>NZ_JABSNU010000010.1 GCF_013266735.1 Pedobacter foliorum
AGTTATTGTGGTGTAATACCTACTTGTCACACAACCGGGGACAAAGAGGTCATCGGTGGGCTGACAAAACGTGGAAATGCTGTGATCAAAAACATTCTGATAGAAGCAGCATGGATTGCAGTCAAGAGAGATCCCGCACTGCTACTTTATTACAAAGAACAAATCGTTAGAATAAAAGGCCAGAAAGTAATTATTAAAGTAGCTAGAAAGCTCCTAAGCCGGATTCGATATGTATTACAAAATCAAGTAAAATATGAAATGGGCGTAATTAAATAACCTGATCTTACTAAAACATGTAAAACAAAACATTGGTATATAGCGCAACGAGGTCCTTGTAGCTGTCTCAGACTACTCATTTCAGTTTGCGCTATACCTTAATGAAAAATAATAGAAAATTGCGGCAAGGCGTCCGCTTAGAGAAGATTGTTTTATTGTTTGAAGAAGATCATTACAAATAAGATATGGAAATCAATGATGTTGTTAGGAGAGAAAAATCTCCTAACAACATCATTGATTGATAAAATATGGATAAATAAATTTGGATTTCAACATAGAAGGACCTCGCAATAGCAAGGCTTTCTTTCTCTTGAGGGATGCTGAAATAAATTCAGCATAGCGAAGGGACGCTGTCATTGGTAATTTATTTTGCTTCGCAGTTTCTTCGAGGTCAGCATCCCTCAAGAGAAAGAAAGCCTTGCTCTCACCTGCAAATATTGTAACAAAATAATATACAATCCGCGTAAAACTATTTTTTTAGTTTTATATTGTATTGAATATTAACGCCCTCATGAGATTTAAAATTGTAACACTTATAATTTGTTGCTGCTGTACTTTTACTGCCTTAGCGCAGACTAACTATGCTGTAAAAGGCATCGTTTCTGATACCACAACCAATGTGAAAATGGATCAGGCAACCATCAGCGTACTCGATGCCCGAGACTCCATACTTCAAAAGTTTACTTATGCAGATAAAGGAGCATTCAACATCAGCAACCTTAAGCCGGGCAAGTTCCTAATTATGGTTAACTATCCTGACTACGCCGATTTTGTAGAGAGTTTTACGCTCGATGCCTCCAAGCCAGTGTACAACTTTGGTAATATCAAAATGATCCTGCAATCTAAACTACTCAACGAAGTGATCATTAAAGCTAAAGTAGTGGCTATAAAAATAAAAGGAGATACTACAGAATTTAATGCTGCGGCCTATGCCACACAAAAGAACGCAAAGGTAGAAGACCTCCTAAAACAATTACAAGGAATGAAGATCAACCAAAGTGGAGTGATCATTTTTCAGGGAGAACCGGTAACCAAAATCCTCGTCGACGGAGAAGAGTTTTTTAGTGATGATCCAGGATTGGTATCCAAAACCGTCCGCGCAGATATGGTAAGCAAGGTGCAAGTTTACGACCAAAAAAGTGATCAAGCTAAGTTAACAGGTATAGAGGACGGAGTAAAAGTAAAAACCATCAATATTGTACTCAGAGAAGATAAAAGGAAAGGAGTGTTTGGGAAAGTTGATGGTGGGTACGGCACCGACGATTATTACACGGGGCAGATGATGTTCAATAAATTCGACCCAAAGAAAAAGATAGCAGCCTACGGTAATATTGGTAATACGGGCAATGTAGGCCTTAGTGGTGATAATAATTCCAAGTACGGGGCTGGCTACAGTAGGGGGAATTATGGTGGCAATGGCCTGCCATTCGCACGTGACGGTGGGGCTCATTATGATAACAAATGGAACAATGACAAACAATCTATCAATGCAAACTATAAGATCGGCGCATTAACTACTGAAGGCTCCAGTAATACTATGACTCAGAATAATCTACCCGATAATTTTAATAAAACAACATCGAACAAGTCATTCCGTCGTTATAGTTTTAACCAAAATTTAGATGCGGATTTTACATCTAAGCTAGACTCAACATCCGATCTTAGTGCTTCAGTTTATGGAAGTATTGATCCAGGAACATCTGACAATAAGACCCAGTCTTTTACGCTAAGGGGTAATGGTGTATTACTAAACGACAATGATGTAAGTTCTATTGGTAGTAACAATTATAAATATATGATTGCATCTGCTAATTATACCAAACGATTTAAAAAGAAAGGACGAAGCATTTCATTAAATACCAGAGGATCATCTTCACAATTTAGGTCGGATAATTACATGAAATCTGACTTAAAGTATTACAACGGTATGGGAGAATTGGATAGTGTTAATAGTATTGATCAATATAAACCTACTGCTTCGAACAGTAACTCGGTGTCTGCCGGATTTTCCTATAATGAAACATTATTCAAATCAATTTCATTATCAGCTAGCTATAACTTTTCTCAAAGCATTGGCACCAACAGCCAGCTATCTTTTGATAAATCAACGGACCGCTACGATAAGCTTGATTCCGTCTTTAGCAATAATTTTAAAGTTAAAACAATAACAAATTTTTACAATCTACGTATAGGCTATACTACAACTAAAGTCAATCTTAACATTGGTACAGGTATATCTGATGCCGATTCGGAACAAAAGGATCAACTAGCATCTGCCGATCTTAATCGTAGATTTACAAACTGGCGGCCTAATGCAAGGTTTACCTATCAGTTAAGTAAAGCAGCAGCCATAACTCTTAACTACAATGGCAATACTACCCAGCCAAACGATTATCAGTTGCAGCCATTAAGGCAAAATACCGACCCTTTAAACATTACTTTAGGCAACCCAATGCTTAAACCATCGTTTAATAATAGTTTTAGCTTTAATTACAGGCTTTATCAGCCAACCCTAGATAGAGGAATTAACTTTAATGCAAACTATGGCAGGAATATAAACACAATAGTATATAATCGGGTAACAGATTCAAGCGGTGTAAGTACCAGCCAATGGTCGAACCTTACGAGTAAACAGCCTACGGATTGGAAAGTAAATACGGAATTCTACGGACATGCTACAAAACTCAATTTTATTTTAAGTCTTAATTTTGAAGTTGATGGAAGAAACAGCTTTAATTATGTTAATGGTCAATTAAATGAATCGAAATCAATTGATTACTCTCCGTATGTTAGCATCTGGGCAAACACCGCTACCTACTCTTACAATTTTAATATCGGGCCAAAGTATTATCTCAATTCATCATCTCTACAGCAAATAAATAACAATAGACATGGGTTTTTCACTGATTTAGGTTTTAGTACCAAACTGCCATACAACTTCTTTATTAGTGCAGAGATGAACTATCAGTACACCGCTAAAAACAAAGTGTTTAATCAGGATTTTAGCCGTGTACTATTAAAATCATCAATTGGCAAAACTTTCTTAAAGGAAGAAAATTTAAAAATTACTATTTCGGGTAACGATTTGCTGAATCAAAATACAGGCTTTAGCAGATACGGAAGTATTGATAGTTTCACCGAAACAAGAAACACCACTATAAGAAGATACTTTATGTTTTCCGTAACCTGGGATTTTGCCAAGTTTGGTAAATCACTTCAACCACAACAATAATTATGAAATACGTATCTCAATTTTTCATTTGCCTATTAATACTTGGAGCGAACACACTTTTCGCACAGAACAAACATTTCATAACTAGTGGGGTTATTGAGTTCGAACGAACAGCCAATATGTTTGCTTTGGTTAAAAAGAAAGTAACCAAACATACAATGGAGAACAAGCCATTTTACGAGCAGTATTTAAGAACCGAACCCCAGTTCAGGACCCTTAAAAGCAAATTAACATTCGATAATAATACCACTCTTTTTACACCCACTGCTCCCGAAAAAGGTGTGCACTGGTGGTACGATACCCCAATGGCCAACCAGCTCAATCATGTTTTTTCTGATTTAAATACTCGTACAAGCATCATTCAAAAAGAGTTTTATGAACGAACCTATCTGGTTAAAGATAGCTTGCGTAACATAAAGTGGAAAATGACCGATGAAACCAGAGAAATAGCCGGTTATAAATGTCGCAGAGCCAACGCCCTCGTATTAGATTCCATATATATAGTCGCTTTTTATACTGATGAAATCCATGTATCCGGAGGGCCGGAATCATTTAATGGCCTGCCAGGTATGATACTGGGTGTAGCCGTACCACACGAAAACGTAACCTGGTTTGCCACTAAAGTAACCGATACTAGTGTAGATAAGAAAACCCTTGTTCCACCAAAAAAAGGAAAAGAGATAAACAATAAACAACTAAAAGAAGAAATTTTAAAAGCAACAAGCACCCATGGCGACTACTCTATTGTTGAATTAAAAGGACTTGTATTATAGGGCTTGTGCTTTAATAAGCTCTAACACCAGATTTAGCCTGTAAACTACAGGGTCGGTTACTCTCGGATAATTACTTGTTTTCAAAATCGTTATTTCTTTTTCTAAAAACAATGGTACATCCCTTATTACCGCTCCCGGTGCCAATTCAATTTCCGAAGGTAATTCTATTCCGTGAAACGCTGCCTCAAAATCTTCTGCTGTCATGACCGCAAAGTTAGCCGATTTTTAGTTTTATGAAGTGCTTTTCTTGAAAACTTCTCCCGGTAATTGACCAAATTGTTTTTTATAAATGGCAGCAAAGTACCCTGGTTTTACATGGCCAAGTTCATTAGCAACCTCACTAATTGAGTTGAAATTGCCACTTTTTAAAAGCACCTGTGCAAGATTTAACTTTTCTCTAAGAAAAAAACTATTAGGACTTTCTTTAAAGATCCTCTTAAACAGCTTTTTATATTTAGAGATAGACATACCTGCCTTTGCCGCCAGAAAATCAATTCCTGGGAATGGCCCTAAAAGTTGCTCCATCATATAGGTTTGAGTTTTGATAACCTGTGTAGTGTCTAATTCAGAAAGCTTCCCCAATATTGGTCCGATTTCATTGATGCGTTCTACCAGATACCCTAACACCTGTAATGTAGTGCCTCGTACAGATAACTCAAATGACGGATCATCATAGTTTTTCATTTTAAGCTTAAGCAGACATAAGCGCGTACGACTATCAATATGGCTCGAAAAAACAATACTATTTTTCTTATTATTTGTACTGTCTATATTTCCAAACAAGTACTTTTGAAGCAGAGGCTTAGATATGATTAACCAGAAAGAATACATTTTAAGAGAAGGAATGTAGCTGCTTTTTAAACTAGCATCAACAACAACCATCCCCAGTTTCGATTGATAATTTATTTTCCCCTGTTCCTTAATCTGATGGATATCAATTTCATCGCTTAAGTCGAAATAAGCAATATAATAATCCTCGGCATTAACAGTTTTGATCAATTCAATACTTCTTTGTAAACTGAAATCTACAATAAGCGACATCAACCCGGGCAATACCTCCATAAAGTACGCGCAACCTTTGGCAATATCATTAGGTAAAACCAATTGACATTTGTCATCAACCACGGAAATCTTTTTTCCTTTCTCCATTACAATGAGGCTGCGTATTCTTTAGGCGACATTTTAAAATAGTTTTTAAATTGCTCCGATAAATGAGAAGCACTTGTAAAGCTCAATTTTTCGGCCAATTCTCCAATTGTATATTGCCCCCTTGCAAGTAAATCTCTTGCCAGTTCGAGCTTGTTATTCAAGAAAAAGGCATTAGGTGTATATCCTGTAATTTTTTTATACAGGTTTTTGTACTTGGTTTCCGACATGTTAGCCTCTGCTGCAAGTGCAGCTATACCCGGAAAAACGCCCTCCTGGTTTTTAATTAAATTCGATTGAGAGATCAATATCATAGTAAGGTCTGAAGGCAGTACTTTACTAATCATAATTTCCCGTTTCATTATGCCATCAAGGCAGTTAGCTAAAAGATTGTAAACCAGTCCACCGAGTAGCAAATTAAAAGATATACTGCCCGGTATATTTTTTCTAAATTCATTAATGAGGTGCCAGCTGGCACTGCTCATATGAGCATAATGTATCAATGTATTTTGTTTCTCATCAAAAACACGATTAACCACTTCGTTAAGTACACCCGTTTTGGAGAGATATTCTCTTAATATACTCTTTTTCACAAAAAGGGAAATGCTGTAGCATTTACTTCCTGATTTTATCAGGTAATCGGTATTGAATTCGCCATCCACAATTGCCAGATTATAATTCCATCGCCCTACAGATCTCGAAACGTCGTCCATAATATGAACAGATTCACCTTCTGTAAGGTTAAAATATATGCCGGCAAAATCAGCTGTAGAGTTTTGCGGTTTGTATAATACATCTTGGTGATAAGTGGCGTCTATCAACATAACAGTAGTATTCTCACTCACCTGGAATACATAATGTGTGCCTGTAAATACATCTTCCGGGGCAATGGTGAAATTGTCACGCATATACCCTCCATGACTATGCGCCAGTTCTTCTACCCAGTCAGTTTCTACGGCAAAACGATATATTACCTCTTTCATATTCTATTAAATATCGGGAATTATCTCATAAATGATGCCATAGCACATTTTTAAATGTTATGAAAAATGTCCTGATTCGGTATTTTTAAACCTTATCTTGGCTCTCATTTACTGATACTTACGGTAATTTTGCGAAATAAGTTTGATAATAATATCGAACTTATTCAAGTCATGGGAATCGTTATTCAGAATAAAAAAGCACCTTCTTGCAGCCATCAGGCTACTAAGCAAATAAGATTGCATTCTGAACAATTGGTAATCGATGTAATAGAAGTGATGCTTAATTTGGAACTCTATACCATGCCCGTTTTTTATAATGAAAAACGCATTGGAATTATCCATTTTAAAGATCTGATCAGATTTCTTACGCACAGGGAACAAGGAGAGAGCCTTATTTATCACAAATTGAACTATAACGTAGAGAGTGTTATGGCTAAAATGGCTCAAATGAGTGAATTAGAGTATTTTAACGAAATTCAAAGTTAGAACGGTAATTAATCAGGCAATAGCTAATTTCCAAACCGCACATGATTTATTTAAAAACAGCGGATGGCATCAGTAGGTCGTATTTATAGGGTTTTCGATATGAAAAAGATTACTGTACTCTCCTAATGAGTCTGTATTGCTTCTGTATTGAGTCTATATTGCGTGAGCATTAACTGCGATATGAGTTCTTACTAATTTCGTTCTAGCTTCGATTTGGATTGAAAGTGAATAGAAGTCGGAACGAAGTAGAATAGAAGTCGAAACGAAGTTGAAGCTCACGCATTTTAATCGGATTACAGTCGCAATCCTTAACCATAGCTAAAGATCATATCGGTTACTACGCGTTCGTCATCCTGAGAGCCTAGCATTAGAAAGAATGCAAAAAAGTGATAATGACAATTGTTTAAGCGATCGTTATCCTGAATTTATTTTGCTTCGCAGCTTCTTCGAGGTCATGACCCCACACTAGCAAAGCTTTCTTTCTCTTGAGTGACGCTAAAATAAATTCAGCATGGCGAGTGTTTCATTGCTGCGCATGACAACCGCTTTAGCAAAATGAGAATCTAACATTTTCATGGCAAAACCTTTTTTAAAAGGTTTTAATTTTGCGTTAACCTCTCGCAAATTTTGTAGAAAACTATTGTAGTATGTTTAAAAAGAGCCTTTCTCATCTAGGGACGTTTTTTTTAGCTGTATTATCCCTACTGCCTTTGTCTATTCTGTATATCATGGCAGACACAGCTTACTTATTGATCTATTATGTTTTTGGTTACCGTAGAAAAGTAGTTAGAGAAAACCTGACAAATGCTTTTCCCGAGAAAACTATAGAGGAGGTCAGATCAATAGAGAAAAAATATTACAGATATCTTGCGGGATTAATCTTTGAGGTGATCAAGATGAGTAATATCTCAGTAAAAGAGATAAATAAACGCTTTGTTTTTAAAAACAAGGAGCAAGTAAATGAATATCTAAAAAACGGAGAAAGTGTACTGGTTTGTTCTGCCCATTATGGCAATTGGGAGTGGGGTACCATGGGAATAGGATTAAACTTCGTGACCGCTGATCATTATCCGATTTATAAACCATTAAGTAATCAGATTTTTGATAAGTGGTTTAGAAGAATCCGTAGCAAGTTTGGTAATAAACTGATTCCGATGCGTCAAACATTAAGGGCCATACAAGCTAGTAAAGACACCCCAAGTATTTTTAGTTTTGGGAATGATCAGTCGCCATCTAAGAATGAATTGCACTATTGGCAAACCTTTTTAAACCAACCCGCATATATTCAGTTGGGTATTGAAAAAATCGCAAAAAGAACCAATCGGCCTATTTTCTATTTTAGAATTAGTGTGATCAAAAGGGGGTATTATGAAGTAGATTGTGTACCACTTTGTTTAAATCCTAAAGATACTCAGGATTATGAAATCACCAGATTACATACTGAATTTCTTGAAGAGATCATTAAAAGCGAACCTGCATATTGGCTATGGAGTCATCGGAGATGGAAACATAAGCCCGCAGAAGCAATTTCAAATAACAATATTATAAAAGAGGAACAAATGCAGCAGTTTGCTTAAAACAAGCATCTTTTGTTTCTGTCTTTAACATTTGGAACCCCATTTTTTAGCATTAAGGAATATTCAGCGCAATACTTTTACTAATTCATAGTAAACTAACCAATGTAAACATGAATTTGAATGTGCTGCAAAAAGCATTTGGCACTTGCATTTTTTGCTTTTTAATATTCGCTTGTAAAAAGGCCGGAAGTGTTGAAGATAAATCACAGCCACCTGTGACGGTTGAACGGTTTAATATCAATGCTAAACTTGTTACACCCAATCCAAGCCCTGAAGCCAATAAACTTTACCAGTTTCTTCGCGAGAACTATGGCAAGAAAATCCTTTCAGGAGTGATGACGCTTAATAGCTTTGACGAAACCAATTGGCTTAAAGCAAATACGGGAAAAGAACCCGCCATTATAGGGCTCGATTTTATGCATTGCAATCGTGGCTACACCTGGTACGATGATAAAACACCAATTAAAGATGCCAAATCTTACTGGCTTAGGAATGGCATCCCCGTAATGGTTTGGCATTGGAGAGACCCCTTAAGAACAACTGAAGAGTTTTATTCTAACAAAACAACCTTTGATATTTCGAAGATTAATGACCCCCAATCAGCAGAATATAAAGCCATGTTAAACGACATAGATTACGTTGCCGGTTTGCTAAAGGAGCTACAAAAGGACAATGTACCTGTGATATGGAGGCCTTTACATGAAGCTGCAGGAACCTGGTTTTGGTGGGGTGCAAAAGGAGCTGCACCATGTAAAAAACTTTATCAGTTAATGTATGATCGGATGGTGAATTACCATAAACTAAATAACCTGATTTGGGTTTGGACCAGAGAACCCAATGATGATGCCTGGTATCCTGGAGATGAGTATGTGGATATTGTTGGCAGAGATATTTATAAGCAAGGTGACCACACTTCGCAATTGGCAGAATTTAATGCATTAACTAGTCTTTATGGTAATAAAAAGATGGTTACCATAAGCGAATGTGGTTCTATGCCAGATGTAGATAACCTAACTAAAGATGCTGCTGCGTGGTCGTGGTTTATGCCTTGGTATGGGGACTTTGTAAGATCCGGGACAAACAATTCTTTAGATTTATGGAAAAAAATGTTTGCCAGCAATTATGTAATCACATTAGACGAAATGCCTTCTTTAAAAAATCAGTAAATTACAATTTCATGAACCTGAAGTATTTGTTAATTACCCTTACGGGGCTGTTTGTAAATGCAGCAACAGCTCAACAACGTAACCTTATAGATCCTTTGGCAACAAAGGAAACCAAATCGCTTTTTAAAAACCTGTATAAATTATCTGAAAAACATACTTTGTTTGGGCATCAGCACGCTACAGAGTATGGTCATGGTTGGTCTGGCGAGGCCAATCGATCGGATGTTAAGTCTGTTGTAGGTTCGCATCCGGCAGTAATTGGTATTGATTTGTCGGAAATGTCGGGCCAACCACAAGAGCAGATTGAGAAAACAAAAGAACATTTGCGCAAAAATGTAATCGATACTTATAACAGGGGTGGGGTTACTACTGTGGCTTGGCATTTTTCTAATCCTGTTTCGCCAGGTGGTTTTTACTGGGTAGATTCGGTTTCATTGCCTGCTGTAAAATATATTATTCCGGGAGGTAAGGAACACGCTAAGTATGTTAAAATACTTAACGATGTGGCTGATTGGGCAAAGAGCCTGAAAGGGGCCGATGGTAAGCTTGTTCCTGTAATTTTTAGACCTTATCATGAGTTTGATGGCGACTGGTTTTGGTGGGGTAAATCGCATTGCACAGTTGATGAGTTTAAAGCTTTATGGAAGTTTACTGTTTCTTATTTGCGTGATACGGCAGGGGTACACAACTTTATTTATGCATTTTCTCCGGATAATCAATTCAATTCTGAACAAGAGTATTTGGCACGTTTCCCTGGAAATGAATGGGTAGATATGCTCGGAATGGATAATTATGGTGATATGGGGCGTTATGGTAAATACAATCTGGATGCTGCTATTAATAAACTTCGTATAGTTTCAGCTTATGCTCAAAAGAATGGCAAGCTGGCTGCTTTTACAGAAACCGGATTAGAATCGTTAAGCAATCCAAACTGGTGGAATGACGTGTTGCTTAAGGTGATGAAAAGCGATAAGATAAGAATGAGCTATGTGCTGGTTTGGCGTAATGATACCAAGAGTGCCACACATTTTTACGCACCTTATCCTGGGCATCCTAATATTCCTGATTTTCAGAAGTTTTATGATGATCCATACACCCTTTTTGAAAAGGATCTTAAAGCGATTTATAAATAATGTATATTGACAATCGGCACGAATGGGGAAAAAACTGAAAATACTGATATTGTTAGGGCTATGCTTATTTACAAGCATGTCTACTTTTGCGCAGTACAATCAGTATCAGTTTTCTCATCTGGATATTAATAATGGACTTCCGCATAACGATGTCAATTGCTTTTATAAAGATGATAAAGGGTTTTTGTGGTTAGGTACACTTTCTGGCCTTGCCAGATTTGATGGGTATAGTTTTAAGGTATACAAGAACAGGATAAAAAACAAGTCGACCATAAGCGACAGTGATGTACGATCTATAGTTCAAGGTCCAGATAGTAAGTTTTTTATAGAAACAAGGGCAGGCATGGATGTATATGATCCTGTAACCGAATTGTTTGATCACAATATACAACCCGAACTTTCAAAATATGGTGTTCCGGGAATAACAATAAGAGCACTGAAAAAAGGTAATTCAGGAAGATTTTGGTTTATCTCTCCCTCGTCTGGATTGTATAAGTATGATACGGTATCAAAGAAAACGACATACGTTGCTCATAAAGTTAGAAGAGAAAGCAGCTTGTCGGCCAGCCCGATTATAGACTTAGCAGAGGATAAAGAAGGAAATGCATGGCTTATCCATTCTGACGGAAAGTTGGAGATGCTTAAAAAGAACTCGGATGTTGTTGTTCAAAGAATAGATTTATCGAGTAAATTCTCTAATAAGGAAAGTGATACCTACAAGATTTTTATAGACAAACAGGGGTTAATATGGATTTACGATATATCAACCTCTACAGGGGTTTATTACTTTGATCCAGTAAAAAATGAGCTGAATAAGATCAGTAAAAACTCGCCTGTAGTTAAGCTAAACTCTGATATTGTAACAGGCATTATTCAGGACAATAGTGATAACATTTGGATAGGTACAGATCATGGGGGGATTAATCTAATTGATAAGAAGAACTTCAGTGTCAGGTATATCCTTAATAACGAGAATGATAGTAAGAGCTTAAGTCAGAACAGTATTTCGAGTATTTATTACGATAACCTGGGTATGGTTTGGATAGGTACCTTCAGAAAGGGAATTAATTTTTACCACCCCAATATCATTAAGTTTAACCTCATTAAGCACTCTTCCGATCCGAATAGCTTAATACACAGTGATGTAAACCGAATGGTTGAGGATAAGGCAGGTAATATCTGGATTGGTACCAATGGAAAGGGACTGGTTTATTACAACCGAAGTACCCATAAATTCACTTCTTACAGGCATGATCCTGCAAATAATAATAGCTTATCGCATGATGCGATTGTTGCTATTTATATAGATCGGTTTGAAAAACTATGGATAGGAACTTACACCGGGGGCTTTGATTATCTGGATAATGGCAAGTTTACCCATTATAAATACGATGCTTCTGATCCCGAAAGTTTAAGCGACAATAAAGTAGCTGATTTTCTTGAAGATTCTTCGCACAGGTTTTGGATAGGAACCATGGGTGGTGGACTTAACTTATTCGATAGAACTACAAAGAAGTTTAAAAGGTACACGCAGAATCTGAATCTTATTAGTTCGGATTATGTGTTTAAGGTTTTAGAAGATTCTCATCAAAACATATGGACGGGGACTTCTTATGGGATGAATGTATTGCCTAAAGGTGGTACAAAGTTTATCCGCATTATAAACGACCCGAAGGATGATAATAGTTTGATCAATAATAATATCAATAGCTTTATTGAGGATAGCAAGGGGTATTTGTGGATAGGAACCAGAGATGGATTGAGTATCTACAACCTAAAAACCAAAACCTTTTACAATTACACCATTGAAAATGGATTGCCTGATAATAATATCATGGATATTCAGGAAGATAATCAAGGCGATTTTTGGGTTAGTACTTCTAATGGCTTATCAAAAATATCGGTTAAATATGGGAATAAGCTTAATCTTGTTTTTAAGAACTTTGACGAGAATGATGGTTTACAGGGTAAAGAATTTAACAGAATAGCTTCGGTAAAACTAAAAACCGGAGAGCTGGCTTTTGGTGGGCCTGATGGGATTAACATCTTCCAGCCATCATTAATTAAATCTTATAATCAAACCTTTAAGCTCTTTATTACCGACTTTCAACTGTTCAATAAAAGTGTAACAGCTAACACTGCTTTTGATGGCAGGGTAATACTTAAGAAATCTATTTTTGATACCAAAGAGATTACTTTAGATCACGATCAGAATGTATTTACCATTGAGTTTGCATCCTTAAACTACATTGGTCCGCATAAGGTGAAGCACCAGTATATGTTGGAGGGTTTTGATAAAACATGGATTTCGGCAGATAATACTTTACGCAAGGCTACCTACACAAATCTCGACCCCGGAGACTATGTTTTTAAGGTACGTGCATCAAGTACGGAAAACATAGCTGATGCTGTACCGGTAACTTTAAAAATAAGAATCCTGAACCCCTGGTATACTTCTACAGTGGCTTATATTCTTTATTTTTTAGCCATAGGGGGTGCCTTGTATTACTTAAGATATCGTGGTATCCAAAAGCTAAAACAACAATTTGCTGCGGAACAGGAAAAACTAGAGGTTCAAAGGGTGATTGAACAAGAGAAAATAGAATCTCAGCGTTTACTGGATAATGAGCGCTTGGAAGCCATGAGGTACAGAGATCTTGATGCTATGAAAATCAAGTTCTTAACCAATGTGAGTCATGAATTTAGAACACCTTTATCGCTAATTTTGGCGCCTATAGATAAAATATTGAAAGGCACATCAGATAATCTGATTAAAGAACAGGTAGCGCTGATACAGAAAAACGCTAAACGCCTACTGAATCTGGTAAATCAGTTGCTCGATTTCAGAAAGATGGAGCTTAAAGAAATTAAGCTACAAAAAAGACCGGGTGATATCATTTCGTTTATTAGAGACATTACTTATTCTTTTAAAGACCTTGCAGAACAAAAAAACATCCTGCTCACCTTTAATGCTACTTACGAAAAGCTGGATGTAAACTTTGATCATGATAAAATAGAACGTATTCTGTTTAACCTGCTGTCTAACAGTTTTAAATTTACATTGGATAACGGAAAGGTTAATGTTTCTGTAGACTGTATTATGGTTGATCAGTATATGGTTGAGATTAAAGTACGGGACACAGGAATAGGCATCCCTAAGGAAAAACAGGATAAGATATTTGAAAGTTTCTTCCAGAATGACATTCCTGAATCTATCATCAATCAGGGTAGTGGGATAGGTTTAGCCATCACAAAAGAGTTTGTGAAACTGCATGGTGGTGAGATATTTCTGGAAAGCGATGAAAACGTAGGCAGTTGCTTTACCATTTTACTGCCTTTTGAAGAACTTAGAAACCAAAGTAATCCAACAGATAGTTTTGTAGACAATGTAATTGTTGATGAGGATGCGCTTAATGGTCAGCAGGCAAATGTTACTATTTCTTCCAAAAAGGCCACCGTATTGCTTGTAGAAGATGATGCTGATCTGCGCTTTTACCTTAAAGACAATTTAAAGGAAGATTTTAATGTAATAGAAGCAGGAAACGGTAAGGATGGTTGGCAAAAGGCGCTGTTTTATCATCCAAGTATTATTGTCAGCGATATCTCTATGCCCGAAATGACTGGTATTGAGCTTTGCAAAAAGATCAAAGGCGATTCTAGAACAACACAAATACCTGTGGTGCTGCTAACTGCACTAACAGGAGAGGAACAAGAGCTAATGGGTTTAGAAACAGGGGCTAATGATTATATGACCAAGCCGTTCAGCTTTGAAATCCTGAACTCTAAAATCCGTAATATACTTGTTCAGCAGGAATCCTTCAGAAAGCTTTACCAGAAACAGGTAGAGGTGCAGCCTGTAACGGTAGAAATGGAAAGTCCTGATGAACAGTTCTTACAGCAGGTATTGCAGGAAATAGAAAAGAATATAGATAACAGTAATTTCTCTGTAGACATTCTGAGCAGCCTGATGTTGGTAAGCCGGGTAACCTTATACAAAAGAATTGTGGCACTTACAGGTAAAACTCCGTTGGAGTTTATCAAATCATATCGTTTAAAACGCGCAGCTCAGTTACTGGAACAGGGTAAATTAACTGTTTCGCAGATCTGCTATAAGGTTGGTTTTAAAACCACAAAGAACTTCGTTAAATCTTTTAAAGAAGAATTTGATGTACTGCCATCAAAATATGCTGAAAACAAGGATATTAATGCATAATAGCCTTTTTTGTTAAAGATTAACATTTGAGTCCCCCTTTTTTAGCAATAGAGGATTCAGTTGTCTCTAGTTTTAACAAATGGAAACCCATCCAATGGGTGGATCAACTAAACCAAATATGACGACCAAAAATGAAAACGACAAGAACGAGTTGTAATGAATGGATTTATATTCTGTTCATAGTCTTTACACTAACTGGTATCACTAAGTCCAGTTACTCCCAAAGTAACACAGGGAAATTAATTACAGGTGTTGTTTCTGATGATAGCGGAACAACTTTGCCCGGCGCATCAATAATGGTAAAGGGAACCAAAGTTACCGCGTTAACCAATAATGAGGGTAAGTACTCTATTATGGTTACATCCAATTCCAGTGTGCTTGTTTTTTCTTATGTGGGTATGACCACGCAAGAACTTACAGTAGGTTCAAATTCGACCTTAAACGCTAATTTGAAATCTTCTACATCAACCTTATCAGATGTGGTTGTAATTGGTTACGGTACATTACGTAAATCAGAAGTAACCTCAGCAATTTCATCTGTATCACAGAAAGATATTAAAAACTTACCTGTAGCCGGTGTAGATCAGGCATTACAAGGTAAAGTTGCCGGTGTTACCATCAACAACAATGGAGGACAACCAGGTGGAGGTGTTTCTGTGAGGATCAGAGGGCTTACTTCGACAGGCGATAACAACGAACCTTTATATGTAATAGATGGAGTTGCGATGGATGGTAAAAGTAGTTCGCTGGAACAAAATGTATTGGGTGGTGGCTCAGGACAGGTTGGTCAGAGTGTTATGGCTACCTTAAATCCTGCCGATATAGAAACTATAGACATTTTAAAGGATGCCTCCGCTCAGGCTATTTATGGAGCCAGAGGTGCCAACGGGGTTGTATTAATTAATACTAAAAGGGGTAAAGCTAACCAAGGCAAAATTACTTACGATTCTTATGTGGGTATGGCCGAGATTCCTAAAAAGCTTTCGGTAATGAACTTGCGTCAAAATGCAGAATACATGAATTCTTTGGTACAGGAAGTAAGAGCTGTTCCGGGAAGTGGAATGGATAGTATTGGCGAGTTTAGGAATCCATCCCTATTGGGTAAAGGAACTGATTGGCAGGATGAGATTTATATAAGAGGTTTTACGCAAAGTCATCAGCTTGCTTTTTCAGGCGGATCAGAGAAAACCCAATTCTATTTTTCAAGTGGATTTCTTGATCAGGAAGGTACACTGATTAAAACAGGATTTAACAGGGTAACCTTAAGAGCAAATATTGATCATCAGGCTACCAAATGGTTAAAAACAGGTATTACAGCAAATTTATCCAGAACAAAACAGCAAATTGGATTGTCGGATGGTTTTGATGCGGTAACCAGTACAGTGCTTTACAATAGCCCTGCAACACCTGTTAAGGATATTAATGGTAACTACATCTCTACCAATGTAATTGGAGGAAGCACATTTGGAAATCCTAATAACCCTGTGGCATTAGCTAATTTGCGTGATGTAACCAATAAAACTTCGAGAGCTTTTGGTGCACTATATGCAGACTTGAACATTATAGATGGCCTTGTGATCAGATCAGAAGGTAACTTTGATTTTAGCCTTTCAGCTGATAAAGCCTTTCAGCCATATGTTTACAATGAGGCTACTAAAAGTGTGATTATTTCTCCTGCCAGATTAAGGGATCAAAGACAAAACACGCTTTATTGGGCTTTAAAAAACTATGCTAACTACAACAAAACTTTTGGTAAACATAATTTGGGAGCAACGTTAGGTCATGAGGCTCAGCGTTCAACTTATGATATGATTAGCGGTAAAAGAGATAACCTGAAGTTGAATATTCCGAACCTAAATGCAGGTGATGGAGGGGATACTCAGGATATACAGGCCAATGCGTCAACATGGAGTATGGAATCTGTATTTGCAAGGTTAAATTATACTTATGATAACCGCTATTCCATCAGCGGAACGATTAGAAGAGATGGTTCATCAAATTTTGGTGCAGGTCATAAATGGGGAACATTTCCTGCGGTTTCTGCTTCATGGACTGCAAGTAATGAATCTTTCTTAAAAGAAAATAAATACATAAACTACTTGAAATTTAGATTTGGCTATGGTGAGGTAGGGGGGCAGGATGCCGGAGGAGGGAATTTGTACTCATCAAATATTACTCTTTTTGGTACCGCCCCTTTTGGCCCGGGTGGATTACCTGCCAATGTAGCCAATCCGCTAATTACATGGCAGTCGGTTAATACTTACAATGGAGGTATAGACCTTAGCACATGGAATAAAAAATTGGAGGTGAGTGTAGATGTGTATAAGAAGATAACGTCTGATATGATTTTGCCTACTCAGCTGGGCGCTTATTCTGGCTTGGGTACTGCATGGAATGATATAAAAACTCCAATTACAAATGCGGGTAGAATGACAAATACAGGTTTTGATATCGGATTAACTTCTTACAATATTCAAAACGACAATTTCTCATGGAAAACCAATATCATATTTAGCAGGTATAAAAATATCTTAAACAAAATGAATCAGCCCGATGCTACCATACCGGGTATGTTTGATGAGTACGGAACAAAATCTTTGGTAACGTTGTCTCAGCAAGGCCGTCCGCTTGGTGCGTTTTATGGCTATGTTACAGATGGGTTATTTAGGTCGCAAGAAGAACTGAATAACGGAATCGATTATGGTTTAGCCAGAGCACCGGGTAGCTTATGGTTAGGTGATGTAAGATTTAAAGATCTTAATGGCGATAAGGTGGTTGATGATAAGGATGTTACCGTAATTGGGAATCCTAACCCTGATTTTACTTACGGTTTTACCAATACCTTTAGCTATAAGGGAATAGACCTATCTATATTTATTTATGGTAGCCAGGGTGGCGATATTTTTAACTACAGCCGTCGCCAAACAGAGGCATTAAGTTCGCCATATGCAAATCAGCTTACTTCGGTTTTAAACAGATATACTACGAGCAATCCAAATGGTGATTTGCCAAGGTACAACCAATGGCATAACAACAACTCCAGAATATCTGACAGATATATTGAGGATGGATCTTACCTGAGGATACAAAATGTAGCATTGGGTTATAACCTACCTAAATCTTTAATTAACAAGATAAAAGTGAACAATGCAAGGTTTTATGTGTCGGTACAGAACCTATACACATTTACCAATTACTCTGGTTACGACCCGGAGCTGGGTGCACTTAACAACAACATCAGGTTCATGAATATTGACAATGGTCATTATCCGGTTCCAAGAACATTTACAATTGGAACTAACATCGAATTCTAACCTCTAAAAATTAAAGTAATGAAAACTAATATTATCATCATACTTTTTGCAGCCGCTTTAGTTGGGGTTTCCTGTAAAAAGAGCTTTCTGGATAATCCCTCAGAAACGGGGCCAACAACAGAAAATTATTATACCACAGCATCTGAAGTAAACGGGGCTACTGGGCTGTTATACAACTCGGTATGGAACGACTGGTCGGACAAGGCGTTTATATCAGTAGGCGATGTTCTTGGGGGTACTGTAACAGGTGTTCAGGGCAATGCGCAATACAATTCATTTTACAATTTTAACATCCAAAGTACTGATGGTTTGGTGATGGACACCTGGAAGTCGTGCTATAAGGCAGCTGGACAAGCATCGGTATTGATTCATGCTTTTATGGAGAAAAAAGCACAGGTTTCTGATCCTGCATATCTTGATGTGGGTATTGCTGAAGCTAAGTTTATACGCGGATTCGCTTATTTTTATATCGGTCGTGCTTTTGGTGACGCACCAATTGTAGAAAACCCTGTTGAATTAACTAAAGAAGGTGCTCCGCTTACTCCAAGGTATCTTCAAAAAGATGTATTAAAGTTTGCGCTTGAAGACTTAAAGTTCGCAGAAGAGAACCTGCCGGAGATAGCTACACAAGATGGTCGTGTTAACAAATACTCGGCAAAGGGTATGATGGCCAAAATTTATCTTTACTTAAAGGACTATGAAAATGCCAGAATAAAGGCTAAAGAGGTTATGGATTATGCTTTGTCGACCCAAAGGATTGGCTTAAATCCTGACTTTCAGGGGATGTTTACTTCATCAGATATAGCCAATAAAAACAACAAAGAAATGTTGTTTTCATTAAGGTGGTTGGCCTCTATGGGATGGAACGGCGGAAACAGGTATATGCTTTATGTAGGGCCTCAACCGTTGCTAAAACCAAAGCCAACCGGTGGAAATGGTTATTCGGCAGTGGTTCCATCATTTGATATGTTAAATGCATCAACAGGTTATGCAACTGGGGATTTAAGAAAAGGCTGGTCGGTAATGCAGCAAGGTTTTCATAATCCAAATTGGATTAATGACAACTTCCCTACTGGGTTTACTTATGATACAACCGGTATAACCAGCGATTTTAAAATCCAGACAGGTACGCGTTCTAACATTCAGAAATACGTAGTAGGACCTAACAGAAGCACGGAAGTTGTAACTTCTGATAGTCACAATAGCATTTCGACTTATATTTTGCGTTATGCCGATGTATTATTGATTTATGCCGAGGCTGTACTTGCAGGTGGAACATCGACTAGTGATGCTATTGCTTTAGAGGCATTTAATCAGGTACATAACCGTGCTGGCTTGGTAAGTTTAACGAGCATCACGCTCGATGATATTTTGCATGAGCGTAAAGTAGAATTTGCATTTGAAGGCGATTATTGGTTTGACATACAAAGACAAGGATTTGCTAAAGCACAACAGATGATAGCCGTACAGGAGCGTGGTACAGTAGGTGGTAACGGGCAGTTAACCAGCTTTAAAGCCACGCTTTCTTCGGCAAAACAGTTGTACCTTCCGGTACCACAACCAGAAACAGTTATTAATCCATTGCTGCTTCAACCGGCAGTAGCTTATTATAAATAGACATGAAGACTATTAAAAATCTAAAAATATTCCTGCTGGCAGGTGTATTAATCTTAGCCGGCTGTACAAAAGAAGAACAGTCGGAAAGTAAAGCCTCAAAGAACCCTGTTGCTGACAAGCTTGATCCGGAGAAAGCAAGTGGAAACACTGTGCTTACTTTAACGGGTAGCGGCCTCGGTGGTATAACCAGCGTTGTGTTTGAAAAGGGTAATGTTCCTGCTCCTTTTAATCCTACGCTGAATACCGACAGGGCGTTGATATTTAGGGTGCCAGATACGGCTAATGGTGGCGCTCAGAACATAATATTAACCAACAGACTTGGGGCTCAGCTAAAAGTGCCTTTCAATGTGGTTGCCTTGCCATTGGTAAATACGGCTTCGAACTACAATTTTATTGAGGGTACTGAGATTACTTTGGTGGGTAATAACTTGCAAGATGTAACCAGTATAACCATTGATGGAACTGCTGCTGCGGCGAGCATTGTAACTCAATCTAAAAAAGAACTGGTTATAAAAATGCCTGCAACTACGGTAAATAGTGCAAAACTTGTGCTTACCAATTCTACAGGGCCAATTACTACTAATCAGGTCTTTGTAAATTTGGATAAAGCTTACAAAATCTTTACTGATGATTATGGTAATGGTTTCGAAAACGGATCGTGGGGCCCTGCATCAATATCTTCAGCTTTTGCTAAAAGCGGAACTAAATCATTTAAAGCCGGGTATAACAAAGGTAATTGGAGTGCAGATGGCTTTGCCAACTGGAACGGTGTAGCAAGTATGCCGGAGTACAATTACCTGTCGTTCTGGGTAAAAGGTGCTTCGGCCGATTATACACTTTATGTAACGGGTGATGCAAGGGCAGGAGGATATGGAAATTCGGACAGAAGTGTGCCTATTGCTGTGCCGGCAAATGTGTGGACTTATTTTAAAATTCCAATGACCACACTTGAGCTTTGGAAAAAAGGCCCAATGAAACAACTAGGCTTCTGGATAGAAGGACCGGAGAAACAAGATGAAGCGTTTTACTTTGATGATGTTATTTTAGTAAAGTAGGGTTGTTTTAGTGAAGTATCGTTGTTTTAGTGAAGTATCGTTGTTTTAGTGAAGTATGGTTGTTTTTCTAAGCGATTGTCATCGCGAGAAAAGTTAACACGATCGTCATCCTGAATTTATTTCAGGACCTCGTTTAAGCAGGTTTTAAATGCAATTTGCGAGGTCCTGAAATAAATTCAGGATGACGATTTGGTTATTCCATGATGACGATTTGGTTATATCTTGAGACTGGGTGAGATGTTTAATGATGACTATGTGTTAATAACAATGGCTGTGTTAATAACAATGATCACGTTATCAGTAATTTTACCTACGAAATAACTATTGTATTATGCCGAAACTGTTATCTTAGCCGAAGTAAGTAAACTTTCACATGAATCATCCTTATAAGTCAGAACTTTTAGTAAATCTTAAAGCGCATTATCATGATCGCGGTTGGCGTTCAATTACCTATTTCGATGCTAAAAGAGATGAAATTCTATTCGTTTTACCTGAAACTGATGATGTAACCAAAGTACTTAATAATCTATATGCCGTTTTAGGTACCTTACCAGAGATAGATCACCCTAAAGAACGTGTAGTTATAAGCTTTTGCTACGAAAGCGGAGATTCTTATTGCTCGCGCTTAATAAACCCTAATAAACAGGATGAAATCAACCTTGCGCTGATCGGTTACCGACCAGAACGCAGGATCCGACCTGAAGAACTTCAGGAGCTTCAATAGTAAATATTTCTCGCTCAAAATGTTACGATGAGTAACCAATTAAATTTCATAAATTAGAGTACACACAAATAAAACTCGCTATGAAATCTAAATTATGTTTTTTCATACTGCTCTTCTATGGGCTGTATGTTCAGGCTCAAGAACACCCTGATTTTGAAAAAAAGGTAAGGTTCGGAATCAAAACCGGCATTAACGCCTCTATCTTTACACGCAAAGTAATGCCCACATCCACAGCAGAACGAAGCGATTTCAGTAATTTCAATTCCTTTGTAAGAAATTCCCTAAATGCCGGACTAACTGCCGACGGACGACTAACGGAACGCATTAGTCTCACTGCCGAATTGCTCTTTAATTCAAGAGGGATGGTTTACAAGGAAAAAAACAACAGCGTAACTATTATTGATGAAGAAGGCGAGGAGCAACCAGCCTATAACAATTTTAATTTCAATATTGATTACGTAGAATTACCAATTGTAATTAACTATAATTTTAAGCCAAGTTCGTTTAGGATCTTTTTGGCCGCCTATGCAGGTTTAGCTCCTGGTATAGCAGTTAATTCTAAAACAAAATTACACTACGATGAAGGTGTTGATGGTAATGGAAGAGAGGCTAAGAATGAAATATTGCCATTAAAAAATGTAAAACATTTTAACAATAGTTTACTTGCCGGAGTTAAGCTTGGTGATAACAGTCCTCGAAAGATTAATTTTTATGCGGATTTTAGGCTAAGCTACACCTTGCTTCCTGTTTTTAGTCGTACGGTGTCGGATAATGGGAGTAATTTAGATACCCGAATGCTTACTGGCTCTGTAGGTGTTGGTGTAAAATTTTAATTTTCAAAACAATTGTATAATGCGCAAAACATTAAGTTTTTTTCTAATCCTTCTGTTTTCTGTTTCAGGTTTGTTGGCAGGAGCCAACAAACCTTATCAGGCTGATCTGATCATATATGGCGGTACATCAGCTGCCATCACTGCTGCTGTTGCCGCCAAAAAACTGGGTAAAACTGTAATTGTGATTTCTCCTGATATTCATTTGGGTGGACTGTCATCAAGTGGTTTAGGTTTTACTGATACAGGGAATAAGGAGGTTATAGGAGGCTTATCGCGTGATTTTTACCATAGGGTTTATCTTCATTACCAACAGGATACTGCATGGAAGTGGCAAAAAAAGGAAGAATATGGTAATAAAGGGCAAGGAACACCTGCAATTGATGGTAAAGATAGGACTATGTGGATATTTGAACCTCATGTTGCCGAAAAGATCATGGAAGATTATATCAAAGAAAACAACATTGAGATTTACCGAAATGAATGGTTAAATCGCAAAGATGGGGTAAAAATGAAAAATGGTAAAATTACATCTATCAATACATTAAGTGGTAAACAGTTTACAGGTAAAATGTTTATAGATGCTACTTACGAGGGCGATTTGATGGCTAGTGCAAAGGTAAGTTATCATGTTGGCCGAGAAGCAAATAGTGTGTATGGTGAAACCTGGAATGGCGTTCAGACAGAGGTGTTTCAACACGGACATCATTTTAAAACAGATATAGATCCCTACAAAACTCCTGGTGATAAAAACAGTGGCCTGCTTGCGGGTATTTCCGGAGAAAATCCGGGAGTAAAAGGAGAGGGTGATAATAAACTACAGGCCTATTGTTTTAGAATGTGCCTCACCAATAAGGAAGAAAACAGGATAACGTTTCCAAAACCCGACAATTATAATCCTGCTAATTATGAGTTGCTGGCAAGGGTATTTCAAAGTGGTTGGAAAGAGTTGTTTGATAAATTTGACGACATACCTAATCGTAAAACAGACACAAATAATCACGGTCCATTTAGTACAGATTTTATTGGTATGAACTACGATTATCCTGAAGCTAGTTATCAGAAACGCAAAGAGATTATCAAACAACATGAAGATTATCAAAAGGGACTGATGTATTTCATGATTACGGATTCGCGTGTTCCTGCTGATCTGCAAAAAAGATTGCAAACATGGGGCTTGTCTAAAGATGAATTTAAAGATAATGGAAACTGGCCTCACCAAATTTATGTAAGAGAAGCCCGAAGGATGGTTAGTGATTGTGTATTAACAGAAAATGAGACATTGGGACGAAAAGAAGTGCCAAAACCAATAGGTATGGGTTCTTATGCTTTGGATTCGCACAATACACAACGCTATGTGAATAGCCGAGGGTTTGTGCAGAATGAAGGAGACATAGGTGTGCATGCACCCAAACCTTACAGCATATCATACGGATCTATAGTCCCTAAAAATGGAGAGTGCAGTAATTTATTGGTGCCGGTTTGTGTTTCCAGCTCTCATATTGCCTATGGTTCGGTAAGGATGGAGCCTGTTTTTATGATTCTTGGCGAATCTGCAGCAACAGCAGCAGCCATTGCTATTGATGATCAGGTAAATGTTCAGCAGGTATCTTACGAAAAATTGGAAACGCAATTGCTAAATCAAAAACAGAGGTTAAGGCTCAATTAATAGAAAGGAAGTGTTTTTAAAGGCTACACAAAAATAATTGCCAGGTTTTGGTGATATTTGGTTTAAAATGCCCACATACTATTAAACGTAGTAACTATGGATGCAAAATTAAATACCGATGTGAGATACAATGATCGTGAAGCATGGCTTACTGCTTTGTATAAAAAAGCCTTTCCTCTTGTGGCAAGTCATGTTTCTAAAATGGGTGGTTCATTTGATGATGCCAGGGATATTTTTCAGGATGCTCTAGTTATTTATTACGAGAAATCGACCCAGCAGGAATTAACCTTAAAACACAGCGATAAAGCCTATCTGTTTGGTATTGCCCGCTACCTCTGGAATAAGCGATACAAAGAAAGCACAAAACAATTGTCTATTGATCAGTTAAATGCTGACTTTGATGAAGAGGCTGGCCTGATTGATGTTGCTGAGCAGGAAGAAGTATCTTCTTCTCGCTTGTTTAAGTTGCTGCAAACTGCAGGTCAGAAATGTATGGAGTTGCTTAGTGCTTTTTATTATGAAAAGCTGAATATGGAAAAAGTTGCAGAACGATTTGGCTTTTCAGGGCCACGATCCGCAACTGTTCAGAAGTTCAAATGCCTGGAAAAAATAAAGGAAACTGTAAAAGAAAAATCATTAAGCTATGAAGACATCCTTGAATGAGCTGTTGCTGATTGAAGATTTTCTTTTGACTAGTCCTGGTGGGGAAGAAAAGGTTTTAATGCAGGCGCGGCTATTACTCCAGCCAGAGTTGCAAGAAAGTATTCATTGGCAGCAAAAAACGTATCAGCTGGTAGAAACCTACGGCAGGGAACAGTTACGTAAAGAAATCAGTCAGGTACACCAAAAGTTGTTTGCCTCGCCTGAGCACCTTTCATTCAGGCAAAGGATTATGCGTCTTTTTAGTAAGTAAACCAACTTAATTTAATTAAATGCTAATGTGCCCCAATGCGGGTAGGGGTATTGCTATGTCTTTTTTTTACCAAAAATAACTCAACATGAAAAACAATGAATTTCGCAGCTATGCGGTAAAGCATCACCGTATTAACAGTATTTATGTAGATAAATATATCTCAAGAACGTCTGCTATGGCCGGTCCGGTTGCCATGACACCCTATATCACAGAAGAGCGGCAATTAAACGTTGCTCAGATGGATGTATTTTCACGTCTGATGATGGATCGCATTATTTTTCTGGGAGAAGCTGTTGACGAAAGGAATGCCAATGTAATTCAGGCCCAATTGCTCTTTCTGCAATCGGCCGATGCTAAAAAGGACATCCAGTTGTATGTCAATTCACCTGGCGGATCGGTTTATGCTGGTTTAGGTATTTACGATACCATGCAATTCATCGCACCGGATGTGGCAACTATTTGTACTGGTATTGCCCTTTCTATGGGCTCAGTATTGCTTTGTGCGGGTGCTGCCGGAAAGCGATCTGCTTTACAGCATTCTCGTGTAATGATTCATCAAACTTCAGGAGGTACGCAAGGTACTGCTACTGATATGGATATCTCCATTAAACAAGTGCTTCAGGTGCAAAAGGAACTTTACCAGATTATAGCCAAACATAGTGGGCAAGCCTATGATCGGATCAATGAAGCTGCCAGTCGCGATTATTGGATGACAGCGGTTGAGGCCAAAGAATTTGGTATGGTTGATGAGGTTTTGTCGAGGTGATAAACATTTTTCGTTATTACTTATCCTAGGTCAATACTTATATTTATCGGGCATGGTAACTTTGCTTTATAAAAATATAAGATTATGGAATTAGGTATAGGTATGTTCGGCGATTTGTCGGTTGATCAGAAAACAGGGAAACCAAGATCTGCGCAATTAAAACTGCACGAGATTCTGGAACAGATTAAACTGGCCGATGAGGTAGGTTTGGATGTTTTTGGTTTGGGCGAGCACCATCGTCCGGATTATGCTGTTTCATCTCCGGAAATTGTACTGGCAGCTGCAGCAAGCATCACCAAAAATATTAAACTGACCAGTACAGTGACAGTATTGAGTTCTGCTGAGCCGGTAAAAGTATATCAGGATTTTTCAACAATTGATCTGATTTCCAATGGTCGTGCTGAAATAGGTGTAGGCAGGGGGAGTTTTATAGAATCTTTTCCTTTGTTTGGCTACGACCTTAAAAATTATGATAAGCTGTTTGAAGAAAAACTGGATCTGTTGCTCAACATCAATAACAATGAGGTTGTAAACTGGAAAGGTGATCTTCGTGCACCGCTCATCAACCAAATGGTATTGCCAAGGGCAAGTAATGATGGGAAATTACCAATCTGGATTGCAGTTGGCGGAACGCCACAGTCTGTATTGCGTGCTGCAGTATTAGGTTTGCCATTGGTGGTTGCTATCATAGGTGGTATGCCTAAGCAATTTCAGCCCTTAATTGAATACTATAAAGAACAATATGTAAAACATGGCCATGATGTGAGTAAAATGCAGATTGGTATCCATTCACATGCATTTTTGAGCGACAATGAAGCAAATGCAGATGGTTATTATGAGAATTATGCAGCGCAGATGGATAGGATAGGTGCTACAAGAGGCTGGGCACCATATACCAAGCAGCAGTATAATGGAGGACGTTCTAAAGAAGGTGCTTTATTTATTGGAGAGGCCAATGCAGTAGTAGATAAGATTCTGTATATGCATGAATTATTTGGCATTACCAGATTTATTGGCCACATGGATGTAGGTGATCCTTCGCATGAGGAAATGATGAAATCAATTGAAATATTTGGCACTAAGGTAGCGCCAATAGTAAGGAAAGCAATGAGTACAAAATAGTATAATAAAAAAGGCTTTAAACCATCCGGTTTAAAGCCTTTGAACTAAAAAATGGAACTCTAATCCCTGTCGTGTCCTCTACCACGACCATTTCCTCTTCCATGTCCGCGATCATCATCACGGTCACGTCCACGGCCCCATCCATTGCCATGTTCTTTATATCTCTTGTAATCGTGTTTGTCGCCTCTATAATAATCTCTCTCTACATAACGTACCGGGCGACTGTAACGGATAACCGGTTGTGAACGATATGATCTGTATCTCGCATATTCTACTCTGTGTTCTCTGTAATGATCGTATGGTCTAGGTGAATTAATTACTACCTTATATCCGTTGTACAAATCGTAGTCTCTATATCTTGGAGGTAAGCCTGCCGAGAAAGTCCAGTTTCCATTGCTTAAGTAAATAAACTGTCTGGTGGGTACATAATAGTAACTTTCAATATCGGGCATGTAATAATAATCTGCACGGTCATAACCTGAAGGACCCCATGCAGGCTGAGACCCGATGTTTACACTAAGGCTAACCTGAGCGCTTGACTTGGTAGGGATAAAACCAATTGCTGCGAGTAACGTTAAGAATATTAGCTTTTTCATGACTGTACGTTTTAATTGTTTGTTCTTAATAGTTTCATTTGTGTGTTTCAATGATTCAAATCTCTAAACCGAACATGAAAACAACATGAAATTCTAAAATTATTTTACTTTTTAAATTTCATCTTAATTTCATGTTGGGTAATCACCTTTGTTATAGATATTGAGTGGCGCAGATGAACATGCATATGTTTTAGGAGGGATAGATCGTTTGCCTCGAAAGAGGCAAACTTTCTTTATATTTACATGATGATGATCTATTTAAACGCATATACATTAGTTAAACGCTTTTTAATTGTATCAATAACGCTTTGTTTATTAGTACTATCCGCAGTATCGAATCCAGTAAAAGCATCAACTTTTGAGACTCAACAGAGAGACAAATCCAGAGGTAAGAAGGATGATGACAGGCAGAAAAAAGAAAAACAGGAAGTGAAAGAAGTGCCTAAATCCAGAAGACAATCTAAACCTGAGCCTGTAAGAAAAGAGAGAGAAGAGAAAGAAAGACCTTCCCGTTCTAAAGGTAGAAGAGGCTAGCCGATACAAATATGAAAGTGCTTATAGTTGAAGATGAAAAAACGCTTGCTTACGAAATGGAAACCTTTTTAAAAAAGGCATTCTACCTGTGCGATCTGGCACATACTGTAGCACAAGGTTTAGAGAAAATTGAAATAAACAGTTACGATTTTATTCTGCTTGATCTCGGTTTACCCGATGGTGATGGATTGACGCTATTGCCAAAAGCCAAAAAATACAACCCGGAAGCTGCATACATTATTTTAACTGCACGTGGTAACCTGGAAGATAGAATAACGGGACTAGATCTTGGAGCTGATGATTATCTGGCCAAACCTTTTTCGTTGTTAGAGCTTCAATCAAGAATGCAGGCCATTGCCCGTCGTAAATTTAACGTTAAGGAAGAGGCACTTCCACTTGGAGAGTTTAGCATCGACCTTCAAAAAAGGTTTATAAATTTCAAAGAGCAGCAAATAGAATTGTCGCGTAAGGAGTTTGATGTGCTGAGCTATCTTTTTTTACACAAAAACCGTGTTTTAACAAGGATGCAATTAAGCGAACACATTTGGGGTACCTTTGCCGATGATGACTATGATTCGAATTACATTGATGCACACATAAAAAACATCAGGAAGAAATTAAATGTATGGGCACCCACTGAGTGGCTCGAAACAGTTCGTGGTGTGGGCTATAGAATAAAGAAATAAACGTGAAATTATCTGCCAAGCTCATATACTTCATCACCGGGTCTAAACTGGCAGTAGTGCTTTTGTTTATCCTTTCTATGCCTTTTTTGGTAGCTCGTATTGCCTCAGAATACACTAATTATTCCTTAAGAGATCAGCAAGCAAAGGTAATCAGAGATGTACATAGAAATGGAATTGATTATTACTTGCAAGGCGATGATAGTTTTGGTAGTTACACCATGCTTAAGGAAGAGTATATTTCTCTTCAGCCTGCTACTCCTAAGCTGCAATTGGATACCATAAAAACAGCCAGACGTAAAGTAGAGCAGGATACCTTGAATTACAGGGTGCTTAGCCATACTTTTAAAATTAAAGATAAAAACTACCTGCTGGAGATTGGGAAAACCGTAGGCAGCATCAATCAATACAATAAACCTTTACAGCGCATTGCCTTATACGTGTTAATGGGGTTAATTGCTTTAACTATTGTTATCGACCTTATTTTTACCCGAATACTGATAAGACCGCTTGGTAAGATTATACAAAGTAAACTGATAAACAGAAAGTTCCCTTTTAAGGATGAAAGTGTACCTGTTAAAACCAGTACTCAAGATTTTAAATACCTTGATGAGTCGTTGATTAGTTTAATGGATCAGATCAATATAGACTTTGAGAAGGAGCGTGAGTTTACTGCAAATGCTTCGCATGAGTTGATGACTCCGATAAGTATCCTCCAAAACAAAATGGAAAACCTACTTGCCGATGATCAGATTACTGAAGATGTAGCTATGCGCATTGTAGGGATGATGAAAACGCTAGATCGGTTAAAGAAAATCTCGTCCTCACTACTGTTTATTTCGAGGATAGAGAACGATCAGTTCGTAAAACTGGCTTCTGTTAAGCCTGCTGATTTACTGGAGGATATAAAAGAAGAGATTAGTCATAGGTTAGAGGATAAGGGGCTTACACTTACCATTGATGTTACGGATAAGGTTACACTGAAAAATGTGAACCATGATTTGCTTTTTCAATTGTTTTACAACCTGATAAACAATGCAATTAAATACAACGTTGAGCAGGGGAGTGTGGTAATTACGGATGCTTTTAACAAGCAGGGCGATTATATGGTTATTATAAAAGATACCGGAATTGGTATTGCCCCAGAAGATATCGACTTTATTTTTGATCGTTTCAGAAAAGCCAATTTAACAGAGAATGTTGGTTATGGGCTTGGGCTATCTATTGTGAAAAGTATTGCCGTATATCATAATATCGATATTAAAGTTGCTTCGGTAGTTAAACAGGGATCAACTTTTACAATTACTTTTCCGAAGGGGATGTTGGTGTAGGCTTTAAATACTCCTTAATTGTTTTTGCTTAACGATAGTAATTTTGTTTTTACCAGTTCAGTGTTGCTGTTCCAGTTAAACTTTTCATTTACAATTTTCCCGGACTTATCTGCAATCATATAATGTGGAATTCCTTGGATGCCAAATTTGGTTGATATTACACTGTATTCATCAGCAGTAATCCTGTAATGCTCTCCTTTTATTCCAGGTGCCATGGTGTTGTAAGTACTAATGGGTGAGGTATTGTTAGTTATGTACAAGAAAACTATATCCTCATTCTTAAGCTCTTCTTTTAGTGGAGCCATCAGTTTTATTCCTTCCAGGCATGGACCGCACCATGTAGCCCAAAAATCAATAAATATAGTTTTGCCTTTGTATTTCTTAAGGATGTTTTCAAAAACACTATCCTCTGCTACTTTAGGCGTCTCATTTTTAACATAGCCAGTTTGAGTTTTATTATTGATTATAGTTTGTTTAACCTTATTGTTTAGATCCAGTACCTCAGAGAATAATGAAGGATTTTTAAGTTCTTTTTTTATCCTTGTAAGGGTAGAGTCAGGTAATGGTGTTTGTAGATCCTGAATTTTCTGGCATACCTCTTGGATTTGGATAAGATCGAGCTCTAAAGATATATCTGAATTGGTTATCTCTTTTAGAACCTGCGGTCGCACTTTATTAAATACTTCAGTAGGTACAGAGCGTCCATTTCCCGCTTTCATAGATGCCAACCATGCTTTCTCCTCTTTAGTTGGCGTATCTCGCTGTTCCAAAACGTTAATTTGAGCAGTAAAATCATATCTTCCCGTTTTATCATAAATTAGTTCCAATGATAGCAGACCGCTTAGGAAGATTTTATAGTTTCCGGATGCCAAATTTAAACGGTCATTGTATTTCATATTCCGCAAGAAATCATAATAGTCTTCTTTGAGAGCTACTGTTTTTAATATAGGTGTTCTATCTGCAAATGAAGCCTTGCTGTTGTATCTGTATGCCGATTCTATATTGTAGTTGTAGTTTATTAAGTCGACAGCTATGGAGTTTTTAATGTCGTTTATTGCGAGAGAATAAGCTTTTTTACTAAGGGGATTGATTTTATTTACACTATCTATCGCTTTTATTTTCCCTGTCTGCATGGCCAGGAAATAAGCTTTATAGGCTTTGGGTTCCATTTGATAAATGTCGCTTTGAATCTTTTCCCATTTGTGACCCACTAAAATCGGGGTTACCCTTTGTAAATCAGTATTAATTAGTGCTCCATCACCTTTATACACCGAAATAACTTTTGATACATCCGTTAAATCGATGTTTTGAATTACCTTTCCACCATGTTTGAAATATACATTTTGGTGGAAAAATGGGAAGCTGATCCAGCATTGTTTATCGTAATTTAATGGGAAGCTTACGGAAAAAGTCCCGGCAGAATCAATATTAATCAAATGACTTTCGTCGATACCTGTTACCGCATTCAAAACAATTAAAGTTCCTGTTTTAAAGCCCCATGATGTTTTAAATCCTTTTATAGTGCCGGAATAGGTGCTGGTTTTAGGAATAGCTATGGTATTAAGGGCCAGTAAAAGCAAACCTATAAAAAATGAGAGACGTTTCATTATCAGGAAATGTTAAGTAATGGATTGTTAAATTACTAATTTTTATTTTACATAGGGGGAGTCTGTAATTTCTTTAATTGTAATAAACTATATATATTCGTCGTAATTAAAACGCTTATCTTCAAATTACTCTCAAATGAAAAAAATTATCTTGTTATGCCTTGGTATTGTCCTAGGTACAGTTGCGCATGCACAAAAAGGTCCTAGAGAACACAAAGGCTTCTATCTTTCGATGGGGCTTGGTCCCGTATTTGGCCCAATTAACGTAAACACTACAGTAGCCAAATACGACATGAGTGGTACCGGCGCTTTATTTGATCTGAAAATAGGTGGTGCTATTCAAGAGAATCTGATTCTTCATGCTACTTTACTGACTAGCGGATTAAACGGCCCTAAAATTACTGGGATTACGGGAGAAAGTGCTAAAGCTTCCGATAAAGTAAATGTTAGTGAGTTTTTGCTTGGTGGTGGGGTAACCTATTATTTTATGCCAGTTAACGTTTTTGTTTCCGGATCGGCAGGATTGGGTAAGTTTTCTATTGATAACCGCGACATGGATTACACAGCTTCTACCGAAAACGGATTTGGTTTCCAAATCAAGGTGGGGAAAGAGTGGTGGGTATCTAAGAAGTGGGGCTTAGGGGTTGCTGCTACTTATGGAAAAACTAGTGTTGATAGTCAACCCAGTCCTGATCTGCGAGAAAAATTAAACAGTAATCGCTTTGGTATTATGTTTAGTGCAACTCTTAATTAAGAGTTGTACGATCCATTGAGGAAATAATCTCTCCAGAAGTTTCATAACAATTACCAAACGGATAAAAGCGTTATAGATTTTTATATATTCACAATTTTAAAAAATTATGAAACTATCATCCATTATACAGCCTGAGGCACTGTTATTACTCAATAAAAACGATTTCATCTTATTTGATGTAAGTGCCGGATCTAAACCCAGGTATGATGAGCAACATTTAGATGGAGCCTTTTATCTTGATTTAAATACTGATCTGGCCGATATTAAAGATTTCGCTGTTGGTGGGAGACATCCTTTACCAACTTTTGAACATTTTGCACAGCTTTTAGGTAGATACGGAATTACTAAAGATACTCATGTAATTGTTTACGACGATAAAAATGGGTCTAATGCTGCAGCAAGATTATGGTGGATGTTAAAATCAATAGGACACGATAAGGTTCAGGTTTTAAATGGCGGTTATACTGCTGCAATTAATGCGGGTTTTGCTGTAAATTCTGAGGTTCCCGTTGTTGAAGCAACAACTCCATATCAAATCACTGAATGGCAGTTGCCGCTTGCAGAAATGGATGAAGTAGAGATTGCTGGTAACAGTGATGATCATGCCGTTATTGATGTTCGTGATGCCAATCGCTATGCAGGATTAACCGAACCTATCGATTTAATTGCAGGGCATATCCCAGGCGCTATAAATATCCCTTTTACAGAAAATCTTGATAGTAATGGCGCTTTCTTAGCTCCTGAAGTACTAAAGGAGAAATATTCTAAAGCGTTGGCAGATTATAAAACAGAAAATGTGATTGTACATTGTGGCTCTGGTGTAACTGCTTGTCATACGTTGTTGGCTCTTGATTATGCAGGTTTAGATATTCCCAAATTGTACGTGGGCAGCTGGAGCGAGTGGAGTAGGAATAACAAGAAAATGATTTTGGCTTAAAATTGCTATTACTAGTCTTTTATAAGAAAAATAAAGCTGAAGTAGCACATGAAAGTAACACGAAGGAAATTCATAAGAACAGGGTTGCTTGTTACTTTAGGTGCTGTTTTGGTAGACATGTTTTGGTTTGAGAAATTCTTTATTGAAACTAATGAGTTTTACATTGGTAAAGCAACCAAAGAAACAACGAATATCAAAGTTGTTCAAATCTCTGATTTACACCTTCAGTCTATAAATAGTCAATTATCGCGGCTCGCAAGTAAGCTTAATAAATTAAAACCTGAACTGATTTTAATTACCGGTGACGCCATCGATAAGGCGCAAAATGTTTCGCTACTCAATGACTTTTTAAAACTAATAGACAAACAAATAAAAAAGGTAGCCATTTTAGGGAATTGGGAATACTGGGGGAATATTGATTTAAACGAATTGAATAAGGTTTATTTAGAGAATAATTGCACTTTACTAGTTAACCAAACTACACAGTATTTGTTTGGCGACACATCTATATCGATAACCGGCGTGGATGATTTTGTGGGGGGAAATGCTAATTATAATGCTGCAATAAAGGACTATAAAAAAAGCGACTACCATATAGTTCTGAATCATTGTCCTCAATACAATGACTATATTTCAACGCAAATTGATACACATGTTGATTTTATCCTTTCCGGACATACACACGGTGGACAGATAAATTTACTTGGTTTTGCTCCATTTCTTCCACCAGGAAGTGGTAAATATGTTAAAGGTTGGTATACCCAAAACAACTCCAAATTTTATGTTTCTAAAGGTATCGGAACAAGCATGCTACCCGCACGATTTGGAGCAAGAGCAGAAATAGCAATATTTAACTTATCATGAAAATGATTAAATACTTTCTATGTTGTTAGGAACAAGAAGGAGGTATTTAACTCAATTACTGGATTACATACCATTATTACTGATTAGGGTACGCATACTGTATAAACAATTACGGATGTACTATCTTTGATGTAGATAAAGGCAAATGAGATGGAAAATGTACTAATGATTGATTCAGTAGGGCAATACAGTACTTTAAATAATAATGATACCTTGCATCCATTGGTAAATATTGTAGACCTTTCGAAGGCTGAGGCAAGATTTAATGGAAAGGCCAATTATGGTTTTTATGCTGTGTTTTTGAAAGAAATTAAATGTGGCGATTTACATTACGGTTGCAACTACTATGATTACGAAGAAGGTACTTTGGTATTTGTTGGGCCTGGACAGGTGATGGGCATAGAAAACAATGGTGAATTATACCAACCAAAAGGACAGGCTTTAGTTTTTCATCCGGATCTGCTTAGAGGTACTTCACTTGGTAGACAAATAGCTGAATATAATTTCTTTTCTTATGAGGTACATGAAGCACTTCACTTATCCGAAAGCGAGCGGAAGCTCATTTACGACAGTTATGCGAAGATCCAGTATGAACTGGAACGCGGTATCGATAAACACAGTAAAACTTTGATCGTTAGTAATATTGAATTGTTGCTTAATTATTGCGTACGTTTTTACGACCGCCAGTTCATTACCCGAGAGAATGTAAACAAAGGCATACTGCAGAAATTTGAGGAATTGCTGAATGAATATTTCAGTTCAGATAAACCTAAAGAGATTGGATTACCAACTGTTAGCTATTGTGCTGACAGACTAAATTTATCAGCAAATTATTTCGGTGATCTAATCAAAAAGGAAACCGGCAAATCTGCACAGGAGTATATCCAATTAAAAACAATGGATCTTGCAAAGGAAAAGATTTTTGATGTAACTAAGTCTGTAAGCCAAATTGCTTATGAGTTGGGCTTCAAGTATCCTCAGCATTTTAGTCGTGCATTTAAGCAACAGGTGGGGCATTCACCAAATGAATATCGAAATCTGAATTGACAATGTGTCAATTACTTTCTTAAAATCTTATCCATAGTTTTTCCTTTTGCTAATTCATCAACTAGTTTATCCAGATATCGTATCTTTTGCATTAGAGGGTCTTCAATTTCTTCAATACGGTAACCACAGATTACACCAGTAATTTTTGAAGCATTTGGATTTATTTGGGGCGCTTGAGCAAAAAAGGTTTCAAAATCAGTCTTGTTGTCAATGATCTTTTGTAATGATTGTTTATCATATCCTGTAAGCCAAAATATGATTTCATCTAACTCATCTTTTGTCCGTCCCTTTTTCTCCGCTTTTAAAATGTAATGCGGATAAACACCTGCAAAAGACATCTTATATACTCTAGTGTTATTCATATTGCTATTTACTAATTTTTAAAGCTAATTGTTTTGAACGAGATATAAAAACGGCATGTTTTGAATAACCTGTCGCAAATTGGCAGCAAAATTGTCGTATATGCCCCTGTTATATAGCAGCTTTTACTTGCATATTTGATAAAGCAAATTAATATTAAACTATCTTAAAAATTATTGTTATGTCAGAAAATAAAGTTTCATTGCACAGAGTTGTTAAGGCATCACCAGAAAAGATATTTCGTGCCTTTACCGAAGCTACAGCAATTGCTTCATGGTTGCCGCCTTATGGTTTTCTTTGTACCGTACACAATATGGATGTAAAGGTAGGAGGTACATTTAAAATGTCGTTTCACAATTTTACTACAGGAAATGGTCATTCATTTGGTGGTGAATATCTAGAGGTAAAACCTGGTGAGTTTTTAAAGTATACCGATAAATTTGACGATCCAAACCTCCCTGGTGTAATGACCACATCTGTTTGGTTGCAAAAAACATTAGTGGGTACAGAACTAAAAGTATTACAAGAGGGGATACCTGAGGTTATACCTGTAGAAATGTGTTACCTAGGTTGGCAGGAATCGCTTGATAAGTTGATTAAACTTGTAGAGCCAGAAATAAGAGATTAAGTTTTAATGTAATGGCTTGTTAAAGTGCTGGTTTTTTGTTTTTTAACAAGCCATTGCGCCTTTGTATTTATTTATTCTTATTTTTAAGTTTTCGTAGCAATAAGGTCCGCGAATGGAGTATTTAATTAAATTGGAACTGTTATCCACTTAAAATTTTATTGCTATAGTATTAAGCCGAAATGGGGCGCAAATTTCGTCCAATAATATAGTCGTCTTTAACACCACCTTTAAACGCACCTCGTTCGGCCCTTGTTCGACGGGTATCGAACAAAGGGCGAACAATACCCGATCAAGATCCGAGGTAGTTTTAGAAGCCAAAAAAAATCTTAGTATTACCACTTTTTGTATTTTTTCTATTCCCAGGATCGTCTTTTTAACTCTTCCTTACTGCCTTAAAAGTCCCATTCGGCTGAATAAACAAAACGCTTTCGGCCTTTCCATTGCCTTTCACTTCAAATCTCAGATTATAACCTTCTAATGCCTTTAACTTAAAGTTGTGATCACCTAAGGCAATTGTTTCGTAATCTTGCTGACCTGGTACGAATACATATAGAACCTTATTTCTAACAGATACCTTAACCTCCATAGTTCCGAGCATATAGACCCCTTCATACTGTTCAAGTGTTTTTAGATCCAGATTAACAATTTTAGGTTTTAATGTGAAAATCGGTGATTTTAGCTCAAAAGAGGCAGATAAGCTTTCTATTTTACCATCATTATTAGTAAGGAAATTAAACTTAAGATTACTTTCAGAAGTATCCGGTTTACCATCTTTATTAATCTCTCTCCACTCAAACACATCATAATGATAATGCTTAAGCCAAACGCGATACTTCCCTACCTTTACAAAAAGAGAATCATTTTTAACAGAAATATCCATTAGTCCATATGCAGGATTTTCAAACACCCCTGTGTATTCTTTTAACGGATGAGATGGTTTCGTATTTAGAATATGCTTTAAATCAGCCTCTTTTTTAAGATTAGCCTTTTTTTCTTTGGCTATCCTATTCGCTTCAACTGATTTACTGTTCCAGTCAATAGGTTTTAATTTAAACAACCTATCAGTAATGCTATTCAAAACGATTGATGGAACCGAAGAAACATTCTGATTTGTTAATACAACAACGCCAAGCTTATCTGTCGGGAAAAAGGAAACACTGGCACTAAAACCATCTATATTTCCTCCATGTTCTACCTTATAATGACCTCGGTAAGAGTTAATCATCCAGCCTAAACCATAGCTAGACATGTAAACATCCGGTTCTGCTCCAGGCAATCCACCACCCATAACCATCTGAGGACTTGCAGCTTCAGCAATATAGTCAGACGATAAAATTTCTTTTCCATTGTAGTATCCGCCTGATATCCATGTTTTTATCCAATTGGCCATATCATTCACACTACTGTTTATACTCCCTGCCGGCCCCATGCCATCAATATCATAATAGTCCGTTTTTTTAATTACATCGCCATCCAGTTCATAGGGTAATGAAGCATCGGCATCCTTTTTAAATTCAGCCATCGAAGTATTAGAACGTTTCATTTCTAATGGTAAAAAGAACCGCTCTTTTATATTTTGTTCCCAGGTTTTGCCTGTTAACTTTTCTGCAATCATACCCTGCGCCAAAAACATGTAATTGTTGTATTGCCACTTTTCGCGGAGCCCTGCATTTGGCTCCATATACCTTACTCTGCTAATAATGCTATCGCGATTACTTGTGTTAAATACATACCATGATAAATCGTAACGAGATAAACCTGTTCGATGAGTCATCATATCACGTACTATAATCTGGTTATTCATATTATCATTAAAAAATCGCAATTGCGGCAGATAAGATACCGCGTTACCATCAAGGGAAAGCTTTCCTTCCTTTTGCAATATCCCCAATAAGGCAGATGTAAATGCTTTGGTGCTCGAGCCAATTGCAAATAATGTATTAGGTGTCACCGGTTTCTTATTTTCCACATCTCGATATCCAAAACCTTTACTGTAAATAACTTTATCGCCCTCAACTACTGCTACAGAAAAACCTGCAATGTGTTGATCTTTTAAAACTCTATTTAATAAGCTATCAATTCCCTCCAAACGAGCGTCTGTCGGTTTATTGTTTTCCTGAGAAATAGCTGAAAAATTAATACTTGATAGTAGGAGTAGGACGAAGAGATATTTCATAATTAGACATTAAAAAGGTCAGAGTAAGATAGGATAATTTATTTTCATGACCATAAATGATGCAGACTAATTTTGAGTTATCTTCGGGATTTAGCGGAGTATAAAACATGGAAGATAAACCAAATGAAAACCACCCGGCGGATAAAGATTGGAAGGTGATAAATCAGAAAAAAGGACGCATTAAACCTACCACGAAATCGAAGAATATTGGCGTAAAAGCCAATGATGAATTGGAAAGGGAAGCGGATGAACTTGGAAAAGCAGCTAATCAGAAAAAAGCTCCTTGATTAATTATAAATTCCTTCCCATGGATAACCCTTCTTAATTAATTACAAAAACTGCATATTAGTTATCTTATTTTAGAGGTTATTCTAAAACACCTCAAAGAACCTGAGAAAATGAGTGCAGAATTAAATTATTTAGAAATAAACAGACAGTCCTGGAACAATAGAACCGATACGCATTTGAAATCGGAGTTTTACGATTTAGATGGTTTTATGAAGGGTAAAACTTCCTTAAATAGCATTGAGTTAAACTTACTTGGCGATGTAAAAGGAAAATCAATTTTACATTTACAATGCCATTTCGGACAAGATACCATTTCCCTGAGCAGACTTGGAGCTGAAGTTACAGGTGTAGATTTATCAGATAAGGCAATTGAGAGGGCCAAACAAATTGCAAAAGAAATAAATTCAGACACAAAATTTATTTGCTGTAATATTTACGATTTACCAGATCATTTAGACGAACAATTTGATCTCGTTTTTACCAGCTATGGAACAATTGGCTGGTTGCCCGACTTAGATAAATGGGCCAGTATAGTTTCTAAATACCTAAAGCCAAATGGCCAATTTGTGTTTGTAGAGTTTCATCCCGTAGTTTGGATGTTTGATGATAATTTCGAAAAAATCGGATATAACTATTTTAATTCAGGTGCAATTGTGGAATCCGAAACCGGAACATATGCAGATAAAACTGCAGATATATCACAAGATTATGTGATGTGGAATCATGATTTAAGTGAAGTAATAACCAGTTTGATAAACAACAAACTAGAAATCGCATCCTTTAACGAGTTCGACTATTCACCTTATAACTGTTTCAGCAGAACAATCGAATTTGAACCGAAAAAGTACAGAATAGAGCATTTGGAAAACAAAATCCCAATGGTTTATTCCATAGTTGCAAAAAAGAAAAGCCACTAATTATAAGGCCTTTCTGAATTCCAATTGGTATCACTCTTTAAAAAAAAAATGTTATATTGCCACTTAAAATCGCTCACAATGAAAAATTATCTCTCTCTATTTATTGCCATTTCAATTACATTCTTGTGCTGTAAAAAAGAAAAGCAAGTTGAAATTATAACTATTCCTAGTGTAAAAACTGCCACCGCAACTAAAGTTGAACTCTATACAGCAGATGTTGAAGTCGAAGTTACAACTGACGGGAATTTAGAAGTCACCGAAGGGGGTGTTTATTATGCTACTCATCCCAATCCAAAAGCAGAAGATCTAGTTGCTAGATCATTATCTCCTGAACGGAAGTTTGTACAGCATTTGCGTGACTTAGAGCCCAATACCAAATATTATGCGAGAGCTTTTGCTAAAAATAGTGAGGGCACAGGCTATGGCAATGAAATCAGCTTTACAACAGGCAAAGGTGAAATGGCAAAAGTGACGACCTCAGCTTTTAATAATACGATCAGTCAAAGTGCAGTTGGTGGTGGAAATGTAATCAATGATGGTGGAGCAGGAATATTTGAAAAGGGTATTGTTTATAGCACATCACCAAACCCGACAATCGAGGATCAAAAAGTGGATTCTGAATCGCAGTCGGGAGGTGTTTACGAAACTACCTTATTCGGACTTGCATCAAATACCAAGTATTATTTAAGAGCTTATGCTATTAACTATTATGGCGTAGCTTATGGGAATGAAGTTAGTTTTACCTCTTTGCCTTTTGATAGTGTAACCGATGTGGATGGAAATGTATATGCCTACATTACAATTGGAAAACAAAAATGGATGACTTCCAATTTGAGGGTTACTCACTTTAGAAATGGTGATCCGATTAAAAAATACTCAGACAGATCTAGTTGGGACAAAGGGTTTTACTCGTTATACGCATATTCAGGGTTTCGCACAAAAGAAATGGGTTTAATGTATACGCAAAAAATCATCACAGATTCTCGCAATATCGCGCCTGTTGGATGGCATATTCCGACAGACGAAGAGTGGAAGGAGCTTGAAATAAATCAAGGAATGTCCAAACTGGAGGCAGATGATGCCGATAAAAAAATAGAAAGAGGAACGATTGGGAAGAAATTGTTGGTAGGGGGCTCTTCAGGACTTAATATTCAGTTATGTGGCGCATTGATTCATGATACACCGAACGATATTTCTATCTCAGATTACTATGGATTCTACTGGTCTTCCAGTACAGCCGCAGACAATTATCTAATTATTCGCAGATTTTTTTCAGATTTTATAGCAAGACATAGCACTAGTGATGCAGCTATTTCAGTTCGCTGTGTAAAAGATTAGGCAACTTAAGTTTCTTTGTATAGCTTTTTAAGGACTATCATTATTGGACTAACTGTTGCATACACTACTTATATTTGTTAATAACAACTATAAGTAGTGTAAATACAACTACAAGTGTTTGTATTTTTTTGATTCTGGAAATGGGCCCAGATACCTTTGTCGTATCAAAAAAATAAATAATGTATCTATGCTAAATACTAAAATGATCGGCAATAAGATTGCCCAAGCACGAAAGAAAGCAAACATTTCGCAAGCCCAGCTTGCTCAATTTCTATTTATCAGTCCGCAAGCAGTAGGGAAATGGGAGCGGGGAGAATCAAGCCCTGATATCGTTACCTTTAACCGCCTCTCTGAAATTCTTGGGGTCGACCTAAACTATTTTTCAGAGAACTATCAATCCACCAACGATGGAATCGAACAGGAGGCTGCCAAGCAATCCACCACCACCGAACGCCAGGTACAGATAAACCTCACTGCAGTCAATCTGGAAGAAAGCGACTTTGCAGGAGTTACTTTGCACAAAGGAAAATTCAAAGCGAGCCCGTTAAGCGGAGCCGACTTTTCTAATGCAGATTTAACTGGTAGTTTGTTTGAGGTTAGTGATGCACATCAAGCCAATTTTGATGGTGCAAATCTCACAGACTGTACCTTTTCCATCACCGACCTTGCAGATGCGAGCTTCCATAAATCCATCCTTGAACGAACCGACTTTAACAAATCCACACTAGTCGGAACAAAATTTACAGATGTAAAATTAACCGACGTGAAACTTACCATGGTCGACCTTAGAAAAACAATCTTTGAGAACTGTGTTTTTAATGGTGTAGATTTCAAATATTCCGACCTGCGGGGAATGCATTTTAATGGGCAAAGCTTCATAGGAGTTCAATTTGATAAATCTGCACTTAACGATGTTTCATTTACAGGGGCAACGCTTAAAAACGTGTCATTCCGCTTGTCTTTTTCCGTGACAAACAGATCTCACCGTGCCTTTAAAACGGTCTGTTTTGATGGCGCTATAATGGATAAGCTAACCTATGCCGGACTTAAAGGTCTATGGGTTGTCGATTTGTCGAAGGTTATAGTTATTTAAGGAGGTAATGATATTTTTACCCCCTTATATAATGCCAATTTAATTGAATTAAAATCGATTTATAAAACAGTTTTTAATTCAATTAAATTGAACTTTTCATCATTTTTTATAAAATCTTTAAACATTGCAGCGTGCCCGGTACCAACTAAAATAACAATGTTTTTAGTATTTGAAATTAACTGATTTTGAACGTTCGAATACATTATTAAATTTCTTTTGTACCAATCCGAAACTAAATTTGCCCCAAAATAGTTTTCATTTATACCTAAACTATTAGCAAAGGAAATATAAAAACCTTTATTCTCATTTAAATCTTTGTCGGTATTTAGATCTTTAAAAACCTCCTTTAAGTCTTTTTTTGCCAAAGTATAATTAGCTTTTTTGCTTAAGTTAGCTACTTTATCTTTAAAGATTTGGCTAAGTTTTGCATCTGATTTTATTAATTTTTGCAGTAAGTCAAATCGCAACTCAATTAAAGTATCAATAGGATAGATTACTTCATTTTTTGCTTTTTTAGCTAAACGGAAAGCGAGTTGAAAAGTCTCTCCTTCGGTATAAAGTTTTCTCATACGAGCATTTTTTATCGTGTCTGTAAATGCAGAAAACTTATCTTTAAGATATAGTTGGTAATTGTCATTGAGCTCTCTCTTTTTATTGTAATTACTCTCTACAAAAATCTGGTCAGGCTTATATTTTTTTACTATTAAGTCTGTTATTTGTTCTAAACCAAGCTGGTTTTCTTTCGATAACATATCTCTGTTATTTGTTTTTGCTGCATCGTTTCCAGGATTATTAAAGTGAAATGTACCAATCAGGATGACATTTATTTTATCCTGAGAAAAGGAATTTAGAAAGAATAGTAGAAGAATTGATGAAGTGAATAATTTTTGAAACATACTTTGTGTTTTTTTTAGGGGTGCAAATTTAGTAATATCTTCTCAAAAAATATGTCGCGCACTACCTGTTTAAATGTCGTTTCTACACCCCAAGTGTTTCGCCATTTATCGGTAACTTTAGTAAAGAGTTTATAACAAAGGATATAGATATGAATCCAAAAATGATCTGGTCAAATTTAACAGTAAGTGATTTAGACCGAACAACGAAATTTTATACAGAACTTGGATTTAAATCCAATGGTAGGTCAAATGACCTCACAAGCTTTTTTGTAGGTGAGAAAAACTTTGTAATGCATTTCTTTTTAGCAGATAGCATGAAAGCAAATGTGGAGATTGAAATTTCCGATGCTCACATTGCTAACGAAGTCATGTTTACCCTTTCTGCCGAAACCAAAGATGAGGTAGATAAATGGGCGAATGAAGTGCAAAGCGCTGGCGGAAAAATCGTTTCAAAGCCTAAGGAGTTTGGCGAGGGGTATTATGGTTTTGTATTTGCTGACCCAGATGGGCATAAGTTTAACGTGTTTTATATGTAAACTACCAATTTATTACACTCATAATTAATAAAAAAATGGAACAGCAAACTAACCAGCCATCGCCAGAAAATATCATGAAAATTGGCACGGGCTTTTGGGCTTCAAAAATTCTTTTAACGGCAGTGAGTTTCGAATTATTCACTGCGCTTGCTGAAAAGAAAACCATGAAAGCAAAAGACGTTAAAGATGCTTTAAACCTCAAATGCACAGATAGAAATGTGTATGATTTTTTAGATGCCCTAACTGTATTCGGTTTCTTAAATCGCGAAGGTATCTTGGATACCGCTACTTATTCGAACACATTAGATACAGAAATATTTTTAGATAAAAAGAAGCCATCATATATTGGAGGGATCCTCGAAATGATGAATAATCGCTTATATACATTTTGGGGTAACTTGGGCGAGGGGTTACTTACCGGACTTCCACAAAACGAAGCAAAAAAGAGTGAGGATTTTTTCGGTTTGCTATATCAAGACCCTGAAAAATTAAAAGAATTTACCAGTGCAATGAGCGGTATCCAAATGGGTAATTTTATAGCCTTCGCTCAAAAGTTCGATTTCACTAAATACAAAACCCTAATAGATGTAGGCGGTTCAGCAGGTCTGCTTTCACTTATGGTTGCAAAACATAATCCTCATCTGCGCTGTACAAGTTTCGACTTGCCTCCGGTTCAACCCATTGCGAATGCTACCATACAGCAATACGGGCTATCAGAGCGTGTAACAACCGCAAGTGGCGACTTCTTTACAATGCCAGTACCCAATGCAGATATTGTTGTAATGGGTAATATTCTGCACGATTGGGACGAAGAGAATAAAATATCCTTAATGAGAAAAGCCTATGATGCACTCCCTGCCAATGGGGCATTTGTAGCAATTGAGGGCATAATAGATGACGAAAGAAAGCAAAACGTTTTTGGGATGATGATGAGTTTAAATATGCTTATAGAAACAGGAACAGGCTTTGATTACACCTTTGCCGATTTTAACAGATGGGCAAATATTGTCGGCTTTAAATCAACTGCGTTGCTTCCCTTAGCAGGACCATCAAGCGCAGCAATTGCCTACAAAACCTAAAAACCCATAACAGTATCTCATTGATATAATTTACTCAGAACTCCAACCTTTTTAAAGTTCAATTCAGACACCAACATTCCAATAAATATCAAGCAACCTCCCAGTAATAAACGCCAGGAAAGCTCTTCATTTAATAAATAGGCTGCGGCAATGGCTCCAAATACTGGCTCGAAGAGATAGATAATAGATACACGTTCGGCAGAGAGGTATCGTTGAGCGATATTCGAAACACTATACATGTAAGCAGTGGAGAACAGGGCGCAGAAACCAACCGCTATCCAAAACGAATTATTGTCGGGTAACCACGCATTGCTGCTACCCATCAGCGCCATGATAAAGGTCAGCAAGGTACAAGTCCCAAACATAGGCACTATAGTGGTCACAATATCAACGTTGCGCGAGTACTTTTCAACTCGGATTAGGTAATAGGCAAATGCAAAAGCTCCGGCTACTGTATACAAATCCCCGGCATTTACTGAAAAATCATTTTTGATTGATATGATGGCTAACCCCGTAAGAGCAAAAAAACAGGCCACCCAAATCTTGGCCGGAGCTAGGTGCCTATACATGGCTATTTTGAGTAGGGGAATGAGAATTACGCTCATACCTGCAAGAAAAGCAGTTTGAGAAGCAGAAGTGTATTTTATTCCCATTGTTTGCAGGTAAATCCCAAGCATCAGCGGAATGGCCAGTTCTCCACCTATTCTGGCCGTAGCCCAGTTGATCTGTTTGAGTTTTTTTGAAAATACAAGCGACAGAAAAAATGTGGCAGCCAAAAACCTATAAAATAAGAAGATAAAAGGCGAACTATAGCCAATGGCCATCTTGGTTACAGGAAATGATACACCCCAAAAGGCAGTGCCCAAAATCAACAGCAAAATCAATATGTTATTTTTACTCATGTTCCATCGATTAACTCTTTTAGTTTCGCTACAAAGTTACATTTCATTTCAATGCCAAAATATGCCATAAACTATAAATCTGTACCCATTGAAAAATCAAAAACTATGTTGGTTTTTATCGAAATTTAGTTCAGAGCTTTGCGGTTCAACTGAAACCAAAATAGAAAATGACCACTGTCAATTTAACTCCAAAGCACTTGCTTTTAGCACTACTCGTTGTTCTTGTATGGGGTCTTAACTTTATTGCAATATACGTTGGGCTAAAAGAATTTCCGCCCTTTTTACTATGTGCTGTCCGGTTTGGACTCTCAGCAATTCCTTGGATTTTCATTCTACCAAAACCTAAAGCTCCACTAAAGTATATTATTGGTTATGGTCTGTTTACATTTGCTATGCAGTTTGGCTTTTTGTTTAGCGCTATTCATTTTGGTTTATCTCCGGGTTTAGCTTCACTTGTACTACAGGTTCAGGTCTTCTTTTCCATTGGTCTTGCATTTTTATTCTTTCAAGATCGCCCAAGCCTATTGAAAATTTTTGGCTCCTTAATTTCTTTTGTTGGAATTGGAATTGTTGCTGCTCACGTTAGCGGGGGGACAACATTTATAGGGCTCATATTAACCTTACTTGCTGCTTTTTCATGGGCAACGGGGAATATGTTTACAAAAAAAGTCGATGCCAATTCGCCACTGTCTCTTGTAGTTTGGGGTAATCTAATTGCCTTTCCTTTTATGGTTGCAGTTTCACTACTGGTCGAGGGGCCTGTTTTGATTATGAGTTCATTGCAAAATGTATCTTGGATAACCATTGTGGCAATTATTTACACCGTTTATATCTCTACTCACGTTGGCTACGGCGCCTGGGGATTTCTTGTTAACTCATATCCAACATCAGTAATTGTTCCATTTACATTACTAATTCCTGTGGTAGGTTTTATTGGGTCGGCATTATTTTTAGGAGAAGATTTGCCCTTATGGAAACTCTGGGCTTCTCTTTTTATAATGGGTGGACTCATCTTCAATTTGCTCGAGAAACAGGTTCTGAAGCTATTAAAAATCATTAAAATTGAAAAGCCTGATGATTTTCGTTGATACCATTAATAAAACCCAATAATTGTTGTGAATAAATCAATTTGATAAACATTGCTGATTTATTCATTACTTTCATCACATGATTTTAGAAGTAGCAATATTAAATATTATAGAGGGAAGACAATTAGATTTCGAAAACGCTTTCAAGCAAGCGCAAGTTATTATCTCTAGTATGCAGGGGTACATCAGTCATGAATTGCAGAAGTGCATTGAGAATGACCAGCAATACATTTTACTGGTAAAGTGGGAAACGCTGGAAGCCCATACGGTTGGTTTTAGAGGTTCTTCCGAATACCAGGAGTGGAGAGCACTGCTACATCATTTTTATGATCCATTTCCGGTTGTAGAACATTACAATATTGTTTAAAATAGTTCAGAGAATCTTTATTAAATCTTTAGCCACGGTATAGCCAGTACTTGTATTGTTCGTTAGCACAACTACTGCTATTTGCTTACTCAAATCTATACAAACACTGCTGTAATAGCCAGCTGTTCCACCAGCGTGGGTTATAACATTTTTATTTTCCGGTAAGTACTGCCAGCCTAATCCAAATATATCAGCTTCTTTGTTAAAGGTGATCTGATGCGTTAGTTTTATCGCTTTATCAAGTGTAGGAGTGGGAGGTGATATTTGAGCTTTCGCATAACTTATAAGGTCAAATGTTGAACTTTTAATGGCACCTGCAGCCTCAAATGCCTGCAAGCGATAAAAAGAAGCTGGTTTATAGAATCCATTATATCCCTGAGCAAGGTTGCTGAATTTGGTAGTGTCTATGGCGCATATGGTTTCATCCATATTCAATGGCAGGGTAATATACTGTCGTAGAAGCTCTTTGTAGGGTTTGTGATAAACTCTTTCTAGCAATAAGCCCATCAACCCTACGGCTAAATTGCTGTAATTATATTTTGTGCCTGGCTCCGTTGTTTGTTTATAACGCTTTAAAAACGAAAACATCTCTTTAATACCGTAGTTCTCATAGCGCTGATTGTCATCAATGACTGTAGCTTGCAGATTGTCAGGATTTCGGGGTAAACCAGAAGTGTGATTGGCAAGTTCTTTAAATATTATCTTTTGCAACGCGGGATTTTTAGCTACAGAATCTGGAAGAAACTTGATAATTGGTGTTTCCAGAGTTAGTTTTTGCTGATTAATAGCTATTGCAAGCAGTGTAGAGGTAAAAGTCTTTGTTATTGAGCCGATGTCGTACAATGTATGATTATCGGGCAGACTTTTCGTGCCGACTTTACGCTCCCCATAGTTATAAAAGTAGCTATTCCCTTTGTAAACAACAGCTGCACTGATCCCTACATTTCCTTTGGTTTGGATATAGGCAGACAGCACCTGATCAACAGTGCTATCCAGATGATTAATTAGTTTATTGTCGGTGGATACTTTGAAGGTTTTCTTTTCAGTTTCTGTAAATGGCAATGGGAAAAAGATATTCAATTTGCCGTGTTTATCTAAGTTCCCAAACATAATCTGCAAGGGTTGTTTTCCATCTACTTTGTATATACTGACCGAATCGTTCCTGCTTATTAAGGTTAGATTTTTTAGGGGTAACAAATAAGAGAGCTGCTCATTGTAAATACTAGTCCATTTGGTTGCTGTAAGTTGTTTCCTAAAAGTTTCACCAAGCAGAAAATAAACGCTGTCGGGTTTATTATCATTCATATAACGAATAGTCAATTTAGCAATAGCATCTATTTTTTGTTCCGAACCTGTCTGCTTACAGCCAGCCAAACCAAATAGTAAAACAAAAGCGGTTTTAATAATGAGATAGACACGATTTATAGTAGGCATTTGATGATCATGTTAAGGCGTTAATATTTTGTCAGCCTATAACTGTGTCAAAAAGCTGAGATAATTAAAGATAAGAAATAGATTGAATAATCAATTTGCCTCAATTATTGGGGTATAGGACAAGACAAACCAAATGATAAATTACTACCTTTAGCTAGTTTCAAACCAGTTTAAACATGACGCAACTCACAATACAATACATTTTATACGCTATATTTATTGTTGGATTTATCATTTGGCTTTTTAGAGCTAGTAAGAATAAATCAAAATTTGGGATAAATTTAAAAAGGGTATACTGCCCGGTTTGCAAAACTAAGCAGCCTATAATCAGAATGCCTAGAAGTTTAGAAGAAGGGCTATATGGGGGAACCACTTGTCCCAAATGTCAAACAAGGTTGGACAAGTATGGAGATATTATTTCATAAGTTCCACAAATCGAAGCTATAAGTAAACCTATGCGGATTATAGTTTTTACAACACTTTTCTTAATCAGTGCATTTGCCTTACATGCTCAACGCAAGGTTAGTGTTATTTACTGCGGTATTGGTAGTGATATTTATACTGTTTTTGGACATACAGGTATTAGAATTTCAAATGGAACAAGCGATGTAGTTTATAATTTTGGAACCTTTGATCCATCCACACCACATTTTATTTCTAAATACATCAAAGGAAATTTAGACTATTCACTGTCCGTACAAGATTACAATCAATTTATAAGCTCCTATATTGAAGAAGGTAGAGAAATTACTGAACATCAATTGTCTTTAACTAACCAGGAAATTATAAATATTGAAGCAGAACTCGCTACTATCTATAATTCGAAATCAAAATATTACCGTTATCAGTTTTTAAAAAATAACTGTTCTACAAAGATATTCGAAGTAATACAGCAAACTTTAAGCAAAAGGTTGATACAGCATAAAGTCAATTTAAAGTCCACTTACAGACAGTCACTAAATGAGATATTGAAATATAATTCCTTCCTCAGACTTCCTGTAAACTGTTTGTTGGGTAGGATGGGCGAAAACCACCTTAACTCAGTAAGTAAAGTTTACTTACCCGATTCGTTAATTAGCGAATTGGAATCTTCAAGAGTTTTGAGTGAAAGTTCACAAAACACAGCACTTGTAATTTCTAAGGAAGTAAAGTTTCAATCAACCAATAATTTAAAAGTGACATATACTGATTTTATAATTACCGCACTTTTTTTACTGGTTATTATTGTTTTCAGAAGCAAATATATACTGCTTTTTACAGCTTCTTTGGGAATGGTAATTATCTTCCTTATGGTATTTTCGCTAAGGCAGGAGTTTGCCTCCAATTACAATGTTTTTTTATTCAATCCAATTGATTTTTTAGTTGTCTTTTCACCTGAAAAGTACAGAAAGCAGATTTTAATATTTTCTCTGTTCTTCAATGTCCTGTACGTTATTGTATTTTGTTTTATTGGCATTAACTATCTCCCTTTAATGATTATTAATTTAGGGATAATATATCTAAAATCAAGAATGTTGGTGAACGTAAACTATGGAAGCCAATACATAAAACAGTAAAGAACTCCTTAGCGGGCTTCTTACCTACTTAAAAATGTTGGCCAGGGTTGAGTGTAAGGCCTCTCTTTTCAAATCCTTTGCAATCACAACACCATCGGGTGAAATCAGTAGGTTAGCCGGAATAGTGGTGATACCGTAAATCTTATAAGGCAGGTTGTCATTTCCTTTAAGGTCAGAAAGTTGTGTCCAAATCATACCGTCTTCTTTAATGGCCTTTAACCATTTTTCCTTATCTTTTTTCTCATCAATAGAAACGCTCAGTACTGTAAAGCCTTTGCTTTTGTACTTGTTATAGGCCGAAAGTACATTCGGATTTTCTGCACGGCATGGTCCGCACCATGAGGCCCAAAAATCCAGCAAAACATATTTGCCGCGGTAATCAGAGAGGCGTATGGTTTTTCCGTTAACATCAGGTTGGGCAAAGTCTTTTGCCAGCGTGCCAACACTTATCCTTTTCCCGAGTTGGATTTTTTGCTTAATGCTTTCACCCAAAACAGAAGACTTCAGCTCCGGAGAAAGCTTGCTAAAACTCCCCTCAACTTTATCAATCCAACGGCTGTCGCGAATCAGCTCACTTAATGTAACTAAGCTAACATAGGACGATGGATGTTTATCTACAAATGAAAACTGGACAGGCACCATCAGGTCAACTTGATTATGATATATGCTTTTCAGACGGGCAACTAAGGCCTTATCCTTTTGTTCCTGGTCACTTAATTCATAAGGATCGCGCAAGGTTGTCAATTTATCAAAGTAAGGTCTAAGAGCTGCCCTTAATTCGTCATAATCGGTATTTAGAGGTGTACCGGCATTTGCGGAATGGCGAAGGGTATCTGATGAGTGAAGTGTAATATTGCCTTTTTCCAGATATACTGTTGCTGCATCGAATATTACGTTTGCATATTTGGGATTCTGGTTGCGGTAAAGGCTTGCCCTTACAGGCCCTGAAACAGATCCCGAAAATCGGAACGACTTATTGTGTACAGTTACTGAATCCTCGATAAAACCCTTGACTGAGCGATAGGAAAGGAAGATCTTATCACCTTCCTGAAAGCCATCGCCATCGCCTGTTATAGTAAAATTATCCTGTGCAAAGCCTGATAAGGCAGCAAGTAGGAAAGCGAATAGGAGCGTGGTTCTCATTTTCTAAATTTATTTATTTCTTTAGAGAATTCCTGCTAACTTGTTAACTTACTTAAAATTAGTTGATGAAATATTTGTAGGTATTATCAATTATTTTTGTCTTTCAAACAATAAATGAGGTATGAGAAAATTTACTAGATTAATTTGCTTACTATTAATAGTTAGTGCCGTTTCCTGTAAGAAAAAGGCAGCAGTTGATGAAAATAAAGATTTGACTGTATGTGGGGTTAAAAACCCTATTCAAAACCTTTCCTGGCTAAATGCTAAATTCAAATCATTAGCAGGGGGGGCTAATATGAATGGTATTGTACTGTATCGACTCAATGGTAGTGAAGTTATTGAAATACAAGGTTCAGTATTTAGCTCTACAAACCAGCACCAGTATTATTGCGATGGAACTAAACTCAATTTAGATGAGCCATCGGCTTTTAATGAATTTAAAAAAGAGCGTAAGTTAATTGGCGTTTTGTACGGTACAAATATTTGGAAGGATTGGAAATAGTGATAAGTCATTTTAAAACGACAGGGTAAGAATGAGCTTCAAAGTTTGTTTGGTTGGACAATGAACGGTAAAGGTGTGCAGGTTATTCAAACTCCTTACGGACAGGACGTTTTGCAAATGGCGGGCACTGCAAATTTAATAGATTGTAAAGTCTAGTCATACGGCTGAATTTATTATATTTAAGATGATCTATGATCATCCTAAAACGCCTCACGTATGAAAAAAAGTTATCAGTTTCTACTTTTTCTAATTACCGTATCCATATTTATAGTACTGCCGTATTTTGCTGAAGCACAAAAAATATATGAAGGCCAGGTGTTAGACAAAACAACCAATTTGCCCTTACCTGCAACAACAGTAACTTTACAAAAAGAGAATATTAGTGTGAAGACTAATGATCGAGGATATTTTAAGTTACTTGCAAAGGACGCAATTAAAGATGATGTACTCCTTTTTACTTTTATAGGTTATAAAACCTATCAGTTATCGGTAAAAGATGTTAAGGATTACCTATTTATAGAGCTAGAATCTACCTCTGCTAGTCTTAATGAGGTAAACATTAAAGCAGTAAAAATCAAAAATATAACACTTGAAAAGTTTTGGTTTGCCGATATCCGAGAAGAGAGTAAGGTGACAGGAGGCATAATGATCGGAAATTCCAAATTCTCGGCCAAACTTTTTGAGGCGCCAGTTGAGAATGCCATACTATTAAGCGTGCAATTAGGGCGAAAAGATTTTGGGAATTACCTTGTAAAACCAAATAAATTTGCACGCTTCATTTTACATATAAAGAGGCTTAGTAATAGTACTGGTGGTCCCGGTGAAACCATTATTACCAAAGATGTTACGGTTCAGGATAATTCTCACCTAATCACTATCGACTTCAGTAAAGATAGTGTTCTATTGCCCTCTAAATTTTTCATCGTTATTGAGTATTTATTTATCCCGTTTAATGAAATGATAAGCGTAGTGACAGAAAAGAAAGCCAAAGGTTTAAACAAAAAGGGCAGACAAGTAACCGAAGATGCAGCTGCTTATTCTATAGCTTATCAACCTGTCATATCAGTATATATGCCTCACAAACTTAGTTTATTATGGTCTGTAGATGAAAAAGGGAACTGGAAATCCCGTCAATCCAACAAAACAATGGCTATATCGGCGACAATACGTTATTAACAAGGGTATGAAAATCTTTCTAACTTTTATAAGTTGTATAATGTGGTTGGCGTCAAGCGCACAACAGGAACAGCGTAATACATTTCACTTAGTCGACGCGGTAACTAACAAGCCATTAACGGTCTCAGTGTCTATAGTGCGTGCAAAATTAGCTATCACCACAGAAAACGACGGGGTTTTTATGATACCTGGCGATCTAAAACTAATGACCGACACCATTATTTTTAGCGTACAAAATTATGATCAATTAAAGATGTCACTAAAAGCACTTGAGGGCTTGGATACTTTACGTTTAAGCAAAGCAATTCTTAAGAACAATCATATTAAATCAACTTTCTTAAAAGATACTTTGTTAAATGATTTTGAAGATAGCGATGTTGTTTATTTTGCAGGCTTGCATCAAAATGGTGAGGGCTTTAATTATCTTCAACTGGCGCAACGATTTGATATAGATAAAACAAATTCTCGGTTAGATGCTATTCAGTTAAACCGCTTGTCATTTAATATAAATACAAACCATGATATCGTAAATAATGATAAAATGTATGATTATCTTGATATTGAATATACTAAGTTTAAGGTACGTATTTATGATATTGATCCGTCGACAGGAAAGCCAGGCAAAGATCTATGTACAGACATTATTGAAATAAAAATAGCTGACTCAAAAAAAGCCCGGATAGATTTAAAAAAATACAATATTATCATACCTAACAAGACTTTTTTTGTTGCAGTAGAATGGATGCGCGATTACTACAATGCACATTATACTTATGTATTTAATTACAAGCGCGATGCGGAAAAAATAATAAGTTATAAACCTGCAATTGGTATACTGCCCATTTTCAATAAAAATCTAAACATATGGGCAATGGATACAAGCCGTAATTGGATACCTTATGATACATTCAGTCCTTTCGGAACTGATTTAGCTATAAAGGCTAAAGTAGCTTACAACTAACACATTTGTAGTTAATCTTTGAAAATTTAGAATAAGAAAGTGAAGCCAGGGCCCTTCTTAGGATGTTGCATTTCTTCAAATTTGTTAATTTCAGCAGACAAATGCCTAATGTACTCCTCATCCATAAATTTCCTGAAAATGTTAATGTCCTCATGTTTACGAGTATCAATGAGTGCTTGATAATAGTCGGATTTTGTTTCATTGTGTACAATTGCAAGTGGTAGTTTATGTACAGCTTGAATATAGTTCATCAACAATCTGGAAGTTCTGCCATTTCCATCATAAAAAGGATGGATACTGACTAGGTTGAAATGTGCATCATAGGAGAGATTTAACTTTTCCCGAACGTTTAGATCCTGTTGCATTCGTCCGGCAAGATCCAAAGCCAAATTCTTGGTTAACATCTCCACCTTATCGAAATTAGGAAAATACGTATCCCCAGCCACTACATTGCCTTTACGAAAAGCTCCGGTAGCAGCATCAATTGTTCCAAACACTGTATTGTAGGTACTTGCGGTATTCTTTACAATCAGTGAATTTAGCTTTTGAATAAACTGGCTGGTTATAGTACTTCTTGTTGTGGCTTGTTCTAAAGCATATTTAAGTGCAGCATAGTGATCAGTTACCATCAGACTTTCATGCAGAGGCTTTCCTTTTGGCGTCAAACCTTCACTAAGTAAAACCTGTGTTTCCACTTCAGTAAGGGTTGAGCCTTCAATCCTGGTAGAATGATGAACGATAGAAATCAGATTAAATTTTTCATGATCTATCACCTGATCTATCCCCAGTTTCTGATACTGCTTTATGAGTTTGATGATGTCCATTGTCTTCAATGCAAATGTAGTTAATTTGGTGTTGTGTTAGACCTGCAATTTTTATGCAGTCCTTTTTGGAGATATGTTCAAATGGCTATATTACTGTTTGTGTAATCGCTACCAATAAGGGGTGCCCCTTATATACAATAGAGATTATTCTCCTGCCGATGGTTTTAAGGTCGCTAATGGCGGAATGGTATCTTGGCCGAAACTTATGGTGGCCCTAAGCATTATAGTGGCAATAATAAAAATAGCTCTTATCTTAAACATCTGAGTGCGTTAATTACAATACAATAGTAGTAATTTAACGGGGGCGTTTCAACTGTCTGTTAATAATTCAGTACTTATGCGCCTTACTCACTGTTAAATGAGTTATATTGAATTATAATTGATATTGTTCAATCGTATAACTGAGCTTAAACCTTCCAATGAAAAAATGTTGTTTACTTGTTTTATTACTTATCAATTTTTGCGGAGCAAAATCTCAAATAAGGAAGTCCATTGAAATTGGAAAAGTTGATAGTCTGTACAGCAAAATTTTAAAGGAAGAAAGAATAATAACAGTTTATCTACCCGACAACTTTAACCCTGCATTTAAGTATCCGGTTGCATATATATTAGATGGCGAATCATTTTTCCATTTTTATACGGGAGTTTCGTCCTTTCTTGCTAACAATAGCATAATTCCTGATATGATTATTGTTGGAATAACCAACACAGATAGAAGTAGGGATTTCACTTTACCACCCGATTCATCAAGTAGTTATAAGCCGAATGGTGGTGGTGAAAAATTTATATCTTTTCTCGGCAAGGAACTTATACCTTTCATAGAAGAAAAATACAATGTAGCACCATATAGATTAGTTTTAGGTCATTCAGTAGCTGGGCTTCTTGTGGCAAATATACTTGTAAAATACCCTGCTCTTTTCAATTCTTACATTGCTTTAGATCCCGCTATATGGTGGAAAAACTCTGATATTAGCAAAAATGCACTAAACTTATTAAAGCCAAATTCTTTAAAAAATAAAGCCTTTTTTCTTGCTATGGCAAATAGTAATCCTGTAGGTATCTTAAACTCCAGCAAAGTAGCTAATGATACCACGGGTTATACTAATGCTATGAAATCAGTTGTGCACTTTGATGAGCTTTTGAATAAGCATAAGGAAACTGGTCTTCAGAACACATTTAAATATTACCCTAATGAAAATCATAATTCAGTTCCCTTAATAGCTACATACGATGCACTGAAGACTTTGTTTAGTTTTTATAAAAGACCGGGCTTTCAGATACTGACAGACAGCTCAGCAACAGTTTTAGAGAATCATTATAAAATGTTGTCTGAGAAAATGGGTTATACAATACTTCCCTCAACGACTGATATTAGTGGGTTGGCCTGGCGAAGTAAGGTTTTGGATAAAAACTTCAAACGAGCTAAAATGTTTCTGGAAATGTACATTCGGCTATATCCTAACGATGCAAACGGGTATATCGAAATGGCAAGATATTATGATGAGTTAAATGATCAGAAAAGTGCGGCAGAGTTCTTAGAGCAGGCAAAACAGAAAAATAAGTAGTGGCTTAATTGGAACATTACCATATTGTTTAATTTAGCTTGTACAAGCATGACCATAAGAATTGAAATATCAAAAAATCTAACAGAGGATCAAACCAATCAAATTGATCACTTATGGAATCAATTATATCCAATCAAACTAAAGAACAGGTTTAAACTACTGTTGAAAGATATAAAGGAGTATAATCACCACATTTTATTTAATGAATCAGACGAAGTAATTGGTTGGGCTGTTGCCTTCCTGAGGGATGAGGAGATATGGTTCTCTATTCTTGTACATGCCTCAAATCAAAACAAAGGGTATGGGAAAATGTTAATCGACAGTTTAAAGCAGAATAGTGAAAAACTATGTGGTTGGGTTATCGATCACAATAACGACTTAAGACAAGACGGTTCAACCTATTATACACCAATGCAATTCTATCAAAAAAATGGTTTTATAGTAACGGAAGAGAGAATTGAAACTGATATTATCTCAGCGGTTAAAATTAGATTTCAGGCATAACTTATCAATACTCCAATCAATTAATCAATATCCAAAATAACCGTATATTAAAGTCGATAAAATCGCCTCAATGTTTAGATTAATCCTTTTTCTTTTTATATCAGTACTCTTGTTTTCCTGTAATTATCCAGGCGAAGGAAGTTTAGGTGGCTGGGCGCTTATTACATTTCCAATAAAGAAGGATGAGTTTAAGTTAGCCGTTGACAGCCTTAGAAATTCAGATTTTGAAAATGAAATTCCAGAACGATTGCAGTACGATTCCGAATATTGGAAAGGAGATACTGCTGGTGCAATGGAAGGAGAAGTATTATACATTAAAAAGGATCACGAAGAGATGTACTTCTTCTCTTATATACCGATGGAAGAGGACCAGAGTAAAATGTCAACTATGATTGCGCTAAGGTCTGTTTTTAGAGATGGAACTTGGTACAGAAAAGCAAATCTGGATACCACTGTACAGAAAAGAGTTTCAAAACGGTTTTACGAAGAGATTATAGCAAAGCTAGAATTAATTACAAATACAAAGTCTAAATCCGAAAATGAGACATACGAACAAAATGATCATGAAGATTTGAGAAATAAATCAGATTTTGATTTGATTGTTAATTTGGGTGAAAATACTGAAGGGAAAAAAAAATTAAGTATTAAGGGAAAGGTGGATAGTATTGCGGCGATACTTATGCACGGCAAGTTTGATGTTTCCAGCGTGCATGAATTAGAAAAAATATGTGCCCATTCGGATGATTTAACGATGCAGTCCTTTACTGCAATTGTTGAAGAACTGTTTTATAGTCACATGGCTAGCTTCACCGATTATTATCTATCAAATCCGAAATCCTGTCTGAATGGGAAATTAAAGCAAAGTATGGAAGAGTATATGTCTGTCTATACACCAGTAGAGAGGATAAAAAAACGTGCTGAAAAAGAGAAAAGAATTCTAAAAAAAGCTGAACAACAACACCTCACGCCAAAGCAACTTGCTTACCTTCACACGCTACTTAACAGCATTAAATAGTGAAAAAATGAAAAAAGAAATATCTACCCTAATAGCAATTTTTTATTCACTTATTATTATGAAAAATTCATTTCATACATTTAAGAGTTATGCGCAAGCCTAATATGCCTAATAACCATAGTATTTCCAGTCCTTCGGCATATAGGTCTTTAACAAGATAGGGAAAATATTTCAGCCCTTATTTTCCTTTATTAATTATCAGAACTTTAGTTTCCAGCTTATCTCTTGTTAAGGTTACAGAATTTACCTTTCCATTGCTGAAATCGAATTTTAACAAGTTAGGGTAATCTACAAGCTTAAAGGATCCATTTTTCAGGTACACCAACTCTTGATCATTTTTCCCTTTAAAGTGTTCCAAAAGTTCAGATTCTACATAAAGACGGTTATTTTTTTCTACAATTTTGGTTTTCATACCCTGTCCATAAAGGAAATCATCATACGTTCCTATTAGTTTTTCCTTTACACTTGCAGGAATTTCCTGAATTTCTTCACTAGGTTTTTCTTTATTCCAGTCCATTACTGTCAAAATCTTCCGTTGGGTTTGGGTCATTACAGGAATCCGATTTGGTTTTTCGCCATTGGCAAGAAACACAAAGCCATTCCCGTCTACCATAGTAGCAAAAACACTACCACCAACCCCTGTGTTTGAACCATTGCACGAAAACCAATCATAGTTGTTGTACCCAAAAGATTTTTGCCATCCATATCCCCAGCCAGCCACAGCATCTTTTAAAGCAGTTACTGCTGTTACTTTTTTGGCAATACTATGAGAAATCACTTTGTTGTTTTTATTACGTAAGGCATTTTGTATCTCAATAGACAGCTTAGCTAAATCCGAAGGTGTAGACCACATTCCTGATGGGCCAACTTGTGGTGTAATAGGTAAGCCTGTTTTAATAACTTTTGCATCTTTATCATGAACAAGAGCAACATTCGTTAAAAAACCTTTTTCATTAGGCTGTATCATTGTTGTGTTTTTCAAGCCAAGAGGAGCAAAAATATATTCTTGTGCAAGTTCAGCAATAGACTTATTTAAAGTATCCTCCAAAGCCATTTGGATAATTACATAACCACCTCCACTGTATTCAAAACTAGTTCCAGGAGTAAACAGGAATTCAATTTCCTTATCATATCTAGGTATCTGTCCTAAAAGACTTTGTTTTATTGTCGGAATGGTATCTCCTTCATAATAGTCTGCAAATCCACCTTGATTTGTGCCAGAGGTATGATTAAAAAAATGTTTCCAGGTAGGGCTATTGTTTTCAGTAAACTTACTTTTTGGCAAATGCCAACGTTTTAAGTACTTATCTATTGGATCATCTAAATTAATTAAACCTTTCTCCTCAAGTATATGGCAAAGCAGCGCAGTTATTGGTTTTGAAATTGATGCTGTAGAAAAAGCAGTGTTCTCATCTAGTTTTTCCTTTGAATTCATTGATTTCACCCCAACTTGGTTCGAATATATAATCTTATAATTTTCAAAAACAACAAGGCTAAATCCTGGGAGCTTGTATTTCTCCAATTGTTGTTCAATGTGTAAGCTGTCTGTTATAAAGCTATAATCTCTTTTTTTCGACAAAGCTTTATTGCGTGTCTGGCAACTCGAAACTGTTAGTAGAAGAATTAGTAAGTAAAAAGTACTTTTCATGGTCTAGTTTTTTATGTTATAAATTATTTAAATACCGTGTCATAAATCTCATTCAATAGGTTCTGTCTCATTTTTGAGTTCCTTTGGTTTAGAAGTATAATGATGCCCCAATTTTTAGCCCTATTGTAGCATATGATTGAAGATTGACCCATAGAATCTCCTGTTTTCATATAAATCGTATTTTTATCGTCCGTTACAATGTTTGTACCTAATCCCATTTCTCTTTTTTGATCTTTATAGAAGATTTTTTCAGTAATGATGGCCGCTTTACCAACTGCGGTTTCTTTATTTAAAACTGCTTTTAAATACGTAACCATATCAGCAGCATTAGATTTTATCAATCCGGCAGGAGCCGTAACATTCCAATTAAAGAACTCCTGAATATCACCATTTGGACTGTGCCCAACTGTTCTGTTCTTTACATCGAATTCCTTGGTTAGCGTATTTTTCATCTTTAATGGCTGTATTATTTTGTTTCTGATAATTTCATCGTAACTCTTGTTATACAATCCTTCTAAAATTTGACCTAGCAAAGTATATCCAATTGTAGAATAACGATACTTACCATAGTCTGTTAGTTCAGTACAATTATTAATCAAACTAGTCAATGTTTCTTCGGTTACACTGCTTACAGGCTGCTGCGGATTTAGTGCTATTAACTTAGCAAAGTCTATATCGGGCAAACCAGATTGATGAGAGGCCAGGTCAGAAATCTTTATTTTGTTTTTAAGATTTTCATGCAACACATACGCTTTAGGAAGAAAGCGGTCGATATAATCATCAGTTTTTATTTTGTTATCAATAACCGCTTGTGCAATTAAATTTGAAGTTAAAATTTTGGTGATGGATGCGATTTCGAATATGGATTTTTTATTGATTTCAACCTGATTTTCTGCACTCAAATTACCATATGCTGTAAAGTGTTCTTCATTGTTTTTGATAAAACCAACGCTAATACCTACCTCAGGATTTTTTTTATAACTATCCTTTATTATTGAATCAATCTTTTTTGAGATGTCTTGTCCAAAACAAAAGTTGCTTAGTAATAATAGTGCTGCTAAAAGTTTTAATGAAGTTTTCATTGTACCGAATTTTATGTTAAAAATTATTTCGATACAAACATGAGGAAGAAAGCGGCGCTACGCGACCGAGTAAAAGTAGTCGTACTCATTTGTTTCAAAAAAAGAGTACGGGTAATTAAAACGAGAAGTACGAGTAATTACAAATTACTGTTTTACAGTCCTTTGCGATAGGAGGTAGGGGTGTTGCCAGTATGCTTTTTAAAAGCCGTATTAAATGAAGATTTTGAATTAAAACCTACCTCGTATAGAATTTCTAAAACAGTAACCTTACTTTTTGTAACATCTTTTAAAATATCCATAGCGCTCTCTACACGATAGGCATTAACGAAATCATAAAAATGCTGTTCTAATTTATGATTAATTAAAAGAGATAAGTCGCGAACAGGAACTTTAATACCCTTGGCAACATCTTGAATTGTTAAAGAAGGATTAAGAAATGGTTTTTCTTCGACCATATACTGCTGCAGTTTCAATAATTCTTGATTGTATTCTTTTTCGTCTACAGTTACTTGGTCATTATTTTTTTCTTCTAAAATAAGGTCCGAAACAAGTTTTAATTTCGAATCAATATTTCTGAATAAACCGGGATTATTTAGTGCTTTATATAAATACCAACAAATAATAAACGGTTGAAGTACCAGGATTCCAATTCTTATCCATTCAGAGATGTACGGATAATCAGAAAATTTAAAGACATTTTTTAGAATGACAATTAAATATAAAGCAGTTAGTACGCTGGTAAATTGAAACAACCAATTATAAGCGTTAATACTGGTACCTGCATAATTTTCAAGATATAGTTTTTTTGCTTTTCTCAATAGCATAAAAACGGCAGTAAAATAGATAACTATTTGAAGATGAATAAGGATATGAAAGAACTGTAGTTCAAACATATCTTTCCGGTTCATAATAAAATTAATTTTAGCAGCAGTATCTACGCTATAAAAACGGGGTAATAAAAGTAAATTAGCTATTAAAAATGGAAGCAGATGAAGTAGATATTTCGGCTTAAGCTTGAAATCAGTATAACAAACAGATAAAACATAGAGGTGAAAAACAGGTATTTGAAAGAAAGAAAGTGTATTTCTTAGCATTCCCAGATTTGAAGGACCATCAGCTACCAAATTAAATAAAGGGTGACTAGTATCTATTGCAGTTAATAATAGAAAAAGAGCAAATAGCACATTACTTGTTTTCTGTTTTGTTTTAACCGTTAGCAGAAAAAATGCAAGAAATACTGAAATGAATAAAGAGATTGTGGTAACAATAACTAATAAATTGATTTTGTCCATTCCTTATTCTTTTTTGGCCAGTTTTTTAGATTTTCAGTTAGTGCGGCGAATTTAAATAAATTTTTCACAAAATAGACGCAAACAATATTCAATAGATTTAAGCTAAAACACTATAAATAGATACCATATGGCTTATAATGAGCAATTGGCCAATCGGGTAAGAGAACTACTGATTGACAGAGAGGATGTAATAGAAAAAGAAATGTTTAGTGGAATCTGCTTCATGGTAGATCATAAAATGTGCGTCTGCGTTTCGGGAGAGGAGCTGCTCTGTCGTATAGGCAAAGAAAAAGTAACAGAGGAATTGGAAAATGGCAATTGTCGGAACATGATGAACAACGGCCGCCTAATGAAAGACTATGTTTACGTGGAGGATATCGCCATTAACAACCAAAAGAAACTAAAATATTGGGTAGACCTCTGCCTTGCATTCAATCCACTAGCCAAATCAGCTAAGAAAAAAAACACTTAGTAGTATGTAATATATTGATGAAATATATGTCTGATGTATAGTGGTTTATGTATTTTGGTTGTTAATCTTGTTGATGGAATTTGGTTATGAGAATAAAAAAAAACCGATTGAGGGTGATCTGTTCAATGCTCTTATTGCTCGTTGTTGGGTTTTCGGTTAATGCTCAGGATAAACAGAAGGAGATTGAACGCCTCATTGCCACTTATCATAAACTGGGTAAGTTTAACGGGACTATTCTTGTTGCCCAACAGGGAAAGGTACTATTAGAGCGGGGTTATGGCTTTAAGAATATTCGTAAAGGAACGAGGAATGACCAAAATACGATTTACCAGGTTGCTTCGGTTACTAAGCCCTTTACTTCGGCGGTGGTGCTAAAGCTGGTAGAATTGGGAAAGTTGCGCTTGTCTGATTCCCTGAGTAAGTTTTATCCTGATTTTTCTAATGGTGACAGTGTAACGATCAGTCATTTGCTGTCGCATACCTCGGGGATTTCGGATACAAGCCAGAATATTACTGGGGGGACTGAGGAGAAAATATTTGTTGAAGCCTTAAAGGGGCAAAACCTTGATTTTAAGCCAGGAACAGACTGGAGGTATAGTAATGCTGGATATATACTGCTTGGATATATTATAGAAAAGGTAACGGGCTTGAGCTATTACGATGCGGTACGCAAATATGTATTTAAACCGCTGAGAATGCGCCAAAGTGATTTTGATTTTATCAAACTGAAGGATAGGAATAAAGCTACTGGATACTGGGCATTTCCTTTAGACGGGAACGCGAATACGGCAGAAGTGATGGGGTTTGAAAGGCCCAGGGCAGCTGGAGCAATCTATTCGACAGTGGGTGATCTGTATAAATTCCATGTAGGCTTACAGCAGGGTAAAGTAGTAGCGGATAGTTTACTGGCTAAAGCTTACACGTCTATTCGTGCAAATTATGGGTATGGCTGGTTCATTGATTCAGTTTTCAGGCAGAAGACGGTACACCACAGCGGAGACATATGGGGCTTTAGATCAGAATTTGCACGCGTTCCAACAGATGACATATGTATTGTAATGCTAAATAATATTCAGGACGTGTACTTACATGTGATCTCGTTGAAAATTCTGGCAATCTTGTATGAGGAGCCATACCAATTTCCGGCGGAGAACAAGGTTCATTTGGATAGTGCAACTTTAGCAGTTTATGAGGGGGACTATCAGCTGAGACAGGGGCAATTGATCGGATTGAAAGTAGATCATGGCAGATTAATGTCCACGACTAACATCACGCAGGAGATGTATGCGCAGCAGAAAGATGTATTTGTGCTTGATAATGGTAAAGAACAGCTAACAATTAGCTTTGAAAGGGATACTGATGGCAAGGTGGTTTCGTTGTCTTTTTTGAATACCGATAAGAAAATGGTTTGCAAAAAGGTAAAGTAGCAATGGCTTAACCAATTTTTATATGAAGGATGATTCATAACCTAAAAAAATATGTTAGGTAAAATTGGTAATGCTATTTAAAAAGCTGAGCTTGGTAGAAGAGTATCACAAGGTAATTATGCTAGAAAATGTAGAATTTATTATTGCAATTAAGAATAACGATTTCATTAAATCGATTATTGCGAATAATAGCTTTTCAAAAGTCAATGTGTCGCAATTTGATTATATCAAAGAGTGGGATGATTGCTATTTTTTTAGAAATTTTCAGATCGGAAGTTGGGTGTTTGATTCGGTGAGGATTTCAATTTCAACTGGAGATCTTTTCATGACATTTAATACGTCTGACCCAACAATTTCTAGCAAACTTCCTCTCATTGTCGGTACTGGACCAACCTATCAAAAAGCCATACTCCCAAAAGAACCAAGTATGATGCGAACTAAGGTTGGAAAAGTCAATGTTGAGGGAAAAGTATTGCGTGTCTCGTACGTGATTTCCGAGCCTTATGGTGCTCAGATTAAAATTTTTATAACTGGTAGTTAAATTAATGCATCCGATTCCGTTCTTCTCTACTACTTAATGAGTAGGCCGTTATCGAACAAAACGACCGTTATCGGACAAAAAAAAAATCTAATTAAATTTTTGGGAGGCATTTTTTTTTATACTAAGTGTTATAGTATTTTATCATGCAACTACAGCAGTGATGAGGAAAAGGTTTTTAGATCTCTTTATTCTTTATTAGCTCAAAAACACTAACTTGATATTCATGAAAAAACCTTTACTCTCATTAATACTCTTACTGTTAGCATTTAATACCTACTCACAAATATATCTAAATCCAGGTGTCGATACCACTTTAACTGAGGTTAAAACAGCACTTCGTTTTTATACAAATTATCTCGATGGTTTTAATGGGAAACAAATACCCGATTTATCATCTTACTGGTCTGCCGCTGAGCTCAAACAAAGAAAGATACCAGATCAATTAATTTATGCAATCAATGACAATCCATTGTACGCTCAGGGTTATCGTCCAACTATTTTATACATCAGATCAAAGTCTAAATATGTACATATCAAGACTCAGTTTTCCTATGCAGATTCCTCAGGGAATATAATGACTATGGCTGTTACCAATCATTACATTGGAACTGACGACCATAAAAAGCCTTATTTTATTAATCCAATGACAGAAAATCTTGCCGACTGGCGGATTAAAACGGTAAGAAATGTTGATTTCTATTATCCTTCAAATCACAAATTTAACCACAGAAGGGCAGATAGCCTAATCAAGAACATTGTCAAACTTGAAAAGGAGTGGAACCTCAAGCCCATTCATATCAAATACTACCTCTCAGATGATAATGATGAATTGTATAAACTGAGAGGTTTTGACTACACCGTAATGATGGGAAACAAGCTAAAACCTTCTGGAATATCTGATGATCGTGACAACCAGGTTTTCTGTGGAGGATACGGCGAAAATTACTTTCATGAAGTTGTGCATGTTTACCTCAATCGCTTACATATCGGTTCTCCTATTAGGGAGGGGTTGGCTGTACTTTATGGAGGCAGCATGGGCCATCCTATTAAATGGCATCTCAAAAGGGTTAACCAATATTTACGAGAGCATCAGGAAGCCGACCTAAGCAAAATAGAAGACTTCTGGTATACAGACCCATATACAAATCCTGGTAGTGCAATCCAAGGCATGATTTGCAAACTTGTTTATGAAAAAGATGGAATTAACGGTTTAAAAAGATTGATGACCTACAAAAGCTACCAAGAACTATTTGAAAAAGAATTTAATGTTTCTACAGAACAATTGAATGCTTTTTTAAGACAAAAAATTAATGAAGAAGCAACTTAATCTAAAAGTATCATTATATTCAAAAATATGGCGGTAATAGATAGAATCGAATTAAGTGCAAAATCCAAGAGCTTGAAAATCCTTAATATATGTGGAGCTATATATTTGGCGGTCTGGCTGTTCATGGTATTGTCGGCCGAAACTTTCAAAAGCGAATACATCAAAACTTTACTGATGGGGGGCACATTCTGGTCTTTGCTAAGTAGGTTATGGTCAAAAGATGCGGGTTTATTTATAGAATGGCGGCCGGATCAGGTTGAATTTAAAACTCATAATGGATCTGGTCTTATTGATATCAAGATGTTAAAGCATATTGATGTTGGGTTGGATGAGATTAAGGCATATTTAGAAAAAGATGAGGTTCAGGTGATCAATATCGCACGTTTTTCAGATTATGATACCAGATTGAAAATTAAAGAGCATTTCTCCCAACTCCAAAAAGAATTGAAAATTGTTTAAATCTATCGATAGGACAAAGATTTCTTATCTGTTGGGTAAATATGCAGCTACTTTTTTTTAAGCGTTAATTTCAAGCTTATATCCTTTTCCACGTATAACAGCAATTTTAATATTCGGATCAACTTCTAGTTTTTTTCTAAGTTTTGATATGAACATATCCAGACTGCGCCCTACAATAACACCTTCATCTTCCCATATCTCTTTTTGCAGTCGGCTTCGCTCTATGGTTTCGTTGGGCGACAATGCAAAAATGAGCAATACGCGGGTTTCCGTTCCGGTTAAGTCTATTGCCTTTCCATTTATGGTGAGCTTTCTGTTCTTCGCATCGAACAACACTGAGCCCAAAGTGTACATGCCGGTATTTTCACCGTGAGTTAAAGCTCTTCGCGGCTTAACGGATCTCAGAAAAATAAAACCAACAAATGCTAAAAATGGCAAGCTGCCCAATAGATATTTGTTCTTTGTTGTATTTATGCCTGTCGATTTAAATTTTATGTTAATCATGTAACGTGCTCTGGGCTGCACTCTGCCTAGACAAGCTATAATATCATCTTTTTTATTTTTTGATATAGCGTATCCATAAGCTACACTAGAGTTGCCAGAGTTTAGAACGTTAACAATATAATCACGTGCTAGGGGGTCTTGAGCCAACAAACGTCTGGTAGTATTTACCAGAGATTCGGGTTGAAAAGTTAGATCATTCTCAAACCTGATTTGGTACTCATTATCAGCGATCTTTTTTATAGGAAGAACCCTAGATGTACTGTCGCCCGACTGTAAGAGTATTTCATGTCCGATCCGACGGAGCAAAACTTCCTTTCTGGCAATATTAAAGTCGTTACCATCAGTTACACTAGAAGCTGCGCAAATTACAGTAATAAACAAAAGCAGCATGAATCCAAAGAGGTACTTACCTTTTCCGGACAGAAGATTTCGGCTATTAAGCATAGTGTCAAGTTTTTATTTACAAAGTTTACATTTTTATTTACAATCCAAATTCTCTGCGATGAAAAATATCAAAGTAGTTTCGTTGAACCAATTAGAAAAGATATGAAAAATAAAAGAAATGTTTTGTATAGCCTGATTATCATGCTGACTGGAGTAATCTATTTTCCGGTACAGGCTCAGCAAAAAAATGATGCTCAGGATGCAGTTGAAACCAAAGACGTGTCCACTTCTCAGGGGCCTAATAGAATGGTTCGTACCATCAAGCAAGATAGAAGGGGGAATATTTGGCTTGCTTCTACTGAAGGTATTATTAGATACGATGGAAAATTGTTTACTAATATTACAAGTAAAGCAATGCAGGCTCGCTTTTTTTCTGTTTTAGAAGATAAAAAGGGGAATTTTTGGTTCGCTTCTGTTGGTTCAGGGGTTTATTACTACAATGAGAAATCCTTTAAAAATTACACAACAAAGGATGGGCTTGCCGGTGATCAGGTCACTAATATTTATGAAGATAAAACCGGCAATGTTTGGTTCGGCACTGGAGTAGGAGCAAGCCGTTACGATGGGAAATCCTTTCAGAATTTTAAAATGAAAGAAGGGCCAGTTCCCACTGGTGCTGATTCTATCCATGTGTCAGTTTACCAACATCCGATTCCAGATGGTAGTTGGATGCATAATGATGTTAATTCTATCATTGAGGACAAAACAGGAAAATTTTGGTTTGGTACTAGGGGATATGTTTCCATTTATGATGGAAAGACATTTACCACCGTAACCAATAAAGAGGGTAAACCTTTTGCTAATGTTCGTTCGATAATTAAAGATAAAAAAGGCAATATTTGGCTGGGAGGTTATGATGGCCTTTGGCGCTATGACGGTATTACATTTACCAATTTTGCCCAGAAGTTTGTTGGGAATATCTACGAAGATAGAAAAGGTAATATTTGGACTAGTTCAGAAAGCGCTTCGGGCAAGGGTTGGTCACTTTTACGGTATGACGGCAAGACATTGTCTGATAATAAGCCTGTTGTAACTGAAGTAAAGTCTGGAGAACCAATGATTTTCGGTATAATTGAAGCAAAAGATGGAAGTATTTGGTTTGGTACGGTGAACGGAGTTTGTCGTTATGATGGGGTTACTTTTAATGACTTTAAAGCTAAATAGGGGTAGGTGTTCGGCAGCGTACGGCCGATGTTCAATAATGAACGGTTTCTGCCGTAGATTTGGAAAGAAAGCGGGGTGTAGTAGTGATTTAAAGCATTTGTTGATCTTGGCACTAACTTGGTTAATTGCAGTTCAATCTTATCTTTAACCAATAAACCTTTGCCGCCATGTTCAGACTCAATTTAAAAATCGCTTTGAGAAACCTCTGGAGAAACACGACTTCTTCAGTGATTAATATTGTTGGTTTGGCAATTGGTCTGGCATCCTGCCTTTTACTGCTCTTGTACGTGAACTACGAATGGAATTATAATAAGGGATTTAAAGATGCCGACAAGGTTTATCAGGTAATGATCAATTTCCAGGACGCATCAGGAAAGGTTACCAGTACCTATAGTGCTCCAGGGAATGGCATCCACAGCGCGATCAAAAATCGTGTGCCGGAAGTTGATGCGGTAGCACGCCTGGCCGGAGGCGGGGAAACGCTTATTGCCAATGGCAGAACAAGCTTCAAAAAAGTGGTATTATTTGGAGATCCTGAGCTATTGAAGATCTTTAATTTCGAGTTTATAGCCGGTAATCCAGCTACAGCGCTTGATGTACCCAATTCTGTTGTGGTAACAGAACGGACTGCAAGGCTGTTGTTTGGTGGTGTCAATGTGCTGAACAAAAGCATCAAATATGAAAACGAAAGGGATCTGATAATCACTGGGGTGATCAAAGACGTTCCGAGTAATACTGCCCTTAAGTTCGATTATGTTTTACCCTGGTCTTTTTTAGAATTGTTTAATGAAAATGCTAGAAATGGGGGGTGGGAAAACTTTAGCTGGCCAGTAATGGTAAAGGTAAACGACCCCTCAAAAGTGGATTTGATAAACAGCAAGATCAAAGGTCTGTTTAATGAGCGAAGCAAGGATACCAAAGGGGAGAATTTCATATTTCCATTCGCTAAAACACATCTCTATAGTAACTTCGTTAACGGAAAAAGTGTTGGTGGTGATATAGAAAAAATTTATCTGTTTATTGGTTTGGCCTTTGGTATCTTATTGATCGCCTGCATCAATTTTATGAATATGGCTACTGCCAAATCCGAGCGCAGGGCAAAGGAAGTGGGCATAAAGAAAACAATTGGCGCCACAAGGTCTTCGCTGGTAATGCAGTTCCTTACCGAAGCGATGGTACTGACCTTTGGCAGTGTATTACTGGCTGTAACCGTTGTAGAGCTGGCTTTGCCCATGTTTAATAATTTGCTGGGTATAGAACTTGTAATAGACTATGGCAATGCCTGGTATTGGCTGGTTATTTCTGGCGTGGTAGTACTAACCGGATTACTATCAGGCTTATATCCTGCGCTGTTCCTCTCTGCTTTTAACCCTGTTCAAACTTTAAAAAGAAAGGCCGCAAGGGAAAAGGCAATCCCTGTGAATTTGAGACAGGTATTGGTTGTGGGGCAGTTTTGCTTCGCCATTATGCTAATCATAGCTACCCTAGTGATCTACAAACAGATCGATTTCATTAAGAACAGGCCGATTGGCTACAGCGCAAATCTACTGGCAGAAATGCCGCAGGAGGGCGAGCTCTCCGGCAAATTTGAGGTATTCAAATCGGAAGTTCTGAAAACAGGTGCCGTCACCGCCGTTAACCAGGCGGCTGGCAGTCTCTCTGGCGTGAGTAACTGGTTTACGGGTTTCGAATGGCCCAACAGGCCTCCAGGAGCCGAGGATATTCGTTTTAACCGTTTGGAAACCAATTATGATTTTGTGAAGACCAGCGGCGTTGAGCTGATCGCAGGGCGTGATTTTTCTAAAGACTTTGCGTCTGATACAGCAGGTGTTCTGCTGAGCAGCTCTGCGGTGAAGGTGATGAACCTTCAAAATCCGGTGGGCACAAGGGTGAAATTGAATGGTAATGATTTGCATGTAATTGGGGTATTTAAAGATATCATTTGGGATTCGCCATATGAGGCTGAGAAACCGATGGTTATCAATTTTAATAGGTATAAAGGCTATAGGATCAACATGCGCCTGAACCCAGCCAACAGTTTGAACCGTAATGTGGAATTGATCTCAGCCGTTGCAAAAAGGCTCAATCCGGCCTATCCGGTCGAAATCAAGTTTGTAAACAATCTGTACGCCCAAAAAATGCAGTCTGAAAAGATCCTGGGCATACTGGCCAACCTGTTTGGCGGCATCGCTATATTTATTTCCTGTATGGGGCTTTATGGCTTGGTGGCTTACAGTGCGGAACAGCGCACGAAGGAATTTGGTGTGCGCCGTGTACTGGGTGCCTCAGTGAGCAATATTATGAGATTGCTGTCGGTTTCATTCTTGAAAATGGTATTTTTTGCTGCTTGCATTGGCGTACCATTGGCTTATTACCTGATGAACAAATGGCTTACTAATTTTGAATTCCGGACAAGCATACCTTTATCCATTGTACTGATATCAATAGTGGGCACTGCTGTGATTGCTTTTCTAACGGTCAGTTTTCAGGCGTACAAGGCTGCTAAGGCCAATCCTGCGGAGGCGCTTAAGTATGAACAATAAGAGAAATATAATTTATATATTTAGGATAACCGAGTAACCGATCCTTGTATGAAGAATAAAATCCTAAGTCTTACGCTATCAGGCGTACTTATATGTGCTGTTGGCTTCGCTCAAACGCAAAAGAATAAAAAGAGCAATGCAGCAATTAAACGTGTTACCCCGTCAAAGAATACCGAACATATTGGAACCTGGAAGCTTATAAGCCAGAAAATTACTTATGAAAACGGTCAGATTTTAATATCAGACAGTGGATCTGTTTTTTTGCGAAAAATATTAACTCCTACAAATTTTGTTGTAATTGTAGAGAAGAAAATGCCGGAGTTAAACAATAAAAAACTTGCCGCTTCAGTTTCCGGCGGAACCTATTCTTTAGTAAACGGAAATTATCAGGAATTTACTAAGTATGCGGCTTTCAATGGTTTTGAAGATATGAAAATTAACTACAAACTAACGATGGAGAATGGCAAACTGCATACAATAGGCACCATCGGGGGACCGACTATATACGAAGAATTCTATGAAAGGGTGGAGTGGTAGCAATGATGAAAATATTTAAATATATCTGTTTTATAGCTTGTTCGTTTGAGTGAAACTTATATATATTAGTCGAAACAAAATATGTATGTAATGAACTAATATTATATTTTTGCAGAATAATCCAAGAAATTGGAGCATTTAGCACTTTAGAATCTCGATACAGAAACCTGAGAATTTTCAATACAAACGAGAGAATAAGTGAGGAATGCTCACGCCGTTAAAAGCGTGGGCTTCGCTTATTTCGTTTGTGGGTCTCTCAGGACCTCTGTAGCGGTAGGTGGGGTTCCACGCTTTTTGCGTTAAATGGTGCCCTTACCAGATTCCATATAATATCAGCTCGTGATAACTAAATATGGAGGTACTCACATGAAAAAATCAAGGAAACCAACTAATCATGTTATGATTAAAGCCTATACAAGAAGTAAATTCAATAATGTGCAATTTGCTATCCTGCATATTTCAGAAAACTGGGCGGAACTTATAAATGAACATTTAGAAGCAATTAGAGACTTTAAACAGGATTTCTACGTACGTAGCCATGTTTTTTGGTGTACACCTTTAAAGTTCTGTGAAAATCCTGTGGGTGAGAGGCTTCCTGAGAAAATCTTACCTAGACTTGAAGACTGGGCATTCATCACTCTGGGGCCTGAAGAAGAAAAGACCTTGCCAGAGCTTGAAAGTGATGTTGGGTATCATGAGTTAATCATCACAAAGCATGGTATAGCGCATTATAAAGCTCATGGCGGACATTTGGGCGAGGTGTTCTTGACAGAAGAATTTAATCTATATAAACTATTAGCTAAATTGTAAAGAATTCATTCTGAGCATGAATTGCTAACAAGCCTGGCTGAGTTTATAGGCGACAACTATTTCCTATTCGTTTTAAATGGATTAACTTTTCTTTATCTTTATTAAAAGAAAATTAATAATATGAAGATATTAATTCTAAGCTTTTTGATAGGAGCGTGTTACCTCTCTGCTTTTAGTCAATACAAATTTACTCTTGTAATTAATACTAAAACCTTATCTGACGCAAAAGGTTACCTTAATGTTTTCAATAATAAAGATTTCATTCCCTTAGGAAAAGATTCTTTTCAGATTGTAAATGGTAGCGCTACCATTACCGGGCAGGTAAAACAGCCTAGCAATTTTGCGGATTTAATAGTTTCATACAAAGGAAAAGATATACAAAACAATTTTGTGCTTGATTCTGGCAAAAATAACATAAGTCTGGAAGTACCAGATGGAGAGTTTAAGTTTTTAACATTAAATTCTGATGCAAAAGGAGGTATTATTTATAAAGAATTAGGTGATGTTTTTGTTGAGGCTACCGCTCGTTATCGCAAATCTATTGGGGGAAGTGGCTATATACAAATACCAATGGAACTTCATGACCAAATAAAGGGAGATCAAATAAAACGATTGGAAGCTTATCCAAATGATTATGGTAGTCTGCTCTTTTTATATTTTCTCAGTCGAACAGATGCTTTGCCTAGTTCCGCCAAAGTTAATCTGGCAACTTTAGCAAAGTTTAGTGATGACCTTAGAAATTCTCCATTGGGAAAACAACTCTATGACGAAGAAACAAGTCTTATAAATAATAAAATTGCGGCTGGCGCAGGGATGGATGTCCGGACATTTAAAGTGCCAGACATAAACAATAAGCTGTTTAGTAACAGTTCTTTAAAAGGCCAGCCCTATGTAATTGTTTTTTCTGCTACTTGGTGCGGACCTTGTCAGAAGCAATTGCCGAAACTGAAGAAACTATACCAAACCTATAAAGGGAAGGGTTTAAAGGTTGTTTATTTTAATGACGACGACAACGTAGTTCGATGGAAAGAGCATGTTTCAAAAAATAAACTCACTTGGATAAATGTATCTGAAAAGTTGAAGCCTAGTTTAAGTAAAATCTCAAAATCTTTTGGTGTGTATGCGATTCCAACATGCTTGGTGGTTGACAAAAAAGGAATGATCGTTTACAATTCCGACGAATCTGATACGGGTATCAGTCGTATTGAAAGCTACATTAAGAAAGTGGTTAATGATTAGTGTAGTTTTTGCTCATCGCCATCCTGCATTCACTGTCCTTAATTCGTAAACATTTCATTATGAAGCCATAGCATTGGAAATAATGCGAAAAAGTGATAATGACAATTGTTTAAGCGATCGTCATCCTGAATTTATTTCAGGACCTCGCAAGAGAAAGAAAACCTTACTAGTGTGAGATACCGCCCTTCGGCGGCATTACGAACGCATTAGCAGAGTGTTTAAAAACAATCTGTAATTGGTAGTTTACTGTTCATCTAATAAGATCGATGTCATTTGCTCAGGATTATCTAGAAATCCCTTGTACAATTGATAAGTATCGGTCTCTTTATATTTCACTTTATTGATTCCTTCAGGTGTCATCTGATAAATTATAGCGTCAGGATAGGCTAATATAATCGGTGAGTGTGTGGTAATAATGAATTGAGAACGCTTGTTAACTAATTTGTCCATTTGTGCTAACATCGCCATCTGGCGAGTGATTGATAATGCAGACTCAGGTTCATCTAAAATATATAGCCCTGAGCCTCCAAACCGATTCATGAATAGTGCCCAGAACGACTCTCCATGAGATTGCTCATGTAAAGACTTGCCCCCATAAGAATTGATGATTCGTCCTCCTAGCCCTGGTTCTGAATCTCTCGAATCTATCTCAGATGCCAGGTTATAAAAGCTCTCACTCCTTAAAAAGAAACCGTCTCGCATCCTCTGTACACCCTTAGAGATTTTTAAATAGTTATGTAAGTTAGAGTGTGTAGCCTGTGTGTCGAAGTTAAAATTTCTACTACCACCTTCGGCATTAAATCCTAAATTAACCGCTATTGCTTCTAGTAAGGTCGACTTACCCATCCCATTTTCGCCAATTAAATAGGTCACCTTTGGATGAAAGGTTATTTTTTTTAAATTCTGTATGGTTGGAATATTAAAAGGGTAATCTGTAGTGATATCCTCAGGAAGATCTAATTGAACCGTGTTAATATATCCGTTAAAATCCATAGTTCTTTAATAGTTTCTGCAATTATAAGATTTTTACGCTCATCCTTATTAAAATGCCATTGTATTTCCAGAAGATGATTGTGTCATTAAAGGATGCTAGTAGGGTGGTAGGTGTTTATTTACCGACCCGTTGGTAGCCAATAATAGACTACTATCTAGGCTCAAAAATTGGATCAATAGCTGTCCATCTATCTCTGAGGTAGATGCATTTACAAATTTCCGCATCAGAAATTTGCAACATTGACATAGTATCTCTGAAATGGCGCATGCATTGACTATCGATGGTCTCTTCTCTTTTGATGAAGTATTGCCATACGGTACGTATCACATGACTATTGGTAAATACCAAAATAAAGTCTTGCTCGCATTGTTGTAATTGCTTAATTCCTTCAATAATTCGAGCCTTAAAATCAAAAAATGTTTCTGCGCCCTCTCCATGGTGATAATGGATGTCGCATCTGTTCCAAAAATCTGTAACCAATGGTTTTCGCTGTTCAGCAGTGGTGCCGGCACAGTACTTTGGAGAAAGCAGATTAAAATCATGAAAAGGCCAGGTTGCAACAGTTAATTCAGGAAACTTATCTAATAAAGGTTTTGCAGTTTGTTGGGTACGTAGGTAAGATGAGGTGATAATTAGTTCAGGTTTGTAACTAAGGGAATCGGCCAATTCAAGGGCTTGTTCATGTCCCCTTGCCGTTAAAGGAATTGTACTAGGTTCAGTTGCGATGAAGCCAGCATTTGCTTCGCTTTCTCCATGTCTGATAAACCATACTTCTTTCATTATTAACTTTATTATTTGGTCTTTTTATCACCTTGAAAATATCAAGGAAGATTAAGATTGTGGATGTTGTCAGACATTATGCTGATAAACATCGAACAGCTAAATGAAAATACTAAATTATATAAATGAATTCGCTTAGTTTTTTTTTGAATCGCTGTGTAATCGGCTAATGTGTTGGTATAGTGTTAAATAAATTTATGTCTTTAGGCTATTATTGTTGTTTCAACAGGACAAATTGTTGTGGTAGAAGCTGCTGACGTAAAGTAAAAACAAATTGTTATCTTACATATGCTGAAGCTCTCGTACAAACCGGAACTTATAGCCTTATACTTATCTAAAATATGAAAGTAAAAGCTTGTGTCATTTTAATTTTGATTTCTTTTTTCTTAAGCAATGCTTACTCGCAGAAAGTGCCTTCACAAAAGGAAATGGGAGAGGTTTATCGACAGTATTTTCTGGCTAGATGCATCTATTTTGCATTTGGTGAGGAAAAGGTCTTTTCTCAAGACATTAGTCTCGCTGTATATTATGCTGCTGGTAATGAGTTTGACTCAACCAACCACTCCCGTAAACTTGATTCATTAGCAATGAAAATGCTGAATTCAATTACTCCAACTCAGGTTGCTGACTATGAAGGACGCAAGCCTATTTTAATGAGTTGTATTGAATATTATGAGAGTAAGGAATTGAAAAGAGAGATTACTAAGATTTTGAAAATTCCCAGAAAATCGGAGTTATTTGCGCCAATAAATGAGTAATGTATATGAAGAGATTATTTTTAAGTTTTTTAATAGGGATGTGTTACCTCACAACCTATGCCCAGCCAACCATTACCAAATGGGCTTTACCTGATAATTTAAATTTGATTTCTTTTAAGGGGTTGGATACCTCTCTTTCTGTCCCTGATCTCAATAATTCAAAAGCTGATATTGAGATTAGGCTATATGCTAGTGGAAAGCATTCGAATTTGAGATCGATGACAAGTCTGATTTATAAAGACAACCAATTGACGGCTACTTATTATTCCCGAAAATATAGGGCCATTAATGACCCTGTTGATGCCACATTCCCTGTGAACATTAGCCAGATAAAGCACAAAAAGCTGGATTCCGTATTTTTTGGGTTAGTAAAGCACAATGTTTTTATCTTGCCAGACCAGTCTCAAACCCATAGGCCGCATATTTTAATCCCTTATGTTATTTTGGTTAAATCGAATGACCAGATCAGGGGCTATCGTTTTCAGAGTACCAGTTTGATTGAAGAGCGCGACAGTCAGGAGTTCAGGGAATATAAAGCGATCGTTGGATTGTTTTATTACTTGAATGATGGTTTTCCTGAGAAATTATAATTGTCGCTTCCAGTTGAAAGAGTTGCCATCTTTGGTCATAATCATATTGGTTACTTTCCCTGCTTTATCTTTTTCAAAATTCAACCCAATCGTGATAAAAACGCTGCTCAAGAAAAATGTATTATTGCTTAATGGTAATATACGGGTAACAGGAAGTTGGTTGGAATCGGCCTTGATGAACAGTTTTCCGTTGGTTAAAAATACTTGTGCTTGATGTTTCTTGTCGAATTGGTAGTTCCCGGCAAAGGTTTCCAATGCCTTCTGTGGTAAATTGAAGTTTTTGGGTATTATAGCTAAACCACCAGGTATTGGTTTTTTCAGCACCATTGAGGCAAGTGCTTTACTGATGGGGGTTACATAGGTGTTATCAGAAACGTTGCTGAGAACGATAACTTGTAGGTCGTCTTCTGGAAAGATCAGCAGATGTGCAGAGAATCCGGGAAAGCCGCCATTGTGGCCTACAAATCTGACCCCAGAAAGTGAATCCACATCCCACCCATTACCATATTTGCCTATCTGTACAGTAAATGCCTTTCTCCAGCCCACTTTACTTAGTAATTTTTGTTCTGTAACTGCTTTTGCCCATGCTAGCATGTCTGCGCTGGTGGTATATAAGCCACCGGCAGCATAGGTGACAGTTGAATCCCATACCACGTCGGGCATTTGTTCAATTTCATTGAAAATCTGGTATCCTATAGGTTTGTCTTTACTCTTTAAGGCACGGAAATCAAATCCGCTATGTGTCATTTGTAGCGGATTTAAAATATTTTCTCGTATGGCTTGTTCCCAAGGTTTACCTGTAACTTTTTCTGTAATTAAGCCTAGTAAATAATATCCGGAATTGGTATAATGGTATTTGCTCCCGGGTGTAAATGCCAGCGGCTGATCTATAAATTGGGCTAGAATTTTATCTTTAGCTACCGGATGATCGGTTATCGCCGAGTCAGCCCTATCCATATTACTGGCGTAATCATACAAACCGGAAGAGTGGTTCAGTAGGTGTTGTATGGTTAGCTTTTCACCTGAAGGAAAATCCGGAAAATATTTAGAAAGTTTGTCCTGTAGGGATAGTTTTCCTTGTTCTTCCAGCATCAGAATTAGGGTTGCAGTAAAAGTCTTGGTTATTGAACCGATACGAAAAATGGTATACTGATCGTTCATTGAGTTGGTAGCGAAATCTTTAAAGCCGTAACCCTTATTTAGGATGATTTTTCCTTTATAGCTGACAAGGACACTGCCATTAAACTGTGAAAAACGATTTGCATTATTTAAGAAGCTATCAAGCTTGGCTGATAGTTCAGGAGTGTTTGCAGGTTGTGCTATAGCAGGAAATAAGGTATAGGTCAGGAAAAGTAGCGTTAAAAAGTAGCGTTTCATCTAAAAGGTTTAGGTTCATATGGTAAGTTAAATATAATGTTTAACTCATTGATAGTTATCTAATTTACAATAGAAGGAATTGAATTCTCCAGTGATTTTATGTACTTATATGGTGCATGTACGAAAATACGATCGTTATCTTCCAGACTTCTAACAATGCTATTCAACAGCTCATTAGCCTTCAGGAGCTCTAGATCGTTGTTTATAGATATTAAGTTCGGGCTTTTTAATGCTGTCCTCAACTTATCAAAATCTATGTTTATTTCATGAGGTTTTGTTCCCGAAATTATTCCGTAGCCTGCAGCGTATTCACTAAAACGACCTATGGATGCTTCATAATACGTAAACATTGTATTTGAGCATAGAAGTCTGGCACTCATTATATTCCAAAAGTCATTATAGTTTGCAAAGTTCTTGAACATCTGTTCATATTTTAACACATAGTGAAATGTTATCGCTGAGCAGACATCTTCTCTTTTATATTTCGGCAACAGCGAATAAAGGCTATTACTTGTCTGCGTAGCCCAGTTATATACAGGTAGATCATTCTTAGCCCCTAGATATCTAATCAGGCCGGGTTCGCCAGCTAATTTTATATTTCCCTGTTTTGTAGCATAATGCTCAGGAAAGTCTTCAATAAGGATAATGGATGGCTTGAAAGCTAGTAAGTCTTTAGATAATTGGTCATTCTCAGAGATCTCTGCGGTTGAAGATGACCATAGTAATAGTTCTTTATTTCCAACCTTTATCTTGCGATAGTAGGGGTGGTCCAAAGAATCCTCTTTAAGGGATTCAATTTGTGTAATTTGTTTTTTCGGTTTAAACTCATTGAAGGATTCCATGTACAGCGGAAGAACTTGTTTCATCACCTCCTTATGCATGGCTCCTGCTTGTATGAAAATTCTATCATTTTTTTTAGCAAAATTCCCAATGGTCCTTAGCAAACGTTGATCTCTAAGCTGGAAAAATTTCAACTTAAGTTTTGCCAGTGTACCATTTTCGAAGTCCTTATCCACCGGGGCCCAGTCTTGCTGGCTAAGATTAGTACTATACTCCAAATTAAAGCGCCTTTTAAAGATTGATTTGAAGTGTTCCGGATTCCATTCCTCCTGAGACAAAGGTATTCCCATGACCGACAACTCCCTTGATTTACTACTTATTAAAATATCTAAGGGAGAATCAAGCGAAGACACCAAATCACGCAGCTTCACACAATGGAAAAATAGATAAAGATCTTCTCTGGAAAATTCCCTGCGTAAGAGATTATACATTTCTCCCCAATCCAAGTCCCATACATAAGCTTCAACTCCATTTTTATATGCTAGATAACGTAGAAAGCCACTATCAGCCCCCATCGCAATGTTCTCTTCACTTGTCGGGTGCAAATAAGATGTTATAGCCTCCACAAAAACAACTTGTGGTGAAATTCTGTCGAATTCCAGTTCTATCTTAGTAAACATCGTATCCGCTGGATTCCTGATTCCATGATTTGTACCAAATACACTAATCTTTTTACCATAACCATCAAATTTGTAAGCATCTAGTGCAAATTTTGCCGGCGTAGGACGATCGTATATATTCTTCAATACTTTATTAATTTTCGCGGATGGCTGGACCTGGGATTTTGAGTCCACTACATTTAGGCTAAACAATATAGCCACCATGATTGTAATGCGAAAAAATATGATCCTAGTTTGCCCGTTTATTATCATAATGGACAGGATAAGTTAATACAGTTTGGTTTCATGCTTATATTCGGTTAACTAAGATAGTATAAAATTTTGCGTTCAATGAATCGTCTTTCGTCACATTTTTTGCCCACTCCGTCACATTTATCTGAATCAGAGCTTTAGCTAGGGTACTATTGTTTAATTTTTAAATAACTAAAGAATAATACTCTAAATTAACAATAATGAAACCCTATTTATTTCTTCTTTTCTGCTGCCTTAGTGTTAGCTTGTTTGGACAAACTGCACCTGATTCTACTTATCGATCTGATTTCACAATGGAGGATGTTAGCTTCAAAAGTGTCGGAGTTACTCTGGCAGGCACAATCTTTAAACCTAAGGTCACCTATGCGGCGCTAGTCTTGGTACATGGCTCTGGTCAGGAAAAAAGGATGGTGGGTGTAGCTTCGCTTTTGGCGAGAAACGGCATAGCGGTATTAACATATGACAAACGTGGAGTGGGTAAATCGGGTGGGGTTTATGCTGGACCGGAAGTTGGAACCAATAATATTGATTCTTTAAATCTAAACTTATTGGGCTTAGATGCAAGTGCTGCGGTTAATGCACTGTTAGCTCATATGCCGGCTAATCATGGGCCGTTGGGCTTAATGGGGTTTAGTCAGGCAGGCTGGGTAATTCCTTTGGCTGCGAAGAATAATAGTAATGTGAACTTTATGGTGCTGTTTAGTGGACCGGTTGTTACAACTCTAGAACAGTTGCGATTTCAGTTTTATACAGAAGGAAAATCCAACTTTTGGGAAACGCATACTGAGGCTGAGGCACGTGAACACACGCGCAACGACCCTGATCGGTATCAATTTACCGATACTGATCCTCGCGATGCCCTCATTGCACTCTCTGTTCGTGGACTGTGGCTTTTTGGTGGTAAAGATGTGCAAATTCCAGTCCTCTTATCGATAGAGAATCTCAATGTGCTTAAAGCACAGGGTAAGGCCTACGAGTACAGATTGTTTCCAGAATTGGCACATAATACTGCGATCCCGAAATCACAAGAACCTATTAGCATTGCTATTAAATGGATTAAGACTATTATTTGGGTAGAATTAATTGAAAAATAACGTGGCTATGGGGACGCTTTTGAAATAATACATTAATTTAGGCTTATAAAACTAATATAACACAATCTAATTAAACCAAATATTAAATGAAGCAAACATTAAAACCAGGCTTAGCTGCAATGCTTTTACTTGCAATTACGGCATGTAATGAACCAAAAAAAGTTAATTTATCGGCAACGGTAACTGATAGTGTTACCACTGCTGCTGTTCATTTGGATAGTACTAAATTTCAGAAAGAAATTGATGGTAAAAAGACTAATCTATATGTGCTAAAAAACAAAAACAACATGCAGGCTGCCTTTACCAATTACGGTGGCAGATTGGTGAGCCTACTAGTGCCGGATAAAGATGGCAAGCTGGTAGATGTAGTAGTGGGTTTTGATAGTGTTGATGGTTTTGTGAATTCTACGGAGCCTTATTTTGGTGCTACAATTGGCCGTTATGGTAACAGGATTGCAAAAGGTAAATTCAGCCTTGATGGCAAACCGTATACTTTGGCTACTAACAATGGTCAGAATACGTTACATGGTGGTAAAAAAGGGTTTCAGGCAGTAGTTTGGGATGCAGCAATGCCTGATTCGCAAACGTTGGTGCTTACTTATTTGTCGAAAGATATGGAAGAGGGTTATCCTGGAAATTTGAAAGTAAAGGTAACTTACAGTTTGAATGATGAGAATGAGTTGAAAATGGATTATGAAGCTACTACTGATAAAAAAACTGTGGTTAACTTAACTAATCATGCTTTCTTTAATTTGAATGGTGAGGGTAGTGGTAATATTTTAAATCATGATCTTCAGGTGTTTGCAGATCTTTATACTCCTGTTGATACTACGTTGATCCCTTTGGGTAAAAACGTAACTGTAAAAGGTACTCCATTTGATTTTACTACTGCAACTACTATTGGTAAACGTATTGAAGAGGCAAATGATCAGTTAAAAGCGGGTAAAGGTTACGATCATAACTTTGTATTGAATGGTACTAAAGCTTTAGGCATGACTCATGCTGCTACTGTAAAAGGTGATAAATCGGGTATTGTAATGGATATTTATACTCAGGAGCCAGGTTTGCAGTTTTACAGCGGTAATTTTATGCAAAGTAAAAATGTATTTAAAGGCGGTGCAAAGGATGATTTCAGAACGGCAATTGCTTTGGAAACTCAGCATTTCCCTGATTCTCCGAATCAGCCGGCATTTCCTAGCACGGTTTTGAACCCGGGACAGGTTTATAAGACTACTTCTATTTACAAGTTTAGTAAGTAGTTTGTTGGTTAACACACTAGTCATTAGCACTAGTCATTAACACTAGTCATTAACACTCGTCATCCTGAATTTATTTCAGGACCTCGCACTAGCTTGTTTTTAATAGCAGGTGAGGGATCCTGAAATAAATTCAGGATGACGAGTGTTATAAGCTGAGTGTTATAAGCCGAGTGTTATAAACTATGTGTTATAAAACTACTAAGCGTTCTTAATCAGTATACTCTCCAATACATTCGCTACATCATCACATTTATCAGAAGCGATCTCCATAGTTTGCAGTACCTCTTTCTGTTTAATCAACTCAATTGCATCAAATTCATCATCAAATAGCGTAGCTAACGCTGTGTTACATATATGATCTGCGGTACTTTCACCTTTGTTTATTTTAAGACAGATCTCTGCAATTAATTTCGTGTTTTTAAAGTTTCTAAGTTCTAGAATTGCAGTGTTCAAGTCCTTGCACATATCTACTAGTAAAGCCGCCAGTTCTTTCATTGGCTTTGTGATGATCTTGATGTTGAACAAATCCATGTTCATGGCCGAGGCATAGATGTAATCGGCAATATCATCTAAAGCACTTACCAGTGCATGTATGTCTTCACGATCAAAAGGAGTAATAAATGTTTTGCTCAGACCCAGAAATATGATATGTGTAATATCATCACCTACTTGTTCCAGTCGTTCAACTTCCTTAATATGTTGCTTTCTTTTTTCCTGATCGGGAGTGTTTACGGCAACCAATAGCGTTTCGGCGATTAGTACTAGGTTGGTGCTTGCCTGCTCAAACAAGGGTTGAAATGTTTTGTCTTTAGGGCTAAAAAAATTGAATACTGAATTCATGGCATTTTTGCTTTTAACAAAAATATCATTGCAATGTTAAGCTACTATAAAGTTTAGTGCCTATTTAACAGTGTTTTACTTTTAAAAATTACCATTTATAACAAATTCTTACATATTTTAGTAGAAATAGATTAGCGCAATTAACTCATGAGTAAGCAGAAGAAAAAAAGGGGGAGCAGTACTGCAAATCCTGATGCGGTTAAACAGGCATTAATGCATCAAAAAAGATTTGTGGAGCGTATTGAAACACTTTGTAATGCCCTTGTTGGACAAGGATATTTTGAAAAGATACCTGAGCGAATACTTGCCCAAATGTATACTTCCAGATATCCGGCATTGAAAATAAAGGCAAATCCAGGTTCTGATATCTCGAAATCTACCGTTGTAAAGGCAAATAAATTGCTTAATGCATTTCTGGAAGATCAATACATTACTATAACCAATGGTGAGCGGATACTGCTTAGTTTGCTACTTTCGGAAGGATTGGTGTTAATTAACTTTCTTCATGTAGTTCCTGCTAATTATTTCCCTAATGCCGCGCTACTTAAAGAGGAGTTTAAAGATTATCTTCCTGATTCAGAGGGTTATTTAAGTCTACAGGAAATGTTGGGGATTATGGTGCAGGATGTGAACGTGTTTTTAAGTGATTTAAACAAGAGTGTACTTACTGCAGATATTAGTGAGACTGCTTGCTTTAATATCAGTAGTAAACACAATGATATTTATTTGGATGAGTTTAAAACGGATAAAACATCGATAGTTATTAACGATAATAGTCGCTCAATGTTCCGTTTGGGTTGGCTTGTGCCAGATTGGGAGTATCCTAAAGTTAAGCCCTCGGCACTTGGGTTTGATGTTGCTGGTTTGGATGTTCCCCTGGATATTTATATACAAAAACATGCTTTAGATAGGATGCAGGAAAGGTTAGATATGGTGCCCGGTTTAATGCATTATAAAACATTTTTGATATTTACAGAGCCTGAGATTAAGCATTATAAAGATAAGAATAGAAGTTTGGTTGAGTTTTGTTTGCCTGATAAAAAGCTGGGTTACTTACAGGTTGAATTGCATGGAAACAGATTGATTATTCATACTTTTTTATTCCTGACTAATAATGGCACTCCCGAAGGTATGAAGCTTGAAAAGCTTGCCGGACTGCAAAAAGCAGATAAGATGTATTTAGAGATTGATAAGCTGTCGACCTTTAATTCGTATCATGTTGATAAGAATGAGCAGTTAAAGGACTTGTTTATTAAAGCAGGTTGTGGTTCTTTATTGGACTTGGCTCATTTACAGGAGTTTTCGGTAAATGAAGTAAAAGATAAAGACCCGGAATCTATATTGAAATACCTTGCTGATTCAAAGTACTTTAGATCTAAAGAAACATTAGAGGTTTGAAAACAATGAGATTTATTAAAGTATTGATTGTTTGTCAGCTGGTTGTTTTTGCTGCTTATTCGCAAAAGAAGTCACTTATTCCTCAAGAGGATCTCTCTTTTCTGGAAGGCATGACCAAGGATGTTCTTGAGGCTTCGCGTATTTATCCGGAACAGTTTATCTCGAAAGAGTTTGGTGCCAATAACACAGGTGGGATGTTGATTAGACCCGGTGGCAGAGATGCTTATCCGTCTTTTTGGATTAGGGACTATGCGATGTCACTTGAAACTGGGTTCATCTCCAAAAAGGAACAGGAGCATATGCTGCGGTTGACTGCATCAACACAATGCGACCAGTCGTGGATTACCAAAGGAGGTAGTTTTGTGCCTTTTGGTGCTATTGCCGACCATATCAGGATTGATGATAGCAAGCCTATTTATTTTCCAGGTACATATAGCTATGAAGATCAGGGTGCAGCGGAGTGGGGAACGCTTCCGCCTTATTGTGATCAGTTCTTTTTTGTTCATATGGCTTATTACTATGTTAAAAGCACGGGCGATAAGAAAATATTGCAAAAGGAAATAAACGGAACTCGGCTGATTGATAGGTTAAAAGCTGCATTTAATGTACCTCCAGAGGATAAAGATAGTCGTATGGTGTATGCAACTCAGGCCATTAGAGGAGTTGATTTTGGCTTTAGGGATGCAATTAAGATTACCGGTAAGCTGAGTTTTGCTTCTATTTTGAAGTATCGTGCTGCAAATGAACTGGCAGAATTGCTACAGCTAATCGGGGCTAAGGATGCTGGTCAGTATACGGAAGTTGCCGCTGTAATAAAGAAAGGCTTGCCAGGTATTTTTATGGACAGTAGGGGGATGTTGCTTGCCTCGACAGGTAAAAGCAATCAACCTGATGTGTGGGCAACTGCTTTGGCCGTTTATTTTGGGGTGTTGGAAGGGAAGGATTTGGAAAAGGCCTGTGGTTTTCTGACTGCTGCTTATAAAGCAGGGACTCTGAGTTATAAAGGCAATATCCGCCATATCCTTACAACTGATGACTTTAATGAGCGCACTGCCTGGGAAATATCTATGGCTCAAATATATGTTTATCAGAATGGAGCCTATTGGGGTACGCCCACTGGTTGGGTTTGTTATGCGATTAGCCAAGTTGATAAGCAATCGGCATTGAATCTGGCCAATGATTTTATTGCAGATTTGAAAGCGAATGATTACAGGAAACAGGGCTTGTTTTCGGCACCTTATGAGTGTTTTGATAAGTTAGATTACAGACAAAATCCGCTGTATCTTACCACTGTGTCCTGTCCGTTGATTGCATTTAGGAAGATGTTTTAAGTTGTTCTACTAGTTTTGGCTGTTCTGCATGTTTTGCTTGTGATAAATATTATTATCTTGCTTTCCTATTTTAACAATCGATGATAATAATAATACAGTGTAAGGATCAGATTGGGCTGGTTGCCGATATTTCGCAGATATTATCTGAAGCAAAACTCAATATCGTTTCCATGAGGGAACACGTAGATAAGGCCGAAAGTATGTTTTTTATGCGCCTGGATGTTGATGGTTATTCTGATGAAGGTGTACTTACTGAAAGTATGCGTCGGATTTTACCTGAAGGCGCACTTATTCATGTTAATCCTGTTTCTGAAAAGAGGATAGTGGTGTTGGTTACCAAAGAGTATCACTGCCTTGCCGATATTTTAGTGCGCAATAACTTTGGTACTTTGGGCGCCACCGTTGTGGGTGTTATAGGTAATCATGATATCCTGCAAAAGATTTGCGATCGTTTTGATATTCCTTTTTCTTTGATTTCATATACTGATGTTAGTGGTGATCCGGAGCAGGAAATGATTGATAAAATCAATAGTTATAGTCCTGATTATGTGATTCTGGCTAAGTTTATGAGGATTCTTTCGCCTCGCTTTGTCGCTAGTTTTGCAGATAGGATCATTAATATTCATCATTCGTTTTTACCTGCATTTGCAGGTGCAAATCCGTATAGGCAAGCTTTTGAAAGAGGGGTGAAGCTGATTGGTGCTACAGCACACTTTGTTACCAATGATTTGGACGAGGGGCCGATAATAGCGCAGCAGATTATTCCGGTGAACCATTCGTTTACCGCCGCTGATATGGTAAAATCTGGCAAGGAGATTGAAACCGCTGTTTTGGCAAAAGCAATGAGGCTTGTGTTAAGCGATAGGGTGTTTGTTTATAAGAACAAAACCGTGGTTTTTGATAATTAACGTTATATGTTGATTTCCTAAGTAAGTGAATTTGGAGATCGTCATGCAGATTTGGCATTCGTCGCGCAGATTAGGCGTTCGTCGCGTAGATTGGGCATTCGTCATCCTGAATTTATTTCAGGACCTCGCAAGAGAAAATCGGCCAGACAGGTGAGGGGGCCTGAAATAAATTCAGGATGACGTGGAGATTTAAAATGATGGAGTTCATTACTGATGCAGATGTAATTGGCTCTTAAGTTCCTGGATTTCATGTTGCATATGATCTACTTTTTGGAGCAGGTGCCTTATCGCATCTATACCTTCTATATTGATTTGTAAATCGTAATGCAGATGGATATACCTATCCAGTTCACCAAACTGTTGGATATGAATGTATTTCTCTGAATTAACAATTGTTAATGAAATGATTCCGGAGTCTTCAAGTGATATAATAAATGAAGGTTCGATATCATATTTGAAGCAATATTCTGTTATGGTTATTAATTCTGTTTCCATAGTTAATTAGTTTTAGGGAATTGCTTTGGCAATTTTAGAGATTAGCTTTAGCCTATGTTTTTTAGTTCATTAAAAAGTTCCTTCTGTTTCTCGGTAAGATCTGTAGGTATTTTAACAGTATACGTTACAAAGAGGTTTCCAAATTCACCGTCTTTTTTATAAACGGGGAAACCTTTGCCTTTTAGTCTTACTTTAGTGCCATTTTGAGTTCCGGGAGCTACTTTTAGTTTCACTTTGCTATCTAATGTTGTAATTGTTGCTTCGCCACCAAGTACGGCTGTATACAAATCTATTTCAGTATGGGTATACAGATCGTCATTGAGTCTTTTAAAATGAGGGTCATCGCTAATGTTGAAGGTGATGTATAAATCGCCATTAGGTCCGCCGTTGGTACCCGGTGCACCCTGACCTGGTAGTTTGATGATTTGTCCATTGGCAATACCTGCAGGAATGGTTATTCTTATGTTTTTGCCATTTACTGATAGTGTTTGCTTGTGTGTATTATAGGCATCGCGAAGCGATATGTTAATTTCGGCCTGATAGTCGTGCCCTTTAAATTTGCGACTTCCTCGTCTTGATTGTCCTCCGGTATTTCCAAATAGGGATTCAAAGAAATCGGAATAGTCGCTACCACCGGTAAAACCACCGCCAGAGCCAAAATCATCGCTGTTAAAATCGGCACCATTGAAACCTCCACCTTGTTGACCAGCTCCTGAATACGCGTTTCGGCTTTGTTGTTGCGATTGTTTTGCCTGTTCAAACTGATCTGCATTTTTCCAGTGCTCCCCATATTCATCGTATTTCTTACGCTTTTCAGGATCGCTTAATGCTTCGTTAGCCTCATTAATTTGCTGAAATAGCTTATTGGCATCTTTATCATTGGGGTTTAAATCAGGATGGTATTTTCTGGCCAGTTTTCTGTAGGCCTTTTTAATCTCATCCTGAGTAGCACTTTTGTCGAGTCCAAGGGTTTTGTAGTAATCTATAAATGCCATAATTAAACTAGTTTGTCATTTATCCTAAGATACTAATTGTTGATTTTGTTTTAGTTATTTAGTTTTTTTTGATAGTTATTTAATGTGCTATGTGTGTACTTATAGGGAAGTTAAGGGTGGGGATGAGGTAGCATATCTGTTGGGTGACCTCGTACGGTATTGAACACCAAATGTTCAATACCGTACATCGGCAAATCAATAATTTGCTTTATTCTTCTTTAAATGAGCTTGCTTAAGTTTGGCATTGGCTTAGTATATTGGTTGGAATGGAAAAGCTTAGTTTCAAAATTGCCTGGAGGAACCTTTGGAAAAATAAAGGATTTACATTAATTAACCTTGGTGGATTGGCTGTTGGTTTAGCTTCATCTCTGATATTACTGCTTTATGTAGCAAATGAGTGGAAGTTTAACACTCAATATAAAGATGCAGAGAACATATTTGAGGTAAAGATCAATAATCTGGATTATGCGCATAAGGTGGTAAGTACTAGTGATGTTACTCCTAATGTGCTTGCTGAGGCTATGAAAGCTGAAGTTCCGGGTGTTAAGGCTGTTTCAATGATTACCTGGCCAACTCCAACTTTGTTGGTTAATGGCAATACAAGTGTAAAAGTTGATAACAGGTTGGCCCAGCCGGATATCCTTAAGTTATTGAGCTACAATTTTATAAAGGGTAGTGCTGAAACAGCTTTTGAGCAACCTAATTCTATTATCCTTACTAAGCGTACTGCAGAAAGGTTATTTCCGGAGGGTTCTGCTTTTCGGAAATCGGTTAAGTTTATGAATTTCGCCAATTTAACGGTAACAGGGATAGTAGATGATTTACCGGAAAACATGGACTATCGATTTGAAAGTCTGGTTTCCTTAAATGAGAACCAGGGGATTTTTCCTAAAGACCCGCAGTGGAATAATTTTGCTTTCTTGACTTTGCTTAGTTTAAAACCGGGTATAAAGATTGATGATTTTAACAACAGCATTGAGGGGTTTTTAAACAAGCATAATGATAAGGCTATTACCGGGCTTTTTATTTATCCATTGCTTAAAAGTAATTTATACGGTGATTTTGTGAATGGGAAACCTGTAGGCGGTAAGATTGAGCAAGTGCGAATATTTATAGGTCTTGCGGTGGCGATTTTATTGATTGCCTGTATTAATTTTATGAATCTTGCTACTGCAAGGGCCGGTAAAAGAGCTAAAGAAGTGGGAATTAAGAAAACTATTGGTGCCAGTAGGGTTTCATTGATACAGCAATTTCTGCTTGAAGCGGTGTTAATGGTATTGGTTAGTTTTGTGATTTCGATAGTGATTATTGAGCTAAGTTTGCCTTTGTTTAATAATCTCTTGCATACTAAGCTGACTTTATCGACTCTTGGTACGTTGAACTGGTGTTATGTTGCTGTTGTAGTATTTATTACAGCGATTTTATCGGGTAGTTATCCTGCATTTTTTCTGTCGTCATTTGATCCTGTTAGCACATTAAAAGGTCTTGTAAAGCAAGATTTTTCTTCTGTTATATTAAGAAGGGTTTTAGTTGTGGTTCAGTTTACTTTTGCTGTTCTTTTAATTACGGGTACGGTAATAATTTATAAGCAGCTTCAGTTTATAAAAGATAGGCCTGTAGGTTATAATAGCGCTTCGTTGGTTGAAATGCCTATAGAAGGAATGATTTTTCAGAAATATGAAGTGCTTAAAAGTCGTTTGTTACAATCGGGGGCAATAAGTGCGATGTGTAAAACGACTGCCAGCATCTCTACACAAAATTCTTATACAAGTGGGCTGGAGTGGGATGGCATGTTGCCGACGGGTAAAGCGGTTGAGTTTAATCAGATTATTACTACGTATGACTTTAGCAATACTACTGGGATAAAGATGGTAATGGGGCGTGATTTTAGTAAAGATATTGCATCGGATAGTACGGCGGTTCTATTAAATAAGAGTGCCGTAAAGGAGATGAATCTAGAGAATCCGATAGGGAAGAAGGTGCTTTATATGGGGATGAAAAGGTCTGTAATTGGTGTGTTTGATGATATTATATGGGCTGATCCAAGTAAAAAGGAAATGCCGATGGTTATTGGATGGGTTTCTTCGATTCCAAGCGTAATAACCATGAGATTGAATACGGAAAAGACAACGAATGAGGCTTTAGCTATTATTAGTAAGATTACGAAAGAGATGAATCCTGTTTATCCTGTAGAGTTGAAGTTTGTGGATAGTTTATATCAGGAGAAGTTTGAACGGGAGAGGGTGTTGTCTATTCTTTCTAACTTGTTTGGTGGGCTGTCTATTTTTATTTCATGTTTGGGACTGCTTGGGTTATCGGCCTATAGTGCAGAGTTGCGAACTAAGGAGATTGGTATAAGGAAGGTGCTTGGCGCAAGTCATATAAATATAGTGGCATTGTTAAGTTGGGATTTTATTAAAATGGTACTGATTGCTATTGGTATTGGTCTTCCGATTAGTTATATATTGATGAGTACCTGGCTTTCTAAATTTGATTTTCATGTTGAAATCAGTGGGTTTATGATGCTTTGCTCATCGGCTGTGATTTTAACTATTGCTTATATAACGGTAAGCTATCAGGCCATAAGGGCTGCATCAGCGAATCCAATTAATGCAATTAAATATGAGTAACAGATAGGCTCGTCATTAAATATGGATAGCAGATAGGCTCGTCATCCTGAATTTATTTCAGGACCTCGCACTTGCTGGTCAGACTTTCTCTTGAGGGGTCCTGAAATAAATTCAGGATGACGATGAGTTTATATCATCATTACTAAAAGTGAGTCCTTGAACTAAACGTGAACCCTTGATTTTGACCTTCCTGCTTTCTTAAGGCTGGCATCTAAAAAATGATCAATACCTGTTGTAGCGTAGCCCAGCAGCCTAGAGTTTTCGCCAAGCTCAGAAGATACAATCATTGTTTTCTCTCTGATTTGTGTCATACAATAGGTATTGATAGCCTGTTGCATCGGTAAGGTGATGTATTGCTTTGCTTCGGCTACTTTTCCGCTTAAAATAATGAGTTCGGGATTAAAGAGCTGAATTAACACAGCGATCCCTTTTCCCATATAGGTGCCAATGTTAGATAACAACTGGATGGCATATTGATCGCCTTTATTTGCGGCATCAATAATAACCGGAGGTTCAATTCTTTGCAGTTCCTCATTAGAGAGTTTGTTGAGCATAGAGTTTTTGCCTGATAGGATACCTTCCTTTGCCATTTCTGATAAAGCATTGCCCGAGGCAACAGTTTCCAAACAACCATGTTTGCCACAATAACACAATGCGCCATTTTCTACAAAGGGTATATGGCCTAGTTCTCCTGAAAAACCACAGGCACCTTTTCGTAATTTGCCATCCATTATAATGCCTAGTCCAACACCCCAGTCCATTAGCAATATCAAAGCATTTTGTTTGCCTTTTGCCATTCCATGGGTAAACTCTGCCATTGATGATCCATTTACATCATTCTGTATCACGACAGGTAGTTTCAGCATTTTTTCAAATGCTTCGGTTAAAGAGGTGTTTTCAAGATCGCTTAAGAAATAACTATAGCTTTTGCCCTTTTCGGAATCAATTAGGCCTGGCATACCCACACTACAGCCGATTAACTGGTTGGTGCTAATTTGATTAGCCTGAAGGATATCCTGCACATGTGTGTTTAAGATACTAAAGAAATCTGATCTGCTGCTTTTTGAGATTGGCAGAGCGATTGTTTTGGCATCAACTATATAGTTATAGTTGTTATCCATAACCGCTATTTTGGTATGGAACAATTGTATATCAATACAGATGATCAGAATCTTTTTATCCCTTAAACCATATAAATCCGGTTTTCGGCCACCCATTGATATTCCATAACCCTTCTTTTCTATCCACTCTTCGTCAATTAAGTTAGTGATGAGTTTTAAAACACTGGGTGAACTCATGTTCATGGTATGACATAAGCTAGAAACTGAACATGGACCTAGATTAAAAAGATGTTTAACTAGTTGGTATTTAGAAACCAGTTGTTTGTCGCGTGTTGATTTGGTTATGTTATTTAATAGATGAAGATCCATGGCTTTAATTACTCTATTTCGTTAAATATAGAGAACTTATGTTAAAAAATCATAAAAGTATTTTTAATACGTAAATAATTAAACAATGTTTTGCGTTTTTAACAATTTCTCCCTAATATTATCATTGCAAGTATTCAATTTAGTGATGCCATTACAGGTATTGTTGGATGAATCTTAATACAACCACTTATATGAAACCTAAAGAACCACAAGAACAAAACACCAGAAGAGATTTTATTAAAAAATCTGCGGTAGGACTGGCCGCATTCACCATCGTTCCAAGATACGTACTTGGAGGAACAGGATTTATAGCACCAAGTGACAAGCTGACCAAGGCTGTAATAGGCGTTGGATCGATGGGACGTGGCCATTTTGCTTATGACGGCACTCAGGTAGTTGCTGTTTGTGATGTTGATAAAAGACATCTTGATCTTGCAACATCTATGTTGGATAAAGGAGTTAAAACATTTAACGATTATCGTGAACTGATTAAACTTCCTGAAGTTGATATTGTGCATATTGCAACACCTCCTCACTGGCATGGTATTATGTCGGTTGATGCTGCAAATGCAGGTAAAGATGTTTGGTGTGAAAAACCGATGACTCACACTATTGGCGAAGGTAAACGCGTAATGGAGGCTGTACAAAAGCATGGCCGTATGTTCCGTTTAAACACCTGGTTCCGATTTAAAGATACTTTTTATGGAATGGGAACTACAGTTAAACCGATTAAGAAATTGGTTGACAGTGGTTTGTTAGGCTGGCCTTTAAAGGTTACTGTAGGTAAACATACTGGTTATGATTGGAAGTTTTACTGGGTAGGTAAAGACAATTTGGAGCCTCAACCGGTACCTCCTGAATTGGATTATGACAGATGGTTAGGCCCTGCACCTTATAAACCATATAACGCACATAGAGTTCACCAAACTTTCCGTGGATACTGGGATTATGATGGTGGTGGTTTAAGTGATATGGGACAACATTATATTGACCCGATCCAATACTTTTTAGGTAAAGATGATACCAGTCCGGTTTCTGTTGAAATTGATGCTCCACAACAGCACACTGATGCAGTTGGAACTTGGAGAAGGATTACTTATACATATGCTGATGGTTGTCAGATCATTTTAGATGGTGAAGGAAAGGATACTAACGTACCTTATATCGAAGGACCAAAAGGTAAATTATACCCTGGCTTTAAATCGGATATTCCTGATTTGGAAAGAAAGCTTGCTGCTTTCCCTGATCCAACTCCTCAAATGACTGACTTTGTTGAGTCTGTTAAGACCAGACAGAAGTTTGCATTAAATGAAGAAAACGGACATCGTTCATGTAATATCGTTAACATCGGATTAATTGCTTTGAGACTTGGCCGTTCATTAAAATTTGATCCGGTAAAACAAGAGTTTATTGATGATGAAGGAGCTAACAGATTAATTAATCCTGTAATGCGTGCACCTTTCACTATTTAATTAAACAAAGCTTTTAAATAATTCAGATTAACCTTTACATATATCATAATGATAAAAAAGATATTCTTTATCCTGTTGGCGGTTGTAATGCTGCAAGACGCGGCAAACGCACAGGCAAAAAAAGACGAACGCACCATAACCACTCGCATTGCCGATTTATTGGCGCAGATGCCTGCAAATGATGCCGGACTATTAACAAATAACGTAAATGACATTGCTAATCTTGGAGAAGAAGGCTATGTGACTTTGATCAGCGGGCTTGTGGCTCCTGGTAAAGGCAATAATTCATTAATTGAATACACTGTTGGTGGATTCTCTGCTTATATTACCCAGAACGGAAAAGAGGAGTGGAGAAAAATGAGCGTTAGTGCTTATTGCAAAGCTTTACAGAAATTGACTGACAAGCAAAACAAATCATTCATCATTAGCCAGTTTGATCTGGTAGGTAAAGATGATGCAGTTTCTTGTCTGCAAGGTTATTTAACTGATGATCAATTGGCTGATCCAGCTGCGAGAGCATTGGTTAAAATCAATACTCCAGCTTCAAAAGCTGCTTTATTAAGCGGTTTGGCTCAGGCAAAAGGTGCTGCTCAACTTTCAATTATTGAGTCGTTAGGCGATGCTCGTTTAAAAGAAGCAGCTCAGCCTATTAATGCTTTAGCTGCTAGTGGTGATGTTAATGTTGCTAAAGTAGCATTATATGCACTTGCTTACATTGCAGATCCTTCGTCGGAAAACGTATTTGCTGCTGCTGCTGATAAAAGCGGTTTTAAATATGAAAATACTAACGCTGCTGCGGTTTACTTAATCTACGCAGAGCAATTGGTTAAAAATGGCAATAAAGAACTTGCTGAAAAGATTGCTAAAAATATTATAGCTAAAACAAGCACTAACGAATTGGTTGGTGTACGTACAGGTGCTTTAAAAGTATTGGTTGATGCTAATAAAGACAATAACCAACAAATTCTTTTAGATGCTGCTGGTGATAAAAATGCTGAATATCGTGCTGCTGCACTGAAATTTGCTGTTCCTTATGTAACCTCTGCTTCAACAGGATTATGGGTTAAAAAATTAGGTGCCGTTAATGATGATGCTAAAGCTGGTATTTTAGGTATGCTTGGTCAGACTGGCGCTAAAGAAGCTTTACCTGCTGTACTTAAATTGCTTAGCAATAAAGATAAGAATGTTAAGTTGGCGGCTATAAATGCTGCGGTTAATATTGGTCAGGAGCAGGTTCTTGGTGATTTATTGAAGTTAACTGCTAAAGGTGATACTGCTAATGTTACTGCTGTTTCGGATGCAATTCATAGAATGAAAGGAACTGGAATAACTGAACAGCTTGCTGCAGCTATTCCTTCTGCAAAACCTAATGTGCAGGTTGCTTTAATTAAACTTCTTGCTTCTCGTGCTGCAAACGGACAGTTAAGTGCTGTTTATACTCAATTGAAAAGTAAAAACCCTGAAGTACAACAAGCTGCTTATGCTGCTTTAAGCCATGTTGTTGTTAAAGACAACTTGCCTCAGTTGTTTACTTTACTTAATGAAAGCTCTGGTGCTCAGGAAACTGCTGTACAGGAAGCTATTATTGCCGCTGTAAGTGGTTCTGGTGATAACACTCAGCAGGTTGAGGCAGTATTACAAGAAATGGCTTCGGCAGCTGAAGGTAAGAAATTGCTTTACTACAAAGTACTTGCAAGTTTAGGCGGTGACAAAGCTTTAAAAGCTGTTACTGACGCCTATGCTACCGGTAATGAGCAAACTCAAAAAGCTGCATTAGATGCTTTGTCTTCATGGACTGATGCTGATGCTGCTCCTGAATTAATTGCTATTGCTCGTGAAACTAAAAATGCAGCGTTTTTAAATACTGCTATTAATGGTTACTTGCGCTCGGTTAGAGAGGGTGCTTATCCTGCAGAGCAGAAGTTGTTATTATTGCGCAATGCAATGGTTGTAGCTCAAACTAATGAGCAAAAACAACAAATCTTAAAAGATGTTGAACAAGCTAAATGTTTTAATGCAATTGTTTTTGCTGGTAAATATTTAGATGATAGTGCTTTACAACAAGCTGCTGCAAATGCAGTAATGAATATTACACTTGCCGGTACATACAATGGCGACATTGTTAAAGGCTTATTAAACAAAACAATTCAAGTAATTACCGGTGGTGATAGTGGCTATCAGAAAGAAGGAATGCGTAAGTACATTTCTGAAATGAAAGCAGGTGAAGGTTTTGTATCTATGTACAATGGTACTGATTTAACTGGTTGGAAAGGTTTAGTTGCTGATCCAATTAAGCGTTCTAAAATGGATGCTAAAACGCTTGCTGCTGAGCAGGAAAAAGCTGATGCTGAAGCAAAAGAGAGCTGGAAACCGGTTAATGGCGAGCTTCAGTTTATGAGTCATGGAAATAACCTGGCTACTGTTAAGAAGTATGGTGATTTTGAAATGCTTGTTGACTGGAAAATCATTGATGATAAAAAAGGTGAAGGTGATGCCGGTATTTATTTACGCGGTACTCCTCAAGTTCAAATCTGGGATAATGCCCGTACAAATGTAGGTGCTCAGGTTGGTTCTGGTGGTTTGTATAACAACCAGTCGAATGAAAGTAAGCCTCTTAAAGTTGCTGATAATAAGCTTGATGAGTGGAACACTTTCCGTATTATCATGAAAGGTGACCGTGTTACTGTTTATTTAAATGGTGAGTTGGTAACTGACAACGTGATCCTTGAAAACTACTGGGATAGAAATCTTCCGATTTTTGCTGAGGAGCAAATTGAATTACAAGCTCATGGTTCGCCTGTTGCTTACCGTGATCTTTACATTAAAGAGCTTCCTCGCACAAAACCATTTGAGTTAAGTGCACAAGAGAAAAAAGACGGTTATAAAGTATTGTTTGATGGTACAAACATGCATAGCTGGACTGGTAACACTGTTGATTATACAATTGAGGATGGTAACATCGCTATTCGTCCTAAACCAGGTAAAGGTTCAGGTGGTAACTTGTTTACTAAAGAAGAGTTCAGTGATTTTATCTACCGTTTTGAATTTAAGTTAACTCCAGGTGCTAACAACGGATTAGGTATCAGAGCACCTTTAGAAGGTGATGCTGCTTATGAAGGTATGGAACTTCAGATTTTAGATAATGAGGCTCCTATTTACAAAGATCTTCATGTATATCAATATCATGGTTCAGTATATGGTACTATTCCTGCAAAAAGAGGTTTCCTTAAACCAGTTGGCGAATGGAACTATGAAGAAGTTGTAGTAAACGGTCCTAAAATTAAAGTAATCCTTAATGGTACTGTAATTCTTGATGGTGACATCACTGAGGCTAGAAAAAATGGCGCTCCTGATGGACAGAAACACCCAGGTTTATTACGTGACAGTGGTCATATTGGTTTCTTAGGACATGGTTCTCCTGTAGAATTCAGAAACATTAGAATTAAAGATTTAAGTAAAAAAGCTGCGGTTAAAACGCCTGCAGATAAAAAAGCTCCGGCTAAGAAATAGTAGGATTACTATTTCTAGCTTCAACGGATCGTCATCCTGAATTTCCTCGTCATCCTGAATTTATTTCAGGACCTCGCAAGAGAAAATCGGACTAGCGAGTGCGAGGTCCTGAAATAAATTCAGGATGACGATCGATTAAAACTAGAAATAGAAAAAAATATATAACAATAAAAACATGACTGAAGATAAGTTAAACTCATCAACAGATAATTCTAGACGAAACTTTATTAAAACCAGCGCGCTTGCAGCCGCTGGTTTTATGATTGTACCCCGACACGTGTTGGGTGGAAAAGGATTTTTAGCACCTAGCGACAGACTAATGGTTGCGGGTGTAGGTGTTGGTGGAAAAGGTGAAAGTGATTTAGAGAATATTTATAAAGGTGGCAAATCAGAAATCGCATTCTTATGCGATGTTGATGATAGGAGAGCTGCCGGATCTGTTAAAAGATTCCCAAAGGCGAAGTATTACAAAGACTATCGCCAGATGCTTGATAAGGAAGCTAAAAATATTGATGGTGTAGTGGTATCAACCCCAGATCATAATCATGCTATGATTGCTATGGCTGCAATGCAGCTTGGTAAGCATGTGTATGTTCAAAAGCCATTGAGTCATGATATTTATGAGGCGCGTCAATTAACCGAAGCTGCAAAGCGCTATAAGGTTGTTACTCAAATGGGAAATCAGGGTGCTTCTGGTGATGGTGTAAGACAATTGAAAGATTGGTGTGATGCCGGTTTAATAGGTAAGGTACATACGGTATATTGCTGGACTGACCGTCCGGTTTGGCCTCAGGGTATTTCGTGGCCTTCAACTAACGGGGTTGTGCCTAAAGAACTGGATTGGGATTTATGGTTAGGCAGTGCCCCATATAAACCTTATATCGAGAAAATGGTTCCGTTTAACTGGAGAGGTTGGTGGGACTATGGTACAGGTGCAATTGGCGATATGGGTTGTCACCTTGTGGAACCACCTTTTACAATTTTAGGATTAGATACTCCTATGGATGTTCAGTGCAGCGTAGGTAGTGTTTATGTTGATGAATTTCAAAGAGGTTATTTCCCTGAAAGTTGTCCTCCGTCAAGTCATGTTATCATGACCTTTAAAGAAACTAAAAAGACTAAAGGCGATTTACAACTTCACTGGATGGATGGTGGTATTAAGCCTGTACGTCCTGTTGAGTTAGGTCCAAATGAAGCATTTGGAGACAATGGGGTTCTATTTGAAGGTACTAAAGGAAAAATGATCTGTGATGTTTACGGCTCTAATCCTAGGTTATTACCTTTATCTAGAAACGCTGAAGATCACACTAAAAAGAAAACTCCTCGTGTTCCGGGTGGTGAAGATGGTCATTATACACAGTGGGCTGAGGCGGCAATTGCAGGTTACGGAAAAATGGAATTAAGTTCTCCATTTGAAATAGCTGGTCCGCTTACAGAAACTTTGTTAATAGGAAATTTGGCCATCAGAGGAACTGATGTTCAGAGAAAAAATGCTGATGGCGGTATCAGTTATCCTGGCAGAGATATTAAGTTGATCTGGGATAAGGCAAACCTTAAGGTTACTAACTTTGATGAAGTGAATCAATTTATTAAACGTAATTATCGTTCAGGATGGAGTCTGGGAGTGTAAATCTTCGTGTTTTAGTAGTTGGCTGTGGCAACATGGGAAAGTCTCATGCTACCGCCTATCATAATCTAGATGGCTTTGAGATTTGTGGAATTGTTTCTACAGGTGAGAGCAAATATGTATTGAATGAAAAGTTGGGTGGTGGTTATCCCTTGTTCAGCGATTATTACGAAGCGCTAGAGGCTACAAAGCCTGATGCTGTGTGCATTTCTACTTATCCGGATACTCACGAAGCTTTTGCGATTAAAGCCTTTGAGAGCGGCTGTCATGTGTTTATAGAGAAACCCCTGGCTGATTCGGTAGAAGGAGCAGAGCGCGTTGCAGAAGCGGCTAGAAAAGCAGGTAAGAAATTGGTTGTTGGTTATATCTTGCGTTATCACCCTTCGTGGGAGAAATTCATTGAGCTTTCGCAGCAAATGGGTAAGCCACTTGTAATGCGAATGAACCTGAATCAACAAAGTCATGGCCCTAAATGGACCGTACATCGTAATTTAATGAAAAGCTTGAGTCCGATAGTGGATTGTGCTGTACATTATATTGATGTAATGTGTCAGATGACAAGGTCTAAGCCGGTTCAGGTAAGCGCTATTGGTGCCAGACTAACTGATGAAATACCGGATTGGAATTATAACTACGGACAGCTTCAAATTCGTTTTGAGGATGGCTCTGTAGGTTGGTATGAAGCAGGGTGGGGACCAATGGTTAGTGATAATGCCTTTTTTATTAAGGATGTTTTTGGGCCAAAAGGTGCTGTATCTATAGTTGCTAAAGAGGCATCAAAGTCGGGTAATTCTGATTCGATAGATTCTCATACCAAAACAGAAGCTATAAAAGTTCATTATGCTGATCTGGATAAGGATGATGAATTTGCCAGGGCTAATGAGTGGGTTGATCTTACAGATGAGCCCGATCATCAGGAATTGTGCAACCGTGAGCAGCGTTTTTTCTTGAAAGCGATTAGGGAAAATCTTGACCTTACTGATGCTACTGAGGATGCTGTAAACAGCCTGAGAATCGCGTTTGCATGCGATGAATCGGTAAAAACAGGACAAATGGTAGTGCTATAGTCATTTTTATTAACAATCATGCTAGAATGTGGAAAAAATGATGGCAGATTCTTAAACATTGATTTGGTGCAAATCCAATAATTATTACCTTTAGAGCGTTATATCAAATATTTTAAAATCTTAACTTAAGAAAAACATGGAAAAATTTTCAAAACTAAAAGAACTAATTGCTGGAATCGAAGCTGATGCAGACAAATTTTATAATTCAGGTAACGGCGCAGCTGGTACTAGAGTTCGTAAAGCAATGCAAGATCTAAAAGGACTTGCTCAGGATATCCGTACTGAGGTTACTGAGAAGAAAAATGCTAAATAGTATTATTTGAATTATATGAAAGGCCTGCAAGAAATTGCAGGCCTTTTTTGTTTTAAGAGGGTATCCAAAATAAGAGGGTATCCAAAAAAGGCAAGATCGTTATCCTGAATTCATTTCAGGACCTCACACTAGTTGAGCTTTCTTTCTCTTTAGAGGTCCTGAAATGAATTCAGGATAACGATCTTGCCTCTTTATTTATTTACAACCTCAGGCAACCAAGTTGCTTTGCACTTCGTATTTAGGAGATATAAGTTCATTAGAACTTAAACCAGGCAGTAGCTCCTTTAATCATGAACAGCAAAACAAAAATACTCCGACTCTTGGTGGCGTTCCTGCTACTAAACTTTAGTGCCAATGCACAGAATTTTTTAAGTAAGAATTTAAGGATAGGCTTGTTCTCATCAACACCTCTTGAAGACATTAGGGCGGTAAGTGATAACGGTAGCGCTGTACTTGTTGCCAAAAGCAGAGAAATTGCTGTTCAACTTAATGTTAAGACTCTAGAGTTTGATCGTAAGCTGATGCAGGAACACTTTAACGAGAATTACATTGAAAGTGATAAATATCCTTATGCAAAGTTTAAAGGGGTAATAGATCAGCCGGTAGATTTTAGTAAAGATGGTGATTATGCGGTAACAGTAACAGGTGTACTATCTGTACACGGGGTGGATAAAAAACGTACAATTCCAGGGAAAGTAACAATAAGTAATGGGGTTGTACAAATCAGTACTGAGTTTAAAGTTGCTTGTGTAGATCATGATATTAAAATACCAAAACTGGTGTTTACCAAGATTGCAGAGTTCATCACCATAAAAGCAGAAGGCAAATTGAATCCATTAAAATAACCAAACTCATGAATAAGATTAAATATTTACTCATTTCCTTTTCGCTTTTTACACTGCATGCCCAGGCTCAAGAAGCGGACTCATTATTGAAAGCTTTGGATAGTGGAGCTGTGGCTACCACAGTAGATGCAGCCTTTAAATCAACTCACGTTGTGTTGTCTCACTCGAGCGAAACACAGAAGAAGCACGACCTTGATCTTAGGATTCGTCACCATTTTGGCGATATCGGTGGTCGTTTCGGAAGCGCCCACACGCTATATGGCTTGGATGTAGCTTCCGATTTATTTATAGGACTGGACTATGGTGTATCAGATAGGTTTACCGTTGCAGTTGGAAGAAGTAAACAAGATGAACTCTATAATTTTTCGGGTAAGTACAGGCTTTTGAGACAGAAAACCAATGAGTCTATGCCTATTAATATGACCCTTTTTGCACAGATGGGCTGGGTTGCAAGAGAACCGCTGAGTGATAGTGAGTTTGCAAAATATAGTGACAGGTTCTCGTATTTCTTTCAATCTATTATATCCCGTAAGCTGTCGTCAAGACTTTCATTACAGGTAATGCCCGCTCTTTTAATAAGAAGGGCTCCTGAGGATACTAGAGACCCTGAGAACCTCTTTTCTGTGGGCTTTGCTGGAAGGATGAAAATAACAAAACGACTTTCTTTTATTGCAGATTATACCGTGGTAAATGGATTATCGAGACCTAAGGATTTAACGCAGGCTTACTACAATCCATTTGGTGTTGGTCTTGAAATAGAAACAGGTGGTCATATTTTCTCTTTAAACTTTATGAATTCTGAATATATAGTTGAAAATAATTTTATTCCAAATACTAAGAAATCATGGAGTAAAGGTGGGGTGCGTTTTGGCTTTACCATATCAAGAAATTTTACCCTGTTTAAGTCTAAAAACGAGGATCCAGATAAGAAATCAAAAATTTACTAAACTAAAATCAAAAAATTATGGAACGTGAGGAATTTATCAAATCATTAGGGTTGGGTCTTGCACTGGTTTGCACAGGATCATGTTTTTCGGGTTGTGGGAAAAGTGGGGGTGGACCTGAAAACAAACCAGACCCAGGAGCAGGTGGCGGAGATAATAACAAAGCTACTGTGGATCTTGCTACTCAATTAAAGGCTATTGGTGACCAGGCAAAAGCTAACGGTGTACTGTTTTTCAGAATTGCTGCCGGTAATACTACAGCTGCTTTTGTAGCTACTGAAGCTATTTGTCCTCACCAAGGTGGCGATTTAGTATGGAAACAAACTGATAATTTCATACAATGTCAATTGCATTTTTCTGAATATTCAACAAGTGGAAGTATACTTCAGGGGCCACAAGGGTCATCTGGGAACACCAGAACATTAAAAATATATAGTACTGCCATTAGCGGAACAAAACTTACAGCTACAATTGCGTAGTTGATGGGAGAGGGAGATAGCGAGGCCACCGAAATGATATTTCATTTTTGTGGCCTTCATTTCTTTTAATGAAAATATTTATTTGAGTTTTTAGTTAATTCTTGGTACGATATGTGTAAATTGTATAGTATTATTCGGCTACTAACAGCAGGGTAATTAAGATTAATCAGCTATTTAAAAAAGTTATGAAAAAACTACTTTCACTAATTGCCATCTTGAGCTTCTGTGTGAGCTTAGGTATGGCTCAAACTGTTGAAACCGCAACTGCTAAAAAGGTGGCAACAGCAAAAGCTAAAAAAGAAACTTCGAAAGCAAAAGAAACCGCGGCTGATGCAAAGAAGGAAGCTGCAAAGGCTAAGGCTGACGCGAAAAAAGAAGCAACTGCTGCAAAAAAAGATGCAACAGTTAAGGTTAAAAAAGAAGCAACTACAGTAAAAACCGAAGCCAAAGTTACAACCACAGCTGCAGGAGTTAAGTTAAAAAAAGATGGTACACCTGATAAAAGATTTGCAAAAACTGCCGCTGCAGCAAGTGATGTGAAGCTTAAAAAAGACGGTACGCCTGACAAACGTTTTTCAGCAACAGCTGCTAAAGAAAAAGTAGAGGCTCCTGTAAAGGAAACTAAAACAACCGTAACAGCTGCTAAGAAACAAACAACAACTGCGGTTACCACTGCAGCTAATAAAGATTATAAACCAACTATTGATAAAGCCTTAAAAGGTCCGAATTCGGAGGTTGTTTATACCGGCCCACGTGGAGGTAAATATTACATCAACAAAAACGGTAATAAAACTTATATTAAAAAAGAAGCTCAATAGTTAATCTATTAAGCTTCTTTCATCTCTTTGATGACACTCATCGTCATTCTGAAACAAATTCAGAATGGCGATTTTGCTTTTTCGACGTATTTTTTTGTATTCCTACATCATCTTTTATACTATTCTTTATCGCCAATTAGTGTTCCTGATACATTCCAGGCGCTAAAGCTTCCGCCTTCAGGCTTTCCTATTGGTATTGCTACCTGTATCGTATGTTTACCGGGCTTTAACTCTGGTAGTGGAATTTCGACAGGCAAGGTGATTGTTCCCGGACACCAGTTGGACCGACTAAGATCAGAAGATGACAATCCGTTTCCAAAATTACCCGAAGCGGGGTTTAAGAATCTGTAAGTTGCGCAATCCTCTCTCCATGGGATAAAATGGTAAACTCTTTTGCCATCAACAAAAATCTCATTTTGTTTTGGGACAAATTCATCACCGCCGCCCCAGCCTCCATGACCGGTTGTAAGATATCTTAGTTTAAGGTTTTTTACGCCCTGAGGGATATCAACGGTTACGGTAAGAGAATCCTGATCGAACATTGTACCGTATTCCTGGCCAGACATCTCCATTAAGTTCGTAGTATTAAAAGCTGGCATCAACCATTTCTTCTCTTCTTTTTGGCTTTCTCCTTCATAACCTGGGTAGTATTTGAAATATAAGCTAGCTTTATGACCGCCTTTATCATAGTTGCCTATAAAAACACCAATCCATACTTCTCCTTGTAAACTTGGCAATAGAGAAGTGATTTCTTGTTTATATACAACAGAATCGGCCCAATTGTATCCTTTTATTTTTGCCTGGGCATTGAAATGGTTTACACCAAAAGAGGTGAAGAATCGCATTAGCTCAAGTGGAGGTAAATAGTTCTCTGTAGCCGTAACTCCCTGGTATTTCTTGCCATTTCTTGCTGAGTATATAGGCAATGCCTGAATGCCATTTTGAAGGGCATTAAGATAAGTGATAGATTTATCGGTAGGAATCATAAAAACTGATCCTGTGCGATCATATGCATCTCCATTAGAATGTTGTGCTAATTCAACAAACAGCTGTTGACCAGCCTTTGCAGCTGGAAGTTTTACCTTCTTTAAAATAATGGTTCCACCAGAGAAATGATAAGTAAGATTGGATTGCTCACCAACAGGGTTTTCAGTTTTATTACCAAAGCTGATTTGCTCATTGTTGAAAATGGTAAGCGTAGTGTAGCGGCTTTCAATCACTTGTCGTTGGTAAGCCGGTTCATCCAACATAGTACCCCATGTTTTTGGCCACGCAAGCTCTTCCGATGTTACTGTACGGTATTCAATATTTTTAGCGATGGTTTCAGAGTTCCCGTTACGAATGGTTTTAAGTACCAAACCTAAGCCTGGAGCAATGGAAATACTTGGAGTACCTTTAATTTTGAGGTCATTAGTGTACCAAACCTCAATAGTGTTTGAACGAACAAATACCTTAGCTTTTTTACAAGGGATGCCAAGTATGGTATCAATTCCCGGTAGAAGCTCTGCCTTTATGTACTCTGAAAAAGGTTTTTTTAGAGTGTAGCTAATACCATTGCTGTTCTGTATTTGATAAGTGACTTTTTGAGCAGTTTGTAGGTATTGCTGTTCAGTTTGACGGCCTTGAGAAACCAAATGTATCTGATTGCCTTTGATGAACATTTTTTGTTCAGCCTTTGAATCTTTTCCATTATTACGGAATCCATAAGTAACTACAGCCTCAGTAGCTTTAGTGTTTATTTGTGAAAACGATGGCGCAGTTATAAAAAGCAGCGCAAACCCTATTAGAAGTACTCTCATAGGGCATAAAGATAATTATTTTACCTCGAGTACCTCTAAAAACAGATCAAACATTTCTTCAGGTTTAAATGGTTTGGATAGGATATATTGTATGCCCATTTCTTTTAGCCTGAATCTCACTTCTTCAAGAACATCTGCTGTGAAAATAATGACTTTGGTTTCAGGATAATTGTCCTGTATATATTTAGCTAACTGATAGCCATCCATACCAGGCATATGAAGATCTACCAGGACAACATCAAACCGCTCTTTTTTTAGGTATTCAATAGCAGTGTACGCATTGTCTGCTTTATCGGCATTAATTCCAAACTGATACAATTGACGGGATGCAACTAGTAGATTGGTGGCGTTGTCATCAACGATTAACAGTTTAAAGTCGGGCAGGGGAGGGAAATCAAATTCTAAAGATTCTATTTTTTGTTCAGGTTGTAAGGGTAAACACTTCTTGAAATCAATTTTAAACTCGAATGTTGAGCCAACGTTAGGCTTACTAGTTAAACGAATTTCACTGTCAAAAAGCCTCACCAATCCTTTGGTGATGTTTAGCCCTAATCCGCTTCCTTCTTGTTGTCTATGAGAATCTTGGTTTACCTGATGGAACTTATCAAAAATCAGGTTATGAAGATGTTCGGGAATTCCAATGCCGGTATCGGATATCTTAAAAAGAATGCTTGCTTGTTGATGCTGATCAACTATTGTTTTTAATATGATGTTTACTTCTCCCTTTTCAGTGAATTTAATGGCATTCCCAATCAGATTATTTAATATTCTGCTTATCCTTAGATCATCTATTAATAGAGACTTAGGTATCTGATGATCATGATGGAAGTTTAAACTAAGGTTTTTGGTTTTAGCAAATGGTACAAACTGCTTGTAAACGTTGTTTACAAGAGACACTAAATTTGTAGGGATTTCATTTAACTCCATCTTTTTGGATTCGATTTTTTCGAGGTCTAAAATGTCATTTATCAGATGTAACAAATGGTTAGACGAGTACCTTAAATGATCAACGTATTCCTTTATATCGTTGTTAGAGAAAGTGGCCTGATCCAACAGATTGCTTATACCAATAATAGCATTTAAAGGCGTTCTGATCTCGTGGCTCATGATTGATAGCGTTTCTGTCCGCTTTCTGGCAACTTGTTCGGCCAGGTTTTTGGCTTCTATGAGCTCCAGTTGGTTGTTTTTAATCTCAGTAATATCTTTTAATATTCCTCTGAATATTCGCACCTTTTGGTTTTTCATTATTGGTACGCCAGATATCCGTACCCATTTTTTGTTTCTTTTGGCGGTTATTAGCTCAAGCTCTAAATCAAAGGCAATATTTTCACTTAGCGTATTTCTTAATGCTTTTAATAATTTTACCTTATTTTCTTTATCAAATGACTCAGTCATATTGTTGCAGTTGATTACAATATCCTCGTCTGACTCATTAATTTCATAAATCTGTTTGGTTAAAAATAGCTCTTTCTCTATAGTGTCGTATTCCCAACCACCCATTTTAGATATTTCGTGCCCTATTTCCAGTAAGTCATTAATTCTTTTTAACTCTAAGCTATTTTTCTCAAGTTGATCATTCAGCTCTTTTTTAGCAGTAATATCCTCGATTATACATATTATTCTAGCCTCTTCTTCTAAAGAATCAATTTTTTGAAATTTTGCACAATACCATAAATGTTTGCTTTTGTCAAAATCAGGATACACACATTGTTGTCTTTCTCCTGTACTCAAAAGGTCATCAATACATTTAATGAAGATGTTCCCAAATTCCCCAAAAACTTCAGGAATACTTTTACCGATAAAGAATTCAGGAGGTAAAAATAGTTTGGTTTTATCCTTAGCCCAAACTTGTTTAATGACAGCTAGTTCAGTTAATTCCAGGATTACATCATCCAGCGCTTCAATTAGAGGTTGTAAATTGCGAGCATTATTATCCATAGTTCATTAGGTTGGGATTTAGGAATTGGAACCAATATTTGTACTGATTAATTCATTGATTATTTTCTGCACATCAGACTGAAATACCAAATGCCATTGATATGTGGTGTTCAGTTCTGGGTTAACCGGAGTGTGATCCTGATACAAATCGTGGCCACCACATTGTACTGTCAGTATATCGTTAGTAAGATTACAAGATTCAATTTTATAGCGTTTAGATGGTTCAGGGAAACGTTGTATAATATGGTTTCCATAAGTATTGCTATAGGTAATCAAAATGCGATTATTGGTTTTAGAGTCCTCTAATCGTAGCAAAAGTTCCCCACTATCTACCTGAAGATAAATTGAATTATTAAAAGAAGGGGCTGGTAATATTGGTTTTTCACTTAGTTGTTTAATGAAAAGCATTAATCCTTCGGCACCAGGGCATTCGGATTTTATAACAAAGTGAATGTTCTTTTCAGAGAATAGTGCATCAAACTGGAGCGTGCCATTATCTATTGTAATGTTCTCAATAGGAGATAGATTTAGGCTCAGGAAGGGGGTTTCGCTAACGCAGAGCTTACCTTTATGAAGGCAAAATGAAACTCCAAGGCCAATTTTTATTTCACCTAATTCCTGATTAAGGTCAAATAATAGCACTTCTGCTGTTTCAGTTCTAACTATTTTTTGGTTGGTCATATCCTTAGTTATAGTGCTTAGGATATGCAACATTTGTGCCTCGTTTTATTGAGGCACAAATTTATGATGATATAGGGTTATCGTTTTTTGAGCTTAATCTCAACTACATATTTGTAATCCACTCCATCTTCTGTTTCTGATTCTTCCTGGTATAACTCAATTTCGGAATTTGTCAAACTTTTAATTTTGTACTCATCAAACTCACCCTCTGTTTTGAATATTAGTTTGCCATCTTTAAGTGTATAAGTGAAATTGCTGCTTTCACCATCTATTTGACTAACTCCGGTACCATCAGATTTAAATTCAACCATCAGGTTATCCTGTGTATCATCATCCCGGTTAATTTCTTTCCCATTTTTATAAGTAATTTCCCAAATGCTGGAAGATATCCATTTACCAACAATGGTATTTGAGTTTTCTTTTCCATTTTCTTTGTCTTTTTTACAGCCCGTAATTGTGAAGAGTGCGACAATTAAGGTAAAAAGCGTAATTTTTTTCATCATGTTGTATTGATTAATTTATAAAATGATACTGCTTTACCTCCTTGATAAAGCAAAACAAAAAGAATCAAATAGGCGTTAGGGAAAAATCCCCAATTCTGGGTATTTCTTAACTATCTGGTAATCTTAGTTATACTTTTTTGAACAGGTTTTTTTAGAAAATTATTAAAATAGATTTGCGCTTATTGGTATGTTTTTATATCTTTGGCGCTCCTTAAGGGGATAAGCCTTGGTAGCTCAGTTGGATAGAGCAACGGTTTTCTAAACCGTGGGTCAGGGGTTCGAATCCCTTCCAGGGTACGAGAAATTTATTTCTTAATTAAAGGCGACGTTGCTCCAGACGTCGTCTTTTTTTTTGCCCTAAAAAAATGCTGAACTACATTGTCTAAGTGGGATCAATCCCAAAACTAATTGGCTTATCTTTAAAATGTTTGGAATTTAATATTATGTTTTTTATATTGTTGATACAATTATAGCGAAGTAATCAATCCGTTAATTGTGTTGTAACCAAATATAACTGTTCAATATTAACTCCCTATTATGAAACGAGCAATCTTCCCTATTTTGCCTGACATGAGTTTGTGCATACATATTAAGCCACGAAGAAAGAACTTCTCAGGAAAATCAATTATTTATAATAGCAATCCTACAATTCCCTCAAAGGCGATGGAATTCTTAAAGCGCTCTATGCCTTTAAGTGAATAACTGACGATCGTCAATACGGTAAAACATTTCTCGAGTAAGTATTATCTGGCCTTCTAGCCGGGTAAATGATTTTATACACCTAAATCTTTGTACTATGCGTGTGCTGTGCTGTTATTTAAATCATTTTGAGCCTAAGTTAATCTTTGTAGATTTCAATTTTTTGCCCCCATAACTAAATTGTTTTAGCTAATCTACTATTCCAGGTTTCCTGGCTATTCTACAAACTAAACACTTTAAAACTAATGTTATGATGAAAAGAATATTTTATTCGGTCATATTCTCTTTGCTGTCCTTTCATGCGATGGCTCAGCTCAAAATTATGGGCAAGGTTAGTGACGCAAAAGATAATACTTCCTTACCCGGCGTAAGCATTCAGGTAAAAGGAACCAAAATTGCCACTTCTGCTGATGCAAGCGGAAATTATGCCATTGAGGTAAAGGGAGAAAATGATATTTTGATATTTTCTTATACTGGTTATACTACTCAGGAAATTAAGGTCGGTAGTCGAAAAACCATCAATATCCAATTGGTAGAATCCTCAAGTGGTTTAGAGGAAGTTGTGGTAATTGGTTATGGTACTGCAAAAAAATCTGACCTTACAGGTGCTGTGGTTACGGTTAAAGGCGAGCAGCTAATGGATAAGCCCGTTGCAAATGTATCCCAAGCTTTGCAAGGTAAGGTTGCCGGTGTGGAGGTTAGTATTAATAGTACTGCTCCTGGTGCTGCAGCAAAAGTAAGGATAAGGGGTATTGGTTCAATTAACTCAAATATAGATCCTCTGTACGTAATTGATGGAGTGGTTGGGGTAGATCCAAACACCATTAACCCTCTGGATGTGGCCTCATTGGAAGTGTTAAAAGATGCCTCATCTACTGCTATTTATGGATCAAGAGGTGCAAATGGTGTAATTATGATCACCACAAAACGTGGAAAAAAAGGGGAAGCTACGGTATCATACGAAAACAATATGAACGTAAGCGAGCTTTATAGGCATTTACGCACATTAAATTCGGCTGAATTTGTGAAAGTGTACAATGAGTCATTCGCAAATGGTCAAAAATTTGATCAGGCCGGTGGAGTTTGGGCTCCACCTAAAGCTTTAAATCATGCTAATTTTCCACTGCTTTTTGATACTAATGATAAGCCTATCTATGATACAAACTGGGAAAAAGAAACTTACAAACCCGCTTTTTCACAGAATCATCAGCTAAATATACAAGGAGGTGGTGAAAAATCTGTGTACAGTTTGTCCTTAGGCTATTTGGATCAGAACGGTTTGGCACCTACCTCAGCTTTTAAACGTTACTCAGTAAAAATGACAATGGATAATGATGTTAAAGACTGGCTTAAAGTAGGTGGAAACATAAACCTGATCAGAAGCGCACAACGTTTGGTAACTGACGGAAATGGTAGTTTAAATGTTCCCCGTGCGGTAACAGAAGAGGTGCCAATTGTTCCGGTTAAATATCCGGATGGAACATGGGCAGGAAATTTTGATATTGATGGATTAGAAGGTGCTCCAAATCCAGTTCATATTGCTAATGAGCGTTATACAATTAACAATACGCTACAAGCGCTTGGAAACGTATATGCTGTATTGCATCTTACTAAAGATTTAGATTTTAAAACTGATTTTGGTTATAATTTGGCTGGATTAAAGAATAACTTTTATTCGTCATTAAATTTACCGCATTTATCGCAAGATCAGGGAGGTGTAGCCAATATCAATGCTTACATGAATTATTACTGGCAAACTGAAAATTATTTAACCTGGAACAAGCAGATAAACGACAGACAAAAATTAACTGCATTGCTTGGGGTTTCATTTCAAAGAACAGGTTATGAGAGAGTTCGTTCCGAAACACAATCGTTTATTGATGATATATTTCAATGGCATTACCAACAGGCAGGTTCGGTTAGAACAGCCAACGAATCTCAAGACGACAAGTCATCCCTTGCTTCGTTCTACGGGCGTTTAACTTATAATATCGACGAAAAGTATTTGTTCACTGCAACAGGCCGTTATGATGGGTCATCGAGATTTGGAAAGAATAATAAATATGCTTTCTTCCCATCTGTAGGTGCTGCATGGCGCGTTTCGCAGGAAGATTTTTTAAAGGATAGTAAAACGATTTCTAATTTAAAAATAAGGGCCAGTTATGGAACTGCAGGTAATCAGGAAATAGGGCAGGGACGTTCTCTTCCTCAAATTCAAACCAATACCGTTGTTTTAAATGGTGCAGCTCAGTCAACTTTGTTGCCTAGTTATATTGGTAACTCCGATTTAAAATGGGAAAGATCTGTGCAAGTAGATGGTGGATTGGAAATGGGTATGTTTAATGATCGTATTAACCTGACTTTTGATTATTACAACAGGGTAACGAAAGATCTTTTGCTTCAAACTCCAATCCCATGGTCGGCTGGTGAGGTAACTGCTAACGTTTATAAAAACGTGGGTTCGGTACGAAATTCAGGAGTTGAGTTAAGTCTGAATACCGTGAATGTTAAGAATGAAGATTTTGAGTGGTCAACAACATTCTTGTTTTCAGCCAATAAAAATAAAGTGTTGAAGCTGAATAATGGTAATGCTGATATTTTTCCAGGACCAAACTTTCTTGGTGATAATTTTGTGATTAGAGTTGGTGAACCTATCGGATCATTTTATGGAATGACACGCCTGGGAACTTATAGTGATTCTGAAAGCGCTGAAGCAGCCAAACACAATTTAAAACCAGGCGATAGAAAATACATCTACAATCCGGATGGTAGTAACTATTACAGTGTTATTGGGCAGGCCTATCCAAAATGGACTGGGAATTTTAGTAGTAATTTTAGGTATAAGAGCTGGGATTTTGCATTTGATATCCGTTTTGTTCAGGGCGTAAATACTGCTGCTAACTTTAAGCATTCGGTTGAGGACAGGCAAACACTTTCAAATAGTCTTGCAACAGTGTTAAATGCATGGACTCCAACAAATCAAAACACGCACATTTCTCAGGTTCGTAATTACAGATTTGCACAAGATTCTCATTTTGACACATGGTGGGTAGAGGATGGTTCATTTATTCGTGGTCAGAACTTTATGTTAGGTTACAGTTTACCGCAAACTGCAATAAGTAAATTACATCTAAGCCGCCTACGGATTTATGCAAGTGTTCAGAATCTGTTTATCATAACTAAGTATACAGGTTATGATCCTGAGGTTGATACGTTTAATTCTGGTTATGGTGCTAATACAGCATTCTCTCAAAATTTGGACTTCTTTTCTAATCCTCGTCCACGTGTATGGAATTTTGGCTTACAGGCATCATTTTAAAATTTACTCATATGAAAACGATAAAAAATATAATATTGGTAGCTTGTATATTGCTTACATGCTCATGCAAAAAGTTTTTGGAAGAAAAGCCGACCTATTTTCTAACACCAGAATCTGACCTTTCTAGTGAAAAAGTAGCCAGAGCATTTGCAAACGCCGGTTACCAAAACTTGCAAGGACTTTTGTCAGGACAGCCCTCATCTTATGGTGGTAATACATGGAATCTGATGGAATTTGTGACTGGTAAAGCAAATAGCGATTTGGGACAAACTGGTTTCGTTAATTTTTCTAATCTGTCCTATAATTCTACATCATTCTATTTTGATACCTGGTGGAGACAGCTTTATCTTGGTGTTGGGGCATGTAACCTGGGTTTGGAAAAGATACCTGCCATTAATGCTGCTGGTCTTACTGATGCAGAAAAAACCAATATGCTGGCCGAAGTACATACCTTAAGGGCGTTGTATTACTTCTATTTGGTGCGTATGTACGGTGCTGTTCCAAAAGTAACAGAAACTCCTAAGGATCTTAACTTGAATGTTCCGCGTACATCGGCAAAGGAAATATATGATAGTATCATTATTCCTGACCTATTAGAAGCTGAAAAATCGACACTTGACTGGAAAAACACTAACGGACAGGTGTCTATGGGGGCTGTAAAATCAATTTTAGCCGATGTGTATTTAACTTATGCCGGTGCAGCCATAAACGGTGGAAATCAATATTATGCGGAATCGGCTAAGCGATCTCTTGATGTAGTAGAAAAAGGTGGCTATAACTTGTTTCCGGAATATACAGATATGAATAAGCCTGCTAATAAAAATTTAGGAGAATTTATTTTTCAGGTACAATATGCTGCAACTGTTCCTTCAATAAATCCACTTACGCCATTAACTATTCCTAACTTTTCGGGTATCTCTAAATATTCTGATGAATATGGATCTGTTTATCCTACACCTCAGTTTGTTGCTTCATTTGCTGCGGGGGATAAAAGAGCTGCAGAGAGACAGTTTTTTTATACGAGTTATCCTAGTATAAAAACCGGAGCTAAGGTTACTTTTAGACAGGCCTACATTTATAAGTGGTTTGACTCGGTAGCCGTAGTGAATACAGTAAAATCAGATCTGAATTTTACGCTATATCGCTTGCCGGATGTACAACTGATGTATGCTGAAGCTTCTAATAGAGCCGAAGGAGCCCCAAATTCTAAAGCCGTTGGGTATGTAAACGCCATTAGAGGCAGAGCAAAACTTGGCCCTATAGGTGCTTTAGGTCAAACTGCATTTGAGGAAGAGGTATGGCTACAGCGGTATTACGAACTTTGTTTTGAAAACAAAATGTGGTTTGACATGATTAGAACTAGAAAAGTACATAACGATGTAACTGGGAACTGGGATAATTTTGTTGGTCATAAAACTGTTTTTGGAGCTACATTCGCTGAGAAACAATTGCTTTTCCCTGTACCTCTGCAAGAAATTAATGTTAATCCTAATTTGTTGCCAAATAATACAGGTTATTAATTTAACAGGTTGCTAAATTAATAAATAAGGCGAATGGTGTTTTCCATTCGCCTTATTTATTAATATACCTATTTATGGGTATTGATTGCGGGTGGGGGCTAATCTATCTTTGGTTTAGTCAAATCTTAACTCGCTCTGTAATGAAAAATCTTATCATTAATACTTTTAGTATTAAACGTACTCTAGTTCTTGTGTTTTTTTTGCTCTTAATAGGTGGATGTGAAAAGGATGATGCTGCTAACTCTGAAGAGGACAAGGTATTAACTTGCGGCGAATCCTTAGAGATGCCTTACCAGTGCATATCTGCTGCAGGAAAATCAACAGTTACAACTACCAAAATACCTGAACTCATTGGATGTTGGGATTCTAAAGATTTTGACTTTTGCGTACAGTATAACTCTGATGGAAAAGGTTTGATTACTTACAAGCCTAGCGGACTTTCACCTGGTTCTACTCAACGAATCAAATGGGGGGCTATGGTTAAAAGTAACGGAGATCTCCTGCTTTCAAACGTAGGAACTATTTACATTGCCCATGAAAGTCTGGAGGGGTCAATTGATCCTCAAATTGCACTACTAAGCTTTAAGCAATCCACTAAACAATGGTACGGATTTGATTTAAAATCTGTTGGTAAATGCGCTACTGTATCTGGAGGTGGTGGTGGCAGCACCGGAGGTAAAGGAAACATAATTTTCTGGACAAAGACGGATCTTGGGTGTGGAAGTATAACTGTAACTATTAATAACCAGTCGGGAGTGATCAATAAGTATTTTAATGCTTCACCAGCTTGTGGTACCAGTGGTGCTGCAAACTTTAGTCTGCCTGCAGGAAATTATACGTTTACTGCATCATGTAGTAAGTACAAGTGGGAGTCAACTCCTATAACTATTACTGAAGGGCAATGTTTTAAGATGGAGCTTCAGTAATAAGATGGGCTAGCCCTCATCTTATTAAGAATCATAGTATTGGGTACCTATCATTTATTTAGATTAATTTTAAATAGTGTTGTTTAGAATTGATATAAATAGTAGGTTTGTCGAAATTTAAATCAACAAACTATGATAAAAAGCATTACTACTTGTGTTATTTTATTCTTATTCGCTATAAATTCATTTGCGCAAACAGGAAACATTAACGGTTCGGTACATACATCTGACGGAAAACCTGCCGATTTTGTAACAATTAACATTAAGGGAACCGGAAAAACAGCCTTAACGGATAAAAAAGGAAGTTATGAACTCAAAAACATAAAAATCGGGCAATATACTTTGGTAGCAACCTTCATTGGCCTCGAAAAGCAGGAGCAGACTGTTGAAGTGAAATCAGGCGAAACCACATCAGCTGATTTCGTTTTAAAGGAAAACTCAGATCAGTTGCAAGAAGTAATCATATCCTCACGAAATTCAAATAAGGTAACTTCTGCAGTGGCTAAAATGCCTTTAAAGAATCTGGAAAATTCACAGGTATACAGCTCTGTTCCTTTAGAGATCTTAAAACAACAAGGTATTACCAATTACGACGATGCTTTAAGAAATGTACCAGGAATATCCAGAACATGGGAATCTACAGGTAGGGCTGGTGATGGTGCCTCTTACTTTGCCTTGCGGGGTTTTGAAGCACAACCTAGTTTAATTAATGGATTACCCGGCCTAACTAGTGGCAACCTGGATCCGGCAGGTGTAGAAGAAATTCAGGTAATGAAAGGTCCTTCAGGAACTTTGTTTGGCAGTAGCTTTTATGGCTACGGTGGTATCATTAACACCATTACAAAAAAGCCTTATGATACTTTTGGTGGTGAAATAGTTTATAATCTGGGAAGTTTTGGCTTGAACAGGATAACTGCCGATATCAATACACCGTTAAGCAAAACGGAAAAGATTGCAATGCGTGTTAACACTGCCTATCATTCTGAAAATAGCTTTCAGGATGCAGGGTTTAAAAAGTCATTTTACATAGCTCCTTCCTTATCTTATGAGGTAAATGACCGTTTATCTTTTCATGTGATGACTGAAATACTTGAAGAAGAAAGGGCTGTACCTCCAGTATTTTTTAACTCTAACCGTGATGCACCGCTCATTTTTAAGAACTTAAAGGAATTGAATTTGAATAGGAACCTTTCCTTTACAAGTAACGATTTAACGATAAAAAATCCAAGATATAATTTGCAAGCGCAGATGTTATATAAGCTGTCAGACCAATGGACTTCGCAAACTGTAATTTCAAGAGGGAATGTGAAATCTGATGGCTATTATACTTACATCTGGGATGATGCATCTGGTGGCGCAAATAGAGATAATTATTTCGATCAGTGGTTTCATAAAGAGCAACAAACTACAAATACAACAAATATTCAGCAGAATTTTAATGGAGATTTTAAAATTGGAGGGCTTAGGAATCGTGTTTTGGTTGGCCTGGATTATTTTAGTCGCAATGTAATTAGTCATGGGTCTGGTTGGGCAATGGTTAGACAAGTAACGCCTCAAAATAGTGAGGTAGCGGTTGATAAGGACGGAAAAGCGATTGACCCTGTGTTTTTGAGTCAGGCTTTGGTTGACAATGCTATAGCCGGAGCAGGCGGTAGCAGCGCTAACATTAAGAACAGTTCTTACAGCGCTTATGCTTCTAACGTAATTAATCTGACCTCAGGATTGATGGCAATGGCCAGCTTAAGGTTAGATTATTTTGATTCTAAAGGTGCCATTAGCGATCCTAAGGATGATTATCATCAGTTGGTAATGTCTCCTAAATTCGGTTTGGTTTATCAGCCGATTTTAGATAAAGTGTCTCTTTTTGCAAATTATATGAATGCGTTTTTTAATGTTGCCCCTCAGGAAGTATTTGATGGTAATAAAGTTAGTTTGGGCGTGAAATCATTTAAACCAGAGCGTGCCAACCAATGGGAGTTTGGAGTTAAAACCAATTTGTTCTCGGATAAGCTGTTTGCTACAATTTCTGTGTATGATATTAAAGTAGCCAATAGGGTTTACAATACCGAAATTACTGCTGTTCAGGGTGGAAAGACAGGAAGCAAAGGTTTTGAAATAGATTTAAATGCAAATCCTTTTCCAGGCTTAAATTTGATTGCCGGTGTTAGTCATACCAAAATACAGGTGCTTGAAGGAAACAAGGAAAATCCTTCGGATTTTTATAATGAAGTAGGTAGAAGTCCGGGTGGGCAAGGTCCTCAGGATCTGGCTAACTTATGGGCAACTTATAAGTTTATGGACGGAAAGTTAAAGGATTTTGGTTTCGGAATAGGAGGGAACTATGCAGGAGAATATAAAGTAATTGACAATAGTGTAACGGGCAACTTTTATCTTCCGAGCTATACATTGCTTAATGCAAGTCTGTTTTACAATTCGAGCAAGTACAGGTTTACTTTTAACATGAACAATTTAACCAATCAGGAGTATTACATTGGTTATTGGTCTGTCAATCCTCAAAAACCAGCAAATTTTGCAGCGAGTTTTGGATATAAGTTTTAATTGGCAGGCTCCAATCTTTAGCGTAAACAACTTTTCTGTATATTTAGCTTTCGTTGTACATTCAATTTTACTTGGTTGTACACGTAATTTGAAATCTAAACACATGAATTTTGTTATGAAAAAAAAGAATCTACTTTTACTACTCTTATCTGGTTTTATAGGCTTTTCAGCTTTAGCTCAGGATGCCAATAAAAGCGCTTCCAGCCCTGGAGATGCTAAAATAACACCGGTAAAAATCTATGACGGATTGAAAAATCCATGGGGAATGGCATGGTTGCCAGATGGCCGCTTGTTGGTAACAGAACGTAGTGGTGAAATTTTAGTTTTCAAAAACGATAAGTATACAGGTGTTAAGCTTACCGGAGTTCCGGCTGTATTTAGTAATGGGCAAGGTGGTCTTATGGACATTAAATTGCACCCTGATTATAAAAAGAACGGTTGGATCTACATCACTTTTTCTAAACCGGTAGGTGATCTTGCAACAACCGCAGTAGTGCGCTTTAAATTAAAGGGAAATGAAATTGTAGACAAAGAAGACATATTTGAAGCTAAGCCAGCTTTGAAAGCTGATTTTCACTTCGGTAGCAGAGTTGTATTTGATAAAGATAAATACCTGTTTGTAAGTGTTGGCGAAAGAGGTACTCAACCAAAAGTTCAGGAATTAAATAACGACCATGGTAAAGTGCACAGATTATTTGACGATGGTCGTGTACCTACAGATAACCCTTTTGTTGGACAAGGTGATGCTCATGGTTCTATCTGGACTTATGGCCACCGTAACCCACAGGGTATGGTTTATGATGCAGCAACCAACCATATTTGGGAAGTTGAACATGGCCCTAAAGGGGGAGATGAACTTAACCTCATTGAAAAAGGCAAAAACTATGGATGGCCAAAAACTTCATATGGCATTAACTATGATGGCACAGTATTAACTCCAAATAAAGAACTTCCCGGGATAGAAAATCCTAAACACTATTGGGTTCCATCTATTGGTCCATGCGGTATGACTATCGTTACCAGTAGCAAATATCCTGAGTGGAAAGGCAATTTATTGATAGGCGCACTTGCGTTTACTCACCTAAACAGAGTGGTGCTTGATGGTACTAACTATGTATCAGAAGATAGAATGCTGCAAGGTAAAGGACGTTTCAGATACGTTGCTGAAAGTCCTGATGGTTTTATTTATGCAATTACCGAAGGCCCGGGTACATTATTAAAGCTGGTTCCAAAAAAATAAGGTAACACTTCTTATCCTACATCAATATCGGGGTGGTAAAACATGAATACCTTTGTGGTACAATAATTAAAACAACTAACTATTGGCAAGTTTAACAAGCTTAAATGAAACAGGAAAGGTTGTTTTAATGTTACCAAAAAGGAGAAAAAACATGAAAAAGTTAATTGAAAAAATTGTGACAAATTCTGGTAAACCACACATGGTTGGTGACGGATTTAGAGTGTTTAATTACATTCCCGGAGCAGGTATTCCTCAGGAGAGAATAAGTCCGTTTTTACTATTGGACTTTAATCCTGAATATGATTTCGGTCCTTCAAATCATCTTCGCGGTGTTGGAGTTCACCCACATAAAGGTTTCGAAACTGTAACCATTGCTTACAAAGGTTCAGTTGCGCATCATGACAGTACCGGTAGCCATGGTATAATTAATTCTGGCGATGTACAATGGATGACTGCCGGTGATGGGATTTTGCACAAAGAATACCACGAAGAAGCATTCTCTAAAAAAGGAGGGCCGTTTGAAATGGTGCAATTATGGGTAAACTTACCTAAAAAGCATAAATCAGTAACCCCACATTATCAGGAATTAACTGCTGCCGGAATGGGTAAAATTGAATTAGCTGATGGTGCCGGTGAAGTAAATGTGATAGCCGGAACGTTTAATGGTACGGCTGGTCCTGCAGAAACCTATAGTCCGGTAAATTTAATAGACCTTAAATTGAACGAGGGGGCTGAAATAAATACTTCAATCTCAGCCGGACACAATACAGCTTTATTGGTTGTAAACGGAAGTGTAGAGGTGAATGGAGAGATAGCAACAGAACACAATTTTGTATTGTTTGCAAATGAAGGCGAGGAAATAAATATAAAAGCAAATCAGAAAAGCGTGGTTTTATTGTTAAGTGGTGAGCCACTTAATGAGCCAATTGTAAGCTATGGCCCTTTTGTAATGAATACAGAAGAAGAAATCCATCAGGCAATTACTGATTTTAATATGGGTAAATTCGGTGTGTTAGAAGATTAATAAATTACCACCCTTTCGTATTTTATAATAAAGAAACCCCTAATCCAAGGGGTTTCTTTATTGAATTATTAAACGTAAATTTGAAGCCTTAAATAAAATTAATGGTTAAGTTATTTGTGGTGGGCTATCCACTGGATATTCAAGATTCTGAACTTATAGAAATGTTCAGCATCCAGGGTTTGGTTCATAGTATTGAATTGATTACCGATAAATTTACACACAAGCATAAAGGCTTTGGGTTTATTGAAATGGTAGATGAGGCAGGAGCGGAAAGGGCTATAGCTGCACTAAACGGAAAGGTTATAAAAGGTAGAAAAATCACTGTTAAAAAAGCAGACGAAGACAGAGCCGAAAAACCTAGAACTTTTAAGGGAAACAGATTTCACTCTGAAGAAGGTAACAGTGCACCACGCGCTGAGGAGCAGTCGTTTAAAAGCAAACGTCCTCGTAAACTGGTATCTGATAAATAGAGCCCTATCCTGAAATGAAAATTGCAATACTAGGCTACGGTAAAATGGGCCGTATTATTGAGAAAGTAGCAGAGAACCGTAACCACGAGATCATTCTGAAGATTGGCAGCAGTAATCAGAATGAATTAACAACGGAGGCACTTAAAAAAGCCGATGTAGTGATAGAATTTAGCACGCCTGATGTAGTATTACACCACATTCATGAGTGTTTTAAGGCTAAGGTGCCAATTATTGTTGGAACTACCGGATGGTACGAACATTTACAGGCAATTGAAAAGCAATGTAAGGAAACGGGGAATACACTGCTGTACGCTTCTAACTTTAGTATTGGGGTAAATGTGTTCTTTCATGCGAATAGGCTGTTAGCTAAGCTGATGAACAACTACCCGAATTACAAAGTGCATACAGAGGAAATTCATCATACGCGTAAGATGGATTCGCCAAGTGGCACAGCAATAACTATTGCCGAAGGGATTATTGAAGGATTGAACAACAAACAAGAATGGGTAAATACCTTGAATGTTGAGCAAATAGATGTTTCGGATAAAACAATACAAAACAATCAGTTACTGATCGCATCTAAACGCATAGAAGATGTTCCGGGAACACACACTATACAATATGCCAGCGAGGTCGATTGTATAGAATTTAAACATACAGCGCTTAACCGAGATGGCTTTGCCCTTGGTACTGTACTAGCCGCAGAGTGGGTACAAGGTAAGAAGGGATTCTATTCGGAAAAGGATATGTTTAATTTCGATATGGCATAAGCTTACTTAACACAGTTTAATCAAATTCATATTTCCGAAAGAATTCTCGTAAATTGAGTATTGATAAATTCGCATCCTTATGAAAAACTTATCTAAATTGAGTTTGCTCTTGTTGTTTCTTTTATCCTGCGTTTCTACTCAGAAACTGTATGAAAAAGGAGAGTACGACAAAGCCTATTACGCTGCCATTGGCGATCTTAAAAAGAATCCATCAAATGCTGATGCGTTAAAAATTCTACCGGATGCCTATAAAGAGGCCTCAGCTAAATTTGAACAAGATATCCTTTTAGCAAAAGGCGGTAAGGGTAAAAAATCTGAACAGCTTGCTGAGATTTATAATGGATATCTGTCTTTGCAAAATATGTATGATGCTTTCGCAAATTCAGATGTAAAAATAAATGGTTTTAGTCCTCAAAATTATGACCGTGAATTAAATCAGGCAGCTTTAAATGCTGCCGAAACACACTACAATTGGGGAGTTGCACTATTAAACCGTAACGATAGGGTAAGTGCTCGTAAGGCTTATAACAATTTAAAACTTGCAGACAATTATGTGCCAGGTTATAAGGATGTAATCGAGAAGAAGCAGGAAGCTGAAGAAGCGGCTGTAACCAATGTGTTGGTTACCAAGTTAGATCAGCGTTTTGGTTATTATTCAATTGACGGAGCCTTTTTTGAAAGAGATATTCTCTGGAATCTTAATTCAATAGGCAACTCCAACTATTATGAATTTTACAGTGGAAGCGAAGGGCAAGGCCGAAGAATTGATCAGTACCTGGAGATTTCTATGAATGACATCTGGTTCAGTAACCTTGCTACCAATAATTACTCATACCGTGTATCAAAAAAGATTCCTGTTAAAAGCGACAAAGCAAATGGTAGCGTAAGTACAATTACTGTTACAGCCACTATAAATGCCGTAAGGAGGATTATCAACTCGAGGGCGAGTATGTACTATAGAATTACGGATGCGGAATCAAGAAAGCTGATTGCATCTGACAGGATTCCTGCAGAATACACCTGGCAGAGTATTACCGGTAAATACACCGGTGATTCGAGAGCTTTGAGTGCAAAGGATTGGGATATTGTTCGTGGTAGTTATAATAACAGACCGGATTATAATGATTTATATCATGAGCTTACCCGCCAGATTATGACTCAGTTTAACTTTAAAATGAGAGACATTTACCGTTAATGGAACTAAGTTCCATTAACGGTATCGCTTATTCTCAACAAAGAGTTTGGTTATAGAGGAGTAAGATACTGAGTATAAGAATATCCTGCTTCACCATCGTCTGTTTTAATTTCCCACCATTGGTCGTTTGCTTTGCTTACCAATGTAACTACTTCGTGCCTGGCAGCTTTGCCCACAATATCAGCATCGGTACTTGGCCCGCTGCGGATATTTAAATTAGAGCTGTTGGTGGTTACCTTTAATTTAGAACCTTCGGTAACACCGGCTATGCTATTGATATTCATTACCAAATCGCCCGAGGAATAGTTAGGGTCGAGGCGTTCGTAAGTATCCCAGAGTTGTTGTTTTATGGAGCCACTTGCGTCGCCATCAATGTATAGTACACCTTCCTGTTCACGTACATTTAAGTTATTTACTCCCTGTGCAGTGGCAGTATCTATTAATTCTTTATATTTTTCTTGTAAAGCCATGTTGTGTTTCTCCTTTAACTATTTAATAACCAGTTGAGAATTGTCGATTTTTTTAGGTTTTAGTGCATTCAAAGCCATCATCAACTTTTGGAGATTTGTTTTTTGAATTTCACCTTTTAAGGTAATCACACCATCATTAACAGTTGCAGTTACAGTAGGGAAGTCCTTAGTAGCATCTTTAACCGCATTGGTAAGCATGTCTGTAGCAGCTACCGCAACACTTGGCGTATCGGCAACAACTGCAATGTTATTTACTACAGATTTAACACCTGGAATGGCGGCAACAGTTTTGTCAATGTCGGCTTTGGTTGCATCATCAGGAACTTGCCCAGATAATGTTGCTACTCCTTTTTCAACTACCACTGCGGCACCCGCGATGTGCGGATTTGCAAGCAATGCAGTCTCGACGGCAGCTTTTATAGCATCATCTTTGGGGCCACTTTTGCAACCAGTAAATGTAGCTGCCATCATAACGAGGGCAACCAAAAACGCAGTTGTTTTCATTGTCAGATTTTTCATACGGTTTTTTATTTTGGTTTTAAGTTTAAGAGGTATGCCTAACTGCTTTACTTAAAGAATAATAGCATACCAAAAGTTATATGAGAACAATGATGGAAACAAATTGTTTTTACATGGATAATTAAATGAATAAATGAGAAATATTATATACAGTTTTAAAGTATATTGGCTAAACTAATCAACTGTATGTCTATGGATTTATACTTAAAAAGATTTTGGGAGGAAGGAAGCGGAAATCAGTTAGTGGAGTGGTCTGGAGCTCAGATTAGTCTGGATAACGCTAATGTTTTTACACTGTTAGCCAAAGAATATGATGTACAGGGAGATGAAGCTGTTCAGGAGATATTTAAAGACAGAAATTTTGGAGAAGCATACGCTTATGTTACTCAGTTATCTAAAACTATAATCTCCGAAAATGACGATTTGCCAGAAAACATAAAAAGTATGTTTTTAACCATGCAGCAAAAGCCAGCCTGGGTAGATGATGAACTAATACAGATGGGTTGTAATTTATGTATGAGGAGTGGTACCAACGCACTTATTTCTTTAAGGGATTATAGCCTGATGAGTGGATATGATTACGCATATTTGAACAAAGCACTTATTTATACTGGAGCACTTAAGAAAGGTCCTGCAAAAAGAATCACCGATACACTTGATTTTTGGATTCATGTAACACGCAATAATGCTTTGGAAATTAATGCACTAGGATATCAATATATTGCGCGTACAAGAATGATGCACTCCTTCTCTCGGTTGATGATAAAGGAAAAATATGCAGACTGGGATCATGAAAAATGGGGTGAGCCCATTAATTTCGGCGATATGGTTGCTACCAATATCGGGTTTAGCTTGTTTTATCTTCATGGTTTGCACAAGCTGGGAATGCATATTTCTGAAAAAGAAGAGCTAGGGGTTTTTCACCTTTGGAAATACGTTGGTCATTTGCTTGGGATTCCTGAAAAACATTTGCCTAATAACAAAAAAGAAGCAACTGAATTATTTTATTTATGGACTGATGGGCAGGTCTCAGCAGATGAGGATTCAGTAATGTTGGCTCAGGCTTTGGAAAATGAAGCTTTTGCATCAAATATTTTTAAAAAGGCTTATCAAAAGAATTTCCTTAAGTACCTGCATTCTTGTTACGTTAGGTTTTTAATAGATGAAGAAACATGCAACAGACTTCATATTTCTAAAATAAGAATGTACTACCTTTTTCCAAGGTTTAGGAAATTTCGCAATCAGATTCTACAAAAAATAATCGGGATGAGTGGTAAAAACTATAAGCGGGCTGTAACTATGGGGGATATTTTTCAAACTAAAATCTCGCAGGAATACTTAAAGGCAGATAGTTAGTTCATCTTCAAATTTTCTCCCAATTTGATAGGCAACTTTGGTGCAAAACGATTCTTATGCACAGACTTATCTCCATTCTTCTTTTTATGCTGCCACTATTTGTTGCTGCGCAAAGTAATTCCACTGTTACCGTTTCAGGAATAGTGAGGGACATTAAAAAAGGTGCTCTGCCTTACACAAACATTGTACTAAAAATACCAATTGACAGCAGTTTCGTTGTCGGGACGGTAACCAATGATGAGGGCAGGTTTACATTAGCCAATGTAAAAAATGGCAATTACATTATAGAGATTTCGATGCTTGGCTTTAAAACGATAAAGCAACCGTTTAGTATAGGGACATTGAGTGCATTTCTGGACTTGGGACATTTTGAACTTCAGGAAGATAGCAAGATGTTGAACGAAATCACAGTTGTTGGCACTACTGCCAAAGATGGGGTTTCCGATAAAATGGATAAGAAAACCTTTACACTGGCCAATAATGCAACTCAAACAGGAGGTTCGGTATTACAGGCTATGCAAAATTTGCCAGGAGTTACCATTCAGGATGGTAAAGTTCAGCTTCGCGGTAACGATAAAGTAGCCGTTCTGATTGATGGGAAACAGAATGCTGTTACCGGATTTGGTAGTCAGAGCGGATTAGATAATATCCCTTCATCAGCAATAGAGCGTATAGAGATCATCAATAATCCTTCGGCTAAATTTGATGCAAACGGCAATTCGGGTATCATTAACATCATTTATAAAAAGAACAGACAGGAGGGGCTAAACGGTAAAATTGGTCTAACAAGCGGACTCGGTGCACTATGGATTAGAAAAGAGAACCTGCCAACTATAAGGCCGCAATATCAGGCAACCCCTAAATTAAATCCATCCTTATCACTTAACTACAGAAAAAACAAAGTAAACACATTTCTGCAAGCCGATTGGTTGTATACCCAAACGCTAAACAGGAATGATTTTGCCCAAAGAATTTATGATGATGGAACGGTAATCAATCAGCAGGTAAAACGGAATAGAACAACAACATTTTCAACCGTAAAAACTGGGATGGACTGGAATCCAGATGATCAGAACACCTTTACAGTTTCAGCCTATCTCAACAGAGAAAAGATTCTTGACAGAGGTGATATCCCGTATTTTAATAAAGACTTTACTGAGCGCAGTCGTTTGTGGCAGTTTCTGGAAGATGAGGTTAAATATACAGCCACGGGAGCGGCACTTTTTCAGCATAAATTTAAGCAACCAGGCCATTTACTGAATGTTAGTTTCAACTACACTTTTCACAGGGAAGATGAGAAATATTTTTTCACCAATATTATGCCCACATTTACAGGAGAGGACTCATTTAAGCTGCTTTCTGATGAGCATGTGGCTGATCTAAACCTTGATTACGTTAAGCCATTAAAGCATGGTAGATTGGAAGGTGGTGTAAAATTCAGAAGAAGAACAATACCCACCAATATGCAGTTTTTTCCTGGACTTAACTCTCCTTTGGATGTTAATGCCGGTGGTTGGGCTGATTACAAGGAAACTATTCCTGCAGTATATGGTAACTATGTTTTTGAGAACAATAGCTTTGAGTTGGAGGCAGGTTTAAGACTTGAGTATGTAAAGGTAAACTATGATGTGAATCCTAATCATAATACCTATAAAAGCGATGGCTATGATTATACACGTCCGTTTCCAAACCTTCGCTTGGCTTATAAACTTAATGAGAGAAACAAAGTTTCTGTGTTTTATAATGAAAGAGTTGATAGGCCAAATGAAGTGGACATACGAATATTTCCAAAGTATGATGAACCTGAGGTAATTAAAGTCGGTAATCCAACACTGCGACCTCAATTTACCAGAAATATAGAAACAGGCTATAGGTTAACCTGGAGTAAAGGAAGTGTTTATTCTGCTGTTTACCATAAAATGATAAATGCCACTATTACCAGGATTGCCACTGTAGTTCCGGGAAGTACACTGATTTATAATATCTTTCAAAATGCAGGTAAAAGTCGTAATACTGGTGCTGAGGTGACTTACAATCAAGAGCTTGCTCCATGGATTTCTTTTAATGCCAGTGCTGCTTTGTACAAAAATACCATCGATGAATTTACGGTAAGCAACAAATATCCAGTTCCGACGGTGTATACTATGGGAAAGGAAAGTATTACTTCGTGGAATTCAAAATTAAACGGAATATTCAAATTACCTAAAAAGACAGAATTGCAGGTCTCGGCCATTTATTTGGCACCTGATATTATTCCTCAGGGAAAGATTGGATCAAGGTTTTCGGTAGATATGGGGGCAAAGAAACAAATCCAAAATGGGAGAGGAGAGCTGTTTTTGAATGGTACAGATTTGTTTAACACCTTAAATCCTACAAGAGAAATAGCCGGTAATGGATTTAAATTGATCAGTACAGACTATTTTGAAACGCAGGTTTTTAGAATTGGTTATAGCTACAAGTTTTAAGATAGGGCTGGTAAAGTAATGGTGGTTAGCGGTTTATTTCGTAGTAAAATACTTAATGTTTAAGCGTTTAAATTTTCTTGAATTTAATTTAAAATCGTTAAATTCAATGTATACTTTTGCGCTTAACCATATTAATTTATGGAATTACTAACTACACATAAAAAACATTCAATTCTAGCTTTATGAATAAGCCAATCTTTATTGCGCTAATTGCGCTTTCCTCTTTAGGAGCATTGTCATCTTGTAACATGATGAAAAAAAATACAGAAAAAACATCAGCGGATAAGTCAGCTGCTCAGCTGACGGGTTCTTGGGAACTAAACTACATTACTGGAGTAAGAATAGCCTTTAATGGTTTGTACCCTGATACAAAACCAAGTATTAGTTTTGGTAAAGTTGCAGGCGAAATGAATGGTAATACAAGCTGTAATGTATTTGGTAGCAAAGTAACCATTAGTGGAAATAAATTAAGTGTTTCTGAACCAGGTGCTATGACAATGAGATTTTGCGAAGGCGAAGGAGAAAAACGCTTTTTAGATATGCTTAAAAAAGTAGATAGCTACGAAGTGAAGGACAACGTTTTGACTTTATCGCAAGGTGATCTTGCTTTAATGCGTTTTACAAAGAAATAACATTTTTGGGAAGGCTATGTGTATTCATGGGCTTCCCAAAAATTATAAATCATATCAATATAAAAAGAAAAGCCGGTAGCTTAAATGGCTATTTTCTTTTGAGGGAACTGCTCGGTATGAGACATTATCATATGGAGTATGTAATCATTAGATGGATATGGCTGTAATGCCGATTTAAGCTGCTCAGGTTCGTTAATATCAGTATGGTGGGAAATGTATCCCATCCCATAAAACTTCCCTTGTTCTACAAGCAGACAGCTTTGCTCATCTTCTGTTCTGCCTTTATCAATAACTGCAAAAGTGGGTAACATCAACTTCAAATCATCTATTGCATATTTAACCCGCACATTATAAGCCGCTGCGGACTCTTTACCTAAACAAGCACCTGCGCATTTGCCCTCTTCATGAGCGGTGCAACATTGCCTGTTTTTCTGAATAAAACATAGTTTTTCGCACAATAAATGCTCTTTTATTAATGCTTTTAAGAGATTATGACCTTCTAAAATGGTATTGAAACTGTATAAAACAGGCGTATTCTTTTTAAACTTATCGATACCTAATCTTATATATCCCTTCTGATCCTCGAAAGCAAATAAGCTATATTTCTGCTCAAAACGCTTTAATGCCCTGTTATTTTCTGGCCATAACTTTTTGATCTCAGAAGCCTCAAGTATAAAAGCCATCAGTTCTGTACCGCAAATCTCAAAGTCAACACTGTAGATGTCCTTGAGGAAATTCTGACGCTGTTTGGTAATGCTATTACCTGTAAAATGAGAACAAACCCTTTTTTTTAAGCTTTTAGCTTTTCCAATATATATAACTTTTCCTTTTTGATCTTTAAAATAGTACACGCCAGGACTCAATGGCAGTTTATCTACTTCTGATTTGGGTAAATTAGGGGGTAAGGCCTGCTCTTTTGAAATTTTACTAAGTGATTGCTTGATGATACCTTCTGAATCAGCTTCTAACAGTATACCCAGTAAAATTGCGGTAGCGGCAGCATCTCCACCCGCACGGTGTCTGTTGTTTAGCTCAATTCCTAAAGCACTACATAATTTACCCAGACTATAGGAGCGGTGCCCAGGCAACAATTTACGGCTAAGCCTTACGGTACAAAGTTTATTGCATAGTAGTTCATAACCTGCAAGTGATAGCTGGTGTTTAACAAAAGAATAATCGAAATTTACATTATGTGCTACAAATGTTTTATCGTGCAGTAGTTCATATATTTTTTCCGCTATATCCTCAAATAAAGGAGCATCCATCACCATCTCATTACTGATACCGGTTAATGCCTGAATGTATTCAGGAATCTCCTGCGCGGGATTAATTAGCGTTTCAAAAGTATCTACCACAGAAACGCCATCATGAATAAGAATTGAAATCTCGGTGATTCCATTTCCTGAGGCAAAACCTCCAGTTGTTTCTATATCTACTACAGCGTAAAGCATGATTTTTTATGAACTTTTATAAAGTGTAAATATGCTAAAAAAATTAGTAATAAATAAAACTATTGGTATTTAGTGAAAAATTTTGTTGATATAAATAAGTCCCAACAAAAAGTGTCCCATATCACTCTTTTAACAGTTAATTAATAAGAATGAAAAGTATGGCATATAAATAGCTTGTAATTAACTAAAAATAGTTAATGTAATGTCAAGAAAGATACTAGCAGTTGACGACGATAGCGATATAGTTGAAATTATTAAGATTGTATTGGAAAGTGAAGGTTTTGAAGTTTCTACTTTAACTAGTGGGAGAAATGTATTAAACGTAATCTCATCAATGAGACCTGATCTGATATTGTTAGACGTAATGCTAGGCGGAATAGATGGCAGAGATATTTGTAAAGCCATAAAAAACCACTCTTTATTTAAAAGTATTCCGGTTGTTATGATCTCTGCAAGCCACAATCTTCAGAGTGTTTTAAAATTACCTGATTCACCAAATGACTTCCTTTCGAAGCCATTTGATATTGATAGTTTAGTTAAAAAAGTAAAAGCACAATTTGCAGCTTAACTATTTCTTTACTGTACTAATTAATGTATAGATAGTACTAAATTCTATATAGTAACGTTATAAAAAATTAGTGTGTTTCAATTTTTATAGGATTGCTCAGGATTTTATGAATAGGGCATTTATCTGCAATCTGCATCAAACGCTGACGCTCTTCGTCTGTTAACGTACCAATCAGTTCAATTTTTCTGGTGATGGTAGTTTCCTTATTCATGTCCTTTTCATCACAAATTGCCAGTTCTACTTTTATTCCATCAAGGTTGTATTGTTTACGATCTGCATACATTCTAACTGTAATGGCTGTACAGCTGCCCAGGCTAGCCAAGAGCAACGCACCTGGTGTCATGCCTTCATCTGTTCCGCCAATGCTTTCGGGCTCGTCAGAATAGATAAAATGGCCTCCTGCGTAAACTTTAGTTTTATAATGAGATCTGTCTAGCTCTGTAATTGCGGTAATTTGAGTATCTGCCATGTTTTATGTGTTGTGCAGATAAAGCTACAATTAAATTTAAGTATTCACATTCCTAAAATAAACATACAGAGTTAACAATAATATAGCAGGTACTTAAAATAGGAGAAACATATTATATCTTAATTTGTTATATGTGTAACTAACCAAATAACAGTATGTTAAGTAGCTATTTAAATTTCAGATTCGATGTTCAGGGCAAGCCAATCAATGGATTCTGTATGCGTATACAGGATGATTTCCACGAAACCTACGCTGTAATTGTAGATGGCTATCATTCGTTTTGCGTATGGTTAGATTCAACCTCAACCTGGAGATCATCTAAGCATACTAGCGTTGAACCCACAGTATTAGAGCAGATCATCAGCAGGATAACCTCAGTAGAACCTTCGTAGTATTATTTATCCAAAAAACAAATAAGCTAAGCCAATAGCTGTACATACGCCAACAAGATCGGCTAATAGCATAGCGCCAATCGCATAGCGCGTGTTTTTAATACTCACAGAGCCAAAATAAACTGCAATTACATAAAATGTAGTATCAGATGCACCCTGGAATATTCCAGAAAGCCTGCTTGCAAATGAATCTGGGCCATATGTTTCCATAGTGCTTACCATCATTCCTCTTGCGGCGCCACCACTTAAAGGTCTTATCAAAGCTGTAGGTAAGCCTTCAACAAATCTAGTATCAGCCCCTAAAAAAGCAAAAAAGCTTTTGATTCCGCCAATTATAACGTCAAATGTGCCACTGGTACGAAGCAGACTTATGGCAACCAGCATCCCAACAAGGTAAGGAATGATTTTTATAGCGGTATCAAAACCATTTTTTGCACCCTCAACAAAGGCATCGAAAACATCAATCTTTTTATATATCCCTCCAAGTACGATCAGTAGAAAAACCAATAGTATTAACCCATTGCTCAAAATACCTGAAAATGATTTTATCCCTTCAGCGTTAAGTGAGGTGATGTATAAAACCAACAAGGAAATGATGAAAGAAAGACTCAAAATCCATCCGATTACTACCGGTTGTAAAAGGTTGATTTTTTGTTTGAAAGAAACAATTAACATTGCAGCTATAGTACCCACAAAGGTTACGATAAGACAAGGGATAAAAATATCGGTTGGATTAGATGCATTTTGAGAAGCTCTTATAGCAATAACACTAACCGGAATTAAGTTTAAACCTGCCGCATGTAAACATAAAAACATGATCTGTGCATTCGAGGCTGTGTCTTTACTTGGGTTTAGTTCCTGCAAACTTTCCATAGCTTTTAGGCCAAAAGGAGTAGCTGCATTATCTAATCCTAATAAATTAGCGGAAAAGTTCATGATCATATGACCCATAGATGGGTGTCCTTTTGGTATATCCGGAAATAGCTTGGAAAAGAAAGGCCCAACTATACGCGATAACAAACGAATACCCCCGGCTTTTTCAGCAATGCTCATAAGTCCGATAAATAAAGCCAGAATACCAATTAATTTAAGACATAACTCTACAGAAACCCAACAAGTTTCGATAATGCCATCTAGTTTTAAGGGGTTTGCAGGGTCACTGGCTTTGCCAATGACCATCCAGTTAAATATATCAGATTGTCCAAAAAAGAAACATTTTATAGAGGCTACAACAATAGCTACAATAATAAAGCCTGACCAGATTCTGCTTAATGCCATTAATTAGGGATAGTTTGTTTAACGATGTTAATGTATGGATTTAAAATAATATATCCCTAAGGCTTTTCATCAGTAAGTTCAAAACCCCATGTTTTACCCTTTTCGGTTGCAGGTATACCCTGAGTCATCCATGCAGGAGCTTTAGAACCTTTTAAATAGTAATCAAAAAACTGTTGTTCACGTATTTGTATGTCTTTTCTATTCTGACGCTTTACCAGATTATGTGCCTCGTTATTGTAATTTAACATCCATACCGGTTTGCCCAATCTTCTTAGACCTGTAAACATTTCAATTCCTTGGTACCATGGCACTGCACCGTCGGCATCGTTGGCCATAATTACTACAGGAGTAGATACTTTAGGTAAGGCAAATAAAGGAGAGTTTTCGATGTATAATTCTGGTTTTTCCCATAAAGTAGCACCAATTCTGCTTTGAGTTTTTTCGTACTGGAACTGTCTGTTCATACCACTTTCCCAACGCATACCACCGTAAGCCGAAGTCATATTTACTACAGGAGCACCTGCCCATGCGGCAGCATACATATTGGTTTTTGTAATTAGGTGAGCAACTTGATAGCCACCCCAACTTTGTCCCTGAATACCAATTTTACTACCATCAACCCAAGAGTTTTTCTTTAAAAACTCTACACCCGAATTGATAAACTCTTCGGCAGATTTACCAGGATAACCATTTTCATAGCTAATATCAGGTGCAAAAACCAGGTAACCATTACTTACAAAATAAGAGATATTTAATCTTGAAGGAGTAGGAGCAGGTGCTTGATAAGTATATAATCCATCTGATAATTTCTCGTAGAAATATACGATCATTGGATATTTCTTAGCTGGGTCAAAATCTTCTGGTTTATACAAGATCCCATCAGATTTAAAGCCCTTAGGCGTTGTCCAGTTAACCAGCTCTGCAGTTCCCCAGTTGTAGTTTTGTTGTTGTGGATTGGTGTTACTTAATTTAACCTCCGTTTTCATATCAGTTGATACAAACACATTAGGAGAGTTGGTGTAGTTCGCTTTGTCGTAAATATAGCGTTCTTCGCCTCTGGCTTTACTTAAGTTTGAATATTTAAATTTAGCCATTACAACAAGTTCAGGACTTTTATTGTCGCCAATGTTTTTTCTGTAATAGCCATTTTCTTTAGTTATGTTGTTAAAAGCATCAAGCAGGACTACTTCTCTTTTACTTAAAAAACGACTGTTAGAATCTAATTTTTGATAGCGGAAAGTAATGTTATTTTGTCTGCCATAACCATTGGTAATGTTTTGCGGTGCACCTTTTCCATCTGGAGAAAATTCCCAGATATCATATCTGTCGTACAATAGAACAGCTTTGTCTTCCTCAGTCCAAGCAGCAACGCCGTATGCGTCGGGTTGATCTGGTACATCATTTTCCTCATCAACTAATTTCACGCTAAGACCGTTATTTAAATGTGTAACCTTGGCTGTTAAAGTGTTATAAGTGTACCAGTTAGATGTCTTTTTGTCGAAATAAAGTACATACTTTCCTGATGGAGATGCTGTAGCATTCCCCATTAAGCCAGCAATGATCTTTTTCCTTGCACCTGTTTTTGTATCAACCAAGTAATAATCCTTTATCGCATTTCCAGACCACTGAGATTGGATTCTATTCCCAAAATCTGTTGATGCCAATACAAAGTTGGAGTTACCCTCATCAATCAGCTTCGCTTCAGGAAGTTTTGGATCTGTTAAAGGCACTACTTTTACATCGCTGTTAAATATCTCAATAGAAGTTAAATAAGTTCTCTTAGCTTCTTTATCAGCATTTTTTAGCTGCATTGGCTGTAAGTAATCATCCTTATAGCTCCATACATCAAGCTTTGCATGTTCAAAATCGATAAGCGTGGTGTCTTTTGGCTTTTTGATAGGAGCGATACCGAAAAATAGTTTTGTACCCTCTTTGCTAAAGTTCAATTTTCCATCACCACTAACAGCCCATTTCGCAGGGATGCCCGGTATTTCATTGTCTACCAAAATTTGAGCAGTATCTAATGATGGCGAATTGTAGTAAATGAAATAGTCTTTAATTTCAGCTTTTTCAGGACTTCTTTCGCCAAGAAATGCTACCGATTCACTTTCGTCGTCAAAAACAAAGTTTTTGAAGTTTCCTTTTCCACTAACTAATGTTTTAAGCGTGCCTTTGTCTGTGTTTAACAAAAAAACTCCTGTTTGTGCAGCTTTATCTTTTTTTGAACCTGTACAAGCGAAAACAAGCTGTTTGCCGTCTTTACTAAAAATATATTCACTTACATATTTAAAAGTACGCTCAGTACCTGTTGTCAGGTTCCTGAAAACAAGATCAGAGCCTTCTTTATCATCTTTTTTTGTGGAGTCCTCATCTACAAAGAAGTCCGAATCGTTATCTCTTTTGTCAGTACCGGTTACAGTTGCTTTTTTTGAGGTATCTATTGGTTTTTCTAATTGGTAAGCAAGTAGCGCCAAGCCATTTTCCGGTAGTTTGAACGATTTTACGCGCGCAACTTTTACAATAGCGAGATTGGTTAGGTTGGCTATTCCCAGTGAGTCCTTAGGCATCTCTTCCGGTTTTTTCTTTTTAATTTTGGCTTGTCTTATAGCAGAGTAAAACGGTTTAATTGCAAAAGCAGCAAATTTAGAATCGGCACTAAACTGTGCGCTTTCTGCTCTGTTTACTTTGGTTTTTACATTAGTAAGCAAGTTGGTTAGGTATAAGTTTGCATCTCCCTCTTGAACAGCAATTCCGTATGCTGCCCAATTCCCATTGTTTGATAATTTTCTTGAAGCAATAGATTCCCATGTATCATACACGGAATGGTCTAGCGGTTTCTTCTGCGCAAAACTGATTGTCGTAAAAAATAGGAGAGAGAGAATTAGATATTTCTGCATAATATAAATGGTTGTTTTATCCCTGGTTAGTTCTGGAACCCTAAAAATTAGAAAATTTTAAGACATATCACTATTGTATATCAAATTTTACAAAAATAAGTGTGTTTTTAACGTGAATTTGGGCTTATCCTTAAGTATTTTGCTATAAGGCGCTCGTCATCCTGAATTTATTTCAGGACCTCACACTAGCAAGGTTTTCTTTCTCTTGAGAGGTCCTGAAATAAATTCAGGATGACGGGGTGCATATGGAGCTGTTCTGAAATACCTGCATAAAAAAAACACCTACATCACAAACACCTACATAAAAAAAGCCTGCATCAATATTATTGATGCAGGCTTTTTTGAAAAATATAGTTAAGAACTATTTGTTCTTTTTCTGTTGAATTTGAGCTTGTTGTTGTTGACGCATATAGTCTTCTAACTTAGCACTGAATCTTGATTTCTTTTTCTCTGCAACAGGTTTTGTTTTGTTTTCCTGAAGTGTTCTATGGATTTTCTCATCATCTACCATAGATTTAATCAAGAACTGTTGAGCAAACGTTAGCATGTTGGCTAGGAAGTAGTAATAGTTCAAACCTGAAGGGTAGCTATTTAATACACCCAAGAATACGATTGGCATAATGTAACCAATGTATTTCATTTGGCCGGTTGCACCAGAAATCTGATTGTTAAAATAAGTATAGATTAATGTGGAAATAGTCATCAGGATACACATTAAACTTAAGTGATTACCCAGAATAGGGATGTTTACACCAAACTTGATGAAATCATCATATGTAGAAAGGTCCTTCATCCATAAAAAGCTCTCGCCTCTTAACTCAAATAAGTTAGGGAAGAAGAAGAAGAACGCCATTACAAATGGTAACTGTAGCAACATTGGTAAACAGCCACCCAATGGATTTACACCCACTTGCTTGTAAAGTTTCAAATATTCTTGTTGCAATAATGTTGGGTTATCTTCACCTACTTTTGCTTTAATTTCATCCATTTCAGGTTTTAAGATTCTCATCTTAGCCATTGAAAGGTATGATTTGTAGGTTAGCGGAGACATTGCCACCTTTAGCATAACGGTAAGCAGAAGAATAATTAAACCATAGCTCCAACCAAATCCCTCAAGGAAGTTAAATACAGGCAACACAATAAATCTGTTGATGTATTTTAATGGCCAGTATCCCATATCAACTTGTTTCTCTAATTCATGCCCTTGAGCTTTTAAAGTAGAAAACTTGTTGGTTCCAAAATAGAACTCCATTGAATAGTTTTGAGCAGCTAATTGGTTAAACGTAAGTTGCATATTAGCACCATACCATTTAATTTGGCCTGGCTGAGTACTCACTTTAACTTCAAGATCACCTTTATCAAAAGGAACTGTTGGAATTAGTACTGCCGAGAAGAAGTGTTGTTTGAAAGAGAACCATTCTATTTTTCCTTCTTTTAATTCTTCTTTCTCATCTTTAGCAACACTTAAATGGTTAGGGTTTTCGCCAGCATATTTGTAATATGGAGCCGAATGTTCCTGCTCTTTTTTACCTGATTTTTCTTGCTCAAGTAAAGTAGCTTCCCAGTTTAAGGTAATTGTATTGTTTTGAATAACCTGGTTTAAACCATTTAGGTTGATATTGAAACCAACTTTACTGCTGTTTGGTTTTAAATCGTAAACGTACTCAATGTATTTATCTCCAGAGTAATTGGCACGCATGTTAATGCTGTTGCCATTTTTAGAAGCAGTAAAGTACAAATCATTGGTGCTTACAATTTTGCCACCTATATTAAGGTTTAAACCAAATTTGTTTTGGTCACCATCAAATAATATTACCGGTTTACCATCATAAGTTTTTTGTCCTTTAACTTCTGCAGAAAGGATTTTACCACCTTTGTTGGTAAGCGTTAATTTTAAATTCTCATTTTCTAAAACGCTGGTTTGCACTGTGCCTGCGATGTTACCACCAAAAGGACCTTTTAATGCAGCCGAATCAACAGCTGGTATTGCAGCAACGGTAGCTGCAGCAGGAGTAGCAGTGCTATTAGCTGTTGCTTTCTTTATAGAATCAGCAGCAATTCTTTCATTTTCTTTTTTCATTTCAGCCTCACTTGGCTTGAAAAAGTAAAAAGAACCTGCCAGAACAATCATGATCAGGAATAATCCTGTAAACGTATTTCTATCCATTATTGTTAATTAAACGCGTATTATTTTGTTTTCTTCTTCGCAAACTCCATCGCAGCGGCGACAAATTTAACAAAAAGTGGGTGAGGATTTGCAACTGTTGATTTTAATTCTGGGTGAAATTGTCCGCCAACAAAGAAAGGGTGGTTTTTAAGCTCAACAATTTCTACCAGATTACTGTCAGGATTGATACCTGAAGCAATCATTCCTGCTTCTTCAAACTGATTTAAATAAGCATTGTTGAACTCATAACGATGTCTGTGACGTTCGGTAATGTGTTGTTTTCCGTAAGCAGCAAAAGCCTTAGTACCTTTTTTAAGGTCACATGGATATGAACCTAAACGCATGGTACCACCTTTGTTAGTGATGTTTTTCTGATCTTCCATCATATTGATTACCGGATGCTCAGTGTTTTCATCAATTTCGGTAGTGTTCGCGTTTTGTAGTCCAAGTACATTTCTGCCATACTCAATAACAGAACATTGCATACCTAAACAAATTCCAAAGAAAGGAACGTTGTTTTCTCTTACGTATTTAATAGCGTCAATTTTTCCTTCGATACCTCTGCTTCCAAAACCTGGAGCAACAAGTAAGCCATCTAAATGGCCAAGTTTTTCTTTGACATTATCAGGATAAACACCTTCTGAGTGGATGTATTGAACACGTACTTTACATTCGTTCTTAGCACCTGCATGAACAAAAGATTCAGTTATAGATTTATAAGCATCTGGTAACTCTACATATTTACCAACAACACCTATTGTTACTTCTGAAGTAGGGTTTTTTAAACGACCAAGGAAATCTTTCCAGCTTTCCATATCAGGTTCATTTTTATGAGCTAGTTTTAATTTAGTTAAAACTGTTTTGTCAAGCTGCTCTTTCATCATTAATAAAGGAACTGAATAGATTGATGATGCATCAATAGATTCGATTACTGCATTAACGTTTACATTACAGAACAAGGCAATTTTTTTACGGATGTCTTGATTGATATGATGCTCAGTACGGCAAACCAAAATATCGGGTTGTATTCCGTATTCCAATAAAGCTTTAACAGAGTGTTGTGTAGGCTTGGTTTTTAACTCACCGGCTGCGGCAAGGAATGGAACCAGGGTTAAGTGAATAACGATGGCATTGTTAGCGCCTTCTTCCCACTTGAACTGACGTACAGCCTCAATGAAAGGAAGTGATTCGATATCACCAACAGTACCGCCCAATTCAGTGATAACAATATCGTATTTACCGGTCTCGCCTAAAATGCGCATGTTTTTTTTGATCTCATCTGTGATATGAGGTACAACCTGCACTGTTTTACCAAGGTACTCACCTTGTCTTTCTTTGTTAATTACATTCTGATAAATACGACCAGTAGTAATGTTGTTAGCCTGCGTGGTTGGAACGTTTAAGAAACGCTCATAGTGACCAAGGTCAAGGTCTGTTTCTGCACCATCTTCGGTAACATAGCATTCGCCATGTTCGTAAGGGTTTAGAGTTCCCGGATCGATGTTGATATACGGGTCAAACTTTTGAATGGTTACACTGTAGCCGCGTGCTTGTAATAGTTTGGCTAATGAAGCGGAGATGATGCCCTTACCCAAAGAGGAAGTAACACCGCCCGTAACAAAAATATACTTAGTCATGTTTGTGAATTTCTGATATAAAAACAGTTTTTAACGCTGTTTTTATTGTTTTTGTACGGGATACAAAGTTAGCAAATAAACCGAAGCTTTAAGGCTCTTTTTTTAAATATTCGTAAAGGAAAAAATGTTTTAATGAAATTGTAAAGATAATAGGCCTTGTAATTGCTGAATAACAATTATATAAGGAGGCCTAATTAAAGGGTAAAACCATAGATCTTTTTACGAGTTTCTTCTGGTTTCTGGTCTTTACTGCCAGTGTAGCGAGTAAAAAGCTCTATTAATTTCTTTAATTCTTTGTCTGTTTCTGCTTTTTTTCCTTTTGTGGGTGGTTGAATTTCATTATTGAAATTAGTGAAAGCTTCAATTTTTGTGGCAAACCAGGTGGTGTTTAATCGAGGAATGGCAAGGCCGAGTATCATGCCAGGTAAACCACTGAATCCTTCAGGGCCACCTCTTAAAAGAATCTCATCAGTATAAAATGCAATTACATATACGGTGTCATTAATACGACCAATAGCTTTTCGACATTCATATCCTGAAATGGTACGCACTTCATGCATGATTTTCCAATCTACATTTGGTATCGAATCTTTTAAAAGATAGTCTTCACCCATAATGCTTTTCTTTAATACGCGGTTTTTGTTTGCGTAATCAGCATACAGTTCGTTGGTAGATTCACCGGGCGAGATGAAATACATTAGATCATCATCCGTATCGTCTTTTTTTTGTGCTTTATAAATAGATCTTGTACGGTCAAAACAGAGGTCCCAATTGCTCGTTTTGTACTTGGTCATGGTTCCTTTAACTTCTTCAGAAATGCCTAGATTGGCTAAGGTACGGGCCATGTTTACTTTTTTCTCGAATGTAATTTTTCCATTGGGAATAAAAAGTTGTTGGGAAAGCAGCTTAAACGGCAGCAGACAGAAAATAAGAAAAAATATAGGCCTGTTCATCTATTAGCTATTTAACGCTGGATTTCTTAATAAAATTACCACTTAAATTCCAGTTTATTCCAAATAATATATATCTGGGGATATAGCTAAACGTGCTTTCACTCTTAATGTTTCCACCCACATATCTGTTGTAACCAATTTTTTGATTAAGCGCATCGGTTATAGATAACTTAATTTCAAGTGCTTCATTCTTTAATACTTTGGTTGCCAGGTAGCCATTTAGGATGGCTACATTTAAGTCTTTATTAAAAGATGAGTTGGCAGGACGGAAGGATAGGGACATGGTTGTGTTAAACTCAAATTTGTAGGGAAGTTGTACGGTTGCTGAAAACTCATGATCGTGTATTAAACTTTTACCGTCATTAATACTGCCGATAGATGATTTTCCATACATAAAACTGGCCGATGGTGTATAGCTAACATCAAGTGTATGGGTGTAATAATTGAAGGATGTTCTTAAATTGAATTGTGTGTTACGGGTTTTGTTTCGTGTAAAATTTAAAATAGTTTGATTGTTTGATGTGTTAAAGCCTAAATCTACTCCATAACGGAAGTTTATTTTAGGAAAGCCTTTTGAGTAATACACATTTCCAGCTATCGAATTATTACCATTAAGGTTGGTGTAACTGGATATCCTTTTATTAAAATCATCAACTATCTCTGTATCAACTATTGCATTTGTGGTAAACCCATAGCTAAAATAACCTGATATGTACTGGTCAGTAGAAAATTGGAAGCTATTGTAAGAAAGGCCAAAGTTGTTGGTAAATGACGGTCTTAATGATGAGTTTCCAACTATTTGAAATAGAGGGTTGTTGAGCTGACGTACCGGTTGTATCTGATTGATGCTGGGTTGCTGCATGTAGCCATTATAGTTTACAGATAAGTTGCTATTGTTGTCTATTTTATAAAATATATTGGTACTTGGGGCAAGGTTTAAATAGTTGCGGTCAAAGTCGCTTTTTTGATCCAAATCTTTAAGTTCAAAATTAGTTTGAGTTGCCTCCAGCCCTGTAGAAATGGAGAAGTTTTTGACCTTATATTGTGTTACTATTTTGCCGATATTGGAGAAGTTGATGAATTTAAAGTTATTACTTAAAGAGTCTATTTTGTTGGTGCTATTGTCTGAAACTAATCTGTAACTACTTGATGATATGGTTTTAAAGCTATAGCCAGCCTCTAATACCCATCTTTTTGACAAAGGCTCTGTGTAACTGACTCTTGTGCCTATTGAATTTTGTTCGTTTGTGTTATTCTTATTTAGGTTGGTGTTTTCAACACGATTTTCATGACCGTTGTCGTCGTAATACCTTGTTCGGTTTATGCTGTTTTCTGTGTTTCTACTGGATAGGTTTTCCGGTTGAATATCAATCGATAATGTTCTTCCTTTTTTGGCGAATCGTCTAGACCAATTGATGTTTCCATTAAATGCCTCGCTATGACCAGAGCCTGTATTGGCTTGGTTATTTGTACTAATGAATAGACCGCGTTGATCTTGGGTAAAATCATCGCTGGTAGAGTTAAGTTGATTTCGGTTCTGCTTGGCTCCAAAGGCTATTTTTAAGGTAGAAAGTGAATCTATATTATAATTGTAGCTACCTCTCAGACTTTCTCCGGTGTTTTTTGATTTATCTTCACTTCTTCCTGAACTAGAAAATAAGGAACCATTAGGTAGAAGTTCTTCAGATTTTGAAGTCCTTATGTTTTTGTTTTTATAATCGAATCCTTTAAAATTAAGCTTAATACCCATCTTATTTTCTTCAAACCGATCGGAGAAATGACCACCCATATTAATATTGTTAGGTAAACCGCTGGTAGGGGAGCTATAGTCGTCATCATCATCTCCTCCCGATGAGTACATTATTGAACTACCGTCATCGCCAACTTCAATTACGTCATAATCCTCGCCCTTAAGTTTACGCATAGAACGGTTAATCTTGGAGTCGTTGGTAAGATTAGAATGTGTTCCGTAAGCGGCCGCTTTGAGTTTGCTCTTAAAAACACCGAGCATGGCGCCGTAATCCTGGAAATTATCAGAGCCCCTGTTTGCATCTAAAGAGGCGAGGTAGCCATTCTTCGCATTTTCTTTAAGTTTAATATTGATGGTTTTGTTTTTCACCCCGTCATCTATACCTGTAAGTTCTGCAGCTTTACTTTTTTTATCAAAAACTTGAACTTCTTCAACAGCATTAGCTTTTAAATATTTAGTAGCCAGGAGTGGGTCGTCGCCAAAAAATTCATCCCCATCAACCAAAACAGTCTTTACATCTTTACCCTGAGCTTTGATATTACCATTTTTATCGATAATGATGCCAGGTAAGCGTTTTAGTAATTCTTGCACATTAGCATTAGTACGCACAGCAAAGCTGTCGGCTTGAAATACCAATGTGTCACCTTTCATACGAACGGCACTTTTTGCTTTTATAATTACCTCACTTAAGAGTTTTGATTTAAGCTCCATTTTAACATCACCAAGATTTATAGAAGAAGTATCAGAAAGCCTTAGATTGGTAATATAGTCGGCCATTTTAGGAAAGGTGATCAATAATTTGTAGTCACCTTTGGCAATATTCCTAAGCTCAAACTGTCCGGTTGCATTAGTTCTGGTTGTTTTAATCATTACGGAATCGGCGGCTCTTAAGAGCAACACTGAACTATATTCCAGATTTCTTTTTTCCAATGTATCAATAACCCTACCGCTGATATTAGCTTTTTGTGCTTTTACGGCAAGAAACGATATTGTAAGGAAAATGAAAATGGATAACCTTTTCAGCATAAATTACCGTGTAACATTTATTAAGAAAGCTAAAATAATGTTTTTTGACAACTTGAGGTTTTTGTGGAGTAGGTATCAAAAAAAAGGCCCGAAATATTTCGGGCACTTTCTTTAAAGTATATTTGGTTAGAATATTCTAGGTTGTTTATTTATAGTCTTTTACGTGGTTCTTTTTGTTTCGTTATATAAACATAGTGTTAAATTTGAAAATATCATAATATTTTTTTCAAATAATTTTCAACAATTTTAACAGAATGCCTTTTAACGTGTCGAATGCACATTTATTGTGTTGATATGCTTTTTTGTGAAAATAAAATATTTCACTTAGTACAGCAGCTATAATAGGTTTTTACCTTTCCTTCTTTGGTAGACCAAGCTATGTAGTTTTTGTTTTCTTTTCCCAAGCGATAGATGAATCCATTTAATTTTGTTTTCTTTAGCTCTTCGAAAAATAATTTATCCGGTACGTTTTCATCAGGCTTGTCTTCTTCATCAACGGCGGGCTCCATGAAGTTCTCATCGTCAAAAAAACGATTAACTTCTTCTTTCAGAAATTCAATCTGATTCTTTTTCTTGCTAAGATCTATTGTAGCGATATAATTTTTAAACAGATCAGTAGCTTTAATATCTATATCGTAAATCTGTTTACCATCAAAAGAGGTGATGGAGAACGCGAGGTGCATATTATCCGGCTTATCACCCAATACTTGTACTTTAAAGGTATCTGCTTTTAGTGAGTCACTAAATGGTTTGGTAATAGTTTTTGAAAGTTCTCCAACAGCTGTATCACTTGCATTATTACATGCAACTAAAAGAATGGTGCAGAGTAAAAGGCAGGCTAACAGTTTTTTCATGCGCTATCATTTATTTTATTTAAATCTTCAGGCGTGTCAATTGCAATAGTTTCAATTTCCGTTACCTTGGTTTTAATTTTATACCCGTTTTCTATCCATCTTAATTGTTCCAAACTTTCGGCAAGTTCTAAAGATGAAGGTGGTAGTTTAGTGATTTCTAAAAGGGCAGGGTAGGTGTAGCCGTAAATACCTATATGTTTATAGAACTGATTTGAATTTAACCAGTTCTCTTTTTCCTGATTTCTGATATAAGGGATTGTTTGCCTACTGAAATAAATGGCTTCGCCATTTCCATTGACTACAACTTTAGGGATATTGACATTGAAAAGTTCAGTTTCTGTATGTATTTCCTTAATTAAGGTGGCTAGCTGAACATCTTTCTCGTTAAAACATGATGCTAAAAGATCAATCTGTTCAGGGTCTATATAAGGTTCATCACCCTGTATGTTTATGATGGCGTCATATCCTGAAACGTTATTTGCAACTTCAGCACATCTATCGGTTCCACTTAAATGGTCGCTTCCTGTTAAAATAAACTTGCCGCCAAACTGTTTTACTTCGGCAGCAATGCGTTCATCATCGGTAGCTACAATCACGTCCGACAGGCTTTTAGCTTTGCCGGCTTGCTCATAAACCCGCTGAATCATACTCTTACCCTTAATTTGTACTAAAGGTTTTCCCGGAAAACGGGTTGATGCATATCTTGCGGGTATGATTCCCAGTATCTTCATTTAAAATAATCCGTTTATTTCGGCCTCAATTGCTTGTATTATGGTTCCCAGATCTTCAGGATTATTTGTAAAGTCTAGCTTGTCTTTATCAAGGATAAGCAGATTACCTAATTTATAATCCTTAATCCATGCTTCGTATTTTTCGTTTAGCTTAGATAAGTAATCTATACGGATGCTAGCCTCGTATTCTCTACCTCTGCGTTGAATATTGTTTACAAGCGTAGGCACTGATGCACGAAGGTAAACCAATAAATCAGGTGGTTTAATAAATTGGGTAACATTAGCAAAAATAGCCTTATAGTTTTGATGATCTCTTGTGGTCATCAAGCCCATGTCATGCAAGTTATCAGCAAATATATGAGCATCCTCATATATAGTTCTGTCTTGTATTACATTTCGGTTAAAGTTCTGTATATCTACAATCTGTTGGAAACGACTATTAAGAAAGTAGATTTGAAGATTAAAACTCCATCTTTTCATGTCGCTGTAAAAATCCTCAAGATAAGGATTGTTATCTACCGCTTCATATAGAGCTTCCCATCCATAATTTTTTGCCAGTAAACCTGTTAAGGTGGTTTTTCCGGCTCCTATATTTCCTACTATCGCTATATGCATATACTTTTCTTGAAGATTAGTAAGGTAGTTATTTTACCCTTAATGTTAAAATGATTTGAAACCAATTAATTCTCTTACATCTCTAATGGTTTTTTGAGCACTTTCTCTTGCCTTTAATGCACCATGTTTAGCTACCTGACGTAAGTAAGAACTGTCTTTCGAAAGATCTTCAATACGTTCACGAATAGGTGTGTTAAATACAATCATATCTTCAGCTAATTGTTTTTTGAAATCACCGTAGCGTATGGCCATTTTATTATACAATCCATCAAAATGCTCTAAAGTATCAGCTGGAGAAACTATTTTCATTAAATCAAACAGATTTTGAATTGCTTCAGGTTTAGCTTGGTTTTCTTCTGAAGGGCCACTGTCTGTTACAGCGCGTGATACTTTTTTACGGATAATTTCCGGGCTATCTGCTAAATAGATACAGTTACCTTCACCACTTGATTTACTCATTTTTCCATTTCCATCTAAACCAGGTATTTTAACAAGGTTTTGAGAATAGTTAAAAGCAAATGCTTCAGGGAAATATTCTGAATTGTATAATCTGTTAAAGCGGTTTCCAAAAGTACGTGTAAATTCAAGGTGTTGTTCCTGATCTTTACCAACAGGTACTTTCGTAGCCTTATGGATCAAAATATCAGCTGCCATTAAGGTTGGGTAAGTTAACAAGCCTGCATTTACGTTATCTGGCTGAGTTCTTACTTTATCTTTAAATGATGTGCTTCTTTCCAATTCGCCCATATATGCATTCATATTCAGGTATAAATACAGTTCGGCAACTTCTGGAACATCAGACTGAACGTAAATCGTTGTCTCTTCAGGATCTATTCCACAGGCAAGATACTCTACCAAAACGTGTCTAACGTAACCATGTAAATCACCCGGAGTAGGGTGAGTTGTTAAAGAATGAAGATCAGCGATAAAAAAATAGCAGTTATAATCGTACTGCATTTTTACAAAGTTGGTGACCGCACCAAAATAATTTCCTAAGTGTAATTTTCCTGTTGGACGAATGCCGCTAACTACCGTTTCTTTCATAAGGCCGAAATTAATAAAAAACCCTAATTCGATCTGCTTATAATTTCTTTTTTTATGCCCATTCTATTAAATGATTAAATATTTTCACAACTCTTATACTTTAATGGTTTGAATTCTAAAATTTTGTATGTTTGAATTTGATGGTTAGATTTCTAAGGCACCTGCACCGTATATATTCTTTATTTGTTCTTTTGGTTTTTTCAACCTTATTTTATCCATTTTATTATTTTGCATCAACGCATCCAAGGTATTACGACCTGATGAATAAATTGCGAAAATGGAATAGCTTCATTTGCAGCTTTTTTATTGGCCTGGTGTATCGGATTAAATTTGAAGAAGAACTGAAAAACGATCAGACCTATATATATTGCGCCAATCATACCTCAAATTTTGATATTATGACACTTTGTGTAATTGCAAAGGGTCGTTTTCATTTTATGGGTAAAGAAGAATTGCTGGCTAATCCGGTGTTGAAATTGTTTTTTAATACTATTGACGTTCCTGTAAAACGAGAAAGTAAGATTTCGGCTTTTAGGGCGTTTAAAAAAGCAGGGGATAATCTGGAAAAAGGGATGAGTCTTATTATTTTCCCAGAAGGCAAGATAGAGGATCAATACCCTCCAAAAACAATTCCTTTTAAGAACGGGCCTTTTAGGCTGGCCATTGAAAAAAATGTAGCTATTGTTCCGGTAAGTATGGTTAATATTTGGAAAAGAATGTGGGATGATGGTTCAAAATATGGAACAAGTCCGGGAATTTGCGATATTTACATCCACAAACCGATTACAACTCAAGATTTGAGTGTTGACGATTCAGATTTATTGAAGGATCGGGTTTTTGATTTAATAAATAGTAAACTTGCTCATAAATGATTATAGATAAGCAAACCATAAATAAAGTTGCTGATTTAGCCAGAATAGCTATTGAAGATAAAGAAGTTGATACATTGATTCCCGACATGAATAAGATACTTACTTTTATGGAGAAGTTGAATGAGTTGGATACTATCGGTGTAGCGCCTTTGGTTTATATGAACCTTGAGGAGAACATTTGGAGAGAGGATGTAGTGAAGCAGGAAATTTCAGTAGAAGATGGATTGAAAAATGCGGCAAAGCATAACGAGAGTTTCTTCTTTGTTCCTAAAATTATAGAAAAATAAACGCTGGTGTAACATTGAGGTGTTAAGGATCGTCTAAAAAAGAAAAAGTAATGGAAAAAGCATTAATACAAATTAGCGATATAGGTCGTAAATACGTCATAGGTTCAGAAGTTATTCATGCTATAAAATCAGTTACTCTTGATATTCATAAGGGCGAATTTGTTGCCTTAATGGGGCCTTCTGGTTCAGGTAAATCAACTTTAATGAACATTCTTGGTTGTTTGGATACCCCTAGTAAGGGCACATATATTCTTAATGGAATTAATGTGAGCCACATGACTGATAATGAACTTGCTGAAGTTAGAAATAAAGAGATTGGGTTTGTTTTTCAGACTTTCAACCTTTTACCTCGTTCTACATCTTTAGATAATGTTGCTTTACCATTAATTTATGCCGGCGCTTCTAAAAAGGAGCGTGATGAGCGGGCTCAAAAAGCTTTAGAGAATGTTGGCCTGGGTAATAGGGTGACACATAAACCCAATGAGCTTTCGGGTGGTCAGCGTCAGCGTGTAGCTGTAGCCAGAGCATTGATAAATAATCCTTCAATTATATTGGCTGATGAGCCAACAGGTAACCTTGATACCAAAACCTCAATAGAAATTATGGGCTTGCTTGAAGAAATTCATAGTAAAGGAAATACCATTATTCTGGTTACTCACGAAGAGGATATAGCTCAACATGCACATCGTATTGTGCGTATGCGTGACGGCTTGGTTGAAAAGGACTATAAGAATGAAGATGTCAAAACAGTATCTCCTCGACTTCTTAACCTGGAGAAAATAGGTAGTGACTTTGAGAAAATAGTATAATATTTCTTAATGAAGATATATACCAAAACAGGAGATAAGGGATTAACCTCATTAATTGGAGGTACCCGGGTTCCGAAATTCCATTTGCGTATAGAATGTTACGGAACAGTTGATGAGCTTAATTCTTATGTTGGATTAATCATGTGTCAGGATATCGATAGCCATCATCAAAAAACATTAAAAGAGATTCAGGATAGGTTATTTACGGTTGGCGCTTCGTTAGCGGCAGACCCTGAAAAATCAAGGATGAAGATTCCTGATCTTCATGAAAGTGATATTTCATTACTAGAGGAGGAGATGGATCGTATGAATGAGATATTGCCTGAATTGAAGCATTTTTTGTTGCCAGGAGGAAATACGGTGGTTTCTTACTGTCACGTAGCAAGATGTATTTGCCGCCGTGCAGAGCGTTTAACGGTACATTTGGCGGCCGAAAGCTTTGTTGACGAAAAAATGACCATTTATTTGAACCGTTTAAGCGATTATTTATTTGTTTTGGCACGAAAACTGAATTTCGATGCTGGAACGGAAGAAAATATATGGCTTCCAAGGCTATAAAAACAGTGGAAAAAAAAGTTTGTTTTGCTCAGGTTTTTTATTATACTTTTGCGAATAAATTTAGAATAACTTAATAGTAAAGAAATATGTATTGGACTTTAGAACTCGCATCGCATTTGGAAGACGCTCCATGGCCTGCAACAAAAGATGAATTGATAGATTATGGTATACGTTCTGGTGCACCTGTTGAGGTGATAGAAAATTTACAAGCTTTGGAAGATGATGGGGAACCATACGAAACCATCGAAGAGATTTGGCCAGATTATCCAACTAAGGATGATTTCTTCTTTAACGAAGATGAATATTAACCACAACTCATAAAAAAGAAAGGCCCCAATTATTGGGGCTTTTCTTTTTTTTGGAACGATGATTGTTTATGTATTGTCAAGGAAGTGTTTAACGCAACCTAAAATCTATCAAAAAACATACACCTAAAATTAAACGTCATGGGAAATTTACTTTATCTAGTTGCAGTAGTATTAGTAATATTATGGATTATTGGGTTCTTCTTTAATGGTTTCGGTCCAAATGTTGGTGGCCTAATCCATATATTATTAGTGATTGCAGTTATAGCAATTATTCTAAAGGTTATTAATAGAGCAGCATAATAGTATTCACATAAGACTCTATAATTTTAAATAATAGACAGAAGTGGTAATGATAAAATTCATTATCACTTTTTTTTATACCATTTTTTTGGGTTCGGAAGGTGGGACGGGATTTGAACGTATCTCATTCGGGCTTTGTTCGACTGTGGTCGAACGAGGGCCGAACAAGGTCCCTTTAAACATGGTGTAAGGGACGACTGTATTTTAGTTTTTTTTTCGGACCTAATTCCATTTTAAAACTTAGCAAATTAGCATTGAGGTAAATAGAAAATTCCATTTAATTTCGACACCATTTGCAATCTATTTAATTGAAGAATTAAATGTAAGAAAAATATTAACACACAGGAACATTGGCTGTGATAGTAATATTTTATAGTGTATCTTGTTTAGGCTTATTCTAAACGACTCTGTTAATGAATTTTGAAAAATGAAAAAGGTCATCTTAAATATTTTGTTGGTATTTGGTTTACCTTGGCCTATTCTCGCTCAAAAACTCCCTAAGATTCAAGAGCATTCAATTAAAGCACCTGTTAATACACGGATAGACGGCAAACCAACAGAATGGAAGGATGCTTTTCAAGCCTATAATCCTAAAACGGAATTATACTATACGATTTCTAACGATCAAGATAATTTATATTTAATTGTTCAAGCAAGGACGATAGATGTTATTCAAAAAGTTATTTACGGTGGTATAAGTTTTACCGTAAGTACATCAGGAATAAAAACTGACACTAGTAATGTTGAGATTACGTTTCCTGCATACACAAAAGGCTATTCCAAGTGGATGGTAAATCTGGAGGATCTCAAAGAAGTGAGCAAAAGCATTGGGGAAAATAAAGTGTTAGTCGACTCTTTTGTTAATCTGCGTAACAGTCAAATTGATTCCAAACTTAAGCTAATTGGTATTTCAGGAATAAAATTAACTAATGATAGTCTTCTTTCGGTTTTTAATGACACTGGTGTTAAAGTGAAATCTAAATTTAGTTCCAATATAGTTTATACTTATGAATTGGCCTTCCCGTTGAAATTATTGGATAACAAAGGAATTAACCTAAGCGAAATTAGTTATAATATTAGGGTTAATGGGGCGAGCACCCGTAATGTAGTTATCGAGGTGGACCAAGATCGAAAAAGAATTTTTGTTAACGGAAAGAACAATGATAATTATGTTTGGCCGTTGACGGCAAGCTATCTTAGCTTAGCTTTTCCGACAGAATTTTGGGGCCAATATGTTCTATTTACCAAATAAGCTCAATCCGCGGACTGTTATTGAGAAATATTTCTTTTGCTAAGAAACATGGAGGCTATTTCAAGATCTTCTGGGTAGGTGATCTTTATGTTCTGTCTTTCACCTTCAATCAGATTTATTTCAAATCCTGAATATTCTGCAACCGAGGCATCATCTGTAAACTCATTTCTAAAAGGTTTCTCGTAGGCTTTTCTTAATACATCCAGATTAAATGTTTGTGGTGTTTGTATCAGAGCTACTTCGTTTCTGTTTAGTGATTCGCTTTTGTTGCTTCCTAGAAATCTTCTAATTGAATCTGTTGGTGTAATGCCTGCAACGCAGTTGCCTAGCTCTTCTGCTACCTGAAATGACTTTGAAATAAGTTCTGCAGAGACTAGTGGTCTTACAGCATCATGTACAGCGACGATGCCTTTGCCTTTAATGGCTTTTAGGCCGTTCTTTACTGAATGAAATCTTTGTTCCCCACCTTTTATCACCTGATGAGGTATTGTGAAGTTGTAGGTGCTGCAAAGCTCTTCCCAGTAGGTGTGCTGATGTATGTTTAAGACTAAAAGTATTTCAGGGTTTAGTGCACATTGGTAAAAGGCTTCCAAGGTATGCATCAATACTGGCTTACCATCTAATAATAAAAACTGCTTAGCTATGGAGTTTTGCATCCTGCTACCAGATCCACCTGCAACTAAAATGGCATAGTATTTCATGAGGGAGTATTTAGTAGTTAATAATTAGTATTTAGTACTTAGACAAAGTGTGTATTAGCAAAAAGCTATCTACATCCTGTCTAAGTGCTAAATACTGATTACTACTTACTGAAACTATATAATCAACATAGCATCACCATAGCTATAGAAACGATATTTTTCTTTTAAAGCTACTTCGTATGCATTTCTAACATAATCGTAACCACCAAATGCACTTACCATCATCAATAAGGTAGATTCTGGAGTGTGGAAGTTGGTAATCATTGAATTAGCGATGCTGAAATCATAAGGAGGGAAGATGAACTTACTAGTCCAGTCGTTAGCTGCCTTAAGTGTTCTATTTGAAGATACAGCTGACTCTATTGCACGCATAGAAGTTGTTCCAACTGCACAGATTTTTCTTTTGTCTTCAATAGCTTTATTTACAATGTCAGCATCTTTTTGCTCAATAATGAACTGTTCTGAGTCCATTTTGTGTTTAGTTAAGTCTTCAACCTCTACAGATCTGAAAGTACCTAGGCCTACGTGTAAAGTAACTTCTGCAAAGTTAACACCTTTTAATTCCAGGCGTTTCATTAATTCTCTGCTAAAGTGCAAACCTGCAGTAGGTGCCGCAACAGCTCCTTCATGTTTTGCAAATATAGTTTGGTAACGTTCTTTATCTTGAGCAGTAGCTTTACGCTTGATATATTTAGGAAGTGGAGTTTCGCCAAGAATTTCGATGTTCTTTCTGAACTCTTCATCAGTTCCATCAAATAAGAAACGGATGGTACGTCCACGTGATGTAGTGTTGTCAACAACTTCAGCAACTAATAAATCGTCATCACCAAAGTACAATTTGTTTCCAACACGGATTTTACGAGCGGGATCAACCAAAACATCCCATAAACGTAATTCTTTGTTCAGTTCACGCAATAAGAAAACTTCAATTGTAGCACCAGTTTTTTCTTTATTTCCGTATAAACGGGCAGGGAAAACTTTGGTGTTGTTCAATATCATTACATCCTTATCATCAAAATAACTTAGAACATCCTTAAATATTTTATGTTCAATTTTGCCACTATCCTTATGTAGAACCATTAAACGGGCTTCGTCCCTTTGTTCTGAAGGATTATTGGCAACTAATGATTCAGGTAGATTAAACTTAAATTGAGATAACTTCATATTTTTCGATGTGATAATTAAGGGCGCAAATTTACAAAATATAATCTTCTTTTTTGCAATTAACTTACGTCCTGATAAACAAGATAGATTTTATTTATAAACATAATTGTATTTTTTATATTATATAATATTTTTCTGTAACCTTTTTGGTTAGTTTTGGTCTAAACGTTAATTATGATTATTTTCAAACTAATAGGCGAAAGTTTTCGATTTGCATTTGATGCACTACGCCAAAATAAACTTCGCACAATGCTTTCCTTACTGGGGATAACCATTGGGATTTTTGCAATCATATTCGTGTTTTCTGCTGCTGATACTTTTAGAGGGAAACTGCAGGCAAGTATAGATAAATTGGGTTCTAAAACGATATTTATTCAAAAATGGCCATGGGGAGGTTTTGGTGATTATCCCTGGTGGAAATATATGAACAGACCTGTTCCTTCATTAAGGGATTATGAGTTGTTAAGGGCACGTTTGGAGCATGCGGAAGGTCTTTCTTACGAGATATGGGCAAATGAACGTACTATTAAACATAGAAGTAATTCTGTGGAGGGAGTAGGAGTAAGGGCGGCTTCACAGGATTTTAATAAAACATGGACTCTGGATTTTCAGGAAGGTAGGTATTTTACAGAGAATGAAGGCAAGTCAGGTTCTCCTGTTGTTCTTATTGGTGCTCTTGTCGCAGAAGGATTGTTTAACGGTGAACCTGCAATTGGGAAATCTATAATAGTGATGGGCCGTAAGTTGAATGTAGTCGGTGTTTTCAAAAAAGAAGGGGAAGATATTCTGGGTATGTCTCAGGACAAGAATCTTGTTATGCCATTAAATTTTGCAAAAGGCATTATGGATATTGAAAGTGATAGGTATGACCCATCGATTACTGTAAGAGGATTTGAACATATTTCTCTTGAAGAAATTGAAAGTGAAATAAAAGGAACGATGCGTTCTATAAGAAGGTTAAAACCTGGTGTGGAGGATGATTTCTCTTTGAATAAAAGTACTATTGCCTCTAATCAGCTGGATAAGATGTTTAATATGGTTGACATTGCCGGCTGGGTTATTGGAGGTTTCTCAATTCTTGTAGGAGGATTTGGTATTGCAAATATTATGTTTGTTTCTGTAAAGGAACGCACTAATATTATTGGTATCCAGAAGTCTCTGGGGGCTAAAAATTATTTTATTATGCTCCAGTTTCTATTTGAAGCAATAGCATTGTGTTTGCTAGGAGGGTTTTTAGGGCTGTTTCTAGTTTATTTGGCAACATTGGGCGCCAGTGCAGCCGGTTTTGAAATGGTCTTGTTTATGAAGAACATAATTCTTGGGATAGGTGTGTCTCTTGTTATTGGAACAATATCTGGATTTTGGCCGGCGTATGCAGCGTCTAGGTTGGATCCTGTAGAAGCGATTCGCTCGTAATAAGGTTCCGCTCCTAATATGGCTTCGCTTTTTGCTTAAAAACTGTGCATTACTACTCAAAGGCTGGAATCTTTTGCCCTGAAGAAGGACAAAATTTCCTAGGCCTTTTCCTAGAACGCCCAGCTTTTAAGGTATGGCGCCTCAGCATAAACTCGCTAGTCCAACATGCATGGAGCATGCTTGATGATTGACTATTTTATAGAAACACAAAGGCCTGTTCCATTATTTGGAACAGGCCTTTGTGTTATGTTTAAATTCAAGATATTGATATTATTAGTAGTAAAGTCTAAGTACTAAATACCAGTATCTAACTACTAATTAGCTTAATTTGGCTAAAGCAGCTTTTATTCTTGAAACTGCATCTCTAAGTTTATCTTCGGCAGCGGCATAAGAAATTCTGATACAATCGCTGTTTCCAAACGCTTCTCCGGTTACGGTTGATACATGAGCTTCGTTCAGTAAGAATAAGCTTAAATCTTCAGCGCTATTGATGGTTTGAGTACCATCAGTTTTACCGAAGTAAGATTTTATCTCAGGGAAGAAATAGAAAGCTCCATCTGGAAGATTTACATTAACGCCCGGGATTTCTTTTAATAAAGCATAAACGATATCTCTACGTTTTCTGAACTCATCAACCATTTCCGTTACGCTGTCTAATCCACCTTGGTAAGCTGCTAAAGCTGCACGTTGAGCGATAGATGAACTACCTGAAGTGATTTGACCTTGTAATTTATCGCAAGCATTTGCAATTTCTTTATTTGCAGCCATATAACCAACTCTCCAGCCAGTCATAGCATAAGATTTAGAGAAACCATTGATTAAGATTACTCTGTCTTTAATAGAATCAAATTCAGCGATAGAAGCATGTTTACCAACAAAGTTGATGTGCTCATAAATCTCATCAGAGATGATATAGATATTAGGATGTTTTTCAAAAACAGCTACCAAATCAGCTAATTCTTCTTTGCTGTACACAGATCCCGTAGGGTTGCATGGCGAAGAGAACATGAACAATTTGGTTTTAGGAGTAATTGCTGCTTCTAATTGAGCTCCTGTAATTTTAAAGTTGTTTTCAACTGTAGCATTAATGAATACAGTTTCGCCTTCACCAAGTTTAATCATTTCTGAATAAGATACCCAGTAAGGAGTTGGAACGATAACTTCGTCACCTGGATCTACAATACACATTACTGCGTTGGCAAGTGATTGTTTTGCGCCTGTTGAAACTACAATTTGATCAAAACTGTAGCTCAATCCATTTTCTCTCAATAACTTTTCTGCAACTGCCTTACGAAGTTCAGGGTAACCAGAAACCGGAGTATAGTATGAATAATTCTCATCTACAGCGGTATTTGCAGCTTCCTTAACAAATTTTGGTGTAAAGAAGTCTGGCTCACCAAAACTTAGGTTGATAACGTCTATTCCTTTTGCGGATAGCTCTCTGCCTAACTTAGCCATTTTAATTGTTTGTGACTCAGATAGGTTATTGATTCTTTTGGATAAAAATGTCATAATAATTTGTGCGTGGGCAAATTTAATTTTGTGCAATGACAAATATATGAACCTCACTGAATTATAAACTAAAAAAAATACTTTTTAATGTAATTCGGTAGTGAAACTGTATTTTTGGTGACTAAACTCTATAAAGTGCAACCTAAAAAAAAGGCGATACTTCTTTCTTTATGCATCAGTATAGTGCTTATGTTGGCAAAATTTGTTGCCTATTTCATCACTCAATCTAATGCAATTTTAACTGATGCTTTAGAGAGTATTGTAAATGTACTTGCCAGTAGTTTTGCATTTTATAGTATCTATTTGGCAACTATCCCTAAAGATAAAAATCATCCTTATGGTCATGGTAAAGTTGAGTTCTTCTCTGCTTTTTTGGAAGGTGCGTTAATTACCATAGCCGGATTAATTATCATCTTTAAATCTACTTACGATTTAATATATCCTAAACCCATTTATCAACTTTTTGAAGGCGCAAGTATTATTGGTGTAACTGGGGTAGTAAATCTAATAATTGGCTTATACCTAATTAACACCGGAAAAAAGCATAATTCAATTACACTGGAGGCTGATGGAAAACATCTGCTTACGGATGCAGTAACAAGCGCCGGATTGGTAGTTGGTGTGGTTTTGATACAACTTACTAAAATCTACTGGCTGGATAGTGTGATCTCGATTTTACTTGGTCTATATATCATTTATAATGGATATAAGCTAACCAGGCGATCAGTTGGTGGGTTGATGGATGAAAGCAACATCGATCTGGTAAAAGATATTATAGGAATTCTGCAGAAGAATCGTAAAGAACCATGGATAGATGTTCACAATCTTAGGGCGCAACAGTATGGGGCCGATCTGCATATTGATTGTCACTTTACACTTCCTTATTATTTCGATCTCAATCGTGTTCATCAGGAGATATCAAGTATTGATAAGCTGATAAATGGGAATGCACACCATAAAACTGAACTATTTATTCATGCAGATCCTTGTTTGCCAGCCTGCTGTAATTACTGTAAAATGCAGGATTGTCCGGTGCGAGAAGAGGCCTTTAGAGGTGAAATTGAGTGGACAATAGAAAATGCAACTAAAAATCAAAAACACTTCGATCAATGAGTTATTTTAATGTAAGAGTATATGGCTTACTAATTAATGCTGAAAACCAGGTTCTGATTAGTGATGAACAATCAGGAGGAAGAACTTTTAGTAAATTCCCAGGTGGTGGGTTAGAGTTAGGGGAGGGGCTGATAGATGCACTTAAACGAGAGTTTATGGAAGAATGTAATGCTGAAATTGAAGTGTTGAAACATCTTTATACTACAGATTTCTATGAGCAATCTTCTTTTAACGACAGTCAAATTTTAAGCATTTATTACACTGTAACAGCTTTACATCCTTTAGCGCTTAATTTTAAAACTGAACTGTTTGATTTTGATGAAAATACCTTGCAATCGTTTAGATGGGTTAGTTTAGAACATCTTAAAACTGACGATGTAACTTTTAAAACAGACAAAACCGTAGTAGAACTATTAATTAAAGAAAGAAACCAATGAGTTTAGCCGAAAGGGATAAAAAAGTAATATGGCATCCTTATACCCAGATGAAAAATGCCTTACCACATATCCCAATTGTACGAGGAGAGGGTGTTTACTTATTTGATGAGGATGGGAAAAAATATATTGATGCTGTTTCTAGTTGGTGGGTAACTATACATGGACACGCCCATCCGCATATTGCGGCTAAAGTTTCCGAACAGTTAAATACCTTAGAACATGTAATATTTGCAGGTTTTACGCATGAGCCCGCTGTACAACTTGCGGAGCGCTTGCTGCCATTGCTACCCGGGAAACAGGAAAAGGTTTTTTATAGTGATAACGGTTCAACCGCAATAGAGGTGGCTATAAAAATGTGTCTGCAGTATTGGGTTAATACAAGTAAGCAGCCTCGAACCAAAATTATTGCATTTAAGGAAGCTTATCATGGTGATACTTTTGGCGCGATGTCGGTAAGTGGTCGTAGTATTTTTACTGATCCTTTTGCCTCATTGTTATTTGATGTAGAGTTTATTGATCTGCCGAACGAGAAAAATATTGAACAGCTTAAATCGAAGATCAATTATCTTTCTAATGAGGTTGCCTGCTTTATATTTGAGCCTATGGTTTTGGGAGTGGCTGGTATGAAAATGTATGAGCCTCATTACCTGGATCAACTTATTGAAACCTGTCAGAAACATGGAATATTGACCATTGCTGATGAAGTTATGACTGGTTTTGGACGCACAGGTAAGTATTTCTCTTGTGAGGCATTAACTACTAGTCCAGATATTTTCTGTCTGTCTAAGGGGCTTACTGGTGGCACTATGCCAATGGGGATTACTACTTGTAACGAGAAAATATTTGATGCCTTTTTAAGTGAAGATAAACTTAAGACCTTATATCATGGTCACTCATTTACTGCAAATCCTATAAGTTGTGCAGCATCTTTAGCTAGTTTGGACATCCTGTTAAACCCGGAAACTCTAGAAAATATTCATAGAGTAGTAGCAAAGCATGAGGCTTTTGCTTTACAAATTAAGGATCATTCTAAGCTTAAGGATGTTAGGCAGGCTGGGACTATATTGGTATTGGAGTGGGAGACAGGAACTGATACTTCTTATTTAAGTGGGTTAAGAAATAAACTTTACAACTACTTTTTGGAACGGGGCATTATTTTGAGACCATTGGGTAATATTATTTACATTTTAGCTCCTTATGTTATCAGTAATGATGATCTGGACTATATTTACCAAACTATTACTGAAGCACTAAACGATATATAGAAACACTAAACGATAAATAGAAACACTAAACAATATAAAGGTTGTCATCCTATATGCCTTCCGTCATCCTGAATTTATTTCAGGATCCCGCACTTGCTGGTGAGGTCTTATATGTGAGATCCTGAAATAAATTCAGGATGACGAGATGAACATTATTAGAATGATGACAAGACGAGTATTATCAGGATGACGAATATTAAAGTAATTTATAATAAATATACAAATGGAAATTAAGGCGATTTTAGAGAATATAGTGAGCGATAATCTTTTGCATGCCAAGTGGTTAAATACTTTGTCGTATATGGAAAATGCGGGTGCAAAAAAAATATCTGCTTCGGAGCATAAAGAAAACGTAAACCTTATCATCCTTAAACATGCAGCAGAGGAGCACCGTCATGCTTATTATTTGAAAAAGCAATTGGATAAACTGGATGGCAATCTTTGCAAAACTTATACTAATGATGAGCTTCTGGCTCCTAACGATACTAAATTCTATTTGAATGCTTTGGATGTAGCGGTGTGCCGCTATTTAAAACAGCATTTTAATTTAAGTGGTTATGAGTTAAAGTTTGCTGCTTATCTTTTTGTAACCTATGCGATTGAAGTTCGTGCAGACGAATTATATCCAGTATATCAAGATGTTTTAACTTCAGTAGGAAGTAAAGTGACAGTTAAATCGATTATTCTCGAAGAGGAAGGTCATCTTGAGGAGATGCTAAATCAACTTAAGTCATTCTCTGCTGATTGGGAAAAACATGCTGAACTGGTAATCAAAATTGAACAGGATATGTTTGATTCCTGGATGAAAAATTTGGGAAACCAATTACTTAATTAAGCTTTAATGGTTATAACTTTTGCAGGAGTGATGGCGTAAAAGCGATCACCCTGTTTTGAATCTAATACTTTTAGTCCGGTAAAAACACTGAAGGCCGGTAATATTGCGTAATCGCTTCCAAAATAGAAACAAGGAAACTTGAGTTGTTGCTTAGCTTTTCCATAGATGATTACACCTGGATGTATATGACCTGAGATATTGTAGTATTCATCAACTTCAGAAGGTTTATCGTGTATAAACCTAAAAGGTGCTGCCAAAAGTTCTTTCTGATATACATCTATTCCTAAAGCATCATAATCTTCATTTTTTAAATTATCGTGGTTTCCTTTTATCAATACAACTTTAAGATGGGCAAAGCTTTTTCTCCAATGCATAAAGGTATTGGTATCGCTGTTAATATTGTTATGGAACATGTCTCCTGTAACCAACAGTGTTTCAGGATTAAATTCAGCTACTAATGCGGTTAACCTTTGCAAGTCTGTTAGGTTTATGGAGTCGGGAACCGGGATGCCTGATTTTCTGAAATGAGCGGACTTACCAATGTGAAGGTCACTAATGATAAGCATCTTTTTGGCTTGCCAGTATATAGCCCTGTCACTACTTAATATGAGTTGCTCTCCTTTACAATCAATGGTCATTTTTTTTCTTTTTACTTGTAATCTTCTTCTCCGATTCTGCTGTCATTCTCTCAATTCGTTGACTTAATTCTTCACTACTCATATTATCCCTTAAGCTATCAACTTTTATTGGGAAACATAGGGGAGTGTAGGTTTCGGTCTTCATAATAATAACTTTACTGGCTTGTATCCGATGAAGAGCTGCTGCTAATCTGGGTTCCTCAATCTGCTGATAAAATGCTTCGTCATACGACTGACGCAACAATAAGTTATGTTTATCATAATCGCTAAACACGTTGAAAAATAAGGATGATGAAGATTGTAAATGTTTGTTAGCAACATATTTGCCAGGATACCCCTGGAATACAAGTCCAGAAATACAGGCAATATCTCTGAATTTACGTCTTGCCATTTCTGTTGCATTGATGCTCGCTACAATATCATCTGTAAGGTTTGTGGGGCTAAATAGCTCTTTTATATTGCTTTCTTCGAGAGGGATTGGTTGTTCACTAAGCAGTTCAAAACCATAATCGTTCATCGCAATAGAGAAACTAATTGGCTGGAGGCGACCCAGTCGGTAGGCTATTAATGCAGCCATGATCTCATGAACTTGCCTGCCTTCGAATGGATAGGCAAAGAAATGGTAACCATCCTTGGTATTAATTAGTTCGATAAGAAATTCATCGCTTCTAGGTACATGAGAAACCTTTGCCTGTTGTTCAAATAAGGGAAGTATGAAATCAAGCTCCTCATCGTCATGTTGTTTATCTAATGTTTCATTATACTTCTTCCTGAGCAGGTTACCTAGATTTGCTGTTAACGACATGCGGCCACCCATCCAGCTAGGGCTAATGGCTTGCTTAAGTTTACTTTTTCTAACTAAAACCATCATTTCTTTAACCATTACAAATTCCAACACTCTGCCTGCAAGTGTAAAACTGCTTCCGGGTTTCATCCGAGATATGAAAGATTCCTCTATCATACCAACGTAACCTCCTGTCAGATATTTTACTTTAAGCATGGCATCACTAACAATTGTTCCGATGTGTAATCTGTGACGCATAGCAATTTGCCTGTTTTCTACTTTCCAAAGTCCATCAGTAGTTTTGTTTACTTTACTGAATTCATCATAAGCTGTTAAACTGTCACCACCTGTAGTGATGAATTGCATGATCCAATTCCATTCCTGAGGAAGTAGCTCCCTAAATGCATGAGTTTGCTTAATCTCGAAAAAAATCTTTTCATCATCAAATCCATCGCCAACCGCTAAAGTAACGAGGTATTGAATGAGGGTGTCAAATGACATTACAATAGGTTCCCTGCTTTCAATGTTTTGAGTTTTTGCGGCTTCTTTTATTGCCGCGGCTTCTACAAGTTCTAATGCATGAGTAGGCAGAAAGTAAATTTTGGAGGTTTCGTGCGGTGAGTGACCACTGCGCCCCGCACGTTGTAAAAATCGGGCAACACCTTTTGGAGAGCCAATTTGAACTACTGTATCTACGGGCTTGAAATCAACACCCAGGTCTAAAGAAGAAGTGCAAACTACAGCTTTAAGTACTCCAGAGTGCAAAGCATCTTCAATCCAGTTTCTTAATTCATAATCTATTGAGCCATGATGTATGGCCAGAAGTCCTGCGAGGTTTTCATCCTGAGCAAGCAGGGTCTGATACCAGAGTTCAGCCTGTCCGCGTGTATTGGTAAATATTAACGTGGTTTTGCTTTTATTAATAATAGGAATTAGCTTGCTTGCCAGCTTATGGCCTAAATGGCCGGCCCAGGGCAGCATATCTATATGATCCGGTAATATTGATTTGATAACTATCTTTTTTCTTATATCGGATTTTATTATGGTTTTCAGGAGATCTGTATAAGGCACAAGTACGTCCATTGCCTGTTCCATATTACCTATAGTTGCAGATATCCCCCATATCCTTAAGAGTCTTTCCGGATGTTGCTCTATTAGCAAACCTTTTATTCTTGAAATAGCCAGTTCAGCCATCACACCTCGTTTACTGCCTAACAATTCATGCCACTCATCGGCCACTATGCATTGTAATTGATCGAAGTAATTGAAGGTGCTTTTTTGAGCGAGCAGTAAGTGCATACTTTCAGGTGTGATAATAAGCACTTCGGGCATTTGTTTTTTCTGTCTTAGCTTTTCACTTTGTGGAGTATCGCCATTTCTTACACCAACTATCCAGTCCAATTGAAGTTCATCACAAACCTCTCGCATTGCTCGTGCTAAATCCTTAGCCAAGGATCGCAAAGGGGTAATCCAGATTAATTTTAGGCCGGTGGTATTTTTCTTCTGCTTACTTTTAAAAGCCAGGGTTTCCTGTTCAGCTCTTTTATTAAGCTCATCTATTACCACAGCTAAAAAAATAGAATAAGTTTTTCCAAAGCCGGTGGGGGCGTTCACTAATCCACTATAACCTTCTGCATAATATTGCCATGCATCTGTTTGAAACTTAAAAGGCTTTTTTTTATTAAGTTTTAGCCAATTTATAATCTGTTTATACCCATAACTACTTTCAAGTTTCATAGAATAGAGTGGAATAAAATTAACACAATCAAGATAAGTAAAGTTTTCGTGTATATTTAGATATGAAGAATCGCTTAAAATTTTTTGGTACAAGTTTAATATTGCTTTTAACTTTTACTTTGGCCATTCAGGCACAACCTGTAATTCATGTTAACCAAATCGCATTTGATTTATTAGGCCCAAAACAAGCTATTGTTAGTTTTGAAGGTGATTTTTCGGGAGTGAAAAAGTTTACACTGATTAATGCTTCTAATCAAAAGATTAGTTTCAGCTCAAATCTTAAAGCTACAGGATCTGTAGAAGACTGGTTCCCCGGTCGTCAATTTTATACTGCAGATTTTTCATCATTTAATAAGCCAGGGAAATACAAAGTCGACCTGTTGTTTAAAGGAAAGCATTATACTTCAGTAAGTTTTGAAATTGCCTCGCAGGCACTTGCAGTAAATACCTTGCCAAGTATTCTTAATTATTATAAAAAACAACGTGCAAATACTCCTCAGGAATTAGAGGCTGATAAAAAGATGTTGCTTTATGGTAGTGATAAGAGAGTTGATATACACGGTGGTTGGGGAGATGCTTCTGGAGATATAAGTAAATACTTCTCTCATCTGGCATATGCTAATTTTATGTCGCCACAGCAAATTCCTATGGTAACATGGTCAATGGTAAATGCAACAGAGAAGATACCAGGATTGCTAGGTAAACTTAAAATTAAGGAAGATTTGCAAGCAGAAGCTTTATGGGGTGCCGATTACATTATGCGTTCTTTATCTGATGAAGGATATTTTTATATGACTGTATTTAGTTATTTCAAACCAGATGCAAGTGCTAGAAGAATTGTTGGTTTGGAGGCAAATAGTGTTACTACATCAGACTACCAATGTGCTTTTAGAGAAGGAGGAGGTATGGGAATTGCTTCACTAGCTCGTATTTCTTCATGGGGTAAAAATGGTGATTATCAAGCAAAAGAATATTTGAAGGCTGCGGAAAAAGCGTATGCTCATTTGGTAGTAAATAATTTGAAATACGCTGATGACGGAAAAGAAAATATCATTGATGATTATTGTGCATTAATGGCAACTACAGAGTTGTGGATAGCTACAGATAGTACATATTATAGAGACGAAGCGCGCAAAAGAGCCTCAAATTTGAGAGGCAGAATGACTGATAAGGGATATTTTATTTCGGATGATAAGAATAGACCATTTTGGCATGCTGCAGACGCAGGTCTGCCTGTAGTAGCTTTGGTTCGTTATCTGGATAAGGAAAAGGAAAACGATTATAGAACACAGACCCTTGAAGTAATAAAGAAAGCAATAGATGGTAATTTGAAGGTTACCCAGTCGGTTAATAATCCCTTTGGATATGCAAGACAGTATTTTAAGTTCAATGGGAAAGTACAGGATGGTTTTTTTATTCCTCATGAAAATGAAACAGGTTGGTGGTGGCAGGGTGAAAATGCACGACTTAGCTCTTTAGCTACAGCATCACTTCTTGGTGGCCGTCTTGTTTATCCTAAAAATAGTGGTTGGGGAGTACGAAGAGATATTGAACTTTATGCAGAGCAACAACTATCGTGGATTTTGGGTGGTAATCCTTATTCTATGTGTTTTATGTATGGTTTTGGAGAAAAAAATGTGCCATATATGGCCAGTCTGTTTGGTCACGGGTCTCAAAAAGGCGGAATTTCTAATGGTGTTACAGGAAAAGATGGTAATCCGGATGGCAGTGGTATAGACTTTAAAACTGAAGCGGGAGGAAATGAATGGCGGTGGACAGAACAATGGATACCTCATGCAGCATGGTTTTTACAGGCATTAACAGCAATAGAAACAGTCAATGAGCAACGAGCTATTGTGATAAAAGAAAAGCCTTTGTTTAGGGTTTTAGCTTTGGCAGAGAATGGAGGCCACCACATTGCTTTTACCAAAGCAGCGCGGCCGTGGTTGGAAGAATTCGCGAAAAAGAATCATTTTGCAATTGATTACATTGAAAATACAGATAAAATTGATGAAGCATTTTTGAAGCAATATAAGGTGGTTATTCAATTGGATTACCCTCCATATGCATGGAATCCAAAGGCAGTTAGTGCTTTCGAAGATTACATTAATAATGGAAAAGGAGGATGGGTAGGATTACATCATGCAACATTGCTTGGTGAGTTTGATGGCTACCCAATGTGGAATTGGTTTTCTGGTTTTATGGGCGACATCAGGTTTGATAATTACATAGCAGATTTTGCCTCAGCGAACGTGAGGGTAGAGGATAAGTTGCATCCTGTAATGAAGGGAGTATCACCATCCTTTAAAGTAGACAAGGAAGAATGGTATACATACAATAAAAGTCCAAGGTTAAATGTGAAAGTACTAGCTAACGTTGATGAATCTAGCTATGAGCCTAATTCTAAATTGAAAATGGGTGATCATCCAGTAGTTTGGATAAACCCTAAAGTTAAGGCCAGAAATGTTTATGTTTTTATGGGACATTCTCCGGATTTGCTTCTCAATAAGGATTGGAAGAGGTTGGTTAGCAATTCGATAATGTGGGCAGCAGGCCAAGGTAATTAGTGTAGTATTAGTGTTGAAGTAGATTTTCTTTTCTATTTTTACGACAGACTAAGTATTTATATGCCAATAGCCAAGAGACTAGTACCATTACTTTTAATAATCTTATGTTTTTGTCGATTTTCTTTTGCGCAGAATAAATTTACGGTCAGTGGTACAGTTACTGATTCTGGAACTGGGGAGACGTTAATAGGAGCCAGCGTTAAATTGTTAGGTTCAATTACCAGTGGAACTGTAACCAATGCCTATGGGTTTTACTCGTTGAGTGTACCGGAAGGGGCGTACAAAATTTCGGTAAGTTTTATCGGTTATAAAACCGTTGAGCATTCAATTACTATTTCAAAGAACTTACGACAGAACTTTGTTCTTTCAGAGGATAATCAGCTAAATGAGGTCGTTATTTCTGCTGAAAAAAGGGATGAGAATGTGAGTAGTCCACAAATGGGACTTCAAAAGATCAATGTCAGAGAGATTAATAATGTGCCTGTTTTGCTTGGTGAACGTGATGTGCTTAAAACCTTACAATTGTTACCAGGAATTAAATCAGCAGGAGAAGGCAATAGTGGTTTCTATGTAAGGGGTGGATCTACTGATCAGAATTTGATCCTGTTAGATGAAGCTCCAGTTTATAATGCTTCTCACTTGCTTGGTTTTTTTTCTACTTTTAATTCTGATGCCATTAAGGACGTAAGCGTTTATAAAGGTGGTATGCCTGCTCAATACGGAGGCAGACTAGCTTCAGTATTAGATATAAAGATGAACGATGGAAATCGTAAAGATTATACTGCCGAGGGAGGTATAGGTTTGATTTCATCGAGATTAAAGGTAGAAGGGCCAATTGTTAAGGACAAAGGTTCATTTATGGTTAGTGCACGCAGAACTTATCTTGATGCATTTTTAGCATTATCACCAGATAGTTCAGTAAGTGGAAATACGCTTTATTTTTATGATGTAAATGCGAAAGCAAACTACCAGTTGGATGATAAAAATACGTTGTTCTTATCCGGTTATTTCGGAAGGGATAAGCTAGGTATTTCTGAGGCCTTTGGTTTTAACTGGGGTAATTCAACAGTTACACTGCGCTGGAATCATCTTTATAGTGATCGTTTGTTCTCAAATACTTCTTTAATTTATAGCAATTACAATTATGTGATTCAGAATTTTATGGAGGACAATGACTTTGAAGTTAATTCTTCTATAAAAGATTTCAATTTAAAACAAGATTTTGAGTATAGCTTAAGTAATAGACATAGCTTGAAATTTGGAGTAAATGCTATTCATCACACTATTGCGCCAGGTAAGCTTACTGCAAGTGATTCATCCAGCGTGAATCAGACCACTTACGAAAACCGCAAGGGTTATGAGCTTGCCACTTATGTATCAGATGAGTGGGCGATAAGTGATCGTTTGAATCTAGTTTATGGGCTAAGAATAAGTGGTTTTTCTTTAACAGGACCAGGTAATTTCAAAGCATATGATGAGGATGGGAATATCATTAGCACAAAGACCTATAAAGCCGGGGAGGTGGTTAAAAACTACTTTAATCTTGAACCAAGATTTTCTGCTAGTTATCAGATCGCACCTTCAAGTTCTTTGAAAGCGGCATATACCAGAAATATTCAAAACATCCATTTGATGTCTAATTCTACTTCAACTTCTCCAACAGATCTTTACATAATGAATAGCAATAATGTAAAACCGGAAATTGCAGATCAGATTGCCGCAGGGTATTTTAGAAATTTTAACGACAATAATTATGAGTTTTCTGCAGAAGTGTACTATAAATGGATGCAAAACCAGATTGAGTACAGAAGTGGAACTGATTTAAGAGGAAATGGTAATGTTGAAGCTGATTTGTTGTATGGTGATGGTAGGGCTTATGGTATTGAACTTTTCCTAAAGAAAAGGTTTGGTAAGTTTAACGGATGGATTGGATATACCTGGTCGAGAACACAACGACAGTTTGATGCCATTAATGAAGCTAAGTGGTTTTATGCTAAGCAAGACAGAACTCATGACATATCATTAGTTGGAATTTATAAGGCAGGACCGCGCTGGACTTTCTCTTCTGTTTTTGTTTATAATACCGGAAATGCAGTCACTTATCCAAGTGGTAAGTATCAGATTAATGGTCGTACTACCTTTTACTATACAGAAAAGAACGGATACCGCACTCCAGATTATCATCGTTTGGACGTTGCTGCCACACTGGAAGGGAAACCCGGAAAGAAGCTTCAGTCGAGTTGGTCATTTGGTATTTACAATTTGTACAATCGCCAGAATGCATTTTCAATTGATTTTAAAGATAATCCTGATGATGTCTCAAAAACTCAGGTGGTACGTACAACTTTGTTTGGCATAATTCCTTCGGTGACGTGGAATTTCAAATTTTAATAAGATGAAAAAGAAGGATATAATTTCTGTCATTGGTGCTTTGATTGTTTTGGTGTGGCTTTCCGGATGTGAAAAGGTAATCGACCTGAAATTGGATAATGCCACACCACAACTGGTAATATACGGGGGGCTTAGTGATAAAATTGACAATCATTTGGTAATGATTTCTAAAACATATGATTTTACAGATCCGAATAGATTTAATCCAGTTTCCGGAGCAAAAGTGGTGGTGAGGAATGAAGAGGGAGTTACAATAGAATACGTGGAGGTTTCTAATGGTTTATATCAGAGCCCTAAATTTAGAGGCCAGTCGGGTAAAAAATATATGCTTGATGTAACTTATGACGGAAAAATTTATTCCGCCACTTCTACGATGCCCGGTAAGGTGCCATTGGATTCTCTTACTTTTAAAGATTTTAGTTTTTTTGGTAAAACCAATACCTATGTTGCTGCCAATTATGTTGATCCAAAAGACATTCAGAATCAGTATAGGTATATTTTGACTGTTAAAGGTAAAATAGAAGATGATGCGGTGAGTGAAGATCGATTTGATGATGGTAACAAGGTGGCAAATGTTATTTTTTATGAGTTAAACGATCTGGTTCGTGGAGATACAATTGATGTTGAGTTTCAATGTATAGATAGAAATGTTTATAAGTACTTTTATAGTTTGGGGCAAAATTCGGGTACAGGTGGACCTCCGGTAGCCCCGGCTAATCCGCCATCTAATTTTAACAATAAAGCATTAGGAGTTTTTAATGCATATTCGATAAGTCGAAAAACCGTTGTAATTAAATAATGTAAGCTTTCAGTATGATGTGGAATTGTATTATATTGCACTGATAGCCAATTTTTGGAGTTCTAACTTATTATCTATGCTTACAGAATTAAGTCAAAATCAATTTTCAATTGAAGAGGAGCGGATAAAAGCCTTAAATAGGTATGAGGTTTTGGATACGCCACCCGATGGCTCATTTGATAAGTTGACCAGGTTGGCAGCAAAATTATTCAATGTACCAATAGCTATTATTAGCATTGTTGATAAGGACAGAATTTGGTTTAAATCGAAATATGGTGTAGATGTTCAGGAAGTGAGTCGTGATATTGGACTTTGCGCTCAGGCAGTATTATCTGATGGACTTTACAAAGTTGAGGATACATTTATCGATCCGGAAATTGCATTAAACCCAGTAAGATTAGGTGATATAGATTTAAGATTTTATGCCGCACTTCCACTAAAAACAATCGACAATTTTAACCTTGGAGCTTTTTGTCTTATTGATAAAGAACCAAGAAAGTTTGGTTCTGAAGATGAAGCGATTTTGAGTGATTTAAGAGATCTAGTTATGGATCAGATTGAACTTAAGTTAGCATCAAGGCTTATTGCGATACAACACAATCAAATCTTAAATACCACAGCTCATGATCTGAAAAATCCACTTACAACCATACCAGTTCGAGCTGACTTGATAAAACTTAGGAAGAATGATCCGGAAATGGTAGATAAGATGTGCGAACAAATTAAAACTGCTAGTTTAAATATGGTTCGTATTATTGATGAACTGTTGCTCTCCGGTACTGCAGAGGCAGGCAAGGTACAATTGTTATATATTAAGTTAAATCTGTCATCATTGATTAGTAATGTGATTTCAATGAATTTGCCACTTGCAGAGCGAAAAAATCAAGCAATAAACTTTATACCTGAAGATGATATTGTAATAAATGGAGATGAGGGTAAACTATCAGAAGTACTGGATAATCTGATCAATAATGCAATCAAATATTCACCTGCAAATACCAATATAGAAGTGAGCGTAAAGAAGCTTGAAGGTAAAGTGCTTATAATGGTAAAAGACGAAGGACAAGGGCTCACTGATGATGATAAAAATAGATTGTATCAACGCTTTACCAGGTTAAGCGCACAACCAACCGGTGGCGAAAATTCAACAGGTTTAGGTCTCTCTATAGTTAGGGTGTTGGTAGAAGCACACGAAGGTAGAATATGGGCTGAAAGTGAAGGTCACGATAAAGGATCAACTTTTATTGTTGAATTGCCTTTACAGGATTAGAAGCACTCTATTGACCAGATACGCTCCGATTTGCCTTTTGGAGGCAATGTTATAATTCCTTCTTTATCTTTAAGATTCTGATTATGGTTTATTCCATCAGCAATTCCACACCATGGCTCTAAACATACAAAATCGGCATCTTTAGCAGCCCAAATTCCAAAGAATGGGAAATTTTTAAAGTTGAAATGTAAACCATGTGAATCCTTATGGTTTTTAAGCGATATACGGTCACTTTTTAGCGTTTTAAACACTAGTGCATCTTTGTAGAAAAGGTTGTGTGTTAGGGGTAGGGAGTGATTACTAAGGCTTATTATATCTGTTTCATCATCAATTAAATCGCCATTCAGTTTGTGGTAAATAAGGCTCTCATCTTTATTAAATTCTAAGAAATAATCGTCGTAGTCAATATGCTCATTAGTTGATGCCGAAAATGCAGGATGTCCACCTACTGAAAACAGAAGGTCCTTGTCGTCTGGATTTAAAACTATATAGGTACAAAATAGGCTTGTCCCTATTATTTTATAGTGTAATTGTAAGGTGAAATTAAAAGGATAAACTTTTAGTGTTTCTTCGTTTTGGGTTAATGTAAACAGGGCCTCAGTATGGCTAATTAATTCCAGGCTAAATTCATTGTCTCTGGCAAAACCATGTCTTGGTAGTTTATATTCCTTGTCTCCATAGTAATAGGTGTTGTCTTTTAGCGCACCTACAATAGGGAAAAGTATAGGACTAAATTTCCCCCAATAATCAGGATTTCCATTCCATAGGTACTCTTTACCTGTTTCTTTACTTGTCAGGTTTTGTAGCTCCGCACCTTTTGTAGATAAAGATGCTTTTATATATTCGTTTTCCAGGAAAATCATAAGTGCTAAAATAGTTAATTTCTTATGTAATTAACTGTAATGTTTATAGGTAATTGTTTGGTTAATTTAATTAATTCCAAAATAATAGCTGTATCTATTTTGTTTGTAAAGAGTTATATTTGTTGTAATAACAAGCTATGAATCTCAAAGAAAAATTAGCAGTGTTTACGGGATGGCTGCTAGGCAAGCCCAAAGTTATTGGCTTATGTGTATTCTTATTTTTGCTAATGCTGATTGGCTTATTAGTCATTCAGAGGTATCAGATTATTAAAGAAGGTAGGCGCCTCGAAATGGCCAACGCGCTTAATGTAGTAAAGCAAAATGTTCAATTAACCTTGAATAATGGTTATGCGGCTGCTTTAACTCTTGCATTAACTTTAAATGAAAAAGGTGTCCCAGAAAATTTTGAGGCTGTTGGCGCTAAATTAATGGAATCTAATCCTGATTACCAGGTGCTTGAGATGTTACCACAAGGTGTAATAAAATATCTCTATCCACTAAAGGGTAATGAACTGGCAATGAACCTTGATCTTTTTAAAAAAACTGCAGAATCGAGATTAATGGCCACTCAATCAAAATTATCTAAAACGATGTATTACGCAGGGCCTTACGAATTGCAGCAAGGCGGAATGGGAGTTATAGGAAGGTTACCTATATATCGTAATAATAAGTTTTGGGGGTTTTCTGCTGTGGTAATTAAGCAGGAGGCATTTTTTAATAGTATTGGTGTTTATAAGGATAAAGGCAATGATTTTTATTTTCAGTTTTCTAAGCTAGATGTAAGCTCAGGGAAAGAGCATTTTATTTTGGAAGGGGATACTAGCTTTTTTGATCGAAGTTATCAATATGCAATGTTTCCAAACACCAACTGGAAGCTTTATATCATCCCTGCTGATGATGGAAAAATACCTTTTCTATTTGTGTATCCTTTACTTTTTGCTCTTTGCTTAGCAGCTCTATCAAGCTTATTAGTGGTTCAGGTTGTTAAAAAAACTACAAAACTGCAGACTCAGGTTTACAGTCAGAAGTCTGAGTTGATTAATACAGAAACGAAGTTTAAGACAATATTTGATCAGGCGGCAATAGGGATAGCCCTGATAACTCCTGCCGAGGGTAGATTTTTACAGGTGAATAAGAAATTGTGCGAAATAATGGGCTACAAAGAATCAGAATTACTTGAATTAGGATTTCAGAATATAACTTTCCCTAATCAACTAAATGGAACTGTTAATAATATTAACAGCCTAAGGGAAGGAAAGATAAAAGAGTATAGGGTTCAAAAGAAATATGTACATAAAGAGGGGCATGTTAAGTGGTGTAATATTGTAGAAACACCTTTATGGAATGATGATGGAACACCATCTAGCCATATCGTAATTGTTGAGGATGTAACTGATCGGAAAGCTGCGGAAAAGATTGTTCTTGATTCTCAACTGAGGATTGAATCTTTGATAAATACAATTGACGGGATTGTTTGGGAAGCAGATCCTAATACTTTTGAATTCACATTTATTAGCAAAAAAGTTGAGGATATCTTAGGTTATTCGGCCGAGGAATGGCTCTCGTGTCCAACTTTTTGGGTTGATCATATTTATCCTGAAGATAGGGATTGGGCCATCGACTATTGTGCCGTTTCGACCAGAAACAATGTACAACATGATTTTGAGTACAGGATGATTGCTAAAGATGGCTCAGTTGTATGGCTTCGCGATATTGTAAATGTAATTTCTGAAGACGGTAAGCCCATTTTATTAAGAGGTATTATGATTGACGTGGGCGAAAATAAAGAGGCTCAAGACGCTCTTAAAGACTCGTTTGATCTGGTTACTGAACAAAATAAAAGACTACTGAACTTTTCATATATCGTTTCTCATAATTTAAGGTCACATACCAGCAATATTCAGGCAATTACAAATCTCATAGGGTACACCAATTCTGAAGAAGAAAGGACTGAATTGATTGAAGTCCTTAAAACCGTTTCAGGCCTCTTAAATGAGACTATGTTAAATTTGAATAAGGTGGTTAATATCCAGACAAGTATTGATGTGATAAAGGAACCTTTAAGCTTAAATAACTACATTAATAAAACTATTGACATATTAAACGACCAAATTCTTTTAAAGAATGCGATTATAAATAACAAGGTTCCTATCGATGTTATTGTTAATTATAATCCAGCATACCTGGAAAGTATTTTATTGAATTTTATTTTTAATGCAATCAGATATAGTCATCCTGATAGAAATCCGGTAGTTGAATTGGTTTCTTTTATTGAAGATTCGCAAACTGTTCTACAAATTTCTGATAATGGAATTGGAATAGATCTGGAAAAGCATGGAGAGGAGCTTTACGGTTTGTATAAGACCTTTAATAAAAAGCCCGACTCTAAGGGAGTAGGGCTTTTTATTACGAAAAATCAGATTGATGCCATGGGAGGCAAGGTGATAGTAAGTAGTGTTGTAAATCAAGGGACTACTTTTAAAATACATTTTAAATAGCGTATTTACACTTAATGTTATTCTTTTTTTGCATCTGTTGCTGCAGCTTCTGCTTTAGCTTTCTTTTTAAAGAAACCTCTTAAAAGAAAATTATGTTGCAAGGCTTCCAGATTTTCATCAAGTTTTTTACTGCTTGTTTCCATGTTTAGCATAATTGTTTTTACCTGCTCCGCCGTTTTTTGATCATTCAACAATACGCCAACTGCATTATCTGTTTGTGTTAGTTTTGAAGATGCCTTATTCAGGTTTTCTGTAAGTTCTGATGCAGAGTTAGCGGTTTTCTGTAGTTCATTTACAGACGCTTGAAGCTTAGCAAAAACTGCAGTGTCAGTTAGTAATTTATCAGTTAAACCGCCTTTTGTATTTAAAGTTTTAGTGAACTTATCCAATTCTGCTGCCATTTTATTCGCAGAAGCTGTAGTAGTTTTTAAATTCACCACAATTGCTTTGAAGTCAGAAGCGATCTGCTCATCGGTAAGTAATGCACCTACTGTTCCTTTTCCTTCAACAAGGCTTTTGGCCAGAATTTTAAAGTCAGAAGTTACATCTACCAGGTTTTTGTTATTTACCTGGAAGGTTTTCATGATATCATCAGTCGACAAGGTAGTGTTAACGCGAAGTCTGTCTCCATCCTCAACAAATGGGAATTTTGGTGTACCACCCGTAATTACAATGATCTTATTCCCAATCAATCCATCAGAACTGATACTGGCCGATGCATCTTTGTGAATATATTTATGTGCTTCTTCTTCGATGTTAAGAAACACTTGTACCTGCGAGGTTCCGAAAAATTGAATCTTTTTAATGGTACCTATCTTTACACCGGAAAACCAAACATTATTCCCTGTTTTAAGGCCCTGGATATCGTTGAAAACCACATCAACAGTAAAGCTTTTTACGAAAGCTTTTTTCTGACTGCCTAACGTAAAAACCCCTAAAATAAATATCGCTATGCCCAGGAGAATAAACGCTCCCACTATAATCTTACGGCGTGTGTCTGTTGCCTGCATAATTTCTATTGAATAAAATTGTAATCGTAAAATGGTTTTACCCGGTCATCACTTGTATTAAACACGTCTTCGAAAGTGCCCTGACGCTCAAACTTGCCATCTAATAACATGGCTACTCTATTACCAACTGCTTTTGCACAAGTTAAATCATGGGTAATTATAATAGAACTTGTGTGGAAGCGCTCCTGGACCTCGTTAATCAGGTTATTGATCTCTAAACAGGTTATCGGATCAAGTCCGGCTGTTGGCTCATCATAAAGCATTATTTCGGGTCTTAATATCAGTGTTCTTGCTATACCTATTCTTTTTCTTTGCCCACCTGATAATTCAGATGGCATTTGGTTAATGGTATGGAGCAAACCAACTGCATCTAGCATCTCCTCAACAGCACTTGTTATCTCACCCTTTGTTAATTTTCTTTGATTTCTTACTAATGGAAAGATCAGGTTTTCTCTAACCGTCATACTATCGTACAAAGCACTATTTTGGAATGAGAATCCCACTTTTAACCTTAATGCAAGTAATTCTTTATAGGTAATCTGATCAACATGCTGGTTAAGCACCTTTACTTCACCACGATCTGGGGTAAGTAAGCCTACAACAATTTTTATCAATACAGATTTACCTGTTCCTGATTTCCCAAGCACTACTAGGTTTTCACGCTTATAAAGTTCTAAATCTACTCCTCTAAGCACATGGTAGTTACCAAAAGACTTATATAGTCCATTGATTTCTATTACTTTTTCATGTTCAGATAAGGGCTTTCTTTCTTCCATAATTTAAAAATTAAGTTCTGAATAGACCAAAAAACTGAACTGAAACTACTTCTTCTATAAATATCAGAAACATACCAATTACCACCGCAGAATTGGCGGCTTTACCTACGCCTTCAGTTCCTTTTGATGAGTTATATCCCTGATAGCAACCAACCATACCAATTGTAAAACCGAATATTACGGCTTTAATAGTAGAGGCTGTGATGTCTAAAAAAGTGATCGATTCCAAAGAGGATTGAAAGAATGCCTTCGCACTTGTGCCTTCACTTAAAGAAACGTTTAATAAAGCACCCAACATTCCAACCATAGCAGTATAAAAGGTAAGAATAGGGATGGTAATTGTTGATGCAAGCACTCTCGTTGTTACTAGAAATTTAAATGGATTGGTAGCTGATACTTCCATTGCATCTATCTGCTCAGTAACTCTCATAGATCCAAGTTCTGCACCAATACTTGACCCTACTTTGCCGGCGGCAATTAGAGACGTTAATAGTGGTGCTAATGTTCTTAATAATGCAATACCTACTAATGATGGAAGCCATGATGTGGCGCCAAATTCAGATAGGGAAGGTCTTGATTGTTTAGTAAAAACTATACCGGTAATAAATCCGGTTAGAGAGATAAGTGCTAATGAACGATATCCAATATCGTAACATTGCTTCATCAACTCTTTTCCTTCGTAAGGAGGTAAGAAACCCTCTTTAAAAAAGCGTCCCATGAATTGAAAAACGTCATAAAGCGTTATAAATGTTCTGGATATTTTCCCAGGACTTTTTACTTCATCTTTTATCTCCATGTATATGCCTTAATGTCTTATTGTTCGATTTTAGAATGTTGCTACTGTCAGGTTCTTGATAGCGAACACACACTATCAAATTATGAGCCATAATTACGTAAAACTAGCATTTGCAAATACAAAAAAATGTATGCTATCTTCTTTTTTACATGAATTTCGGCAAATATGCAGTATTTTTTGGGTGCAATTGTCTTCTAAATGTCCCAATATATAAACGAAATACAATCCAAAAAGTTCGAAAAAAAAGGCAAATAGTTGAACTACTTGCCTTTTGGTAATTATTTGCCTCCGGGAGGGCAATTTCTTTGTAGGAATTCGGTATAAGTTAAGGCAAGATGCTCAGAGGTTCCTTCGCCTTCATTAATGCTGTGTGTTCTGTTAGGATACGACATCAATTGAAATACTTTGCCGTTTTTTATTAGTTCATTAATCAGCATTTCAGCATTCTGATAATGCACATTATCATCTCCTGTTCCGTGAATGTACAAAAGCTTTCCTTGCAGATTTTTAGCATAAGTAATAGGAGAGCCTTTAATATAAGCCTCTTTAGTTTTTAAGGGCGAACCCATATAGCGCTCCTGATACACATTGTCGTAGGTTAACTGATTCCCCACAGCGGCGATGGCGATACCGGTCTTGTATATATCAGGATATTGGAACATTAGGTTTAAGGTTGATGAACCACCACCGCTCCATCCCCAAACTGCTACTCTATTTTTATCAATAAATGACCATTCCATAATCTTTTTTGCAGCCATGGCTTGATCACGGATATTTAATGTACCTATCTTTTGGAAAATGCTTTTGCGCCACTCTCTGCCTTTTGGAGCAGGAGCACCTCTATTTTCGATAGAAATATAGACGTATCCATCTTTCGGCATATCACCGGCATAAAGCCAATTACGACCAGCACCGTAAGTATCGGTTACTGTTTGTGATGCAGGTTCGCCATAAACATAAAATACAACAGGGTATTTTTTTGTCTGGTCAAAATTGTCAGGTTTTTTCATCCAACCGTCTAATTCTATTCCATCTTCAGTAGTCACTTTAAAGAACTCTACTTTGTTCTTTGGTGGTTTCATTCTGCCAAGTTGATTGGTGATACTTCCTTCCATAGTTAATGGATTTAAGGTGGTAAGTTTCATCCATTCAGTTATTGGCGGCACAACTGCACTTTGATAAGTGTGACGGGCAAATACTCCGTTTGGAGATATTTCATAAGAGTGCGTGCCTTTTAAAATTGAAGGCGTAACCATTTCTGCCTTTCCACCACTAAGTTTGGTTTTAAATAAATACTTCTGAGTTGCGTTAGTAGGAGAGGCAATAAAATAAATCTGACCATTTTTTTCATCTATTAATGATTTCTCGATAACATCATAATTGCCTTGGGTAATTAGAGTATGCTTTTTACCATCCTTGCTAATGCGATAAAGATGACGCCATCCATCGCTTTCGCTCATCCAGATAAATTCTTTACCACTATTTATCCATTCCCAACCCTGGGATACGTCAATCCATGCTTTGTCGGTTTCAGTATAAATGTTTTTTACCTCACCAGAATTTGCATCGGCAACAAATAGCTTACTCACATTTTGCTCTCTGTTAAGTTGTTGTAAAATCACTTCATTACTCGCAGGAATCCAATCCATTCTTGGAATATAGTTTTGTATCTGATCACCGGGTACCTGAAGCCAGTTGGTTTTTGCAGTCGCAATATTAACGATACCAACTTTGCAAGATGACGGATTTTCTCCAACTTTAGGATATTCAACTGGAATTGTGAAAGAATAAATTGAATCCGTATTATCTATCATCAAAAAGTTTTTGATTTTGGTAGCATCAAGTTGCCAGTAGGCAATAGATTGACCGTCTGGGCTCCATCTAAATCCATCTCTGCAATCAAATTCCTCTTCATATACCCAATCGAAAGTACCGTTAATTAATCTGTCGGTACCATCAGTTGTTAGTGCTTTGCTCGTTTTGCTGGCAAGATCATCAACATAAAGGTTATGTTTGCTTACATAAGCAACTTTGTTTCCATCAGGAGAAAACTTTGCGAACATTAATGAAGATGCTGGTTTATCTTTTCCAACCTGAGTAACCTGGTTGGTTTTTAAATCAGCTACATAATAGTCGCCTCTTGTTTCGTAACGCCAAACTTTTTTGCTATTGGTATAAATTAATACTTTAGATCCATCTTCCGATAGTTCAAAACTCTTTATTTCACGCAATCCACTGTTACCGCTTGAATAAATTAAGTTACGACTTACAATAGTCTTTCGTTCATTCTGAGGAAGGCTGATGGATACAATCTCACCCTCATTAACCTCATAATATGAATTGCCATCTTTAGACCATTTGATATCCTGAGCGTTGGCTTTTCCAATAAGTCCTATAATTAAGACCAGGGCCAGTTTAAAAAAGATGTGTTTAAAGTTCATTTTTATAGTTCTATAAATTGCTGATATACGTTTTGTAGGTACGATTTAGCGGAGGCTAGGGTTTTTGAAGTTAGTTCTTTGTCTTTAGCATTACTGTTGTACAATATCATCTTTCCTACATTATCAAAAGTAACACATTGTTGGTTATCGATAAAGCCCATTCCATTATCCCAGCTAAAAAATGCAAAATGTTTGGCATAAGGGTTTAGCAGATTTTTACTCCATACAAATTCCTTTGCGCTAATGTCTAGCTGGCCTAGTATTGTTGCTGCTACATCAGCCTGGCTACCTACATCTTCAAATTTCTTCCCTTTATATTCATCTTTAATAACATCTCCATAGAATAATAATGGTACATGATAACGCTGAGGAACATAAATATCTTGACGATTTTTAGGTAGAAGATGCCCGTGGTCTGCTATAAATACAAATAGGGTGTTTTTATACCAACCTTGTTTTTTTGCATTGTTTAAGTAGGCATTGATGCAAGAGTCTGTGTAATGTGCTGTGCTTTTGAATTTTGCAACATTATCTGCTTGTCCAAATTTATAATTGCCTGGAAGAGTGTAAGGCTCATGATTGGTCAGGGTAAGCAAAGTTGAGAAAAAAGGCTGTTTTTCTTTACTAAGATCCTCAAGTTGTCTTCCGAAAACTGCTTCGTCAAATTGGCCCCATTTGGTTACATTACCACCTTTAAAGTCATTCTTATCAATAAGCTTCTGGTAATTGTGGCTTAAAATAAAGGCCTTGTAGTTATCAAATTCCGACTCACCTCCATAAAAGAATGAGGTTTGATAACCATTTTTAAATAATGGCTGCGATAGCGCCGGAATCTTTTGCATTTTTTCTGGCCACTTTACAATACTGCCAGCTGCAAGGGTAGGGAAACCCGCAAGTGTGGCTACAAGCCCCTTGTCGGTACGACTGCCAGAAGAGTAAATGTTACTAAACAATACTCCCTTATGAATTAGTGTGTCAAAATTAGGAGTAATACCATCTTCGTTACCAAGGGTTTTGGTTAGATCGGCCGTAAAGCTTTCAATAATCACCAAAACTACATTCGGCCTTTTGGTTTTTAATATATTGATAGTCGTATCTTTAGCTGGAGTATAAAGTGCTTTAATGTTTGTATCAGCTTCCTGCTTACTTAAGTAAACATATGGGTTAGATTTTGTCATTCCAGCAGAAAGGATGCTTGATATCAGGTTCCATTCAGTGTTTACTGCTGCATGATTTAATACTTGTTCTTTAGAAAAGTAAGCCATGCTTTGAGTAATTGGAGACCCCTTTAATCCACCTCTTATTAATATAAAGTTTAGGCAAATCAATGCAACAACAGCAATACCTCTTAACCAAATAGGACTAGCCTTAAACTCTAGTTTTCTAAGCACAACATAACGTTGAAGAACGAAACCGATCGCAATCAGTAGAACAAGTAGAGATAACGTCAATGCAATAGGAGAGGATGCGCTTGATGCCAGGGCTTCATTGGGGGTTGAAATTGCAAAGCCTACTGCCTTCGCGTTTATTTTACTGCCCCATTCTCTATAAATGTTAAAGTTTACTACAGAAATAATGCTAAATAAAACAATGAGTACTTTATTGTAAACGGTAAGCCATTTTAGCTCTATTACTTTTCGGCCATTTAAAAGCCAATAGATATAGCTTAATAGCGGGATGACAACTATGTAAGCCGTCATTGATAAATCAAGCTTTAGCGCATGATAAAAAGTTGCCATGATTTCCGAGAATGGAACCATGGCAACTTTTTTTGAATTTATAATAATAAATGTAAGGCGGTCAACTAAAAAAAATAATAGCCAAAACACAAAGAATCGGGCAAAAAACAAGAAGCTTTTTAACATTTTACATTATGTTATTGGCCACCACCTTGCATTGCTTTTAAATCTTCCATTGTTTTAAGCTCATAGCCGCTTGGTGGTGTTAATGACATTTCAGGAACTTTTTCTTCTTTATAGCTTTTTAAGGTCATCGTAGTTTTTACACCATTCTGAAACACAGTATATTTTACTGGTGTTCCTTTTATATCTGTAAAATCATCTTCTTTATGACCTGCAGGAAGTTCAAGATCTGAAGTGGTCCAAAGCTCGTATGCCGCACCTTTATCATCTTTGTATGTGTATTTCTCTGCATTAAAAGCACCTATCATTTGCTTTTCTCCAGTAGGTTTGAAATCAAGGAATTTAGGTGATCCTTCTTTTCTTTTGTCAAAGTCAGCTTTACCCATTTTCACTGCAAATTGTTTTTGAGCAATAGGAATGTCAAGCAATAACAAGCCATCTTTAGCAACGCCATTCATGATGATGGTGATCATCGCCGGGCCTTGTTCCATTTTAATGGTAGAGAGCTCATTCTTAAACTTAACTACAGTTTCTTTTGGCAAAAAGGCAGCCATAGGTTGCTGGTCATCAGTAAGCGCATATTCCATACCATAAGTAAGTGCACCTTCAGTTACTTTTTTTTGTGCTTGAGCATAAAGTGCAGTACCAATAAGCAGGGCTGCTACAACACCGGTTTTAATTGATTTAAACATTTTCTGGTTTTTAGTTTTTTATGTATTAGTATAGTTTTATTCTCAATTTGTTATAGTCAAAAGGCCATTACCACTCTATTCTTTCTTTATTAAGAAATGAGGCAACACCTTTTTTGAAATCTTCAGTATCTCTTACTCTGGCATTAATCTGAACTGCTAAAGACAAGCTCTTCTCCAGTTCAGGATTTGTAGTTTGTCCAATCAATTGTTTGGTTACCATTAACGAGTTTGCTGAAGCTTCATTACACAAATTTAATGCAAAATCTATCACTTTATGACTAATCTCTTCTTTGTTTGTTACAAATGTTATTAATCCGTAATTCAAGGCCTCCTCAGCCGCAAAAAGACTTCCTGTTAGTAGTATCCTTTTAGCAATAGTTTCACTTGTTTTTCGTAATAAAAAGCAGGACACAATAGCTGGAACAAAGCCTAGTTTTACTTCTGTATAACCGAAATTGGCCTCAGGAACAGCAAATGTAATGTCGCAAACCGTAGCAAGTCCACAGCCTCCTGCAATCGCATGGCCTTCTACCTGTGCTATAACTATTTTAGGTAAATAATATATAGTGGTAAACAAGCGCTTTAGATTTTCAGAGTCCGCAAGATTTTCTTCGTAAGTGTTTAGCTGTAACTGCTGTAAATAGGCTAAATCAGCACCAGCGCTAAAAACAGCGCCGTTAGCCTTTAAAACAACAACCTTTACTTCATCGTCTTCAGAAGCCCTAATGAACGAGTTCGTTAGTTCTTGTACAAGCTCTGGATTCAAGGCATTGCGTTTTTCAGGACGATTAATAGAAATACTTGCTATACGCTGACTTACTGAATATAAAACCAAAGGTTCTGCCATGCATTTTTATGTTTAACTGCTTTCAAACTGCTGCAATCTAAAAAAGATAATTAGAATAGAAATCGAAAGTCAATAAAGATAATGAGAAAATGGAACGTAACATAATTGATAAACTTAAATGATATTATGAGTTTGAACATGAAAATTCATTTAATAGCACTAAGCTTAGTCGAATTAATCCTATATTAATCTTTTTTTAATGCTTATGTATTAATTAGTAAAACGATTACACACAAACCAAATATCAAACAACCAATGTTTACTAACCTAAAAACTATTATGGTGGTTTATGCTTTATGTATAGGCATATCCACATCTGCATTTTCGCAGGAAAAGGATCTGAAATTATGGTATAAATCTCCTGCAGGATCTGTATGGGAAGCCGCACTTCCTATCGGGAATGGAAGGCTAGCCGCCATGATTTATGGAAATACAGAACACGAGAAAATCAGTTTAAATGAAGCTACAGTATGGAGCGGAAGTCCAAACCGAAATGATAATCCTGATGCTTTGGCTGCTTTGCCGGAAGTTAGGAAGCTGCTTTTCGAAGATAAATATGTAGAAGCAAATGCTTTGGCCGAAAAGACTATTCAGTCGAAAAAGAACAATGGAATGAAGTATCAGCCCGTTGGTGATTTAAACCTTAACTTTCCTGGACACGATAACTTTTCAAACTATTATCGTGAGCTTAATCTTGCTGATGCTGTAGCTAAAAGCAGTTATACAGTTAATGGTGTTACTTATACCCGTACAGTTTTTTCTTCAATACCTGATCAGGCAATTGTGATCAAGTTAACTGCCAGCAAACCAAACAGCATTACATTTAATGCAGCAATGGTAAGTGAACACAAAGGGGGTGTTAAAATCCAAAATACAAATGAAATACATTTGTCGGGAATAAGCAGCGACAGAGAGAATGTTCCTGGCAAGGTTAAATTTAATGCTATAGCAAAAGTTAAAAATGAAGGCGGGCAGCTTTCATCATCTGATGAGCAGATTAATATAAAAGGAGCAAATAGTGTTACTATTTATGTTTCTATTGCAACCAATTTTGTAAACTATAAAGATATCAGCGCGGATGAGAACGCGCGTTCAGTAACCTATTTGAATAATGCGTTAAAGAAAAACTATGCGCAATTATTAAAGGATCACATCTCAGCTTATCAGAGATATTTTAATCGTGTAAAAATTGATCTTGGTAAAACAGATTCTATAAAGAATCCAACAGATGTTAGATTAATGGATTTTGCTAACGGTAACGACCCTCAACTGGCAGCTTTGTATTATCAGTTTGGGCGTTATTTACTGATTTCTTCATCTCAGCCGGGTGGGCAGCCTGCCAACCTACAAGGAATATGGAACAATAAAATGGATCCACCATGGGGAAGTAAGTACACTATCAATATCAATACTGAAATGAACTATTGGCCTGCTGAGGGAAGTAACCTGACTGAAATGCATAACCCATTAATAGAAATGGTAAAAGATCTTTCACAGACGGGACGTGAGACTGCAAGAGTAATGTATGGCTCAGGTGGCTGGGTTACACACCATAATACAGATCTTTGGAGAATTACAGGACCTGTTGATGGTATTTTTTCTGCAATGTGGCCTATGGGAGGCGCATGGTTAAGTCGCCATGTTTGGGAAAAATATCTTTATAATGGAGATAAAAAATACCTTGCCACAGTTTATCCGGCATTAAAAGGAGCAGCAGAGTTTTATTTAGATTTTCTGGTAGAAGAACCAGTTCATAAATGGATGGTAGTATCACCCTCTATGTCACCAGAAAATGCACCTCGTGCCCACAAAGGTAAATCTATTGCTGCCGGTGCTACTATGGATAATCAAATTTTGTTTGATCTTTTCTCTAATACAATAAGAGCTGCAGAGGCATTAAATATGGATAAGGATCTTGTGGTGAAAATTAAAGCCATGCGTAAACGACTTGCACCAATGCAAGTGGGGCAGCATGGGCAATTACAGGAATGGATGCAGGATCTGGATGATCCTAATGATAAACACAGACACGTATCTCACTTGTTTGGTTTGTATCCTGCAAATCAGATATCTCCTTTACGTACCCCTGAATTGTTTGATGCTGCACATACTTCTCTGATTCAAAGAGGAGATGTTTCTACCGGATGGTCAATGGGATGGAAAGTAAACTTATGGGCTAGATTACTTGATGGTAATCATGCTTACAAACTGATCAGAAATCAGCTTACTCCAACAGGACTAAATAAAGGTGGCGAAAACAGTGGTGGTGGAACTTATCCTAATCTATTTGATGCACACCCTCCTTTCCAGATAGATGGTAATTTTGGCTGCACTGCCGGCATTACCGAGATGTTGTTGCAAGTTCACGATGGTGCTATTCAATTACTTCCGGCAATGCCAGATGAATGGAAGGATGGAAGCATTAGTGGTTTAAGGGCCCCGGGAGGCTTCGAAATTGAAAATATCACCTGGAAAAATGGAAAATTGAGTAAGATTACCATTAAATCAAAGCTAGGTGGTAATTGTCGCCTGCGTGTACCTAATAGTATAAAAGGAAATGCGCTTAAACAGGCAAAAGGCGATAATCCTAATGAGTTTTATCAAATCGATAAAATAGCTACGCCAGTAATATCTGATAAAGCTAATCTGAACAAACCAGTTATTAATGAAACCATTCTTTATGATTTTGATACGGTTGCAGGTAAAACTTATACATTCATCACCGAGTAAATTAATATATGAAAAAGTTATTTAGTTTGTTGCTGGCACTATGTCTTTACACTACTTCTAATGCGGTTACTAAAGTAGCCTGCATTGGAGCAAGTATTACTTATGGGGCAACTGTAAAGAATAGAGAGCAGAACTCATTCCCGGCTCAACTTCAAAAATATTTAGGGAACACTTACGCAGTAGAGAATTACGGAGTAAGTGGACGTACACTTTTACGAAACGGGGATGCCCCATATCATAAAACCAATGAGTATCAAAAGGCTTTACAGAGCAATCCTGATATCGTAATTATTGACCTCGGGGGTAACGATAGTAAGCTGATCAACAGATCTCGGTTAAATGAGTACGAGGAAGATTATCGCACCATGATTAAATCATTTAAGGATTTGCCTTCTCACCCTCGTATTATACTATTATTACCTGTAGTGTCTTTTGTAACCGATACCACAGGGATTTGGGATCCCGTTATTGTAAAGAATATAATACCAAAAATAAAGAATGTAGCTTACGAGAATAAAGTTGAAGTATTAGATATGCATGTTTTGTTGGTAAACAAACCTGCGCTTATGCCCGATAAAATACATCCTGATGTAGAGGGGTCACGTATTATGGCAAAACGTATCTATCGAAAGATCAAGTTTAGTAAATAGTATTTTTCTCACAATTGAATAACACAGTATTTTTAAAAAAAGCAAATAAGTTGTATATTTCAAAACCCTTAATCTATCTCTTAAGAAGATTTTGCTAACCAAATAACCATTATATTATGAACGAAAACATTAACAAAAGTGCTTTATTTAACGGAAGTTGCCTCGCTATCATTACGACGGCTTTTTCCTTCAGTATCAGGGCAGGTATTCTCCCTCAGTTGGGATCAGAATTTGGCCTATCGGCTGAGCAACTAGGCTTTATCAATTCAATGTTCTTTTTCGGATTCCCTATTTCCATGATTATTGGGGGACTCGTTTACCACACTGTGGGGCCTAAAATTATTATGCAGGTAGCTGTTATTACTCATACATTAGGTATTCTGCTTACCATTTATGCCGGCGGATATACTGGCTTGTTAATATCTACTTTTTTCATTGGTTTCGGGAATGGTTGTACTGAAGCTGCCTGTAATCCGATGATTGCTGACATGTATGACGATAAAAAAATAAATAAAATGCTTGGCAGGTTCCACATGTGGTTCCCTGGAGGAATTGTGCTGGGTAGTTTGATTTCTAAATTCATGACCAGCGAAGGTTTCTCTTGGCAAACTCAGATCTGGATTCTGATGATTCCAACTGTGGCTTACGCGATCCTGTTCTATGGTAAAAAGTTTCCAAAGGCACACGTGGAAGGTGTAACTTCGATTTCAAAGAATTTCAAGGCTATGCTTAGCCCTCTTTATATCTTTTTATTCTTCTGTATGGCAATGACTGCGATTACAGAGTTTGGGCCTAATCAATGGGTGACTGTTGTTTTGAGCAGTAGTGGAGCAGATGCTATGCTTGTGTTGGCATTAACTTTTGGTGTAATGACATTAGGAAGGCTTTTCACAGGGCCGGTTGTTGCCAAATTGGGACAAACTGGTGTTTTATTAGGAGGCGCATTCCTTGCAGCATTAGGAATTTATATGTTTAGTACAGTTACTGGTCCAATCGCTTATTTAGCAGCGGTGATTTTCGGTCTTGGAGTATGTTTCAACTGGCCGGTTATGATCGGTGCAGTGGCGCAGCGTGTTCCATTAAGCGGTGCTTTGGGAATGTCGATTGTGGGCGGTGTAGGTATGTTTTCTACTTCGATTTTCCAACCCTTTATTGGAAGCTGGATTGATTCTTCAACAGCTACGCACACAGCTGCTGGTCTTACTGGAGAAGCATTACAGCTTGCAGCAGGTCAGGATACATTAGTTAAGATGCTTGCTTTTCCATTAATACTGATTGTTCTATTTACCATATTCTTCTTTTGGCAAAAAAAGGCAAAACCTGAATCTGAATCTGGTGAAACTGTGCCAGTAGCAGCTCATTAAATTGAATAGTACATTAGCTCGTCATGCTGAGAGCCTAGCATTAGAAAAAATGCAAAAAAGTGATAATGACAATTTTCATTATCACTTTTTTAATACCCTAAAGAAGCTACTTGAATTCCATATTAAGTTCTAAGGCAAGT
>NZ_JABSNU010000011.1 GCF_013266735.1 Pedobacter foliorum
AATATTCAGGAAAATAATATTTCAGAAGCCAAATATTGCAGCCATTTGTAAGTCGGCTGTCCGGTTAAAATTTATTATAAAACTTTCTCCGGACAACAGTGAATTTATTTCAGGACCTCGCGCTAGCAAGGCTTTCTTTCTCTTGAGGGGTCCTGAAATAAATTCAGGATGAGAAGAAAAAAAATCCCAACTTCGTATTTGAAAATGAAGAATTCAGATACTCAGGTTCCAAAACAAAAAGCTAAGCAAGGTTCAAGCATTTTTAGCCTGCTTAAACCGTATTCAGGCCTGATTACTTTGTTGATCTTGTTTGCATTGCTAAGTAATGGTCTCAATCTTTGGATACCAAAATTGATCGGTAGCGGAATCGATGCATATAGCGCCGGTAATTTTTCTTATAAAACAATTGCTACTGAGTTTATAATTGTAGTCCTCATTATCTTTCTGTTCAGTTTCTTGCAAAGTATAATGCAAACTTATGCTTCAGAAAAGGTAGCAAGGGACTTAAGAACTCGCCTTGCAGATAAAATATCAAGACAAAGCTTTGCTTACATACAAACTACCAATCCATCGCGGTTGCTTACCAATCTTACCTCCGATGTAGATTCTATAAAGCTGTTTGTATCGCAGGCCATTGTTTCTATCGTATCTTCTTTGTTTATCATCATTGGAGCAAGTATTTTATTGCTGAGCATCAACTGGAAACTTGGCCTAATCGTAATGGCCATTATTCCAATTATTGGGGGTACGTTTTTCATTGTTCTCGGCAAGGTGCGCGTGCTGTTCAAAAAAAGCAGGGAAGTAATCGACTGGCTAAACAAGGTAATCAATGAAAGCATCCTTGGGGCAATGTTAATTCGTGTAATTAATTCGCAACAGCTGGAATACGATAAGTTTTTTGAGGCTAGTAATAAGGCTAAAGACATTGGACTTTCAATTTTGAGGTTATTTGCCTGGCTCATCCCTATAATCATATTTACAGCAAATATGGCCGGTTTAATGATTCTGGTATTAGGCGGTCATTATGTAATCAACGGCAGAATGAGTCTGGGTGATTTTGCTGCTTTTAACAGTTATCTGGCTTTGCTTATTTTCCCAATTTTGGTAATAGGCTTTATGAGTAATGTAATTGCTCAGGCCACTGCTTCATACGGTAGAATCGGCGAAATGCTTGAAAGACCCGATACCCTTGAAACCGGGCAATTGGAAGCGAATTTAACCGGAGTTATAGAGATGAAGGACGTTAATGTTAATTACGGCGAAAAACCGGTATTAAAACAGATTGACTTCTCTGTAAAACCAGGATCTCGTACCGCAGTAATCGGCCCAACGGCTGCCGGCAAAACACAATTGCTCTACTTACTTAGTGGCTTAATTAAACCCGATAGTGGAACTTTAACGTTTGACGGACATCAGATCGATGAATATAAAAGTGAATCTTTTTACCAAAAGCTAGGTCTTGTATTTCAGGATAGTATCCTGTTCAATATGAGCATTCGGGAAAATATCACTTTTAGTGAAACGGTAACAGATGAATCTTTGCAAAGAGCAATTGAAACTGCCGAACTAAAAGATTTTATGGACTCATTGCCTGAAGGCTTAAATACCAGTGTTTCCGAACGTGGATTGAGTCTTTCGGGTGGACAAAAGCAGCGGATTATGCTGGCGCGAGCATTGTCTATAAATCCAAATGTACTGCTGCTCGATGATTTCACGGCAAGGGTCGACAATCAGACTGAAGCCCGCATACTCGAAAATATCCAACGCAATTATCCAAATTTAACGCTGATCTCGGTAACTCAAAAAATAGCTGCGGTAGAGCATTACGAACAGATCATTTTGCTGTTGCAAGGTGAGATATTGGCCGCCGGAACCCACAAAGAGCTTATGAATACCAGTCCTGAATATGTACAGATTTTTAATTCACAAAAAAGCACAAGCACGTATGAATTATAATCTGAATACATTAGCCGAGCAGGAGAAAAAAAGCTCATCATGGACAGGCCTTAAAAACCTGTTGAACCTGGTTTCGGAAGAGCGGAAGCGTATTTTTCTTTCTTTGTCGGCCATTCTTGTTAGTGCATCGCTTAACCTTTTGGGGCCATTTTTAATAGGTTACACCATAGATCATTATGTGCAAACCGGAAAATATCATGGTGTATTGGTATTCGCTGGTATTTTATTGGGCATGTATTCCATCGCTTTTGTAAGCAGTTACCTGCAAACGCAGTGGATGGGAGGAGTAGCACAACGCGCCATATTCAAATTAAGAAATGTAATTTTTAATAAGATCCAACAATTACCGGTAGCCTTCTTTAATGAAAACAAAGCTGGCGATTTAATATCAAGGGTTAATAACGATACTGATAAATTGAGCCAGTTCTTCTCTCAGGCCTTAATGCAGTTTATCAGTAGCATCATTACCATGGTTGGCTCGGGAGTGTTTTTGTTGTCTATCAATATTAAACTCGGACTAGCTACTTTGGTGCCAGCCCTAATTATCCTAATATTTACAAGAAGTGTCTCGCCTTGGGTAAGAAAAAGAAATGCGCTAAGTTTAAAAAGCTCTGGCGGATTAAGTGCCGAAATACAAGAGAGTCTGAATAATTTTAAAGTTATAATTGCCTTTAACAGAAGAGATTATTTCAGGAAGAAATTTGATGTAGCCAATCAGCATAATTATAAAACTGCAATGGTTACCGGAATGGCAAACAACATGTTCTTACCTGTGTTCGGATTATTCTCTGCCTTAGCACAATTAATCGTGTTGAGCTACGGGATATATCTGATCACCGAATCAGAATTTAGTATAGGTTTGTTGGTGAGTTATCTGGCTTACTCTACTAACTTTTATAACCCATTGAGACAGCTTGCTGCTTTATGGACGAGTTTCCAGGTGGCACTTGCAGGTTGGGACAGGATATCCAGAATGCTATCGCTTGAAAGTAATTTGCAAATTGCCAACAATACTGATACAAAAGCTTCAGATTCATTGCTTGAATTTAGAAACGTACATTTTGGCTATACCTCCAGCAATGAAATACTTCACAATGTGAACTTTAAGTTGGAGAAAGGAAAAACCTACGCATTGGTTGGTCCAACAGGTGGAGGTAAAACCACCACAGCATCTATTATGGCCCGTTTGTATGATCCCGTTAGTGGGCTAATTCTGTTAGATGGAAAAGACATTAAGTCTTATACTCCCGAAGAACGAAGCAAGAAAATTGGATTCATCCTACAGGAACCCTTTTTGTTTACAGGAACGGTTAGAGAGAACATCTTATACGGTAACGAACAATATCATCAATACGATCAGGAAAGTTTCTTAGCCGTAATTAAAGCTACGGGATTGGAAGGATTACTCTCTGTATTTGAAGACGGGGCAGAAACAAAGGTGCTCTCTTCTGGCGACAGCTTAAGCCTTGGACAAAAGCAATTGATCGCTTTTATGCGTGCCGTACTTAGAAAACCTGATTTGTTAATTCTTGATGAGGCAACAGCCAATATTGATACGATAACAGAAAAGTTGTTAGGAGAGATATTGGATAAGTTACCTAAAGAAACTACACTGGTAATCATTGCTCACCGTTTAAATACCATTGAAAATGCTGATGAGATCTTTTTCGTAAACAGTGGAGAAGTAACCAGGGCAGGCTCATTTCAGGAAGCTATGGATAAGCTTATCCATCACAAAAGAAAAAGCTAGCATACAGCAATCGTTTCTACAGATTTTCTCCAGAGTCCAATTGTACCTTTATTTTAGATTTAAATAAGGCAACTCTGATCAGAAATGATAATAGATATCCGGCGCATATTGTTTACCTGTTCATTAGTTCTCACTTTGTCTTGCTCAGTTGTTTTTCAAAGCACTGCACAGCAAAAAAAGGTAGATGACTACATTCAAAAAGCATTAATCAATAGTCCTTTGCTAGGAGATTTTAGAAATCAGCTGCTATCCAATAAATTGGATAGCTCCTTGCTAAGAGCCGGATACAGACCCCAAATTATTGCTAGTTCAACAGGAACTTATGCCCCGGTTATTAACGGTTATGGTTACGATAATGCACTTAGCAATGGTAAAACATTCGATGCACTCATCACTGCAAACCAAAATATTATAGGTAAAAGCAGAAAAGATATCCAACTCGAAGGAATTAAGTTGCATTCCGACTCCATCGATGCTGCTTCAAAAATCTCCCAACAAGACATTAGAAAGTCTATCACCGAGCAATACATTACAACCTATACCGACCAGCAGCAAAGAGATTTTTACCTCGAAGTTTATCGCTTATTGCAAAAAGAAGAAAAGGCGCTAAAAATACTCACTCAAAAAAGCGTGTATAAGCAGGCAGATTATCTGGCGTTTCTGGTTACCTTTCAGCAACAGGAACTACAGCTTAGCCAAACCAATATTCAGTTAAAGAATGATTTCTCGCGTTTAAACTACCTGAGCGGTATAGTTGATACTAATGTTGTAGCGCTTGAAGAACCTATGCTAACCCCGGCAGCACTTAGCGGATTAAGCAATAGTATTTTTATGCAAGGCTATAAAATAGATAGCTTGAAATTACTGAATGATAAAAAACAGGTAGATCTGAATTATAAGCCGCAGGCAAGTGTGTATGTAAACGGAGGCTATAATTCATCGTTCATACTACAGCCCTACAAAAATTTCGGAACAAGTGTGGGTTTTACTGTTTCAATGCCTATTTACGATGGAGGTCAGCGTAAAATGAAGCACACTCAGCTTCAAATACAAGAAAACACAAGGCAAGGCTATCAGCAGTTTTTTACCCAACAATATCAACAGCAGGTTAATCAGCTTATTCAGCAGTTGCAAGCAACACAAGAACTGCATGCTAAAATTACCAAGCAGATTAAGTTTACAGAAGGCCTGATAAATGTAGACAGTAAATTGCTGCAAACAGGCGATATCACTATTGCAGATTATGTAATTGCCATAAATAATTACCTCAGTACGCAGTATATGCTTCGGCAGGTCAATATATCCAGGCTTCAGTTAATTAATCAACTAAACTATTGGAACAATTAGTCTCTAAAATGATGATGAGTAAGCAGTCATATTATAAAATAACGTTGTGTTTAGCTTCAGTTTGCTTAATCCTAAGTGCCTGCGGGTTAGCCTCAACTTCAAGTAGTGGAGAGGTAACACCAGAACCAAAAACCCCTGTAAGCATTACTCAAATTAGCAACACGCCATTAAGCGATTATGTTGAGTTAAATGCAACTGCTACCTTTCAGCAGAAAGGGATCATCAAAGCCAGTTCAAATGGCTACCTGCAATCCGTAAATGTAAAAAAAGGCGATTATGTAAAAGGGGGACAAACGCTATTTACTGTAATCACCAAAGAGGCCAGAAGTATAGGTAATGCTATTAATAACCTCGATCCAAGCTTTAAATTTACAGGCTTAACTCGCATTACGGCAAATACAGCCGGCTTTGCAGGAGAAGTAAGCCATCAAAAAGGCGACTATGTGCAGGAAGGGGAGCCGCTTGCGGTAATTACCAATCTCAATAGCTTTGTTTTCCTTATGGATCTGCCTTATGAACTATCGGCAATCATTAAAAACCAAAAAGCATTAGAAATCACCTTGCCCGATGGACAAAAGTTAAGTGGCAAAGTCGGGTCTGCAATGCCTCTGGTCGATTCTGCCTCGCAAACTCAAAGAATCATCATCCAGGTAAAAACGCAACAGCTAATTCCAGAGGGACTTATTGCCAAGGTGAAACTCGTAACGTCAGAAGCCCTAAACCCTATTGCTTTGCCTAAGGAGTCTGTTCTCTCCAATGAAACACAAGATGAGTTTTGGGTAATGAAACTAATTAATGATACCACAGCGGTAAAAGTAAATATCCAAAAAGGACTCGAAACTGGAGGCTATGTAGAAATAAAATCTCCTTTGTTTAAGCAAATGGATAGGTTTATTCTTACCGGAAACTATGGGCTGCCAGATACTGCTAAAATTATCGTCAACCACAAATGAAGAATTTCTTCTTAACTCATAAAAACCCAATAATAATAGTCCTGGCAATTATCTTGTTCGGGGGTATTATTGCTTATGAGAACCTTAAGACTTCACTTTTTCCGGAGATCACATTCCCTAAAATAAAGATCATAGCTGATGCAGGTCTTCAGCCTGTCGATAGGATGATGGTAACGGTAACCAGACCGTTGGAGAACGCTGTTAAACAAGTGCCCGGACTAAAACTGGTAAGAAGCACTACCAGCAGAGGAAGCTGCGAAATATCGGCATTTATGAACTGGAATACAGATGTAGATCTGAGCCAGCAACGCATAGAATCCAGGATCAATCAGATCAGAAACTCACTTCCGGCCGATATCAATATCACGGTAGAGAAGATGAACCCCTCTATCTTACCGGTAATGGGGTACACGCTAGAGAGTCATACCAAGTCTCCAATTGAGCTTCGCCAAATTGCCACTTATACCATCAAACCTTTCCTTTCTCAGGTAGAGGGCGTTGCCGAAGTACGCGTTATAGGTGGAAAAGCCAAGGAATACTGGGTTGAGCTCGATAAAAATAAAATGAGTTCACTTAACCTTACCCCGCAACAGGTAAATAATGCGTTAAGTCAAACAAATTTCATTCGCTCAAACGGATACCTTTCAGATTATAAACTGCTGTATTTAACCATTACTGATGCGGCGGTAACCACCAAATCAGATTTGGAAGATGTTGTGGTCAGTAATAATGGACATAGGGTCATCCAAATTAAGGATATCGCCAAGGTTAGCGTACAGGAAGGGGTAGAGTATACAAAAATCAATGCAAACGGTCACGATGCTGTGCTCATCGCAGTTATCAAACAGCCGGAGGCCAACCTGATTACCCTTACGCAGGATATGGAGAAAAAGATTAAGCAGTTGCCTAATGTTTTGCCTCCTGGAGTAACAGTTAAACCCTATTACATACAGGCCGATTTTGTTAACGATTCTGTAAAAAGTGTAACCGACAGCTTGTGGATAGGCTTGGTCCTTGCAATTGTTGTCGCCATCATCTTTTTAAGGTCATTAAAAGCCAGTAGCACCATTCTTATTACCATTCCATTAACACTTTGTTTAACGATAATTGTATTATACGGAATAGGCTATACCCTAAATATAATGACTCTGGGTGCAATTGCTGCGGCAATTGGATTAATCATAGATGATGCAATTGTTGTTATAGAACAGATTCACCGAACCCACGAAGAACATCCTGAGGTAGAAAGCGACGATTTGGTACATAAAGCTATTGGATATCTTTTTAAAGCCATGCTCGGTTCTTCTCTTAGTACCATTGTAATCTTTATTCCTTTCCTGTTGATGACAGGAGTAGCGGGGGCGTACTTTAAAGTGATGACCAATACCATGATCATTGCGCTGGTCTGTTCCTTCTTTGTTACCTGGATCTGTTTACCGGTGGTATACCTGCTTTTAGGCAAACGCCGTCGTGAAAAGTCAGTAAAAAAGCACGATGTTCATGGGGTAAAAAATCAGGCGTGGGTACTGTGGTTTATTAAAAAACCGATAGTCAGTTTCGCTACAATTGTAGTCTTTATCCTATTAATTGTATTTATCCTGCCAAAACTCGAAACAGGATTTCTACCGGAAATGGATGAGGGCAGTATTGTGCTCGATTATAAGTCTCCACCCGGAACCTCCCTTCAGGAAACCGATAGGATGCTCAAAGAAGTAGAGAAAATCATTGTGAAAATCCCTGATGTAGAAACCTATTCCAGAAGAACAGGAACACAAATGGGCTTCTTTATTACAGAACCCAACAATGGAGATTACCTGATTCAGCTTAAAAAACAACGCAACAGAACAACTGAAGAGGTAATCAGCGAAATTCGAAGTAAAATAGCTTCAATCCAACCATCACTCGAAATAGATTTTGGACAGGTAATAGGTGATATGCTTGGCGATTTGATGAGTTCAACCCAGCCCATTGAAATCAAAATCTTTGGAGATAACCACACAGAACTTGTTGCGCTTTCTAAAGCAGTTGCAGCAAAGGTTTCTGGAGTTAAGGGGGCTGCCGATGTATTTGATGGGGTTGTTATAGCCGGGCCATCCATTAACATTAAGCCTATATATAGCCAGCTTGCTCAATACGGAATTACTGTGGCCGATTTTCAGTATCAATTACAAATGGCTTTAGAAGGAAATACCTCGGGTAGCGTACTCGAAAAGGAGCAGCTTTCTACCATCAGACTTGTTTATCCAAATAGCAGAAAATATAATGTAGATGGAATTAAGTCAATGCAAATCTTCTTACCTAATGGTAAACTGGTGCCTATAACTAATTTGGCTGTTGTAGATATTAATACCGGAGATGCGGAAATTGCCAGAGAAAATCTGCAAGCTATGGGGGTGGTAACTGCCCGTCTTGAAAACCGGGATCTGGGGACTACAATTCAGGATATCCAGCAACAGGTATCAAGCAGTATTCATTTGCCTCCCGGTTATCATATCGAGTATGGTGGTGCCTATGCAGAGCAACAGCAATCTTTTAAAGAACTGTTGATGATTCTGGTTTCATCTAGTTTGCTTGTATTTGCAGTTATTCTATTTCTGTTTAAAGATTTTAAAATAGCTTCACTTATCCTGTTTATAGCCGTATTAGGTATTTCAGGCAGTTATTTGGCATTGTATTTAACCCATACTCCACTAAACGTAGGCAGTTATACGGGTTTAATTATGATTATTGGCATCATCGGAGAAAATGCAATCTTTACCTTTCTTCAGTTTAAAGAATCGTGTAAAGAGAACAGCGTGCAGCAGGCAATTGTCTACGCAATATCTACGCGCTTAAGGCCTAAATTAATGACAGCTCTGGGCGCAATAATTGCGTTGATGCCACTTGCCTTAGGTATTGGGGCAGGGGCACAACTGCATCAACCATTGGCAATTGCTGTTATTGGTGGCTTTATTGTTGCTATGCCATTGCTGCTTATCGTTTTGCCAAGCATGATAAACTTACTATACAAAGACCAATAACTGCCCCATTTATTTACTACATTTAATTTTTTAACATCTCCCGAATGAAGATACTATTGATAGAAGATGAAAGCTCACTGCGCGAAAGTATTATCACTTATTTTACGGATGAAGGCAATATCTGCGAAACCGCAGTAGATTATAAATCGGCAATTGAGAAGATCAATATCTATAATTATGATTGCATTCTCTTAGATCTTACCTTGCCGGGAGGCGATGGAATGGAGATTCTGCGTGCTATCAAAAAGATCAATAAAAAAGATGGGGTACTCATTATTTCTGCAAGGCATTCGCTTGATGATAAGCTTGATGGGTTAAACCTCGGAGCGGATGATTATCTCGTAAAACCTTTCCACCTGTCGGAGCTTAAAGCAAGGGTAACGGCAATAGTGCGCAGAAAAAGTTATGATGGTAGCAACATCATCACCTTTAATGAAATACAGATTGATACTCAGGCCATGAGCGTTAAAATAGGAGATAATGTGCTAACCCTTACCCGTAAAGAATACGATTTACTAGTCTATTTTATTGCCAATCATAGCAAGGTAATTACCAAAAGTGCAATAGCAGAACATTTGTGGGGTGATGAGATTGACCTGTCAGATCATTTCGATTTCATTTATACGCACATTAAAAACCTAAGGAAGAAGCTGGTAGAAGCAGGTTGCAAAGATTACATCAAATCTATGTACGGTGTCGGCTACAAATTTGAGAACATATGAAGCTGGCCACAAAATATAACAGGGTTACCTTAATTGCCTCCATCATAGTGTTTGTATTTACCGGAGTAATTTATTATTCGGTAATTCATTATATCCTAACTGATAAGCTAGATAGGGATTTGGCTATAGAAGAGGATGAAATTGCAGCTTATGTGAAAACTTACGGTAAATTACCACAAGCAGGCAGCTTTAAAGAGCAAAAGGTAAGCTATCACCTTATTGATCCTGATCGTGATTTCGAACGGAGGTATTTTTATAATGATTATTTCAATGAGTCAGAACAAAGGATAGAACCCGGCAGAAGCCTCATCAGAACAATAGAAGTAAACGGGAAGCTATATTCTGTTACGGTAACAAAATCAAGAGTAGAGGCAGAAGATCTGGTCAGAATAATCTTTCTAATCACGCTGAGTATAACTATTGTGTTGCTGGTCACCTTGTTGTTAATCAATAGGTTTGTGCTCAATAACATATGGAAGCCTTTCTATGGAATCTTATCGCAAATGAAAGCCTTTAATCTGGCGGATAAGAACGATATCCAAATAGAGCCAACCAAAATAGATGAGTTTACAGAGCTAAATGCTGCGGTAGCGGCCATGTCTTTACGTGTAAAACAAGATTACAGGGAGCTAAAGAGTTTTACTGACAATGCTTCTCATGAAATGATGACGCCACTTGCGGTAATCAATTCCAAACTGGATACTTTAATCCAAACAGAAACATTCAGTGATTCGCAGGGCGAACTGATCGAAGATATCTATGTTGCAGTGGGTAAATTATCCAGACTCAACCAATCTTTATTGATGCTCGCTAAAATTGAGAACAATCTAATTGGGGATCAGGAAACAATCGATCTTGATGAATTGATCAGGCAAAAAACAAGACAGTTTCAGGAGCTGCTTCAATCACAGAATATCAACCTGAAAACAGAACTAGCCGGTAAGCAGATCAATATGAATAAGCACCTTGCTGATATGTTAATCAATAACCTGCTTAGCAACGCCATCCGTCATAATTATAAAGGCGGTGAAATCTATATTCATTTAAATGAAAAGGAGCTTACCATTAGCAATACCGGCTCAGATGATGAATTGATTGCCAGTAAAGTTTTTGAAAGGTTTTATAAGAATGCAGCATCAGAAGGTATGGGTTTAGGGCTTGCTATATCTAATCAAATTTGTAACTTATATCATTTTAAGCTCAATTACACTTATCAGGATGCAAGGCATACTTTTAAGGTGAGCTTTTAAGCAGGGGAGAACTTCAGAGTTGCTCCAAAATTGACAAATAGTTTTGATAAAGAATTTAATAAATAAGAAGATGTTTAAGATGAAGTACGGCTTTTTACTTGTCCTTTGTTTACCATTTTGTGGTTTCGCACAATACGCTAGTCAAACCGACTCGTTATCTGAGAAAAAGAATACTTTCAAAGTCGCACCTTTCATTATTCCTGCTGTGTTTCTTGCATACGGAGCAATGGGAGGGGGCAACAACTTTGTACACGATCTTGATGTGACTACCCGTAACGAATTGCAGGAAGATCATCCGTTCTTTTCTGTGCACGTCGATAACCTGATGCAGTACGCTCCGGCAGCGGCTGTTTATGCTTTAAACTTATCGGGAGTAAAAGGCCGACATAATCTGGCAGATGCTACAGGTATTTACGCAATCTCTTTTGGGTTGATGAAAGCCTCTACACTTATTGTTAAATCTGCTACACATAGACTTCGTCCGGATGGTAGTACCAATAATTCATTTCCTTCTGGCCATACAGCAACATCGTTTGCTGCGGCTGAGTTTTTAAAACAGGAATATAAAGATGTATCGCCGTGGATTGGTTATGCAGGTTATGCTGTTGCTGGCGCAACAGGTGTTTTCAGGTTGTACAACAATAGGCATTGGGTTAGTGATGTAGTAGCAGGAGCAGGGTTTGGTATTTTATCAACTAAGATAAGTTATTTGGTCTATCCGCATTTGAAAAAGCTGATTATGGGTAAGCAGGCTACTAATTTCAATGTGGCGCCATTGTATCAGAATAAGGCTTTTGGGTTTTCGCTGTCTGGACAGTTTTAAAGGCTTTGTTAGTGCGTCACTCGTCATCCTGAAATAAATTCAGGATGACGGATGTGTCCTAAACCCTCCTGTCTAAAACTCCCGTTATCGGCCCTTTAATACCAATCTTGCGGTTAAAAAATATAGATACCATTACCATTAATACCAAACAAACCACGGTAAGCGCATAGCTAAACCGAATCAATACGTTACACCAGCTTAAATCCCTCATAAAAAACTCTTTGTAAAGCAATAAGAGTACGCTTCCCAAATACCCAACAGAATCGCAGATGTAAACGAAAAACCCTGCATTGGCTTTTATCTTAAATAAGGCAATCATCCTGTCAAACAGCACCACCTGTATTGGCGTGTAAGCTAAAAACATACCCATACCCACCAGTAACATCCACCAGAAAGGACTGATCAAATGCATTTGAAAAAACAGCGTGCTGGCACCACTAAGTAGCAAACCCAGTGCAATCAGATACTGTGTAGCCCAAAAGCCACGAATGTTATTGCGTATCATCGAGAGACTTCCTATAGCAATCAATACGATAATCCCCGAAATCGATTCCGTTAACGAGAGTACACCTTTATCCCAACCACTATCTATTTCATTCCAAATTTCCACAGAGAAGTTGTCTCTAAAATCCCTCATGGTGGTCAGCATCATGTAAATCAAACCAATCCCAAAAATTGCGAACCCAAATTCTGCCATTACTGAACGTTTATCCTCTGCATTCATTGGCAAACGCTCAACACGTAGTATTTTGTCTGTTTCTGTAGGATTGGGAATCACCGAAAGCATCCACACAAAAGTGAGAAAGAGCGGTAAAAAAAGTATCCCCATCAATGCCGGCATCCAGAACTCAGATACCATAGGTAGCCATTCATGTATCATGAAATAAATGGTTTTAATCATGCCCGAAGAAAAGATCAGGCTAATGCTCAATCCCATGGCCAGTGTTTCAGTAAAACGCCTGCCTTCCAGGTAGCTAAACACAATGCCCCAAACCATGCCCAGGGGGAGGCCATTTAAAAACAGGAAAAAGAAATTGTAAGGCTGAGGCACGGCACCAAAAAGAAGCAGTGCTGCCTCAGCAAAGAGAATAAGGCAAATAATGAGTTTTTTTCTGCCCGATGCCTTAAGCTCCGAAATCACCTTAATGCCCACAAATTTAGAAAGCATGTAGCCCGTAAGTTGCGCAATTATTAAAATGGCTTTATAGTCAAGACCCCAAAGTGTGATATCTGTATATGTTCCGTTGGTAAAGGGCTTTCTAAAAGCGTACATGCAAAAGTAAGTGCCAAAGGCGGCAAGCATACACCAGATAATAAAGAAGAGTTTCGAGTTGGCCAGTAAATGGTTTATTCGCTTCATAAGGATTGATCTAGGAGTTGAGTCTTTCTAGCTGTAAATCTTCTTTATACTTGCTTCCGCGTATCCTGCCGAAGAGGTCATTCCTTTTCCGCCTATCGCAGTGCGGATGTGTATTCGGTCGTCAATATCATATTCCACAATATGTTTGCTATCGTGCTGAGGATAAAAACCAGCCCATGTTGATGCTATTTTGCGTACATCAAAGCTTACAATCTCTTGTGCTGCCTCCAGCATTAACTCATTGATGTGGCTATTAATACCAAAACCTAAATCATCGGTATGGTTTGCATTAGCATATTCATGCGAATCACCAATAATGATAGAACCATCAACTGCTTTTTTAAACAAGATGTGAATTCCCCATTTCTGACATTCCTTATAATGCTCAGGAGTAGAAATTCCTGTATATGATGGACATTCTTGAAAAGATTCGTACCTGCGGATAGACAATCCTGTAAGGATATTTCCTTCCAGTTGCACTTCTGGCATCGGCACTGTTTTCATCATTTGTAGTTTGCTCAAAATGATGCCGCTTTCTCTAAACAGATCAGTAAATAACAATTTAAACTCACCTCCATTGCAAATAATAGCCTTTTCTCCAGTAAATACCTGTTTGCTGGCAGTTGTAATTTCTACCCTGTCTCCAACTACAACACAATCTAAAATTGCTGTCGACGGCATGTAGGTAAGCTTTGGATATTTCGCAACAGCATATTCAAGCAATTGGTAAATCAGTTTGTTGGGCTCCACACTTACTTCCTGTGGAAAGAACAATCCTCCTTTACAATATTCTCTTTTTAATGATGGCCATTTCGTTAAGCAATCGTCAACAGATAACAGATTGGCTTCATAATCAATAGCGTCCATCCGTTCTTTTAGCTCATGCAGCAACTGAGTTTCGTCGTCATCAGAAGAAAGGTAAACAGTTCCGTTGTTACGTACACTGATGTCGGCTTCCTGCTGAATTTCCTGATACAGTTCTGTTGATCTTCTGGCGTAATCAAACCAGTCAGACGACATGCCTGATACCACAGCCTGTCCGAAATTCCGAACCGTAGCATTTACCGGATACTGATCCTTTTCAGTAAGCAATACTGTTTTACCTAACCTTAAAGCATGTAACGCGTGGAAAGTACCTAATATACCAGAGCCCACCACTATTAAATCATATTGAGTATTCTTTGTCATAATTACCAGGGCATTGAAAATGTTTTTACATATGAGAAGCACTTAATGGCTTCAATTACTCCTTCTTTTATTCCTAAGCCAGAATCCTTAATCCCTCCAAACGGAGAGTTTTCTATGCGATATCCGGGTACTTCATTAATATTTACTGTACCTACTTTTAGCTCTTTTACAAAACGGATGGCATGCTCCATATTTGTGGTAACCACTCCTGAAGATAAGCCAAAAGCGGTAGAATTTGAAAGTTTTATTGCATCGTCTATGTCTTTAAATGTTAGGATAGGAGCAAGCGGACCAAAAGATTCCTGCACTACCATTTGTGCATCTCTAGGGACATCGATAATTACGGTTGGCTCCAATAAAGCGCCTTCGCGTTTACCACCAAGCAGTACTTTAGCGCCCTGTGCAACGGCTTTCTTTACTACACTTTCCAAATACATAGCTGATTGCTCATCTATAACTGTCCCAACTTTGGTTGCAGGACTTGAAGGATCACCATAGGTGTATTCTTTGGCTTTTTCAACAAAGCGTTTGGTAAATTCTTCTGCCAGGTTTTCGTGTACCAGGATACGTTTTACCGCGGTGCAACGCTGACCAGAGTTTCTGAAAGCACCTTCGGCGGCCAGTTCAACTGCCAAATTAAGGTCTGCATCTTCCAGAATAATCAAAGGGTCGTTACCGCCAAGTTCAAGGATGACTTTCTTATAACCGGCAGTTTTAGCTATCATTTTACCTACAGCAACGCTACCGGTAAAGGATACCACATCAATTCTCGGATCTTGAACCAATATTTCTGAAACCACTTTAGTATCTCCTAAAAGGACACTTAACATATACGGAGGCAATCCTGCTTCATACAATAACTCTACAAAGCGAATGGCTGTTAAAGGTGTTTTCTCTGAAGGTTTTAAAATTACCGGAGTTCCTGCTGCAAGGGCAGGGGCAATCTTGTGTGCCACCTGATTTAGTGGGTGATTAAATGGGGTAATGGCTACTGCGAGTTTTAGAGGCTCAGTAGTAGTAAATATTTTGCGCTGTTTGCCATTAGGCGAAATATCACACGAATAAATCTGTCCATTGTCTTTAAGGCATTCTATTGCTGCAAACAGAAGTACATCGTGTGCTCTGCCAATTTCATAAGTGCTTTCAGAGATGCACAAGCCAGATTCGGCGGTAATCAGTTGTGCAAATTCTTCTTTTCTTTCTAAAAGTAATGTTCTGGCTTTATCAAGTACAGTATATCTTTCAAAACGGGTCATTGCTGGGCCGGCTTTTAAGGCAGTTTCAATGGCGTTATTTGTGTCATTTAAGTCAGCTGTTTCCACTGTTCCTACAAGTTCTCCATTGTAAGGATTTCGCACGGCGAGCTGGTTGCCCGAAGAAATAGGCTTGCCGGCAATTAGGGAAGCTAGTTTTAAAACTTTATGAGTGCTTATTATATCTACGTCTTTCATTTTCTATGTAAATTGAAATGAGGGTGTTTGTTCGTTCTGCGTCGTTCGTCATCTGGCCGGTCGCGTCATCCTGCTGTTCGTAATCTTGTTCGTCATCCTGAATTTATTTCAGGACCTCTCAAGAGAAAGTCGACCTAGCGAGTGCGAGGTCCTGAAATAAATTCAGGATGACGGACGCCAGGATTAAGACTGACTGGATGACGAACGGCTATCAAGATGACAATTATTTAATTAGTACCATTAACAGTAAAATCGAACACGTCGAAATTGCGTGGGTCACCTTGCGTTTTCATTTTATACGTCGCATTTAGCGGGTGAGAAACTACCAATGGAACCATTTCTTCATACCTGCCGCCATGTGAGCGCAACGTGCCATCTAATGCTTTTAAATCATGATGCGCAGGGGTTTTACCTACTACCACATCACGGGCCGATAATACAAACAGATCACCTGTTCTGTCTAAAGGTTGCTCAAGTATGCGACATCCTGTTTCTTTATCATAAACCTCAGTAATTCCATCTTGTACAGCCAACCAGTTTTTTATCTCGTTAATTTTTGAAGTATCATCAACATGAACAGCCACATAAGAACCTAAAGCGCCATGGTGTTTTACATAAGGATCTGTAATCGGACAAATCACTCTAAAGCCACTGCCAAATTTCTCAGTAAGCATGGTTTCAATAAACAATACATTAGGTGTGCCATCAGCTTTAACCTTTGCATTCATACCATGATCAGCAGTAGCGCCGATAACTGCACCTAGCTCAAGCATTTTGCCTAGCTCAACATCCTGCGCTTCATAAAATGCCAATGATTCTTCCGTATCAGGAGCATAAGTGTGTTGCATATAATCAGTTAACGATAAGTATAAGAAATCAGCCATGCCATTCTCAATTAGTGCAACACCAGCGCGCAATACAAATAGGCTAGCTTCAGCACTGTAAATAGCTGGGGTTTTGTGGCCAATAACTTGTTCTGCATTCTCAATACCATGCGTATCCAGTTTTGCCTGATCTGCTTTTTCAGCAGAGAAAGCAATGCCGTTTAGTTTGTAAGAAAGGATGTCGCGCAGTTTTTCTTTAGCTGTAACCACAGCAACCTTTCTGCCTGCATTTGCAGCTGCTGCAAGTAATGTCTCTGCTCTAAGGTATTCCGATGAGTTCATCATCACCTCCTGATCTTTTGCTGTATCATAAAAGAAGTTACCACAAATGCCATGCACAGCAGGGCTAACGCCTGTAACTATCGACGAGTTGTTTACATTGGTAAATGAAGGTAATGCACCACGTACCATACCTCTGTAACCTTGCAAAGCCATCTTTTTAAGATTTGGCATACGGTCGTGAGCCATCGTAGTGTCCAGGTATTCATCAGCAGAACCATCCATGCAAATTACCACGATAGGTTTTGCCGATGGTGTATACGTTTTACCATTAACTGAAAAGGGTTGAGTTGATATATTGTTCATTATTATGTTGTTTTTCTTACTTAAATGTTTTTAGGTAGATGTGTTGTGTTTGATGGTTTAGATTAATTTAATGAAAAGAGCCGCTTTTAAACGGCCCTTAACCTAATAAACTAACCTTTATTTTTGGTGCATAGCTGATAAGGCCAATACAAGAATGATATTTTTGGGAGCAGCAGTGCTGAATATTTTCATATTTAAAAAGTTTATAATTACTATACTATTGTTTAGTATATATACAAATGTAAACACTTTATGTAAACAAAGTGTTAATAAATGCTAAACTTTTTAATTTATAATTTTAGGCAATAAATTACTTAAAAGTTATTTTTTGTAATTTATTTTTTATCTTACAGGTGTAAAATAAACACTAATAGTTAATATAAGCTTAAGGGGTGCAGCTTTTATATTTAGTGTTTATAAACTCAGGAAGGACAGGAGGGTAGTAGTTAGTCGTTTGTGATGAAGTAATAAACCACTAACATAATTGCATCAGAGTCACCAACGTTGGATAGGTTGTGGCCTAATCTTCCGTCAAAGAAAATAGAGTCGCCTTCTTCCAAAATGTAGTTTTTGTCTTCAATCAGATAGTCTACTTTTCCTTTTATCAGGTATTTGTATTCAAAAGCGTCGGTGGTTACCATTTTATTTCTGCGGGCACCTTTTTTTAGTTCCAGTAGTACAAAATCTACAGGGCCACCGTGGATGTTGCGCGCAAGTATACGTTGGTAGTTGAAACCTTTTGCCGTTTCTTTTTTGAGCGGTTTGTAGTCGGCGGCACGAATAACGAAAACTTTTTCCGGACTATTGGCAGGGGAGATGTCTTTAAAGAAACCAGTCAGATCAAGCTTTAAAGAGTGTACAATGTTCATTAGCACCGGCAACGATGGAATAGTACGGTTGTTTTCTATTTGAGAAATCAATCCTTTACTTACGCCGGCTCTATCAGCCAGTTCTTGTATGGTAATGTTCTTTTCTTTACGTATTTCTTTTATTCTGTAACTGATTTTTAAGATAATGTCGTCTTCCATAGTTTGGCGTTTTGTTCAAAAGTAAGCAAAATTTGTAATGAAGGTAGTGTTTTGTGTATGCCTGTCGTTAAGTTGGTAATTGATGAGGTTGTCAGTGCGGTAGTGTTCAAGATCACGGGTTAATGACGAGAGTGATGACGGGGCTATTAATAAATTGAATACTGCTTTACTGAAAACTATCCCCCACAGCTTTGCCTCTCCAGCTTTGCGGTGTTTTCAATCCTAATATCCATGCAATGGTTGCACCCGTATCATAAGTAATAATCACATCTTTAATCTCGTGGTTCTTTTTAACACCAACCCCATTTATTACCCATGGAATCTCAACTTCGTCTAAAGATTTGCCGCCATGGCCTTTACCTGTGCCGCCATGATCTGCCGATAAGATGATGATAGTTTCGTTCTCAATACCTGCATCTTTAACTGCCTGTACAATCTTGCCGATTCTGATGTCAACCTTTTGCAGTTGCTCATAATACGCAGGAGTTCTATGTCCGATACCATGACCTGTGCCATCTGGCTCATCAAGATGTACAAAAGTGAAGTAAGGTTTATCTCTTTTAATGATCGTAGCTGCGGTATCAGCGCAGAAATCGTCATTGTCGTTTCCTGGAACTACAATACTGATAGCGTCTTTCTCTACTAATGGCCCAATACCCGGCCAGCTATAAATCACTGCAGTTTTAGCATTAGGCTTCTGATCTCTGATTACGCTAAAAATTGAAGGAAACAAGCCGTATTTAGTAGTGGTAGCCGAAGGGATTTCAGGAGTTTTACTTCCCCATTCGGTGTAGCCATGTTCAGTTGGTCCGGCACCCATAAGCATGGAAGCCCAGTTCACAGCACTCGAAGAAGGCAATACAGACCTGGCTTTTAACGACCATGATCCTGTTTCCATAAGCTTTTTTAAGTTCGGCATTTTGGCATCTGGTACAGCGTATGCACCAAATCCGTCGCATCCAATTAATACTACGTGTTTTACTTTTTTCACCTGCGCATTGAGTTGCATTGCGAAACAGAATAGGCAGGAGGCAATAATTAGTTTTTTCATTTGTTATTTGTGGTTTAAGATTTTGCTGAAGGATATAGTTGTGTTAGCATTTTGTTATGTTAGTTTGCTATGTTAGCGCCTCGTCGTGTTAGCATCCCCGTCATCCTGAAATAAATTCAGGATGACGATTGCTTAAGCGTGGCGCATTAACATTACGAAGTGCTTAAGCGTGGTGCATTAACATTACGAGGTGCTTAAGCGTGGCGCATTAACATTACGAAGTGCTTCAGCCCAGCGCATTAACATTACGAAGTGCTTCAGCCCAGCGCATTAACATAACGCGATGTATTAACAGCACTATCATTTCCTTTCAAAAGTTAAATGTATATAAATATTTGTTTAGTAAAACTAAACAATAGAAATATTACAAATATTCAATAATAAGATAATGTTGATTTTAACAGCCTAAAGAGACTTTCTTCTGAATACCCAGTATTTCTGTAAAACGTAGTTAAATCCCAGAGATACAATGATATCTACTATAACTCGGCATATTTTGTAATCTAGTTTTAGCCAGTTTGTAAACAAATAAGTGCCCGATGATTTTAGTAAAATACTGCCACCTACAACAAAAATAAATTTAATCAATTGCTGGCCAACGGGGGCGTGGCTCGCGTTAGGTGTAGTAAAAGTCCAGTAGCGGTTTACGGAAAAGTTAACTACTGCGCCAACAATTCCGCCTATGGCGATAGAAATGGTGTAATGAATGCCAAGTAACTCTGTGCATAATATCATTACCAGATAGTCAACTATTCCACCTGTAAAGGCAGAAAGCTGGGCTTTGGCAAAAACAAATACGGCATTCTTCTTACTCATTAAATGGCACTCTTTTTTAACAGTCTTCTTTATTAAACAGTCTTATTTTTTAAAAAATCTCTTTTTATTAAACGGTTTCTTTTTTGGCTAAACGAGCTTCGCGCTCTGCGTTATCACGAATATCGCCAAGTTTTAACAGTTTTCTGGTATCTAAAAAGTTAATGATAAACAAGGTAATACAGATTATTGCAGCAAAGTATTCTATCAGATGACCAAAAAGAACCTCGACAATGAATATGACAGCAAGTATAATTCTGATCTCGGTAGGGCCCACAATACCCGAATCAATACTGTAGATGTCGGTAATTTTGTAGCGTAATTGCGAAATAATCATCGCCCAACCATATAAAACCACAAAAACGAAGGCAATAAGCTCGTATTCGTTTCTGGCGTAAACCATGTAGCCTAGTCCAATAAGCACGGTGCTAACCCAATCCATGATGATATCTAGAGAGAAGCCATACCATTTTCTTGGGATGTTTCTATAGTAAGCAATCCTTCCGTCAAGTGAATCGCCGAACCAGTTGATTGCCAAGCCTAAAATACCAAGTAGTAAAAAACTGCGATTGTCGTATGTAGCTAAAATAAAACCAGCAAGAACCAACAGCGAGCCGAAAGTACCTGTGTAGGTTAGCATGTCTGATGTGATGAATGAAGGAACTCGCTTTACGAGGTAGGAAATGGTTTTTTGTTCAGCACTTCTTAAGATGTTAGTTCTTTTTCTGTCTTGAAATATCCTTTTCAAATCTTGTGTTTCTTCCATTCAGGGGTTGCAAGTATGCTTTTTATAACGCGCTACAAAAGTAGGCATTTTAACTTATTCCAGACGATCTTTTCAATTCTATTACAGTTATCTCCGGCCAGATGCCGATCCTGCCCGAAAAGCCAAGAAATCCGAAGCCTCTGTTGATGTTCAGGAACCTTCCGTTTTTGCTGGTTATTCCCGCCCAATGTGCGTAGCGATACTTTACAGGGCTCCATTTGATGCCAAAAGCCTCTATTCCAAACTGCATACCGTGCGTATGTCCGGCAAGCGTAAGGTGTACTTTTGAAGGGTGTTTTACAACCTCAGCTTCCCAGTGGGATGGATCATGTGAAAGTAATATTTTAAAGTCATCGGCCTCAGTACCTGCTAAAGCCTTGTTTAGGTCGCCTCTTTCTCCAAAACCGATGCCCCAGTTTTCTACTCCGGCAAGCACAATTTTTTGCCCGTTTTTGTGGAGTATTACATCTTCATCAAGTAGCAATCTGTAGCCTAATTCCCCATGGTATTCTTTTAACTGTTGAAGGTTTGCTGCTTTTTCTGCTTCATTTTTCCATGGTACATAATCTCCGTAATCATGATTTCCTAAAACAGAAAACTGTCCGAATGGTGCTTTTACCTGTTTAAAATGCTCAATCCAAGGTTTAATTTCTTCGGCTTTATTGTTTACCAGATCGCCTGTAAATACAAACAGATCCGAGTTTTGAGCTTTGATCAGGTTGATGCCCTTTTGTACTGCCAAAGAATTTTTAAAGCTTCCGGCGTGTACGTCAGAGATTTGGGTGATGGTAAATCCGTCAAAACTTGATGGTAAATCGTCGAAATATAAGGTGTGTTTAATTACCCTGTAGGCGTATTTCCCTTTAACAATGCCGTATATGAAAATGATAATCACAAGCAGGACAACGAGTAGGGCAAACTCAACCCAATGTACGTTTCTTTCGCCCTGGGTGATTAGTCTGTAGATGTCGCCAAGTAGTAAGAATGCCGAAAATACGATTTCTGTAACGAATAGGATTAGGAAAACGTGGGTGGTTACTTTAAAAAGTAAATCCATTCCATTGTCGCGCATTCTAATAATGGAGTAGATGAGTGCGCCAGTTGTAATGGCGATAAAGCCCCAGAAAAGGGGTGTTGTAAACGAATTTGAGCTAATTGTTCGGATGCCCGAAAGCACATACCAGTTTAAAACAAAAAGCAATATTGCTATAATAGCGAGTGGTAAAACACTGATTCTTCTCTTCATGTAGTTTTATAAACGAATTAAAATTACAGCTTGGATGGCAAAGTGTTTGGTATGTTACTCAATATGACATTAGTACAACTATCGTTGTGCTACTAAACCTTAATAACTCGATCAGAAATATACGGCATAGTTCCATAACCGTTATACTCCGGGGCGTTTTGCGTGGCTTCTTGTCCTGCGTACTCCGATTTGCGGCCTTTAATCTCCGCTACCCCGTTAGTGTAAATAGTTAACACCGCCCATAGCGGTTCTTTAGTATGCGCAAAATCATAGCCCGTAACCGGATGCGTAAACTGGTATGATATGCTATTGATTTGTACGTAATTAATTCCGTTGTAAACATTGTGGTAATCCTCATGATGATGACCACTAAAAACGAACTGTATCTTGTTAAACCCTGCTTTTTTATTTACTCTTTCAAATATCAAGCGAATCAGCGCTCCTTCCTTTAAACCATCCTGATCATTGTCTATTCCCTGGTGGCAAAACACGATCACAGGCAAATTGGTCGCTTCTAAATCCTGCTTCATCCATTTGATCTGAGTAGGATTCATAGATCGGGGATACCCTTTTGAAGTATCTCCTTCAGGTCTTTCGTTTCCGTTTAACACTACAAAATGATACCCATTCGCATCAAAGGAGTAGTACTTCCCTTTGGCGCCCCAAAAATCGACAACCTGATCCTGTGTAAAGCCACCATCTGTATCATGATTTCCTATTACGTGGTATTTTGGTCCGGTAAATTGGTTCCAGATGCCCATCAGGTTTTTGTTCTTTTCCTTAGGAACACAAAAATCTCCCATTTGAATGATGAAATCCGGTTTGGTCTGGTTCATTTCGGTAATAAACGACTGTAGCCTTTGTTCGCCGTCTTTTATCAGATCCTGATGAAGATCCGTGCAAATTCCTATGCGTAGCAATGGCTTCTTACCCGATAAAACAAAAGAAGTTTTGGATAGACCATACAGGTTTTGTATTCCCGAAAGGCTTCCGGTTCCAACTAACGTGCTGATTAAAAAATTGCGTCTTTTCATGGTCGTTTTTTAAAGTTCAAACCGGTTTTTTCTTAACTACAATTGTAAAATAAAAATTTAAATAAACGAAGTTTATTTTTAATATTTGTAAACAAATGAAATTTAAATAAAGATCATTGAAAATGTACTAAAACATATTTAATACGTTAATTATCCATTTTTAATATAAAACAAACAAACCATTAAATTATTGTTATTAAATCTTAAAGTTTATATATACTAAAAATTATGAAATCGAAATTACTCCTGTTGTCGTTTCTTTTGATGACCACAATTACCTCTTCCTTTGCACAAAAAGGCAAAACGAAAAACGTGATTCTTATCTCTATTGACGGCTATCGCTGGCAAGAAATTTTTAAGGGTGCCGACTCATCACTTTTGTTTCCTAGAAAATACCGCAAGCAAGACTCAGCGGAGCTGGTAAAAAAATACTGGGCAGCTACACCAAAAGAGCGCAGAGAAAAACTGATGCCGTTTTTTTGGAGCACCATTGCAAAACAAGGACAACTATACGGTAACCGCGACCTAAAAAATTACGTAAACGTAAAAAACAAATACTGGTTCTCGTATCCGGGTAGGAGCGAAACATTGTGCGGATACTTTGATCCGGCAATCAATTCGAACAGTTATCCGGATAATCCGAACGAAAACGTACTAGAGTTTATCAATAAACAAAAAGGCTATCAAAACAAGGTAGTAACCTTTGCCGGTTGGGATGCTGTGGCACAAATTGTGAACCGCAACAGAAACAAAATGCCTTTGTACAACCCTTACGAAGATGTTAAAGATGCTAAATTAACAGAGGCACAAAAGCTGGCCAACGAAATGCAATACCTTTTGCCAGATTATTTCGGTAAATCGGTACGCTTCGATTTAAGTACTTATGCGATGGCCAAAACCTATATCGCGGCCAATCACCCCAAGTTGGTTTATATAGATTTTGTAGATCCTGATGATTTTGGACATTCCGGAGAATACGATTCTTTCCTTGATGCCGGTCATTACCTGGATAAAATGATTGCAAGCCTTTGGGCGAGTCTTCAGGCCGATCCATTTTATAAAGACAATACCACTATCATGATTTGCCCAGATCATGGTCGCGGTACAGAGAAAGGGTGGGTAAGTCACGGATCGGGAACTACCCACTCTAACGAAACCTGGTTTGCCGTAATAGGACCAGACACGCCGGCTAAAGGCGAAATGAATACAGAAGGACAGATTTATCAAGATCAGTTTGCACAAACACTAGCATATTTTCTGGGCTTTAAGTTTACAACAAACCATCCAGTTGGCGAAAGGGTAGAGTCTGCAATGTCATTGAAATAGCACTCTGCCTGTGTATACGCTATTGGAAATAGCCTTTCTGTCATCCGTAATAAAGGAAATGTAAGTTTCGGCTTCCAATCCTTTCAGTTCTTCAGGGATTTTAAGTAATTCCTGAAGCTCCATTCTTTGTACTCCGCTGATGATGTAAAAAGCCTTTTTTACCATAGGAAACCATGCCATAAGCATGGTTTTGTCGCTTCTACTCACTAGCGGATCGTAAGGATCGTACGTCCAACTAAACATTAAACCTTCATTAAGCACCTGTACCTGCGCATTTTCTGCTACTGTTAACGTGCCCTGACTAAGTCTTGCCTGCGGATAATCTATTTCCAGATCAGGGTATTCGCCTTTTATAGCGTTGGTGAGGTTGTACGATTTTGCGGCATTATTGGCCGAATGGTTTTTCTCTTTGCCTGCAAGTTCAAAACCAATGGCAATAAAGCCGGTTATGTAATTCAAAAACGGACTTAACACAACCATTCTTTCCTGAACGGCCAATTGTTTAATAGATCTGGGTTTGGTTATTTTCGGTTTGGCACTAATAATCGTTTTGCCATTCCAGATGTAGGCGTAAAGTGGCCCAATTTTTCCTTTAAATGGCCTTATTGGGCCATACTCTGCTGTTGCCATATCAATTTGCTTTAAGGTGAATAATAACTGTTGCTTAAAATTGAAGATAAGTTTACAGCTAACCTAATAATGAGGTGCAAATTGAGGGCAAATCAAGCAGAAATTGTCTACAGACAATTCAGCTCAGACTGGACAATTACTGGACGACCACTGGACAAAGTGTGGGCGACGTCTGGATAATTGATTATTTAGCCAGCTCTTTTACTGCTGCTTTTTTAGCTTTAGCCGGGGCTTCAGTTTTTTTAACAGGAGCTGCAGCTTTTTTAGCCGGAGTTGCAGTTTCTTTAGGCTCAGCGCTAGCTTCAGTTGCGTCGGCTTTAGTTACTTTATGTTTTTTAGAAAGTTTTTTGGCCAGTTTAGCTGCTGCTTTATGGATTTCTTTTTTGGTATCTTTAGCGTTGTAGTCTAATCCTGTAATTACAGCTTCAATTCCTGAGGTTAATTGTGCATTTAAAGCTTTACGAAGTTCCTTGGTTTTATCTTTCATGATATAGTTTTTTAAGAGTTGCAAAACAACATAAAGATAGTGTAAATTTCATATTATCATTATGTTAACATAATTACGTTGCTTAACATGAATTGAAGATTTTTTCGTATTTAGATTAACATCATATCGTTAAAATTATATATTATTGTATAATACTGTGCTTGTATGGTTTACGCTACTCAAAATGATGAAATGCTATTGAGCAATCTTCGTGAAGGAGACGAGCGTGCATTTTCTGAAATTTACGACCGTTATTGGAAAGCGATGTATCAAACTGCCAATAACATTATCCGCGATGAGGCAGCAGAACAGGATGCCGTTCAGGAAGTTTTTATTAGTTTATGGAATCGCAGGGCTGAGGCCGAGATTAAAATTGTCTTTGGGGTCTCTGCAAACAAAAACAGTTTCTTCAACTTTGAATAGCTTGCTGTCTCGTTCAATTCTATTGATGAACCCAATTCTTTGTTCGTTATCAAGGTATTTGTCGAATTTCTTTCTGAAAAGAACTTCTGAAAGCTCCGAGAGGGTGGAGGCAGAAACTACCAAAAGCCCCATTTCAATAGCATTTGTTTAATGCAAGAGCATTTACTGAGTTTTTAATAAGTGTAGCAATTATATAAAGTATTGGTGTTAAAGACGAAATAACTAGTCTTCATCCTTTAGAATATCATGCGGTATTTCCTGAGTAGCCATTTCTTCTCTCAATTCATTAAAATACTGAACAGAATCAGTCTTCCTTTAGCTTTACAGAAGCGGTTCGCCATTTTTTAGCAGTTTTATCATCAACTTCTAGCACAATTCTTTCCATAAATAAGTCATTATTAGTGTGATCAAAAATACATAAAAACAAGGGGATGAACAATAAGGTAAGATCGTTTATATCGTCATCCTGAATTTATTTCAGGCCCCCCAAGAGAAAGAGCGCCTAGCGAGTGCGAGGTCCTGAAATAAATTCAGGATGACGCTGTGTGTTATGACGGTACGACGATAGCGCAACCTTTTACTGCCTTCTAACTTATTATACCGCACTTACTTAGCTAATCTTGAATGGTTTTAAATTGTAAAATAACTTACTGATAACTAACGTATTAATTCTTTTTTTACAATTCCATGTACTACCAAACCTATATACTTTATATATTTGCTTTATGAAAACAGTAAAACATAGCATTATTTCCATGACCATGCGTTGCATGAATGGGTAATACTATGACTGTTTGGAACAAAACTTTTAAAAGCTTCTTCAGTCTCCCCGACAAAGGAGCTTTTTTTAAATTAGACCTAACAACAGATGCAGAGCTTTAGAACAGAGTTAGAAAATCCTATTGTCGAAAAAGATATAATTGATCTTGAAAAGAAGATCAGGGAATTCCGCGAAGGTAAAATCCATGATGAGAAATTTAGAAGCTTGCGTTTGGCACGTGGGGTTTACGGCCAAAGACAGCCAGGTGTGCAAATGGTGCGTATTAAACTGCCATTTGGTAAAGTAACTTTCAATCAGCTTTTACGCATTGCAGATGTATCTGATGAATATGCTAGCGGAAACTTACACTTAACAACCCGTCAGGATATTCAGATTCACTATGTGAGTTTAGAAAGAACTCCTCAGCTTTGGGAAGAACTTCAACGTGACGACGTTACCATTCGCGAAGCTTGCGGTAACACTGTTCGTAACGTAACCTCTTCTCCTGATTCAGGTATCAATCCAAATGAACCATTTGATGTATCGCCTTATGCGCATGCATTCTTTAAATATTTTTTACGTAACCCTATTTGTCAGGAAATGGGAAGAAAGATTAAGTTCTCTTTCTCATCTGATGAAACGGATACGGCATTTAGTTATATCCACGATCTTGGTTTTATTCCAAAAATTAATGAGCAAGGTGAGCGTGGCTTTAAAGTTGTTCTTGGTGGTGGTTTAGGTGCTCAGCCGTTTTTAGCAGAATTGGTTCATGATTTTCTACACGAAGATCAGATCATTCCTTATGCTGAAGCGATGCTAAGGGTATTTGATCGTTACGGGGAGAGAACAAACAGAAATAAAGCGCGTTTAAAATACCTGGTTCAGAAATTAGGTTTAGAAGAAGTTGTAAGACTGATTGAAGAAGAGCGTACAGCTAATAAATCAAAGTCATTTAAAATAGATCGCGATTCAGTTCCTGATCCTCAGGTTCCTGAATTGTTAGATTATCCTGCTTTGGATGATGTAGTAAATTCATTGGATTACAAACACTGGCGCGCTACTAATGCCGTTGCTCAAAAACAAGAAGGTTTTTATGGTGTATACATTAAAGTATCTAAAGGCGATATTCCAACTGACCTAGCACGCAAGCTGGTTGAGGCAATCAGTCCTTTTGCTGCTGATGAGATCCGTGTTACTCAGAATCAAGGCTTATTATTGAAATATGTAAGAGAGGGTGCTTTACCTTCATTATATGTTGGGCTTAAAGATTTAGGTTTTGCTAAACCTGGTTTTGATAGCGTTGGTGATGTAACTACTTGCCCTGGTACAGATACTTGTAACCTTGGTATATCAAACAGTATGTCGCTTTCGGTTGCTTTGGAAGATGTGATCTACGAAGAGTTTCCGGAATTGATTTACGATAAAGACATTAAAATAAAGATCAGTGGATGTATGAACTCTTGCGGTCAGCATGGTTTAGCGCATATTGGTTTTCATGGTAGCTCTGTAAAGGCTAACGGCAAAGTTGTACCTGCGGTACAGGTGATGCTTGGTGGCGGTACAGTTGGTGATGGAGCTGGTAGGGTAGCTGAGCGTGTAATTAAAGCTCCATCTAAACGTGCTACTGATGTGTTAAGAACATTGTTGAACGACTTTGCTGCTAATGCGGAGAAAGAAGAAAGCTTCCACCAGTATTACGACAGAAGTGGTAAAGATTATTTCTATCAGTTGTTAAAACCAATTGCTGATCTGACTAACCTTAAAGATGAAGAGTATGTAGATTGGGGTCATGAAGAGACTTTTGAAACTGCTATCGGTGTTGGTGAATGTGCCGGTGTGGTAATAGATCTTGTGGCTACTTTGTTATTAGAGTCTGAAGAGAAATTAGGTTGGGCTAAAGCTTCGTATGAGGCTGGTGCATGGTCTGACGCTATTTACCATACTTATGCAGTGTTTGTTGGTTCGGCCAAAGCTTTATTGCTTGATAAAGGTGTGAATAGCAGCACTCAAATTGGAGTAATCAGAGAGTTTGATAAAAACTATGTTGAAACCGGAGAAGTTGTACTTGAAGGTACATTTAATGATCTGGTACTTCAAATTAACAAAAATGAGCCTACAGAAGCGTTTGCAACTGCTTACTTAGCCGAAGTGGAACGTTTTTATAACTCAATTAAAGGAACAAGAGGGGAGTAACCTAATGATCACTTACAAAAATATATATAACAGAGAACCAAGGATCACGCTTGTGGGCGCTGGTCCTGGTGATCCGGAACTGATCACAATGAAAGGTGCTAATGCACTTAAAACTGCTGATGTAGTTTTGTATGATGCATTGGTTAATGAAGGGGTTTTAGATTATGCCAACCCTGATGCCATTAAGGTATATGTTGGTAAAAGATCTGGCGAACATTCATACGGTCAGGATGCGATAAACAAATTGATGATCGATTACGCCCTTAATTACGGCCATGTGGTTCGTTTAAAAGGTGGCGATCCGTTTGTGTTTGGCAGAGGATATGAAGAATTGGATTTTGCTGCGGGTTATAGTGTGCCGGTAACGGTTGTGCCTGGTTTATCCAGCTCTATATCTGTACCTGGTTTACAGCAGATCCCGGTTACACATCGTGGACTTAGCGAAAGCTTCTGGGTGGTAACAGGAACTACTTCTTCAGGTAAAATATCTAATGATCTGTATGAGGCTGCCCGCTCAAAAGCTACTGTAGTAGTATTGATGGGATTGGGTAAGCTTAAAGAGATTGTGAAGCTGTTCCAAAACGAGGGTAAGAATTTATTGCCTGTTGCTGCTATTCAAAGCGGATCAACAGAGAGTGAGAAACTAGCCGTAGGTACTGTAGATACAATTGTGGAATTGGTAGCAGAAAAAGGTATTGAAGCTCCGGCCTTATTGATATTCGGTCAGGTAGTTTCATTACATCCTTCTTTTCAGCCAATCAAGGATTTTTACCAGGCTTTAAAAGAAGAATTGTAGTTTTTATGGAAGGCAATCAATTATTTCCTGTCTTCATAAAATTGAATACCATACACACCGTACTAGTTGGTGCCGGTTCGGTGGGTTTGGAAAAATTAACAGCAATATTAGGTAATAGTCCTGATGCCAGGGTTACCGTTATTGGACTCGAAATTTTACCCGAATTGCAAGAGCTTGCTGATAAGCATGAGGGGGTAACAGTATTTCAAAAAGAGTTTGTTGCTGCCGATCTTAATGGTGCAGATCTGGTAGTAGCAGCTACAAATAATGATTTACTGAATCAGGAGATCAGGATACAAGCTGATCAGCGCAATTTGCTGGTTAACTTTGCTGATAAACCTGATCTGTGTAACTTTTACTTAGGTTCTATTGTTAAAAAGGGCGACCTTAAAATAGCAATATCAACCAATGGTAAATCGCCAACCATTGCAAAACGGTTGAAAGAAGTGCTGAATGATAGTTTGCCTGACGAGTTGAATGATACTTTGCAGCAAATGGAAGCGCTTAGAAATACACTTAATGGTGATTTCGCTTCGAAGGTTAAAAAACTGAATGAAGTGACTTTATCGTTAGTTGAAGGAAACGGGTCGATTGATGCCACCGCCGAGCTTGTTGAAGACTCATCTTTAGTTAAAGATAAGGAAGAGAAAAGCAGAAGAGGTAAGATGAAGTGGCTGATATGGTCGGCAATTGTGTTTTCTTTTGTAATTGTTGTTGCTGCTTTTTGGCATAAAGAACCGGAATTTCAGGCTTACATTGAAAATCTGAACCCAATGTTCTACTGGTTCTTGCTGGGAGGTTTTGTTTTTGCAATGATTGATGGTGCGATTGGAATGTCGTACGGTGTTACCAGCACCTCATTTTCTTTGGCAATGGGCGTTCCGCCGGCTTCGGCCAGTATGGGTGTCCATCTTTCGGAGATTTTGAGTAACGGTATAGCGGGCTGGATGCATTATCGCTTTGGTAATGTAAACTGGAAGCTGTTTAGGCTACTGCTTTTGCCTGGTATTATCGGTGCGGTAACGGGGGCATATTTGTTGTCGTCGTTAGAGCATTACAGCAATTACACTAAGCCGGTTGTTTCTTTATATACTTTGATATTGGGTTTTGTAATCCTTTCTAAAGCATATAAAGCAAATAAGAAAACAGTAGGCCCAAAGAAAAAGATAAAGAAGGTTTCTTTATTGGGCTTGTTTGGCGGTTTTATTGACGCTGTTGGTGGCGGAGGCTGGGGTTCAATTGTTTTGTCGAGCTTAATTGCCGGCGGAAGAAATGCCAGGTTCTCGTTAGGAACAGTGAAGATAACGCGCTTTTTTATTGCGTTGATGAGTTCGCTAACCTTTATCACTATGTTAAATGGTGCGCATTGGGAGGCAGTAGGAGGTTTAGTTATAGGTAGTGCGCTTGCATCGCCAATTGCAGCAAGAGTATCGAACAAGATCTCTGCTAAAACTATTATGGTTTCGGTAGGTATTTTGGTAATTGCAGTTAGCTTAAGAAGCATCATCAACTTTATCCTCAAATTAGTATAGTCATGAAGGAAAAATTAGAAGAAATAGCAGAAAAGATAAAAGGACTTGATCCGGTGGATGCACTTAAATTCTTTGCGAGTGAATATCCGGGTAAGATTGTTTTTTCGACCAGTTTTGGCTGGGAAGATCAGGTGATTACACACATGATTTTTGCCAATGATATTCCTATTGAGGTTTTTACATTGGAGACGGGAAGGTTGTTTCCTGAAACGTATTACGTGTGGAACCGTACTTTAGAAATTTATAAGAAACCGATATTGGCTTATTTTCCGCAGGCAGAAGCCGTGCAGGAAATGGTGAATAAGAAAGGCCCCAGTAGCTTTTATGAGTCGGTTGAGAACAGAAAAGAATGCTGTGGAATCCGTAAAATGGAGCCTTTAAGACGTGCTTTAAAAGGCAATGACCTATGGGTTACAGGTATCAGATCTGAGCAGTCTGTAAACAGACATGATATGGCCAACCTGGAATGGGATGAGCAAAATCAGTTGATTAAGTTCCACCCGATCTTTTTCTGGTCGTTGGATGAAGTGAAGGAATACATTAAAAAAAATAACATCGTTTACAATACATTACATGATAAGGGTTTCCCTAGTATAGGATGTGCTCCTTGTACAAGAGCGGTAAGAGAGGGTGAAGATTTTAGAGCTGGCCGTTGGTGGTGGGAAGATCAATCAAAAAAGGAATGTGGTTTACACGCCACTTCGTAATTGCAACAAAGAAAATGAGTAAGTATAATTTAGATTATTTAGACGAATTAGAGGCCGAGGCAATTCACATTTTGCGTGAAGTTGCAGGGCAATTTGAAAAACCTGCCTTGTTGTTTTCGGGAGGTAAGGATTCTATTACACTGGTACGTTTGGCTGAAAAGGCTTTTAGACCAGGTAAATTTCCTTTCCCTTTGGTGCATATTGACACCGGACACAACTTTGAGGAAACCATTACCTACCGGGATAAAATGATTGAACGCATTGGCGAAAAGCTGATTGTTGGTTCAGTTCAGGATTCTATAGACCAAGGTAAAGTGGTAGAGCAGAAAGGTAAAAACGCGAGCAGAAATTCACTGCAAACAGTTACCCTTTTGGATACTATTGCTGCCAATGGTTTTGATGCTTGTATTGGTGGGGCCCGCAGAGATGAGGAAAAAGCCCGTGCTAAAGAGCGTATCTTCTCGGTAAGAGATGAGTTCGGTCAGTGGGATCCGAAACGTCAGCGTCCGGAGTTGTGGAATATCTATAACGGAAAAATCCACAAAGGTGAGAATGTTCGCGTTTTCCCTATCAGTAATTGGACTGAGCTTGATGTTTGGAACTACATTCGTCGTGAAAACATCGAACTGCCTTCTATCTATTTTGCTCATGAAAGAGATGTGATTACCCGTAATGGTCAGTTAATGGCTGCTTCTCCGTTCTTAAACATGGATGAGGATGACATTGTTGAGCACAAGAAAGTACGTTTCCGTACGGTTGGTGATATGAGTTGTACTGCAGCGGTTGAGTCTGACGCAGATCAGCTGGATGATATCATTGCTGAAATCAGCGAATCAAAGATTAGTGAACGTGGTGCCCGCATGGACGATAAAGTATCGGAAGCTGCTATGGAAGACCGCAAAAAAGGAGGATACTTTTAATGAACTTACTTAAATTTTTTACAGCCGGTAGTGTTGATGATGGTAAAAGCACACTTATTGGAAGGTTGTTATATGATACGGATTCCATTTTAGCTGATCAGTTAGAGGCTTTACAGCAGTCTAACCGTAAAAACGACGATGGATCAATTGATCTTGCTATTTTAACTGACGGCTTAAGAGCTGAAAGGGAGCAGGGGATTACCATTGATGTTGCATATAAATATTTTCAGACTGAGAAACGTAAGTTTATCATAGCTGATACCCCGGGGCATATTCAATATACCCGTAACATGATTACCGGTGCATCTACCGCCAAACTTGCCATCATTTTAGTTGATGCTCGTAATGGCGTGATTGAGCAAACCATCAGACACTCTTACCTGGTTTCTTTATTGGGTATTGAGCATGTTGTGGTATGTTTAAACAAAATGGACATGGTTGATTACAGCGAAGAGGTGTTTAATACCATTACCGACAGATACAAAACGCTTGCTACTGATTTGAGCTTAAAGGATGTTACTTTTATTCCTATTAGTGCTTTAAAGGGTGATAATGTGGTTAATGAATCGGAACATATGCCTTGGTATAAAGGTCAAAGTTTGCTTCATTTCCTGGAGAATGTTGATGTAGAGACTGGTCCTGATTATAACCTTGCCCGTATGCCTGTGCAGTGGGTGGTTAGACCTCAGACTGATGAGCTTCATGATTACAGAGGGTATGCCGGTCGTGTACTTAGCGGTTCATTTAATGTAAATGATAAAGTAACAGTATTGCCTTCTGGTACCAGTTCTGTTATTGAGCGCATAGAGATATTTGATCAAACTCCATCTGAAGTACACGCAGGTCAGTCTGTAACGCTTCATTTAAAGGATAATATAGATATTAGTCGTGGTGATGTATTGGTAAACTCTGATCACTTGCCTCAAAGTTCTCAGCTGATTGAAGCTGATGTTTGCTGGATGGATACGCGTCCTCTTGATGAACACATTACTTACTTATTGCAACACAATAGCAAGGTTACTAAGTGCAAAGTTCGTGAGATCACCCACAAAGTTGATATCAATACGCTTGAAAAGCAAGAGGCTTACGACTTTAAATTGAATGATATAGGTCGTATAGTGATTAAAACTGCTGATGCGCTTGCTTTCGATTTTTATACGGATAATAAGGCAAATGGCGCTGCCATTTTAATTGACAGCAGAACTAATTTAACTGTTGCTGCTTTGATGTTTAGAGCGGTAGCGGATTAAGGCTTTTTAGACAATTTTAATAATATGTGCCCCTAAATTTTTTAGGGGCACATATTATTTTAGGGGTACCCTAATTTTTTAGTGGTGAGGAAGTGTTGTATTAGTCCGTTTGGCTAAAACGGCCGTCATGTTGAATTTGATTTGCTTCGCAACTTCTTCGAGGTCAGCATCCCGCACTAGTAAGGTTTTCTTTCTCTTGCGAGGTCCTGAAATAAATTCAGGATGACGATAGTGTTACCTTTCTCTCGGTTCCCCATCCTTTCCTTTCTCTGTTCCCTCCTCCATCCCTTTACATCTCCCCCTAATAAATTTCACTAATAATGAAGCGGTTAGTTTTTGGCGCTTAGAAAAAAATGGATATGCTGTGAAGAGGCCTAGGAATCATTTACGCTTTTTCAGGGTAACTTATTCCAGACTCTGAATAGCATGCCATTTTTTTAAAAACTAACCGCTTCATTATTATTAAATTTTTTTCCTTTAATTATTTGCAATCCCTGTTCTAATCGCTAATTTAAGACTGTTTTTAAAACCTCAGATTATGGAAATTATACACCTTAGTGCCGAATGTTATCCTATTGCTAAAGTAGGTGGTCTGGGGGACGTTGTTGGTGCTTTACCTAAGTATCAAAATAAGCTTGGACACGTAGCTAAGGTTGTTATGCCTGCTTACCAAACCAAATTTATGCAAGAGAATGAGTTTGAAGTGGTGTATGATGGCTGGAGTAAACTAGGCTTCCATAACTTTCCTGTAAGAATATTCAGAGAGAAAACCAACAAGCTCGGCTTCGACCTTTACCTGGTGCACATCTCTGGCCTTATGGACAGAGAAAAGGTTTACGGTTACGACGACGATACGGAACGCTTTTTAGCTTACCAAATATCCGTTTTAGATTGGATTTCGCAATGGGAACATCGCCCGGATGTGGTTCACTGTCACGATCACCATACCGGATTGGTGCCTTTTATGATGGCATACTGTCAGCAGTTTAGAAATATTAGCAATGTACCTACCATATTAACTATTCATAACGCCCAGTATCAGGGGCAGTTTGGCTGGGATAAACTTCATTACATTCCACCTTTCGATTTATGGAAATCGGGACAGCTTGACTGGAAAGGTTCTATCAATCCGTTGGCATCAGCAATTAAATGCGCATGGAGAGTAACTACTGTATCTCCAAGTTACCTTGATGAGATCAGCTTTAGGGCAAACGGATTGGAAGATTTGTTAGCGCAGGAGCGTGGTAAGTCTGTAGGTATTCTGAACGGAATTGACAATGATGTTTGGGATCCTTCGACGGATGCCATGTTAGAAAAGCAATTCTCGATTAAAACGGTTGAAGCAGGTAAGCAGGCAAACAAAGCAGCACTTTGCAGCACCTTTAACCTGGATCCTACAAAACCACTTTACACCTTCATTGGCCGACTGGTTGGTGAAAAGGGCGCAGATTTGTTGCCGGATATATTTTACAACGCTTTGCATCAGGCAAACGGCGATATAAATGTATTGGTATTAGGCTCAGGCGATCCGCAGGTGGAGGGAAGACTAAACCATTTAAAGGAGGCTTTTCCTGGAAATTACAATGCCTATATAGGTTATAATGAACAACTTTCTCATCAAATATATGCAGGAGCAGACTTTTTGCTTATGCCAAGTAGGGTAGAGCCTTGTGGTTTAAACCAGATGTACGCTTTAAGATATGGTACAATACCTATTGTAAGGCGTATTGGAGGGCTTAAAGACACGGTGATTGATATTGGTGACGGTGGCTTTGGTATATGCCACGACCAGACTAGTGTATGGGATGTGAACCATGCAATGGGACGTGCGTATGAATTGTATTTGGATAAGAAAAAAGTGAAAGAAATTCGTAAGTTTATGATGCAGCTCGATCATTCCTGGGACAATGCAGCACAACAGTATATTGATCTTTACCAAATTTAAATATGAATGAACATGACTGACAAAGTATTGGGTGTAATTCTTGGCGGCGGCCAGGGCTCTAGGTTAGCCCCTCTTACACAAACTCGCTCTAAACCTGCTGTGCCTATTGCAGGGAAATACAGATTGGTTGATATTCCAATCTCCAATTGCTTAAATTCGGGTATACACCGCATGTTTGTTTTAACGCAGTTTAACTCTGCATCTTTAAATAAGCACATTAAAAACACTTACCACTTTAGTCATTTTAGTTTGGCTTTTGTTGATATTCTGGCGGCTGAGCAAACGCCGGATAATCCGACGTGGTTTCAGGGTACGGCCGATGCAGTTAGGCAAACAATGCATCACTTGCTGAATCATGACTTTGAGTATGTGCTTATCCTGTCAGGAGATCAGTTGTATCAGATGGATTTTAAACAGATGGTACAGGCACACATTGATAGTGGGGTACAGATTACGCTTGCAACTATTCCGGTAAACGCTAAGGATGCTCCTGATTTCGGAATCTTGAAATCGAATGAGGATAATATCATCACTTCGTTTATTGAAAAGCCTAAGACGAATTTGGAGGACTGGATTTCAGATACTGGTCCGGAGATGCATGCTGAAGGTCGTGATTACCTGGCTTCTATGGGTATTTACATTTTCAATAAGGATCTTTTAATCAAGATTTTTGCAGAAAATGAGGACGAGAAAGATTTCGGAAAAGAGATTATCCCTAGAATGCTGACTGAATATGATGTATTAAGTTACCAATATGATGGTTATTGGACTGATATAGGTAATATATCTTCGTTCTTTGAAGCTAACCTGGGCTTAACTGATGACATCCCTAAATTCAATTTGTTTGATAGTGGCCATAGCATCTTTACGCGTGCTCGTATGTTGCCTCCATCAAAAATATTGGGTACAACTTTAGATAAAACCATTATTGCTGAAGGCTGTATTTTACAGGCTAAATGTATAAAACATGCTGTAATTGGTATCCGCTCGAGAATTGGAGTAGGTACGCATATTGAAAGCTGTTACATTATGGGTAGTGATAAATACCAAACCCTAATAGAAATTGAAAAGGAAAAAGGTACTAAGCCACTGATTGGTATTGGCGATAACTGTAAAATTGTAAACGCAATAATTGATAAGAACAGTAGGATAGGCGATAATGTAACAATTATTGGCGGCGACCATTTACCAGATGGTGATCATCCGCTTTATACGGTTAAGGATGGTATTGTAGTGGTTAAAAAAGGCGCTATTATACCAGACGGAACAACTATTTAATTACTGATATTTAAACACCAGAGAGAAAGTAGTTTTTTCGTAAGGAACTGAAGTTACTTCCAAACTTCCCTGGTGCATTTTCATAATGTTTCGGGTAATGGTTAAGCCAATACCCGAACCATTTTTTCTGGTGGTAAAGAATGGTACAAAGATCTTTTCTATTAGCTCAGGTTCGATACCCTTACCATTATCACTAACTTCAAAGTATAGCTTATTCTGATCAAGCCTGTAGTTGATTTCAATAACAGGATGCTCTGTTGTGCCCTCTAAGGCATAAATACTGTTGGTAACTAGATTTATCAATGCCTGTTCTACTAGTTTTAAGTCGATGTTTATGGTAATTTTTGAAGAGGTTTGTTCTACTTTCAGGATGATATTTCGACCACTGGCAAAGGGTTGCATCAGCACTTTTATGTGCTGCAGAATCTCGCCAATGGTATGGTAATGTAAGTCTGGTGTTGGTAGCTCGGCTATTAAACGGTAATCTTTTACGAAATCCAATAAGCCTTCTGATCTTCTCCTGATGGTTTTAATTGCAGGTTTTAAGTCTTCCAGCTCTTCAAAGTTTAAGCTTTGCTTGTCGGCAATCATGCCGTCAACGGTATTGGAAAGTGAGCTGATAGGGGTGATGGAGTTCAGGATTTCGTGTGAGATAACCCCGATGAGCCTGTTCCATGCTTCTGATTCTTTTTGCTCAATCTCGTCCTTAATGTTTTGGAAAGATATGATGGTGTAATCTGTATTGTATAAGTTTAAGGGGATTACTTCTGTTGATAACTGGATCAGTTTATCCTGTATTTTAAGCTCCATAAACCGTTTGCCTCCCTTGCCGATGGATTCTATTTCGGTAGCAAATTGAGGAATGTGCTCCCTTAGCCTGTGCCAGTATTTATATGCCGGTACATTTAGCAACTGAGCAGCAGCCTGGTTAAAGAACACTATTTCTTCGTGCTTGGTGTCTTCTCTTTCATCTTTTATTACAATTACGCCAACGGGAACCTGTTCCAGGATTGTTTTAATAAGCTGAAACATGGAATCTTTTTCCAATTGTATATCCTTTTGAACTTGTATGATGTCGTTAAAAGATTCGTACAATTCAGGGAAACTGCCCTTGGTAGCCTTGTTTTTAAAGTTTAAGGTATTGTCGCGCGTTTTTACCGCAAGAATAAACCTGTTGATGTCATCTCTGATTTGGTTGATATAATAATACAGGCTTAGCATTGTGCCGAGTAATATGATGCTTAAGCCAATTATGGTAAACCATAGTTCGGTTTTTTTAATGAGGTAAAACAGCAAAATAGCCAGCGCATTGATAACCAGCAGGCGACTTATTAAACGAAAGGTGAAGCGGTTGTAAAACATTATAAGTCGAATTTTTCTATACGCCTGTAAAGTGCTGCACGGGTTAGGCCCAGATCTGCAGCGGCTCTGGATATGTTTCCTTTGTGCTTGTCTATTGCTTTTTGCACCATCAGTTTCTCCATTTCTTCCAGACCCATGTCTGATTGGATAGGTGCAGCACCACCAAATTTCTGTGGGCTAAGCTGTAAATCGTTTACCCCAATCTTAAGGCTGTCTGACATGATTACTGCTCGCTCTACAACATGTTGTAACTCACGAACATTACCAGGCCAGTGGTAATTTAGCAGCATAGTTTCTGCTTTGGCCTCAAAATCAAGAATGCTTTTGTGGTATTTGGTACTAAAGGTATTTAGGAAATGGCCTGCAAGGAGCAGGATATCATCACCTCGTTGTGCCAATCCCGGTAGTAGCAGTTCTACTGTATTTATTCTAAACAGTAAATCCTGACGGAATGTGCCTTTTGAAACCATCTCGTTAAGCGGCATATTGGTTGCCGTAATGAGGCGTACATTGATTTTACGCTCTTTGCTCTCGCCCAAACGATTAACCGTACGGTTCTGAATTACACTTAATAGTTTTGCCTGTAGCGGGAGGGAAAGGTTACCAATCTCATCAAGAAATATTGTTCCGCCTTCAGCCATTTCAAACCTTCCTGGCTTATCATCCTTTGCGTCTGTAAAGGCACCTTTAGCGTAACCAAATAATTCACTTTCGAACAGGTTCTCATTTAAAGAGCCAAGATCTACGTGCATAAATATCTGGTTCTTTCTGTGCGAGAGCTTATGTAATTCGTAAGCAAATACCTGCTTTCCTGTACCGTTTTCACCCAGAATCAATACATTGGCATCTGTTGGCGCTACCTTCACTAAGGTGTTTTGTAAATGCTTTATATGTTCTGAATTACCTACTATGTTTTCAAACTGCCTGTTAATATCTTTTTGTAAAGAGGAATGAATCCTTTCTAGCTTCTTTACCTTTTTATTAGACTGCCTTAATTTGGAGGCGGCCGATAGGGTAGCAAACAGCTTGTCGTTTTCCCATGGCTTTAGTATGAAATCGGTAGCACCTTTTTTAATGGCCTGTACTGCAAGTTCAACATTGCCATAGGCAGTCATTAGTATAACTACGTAGTCTTTATCAATAGATAGGATATGTTCCAGCCAGTAAATTCCTTCACGGCCATCACTTGCTCCTTTTTGATAGTTCATATCAAGCAGAATAATATCTACTTCATTGCGACTCAGTAATACATTAATTTCTTTTGGTGATTTACAGGTGATGACCTGACTAAAGTGCTGTTTTAAAAATAATCTTGCACTTAAAAGGATATCATCATCATCATCAATGACTAAAACGGTTGCATCTATCATTGTAATAAAAAGTTTGTTATTCAAAAATAGTAAAAGTGTTCGATGATGTACATCGAGTGTTCGATTATGAACATATTTTGTTTTGTATTATATTTAATTGGTTGATTTTCAGTTGTGTAAATGTTATTTGCGCAGTTGGCATATACTTGGCTTAGCGGTAAGTGTTAAGCGTAGAAAATAAAATGGATAAAATAATAGAGAAAAAGAGATTCAATAAGAAAACAATCCTGATGATGGTTGGGGGAGTAATCTTTGCCGGTCTTGTTGCATATGGTTACAGTTTGTCATTGAACAAAGTTTATAAAGCTGATCCTGATAAAATTACTATCAACAAAGTGCTTTATGGAGATTTTGAAGATGTTGTTTTATTGAACACTAGTGTTGTTCCTTTAACTTCAGTAATTGTTAGTTCTCCTGAAGGTGGTACCGTTGCAGAGATTTTTACTGAAAATGGTGCAAGTGTAGTAAAAGGAACGCCTCTTTTAAGAATCACCAATCCTAATGCTTTATCTAATTACACCTCTAGTGAAACCAGTATAATTGAGCAGATCAATCAGTTGCGTAAGCTTAGGTTAGATCTTGAACAGAACCAAAGGGTAATGAGCCAGGATATGATGGACATTGAGAATAGCTTAAGAACGGCTACCCGTAAATATAAAATAGACAGTACATTGTTCTCAAAAAAGGTGATCACTTTGCAGGAGTTTAACATCTCAAGTCAGGATTATGAGTATTACCAAGGTCGTAAAAAAATACTGAGAGAGGCTGTAAAACAGGAGAATCAGAGTCGTGTAATGCAGTTGAAACAAATAGACTTCTCTATAGGTAGAATGGACGAGAGTTTGGAAACCATCAGACAGAATATTGAAAATATGACCATTAAAGCTCCTGTTGCAGGTCGTTTATCATCATACGATCCGGTAACGGGGAAGTCGTACGGTGCTAATGAAATGCTTGGTAAAATTGACGTAATGCAAGGTTATAAGTTGCAGGCCGGTGTTGATGAATATTACATTAACAGAGTAAAAGAAGGTCAGTCTGCTAATTGCGAGTTTAATGGTAAAACCTATCGACTAACAGTAAAAAAGGTAATTCCTGAGGTAACTGCCGGTCAGTTTCAGATAGAATTAACGTTTGACGGTGCATCGCCTGAAGGCTTAAGAAGAGGTTTGTCGTTGCAGGTAAAACTAACTTTGTCTGACAATAGCAAGTCGTTGCTTCTTGCACAGGGACAGTTCTTCCAAAGTACCGGAGGATCGTGGGCATTTGTAATTAAAGACGGAAAAGCAACAAAAAGAAATATAAAGATTGGACGTAAAAATCACCTGTACTATGAAGTATTGGAAGGTTTGCAAAAGAATGAAGAGGTAATTACTTCGTCTTATGATCAGTTCAATCAGTATGATATAATTGAAGTTAGTAAATAGAAATTAGTTTAGTTTTAGTTTAGTTGAATAAGAAAGGTTTTCTCTGCGTCTGTGCGAGGAACAGAGAAACCTTCTTATCATTAAAATGAAATTCATAAAATAGATTAACACCATAAAAATATAACCATGATAAAAATTGAGAATCTGGAAAAAGTTTACAAAACTGAAGAAATAGAAACAACTGCCTTAAATGGTATTAATCTTCATGTAAAAGAAGGAGAGTTTGTTTCTATAATGGGGCCTTCCGGTTGCGGTAAGTCTACCTTGTTAAATGTAATGGGTTTGTTGGACAAACCTGAAAGTGGTAGTTATAAATTTATTGATACTGAGCTTTTGAAACTGAACGACAGGGAGCGTTCGAACTTCAGAAAACGCAATATGGGTTTCGTATTTCAGAACTTTAACCTGATTGATGAGTTGACAGTTTTTGAAAACATTGAACTTCCGCTAATCTATAATAAAGTTGCCGCAGGTGAGCGCAAGCGACTGGTAAACGAGATTATAGAACGCATGAATATTGTAAACCGTAGCGGACACTTCCCACAACAACTCTCTGGAGGACAGCAACAACGAGTTGCTGTTGCCAGAGCTTTAGTTACCAAACCTAAACTGGTACTTGCGGATGAGCCTACAGGTAATTTGGATAGCTCTCATGGTAATGAGGTCATGGAATTATTGTGCGAGTTAAATGAAACAGGAACTACCATAGTAATGGTAACGCACTCTTCGCATGATGCCAGTTTCTCTAACCGAATCATTAACCTAAAGGATGGACACGTGATTTCTGAAAAGATAAATAAAGGCCGTACTGAGGAATTGATTTAAGTAGATCCAATTTCTAAGTAACAGAGTTAACAACCAAGTAACTGCACCGATAATATGTTTAAACTGAATTTTAAGATAGCCCTTCGTAACCTTTGGAAAAACAAGGTTTATACAGCAATTAATATCGGTGGGCTTTCTATAGCTCTGGCGGCTTTTATATTGGTGATTCTATATGTTACTTATGAAACGAGCTATGATAAAGATGTACCCAATTATGACAAGATTTATCAGGTAGGCAGGAGCTTGCCCGACTTTAAAACCGAATACACACCTGCACCTCTTGCTAAATTAATTAAGGATAATTTTCCGGAAGTTGAGGTGGCTGGAAGGATGACTCCTACATGGTTCGAATTTCCACTCAATACAGAAAAGGGCAGGATTTATTCAACCAAAAGTTTGATCATGGATTTTAAAGTGGCTAAAATGTTTAATATCTGGCCAGATGCAAAGTCAGTTGATGAAAACGATCCTGGATTTCAGGGGTATGTTCCTAAATTGTTTATTAAAGAGCTATTTCCAAATCAGAAGGTAGCATTCCCAGCAATGGTTGCCTTTGGGCCCAAAAAAGATGGACAACCTGCTAAATTATTTGGTACAATTGATAGGACAGATGAGCATTCTAATATAAAGTTTGATCTTGTAACACTCTCAAAAGATATTGCCTTAGACAACATGGATTATGGCACAAATAATTATAGAACCTTTATACAGGTTAAGAAGGGTGTAGATATTGAAGCGCTTCAGCAAAAAATAGATCGTCTTTTTAAGACAGAGCTTATTAAAGGAGGCTTGCCTGCTAGCGATCGTAGAATTGCTGGACGATCTGTTATATTTCTGGATCCTCTAAAGAATTTACATTTAAGGCCGATGGCCGGTAACGATACCAACTATAAGATTGTAGTTGCACTTTTTGGCTTAGGTATCCTGATAATCATTATTGCCTGTATCAACTTTACAAACCTTACCATTGCTCAGGCTACCAAACGGGCAAAAGAAGTTGGGGTAAAGAAGGTATTGGGTGCTTATCGTTTCAACCTTACGTTTCAGTTTCTCGCAGAGATTTTTATGCAATGCTTGTTGGCCTTAATATTAGGGCTCATTATAGCCGAAATGTTGCTCCCTGTGTTTAATAATTTATTCGGTATTCCACTGTCGATATGGCATGGAAGTGCAGCTCTTTTTGGTCAACTTCTATTGATCTTAATAGGAGTTACCGTTATATCCGGTATATATCCTGCACTGGTACTTTCAGGCTATAAACCTGCATCAGTTTTGAAAGGCAATATGCAAACCAGTTATAAAACACTTTGGTTGCGCAATTCTCTTTTGGCAGGTCAGTTTGTAATTGCCATCATCTTTATTGCAGGCTTGTTGATTGTAAACAATCAGCTAAAATATATGAGGGCAGAGGATAAAGGATTTAAATCATCACAAGTGGTTTTTATTAAAAATATCCAGTTCTATAACACTCCTAAAGATTTTGAAAGTGCAAGAAACAAAATAATGAAAATACCTGGAGTGAACAACGTAACTGTAGCTTCAGATATACCAGATGGATCTAAACCGGGTACAAATAATTACAAATTGGAAAGTAAGGAATTGTCAATGGACTTTCTGGATGTGAACTTTGACTACTTTGAAACGCTGGATATTAAGCTGAAAAACGGGCGCTTTTTCTCCAGAGATTTTATTGCTGATACTGCTGGTTCTGCAATCCTGAACGAAACTGCAGTGGCTCGCTATGGAGTTACTAATCCGGTAGGTAAGGTAATTAGAGGGTGTGATATGGATTATAAAATAGTGGGGGTAGTAAAGGATTTTAAAGCTCAGGGCTTTGAAGCAGCTGTAGCCCCTACAATATATGCGATTAAGAATCCATGTAATAACAAGAAATTAAAGATAATGGTCAATATCGATCAAAATAGCATGACTTCTGCACTTGCGACGCTTAAGTCGCAATGGTCAGGTATTAATACGCTTGATGGTGAAGATTTCAGATATGAGTTTTTGGATGAATTGTACGGTAAGCTATTCAAAAAACAGGAACAGCTTCAGTCGGTATTTTTCTTTGCCGCAATGCTTACCATATTTATTGCAGTACTAGGGCTTTTTGCATTCTCTGCATTTACAACTAACAATAGAATTAAGGAAATATCTATCAGGAAAATACTTGGGGCTACAGATTTTCAGATGTTTAAAATGTTAAATACCTTTTTCATCTGGATTGTACTGATTGCCAATCTTATTGCCTGGCCATTGGCTTATGTATTGGCGAAGAAATGGTTAGAAACCTTTGCTTACAGAATAGATATTCCTCTTTTTCCCTTTTTTATTGCAGCCGTATTATCAACGGTTCTTACTGTGCTTACGGTAAGTATCCAAGCCAGAAGGGCAGTGAAAACAAATCCTGCTGATGCATTAAAATATGAATAACCTTTAAATAACACACACCATGTTTAAACTCAATTTAAAAATAGCCTTACGCAATCTTTGGAAACATAAAACTTCATCGATAATTAATGTTGTCGGTTTAGCCATAGGCCTTGCATCATGTCTTTTGCTGCTATTATATGTATCCTATGAGTGGAGTTTTGATAAGAAATTTAAAGGCTCAGAAAGTGTCTATCAGGTGATGACTAATTTTGTTGATGCAAAAGGCAACAATAAGGGAACGGTAGACTTAACCAGCAATGCAATAGCACAGGTTATAAAACAAGAAATTCCAGATATTGACGCGATTAGTCGTATCAGTAATAATGGACAACAGTTAATAGCAAACGGAGAAAACAGTTTTAAAAAGGAGTCTAAATATGCAGATCCTGATATCCTTAAAATATTTAATTACGAATTTATAGCAGGTAATCCTGAGACTGCTTTAAACACTCCTAAGTCCGTTATTTTAACAGAAAGAATGGCAAAGTTGCTATTTAAAGATGGCGATGCACTTAACAAATCAGTACGTTACAACAACCAGGCAGATTTAATGGTTACAGGTATTGTTAAGAATTTGCCGGCCAATAGTTCTAATACGTTTGATTTTCTGATGCCATGGTCCTTGTTTGAAACACTTTCTGATTGGGTAAAAAGGCCAGATTGGGGTAATTATAACTGGCAAACAGTTGTCCGTGTAAATGACCAGGCAAACATTCCTTTGATAAATTCAAAGATGAAAGGAATTATAAAAAAGAACAGTGTTGATGCAACGGATGAGTCTTTTATATTTAAGTTATCTGATAGGCACTTGTTCGGGAAATTTGTGAATGGGAAAAGTGTTGGTGGTGATATTGAACGTATTTACTTATTTATCGCATTAGCTGTGGGTATTCTGCTAATTGCCTGTATCAATTTCATGAACATGGCAACAGCCAAATCAGAGAGAAGGGCTAAAGAAGTAGGTATTAAAAAAACAATAGGAGCGAGCAGGGCCTCTTTAATTTCCCAATTCCTAACAGAATCTATTCTGCTAACTGTTATTAGTGTGCTAGTAGCTATTGTATTGGTAGAAATTTTATTGCCAACATTTAATAACCTGCTTAATATAGAACTTAGTATTGATTATTACAGTAGTGGATACTGGATTGGTATATTAAGCGTAATCCTGTTAACAGGATTGCTGTCTGGAAGTTACCCTGCATTATATCTTTCTGCTTTTAATCCTATTCAGACTTTAAAAAGAAAAGTTACAAGGGCAAAAGTTATCCCTGTTAGTTTAAGGCAGGTATTGGTTATTGGTCAGTTCAGCTTTGCAATTATCCTGATTATTGCTACTCTGGTTATTTATAAGCAGGTTCAGTTTATTAAAGACAGGCCGGTAGGTTATGACCTAAATCTTTTAGCTGAGATGCCTCAGGAAGGAGAACTGGTAAATAAATTTGATCTTTTTAAGACAGAATTATTAAAATCAGGCGCGGTTACAGCCTTATGTCAATCATCAGGAAGTTTATCCAATAGTGGCTCTAGTTTTTGGAATTTCGAATGGCCCGGTATGACCAAGGCAGATAAGGATGTAATTTTTAATCAGATTGCCACCACCTACGACTTTACGAAAACAAATGGAATACAAATGGTTTCGGGACGAGATTTCTCTAAGTCATTTGCTTCAGATACTGCGGCATTAATGTTAAGCAGTACTGCTGCGAAATTGATGGGGCTTAAAAATCCAATTGGTACACCAGTAAAATACCATGGAAATGACTTCACTGTAGTGGGAGTTTTTAAAGACTTCATTTGGGGCTCGCCATATTATACTGACCGACCTATGGTAGTTGCTTTTAGCCAAGGATGGGGTGGTCAGATTACCATGCGTCTTAACCCGAATAATAGTTTAACTAAAAACGTTGAATTGATAAGTCAGGTAACCAAACAAATAAATCCTGCTTATCCGGTTGATTTGAAGTTTGTTAATGATCTGTATGCTGTAAAATTACAAGGAGAAAGGGTTCTCGGTATTTTATCTAACCTATTTGGTGGACTGGCCATATTTATATCTTGTTTAGGGTTGTTTGGTTTGGCGGCTTATAGCGCAGAGCAACGCACTAAAGAATTTGGAGTGCGTAAAGTTCTTGGCGCTTCAGTGGCCAGTATTATGCAGTTGCTTTCTGTATCGTTTATGAAAATGATTTTAGTAGCAATGATAATTGGTGTACCGGTTGCTTATTATCTGATGAATAAGTGGTTGGGTCATTTTGATTTTCGCACCACAATTTCTTGGTGGATTATAGTTATGGCAATATCCGGTACAACTGTAATCGCCTTTTTAACAGTAAGCTTTCAGGCCTATAAAGCTGCAAAAGCAAATCCTGTTGACGCATTAAAATACGAATAACCTAAATCAGCCCTAATATGTTTAAACTGAATTTAAAAATCGCATTACGAAACCTTTGGAAAAACAAGGGTTTTACACTTATAAATATTGGTGGTTTAGGTATAGGATTGGCAAGTTGTATGGTCTTATTGCTCTATGTTGCTTATGAATGGGGGTATGATAAGCAGTTTACAAACTTCGATAAAACATATGTAGTTTTTAACAATCAGAAAACGCCTACGGAAACTTTTAGCTTTCCGGCTACTCCAGGAGTTTTAGCTCCAGAGGTGAAACAAACTGTGCCCGGAATAGAAAAAATTACAAGATTAGATTATCCTACTGATCGGTTAATCACCTATAAGCAGAACAGCTTTAAAAAAGCAAGCATCTTTGTTGATGCAGACTTCACTAAGATATTCGATCTGAAGGTGCTTAAAGGAAACCCTTCTGAGTTTTTGAAAAACCCAAACTCTATAGTTCTTACGGAAACACTCGCAAAGAGTCTTTTTGGAGATGAAGATCCTTTAAATAAGACATTAAAACTTGACAATACTGAAGAATTAAAGGTAGAAGGTGTGATTGCCGATGTGCCAAAAAATAGCAGTATTCAATATGAATACCTGATGCCATGGGTACTGTACGAAAAACTAAACCCATGGACAAAAGAAGCCTCCTGGGGTAGCAATTTCTGTTTAACATTTGTTCAGTTTAAAGACAATTCATTCTTCGAAAATGCCAATAAGCAGTTTCATAGTATGATTAAATCTCATGATAAGAATACGAATGGGGAACTTTTTTTATACCCATTATCTAAGTGGCATTTGTATGGCAAGTTTGCAAATGGTGTGCCGGTTGGGGGTGCAATTGATCAGTTAAAAATATTCTTTTTACTTGCCTTTTGTATCCTGCTTATTGCCTGTGTAAACTTTATGAACCTATCTACTGCCCGTTCTGAGAAAAGGGCTAAAGAGGTTGGGGTGCGAAAAGCCATAGGTTCGAGTAGGAATGCCCTGGTGGGGCAATTTATGATGGAATCAATGCTTATGGCCCTAATGAGTATGCTTATAGCTTTTGTATTGATAGAGATTAGTTTACCTTATTTTAATAGCATAATAGGAATTCAATTATCCATTGATTATAGCCGCTGGCAATTCTGGACTACATTATTCGGTTTAACTGTTTTAACAGGCTTGTTGTCGGGTAGTTACCCTGCGTTCTATTTGTCGTCTTTTGCCCCAATTAAGGTGCTTAAAGGATTTACTCTGGCAGGTAGTTCTTCACTGTCTGTTCGCAAAGGATTGGTGGTATTTCAGTTTGTATTTGCAGCCTGTTTAATTGTTTGTACTATCGTTATCTATCAGCAATTAAATTACATTAAAAATAAACCAATTGGATACAATAAAAATAATCTGATAGAAATTCCTATACAAGGGAATTTGAAAACTCCGGCTAAAAGAGAAGTACTTAAAGACCAATTACTGAAATCGGGTGCTGTGACATCGGTAACCAATTTTTCGCAAAGACTAACTGCCGGTGGCAACAACGGGTATGACGTAAGTTGGCCAGGTAAAAATTTAAACGATAAGATCCTGATAAATTTTAGGTTTACAAGCTATGATCTGGTTAAAACAACAGCTATGGAATTGGTTGATGGACGAGATTTTAATCGTCAGTTTGCTGATTCAACAAATGTTCTGGTTAATGAGACTCTTGTTAAAATTATGGGGATGACTAAGCCTGTTGGCAGCAAGATAAAATGGGGTGATACTGATGCAACTATTGTTGGAGTGCTTAAGGATTATGTAATGGAATCTCCATATCAAAAGTCTAAGCCGGTTTTGATTGCGCTGAATGATAATTTGGTAAGTTATATTGTTGTACGTGTAAATCCAGATCAGAATGTTAGTACGTCGGTAACTACAATTGATAATCTTGTAAAGGCACTTAATCCTGGATATCCGGTAGACAGAACATTTGTAGATGATTCTTTTGAAGGTAAGTTTGCCAATGAGAAATTGCTAGGTACCCTATCTAATTGGTTTGGTGGTTTTGCCGTATTTATTTCTTGCCTTGGCTTATTAGGATTGGCCCTTTATATGGCCGAACAGCGTAAAAAAGAAATCAGCATCCGTAAAGTTTTAGGGGCAAGTAACCTAAATATTCTTACACTCTTAAATAAGGATTTTGTAAAGTTGGTAGCTATTGCAAATGTAATTGCGTTTCCACTGGCTTATATCATTATTAATAAGTGGTTGTCTAGTTACGAATTTAAGGTGTCTATCTCTGTTTTACCATTTGCAATAGCGGCAATCCTATCATTAATTATTGCCATCCTTACGGTAAGCGTACAATCAGTAAAAGTGGCAAAAGCAAATCCAATTGATGCATTGAAATACGAATAACCTAAACTCAATTAACATGTTTAAACTCAATCTCAAAATCGCATTACGAAACCTTTGGAAAAACAAAGCTTACACATTAATTAATGTGGGAGGGTTGGCAATTGGTTTAGCAAGTTGTATGGTATTATTGCTTTATGTTGCTTACGAATGGAGTTATGATAAGCAGTTTAAGAACTATGATAAAACCTATGTAGTTTATAATAATGCCAAAGCTAATACACAGGTGTTTAGCTGGGCATGGACACCGGGTGTTATGGCGAATGAGGTTAAAGAGAAAATCCCCGGAGTAGCATATGCCTCACATTCTACATATCCTTACGATCAGCTAATTAGCAACGGAGAAAAGAAGTTTAAAAAAAGTGTAGTTTATGCTGAGCCATCCTTCCTGAAAATATTAAATTATAAGTTCATCAAGGGAAATCCTGATAAGGTTTTAAAAGAAGTTAATTCAGTAATACTTACAGAAACCATGGCAAAGAATCTGTTTGGTGATGAAGATCCAATCAATAAAACTGTAAAATTTAATAACAAGCATGTACTAAAAGTAGAAGCCGTTATTGAAGATATTCCAGCGAACAGCAGCATAAGATTTGAGCTTTTAATGCCATGGGCGCTGTATGCAAATGATAATCCATGGGTAAAAAATTCTGGCTGGGGAGGTAATTTCTGTTTAACGCTGGTGCAGTTGCAAGACAATAGTTTTTTCGAAAAGGCTAATGGACTGATGAAGGGAATTTACACCCGAAATTCAAAAGATGCCAATGGCCAAGCCTTGCTCCATCCTTTATCAAAATGGCATTTGTATGGTGACTTTGAAAACGGAAAATCAATAGGAGGTAAAATAGACCAGATTAAAATCTTTTTTATTCTTGCATTTTGTATTCTTTTAATTGCTTGCGTCAATTTCATGAACCTGTCTACTGCCAGATCAGAGAAAAGGGGCAAAGAAGTAGGAGTGCGTAAGGCGATAGGTTCTTCCAGAAAGTCGCTTATTGGACAATTTATTACCGAGTCTATGCTACTCGCAATAATGGGGATGATTATTGCCTTTGTTTTGATAGAGGTAAGTTTGCCTTATTTTAATAGGCTGTTAAATATTCAGTTGGCTATAAATTATCAGGACTGGAAGTTCTGGCTAGCATTAGTTAGCTTAACATTAATAACAGGTTTTATTGCCGGGAGTTATCCAGCCTTTTACCTGTCTTCTTTTGAACCGGTTAAAGTGTTGAAAGGAGCTAGTAACATTGGCAACTCATCTCTTTCTGTAAGGAAAATATTAGTTGTCTTTCAATTCAGTTTTGCTACTTGTTTAATCATATGTACGGCAGTTATTTATCAGCAATTAAACTACATTAAAAATAAGCCAATTGGTTATAATAATGGAGGGTTAATAGAGATGCCAATACAGGGTAATTTCTCTAACAAAGAAAAGTTGGATGTCCTAAAAGATCAACTTATTAAATCAGGTGCAGTTACGAATGTAACTTATTTTAGCACTCCTTTAGGTGATGAAGGTAACAGCACATTCAGTATCAGCTGGCCGGGTAAAAATTTAAATGATAAGGTGTTGTTTAACTATCGCAATGCTGGCTTTGATTTTATAAAGACAATTGGAGCACAGCTGGTTAACGGTCGTGATTTTTTAATAAAAACGGATTCCCTTAATGTGGTAGTTAACGAAGCTGCAGTAAAGGTAATGGGGTTAAAGCAGCCGATTGGTACAAAGATCGAGTGGGATGGAACTAAAATTACCATTATAGGAGTAATGAAGGATATAATAACTGAATCACCTTATCAAAATTCAAAGCCGATGATCATTTACAACAGGGCTGAAGAATTTAGTAACATCATTGTCAGATTAGATCCATCACAAAATTTAAGTACTTCTGTGGATAAAATTGATGGAATTGTTAAATCCTTGAATCCTGATTTTCCAATTGAGAGGAGATTTGTAGCTGACACTTATGAATATAAGTATCAAAATGAAAAGCTTCTTGGTATCTTATCCAATTGGTTTGGTGGTTTTGCCATATTTATTTCTTGTCTGGGTTTATTAGGCTTAGCATTGTTTATAGCCGAGCAACGTAAAAAAGAAATTAGCATCCGTAAAGTTTTAGGTGCAAGCACGGCAAATATTTTAACCTTGCTCAACAAAGATTTTGTTAAGCTGGTATGTATTGCAAATCTGATTGCTTTTCCACTTGCCTATATTATCATCAACAAATGGTTGTCAGCTTACGAATTTAGAGTTAGTATTTCTGTTCTACCATTTGCAATAGCGGCAATTCTATCATTAATTATTGCCATCCTAACTGTTAGTGTACAATCTGTAAAAGTGGCTAAATCCAATCCTATCGATGCCTTGAAATACGAATAAATTTAAACACTAAAGTCATGTTCAGATTAAACTTAAAAATAGCATTAAGGAACCTTTGGAAAAACAAGGGTTATACATTGATTAATGTGGGAGGACTGGCTATTGGTTTGGCCAGTTGTATGGTGCTGCTTATGTATGTTGCTTATGAGTGGAGTTTTGACAGACAGTTTAGTAATTACGAGAAAATCTATATGGTGTATAACAATATGGATGCTAATGGAGAAATTACAACCTGGCCAACAACGCCTACACCAATGGCCAGAGAAATAAGAGACAAAATTCAAGGAGTAGAATATGCAGCACATTCTAGCTTTCCGGAAAATCAACTAATTAGCTATGGTTCTAACAGCTTTAAAAAAATAGCTATATATGCTGAGCCTTCTTTTTTGAAAATGCTGAATTATAAATTTATCAGCGGTAATGCAGCCAATGCTTTGCAACAGGTAAATACAGTGATCCTGACTGAGACACTAGCAAAAAATCTATTCGGAAATGAGGATCCTATCAATAAAATAGTAAAATTAGGAAATACAGAAGGGTTAAAAGTAGAGGCTGTTATTAAAGATATTCCTCAGAGCAGTAGCTTTCGATTTGATTATTTATTGCCTTGGGGGTTATTGGAAAAGTTCGACCCTCAGCGTAAAGAATTAAACTGGAAAAGCAATAATAGTTTAACTCTTCTACAGTTAAAGGACAATCATGTTTTTGAACAGGTTAGTGATCAAATGAAGGGTATCTATAAGCGTAATAGAAAAATTTCAGCTAGTGAAGCATTATTGCAACCACTCTCTAAAGTGCATTTATATGATAAATTTGAGAATGGTAAATCTGTGGGCGGTAAAATAGACCAACTCCGGATTTTCTTTATTTTGGCCTTTTGTATCTTGCTGATTGCCTGCGTTAATTTTATGAACCTTTCTACGGCAAGGTCTGAAAAAAGAGCAAAGGAAGTAGGCATACGTAAAGCAATAGGTTCGTCGAGGAAATCTCTTGTAAGCCAGTTTATATTGGAGTCAATGTTGATGGCTTTTATTGGTATGTTGGTTGCATTTGCGCTTATGGAACTGGCTTTACCTTATTTTAATGGGTTGCTCAATATTGGGCTCGTTATCGGTTATTCTGACTGGAGATTTTGGAGTGCATTAATTGGACTGTCACTGTTGACTGGCTTTATTGCGGGAAGCTATCCTGCATTTTATCTATCTTCTTTTGAACCTGTTAAGGTTTTAAAAGGATTCAGCATAGCTGGTAATTCCTCACTTTCCATTCGAAAGATATTAGTGGTTTTTCAATTCGTATTTGCCGTTTGTTTGATCGTCTGCACTTCAGTTATTTATCAGCAGTTAAATTATATTAAAAACAAGCCCATTGGATATAATAGAGCCGGATTGTTGGAAATACCAATTCAGGGAAACTTGCGTACCGAATCGCAATTGATGCTGGTTAAGGATCAGCTCCTTAAATCAGGGGCGGTTACTGATGTAACCTATTTTAGTCAATCGCTTAACGATGGTGGGAATAATAGTAGTGATTTCAACTGGCCGGGTAAAAAAACAAATGAGGTGTTTTTATTCAATTACAGGAGTTCAGGTTATAATTTCACAAAAACAACTGGAGCAGAAATGTTGACGGGAAGAGATTTTTCTCCTCAGTTTGCGGATTCAGCAACAATAATAGTGAATGAAGCAGCTGTTAAGATGATGGGATTAAAACAGGCCGTAGGTACAGTTATTAAAAAAGGTGATATTCCTTATACAATTATTGGCGTAATGAAAAATTATGTGTCAGAATCACCTTATAAGAATGCCAATCCTACAGTGATGTTTTATAGCATAGGGGAAGTGAGTTCTATTATTGTTCGCATAAAACCTGATCAAAATATCAGCACCTCAATTGAACAAATTGACGGGATCTTCAAGAAGATAAATCCGGATTTTCCCGTGGATAGCAGATTTGTGAATGATGATTTTGAACAGAAGTTTCAAAATGAAAAACTCCTTGGTACATTATCCAATTGGTTTGGTGGTTTTGCAATATTTATCTCTTGTCTGGGATTATTAGGCCTGGCGTTATTCATCGCCGAACAGCGTAAAAAAGAAATTAGTATTCGAAAAGTTTTGGGAGCAAGTACAGGAAATATTCTCACCTTATTAAATAGAGATTTTATAAAGCTCGTTATCATTGCAAATTTAGTTGCTTTTCCTATAGCTTATATCATTATTCATAAATGGCTTTCTGCTTTCGAATATCGCATTTCTATATCTTTTTTACCTTTTGCTCTGGCTGGTTGTATCTCTATCTTAATAGCAGTTTTAACTGTAAGTATACAGTCGGTAAAAGTGGTAAAAGCCAATCCTATTGATGCATTGAAATACGAATAAATTTAAACACTAAGATCATGTTCAGATTAAACTTAAAAATAGCTTTAAGGAACCTTTGGAAAAACAAGGGCTACACATTGATTAATGTGGGAGGGCTGGCTATTGGATTGGCCAGTTGTATGGTGCTATTGCTATATGTAGCATATGAATGGAGCTACGATAAGCAGTTTAAGAACTACGATAAAACATATGTAATATATCTTAATTCAGTAAGCAGTACTGATATTGTTAGTTATTGTTTTACGCCAGGTCCGATGGCAAAGGAAATCAGGGAGAAAATTCCGGGAGTAGCTTACGCATCGCATTCTTCGTATCCAGCCAACGAATTAATAAGTTATAAGCAAAAGAACTTTAAAAAGTCTGCTATTTATGCAGATCCTTCGTTTCTTAGAATATTAGATTACAAGTTTATTAAGGGCAATCCCATGAAGGTGTTGCAGGAGACAAATTCAGTTATACTAACCCAGACATTGGCAAGAAATTTATTTGGTGATGAAGATCCAATTAATAAGGTTGTTAAATTTCAAAATAATGAACCATTAAAAGTTGAGGCTGTAATTGAAGATGTTCCGAAAAATTCAACGATTCAGTTTGATTACCTGATACCATGGTCTTTAAATGAGAAATTGAATATTTGGGTGAAAAACGCAAATTGGGGAAGTAATGCTTTTCTGACCTTAATACAATTGAAGGATAATAAATACTTGAGTAATGCTAGTGATCAGATAAAAGGAATTTACAAGCGTAATTGGAAAAATTCAGAGAATGAGGGATTAATGCATTCACTATCTAAGTGGCATTTGTATGATAAGTTTGAAAACGGAAAATCTGTCGGTGGTAAAATAGACCAGGTCAGAATTTTTATTATTCTGGCATTTTGTATACTTCTGATAGCCTGTGTTAATTTTATGAACCTTTCTACTGCAAGATCTGAGAAAAGATCACGAGAGGTTGGAGTACGTAAAGCTATAGGATCTTCTAGAAAATCACTTATCGGACAATTCATGTTGGAATCCATGTTGCTTTCTTTTATGGGGATGTTGATTGCTTTCACTTTGATGGAAATTAGTCTTCCTTATTTTAATGGCCTTCTGAATCTGCAATTAGTCATTAACTATCAAGATTGGAAGTTTTGGAGTACGTTAATTGGGTTAACTGTAATAACTGGTTTTATTGCCGGAAGCTATCCTGCATTCTATCTTTCTTCCTTTGAGGCTGTAAAAGTATTAAAGGGTTTTAGTCCCGTTGGCAATTCATCGCTTTCTGTAAGAAGAATATTGGTCGTATTTCAGTTTGTATTTGCTGCATGTTTAATTGTTTGTACAGGTGTTGTTTATCAGCAGTTAAATTTCATTAAGAACAAACCTATAGGTTATAACAGAAATGGGCTTATCGAAATACCGGTTCAGGGAAATTTAAAAGGAAAAGAGAAGTTGGATCTTGTAAAGGATCAGCTTTTAAAATCAGGTGCCGTTACTTCAGTTACTTATTTTAGCCATAGTTTGAATCAGTTTGGTGATGCGACCTTTGATTTCAGCTGGCCGGGTAAAAATCCAAAAGATCTGATCCTGGTTAATTATAGAGGAGCGGGTTACGATTTTACTAAAACAACCGGTGCTGAAATTATTGCAGGAAGGGAGTTCTCATCTCAGTTTGTGGATACTGTAAACGTTCTGGTGAATGAGACGGCAGTAAAAATAATGGGGTTGAAACAACCCGTAGGAAGTGTAATAAAATGGGATGGTACTCCCATAACGATTGTTGGTGTAATGAAGGATTTTGTAATGGAATCTCCTTATCAGAAAGTTAATCCCCTGGTAATGTACAATCCAAAAAGCAATTACAACTATATTATAGCCAGACTAAATCCTGATCAGAATTTGAGTTCTTCAGTTGGTGCGATAGATCAAATAATTAAGCAATTCAACCCTGATTTTCCTGTCGACCACAGATTTGTTAGTGATGATTTTGAATCTAAACTTCAAAATGAGAAACTGTTAGGAACCCTGTCTAACTGGTTTGGTGGTTTTGCAGTATTTATTTCTTGCTTGGGTTTGTTGGGCCTTGCACTGTTTATGGCAGAACAGCGTAAAAAAGAAATCAGTATACGTAAAGTTTTAGGTGCCAGTACCGTAAATATCCTAACACTTTTAAATAAGGATTTTATTAAACTAGTTGCTGTAGCAAATCTTATAGCCTTTCCTCTTGCTTATATCATTATAAATCATTGGTTATCTGCTTATAGTTTTAGAGTTGCAATATCCATACTGCCATTTGCTATTGCTATTGCACTATCATTTCTGATTGCAATTTTAACAGTCAGTATACAATCGGTAAAAGTGGCAAAGGCCAATCCTGTTGATGCATTGAAATATGAATAATCAACTTTAATCTAAACCGGGATGTTTAAATTGAACTTAAAAATTGCACTGCGTAATTTATGGAAACATAAGGCCTATACTTTTATAAACATTGTAGGTTTATCTATTGGTCTGGCCAGCTGTATCCTCATCTTTATTTTTATCCATTATCAATTGAGTTTTGATATGGGATTTAAAAATAAGGACAGGATTTATAGGGTAGTAACCAATTGGAAATATAGTAACTATAATGATTTTTCTAAAGGAGTTCCTGTTCCACTTATTGCTGCAGTAAGGAATGAATTTGAGGGTTTGGAAAAGGTGGCAGCCATCATAAAGAGAGGCGGAATTATCCGCGTTAAAGATGATGGGGGGAGAGATATTATTAAAACCAGGGAAACGGTTTATTACACAGAACCTGACTATTTTGATATCTTCGATATGAGCTGGCTCTTCGGAAAACCGCATCAGGCGCTGTCCCAGCCTAATACGGTAGTGTTATCAGAAACTATTGCAAGAAAATTCTTTGGCAGCCCTGAAAAGGCCATTGGGAAAAGCATTTTATATGGTGATAATATAAATTTGAAGGTAACTGGTGTATTTAAAGATATGCCTGAGAGTAGCAGCTTTCCTTTAAATATTGTGATAAGCTATCAAACTTTTAACAGTAAGAAATATGTAAACTGGGATTCAGTAAGTTCAGAAACAGAGTGTTATGTGTTATTGAAAAATGGAGTAAGCCTGTCCGATTTGCAAATTACCTTAGCTCAATTTAATAAAAAGTATGATGAAGATAAAAAGATTAACAACAACCAAACCAACACTTTTCAAGAATTAAAGGACATCCATTTTAATGAACGTTATGGCAATTTTGCAGGTACTACCATAACCAAAAAGGAAATTTATGGTCTCGCCACTATAGGTTTGTTTTTAATCTTGACAGCCTGTATTAATTTTATTAATCTTTCTACTGCCCAGTCAGTTATGAGATCTAAGGAAGTTGGAGTACGTAAGGTGATGGGTAGTGAACGCAAACAATTAATTCTTCAGTTTTTAACTGAAACTTTTGTTGTTACCATTTTGGCCATGCTTATTGCCTGTGTATTAACCGAACTTGCACTTCCAGGTATGCAAAATCTCTTTAAGGAACATATTTCCTTCAGTTTGTTCGGACATCCTGTAATCTTTGTGTTTATGGGTGTACTGGTCATCCTGGTTAGTTTTTTAGCAGGCTTTTATCCTGCTATGGTGATGTCTGGTTTTAGTCCGGCATTGGCGATAAAAAACAAAGTTACCGCAAATGTTGGAGGATTGAATTTACGTAAGGCTTTGGTTGTATTACAATTTTCCATAACTATTATCTTGATTATAGGTACGCTAGTTATTATGCGACAAATGGAATATTTACGACAAAAGCCATTGGGATTTAATACTGATGCTGTAACTATGGTAAATATACCAGGGGGTAATCAGGACCAAAAAAAGTATAATACATTTAAAGAAAGGGCTCTACAGATTCCGGGAGTACGAATGCTTAGTTTTTGTCAAAACGCCCCACTGTCGGACGATATAACTACCTCTAGCTTTAATTATAATGATCGAAAAAACAATGATTTCGAAATCAGGATATCCAAAGCAGATGAAAACTATTTTAACCTGTTTGACTTAAAGTTTATTGCAGGTAAGGCTTTTTTAAAGAGTGATACAATTAATGGTTGGGTTGTTAATGAGACTTTTCTTAAAAAAATGAATATCTCGAATCCCCAGGATGTTTTAGGTAAAATGTTAAATGCAATAAATGGAAATGGTTCTAACATACCTATCGTAGGAGTTGTTAAAGATTTCAATGATAAATCGCTTAGGGAAGATATTTCACCATTAGCTATTTATGCCGAAAAGAGCGAATATTATAAAGCTGCTATTAAGATAGATAGGAAACATTTGATACCTGCAATGAAAAATTTGGAGCGTTTGTGGAACAACACCTTTCCTGATAATGTTTACAATGCCAGTTTTTTAAGTGATGATATTAGTAACTATTATCAGGATGAACATGTAATGAGCATATTATTCCGTGTATTTACTGGTGTAATTATCTTTATTTCTTTTATAGGTCTATTTGGTCTGATCTCATTTGTAGCTACCCAGCGTACAAAGGAAATTGCTATTAGAAAAGTACTTGGGGCTTCAACTATGGAACTGGTAAAAATGCTTAATGGATCATTTTTGTTGATGGTTTTTTTCGCCAATCTGGTAGCATGTCCATTGGCTTATATATTTGTTTCAAAATGGCTATCGGGCTTTGCCTACCGTATGGAACTTAATATTTGGCCATTTATATCGGCCATGTTAATATCTATGTTGATTACTTTAATTACAGTAAGCGTACGTTCCTATAAATCGGCAATTGCCAATATGATCGATGCATTGAAATATGAGTAATTAACATTGTTCGTTATTGTACGAATCCTGTCCGATAATGAACATATAACACTTTGTTTTTGTTAGTAATCGTTTGATTTTTAGTTGTATGTGGTGTTTTTTTAATTTGGCATACGATTAGCAATCTGAAACAAAATCACGGTGCAATGTTCAAACTGAATTTAAAAATCATCTTAAGAAGCATTTGGAAGAACAAGATATCTTCTTTTATAAATGTTATTGGATTAGCTATTGGCCTTGCAGCATGTTTAATGCTGTTGATTTACGTGATGTACGAATGGAATTTTGATAAACAGTCGAAAGATTCTGCGAATGTACATGTGGTAATGACTAACGTTCTTGACGACAAAGGGAAGGTTTTTGTAACATTTAATGGGTCGACAACTGCTTTTGCTCCACTAATTAAGCGAGAGATTCCGGAAGTGCAATACATAAGTCGAATGGACTACGGTAATATGGGTTTAATTGCAAACGGAATTAATGGTTTCAAAAAGAAGTCCAAATTTGCTGAACCTGATATTCTGAAAATGTACGATTACCATTTCATATCGGGCGATCCTAAAACTGCTTTAACAGACCCAAGGTCAGTAATCCTGACTGAAAGCACTGCTAAAACCCTATTCGGAACAACAGATGTTTTAAATAAAACTGTTAAATATCAGGAGAAGGAGAATCTGAAGATTACAGGAGTTATACAAGATCTTCCTGAGAACAGCTCTAATAGATTTGATTATTTAATGCCATGGTCTTTTTATGAAATAGTAGATGAAGGTGCAAGAGATTTAAACTGGAGTAATTATAGTTTCGTAACGTTAGTTTCTTTAAGGTCGGATGCAAATCTTGACCTGGTTAATAAGAAAATTGATGAGTTGGTTAAAAGAAATAATAAACAAGTTTCACAACCTAACTTTCTGTTCCCATTAAACAAAATGCACCTGTATGGAAAGTTTGAAGAGGGTAAAAGTGTAGGTGGTGATATTGAACAAATATGGCTTTTTACAGCATTAGCTATAGGCATACTATTGATTGCATGTATCAACTTTATGAATATGGCAACTGCAAAGTCAGAAAAACGTGCAAAGGAGGTGGGTATAAAGAAAACGATAGGGGCAAACAGGAGATCATTGATTGTGCAGTTCCTGGCCGAATCAATGATGCTTACATTAATTAGCGTAATCATTGCGATTGTATTGATAGAATCGTTCATCCCGGTTTTCAATAACCTGTTGAATATTAAAATGAGTATTCCTTATTTTAATTCTTACATCTGGTTAGGGCTTTTGTCTGTTGTGTTACTTACAGGCCTAATTGCAGGTAGTTATCCGGCATTTTATTTGTCGTCATTTAACCCTACCCAATCACTCAAAAGAAATGTAGAAGGTAAGGGCTTTTTTTCTTTTAGTTTAAGAAAGGTGTTAGTAATTGGGCAGTTTTGTTTTACGATTATTCTGATCATTTCTACTCTGGTTATATATAAACAAATTCAGTTTATAAAAAACAAACCTGTAGGGTTTGATGTAAATGCGTTGGTTGAAATGCCACAAGACGGGCAGCTTGTAGAGAAATTTGAGCTACTTAAAACCAGGCTGTTAAAATCCGGTGCTGTTACAAGTATGTATCAATCATCTGTTAACTTGTCACATCATGGTTCTAATTTTACCGGATTAGAATGGCAGGGGATGCCACAGCCTGAGAATAAGGTGATGTTCAATAGAGTTGGAACTACGTATGACTATATCAGTACAAATGGAATTAAACTGACCAGTGGTAGAGATTTTAATAAAAAGTATGCCTCCGATTCTTCCGCAGTTCTGGTTAGTGCCTCAGCTGTTAAGGTAATGGGACTAAAAAAGCCTGTTGGAGAGGTTATTAAAATGTTTGATACTAATTTTACCATCATTGGGGTTTTTGATGATTACATATGGGATTCACCATATCAATCAAACAGTCCGATGGTTGTTTATTTTAACAAAGTAGGGACTGGTGCAATTACAATGCGTTTAAATGCGAGCAATAACCTTCAGCAAAATATTGAAACCATTACAAATATTACCAAAGAGATAAATCCTTCATATCCTGTAGAAATCAAGTTTATGAATTCTATATATGCCGAAAAACTTACCAAAGAAAAGACCTTGGGAACCTTATCTAATCTGTTTGGAGGTTTAGCTATTTTTATATCTTGCTTAGGCTTATTTGGGTTAATATCTTACAGTGCTGAGCAACGTACTAAAGAGTTTGGAATAAGAAAAGTATTGGGTGCTTCGGTAGCAAGTTTAATGCAGTTATTGTCGCTGTCTTTTATAAAGATGATTCTTATAGCAACTATACTAGCGGCTCCAATAGCCTATTATATCATGATTAAATGGCTGGATAATTTCGAATTCCATACTACAATACCTTGGTGGATAATTGCCTTGGCTGCCTTTGGTACTATTGCAATATCGTTGCTTACGGTTAGTTATAAGGCTTATAGAACTGCTAAGTCGAACCCAATTAATGCACTTAAATACGAATAACCAAACGACAAATAAGAATTGAGATGTTTAAACTGAATTTAAAAATCGCCTTGCGAAATCTTTGGAAACATAAGGCTTATACATTTATAAACATTACCGGACTTGCAATTGGTATGGCTAGTTGTATTCTGATATTTATTTTTATAAGATACCAGCTTAGCTTTGATGATCAATTTGTAAATAAGGATCGTATATATCGCGTGGTAAGTAATTGGGAAAGCAAAGGAAGTGTAGATGCATCTCAGGGTGTACCTGTTCCGCTTTCAAAGGCCGTACGTAATGATATGCCTCAGTTTGAAAAGGTTGCTGCAATTCAAAGTACGGGAGGGGTAGTTTTGGTTCGTGATGAAGCAGGTAGAACTACCTTTAAGGAAGACACACGAATTTTTTATACACAACCGGAATTCTTTGATATTTTCGACTTAACATGGCTAGCTGGAACATCAAGCATAGCCCTAACACAACCTAATAGTGTTGTGCTGTCTCAAGATAAAGCGACAAAATACTTTGGCGACTGGCGAAAAGCAATGGGTAAAACCATCCGCTTTAGAAACCAAATGGATTTAAAAGTAACAGGGATATTTAAAGAGATGCCAGAAAATAGTACGCTCGCCTTAAATATTCTTGTCAGCTATGCTAACTATCCTTATAAAGATAGTGACAATTGGGGATCGGTAGGTTCAAGTTCAGAATGCTATGTGTTATTAAAAAAGGGCGTAGATATAGGCTCGCTAGATGGGGCCTTAGCTCAGTTTAATAAAAAATATTATAAGAACGATACAGATGGAAATCGTCAGTTCCATGCCTTTCAACCTTTAAAGGATATTCATCAAAATGCCCGTTATGGAAACTTCTCCGGGAAAAGAATGGAGAAGAAAGAAATTTATAGTTTGTCAATTATTGGTGCATTTTTACTCCTTACAGCTTGTATTAATTTTATAAATCTGGCAACTGCACAAGCGGTAAGCAGATCAAAAGAAGTAGGCATCAGAAAGGTAATGGGTAGTCGACGCAAGCAGTTGGTGATGCAGTTTTTAGGAGAAACGCTAACCATCAGCATCATCTCAGTATTAATTGCCTGTGTACTTACGGAATTTGCCTTGCCTTATATGCAGAATCTTTTCGATGAGCAGATCTCGTTTAGCATGTTAGAACATCCGGTAATCTTTGTTTTTCTAATTGTATTGGTGCTTGTTGTTAGTTTTCTTGCCGGCCTTTATCCATCATTAATTATGTCGGGCTTTAGCCCTGCACTTGCCATCAAGAATAAAATGACGGCAAGTAATGCCGGAGGTTTAGGTTTACGCAAAATATTGGTGGTAGTTCAGTTTACCATTACCATAATCCTCATCATTTCTACCCTGGTGGTATTAAAACAAATGAACTATATGCGCCAACAGCCACTAGGATTTAATCCTGATGCAGTAGCTGTGGTAGGTATGCCGGCTGATAGCTTAAGTCAGCTTAAGTACAGTAGTTTAAAAGAACGGTTGCTCAAAGTTCCAGGCATTAGTAATCTAACTTTTTGCGATGTACCTCCATCATCAAATAATATAGCAGAAAGTAGCTTTTCGCTTAATGGCATCAAAGTCAAAGATTTTCAAGTTAGAAAGATGTATGGGGATATTGACTACTTCAAGACTTTTGATTTAAAATTAATTGCCGGTAAACTACCCTATAAAAGTGATACGACTAATGGCTATATCGTAAATCAAACGTTTTTAAAAATGTCGAATATTAAAACTCCTGAACAGGCTTTGGGTAAACTGCTGGAGGTTAATGGCAAAAAGTTTCCAATAGTTGGCATTGTTAAGGATTTTAATGATAAATCACTTCGTCAGGCAATTTCACCAATTCTGATTTCATCTCAAAAGAATGAGTATTACAATATGGCCATCAAAATGGATAGTAAACAAATGATGACTGCGATGAAACAGGTAGATAAGATTTGGAATGAACTTTTCCCTAATGATGTTTATGGTTCTGCATTTTTAAATGATGATTTAAACAGTTATTACAATACCGAACGTGTTATGGGTGTATTGTTTAGGGTGTTTTCTGGTGTCATCATCTTCATTTCATTCATAGGTCTTTTTGGTCTGATTTCATTTGTAGCGTCTCAACGTACCAGGGAAGTGGCCATCCGAAAGGTATTGGGCGCCTCTAATTACGAATTGGTAAGGATGCTGAATGGTTCCTTTTTGTTAATGGTTTTTTTAGCCAATCTGGTAGCATGGCCTTTAGCTTATATATTTGTTAGTAAATGGTTGAGTGAGTTTGCTTACAGAATACCCCTTAGCATTTGGCCATTTGCAATAGCTATGGCTATTTCAATGACAATAACATTTATTACGGTGAGTTTGCGCTCTTACAAGGCTGCTCAAACCAATCCAATTGATGCCTTAAAATACGAGTAGAATTAAATATTTAAAAACATAATCTCATGATAGAATTAAAAAATATAGAGAAATATTACGCTAACAAAGGTGTAAAAAGTTATATCCTTCGTCACGTAACCACCAGCATAAAACAAGGTGAATTTGTTTCCATTATGGGCCCGTCTGGTGCCGGTAAATCTACTTTGCTAAATATACTTGGGATGCTGGAAGAGCCAACCTACGGACAGTATGAGTTTATGGGCGAAGATGTAGTTTCATTAAACGAACGTAAGCGCATAGAATTGTATCGCAACCATATTGGCTTTGTGTTTCAGGCTTATCATTTAATTGATGAAATGACGGTAGCTGAAAACATTGAGGCTCCATTACTCTATAAAAAGGTTCCGGGCCCTGAGCGTAGAAGTCGTATTGCTGATATGTTGGACAGGTTTAATATGGTAGCTAAAAGTGATCTTTTCCCTAATCAATTGTCAGGTGGTCAACAGCAATTGGTAGGTATTGCGCGTGCTTTGGTAGCACAGCCATCTATCATTTTAGCCGATGAGCCTACAGGAAACCTACAATCTGCACAGGCATTGCAAATTATGGATCTGTTTAAAAAACTAAACGAAGAAGAGGGGATTACTATAGTTCAGGTTACCCACTCTGAAGTTAATGCTGCCTATGGTAGTCGTATCCTGCATTTATTGGATGGGGTTATTAAGGAGGATGTAACCGTTCAGCAAACTGTTTAAATAATCTCTGATAACATATGTTCAAACTCAATCTTAAAATAGCCTTTCGTAATCTGGTTAAAAATAGGGTTTATACTGCAATTAATATTGGAGGATTGGCACTTGGACTTACCGGTTTTGTACTCTTGTTGTTATTTATTAACCATGAAAATAGTTATGACAAATGGGATCCGAAACTAGAAAATGTTTACCAGATCAGAGAATTTTACAATCTTTCCACTCCTGATAATAGGCCGCATTGGCAGGAACTTAATAATTCCCGAAATGCAGCAATGCTCAAAAAAAGCATCCCTCAGTTTAAATATGTTACTAAGATTGATAATGATTGGGGGGATGTTGTTTCCATAAAAACCGGGCTTGCCGACCCTTTAGTATTAAAGGGATTTGTTAATGCCGATTCTCTATTCTTTAAGGTATTCCCTTATCAGTTTCTGCAGGGCAACAAAAATAATGCATTGCAATCCCCTAATTCAGTAGTTCTGAAGCGTAGCACTGCAAAGTTGTTGTTTGGTACTAATGAGGCTTTAGGAAAAACCATTAAGATATTTGTTGGGAAGGGCGATGCTGGCTCAACCTATACTGTAACAGGTGTGGTTGAAGATCCCTCGGCTCCAGAAAGCCTTAAGTTTAATGCAATACTGCATGATGGAGAAAGAGAAAAAGACCCTGAGAATTTGAATGTCACGACTCCTTGTAAAATATACGGTTTAGTAAATGCAGCAATAGATACAAATGCGCTAAATAAAACAATTAACAGCGGTCATTTTGAATATAAAAGTAAACTCTATGGTGAAACACAAAATAAGGCTGGTTCTAAAAGTACACGCGTTCCGAGTTTAAAAATTATCCCTTTAAAAGATGTCCATGCTAATCCTCCTTTTGCAAAAAACTGGATTGATAAAATTAAGCCTGTAGTGGCACTATCTATATTTTTACTGTTGATATCAGTCATCAATTTTATTAATCTTGCCACAGCTCAATCTGTACAAAGAGCTAAAGAAGTTGGTGTTAAAAAGGTATTGGGGACAAGTAAGAAACAGCTTATGTGGCAGTTTCTTTTAGAGGCGGCTATTCAAAGTATGCTGGCCTTATTAGTTAGTATTGCACTTGTTGAACTGTTACTGCCCGCCTTTAGTAGTAATTTTGATGCACAGCTTAACTTTTGGCACAATACAAAACTAGTAGTTATATTGTTCCAGCTATTAGCTGTCTTTATTGTAGTTACCTTATTGGCTGGTTTGTACCCTGCAGCTGTACTGTCTAACTATAATCCCATTGCTGTATTAAAAGGAAATTATGAGCATAGTTTTAAAGGCATTGCTTTAAGAAACGGATTAGTTATTGTTCAGTTTGCAATTGCGGCAACATTTATAATCTCAATTGGTGTAATGCAATCACAAACAAATTTCTTAGTGAATAAGGATCTTGGTTTTGATCGTTCTCATCTCATCAATATATCAACCAATTATGATGACCGGTTTGCTGAAAGGATAAAAAAAATACCCGGAGTTGAATACGTAGCCACTACAACTCAGGTAATGGGTAATTCATTTAACGTTTCTGAAAAAGTAGTGTATAAAAGTAACACCTTTGATTTCAATACTGTAACAGTTACCATGGAAACATTGCCAGCTTTGGGTGTACGACTGGTTAGTGGTAGGCTGTTCTCTAAAGAGTATAAACAGGATACAATAAATACGGTCGTTTTAAATGAAGCAGCTGCAAAATTACTTGGTGGAAATATCGTTGGACAGGATTATGATGTGCCAGATGAAAAGAAAAAATATACTTTTCGCATCATCGGAGTGATCAAAGATTATAATAATGAAGGTTTTGATAAGACCGTTTTGCCTACAGTTTATAAGGTTACTCATTTGGGGGGCATGTCTAGTACCAATAATCTTTTAGTCCGTTTCAATACTGATAATTACCAACATATGCTCGAATCAGTAAGGTTGGAGTGGATGAAAATTTCCCCTGAATTTCCAATGATATATACCTCTGGAGAGGATGCTTTTCAAGCGCAGATACTTTCAGACAAACGTTTCATGAAAATGATTACAATTTTTAGTGTCTTTTCAATATTACTTTCTTTGCTTGGTTTATTTGCCTTATCAGCATTTGTTTCAAAACGAAGAACTAAGGAAATTGCTGTCCGTAAAGTGTTGGGTGCGTCTAATTTGCAAATAGTTAATATGTTGAATCGCTCTTTTATGGTGATGGTTGTAGTGGCAAACCTAATCAGCTGGCCTGTTTCTTACATCATCATGAATAAATGGCTACAAGGATTTGCCTATCGGGTTGATATGCCGTTCGCTCCATTTGTGCTTGCAACTTTAATGTCTTTAATAATAGCGGCATTTACAGTTAGTATACAGGCAAGAAAGGCTGCGGTTAGCAATCCTGTAAAGGCGCTGAAGTATGAGTAATTAAGTGCTACATAATGTTCAAACTTTAATTTTATACAATATGATAACAAAAATTATAGTATCTGTTTTAGCTGTTTCAAGTATGATGTTTTTAAACATTCAAAACCCTCATTCCAGCAAGGCGGAATCAAAATTCAAACCGGATACACTTACGCAATTCGGATTTAGTGCCAACCGGGCGAAAGAGTGTGCGGCAGTTAGTTGCAGAGAAAATTTCGTAGCAAAAGCTCAAAAATTGAGATCTCGTTTGATAGTTTACAAATCTGGGACTCATTGGATATCTACGGACAATAATGAGGCGCTTACAACCATCCTTAAAGTATATCCCTTAAAGAAGATTGCAGTGTGCACAGGAAATATCAAGGTTAATGGAAAGCGTATATCTCAACGAAATCTTGTGATACTGAGAGATAGTGATTAGGGTGATGTCTAGTAGCAAGTTTCTATATTAATGGCATGGCATGGTCGAAGGCGATAAAAGATGTTATTTGATATTATACAAACCACTTATGGCTTCCTGAAAACCAATAATGTTAAATTGGTTGCCGAACGCGACTTTAATAAAAGTTTCGCTTCTGACAGGAAAATATCAATCAGATAACCAGAATCACAAAAGAGCTAAATCCTGACTTTCCTTTAGAGATTAAATTTGTTGACAGTTTAGTAGCCGAGAAATTTGAGCATGAACTGATGCTGTCTATAATATCAAACTTATAAGTACTAGGTGCAAGCATTGGCAGTATTACCGCCCTCCTGTCAGTAAGCTTTATTAAAATAGTTATCATCGCAATGGTATTGGCTATGCCAATAGGATAACTGATTGATGCATTTTGATTGCATTGTTTTCTGTTAGTTGGCAAGGTATACAGTGCTGCAAAGACAAATCCCGTGGATGCATTGAAATACGAATAAATGCTTATTAGTGCAATGAAGCATTTATCTTTGCATCATGCAACGCAGTTTTACAGATCAGCTAAACAGGGAAATTTCAATCAACTATCCGCCAAAGCGGATTATCTCTTTAGTGCCATCTCAAACAGAGTTGCTGTTTGAGCTTGGGTTGGATAAGGAAATAATAGGGCTCACTAAATTCTGCATTCATCCTATTGAAAAGTTTGCGGAGCGAACTAAAATAGGAGGCACTAAGAAATTAAACATTGAACTGATAAGGGAGCTAAAACCAGACCTGATCATTGGCAATAAAGAAGAAAACCAGCAATCGCAGATTGAAATGCTAATGGAAGATTATCCCGTATGGATGAGCGACATTTATACTTTAGAAGATGCCAAGAAAACCATTACACAAATAGGGGAGCTGGTAGACAGGCAACCCGAAGCTTCTTACTTAAATCATTTGATAAGCGCTGGTTTCAACGATCTTCAAACTCTAGCCGTACAAAACGGAATCAATAAAAAAGTTGCTTACCTGATCTGGAAAAAGCCATATATGCTGGCTGGCAGAGACACCTTTATAGATAACATTTTAGCAATAAACGGCCTTAGCAATGTAATTAAAGAAAGAAGATATCCTGAAATTGAGCTAAGCGAACTGGCCGAATTAAAACCCGATTTGATATTCTTATCCTCAGAACCTTATCCCTTCAAAGAAGAACACCTTGAAGAAATAAGGCAGGTAATACCTGAGGCAAAAGTAATGCTGGTTGATGGAGAAATGTTCTCCTGGTATGGTAGCCGACTGGTTAAAGCAGTTCAATATCTGTTTCAGCTTCAAAAGGAACTTTATTAACCAGGCCGGCTTAGGTTGAATTATTTATCTTTAAAAGTCATTTGTTACTTTAACAAAGTAACCTCAACTCTTCTGTTTTTTAAACGTCCTTCTTTGGTTTTATTGTCAGCAATTGGCTGAGTGTCGCCTAATCCTGAAGTTTCGATTCTATTGCCATTAATGCCTAAGCTAATCAGGTATTTTTTAACAGATACTGCACGTTTCTCTGATAACCATTGGTTGTATTTTTCAGTTCCGGTTTTATCTGAGTGCCCTTCGATAAGGATTTTACGACTTGCATCTTTTTGTTTTAAAACTGTTGCAACATCCGAAATGCTCTTTTTTGAACCTTCATTTAAATACGAAGAGTTGGTAGGAAACAAAATCTCTGAGCTAAATGTGAATTTAATTCCGGCATTTGTGCGCTCTACCTGACTTTCAGGAAGATTTTTTCTAATTTTGTCAAGCTCAGTGTCGCCTGCTGGTTTCTCTACAGCAGTTGGAGTGGTTTGTACGATTTTCTTTTTTGTCTTACACGAGAGTGTTACGCTAACTGCGAGCGCTAAAAATAAGATGGTTCTCTTTGTCATTTGTATATTTAGTTTGTGTGTTAATTCAAATTGTTGGTTGTTATCTCAATTCATTAATTGCACTGTCAATATAACTTAAACTAGCCGAGTCACTTTGTTTTTGCTTTTTAAGTTGAACCAGATAGTTAGTTACATATTCGTTATAACCGTAACTTTTATATTTTAATCCTACACCTTTAACAAGGTCGATTCCCTTTTTTAGCGCATTAATGTCGCTAACCTTACCTAGTATGTTTACATAAGCAGGAACAAGTTCTATTTGATCCTGGCCAGACATTGTAGCAAATTTCTCGGTAATAAAAGGAAACTCTTTCTCTGTTCCAAATTTAGAATAAATAATTACTATTGCTTGGGTAAGGGCAGCTTTGTTGTCTTTCTCAAGTACTCTTGCAGTAGCTAAAGCCTCTTCAGGTTGCTGTAATGCAAGTGCCAGTAACGACGCCCCCTGAACTGCATACGATTTACTTTCCAATCCTTTCTTAAACAATGGCAGATCGGCAGCATTTTTATTGCCGCCTATAATAGAAATTGCCTGAGCCTGTACAGTTGTATTCGGATCAGCGGCAGCAAGTTTTTGAATGGCAGGCATAGCAGATCTAAGAAGCTCTGAATCATCAGAAGCAATTGAATCAAGCGCCTGTATTCTTAAAGAGTAATACTTGTCATTTAATGCCGAAAGCAAAACTTTTGCACCTTCAGCATTTTTTTTGTTTTTTCCGGCAGCATCTATAGCTTCAAGTCTATCCATAAACAATGGAGCATGAGCATACTGAAAAGCAAATTCAGCTAAAGATTTATGATCTTCTTTTTCAGCCAATAGAACTTTGTCGGCATCAACGTTTACAAGGTCAGGCTTAGTTGTACTAGCGAATGTGAAAGTCTGTACCGCATCTTTAAATGTTACCTGATAGCGTTTTTTACTGCCGCCACTGTACACATCTATAGCCATAGGTAAGGTAAATGGATCACCGGGTTGAGTTTGCTTAAGTGTAACTTTCTGTGTTTTTGTACTTTCATCCCAGGCGTAATCAATAGTTATTTTAGGATGACCGGAACTAAAATACCACTGATTAAAGAACCAGTTCATATCCTGTCCGCTTGCTTCCTCCATGGCTAAACGCAATTGATGCGCTTCTCCATTTTTAAAGGCATTCTGTTTCAGATAGATATTTAAGCCTTTAAAGAAAACTTTATCTCCCAAATAATTGCGCATCATGTTCAAAATGCGACCTCCTTTTTGATACGATACCGCATCAAAAACTTCTTCTTTATCTACATAATGGAAACGTACAAGGTTCTTTAAATCATCTTTTTTAGAACCCAAATACTGACTCATATCTTCATAGTTATGCGCGTCAGCAGCATCCTTTCCGTATTTGTGCTCCGCCCATAAACACTCGCTGTAATTGGCAAAAGATTCATTTACAGTTAAGTTGCTCCAGCTTTCGGCTGTTACATAATCACCAAACCACTGATGAAACAGTTCGTGTGCTATAGTGCTTTCTGCCTGTCCGAAATTTTCATCGAGCATTTCTCTTGGTGTACGTTGTACATAAGCACCATGTAAGGTTGCTGTGGTGTTTTCCATCGCACCACTCACATAATCGCGAACTACAATCTGACTATATTTATTCCATGGATAATCGATTCCCAGTGTTTTAGAATAGAAGTCTATCATTTCTGGGGTAAGCCCAAAAATTTGTTTCGCATAAGGAGCATAAGCGGGCTCCAGATAGTAGTTTACCTCTTTAGTTTTCCATTTATCGCGATAGATCTTGAAATCGCCAACAGCCATCATAAATAGATAAGGAGAGTGGGGTAAATCCATTTTCCAGGTATCTGTACGGGTTCCATTGGGGTTCTTTAGCTGACTTACCAGTTTTCCGTTCGATAAGGTTACATATTTTGCAGGTGCGGTAATGCTAATTTCGGCTGTGGTCTTCTGATTTGGTTTATCTATTGTAGGGAACCAGGCCGAAGAAGCTTCTGTTTCTCCTTGAGTCCAAATCTGTACAGGTTTTCCTTTAACTGCGCTATCAGGGTTAATAAAATATAGGCCTTTTGCATCAGTTATGGCGGCACTACCCTTTACTTTTAATTCATCAGGTTTTGCCGTGTAATCAATAAAGATGGTGTAAGCCTCGCCGGGTAAGAATTTCTTTCCCAACTGTATTTTTAGCTGATCTTCATCGTAAGTGTACTTTAGCGTTTGCAGATTTTTTCCATTTACCAGAGCAATGGTTCTGATATCCATGCCTTTTGCATCCAGTGTTAGCGAATCTGTGGCATAGGCATAAGGCTTTAAGGTAACCCATTCCTTGCCAATCAGATGGCGCTTTGAGTAATCGAACTTTACATCTAATTTAGTATGTATCAGTGCATTTATTTTGGTTGCCGAAGCACGGTAAGGAGAGGTTTTACTAATGTCGTCTGTTTTTTCTACCTGAGCCCAAACACAGTTAGAAGTTAAAACAAGTGCCAGCCCAACACAGGCCGATTTGTAGAATAAGTTCTTCATAGAAGCAAATTAAAGCGCCCAAGTTACGTATTCATAGTAATAAAGAAAAGTAACAGTGTTGTGTGCGTATTTTTTGTTTATTTTTATAAGTAGAAATGCAATAATAGACTTTAGGTAAAACAATTTTGACTATGAAAATAACATTTAAAAGCAGTCTGCTAGCACTTGTCATTATGTTCCCTACTTTTGCTCAGGCTCAAAAAAACAATACACTGCAAAAAATGACGATAACTTATCCGGAAACGAAAAAAGAAAATATAAAAGATACCTATTTTGGAACTGTAGTAGAAGATCCGTACCGTTGGCTGGAAGATGATCGTGCAGAAGACACTAAAGCATGGGTAAAAGCAGAAAATGCAGTAACCCAGAAGTACCTTGCTCAAATTCCTTACCGAAAAAACATAAAGGAGCGACTAACAAAGTTGATGAACTACGAGAAGTATTCTCAGCCATTTAAAGAAGGCGATTATACTTATTTCTATAAAAACACAGGATTACAAAACCAAAGTGTTCTGTATCGCCAAAAAGAAGGAGGGGAGCCCGAAGTGTTTCTCGATCCTAATTCTTTCTCTAAAGATGCAACCACTTCATTGGCAGATATCAGCTTTTCTAAAGATGGCAGTTTAGTGGCTTATCAGTTGTCGGCAGGTGGTTCAGACTGGACTAGCGTTGTCGTAATGCACGCCGCCGATAAATCAATTATTGGTGATACACTGACAGATGTGAAATTCTCCGGGATCGCATGGCAAGGCAATACCGGCTTTTACTATAGCAGTTATGATAAACCAAAAGAGGGTAGTCAGCTATCAGGCTTAACGGAGCAGCATAAATTGTATTTCCATACCCTGGGAACTTCGCAAAAAGACGATCAACTAGTGTTTGGTGGAGCAAAAACTCCTCGCAGGTATATTGGCGCAGGTTTAACCGAGGATGAGCACTACCTGATTATCTCAGCTGCCAATTCTACATCGGGCAATGAATTGTATATTAAAGATCTTTCTGTAGCCAACGCTGCAATCATCCCAGTGGTTGATAATTTTGAGCAAAACCATAGCATTATTGATAATATTGGCAGCAAGCTATACATATATACTAACCTGAACGCGCCAAACGGACGCATCGTTACTGTTGATGCTGCCGACCCTAAACCGGCAAACTGGAAAGACCTGATTAAAGAAACGGATAATGTATTAAGTCCATCAACCGGAGGAGGTAAGTTATTTGCCAACTACATAAAGGATGCAGTTTCGATGGTATTGCAGTACGATATGGATGGTAAAATGGAGCATGAAATTAAATTGCCCGGAATAGGTACCGCTGTTGGTTTTGGAAGTAAAAAGAAGGAACCTGAGCTGTTTTATACCTTTACATCATATGTTTACCCTACTACCATTTTTAAATATTCGGTAACTACGGGTAAATCGGAGGTGTATAAAAAGCCGGGTATCGATTTCGACCCTTCAAAGTATGAGTCTAAGCAGATATTCTATACTTCTAAAGACGGCACTAAAGTACCAATGATTATCACCTATAAAAAAGGAATCTCGTTAAACGGCAAAAATCCTACTGTGTTATATGGTTACGGAGGTTTTAACATCAGTTTAACTCCTGCATTTAGTACTTCGATAGTCGTTTTGTTAGAGCAAGGCGGAGTTTACGCTGTTCCTAACCTTCGTGGTGGTGGCGAGTATGGCGAGAAATGGCACCTCGCAGGAACCAAACTGCAAAAGCAAAATGTATTTGATGATTTTATTGCTGCGGCTGAGTATCTGATTTCGAATAAGTATACTTCTAAAGATTACCTGGCAATAATGGGCGGTTCAAATGGTGGCTTGCTTGTGGGTGCTACCATGGCGCAGCGACCAGAGTTATTTAAGGTGGCATTTCCGGCTGTAGGCGTAATGGATATGTTGCGTTACCATAAATTTACAGCAGGAGCAGGCTGGAGCTATGACTATGGAACATCAGAAGATTCAAAAGAAATGTTCGAATACTTACATAAGTATTCGCCGGTACATGCTTTAAAAGCAGGCGTGAAATATCCGGCAACACTAGTTACTACCGCAGATCATGACGATAGGGTGGTACCTGCGCACTCTTTTAAGTTTGCAGCAACATTGCAAGCTATGCAAGGAGGTGATGCACCGGTACTGATCAGCATACAGACCAACGCCGGGCATGGCGCCGGTAAACCGACAGATAAAGCTATTGAAGAGATTGCCGACAAGTGGGCGTTTCTATTTTACAATATGGGGTTGGGGTATAAGTAACATTTTTTAAAGAAATATAAGAAAGTGGTAATGACAAATTTCATTATCACTTTTTTTTACCATTTTTTTTGGTTCGGAAGGTAGGTCGGGTCTTGAACGTGGCATGTTCGGACTTTGTTCGGCTGTGGTCGAACGAGGTCCGAACAAGGTCCCTTTAAACGTGGTGTAAGGGACGACTGTATTTTTGTTTTTTTGTCGGACCTAATTCCGATTCAAAACTTAATCAATAGGAATTTAGATTGGTATAAATTCCAATTTAATTACATCCTTATTTGGATTCTATTGATTCGAGTAAATAAAAATATAAATACATAGAACTCCAAATAAATGATGAATTCATTTTATTTCAGGCTTTCCATCATTTTTTTTCAAAAAAAACAGAAATAAATTGATTTTTTAGCGGCTGTCTAAAAATTTTTAGTCCTTAAAAACATTTGAAAAAAGGAATATTTGAGTGGTTTTTGGGCGAAAATTAGAAATCGATCTATTGAAATGCAGTTAAATGAAAAAATATTTTAATTTTTTTTTCACCTTGAAAATTTTTTCTGTCTTAAAGTTTTTGAATGTATTTTGCTGGTTATCAGAAGCGTGAAATTTTTATCGTGATTAAATAATAAAGGAGGGGAATAGGCGCGCTGAATATTTATTGAAAATATTTTGAAAAGGGTTTTGTGAATTAAAAACTATCCCTATATTTGCAGTCCTAAAACAATCCTAACTGCGGAAGTGGCGTAATTGGTAGCCGCACCAGACTTAGGATCTGGCGCTTCACGGCGTGGGGGTTCGAGTCCCTTCTTCCGCACACAAAAATTCCCCCGCAACACGGGGGAATTTTTATATAAAGACGGTTATAAAAATATTGATTCAGAAAGATGAACATTACACAGGAAAAAATTAACGACTTAAACGCAGTTGTAAAAATTAAAATTGCACCTGAAGATTATACTGAAAAAGTTGATAAAACTATAAAAGATCAAGCTAAAAAAGCAACCCTTCCTGGTTTCCGTAAAGGAATGGTTCCTGCTGCTCACATCAAAAAAATGTATGGCAGAAGTATTCTTGTAGAAGAGATCAACAACCTGTTAAGCGAAACTTTAAGCAAACACTTAACTGATAATAAAGTAGAAATTCTTGGTCAACCTTTGCCTGTGATGGATGATTCAAAAGAATTCAAATGGGATTATACAGATGAGTTTGAATTTGATTATGAATTAGGATTAGCTCCAGCTGTTGAAGTAAACCTTTCGTCGAAAGATAAATTTACTCAATATGTTGTTAAAGCTGACGAAGAAACTCTAGCTGCGCGTATCAAAAACATCCGCAAAAGCTATGGCAAAATGTCAAACCCTGAAGTTTCGGCAGAAGAAGACGTACTTTATGCCGAATTAGCACAACTTTCTCCTGATGGTTCAGTTTTTGAAGGTGGCATTACTCAAACAGGATCTATTCGTTTAGATCAGGTTACTGATAAAAAGATTTTAAAATCTTTAATTGGTTTAAAAAAGGATGACGTAGTTGAATTAGATGTTCAAAAAGCTTTTGATAAAAACGAGGTTATTATAGCTAAGTTATTAAACATCAGCGAAGAAGAAGCTAAAGGATTACAGTCTAAATTCCAGGTAACGGTTAAAAATGTAAACCGTTTAGAGGAAGCTGATTTAAATCAAGAGTTCTTTGATAAATTATTTGGTGCAGGTGAAGTAACTGATGAGGCTGGTTTTACTGCCAGAATTACAGAAGAAATCGAAAGCATGTTTAAGCAAGATGCAGATCGTAAATTACAAAACGATATGTATACTAAACTTACTGACAGCATTAAAATTGATTTGCCAGATGAGTTTTTACGTAAATGGTTAAAAGCTACTAACGAAAAACTAACTGACGAAGAATTAGCTGAAGGTTATGAAGATTTCGCTAAAAACTTGAAGTGGACTTTAATCGAAAACAAATTGATTAAAGACAATAACATCGAGATTAAATACGAAGATGTTTTCCAGACAGCAAAACAACGTTTAGACGCACAATTTAGAATGTACAGTCCAGCTCCGATGCCGGAAGATCAATTGGCTCAGTACACTGCTACTTTCCTTAAAGAGAAAGACAATGCTAACCGTATTTTTGATGAAGTAAAAGCGATTAAAGTTTTCGAACACATTCAATCAGTTGCTACCATCGAACAAAAAGAAATAGCTTATAACAAATTTGTAGAGTTAAAATAAGTAGGATCTGGTAACAGAAAACTTAATTAATTATATAGTATTACGGATAAGGCGGCTTTATTAAGGCCGCCTTATTTATATAAAAGATATTCAAATTTTACAATGCCACAATAAATTACCAATTTAGTTTATCTACTTTGGTTGTTATTATTAAAAAATAAGAATAGATTTCAGAAAAATAAAAATGATGAAACCTCCGAAGGAAGCTTCATAATAAATAAAAAGAAAATAAGAACTTATGAAACCTCCGAAGGAAGCTTCATAACAGATAAAAATAAAATAGGAACTTATGAAAATAGATAAAGACGAGTTTAGAAAATATGCAGTTAAACATCACCGTATAAACGGTTTAAATGTTGATCGTTTTATTGGAGCAACAAACAACTCTCCAAAAAGCATGACACCTTATATCATTGAAGAACGTCAGCTTAATGTTGCGCAAATGGACGTTTTTTCACGTTTAATGATGGATAGGATCATCTTTTTAGGTGATGCTATTTATGACGGAAATGCAAACATTATACAGGCTCAATTGTTGTTTTTACAGTCAACAGATAACAATAGAGATATTCAAATTTATATCAATTCACCAGGTGGTTCAGTTTATGCCGGTTTAGGTATTTACGACACCATGCAGTACATCACACCTGATGTGGCTACAATTTGTACCGGTATGGCAGCTTCGATGGGAGCAGTTTTATTGGTTGCAGGTGCTAAAGGAAAACGTGCTGCATTACCTCACTCACGTGTAATGATTCACCAACCATCAGGTGGTGCTCAGGGTGTGGCTTCTGATATGGAGATTAACCTTAGGGAAATGCTTAAATTAAAAAAGGAACTGTACGACATCATTTCTAACCATTCTGGCCAGTCTTATGAGTGGGTAGAAAAAGCTTCAGACCGTGATTACTGGATGAAAGCTGAAGAAGCTAAAGGTTTTGGGATGATTGATGAAGTACTAGTTGCTAGTAAGAAAGATTAAAAATGGCTAAACAAAATAAAGAATCGCGTTGCTCTTTTTGTGGCTCAGGTAAGCAGGATACTTTAATGCTTATTGAAGGGCTTGATGCATTCATTTGTGATAAATGTGTCGCGCAGGCTAATCAGCTTCTGGTTCAGGAGTTAGGTAGCAAAAAGGGTAAAGCTTTAGATCCTTCGATTACCTTATTAAAACCACAGGAAATTAAAGCGCATATTGATCAGTATGTTATTGGTCAGGATGATGCTAAAAAAGTGCTTTCTGTGGCAGTGTATAACCACTATAAAAGGTTGAGTCAGAAGGTTGATAAAGCCGACGAGATTGAGATTGAAAAATCTAACATCATGTTGGTAGGTGAAACTGGTACAGGTAAAACTTTACTGGCTAAAACCATTGCAAAGATATTGCATGTACCTTTCTGTATATGTGATGCAACGGTGCTTACCGAAGCGGGTTATGTAGGAGAGGATGTTGAAAGTATATTGACACGCTTATTGCAGGCTGCTGATTATGATGTGGCTTCGGCAGAACGTGGTATCGTTTATATTGATGAGGTTGATAAGGTTGCACGTAAAAGTGATAATCCTTCAATCACCAGAGATGTATCAGGAGAAGGTGTTCAACAGGCTCTATTAAAGATATTGGAGGGTACTGTAGTAAATGTTCCACCTCAGGGTGGTCGTAAGCACCCGGATCAGAAAATGATACCCGTAAACACAAACAACATCCTGTTTATTTGTGGTGGTGCATTTGATGGTATCGAACGTAAAATAGCAAACAGATTGCGTACGCAGGCTGTTGGTTATAAGGTTAAAAAGGACGAAGAAGAGTTGGATCTTAAAAACCTGTACAAGTATATTACTCCTCAGGATTTAAAATCGTTTGGTTTAATACCTGAACTTATTGGTCGTGTGCCGGTTTTAACACACCTTAATCCGTTAGACAAACAAGCTTTGCGTAACATCCTTACTGAGCCTAAGAATTCATTATTGCGCCAGTACGTGAAATTGTTTGAATACGAGAATGTGAAGCTTGTGTTTGAAGATGAGGTTTTAGATTTTATTGTTGACAAGGCTATGGAATATAAGCTTGGGGCTAGGGGTTTACGCTCTATCTGCGAAGCGATTATGCTTGATGCAATGTTTGACGTGCCGTCTGACGATAGTGTCCAGGAATTGAGCATTACGCTCGACTACGCCGTGGAGAAATTTGAGAAAGCCGACTTTAAAAAGTTAAAAGCTGCTTAGAAATTTAAATCCCCGGTTTTACCGGGGATTTTTTTTTAACTTGTTATTTGAGCAATAGCAGTTTAAAAAAAGAATAATAAAGAAAGGATAAATATATGAACGAAGAAAAAGACGTAAAAAAAGATGAAAAAACAGTAGCTAAGGCTAAGAAAAACAAAGAAGTAGAAACTGCCGTAAAGAAAGGCTTAAAGTCTAAAGCGGAGATTGTTAAGAACTGGTTGCCAAGGTATACCGGAAGACCGTTAGAAGAGTTTGGTCAGTATATTTTGCTTACTAACTTTAGTAAATATGTGCAAATGTTCTCTGAGTGGAACGGGAATGCACCTATTTTAGGTTTAGACAAACCAATGCAAAGTGTAACGGCAAATGGCATTACCATTATTAACTTTGGTATGGGAAGCCCGATGGCTGCCACAATGATGGATTTGCTAACGGCCATTTCACCAAAGGCAGTTTTGTTTTTAGGTAAATGCGGAGGTTTAAAAAAGAAGAACCAACTGGGTGATTTGATTTTGCCTATTGCTGCTATAAGAGGCGAGGGGACATCTAACGATTACTTACCAGCAGAAGTACCGGCACTACCGGCATTTGCTTTGCAGAAAGCAATATCAACAACCATAAGAGATCACTCAAGAGATTATTGGACTGGAACATGCTACACAACCAACCGCAGGGTTTGGGAGCACGACAAGGACTTTAAAAAGTACCTGAAAGGCTTGCGCGCAATGGCAGTTGATATGGAAACGGCAACTATCTTTACCACAGGCTTTGCCAATAAAATACCTACCGGAGCTTTGCTACTGGTTTCTGATCAGCCAATGATTCCTGAAGGAGTAAAAACTGCCGAAAGTGATAGTAGTGTAACCACCAATTATGTGGAAACTCACTTAAGAATAGGGGTAGATTCGCTTATGCAACTAATTAATAACGGGCTTACAGTTAAGCACCTTCATTTTTAGTCCTCATCAGCACTTTTTGGGGAATCAAATTCAATTATCGTTCCGCCAAAGTGACTTACTTCAGCCCAATCATCTGTAGGGAATTCAATAATTGCAATTCCACAGGTGGGGATATTATAGATACTTGCATCACTTAAATAGTTTGCAAAATCTGTAAATCCCGGGTTGTGCCCAAATATGGCCACTCTGTTGTATTTATTATTAAGCTTATTAACCACCTTTAAAAGGGAGGTTACATCCGCTTCATAAATAGAAGTTTCTTCCTTAATCTGCTCAAGAGATTTGTGCCATACCTGAGAGAAATGCCTCGCGGTAGTAATAGCTCTCAAAGCAGGACTGCTTACCAATAATTGCGGAACAAGGTCTTTTTGAAGTATCCTTGAAGCCATTTCTGGTGCATTTCTGTGTCCCCTTGGATTTAAAGGCCTGTCGAAATCTGAAAGATGTGAATTTCCCCAATCTGATTTGCCGTGTCTTACTAGTAATAGCTGTTTGCTCATCGTTAAATCCCCTTTTGATTATTAAGTTTATATAATACTTTATCAACAACAATTGATTCGGCTAAATTGTTCATGCAGGCAAAATCGCCTCTGTAGCATGAAACATTGCCATAAACAGAACATGGTCGGCAATACAAATCTAGTTGTACGGCGTCGTTTATGGATTGGCCATAACCTAAAAAACCTGCGTAAGGATGCGTAGCTCCCCATACGGAAACCACGGGTATATTCATTAGAGATGCCAGGTGCATACCGGACGAGTCCATGCTTAGCATTACATCTAAATTGGAGATGAGTTTTAGCTCCTCATCGAGCTTTATTTTTCTTACTACTGAAGTAATGTTTTCATGTTTAGCAGCCCAGCCTTCGGCAATTTCCTGTTCTTCTGCAGAACCTCCAAAGATAAAAAGGTGATGACCTGAAGTGGCAAGACTTAACACTACAGCCTCCATTTTATGTAAAGGATAAACCTTTTGCAGATGCTGTGCAAAGGGGCTTACCCCAATCCATTTTTGTGTTTTACTGGCAATTGAAGGAGCGGATTTTAATGCTTCCGAAATTATTGCAAGGGTTTCTTTATTGGGTGTTTCTGCTGGGATTTGGTGCAGGGTATTTTTTATGGCAAAGGGAAAACCTAGTTTCTTAAATACATCAGCATAACGCTGTACGGTAAGTTCAAGAGGGGATAAAATCTTGTTGGTTTTGCGCGTAAGCTCCTTTTTCTCTTTTCTACCCTTATCTACAGAGACTGTTTTTATCCCGATAAGGGAGAAAAGTGAAGTGAGCACTTTACTCCTGAGGTTACTATGTAAATCGGCTACTGCCGTAATTTTATGCGCTTTAAGTTCTTTAAAAAGCTTTAGTAATCCTGCAAATCCTTTATGGTTTTGCTTAGGGTCGAAAGCATGAAAGCTTAGGTTTTTAATTCCCGAAAAGAAAGGCTTAAATAAACTACGACTAACTACAAGTAGTTCTGCTTCAGGGTAGTTTTGAGTAAACTCTTTTAAAATAGGAGCGGTCATTGCAACATCCCCCATGGCGGAGAAACGGATCACTAATATTTTAGGTGTTCCCGCCATTAATTATTTAGGGTTGTAAAGTACCGGGTTTAAACTCGGATCGTTATACATTTTCATTTGCTTGTAAACCTTCATGTATTTTGTGCCGTTTTCTATATCTGTAATCAGTTCGTCTAAGCTAGTAGAAAGATCGGTTCTTTGGTTTAACAAAATGTTAAGTTTAACACCACAGTTCGCTTTGTGTTCTTCAGACGCATCTGAACGCAAGGTTTCTTCTGTCATATGATAGATTTTTAGGGCAAGAATAGATAACCTGTCTACCACCCAGGCAGGGCTCTCAGAATTGATTTTAGCATCAGGTTTTGCCTGTATGTCTTTATATTCTTCTAAGAAATAACTGTCAATATATTCAACAACATCAGTACGCTCCTGATTAGAAGCATCTATACGTCTTTTCCACTGTAAAGCCTCTACAGGATCAATCTCCGGATTACGGATTACATCTTCCATATGCCATTGAACCGTATCTATCCAGCATTTCATGTATAATAAATGCTCTAAGGTACTTATGCGATAAGGATTGTTTATAGGTTGATCTATATTGTTATAAACGTGATAATCGTTAATGGCGTCCTGAAATATTTTATTACAAAGCTTACTAATCATGATACAAAGGTAAGGAATACTATTTTTTATTGTTGAAGTATTGGGAGATATCTTGTGCTGATAGCGCATTTAAGCACTGCTTCGCTTCGAGGCCTCCTTTTCTGCCAATAAGTACACCGTACTTCATGTCGTGGAAACCTTCTGTTCTGTGCGCATCCGGATTAATGGATAGGAGTACTCCTTTTTCAAGAGCATAGCGATGCCAGCGCCAGTCTAAATCTAAGCGTAATGGGTTTGCATTGATTTCTATAACCACATTATTTGCTGCACAGGCATCAATTACTTTAGCATAATCTATCGGGTAACCTTTTCTGCTAAGTAATAGTCGGCCGGTAGGGTGCCCTAAAATTGTAGTGTAAGGGTTTTCTATAGCTTTAACTAATCTTGCAGTAGCTTTTTCTTCATCCATGCGCAAGTTGCTGTGTACGGATGCTACTACGAAGTCAAAAGTTTTAAGGATATCATCACTATAATCTAATGAACCATCATTTAAGATATCGCTTTCTATTCCTTTAAATATTTTAAATGGGGCAAGCTTAGCATTTAATGCGTCAATTTCCTGATGTTGTGCATAAACACGTTGCTCGTTCAAGCCATTTGCATAAAATGCAGATTTTGAGTGATCGCAAATTCCCAGATATTCCAGTTGAAGATTGTCTTTGCAATAAAGCGCCATCTGTTCAAGGGTGTGAACACCATCACTCCATGTAGAGTGGTTGTGCAAACTTCCTTTTAAATCTTTATAGGTAATTAGCTCAGGTAGTTTATTTGCTTTTGCTAATTCTAATTCATTTAAGCCTTCTCTAAGTTCAGGTTCTACGTAGGCCAATCCTGCCTTTTGATAGATAGCTTGCTCATCTTCAAAAGGTCCGTTTCCGGCTAAGGCTAAGACTTCGGTAACATGTTTTTCATTACCTGTTAATTTAAACCAGTTGAGGTAGAAATCTTGTTTGGCTACTACGTAAAGCTTTATTTTGAGGCCTGATGGGCTTTGAGCTGTAAGTACATCATCGCCTTGCAGTTCAAACTGTAAAGGTTTAAAATCTGATATTCTTGAAAGGATTTCGTCAGTGTTTTCGGCACCTATTACGAGTTCTATTTCTTCGATAATTTCGAGGCAACGACGGTATGCTCCGGCAACGCCTAAAAGTGGCTCTCCACTGGTAGTTCTAAGCCAAACAGCAAGATCTTCAAATAGTTTGTTAACAAATCCTTCGGTTTGCGCATATAGGAATTTGCCATGCGCTGCCATTTGAAACTCAATAACCTTTTTGATTTCTTCTTGTGTTTTTAAACCGAAGCCTTTAGCTTCAATAAGTCGGTTTTCGTTGCAGGCGTAGTATAGCTCACCAATATTCTCAATACCCAGATCTTTCCAGATAACGACAATTTTTTTAGGACCAATACCTTTAATGCCAAGCATTTCTACTATGCCTTCTGGTGTTTCGGCAAGGATAGCTTGGAGCTCAGCCATGGTGCCTGTTTGTAGTAACTCCCATACTTTTGCCGAGATACTTTTACCAAGACCATCTATCTGGGCAATTTCTTCTAGTGTTTTATCCTTTATGGCATATGGTAGTTTATCTACTTTAAAAGCGGCATTAGCCACTGATTTTATTTTAAACGGGTTCTCATTATGCAGTTCCATCAGTTGAGATAGAAGACGCAGGGTACGAGCGATGGTCTTGTTTTCCATTGAGCTATTTTTTGCTTTAACAGTAATAAGGGTTTCCAAAAGTAAAGCCCTCATCGTTGCTAAATTAAGTAAAAACGCCCGATTTTTTGATGAAACTATTATTGGTATGGTTTTTTTATCTTTATGTTGCTATGAGACAATTCAATATTTTAAGTGTTTTGTTGCTGGCCCTGGTAATGGGCTGCAATGAACCGAAAAAAAAGACAGTTGAGGAGGAAACGGAGGCTCGTCTTCCTGCCGGTGCGTTTCCAGAATATTCCGGTGATCTGATGATTGTTCCGGGAAAGTCGATTGATAAGGTGTTTCTGGGACAGGACATGTCAGAGGTTTTTAAGATTCTAGGTAATCCCAGTGATGGCGATGCAGCAATGGGAAAATCTTGGGGGATATGGTATTTAAGAGATTCAACGGATACAAAAAAAGGGGAGTTGTCTGTTTATTCTTCTTATAAGAATAATAGCATGTCTACTAAGGATGTGAAACAGATAGTAGTGAGTGCTACGAATTATCGAACAGATAAGGGTTTGAGGATTGGAGTATCTCTCGATGAGATAAAGGCAGTTTTTCCTGATGTTAAAAAAGCTGCTGTTTATTTGAATACGGCAAAAAAGGATTCTTTGGTTGTTTATGATGCAGAGAATGAGGGGATAGCATTTGATGTTAGAAACAAGGGAGATCACTTTTTTACAACAGCTATTACTGTGCATCCTAAAAATGTTTCTGTAAATAGTACTTATTTAACGATACACCCTGGTTGGGATAAAATACAGTAATTCGGGATTTTGAATATAAGTCGATCGTTATCCTGAATTTATTTCAGGACCCCTCAAGAGAAAAAAAAACTTGCTAGTGCGGGGTCCTGAAATAAATTCAGGATGACGATCGACGTTTTTACTTACTTTACTGTAATTTCAAATGGCATACGAGTTTGTACACCTGATTTTGAAATAGCAGATTTTATCTGCTGATAAATTGGATAGTTATCACCAAGTTCTTGCTTAGCATAATAAGTTTTTACTTTATCAGCGCTGTTTTCCATGAATGATTTGAATGGACTTATCATTTCTGGATACTCTACTACTTTGTAATCTGTAACTTTTGCTTTTTTGGCTGCCGAAGTAATTGCATCATTAAAGCTTCCGGTTCTATCTGCTAATCCTATTTTCACTGCATCAGTACCTATCCAAACGCGACCACCTCCGATACTATCAATATAAGCCTTAGATTTTTTACGTCCTTCAGATACATGAGTAATAAAAGTATCATAAACTCTGTTTACATCCGTTTGGATAATCAATCTTTCGCCGTCAGTTAAAGGACGGTTTGTGCTCATAATATCAGCGTATTTTCCGGTTTTAACACCATCAAATGTGATTCCTAATTTAGAATTTAATAATTTTTGGAAGTTAGGGATAACGCCAAATACACCGATTGAACCTGTGATGGTGTTTGGCTGTACAAAAATTGAATCGGCTGCACATGCAATATAATAACCTCCTGAGGCTGCCACGTCACCAAATGAAGCGATTACAGGTTTAACTTTTTTAGTAAGAATAATTTCTCTCCAGATTACATCTGACGCAAGGGCACTACCACCAGGTGAGTTTACTCTTAATACTATTGCTTTGATGCTTGAATCTAGTCTGGCCTTTCTGATTGTTCTTGAAAGGCGTTCAGATCCAATCTGTACATTAGAACCTTCTCCACCAACAATATCTCCATCAGCATAAATTACGGCAACTTTATTTGAGCTACTCCCACTTTGATCTGCTTTTAGATTTTTTGCATAATCGTTAATAGTTATACTGCTGATATTGCTTTTTTTGTCTTTACCACTTAGTGATTTAAGTTCATCAAGAATTTCATCTTTATATTTAAGACCATCAATCAGCTTATAAGTGATTGCGTCTTTTGGTTGCTGGATTTTATAGTCATCCGCAATTTGATGCAACGTTGGCGTACTGATGTGTCTGCTTTCCGCTATTCCTTCAAGAAAGGTATTGTACATTCCATTTAAATAAGCGGTAACCTGCTCACGGTTTTTATCACTCATTTTATCCAAAATGAATGGTTCAATTGCACTTTTATAAGAACCCACTCTAATTATTTGAGCTTCGACACCCAGTTTTTCTAATGCACCTTTAAAGAACATGATCTGTGAGCTTAAGCCTTTAAATTCAAGAGTACCTTCAGGATTCAGATAGACTTTGTCGGCCACAGAGGCAAGATAATAAGCACCTTGTGTATAGACCTCACTATATGCAATGATTTTCTTTTTGCTGGTTTTGAAGTCAATTAAAGCATTTCTAACCTCACGTAATGTTGCAAAGCCTGCATTTGGAGAAGTTACATTCAAATAAATACATTTAATATCATCATCCGTTTTTGCTTTTTTAAGCGATTTCAGGATGTCATTAAATCCTATACTTTTTTCGCCATCACCACCTACTATTGGTAAATTTGAAAAAGTATCATCTGCAGTTCGTTCCGTAATTGCTTGATCCATATTTAGATAAAGAACAGAATTGCTGCTTACACTGACAGTTTTATCACTGTCGAGAGATGAGACAACACCTACAATAATTACGACAAACAACAGGGTAAAAAGGACAAGTGAAATCACGACTCCTACGATGGTTGCAAAAACATACTTGAAAAATTCTCTCATGTGGTGGTTTAATATTTATTTTGTAAATATAACTAAAAAAATAGCCTGAGGCTTTTATATGGTATTTGATAATAAAAAAGTTTATTTGTTACTTGGAAGCAACCTGGGAGATAGGGAACAGTTAATTGATGAGGCGATTGCGCTAATTAATAATGAAATAGGAGCGGTAACTGAAAAATCATCGGTTTATGAAACGGCTGCATGGGGTAAGGAAGATCAGCCTTCTTTTTTAAATATAGCGTTAGGCGTGAATACTAAACTTACACCAATTGAAGTGCTAAATAAAGCTTTAACAATAGAATTAGAGCTTGGAAGAGTGAGGCATGAAAAATGGGGATCTCGTTTAATTGATATAGATGTCATTTTTTATGATGATATTGTAGTTGATATGGGAGCCGAACTGCAAATACCTCATCCGCAGATGCAGTATAGGAAGTTTGTTTTAGAACCATTGGCTGAAATAGCGGCCGATTATGTGCATCCGGTTTTAAAAATAACTGTTCGTGAGGTATTAGAAAGGTTACAGGATAATTTATCCGTATCTAGAATTTAATTTTATTTTTGTTGCAATGATTAACGTAAATAAAAATGATGAACCTTTAGATCTTTCTTATTTAAGAGAGATGTCGGATGATAATGCAGAATTTATCATAGAAATGATTGATCTTTTTAAAGTTCAAACACCAGTATATCTTTCTGAACTTGAAAGCGCTGTTGCCGATAAGAATTGGCCATTGGTATCAACATGTGCGCATAAAATGAAACCTACATTCTCATACGTAGGAAGGGAAGATGCAAAATTGCATATGCAAATGATAGAACATAATGCTCGTGAACTGATAAATGTAGATGACTTACCAAAGGCATGTACTGAAGTTGCTGAGTTTGTGCAGGTTCTATACAAGCAGTTAGATCTTGCAAAAGCAAGTCTTGAAAAAAGACTTTAAGCCGTAGGAATTTTCCGAAAATGTAAAATTGATAATCCGATATACAATATCAGGATAAAGGGAACTGCTGCGAATTTTAGAAAGGGTATTAATAGCGCTGATATAATCAGAAATATGTACTTTATTTTGTTGTGGGCCCAACTTTTTGAGCTGAACTTAAGAGAGAATATTTTTATCTCACTTATTAACAACCAGCTTAATAAGGCAGTTAATCCAATAAGAAGTACGGTAGAATTGATTACTGAAGGATAGTCTTTTTGAATAAACGGTAAGGATACGATAAACAAGGTGTTCATTGGGGTGTTTAAACCGATGAAGTCCTCTGTTTGTCTGGTGTCGTTATTAAATTTGGCTAACCTTAATGCAGAAAATACTGTGATAATAAATGCCAGATAAGGCAGGTAAGGTGATGTATAGTCACTTTGAGAAAGCAATTGATACATTACTACTCCCGGAAGGAAACCAAAGCTTACCATATCAGCCAAAGAATCCAGATCTTTTCCGATGTTAGATTTTACGTTTAGTAATCTGGCAGCAAAGCCATCAAAGAAATCAAAGATTCCGGACAGCAGCACAAAATATGCTGCTGTTTCCAGAGCTCCGTTAAAAGCATAAACTATTCCGATACAACCTGAAAACAGGTTTGCACAGGTGATTGCATTAGGGATATGCTTTTTTATCATTTATTAGCTATTCATCGAGATTAAAAACTCTTCATTAGATTTTGTACCTTTTATTTGTGCTTGTACAAATTCCATAGCTTCCTGAGCATTCATATCTGCAAGGTGGTTACGTAAGATCCAAACACGTTGCAATGTATCTCTGTCATGTAACAGATCGTCTCTACGTGTGCTTGAAGCAGTAATGTCGATAGCAGGGAAGATACGTTTGTTAGATAATTTACGATCTAATTGTAGCTCCATGTTACCTGTACCTTTAAATTCTTCGAAGATAACCTCATCCATTTTAGAACCGGTATCAGTTAAGGCAGTAGCAAGGATGGTTAATGATCCACCTTTTTCTATGTTACGTGCAGCACCAAAGAAACGTTTAGGTTTGTGTAATGCATTAGCATCAACACCACCCGAAAGGATTTTACCTGATGCAGGAGCAGTAGTATTGTAAGCTCTTGCTAATCTGGTGATAGAGTCTAGTAAGATTACTACATCATGACCACATTCTACAAGGCGTTTTGCTTTCTCTAAAACGATGTTAGCAATTTTAACATGACGTTCTGCAGGCTCATCAAAAGTTGAAGCAATAACTTCAGCTCTTACACTTCTAGCCATATCAGTTACCTCTTCCGGACGCTCATCAATCAATAGAATGATCAAATAAACTTCAGGGTGGTTTTTAGCAATTGCATTAGCTACCTCTTTCAGTAAGTTTGTTTTACCGGTTTTAGGTTGTGCAACAATTAAACCGCGTTGTCCTTTACCTATTGGAGTAAATAGATCAATAATCCTGGTTGAGTAGTTGTTGGTTTCAGTGAAAAGATTTAACCTTTCAGTAGGGAATAAAGGGGTAAGGTAGTCAAATGGAACACGATCCCTAACATCAGCTGGTAGACGGCCGTTGATAGTTTCTACTCTTACTAAAGGGAAATATTTTTCGCCTTCTTTTGGAGGACGGATACTTCCTTTTACAGTATCACCTGTTTTTAAACCAAATAATTTGATTTGTGACTGAGATACATAAATATCATCAGGAGACGACAGGTAATTGTAGTCAGCAGATCTAAGGAAACCATAGCCATCAGGCATGATTTCAAGAACACCTTCGTTGGTAATCGTGTTATCAAAATCAAGGTTTGAATAGCTATTCTCATTTTGTTTTTGATGACCACCAGTATTAGGACCTTTAGGTCTGTTGTCGTCTCTTTGAGGCTTGTGAATCTTTTTATTTTCGGCTGAAGGAACGTTTTGTGCCGGAGCAACTACTGGAGCAGCTGGAGCAATTTCTGCTGGAGCCTCTGATGGTGTTTCAGAAGTTTCAGGCTGAGGCTCAGCATCCGGTACAGTTACTTCTTGAGCTGCTTCTTCTGCATATCTTTGTTCTGAACCTGGAAGTGGATCAAACAATGAAGCCCTGTTGAAAGGTTTCGTTGTTGGGCCTTCTTCTTCCTTTGCAGGGATTCGGATTCTTTTACGAGTTGGTTTTTCAGTAGAGCCAGTATCTTTTACGGTTTTAGTTTTACTGACTTTAGCTGGTGCTGTTACCTCAGCTATCTCAGTCACCTCTGCAACAGGAGCGCCAGTTTCTTGTTCCGTTATTTGTGCAATAATTTCAACCAATTCAGCCTTACGTAACTCATCAGCATTTAGTATGCCCTGAGTTTTTGCAATCTCACGCAATTCGGCTGTGAGTTTTTCATTTAATTCTGTTTTATTAAACATTATATGGGTGTAGAGAAATTTTTAAAAAAAGCATTTATCACTTGAACAAAGCAGAAAAAACGGCTATAAAAGATAGTGGAAGACAAAATTTTATTGGATTTTCTGGAATGAGCAGATAAACTTTTAGAGAATTATGTTGCAATTGTATGTATTTGTAAACTAATCTCCAAGAAAAACTTGAAATTGTTTAAAATAAATTCATTCAAAAGTTTTTAAATACACGTTAAATCACTGTTAAATTTGGCATCTTTGCACTCAAAATTTACCCTCTGATGAATAAGAAGCAGTTATTTGAACAAATCAAAAGTAAGAAATCTTTTTTATGTGTTGGCCTTGATCCGGTTCTGGAAAATGTTCCAAAGCACTTATTAAAATATGAAAACCCTGTATTAGAATTTAATAAGCAAATAATTGATGCTACTAAAGACCTGTGCGTTGCTTATAAACCTAACACTGCATTTTATGAGTCGATGGGATTAAAAGGTTGGGAAACTTTAATTAAAACCTGGCAATATATTCCTAAAGATATTTTTACAATTGCTGATGCAAAAAGAGGGGATATCGGAAACACTTCGGCCATGTATGCAGATGCTTTTTTCAATGAAGCTAAGTCTGATATGAGCTTTGATTCTATAACTGTTGCTCCTTATATGGGTAAGGATTCTGTAGGTCCGTTTCTGGAGCATAAAGATAAGTGGGTAATCTTATTGGCTTTAACTTCGAATGCCGGGCATAGTGATTTTCAACTGCACGAAACGCCTGAAGGTAAATTGTACGAAGAAGTAATCAGAATTTCATCGCAGTGGGCTAACAGTGATCAATTGATGTATGTTGTAGGTGCCACGCGAGGTTCGGAGTTTGAAAATATAAGAAGATTGGCTCCTGATAATTTCTTATTGGTGCCTGGCATTGGTGCGCAGGGTGGTAGTCTTGCTGACGTTTGTAACTATGGCTTAAATAAAGAATGCGGCTTGCTGGTAAACTCTGCAAGAGCTATTATTTACGCAAGTAAAGGTGAGGATTTTGCTGAGAAAGCAAGGGAAGAGGCTTTAAAAGTACAAACAGAGATGGAGCAGATATTACTGTCTGCGAAATTGATATGACCGCCAAAACAGATTTTAAATTAATATTTGCTTTAATAGGTGTTGCCGTAGTTTGGGGAACAACTTATCTGGGAATCCGTGTGGCTGTTGAAACCATTCCTGCGTGGTTTGTAGCTGCGATCAGACAAGGAATGGCATCCTTAATTTTGCTTGTAATATTATTAAGCAAAAATGAATTTAAATGGAAAAACTGGCCTTATTTAAGAAGGCAATTATTGGTGTCCGTTTTAATGATAGTGGTTGCGAATGGTATGACAACCGTAGCGGAAGAGACCATACCTAGCGGCTTAACGTCATTGATAAATGCACTGAACCCTTTGATTGTGTTTTTAGGGAGTGTATTGGTCGGTTTACAGAAACCTACTTTAAAAGGATTCCTGGGAGTGATAATAGGTTTCTTTGGGGTCGCTTTTATTTTTAGAGCTGGCCTGGGTGATCTGTTAGATCCTAATTATAAAACAGGGATTATGTTTTTGTGCTTTGCAATTACAGGCTGGGCTTCAGGAACAATCTATACTAAAAAATACACCCTTAAAACCGATAATATTTTTCTTGATCTGTTCTATCAGTTTGTCTTCTCTGCAATCATACAACTTGGACTTGCTTTTGTTTTCTCTGGAGATACCCAGGTGGCATCCTGGAGTATTAAGAGTTTAATGGCTGTTGGCTATCTGGCAATTTTTGGATCTGTGGTTGGTTATTTCTGTTATCATTATGCTTTAAAAAAGGTTACGGCTACTGAGGTGTCTGTCCTTTCTTATTTCAATACTGTTATTGCACTGTTTTTAGGTTGGTTGATTCTTGATGAAATTGTGACGTTTGATATCATCATTGCAACGGTTCTGATTATCCTTGGTGTGTTCATCACAAATTATAAAAAACAAAAAATATAGGCTCCTACTTGTTTAAGTGAGTCTTTTTGGATTATGTTCGTTGGGATGCATTTCTCAGAGAACTTCTTGTACTTTATTTGGCAATTCAGACTCTTTAACACAAATGAGCTTTATTGCGTTGGTGGCGAAAAACTTCAGGTGTTAAATCCTGGTGTGCTGAATACACATGCAGGTCCTGATTTTAATCAGGCAAAGCTTGTTATAGATCAGACAACATGGGCCGGTAATGTGGAGATTCATACGAAGTCTTCCGATTGGATTTTACATAACCATGGAAAGGATAAATCCTATGAATCGGTAATACTTCATGTAGTTTATGAGCAGGATAAGCCAATTTATAGAATGAATGGGACGGTGGTTCCCGTTTTGGCATTAAAAGGTTTGTTTAAAGAAGAGTTGTTGCTGAATTATAATGCAATAATGATGTCGCTGAATAAGTTTCCATGTGCTAAACAAATAGGACAGGTGGATAAGATATGTATTAAGGGCATGATGTCGCGATTAATCGTTGAACGATTTGAAGAAAAGTCCGGTGCAGTTCTTGAAAAACTAGATAAGCTAAAAGGGGATTGGGATGAGACATTTTATGGCTTTATGGCTGGTAATTTTGGTTTTAAAGTAAATGCAATTCCGTTTGAGTTGCTTGCTGATTCATTGCCTCAGCATATCCTTGCGAAGAATAAAGATAACAACCTGGCGATTGAGGCGCTTGTTTTTGGACAGGCCGGATTCTTGGAGGAAGAGCTAGTGGATGAATATCCTACTCGGTTGAAAAGTGAGTATAGTTTTTTAAAGAAGAAATACGGATTGAAGCCTATTGATAAATCATTGTGGAAATTCTTAAGGATGAGGCCCCAGAGTTTTCCGACAATAAGGCTTGCACAGTTTTCGGCATTGATTATTAAGTCAAACCATCTTTTCTCAAAAATTTTAGAGGTTGATGATCTGGCTCAATTGTATCAGCTGTTTGAAAATTTACCGGTTAACGATTATTGGCTTACACATTTTCATTTTAACAAATGCACTAAGCAAGTAAGTGTACAGGTTGGAAGAAAATCTATTCAAAATGTACTGATAAATACAGTTTGCACATTTTTATTTGCTTATGGTAAGTATACTGATCAGCCACAATTTATGGATAGAGCGTTTGATTTTCTAGACTTAATTCCGTCTGAAGACAATATAATAATTGAACAATATTTAGATTCGGGGATAAAAGCACACAATGCTTTTATGTCTCAAGCGTTATTACAATTAAATAAATATTACTGTACTCAAAAAAAATGTTTAAATTGTGGTATAGGAATTAAAATATTAAAGAAATAAGATGTTCCAACGCATTGTTACATTTTTTGAAAAGCAGAGTTTTGGGGTTTGTACCTATCTCGCCGAGCGTTTAAATATGTCGATTAGTAAAATCAGGCTGTTTTTTATTTATTCTTCTTTTTTAGCCGTAGGTTTTCCTATTGTGTTCTATATTCTTGCTGCGCTTGTTCTTGATGTAAGACATTACATTAAGAAAATACGTTTGCGCGTTTGGGATGTATAGACTGATTTTAAACTCTAAGAATTTCTGCTATTTCTGCAAAACCCTTTTCTTCGGCCAGATCAGCAGGGAGTTTTCCGCCTTCCATTCGGATATCTACTTCAGCATTATGCTCAAGTAATAGAATAATCATTTCAATATCGCCTTGTTGTGCTGCAGCGTGTAAAGGTGTAAAACCTGCCTGTTGTTTTACATTTATTATTGCACCGGCATCGATTAATATCTTTGTAATGTTATAGCTTTTAATAGCGACGGCAGAATGTATTGGATATACATTAAAGCCATTGTTGGCCGGGGTATTTACATCAGCACCGTTTCTTATCAGTAGTTTGCAGATTTCTTCGTTTCCAAAATAGGTAGCTAAACCCAGTGGAGTAAAGCCATCAATTGAATATAAGTTTACTAATTCCGGATTTTGGGCAATCAATTTGGCAGTAAGTTCGTACTTCCCTAATGCGCATGACTCAAATATGGTGATGTTGGAAACAAAGCTTGCAATTAGTAATGCTATTCCCGGTTTTCTGTAGTAGCACGCCAATAATACGGGAGATATTCCATGACTTGTTTTTTGATTGGCAAGTTGAGGCTGTCTTGTTAAAAGATCTGAAATCTCCTGTTTCCTATCGGTTTCTATTAAATTTTCAAGATGAGCAATGTCCATTGTTAAATTTAAATTAAAAATGCTTAATTAAATCAACAAACTTAGGGAAAAATGTTTTATCAAAAAAAGAATCCCGCCTAGTGGAATACTAAGCGGGATTACCCTAAAACAAAACTATATTTAAAAAATCAAAACTTAAACGCTTTGTACATATGACTTTAATTGTGTGGAAAGGTTTAAAATATTAACAGGATTTATTTTGAAAATGTTGATTTTGTTTAAAAGTTTTTGAAAAAATAGCCGTTTATAGCTTGAATAAAGTTGTTGAATTAAACGTTGTTTAGCGGTATTTGTAATATCTTAGCATAGATGGCAATAATATTATTTAAGTTTGTTGATTATTAATATTCGTAACAAAAATGTCGGTAAGGGGAAACCAATTTAAATCCAATTCTTTTAAAAATGATCAAGCTGATAAGCAAGGCTCCAGATCGCAAGACCCAAAGAAATTCAGGGAGAGATCAGATTTATTTCCCCGCCTGGATTTTCAGAATGGGAGAGCGATTAAGATCATAGGCTTGTTTTTTGTCATTCTTTCACTTTACTTTCTTATTGCTTTTACTTCCTATTTATTTACCTGGCAAGAAGATTACAGTTATGTAATAGATGCAAATGGTGGATGGAGCAATTTGTTTAAAACTTATGAAGAACTGCAGCAGGTAAATATTCCTCCGGTAGTACAAAACTGGCTCGGAAAAATAGGTGCATTATTATCTCATCAATTCATTTATGAATGGTTTGGTGTAGCTTCTTTTCTTTTCATTTTTGTATTCTTTGTTATTGGTTACCGACTGTTATTTAAGGTGAAAATATTTGCACTCGAAAAAACGCTTGGTTATAGCCTTTTCTTTTTGCTGTTTACTTCTTTAACCCTTGGGTTTTGTCATTCTTTCTTTTCAAATGCCCCTCATTTTTTAGAAGGTGAATTTGGTTATTGGACAAATAAATTACTAGCTGCGCAAATTGGGGCAGCAGGCGTAGGTGGGTTGATTGCTTTTTTAGGATTAACCATTTTAATTATTGCTTATAACATAGATTTTAAATTACCGGAACGTAAACGTGATCAGACGATTGTACCTGAAACACCAGATAATATTGAGCTGGAGAATGAAGTTGCCTCTGAACCTGTTGAGTTTACATTGAATGATAAACTTGGTAATCAGCGTAAAAGAGAGCAAAATATAGTAGTTACTCCATCAAGGTTCGAAGAGAAGGTTGTTGAAGAAGAGAAAGCCCCAGCATTTACTCAGGCTGTAAATGTGATGCATACTCCAGCTGCACATACTCCGATTATACTTTCGCCAACAATTGACGAAAGGCCTAAATCACCTATTCTAGAAGTTCCGGTTAAGGCTGAACCTGAATTGACGATTGAAAAAACAGACGAGGATAAGAAATCTGAAGAACTTGTAGAGCAATTTGGTACTTATGATCCTACGCTGGATCTTGCCAGTTATAAATACCCTCATTTGGATTTGTTGGAGAATTATGGCTCTAACAAAATATCTGTTAACGCGGATGAGCTGGAGGCCAATAAGAATAAAATTGTTGAAACCTTAAATCATTACAATATAGAGATTGATAAGATTAAGGCTACAATTGGGCCAACGGTTACGCTTTATGAAATTATCCCGGCGCCTGGCGTTCGTATTTCGAAGATCAAGAACCTGGAAGATGATATTGCGTTAAGCTTAGCCGCTTTAGGTATTCGTATTATCGCCCCAATGCCTGGTAAAGGTACTATTGGTATTGAGGTGCCTAATTTGCATCCTGAAATGGTTTCGATGAGAAGTATCCTGGCAACAGAGAAATTCCAGCAAACTACAATGGATTTGCCTATTGCACTTGGTAAAACCATCTCTAATGAGGTTTATATTGCCGACCTTTCAAAAATGCCTCACTTACTTGTTGCAGGAGCTACTGGTCAGGGTAAATCGGTAGGTATTAATGCTATTTTAGTATCGTTGCTTTACAAAAAGCACCCTTCGCAACTTAAGTTTGTGTTGGTCGATCCTAAAAAGGTGGAGTTAACCTTGTTTAATAAAATTGAACGTCACTTTTTGGCAAAACTACCAGGTGAGGCTGATGCAATCATAACTGATACCAAAAAGGTAATTAATACTTTAAATTCACTTTGTATAGAAATGGATCAGCGTTATGATCTATTAAAAGATGCACAGGTAAGGAATTTGAAAGAATACAATGAGAAGTTCATTAAACGGAAATTAAATCCGAATAATTCACATAGATTTTTGCCTTATATAGTGCTTATAGTGGATGAGTTTGCAGATTTGATGATGACTGCGGGTAAGGAAGTGGAGACGCCTATCGCCCGATTGGCACAACTGGCGCGTGCAGTAGGTATTCACCTTGTGTTGGCAACTCAGCGTCCTTCGGTAAATATTATTACGGGTACTATTAAAGCTAACTTCCCTGCACGTTTGGCATTTAGGGTATTGTCTAAAATAGATTCAAGAACTATTTTGGATAGTGGTGGTGCCGACCAGTTAATTGGTAGAGGGGATATGCTCTTATCTACAGGAAATGACTTGATCAGGTTGCAGTGTGCGTTTGTTGATACACCTGAGGTTGATAGAATCTCTGAGTTTATTGGTGTTCAACGTGGTTATCCTGAAGCTTATCAGCTACCAGAATATATTGATGAGGCTGCGGAATCGGCTAAATTGGAGTTTGATCCGAATGACAGGGATTCTATGTTTGAGGAAGCAGCAAGATTAATTGTTATGCATCAACAGGGATCTACATCTTTAATACAAAGAAAATTGAAGCTTGGTTATAACAGGGCAGGCCGTATTATAGATCAATTGGAGGCTGCCGGGGTTGTTGGTCCGTTTGAAGGAAGCAAGGCACGGGAGGTTTTAATACCCGACGATTATGCTTTGGAACAGTTCTTGAATGAGCTAGGTAAATAATTAAAGAACATGATGAAAAAGATAACGTTGTTGATGTTTGTGTTGGGATTAACCTTTTCCACCTATGCTCAAACTGATGCAAAAGCAAAAGCCATATTAGCAGAAGTAAGTAAGAAGTACCGCTCGTACGATGTTGTTAAAGCTGATTTTACTTTTACTTTAGATAATCAACAGGCAAAAATTAAAGAAACACAACAAGGTACTTTGTTTGCAAAAGCAAGCGCTAATAAGTATAAGGTTGTTATGACGGATCAGGACTTAATTAGCGATGGTAAAAGCCAATGGACTTATTTAAAAGATGACAAAGAGGTGCAGCTTACCAGTGTTGATAATAGCGATGATGTATTAAATCCTGCAAGGATTTTTACAGTATATGAAAAAGGTTACAAGTATCTGTATACCGGTGATAGTAAGGTTGGTGGTAAGGTTTATCACATGATTGATTTGTCGCCAATAGATACCAAGAAGTCCTTTTTTAAGATTCGTTTGAGCATTGATAAAGCAGCTAAGCAAATTGCTAATGTGTTGATATTTGATAAGAATGGCAACAAATATGCTTATTCCATAAAGAGTTTTGTACCTAATGTAAAGGTTCCCGAATCTACTTTTGCTTTTGATGCTATGAAGTATCCCGGGGTAGAAGTAGTTGATTTGAGATAAGCTTTTTTTAACAATTTTTTCTAAGTTTGGCGGTATGACAGTAATTCCTCTATTTTGAAGATCACGATTTTAGGAACAGGTACTTCGCAGGGTATTCCTGTAATCGCATGCAATTGTATTGTTTGTCGCTCTACCGATTATAAAGATAAGCGTTTAAGGGTATCTGTATTGATTGAGACAGGCGATAAAACTATTGTTATTGACAGTGGACCGGACTTCAGATACCAAATGCTTAGGGCAAATGTTAAGGATCTGGATGCGATTTTGTTTACTCATGAGCACAAAGATCATGTTGCCGGTCTAGATGACATCAGACCGTTTAATTACCTCCTTAAGAAGGATATTGAGATTTACGCAACAGAACGGGTTCAGCATGCTTTAAAAAGAGAGTTTTCTTACATTTTTGCTGAGGCACATTACCCGGGTTTACCGCAAATTGATTTAAATACAATTAGCGATGAGCCGTTTTCTGTAGGTGAGACTGTAATAGTCCCTCTGGACATAATGCATTATAAACTTCCAATTTTAGGCTTCAGAATAAATGATTTCGTTTATATAACTGATGCAAAAACCGTTTCTGAAGAGACTATAGCTAAAATTAAAGGTGCTAAAATATTGATAGTAAATTCGTTGCAAAAGGAGCAGCACATTTCTCATTTTACATTAGATGAAGCTATTGAATTTGCTCAGAAGATAGGAGCAGAACAAACTTATTTAACACATATAAGCCATAATATGGGCCTTCATGAGGTTGTTGAAAAAGAATTGCCTGATAATATCAAATTAGCTTATGATGGCTTGACTTTATATTGCGAATAAATATATATTTGCAGCCAAGATACCCAGGTGGCGAAATTGGTAGACGCGCCAGCTTGAGGGGCTGGTGCTGGCAACGGCGTGGCAGTTCGAATCTGCTCCTGGGTACATATTTTTAATACTGTGTTAGTATGGTGTTAAAATTTCTTCTGAGAATTATTAAAGGGGGCTGCAGATTATGTCTGCAGCCCCCTTGTTAATGACAAGCATTTTATGTAAATTTGATACAGTTGTAAGGTCAATATTTCATGGACAAAAGGAAACAAGCATTTGATCAGGCCGAATTGGAACTTTTAAAAGAAGGTCTAAAAAGAAGCTATAAAGAACGTTTTGAAATGGCTACGCGTTTGTATAAAATACAACAGACCATGAGTAAGGCCTCTATATCACATAAACCATTTATCAGTAAGTAATTTGTGGACATCTTTGATGAAGAGATACTAAATTTTTGGAGAGCACTTCAAGAGTATAATGTGCAATATATTATGGTCGGTGGTTACGCCACCAATTTACACGGCTACCAACGTTTTACAGGTGACTTAGATATTTGGTTAAAAGACACCTTAGAAAATAGAAAGCAGTTGAGAAAAGCATTTGTAAAATGTGATATGGGAGATTATCCACTAATCGAAACTATGCAATTTATACTTGGCTGGACCGATTTTCACCTTAACAATGGTCTCCGTTTGGATATACTCATTGAAATGAAGGGGCTTGAGGGATATACCTTTGACGAATGTTTGGAAATGGCCTCTATTGCGGATATTGACAACGTAAATGTTCCTTTTTTGCATATTAATCAACTAATTGAGAATAAGAAGATTGTTAATCGCCCAAAAGATCAGATTGACGTAGCAGCACTTGAACAAATACGAAAGTTGCGAGATGATTTTTAGTTCGATATAATCCGTTTTTGATTTTAAAAATCGGTCGGGAAATCATAAATATTGGTACTTTTTTTCATGTCCTTTTTGAAAATCTTCGTTAACGATATACTTTGGAGTACAGTTCTAAGTATTCCTGCTGAAGGCTTTTATGATTACGGGGGACTAGCAGATTAAGTTAGAACAAATTTTATCAAATTCGCTCCCGATACTCCTTCGGAGTAACGCCTAAAAGTTTTTTTACATAGCGGGTAAAGAATGAACGGCTCGAAAAATCCATTTCATCGGCTATTTCGGAGATATTAAGGTTCTTATTTTGCAACAGTATAATGATCCGCTCTTTTGCGTTACGCTGTATCCATTCAGATGCGGTTATTCCGGTATTGACCTTGCAGATGTAATTAAGATATTTGGGTGTAATATTCAGCTTATCACTGTAAAATCGTACTTCCCGCAGTGTCATGCAATGTTCCTGTACCAATTGTATAAACTGTTCGTATAAGGTTCCGCTTTGCAAGCTTCGTTTTTTTCTGTCGAGCTCGTCTTCAAAAATGTGCCACATTTCCAAAAGAAAAAGTTGCATTTGGAGTTTAAGTGCTTCCTCATAAAACCGATGGTTTGTTTCCTGTGACATATCGTACAGCAACTTAAAATTTTTCAGGATTTTCTCTTTGTCTTTTTTATCCGGATGCAAAATCGGATATTCTTTGGAATGTATAATGCTGTCGATACTCGCCGTGGCACTCGGCAAACTTGCGGTAAGTAAATCGCTGTCGACAAACAAAATTGTGGCATTAAAATTTTTTGAAAAAGACAAGTCTGAAACATTAATACCCGCCAACCAAAAGATAAACTCGCCTTTTTTACTTTGATATTGCTGGCCATTAAAGACAAATTTCACACTCCCACTTTGACAATAGATATGTGTATGAAACCGGATATTAAAATCTTCTGGAAATTGACTTGCCGATACCGCTTTGCAGAGCATAATTTTTTGATTTTCTGCCATATTAAGTAAAAATAGAACAATTAATTAATAATAGGTAATATTTGATATTACTTGCGAAATAAATGTAACAAAACACCTTTTAAATGGTTTTACCTTTGTTCCTATAAAAAATATGGGGATGAACACAGAAGATATTTTCGAGAGGTTACGCAATGGTGAAATCATTTCACCAAAGGATCCGGATGCTTATCAAATGATGGAAGCGTCTTTTGCGACAAAAGGGCTTTTGGTCCAAATGAATGTTGCAACTGAACCGGAAGAGATTAGAGGCTTTTTAAGCCAAATTATAGGTTCAGAAATTGACGGAACTGTTAACGTATTTACGCCTTTGTACATCAATTATGGAAAGCATACGAAAATTGGTAAAAATGTATTCATCAATTTCGATTGTGTGTTTTTGGATTTGGGTGGAATTACCATTGAGGACTATGTGTTTATTGCTCCGAAAGTAAGTTTATTATCGGAAGGACATCCAACCTCAAGGGAAGACCGACATTCGTTAATTCCTAAAGCTATCCACATCAAAAAAAATGCCTGGATTGGTGCAGGAGCAACCATACTTCCAGGGGTAACCATAGGAGAAAATGCTGTGATTGCAGCTGGAGCAGTTGTCTCAAAGAACGTCGCTCCAAATACAGTTGTCGGAGGGGTTCCGGCAAAATTCATTAAAAACATTTAAAAATGGAAAATCAATATGGAGCATAACAATCATTCATCAAGAAGAAAGTTTATTCAGCAATCGGCAGTAGTGGGTGCAGGCTTAGTACTTGGTAACCCATTGCAGGTTCTTTCGCAAGTAAATAAACAAAAAATTATGGCTAGCAATATCAAATCAAAAGGCTTTGCAGGAAAAGACGAGCATGGCAAACTAACTTCTTGGACCTTTGAGCGCAGACCAGTAGGCGACAGCGATATTTTAATTGAAATCAAATATTCAGGAATCTGCCACTCTGATATCCATACTATCAAGGGTCACTGGGGAAAGCAGGTATACCCACAGGTTCCTGGCCACGAAATAGCGGGCATCGTTACCGCAGTAGGTAAAAACGTTACCAAGTTCAAAGTTGGCGAGAAGGCAGGTGTAGGTTGCATGGTCAACAGCTGCATGCAGTGCAAAAGCTGCAAGAACGGAGAAGAACATCACTGCGAAACGACAGGAATGGTAGGTACTTATGGTACTCCCGAAAAATCATCACCAACTGGTATAACACAAGGGGGTTATGCCAATAATATCGTGGTTACCGAACATTTCGCTATTAAAATCCCGACTAATATTGACCTTCAATATGCAGCGCCTTTGCTCTGTGCAGGTATTACCACCTATTCACCAATGATGCAATATAAGATGAAAAAAGGCGATAAGGTAGGTGTAGTTGGAATCGGTGGGCTTGGACACATGGCGATCAAAATAGCTGTTTCCAAAGGTGCCGAAGTCTACGCATTTACTACGTCTGCATCAAAAACCGATGATATAAAATCATTTGGCGCGAAAGAAGCGATCGTTGTGAATTCGGGGGAAGACTTAAAACCTTGGAGGGGCAAGCTGGACTACATGATCTCCACGGTCCCATATGCCTATGAAATGTCTCCATACATAGATTGTGTAAAGCCGTATGGCTATTTTACGCAGGTTGGACAACCTATCAATGGGGCGCTCCCGATCAACAACTTCAACATGATCTTCAATCGCGTAAATTTTAATGGTTCTCTGATTGGTGGTATCCCAGAAACACAGGAGGTGATGGACTACTGCGCAGAAAATAAGATCTATCCGCAAGTGCAGCTCATCAAAGCAGATGAGATAAATGATGCCTGGGACAAGATTGTGGACAAACGGGCGAGATACAGATACGTAATCGATGCATCGACATTCTAGAATTTAAAGCCAATTATATGAAATATCTATTAGCAACTGTTATGATGTTCGTTTCCTTATCTTTAAGTATTTCAAGCTGTGGTAAGGATAATGATCCGGGAATAACATCTGATAATGCGAAGAATAACAATGAAAACACTAATGATCCAGCGGGAAGTAAAATGAAGATTACAATAGGCACTGCTGTGTTTACAGGTACGCTAAGCAACAATGCGACGGGAAGTGCCTTTAAAGCAAGATTACCGCTTACCCTAAATTTGACCGAGCTGAACAGCAATGAAAAGTATTTCGATTTTAAGACCGCATTGCCGTCTAATGCAGCCAACCCCGGAACAATCCAAACGGGAGATCTCTTGCTGTACGGCTCCAATACGTTAGTGCTTTTCTATAAAACATTTTCAACGTCATATCGTTATACGAGTATCGCACGGATCGATAATCCTTCCGGTCTTGCCGCTGCGCTGGGAAACGAAAACGTAACGGTGAAGTTTGAACTTATCGAAACAATCAGGAGTAATTAACAAAATCATAAGCTTATTGTTGTTTTTACTGATGTAATTATGTTTCAATGGAAATTCATTATCTTAGGTTTACTGAAGTAACAACTATGCTCAATATCAAATTATCTGATTTATCTGAATCGAAGATTTCATAAAATAAGCGGTCTTAATATTTAGGAGTTGTGCGATATTTAATAACAGTAAATCATCCTTCGACAATGAAAAAAATAATTCTTTCAGTTCTTACAACATTTTTTTCATTGTGTGCCTTGGCTCAAAAGGACAATAAAGTGACTATCGGCACAATTGATAGTATCCAATCGAAAATTCTGAATGAGCAAAGAAAAATCTGGATTTATGTGCCAAGTAGCTGGAACGCTGATTCTAAACAGCGATATCCTGTATTATATTTATTGGATGGTGATGCCCATTTTTATTCAGTAGTAGGTATGATTCAGCAACTCAGCCAGGTAAATGGCAATACTATTTGCCCCGAAATGATTGTAGTTGGCATTCCAAACACCGACAGAACAAGAGACCTAACTCCAACACATGTTGATGCAGACCCGCCTTTTATCGACAGTGCATTTTCAAAAACATCAGGGGGTGGCGAACGCTTTGTTTCATTTATTGAAAAGGAATTGATGCCGCGTATTGATTCGTTATACCCAACGCAACCCTACAAAATATTAACCGGACATTCACTTGGAGGCTTAACAGTAATGAACGTCGCAATAAACCATACAAAATTGTTCAACTCTTACATTTGCATAGACCCAAGCATGTGGTGGGATAAAATGAATTTTTTAAATACAACTAAGAAATATCTGAAAGAAAAGAATTTTTCAGGTACTACTTTGTATTTAGGAATTGCAAATACTATGGATGAGCGCATGGATATAACTAAAGTTCGGAGTGACACATCTAGTGGTACCAGGCATATCCGTTCAATTCTTGATTTGGATAAATATATTAAAACGCAAAAGCAAAACGGGTTAAGGTATGAAAGTAAATATTATAGTAATGATGACCACGGATCTGTACCCTTAATCACAGAATATGATGCTTTACGCTTCATTTTTAACAAGTATCGTTTTAAGTTTTCCTTTAAAGATTTGACAGATCCTAAGGTAGATATAGTAAATAAATTCGAGAAACATTATCAGGAAGTTTCAAAACTGTTTGGTTATAAGGTTTCCCCACCTGAAAATATGATAAACGGCTTGGGCTATGAACTATTGCAGCAAAAGCAATATGCCAAAGCCGGAAGGTTATTTAAACTAAATGTTGACAATTATCCTGAAAGTGATAATGTCTACGATTCTTATGGCGACTATTTCCTGGCAATTGGCGATAAATCAAAAGCGATTGAATGTTTTAAAAAGTGTTTGTCCATAAAAGAAAATCCAGAGTCTCGGAAAAAATTAAATAAATTATTGTAGTAAAATAACCCTTAAAGCCGCTATTAAATAGTTCGGTGAAATCTGTTTTTGATTTTAAAAATCAGTCTGGAAATTATAAATACAGACACTTTTTTTCATATCCTCTTTGAAAACATTTGTTAATAGTATATTTGCGAGTACCATGAAAAACTTCCCATACGGGAAGTTTTTTTATTTTGAGATAAAGATTATGACTGAAACGGAATATCTGGAGTTTTGTAAAAATCAAATTACAGGTCCATTAAAAGAAGAAGATATTATCACCATGTTAACCGCATGGGGTGCCATTAATTATTCACTTGGCTATAAAAATGCTTTAGTTGATAATGACATTGAAGTTAAAGAGTAAATCACATACAGCTTATACCTAATATCAGGATTTTCAATTCAGGCTATTCGTAGACACGGAATAATCTTTACCTGGCTGGCCTTTCAGTATAACCATATCAGCGGTGCCAAGGTATTTTAGCTCGGTTTGAATTTGCCAGGCATTGTTACTGATGATCTTTAAAGCAGCCTGTTTCACCTCATCGAAAGTATTTTTAGCTAAATCGGCATCCACTTTTGAAATTACATTGAACCGTTTGCTTCCCGATTTACATTGTGACTGAAATAAGTAGGTTTGTCTACCATTGGCAATTGGTGTAGCTACTGTGCCATTTTCTTTCGTTGAGGTATAAGGAACCCTAGCTGTTAAACTTTCATCATTTAATTTAGTAAACATATAACTGTCTTTAGGGTAAGCTTTGATGTGATAAAAATTGCCTTCACCTAAAGGTTTGGCGTAATCTGTTATCTTACTATTGCTTAAAGCTACGTAACCTTGATCAGCGAGATCAGCTTTGAATTTTGCTTTTTCATCTTTGCTTATTGCTGTGTAGCTGATGATGTTCACCTTTTCATCGGTTAAAAAGAAACTGATTTTAAAATTATCATTGTTATAGAATAAATTCCCATCAGAGTCGCTCTTAAATTGCAGCTTAGCAAAGGCTATTTTAATGTCAGCTGCGGGTGTGCCTATTAATTGCTGCAGTCCACCTAGTCCATTGGCTTCCTGTACAGGTAAATTTTGTGCTTTGATGGTAAAAGCTACCATTAGTAAGAGCACAAGCAGGTGTAGTTTTGGTGTTTTCATGTCTAAGTATTGTTTAATTATTGATGCTGTATAAATAGATTACTGAATTTTTCCGGAGAAAGCACCCTGCTCAACAAATGATTCTTTACCTGTGTTATTATAAGCGATCGCATAAAATGTACCTTCAATGGTATTACCATCCAGTTTGGTAATGTTAATCTCTCCGCCTCCTTTTCCTGTAGCAGAGAAGCGTTCGGTAGAGTAATTAAGGCTCATGTCGCCTGGTTTTGTATAATCTTTGCTTAATACAATTCCACCAGTACCACCATTATAAGTTAAAGTAATTGTACCTGTAGCTGTGATTTTTTGCAACAATACAATGCTGATAGATTCATTGCTGCCATCTTTAATCGCCGATAGGGTAAAAGTAGTTAACCCATTAACTGTTATTTGTGTAATACCCACTTTGGTAGATGAAAATTTACCTAAGCTGGCAGTTCCATCGAAACCGTAATTGCCCGCTGTGAGCGTTGCATTGCCTGAGGTAGTTTCAGGTTGGTCGCTTTTGTTCTTTTTACAAGCTGTTATTATCAGCATTGCCAACACAAGTTGGCTAAAAAGTATTTTTTTCATGTTTTATAATTTAAGAGATATTAGGATAGAATAGTTTTTATGGCAATTGTGCTTGATCAAAATTCTGCCAAAATTTAGAACCCTACAATAAGGATTGGTGCTAATAATGATGGGTATAAATACCTATTGTGGTTAAAATAGGTACTTATACCTATGAGATTTAGGATTACACCCTATTGAAGCCAGATTGATTTCAATGTACCTTCGATAAACAATTAACTCATACTAAAATGAAAGTACTTATTGCAACATTATTTTGTGCTTTATCAATACAAGCTTTTGCACAAAAACCAGATTATGTTGGTGTCTACAAAGACATTATGGCCAGCGGTGCCGAGAATTTCAAAGGATTTGTTGGAGAAAAATTCTTGGAAAATGATAAGGGTATCTATTATAAAGCATCAATAAATCAGGTTGATGCAGACACAGTGTATTTTGCAAATTTGAAGCTTGTTGGTGAATTAGGGTATTATGCTGTTTATCACAATTATAACCTTAAACAAATTGAGGTACAAAAACAGATGAATGAATTTATGAACGACTATAACTATCAAGGATTGGCAAAGGTTTCACTTTTACCCCAGGGAAAGGTTGATTATATGTTAATGACTAATATAAAGAATGGTAAATGGATGGCCGCGTTGGTAAGTGATCATGATAAGAATGAGCTACAAGTCTGGGTTTTTGCTGGATGGTATGAAGATAAAAAATAAGTATGAAAACGATATTTTTAAACCTATTTCTTAATTTTGCTGCAGTTGCTTTGTTCGCTCAATCTGTAGAAGAACAACAGGCCTTTAAACTTTTCGAAAGTGGTAAAAAGGCCGAAGCTGTAGCGGCGTTCGAAAAAATAATTACTGGTAATCCAAACAACCTCGATGCAATTAAAGCCCTTGGTTTTATTTATTTGGAATTGGGTAAAAATCAGGAAGCTTATCAAGTATCTTCAAAAGGTTTGTCGCTCAATAAAAACGACGATAACCTGAGCATCAACAAAGCCAGAGCAGCGGTGAAAATTGGTAAGGCCGATGAGGCAATTATGCTTATGGATGCCTGCATTGCCAGAGATGCCAATTTTTTTATGCCTTATGTTGTTAAAGGGAATGCCTTGGATGCACAGGATAAAATTCAACAGGCCATTGGTATGTATAGCAAAGCTATTCAACTCAATCCTAATTTCCCCAATGTCTATTTAGACCGTGGAAATGATTTTGTGGCTATTAGTCGTTATACTCAAGGTATTGCTGATTATGACAAGGTTATTTCTTTAGCTCCTGAAAGCAATGAAGCCTTCAATATGCGGGGTGTGGCGAATTATCGTTTAGAAAAGTATGATGAGGCTCTTACGGATTATACAAAAGCGATAGCACTAGGTAATTTTTATGCAATTATTAATAGAGGAGTTGTTTACAAGGAGCAAGGGAAGAATGATTTGGCCAAGTCTGACTTTAATAAAGCCATTGGTTTGCAACCTAATAATGCAGGTGATGCATATTTTAATCTTGCAGATGTATTGCTTCATGAACAAAACTATGATGGGGCCTTATTGAATATTGAAAAAGCTGTAGCAGTAAGGCCAAACAGTGCACTCTATCAATCTCTGTATGCAAGCACTTTGCTCAGCCTGAAAAGAGATAACGATGGACTGGCTGCTGCCGAAAAGGTTTTGGCTTTGGATGCTAAAAGTAGAGACGGCTTTATATATAAAGCAACTGCTTTAAGTAACCTGAAGCGTATTGATGAAGCCATAAAAACCATCACACAGGGGATAAGTGTATATCCAGACTTCTATTTGATGTACAAGTTGAGAAGTTTTATTTATAAGCAGAATGGTAAAGCTGATTTAGCAGAAATGGATGAAGCCAAAGCGAAGCAGTTGGGTATAAAAGATTAATGAAATGAATACCATAAAATATATACTGCTTTTCTTTATAGTGATGACATCAAAAGCCTATTCGCAATGTAAAAGCGGGGATTGCAAGAACGGAACAGGTACTTATGATTTTGGGTGGTGCATTTATACCGGCCAGTTTAAAAATGAAAAGCCGGATGGTAATGGCCTGATGAAATATGATGATTACACTTTTGAGGGGAGCTTTAAAGATGGCTTAGAGGATGGGAAAGGTACTATCACTTATAAAAATGGTAAAAAGGAAAACGTGTTCTATAACAAAGGCACAAAAATAAAAGCAGATGAAAAAGTTGCTGCTTCAGATTGGAAAGAGTTAGAAGGCCAAAGTGATGATTGTATAAAAGGAAATTGTATTACAGGTTTCGGAACGGTGTTGTTCGCTAGTGGCAATAAATATGTGGGCAACTTTGTTAACCGAAAAAAACATGGAAACGGTGTGTTTTATTTCACTAATGGAGACAAATTTGAAGGTGTTTTTAAGAATGATTTAAAAGACAACGGAACTTATACATTTAATAATGGCTATACCTACACTGGTGAATTTTTAAATGATGATTTTTATAATGGAATGTTCAAAGCCCCATCTGGTAATAGTGTTGCTATGAATAATGGAAAAGTTGTTACTCCGCTAGCTACAATTACCTCTGATGAGAAGGGTACAGGCTGTCAAAACAAAGTTTCTTGTCCACGTTGTCATGGAAAGGCCATAGAATCCAAACCTATTGAACAAAAACTGTCCTGGTCTACAAAAGATACCTATTCTGTTGATAGGTATGGTAATAAAACAACCAATTATGTTGGTCAATCCGGCGGTGGCACATACCAAATTCCCAATTATGTGGCTTGTTCTCGGTGTGGGGGTAAAGGTTTCATCTGTAAATAAAATTAGCTATCTTGTAAAGATATATTTGCTACTTTATAAATACGCTTGATGAAGTATTTGACTTGCCTGCTCTATTTTTTATTGCTCTCTGGCCAGGCTGATGCCCAAAGACAAAATGCTGCTACTAAATTGCAAGTAGCAATTGATTCAATGAATAAGGGCAATACGGATACTGCAGAAGTATTGTTTAATCAGGTTATTGTAGAGGCTAGTAAAAGTAATAATTTTGATTTGATCGCCCGGGCTAAAATGAATGTTGGCCGGATTTACGCAGATAAGGGAAGAAATGTTATTGCGCTGGGGCTATATCAAGAAGCGCTTACGCAAGCAGAAAGTGTTCAGAATCGAAAATTACAAGCTGCTATCCTCAAACACATTGGTGCTTTATACATCAGTTGGAAAAAATTCAATGAAGCATTAACCTATTATAACAAAGCAGAACAGTTAGCTGTGGCTGTTGGTGATGAGGAATTAATCGCCGATTGCCAGAATAACAAGGGTACGGTATATGAACAGCAAAAGAAGTTTGACGAGGCAATAAAGGTCTACAAAAATGCGCTGGATATTTACACCAGAAAAAATATTACAGCAAAAATTTCTATGGCCTTGAGCAACGTAGCCATTGTTTATAAATTTCAGAAAAACTATCAGGAATCGCTTAAGTACAATTTTAAAGCCATTTCATTGTCCGAAAAAACAGGGGATGAGTGGATGATGGCAGCGACCTATAACAATATAGGAAACCTCTACGGCGAGATCGGAGATTATAAGAATGCCATTCTATATTGTGAGCGAGCACTTTCCATTGCAAAAAAAATAGACGCATTAGAGATAGTGGAATCTATATACGACAGTATGGCTGAGGCAGCTGCCAAAGCAGGGGATTACAAAAATGCCTATGCTTATAGAAAGCAGTTTTCAGCAGCGATGGATCAATTCATTAACATCGAAAATGCCAAACAACTGTCTGAATTGAATGTCAAATATGAGACAGAAAAAAAGCATAAAATCATTCAGCAGCAGCAATTTGAAATCACTAAAAGAAATTACTGGCTGTTGGTTGCTACCCTGATATTTATACTGGTTTTACTTGCCCTTTATTTTAGTTATCGGGTTTATAGACATAAACAGGAGCAGAAGTTGCAGCAAGAAGTATTCAGACAAAAGGAGGTTTCGGCTAAGGCTTTGTTTGAAGGAGAGCAGAATGAACGAATCCGTATTGCCCGGGATTTGCACGATGGGCTGGGCCAAATGCTTTCTTTGGTTAAGATGAATTTGTCTTCTGTAGAAAAGCCAGTTCCGTCTTTAGAGCAATCAATGAAACTGGTTGATCAAACCATTGATGAACTGCGGAGAATTTCACATAATTTAATACCGGAAGCACTTAATTTTGGGATATTCCAAGCGTTGGAAGACCTTGCTGAAAAGATCAATGCATCTGGCAGTACCCATATGGAAATAGACATTGAACAGGGCTTAATTGAGCGGAAGTTTGAAATGTTAAAAGAGTTGTCCATTTACAGGGTGGTACAGGAAATTGTAAACAATATGATCAAACATGCCAGAGCCAGCCAGATTCATTTGACCATTGGTACTAATGATATCGGGATTGTATTGCGGATAAGTGACAATGGATGTGGACTGGACGAAGATGCAATTGGGCGTTCAAAAGGTATTGGCTGGAATAATATCCATACCAGAGTACACCTTTTAGATGGAAAAATCAAAATACATTCAGAAAAATTATCGGGTACGCAAATAGAAATATTTTTACCACTCTAGCTATTCCTGCCCTTTTCAATAGGGATAATCTGAAAATACAATCAATTCACATTTGGTAAGAATATGCTATTCTTCCTATTCTCCTGCATTAGAAAGTTTTTTATTTTTTTTTGAATCATTTGGGTTGCTTGGGGTACTTGTTAGTAAATAACCAATTACTAATCACAAATCCTTAAAGCAAGAAACAGACAGAGAAACTGATGAACTAATCAAGCAAAAAATCAACAAATCAAGAACAAACAAACCAAATGTATGAAACTTAAAAATTTACTTTTTAGTAGGGCATCTATTTTTATGCTCGCATTACTGGGGGGGAGTTTAGCATCGGCAGCAACCGAATTAAGCCATCCAGTAATTGTAAAAGCAAGGCCAAATAGCACCAAAAAATATGTCGCCCCTAGAACAATTAGTCTAAACGAACCGTTGGGCCAATTGTTAAATAATACTGCTTTTGCCAGCGTTAAAGGTAAAGTAGTTGATAATAAAGGGGAAGGATTACCTGGAATTAGCGTTAAGGTTGAACGCACAGGTGTTTCCTCGCAAACAGATGGAAGTGGTAATTTTCAAATTATAGCAGAGGCCGGCGATGTAATATCTTTTAGCGCCATTGGTTATATGCCAAAAAAAATTACTATTTCAAATGAGAAAACAGTATTGTCTATTACACTTGAGGAGGACAATAAAAAATTAGAGGAAATAGTTGTAGTGGGGTATGGGGCGCAAAAAAAGGTAAGCGTAACCGGAGCCATTAGTACTATAAAAACAGCTGACATTGCAAGCATTCCAGTTAGTAATTTATCAAATGCATTAGCCGGACGATTACCTGGGGCTACAATTGTAGGTTCGTCGGGTTTGTCTGGTGCCGCATCAAGCATTCGTATACGTGGTAGTTTTGTTGAACCGCTTTATGTAATTAATGGAATCATTAAGTCGAAAGCTGATTTTGATGCCTTGAATGCAAATGAGGTAGAAAGTATTAGTATCCTAAAAGATGCAGCTACTGCATCTATTTATGGTTCAAAAGCCGGTGACGGGGTTGTTTTAGTTACCACTAAAAAAGGCGTCGTTCAAAAGCCAACTTTTGATTATTCGAACTCTTTTTCAGTTTCCAATACAACTCAACCACAGCAAGATTATACCGCTACTGAAGAGTTGAGGTATGATAATAATGTGGCGAGAGGAAAGGGGCAACCTGAACAGTATGGCAAGGATATTTTTGATTATTTTAAAGATAAAAGCTATAGCATTAACGATTACATATGGCGGAATCCTACTGTTCAGGAACACAATATAGGTTTACGTGGTGGATCAGAAATCATACAATATAATATGAACTTATCCTATCATACAGAAAATGGTTCATATAATAATTTAGATTTTAATCGTTATAATTTCCGTTCTGATATTACAGCAAATGTATCAAAAAGAATAAAGATTAACTTAAACCTTAGTGGTAACCAACGCAATTATAACAGATGGTATTGGCCTTATGATGATCCAGCAAGTAACACTGTTGGAGATTTTTATCGTGCTACTTTTAACTGGACCCGTCTTTATCCGTTTTATGTAGATGGTTCTGGAAATCCATCTTATAATAGCAACGATTTACCGGTAATTGCAGGCTCCTGGAGCCCTGTTTGGGCCGTTAATAATAGCCCGGCTTATATACATAATAAATTACGTAATCTAGATGGGATTTTGCGATTTGATTTAGATTTAGGCGAATATATACCTGGCTTATCTACTGCTCTTCAGGCTCAATACAATGCTAATGATAATAATATTAAATCATTTGTTGTTTTTAATCAGGTTTATAAATTTCAAACGAACACAAATAGCCTAAATAATAAATTTGTTCCGGGACCTATTGACCCCAAACTAATCAATATTCATACAATGAGTAATGATTATCCAAATATTAAAGAAGGATTTGGATTGGGTGATTCCAATACTTTAAATTGGTTTTTAAACTACAATAGAACTTTTGGTAAGCATGCAATAACCGCTATGGCTGTTTATGAGCAAGCGAGAACAAATTTTAAGAGTTTGTCTGGCATGCGACAAAAACTGCTTGTTAATAATATTGATCAACTTTTTAACGCATCAGATGATGCGGTTAATAGTACTTTTTCTGGTCGTGAAAGTATAGAAACACGTTCTTCTGTTATTGGACGTTTAAATTACAGTTATGCAGATAAGTATATAGCAGAATTCTCATTTCGGGAAGATGGTAATTTCAGGTTTGCACCAGGTAAACGATGGGGATTTTTCCCTTCTGTGTCCGCAGCTTGGCGTTTAGGTCAAGAGAATTTTATGAAAGATATAGAGTGGTTGTCTGAATTAAAATTACGTGGATCCTATGGTACTTCTGGCAACGACTTATTTGGTACAACATCAGACCCTATTGCTCCGTTTCAATGGAGCCAGAATTTCGTTAAAGCTAGTGGTACCGTTTTTGGATCAAGCCTGGCTGATGGACTTGCACCAGGTACATTGCCTAATCCAGATATCACCTGGTCGACTACGAAAATGCTTAACATTGGGTTAGATTTTGGCTTTCTAAATAATCGGTTAACCGGTTCCGCGGAGTATTTTACAAAAAAAACTTCTGATATTTTAGGTAGAAGGCTCGCTTCTACTCCTAATACTTTAGGCGCAATTTTGCCAGCTGTAAATTATGCTGCAAGGTCTTGGAAAGGTTATGAACTCTCACTTGGCTGGAACGATACTAAAGGAGAAATTAACTATTCAGTTTTTGCAAACATGGGTTACTCTAAAGATCAATGGGATGTTTTTGATCAAGCTGCTGCACTAACGGATGGCACTTATTTAAACAACTGGCAGAGCATGATTGGTCATCCCAATAACAGAATAAGAGGTCTTCAGTCATTGGGTATAATTCGTACCCAAGAGCAATTAGATGCATTACCGTCAACTTATATGCAATATGGTTCTAAACCAAAGTTGGGCTATATTTTGTATAAAGATATTAGAGGAGCGGGTTTCTCTGAGGGGCCTGACGGTAAAATTGATGATAACGATATGACTTACTTGTCTGACAATGCAATTCCACGTATTAATTTTGGCTTTGGCTTTCGCATAGCCTGGAAAGGTATTTCATTATCTAGTCTTTTTCAGGGTGTAAGCGCATATGATAAAATAGTGAACACAGGGAATACTTCATCTGGTGGTGTATTCCAGACAGGTGACCGACCATATTTTGCAATTTGGGCTAGAGATTACTGGACCCCTGAAACACCTAATGCCAAATATCCAATGGCTTCTGATATGTTTGGCGATCAGAATGTTGGTGGTGGCCCTTCAACTTTTTGGATTCGAAATGGGGCCTATATTCGTTTAAAGAACATTGATTTGGGGTATGAGTTGCCTGATAAATGGATTAAACACCTTGGTTTACAAAAAGTAAGGGTTTTTGCTAATGGTACCAATCTATTTGTAATCTCTGGCTTTAAAGAACATGACCCTGAACAAGAACGTTTAGATTCTTACCCCTTAATGAAAACATATACTGCGGGTTTAAATGTTACATTTTAGTCTATAAAAATTATGAAAAATTTAAAGTTTAGTTTATATATATTGCTATGTACATTTATTATAGCAATTGGTTTTAGTAGTTGTTCAAAAGTTTTGGATAAAGCTGAAAACTTAAGCCAATACCCACCTGATGGTGTTTTTAACGATCTAGCCCAGTCCAATGCTTACTTGGCTAATTTATATGGTAGTTCATTGCCTAATTCCTGGCCATTAAACGACGGTAATTCTGCAGATGAAAGCGGTGGTATTACAGGACCTGATGCTATTACAGTAAATAGTTCCAGGATTTTTTGGCCATATGACGTCATTAGAAAGCTTAATATATTTATAAATACAATACCTACTGGGACATTAGCCGATGCAAATAAAAGTAATTTAGTTGCGCAAGCCAAATTTTTGAGGGCATTTTTGTACTTTAAAACGTTAGTTTACTATGGTGGCGTACCGATTATTAAGGAAGCTCAAGGTATAAATGACGAATTAAAAGTACCTAGAAATTCAACGGCTGAATGTTTTACTTTTATCGAAGGTGACTTGAATGAGGCAGAAGCGGCCTTACCTCCAAAATATAGTGGGAATGATAGAGGACGCATAGATCAAGCTACGGTTAAAGCATTTAGAGGCAGGGTTTTGTTGTATAAAGCATCTCCTCAATTTAATTCTGCTAACCCGTATGACAATCAGTACTGGGCTGCTGCATATCAGGCTAATAGTGACGCAAAAACCTTTTTGGATGCAAACGGTTATGGTTTGTTGGATAACTATAGTAATGTTTTTACTGTAAAAGGCAATCAAGAATGTATTATGTCCGTAATCGGCCTTAATCCAGGCAAAGTGAATTTGCGTGGAGACGATGCTGTTCGTCCACTTTCAGAATCGAAAAATGCTACAGGAGGTGATCAACCAATTTGGGCCTTAGTACAAGCTTATCCAATGTTAGATGGGAAAAAAATAACCGATCCTACTTCTGCTTATACTTATAATGAGCAAAGCTTTTGGCTAAATAGGGATCCGCGTTTTGCCCAAACGATAGTTTATAATGGTGCTCCTTTCGCGCTTAGCGGTAAAGCTGGACGTCGTCAATATACCATGAAGAATGTAGCATCTTCACTTGATGCCTTTGGTTTTGCAATTCAGGGAGAGAGTGCTTATCGTACCGGATTTTTTACAAGTAAAGGTCTAAATTTAGCTTTACCTGCGCCACCAACTACCAGTGATTATGATTGGAACGAAATTAGGTATGCGGAGGTTTTGTTTAACCTTGCTGAAAGCGCAAATGAGACCGGACACAGTAATGAATCGCAAGCTGTTTTAATAGCAATTAGAAAGCGGGCTGGTATTTTACCTGGATCAGATGGCCTTTATGGTTTAAAAGGAGGGATGAGTCGTGCGGAGATGCGTACCGCTATTTTAGATGAAAAGTATGTGGAGTTTGCTTTTGAAGGAAAACGTTATTGGGATTTGCGCCGCCACCGTCTATTTGCTACTAAATTAAATGGCATACATAAATATGGGATGATGGCAACTACAGTTAATGGCCGTACGGCAGATCAGGTAAATCCAACTGACATAAGTAATGCAGCTGCATATACATTGCTGCCGGAGAATTTTGGTTATACAGTTACAGAATTAATAACTTCAGGACCTACTACAATGGTGGTACCTGATACTTATTATTTCTTCCCAATTCCTTTAGATTACATTAATCAAAATCCTAATCTAAAGCAGAACATTGCTTGGGGCGGTACATTTAATCCAGAATTATAAAAAGAACACATTTATTAATATTTAGTTGCAAACGAGGTAATTCACATTACCTCGTTTTTTTGGTTTAATAACCATTAGTTAATGGTTAACTAAAAGGCAACTTGAATGATTTTCGAATATTTGCCAAATTCGCTTAATGTTTTGATGAAAATTCTTAATAAGTATGTTCGGGTAATCTATAATTTCGTTTAATAGCTCTCCCATGTTTATGAAATTGCAAAGGTCAAATGATTATATTTATATATGGCATTTAACTATAAATTATTAATTTAATAAAAATCTTTTGGGACAAGTTTTTTACTAAGTAGTAGTCAGATCGAGGGTTAATTATATGAAAGCGTATCCTGATTTTACTGATTCTGAGTTGATCACATTGATTTGTGAGGGCAATGAGAATGCATTTACTGAAATTTATAACCGCTATTGGAAGCAGGTATTGTATTACGCTGTCCAAAAAACGGGTGATATGACAGCGGCAGAAGATATTGTTCAGGATGTATTTGTATCCTTATGGAAAAGAAGAGAACAGTTAGAGATCAAGTCGGAGTTTAAGAATTACTTAATCGTCTCTATAAAATATAGAGTATTGAAGTTTTTAAACAGAGAAAGAATTAAAAGATTAGCGGAAGAGAGTAATGGTTTGACGTATGATTTGCTTGATGATTCCACTCAGCAATATCTTGATTTTGATGAGCTTCGTTCTGCTCTGGAGGACATGATTTGCAAGCTTCCGGAAAAGAGTGCTTTGATCTATCGTATGAATAAGGACGAAGGACGAAGCCATAGGGAAATCGCTTATGAGATGGGGATGTCTGAAAAGGCAGTTAATTCTAATCTGGTCAGAACAAAAAAAATACTTCGTGCAGGACTGCACACCTTCCTATTTGGTTTCCTACTCTAAAATGCATATTTTTTGTATCATTTGGTTGAGTTGGGGTACTTATTAATATATATCTACGTAGAAAGATGACAAAGACAAAGGATAAGATCAGGCTTCAAGAGCTTGCCCATAAGTATCTTCAGGGTAATCTTACCAAAAAAGAAAAGAATGAGGTTGACAAATGGTTTAGCCAAACTAACGAGGAACCTTTAGAAGTCTCTGATTTGTATGCAAGAGATGAAGAAGAACACAAACAGATTATTTTTAATAGGATAAAGGAAGAAATAGGTACTAAACGCTCGCGGGTATTTGCTTTATGGAAAGGTATTGCTGCTGCGGTCTTTGTTATTTTTGCTATTGGTCTGGGGATGTGGTATTTCAAAGGAAATAACGAGCCTGTTATACAGATGGCTAAGGTTAGTGGAAATGATATTGCTCCAGGCAACAATCAGGCTACATTAACACTTGCTAATGGAAAAACAATTCTTCTCTCTTCAGTTGTTAATGAAAAGTTATTGAAAGAAGCGGGGGCTGAGGTACAGAAAAATTCAAAAGGCGAACTGGTCTATAAGCAACTAGTTCCTGCTGAATCCTCAGAGTTGGAATACCATACGCTAACTACTTCTAGAGGGGAACAATATCAGGTGATTTTACCTGACGACTCCCATGTGTGGCTAAATTCGGCTTCTTCTATTAAATTCCCCGTTAATTTTGCTTCATCAAAAGAGCGTAGAGTATTCATTACCGGAGAAGCTTATTTTGAAGTTGCAAAAGATAAAATAAAACCTTTCAGAGTAGTGTCAGATAGTCAATTGGTCACTGTATATGGAACTCATTTTAACATTAACAGCTATAAAGATGAAGCTGGCACAAGAACTACTCTTCTTGAAGGAAGTGTGGATGTGAATGGTACTCTTTTAAAGCCAAAACAACAAGCAATAAATGAAGATGGGGGTATAAAAGTTATACCAGTTAATGTAGAAGATGTTGTAGCTTGGAAGAACGGTTATTTTAGATTTAAGGCCGAAACACTTGAAAGCATTATGCGCAAGGTTTCTAGGTGGTATAATGTAGATGTGGAATTTCAGTCTGAATCACTTAAAAGTATTGAGTTTGGAGGAATCATGACAAAGTATATGAATGTCTCTATGGTATTGAAAAAGCTAGAACTCACGGGCGAGGCATCATTTGAACTTAAGGGGAAAACTATAATTGTTAAGAATAGAAAATAAAAATATCTTGGCTATATGCTTAAATTCCGTTGACGATGAAATTAACCGTTGTTCTTTTGGTTGCTGGTATGTTGCTGGTTTCTGCAGCGGGATTTGCACAACGTGTTACTTATGTAAAGAAAAATGTCTCATTGTCCGAGCTCTTCGACGAAATTAATAAACAAACAGGATATGGCATTATCTGGTCAGAGAAAAAGATAAAGAATAAGACCACTTTTGACGCAGATTTTCAAGATACTCCTCTTGAAACGGTGCTTAAAATCAGTTTAAAAAATCAACCGTTAACATATACGATTCAAGATAAGACGATTGTTATCCGGGAACCAGATCCATTATCAATTAGTCCTGTTATTTTGGCTAGGACTATAGATGTTACAGGAAGGGTTCTCGATGAGAAAGGGAAGCCCTTAGCCGGAGCAACGATTAAGGTAAAAGGCACCTCAAATGAAATCATTACTGATACAATTGGCAGTTTTTTTTTAAAGGGGATTAACGAGCATGCAGAACTTATTGTCTCATTTTTGGGCTATAATGTGAAGCAAGTCACAGCAGTTTCTGAAAATATGGTTATTAGTATGTCCCTTAGGTTAATTGATCTTGAGGCTGTGGTGATCTCCGTTGGCTATGGAAGTTTGAAAAAGACTAGTGTTACTGGTGCCGTGTCAACAGTAAATGCAAAAGATATTCAATCAACTCCAACTTCCAATCTATCCAACTTGCTGGCAGGTCGTTTAGCAGGAGCACAAATTGTAAATAATTCAGGATTTGTAGGGGCAAACTCGAACATATTGGTCCGTGGAGTTGGTTCAGGTACTGGGGGAACATATCCTTTGGTAGTGATTGATAATGTAGTCGCTTCCAGAACCGATTTTGATGTGTTAGATCCAAATGAGGTAGAATCAATTACTTTATTGAAAGATGCGGGAACAGCCGCAATCTATGGTTCAAGAGCCGCAAATGGTGTATTGTTAGTCAAAACAAGATCTGGAGAAACTAACCAAAAGGCTGAATTTGCATTTAAAGCTTATTTATCTACAGATCGTACAACTCAACCTATTCCATCATATACGGCAACAGATGAATTGATATATAAAAATAATCAGTACAAGCATAAGCAAGAAATAGCGGGACAACCAATTGGTACGTTGCCTTATGGACAAGCAGCTTTTGACTATTACAAAGACAGATCGTACGAATTGATGGATTATATATGGCAGAATCCAATCGCTCACCAATATAGTTTAACCGTTTCTGGGGGAAGTAAAGATGTCAAGTATTTTATGCTTGCAGGTTTTAACAAAGCAAATGGTTCCTTTAAAAATACCGATTATAATAGATATAATTTTAGAAGTAAAGTAGAAACAAACATTTCTAAGAATTTAAAAATAGGATTGAATCTGAGCGGTTACAAACGTGCCCTTGATCGCTTTTATTGGCCTTATGATTCTGAAGAAAGTCAAACCGTTCAAGATTTTTATAGAACCACTTTCAATTGGTCGAGACTTTTTCCATTTTATACTAAGCTAGACGGGACCCCCACTGATAGATTGGATTCGGAAGGATTCCCCGCAATCGGGAGCGGTGGTTGGAATCCAGTAGAAACTATCTATAATACCGGCTATCGCAAAATAGTTTACAATACGCTGAATGGCATTTTAAATGTTGATCTAAAAATTCCGTTTATTGAGGGTTTAAGTACAAGTGTTATGGCTAATTATAGTATTAACACTAAAAATAGTAAGTCTTTTATCAAATTTAATACTTCATATCCTATTAAATTTAAAAGCGATGGGGTAAGTACCAGGGGTTATTTGCCTATAGGTCTAGATCTTGCCAATCCCAATATTCATAATTTGAGTCAGGATTTAGAAAAAATTAGCGAAGATGTAAATTTTGTAAATTCATATCAATTAAACTGGTTTTTGAATTACAATAGATCCTTCGGAGAGAATGATATCTCGGCTAATTTGATATACGAGCAAAGCGAGGGTAATTCAAAAGTATTAACTGGTTCAGCGGGGAGGCTCTTGTCAAGTAGTATAGATCAGATATTTAACACTTCGCAGGATGCTTCTGATAGGTATTTTAGTGGCAGTGAAGGCGCTAATGCAAGGCTGGGGTGGATTGGAAGAATACATTATGAATATGATTCAAGGTATATTGCCGAATTTTCTTTTAGAGAAGATGGATCTTACATATTTGAGCCTGGTAATCGTTTCGGTTTTTTTCCATCAGCATCAGCAGCATGGCGCATCTCAAAAGAAAAGTTCTTTAACATAGATTTTATTAATGAACTAAAATTAAGGGGGTCTTACGGTACAACAGGTAATGACGGTACTACCGATGGTAGCATTCCTGCTTATCAATGGCAAAATAATTACGATCCAGCGGGTTCATATATGTTTGGAGACAATTACCAACTTGGGATAACTCCCGGAACATTTCCTAACCCAGACATTACCTGGGAAAAAGCAAGTTCTTATGATTTAGGACTTGACTTTGGTTTGTTTAATGGGAAGTTAAATGGTGAATTTGATTATTTTAAACGTAGAATATCAGATATTTTTCAAAAAAAAACACAAACATTACCAGGTACTTTTGGCGCTATTTTACCACAAGTCAACTATGCTAAAAAAGATGTGAGCGGTTTAGAATTCAGTTTGCAATATCACAATAAGGTTGGAGAGATCTCTTATTCAATGGGTGCAAACATAGGTTATGCTAAGGATAAATGGGTGACTTTTGATGAGCCTGCGGGTATAAAGGGAACATGGCGAAGCTGGATTGGACAGCCAACTAATAGAGTGAAAGGTTATATTTCTGAAGGAATTATTAGAGATCAAAATGTTGTTGATGAACTTAAAGCCAGAGGTTTTAAACAATTTGGCAGAGACCCTATGATTGGTGCATTGTTATTTAAAGACATCCGCGGGGCGAATTATGTTGAAGGACCTGATGGTAAAATTGATGTGAACGATGAAGCCTATCTCTCAACTAATCAAATCCCCCGTATCAATTATGGAATAAATTTATCGGTTGACTGGAAAGCAATTAAAGTTGATATCCTATTGCAGGGTGTGAGCACTTATGATAAAATAGTTTCTACTTTAAATACTGTTGAAGGCGGAGTATTTCAGTTTGATAGGCCATATTTTGGTCTCTGGGTAGATGCTTGGTCAACAGAAAACCCAAATGGTAAATACCCTAAAATTGTTGATTGGGGATATGAAGAATTAGGTTATGCTCCTTCATCTTTTTGGATTAGAAATGGTGCTTATCTGAGGTTGAAAAATGTTAATATTTCTTACGGTCTTCCTGAAAAATGGATCAACAAAATTGGAATTAAGCAGGCCCAAGTATTTTTTACAGGAACGAACCTACTTACATTAAGTGCCTTTAAAGAATATGATCCGGAGCAATTGGCCCTTGACTCATATCCAATTATGAAAACATTTACAGGAGGATTAAATATTGTCTTTTAATACACTGAGCATGAAAAAAATAAGCTATAAAGGGTGTTTTCTAATTTTTCTAATATCCTTGTTGGGATGTAAGAGAATTCTTGATATAGAAAATGTTTCAGCGTTTGATCCAAAAAAAGTATGGAATGATCCACAATTGGCACAGGCCTATTTAACAAATGTATATATCAAAGTATTTGTTGGATGGCCAGTTAACAATGGTAGCAATGCTGATGAATTATTTGGTAATCTTGGCGTTGATGCTGTGACTACGAATAGTGATTTATTTAAAATCTGGCCCTATGTAACAATAAGGAATGTAAATATTTTGCTGAGTGAAATAGATAAGGGGGGCTTAACAGCCCCCGTCAAGGATCCTATTAAAGGCCAAGCGTACTTTATGAGAGCATTTTTGTACTTTAATACAATTATTTATCATGGTGGGGTGCCAATTATAGATAAGCCACAGGAGATAAATGATGATCTTATGGTTAAAAGAAATTCAACCAAAGAGTGTTTTGATTTTATAGAATCAGATCTTCAAAAAGCTGCAGCATTGTTGCCTGATAAATATACTGGAAGTAATAGAGGCAAAATAGATAAAGCTACTGTAATGGCTTACTTAGGTAGGGTTTTACTTTATAAGGCAAGTCCGCAGTTCCATCCGGCTAACCCATATGGCAATACAGATTGGGCAAAAGCCTATGAGGCAAATAAACAGGCAAAGGATCAGTTAGCAGCCCTAGGGTATGACTTAAATCCAGATTATGCAGGGATTTGGAGTAAAAATAACAAAGGAAATAAGGAAGCTATCTTCAGTGTAATATATAAAAAGCCCAATAAAACTAACGGAAGGCAAGAAGATAATTGTAGGCCATTAAGTGAATCTAAAAATTCGACAGGTGGAGATCAGCCGATATGGGAAATGATTGAAGCATATCCAATGAAGGATGGCTTTCCGCCTGGATTTTCCCCAACTTATACTTACAATTTGCAAACTTATTGGGAAAATCGTGATCCAAGATTTTATGCTTCTGTTGTATACAATGGGGCTACATATGAATTAAGTGGTAAGGCTGGCCGCAAACAATACACCGCTGCGGGTATCGCTCATCAGGATGATATATTTGGCCCCGGACAAAATTACCCAAGGACTGGGTTTTATCCTCTAAAAGGAATGGATCCAACTTTATCACAAACTGAGGTAACCAATAATGAAACAGATTGGATAGAACTTCGCTATGCAGAGGTTTTATTAAATTTTGCAGAAGCAGCAAATGAAACAGGAAACACTAATGAAGCATTAGATGTATTGGTTCGTATTCGTAAACGGGCGGGTATTGATTCTGGAGTTGATAACCGTTATGGCCTAGGAGCTAGCTTAAGTAGAGATGATATGAGAAAGGCAATATACAGAGAGCGTAGAATTGAATTTATTTTTGAGGGTAAGCGCTTTAATGATTTGCGGAGGACAAGAAGCTTAAACGAAATAAATGGAATGAGTAAGAATGGTTTACTAGCAACCTTGAAAGAAGGCAAAAACCCAACTGATGGTGGGGTGTATCTGCTTAAACCAGAAGATTTTACTTACAAAGTGTTGCCTCTTTTGGGTAATGGTACCAATATAATGTCAACCCCAAATACCTATTATTTCTTTCCAATTGATAAAGGTGAGATTGATAAGAACCCCAATCTGCTTCAGAATATCGGCTGGGATGGTGGAACTTTCAATCCAACATTAGAATAATCGCTAGTCAAGGATCAAACTTTTATTTAAAGTAAATATCTCTCTATCAGAGCTTAGAAGATAGATGGTCTTGGTGTTGATATAAATTATCAAATTTTTTGAGTCATTGTTATAGGATAGGGTACTTGTTAACAGAGCGCATCATTTAGGTTGTGATAATAAGCGCATTGGTTAGTTGCGGGCGCACGGTATAGTGCGCCTGTTTTTAAAAATTATTTAAGAATAGATGAAACACTTAATTATTGTTGGAATTTTTATTTTAAGTATCTGGTTTCCTGTTTTGGGACAAAACATGCAAAAATCGGACTGGTTGTTGAATTCTGCTGCCTACAAAGCAAAGATTAGTAAATCTAGCGAAGATATTGTGCTTAACAATGGCCTGGTACGTAGGGTATTTAAAATTAAACCGAATGTAGCCTGCATAGACTACGTTAATCTAGCTAATGGCCAGCAATTATTAAGATCAATAAAACCCGAGGCACGATTAACGATTAATGGAAAAGATTATAACGTTGGAGGCTTGTATGGGCAAAAAGAGAATGCATATTTAAGAACTGAATGGCTTAACAAGTTGACAATTGATAAGAATGATTTCCAATTTGAAAAATTTGAATTGGACACTATAAAGCCTCTGATCAAATGGGAAAATAAGTTTTGGACAAGCAATGGGAAGAGTCCGAGTGGGAAAAAACTTTCTTTTTATTACCATGCTGGGGCTACCGAGTTGTCGGGGCTAGAAGTTGTAGTGAACTATGAGCTGTACGATGGCGTTCCATTGATTGTAAAATCGTTAACTATTAAAAATACCGGGAAAAATGTATTTAAGATTGATCGTGTGATAAGCGAGATTTTGGGAATGGTAGAAGAGCAGAGTGCGGTTGTTGGAAAACCTGAACAAATGGCAAAACCGCAAGGAATATATTTTGAAACAAACTATGCTTTTAACAATGCAATGCGCTATGATCTTAGTGATCAAACAACACACTGGAAAGTAGATGCTGCATATACATCTCAAGTTAATTATGATTACCAAACACCCTGTTTATTGGAGATTTATCCCGATAAAGCTCCGGGTATAGAGATAAAGCCAGGTGAAAGCTTCAATTCTGTAAGAACTCATGAACTACTTATGGATAGTTATGATCGTGAAAGAAGGGGATTAACGATCCGCAAAATGTATCAGACAGTTGCACCATGGACTAACAGCAACCCTATTTTTATGCACTTGGTAAGCCGCAACGATGAACAGGTTAAAACGGCAATAGATCAATGTGCAGCAACGGGTTACGAAGCACTTATTCTGAGTTTTGGAAGTCATTGTAATACAGAAGATACCACCAAAGCCAATATCGAAAAATGGAGGAAGATAGCTGATTATGCTCACCAAAAGAAGGTCTCTATTGGTAGCTATACTCTTTTTAGTTCCAGAAAGATTAGCGATGAAGATGATGTAATTGATCCAAAGACTGGAAAACCCGGTGGTGCTTTTTTTGGCAATGCCCCATGTTTTGGAAGTAAATGGGGACTTGGGTTCAGAGATAAAATCAAGACATTTTATGCTAAGACCGGTTTTGATATATGGGAAAACGATGGGCCATATCCAGGTGATGTTTGTGCATCAACAACGCATCCTGGTCATAAAGGATTGGAAGATTCACAATGGAGACAGATGGAGATTCAAAAAGAGCTATATCACTGGCTAAGTGAAAGAGGAGTCTATATTAATGCTCCAGACTGGTATTTTTTGGATGGAACCAATAAGATTGGTATAGGATATAGAGAAGTAAACTTCTCACTGCCAAGAGAAAACCAAATGATCCTTAACCGTCAAAATATTTTTGATGGCACCTGGGAGAAAACGGGTTCTATGAGCTGGGGCTTTGTTCCGTTAACGGTTTATCAAGGCGGAGGCCCAGAAGCTGTGCTTGAGCCACTAAATCAACATTTGAAAGATTATGAACAGTTAATGATGCAGTATTATGGAGCAGGTGTTCAGGCTTGTTATCGCGGGCCGAGATTGTATGATACAGAGGCTACCAGACAAACAGTAATAGGCGTAATAAATTGGTATAAAGAATTCCGTAACATACTGAATTCGGATATGATTCATCTTCGTAGAGCCGATGGAAGAGATTGGGATGGTTTATTGCATGTTAACCCAAAGCTAAAAACAAAAGGTATGCTGATGCTTTATAATCCACTGGAAGAGAAAATTACAAGATCAATTAAAATCCCTTTATACTATACCGGACTTACAAATGTTGCAAGACTAAAGGAGAAATACGGACCAGCAAAAATCTACAAGCTTGATCGGAATTACGAGATCAACTATACAATAACACTAAACCCCAAAAGCTATACATGGGTGCAGGTAGAATAAGTAGGACTTCATAAAAGAAAATATATGATTAAAAAAATCACTTGTATCATCGCAGTATTGATGTGGTGTTGTAGCCTTTCTACTCGAGCAATTTCTGCTTTGCATAAAAAAACGCTAAAGCCAATAGAAGCTACAAGAGCATTGATAAAAAGGGTGTTGCCAAATCATTACAACCAAATCCATATTAGTTTTATTCAAACCGATAAAAGAAATGATGTTTTCGAATTGGAGAGTATACAAGGGAAAATCATATTAAGAGGGAACAATCCGGTGTCCATAGGATCAGCTCTCAATTGGTACATGAAATACTATTGTCATGTACAACAAAGCTGGTGTGGAGATAACATGGATCTACCGATAAAACTACCTTTAATACAAAAGAAGGTAAGGGTTTCATCTCCATATAGAGATAGAGCCTACCTGAACTATTGCACATTTAATTATTCTATGGTTTGGTGGGATTGGAAACGCTGGGAAAAGGAAATCGATTGGATGGCCTTGCATGGAGTGAATATGCCATTGGCAATTACTGGTCAGGAGGCCGTATGGCAGCAGACTTTGAGACAGTACGGAATGAATGATGATGAAATTCGCTCTTTTTTAGTTGGACCTGCTTATCAGGCCTGGCAGTGGATGACAAATATAGAAGGAATTTATGGCCCGTTGCCTCAGAAATGGATTGAGCGTAGTATTGTATTGGGCAAGAAGATCTTACAACGGGAACGCGAACTTGGAATGAAACCAATTTTACAAGGCTTCACAGGTTACGTTCCTATTAAACTAATAGAAAAACAGCCAACTGCAAAAATTCTTAAAAAACCGGTATGGTTTTTTGTTGGAGAAGAAACAGCACAACTAGATCCTCTAGATCCTTTATTTGCCCGGATGTCCAAAACTTTTCTTGAAGAACAAACTAAGCTTTTTGGTACCGACCATATTTATGCTGCGGATCCCTTTCATGAGGGAGAGCCACCTGTAAAAGGTGATGATTATCTTTCTTCAGTAGGTCAGGCTATTTACAAGGCTACAGCTTCAGTAGATCCAAAAGCTGTTATTGCTATGCAAACCTGGAGTATGCGTAAGCCAATAGTTGAGGCAATACCTCAAGACAAAATTTTGATGTTGGATCTTAATACACAAAGATGGAAAGGAAGTGATGCATTTTGGGGTAGACCATGGGTTGCAGGAATTATCCACAACTTTGGAGGTAATACAGCCATGGGAGGAGATCTTGATGCCGTATTGGCCCGTTATCCTGCATTACTTAATAAACCTGAACAAAGTAAATCTTTTAAAGGGATTGGTATGTTCCCTGAAGCTATAGAACATAACCCTGTGATCTATGAAGCAGTAAGTGAAATGGCTTGGCATAGAGAGAAGCCCAATACAAAAGTCTGGCTATATGATTACCTGAAATCCAGATATGGAAAACTAGATCAGGCTACAATAGTGGTATGGGATACCTTATTAAATACCGTATATGGCAAACATGGAGTCGAAACTTTTATGGAATCGGCAATATGTGCAAGGCCGGCTTTAAAAATCAATGGAGCATCTCCGAATGGGGCACTTAATAGTGAAAAGAATTATCGTTTTGCAAGTCTGTGGCAGGCTTCTGCTATGTTGTTGAAGGCATCTCCCGATATTCAACAAAAAGAGACCTATAAGTATGACCTTGTAGATTTGATGCGCCAATGTTTGGCTGACCTTGCAATTCCACTTCAAAAAAGGATGGCTAGGGCTTATGAGATAAGTAATGTTAATGATTTTAATCAATCGAGTGCATTATTCCTGAATTTAATGCAAGATTTTGATAAGCTGTTGGGAACCCGAAAGGAATTTTTATTAGGTAAATGGATTGCCGACGCCAGGGCAATTGGGAGTAACAATGAAGAAAAGAATCTATATGAGAAAAATGCCAGAGGCCTTGTTACCATTTGGGGACCGTATGATCCTAACGCTATCCAATATGATTACTCTGCTCGCCAATGGAATGGATTGGTAAGCGGTTTCTATCAACCCAGATGGGAAATGTTTATTGATTTTTTGGGTAAAGAAATAAAAAAAGATTCAGCATCCAGATATAAGGAAGTCAATATTAATCATCGATTTAATAGACCTGCAAACGAAGTAAATGAATTTTATAAAATGATTTCTAAATGGGAAGCTGATTGGGCAAATACCCCGGGGGAGCTATCTGCGGTTAAGCCGTTTGGGAGCGAACTAATAATAGTTAAGTCCCTATATCAGAAATGGCAACCTATTGCGGAGGGGTTCTATGGAGAAAAATAGGGCCTGATTCGATTGTGCAATTTATACCACACATATAGAATAAGGAAATTATTACATTTATCTATAGCTCTAATGCTTCTTGAGGCATGTTATTTAACTCTTTAAGTTTCGCCATATTTTTACCGGTAGTTTTTCTACTGTATTGGTTTGCAACAAAAGGCAACCTCAAACTTCAAAATAGATTATTGTTAGCTTCCAGCTATTTCTTTTATGGCTGTTGGGACTACAGGTTCTTATTTCTATTGATTTTCTCAACCTTATTAGACTATTATTCTGGAATAAAAATAAGTGAAGCCAGCAGCAAAAAGGTGAGGCTTTTTTGGCTCTGGTTAAGTATAAGTATAAACCTAGGCTTTTTGGCGGTCTTTAAATATTTCAATTTTTTTGTAGCTTCTTTCGCTGATGGCATTTCCTTATTGGGTTTTAAGCCAAGTTTTCTCACTTTAAATGTATTGCTGCCAGTCGGAATTTCCTTCTATACTTTTCACGGCCTATCTTACATCATAGATATTTATAAAAATAGGATAAAGGAAGAACGCAACTTTATAGATTATTCACTCTTTGTAAGTTTCTTTCCATTACTTGTTGCCGGGCCGATAGAAAGGGCTACACATCTTTTGCCGCAAATAAAAAGAGAAAGGACTTTTGATGTTTCAAAAGCGGTAGATGGATTAAGGCAAATTTTATGGGGGCTGTTTAAAAAGATTGTTATTGCAGATAGTTGTGCAGAATATGCCAATATGATATTTAACAATTCATCTGAATACAATGGAAGCACTTTAATATTGGGTGCTTTATTTTTTACCTTCCAGATTTATTGCGACTTTTCCGGTTACTCTGATATTGCATTAGGAACAGCTCGTCTTTTTGGTATTGATCTGCTGAAAAACTTTGCTTTCCCTTATTTTTCAAGAGACATTGCGGAGTTCTGGCGTCGATGGCATATCTCTCTATCGAGCTGGTTCAGGGATTACTTATACATTCCTTTGGGTGGAAGTACGGGGAGTATCTTGAAAAAGGTAAGAAATACATTTATCATATTTTTGGTTAGTGGTTTCTGGCATGGAGCTAACTGGACTTTTATTGTCTGGGGACTTTTAAATGCCTTATACATAATGCCCTCGATTTTCTTTGAAACAAATAGGAGAAACCTTGACGTTGTAGCTCAGGGAAGGGTTTTTCCGAATTTAAGGGAGATTATATCTATGGGTGTAACCTTTAGCCTAACTGTGATTGCCTGGGTGTTTTTTAGAGCAAAAGACCTTCATCATGCCTTTGAATATCTTGGAGGTATGTTTTCTACTTCGGCCTTCAGCAAACCTCAAATATTTCCCAGAACTATCATATTGCTGATTGCAGTATTTATACTGATAGAATGGAGGGGTAGGACACAGGAGTATGCTATTGCTAATTTAGGGTTTAACTTTCCTAAACCGGTTAGGTGGGCCTTTTATTATACTTTGGTGCTGGCAATTGTTTGGTTTGCCGGCGAAAAACAACAATTCATTTATTTCCAGTTTTAATATGAAACAGTTCCTGAAATCCACCTTTCTATTTCTGCTTCCAATACTGGTTCTTGGAATCTCTGCAGAACTTCTCCTTCGTCATATTCCAAATGATTATGAACTTAAGAGTAACTATTTAAAAGTGCACACAAGTGAGATAGCTGTTTTATTTCTAGGGAGTTCTCATGCTTTTTATGGAATTAACCCAGCCGTTGTTAAAGAGAAATCTTTCAATGCAGCTTATGTTTCGCAATCACTTGATATAGATGATGACATCCTCGAAAAATACGATACAAACTGGAAGAATTTAAAATTCATTGTTGTACCTATTTCTTATTTTAGTTTATACAGCTCCTTGAGGCATAATGATGAAAGCTGGAGATTAAAAAATTATGAAATCTATTGCGGAATTAAGGCAACAGATGATGTTTTTAGTCACTTTGAAATATTCAGCCGGTTTGAGCAGAATATGGACAAATTGTATTTGTACTATATTAAGAGAAATAGCCTCCTTACTTCTTCTTATTTGGGATGGGGAGAACACAAAACGGTGATGGCTAAAACTGATTTCCTTAATAGCGGAACTATTGCTGCCAAAAGACATACAGGAATAAATGAAGAATATTTTACAAAGAATAAAGCTGTTTTAGAACGCATTATTAGTTTCGCCAAACAAAGAAAGATACAAGTGCTGTTTTATACTCCGCCCGCTTATAAAACATATTTTGAACACCTTGATGCAAAGCAACTGAACCAAACAACCCATCTGATGGCAGATTTAGCTGCCCATCGTAATAACGTGACTTATGTAAACTTATTAAAAGATAACTCGTTTGGTATTTCAGATTTCCATGATGCTGATCATTTAAATAGGTTTGGTGCTAAAAAGCTATCCGTTATGCTTGATGGAGTAATTCAACACATAAATCCCCCAAAATAAATCCCATTTTTTGGAGATTACCATATTAAAATAGATAATTTTACTACTGGTATTAAGCATAGTAGAAATGGTAATAACTATCGATCAAAATCTCAGACTGGAGCTAACAGCTGAAAAACATGCAGAAGGTTTATTTCAAGCTTTAAATAGTAGTAGACAGCAACTGTCTGAGTTTTTGCCCTGGGTGCCTAATATGCAGTCTGTACAGGATTTTATAGCTTATATCAAAAACTGCGAGCTGTTTTATCAACAGCGAATGGAGGTGAGTTTCGTTGTCATATTTAATGAACAAGCCGTTGGCAGGATTGGGCTGCACTATTTGAATTTTTTTAATGAAAATGCTGCAATAGGTTACTGGCTTACAGAAAGCGCCCAGGGTAATGGGATTATGATACGCTCTTGTAAAGCATTGATTAATTATGGTTTTAAGGAGTTGGGATTGCATCGCATCGAAATCAAAGCAGCAACTCTGAATTTGAAAAGCCAGGCAATACCCAAAAAACTAGGGTTCCAAGTCGAAGGTGTTCTAAGGCAAGCTGAGAAAGTGAATGGAAAATTCTTAGATCTGGTTTTATATTCGATGATCGACGGGGAATGGGAGTCTGGTACAAGAGATTAAATATGTTTATGACCTAGTTTATTGACTTTATTTAGCCATGATGATCTTTTTATCGGACTAGCTGTTTTGATGATGCCTATTGTGATAACTTTTACTGGTTTTATTCCGCAGAATTCCAGTGTGCTTTTTTTTAGTTGATTGATACTTGGGTTCCCGTAAATCCATCTGTAATACCAGGCGGGCTGGTCAATAGTGGTAATAATTCTCGCTGTTTTTCCAGTCAATAGCTTATCCCACCACAGTGAATTCTCTTTGTATTTATAGGTTAGCCCAGGAAGGAATAATCGGTCAATGAAACCTTTCATAATAGCAGGATAGCCTCCCCACCAAACAGGATGTACCCATACCAGGTGGTCAGCCTGCTTTATTTTTCCCAGACTATACAGCAGATCCGGTTCCAATTCCATACGATTCGAATATCCATATTGTAGGTTAGGGTTAAAATTTAGATCGACAATATTAATTTCTGTTACCAATGCGCCGGATTTTATGGCGGCTTCTTTGTAAGCATTAGCCAGGGCATAATTAAAGCTATCCTTGTTAGGATGCCCATTAATAATTAATATATTTTTCTTGTTTATAAGAGTCTCCATAATTGTCCTGATTTGCTTATCAGCGCAAAGGTATAATCAGCTTATCACTGACTACAGGACATTTGTCTATAAATGGATTTCTCTTCTTAAGCGACTTAGGTGACGAGGAGTAATGCCGAGGTAGGAGGCAAGGAACTGTAGAGGGATTTGTTGGATGTAATTAGGCTGATTTTCCAGCAAGTCTATGTATCTCTTTTTTGCTTTCTCTTTTTGGAACAAGAAGAGCCTTTTTTCCAGCTCAAGATACTGTTGTTCTGCTATGATTTTAAAGAAATGAACCCAATTATGGCTGGTTTCCTGCAGTCTATCTATATCGTGTTTCTGAATGATGAGTAACTCTACGTCTGCTACAACCTGTATGTTCTCCATTGTTGGCATTCCGGTAATTAATGCAGAATAAGCTGCCATCAGCGCTTTAGGAAAGGTGATGCAGTAGGTGATTTCTTCTCCAGATTCAGGAGTGAAAAATGATCTTAGTATTCCTGAATTAATGAAGGCTACTTCTTTACTGTACTTTCCTTCGCTGATGAAAAAGCTCCCTTTTTTAAGATGCCTAATGGTCAGGAGTTTTTCAAACTGCTCGATCTCCGCAGGTGTTAATATCTGAAAGGAGTTTAGGAATGCTTTGATCATTGGTTAAGGGCTATTCTTTTTACGCTATAAACGCTGTCGAAAGTAAGACATTCTTCTGTTTTTATTCTATTTTTGGAAAGCATATTAATTAATTAACCTTTTTAAGTAGATAATCACCTAACTCAATTTATATTGAAAACGCTAGTATTAGGAGCATCCGGCCAACTGGGACAATGTTTAAAAGCAGTTGCCTCAAAGAGAAATATCAATACATTAGACTTTCCCGACGAAAGCACCGCAAACATCCTTGATGTTGACAAACTAAGGGCTTTATTCGCTGCGAAAAAACCTGCATATGTAATTAATTGTGCTGCTTATACTGCTGTCGACAAAGCTGAAGATGATGTTGATCTTTGCAGATTGATTAACAAGCAAGGGGCTTTAAATATCGCTTTACTATGCAAAGAATTTGACGCTAAACTAGTTCATGTTTCTACAGACTTTGTTTTTGAAGGAGCTATTCCTGAATTATTAAAAGAAGATGATGTAGCTAAACCAATAAATATATATGGTTTAACTAAGCTCGAAGGTGAAATGGATATTATTGAGAACCTTAATGAGCATTACATCATTCGCACAAGTTGGTTGTATTCAGAATACGCTAATAACTTCGTAAAAACCATGTTGAAACTTGGAGCAGATCGTGATGAATTGAGCATCATAGCTGATCAGATTGGTTCACCAACTTATGCTATCGATTTGGCAGGTGCAATTCTTGATGTTATTGCTTCGGGTAAAACAGAATATGGGGCATATCATTACAGCAATGAAGGATCTATCTCGTGGTTTGATTTTGCAAAAGGTATCTTCGATATCAGTAATACACAGGTAAAAGTTAATCCAATTCCTACTTCTGCATATCCAACAAAAGCTACCCGACCTAAGTTCTCCGTAATGGATAAAACTAAAATCAAAACAACTTTCGGAATTGAAGTTCCTTACTGGAGAGACAGTTTAGTGAAGTGTATTGAGCAATTATCTGTAGTAGATAAAGTATAAAACACATTGTAACTAAATCATGATATAAAAAAAGAACGGAATTATATAAATGTTTTTCCGTTCTTTTTTCAATCTTTGACCCATAATGAAAAGAACACTGCTTACCATACTTGCCATTTTCTATCTGGGTGTATCCAGTGGGGCAGCTGTGCACTTTCATTATTGCATGGACAAGCTGGTAAGCTGGAGCATGGCAAAAAAATCTGGCAAGCTATGTGACTTCTGTAAAATGCCTATGGCAGAATCTAAAAAGAAATCATGCTGTAAAGATGTTAAGCAACAAGTAAAGGTCGAGAGTTCTCAGAAAGTAAACCAAACGGTTTATAAATTCGATCAGCCATCTACGGCAATTATATTACCAGAATTATTCGTTAATTATCAGGCGCCAGTGCCTGTAAAAATAGTAAGGGAAGCATTAAGCAATGCTCCACCCGATGGACAAGCATTGCCTGTCTACCTAAAAAACTGTACCTACAGAATATAATACCCTCTTTCTTTTCCAATGCCTGGCACATTCGTGCCCTGGTTACAACATTGCTGTAACCCCAAATTTTATTTATTCCATTTTCTTTAAAACTTATTAAGATGAACTCATTAAGATCTCTTTTGGTAGTCGGCTTGACTTTCCTTGGTAGTGCTGTATTTGCACAATCTAAAACTGAAAAAATCAACGTATCAGGAAACTGTGGAATGTGTAAAAAACGCATCGAAACTGCTCTAAAAGTTGAAGGTGTTAAAACTGCTGTATGGGATGTGAAATCGAAAGTATTAACAGTAAACTATGATAGTAAAAAGATCTCAAACGAAACTATTCAACAAAAAATTGCCGCTGTAGGGCACGATACCCAAAAGGTAAAAGCCAAAGACGAAAACTATAGCAAACTACCTTCATGCTGCCAATACGATAAAAGCAGTATAGACAAAAAATAACTAAAAGAAAGAGGGTTATTATAAATGGTACATAAAATTATAGAATGGTCGATGCGCAATAGATTTATTGTGCTGGTACTTTCTGCCGGGTTATTTATATGGGGAGTTTTCTCCGTACAAAAGAATCCCATAGATGCAATCCCTGATCTTTCAGAAAATCAGGTGATTGTATTTACAGAATGGATGGGCAGATCGCCACAATTGATAGAAGATCAGGTAACTTATCCGCTGGTAACCAACCTGCAAGGTATCCCTAAAATTAAGTATGTAAGAGGTTCTTCCATGTTTGGGATGAGTTTTATTTACGTAATTTTTGAAGATGATGTAGATGTATATTGGGCCAGAGAACGTGTTTTGGAGCGCATAAGTACCATATCCAGAACCCTGCCTGAAGGGGTATCTCCGCAACTAGGTCCAGATGGAACAGGAGTAGGCCACGTATTGTGGTATACACTAGATGCTCCTGAAATGGACTTGGGAGAGCAACGGGCAATACAGGATTGGTATGTAAAGTTTGCCTTGCAAACAGTTCCCGGAGTGAGTGAGATCGCTTCATTTGGCGGATTTCAGAAACAATACCAAATCTCAATAGATCCAAACAAGTTGTTGTATTATAAACTTAGTGTGCCACAGGTGATTGCTGCGGTTAGGAGTAACAATAACGAATCGGGCGGGCGAAAGTTCGAGATGAGCGACATGGGGTATATCATTAAAACCTCAGGCTATCTAAAATCAATAGAAGAAATTTCTAACATCCCTGTAAAGAATCAGAATGGTACACCGATAAAGGTATCCGATCTGGCCACTGTTCAAATGACAGGAGAAACCAGGCTGGGCATATTCGATCAGGATGGTAAGGGAGAACGCGCTGGTGGTATCGTGGTTATGCGCTACGGAGAAAACGCGGCAGAAGTAATCGATCGTGTAAAAGAAAAGATGAAGGAAGTATCAAAAGGACTGCCTAAAGGTGTAAAATTTGATATTGTTTACGATAGAGGAGAACTGATTAAAGAATCTGTCGACTCTATAAAAAACACCCTGATTGAGGAGATGATCGTAGTCTCCCTAATTGTATTCGTGTTCCTATTTCACTGGCGCAGCGCATTAAGTATCATTATACAAATCCCTATTACCATTGCAGCAAGTTTTATCCTGCTCAATGCCTTCGATATTTCATCAAACATTATGTCGCTAACCGGTATTGCGCTGGCCATCGGGGTAATTGTAGACAATGGAATTATCATGAGTGAGAATGCTTACAAGCATTTGGCAGAGCGATATGAGGAATGGGAAAAGGATCAAAATAAAACGACAACATCATGATGAACTGGTTTAAAAATATATTTCGCAAATCTCCGGATTGGATTAGCGAAGAAGATCGCCTAGCGGTGATCACTAAATCCAGCAAACAGGTATCAAGAGGCGTGTTCTTTGCAACGGTAATTATCATTACCTCTTTTTTACCGGTATTTATGTTAACCGGGCAAGAGGGTAAATTGTTTCACCCACTGGCTTACACCAAAACATTCATTATGATTGTTGATGCTTTGTTGGTGATTACACTAGCCCCGGTACTTATCTCTTTCTTTATGAAAGGGAAATTCAGACCTGATAATGCAAATCCTGTAAACAGGATACTAGAAAAGGTGTATGAACCAATCATAAGAACGGTATTGAAATGGAGAAAAACAACAATCGCCATTAACATCATCGCGTTGTTAATAACCATACCCTTGCTTAAAAACCTAGGTACAGAGTTTATACCTCCATTAGATGAGCAGAGCATTCTGTTTATGCCTGTAACCTTGCCCGATGTTTCTAATGCAGAAGCAAAAAGGATATTACAGGTGCAGGACAAGATTATTAAATCGGTACCCGAGGTAGATAAGGTGTTAGGAAAAGCAGGTAGAGCAAATACCGCTACAGATAACTCGCCGATCAGTATGATCGAAACCATCATTACCCTGAAGCCGAAAAGCGAATGGAGAAAAGGGATCACCAAAAAAGACATTGTAACAGAGCTTGATGCCAAGCTTCAAATTCCGGGTGTAGTAAACGGGTGGACACAACCGATCATCAACAGAATTAACATGTTGGCCACAGGTATTCGTACCGATGTAGGGATAAAAGTTTTCGGACAAAACCTGGATACCATTGCCTCAGTATCAGAAAAAGTAAAAGCAGCACTAGAAGGCACACCTGGCGTAAGTGATCTATTTGTAGAGCCTATTACAGGTGGTAAATACCTATCTATTGATGTAAAAAGAGAAGAATTAGCCAGGTATGGTTTAAATGTAGACGATGTTAATCAGGTTGTAGAAAGCGCCTTAGGCGGTGCAACCATTGGCAATACCATTGAGGGTAGACAGCGCTTTTCTATAAGCGTACGTTTGGCTCAGGAATACCGCAACAGTGTAGAGCGTATTCAAAGAATCCCTATTCAATCGGCTTCATTTGGTGAGGTTCCTTTATCAGTAGTTGCTGATGTAAAGTTTGAAGACGGACCGCCAATGATTAGCTCTGACAATGCGATTCTACGTGGCGCTGTAATGTTTAACGTGCGCGATAGAGATTTGGGAAGCACGGTTAAGGATGCAATGGAGAAATTGAATAAAGAGAAAGGCGTACTTCCTGAAGGGTATTTCCTGGAATGGAGTGGTCAGTACGAAAACCTGATTAGAGGTAAGCAAACCCTAATGTGGATTGCTCCGGTGGTTTTAGTAATCATATTTTTCTCATTATACTTTGCATTTCGCTCTATCAGAGAGGCTTTTTTAAGTCTCATCACTGTTCCTTTTGCCTTAATAGGTGGAGCTTACATGATTTATTTCTGGGGAGTTAACCTCTCAGTCGGAGTAGCCGTAGGTTTCATTGCCTTGTTCGGGATTGCTGTAGAAACCGGAATTGTGATGGTCATCTACCTCAATGATGGTATGCAGCAACTGATCAAACTAAAAGGGAATTCAAGCGAAACAATTACTAAAGAAGACCTTAGGGAGTATGTAATTCACGGAGCAGCAAAAAGGTTAAGACCAAAACTGATGACAGTTTGTGTGTCGCTATTCGGACTGGTGCCGGTACTATGGGCCAGTGGAGTAGGAGTTGATGTAATGCAGCCAATAGTGTTGCCTATGATAGGCGGGGTATTAACCTCATCTACACACATCTTGCTGGTTACGCCACTCATCTTTTTAATGTCCAAAGAATATGAATTGAGGAAATATGGAAAATTGGAGGTTCACGATGTACATCATTAAGAAATTAACATGGATATTGTTGTTGCTGCCATTTTATGCAACAGCACAACAAAAAGAGGTGCTATCGTTAGATACGATTTTGCACCGTATAGATAAAAACAACCTGCTATTGCAATCGTATGGTTTAAAGGCCGAGAGCTATAAACATACTGCAAAAGCAGCAACAGCATGGATGGCACCAATGGTTGGTGTGGGTACGTTTATGACCCCATATCCGGGACAGATGCTTATGGACGATAGGGATAAAGGATCTGTAATGATCCAGTTGGAGCAGGATATTCCAAACATGGCTAAGCTAAATGCCAACAAACGCTATATCGAATCGAAAGGTAAGGCCGAGAACGAAACTCGCGGTGTTACCTTAAACGAATACAAAACACAAGCAAAGCGCCTGTATTTTGGCTGGTTGGTTGCAACGCAAAAAATAGAGGTATTGCAGAAGAACGAGAAGATTATGGAAACCATGAAAAAGATCGAAGAGATCAGGTATCCATTCAATCAATCCAAATTGGGTAGCGTATACAAAACCACTGCAAAACTGGAAGAAAACAAAAATATGATCCGTATGCAGGAAGGCGATATCGCTAAATCCAGAGCCTGGCTAAACAGTTTAATGAATCAACCCGGTAATGCCGACATCACCATTGATACCACGTATCAGCCAAAATTTGTACAAGCCACCGCTATTGATACCGGTAGTTTGGCAATGGCCAGAAACGACATCAAGAAAATGGATTACAACATCCAGTCGATGCAACTGAACATTGAGGCGATGAAAAAACAAAGCAGACCTGATTTTAAGTTGCGGTTCGATCACATGTCGCCTTTAACTAAGATGATGCCGAAGGCCTTCAGTGTAATGGGCATGATAAGTATTCCAATTGCTCCCTGGTCTTCAAAAATGTACAAATCAGAAGTAAAAGGGATGGAGTACGAAGTGCAGGCCATGGGCAAAGAGAAAGCGGCAATGTTGCAGGAAACTCAAGGAATGCTTTACGGTATGCAATTCGAAATTCAATCGATGCAAAAGCGTATAGATGCCATGGAAAGCAAGATTATTCCAACACTTCAAAAAACGCTTGACGTTAACTTTCTGAATTACCGTGAAAATAAAATGGAACTCCCAGAAGTAATTGATTCATGGGAAGCATTGACCATGATGCAAACCAGTGTTCTGGACGAGAAATTGAAACTTTATTTAATGATAGCTGATTATGAGAAAGAACTATATCGCTAAGCTGCAGACCTACGCATTGGTAGCTCTGGTACTGATCGGCGTATTGGTATTTAGCTCTTGTAACAGAGAAAAGGACAATAAACACACCAATCACGATGATCCGGGTGTTGTAAATATTGACAGCAATCTTTCGCATTTGTTAAAGCCCTCAAATGAGCAGGTGGTATCTACATTGCCTGTAATTAAGGCAGAATATGGCACAAAAATATTCACAGAAGAGGCGCAAGGGATCATCAATTACGATACAAGGAATCAGAATAGTGTGGCCAGCAGAGTAAGTGGAAGAATAGAGCGCTTGCTCATCAAATACAATTATCAACCTGTTAAAAAAGGACAGCTGATCATGGAGGTTTATTCTCCAGATCTGGCCGCTGCACAACAGGAATTACTATTCCTTAAAGGCACCGGAACAGACCAAAATATGCTTCAGGGAGCTAAGCAACGACTAATGTTGTTGGGAATGAGCGCTTCAGATGTCAGCAAGCTATTAAGAACCGGAAAAATAAACTACCGCATTCCGGTATATAGCAATGCCGATGGGTATATCCTCGAGAAATCTGCTGTCGCCGCACCTGTTGCCACAGCAACACCTGCACCATCATCTGGTGGAGATGGAATGAGTAGTATGGGAGGTGGCGGAAGCTCGTCTTCAGCCGCACCGGTGAGTGCTGTACCTGTTAATTCACCAGTATTGCTAAGGCCAGGACAATACGTAAGCGCCGGACAATCGCTTTTCACCATCTACAATGCAAGCCAGCTAATTGCCGAGTTCTCTTTAAAACCCGCTTTGGCCTCGCTTATAGCGCAGGGCGATAAGTTTGCATTCTATAAAACTGCCGATAAAACCACCATTCAATCGGCCAGTATTGGTATGATACAGCCTGTTTTTAAAGATGGAGTAAACTTTACCATTGCGCGTATTTACCTGAACAAACCGAATTTTAGAGTAGGTGAGCTGCTTACTGCCAGAATTCCGGTATTGCTATCCGCTTCATGGTGGTTGCCAGAATCGGCTGCGGTATCTCTGGGTAATAAAACGGTGGTTTTTAAAAAAGAAGGCAATGTTGTGATCCCTAAAATAGTAAAATCGGGTATTACCATTGCCGGAATGATCCAGATTAAAGAAGACATCAGCAGCTGGGAGGTAAGTAAAAATGCAGCCTATCTGGTGGATAGCGAAAGCTTCATAAAAATGACTGAAAACAAAGGAAATTAAGTTATGGAACGGAAATTATTTATAAAGAAGATGGCCTTACTGGCTTTGGTTCCGTCGGTATTTATTGCTGCCTGCAGTAATCAAGAAAAATCAAATAGCGATGCTGCAAAAGGAAAACCACAAACCTATACTTGCCCTATGCACCCTCAGGTGATAAAAAATGAGATGGGTACTTGCCCTATCTGCGGAATGGACCTGGTTCCATTTGAAAAAAACAGCAATGATAAGGCATTAAAAATAGACGAGAAACGTCAGGCACTGGCAAATATTACTACCGTAATGATTGGTACAGGTAACCTCTCGGGAGCTAAACAGCTTAACGGCCGACTAGTAGTTAACCCCGAGCAAAGCAGTTACATCTCTAGCAGAATTGCCGGTAGAATAGAGGAATTGTACATCAGAGAAACAGGTGTAAAAGTGGCCAAAGGGCAACCTTTATACAAACTGTATTCTGAACAATTGGCTACACTACAACAAGAATACCTGATGGCAGTGGCTCAAGAAAAACAATTTCAGGGTGATAAAATAGAGCAACAGATTGTAGCTTCTGCAAAACAAAAACTGTTGTTATATGGACAATCTGAAAATCAGATAAAGCAGATCGTTAAAACTCAAAAGAAAGACCCTTATGTGGTTTTTTATGCACCTGAAGGTGGGGTAGTGGCTGAGTTATCCGTAACTCAGGGCCAGTACGTAACAGAGGGTAACCCGATTTTAAGATTAGAGGGGTACGGACAGCTATGGGTTGAGGCAGATGTTTATCCAAATGAGGCAAAAAACATTAAGATGGGTCAGGAAGTTAAGGTAGTTATTGCCGGCTGGGAAGATCAGCCTCAGGAAATGACCATTAGCTTTATCACTCCGGCGCTTCAATCGGGCACGCAGCTTACTCAAATCAGAGGCAGTATTCCTAACCCTCAACAACAGTGGCAGCCGGGTTTACAGGCAAACGTTTTTCTTCCATCAGAAAGTAAAAGCAATGTATTAACCCTTCCGGTTGATGCCGTAGTAAGAGACGGGAAAGGTATGCATGTATGGATTAAAGCTGGTAAAGACAGCTTTGAACCTAGATTGGTAAAAACTGGTCAGGAGAATAACAATGAGGTAGAGATTTCCGAAGGATTAAAAAATGGAGATCAGGTGGTAGTAACCGGAGCTTACCTTTTATACAGCGAGTACATCCTTAAAAAGGGCAAAAACCCTGTCGAAGGACTTAAAATAAAATAACAATAAACACACAACCATTAAAAAAAGAAAAGATGAAAACAGTAATTAATTTCGTTATTACTTTGGCCGCAGTAACCTTATTTGCTGCATGTGGTAACCCACAAAAAACAGAGAGTGCTGATGCTCACGAAGGTCACAATCATGCCGCAGGCGAAGGACATGGTGCAGCTACAGAAGCGAGTGCTTCTACAGTAAGTTTAAAGGACGATAAGTTGAACGCGGTTTATCAACATTATGTTCACTTAACCAATGCACTTGTTAAAGGTGATGTTGCTGAAGCAAAGGTTGCAGCCAATGCAATTGAGTTAGGATCAAAAGAGTTAACTAATGGCGCATCTTTAGCAACATTGGTAACTAAAATAGGATCAGCAGCTGATATTGATGCGCAGAGAGTTGTATTTGCAGATTTAAGCACAGACTTTATTGAACGCGTAAAAGCCTCTGGTTTAAACTCAGGCGAGGTATATGTAGAGTATTGCCCAATGGCTTTAAATGATAAAGGAGCATCGTGGTTAAGTAACCAAAAAGAAATAAAGAATCCTTATTTTGGTGAAAGTATGCTTACCTGTGGTGATATAAAAGAAACCATAAGTAAGTAGCTTTTAGTAAACAACAAAAAAGAGGGCGTCCAAAAAGGAAGTATCGTCATTCTGGATTTATTTCAGAATCTCTCAAATACTATTCAAAACCTGCTTAAACGAGGTTCTGAAATAAATTCAGAATGACGATGAGCAGAATCAAATTGTAATTAAACCTCTTTGGATACCCTTTTTTTTGTTATTTATTAAGTTCTAAAATTTTCTATATTTATAGGAAACGCATTGAAATGAAAAAAGCCAAAGCCTTATGAAATCATTTCCTTTTATCTCATTAAATCAAAGCCTGACTCTCTTAAGAATATTCACTTCTTTACTATTCCTTGCCCATGCCATTGTTCGCATTACCGGCGGAACTATTGATCGTTTTGGGGGCTTTTTAAAGGGCAAAGGCTTTGTTTATGGAACCGCTTTTGTTTGGGGAATTACGGCTTTTGAAATCGTCGGTGGCTTATTACTCATCGCCGGATATTTCAAGAAATGGATTTCAATAGGATTCATTGTAATGCTGCTAATTGGAATTATAATTATACATGCTGAAAATGGCTGGTTTGTAGGTGAACATGGATCAGGCGGGATTGAATACAGCGCAATATTGATTGTATGCTTTATTGTAATCGCAGCAGATGATTCTAAAAACAAACTAATCTCCTAAAGATTTTTTCCTGAGCATATTTAGCCTTACATAGGCAATGGCACTGTAAAAGCACCAAAGCAACATCAGGTGTATTAATGCGCCGGGGTTAGCCCATAAACTAGCGCCAGACTGTACAATCGAAGTGTAGATTTGTATAAACGGTGTAGTAGGTAGTAGTTTTGAAAGCCATTGAATAGCTACAGGAAGCGATTCAAACGGCCATGAATATCCTGTAATCAGAAAAATGGGATAGGTAGAAAAGGCCATCATTTGCAAACAAAGCAGTTGCGATTTAAACAACGACCCTATAAATTGGGCCATAGGGATAAGGGTAAGAATAAGGAGCACCAATAAAAGACTCAGCTCGAAGCCATTGCCCCGCATTGGTAAATGGAGTAAGCTGTAATTTACATTCAGAAAGAAAAAGGCATAAGCCGAAAACAAGAACAGGTAAAATAAGCCCTTACCCCAAATACCTGTTGATACTCCTCCTTTTAGCCATTCTTTAATGCCTGAGTGTTGTCGCTCTCCTGCAACACTTTCTGATAAGCCTATCAGTAAGGTTTGTTGTAAAATCAAAGCCAACAAACTGGGAAGCAGGAACGCACCATAGCTAGATCTTTCATTAAACAGCGGTCTGTAATCTAAATTTACAGGCATTACATTTTGCATGGCAATTGTTGAGCTCATGCCTTCGCTTTTCTGATAATATTGCAACCGTACGCCAGCTCCAATTGTAAGGCATATTTGCTGTACGCTCATCAGGATATCGCTTGATGGCAAAAAACGAGCGGCATTAACTGCCAGTACCACATTGCTTTGTTTTAGGCTTAACAGGTTCGATTCGGTGCCTTTTGGGATATAAAAATAACCCTGACAATTTCCACGATACATGTGTTCTTTGGCTTCTTCCAGATTTGGAAAGTGTATTAATTCAACCGTAGGTGAGTTGTCGATGTTTTGCTGTAACAAGCGCGATAATCTGGAATGGTCATCATCAACAACGGCAAGTTTTACATTCTGTTCTTCTTTGTTAATGTAAATACTTCCATAGAAAAAAGCATAAAGCAGGGGTGCAATCAGTAGGGTAAGGAGCAAACTATGATCCTTTGCCACCAAAGAGGCTTCTCTTAATAAGAGTTTAGTTATGGACTGCCCTGATTGCTTTTTCATTTGTGCTGGTATTAAACTGACGTTGAAATAAAAGGATCGCTGTAGGGAACATCACTGCGCAAAACAATAAGAGTTTATTGATGTCTGCCTGTGCGTAATGCAAGGGCAGATTCATGTAGTAAACTTTAAAAAAAACATCCAGAAATGGGGTGTAAGGCATAATGGTTGCATAATATTGATCGTACCATGGCATGGCCCATCTGGGGAAGGTAAAACCGCTAAAAACGAAGGCAGGAGAAGTGTAAAACAATGCGGTATCACCAGCAAGCATTACATCCTTAAATAAGGCCGAAATAAACATTCCAATGCCAATACAGGCCAGAGAGAGTAGGGTGTAAACAACAAAGAACTTCCCGGTTGCGGAGGGGACCCCGATGTCGAAAAAGGGGAACACCACAAAAGCAATAAGTATAAAGTTAACCCAGCTAACTACAAGGTGTGCAATGGTTTTTGCTGTAATTACGGTGAGGGCAGATCCATTTGAGAGTTGATGTAGCTCTTGCATCGTCTCAGTTTTCCATTCATAATTTAAGGCCAGCATACTGCTGATGATCAGTATCATTTGCATGCCTACCGTTATTAAGCCCGGCACCAGATATTCCTGATAATTGTAACTGGCATTGTAAAGCTGGTAGGAGTTTAGCTTGATGGGGTTGGCTAGCGCCATTGCCTGATCTGGTTTCATCCCTGTTTTTACCAGTTTCTTTAAAATAACTCCGGCACTACCTGTTATTACCACTTCGGCCACGGCTTTGTATACCATTTTTGCGGCTACTAAGGAGGCGGCATTGGTATAGAGTGTTACATGAACGGGATGTCGGCTGTAAATGTCCTTCTGCATGTTTGCAGGGAAATGTACAGCGCCTAATATTTTGCCTTCCTGTATTAGTTTTTCTACTTCAGCTTCGCTGTTTACCCTTCTGGTGATGTGTAGGGCTTCTCTTTGTTCCAGTAAAAAGATAAGCTGTCGGCTAACCGGACTTTGGTCGTCATCCCAGATGGCAAATGATAAATGTTTGGCTTCTTCCTTTTGGTAAATTACGGCATAAAATGAAAACAGAAGGATGGGCACAACCAGCATAACGAGGTAAAATACCTTTAAGCTGAGAATGCGTTTCCATTCTCTAATGATGATATGACCAAAGTGATTCATTAAGGCAGAATTAATGATGCCGTCATGCCAGAGCGTAATCCTTTTATCTGCGATTGGTTTTCGGGCTTAAGCTCTATGGTAAAGGTTCTTAATTCAAACTGGCCTTTGTCTTTTGAAGGTACCCAATTGGCAAACTCTAAGGTTGGCGATATGGAGGTTACTTTTACGTTAAAGGTTTCAGGATCGCATCCCGGTACTTTTACGGATGCTACTGCGCCTAATTTGAGTAAGTTAGCTTTGTCTTGTCGGATATTGAATCTTAAGAGAGTTGAGTTTTTCTTTTCGATGGTCATCATTGGGTAGCCTATGGAAACAATCTCACCCTGATGGGTAACTAAGCTCGAAATAACGCCGTCTGCAGGCGCATGGACCTTGGTGTTGTCGCCCAGGGATTTGGTTAATTCATAGGCTTGTTCTGCTTGTTTTACAATGGCATTTGCTGTTTTAAGTAATTCTGGTCTTGTGCCATTTTTTAGCATTTTTAAGTTCAGTTCTGCAGTCTCCATTTCTTTTTTTGCCGCCTGATACCTGAAATAGAAAACGTCTTTTTCCTGCCCGGATATTACATCGGCATTGTACAAACGTTCCATACGCTGATAGGTGGTGTTGAAAAGGTTGTACTGCTCCTGACTTATCTGATAAAGTTTTGAAGTAGCTTCAATTAGTTCTGGTCTGGCGCCATTGGTTAATAATTCTTGCTGACCTTTGGCGGCATCTATTGCAGAAAGTGCCTGGTTTTTAATGGCATCTATTTCATTTGAGCGAAGTATTGCTACCAATTGTCCGGCTTTTACGGTGTCGCCTTGCTCAACAAAGAGCGAATCCAATCTGCCGGGGAACTCTGCTGCTACGTCAACGCTAGATGCGTCTACCATTCCAACAAAGTTGTTTTCATCATCCTTATTTCCTGATAAGAAGAAAAACAAAGCAATAATTACTACCAATATTGGAATGAGCAGTGCCCAATAGTTTTTTAGAAGATCTTTCATTACTTAATGTATTGAGTTATTTGCTGTGGTTTACCTAAACTGTTGAAATATTCTGCTGCGGCTAAATAGTAACCAAACACGGCGGTGTGGTAGCCTTTTTCAATCTCTGTTTCTATGACTAAAGCATCATTTACATCTTTTGGTGAGGAGAGCTGGTTTTTCATCCGCTCGGTAATGAGACGGCTTGTGGTATGGGCTTCCTTTCGTGCATTGTCTAATGAGCCTACTTCGTTTTGGAGGGATTTCATCTTGTTTCTGGCAACTGTGGATAAAACTTTTATCCCTAGGCTTGCATTATCCTCCGAAAGTTTAGCTTCTTCTACTAATTGTCGGGCGGCGAGGGTTCTTTTTCTTGTTTGCCCGTTAAAAAGAGTCCATTGTAGTTCTACACCAACAAACCAGTCTGGAATAAGAACAGGTAAGTCGCGTTGGTATAAGTTATAGTTTCCAATGGCAAAAATATTAGGTAAGGCAAATGATTTGCTGATCTTTTCGGCTGTTTTGGCATAGTTGATTTTACTGCCAGCTAGCTTGTACACAGGGTTGGCCTCCCAAAAATCACCTTCTGGTTTAAAAGGCTCAATTGCTGTGTACTTTAAGGTATCTGTGATTACTATGGCAGAATCCAGTGGAACTCCCATTAGTTTGTTAAGCTCCAAGTAGGCGTTTTGCTGTTCTAGTTTGATGTTGTTAAAGTGGCTTTCGGCCTGCATCAGCACTACATTAGTCCAGCTTTTTTGGTAGGGTGCCAGTATTTGGTTTTTCACTAACTCCTGAGCGTAGTTCTTGTTTTTGGTTAAGGCTTCTACCATCACCTGCTGCTTGTTAAATAGGGTGTTTAAGTATAAAATGCGGAGGTATTGGGCGGCAATTAGAAAGTCTATTTCTTTGTTTACCAGCTCTACATTTATACCGGCTGAGGTTACAAGGGATTGTGCCAGATTGCCTGCCGCATCTAGCTTATTTCCAAGAAATATGGGTTGCCTTACACCCAGGCCTGCTACGAAGTAAGATTGTTTGCTCAGTGTAGGATTGTAGTCGGGGTAAATGCCCCCGATAATGTTTTTTGATGCATTGTATATACGATCCTGAGCGGCTTGTGACAAGTCGGTACCTGTAACTTCTTTGAAAGCCTCATTTGCGGCATTTACACTTTGCCTTGATGACCCTTCAACAACGCCATCTTTTACAGTTTGCAGGTTTACAGTTAGTGGACTGCTGAGGTAGGTGTAACTAGATAATAGATCTACTTTGGGCAGATAACTCTTTTTCTCCGCCTGCAAATTATACTGACTGGATAGCAGTGCAGATTTTGCTTGCCTAAGCGTCATGTTATGTTCCCTGGCGAGATTAAAGCATGTTTCAAGAGATGTTGTCTGGCTGTTCGCTTGGAGCGCAGAAATAGACAGTATCCCAAATATTAAAGACAGCTTAAGATGGTTTGTTGGTTTGTTTCTCATCTGTTCAAATTAACCGGCATTATTTTTAAAACTCTAGTCTATACTTTTAGTATTTATATTTATGGTGTAGTCAATTTAAGTTAAGGGTACTCTGGAGCGATAACTGTTTCCGGTTAATCTGAGTATCTAAATACTCAACCTTTTCAGAGTTAATAAAGTTTTGAAAATTTTAATTAATTTTTTAATCAATAAGGCAAGACAAATCAGGGGCTCCTGTTTATCCCAAAAAACTTAAAGAAATATTAAGAAGAGAAGCTTAACCCTGAGGGCAAACTTTTATACGAAAAGCATTAGCCGGATTGGCAACTGTGATCATTTTAAATTCGTCTCGGGTAATGCCCAATGCTGTTAGAGAAGGTTTTAATACTTCGAATATGGTTTTGTAAGGTGTTGTGTTACCATTTTGAAAAGCATTAAAGGCGGCTTTGCCACCTTCTTCGGTAACGGCAAAACCATCATCATGAGAAATTAATAGTTTATGTAGTAACCCTTCACCTTTCATCCTGTAAATATGGTTTCGATATTGAACTAATGAGCTTGGTTGTTCGTTAATGCCGTCTAAGCTAATCCAACAGCCTTTTTTTGCCAGTTCAATATGGGTAAAACCGTTAGGGTCATTTTGAGCATGTACCCATATTAAAGCTTCAGGACTTACACCTGATTTGATAAGAAGCTCAACTTCTTCTCGTGCAGCGGCAGCATTGCCCGTGTGGATAGCTATTTTTAAACCACTTTTTAAATGAACAATTGCTGCGGCTTTAATTAGTGTTATTTCAACGGGCTTTAAAGGAGCATTGTCTACGCCAAGTTTTATAAATCCCGGTCGGATATCGGTTCCATCAATCCCACTTTCCCATTCCTTTAGCCATCTGGCAGCTAACTCTTCGCTGGTTTCGGTAAAGGCATGTTTAGGCAGGTATTTTTGGCCTACGGCGGCATAATAACCGGTATTTGTTATAATGTTAAGGGCACTCGCTTTTGAAAGTAACTGTAGCAATTTTACATTTCTGCCGATATGTGCCGGAGTACATTCAATAATTGTATCAATACCGGATTTCTTAGCTGCCTTTAAATAGGGGAGTAGTAGGCTTGCGGTCGCTTCATTGTCATACTCTGGGCGACTGGAAGGTTCTGCTCCTTTAAAATCGGTAACAATATGTTCATGTGGTAAGGTTAGGCCCATTGCACTGATGTCAATTTTACCATTTACAGTCATGATAAAACCTTTTTCAGCTCCGGATTTTTCTGCCGCAATAGCTAAAATATTAGGGTATAAACCAATAAGTCCTGCAAAACAGGAAAGAGATATAAACTGACGACGCTCCATACACAAAAATAATTTAATTAAGCACAATACAAATTTTATTGCATCTTTATTAAGCTGTTAGGCATCCTTTTTAAATACTAAATATTTGTTTTAATGTATAAACTAATGACGAATTCAGGTTCTCTAGTAAAATCAATAGCTGGTTTTATAGGAATAGCTTTACTTGTTCCTTTGTTAAGTGCAAAAGTACCTTTGAATTCAAAACCGATAGGCAATGAAACGGCAGTTAAAGCAGCTGATTTTCTGAATAGTATTGGTGTAAATTCTGCAATCTCTAAACGTGGTGAATCTTTAGATAAGACTATAGAATTGATGAAATATACTGGGATCAGGTGGATTCGTGCAGGTTATGAGGGGGATATTCCGGATGCAGATTTTATTACGCTTCATAAAGAAACAGGCGTTCGGTTTAGTTACGGATTATTGAGTGGCGGAACCGATATTAAAAGGTTATTAGCAGGGGCAAGAAAACTGGATGCTGTTGGTGCGCTACTGGCATTTGAAGGATCTAATGAACCAAACAACTGGGGATTTAAGTACAAAGGTGTTGAAGGTGGGAAAAACTTAACCTGGCTGCCTATAGCTCAATTGCAAAGGGATTTGTACCACGCTGTTAAAAGTGATGCCACATTAAAAAAGTATCCGGTATGGGATCTTTGTGAAAATGGTGCTCAAACTGATAATGTAGGATTGCAATTTCTTGAGATACCAAAGGGAGCAGGTACATTAATGCCTGATGGAACAAAGTATGCTGATTTTGCAACATGTCATAATTATTTCTCTCATCCTTCTCATCCTGGCTTGTATGATAATCAGACCTGGAATGCTGCCGATCCGGGGCCTCTTTGTAAGGTTGATGGTCTTTATGGTAATTATGGAAAAACCTGGCGAGGGAAACATCAGGGATATACAGAAAAGGAGCTTTTAACATTACCAAGGGTTACAACCGAAACCGGTGTTACGCTTACAGACGAAATAAATGAAGAAAAACAAGCAAGGCTATATTTGAATCTCTACCTTTCTCAATTTAAAAGAAACTGGAGTTATACTGCTGTTTATCTACTGCGAGATAGGGTTGATGAGGCCGGGAATCAAACTTTCGGGTTTTATAAACCGGATTATAGTCCCCGCAAAGCAGCAATATATCTTCATAATTTAACTACAATTCTTGCTGATAAACCATCAAAGTTTAAAACAGAAGAACTAAGTTTCGAAATCGTTGATCAGCCTGAAACCGTGCATCATCTGTTGCTTCAGAAAAGCAATGGGAAATTTGAATTGGTAATTTGGGGTGAGAAGGTAAAAGGAACCGAAGAGATAGAAGTTAAACTAGGCAAAGTACATCCTTTGATAAAAGTTTACGACCCGACTAAAGGTACAGGTGCTAGCCAAACCTTAAGTAAGGTGAGCTCCGTTAAGCTTGCAATCAGTGATCATCCCTTTATAATTGAGATTTAAAGGGACCTTGTCAGTACTTTAGACGTACCTCCTGCACAGCTTCTGCGGAAAAAGTACTCTTTTTACGCACTTGCTGCGCAGGAGCTCCGCAGAAGGTGTGCAGAAACCCGTAGGAAATTGCGATTAATTAGATAATGTTTTTCCTATATTTATAAGGTAAAAAAACTTTCTTTACTACCCTAATTATCCCAATTAATGAAGCGCTTCAAGTTTTTTGTGCCTTTTGTCCGTGAGAATGGAAAGATCATTTCCAGTTATATTTTTACTCTTTTCTTTATCGGCCTTGCCATATGGTTCATTAAGCAGGAACGAGGCGAAATACATCATGTAAAGCATTTAATTGTAACCGCCAAGTGGAGCTGGTTAAGTATTGGTATGCTACTGAGTGTAGTTTATGTATTTATTCATGGAATGATGTACCGGTCTTCGTTTGCAGCCGTTTCCAGTAAAATATCTTTGGTCGATGGTACCGTTCTTTTCTTAAAACGCAATTTTGTGAGCGTCTTTTTGCCAGCTGGTGGCGTATCCTCATTGGCCTTTTTTAGTACACCCATAGAAAGGAAAGGAGTAAGCAGATCGCAAATTAACTTTGCATCTTCCATATATGGTTTTGTTGGTATCTTATCGGTATTGGTAATTGCCATTCCGGTATTTGTGTATGGTGTTTTAGAGGGAACTTTGGGGCAGAGCGAATGGTATGGGTTGTTAGCTGCATTGCTATTAATTGGCTGTATTTATTTGTTATACAGATCGGTTGTTAAAAAAAGAACAGCGTATAAATTCATTGTTAAGTATATTCCTGCAGTTGAGGTGTTTGCTGAAGAATTTAGAGCAAACAAGATTGAGCGTAAACACTTTCTTTCAACTTTTATGTATAGCATGTTGATTGAAATCGTTGGGATTATCCATATATACATTGCTATGGTTGCACTGAACATGAATCCATCCTTGATTTTTGCTACCATTAGCTATATAGTTGCAGTTGTTTTTCTAATCATTTCTCCTTTTTTAAGGGGGTTAGGCGCTGTAGAGGCTTCCATGACATTCATTTTGATTAGGTTAGGTTATTCTAATGCTGCGGCAGTTTCAATTACATTGTTGTACAGGTTTATGGAGTTTTGGATTCCTATGGTTTTGGGTGCTTTCAGCTTTTTATTTAAAATCAATAAGTTGCTAATGAGGATTGTGCCGGCATTGCTCCTACTGTTATTGGGCATCATCAATATTGTTTCGGTACTTACCCCTGCAATCCATTCAAGGCTTGCATTTTTAGAAGATTTTCTTCCAATGGCAGCCATTACGGCTTCCAATTATTTTGTGCTTGTGGCTGGATTGTTTCTTTTGGTTACAGCTGCATTTATGCTTAAGGGTCTGCGAATGGCATGGTATTTTGCAGTTGCCTTGTGTATGCTCTCGTTAGTGGGCCATTTAACTAAGGCTATTGATTATGAGGAGGCTGTGTTCTCTATAGTTGTGCTTGTTATTTTATTAGGATCAAGAAAGGAGTATTACATTAAGCACAATTCCAGATTGAGGTTTATAGGGATTCAGACGACTTTATTGAGTATTATGGGAGTGCTGCTTTATGGGATTATTGGTTTCTATTTTCTTGATGAAAAGCATTTTGATATAGATTTTAGCTGGATTCAATCTATCAGGTATACATTGCAAAATTTTCTATTGATTGGTAGCTCAGATTTGGTACCCCAGGATTCGTTTGCAAGAGGCTTCCTTTTTTCCATTAACATTAGTGGATTTTTATCTATAGCATTTTTGATTTATACCTTGATCAGACCATATATTTTGAAAATGGATACTTCGGATGAAGAGTTTGAATCAGCGAAAACAGAATTAGAAAAATATGGTAACTCGGCTATAGATTATTTTAAAACATATAGCGATAAGCTAATTTATACAACAGATGAGCTTGAAGGTTTTATAGCCTATCGTATAGCCGGTAATTTTGCAGTGGTATTAGAACTTCCGGTTACTTTGCCGGAGAATCGACAGGCATTTATCGAATCTTTTGATAGTTACTGTGTAGAAAGCGGTGTGAAAAGTTTGTACTACAGAGTTCCGGAAGAAAGCTTAGGTGATTTTCTTTCTTTAGGTAAAAAAAGACTTTTTCTTGGACAGGAGGGAGTGGTTGATCTTACGGATTTCTCTTTAGAGGGAGGAAGTAGGAAGTCTATCAGAAATGCATTAAAAAAAGTTGCAGAACAAGGCTTTCATTCAAAAGTTTATACTGCTCCTATTAAGGATGGTTTGCTTCAAAAACTAAAATCTGTTTCTGATGAGTGGCTTGAAGAAACTGAACGGGAGGAAATAGTATTTTCGCAAGGTATGTTTATATGGGATGAATTGAAAAATCAAACCATAATTACAGTCGAGAATTCAGAAGAAAAGATTGTTGCTTTTTTAAATGTAATACCTGATTATGTAGAGGGAGAAGGAACTTATGATTTAATAAGAAAGACTGCTGATGCACCTAATGGTATAATAGATTTTATTATGGTGGCGTTATTTAATCATCTTAAAGAACAAAATTATACTGCGGTTAATCTCGGTTTTGCTCCTTTGTCGGGCCTTATCACTCCACATAATTTTACGGAACGATCAATGAAGTTTGCTTATGAAAAGATCAGGTCGTTTTCTCATTATAAGGGTTTACGGGCTTCAAAAGAGAAGTTTTCGCCGGAATGGCATAATAAATATTTGATATATGATCAGGATTATGATCTCTTGCAGGTTCCAAATGTATTAACCAAAGTAATTAAACCTTAACCATTATGAAAAGATCTGCTGTCTTATGCTTTATACTAATCTGTTTTTTGGTAACAAAAGGCAGAGCGATGGATATTGATTCAATAACTCATGGGAAGTTTGGTACTATAACAGTTTACCATCCTACAGGTACGCCAACTTCGGTTGCTTTATTTGTATCAGGTGATGGAGGGTGGAAAAATGGAGTAATTAATATGGCAAAAAATGTTGCCAACCAGGGTGCTTTGGTCTTAGGTATTGATGGTAAATTTTATGGGAAATACTTGGCCAAAGTAACAGCTCAATGTTTGTATCCGGCAGCAGATTTTGAAGAGTTAAGCCTGTTTATTCAAAAAAAATATAAATTAACTAATTATCATAAGCCAGTACTTATAGGCTATTCGTATGGTGCGGTTTTAGTGTATGGAATATTAGCACAAGCTCCTGCAAATACCTTTAAAGGTGCTATTGCTTTAGGTTTTTGTCCGGATATTGACCTTAAAAAGCCTTTATGTAAGGGTAGTGGGCTTACTCAGCACATTTTAAAGCCGGGAGTTTCTTATTATCTGGAAGCTTCAAAAAGTTTGACTGCCCCCTTTATTGTATTAAATGGAGTAAAAGATCAGACCTGCCCCTTTGAGGCTACAGCAACTTTTTTAAAGGATATGCCAATGACTGAGCTTGTTACTTTGACAAAGGTTGGGCACGGGTTTTCTATTGCGAATAACTGGCTTCCTGATTTTAATGCTGCATATAAGAAGGTATTGGCTGCTCCATCATTTAACGAGCAAAAGTCGACCTATGAATTTTTTAAAGGATCTAAAGCTTATACTGGAGGGATGCCTTTAACACTGATTCCTTCTGGTAAAAAGAACAATTTGCCATTGGTATTTATGATATCCGGTGATGGTGGCTGGACTAGTTTTGACCAATCTCTGGCAGAATCAATGGCTTCAAAAGGATTAACCGTAATTGGTTTAGATGCCCAGAAATACTTTTGGAATGCTAAGACTCCAGAAGCTGTTGCAGCGGATTTGGGTAAAGCCATCTCTTATTATAGAGAAGAGTTAGGGAAAGACAACTTTGTGCTTGCGGGATATTCTTTTGGTGCTTCAGTTGTTCCGTTTCTGGCCAGCAGGTTATCAACTGAGTTTAAAGGTGATTTAAAAGCAGTTTTCTCTCTTTCACCAGACGTAACTGCGGATTTTGAAATCCATATTGCAGATATGCTTAGCTTTGGAAGTTCTAATGATAAGTATGATGTAATTGCTGAAATGAAAAAGATTAAGTCGTTAAAATTGCTTTGCGTTTTTGGAACAGAAGAGGATAGCGATATTAAGGATAAATTTGTACGCAATGGTTTAAAGGTAACTACTATTCCGGGCACTCACCATTTTAATGATGACTACTCGGCCATTTCTTCTGTACTTTTAAAAGAGATAGCTGAGTAAGTTTTTTTCTTATTCTTTTGCCGATTGACTAACTTTAAAAAACACTAACTTATGATTATGAAATATTTTTCGCTGATGTTGCTTTTAACTGCAATATCATTCTCCGGTTTTACACAAAACAAGGACGCAATCCTTGGAAAATGGATTAATTCGACAGGTGAGGCTCATGTAGAAATCACCAAAAAAAGTGATAAATACTTTGGCAAAATAGTTTGGCTTAAAGAGACAAAAGATGATAAAGGTATTGTTAAAACAGATTTAAAAAATCCTGATAGCAACTTAAAAACCAGACCTATTTTAGGATTGGAAATACTTAAGGATTTTGTTTTTACTGGCAGTAAATGGACAGATGGTACTATTTATGATCCAAAATCGGGTAAAACTTATAGCTGTAATATGACACTTAAAGATAGCGGTCAGTTAAATATGAGAGGGTACGTTGGTATCTCTTTAATTGGCAGATCAGAAGTTTGGAAAAGAGTTAAATAATGAAAAAACTAATCTGGTGCTTGTTGTTTTTACCCTTTTTAGGTTTTGGACAAACCTATGATTTGATACCATTAACAGCTGGTACAAATACAAGTTTAAGAGGGATGTCTATCGTATCCGATAATATTGCCTGGGTAAGTGGGAGCAATGGCAGCATAGGTAAAACGATTGATGGGGGAACCACATGGGAATGGATTATGCCTGCCGGATATGAAACACTTGATTTCAGAGATATTGAGGCCTTTGATGCAGATAGGGCTGTAGTAGTAAATGCAGGTTCTCCTGCCTATATTTTGCTCACTAAGGATGGTGGTAAAACCTGGACTCAAACCTACAAGAATGTTGATTCTGCCATTTTTCTGGATGGGATGGATTTTTGGGATGAGCGTACAGGAATGATGTTTGGCGACCCAATTAAGAATAAGATGCAGTTGTTAAGCACAAAAGATGGAGGGGCATCGTGGGCTAATGTTTCAGATAACCTGAAAAAGGATATGGCATCTGGTGAAGCTGGTTTTGCTGCAAGTGGTTCTACTATAAAAACATTGGAAAAAGGAAAGGTGTGGATTGCTACAGGTGGTGCGGCATCTAATATTTACTTTTCGAACAATTATGGGGCTACCTGGAAGGTTTTTAAGTGTCCTATTCTACAAGGTGAGAGTAGTACCGGTCCTTTTTCTATGGCATTTTATGATAAAAATAAGGGTATAGTTGTGGGTGGCAATTATTTAAAAGACAAAGAGAATACCAACAATGTGTTGTTAACATACGATGGGGGACAAACGTGGAAAAAACCTTTAAAGCCTGTTACTGGTTATCGTTCGGGAGTGGCTTATGTAAATTCAAAGACTTTACTGGCAACCGGTACCTCAGGAACTGATGTGTCTAAAGATGGTGGGCTAAATTGGCATAACATATCGTCCTCAAGCTTCAATGTGGTTCAGAAAGCTAAAAAAGGTAAACTCATTCTTTTAGCAGGAAACAAAGGAGAGATCTATAAACTGACTATCGGGGCAAAATAATAAGAAAACGTATGATAAATAAGGTTCATCACATTGCAATAATTTGTAGTGACTATGAGGTTTCGAAAGCATTTTATACAGATGTTTTGGGGCTTACGATTATTAGGGAAGTTTACAGAGCAGAAAGACAATCATATAAGCTGGATTTGGCATTGAATGGAAATTATATTGTAGAACTTTTCTCTTTTCCCAATCCTGCAAAGCGTCCATCGAGACCTGAAGCTATGGGTTTAAGGCACCTGGCTTTTGAGGTTGACGATCTTGACCTTGTTGTTAGTTCGCTTAATGCTAAAGGCGTGGAAGCTGAACCAATCCGTGTGGATGAATTTACAGATAAGCGATTTACTTTCATCTCAGACCCTGATCAACTTCCAATAGAATTTTACGAGAAATAATTTTTTTTATATCGTATACAATAAATCGAATATTTAGGCGTCTATGTATATGAGAGCGTTAATTTAGATAGCGGGGATACGGTGGATTGCTGTATCCCCGTTTCTTTTTGCCCTAATTTTTCTAGTCGCCCATTTTGCTATTAAATAGCAAAGCCAGGTCATCCAACCTGGCTGCTTTTAAACAAAACTTAGATCTAACCAAACATCTAATGAGTCAGACAATATAGAAATTGACCTGGACGTCAAGGGCGGATTCGAACCGCCGTCAAAGGTTTTGCAGACCCTCACCTAACCACTCGGCCACATGACTATTTTTTATTTATCAAAAGCAGTTAAGCGCTTTCGATAGGACAAATATATATAAAGTCTATAAATTTACTAGACTTTTTTGAAAAATATTTTTCTTCTATCCAAAATGGAATAAAACCATACCATATTGGAAGGGTGGTTTAAGTGTGTGAAAATGCGTTTATTGTTTCTTAATGGCTTTTTTTGTATTTAGAGCGGGTTTTGGACTTTTAATTTGGCATGGGCATTTCATTTGATGATGACGGTTATTAATCGTTTAAAAAAAATGGAAAATCAAATGATATTTGTTCGTATCGCTACCATTGCAGATATAAAACATGTTGATGAAATAGTAAAAGAGACTGAATCTTCGGCAATAGCCAGAGGGTCTGGAATTGCTAAAAGGAGTCCGGAATCTATCGTTCAAAAGATAAAAGAGGGTAAAGGAGTTATTGCAGTTACGGGAGGCGGTGAATGGGTTGGGTTCTCTTATTTTGAAGTTTGGGAAAACAATTCGTTTGTCTCCAACTCAGGCTTAATTGTCGCTCCAAAATTTAGACATGCAGGAGTGGCCAAAGCAATTAAGGACAGAATATTTAAAATTTCAAGAAGAATATATCCTGAGGCTAAAATATTCAGCATTACATCAGGAGCTGCCATTATGAAAATGAATGCTCAATTGGGGTTTGAACCGGTAACTTTTGATCAAATCACACATGATGAACACTTTTGGGAAGGCTGTAAAAGCTGTGTTAATTACACTATTCTAGAGGGGAAGAAAAGATGTAATTGCTTATGTACAGCTATGTTGTTTGATCCTCATAAGCAAAATTTCAATACCCATGCCTTAACACCTGCCAGTGAAAAATGTGAGATAGTACTTGATTGTATCTCCTATCCAAGATTGAGCCTCGCAGTTGGTGCAGAAGGAACTAATGCTATTTGTAGTGCTCTAAGTGATATTTTATGGTTTTCTGAATACACCTTTCCTATTGAAAACAATCTGCCGGATCCGGTTAAGATAACAGTTACCCATGTAAATGCAGATGGTAGACAAAATTGCACTTCTAAGGAGTGTCGATTCACGGTAGCAATTGTTTTCGATCATAATTACACGGAAAAGGAGATATTAAATACAATTAAGAATCATACAAGGTGTAAATTTACGGTAAGAGAAGATGTTACCAATGTTTCTATTATCGATGATTCAGTGTATGAACAGCAACTTGTCTTGAATAATTGTTAATATTGTTGAAATTATCAGCGATGCAAAACACGGTTTTAATAATAGACGACGAGAAAAAGATCTGTAGCCTGTTGGCACGCATCATTGAACTGGAAGGCTTTAAGGTTTTTCAGGCAAACACTGGAAAAGAGGGCTTAAAAATTCTGGCCGCTCAGGATGTGTATGTGGTAATTAGTGATGTAAAACTTCCAGATATTAATGGGGTTGAGCTGGTAAAGGAGATCAAGAAGATAAAACCTTATGCCGAAGTGATCAATCTGACTGCTTTTGGAACGATACAAGATGGTGTAATGGCCATGCGTAATGGTGCTTTTGATTACATTACCAAAGGCGATGATAATGATAAAATTATCCCCCTTGTTTATAAAGCAATGGACAAAGCTAAGCTTCAGTTTAGGGTTAGTGAATTGGAAAATAAAGTAGCCAGGAAGTATGATTTTTCTGCCATATTGGGGCAGTCGAAAGCGATTAAGGAAGCCATATCATTATCGGAAAAAGTCTCGGGTACGGATACTACCGTTCTTTTACTTGGTGAAACAGGTACAGGAAAGGAAGTTTTTGCGCAAGCGATCCATTATGAAAGCTTAAGGAAAACGAAACCCTTTGTTGCCGTAAATTGCAGTGGATTTAATCACGAACTTTTAGAAAGTGAATTGTTTGGTCATAAGGTAGGAGCCTTTACAGGTGCAATTAGAGATAAAAAAGGTTTACTTGAAGAAGCAAACGAAGGGACTATCTTTTTAGATGAAATTGGTGAGATGAATCTGGATTTGCAGGCCAAGTTGCTCCGTGTCCTCGAAAATCAAACCTTTATAAAAGTTGGGGATACGCAGACCAGTAAGGTTAATGTGCGTATCATAGCAGCTACCAATAGAGACTTAAAAACTGAAGCGGAGAGTGGTAAATTCAGATTAGATCTTTATTATCGACTTTCTGTATTTTCGATTGAACTGCCTCCATTATCTCAACGAAAATCTGATATTATTTTAATTGCCAAACATTATCTGAAGGAGTTTGCTAATAAAGTAAACAAACCTCTGCTCACAATGGATGATGATTTTTCTGATCTACTCCTTAAGCACAATTGGAAAGGAAATATTAGGGAGCTTAAAAATGTAATTGAGCGTGTGGTTATTCTTGCCGATGGGAACTCAATTACGGCAAATCTGCTACCTTATGAGTTTCATGTTGCGGAGATTGCTTCTGAAGGAGATATGATGAAATTGGAAACAGTAGAGAAGCAGCACATTGATAAAATACTTAAGTATACAGGCGGTAATAAAACGGAAACGGCTCGTTTATTAGGGATTGGCCTGACTACACTATATAGAAAAATTGAGAACAAGGATTAGACTTTAAAATTATGCAAAAAGAGGTTTTGTTTGAGGAAAATCAAAGATTTAAGCAATGGTGGCTTTGGCTTATTTTATTGGGGTCAGCCTCAGTTTTTCTTTATTGGGTTTGTAAGCAGTTACTACTCAAAACACAGGCTGGTGAAAATCCAATGGATGATGTGACATTGCTTATATCGGCCGGAGGGATTATTTTAATTATTGTTCTGTTTTTTTCAACCAGGCTTAGTACTCAAATTAAAACTGATGGCATTTATTTGAAGTTCTTTCCATTTCACTGGTCGTACAAATATTACAGTAAAGATATGATTTCTAAGTGTTATGTAAGAACATATAGTCCATTGGGAGAGTATGGCGGATGGGGACTTCGTTACAGTATCTCCGGTCATGGAATGGCCTATAATGTTTCAGGAAATAAAGGATTGCAATTGGAGCTCAATAATGGCAAGAAGATATTGATTGGTACCAATAAACCTGCTGAACTTGATGAGGCTCTCATAAAGCTGAATAATAGCAATTCCTAATGATCTTATCATAATGATAAAAACCCTTCCAAAATGGAAGGGTTTTTTATTTCTATAACATTCTATTTTAAGCTTTTAGTGTTTTTATTGGCTGATAATCAACTTATTGGTGTTTCGGTTGTTGATGTGGTACATATGTTGGCTATAGATTACTAAAAATATACTTGTTTCAGATTATTATGAGAACCGATATTTTTAACCAATTTTTACATAATATAAAATACAATGAAAATAAAAACCAAATTACGCCTCGGATTCGGATTTCTATTCGTGGTTGTTCTCTTCTTCGGTGCAATTTCTTTGTACTGTATGAACAAGATTTCGGTTAGTTCAAAGGTAATTTTAAAAGATAATTACGAAACATTAAGCTATACCCGCAAAATGCGAGCAATACTTGATGTAAATAATTTGCCGCTTCCGGCTAATGTATCAGCGCAATTTGCTGCATTACTTGAATTGGAAGGTAAAAATATAACTGAGCCTGGTGAAGGCGCAGCTGTGGCTAGTTTAAACTCAGCTTATAAGGATATTGTTAATCCTGAAGCAACAAGTGCTAGTCGACAAGCTGCGGTAAGTAAGGCCAGACTTCAATTGAGTATTATTGATCAATTGAACATGAATGCAATAGTTAGGAAAAACGCTGCGGCACAGGTGGCTGTAGAAAGGGCTAGTATGTATTTAATTTTCGCAGCTTCTATGTGTTTTCTAATTCTGTTCTCTTTCATTGTCAATTTCCCTGGTTTTGTTGCTAACCCCTTACGTGAGTTCTCTGAAGCAATTAAAGAAATCAGTAAAAAGAATTACAAACAGCGCTTGCAGTTTAATGGATCAGATGAGTTTGCTGAACTTGCAATGTCTTTTAATACAATGGTGGCTGAGCTTAATAAATGGGAAAACAGTAACCTGGCTAAAGTTCAATCTGAAAAGCTTAGAATTGAAGCCATAATAGAGCAAATGCAGGATGCTATTATTGGGCTAAATGAAAAAAACGATGTGCTGTTTATGAATAAAGTTGCTGCACAATTGATTGGTATAAATGAGAAAGAAGTTATTGGATTAAATGGCTTGGATCTAATGAAAAAAAATGATCTGCTAAACAGGATTTTGCAAAATGAAGGAGGCGAAAAATTAATGAAAATTTACGCTGATGAGAAGGAGTCTTATTTCCAATTGGAGCGTAGAAAAATTATAGTGCCAAGCTATAATGAAAACAATGAGCAGGCCACTGTGCAGACAGGAAAAGAAGCGGGGGAGGTTTATATTCTAAAAAACATTACCCAGTTTAAAGAGCTTGATGAAGCTAAAACTAACTTTATAGCAACAGTTTCTCATGAATTAAAAACCCCGATATCATCCATAAAAATGAGCTTAAAATTAATGGATGATGAGCGGGTAGGAAGCATGAATCCCGAACAAAAAGAACTGGTTCAGCATATTAAAGAAGACTGTAGTCGCTTGCTAAAAATTACCAGCGAACTGTTAGATTTGGCTCAGGTCGAAACCGGTAATCTGCAACTAAATTTTGTAAAAACTGACCCTCGAAAAATAGCAATTTATGCTATGGATGCAGTAAGATTTCAGGCAGAGCAGAGGTCAATAGAATTGGAGCTGATCAGTAGAAATAATCTCCCTCAAATAAGTGTTGATATTGAAAAAACAGCATGGGTGCTAATCAATTTTCTCTCTAATGCCTTAAGGTACAGTTCAGAAAAATCTAAGGTTACAATTCAGGTTATTGAAACAGGAAAAAACATAGAGTTCTCTGTTCGTGATTTTGGAAAAGGGATAGATGAACAGTATCAAAAGAGATTATTTGATAGATATTTTCAGGTACCAACCGATGGAAATAATAAATCCGGATCAGGTTTGGGACTCGCAATATCAAAAGATTTTATCACTGCCGAAGGTGGCGAAATATGGGTTGAAAGTGCAATTGGAGAGGGTAGTAGGTTCTGTTTCTCTTTGCCGGTAGTTGATTAATAGGTACTTATGTAGAGCCTAATTACAATAGAATTGCATAGAGATTTGGATGGTATTGTTAAATTCATACATTTGAATTAATCAAATATAACCCCTATGCCTAAACATTTACCCGACCTAAATAGTCTGATAAGTCATATTGCTTTATACAATAATGAGAACGCATATGAGAAGCTCTTCAAATCTTTGTTTCCTTCTTTATATCGTTTTTGCTTTTGTTTATTAAAGTCGAGAGAACTTTCGGAAGAGGTTGCGAGTGATGTGATGATTACGCTGTGGCGGAACAGAGAAAAGTTATCGGAAGTAAGAAATATAAAAGTTTATGCTTTTGTAATTGCCCGTAATTTATCGTTAAATGTTCTTAACAAACATTCAAAACAGGAGTGGATTTCTCTTGATGATATTGATTTCGAAATTATTCTAGATAACTTGAATCCGGAGCAATTATTGATTAATGATGAATTGAAAAAGAAATTAGAAGGAGCAACTGAAAAACTACCTTCTCAATGCAAATTAGTTTTTAAACTGATTAAGGAAGATGGGTTAAGTTATAAGGAAACTGCATCCATTTTAAATATTTCTATTAAAACAGTTGATGCCCATTTGGTATCTGCAATAAAAAAAATGAGTACTGTTTTAAAAGCAGAGTTTAACCTTATGTAAACAAAACTTTTATTTTTTTTATAAAAGACTAGGGAGTTTTCTCGAAAACATTGTCCTATACATACAAACCAATATAAACCTATCCGGATTATCTGTATGTATAAAAACAGAATTATAGAACTGTTAGCTCGTAAATTAGCCTGTGAAGCAACGCAAAGTGAACTAGAAGAGCTGAATGACCTAATAACCAAGTATCCGGATTCCGTATATTACGAAGAATTTTTAGCGCAAGTTTGGGAAAATTCGGATGAACCAACTGATGTTCCGGATGTAGAGCAGGCTTATTTACAACATAAATTTAAATTCAGCGAAGAATTCAGCCAAACTGAAGAACAATCTAAATCATTCAGTTTCAAAAAATACAAGAATATCATTGCTATAGCTGCGGTGTTGTTGGTTGTTGTAGCTGGATCTCTTTTTTATTTTAGCAGAGGAGATAAGTTTTCTCCAGATACCCAGATTGTTGCCGGAAAGGGCATCCGTAAAAAAATAAAGCTTCCGGATGGCACCATGGTTTGGCTTAATTCCGACAGTAAACTTTCTTATGAGAGTGATATCAATCAAAAAAAGCGACGGATTGTTTATCTCGTAGGCGAGGCTTTTTTCGATGTAGCACATCGTCAATCTCAGTCCTTTATTGTTCGTACTGATAAAATTTGCGTAAAAGTTTTAGGAACAGCATTCAACATTAAAGCCTATCCCATTGATAAAAAGTCGGAGGCTACACTTATCCGTGGCTCAATTGAACTTTCAGTAAACGACAGATCAGAACAAAAGATATTACTAAGTCCCTCAGAAAAATTTGCATTGGTTGAAGATAAAAAGGTAACACGTACAAAGTCTAATACCTTACCAGACCTGCCTAAAGACATCACCTTAATGATCCAACATGTGGTGCCTGTGCGTATCGGTGATACCGAGTATATAGAAGAAACTTCATGGCGTGATAGCCAGCTCGTATTTCAGAATGAATCTTTAGAAGATCTGAAACCAAAACTAGAACGCTGGTTTAATGTACAGATCAAGTTTGAAATAGAACAATCAAAATCTTATCGCTTTACAGGTGTATTTAAAAACGAAACACTCGAAGAAACCCTGAAAGCAATGCAATTAATCAAACCGTTTAAATTTAAACTTAAAGAACATGACCTGATCATTTACTAAACAAAAAAGGGAGTTAAATGCGGCTAACATTTCTCTCCCCCTAAACCTTCATGAGTAGCTAAGTGCTACTATTACAGATTTTTAACTTTGAAATTCACAAATCTATGAAAAAAAAAGAACTGTGCAATAAAGTTCTATGTGCCAACTTTCCAAAAAAAAAACTATTAATGATGCTAAACTGGATCTTTGTTTCATCGTTCCTCTTATGTTTGCAGGTATCAGCGTCCACCTTCTCTCAGGGTACAAAGGTTGATTTAGAGCTCCATGGGGTCAAATTAAAGGAAGCACTCAACGTGCTGGAAAAGAAAGGAAATATACGTCTGCTGTACAGCGAAGACGACCTTTCAGGTAGTAAAAATGTTACGATTATAAAGAATCAGATCTTTGTTGCTGACGCCCTGTTGTTACTGTTAAAGAACACGAATCTGGAGTTTCAGGAATTGGAAGACAATCTGGTTGTAATAAGATTGAAAAACACTTGGGCTGCCGATATTTTGGTGAAAGGTCTGGTTACGGATGCCAATGGAAGTGGCATCCCCGGAGTAAGTATTAAATTAAAAGGAAGCGAAATTGCTTCAACTACAGATGCAACTGGTAAGTACAATATCAAAGTTCCGGAGAATGGAACGCTGGTATTCTCCTACATGGGGTTTCAAACACAGGAAATAGCTGTTAATAAGCAAAATACAATTGATGTTAAACTGGTAGAAAGTGCAGAAAACCTTTCTGAAATTGTTGTTGTTGGTTATGGCACACAGAAAAAAGCTGTCGTTTCCGGAGCTGTAACTTCAGTTAAAGGGGCTGAGCTGGCAAAAACACCAACTGTAAACCTTTCTAACTCTTTGGCTGGTCGTTTGCCGGGTGTAACCGCTGTTCAAACAGGTGGTGAACCAGGGTATGACGGCTCAACCATTCGCATTAGGGGAGTAAACTCATTAGGAAATAGTGATGCGTTAATTGTTATTGATGGAGTGCCTAACAGAGCAGGTGGCTTAGAACGTTTAAATCCAAATGATGTTGAAAGTGTTTCTGTTCTAAAGGATGCCTCGGCTGCTATTTATGGTTCAAGGGCAGCAAATGGTGTTATCTTAATTACAACCAAACAAGGGAAATCGGGCAAGCCTCAGCTTTCTTATGATTATAGTTATGGTTTACAACAACCTACAAGAGTCCCAAAAATGTCTAATTCTTCTCAGTATGCAGAAATTTTGAACGAATTAAACATATTTGGGTCGGATTTACCTCAGGATCAATGGGGTGCTGCCTGGAAGGCATTTAAAGAAACAGGTTCTTATAAGCGCCCTGATAATGGAAATACCATTACTGCAGCTTACAGCCCAGATGAGATGCAGAAATTACGTGATGGTTCTGATCCTTTGAGATACCCAAATACAGATTGGTTTAATACCTCACTTAAAAATTGGTCGCCGCAACAAAGACATAACCTACAAATAAATGGGGGAGGCGAAAACATAAAATACCTTATCTCATTAGGCTATTTAGATCAGGATGGTTATTATAGAAAATCTGCGACGGGCTATCAGCAGTATGACATGAGGATTAACCTCGAAGCAAATATTAATAAGTATGTTACAGCAACATTAGGTGTTACCGGCAGAGAAGAAATGCGTAATTTCCCAACAGTTAGTGCTGGAGATGTATTTAGGATGATCATGCGCGGAAAGCCTACAGAAATCGAGGTTTGGCCAAATGGTTTACCTGGACCAGATATTGAATACGGATATAATCCTTATGTAACAACTACAGATCTTACAGGCTATGATAGAGATCGCAGAGATTACTTGCAGACTACCGGAAAAGTAGAAATCAGAGTGCCGTGGGTAGATGGTTTAAAATTAACAGGAACAGCCTCTATCGATAAATTTGCAGGCAGACGGAAGAGATGGCAAACACCATGGACACTTTATTACTGGGATAAGAAATCTTTTGAAGCAGATGGCGTAACACCTGTATTAACAGGAAGTGTACGTTCTGAGCGGACCGATGCCAGTTTAACTGAAACAGCCGGTGCGCAGCTGGCAGTAAATCTAACGGGATTGGTTAACTATGATAAAAAAATAGGCGAGCACAGTCTTAGTTTATTGGCTGGTGTAACAAGAGAAAAGGTTGATAATGATGGATTTTCTGCTTTCAGAAGATATTTCCTTTCTACCGCTTTACAGGAATTGTTAGCGGGTAGTGATAAGGAGCAATCTATAAATAACCTTACCGGTGATCCATATGGTTTGTATAAAAGAGCTAGGTTAAGCTATTTTGGAAGGGCTGGTTATAATTACAAAGAAAAATACCTTGCTGAATTCCTTTGGAGGTTTGACGGTTCTTATATTTTTCCTAAAGACAAACGTTTCGGATTCTTCCCGGGAGTTTCACTAGGTTGGAGATTATCAGAGGAGCCTTTCTTTAAAGAGAATGTAAGTTTTGTAAACAACTTAAAAATCAGAGGTTCGTGGGGTCAGATGGGTGCAGAAGCGTACGATGGTACTACTTTGGCCGAATATCAGTACTTGAGTACCATGGGCTTTGGGAATTATGTAATCAACGATCAGTTGAGTCAAACCTTATTCGAAACCAGGGTTCCTAACTTAGATTTCGGATGGGAAGTAGGAAACAACTCTAACGTTGGTTTAGATGCTTCATTCTTAGATAATAAATTGAGTTTCGAGTTTGATGCTTTTTATAACAAGCGTACCAAAATTTTAATTTCAAGAGGTAATTCTATACCGGGTAGTTCTGGTATTACAGACAAGCTACCTCCTGTAAATCTTGGAAAGGTAAACAACAGAGGTTTTGAATTTAAGTTGAGCTACAATGATCATGTTGGTGAGTTTAATTACGGTGTAAGTGTCAATGGCGGGTACGCGAAAAACAAGATCATATTCTGGGATGAAACACCTGGCGCACCTGCATGGCAACGCTCAACAGGGATGCCTACAGGAACTGAATTGGCCTACTTATACGATGGCGTGTTTAAAGATCAGGCAGAAATTAATGCAAATAAGATAAATTATGGTGCCCTAACCAATAATCTATTGCCAGGGGATATGAAATTTAAAGATTACAATGGTGATGGTAAAATTGATGGTGATGACAAGATTAGAATGGACAAAACCAGCACTCCAACCTTTACCGGAGGTTTCAACCTGAATTTATCTTATAAGAATTTCGATCTGTCGGCATTAGTTCAAGGAGCTACCGGTGGTGTACAAATTGTTGGACTAACAGAGTCTGGTGATATAGGTAACTTCCTGGAGTGGTCATATAAAAATCGTTGGACAATCGATAATCCAAGTAGCGAATTCCCACGTCTATCTAATCGTGGTAAAACCTATTATACGGATTTCAACAATGCAGCCCGTAATACTTATTGGGTACGTAGCAACAATTATATCAGGTTAAAAAATGTAGAATTAGGTTACACACTCTCTACTGAATTGTGTAAAAGAGTAGGCTTAAGTGCTGTTCGGGTTTATGTGAATGGGTTAAATCTTGTAACGCTCGATAAGATTAAGATCTGGGATCCGGAATCAACCAATTCAAGTGCCCAGTATTATCCGCAGGCAAGAGTTATCAATACCGGAATTAAGGCTACTTTTTAAATTTAGAGGAATTAAAAACATTTTTATATGAAACCTATTAATAGAAATACATACATATTTTCCATTGCCCTTATGTCCATTTTTGGATCAGGTTGCAAAAAAGACTTTCTGGCAGTAGAACCACCTGATAAAATATCTTCTGCACTGGTATGGAAAGATCCTGTTTTAGCTCAGGCTTTTGTTACTGAAATTTATAACGGATTGAGTGTTGGCGGTTTTTCAGAAGAAATGCTGTCTTCAGTATCTGATGAGTCGCTTTTTACTCACCCAAATAGGGGGATAGATCTTGTTAATGCAGGGACAATTAACCCTACAACATTAGGATGGGTTAATGATACATGGGGTTATAATCCAATGTATAATCGCATTCGTGCTTGTAATATCACCATTGAGAGATTAACAGGAACAGATAATGCAATAAATGATCAATCTGTTAAAGACCAATTGCTTGGTCAGGCATATTTTTTAAGGGGCTATTTCTATCAGCAGCTTCTTCGTTATTATGGAGCAGTGCCACTTATTTCTAAAAGTTATGCGCTATCAGATGACTTTAAAGTGAAAAGAAATACATATGAAGAGTGTGTAAACTTTATCGTTAAAGATTGCGAAGAGTCTATCCGACTATTGACCGGAAAAGGTATGCAAAAAGGTCAAACTACCTCATTGGCAGGAATGGCATTAAAAGCACGCGTGTTACTTTATGCAGCAAGTGATTTGCATGATAAAGCCAAAACAGCAGCAAATGAGGATGTTAATAAACTTCTTAGTACGTACCCACAAGAACAGCAAGCCTATTTTGTTTATCCTTCAGGAGATCAGTTGGAACGTTGGAAATTAGCTCGCGATGCTGCCAAGGCTGTTATGGATGCTGGATCAGGATATAAACTAAACCTTACTGGCAAAGTTTCGGCAGAAGAGGGACGTGTAAACTATAAAAGTATAGCCATGGGTGGTGCAAGTAAAGCTCCCGGAATTGATGCGTCTGCCGCTTCTGAGTTGATTTTTGCAAGGTATTTTATAGATCGTAGTGATATGCGTTTTGGCAGGGCCAATGGACCTAATGGCTATCATAACTGGGCTGGTAATACCCCAATCGGTTTACTGGTTGATGATTACGATATGACTGATGGTACAAAGTTTAGCTGGACAAATCCGGCACAGAAAGCTGATCCTTATAAAAATCGTGATCCACGCTTTTATGCTACTGTTTTGTATGATGGGGCAGGTTGGAAACCGAGGAATAAGATTTCTGGCGATGTAGATCCTGCAAATCAGATTCAAACAGGTGAATATGATTTAGTGGTAGATAATAAAACAATTCGCTTTAAAGGGTTGGATACCCGCGGTAGCTCTATTGAAAACTGGAATGGTAGCTGGACAGGCTATTACATGCAGAAATTTATAGATTCGGATCCAAACATTGTTGATGCTTCAATGCCTCAATTTGTGCCATGGCCATTCTTTAGATATACCGAGGCGGTGTTAAATTATGTTGAAGCAAGTATTGAACTTAATGACCTTGGCCCTGCGGTGGAATGGTTAAATCGTATTCGTTTCAGAGCGGGAATGCCTGCTATAGTTGGCGGTTCAAAAGAAGAATTGAAGCAGATATATCGTCATGAAAGAAGAATTGAAATGGTGTATGAAGAACAACGTTACCATGATACTCGTCGTTGGATGATCGCTAAGGAAACACTAGGCAGAAAAACCAATTACATTAAGGTTTCTGGTACTTTTAAACCAGGTAAAACAATGAGTCAGCCTTATCATTACGATGCATCTGTTTACGATTATACTTATACACCTACAGTTGAAACGGCACAAGAAAACCGTGAATGGGCTAATAAGCTATATTTTAGACCGTTTAGTCGTGATGAAATCAATAGAAATAGTGAGTTAAAACAAAACCCGGGCTATTAAATAAGCGCTCAATACAGTGAGGGCTATCCAAATTTGGATAGCCCTTTTTTATTGTTATGTAGTAATTAAAACACGAAGTTTTCTATATTAGTCTTGAACCAAATATTAGAACTACATGAGAATAATTTCTACTATCCTTTTTATTTTTATCAGCTTGCCTCTCTTCTCTCAAACTTTACCCAAAGACACCGCCTCAAGACTTAATGAGGTTAATATCAATATTAAAAAGCAACGCGATATTTCCAGGCTAGATTCCATACAGGGAACTTTTATCTTCTCCGGAAAAAAGAGCGAAGTAATTAAGCTTTCAAATCGTGATGCTGCATTAACTGAAAAATACGGCCGACAGATTTTTGCCAAAATACCTGGAATATTCGTTTATGATATGGATGGCACAGGCAACCAAATCAATATTTCTACAAGAGGTCTGGATCCGCATCGCGGATGGGAATTTAACATCAGAAAAGATGGAATCATTACCAATTCAGATATGTACGGATATCCTGCAAGCCATTATAATATCCCTCTTGAAGCAGTGGATAGAATTGAATTGGTTAGAGGAACCGGTTCTTTACAATATGGAGCCCAGTTTGGAGGGATGTTAAACTATGTAAGTAAACAACCCGATTCATCAAAAGCCTTTACATTTGAAACAATAAATACTGCTGGGTCTTATGGCTTGCTAAGCACATTTAACGCTATCAGCGGAACCAAAGGAAAGTTTAAATACTACGCATGGTTCAATAAAAAAGCAATTGAAGGCTATCGCAAAAACAGTGATTCAAAATTTGATGCGCAGAACATTTCTTTATTCTATGAGTTTAATCCTGATCTGTTAGTAAAAGCAGAGTGGACCAGATCTAATTACGTAACTCACCTGCCAGGACCACTTACTGATGAAATGTTTAATGCCGATCCTAAAACCTCAACAAGATCCAGAAACTACTATAGCCCTGAAATTAATGTTCCATCTATTACGTTAGATTGGAAAGCAGGCAAACAAACTCAAATAAAATTCATCACCTCTGCCATTATAGGTGCGCGGAACAGTGTGATGTTTGATAAACCGGCTACCACCGTAGATGCGATAGATCCTACAACGCTTAAATATGCCAACAGACAAGTAGATGTTGACCATTTTAACAGTTACACTGCCGAACTTAGATTGCTTCAATCTTATACGCTGTTTAAGCAAACCAGCAATCTTGCAATGGGGGTTCAATACATGAACAATGATTTGCACCGTCAGCAGCTTGGAAAGGGCAGTACAGATAGCGACTATGACCTTTCGCTGGTTACCCCGGGCTGGGGCAGAGATATGCACTTAAAAACTAAAAATGTTGCGGTTTTTGCAGAAAACAGGTGGGTATTGTTCCCTAAGTTTTCAGTTAATACAGGCGTTCGTGTCGAAATCGGAGAAACAAAGATGTCAGGTGTAATTGTGAACTATCCGGATAATGCAATTCCGAATAATATAAAACATCAATTCCCTTTATTTGGAACAAGTGCACAATATGAATTAACTAAGAACATGAATTTGTATGTCGGATGGTCGCAAGCATATCGTCCTGTTATTTTTAAAGACATTATTCCTGGTTCATTGTATGAAATAGCGGATAAGAATTTAAAAGATGCAAAAGGATATAATATTGAAGGAGGTTTCCGCGGTAACTGGAAATTTTTGAATTGGGATCTAAGTTATTTTCAACTTGCCTATAACAATCGTTTAGGCACATTGGCGCAATTAAATGATAAAGGAGAGGAGATCATCTACAGAACTAACATTGGCAATTCAGTTACCAAAGGGCTCGAATTATTTACTCAGGCAGAATTTCAACTAGGTACAGCTACTACGGTTTCTATGTTTACAGCAACTTCTTATATGGATGCAAAGTATAAGAATGCAACATTACGTTCAGGCAATAAAAACGTATCAATAGATGGGAATAAGGTAGAAAGTGTGCCGCAATGGCAAAGTAGAAATGGCGTAACGCTGCGGATTAAAAGATCAAGTATGAGTGTGCTGCATAGTTATACCGCTAAATCTTTTGCTGATGCCTTCAATAGCACAATTCCAACTCCTACAGGCTCTGCCGGGCTTGTTCCTTCATACAATTTGTTCGATTTTAATGCAAATACGGCAATTACTAAGGCGCTGCATTTAGGATTTAATATAAATAATGCTTTTGATAAGCATTACTTTACTAAGAGGCCTCAATTTTACCCTGGACCAGGAGTTTGGCCGTCGGATGGCAGAACTTTTTCTGTAACATTAGCGGCAAGAATATAAAAAAAACTTGACCTTAAATGAAAAAAACATATTTTTATGCGGGAATCAAATAATAAAGTTCTATAACGAATTTTCCATTTACTTAGGACCTCCAGGCCTAAAGCATTTTATGCGTTTAAGCCAAACTCATCATTTTTTTAACATTTAAACCAACCAATGGATTCATCGATCAACACCTTTATGGGTAAAATAGAATTACGGAATGCACATGAACCGGAATTCTTACAGGCAGTATATGAAGTAGCAGAATCAATAATCCCTTTTAGTGAAAAGAATTCAAAGTATAAAGTAAACAAGATTTTAGAAAGAATTGCGGAGCCGGAAAGGGTGATTATTTTTAGAGTGCCTTGGTTAAATGATAAAGGTGAAGTAGAAATTAATCGTGGATTTAGAGTTCAAATGAACAGTGCAATTGGCCCTTATAAAGGTGGCTTGCGTTTCCACCCATCTGTAACCCTAAGTGTTCTTAAATTCCTTGCTTTTGAGCAGGTATTTAAAAATAGCCTTACCGGTTTGCCAATGGGCGGTGGTAAAGGAGGTTCGGATTTTGATCCTAAAGGTAAATCTGATGCTGAAGTAATGAAGTTTTGCCAAAGCTTTATGACAGAGTTGTATCGTCATGTTGGTGCTGATATAGATGTTCCAGCCGGTGATATTGGTGTTGGTGCTAGAGAAATAGGGTTTTTATTTGGTCAGTACAAACGTATCAGAGGTGAATTTACCGGTGTTTTAACCGGAAAAGGTTTCGAGTGGGGAGGAAGTTTAATTCGTCCTGAAGCAACCGGTTACGGAGTAGTTTACTTCGTAGAAGAGATGTTGAAGCTGAAAGGCGATTCATTAAAAGGAAAGAACGTTGTAATTTCAGGTTCAGGAAATGTGGCTCAGTATACCGCAGAAAAGTGTATTGAGGTAGGAGCAAAGGTATTAACCTTGTCAGATTCAGAAGGTTTTGTATACGATCCGGAAGGAATAGATACTGAAAAGCTTAAGTTCATTATGGACTTAAAAAACAACCGCAGAGGAAGAATTAAAGAGTATGCAGATAAATATAACTGTCAATTCTTTGCAGGCGAGAAACCTTGGGGTATTAAATGTGATATCGCTTTCCCCAATGCTACTCAAAATGAAGTAAATGAGAAAGATGCTCAGATTTTGGTAGATAATGGTTGTTTTTGTGTTGCAGAAGGAGCAAATATGCCTTCCACACCAGAAGCTATCCATGTATTCGAAAAAGCGAAGATATTGTACGCTCCAGGTAAAGCAGCCAACGCAGGTGGTGTTGCTGTTTCCGGATTAGAGATGTCGCAAAACTCACTTCGTTATTCATGGGATCGCGAGAAAATTGATGTTAAATTAAAAGTGATTATTGCTCAGATTCATCAGGCTTGCGTTAAGTATGGCAAAGAAGATGATGGCTATGTAAACTATGGCAAGGGAGCAAATATAGCAGGCTTTGTTAAAGTTGCTGATGCAATGATAGCGCAGGGTATTGTGTAATAAAACGTATTGAGCATTTGTCGTAAGTCGGCCGTCATCCTGAATTTATTTCAGGATCTCGCATTAGCCAAGCCTTCCTTTCTCTTGAGAGATGCTGACCTCGAAGAAGCTGCGAAGCAAAATAAATTCAGCATGGCGAGCGCTTTAGCTGAACGTTAAAAGCAATAAATACTGCTAAATATTCAATATAGTGAAGCAAACAAAGGAACCTGTATCACAAAATTGATCAGGTTCTTTTTTTAGTATTTAACCAAATAATAAGTGAAAAGTGTTGCCTGCTAGATGAACCAAATTATAGCCACCTCATTTAGGGTACTTTGTTTCAAATCTTAAATTATGAAACGAAACAAAATTTTAAGCATAGCAGTATTTATGCTGCTTTGGCTACCCCAACTACTGTTTGCTCAGCAGGAAGATTCATTCTCCAAAATGAAACCAGGTGATTGGTTTGAAGTGAGAGTGAACGATTACAATGGTTATTTGTATGAAATGAAATATCATTTAGCCAAGATTCTGGATAATGGCAATAGGGATTATCACCTAACCTTTGAAAGAATAAGAATAAAACTTCTATCTCCGGGAAGTTTGTCACTTGGGTATGATTCTTATTATCCTGCGTACTTGCAGAGCAACAATGAAACTTTAGATAAACCAGGGTTTCAGCTTCAGGTAAATAAAGTTGGGAAAATAATCAGTATAAAAGCTGATAAGGATTTTCCGCCGGTGCTACTCAATGAAATAACCGCTAGAAAAAAAAGCGGAGGGTCTTCCGCTGAAATGAGTCCTGTGCAATTAGAAACTGCTCAAACAATTTCAGAAACAGTTACAACAGCTATAGGAAGTCATCATAGTAAACTGTTTAATGGGGGTAAGCTTAAAGACTCTAATTTGTCGATATTGCTGTGTGGCGCCTCTTTTTCGTTTCCGAAAAACACCCTACTTACAGGTAATATCAGCAATTTCAAAAGTAATGCCCAGCAACAGCTTTCTTTGTATAGTGCTTCTAATGGTGGTTATTTCACAATAGCAGAAGATGGAAGTTTTAAAATTCCGCTTTCAATTAAAGAGCCTATCGATGTACAACTATATGATGAGGGGGATCTGCACATTTCTTTGTTTGTTAAACCCGGAGATACTCTGACAGTAACTGCTGATGGAAATAATATAGAGGAAAGCCTGCGCTTTTTAGGTAAGGGAGCAAGAACTGCTGAGCTTGGTGCGCAAATGGGTAAAATTGAGCGTAAGATAGCAGCCGGAACTAAAGAGGTTGATCCGAAATCTTTTTCTACTGCTGATTTTATGACCCAGCAACAAAAAGATAAAGCCACATTTGAAAATGTATTGAATGCATATAAAGGTCAGATTCCAGAAGATGCATGGAATTATTATTACTTTAAATTCACCTTTGAGCAGGCAACTAAAAAACTTGGCTTCCTTTCAAAAGTAGGTAATCGAAGTACTCCGGGATCAACTGAAATTTTTAAGGATTTCCCTACTGATTTCTTTTTAAGCATTGATACATTGCCAATTTTAATGATTGATCAGACATCTGAAGGATGGTACCAAAGATTTTTGCATGATTTTGATTTGTATCTTGGAGATAAGGTAGGTATGGTGAGCGGTCAGTTTGGTTTTTTTGCCTCTTATCCAAGGTCTTTAACTTTTCTTAAACGTTTCCCGTTGTATTATTCGTTATCCGAATCATTAAAGCAAGAATTGGTAAACAGCACCTGGAAACAAGCTCAAAGTTTAAAGACTTATTATGAGGATCTTATCCGTAATTGTGGAGATTCTATTTTAACGAACCCTGTAAAACAGAATTGGAAAGTGATTAATGCCTGGGCTCCTGGCAAAGCAAGCCCATTGACTAATCTAAAACTGTCGGATGGAAAAACACTGGATTTAAAACAGTTTAAAGGGAAAACACTATGCCTGACTTTCAATTTCCATTATCCTGATAACATTAAGCATTTGATTGAGCGGATAAAGAAGCAAGATCCTAAAAAGGTTCATTTTGTAATTGCTCAGATTGATCAGAAGGAATTTCCAAAAGGCACCATAGATTCTATACTTAAAAGCCTTCCTAATGTAACCTATGTTGAAGTAAGCAGAGATGATGAGCAAAGAGATAAAGCTGTTTTATTAGACTTTTGGGATGTTAAAACATTCATTTTTGACTCAGACCTGAAAGTAGTAGATGACAACATTGATGACAGCTATAAGCCTCAAAACGATTATCTTTTTGAAGACGCACTAAAGCGAGCTATGACAACCAGACAGATGAGTCCGGAAAAGAAAGCCGCATTGATTAGAACAATAGGATGGAGCGCATGCTCCATCCTTGTTTCATTTTTAGTTGGGGTATGGATATATAAAGTAAGGGTGGCCAATCTTAAGAAAAAGGAGTTGATGAAGCGACAGATCAAGGAGTTGGAAATCAAAGCAATCCGATCACAAATGAATCCTCATTTTTTGTTCAATGCTTTAAATTCTATTCAATCTTTAATCAATATTCAGCAATACAAAGAAGCCAATGTTTACTTGCAGAAATTCGCTTTGCTAATGCGTAGAGTATTGAATAATTCTGAAAAAAGCTTTGTTACGCTGTCAGACGAGCTGGAAGCAGTCGAATTGTATTGCGAGCTCGAAAAGCTTCGCTTTGATTTTGCTTTTTCGATAGATATACACAAAGAAGTTAATGCTGATCTGATTGAGATTCCGGGTATGATTATTCAGCCTCTTGTAGAAAACTCAATAGTACATGGTCTTGCTCAAAAAGGAACTGCCGGAGCATTAAAAATCAAAATATGTTTGGAACAAAGTTACCTTAAAATAGAAGTAACAGATAATGGCCTGGGCTTAAAAAAGGAATCAGCAGATCAATCTAGCAATGGTTTTGGCTTAAAGCTGGTAAGAGAAAGATTGAGCTTATTAAATGCACGTGGAGCTAAAGGAAACTTAATTTTAAGCAGTAATTTAGAAGGCGATGAAAGTGGAACAAGCGCGGTATTAACTATTCCTATTGACTGATGAAATTGAAATGTATACTTGTTGATGATGAGGTTAAGAGCCGTATAAACTTGCGACAGTTACTTGCCGCTTATTGCCCTTCTGTAGAAGTGGTAGGAGAGGCCGGTTCCGCTACAGAGGCCTTAAAGTTAATCTCCGCCCAAAAGCCCGATCTATTATTCTTGGATATTGAAATGGGGGAAGTTTCCGGATTTGATATGTTAAAGCTATTGAATGGACATCAAAGTTTTGAAGTTATATTTGTTACCGCGTTTGATAAATATGGCATTCAGGCAGCTAAGGCCTGTGCTATTGATTATTTGCTTAAACCTATAAATATTCTGGAGCTTAGCAACGCAGTTGAAACAGCAACCAAGCAAATCAGCCCGAAAAAGGAAAATGAAAGGCTACAGGAGCTTATTGCAAACATAGATCGTGCAGATGATGAACAGCGGATTGCTGTACCTCTTACAGATAAAATAGAGTTTGTAGCGATAAGTAAAATCATAAGGCTTGAAGCCGAGGGTAATTACACACACATTTATATGGATGGCGATAAGAAATACCTGGTCTGCAAAACACTAAAAGAGTTTCATGAATTACTGGAGCGCTATAACTTTTTGCGTACACACCAATCGCATTTAATCAACTTTCGAAAAATCTCAGCCTATGTAAAAACAGAAGGCGGCTATATCGCAATGGAAGATGGCAGTCAGATCCCAATTTCAAGACAGAAGAGAGAAGATGTTTTAAAGAAAATATTGAGATAACATAGACAAGCTATGTTATCGTCAACAACAACTCGTCTAATTTTTCAAGAGTTGCAATCATTCCCTGTTCCATTCCCATTTGTATAACGGTTTCCAAATCAGCAAGAGATTTGTAAGTCACAACGGTTTCCACTAAAGCATTTCCATCCTTTTCGCTAAAATTTACAAGCCATTCAGCACGTGGCAGATCTTTATTTATTTCACCCTCTGCATTAGTGAAAGCATCCAGCGCAGTGTAAAAATCTATTGGTTGGATTTTTAGATACTCTGTTAGTCCCCAATATTCTGTGCCATTTGGCTCTATCATTGCGTAGTGCCAGTGTCCGCCCTCACGGAAGTCCATTGATTTTGTCTTTGTGGTTAACGGTTTTGGAGCGAACCACTGATTGAGCAGCTCACTTTTAGTGTAACAGTCCCAAACCAGTTGTTGTCCTGCTAAAAATTCACGATTGATGGTTAGCGTATTTTTTACTTTGTCAGCAATGAAGTCAAATTGCAAGTTACTTCTCATTGTTATTTCATGTTAATGGTTAATAAAAGGTCGTCTAGTTGTTGGAAGCGAGTCTCCCAGACCTTGCGGAATTGTTCTAGCCAGTTATCTATTTCTTTCATTTTGTCAATTTCAAGCTGGTAATAGATTTCCCGACCCTGCTGTTCCTGCTTCACCAGTTGGCATTCGGTTAGTATTTTTAAGTGTTTTGAAATACCTTGCCTGGTACTGTCAAAATGCTCAGCAAGGGCACTGGGGGTCATTGCATGCACCGCAATTAAGGCAATAATTGCCCGTCTTGTAGGATCGGCAATTGCCTGAAAAATATCTCTCCTCATTAATTGTAATTTTGAAAGATCAAGTTATTCCTTAATCATTGGCAAGTACTTTTCTCTGTTATCAATGATGACCCACAGAATGATTGCGATCAATACACCTACGATAGGTAAACCTGATGGCGCCACATTGATGTTGGTAAGAAGAATACCGGTTAAAACAGGTAGAATTACGATTGCACCAAGAGCTCTTGTTTTGTTGAAGATCAGTAATGCACCTCCAAGTACCTCAATAGTGCCAACCAAAGGCAGGAGCCAACCTATTACCATAAAAGCTTTCATTGATGTCAACATTTTTTCAGGCAAATCCTTTGGAACCGGCATATAATGAAAGAATTTATCCAATCCGGCATTGATAAACATTAGGCCTGTTAGCAGGCACAAAACGAACATAATTTTTTTCTTCATTGTAATATATTTAAATAGTAAACCAATTGGTTGCAAATATATACGCAACTGATTAGTTGCGCAAATTTATTTACAAAAAGATTTATAGGGATCAAGCGGAATTCTTGGGGGCATGAAACTTTAAGCATAGATTTTAGAAAGTCTGAACAGAAAGAATTTGACATCTCTTACCCCTCTAGAAGTTGCTCTGAAAGCTTTGACCTTTGC
>NZ_JABSNU010000012.1 GCF_013266735.1 Pedobacter foliorum
TGGTATATAGCGCAACGAGGTCCTTGTAGCTGTCTCAGACTACTCATTTCAGTTTGCGCTATACCTTAATGAAAAATAATAGAAAATTGCGGCAAGGCGTCCGCTTAGAGAAGATTGTTTTTATTGTTTGAAGAAGATCATTACAAATAAGATATGGAAATCAATGATGTTGTTAGGAGATTTTTCTCTCCTAACAACATCATTGATTGATAAAATATGGATAAATAAATTTGGATTTCAACATAGAAGGACCTCGCACCAGCAAGGCTTTCTTTCTCTTGAGGGGTCCTGAAATAAATTCAGGATGACGTGAGCCACGATAGGATGATGTGAGCCCTCGCAAAATAATGTGAACCACGATAAAATAACAGAAACCATGATCGGGAAGAGGCTTATCAAACAGGACGATTGTACTTATTGAACAGCCTCACCGATCTTTTACGCTTGAGAGTCGCTGGATATCATTATACTAGTATGTTATATCAACATTTATATTTAATCTTCTTTTTTAGGCAAAACGTAATCCATTGGCACCATATCAGCAACTTTTTCATATCCCCAAAACCCTTCATATAGCAATGAGCCCGGGTCATAAATACCCCCATTCTCATAAAAATTGATGGATGGTTTTAATTGATAAACCAAAGAGATCTGATATCTGGAATATTCTGATGGTCGCTTAATTTTTAAGCCAGAATAGTCAGCGTACCTTCTTGTTTCCTTTTCATTTTTATAGATGATATACAAGGCATCTTTAAAATTCAAGCTTTTTAAGCTACTTAACTGTTGCTTAACCAGTGTATCAACTAGTACTTCGCCCCTATTCAGAACCTCTACCGTATCCGATTGATTTTTCATAACCGCCCAATGGCTTAATGAATCTTTTCTGGTTCTAAAATTGATTTCCTTACCTTTCACATTAGAAAAAAACTTAATCTTTTCATCAATAACTGTATCAGCATATTTCTCTTTATTTCGGGCCTTCACAAGCTTATTTATAACAAAGCCATCCTCATCAATAGAATTACTATACAGAGCCCTAAAAAAATGCTGTGGAGACCCAAGGTATGCTATCTTTCTTTTTTCCAGATAACCTCTTGTTTTTGATTTGCCAGCTTTAATTTCTTCAAAGTAAGGATAGCCGTAAAACAAGACAACATTTGTTTCTTCATCCTCCTGAAAGTACTTAAGAAGGTACTTTATCCTATAACCTAGTGCTTTATTTTCTACCACAAGAAACTCATCAGCCGCTGCTTTCAGTATATGTTTTTCATCATCGTAATCAAATTGAATTACCTCCGGATTAATGATTTCGCATTTTTCAGAATTTGGTGATGTTCCAATAAAACTTTCTGTAAATGTTTTAAGTCGCTGTTCCCTATTCGGATCCACTCTAATCACAACCTCATTTAATTGTTTAACATTTTCCTGAAGTATAATTTCTATATCGGCCGATTTACTAATGATGGTTACGTTCTGACTGGCCGGTAAGTAACCAATCATCTGAACTAGAACATTGTAATTCCCCTCCTTTAAATTCCGGATAACAAATTTACCCTCGTTATCTGCCACTGTTCCCGTCTGATATCCACTGAGCAGAATTCCTGCTCCAGGCAATGTTTCACCATTTTTATCTTTAACCACCCCCGAAATAGCATACAAACTCTGCGGCGGAAGAACCTCATTCTTATCCTTAGCAGTGATCATTACAATTTTATTTTCAATGATGTAGGTAATTGGAAGCCCCTCAAAAACAGTACTCAATATTAAATCAATACCTGCATTTTTAACCGTTACACTTACCGGCTTTAGATCTTGAAGCAGGGAGTTATCATAAAGGAAATCGTAATTGCATTGTTTTCTTATTTCCTTAAAAACAGAAGACAATTCGGTATCCTTCAGCGACAAGGTAATACCCTGTGCATTCGCACAAAATCCTGTAGATAGAAACATGACCAAGAAAAATGCGAACAACAATCTCATCTATTTTGTAACTATGACTCTATTTCCTTCTACTTTAAATTTAATTTTCCCTGTTACTTCGAGCGCTTTTAATACCGCCGAAATATTTTTTGAGCGCGATACAGTACCGCTTAAACGAAGATCTTCATGGTTTCCATTGTCAATAATCTCAACATTATACCATCGGGCAACCTGACGAAGGATGCTTCCAAAATCTTCATTGTCAAATATAAAATCTCCGTTTTTCCAGGCCACAGCTTCCTGGGTATTTACGTTACGAATGCTAAGTGTATTGTTTGTCACCACCGATTCCTGTCCCGGATGCAAAATCTTTTGTTCTTTTTTATCTGATACCTTAACCGATCCTTCTAACAAAGTAGTCGTGGTTGTATTTTCATCACTATACGAATTCACATTAAAATGAGTACCCAGTACTTCAACCTCCTGTTTATCCGTTTTCACAATAAATGGATGAGCCTTGTCTTTTGCAACCTCAAAATAGGCCTCTCCATTAAGTTCAACCTTACGTTGTTTTAACGAAGCAAAAGTTGCAGAAAAGGTAAATGATGAAGCTGCGTTTAACCAGATCTTTGATCCATCTGATAATTCAACCTGATACTGCTGTCCCCTTGCCGTGGTTATTGTATTTAAGCCTAAGTTTTCAGAAGCAGACTCGCTAGTACTTGCAGTTGAAGATTTTGCTTTATAAACTAATTTTCCGTCCGCAGTTTTAAAAATTGAAACATTTGCTTGCTCAGCAATTAGACCCGTTGGTGCATCTGCAAGACTAATCCTTTTCCCATTAGCCAACGTTAAAGTTGCCGTATTTTGAGCAGGTGTTGCATCTTGAATTTTGTTTACAACCACATCATTTTTAAGTATCTCGGTATTTTGCTGATTGTAATAAAACAAACCGACACCAAGAATCATCAACAAACAAGCGGCGGCAACTGCCGGATACCATAGGCGCTTCACTTTTGCAGGAGTACGTCCCTCCATCAGCGAATTATAAATTATTTCTGTTTCCTGATTAAGCTCATCTTCAGAAAGTGCTGGAATATCATCTTTAGAAAAATAGTGCAGCCAATATTTGGCTGCATGTTCTTCTTCAGAGGTGGCAGTACCCGCGTTCACTTTATTTAAAATTTCTTTAATATCTTTCTTTTCCATTGCCATATTAGGATTTCCTGTTAATTAGTATTTAGGATTCCGCTTATTGTAGATATAGACAACTCATGAATACCAAATGGGGACAGCATATAAAAATATTTTTTTTTCGGATTAGGAGTTCAATATAAAAATGACATAAACAACAAACCCAAGCTTTAGCTTTAAGTGCTTCATTGCCCTTTTGAGCTGGGTATTTACAGTAGATTCAGCAACGCCTAAATGTTCAGAAATATCTTTGGCCGACATGTATTGTTTACTCCGTAGCTCATAAACTTTTCGCATTCCCGGAGGCATCGCCGAAATTTCCTTCTCAATCATTGCAGCAATATCTTTTTCTCTGATCAAGAAATCCGTTCCATCACTATCCACATCTATGTAATGATTCCCTTCATCCGCATACTTACGTAAAACCTCATTATGCTTAAAAATATTGAAGATTTTATTGAGAACAGATTTGTAGAGATAACCGGATAAAGTAGTTTTTAATTCAAGAGTTTCGCGATTGTTTAGCATCCAGGCAAAAACATCTTGCACTATATCTCTCGATTCTTCTTTATTTCCCAATTTATGGTAGGCGTAGAGGTAAAGCGGTTTATCGTATCTAATGTAGATTTCTTTAAACGCAGCATCATCCCCCTGCTTAAAAAGCCGGATTAATTCATGTTCGTTATATTTGGTATAGTCTAACATCTCAATTACTTCTCTAAAGTTAACTATTTTCCCAATACTCAAACTATAAAAATCCCGTTAGTGAGAAAATTACGTCATTTTAGTTTTTTTAAATCACTGAACTAAACAACTCATCTTTTCCCTATACCGCGTCGGCTCCGCGCCTATACCCAGTCGGAAATGCCGAGGCACTTTTCAGGGTTTTCTCAGGCACTCCTCAGGCCTAACTGGGGTAAAACGCCTGAGGAGTGCCTGCCCAAATCCTGCCAGATGCCTCTTCGAATTGCTCTGGCAATACTTCCTAAAAACTCTAAAACTGCAACTCAAGTATCAATTTTAATGCTTTTTTTATTTGGCTCATTAAGAACTTTTTCATTTTAAACCAAATTTTATTTGGAATTGCGATTTCAATCTATATATTTGCATCCCCTCAGGATGCTAGTCATTGTTGATAAGGAACTTAAATAATATTATGAACACTGTTTTGAACCATCATTTACATTTGCACCATCGCCAATTGGCGATGTATATGTAATGTTTTGTACTTCAAAACTTGTTTCCGACCTTATTTTCTTGTTCAATCAATAATAATCAAAAGCACATTTGAAAACACTTAAAATTGCTATCCAAAAATCGGGTAGACTAAACGAAAAATCAGTAGAGATCCTTAAAAATTGTGGTTTATCTTTCGAAAACTACAAAAGCTCATTAATATCAACAGTTACCAATTTTCCTTTAGAAATCCTTTTCTTAAGAGATGATGATATCCCGGAATATGTTCAGGATGGAATTGCAGATCTTGGTATAGTTGGCGAAAACGTAATCGTTGAGTCAGGATCAGAAGTTACTTATCTTCAAAAATTAGGCTTCGGTAAATGCACACTTAAAATTGCAATTCCTAACGAAGCGAACATCACAGAAATTGCACAACTGGAAGGTAAAGCGATTGCAACTTCTTACCCTGTAATTCTTGAAAAATACCTAAAAGATAATCACGTAAACGCTGAGGTTCGTACCATTTCAGGCTCCGTAGAAATTGGTCCTGGTTTGGGATTAAGTGATGCGATTTGCGACATCGTTTCTACTGGTGGAACATTGAAAAGTAATGGTCTAAAACCATTCTCGGAAGTGATGAAATCTGAAGCAATTTTAATTGGAAAAGAAGGTTCAGAATTGTTACCTGAAGTTCAGGAATTGTTGCAACGCATCCGTTCGGTACTGCGCGCAAAAGAGACAAAATATGTTGTGCTTAATGTGGCCAAGACTAACCTTAAAAAAGTAGTAGATCTTTTACCTGGTGTAAAAAGTCCGACTGTAGTTCCGTTGTTTGATGAGGACTGGGTTGCGGTACATTCGGTAATTGCTGAGCACGATTTCTGGGAGAAGATCAATAGTCTTAAAGCTGCCGGTGCACAAGGAATTGTTGTTATGCCAATTGAAAAAATCATTGCTTAATATTGTAGAGTTCCTAGGCATCCTAATAATCTCCTCGTCATCCTGAATTTATTTCAGGACCTCGAAAGAGAAAGTAAGATTTGCAGGTTCTGGACTTACCAGTGTGAGGTCCTGAAATGAATTCAGGATGACGACCGGATATAAGACGGATCGAGACAGTACAAAACAACATAAAACGCTTATTTTAGCATTAACTAATAGTTAAACTTAAAATATAACAACTTGAAAATCTACAGTTATACTGATTTATCTAAACAAGAGATTGAATCAATCTGTTTAAGACAGCTGGAAGACGACACAACCATACAAGACCGTGTTAAGAGCATAGTTGATGCTGTTAAAACTGACGGAGACAAAGCCCTATTCAGCTTTGCGAAACAGTTTGACCAGGTTGAATTATCGCAGCTCTTCATCGATAAAAAGGAGATTGAGGAAATAGCTTCATCAATTCCTGCGGATGCAAAAGCAGCCATTGACACGGCCTATCAAAACATCAGAACCTTCCACGCAGCGCAAGCTAGCAAGGAAGAGAAGATAGAAACAATGCCTGGTGTTACCTGCTGGCGCGAAACAAGAGCTATCGACCGTGTAGGCCTTTACATCCCCGGTGGATCTGCTGTTTTACCAAGTACTTTTTTGATGCTTGGGATACCAGCTACTCTTGCCGGATGCAAAGAGATTGTGGTTTGCTCTCCTCCTCAAAAGGATGGAAAAACAAATTGCTATCTGGCTTATTGCGCTTTGAAATTAGGGATCGAAAAGATCTATCTGGTTGGAGGTGCGCAAGCAGTTGCAGCAATGGCTTACGGAACAGAGAGCGTACCTAAAGTGTACAAAATCTTTGGCCCAGGAAACCGTTACGTAACACAAGCAAAGCAGTTAATCCAGTCGACTACCATGACTGCAATTGATATGCCGGCTGGCCCTTCAGAGGTTTTAGTGCTTGCTGATGAGACTGCCAATCCGTCATATATCGCTTCCGACCTTCTTGCACAAGCTGAACACGGAGCTGATAGTCAGACTATTCTAGTATCTACCTCAAACGAGATCATAACTAAAACACTAGAACAAGTTGAAATTCAACTAAAAGATCTTCCAAGAAAAGACGTAACCGCCCTTGCAATAGCAAATTCGTACGCTGTATTGGTTAATGACCTGGAACAAGGCATGGAATTTAGCAACACTTATGCTCCTGAACACTTAATCCTTTCAACAGATCATTTTGAGCAGCTTATACCGCTGATTTCCAATGCAGGGTCTGTATTCTTAGGCAATTTGACGCCGGAAAGCGCAGGTGATTATGCTTCAGGAACCAACCATACCTTGCCTACAAGTGGCTTTGCAAAAGCTTATTCAGGTGTTTCGCTTGATTCGTTTGTAAAGAAGATCACCTTCCAGCATATCAGTCCTAGGGGCTTACAGAATATAGGAGCCACAGTTGAGGTGCTTGCAGAGGCAGAAGGCTTAAGGGCACACAGAAACGCAATAAGTATCAGATTGAAATAATTAACACACTCGTCATCCTGAGTTTATCTCAGGATCTCGCATTAGAAAGAAAAACCTTTCAATGCGAGATACCAGCCTTCGCCGGCATGACGACCGCTTAAAAAAAGTACAATGGATATTAATAAATTACAAAGAGAAAACATTAAAAACCTTCGCCCCTACTCAACTGCGAGGGATGAATATAAAGGGCAAGCGAGTATCTTTTTGGATGCCAATGAGAACAGCTACGGCTCTCCATTAGATCAAAATTACAACCGTTACCCTGATCCTTTGCAACTTGATTTGAAAGATGCGATCAGCAAAATCAAAGGAGTTCCAATCGAAAACACCTTCCTTGGAAACGGAAGCGACGAAGCAATTGACCTTCTTTTCAGAGCCTTTTGTGAGCCCGGAAAAGACAATGTAATCATCCTCCCTCCAACCTATGGTATGTACGAAGTTTCGGCAAACATCAACAACGTTGAGATACGTAAAGTTGACTTGTTACCGAACTTTCAACTAGACCTGGAACGCATTGCAGAAGCTATCGATGAGCACACTAAACTGATCTTTATTTGCTCGCCAAACAACCCAACCGGAAACTCAATTATCCGCACAGATATTGAAACGGTATTGGCTAATTTCAATGGCTTGGTTGTGATAGATGAGGCTTACATAAACTACGCAAAACAACGCACGTTTATTAAAGAATTAACGGAGTATCCGAACCTGATTGTATTGCAAACTTTCTCTAAAGCATGGGGCCTTGCAGCACTACGTTTGGGTATGGCTTTTGCCGCCCGTCCGGTTATCGATGTACTGAATAAAGTTAAGCCTCCGTACAACATCAACCAGGCTACTCAGGACATTGCTTTGAAAGCTTTAGAAAACATAGAACAGGTAAACGACTGGATTAAAATTACCGTTGCAGAAAGGGATAAATTAAGCACTGATTTGGCCGAGCTTGCTATGGTTAAAAAGGTACATCCATCTGATGCTAATTTTATACTAATACAGGTTGATGAAGCGTTAAATACGTACAATGCTCTGGTAGATCAGGGTATCATTGTCAGAGACCGCTCTAAAGTATCGCTGTGCGAAGGATGTCTTCGCATTACCATAGGAACCACCCAAGAAAACGAAATCCTCTTAGAGGCTTTAAAAACACTATCAAAGCCATCTAACGCCTAAAAACCAAATCATGAAGAAATTATTATTTATAGACCGCGATGGCACACTCATTAAAGAACCCGCGGATGAGCAGATTGATTCATTTGCTAAATTAGAGTTCTATCCTAAAGCGCTGTACTATCTTTCTAAGATTGCAGCAGAGTTGGATTATGATTTGGTAATGGTAACCAATCAGGATGGTTTAGGTACTGATTCCCATCCTGAAGAGCATTTCTGGCCGGTACATAATTTCATTATGGATACTTTTTCTGGTGAGGGTGTTGAGTTTAGTGAGGTAATCATCGACAAAACTTTTGCGCATCAGAATGCAATAACACGTAAACCTAATACCGGTTTATTGCAGCATTACTTTACAGAAGAATATGATTTAAAGAATTCATTCGTACTTGGTGATCGCATTAACGACGTTATTTTAGCTAAAAACCTTGGTGCAAAAGCCATCTGGATTTGCAACAATGAGGATCTTGGTGCTAATGAAAAGCTTGAAAAAGCAGAGCATTTAAGTGATATTATCGCATTAAAAACTCAGAATTGGGTAGATATTTATACCATGCTTAAGGCTGGCACAAGAACAATTACGCATGAACGCAATACCAATGAAACCAAAATCAGCATTAGCATTGATCTTGACGGAACAGGTAAAGCGGATATTGATACTGGCTTAAACTTCTTTAACCACATGCTTGACCAAATTGCACGTCATGGCAGTATTGATTTGAAGATTAAGACCAATGGTGATTTACACATTGATGAGCATCACACTATTGAAGATACCGGTATTGCATTGGGAGAAGCTTTTGCTAAGGCTATAGGCAACAAACTTGGTCTTGAGCGTTATGGTTTCTGCTTGCCAATGGACGATTGCTTAGCGCAAGCTGCGATAGACTTTGGCGGTCGTAACTGGATTGTTTGGGAAGCAGATTTTAAACGTGAAATGGTTGGTGATATGCCTACTGAGATGTTTTATCACTTCTTTAAATCGTTTAGTGACGCATCAAAATGCAACCTGAATATTAAAGCAGAAGGCGAGAATGAGCATCATAAAATAGAGGCTATATTTAAAGCTTTTGCTAAAGCGATAAAAATGGCCATTAAGCGTGATGCTGAAAAGCTGGTTTTACCTAGCACTAAAGGGGTGTTGTAAATATATCAGCCGTCATCCTGAATTTATTTCAGGACCTCTCAAGAGAAAGGAAGTCTCGCTAGTGCGAGGTCCTGAAATAAATTCAGGATGACGGGAACGAGAAATAAAGAATTTAAACAATGATTGGAATAGTAAAATGATTGGAATAGTAAACTACGGCGCCGGCAACATCTTTTCCCTTACTTCTGCATTGGAAAGGCTAAACATACCTTTCGGAATGGTAAACACAGAAGCTGATCTGGATAAATACACCCACATCATTATTCCTGGTGTAGGACATGCCGGAGCAGCAATGGGTAAACTGGAACAAACAGGACTAGTAGCACCAATTAAAGCGCTAAAAAAACCGGTATTGGGCATCTGTGTTGGTATGCAATTGCTTACCGAACATTCGGAAGAAGGTAATGCCGATATGATGAACATAGTGCCCGTTAAAACAAGGTTATTCGATAAGAATCAAGGGATTAAAATCCCGCACATGGGTTGGAATAATATAGACCATAAAAACAATTCTTTGTTTGAAGGTGTAGAGAATCTGACACAATTTTACTTTGTGCATTCGTACTTTATTGAATATAACCCTACTTTTGATATTGCAACTGCAAATTATGGCAAGCCATTTTCTGCAGCAGTGCAAAAGGATAATTTCTATGGCGTACAATTTCATCCAGAGAAATCTGGTATCGCCGGAGAACGTTTATTAAAGAATTTTTCAAACTTAAAACAGTAAAATGTACATAATTCCCGCAATTGATATTCTAGATGGTAAGGTTGTTCGCCTTAGAGAAGGTGATTATAACCAAAAAACAGTATATGATGTTTCCATCGCTGAAATGATAGAGACTTACCGGTCTAATGGTACAGAATTCATACATATTATTGACTTAAATGGAGCAAAAGGCGATTTCAGCAATCAGAAAGAGCTTTTTGATATCATTAGAAAAACCGACATGCGTGTGCAGTACGGAGGTGGTATACGTACAATTAAGCAAGTTACAGATTTGCTTGATGCAGGTATTCACCGTGTTATTGTAGGTACACAAGCCATTACCAACCCTGATTTCTTAAAAGATCTTAGTACTGAAGTAGGCAAAAAATATGACTATGCTAACCGTATTGTGATTGCTATCGACGTTTTAGACGAAGTAATAAAATACTCAGGTTGGATGGAAAGCTCGCCAATTAAACTAATGGATTATGTTGATAAATGTTTACAACTTGGCTTTTTCAGGTTCTTGTGTACAGACATCAACAAGGATGGTAAATTAGGTGGTGCAGCTGTAGATTTATATAAAAAACTATTGGAGCACTCTCCGTTTATTAAACTAATTGCTTCTGGTGGTATCAGTTCAATGGCTGATATTGAAGAGTTGGCAGCTTTAGATATCCGTTCAGTTGTTGTTGGTAAGGCAATATATGAAAACAGGATTTCTATTGATGAGATTAAGCAATGGAATTTGAAGCAAATGACTTCTCTTTAATCGATGTTAAGTAAACGTATTATTCCATGCCTTGATGTTAAAGATGGGCGCACGGTTAAAGGTGTAAACTTTGTCGACTTAAAAGATGCTGGTGATCCGGTTGAACTTGCCTGGCAATATGCACAGCAAGGGGCTGATGAGCTTGTATTTTTAGACATTACCGCAACGCATGAAAGACGTGGTACAACGATAGAAATGGTGAAATCAGTTGCTCGTCAGCTGAATATTCCCTTTACTATTGGTGGTGGTATAACAACCATCGCTGATGCTGAGGCCTTATTAAATTCCGGTGCTGATAAGATCAGCATCAACTCCGCAGCAGTCAGAAACCCTAAATTAATTGAGGATTTGGCTAAAGCTTTTGGTGTTCAGTTTGTCGTTGTGGCTGTTGACACAAAGTTGGTAGATGGCAAAAACATGGTTCACCTTAATGGCGGACGACTGATTACTGAACTGGAAACTGAGGACTGGATTCTCAAGGCTGAAAGCTTAGGAGCCGGAGAGATTTTATTGACTTCAATGGATCACGATGGCACTAAAAACGGCTTTGACTGTTCGTTACTTGATAAGGTGGCTCGATCTATCAACATCCCTGTAATTGCATCAGGTGGTGCCGGTAAGGTTGAACATTTTACAGAAGTATTTTTAGAGACAGGTGTTGATGCAGCTTTAGCCGCATCGGTTTTTCACTTCGGCGAGATCCCTATACCCTATTTAAAGAGCGAATTAAAGAAACACAATATCCCGGTAAGGTTGTAAATATACTTCGTGTAAGCGCTTTATCTTAGTGAGCCTTATCTTTGTAAGCTTTATCGTCATCCTGAATTTATTTCAGGACCTCGCAAGAGAAAGGTTAACACATAACACGTCCGAGATCCTGAAATAAATTCAGGATGACGTAATGAATATAAAACCTCATTGAGGCAATGAGTAAAAACCTCGTTGACGTAATGAAAAAATACCTCAATGAGGTAATGAATTAAAAACTATGAATATAGATTTTGAAAAAACACAGGGTTTAGTACCTGTAATTATACAGGATGTACATACCCTGGAAGTTTTAATGCTGGGTTATATGAACCAGGAAGCATGGGACAAAACGCTTGCAGAAGGGAAAGTTACTTTCTTTTCGCGCAGCAAAAACAGGTTATGGACCAAAGGTGAAGAAAGCGGAAACTTCCTTTTTGTAAAGGAAACTCATATCGATTGCGATAACGACACAATCCTTATAAAAGCTACTCCGGTTGGCCCAACCTGTCATACAGGTTCTCGTAGCTGCTTTAAAACCGACTACAACCAGAACTTTATCTTTGAATTGGAGCAGATCATTGCAGATCGTTATGAGAACCCTTCAGAAGAGTCTTATGTAAATAAACTTCGCGCAAAAGGCCTTAATAAGATTGCTCAAAAAGTAGGTGAAGAAGGTGTTGAAACCGTTATCGCTGCATTGGCAGAAACTGATGTAGATTTTGTTAACGAAAGCTCAGATTTGATCTTCCACCTATTGGTTTTACTTAGAGAAAAGGGCAAAACTCTTGCTGATATTGGCTTAAACCTTAAAGGCAGACATAGTAAATAATGTTAAAGCATTTACATACACTTAGCGGTCACCAAAACCCCATATATGCGCTTGCAAGTCCTGCGGCAAAAGAAGATGTCTTTTTTAGTGCAGGCAACGATAAGGGTGTAGTTGAATGGTCATTAAAAACAATGACCTTTGTTAAGGTTCTGGTGCCCGTACAAAGTTCTGTATATGCTTTACACAGCTATAAAGATTTGCTCTTTATAGCGCAAAGGAGTGGCTTAATCTTGGTTTTCGATATTAAGCTTGAGCAAACCATAGCAACTTTAAGCCATCACCAAAAGGGTGTATTCGACCTGAAAACCATTGCTTATAAAAACGAGCTTTTAAGTACCGGAGAAGATGGAACAGTTGCTGTATGGTCGCTATCCGATTTCTCTTTACTTTATAATTTCCCTGTTTTACAGAATACTGTACGTACCATTGCGGTAAGTAATTCAGAAGAAGAAGTTGCTTTTGGATGTAAAGATGGAATTATCAGAGTTTATAATTCTTTAGATTATAGCTTAAATGCTGAGCTGAGCAGTCATAAACTCCCAATTACCTCATTGCAATACTCTCCTAATGGATTATCTTTAATCTCAGGTGGACGAGATGCACAATTAAAGGTGTGGAGCTTACCTGATTATCAATTAATAAATAACATTGCCGCACACATGTTTAGTGTGTACAGCATTGCCTTCCACCCTAATCAGCCTTATTTTGCTACTTGCAGCCAGGACAAGAGCATTAAACTATGGGGTTCGGATGATTTTAAACTCTATAAGATCCTTAGTTTAGAAAAGAATACCGAAGGGCATTTCCATTCTATTAACAAACTCATCTGGAGTTCAGATGGCCAATATCTGATCTCTACAGGAGACGACAGACAGGTAATGGTATGGGAATTTAATTCTTAAGGCTTTTTCTTTTCGGTACTTCCAAAAAAACGGGGATAATAGGCCATTGTTAGCATAAAATACTGCTGCAATACATTAACCGAACCAGTTGAGATCATGTTATTGTAGCCATAGTTGATAATACTTTTATTCTGCCCCAATAAATCTAATGCAGAAACCTTAATTTCAGCATTCTCCCCCTTTAAGAACCTGTAAGCAATACTTGCATTCCAGATGGTAAAATCGATGGGTTTTGAATAATTAGACGTGCTTCTATTGAAGTTAATATTCGTATTCCAGTATAGGCTCTTAGGCCACACCACACTCATTCCTCCATAGGTTCCGAAGTTCTTATAACTGTAATTCACATTTCCTTCTTGCCTGGTAGTACCCGTAGAAATGGATTGAGAACCGGAAACAGTAATCAATGAATTCAAATTGTACGACAATCTAAGCCAATTATAAGTAGTCAGATTTTTTTGCAGTACTTCATCGCCATTGATGTAAGCCGGTGTATTTGCATAGTTTAATTCGCTTGTAAACATAACCTCCAAGAGGTTCTCTTTCATTTTAAATGCCTTTTGCCAATTAGCATAATATCCTACATCGTGATAACCATTCAAGTTAACATTGTAGTGTATTCTTCTACCCAGAACATCATATCGGCTACTATCACCAATGTAATTACCGATCTTACTCATCCAAAATCTAAGATTTAAACGTCCAGTACTTCCTACTCTTGTTCCATTATGTTCAAAACTAAATTCCAACCTCTGTTTATAATCAGATTTAAGGTTAGCATTCCCATAATGGAGAAAATACACATTCGAACTATCAGTTAAAGGAGTTAACTGATATACATTTGGATAATTAGCAGAAGTAGTATAATTTAAACTGTAGGTTCTATTAAACGTGCTGGTTTTATTGTGCGCATAGCTAACAGAACCAGAGGGAAGAAAACGAAAATTGAATTCACTGAATCGCTGAAATACCTTTTCAGATGCATTTTTCTGATACAAGACCTCACCTTCGGTAAACAGGTTCACACTAACTGTTTTGTAATAACGATTATCTAAGTACTTTCTAAAGCTTTTTGAAAAGCCTATAGCCGGTTTTTCACTGAGTGTACTGTAATTACTTTTATTGCTCAAGTAGCTATTCTCAACATACCCAACATTATTGTCAAGATCGCCTACCACAACAGCTTCCTTATTATCATTAACCTTCAACGCATTTTTAAACTCCATCGTTACACCTAAGTAGCTAAGAGAAAGAGGCCCGACATTCGGTACAGTTAAATTGATAGTATGTACTGAATTGTTAAAATCGGTATTGTATTGCCTGTTGAAATTTTCATTCTGCGATGGGTCTGAAGCACTAAAATTTGTGATCCGCTTACTATTATTACTACCAGAAGTATTACTATAAGCATATTGTGCATCGAACTTTGCTTGTTTGTTACTAGAATTTAGATATGAATTTTTATTGGAAAGCTTTAGATTTGCATCAATTGTTCGTTGGTCTCCAGTATTTTCCTGTCGCGCTGCATTTTGGCTACTCTCACCCGTTGCTTTATTAAGGCCAATTGCAGTTTGAGTGTTGATACTATTATTAATGCTGTTCCTCATATTATATCCTGCTACTATATCTCTTTCGTCTGATGAATGATTGTAAGAAGAATTAAAATTATGACTTCTATTTACATTTTTTGATGTTCCTACATTATCTCTGATAAGTTGATTTCCGTCATTTAAGCTTTCTACTGTGTGAACCTGTTCTTTAAGATCATTGTCAGAATTAGAAAAAAAGTAACTAGCATTAAGGCGGTCTGGCTTACCAAACTCATGAGCAAGGGTAAAACCTGCGGAGGTAAAAATGTTTAGTCCTCGCTGACTAAAATCAGACTGGTATTCATAGTTTGTTCCTTCTCCTTTGTAAGAGCTATTCGCCATAAGTGACTGAACACTATTGGCTGTTTTGTTAACATTATTGTGCGTACTTATAATACCTGTCTGCGTCTTGGGGGTATAACCATTAAGCATACCATCTATAGCATATCTCTTATCGGTACCATAACCACCTCCTATCTTACCAAAAAGACCACTCTTTTTATCCTTCTTTAGCACAATATTCATATTTACATCAGGATTTACCTTATCCAGACTCTCCTTGTTTTCATAGACCTGGATTTTCTCTACTACATTTTTAGGAAGATTTTGGATGGCTATTTTAGGGTCGCCACCAAAAAAAGGCTTCCCTTCGACATAAAGATTACTTATTTTCTTTCCATTTACAGTAATCAATCCATCGCTCCATACTGTTACTCCAGTAAGCTTGCGAAGTAAATCCTCTACAGTAGCATTCGTATCCAACTTAAATGCATCCGCATTAAATACCAATGTATCCCCCTTCATTTCTACTGGAGCTTTTTGAGCAACAATCTTTACTTCCTCCAGATTATTCTCTGCCCGTTCGGCAATAAGCATCTTTAGATCTAGTACTCTGGAATCTGCTGGAATTACAAACTCCTTCTTGTAAACCTGGTATCCAACATAACTCATCAGTATATTTAATTTAACGCCAACAGGAAGCTCTTTAAACTGAAACTTACCAAAGTTATTAGACAACTGGTAACTGATCAGTTTATCGTCACCGGCCTTATAAACGGAAAGCGTTGCAGATCGGAGTACATAATTGTGAACGGAATCCTTTACTAACCCCTCTATTGCCCCTACATAAGTAGAGTCCTTTTTTTGAGCCTTGGAAGTAATGAAACATCCTAACAGAAAGATCTGTAAGCCTATAATGGTTAAATATTTGGTCAATGTGAAAGCGTTTAAATTTATTTATACTGGTTTAAGCTACAATTTCTCCTTGAGTTTGAACTGCAAAATCACAGGATTATCTGTTTTATTTCGTTGAGTAAAATAGTCACTAAGTATGGTGTTGTACTTTATATTCTTATCCTTATTTTCTTCATGCGCATCAAACATTACAGCAGATGAAAAACTAGTATAAACAAATTCCCCATCACATGCAGTCAAAGGAAAAGTATGATAATACTTGCCTTTATTTACTGGTAGAAAATAAGTACTGCTATCCGTAAGAATATGATCAACATCAATCGATGCACCTGATTTTAGATTATAGATTAGATTGACAGGGTGTAATTTACTTATGTAAAACAGCAGATTATTGCCGGCTTTCATAACGTTGGTTACATCATAAATCCATTCGGGATTGGCTTTATAAAGCTTTATTCTTTTTCCTTGAAATATACTATCGGCTAAAAAATTTACTGGAACTGAGTTGATTGTAGGAAAGATTATCCTATACAAATTCTGGACTCTGGAGGGACTTATCTTAAAGATATTGTAGTCGCTGGTTCTGGTAAAAAAAATAGCTGTATCTAATCCTGAATCGGATAATCTCTCTACTGTCGAATAGTAATCATCCTTTATCTTTAAACTTGGCACATCATAAGGGAAGGCGTTGGCTGTAACATTTGTATAGTTTGTGACATAGTTGACAAGAAAACGTGTTTTTACCCTATCCGCTTTATCGTCTTCATATAAAAAAGGTGAAATTGCTATACTTTCTGTTATAAATCTTGATTCATTTAGCATCTCTTCATCTTTAACAACAATCTCCGCTTTTTTTGTCCCCTTCAGATCAAAGACCAAATGCATCCATTTACCGTTTATAATTTGAACAAATGCGATTTCATTTTTCCAGCGGTTCAATTTAAAACTCCTTATCTCCTCTCTGTTCCCCATCCTATGTTTACCTCCTCCATAAATTTTGTGATGAAATTTTCCATTTTTTGTAAAAAAAAGAATGCAATTGGTAGTTTCGTCTAAGATGATAAAATAATCATCCGTTATTTCCAATTGATCTATCTTGCCAAAAAGGCTTTCTTTTGTAGTTTCTAGGGGTATATAAGTACTACTTTCAAACACTTCACTTGCCGACGCACCAAAAGCATTGCCAACGTCTATCCTCAAAGTCGTAACATTTGAAGTATCTATTGGGATAATTTTCTGTGCTTGCGAATAGAATCCGGTAAATAGCAGACAGATGATGAGCGTTTTTATCATAGCGTTTTAGTTCATGTGAGACTATAAATCGTCCTTTAACTTAATCTGAACTAGGACTGGGTTATTCTCCCCACTTCCTTTTCCGAAATAGTCAATTAGCACTCTATTGTATTTGACGTTTTTATCCTTGTTCTCTTCATGAGTTTGGAACATATAAACAGATGAAAAACTAGAATACAAATATTTACCATCACTGGCTACAAAGCCTGTATATCCGGTCATTCGATCATCAGCGACAGGTAGGAAATAAGACATAGCGTCTGTTGTGATATGGCCGAGGGCAATAAGTGACCCTGATTTAAGGTTATAGATCATGGAAGCCTGCTTATTAAAGTCATTATTGAAACAATTTGCTTTAAAGACTAAATTATCACCAACCTGAAAACAATTACTCAGGGCAAAGATGGCATCTGGATTATCTTGGAGATATTTAAATCTTTTGCCTTTATACTCATTATTAAATAGAAAATCCTTCGGCAGTGAATTGACTAATGGAAAAAGAAATCTATAAGCATGCTTAAGAGTATTTGGAGCTGCTTTATAAATATTGTAATCATATGGTTTAACAAAAAACACGGCTGAATCAACTCCATAATTATAAAACGGGCCACTTCCCGCACTCATGACCTCTTCAGAAATAGATAAACCTTCAGCCTGATAAGGAAAAGCAAAAGTTTTAGGTTTCTTAAAATCATTTGCATATTCCATCAAATATTTTGTCTTTACACCATTCTTTTTATCATCATCATAGTTCTCAGCAAGAATCATTAGGTCTTTTGATACAAACCTTCCATTGTAGATTATTAGCTCTTTATCTCTACTCAATATCTCTCTGGTTTTCTTGCCATCATAATTGAAAAAACAATGTGTTTGCTGACTTGTTTTAACATCCCATCTTGAAAACATAATTTCTCTAGTCCATTTATTGATCTTAAAATTATCCATTCGATTATCAATGTTAGTCAATGTAAAACTACCACCCTTTATTTTCCCATGAAACTTGCCGTCCTTTTTAAAGATTAAAATAGAATTGGTGGTTTTATCAAGAATAATATAATATTCATCGGTTATTTCCAACTGATCTACCTTTCCAAAGGTGCTTTCCTTTGTAGTTTCAAGAGGAATGTAAGTAACACTTTCGAATACTTCTGAAGCATTGCCCCCATTGGCATTTATAGGATCTACTCGCAGAGTCATTACTTTAGAAGTATCAATAGGAATTACCTTTTGGGCAAAAGCACTAAAACCAGCAATAGCAAAAAGGCATAGCAAGGCTAAAGATTTGAGGAGTTGTTGAGCGCGCATATTTGGTTAAATTTATTTTAAGAAAATCTTAATCTTCTATACAAGTATACTGTTTTTTTAAGGAAAGTTTGTTTAAATTCGAGGATACTAAGTATAAGTTATGGCTAAAGAACACCTATATCAAACGAGTTTAATATGGACAGGTAATAAAGGTTCAGGAACAATGGACTACCGGTCTTATGAGAGAAGTTATACTATATCAATAGACCATAAAGCAGATATTCAAGGATCATCTGATTCGGCATTTTTGGGTGACAAAACTAAACACAATCCAGAAGATTTGTTGGTTTCATCACTATCATCATGTCATATGCTTTGGTTTTTACACCTATGCTCGCAAAACGAGATCATTGTATTAGATTATACAGATAATGCCGTAGGCAAGATGGCTGAAGAGCCAAGCGGAAGTGGTCATTTCACCGAGGTTATTTTAAACCCCGTAGTTGTAATTAACAATCAAGATCATGTAGAAAAAGCCAACGCATTACATGAACAAGCAAACAAGATGTGCTTTATTGCTAACTCATGCAATTTCCCGGTTACACACAATCCTAAATGTATTGTTGAAAGAGGTTAAACTTACTTAACCTCTACCCTTTTCATTCCTTCCCTGCCGTAAAAAACAGGGAAGTACATCATTTCTGCCTTTGCAGGGTTAAGCGTATAACTTCCTGAATACCTAGGCATCAGGCTGATTGAAAAACTATGCTTTCCTTGTTTAAGCTTGGTACAGAAAATAGCGGTTTTGTTTTTAAAGTACTCCCTGTGCGTTTCTACGCCCCAAAAGCTTTGTGCTTTGTTTTCGTAAGAACAGCCTGCAGGAATAGGAACTTCAATCATTACATAATCCGCGTCCGCACGCACATCAACCTCTACTTTTAAAGCAGTTGAAGTTCCGGCTTTAAGTCTTTGTACTGCTTCAGAACCCTGTTCAAACCAGGTTTTTACCGTAAAATCTTTACTAACCTTTTCAGGCTTAGGATTATTAAATTGCTGGTAAGCTGTAAAATACACTGGATCATTACCTTTTTTATTAACCGTTAAGGCTTTCGGTTCGATAACCTTATTAAAAGGAAAAACAGTCACCGTCTCACTATTATTCAGTGTTATAGTAGCCGGTTCAGACTTTTTACCTGCAACCATTAGCTCCGGCAATATTGTCTCTAGAATTAGAGAAGATTCATATGTATTTCTCCACTGACCGTCTTTTCTTTGCTCAAGAAAATACTGTTGAATACGCACCAACTCTTCTTTATAGCCACCCTTTTCCTTTAGGATCTGATAAGCAAGCAATGTATTTTGAATACTGTTGTCCCAGAAATGATTGTTTTCTTCGCCCCAATAGCTGTTGCCAAACATGGTGCTTTTCTTTTGTGTCAATAACCACTTAACATCTACATCTAAACCAGCCTTCTGTTTTAACTGCATAATCTGAAGCTTATCATAAACTGTTTGCTTCTCATTTGCTTTTTGCTGATCAATAGTAGTAAGCCAATCCTTGATGTAATACTTTTCATCTAACAGACGCATAAGTTTTATAGCTTGAACCTGATCAATTGCATTTTTCTCACCTAATCTTTCTACCAAAGAATTATGCAATTTATCCATATTTATGGATACAGGGTAACCTTGTTTTTGAGCTTGCAGTAATGCTTCCACAACATGCAAACTAATCCAATATTCTGTGTTACTATCTTGCCACCAACCCCAGGTTCCTTCAGGTCTACTATTATTCTGAAGCTTTTTAATCAAATCCTTGATGCTCTTTTCTCCCTTAAAATCCTCGTTCAAGTATTTTCTTACTGTCTTTTCAAGCAATAGTCCCTTTAGTTTCGATGCCAATTGTTCATTACAGAAGTATTCATAATTGCGCAGTTTTTCCATTTCATCCAACAGTGTTGGAAAAACGGAAGATTCTGCCCTCAACGTTACCTTTCCAAGATCAGCATCAAATTTGTAATTTAAAGTGGTATCAGTTGTTAATGCGTTAAAATAGCCCTTTGTTTCAGTTACCCCTAAAGGGTACAATGGTATTTTGCGAATCTCCCCATCAAAATAACCATTGGGTTGTTCCATAGTGTATTGGAGTTGTAGACTATCTATACTGTTTTTCTGAGCAACAATAGCTATTGTATCTAAATGGGCATTTTTAAAGTCGAAATCACTATTTAACAATTCCTTGCCATTGTAAATGAGCTTTCTTTTAACACGTTCGGCTTCTGTACTATAATTCATTAATTTACCAATTACATTGATGCTATCCCCTTGCAACGCAAAAAGTGGAGAAACTAAATTGGCACTCAGTGTTTTGAAAGATTTAATCTCCGTTTGATAAGAGCCCGATTGCTGGCGACCATTCATGGCAATAATTTTCGTGGTCCAACTCGTAATATCATCAGGAAATTTTACCGTAAAGCTTGCCTTCCCCTCCTCATTGGTAAACAATTTAGGCTGCCATACTGCATAATCAGAAAAATTAGACCTCATGGTTTGTTGCTGAGGCTGTTGTCCCCCATTTGCATCCATATTAAGCTTATTACCTGTTGTTTTGATAAGAATGACGCCATTTGCACCTGCTGATCCATAAATATCTGTTGCAGCTTTATCTTTTAAAACCTGCATCTCAACAATAGAATTCTGATCAATACTGCTGATATCTCCGTTATAGGGTAATCCATCCACAATAATCAAAACACCGGCTCCCACCAATGATGAACCTGTGCTCAACCCCCTAATGTTAATCGTCCCTCGCATTCCTGGGGCACCTGTATTTTGTTGAATATTGAATCCGGCAACCTTGCCTTGAAGTAATTGTTCTACATCACCTCCATTTTCTCGTTTTGCAACGTAACCTCTAATAACTACCTCCTGCATTCCCTCTGGTGCTTCATCTAGAAATACAACTAAATTATCACTTGCTCTAACTTTGGTTACTTTTTTCTTGTAGCTTATGTAAGAAAACCAGATTTCTCCATCTTTAGGCACCATAACATCAAAAACACCTCTGGAATTTGTATGAGCTAGTACTTTAGCAGCTTTATTTTTCCCTTTATAAGCAATACTAACGCCTACCATAGTTTCCTTTGTACCCCCATCAAACACAGTCCCTCTTATTCTGGTTACCAAAAGCTTTTTATCAATTCCAGAATTGAAAACTACCTCCTCGCTTTCCTTAAAATAATCTATCGGCCTATCATCTTTCTTACCTAAAGCCTTTATCTTTCCGTCCATCCTAATACTCAAACTATCAGCTTTCATTATCTTTACATCCTTAATCAGGTAAAGATTCGAGCCTCCTGCTTTAATTATTAGATCATCCTTTGTAAAATACCTATTGTCTTTAAATAAATACATTACACTATAGCTGCCCTCATTTAAATTACCATAGGATGGATCCCGACCGGGGTGTATTTGTAAGAATCTGTAATCATCATTTTTATAAAGGATGACATTCTTTAAATAAGGTAATTGATTCAAAATCGCAGTGTCAATATCAATATTCAACCTACCTATATTCTTACCTTTTACTTCCTTATTTTCATATAGCCTGGTAGTTCTGCTTCTCAAATCAAGATAATCATTCCAAATGCTATCAATCTCTTCTTTTTTTAATAGCCCTTTTCTATAATCCTCGCTCATATCAGAGGGCATTAAAAGCCGGTACAATAAATTTTTATTATTTAGAGATTTTTGCCTAACCAATCCGGTAAAAAAAGAATACATATATCTCGGTTCTTTAACAAACATATGCTCTAAAGAACCTGATTTAAATCTAAGTTGGTTTTCAACAATGGGCCCAATCAATAAATTACCAGACCTTTGAACCTGGTTTGGAGGATTAAGCAGCATTTCTGTTTTATCTGTTGAAATGGTAGTCTTCTCACCTTCAAAGTTATCTCTAACATAAATCACATACTTTTCAAGATCCAATAACTCTTCTATTGTTAATAAAGATGGCGATGCACTTACTTTAGCTTGAGTATTTTTAAGATCTGTTGCAATTCCTAAAACCGTTTTCTTTCCTTTTAAAAAATCGCCCTCATAGGTTATCGTAAATCCTGAACCACGCAGGCGCAGTCGGTGGCGCCCTGGAGTAACCCTAAACGCATATCGTTTCAACTGATCGCTACCACCATAATAAACAGGAATATCATCTACATAAATGACATTAATAGGCACAATTTCTCCATCCTTTATTGCAAAAGGAGACAAAATGGCCATCGAATCATTTACCGTTTCTTCATTACTATAAATCTCTTTAGGATGTGTAAATTGATAATAAGATATTGTATCTAAACCAAGTTCTTTACCCCATCTCGTCCAATTTAAATCCAACTCTCCACCAGTATAAATATTATGAACATCCATATCCGGAAGTACTTTACGTGCTTTATAAACATCACCGAAAATAGGGAGTAGAATATCCTGTACTTTATTAGTGAATTTCGAAGTATATGCCAAGGCAGTAACATCAGTTTGTGGAATAGGCTGATTTTCCTGACTTGTAACTTTCACCTCCATATTTACTGTTTGTCCGGGATAAATTATCCGCGGAGCTTTCAAGTCGACATACACGGATTGCTTATTGTACCATGCACTGGTCTTTTGATTTGAAATTTGACCACCCCAGATATAATTCAAAACAATATGAGCCGCTTTAGTCCCCTTAAACTTCATTACTGTATCCAATTTATTGGTGTATCCTTTCAGAATTACTTTATCATCCGACAAAATAGTGTACCAAAAATTGAGTTTACTTTCGTTAACAGAACTTAAGCTCAGTGAATCTTTTGTATGAACTGAATTGATGTAGATATTCGGCCGCAGCAAACGATTAAATGTAACGCGATACTCATTTCCATCCTCAGTTTTTGCCTCATATTCACTTGCATTCTGATTTATCTTTATACCGGTAGGAAGGACTAAATTCACAGAATCCGTTTTATCATTGCCCTCAAAAAAGGTATATAACGTTACTTTTTTCTTCTCTGATTTACCATTTATAATATATTCAAAGTAAATGCTGTCAGCCTTTACTTTAGCAATTACATTTTTTCGTTGATTAGCATAACTAAAGTTTTTTTGTTCGGAACTCTTCTCATTATTACTATTGAAAAAATCGAAATTCATAGTAAAACTGATGTCACTTTTAGGGAATATGCTATCAGGTAGTACAAACTTCGTTTCGCCAACCGGATCCAGCATGATGGTCTTTTTCCACAGTGTATCTTTAAGAAAAAGATATTTGTCTTTAAGTTCGCCTTTATACGGATTTATTATTGAAATTTCTACTCTTCCATCAGGAACCGCCAACTCATTTTCATCAACTGCCTTTAAATAAAGTACAATTGGATTTCCAGGATTATGTTCATAGTTGTCGCTACGAACCGAAAATCTGGTCGATTTAAGTTCGTAATCTTCATAGTAAAAACTGTTTGAGAAAACAGTTTTCCATTCACCTTTAATTTTTTCTTTCAAAAGAACACGTTGATATTCATCAAGACTTAAGTCTAGGCTATCTGCAAGGACAAAGCTTCCCTCGTAACCACCCTCATTATACGGCTTAATCGAATCAATAATCTCATCCTCATCCAATGCAAATGCCAACAATTTATTATGCAATGGTTTGCCATTTTTATTTACCAGATAAGCCTTAAACCTTACCGTATCGCCAGGTTTAAATTTGGGTTTATTAAAAGTCAGATAGCCGGTATAGCCTATGGTTTTCTTCTGAATAGTATTAGATCTACGATTCCTTTCCTGAAGATAACCTGGATTTACTCTAAAGTAGTTTTTAACTCCTTCGTGAACTACCGTAATAAAGGTACGTTTAGATTTTGAGGAGGTAACATATAAATTGGCCTTTCTATTAAAAGGTACATGCCCTCCGTTTCCAATTTTAACCTCAGCATCCTCAATAAGTTTACCGTTTAAGTCCATAATAATAAACTGAAAGTCTTTGTTGTTACTTACCCGTTCTATTCTAACATTGGCAACGGCAACGGATACATATTTCAATTTATTTCTTTCTGCATTTACGTATAGGTAGTTACCAAAGGGAAGTTTTTTCTTATACCCCGAACGTTCATAATAAAAAGAGTCGATAACGGTATGTAAAAAGCTTTCCTTTATTTTGAGATTTGGGTTTTCGGCAATTTCAGACGCTTCTTTGTCTGTTAGTTTGTAGATATACTTATAATAACTCGATGTTCTACTTGTGGTTAGATTTTGTTGGGCAAAAAGAAAATTGCATGAAGCAAGAAACAGTAACAGAGAGGTTAAGAGTCGTTTCATATATTTGGTTTACCGTAATCTGCTGTGAAACCAAATTACATAAAAATGCTAAGAATATCGTTTAATGATTCTAAGTTTATGTGAATACCTGCCCAATTCGGCATTATAAATACCCTGATTATCCATTGGATCTATTCTCACTTTACCCGAAGCATGGATGATGTCTTTTGCATTAAGCATAATACCTACATGTATGATGCGGCCATCTTCGTTATCAAAGAAAGCCATATCTCCAGGTTTAACTTCAGGTAAAAAATCGACCGTTGTCCCCTGTTCAGCTTGCTGCCATGCATCTCTGTTTAATTGTATTCCGTGTAGTTTAAATACAACCTGCACAAATCCTGAACAATCCATACCAAACAAATTCTTACCTCCCCATAAATAGGAAACATTCTGAAAAAAAAGTGCAGTATCTATCACGTCAACAGCTCCAGAAACTGGCAATTCTATCGGATTAAACAAAACTTCATATTTTTCATCACCTACACTACAATAACCGTCATCAAACGATGGAAGGTTACTGCCCGGCGATATGTAATATTTACTACCCTGAGTATCTGTAATTACATTACCCATTTCCGCAGGTGCCAGATGTTTACAATTATGGTTACGCACAAACTCCTCTAAAGATACTTCTGCCAACTGCTTAAAATCCATCCAACCCTCATATCCATCATAAGCATTACGCACTTGCCACCACTTTTCAGTTTTAGCAATGATCTCTACGTGATCACCAAAAAGCAATTGAGAAGCAATTTCAGCTCTGTCGGATGGTTCAGTTCTTAGGGGTGCTACTGCTACCCTGCATATTCCATAGTATTGTTCCATAGCATAAAATCAATGGTATAAATGTAAACTTTTGCACAGTTATTTTGTTATTTTTATAGTATAAACCTTAATCTATAAGACGATGAACCTCAAAAAAATTTTAATTGCTGTTGATAACAGTACCTGTTCAGAAAAAGCGGCAAAAGTAGGTTACGAAGTAGCAAAAACTTTTGGCGCAGAGGTTGCACTTGTTAATATTATAGAACCCGTGCCTGCTAATATCAGTCCTGATTTAACCTTAGCCCCTGTTTTTTTGGAAACTTACGACAATAGTGAAGAGAACAGCCATTTACTTTTAAAAGAAATAGAAACAAAATTTAGCCACGGCATACCTACCACTTATTTGAGTGTGGTTGATAGCGCTGCGCATGGTATCATACAACAGTCTGATGAATATGGTTCTGATCTTATTGTAATTGGAACTTATGGCCGAACCGGTTTATATCACTTTTTAATGGGTAGTGTTGCAGAGCATGTTGCCAGAAAATCGGCTTGCCCCGTTTTAATTGTACCAAACAAATACGAAGAGAAAAACTAAAACAAAAAAGGACACCCAATGGGTGTCCTGTATAAATTTTTGTTATTAAGCTAAAACTAGTTTTCCTGGTGTAACCAAGCTTTTTTAGCCAATAATTCATCTTCTGTTTCGCGAACATCCTCATCATCAACGCAACAATCAACCGGGCAAACGGCAGCGCATTGAGGCTCATCATGAAAGCCTTTACATTCTGTACACTTATCCGAAACAATATAATAGACCTCATCCGATCCCGCATCTTGTGCAGCCTCAGCATCTATTTGTTTGTCGCCAAAATCGATAATACCATTTAAATTAGTACCATCAGAAAATCTCCAGGCAGTGCCTGCGTCATAAATTGCATTATTAGGGCATTCAGGCTCACATGCTCCGCAGTTAATACATTCGTCTGTTATTTTAATAGCCATGTCTTCGTGTAAATCTATTGCTAAGGGTTAACTTTGCAATGCAAATATAACACTTAAACTTTAAAATTGTTGGAAATATGCCAATCCTTACTACAGAAAAACTAATTATTGCTTTAAAAGAACTTAGCGACTACATGGCCAATCCCGACGAAGGTTTCAAAAACCTCATGTTTTCGGCCCAAAACAGCAATGCCTGGTTTACTATAGATGAGGTTCAAAGATCATTAAATGCTTTGCATAAAATGTTGAATCAACAGGATCTGGAAACCTGGTTTCAGGACATTACAATTACTGACACACCTAAAAAAGTTGGACTAATACTTGCCGGAAATATCCCTCTGGTTGGTTTCCACGATGTTTTATCAGTTATTTCCACTGGGAACATCGCATTAATCAAGCTATCTTCATCTGATGATAAATTGCTACCTGCCCTACTGGCTCAACTTGTAATTATTGAACCTCAACTGGCCGAACATATTGTATATGTTGATCGTTTGAAAGATTTTGATGCCGTAATAGCAACCGGCAGCAACAACACATCAAGATATTTTGATTTTTATTTTGGCAAGGTTCCAAATATCATCCGTAAAAACAGAAATAGCATCGCAGTATTAAACGGACAGGAAAGCCCAGCTGAAATTTCGCTGCTTGGACACGATATATTTGATTATTTCGGTTTAGGATGCAGAAATGTCTCTAAATTGTTTATTCCCGAAGATTACGATATTAAGGACTTTTTTGAACCTCTGGAGTCATTCAAAGAAATCATCAACCATTTCAAATACAATAACAACTACGATTACAACAAATCGATATACCTTGTAAATATGGCTGAGCATTATGACAATGGCTTCCTGCTATTGAAAGCGGACGCAGGAATGGCTTCTCCTTTGGCAGTATTATTCTATGAACGCTACAAAAGCATTGATGACGTAGCTGAAAAATTAAAGGCAGAAGAAGAAAACATTCAATGTGTGGTAAGCAACATACCTTTTGAACTGAAAACTGACGTACAAGCCTTTGGCAAAAGTCAGTCGCCAAAACTTTGGGATTATGCCGATAATGTAAACACAATCGCATTCCTTAAAACAATATAAAAAAACGGCATATCTGACGCCCAATGAGTTTGTCAGATATGCCGTCCTTGTTGCTTTAAATACAGCCTATTATTTATGTATTACACCATTTAACTTAATGGTTATTAAATAGGTACCCAATTGCTTAATCTGGAAGCCAAATCTTGGATTGATACTAAATGTTGTTCCAGCAGGATGATTTGCCGGGAACGTGGTTAATGAAGCATACTTACTTGGTATTCTGTAGTATATAAGGAAATCACCATACCCACTAATTCTCTTAATAGGGAAGGGTGTAATCTCAAAATTACAAACCATTGAAGTATCAGTATAAGTTACAGGGTTAAATTTAGCATAAGATTCAAAAGTTGGTCTATCTCCCCTTTTAATGATCTCACCTGCCTTAGGGTTAAATGGAACTCCATTTTGATCTACAATCTTTACGATTGCATTTGTACCCTCATCACTAATTTTTGTGATGATCATTTCTGGGTTAACAGCCAATGCCCCATTATCTGACGTTACTCCATTATCATTAAACCAGCTTGCAGCTATAGCATAAGACTTAAATAACTCCGGATCTGTAAAATGAATTTCACCAATGTTTTTAAACACTTTTGTCCCGCTCTCATTACTTACCTCTACATCAAATTCATATTGAGATTTAGCCGGTAAAAACGCTGTTCCTGCATTAAACAGGAATTGTCCACTCGGCAAAAATTCAAAAGGAGGCAGCATCTTTTTCTCTCTCTTTGCATTTACCTGAGCAATCGTAGTATCAACATCAGGGTCAATTGCTTGTTTATATACATAAACTTCGTGTTCTGCATAAAACTCTTCAGCTCTTCCCGTAGTTCCCTTTTTTCGAACCTCAAGTAACTTCACCAAAACAGGAAGTGTTGAGCCATCCAAATTTAAGGAACTGGTTACTACCTTAACATTGCCCTGTTCAATCGAAAAAGGGCTGTCCTTATAATACATTGTTTCTCCAATAAAACCTATCGGAATCTTTTTGCAACCCACCCAAGCTAAGCTCACAAACACAATGAGTGTTAATATATATTTTATAGTTTTCATTTCTTTCTAATTAATTGAATAAAAGATTTACCAGTAAAACTTGTGCCTATTGTTTAATACATGAAGCACCCCATTGGTAGTTAGAATTCCTGAAGTTTGAACCAGATCTACTATATCTCTGTCTTCATCTGGATAAGGGTAATCATCTGGAATAGGATTCGGATCCAGACCATTTCTTATTTTAGTCAGATAAAGATATTGAGGTTTAGTTGTAGTCAACCCAGTATAGCCATCATCCACTTTTAATAAAATTGAGAAATCCTCACCGGCTAAACTTTTGAAAACCTTATTTTCTAAACTTAGCTGCTCACGATTAATCTTGCCTGCAAAAAGATGTGACCTTAATGAATCTCTCAATTCCGGAATAGGTAAACTGTCCAATGTATACTTGATATTCTCATCTTGATATTTTTGTTGAATAATCAAAGTCCTTCTTTCCAAAAGAGACTTAATCGAGTAATCAGTAGGAGCAAAAAAGGTATTATTTCCGTTGATTTCATCTTTTAATCCAGCCTTATCAATGAGAACTACTAGCGTATCAAATAAGGGCTTAGTTTTAAGGAAATCATAAGTTGTCATATTTACATGAGGATCATGTAAATCACCTCCAATGATATAGTTATTCTTTTTACAAGCAGTAAATGCAACACAAAAAGAGACTAGAGTTAAAATGTATGATAATTTAATTTTCATGATATTTAATTTAATAGTCCGTTATCTTAATTTTCCGATCCAGTATTTATTTTGTGCCAAGTCTTTATTATCAACAAACAATCCTCTGTTGATAGGCCATTTCCAGCCTTCTTCATCATATCTCGATTGAGAAAAACGATCAGCGCCAAGATAATCCACTACCATTTTGTTACGAACCATGTCATACCAGGTATGTCCCTCACAAAACAATTCACGGAAAGTCTCATCAAATATTTCGTACCTAAGGTCATCACCGCTTCCTGCATAGTTATCAAGATTAGACCTCTTTTTAACTAGATTTAAATCGGTAAGCGCATTTCCATCCTTACCAAGTAGATTATTGCACTCGGCTCTCAACAATAACATTTCAGCTAGTCTAAAAATGCTGATATTACAGTCAATTACAGCACCAGTTTGAGCATTTGGATCTTTAAAAACTAAGTTCTGTTTATTTTTACCTACATATTTTGTTAGGATCATATCCTCAGGCTTTGTTCTGTCAAAATAGTAGCTATATCTTGCGTCAGCAGGGTCAGTAAAAATGGCATTAACCATATCCTTATCAAAAATTGTTGCCTTTCCTTTATTTGGAATATAAGGAGCTCCAACAGTATATAAATAGAACCCTCCATTTATCTGGTATTCACCCTGAGAAAAACTTGTGCTAATTTCAAATATACCTTCTGATGATTTCCCCTTGAATAGCTTTGCAAAATCAGTAGCAGGTTCCAATTGATACTTACCAGATGTTGTGATCGAATCAATTGCAGCAACTGCATTATTCAATAAGTTCTGGTCAGTTCCTTTTGTTACAAAATATTTCCACCTGTTTAAATGTGCCAACAACGCAAAGGCAGCTCCTTTATCAGCTCTCACTATTTCTTGGTTGTTAGCTTTCCAAGCCAAAAGCTTTACAGCCTTATTCATATCCACAACAGAAGAATCTAAAACTGCAGTTTCCGAAGTACGTGGAATATTTTTAGAAGATACCGGATCCGGATCATACTGAAGTACCAAAGGCACATCCCCCCAAATACGCACCATATAAAAGTAGGTATAGGCACGGATGAAATATGCTTCGCCAATAATTTTTCTTTTTTCAGCTGGCGATTTAAATGCCTTATCCGGCATTTTACTTACTTTTTCTATTACAGTATTCGCTTGAGTGATTGTTTTATAAAAAGGTGTCCAGGTTTGAAAATCATCCAAATAATCACCTCTAAAATCGTTAACGTTCAATCCTGTTCCATAATACTCATCGCCTTTAACAAGGAAGTTTAGAGCATAATCTCCTCCTTCATTAAAAACTCCGGCGGTAAAATCCCCAAATACGAAATTCGACATGCCTTGTCCACCAAGAGTAAGTGATTTACGTAATAAGGAATAAGCTCCCATTAAACCGGAAGTTGCATCGTCTTGAGTTTTCCAATACACTCCTTCATATACAGAACCTTCTGGTTTTAAGTCTAATAATTTTTTGCAGGAAAATAATCCTGTGCAAAGCATCCCTCCTAAAAGAAAAATACTTAATGCTTTATATTTTGATAAAATCATGATCTATGTTCTAATTATTAATTATTTATTTACAGCAGCCTAAAAAGATGCCTGAATACCAAAGGTGAATTTTCTAGGTACCGGATAACCATCGCCTGTATAAATACCTAATTCATTTACAGCCTCTACGTCCGGTAATGTTGATTTTTGGAATGAATAAACATTATCAATAATGGTATAAACCTGTAAACGTTTCATTTTTAGTTTTTCCAAAACTTTGGCTGGGAAGTTGTAAGCTAGATTGATGTACTTAATTTTTGCATAAGATCCATTCTCCATATACGCTGAAGAAAAATTATTAAACTGGTAATAATAATCTCCATATGGATTTAAGTCGGCATAAGTAGCATTGTCACCAGGTTTACGCCATATAGGTAATTTATCTAGATTAATAAGCCCAGTACTTGGAAAGCTTCCAAGCTGTTTATATTGATTCAATAAACTTGAGATATAAGTATTATACACCTCTCTGCCCAGTAAGAATGTTGTAAAAACTTCAAGAGAGAAATTTTTATAGGTAAAAGTATTACTCAAACCACCTGTGATTCTTGGATTTGGATTCCCTGTCCTTACTTTATCAAAATGATCCCATACGTCATAGTCAAAATTCTGATCTATCCATCTGTATGAACCAGGTTTTGCTGTTTGTGATCCATTCCAGTAAGTAATAAGGTCTCCTGTACGAGGATCAAAAGGGATCTGACTTTTATCTGAGTATACACCTTCAGATTTAACTAAGTAATATTCATATATCGGACGTCCTTTTGTAAGGATAAAAGTGGTACCAGTATTATTATCTGTAACCATGATATCTCTATTTCCATTAGGCAACGATGCAATTTGACTCTTATTGAATCCCATAATCAATCTTGGGTTCCATTGAAATTTACTATCAGGACTAAATACCCTTCCTGTCACATTTAAATCAACTCCTAAATTCCTAATATCAACAGCATTAGTTCTAACCTTATCATATCCACTGGTAACAGGCATAATTAAATCAAAAATGAGATCAGATGTACCGCGATTATAAGCATCAACTGATAAATTCAGCCTACTTTTAAATAACTCAGCATCAATACCAATATTTGACTGAATTGATCTTTCCCATGTTAAATTATCTTGTGTAATTGAGCTAGGGCTATAGGTAACAGCATTTACGCCATTGTACGTATTTGTAGGAACTGAACCCTCATACCCCGCACCTCCGGTTCCAGTTGTATATGAGTTAAATGGTGCATAATAATCTGCTGGCAAATTACCTGAAACCCCGTAACTACCTCTTATCTTCAATAAAGACAACCAATTCTCTGCAGATTTCATAAATGGCTCATCAGATATTATCCATCCTGCCGAAACAGATGGAAAATGAGCCCATCTATAATTTTTACCAAAACGAGATGATGCATCAGCACGGAAGCTAACTGAAAATAGATACTTATCTTTGTAGTCATAGCTTGCTCTTCCAAAAAATGAAAGCATTCCGGAAGCCTCGCGCTTAGATCCTGTTATCAAACTACCATTTGGATCATTAAACACATAATCGCTAATACCCTGAACAGTAGAAATTACATTATTTCCTCTTCCAATTCCGCCGATTCCTGCATATTCTCTTGTTATATAGTTAATAGTATTTCCACCAAGTACAGTAATATGGTGATCATTATTTACCGAAGTAGTGTATGAAAGAAGGTTATCTATATTAAAGTTATCAAAATTTGATCTCGAAGATTGAACGTAAAAATTACCATCTGCATCCAGAATACTAGGTCTGAAAATATCTCTACTTCCTTTACTTGATTGTAATGATCCTTGTGTTTGAAAATGGAATTTACTGCTGATATCGTAATTTAGTGTTATACTGGAAGTAATATCATCATTGATATTCTTATCCTTAACCTGATCCAGAACACCAGTAAAATTTTGCATGTCTGTATCACTTATATATAACAATGAAGTTGGGAATGTTCCTGCACTAATAGGAAGCGGATTTTCCCAAGGTGCTTGACCACGTCCCCTTGCACGATCTCCTCTTGACAATCTAAACAAAGCATCTAAAGTAAGGCGGGGTGTAAGTTTTACCCCCATAGATCCTGACATGGTATAACGCTTAAATCCAGTTCCTTTAATAATACCACCTTCATTGTAATAGTTACCACTAAAGCGATAATTAATATTCTCTGTACCACCAGAAGCTGAAGCATCGTAGTTTTGAATGATACCCGTACGATAGAATATTCCTTGCCAGTCGTTGGCGTTATTAAATGCTGGATTCAAACTATCAGTTAATATCATTGGGTACAAACCTTGCTGCTCGTGATTGGCATACTTATTTAGATAGTTCATTTTATACCTGCGTTCTTGTGCACCCGTGATATACTCTTGCATTTTACCTTGTTTAGAAATACCAGAATATGCACTCACATTAATCTCAGGCTTACCGGATTTGCCACGTTTAGTTTTAACTACTACTACTCCATTTGCACCTCTTGAACCATAAATTGATGCAGCTGCTGCATCTTTTAATACATCGATAGATTCAATGTCATTAGGATTTATTCCTGCTATAAAATTAGTCCCGGTTAAATCCCCAAAAGAAGTAACATCTTCGCTCGAAATAGGAATTCCATCAATCACGAATAATGGGCTACTTAAAGCACGTGCTGCATTTACTGCTCTACCAATTGACGAATTACCACGTACAACAAATGTTGGTGTTCCTCCTGGTTCTCCAGAGAAACCCTGAACATTTAAACCAGCCACCCTACCTTGTAATAATTTATCAAATGTTGGAGATGGCAAATTTTCAATATCCTTAGCTTTCACAGTAGATACTGCTGCTGTAGTTTTTTTCCTTGATACTTCCTGATATCCAATCACCACTACATCTTTAAGTGCATTTTCTGAAGGTGCTAACTGCACATTCAATTCACTTTGTCCGGCAATACTAACATCCTTTGCATTATATCCTATATAGGAGAAATGCAGTACACCATCGGCTGGGGCATCAATTGTAAATTTTCCATTTGCATCTGTGCTTGCACCTTTAGAGGTACCTTTTAATACGACAGATACGCCCGGAAGAGGACCTCCGTCGTCCGATCCTTTAACTGTTCCGGTAATCTTTTTTTGTGCGAACGCAATTACGGAAAACAGCAGCAACAGACCGGTTAAGAGTTGCTTCTTGTAAAAATTATTCATAAATATTGTTTTTAGTTTAAAGTCAAATAGTTGAATTCAATAAAAAGAGTGTTTCTCTTATCATTTTAAGTGACTGAACTACACCTGGATAGTCACATTCACAGATTACGATTAGGCAGCTTGATTTTTCATGGTTTGGTTAGTTTTTGTTAATGTTTAAGTAAGTTTGTTAATAAAATTATGGCATAGGAATTCCCTGGCTATATTTATAGCAATAGTCAACTGAGGTTTACCTAGTACCCTCGTTTAAATTATATGTGGTTTTTGTTGCTCTGGTCTGATGCCCTAAATCAAACCCTGGTTTATGATAATGAAAATGGTTAATTAATTATAAAGCCTTTGTGTGCCAAAATTGTAATTTCCGTTTTTATTGATAGGCCTAATTTAGTGTTAATGAAATGTCATTTAACAAGTTTTAACAACACAAACGTTTGCATTAATCAAATGAATTTAAATAAAGCTCTTTTATGTGGTTATAAATCTTAAATATCATTAGAAAAAAATTAACTATTAAGATATAAACATTGCCTATTCATTACAGATGCAAGTGATTAGAAAATCAAATAGATTAGATTTAACGGAAATTTAACACAACCGTTTGTGTTGAACGAAAAATAGCCAATAGACCATTTAAAGGCACTATTTTAATCGGATCATATTAAATGTATACACAAACCAAGACAAAACGCAACTAACTAATCTTAAGCTATTTAATAATTCAAACCTCAAATAGTCGAAATTTTCCTCTCCAATTCCATTTTTCAAAAATCTTAGTGATAACTTTACGGTAAGATCAATTCACTTAATTAGATGCAATTCGCTATAGCATCTCCTACCCTCTACAGATAAATACATCACATACCTTATTTCTCAATTTGAAATACTATTTTTGACCTAATGTATGTTATTAAAGTAAAAGGCATTGCCAAAATCCCCGATTACGTACAATTAAGGGATGACAAATTTACCCTATTGGCCTACTTTAGGGTAGACAGACCCGATAAATCACTAGAAAAATTGGGTTTAGGCGACAAATTGCCTTATATAATGAATTTTGTAAATGATTTGCCTTTTGGACAAATTGCTAAAATAGATATTTAAAAATGACAGGAAACGCAGTTATAAATTTAAAGAATGTAGATGTATTTCAACAAAAACACCTGGTTTTATCAGATGTTAATTTGAATGTTGATAAGGGAGAATTCGTTTTTTTAATTGGCCAAACCGGTTCCGGTAAAAGTAGTTTACTTAAAATCATTTACGGCGATCTTCATATTGGCAATGGCGATGGGCAAATAGCTGGTTTTGATTTAAAAAACCTTGCCATTAAAGACGTACCATATTTACGCAGAAAACTAGGAATCGTATTCCAGGATTTTCAATTGCTTACCGATAGAACGATCGAGAAAAATCTAGAGTTTGTATTAAAAGCTACCGGATGGAAAGATAGTGGCTTAATTGAAGAGCGTATAAAAGATGTTCTTGAAAAAGTGGGCTTGCGTTCAAAAATCAGAAAAATGCCTCATGAGCTATCAGGAGGGGAACAACAACGCGTTGTTATTGCCCGCGCATTATTAAATAACCCGGAAATAATACTTGCGGATGAGCCTACAGGAAACTTAGATCCAGACACATCTGAAGAAATAGTAATGTTACTTAAACAGATTAGTCAGGGTGGAACTGCCGTACTTATGGCTACCCATGATTACCATATTATAAGAACGTTCCCGTCAAGAATTATCAAATGTGAGGGTGGCATTGTGCACGAAGATGCACAAATAGTGTAACCGCCAAAATCTGACAAAACTTTCCTTTTCAGTCATTTTCGTCAGTTTATTTTAAATAAAACTGACACCATGACTGATATATTTCATTGGCAAAACTTTTGAGTTTACCATCAAAAATTCTACTATACCATGTTTAGCAAGAAGAAAAAAAACGATAACACAGATCCAATAGTGAAAAATAACGCTGAAGAGCAGATGAATAATACAGAAGATCAATTAAATACTGAAGCAACAACTGAAGAAAATCCAGCTGTTGAAACTGAGGTTGTGCCAGAGCTATCTGCCGAAGAAAAATTACAAGAAGAAAATGCAGCATTAAATGATAAATATCTACGCCTGTTTGCTGAATTCGACAACTACAAACGTCGTACTCAAAAAGAACGTGTAGAGCTTTTACAAACTGCAGGAAAAGATGTAATAGTTTCACTTTTACCTGTTTTAGACGATTTTGATCGTGCCAACAAGGCAATGGAAACTGCTACTGATATAAATCCAATCCGCGAAGGTGTTGCATTGGTACATAGCAAACTAAAAGGAATTTTAAACCAAAAAGGTTTAAAAGAAATGGAAAGTATCAACACTGTTTTTGATACCGACAACCACGAGGCTATTACTAAAATACCTGCACCAACCGAAGATTTAAAAGGAAAAGTAATTGATGAATTAGAGAAAGGCTACACTTTAAATGATAAAGTGATTCGCTTTGCTAAAGTTGTAGTGGGTAGTTAATATTATGAGTAAGAGAGATTTTTATGATGTACTTGGTGTAACCAAAAGCGCATCTGCCGAAGAGATAAAGAAGGCTTATCGTAAACTAGCCATCAAATTTCACCCTGATAAAAATCCTGGTGATAAAGCTGCAGAAGATAACTTTAAGGAAGCTGCCGAGGCTTACGAGATTTTAAGTAATCAGGAAAAGAAACAACGTTATGACCATTATGGCCATGCCGGTGTAGGTGGTGCTTCTAACGGCGGCGGATATGGCGGTGGCGGCATGAACATGGAAGATATTTTTAGCCAGTTTGGAGATATTTTTGGTGGTGGTGGCGGTAGCCCTTTTGAAAGCTTCTTTGGCGGTGGTCAACAGCAGTCGAGAGGCGGCCGACGCGTGGCTAAAGGAACTAACCTGCGTATCAAAGTAAAACTTACTCTTGAAGAAATTGCCAACGGTACAGAGAAAAAAATAAAAGTAAATAAACAGATTAGCTGTAAACCATGCGACGGAACAGGGGCAAAAGATCGCTCGTCTGTAAGTACATGTAAAACATGCGGTGGAAGCGGTGCAGTACGCAGAGTAACCAATACTATTCTTGGTCAGATGCAAACTACCTCTACCTGCCCTACTTGTAATGGTAGCGGTCAGCAGATCACAGCTAAATGTACATCTTGTCATGGCGAAGGTATTGTTCGTGGTGAAGAAACCATTACCATTAACATCCCTGCCGGTGTAAGTGATGGCATGCAGTTAAGCATGAGCGGAAAAGGTAATGCCGCTCCTAGTGGAGGTATTCCTGGTGATTTAATCATCTTGATTGAAGAGATCCCTCACGAAACTTTAAAACGCGAAGGAAACAATGTGGTTTATGATTTACATGTTTCTATCATCGATGCAGCATTAGGTTACAGTGCCGAAGTGCCGACAATTGATGGTAAAGCAAAAATCAAAATTGAGCCAGGTACCCAAAGCGGAAAACTATTGCGCTTAAAAGGCAAAGGTATCCCTGAAATTAATTCATACCACAGAGGTGATGAAATTATTCATGTAAACATCTGGACGCCTAAAGCGTTAAGCTCTGAAGAAAGAAGTATGCTTGAAAAACTAAGAGAGTCTCCTAATTTTAAACCGCAACCCGGTAAGCACGACAAAAGTTTCTTCGAGAAGATGAAGGAATATTTCGAATAACAATTAATTAGTTTTTTATATATGAAAGCCACCCAATCCAGGTGGCTTTTTTGTTGTCTCACAATTTATTTTTTTAGCTGTGTTGCACCACTCTCATTCGTACCTCGTTCGGACTTCGTTCGACGAGCCCCGAACGAGGTCCTTATGAAAGCCGAACTATACCCGATGAATTTATTGAATCAAGTTCAAATCCAATTTTCATCAATTTAAAATTCAACAACACATTAAAATAAACTATAAATTTGACAGCAAATAAATCGTTGATGAGAGCTGCAGTTATAGACCTTGGTACAAATACATTTCACCTAATCATAGCAGATATATCTGCTTCAGATGTTAAAATAATTTATAAAACCAACGTACCTGTTAGGCTTGGACAAGGACGCATAAACGAAAACATTATAATCCCAGAAGCTTTTAACCGTGGAATTGAAACATTAAAAAATTTTAAACAGGAAATTGAAAAGCATCAAGTTCAGCAAACACTGGCAATTGCCACTTCGGCAGTAAGAAGTGCTGCCAACGGGGGCGACTTTGTTGAAGCTGCAAAGCAAGGAGCTGGCATCAACATAGAGGTTGTGGACGGCGACAAAGAGGCCGAATACATTTACAAAGGGGTAAAAGCTACAGGAGTAATCAATAGCACATCATTGATTATGGATATCGGCGGAGGCAGCACTGAGTTTATCATCTGCGATCATCAAAAGCTATTATGGAAAAAAAGCTATAACATAGGCGCTGCCAGGCTTATGCAGGCTTACTTCAATTCTGATCCAATTAGCCAACAAGATAAAACTGCCATCCTTAATCATTTAGACAAGGAACTGGCCGATTTAAAGCAGGCTTGTGCATCTTTTAAACCTAATCATTTAATAGGATCAGCAGGAGCTTTTGAGACATTTGCAGGCATGATTTTAAAGGGAACAGATATAAAAAACACTAAATCTACACCAATTGAAATTACAGCATACAGCGCACTATCCGAAAAACTAATTGCCTCTACTCATGCAGAACGAGAAAACATGCCTGATCTGATAAAACTAAGGGTAGATATGATTGTTATTGCAGCTATTCTTACCAACTACATTATATCCATGTCGGGCATTAAAAAGATCAGCCTATCTACTTACGACTTGAAAATGGGTGTCCTATATTCGCTGTTAGAATTAGAATCCTAATAAAGCTTTATATAGCTTTTCTGTTGGCAAACCCATCACATTAGTATAAGAACCAATAACTCGTTCTACTGCAACCAAGCCTATCCAATCCTGAATACCATAAGCACCGGCTTTATCGAAAGGATTAAAATTAGCGATGTAGTAAGCAATTTGCTCAGCTGTAAGAGGGTTAAAGAACACCTCGGTAACATCATAAAAGGAATGCAATTTACCTGCGTGTGCAATACTTACACCTGTATAAACCTGATGATTTGTGCCTGATAGCTTAGTTAACATTTCAGTAGCATGAGTTACATCCTCTGGTTTACCCAATATTTCATTATTATAAGCCACAATGGTATCCGCAGTAATTACAATGCTATCATTACTGTCATCTGCAAAAGCAGCTGCCTTTTTTTCAGCAATGTAAATTGCAATTTCTGCTGGCAGTAAGTCCTCAGGGTAGCTTTCATCAACCTCTTTTAAAACTACTTTAAAATCAAGGTCCATCGATTTCATTAATTCTTGTCGGCGTGGAGATTTTGAGGCGAGTATTATTGGAAGTGTCTGCTTATACATATTTAAAATTTGCTCAAAAATAACAAAAGCGACCGGAAGCCGCTTCTATTATTTTAAATGTTTTTATAATTACCAACTGCCATGTTACTGGCCGCCACCATTACCCTCTGCCCTTTTTTTCATGGCTTCTTTTCTTTCTTCTTTCCAGGTAGTGTAAGCTTTTTTCTGATCGTCGTTTAATAGTGCTGTAACTTTAACATCACTTTCCTCATTAGATTTTTTCATTGCTGCTCTCATTGCATCCCTATCTCCTGATGCATCATCACGTAATTTTTTCATCGCCGTTGCTTGCTCCAAATAAATCGCAGAAACTTTAGTTTGCTGATCTTCTGTAAGGTTTAGTTTTTTGGTAAGCATTTCGGTATTCCGTTTTGCTCTTTCCTCAGGTGTACCCATTCCCCTACGACCATCCTTTCCTTGATCTTGTTGTGCTTGTGCAAATGTTATTACACTAAATAACAATCCGCAGATAATCAATAATTTTTTCATACTCTTTTACAGTTGTTTTAAATGGTTATAAAGCTATTTAGCTTCGGTTTTGTAAAAGATTAGAGAACAAACCCATTAATAGGTTTAATCTAACTTGAGTAACATAGTTGTTGCAGATTATTACTTACCTGAATCGGCTGCTGAGGGGTTCTCATCGAACCATTTTTCTTGTACTTTAAGTACTTTTTCAACAATATCACGAACTGCTGTTTTGCCTCCAGAGTACGGAGAAACATATTCTGATATTGCTTTTATTTCGGGAACAGCATCTGATGGGCAGGTTGGCAGCCCTACCAATTGCATTACTTTAAGATCGGGAATATCATCACCCATGTACAATACTTCGCTGGCGCTGATATCGTATTTTGTTAAAAGAGAATTGAATACTGTTACCTTATCAGAAACACCCAAAAATACTTCTGTAATACCTAAACCTTCAAAACGCTTCTGCATCGCTAAACCTCGACCTCCAGATATGATACAAATAAGGTATCCTCTTTTTACGGCCAGCTGTAAAGCATAGCCGTCTTTAATATTAAATGTGCGCAGAAACTCTCCACTATCTGAGGCGATAATATCACCATTAGTGAGCACACCATCCACATCAAAAATGAGAGTGGTAATAGTTTTGAGTTTCTGCAGGAACATATCTTATTAATCCTGGTTATCTCTCCATTCATAAACCCAAGCCGACTGGATTTGCTCCAGGTGACCTTCACTACTTTCTTCTCTGGTGCCTTTAAAATTAGGTAATTCTAATACCCATTCTATTAACTCAGTAAATCTGATACGGTATATTTTGGCTTCGTTAAAATCGTCACCAAATTTCTCATATAACTCCTGGGCAATATCCTCATGGTCATTCCAGTATATTGGTAAAGCAAATTTATCCTGCATGTTTTCTGTATAATTTATTGATTTATTATTAGTGACCTAAAAATTCTGATTGATCAGGAATGGTTACTTCTATGTCACCATCTATAACAACACATTGACAGCCTAACCTGGAAGTAATTCTTGGACGAACAGCTCTGTCTATAAAATCTTCTTCTTTGTCAGAGATTTCCTGGATATTATCCATGCCCTTTAATACGTAAACATGACATGTACTGCAGCCACATACTCCGCCACAGTTGTGTTGTAATTCTATTCCGTGATCTAAACAAGCATCAAGTACCGACTCACCACCCACAATAGGTAATTCGATAGGTTCTTTTCCTTGTTCTTCAAAATTTATCTTTAATTTAAAAATACTCATAATTGTGTCCAAAAATAAGCACCAAAAACGGCATTTGTAACTATAAATGTGTTTTTTTAATGCTTTTACTTAAAGTTTGATAGATTTCTTTTAATTCAGGCATACTGCTCAGCAATTCCTGATGTTTAATCATTGTCTGTTCATCATTCCGAACAGCAGGACCTGTTTGTACATTTATTGGTAATTCGGTCTGCACCTTTAAGGCTGTTTCCATAATTAGTGGTTTAAGCATCTCAAAATCGAGCTCAAAATGTTCCACTATTTTATCACTTAATGTGTAAAGATGGTTAACAAAATTACATGCAAACACCGCTGCTAAATGCAATATTTTTCTTTTCTCACTGTTCACCTCATAAACCGGCGAAGAGAGTTTAATTGCTACTTCTTTTAGTATTTCTAAAGATGCGGTATTACTTGCCTCTATACATAACGGAACATTGGCAAAGTCAATCGGTTTGGCTTTAGAGAAAGTTTGCAAAGGATATAAAACACCGTGATTTTTCAAGGCTGACAAAGCATCTATTGCAGTAGCTCCCGATGTATGAACTACCAGTCCGTTTACATCTTTTAAGCTTTCAGATACCGTTGAAATGGCATCATCCTTTACTGCAATAACATATAAATCTGCCAAAGGGTCTATTTCTTTGAGATCTGAAATGGCAGTCGAATCTGTAGTTTTAGCCAGCTCAATTGCATTGGTTATATCTCTGCTCCATATCTGGATCAGATCCGCACCTTTTGCTTTTAAAGCATAAGCCAAATGTGTTGCCACATTACCAGAACCAATACAGACTACTTTCATTAAACAGTTTTAACTTCTTTTTGTCTTCTGAAAATTGAAATTACAAATCCTACAACCATTACAATGGTACCAATCCAATACAAATTGATGTAAGGGAATTCGATAGATTTGAAAACAACCCAATCCTTAGCTTGTTGAGGTTTTTCGTAAACCTGCAACTGTACTTTTCCTTGTTCCGGAATTACTTTTGTAAACCTCACCCTTAATCCTAATTCATCAATATTACGGGCAAAGTCGAACACGTTATTTCCTTTTACCAGGAAGATAGGTTCAGTTTTATATATTTTACCGTTTACATCAACTTCAATTGGCATACCAACAGCTAAATCTTTAGGGCCTAACACTAAATCTTTGGCTTGTGGTTTTGGGTTTAACGCCTTAACAGTAAGCACCCCACTACTTGTATGTAAGGTATCACCAACGCTGACCGTCACAATTCTTGGAGCTTTATAGTTCTCCTCTTCGCTATGACCTTCATGATCTCCATGCTCTTTATTTTCTTTCAAAGGAGCACTGGTAACGTGGGTGTAAATATCGTAAGTTAAATAATGCTTAGTATCTGGTGAAGCAATAAGTCCCATTTTCTCATTCGATTGAATATGTGGATTTACTTCAAAATCTTCTTTTACCTTACCTGTCTCTTCGTCATAAACCTTAAAGTTTAATTTGTAGAAAGTATTCGGAGCAACCGTAGTATCACTAATATAGGTAACTGTGTATTTACCCATTTTCTTTGGCTCATTTCTGTAAAGCACAATGTTCTCTCCAGGTTTCTCGGCCTTTTCAAAATCCTTAACGGGAATAAAGTTCGTAGCATTTAAGGAAATAGGCTTGTTGGTTGCAGCAGCCACTAAAGCACCTAGCAACAACAAAGCAAAACCGATGTGTGCAACCGCAGCACCTACTAATTTACGCTTACCACCAAAGGCTTGTCCAAGAATTTTTGCATTAGAAATTACGGCAAAAACACAGCTGAAAGTAAGCAAAATATACATCAGGTTGTGATATACATTGGTGATGTACACAAAACCAGCAGTAATTACCAACGAGAAAATTATCGTGGCCGCAAGACCACTATAGAATTTACGGATGTCAGTTCTTTTGTATTTCATGAACTGGGTAAACCCTGATATAATCGTTACTAAAATAGCAAACGGAGCCTGCCATTGGTTGTAGTACTTAATAGCATCTATTGGAGGTGCAAAGTTGGTTCCAAATGCTGCATTAAACACCGGTACCGAAGTAGAGAAAATTACCTGAATACAAGCCACAGTAATTACAAGTGAACCGATAAACATCCAGAACTCTCTCGAATAAGTTTCTTCGTCTTTATTGGTAATTGGCAATTCTTTCCATCTTACAATCAGTAAAATTACAGGGATTGCCAAAAAGACTACATTATATAATATAAGATGGCCAAACATGCCCAGATCTGTAAATGAGTGTACAGATGTTTCACCCAAAATACCACTTCTGGTAAGGAATGACGCATATAGCACCAATACAAAACTGATAAAGATTAATACAATTGCGGTAAAGAATGCGTGCCCAGTATTTTTAAAGGCAATCATTACGTGTACACCTGCAATAAGGGTTAACCAAGGAATAATAGAAGCATTTTCTACAGGATCCCAAGCCCAGAAACCACCAAAATTTAGGGCTTCGTATGCCCAGAACGACCCCATAATGATACCCGTTCCCAAAATCATTACTGCAAACAAAGCCCATGGCATTGCAGGTTTTACCCACTCTTTATATTTCTTTTGCCATAAACCAGCAACGGCATAAGCAAATGGAACAATCATACTGGCAAACCCTAAAAACAAGGTTGGCGGGTGGATAACCATCCAATAATTTTGAAGGAGTGGGTTTAATCCACGTCCGTCAGTTATAAATTTAAGGTAATTTTTATAGTTCTCAGGATTGGCAAATATCGGCGCCATCTCTTTAAGGTTCATTGCATCTCTTAAAAGGATAAATGGTGAGCTACCAATTCTTTCGCCAAATACTTGAACGCCTAACAACATTGAAGTTAAAAATGCTTGCGAGAAAGCAACTGTAGTCATTACTCCATTTTCCCAGCTCTTTGCTTTCCATATTAATATTACACCTAACAATGATTGCCAAAACGCCCAAAGCCAAAAGCTTCCCTCCTGTCCTTCCCAGAATGCCGATACGATATAGTATACCGGAAGTTCTTTTGAAGAGTGTGACCAAACGTAATAATATTCGTTGTAATGATTTAAGATCAGGAAAAACAGTGTGGCACCGATGCCAATTACACTTACCCAGTTTATTAGAAATGAGATACGTCCGATACGTTTCCATGATTGATCTGCAAGGTCCTTATTTTGGGTTGCAAAAAAATAAGAGATGGCTGATAGCAAAGACGCTGCAAACGCTAAAACAATAAAGAATTGCCCGACTTTACCCGGAAGGAGGTTCTCTCCAATAAATTGTATATCCATTAAGATTAATTGTATTTTTCCACTGTACCGTCCTTCTTGATCTCAACTAGATCGTTATTATATTTAGATGGACATTTCATGAGTATTTTAGAAGCGTAGAAGGTATCATCTTTCATTTTACCGATTAACACCAACTTTTCAGAGCGTTCAAAATCCTGAGGTTTTGTTCCGTTATAAACAACTTTATTAATACTGCCTTTTTGGTCCTTCATGTAAAAAGCAAAGTGGTTGGCATCTTTATTAGCATCGTAATAAGTACCCTTTTCTTTTTCCCAGTAACCCATTACGTGAAATTCCTTAGGATCCTTTGCAGCTTCAGTAAATGTAGAATAGCTGTTTGTATCTGCATTTAGGCTAACTAAAAAGCCTACACATATCGCTATTGTAATTAAACCAACAATTGCACTTTTTCTCATGATCGTAATAAAAATTAATTGAACCCTACAAAGATAAAAAATATAAGTACCTAAAGGCCTTTAGCACTGTCCAATTAAGTATGATGACAGTTTATTGATAGTTCTCTGACAAAAAAAGAGATTATCAATGGATTAAACATAAAAAAGGTCTTTATTTTTCAGTCTTTGTATTCCAATTTTATGAGGTAAGGCATAGTTTTTCTGAGCTTTAGCACCTTTTTACGGGAAACATTTCGAATATATCGATCCCAGCTATTCTTCCTATAATAATCCTGATGTTCAGTTTCAGCCGGATATATTATTTTAAACGGGACGACTTCAGTCACTACAGGTTTATTGTAGCCATTTACTGAGTCAATTTTACTAATTAAGTTTTGAATTATTATTCGTTCTGAGGGTGATCGATAAAAAGCGATTGAACGATAATCAGAGCCTAAATCTGGACCTTGTCCATCCTCTTGGGTAGGATCATGGGAATTAAAGAATGCTTCAGTTAGCTTCTCAAAGCTAATTATTTTAGGGTCGTAATAAACCTGAACTGATTCAGCATGTCCGGTTGTTTTAGACAAAACCTCATCGTAATTTGGATTGGCTTTGGCGCCACCTGAATAACCACTGATTACTTTATCTACACCTTTTAACTCCAGCATACATTCTTGCATTGCCCAAAAACAGCCTCCGGCATATGTGGCCACCGCCTCTCCTTTTTTCGGATCTGTTATTACAGCAAACCCATCCTTCGTTTCCAGTTTTTGCACGTCATTGCAGGCACAGAAAAAAGCAGTAAGAAATAGAAAAAAGATCGCCTTAACTTTCATAATCAAACTTTATGCAATATACGTGCACAATACCATTTTGATTTTCGTATCAGCTTTAATAGCAAACAGATGACAAAAACGCCCGTACCACATGATGTGATACGGGCGTTTTTCTTCATACGGCGGTCCTGAATTTATGGCCAAATACCAAGGTTCATATAAGAAACCGCGATTTTATCAATTGAACCAACAAAAGCAGCTGTTCTCAATGTTTGAATACCAGGCTTAGTGATTAAACTCTCTCTGATTTCATGGTATGAATGAATCATTGTATCTTCCAGACCTGAATTTACAAGATCCATTTCTGAAGCTCCTTTTACAATCATTAAACGATTTTCAGCAGGAATTTTCTTACCGGTCAAATTCTCCAATGTATTGATTAGGTTAGCATTAGAATTTTCAGCATAACGGTTTTCCATACGCCCAAAAGCCACGTGAGAAAGGTTTTTCAACCATTCGAAATAAGAAACAGTTACACCACCTGCGTTGCAATACATATCAGGAATGATTATACCTCCCATTTCAGTAAATATCTCTTCTGCTTCTGGAGTAGTTGGCCCGTTGGCACCTTCAGCAATAATCCTTGCTTTAATGTTGCGGATGTTATTTACCGTGATCTGGTTCTCCAATGCCGCTGGCACAAGAATATCACATGGTTGCTCTAAGCCTTCCATTGAATTTTTGAAGTCTGTAGCTCCCGGGAATCCTAAAATAGACCCTGTATTTTTACGATGAGCAAAAACCTCATCTATATTTAAACCGTTGGCATTGTAAATTGCTCCTTCAAACTCGCAAAGACCAACAATTGTTGCTCCAAACTCCGAAAGAAATTTAGCAGAGTGGTAACCTACATTACCTAAACCTTGTACAATAACACGTTTATCACCTAAACCAGCTTTAAAACCTATCTTTTGCATATCCTCGGCAACGTTAACACATTCCTTAACTGCATATGCAACACCGCGACCAGTAGCTTCTTTACGCCCACGAATACCATGCAAAGCGATTGGTTTTCCGGTTACACAACCTAAAGCATCCAGCTGACCCGGATTCATGGTCATATAAGTATCTGCAATCCAACTCATTTCACGCTCTCCAGATCCATAATCAGGAGCAGGAACATCAATGCCGGGACCAATAAAATTCTTCTTTATCAACTCTGTCGTATAGCGACGAGTTATAGTTTCTAACTCGGCTACAGAGTAGTTTTTAGGATTGATGCAAATACCACCTTTTGCCCCACCAAAAGGAACATTTACAATTGCACATTTATAAGTCATCAGGGCAGCTAAAGCCATCACCTCATCTTCATTAACCATTTCGCTGTAACGGATACCGCCCTTGGTTGGGCTCATGTGATGAGAGTGTTCTACACGCCACGCATCAATAACTTCAAATCCATTTCCTCTTCTAATTGGGAACTGGAAACGATACACACTGTTACAGGCTTTAATCTGATTTAATAGTCCCTCGGGATGGGAAGTGAACTGCGCTGCACTGTCAAAATTTTTGCACACGTCGGCAAAAAATTTTGTCTCATTTGCTGAATTAGCCATTATTTGTTTTTTATGAATTTTGAATAAGTTCTCAGTTATGAGTACAAAATTGCACTAAAAAAAACGATTAATACAAATGAAGATTTACTTAGTGTATCGTACACACTAGCCCTAAAAAGGCATAAAAACGACGATTAGGCGTTTTAAAATTAGTTTTTATCTGAAGATTTCTTCTCTATTTTTTTTAATCTTTTATCTAACGAGAATAGATAAATCAACAAACCAACAAGAATTAGGACGATGCAGATCACAACAACATATATCTTTCCGTTACTGCGTAAAGCATCAGCCATCTCCACATCATTGGATTGAGCAAACAATTGCACTGAACTTAATAACAGCATTAAAGCAAATATGATCTTCTTCATCTTATAAATTTTGTTTGTTTTCTATTGTACGGATTCTGAATCTAATGGTATAAATCCAATAGCCAATTATTGACCAACCAATAAAAGCCGGATATAAAACAGCGCGCATACGGCTGTCTAAATCATAACTATTAAAGCCCGGATTACCTCCGTTTCCGGGGTGTAGAGAGTCAGATAAACGAGGCAATACCATTATGAGTACCACCATCATCGGAAACGCGAAAATATTGTATATGGCTGATATTTTGGCCCTTTTTTGTTGCTCATCTATTGCATTTCTTAGAACCAGATATGCAAAATATAAAAGTATAGCTACTGCTGTAAAGTTCTGTTTCACATCAAAACTCCAGAACTGTCCCCAGGTAAATTTAGCCCAAATTGCGCCTGTTACTAAACCAAGTATACTAAAAACGATCCCCACATTTACACTTTCTACCGCTCTGATATCGTCAGCTTCTTTTCCGTATAACAAGTTCTTAATACTGTAGAATACTGAAATTGAGAACAAGGTAAGCATGGCAAACCACATAGGTACGTGAAAATACAGGTTACGTATTGTTTCATTTAGTATAGCTAAATGAGGTACACCTAAAAGTAATCCTGCAATGGCGGTATATATAACTAATACCGACCCTAAAATTTTCCACCAAAGTTTGTTCATTATATAGGCTTAATTGTAACAAAGGTAATAACTGGCCTGTGCATTTCCCACTTAATCTCTCCATAGATATGGAAAAAGTAGTAAGGTTACTGCAGCAACCAGAGCATTTATGATTAAAAGCAAACCAATTTCATCCAAACTTACGCTTCGGTCTAGTCCATCTATTGCATTTTTTGTCAATTTTATCAGCACAATCAGCACCGGTATAATAACCGGGAAGCTCAATATAGCCATCAACATACCGCCATTACCTGCCTTTGAGGCAATTGCGGAAATCATTGTAAAAATAGTTGAGAAACTTAAGCTACCCAATACAGTTGCAACAATGTAAAGTCCAAGATCCTGAGGCACATAATCAAATACCATCATGTAAAAAAACAATGCTATAAGGGTAAGCAGCATCATCAAAAGCACATTATAAATTGTTTTTGAAATGATGAGTGCTAAAGGACTTGCTATCGTATAAATGTATAGCTGCTGACCTTTACTTTCATGTAAAAACCCTTTCGAAACTGCATTTATAGAGGCAAAGAGCATGATAATCCAAAACAATGCATTCCAGGTAACCGGAACAATACTGACAAAAGACAAGAAACAAACAAAAACGGTTGATACTACATAAAGCAGAACGCCATTAAGTGCATATTTCGAGCGCCATTCCAGCAGTACCTCTTTCTTAATTAAATATTTTACCTGGTGTAGTAATTGCATGCTGTGGCAAAGATAATTTTTAATCGCTTATTTTCGAGCTATGTGAATGTTTTGTAAACTAAATATGAATATTATTGTAGTAGAAAATGAATCCCAGGCTATGAATGAGTATTTAGATATCATATTAAGGAGTCTTGCAGTTTATGCGTTTATGCTTGTAGCCATTCGCTTAACCGGCAAAAAGGAGCTCTCCCAGCTTAACACTACCGATGTAGTATTGATTTTACTCATCAGTAATGCCGTTCAAAACGCCATGGTAGGCAATAACACAAGCCTTTTAGGAGGATTGGTTGCCGCAGCAGTATTATTTGCTTTAAACTTCGCTTTAAAAAAACTCATGTTTAAAAGCAAGAAGCTGAGAGATCTTATCTCCCAGCATCCTGAAATCCTTATCCATAATGGCAAATTAAATTTCGACAAGCTCGGCAAATTGGATATTACCAACGAGGAGCTTGAAGAAGCCATGAGGGAACATGGAATTGAAAAATATAAAGATGTAAAACTCGCTATTCTTGAAGTAGATGGAAATATCAGTATCATCAGTGGAGATGACCAACTGAAGCATACTCAGTTTAAAAGAAAAAACAAACACAAATCACTTGGTGATTTGAATTAATCTCCTCTTTTATCTACTTAACTTCGGCAACTTCACTTACCACAATAACCTTTGGTTTTCTTACGGTAATTAAAATAAATGCTCCTGCAGTAATAACATACCAACCCCATTTATATTTCACCATACCAGCACCAAAATTGATCAGCTTGGTAAAATGAAGAAAGCTAAATGAATCGTGTGCTTTAAAGTATATACCGGCCAAAGTGATCAGGACTAAAGCAACTCCACCCCAACCGGCAAGTTTTATTAGTCCGGCCTTATTGGCAAATGCACCTATTAAGCCAATTAATACCAGTACGTAAAAAGCAATGGCTAACCTCTGGTCAATATCAAAATAATTCCAGTTGCCAATAATTGGAATACGCATCAGTGGACACATCCCTCCTACGGCCATAATTACTGACCCTATAATTCCTTGCAGTCTCATTTTGCTTATCCCTGAGTGTTGATTCCCATTTTATCAGCAAAATGCGCGCAATAATCACGCAAATCTTCAACTATAAGTGTTTCTCCGGTAGCTTTTAAAAAACTATCGCCCATAGTTTGTAGTGTTTCATAAAAAAAACGCTTCATCTCATCAACAGGCATATCTTTAGTCCAAAGGTCAATACGCATTGAGTTTTTATAGTTATGATCCCATAATGCAAGCATCATAGACTTAACCGGAACTTGTTCCTGAGTTTGTGCATCTGTAGATTCCCAAAGAATATTATCAGGAACATTATTATCGTCTAACTGAACGGTGATTTTAATTTCTGCTTGCTTCATTAACTTATACTAGCTTTTATTATAAATATTAAAATGGTGATGAAAATAACTAACATGCCTTCTACAACCCATAGTTTTTTTAGGTTTAAAATAAACCTTCTGAAAATTTGATCGGAGATGAAAGCAACAATTGCGGTTAAAAAACTAAATCCTACCAAAATCCCCGTAATATCTACATATTTAGGATTCCCCTCTTCTTTCTTATTTATCAACAGTAGCACAGCGATAACCAGACAAATGGCAGAAACAATATTAAGGGGTGTCAGTTTTACTTTCAATTTCTTAAACTATTTTTTGAATTTCTTCTTTTTCCACGCAGGCTGCTTGTTTGTTTTATTTCTTGCAGCAGCTGCAATTGCGGCAGCATGTTTTTTCTCATGGAAAGCGCCTTTAAAATCAGGATCTTCTTTACGCTTTTGATCGTCAATAGCACGATTTATAGCCTGTTTCTCCTCATAAGGTGTTTCTTCCACAAAAACTTCCGATGGCAAAGGTACAACAGGGATCTCCTGTCTTATTAATTTTTGTATTTTCTCAATGTAATATTTTTCGGCAGGCGTATAAAAAGTAAGTGCATCTCCTTTAGAATAAGCTCTTCCGGTACGGCCAATTCTATGTACATAATCTTCAATGATGATTGGTACATCAAAATTAATTACATGACTTACTTCCGAAACATCTATACCTCTTGATGCCACATCGGTTGCAACCAATACTCTGATATTACCTTCTTTAAAATTATTTATAGAGTTAATCCTTGTATTCTGGCCTTTATTAGCATGAATTACTCTAACAGCCTCTGCTCCAAACCTACGCTCAATAAAACTAAAAATATTATCGGCTACAGTCTTTGTTTTACAGAAAATGATCAGTCTTTTAAATTCCTCATCATTTTTCATTAAGTGCTGCAACAGGTTAATCTTTGTTTTAAAGTTTGGCACTTCATACAAAGTTTGTGTAACCGTTGCTGCTGGCGTTGCCTGCTCCGCTACCTCAATTATAGTTGGGTGCTTTAAAAAGTCACCAGCGATCTTTTGCACAAGATTACTCATTGTTGCCGAAAACAAAAGGTTTTGCCTTTTGCGCGGTACAACCTCTAGAATTCTATGAATAGAGCCAATAAAGCCCATATCCATCATTTTATCTGCCTCATCAAGCACCAAAAACTTTAAGTATTGGGTATTGATATGTCCTGCCAGATAAATATCTAAAAATCTCCCTGGGGTAGCTACAATAATATCAACACCGGCTTTAATTTGTTCAATTTGAGTTTTAGGCCCAAGTCCTCCATAAACAACGACAGTACGCAGATCTGTATACTTAGAAAAGATCTGGATATGTTCAGTAATTTGCATTGCAAGCTCTCTTGTTGGAGCTAATATTAATGCGCGTGCAGAATCACCCTGCGCATATTTCAATTGCATCAAAATAGGCAAAACATAGGCGGCAGTTTTACCTGTTCCGGTTTCAGCAATACCAAAAATATCCTGACCGGATAATACAGGTGCTATTGCTTTTTCTTGTATTGGAGTTGCAACAGTAAATCCTGCATCGGCAACAGCATTTAAAATCTGTCGATTAAGGTTAAACTCTTCGAATTTTTTGGGCATTCGGCAAAAATAGTCAAAATTTATTTACTGACCTGTGGTTTTTAACTAGCACATTATTCCGACTTCTGTTTTTATTGTGAGCATAGCGGCATCAAAGAAATTTTTATTTAAGTTTGACACCATGAATACCATACTGATAAAAGCTGCTTCAATTGTAAATGAAGGCCGAATAGTAGTCGCCGACGTACTCATCAAGGCTGGGTTTATTGAAAAAATTGCACCTAACATTGATGAACCTGCCGATCAGGAAATCAATGCCGAAGGATTACATCTCTTTCCTGGAATGATAGATGACCAAGTCCATTTCAGAGAACCAGGGCTTACTGACAAGGCAGATATTTTTTCTGAAAGTATGGCTGCAGTAGCTGGTGGGATTACTTCCTTTATGGAAATGCCTAACACAATTCCTAACACGTTAACGCAGGAATTACTAGCAGATAAGTACCAGATTGCATCTGAAATGTCACTTGCCAACTACTCCTTTTTTATGGGTGCATCAAACACCAATATTGAAGAGGTGCTAAAAACTGATCCAAAAAATGTTTGTGGAATTAAAGTTTTTATGGGCTCTTCAACGGGCAATATGTTGGTCGATAATGAAACCGTCTTAGAAAACATTTTCAAAGAAGCTCCAATGTTGGTAGCAACTCATTGTGAGGATGAGGCAACCATACGAGCTAACATGGCCTTGTACAAAGAAAAGTATGGAGAGAACATCACTATTGATATGCATCCACTTATCAGAAGTGCCGAAGCTTGTTATATTTCTTCATCGATGGCTATTGAACTTGCAAAAAAACATGGAACCCGCCTACATATTTTACACATATCAACGGGTAGAGAGGTTGCGTTATTTGACAATATAACTCCTTTAAAGGATAAGAAAATCACAGCAGAAGCCTGCATTCATCATCTATGGTTTGATGACAAGGATTACGCTACCAAAGGAAACTGGATAAAATGGAACCCTGCTGTAAAAACAGCGGAAGATAAGGATGCCATTCTAAAAGGAGTACTTGACAATTACATCGATGTTATAGCTACTGACCATGCCCCACATACCATTCCTGAAAAGGAACAGTCTTACCTGAAAGCTCCTTCTGGCGGTCCATTAGTACAACATGCATTGCCTGCTTTATTTGAAATGTACCATCAAAAAAAGATCACCTTAGAAAAGATAGCTGAAAAAACGGCACACAATGTCGCTACTTGTTTCAATATCGACAAAAGAGGTTTCATCAGAGAAGGCTATTGGGCAGATCTTGTTTTGGTAAACTTGAATGATCCATTCAAAGTAACCAGACAAAATGTGCTTTACAAATGTGGTTGGTCGCCTTTTGAAGGCCAAACATTCCAGGCAGAAGTAACCCACACCTTTGTGTCGGGTAATCTTGCTTATCAAAAAGGACGATTCATGACTAGAGAAAACGGAAAAAGACTAACCTTTAACAGGTAATGAATGTAGCTTATAAACCTGAAATACGGAAGTTTGTTATCCTGTTATCTCTTTCAGTAATTGTATTTATAGCGGGCTTTTTTAATCAGCTTATTGAAAACATTTACTCCGAAGGGATTTACCAGATCAGCTCAGTTGCTCAGCGATTTATAAGCTCATTAGTTCCTTTTGCACTTGGCGATTTTCTTTATTTGCTGCTAATTCTTTTTGTCATCTGGAGCTTATTTCTATTCTATAAAAAGATAGTAGTCAAATCATTAAAAAAAGAAGATCGAGTAAGAATACCATTACAGGTACTCAACTTTATTCTTATTCTTTATTTACTCTTTAAAATCCTTTGGGGACTAAATTATTCGCGCCCCTCTATCTCTAAACAGCTGGGTATAAGCGATGAGAAATACAATACTACTGAACTTGTTTTGCTTGGAAAATTCTTCATTAACAAATTGAATCATCTCCAGAAAGTCCAAAAAACGAGGTCCAGTATTACTGAATTAGAGACTAAAGCGAAAGCAGGATATGATAAAATGGAGCAAACAAACCCCATTTTTAAATATCGTAGTCCTGCTGTAAAGCCTGTTTTAAACAGTTGGATAGTAACTAAAATTGGTATTGAAGGGTATTACAATCCACTTTCGGGAGAGGCCAACGTAAATACCAGACTGCCTTCAATCTCTTTACCTTTTGTTACTTGTCACGAAATAGCTCATCAGCTTGGCATCGGTCGCGAAGATGAGGCAAATCTTATCGGTTATTTGGTTGCATCAAACAGTACCGATCCTAATTTTCAATATTCTGCATCTTATGCAATGTTAAAAAGCATCCTTTTTGAGATCAGAATTAAATCTCAAGAAGATTATGATACGCTTTATGCCACTATAAATGCAGGCACCATACAGGATTTCAAAAACGATCGTGATTTTTGGCGCAAGTATAATAACGAGATGTTTGGGTATCTTGATGTTGCTTTCGACAGGTTCTTAAAGCTAAACAACCAACAGAAAGGTACCGATAGCTATCAGGACATTGTTCTTTGGCTTTACAACATCCATAAAAAGGAACTGCGAAATCAATAAAAGGTCATAATAACCTAATTTGCCACAAACAAATTCATTCTAATTAAGAATTACCTTAAAACATTCCTAAATTTGCCAAACTATGGCAAAAATATCCATCAACCTGGCAACAGGCTCATTGCAACAAGAAGAGATCATCGTTGGAATTGATTTAGGAACAACTAACAGTCTGGTTGCCTTTATCGATCCGGACAAAAACCCGAAGGTAATAAATGACACGGGCAAAGGTTTACTGGTTCCTTCTGTTGTACACTTTAATGCGCAAGGTGATGCTTTAGTAGGTAATGATGCCAAAGGGTTTTTAATTACCGATCCTTCAAACACCATATTTTCGGTTAAACGTTTACTTGGAAGGTCATACAAGGATGTAGCCAGTCATCAGGATACTTTCTCCTATAAAATAATTGATGATGAGAATGATTCTCTGGTAAAAATTAAAGCCGGCAACAAATTCTACACACCAATTGAATTATCTGCAGAGATTTTAAAAGAGCTTAAGGCAAGAGCAGAACATGCACTTAAAACGCCCGTAAACAGAGCCGTAATTACTGTTCCAGCATATTTTAACGACAGTCAGAGACAAGCAACCCGCGATGCAGGTAAACTTGCTGGCCTTGATGTTCTAAGAATTGTAAACGAGCCTACCGCGGCTAGTTTGGCATATGGATTAGGTTTGGATCCTACTCAACAAAAAACTATAGCCGTTTATGACTTAGGTGGAGGAACCTTCGATGTTTCTATACTTTCTATTCAAAATGGAATATTTGAAGTTTTATCAACTAATGGCAATACCTTTTTAGGTGGCGATGATTTTGACCGTGCTATAGTTCATTATTGGATAGAAAAAAACAAATTAAACAAAGAAGACCTTGCTGCTGATTCAAGCTTAATGCAAGCCTTAAGGTTAAAGGCAGAAGAAGCTAAAAAAGCTTTAACCACTCAAAACCTGTTTAATGAAAACCTCGCCTATGGTGAGCTCAACGAAGTTAAACTTGGCGAAATTTGGTGCTCTATAGATAAACAAACTTTTGAGCAATTGATTGCAGCCAAAGTTGAAGAAACCATAACCTCATGTAAGCAAGCTTTAAGCGATGCTAAATTAACTATAGAAAACATTGATGAGGTAGTACTTGTAGGAGGCTCTACACGTAGTCCATATGTTAAAAAACAAGTTGCTGATTTCTTTGGCCGAATACCCCATGACCAGATCAACCCTGATGAAGTAGTTGCCTTAGGAGCAGCTATACAAGCTGATATTCTGGCGGGGAATAGATCTGACATACTTTTGCTTGATGTAACTCCTTTATCATTGGGAATTGAAACCATGGGTGGCTTAATGGATGTAATTATTCCAAGAAATGCAAAGGTTCCAACAAAAGCGGGCAGACAATATACCACATCAATTGACGGACAGGTAAACATGAAAATCTCCGTATTTCAGGGAGAGCGTGATCTTGTTCAGGAAAACAGAAAACTTGCTGAGTTTGACCTTAAAGGTATTCCATCGATGCCGGCCGGCTTACCAAAAGTAGACATCAATTTCCTTTTAAACGCTGATGGTATTTTAACCGTACAGGCTATTGAATTACGCTCTGGTGTAAAACAAGAAATAGACATTACACCTAGTTATGGCCTTACCGATGAAACTGTTGAAAAAATGTTGATTGACAGTATTACTCATGCAAAAAGCGATGTTGAACAAAGAATGCTGATTGAAGCCAGAAGTGAAGGTGAACAATTGACATACACAGCTGAGCGCTTCATTGAAAAACACGGCACTTTCCTTACAGCCGACGAAATCTCAAATACTAATATTCATATTGCCGCACTAAAAGAAGCGCTGGCTAAAGCAGATAAAGATGAAATTCTTAAGAAAGCTGATGAATTAAATGAATTTACACGTCCGTTTGCAGAACGAGTTATGGATGTAGCTGTTTCTTCTGCAATGAAAGGGAAAAGCATAGACAAATAACCACCATAAAGGTTTCTTTATATAGTTTTACGGAAATGAAATACACTTTTATTTCCGTAATGCTCATTACAGCATTAATGCTGTTCAGTTCCTGGGGCTTCTTTGCCCACGTTAAAATTAACGAACTCGCAGTTTTCACACTCCCCACTGGTATTAGCCGATTCTATAAGGCTAACATACAGTATATCTCTGATCATGCAGTTGACCCCGATAAACGTAGATATGCTGATACAGCAGAGGCTCCACGACATTATCTTGATGTTGAATTATATGAACAGAATATAGATAGCATTCCTCGCAAATGGGATGATGCAGTTGAAAAGTACGGCAAGGAACAATTGACCAAGAATGGCATCCTTCCATGGCAAATTCAAAAAAGCTATTATAAACTTGTAAATGCCTTTAAAAGCAGGGATTCGTTAAAAATCCTAATCTACTCTGCCTATCTGGGGCACTATATTGCTGATGCTCATGTACCTTTGCATACTACGCAAAACCATAACGGTCAACTAACCAATCAGGTTGGTATTCATACTTTTTGGGAGAGCAGGCTCCCTGAACTATTTTCTCAGGATTATAACTATCTGGTAGGAAAAGCAAAGTACATTGAAAATCCACTTACTGAAACATGGGATGTAATAACACATAGCTTAGTGGATTCTGTTTTAGTACTGGAGGCAGATTTAAACAACACATTTCCAGGATACAGAAAATATAGCTTTTCAGAAAGAAACAATCAGGTGCTTAAACAATACTCATTAGAATACGCAACAGCCTACCATAACATGATGAACAATATGGTTGAAAAGCAAATGAAATCTGCTATACTAACTATTGGCTCATTCTGGTACTCTGCATGGGTTGACGCAGGTCAACCCCTACTCGAAAACTAGCTTTATTATGCTATTTTATCAGTTTGCTCTTCAACAGCAGCCTCTTGTTTTACTTCTTTCTTTTTAAACTTAGATTTTAAAGCAGCAAAAACAGCTGGGAAGAAAGTAACTACAGCAATCACAACGATTACGATATCAAAATTGTTTTTAACTACCGGAATCTGACCCAATAAGAATCCTGCAAGTAACAAACTAGCTATCCAGGCTACACCACCAATGATGTTAAAGAAGGTAAATCTTCCGAAAGGCATTTTAGCCACGCCAGCAACAAATGGAGCTATAGTTCTAAAAATAGGTAAGAAACGGCTAAAAATGATGGCTTTACCGCCATGCTTTTCAAAAAAGATATGTGATTGATTGTAATATTCGAGTTTCAATATTTTGTTACTCTCCTTAAACACCTTCACTCCAAAAAAACTACCTAGCTTATAATTCAAGGAATTACCAGCAATGGCAGCTATAATTAATAAGATTAACATTACCCAAATGCTTAAGCCTGTGTTACCACCGGCAATTAAAGCACCCATAGCGAATAACAAAGAATCGCCCGGTAAAAATGGGGTAACTACAAAACCTGTTTCGGCAAAAATGATTAAGAAAAGAATGGCGTATGTCCAATTCTGATAATCTCTAATGATCTCCTCCAGATGCTTATCAATATGAAGAAGAAAGTCTATTAAGAAAGTGAAAAATTCCAAGTTTTATAAATTAAGCCCAAAAATAAAAATATCATGGCAATAACCATGATATTTTTAACCTTAGTAATGTCATTTAATTAATTATTGTGCGATGATATGTCCGGTCAACTCAGTTGCCGATGCACCATCCACCCATATGGTATAATTCTTATTAGCAAGAAAATTTCCTCCAATCTCAGGTGAGGTAGTTACATCGGTAGCTTTAAATGTAAACTTGGTTCCAGGATCTACATCAATATAAGATGAGGCACTTCCAAAAGGTATCCCAGTTAAAAGACTTGAAGTGCCCGACATAACTGAAATTGAATTATTTAAAAGATAATTTAAATGAATAAACCTAACCTTTGCTTTACCCGCAACCAACGATGGTTTCATATCATCATTAATAATTGTTGCCATAAGTGATTCCTCAAGTGTTGTCTGATTTTTCACCTTGATATAAAAAGTTGTTGCATAAACACCGATTGGAACACCTACAAGCTGTGTAGCGGCATTAGCTGTCCCACTTACGGTACCAGCATCTGCAAATGCAAATTGACTACTTCCAGAACTTACAGTAATGTATGGAGTAGCCTCGCCATAAGGAATGGCGGCAGCATTTCTTTTAGTTCCATTTAAGTAAAACTCTTGTGAATTTGATCCTTTTACGGTATTAACAGCCTTAACATATGCATCTCCAACAGGATCCGGTTTTGGCGCCTTAAAACACGAGCTTAAAAAGAGAACGCCTAGTGTTAGACTTAAAAAGAATGATTTTTTCATAGTAGTATTTTTAAACTTAAAACAATTCTAATCTAAACAGCAATGACTTGGTCAAAAACCAAGCCATTACAAATATTTAAATGAGTATTAATTATAATTATTTAACATTACCGGCATAACCAGCATCAAAACATCTTCGTTCTCATCATTGGTTTGAGGAATTAACAAACCTGCACGATTTGGCGTTGAAAGTTCTAATGTAACTTCCTCTCCGCTCAAATTACTTAACATTTCAATTAAGAAACGTGCATTAAATCCAATCTCCAAATCTTCACCTTCGTACTGGCAGCTTAAACGCTCATGAGCTTCATTAGCAAAATCTAAATCCTCAGAAGATATGTTTAATTCGCTTCCATTGATTTTTAATCTTACCTGGTGAGTTGTTTTATTAGCAAAAATAACTACCCTACGTAGTGTATTCAAGAATAAAGCTCTGTCAATCACCAATTTATTAGGATTATTAGCAGGAATAACCGCTTCGTAATCCGGATAACGCTCATCGATTAAACGACAAACAAGGTTTATATTTTCAAATTTAAAGAAAGCACTTGTTGCATTGTAATCAACAGAAACATTCACATCTGTTGAAGGTAAAGCTGCTTTCAATAAAGTTAATGCCTTTTTGGGAAGGATAAAAGAAGACGACTTATCGGCTTTGCTATCCATACGTCTGTATCTTACCAATTTATGAGCATCAGTTGCAACAAAAGTGATATGTTCTTCAGACAATTGACAGAAAACACCAGTCATTGCCGGTCTCAACTCGTCATTACTTACCGCAAAAATAGTTTTGGTAATTGCCTCTGTTAATACCGATGCAGGTAAATTTACTGATGAAGCATTTTCAACTACAGGTATTTTTGGAAAATCATCTCCATTTTCGCCACTTAGTTTATATTTACCATCTCCGGCGCTTATCTCAATAGAGAATGAAGCATCATCAATGTTAAAAGAAATAGGCTGATCTGGTAACGTTTTTAAAGTATCTAACAATATTCTTGCTGGTACAGCTACTTTACCACCCTCTTTAGATTCAACAGCCAAAGAAGTGGTCATGCTGGTTTGTAAGTCCGTTGCAGATATAGTTAAATTTCCGTCTTTAATTTCAAATAAGAAATTTTCCAATATAGGCAAAACAGTACTGCTGCTCGAAGCACCATTTACTGTTTGCAAATGTTTTAATAACGTTGATGTGGATACAATAAATCTCATAGTATGATCTTGTCAGTTCTCAAAAATATAAAAATTACCTTGCATACTTATGCTTGCGGTAATAATGTTGAAAAATCGCGAACGATATTAACAATAGTAAAGGAAAAACAACATTAATTAGCTGCCATTGCAACTTTTCGGTACGCAAACGCACCTTATCCAACAGCCTGATCTTAACTTCTTTATTACGTAAAGCGATCAAATTGTCGTCATTAGATAAAAAGTCTGCAATATTTAATAACAATGCCTTATTTCCGTAGTTTCTTTCTGTATATCTGTCAAATCCCAATGGAAAAACAGAACCATCTCTCGCACTTATCTGATTTTTGAAGATATCTCCGTCTCCAATCACAATCATTTTAGTCGGCTTGCTTTCTGCAGGAAGATTATATGTCTCAGTAATTCCGGCAGGTACAGACCTATTCAGAAAAACTGATGGAAATTTACCTTCTATAACCACCCCAACAGTATGCGGTTTACTCGCATATTCACGCGGATTCGGTTGTTCCGCAACCATTTGCAGAGAAAGCATTTTAGGTGTATTATGCACTTTATTGTAAGCCGAAGTTTGCAAGATCACCTTTTTACTAAGCCCCTTTACTCCTATAGTATCAACAGTACTTACAAACTCACTCCTTATACCATCAATATTTTTCACAAGGTTATTTGAAGTATCAGGCATCAGTATTGGATAAAACACCCAAGGTGCCATCTGAATTTGGCCCTGCTGACCGCCCATACTCAAAGGAATTTCAGCACAATTGGCATCTGCAATAAGGTTATAATTAACCCTCGCGCCATACATAAACAGCATGTCATCAAGGTTCAGCTTTTTATTAAATGCAAGCTGCTCACCTGCGCCTCTTAAGCTATCCAAACTGGCACTCACCTGATCAATAGACCACACTACCCTACCCCCATTCATTACAAAATAATTGATCTTGTATTTTTCTGCTTCAGTAAATTCCTTTTCCGGTTTGGCAATAACCAATACTTTCAATTTATCTAATCCTGCCTTATCAATCTGATTCAGATTTACCCTGCCCGCATCATAACTCTCCGACAAAGTTTTTATCGCATCACTCAAAAACAAATCTGAAAGCTCTCCATTCCCTTCTGTAAAACCTATCCTTGGATGCTGACCGCTCAATACCTTTTGAATGGCCGAGGTAAATATGTACTCGAGGTTCTGAATAGAATTATTGATGTTCTCTTCGTAATTACCTGAGGCATCCAGATTTTGCAACAATTTAACCGACAACTGATGATCATTACCTTCAACAATTGCCATCGGAAATATAGTTTTCTGTGCAAATCCATTATCGTTCTTAATATTTAGAGTAGTAGGTTCTACCCCTATTTGATACAAATGATTGATAACAGTATCCTGTTCAGCTCCCGATAATCCTGATATCGGATCAACAAACTCGATGTTAATATCTGTACCCGAATATGCTTTATAATCAGCTAACAAATCTTTTGTTGCATTTCTTAGCCGTTTAAAAGCAGCAGGTAAATCCCCATCCAAAAAAACTGTAATAGTTATTGGTTTTGTAGCCTCTTTTAAAATCGTTTTAGACTTAGAAGTGAGTGTAAAACGCTTCTCTTTGGTAAAATCTATTCTAGTATAAATGTACTGTGCTGCTACATTCAGCACTATTAATCCGATTACAAAGGCAAGTAATCTTACCATTTTATTCTCCCTCAACTTTACCATTTCCGACCTCCTATTACCAGTTTAGTAATACCTAAAAAGAACAGCACAAAAGTGATGAAATAAATAAGGTCGCGGGTATCTAAAACGCCCCTGCTTATAGATTGATAATGCTCGTTTACACTTAAGCCTAGAAAAACAGTTTCCAGATAACGCATAGCGAAGATTTTGCTCAAAGCATCAAAGCCACTGTAAGCTATAAAACAGATAAATACCGCCACAGCAAAGGCAATAACCTGATTTTTAGTAATTGAAGAAGCAAATATTCCAATCGCCACAAATGAACTTCCCAATAACACTAGCCCTAAGTAAGACCCAATTACCGCACCTGTATCAATATTTCCAACCGGCATACCCAGTTTATAAATAGAGTAATAATAGATTAATGTTGGTATTAATGAAACCAACACCAAAACGAAGCAAGCAAAATACTTAGCCAAAATGATCTGCCAATCGGTTAAAGGACGCGATGCTAGTAAAACGTAAGTACCTTCACGTCTTTCTTCGGCAAATGAACGCATAGTAATTGCAGGAATAAGAAACATAAACAGAAATGGTGCAAGGCTAAAAAAGCCTGTCAGTTCAGCATAACCATATTCCAGTATAGAGGTATCAGGAAAAAACCAAAGCAATAATCCCGAAGCCAATAAAAAAACACCAATGGTTATGTAAGCCATTAATGAGTTTAACAAGCTGAATAATTCTCTTTTAAAAACTGCGTACATTAATTTGCTTCTAAAAATTATATCCGGCCCTTATGCCAATAAACGATATTGTACCGGTATTTTTAGTCCAGCTTTCATATCTGGCTCCTATATCTAACGAGCCGTTACTCGACACCGGAATTTCGAAACCCAAACCTGGAGTATAAATAAAAGAAGCACCACTTCCACTAGTTGTAGCAATGGATGAACCGACCTCAGCTGTTCCGTATATATTTTGAGTAAGGAAATACCTGGCACCAACTTTAATTGGTATAAAGCTTTGCATGTATTTCAATGTACCTATCGTCTGTTTACCATTAAATTTAATATACCCTACATTTCCGGTGATGTTTAACGATGTGGATACCGGATGTTGATAAAGTATTGAACCTCCTACTCCATAATTTGCAAAATCTCCAAAATCACCAATAGGTAAACCTAAATCAAGTCCTATCCCCAATCTTGGTTCAGCAGCCTGGGCACTTGATTGTGCATGGGTATTGGTAAACAAGAAAAGCATAAGTAAAACAGTAGAGAAGAATATTTTTTTCATTAGTTAAATTTCAATGAGTTGCAATATTATAAAATATACCCATGATAACAAAAAGGCAGTCTCAGATAAACCTCTTTTCTTTCAATGCTAGAGTTAATGATTTAAAAAAACCAGTTAAACAATTCCTCTTGAGTTAATGCATGCTTTTCGGCTGCACTCTTATCGTACTTTATCGCACCCTCGGACAATTGGATAATACGATTACCGTAGGTAAAAGCGTCCTTTAAATTATGAGTAACAAGCATAGCTGTCAGTTTAAAATCTTTAATCAGGTGGTCAGCTGTTTGCATTACCACTTGTGCCGATTTAGGGTCTAGTGCAGCTGATGGTTCATCCAACAACAGAATTTTGCAATCATCCATCACACTCATCAATAGGGTAAGTGCCTGCCGCTGTCCACCTGAAAGGGTACCCATTAGTTGTCCGGTTTTATTTTCCAACCCCATGTTCAACACAGCTATTCTTTCTTTCACCAGTGTTTTAAAAGCATTGGTTGCTCCCACATTAAACCCTTTAGGCTTGGTGCGTAGCGCGGCCAATCTAAAATTATCCAAAATACTCAGATCAGGTGCCGTACCACTCAGCGGATTTTGAAAAACTCGTGCAACCCAGGGACTGCGATTATAATCTGCCAATTTACTTACATCTTTCCCATTAAAGCTAATAGCGCCTCTTGTGGGCACAACACTTCCCGAAATCAAGTCCATTAATGTTGATTTTCCCGATCCATTTGACCCAACAACAATTACATAATCACCTGCGGCAATATGCAAATTAATCCCATTGATGGCATCTACTTGATTAGGTTGACCTTTATTAAAAGTTTTATAGAGTGAATCTATTCTGATCATACTTCCCTCCTGAATAAACGTGGTAATCCAACTATCAGCAGGACAAACGTGGAAGTAACAGCCTTCAGATAGAGGGGATTTACGCCCGTACTTAAGGTAAATGCCAATACCATTTGAAAAACAATAGCACCACCGAGCACTAACAGCAGATTCAGCCATACAGAAGTAATGCTCAGTGAACGAATTAAAGTTTCCGCAATAATAACCGAACCCAGGCCTGATATCACCACTCCAATACCCATACTAATATCAGCAAATCCTTGCCATTGGGTGATGAGGTAACCGCTCAGCGCGGTTAAGGCATTAGCCAAAGCCAACCCAATGATCTTCATTTTATCCGTATTAACCCCCAATGCCCGGATCATACTTTCACTATTACCTGTAGCCCGCATGGCAATACCGAAGTCCGTTTTTAACAAATAGCCAATAAATAAAGTAACTATCGCAATAAAAGCCAATACAATCCAAAAAGTATTCAGGTTAGTATCAGTACTAATATCTACAAGGGTAAATAGTGAGGGTAAATTGCTTAGAGGCAAATTAGAACGCCCCATAATGGTAAGATTAAGGGAATACAGCGCTGTCATCACCAAGATCCCTGCAAGTAGGGCATTTACTTTTAATTTGGTATGGATTAATCCTGTCAGTGCCCCCGCTACCGCACCTACCCCAATAACTACCGGTAAAATTAAATATGTTGGTTGGTTATTTGTCAACATCACCGCGGTAACTGCTCCTCCCAGGGTATAGCTTCCATCGGTAGTAATATCAGGAATATTAAAGATCTTCATGGAGATATAAATTCCCAACGCAAGACTCCCATAACAAAGCCCCTGTACTAAGGCAGTGAGGTAAAAATCCATTTATTTTAAAGCATCAAAATTAGCAGAAACAGTAATATGGTATTTAGCTGCAACAGTTGGATTATACACCCGCTTCCTTATTTTCACCATTTCAGGCTTTAAGCCAACCGTATCCCCTTTCAGGTACCTCGCCGCTTGCTCACCTGCCTGATAACCCCATTGGTAAATATCTGCACCGAAGGCCGCTACAGCTCCGCGTTTAACCAAACCAGCCTCGCTCGTAAAAATGGGTACAGATTTCTGGTCGCAGCTTTTAACTATTGTTTCAAATGAGGCGAATACCACATTATCAGGAAGGGCAAAAAAAGCGTCAATATTTTTAGTCAATAATGACTGAGTAATGAGTTGAGCGTCGGCCGAAGTAACAACCGGAGTAGCCAATATCGTGATGTTATTCTTTGCAGCTATGACTTCAATCCTTTTCAATGCATCTGCTGATTGCGGTTCAGCATCATTATAAATTACGCCCACCTTAAGTTTGCCTGTTGCAGGTTTCAGCAATTGCGGAATCAGTAAAAAAGAAGTGTCAATATAGTTCAAATCTTCTACAGCGCCATATAAATTACTTGGGGCTCTGCCATCTTTATCCAATACACCCATAAGTTTAGGTGTTGGCGATACCATAGCAAAAATAGGGATCATCTTTGTTTTCTGAATAGAGGACAAAGTTGATAATGTGGTACTTGTGGCCAGTATATCAACCGGCTTATTAATATAATAGTTTACTATTTGCACAAGGGTTGGTATACTGCCCTGTCCATTACGATATTCAATTTTCAAGGTATGATTAGCTTCACTAAAGCCATCTTTCTGAAGGGCATCGGTAAAACCAGCACGGGCCTGGGCAATAGTAGTATCTTCAAAAGCGTCAATAAAACCAACAACGGGTACTTTTTTGTCGCCAGATGAGCAGCCGGCAAGAAGATGAATTAAAAAAAATACGGCGATGTTTCTAAGCAGTTTCATATATGCTAAGTTAAATATTTTTGTTGATTTTTGGGCTAGCTACCTATTAATCGAATATGGAAAACTAGAATTAAAAAAGCCATCCCATAAATTTATGAGACGGCTTTCTAATTCTTTTTCGGTAAATACTGACTACAAACCGAAGTTATATGCTAATCTAAGTCCGATGAAAGAACTAGTGTGCGAATTAGCTGACCATCCTTCATAACGTCCACCCAATTCAATAGCTCCACCGTCAGAAACCGGAAACTCTATACCAATACCAGGAGCGTAAGCAAATGCAGTAGAACCTCCCGATTCAGTAGAGAAAGCAGCACCAAGCTCACCACCTATATAAAAGTTCTCAGCCACAAAGTATCTTGCACCTGCTTTAACTGGTACATACCCAGCACTACCACCTTTATACGTTACACCACCAATATTAACGTCTTTACCTTTAAAATTTAAATAACCTGCACTACCTGTTAAATTCAAGTTAGCAGCTACAGGATGTTGGTACAATAATGAACCACCATAACCTAATTTAGTTACATCACCAAATGTACCCATTGGAAATGCAAACTCAGCTCCAATACCTAACTTTGGACCTGTCATAGCAACATCTTTTTGTGCCTTAACGCTTGAAAACGCAAAAAGACCTGCAATAGCTGTTAGTAAAAATACTTTTTTCATTTCTGTTTAATTTAAATTGTATAATTAATTATATAACTTTTACCCTTAGACACAAAAACTTGGCCAATAGTTACAAAGAATAAAACCATACAGTAAATAATTATTAACAAAAGCAACCTTCTGAAAAACAAAACATTAGGAAAAACAGCCCTTAATTACGATTCTGATAAACACAAACGTTTTTAACCAAACCGACAGATAATTCAGTTATTAACAACTGACTTATCTTATTAAGAAGTCAATTTTCTAAAAATATCCTCTAGTGATGACGATTGGTGTTGCCTTTTAAGTTCAGTAATTTCAGCATTTGCTACAATTTTTCCTTTATTAAGGATGATAACTTCATCGCAAACTGCTTCAACTTCTTGCATAATATGGGTTGAAAGGATCACTGTTTTGTCTTTTCCCAATTTCTTTATGAGCTCTCTAATATCGGTTAACTGATTAGGATCCAGTCCCGATGTAGGCTCATCAAGTATTAAAATCGCAGGATTATGGATAATCGCCTGTGCCAAACCTACCCGTTGTTTATAGCCTTTAGAAAGCATATTTATCTTTTTATGCTGCTCAGCCGTTAAACCAACAGCTTCAATAGTTTCTTTAACTTTTTGCTCCGGCTGCTGTAATTTATAAGTATTGGCAACAAACAATAAAAACTCCTTTACGTACATATCTGTATATAAAGGTGTATTTTCAGGCAGATAACCTATAATACGCCTTACATCGATACTTTGAGTCTGAGAATCAAATCCACACAGTTGAGCAGAACCTGAAGTAGGCTTAAGATAACCGGTAAGCATGCGCATTGTGGTAGACTTACCTGCTCCATTAGGACCCAAAAAGCCCAATATCTTACCCGGCTTAGCTTCAAAGCTAACTTCATCGACAGCCTTTTGCTTATCGTAATATTTAGACAAATACTGTACTTTAATGCTCAATTTATTTAATTTTTACGTTTGCGGGAGAGATCATTTTCAAAAGTAGAAAAAACACCACTGCATTCATGGAAACCATTAAAATATTTTATCTAAGTTTGCATCATTATGGCAAAAAACACTAACGACGAGCAATTTAAAAATGTAATATCACACGCCAAGGAATATGGTTTTGTATTCCAAAGCAGCGAAATTTATGATGGACTAAGTGCTGTATATGATTACGGGCAGTTAGGAGCAGAATTAAAAAACAACATCAAAACATATTGGTGGAAAGCCATGGTACAAATGCATGAAAACATTGTAGGTATTGATTCTGCAATATTTATGCATCCAAAAATATGGAAAGCAAGTGGTCACGTTGATGGCTTTAACGATCCAATGATCGATAATAAAGACTCAAAAAAACGTTACCGTGCTGATCAGTTATTAGAAGATAAGATTGCCCGTTACGAAAAAGACGGCAAAACAGATAAAGCTGCAAAGCTGCAAGCTGATATGGATGAGGCCTTAAAAGCTGAAAACCTACAGGAATTAAAAACACTAATTGAGCAACACGAAATTGCCTGCCCTGTAAGCGGAACTAAGAACTGGACTGATGTACGTCAGTTTAACTTAATGTTTAGCACCCAGTTCGGGGCTATGGCCGAAGGAGCAGAAGAAATATATTTACGTCCTGAAACTGCACAGGGTATCTTTGTAAACTTCCTTAATGTTCAAAAATCGGGAAGAATGAAGATTCCTTTTGGAATTGCACAAATAGGAAAAGCTTTCAGAAATGAAGTAATTGCCCGTCAGTTCATCATGCGTATGCGTGAATTTGAACAAATGGAAATGCAATTCTTTGTGCGCCCTGGAGAAGATGAAAAATGGTTCGCTTATTGGAAAGAAGCTCGTTTAAAATGGCACCTGGCTTTAGGTACATCTGCAGAAAAATACAGATACCACGACCATGTTAAACTTGCTCACTATGCTAATGCAGCTACTGACATTGAATTTGAATTCCCGTTTGGCTTTAAAGAAGTAGAAGGTATTCACAGCCGTACAGATTTCGATCTTTCTCAACACCAGGAGTTCTCTGGCAAGAAAATGCAATATTTCGACAATGACCTTAACGAAGAAGGAAAACCATATGGTAACTATGTGCCTTATGTAATCGAGACTTCAATTGGTTTAGATCGTATGTTCTTGTTAACCATGATCAATGCTTTTGAAGAGCAGGATTTGAGTGAGGGAGAAAAACAAGACAGCAGAACATTGTTACGCTTACATCCTTGCCTTGCTCCTGTTAAAGTAGCAATTTTCCCACTTACTAAAAAAGACGGTTTACCGGAAAAAGCAAGGGAAATCATGAACAGCTTAAAGCTGGATTTCAATTGCGTATACGAAGAGAAAGATGCTATTGGTAAACGTTACCGCAGACAAGATGCCATTGGTACTCCTTTCTGCTTAACAATTGACCATCAGACATTGGAAGACAATACTGTAACCATTCGTCATCGTGATACAATGGAGCAGCAACGTATTGAAATTAAAGATCTTCAATCATTAATTGAAAGCAAAACAAGCTGGAAGAACTTGTTGAGGTAGGTGAGGTAATTTGTGAGGTAAGTTTTGTTACGATAACAGCATTAATATAAGACACAAGCATTGTTAATAGTATAAAAGGAGGGTGTATCACGAATTTATGATACACCCTCCTTTTGCATTATCGTCATCCTGAATTTATTTCAGGACCCCTCAAGAGAAAAGAAGCCCAGCTAGTGCGAGGTCCTGAAATAAATTCAGGATGACGAACGCTTTAAGCCTCCCACTCTTATTATTTCTTGAAAGCACTCTTATCATTTCTTCAAAGCATTATTATTACTTCTTCAAAACACTACTAATCGAATACTCCCAGTTCATTCGTGCAATATTAAGAACCGAAATCTGTTGCGGACACTCTACCTCACAGGCCTCCGTATTACTACAGTGCCCAAAATTCTCATCGTCCATTTGCTTTACCATAGACTGCACCCTCTTCCTCGATTCCATTTTTCCTTGCGGCAGTTTTGCCAAATGAGAAATTTTAGCCGATGTAAATAAAGCCGCGCTAGAATTCTTACAAGTTGCAACACACGCCCCACATCCTATACAGGCAGCAGAATCAAATGCCGACTCGGCCTGTTCATGGGTAATAGGAATTCCATTTGCTTCCGGTGCCTGGCCAGTATTTACTGAAACAAAACCACCGGCCATAATAATCCTGTCAAAAGCAGATCTATCAACCCTTAAATCCCTTTTTATCGGAAAAGCAACAGCTCTAAAAGGCTCTACATAAATGGTATCCCCGTCCTTAAACTCGCGCATATGAAGCTGACAGGTTGTAAGATTTGCTATTGGGCCATGCGCCTGTCCATTAATCATCATACCACACTGGCCGCAAATTCCCTCCCTGCAATCATGATCAAACTCTACAGGTCGGTCTCCTTTTAAAATCAACTGCTCATTAAGGGTATCCATCATCTCCAGAAAGGACATATGTGGAATCACATTATCAAGTTCATAATCTACCAGTTTACCTTCGCTGGCAGCATCACTTTGTCTCCAAATTTTTAGATATAACTTCATAAGCCCATTTATTTATAGCTTCTTACCGCCAGTTCAACATTTTCAAATTGCAATGGTTCAGGAATCAACAGTTCTTCCTGCCCTTCTCCCTGCCATTTCCAGGCAGAAACAAAACAGAACTTTTCGTCGTTCCTTAAAGCCTCTCCTTCAGGAGTTTGATATTCTTCCCTAAAATGGGCACCACAAGATTCTTCACGAGTTAAGGCATCCTGACACATCAAATCTGCCACTTCAAGATAGTCGCCAATGCGGCCTGCTTTTTCCAGCTCCCCATTCATTTCATCCTCTCCACCCGGAACTTTGAGATCGCTATAGAAATCCTCTCTTAACTTTTTTATTTCGGTTATGGCATGAATCAACCCATCTTTACTTCTTGATAAGCCACAATAATCATACAATAGCTTACCTAAAGTTTTATGGTAGTAATCGGCAGTTTTGTTTCCATTTATAGCCAATAGCTTACCTAAATAAGCACGAACCTGCACCTCAGCATCAACAAATGCCTGATGATCTGTTGGTAATCTTTCCGATTTAATTTCACCAGCCAGATAATTCGAAACCGTATAGGGGGCAATAAAATAACCATCAACGCAAGCTTGTAGCAATGAATTAGCGCCTAATCTGTTGGCACCATGATCAGCAAAATTGGCTTCACCCAGAGCGAATAATCCTGGAATAGTAGTCATCAATTCATAATCAATCCACAATCCTCCCATAGAAAAATGAGCGGCCGGAGAAATCATCATTGGCTCTACATAAGCATCAGTGGCCGTAATTTTACGATACATATCAAACAAATTCCCATACTTTTCTTTAATGCGCCCTTTACCTTGCTCCTTAATTGCTTTAGAAAAATCAAGATAAACAGCGTTTCTTTGAGGACCAACCCCAAAACCTGCATCTATTCGCTCCTTTGCAGCTCTCGAAGAAATATCACGAGGAGCAAGATTACCAAAAGCAGGGTATCTTCTTTCCAAATAATAATCACGTTCTGCTTCAGGAATATCATTTGGCTTCCTGTTTTCCGAAGACTTTAGCGGCACCCAAATCCTGCCATCATTCCGCAGCGACTCAGACATTAGCGTAAGTTTAGATTGATAATCGCCAGACTGCGGTAATGATGTAGGGTGTACCTGCGTCCAACTTGGGCAAGCCATTAATGCACCTTTTTTATGAGCACGCCATATGGCAGAAGCATTACATCCCATTGCAAGAGTAGACAAGTAATAGATCTTCCCAAAACCACCTGTTGCTAAAATCACAGCATGTGCACTATGCCGTTCAATTTCTCCCGTATCCAGATTTCGCACAATAATACCTCTTGCCTTTCCATCAATCACCACCAAATCCAACATTTCATGCCTTGTGTAAAGCTTTATGGTCTTTGCGGCAACCTGTCGCATTAGTGCCTGATAGGAACCTAAAAGCAACTGTTGTCCCGTTTGTCCCCTCGCGTAAAAAGTTCGGCTTACCTGTACCCCACCAAACGACCTGTTATTTAAATAACCTCCATATTCTCTACCAAAAGGAACACCTTGAGCAACTGCCTGATCTATTAATTGCGCCGAACATTCGGCCAGTCTATAAACATTAGCTTCGCGCGATCTAAAGTCGCCTCCCTTAATTGTATCATAGAACATGCGATAAACACTATCTCCATCATTCTTATAGTTCTTAGCTGCGTTTACGCCACCCTGTGCAGCAACTGAGTGTGCTCGCCTTGCAGAATCCTGAAAACAGAAGGATTTAACATTATATCCCATTTCAGCTAATGATGCAGCGGCAGCACTACCTGCCAATCCGGTTCCAACCACAATGATGTCCATTTTTTTCCTGTTGGCAGGATTAACCAGCTTAGCGTGGTCTTTATAGAAACTCCATTTATCCTTTAATGGTCCCGGTGGTATTTTAGCGTTCAGTTCCATAAAACATGTTGAGTTAAGTAAATATAAATTGGAATAATAGCAAAACCAATGGTAATTATATAGCAATAGCCTATACCAAAAACCCGTACCCACGAAACATATTTAGGATGATACAGACCCAGCGATCTTGCTGCACTGTAAAAGCCATGCAATAGGTGATAGCCCAGCGCAAACATGGATAACACATAAAACAGCACATACCACCAATCCTGATACGCAGCAATCACTATTGCATACAGATCTTTATGTCCATTTTCATCTTTTGGCAAACTTCCAAACTTGTACTGATACCAAAAATCCTTAAAATGAAAGACTAGAAATATCAGGATCAATGTGCCTAGAATCCCCATATTTCTTGAATACCATCTACTAGCCTTTCCTCTGTTATCTACCGCATATTTTCCGGCTGTTTTGTTATTTTTAAGTGTAATAACCAATGCATCCAGGCAATGAATAATAATAGATGCATAAAGAACATATGAAATAATCTTTATAAAAATATTGCCAGAGAGTAACTGAGAATAGCCATTAAAACTCTGCTTTGCCTGTTCGGCAGGCAATAATAGTTGCAAATTCCCAAGCAAATGAATGACAAGAAAAAAGCACAGGAATAATCCCGTAAGCGCCATCAGTGTTTTGCGCATCAGCGTAGATGCTCTGTTTTTACTATCCATAAGCCTTAAATTAATATAAGCCAATAACTTTCCACCAGAGTCCACCAATTCCCATCCAGATCAGCAGAAAAACTATACTTAACACAAATCCCTTCGACCACCAATCTTTCACATCAACAAAGGTGCTTCCAAAAAATACCGGTGCCGGGCCATGCCCATAGTGCGTTAGCGTTCCGAAAATACCACCACAAAAACCCAGAGATAAAGCAAGCAACATTGGTGGAATTCCAATTGTAATACCTACACCAAGCAAAGCGGCATACATAGATGCAACATGAGCTGTTGCACTTGCAAACATATAATGACTGTAAAAGTAAACCAGAACGATAATAGGGAAAGCCATTGTCCAACTCAGCCCTCCTATTTTTACCCTTACCAGCTCACTAAACCACGGAATAAGGCCAAGGGAATTTAGCGAACTTCCCATCATTACCAAAGCGGAGAACCATACAATCGTATCCCAGGCGCCCTTTTCACTTTTCACATCTTCCCAGGTTAAAACCTGAGATAACAACAAGAATACCAAACCAATAAAGGCCGTAGTAGTGGCGTCGATTTTAAATATATCGCCTGTAATCCATAAAAAAAGCAATACAACAAAGGCAATTAACATCAACCATTCATTACGTGTAACGGCTCCCATTTCCTTCAATTTCTCAGAAGCCATTTTTGGCGCTCCACCTGTCGATTTAATTTCGGGAGGATAGATTTTGTATAGGATATATGGCACTAAAATTAAAGAGATTATTCCCGGAATAATGGCTGCCCACATCCAGGACATCCATGTGATATCAATGCCAAGATCTGCCGCAAATTTCTGGCACATAGGATTGCTCGCCGTACCTGTTAAAAACATTGACGACGTAATGAGGTTGATGTTATAACAACTTAGCGTTAAATACCCTCCCAGTTTACGATGCGTTTCAGGTTCTTCAGGAACAGACCCGAAATTAAGAGCCATAGATTTCATAATGGGATAAATAATACCCCCGCCTCTGGCAGTATTGCTTGGAATTGCAGGTGCCAATACCAAATCTGCCAATCCCAAACCATAACCTAAGCCCAACGAACTTTTGCCAAACACTCTGATAAAAAGATAGGCTATTCTGCTTCCGAGGCCTGTTTTAATAAAACCTCTGGCTATGAAAAATGAAATGCCAATTAACCAGATAACCTTATCTCCAAAGCTACTCAGTGCCATTGAGATTGATTTGCCGGGATTTCCAGGAGCCAATACTCCTGTTAAAGCTACCAGCGCAATGGCAATCATTGACATTGTGCCCATAGATGCCGCTTTTAGAATAATGCCTAAAATGGTTGCCAAAAAAATAGCCAGTAAATGCCATGCTTCTGGTTTAACACCATCGGGCACTGGCAGAAACCAGATTAACAACCCAAAAGCTAATGTAGCCAACATCATTTTGTAGTTGATTTCTTTCATAATTTAACGGGTTAGATATTTTAAAATCTCGCTTGCACCTGGCAAATGATCCTATTGGTATTGTACTGCGTTGTATTAGGAATATTTCTTTCGTATCTGTCCATTAAGTATCCCAATTGAACTCTAATGGCATATGCTTCGGCAAAAGAAGCACTTATCATTGGAATATAACTTTGCCTGGCATTTCCTGTTTGTTTAAAATCTGAATCCAGATATTCATATCTCATTGCAAACTCCAAACTTTTAAGTCGCGCATTTTTAATATTGTAAGCCACATTTGGCAACACGTAGATACCACGCATTGCGTACTCACTTACCGGAATAACAGGTTTTTCCTGACCGAAGAAAGCCACACTGTTTATACCTTGCTTGTATTCTGAAACAAGTTCGACACCCCATCGCTCATTAAGCTGTTTCTTATAATCGATATCTGCTCCATAGGCCCATATTTTTTGCCCCATGTTTTTACCAACACCACCACTCGCACCCAATTGAAAAGCTTTACTTAAACCAACAACAACACGCGCAGGTATTATTTTACCATCGTCATTATCACTTACCTGATTTCGGTTGTTCCCATTAAAAATACCTATGTAATACTTTACAGGAACATCTGAATTTTTGATTTCTCCAAAATAACTTGCTCCAATCTGAAAACTCTGCCAACTGTTCGATCCAAATAAATAGTACTGATTAGAATAGTCGATAGAGCGAACAAAATCAACCGGATAGTTGTCCTCCTGACCAAATTGAGGCCTAAATTGGCCGAACTGAAAATTCACATAATCATTAACGCTGTACTTGATATAGGCGTTTTCGAGCACCTTATTTTGAGGATTTCCGGTAAAGTCTCCAAAATTGACCAGAATAACGGCATTAATACGGTCGCTGATGGTTGCATTTACTTGTAAACGCGCTCGCTTCACAGAGAAAGAATTACGTGAAAAATGCTCGTCACCGGTATGATGTAAACCAGTAATATCAATATCCTGATCGAGCGAATAATTAAACTGGGTTTGCAGCATTCCTGAAAAGTTGATTTTAGCTTTTTCAGAAACAGGAACGTTTATCCCTTGTGCTTTTATTAAAATGGGGCTGCAAAACAATAGGACAGCGATAATTTGAGAACGACATTTCATAGGGGCGATTTATGTAAGTGTTTCCGTTAAAGCAAATTAATCAAAAATCAACGCTAAAAAAAGTGTTTAGAGTTATTCTTTTTAATAATCTGTATCATTTTATAAGGGAGCGTTTCATTTTATGCTTAATCACATAGAATTTCTCAAAGGAGTTTATAACAATCACTATTTTTAAATATTGGCTATAGCAAATACATTACCCGCAAAATCTGCTATAAAAACGGTATCATCAACTATAGATAAATCAGCAAAAATTGGAGCTCCTAAATTAATTTTCCTTAGCACATCTCCTGAGTTTTCATCTAAAACATAAAGAAATCCATCTGAAGCGCCAAAAAGAAGCTTATTTTTATACTTAACCACCGAACATTCCACAGTCCCAGATTCCGGGCCCGCATAAGGTGCAGAATAAACAAGGGCATTACCTGTTACTGTATTCCATATCTCTTTTAAAGTATTTACATCATAGGCAACAACGCCATGTTTGGCTGTTGGCATAATGATGTACTTGTCGGTTACTAAAGGTGTGGCCATTACCTTAAACTCATAATCAGCATCAATTTTCTGAAGTGTTTTTCCTGTTTTGGGGTCTATCACAAAAATTGAGTTCAGTCCGGTAATGTATAATTTACCGTCAACATACTTTCCACTGCTACTTCTAAAACGTAAACCCTCATCACTTCTTTTCCATAGTAATTTACCCGTTTTTTTATCATGCCCGAATAAGCTTTGCCAATTACTTCCAGTAATAATTACATCGCCGGCTATAGTCATCTTTTCAGGAGTTCCTTCTCCTCCTCTCCATTCCTTATTTACCCAAATAGTTTCACCAGATTTAACTTCCAAAGCTTGAAAATAGCCTTCTGCTCCGGTATAATAAACACCTTTTTCTGATACCCCTGCAGAGATATAACCCGGAAGGCTTTTCATACCTAAATCTTTCTTCCACACCAATGCGCCCGACGATGCTTTTAACGCATAGGTAAAACCTTCCATATCTGTACATAGTACCAAACCACTATCATAAGCCATTTCATGTTTTATGGAATTGCGGGTTTTATAGTGCCATAAAGTTTTACCACTCTTTGGATCCAGCGCTGTTACTCCACAATTTAAATTGTTCCCATCATCTATAGTAGCAGCAAACAATCGCCCTTCGGCAAACAAAGGTGCAGTTTTCCATATATTTCCCTTTAGGTTATTTACCCACTTTAATGATGCCCCTGCTGTTTTAATACCAATTGTAAAAGATTGTTTTTGAATGTGCTGCTCACCATCGGCAAATAAAACCTCAGTTTGAAGTGTTAAAGGTTTTCCCTTTTCAAGTTTAGTTGCAAATATCTTTCCTTCCCAATTCCAATCAGTATTTGCTGTTAAAGTAGTTTCTGCAACCTTATTTCCTTTTGAATCATAAATTAAACTCCTAACACTCTTTGCCGTAGTTTCACTATCATACAAGTTTGCATTTATTATTAGCGAACCATTTTTCACCTGTACCATATCAGCTCCCGAAGGTGTAGTAACTACCAGATGTTTATGCAAATAAGTATAATGCGGCTTCACTTCCTTCACACCATTTTTATCTATTTCAATAGATAAAAACTGCCCTGCAGAATTGTCTATCCCTCCTTTATCAGGCGGAGCCGATGAAATATAATGAATCCCGGTCTTTTCACTTTTCCTTACAAAATTATTATGCCAGTGACCATAAACCCATGCCTTTAAGTTATTATCATTTAAATTGATGGAATCTTGTTTACCCTTTAAAATAAACTGATCGTTGTACGTAAGAAGATCATGATTAAAAATAATTACAGGCTTGTTTTTGTCAACCGCAGCAAGGTCATTCCTCATCCATTTGATCACATCATCAACAGTGTAAGAAGGCTGAAAATCCCCCGATCTCATTGGCGTCACAATAAAATGTGCAGGACCAGCATCAAATGAATAATATACCGGACCAAACAAACTTTCGAACAATTCTTCTCCATAAGCTCCTTTTACCAAATCATGGTTACCAATGCAATAAAAGATCTGCTTACCCAGTGTTTCAGAGGTTATCTGATTTGCATGAAAATTTAATCCCTTTTCGTAGCAGATATCACCAGTATGCACAATAAAGCTGATACCCTGCTTTTTTGCGTAATTCTTTACGTTCACTATCCAATCGTTATACTTATCAGTCTCCGTATCAGTTATCTGAAGCATTTTAACAGAAGCTCCTGCACTTGTAGGATCTTCAACCAAACCAAAATCATAGGCCTTATCAGTACCTGCCACCTTAATATAGTGCTTATCAGTAAGCTTATATCCAGCAGGAACCGTGATAAATATAAATCTCGTTTTCGAGTGTCCGGGCAAATTAAAATTCCCTTCTTTATCAGTACTTAGTACGTTTTGCCCATCAGAAACCGCAACATTTGGCATTCCCCTTTCATTTAGGTCAGCAAGCTTGTTCTTATTCTTATCAAGAAAAACCGTACCCTTAAACTGAGCATTCGCTGTCCCGATAAAGGACAAGCAAAAGAATAAAATCGTTAATAATCTCATATCTTATTTGTGTGTAAATTTAAAAAGCAGCAGGCGGTTAAACCTGCTGCCTGAGCGTGTAATTACTATGATGATTTTACCAACCAAACACTTGTTTTAGAGCTGGGTTAACTACTGTTTCACTTACAGGTATTGGTCTGTAATAATACTTTGGTTCAATAAATACTCTCGGTTGATCTCTATCGCGCGTAAATGCCACAAAGCCAGAGTTACCATTTGTTAGGTAAAAATTCTGATCCTTACCGTCTTTATCTTTTAAATAATATTTTGACAAGTTCTTTTTCACATCCTCAGGAAGGTTTGCTATTGCAGACTCATCATTAGGCGAGGCTAGAATAGCAATATCTGCAATGCCATCACCTGTTACATCCAAACCACCCATTGCAGGAACATACATACCTTGCTGACTATCTTGCAAAACTTTCCCAACTTTCCAACGAATGATATCGTCATATCTTAAACCTTCGCAAGCCATTTCCACTCTTCTTTCCCTACGAATTTCAAGCAGAACAGCTTTATTTGATCCATTTGCATTAGGATAAGTAGCTGCAAGTACAGGATCTAATGCCACACCCATACTTAATGCAGGCATTTGCACCCTTGCTCTTAGTTTATTTACCGTTTGATCCAAATCTGTTTGAGTAATTACTCCAGATTCAGCCTTAGCCTCAGCATTAATCAATAAAACCTCAGCATATCTGAATATAGGCAAGTCGGTATAATTCATTACCCAACCCTGCATTAAATCAGCAGAACGCGGATAAAATTTAATTTGGTTGTATCCACCAAGAGTTGGCTTTATTCTGTATGGAGCAGTCGCATTATTTGGCCCTCTAAAAGCTGGATTAACAATAGTTTCCATCATACGAGGATCACGACCTGCAAATACTTCCGTATACAATTTTGTGTTGTAACCAGGCGTAGCAGTAAAAGGTGTACCGTCTGTTTTCAGGTAAGTATCTGCCAAATTTTTACTAAGCGACCAGGTATAGTCCAATACAGTATGGCTATTGTTACCAACTCCAAGTTCTTTTCCATAATCAGCCCACATAATCATCTCTTTGTTTCCAGCCAAATTTGCACTAGAGAATAGCGCGCGGTAGTCTTCGCCAGCCTTTCCGGTATTGTAAATTACAAAACCTCCATCTTTAATAATTTGCGCAGTGGCAGAAACAGCAACATCTAAAAAGCGTTGATAGTCGTTGCTTAATCCTATTTCATCATGATATTTTCTAAAAGTACCTTCATGCAGAGCAAAACGTGCCAATAAAGTAAGTGCAGCCCATTTGGTAACTCGGGTATTACTACCATCTGCCTTAATATTGGTTGCAGCATAAGTAAGGTCGTTTAAAACCGAATCAGCAACCACTGCTCTCGAATCCTGGCCTTTCGACAAAGCCGGATCATCAGATTTTAAAACTGTCGAATACCAAGGTACATTGTGGTATTTTTTAATCTTATTAAAATAGTACAATCCTCTAAAAAAGCGAGCTATACCCACATAATGGTTAATTGATACGGCATCACCTTTTACCTGGCCAATGTGGTCTAGCATGTAGTTAATTTGACGTAAATTCCCCCAATCCTTTTTATCCCAACCGCCAATGTTAGAAGATGAAATACCACCTCTTACCAAATTATCAACCTCACCACTTGCATTATAGTTTGCAATATTATCAGAGTTAATATCATCGTAAGAAGGCCCCAATTGCTTGTAAAAGCCATTGCTATATGTTTCAAGGTCTGATGGAGACTGAAAAAATACAGCATCAGTAATTTGAGTTTGAGGGTTACGTTGCAAAAAGTCCTTCTTGCAAGCTGTCATTGCTATAGTTATAAATCCTATTATAAGGATATAATTTATTCTTTGTTTCATGAGACTTTCTGCTTGAGTTAAAAATTAAGGTTTAAACCAAAAGAAAAGGTTTTCTGGAATGGATAGACCTTACCATCGAGTCCTTCTGGATCCAGATTTGCTTTAATGTGAGACACATCAAATACGTTCTCTGCACTGAAGTAAATACGCAGTTTATCCAACTTAATCCTATTAGTTAAGGCCTTAGGCAGTGTATAACCAACTGTTAGGTTTTTTAATCTTAGGTAAGAAGCATCCTGCAAGTATTTCGTTTGCGGATTTCCAAGTTCAGTTGCATCTTCTGCGATATAAGCCTTAACGCGTGGAAAGTAAGCATCAGGAGTTTCAGGAGTCCAATGATCAAGATTATGAACCTGAACATTAGCCCATGGCTGTGCATAAACACCCCAAAAATAATGGTTACTCGGTCCGGGATACCAATCTCTTTTGCCCACACCCTGGAAAAATACCCTCACATCAAATCCTTTCCAACCTGCGTTCAAGTCTACTCCATATTGATACCTTGCCCTATCATTACCAATGATTTTCTGATCTCCATGATCGGCAAGTGTATTTTTACCTTTGTCAACTTTACCATCACCATTCAGGTCCTTAAATTTCAAATCACCCACATCAAATTTATATCCTGTATCATCAGCACCAACAGCTGTTTGGTCGGCGTGATTAGCAAGCTCTTCTTTGTTCTGGAAAAAACCTTCTGTTTCTAAGCCCCAAATCTCTCCAATTTCTCTACCAACATAATAATCAGATAATAAACCATTTGGATTATCAAATCGGGTAATGTATGAACGACTATCCCCCATATTAAACCCTATGTTATAGTAAAATTGGCTTTCGGCCAGCATAAATCCATCTTTCCATCCCAATCTTATCTCCCAGCCTTTTGTTTTCAAATCAGCAGCATTTATTTTTGGTTCGCTAACTCCAAAAGGACCAGGCAAGGTTTTACCTTTTGTAAGCATACCCTCAGTGTAGCGGGTATAAGCATCAAAACTCAGATCAAGACGATTTTTGAGGAAGCTTAAGTCGCCCCCAAAATTAATTGTTGATACCTTTTCCCAGGTTAAACTTGGCGCAACGGCTCCTGGAGGCAGCACTTGAATAGGTCTTTTACCATCAAGAATCTGATCGACCTGTCCTGATGCCATAGAAGGAATGTATAAATATGAATCCACATCCTGGTTACCCAGCGAGCCATAAGATGCACGCAGTTTTAATAAATCAAGTCCAATGGTTTCTGCTATTGGTTTAAAGAATTTTTCACCCGTTACTACCCATGCAGCTGAAGCTGACGGAAAGAATCCCCAACGGTCATTGCTTGGGAAACGTGAAGTACCATCATAGCGGCCATTTAATTCCAGAATATATTTATTATCAAAAATGTAATTCAGGCGATAAAACCAACCTCTTACTGCCCAATCATCAATTCTCTCACTCCCTGTCATATCACCTGTGGCCAAAGAGATGGATGGCAGAGTATTACTGATCAACCCTTTGCGATTAACCGAATTAGAGGTTCTATATCTATATTCCTGATTAAAACCTGCTAATACTTGCAAATAATGTTTTGATCCAAAAGTTTTATGAAAATCTGTATAGATGTTATAAATATTATGCCTTACAAGCTTGGTATCGTTTTGAGCCCATGTTGGGTTTGAACCACTGTAACTCACTGCAGAATTAGGCCCTGTTTTATAAGCAACCGGTACATCATACGACCTACCTGCAGTATCTATCCTTCTAAAAGTAGCATCTGCCTTTAAGTCCCATATATCCTTTACCAGTTCAGCTTTGGCATTAAACGTTGTTTGAAAATTATTGCTTCTGGTTACACTGCGGCCACCACTTTGCAATCTTCCCAATAGCGCAGCCCCGGTTGAGGTCCAGCTTCCATCAGGGTTCTTGGGAACATCAAGTGAGCTTTGTCTGTTAACATTATGAAAAAAGCCTTCGCCACCATAAACCGATTCATCATAAGTGCTAGACATAAAAGACGTATTATTACCAAGAGTTAACCAGTTTCTAAGTTTGTAGTCTGCTTTTGCTCTTAAATTATACCTATCATAGTTATCGTTACCATAACGCAACATACCTTCATTTCTAAAATATTCGCCTGAAGTATAGTAGCTTAATTTTTCGTCTCTTTTAGCTATACTGAAATTTGCGCTATAACTTGGGGCAGTATTGTGATAAACCTCGTTCATCCAGTTTGTAGACCCATAGTATGCCCATGCGTTAGGATCTGTTGGCGATATAATTACAGCAGGAAGAGAAGGATTTTCAGAACGCTGTCTAGCGTACTCTCTCACATTCTCCGGAAACAAGTTGTATAGCGGATAAGCAGCATCATGCTTAAACTCCATAGTTTTAAGTGGGTCGGTTACAATTTCAGGAACCTTACCCAAGGTACGTACGGCGTAATAAGTATTGGCCGAAACCTTTAAATCATTACTCTTAGCTGTTTTTGTGGTAATCAAGACTACCCCAAAAGCCCCCCTGGCTCCATAAATTGCAGCTGAAGCCGCATCCTTTAAGGTTGATACACTTTCTATATCGTTAGGGTTCAAAGCCATTAATTCATCGGCTGTAAAAGGCACGTTATCAACCAAAATATAAGGTGATCCGCCGTTTAACGATGTATAACCCCTTAAATTAAAAGTTGGCGCTTTATTAACCTGCCCACTTGAAATGGTTATATTAAGATTTGGAATTAGTCCTTGTAAACCAGCCCCTACACTTGAGAAAGGCCTATTTTCGATTTCTTTACTTGTTATGCCGTCAACTGCACCACTTAAATTTATTTTTTTCTGCGTGCCATAACCAACAACAACAACTTCATTTAAAATCTTCTGATCGTCTTTTAAAACGACATTAATCTGTTGCTGTGTACCTACAACAACTTCCTGAGTGGTTAAACCCATATAAGAAAACACTAAAACATCAGCCGAAGATGCAGTATTAAGTTCATAAGCCCCACTTGCATCAGTAGTTACAGAAGTAGTGGTTCCTTTAATCTGTACGGTTACCCCCGGTAATGGTATGCCAACCTCATCAGTTACTTTTCCTTTGATCAATTGTTTCTCGCCCGACAACTCATTTCTCTTCCTGAAGATCACAATATTATGATCAATCTCGCGATATGAAAATGGTGTTTGATCCAGTAAATGCATCAGCACCTCAGTTATCGGCTCATTGGATACATCAAGTACCAATCCCTTTACTTTACGTAATTCGTTGTTATTATAAGAAAAATCTAGCTTGCTTGTTTTACTGATTTTCTCAATTGCTCTTTCTAATGATTCGCCTTTAAGGTTGAGAGTTACCCTTACATCTTTAAGATTTTGGCTAAAAACAGTTTCTGCTAAAAGGGTTCCGGCAGAAGTAAGTAAAGTAGCAAACACTATTAATCCTACCTTCATTATCTTAAGAATTAGTGTAGTAATGTTTTTTTTCATATTTTTAATCGTTTTATAGTTTAAATGAAACACAAAACAGCCATACGGAAGATTTTTCGACGAACTACCCGCATGCTGTACATTTAGATCAGTATCTGCTCCAACAGGTACTGATCATTATTTTTTTTGGCCTAATTACATCCGTTTCCTGCTATCAGTACCTCCTTTTCTTTAATTTCATAAGTAACTCCTTGTATCAATGCCAACACGTTTAGAGTTTCCTTTAAACTTTGCCTGGCATTTAAGTTGAACGTATTCTGACAATTTTTAAACAACTCCTTATTATAGTCTATTTTAACGCCATATGCGTTTTCGATAGCAAGAACAGCCTCTTCAAAATAAACCCCATTTAAATTTAATTTGCCATCGTTCCATTGAGTTTTCTCAATAGCTTTAGTATTTAATGTTTGTGGTTTTCGGGTAACTTTATTATACACCACCTCTTGGTTAGGTGTAAGTACACTTATCTGCTTTTTATTATCCCTAACCGCTACCTTTCCTGTTACAACAGATACAGAAGCTGTTGAAAGACTCTTATAGGATTTAACGACAAAGGATGTTCCCAGAACAAATGTTTTAAGTGTAGGCGCTTCAACAATAAATGGTACCTTTTCATTATGAACCACCTTAAAAAAGCCCTCTCCATCAACAAGGTAAACGATCCTTTTTGCTCCAAACTTTTTAGGATATTTAAGGGTACTGGCAGCATTTAGCCACACAGTTGACCCATCTGGCAGAGTAACCAATTTGGTTTGTCCCTGAGGCACAGTTATAGTAACAAAATCACTGGAATTGTAATAAAACAGAACGCCTGCTGAGAGTAACACAAAGCTAATAGCAGCAGCCATTGCCATCATCAATTTCTTTCTGGCAGCACCTTGCTTATTTGCAGACTTTGCATTATGCAAATGCCTACTTTCAGTAATGCGCCCAAGCATTTCCTTGCGCAACTGATCTTTGTCATTCTCATCCCCAAAAAATTCTGAAGGATTAGAAATACCAAATTCTTTATAGATATCTTCTTTATTCTTTTCGTCCATTCTAAGTACATAACGAACTAGGGTTAAAGAGGTACTATCCTAAAATAAAATATTTTTCTAAATCGCCTCTGAACCGGGTCGGTACCGGATGTATACCCAGTCGGGAATACTGAGGGGCTAATGAGGCTTTTCTCAGGCTCTCCTCAGGCCTAAGCTTATCAAAACGCCTGAGAAGCCCCTGCCAAATACCTGCTAAAACCCTCAGCGATATGCCTAAGGTACACAGCCGATATCAGCTTAATTTTGAAATAAATAAGCAAAGTTTTCACCTACGTTAGGGTAACGAAAGTTCAGTTAAAAGAAGGCGATTAATCGGGATAAAATAACTTAACGATGAACTATAAAATCACATTTTGCCCTAAGTCTTTTAAGCGCACTTGTGATTTGATTTTTTACAGTTTGAGAAGAAATAGATAATTTATCTGCTATTTCATTAACTGAAAGCTGCTCTTCTCTACTCATTAAAAATACCTGCCTCATTCCAATTGGCATATCTTGAATTTCCAATTGTAGTTGATGAGCCAGATCCTTAGAAACAAGTTGTTCAAACACGTCATTTTCAGCAAAAGAATGAGTCTTTACTGCTTCATCATCATGTTTTATACGCAGAGTTTGCCTGCGGTTAAGATCGGTAAGTTTATTTTTAAGGATGATATAAATATATCCAATAAATGTAGTGGTGATGCGAATTGAATGACGCTTAATCCAAATGAGCATGAACAGATCATGTACTACATCTTTGGCCTCGTCTCTATTATTTAACTTTTTACAGGCAATGGCATAAACCAAATCCCAATAACGCGCATAAATTTCATTAAATGCGTCATCACTATCCTCCTTTAGTAAATCCAATAAAGCTAAATCAGTCAGGCCCTTCAAAAGATGTTGGTTGTTAAAATTGTTTGGTCATCACAATGTATTAAAAATTTCCACAAAAGTAGAACTATAAAAAAACTTACAGACTAACAGTACGTTAACTTTTTATTAACTTATAAAGATTATAAAAATATGCTCCCTACTTTTGAATTAGCAAAATTCTTAAGCTAAATCGAATGTGCTCAAACTTAGATTTATTATCCTTCCAAAGGACAAAGACCACCCCTATTATCCTATTTAAATTAATTCTAAATAAATTTGTTTCTATAGTATAGAGATATTACTTTTGCGGCCAGTTAGAATTAATCTAAATAAATCGAATGAAACACTTATACAAATTACTTATTCTTACAACTTTCATCTTCTCAGGCATTGCTGCTTCTGCTCAATTGGCATCCGCACCTGCAAGAGGAACTATAAATGGTAAAATAAAAACCAACGATGGAAAACCTGCAGCTTATGTAAGCGTTCAAATTGTTGAGAATAACAAAAAAACAGCATCTGATGAAGACGGTAATTTTAGCTTTAACAATTTAAAAACTGGCGAATACACACTTAAAACTTCTTATGTAGGTTTACAAGTACAAACTCAAAAAGTATCAGTTACTGAAGGACAAAGTACAACAGTTGAATTTACTTTATCTGAAAATTCTGCTCAGTTAGATGAAGTATCTATTAATGGATATAGAACACCTAATGAAAAACCGGTAAGCGTTGGAAAAATTGCTATTGCGCCTAGAGACCTGCCTCAATCTGTTCAGATTATTGGTGCTCAGGTCATTGCAGATCAGCAAGCTAATCGTTTAAGTGATATCATGAAAAACGTAAACGGTGTTGCTTTAGGTGCTAACCGTGGATCTGTTGGTGATAACTTTTATGCTAGAGGATACAGCCTTGGTGCAAACAATATTTTCAAAAATGGTGTAAGAACTTCTATAGGTGGATTTCCAGAAGCAAGTACATTAGAATCTGTAGAGGTTTTAAAAGGTAGTGCGGCATTACTTTATGGTGGCGTAAGCGGTGGTGCTGTAGTTAATATGGTAACCAAAAAGCCTAAATTTGAATACGGTGGCGAGGCTTCTATGCGTGTTGGAAGTTATGATCTATATAAGCCAACTGTTGATGTTTATGGTCCTATTTCTCAAAAGGTTGCATTTCGTTTAATCAGCACTTATGAGACTGCTGGAAGTTATAGAGACCATGTTGACTCTAAAAGATTCTATGTAAATCCATCACTATTATATAAAATAAGTGATAAAACTGATATCCTTTTACAAGGTGATTACTTGAAAAGTGACTTTACCCCTGATTTTGGTATAGGTACAGTTGGTAACAAAGTATCTCCACTTGGCAGAAACGTTTTCCTTAATACACTTTGGGCTTATAACAAAACTAACACGGCTTCTGCGCAAGCTGCCTTAAATCATCAATTAAATGACAACTGGAAGTTGAATGTTTCTGCTTCATTACAGTCTTACAATAGAAATTACTTTTCTGCAGAACGTCCATTTGCTGATGCTGCTGGAATAGCTAAGCGTGATTTAACACGTTCAAAAACAGAAGAATTCACTTATAACCAACAAGTAAATTTAACAGGTAAATTTAAAACCGCTGGCATAGAGCACACCCTACTAGTTGGAGTTGATGCTGATCAATCAAATGTTACAAGTGGAAATTTCATCTACCCAGGAAATAATAACGCAACTTCCTACAGCTATGGTAACATCAACCTGCTTGATCCATCTACTTATAACACAAGAAGTGATATCCCTGAAACTGTTTTAAAAGCGAATACAAAAGCACCTATCTATCGTTTTGGTGGATTTGTTCAGGACATGATTGCGTTAACGGATCAGTTTAAAGTTTTGGCCGGTGTTCGCTGGACATACCAAAAAACTCCTGCAACAACTACAACTTCAGTTGCAGATGGTTCAATGACTAAAGGTGCAACTGGTACTTCAGACAAAGCTTTCTCTCCTAAATTGGGATTAATTTACCAACCTATCAAAACTACATCTCTCTATGCAAGCTATGCTAGCAACTTCATTCCAAATACTGGAACAGATATCTATAAGGCTCCTCTTGGTGCTTCAATTGTTGACCAATACGAAGCAGGCGTAAAAAATGACTTCTTAGACGGACGACTTTCTGCAAATATTACCTTGTACAGAATTAACAACAATAAATTTGCTCAACAAGCACTTGTAGACGCAAATGGAAATGTAAATGCTGATGCAACCATTAAAGAATTCTCTGGGAAAACAGCAAGTGATGGTCTTGAAGTTGACATTACAGCAACCTTGGTTAAGGGACTTAACTTCATAGCAGGATATAGCTATAACTATATGCGCTATACTTCAACTTTAGATAAGCAGACATTAACAAAACCAGACGGCACAAAATTTGACGTTGGTGGTATTGTTGAAGGAGAGCGTCTTGTTGGAACAACCAAAAGCACAGCAAATGCTAGTTTATTCTATACCTTTAGTGAAGGTGCTGTTAAAGGATTAAAACTTGGAGCTTCTGCTTTCTATACAGGAGACCGTAATGGTGGTAGAAATACAAACAAATTAGGAACTTCTAGTGGTATCATCCCAGTTAAAGCTTTTACTACTGTTGATTTCTCTGCAGGTTATGCCTACAAAAGATTCACTATTCTTGGTAAATTATCTAACATAACTAATGAATTGAATTACTATATACATGAGAACTATAGTGTTAATCCAATTCCTCCAAGACAATTTGTTACTACGCTTAGCTACAGATTCTAAGTATCTATTTCAATATAAACGAAAAAGGCGCCGTAGGGCGCCTTTTTCGTTTATATTGGCCTGGCTTTTGCTATCCTCTGCCATCATGAAACTGTTATCAATATCTATCCTATTTCTATTTTCATTTTTTACACCTACTACAGTAAAAAATACGTCTGACTACTATGAATGGTCAAGAGAAGAATTAAAAATGGCCAACACTGCAGGCAACGCCAGTTATCTGACAGGTGAAGAAAAAGACCTGGTCATCTATATGAATCTGGCTCGTATGGACGGAGAGAAGTTCTTTAACACTTATTTCCAAGACTTTGTAGACGATTACAACAAAAAAGTAATGAAATACAGCAACTACAATGAACTTAAAATAAGTAGAAACGATAAATATTACAGAAGTCTGGAACAACAGATAAGTGCTATAAAAGATCTTCCTATGCTTTGGCCTGATCAGGCGTTATCTGTAGTGGCCAGACAACACGCCAGAGATATGAACCGTAATAATTTTACCGGTCATAAATCAAGTGACGGAAGATCAGTTAAAGACAGGATTTCAAAAATATACCCTAAAAGATCAAATGGCGAAAACCTTGCCTTTGGATTTTCCAGTGGTCTCGAAAACATTTGTATGTTATTACTAGACAAAGGAGTTCCGGATCTTGGACATAGGAAAATAATTCTGGGCGACTCTTATGGACTTAACTATGTTGGGTTAAGTATTCAACCACATAGGAAATTTGGTTATTCTGCCGTAATCGATTTTGTTTCCTTGCCACAGCAATAAATTCATAAAAGAATGTATCATTAATTTATTATTAACAATTCGTTTTCAAAATACTTAAATTTACGGCTTCTAATTAAGGACAGTTGAAAATTAAGAACACAAAAACGGTAAATATTTACCTGGCATTAGCATATCGGTTTTTTATTGTATTGGTTTTATATACATTTTGCAGACTGGGTTTCTACGCCTTTAATCATAGCTTATTTCAAAGCATTTCTCTTCCAAAATATCTGTACATACTATATGGAGGGGTAAAATTTGATGTATCAGCACTCCTCTACATCAATCTGTTATTTATACTACTAAATGTTATCCCCTTCCCTTTCAGGTATAAAGAAGGATATCAAAAGTTTTGTAAGTGGCTTTTTATTGTATCCAACAGCATAGGCATATTTGCAAACTTTGCAGATTTTGCTTATTTCAAATACACACTAAAACGTACTACCGGTACAGTTTATGATCAGTTTAAAAATGAGCAGAATAAGCTTAAGTTATTCGGCGATTTCCTTGTAGACTACTGGTACCTTGTTATCATTTTTGCTGTGTTAATCTGGCTGTTTATTAAACTATACGATCTGGTTAAAATTAATAAAGCACCACGTTTTACCTGGCCAATATATCTTTTACATACGGCGCTGTTATTTATTATAGCGCTGGCCTGCCTTACCGGAATTAGAGGTGGATGGGGATTTGGCACAAGACCAATTACGCTAAGTAATGCAGGTGAATTTGTAGATACACCAGATCAGATGAATCTAGTTTTAAACACGCCTTTTTGCATATTCAGAACACTAACAGCCTCTAAACTACAGCCGGTTCATTACTATGATGACCAAACATTAAATGCGATATATAATCCAATTCATTTGCCTGCCGACACAGGTAAATTTAAACCGCTAAACGTAGTTTTCTTAATTATAGAGAGCTTAGGAAAAGAGCATGTGGGCAGTTTAAATACAGATCTGGATGGCGGAAAATATAAAGGCTACACTCCTTTTATCGACTCGTTGGTTTCGCAGAGCTACACCTTTACCCATACTTATGCAAATGGTCGTAAATCTATTGATGCACTACCTTCTGTTATAACCGGTATCCCAAGCATTAGAGAGCCATTTATACTTTCAATTTATTCGGGCAACAAAACAACAAGCATCGCTAAACTATTAGGCGATAAAGGTTACGAAACCGCATTTTTCCATGGCGCACCTAATGGCTCAATGGGCTTTTCGTCTTACACTCACCTTGCTGGGATAAAGCATTATTTTGGACAAAATGAGTATAAAAAAACAGGCGACTCTGATGGCACCTGGGGAATTTGGGATGATCCTTTTATGCAATACATGGCACAAACCATGAATACATTTAAACAACCTTTCTTTTCAAGCTTCTTTTCTTTATCATCTCATCACCCATTCAGATTACCTGATGAATACGTTGGTAAATTCCCGAAAGGCCATTTACCTGTGCAAGAAGTTTTAGGATATACAGATATGGCTCTGCGTAATTTCTTTAAAACTGCTTCAACTATGCCGTGGTATAAAAACACATTGTTTGTACTATGTGCAGATCACGCAACAGTTTCATACTACCCTGAATACCAAACAACACCGGGATACTTTTCGATTCCAATTGTACTGTATTATCCTGGCGGTAACTTAAAAGGAAAGGCCGACAAAATTGTACAGCAGATAGACATTGTGCCTACTGTATTAAACTATTTACATTATGATAAGCCATATTTTGCTTTAGGTTTTGATGCTTTTAAACAAGGCAATGATAACTTTGCTGTAAATAATAACGATGGAACTTTTAGCTTCTATCAGGGTGATTATCTATTGATTAACGACGGGAAAACAAATATCGCTTTATACAATTTAAAAACAGATCGTTTAACAAAAAACAACATTCTGAAAAAAGAACCGTTAATTGCAGAGAAAATGGAAAAGTACCTGAAAGCATTTATCCAGCAATACAGCAACAGAATGATTGAAAATAAACTAACAGCGAATTAATTGCATGAGGAAAGCCTTATTACGAATAATAGACTTCTTTTACCCTCCTTTTTCGCGTTGGTTACCCATTCATACATTTAGATATATGGCATCTGGTGGTACTACAGCTGTGTCCGGAATCATCAGCTATTACATTGCCTATAACTGGATTTTGCATCAAAAAAGCATTCAGGTTGATTTTCCTTTTGTACCGAAATTGATTACCGCACACTCCGCAGCACTAATCATCAGCACAGTAATTAGCTTTCTGATTGGGTTTACATTAAATAAATACCTGGTATTTACTAAATCCAATATAAAAGGAAGAATACAGATGTTCAGGTATGCTACAGTTTTAACTGTTAACTTTGGTCTTAACCTTGCGATGCTAAAATATATGGTAGAGGGATTGCATTTCTACCCTTCTATATCGCAGGCATTCATCACCATTACCTTATCATTGTGCAGCTATTTTCTGCAGAAACATTTTACCTTCAGGGTTAAAAAGTCCAATTAAAAAACCGGGTACAGGCTCCCACCCTTATTTTTTATTTGCGTAACTTTACAGTATTTACTGAATTCATGCAATGAGTGATTTTAATGACTTTAATAATCCGCAAGTAGCTAAGCTGCCAAAGCACTTAAGGCAATTTATTGTGGAGCAGCATTACGAAAAATATACTCCGATAGATCAAGCGGTTTGGAGGTATGTAATGCGTCAGAATTATAGTTATTTAAAGCATGTCGCTTATTATCCGTACATAAAAGGTTTGCAACAAGCAGGTTTAAGTATTGAGTATATCCCTAACTTACAAACCATGAACGATAACCTCGGCAAAGTTGGCTGGGGTGCGGTAACTGTAGATGGCTTTATACCACCTGCAGCATTTATGGAATATCAGGCATATCGTGTACTCGTTATTGCCGCTGATATCCGTCAGATTAATCATATAGAATACACCCCTGCTCCCGATATTATTCATGAGTCGGCTGGCCATGCACCAATTATTGCAGATATAGATTACAACAATTACCTAAGTTATTTTGGCTCTATTGGCGCTAAGGCGATGTTCTCTTCAAAAGACTTTGAATTGTATGAGGCTATCCGTCATCTTTCTATATTAAAAGAAGCAGTTGATGTACGGGAACAGGAAATTGCAAAGGCTGAGCAACACTTGCAGCAAATCTCTGAAGATATGGGCGAGCCCTCGGAGATGGCCTTATTAAGTCGCTTACATTGGTGGACTGTAGAATATGGCTTGATTGGCACTTTAGAAAACCCTAAAATTTATGGGGCTGGCTTGTTGTCATCAATTGGCGAAAGTTCATCGTGCATGAAGCCTGACGTAGAAAAATTATGGTACAACAAAGACACTGTTAACTACACATACGACATCACTAAACCTCAACCTCAGTTGTTTGTAACCGAAACATTCCAAAATCTGATTAATGTTCTTGAAGATTTCGCCAATACAATGGCATTCAGACGAGGAGGTTCGGAAAGTATAGTTAAAGCTATTGAATGTAAAAACCCGGCAACTGCTGTTTATAGTTCTGGGTTACAGGTTACAGGTGTGTTTACCGACATGGGTATCAACCAAAATGATGAACTTACTTTTATTAAAACTACCGGATCATCAGCGCTTGCGGTAGAAGGCAAACAGCTTGAAGGACATGGTAAACTTTATCATAAAGATGGTTTTTCATCGCCTGTTGGCAAACTAAAAGGCCAACCTATTGCTATTGAAGACTTCACTGATCTTCAATTAGAAGAATCCGGAATCCTGAAAGACCAAAGAGTTGACTTGATTTTTGAAAGTGGAATACATGTAGCCGGCTTGGTTAAAGACATCATAAAACATAATGATAAGCTTATTTTAATTGTACTTGAAGATTGTACTGTTAAGGAAAGCAATGGAAACATTCTTTTCCAACCTGAATGGGGAATTTACGATATGGCAATCGGTGCAACAATTATTTCCGTATATAATGGAGCGGCTGATAAAGGTGCTTATGAGGAGATTACCCATGTTAGTGATAAGCAAACGCATCAAGTTAGCTACGACGAGAAGACAGAAAAACTTCATAATATATATAAAAATGTACGTGCCATTAGAGAGCATGAAGTGGACTTTGAACAATTGCGTGATTTGTTTAAAAAAGTAAAAACAGAACACAGACAGGATTGGCTTGCGGCTCTTGAGATGATGGAGATTTTACATCATAAACAGCTTTTCCCTGATTTGGAAAAAGAGATCCGTAATTATTTAGAGTTAAAATCAGAAAACGAAATAGAACATAAAAAATTAATAAACGATGGATTGCATGTGATTGAAAATCCGGTCTCTCAATTGATCACTGAAAAAGATAATTAATGAATATAGTATTAACTGGCGCAAGTAGTGGCATTGGGTTTGAAGCCGCTTTAGAATTTACATTGAACACGGAGAATAAGGTAGTTTGTATTGCGCGCTCTTCGGATAAACTCCGCAAACTTTTAGAAATAGCTAAAGGAATTAACCCTGACTGCACATTGTTGCCTGTAGAATTTGACATCGTTAATGATGACTATGCTGCATTAGTTCCTTTTTTGAGAGACAGACTTGGTAAGGTTGACATTTTAATAAACAATGCAGGGGCATTAATAAATAAACCATTTCTAGAAACTACTCACGCCGATCTTTATGAGATGTTTGAAAGCAATGTAGTTGGGCATTTTAGTATGATCCAAAACCTGATTCCTTTAATGGCCGAGAGTAGTCATATTGTAAACATTGGCAGTATGGGCGGTTTTCAGGGTAGTGTTAAATTCCCTGGCCTTTCTGCTTATTCTTCAAGCAAATCAGCATTACATACTTTAACTGAATGTCTGGCTTTTGAACTGGCAGAAACTGGTATTAAAGTAAACTGTCTGGCTCTTGGTTCTGCTCAAACAGAAATGTTAGAACAGGCATTTCCGGGTTATCAATCACCTGTTTTAGCATTCGAAATGGGTAAGTATGTAGCAGATTTTGCAAAGACCGGACATAAGTTTTTTAACGGAAAGGTAATCCCTGTTGCAGTAACAACACCATAATCAACAACTTATCAACATTTTTAGGGTTCAAAGATAATTTTAATATCTTTAACCCGATTGATATGAAGAAAACCATTATTCTATTCAGTGTAGTACTTTTAAGCTTTACGACAGCCAAGTCGCAAACCACCGTACCCGTTCAATTTCAAGAACTGGTATATCAGTTGAGCCAGGAAGTACCTGATAAGGATAAAAAACCAGCAGTCACTACTTCACCAAATCGTTTACTGGAATTCGCAAAATCGATGCTCGGCATCCGGTACAGAACGGCTTCGAGCAGCCCTAACAGAGGATTTGACTGCTCTGGTTTTGTGAATTATGTTTTCAGCAACTTTGGCTTTAAAGTGCCACGTTCATCAAGGGAATTTGCAACTAGTGGCGAGGCCAAGAAACTTGAAGATGCAAAAATTGGAGATGTTATTCTATTTACGGGAACAAACAGCAGATCCAGAACACCGGGACATGTTGGAATTATCTACTCTATAAACGGAGATGAAATCAAGTTTATTCATTCTTCTTCAGGGAACAAAAGAGGGGTAACAATAACTAGTCTTGATGAAGGCTTTTATAAAAAACGGTTTATAAAAGTAATCAGCATTCTATAACAACACTACTTTTAAAGCCTCATTCACATTCCCTTGCTCTAGCCAGATTTTGGCAAGCTCATGAAGTTCACGTTCTCTATTGTTGCTATCACCAATAGTTGCATCTAAAATCTCTTTAACTTCGGCACCATTTCTAATCGCATCTACTTCATCGTCTGTTGGTAAATGCTCTACATTACCCAGCTTTCCGAGGTCATTACCTGTTAACACCATTGAATTGCGAACTGCCTTTGGTAATGCATCCACTCCTATCCCAAGTGTTGTTAATGGTTTAGCCACTTTAAACAGGTTTTCTGGAGTAACCCTACAGTACCAATCACCTCCTAAACGAGCTACCAGATCAATTTTAGCCTGATCAATCTTTCCCTCTTCGTCTAAAATCTCCTCTTTAATGTGTATTAGCTTTACTTCCGCCAATATTAGGTTACCTGCCCCAGGATTTTCACCAAGGTGAATTACTTCTTTAACAATGCACTCCATTTGAACAGGAGCCTCCGCAACCCTTGGTGGCTTAACCAATTGAGAAGGGAGCATAGTAAAGCCAGCCTTTTCAAATTCATTTACCCCCTTCGGATACTCGGTGCTTGCTAAACTGGTTTGCTGCACCATAGGATAGTTTACAATATTAATTACACATTCCTTTACCTCAAGTATGTTTTCCAGCGTGTGTTTAGTGGTATTATCACGCACCCTTCTGGCCGGAGAAAACACACACAATGGTGGATTGGTGCTAAACATATTAAAGAAACTAAACGGACTTAAATTGATATTTCCCGCCTGATCGATAGTGGTAGCAAAACAAATTGGCCTTGGTGCAATTGCGTATTGCATATAGTTCTGTAATTGCGCTGGAGAGAGGTCTGAGGTATTAAGGGTCAGCATAAGGTTACTTCTTCTTCAAAGACAGGATAGAAAAATCCGTATCAACTTTTTTAATTGTATTACTTAAATGGCCAAGGCCAGTAATTTCCATTTCTACTACATCACCATCCTGCAACCACTGAGGTTTAAAGTTTGGATCATTTAGCAATCCTGTACCATTCAACTCCAGAAAACACCCGGTTCCAACAGTACCCGAACCTATTACATCCCCAGGCAAAACATCTGTACCATAGGCACAGCGCTCTATAATTTCGGCAAAAGTCCAATCCATATCAGCCATATTTCCGGCAGACACCTTCTTACCATTCACGATACAGGTCATCTGAAGATTATAAGCGTTACCTGAGTGCCCCTCTTTAGCCGAAGTTTTGTATTGACTCAACTCATCTGGAGTTACCAGCCACGGGCCTATTACAGTAGAGAAATCCTTACCCTTTGCAGGGCCAAGATTTAACAGCATCTCCTCTATTTGTAATGTCCTGGCACTCATATCATTCATGATAGTAAAGCCGGCTATATAATCATCCGCTTCCGCAGCGGTAATGTTTCTACCTTTTTTACCTATTACTACAGCAACCTCTAATTCAAAATCAAGCTTTTGGAAATGATCAGGCATACATTCAATTTCGCCTGGTCCTTGAATAGCATTGTGGTTAGTGAAATAAAAGATTGGATATTGATCAAACTCAGCAATCATATCAACCTTACGGTTCTTACGTGCAGCCGCTACATGCTGACGAAAAGCATATCCATCCCTACATGATGTTGGATGTGGCACCGGAGCCAGCAATTCAAAAAAGGCCTCCTGCTTTGGTTCAATCTCTCCTGATTTAATCTGTGCATCAACTTTTTTTGCTCTTTCCATCAAAACATCACCACCCTGCAAAAAGGCATTCATCTCATCAGGCAACTGTTTATCGCAAGAATTTAAATTGTAAATGTGTCCATTTACAAAAACACCAAGGTGTTCTCTGTCTTCTGTTTTATAGGATACCAATTTCATATGATCAGTAGTTTTATGTAGTTATTCAAATCTATAATAAAAATACACCAAAGTGGTTATAAAACAATTCCTGAAGAGAATTATAGTCTACAATTTGTTGATTAGCAGATAAAATACTTACTTTAGTCACTGCAAAAGAAAAATGATACAAAGCAATTTTACATATCAGAATCAGGTAGCCATGCAAGCATTGGCTTCATTTAGATATGCCATGCTATCCAAAATCATTTTTGCGCAATATTCCATTTAGACTTTCCCTTCTTCTGTCTTTATTTAAAACGTTTTGTACGTTTTAATCGTTATTAAATTACACTTTAACCAAATACCTACTGCTATGCCAATATATCATACCTTAGGAACTATACCTGCTAAACGCCATACTGTTTTTCGTAAACCGGATGGAAAGTTATATGCAGAAGAACTGGTCTCTACTGAAGGATTTTCTAGTCTGTATTCACTCGTTTACCATTGCCATCCCCCTACCATTGTTAAATCTTTAGGAGAGCCATATTCTGTTGAACCTAAGATTGCTCGTGAAAAACATTTACGACATACCAGCTTAATTGGCTTCAATATAAAACCTGAAGATGATTATTTACAAAGCCGAAAACCGGTATTGGTAAACAGCGACTTACACATCTCTTTGGCAGCGCCCAGAAAATCAATGACCGATTATTTTTACAAGAATAGTCAGGCTGATGAGGTCATTTTTATTCATGAAGGTAGCGGCACTTTAAAAACCGGCTTTGGTAAAATCCGCTTTGAATATGGCGATTATCTAGTGGTACCGCGCGGAACCATTTACCAAATGGAATTTGACAATGAAAAGAACCGACTATTTATAGTTGAAAGCTTTAGTCCTATCCGCACCCCAAAACGATATCGTAATGAATACGGACAGCTCATGGAACATTCTCCCTACTGTGAACGCGATATTAAACTGCCTACAGATCTGGAAACTATAGATCAATATGGCGATTTCAAAGTATTGATTAAAAAACAAGGCTTGATATATCCTTATGTTTATGGTACTCATCCGTTTGACTTTGTTGGATGGGATGGATTTCATTACCCTTGGGCATTCTCTATCCATAATTTTGAACCCATTACCGGTCGCCTACACCAACCTCCTCCGGTTCACCAAACCTTTGAAGGGCATAACTTTGTGATCTGTTCTTTTGTACCACGCAAATACGATTATCACCCACTTTCTATTCCAGCTCCTTACAACCATAGCAATGTGGATAGCGATGAGGTACTATATTATGTTGATGGAGATTTTATGAGCAGAAAAAGTGTGGTGAAAGGACAAATCACACTCCACCCCGGGGGTATCCCTCATGGCCCTCATCCTGGAACAGTTGAAAAGTCGATAGGCAAGGAAAGTACAGATGAACTTGCTGTTATGATAGATCCTTTCAGGCCGTTAATGCTTACCGAAGATGCGGTCAACATTGAGGATGAAAGTTATCATAAAAGCTGGCAAGAAAACATAGAGTAAAAACTGAAACTAACTTATTATTCAAAAAAACTAAAATGACTACACAAACATTTGCAGAGAAGATTGCTAAGGCACAAGATTTTCTGCCCATAAATGGAACTGACTACATAGAATTTTATGTAGGAAACGCCAAACAGGCTGCCCATTTTTATAAGACAGCATTTGGATTTCAATCGCTGGCATATGCGGGTCCCGAAACGGGAGTTCGTGATCGGGCATCTTATGTTTTGCAACAGGGAAAGATTAGGTTGGTATTAACCACCGGATTAAAATCAGATAGTCAGATAACGGAGCATGTAAAAAAACATGGGGATGCGGTTAAAGTATTAGCCCTGTGGGTAGATGATGCCTACAGCGCTTTTGAAGAAACTACCAAACGTGGTGCAAAACCTTACCTAGAGCCTGTTACAAAAACTGATGAGCATGGCGAAGTGCGCATGTCTGGTATTTATACTTATGGTGAAACTGTTCACATGTTTATTGAGCGTAAGAATTACAACGGTTCTTTTTTACCGGGATACCGGGATTGGAAAAGCGACTATAACCCTATTGAAACAGGCCTGCTTTACATAGACCACTGTGTTGGGAATGTTGGCTGGAACAGGATGAATGAAACTGTTAAATGGTACGAAGATGTAATGGGCTTTGTAAATATCCTCTCCTTTGACGATAAACAAATCAACACTGAATATTCAGCGCTGATGAGCAAGGTAATGAGTAATGGAAACGGTTATTCTAAATTCCCAATTAATGAACCGGCCGAGGGTAAAAAGAAATCACAGATTGAAGAATATCTGGAATTTTATGAAGGTGAAGGGGTGCAACATATTGCTGTAGCAACAAAAGATATTTTAGCTACAGTAAAAGACTTAAAGGCTCGAGGGGTTGAGTTTTTAAGTGCACCCCCGGAAGCCTATTATAGCATGATGCCGGAACGTGTTGGAGAAATTGATGAAGAAATAGCACAATTAAAAGAACTTGGAATTCTGGTAGATTGCGACGAAGAGGGATATTTGCTGCAAATATTTACAAAACCTGTAGAAGATAGACCTACCCTATTCTTTGAAATTATACAACGCAAGGGAGCTCAATCCTTTGGTGCCGGGAATTTTAAAGCACTATTCGAATCTTTGGAGCGTGAACAGGAATTAAGAGGAAATTTATAACTTTTAATAGATTAACCTAGAAGAAGGGCATTTAAAAAAATGCCCTTTTTTAATGTACTTCCTTTTCATTTAAAAAAAATGGCTATTTTCGGGCTTCAAGGCTATAATGTGGAAATGGAAATCAATAGAGTTAACAGGATAGTGCTGTTTTTTACACATTTTAAAGCAGCTTTTATATTATTTCAAAAAAACGACCCCTTACGTTTAGCTGGAGCTACAGCCTTTTTCGCAAATTTTGCATTACCCCCTATTTTGATAATACTAATAAGATTGTTTGGTTATTTTATCGACAGAAAAATCCTTGCATCCAGAATGTTTGAGCGCTTAGCAAATATTTTAGATGACTCAAGTACCGGACAAATAAGACAAACACTAAGAAACATCAGAGGAATTGATCATGAATGGTATGCTACCTTATTAAGCTTTATCTTTTTCTTATTTGTTGCAACCACACTCTTCACGGTAATTAAGAATTCTATGGATCAGATTTGGTCTATAGCAAATAAGGAACATGCCGGTTTTATGTTTAAAATGAGACTAAGAGCTCGCTCAATGGTCATCATTTTATTAGCCGGACTTTTATTTACAATGGGTTTTATTACCGATAGTATTCAGGCATTTATTGGTTCTTACATAAATACTGCCGCTCCTACTTTCGGTAAAGTATTCCTATCCATATTAAATCAGCTTCTATTTATTGCTATCGTAATGATCTGGTTTACTGTATTATTTAGATTTCTAACTAATGGCAGACCAACCTGGAAGGCCGCACTAAAAGGCGGACTACTAACAGCAGTATTATTCACCATAGGAAAATACATTTTAAGAATTATGCTTCCTTTAAGTGGAATCGGAAATATTTATGGTACTTCCGGCTCAATTGTTTTGATCATGCTCTTTGTGTTCTACTCCTCTTTCATATTCTATTTTGGAGCTTGTTACATTAAGGTATTGAGTGACTCCAAAGAAACCCCTATACGCCCAATAAAAGGGGCATTCCAGTATGAAATAAAAGAAGTATTAAAGAATGCTTAGCATACCTGAGGCTTGGAGATCTGCTCGAACCCATGCATTTCAAATACCGCCAGTTTACTTAATAAATTGTAATGTAGTGTACCGAAAAAGTTAATAATTCCATCTTTGTTTTTACCCTCGATACAGATAGTCTCTTTTACAATTTCCTGGTGTTCTAATTTCTGATCAGTTAGAAGGACATCTTCATCCTGAATTTTCACATCATCAGCTTCAATTGAGAACTGATTTAGCAGCTTAGAAAAGCTTTGGCCGTTTAGCAATAGTTCTTTGATATTCATGATCAATTTGAATTAAGTTAGGGAGGAAAGCAACATCAATTTTAAAGCCAAAAAAAAGGGTAAAACAACTAATGTTTACCCTTTTACAATAAATGTTAATAACTTATTATTTCTAGAATAACCTGTAGGCCAGCCCTAACGTAAATAAGCTAAGTTTTGCATCATTGTAGCCGTCTTTACCAATTTTAGAAAGTCCGGTTTCATATCTTAAATCAAGACCTAAATTTCCGATGTCTAAACCTGCGCCAAATTGCCATGCGAAATTTTGTCCTTTAAAGTTCCCCTTAAATACATCACCAGCGGCTTGTCCGAACGACTGTTCATCATCCAGGATAAAAGAAACCACAGGTCCGGTGTTTAACCTGATGCCAACACCAGCAGCACCTATTTTTGTACCTACCAAAACCGGTACATCAAGGCTGGTAAATTTCACTTTATTTTCATCACCATTGCTAGCTTTTAATGTTGTGTTTTTTCCAGTTAAGTAAAGCTCTGGTTGTAAATGGATACCTGCGGCACCAATACGAGCCCATAAACCTGCGTAATAGCCTGCCCTGTTGTCGCTGCTAAAAGTGTTGTCGGTACTTAGTTTAGAAAGATTGGTTCCTGCTTTTAGTCCCAATTGGAAACTAGGCAATACCTGGCTAAATGCCACCAGATTGAAACACACAAATAATGCAGACAAGATTAATTTTTTCATATTAGAATGATTAGGATTATATTAATTAACTAATAACTACGTAAAATTAAGAATATTTTTAATTTGTAACTAAATTACGTAGTTTTATCTTAAAAAGACTAATATCTAAATCGGTATTAGAACTGTACTCCCTCATTGTTATTACCATACCAGTTTAAATGGATTTTACGTTTAATTTATACGCGATTGTTCTAATTTTCTTTGGTGCTCTAGCACTCTTGCTTTCCTATTATATTTATAAAAAGGAAGGAGGAGCCGTTAGGATTTTTGGCCTGCTTATGCTCTCCAGTGCCATATGGTCATTAGGCTATGGTTTTGAATTAGCTAGCCCAATACTAGAGCAGGCAAAATTCTTTGTAAACATTGAATATCTAGGTATCTCTACCATTCCTTTAAACTGGCTTCTCTTCTGTTTAAAACTATCTGGAAAGGAAAGGTGGTATAAGCAAAAAATCAATATTTCAATACAAGTAGCAATAGCTATTATTGTTACGTTAGTGGTCTGGACCAATGATCTCCATCACCTTCATTTTAAAGGCTTCCATATGGACACCACGGGAGAATTTCCAATGTTTGCCCTTGAAATGGGGCCATTCTACTGGATATTCACAATATACTTCTATGTGCTACTAGGAATAGGGAGTTACTTATTGATCACTACCTTTCGCAAATCAGACCCAATTTACAAGAAACAAAACTACAGCATAATTATAGCTGCCTTTATACCATGGGTAGCAAACCTCGCTTATTTTTTCGGCTTTAGGCCGTTTGGTGATTTAGACATTACACCCTTTTCTTTTATAATCACGGTATTCTTAATCTCAATTTCTATTTATCGTTTCAAGTTATTTGATATTTTACCCGTTGCCAGAGAGAAAGCGCTAGAACTAATGCAAGATGGTTTCGCTATTCTAGATAGTAAAAATAGGATAATTGATTATAACTCTGCTTTCAGAAAGTACTTGTTAGATTTTAAAGAAAACAAGATAATGGGGGCGCAAATCGAGCTGCTTTTCCCTGATCAGCAAAAACTGCTTGTATTGATAAATGAGCGTCAGTCGGGAAAAATTGAGTTGAAAGTTCAAAACTCTGCAGGATCATTTGATTTGGAGGCTGAGATTAAAACGCTGAACCAAAATCACTTAAAATTAAATAGTGAAGCCGTTATTATAAAACTACAAGATCTAACAGCACTTAGAGAAGAAGCTTTAAAATCTAAAGCTCAAACGGAGGAACTTCAACAATTAAATCAGCTTAAAGACAGGATATTTTCGATAATAGCTCATGATTTAAGAGGGCCTCTAATTAACCTTTCGGAAATAATAAAAATGACCTCAGATGATATGATTACCATTGAGGAATTTAAAGTACTTGCCCCTACGCTTAGCAGAGATATTTCTTATACAACCGACCTTTTAGATAATATTTTGCATTGGTCCAGAAGTCAATTAAAAGGCTACGGAATTAACAAAGTTTTTTTTGACCTCAAAAGTATGCTTGTTAATGAAATCAACTATCATTTACCGGTAGCCAAAGCAAAAAACGTTCAAATTATACAGGATGTATTTCCTGGTGAAATGGTCTATGCAGATAGGTTAATGATCCAGATTGTGGTTAGAAACATCTTAAATAATGCCATTAAATTTTGTAATGAAAATTGCAAAATACACATTACCGCAGTATATAAAACAGATGGTTTTATTGAACTCTGCATAGAAGACAATGGCATTGGAATGTCGGAAAGTGTACTCAAAAAAATGTTTAATGGTGAAGGTGCATCAACACGTGGTACAATGAATGAGAAAGGTACCGGCCTGGGTTTAGTAATATGTAAAGAATTTATTGAAAAAAATGATGGAAAATTAATCGTAAAAAGTGAAATAGGTAAAGGCTCTAGCTTTTACATTTATTTACCGGTTGATGTGAAATAGAAATACCTCAAAATTGGAGGCATTTCTATTTAAACTACACCTTTATTTCCCTGATACAGCATTTATAGCTTGCTGTTCTTTCAATGCGTCAACATTGTTTTTATCACCAAAGTTTTGGGTTTTGTCGGCAAAATAATCTAGTATACCAACAATAGTATCCAAGTTATCAGAAACCCTTTGGTGCATATCAGTTAGATCTTTATCTAATCTTTTGTCTCCGAGCTCAATGTTATCAACTTCAATTTTCCCTATCTTCTGAATAATTGCCTGTTGAGAGTGTTGTAAGTCTTCTAATTCTCTTACGATTTTCTGCATCAATTCAAACTTCTTTAAAGTATCCATATTCGTATTTTAATTAAGATTAACATTCAATTTATATTATAATTCAACCAATTACCCTGCCAATATGTTTTGTTTTTTTATAACAGAGTCGCGAATGTGTCGCTATGTAACCAATAATTTAGATGTTAAATTTGCATTCCTAACAAATAACTAATACTTTAGTTGTTCAAAACATAACTAGTATGAAAAGAGCACTTCTTCTATTTTTTGCAGTCGTTTCCTGTCAGATCACTTATGCACAAGACAAACCTGTCCTTGATAAAGAAAAACTACTGGAATATTATCAAACGCAAAAATATACTGATGCTGCACAGTACTTACAAAGTGTTTTTACCGAAGACACTCAGGATGAGAAAGAAATATCTCAGCTTGCTTATGCCAATATGATGGCTGGCAAACTACCTGAGGCAGAAAAAAACTATTTAAAGTTGCTGGAGAAACAACCTCAAAGTTTACCTGTATTGTTTAGTCTTGCAAACATAAACCTTAGAAGAGGTCAGGATGAAAAAGCCAAAAACTATTACATGGATATCCTGAAGATAGACAGCACTAACTTTACAGTATACAAGCAGCTGGCTAGCTTAAACAAAGGAGAAATGAACATTGCTAAAGTAGTTTACCTCGAAAAAGCCAATGCAATAAACCCTACTGACGCCGACGTGGTATTTGATCTATGTGAAATATATTTCAAATCGAACTTTTTTGATAAAGCAAGCAATATACTTGAGCCGGCTTTAAGTGCAGACAGCACGAATCTTCAATTGTTAAAAATGAAAATGCCAATCAGCATGGCAAAAAAGAAATATGATGAGTCTATCCAAACAGGACAAAAAATATTGAGTTATGGAGACAGCTCAACCTTTGTACTTAACAACCTTGGTAAATCTTACTTCTTTCTTTTAGACTATAAAAATGCTTTAAAGAGCTTTTTGGCAATAGAAAGTAAATCGATGGACAGTGAAACCTTGTATTACAGTATTGGACTTAGCTACAGAGGATTAAAAGACTACAAAAGCGCAATACCTTATTTGGAAAAAGCCATACAAGAAGGTATATCTACAAAAATAGCTAGCTATTATGGCTTGCTTGGTGATTCCTTTGAAAATGTAAATAAGAATACCGAGGCAAATGCATCCTATAAAAAAGGCCTCCAATTTGAAAATAATGGAAGCCTCTTGTATAATATTGCTTTAGTTTATGAAACCAAGCTTAGTGATAAGAAAAGTGCAATAGACTATTACGAGCAGTATTTAAAGACAATTAATGACAAAGAACAACCTAAACTAATTGGCTTTATCAAAAATAAGATTACTGAATTAAAAAGGTAACTACCTGTTTACCAATCTTGCAACATACTTACCAATAATATCAAACTCAAGGTTAACAGTATCACCTACGTTAACCTCATGTAAATTAGTATGTTCAAACGTGTAAGGTATAATGAATACCGAGAACTCGTCAATTTCTGAATTTACTACAGTTAAACTGATTCCATTAACAGATACAGAACCCTTTTCTACTGTAACATTGCCATTCTGAGAGTCATATTTAAAACGGTACTCCCAACTTCCATCTAACTCAGTCCGTTTAATACATACGGCTGTTTGATCTACATGGCCTTGAACAATATGTCCGTCCAATCTTCCATTCATTAGCATGCAACGTTCCAAATTCACCTTGTTCCCTACCTTTAACTCATCAAGATTACTTTTCTGAAGAGTTTCTTCAATTGCGGTAACAGTATGCGTATCTTCAGACAAGGCAACAACAGTTAAACACACTCCATTATGCGAAACACTTTGATCTATTTTTAGCTCGTTGCTTAAATTCGATTTCACAATATAATGTCGGTTTGTTCCCTCTGATACTATATCTGTTACCTCTCCAAGTGTTTCTATTATTCCTGTAAACATATTTATTAATTAAACTTAACTCTGTTTTTTCTCCAATTACTTATTGCAGTAGTCTGATCTTGCGACTGCATTACTTTTGGCTTTTTCAATGAAAGTACGGCAATTAATGCTGCCATAAGCGCTTCATCTTCGTCCTCATGCTTCAAACTATCGGCATTAAAATATTTACTTACAAAATGAGTATCAAACTTACCCTCCTTAAAAGCATTATGCTGCATTACAAATTTCCCAAAAGCAAGTGTAGTTTTTATACCTGTAATGTCATATTCATCGATAGCTCTAATCATCCGTTCTATGGCCTCTTCCCTATCCTTGCCATAGGTAATTAATTTAGCAATCATCGGATCATAGTAAATTGGAATTTCCATGCCTTGCTTAAAACCGTCATCTACACGTACTCCATTGCCTTTTGGCGTACTATAAGTTTGCAATACCCCAATGTCGGGCAAGAAATTATTTTGCGGATCTTCGGCATAAACCCTCAGCTCCAATGCGTGTCCGTTAATCTTTAAGTCTTCTTGTTTATAGGAAAGCTTTTCCCCTCTGGCAATCTTAATCTGCTCTTTTACAAGATCTAACCCTGTTATCATTTCGGTTACAGGGTGCTCCACCTGAAGCCTGGTATTCATTTCAAGGAAGAAGAAATCAAGGTTTTCATCCAAAATAAACTCCACCGTTCCCGCGCCTACATAATTTACAGATCGGGCTACATCTACAGCACAGGCTCCCATCTTATCTCTTATTTCTTGAGTTAAAATACTGGATGGCGCTTCTTCAATTACTTTCTGATGTCGCCTTTGAATAGAGCATTCACGCTCAAAAAAATGAACAATATTACCATGAGTATCGCCAAGAACCTGAATTTCTATATGTCGAGGAGACGAAACATACCGCTCAATAAATACAGATCCATCGCCGAATGCAGAGGTTGCTTCACTTACTGCCAATTGCATTTGCTCTTCAAAGTCAGCGGCCTGTTCTACTACTCTCATACCTTTACCGCCACCACCGGCGGCAGCCTTAATTAAAATAGGGAAACCAACTTCAACCGCTCTTCTCTTAGCTTCTTCAACATCGGTAATGGCTTCTTCAGTTCCGGGAACCATAGGGATATTATATTTCAAAGCAGCGGCTTTGGCCGACAACTTATTCCCCATAATTTCCATAGCCTCAGGAGTTGGCCCAATCAGTGTTAATCCCGACTCTTTAACCAACCTCGCAAAGCCGGCATTCTCAGATAAGAACCCATAACCCGGATGTATTGCTTCTGCACCGGTAACTTTACAAGCATCAATAATTTTTTGTCCTACTAAATAAGATTGATTAGATGGAGCCGGGCCAATACAAATTGCCTCATCAGCATAAAGTACATGCAATGCTTCTCTATCAGCTTCAGAATATACAGCAACTGTTTTTATTCCCATTTCACGAGCCGAACGCATAATGCGCAAAGCGATTTCACCCCTATTGGCTACAAGAATTTTATTCATTAGTAAAGTTATTTATGGGCTGTTGGATGCAAATGTATTATGTTTTCGATAGCCATGTCAATCATTTCCGAAGAAACATCTAAATGAGTAACCATTCTGATTGTATTCGGGCCCGTGGTATTACAAGCAATACCTTTTTCAGCCAAATGATGAACAATATCATTGGCTCTAAAGCCTGCTGCAACATCAAATAAAACAATATTTGTTTGAACCGGCATTACAGAAGATACGTAATTAACCTGCCCTAAAGCCTCTGCCAATGCTGCAGCATGCCGATGGTCGGCTGCTAATCGAGCTATATGATGATCTAATGCATAAATCCCTGCTGCTGCTAAAAAGCCTGCCTGTCTCATTCCGCCGCCAAATGCCTTACGAATTTTCCTAGCTTTATTAATCGTCTCTTTTGAACCAAGTAGTACAGAGCCTACCGGTGCTCCAAGCCCTTTTGATAAACAAATGGATATTCCATCAAAGTATTTACCATAATCTTTTGCATGATCACCTGTAGCAACCAAAGCATTAAATATTCTGGCACCATCCAGGTGAAGCTTTAATCCTTTAATGTTACATAAAGTATGAATTGGTTCAATCTGATCCAATGTATAAGCTATTCCTCCACCCTTATTTACCGTATTCTCTAAAACTACCAAAGTTGAATTCGGATAATGAATGTTGTCTTCATTAATTTCAGGCTCTATCAGCTCCGGGGTCAATATCCCTCGTTCGCCATATAAAAGTCGTACTGAAGCCATAGAGTGATAAGCAATACCACCACCCTCATAACGATAAACATGAGATGTCTGATCGCAAATCACCTCATCCATTGGTTGTGTAAAGCACTTAATCGCGATCTGATTGGTCATTGTACCAGAAGGGCAAAATAGGCCGGCCTCCATATTAAACATAACTGCCAGCTTACTCTCCAGCTCATTAACCGTTTCATCTTCACCAAAAACATCATCCCCTACTCTTGCACTCATCATTGCAGATCTCATTTCGGGTGTAGGCTTTGTTACTGTATCACTTCTAAAATCGACTTTTATTGCCATATTAATTTTTACTGAATACAAAATTTACATTTAGTTCTTAATGGAATTAAGAACGATAATATTACAAAATACTATATAAAACAGTGCTTTTAGTAAAAAAAAGAATTATCTCCATCTTTAAATGTTTAAATTGTATGTTTTTCATCAAAAAACCAGTATAATAGCGATTGCAATCTTGGTTGATAAAAGGAGAAAATTTTATAATTTGGATTTTAAAATAACAAGTGTATTTTAGCCTTAGTGTTTATTTAACAATATGGTAATCTAAAAATCACGAGCAAAATTAGAAAAAACACTGTTTTTAAGTACTTAAAGGCAGAAAATTAAAAACTAACCGAAACTAGAAAATTAAATTTATGAAAAAAAACCATACAAAAGTTGTAGGATTATTTACTTTTATCCCGAAAAAATCAAATTAAGATGATAGTTATTGCAGATGGTGGTTCAACTAAAACCAATTGGTGTTTAATTAATGAGGCTGGTAGAAAAATTCATTTTAATACAGAGGGCTATAACCCGTACTTTTCGAGCACAGAGTACATAGTAGAGTCATTAAGAAAAACACTACCTGATCACTTGGAAACTGACAAGTTGAAAGAGGTAAATTATTATGGAGCGGGCTGTTCAACAGACGCCAAACGTAAAATTGTTGCTGATGCAATGAAACAGGTATTTCCAAATGCCGAGATCAACATTGGTCACGATTTATTAGCTTCATGCAGAGCTTTATTAGGTGATGAACCTGGTTTCGCTGCAATTTTAGGAACAGGAACAAACTCTTGTTTATATGATGGAAAAGACATCACTTTAAACATCGATTCACTAGGATATTTCTTAGGTGATGAAGGAAGTGGTTGTTTCATCGGAAAAAGAATTCTTTCAGATTACATGAAAGGTTATATGCCAAAAGGACTTAGAGAAAGTTTCTATGATAACTTTGCATTAACCAACGAAGATATTTTTGATCATATCTATAACAAACCATTGCCTAACCGCTTCTGCGCTGGCTTTAGTAAGTTTTTATATGACTTCAAAGACAATTATGAGGACTATACTTTCTCAACTGTTGAGTATGCATTTACTGCATTCTTTGAAAACCTTGTAATTCACTATCCTAACTACAAAGAACACACATTAAACTGTGTAGGTTCTGTAGGTTATAGCTTTAGAGATATATTAAGTATTGTTGCAGATAGATATGAAATGGGTGTTGGTAAAATTATCCGCTCACCAATAGATGATCTTGTTGATTACCATTTACAGGTAGCTAACAAATAACAATCATAAATAAGCACATAAAAAAAGCTCCTAAATATTTAGGAGCTTTTTTTATGTGCTTAGTGTTTAAAAGGAGATTTCCTTTTCAAACAATTTCGCATATTTTCTCTTATCAAACTTATACAATGTGGCAGCTCTGAAAGATACCCCCTGTTGTTTTTCCTGAAGATCTCTCAATACTCCAAAACTCAACATCTTCTTTCTAAAGTTCCTTTTATCCAGCTTCTTGTTTAAGATAATTTCATACACATTTTGCAACTGGGTTAGTGTAAACTTCTCTGGTAAAAGTTCAAATGCTATAGGCTGATGTTTAATACGACGTTTGATCTTTTCAAGACCTTTATCAAAAATCTGCTGATGGTCAAATGCCAGTCTTGGCAAATCCTTTACATTAATCCAATGTGCCTGTTTAGCATATGTACTAATCGGTTTTACTGCTTTATCACCACCTAAACGCAGTAATGCATAATAGGCTATACTCACTACCCTTCCCTGTGGATGTCGGTTAACATCACCGAAGGTGTAGTATTGTTCCATATAAATATTACTTAGTCCGGTGAGTTCGTTCAAAATTCTGGAGGCCGATTGATCTAAACTCTCAACTTCTCCAACAATATTACCCGGCAAGGCCCACCAGTCTTTAAATGGCTCTTCATTTCTTTCGATCAGAAGAATCTTCAACTCTCCCTCATCGAATCCGAATACAACACAGTCGATGGAAAAAGTGGAATCAAACTTTGGTAAGATTTCTTTCAAAATATTAAATATTAATTACGCTAATTATTCGTTATACTATACCTCTAAATATAATTAAAGGCGGTTTCATTTTTTTCATAAAGATAGGTAAGAATCCCAATTTAGCAACATATGTGCGTTTAGCCTCCAATTTATTTTCAAACAAGCCACTTTCCTAATAAAACGTTTAAGTAAAACAATAAATATGCTTCTATTTTACTTTTTTTCCATTCCTTTGAAAGTGGGTACAAACTGCATGTTTATAGTTCTGTTTCAATATATTAAATTTTTAAATATTAAAGCAAATAAATATACTTGTCCCCAAATTACACAGAAAAATAAAAAATAATTACTTAGTGTAAAAAATACACCCTATATTCGTATAATAAATCATGAGACCAAATATCAAAAATATCGCTGTATTGACATCTGGAGGAGATGCTCCGGGAATGAACGCTTGTATTAGAGCTGTAGTAAGAACCGGAATATACAATGGTATAAATATGTTTGGAGTTTTGCAGGGATACCAGGGGTTAATAAATAACAATATTAATCCGATGGATGCAAGATCCGTAAGTAACATTATCCACCTCGGAGGAACGATATTAAAAACAGCACGTTGTCTGGAATTCAAAACTGAAGAAGGACTTGACATAGCTTTTGCAAATTTAAAAGCAAGAGACATAGATGGATTAATTGTAATCGGAGGAGACGGAACCTTTACAGGAGCTCAACGGTTTGCAAAAAAACATGGCGTAAAAGTTATAGGTATTCCTGGAACTATTGATAACGATTTATCAGGATCAGATTTCACTTTAGGATATGATACCGCGATAAACACAGTTATTGAAGCCATTGACAAGATCAGAGATACAGCCGACTCACACGACAGGTTGTTCTTTATCGAAGTAATGGGTAGAGATTCAGGATGTATCGCTTTAAGAAGTGCGATTGCCAGTGGAGCGGAAGCTGTTTTGTTGCCAGAAAGAGAAACCAGTGTTGATGAATTGGTAGCGCAACTGGAATCAGGTGCATCTACTAAAAAATCTTCGAGCATAGTTATTGTTTCTGAAGGACATAAAGATGGTGGAGCATATGACATCGCCAAAAAAGTTAAGGAAAGGTTTAACCACTATGATACAAAAGTAACTATCTTAGGCCACCTTCAACGCGGAGGCAGTCCGAGTAGTTTTGACAGGATACTTGGAAGTAGGTTAGGCTTTGCAGCAGTAAATGAAATTCTGAAAGGAAGTACCATGCAAATGGTTGGTTTACGCGGTAACGAGATACATACAACCTCAATTGAAGATGCGCTTACAAAGCACAGCTTTAAATTGGAGAATGATTTATTGGAAATGACTAAAGTCTTATCAATATAATAAAATGATTGCAGTAGTTTATAGCGGATCAAAAACAGCATTTTGGAAAATTGCACGTGATGGTAAAACCATCGCTGAGTGCACTATGCCCGGAATTAATCCTTGTTTTAATGACCAGAAAGCAATACTGCAGTTTTTAAATAAAAAATCGACCTTAATCAATCATGCCGAAAGCATAAAGAAAATTTATGTGTTTGCTGCCGGTGCTTCTTCAGTAGAAAGAAGAAACGAATTGGCAGAAACCCTAGGTCTTTTCTTTAAGTTCAGCAAAATTACAGTTAAGGATGATTTGTATGGAGCAGCAATATCTGCTTGTTACAATAATAGTGGCATTGTCGGCATTTTAGGCAGTGGAGCTAACTGTGCGTATTTTGATGGTAAAAGTCCTGAGAAAAACAACTTTGGTCTTGGATTTATCCTTGGCGATGAGGGCTCAGCAACTTTCCTTGGAAAAACTCTTGTAAAGAGCTTTCTTCAAGAAAAATTACCAAAAGATTTACAAAGTGAGTTTGAGGTTAAATATAATCTGGACAGACCGCAAATACTTGAGCGAGTGTATAAAAAACCGATGGCTCAGCAGTTTTTCAGTTCTTTCTTTGATTTCTTCCTTGAACATCGCAACCATAAATATATACTAGAGTTGATAGATAATGCGTTTGAAAGTTATTTTAAAATCTATTTACTACCAACTATAGAATTACACCCTGGAAAAGAAATACATTTTGTAGGTCTTGTTGCAGGAACGTTTCAGGAGCAGCTACGTGCTATTGCTGCAAAACATGGATTAACAATAACATCAATAACTAAAGAACCAATATATAATTTACTAAACTACTATTCAAATTAATAAGATGAGCAAAATTGGAATAAACGGCTTTGGCCGTATCGGCAGACTTGTTTTTAGAGCTGCTTTAAAAAGAGGATTAGATATCGTTGCAATCAATGACTTAGTTGATCCAGATTACATGGCTTATATGTTGAAATATGATTCTACACATGGTCGTTTTGATGGCACTATCGCTGTAGAAAATGGTAATCTTGTTGTAAACGGAAAAACTATCCGCATCACTGCAGAAAGAGATCCTGCAAACTTAAAATGGGATGAAGTTGGTGTTGAAACTGTTATCGAATCAACTGGTTTATTCTTAACTCAAGCAGATGGTGCAAAACACCTTGCTGCAGGTGCAAAAAGAGTAGTATTCTCAGCTCCGGCAAAAGACGATACCCCTACTTACGTAATGGGTGTTAATCATCATAAATTAACTGCAGATCAAACTATCGTTTCAAATGCATCTTGTACTACTAACTGCTTAGCACCAATCGCTAAAGTATTAAATGATAACTTTGGTATCGTTGAAGGTTTAATGAGTACTATTCACGCTGTAACTGCAACTCAAAAAACAGTTGATAGCCCTTCAGCTAAAGACTGGAGAGGTGGACGTGGTGGTTTCTCTAACATCATCCCTTCATCAACAGGTGCTGCTAAAGCTGTAGGCTTGGTGCTTCCTGAATTAAAAGGTAAATTAACTGGTATGTCTTTCCGCGTTCCTGTAGCCGACGTTTCTGTTGTCGATCTTACTGTACGTTTGGAAAAACCAGCAACTTACGAAGACGTAAAAAAAGCCATGAAAGCTGCCTCTGAAGGTGAGTTAAAAGGCGTATTAGCATATACTGAAGACGAAGTAGTTTCTACTGACTTTATCGGCGATGAGCATGCTTCAATTTTTGATGCAAAAGCTGGTATTTCATTGAATGATAACTTCGTTAAAGTGGTTTCTTGGTATGATAACGAATGGGGCTATTCTAATGCATTAGCTAAATTCGTAGAGTACTACGGAAACTTAAAGTAAAACCCGTTCATACAGGTTTATATTTGGTTAGAAAAGGGATGTGCGTGGATGCGACATCCCTTTCTTTGTTTCTATCAAATTTTCATTTACCTGATTACTCATCATACCGTTTTACATTTCAACCGTTTATAACCTTAGTATCCTTAATCTATTACTTAAGGATGGGGCAAATACAGATTTTGGATAACGCAACCTACACTTTTTCTATAATCTGGGTTTATACCGATAAAGCCGAATGCGCAAAAAAATCCTATTAAAGTCCCTAATATTGCATTAATATCTCTTAATCCTCCGGTTTGCTTTAATCAAGGAGTTCTTTAGGGTTATTGTTTCCTAGTCTGGCCAGCGGATGATTTAGCATTGTCTAATTCAACAACCTGTCGGTTTTTCCGCAATAGTATTTTTGCAATCTCTCCTTCTTTCCAATAATCTGATATATTCTTTTTTTGCTTTTCTGTAAGCGGAGTTACTTCTTCATTCAGTTGTCTGCCATAAGCATTGGCAGCTAAAATATCGTAGTATTGACCATCTTTAAATCCAACTAAATTCGATAAGATAGCTTTCACACTAGCCATCCAGGACGGAACATCACGTTCAGCAATTTTGGGTATCGCTAATGTACCATTCTTTAAAATTTCTTTTTGAAAATCCATGAAACTTGAACAAATCAGATATTGAGGGTTATTAAGATCGAAATCTTTCAAAAATCCAAAATAGGATTTATCAATCTTTTGCATCTTAGGCATTGCAGTAGTATCCTTAACTATATTCCTGTAATTAAATTTCATCGACCTTTCGTAATTGAAGGCACGCATCCTGTAATTCCATATCCGAAAATCTTTAGCCAGAATTTCTTTTATTTCTCTTGATAGTAATGAATCCTTATTTAAGATTTCCAATTTCACGGATACCCTAGTGTTGACATGGTTTAGAAAGGCTTCAGGACTCTTGTTGTAAAGGGATACCTGTGGTTCAGGTACTGCATCATAAACACCTAACATTTGATTTATGATTGCCAAGCTTCGCATCATTTGATATTTATCCATTTCCGGCTCAGTCTGCACGTCTTCAATATCAAGGTTCTGGTTGTAAGTGATATCGATATTAGTTACTTCTCCGCTTTTCACTTTGACAAGAAGAGAATTATATGGCTTTAGACTAGTATATAAGCCAATTAGCGAAATATCTGTTTCCACATCAACGACTATAGAGAATTTACCTGATTCGTCAATAACAGTTTTATATTTAGAGATCTCACCCGAAATTGGATGTGGAACGAAAATCTCCACAGAACCATTATTCTTATGTGTTTCATTTGGACTGCTAATTTTGCCGTTAATATTAGCTGTACCTGCTTCTATTTTAGGTGTACCTATAGTAATATCTTTAGGCTCCTTAAAGGGCAGCAAGAGCAAAAAGCTGAATAAGCAAAGAAGATTGATTATTATTACTTTATTCATAGTTATTTATAGATCAAAAGTGAAGGCATTTCTATTCAGGTTTAACGTTTAATCAAGCATGATCTTAACAATGATTCTTTCGGATTTTTAATAGTCTATTCATTTTGCGCGATTTAGATAATGTAATATACACTTATTTCCCAAAATCTAAATGATGAGTAAGGGAAGGCTAGCTGAACGTAAATAAATTAATGGATTTAGGACTTATTTTGTGTGAATGCCAATTAGTTACTTAATTTCGGTTCAATTTTATAAATATCACACCCCACTAGTGAAGTTAGTTTTCCAAGTAATGCTTGTGATCCTCCAATGTAAGTTACATCCGAATCATAATTAGAAATAATACACCATTCTTTTGTATCAGGGAATATGGCTGAGGGGTTTTCTCTAATATCCTCCTGATTCCAAAGTTCTTCTAGCTCTGATAATTTCCCTCTATATAAAATCTCATTACCAAACCAGTCCGACGTCTTTAATAGACAATAATAATAGTTCACTTCTATATCACCATACAGATTAAGAATTGCGTCCCTAATTCTCTGTACCTGTGTGTTTTCCATATCCCCGTCCGCCGGAAAAGAAATATGCGATGGCCACTGTTGATCCTTCAATAGCAATAACCTGATACGTTCTTGCACTAGGATTGCACTATGTAAATCGAATTGCTCTTTGTATAACTTGAAGAAATTAGGCCAAGTGATTGCTTTGTAATCTACCTCTTTGTCATTCGATTGAAAACAATCATGAGATAAACACTTTTCACTCTTAATCCAAAATGGATGAAAGACTACTGCATAATTTTCAAATATCAAAGGACAAAACAAAGTTAGCAGATACCATAGTCTTTCATTTGGAGTATACACAACATCATTATCTAGCTCAACATGATCCCCTAATGAGGCATGTGTAGCTATCCACTCAGGCAATATAGAGTTAATCTTCTTCATACTCTTTCGTCGATAATTATAAGCTAATATTGCCTTGTATAAATTTATGGTGGTAAAACGATAGTTAATTGAGAGGAAAGTTCGGATATTACAATTGAAAATCTACCAATCGCACTCTAGCTTCTCATCGATCGTCCACGGTATTTTTACTTCAAACTCCACCTGCACAAGGTTCTCGTAGTCTTTAAAGTACGCTAGATCACTGACAATCCTAAAACCAATACTAAAGGATTCGTTTATATCGGTCATAGAAAATGTACCATTCCTGCCATCAGCCGTAACAAAACAATCCCGACCTTCAAAACTCCCTTTGAAGTGAAAGAATCCACTGTAGATATGTAGTCCATCTTTATGCTTATACATTCGCCATACTTCGCTTTCCTTTCTGTAGTCCACCCCCAACATATCGAATAAGGATTTTATTTCATCGGGAAATGCCTTATCTCTACCCTGAATGTAATTCAAACATTCAGGGCATTTACAATCTTCAGCACTACCATTAACGACAGAAGCATAGGTTGCTTTCGTAACTTCACGATCAACTGTTAAAGTCCAATCTCTAAATGCAACTAATAGTATAGAATTAGTAGTTTTCATATTCATATTCCAATTCAGTGATAAGGACTTCGGGTCTTTTTATTGAGTACTTGAAGCTAATTGAATCTTCGACATCTAATCTTTTTGGATTATGATCCCAACCGCCGGAATATTCATACACCTTATTATTAAGCGTATATTTTACTCTTAGGCTACGACCTTTATAATATTTAATACTTGTAATGATGCCTTTAGATTCTCCGAAACCTTCCTTTATCAGTTCTGATGTCTCAATCTGTTCTTTTTCAGCATTCACACCAATCCAATATAAGCCGAGTCCAATTGTAATTGTAATGGATAGCAAGGTGAATACAATTTTTAACTTCTCCATTTCAATTTGAATACTATAATATCCCTCCTAACAAATTAACGAAATAATTAATAATTAATAATTCCCCATTCTCTTTGCAAGCATCAAAAGAGCGAAAGCCCTCATTTAAGAACTCACGATATACCTGCAGAGGCTGCGCCTCTAAATAATAATAAATATTTATTGATAAACAATAAATATTTATTATTATTGTCTGTAAATATAAACGCATTATGAAAACATTTGGAAACAAATCTTTATCAGCAGTTATTGCAATAACTCTCAATGTAGTTTGGTGGATTGAATGGGCGGTGGCAGCCGGTTTCCTAGTATTATTGGCAGTAGCCGGACATATTAGAGGTGGATATGTTTTGCAACTTCCGGTCACCTTCTCTGAAACCACAATAAGTACAGTTCGCTCTATAAGCGGTAATTTTCCCGGTGGTCACATAAATACAACTGATGGTGTCTTATCCTTACAAATTCAAGCTAACAGTCCTAATATAATACTGTTATTGCTTGGGTACGGGCTTATTTTTGCTTCTATCAACATCATTACTTATCAATTAAAGGTTATTTTCTCAAACTTCAAGAAGAACTTGCCATTTAATGCATTAAACATCAATAGAATTAGGAATATAGCTATAGTATTGATTGCCTATTCCGTAGTTCAATGGTTGTATACAGTTCTAGTGAATTTAATTTTAAGTTCCAATTTGAAATGGGGGCATATGGATCTCACCTATAATTTTAGTGTAAGCTATGCTCTAATGGGGATCATGTTGATCATCGTTGCAGAAATATTTAAAATAGGGCTTTCTCTTGAAGAGGAAAAGCAATTAACGATATAACTATGGGGATTGTGATTAACTTAGATGTAATGATGGCAAAAAGAAAGATGTCATTAAATACATTATCTGAACAAGTAGGCATAACTTTATCTAATTTATCAATATTAAAACAGGGAAAGGCTAAAGCTATACGTCTAAGTACACTTGAAGTTATCTGTAAAGCCTTAGAATGTCAACCAGGTGATATAATTGCATATGAACCGGATGAGGACAATTTAATTTAAATACTTTGGTTAACCTTTTCCATCTCTACATAACTAAAGAAGAAGACATCCCGTTTATTTCTATCCAACCTCACAATCTATGTATTTCTTTTATTAATGAGGAAGCAACAACTCAGAAAATGATTTCAATTACGGCTGATAAACACCAGCATATTGCTAAGACAGTAAGTATTCTTAATATCCCATTTGACTTTTTTGAATCAATATTGAATACTTTATTTTCTCCACTTCCCTCCTTTTCTATTTTTAGTATACTGAAAAGAAAAAAATAATTTAGCCCTCCTACTATTAAACTAATGAACCACACTAAACCTTTATTTTGTGGAAATGATATAGCATCATTCGAAAAGATATTTATTACAAGCAGTACATTTGTTGTAATAAGGAAAAAAACACCAAGAGTGAGCAAAGATGCCAATATGTGGGTCAAAGAATTATAGCCGTCTCTCTTAACAAAGAAATTAAACAGAGTTTGATATACAAGTTCAATAGTTGTTTTAATCATTTTCTGAATGGTCTTCGTGTATATTCCAACAACCTCAAATTGAGTCTAAGCCACAACTTTTGTGAGTGAGGATGCACTGGAAATTCTATTAATGGATTAATCATATACGATCCTTGCTGAGTCAAATCTTCGGTCGTAATTGAACACATCATAAATTAAACGGGCAAGTAGGATTTTGATCTCCAATGCATCTTTAAACTGATCAAAATGATAGAGGTATACCCATTGCTCTTCTTCAAGAATGAATCCCAAAGCACTAATCTCTTTGCCATCCCAAAAAACCCCTCCATAATCATAATAAGCATCTTCATCATATAACAATGTAATTTCAATGATGTGGCCTTTTAATGTAAATCTGGCGAATATATCTGGTCTGGATTTAAAATACAGGTTAAAACCATTAAGAACCCCCTTAACCAAATCAAACAGCGCATTGTCAATCTCCTGACTATCGTATATTGGACTAATAGCAATCCGCTTCCATTCCGTGATTTTGTTTTCGCCTTCACGAAGCCGGTCTGCAAAATGATCTGCTCCCAATAGATCGAAATATTTTTTATATTCTTCACTGGTCAACATCTTGCTGATATTTTTCGCTATGTTTTTTTCTTCTGAAATGAGCCTGTAAAATGGATTTTGTATGCCTTTAAGGATATCGAGTGTTTTATTGATTTTTCTCAACGCTTTATTATGATAATGAGCATAAATATAGTCTCCTTCCTCAACATATCCTGAAATCTGTTTTTCGAGTTCTGCTTTCTCTATTTCATATGCATCAATTAGTTCTTCAAGATCTGATTTCATATAAAGTTATCTACATAATAAATATATAACATTTTGAAATTTGATATCTCATAAACCTACTGTTTTACTTCTTCTTTCCATCAACACAGTATCTCGCCAAACTCCGTACATCTTGCCTATCTTTTCCCTGTAGCCGATTTTTCTAAACCCAAATTTCTCATGTAATGCGATACTGCCAAGATTTTCAGGAAAAATGCCTGATTGAAGTGTCCAAATATTCTTTGTCTCACTCTCAGTAATCAGTCGCTCTAGTAGCACATTTCCAATCCCCATTCCTCTATAATCCTCATGAACATAAACGCTTACTTCCATAACACCAGCATACACGGCTCTTGAAGAAACTGGACTAAGTGCTGCCCAACCGGTTATGATCTCATTTTTTATTGCTACGAACCGGAGACCTTCTGAATGGCTCTTATTCCATTCCTCCCAAGTAGGGGCCTCTGTCTGAAATGTAGCCTTTTTTGTAGAAAATCCTTGTACATATATGTCCACTACTGATGGCCAGTTAACAGGCAGCATCCCCTCAACTATTATGTTCGGTTTGTTTTCGTTCATTTTATTACTCAAGATTTAAACATTGATAATCCAACTAACAAGGAATTAAGGCATTTGCTCCAAAGAAAGAAATAAGATAATTGATACTTTTAACGCTATCGATATCTTTTTTCAAAACATCATCAGATTAAATTTAATATAAAAATATTTTATTCATATCAATGTTACCAAGTTATATTTGGATATTTAATGTCAGAATTTAACTTTGTTTTAACCAAATATTCCTTTTATCTCAAAATTTTATGAAAAGTATTTTTTACGCCCTTTTAGCATCCGTTGTTTTCACTGCTTGCCAAGGCAACAAAGAAAACGCTGCGACTTACACTCCTAGAGTATTAACCGCTACAGAAAAGTTTAACTACAATCCTGAAACCAGAGGTGATACTTTGGCTCTTATTAATGCCGTAGGCGATAAAAAAGAGGCTACAGAATTATTTAATGTAAAATACATGGATACGGTTATTCAAATCCAAACAAACCCTGATGATAAAGCCTCTGCAAATGGCAAATTCTCTTCGGCAGAATATGTAAACACTCAAAAAACTACTTTGTTAGTGCAAATTGCAGACAACTCAGGTCTTCAGGCTCCGGTTTATCTAATTACAATTAATGATAAAAAACCAGAAGTAATTAGCCTTTACAGAGCATCTAAAGGTGCAGAAGATAAAAAATACACCAAAGGAATTACTAAAGTTGGAAGAGATGGATATGTTGTTAACAACGACTTCTTTGTTACCAATGTTAATGCTAAGGTTTTCTTAATCAAAAGACAAAATGAAGATGAAAGAATCCAAGGTGATTTCATGGTAAAATCTCCTGATAAGCAAACACTTGCATTCTTATGTGCTAAGTCATTTTTTCAGGTTCACTACCCTACAGGAAAAACATACAATCAACCTTTAAAAACTATCCCTACAGCAACTGGTAATGAACTATTTGCCTGGGTAACGCAAAATTTTAAATGGGATAGAACTAAAGATGGTATCTCCTTTTTAATTCCTAACGACAATGATAGAATTGTTGATTTAAAAGAATTTAAAAAGTAACTAATACTAGTTTTTACAAAATAAGCCCCTGTGTCATTGATACAGGGGCTTATTTTTTTGCCTCCTTATTGAAACTTCTCGCTTATTACCATTTTAGTGTCATATAAAACGTTCAAAACGACTTATTGCGTAGAATTACGTCGAATTGCGCCGAAAAACGCACCAGATGTAGCCCTGCATTTATATTTTTCCTTATATTCAATTATTCAAATCGGTAGAATTTGGCTCTAAATTAAATTGATACTGCTACTTAACTAAATTCTTATTGTTTTAGTTTTGAATCAGAAAAATATTGCTTTTTCGACCTAAAATATAGTCGGCCCTCGCACCACCTTTAAACGCACCTTGTTCGGACCTCGTTCGACCACAGTCGAACAAAGGGCGAACAATATCAGTAGAAAGGCCGACCAATCTTAAGGACCCAAAAAAAATTAAAAAAGGAAAAAATTACTCCTTTTGAACACCTTAACAGATACCAAATGCAATTAAAACACTAATGATTTTACGTACATTAGATCAACAAATAAAAAAACTGCATGAAAACATCTTTAAAGGTTCCTTTGGTTGCGATGCTTGCAATTCTAACCTCTTGTCAAAATAACGACAAAAAATCTACAGCTAACGATACAGCTCTATCTCCATCAAATCCTTTTCTTAGTCAAAGCAAATTGCCTTATCAGGCTCCAGATTTTAATCAGATAAAAGATGCCGATTTTAGACCTGCATTTGAAGAAGGAATGAAAATCCATTTAGAAGAGATTCTTAAAATTGCAAACAATACCGAAGCGCCAACATTCGAAAACACGCTTGTGGCAATGGAGAAATCAGGCGAAATGCTGACAAGAGTGAACAGGATATTTGGCTTGCTCACCGGTGCAAATACAAACGATGACCTGCAGAAATTACAAGAAGAGATTGCGCCTAAACTTGCAGCTCATCAAGATGCAATCCTACTAAACTCCGCCTTATTTAAAAGAATAGAGTCAATTTATAATACAAGAGATCAATTAAAATTAGACCCTGAATCGAAACGGTTAATAGAATATCAATATCAAACATTTGTTTTAGCTGGCGCCAAACTTTCAGATGCTGATAAAACAAACCTTAAAAAACTGAATGGTGAGGAAGCATCTTTAAGTGCAAAATTCTCAAATCAGCTGCTTGCAGCTGCCAAAGCTGGTGCTTTAGTAGTTAATGATAAATCGGAACTTGCAGGGCTATCTGAAGGCGAACTTGCCGCCGCTGCCCAGGCCGCAAAAGCAAACAAACTAGAGGGTAAATGGATGTTGCCATTGCAAAACACTACACAGCAGCCTTCTTTACAAATGCTTTCAAACCGTGCTACCCGACAAAAACTATTTGACGTATCATGGAATCGCGCAGAACGCAATGATGCAAATGATACCAGAAAAGCAATTGTTGAAATAGCGAAAATCCGTGCAGAGAAAGCCAAACTTATGGGCTTCCCTAATTATGCAACATGGAAATTGCAGGATCAAATGGCTAAAACTCCTGCAGCAGTAGAAACCTTTTTTGATAAGCTTGTGCCATCTGCCACTGCAAAAGCTAAGATTGAAGCAGCTGATATCCAAGCAGTAATTGACCAGCAAAAAGGTGGATTTAAAGTGGAAGCATACGACTGGAATTATTATGCAGAGCAAGTTCGTAAAGCAAAATACGACCTGGATGAAAATCAGATCAAGCCTTATTTTGAGTTAAACAAAGTACTTACAAATGGCGTATTCTATGCCGCCACACAACTTTATGGAATAACTTTTAAAGAACGCACAGATCTTCCGGTATATCATAAAGACGTTAAAGTGTATGAGCTATTTGATAAAGACAAAACTACCATAGGCTTATTTTACTGCGATTATTTTAAACGTGACAACAAATCTGGTGGTGCCTGGATGGACAATATGGTCGGCCAATCTAAATTGTTAGGTACAAAACCAGTAATTTTTAATGTTTGTAACTTTACTAAGCCTGCAGACGGTGAACCTGCATTAATCAGCTTTGATGATGTAACTACTATGTTCCATGAATTTGGTCACGCGCTACATGGTTTCTTTGCTAGTCAGCAGTATCCAACTTTATCGGGCACTAATGTAGCTCGTGATTTTGTTGAATTCCCTTCGCAGTTTAATGAGCATTGGGCACTGAACCCTATGGTATTTAAAAATTACGCGGTTCATTATAAAACTGGCGAGCCTATGCCGCAAGCATTGGTTGATAAAATCAAAAAAGCAGGTACATTTAACCAGGGCTATGCGTTAACCGAAATCCTTGCCGCAGCTGCACTTGATATGCAATGGCATAAGCTAGCTGCCACAGATCCAATACAGGATGCCGACAAATTTGAAATTTCAGCCTTGCAAAAAACACACCTTGATTTATCTTACGTGCCTTCTCGCTATCGCTCAAGCTACTTTTTGCACATATGGGGAAATGGTTATGCAGCAGGCTACTACGCTTACCTATGGACGGAAATGTTAGATCATGATGCTTTCTCCTGGTTCGAAGAGAATGGTGGCTTAACCTTAGCTAATGGACAGCGCTTTCGTGATATGATTCTTTCAAGAGGTAATACCGAAGATTATGGCAAAATGTTTAAAGATTTCCGTGGTCATGACCCAAATATTGCTGCGATGCAAAAATATAGAGGCTTAATTACCAAGTAACAGAAAAATGCGAGATACTGGTTATCTCGCTTTGCTCCCTATCCATACAGATAAAAAAGACAGCCCTAGAAACACAAGCATTACATAAACGCAGTTTACAAAAACAGTTTCGTATCCGTATTTTGCCACATCTACAAAAGGATAAGGGTAAAATCCGGATACTGATCCTCTAAATAAAATAAACATCAAGTAAATAAATGGGTAAATAAGCCAGCTAAAAGTGTCTCTCCACTTCAATGTATTTTTGGGTACATACATTAACCAATACACCACAAAAATTAGTGGCACAATTGCATGCAGCAACTCATCAACCACCATTTGCAAGCCTTTAGGCTCCCATGTAAATCTTAATATTAAATTATAAATTATAGCCACCACACTAATGTAAACAGCTGTAGCTGTAAGTGTACCAGGCTTTGTAAAGAAACTACTCCCCTCTTTTTTAAACAAAAGCGCAGTGAAACATACTGCTACAATAATATTTGTTAAAACTGTAAAGAAACTGAAATACCTGATAACTGACTCATCAACAGGAACAAGAGCATTTTGAGTGGTTAGGTAAAATTGTGCAACAAGCGCAAACCAAACTCCAATAACGCCTGCTATAACCAACCAATTACCCCTTTTAGCATTAATTTGTTCCATATAAGTTCAGTTTTATCGTCTGTGTTTACTCAAGTACCAAGTTACGAAAAAAGCAATAATAACTGTAATGATAACCCTTAAGCCAAAATTGTTTAATCAATAGCCATTAATAAACAATATTCGTAACCTATAACGCTTAAATTAGCTATCCATTAACCAAATACTAAACCATTTTTAAAATTGAAGCATCCATGAAAACTGTAAAGGCAATTATCACTTCAGGCATCCTATCTGTTTTAACATTTACCACATCTGTAGCACAAGACATTGAAAGGTGGGACAAACAGGCCAATGAAAAGGAGAACCCTAATACAAAATGGTTTAAAGAAGCGAAATTCGGGATGTTTATCCACTGGGGTTTATATTCTAAACTTGGCGGAGAATGGAATGGAAAAGATTATTATGGCAGCGGCGAATGGTTAATGTATCAGGCAAAGGTTTCGGCTACCGATTATGCAAAGGTTGCTACAGAATTTAATCCCGTAAAATTTAATGCTGATGAATGGGCCGATCTGGCAAAAGATGCCGGCATTAAATACATGGTTATTACTGCAAAACACCATGAGGGTTTTGCAATGTACGACTCAAAAGTAAGCGATTTTAATATCGTAAAAGCTTCTCCCTATGGGAAAGACCCGATGAAAGCACTCTCAGAAGCCACAAGAAAAAGAGGTATACAGTTTGGCTTTTACTACTCTCAATTTTTGGACTGGCATGAACCTAATGGTGGTGGCAATAACTGGGATTTTGATGAATCGAAAAAAGATTACCTAAAATATTATAAAGAAAAGTCAATTCCACAGCTAAAAGAATTGCTAACCAATTACGGAAATCTGGGTATTGTTTGGTTTGATATGCCGGGTGGGTTAAACAAAAAACAAACACAGGACCTGGTTGACAGCATGCACGCCTTACAACCAAAAAGTTTATTCAGCAGTCGTGTTGGACAAGGCCTGGGCGATTACCGTACCTTCGGTGACTCAGAGGTTCCGGCAACTCCTATTAAAGGCGCCTGGGAGTCTATATACACTCACAACGACTCATGGGGATACATTACTCATGATATGAATTTCAAATCTCCTAAAGAGATCATTCAATTACTGGCCGTTGTCGCATCAAAAGGAGGTAATCTTATGTTAAACGTTGGACCTGATGGAGAAGGAAACATCCCTCCTTATTCTGTAAAGTACTTACGAGAAACAGGTAAATGGCTAAAAACAAACGGAGAAAGTATTTATGGAACTACTTATGGGTTAATTCCGGCACAACCTTGGGGCGTAACAACTTCTGCTCCGGGCAAATTATTTCTTCATGTATTAAACAACCCCAGAAACGGAAAAATAAGTATTCCGGGTGTAAATGTAGCCATCACAAAAGTGTATCAGCTAGCTACAAAACAGCCTGTTAAATGGGTAAAACAGGGTAATAATATCATTATTGATATGCCCAAATCTTTAAACGATCACAATACTGTACTTGCAGTGCAGTTTAACGGCAAGCTTAATGATGGCTACTCGGCTTCATTGCCACAGGTTTCGTTGCAATACGATTTCAACACAATTGATGCCGTAAATGCAGAGGTAAAAGGTAATGCAAAAATAGAATCGCTTACCTACAGCCATTACTTTGGCGACTGGAAACACACCACTTGTATTACAAACATGAGCAAACCAGAGGATGAAGCAACCTTTAAGTTCTCTGTAACAGAACCTGGCGATTATAAAATATTGCTGGAATATTCGTGCCCTCAAGAAAATAGCAAACAAGAAGGCTTAATGAGCTTTAACAATAAAACATATAAGTTTCAAACCTTAAGAACATCAGAGTTTGACTCTGGGAAACCTTTGTTATTTATTAAACATCCTGTTGCCATTGTTTCAGTAAGCAAACCTGGTGTTTACAGCATAAAACTAAGTCCAGATACTAATGGAAAGGCATTATTTAACCTTAAATCGATTATTCTGCAGCCCGTTTTATAAAGGCATTACTTATCAAGCTATATCTTAGTAAAGAAATTCAGAAACTCCTGTTTTTTAGTCCGGCTTAGGTTGATGGTGGTATTATTGGTCATGATTACTTCCCCTCCTTCGCCACGGATATAGTGTTTTATATAATCAAGGTTTATTATAAATGACTTGTGAGCTCTGAAAAAAGAATGATCACTTAGTGCCTCCTCAAACGAAGAGAGTGTTTTACTTACCAAATGAACTTGCGCATCTTGCATAGTTATATTGGTATAGCAACTGGTGGCTTCCAGATATACAATATCTTTAATTTTAATAAAATGGAGACCTTTGCTACTGGAAAGTGCCAGTGTATCCATAATTCTGGTTTGTGTAAAGTGCCTCGCCATTTGAAACTGCTGTTTAGAAGAAACAGTTTCTTTATTTAAAAACCGATCAATTGCATCTCTTAGTTCCGTTTTATCAATCGGTTTTAATAAATAATCGAGCGCATTTAATCTTAATGCGGCAATTGCATACTGATCGTAAGCAGTAGTAAAAATGGTTTGAAAATTATGCTCATCAAACTGCTCCAAAACATCTAAACCACTCATTACCGGCATTTCTATGTCCATAAAAACAATATCCGGTTGTTTATCTTCGATAATCATTTTAGCCTCAGCACTTTTCTGACAAGTGGCCACCACTTCAACTTCTTTGCAGCACTGACTCAGTAAATGTTGGAGAGTTATGATACCATGCTTTTCATCATCAACGATAATAGCTCTGATTGCATTCATATTTAGATACTTTAGGTCTACAATTATTAGTCCTTTATTCTAAAAATAAGTCATTAATTTCTAAAACACGAAAAATAATTAGTGAACGGTAATATCTAAACCTTAACTGGTTATCTTAATAAGATATTCGTTATTATCCCGATCAAATCATGTTCAGATAAATATGAACTGCGGTACCTACTGCTTTATCCCCATCGTATAAATCTTCAGTTACAATTTGACTATCGCTGCTTAGTAACTTTAACCTGCTCGAAGTAATATCAACTCCGTAAGATTTATGTTTAAACTGGCTAGCCATAAATGATCCAGCGGCAGCCCTACCAATACCATTGTCTTTTATAGTGATATGCAGTATACTTTCGTTGGTCTGTTCAATTATAATCTCTAAAAGCCCCTTTCCGTCTTTATTTCTCAATCCATGCCAAATCGCATTCTCTGCAAAGGGCTGTAAAATTAACGGAGGAACCCTTAACGATTCGGGATGAATATCCTTATTGAACTTAATGCTGTAATCAAAACAATGCTCCAATCGTGCAGCTTCAAGGTTCAGGTAAAGCTTTAAAGTATCAAGTTCCTTGTCAAGAGAAATAGCGGTGTGCTTAGAATTATCCAATATATTCCTCATCAATTTAGAGAATGTGGTGAGGTATTCGCTGGCTTCCTCAATTTTATGTTCAATAATAAAGCTGTTGATAGAATTAAGGGTATTAAACATAAAATGCGGATTCATTTGCGACCTGAGGGCCTGCATTTCTGCATCTTTAAGCTTTCGTCTGTATTGTTCTTCTATTTTATGCTGTTGAAATAAGTATCTGTAAACGTAAACTATCCCCAATATGATTAGCCCAAACATGAGGAACAGAAACCATTGCGTTTTATAAAATGGAGCAGGTAAATATACTTTAACAACCAGATCTTTGGATTGCCAGTTCTCCATATTGTCGCCAACCTCAATTTGCAGGTGATAATCACCCGGGGCAAGATGCCTCAACGACAACTCGGCCTTATTGCCAAGGTAAATCCACTTCGTTTCATCCTTAAACTTATACCGATATATTATTTTCCGTTTGTCGATGAAAGTAAGCGAAGAAAACAGCAGTTCCAGTTCCGTTTCCCCTTTTTTAAGCTCAATATCAGGGTTATTGGTATTAATAGTTTTACCGTTAACTTTAATGCCACACAACTCTAATTTATTAACCAGCTGCGACCGTACAATTTTATTTACATCAATAAACGACAAACCATTTTCTACGCCAACAACAAGGTTGCCGTTTCTAAGCTTTTTAAACCCATAAATTAAATCGTCGCCAGGTAAGCCATCAATTTGCGATATTCTGATAACCTTGTCCGTATTATTGTTGTAAACATTTAATCCTTCCTCAGTAGCAAACCATACTTTACCATTGTTATCTTCTGCAATTCCCTCTACCCTATCATTTGCTACATCATAGGTTTGGGTATTTAACATTTTCTTTATTACTCCATTTGCATCAAGTAAGTTCCAACCACCATAACCAGAGACTAGTACATCACCATTTGTAGTTGTTGAAATCCGGTTATAATAATCACCACAAAACTGAGAATGATCTGCATTTTCCTTCAGCTTACTTACCTCTAGAAATGCTTTTTTTGACTCGTTGTATATCGCAAGACCAAAATCTTTGGGCATCCAGCCAACAAGCCAAATCTTACCATCAGCATTTATGTAAATGTCATTCCATAAATTATCTGACCAAAACTGATTGTCGTTGGTAACGAAACCATTTTCTTTTTCTAAGGATGGCCATTTATAAACCTGAACAGGTTGTCCGGCGGGCAACACCCACAGCTGTTTATCCTGATAAACAATACTCTTTTTGATTGGCCATTTTGGCGGTAGTGCAAGTGCAACTAGCTTTTTAACGTTCTCATCTTCAACACAAAAGACACCTACATTGGTACTTACCAAAATTTTATTTCCGGCAAGCGATAAACTCTCACATTTAACATCCTTTTCAGGAAGCATCAACTTTCGCCAGCCCGATGTTTTATTGTAAATCCACAATACATTGTCTCTTCCGCAAGTGTAAATCTCTCCGTTAGGCAGCTCTACAATATCCAATATCATATTACCTGGTCTTTGGCTGTCCAACGGAAGCATTGCATTGCTTATTGAAGAATACGGATTAAACAGCTTTACAAGCCCTTTATTGGTAGCTATCCAAATAATTTTTGTTTCGTTGTTTACAATTACCTCATTAATAATCTGTCTTTCAGTACTATAAAGTAGCTTTGGCTTTAAATCAGTTTCACTTAGCAGGTACACAGACTGGTCGGAATATAATAACGTTTGAGGTTGACCGCCAACCGTTACTTTTCCAATTCCAACTATTGTTCTATTATCTGGTAATGAAGGCATATCACTAATCTGTTTACTTACCAGATTATATTTTATCAGCCTGCCGTTTAGTGTACTAAAAAGAACTTCTTCTTTGTTGATTTGTAATGCGGCTCTATATTCCAGATTTCTTAATTTGGCATTTGACTGCGGAATAAGCTTACCTGTTTGCTTTTGCCATATAAACATACCCCGATTTGTAAGCGCCCAGACCACGCCCTTTTGCAGCTCCAAAAAAGTTACGTATCTCTTTATCTTATCAGGATTTTTATCAACAAAGAACACCTTGCCCTTTGTACCATCCCTGTTAAAATATTTGATATTATTAAAATCAGTACACCAGATTCTATCTTCTGAGTCTACAAAAATATTTTCGAAATGATCGTTATTTGGGTCAGTGTCATGGTACTTATTAGTGGTTATTACACTTGGCTTGTCGTAAAAGTTTTTTAATACACATAAGCCATTGTAAACATCATGATAGTAAATCACATCATCTTTAACCAACAGTGAGGTAATATTGGTAAGTGCGGCCGGTTGTTCTAAAAAACGATAACCATCATATTGCGACAAACCTCTTCTGGTTGCCAAATACAGGTAACCGTTTTTGCTTAATGCTACTTGCCTAACAAAATCTGAGGGCAGGCCTTCATCAAACCTGATAATTTCATCCTTTAATTGATTTTGTGCCTTACCAAAACATGGCAAAAGGCACAACAATACTAAAATGCAATTAACAGATGACTTTATACTCATGCTACATTAAACTTATTGATTTGCAGTGTAAATTGCAAATCAATAAGTTATGTTTCAGACTACTTTACTTCAGTAGTATCCTTTTCAAGGGTCGGCACAACATAGCCACCGAAGTCAAGGCTTGCTTTTGCAAATATCTTTTTGAGCAAAGCCTCGTCGGCTTTAGTTACACCACTTTGGTATAGATAAATGCTGTTTAATTCTTTTAGGGGTTTTAGTTCTTGTACTCCTTTAGCAGTTACTTTTGTTCCAACGAGGTTTACATACTGCAAATGGTTTATGCTTTTTAGCCATGTCAATCCTTTATCAGTAACCTTAGTTCTACTTAAATTAATGCGAATCAGGTTCTCAAGTTTAGCAATGGTTTCCATTCCTTTATCATCAAGAGCAGTATTGGCGAGATTAAGCCAGATCAGCTGCTTCTTTAATGGTTCTAAAAGTTTTAACACCTCAACATCTGCCTTTGCAGTAACAAAACTGGCAGTTAAATAATTACTGCTACCCAGTGCAGGTATAACCACTACGCCGGCCTGTTTCAATTTTTCGAGAGCTGCATTATCTGCTTTTGAAACCTCCGCAGTAGGAATATCAGATTGCTTATTTTCTTTTTTAGCTTCACCTGTTTGAAAGCTTAATAAAAGCGCCTTATCCTTTTCGGATTGCTTTAAGTCTTGTACTTTCTTATTAAAATCTGCACCTTGCTGTACCCACCATTGCAACAATGCAATTTCTTCGGGAGTTAATTGTGGTTTCTCTTTGGGAGGCATATGGTCGTCGTTAGAAGACGGCAATAGCAATCTTTTAATCAGTTCACTTTCTTCGGCACTTCCAGGAACCAATGCTTTACCATCTTCGCCCCCTTTAAATATAAAATCCTTACCGTCAAGTCTCAGTTTTCCTTTTTGTTTATCTGCACCATGACAACTGTAGCATCGATTTTGCAGCAAGGGCTGAATCATATGGGTATAAGCCATTGCCTGTTGTACATTTGCTACTGGTGGTATGGCGGCCTTTCCTTTCCCGTCATCTTTTAAGGCAGAGGTAATATAATCAGACCCATGAGTTAAAGAGCCTCCGTAATGCCCTGTAACTGAAATCAGAACAATTAAAATAACCGCCACTATGTTCAACGAGCCTTCACTTGCCTGCTTTCTGTACATCGCATAAACACTTAGCGAAATAATAGATACGCTAATGCCCAGCCACTGATGTATATCGACCATATTGCCATCGTAATCGCCACTTTGTGACAACAGATAACCGCTAACCGAAGAAAAAACTGCACCCAAACCGCCTAACAAATAAATTAAAGGTACAGCCGGTCTTACCCCTAAAAATTTAGGGTTTATAGTTAACAACTGAAAAAGACAACCCAACAATAAAATACCAATAGGCAAGTGAACAAGAATGGGATGAAACCGACCAATAAATTCTGGAATTGATAATAGTATCATTACTTACAACTGATAACGCTTGCGCAATAGGTTCATCATATAAACATTTATCGCCCACTGGTCTGCTACCGGTTGTCGGGTATAAGGTAAAGTTTGCAGGTAATCAGGAGGTCCAAATTCCGTCAGAATTGTCATCCTTTCACCTTTCAGTTTCTTGCGTTCTATTACTTTATCCCACCACGCCAGGTGTGCTTTTATAGCGCTATCCCACTCTGGTGCTCTTGGATCGTTAACCTGTGCGCCTTGCGGATGTCCAACTCTGGAATGAATGTGACTTACTCTTTCTAATGCTAAATCAATAGTTTCCTTCTGATCTCCGAGCAGACTTTCATGTACCACACACCAGTGGGATATATCTAAAGTTAGTCGTAAATCGGGATTTTTCTCTATGAATTTTCTTGCCACAGGAGCTGAATATAGCATTCGCCCACGATGGGTTTCGTGATAAATGGGAACGCCGGTATCTTTAGTTTTCTTGGTTGTGTAATCTATAAATAGTTTGTTCTCCTCATAAGTAAAATAATCCTTTCCGGAATGGCAGTTGATATAAACCGGTTTCTGAAAGCTATTACCAGCAGCGGCATCCAGGTTTTTCTTAAAGGTATCTAAATGTGCCGCTGCATCACTCTGCGAACCTCCGCATAGAAAACCTACTTGTAAATTATGTTTTTTCAATGCTGTAAACAGCGCTTCCTGAGCTTTGGTATCTCCCGACCACCAAACTTCAATTCCCTCATATCCTTCTTTTTTTGCCGCAGCGCAGAATTCATCTGTTGTGCCACTTAGCCCCCAATCGGTAGCCATAAATAACAATTCGTATCCTGCTTTTGCGTTAACGTAAGGAATTTCTTTTGCTGCCATTTCGCCTAGTGGAACCAATAATCCGGCAGCCGTTGCCGTTGCAGTAGTTTTTAAAAAATGTCGTCTGTTTTGGTGCATTTATATTTGCGGTAAAAATGTTCTAAGTAAAATTAATTAAGCAATAATATCATGTATGATCTTGCCTCCAACATCCGTTAAACGGAATGGACGCCCCTGGAAAGGATAGGTGAATTTCTCATGATCAAAACCGAGCTGATTTAATATGGTAGCCTGTATATCGAAAGCATCGACTTTACCACTTATGCCGCTGTATCCAATCTCATCAGTTTCGCCATGGGTATAACCTTTTTTAATACCCCCTCCGGCCATCCAAATGGTAAAGGCATCGGTATGATGGTCGCGACCGTTATAAGGGTTCTGAACACCATTACGATTCTCCATCATTGGTGTACGCCCAAACTCTCCACCCCAAACTACCAATGTCTCATCAAGTAGGCCACGTTGTTTTAAATCAAGTAACAATGCGGTAATAGGCTTGTCAATACTGCGGCATTTATTCTTTAAGCCTATGTTTAATGAGTTGTTTGGTCCATCACCATGTGCATCCCAACCCCAATCAAACAACTGTACATACCTTACCCCTTTTTCTACTAGTTTACGGGCAAGCAACACGTTATTTGCAAAACATGATTTACCTGGCTGTGTGCCATACATATCATGAATATACTGCGGTTCATCATTAATATTCATTACCTCAGGGGCAGAAATCTGCATCCTGTAAGCCATTTCATATTGTGATATACGCGATAATATCTCCGGGTCATTATAAGCTGTATACTCCTGTTCATTGGATGCATTAATAGCATCTATAGATGCCTTACGCAAATCACGACTCATTCCATGAGGGTCTTTGATAAACAATACCGGATCTCCTTCACTTCTGCACTGTACTCCTTGGTACACGGAAGGTAGAAAACCGCTACCCCAGATACTTTTTCCTGCATCAGGGAAACTTCCACCACTGGTAAGCACCACAAAACCCGGAAGGTTCTGATTTTCGGTACCTAAACCGTATGTAGCCCAACTGCCCATACTCGGCCTGCCTAAACGTGCACTACCTGTATGAATTAATAATTGCGCTGGGGCGTGATTAAACTGATCTGTATGCACTGCCTTTAAAAAACTAACATCATCTACCATGGTAGAGAAATGCGGAAGGTTATCACTAACCCAGGCACGACTGTCGCCATGTTGTGCAAATTTTGCCTGTGGACCCAACATTTTAGGCACACCTGTAATAAAAGCAAATTTCTTACCTGCCAATAAAGATTGCGGACAATCCTGCCCATCCATCTTCATCAATTCAGGTTTAAAATCAAATAGTTCTAACTGAGAGGGAGCACCTGCCATATGCAGATAAATCACACTCTTTGCTTTACCTAAAAGTGGTGGTGCCTTTGGCAACAACGGATGCACCGGATCATATAAAATATCACTGGCAGTTTTGCCTCCTAAACCACAACTACCTAACAATGCCCCCATAGCTACGGCACCAAGTCCCATTGCACTCTCTTTAAGGAAATGTCTACGTGTAAAAGCCCTTAGTTCAGTTTCCTGAGCTTCTTTTACCAAACGATGTGCATTCAATTCATCTCTTGTCATTACAATTAGTTTTTTGTTACCGCTTCATCAAGATTCAACATTGCATTTGCTACTACCACCAGTGCAGCCGTTTCGGGGTAAGTATCTGTTTGTTGCCCGCCGAGTATTTGTTTGGCCTTTTCAGGATGTACTTTGTAGTCGTTTAGTGCCATCAGATAAAGGTTATCTAAAATTTTAAGTTTAGCACCCGGAATAGGTTTATACATCATCCACTCATATCCTTTAGCTATTTGGTTTTTCACCTCTTTGCCACCCTCCTTTTTCATTCTTAAAGCAAAGAATTTAGCCATATCAATGTACACAGAGTCGTTAAGGGTAACCAAAGCCTGTAATGGCGTATTGGTTCTAATCCTTCGCGGACTACACACTACCCTTTGTGCACCATCAAAAGCGATCATTGATGGGTAAGGAGCTGTTCTTTTCCAATAGGTATAAATGGCTCTTCTAAACTGATCTTCGCCAGCCGAGCTATTCCAGGTAGCGCCATTGTATGGTGAGTTCCAGATTCCATTTGGTTGCCAAGGCATTACACCCGGCCCATACATCTTGGCACTTAATACTCCACTTACTGAAAGGTGCTGATCTCTGATCTGTTCTGCACTTAATCTCATCCTTGCACCCCGTGCATAATACTTATTAAATAGGTCTTTCTTTTTTGTATCCTCTGTCACTTTCGAATCTTGTCGGTATGTTGCACTCATCACCATCTCCTTAATCAACCTCTTCATACTCCACTTGTAATCATTCATGAGTTGCCACGATAAATGATCCAGTAGTTCTTTATGAGTTGGGTTCATTCCTTGTGTACCCATATCTTCAAGCGTTTCCACAATCCCTGTCCCAAATAGCTGCTCCCATAAACGGTTGGCCATAGTTCTGGATAGTAAAGGGTTTCGCTTATCGGTAAGCCACATGGCAAGCCCCGCCCGGTTTTTTGGCGCGTTTTTAGGCATGGCATAAGCTAAAGACTTAGGAACACCTGCGTGTACTTCGGCTCCCGGAGTAATCCATGCGCCACGCTTAAACACAAATGTTTTGCGTAATCTGTTTGATGGATTTTCGACCAGAATAGGTATAGATCCTCCATTGGAATCCATTAGAGACCAGAAGATCGCTTTATTTTCTTCATAACCAGGTTTTCCTTTTCCAGGGAATTGCTGAGAAAAACGGAACCAATCAAAATATACAACTATCTCTTCTTTATTTGTAGCTGTTGGGTTGGTATAAGTGAGGTAGACATCGTGTATGCCAGTCTGTTCTTTAAAATCGACAGCCAGATTACGATACCCCGGTCCTTCAGGAACTTTCCAGGAGGCAATTACAGGTCCTGTAGGTTTATCCAACCTCAGTTGCATGCTCCCACCGGGTTTGCCGGATGAATATCTATAAATCATCTCATCAACCTTGTTAAGGTTTACCGCTGGAATTCTCGCTACTCCATTGTTTCTAAAGGCAAGTGCTATGTTTTTATTAGCTATAATGGCGTTTTCCAGACTATCAGTAGAAACAGAGTTGATAATCGGTTCTCCGGTTTTTAAGAATTTATGAATCTCAGCGGCTTTCCCTGCAGGTGCATTAACTTTTAACCAATCTGTTAATGAGGTAAGCTTTCTTTGTAATGAATCATTATACTGTCTTAACAATGGATACTCGGATGAAAGATCCTCATCACGCGTATTGTTAAAATAAGCCATAAATTCATAAAACTCCTCATGCTTAAAAGGATCGTACGGATGACTATGACATTGCACACAAGCAAAAGTGGTGCTTAACATCCCCTCCCAGGTCGTGTTAACACGATCCAATACTGCGGAAACTCTGAACTCTTCGTTATTTGTACCACCTTCATCGTTGCTCATTGAATTTCGTTGAAACGCAGTAGCGATGTACTGATCGTCTGTAGGATTTACCGCCAAGTCCCCGGCTATCTGCTCAGTAACAAACTGGTTGTAAGGCATGTCTTTATTAAAGGCACGGATTACCCAATCGCGGTAAGGCCAGATGTTTCTTCCTGCATCAGCTTCATAGCCTTTTGTATCAGCGTATCTGGCAACATCTAACCACATAGAAGCCCATTTCTCTCCAAAACGTTGAGAAGCCATTAATGAATCAACCAAAACCTGATATGCTTTATCACCGTCTTTGGCTGTTAAATACTGATCGGCTATTTTTTTAGGGGGTGCCATTCCTATTAAATCAAGGCTGGCTCTTCTTAATAAAGTAGGTCTGTCTGCTTCTTTAGATGGTTTTAAATCCTGCTCATCCAATTTTTCTAGGATGAATTTATCTATATCATTCTTTGCCCAATCGCCACTAACACTTGGCACTTCTACCTCTTTTACAGGCAGATAAGCCCAGTGATCGCCCCATTTGGCACCCTGCTTTATCCAGCGTTTAAAAATATCTATTTCATCTTCATTAAGGGCGTCATGCTTATAAGGCATGCGCTCTTCAGGATCTTTACTTAATAAGCGTTTGATAAGTTCACTTCCATCAGGATCTCCCGGAATAATAGCAGGTTTCCCGCTTTTAGTAGCAGCAATTGCTTCTTCATGAAAAAGCAAACTAAACCCTCCCTGCTTTTTCACGCCACCGTGACAGGAAATGCATTTCTTATTAATGATAGGTTTTACTTCGGTATTGAAATCCACTTTCTTATCATAAGACATCAGTAGTGAGGATAAAACAACTACTGCGGCAAGGACAAGCAGGACTAATAGTTTCTTGTTGCGAAAAAATTTCATACGGACATTACAATATTTGGCTTCAGTGTGTTAATGTAAATTACCTATTATTCCACATAAAAACCTAACAGGCAGTGTAAAAGTTTCTAACAGAAGGAGTTAAAAAAGGCAAAAAACAGCCTTTATCTAGCAAAACAAACCTTTGCGCAATATTTTTAATGTTTTTGGTACTTTTTAAGAAATATTGAAACTGATGTTTAAGAGAGATAGAAAGAGAGTTTATATAAACTCTCTTAGAATTTAATATTCTGAATTCTTACTGCATTCAGGATTGCGAGCAGCGCAACACCAACATCCGCTATCACAGCTTCCCATAATGTTGCCACACCTCCGGCGCCCAAAATTAAAACAGCTATCTTCACAATCATAGCAAGCGAAATGTTTTGCCAAACTATACTGCGTGTTATTTTACCAATCTTTATTGCTGTAACAATTTTTGATGGCTGATCGTTTTGTATAACAATATCGGCCGTTTCAATGGTGGCATCACTGCCCAATCCGCCCATGGCAATTCCAGCATCGGCCAATGCTACAACAGGAGCATCATTAACTCCATCACCAATGAAGGCAATTTTTAAGCTCTTATCTTTAAGCTCCTGTACTTTCTGCACTTTATTTTCCGGTAAAAGGTCGCCAAATGCGGCGTCAATCCCCAAAAAAGCAGCCACTCGACTTACCACACTTTGTTTATCGCCACTTAGCATTACCGTTTTAATATTTAATGCATGCAAATCAGTTATTGCTTGTTTAGCATCTTCTTTTACTTCATCGGCTATGGTAATATAACCTGAATACACGTTATCTATGGCCACGACCACTACACTATCATCAATCTCATCTATAGCCTTATCATAAGATATATTAAACTTCTTAAGCAATTTAGCATTACCTGCAAGGACTTCCTTACCATCAATTAGTCCTTTTAAACCATGACCTGCAATCTCTTCAACCTGCTCTATTTTTATTCCTGAGAGATCATCACCTGCATATTGCTTAACCGCAATTGCAATTGGATGGGTCGATTTACTTTCAAGTGCTGCAGCAATGCGAACGAGCTCTTTTTCGCTGTACCCATTAACCGCTACTACTTTTTGCACATCAAAAACTCCTTTTGTAAGCGTACCTGTTTTATCCATTACTACTGTATTTACGGTAGTAATTACATCCAGAAAATTAGATCCTTTAAACAAAATACCATTTTTTGAAGCAAGACCAATCCCTCCAAAATATCCCAATGGAATGGAAACCACCAACGCACAAGGACAACTGATTACCAGAAATACCAAGCCTCTGTAAAGCCAGTCGCTAAAGTTATAATCGGCAACAAAAAAGTAAGGGAGCGCAACGACAAGAACAGCCAATAAAAACACGATAGGTGTATAAACCTTAGCAAATCTGGAAATAAACAATTGTGTTTGAGATTTCCTTGCCGTAGCATCCTGTACCATTTCAAGAATCTTGCTTAGCTTACTATCTTTAAACAAAGCAGTAACTTTTAATTCGGCAAGCTGATTGAGATTTATCATTCCGGCAAGTACGGTTTCGCCATTATTTTTGTTATCAGGTTTACTCTCGCCAGTTAAAGCAGCAGTATTAAATGTTGCCCTATCTGATATTAATATGCCATCAAGCGCCACCTTTTCTCCAGGCTTAACTTGTATAGATTCATTGATCTGAACCTCCGAAGGAGATACATTAACAACTTTTCCATTTCTGATTACATCAACACTATCAGGTCTGATATCCAGCAAAGCTTTAATACTTCGCTTTGCATTGCTAACCGCCGAATCCTGAAACCACTCTCCTATAGAATAGAACACCATTACGGCTACCCCTTCGCTGTAAGATCCAATAGCAAAAGCACCCAAAGTTGCTACACTCATCAGAAAAAACTCGTTAAAGAAATCAAGTCTTATTGCTTTTCTAAATGCCAGAGCCAATACGTTATATCCAGCCAATAAATAAGCAGGTATAAAAACTGCCAACTGAATAAGATTATTGAATGTGATGCTAAACCCATATTCCAATACCATCATAACAACAATAATGGCTAATGCAGTTAACAATGGCCAGTGGCCTATCAACCCTGATGGCTCTGTAGCACCATGATTGTGTCCATCATCATCAGAATGTTCATGAACGTGTTGATTCGTATGTTTGTGTGCCGCTTTAAGCTGAGGTTCTTCTACTGCACAGCAGTCTGTATGATTATTTGATAGTTGCATAACGTTAAATTATACAAACAAAGATACAGGCTATAGCTATGCAATGCTATTGCAAAGGTATTGATGGATTACACTGATCGCATATTCCTTTGATGATGAGGTTCATCTCCTGGCGCAGAAAATTGACCGGTAATGAGATATCAGGTATTTCGGTGTTTGGGAGACAAAATGTTTCCTTACAGGTATTACAATAAAAATGAACGTGAAGATCGTGATGATTTTCTCCATCACAATCTTCCTCGCATAAAGCATATTTTGTAGCGCCGGTTCCATCTTCAATACTGTGGACAAGTCCCTTTTCTTCGAAAGTTTTTAGCGTACGGTAAAGTGTTATCCTATCGGATGGGGCCATACCTTTTTCAAGGTCGTTTAGGCTGATAGCGGCACTTTGCTTGGTTAAAAACTCCAGCACCAACAAACGCATAGCAGTAGGATTGATGTCCTTACCTTTTAATTTATTTTCTATGTCAATTGTCATATGCCTTGTTTTATTTATTAAAAGTCCGACTATTTATGATCGTCGTTTACTTCAAGCCAATGGCCATCCGGATCTTTAAAATAAACCTGTTTTATACCATCCACTCTTAATGTAACTGCTTTACGTGTACCTGCCCAATCTTCAAATTCAATTTTCTTAGAATTTAGCAGGGTAATAAACTTATCTACAGATGGCACACTAAAACATAAATGCTCATTTTTATCATGCTCTACATTGGGCTTTGCACCCTGAATTAAATGCAAATGTCCGGCAGGGCCTAATGAAAACCAAGTATGTCTGCCATCTTTAAATGGCTCCGGGATGATTTCCAGATCAAAAACATCCTTATAAAATGCTGTTGACTTAGCAAGATCAGTAACGTAAACTGCGATGTGATTTAGAACGGCTCCTTGTTGTTTTTTTTCTGTTTGACCCATTGATTTTTGGAACGGGGTTACCATTATTAAAGTTAAAACGATTAAAGTAAAGGTCTTCATATAAAATGATTAGGATTTCTTTAACAAGATGGTTAAAATTCTTGGAATCTCTGTTCTGTTATTGTCATCAAAATACTCTTCTACATCAACTAATGTTAAACCATGCTTTTTACCTGCCTGAATAAAGTCAGATATATTATGATTAAAGCAGTCTACAATCTGTTTCCCATCTTCAGTATCAAACCTAGCTTTAGTACCAGTGTACTGCTTAAATGGATGTAATTCACCAATATAAACATAACCATCAGGGTTTAAAGATTTTGAGACCTGATTAAAAACATAGTCAAGATTATCGATGTGTTCCAATATTAAACTAAAGGTCACCAGATCGTACAAGCCATCTCTAAAGTTCCAACGGGCAGTAATATCAGCCTGTTTGAATTCGACTCTGTTAGAAGTTATTTTATCTTTAGCTCTTGCCAGCATTTGATCAGAAAGATCGACTGCAGTTATCATTGCGGCCTTTCCAATCAGCCATTCCGTATTTTTTCCGGTTCCACAACCAATTTCCAAAACTTTATTAAACGGAACACGGGCAAGGCATAATTTTAATGCCAACCCTTCCAGATCTCTTGTTTTATTATCGTTAGTATCGTACTGTGCAGCCCAGATATTATAAGCTTGTTTAGTGTTCATAAAACAATGATAAGAAAAAGTTGTCCATCATTCTATTTTAGTAAAGTTTCATCAAACCCTGATGCTTAAAATATCGTGTATCGCATGTTTTGCATTGGCAAACTGAAAAACAAAACCAGATTCTTGTAAACGTTTAGGTGCTACCCATCTACTCTTTAAAACTAGTTCCGTTTCAGAACCGATCACAAACATTCCAATTTCCAGTAACCACTGCGGATTAGGTAAGCCAATTGGCATACCATAAGCATTCCTTATTAATCGCATCAGCTCCGTATTTTTAACAGCCTCGGGAGCAGTGCAATTTACAACACCTGTAAGTTCTTCATTGTTTAACAACCACTCTGTACTCCTGGCCACATCGTGTTCATGAATCCATGAAACATATTGCTGTCCATCACCTTGTTTACCGCCCAACCCAAATTTAACGAGATTAAGTAACCTCGGGAAAACACTGTCATTCCTACCTAATACAATTCCCATTCTTAGTGCAACTTTCCTTGTCAATGGTATTTCTGTTTCAAAAAATGAACCCTCCCATTGCTGACAAACATCAATTGAAAATCCGTATCCTATATCTCCATTATACTCATCTTGGGGATGATCCTCTGCATGACGATAAATAGTTGCAGAAGTTACATTGATCCAAAGTTTTGGAGGGTTAGCCATTTCTGATATCACCTTATTTAATAGTCTTGTGGGTATTGTTCTTGAAGCAATAATCTCCGCTCTATTTTGTTTGTTATAACGGCAGTTTACATTTTTCCCACAAAGGTTAATCAACATATCTGCACCTTTAAGTGTTTCAGTCCATGTACCTTCAGTTTTTCCATCCCACAAAACTGTTTCTACATTACTCTGCGCGGCTTTAGCTTTCCTACTTAGTATGACTACCTGAGCTGCAATTGTTTTATAGTAATTAGCCAAAACATTGCCGAGATACCCATTGCCACCAGCCAAAACTATTTTCGCGTATTTCATATTCTTTAAATAAATAAGATCAGTAAAAGGACAATTATTCTGTACAGCACCCAGGTTAAGGTAGGTATATATCCTAGTTTTAAAATGCCCATTCGTCTAAAATGTTCCAAAAACATAAGACCTGCAACTCCCATAAAATAGGTAGTATAAAAAAGAGCAGGCAATACCAGGAACTTCGCCATCAATAAAGCTGGCAACAACAATAAAGATCCTGCAAAAGATATGGTCATCATGTTACCTAAGTACTCCCATTTTTTATCCCAGGCAATAATACTCACTACAATAGCCTGAAAAACAATTTGTCCGCCGCAAATAAAATACTCCCTGTAAGCACCTCCTATTGGCATCAGTTCTTTTAATAAACCTGCATAATAGGTAAGGATAAAACTGGCCATAAACCAAGTGAAAAATAAATATGCAATACGATACTTCAATTTAAAAGTCGGCTGGATTGCATAGCTGTCGGCAGTTATTTCGGCGGGTATAATTACCTTTCTGTTATAAGAGATAAAAGCATACACTTTAGTCATCATCCAAACAAAGGGCTTAAATGAAAAAAGCGGAGCAAAAACAGGGATCGAATTTGCAAGCACTTTAAACAGGCTATGTATACCATAAGTTACATGCCCTGTATCGGTATCAACCAGTGCAATTTCGTTAACCGCCCTCTGCTGATCCACATAGGGACAAACATTTTGAGGCATGTTCTGGTAAGGTTGTGCTCCTGTCGGATCAAGCATTCCAACCTTAGTAAAGCCTTTCGTATACAGCCTGCACATTGGGCAGTCTGCATCAAAAAGGATCAAGTGGTTTTTTAAGCTTTTCATAGATCAAATGTACTGGTAAATTATTAAACTTTCAAAACTTATTGAAAGTTTAATTCAAAAACAGAGCTATTCTTTTGATTTGTTTTATGACATAAATAAAAATAACTAATAAATTAGTTATAATAACTAAATAGTTAGTTATATTAGCTTTTATAAAACTTAAGCTTCACTTATGCTCCTATTTTCAAAATTTAGCCCAATCCGATTCTTTATTATTATTTCCTTGCTATCATTAATTGGTCAATATCTAAAGGCTCAGTCTAAAGCGGTAAATAAAGGCACAATAAAAGGTTCTGTGACTGATGAAAAGAACATCACCATTCCTTACGCTTCATTAATACTAAAAAATCAAGCCGACTCTTCTATTTTCAGAACTTCTATTAGCGACCAAAATGGAACATTTACAATTGAAGGTATTAAAGCTGGGTACTACTTTTTAGAGGTAAAAATGATGGGTTATCAAACTTTCATCAAAACAGGACTTGGCATTACCGAAAACACTCCAACAATTAATACCGGCTCACTCCAATTAACCCCAACTGCAACTATGCTAAACGCAGTCACGATAAAGGCCAATAAACCATTTATTGAAAGAAGAGCTGACAAAGTAATCATCAATATGAATGACGAGATGAGCACAGGTTCATCAACTTTAGAAGTGATGGATAAACTACCTGGAGTACAGGTAACTCCTGACGAACGTATTAGTCTGAACGGCCAATCAGTACAGATTTTCATAAATGGAAAAGCTACTCCCCTATCTTCCGAAGCATTATCTGGTTTGCTGAAAGGTATGTCGGCCAAGGGCATTGAAAAAATTGAACTAATAGCCCATCCGTCTGCGAAATATGATGCAGCCGGTGGCGGTGGTATTATAAACATCATAAAGAAAAGAAACCATAGCGAAGGTTTAAGTGGAAATGTTATTGCAGGTATAGGCCAGGGCAATTTTGGCAAGCACAACGCAGGACTAACTCTTAATTATAAGACCAACAACATCAACATCCTATTTAATCCAAATTACTCCTTCAATAAGTATTCTATTGACTCTAAAATTGAATCTAATTTTCTAAATAACAGCGTTGTTAACTCACAAACTTCATCTAATATTTCGAGCATAAGAAGTAACAGGATTTATACCCCAAACCTTGGACTTGATTTCTATCTATCAGAGAAAACCACTTTATCCGCCTCGGCCATTAAGGAGGTTCAACTGTTTAATAAAAACGCGACCTCTTTTACCGAACACTCCAGTATAGAACAACCAACGTCTAATAAAGAAGATTTTTTAGATCTTGTAAAAACAAGAACAGAAAACTTTAGTTCTGGCCTCCATTTAACACATAAAATTGATACCTCCGGAAGAGAATACACTGTAGATTTTGATTACTTTAATTATTTGAATAACTCGGATGAAAATTATACCGTAAAAAAATACGGCAGTTCAGCAGATCCGGTTGAACCTTCACGTTCGCTACTAGAACAGCAGCGTAAGTTTGATGTTTATGCTGCAAAAGCAGATTATTCTCATCCTTTAACAAAAACTGCACATATAGAGGCTGGCTGGAAATCAAGCTACGTGATCTCAAAAAACAACAATGATCTTCTGACGCTGGACGAAACCACAGCTGATATTTCGAATACTCAGAATGACTTTTTTAAGTACTCTGAGAACATCAATGCGTTGTATACAACATATGGCAATTCAATTAAAAAACTCTCTTATAACATTGGCCTCAGGGCAGAAAGCACCTTGGGAAAAGGCAAACAATTTTATACAGGTGAACAATTTACGAAAGAATATATTCAACTATTCCCATCAATTTTCTTTGATTATAAATTCAACAAGCAACACAGCTTGAACCTAACCATGAACAAAAGTGTTAACCGCCCTACTTATGAAAACCTAAATCCATTAATCCGTATTATCAATTCCAATAACTACACACAAGGAAATCCAAAATTATCTCCTTCGGTTGCTTACAATTTTTCACTGACCCATTCATTTAAAAATGCATTGTTTAGCATGATTGAATATAGACGAACGCTAAAGGATTTCACTAGTTTCTCTTCATTGTACAACGAGGATGGCGTTACTACAACAGCCCCAATAAATAATAATTATAGTGAATATATTGGTCTGCATGTTGCGTTTAATAAGCAAATCAACAAATGGTGGTATGCCGGGACTTTCTCAAATATGTACAAGATTTCATTTAAAAGCAATGTAGATGGCATTGAAATAAATAACTCGGGGAGATTAAATTTTACATTTGACACCTATAACAATTTTAACATTACGCGTGATTTCTCATTACAAATTCTATTCAGATATCGTGGAAAAATTCAGGAGCGCAATATCACCAACGACCCTTATGGGTATTTGGTAGCTGGAGTAAGACAGAGCTTGTTTGGAAAAAAAGCAACCTTAGCGTTTAGCGTAACCGACATTTTTAATACTTACAAAATCAGGTACAACCAAAATTCGCCTTTTATAAAACAAGTATGGCAAAATAAATATGAGACCAGAATTGGCAGATTATCTTTCACCTATAATTTCGGAGGAGCTATAAAAAGAACAAAAACGGGGACTGGAGCTAATGAAGAAAAAACAAGAACAAACTTATCTGAAGGATATTAAAAAAGTCGTGTTGATGGACTCTTTACAATTTACTTGAAAGTTCCTTTGCTTTCTCATAATTAGCCGTGCCTTCTGGAATTTTCGACAACCAGTTTAAGGCGTCCTTTTTATTGTCTTGTTTTACATAACTCAATGCGATGTAATAAGCCGCATCGTATTTAAACGCAGATTCTCCTTCATACAGTTTTGCGAGCACTGTTCGTGCTTCATGTTCCTGAGAATTTTCAATTAATGTTATAGAAAAATAATAAGACAACAATGGATCCTGAGGGTTACTCATGTATTCCTTTTGCATTATTTTACGGGCCTTGTCGTAATCACCTGCGTTATATAACTCTGCGGCTTTGACAAGCGCGCCAGCACTATCTCCGCGCTCTGCGACCGACATTTGTCTGCTAATGGCGTATTTACCATACAGGCCGGATGACCATGGTGCCCAGACAAACAAGCCAATAACTAAAACTGCAGCTACACTTATCCATTTTAAATATGATTTAAACGAGACCACCTTAACCTCACTCTTAACCAAGGACTCTATTTGTCGGGTCTCTTTAAAATATTTTTGATTTAAGTCAGAGAGTGTTACTGCAACCTCTTTATCAGCTACTGAAGGAGCAATCTTCATCTTCAACGTTTCATGAACATCATTATATTCAGTTACTAAATTTTGTAGTTCAGTATCTTTTTCAAGCTGGATCTCAAACTCCTGTTTTTCCTGAAGCTCCATATCACCTTCAAGGTAACGGGCAACAGTCAGTAATTTTTCCTCATTCATCTTTATTCTTCTATTTTATTAGCTTTCACCATCATAATAAGAGAAGCCATGCATTCAGACTTTTTCTTACGCAAATAACCATAAGTAACACCAAGGGTTTCGGCCACCTTTTCCTGTGCCTCTCCCCTCATACTCCAGGTAATGATCTCCTTGCAACGCTCTCCTAATTTCTCAAAGACTTTAAGAAATAGCTGCGATTGCTGTTCCTGACTTTCCAGATAATCTGCATTGGCAAAAGTATCTTCTCCGATGTGTAATAAATCATCCTCATTATTTGTTACCGGTAGAATTGCTCTTTTCTTTATTTCATTTAACCATTTACGTTTGCAAATCAACAAGATAAAAGGTTCGAATGGACAAGTAAGTTCCAATGACTTGTATTTTGCTTGTCGGTAAACGTCCATCAGTCCTTCTTGAAATATATCCGCAGCATCATCATCACTCCCGTTATTAAAGTTGATCCATGACTTGATCTTTCCTGAACAATTCTTATAAATCTCATTGATAACAACAGTATCATTGTTTACCAACCCAATAAGATAACGCTGATCTGAATGTATTTTTTTGGCCATTGACGGATTATAGTAAATGATGTCGCCTCTAATTTAAAACTTCTTTTTATAGCCAGCTAATAAAATATTTAAACATGGGGGTAACAAATTTAATGTGCTGCTGATATCTATTCAAATCACCCTATGGCGTACGCTGAAAAGCCCGAAAAGAGTAAGCAACTATAAAATTAAAGACCATGAAAAAGTTCAACTTAACATCAGCATTATTTATTGCATTAATTTCATTATCCATTGCCTGTAAAAAGGATAGTCCAATTAAAACCGGAGCAGTAAGTTCTGCTAAAGAATTTATGGAAAAGCACGGAGCAAAGAAACAGGTAAATCAAATAAATGCATCTGCTCTACCTCAAACAATAACGCTTTTAAATGGATCAAAAATTACATTTCCTGAAGGATCTTTAACTAAAGGAGGAGTTGCTGTAACCGGAAATGTATCTGTTGAAGCTTATGAAGTACTTAAAAGAAGTGATGTTTTATTTACCGGAGCCAACACTAATCATGCTTCCGGTGCACCATTGGCATCAGATGGTTTTATATTTATAGATGTAAAATCCAACGGAACTAGTGTGGATCAGAACCTGGCTGTACCGGTAAAAATCTCTATCCCAGCTAAAAGAGATGGAACGACACAACTTTGGGTTGGCGTAGACCAACAAGATAAACCGCTAGTGGCGGGTAACAATAACCAAATGGCATGGCAAGCTCCAGGCAAACAAAACGACAATATAAAAAGAGAAGTACCTGCTGTTGAGAATGCATTTACCTTTAATTTCGGAAATCTTGGATGGATTAACTGCGATGTATTTTATAGCTATAATAATCCAAAAACAACTGTTACTGTAGAAGTTGCAAACAATCCTGGTGCTATGGCTACTTTCCGTGGATTTAACGGAGAAACCTTTGTTTTCTTTTGCGCAAAAGGCAGTAATGTGGCAGCACAATTATACACACCTAATGGACCCAATAAAGTAAAAAGTTATGATAATATGATGCCAATTGGTGCTGAAGGTCGTATGCTTGCTTTTTCGATTAAAGATGGAAGATATTATTATGCAGCTATAGAAACTACCATTAGTGCCAATCAAAATGTGATACTTACTTTAACTGAAACAACAGAAGAAGCTATACAAACTGCCATCAATAGCTTAGATAATTATTAATACCTACCTACAAATACACAAATGAGATAAAGCACCTAAACCGTGCTTTATCTTTTTTTATTATTTCTAAAGTTAATTGCTAATTTTATTACAGATGAAGAAATTAATTTACCTGCTCTTTTTGTTCTCTGTTGGAACTGTGATGGCGCAAACACAACCTTTACCATTAAAAGTTGTTCCGGCAGATACTGTACCGGCGGTGATTAATTATAAGGAGGAAAATGGTGTTGTTAAATTTAACGCTGTATTGCGCCCGTTAAGACAAATAGCCGGTGCTCCGGAGCCTTTCTACACCTACTTCTGGGAATTTGGGGACGGGAAGTTTTCATTTGAGAAAGAACCGGAACATATATTCCCTGATACTCTGCTTCATAATGTACGCTTATTTGCGACCAATAGTTATGATGATGGCAAACCACCTCCAACAAGACCTAAGCCATTGAAACCAGGTAGTTCAAAACCAACTCTTGCAGCAAACCAACCTTCTGCAGAACCAATATTCTTTAAATCGGGAGGCTCCATTGAATTAAAAACTAACAACATGCCTAAACCCGGTGACGATATGATGTTGATTGTCGGTTATAAAAACAAACGGGAAAATGGAATCGCAAATTTGAGCGGTACACTTTCTGTTCTGTACAACGACAAAGAGTTCGAAAAAAACAATTTTGATCTGGTAGAAACCAGGGCATATAATAAAGAGCAAAAAACTTCAATTGACAAATATGGCAATTTTGCACTGCTAAAAGCCAATGCCAATAAGGATGCTTATTATGCATCTGTATCCGGTCCAAATGTTCAGGAGATTAATAATGTGATTTTAGATGCAGAAGGTACAGCACTCATTAGAGAAAAAATGACTGCCTTTAGAAAAAGTGAAAGCTGGAAGTTTGAGAATTTAAAATCAGGTGAGGAAAAGTATTTGTTTATGCAATTCAAAACTACACCTGAAATGATCAATGACACCAATGCCACAATAAACCTTACCGGGATGTTTATACCTGATGATCCACTTGTATCAACGGAATTTTTCACACTGGAACTTCAAATTGTAGCCTCTCATGATCCCAATAAGATGTCGCTAAAAAACAGTCGAATGAATTATCGTTTTACTGGTAAAAAGAAAAAATTGACCTACAAAGTAAGATTCCAAAATACGGGTAAAGGCCCTGCTAAAAAAGTTGATGTTGGGGTTGCTATTGCTGACGTATTGGATATCAACTCAGTTAAATTATTAGATTCCAAACCCAAACTAATTTCATGCGACTCTGCCTACACCAACCAAAGTTGTATTGATACATTACACACTGCAGATAGTGTACATTTTGTTTTTAAGAACATCTATCTACCTGGTTTAAAACAAAAAGGTGTAAATGATGCCGATTCAACAATGGGTTATATTGAATATTCAATTGGGTTTAAAGACAAGCCTAAAAAGCTGCCTTTTAAAAGTGGAGCCGCCATTGTATTTGATAAAAATGAACCTATTTACACCAATAAATCAACAGGAAGGTATAAAATGGGCTTATCTCCTGGCATTATTGCCGGTTATGGTTTTCCTTTTGAAAGTGGAAAAACTCCTTTTGCAGGACAGAAAAGCATTACTCTTGGAGTAAGTATTGCTCCATACGCACCACACCGCTATTATTTACAAGCCGAGTTATACATGAACTCTTATGCAGAAAAAGAATATCTGATAAAGCATACCCCTGGCGATGGAAGATTCATTGTAGTGCAAAATGCAAACGGTAAACGTGAAGAAGCAAAAGTTGATTATGTAGATAGCACAGCAGTAATTAAAGTGGTAAACATTAATATTGTTCCACTTCAGTTAAGGTATAACTTTAACAAATACATTGGCGCAGGCGCTGGTACACTGGTTTCTTTTAATCTGGATAAACAATACAAACCCTCTACAACTATTGCCGCTCAACTGCTTCAGTCGGGTGGGATTCATAAGGCAAAGGAAACGTTTAAAAAGATTTCGAGTAGTTTAAATGATTTCCAAAATACACTATTTGCAGATGTGCAAGTAGGAAAAGTACATGTGGGTCCCTCTATTGGATTTCGTTACCTGTTCACTTTACAAAATAGCAATAACAGGTTAATTACTTATTTAACATGGAAGTTTTAGCTAAAAAAAGTATTTTAGCTAAAACGACCGTTAATGAGAACCATTAAATTCTGGTACAGCATTTTTCTGATTCTTCTCGCATTTACAACATCGGTTGTTGCACAGATTCAGTCAAGCATTCCTCAACACATTGTTAAAACCTTAGATTCTTTAAAAAAAGCAGATAACCTTACAGATTGGTTATATACAAGAATAGATTACAGTGTAATTAACCGCAGACAAAGTTTGCCTTTTCTAATGAGCACACAAAAGGCTGCATGGCGCAAGGCTCTCTCAGTTTCTGAGCGCGAAACATGGCTAGTACTTTTAAGCAACCAAGGCTACAACCAATTATTTTCAGGTAATATCCTCGAATCTATTAACTGCTATGAACAGGCGTATAATTACTGCGTAGACAACAAACTAAATATTGAAAGTATTACAGACTATGTACTAAAACCCTGGGCAAATAACTATACCCGTTTAGGTGATTACGAGAAAGCCATATTTCTTCAACAAAAACTGCTTGACATCGCGTTAAAGCAGAATGACAATGAGCTAATCGCTTCAGCCTACAACAATATGGCTATTTCTTATCGCTCATTAGGAGATTTCAAAAAGGCCAAGGAATGTATTGAATCTGGCATTAAAAAAATCACTCCAACATCAACCTTAAATATCCTGCTAGACAATACTCTGGCCGATATCTATAAGGATAAAAATGATATCGTAAATGCCGAAAAAGTGATAAACAGGAACATCATCAGGCAAAAAAAACTTAAACAGGATACTCAAACAGCATACTGGCTACTAAGCAGTTATAGCTCTGCCGGAGATATTCAACTAGTTAAGCAGAACTTTAATTTAGCTCAAAATTATTATCAGCAAGCCTTAAAGCTGAACGAGAGTTATTACAAAGGAAACAGGCTTAGAGAGAAAGCATACATCTTCACCCAGTTGGGAACAATTAAACTAAACCAAAAAAATGGAAATGAAGCCTTAAACTACTTTAATCAAACCTTAAATACCCTTGGATTAATAGGTACAGACAAAAAAATCAGGAAAGAAAGGATTTATGGAGACAATCGTCTGGTAGATGTTTTTTATCAAAAGGCGATGGCTTATTTGCTCTTAGGAAATGAAACTGAAGCATTAGGCAACATTAGGTTATCCTTAGTTGCTGCCGACAAAATTCGCTTTGAACTGGCTGATGTAAAAACAAAACAACGTTTTCAGGGAGAAATGAAACAAAAAGCAGAGAAAGCCGTGGCCATAGCTTTCAACTTGTTGGGGAAAACGCAGGAACATCGCTATGCTGAAATAATTGCTGATATTTTTGAGCAGACCAAAGCCCGCACATTACTGGATGACATCAGAAGAAATCAACAACAACTAACGATTCAAAATAAGGATTCGCTATTTGCTTACAAACAAACACTGGAGCGGGCAATTACATTTAATGATAAGGAACTGTTGCAGGATCCGAAAGATATTAAATCAACCGGTAAGAATAATGCAGAGCTTAAGTTTAAACTTGAATATGTAGAGAAGCAATTGAGAGAACGTTATCCTGCATTAAATATAGCTACTGATACTAAAGACTACACTTCGTTGAAACTTTTGAAGCAGTTGCCTTCGAGTACACATTTCATTGAGTACTTCTGTGGTATGGATCATATTTATGCATTGGAGATAAAACATAGCCGGGTTAAGCATGTAAAAAGAATACCCAATGCGGATGGTATTAAGAAATTGATAACTGACTTTACTAATACCTATTATCACAATGGCCCCGCAGCAATGATTAATCGTCCTAAAGATTTTTTTAATACCTCCAATTCAATTTATACTACCCTATTGGGAGGATTTGATTTAAAGAAGAATGAAAAGATTATTCTGATCCCCGACGAGTTTTTGGGTTATCTATCTTTTGATGGCCTGATTACTGATGATAAATATAGTCCTTCGATTTCTGCGTGGCCTTACCTTATTAAAAAAACTACCATTTCCTACGCCTTTTCAATTCAGACCTGGTTAAACCAATCGCAGAAGAAAACTCAGGAAAACAAAACCTTTTCTGGCTTATTTATTACCCATCAAAACAATGATAAGCAAAATATACCTGCCGTTGCCAAAGAGGCCGAAGCTATAGAAAAGATTGTTGCCGGTAGTTTTTTGATAGATGAGGATGCCAGTGTAAAAAACTTCTTTAAAGCATTTGATGAATCAGCTGTACTCCATATCAGTACCCACTCTTACCTCTCAGGAGCTCAACAAGAACCCACACTTGCGTTAAACGATGATCAGGTATTTCTATTTGAGTTATCGGCAAGAAAATATGCACCTGCCCTTGTGGTGCTTAGTGCCTGCCGAACCGCCGATGGCATGATGGCCGCCGGAGAAGGAATTATTAGCCTAAACAGAGGTTTTACAGCCATAGGCACACAAGGCACCATTGCCGGGTTGTGGAATGTTAATGATGATGCTGCCGCTAAGATTACAGCAAACAGCTATCAAAGTATAATCAAAGGAGAAGAGGTAGGCACAGCACTACATCTTTCCAAATTAAACTGGTTATCTGGCAAACGCAATACAGAACAGGAATACCTGCCTTATTATTGGGATGCCCTGATTTACATGGGTTACGACCAAAAGATAGCACTACAGCCTGCAGGTTTATCCTGGACTCACTACACAATAATAGGTGCAATTATAATAGCACTCCTTGCTTTTACTTTGCTTGTTTTAAAACCAATGCCCCTAAAGGTGGGATATTTAAAGAAATAGAATATTCTCGGCCATGGCAAGTCTCATTTAGTGGTAGTAATACTTCTGTATTTAACTTCCCACTTCCAAAAAACTCTTTGGCATCCGTACTAAATATTTCCTTCCATTTTGCTTTAAATGGCAAACCAACAAGATAGTTTTCGCGATAAACTGGAGTAAGATTCAGGATTACGATAAGTGTATCTTTAGCTTTCGTTCCTTTTCTAATGTAAATGTAAACGGAGTGTTGCGCATCATCGGCATTGATCCATTCAAATCCTTCATGCGAAAAACTGTGTTCATACAACGCAGGTTCAGATTTGTACAGGTTATTAATGGCCCTTACCGTTTTTTGCATCCCTAAATGAGGAGGATGTTGTAATAAATGCCAGTCTAATGAGTTTTTAAAGTCCCACTCGTGGGTTTGAGCAAACTCATTTCCCATAAAAAGCAACTTAGTGCCTGGCTGAGTAAACATGTACGCATAAAGCACCCGCAGGTTGGCAAATTTTTGCCACTCATCGCCGGGCATTTTATAGATCATCGAAGACTTTCCATGTACCACCTCATCATGAGAAAAAGGCAGCATAAAGTTCTCGCTAAAGGCATAAGTTATGCTAAAAGTTAGTTGATGATGGTGAAATTGCCTGTTGATTGGATCGTTTTTGAAGTACTTTAAAGTGTCGTTCATCCACCCCATCATCCATTTCATTCCAAAACCTAATCCGCCGGCAAACACTGGATGTGTTACACCCGGATAAGTACTGCTTTCTTCGGCGATGGTCTGTACACCTTCAAAAGCACCGTAAACGGCTTCGTTAAGGTCTTTTAAAAATAAGGTTGCACCGAGGTTCTCACTACCACCAAATTCATTGGTAGCTGCTTCTTCGGCCTTTCTCGAGAAATCAAAATAAAGCATAGAAGCCACGGCATCTACACGCAAACCGTCTGCATGGAATTTATCAAGCCAGTACATCGCATTACTGATCAGGAAAGACCTAACTTCATTTCGATCATAATTGAAGATATAGGATTTCCAATCAGGATGAAAGCCTTTTCGCATATCTGCATGCTCATACAAATGAGTGCCATCAAATTTGTAAAGCCCATGTGCATCTCCGGGAAAATGCGAAGGAACCCAATCCAAAATAACCCCGATATTGTTTTTATGCAGTTCCTCTATCAGAAACATTAACTCCTGCGGAGTGCCATGTCTGGAGCTTGCGGCAAAGTAGCCAGTAATCTGATACCCCCATGACGGGTAATATGGGTATTCCATAATTGGCATCAGCTCAACATGAGTAAAGCCCATATCCAATACATAAGGCACCAGGCTTGCTGCTATTTCTTTATAGGTTAACACCCTTTTTGGTTCCGATGGATCGCGTTGCCAAGAGCCTAAGTGCACTTCATAAACCGACATGGGTTTGTTTAATGCATTTGCTTTAGGACGCTTATTGAGCCATGTTTTATCCTTCCAACTGTAATCTGTATCCCAAACAATTGAGGCAGTTCTTGGAGGATGTTCCCACTTTGTAGCAAAAGGATCACCTTTTTCTATATTGCTACCATCAAAGCCGACAATGGCATATTTATAGACTTCGCCCTTACCGATGTTTGGAATAAATCCTTCCCAGATACCTGAAGAATCCAGTCGTCTGTTAAGCGGGTGCGATGTTTTATTCCATTTATTAAAATTACCGGTTACATTTACTGCCTGGGCATTAGGTGCCCAGACAGCAAAGTAAGTTCCATCTGTTTTGTTGTGCTGTATAAGGTGTGCACCAAATTTCTCATACAACCGAAAATGCTTGCCTGAAATAAATAATGAGATATCAAAATCGCTAAATAAACTGTAGGCAAGCACTTCCATTAATTATAGATTTTTATTGTGGTGAAATTCTTATTTGATTTAAAACGTAAGCAGTTATGCTCATCTAAGGTATAATCAGTAATGTCTTTATCATCAACTGTAATCTTATTTACATTGAATGGTAAGCCGACTACATTGTAATTGTACAATTCGTAATTAGGTGTATACAAACCGGTTCTCGACTGTTCAATTGTTAAAGCATATTGAGTTCCTTTAACACTGAATTTTTTCTCAGAATAGATGTCTTGCTCGTAAGCAAAGGTATCTCCATGATCTTCAAAAAGGAATGAATTTACTTCATAATCAGCAAAGTAAACATTAAGCAATACTTCATCTATGTCTTTTTCGCCAACATACTGCATTACAGGATATTCCGGAATTACCGAACCCGCTCTTACGAACAGCGGCATATGATCTAAAGGTGTTGCAATACTGTGCTCACTCTCTCCAGTTAATACCTCATGCGTCCAGAAGTTGTACCATTTACCTTTTGGCAAATAAACCATGCGAGAAGCTGCTCCTTGCTCTAAAACAGGACAAACCAATATTTTATCACCAAAAGTAAACTCATCCTGACGGTATCCGTTGCTGATATTTTCTTGCTCCAACATCACCAATGGTCTTAAAATTGGGAAGCCATAACGGTGATGCTCCCAGAACACAGAATACAGATAAGGCAATAACCTGTATCTTAATTCAATATAAGTTCTATTGATACTGGTATATGGTTCTCCGAAACTCCATGGCTCTCGTTCAGCAGTATCTCCTGCAGAGTGTGCACGCATGAATGGCGAAAATGTACCCAATTGGATCCATCTTGTGAACAATTCCGGATCTGGCTCTCCGCTGAAACCTCCTATATCTGTTCCGCAGAAGGGAACACCCGAAACTGACATACGCTGACACTGGATGTTACCGATTTTTAAATGCTCCCAGGTAGCTACATTATCACCTGTCCACACACAACCATAACGCTGCATACCTGAATAACCCGCACGGGTAATGGTAAACGGACGCTTGTTGCGCATTAGTTTTTTCAGACCGTCGTAGGTTGAACGTACCATCTGCATACCATACACATTATGGGCTTTACGGTGCGAACCTCTATAACCATCATAGTTATGTCTTACGTCGTTAGGAAAAGTTCCTGAACCAAATACTGCAGGTTCGTTCATATCATTCCACACTCCGGCAACGCCTATATCTACCAGTTCTTTGTACAAATTACCCCACCACTCTCTTACAGTTGGATTGGTGAAATCAGGGAACTGACATCTGCCGGGCCAAACATGACCTTCCATAAAGTAGTCATCGCTTCGGCGACAGAAATAATTGTTTTCTTTACCTTCTTTAAATACCCAGTAGTTATCGTCTACTTTAATCCCCGGGTCAATCATTACAACGGTTTTGAAACCATCGTTGGCCAATTCCTTGATCATTCTTTTCGGATCAGGAAAATGGCTTTTGTTCCAGGTAAAGCAACGGTATCCATCCATATAATCTATATCCAGATATATGGCATCACAAGGGATATTACGTGATCTAAAGCCATCTGCAATTTCTTTAACCTTCTTTTCAGGATAATAACTCCACCTACACTGGTGATAACCTAAGGCCCATTTTGGAGGCATTGGGTGAGTTCCGGTTAATGTTTGGTATCTTTTTACCACATCCATCATATGTGGACCGTGGATGTAATAATATTGCAATTCACCACCATCAGCCCAAAAGCTGGTTTTAGAGTTGTCTTCTCTACCGAAATCGAAATAAGAACGGAAGGTATTGTCGAAGAAAATGCCATAGGCTGCCTGCTGATTTACACCAACATAAAATGGAATGGTACGATACAATGGATCCTGATCCCACCCAAACGAATAAGCATCGGTATTCCAGTTTTGGAAATGACGACCTCTCAGGTTCATATTTCCTGATTTATCTCCAAGACCAAAGAAGTTCTCTTCTGTGCCACATTTTTTTGTAGCATACACATAGTAACCACCAAACTCTATGTTTTCTTCCCAATGCATTGGTGTCGCATCTTCACTCATCACCATCTGATTCAGATTATCGGTAAATGAGATGTGGAAATCATCCTTTCTTACTTTACAAGTAACGGTATTTGTTGATATGCTATAGTAGTCCGCTAGCTCTTCTAATTTAAAAGTAGTAACCTTTTGGTCTACCACTGGAACAGCATAGGAGAAATCATCCAGAAAAACACCGTGTGGTGCTAATCTCACTCTGATAATCTCATCACTTACTACTCTAATTTCAACCTTTGCATCACCATCGGCAAAGAAAAATTTATTCCCAACAGTAGTAACACTTTGCACTGGACTAAGGTATTTTTTAACTATTGGTTTTATATCTGTAACCGGATTGTTTAAATGCTGAACTGGCTCTTCTACAATTTCCTTAGTGATTATATTATTTATTAATTCTTTATTTTCTTCCATGAAAAAACGCTTTAGTAAAAATTTGCCCCCCTTTTGATCATGTTATAGATCATGTATTTTGTACAACTAAAGTGTTAAAATTTCCATTAAAACCAAAGGATTATTATCAGATAAAAATACGGGTATAAAAAAGGCCCTGACATTACTATCAGGGCACTTTTATAAAACTAATTAATTGATGTAGAGCTTAGTTAATTTGATTTTATGGGTTAAATGTGAATCCTATGTAGTAAAGTGCACCTACAGCAGGGTTACCATATGAAGTAAAGTAGTATTTATTTAAAATATTCGATCCCCCAAGTTTAAGCATTGATTTTACTGAAGGTATTTTTAAATTAACCTGCGCATCAATTGTGCTGAATGAAGGAACGTTTCCTGCAGCAAAAGATGAGTTCCAGTAAAATTTATCCTGCCAGCGGTAATTAACATTAAAACCAAAGTTTTTAATGATCTCCTTATTACCAAGACCTAAATTATAACGAACCTCAGGAGTGTTAAAGTCATTGATATAATCTGCAGGAAGATCACCTAATTTGTTGTAAGATACGTTACCACTCAAGTTGTAACCCCCTATTAAATAATCTAAACCTAAAGCACCACCATAAGAGGTTACTTTACCTGTTGCATTTACAGGCGCACCAAATTTAGAGAATGTATTGTCCTTATTTTGTTGATATACTTCAACGGCTGTAATGAAATCCTTATAGCTATTGTAATAAGCATAGGCATCCACCAGGAATCTTGATCCTAACAAACCTTTGTACCCAACCTCATACGCTTGAACACTCTCAGGACGAACTCCTCTTGGGTCGAAATTATATTTCTGTAATAATGCAGGGTTCGGAGCACCGGCAGCTACGGAGCCAAGAAATGCACGATAACTCACATCTGTATAAGGGACATTAGTTGTAAGCAAGTTATATTTATTTAGCATACTTGGTATACCTCCAATAAGCCTTTGTACACCGCCGGCTACTGATAAATCGATATATTGATTTTGGGTTGTTGGATTCCTATAACCTGTCTGGAATGACACTCTGATATTGTTATCAGGAGCTACGGTATACACACCTGAAACTCTTGGTGTAAAACGTCCATCAAAATTAGAGCTCTTATCGTATCTACCCGATACAGCCAGCTTGAACTTATCAGCAAACATTTTTTTTGCTATCTGAGCGAAAGCTCCGTACTCATTGATATCAATTTTATCATTAAGATCATCAAAAATAGTCCCTCCAGAGCGTAGTTGATATATCCTATACGATCCACCTACTTGTAATTCGACTACATTATCAAGTGCATTTGAGAAGTTATACATACCCTCATAATGATATAGATTAGTTTTATCATTGAATTTCGCACCCTTTCCTGATGAAATGGTGTTATTCATGATGTTTTCTTTTACCGCATCGAATTGAGGCGTACCCGGCATCAGTCTGCCTTGATCTGCAACACTACGTGCTGCAGCATGAGCTTGTGCATCAGAGCCCCCTTTAAGAAGCGCAGTGGAATAAGCCAAAGCATACTGTGCATACCATCCAGAGGTAGGATTTGTTGCTGGACCTTGACTTGGACGATACGCCTCATTAATAAATGACCCAAGGATTGAAGAAATATAAGAATCACCAGAACGCTCCTGAGTAGTGTATCCTCTAACAAAAAAATCCTGTCCTTTCAGCTCCAATTTATATTGTCCGATACTGAAATTGCGAAGAGAATAACGATCTGAACCAGTATATACTGATGTCCCTGTTCCCCAATTGAGTTGCGCTATACCTTCAATAGTTGGTGTAAACCGATAGTGCAAAGAGCCTGAAGTTTTTAATGATTTAGTATTATAATCTACCAGGTTAACTTCGTTATACCCTGTTCTGGAAACATCTTGATTAGATATAGTATTATTTTTGACTCCCTTTACAATTCCCAGATAAGGAATAGCTGGGGCAAGCCCTCCAAATGGAGAACCTGGGGCTGTTATGGTGGCTACATACTGATCCAGGTTATAATTCGGGAACGCATTTATTAAGGCAGTCATACCTGCAAAACCTGCCGGCGATTGACTCTGAAAACCTGCTTGTAATTGTCTGGAAACAGTTAAAATATTTGCATTAATCTCATCACCATATACGTTTATACCATCATAATTTGGATCAGATGCTCGGTCTCCCGGCTTAAAAGTACGTGATACACGGTCAAAATTACTATAGTTATCAGCCTGCCAATCTTTTGCTTGAAGAAATGAGAAAGTACCTTTTATAGCGAACTTGTTGTTCCAAGATTTTGCCAAACGTACATCCAATTGGTTGTACTGTTGGTTTCCCGTATTATTATCGTTCAAATGATTAATTCCTGATTTATAAGAAAAACTTGCTCCAGGATAATCAAAAGGGCTTTTAGAAGTCATAAGCATAGTACCATTGATACCACCAGCACCATATAGTGCAGAAGAGGCTCCAGGCAGTAGCTCCACATTATCAAGATCAAGATCTGATACTCCGATAATATTTCCTACAGCGAAATTTAATCCGGGTGCTTGATTATCCATCCCATCAACATACTGATTAAAACGATTGTTACCATTAGAGTTAAATCCTCTCGTATTTACAGATTTGAAAGTTAAACTCTGGGTACTGATCTCAACCCCTTTCATATTGTTTAAAGCATCGTAAAATGATGGTGCAGAAAGTTCTTTTAATACCGCAGGCCCCATCCTTTCGACAGATACCGGAGATTCCAAAATTCGCTCCGGAGTTCTAGATGCAGAAATAACTACCTCCTGGCCTAAAACTACGGCTGTTTCTATTTCAAAGTCTAAATTGGCAATATTTCCGGTGATTTCCTTTTCAATTGATGTATAACCCACGTAAGAAATAACGATAATAAATGGACCGGTTTGCTTAACTACAAACGCATATTTACCACTCATATTTGTTGCCGTTGCGATTGTAGTTCCTTTGACAGTAATCCCAACACCTGGTATTGGCTCCTTAGTGGCTTTATCAGTAACGGCCCCACTAATGGTTACAGTTTGTGCATGCACTACCACAGCGGTAATACATAGCAATAAACACGTAAAGATTGCTTTAGTAAACGTTTTGCTCATACAGTTAATTTATGTTAGGTTAATTTTATTATAAATATAATACATTAATTTAATTTTCCAAATCAGATTTCGACTAATATTTCGTTGGTAAAATCTGATTTTCATTGCATTTGATTTAACTTTTATGCTAACTTGCAAAGTCAATATTTTAATATCAAGGGAAGTAGTAACCAAGTACTTTCATTTATGTTTTAGAAGTGCCTTTAACTGAAAAATGATGAATAAAATAAAAGCCCTCATTTGCATTGTTATACCGATACTATTAACATATGCTCTCAATACAAAGTTCGGCGATACTCCCCCACTTCTTAAATTCCTTAACCCCTTTACAGGCTTTTGGCAAAACGCTGAAAAAACAACAGTAAATCCAAATAGAAAACTGATTCTGAAAAATGCACTTCAGAATGTAGACATAGCATTTGACGATCGAATGATTCCTCATATTTTTGCTCAGAATGACCATGATGTTTATTATGCACAGGGCTATGTAACTGCAATGCATCGCCTATGGCAAATGGACTTCCAAACTCGTTTTGCAGCAGGCAGATTATGCGAGGTAGTTGGCAAAAAAGCCATCGAGCTAGATAAATATCAACGCCGTATGGGAATGGTTTATGGTGCTGAAAAATCATTGGAGGGAATGATGGCTGATCCTAAATCTAAAGAAATGGTGTTGGCTTATACTGCCGGCATTAACGATTACATTCATTCCTTATCGCAGGCAAGTTTACCTGTAGAATACAAGTTACTCGACTTTAAACCGGAAGACTGGACCCCATTAAAGTGCGCATTGTTACTAAAACAAATGTCGGCAGTATTAGCCATGGGCTCTGACGAATTTTACATGACCAACATCAGAAAAAAATTTGGAAACGATGTAATTAAAGACTTGTTCCCTGATTATCCATTCAAAGAAGACCCAATTATTCCCGTAGGTACCAAGTGGGACTTTAATCCGCTACCAATACCCAGTCCTCCAGCTGATGCGTTAAAGGAAATGACAACCGGAAATATACAAACCATGCAAAAAGAAGAAGGAATTGGAAGTAATAACTGGGCTATTTCGGGCGAAAAAACTGCATCGGGATACCCTATCCTGGCCAACGATCCACATCTTGACCTAACACTTCCTTCTATATGGTACCAAATTCAGCTACATGCTCCCGGACTAAATAGTTACGGGGTATCATTACCAGGAGCACCTGGTATAATTATTGGATTTAACCAAAATATTGCCTGGGGAGTAACTAATGTTGCAGCCGATGTACTGGATTTTTACCAGATTAAATTTAAAGACAACACTCATAAAAGTTACTGGTATAACAATGAGTGGAAAAATACAACCACTCGCTTTGAAAAAATCGTGATAAGAGGTAGCAAGCCCGAAATCGATACGGTTTACTATACACATCAAGGCCCTGTAGTCTACCTTCAAAAACCGGAAAAATTTTCTAAAGCAAATAATGTCCCTGTTGGTAATGCGCTCAGATGGATTGCACACGAAAAATCTAATGAGCTTAAAACTTTTTACTTACTAAACCGTGGTAAAAACTATACTGATTACCGTAAAGCACTAACTTTTTATACTGCCCCGGCACAAAATTTTGTATTCGCTTCTACTGACAATGACATCGCAATTACTGCTAACGGCAAGTTCCCCTTAAAATGGAAAGATCAGGGGAAATTTATCTTAGATGGTTCAGATCCTAAAAATGATTGGCAAGGATGGATTCCTTCTGATCAGAATCCTACGGTTAAAAACCCTCCACGGAATTTTGTTAGCTCTGCAAACCAATCATCAACCGATCCAAGCTATCCGTACTACATTAATTGGGAGTTTAGCCCTTATGAACGTGCGAAACGTATAAACGATAGATTAACTGTGATGACTAAAGCCACTGCTGATAGCATTAGAATCATGCAAACAGATACCTACAGTATCCATGCTCAAAACATCTTACCTGCAATTTTGCCTTTAATAGATGCCAGCAAACTAAATGCTACACAAAAGGAAGGTTTCTCTTTGGTATCTGTATGGAACAAACGTTATGACGCAAAAGAAATTGCAGCAAGCATTTTTGATCTTTGGACTAAACGCCTTCAAGACAACATTTGGGCGGATGATTTTAATGTCGATGGCATTCCAATGCGTTATCCATCGAGGGATAGAACAGTACAGTTAATTTTAACACAACCTGATTCTAAATGGATTGATAATATTAACACACCTGAGAAAGAAACTTTAAGTGATCTGGTAAATGAGGCATTTAAATACTCATGTGACAGTCTGGAAAGAAAGTACGGGCCGATTGGTGAACGCTGGCAGTGGGCTAATTTAAAACATACTAATGTGCCTCATTTAGCAAAAATACCAGGCTTCGGGTCAAAAACACTAATGATTGGTGGTGGAAAGATGACTATCGATGCATTAAGTGAAAGTAATGGCCCATCATGGCGAATGGTAATTGAACTAGGAAAAACACCCAAGGGACATGGTGTTTTTCCGGGTGGACAATCAGGAAATCCAGGAAGTAAATTTTATGACAACATGATTGATACCTGGGCAAATGGCGAGCTGTATGATCTTTTCTTTATGCAGTCATTTGATGATCCTTCAGCCAAAATAATTTCTAAATTAAAAATATCCAAAAAATAGCATCATGGTATTTATTGTAATTTTAATAGCCTCTTTTTTACTTCAAATGGTTCTACCGTGGTGGATAGTTGTAATCATTGCATTTGCCACATGTGGCTTAATCGGAAAGACAGGGAAGATATCTTTATGGTCGCCATTTCTTGCCATTCTATTGTTATGGACAGGTATGGCTTTATTTAAAAGCTTACCTAACGACAATATTTTAGCGCTAAGAGTTGCTGGTATGCTTGGTGTAAGTTCATGGATATTAGTTCTTGTTTTAAGTTCAGTATTAGGCGCATTTATAGCCGGCATTAGTGGCTTTTGTGGTTATCATTTTAGAAAAGCTGTGCTGAGCATGAAAACCAATTCTTAATTAAAACTTTGTTGTGTATTTTTGCACACGTGAAGGATTTAATCAGGCAAATTTTCTCTATTGAAACTAAAGAACAGTTTGAACAAATAGCTCTTGAGGTATTTAGGTATCAGGCAAAAAACTGTTCTGTTTATCGTGAATACATATCGCATCTAAGGATTAAGCCTAATGAAATATCTTCATCAGATCACATTCCTTATTTACCTATTGGCTTTTTTAAAAGCCATGAAGTATTAAGTTCTACTGACGAAATTGAGATCGTCTTCAGTAGTTCAGGAACCACCGGTATGTTGCAAAGCAGACACCTGGTTACTGATGTTAAAATTTACGAACAAAGCTTCAATCTTGCTTTTGAGCAGTTTTATGCTAAGCCTGAGCAAACCTGTATACTTGCGCTGTTGCCTTCTTACCTGGAGCGTGATGGATCTTCTTTGATTTATATGGTTGATGCATTACTAAAACAAAGTAAACACCAAGACAGTGGCTACTTTTTGCACAATCATGACGACTTGTTTGAAAAACTAAAAGAACTGCAAGCTTCCGGTCAGAAAACAATTTTAATTGGCGTTACTTATGCCCTGCTCGACTTTGTTGAGCAATACAAAATATCATTCCCAGAATTGGTTGTAATGGAAACTGGTGGAATGAAGGGGAAAAGAAAAGAAATGGTGAGAGAAGAATTGCATGAAATACTTCAAAATGGCTTTGGTGTAAACGCCATTCATAGTGAATACGGCATGACTGAACTCTTATCGCAAGCCTACTCTTATGGAAATGGGATATTTAATTGTCCGCCATGGATGAAGATCAATCTTCGTGATACCAATGATCCGCTTAGCTTGATAGCGAATAACAAAACAGGAGGAATCAATGTTATAGATCTAGCAAACATCAATTCCTGCTCTTTTATAGCGACCCAGGATCTGGGCCGCGTATTTGAAGATGAATCTTTTGAGGTTTTAGGCCGTTTTGACAATGCGGATATCAGAGGCTGTAACCTATTGGTTCAGTAACCATCCTTGACTTAGCAATAATATCCGTCTAGATTCAACAATCATATCTTCGTCATCCTGAATTTATTTCAGGATCCCTCAAGAGAAAGAAAGCCTTGCTTGTGCGAGGCCCTGAAATAAATTCAGGGTGACAAAGAGTATTCCGGAGTAACGAAAACTATTATTTTGCAACAACCAAATAATAGTTCTTTTTACCTTTTTGAACAATAATGAATTTATCATTCAATAGATTACTATTATTGAAAATACCCTGAGGATCACCGATCTTTTCTTTGTTTACCGATACGCCTCCTCCTTGAATTAGCTTTTTAGCTTCACCTTTAGAAGCGAAAACACTTGATTTCTCGGCAAGCAAAGTAGCTGCATCTATTCCTTGTTCAAGCTCTGTTTTTGAAATCTCAAACTGCGGAATACCTTCAAATATCTCTAATACCTGGTCGTCATTTAAGCTCTTAAAAAACTCTAATGAACCATTACCAAATAAAAACTCTGAAGTTTTAATTGCAGTCTCTAATGCTTCAACAGAATGTGTCCTGATGGTTATATCTTCAGCCAATGCTTTTTGAAGAACACGCAAATGTGGTGCTGTGTCGTGCTCTGTCTCAAGACTTTCTATTTCTTCCTGCGTTTTAAGCGTAAAGATTCTGATCCATTTTTTGGTATCATCATCAGAAGCATTGAGCCAGAACTGATAAAATTTATATGGCGATGTTTTTGCTGGATCTAACCATACCGCTCCGCTTTCCGTTTTACCAAACTTAGTACCATCAGCTTTTTTAATCAGGTTGGTAGTAACCGCAAATGCAGTACCCGCATCTTTTCTTCTGATTAATTCTGTTCCTGTTACAATATTACCCCACTGATCTGAACCACCCATTTGTACCAGACAATTGTGGTGTTTCCATAAGTAATAAAAATCATATCCTTGAATCAATTGGTAGCAGAACTCTGTAAAAGAAAGTCCAGAATCACCTTCTAATCTTCTTTTAACACTATCTTTTGCCATCATGTAGTTTACAGTGATGTGCTTACCGATGTCTCGGATAAAAGCAAACAGGTTCATATCCTTAAACCAGTCATTATTGTTTACCATCACCGCACCATTGCCTGCCGCTTCAAATTTCAAAAATTTAGAAAGTTGTTTTTTCATCCCGGCAAGGTTATGTTCTACCATGGCCTCCGTTTGAAGGTTTCTTTCGTCAGATTTGCCTGAAGGATCACCTACCATACCGGTAGCTCCACCAACCAAAGCATATGGCTTATGACCTGCACGTTGAAAATGAATAAGCGTCATAATCTGAGTTAAATGGCCTACATGCAATGAATCTGCAGTAGGGTCAAATCCTATATAACCCGCGGTCATTCCTTCATTCAATTTTTCTTCAGTACCAGGCATGATGTCTTGCAACATACCTCTCCAGCGTAGCTCTTCAACGAAATTGGTCATTATTATATCCTTTTGCGGCAAATATAGGAAAACCTATGTTATCCTTTAAATTCAATACACTTCAAAAACAGTTAAATTAAACAAATTTAGCTACTTTTAAAGCAATGAACTTTTTGTCGCATTTTTATTTTGAGAGAGACAACCATGACGAAAACATGGTAATTGGAGTAGTTTTGCCCGATTTTGTAAAGAACGCACAGAAAGACAGCAACTTATATCCATTAAAAGAAAGACATCTTTTTGAATCTGACGCTAATGAAAATTCTATTCTTAGCGGATGGGCCCGACACATCGCAGTTGATGCTGTTTTTCATTCTTCGGAGTTCTTTAAATTACACACTAACGCTTTAAAGCAAATCATTTTACCTGTACTTGAAAACAGTCCTGTAAAACCTTTTTTTTTAGCGCATATTGGTCTTGAATTAGTACTGGATCATTTACTGACCATTCATGGAACTGTAAACATCAATACTTTTTATGAGCAACTGGGGCAAGTAAACAAAGAAGCGCTGGATTCATTCCTAAAGAAAAGTGGCGTAGCTGATACCACAGTATTCTTTAAATTTCTGAACAGCTTTATTTCGAGCAGATACCTTTTTAGCTACCAAAAGATCGAAAACATTTCTTATGCCTTAAATCGCATTTGTATGCGTTTGTGGGACAGCCCTTTTACCGAACCACAACTTGCATTGTTAACCGATAAACTCATTATTTTTAAGTCAGGTATTGAAGATAACTATATGTCAATATTTAGAGATATTGAGCTTCATTTAAGTTCCGGCAACCATTAACACCAAAATATTTCGTACAAATCTCAATTAGCTCCTAAAGCTAATTTGTATCTTCGCTTTTATGTCACTATTTGATATAAAAGACAAAATGGATGCATTGGTTAAGGAGCTTAACCAACACAGTTACAATTACTATGTATTGGCAATGCCTACCATTGCAGATTATGAGTTTGACAAAAAACTGGAAGAACTTACCAAGCTGGAAAAGGAACACCCGGAATTTGCAGACCCAGACTCTCCTACCCTAAAGGTTGGCGGCGATATAACTAAAACCTTCACCACTGTAAAACACAGATGGCCAATGCTTTCTTTAGGCAACACCTATAATGAGCAGGATCTCCGTGATTTTGATGAAAGGGTTAGAAAAACCATTGGCGAAAGCTTTGAGTACGTTTGTGAGCTTAAATTTGATGGTCTTTCCATCAGTTTAACTTATGAAGATACCAAGCTTGTAAGAGCCGTTACACGTGGGGATGGGACCAAAGGTGATGATGTAACTACCAACATTAAAACAATCAACAACATTCCTCATAAACTAAAGAATGAAGAAGTTCCTCCTCTGTTTGAAATCAGAGGTGAAATCTTTATGCATCGCGCGGCCTTTGAGCGTTTAAATAAAGAACGCGAAGAGCTTGGAGAGGTACAATATGCCAACCCTAGAAATTTTGCTTCAGGAACCGTAAAAATGCAGGATTCGAAAGAAGTGGCAAGACGTCCTCTGGATTGCTTTCTCTATTCTTTAAATACCGATAAGAATTATTTTAAAACGCATTGGGAAAGTTTGCAAACCTTAAAAAGCTGGGGATTTAATGTAAGCGACAACTCTAAACTGGTTAACAGTATTGATGATGTATTGTTATTTATAAAACACTGGGAAACTGAGCGCTTCAAATTATCTTATGATATTGACGGCATTGTAATTAAAGTGAACAGTTATGCACAACAGCAAGAATTAGGCTTCACCGCAAAATCTCCACGTTGGGCCATATCCTTTAAATTCAAGGCCGAAGAAGTAGAAACTATACTGGAAAAGGTAACTTATCAGGTTGGTCGTACAGGTGCAGTTACTCCTGTTGCCAATTTAAAACCCGTACAACTTGCTGGCACTACTGTAAAAAGAGCTACCCTTCATAATGCCAACGAGATTGAAAGGTTAGATTTACATGAAGGAGATAGTGTATTTGTAGAAAAAGGCGGAGAGATTATTCCTAAAATAATTAATGTGAACCTCGATAAACGTAAAGCGGGTGCACTTAAAATTATTTATCCTTCTACCTGCCCTGAGTGTGGCGCAGAACTGATTAGAAAAGAAGGTGAGGTTGCGTTTTACTGTCCTAATGATGAAGCTTGTCCACCACAAATTGTAGGTAAAATCCAGCATTTTATTGGTAGAAAAGCCATGAATATTGATGGTCTTGGAGATGAAACTATAGAAACTTTTTACCAGAAGGGCTTAGTAAAACACATCAGTGATTTGTACACGCTTCACGAAAAAGCTGAAGAGTTGAAAACCTTAGATCGCTTTGGGGAGCGTTCTATAGAAAACATGCTGAAAGGTATTGAGCTTTCTAAACAAATGCCTTTTGAAAAAGTACTGTTTGGCCTGGGGATAAGATATGTGGGAGAAACTGTTGCCAAAAAATTAGCTTTTGGCACTAAAGATATTGAGAAACTGTCGACAGCCAACCTTGAAGAGCTAACAGCAATAGATGAAATTGGACAGCGTATTGCAGAAAGTATAATCGAATATTTTGGAAATCCGGAACATTTACATCAAATTGGCCTTTTAAAATCCTACGGACTTCAATTTGAAGCTATAGAAAATGAAATTGCTTTACAAAGTGACAAATTAACTGGAAAAACATTTGTAATTTCGGGCGTTTTTGAAAATTATAGCAGAGAAGAACTTAAGGATCTGATAGAAAGCAATGGTGGTAAAATATTAAGCGGCATTTCTGCAAAGCTTAATTACTTACTTGCCGGCGACAATATGGGTCCGTCTAAACTGGATAAAGCAAAAAAACTGAATGTACCACTGATTTCAGAGGGTGATTTATTAGAGATGTTGAAATAATAACTAAACAATGAACAAATTTCACGGAACGGGTGTAGCATTGGTTACGCCATTTAATGCAGATGGGTCGGTAGATTTTGACGGGTTGAAAAACCTGATCAATTACCAGATCGAAGGAAAGGTAGAATACCTGGTATCATTAGGTACTACAGGAGAAGCATCAACACTCAATAAAGACGAAAAGAAGAAGATCTGGGAATTTACAGCAGAAATAAACAATGGCCGTTTACCATTAATCGCCGGTATCGGTGGTAATGATACTAGAGCTATTGCACAAAATATAAAAGATTTTGAAGTAAGCGGTTATGACGCCATCTTATCGGCCAGCCCATACTATAATAAACCAACTCAGGAAGGTATTTACCAACACTACAAAGCACTTAGTGAATCCAGCTCATTGCCAATTTTCTTGTACAATGTACCAGGACGCACAGGAAGCAATATCAGCGCTGAAACGACTTGTCGTTTAGCTACTGATTTAAAGAACATCATTGCGATTAAAGAGGCCTCTGGGAATTTCGATCAGTTTAATCAGATCATGAGAGATAAACCAGCGGATTTCATGTTAATTTCAGGTGATGATCCTGTTGCAATGCCAATGATTTCAATAGGTGCTGTAGGTGTAATATCTGTTATTGGAAATGCATTGCCAAAACAACTGTCTGACATGATAAGATTATGTTTAGCTGGTGACTTTGCAAAAGCGCTTCCTTTACACCTTAGCTTAATCGAATTTACAAGATTAATGTTTGTAGAAGGCAATCCGGCTGGCGCTAAAGCGGCATTGAAACACTTTGGCGTATGTGAAGATAACCTTAGACTTCCTTTAGTTCAAGTATCTTCGAAAATACGTGAGGCAATTATTGCAGAAGCAAATAAGATTACAGCCTAGTATTGTTATACTACAATGTTAATGAAACGGGAGCCACAATACGCTCGTCATCCTGAATTTATTTCACTGTTGTCCGGTTAAAATCTAAACACACCATTAAATCATTTAAATTAAGCTAACAACAGTGTTTTTTTTGTCTTTTGAAAAAGCAAGCCCTCTGTTTTTCCCATTTTTAAAATTCCT
>NZ_JABSNU010000013.1 GCF_013266735.1 Pedobacter foliorum
ACTGTTAATGGCGCAAACCTTAAGGCTATAGAAGTAATGCCATATCCTAATTCAGCAGAGTTCAGAAAATAACTGTTATTTGTAAATGATTATTAAATAAAGATGTCTAGAATATTTCAAAGATGCATTGTGCTTGCCGTCATCTTATTGATGCAAACTGGTTATGCAAACAGTAAAAGTAAAAATCCAAGGGTGGATTATAACCTGAATACAGGTTGGGCATTTTATAGAGGCGATGCGAAGCATGCCCAAATGCTCAATTATGATGATTCAAAATGGATGCCGGTAGTTTTACCACATATCATGCAGTTGGAAAAAAAACACAACGGAGGTGATATTATCTATGACGGTGTTGGATGGTACCGCCGCTATTTTAAACTATCCAAGGATCAGGCTGACAAGCGAGTTCTTCTGAATTTTGAAGGAATTATGAGCAACAGTGAAGTGTTTGTAAACGGAGAGAGTGTCGGTATCCATCACGGGGGATACGTTGGATTTACAATGGATGTTTCGAACAAAGTAAAATTCAACAATGAAAATAATGTGATCGCTGTTCGCGTATCGGCAGAATATGATTCACTGACGCCCCCGGGAAAACCGCAAGGCCGATTGGATTTTTATTATTACAGTGGTATTTATCGTGATGCAAATCTGACTGTAACCGATAAACTTCATATTACGAGTGAGCTGGCTCAGCATAGTACCAGGGCAAGTGGTGTTTTTGTAACCTATCCGCAAGTAAATGAGAAGCAGGCAGTGGTTCATGTGAAAACCGAAGTTGCCAATTCATATGCTACTGTGAAAGAAGGTTACTTGCAGACCCTGCTTAAAGATGCAAACGGAAAAATAGTGGCCCGGGGCAAAAGCAAATTTCATCTGGGAGCAGGTAAGAATGCGTTAGTTGAGCAGGATTTGAATTTGATTAATCCTAAATTATGGTACCCATATACTCCTTATTTGTATTCGCTAGAGAGCCAGGTATTATTTGAGGATGGAAATGTAGTAGATATTCGAACTGAAAAGATAGGTGTCCGTACAATTAAGTTTACACGTGATGAAGGTTTCTTTATCAATGGAAAGCATCTGTATCTGGTAGGTGCTAATCGTCATGAAGCTTTTCCTAATATCGGTGATGCTGCGTCAAATTCAATGCAGGAGCGAGATGTTATTGAGATGAAAAGAGGAGGATACAATGCGGTGAGAGCAGCACATTATCCACAGGATCCAGCCTTTTTGGCCGCTTGTGATAAATACGGGCTGCTGGTTGTGGAATGTGTGCCGGGTTGGCAGATTTTCAATGAAAATCCGGTCTTTGCTGATCGCCTCGAATCCATTACACGAAACATGATCCGAAGGGATCGTAACAGAGCGTCTATTGTATTATGGGAAACGGCACTGAATGAGACTAGTTATCCTTTGCAGGTTGTCAAACGTATTTTTGAGGCAGCGCATGAAGAGTATCCGGGAGATCAACTCTATACAGCCGGCGACTATTTTAGCCATGAAGAAACAGAACCTTATTATGATGTTTTCTACAAACAGGTCAGCAAGTTCCCCAAAGACGGGAGCGTGATGAGTAATTATCTGGAAGATCAGATTGCTATCAAACCACTTTTTGCCAGAGAATGGGGAGATGGTGTAGGAGAAAAACCTCGGGTAAGCATGACCGAAAACGAGTATGAGCAGATGCGGCAAGGGCGTAGCCGTCTGACCCAATTGAACGGTGACGGATATTTTGACTGGTGTATGCTGGATGCCAACCCTCGAATGGGCGGACATTTTATGTGGAGTTACAATGATTATACCAGGGGTGCAGAGGAAGAAACGATGTATTCGGGAGTGGTAGATGTGAACCGGTATCCGAAGTTTGCCTATTATATGATGCAAAGCATGCGCCCTAGTGCAATTTCGCAAAGGGAACTGTATGAGGGACCGATGGTATTTGTTGCTTCCTTTAATTCATCAGGCAAGTACAAAACATCAACTTCCGACATTACAGTTTATTCAAATTGTGATGCAGTTGAGCTCTATAGAAACAATAAACTAATTGGAAAACAGACCCGTGCTGAGCGCGCAAAGGTATATCCTCATATTGTGGCTAAGGGTGGTAGTCCAAGTTTTGTATTCGATGCCGGAGGTTTTGAACCAGGAGAACTGAAGGCCATAGGATATGTAAATGGGAAAAAGGTGACTGAGCACGCAGTTCGGACGGCCGGTGAGGCCGATCATTTGGAGATTGTTATTCCTGATCACCATATCGCTCCTGTAGCAGATGGATCAGATATGATTCCCGTTTATTTTAAAATCTGCGATGCCAATGGTTCAGTAGTGCATGATGCAAAATCTGAGATTTTTATCCGTGTTAAAGGCGAGGGTACATTGATTGGTGACGGTATATCGAGAGTTGAAATCAATCCTCAGGCTGTAGAAGCCGGAATCGGATTTGCGTTTATCAGAACATCCAAAAAAGCGGGAAAAATAGAAATCCAGGTTGAATCCAAAGGGATGAAGGCCGGCCAGTTAACCATAAATACAGTCGCGTACAAAGGGATGCATTTGCCTGATGGTGAACATGGTGAATTTAAAGGACAGGAAGAAGATGGTGCAGTAGTGAAGCCCACCAAATGGGATAAAGGTTTTCTTACTAAACCCAAAGTGGAGATAAGCAATGTTTCTACAACATCTTCCCACTCTGAGTTTCCAACAACAAATTTAACAGACGGCAATGATTACAGCTGGTGGATTGCCAATCAAGATCAATTTCCTCAAGTGGTTACATTGACCTTGAAAGAACCAACGACTGTAGTTGGAAGCCGGGTAAGATTTCAAAAAGATAGTTCAAAGTATCGTCATAAGGTAGAGGTATCCTCAGATGGTAAAACCTGGGAACCTGTGTACGAAAAGGAATGTACTGGATGGGACTTTAAACCTGTCCGTTTCAAGAAGACGATCAAGTATTTCAGAATCTCGATATTATCCACAAGCGAGGGTAGGGCTGGACTGGCAGAAGTAACACTCTTTAAAGATAAATAAATGAAAAGAAGAGAGCTTATAAAAGGTATTGGTTTAATTGCTGGAGCATTGTCCATATCGGGCAGTGCAATAGCAGCAGAACCTGTTGCCGGTCCTAAAAAGAAAAGGATATTGCGCATTGCACACCTTACGGATATACATATGAGGCCTGAATTGAATGCCCCAGATCGTTTTCGTCAGTGCATGAAAGAAATAAAAAAGCATAAAATTGATTTCTTCCTTAATGGGGGTGATACCATTTTTGCGGCCGATTATGGGAACATCACCCGGGATCGTGTAGAGGCGCAGTGGGCGATTTGGCAGGAGTTGAGAAATGAGTTAAGTGAGTATGAAATGCACAGCTGTTTAGGGAATCATGACATGTGGTGGGCAGCGCCGGACAAGCAGGATACCATGTACGGGAAACCTCATGTAGTAAAACAATTGAATATACCCAACCGGTACTACAGCTTTCAAAAACAAGGATGGCATTTCGTAATTCTTGACAGTAATAATTCCAATGCAGGATCTTTAGATCCTGAGCAAAGAACTTGGCTGGAAGCAGATTTAGCAGTATTGCCTAAAGGTACACCGGTTTTATGCTTAAGTCATTATCCTATTTTGGGAGTAAGCACCATCATGGAAGGTGGCAATCATACCGATTCCCGTTATATTACCGATTTGTTTTATAAACACAAGGATAAAAAGATCACCTGTTTAAGCGGGCATATCCATCTGCTGGATGCCGCGGAATACAATGGCGTGAATTATTATTGTAATGGTTCCTTGAGCGGCTTTTGGTGGGAAGAAGGCGATAAGCAATCTGCAGGCAAGGGCTATTATCGCGAAACACCTCCAGGTTATGCTATATTGGATTTATATGAAGATGGCCGGGTGGAAAACAAGTATTTCGAACATACATATTGAGTGTTGATTTTATGAATAATAATCCATTTAAAGGCATTTACTTATTTTTCTTCTTTCTTCTATCAACGATAAGTCTCAACGCTCAGTCATCCAAAAACGATAGTTTATCTGTAGCCTATGCTTCTGTAACTAAAAAAGAGCAGGTCTTTTCTCTTAACGCCGAAAAGGGAAAGCAGTCGCTGCTTATCTTTAATAAGGATTTGCCAAAAATGTATAACCTGGCGATTGAATTTGATGTAATGCCTAAAAATTCTGACTCCAAATTTGGCGTGATCAGCAGGTACCAAAACAAGCAAGACTGGACTTATGTGGGCTGTGATTTAACTTCAGATATTTTAACAAATTCTCATTGGTATGTACGCACGCCAAGTAAAAAGAAAGAGATAGCCACTGAAATCTCTAAGTTTTATAAGAACTACAAGCGGCACGTTCGCATAGAATACATTGGCAAAAGTGTAGCAATCTATCTCGATGGAGAGCAGGTTACGCGTACTACGGCATCAATTATGGGTAATGAGGCAGGGTATGTAGGTTTTAGGGTACATGATGGTGCAGAGATAGAGGTGAGCAATGTGAAAATTACTCGGGTTAACAGTCTAACCGAAAAAACAGCAAAATCTTCATCGATAAAGCTGACGTCAGCTCAAATGGAGGTGATTTTTGCGAAAGATTATCCAGCCGTTTATCAGTATCAGATAAAAGAGGGTAATATTCAAGTGCCCGGAGCAAAAAAGATCTCAAAGGGATTTATCATCAATGGAAAAACATATGCAGCCAAAACAACGGTGGTTGAGCATCATGGTAAAGTAGTTTATCAATCGGAAATACCGGAAATAAATGTTGGGATAACTACTGAGTTCACGCTTCACAATATGATGCTTGATATGAAAGTAACCCAAATTGCAGAGCGTGGAAACGTTAAGGTGAAAACTGTAGCTTTCCCAAATCATGACATTGTTTCCATGAACAATAAGGATGATAAAGCGATGTTGTCGATAGCTCATGATGTTCACAGCGATCAATTTTTAGCCCTTAATAGCCGTTCTGTTGATACGACTGCCGGATATGCATCTATCGCAATCCTAAACAATAGCAAAATTGCGGTCACTATTGACAACAATTCAATTTACAACGCCAAGCAGATATTGTATCGCACAGCAAAAACAGGAAACGAGTATTTCACTTCCCTGTTTAGTAACGAATGGATCTATAGAGACATCAATAATGAGCTGCTTCCCTTACCAGAGATGAAAGTGATCTTTGCAAAAGACAACAACGGTAACCAAACTGTAGATTGGCAAGATGCAGCTTATGCTTTGGCTCGGGTATATTCTGAACCTTATGGCGCTGATTTGATCAGAAATGTTTATGCTACCATTACCATGAACTTTGCCAGTGGTGGGCAGTACCCTTTTTTACGCCAGTTGGATAACATCAAAAAATTTAATCTGGCTACCGATGGTTTCGGCCAAATGCTGGAACTGAAAGGATATCAATCCGAAGGTCACGATAGCGCCCATCCCGATTATGCGGGTCACTATAACCGCAGGGCAGGTGGACTTACTGATTTGCAATATTTAACGGAGCAGGCGAAAAAGTATAATGCACATATTGGGGTGCATATTAATCATAGCGAAGCTTATCCCGAAGCAAAAGCCTATGATCATGAAATCATAACCGACATACCCGGTTGGGCGTGGTTAGATCAGGCTTACCTTATTAACAAGGAAGCGGATATTAAAAGAGGAACCTTTGTTCAAAGAATTGATCAAATGAAAAAGGATTTGCCGAATCTTTCTTTCGTTTATATCGATACTTACCGTGAACACCGGTCGATCGCAAATTTTACGGCTCAACATTTCAATAAAAACGGATGGCCTGTTTGGACCGAAGACCCGGAGATATTTTATAGAGAGGCGATATGGACGCATTATCCGCCTGAATCAAAAAGTCTGATCTCTCGTTTTGTGCAACACAAATTCCGTGATGGCTATGCTGCACATCCTTTATTGTTGGGTGGTTATTCCCGTAGTGCCGAAATTGGTTTTATGGGCTGGCAAAAGGGAAGGGATTTTAATGGGGTATTGCAAAGTTTCTTTATCCAGCAACTTCCTTATCGTTTTCTGATGAACCATGCATTGAAAACTATAGACGATCAAAAAGCAGTGTTTGAAGGAAATTTGGTCTCGGAATTAATCAATGGTGTACATAAAATGAGTCAAAATGGTCACCTGATAAAGGATGGTGATAACGTATTTATTCCATGGAACCCTGTTACTAAAGAAAAAATCTATCACTACAACACTAAGGGTGGAACATCTACCTGGACATTGCCTAATGGCTGGAAATCTACCGGCACAGTAAGTTTGTATAAACTGACAGAGCAGGGACGCGAATGGGTTGCAGATTTACCTATAAATGGGCAAAAGGAGATTACCATAACCGCCGCACCCAAACAAGGTTATGCGGTTTATAAAAGCAAAATAGCCGATGCCACACTGATGATTTGGGGTGATGGTGGATTGATTTCCAATCCTGGATTTGATGGAGGATTGTCTGGCTGGACAATCAAAGGTAAAGGTGTGCAGGTTGTAAAAACGCCTTATGGACAGGATGTATTGCAAATGGCAGGCACTACAAATGCCAGCCAGACTTTAAAACTTGAAAAAGGTGCGTCGTATACCTTATCCGTTTGGGCTAAGGTAGCTGGTGAGGGCAAGGCTATGCTCTCTATTGGAGACGAATCTTATTCAATAACCGAAAGTAAGGTGACGAATTTTACGGATAATACAGATAGGTTTAATACCAAATTTCAACGCATTAAAATCTCTTTTGTTTACAATGGGGGAAGTGACGCAGTGAAGCTTTACTTTAAAGCTGCTAACGATACTTCATTTGTACAATTTGATGATGTGAGGATTGTAAAAAACACAAATCAGAAAATACCTACTCATGCCTATTTTGAAGATTTTGAAAATGTAGATGAGGGTTGGGGACCATTTATTGCCAGTAAGTCCAGCGCATATAAAACCCATTTGTCCGAGCGTCATGAAGGATACACCGATGATACCATTGACGGAGACTTTTCACTAAAAACATGGCAGGAAGGAAATGGTGAAGTTTACCGTACCTCGCCGACTATGATTCGTTTTAGGCCTAACGCCTCCTATAAAATCAGGTTTGATTATAACTCTACAGAAAAAGGAGCTTATCGTTTGGTAGTTCGCTCTGTAAAGGACAATAAGGAGGTGCTAAATGCTCCTCTTGATGGGGCCACTGTTTTTACAGGTGAATTTACCACCACCAATGTGGATGATTACTATATCTGCACGGTTAAGAAAGGTAATGGCATTCTGGTTATCGACAATTTTTCAATCGACGGTAACCTTGATAAATAGATATTGCGCTCTGGGTCCCGAATTGTTTCGGGGCCTTGTTTTAAAAATAGAATCAATACCCTAAATAAATTAAACAAAAAATGAAAAATAGACATTGGCTTTTTTCTTCTACAAAATTCAAATATGCTTTGTATTTGAGTTTGGTAATTTTATGCTCGATTCCTTCTTATGCCCAGGAGAAAGAAAAAAGCTGGGAAGAGCTGAAACAAGGTTATGAGTTCCCTGCGTGGTATACCGAAGCCCGTTTTGGGATTTGGCTACACTGGGGAGGACAGTCTCAGCCTGATATCGGAGGAGGGTGGTATGCCCGTCATATGTATATGCAGGATGTCGGTGGCCAAACTTTCGGCAAAGACGCTTATGCCAATCAACTACGACAATATGGGCATCCTTCCAAATTCGGTTACAAGGAAGTACTTCAGTCCTGGAAGGCGGAAAAATTAGATCCTGATGCTTTGATGAAATATTTTAAAGAAATGGGGGCTAAATATTTTATGGTTTTGGCTGTTCATCATGATAATTTTGACGATTTTAATTCTACTTATCAAAAATGGAATTCAGTAAATGTTGGTCCTAAACGGGATATCGTAGGGGATTTTAGACAGGCGGCAAGAAAATACAAGATGCCGTTTGCAGTAAGCTCGCACGATGATCGTTATTTGAGCTGGTGGCTTCCGGCCTTTGGTTCGGATATTTCGGGTCCATTGAAAGGTGTTCCTTATGATGGAAATCTGACTAAAGAAGATGGGAAAGGTTTATGGTGGGAGGGACTAGATCCGGCCGATCTGTATGGATTACCCCCTGCAAAAAGAACTCCTGAGTGGATTGCCGATATGAAAAAAACATGGGTATTGCGTCATAAAGAATTGGTAACCAAATACGATGTGGATATGATTTGGTATGACGGTTACGGTTTCCCTTATGGCGCTCCCGGGAAAGAAGCCAGTCGTATCTTATTTGAGAACAGCTTGAAGAAAAATGGTAAAATTATGGCGGTTGTTGCAGGTAAAATTGATGATGATGCTGCTGTTGTGAAGGATATTGAATGTGGCACTTCAAATAAAATTAACCCGAAACCTTGGCAGTCGATTATCACAACTGGTCCACATTGGTTCTATAAAAAGGACAGAGAAATGGTTCATAACGCCCGGACGATTATTGAAATGATGGCGGATGTGAATAGTAAAAATGGCAACTTAATGCTCAATGTAGAACTTTTACCTAATGGAAGTCTTTCTACGGATGAAAAGGCAATTCTTGACGAAGTGGGCGCCTGGGTAAATAAAAACAGTGCTGCAATTTATGCAAGTAAGCCTTGGAAAGTATATGGTGATAATTTGAATTCAATTTTAAAACGGGCCAGTAACATTGCCAATGCCGATTTGGAAGCGTTGAAAAAACAAGCAGAATCTGAGCAGTTTAATCAGCGTACAATTAAAAGTGAGCCTTATGGAAATGACGAAGTCAGGTTTACAACTAAAGGCAATGTTTTGTATGTTTTTGTATTGAATCCAACTGAAGGTGAGATTGCCCTTCCAACATTAGGTTTAAAATCGAATCAGTTACCAAATAGGATTAAATCGATAAAAATGATGGATGGCAAAAAAATAGCTTTTAAGCAAACAGATGAAAAGCTAATATTTAAGGTTCCTGCCAATCGTCCTTCTAAATATGCAACTGTTTTTGAAGTAAAAGGTGCATTGTAATTCAAGTGCTTTAGGAGATAATAATTACTTCAGGGGATAGATAACTGAGAATAATTCATCAAATCCCATATGGGAAATCCGCACAATCGGATTTTCCCACATGGGATGCTAGATTTTAGGCCATTTTGTTTTAAGTTAGTGAGTATAAATCACCTTCTACGAGGCCTTAAATGCGTATTTCTTATATCGTCAATATATTTTTTCATGCCTGCAACTACCTTCAAATCATCAAGAAATTGGTTCGTTCGGAGTATATCGTCGGGCACGAATCCTCTTTACAGAAAGTAGAGAGGATTTTTTGTTTTTACTCAATCTGAAATGCCCCTCTATTGTATGAAAAAGGGGATTCATGGTTCGATATTCGAAAAGGTTATGTTTGCTGGATTCGAACCGATTGTATCCCCCCTGAATTTTTCCTTCTACGGAGCATACCAAAGAAGCTTTATTTTTAGTATTTTTGTATATATCATAATGGCATATTACTATGGAGCTCATTTTAAAATCAAATAACGAAGAAAGTCTAGCAAAAATTATTGCTTTAGCTAAGAAGTTAAACGTTGTGATTGAAAAGAAGAATGCTGATTTTAATAAGACTACTAGGGTTAATCTGAAAAACCGTATTCTTAATTTTAAAGCCACAGGGTCTACTTCTTTTGGTGATGCAGCGGAATGGGAGCAACACCAACGATCAGATCGTGAGTTACCTTTTTCATAAGAATGGCTTTTCTTTTAGATAGTAATGTTATCATTTATTCTTATTCAAGCGAGTATGAATATTTAAGGGGGCTAATTATCAATGAATTATGTATAGTGTCAGAAATTTCCAGAGTTGAAGTACTAGGTTATCACGGGTTGAAGAAGGAGGAAGAAAAGTATTTTAAGGATATTTTTGAATATGCAACCATAATTCTTCCTGATCAGGATATTTTTGATCGAGCTATTGAAATCCGCAAGAAATATAATCTGAAACTAGGTGACAGCTTAATTGCTGCCACAGCTTCGGTACATGGACTTGAAATTTATACTCGGAATTTAAGCGACTTTGAAAGAGTTAGGGGATTAAAATGTATTAATCCGATTCGTTAAGCCGTTAACATCCATTCTAATTGAACAGAATATAATGATCATTTATGCTAACGTGAAATAAGTTGGATAATTTTTCGATCACACATAATAACTTATTATATAAGTCTTTGTTTGTATTTTTCGCTAAAAATCCTCACCCTTTCGGGTCAAAATGGCCGCTAAGTTGACTGCCGAGCCTTACTGAGATTTGCTTAAACTGATGTGCTAATATCACTTACTACCTTCACCACTAATAAATTATTGAATCATTAGAGCTTTGTTAGTCGACTTTATTTAAACACTTCTAAGCCACCTAACGATCTTCATGGACTTCCCCTAGTCCATCAGTCAGATCACTGCTTAAAAGCCGCAATTTAGCTTCAAAAAGCTGGCATTGACAAACCAAATGACGAGCAAAAAATAGCGCTAAAAGGCCAAACGACCATTTTACTTTGAAAGATGGTGATCAGGTTCGTGCGAAAGCAATTGTCAGTTTAAATGCGGAAAGCGTGGCCATTATCACCGAAACATGCAGCATAATAGAACATATACTAAAAATTGATATATGTAGTAAATGTATTAATATGGTATATAATTCATAATTCATGATTCATGAATCATGAATTATCGTTAACTTTACACTATGGTACATAATGGAATGCGGCCTCAAGACTTAGCTGTGCTGCTTAAAATAAGTGTTTTGGAGAATAATTGGCTCAATAAAGACATTGCGAAAGCTTTAAGTATTAGTCAGGCAGAAGTGAGCTATTCACTACAACGATCAGCTATTGCGGGACTAATAGATCCAAGTAAAAGGAAAGTTATGAAATCAGCTTTGCTTGAGTTTATACAGTATGGATTTCCATATGTGTTTCCGGCAATAAAAGGACCGATGGCGGTAGGTATTCCAACTGCATGGTCTTCGCCTTTTATGGCAAAAAAAATTGTCTCCAGTGAACATCTGGTTTGGCCTTACGCTAAAGGAAATATACGGGGAGGCAGTATTATTCCACTGTATCCTGGTGCTATAGATGCCGTACAGTCCGATGAAAATCTCTATCATCTATTAGCTCTTTTAGACGTGATGCGAATTGGAAAGGTAAGGGAAAAAGATGTGGCTATAAAAGAATTAGAAAGGATGATTAAAAATGCATGAACATATCATTAGGATTAGAGATATATCAAAATTGCTGGAAGGGCTCAATCGTTCTTTTGTATTTGTTGGAGGAGCGACTGTTGCACTATATGCCACTTTTCCGGATCGTGTTGAAGATGTAAGGCCAACAGAAGATGTTGATGTTGTTGTCGAACTACTTAGTTATTCAGGGTATGCAGAGATAAGTGAGAAAATGATAGCGTTGGGTTTTAGTAATGACATGGAGTCAGGAGTAATTTGCCGGTTTAAGATTCATGGCTTAGCAGTAGATATAATGCCTACTGATCCAAATGTAATTGGTTTTAGCAACCATTGGTATCCGGATGGATTTAAATTTGCTGAAACAATAGAAATTGATAGTGAAACGTCAGTTAAAATTTTTAGTATCCCTTATTTTCTCGCATCGAAATGGGAGGCCTTTAAATCCAGAGGCAAAAGAAACTTTAGAGCAAGTCATGATTTTGAAGACATAGTTTTTGTTTTTGAGCAATGCCATGATCTGGAATCAAAGCTGAGCAATGCACCTGACGATGTACTTCAATATCTTCGGAATGAAGTTGGAAGCATGCTAGATGATGATGATTTCATTGAAGGCGTTGGTTGCCATATGCAAAATTCATACTATGGCTCAGAAGTTACGGAAATTATTGATAAGCTACGTTCCGCATTGCTATGTTAATTTTGTTACTATGTGATCTTCTAGGGAAATCCCATGTGGGATTTTGCATTAGAGACAATTTCCCACATGGGAAGGACTGATTTTTAACTTCAGAATGAATTTGAATTTCAGAAAATCAGCCTTTCCGAAACTGCAATCGTGTATTTCGCATCTTCAAAATGTAAACCTTCATCTCCGCGACTACTTTCAAATCTTCTAAAAACGGGTTCGTTCGGAATATATCATCGAGCACAGAGAGAAGCCCCAGAGAAATCTGAGGGTTTTATTTTTACTGAGATTTTAGTTCTCTATTCCCTTTGATCCCTGATTGATAGTCCCAAAGCGCAGTTGTATATTATGTCCACCTCCCTCTCTTTTTATAGATGTAGTGATGGCTATGTCATTTGGCCCGAATTGATATAGTGAAGACCAGATGGTCTGGGTCCAGTCTACAGAATAACCTACCTTTTGCTTCCATGGTGTGGCCGCACTATTCCAGTTTTTTCCGTAGTCGGAACTGATGGAAATGTAACCTGTATTTGAAGTAACTACCAGGCGACCATCACTTAAAGCAAGCAGATAAGGGCCTCCATTTTGGAATCCCTGTAAATAATTGCCAAAGCCAGCAGGCCATTGAAGACCGTCAGGGCTAGTTTTATAGTATATTGCGCAACCTTCACTGCCGCAGATCTCATATACCAATATGAATTCCCCATTTTTCATTTTGGACCACACGGGCATACCCGGCCGGGATCCATTGTACATCTTATCGTAAACGATCATTTTTTCTTCTTCCCAACTCTTTCCCATATCTGTTGATATTTTCTGAGATATCACTTGAGGTAAGCGTTCGGGATCAGTAATGTGTTTTTCATTAGCATACATAACTGCCAGATTGCCGTTATCCAACTGTAGAATATGCGGTTCATAAACACCTTTGTCGGGATTTCCCAACTCACCAGGCTTGCCTTCATTGGCATCTATTGTGCTGATCATTGTCCAGGATACCCCATTGTTCATGCTTTTGTAAACCGGTAAACGATAAGATTCCTGCCAGCGAACCGACCGGCAGGTCAGTACAATAGAACCATCTTTAAGGAGAGTGAGCTGAGCATTGTCCAGGTCGCGTCCATGATCTGATATCAATGAAATCTTTTTCCAGCTTTGGCCTTTGTCAGTACTTTTGGAAATTTCAAGTTCTAGTCCCCCGGCTCGATCAGCCAAATAGCCTTTGTTACGTGCAACTGTATAGACTGCAAGCCAGGTTTTGTTTTTTAATTTAAGAAGCCTGCAGTATTCCGATCCGTAGTTAGTCCTGTCTGCATGGGTAGGGCGGTTGTTGCCAGTTAGTGGTTCATTGTTGATGACTACTGTTTTACCCCATACTACTGCGGGCTTGTTTTTTGTCGTATCAATACTCCTGTCATAATCGTGCAGGGGGTACTGGATCAACGCAAAGAATTTGCTTAGTTGCGTACTGATGTTTGCCTGATATATTTCCGGGCTTCCCTTGAGTTCCTTATCCTTCAATCGCTCAGTACTGTATTTAGGTGGGGTTAGGTCATAGGCAACATTGAAGTGCTTTTTCCAAATTCCAGCATCGGAGGTATAGAATGCCAGTTCATACTCCTGCATGTGAAAGCCCTGGTAACCAAAATGACTGATTTTTTCATTCACCATCGTATCAAGGTATTTCTTATAAAAATCGGCGAGGTCAGTATCTGCAACTGTCTTCACCTCGTAGCTTTTACACTCGTCAAAAAGCTGGATGTAGGTTTTGTCTTTATCAAGCCAAACGAGGTATTTTGAGACAAGGCTTTCGCAAGGATGCGGTGCGGGACCTAGAAATATTGATCTGCCGTTGCTCCCCTGATTGTAGGAGTAGTAAGTAAAAAGGTGCTTGACGCCCTGAGATTTTAAAAGGACGATTTTGTCATTGAGCTGGGGAAGATCGGTAGTCGTGTACTTATTGTAATAGTCCTGAGCAAGTTTTTTATCACCGCTCAGCCAGGCTGCATCACCGCCACTAATCCACAATTGCCGCCAGTATCCTTCCGGTATGGTCGAAGTTTCCTGTTCCATGAGTTTTCGGGCGCTACTGAATTTCTCTACCGCTGTTTGATATTCATGGTAACTTAATGCCCTGCGACCTTCTATCAGGTATCTGCTGTATTCCTGAGCATTTGAAGCAATACTGAAGAGTATTGGAAATAAGAATGAAAAAAAGAATGAGAAGCGCATTTTCATAGATAGACAGGCTGTTAACTATAAAGTTAGCAGAAAAAATCAAATCGCAAAATATCTAACCATTTGTAATTTAGCTATATTTAGACATCATTTTATCTTATACTCTGCTCTGCGTTATGTCGGTTAAAAAACACCTTGTACTTGGTTTAACATTATTGTTGAGTGCTTTTTGCAGCCATGCTCAAAGCACGATAGTTGGATTAGCCGATCCTTTAACTATGGATGATGGAACCAAAGTGGCTACGACAAAACAATGGCAGCAAAGGCGAAAGGAATTGCTACAGCTCTTTACTACTGAAATGTATGGTCAGATGCCCGCCAGGCCACGAAATATGACTTTTAAAGTTTTTGAAAGTAGCAATAATGCTTTAGGTGGATTGGCAACCCGTAAACAGGTAACCGTTTATTTTAACGGCAAGGCCGATAGCCCCCAAATGGATATCCTCATCTATCTACCCAATAAAGTGAAAAAGCGAGGGCTTATTTTACAGCTCGGCTTTAGCGGCAACCAAACACTGAGCAATGATACTGCTGTTAAGCTATCAACCAGTTGGGTGACCAATAGTAAAACCGTGCTAAACAATCGGGCAACGGAAGCCAGCCGTGGAAAAACGCCTAATAAAGATGTTGAAATGATCTTAAGGCGGGGTTATGGTTTTGCCACTATTTATTGCGGAGATATAGACCCAGATTTTGATGATGGATTTAAAAATGGAGTACACGCCCTTTATCCGGAAATGCAGGGGCGTGGCGATAACTTTAGTACAATTGGCGCCTGGGCCTGGGGACTTCACCGTGCATTGGATTATATGGAAACCGACAAAGATATCAACACCAAAAAGGTAGCTGTATTTGGCTTCTCACGTTTAGGCAAGGCTGCGCTTTGGGCAGGTGCCACAGATAAGCGCTTCGCGATGGTGTTGAGCAATGAATCGGGATGTGGCGGGGTGAGGATCTTCCGACGGGGTAAAGGTGAAGACATTAAACATTTATGCAACAGCTTCCCACATTGGTTTGACATAAATTTCAGGAAATATATTGGCAAAGATACGGTACTGCCTTTCGATCAGCATATGGTGGTCTCGCTTATTGCGCCGCGTCCTATTGCCATAGGAAGTGCCGATGGTGACCAGTATTCTGATCCCGAAGGCGAATTTTTAGGTGGAGTATATGCAACTCCAGTTTACAAATTACTTGGTTCTGATGGTTTGCCGACTACGCAAATGCCGAAACTAAATGAGCCTGTCTCAGGGCAAATACAATATCACATCAGGCCGGGCAATCATGATGTATTAACGTATGATTGGGAACAGTACTTAAATTTTATGGATAAGCATTTTAAGTAGTATGTGACTTTGAACACAAATCTTACCAGCCACCACCGCCTCCGCCACCACCTCCTCCACCGGAAGAACCGCTACTACTTCCAGAGCTCCAGCTTGAACTTCCGGATGATCCGGATGAAGAGCCAGTATCTGGTTTGCTGTCACTTACTGCGCTGCTAAATGGTACAATTAAACCTTTGGCGATATGATGATAATAAAATTTGTCGCCTTCATACCAATCAGGACTGTAATCAGCCTGGTTGAGCAGCTCTTCAAATTTGGCACCCCAGGCATTTTCTACATCAAGCGCGAGTGCATAAGGCAAAAATTTCTCAAACAATTCTGGACTGTGTTCCGGCGGGTTCAACATATTTAAGCGATGTTCCTCTGCCGTTTCCAGATACATTTTAAATCCTTTAATCTTACTTATAACATCAGTTCCCGCTGCTGTTGGTGCTCTAATTAAGTAAACATATAGTGCATACATGATGGTGCTGGCTACGATGAATACAAGCGAAATTATGGGTAGTTTGTTGAGGTTAGAAAGGAGCATATACAGCGGAACCCCACCGAACCCGGCTCCCCAAATGATCAGGAAAATCCCTACAGGTACAGATTCGCCTATCATCTTGAATCCTGCAAAGAAGCAAAATCCTCCAATCACGATAAAAGGACTTAGAAAAAGCATCATCAAAGGAGTACCAGTTTCTACAAAAACCATGAATATAACAAAGACTGCAAGCGTAATTAGCGTTGATTTGATTAAGTGTTTTTTGTGACTGATGAAAAAGTCTTTTAAGTTAAGCTGCGGTTTTAATCTATCCTGATGAGCATTCTTTGCCGCATTTATGGTTGAACCATTCGATTTGTTGATGTATATTCTATTTCTTTTGTTGAAGAAACGGACGTAAATGGCATCTTCTTCTTTAGACAGTACGTTTGTTAAACCAGTTGATTTTTCAACAGCGTAATCTTCTTTTTTGAGGCCTTCTCCTTTGCTGATTTTTATGACTTTTTTAACTGCCATATTGATAATCGAGATTGCAAATGACTTATCATCTATTTTTTTTATGTAAAAATAGCGGAGTAGGGCTGGGGACCAGTTATTTGGAACATTAAAGGTAGGGATGATGACCGGTTCCTCCGGATCCCGTCCATAACGAGACCAGCTGATGTAATAGTAAATTCCGAGACCAATAAGCAGCAAAAGTGTCAAGGTTATTTTCAGATAGTCCTGGTAAAAAAGCTCGAAATTGGATGGCCTGTGTATAATGCCTTTGGTAAAAGCTGAGGCCACAGTAAATCCACTCCCTGACGGTAGACTTTCAGTAGTTTTAAAGCTTATGGATTTGTCAGGATTGATGCTGATGCTACAGTTTTTACTGGTTGAACCACTAGGGCCAGTATAGCAAGCTGTATTGCCAGCTTGGGCTCCATTAGGAAGTACAATGGTAGCTGAGGCTTTTTCTATTTCGAAATTCCACTCACTACCGGTAACATTCCAGTAAATTTCATCATAGGTTTTAAAGAAACCGATCTGTCCTTTGGTTTGGTAATTGATTTCATATGTGTATACACCTGGATTAAGAATAATATCTTCGTTTCCTATGTATATACTGCGGACGCTACCATCGTTTTTGGTCTTGTAGTTTTCTTTCTTCCCATCCTTTAAAATGCCCGTTATTTTAAAATCTGCAGATTTTCTATCGCCAAATATATCTTTACGATACACGGGGATGCTTCTGACAATGCCACGTTTAATCTGATCGCCAGATGCATAAACTTTGATTTTTTCAGACAGGTACATCATCCCTGAGGTGTCAATTCTGATGTCGGTATGAAAAGAAATAATTCTTTCAGATCGATTGTCCTGCTCACTTTGTTCTGTAGGTGGTTCCTGTGCCATAGCCTTTATGAACAAAGCAGGAGTGAGCAGTAATATAAGTAATAGCCTAAGCGACGCAAATAGATGTTTAAGTTTCATATAGGTGATTTAAAAAGAAACCTTTACCGGATCGCGTTCTATAGAATTGTTTATTTCGAAGAAAATGCCGTTTTCGAATCCAAAGATGGATGCGACAAGGTTAGAAGGAAAAGATTGAACTTGAATGTTATTCTCCCTCACTGTACCGTTGTAATATCTTCTTGAGAGTTCAATTTCAGTTTCTATGGTTTCCAGTTGAGTTTGGAGCTGTTGGAAATTGGTATTTGCTTTCAGATCAGGATAATTTTCAGCAATGAGCATCAATCTGCTGATTTTTTCTGAAAGATGATTCTCTGCGTTGATTTTTTCCTGATTTTGTTGGGTCTGAATTGCTTCATTACGCAACCGAACCAGATCTTGCATCAGTTTTTGTTCATGATTAGCGTAGCCTTTAACCGTTTCGATGAGGTTAGGAATCAATTCATACCGTTTCTTCAAATACACATCGATCCCGCTCCAGGCTTCTTTCATCCTGTTTTTCTTGTTCACAAGTGTGTTGTAATAAAATATGCTGCCAACTATCAGCAAGCAAATTAGGGCGATTGAGATGTATAACATAGGTAGGAGAAAGATAAAAAAATATGTTTAAATAAAGTGACAAATGTAAATGGTTAAAAAACACCCTCATATTGTCGCGATTGCACCTCACATATATATATCGTACTCTTTAAATTTGGAATATAAGTAAACTAATAGAATCAAAATGAGAAAGATCAGAATCTTCGAACATATCTCACTTGACGGCGTGATTGAGCACGACAAAAACTATACGTATGGCGGATGGACTGCACCATACAGAACCGCAGAGGGGATGGCTATGCTTCTTGAGGCATACGGTACTGGCTTTGACCTGTTGCTTGGCCGCCGCACATACGATGAGTGGTTGGGCTACTGGCCAAATGCAGGGGACTTTCCGATGGCGAACGGTATAAATGCTGCGACCAAATATGTTGCTACTCATAGGCCTGAGAGTCTCAAATGGGGACCTGTAAAGAATCTGAGCGAGGATATTATCGAAGAGCTTCGCAAACTCAAGTCTACGGACGGCCCTGATTTGGTGCTTTCGGGAAGTATATCACTAACGTCTTTGCTACTCGACGCAGGATTGATAGATGAGGTTGTCCTGATTGTGTACCCGGTATTGCTTGGAAGAGGCAAACGACTTCTTTCAGATAGCTTTGATGCGCGCGAACTCGAATTCGTTAGCACATTGGCCACACCAACAGGTGTGCTGCTCAACACTTATAAACATCTTGGATCGCTAAAGAAATAATCAACTTAAAAATGGCTATGTCTTTTTTATGTTAAAAAAGAGCTATGAGTTAGTGTTTTGAGCTGCAATATTTTGATTATAGCCAAATATTAGAATATTTGTAATAATGAATTTATTACTAGTAGAGGATGAGCCTAAAGTTGTTTCTATAATTTCAAGAGGATTAACTGACGAAGGATTTAACGTGAGTGTAGCTCCCGATGGTTTAATTGGCGAGAAAATGGCCACAACAAATCACTTTGATCTGATTATATTGGACATTATGCTACCTGGTATTAATGGTTTAGAACTATGTAAAATCATTAAGAAAAACAACGCTACCGTGCCTATCATTATGCTTACTGCCCTAGGTACTACTGAAAATGTGGTAAACGGCCTTGATAATGGTGCCGATGATTACCTTACCAAACCCTTCAATTTTGCTGAGCTTTCTGCACGTATAAGGATGCTACTTAGACGCTATAGCGGTGTGGTGGTTAACGACAATATTATAACTGTTGCAGATTTACAGATAAACTTGTCTGCCAAGAGAGTAAAAAGAGCCAATACTGAAATTACATTAACGGCAACAGAATATCGCTTGTTAGAGTTTATGGCCAAAAACAAATCAAAAATTCTATCCAGGATCGATATTTTGGAAAATGTTTGGGATATAGATTTTAATCTTGGTACAAACGTAGTTGATGTGTATGTAAATTACTTACGTAAGAAAGTTGATAAACCCGGCTCTCAGAAGTTAATACATACTGCAATTGGATTGGGCTACGTTTTAAAAGATGCTTAATGAGTATAGCAAGAAAAATAACTCTTCTTTTCGCAATTCTATCAGCAATTATCATTTCTTTATTAAGCGGGTTTGTTTGGTATTTTGCCAATGATTTTGCTTTTGAAGATTTCTATAAAAGATTAGAAGCCAGAGTTAACATTGCTGCCGAAATTAGACTTGCTGAAGATAAGAGCGACAACATGTATGCTAAAGTTCGTAATCAATATTTGGAGCGCTTACCGGATGAGAAAGAATTTGTTATTGAAAAAGATGACATCGGTAATGTAAAAATAGGCGTCGATTTGCCAAATAGTTTTTACGATAAAATTAAGGAAGGTAAAATAGCCCGTTACCGTAAAGAGAATCATTTTTATGTCGGGAAGTATTTTGCCGGAAATCAACAAGGCCATATTATTATCGTTTCGGCTAATGATCCTTTTGGGTTTAGAGAATTAAAGGATTTACAAAAAATCTTATTCGCCGGTTTTTTTTTATCTATAATTATGTCTTTTGTAGTGGGCTGGAAGTTCTCCAACTACATGCTTAATCCCTTAAGAAACATCATTAAAAGTGTAAAAAAGATAAAGGCAGAAAATTTGCACTTAAGACTTGATGTTCAGGGTACTGATGAAATGGCCCAGCTCTCACAAACCTTTAACAATATGTTAAATAGGTTAGAGACAGCTTTCGAAACTCAGAATAACTTTATTAGCAATGCTTCGCACGAGTTAAGAACACCATTAACTATTATTAGTGGCGAGGTAGAACTTGCAATGAAATCAGACACTAAGGGCAAGGATCATTATTTAACACTTGCCAAAATAAAAGATGAATCAGACCGATTAGAACATATATTAACAAGTTTGTTAGGTTTGGCTCAAACCGGTTTCAATGGCAAAAACCACCCTTGGGAACAAGTAAGAATAGATGAATTGATTTGGGATATCAAAGGCACAGTTAACCAGGTGCACCCTGAAAGTAAGATCGAAATCGATTTTAGTATGCTGCCAGCCGATGAAGACCAGATAACAGTAAAAGCAAATATTAATCTACTTAAGTTAGCTATAGCAAATATTGTAAGTAACGCTTGCAAATATTCTAATAATAAACCAGTATTGATAACCTTAGAAAGTAAATCAAACGTGTTGTCAATAGCAGTAAAAGATCATGGAATCGGTATTCCTCCTGGCGATGTACAGCATATTTTTGAACCTTTTTATAGAGCTTCAAATACATCAGACTTTAAGGGATACGGCATTGGTTTGCCCTTGTCCCTAAATATAATTCGCTTGCATCGTGGCAGCATCGGCATCAGCTCTCAAGAAAATATTGCAACAGAAATTAAAGTTCATCTACCTATTAAATAATCACCAATTCAACTTTTCGGTACTTCATTACAAGTTTTTTAAATTCTAATCACTTTTTAATGTATCTCTTATTTGGCTATAATATCATTAGCCGAAACTTGAATAAATAATTAATCAATTTATTAAAACAAGAAGAGCTATGAAAACTGTATTAGTACCAACCGATTTTAATGTAGAAAGTCTGAAAATTATTGACTCCCTGGTTTTTACCAATAAGCCTGAAAATGTTGGAGTCATCTTTATGCATGCGTTTAAACTTTCAGATTCTATTACAGACATGCTAATGTTAAGTCGCAGAGGGAGAGACTACGAAAAGGTTAGTGATGAATTTTATAATCAAATGGATGCCTACAAACAGAAATATCCAAATGATATTAAGTTTATTGGTATCGAATATTTTTACGGGAGCACAGTTGCAGCCTTTAAAAATTTCATTGAGGGTGTTAATGCTGATTGTATCGCCTATCCTAAAGACTACAACTTTAACCCAATTCACAAGTTTAGTATCAATCCGGCTTCCTTAACAAAACACTGCGGTTGCCAGGTGATAGACCTTGATATTCATGAATTCTCTAAAGAAGAGAAATTATTTGATACCAAAATACCTGCCGACAGGATTAATGCTTTAAGTGTTTAGTTTAATATTTAGCCCCAATAGTTATGCTGTTACGAAATAATATACCCCTTACTTACATTTTTGGAAAGATTAAAACAGAGTTAATTTTTGTAATCGCCTATTCGGTAGGCATTGTTGTACTTTACCAGAATTTTCATGTATCCCGAATCTCTATACCTATTGCGGTTCCTGCGCTTCTGGGAACAATTATATCATTGCTGCTTGCCTTTCGTTCAAATCAGGCTTATGATAGATGGTGGGAGGCCAGGATAATATGGGGTGCTATTGTTAATGATTCAAGAACAATATCCAGACAAATCTTGTCATTTGTCGAAAATCCATACGGGCTAGAAGAAGTCGAAGAATTTAAAGAGCGATTTATCAAAAGGCAAATTGCTTGGTGTAATGCACTTAGTCAATCTTTAAGAGGCTTTAGCGCACATAAGGGTTTAGAAAGATACTTGGATAAAAATGAGCTTGCCTTTATAAAGAAGCAACGCAATGTTACAGTTGCTTTATTAGAGTTACATGCTATGGATTTAAAAAAGGCATTAAATGAAGGTTGGATAAATAGGTATCAGCAAATAGAGATTAATAGATCTATAACTGCTCTATGTAACCATATGGGGGGATCGGAGCGTATTAAAAACACAGTATTTCCCGTTACTTACAGTAAATACATTAACATGTCTATCCATTTGTTTATTGTGCTTTTGCCATTTGGGTTGATAGAATACTTCGGTTACATGGAGGTACCATTGGTTATCGCAATAGCAACCTTCTTTTTATTGGTCGAAAAAATGGCGGTACACTTACAAGATCCATTCGAGAATAAACCTACAGATACACCTACCACTACGATCTGTAGAAATATAGAGAAAGATTTATGTCAAATGCTTGATGATAATAAATTGTATGAAGATTTGCCTCAACTTGAAAAATCGGGCATAGGTTCTTACTATATTTTGTAACGGTTCTCTAACTAAACATTAAGCCTCTTTCGGACAAATCTGAAAGAGGCTTAATTATTTATAATATCATTATCAAATATTCTCCAAGCTCTGAAAAATAGGAATTAGCGATTTCCCTTTTTCAGATAAATTGTATTCAATATGCAGTGGTTTTTCTTTAACAACAATTTTTATCAATAGGTCATTTTCTTCCAATTCCCTCAACGCAGTGGCAATTGACTGTTTATTAGCACCTTTTAGTTGCCGTAATAAGGAGTTAAACCTAACAGGTTCAGAACATGCCAAAAGAAAAATTTGCGGCTTCCATTTTCCGGATAGCAGTTTTAGTAACCCTTCAGCAGGGCAATCGTTATTTTCCATAGTGAAAATGGTAGTCAGATATTTTTGACTAATTGATGGGTATTTAATTACTGTGCAACTTTGTACTAAAGTTATTATTAAAAATCTGAATTACGTTGAAAACATATAATAAAGCAGAAAAAGAAAGTGATCCACTAATGTGTGATCCTGAAACGGGTGTTTGTGAAATCCCAGGAATTGTTGTCGATAAACAGGTGCAACAAATTGAAATTACCAATAAGCCAGTTAAAATTACCTATTACACAGATCCTATCTGTTCGTCATGTTGGGGAATTGAGCCTCAGCTTCGCAAATTGAAATTGGAGTATGGTGATGATTTAGAAATAGATTATCGTATGGGAGGTTTATTGCCGGATTGGAGTTACAATAGCGGTGGAATCAGTAAACCTAGCGATGTTGCAGGGCATTGGGAAGAGGTAAGTGCTTATTATGAGATGCCTATAGTAGGCGGAGTGTGGCTAAATGACCCGCTTGATTCATCATATCCACCCTCAATTGCTGTAAAGGCGGCTCAAATACAAGATGATGAAAAAGCAATTGCTTTCTTGAGGAAATTGCGGGAGTTTGTTTTTCTAGATGAAAGAAATATTACAAGATGGGAAGTAATAGCTGAAGCTGCGGAAATAGTAGGGTTAGATATAGATCAACTAAAACAAAACTATGATGGAGTCGCCAAAACGTTATTTGAGGAAGATTTAGCCTATGGAAGAAAGCTGGGTGTTAGAGGGTTTCCAACGATGTTCTTTTCTAATGGGAAGAATGATCAAGTTACTCTGTATGGGTTTAGGCCATACGCAGATTTTGAAAATGCAGTGTTGAAAGTGTTTCCTGAAGTAAAGAAAAAGGAGCATGGTTACACTGATCCGATTCAGCTATTTAAAAAATATCCTACTTTGGCGCTTAAGGAATATACTACTATTATGGGTATAAGCGATCAAATAGGAAAGGAGCAACTGGAAGAATTGGTGTTACAAGGCAAGCTTGAAAAACAGAATGTTAAAACAGGAGTAATGTACAAATACCTTAAATAAGCTAGTCAAAAAAACATCGATATTAATCAATATTGCATAAGTTCATCAAGATTTCTATAACTATTTTCGAATCTTTTATTATTTGGTCTTGTTCCTGTTTTTTTTACAAGGAGGAATGATTAATTTCAATATCACATTCGTTTAATTGTCAACACACACACACAAATGACACGATGAAAAAAGCAATCTTGATTACTTTTACGTTACTTATCCATTTTTTTAATATTTCGGCGCAACAAATCAACCTAAAAACAGATGATTTAAACCTGAGTGTTTCCTCATCGGGTCAGATCACTGCAATGTCGAATCCTAAGACGGGAAAGAATTATCTGGCCATTGGAGAAAAGGCGCCTTTATTAAAGATTCGTACAGCGGATGAGTGGGAAGAACCAGCTCAGGCCGTATTTAATAGCAAATCGGGTACTATTACCCTGAACTTCGCAAACTCCAAAGTTTCTGCTGAAGTAAAAGTTACCCAAAAGAAAACCCATTTGGTTTTCGAATTAATTCGTTTAAATGCAAAAGACAAAGTAAACGCAGTTAACTGGGGCTCGTACCCAACTATTATCGGACAAACAATTGGAGAAGTAGTTGGAGTGGTGCGTGATGGCGACTATGCAATCGGCCTTCAATCATTAAATGTAAAAACTCTTGGTGGGGTTTTGAGTAATGCTGAAGGGGCAGATTATTCACGAGGTTCTGTGGCAATTAGTCAGCCTTATGGAAGTAGTTTACAGGCATTTAGTCTCGACAGATCAAAAGACCGAAAAATTACCGTTTGGAATCAATATCCTAATATGCCGGTTGATGCAATACCCAATGAAACTACTATAGGCTCAAAGATTGCACTTTTTGGATGCTCCGAGAAACAGGTGTTGTCTCGTATCGGGGTAATAGAACTTGCCGAGGGGCTTCCACATCCGTTGATTAATGGAGTTTGGCACAAACAGTCGCCAGAAACCGGGAGGGCTTATATGATTACTGATTTTGATGAGAGTAATATAGATACCTTATTGAACTATGCGAAACAGGCTGAACTTATGTCGGTTTACCATGAAAGTCCGTTCCAGTCGTGGGGTCATTTTGTTTTAAATTCTACAAGTTTTCCAAATGGTAATGCAGGCATGAAAGTTTGTGTTGATAAAGCAACAAAGAAAGGAATTCGTATAGGTGTGCATACCCTTAGTAATTTTATCAATACTAACGACCCGTATGTAACGCCGATACCTGATAAACGACTTGGTCTAACCGGTTCCTCTACATTAACAGAAAATGTAACCTCATCTGCTACTGAAATTACGGTTGAATCGGACGAGTATTTTAAAAACATAAAGCCAAGTACATTACACGCTGTGCAAATCGGCGAAGAAATTATTCGTTTCCGTCAAGTGTCATCAGAACGACCTTTTAAATTGCTAGACTGTCAGCGTGGGGCTTACGGCACAAAAGCATCTGCTCATGCAAAAGGAGACGCCGCAGGTATGATGATGGATTATCCTTACAATACCCTTTTCACAAACTTTAATCTTCAACAGGAGATTGCTGGGAATTTAGGTCATTTTTTTACTGAAACAGGTGTTTCGCAAATGGATTTTGATGGTCACGAAGGATGTTTATCTTCAGGAGAGGGTGATTACGGAATGCAGGCTTTTGCTGAAAAGGTTTTTAAAGATACCAAGCATACCTTGGTTAATGGTACTAGTCGGTCAAGCCATTATTACTGGCATATTTGTCATTACTGGAACTGGGGAGAGCCATGGTATGGTGGATTTCGTGAATCTCAGGGAGATTACCGTTTAGAAAACCAACCTTTTCTGGAAAGAAATTACATGCCTAATATGCTGGGATGGTTTTTACTTTCTTCGACAACAACGGTTGAAGATATTGAATGGATGATGGCAAGGGCTGCTGGTTACAATGCTGGTTTTGCCTTGGTAGCGCGTTATAAAAATTTGCAGAAAAACCCAAATACTTCTCAATTGCTTGGCCTTATTAAGCTTTGGCAAGAAGCGTATAAAAAGAAAATCTTCTCGGCAGATCAATTGACAAGATTAAAGAATCCTGAAAACGATTTTCATCTAGAACAGAATAATCAGGGTTGGAAGCTTTATCCATTTAAGAAATTCAAATTTGAACATGCCAAGCAAGTGCTTCAACCCGGACAACCAACCTTTTCGGAATGGCAGTTTGTAAATAATAATGCTGAGCAGCCGTTAAATTTTACCCTTACTATTATGGGTAAAGAAGGTGTGATCAGCAATCCATGGATTGAATTGGATGGTTATTATAAGCTTGAATTGCCAGGCGAATACGAAGCAGGGAACTCAATAGTGTGCAATGGAACAACTATTAAAATATACAATAGTAAAGGTGGTTTTAAGAAGGAAGTAGCACTAAAACAAGCTATCCCAACTTTAAAAGCCGGAAAACATACTGTTAAATTTGATTGCGAATTCCCTGATGAAAATGAATTATCAAACAGGTTTATTGTTAAAACAATCAGCAGTCCGGAAATAATTACAAAATAGAACTCTTACTTCTCCGATTGCTACAATACAGTTATAATTAAGTTAGCATTTCTTTTTAGATTGCGTATCCAATAGCATAAAGAGAAGAAATTATGGCAAATGAAAGTGATAAACCAGAGTTTTGGGAATCAGCATTCGGAGAAAAGCAGGAGATGTGGGGTTTTGAACCATCAAAGTCAGCGGTATTAACAAAGGATTTTTTTATCCAAAACTCAGTAAAAAACATCCTGATACCGGGAATTGGTTACGGACGGAATGCCCAGGTTTTCAGAGAAAATGGAATAGCTGTAACCGGCATTGAGATTTCGAAAACTGCTATTGAAATGGCAAGGAAACATTATGGAACTGATATGGTTATCCATCATGGTTCTGTAACTGATATGCCTTTTGATACATCACAATATGATGGGATATTTTGTTATGCTTTAATTCATTTATTGGACAGTAGCGAACGAGAAAAACTAATTCGTGATTGCTATAATCAACTGTCAGAGAATGGTTACATGGTTTTTACGGTGATTTCGAAAGATGCTCACACCTATGGACAGGGTAAATTCCTTAGTAAGGATCGCTATGAAATATTTGATGGAGTGAACATGTTTTTTTATGATAAGGAATCAATAAAATCAGAGTTCAGTAAAACCGGATTGTTCGAAATCACAGAAATCAGTGAGAGTCAGCCATTCTTTTTAATTAAGTGTAAAAAAGGAGATAATTTAGGTGCGATGTCTTCTTTTTAAATAAGCTAGAGTCTCAAACGCTCTTATCCAGACTTTAGTGACTCTTTTTCAAACTGCCAAAAATTGTAGTAACAGCTTTTACAATTGCTACTACAATTAATCCGGCAACCAACCCAAACAATAACTCCTTAACTAGCGTTGCTATATTTGGTAATATGTGGTGTAAAAACTCAATGTTATGAACAAAGATGCCACCCGAAACCAAAATCAATGCAATTGTTCCCACTACAGCCAGAATCCTTATGATAATAGGTAATGATTTAACCAGCAAATGACCAATGCTTGCAAAGAAACCTTTGTCGCCAGAGCGTTTGATTAATTTGTAGCCGGCATCGTCCATTCTAACAATAATGGCTACTATGCCATAAACTCCGATGGTAGCCAATAGTGCAATAACGGAAACCGTTAAAATCTGTATTGTTAAACTTTCTTCTAAAACACTCCCTAACGCAATAATTACGATTTCTATTGAGAGTATGAAATCAGTCATTACAGCAGATTTAACCTTTGTTTTTTCTGCATCACTATCGTCTTGTTTTGTCTCTGCAATTACTTTATCACCTGTTTTTTGGCGATGAAAAAAGTATTCAATTATTTTTTCAACTCCTTCATAAGCTAGGAAAAAACCTCCCAGAACTAAAATGACCTTAATCGCTATCGGAAAAAATGCATTGAGTAATAATGCAATGGGAACAATAATAATCTTGTTGATGAATGAACCTTTGGTAATTGCCCAGAGTACAGGCAATTCTCTTGAGGACAGAAATCCAGTCGCTTTTTCGGCGTTTACTGCTAAATCATCGCCCAAAATACCTGCGGTATTTTTAGCTGCAATTTTAGCAGTTACAGAAACATCATCCATTAAAGCAGCGATATCATCTAAAATCGCGAAAAAACCTGAAGCCATCTTTATTTAATTAATAAGGTGCAAAATATCTTTTAAAACTTGATTTTGAAAGTAAAAAGTAACAATGAGATAGATATTGGTAAAATTGAACCTCTAACATAGATAAGAGTAAAGGCAGTATAAAACAATTTTCATTATCTTAACAACCAAATATTACGCTCCATGAGAAAATCCCTATTGCTCTTTGTATTATCCGTCGGCTTATTAGCTTGTAAATCAAAGTCTTCCAGAATACTTATCAAGCTCGAAAAGGGGCAGCAATACACACAGCATGTTGTTATTAAAATGATTACCTCTCAAAAAATTGATGGTAAAGAAACTTCTTCTTCAAGTGTTTCTGACGGGGTAAGCAAATTTGAGGTCGTTAATGTGAGTGATAGTATTTACACATTTAAGGTAATCTATGTGTCTTTGTCTGCTAAGGTAAGCGTTAATGGTGATTCTAGTGTTGCTATGAAAAACCCGATGATGTCTGTATTTGATGCTTTAAAAGGTAATTCTTATCAGATTAAGATGTCAAATACCGGTCGTGTGATTGAAGTTAAGGGGGCAGATTCAGTATTGAAAAAGATAATTACTGACATGCCTGGTCTCCCAGAAGAGAGCAAAGAGATGCTGATGAAGCAAATATCGTTTACCTATGGGGATAAAGCCATTAAAGAAAACACTCCGCTCGGAATGAACATGTATCCGCAGAAATTGGTAAAAGAGGGGGATACCTGGAATTTCAATCGCAAGGGGGGAGAAAATCCTATGGAACCAAAAATGGATGCGGTTTATAAGCTCGATAAAATTACCGCATCTGAGTACCTGATCAGTGGAATTACTAAAATGGAGATAGGCAATCAGAGCAAGGATAGTAAGATCAGCGGAGGTAATCCGATGGCGTTTAGTGTTTCTGGTATCATGAATTCTAACAATAAAATTGATAAGAAAACCGGGGTGATAACGGAAATCAAGGTCAGTCAAGACCTGAAAGGCAGTGTAACCGTTAATAGTGGTGACCAGACGCAGAAAGGGACTACAATACCAATGACCATAAAAGGAGAAACTATAGTGACAAATACTTTTACTAATTGAGGTAGCTAAACAGCAATGGAGAAAAAAGAAATAGAAACCTTTTGCCCCACAAGTTTACAAGAGTGGCGACAATGGTTAGAAGAAAATCATAGATCAAAGCAATCCATTTGGGTCCTTTATTATAAAAAGAAGTCTAATGTGGCTTCAATAACTTATACTGATGCTGTTGATGAAGCGCTTTGCTTTGGCTGGATAGACAGTACAAGAAGGGCAGTTGATGATCATACATTTATACAGTTTTTCTGCAAGCGAAAACCAAATAGTGTTTGGTCTAAGGTAAACAAGGCGAAGGTTCAGCGATTAATTGATGCAGGACTTTTTGCACAAGCAGGCCACGAAAGCATTGAAATTGCAAAGCAGAATGGCTCGTGGGCAATTTTAGACGATGTTGAAGAATTAATAATACCCGAAGATCTGGAAAAAGAATTCGAAACTAAAGAAGGATCAATGGACTTCTTTTTAAGCTTAAGCAAGTCTGTCAGGAAAAGTATTTTACAATGGCTTGTGCTTGCCAAACGTCCAGAAACCAGACAAAAACGGATTACCGAAATAGCAGAACTCGCTGCCCAAAAACTGAAACCGAAACAATTTTGATGAAAGAATAGACTCTGTTTACATTATTTACAAATCCACCAGTTTCTCTTCTAATTTTTTTAGACCGATACTTTCATCGAATCCGATTTCGCGATAAACAATCTTACCTTCTTTGTTGATTAAAATGAGGGTTGGGTAGCCCTTTAGGCTATAATTCAAATCTATAGGCCAGTTGTCTCTTGATTTGTAAATATCTGTCTTTAGAATATGGCGCCATATTCCTGTTCCGTCTTCTGCTATTGCTTCTTTCCAATATTTTCTTTGGTCTGGTGAAATACTAATTATTTCTAAACCCTTATTGCTATAGGCCTGATAAAACTTTTTTAGAGCGGGAATTTGAAGGCGACAAGGTATGCATGCAGAGAACCAAAACTCTAGTAAAACATATTTCTTGCCATTAAAATCTTTTAAACTGATCACCTCTCCGTTAATATCCTTTGCAGTAAAATCAGCAGCATTATCGCCAACAAAAGCAATGTCGCTTGATTTGATTATACGGGCAATATTTACACCCAAAGGGCTCTGTTTTACTTCGGGAGAGAAATTTCTGAAAATTAACATCGCGCTATCTACAGAAAGCTGGTTGAGTTCGTACTCCATAAGATATGGACTTATAAATGAATTGGGGTTTGAGGTAATGTAGTCTAAGTTTATTCTTCTTAGTCTGCTAAAACTTTGTGCCAGTTTATCACGTAGGTCGATTAGTTTGGTGTTCAAGGAAGCTGATTCACCAACGCTCTTGATGGAGTCAGTAATCTGCGAAATTTCCTTGCGATTTGAAGAGATATAGATCCCTAAAGGATCTCTTTTTAGGTTTAGTTTGTCGAACGCAATTTGGGTTTTAGAACCGCTAAGCTTTGCATGTGGGAAATCATCTTCGGTTACCAAGATCTTCATGTCATTAGGCTCCAGAAATAATACCGTCCTGTTGGGATCATCGATCAGTCTTGTTTTTACAATTCCGATTAGGTAAGCAATTGTTGGTTGGGCTATTGCTCCATTGAATTTAAAATACCCCTTTTTTAGATAGGTAGTGTCGATAATGTATTTGCCAGCTAAGTTTGTGTAGCCTAACATTAACCGACCGGTATCTCGACCATCTACTTTTCCTGAAAGTGAAAATTTGGTTCCATTTTTAGTTTTCGGAAGGATATAAGATGTGGTTTCCTGTCCGTACGAAATAATTGAAAATATAGATAATAGGAGAGAAAGAATGATTTTTTTTAACATAATAGAGACGTTAAGTATTTAGAAGATAGCTGAATATACGAAATGAAAAGCTGTGGGCGAAAATATTTTCACGTTGTTCCATATTCTCAATTTTCATTGGGCATAAAACAAATATTGTATCACAGCTTAGAATAATAAGAACATGGGACAAAGAATCAATGCCTTGGTAAAAGGTCAAAACGTAATGAAAGCCATGTATGGTTTAGGAATATATCTTGCTAAATCTCTGGTAAAACAAAAACGAATTGTAGAAATAGCAGAACTTGCTGCTCAAAAACTGAAGCCGAAACAATTTTGACGAGTCAAAGTGGGCTCAGCCCAGCATCATAACTTTACTGCTGGTCATTCTGTTGAAGCTCGGCTGATAGCAGATGTAGCCATATTCATCTAATGCTCGGATGGCGCTGTGCCAGGTTGCGCTGCTGGATACTTTTGCCAGTGGCATGAGTTGCTGGCTTTTTACCAGAATGAATGTGGGGCAGTTGCCCTCAATCCAGTGCTGGTAAAGCGCCATATAGACTGCAATATGTGTCGTTCTGATTCGTGGATCATCTTTGACCTTTTCCAGAAATTGTTTTAAAATAGCTGCTGTTTCCATTTTGATTGTGTCAGTTGGTTTGCTGACGCCATTACTGGCATCAGCGGTTTGGATCTTTTGTTTGCTAAGACACGCTTGGCCCGGACTTTTTTACCCTGGGCCTAGGCGTTTTGTTTTCTAGAGAAGGTTCTTGTGGATTTGTTTGCTCTTTAGCTTGTTGTTGGTTTTGGTACAACTTGTTTCTGTTCATGTCGTATACATCAATGCATTTAAATCGGGGGTTGGCAGCCACAAAATGCTGCTGCAGCTGACCGTTTTCCACCAAGTTTACCGATTGCAAGTTTCCCTTTTGAAGGGACTGCAGGAGTCTTTCTGCTGTTGTCTCCTCGCCGAGTTCCGCAATAGGCAATTTTTGTAGTGTTTGCAGGAGATCGAACCCGTAATTGTCTCCGAAGGTCTGGAATTTGTAGTTTCCATATTTATCGGTTTCTTTAAAGTTTAGCTGCGTCCATGCATTATATTTCTCACCTGTAGCAATATATTTGTCTAGGATAACGTCTTTCTCCATTTTAGTGTATTCCTTGAAAACCGACCTTCCGCTTAAAAGATTATAGGCCTCTTTCTGGGTGATGTTGTTCTCCTTGCCGATTTGAAAGGTTTGGCTCATCAGTTGTTCTGAGTGTTCAGGCCTGAAGGTCAGTTCATAACGATTAAAGAAGTACAAGTCGCTCGATTCTGATCTGCTGAAATCTAATCGGGAAATGACCACATCATTGCCAAATTCGGTACGGTTTAGTAGTTGAAATTCTTTGAGTTCTTTGCCGATCTTTTCATTCAGTTGGCTTTCATAGCCTTCACCAAATCCGGTGTATTTGATTTGGTCTTTCAGGAATTCTACATTTTTCTTGTTCATGATTTTGGAATTAAATTGATTAATATGATTGATTGTTCTTTAGCAGTACTGGGTAACCGGCTTTGAGTTTGGCTTTGACCTGTTTTATTTTTTTACCGAATAATCCTTTGGCTGTGGTGATACCCGCTCCGGCAATCTGTGTGCGCAGATCCTGGTCCATATTCATCAACTGCAAACCCTGTATCGCGTTATCTGATCCCTCTTTAAGGGCATCAGCGGTAATTGCTTCAGGAGCATTGATTCCTTCCATACTGTCTTTCAAATCATATACCAGTAGGTCAACGGGAATAATGGCATAACCAAGGCCGATGTTTTTAATGTGTAGTCTGATCCGCTGGTTGCTGATCTCGCAGCTGCCATATACCTGGTGCCCTTTAGGGATGTACTGTCCGTTTAGTACTACTGAATCCAACAGGGTTAAGGCGACTACAGTGCCTTGTTTGACTTTCTGATTTTGAGCAACCATTGCAGGGATTGCAGTGTAAGTCTTTTTGGGGTTTTCGGGTACAGCTGGTTTTTGCTGTTCGGTTAGGCTCTGGGGATGCTGAATTTCCTGAATTTTTTCTAATATCTGTTGAAGCTGACTGAGCTCTGGATCTTCTTGTTTCCCTTCTTCCATGGAGCTCATCATGGATTTGAGTTGCTGGATTTGGGGAGGCTCCTGTGCTGCGGGATCAGAATTACTTTTTAACATAGGATCAGGCTTTTTTTGCTCAGGCTGATTCAGTATCCTGTTGAGCTGATCCAACCTTTGGTAGATCTGCCGTTCGTTCGGTTCAGGGGAATTGCCTTCAAGATAGACTGAACTTTGGTCATACGTTTTAGGAGCAGTTGGGGCATATTCCTCACTATAAGGACCTTGCTTGGATTGCTGGGCAAGCCGATTTGAATCAGCAGTTGCATTTTCATAGAAGCTCATCTTATTCAGCTGTTTTTCCGTATTGTTTTTGGCATCAGGCAATTCGGTATTGATGCCTGTAAACGTTACTTTTTTATCATTAGCATTGCCTTGTCCTCCACCTAGCAACATAAATAGAAGGGTGGCAAATGGGGCGATAACCACGGGCAGGAAAGTGTAGAACCTGCGCTTTTTTAGAAATTCAGAAGAGCTGTGTAATGGATTCATATTTAATGTTTTTTACGAGATTCATAAATTTTTTCCATAAACAGCAGACTGTCTGAGGCTAGGGTTTGAGTGATTGGGCCGGTTGTCATTTGAATAGGCGTAACGGACCTTTCGCTGATGCTGCCGGTGCTAAGGCGCCTGATACTCCAGTTTATCAGGCTGATGCCAGTCAACAGCAACACAGTGATTCTTATTTTTGAGGGCAGATAATTGAATAAACGGGTCATAGAACTAACCCAGCTATTTTGGAGCTTTAGAATTCCGTAGCTGATGTTTCTGGCTACTGTTTCCTGTAGCATAGCTTTGCTGTTTCTTTCTTTATTATTTTTCATAAGTACATAATTTGAGTTTTAATGTTATGAACCGATCATTCACTGCTGTTTGTGCGTGGATGCTCTTGATGATTTCATGATTATGGGGTTTTGGTTTAGAGGTTTTTATTTTCCAGAGTATTCCAATGTTCAATTAAAAAACCGTGTGGATTGTTATCACTGCGAATGACCTCCTTCAGCTGCCCAGAGGTGATCAGTGTCCTTGAAAGTTGACTGGTCTGGCGAATGATCTGTTGGGTGGCATAGCAGCGAAAATGGTAGGGGTAGCTCTTGGTGTCTATATTTATGCTGTCCACTTGAAGTGATTGATTGATATTTCCTGCAATTAAATTTGCATAATAGCCCTTCTCTTCTAGATTGTCGTAGGCATGTTTGGCGCTCTGATCGGCCAGGTACAGTGCTTTACTGATGTGCTCTTTGATGACTTTGTCATCGGGACTCAGGCTGAAAAATAGTTGGTGAAAGGTGGCAACATGATCCCTAGCTTCTACTTCCAAATTGTCTTTTCTACTGGAAGTCATGGCATTGATCACTTTGCCGTTAAGTAGGATCAGTACGCGGTTTTCCGCCCTGTAGACCCGTTGATCTGAACGGTAGGTATAAAAGCAGGTGAAGCCTATATTGGCCAGAATTACAAGCAGGCTGAAAATGCGGAGCTGCCTAAATGCTGTATCGATGTTTTTTATTTGCTGAAACATACCTCTGAGATTAATGGGAGTTAAGAACCAAGAATTTTATTGTGCATATAGCCGTTGTTTTTTCCATCTGATCGACCAGCTTTCCCATCAGAGGCGGAGTTCCCTTCCTGGGAGCCGGGAGATGATCCGAGTAAGTGCGTTGCCCCGCTGGCTGCTTTGGAGGCACCTGCTGTGGCAACCATAGCAGTACCTGTTGCCGCTCCTGACATCATATTGGTGACTTGTTGGGTTATTGCACCAGCACCACCTGCATTTACAATGTAGCCGGCCACGCTGGGCACAGTAAAGTAGCCGACAATGCCAATGAGCAAGAAGATAAGGTAGGCCGTATCGGTGGAACTAAATAAGGTATCCCCATTTTGTTGGATCTCTCCGATATCCAGGATGAGCATTTTTTCCTGTACTTTGGCGATGATGCTGCCAAAGATATTAGCTACGGGCAACCACAAAAAGATATTCAGATAACGTGCCAGCCAGGAACTCAGCGTATTTTGGAACCCGTCGAATACCGCGATGCCCAGTACCAATGGTCCCAGAATGGCCATGACCAGTAGGTTAAAGGTCCTCAGGGTGTTGATGCAAAGTGCGGCTGCTTCATATACCACACGCAGGATCTCGCTCATCCATTCTTTGACTGAATTCCTGAAGTTGTAAGAAGCTTTTGACATGGCAAAGCGGACTTCATTGCCTAAGCCATCCAGGACTCCTTCTTCTGCTGGATCCTGGTTGTCATAAGTGTATTTATACCATTTGTCCCGGTCACCCTCACCGGTTGACCCGACGTACATTTTCCAGGCATCGCTTGCTTTAACCTGTTTTTCTTTTGCCTCAAGGAGTTTGGTAATCGCCTGGTTGGAACTGGTCATCATCTCAGCTGTAGCCGTCACCGTAGGTTTCATCACCCCGTTGATCATGCTCAGTACCGAGGGGTAGATCATAATCGCAAATCCCAGTACAAAGGGGCGAAACAGGGGGTAGAAATTGATGGACTCCGCATTTGCGATGTGTCTCCATATCCTGGAACCGATATACCAAAGGGCTGCAAAACCTGCAATGCCCTGGGCAACACTGATGAGCTTAGTACAGAGTGGCATCATTTCTTGATACAGTTGATCTAGTACATCATGCAGGCTATTCATCTCTTGGGCAAGCCCCTCTGCCTTGCAGACTGCCGGTAGCAATAAAAAAAATATTGGACCGATTAGTTTTGTTGTTTTGTTCATGTGGATAAGTCTAGGGCCGTATGCCATAAAGCTCACGGCTGGATTGAATGTCTTGGTTTGCTGCGCTGCGCTGTATAGAAAGAAGGCTACTCTCGGTGTTGAATTTGTTCAGAAAAATCAGCTTTTCCTGGAGCTGCTGATAGATCTGGTCGATGGCGCTGAGGCGCTCCTGGTCGGACATGCGAAGCTGACCGGCGGTGACTACGGTGAGTAGGTCGTTGAGACTGTCCAGACTTTGCTTCAGGAGGCGGTCATAGACCCTGGCGATATACTGCAGCTCAGCAGGGCTGAAATTACCACTAAGGAGAAAACGCTGATAAGCGGCTTTGTACTCACGTACCAGTAGGAGCTGAGTGGAAACAATATCGGCCACCTTTTTATACTTTCTGACCGCGGGGCTTACCTGCATGAGTCCGTCTAAAAAAGCCTGGTGCAAGTTGAAATTCCCCCTTGAAAGATCTCTGACTGTATTGTAACCGTTACTGATGATGGTATAGCCTTTTTTCATGTCCTTAAGTATTTTTTTGAACTGATCGAGTTTTTCAACATTCAGCAGCAATTGCTGCATTTCCTGACTTTGCCCTTTTCCATAGTAACAGCTTAGCTGAAGCAGGAGTACCAGTAGCAGGATTTTCATCGTGTCGGATTGAGATGAGTTAAACGGAGTTCCAAATTGAGCCCCCTTAATTCGGATGTTCTTGCGCTGACCAGGGTTATGCCTTGTTGCACAAAGCTTTTACAGAATTCCAGATGGGACAACATCTGATGATGTAGATTCTGTAGGCGGTTGATCCGCTGGTCATCACTGAGCTCCAGTTGATTGTCTTCCGTTAGTAGGTAACATTCTTCCATCGCATGGGCACATGAAGCGCGGAGTCTTTGAAAGACCCTGTGCTGGTAGGAGAGCTCCTCAGGATGAAAAGACTTATTGTGCGCCACTTCTTCCAGGTACCTGGCGCTTAGGTTCAATGTATGACCTTGGAGCTGAGCGATGTCAGCCAGCAAAGACAAGTTTTTAATTTTGGCACTTGGATTTTTTAACTGGTTAAAGAACAGTTTGTGGAGATTAAAGTCCCCTTTTTTTAAGGAATTGATGGTGTTGAGCCCATCTTGGATAATGTGGTAGCCTTGCTTGCCAAAACTAAGGTAAACCTTTAGCCCTGCAACCTGCTGGGCCAGGTATGTCCGTTGGGTCTTTTTTTGTTTAAAGAATTCTGCCCAGGTCTGGGCTTTGCCGGCTGATCCAATCAGTAGCAGCAGAGAAAAGGTAATAAATATTGATTTCATATGCTTAACGGTTTAGGCTTTTTCTGTGTTTTTGTTTTAAATGAGCTGGCACCACTCTGGCAGTGAGCCAGCTGCATTGTGGTATATCTGACTGGCTGTTGATCTGCTGATAATCGCAGTCTAGAGTCAGACCCTTGTGGTTCAGGCAGATGATGCCCATGCTTTTGATCAGGAATCCTTTCTGCGGGTTATAATCCAGGCTGAAATAGCAGTTGATGCTGTATCTCCCATCTATTCCGGCATGCTGGCTCACTAAAGAAAGTTTGGGTAGTTTTTTATCTAGCACTTCATGGGTCAGCATCAGGTATTTCAGACTGTCCGAAAGCGTTTTTCCGTCTTTTTGATAGGTTGCCAGGAATGGTCCATGGTATCCTTTCTGACCAAGCAGGCTTTCCAGGTCTGCTACATGCCTTTTGATTCGTTGATGGGCTTCGATGATCATTGTAGTCCGTATAGTTGTTTTATTTGGTGCAGGTCGGTCTGTTCCCTAGCCCGGCTAAGGGAAAGACTGATGTTTTGCTGGTTGAAGCTCAGCAGGTCGAAATACCCTTGATCTGTTTGGGTGGAGACCTGTCGGATGAGTTCCAGTCTGGCGGCGTCGCTCATTCGTGTTTGAAAGGAATCTATCACCAATATCAGCTGATCAATCTGCCTGCTGCTTTGCTTTAGGATTCCTGCGTATACTTTTGCCATATATTCCAGCTCCTGGGTCGAGAAATGCGTATCTTTCTTTAGCAGTTGCCAGGTTTTGCGGTAGGCCCCTACCAGACGGATCTGGCTTGCTCCGATTGATTTCACCTGGTGGTAATAGCTGACGACTTGCTTAACTTTACTCAGCTCTGCAAAGTATTCCTGGTAAAGGTCTCGCTGCCTTTCGGTCCAGGCTGAAATCTCGCCCAGCTTGCCTTTGCTCATTGCATTTTCCAAGGTTTTCTGTGCATTTTGTAGCCAGATGGTTTGATTTTGTAAACGTTGGACTTTCAGGTCAATGGCTTTGATAACTTTTTTAACGCCACTTTTGATGACCTGTGCGATGGCCAGCTGGGCCCGGACAGGTTTTGGTTGTAGCATGACTGTCATTAGCAGGATGGTGATCAGGAATGTTTTCATAAGTTTAAGTGTTGTTTTTGTCCTTGAGCAGTGCAGCTATTCCTTTTTCCATACTACCATGTTTTTCAGCAGCAGCACTGACCAGGACTCTTTCCTTGCCCTCGGTAGTGTATGCATAATATTCTTCCGGGCAGAGTTCATTTTTGTAAACCTTAGTCCTTTGTCCGCCAATGTCAATGAAGATCTCCCTATTCTCTTTATTTACAGAGAGCAGGATCGTTTTGGCCTTGTCTGATAGTCCCAAGGCATCCTGAATTTTGTCGAATTTGTGAAGGAACTTGCGCATGTCCATCAGAATTTTGATGTCGGCATTGTTGATGATGGCATCTTTGATGATCGGGGAGCTGATCAGGTCATCCAGTTCCTGAGTGATGACAATCGGTATTCCATTGAATTTTCGAATGGTTTTAAAGGCATATTTCAGGAATTCTGCCATTCCGGATTTGGCGATCGCCTGCCATGCTTCGTCTATGGCGAGTACTTTGCGTACTCCGGGAAGGTTGCGCATTTTTGAAATGAACAGCTCCATAACAATCAAGGTGACTACAGGAAATAGGATGGGATGATCTTTGATGTTATCCAGCTCTATGACAATAAAAGCTTGCTGCAACAAATCCAGGTTTTCCCTGGCATTGAGCAGGTAATCAAATTCACCACCCTGGTAATAAGGACGTAGCACGTACAGGAAATTGTCCAGGTCAAAATCTTTATCTTTCACTTTGTGTTGATGGAGCAGGCCGGTATACTGGTTTTGCAGGAAATCGTAAAAGGTGTTAAAGCATGGAAATATTCCGGGATCTTTTTTCAATTCATCATAATATCCCTGCAGCGCATTGGACAAGGCCACATATTCACTGCGGTTGAAGGGGTCGTGTTCCTGTTTCCATAGCGAGATGAGTAGTGCCTTTAAGCTTTCTTTTTTCTCGGTATCGAGCAGGCTTCCTTGCGGTAGGTAAAAGGGGTTGAAGCGGATAGGATCGGATTCGGTATAGGTGAAATAATAACCTCCAACCAGTTCGCACAATCCTTTATAGCTGCCACCAATGTCAACGGTGAGGCAATGTGCGCCCTGCTGATGTAAACTACTCAGGATATGGTTGATGGTCATGCTCTTACCTCCTCCTGAGCTTCCGCAGACCAGCATGCCCATATTGGAGGCAATCCCAGAAACTCTGGGTTCATCAAAAAGGTCGACATACACCGGTTTGCCATTTAGTCGGTCACTAAAACGGATACCCTGGCTGGCCTTTACGCTTCGGTAGTTACTTTCCAGGTTCAAAAAGCAACAGGCCTGCTCTGCAAAAGTGTCAAAGCTGTCGTTCATTGGAAAATCTGCAGCATTTCCGGGAATACCTGCCCACCAGATCTGGGCAGCGCCTACAAGCTCGGGTTTAGCAGCGGCATCCATCTGAGCCAGGGCAGCGCATACCTTATTTTTGAGCTCTGGGAGTTCGGTTTTGCGGTCGGTCCAGACCAGGACATTGAAATGTGCTTTTACCGGCAGGCGCTGTTGAATGATGGCTTCATTTAGGAATTCATTGCTGGCATCCCTGGCAATGGTATTTTCCCGGGAGTACCCCGACAGAGACTGTAGGCGTAGCCGTTTACTTTCAATCTTTTTTAAGGTTGTCTGGGGATCATCAATAAACACGTACTGATTATAGATGTGGTTGCAGGGCAGCAGCATTCCTAGTGAGCCTGAAAAACCGATGGGGAATTTGGTTTTGTCAGTAGAAAATTTGTCATAAGTGATTCTTGGTCCGCAAAGGTGGGGCAGGTCGGCAGCATCACCCAGGGTGTAGAGCCGGGCAAACTGGTCACCAATCTGTATCCCTTCGGCAAAAGAAATGTCCTTATAAAGGAATTCATTCTGGAGTTCAGATAGGCTGCAGTATCGTTCGATTAAGCCCGATTTACGCCGGTAACTTTCCAGTTCAAGGGTCTTAAGTCTTTTGAGTTTAATCAAACCAGAATCTTCCAGGACGCGCTTGAATTGACTGGCTTTGTCCAGAAATTCTTCAAAAGCTGCTGGTTTCAGCAGCTCTTGAGGTACAATTGTTTTTTTTAACAGGTTGCAAAACAAGGAGCTGCTTGCTTTTCTGCCAATCGGCTTTTTGCAAAGCATCAGGTAGCATTCATGCTCCAAGTATTCCCTTCCTTGGAAATGTCTGGCACTGCTTCTGGCTAGAAAGCCGGGATCATCCTGTTGCTCCTGATAAACCCTTTTCAGGAACCAATCTTGCTTATGCATTAAGCTATATTCTGGCAGTACTTTGATGGCTTTAATCCAGCTTTGGTGAAATGACTCATATTCTGCATCTGAGAGACTGAAGATCTCAGGTAGTTCTGCCTGGAATACTAGGGTGATGTCCCCTTGTTTGGAGAGGATGCAGTCGTTTTCTATACCCATGATGGGCAACAGGTCAAAAAGATTTGGCGCTTGATTATTCATATGCTTTTTCCTTTCCTGAGCAGCGGCTTGTAAGGCCTTAATTTGGGGCTGATGGCTAAGGCTGCTTCCATTTTTTGTAGTTTGATCATTTCTTGGTGGGAGAGTTTGCTTAGAGGAATGCCTACTGCCTCTTGGTTCATTTTTATTGGAAAGCGAGACAGTAGCTCGGTGTCTTCCAAGCCGTAAAGTCGAGCTGCCCCGACCGGATCAAGTAAAATCTCATTGGGAATTTTCAGTTGTACGATTCCCTCCCGAAAGGGCATCAGGACCATTTCCTTGCTGATCTGCTGTTTGTCTTTGGTGTCAAAGAATAAGTGCAATTTCTCACCATCGGCGCTTAGCTCCAGCTCCTTGATAAGGATACGTTCTGCCGGCTGATCGACAGCGCGCAATTCCTGCATACGGATGTCAATGATGTAGGTTTTTCCCTGCATTATGATTTTAGGAAGCTCTCCTTTGAGTCTGCGGTCGATGTCCTCATCAATCATTAGTATGCCCCAATTGTGGCGGTAGCTGGTTTGATTGAACAGTGCCGGCAGTGCGCTGTCTTTGCCAAATTCCTGTCGCAATACCTCTTTAGGGATGATGATGCGCTTGAGCTCGGGGCTCAGCTCGTGGATAAGTTGCAAATGAGATTTTGCTGTTTTTTCTACGATGGCATACAGCATGGAATAGAATCCGCCCTCTTCTTTGAGCTGGGAAAAAGGAATCGTGTTTTCGGGGTAAGCAGCTTGGACAAATTGTTGTTTTTCTGCATCGACATAAAACAGCGACCCATCCAGGATAATGCGAATGTTGGCTTTCATGAGCAGATTCGGTTTAGGTGCTGAAAATTGGTTCGGCTGTAGTTTTTGATCAGCTTGGGTGTTTTACGGCTGGCGATGGCTTTCATCATCCCATGTTCTCCATAGGTATTGCTCCAGTGGTAAATTTTTACCGTAAGCAGGGCTCCGGCACCAAGGATAAAGGTCATACAGAGATAGGTGTTGAGCCCGGCCAGATACAAGAGAGAAAAAATGACCATGAGCACCAGTATACCTCCTCCAAAATACCAGATGTATTGTGCCTTGAGGCCTTTAAATTCAATGCTTTTGTTGATGCCTTTATTGATGGTATAAACGCTGTTATTCATAATTTTTGTCTTAAGGTTTAGTGGTGTTGAGGTATTTTCTGATTTGTTTGTAAAGCGCGGGGTAGACCAACGAGTCTTTAGATTTTTTTTCATGAAATCCAAGTGCCCGAAAATGAGACTGCATAACCTGATCAGATAGATAATTTCCTGAGTCAGGATGCCGCTCTCCAGAAGCTAGAGGTAATCCCTGATAACTCCCCTCAGGCGCTCTTGCCTCGCGGTGCTGATAGTCTGGATTAGGCCTGGTGCTGCCTGTAACTTTTCTTTTAGGTATGGTGGCAGAGTCTTGTTTTTTTGCAAGGGAATGATCAGTTCCCCTTGGTGTTGCGCCAGGTAAGTTTAGGCTTGTTTTTTTAAATTGCTGTTTCATGGAAATAGAGTCAGACCCCGAAGAAAGATTTAATAATGGTGGCTACTACGACCAGGAAGATACAGCTGCCAAACCAGGCAGCCGCAACTTTGGAGGTGTCCTGATCGCCACCATTCCATTTTTGGTAAACTTTAACGGCACCGATAAGCCCAACTAGGGCACCAACAGCATACATCAATTGTACACCGGATTGGAAATAACTCCTGACTTCAGTGTTTGCTTTTTGAATGCCTGCATTGCCATCTTGAGCGTTACTGGATAAATGGATGATACTCAACAGCAGTAGTGCTGTATATTTTTTTAAGTTCAGGTGTTTGCATGGTTTAAATGGTGCTTTCATACGTGCTTGTTTTTGTTAAAGTGAATGGATTTCTGTAGCCCGGTACCGTCGGGTGCCGGGCGCAGAAACGGCGGCCATCGCGCTGCCTTTTTTCTTGTCTTTGCTATTGCAATTGGCAGGGATGGCGGCCAGGTTTTATTTCCCTTATCTCTGCCAAATGGCCGGAGCAGGGAAGGGAAATCCCAGCTCAGCTATTGCCATAGTTGCTGGAGTTCGGCTTCATCAGGCGATTGAATTTGGGCTGAACGGCATTCATTGATGATCATTTTATTGATAGAAGGGTAAAAGGGAGAATCCTTCAGATCCGTATACCCCTGAATAACTTCCCTCAGCTTGTCTGACAGATTAGCTTCAATGGTTCCGGTTTCCTTCGTGTGGATCTGGACTTTGAGTTCAGCAATCAGGCTTTCAATCCTGTCAAAAGTTTCATCGCCATTTTGAGGAGCAGTGATCGGTTGATCGGGGATGGCTGGACTGGGCGGTTGATGCTGTTCCTCCAGGATCGGCTCAAAAGGTGCGGATGCAAGTTGTTTTTTGCCGCTGAGCAGCATCTTGATGTCTTGAGAATAAAACCGGAAGGCAACCCAAGTATAATAAACAAAGACTAGCGCAATAAGGATACTGAAGTACTGAGTCCAGGTAATGGGGTTTAACATGGCTGTAATTTTTAGTTTTTAAATTTTCAGTCTTACTGCAAGAACAATGGTCTTGCAGTTGCTGATGAAACAAAGGTGGGGAGCCAGGAGCAGGGCTGGGGATACATAAGAGAAGCTGTATCCGTGCATCCGTTGGTATTCAGTATAATGGATTCTATGGCTATACACCCCATAGCATTTAGGAATCAGAAAATTACAGGAAAATTAGGTTGGTAATGAAAAGATCAGGAAATAGGAAGGCTGCTTTAACCTGTAAATCTATGGGAGTTTACATTATCTGCCAAGGGTAGAAAGTTGAAATTATGGAAGACAAAATCATACTTTATTTAAATTTTGCTCAATAATCTTAGGGAATGCCGGTCTTGTATAGGTTATAATTGTGTGCTGCTGAAATCGCCAGCAGGGCTTTTTTGAAGGAAACCAAAGGCGCCGTAAGTGTATAAAAGCCGTGTTTTACAGAGGTCGCTGGCTTTTAATCAAAATAAAATATGGAGATCGTACTTGACCATCAAAATCACTTAATCATTTTGGTTTTTCCGCCCAATTCCCTTTCCCATAAATAAAAACCATTTCATTATTTTGTGTTTTTATTTCTAGGGCTTACCAGTCAATACGCTATTTTGGTCAACTACATATCCTCCATGGAAAGACCCAATAGCTGAATCTTGTATTTGGCTAACTCCTTTTGCAAAGCCTGAACCTTGATTGTTAGTGAATTCAGGTTGATTTTTTTTGGATTACGTTTAATCTCCGCTACGATAGCTGTCTTATCAAGATCATTAACGGCAATCAAGTCAATTTCGTTTTGACCTTTATTATCCCAATAACTACCTATTGCAGTGATTCTTGTACTTTCAGTCAACTTTTCTTTAAAATATTTTTCTAGGATCAAACCACTATACTGTTCATAGTTTTGAATTATATACTCCCGGAGTAGTTCATGTTTTCCCAATTCAAGCATGGACTGGTTTGGATAGATAAATCTGAACCAAAACCGCAGATAATTGTCACTGATACTCCATCGTGTTTTTCTACTCTCAGGTTTTGCAAACATAGGCTTGTTTTTACTAATCATAGAATATTCCTTTTCCAGATTAACTAAATATGCTCCAGTATTCTTCCCGACAATCGAATCCATCTCAGTTTGAGTTGTCTTTCCTGATGCAATCAATTGGAGTATTGAAAAATAGGTGCCATATTCCCTGCCAAATTCTGACACAAGCAGATCTTTCCCTTCTGAAAGAAAAGGAGAGTCGCGACGAGTAACCAGATCAAATATTCGCACTTTTGTTGTCGCTCCGGCTTCCATAAGCAATGTTATGTACTTGGCTACTCCGCCAGTAATGGCGTACATACATAGCAGATCTTCTGATGTATATTTTGGGTTGTAATCTATTAAAACCTCCTTTATTGTACTTACAGAGAAGGGTTGGAGTATGATTTTAGAAGTTAAACGACCAAATAATGGTTCTTTTCGATCTTCGAAGATTCTCAGCATCATAGAATAAATAGAACCACATGCAATGAAATTAATTTTTGCTTTGTCTTTGTGTTTATCCCAAAGGTGCTGGATGTCGCTGAAAATAGCAGAATTGACATAATCAAATTCCTGGAATTCGTCAATGATTAAGGTATAGTGTTGGTTGGTCGAGTAGATTAACAGTTGTTCGAAAATATCCTTAAACGTTGTAATTGTCCCGAATATTTGTATCCCTAAGGCCTCTTGAGCCTCTTTCTGAAATTGAGCACACAGTAGCTGCTCATTTTTTCGGGAAACAAATAAATACAAATAACGCTGGTTTTTAACAGATTCCAGTAAAAGTGAGGTTTTTCCAATCCGCCTGCGACCCACCATTACCGTAAAACAGGCCGTCTTTTTGGATTGTCCTTCGTTGATTTGGAGTATTTCAAGTTCCTTCTTTCTGCCGTAGAATTTCATACTGTATTATTTTAACAGCCATTATCTTAATGGTCATTACAAAAATAGCAATTTTAATAACATTATGAGATATTGCGAAATTTCCCTCATTCTCTAATGTGAAAATAAATAGGGAACGGCGGAACCTTTATAATTTTTCAAAAGCTTACATCATTATACACAATGGGAGAACCTATGGTATTTTGTATATAATGGTGCCACATTTGCCAAAAAGAGGCAATTTAAATATAAAAATATTGAAGGCCGGGGCTATAGGCTTGTTTTCAATGTCAATGAGTAATTAAGCTATGAATATGAGATGTTACTTTACAAAAGTTTCAAAATTATGCTCCTAAATAAGTGCTTATACTTCCACTAGCTCTTCTTGAAAAGCCTCTTTTTCTATTGAATTTAATGTTTCATTTAGTGTGTTATACATTTCTATGGCTTTTGGATGTATAGCTAAAATTCCATTAACTTGATTGGTATTGCCTGCAACAAGTTGCTCGTTCAAGAATTTTACATCTTCAATGGTTAAGGCATTGTTTTCAAACTTCTTTTTCCAGAGGTTTATAAAATTAGCCATGCGACTTGTTTCAAGTTCAGATAGAATCGGCATTATACTCTTTTTTAGTTCATCTGCATGATAGCGATCAACATCATAGGTTGGATTGAAGGCTTTTAAAAAAGGCATTTGATACTGCGAAAATTTTTTATACGACTTAATGAAGTAAATTGAGATGATTAAGGTTGCTAGTGTTAGTCCGGAAATATAGGTGTAGTTCATGGTAAATCTTTCAAATAGGGGCTAGTTCTTGATATAGTTTTTTGGATATAAATCGAAAGTGCGGCAAAAGTAATGGAAAAGGAAGAAATAATTGTAATATTAAGTTGATGATATCTGGCAAATACTCATCAATTCGACAATAAAATAAGAAATCTGCTTACAGGGTACATTGATGTTGTTAAAGTAATTGATTTGTTATTCAGTCGGTTAATAGATTGAAGATAGATACAGCTCTATATAAGATGAGCAGCATATTTTAATCGCTGGCCCGCATAGTTGTTTTAATTGAGCATTGGATAAAAGTATATTGACAACAGTATCTTATCGCGATGATAAATAACATCAGGTTCGCTAGTAAAACAATTAACTGAATTGGGGCTATTCAGATAGCCGCAAATCGATAACAACAAGAAAATGATTACGATCTGTGATCTCATATTTAATGCTTGCGGCCTCAGAGAAAGTATAAGCTAGTCTTTGACGAATATTATCCAGTCCCGAATGAAAACCTTCATTGGGTTGTTTAGCAGCAATGAGGTTGTCGGTAACCATCCGGAATAGACCATCTTCTAAAGTAATCGATATGTTTGTAGGATGATCGTGTTTGGTTAAATCGCCATGCTTAAAGACGTTCTCTGTTAAGGTCAGCAACACCAAGGGTAGAAAAGAAAAATTTTCGATGTCTCCCGCTACTTCAAAATCAATGTAATTTGGTTCGCGTTGCCGGATTTGCCAAAGATTGATTAGGTTGCGTGTTTGCTTAATTTCCTCTTTCAAAGGCTTTAAACCTGATTCTTGATCCTGTTCAATGGCAAACCTCATGATTTCAGAAAGCAGCAGAACGGCACCTGCTACGATTGTATTGTTTTTACGAACCTGGTTAAAAATGAAATTGAGGGTGTTAAATAAAAGGTGGGGATTAACCTGCGCCCGCAGGTAAGCATTTTTAGTCCGAGCCAGTTCTATTGTCATCTCATTTTCTACGATGATTCGCTCCAAAGCCTGATTTTCCAGCATTGCAGTAGTCTTTAACTGTTTAAAGTAATTGCTCAGATAATAATATCCCCAAGAGAAACCGAGGAATTCCAGCGCTCTCCATATACTGCCGTAAAGGAAATGCCGATTAATAGGAACATTATTTATAGAGGTGCCAGACGCAAAACTTGCCAGCAACAGATCTATTACATAACTAATCGCCAGGTAGAGCAAAACCTCCAATGCAATTAGTAAAGGGGTAAGCCACAATCTGCGGATTGGTTTCTTCAATGCTTTAGGGAGCACCACTTGTGCATTAACATAGAACAGACCTATGTTTATTGCGTAGTGTAGTAAATAGCTGAGGAAATCTCCGTAAATGCCGGTGGCTAATGATATCATTAATGATTCGAGTACGATAAAAATACCCCAGACTAAAAAGTGAAAACGATTCCGATTCATCCAAGCACAGACATGTTCGGTTAATGTATTTATTCTTTTCATGTAAGTCATTATGAGGTTCATGTAAAAAAAACCTAATTGGTTTTCAATTGAATTAATTTCCAAGATGAAAAAGATCAGAAGCATTAAAATTGTCCGGAAAACAGTATTCGTTTTCAGGCAGGATCAGCAGGCAGACTGGCCTGATGGGGATCCGACATTGTCAAGCTTAACGATTACCTCTGGTGGTACAAGGCTAGTAAGTAAGCGTCGTTCAGACTTACAATGAATGGTTGATTTAAAGACGCTTGGAGACGAGCGTCTTTTGTTCAAGATAACTCCTGAAGCTGTTCTTGTACTGACTGCTCATGGGTACCTGGTATTTACCCAGGTCTATAATATTGCCAATTACGCGTTCGACATAATCTTCATTGATAATATAAGATTTATGAACACGGTAGAACCTGCTGTCATCACCCAATTCATCTGCCATTTCAGAAAGCGTCATGTAAGTGGTGTGGTTTTTGTCTTGCAGTAGTAGCTGTACATAGTTGCCAGCTGCCTGGATATATAGAATGTCGGACTTTAGTACTTTGGTTACTTTACCGCGCTCACCGGTACGGACGTATATAGCGTCATCGCTGACATCAGAGCTATCTGGCTTAATGTAGTTTAAGGAAATTACATCAGAAACAACTGAAGCAAACTTGCCAAAGTCAATTGGTTTCAGCAGGTAATACTTAACCATTAAATCATAAGATTTTACTGCATATTCAGCATGTGCGGTGGTAAAAACAATAGTTCCTTCTCGTTCTTTTAGACGCTCAGCTATTTGGATACCTGAAATACCGGGCATGTCTATATCCAAAAAAAACAGATCAGCCTGATCTGCGATAACATTTGCTAAGGCAATAGCTGGATTGGTATACATCTGAACTAATTTTAAACCAGGAAATTCCGCTATGTAGTCTCGCAGCACCTCGATCGCATCTGGATCATCGTCAATAATGACACAATTTAATATATTTTTCATAATCATAGGTTTGATTATCTGCAATTTATAAAAAAATCATCTGAAAAACGGATGGTAGTAAAGGGGGGATTCCACTGTCAATAAATAGAATAGGGGTAACGCTGGGTTCTGAATTTTTTATTCACGCTGTATAAGCTCAGTTTTTTTTGTCTAAAGTGATGGCTACTAAGTGCTTTTTTTGCACTAAACCTGTTCACTCTTTTTTGTAGTTAAAACTTAGATAGTCCTTTTTTTTAACATCCTAAAAAATAGGTGGTAAATCTGGAATTCATGGCTGCGCTGCTGGGTTGAAAATAATCTGTTCATATGCATGTGCAGCAAATCTGAAAATAATTTATCTCTTTTTTCATCTTCACAGAACTTTAAGGTACTCACCAATGACTGGCAATAAGAATTAATGAAGTCTTCACGCCGGGGGTAAGACGTATCTGGATTGGTCTGCTCGAATTTTCGGATCATCTCGTTTAACCGTTTAAAGCCTTCCGGAGCTACTTTAAATTCTAGAATAAAAGAATCACGGATTGACTGAATTAATGTGCTCAACTTTTCAATACTAAAAAGCCCTGAGTTTATTATTCTGTTAAAGATGTGCTCGCAAAGCCGGTACTTTTCAAAAGTATCTATTGGTAAGGAAAGCAGAAATAGAACTGACTCGCTATCAATACAGAAGTGATTTTCCACCCGATCTATTAGGATAGCACTATAACGCTGAATCTCCCGTTTGTAAGTACTTATCCTCCAATCAGGGACTATTCCTGATTGGAGATATGGGTTCAGTAATGCAGAAAGACGAGCAGTCAGCTGCATTCCAGAGTTAACATCCTTCAAACATATGCGTAGGCGAAGATGATGGCCATTGTCGTCATATCGGATAAAAAACCATTTCTCGATAACAAGGCGAAACTCAGTAAGGACTGGATTGATAACCTCTAACAGTAATTCATCAGCCCTGGTATGGTGACAATAGATCTGGAAATAGTACCATTTGCTTCCGGGAGGAAATAAGGCTACTGGTTGTGATTCAAGCTCAGCGGCTGAGACCAAGCCCATTCCATCATAAATTTTTTGTTGATGTGTTATAGACAAAACCATCTGGGCGGAATAGGAATGACCCGAGGCGTCCTGAGCAAAGCCAGTCACCGAAGATTCGCTCAAATAAAACCGTTTATGTTTTTTAAGGTATTTGTGAAAAGCCATCATGTCCTCGTCTCTATGCTGATCAAAACATAGGCTCTGATCGGTGTCCCCAACTCTAAATATTTGGGAAACACCGGCCGTGGTAAGGTAATTTTTTAGGGAACAGATAATAGCTCCTTTCTCCAAATGAAGGTGCTTGATCTCAACTAGCCAGGAGGCTGGAGAAACAATAATATTTTTAAACGTCAGCCTGGGATAGTAAGACAAGCCCGGGAAAAGGTCTCTCAAATTCAAATTGAGATCCGTCTGTATACCCTGGTGCTGCAAGTCACACAATAACCTAAAAATGGCGAGCTGAGAACGGCTGTAATTGTATGCGCTAGACACCCTTGGTATCAATCGCTTGTTCAGTTTACGAGAGTACAATAACAGCTCGTTTCCCTGAATAGAAAGCAGGATGTCATCAAGGGTCAAGGGGTCTGCTGACGTGTCATAATTCAATAAGTTCAGCTGGAAGTCATAGATTGAAGCCCGCCGGTTAATGTTGTCGACTTTAGTTTCCCCAGTATAGCCAATATCGAAGAACAGCACCTCTGGATTGGCATTTTGCTCAAGATCTGCAATCTCACGGCAAAAGCCAGTATAGGATTTCCCACACATAGAAAATCTTCCCAAAACAGCATTTGTCGTACAACCTGCAATAGATTCGATATGGACAAATTCATTTACAAAAGAAGCTATTATAGTTATGGAGTTCGGAAGGAGAGACGCTTTAGAGTTATTTTCCATAATCAAGTCCTCCAGCTTTAAGGCCGAAGGCCAAAGCGCTGTGCTGCCACCAAGGAAGTTCAGTAAATGAGTTTTTAACTTTTGTAAATCATTCGATCGGGAAGTGCGTGTGCTAAACGACGAGAAAAGGACGTCCTCAGCGCCATTTGTTTTCTCCAGGCGATCATATCCCACGCCAATTTCTGGATCTAGTGCCCGCATAACCGGTACGAAATCTTCTCCGAACTTTCTTGCGAACTGGGAAGTAAACTTTTCAAGTGCTGGTATCTCAGTAGACTTGCCCAAACTATTCAACCTGCTAATCAGTTCAGGGAGATGGCTGAAGTGCGAAAGAGTTGAACCACTATCAATAACCTTCCGTTCTGCAATAACATATTCCTTATTTGTGGGAATAGGATTGGTATTCAGTCGTTTGAAGTAATCTTCTCCAATAATATTTGTTTGTCTATTGGTTAATAGTAGTTGAACCTCCACTAAATCCATGAGCCGCATCTCCACCAATTCTTTGCACATTTTGTCTGCCAATACATCGATTAGCTTCCGGTAGGAAATCGGAGTTTGGCAGAGCTTTATAATGTCCAAAATCGCAGGATCCGATTCAATTTCTGATAGCTGGTAAATGTCGTTAAAGCGGCTCAAATACCTAATGGAGCTTTGAAAAACATAGTAACTGCTATTGGCGAAAAAAAATAAATCTTCAATTGGGGACGTAAAAGGGATGGTCATATCAGCAAGAGACCAGTCCCTGAAATGGTGTAAATGCTGCTTTGAAGCCACCTTTGTGGTAGTATTGTGATTGCGTACCAAATCTAAAATACCAACGCCCGCAAAGCTGCCGAAAGGTGTAGCTCGGTATCTAGCCCTGTTGAAATATTTCCATACGGTATATTGCACTTGCTCGGAGGCCAATTGAAGTCCAGCATAATCTATATTTTTAATCAAACTGTAAAATCCAGGAGCAGCATGTGAAATAGAAACTTTAAGATCCTCCCAGCAACTGTTCAACTCCGCGTCCACTGAAAATTGCGGTGTCCTTAGCAATGCCTTTGGGTGAAGCTTCAGTACCTGGATTTTTTTTCTTTTCACAATGGAAAGCTAAAACCGTAATTCTAGACAGGTAAATTTTTTACACCAAGTGGACGGGAAGTTACATGTTTATAGGATTGACCACCAGTAATACTAAAATCACTAAGAAATGCAAGGGCGTAGGGAATGATAAATCTCTAAGTAAGTCAGACTGCATTTCATCACGGTAAGCTACTTATCTACGTAAAAAATAGAGCAGAATGATTGAGCTTTCTGAAATTAATTATAAATTCCTGCTGTTAATATGAAAAATATCAAGCGCATTCCTCGCACATAAAAATAACATGTTATCTGCGGACAGCCAATACCAAAAGCAGTTTGATTTTTGATCCCTAAGAATAAACAATGGCAACATTCAGAAGCAAAGCACATTTCATCGATATCCTGACGGCAGCTTTTCAGGATAACCAAAGTGTCAACTACATCGTTCAACAAGATAATAATCGTATGATTAAAATCAGGCGATTAATGGAGTATTCCTATAGTATATGTGAAAGGTTCGGGAAAGTGGTAACCACTGAAGATGGTCATTGTTGTGCCCTTATCCTGTTTCCCGATCAAAAGAAATTTTCTTTTGGCACTTTGGTACTTGACCTTCGCCTGATTCTCGGGGTGACTGGTATGCAAAATCTGTTTAAAGTCCTGAAAAGGGAAAGGCTGATCAATCAGCAACATCAGCAGAAATCTATTTATTACCTCTGGTTTATTGCCGTTGATCCCAAACATCAGCAGGAAGGTAGAGGCTCTGACCTGTTAAAGACACTCATTGCGGATGCTAGCAACATGCAGCGTCCCTTTTACCTGGAAACCTCGACCTTAAAAAATATCCCCTGGTATGAAAAAAACGGCTTCCAGGTTTTTCATGAGCTGGATATCGGCTATCGTCTGCTTTTTTTACGGCACATTCCTTAAAATAGCTGAACAAATCTTTCTAATCATTGCCTAAACATCTCCCTATGTTAGTCTTTAATTCTGAAATGCATGTAACTACGCTTTTATTTATCCTGCTTGAGCTGATGATGCTGGCGGTACAGTTCTACCACTATCGTTTGGCCCCTCATGATAAACCGCGACTTTGGTACCTCATTTTACTTGGTCTGCTTATTTTTTATAATATCACTGGGGGGCTTTTCCCTGATCCGGATATTCCTTTCAGTCTAAGCCTGCAGAATACTGTTGCTTATGGCGCCGGTTTTCTAATCGCAGCTTATTTTCCGTATTACTTTTACAAAAGTTTTAACCTCCGATACTTGCGCTTTCAGGCACTTTATGGAACTACGGTCTTCTTGCTGGGACCATACTTTGTTTTTTTTGTGCTGATCTATTCCTTTAATGAGAATTTGGATTTTGCGATAAATTATGGACTCATCATTCCTTTTATTTATTCTTTGTATTTATTGTGGGCCATATTGGATGCGATCAAAAGGGAATTCAAAGTAAAAAAAGAAGCAGATGGTATTTCTGGTAAAATGGAAATACTTAGCGTTTACTTCGCCGTTTTCCCATGGGTTTGCTTGTCTGTGTTTGCTTACTTTAATATCAGTCAATGGATTGAGGTTTTGGTAACCAATGCCGGATTTATCCTGGTTACGGCATTATCGTTGAAACGATCGATTGACCGGGACCGCATTCAATATGAAAGGCAACTTAACCATCGGGATATTCAAATTAGTAATTTCAGTAAAAAATGTACTGACTATCAGCTCAGTGTCCGTGAACAGGAAATCGCAAGGCTGGTGTGCCAGGGACTCACTTATAAGGAAATGGGGCGAATTCTGTTCATTTCTAAGAAAACGGTGGATGCCCATATCCGCAAGATCTTCCAGAAAACCAGTTCCAGAAATAAGATTGAATTGGTGCGGTTGTTAGGGCTGACATCTGCCTGGCAGGAAGCGATTGGATTTGAAAACCATTTAAAGTACAATCCATGAAGCCTATTTCTGACGAAGCATTTGAACTGTTAATCGATAAAATGGAAAAGATACAGCCGCTAAGCACAAGATTCAAGCGGCTAGTCAAACCTATATTATTTGAAACAGAATACAAAAGAGGAAGCAGAATACTCAACTTCAATGAGGTTCAGCAATTGATCTGGTTTACGATAGGTGGCATCGCTCGCGAGATTAGGGTGAATGCAATTAGCTACAGCGAAAGTACCGCCTGGTTCTGGAAGGAGCGAAGTTTTTTGTATACTAGTCCTGGCTTTTTCAGCCAGGAGCCCTCTCATAGCACAATCGAGGTGATAAAGGATTGCAGGGCGGTGCTTATGAGCTACCAGAACTTGTCGGATTTAAAAACGACGTTTAAAGAAACTGAAACGATAACCGAAAAGATCAGGGCGGATAATGAAATGATGCGACTAGTACATGGTGACAACATCCGGAACCTTAACACCAGGGAAAGGTACCTGGAAGAACGGGAAGCGCTGAATGAAATATTTCCACATGCAAAGCTGCAATATATTGCTGAATATATGGGCATGTCGGTGGACAGGTTAGGGAAATTACGAAAGGAGAATTAGCTTATCTACAAAGAAATGGTAATCCGGCCCGAAAGAAATTCTTTTTTTAACTGCAATTTATCCATTAAATAACTGCTTTTTTAGAAGCCAAAACCGGGTGATTTTAGCACATGAATAGTCAATTTAGGATTAATCAAATCATCTCTTATGAAATCCACGACTCGAAGTCATCCATCCCTGGGGCTAGCCAGAATTCGGCAAAGCCTAATAGATGTCATCTGCTATTGCTTTATCCTGTTGTTTCTGTATGCTGCTGCTGCCAAACTGCTGGATTATCGGAAATTTGAGTTGCAGATTTCAAAATCGCCGATACTTACGGACTTTGCCGGGGTACTGGCCTGGCTGGTTCCGGTAGCTGAAATTCTTATTGCCATCCTACTCCTGATTTCGAAAACCACCTCCTTGGGATTGTTTGCCGCTCTCGGATTGATGAGCCTGTTTACTGCTTACATCATCGCGATCCTCAATTTTAGTGAAAATATTCCATGCAGCTGTGGGGGGGTGCTCGCGCATATGAGCTGGAAGCAACATCTGGTCTTTAATGTGGCTTTTGTCGCTTTGGCGGTCACAGGCATTTTGATGCAGCCAAAACCTAAAAAATAGAAAAATCGCCTTTAAACATATTCTATGCGCATGAATCAGGAGAGGCCGAACACCTGTAACCTAGTAGGCAATTAACAAAACAATAAATAAAATGAAAAGATTATTTTTTGCCACTTTATTAGCAACAGTTGCTATAGGCGGAGCATTGACCACTAATGCAACAACTTTTTATGGTCCAAATCCAAACAATACCCCTTACAGTTGTAACGGAGCTGTGACGCTATGTAGTACCGCAATTCCTCAGCAATTTGTATGGACACAGCCTGGAGAATCAGGCACTAAGATTAGGGTTACTAATCTGCCAGTATCAGAGAAGTTTAATTAATAGTACCAATCTCCGCTTGGGCAATGGCCTGAGTGGAGATTTTAATTTTACCCCAATGAAAAAGATTGGTATTATTCTGTTCATCATCTCTTTTTGTATCATGATGTTGATCTTATTCTTTCAACGAAGCCAACAAAATACAAGAAATGCCTTCAACAGAAAACTCATTGCTCAGAAATTCAGGTTATCACGAGTGTTCCAGTTCCCCGATCCTGGCTTTGGCTTTGCATGGAAACCTGACAGTATGATCTATCTGAAAGATTACAACAATGCGACGATGCAATATGTCATAGATCCGGTAAGAGGACATGTCAGAAAAATTAAGTTAGTAGTGCCTATCAAGTTCAACAAGCAGGGCGGGAATGTGAATTTTGACCGATGGGATACGACAGTTCATATGACCAATGGGATTGGTGAAATCGCTGCGATGTCCTCTTCCCGAAACCAGTTTTGGAAGTTATCCGGAAAGAGTTTTGATGAGCCCAGGTCATTTTCCGGCAATACACTGGTGGTAAGGTCATTTGTGAAAAATAAGTTGGAAAATCGTCTTGAACTGTTGAAGATCTCCCTTGCTCAGCAGGCATCGCCTGGTCAGTATTACGACTTGCCGCCACAAGTGGATGGCATTTTTTGTGCTGATGGCTGGCTCCATTATGATGCAAAAGCCGCCAGACTGTACTATATGTATTTTTACCGCGGCACTTTTTTGTGTCTGGATACAAACTTGAATTTACGTTATAAAGCCAAGACCATTGATACGGTGCAGTGGGCAAAAATTAGGGTTAACATGTATAACCAGCGGCTTAAGAATGGAGGGGCTATATTGCGAAAATCTCCGGCCGGATTGCCTACAATGGTCAACAAATATTTTACTGTCAGTGGAAACCGTGTTTATATCCAATCCGGACTAAAAGCTGATAATGAAAGTGCTTCCAGTCGACGCAAACAGGAATCAATCGATGTTTATGAAGGGAACAGTGGCAGGTACATTTATAGTTTCTACCTGCCAAAGTATCAAGGGCTAAATGTGCGTCAGTTTGAGGTTACTGACCATAACCTCATTGCCATTTATGATAAATTTTTGGTGATATATCGTATGGGCTAATATTGCCTGGTCTATCTTTCTGAAATGGCTTTATTGATAAGCCGAAGCAGCTCTTTTGGTGTGAAATAACCGGTTAGTTTAGCAACGATTTGATGTTGCTTATCTACGAGCAATACAAAGGGAGCTGCATTTACCTCATAATATTTTGAGAGGGAATGGCCTAGCAAACCAGTTCCTGCTCCCGTGAACACATTCAGATATGCTTTTGAGGTGTAGGTTCCGGTGTTCAGGCTTTCTATCCATCTTTTTCTGTCCTTGTCTGTGTTGACACTTAAAAATTTGAATTCTTTCTGGTCCTTTAAAGCTGGCCAGACCTGTGATTCAAATAGATGATGGAACTGTGCGCAGCCACCACAGCCGGTCCCCCACATATCAATGATAAATACTTTACCTTTTAATGCCGAGGTATTAAAAACATTGCCCTGGAGATCGGTGAAGTCAGTATCATAAAATGGCCTCCCTTTCGCCAGTTTAGTTTTTTTGGACATGATTTCTTTTCCCTGCTTAGAGGTTAGGAATGGACTGGCATCGATGACCAGAGAGTCGTAAGTTATGGGGTCATAACGGGAGATGTATTGTAATGATTTTCCATCCATAAGAAACTGGCTCAGCAGCCTTTCCTTGATTTCAGGTTGGCCTGTATGATGTTTCAACAGCTCATAAAATGTCCGAAGGTCCGCACCTTTGCCGGAGCCCTTCAGCAATGCTTCGGTTTTATAGTGCCTCAGCAGCCCACTGAAATGCTCCGGGCTTAAGAGGCTTTGCGTATCCTGCTCTTGTTCGGTATCAAAGAAGGTTTGGTTAAAAGCTGCCTTAAGGATCTGCTGCACCTCAGGTCCCTTTTTATGATAAGCTACTCTGTAACCGTCACTGATGTAGTCGCCCCATTCGGTATCGTACCGGGCAAACTGGTAATCGATCAATTTTCGCATTGAAGGGCTGATTTGCACCTCAGAGCTGTCGATAAGTTGTTGTTTTTTCTGCATGTTTGTTTTTAACAAGCTGGCCAGCTTATCCAGCTTTTGCTGAACCTCTGTTGGGGTATCCGATTCTTTGAGTTCAGTGTATAGGCTAGTGAAATTATCTTTTACTCTTTGCAATGCTGCAATGAGGTTGTATTTAGCAGCACCCTTTCCGGTGAATAATAAATTATCGTCTCCGGCGGTTTCTGTGAGGGCTATATGAATGTCGTCCCCAGGTTCGGCATACCAGGAAAGCGAAAACCATCCCAAGGTCTCGACGCGGTCTGCCTGAAGAACTTTGATCACAAAAAACAGGGGCTTATCTAATGCAGGAATACGGAAACTAAAAGTTCCGTCATTGTTGACTTTGGCCTTGTAATCAACCGAAGAATCCCAAAAATTCGCGTTGGGATAGGTCCAGACCAATACACTGTCAGGTTGCTTTTTTTTACTGTACTTAAATGTACCTGAAAAGATAGCGTCTTTCTGAATGTGTTGTGCGTTTAACTTTGCAGTAAATAGTAAGAATAGGCCCGTTATCAGGCTCATGTAATGTATGGTTTTCATGAAATGAATTTTATTAAGCAGCGCACTTTGAGGCGCTGTTTAGGTGTACATGTAGGTTTAATACCCTTCGTTTTGATTGATTTGATGATTTCTGCTGATTTCATCCGTTGGAATCGGGTAAAGGATGTCAGTGGACTTCCAACCAGCCTTTAAAGGGGAAAGTATGGCCGTGCTCAGCCCGCTCCGTTTCAAGTCAAACCAGCGGTGACCCCATTCTGCAAAAAGTTCTGTCTGGCGTTCATGCTGAATGGCGGTTAACAACTGGATTTGATTGATATCAGAATGAGTGTTTTTGATAGGCAGAAGCCCGGCCCTGTGTCTGATCTGGTCCAGATCGGTCGCGCTTTCGGTCAGTTTGTTTTGCCTCGCCCTGGCTTCGGCCCGAATCAGGTATTGTTCGGCCAGACGGAAGACTACAGAATACTCCGAGATGGTTGTAGAGGATTTTACTTTGTATTTGTAAGGGAAATCATAACTTCCGGTTTGATCTGTATAATTTCCGACCCAGGCAGTTTTTCGTTTGTCATCTGGCTCAAAAGCAGTACTGGCAAAGCTTGTTCTTAAGGATACATAATCGGGAGTACCCTGGAGAATAAACAAATTGCCCTCCTGGCTGTTGGTGTTTGCGGAGGGAAAAATGGACCAAATGATTTCTTTGCTGTTTTTAATAAAAACCTCGTCAAGACCGACCAGGTCGTATATGTTGGATTTGCTGATGACCAATGAAGCATATTTCTCCGCATTCTGCCAGTCTTTCATATACAGGTAAGTTCTGGCCAGTAGGGCCTCAGCTGCTGCACGGTTCGGCCGGACGCGTTCCCCGCTTACATAGGTATCGGTCAGGAGACGTTCTGCTGTTTCCAGATCAGCAATAATCTGCTGATAGACCGCTGCCTCTGGTGCGCGGGGATTATTTCGGCTTTCACGATAGTCTGAATTCAGCTGGAGTGGCACGGGTCCAAAAAGATTGACCAGGTAGAAATAACAAAATGCCCGTACAAAATGTGCTTCTCCTTCCAGTTGTGAGCGGACTGTGGCACTAATGCCTTTAGAAGCACTCAGCCCTTCCAGGATCGCGTTGACGGTATAGATATGGGTATAGGGCAATGCGTAAAGGGAACCGATGCTGGTATTTTGAGGATGGAGTTCGTTTTCGTAAAATTCCACCAGGCTCGAATTGTAGTTTTCAAATTCATCTGATGACAGGCCGCATACAGAGGTGATGCTGGCATTTCCACCAGAGGCATATCCTGAATTTGCCATGCCGCTGTAAATTCCGGTAACAGCTGAGGTTGCGACTTCATCATTTTTAAATATTTGTGCTGCCGATAGGCTGTCTTTTGGCGCATCTATGTCCAGGAACTTTTTACAGGATGATTGAAGGCAAATGATGACCCCGGAAATGAGGTAAATTAGTTTGATATTTTTCATGACCCTAGTGTTAAAAGGTTAGATTTAAACCCACAGAAAATACGCGAAGCGGTGGTAAGCTGAGCATGCTCAGACTCTCCGGGTCCAGTCCCTTGTATTTGCTGAAGGTGAGTACATTCTGTCCTTGTATATTCAGTGATGCTTGTTTGATCCTGACAGCCGAAAGCAGTTTCGCTGGTAAAATATAGGAAACAGAGATATTTTTTAAGCGGATATAGGAAGCGTCCTGAATGGCCATGCCACCTTCATTTTTTGCATCGCTGAAAATGGTGTTGGCACTGTTGGTGGTGCTGAACCTTTGGACTTGGGACTGGTCACCGGGCTGTTGCCATCTATCCAGAACGATGGTGAGCTGATTGCCATACGGGGTTTCTGGTGTCCACCTGCCCGGCGTGAAAGTGGTCGTGCTCATGTAATTGTTGCCGTTTTGCTTCACGAAAGAGAAGAGGAAATCTAAACTGAACTGTTTATATCGCAGGGAGTTCTGGATTCCCCCAAAAAAATACTGGCCGGTAAATTTATAACGATAGCGGTCGACATCGTCTAAGGTACCGTTACCGTCATAATCCTCGATGTCATAAAATCCTGTTTGTGGATTAACCCCATTTACATGATAATTTCTGCGAATGGACAAGGGTTGTCCGATAATGTAATTGTAGGCATCATCGGAACTTTCAAGTCCGGGATAGGCAATGAGCCTGCTCTTGGGGATACTCATGTTGAATGCGGCTGACCAGGTTAAGTTTGTTTTGTTGATCAGCTTAAAATTTGTTCCGATCTCTAGTCCTGAGTTTTCAATAGTGGCCGGGCGGTTGGCAGTGATGGTGGAACTGCCTGTACTCAAAGGCAGGGGATCTCCAATCAGCTGGTTTGATGAGCGGTTTCTGTACCAGGAAACTTCCAGATTGATCTTGTCCTGCCAGAACCCTAGCTGAACGGCTGCTTCCAGTTTCCGGTTGGTCTCCCAGGCAAAGTCGGGGTTCCCGACACGGCCGGTGTTGGGTCTGACAGTTGCTTTTCCCTGGTAACTATTTCCGGAGTACCATAGCTGCAGGTAGCCGTAGTCAGGAATCTGGTCATTACCGGTTATCCCATAGCTTGCTCGCAACTTGCCAAAGGTCAAAAAACGGAGGTTTTCTTTAAACAGCGTTTCTTCGGAAAATATCCAGGCTGCTCCGATGGCTCCGAAATTGGCGAACTGCCGGTCTTGTCCAAACCTGCTTGAGCCGTCGCGCCGTCCGGTCAGGTTCATAAAGTACTTTCCACCCAGACTATAATTCAAACGGGCAAAGATAGCGGTATAGCGGTATTGGGAATAGGTGACCTGGTAGGGCAGGACATTAGCTGCGGATAGGATGTTTTCCATGAGCTCGTCGCTACTGAAACCAGAGGCCTCCAGTGCCTTCATTTCATTTCTGTTTTCCTGGAAAGTCAAACCAACTAATGCTTCCAGGCGCCCGGAGCCAAGTTTTGTGCTGTAATTCAGCTGGGGCTCAGCCTGCCAGGTGTTGTTGCGCGCGTTGGCGAAATAGCTGACCCTGGAAGCTGCGGTTGCGTTGTTGACCGGTGCAAATGAAGCAAGAGGGATTTTGTTTAATTCCTCTCTGATCTGCGTGGTGTAACCAAATGAACCCTTCAGTTCTAGATTTCGCCACAGTTTATAGCTTAGGTTTAGGTTCGCGATCAGGTTGTCTGTTGCCGCTTTGTTCGTGCGCAGCATTAAGGCCATGGGGTTGATGTATACTGTTTTGTTTGCCCAGTTCAAGTTCCCGGAGGCATCATACAGGTCAGGTGCATTAGGGGCAAGCGCCAGGAATTGGGTAAGGTCATTTCTGGGCAGGATGCTGTTGGTACGCGAATAGTTTGTGCTGAAGCTGGCCCGGAAGGGGCTCTCTGGGGAGCCTATGTCCAGGCTGGAATGCATGCCGCCCCGATTAAAGCCAAATGATCCGGGATAGACCGTTCCTTCGCGATAGTAATTTCCACCCAGCAGGTAGCTGATCTTTCCGGAGCTGCCGCTGAGGTTGAGCGCGGCATTGGTCATGGGTGCTGCACCGCCAATCAGTTCTTTTTGCCAGTTGGTATAGCTATCTGCTGCCCAGGTGCCATTCACATCAAAATCTCTTGTGGTGGGTGTTAAACCGTCATTTTTGAAGGCTTCACGGCGCATTCCCAGGTATTGTTCGGTGTTCAGCAGTTCGGCTCGTCGATCTACCGCAGCGGCACCCTGTGAGAAAACCGCATTCAGACGGCTGTCTCCAGTCCGGTTCTTTTTGGTTTTGATGAGTATGACTCCATTGGCACCTCTTGAGCCGTAAATTGCTGTTGCATCGGCGTCTTTTAAAACCTCAATGGTTTCAATGTCATAGGGATTCAATAGGCTCAGTGGGTTTGCCCCGTTATTCCCCAGGATATTGCCTCCGTAGTTAAACGAAATGTTGGTTGAGGGATAAGATACCCCATCGACAATATATAAAGGATCATTGCCACTAGTGATGCTGTTGCGTCCTCTAATTTGAACGGAGAAGCCACCCCCTGGCAATCCTGTTTGTTGTGTGATGGCGACACCCGGAACTCGTCCCTGCAAGGCCTGTAAGGGATTGTTGACGGGCTGTTTTTCTATCGTTTGTGAGCTGATGCGTGAAATGGACCCTGTCCGTTCGCGCTCTTTCACCGTATAGTACCCTGCATTGATCTCGACTTCCTGCAGCTGGCTCCGGAGCTCTCGCATGAAGATTTTGAATTTGTCTTCCCTCCCCATGATATAGTCCATGGACTGAGTTTCATATCCGGTGTAGGAGAAGATGACAGTCCCTTTTTTTGTTTTACTGACCAGGGAAAATTTACCGTTTTGGTCTGTCGTGGCGCTGATGTCGGTATCCATGATTTTAATGGTAACACCCGCTAAAGGTTTTCGGTCTTGTGTATATATGGTTCCTGTGATGGTGTCCTGCTCCTGACTTTGTAATCTAAAAATTAAGCATAGTATGGCCAGGACGATGGTTAGTATCGTTTTTTTCATATCAGTTTTTATGTCGGTTAGTTGAAAGATTGGACTTGGATCAAAGCCAGGCGGTCGTGCGGCTCCCTAATTCCGATTAATTACACTCCCGCCGGCTTTGAAATGACGTAACTATTCCGGAGCTCTGATGATGAGTTTAAAGATGTTGTTGTAAGTAGATTGAATAGTAGTTCTCATATTTATTTTTCGTTAGTTGAAAATTATATGAGTCTCGGGAATGAGGAGGATGCTATATACAGATGCACTATAGCGAGCTCTAAATACCATACTGGCAGGCTTCTGACAGCCGTGGGAACGGAATTACAATAGAGCCCATAACGCTATAGTGCACCCAAAAGTACACAAAATAATGTCATGGGCATTAATCTATTGTCTCTTCCCTTGAATGTCAGAATTTGCCAGTCGAGACTCTTTGTTAATACCTCTCAATTAGAAGTTTTTGATCTTTATTTTTTTATATGATCATGTAATATCAATTGTTAAATGTAAATATAATAATCTGAGCTCTAAAAAACAAATAAATCGTTAATAATGAGGACAGAATTGTGTCTTTTTTTGTTCCGTTATGGAGCAGAAACATCAAATTAGAGCAGAAATAGTAGGAAAACAAATAACATCGTTGCTTGCTCAATCGGGAATCAGCATCGTAGGTTTAGCGCAAGCAATAGAAATGTCTGTTAACCACCTCCGGACCATAAAAAATGGAAAAGCATCTATTTCAAGTAAAACAGCTGGAAAGATTGCTGACTTTTTTGAAGTTGAGTTAGGAGACCTATTTTCCTCTAAAATTCTTAAGCTAAAAAAGTGGAAGGATATTAAAACCATTAGAGCATTTTATAATGCGAATGAGCATAATCCTCAATTTTTCCTTCATAGAAGAGGAGAGAACAGCGTAGCTTTTTTTTTGAATAAAAGCATTCTTCCTTCTGGATTCTTATTTAATGAAAAAGAAGTTAACGAAATTAAATCGTTTATAAAAAATGAATTTAATAAAGATTTTACAAGTAAGGAATTATCTAGACAGCTTAATAGGCTTGTCGATTCAGGTATCTTAACTAGGCAGGATAAAACAGGCAGAAAAAGTATATTCCTTTATAAATTGAAAAGGCTTGCAGATAACTAGATAAAACAATTCTAGTCGCATTTAAAGCAGTCGATCCTTCGTTTTGATTCGAGAATTGTTCAAATACCTTTATTTATTTGTTTTGAACATTTTGGAATTGTTGTTTACCAAATCACTCTGCCTTTTTCCTAGGTAATCCATAGTAAAGCTTGTTCCGTTTTTTTATGCGTAGTGGCTTCTGTTTTGGCGTCAATGATCCAAACCAAGCAATCCTTTTGAAAAAACAGAGATTTGCTTTTGAAAACTTCTTCAGCTTCTGGATATAATACGGGCGCTGTCGCAAAATAATCAGGTACTTCAATTGTGCTAGGGGCTTCTGCTTTTTGTAGCTTTGACTTTTTATGCCTTGTTCATTTTCATCTAGTCTTCTATAATCTCAATACCATGTTGATTAAGTTGCTCAACGTACAACTTCATCGTGTTGCGTTGTCCCGGTGAATGCGAAGCAGGAACCCATGTCCCTGGCTTTTGCACTGGTTGAATGAGATAAATTTTGGGTCAAACGGAAAGGTTAGCTCATTTAAGAGCAATAGGGGTTTCTCCCTATTTTTCAGAATAGGGAGAATTCCCTATTGACGTATTTGCCTTTAAATGTCACATTAGAGGCAATAATGAACTGCCTTGATGGTTTTTCATCTGGTGGTGATTTCTTACTGATTTTTGTTAAACTCATTCTCCCTATGATGAAAAATGAAAACACAAACCCGACTCCAGCCTGGATTTTATTTGAAAAAAAATCTGAATTGGCCTTTTTAAATCTCCAGCAACGCTTGACAGATATGAAAGTCGGCGTTCCACTTGAAACTCTGAATGCTGCTTTGGTTTTAATTCAGAGCGATCTACAGGTATTGGATAATTCATTTGCCGAGTTGGCTGACTTGTCTGATAGTTTCCGGATCGTATTTTTTAAACAGATTCGACCGAAATTTGTAGCCCTTTGGTTATTTTATCTGGAACGTTATCACCTGATTTTGGGTAAGCCGCTCGGCACTAAGGAAGCAATCAGGTCTTTTTATGAATTAGAATTGAGGCAGCTTGATTTTTTTCTGAAACGCTATGGCTTTTATTACAGTTACTTCCGCAGTGGAATGAGTCAAGCAGACCATTTGTATTTTCTGCCGGATTTGAAAACGGTTAGTCTTACACCGGAGTTACCTGTATCGACCGGAATGTCACGGACTGTTTGTGATTACCTTTACGCTAGGTTCATAGCTTGCGAATTGATAACGAAATATGTACTGGCGCAGCTCAATGATTTGGACAAGCCTGATACTCCCCTTGCATTGGTAAATCTACCAAAGAAGAAAAAAATACAGACACAATTTAATCTGTCGGTGGATCAATTGGGAATGGTTGCCCGGGCCGCACTTGATGCTTCTTTGGTCAAAGGTAAATCCTTTCAATCTTTATGTGAGGAGCTGGCTCCCTTGGTGGTGACCAGTTCTGGGCAGACTAGTGTCTCTGCGGGAAGCCTCCGTAGCAACGCCTATACGGGTGAAGACATAGATAAACATATCCTCATTCGCTCACTGGAAAAGATGATCCGCTTGATAAAGGAATATTAACTGCCGTTTTTAGCTTAGCCAATTGGTTTTCGCACAATTTATTCTGGGTCCTGTTTGCGGCCCATTAATGGATTGCTGAATATTGTTGGCATTAAATTAGGAGTTATTCTAATCAGCTTGTTTTTTTCTAGTGGTGGAGATTCTTGGATTTGTTGTGCTTTTTTGTTGATGAACGATTTTTAAGCTGTGATTTTTTAGTTGATATCCATTGATGATCCTACGCGCAACCTCCCGGTAAAATGCTTTGGTTTGAGGCGTTTTTTCCTGTACAATGTTGTTTCTGATCAGCTGCTTGAGGATCTCCTTGATATTTGCGTCGTCTTCAACCCGGAAAGAGCTGCCAAGATAAGGATCCCGGTAAACCAGAACCAGGCAAAGCTTTTCGTCGGAGTTACGGTGTATTAGCTTTTGCTGTGTAATTTCAATCTGCCTTGGATAGGGCTCGCCCTCCCGGGATGGACCGTCATCCAATGCCGACCGTTCAGTAATGGTTATCGGTACTCCGCGCCTGTAATCCTCTACATCCCCTAATTTCAAATGATCTTCATCTGGAAAGGGGAAGCGAAACAGGAAGCCCGTATCTGCTTTGGCATATTGCTCAGGAGGTAGGTTCCCGGGTTCTTGTGTGAGCTGACCTGTTTCTAGTGCCAGGGTGTACTTTGGATAAGAAACATAGTAGAGGGACTCACAGGTGCCTAGTTTGATGATCCTGTTTTTGTGTTTTATGTATTCTCCCATAATTTATGAATTTAGGTAAAGGTTGATCGCTTAAATATTCTTGTCAATGATGGCCTGTTTCTTTTTTATAGTGTCGTGAAGTCGTATTTAGTAGCATATGGATAGCTATTACATTTGTCTCTTTTCCTTTGAGCTAGGGGAATGGGCAAAGGTCAGCGGTTGAGCGCAAAATAACCTATTTAGAATTTAAAGGGCATTGTGGAATGCTGAATTGAAAACTATTTTATCCGGTAATATTTAGCTGTTTTTTCAACTTTATCCGTTTGAGCTCAGTGTTTGTTTCAATTGGTTGATACTTACCTGAAAGGTTAATTTCGATTTGTATGAAGTCAAAGGATCTCCATATCCTCTTTAGAATTTACCCTGGATCGTTTTTTGGTTTCTGTCCGCCTTACCTTTATCCAACAAGCCGGAGTATATGCTGCCTATGAAGGTTTTGCTAGTCAGCTAAAGTCAGCACCTTTTAAGTTAGAAGGGAGCTGTGTGTCGTCTTTTACCCCAGGCTGAGGCCTATTGTTTTTTTACTGGTATTTGAGAATATGGTATGAAAAAGGAGAAAATTAACAGAGATAAATGCTACGCGGTGCGCTTGACTGCTGCTGAGCAGGATCTGCTACTGAAGAACTTTTCGAGCACAACCCATACTAGGTTTAGTGAATATGCACGGTCAATTTTGCTGGGAAAGCCCATGATTGCCGCGGTTAGAAACCAGTCCCTTCAAGATATTTTTGCTGAGCTAGTTGCCTTAAGGCAGGACTTAAACGAGGCAACAATTCACTTTAGTCATGTGGTACAAAAACTACATGCCTTAGCTGATCGTCCGCTACTCCAGGATTGGCTTTTAAACTATGAAATGGATCGGAGAAAAATGTTGAAATCCATTGAGCAAATTAAAGTTTTTATCAATCTAACTGCTGAAAAATGGTTGCACTCATAAAGATGATTAAGTCCATAAGTAGAAGTTTTTATTACAACGAACGTAAGTTGAGCTTAGGGGATGCCAGCTGTCTGATGGTCGAAAATTACCCGCTTCAACTGGCCGAGCTGAATCAGTCGGACCGTTTGCAGATGCTGCAAAAAATGGCGGCATTAAATCCACGTACTAAAGTAAATGGTCTTCACATCTTCTTAAATTTTGATCCCTCAAACCAGCTAAGCTCAGGAGTGTTGAGGGAGATCGCAAAATTTTATATGCAGGGTATTGGTTTTGGTAACCAGCCCTATTTAATGTATCAGCATTTTGATGCTGCGCATCCACACCTTCATATTTTGACGACTAACATAAGGGCAGATGGCAGCCGGATAAATCTATTTATGAAGACGAGCAGTTTCCAATCCCTGGCCAAACAGATACGAATCCGTTATGGCCTGCTTACCGGAGGAGAAGGGAACGAAGTGGCTCCTGCTTCAGGTTCAAAACCGGCCTATGGTGAATCTCAAACTTTCAGAGGGATGGCTAAGGTTTTGAAAGCTGTGCTTGGTGAATATCATTTTACCTCATTTGCGGAGGTAAATGCGATACTAGGTTTGTATAACGTTCAGGCAGAGCGGGGTAAAGAAGGTTCGCAGATGTTTAAAAATCGGGGATTGATTTACCGTTTACTAGACGGAGCTGGTGATGGGGTAGGTGTACCCATTAAAGCCAGTGCACTGCCTTGCAATCCGGGCTTAAATATGCTGGAGGAAAGGTTTAAAATGAATATACCTCTTAAGCTCGGTTTGAAGGATAGGGTCATCAGCGAAATCACACTTGCACTGAACAGAAAAGAGATTTACAACTCAGCCTCGTTCTGCGCTTTGCTGAAAAACAAGGGAATTGATGTGATACTCCGCCGGGATGCAGAGGGTAGATTACAGGAGATAACTTATGTAGATCACCATAGTAAGTGTGTATTCCCCGGAGCAGATCTGGGTCAGCCTTACAGTGCCAATGGCGTATTGAGGGGCTTCGACGCAAATCAAAAAAATATTGGAGCAGATCGTGTTAACGATGTGCTGGAATTTGAAGACAGGCGTGATTTATTGGCTTTAAGCCATTTGCCCGCAGTTGCAGAAACCAAAAGCAAGGAGCGTCGAAGAAAACAAAGAATTCAACATTAATTGGAAGATATGGCAATGCAAACAGGAGAAAATGAACAGGCAATGAGAAAGATCCTAGATATGACCAGGTTCATTTCTATCAGTATGCTATTGCTGCATTTTTACTATTATGGATACCTAGCATTTCATTTTTGGGGTTTTGCCAGTGCTTTCACTGACCGGATAATGGTTAATATTGCCCGGTCAGGATTGTTTGAGGATTTTCATACATCCAAGCTTATTGCTTTGGCTTTTCTGTTCATTTCGCTATGGGGTGTAAGGGGGAAAAAGGATGAGAAATTAAGTCATAAAGCAGGTCTCGCATATTTGTTTACTGGCCTGCTGTTGTATTTTATCAGTGCATTGGTCTTGGTATTGGAGCTGAATTTTCGCTTGGCAGGGATGCTGTATATGGGGATAACTGCTCTTAGTTACTTATTGATAATGGCTGGAGCAACACTATTTTCCAGGATCATTAAAGGTAAGCTGAATGGCGATATCTTTAATAGTGATCAGGAGAGCTTTCCACAGGAGGAACGTCTGCTGGAAAATGAGTTCTCGATCAATCTGCCAACCAAGTATAAGCTAAAAGGAAAGGAAAGAAATGGTTACATCAATGTGATCTCACCTGCAAGGGCAACCATTGTCCTTGGTAATCCCGGCTCAGGGAAATCGGTCTTCTGTATCCGGGAGTTCATCACCCAGGCACTGGCCAAAGTGTCACCTTATTCCATGCTGGTTTACGATTTCAAGTTTCCCGATTTGTCTTTAATTGCATATAACCACTGGCTAAAGCATAAGGAGCGCTATCTGGGGGAGCCTGAATGTATTTTTATCAATTTTGACGACCTGTCCAGGTGCCATAGGGGGAATGTGTTTGATCCTTTGGGGATGATTGACATTACCGATGCCTCAGAATCTGCGCGTACCATTCTGCTGGGACTGAACCGGGAATGGCAGAAAAAACAAGGCGACTTCTTTGTGGAATCCCCAATTAATTTTGTGACGGCGATCATCTGGTTTTTGCGTAAATATCAAAATGGTATCTATTGTACCTTACCACATGCCATTGAACTGATTCAGCTGGACTATGATAGCCTGTTCACCGTAATGCGTCTAGAGAAGGAGATAGAGGTGCTGATTAATCCATTTGTAACCGCTTACCTGAATGACGCCATGGAACAGCTCGAGGGACAGATTGCCTCAGCTAAGATTGCTTTGGCCAGGTTGTCTTCGCCTCAGCTTTACTACGTGTTGTCTGGTAGTGATTTTAGCCTGGATATCAACAATCCGAAACATCCCAAGGTCATCTGTATGGGAAACAACCCGCAGAAAATTCAGACCTATGGGGCAGTGCTTTCGCTGTACGTAAATCGTTTACTGAAAATCATCAATCAGAAGAATAAGTTGAAATCTATGCTAGTCTTCGATGAGTTCCCAACGCTGACAACGGACATCATCCCTACCATTGCCACCGGTAGGAGCAATAAAATCGGAGTTTGTCTCGGTATCCAGGATGCCAGCCAGCTGCGTAAGGATTATGGCCGGGAGCAGGCGGATGTGATTATGAGTACGGTGGGGAACATCATTGCCGGGCAGGTGACCGGGGACACCGCTAAACAGCTGAGCGAACGTATCGGCAAGATCATGCAAGACCGTCAAAGCATGTCCATCAATAGTGGTGATACTTCGATCAGTAAAAGCAAGCAGCTGGAGTTTGCAGTTCCGGCTTCTAAGATTGCATCGCTTTCTAGCGGGGAATTCGTAGGAATGGTCGCCGATATCCCGGATCAAAAAATTAAGCTAAAGGCTTTCCATGGCGAGATACAAAATGACTTCGAGGCCCTGAATAGGGAAGAAGCTACCTATGTACCCATCCCGGTGATCAGGATGGTCAATTCAACCATGGTGCAAAAGAACTACCTGCAGATCAAACAGGATGTGCAGGACATTGTACAGTCTGAGCTTCAGCGGATGATTGGTGACCCGGCACTGGCTCACCTGGTGATTCGCAAAGCTTAGCCGATTTATCTGCTTAGGGGCATACACGTTGCCTTTAGATGAGGTTGGGGATAAAAAAATCAAAATATCTTTTCATTCATGTCCTGTTTCTAAAAACTCAATCGTAATAGAGCTATAAAACAATATGGTATTACAGTTTAGATAAAAAAAATGGGACAAAGAATCAATGCCTTCGTAAAAGGTCAAAACGCAATGAAAGCAATGTATGGCTTAGGAATTTACCTTTCTAAATCACCAGTAGAACAAAAACTTTTAAACTTAATTTATTTCAGGGTATCGCAAATTAATGGATGTGCTTTTTGTTTAGATATGCACTCAAAAGATCTTCGTGTAAAGGGCGAAACCGAACAGCGTTTGTTTGTGTTGGATGCATGGAGAGATGCTCCGTTATATACAGATCGCGAGCGTGCGGCGCTGGCATGGGCAGAGGCGGTAACAAAAATATCAGGAGGTGATGTTTCTGACCAGGTATACAACCAGGCATCACAACAATTCACAGAAGAGGAATTGATTGATTTGACATTAGCCATCACTACTATTAACAGTTACAATCGTATCAATATTGCTTTCCGCACTCCGGCAGGAGATTATAAGCCTGGTGCATTTGCGGTGAAAGATTAATAGTTAGTTTTTTTAGATGAAGAGGCAGTCCTTAATTGATAAAGGGTTGCCTTTTTTGTTTGTCATAATTCCATTAGGTATTCTTTACTATATGTTAATATTGCGGTAATGTAGGTGTATGTTTTGGCCGGTACTTTTGCTGTCAGATTTATTTGTTCCACGAATGATTAAAGATTACACCACATTATCAGATCAAATATTGCTTCAAAAATGCCGCGAGGATAACATTAAAGCATACGATCAGTTATTTGAACGGTATTTTGGTGTTCTTTACAATTTCTCAGTTACTTATGTTAAAAATACAGCTGTAGCCGAAGAGCTAGTTATGGATTTGATGTTCAACATCTGGAAAAAGAGAAACGAGCTACAAATAAATGGGGAGGTAAGTGTTTACCTGTTTAGTGCAATGAAAAATGTACTGTTCAATTTCATCCGCAAAAAGGAATTGGTAACTACCAATATAGAATTGCTTCCAGAGCAACATGCTACAACGGATAAATCTGCCGATCATGAACTTCATTACAAAGAACTTGAACAAGTTTATCAGTTAAAACTGAATCAGCTGAGCCCACAACGACGAAAGATATTTAAGCTAAGCAGAGAGGAACAAATGACTTACCCTCAGATTGCTGAAAGCATGAATCTTTCTGTAAATACCATAAAAACTCAAATGCTTGTATCTCTTAAACATCTTAGAGAAGGTCTCAAAGAGCATATAGATATCACCATGTTTCTTGTGCTAATTTTCTTTATTTAATTTATTTTCATTTCCACTCACCCTATCCCTATACAAGTTGTGTCTTGTAATTGAAGGATAGAAATAATGAATTTAAAAGTAGATAAGGCGCTCATCAAAAAATATCTTGATGGTGACTGTGATGATAAAGAATTAGAATTGGTGCGTGATTTTCTTAAGCAGGAAAATGCGCAACAAATATTTGATGAAGTATGGAATGAGCAATGGGCTGATAAAATTAAAGCAGATAACGTAGTCTCTAATCAAGTACAAAATTCCGACTGGAAAAATAAAATACACCAACGGATTAATCAGGAGTCTTTAAATACAGAAACTGTTGTTGTACCTATTCGCACTCCTTTTATAAAAAGAATTGCCAACTGGCAATATGCAGCAATCTTAGCTCTATTATTTATTGGAGCCGGGCTATGGGTTGTTACCAATAAAAAAACTCAAGAGCAAACCAGTATAGCTTATGTAGAAAAGCACAATGGTAACGGGCGTAGAACCATCATCACCCTTCCCGATAGTTCAACGGTTTATCTTGGTCCGGATAGCAAATTGCGTTATGCCGAAAAATTTAGTGGCAACACCAGGGAAATAAAATTAGAGGGTGAAGCTTTTTTTGAGGTTACTAAAAATCCAAAGAAACCTTTTATTATTCATACCGGAATAATCACCACCAAAGTACTAGGTACTTCATTTAAAGTAGAGGCATTTCTGAATAAGCCGGTTACGGTTTCTGTAAGTACTGGTAAAGTGAGGGTAGATAGACATACCGCAGGCAAAACAGAATCACTAGCGGTATTAATACCCGGCCAAACTGTAACCTGGAATGAAACTAATCATTTAAAAACTTTAGGCGAGGCTGTGGTTACTGATATCAGTAGCTGGAAAGATGGACGGTTGGTGTTTAATCAGGTTCCTTTATCTGAAATAGCCCACATTTTGGAGCGATGGTATGACGTGGATATTAGTTTTAGCGATAAAAAAACAGCTTTAAAACTGATGAAAGTTAATCTGACTGCAAATGTGCCAATCAATACACTGATGAAAATTCTAAGTGTATCGGGACAGTTCAAATATAATATTCAAGGCAATCACATTACTATTAATTAATTGGAAAGGAAAAGATATGTAATACTTAGACTTTAAAAAAGAAACGCCCTCCCGTAAAGGAGGACGCAAAAATCATCAAAGGACTGGTTGTTTTCGAAGACGCATCAGCCCAGCGATAAATATTAACAGATATACGCCATAGGCGAAAACCCGTAATGATCAAAAATATGCAAAAAGGATTACATCTGCGTTCTTCTTTTCGATTTATTAGCATGTTACTAAAAGGTGCTATTATCATCAGAAAGAAGTTTAGCGAGATGGCTAATAACAATCTGGTAACAGATAAAATCTATTTCTTTATGAAATGCTCGTTCCTTCTGATCGCTGTCAACCTCACATTCGTTGGAATGTTGTGTGCCAGTTCTGTTCGCAGTCAGAATTTGAATCAGAAAATTAAGCTTAAACTGGAAAATGCAAGTGTTGAGAATTGTTTGAGTACGATAGAAAAACAATCGAACATACAGATCAATGCACAGGTAAGCTTGTTAAGTAAAATCACAAAAAAAATAAGCTTAAATGCTGCAGAAATTACTGTGGCAGATGCTTTGGCTAAAGTTTTAATCAATACTAACCTCGAATATAAAGTAATAGAGGGTTATGTTGTAATTACCAAAAAGCCTGTGCCCATCATCATTTTAGGAACAATTGTGGATGAGAAAACCGGCGAAACATTGATTGGTGTAGGTATTCGCATTAAAACAATGGGTGGCGGTGCATCTACAGATACGAATGGTAAGTTTCGCATTACCGTACCTGAGGGTGGAGCAACACTTGTGATCTCTTATATTGGTTATCAGAGCTTAGAGATTAAGGTTGATGCCAACACTAAGGAACTGAAAATCTTACTGAAATCATCTTCTACTCAATTGGGAGAGGTAACTGTTCAGGCACGTAGAAAAACAAATACAGAGGTGGCAGTGCTTGATGAACGTAAAAAAGCGGCCATTGTACAGGATGCTATTTCTGCAGTTCAAATAGAGCGTACTGCAAGTATCACCACGACACAGGCCTTGCAAAGAGTGCCGGGGGTAACGGTTACTGATGATAAATATGTGGCCATCCGTGGTTTGGGTGATAGGAGTGTTGTTGGTCAGTTAAACGGTGTGCGTTTGGCTTCGTCTGACCCGGATAGGAGTTCTATTCCTTTCGATTTGGTACCGGCATCTCTTTTAGATAACGTTACTATTTATAAAACAGTTACTCCTGATAAACCGGCAGATGCTGCGGCAGGTATTGTTGAATTAAAAACTAAATCTGTGCCAGATAGCATGGTGGTTAATGTAATTATTCAATCGGGTTTTAACTCGAATATCGGAATAGGTGGTCAATATAACAGTTTCTATAACAGTGATATGGGATTTTTGGGCGATAAGATCAATAAAAAGAACTTATCTGCCGATTTCTTAAATCTGGCTACACAATATAAAGGTGGACTAAACCAGATCCAGAATATGATCTCGAACAGTGGTTATAGCCCTGCAGTAAAGCAGGAAGTTGGCCGTATTAACGGGATTATGCAAGGTTTTGATCCTGTGCTAACTACCAGGTATAAACAGGCTCCTTTAAACCAGTTGTATTCTGCCACTTTTGGTAATAGCTACACGTTATTTAAAAAGCATAAACTAGGAGTTATAGCCGGTGGTAACTATTATCGTCGTACTACAGATATTTCTGGCGGAGATATACAGCAATATAGTATCTATCAGGGTGTGGTAACCGGAAATCCGCAGGTAAGCAGTCCAAGAAACATCCCTAACTATATTACTCCGAACAACCTGTACATGGGTAGGTACCAAACCTATAAGGAAAATACCGGTAACGAAACGCTTAATTATGGTGTTTTAGGTGGTTTAACTTATCGCTTTGATGCCCGAAATGAAATCAGTATGCAATACCTGGGTAGCTGGGGAGGCGAAACGCAAGCCACTAATATGTATGGTGCTTATCAATATACCGGTTTGCCTGGAGATGTAAAAAGTACCATATATTCTTTAAAACAGAGTTATCGTACACTAAATACCTTTAACCTTCAGGGCGAGCATAAGTTTCTGGAATCAGACTACTCGCCTAAGTTAAGTTACAACATTTCTTCTTCTAAGGCTGGTCAGAATGATCCTGATTACCGTTTTGTAACGCTGGCAGATTATACGCCGCGTAATGGTGGGTATTTTGATAGACCTACAACCGGCAATGGCAATACCAATCCTGATCAGGTATTCAGTACGCATTTATATGCACTTTCTTCTGGTTATGTTAATGGCTTTGGTGCTTATGGAATTATTCAGGCTGAGCCTAATGGTCGTCGTTACAGAAATCTGGACGAGACCAATTACAACTATAAGGCAGATTTATCTGTGCCATTTAAATTATTCGGACAAAAGCAGGAGTTTAAAACCGGGGTAAATTACCTGAACCGCGATCGCGTATTTACAGAGAATGTGTTGTTCTTACCGGGCTCTAATTTTTCTTCCAACAAGTCGCTGCCATTGTATACGGTTTCTGGAAACCTGGATCGTTTGGTAAGTAATGAGATTATCGGCATCCATGCACCAACAGCAGGTATGGGCGAAGGTGCGAGTCCGGTTGGAGGGTTTTTATACAACAGCCAGAAATCGCCAAACAATTATACCGGATTTTTTGAGACCAAAGCGGCTTATGCCATGTTGGATTTAAAAGTGACTAAAGATTTAAGGTTAACAGGGGGTATTCGTTTCGAATCTACCAACATCCAGTCGGCAGTAGATACATCAGGCGTTTTCCTTGATCCTGCTTTAACAGCTCCGGGCACCAATATTCCACTTACTTTAATGAGCCCTAACTCAGTTTACAAACCAGGTTATAAGCCTTATTATTCCTTAAATACTACCTATAACCTTAAGGAGAATATGAATTTCAGAGCAGGGTTTAATACTACACTGGCAAGGCCTGAATTAAGGGAGATCACCAATGTATTTGAATTTGATGCTTTTCAAATGGGACTGGTTGTTGGTAATCCTAGACTGATCAATCAGAACACCCAAAACTTGGATTTTAGGTGGGAATGGTTTCCTAATAGTGGAGAGGTTATCGCTGTATCCTTATTTGGTAAGCGAATTGAAAACCAGTTGTATAAAGTGTTTAGCTTAAAAACCAGTGGTTTAGCGGCAACATATCCTGAATATCCGACCATCAGATTTGAAAATGATCCGAACGTTGGTAAGGTGTGGGGAGTAGAATTTGAGATTGTAAAAGATCTGGGCAAGATCTGGGATCCACTCCGCAACTTCTTTGCAGGAACTAACCTTTTACTGGCACAAAGTGATATTAAAAAATCACCTGAAAGATTGGAAGCCAACAGGTCGCTGGACAGGCATACGCCTGATAATAGTCCTTTGTTTGAGCAGGCACCCTTCTCTATTAACGGTTGGATAAATTACGATAACAAGAAATCGGGTACCAGCCTTACCGGAACATTTAACATGGTAGGGGAGCGTTTGATACAGATTAATTTAACCGGAGAGCCGGATCTGTATACCCGCCCGGTACCAATGCTAGATTTTGTGTTCAGTCAGCGTTTAACTAAGCGCGTAATTTTTAAGGGATATGCTAAAAACCTATTGAATCCTGCTATTGAAACCGTATACGCCAATCCTGGTACCGGTGGTAAATGGTATGGGAATAAATACCTGAACCGTAGCTATAAACGTGGTGGAGAATTTATGATGGGGTTCACTTATAATTTGTATTAAAGATGAAGAAATTAACGAAGTACATTCAGCAATTGCCATTATTCCTTGGTTTTTTGATATTGCTGGCGCTGGGTTCCTGTAAAAAGGAAAAGCATGATTTTGAATATGATAATAGGCTAATTACTGATGCCCGCAAAAGTTCATCACTACGTATTGTAAACCTGGGTGGTTATGGGCAGGTGGTAATGGATGGCGATACGCTGACCAATAAAAGATATCTTTTGCCAACGGATCCAATATCTGCGGTAGTGTCTGGTACTAAATATTTTCCTGAAAATGGTGGTAAACTGGGTTCAACCTGGAGCATCCCTCAGTCGTTATTGAAGAACGGGAAGGCTCGCTTTTTTACTGAAATTGGAGGTTATAATGCTCCGGCTGATAAACTGACAATTGATCTTGAGGAAAATGCAGCGCAGGCTATGGATTATTACCTGTTGGCTACTGAGCGTGTTGTGGGTGGGCAACCTAAATATCTAAAAATTCCTCGTGCGGTTTCTGCTCCATCAGATCCTACTAAATTCAAAGTACGGGTACTCAATCTTTCATCCACTATTCAGGTAAACAGCATGGAAAATCTGGTAGGGCCAATGAGTCTTGCCTGGGCTGATGGTACACCGGTAAGTGGTAAGACGAATAACATTTTGCCGGGGCAGTATTCTGATTACATCGAAGTGCCTTATACTACAGCACAGCTAAAGGTGTTAACCCCCGGTGGAATCCAAGTGCCCGGTACTACCAGATTGCCAATTCTTCCTTCAACATCAACCCTTAGTTCTGTTCGTGGCTGGCCACCTGAAGATACACGCTTAACTTTTACTGCATTTAAAAGTTTTGCTCCGGGAGGGATTTACACCATTATTATTGCACCGTACAATTTTAATATCCCTTATTTAATTGGTAATCCTGGCGAGTATGTTTCGGATTATCAAAATGCCATCACGATTATGAACGACATCAGCGAACCGCTGAATGTTACCTATGCAAGAGTGCAGGCTGTAAATACCCTGGTAGGTACAAATCGGATTAAAATAAGCATGAATGGAAATGCATTGGGTAATGGGTTGGCGTATACGGAGCATACAGATTATCAGAATTATATAACAGGTAATTATAACGTTGAAGCTAAAGATGCTTCTGGAAATGTATTGGCAAGCAGTCAGCTGAAGCTGGATCCTAATACCAACTTTACATTATGGCTGCATCCTAATGCCAGTGGTAATGCAACCATTAGTGCGGTAGCTAATGATTTAAGCAGGGTAATTCCGGGTACTACGGCAACTGATGATGCTACCTATCTTCGCAATAAGCTGGACTATCCTTTCAGTATCCGTTTTCTTAACCTTTGTCCGGATTTACCATATGTAACTTTTACAAAGGATAATGGGCAATCTTTTCTCCATAGTTTTAATAAGAATCCGGCTGCGGTAAATAACCTTACTCCAGGTGTTTTTACCACCGAAGCACCCTATATACAGATTGATATGGATAACATTCCATATAAAATTATGGCCTTCCGTTCTACTCCGGGTATAGTTCCGGGAAGTTGGGCAAGTGATATACCGGTTTTAACAGGGCAGCACCTTATTGCCAGACCTGAATTATATGTAAGAGGTGGTTTACCTAATCATGAGCCTGGTATTTATACCATCGCTTTGGTTGGAAGCACCAGCGCATCAGCCCCTGCGGGTCAAAAAGCAAAGATGATTATTCTGAAACACACCAAATAAAAGAACCAGAATTATGTTACCATTAAGAACTAAGAATATCACATTTTATGCTGCTATCGCTCTGTTGTGGTTTGCAACGGGCTGTTCAAAGGTAGAGTATAAAAAAATTGATGATCCTGCTTATTTAAGGGTTTTTAACAACCTGAATTATAAGATAGGGATCGATAATAAGGATGAAATGCTCCCTTTTTTGACTATGCTGATTGATCCTGAAATGGATCAGGGCGGTATGCCTGTCAGCGCTAAGATTAAAGGAGATTTTCTGGATCAGCGCGATCCTTATGCACCACCTTATCCATCTCATATCGGGAGTGGCACTGGCGTAAACAACCCAGAGTATCCGGGTAGAGAAAATGTACTGGTAGGGCCTGTTTTAAATGGTTTCGATTTAAGCAGCTGGGCACAGATTCCATCAGGTAAGCACCGTATTGTGTTCATGTTCCGCCCAAAAAATACAGTTCCATTTTTTAACCTGGATCCTAAGCTGAAAAAGAGTTTTCTGATTGATACCACTATGGTGTTAGATAGCAAGGAGGTGTATACGCTGCATGTATTGCAGAAAGATTACCTGACAAAAAGGAATGGCATTTACCTTAGGAAAGAGAACTTTCATAAGCTGCCATTATCCGATTCCTCAGTTTATGTTAACTTCTATAACATGAGTGCCAAGGGGTACTGGCAGGCAGATAACAACGCAAAAGGAGGGAATGTTTATGGAAAAGGTGCCATGGGAAATGGCATTAAAGACCAGATGAACATTTTTGTAACCCTGTATAAAAACAGGACTGTTTCTATGCCGAAATTAACCGGTTATAATGGAAAATACCTGGGCAATTTAACCAGAAACTCTGATGTGTTAGAAGTTAGCCCGTATTACAGTTTTCCATTGTTTGCCGATGCAAGTGCCGGAGGTATTTTTACTGACATGTGGCAGCGGTTTGATTTTCTGGCACCCGGAATGGACATCAGAAACATTCCCTATGGCCCTACTGTAAATGAAACAGATGGAAACTGGGCTTCTATAAATTGTTTAACTCCATTTACGGATTACAGACGATGGAATGAGGTGGTACTGCCTAATATGCTTGTAAATATCCACTCAGGTACATATAATCCGCGGTCGTTTGCTACGGTAAATACCATCGAGATTGTAAACGGAAATGTTTACCTCAGTACCATTCAGCGTAAATATGCGCCCCCAATTTACTAATGGTTTAATCCAACAATTAGAACAATGAAATACAAATCATTAAAGAAATACCTTTACCTCTTGTCGGCGTTATGGTTACTGGCTTTAAATTCCTGTAAGCACGATGATCTGCATATTGATAAGGCGAATGACAATTTCAGACCTGGCTTCGACTTTGTAAAGAATAATTACGACCTGAGCTTATTTGCTACGGCAATAGAAAAAACAGGAATAGGAGCTGAATTAAACAGTACGGGGCCATTTACAATCCTGGCTCCCAGCAACGCTGCCTTTAATATCATTGGGATAAACCGCCCAAGTGATTTTGATAAAATGAATCCGGATACTTTAAAGTTTTTGGTGCAGCGCCATATTTTAAATGAACGGATAATGCTAAAGGATATTCCTTTTAATGGAATAGATGTGCGTTACCGTACAATGGCTGGTACTGAACTGTATGCCTCAACTGTTAGTAGAGATAACAACAATACCCTATATTTTAATGGTTCTCTTGCCAGCAGAAAAGATGTAACGCTAGCCAATGGTACTTTACATGTATTGGATAGGGTAATGAAATCTACTGCAAAAACCACTGTGCAAGGTTGGTTGTCTGCAAGGCCGGAATATAGCATCCTGATAAGCGGGTTAAAGAAGTTTGGATTTTGGGATGAACTGGCAACAGAGGGGCCTTACACCATACTGGCCCCAAAAAATAAGGAGTTTGAAGCGAAGGGGATGACTGCTGAGGTAATTGCCGGATTAAATGTGAATAGTTATTTAGGCGACCGTCTGTTTGGCTGTTACGTAATGAGAAAGAAGCACTTTTTTGTGTCGGATTTTGTGGTATTCAGTATCATTAACAGCGATTCCTTTTACTATCATCCGATAGCTAATGATACTTATATCCTGACAATTACTGCCGGTAGGTTTAACTATAACAACATTTACGATCAATCTATAGGCTATAATATTGAGGTAAGAACCAATAAAAATTTCCCTTATGAGATTCTTACTTCAGTAACGGGGCAGGATCAGAAAGCCATAGATAACCTTACGGATAATGGTCTGGTGCAGGATCTTCAGGGTGTTTTAATCCTTCCTGAGCAGGCAATAAAGAATAATTAGATGATCTATAACAAGAATAAGATGAATATAAAATTAATTGCCATCTGCCTGTTATTTATAACGTTGGCATCTTGCAGAAAAGCCGAGTTTCAGCCTGAAGTAGAGGGTGTGCAGGTACCAGCAGAAGATTTAACGATCATGCTTAGTGAAGTGCTTGAAGCTTCGCCCTATACACTTTTTAAAGCGGCATGGAAACGTAGTAATATGACCAGTATTTTGGGAAAAAGGGGTATTAACACACCTATAACCTTATTGGTGCCAAGTGATGCTGCATTTATAGCTGATGGAATGACATTGGAGGTTATAAATAATACCAGCCCGGCATTGTTGGATAGCTTACTGCTTTACCATACGCTATCGACCGCCGTTAGCCCTAAAGACCTAAGTGAAAGGGGAGAGAATACGATCGGTACGAGCTTACTGGAAAACACTTATATAAAAGTAAAAGGATATGATAATCAGTATCAGACTGATCCTTATTTCTATCGTCAATATGTTAATGTGTTAGGTAAAGATCTACTGATCAATGGTAAAAAGAGCGGAAGTGCGACAGCTACTTTGGCAAAAAATGGAACTTTTTGGCCGATAGACCATGTACTGAAAAAACCAGAAAAAACCATGTTGGAGGCTTTACAGGATGATGGCCGTTTTGGGATGTATGTGGAAATTATGACCAAAACAGATATGCTTTGGGATGAGGCTATGATGGGAGCGGTTGAACGCGATCGATTTCCGAAAGGATTGTCGATTGACTATAATTACTTGATCTTCAAATCTATTTTTGCTCCTACGGATGAAGCTTTTCATCAGGCAGGATTTAAGACGGTTGATGATTTGATGGCATTGAATGACCGTAATCCTCTTCCATATTTTGATTGGGATACCTATGAGCAGGTAGGTACCGGTTATGCCACGGATACCTTATTGACCATGCATCGCTGGGGCAGAATTTTTAAAGAAAGGGATGGCTGGGGCCCCGGAGAGGATAATCCGGATTGTTTTTATTCGAATGATCTGAACAATAAACTGTTGTCGGGCTATGCGCTGACCTCCTCTGGATATACAGGAACTATTCCAATTATGTACGTGCCATTTGAATTTGGTAAAAACGAAGCGGGACAAGTAACTGTAAAAGTCAAATCAACCACTAACGCGGCGGCCACTATTGTTGAGGGAGACATCAACACATTGATGGGCCCCATACATGTGGTAAACCGTTTAATGCCGCCTAAGGGTTTTAAATTCTGACCGGTATCATTAGCTCATAAAGATCAATAGAAACATGAATTATTTACATAGAATATTAATAAGGCCATTGGGCATTTTCCTTATACTGATCAGTTGTGGATTGATCCTTAACGGCTGTAAAAAGGATGATGTTGCTAAAGCTGCCAGTAACAATAAGATCAGTGCAATTATAGCAGATAACTTTAATCTTTCTGTTTACAATACTGCTTTGATAAGAACAGGGTTGGCTAAAGTTACAGACAAGGAGGGTACATATACTGCTATTGCACCTTCGGATGATGCTTTTAGAAATGCAGGTTTTGGAAATGCTACAGCCATTTTGAGTATGGATCCCTCAAGGGTTTCGTCTATCATGAATTACCACATCCTGAACGGCGTTTATGAATTTAACAAGTTACCTTTTCTATTTAATCAGGAGGTGAAATCTGCGAACGGAGGTAAACTTTTTGTAACGCACTGGGTAAAACAGGGCGATACTATTTTAACCATTAATGGGTCTAAAATAGTCTCAAAAAATGTAAGTGCATCTAACGGGTTAATCCAGGTTATTGATCGTGTACTGGAGCCATACAGCCATAGTAAGGTTATTGAAGCTATTGCTTCAGACAGAGACCTAAGTCTGTTTCATCAGGCCTTGCAACGCTCTGGTTTAACGGAAACTTTAAATGGCAAGGGGCCATATACCGTGTTTGCACCAAATAATGAAGCAATGATAGCCTTCGGATTGAATACTATTGAAGCTATCAATAGTATGGATCCTACAGTTTTACAGGGTTTAATGCGCTACCATATTTTATCTGACCGCAGGTTTGTGTACGATTATGTGTTGAGCACGGGAGCTTCTAATCGTAGCGACCAAACCATGATTGATGGAAAATCTATTCAGGTGATACTTAAGCCTAACCCACAGGTGGCAGGTGCATTTATAGGTATAGAATTGAAAGGAACAGGGAATACATCGGTTATCCAATTAACTAAACAGGATGTGCTTACCGGTAACGGTGTGGTGCATACCATTGGAAGCCTATTGAGAATTACACAGTAATTAAGATTTTAGAGATGACAGTTAGAAATACAATTCACAAAATATTTTTACTCCTGTGTATGCTGCTGCCTTTTGCTGCGGTAAGTCAGGAAACCAGCGGTACTTTAAATGGAATGGTACTTGATGCCGGAGGACAACCGTTACCGGGTGCTTCTGTTACGGCTATACATCAATCTTCAGGTACAAAATATGCAACTGCTACAGATAAGAATGGACATTATTATTTGCCAAATCTTCGTATTGGAGGTCCTTATTCTGTAGAAGCAAATATGATGAGCATGAAAAACGATAAACGTGAGGGAATCACTATCCGTTTGGGTGCGGTAGTTATTTTAAACTTTGCCTTGATCGATCAGGCACAGCAACTTACGGAAGTAGCTATTAAAGCCACAAAGAAAGGGGCTCAGGCCAGTACTTATGGCTCCGGAAAGAACATCAGTGCCGATCAGGTTCGTAATATGGCTACAGTGTCGCGGAGTATAACTGATGTTACCCGTTTAGTACCTCAGGCAAGTAAAGACAATAGTTTTGGTGGTGCCAACTTCAGGTATAATAACGTAACAATTGATGGTGCCATTAATAACGATGCGATTGGGTTTAGTCCTTCCTTGGGTGGCCAGTCGGGTACATCGGGAATGGCAGGTAGTTCGACCAGGACTAACCCGATATCCATTGATGCAATTGAAGACATGCAGGTTTATTTAGCTCCTTACGATGTTAAGATTGGTAACTTTACCGGAGGTTCTGTAAATGCAGTAACCAGAAGTGGAACCAATTATTTAAGTGGTTCGGTATATGGTTTTGGCCGTAATGCTGCAATAACGGGTAAGGATCGGGTAGGTTCATTAGGGAAAATGAATAGCGACTTTTATGATTACCAAACCGGTTTTCGTGTTGGGTTTCCCATCATCAAAGACAAATTGTTTTTCTTTAGTAATGAGGAGATCACTCATAGACAAGATCCTTCGCAATTGGTAGCAGGTATTGCCGAAACCAGTCATATTTTAAGTGCTAAAGATGCGGATGATATTACTGCTGCCAATTTCTTTAATGCAGGAACTTCAGGGGTGTTTAATACTTATGCAAAGTCGACTAAGTTTTTTAACCGTTTAGACTGGAACATTAATGATAAACATCAGCTTGCTGTTAGAAATAACACGATCATTTCTGAAGCTTCGCATATGGATAGAGATCAGCAGGATTTCAGGTTCAGCAGTATGGCCTTTTTGCAAAAGAATAACCAGAGCTCTACCGTGGCCGAACTTAAAAGTAGATTTAGCAATAGCTTATCGGGTAATTTACTGGCAGGCTTTACTGCTGTAAATGATTCGAGAGATCCTTTTGGCGATCCAAGTTTGCCGCAGGTACAAATTGCCGGTAGAACACCGGGTACTACCATTTATGTGGGTACCGATCGTGAAGCCAGTATTTTTGATATGAAGCAGCGTACATTGGAGCTTACTGCTAATTTAAACTGGAACATTGGTAAGCATACCCTTACCGTGGGTACTCACAATGAGTTTTATAACATCACCTATGGTTTTGTAAATGCATGGAATGGAAGGGTAGATTATTTAAGTATTGAAGATTATCTGAATAACAATCCTTACCGTGTTCGTGGTGCATATAGTTACGAAAATAACAGCCGTCCGTATATTGAACAGCACCCTGGTGCTAAGTTTAATATCAACTTATACAGTTTGTATTTTCAGGATGAGATTCGTGTATCTGAAAAGCTGAAGGTGATTCCGGGCTTGAGAGCAGATATGGCTTATTTAGGTGATAGACCAGAATTGAGTGAAAAGACCCGTACGGCAATGGCCGATCCTTATTTTGGAAACACCTATTCTTATACACCTTTAAGCAGGATTACTAACAATTATTTGAATAAGATACAGCTTTCGCCAAGGGTAGGTTTTAGGTATGATTGGAATGGTGATCAAAGTCTGATTCTACGTGGCGGTGCAGGACTTTTTACAGGACGGATTCCTATGGCTTGGTTGGCGTATGCGTTTTACAACAATGGCGATAGTTTTGGTGGTTTTGATCAGAAGGCTGATCAGAAACCTTTTGTGCCGGGCAGTAATCCGCTTGCAGGTGGTGCAAATGGGATTGCTGATTTTATACAGCAAAATGGAGCAACGATCAATAATCCTAATAGTGGTAAAACCCAGATCGATTTAATTGACAATGGTTTTGTGATGCCGCAGGTATTGCGTACCAGCTTAGGTTTGGATTATACTACAACTAGTCAGTGGAAATTCGGGGTAGAAGCGATCTATACTAAAAATATTAAGGATGTTTTGTTTCAGCAGTTAAACGTGCAGGACAATCCGACTTATTATGGGTATGATAAAAATCATCAGCAGCCGGTGTATAGCGGAACAGTAGATCAGCGTTTTTCGAACACTTATTTGCTTAGCAATACCAGTAAAGGTTACCGTTACAGCTTAACAGCTAGCATTAGCAAAAGCATTGCTGATCAGCTGCAAGCTTCGGTGTCTTATACTTATGGTCAATCTAAAGACCTTTCTAATGGCGTGCGTAACTCTATGGAATCTAACTGGCAGTTGAATCAGTCGTTGGTACCCAATAATCCTATGTTGGCGAATAGCAATTTCGACATCAGAAACCGCATTGTGAGTACCATTAGTTACAATAAGATGTGGGCGAAGGCGGGTAAAACCAATGTGTCTTTGTTTGTGAGTGCACAATCTGGCAGTCCGTTTACTTATGGTGTGGTTAATAACAGTATACAAGGGTTGCCGCAACAGGTAAGTTTGGCCTATATCCCTCGCAGAGAAGAAGCGGTTCGTTATTTCCAGGATAATGCAGGTGCAACAGCCATTAAGCAGGCAGAGGCCTTTAATAGTTTTATCGATGCAGATAAGTATTTAAGTAGTAAACGTGGTGGATTTACAGAAAGAAATGAAGGACGTACACCATGGAATGTACAGGCTGATTTGCATGTATCTCATGACTTGTTTGTTAGTGCAAGTAAGAAGCAGTTTATTACGTTTACTGCTGATGTAATGAACCTTACCAATCTGATTAATAAGAGTTGGGGAGTTCAGTATTTCTCTCCAAATACTTTCAATTCTACTTCCAGTGTTGGTTTAACTCCGGTATTGTTCCCTCCATCACAAAATCCGGGGGAATATCCGTTGTACCAGTTTAAATCGCCGGGCAAGCCTTACAGTATTGACTATTATGGTTCAAGAACACAGGTGCAATTGGGTGCGAGATATACTTTTTAAAGTAATACAGATCAATCTATAAATGATATACGATATGAGTTATTCAAGAAAATTTAATACCGGGATGCATCAGTGGCTCGGTATATTGAGCCTTTTTATTCTGCTGATAAGTGCTTGTAAAAAAGATAAGTCAGAATTGGTTAATGTGCCTCTGGCAGTTACGGACTATTATCCAAATAGTGGTGCACAAGGCACATTGGTAACAATAGAAGGTACTGGATTTAGTAGTAAAGCTGATGAAATATCGGCCACTTTTTCTGGCGTAAAAGCAGATGTTGTAAGTGCAACTAGCACTGCTGTGGTGATGCGTGCGCCAGCTTCGGCAACGAGTGGAGCCATTGAGATGAAAGTAAATGGGCAAAGCATCAGCGTTGGTAATTATACTTATCAGGAGCTAAGTGTGCAAACGATCAGTCCGGTAAACGGGGCTGCCGGAACACACGTTCGGATTACCGGTGCAGGCTTTAGTAGTACTACAGGCCCTGCTGAGGTATATATAAATGGTAAAATAGCCATTGTAGTAAGTGCCAGTGATAATTTGTTGGTGGCCGAAGTACCTGAGAGTGCTGGGACTGGGCCAGTTACTGTTAAGGTAAATGGAAAAGAGGCTTCAGGACAAACCTTTAAGTTTCAGGTTATATCGGGTATTAAGCCTGCAAGTGGCGGAAAAGGTACGCACGTGAAGATTTCTGGTGGTGGTTTTGATGAGGTAATTGCTGGTAACTATGTTGATTTTAATGGTAAACCTGCATTGGTAACAGAAGCAACTGCAGAATATTTGGTGGTTGTTGCTCCTGCCGATGTGAAAACCGGACCTGTATCGGTTACCATTAATGATCAAAAAGCGACAGGGCCTGTGTTTACAGTTGTGCCGATGCCGGTAATTGAGTCGGTAACGCCATTAAGCGGACCTTTGGGCGCTGAAATGACCATTTTAGGGTTGAATTTTAGTATCCATACAGATGAGAACAAGATAACTATAAATGGAAAAAGTACGGTTGTTCTGACCGCAACACCTTTTAAGATTACCTTAACTATTCCAGGTGGAACAGGTGATGGGAAGGTTATTTTGAATGTAAATGATCAGATTGTACAAGGGCCGGATTTTAAAGATCAGAGCTTAGGTATTTCTAAAATGAGCCCTGATAATGGTTTGGCGGGTACACAGGTTACGATTACCGGAACAGGGTTTAATACTACGGCGTCTGCAAATACAGTAACCTTTAACGGGGTATTGGCACAGGTAGTTAGTGCATCAACGACGAGTTTGGTAGTAATTACACCACCAACGTTAACATCGGGTCAGGTAAAAGTGGTAAACGCGGGTCAAAGTGCATTATCGCCGGTTAATTTTAACCGTGCGGGTGTAATGACTTTAGCAGGTGGGCCAAATCAAACAGGTCTGGATATTCGTGAGCGCGGTGGAAGTATTGCTGTAGATAGTCATGGAAACGTATTTCTGATGGAAGTTAGTAACCATGTAATTAAAAAAATTACACCTGAGGGCGTTATTTCGGTGTTTGCAGGAAGTTCGACTAGGGAAACAGGTAATCAGAACGGTACTGGTACTGCAGCTCGTTTTAATTTTAGCTATAATTCAGGGCTTGTAATTGATAAGCAGGATATACTGTATGTTGTTGATGGTATAAACAACAGCATTCGTAAAATTACACCTGCCGGTGTGGTGAATACTTATGCAGTAAACCTTAATGGCCCCGGTAGGCTAGCTATTGACGATAGTGGTGATTTATATGTGCAAACACAGTATAGCCTGACAAAGGTTGACAAGGCTGGTGTGAGATCGGTAGTAAGGGGTTTTTATGGAGGCAATGAAGCCTCGAGGCCAGTGATTATAGGTTCTTACTTGTACTATACAGATAATGATAATCTTTACATTAACCGTTTTGGCTTGGTGGATGGTTTAAATCTGCGTGGATGGGCAGGGAATGGTGAGTATGGAAGTTCTGATGGACCTAAAAATCAGTCGATGTTGGTTTCACCAAAAGGATTTATTTACGATGGAAAAGGCAATTTCTATTTCTCTGATGGGTTTAGACAAACAACCAGAAAGTTGAACATGACGCTTAACGACTTGAGTACAGTTTCTAGCCAATCAACTAGTGGATGGTATAAGGATGGGGGGCTGATGGATGCAGAGTTCCGTAACAGAGATGATATGGCTATTGATAAAGATGGCAATATTTACATTTTAGATCCGGGAAATAATGCAATTAGAAAGATGTTTTTGAAGTAGGTAGTATTAATAGATAAGGTTAATTAATACTTTAACGCCAGCTTTCAGCGTACTATAGTACGCTGAAAGCTGGCGTTTTTGGTTATGGTGTTGGCTGACTTTGATTAAACTGGAATGCCCTTAACTTCTGCTGGTTAATTCCAACGAATAATGTGTTGTTGATGGTAAGGACACTTCTTACATCACCTTTTAGCTTAAGACCACTTTGTAATTCAGGAACATATTTGAAGGCACCTTTTCCATTACCTTTTAGTAGCGCACCATGGTTGGCATCGTATTTTCCGAAGCGGATGCGCGACTGATTGATATTACCACATAAAAGCAGGTCTTTATTTCCGTCTCCATCGTAATCTAGAGAAGTGACTGTATAGACCGGAGCGAACTGTGCTTGTATCGGCAATTGTTTCTCTTTGAATTTGCCGTCACGGGTACTTTCAAAATAAGCCGTTTTGAGGTGATTAGCCTTTAAGGTCTTTGAACCTTTTAGCTCTTCTGGAGTGAAAACTTCATTTATACCTGCCTCTGAGTAGCTTTTGTAATTAGGGAAGCGTGCGCGCATGATACTCATTTGATCGAGAATCTCATCTCGGGTTAGGTAAGGATAGCTTTTACCCAAAATGTAGAAACATAGAATAGGATCCATGGCCCCGTTGTCGTCGAAGTCTTTGTAAACCATCTCTGCCGGTTCTTGGTCACTTACTTTGCATTGGCTGTTTAGTCCAAGATTACCGACTACAAGGTCTGGTTTGCCATCGCCATTAAGGTCTTCAACCTTTAGGGTGTTCCACCAACCGCTGTATTGCTTGTCAAAATATTTATCTGTCTTGTTTTTTAGCTTACCACCATCATTGATAAATGCAGTAATCGGCATCCAGTCACCTACAACTATGAGGTCTTGTTTTTTGTCGCCATTTAGGTCTAGGACAGCAGCATCGGTGACCATGCCAATTTGCTCCAGTTCCGGTGCAATATTTCTAATCTGATTGGTGAAGTGACCTTTTCCATCATTTATCAGCAGGAAGCTCTTTGGTGCTTCAGGATATTTGGAAGGGGTAACACGACTACCTACAAATAGGTCAGGCTTGCCATCACCATTAAAATCGCCTACTCTTGCGCAACTTTTACTCACATGCATTTCTGGAAGTGAATTAAGCGATTTGGTAAAATTACCTTTGCCATCATTTAGATATAGCCTGTCCTGAAATAACGGATCATTGTCTTTAAAGTTTCCATACCCGCCGCTTACTACATACAAATCTGGGTAGCCATCTCCATTGGCGTCAAAGAATATAGCATTGGCGTCTTCACTTGCGGCATCAGCTATAAACGGTTTTTGATTTTTAATGAATTCTCCACCTTTTTGCTGTATGAATATTGCACCCGGTTGATTGATGTCGCCACCAACAAATACGTCATCAAGTCCATCGCCATTTACATCTCCCTTGGTCATGCATGGTCCGTTGAAGGATAGCGCATTGACAAGCAGGGGCTGGCGCTTATAATCATTGATGTCGTTTTTAACTTGTGCGGATGCAATTGGCGAAGGTATTTCTGTGAACAGTGGTTTTAATGGTTTTGGTCTTAGGTAAGTGTCTTTGGCATCACTTTCTAAAAGGACTAATTGTTTGTTGGCGGCAACATTGGTGAGAACCTGTTTTTTACCGCTAAGCCATACGATTCTAACGGAATCAATTACTTTCTCTTTACCTAAACCAAAATGCAGATTTTGAGATACGCTGGATATATAACCTTTGGACGGCATCTGCTCTATGCACTGCTGCTGTCCTTTATTAAATAGCGTTACTAAAGCACCAAGACCATCGGTATTTTTACCCGAACCTTTTAGCTTTACTTTTAGATAGTGTGTTGATGGGGTGCCTTGGTTTTGATAGACGAAGGCTGCTTTATTGATGTTGTTGACTACAAGGTCGAGATCTCCGTCATTATCGAGGTCACTGTATGCCGCGCCATTGCTGTTCGATGGTATATTTATTCCCCAATCAAATCCTTTATTGGTAAAGGTAAGGTCACGGTTGTTTTTATAAACATAGTTCTTCACATCAGAAGCAGGTACTTTCCTGAGCAAGGCGACCAAATCCTTTGCTTCTACCTGGCCATTGAGGTTTCTCATATAGTTCTCGTTGTATTTTAGCACATCCATGTTTGTGAAATCGCGCATAAAACCATTGGTTATAAAAAGATCCTTCCAACCATCGTTATCATAATCTGCAAAAAGGGGAGCCCAACTCCAATCGGTATTGGAGATGCCTGCCAGTTGTCCTACCTCACTAAAGGTGCCATCGCCGTTATTTATATGATGCATATTTCGTACATATTGGTAATAAAAACCGTTACGTAAATTGATGTTGAATGCTTCATAGTTGTCCATGCCTGACAATAACTTCTGACGCTTATTGTCTTCAGGAAGCATATCAAGCGTAAATATATCTGGCAAGCCATCGTTATTGACATCAGTAATGCTGTTACCCATAGAAAACAATGAAACGTGATCTAGCTTGTTCTGCAATTCATCTGTAAATGTCCCATCTCCATTGTTGATGTACATTCGATCGGGAATGGCATAGTCATTAGACAGGTATATATCAGGCCATCCGTCGCCATTGATATCGGCAACTCCTCCAGCCAGGCCATATGATAACGTAGACCTATGTAATCCGGCTTGTTTGGTCACATCTATGAAATGTCCGTTGTCATTCCTGAAAAGTTTAGAACTTGAAAGAGGGTCATCTTGTTTTTTTAATTGTTCTATTGTAGCGTCATCCAGGTTGCTAAGTACATTAATGTTGTCGTTTATAAGAAAGAGATCAAGATCACCATCGCGATCATAATCAAAGAAGACGGAGTGTGTACTATAGGCTGGATCAGCCAATCCGTAAGCTTCGGCCTCATCTTTAAATGTAGGTATGCTGTCTTTGTTTAATCCCTGATTAATAAAAAGCTGGTTTTTCGATTCCGGACCGGCTTCTCTGCCCGCATAGCATACGTAAATATCGAGGAGCCCATCACCGTTAACATCAACCATGTTTACTCCGGTTCTCCATCCTGGAGTTCGCCCAGCTACCCCGGCAGCTTCAGTAATGTCGGCAAATTTCATATTACCGAGATTGCGATAGAGCTTATCGCCACTCATATTACCCGAAAAGTAAATATCATCTAATCCGTCATTGTTGAGATCACCAATAGCTACGCCACCTCCAGCGTAAAAACCCTGATAGAACCCTAGCATTTTTTTATCAAAATCCTCTTTGATCACATTGTTGAACATGATATTAGTTTTAGCAGAATCGAGCAGGGTGAAGAGTGGGTTTTCAGCGACAGCGTTTGTATTGTCTTTTTTTGACCCTGCACAGGAAAGCAGGAAAAAAAGGCACACGATTAGTGTGGAGAGTTTTGTCATACAATATCGGTTTATTTGGTTAGTAGCTAATCTATCTTGGCACGTTTGTTAGAAACGAATTACATTGTAATATTTCGGCTACTTTAAAATAAATATATAGCTTTTCTTGGATAATACCTCATTTGATTTTGATTGGTGAGGAGGATTAATATTACTTCATTATATTCACTGATTAACACACAACTGATGATAACCTTTAAATTAACCAAGGGCATATTCCTAACGGCTTGCTTTGTGCTGCTCTCTCCCTATGTGAAATCTCAATCTTTAAAAAATGACCGGATAGGTGTATTTGATTTGGGATATACTTTAACAAAAGATTTAAGCAATGCTGAAGATGTAAAAACAGCTTGGGATGATGTGCACACAGTTTCTACGCTGCAAGGGATCGTAAACCGGAAATCGCCAAGGCTATATATTTACATGATAAAGAATGGATCGGCAGATATTGATAGGTATTGGTGGAATAAATATCGCAAAAAAGATAAATGGTTAAGTAATAGAGACACTGTTGTTTATCAGGATATTGTTGGATTAATTAATGCATATCGTGTAGATATTAAGGGTGTAGTGGTTTACGATCCTAATGTTGCGGCAACTAGTAATGTGGCCTCTTCGGTTGCAGGACAGGAAGATGTAATTGCTGTTCGATATGATATCGGTAAAAACAGTTTGTATACCCGTTTGGTATTACAAGGGCCTAAGTTGCCTGTTAAGGTGTGGTTGGTTAATAAAAATGGATCAGCGTTATTTACAGGATCAGGTAATATTCCCGGGACTAAACGTCTGTCGACTGGCTCGGTAAAAAATGATGCTTACTTATGGTTTTTGGAGAAGTATACCAAAGCTGGCAAAACCAATACAAAATATGGCGCATACTATGTTGATCAGCAATGGATGAAAAACCCTCGCGGGGCAGGACCAAATCATCATACGCTTACTAATCATGATTTCTTTGTAAGTAAGAAAGGTTTTTTCTTTGACCTTAGTCCTTGGGGTGATGAACCTGCAACTGATGACCTTACTCAGAAAACAGGAACAGACCTAAATACGCTCAAAGAATTGTTGCTAACTGCCTATGAGTATAACAAGGGGAAGGATTATGCATACCTTGGTGGTTTCCCTCCATGGGCTTTTAAATATACAAAACATGCAGGCGGTGGCCACGAAGATGTTCCGACAGAATGGGAATATTCTGCTGTGATTAGTGCCTACAATGCTTTTAAAGACGCGGATGCTATTGGATTTGGTGCATTGGCAAATGCATCTTTCTGGCAGCATTATCCACTTAAAAAGAAATATGAGCAAAAGTGGGTTACAGAAGCAGATTTGAAGCAAAGAGGTTATTTAACTTCTGATGGAAAGGTTGATTTTAAAGGGCGTAATTTCTTTGTTTTTTATGTTGGCGATTATGATGCATCCTCATGGGTATCTCAAACTACGCCTACCTTATGGGATAGTCCGGAAAGAGGCAAAGTTCCGTTGATGTGGTGCATTAGTCCGGTTTTACAAGAACGGGTGCCAATGGCAATGGAATATCGAAGGGAATCGGCTACAAGGAATGATTATTTTGCTGCGGCTGATAATGGGGCTGGTTATTTAATGCCCGGAATGCTACAAGAGCCTAGACCAATTTCTGCATTGCCTGATGGCTTGGATGCATGGGTTGCACACAACAAACCCTATTATGAGAAGTGGGATTTGAGTATCACCGGATTTATAATTGATGGTCAGGCGCCCGGCCTTAATCAAAAAGGTTTGGATGCTTATGCTAAGTTTAGCCCTAATGGAATAGTTCCTCAGAAAACACCATTAACTTCTTTACATGGAAATATGCCTGTTTTGCGTGCAGATGATGATATTAATGAGGATGATCCTGCGGTAGTGGTGAAACATATTTTGGATAGGGTAGGGAAACGCCCTGTACCATTTCACTGGTTTCGCAATATTTTAAAAGATCCCGGCTGGTATGTAAAAGTGGTTGAGGAGTTAAAGAGAACAGATCCCAAAGTTGAGTTACTGGATGCTCCTACCTATTTTGAATTGTATCGTATCTATTTAAAACAGAATCCTGATGCGGCTAATGGCAAGATAAATTAGGCGACATCTTTTCTGAATTCCTTACGGTATTTTAAAGGGCTGAGCTTCATCTTTCTTTTAAATAGTTTATAGAAATGTGAGAGGTCGCCAAAGCCATTTTCAAAGCAGATGTCGGAAATAGATTTGTCTGAGTTTACCAGCTGTTGAATGGCGTAATTTATCCGGTAATCGGTTACAGTTTCTATAAAGGTTTTCTTTGTGGTCTTTTTGTAGTACTTGCAAAAGGCATTTGGAGTCATATTTATTAATGCCGCCGCCTGATCAAGTGAGATTTCGTTTTTATAATTGTCGATGATATAGCCGAGAACTGTATTAATTCGTTCCGTTTTTCCTGATGGCTGTGCCTTTGTGTCTTGCTGATCTAACAGGATATATTCTTTGGAGGTTGCAAGTGTATATAGGATTTCTAGAAATTCGATAAGCCGTTTAAAGGGATTTTGCTCTTTAGCCAAGAGAATTAAGCGGTTGGTTATTTCTTTTGCGGTGTTGTTTAAAAACTGTATTCCATGCTTGCTTCTTTCAAGCAAGTGTAGTATTTGAGATAGCTCTGGTTTGGCCAGAAAATCTGTGCCTAAAAAGTCATTGTTAAATTGGATAACTACAGATGCAACATCATTTTCTTTTTGATTGTTTTCTATTTTCCAGCAATGGGGAAGATTTGAACCGATAAGAACCAGATCGCCGGAGCTATATACGTCCATGTGATTACCAACATAGCGGTTGCCTTTACCCTTTACAATAAGTGTTAGTTCATGCTCCGGATGGAAATGGTATGGGGCAGTAAACTCTGTGAATTCACGAAGCAGAAAGGAATTGTCATTATATGGATCTAATGCTTCAAATGCAGCTCTTGCCATGGTAATTGTTTCATATTCTCATAAAGCTATGGGTTAATTTTAACAAATGGATAGAAAAAACCATTAAAAGGACAATTTACTCCTTTTGCAAACTAGATATAAACAGTTATTTAGTAATAGCAACACCAAATGTTAACCTAAACAAAATAGAGCCATGTCGACAATTAAATTGCCCGAATTAGATCGGTATCATGATTTAACTTATGCACAAGCTGCAGAGTTTCGCCAAAACGGTCATGTTTTAATCCCAAATGTTCTTACTGCTGAAGAAGTGCTTATTTACAGAGATGTAATAAAAGATGCAGCTGATAAGTTTAATACAGAAAAGAGAGATTTATCTGAGAGGGATACCTATGGTAAAGCTTTTTTGCAGATCATGAATTTGTGGGAAGTAGATGAGCATGCAAAGAAATTTACACTGGCTAAGCGTATGGGTAAAATTGCCGCAGACTTACTTGGTGTTGAAAATGTACGCATCTATCATGACCAGGCTTTGTTTAAAGAACCGGGAGGAGGACCTACCCCTTGGCATCAGGATCAGTATTACTGGCCTTTAGACACCCATAATACAATCACCATGTGGATGCCTCTGGTAGACATTGATGTAGAAATGGGAATGCTAACTTTTGCTTCTGATTCTCATAAGAAAGGGGTAGTGTTTAATTATGAGATTTCTGACGAATCTGAATCTGAGTATGAGAAGTATGTAAATGAGAATGGTTTTCCGATCATGCGTTCATCTACCATGCAGGCTGGGGATGCAACCTGGCATTATGGTAACACTATTCATAGTGCTCCTGGTAATCAATCTGATATTATGAGAGAGGTAATGACTATTATTTATGTTGCTGATGGAGCAAGGGTAGCTGATCCAAAAAATAGCTGGCAGGTAAATGATCGTGAACGTTGGTTGATGAATGCTCCGATAGGTGGTTTGGTGCAATCAGAGATCAATCCATTAGTGCTTTAGGAACAATCAATATTTAAACTTCGTAATGAGAAAGGTATTTTACGCAATAAATTTATTGTTGCTATTGCTATTGGTTTGTCCTGCCAAGGCGCAAACAGACCAGCGCTGGCCTAAGCAAAAAATATGGGACTGGTATAATAAACAGCCGTTTTATTGCGGCTTTAATTACATCCCGGCTTATGCTATTAACTATACCGCCATGTGGGATAAGACTAGTTTTGATGCCAAAGCTATTGATAAAGAGTTGGCATTGGCTCAAAAAACCGGGTTAAATTGCCTAAGGGCGGTACTTCAGTATGCGGTTTATGAGGATGATCCTGAATATTTTTTAAATACGCTTGATAAGTTCCTGGCGATTTGTGATAAGCATAATATTAAATTTATGCCTGCCTTGTTTGATGATTGTGTATTTGGAATTGACCATGATCCTAAAGTTGGGAAACAACCGGAGCCACTTAAAGGATGGTACGCATGGGCATGGTCGCCAAGTCCGGGGCACAGTATGGTTGTAGATTCTACCACGCATCCTCGAATTGAGAAATATGTTAAAGCTGTAATTGGTAGGTTTAAAGATGATCAACGTATTTTTATCTGGGATTTGTACAATGAACCAACAAATGGTGGGCTGGGTTCTGCCAGTTTCCCCTTGCTTAAAAAGGTGGCTAAATGGGCCAGGGAAGTTAACCCTTCTCAACCGCTAACAATTGATGTTTGGAATGGAGATAAGCAATTGAACGATATTGCCATTGCAAATTCAGATATCGTTTCTTTCCATAATTACGGGAATAAAAATGAGCTAATTAAACAAATTGCAGAACTTAAAACACATGGCAGACCATTGATTAATACCGAATGGATGAATAGGCCTAATGGGTCTGTAATTAAAGATAATCTGGCTGTTTTCTATAATGAAAAGGTTGGATGTATGTTATGGGGACTGGTAAATGGTAAAACGCAAACGGATCTTCCATGGGGACATCGCCCTGCGGACCCTATACCTGCGGTATGGCAACATGATCTTTTTCGTGGTGATTTTACGCCATATGACTCAAGTGAGATAGAGTTATTAAGGGACTTTTCTTTAAAATCTAAGAATAGCAGCTATTTGAAGGAGCATGAAAAGTAGCGGCGGCTAGCTAAGGATTAATAGTTGAGAATTAATAACATATATATATTGTCTTAATTTTCGTAGTTTCGGGTTGGGAACCAAACCGAATGAACATTTATAATAATTACAGTGAAAAGGAATTGATCACACTTCTTAGGGAGGGTGATGCTAATGCTTTAAGCAGTCTGTATTATTTACATGTTAAACAATTAAAGTATTTTGTTTTAAGAACAGCAAAGTCGTCGCTTCTTGCAGAAGATGTTGTTCATGATACTTTTATTAAGGTTTGGGAAAATCGTGATAAAATAGACGCTGAACAGCTGTTTAAACCTTATTTGTATACAATTGCGCGCAGACATCTGCTTAACCTCTTAAAACGGGCTCAGCATGAAACAAGCATAATGGAGGAGATTAAAAAAAGTGCAGTTAGCGAGGAAAACGCTACTGAGCTTTTACTCGATTATAGCGAAAGCAGCTCCATATTTAGTGAGGCTATAAAAAGTTTACCTGAACAACGGAGGGAAGTATTTATTCGTTGTCGAATTAAGGGATTAACCTATAAACAGGCAGCCCTGGAACTAGGTATTTCCGAAAGCACTGTAAATAATCAAATGGTAAAAGCGCTAAAATCTATTAGAGGCTTTATTACAATTAGGAGTGCTATGATTGTGCTAATGGCCACAATAATAAAATAATATTTTTCATTAGGATAGATGTATCGTTGATCCCAATTGTATTAGTTACAAAAGGAGGGAAATTGAACAACGAAATCATACACCTGTTTACCAAATATTTAAACAATCAATGCAGTGAGGATGAACTTGAAAGGGTTTTTATGCTTATTGAAAAAGGAAGCAATAAAAGCGAATGGGATTTTGTGCTCGCAGAGGAAGCATCCAGATTGGTTGGCAGTAGCCATCAGGCAGAAATGTCTTTAGATGAAATCGCCAGACTTCATGATAAAATACAAGATACAATTAAGGACGATCATAAAATAGAGGTTCTGCCCGTAAGGAATTGGTATTGGAGTAAAATTGCTGCTGCGGCTGTTATTCTCGTCACTTTAAGTGTTGGTGTTTTTTATTATTCGAAACAGGATGTGAAGTCTGACGAGTTGGCTCACGATATAGCCCCTGGTGGAAACAAAGCGATACTTACATTAGCAAATGGAAAAAAAATAGTCCTCACCGATGCCAAAAACGGAATGTTAGCTGCTGATCCAGGTGTGTCTGTTACTAAACTGGCTGATGGAAAAATTATTTATGCGTTAGAGTCCGGTAACGTTGCAAATGCAGCTTTTAACAATATTGAAACACCAAGAGGTGGACAATATCAAGTGATTTTGCCTGATGGTAGTAAGGTGTCGTTGAATGCAGCATCGTCATTGACTTATCCGGCTTCTTTTGCTACTCTTAAAGAAAGACGTGTTGAATTAAAAGGTGAAGCCTATTTTGAAGTGGCTAAGGATAAAAAACATCCTTTTATAGTTAAAACTGAAAACCAGGAGATAAAAGTTCTGGGTACGCATTTTAATATCAACAGTTATACAGATGAACCAATGATCAAAACTACACTTATAGAAGGGTCTGTCTTAGTTAAAGCTTCTGGGATGGAACAGATACTTAAACCTGGGTATCAAGCTGTAAATGGCATAGGTGGACTAAGGATTGTTGAGGCAAATGTGGATGAGGTATTGGCCTGGAAAAATGGATATTTTATGTTCGATAGTGAAGGTATCGAATCTGTAATGAGAAAGATCTCGAGGTGGTACAATGTAGATGTTGTATTTAAAGGGAATGTTTCTAAAGATAAATTTGGCGGTACGGTGAGCCGTTTTGAGAATGTTTCACAAGTACTCCGAAAACTAGAATATACTGATAAGGTTCACTTTATAATTGAAGAAAGGAGGATTATAGTTACGAAATAACTACTTACAAGGTATAAAGTAATCTTGGGTGAAAAAAAGCCAGAAGTGCTTGCAACACAACTGGCTAATGTCTCGATTACTAAGTCAACAAAACTTGCGATTCAATCAACTTTAACCAGCGAATCAACTATTGAGCTTTAAACAAGTGCAATAATCAACTCGCTAATAACCAGACTAACAAATGTATAAAAATTATGCTAATGAACTTGGTGTGCTCGAAAAGTATATCAATAAACTACTGCTGATTATGCGACTAACCACCGTAATATTAATAGCAACCATAATGCAGGTGAGTGCAGTAGGTTTCGCGCAAAAGATAACGCTTTCTGAAAAAAAGGCGACCCTAAAGAGTATTTTTAAAGAGATACGAAAACAAAGTAATTACGACTTTTTATATACCGAAGAGTTATTGCAAAATGCAAAGACGGTAGATATCAAGGTTAATTCTGTAGAACTGAATGAGGTGCTGGAAAAAATTTTCAGTGGCCAACCGCTGTCTTATACCATAGAGGATAGGACGGTTGTGATTAGAGAAAAGGTTAACAATCTTTTAAATAGAAAACCTGTTGTTGCCCGTGTTATCGATATACGAGGCCGTGTAATTGACCCGCAAGGTAAAGGAATACCTGGGGTAACGGTTAGAATAAAGGGTGAAACAGGCGGAGGAACTACTAATAGTAATGGTGATTTTAGCATCGCTGTTACTTCGCCTAATGCTATCCTTATTTTTTCATACACGGGTTTTATTACTCAGGAGGTTTCTGTCGACGGTCAGTCTGCAGTAAATGTGGTACTTAAAGAAGCTGTTGATGAGCTTTCGGAAGTTATAGTAGTTGGTTATGGAACTCAGAAGAAAATTACTGTAACCGGCTCAATCAGTTCTGTGAATATGGCTGATATGAGAACCCCGGTTGCAAATCTTTCTAATGCATTGGCCGGAAAGGTTGCCGGTATTATCTCTATGCAATCAAGTGGAGAGCCTGGGTACGACAATTCACAGTTTACTATTCGTGGGTTAGGAACATTTAAAGGAAATACCTCGCCACTTGTCATTGTGGATGGTGTTCAGCGTGATGATGTGAATAGCGATTTTGGCGGTTCATTTAATAACATTGATCCCGAGGATATTTCTAGTATTTCCCTTCTTAAAGATGCTTCTTCAACAGCGATGTACGGTGCAAAAGGTGCAAATGGAGTATTGATCATTACCACTAAACGAGGAGTGGCAGGTAAAGCTAAGATCTCTTTAAAAGCAGAAAATGGATTTACCGCTTTTACAGAAAGGCCAAAGATGTTGGATGGGATTCAATACATGCAATTGTTAAATGAAGCAAGAACCAATATGGGGCTTCTTCCAAACTTTTCTGAAGAAACTATTCAGAAAACGGCGAGTGGCTTAGATCCTTATATGTATCCAAATGTAAATTGGATAGATGAGGTATACAAAAGTCATTCTTCATTAACTAATGCTCACTTAAATATAAATGGTGGTACTGAATCTGTGCGATATTACATTTCAAGCTCATTTTATAATCAAACTGGCCCATACAAAGTTTCCAACATGAATGGTTTTAATCCCAATCTGGACTTTAAGAGGTATGACTTTAGAAGTAATATTGATGTAAATGTGACTAAAAGCACTTTATTGCAACTGAATCTTGGAGCAATGTTGGTAAATGCCCGTTATCCGGGTATTTCGGCAGGTAGTTTATGGTATCAGTCTTATGCGACCACGCCTGTTGCTTATCCTACGAGATATCCTGATGGTAAATGGGCAGGCCCTGTAACAAATGGCGGTACCAATCCTTTAAATGATGTTCAGAACAATGGGTACTCTGATGAATTTAGACCCTCAGTTCAATCCGTGTTTACTGTAAATCAAAAATTAGATGCGCTAACCCCTGGTTTGTCGTCTTATGCAAGATTTTCATTTGACAGTTACGGACAGTTTGATAACAGAAGGTCGGGTATAAATGACAATTGGCAAGCGATTGGTCGTGATGGTAATGGCGAATTGATGTATACGCAAACGAGAATCGGACAGCAGTTTTTAGGTTACAGTCAATCTTCTACTGGTGAAAGGATGATGTATTTAGAGGGGAATATTAATTATGATAGAACCTTTGGAAATCATCGTTTCGGTGGAATGCTTTTGTATAACATGAGGAATAGACTGGTAAGTACTGCCGGGAATGTGATTGGCTCTATTCCATTCCGTAATCAAAGTTTAGCCGGAAGGATCACCTATGGCTATATGGATAAGTATTTACTTGAAGTTAATGCAGGATACACAGGTTCCGAGAATTTTGAAAAAGGTAAGAAATTCGGAGTTTTCCCTTCAATATCTGGAGGTTGGGTAATCTCTAATGAAAGTTTCTTTAAGCCATTTACTGAGACATTTAGTCTTTTAAAGCTTCGCGGTTCTTATGGTGTAGTTGGTAATGATAACATAGGTAATGAGGCGAGTAGATTCCCTTATTTAACACAAATTGGTGAAGGTGGAGGTGCCGGATTCGGACTAAATGGAACATGGTACGGTGGTTTAACTGAAAATCTAATAGGTGTTGAAAACTTAACATGGGAGAAGTCGTACAAAGGAGATATCGGACTTGAGATAGGTTTGTTCAATAGGTTCAATCTAATTGTTGATGCTTTTGATGAGAGACGTAAAGATATTCTAATCAGAAGAGAATCAATTTCATCAATAGGAGGCTTCGGTTCAACTGCAATCTTTGCAAATCTAGGTGAAATGAGTAATCGGGGTATAGATGCAAGCATTGAGTATAACGATCAGATTGGTGCTGTTGGTGTAAGGGTATTTGGAAATGTAACCTACAGTAAGAATAAAATTATTTTTGCCGATGAGCCTAAAAGAAAGTATGCCTACCAAAGCCAAGCAGGATATGCCTATAATGAGTTTTTGGGATATGTTGCTGATGGATACTTTACCAATCAGGATGATATAGATTCACGTCCTGAACAAAAATTCAGCACTGTGCTTCCTGGCGATATTCGCTATGTGGATCAGAATGGTGATGGGGTTATTGATGCATATGATAGCAAAAGATTGGGTAAATCGCCTTTTCCTTCCTGGTTGTATGGGGCAGGTTTCTCTTTAGCATATAAAAGATTTGATCTTTCGTTGTTTTTTCAAGGAGTGGCTGATGTAGGAATTATGGCGAATGGCGCATATATTCAGGGAAATGGTATGGGAGCTGATGGAGTAGGTGTGGTACCTTTCTCTGGTTTAGGTCAATATCAAAACAATACCCTTGCTAAAGTTTTAGATAGATGGACACCCGAAAATCCTCGTCAGGATGCGTATTATCCTCGTTTAACTGTAGGTAGTCTTTCCGATAATAACTATTTGAACAGCACTCACTGGCTTAAGGATGGTTCTTATATCCGTTTAAAACAGGCTTCTCTAGGATATACACTTACGTCAGAATCTATGAAAAAGGCAGGTGTGCCGGTTTTGTATTTTTATACTTCTGGTCAAAACTTGCTGACCTTCAGTAAATTCAAGATATGGGATCCGGAATTGGGATCTAATGGTGCAAAGTATCCCATTACAAGAATGGTAACTTTTGGTATGAGGGCGCAGTTTTAATAACCATTACTTAAAATGATTACAATGAATAACTTATATAAAAACTTTCTTTCTTTCGGCAGTATTGCACTGTGCATATTGTTGTTTAGTCCAGGTTGTAAATATTTAGATAAAACACCTGATAATTTACTTACTTCTGATATGCTTTGGCAAACCAGAGCAAATGCGGAATCTTACCTAAATCAGATTTATAGTCATATTTCAATACCAGCAGATACTTATAGTATGCTTGGTGCAAGTGATGAAACCTCATGTAGTATTCAAGGGGTAGCCGTTCGTAAAATGATTACTGGAAATTGGAATGCTCAGAGTAATTATTGGTATTACTGGGGTGATAATTATGCCGGTATCAGACAAAGTATTGTATTTGAGCAAAATATTGATAAAATGCCTGAGAGTTTAATCGGAGCAGATTTGAAAAAACAATACAAAGCAGAAGCTATTTTTTTAAGGGGTTGGTTTTACTGGAAGCTATTAAGACAATACGGACCTTTTGTTAAGGTTACTGAATTATTGAGTCTTAATGACGACTTTAATAAATACCCTCGTACACCATTTAATGAATGTGTTGATCATATCAACTCCTTATTAGACAGAGCAGCAGCAGATTTGCCTGATGCCTGGTCTTCTTCGGTAAACTATGGCAGGGCGACTAAAGCATCTTGTCTTGCTGTTAAATCACAAGTAACGTTGTTAGCAGCTAGTCCGCTGTGGAATGGCAATCCAAAGTTTGCAGGGTTTAACAATAAGGATGGGACTTCTTTAGCACCTTCGCAGTACGATGCAAATAAATGGAAAGTAGCTGCTGATGCTGCCAAAGCTGTAATTAACTTGCAGGGTTATAAACTCTTTACAAATATTGATGAAGGTGATGCTCAGTTTGATCCGTATCTATCTTTCCGTAATCTGTTTCTGACAAACTGGAACAATGAAATACTGTTCTCTACCAATTTGGCCAATTCATGGCAGTGGGGGCACGAGGTACGTTGTGCGCCTAAACCAGGAGGGTTTGATATGCAAAATGCAACGCAGAATGTTGTAGATGCCTTTTACACTCGTGATGGAAGGACTATCGATGATCCTCAATCTCATTATGTTGAAACTGGTTTTGTTCAGTCTGATGATCCGGCCAACTGGGGTAAATCAAGAGATGGTTTAAATAGAGGTTATGTTAAAGGGAATTCAAATATGTACGTTAACCGCGAAGCAAGGTTCTATGTAAGTATTCAGTATAACGGCAAACCGGTTTTGCCTGCGCCTACTTCGGATGATAGGAATTTCTTCTCTTCTGATGCAAATAAGGATGGTACAGGTCGTGCTGAGTTTTATTACTCAGGGAAATCGGGAGTTGGTGTAAACAATAATGGAGATATTACGGGTTATGATGTGTTAAAAAATATCAGCCCTGCTTCTAATATAAGAACCAGTTCAGTGGCTTATCGTCCTTTTATTCACCTCCGTCTTGCTGAAATGTATTTGAATTATGCAGAGGCTTTGAATGAGGTGGAGCCAAGTAATACAGATGTATTAAAATACGTGAATCTGGTAAGGCAGCGATCGGGTGTTCCTAATTTGGAAACTGTTTATCCGGGAGCTGTAGGGAATCAGGATGAAATGAGGAAATGGATTTTGAGAGAAAGGCAAATAGAATTGGCTTTTGAAGGTGATAGGTATTTTACTTTGATCAGAAGGTTGATGATGGGAGATACGAAAGTGCAAAGCATTTACAGAATGAATACCATTACAAGTGATGGTAATCAGGGGTTTGCGTTTGCAGATTATAATAAAAGAACCTTGCTTCAAAACAGGGTCTGGACCGATAAGATGTACTTATTCCCTATTGCGCAGGATGATATTGATAAAAATTCATCTTTAGTACAAAACCCGGGCTGGTAATGGAGTTCATCATTTATTAATACGTATAAGATTATGAAAAGATATATATATACTTGCTTATTTATCGCCGCTTTTCTGGTGATAATAATTGCGAGTTGTAAAAAGGATGAAGGATTTAAACATGATGATTCATCTCCAATAACAATTGATAAAATACTTCCTGAAAAGGGTAGTGGCGGTACTGAAATATTAATTAACGGAAGTAATTTTACGACTGATACCTCAAAAATTAAGGTTACTTTAAATGATAAACCTTTAAAGGTAATAGGAGTTAACGGGAAACAATTGATGGTTGTGGTGCCAAAAAAGGCAGGTTCAGGAGCCATTACAGTAACAATTGGCGATAAGACGGCAACAAGTGCAAGTACTTTTACGTACGAGTATACAAGGACTGTGACTACACTTGCGGGTTCTGGCGTTGCTGGGTTTGCAAATGGTCAGGGTGCTGATGCTGTATTTAATTTTAGTAGTGAAGGATGGTATAGGACCAGTGGTATTGTTGTTGATGACAATCTTAATGTGTATGTAACTGATGTAGGCAATCATTGCATCAGGAAAATCGATAAGGACGGAAACGTATCCACTTTTGCTGGTAATCCTAATAGTGGAGGTTACGCTGATGGTAAGGGGACGGCTGCTAAGTTTAGTATCCCTTATGGACTTACAATAGATCCTCAAGGTAATTTGTATTGTGTTGATCCTGGGAATTGGGATGTTAGAAAAATTACTCCAGATGGTACTGCTACTATTTTTGCATGGGCAAATCAAGAACCATGGAGTGTTGCTTTCGATAAGAAGAGCGGTAATGTTTTTTATACGAGTTGTAATCCTTCAGGTAACGTTTATCAAGTTACGCCTGAGGCTGTTACTAGTCAAGTGATTGCCGGTTTGAATCGTCCTTCGGCGCTTGCGTTTGATAATGCGGGTAATCTGTTTGTAAATATGCAAGGAGAGCAGGTAATTAAAAAATTCGATGTTCCTAATTGGACTGGTAAAACTGTCGCTGGATCCGGTTCAGTTGGCTATTTGGATGGAGCGGCTGGTACTGCAAAATTTGCCTATGCATGGGGGATGTCTATTGATGCTGAGAATAATTTATATATAGCTGGGAATGGCTCTGATGGCGCTAGTACTTCTAATCCTGATCAGAGCATTCGTTATGTCAATGGAACCACTTATGAAGTAAGTACTTTCGCTGGATCTGCAAATGCAGGGAATGTAAATGCAGTTGGCAAAGCAGCAGCATTTAGTGCTCCTGCAGGAGTGACTGTTGATAAGAACGGAACTGTTTATGTGTTGGATAGAAATAACAATAGCATTAGGAAAATAGTCTCAGAATAAACTTTTTAGTTGATTTTAATACAAACATTGCGACCAATTAAAGGCTTTTTGCTCTTAATTGGTCGCTTATTGAATTTATAAAATGAATACAGTAGGATTAAATTGTTTTAAGCGCATTTTTCTTTTAGGAGTCATCATGTTAAGTTATGGTGTTTTATCTGCGTGTAGTAAGAAAAGTTCCTCATCCGGTTCAGATAAGCCAGAAGTACAAGCTTCAGGAAAAGATATTTATGTTGCTGTTAATGGAAATGATTCAAACAATGGGACATTGGAAGCTCCGGTAAACACTATTAAGAAAGGACTTGAATTAGTTAACCCCGGCTTTACGGTTTTTGTAAGAGGAGGCACCTACAAGGAAAAAGTCTCCTTTTCTAAATCTGGAAGAAAAGATAAAGTGATTACTTTAAAACCGTATCAGGAAGAAAAAGCTATTATTAGTGGCGATGGACTTTCTGTGTCTGGCAATGAAGCATTGATTACGGTAAATAATGTAAGCTTTATTGTAATTGATGGTTTTGATGTTTGTGATTTTAAAACGACTAATGCATGGGCTAATGTTGATGGGATAGTAGTAAAAGGTGGGTCAAATAACATCACCTTAAAAAAGAACCGTGTATTTAATATTGAAAATAATGCTGCTCCCGAAAAAGGGAGAAGTGGCCATGGGATACATATAATTGGTAATACTGAAGTTCCTCTTACAAGAATTTTAGTTGAAGAAAATGAGGTTTTTGATTGCAATACAGGCTACAGTGAAAACTTAACAATAAATGGTTATGTAGATGGTTTTGAGATTAGGAAAAACAAGGTTTACAATGGCGAGAATATTGGCATTGTGGCTGCGGGGGGCTATGCTGCAAATCCTAATCCGGCTTATAATTATGTGCGTAATGGAATAATTGCTGATAATGAAATCTTTAATATTGATGGTAGAACAGGCCCAATTCCTGCATATAAGGATCATAATGGGGCTATAGGTATTTATATTGATGGCGCTAGAAATATTCTGGTTGAAAGAAATCTGGTTAGGGATAGCGGTCGCGGTATTGGAATTGTTAGCGAAACAGACAACTTTCCTACTCAGGAATGTATTGTAAGAAATAATGTGGTTTACAATTGTTCACTGGCAGGAATATATCTTGGTGGTTATATAGGTTATACAGGTGGGGGGACTAATAAATGTTATATAGTTAACAATACCTTGTATCAAAATAGCAAAGATTTGGGCTATTCGAATGAAGTTGAGGGTGAGATTAGGTTAACTGAAAATTGTAATGATAATGTGATTAGTAATAACATTATTTATCCAAGGGTGGATAGGGGTGTATTTATTAATAAGCAGGTTGCAGGTGGTTCAAATAATGTTGTTAGCAATAATTTGTACTATTCTAAAGGATTAAACATTTGGCGATGGAATAACGTTCCTTATACAGATTTTGCTTTGTGGAAAGCAGCTTGTGGAGGTGATAATGGCTCTTTGTCGGGTACAGATCCTCTGTTTGTAAATGCTGTAGCTAATGATTTTCATCTTAATTCTGCATCACCTGCAAAAAATACAGGAACGGTTATTTCTACTGCAATAAATGGGGCAACTGACAAAGAAGGTAAAACCCGAATTGTGAATAATTTGATTAGTAAAGGAGCTTATCAATAGTTGGTAATAATGGCTTAATTACCTTGCAGTGGCCCTTGGTAGGGGTTATTTGTAAAAAAATGGATATAGTAAATTAATAATTATATATTTGCAGGCTAAAAAGTAACCTTCTTTTCTCTGTATTTATTGAGATTAATGAATTGAGAACTGGAGAGTTATCACAACTGATTTAATAGGTATAAGTAAATTATTTTGAATGGTTAAATCTCTATTTGTAGAAGTGAATTTTATTAAATCTTCAATAAATTTCTCAGAGATTTTTAACTGTGAATGTATAAATAACAATCAAAAGCCTTACTGCTTGCGCAGAAGGCTTTTTAACTTTAAAGACAACCCGAATGCTTAATTTTGTTCTCTTTGGCCCACCGGGTGCAGGCAAAGGCACCCAATCAGAAAAATTAATTGAGAAGTATCAGTTAATTCACATTTCAACAGGCGACCTTTTTAGGGCCCATATCAAGAATCAATCTCCTTTGGGACAGAGAGTAAGTGCCCTGATTGCAGAAGGACAACTTGTACCTGATGAAATTACAATCGCTATGTTGGAAGAAGAAGTTGATAAGAATCCTGGAGCTAAAGGATTTATATTCGACGGATTTCCTCGTACAGTTCCTCAGGCAGAGGCATTGGATGAGTTTCTTGTAAGCAAAGGAAGTTCAATTGCCGGTGTAATTGCACTTGATGTTGATCAGGAAGAGCTAACTAAACGTATTGCGCAAAGACAAATTGAGACTGGTCGTGTTGATGATCAGGCTGATAAGTTGCAAAAGCGTATAGAAGAGTACTTCAGTAAAACTATTCACGTTTTACCTTACTATGAAGGGCAAAGGAAACTAAGTAAAGTTAATGGTATCGGAAAAATCGATGACATTTTTGCTGAGTTAAGCGCTGTAATAGATAAATACTAATTCAATAATAATACAAATAGCGGGGCGGATTTTCAGTTCTTCCCGCTATTTTCATGTACCCTGAAAAGTTCTTTCAGGTTTATTTTTTTAAAAAAGAAGGTTATGTCACAAGGTTCCAATTTTGTAGATTATGTTAAAATATGCTGTCGCTCTGGAAAAGGAGGGTCGGGCTCTGCACACTTGCACCGGGATATACGGACTTCTACTGGTGGACCTGATGGTGGTGATGGTGGTCGTGGTGGTCACATCATACTAAGGGGAAATACTCAGTTCTGGACATTGCTTCACTTAAAATATCGTAAGCATATTATCGCTCAGGATGGTGCACCAGGTTCTAGTGGTACATCAACAGGGAAACAGGGTAAGGATGAAATTCTTGATGTTCCTCTTGGTACTATTGCTAAAGATGCTGAAACCGGAGAAGTCCTTTTTGAGATTACTCAGGAGGGTGAAACCAAGATTCTTACTTCTGGAGGAAGAGGCGGTTTAGGTAACTGGCATTTTAAAACACCTACTTTGCAAACTCCACGTTTTGCACAGCCAGGAGAATCAGGTAAAGAAGAGTGGATGGTACTTGAACTTAAGGTTCTTGCAGATGTTGGTTTGGTTGGATTTCCTAATGCGGGTAAATCAACTTTGTTGTCTGTAGTATCAGCTGCTAAACCAGAGATTGCAGATTATCCTTTTACAACGATTGTACCTAATTTAGGTATTGTTTCTTACAGGGATAATAAATCTTTTGTAATGGCGGATATTCCTGGAATTATAGAGGGTGCTTCTAAAGGTAAAGGATTAGGTTATAGATTTTTAAGACATATAGAGCGTAATTCTGTATTGCTATTTATGGTGCCTGCTGATACACAAAGAACTATAACTGAAGAGTATGAAATACTTAAGGCAGAGCTTAAGGATTATAACTCTGAGCTTATGCAAAAACCACATTTACTGGCGATTACCAAATCAGATATGCTTGATGAGGAACTAGTAGCAGAAATGAAGAAGGAACTTCCTAAAAATATTCCTTCTATATTTATTTCATCTGTAGCACAAAAAGGATTAGTTGAATTAAAAGATATGATTTGGGCAGCTATTAATAGCTAAGCATTCTTTCTATTTATAAACGAATGCCCCTTCATTGTTTTAAAAGCAATTAATACACTTATTAGCATCAATACAGCTCCGGCTAAAAACGGAGCTCCTGCAAATTTAACTGTCGCACCGGGCCTTGTAAACCATGCAAATAAGTTTGTCATGAATATGGGGCCTATAATTGCAGTTACACTCATTAAACTCGTTAATGCACCTTGCAATTCTCCTTGTTCGTTTTGAGGTACATTGCCAGACATAATTGCTTGTAAAGCAGGTCCTGCAATACCACCAAGGCAATAAGGAACCAGGAAAGCGAACATCATCCAGCTTTCTGAAGCGAAGGCAAACAGGAAAAGACCTATAGCATATAGAATAAACCCTACATAAATACTCTTTTCATTACCCAGTTTAGGATTAATAAAACGGATTAAGCCACCTTGTACGGCAGCTACAAGAACACCTACTACAGTTAATGATATTCCTATCATTGAGGTACTCCAGTTAAACTTCTCGATATTGATAAATGTCCATGTGCTTTGCACTGAATGACTGGCTATATAAAGGAAAACAAGTGCTATGATTAGGCCGCCGAGACCTTTGTATTTTCTAAGCTGCATCAAAGAGCCAAGTGGGTTAGCTCTTTTCCATTCAAATGCACGTCTATGTTCTTTATCTAGTGATTCAGGTAATACAAAATAGCCATAAATCACATTAATAAAAGTTAATATTGCTGCGGCTACAAAAGGTACACGCGGACCAATTTCTCCAAGTAAACCTCCAAGGGCAGGGCCAATAATAAAGCCTACTCCAAAGGCTGCTCCAATCATTCCGAAATTTTGTGCACGATTTTCTTTTGTACTGATGTCTGCAATATATGCTGTAGCTGTGGTCATGCTTGCGCCAAAAACACCGGCTATTATGCGACCTACAAAGAGCCACCATATGGTAGGGGCTAAGGCAAGGAAAATATAATCTATTCCGAATCCCAATAGGGATAAAAGTAGAACTGGTCGCCGACCGTATTTATCACTTAGGTTTCCGATGATGGGAGCGCAAATAAATTGCATAATAGCATATGCAAAGGTTAACCAGCCACTCCATTGAGATGCCTGGCTAATATTGCCGCCAATTAGCTGTTCAATTAACTGAGGAAATACAGGGATGATAAGGCCAATGCCAATAACATCAAGTAGTAAGGTGATAAAAATGAAACTTAACGCAGCCTTTCGGGATGTTGCCATAAATAGTAGAAGTGTTTTACACCCCGCAAGGTATAACATTTGCTTGGGAAAATTATTCTTTCTCCAGATATTCCTTTAATAAAGTGCCTATAATCATGTTCCATCCTTCAGTGAAATTATCTTTAGCAAATGCCGAATCCCTATCTGCAGGAAAGCTTTCTAAGCCCTCGTGCGTCAGCTTTAGTCTCGTTTTTTCTCCTTCTTCTGACAATTCGAAGGTTACATATGACATCCCTGGTTGGCTGTCGTAATGCCAACTGTAAATAAGTTTGTGGTAGGGCACTACTTCGGTTACTTTACAAATATGAAGGTATTTTTTCTCTTCACTTCCACCATAAAACTTAAACTCAAAACCAACTTCCGGTTCAAATTCCTCAATGTCAAAATACCATTGTTTCATCTTTTGGTTGTCAGTTAATGCTTGCCAAACACTATTTATTGAAGCATTAAGGATTCTCTCAATTACAATTGGTTCCGTTTTCATAGCGTTACATTTGTTTATTGAATACACAACAGATATTTTGCCATTAAGTTCTAAGTTTAAACGAAAGCTTTTGGTTGCCTAAAATAAGATTAGAAACAGACATTAAACCTGACTTGTTAATTGAGGGACTTGTAACTTCCAAAGATTTGCATAGGCAGAATTTTTATCAAATAACAACTCGTTATGTGTTCCTTCTTCAACCACAAGTCCTTTGTCTAATACAATGATCTTGTCAGCATTGTTTAGTGTGCTTAGGCGATGGGCTATAACGATTACAGTTTTATTTTGTGCCTTTAATAGTTCAATCATTCTTTGCACATGCTGCTCAGATGCTGAGTCCAATGAGGAAGTAGCTTCATCAAGGATAAGAATCTCTGGATTACAATATATTGCTCTGGCTATTGCTATACGCTGTCTTTGTCCGCCTGATAGGGTAGTCCCATTTTCTCCAAGGTATGTTTGGAATCCTGATGGCAGTGTTTCTATAAAGTCTATAATTCCAAGTTGAGTGGATATATCGATGATTCTTTGCATATCCGGTTCATAATCACCAACTGCAATATTGTCAATTACGTTTCCGGCGAAGAGGTCAATTTTCTGTGGTACTACAGAAACAACATTTCTAAGAGAAGAGTTACGAATATATTTTAAGTCGTATTTGCCAATGCTAACATTCCCTTTTTGGATAGGGTAGATGTTTTGGAGTATAGACATGAGGGTTGATTTACCCGAGCCGCTTTCTCCAACAATGGCAGTGAATTTCCCTTTAGGTATGGTTAAGTTAAGGTTTTCAAAAACTGTAACCCTGGTTCCATAACGGAAAGAAACATTCTCAAAATGAATATCACCTATTTTATCAGGTGTAAGATCAATCTGGTTCTCATCATTTTCTCTCTCTAAGTCCATGATCTCAAATAGCCTGTCAGCAGCTATAACGGCATCCTGAACGGTTCTATTCATGCCAATTAAAGAAGATACCGGTCCGGTGAAATAACCTATAAGTGTATAAAATGATAGCAGTTCACCTGGGGTAATTTTACTTTCCAATACATAGCCTGCGCCTACCCATAACAAGATAATGGTAAGTAATCGCGACACCAATTCGGAAGAGGTTCCTGAAAAAACGGAATTGATATTAGATTTAAATCCTGTTTGCAATAATTTTATAAAGCGTGTTTCAGTTTTTTCATTGGCATGCCCCTCTAAACCGAAACGTTTTATTGTCCCTATAGCATTTAAGCTTTCAACTAATTGTGATTCCAGTTCAGCTGAATCCTCCATTAGCTTTCTCTGAGCCTTTTTATTCAGTTTATTAGTAATGTAGTAGATCAGGAGATATAATGGGATTACCGTTAGCATGATTAAGGCCAGCTTCCAGTAATAGGTAAACATCATTATAAATGAGAAAAATACAATAAAGATGTTTACTAAAAAGTTTATGCTCACATCATTAAGGAAGGCTCTGATTTTTACTGCATCATTAATCCTTGAAATGATTTCGCCGACACGCATGGTGTCAAAAAACTGTTGAGGTAGTTTTAGCAAGTGTTTGTAATACCCTAGTATCAGTTGGGCATCTATCATTTGCCCTGTTTTGAGGGTGAAGATAGTTTTAGCCGTGCCTATAAAGAGTTGAAGTGCCAGAATGACAATCATTCCTATACTCATTAAATTGAGTAAGTTCCTATTCCCATCTACAAGTACAAAATCGACTAACTTTTGTACAAATACAGAAGTAGATAATCCAAGTATGGTATAAACAATTGCGCCAAATAATGCCTGTAAAAGGATGCTTTTGTGAGGTCGTATCAGATTCCAGAAGCGACCTTGTACAGATACTTTTTCATTTCCCGACTGAAACTCTTCGGCAGGAAGAAGCAGTACTAAAGCGCCTGTCCATTCTTTTTTAAACAACTCATGACTTTTGCGGTGCATCTGCCCGTCAATCGGATCCATCACCTCAACATATTTACTGGTGACTTTATAAATCACCACATAGTGTTGTAGGATGTTTTCGACAATAAGATGTGCAACGGCCGGTTTTGGAATTTTAAAGAGACTATCAAATGGGCCTTTAACCCCTTTAGCCTCAAAGCCCAATTTTTCGGCAGCCTCTACCATTCCAAGTACGTTTGTTCCCTTTTTGTCTGTACCTGCAAGTTGCCTGATACGTGCAAGAGGCAAATCTAATTTATAGTGGGATGCTATAGAGGCAAGGCAAGCTGCTCCACAGTCAGTTATATCATGTTGTTTTACTTTGATGCTCATAGCCTTCTCATATCGCTCCGCTAACATTTGGATTTACCCAATCATCTACCTTATCGTATAATAATTGGTATAAACTCCTTTCGGTTACAGTAAAGCGGGCAGTAAAATTCATACCCTTTTTTAAATATCCTTTGTAACCATTTTTTAAAACTAAATAATTCCTGTCCAGACTACATTTTACCTTAAACACGGGCTGGCTATTGTTAATTATGATGATATCATCAGAAATGTCCAGCACTTTTCCTTCGGCTAAGCCCCATTGATTATAGTTAAATGCATCTATTTGGAAACGAACCTGCTGTCCTTTTTTTATTAAACCAATATCTGCAGGTTTGATATAGCAAAAGGCCGTTATGTTCGTGTCGGGAGATATTTCTCCTATTTTTTGATTGGCAAAAACATAAGCTCCTTTTTGAAGACCAACTAAGTTTTGTAATGAACCAGCTATAGGTGCTCTTAATATGTATTGCTTTTTTTGTTCGTTTATTTCTACCTGCTGACCAGAAAGCTCACGCAATTCATTGCGCAATTGATTAGCCTCTGTTTGCCATTGGGTTTTATATTTTGTACTAACCATTAAAAATGCAGATTCTGCCTGTTCAAGTTCAAATTTATACTTGTCGTATTCAGACTCTGTAAGCACTTTATTCTGGTATAGCTTGTTGTATCGGTTGAAGGTGCTCTCGGCTTGCTTTTTTGCTATTCTTGCATTTTCAAGCTCTTGGGCAAATTGCTGCCAGGAAGCATTGTACTGACCTGTTTGCAGACTTGGATAACTGTATCCGTTTCGGTTAATATAAATTAACAGCATACTTATATCCTTCAGGAATTGTCCGATTTGTCCCTGACGGTTTTGTACCAAGGCACCCTGCTGTTTGGGGAGCGCTCCATCAATAATTAGGAGTGTATCGCCTTGTTTAAGTTTCTTATTGTCTGTAAGCTTAAGCAGGGTAAGTCTGCCGTTTACAGGTATTGTTAGTTCAGTTTTTTCAATTGAAGATTGTAATAGACCAGAGCTTTTTACACTGATTGGAGTTTTTATAAATGGGAGAGCGGCAAAGGTTCCAAGGATTGCAAATACTGCAATTAGGTATATTAGCTTGGTTGACTTATTGATTTGTGATCGATAAACAAGAGAGGTACTTGAAATTGTTTCTGCGGAATAGGTAGACAGGGGCATATAGGGGGATATTAAAGTAACCACCACTCTGAATTTCAGAATGGCGGTTACAGATATTTTTTCTTACAGGCTCCAAACCAGTTTCAAAACATTTGTTAATGTTTTGCTTAAGAAAGAAGAAGTATCAGCAGCTACAGAGTTTACAGTACCTACAACAGAAGTCAAAAGACTATCTAAGATACCACCTAGCAAACCACCACCTTCAACTTTTGTCATTTCAGCTGTGTTCATTTCTTGAACACCAAGATTGTTTAATTCTAACTTGTTCATAATAGGGGTTGTTATTATTAAATTCCTTACTCATTAAAGGCTTTTCAGGATACGCCTATGTTGGCCAACACTGAAACGAAAGTAGTAATAAAAGTGAAAAAACAATGTCGAGGTAGTGGAGCTCAAATGACACCATATGTTGACTTATATAGGTGAAATGTGGGTTTTTGGCTTTAAAACCATTTGTATAATAGGGAAATCAATGGTGTGCTCAAATTTGTTCAATTTGTTCATTTAGTGCAGTCTGCAGCAGTCGAAAATTCTAGATGCTTTCTGTCCTTATTTTAAGGTATTCATTCCTATACTGAAGAGGAGTTTTTCCTGTTACCTCTTTAAATTGCTTGTTAAAATTAGAAAGAGTTGTGTAGCCCGCATCATAACTCACACTGTTGATGCTGATTTTATTTTCATTCAGAAGTTTGCGCGCATAATCAATTCTTAGCTCCTTTAAGAAATCTGAAAAAGACTTGTTAACTCTCGATTTGAAATATCTGCTAAATGAAGTCGGTGTCATGTTTATAAGATCGGCTATAACCTCCAGGCTTATCTTGTGTTTAAAATTCTTCATTATGTAATGATAGATCTTATTCATCCTGTCAGACTCAGTTCTGTTGTTTATTGGGATATAATTAACATGAGTAATGGGGTGGCATTCTGTAGACTCAGCTAGAGTATTTAAGATTTGAAGTAATATAATTATCCTAGTTGCGCCTTTTGCATGAAGTAATTCCTGCATCATTTTGCTGACAACCTTATTGGTTTTACCATGAATCTCCAAACCTCTTCCTGCATTTTCAAATAGTAAGCGGATGTTCTCCAATTCCTCCTTTGTGTTGATGATATCCCCTAGAAAGTTTTGCGGAAAGTAGATTACTATACCTAGCGTTTTGGATAACTTTTTAATATCCGCCGGGTCGTTCCTCCATAGGTGTGGTAGATTTGGCCCTGTAAATACAAGGTCGCCAGGATTAAAAGGTTTAATGTTATCTCCAATAAAGCGTGTTCCCCAGCCTTTTAGTACCAAAAACAATTGATATTCAGGATGCAAGTGTAAGTTAGGGTCGAAATTTAATTCCTCCAGTCGCTTTACAACCAGTACTTTGGAGTATGGGATAGCTGATTTTTGAACAATACTTTTCATCTAATGTGAAAGTATGTAAAAATAAGTCAATGACAAAATAGAGTTAGAATCTGATAAAATTTAGATAGAATAATGATATAATAATTGGCTTATTTGTATTTCCAAATATAAGAATGGCCAAAATGAAAAAGATTATTTTTCTAATCGTACTAAGTAGTATCCTGTTTCAATATTGTTCCAATAAAACCAGGGTAGTGGGTGGAAACACAGAAAAGCAGCATCCTCGGAGAGCTGAAGTTTTATTTCTGGGGAATGAAAGCACCCATCACAATTCATCAAAACTTGCACCAATGCTAATCAGTCCTCTTTTTGCGCTGGGCATTAATGTTACTTATACAGCAGATACAAGTTTGTTAAACACAGAAACGCTTAATAAATACGATGGCATAATTATTTATGGTAATTACGATACCATTACGCCAGATAAAGAAAAAGCGCTTAAAGATTTTGTAGAAGGTGGAAAAGCATTGATACCTATCCATTCTGCATCATTCTGCTTTCAAAATTCTGATTGGTACATTAAGGCTGTCGGTGGACAGTTTAGTACGCATAAAACGGGGGTATTCTCTGCGGTAACTGTAAACAAAAATCATCCGGTTATGAAGGGTGTTAATCCATTCTCATCATGGGACGAAACGTATGTTCATACGAAGTTAAATCCAGATATGACCGTTTTGCAGGAACGTGTGGAGGGTGACTTACATGAACCATATACCTGGGTTCGTAAACAAGGTAAGGGAAGGGTATTTTACACTGCAAGTGGTCACAATGACAGTACTTGGAAGCAACCTGATTTTATAAAACTTATCGGAAACGGTGTACTATGGGCATTGGGAGATAAGGTTCAAAAACAAATTTTAGACTATAAAATTCCGGTAGGTGTATATTCAGATGCTAACATACCTAATTACGAAAATCGTAATCCTGCACCAAGATTTCAGCATGCTTTTACACCTGCAGAATCTCAAAAGCGCATTCAGGTTCCTGTAGATTTTGATATACAGTTATTTGCTTCAGAACCTGATATTATCAATCCTATTTCAATGGCATGGGATGAAAAGGGTAGGTTATGGGTAATAGAGACTATTGACTATCCAAATACGATAAGAAATAAAGATGGTAAGGGTGATGATAGAATAAAAATCTGTGAGGATACAGATGGTGACGGCAAAGCCGATAAGTTTACAATTTTTGCTGATGGCCTAAATATTCCTACCAGTATCATGTTTTCAAATGGTGGTGTAATAGTTGCTCAGGCTCCGAATTTTATTTTCTTGAAGGATACTGATGGGGATGATAAAGCTGATATTCGTGAGAACCTTATAACTGGTTGGGGTAAAAGTGATACTCATGCAGGGCCATCTAATTTAAAATATGGCTTTGATAATAAGATATGGGGAGTTGTAGGTTATTCCGGTTTTGAGGGTAAAATTGGCGATCAGAATTTAAAGTTTGGTCAGGGTGTTTATAGCTTCAGTCCTGATGGTAAGAACTTCGATTTTAAAGGCAGAACAAGTAATAACACCTGGGGATTAGCTTTTACAGAAGATAACGACGTATTTATTTCTACAGCCAATAATACACATACGGCATTTTTCTCGATGCCTGAAAAATATATGCGCAAAGTATTGCCGGGTTCTAATGTTCAATCAGTTCAGAAGATTGATGGGCACTATGAGATGCATGTGGTATTTCCAAATTTAAGACAAGTGGATGTGCATGGTGGTTTCACTGCTGCAGCAGGACATAATTTTTATACAGCCAGAAATTTCCCTAAAAGCTATTGGAATAGAACAGCTTTTGTTTGTGAGCCTACTGGTCGTGTAATCCACAGTGCAATACTTGAAAAAGAAGGAGCTGGATTTATTGAAAAAGATGGCTGGAACTTTTTAGCAAGTTCTGATGAGTGGGTAGGCCCGGTACATGCCGAAGTTGGTCCTGATGGTGCAGTATGGGTGGCAGACTGGTATGATTTTATCATTCAGCATAATCCTACACCTCGTGGATTTGAGAATGGTGAAGGTAATGCTTATATAAACCCATTGCGTGATCGTGTACGCGGTCGTGTTTACAGAATTAAATATAAAAACGCAAAACCGTATACTCCTATTAAGCTGTCTAAAGACAATCCTGAAGGATTATTGTCGGCTTTAGAAAATGATAATTTATTCTGGAGGATGACAGCTCAGCGCTTACTGGTAGAATCTAAAAACTTGTCAGTTTTGCCTGGTCTTTACAAAATTATTAATAACCAAAAGGTTGATGAAATAGGCTTAAATGGACCGGCTGTAAATGCAATCTGGACTTTACAGGGATTAGGTACTTTAGATGGATCTAATGCTGAAGCTTTAAAAGTAGTGCAGTCAGCGTTAAGCCATCCGGCGGCTGGTGTAAGGAAAGCAGCAATTCAGGCACTTCCGAAAGACAATGCAATGATTGGGGCAATCCAAAAAGCAAATTTACTTAAGGATAAAGATTTGCGTGTACGATTAGCGGCCATACTTGCCATATCAGATATACCGGCTTCTGTTCACCTTGGGCATCTTTTATATGAAGCGGCTACAGATTCTGTAAATGCAAAGGATAAGTATGTTGCGCAGGCATTGTATACAGCAGCATTACTGCACCATGAGGGATTTTTAGCAATGTCTAAAACTGCTTCAAGTCAGTCACCATTTATACAGACAATCGTTAAGGAGATTCTTCCAAATGTAAAAACTAAAGAAGTTGCCACGTCTGAAAAGGAGCATCATTCTGCAAATCCTGCTAATGAAGTGGTGATCAATATTAAGATTGTTGAGCACGTGATGAAGTTTAATAAAACCTCATTCACTGTAAAAGCAGGACAAACAGTAACTATCAACCTGGAAAACCCTGATTTTATGCAGCACAATATGGTAATCGCTAAACCAGGTACACTTAAAAAAGTTGGTGCAGCGGCTGATGAAATGGCGAAAGATCCTAATGGTGCAGAGAAAAATTATGTGCCCGCTATTCCTGAAATCTTGTTCTCAACTAAGTTGTTGAATCCGGAAGAAAAAGTTGTTTTGCAGTTTACAGCACCTGATAAACCAGGAGACTACCCTTTTGTGTGTACTTTCCCTGGGCATTGGAGTATCATGAATGGTATAATGAAAGTAACCAAATAATTAGAGCAAGGGTATATTATGAGTTTAAATATTAAGTTAGGTGTTAGTACGTGGTTATGGACATCCCCCTTTAAAACAGATACCATTTCATTGTTTTCAAAGATTAAAAGTATGGGGTATGATTTGGTAGAAATACCGGTTGAAGATCCCGCTTTAATTGATATAAAAAGTGTTAAAGAAGCGCTTAAAGAGTTTGAGCTGGAAGCAGCCATTTGTGGGGCATTTGGGCCTTCAAGAGATTTAACACATGATGATGTGAGCTATCACAACACCAGTTTTGATTATATAGAATCATGTCTGGAAATAGCGTATGAACTTGAAGCAGGTTTTTTTGCCGGACCAATGTATTCTGCGGTAGGTAAAGCGCGTTTGGTTTCGCCTGAACAGAAAAAAATAGAGTGGAACAGAGCTGTTTCCAATCTTTATAAGGTTGGTGAAATGGCAGATGAAAGGGGTCTTCAACTGGCTATAGAACCTTTAAATCGTTTCGAGTCTGATCTGATCAATACTGCAGAAGATGTTGTTCAGCTGATCAATGATATTGGTCATCCTGCAGCGAAAGTATTGTTGGATGGTTTTCATATGAATATTGAGGAACCTGATATCGAAAGGGCAATCTTATTGGCAGGAGATAATCTTCTTCATGTACAGGTTTCGGAAAATTACAGAGGTACTCCAGGTACTGGTCAAACCAGATGGGATGCTTTTAAAAGAGGCTTGGAGGCTATCAACTATCAGGGCGCAGTTTCTGTTGAAAGTTTCACTCCTGAAGTAAAGGAATTGGCCGGTGCGGTTTGCATCTGGCGTCCGCTTGCTTCGAGTCAGGATAATTTTGCTGACGAAGGGATTAAATTTTTAAGAAATTGGAGTAAATAACAAATCAAGAAAACACACTATCGTATAATAAGATGAGTCAGAAAAAAATAAACATTGCTATTGTAGGACTTGGATTCGGTGCAGAGTTCATTCCAATTTATCAAAAACATCCTTATGCAAATATGTACGCTATATGTCAGCGTAATCCTGAAAAATTAAAGGAAATAGGAGATGCATTTGGAATAGAGAAGAGATATGCCAGCTATGAGGAATTGCTTAAAGATCCTAATGTAGATGCGGTTCACATCAATACGCCAATACAAAATCACGCAGAACAATCTATTGCGGCCCTAAGAGCAGGTAAACATGTGGCATGTACAGTGCCTATGGCTACTACAGTTGAGGAATGCCGTCAGATTGTTGAGGCTGTTAAAGAAACCGGATTAACCTATATGATGATGGAAACGGTTATCTACAGTCGCGAATTTCTTTTTGTAAAGGAACTTTATGAAAAAGGTGAACTGGGTAAAATCCAATTCCTAAGAGCATCTCATCAGCAGGAAATGGCAGGTTGGCCGGGGTATTGGGAAGGTTTGCCGCCAATGCATTATGCTACGCATTGTGTAGGGCCTGTACTGGCATTGCCAAAGGCACAGGCAGCGTATGTTTCTTGTTTTGGCTCAGGTAAAATTGATGATAACCTGATTGAGAAATATGGTTCTCCGTTTGCTATTGAAACTTGTCATATCAAATATCGTGATTCGGATCTGTCTGCAGAAGTTACAAGATCACTGTTTAATACTGCAAGACAATACCGTGAGAGTTTTGATGTGTATGGCTCTAAAAAATCTTTTGAATGGACGTTGGTTGAACATGAAGACAGTGTAATTCACACCGGTGAGTCTCCTGAAAAAGTGAAGATTCCTGATTATGCACATCTTCTGCCTAAGGAAATTCAGCATTTTACAACTGCGGGTGTATATGATTCTGAAGATAATCAACACCTTTCATTTATTCAGGGCTCTGGTCATGGTGGTTCGCATCCACATCTTGTCAATGAGTTTTTAAATGCATTGATTGAAAACAGAGCTCCATACCCTGATGCGCAGGAATCTGCGAACATTACCTGTGTAGGTATTTTGGCTCATGAATCTGCAATGAAGGGGGGAGAAATAATTCCTTTGCCAGATTTCACGTTTAAATCATAAAAATTAGTTTATTTGCATTATCAAATGAACCGAACTCAATTAATTTTAATGTATTAAATATGAAAAAGAGCTTTGTCTTTTTAATTTGTTCTGTTTTTGCTGTATGCTCAAGTAGCTACGCACAAACTAAGAAAACCGGTAAAGTGGGGGCTAAACCGGCATCTGGTGTTTCATCACCTGCAGATATTGCACAGGGAAAAGCATTGATTGCAAAATCAGATTGTTTTGCATGTCACAAACCAACCGAAAAACTTGTAGGACCAGCGTATTCAGATGTTGCAAAGAAATATCCTGCAACACCGGCTAACGTTACTATGTTGGCTAAAAAAGTAATTAAAGGTGGAAGTGGAGTATGGGGCGAAATACCTATGGCACCACACCCTTCTGTTACTCAGGCAGACGCTGAGAAAATTGTAAGGTATATACTTGCTACTAAGTAATTACTAAACTAAAAAGAGGTCGATTCCGTCATCCTGAATTTATTTCAGGACCTCTCAAGAGAAAGGAAGCCTTATTTGTGCGAGGTCCTGAAATAAATTCAGGATGACGGACGTAAAAAAAAGAGGGTGTAAAATACACCCTCTTTTTAGTTAAAAGCTTTTTCTATTTAACTCCTTTTCTAATTAATTCTTTTCCTATTTAACTCTTCCGCTAATTAACTCTTTCCCTAATTAGTTTCTAACAGTTTAAGCCATTCCGTAATTATTGCTTTCAGTGAATCTTGTTTAGCTTTTACATCATCCAGGTCTTTAAACCTTACTAATTTTCTGCCATCAGGAAAATTGCCTTCAAGTAAGCCGGTGGTATCATTAACTTTCGCGCCGGTAGGGAAGACCAATAATATATTGCCTTTATGTAGGTTTACTACCACAATATCTCTTTTGTATTCTTTAGGGTCAAAGGGTTTCATCGGGCCTGTATAATAGAAGCAGGGCGAGTTCCATTTTATTTGTTCTCCAATTTCTTTGTCTGTACTTAAAATAATCTGCCGTATATACTGCGTTGTGGCTGCGATAGGTTGCTCTAATCTTTTGATATGTGCACTTACCTTATTTGAATTTGTAGCGGTTTTAGAGATAGTCATATTTAGAGATGGTTGATTCTGATTAGTATTTAGCGAGATATTTTTTACAATAGTAAATTTATCCCACAAAAGCAGATTTTATATGGTGTATAAACGACATTTTGAGTGGTGATTTATGACAAATAAAGAACGAATGTGGAAATTTGTATGAATCTTAAATATAGGTAATTATATTAAATATTCGGTTAGGATATCTTAGGTTTTACGGTAGGTATACCGGTGTGAATTTTTTAAAAAAGTTAAGGAAGCTAAATCAGTTTTTTGTGAATTAAAACAAAATCTATTTTTTGCCCCCAGATTTAGGAAACAATCCAAGGTTCAGCGAGAATGCAACTCCTGTAGATTTTAATCTGGCATTGCCATTACCAATTCCTGTAAGTGGTAATTTAACAAATGGTTGTACGCCAAAACTAAGTGTGTTTGTTATCCTTCTTTCAAAGCTTAAAGAAAGGTTTGCTACGCCAAAGATGTGCTGGTTTTGATTTTTGATTTCAAGCTCTGAAATTTTTTGCGGTCCTCCCTGTGGTCCAGTTATGTATTTGTATTTTTCATTAAGCATAAAATAACTCGATAGGCCAGAATTTAAACCTATTGAATAGTTTCTCCTTTTTAAAAATGTGTAGTTTACATTAAGCGGAACATCCAACACAATACAATCCGCATTAACTTGCCAGGCATTTTTCAAATAGGCCGTTCCTGCCGATCCAATTCCACCATAGTTGTATAATTTTCTAGAATAAATTGCGCCTGTAGTTACACTAATTTTATTGGTAATGGCATAAGTAGCCAATACACCTATGTTGCTGCTGATCTTGGTGTCTACGTTCAATTTAGCATTTGAAATGTCGGGAGCTGCCATAATAGAGAGTGTAAGTTTTGTATGGTCAGGTAGGCCGGAATTTACCACGGGTTTATTAGTTTGTGCTAAAACCTCAGCTTTCTTATCTGTCGACTTCTCTATAGGTTTGTCTGTCAAAGGGCTATCAATTGCAACTAAAAGTGGTTTGTCTTCAGCTTTTGGAGTTACAATCGGAGTTACAACTTCTGCAATTAGCTCTTGTTTTTTCTGTTCTTTAACGATGGCAGTATCAGGAGTGCTAACAAGTTCCTGACTGTTGTCGATAACTTTTGGTGTTGTAACGTAATTTTTGCCCACGTTTTTAACGGATGTTTCAACAGGTGTCACAACAGTTGATTCAACAGAACGTTCAGCAGGTTCCGGAGTTGCTTTTACAACAGAACTTGTGTCAGCGCCTATAATTACAGAATTATTATTTACAGGTTTTTGTGGTTTAGGACCTGCTATTTCAATTTTTTTAGGATCTTCTATAATAGTTTTATTAGAATCAGCGAAATACCAAAACAAGCCAACTACAAGTGCAGCAGCAATACCACTTGCGGCCAACAACCAAAATGGGATAACCTTTTTCTTGCCCTGTGCATCCAGTTTTTGCTCCATCTTTGCCCAGTCCAATTCATTGAAAGGGATTTCAGGATCATGCAACCCATCTTTAAACAGCTTATCTATTCCATTATCTTTTTCCATCTACAGCTATCTTGTTTTGTGAAGGCATTTCACTTTGAACACTAAAATTGTTAATATATATATCCCCCGACTTATTTCCACCCGAGGAATTAAGCCTTTCTTGCAGCTTTTGTCTTGCTTTAAATAAATTTGATTTCGATGTCCCTATTGATATATTTAAAAGTTCCGAAATTTCTTCATGCGAGTATCCATCTATTGCAAATAAGTTAAATACCGTGCGATAAGCTGGAGGCAATCCCTGAACCAAAACCAGCAAATCTTTATAGGCCATTTGTTCATATACCTGAGCCGGTCCGCCTATGTCCTCATGATCAGTCAATTCATCATGTTTCGAAAACTTAAGGCTCTTCCTGTAATGGTCAATAGCAGTATTGGTTATAATCTTTCCCAGCCATGCTTTAAAAGGCTTTTCGGGGTCGTATTTTTCAATATTTGTAAATACTTTCATGAACCCATTATTCAATACATCTGCCGCATCATCATCATTCAAAGCGTACCGACGGCATATAGCCATGCCATAACTATAAAATTCTTTATAGAGCAAATACTGACTTGATCTGTCCTTCCTGATGCAACCTTCAATAATTTCCTGCACCTATTTTTTCGATTTTACATTGGCCATTTTCACCTATACTAGCTATAGTACGTTGAAGTTACGCAATAGGTTGCCTTAAAAATAAATATTTATTTTCTCAGTTCTACGCAACCATTTATGCAGTCTTCCCGTAATCCTTTTTAGTTATAAGTAAACTATTTAATTCACCTTAAAAACAAAACCCTTTATGTCAACTCTATTTAAAAAAATGCTTGTGCTGTGTAGTGTAACCGCAGTACTTTTTACGGCCTGCTCAAAAAAGAAAAATGAAGTAATCAAAGAACCGGAAGTGTCTTTGGATCTTAAACTTGCAGCTTCGGCATCGTTCGGGAATGTTCTTACTGATGGAACAGGTAAAACCCTTTATTGTTTTGTAAAAGATGCCAATAGTACATCTGTTTGTGTTGATGGTTGTTTAGTTACCTGGCCGGTATACTATGCGGCGAATGGAAATCCTCCTTCAGGTTTAAATGCCGCTGATATTGGCACCATTACAAGGGCTGATGGGAAAAAACAAACCACTTACAAGGGATGGCCGCTGTATTATTATAACGGAGATAAAGCCAAAGAAGAGATTAAGGGAGATGGTGTAGGAGGAGTATGGTTTGTGGCTAAACCAGATTATTCAGTTATGATGGCCAGCAAACAGTTGGTTGGTATGGATGGTAAAAATTATACAGCAGATGCTAAGGAGGGAGATGGGGTAACTTTGTACCTGACAGATGCAAAAGGCCGTACTTTATATGCCTTTACTCCTGATACTTTTAACAAGAACAATTTTACAAAGCCTGATTTGAGCAACAATGCAGTGTGGCCGATCTTTGAATCGGAGATATTAAATGTTCCCTCTGTACTTACAAAAGATATGTTGACGGTGATTACTTCGGTTGGTAAAAACCAGTTAACTTACAAAGGGCATCCGCTTTACTATTTCGGATCTGATGCGGTGAAAGGGGAGACTAAGGGGGTAAGTGTGCCTAAGCCGGGCGTTTGGCCAGTGCTTACGCTTAATACGGTGCCGTTGCAATAAGGGCGTTATTTGATTCTGCTTCTGGCAATTTGATTATGCTCCTCGTCATCCTGAATTTATTTCAGGACCCCTCAAGAGAAAGAAAACCTTGCTAGTGCGAGGTCCTGAAATAAATTCAGGATGACGGATTTTTTAATGCGCTTTACAACACAGGTTGTTTAATAACCTTTACAACCCAGCTTGCAGCTGGGTTCCTTTTATGTAAACCCGACCTGCTCGTTCCAGGTTTTCTTCACTTTTAGTGGTAATCTTGATGATGTTCATACTTTTTACTGATCCTTTTAAAGAACCAAAATCGTTTTCACACAATACATTAATACTTAAAATATAATTCTCATCAATTTTAAAGTCTGCGATATTACCTTTTACCAAATCATTATCCACCATATACAATGTGGAGGCCGATGGAGATTCGATATACTTGTTTTTGATTTCTTCAAGCGTCATGAATCTATGAAGTCCCGGATTTTTTGTGGCGATATAAACCTCACCGAACTTACTATCTGAATTTACAGTAACTTCTTTGATCTCGTCTTTATTAAAGAGTGGGAGGCAGGCACCAACCAGTGCGCTATCCAGAAAATACTTTGGCGTAGTTCCGGTAGGCAATTTCTTAATGTCCTTTTCGTAAACAACATTTACCTTTTCAGAAACTAAATCTGTTTGGCCTACAGCATTTATAGCTAGCAGACAAATTGTAAGCATGAATAATAACCTCATAATGCTATCCCCCTTTAATAACGGAATATAAGGAATATTATCAAATAAATGTAAAATTATAAATTTTTTATCACCTGTTCCGCCTCTTCATCCTTGTATTCACTGATGGCGATTTCCAGCTTTTTCTTTAAGTCAGTCATTGTTGGTGCAAATTCCTTGCGGTCAGCCAAATTCTTTAATTCATTAGGATCTTTTTTTACATCATAAAGCTCCCAGTAATTTAGTTTTCCATAAAAACGAATCAGGGTATATTGATTGGTTCTGATGCCAAAGTGAGGATTTACCAAATGTGGACCGGGGTATTCGTAATAATGATAATAAACAGGTTTGTCAGGCTTCCCTGTTTTGATACCTTTAAGCAATGGCCAAAATGATTTGCCTTGTATATCAGCAGGCACTTTTGCACCGGCAACATCCAGTAAAGTAGGTGCCCAATCTACATTGGCTACTATATTGTTTACCGTGCTGCCTGCCTTTACCTTACCTGGATACCTTACAATAAAAGGTGTTTTTAAAGATTCTTCATACATAAAGCGCTTGTCGAACCAACCATGTTCTCCTAAATAAAACCCCTGGTCTGATGCATAAATTACAATTGTATTTTTGCTCAGCTGTTCTTTATCCAGATAGTTTAAGATCTGTCCAATATTCCTATCCAGCGAATTTGCAGTAGCATAATAATCTTTCATATAACGCTGATACTTCCAAATAGCAAGGGCTTTGCCCGATAGTTTTTTCTGCTCAAAATCTTTAGTAACCTTTTGCTGATAGTATTCTGAAAAAGCTTTCCGCTGACTGGCGTTCATTCTTTTATATAAAATAAACTCATTAAAATCTACATTAACCTTTAAATCGCGGTCAAGCTGCATTGCTTTTGCAATGGTCATGTATTGTTGTTGCGCGGCAGGTCTGCCTGCATAATCATCAAAAAAAGTAGTAGGAAGTGGAAAATCTACATCATCATAAGCACCTAGATCTTGTATCTCCGGTAGCCATTCCCTGTGGGTAGCCTTTTCGCCGACCACCAAAAAGAAGGGTTTACTTTTATCCCGAGCATCGAGCCATTGCGTAGCCTTGTCGGTAATGATATTGGTAACATAGCCCTCTGTTCTCGTAGTGTCATTGCTTTGGCCTATAAAATCTGGATTGTAATAAAAACCCTGATCCGGCATGATTTCCCAATGGTCAAATGCTTTGCCCGGTAAAGTACCCAGGTGCCATTTGCCAATCCATGCCGTTTGGTAACCGGCTTTGTTCAATAGTCCCGGCAACATTTGCTGATCTACATTGAATTTGCCATCATTAGCTTTGTATCCATTAATATGGCTGTATTTGCCTGTTAAAAAGCAAGCCCTGCTTGGTCCGCAAATGGAATTGGTAACCAGCTGATTTTTAAAAATCGCACCCTCTTTGGCTAGTCTGTCAATGTTTGGTGTATGAGCTATTTTATTGCCATAGGCGCCAATTGCCTGATAAGCATGATCATCTGAAATAATCACGATAATATTAGGTTGAGCTGCTGCCTGAGGAGTTTCTTTGGTTTTTGAACCTAAAAATTTTATGCTCCCCAAAACGGCAAGTACACATGCAATGCTCCAAAAAACGACTAGTCTTATCATATCTTCTTAAAAAATAACCGGTTAGATTTCGGGGATAAGATACGTAATGTTAGATTTTTTTTTACTTTTGGAAAAATTGTTTGCTGTGAAATTCTTCAGTTGGCTTGTTTGTTTGATCGTTATTGTTGTAAGCTTTACGCCTTGCAAGGATTTGGTGAACGCCAAGGTTTCTGAGATTACAAGTGTTTCAGTGGCAGGCCATGCAGATGATCACAATAGTTTAGCAAATGATAATTGCTCTCCATTTTGTGTTTGTTGCTGCTGCAGTACCCCAACAGTTGTAACGCAAACCTTATTAACCAACACTGCCATTTCTATTGTTAGTGTTCAGTATTCAGATGTTGTGCCGGGCCATATCAGTCCAGCAGATCCATCAGTCTGGCAGCCTCCTAAATTAGGTTAATTTAAATTTCAGGTTTATTGTATCGGATTTCCCTATGGGTTGATTCCGCCATGCATTACCATGTTTTTTTTATTAACATAATTTAAAATTCAATGCTGAAAAAAATCATTCAGTTTTCTGTACATAATAAATTGGTGATCGCTTTATTTACCCTCGGCCTTATTGCCTGGGGTGTTTATTCGCTAAAACAATTACCAATAGATGCCGTGCCCGATATTACAAATAATCAGGTACAGGTAATTACGCTTAGCCCTTCTCTGGCAACTCAGGAAGTAGAAAGGCTAATTTCTTACCCAGTCGAACAAACCATGTCTACCATACCCGAAATTGAACAGGTACGTTCTATTTCCAGATTTGGTTTGTCGGTAGTAACCATCGTTTTTCATGACGATGTAGATATTTACTGGGCGCGCCAGCAGGTTAACGAAAAGCTTGCCGAGGCAAAAAATAACATCCCCTCAGGATTAGGAAATCCTGAAATCTCTCCAATATCAACAGGTCTTGGCGAGATATACCAATATGTAATCCATGCAAAGCCGGGCTTTGAAGATAAATACGATGCCCGAGAATTGCGCAGTATTCAGGACTGGATTGTCAGAAAGCAATTGCTGGGAACTCCCGGTATTGCCGAAGTAAACAGTTTTGGTGGCTTGTTAAAGCAGTATGAAATCGCACTTGATCCCGATAAATTAAGAGGATTTAACTTGAGCATCGCTGATGTTTTTACTGCCTTGGAATCCAGCAATCAAAATACCGGTGGAGCTTATATTGATAAAAAGCCAAACGCTTATTTTATCCGTAGCGAGGGCTTAATTGGCAGTCTTGATGATATCAATAAAATTGTGGTTAAGAACAATGCCAACGGAATTCCCCTGCTTATCCGTGATATTGCCACTGTTCAATTGGGCAGTTCTATCCGTTATGGCGCACTTACAAGGGCAACTACCAAAGGCCATGGCGAGGCCGTTGGTGGCATCGTAATGATGCTAAAAGGTGCAAATGCCAATGATGTAGTAAAAAAGGTAAAGGCTAAAATTGAACGGATCAATAAAACCTTGCCAGAAGGCGTTGTGGTTGAGCCTTTCCTGGATAGAAGCGCTTTGGTAGATCGTGCAATGGGTACGGTAGCTAAAAACTTGATAGAGGGTGCATTGATTGTAATCTTTGTGCTTGTTCTTTTCTTAGGTAACCTGAGGGCCGGACTGGTAGTCGCCTCGGTTATCCCGCTATCCATGCTTTTTGCGATTTCCCTAATGAACCTCTTTGGGGTATCAGGAAACCTAATGAGTTTGGGAGCTATCGACTTTGGACTCATCGTAGATGGGGCTGTAATCATAGTGGAAGCCACTATGCATATTCTTGCCGGCAATAAATTGGGTAGGGGCTACACGCAACCTGAAATGGATGAGCAGGTAGAGAAATCATCTGTGCGCATGATGAGCGCTGCTGCCTTCGGACAGATTATTATCTTGATCGTGTACCTGCCAATTCTTGCACTGGTCGGTATAGAGGGTAAAATGTTTGGTCCTATGGCACAAACTGTTTCTTTCGCCATTCTTGGTGCCTTTATTCTTTCGCTTACCTATGTGCCAATGGTTTCCTCTTTGGTATTAAGCAAGAAAGCAACGCATAAAAGGAACTTCTCCGATCGTATGATGGATTTCTTTCAACGTCAATATAGTCCGGTTATACAGGCGGCATTGCGTAAACGCGTGGTTGTAGTTGTATCTTCTGTGGTGCTTTTGGCGGTAAGTATAGTATCGTTTATGAGAATGGGAGGCGAGTTTATCCCTACGTTAGAAGAAGGCGATTTCGCTGTTGAAACCCGCTTGCTTACGGGTAGTTCTTTATCTCAAACAATTGATAAAGTAAATCAAGCTTCTGATATTCTGGTTAAGCGGTTCCCTGAGGTAAAAGAGGTGATTGGAAAGATTGGCGCAGCTGAAATTCCAACTGATCCGATGCCTATGGAAGCCTGCGATCTTACCATCATTTTAAAAGATAAAAAAGACTGGACGACTACCAAGGATAGGGTAGAACTGGCCGAGTTGATGGGGAAGGCATTGGAGGATGTACCTGGTGTAAGCTTTGGTTTCTCTCAGCCTATTCAGCTTCGCTCTAATGAGCTGATCTCTGGTGTAAGGCAGGATATTGGTATTAAGATATTTGGCGATGACCTAAGCGAGCTGACGGACATTTCGCAAAAGATAGGGAAGATCGTTTCCACTGTTGAAGGAGCAAAAGATCTTTATCTGGAGCAGGCTACCGGGCTTCCGCAGATTGTTGTAAAGATCAACCGGGATAGAATTGCTCAATATGGTTTAACAGTTGAAACAGTAAATCAGGCACTAAATACTGCTTTTGCAGGTCAATCTGCCGGAGTGGTTTACGAGGGCGAGCAACGTTATGATATGGTGGTACGCTTGTCTCAGCAAAATCGTCAGGACATTAATGATGTGAGAAACGTTTATGTAACCGCACCTAATGGCAATCAGGTTCCTTTAGATCAGCTTGCTGATGTAGAATTTAAGGTAGGGCCCAATCAGATTCAACGTGAAGATACCAAGCGCAGAATCATTGTTGGACTAAATGTAAGAGGTCGTGATATTGCCAGTGTGGTAACAGAGATTGAAGAAAAGATCAATGCGCAAATTAAACTGCCAACAGGGTATTATATCACTTATGGCGGACAGTTTGAAAACCTAAAGGAAGCTACTCAAAGACTTTCTATAGCAGTTCCGGTTGCGTTGGCGCTGATCTTACTTTTACTGTATTTCTCTTTTGGATCGGTTAAGCAGTCGGTACTTATCTTTTCGGCCATTCCAATGGCGGCAATAGGTGGTATTTTTGCATTGCTGTTACGCGGAATGCCTTTCAGTATTTCTGCAGGAGTTGGCTTTATTGCGCTTTTTGGTGTGGCCGTGCTAAATGGGATTGTGCTAATCACTGAGTTTAACCGACTGAGGAAACTCGATAAATATGGATTGGACGAAATTGTGCTTAAAGGTACAGCCATCCGTTTAAGGCCGGTATTAATGACAGCCACAGTGGCTTCATTGGGATTCCTGCCTATGGCTATCTCTACAGCAGCAGGAGCAGAGGTTCAGAAACCACTTGCTACCGTTGTAATCGGCGGACTTATTACCTCTACTATTCTAACTTTAATTGTATTGCCAGTGCTATATACTTATTTCGAAGGCTATAAGCGAAAGCCTAAAACCAATGTTCCGGTAGCAGTCCTGGCGATTATCGCGTTGTTCACCTTTATTGGGCCTGTAGCCAATGCGCAACAACCTTCCGTAAAAGGAAATCCGCTTACGATGGAACAAGCTGTGCAAACTGCCATTAAAAACAACCAGGCTATGAAATCTTCAGGTCTCCAGGTTAATCAGCAGCAGGCATTAAGGGGAAGTTCAACTGATTTAGGGAAAACGAATCTCGATGTTCAATACGGACAGTTTAACGGGATTAAGAATGACAATAATTTTAGTATTTCCCAGAACATTCCATATCCGGGACTGTTTAAAAACCAGCGTAATTTGTATGATGCGCAGATTAAAGGTGCTGAGATTAGTGTAGCTGTAACGCAAAATGAGTTGACCTATCAGGTTGAAAACACCTATATGCAATTGGCTTATTTTGTTGCTTTAAAGGATCTGTATCAGAGTCAGGATTCTCTTTACAGTTATTTTGTAAAAGCAGCTTCCTTAAGGTACGAAACAGGGGAAACTAATTTGCTTGAAAAAACGACTGCCGAAACGCAGTATAATGAGGTAAGGAATCAAATGAGTAAAAACGAATCTGATATTCTGGCTTATACTTCTGAACTGCAGCGTTTACTCAACACTCAAGAGCCTATTGAAATTGTTAAAGGACAGTTTAAACAGGCAGAATGGAATATTGCGACAGGCACTAGTGTAAGTGCAAATCCACAGCTTGCTTTACAAAAACAGCAGATTGAAATTGCTGATAAAGCGTTAGGTGTAGAGAAAGCCCGTTCCGGTCCTGATTTTACAGTTGGTTATTTTAACCAGTCTATTATTGGTATTCACAACGTAAACGGTCAGGATTTATATTTTAATGGCGGTAAAAGGTTTCAGGGTGTACAGGCGGGAGTTGCAATTCCTCTGTTTTTTAAGCCTTTTTCTTCCCGTATAAAAGCGGCTAAAATTGAGAAACAGGTATCGGAAAGTCAGTATGATCTTTTTCAGACCAATTTGCAGGGTGAATACAATAAGGCTAATCAGGAGTTGCTTAAAAACTCACGCAGTATTGATTACTACAAAAAAAGTGCACTGCCAAATACCAACCTGATTTTAAAGCAGTCGCAGATTGCCTTTCAGAATGGAGAGATCGGTTATGTAGAATACCTCCAGGGATTAAGGACTTATTCGGAAACCAACTTTAGCTATTTGCAGGCTATCAATCAATACAATCAATCAGTTTATACACTTCAATACCTCAGTGGTTTATAATTAAGAAAATGAAAAGAACTATTCAAGTTATCAGCAGGATCATCTATGTCTCCCTATTTGCTGTGGTTTTAACCTCATGCGGAGGAAGTACACCGAAATCTGAAGAAAAAACAGAAGTTAAAGAAACGGAAGAAGCAGGTCATGAAGATGAAAACTCTGTAGAATTTACAGCGGCACAATTTAAAACGGCAGGCATTACCTTAGGTTCACCTGAGCTTAAAGATTTAAGTGGTTTACTAAAGGTTAATGGTTTTATTGACGTGCCTCCACAAAATCTGGTAAGCGTTACTACCCAAATGGGAGGGATTGTTAAATCGACACCTTTATTGCAGGGAAGTACGGTAACCAAAGGACAGGTAATTGCTGTTTTACAAAATCAAGAATATGTATTGCTTCAGCAGGACTATCTGGAAAGTAAAAGTCAGCTGGAACTTGCCGATTCAGAATATAAGAGGCAGCAAACATTGGCCGAGCAGAATGTAAATGCAAAGAAAACATTGCAGCAGGCACGTGCTCAGTTTCAAAGTATGCTGGCCAGAGAAAGTGCATTGAAACAAAGGTTGCAATTGATAAATATCAACCCGGCAAGCTTATCGGCTGCAAACATCAGAAGTCAGATCAATATTTACGCACCTATCAGCGGTTATGTAACCAAGGTAAATGTAAATACGGGCAAGTTTGTAAATCCAAATGATGCGATGTTTGAAATTGTAAATAGCGCTAATCTGCACGTTGAATTGAACGTGTTTGAAAGGGATGCTTCGAAAGTGAAGGCTGGTCAAAGGGTTCGCTTTACAATGGCCAATGATACGGAAGAGCAGATCGCTTTTGTACAGTTGGTTGGTCGGGAGATTAATGCTGATAAAACGATTACTGTTCATGCCATTTCTAAGGGGAGTACTAGTTTTATTCCGGGCGCATATCTGAAAGCTTATATTGAAACGGGTACTAATAAGGTACTTGCATTGCCTAATAGCGCTGTGGTAGACTTTGGTGGCAAGACGTACATCTTCGTTTCGGAAGGAGTGAAGAAGGAAGGAGTAGAAGAAAATCACCATTTTAAAATGGTAGAAGTGGTTACCGGAGTTAGTGATGGCGGATTTTTAGAAGTTCAGCTTCCGGAGGGTATGGATGTAACGGGAAAGGTAGTTTTGAAAGGCACTTACGATTTGCTCTCTAAATTGAAAAACAGCGAAGAAGCCGGGCACGGTCATTAATGTTGTTTAACCGACTGTCTTCGCTATCGGTGAAGTAGTTCCAATCGTTGTCGTCATGTTCGTCTCGTCATGCCGAATTTATTTCAGCATCCCGCAAGAGAAAGGAAACCAGACTAGTGAGGGATGCTGAAATAAATTACCAATGACAAAGAGGTTATTCTGCTCGTTGTATATAGCGGTCGTCATGCCGCTGAAGAGCGGTATCTCGCACCAGCGAGGCTTCCTTTCTCTTGCGGGGTCCTGACCTCGAAGAAGCTGCGAAGCAAAATAAATTCAGGATGACGACTGAGTATACAAAATTGTCATTACTACTTTTTTGTATTTTTTCTAATGCTAGGCTCTCAGCATGACGATTTATGACGATTTTTTTGTGCGACTATGCGATCTAATGAGACGGTATCAAAATATTAACCCCGGCTTGAACCGCAGTTCCGGCAAATCTGTTTTTCGCGCCAAAGTTTTGCGTTATCCTCCCCATAAGTCCTACTTTCATTGGGGTTATCCAGTATGAAACAAAACCTCCAACACCTGCAATACGATCGGAAACAAAACCTCCGTTCGTGCCTTTATCATCTGAGATTTGACTGGTGTAATGGCTAAATATACCTACCTGATCTCCTCTTTTGCTCAATAAATAAGTGCCACCTAAATCCACTGTCAAGTGACTTCCTTCTTTGAAATCAGTATCATGCTGCCATGAATTCAATTCAACTGTGGTAGCCAATGAAACAGTGACTTTATCAGCAGGTTCTACTCTGCCTGCTACCCTAATGTTATGCGACCAATAACCATGGCCACCATTGTCAAGATCATGTGGTTTATATCTGCCTGTAGGTGCCCAAAACCCATAATTTACTGCATAGCTGAATTTTCCTTTTGCCCATGATAACCAAACAGGCTGCACATACATATCACCAAAACCTATACTTTTGTTGGTAAATACATAAGTGCCGGAGCCGGTTTGACTCGAATAATAGTCGAGGGCAATATTCGCAGTCGGACTGTTTAGCATCGGGATCGCCATCATTCCCCAGTTGGCACCCAATATTTTACCTTTTCCACCATAAATGGCCATTAGGATAAAGGAATGGGTTTTTACATTTTGTGCTATCTTAAGTGATGTCGGGTTTCCTGGGGCTGGGTTAATCAGTTGATCGGATTTGTTACCGGCAGCATTGTGGTAGTCCATATTCGCGAAACCATACCAAACGGGAATAATAAGCCCTGGATGCGGCGCAAAATAATCACCGGGATTAAAAGATGAACCTGTGTAATGACCTTGGGAGAAAGCAGAAAAGTAGAGGGATACTGTTAACAATAGTGTAAAAAGTTTTTTCATAGGAGTGAGAATTAGCGTAATTGTTTATGGTTGGTTTAAAGGATGAACAAATTTTGAGGATTTTTGTTTTTAGAAAAGTGTTAAGCCTGAGGTTGTTATGCGTTTCTGCGCACCTTGAGCGTACCTCCTGCGTACTTTCTGCGGGAAAAGCACCTGGTTTCCGCATTTGCTGTGCAGAAGCCCCGCAGAAGGTGCGCAAAAGCAGGGAATAAAATGGCTATATTTAACTAAACATCTATAACTATGGAAAAAGTAACTAAAACTCCAAGTGTACAGGCGCAAATGCTAATCAGAAGGCCCGTTGCTGTTGTGTTTGATGCATTTATTGATCCTGAGATCACCAAACATTTTTGGTTTACCAAAGGAAGTGGTAGGCTGGAGGAAGGGAAAACAATTGCCTGGGAATGGGAAATGTATAATGTTTCCAATTCTGTATTGGTTAAAGAAATTGTGCCGAATGAAAAAATATCTGTTGAATGGGATGCTTATTTAACTACCGTTGATTTTGAATTTCAGGCATTAAGTGAGGGCACTACCTATGTTACCATTACACAGCACGGTTTTCAGACGACAGGAGATGAGTTGCTGGCAGAGATCAATGGAGCCAGCGGTGGCTTTACTACTGTAGTTGACGGCCTAAAGGCTTATCTGGAGCATGGCATCAACCTGAATTTAATAGCAGATAAGTTTGCGAAAAGTTAGGGTGTTTTATCAAAATCCAGATCACTAAACAGGAAGTCGTCGGAATCGATATTTAGCTTAAATCCGGTTATTTTCTTGTTGTTATCTCTTGTAAAAACTACCTCGCCTTCCTGTACAAAAGGATCATTAAAGACAATTTTGAATCGATCGGCGTCAATGTTGTATAAAAAACCCGAGAAAAGTTCCTTTGTAGGAAGTAATTCGAGGAACGGTTTACCTTTTTCTTTTCTGATTCTTGCTTTGCCGTAGGCCAGATCTTCATATTCACCTTGATAGCGGTTAAAGTTGGGTATTACATCGCTTTTTTTAGGCTGCGGTTTTCTTTTCTTATCCCAATCAAAAACGGTAGCTTTTCCAGACATATCCTTGTCAGCTTCCTTCCAGTTGAATGTGTCTTTTTTAGTCATGTAGTTAGCGATTTCTTTCACTAACTGATCGTTAATCTGTGATATTTTATTGGTGAGAATTACTATGCCGGAACTGCTGTCGGGGAATAGAACCACGCTGGATATATAGCCTGGCATCCCTCCATTATGGTTAACCATCTTGCCGTTTTTGGTTTGTTTAATGAACCAACCTAATCCATACCCATCGTCTTTATTATCTGAGGTTAGTGTTTTAATGCTGGTTATGGTTTTAATAGTCCCATCATTCAGTATGGTGGTGTCGTTAGCCCGGCCATTTGCAAGCCACATTTGCATCCAGGTTAGCATGTCGTCAATGTTTGAATCTACACCACCCGCTGGGCTAATGTTGTGCATGTTGAGTGGTTTGATCGGTTTATTCTGGATGTGCGGCAAGGCAAAATTGCTTTCACTGGTTATGGAATCTCTGTTGGTAATTGTGCCCGACATTTTTAATGGTTTGAAAATCCTTTCTTTTAGGAACTCGTCCCATGTTTTTCCGGTAACGGACTCAACAACGAGTCCTGCTACCAGGTACATGATGTTCTGGTAAGCAAAATCTGTACGGAAATTGGTCCGGATTGGAGAGTAACGGATTAATTTAGCTATGTCTTCTCTGGTGTATTTGGTGCCGTACCAAAGCAGGTCGCCATCAAATGTTTTTAGGCCTGATCTGTGACTTAAAATATCTACAATAGTGAGCTCTTTTGTAATCCAGGGATCGCTCAGTTTAAAATTGGGCAGGTATTTAACAACTTTATCGTCCCATTTGATTTTTCCTTCATCTACCAGAATGCCAAGTGCAGCTGCAGTAAAGGCTTTTGTGCAGGAAGATATAGGAAAAATTGTTTGGGTATTTACCGGTAGTCCTTTTGATGTGCTAGTTACACCGTAACCTTTTTTAAAGATTACTTTATGGTTTTTAATGATTCCAATGGCAAGACCGGGGATCTTATAATCAGACACCTGTTTCGCAATAAATTCATCAATATCAGTCGAGTCGTTTTGCTGACTGAAAGAGAGGTAAGGGGCAAGCAACAGAAGAATGATGAGGATCTTTTGTGTTGTCCTTGTAAAGCGTTTGTGGTTCATTTACTTAGGGATTGTATATCAAATGTATATTAATTCTCTAACTGTATCAATAGGTAGTGATGAAGCTAACTCGCTGTGTGTGAGTAGTACACTAACTAAATATTTGCAGTTTAATTAGTTAACATTTCCTTAATATTATATAGCTTTACAGTAAGGGTATTATTATTGATGGCTGACTACAGCAATTTTACTGATGTTGAAACACTTGCTTTAATGAAAGCAGGAGATGAACGAGCGCTTACTCATATTTACAATAAATATTGGGAAGGACTATTTGTGTCCGTTCACAACATCTTAAAAGATCAGCAAGCTTGCGAAGATATTATTCAGGAGATCTTTATTAAACTGTGGGATAAAAGAGGAAGTCTGGAGATCAGCATTTCGTTGAAAGCTTACTTGTTTGCAAGCTGCAGATATGAAGTATTCAGGCAGATTAAAACACAAAAAGTTCAGGTAGCAATATTTGACGGGTTGGAAGAACGTTTGCATGCGCCATCTGCTTATGGTAGTTTGGAGCATAAGGAATTGCTTCAACAGATTAATTCGATTGTAGATGCTTTGCCTGAGAAATGCAGGGAAGTTTACAAGCTTAGCAGAGAAGAAAACCTTAGTCATAAAGAGATTGCTGAAAAGCTAAACATTTCCACAAAAACTGTGGAGAATCATATGACCAGAGCACTGAGTCAGTTGCGCGGTTCTCTTGGCGGTTTGCTGACTATAGAGGTGATTACTTGGTTAATGAAGAATCATTAGGTCTTTGGCCGGATAAGCTTTTATGGAAAAACAGATAGGCAGCCTCAATTTGTTTGTTGTAAATGAATATGGTTATAAATTTTTAATTACATGAATGATAAGGATATCGAAATGTTAATTGATTTGGCTAGGATAAAACTAGCTGAGGCTAAACTCATGACTAAGAAGGAGGCAATTCTTTCACTTAACAAAGCTGGGATTCTTACTAAAAAAGGTAAGTTTATGAAGGTTTATAGTAAACTTGAAGCCTGATATCAGATCTAATACTATTATTGGATTAGCTTTATTTTTCTCCTGTTCTTTCAAGAACTAAGTCCACTAAAGCGGGTGAAATCCGGAAATCCGTAGCTTGAATTTTCTCTATATAAGGTCTAACATTTAAAATGACGCCGTATTCTTTAGCTTTCACTAGGAGACCGAGTGTTCCCATGAAATTTAAGGCCATTCTTGAAGCTAATTTGCGTCCTTTTAAATCATCAACAATTAGAATTGCATTTGATGTTTCCATTGCCAGCGCTATTGCACTGGCTTCACCTGCGTCAACATTTTCTTTAAAAACCTCCTGGAGTGCAGTGTCACGAACAGATCTGATTTCAATCCAATTGGGTAGCTCTGAGCCAAATTTCTGTTGAATTTCAGGTGTGGTAACTATATTTTTGAATACTTGATGTAGTATTTCGAACGCGCCAATCTTTTCTAAAGTAATAAAGCAGCTGGTTTCGGTAATGATGATATTATATTCCCGAGATCCTGTCCAATTCATCTCTTAAGTCGTCAGCAGAATAGTTAATGTAAGAAACACCATAATCACTAAGTAATTCAGCAAAGGTTCTCTTGGATAATCTGGCCATATCGGCAGCCTGACCTAGTGAAAGCTTGCCAGATTCGAATAATTTAGCCGCAATAAATCTAACAGTATCGTTATGATACTCAGCTAGGCTATCAGGAACTTCTAATGTTATCGTGGTCATAACTTTATGATGGATTATTGTTGTTATATGTAAAGATAATAATTTCCATGCTATTATACCAAACGCTGTAAGATAGAAGGAGCGAATTGAAATTCAAAACTCTGGTCGTCCTGAATTTATTTTGCTTCGCTGCTTCTTCGTAGTTAGGGTCTCACAAGAGAAAGAAACCCATGCAAGTGCGAGGCCCTGAAATAAATTCAGGGTGACGGGTTGATTAAACAAATTTGTCATTACCTTCACGATAACCAAACCAAATTATTAAACCTATAAATGAAAAGATCCCTTCTTTTATACTTATTTCTTTGCCTTTGCTGCGGTGCTTATGCCCAGAATGGTGGAGTAACATTTAAATCATCTGATGCGGCTTTGCAAACTGCTTTTGGCAGGGCGAAGGAAATGGCTTTAAGCTATAAGGGAAAACCGGGAGATCCGGTTGGCCCATGGTATGAATCGGCATTGCCACCACGAGCGGCATTCTGTATGCGAGATGTTTCACATCAAAGCATAGGCGGAGAAATTTTGGGATTACACAAAGAGAACAAAAATATGCAACGTCTTTTTGTGAACAATATATCCGAATCAAAAGACTGGTGCTCCTATTGGGAAATAAACCATTTGGGTAAACCAGCAGGAGAAGATTACCGCAATGATAAAGAGTTTTGGTATAACCTAAATGCAAATTTTGATGTTTTAAATACCAACTGGAAATTGTATTTGTGGACGGGCGATCAGGAATATATTAAAGGAGCCGGATTTGAGAACTTCCATGAAAAATCTGTAACAGATTTTATTGATAGATGGGTATTACAGGCTGATTCCCTTTTGACCAGACCGACCCATCCAAATGCACCGGTGCCTTTTAATATTGAAGATTCTTTTCACAGATGTCGTGGTTTACCTTCTTATTCGGAGGGAGTGCCTAATATTAAAATGGGAGTAGATTTGGTTGGAGCGATATACAGAGGGTTGATGTCGTATGCTGCAATATTGGAGTTAAAAGGACAAACTCAAAAGGCGAAATTGTATAAAGAAAAAGCAGCGGCTTATCAGAAGAGCATCGATGATTTGTGGTGGAATGAGTCGGCTTCACGTTACAATACTTATTACTCAAATGATCTTAAGTTTGGCATGGAAGAAGGAGATACCTTTTTGCTTTGGTTTGATGCATTGAAAGAAGGAGACAGAAAGGAAAAGACCATACAGCATTTATTGTCTAGAGATTGGAATATTGAAAACCTATCATACTTTCCTTTGATCATGTATCAGAATGGTCAGGCTGATAGAGCTTACAATTATATGCTTCACTTGACTAATCCTGAAACGAAAAGAAGAGAGTATCCTGAGGTATCTTATGGTGTGATAAAGGGTTTTGTAGAGGGTTTAATGGGTGTAGAAGCGGATGCACGTGTTAGTAAGATTAGCACACTGTATCGCGGAAAAAGTGAAGTTACATCGGAGTTGAATGATTTGCCGGTGTTAAATACATTGATCACGCTAAAGCACGAAGGGAACAAAAAGTCAGTATTAACCAATAATGGTAAAAAGAAAATCCTGTGGCAACCTCGGTTTTTGAACGACAAAGGCAAGGTGATTGTTAAAGCACCAGTTTGGGTACAAGCAGGGAAATCTGTAACAGTAAATAGGATTTAATACTTTGAAATATTGTTGGCGAAGATCGGTGAATGTTTGTATATTTACATAGTTAAGTGACAATTATGTGATTTTTTACACATAATTGTCACTTAAAGTGTGATTTTATGCAAATATACAGAACAGTACAAAAAAAAATATCGCTTTGGAAAACAGATTCAAATCGTAAACCACTGGTGCTCCAGGGAGCAAGACAAGTTGGTAAAACGTGGTTGTTGAAACATTTTGGTGCAACTGAGTTTGATAATGTTGCTTACTTCAATTTTGAAGAGCAACCGGATTTGAAACAATTTTTTGAAAATACAAAGGATATCAAGCGTATACTACAAAATTTATCGTTAGTATATGGGCAGGCCATATTACCTCAAAAAACGCTTATTATTTTTGATGAGATACAAGAGTGTAATGAGGCTTTAAATGCTTTGAAGTACTTTTATGAGAATGCTCCCGAGTATGCAGTGGTAAGTGCAGGCTCATTATTGGGAGTTGCCATGTCTAAAGGGAATTCTTTCCCAGTTGGAAAGGTCGATTTTTTGCAAGTAAACCCAATTAGTTTCTCTGAATTTTTAGCGGCCGATGATTCACAGTTATTCAACTATTTGGAGGGAATTGACAAAATAGAGCCTTTACCTGATATTTTTTTCAATCCACTAGTTGATAAGTTAAAGAAGTTTTTTGTTTGCGGTGGAATGCCGGAAGCAGTAGTTACTTTGTTAGATACCCAGGATGTGGAAAGAACTCAACAAGTGTTGCAAAACATTGTAAGTGCTTATGCACTTGATTTTTCAAAATATGCTGAGCCAAAAGATGTACCTCGGATTAATCATTTATGGTCGTCTATTCCTTCTCAATTGGCAAGAGATAATAAAAAATTCCTATACCAGAGCGTTAGAAGCGGAGCTCGCTCTCGCGAATATGAAGATGCCTTGCTTTGGCTTTCGCACGCAGGGCTTGTACACAAAGTTTGTAGAAGTAGTAAACCGGGTTTGCCAATTTCAGCATACGATGACCTATCAGCATTTAAACTTTACCTGATTGATGTGGGCTTGCTTCGTAGACTCTCATTATTGGATCCTATAGCGGTAAGAGAAGGAGATCGTTTATTTACAGAGTTCAAAGGCGCCCTAACGGAAAATTATGTGCTACAGCATTTAATTAAGAATTTTGAGGTACAGCCTCGTTATTGGACATCGAATAATCAGGCTGAAGTAGATTTTCTGATTCAAGTTAAGAATGAAATTATTCCAATAGAAGTGAAGTCAGACGAGAATGTCAAGAGTAAAAGCCTTTCTGTATATAATGGTCTTTATCAGCCACCTGTTAGAATAAGGTATTCATTGAAAAATCTTAAAAAAGATGAGGGGTTGATTAACATCCCTCTGTTTATGGTGGATTATACTGAAAAGTTACTTTCTCTTTAACTTTCAGGCTCTAATGGTTCCCATAACTCAATTTTGTTTCCTTCGGGATCATAAACCCATGCGAATTTGCCATAGCTTTCTTCCATTGTTTTCTCGTCAATTACTACACCTTCGGCTCTTAGCTCGACAAGTAATTCATCTAGATTGGAAACACGGAAGTTGAGCATGAATTGCTGGTTGTCATTGCCGAAGTAATCAGTGTTTTGAGGGAAAGGAGAAAATACCGTAGGGCCGGCTTCCTGATTCCAGATGTATCCGGTTTTCATAGAGTTGATGCCGAAATGTTTCTCATACCAATCTGCCAGGGCTTCCTGGTCTTTAGAACGGAAGAAAATACCGCCGATGCCTGTGATGCGTGTTGCCATGATATTGGTGTTTATTTATGTAAAAGTGAATTTACTCTTTTGATGGCTTATTTTCACATATTAATTGGCACACTTTTCATCATCTCGTCATCCTGAACTTGTTTCAGGACCTCATTTGAGCAGGTTTTGAATAGCAGATGTGAGATACTGAAATAAATTCAGCATGGCGAATTAGGCCATTAAACAATGTAAAAGTGTGACATCAAAAATGAAAATTCATAATAAATATAAAAATATTTTCTGACCGACTAGGGGATAGGTCTGCTTTTTTACTCTAAGGGTTAAGAGGCGGTATTTATACCCTGGATAAAATGGATAAGCAACAGTTTTTAGCACTTATAGATAAGTACCTTGCAGGTGATGCTTCAATGGAGGAAGAGCAAATGTTGCTTAACTACTATGGCAGCTTTCAGGATACTACTGTTTGGGATGAAAAGGTATTGGGTGTTAAACAGGAGATAGAGCAAAAAATGTTTGGTCGGATACAAGACCACATTAAACAAACCAGAGTTAAAGAACCTGTTAGGTTATGGCCTCGTATTGCTGTGGCGGCTTCTGTTGTAATCGCTCTTAGTACAGCAATATACTTTTATACAACTCGTCAGGCCGACGGTCGTCGTCCTGAACTTGTTTCAGGATCTCTGGATATACTTCCCGGCAAAAATACTGCAACCATTACTCTTGCCGATGGATCAACCATTGTGCTTAGTGAAGCAAAATCAGGAGTAGTGGTAAGCGATAAACAACTCCGGTATAATGACAGTACTGAAGTTAACAGCGCTACAGCTAACAAATCTGTTATAAACGGTCGTCATCCTGAAACCAGCCTTGAATTTAGTTCAGGGTCAGGACCTCGCATTATACAAACCCCTCGCGGTGGTACATACCAAATCACATTGCCGGATGGTACCAAAGTATGGCTAAACGCCGCTTCCTCTCTTAAATTCCCATCAACTTTTCACGAATTAGGAAAAAGAAAAGTTGAATTGAGTGGCGAGGCCTACTTTGAAGTAGCAAAAGATAAATCCCATCCATTTATAGTGACAACAGATAAACAAAGCGTTGAAGTTCTCGGTACACATTTCAATATCAACAGTTATGCTGATGAAGCCGCAACCAAAACAACACTGCTAGAAGGCTCTGTAAAAGTTTCTGCATCCGCTATAAACGGTCGTCATCCTGAACTTGGTTCAGGACCTCGCACAGCTCAGTCCATAATACTCAAACCCGACCAGGAAGCCGTCCTTACCACAAACCAGCTTGCCGTCAAAAATATAAACCCTGAAGATGCCATTGACTGGAAGAACGGGCAGTTTGTATTAAGAAAAGAATCACTTCAAGAGATTATGCGCAAAGTAGAGCGCTGGTACAATGTAGATGTGATTTACAAGGGAGAAATAGAGCCGGTTACTTTTAGCGGATCAGTATCCAGATTTGACAAAGTATCTACCCTGCTTGGTGTGCTCGAAAAAACCAAGAAAGTACATTTTAGTATAGAAGGAAATAAAATAATAGTTGAAAAATATAAATAAACAGCAACGTATGAAAAGAAATCTGAAGGAGCAGCGCTAAAGGAGCGCTCGGGTTACTTAAAATTAAGCCGGGTAGTGCTCGATACACCACCCGACAATAGTTTGAGATGACCTTTCCCGGTATGCCGGGATAAAAAAATCGTATGAACAATTTACCATCAACTCAAACCATTTCAAACTTAGGCATTATTGCTTAACAAAGCAATAATTACGGGCTCTCATCGGCTGCCCTGGGGAGAATACAAATAACGATGAAAGTATGAAATTAACTGCTTTTAACCCGGGCATGTCGCGTCTGTGGCTGCCGCCCAAAATACTACTGATTATGAGATTAATCATAGTGATCATGACTACCTTTTTACTGCAGGTTAGTGCTTCTGGTTTTGGGCAGAGAATAACTTTGACCGAAGTAGATGCACCTCTGGAACAGGTTCTGAATAAGATAAAAGTACAAAGTAAAATGAACATCCTTTTTGCTGATGATATTTTTGATCAGGCTAAAAAGGTGAGTGTTAAATTATCTGATATTCCTTTAAAAGATGCGCTTGATAAAGTGTTGGAAGGGCAAGCGTTAAGTTATGAACTGAGTGATAATACCATAGTGATTAGAAGAAAGGAGGCTTCTTTTGTTGATAAAACGAAAAGCGCTATCCTGAATTTATTTCGTTCAATCGATGTACATGGTAGGGTGGTTGATGCTAATGGTCAGCCGTTGGTCGGGGCTTCGGTAGGGATAAAAGGGAAAGGAAATAAAGCTGCCAGTACCAATAGCAAAGGCGAGTTTTCTTTGCAGAATGTAGACGAGGGTGCGGTGTTGTTGATTTCATTTATAGGTTATGCACCTAAGGAAGTAAAGGCTTCGAAAGATGTTGGGGGTGTGGTGTTGGAATTGAGTTTGTCTAAACTAGATGAATTTGGCGACTTCACTTCATTTAAATGAGGCGGTTGTTGGCAAAGGCCCTGATTATACGATTGATTTTAAAAAGGCAGTGTTTAGCAGAGGTGAGTTGTTGGTGTCGTGGATATTGGAGATTTTATGCTTAATAGATGGTTTGTTAACCATTAAATGGGCTTATGCTCCTGAGTCGGTGTATTGTAAAGATAATGATAGGGCTAATTTTATTGTGTATAATCCCATCAAGGAGCAGTTTGTTACGTTTGAGAATTCAGCAGAAAGAAGTGACAATGAGGTAAGCTTACAGTTGCCTGGTAATTTTACGGGGGATCTTGTGCATTGCTGGATGGGGTATGTAAATGATGCGGGTGATAAAGTAAGTACTAGCGTTTATTTAGGAGAAATGGTGATTGGGTAAAGGGGGAGGTTTTAATGAGGTAATGAGAATTTGGAAGCATTAGCATTGTTATTAGGAACAATATTTGTTAAATTTGTATTCACTGACAAGAATTATTTAAATTATGGAAACGTATTTTGTGCATCCGGATAAATCGCAGGAAAAAGCATTAAGGGCTTTTCTAAAGGCTTTGGCCGTTCCTTATGAGAAGAAAAAGGATGAGCCGCTTCCTGATCATGTAGTTAAAGGCATTAAAAGAGGACAGGATCAGCTTAAAAGTGGATTGGGCAAAACTACACAAGAAGTATTTAGAAAATACGAGAATTTATAATGCAAATAATTTGGGCTCCCGAAGCAGAGGAGACATTTGATTCTATAGTTACTTTTATTACAAATAATTGGGGTACTTCGGCTTCAAGGGGCTTTATAAAAAAGACGGGAAAGTTGCTGAAATCAATTTCTTCAATGCCTCATATGTTTCCCGAAACAGAAATTCCGAGTGTGAGGAAAGCTGTAATTGTATCTCAATCTATTGTGTTTTATGAGATTCATGAAGATCATATCGGACTACTGTTTTTTTGGGATAACAGACAAGAACCATTATCTTTCTAATCAGCTTACTTTCTCTTGCGAGGTCCTGATACCGGCCTTCGCCGGCATGACGAATTCAGGATGACGGCCACTTTATTGATGACGACCCCTTTAATACCATCGTCTAAATACTAAGTACTACTTACTAAATGCTATTGGTATAATACCCACGTAATTTTTAATAATCCCTTCCAATTTTATACCACTGCTAATAAGAATATAGGTACTTTTGCCGCCAGAACAAAACGAGTAAAATGAATATCGCAATTAATGGTTTTGGTAGGATTGGGCGCATCTTTTTGCGTACTGCTATCGAAAAAAACATCAACGTTGTTGCCATCAATGATCTGGGAGATCCGGCTACATTGGCTCACCTTTTTAAGTACGATACCGTACACCGAGGTTTTAAGGGGACAGTGAAATTTGAAAATGACAGCTTGATCATTAATGGAAAGAAGATTCTTGTTTATGCAGAACCTAATCCTGAAAAACTACCATGGGCTGATCTGGGGATTGATCTGGTATTAGAGTCGACAGGTAAGTTTGCAAGTAAGGCAGGGGCTGATCTTCATTTAAAAGCAGGTGCTAAACAAGTGCTGATATCGGCGCCATGTGGTGATAAAGGTGTAGAAATGGTGGTGTTGGGTGTGAATGATGCAGATGTAGATTTGACAGCTCAGGTGCTTTCCAATGCTTCGTGTACCACAAATAACGTGGCGCCGATGGTTAAAATATTGGACGACAACTGGGGAATCCTTGATGGATACATCACTACTGTGCACTCGATGACAGGCGATCAGAACCTGCATGATGCTCCACATAAAGATTTACGCAGGGCAAGAGCGGCATCGGCATCTATTATACCAACCAGTACGGGTGCTGCAAAAGCGATTACCAATATATTTCCTCATTTGGATGGTAAGTTGGGTGGTGCAGGTATCAGAGTTCCGGTATTAAATGGATCGTTAACTGATTTTACCTGTATTCTTAGAAAGGAAACTACCATCCAAGAGATCAATGCGGCTTTTAAAAAAGCTTCGCAAAATGAGATGAATGAAGTATTGGAGTATACTGAAGACCCGATTGTTTCCGTTGATATTTTAGACAATCCGCATTCCTGCATCTTTGATAGTCAGCTAACCTCGATAGTGGGCGACTTGGTAAAGGTAGTAGGGTGGTATGATAATGAGTCGGGCTACTCTGCGCGACTGGTAGATGTGGTGCAGAAAATTATAAAGAATAATGGTTAAATATATAAATGCTGAGGATACGTTGCCACTGAGGAGCAGTGTTTTAAGGGACAGCCTTCCTTTTGATCAGTGCGTGTTTCCGACAGATGATATTGATGGAGGTTTTCACTTGGGGGCTGTAGCAGATGAGCAAATAGTTTCTATAGCTACATTTTTTCCGGAAGACTATCCAGAGCAGGGTGTAGGGGGATTTAGGCTTCGCGGCATGGCTACCGATCCGGCTTTTGCAGGTAAAGGTTATGGGGCAAAACTGATAAATTTTGCAGTTTCGGCACTTACATCCGCTAATGCTTCTTATATTTGGTGCAACGCAAGGAGTTCGGCTGTGGTATTCTACAAGAAATTAGGCTTTGAGGTAATCTCCGATGAGTTTGAAGTTCCCGGAATAGGGCCGCACTTTAACATGATTAAATATTTAACAGCATAAATTTAGAACCAACCAATACAAAAACAATAATTTAAAAAATGAGAACAATAGATCAATGCAACTTTGCAGATAAGAAAGCTTTAGTCAGAGTTGACTTTAACGTCCCTTTGGATAAAGATTTTAATATTACTGATGATAAAAGAATGCGTGCTGCGCTACCTACAATCAATAAAATATTAAATGATGGCGGTAGTGTAATTCTAATGTCTCACCTTGGCAGACCAAAAGATGGTCCGAATGATAAAGATTCTTTGAAACACATTTTAGGTGATCTTTCGAGAATGTTAGATATCGAGGTGAAATTTGCTAATGATTGTATTGGTGCTGAAGCCGTAGAAAAAGCGAAAAACTTAATTCCGGGACAAGTTCTTTTATTAGAAAACTTACGTTTTTATAAAGAAGAAGAAAAAGGTGATAAAGCCTTCGCTGAAAAATTGGCTCAACTTGGAAACGTATATGTAAATGATGCTTTCGGAACTGCACACCGTGCACATGCTTCGACTGCTATTGTTGCTGAGTTTTTTCCTAATGATAAATACTTCGGTTACTTAATGGCTGAAGAATTGAAAAATGCTGAGAAAGTAAATCATGGTGCTGTTAGACCTTTTACTGCTATTATGGGTGGTGCTAAGGTTTCTGACAAAATTTTATTGATTGAAAGCTTACTTGAAAAAGTAGACAACCTGATTATAGGTGGTGGTATGGCTTATACTTTTGCTAAAGCACAAGGTGGTGAAATTGGTACTTCTTTATTAGAAGCTGATAGAATGGCGCTTTGCTTAGAGTTATTGGATAAAGCTAAGGCTAAAGGTGTAAACTTAGTTTTACCTGTAGATACTGTTATTGCTGATAAATTTGACAATGATGCACAAAAAGGATCAGTTGATGCCGGACAAATTCCTGCTGACTGGATGGGCTTAGATATCGGTCCGAAAACTGTTGAGTTGTTCTCAAGTATCATTAAAGACTCTAAAACATTGTTATGGAACGGTCCAATGGGTGTTTTTGAAATGGCAAACTTTGAGCAAGGTACACGTGCGGTTGCTGACGCGGTTGTTGCTGCAACTAAAGAAAACGATGCTTTCTCTTTAATCGGTGGTGGTGATTCTGCTGCTGCAATTGCGAAGTTTAATTTAGAAGATGAAGTAAGTTATGTATCTACCGGTGGTGGTGCATTGCTTGAATATATGGAAGGTAAAGAATTACCGGGTGTTAAGGCTATAAATGACTAGACAACCTGACTAATTTTAAGGACAGGCGTTTCGTTTTTGCGAAACGCCTGTTTTGTTTACCACTTCCTCCCACCGTGTTTTATGGCCTTTTTATAGTAAAAATGGGGGAAAGTGGTAGGTAAATAATATGTGGAAAACTTTTTGTGGTAGAATGTGGTAAAAAGTGGTAGAAGTACCTATTTTTACACTACATAAAAAGTGCACATATTATAATGGTTCAGTTATTAGGAGAATTTGATTGTAAATTAGACGCGAAAGGCCGCTTGATGGTCCCTTCGAGCCTAAAAAAACAATTGCCTAATGTTGAGCAAGAGGGACTTGTGATTAACAGGGGTTTTGAGAAGCACCTGGTAGTTTATCCTAAAAAAGTATGGGAAAAGATAGTGGAGGACTTGAGTAAGCTGAATCCGTACGAACAAAAAAACAGAGAATTTATAAGATTATTTACCCGCGGCGCGACGGAATTGACACTGGATGCGACCGGTAGGGTTAATTTGCCTAACTCTTTACTGGAATCAGTAGGTATTGAAATTAATACTGAGCTGGTACTGGCTTGTCAGTTTGATAAGATTGAGGTTTGGTCTAAAAAATCATACGAAGCATTATTTGATAAAGATCCTGCTGACTTTGCGCTGCTTGCTGCCGAAGTGATGGGAGATAAAAACAGGAGGGAAGATGGAAAATAATTACCACGTTCCAGTATTGTTAAAAGAGTGCATCGATGGTTTGGATATTAAACCTAATGGTGTTTATGTAGATGTTACATTTGGTGGTGGCGGACACTCCAGAGAGATTCTTAAACACTTGGGTAAAGACGGTGTGCTGATCGCTTTTGATCAGGATCCGGATGCGCAAAGAAATAAGATTGATGATCCGCGCTTTCACTTTGTAGATCAGAATTTCGCTTTTCTTAAAAATAACCTGCGCTTGCTAGGTTTTAAAGCTGTTGATGGCATCCTAGCTGATCTTGGTGTTTCTTCTCATCAGTTTAATGAGCCGGAAAGAGGTTTCTCGACCAGGTTTGATTCTGCATTAGATATGCGAATGGATAAACAGGGTAAGTTGACTGCGGCGGAAGTATTAAATACATATACAGAAGAAAAGTTACATAGGATATTCGGAATCTACGGTGAGGTTAAAAATGCAAAGTCGTTGGCTAAAGCAATTGTAACTGGTCGTATAGAACGCCCTATAGAAACGCTGGCTGATTTTAAGAAAGCGGTAGCTGCATACATTCCAAAAGGAAAAGAAAATAAATATATGGCGCAGGTTTTTCAGGCCCTGCGCATCGAGGTGAATGCCGAGATTGAAGTGCTGGAGAATTTTCTGGTACAGACTGCTGATGTGCTAAAGAGTGGAGGACGTCTGGTGGTGATGTCTTACCATTCTTTGGAGGATAGGCCGGTAAAAAATTACCTGGCCAAAGGAAAGTTTAAAGGTGAGGTGGATAAAGACTTTTACGGGAACGAACAAAAGCCTTTTAAAGTAATAACCAGGAAAGCCATAATGGCTGATGAAGCAGAGTTGGAACGCAATAGCAGGTCCAGAAGTGCGAAATTGAGGATTGGAGAGCGGTTATGAGTAACAGGTTTAGGGAGCATTTAGATGAGGAGCCCGAAGAAGAAGGAGAGATGGATATCAGGATTAAGAAAAAAGCCCCGGTATCCGAAAATCAGTTCTTTAGGAAGTTGTTTACAGAAGGAGTAGTGAGTAAGGAAGCTGCAACAGAGATGTTGCCGTTTTTGATATTTCTGTCGGTTTTGGGAATGCTGTATATCGCGAATAGCCATATGGCCATCAAAAACATCAGAAATATTGATCAGTTAAGTAAAGAGGTAAAAGAAATGAGCTGGGAATACAAATCGCTTAAGGCTGATTTGATGTTCAAAAGTAAACTAACAGAGGTTGCTAAAAAGGTGGATACTCTGGGGATAAAAGAATTAACAGAGCCGCCTAAAAAAATTGTAATAAGCAGTAATGAATATTAGAGCTAACATATTATTACGTGTTTATCTGTCTTTCGGACTGATTGTGCTGTTTGCCGTGGCAGTACTGATCAGGCTTTGCGATGTACAGTTTGTGGAGGGACATAAATGGCGTGCCATGGCCGACAGTCTCTCTACAAAGTATATCAATGTGGAAGCAGCGCGTGGAAATATATACTCAAATGATGGAAGTTTGCTTGCAACTTCTATTCCTGAGTATGAGCTCCGCATGGATTTGTATGCCGGTGGTATTGCTGACAATGAAGTGTTTGATAGTAAGGTTGATTCATTGGCATTGAGACTTTCTCAATTCTTTAAAGATAAAAGCCCTAAAGAGTATTCAAGGTATTTACGTTCAGCCAGACGTGATAGTGCACGTTACCTGCTGATTAAGCGTAAAGTTGGTTATCAGGAATTGAAAACAATCAGGACTTTTCCTTTATATAATGTAGGGAAATACACTGGTGGTTTAATTGCTGTTCAACAAAACAAAAGAATTAAGCCATTTAAATATTTGGCTGCCAGAACTATTGGTTATAAGAATGAAAATGTTAGCAATGGTGTTGGTTTAGAGGGTGCTTATGGTGAATACATTAATGGTGAAAGTGGAAAAAGACTGGTTCAGAGAATATCTGGTGGTGTTTGGATGCCTGTTAATGATGAAGCTGAGGTAGCACCTAAAGAGGGTGCTGATATCATTTCTACCATTGATATTAATATGCAGGATCTGGCGCAAAGCGCATTAGAGAAGCAATTAAAAATTAGCGATGCGGATCACGGAACGGTGATATTGATGGAAGTGACTACCGGAGAGGTAAGGGCGGTTGCCAATTACACCAGAGTTAAAGAAGGGGTTTACGAAGAGAAGTTTAATTATGCTATTGGCGGTAGTCAGGATCCTGGCTCAACCTTTAAGTTGGCTTCTTACATGGCGCTTTTGGAAGATAATAAAGTAGATACCAATACAATGGTGGCTACGGGAGATGGAACTTACAGGATACCGGGACATACGATTAAAGATTCGCATGGTGGTATTGGAACGGTTACCGTAATGAAAGCTTTTGAGCAATCGGCAAATACTGCGGTAGCTAAATTGGTTAATGCCGCTTATCAGGATAATCCATCGCAGTTTACTGATCATTTGTATGATATTCATATGAATGAAAGGCTTGACCTGCAGATACCTGGAGAAACTAAGCCTGTGATAAAGAATCCATCTTTTAAAAGTTGGAATAAAAATATGACCCTGCCGCAAATGGCTTATGGTTATGAAATGCAGATTACTCCTTTACAGATGCTGACATTTTATAATGCTATTGCTAATGATGGTAAGTACATATCACCAATTTTTGTTAAGGAAATTCGCAGACTGGGAAATCCAATTGAGCAGTTTAGTGCAAGGGTGATATCGGAGCGAGTTTGTTCTGAAAAAACAGTTAAGAAATTACAGGCGATGCTTGAGTCTGTAGTTACCAAAGGTACGGGTAAACAAATGGGATCTCCATTATATAGAGTTGCGGGTAAAACCGGTACTGCACAGGTAGCTGACGGCAACAAAGGTTATAGGGCAAAGAAAAGCTATCAGGCTTCTTTTTGTGGTTATTTCCCGGCTGATAAGCCTAAATATTCCATTATGGTTGCTATTAACGGGCCGAAAAATGGTTACTATGGTGCAGCAGTGGCTGGTCCGGTGTTTAAAGAAATTGCAGATCGCATTTATGCCAGCGATATGGAAATGTATCATGACATTCCAAACGATCATCTGGTAGGAAATACAAAAGCTCCTGAAGCGAAAGTAGGTGAGAGCAAAGCGGTTAAAAAGATATATAAAACCTTGGGTATTAAAGCCCTTTATGCTGATAAGTCTGTAAGTGGTATTGATACCAATAACGGTGTTCCGTATGAAGAGCATGCCGCTGTAAAAGGGGTAATGCCTGATGTAAAAGGCATGGGTTTAAAAGATGCATTATACCTGTTGGGTAATGCAGGCTTAAAAACCAGAGTAAAAGGTGGCGGTAAGGTTATAGCTCAGTCTATACCTGCCGGAAATAGAATTGGAAGGGGATTATTAGTTCAACTTGAATTACAATAAGATGGGATTGCAGGAGATTTTATATGGGGTAGCAATAACAAACCTGGTTGGATCAACCAACAGGGAAGTTACTGCTTTGGTGTTTGATTCACGTCAGGTTGTTAAGGATAGTGTGTTTTTTGCGGTTAAAGGTACTTTGTCTGACGGACACACTTACATTCCTGCTACTATTGAAGCTGGTGCGAGTGTGATTGTTTGTGAGGAAATCCCTGAGGTTAAAAATGAACTGGTAACTTATATAGAGGTAGAAAATAGTGCTGCTGCACTAGGTATTATGGCCTCTAATTTTTATGGAAATCCTTCTTCTAAACTTCAATTAATAGGTATTACGGGTACTAATGGTAAAACTACCATTGCTACTTTATTATTTAAATTATTTAGAGAGCTTGGTTATAAAGTTGGGTTGATTTCTACAGTTGAAAATCATATCAACGATGAGGTTATTCCTGCCACACATACCACACCAAATCCATTGGCTTTAAATAGTCTTTTACAGGATATGGTAGCGGCTGATTGTAGCTATTGCTTTATGGAAGTAAGTTCTCATGCTGTGGTTCAGCATAGAATTGAAGGGTTAGACTTTTCTGGCGGCGTGTTTTCTAATATCACTCACGACCATTTAGATTTTCATGTAACCTTTGATAACTACATAAAAGCGAAAAAAGCATTTTTTGATGGGTTGCCAAAATCAGCTTTTGCATTAACCAATGTTGATGACAAGAATGGAATGGTGATGCTTCAGAATACTAAGGCATCAAAAAAGACTTATGCGCTTAAGCAATTAGGTGACTTTAAAGCAAAGGTTCTGGAGAATAGCTTTAACGGTTTGCATCTTGATATTGATGGGGCTGATGTATTCTTTAAGCTGGTAGGTTCTTTTAATGCTTATAATTTGCTTGCGGTATATGGTACTGCAATGTTATTGGAGCAGGATCAGCTTTCGGTGTTGACTGTATTAAGCAGGTTGACAGGTGCTGAGGGTAGATTTGAATACATAGTTTCTAATACTGGTGTAATAGGAATAATTGATTACGCACATACACCTGATGCTGTACAAAATGTATTGAGTACCATTCAGGATATAAGAAAAGGAACCGAGCAGGTGATTACGGTAATTGGCTGTGGTGGTGATAGGGATAAAACTAAAAGACCTATCATGGCGCAGGTTGCCTGCGATTGGAGTGATAAGGTGATTTTAACCTCGGATAATCCGAGAACGGAGAACCCGCAAACGATAGTGGAGGATATGGAAAAGGGTGTTTCGCCAACAAACAAAAGAAAAACATTAAGTATAGTGGACAGGAAAGAGGCAATTAAAACTGCCTGTCATTTGGCCAAACCTGGTGATATTATTTTATTGGCAGGTAAGGGGCATGAGAAGTATCAGGAAATAAATGGTGTAAGACATCATTTTGATGATAAAGAGGTATTGATGGAACAATTTAACTTGATCAGCTAATGTTGTATTATTTATTCGAATATCTAAATCAGAATTATGATTTTCCCGGATTGAGGTTGTTTCAATACATCACTTTCCGTACCTCTTTGGCTGTGATTATTTCGCTGATCATCACAACTGTTTATGGTAGAAGATTGATCAATTATCTGCAAAAAATGCAGGTAGGTGAAACGGTTAGAAACCTGGGTTTAGAAGGCCAGATGCAAAAACAAGGTACGCCTACTATGGGGGGTATCATAATCTTGCTGGGTATTTTGGTGCCTACATTGTTATTTGCCAACCTTACTAATATTTATGTAATCCTGATGATTGTAACCACAGTTTGGATGGGGGTTATTGGTTTTGTTGATGATTATATTAAGGTTTTTAGAAAAAATAAAGAAGGATTAGCAGGACGTTTTAAGATTGTTGGACAGGTTGGATTGGCACTTATTATTGGGTGGACAATGTACTTTAATCCTAATATTGTTGTAAGACAGACTGTTGATGAAGGTGCGAATGTAAAAGCAACAACCGGTATAGCTGCGAAGACTACTGCCCCAATGGTTTTAAGGCAAAAGGGCGAAAGTTTTTATTATACACAGGACGTTAAATCTACTATTACCAATGTTCCTTTCTATAAAAATAACGAATTCGATTATGCTAAGGTGCTGAAGTTTTTAGGCCCTGGTTATGAGAAGTATGCCGTAATGGTTTTTCTGTTGTTTGTAGTGGTAATTGTAACTGCGGTATCTAATGGAGCTAATATTACGGATGGTATTGATGGGCTCGCAACGGGGACATCGGCTATTATAGGTTTAACCCTTGGTTTGTTGGCTTATGTATCTGGTAATACGGTGATTGCCGACTACCTCAACATCATGTATATCCCCAATTCGGGAGAGCTGATGATTTTTGCGGGTGCTTTTGTAGGTGCTTGCGTAGGCTTTTTATGGTATAACTCTTATCCTGCCCAGGTATTTATGGGAGATACAGGTAGTTTGGCTATTGGAGGTATCATCGCGGCTTTTGCCATCATGATTAGAAAAGAATTATTGATTCCAATTTTATGCGGAGTTTTTCTGGTAGAGAATATGTCTGTAATTATTCAGGTAAGCTACTTTAAGTACACAAAAAGACGGTTTGGTGAAGGTAGAAGGGTATTCCTAATGTCGCCATTACACCATCATTACCAGAAGAAAGGATACCATGAGGCTAAAATCGTAACGCGCTTTTGGATCATTGGAATCTTGTTGGCCATCATCACTATAATCACTTTAAAACTGCGATAATGGAAAAGGATAGAATTGTAATTCTTGGAGCAGGAGAGAGTGGGGTTGGAGCAGCAATGCTGGCGCAAAAACAGGGTTTTGATGTTTTTGTGTCTGATTTTGGGGCTATAGCAACGCAGTACAAAGAGATTCTGGAAGAACTGCGTATTGATTTTGAAGAGAAGCAACATACTGCTGAAAAAATATTGAACGCAGTTGAGGTGATCAAGAGTCCGGGGATACCTGATACAGCTCCAATTATTAAGGAGATTAAGAAAAAGGGGATTCCTGTAGTTTCTGAAATTGAGTTTGCAAAAAGATATACCAATGCAAAAACAGTTTGTATTACCGGTTCAAATGGTAAAACAACTACTACAATGCTTACTTATCATGCCCTGAAAAATGCGGGGATGAATGTAGGTTTGGCGGGTAATGTTGGACATAGCTTTGCGGCTTTGGTAGCCACAGCAGAATATGACTGGTATGTATTGGAGCTTTCGAGCTTTATGCTGGATGATATGCATGAGTTTAAGGCTGATATAGCAGTACTATTGAATATTACACCTGATCATTTAGACAGGTACGATTATAAACTGGGTAATTATGCAGCTTCAAAAATGCGCATTACTCAAAATCAGACAGCAGATGATGTTTTCATCTATTGCGCTGATGACCCTGAAACTTTAAAAGTTTTAAAGAATACGAACGTAAGTTCAAAAATGTATCCCTTCTCTATTCGTAAGAAAATTGAGAGCGGGGCATACTTGGAAAGCGATAACATACACATAAATATACACCTAAACGACGAACTAACCATGTCTATTTCAGAGTTAGCCCTTCAGGGCAAGCATAATATTTACAACTCTATGGCTTCGGGCATAGTTGCCAAAGTATTAGACATTCGAAATACTTCCATCCGCGAGAGTATGGGAGATTTTAAGAATATTGAACACAGGTTAGAGCATGTGGCAAAGATTTCGGGTGTAGATTATATCAACGATTCTAAAGCTACTAACGTGAATTCTACCTGGTATGCTTTAGAGAGCGTAGGTACTGACGTGATCCTGATTATGGGTGGTGTTGATAAAGGTAATGATTACAATATGCTTAAGGATATGGTACATCAGAAAGTGAAAGCTATTGTATGTTTAGGTAAAGACAACAAGCGTATTCATGAAGCTTTTGAAGATGATGTAGAGATCATAGTGAATACTTTTTCTGCTCATGAAGCAGTACAGGTAGCTTATCACCTTGCTAAAAAAGGAGATACAGTATTGCTTTCGCCGGCATGTGCAAGCTTTGACTTGTTTAAAAATTACGAAGATAGAGGCAATCAATTTAAAACTGCTGTTAAAGAATTGTAGGTTATGTTTGCAATGAATAAACTTCTGGACAAGACAAAAGGAGATCGCTGGATTTGGCTGATCATCATTTTGTTGTCGCTTATTTCCATTTTGGTAGTATACAGTTCTACCAGTACTTTGGCATTTAAGCGTGGTGTGGGGGTGGAAAAATTATTGCTTACCAAACACGTAATCTTTGTACTTATAGGTATAGCTATGATTTATATAGCCCACCTTTTGGATTATCGATATTACGCCGGAATCTCTAAAGTGTTGATGGTGATTACTATTCCATTACTGGTGTATACACTGATTTTTGGAGCAAACGTAAATGATGCTTCAAGGTGGGTGAAGATACCGGTGATTGGTTTAACATTTCAGACGTCCGATTTAGCTAAACTGGCCCTGATTACGTTTTTGGCGAGGATGCTGACCCGAAAACAGGAAAATATTAAGGATGTGAAGGAGGCATTTATTCCTATTATGGGCTCTGTTTGTGTGGTCTTTGTATTGATTGCATGGGCAAATATGTCGACAGCTTTAATGCTATTTGGTGTAAGCATTTTGTTGTTGATTATTGGTCGTATCAGTATTAAGCAGATCATGATGGTGTGTGCCGGAGGTTTTGTGCTTTTACTTTTTGTAGCCTTTTTAGGTCCACGTAGAGAAGTGTATAAATCTCGTATCGAGACTTACATGCACCCGGAACGTCAGAATTCGGATAAAACATTCCAGTCCGACCACTCAAAAATTGCACTGGCCTCGGGTGGTGTGTTTGGTAAAGGACCTGGAAATAGTATTGAAAAGAACTTTTTGCCTCACCCTTATTCCGATTTTGTTTTTGCAATGATTATTGAAGAATATGGAACTATTGGAGGGATAATTGTAATGTCATTGTATCTGGTATTGCTTTATCGATGTATAAAGATTGTAACCCGAGCGCCCAAAGCATTTGGGGCACTACTGGCAGCAGGATTAAGTTTTAGTTTAACCATACAGGCCTTTGCAAATATGGCTGTAGCAGTTGGTTTGGGGCCGGTTACCGGTGTTCCTTTGCCGTTGGTAAGTATGGGAGGAACCTCTTTGTTATTTACAAGTATTGCATTTGGTATAATATTGAGTGTGAGTAAGGATGTTGAAGAGAATAGTAATAAGAAAGTAATTGTAGGTGAAATACCCGCAATGGCATAATATAAGATGATGAAACCAACAAGAGTAATTATTTCAGGTGGCGGTACTGGCGGACATATTTTTCCGGCCATATCTATTGCCAATGCGCTAAAGCGTATGGAGCCCGAGTGCGAAATATTATTTGTTGGCGCTACTGGCAGAATGGAAATGGAAAAAGTTCCTGCTGCCGGATATAAAATTGTCGGTTTAAATATTAGTGGTATTCAAAGGGGATCTATTATTAAGAATCTTGGTTTGCCATTTAAGCTTTTAGGAAGTGTGAGAAAGGCAATGCAGCTGATCTCAGAATTTAAACCAGATGTAGTTGTTGGGGTTGGGGGCTACGCATCCGGACCAATATTATACGCTGCATCATTAAAAAATATTCCTTATCTGATACAAGAGCAAAACTCTTATGCAGGTATAACTAATAAATGGTTGGGTAAAAAGGCTGCTAAAGTTTGTGTGGCTTTTGACAACATGGATCAGTTTTTCCCTGCTGCCAATATATTGAAAACTGGGAATCCGGTAAGGAAAGATGTTGTCGATATTTTAAATAAGCATCATGCAGGAGCAGAATTGCTAAAGCTTGATCCGCTTAAGAAAACAATATTAGTTACAGGCGGTAGTTTAGGCGCCGGTACATTAAATAAAAGCATTGAAAAGCACTTGCCGGAAATACTGAAGGAAGATGTGCAGGTAATATGGCAAACAGGTAAGTTCTATTATAAAGGAATTGTTGAACGTTTAGGTTTAAATTTTCATCCAAACGTGCGAATTCTGGAATTCCTGAATAAGATGGATATGGCTTATGCAGCGGCTGATGTGATTATATCAAGAGCTGGTGCTGGCACTATTGCAGAATTGTGTTTGATTAAGAAACCTGTTATTCTGGTTCCTTCGCCAAATGTTGCTGAAGATCATCAAACTAAAAATGCTTTGGCTTTAGTGAAAAACAATGCCGCACTTTTAATTGCAGATCGCTCTGCCGAAGATACACTGGTTCCAGAAGCTTTGGCCTTATTAAAGGACAAGGATAGAAGTAAGGTTTTCTCTGAGAATATTGGTCAGATGGCTTTACCTGATGCCGATAATCTGATTGCACAACAGGTTTTAAATTTAGCTGGAAAGGGAGGGCATAAATAATGGAACTGGACAATATAAAAAGAGTTTATTTTGTGGGTATTGGTGGAATTGGAATGAGTGCACTTGCTCGCTATTTTGTAAAGAGAAAGTGTATTGTGTGCGGTTATGACAAGACAAAAACCAATCTTACGACAGCTCTTGAGCAAGAAGGAGTCTTAATATCTTATGTAGATAATGAAGACACTTTGCCTAATTGCTTTACTATAGATGATAAAGAAACGCTAGTTGTTTATACGCCTGCTATACCTAAGAATTCTCAAATATTGAATTACTTTAAAGGGCATGGTTTTAAGCTTAAAAAACGCTCCGAGGTTTTGGGTATCATCAGTAAGGGTCAGTTTTGTATTGCTGTTGCCGGTACGCATGGTAAAACCACTACTTCATCTGTAGTAGCTCATATTTTAACAGATACGGGGTATGGCTGTACTGCCTTTTTAGGAGGGATAGCTACCAATTATAACAGTAACTTTTTAATTGGTAGTAATAATGTAGTAGTTGTTGAGGCTGATGAGTATGATCGTTCATTCCTGACATTACATCCAGACATTTCCGTGATCACTTCTATGGATGCAGATCATTTGGATATTTATGGTGATGCTTCACAATTGCAGGAATCGTTTAAATTGTTTGCCGGTCAGCTAAAACCTGAGGGAACACTGTTTGCGAAAAAAGGTTTGCCATTATCAGGTGCTATAAGCTATAGCGCAGATCTGGATTCACAGGTTAAGGCGCAAAACATCAGGGTAGAGAATGCAAGTTTTGTGTTCGATTATAGTGATGGTGAGCATTTGATAGAAGGAATCAGTCTGATGCTTCCTGGAAAACATAATGTAGAAAATACGGTGGCTGCAATTGCAGTTGCTTTGAAACTAGGGATTGATCCTGAAAAAATAAAAACTGCTGTAGGTAATTTTAAAGGTGTAAAGAGAAGATTTGAGTATATCGTAAATTCTCCGGAGCATATTTATATAGATGATTATGCGCATCATCCTGAAGAATTAAGAGCCTGCTTTAATGCAGTAAGACAATTGTATCCTGACAAGAAGCTAACTGTGATCTTTCAGCCGCATTTGTTTACCCGTACCCGCGACTTTGCAGATGATTTTGCGAAAGTTTTAAGCACAGCGGATGATTTGGTACTGTTAGAAATTTATCCTGCCAGGGAATTGCCGCTGGAAGGGATTAATTCGCAGTATTTGTTGGATAAGATCTCCTTGAATAACAAAGAGATATGTGGAAAAGATTTAGTTGTGCAACGCATAAAGAACAAACAGCCTGAGTTACTTTTAACTGTAGGTGCTGGAGATATAGATACATTGATACAACCATTAAAAACTCTGTTAACGAATGCTTAAGGGAATAGATTGGAGATCGGTATTTAAAGGTTTTGCCTGGATAGTTAGTCTGGCCGGAATCATAGTGCTCATGAGTTTTGTGAGCATTAAGAAAAATACTGTGACTTGTACCAATATTAAAATCTTAATTCCTGGAGCGGATAATTTTATTGAGCGAGAAGAAGTAGACGCAATTTTAAAGCAGAGTCAGGGAGTATTGATCGGACAGAAATTAGAGCAGATCAATCTCGAACAGATAGAGCAAAAATTAAAAGCTAATCCTTATATCGCTTTTGCAACTGTCTATGCTGATATGAATGGTGTAATTCATATTAATGTGAAGCAGCGTCAGCCGATATTAAGGATAATAAATGCTAGTGATCAGGATTTCTATATTGATAGAAATGGACTGAAAATGCCGATTTCTCCAAACTTTACCGCCAGTGTATTGGTGGCTAATGGAAGGATACTGGAAAGCTTTAGTGGTAAGGTTGATACTTTAATTACTAAGCTGGCGAAAGATTTATATAAAACGGCATTCTACATAGAGCAGGATACGCTGTGGGATGCGCAGATTGAACAATTGGTTGTAAATGATAAGAATGATATTGAATTGGTGCCAAGAGTAGGTAATCAGCGGATCATTTTGGGAAGTGCGGATTCTTTGGAAGTTAAGATGAGGAACTTGCGGGCTTTTTACAACAAGGCAATGCCTAAGGTGGGATGGGACACTTATAAAACCATCAATATAAAATATACCAACCAGGTTGTTTGCGAAAAGAACAAGGTTGATTCTTTAACGGGGGGAGCTAAAGCGGGTTTAGATTCCACGAATAAGAAGCCGATAGATACGATGGTACGTGAAGAGATGCCGGATGAACTAAAAGAAGACAATTAATACAGATACCAGGAAAAACAAGAATAAAAAACTCAACAAATCAATATAGTTATGGGCAAAGAAAAATTAACCACTCAGTCTCCAATTGTAGTAGGATTGGATATTGGTACTACTAAGATCTGTGTGATCGTTGGTCGCAGAACACAACACGGAAAAATAGAAGTATTAGGTATAGGAAAAGCAGAATCCGCAGGGGTAACACGTGGTGTGGTATCCAATATCCAAAAAACAGTTCAGGGGATATCTCAGGCGGTGGAACTTGCAAGTGGGCAATCGAACGTCGAAATCCGCGTTGTTAATGTAGGTATCGCTGGCCAGCATATCAAAAGTTTACAGCACCGAGGTATTTTGACCAGGAGAGAGTTAAATAATGAGATAGGGAAGAAAGATATTGACAAATTAATTGATGATATGTTCAAACTGGTTATGCCCCCAGGAGAAGAAATCATTCATGTTTTGCCACAAGAGTTTACTATCGACAATGAGCCAGGTATTAAAGATCCTATTGGAATGGCAGGAGTGCGTTTGGAAGCAAACTTCCACATCATTTCTGGTCAGGTTACTGCGGTAAAAAATATAATGAGGTGTGTAACCAATGCAGGTTTACAAACTCAGGAATTAATACTGGAGCCATTAGCTTCTTCTGAATCGGTGTTGAGCGACGAAGAGAAAGAAGCAGGTGTTGCTTTAGTTGATATAGGTGGTGGTACTACCGATATTGCAATTTTCCACGAAGGAATTATCCGTCATACTGCTGTTATTCCTTTTGGAGGTAATAGCGTAACGGAAGATATCAGAGAGGGATGTTCTGTGATGAGAAATCAGGCAGAGTTGTTGAAAACCCGTTTTGGTTCTGCACTTGCTGAAGAAAATAAAGAGAACGAGATTATTTGTGTTCCGGGATTAAGAGGAAGAGAACCTAAAGAGATTTCTGTGAAAAATCTTGCTTATGTAATCCAGGCCCGTATGGAGGAAATCATTGAGCATGTTTATTACGAAATCAAATCTTCAGGATATGAGAAAAAACTAATCGGAGGAGTAGTGATTACAGGTGGTGGTGCTTTGTTGAAGCACTTGTCGCAGTTGGTAGAATATGTAACCGGATTAGATTGCCGCGTTGGATATCCAAATGAGCATTTGTCTAAATATGAAGACATGCCTAAAACCATCTACGATGATTTGAAAAGCCCAATGTATGCTACCAGTGTTGGTTTGTTGATTAAAGGAATTCAAAAAGCTGAGGAGCTACTTGAAGAAATGAAGCAGCCGGGAGTATTTGTAGAGCGACCAAAAGATAAAGAGAAAGTGAAGCGTTCAGGTGGCGGATTGTTTGATAAACTCCTTGCAAAAACAAAGGATTTCATCAAAGACGACATGAATGTAAGTGATGAAGATTATATAAAGCCGTAATATTTTTCAACAAAACACGATTTTTCCACATTCTTAACAGTTGTGGAAAACGCCTGTTAAAAAAGTGTTAATATTACATAGAGAGATGAACAGGAAAAACGAATTTTTAAATAACTGATTCATAAAGATATGCAGTTTGAAATGTTAAAAGATAAGTCGTCAATCATCAAGGTAATTGGTGTTGGTGGCGGTGGAGGTAATGCGGTAAACCATATGTACCGTTCTGGAATTACAGGTGTAGACTTTATCATTTGTAATACTGATGCTCAGGCTTTGGAGTTTAGTCCTATTCCTAATAAGGTTCAACTTGGTGCAAGTTTAACTGAAGGCATGGGAGCGGGCTCAATCCCTGAAGTTGGTAAAAATTCAGCCATAGAGAATATTGATGATATTAAGCAGATGTTGGGCAGCACTACAAAAATGTTGTTCATCACGGCGGGAATGGGTGGAGGTACCGGAACAGGAGCCAGTCCAATCATTGCCAAAGCTGCTAAAGAATTAGATATTTTAACGGTAGCAATCATAACTACTCCTTTTGCCTTTGAAGGTAAAAGACGTAAAATGCAAGCTAACGATGGTTTGGATGAACTGAAAAAATATGTAGATTCTTACCTTGTTATTTCTAACGACAGGTTGCGTGAAATATTCGGTAACCTTACTTTAGGTTCAGCATTTGCCCAAGCGGATGATATTTTAACAACTGCGGCAAAAGGAATTGCGGAGATTATAACTGTACCAGGATATATCAACGTGGATTTTAAAGATGTGCGTACTGTTATGAAAGACAGTGGTGTATCTATAATGGGTAGTTTTGCATGCGAAGGCGAAAACAGAGCATTAAATGCTGTTGAAGGCGCTTTAGCTTCTCCATTGTTGAAAGACAATGAGATTGAAGGTGCAAGATATATCTTATTAAATATTAGTTCCGGAGTACAGGAAGTAACAATGGATGAGGTTACTATCATCACTGATTACATCCAGGAAAAAGCAGGTCTTTCTGCTGATTTGATCTGGGGTAACTGTATTGATGAGAACCTTGGCGAAAGATTATCAGTAACTATTATTGCTACTGGTTTCCAAACGAAAGAACAGCGCGAAGAGGATAAAAAGAACGTTAAAAAGATCTCTTTATTAACCCCTGAAGAAGCGCCTATGGTGCGTCCGGTAGAGCCTGTTAACTCTTTCATACAGCCTAAGGCTGAGGTTCCTTCTGAGGAACCAGTAATGAGAGCTAAAGAAGAAATAAAGCAATCTGATCTTTTCGGCGATTTGTTTAATATCAACAAAGCCAGAAAAGTTGATGAGCCTGAAAATACAATCGTAAGACATACCTTAATTGAAGAAGAGCCTATTCAGGAAACTCATCAAGAGTCTTCAGGCTTTGAATTCGAAATTAAGCTTGCCGAAACAGATTTTGTATTTGAAACCCCTGCATCTGTTTTCAATAACGATGTTGAACCTCATAGAGAAGAAGTTCATGAAGCAGGAGCTGATGATGACAAAAACGATGAATCAATAGAAGATCAGCTTAAAAAATCAAAAGAGAGAATCTTAAGATTAAAAGATCTTAGTATGAAATTAAGAACCAGCAATGGTTTGCAAGAGTTAGAGAATGAGCCGGCTTATAAACGTAAGCAAATGCAATTACAGCAGGTTCAGCACTCATCTGAATCTCAGGTTTCAAGATTTACTTTAAGTAATGATGAAGACGGATCAACTGAAATCAGACCTAATAACTCCTTCCTTCACGATAATGTTGATTAATTATTAACACATAAAAAATAAAAAGCCTTAGCAATAAATATGTTAGGGCTTTTTTGGCATAATAATAGCTTATTGGCCTCGGTATATGCTGATGTTGCGTATCAGTCATATTAATCTTAAATTTGCAAAAAAAAAATAAAAGAACTTAATACATATAACATTGGATATTTTTGAAAAGATAACAAAGCATATGGGCCCACTTGGGCAACATCACAAATGGTCACATGGATACTTCTCATTTCCTAAATTAGAAGGGGATATTGCTCCTCACATGAACTTCCGTGGCAAAGAACACCTGGTATGGAGTTTAAATAACTATTTAGGTTTAGCTAATCACCCTGAAGTAAGGGAAGCTGATTTAAAGGGTGCTGCAGAATTTGGAATGGCTTATCCTATGGGTGCTCGTATGATGTCGGGTAACTCTAAATACCATGAACAATTAGAGCAGGAACTTGCAGCATTTGTAGGTAAACCGGATGCTTTCTTATTAAACTATGGTTATCAAGGAATGGTTTCTATCATTGATAGTCTTGTAGATAGAAATGATGTTATTGTTTATGATGCTGAATCTCATGCATGTATCATTGACGGATTGCGTTTGCATATGGGTAAACGTTTTGTTTACAAACATAACGATATTGATAGTGCACGTAAACAACTGGAAAGAGCAACTAAGCTTGTCGAACAAAGTGGTGGCGGTATCTTGGTAATTACTGAAGGTGTTTTCGGTATGTCGGGTGCACAAGGAAGATTGAAAGAACTTGTCGATCTTAAAAAGGAATTTAACTTCCGTTTATTGATTGATGATGCTCATGGTTTTGGTACTATGGGCCCTACTGGTGCAGGTACTCACGAAGAGCAAAACTGCATAGATGGTGTTGATGTTTACTTCGGCACTTTCGCAAAATCTATGGCAGGTATTGGTGCATTTGTTGCCTCTACAGAGGAAATAACTAATTTCTTCCGTTACAACATGCGTTCTCAAACTTTTGCTAAAGCATTACCAATGCCTATGGTTATTGGTTTGTTAAAAAGATTAGAGCTGTTAAAGAACAATCCGGAACTTAGAGAAAAATTATGGAATGTAGCTAATACATTGCAGAAAGGTCTTAGAGAGCGTGGATTTGATTTAGGCGTAACAAATACAATGGTTACTCCGGTATTCTTAAAAGGAGAGCTATTGGACGCTACAGCGCTTACAATGGATCTTCGTGAGAACTATTCAATATTCTGTTCGATTGTAGTGTATCCTGTTATTCCTAAAGGACTAATTGAGCTTAGGTTGATACCAACGGCTGTTCATACAATGGAAGATGTACAGCGTACATTAGATGCCTTTAGCGAGGTTTCTGATAAATTGAAAAGTGGATACTACAAAGAGAATCAATTCTCAATAGCATAATATTAATTAATGTAAAAGCCCTTTTAACACTGTTAGAGGGGCTTTTTTGCTATTCGGTGTTTTGTAATTGGTTGGTTTTCAGTTGAGTGATGTTTTTTTATTGAGTTTTAATTGTGAATAACCCCTTTGAATGTGGAAAAAAACAGTGTTATGGGCATTTTTTTATTAATCCAAAAATTTTTTTTGTAAAATAAACATCTTACTTTAGTAATAGAGTATTAATCAAAACCTTAAAAACCTAAAAGGAGTAAATTAACGATGAAAAAATTTAATGAAGTAAAAGAACTTGTAGCAGCTTTAGAAGCTGATGCCGACAAATTCTACAACAAGGCGAACAGCGCTGCAGGTACACGTGTACGTAAAGGTATGCAAGACCTTAAGAACTTAGCTCAAACTATTCGTTTAGAGATTCAAGAGACAAAAAATAAAGGTTAGAACCACCCTATTTTTGTTTTGATGAAAAAAAAGCGTCTCGATAATTCGGGACGCTTTTTTTGTTGAATGTTTTTAGACTACTCGTTATCCTGAATTTATTTCAGGACCCCACACTCTCTGGGTTAGACTTACTGATGCGAGGTCCTGAAATAAATTCACTGTTGTCCGGAGAAAGTTTTATAATAAATTTTAACCGGACAGCCGACTTACAAATGGCTGCAATATTTGGCTTCTGAAATATTATTTTCCTGAATAT
>NZ_JABSNU010000014.1 GCF_013266735.1 Pedobacter foliorum
TTGTACACTTCAAGAAATATTCAAAGAAAAAAGGCATAGTAAGGAAATACTCAGGACGGATCTCACAACAAACAAAAAAGGAAGCCGTATCATCTTTTGATTAATGATACGGCTTCTTTTTGTGGACCCGAAGGGAGTCGAACCCTTGTCCAGTTGTGTGATAAATTATGCTTTCTTCATGCTTATTTTCCAATTAATTGTAGGGATCTGGCGGGCTGGAAACCGACCTAACCTTTCACCTTAGGTACTTTATCTCGCAAATGTAGCGTACCTTACAAATGCCAGCTCCGTTATTTCGATGCTCCAGATTCTAACCTAACGATGCAGCAGTTAGAGGAACAAAAGCTTATCTAATTCTAAATTAGGCAGCTAAGGCGTAGTTATTTTCGCCAATTATAGTGTGAACGTTATCTTTTAAGTGCTCTCCGTACAACGCACTGCATGCTTACATACTCAGCGCCACCCTGTCAAATCCAGAACGAGCCCATTATATGTGCTGATGGTGTGTGGTTAACTAATCCTTTCCAACCATCAACTTGAAACAAAAGTACTAAAATTATGCCATAGTTCTACCAGGATATTGTTTTAATGCAATATCAAGACAATCCATAGCATTGTTAAGATCGGTAGTGTTTAGAACATAAGCCATTCTTACTTCGTTTTTTCCAAAGCCTTCTGTTGAGTAAAATCCGGTAGCAGGAGCCATCATAATGGTTGCCCCGTTATGAGAAAAACTTTCGAGTATCCATTGGCAAAACTCATCGGCATCATCTATAGGTAGTTTTGCAACTACATAAAATGCGCCACCCGGATTAGGACAAAACACACCTTCAATGCTGTTTAGTCTTTTAACTAATGTATCTCTTCTTAGAGTGTATTCTTTGTTTACTTCTTCAAAATAACTATCAGGAGTATCTACAGCTGCGGTTCCTGCAATTTGCTCAACCATACCTGGACTTAACCTTGCCTGTGCAAATTTTAAAGCAGATTGTATTACTTCTTTGTTTTTGGTGATGATACAACCCAATCTTGCACCACAAGCGCTATAACGCTTAGAAACTGTGTCAATCACAACCACGTTTTCGTCGATGCCATCCAGATATACCGGAGAGATAAACTCTCTGCCATCATAACAAAACTCTCTGTATGCTTCGTCAGAAAACAAGAAAAGATCATATTTTAAGCAAAGCTCTTTAAGCGCCTCAAGTTCTTCTCTTGAATACAAATAGCCGGTAGGATTATTAGGATTACAAATAATAATGCCCCTGGTTTTGTCGGTTATTAGCTTTTCAAAATCTGCAATAGGAGGGAGTGCAAAACCATTTTCAATATGTGATAATATTGGTACTACAGTTATATTGCTCATGCAGGCAAAACCATTGTAGTTGGCATAAAAAGGCTCAGGAACAATGATTTCATCACCTTCATTAATACAGGTTTGCATGGCAATGGTGATGGCTTCGGAGCCACCAACTGTAACAAGAATATCTTCAGGGGTAATGTTGTAACCGAGTTTGTTATAGTATTCAGCAAGCTTAGTTCTATAACTTAAGGTACCTTCAGATGGAGTATATGCCCAAACATTAAAATTAATGTTTTTGATCGCATTTAACATAACCTCAGGCGTGGCTATATCAGGTTGTCCAATATTTAAATGGTACACCTTTTTTCCGTCCTTTTTTGCTTGATCAGCAAATGGGGTTAATTTTCTAATTGGCGAAGCGGGCATTTGTACCCCTTTCTCTGAGATCCTTGGCATGGTACAAAAGTAAAAAACCTCGTTGATTAACGAGGTTTTTTATAGAAATATCTTTATTGGATTCTATTTAGTACTTCCAGCTACTGTTTCGCCTTTAATGTAAAGAACTTTAGTAGTGGTTTTAGCATTAGAAGTTATAGTAATACTTTTGCTAAATGGCAGTGCTGCAGTAGGGTTATAAGTAACTTTGATAGTTCCTGTCTCTCCTTTTTTGATTGGAGTTTTAGTGTATTCAGGTACTGTACAACCACAAGTAGTTTCAACTTTGCTAAGGATCAATGGTTGATCTCCAATGTTAGTGAATTTAAAATCTACAGTTGCAGGTTTGTTGTTAGGAATTTTTCCAAAGTCATAAGTTTCTTTGTCAAATTTAAACTCAGCGGGTTTAGATTGAGCATTTGATGCAACACTTATTCCTAAAATTAATGTAAATAGTAATAATAACTTTTTCATCTTATGTGGGGTTTTAAAAACAAATTTAATGTTTTATAGCACAAATCAAAAAGTATTCCAATATATAAATTAACTCACACCGTTAAGTCATACTTTAGAATTTATGTATCTTTGCCCAATAACTGATTTGCTTATGACGCCAAATAGTAAACTTACAACGAACCCAATTGATGCTTCAGAGTTAAGTTTTGATGATTTCAAAACGATTGTTATTAATGACTATAAAATAGCCTACGAGAGTAGACAGGCTAGTTTATTAGGTCGTAAAGAAGTGTTAACTGGTAAGGCGAAGTTTGGCATTTTTGGTGATGGTAAAGAGATCCCTCAGATCGCAATGGCCAAAGCTTTTAAAAACGGCGATTGGCGTTCAGGTTATTACAGAGATCAAACTTTTGCCTTTGCAACAGGCATTTGTACCCTAAAAGAATTTTTTGCGCAATTATATGCAAACCCAAGTGTAGAAGCTGAACCGGCATCTGCAGGCCGACAAATGAACTGTCACTTTGCTACGCGTTCTCTTAATGAAGATGGTAGTTGGAAAGACCTAACGGAGATGAAAAACTCTTCATCGGATATTGCGCCTACTGGTGGTCAGATGGCTCGTTTAGTAGGTTTGGCTTATGCATCTAAATTGTATAGACAAAATCCTGATTTAAGTTACCTTAAAAATTTCTCGGTTAATGGTAATGAGGTCGCATTTGGTACTATAGGCAACGCATCAACCTCCGAAGGTGTATTTTTTGAGTCAATTAATGCTGCCGGAGTTTTACAAATTCCAATGGCTATGTCTATCTGGGATGATGCTTATGGGATTTCGGTTCCGGCTAAGTATCAGACCACTAAAGAAGATATTTCGGAGATTCTGAAAGGATTTCAAAGGGATGAGGAATCGGAAGGTTACGAGATATTTAAAGTTAGAGGTTGGGATTATCCGGCATTATGCGAAACTTACCAGCGCGCTATAGATGTTTGCAGAACCGAGCATGTTCCTGTTTTAATACACGTTACAGAGGTTACACAACCACAAGGGCATTCTACTTCAGGTTCTCACGAACGTTATAAAGATAAAGATCGTTTAGAGTGGGAGCGTGAATACGACTGTATTCCGCAGATGCGTAAATGGATGCTCGAATCTGCAATTATTACTGAAGAAGAAATTTCTGAACTGGAAGCAACTGCAAAGAAATTTGTGCGTGAAACGCAGAGAGAAGCCTGGAATGAGTTTTTGGCAACCATTAAAGTTGAAAAAGAAGAAGTAATAGAGATGATTAAAAGAATTGCCAACGGTAATCCTGCAATCACAAAAATTGCTTCACTCTTAGCTGGTACACCAGATGCAATGCGTAAAGAGGTGGTTTCTTCGGCACGAAAAACATTGCGTTTTAGTATAAACAATCCTTCTCCTGAAAGAGATAATCTAATAAATTGGTACAATGGTCAGGCTTCTTTAAATGAGGATAGATATAACTCTAAACTATTTACTGATGGTATAGATAGTCCGTTTTTAGTTAAACAGGTTGCCGCTCAATATAGTGAAGAAAGTAAAATGGTTGACGGCCGTGAATTACTGAATGCCTGCTTCGATTCAAATTTTGCTCGTGATGAGCGTTTAGTAGCCTTTGGTGAGGATTTAGGAGCAATAGGCGATGTAAACCAAGGTTTTGCCGGTTTACAAGCGAAGTATGGCGATTTAAGAATTACCGATACTGGTATTAGAGAAATGACAATTGTTGGTCAGGGAATTGGTTTGGCATTGCGTGGTTTAAAACCTATTGCCGAAATTCAATACCTTGATTATTTATTATATGCACTTAATATTTTAAGTGATGATCTGGCTAGTTTATCTTACAGAACTAAAGCCGGTCAAAAAGCACCTGTTATCATCAGAACTCGCGGGCATAGATTGGAAGGCGTATGGCATTCAGGATCTCCAATGTCGATGATTTTGGGTTCGCTTAGAGGTTTACACATTTGTGTGCCGCGTAATATGACGCAGGCAGCAGGTATTTACAATACCTTATTCAGATCCGACGAGCCAGCATTGGTTATTGAATGTTTAAATGGCTACAGGTTAAAAGAAAAACTACCAGAAAACGTTGGTGAATATACTGTTCAACTTGGTGAGGCAGAGGTAATAAAAACTGGAACTGATGTTACCATTGTATCTTATGGAGCAACTTTAAGAATAGTTGAGGAAGCTGCAGAAGAACTGGCTCAGCTAGGGATTTCGGTTGAGATCATCGATCCGCAAACACTACTGCCTTTTGATACAAATCATGTCTGTGCCGAATCATTAAAGAAAACAAATAAATTATTGGTTGTTGATGAGGATGTTCCAGGTGGAGGAGCTGCATTTATTTTACAGCAGGTGCTGGAAGAACAAAATGGCTACTACCATTTAGATGGACAACCTAGAACGCTTACTGCTAAAGCTCATCGTCCGCCTTATGGGACTGATGGAGATTACTTTAGTAAGCCATCTGTTGATGATGTTATCGAAGCTGTGTATAAAATTATGCACGATCATAACGCATCAAAATACCCTTCTATATTTTAAGTAAAAGTATTTAAAAAGAGATCTTTCAGAGAAGGTAGTTTTATTAGAGTCACCTCAGACTTAGGTCAGACTTAACTCAGACTCTCGTTAGACTATAGCCTAATGAGAGTCTGGATTAACTCTGTTGATTTTCTTTTATGCTAATTTGCTTGATTTGTTGCGAAGCAGGTGATCGGCAAGCACTAATGCTGCCATAGCTTCAACAATTACAACTGCGCGAGGCACAACACAGGGATCGTGTCTGCCTTTTCCTTTAATTTCTGCAGCTTCACCAGCAGCATTTATCGTTTGCTGATTGTGCATTATTGTTGCAACCGGTTTAAAGGCTACCGTGAAATTGATTTCCATTCCGTTAGAAATGCCTCCCTGAATTCCACCAGAGAAGTTAGTTAACGTTTTAGGCTGACCTTCGTTTGCTAAAAATATATCGTTGTGTTCTGAACCCCTCATTTCGCTTCCAGCAAAGCCAGATCCATATTCAAAACCATGAACAGCATTAATGCTTAACATCGCTTTGCCAAGGTCTGCATGAAGTTTGTCGAATACAGGTTCACCTAAACCAACAGGACAGTTTTTAATAATACAGTTGATCTTTCCACCTACTGTATCACCATCTTTACGTACACCATCAATAAATTCAATCATTTGATGTGCTGTAGCAGGATCTGCGCAACGTACAATATTTTCTTCTCTGATAGCTAATAAATCAGCTATGTTTTTACTTTCAAGGTTGGGTGCTTCAATTTTGCCTACTGTGGATACATGAGCGAAAATTTCAATGCCATGGTGTTTTAACAACAACTTGGCAATGGCTCCTGCAGCAACGCGGGCAGCTGTTTCACGAGCTGATGAACGACCACCTCCGCGATAATCACGAATGCCATATTTAGCATCGTAAGTATAATCGGCATGAGAGGGACGATAAACGTCAGTATTGTGACTATAGTCTTTACTGCGTTGATCTTCGTTAGGAATAAGCATTGCAATTGGAGTACCTGTACTTTTGCCTTCAAATGTTCCTGAAAGGATTTGTACTGTATCACTCTCTTTGCGTTGCGTAGTAATTTTAGATTGCCCTGGTTTGCGTTTATCTAACTCTGATTGTATGAAATCAAGATCGATGGGCAATTGCGCCGGACATCCATCTAAAATAACACCAATGGCTACACCATGTGATTCACCAAAGGTAGTGATGCGAAATAATTGCCCGAATGTATTGCCTGCCATTTTAGAATTATTTTATGTGTTTAATTAAATCTCTGTAACTGTAAATCCTGCCTTTTGTAAATCTTTCCAGAAATCAGGATAAGATTTTTCTACAACATCCATTTCTTCCAGAACAACCTCATTTATTAACAAACTAAGCGGAGCAAAGGCCATCGCCATTCTGTGATCTTCGTAAGTTGCGAAAGAAACTCTTTCAGGGAAACTTAGCTGATCACAGTTTAGTGTGTAGATAAAGTTGTCTTCATTTAAAGTTACACCAATCTTTGAAAGCTCATTTTGTAAAGCCAAAATGCGATCAGTTTCTTTGATTTTTAAGGTTTCGAGACCAGTAAATTTAAGGTTTTTTTGTAAAGCAGCAGCGCATACAATGATGGTTTGTGCTAAATCCGGACAATCTTTTAAATCAAGAATTTCATCATTAAAGTTTGTTTCGGAGGTTGTTAGGTTGATTCCTTTGTCGGTTTTAGACGTTTTTACACCAAAAGCCGTCATGATTTCTCTGATGCGACTATCGCCCTGTAAGCTTTTATCTTTAAGGTAAGGTAAGCCAATCTGTGCATTTTCGGCAAGGGCAGCTATGCTATACCAGTAAGATGCAGCACTCCAGTCAGGCTCAACAGCAAGTGTGGCCGACTTAAATGTTTGTGGCTTAACAGTGATATTGTTTCCAGTCCATTCATGAGAAATTCCTGCTTCTTCAAGCATGTCTAACGTCATTTTTACATACGGAAGTGAGGTTAACTCGCCTTCAATCTGTAACGTTAGGCCTTGTGGCAAAGTAGGAGCAACCATCAATAAAGCAGAAATATACTGACTGCTAATGTCGCCTTTAATTTTCACAGTATCAGTGCTTTGCTTTAACGGACCATTGATGTTTAATGGAGGGAATCCATCTTGTTCAAGGTAAGTAATGTCAGCACCGATGTTTTTTAACGCTTCAGCAAGAATGCCAATGGGGCGTTGTTTCATTCTCTCAGTTCCTGTTAATAAAAAATTACCAGGTAGGGTAGAAAGCATGGCTGTTAAAAAACGCATTGCAGTACCCGCAGGGCCCACATCAACGGTTTGTTGATGTGGGTTGTTTTGCGAGATATTATTTAATATACTGTTTAAAGTAACAGTATCAGCAGCATTCGACATATTATCAACCTTTACAGTCCCCTTACTCAAAGAGCTGATAACTAATGCTCTGTTACACTCACTCTTAGAGCCAGTAAGTGTAATTTCTGTATCTATTTGTTTGTTTCCTTTAAAAGAAACAAGCGCATGTTTACTCATTATTAAGACTTAACTTCTGTGTGTGCTTCTGCTGCAATTCCTTTTTCGGCTTTACCAGCGTTCATAATCTCAGTTTGTTTACGGATAGATTCGCCATGAACTAGTTCTAAGAATTTCTCAGTAAAGTTTAAATCTAATTTTAATGCTTTTGCGAATGAAATACCTTTGTTAATGATAGCATCCCAACGGTTTACTTGTAAAATTGTAACCTGGTTATCACGTTTGTACTCACCAATTTTAGAAACGATGGCCATACGCTCACCTAATTTTTGTAACAAGATATCGTCAATTTTGTCGATTTGCTTACGGAAATCAGCTAATTGATCAGAGATTGCTTCGTTTTTAGTTTCTGGTTCACGAACAGTTAAGCGATCAACAAGTTCAGATAAAGCAGCAGGAGTTACTTGTTGCTTAGCATCAGTCCAAGCTACAGAAGGATCAACATGCGACTCGATCATAAGACCTTGCATATCTAAATCTAATGCTTTTTGAGAGATGTAAGGAATTAACTCTCTGTTACCACAAATGTGACTTGGATCGTTAATGATTGGCAACTCTGGGCATAATGTTTTTAATTGGATAGCAAGTTCCCACATTGGTTCGTTACGGAACGAGCTTTTCTCGAATGAAGAGAAACCACGGTGAATTGCACCTAATTTAGTGATACCAGCACCATTGATACGCTCTAATGCACCAACCCATAATTGTAAATCTGGATTTACAGGGTTTTTAACTAATACCGGAATGTCAACACCTTTTAAAGCATCAGCAATTTCCTGAACTGTAAACGGGTTTACTGTTGAACGAGCACCAATCCAAAGGATATCTACGCCAGCAGCCAAAGCCTCTTCAACGTGTTTAGCATTTGCAACCTCTACAGCTGTTGGTAAACCAGTTTCTAATTTAGCTCTTTTTAACCACTCTAAACCGATACTTCCGATACCTTCAAATTCTCCTGGACGAGTACGTGGCTTCCAGATACCTGCTCTTAAAACAGATACTTTTCCAGTAGCTGCCAATAAATGAGCTGTGGTTAATAATTGCTCTTCAGTTTCTGCACTACAAGGGCCTGAGATAATCAAAGGCTCATTGTTGATGTTAAGCCAGGTGTTTAGCGGTTGAATGTTTAATTGTAATTTCATTGTTTTGGGGTTATTTATGTTAATTTTTTATGTTAAAATTGATTGTTTATACTTTGTCGTTTTTCTGGTACTCGCCCATGATATTAAAGTTTACTGTGTATTTAAGGGCTTGGCGGACAGCCTTATCATAAGCCTCCATGTTTTTCCATTCCATATCTACATAGAAATAATATTCATTTCTTTTTCCAAGCACAGGCATACTTTGTATTTTGGTTAAGTTTACATGTAGCTCAGCAAATATATTTAATACTTTAGCCAGTGCTCCAACATGGTTACCTACCTGAAAGCAAATAGATGCTTTATTGATTGGTCCCACCTCTTCAGCTTTATCCTTTTTAAGGATTAGAAAACGGGTAAAGTTTTTCTTGTTAGATTCAATTCTTCTTTCGATGATGTTTAGTTCATACAGCTCGGCTGCAAGTGTATTTGCTATAGCAACGGTATCTGTTAACTGCTCATCTTTAATGCGCTTAGCACAAGCTGCGGTATCATTACTCTCAATGATTTTGATTTGAGGATAATCTTCAAAGAAATCAACACATTGACGGATAGCAATAGGGTGGGAAGTAGCAAATTTAACATCCTCAAACTTTACACCAGGCAAGGCCATTAAGTGAAGTTGAATGTTTAGGTAAACTTCGCCAACTACTGCAAAATTGTATTCGCGTATTAAGGTGTAGTTAGGTAAAAGGCTGCCGGCTATTGAATTTTCGATTGCCATCACTACGAAGTCAGCTTCATCATTTTTTAAAGCGTCGCAGGTTAGTTTAAAAGAGTTACACTCAATAGTTTGAATGTCCTTTCCGAAAAACTTAAATGCCGCTTCTTCATGAAATGAAGCTTTGATACCTTGAATTGCTACTCTTGTTCCTTTTTTCATTAGCGTGTTTCCCTTTTTTAATGGTTATGAAAATTTCATAACTGTTATTTGCTTTAAACGAAAAAAGTCCCGGTGTTAGACCGGGACTTTTCGTATACATTTATCTTGTTAGATTCTATTGCATATTAGTCCCGGCTCTTACTAAAGTAGTAAAAGTAACCAAACCAATATGTAGTGATATTTTTCAAAATTCCTGTTTTTTATATTGTTATGAAACGCGCATTTGTTAATGTTTGTTTCTAAATTTTCTTTTCGTTTCGCCAAATGTACTAACAAAATTTAATTTGTCAATAGTTAATTTAAAAAAATTATTTATTGTTTGTTGTTAGGTTCTTGTTGTGGTTCAAAATATTAGGCATTTCCCGCTTTAGAAGTTAGGTTGTTTAGGTACGCAAAACTATCTAAAATGTCGGTTTTTGATACTCTACAGTTGAAATCACAAGCGCCAATACGACTCAATAATGAGAACATAATTTGTCCGTTTTCATTCTTTTTATCGCTTTGCATAAATTCTAATAATTGGTCAAAGCTTTCTTCCTTAATGTGATAATTAGGGTAAAGTTTTAAAATGTAGGTGCTAATGTCGTTAAGTTCATCATTACTTAGCGTGTTGTTTTTAGCAGATAAGTAACCTTCGCAAATCATACCAATAGCTATCGCTTCGCCATGGGTTAGAGGGGCCGCATCGTTTATTAACGAATAGGTTTCTACGGCATGACCAATCGTATGTCCGTAATTTAATATCTTCCTTAATCCTTTTTCATGAGGATCTTCGGTTACTACTTCATTTTTAATCTCTACTGAACGATAAATGGCGCTAGCTTCAATTTGTTCGTAATCACAGTTTTGCAGTTCAATGTAATAGTCTTTGTCCACAATTAAACCATGTTTAATCATTTCAGCAAAACCAGAAAGCATCTCTCTCTTAGGTAATGTTTTAAGGAAAGATGTTTCAATAAATACGGCTTGGGGAAGCGTAAATGTTCCAACCATATTTTTTACGTTGTCTACATCTATACCGGTTTTACCACCAACTGATGCATCTACTTGTGAAAGTAGGGTAGTAGGGATATTGATAAAATCTATTCCACGTTTGTAGGTTGAAGCTACAAAACCACCCATATCTGTAATTACACCTCCACCTAGATTGATCATCAGACATTTACGGTCAGCTTCAAAATCTAATAGTGTTTTCCATATTCCAATACAAAAGTCGATGTTTTTGTTCTCTTCTCCTGGATCTGTTTCAATCAGGTCAAATCCGCTATAATCGCCCAACATTTCCTGAAACTGAGGTAAGCACAGTTCAGAGGTGTTGCGATCAACAAAAACAAAGATTTTGCTGTATTTATCACTTTCTATAATTTCCACCAATGGTGCAAGATTCGCTTCGAAATGGATGGTGTGTCCGGCACTGTTTAATTTGTTCATTAAATGATTGTTATTTTCTGACCCATAAAATCAATTACATCTCCAACCCGCACCTTCAATCTCTTGCGGTAATCTACCTTGCCGTTATATTTTACAAGTCCGTCTTCAACAACAGTTTGGGCCTCGCCACCACTTTGTACAAGTGCAGTTGCTTTTAACAACTGAATAAGGGGAATGAATTCGCCTTCTAATTTAAATTGTATCATTATAAGACAAACTTAGATAAAATTTTTTACTGTCGAAATTACAATTATTTATAGTGCGTTTTACCAGTGGTAGCTATGGAATTTATACTTTTGCAAACGATTTGACTAACTGACATTCACTAATGGAGACATTCCCCAAAAAATCATTGAATTTTGATGATACTGAAGTTGCTTTTCGCAACAAATCTAATTCCGAATTAAATGCTGCCTACTGGCTTTTTAAGATAATAAGCAGTAACTTTTTAACTAAAGTTGGCCCTCCGGTTACCAATTTGTTTTTAAATATTGGTTTACCAATTAAAGGAATTATTAAGGCGACTATTTTTAAACATTTCTGCGGTGGCGAAACCATTGCTGAATGTGCAGAGACAATAACACAACTCAATTCAGGTAAAGTAGGTACTATTTTAGATTATTCTGTTGAGGGTGAGGACGAAGAGGCTGTTTTTGATTTTACATGCGAAGAGATCATCAGAACGATAGATCAGGCCGCAAAAGACAAACGCATTCCTATTACTGTATTTAAAGTTACCGGAATTGGTCGTTTTGCTTTGCTTGAAAAGCTAGATGCAAAACAAGTATTAACGGCTGCTGAAGAAGCTGAATACGAGAAAGTAAAGCAACGTTGTGAAAAGATTTGCAGAACTGCTTTTGATAAAAAGGTGCCTGTAATGGTTGATGCAGAAGAAACATGGATTCAGAAAACTATTGATGAGCTTGCTGTTGATATGATGCGTTTGTTTAATAGAGAAACCATTATTGTTTACAACACTTATCAGATGTACCGTCATGATAAACTTGCTGATTTAAAAGCGGATCACCTTATTGCAAAGGTTGCCGGTTATATTTTGGGTGTTAAAATGGTTAGGGGTGCTTATATGGAAAAAGAACGCAAAAGAGCTGAGGAAATGGGTTATCCATCACCAATCCAACCTACTAAAGAAGCATCTGATATTGATTATAATGAGTCTTTAAGGTATTGTATGGCTCATATTGATGAGATTGCTTTTGTTTGCGGAACTCATAATGAAGAAAGTTGCAGATTATTAGCTGAATTGCTTGATCAAAATAAGGTTGCTCATAATCATCCTCATGTTTATTTTGCCCAATTATTGGGAATGAGCGATAATTTGAGCTTTAATTTATCGGATGCGGGTTACAATGTGGCTAAGTACGTGCCTTATGGGCCTGTTAAAGCCGTTATGCCGTATCTTTTTAGAAGAGCGCAGGAAAATACTTCAATCGCAGGACAAACGAGCCGTGAGCTTGGTTTAATTATGAAAGAGAAGAAAAGAAGAAGGTTGTAGTATTATTAGCTATGAACTTTTGAAAAGGTAATATGTGTTGGGCATATTACCTTTTTTTTATATCTTTTTATTTTACTCTGAATGGTTGACTTCCTGTTAGTAAGTCCCAGAATAAAATGAAATCGCTAGCTAAGCTATAAAACGGATACTGAAAAGTAGCAGGTTTGTTTTTTTCGAAAAAGTAATGACCTACCCAGGCGAAGCCATATCCTACAATTGGAACACCTATCACAAAACGTAAGTCGTGAAACAGTATCGCTGTAAATAAAAGCAATACAGCCAGCAAGGTTCCAATAAAATGTAATATCCGGCTAGTAAGATTGGTATGCTCGGTTAGGTAGAAGGGATAAAACTCTTTAAGAGATTTAAATCTTTTTTCAGTCATGGGTGCAAATTTAACTATAAGATATGATGATCAGCTAAAAATTGCTTCAGATCTTTAGGATGTTTATCCATTAAAAGTGTGTTAAGGCCCGCTTGTTTCGCTCCAACAAGATGTTGAGGACTGTCATCAATAAACAAGGTTTCCTCCGGTTTAAGGTTGTTTTCTTTTATCACTTGTTCAAAAATCTCCACATTAGGTTTGCGAAGGAACATTTGTTGAGAGTAATATGCTTTTTCGAACAGGTGATTGTTATCGGCAACATTATATTCTCTTTTCAGGTAATCAACAATCCAGTTGTAGTGGATTTCGTTATTGTTGCTTAGTAGAAATGTGCGGTACTTTTGTTTTACTTTAAGTAGGGTGTCATGCACTGCCGGAGAGGGAACACCTATCAATAAACTGTTCCAGGCGTTGTCAATTTGCTCGTCGGTTAGGCTTGAATTGTTGGCAGCTTGACGTATTTTGTCTCGAAATTGGGGTGGAGTGATAGATCCGGTCTCAAAATCGTTAAATATTTCATTGTGATTTTTGTGTGCAAAAAACTGCTGAACATCGGTTATACCTAATTGTAAAAGAGCATTTTGAGTTCTTACAAAGTCTATTTCGAATATCACATTGCCATAATCGAAAATAATATTTTTTATTTTTTGTGCTAAAACTGTTTCCATAATTGGATACAAATATGTAACATTGCACTCGCAAAATCTAATAAGATTTTCGGGGCCTATAGCTCAGTTGGTTAGAGTAGAAGACTCATAATCTTTTGGTCGCTGGTTCGAGCCCAGCTGGGCCCACTGCTTAAAAAGCCGTTTTTCGATAAGAAGAACGGCTTTTTTCGTTTCTAATTTTTGATTATCGGTCAGAATTTTTGTGGTAATTCTTTACGAAAACTGTAACAAATGAGTAACAGTATTTTAATTGGGGTTGTTTTGTTACAGATTGTGAGTAAGTTTGAGTTGGTTTTGTAACAAAACTGAAAAATTAATCTAGTTATGTCATTTAAAAGAACGTTGAAAATTGCTATATTTCTTTCCGTTTAATATAATAAATGACGTTGTTTGTCTTGCAAACACAACCTACTTACTATTATTTTGTATTTCAATATGAAAAAAGCATTCGTGTTTTTTTGGTTAATATTTTTGTTTTCTGGCATTGGGTATCTATTTTGGTACAACGATATCATTTACCAATTGCCAACTCCAGTTCCAAAAGATTATAAATCAGTTGAGACCGGAAGTTTGATCGTCAACAAAGCTTTGAACAATAACCATAGTAAACCTATTTTTCTCCATTTTTTTAATCCAGAGTGCCCCTGTTCACGATTTAACATGAAGCATTTTAAATCGCTGGTTAAAGAGTACGGCGATCTTATTAATTTTAAAGTGGTCGTATTGAGTCCAAAGTCTTTTACTTCAGAAGACATCCAAAATAAGTTTGATCTCCAAATCCCTATTCTATTTGATAATACCCTTGCCTCAGCTTGTGGTGTGTACTCTACTCCTCAGGCAGTTTTACTAGATCAGACTCAACATTTATATTATAGAGGGAACTATAACACTACTCGTTATTGTACGGACGAAAAAACCAGCTTTGCAAAAATAGCACTGAGTGGTTTGTTGAAAAAACAAACTAATCTGGTTTTCAGTGAGGCAGCACTAAAATCCTATGGTTGTACTTTACCAGACTGCAAACAATAATTAATTTTAAACAATGATTTCGAACAATCATATCACTAATTCTGATAACCAAAACCATTTGCTTTTCTTAGGTGTTAAGGAAAGAACGGATCGTTTAATGAATTACTTTTTATGGGGGTACTTCATAGTGGGGCTAATCTTTGCGCAATTTTATGATACCTGGTTAATTGCATTTGGAGTAGGTGGTCTTTCTTTAGTGGCTTATTACTCGGTGAAATATTTTTTACCATCATCCGATCTTTATCAATACGTTTTAAGCGCAGTGCTAGGTGTTTTTATGGCGCAGTTTATTTACCAGATGCATGGACTATTCGAAATGCATTTCTTTGCCTTTATTGGCAGTACACTGCTAATCTCCTATGAGAAATGGAAACTACAGATACCTATGCTAATTGTGGTGATGGTTCATCATGCGGTATTTGGCTATTTGCAAGATAGTGGGGTAAGTGGAATCTATTTTACACGGTTGAGTAATTTTGATCTGCAGACTTTTATTGTTCATATATTGCTGGCTGCCATGATCTTTTTTATCTGTGGATTATGGGCTTACTTACTAAGGAAATCTAATGAAAGGCAGGTTGCCCAGACCTTAGCAATGGCCGAACTACAGAAAGAAGCTCAACTATCATTGGTTCGGAAACACAATGAAGAAGTATTGGAAAAGGCCAACGAGAAGCTTAAGATATCTAACTTAGAATTGGAAAAAGCCAGAGCTGAAGCCGATGGAGCCAATCAGGCCAAAAGCATCTTTCTAGCTAACATGAGTCATGAAATCCGCACCCCGATGAATGGGGTAATGGGGATGGCGATGCTTTTAAAGGAAACTGACTTGAACAAAGAGCAGTATATGTTTGCAGATGTGATTGCCAATTGTGGCGAATCATTGATTAATGTGATCAACGATATACTGGACTTTTCTAAGATAGAATCTGGCAATATGGAATTAGAGTCTGAAGATTTTAATTTACGTAAATGTATTGAAGATGTCCTTGATGTTTTCGCAGTTAAATCTACCGAACGTCAGTTGGAATTAGTCTATCATATTGAAGAAGATGTTCCTTCACAAATTGTCGGTGATCAGCTACGACTGAGGCAGGTATTGATTAATTTGGTTGGAAACTCTATGAAATTTACTGAGGAGGGTGAGGTTTTTGTAGAGGTTGCTGTGGGGGATATTTTACAAAATGGGCAGTTCGAATTGAAATTTGCTGTGCGTGATACGGGTATCGGAATAGCAGCCGATAAATTAGGTAATTTGTTTAACTCCTTTTCGCAAGTTGATTCTTCTACAACCCGTAAGTATGGTGGTACCGGTTTAGGCCTCGCAATCTCACAAAAGCTTGTTAAACTTATGGGTGGCGAAATTAATGTGGAGAGTGAGCTAGATAAGGGATCGACCTTCTCATTTATGATGCAAACGCAAATTGGAACTAAGTTACTGTTGCCATACGCTAATTACAGCATGGCTGAACATGCCGGCAAAAAAGTAATGATTGTTGATGATAATGATACAAACCTGACCATTTTAAATAAGCAGCTTGGGTATTGGAACTTACAGCCCATATCCGCTAGTTCGGCTAAACAAGCATTATCAATGCTGTCGGTTGATTCGGCAATTGACTTGGTGATTACAGATATGCAAATGCCTGGAATGGACGGTGTAATGCTGGCTAAGTTGATGAAGCTCCGCTTTCCGAATATTCCGATTCTTTTGCTCAGTTCTATTGGCGAACAATTTGAAGAGGATCAACGTGGTCTGTTTTATTCGGTAATGACAAAGCCTATCCGCCAACATATCCTTAGTAAACAAATCTCAGATGCATTGCAAATAAGAACGGATGCAGAAATAGAAGGACAGGTATCTCATAACAAATTGTCTGCTGATTTTTCAATAAATTACCCTTGCGAATTGCTGATAGCAGAGGATAAATTAATAAACCAATTGGTAATCGTTAATGTTCTTAATCGATTGGGTTATAAACCCGATGTGGTGAATAATGGGGAAGAGGCCATTGAGGCTGTTAATAAAAAAGATTATGACATTGTCTTCATGGACGTACAAATGCCAGTAATGGATGGCTTAGCAGCAACCAGGTTGATCAGAAAAAAGCAATTGAAACAGCCGGTTATTATTGCTTTAACAGCAAATGCGCTAAAAGGTGATGACCAAGATTGTTTAGATGCCGGGATGGACGATTATATTGGTAAACCAGTTCGCTTAGAAGATTTGATGGATAAACTTGAAAAATGGAGCAATTAGACCTTTATGAAAATCTTCTTTTTATAAAGGAAATAAAGAAATAACCAACAGGTAGCAAAGTATCCAGCCTTACTTATCACAACCCCGATATTCTCGGGAGAGTGGCTTATTATTCCTCCAAGAAAGAAGTTTGATATATGGTCAAAATCAATTATATGCTGAGCCAGATAGATTGTGATTGAATTTAGACCAACCACACGGAATAGAAATGAATACTTTGTATATCCCTTTACATCCAACACATAGTAGAATAAAACAAATGAGAGTAAGGAGTAGCCCGATACAACACACACAAACGAACTTGTCCATAATTTTTTGTTTACCGGGAATACAGTTGCCCATAACAATCCAATGGTGATAAAGGCGATAGCCGCTACAATCATATAGGTCATCTTCTTTTTCTGTGAAACTTGTTCATTTGGCAATTGAACCAGTTTTCCGGTAAACATTCCCATTAAAGCCATAGCAATTGCCGGCAGTGTACTTAAAATACCCTCGGGATCAAAATCCCCATAAGCAAATTGACCCGGTAGTAGCATTCTGTCAATAGTACCAACCAGATTATTCTCAAGAGAAAATGGAGTAGCCGAATCAGGCACCAACCACAGTATTAACCAATAGCCAACTAGCATAACTGCAGCAAAAATGACGTTGGTTTTAGTATTGAATTTTACAAATAGCAAGGCTGCAAACATCCAGGCAAGACCAATGCGGGCTAAAACACTTGCATAACGTAGGTGTTCGAAATCCAATTTGAATAAGCCATTATAAACAAAGCCCAATACGACAAGCATTAGTCCTCGTTTTATAATCTTGAAATAAATTTCCTTTTCAGACTTTCCTGCCGACCGTTGCTTGTCCAATGAGAAAGGGAATGAAATTCCAGCGATGAAAAGGAATAATGGGAAGATGGTATCGTGATGAGTTAATCCATTCCATTCCACGTGTTCCATTTGTTTTCCTAACCAGATCATCGTACTGGAATCAGGGAATAGGTTGGTTACAGCAACAACTAGTCCGGCTAACCCCATGATAAAAAACATATCAAATCCTCTGAGGGCGTCTAAAGACATTAATCGTGTATTTTTCTGCTCTTGCAACATCATAAAATATTATAATTTATTATCTCAAAGAGTAAGATATAAATTATATGTTATTTTTTTTGCTAAATAGATCATTAAACACAAAATAGATATAAACTGGTTAGAGAAACCCCGCACTAATTACCGAACTAATTGGGGGGTACATATTCTCAGAAATGGTGTATTAAAATTCGACTATAATTTTTTGTTGCATATTCCATTGAAACATTAATGTTGAAATTATTACAACCTTTATCATCTTCTAAGTTGTTTATATATTCGGCTACATCTGGGCTGTTGAATTGATTAATTGGACCTCGAAACCAGAATTTTTGTGTCGAGGTTGTGCTTAATGGGATACTATTGATTGGCAGATTGCACCTAATTAGACCAAATTCGTATTTTGAGGCTAAATACCAATCTGTATTTGAAATGGTGTTGCTAAATGGTCCAGAATTAATAATTTCATTATATTCCATATATCTCCAACTATTTCTTGTTTGATAAACGTAGGTGCCAAAGTTATTTTCTACAATTACTCGATCCGAACTATAGCTTCCTTTATCAAAGAACACAATACCCGATTTTGGGCCTTTATCGCCAATTTTATACACTTTTGTAGGAATTGTATCTACATCAAAGGTAGCTTGTTGGGTAGTGCTCACTTTCTTGCCGGTAGCCGGTTGTGTGTAGGTAACCGTGTATGTAAATGACACTTTGGTTTTAATATTGTTTTTATAATTGGCTGTCGATAATAGTAACTGTTGATAGACATCTTCTGCCGCCTGCATATCAATGTCGGGGTTGCTTACATTACTAATGGTAATGTATTTAGGAAGTAGCCTTTTCGTTTTTTCTTTTGCTTTGATCAAAACAGGCGAGATATAAGCATTGTATGTGCTCTTAACCTTGGAAAGTAAGAAACCAAATTTAGCCTTAATTTCATCAAGTTTGATTTTTATCTTATTGTCTGTGGTAGCCAACTCATTGTTGCTTTGTATATACCCTGCAATTTCCTGGTTTGATGTGGTTTCATCGCTTTTTGTAATGTTTCTAAAACCTCCTGTTAATTTTTGAACGATCTCTTTCGCTTTCGAAAATACTATAGGTGTATTTGGTTCACTGTTTTCAATGCTCTCCGAAACGTATTGTTCATTTGCTATTTCTTCGTTCAATCTTCTGGCATATGATTTTAAAACACCTGCTGATAGTATCAGTATTGTGCCTGCTGCTGCAGCACCAATTAACATATTTTGTGCTGTAGCTAGTACTGGTGGAGGTAAAGCAGCCAAATATGCAACAAAACCAAAACTTGTAAGTGCTCCTGCTAGAGCGAAGTTAGCTCCAGTCGAAGCAAAAGCCGCTTTGTTCTTTTTGTCAGAAAACTCGCTACTGTTATCGGGCGAAAGATTTATCCAAGAAAAAGGGGGGTCGTCTGATGCACTCGTTTTAACATAGTTGTTAGCAAAAGAGGGTATTGCAGCATAAGTAGGAGTGCTTCTATCCCTTGTGATTTTGTATTTATTATTCGGGAGTACGCCTAAGGGGCTCTGCAATTTGGCAATGCTGCTATTAGTTTGTGCTAAAACAGTTTGCGCTTGATAGGCAATTAATTGCTTCTCATCTGCATCGGCGTTATTCATGTATTCTGACAATTGATCCGTTAACTGATGCATAAACTCTCCTTCTTTTGTAGAGGCAGCACCAGCAGTAACCAAACTATCTGCAATTTTATTGTAGTGATTTATAGTTTGCATAATAGTATTTGTCGGATTAGCAATGATTGTATAATCAGACATAGTTATCGATGGATTGTTGGCTGCCTTTAATTTAGACAAATCAATAGTGTAATTTCCCGGAGGTAACACAGGAACACAAAATACATACTGAAAAGAATCTATTTTTACAATCTGAACTTGTTTTCCGCCTAATGTAATTATGATAGTGCTTGCATCCGAAGCCTTGTCGCTAGTAAGTGTAACAAACATGCCTGGCTTTACTCTCGAAGAATCCGTTTTGAATTGAATTGTTTTTTCAGGTTCTGGTGAAGGTTCCATGTGTTTGTCTTTTTTACTGCAAGAAAATAATAGGGAAACCAGGAAAAACAAACTACTTATAGCAGTTACAGAAATCGCCTTTTTCATTTTACATTTGAGTTAAATTAAACACGTTAGTTTTTTGGATAGTTTGGTGTGCGTTATGCTAATACCCCTAATAATGTGCCGTTTGTTTTATTTTCTACCTAAAAGCAGACATCAATTGAAACGGAAGTACTATTTTTTTCATAATGAAGTCTTTTAAAGGTTCTATATAAAAATAGGCTATGTAAAAGCAAGAAAAAATACCTAATGCTAGGTATTTTTGTATAGGCCTCTGCAAATTTGACTATTAACCGATCACGGCTTAAAAGAAGGTAATAGCAATTCACTGCTTAAAAGAAGGTAATGATAATTGTATAAGCGATCGTAATCCTGAATTCGTCATGCCGGCGAAGGCCGGTATCAGGATCCCACACTAGCAGGGCTTTCTTTCTCTTGAGTGATGCCGATACCGGTTTTCGCCGGCATGACGAATTCAGTATAGTGAACGTGTTTTGTCATTGGTAATTTATTTTGCTTCGCAGCTTCTTAGAGGTCAGGATCTCTCAGTTTATACCCCTTGTTTTGGTGTGCACCCGGTCGGAATCGGCTGTATACCCAGTCGAGAATACTGAGGGGTAAATCAGGCTTTTCTCAGGCTCTTCTCAGGCTAACCTGAGGTAAATCGCCTGATTTGACCCTGCCGAAGTCCTGCTTTACCCCTGGTTGATCTACTGACGATATCCTTATGGAATTTGCTCTAGTACGAAAAAAACATTTGCAGATAATTATTAAATTATTATGTTTGTACATACTGTGCTCTTTATGTTCTTTTATTGCTGCTGATGTTAGTTTTTCATTAATAAATAGTGTTTCTGGTATGTTTTATATGTTTGTACATATTGGTTTTTGATTGATTTAAGCACGGTAACACCATAATGAAGCTTCTAAAACTTAAAATTTATAAAACCTGAAATGAGATTTACCCTATTCTTTTTAACATTTACCCTGTTTTTTTTAAACTGTGAGGCTCAAAAGCAACCTGGTACCTTTAAGGTAATGTCATGGAATATACTGCACGGAGCAAATGATAGTGAGAATGGAAAAGCACATGCCGTACAGATTATAAGAGAAATAAATCCGGATGTAATATTGATGGTGGAAACTTACGGTTCAGGTAAAGAAATAGCCGATGCCTTAGGGTATAATTTTCATTTAATTGCTCCAGAAGGAACTGCTTTAAATGATAAGAGTGTTAATTTGTCAATAATATCAAGATATCCCTTTGGAGAAAGAATTGATACTAAATTTCCTTTTTATTTGGGTGGAAGAGAAGTCATCATCCAAAACCAAAAGATAAGATTTTTCTCGAATTGGTTTCATTATTTACCATGGGAAAACGAGCCTGAAAAATTAGGTAAAACGACAGCAGAGCTTCTTGTTTGGGAAAAATCAGGAGCTAAATACGAAATGATACAAAAGGTGCTGCCTTACATAAAAAAGTATGCTGCAGAAACGGACTCAATACCGATGATACTTGGTGGAGATTTAAATACCCCGTCTCATTTGGATTGGGGTAAGAATACTAAGAAAATACATAATAATTTGGTGGTTCCATGGTATTCAACAAAAGTATTAGAAGACCTAGAGCTGATAGATACTTATAGAACCTTGAATCCAAATGCGATGACCCATCCTGGTATTACATGGCATACCAAAGGCGAAAATGATGACCATCGTATAGATTATATATTTTTCAAAAGCCCAAAGCTAAAAGCAATAAAGTCTGAGTCTTACAAGGTGTTTTTTAATGACACAATAAAATTGAATGGTAAAGAAATTTTATACCCTTCTGATCATGGTTTTGTAGTAACAACATTTAAAATAAAGTAAAAGCTATCGTAACCACATCACTAATGAAACTTAAGCTCATATTATTTTGCCTGCTCAATTTTTATGGAATAGCACTGTTTGCGCAGGAAAAAAGACCTATTGATTATGTAGATGTTTTTATGGGAACATCCAATTCGCGTTGGATGCTTGGGCCTTATGCCACAATGCCTTATGGGATGATCCAGTTAGGTCCTGATAATCAGGGAGCTAATCAAGGGTATAATTGGATGGCAGGTTATGAGTACGCTATAAATAGTGTAGATGGCTTTAGTCACCTTCATGCCTGGACGATGGCAGGTTTGAGAATGATGCCAACCACTGCCGATTTAAGTTATTCTGATGAGCCAACTGATTCGCCCTATAAAGGTGCCGGTGCCGGTTATCATTCACGAATTCAAAAGGAAACAGAAAAAGCTTCGCCAGGGTATTATTCTGTGTACCTGTATGATCATGATGTTAAAGCAGAAATGGCGGTTACAACCCGTTGTGGACTTCAGCGCTATACGTTTCCTGAGAAAAAAGAGTCGCGTGTTTTAATCGATTTGCAGTTTCCTGCCGAGTATGATTTTAATGTGAAAGATGCTAAAATCACGAAAGTGACTGAAACTGAGATTGAGGGGTATGCCGAATCAAGTTCGGGAGGTTTTAATGATTATAAAGTATGTTTTGTACTTCAATTTGATAAGCCTTTTCAAAGTTTTAATGCCTGGACCGGAAAAAAACTAACTAGAAATTGCAAAGAGATTTCAGGAAAAGGAGATGTTGGTGCTTTTGTTACTTATAAAACTAAAAAAGGGGATCAGGTTAATGTGCGTTCGGGTATTTCGTTGGTAAGTATTGAACAAGCGCGGTTAAATTTAAAAACAGAAATGGAGCCATTCGGCTGGGATATAGAAGCCGTTAAAAAGAATGCAGAAACTACCTGGAATACACTTTTGTCGACCATTAAAGTAGATGGTGGCACAGAAACCGATAAAGCAAAATTTTACACCAACTTATATCGTGTTTTTGCTGCTAAACAAACCTGGAATGACGTAAATGGAAAATATGTAGATCCGGCAGAAAACGTTCAAACGCTAAAGTATAGCAAAAACATATATGGCGGTGACGCATTTTGGAATACGTTTTGGAATTCTAACGGAGTGCTAAGTTTAATTGCTCCCGATATTATGGAAAACTGGGTGGGAACCCAATTGGAATTGTTTAAGCATACCGGCTGGACGGGTAAAGGACCAACTGGGCTTGAATATTCGGGCATTATGGAGGGCTCGCATGAAATTGCTTTAATGGTTGCTGCTTATCAGAAGGGAATTATCAAAAATAAAACCATTGCGGAGAAAGTTTATGAAGCCGCAAAATTTATGATGATGAACGAAGGGGTGAATATTTATGGAGGTTCCGCCGGAAATCCAAAGCTCAAAGAATACATGAAATTTGGGTACGTTCCCTATGAAATTGGTAAAACCAATAAGGCCTTGGACTATGCTTTCGATGATTATTGCGTAGCACAAATGGCAAAATCCTTAGGTAAAAAAGCCGATTACAACTATTTCATCAAACGTTCACAAAACTATAGGAATGTTTTTAATACCGATTTAAAGTTTGTAGTTCCAAGAGATTCAAATGGTAAATGGATGCCAAATTACGATGAGTTTTCAAACAATTCTTTTGTAGAAGGAAACGGTTGGGAGTATTCATTTTATGTACCTCATGATGTAGAAGGATTGATTGGTTTGATGGGAAAGGATTTGTTTAATAAACGATTAGATGATGGTTTCGAGAAATCGGTAGAGTACAAATTTGCGGCCCATGCTTTAGACCGTACAACGGGTGAACGAAATGAGTTTTACATTAATCAGGGAAATGAGATAAATATGCAGCCTGCTTTTTTGTTTAATTATTCAGGAAAACCCTGGCTAACCCAAAAATGGAGTCGCGATATTTTGGAGACGTTTTATGGCGCCACACCTTATCAAGCTTGGGAGGGTGATGAAGACGAAGGACAAATGGGCGGTTGGTTTGTAATGAGCTCGATGGGGTTGTTTGAAATGCGGGGTGGTACTGAAATGAATCCTGAGCTTGACCTTACGAGTCCACTGTTTAATAGAATCACAATTAAATTGGACCCTAAGTTTTATAAAGGAAAAGAGTTTGTTATTGAAGCCAATAATAATTCAAAGGAGAATATTTACATCCAATCTGCCACTTTAAATGGCAAGGCGCTAACCCAAACTAAAATTCATTTTAAGGATATTGTGAACGGAGGGAAATTGCAGTTTGAGATGGGGCCGTTGCCCAATAAAAATTGGGGAGTGGGAAAACAACATATTAAAAATTGATACAGGCAATGAAAAAAATCGGATTACTATTATTTATATACTTCATTTCTATAACAACTTACGGCCAGAAAAAAACACTTTGGCAAATAGGAAAACAAGATAATAGTGCTGCTGAATTTGCACTGGCTCCGGCAGGAAAAGGTAGTTTTCTGGCTGATTTTGGTGGCGAAAATACGGTATTCTCAATCGGTCATTCTACTCCTCAAAAGCATTGGCCTTATGTGTTGCCTGGTCCACTAGATAGTTGGGCTGGTGGTGGATATTGGTCGGGATTTTATCCACGTCATTTTCCGAGAATAGTATTTAATTTAAAGAATCAGGTTTCAAAAGGCACTGCTAAGCTCATTATTGATTTTGCTGATGTTAATGCAAATAAACCAACGGTATTGCGAGTAGAAATAAATGGACACCGCCAGGAATTAAATGTATCTGCTGGAAATGGAAAAGCATTAGACGGGAACTATTCTGCTGGTAAACAAAATACTGTATCGGTTGAAATACCGGGAAATTGGTTGAAAAAAGGATTAAACATCATTCAGATGGGCATGATATCAGGATCGTGGGCTGTTTTTGATGACATTAGGATGGAAGGAGATGAGGATTTGCAAATTCAAGATATTGCATCGTCCTTAATTCTTTCGGCGAAAGCTGCACCATTTGAACTGAAAAGAGGTAATAAACGGATTCAACCTTTGCTTATTGATGTTATTCAAATGGATAAAGAGGAATCTATTAGTGTTTCAATTGGTGGATTACCTCCTGTTTCAAAAACTGTAGAAAAGGGACATGCTATTCTAGAAATTCCTATGCCGGCAGTAGCTAGCTCTACACAAAATTCTACGCTACCTGTTACCATAAAAGCAGGTAATAAAATTATTTATACAGGTAATGTAAATCGTTCTAAACAAGGTCTTCAAACTTATGTAGACTATGTTGATTTGCTTATAGGAACGGGAAATTCCAGGTGGATGTTTAAGCCGGGGCCTTCATTGCCACTTAGTATGGTTCAGATAGCACCTGATAATCAGGATGAAACCTGGAAAGCAGGATATGAATACACCGTAGATAACATTATGGGTTTTAGTCATTTCTCTGACTGGACGATGTGTGGTTTACTAACGATGCCTACAAGTGGTAAGTTGCAGGTAAATCCGGGTACAGAAAAAAATCCGGATGATGGTTATCGTTCAAGAATTGATAAAAAATCGGAGTCTGCTTTGATTGGGAAATACAGCGTATTTATGACAGATACCCGTATTAAAGCTGAAATGACATCAACAAGAAGAGCATCTCTTCAACGTTATACCTTTCCAGCTTTGGATTCAGCAAGAATATTGGTTGATTTATTTACTCCAAATGAATACCCTCATAACCTGAGAGACGCAAAAGTCACAAAGGTTAGTGGTAACGAAATAGAGGGTTTTGCTACTTATTATAATGCATTTACTGGCTATTCATTAGAACAATTGTACACCGTTCACTTTGTGATGCAGTTTAGCAAACCATTTCAATCTATGGGGGGATGGGTTAATGATAAGGTAAAGCCTGTTACCGGATATATTGGAGAATGGAATCGTACTCATGAGTTTGAATCTGAGCCAGTTATTACGAACGATATAAATACAATACAAGGAAAAGGAGATCTGGGAGTATTCCTAAATTTTAAAACTAAAGAAGGGGAAGCAATAGAGGTGCGAACAGGAGTCTCGTTAGTTGATTTGGCGGGAGCGAGGAACAATCTTCAAAAAGAAATGATAGAACCTTTCGGTTGGAATTTTGAAAAGGTGGTTCAAAATGCACGGGAGATATGGAATGAGTATTTAGGACGTGTTCAGATAGAGACAGACGATCATCTGCAAAAAGTGAAATTTTATACCAATTTATATCGTGCAATTGCAGCTAAAGCAATTTGGAGTGATGCTGATGGGAGGTATGTGGATGAAGATGAGAAGACTCGTCAGCTTGAGAATAAAGAAGACTGTATTGTGAGTGGGGAGTACTGGAATACTTTTTGGAATAATCAACAATTGTTTAATTTGGTTGCCCCCGAGATATCTTCAAAATGGGCACGGTCTGGTATTGAGCTTTACAAGAATAGTGGTTGGTTTAATACTGATCCTGCCGGTATAGAGCATACCGGAGTGATGGTGGCAATGCATGGTGTATCGCAGATACAAGGTGCCTGGCAAAGTGGTATCAGAGATTTTGACCTGAAAACTGCTTATTCCGGCTTCAAAAAAATGCTGACTACTGCTCCTCAAAAATATTCGGGCGGGGGTACTGTAGGTGTTGAGGATATTGAACCTTATATGAAATATGGATACATCCCGTTGGGTATGGGGTCGGTGTCTAATACGATGGAGTATGCTTATGATGATTGGTGTTTGGGACAAATGGCCTTGGCGTTAAATAATAAAGAAGATTATACTCATTTTAATAAACGGTCAGAAAACTGGAGAAATATCTTTGATAAAGAATCCGGTTTTGCAAGGCCAAAGGATAAAGAAGGAAATTGGCTGAACCCATTTGACCCTTACCATACACCTGGTTTTGTAGAAGGAAATGCCTTTAATTATACCTGGTTTGTACCGCATAACCCCAAAGGGCTTATTGTTGAAATGGGTAAGGAGCGATTTGCCGATCGCTTAAATGAGGCAATGGAGAAGTCGGCAGTAGCCAATTTTAATGCCTCTGGAGATGATTTTTCTTCATTTCCGATTAACCATGGTAATGAGCCGGCGATGGAGGTTGCTTATTTGTTTAATTGGGCGGGCAAACCTTGGCTTACTCAAAAATGGACTCGTGCAATACAGGAACAGTATTATGGAACTACGCCTTATGATGCCTACCCGGGCGATGAGGATCTAGGTCAAATGAGCAGTTGGTTCATTATGAGTGCTATTGGCTTTTTTCAAATGGATGGAGGATGTTCGGCAAAGCCCATTTATGAAATTGGTAGTCCCAGATATCCGCGTACCACAATTCTATTTAACAATAAATATAACAGAGGGGTGAAATTTACAATTGAAGCGCATAATGCCTCAAAAGAAAATAAGTATATCCAATCTGCAAAGTTAAATGGGAGGTTGATTCAGGATTTTAAGATTTTACAAAGTGAAGTTTTTAAAGGAGGAACCTTGGTGTTAGAGATGAGTAACAAGCCGAATTCTAAATGGGGTATTTGAAATGATAAATTAATCAATTATTCCACCATTTTGGGGTTCAACTTCAGGCAGTCTTTCACCGGCTAATTCCAATAATGTGGTTTCTATCATTAAGCACATTGAATTAAGGGCTAGGTCATTTGCTTCGGTTCCAAATGGTTGTTCAATCTCATCGGCAATAGCCTCAAAGGCTACAAATGTATAAGCTATAAAAACGACGATAAGAGGTGTGAGCCATTGTAAACTATCCACCAAACCAAAAGGCAATAGAAAACAGTATGAATAAACGGTTCGATGTAATAGAACACGATAACTATACGGTATAGGTGTAGATATAATTCTTTCGCAACCGCCTACAATATCAGATAGCTTATCCAGATTTTCGTCAAATCGGGCTTGCTGAATAGAGTCTATTTTATTATCATTTTTAATGTTCTTTATCCATTCGGCCATGAGTTTCATGAGCATGACCGGTTTAAATTTTGTTGGTGCTATGATTTTAAATTGTTCTTCGTTGAGGCGGGTTTTTAAATCCAGGCTGGCATCGGTGCCTCTCAATTGATGTTTTAATGCGTAAGTAAAAGAGATCAATAACTGAATAAAGTTGGTGGTTGATTTGTTGTCTTCTGCAATGTTAGGTAGGGTCATAGCTTGACGCGCTAAGGATCTGGTGTCATTTAACAAAGCCCCCCAAAGTTTTCGACCTTCCCAAAAACGATCATAGCTAACATTATTGCGAAAACCAAGAAACAGTGCAAGTACGAATCCAAATAAAGTTAAGGGGACAGGGTTGAGGGGGATCTTGAATGAAAAAATGGTTCCACGAAGCCACACTACACAGATAGATATGATAAGGAGCAAGATTAGTCGGGGCAGAACAGTTGGTAGTACAGACCCATGCCATATAAAGAGCATTTTAAACCAGTGTTCCTTCTTTCTTATTATCATTTGGAAAATTGTTTACTATGCAAAGATAAAGCAATTCTATAAAATTCGAATCTATAGTGCTGATTACAGAGCCTTCAAAAGGCTAGTCTTAAGTGTTTGCCTAAGAGGCAATGATTGTGCTTAACAATTACTAAACCTCTAGTTAACATGAAGGGCTTCAGTTGTGATAGTTTGGCCAAACGATCAGCTTTTATATGGAACATTAATCTATTTAAATATTTAGAATAATTATTAATGAATGAAATGAACAATAAGTAAAAAATTCTTTACTTTTATCATAATATTTATAATATGGTTAGACGTTTATTGATATTAACGCTCATTTTATTCTTCTATCATATTTCTGTAGCATTTTCTCAAATTGCTATAGAGCAGGTTGCGTCGGGGCCCTATACGCCCGGATCAACTATAGCCGCAACTTTTAGTTTGGGGCCAGATTGCTTTCGTCCGGGTAATTCGTTTGACCTCTATCTTGTATCGTCCACTGGGGTTGAACAACGTATCGGATCTTATAATGGGTTCTACTCTACATTTGTAAATGGGGTTATTCCTACCACAACACCCATTGGAACAGGATATAAACTTAGGGTAAAATCAACTTCACCTGTGCTTACCTCCTTAGATTCTGGTCCTTTTGAAATAAAGGCAGGAGGAAAAGTAACCGCTGCGCTAAATTCTAGTTCTAAAGCGAGCATAAATCCAGTAACCTTTGGAACTTGTAATACCGATGAGAACACGCCAACGAAAGCGTTTGCCTTTGACAACGAATCGAGTATAGGAAATGTAACTGTAACTTTCAAGAATGAATTGAATCCTGGAGCAGCACTTCAAGCAATAGTGTTTAGTTCTATTGGAGAAGCAAAATCATTTACTGCTTCACTTGCTCATTATACCTTATTTGTAAAAGCAACAATGCCCGACGGAACAATAGGAACTCAAGCATATTTTTTGATTAACAACCTTGCTGTAACTGCATTTACTACAACAAGTGGAAATACGGTATGTTTTCCCGTTGGTGCATTCGAATACCGTGTTGATGCTTCTGATCGTGGTATAGGTGTAAATTTTCCAGGTAACACTTATAAGATTGATTGGGGAGACGGGACGTTTAACGATTACACCTATTGTGACATCAGGCAAAACAATGACCGGGTAAGTCATACTTATACAAAGTCTTCCTGTGGCTTGTCGTACCGATCAGGAACCCAAATTGTCTATAATGCTTTTGGTGTTAATGTGGGTGTGATAAGCCCATTTTGTGGTGCCATTGGCTCACCCTTGTCTACCCCAGCCAGGGTAGTTTCCAGGCCAGAGAATTTGTTTTCCTTTCCTCCAATAGCCTGTATAAATGACGATATCATTTTTGATAATCGGTCTTTACCCGGAGAAGCAATAAATACCAATTCTTTGGGCTGTGCACCAAATGATGTTAAGTACAATTGGTATGTGGATGGTGTTCTTGTTGCTTCATCTAAACCAATTACTTATAGTTTGGTTCATAAGTTTACTGTTGCCAAAAAATATAAAATACGCCTTTCCTCAATAAGTGAAGGTAGTTGCCAGGCCGATGATCTGGAGCTAGAAATTTGTGTGCAGGAACGGCCAAAGCCTAATTTTACTTTACCCAGTAGACTGATTTGTTTAACATCAGGAACACTTACCCCAGACAACACTTCAGTTTTAGATAAGACGTCGTGTCCGTCGACACCGGTTTATAACTGGAATGTGGTGCCGGCAGATGGAGTATCTTACTTGGCAGGAACCGGTAACTCTAGCGTTACTCCACAGTTTAAATTTAGTAAATCAGGAATATACAATATCACGCTCAGTGTAAAAACTGGAACTTGCGAGGAAATTACACCAGCACAGAAAGTTGTTGTGAATGCAGAGCCGCAGGTAACCTTATCTCCAGATATAAAACTTTGCCAGAAGGGGGACTTTGTATTTGGCCCTAATGCAACGGATACAAAAACAGTTATCACTGGAACAGCTGAGGGACCCTCAGATACCTACACATGGGAAGTTATAGGAACTGGTGCCTACACTTTTGTAGCTCCAAGTACGGCAAACAGCCAATATCCAACTATTAATTTTGCTAATTTTGGTACCTATACAGTTAAGGTAACTCATAAAAATAATTGTGGTACAGTTAGCAGTACGCAAAAGCTAACATTTACAGCTGCTCCAGTTTTAACTATTGTTGCAAGTTCAAACCCCATTTGTAACAAAGCATCTGTAGGTTTAACCGGGGCAATTTCAGGAAGTTTTGATTCGTTTACATGGGATAATGGAACCAATAATGTTGGTTTTTCAAATCCTGCTAGTCTTACTACTACCTACACGCCAACTGCAACAGAACGTAGTGCCGGAAAAGCCGCCATATTTTTAAGGGTTAATACTGGATTGCCAGGTGATTGTGCTGTCGTTTTAAAGCAATTAGATATTGTCATCCTTCCAGAAAATAAATTAACCAATACAGATAATACTAAGGCTATTTGTACCGGAAATCCAGTAGGTTTTATTCCAACATCTACTGTAGCCGGGAGTGCATTTAAATGGACGGCAATAAATAATGATGGTTTGGCTACTGGTTTTAGAGCAACAGGAACCGGAAACATTACCGATGTAATCACCAATACTAATGCAACAAACAATGCAGTGGTTGTTTATACCATTATCCCTCAAAAAGATGGATGCGATGGCGAGCCATTTGTTTTAACAGTAACAGTTGCCCCTAATCCAATTTTAACAGCCACAGTAGCAAAGGCAACCGTATGTACCGGAAATCCATCAGGCATCACATTGAGTTCAAATTTAGGAAATAGCAATACCATGTATGTTTGGACAAGTACTGCAATCGGGATTACAGGCAACACCAATCAGAGTGTTCCCTTGTCTGTTACTACAATTAACGATATATTAATCAACAGTGGGGCAACCGAGGGAAGTGTTACCTATAAGATTACACCTATAACTAATGGCTGCCCGGGTACCCCAAAAACCGTTGTCGTTAAAGTGCATCCTACAATTACGGTGGCCAATGCAGGTGCTGATCAATCAATTTGTAACCAACGGGACTTTACTTTAAGTGGTAATGCACCCGGGGCTAACGAAACAGGTATATGGACAGTATCGCCCGCAGGGCCTGTAATTGCAGACGCTACTGCTTACAATAGTGCTGTAACTGCGATTATTCCTGGTCAGCAATATGTTTTTACCTGGACAATTACAGCGGTAAGTTTGTGTTCTAGTACTGATGATGTGATAATTGATAACCTGGAATCTCTCGTAAATGCCATCACCAACCAATCAGGAACAACGGTATGCTCCGGGAAACAGGTTACAATTATTGGCGATGTACCCCTTGGAGGCAAGCCTCCATACATTTACAGATGGGAGGTAAGTACAAACCCAAGTGGTACCTGGACAACTATTCCCGGTGCAACTAGTAAGGATTTGACTTTCACCGTTACTGCTAGTTCATCATTCAGGCGTATTGTTTCTGGGGGCGCTTGTGAATCGGTAAGTAATGAGGTAAATCTAATTGCTTTGCCACCGATTGCAGGCAATAAAATTGGGACAGACCAAATCATTTGTTCGGGCACCATCCCCGCACCAATAACAGGACCTAGACCTACCGGTGGTGATAACTTAAATTATACCTATAGCTGGGAGCAAAGCACAGACAATGGGGTTAATTGGGTAGAAATACAAGGAGAAATAAAACCTACATATGCTCCAGGTGCTTTAACTGCATCTACAATGTATAGAAGACTGGCAAGCAGCGGACCTTGTTCAGGTAGTTTGGCAAACGTTAGTAATAGCGTAAACATTACGGTTAAGCCCGATGCTATTGCCAGTTTTACATTCACATCTGATAAAGGATGCGCACCATTTAATATTGACAATCAAATTGTAAAAGCGATTGTTGAAGTAGACCGAAATGATCTTTACATCTGGTACGCAAATGAAGTTGAAATTGGGCGAGGCGCTGATTTTCCAGGTTATAAAATTACAAACGACAATGAGTCGGTTATTATTAAGTTGGTAGTTACCAGTAAACAGGGATGTAAAGCTGATGAAATGTCTCATAAATTTTCAACCCGACAAAGCATCACAGCTTCGTTTAAGCAGGATAAGTCTGAAGGATGTGGCCCACTACAAGTTAGTTTTGAAAATACTTCCACTTCTCTTGTTGATGCAGACTTTAAATGGGACTTCGGGAACGGCATAACTTCTTCTTTAGTGATGCCTACTCCAATTACTTATCAGTCACATCCACTAGGAAAGGACACTACTTATGTAACTACCTTAACTGTAACTTCCCCTTGCGGAACTAGTGTGTTTACTTCCTCTGTTTTTGTTAAAGCCCAACCAATTTCTGTTTTCTCGCCAGATAAAACGGTTGGTTGCTCCCCGATGAAAGTAACCTTTAGCAATACTTCTCCTGGGGGTACAAACACTTACTATTATGATTTTGGAGATGGTACTTTTCTTACTAAAACAGATAAACTACCAGTAGAACATGTTTATGTAACTGGATCAATAAAAAATTATACGGTGAAAATGCGAGCCGAGAATGAATGTGGTAGTCAGGAAAGTAGCTACACCATTCAAGTTTCTGCCAATACCGTTTTGCCTGAGCTTGTGGTAAACAGTACTGAGAAAGTTGGCTGTGCACCATTTCTTGTTAATTTTTATAACAATTCTAAAGGAGCTAATTTATTTAAATATGATTTTGGAGACGGCGGGAGCAGGGTAACCAGATCGGCCCCAGAGGTTGTACAATACACATTTAAAAATCCAGGAACATACACAGTTGTGCTTACCGCATCAAATGGCTGTTCTGATACTACAACAACAGAGACAATCACTGTACTTGAACAACCGATAATTGGCTTTACAGCAGATAAAACCATAGGCTGTCCAGGTCTTGAGGTGAAATTCAGTAACCTGACCACTGGTGGAATATCTTATGTCTGGGATTTTGGAGATGGAACAACTTCTACTGAATTCGAACCTACACATGTGTATGATGGGGCTCTTTCATCTTATGCTGTTACACTAACTGCAACAAACAGTTTAAATTGCTCAAATACGCTTACGCAAAGTGATTATATCAAAATTACACAACCTCCAATTGCACAGTTCTCTGTAGATCCTGGTGTGGTAATCAGCATTCCTTCTTATACATTTAACTTTATAGATGAGAGTACTAATAACCCTACTCAATGGCTATGGGATTTTGGAGATGGCATAACATCAATTGATAAAAATCCGAAACATACTTATCCGGATACAGGATTGTATAAAGTAACCTTAAAAGTTATCAATCAGAGTGGTTGCTTCACAACTTCAATTAAGGAGGTAAGAATTACCGGAGTACCCGGATATCTATTTGTACCAAACTCGTTTATACCCGGCAGTGAGAGTAACGAACTTCGGCAATTTAAAGCCAAGGGCTCAGGTATTAAATCGTGGAGGATGTCGGTTTTTAACAAATGGGGACAACTCGTATGGGAAACAACAAAGCTTGAAGATGGGCATCCTCTGGAAGGTTGGGATGGAAGATACCGTAATAGTGAATTACCGCAATCCGTCTATTATTGGAAAATTGATGTCGAATTTATCAACGGATCACAATGGAAAGGTATGACATACGATAATAGCGTGCCAAAACGAACAGGACCAGTATATTTAATCAGATAACATGGCAAAGACACTAAAGATTTTATTGATTTTGCTAACCTTTATAGGTATTGGATATGCTTCTGCACAAGATCATATCTATTCGCAGTTTTTTAACCAGCCTATATATCTAAATCCTTCGCTAACAGGTCAGTTCGAAGGGGATATTAGAATGAACCTTATTTATAGAAATCAATGGTCTGGCTTAACTGGTGATCTGTCCTATATTTCAGCTTCTGCGGATTTAAATATTGCTAAATTTCCGGGTGGAGTAGGCTTGATTTTTAATCGCTCCAGTGAGGGTACTGCGTATTTAGTTAAAAACAACGCGGCAGCTACGTATTCATATAGTGTTGGTGGAGATGATTTTGTTTTGTCTTTTGGTATACAAGCCGGTTTTACCAATAGAAGCATAGATTGGAATAAGCTGGTCTTTTCTGATCAGATTGATCCTCGCTTAGGGTACATTCCAGGGACGATTTCTGCTGCCAAACCACCTGATATTTCCAATAAGTTTTTCTTTGACGCAGCCACAGGAGTAAACCTTGTTTACCGTAATTTTATGCTAGGTACTGCAATACATCATCTCAACAGACCTGATGAGTCCTTTAGCGGAACACAGGCCAAGCTTCCAATGAGAATTACTGTAAATGCCAGTTTCAAGATCCCCTTAACTCCGTATTTTGATTATAATCAAGACGAAGGCGCTTCTATAATTCCTTCAGTAGTATACTATAGACAGGCAAGTAGTAGTAATTTAAGTATGGGAGCTCAATTTAAATACAAAGGTTTAAATACAGGTCTGTGGTATAGAACCGGGCCACAAAACGGGCCCGATGCAGTTGTTCTCTCTTTGATTTTTGATCTTTTTAAAGGTAATCGGAATGGGGAAAAGCTAAGGTTAGGTATAAGCCACGACGCCACGATTTCAAAAATCAACTATACCAATACAAGCGGTACTACTGAGGCAAGTATTGGGTACGAAAAATATTTTCCAAACAGTTCCGGTTATAACCATTTTAACGGGTTAAGGTGCTACGATTTCTATTAGACCTTCTGTATGGGCTTTAGCTTCTTGTTGTTAAATGAAATGATATAGGAAAACTACGTTCCCTGTGTAAGCAGGTTTTGGCTGGTCTTTAATAACAAGAGTAGCCTCAATAGTAACTTTGGTAACTCCTCTTAAATTTGCTATCGAATTAAGCTTGGCTTTTAGTTGAACCTCACTGTCTACCAGTACTGCCTGACCAAATTTGAAATTCTCTATGCCATAGTTTATTTCCATTTTGATGTTTCGAACATCTGCAATTTGCTTCCACAAATATGGAATTAGTGATAAGGTTAAATATCCATGTGCAATGGTCGTTTTAAAAGGCCCTTCACTTTTAGCTTTTTCTTCATCTACATGAATCCATTGGTGATCCAATGTCGCATCAGCGAATTTATTAATCTGTTGTTGATCTATTGTATGCCAATTAGAAACACCTAATTCTTTACCTAAATGCGATTGATACTCTTCGAAATTATTGATTATTAACATATATTATATTTATCGATTGAGGATTGTTTTTTATGATCCTTAAAAAAACAATATAGCAATTTTGCTTAGAATTTTATTGTCTAACTTATTATTACATTAAATTTCTATATTGTTATGGAATAGTTGAGGAATAATCATCATGAGTAAAACTAAAACTTACTCAATTGAAAAGAAATCTATTTACTATCCTCTTAATTTTAGCAGTATTAACTTCTTCCGGACAACATTTAGTAAAAGGAAAAGTAATTGATGAAAACAGCCGACCGGTAGTTTCTGCCAGCATCGTTCTTCAGCAAAAGTCAGACAAATCCATTATGCAGACCACTATTACAGATAGTACAGGTCTTTTTTTAATTAATGCAAAGCAAGCATTACAACGTGAGCTAATCATTAGCGCCATTGGTTTTGAATCTACATCTATAGATTTACCAGATGCTCTAAATCAAGATACAGCTTTGCTTATTAGGTTAACTAATGAGGGTAAACAGCTAAAGCAAGTGAGTATCTATTCTAAGGCTCCGCTTATAGAGCGTAAAACAGACCGAATTTTGTTTAATGTAGAAAATAGTCTGTCGGCTATCGGAGGAGATGGGGTGGATGCATTAAATAAAGCACCTGGTGTTCGTGTAAATGATGATGGCATTAACATTGTCGGAAAAAATAGTGTCAAAATTATGGTAAATGATAGGCTTGTGCAGCTTTCAGGTATTGATTTGATCAACTATGTGAAGTCAATTCCATCTACCAATATTAAAAGAATTGAAATCATCACTAATCCTTCCGCCCGTTATGAAGCAGATGGGAACTCCGGCCTAATTAACATTGTGTTAAAGAAAAATCTGACACAAGGTTTTAATGGTTTAATCAATACCGGTGCTGTTATATCAAGTAGATACCTGCTTGGTTTAACAGGGGTTTTTAATTACAACCTTGACAAGCTTCATATTAGCAGCAACCTGACCGGAGTTTATTCTGAATCGTTATCAAATGCAACCGCTGAGTTTTCTACACCAAAGAGTTTATGGGAACGACAGTCGACAAGCCTAATGAAATGGAAAGGAATGAGAGGGGATGTAAGGGTAGATTACGATTTAAGTGAAAAAACAACTGTGGGGGTTAAGTACGTGCAGGGGGTGCGTAATTATAAGGTTGATCTGGATGAAAACGGGAGGTTTTATACTCAACCTGGTCGTCGTTTAGACTCTACTTTGCTTAATATTGGCAACGATAAATTGGAGTACACGCTTAGAAATGTCGAAATTTATTTAGACCATAAAATTGATACCTCTGGTAAAAAGATAGAATTTGCTTCTAACTATTTTAGATATGGGACGGAAGATGATAACCGGTTTCAAAGTAGTAGCTATAATGACAAGCATGAATTGTTGAATAGCTATAAGCCAGTTGGGTTATCTGAAAATGAGCATATTGACATATTTACAAATAAACTTGATTTAAAATTACCCTATAAATTTGCCGATCTGGAGCTTGGGGCTAAACTTTCTAATATCAAAAGTAAAAATAGCCTGATGTACGAGAAAACAGCCAATGTAAGTGTTCTTAATAATAATGTATTTGATTATTCCGAAAACACTCAGTCATTATATGCTAGTGCAGATAAGGAGATCGGTAAATGGAATGTAAAATTGGGTTTAAGAATAGAGACTACGCAAACTATCGGTAATTCTTCGGTGCAAACAGAGTCAGCAAAAAATAATTACTTCCAATTGTTTCCTACTTTTTACCTGCAGCATATTTTGAATGAAAACAATAATCTATCATTTACATACGGCAGAAGAATCAATCGCCCTGATTACAGTTTACTTAATCCAGCTCGGTTATATAGTGCTGTTAATGTCTACGAAGAAGGAAATCCTTATCTGAAGCCATCCTTTAGTAACAACTTTGAGTTGAATTACAATTATAAAGATTGGCTGAGTACCTCTGTTTACTCCAATTTTGTTTCTAATGGATTTAGCTTACTTGATTTTTTTGACGCTCAAAATAATATTCAATCTCAGGTAATACGAAATTATGCTAATACTGTTACCGTAGGCTTAAGTGAAACTATTACATTCAATAAAGTGAGTTGGTGGGAGAACAACAATCAGTTTAATATTTATTTAAACAGATCTAAATCAAATGGGGCAATTGCTGAAGGAACCTTAAAGCAATTGAGTGGATATGTTTCTACCAATAATACTTTTACTTTAAATACCAAGAAGACCTTAATGGCTAATGCTACTTTTTGGTATCAGTTTCCTGAGGTATATAATCGCTTGATCAGTGAGGCTTATTATGCTGCCGATTTAAGTTTTAGGGCAATGGTTATGGATAGAAAATTAACACTTGCAGTTAACATATCAGATGTTTTTAAAACAAGTCAGCAAAAATATAAGGGTACGGTTAACGGGGTTAATCAGTTTAGTACTCGATATAATGACAATAGAAAAGCAAGGATCACTATTCTTTATCGTTTTGGAAATAGTAAAGGAAATAAAGCTGTCAGAAATACGGATGAAAGTGAAACTAATAGGGTTAAACAGGGGATTTAATAAGTAAAATACATTTACTTTACATATACTGACTTTAACCTTTGGACTTTTTCAGTAACATCTTCTGCTGAATGGAGTATACATTTCATCTCTCCGGAATCGCCTTTGATAGCACGGTAAGTGAAATCAAAGTAGAATTCCTGTATCTCTTCGTTCACTTTCAGGATAGCCATGGTATCTTTAGCTTCATATGTAATTCCAGTTTTCCACACGGTTTGTAATAATCCGATAAAAGGTTGTCCTTTTAGTTCTGGAATTGCTTTTTCCATTGATTTACCGATGACAGTTCTGTCTTTTCCCCAAAAGCCAATCATTCTGTCATCGGCTATTTCAATTTTGATATCACTGCCGGTATAAATAGCTGTAGGGGTATTCGGTGATGCAAGCAGCTCTAATATTTGATAGTTAATAAGTGGATTTAGGTTGTTGTTCATGAGTGCATACATTTTTTGAATAAAGGGTATTAAATTAATTCCTGTGATGTATGGCTTTTTAACTCGTTTTAAAACGACAATTGCATTCTTGATCTCATAATTTAGTTTATGAAAGAGGTATTCCTTACCATGTTGTTTTTCAAGGAGGAAACTGATCAGGTCTTGAAAGTGAACAACGCCGTAACAATACCCATCTGAGTAAATGGGATATGAAAACTTCCGGTTTTTTAGCATAATATCCATTACCTCAATAACTAATTGATGAGGTTGTAGGCCTTGGTTAGGGTTTCCGGATTGAAATGAGAACGGGTAATCGTTGTAAAAAGATTTAGGCATCTTAAATTTGTGTTAATAAGAGCACGGAAAGACTAATTTGGTTATGATTGTCTTAAAAATTGTGCGCTACGTCCCTTTAAATGGTTTTTCCTTGAAATTTAGCCTCTAAAATAATAGATAATTCTGAAGGAAGTCTGTATTTTGTGTTATTAGTATTTATTTGTTTGTGTAATAGGCGTATATTTTTATAAATTGTGTTCGAAAATGAGAATATTTAAGTTAAATGGTTTCCTTCTTTTGATTGCTGTTATGCCTTTCACTAATTTATTCGCTCAGAAGAATAATGCTGAATCTATTTATTTGAAAGATGGCTACAAATTGGTTTGGGCGGATGAGTTTGATGGCAATGGTAAGCCAGATTCATCAAGTTGGAGGTTTGAACAGGGGTTTGTTCGGAATGAAGAGCTACAATGGTATCAGGCAGATAATGCATGGCGCGAAAATGGTAAGTTGGTCATTGAAGCAAGAAAAGAGAATAAGCCAAATCCCGGATTTATAAAGGGAAGTAATGACTGGAGAAGCAGTCGCGAAAATATCCAATACACTTCATCAAGTATCAATACTGCTGGCAAGTCTAGCTGGCAATATGGGCGATTTGTAATGAGAGGAAAGATTGATGTGAGCTCTGGACTTTGGCCTGCTTGGTGGACGCTGGGAGTATCTGGAGAATGGCCATCTAACGGTGAAATTGATATTATGGAATACTATAAAGGCAAGATATTGGCAAATATAGCAGTAGGCACCCAGAAAAAGTACAATGCTGAATGGCACAGTAATACTAAATCAATTGATGAATTTGGGGGTGCCAAGTGGGCCTCAAAGTTTCATATTTGGCGCATGGATTGGACACCGCAATACATTTCTCTATTCGTAGATGATCAGCTTTTAATTAAAGTAGATATGGCGAGCTTGTATAATAAAGATAGCAGCAATACCAATCCATTTATGCAACCGCATTATATGTTGCTAAATCTTGCAATGGGCGGTATGAACGGTGGTGAATTGAGGGATACTAAATTCCCTAATCGTTTTGAAGTCGATTATGTACGCGTGTATCAGAAATAATAGGGATGAGAGGTATTTAGTTTTACTATATTCGTTTTCTCAGCAGAACTTGACGAGAATAGTAATTTAGAACAACAAGATAAAGTTAAATGTACCGTAGTATTAATGATTTTTTAGCCGATTGGAAGTACGAATCTGAAGCGACAACTAAGATTTTTTCCTTAATTACATTAGAAACCTCTAAAGAGAAAATTCATGAAAATGTGCGCTCTTTACAAAGACTTGCCTGGCATCTAACTCAAACGATTACAGAGATGGGAACCCGGGCAGGTTTGCTGGATCAGGATGCTTTAGAACACGAACAAGCCCCAGAGAGCATGGAAGCTTTGGTAGAGGCTTATAGTAACTACAGCATATTGCTTAGCAGAGCGGTTCAATTAAGATGGACAGATTCATCATTAGTGGAAAAGGTGCCAATGTATGGCGATTCTTGGGAGAAAGGTAAAATATTAAGGATATTGGTTGCTCATCAGAGTCATCACCGCGGTCAAATGACAGTGATTATGCGTATGCTTGGATTGCCTGTTCCTGGTTTGTATGGGCCTTCTAAAGAAGAATGGGCAGAAATGGGTATACCGGCTATGGATTAAGAAGAGAACGTTTCTAAATTGAAATGATCTTTCTGTGTCTATGTACTTTGTTTTAGCTTTGACCAAAATTAAGAATACATGTCAAAGACGAAACTTACAATTAATAATAACGGGTCGGTGAAGATAGAAGGCGATTTTGAGATCGTCGACAGAAATGGTGAAGTGTACGGATTACAAGGTAGAACTACACTATCAATTTGTCGCTGCGGGCTTTCAAAAAATAAACCATTTTGTGATGGATCACATAACGGCCATTTTGAACATGAGGCCGTTGCTTTTGATCTTCCGCCTAAAAAGGTTTAAACAAATTAGTGTCGTCATCCTGAATTTATTTCAGGACCTCGCACTAGCAAGGGTTTCTTTCTCTTGAGAGGTCCTGATACCGGCCTTCGCTGGCATGACGAATTCAGGATGACGATCGATTAAATAGGGACGCGCAATTATACAATTGTCCCAACAAAAAACGTACAGGATAGCACGTGACAGTGGGCGATATGGAATCGATATATTTGTTTTACAAATACGAAACCGAATATTACCCCTTAAATGTATAAAGTCAAATTTGTATTAACATTACTGTGCAGTTGCGCCGTAGGGTTAACGTCCCTTGCCCAGAGAAACAACTTATGGAATGAATTCAAAAATCCATCCACTCTTCATAAACCTATTCCATTCTGGCATTTAAACGGTCAGCTTACTACACAAGAAATTAACCGCCAGGTTGCAGATGCAGCGAAAAGCGGATTTGGTGGTGTAGCTGTTTTGCCGGTAACTGCAGGAGCACAACATCCTACAGGACTACCTTCTCCGGGTATGAGCCCTACCTACCTGACTGAAGAGTATTTTAGTCGCTATCAGGATATATTAAAGGCAGCAAAATCTAATGGCATTAAAGTTATTCTTTATGATGATGTAGATTTCCCAAGCGGTTCGGCAGGCGGGGCATTGCAACAAAAATACCCTGAAGCAACGCGTAAAATACTTGAAAAAACAGATACCACAGTAACAGGCTCCAGGCAAATAGTACTTCCACTGCCAAAGGGAGTTGCAATGGCTACAGTTGCCATGAATGTAAGCAGCAAAGAAAGAATAAACCTCTCTGCAATGGTAAAAGAAGGTAAACTGATTTGGAAAGTGCCTGAAGGTAGTTGGAAGATCATGTTTTTTACCTGTAAATTAAATGTAGATAAGATTGTTGACTACATGGATCCTGACGCTGTTCATAAATTTGTGAGCTTAACTTACGATCAGTATGCCGGTAGATTCAGTAATTATTTTGGCAATGTAATTCAGCAAACTTTCTATGATGATGTTGGTTACGTAACCATGGAGCGTGCCTGGACCTTGGGCTTCAATAAGAAATTTCAAGAAATATATGGTCAAGACCCTTCAGTGTTTTATCCGGCTTTATGGGAGGATATTGGACCACAAACAGAAGCCGCACGTGTAGCTTTATTCAATACACGTGCTGAATTACTGGCTGAAGGCTTTCCTAAAATTATAGGCGAATGGGCAGATAAGCATGGCTTAAAAACCTCAGGACATCCTCCCGGCAACTACGAGATTCAGCCTGTTGATATGAATTTAGACATCTTTAAATTCTATAGGTACAATCACATTCCTACCATGGATGCCATCTTTTATCAGGGGCACGGAAGGGCAGGTTATAAATTGGTTAGCTCAGCGGCAGTGGCCTACGACAGACCAGAGGTAGCCGCCGAGATTTACGGTGCCTTTATGGAAGATAAGTTTGATCTGAAAATGATGTATCGCACTGCGATGGAAATCTTTGTGAGGGGCGTCAATACCCTCATTCCTCATGGAATGTGGTATGATGTAAAGTCTCAGTCTGTGAGAATTCCACCGCTAATTTCACCTTATAGCACTAAAATAGCTCCGGGACTTAACGATTATAATGATTTTGCTGCAAGAACGGGCACTTTATTGCGTGGAGGACGGGATGTTTCAGAGATTGGGATTATCTATCCTATAGCCGCTTTAGAGGGATTTTATCATTTTCAGGCAAAGGACAATCCGGGCTGGGGGAAATTTGCACCACCTAAAACAGACTATCTTAGTTTAAGCGATATACTGACTAATCAGGTTCATCGCGACTTTACCTTTATTCACCCTGAACTATTTGCAGGTAATCAATATCAAATTAAAGGCGATAAAATCGAGTTGAACAATAAGACTAATCAACAAAAATATAGTGTAATCATATTGCCCTCAGGCAAAGTAGTTTCTTATCATGCGCTAAAGAAAATAAAGGAATTCTACGATCAGGGAGGAAAGGTACTTGCAACGGGTACTCTGCCAAGCAAATCTGCGGAGTTTGGTATGGACTGGTTAGTCGTGAAAACGCTAAAAGCAGTATTCGGTTCTGATTATGAAAAACCAGCTGACTCAAAAATTCAGACCAATGCAAAGGGTGGAATGGCCTTGTTTATTCCTGAAGTAAATGATAGAAATATTTCAGATGCTTTAGCGGAAATGGGTATTGCTCCCGATGTTAAGTGGGACAATAACCTCGGGCCAAGTAGTGGTAATGGAGCTCTGTCTTATCTGCACAAGGTTAAAGATCAAAGGAATATCTATTATTTTGCAAACTCTTCTGACGATGTTATAAATACCAAAGTGGCATTAAGAGGTAAGATTATACCAGAGATATGGGATCCGTATACAGGTAAAAAAATGAGTGCGACAGGAGTTGCTCATATCAAATATAAGGGGTTAGATTATACTGAGTTATCCTTATCACTACCAGCGGTAAAGAGCGTTTTTATATTGGAAAAGAAGTAACATTAATGATATATTAAAATCAAATTTCCATCCTCAGATTATTCTGCCAATATTTATAAGAATTAATTTTCCTTTAAGAATTATCCCTCTGTTAATATGGTGTTTATGAAAAGAGTATTCCTTCAATTATTGTTCTCGCTTATTTGTTTTAGTGCATTTTCGCAGGGAACGATTACTAAATATTTGTCTGGAACAGATAAAGACCATACCGTTCAGTGGGACTTTTATTGTACAGAAGGAAGAAAAAGCGGCGCCTGGACAAAAATAGCGGTACCCTCAAACTGGGAACTACAAGGTTTTGGAAGCTACAATTATGGCCACGATAAAGTAAAAGCCAATGAACAAGGGCTTTATAAACATGAGTTCTTATTAGATAATGTAAAGGCCAAAAAGGTATTTATTGTTTTTGAGGGGGCTATGACCGATACCAAAGTGATGGTTAATGGTCAACAAGCCGGGCCAATACATCAAGGTGGTTTTTATCGCTTTAAATATGATATTACTACTTTAATTAAACCCAATGGAAAAAACCTGCTAGAGGTCACGGTTAGCAAAACCTCAGAAAATGCCTCGGTTAATAATGCAGAACGTAAGAGCGACTTCTGGATATTTGGCGGTATTTTCAGGCCGGTTTATCTGGAGATAGTTCCTGAAACCTTTATCGATAGGATGGCTATAGATGCTAAAGCAGACGGTTCTTTTCTGGCAGAAGTTTATACTCAGAACTTAAAAGGCGATGAAGTTATCGAAGGTCAGGTACAAAAGATAAATGGAGAAAATGTAGGTAAACCTTTTACTATTAAAGCAAATACAGCGGCAGAACATTTAGAGCTAAAAACTAACCTTGATAACCCTTTGTTGTGGAGTGCTGAATTTCCAAACCTGTATCAGGTAGTAGTTAGTATAAAAAATAAAGAAAACATCATTCATCAGGTTAAACAGAAGTTTGGCTTCCGTACCGTTGAGTTAAGAAGAAATGATGGGTTTTATGTAAATGGAGCTAAGATAGTGATGAAGGGGAGTAACCGCCATAGCTTTTGGCCGGAAACAGGACGTACGCTGAGTCATGATATTCACCTATTGGATGTTAAGCTGATGAAACAGATGAACATGAATGCGGTACGTATGTCGCATTATCCACCTGATGCAGATTTCCTGCATGTATGTGATTCCTTAGGCTTATATGTTTTGGATGAATTAACCGGTTGGCAGGCAAAGTATGATACGGTTGTTGGTCGTAAACTGGTTAAGGAACTAGTAATACGCGACGTAAATCATCCTTCTGTTGTAATGTGGGACAATGGCAACGAGGGTGGCTGGAACAGAGGTTTAGACAATGATTATGCTTTATACGATCCTCAAAAACGTACTGTTATTCATCCCTGGGAAAAGTTCAATGGCACCAATACCAAGCACTATCCTGATTACGATTATATAGTTAAATCAGTAGCTACAGAGGAAGATGTTTTCTTTCCTACAGAGTTTATGCATGGGCTTTATGACGGCGGGGCAGGGGCTGCACTTGATGACTTTTGGAGCATGATGATGAAACATCCCCACAATGCAGGTGGCTTTATCTGGGCATTTTTAGATGAAGCTGTTATTCGTACCGATAAAAATGGGGTGTATGATTCTGATGGTAATCATGGAGCTGATGGTATTGTTGGCCCGCATAGGGAAAAGGAAGCCAGTTTTTATACCATTAAAGAGATTTGGTCGCCAGTATATATAGATCCCAAACCTATTGACGAAAGCTTCAATGGCAAAATACCTGTCGAGAACAGGTATGCCTTTACCAACCTAAATCAATGTACATTCAAGTGGAAACTAGTTAAATTCCCATTGGCAAACGATAAAGCTACAGCTGCTATTGTAAAAGCTACAGGGGTACCAGCCGTGCTTAATGTTAAACCAGGCGAAAAAGGTACGCTAAACTTAGCTCTACCTGCAACATGGTCAAAGAATGATGCGCTTTATCTTACCGCTTATGGCCCTGATAAGAATGAAATATTTACCTGGAGTTGGTCTATAAGTGAGCCTTCTGCTATTGCCGGTAAAATGGTTTCTTTAAAAGGTAAATCGGCCATTAAAGCTGAAGAAACCGATCAATCTCTTATTGTAAAGAGCGATGGTATCAGCTATTATTTTGACAAGTCTACGGGATACATCCAAAAAGTAGTTAAGCCTAAAGGGACTATTTCTTTATCTGATGGACCTGTCTTGGCAGGAGTAAATACCGAACTTAAGGCGTTTACACATAAAGCTTCAAAAGGCGGATACATAGTTGAGGCCGACTATCAAGGTCAAGGGGCATTGCATGTGAAATGGATATTTACACCAGGGCAACCGGTTAAACTCGAATATCAGCATAGTCAACAAGGCGATGTTGACTTTACAGGTATTACCTTTAATTATCCTGAAGAAAAGATTACCGGAATGAAATGGCTTGGCAGAGGGCCATATAAAGTCTGGAAAAATAGACTAAAGGGACAGCAATTTGGCGTTTGGCATAAAGCCTATAACAATGCAATTACAGGCGAGACATTTGGCTATCCGGAGTTTAAAGGCTACCATGCCGAGGTGAATTGGGTGGTGATAGAGAACAAAGAATCGCCATTTACTGTTTACACCACCGATAAAAATATGTATTTGCAAATGCTACATCCGGGAAGGGAGAAAGATGCACTTAAAAATAATAATGTTGAGCCTGCTTTCCCTGAAGGGAGCATAGGATTCTTAAATACAATTAGTCCTATAGGCACTAAATTCCAAGCTGCGGAGGTGATGGGGCCTCAAAGCAAGAAAAATAAGACTAATGGAGAATTAATTAAAGGAACATTGTGGTTTGATTTCATTCACTAACTCCAAAAGCTATATTGTTTATTCTTTTTCAATGCAGAATACATCTTTCTTAACTTTTGCCAAGCTATTGATCATTCCGGCATTTAGAACTTTAACTCCATTTCTATCATAGTGGACCCAGATGTATTGGTCGGTGGTTTTATTGGGGGAGTCAAAAATCTTAAAAGCGAGGGGAGACAGATTTGCAATAATCATTGCAATTATCAGAGGGTTTATTTTTCTTCTCATGATGTTTTTCGTTTATAGTAAACCGAGTTCAATAATTTAAGTCCGTAATTTCTCCAGATCACATAAGCAGAAGTGGTTATTAGTATTGCATTTATAATAATATGGCTAGTCCAATTCAAGTGAGCAGATATACCTCCACAACTGCAAGGGAGATTTTCATAGTTCCAAATTAAGGTGATGAGGTAAATTTCAAAGACACTCAATAAAATTAATGCGCCTAATAAACCAAATAGCCTGTAACGGCCAAAGCATAACATAAGGGCAATTGTTAATTGAATTAATGGAATTGAGATACCAATAAGGGATGCGTTTTTTGTAATTACACTCCAGGGAATTAGTTGCAATTGAAAAGCAAACCGATCCTGATAAATGAGTTTATTCATTGCCGTATAACTAGATAACACGATTAAAAGTAATGCACTCACTTGTGTTATAAACTCGTTCTTCTTAAACAGCATATTTTATTACAGTTAATCATTAAATTGTTGTCTTAAATAAAATTGTGTGTTTCGTGTTTAAACGAAGTTCTCTAATCGATGCGGAATAGCTTGGACTCAATTCGGCCTTTTTTATTGGACTCACTTTTATCACTAACTTAATTTCAACATTCAGGTATATATTTGATCAACTGAATTTTAATTATAAATTAACCTTATCTCAATGAAAAGTTCTTACCCCTTTAATTGGCAAATTCCTCAATTAGATAAAAAACGCTGTAGTCGGCAAATTGAAGATTTTATCATCGCCAATATTCAATCTAAAAATCTGCGATCCGGAGATATACTTCCAGCATACCGAACACTGGCAGAAATCAATGATGTAAGTTTAAATACAGTAAGAAGAGCTTATTCCAGGTTGGTTGGCTCTCGCTGGATCCATACAATAGGTGGTTCAGGAACCTTTGTTTCAGATCGATCAGCAGAACCTAAATCTTATATGGATCGCACCTTGAGTGATGAATTCTCAGGGGGACTAAATTTCACTCTTAAAGAACCCGATCAAAAGCAAAAGTCTTTGCCATCATTTACATTTGTAGGAACGGATTTTCCTAATCCATCTCTTTTTCCGGAAGACAAATTCTTTAGGTATTGCAACAAACACCGCATTGGAACGGCAAAGATTTCGCAATCCGAATTTCTGAAGGCCTATGCCGGTAAATATTTAAAAGACGTGGTTATCGATGACTTGAATAAACATAGAGGTTTTGGAGTCAATGCTGATTTAGTAAGGATCTTTAACGGAAGGGAAGAAAGTCTGAAAAGAGTTTTCAATGTAATCGTTTGCCCTGGAGAATTAGTGATTAATACTGCAATTTATGATCCTCTGATTGATTTAGTTTTACAGGATATTGGAGCAACTGCATTAGATTTAAAATCTAGCGATCCGGGGTTTTTGATAAGGCTTGAAGAGATCTTTATAGAAAGGGAAGTAAAAGCTGTTTATATCCGCCCCCAGTGCAGCTTTCCTGAAAGTTTTACTTTAAATACGGAAGAGTGTAATCGGCTAATTGCACTGGCAAAAAAATACAATGTATGTATTGTTGAGGAAGATGACGATCATGAGTTCTGGCTCGGAAGTGTTCCTTATAAAGCACTTACCTGTTATGATCACGATGGGTTTGTAATTTATCTGGGAGCATTAAGTAAAGCGCGTCCTAATATGCAGTCGCTGCGGATAGTTGTGGCGTCTAGTTATCTTATCAAGATGATGGATTCTTTTTTTGTTCCTACTGTTGACAATCGGGATATTATTGAAGAGAAAGGAATTGCTGATATGATCTCAAACGGTGATCTGGAAGATTATAGAAGAAATGTAAGGCTATTGGCGCGAAAAAACAGGGATGCACTGGATATGATATTGCAGAACTATCTTGGGGAGTATATCAGTTATGTAGTACCGGAACACGGACTCACTTTTTGGCTCCATTTCGATGACCGTTTCGATTTGAACCCAATATTATCAAGGATGAAAGAGCTAGGTCTTCCAATTCCTTTTCACCCAAAAAACAAATTTTCTAGTGCTAAGCTAAATGATATGCTATTGGGTTTTGGCGCTTTTGATATCAGAGAAGCGGAAAGCGGAGGGAAACTGCTTTCAAAGCTTTTAAAAGAGCATGATAGGGAATCGAAGAAGTAGGGGGCGTTATTCCGCTATTCTGTTTGGCTCTGCTTCAGCTATTCTGTTTGGCTCCCTTCCCCTGTGCTAGTCCGCTCGTCATTCTGAATTTATTTCAGAACCTCTCACATGCTATTCTTACACCTGCTTAAGAGGGGTTCTGAAATAAATTCAGAATGACGAGTTGTACTAGCAGAATGACGAGTTGTACTAGCAGAATGACGAGTTGTACTAACAGAATAACGTTCTTTACTACTTCAATTCCTTAACCGTCAAATTGTCAATGCTTGCTAGCGAATCATAGGCCCTAACGCCAATCATGCCACTTGTATATTCCGTATCTGTTACCGCAAACAACGGCTTAGCCGACCCATTAAAGTATACTTTAATTTCGCTGCCTTTGGCTTCTATTTTAACCTTATACGATTTCCCAATCTCTAATTTCTCCTGCTGAGATGCGAGTGCTACCCATTTCTGATCGGATGATTTACCCAATTGTATCACCCCGGTTTCGGCATCAATTCCTAAATAATAACCTTTGTACAGATCTGCACCCATAACCGCATCACTAACTCTAAAAACCAATCCTGCATTACCTTTCGAGTTTAACTGCACTGTAGCCTCATAACTCAAATCCTTAAACATAGTACTGCTTGCCATAGCCTTTGAGCCATGTATTCCATAACCCCACGAACCTTTGTTAGATGCAGCATGGATTGCTCCGTCTTTAATGAACCAGCTGCCTCCATACAATAACCAGTCTTTAACAGTCGCATTGTCAAAGTTCTCTTTAAACAACTTACCTGCACTTTCAGAAGTACCAATTACGGGGAAATTACTTACCCTGATGTTCTCACTTCCAAAAGGAGTAAGGGTTATTTCTTCCGTTTGTTCTGTTGATGCTACCGGGCTTCTTGGTACTTCAAAAGCATGCATTTTATTATAAGCCAAAGTCCACGAAGGTATTTTTTTAGCAGAAACCTTTAACTTAACAGGTGTAGTCGCTTGTATAAAAGGATTCTCAGGCATCGCGGCATTTTGCACTTTTATAGATTTCGCAAGGTCATTGCGATCTATCACCAATCCATAATTCCATGGAGAAGCCGACGATACCTCATAGTCAAAAAAGCCTTCTACAGGATGCTTTTTGCGGATGCTGTATTTCGCGTCCATTTGCAAGCCATAAACCAGCGGTCCACGCTCTACAGTTACCGACTTATTCACCTGATCTGATACTTTTACCTCCATTGGGAAATTAAGCACAACCTCATCATTGGTGTTCCATGTTCTATTGATGGTATAAACCTGACCAGTTTTAACACCTGATAATGATTTCCCATTAACAACTATTTGCGGGTTTTTACACCATTCCGGTATCCTTAGTTTTAAAGGAAAAGCGGCAGTTTTTGATAAACCTATTTTAATTCTGATGGCTTCTTCAAACGGATAATTAGTTGCCACATTTAGTTTAACGGGAACCGAGTCAGCTACAAAAGCATTCACTTCAACCGGTGCATAAGCAATTACGGCCAAACCTTTATCAGGAGTTGCAACCCAGCTATTTTTCACAAAATAAGGCCATCCCATGTGCATGTTGTACCTGCAACATCCCATACCCGAGTACGGACTCAACAGTAAGCCACCATCATAATCCTCGTCGAAACCGGAGTTACCATGTTTACATACAATCTGGTTTGGCTGCGTATAATATAAATGAGATTTAATGTCTCTGCTAAACTGTGCCGGGAGTGTGTTAAACGCAATTTTCTCTAGTCTATCCCCAATTTCAGCATCATGAATTATTCTTGCTGTGGTTTCCAAACTTTGCATCCATTCAACAACAGTACACGTTTCAGTACCCTGAAATGAACTTCTGCCAGCCAAAAACTCAGTACCCGAAGCAATGCCCGATGACTGTCCATGGTCTCTCATTAAATTACCAATTCCTTTTTCGGTGGCATCCCTGTAAAACGGAGTATTGTTAAGTTGAGAGTAGATTGCCGGAAGTTTAAGCGCCTGACCAACACTCACACTATGTTTGGTGTGAAAATCATCACCATAATGATAAAACTGATTCTTCGTGTAGATATCAGCCCAAGGATAAGCTTGCGATTTTAACTTTTCTGCTAAGGTTAAAAGAGATTTTTCACCCGTTCTGTTGTACAACCACAACACCAATTCTATATTGTCGCCAGTTCTCGATTTGCTCCATTCAGTTAATGGTTTTTTATCCAGATTTTCTAGCTGATACTTAAAATATTTAGTAAAAAAACCAAGTACGCGCTCATCACCGGTAGCCTCATAATAGCTTTGTATAGCATACATCATTGGCATTCTTGGCCACCAATCGTTCATTTTTGCAGGGCCAAATGCTCCATTTGCCTGCTGATGATCTAATGTCCAGTTTATCCACTTCAGAGATTTTGCCTTCAAATCAGGATTATCCAATGTATAAGCCAGCACAATAAGTCCTTTTACATAATAAGGAACGCGTTCCCAACCCTCGCCATTGCCACCTAACCAATCAGATTCAGCACCAAGGTTAGAAGCTTCCGGATAAAGCTCCTCAGCATGACCGGTTGCCCCATCTTTTTGCAATTCCAGTTGTTTCAATAACCAGCCTTTCGCTTTTATACTACCAAGGGGAAGCTGAATATAGGTGTCCGCAGTTAGTGGTGCGCGGTTATACACATATGCTTTACCGGGACTATTTTGGGCAAAGAGCAATGAGGGAATCGAAGCAAATGCTAAGATTATTAATTTCTTAACGTTCATATTTATAAATGGCTTTGTGTGTTTAAAGAACAAGTTTATTATAAAATAATAACTGTTTCAGCTCTTATTGATAAATTGATACAATCTGAAGAATTTTTGAAACAAATGGTCGAGGATTATCTACGAATGTTAATATCACTTAATGAATGGATAAGAAACAAATAAAGTGCATCTCAGAATGCGCTTTATTTGTTGTTGAATTTAGCATATCTCTTGAAATGAAAAAGTACCTATTTATTAAGCTTGCCCTTTGCGCTTTCTTTTTTGCACCCTATAACCTTATCGCTCAAATCACCGAAAGGCCTCGTCCCGAAGAGTGGAAACAGCTGGTAGAGGGAGCACGCTTTAAAGATCGTATATTACCTATGCCAGAAGGAAAGTTAAGTAGCGATACCTGGGGTGCTAAAAATGTATTGCCAAGGTATGTAGATAATGGTATTGAAGATAGAATAAGGTCTTATTGGGGAGGAAAGATCCTTCTAGGAGATGATAAGTTGTATCACCTTTACGTATGTGGTTGGCTCGAAAGTTCTCCAAAAGGTCATGCAGAGTGGCCTAATTCTATTGTTTACCATACAGTAAGCAATAATTCAATTGGTCCATTTGTTATCAAAGATACCATAGGTCACGGACATAATCCCGAAGGGTTTCGCCTTAAAGATGGCCGATATGTAATTTATATTATTGATGGCTACTATATTTCGAATAGTTTAAATGGCCCATGGGAGTTAAAGAAGTTTGATTTTGAAAACAGAGATCGTCCAATCATAGAAGGATTATCTAATTTAACCTTTGCCCAAAGGGAAGATGGTTCTTATTTGATGGTGTGCAGAGGTGGAGGAGCATGGATCAGCAAAACAGGTATTTCATCTTACAATCAAATTACCGACAGGAGGGTGTATCCGAATGTAAAGGGCGAATTCGAAGATCCTGTTGTCTGGCGCGACAACATTCAATATCATCTAATCGTTAACGATTGGCTTGGTAGAATTGCCTTTTACCAACGTTCAAAGGATGGCATAAACTGGGTTACCGATCCCGGAGAGGCTTACACACCGGGTGTTGCAGTACATGAAGACGGACGAGTGGAAGACTGGTATAAATTTGAAAGGATTAAAATCTTTCAAGATAAGTTCGGAAGAGCGATTCAGGCGAACTTTGCCGTAATTGATACGTCAAAAGCGGATGATGGACCAAATGATCGCCACAGTTCAAAAAATATAAGTGTTCCATTGAACCCGGGAGTTTTATTAACCATGCTTAATAAGGAGCTGCCAACTGCAAAAACCAAGGTGATCCGGGTTAAAATTACAGCAGAAAATGGATTTAACCCGCAAACAGATATCGACATTAAATCCTTGCGTTTCGGAGCATCATCGGAAGTTAATTTTGGTAGAGGCAGTAAGGTTCTAAGTGTTGAGAAATCAAATAAGGATTTAATAGTAAACTTTGATGCGAAGGGTAATGGAATAACAAAAGACGAATTTGCACCAAAACTAATCGGCAAGTATTCTTCAGGTAAATTACTTTATGGATACACTCGCGTACCATGGTTAAACTACAATGAGGCAATTCTTTCGGCACGCAAACCAATATTCAGTGCTGCTAATAACAAAACGGCTTTAAAAATACCAGTAGAGAACTTTGGTCAGGTTGCATCAAAACAAAGTTCTTTAACAGTTACTTGCCTTATTGGTAATGAGCAAAAAAGTTTAGGCAGTGTAGGGGTTCCGGTATTGCAGCCGTACGGTAAAACTGATGTTAGTTTACTTACTGATCATACCTTTGAAAAAGGAAAAGAGTATGCGTTTTCTGTAACAGTAAGCACCAATAACACAAAAGTTTCGCTGTTCGAGTTTAAAGCAATCCCATTTAAATAGTTTCTAGAAGTGTCTTCCAGTGGCTTTTAAGCCACTAATTTCAAATAGTTTGTGAATTAATTTGGAAATGTAAATACTATATTTACATTTGTACTGTACTACATATGTATTACAGTACTACTTCACTCACAATACTATGATCGAATTAACAAACCTTAGTTTCGGATACAGAAAAAAAGCACTGCTGTTTTGGAATCTGAACCTTAATCTGGAGACCGGCCATATCTACGGCCTGTTGGGGAAAAACGGAGCAGGCAAATCAACTTTACTTAAAAATATTGCAGGGCTGGTATTCCCAACTGAGGGTACTTGCAAAGTAAATGGCCTTAATGCGGCCAAGCGACTGCCTTCTTTTTTACAGGAATTATTTTTTATACCGGAGGAGATGGAGTTGCCTTCACTTTCGGCCAATGGGTTCGTTCGTCGTACCTCTCACTTTTATCCAAAATTTGATCATGCACAATTCTATAAAGTACTGGCCGAGTTTGATGTTAGTCCCGATGTTAATTTAAATCAGCTGTCCTTTGGTCAGCAGAAAAAGGTAATGATCACCTTTGGTTTGGCCACCAATACCTCATTACTGATAATGGATGAGCCTACAAACGGGCTCGATATTCCTTCAAAAGTTCAGTTCCGAAGAATCATGGCATCTTCACTTACCGATGAGCGCTGTATGATTATATCTACCCATCAGGTAAGAGATCTCGATAGTTTGATAGATACCTTACTTGTCCTCCATAGAAAAGAAATTGTACTGAATAAGAGCCTAGATGATATTGGCGACCGCTTACTTTTCAGTAACTCAAGTAATGCCAATAAGGAGGGCATATTGTATAAAGCGCAAAACTCCATTGGTAACAATACCATTAGCATCAACAATCAACAACAGAACAATAAGGTTGATATGGAGCTACTCTTTAATGCGATAATTGATGATCACACTGCTGTAATTGAGTCTTTAAAATAACCGCTATCATGAACGAAACTTTCAACCTTACCCGCTTTCTTAACCTGTTCAAAAAACACACCGCCGAACAGTATAAAACATATTTAATATCAACCGGTGTATTAATTGGGGTATTAATATTAATTCTTGGTTTTATAAGTTATAGTACCAAGGGGCATATGGGGGCTGTTGTACAGGCGGCTATGTTTGTGAATTTTCTGTTTTTTTCGGGTACTATTTTTACCAGCCTGATCTTTACCGATCTGGGCGACAGAAAGAAATCCATATCTACCTTAGCACTGCCCGCTTCTCATTTCGAAAAATATCTTGTGGCCTGGATTTACTCTTATGTGATATTTCAGCTGGTCTTTTTAGGCTGTTTTTATGCTATCGATTACCTGATAATCACGATTTCGAATGCAAACGCTCAAGAAAAAATGGAGCTTATCAATGTATTTTCTTCCGATAGAAAGGTCTGGGTATCATTTTTAGTCTTCGCTATTTTACATTCCATCTGTTTTTTTGGAGCTGTATTTTTTCAGAAGCTTCATTTTATAAAAACGGTATTCTGCTTTTTGGTTTTTATCACGGTGTTGTGTTTGCTTAATCCGGTTTTACTCCATTCCATATTTCAAGAAGAGGTTAATGATGGTATCCCCTTTAACATGGTCGGTCTTATCATCAATAAAGAGAATATATATATTGAGCCCACCAAAACAAGTTATATTATTGCAGCAACAATAGCCATTCTGATTTCGGTTATCCTTTGGATAAGTACCTATTTCAGACTAAAAGAAAAAGAAGTGTAAGATGGAATTTAGAGAGAATGAAGCGATATACATGCAGATTGCAGGTTATGTAACTGAAAATATCATGTTGGAGAAATGGTTGCCCGAGCAAAAACTGCCCTCAGTACGTGAATTGGCCGCCGATCTGCAAGTTAACCCCCTTACCGTGGTAAGAGCATACGAGTTTTTGCAAAGTAAAGAGGTGATTGCCAACAAGCGGGGGATAGGTTTTTTTATCGCGCCAGATGCGGTATTGAAAGTAAAAAACTACAGCAAAGAGCGTTTTCTGGGGCAGGAACTTCCGGAGTTATTTAAAAGCATGTATCTGCTAGGCATTAGCGTAGAAGATATTGCAGAGCGATTTGAGATTTTTAAAGCACAAAACTACCAAACTAAATAAATTATGAAAACCAGCACAATGTTTATAATAGCAGCAGTGGTTGCCACATTTATTGGCCTTACAGCCTACAATTTTAGCCTTAAGGCATCCTTTTTAAAGGGGGATTATAAAAATCCGTATTATGGTTTAACGTTTAACGAGGTTAAAGATGTTAACGAAGTAGAACTACTGTCGGCCAATAGAATTACCATCCGCATCCAGCAGGGTAAAACTGCAGGGCTATGGCTAAGAGACAGACTTAAAGGAAATTTGGTGTGGACAAAGAACGGGAACACCATAAAAATTGACCTGACTAAAGAAGCAAAAGACAACGGTTTTCAGATATGGGACAATGAGTTGATTTTAATTATGCCAAATACGGTTAAGCTAACCAGTCGCGCTTACCATAAGGATAAAGAAGAAGAAAAAAGAGCAAACACATCCGGTAGCATTAATATTTCAGGTTTCCAGCAAGATTCTATGCAACTTGATCTGGGAAAATACACCAGAACATTTTTAGATAAATTGAAAGTAGACAAACTAAATGCACTGATTGGTAATAAGGAACAAGGCAATACCAGTTTGGTACTCTCATCGGCAAATCAAATCAATACGGCTGCTTTTGATATTCCCGGCTCAGGTAGTCTTGATTTAATGGACCCAAATATCACCAAAACACATTATACCATTTCAGATCAGGCAACGGTTTCTTTAAACGGTAAAGCGTTACAAGCTATTAAAGTCGACTAAGTTTTTATGAAATAAGAATATTACCTGAATCCGGAAATCATTTGATCATATTTTCTGATAATTTAATAAATTAACAGAAAATATTTTCAGTATGACAATTAGTAAAAAGCATATATTAGGTATGCTGGCCATTTCAGGAGTATTATTGGCTTATAAAAGCGATAAAATAGGATCAGTAAGTACTTCTGTAAATTCCTTTGTAACCAATTATGCCGATACAACAGGTAAATACAAAGATTGGAAAGTTACCGGGGGTAGCCGCGAAAATATTAAGTACTCAAAGCTTAAACAGATCAATACCGGTAATGTAAGCCAGTTAAAGATGGCTTGGGTATACCATTCAGAAAATAACGACAACACAAAATTCGGTTCAATTCAGTGTAATCCCATCATAGTTGATAAGGTAATGTACGGCGTATCGCCAAAGCTAAAGCTGTTTGCGGTTGATGCTACAACGGGTAAAGAAAAATGGCATTTCGATCCGGCCGATTCTACTGTAAATAAAACCTGGCACCGCAACAGTGTAAACATGAACAGGGGAGTAGCCTATTGGCAGGAAGGATCAGATAAACGCATCATTTACACAGTAGGCCCCATTGCCTTTGCCATAAATGCCAACACCGGCAAGTTAATCTCCAGTTTTGGTAAAGACGGCGGGGTAGACTTAAGAAAAGGCTTAGGCCGCGAAGAGAGCAAGATTTTTATTGCGCCAACCTCTCCGGTAATGATTTATAAAAACCTGTTCTTTTTAAGCGGTTATGTGGGCGAAGAAACGCCCGGTTACATCCGCGCATTTGATGTAAAAAGAGGAAAGCAAAAATGGGTGTTTCATACCATTCCAATGCCCGGCGAACCCGGTTACGAAACCTGGGAAGATAAAACTGCCTACAAAAGAATGGGATCAACCAACAGCTGGTCGGGCTTTAGTCTTGATGAAAAAAGAGGCATTTTGTTTGCCGGAACAGGTAATCCGAGCAATGATTTTTATGGGGGCGACCGCTTAGGAAAAGGTCTTTATGCCAATTGCGTATTGGCTATTGATGCAGCTACCGGAAAATTAAAATGGCATTTTCAAACTGTACACCACGATGTATGGGATATGGACATTTCCAGTCCACCAATTCTTACTACCATAACCCGGAAGGGGAAAAAGATTGATGCGGTAGCGCAAACCACTAAAACAGGACTCATTTTTGTTTTCGAACGCGCTACAGGTAAACCGCTTTTCCCTATTGTAGAAAAGAAAGTGGCTACCAATACTCCAATTATAGGCGAGAAACTTTGGCCAACACAGCCATTCCCGGTGTTGCCTAAGCCTTTTGCAAGACAAATATTAACAGAAAACGACCTGAATACTTTGGTGAGCGATTCATCTCAGCAGGACATTAAAAAGCGCTTTAAAAGCTATCGTTCGCAGGGGATTTATACACCACCAACTAAAGAAGGAACCATCATTTTTCCGGGATACGATGGGGGAGGCGAATGGGGTGGGCCAGCCTTTGATCCTGAATCTAATATCCTATATGTAAATGCCAATGAAATGGCCTGGGTATTAAACCTTGTAGAAAATGAGCCTGCAAAAACTACTGCACAAACAAATTTGGAGGCCGGAGCTGGGCTATACAACAAGCATTGTATGGTTTGCCATGGCCCAGAACGTTTAGGCGCGGGAGATTATCCATCAATTGTTGGTGTAGATAAGAAATATAACCTTACTCAGTTCACGGAGTTACTATCCACTGGAAGACGAATGATGCCTGGGTTTAACCACCTCAGCAAAGAAGAAAAAAACGCAATTGCATCTTTTATTCTTGATCTTAAATCGGAACAGGCGAAGCCATATACAGGGCCATCAGATACTAAAACTGCAAAAGCACCTAAACCTTCTTATGGTTCTACGGGATATAATAAGTTCTTGACTAAAGAGGGGTATCCGGCAATTAGTCCGCCTTGGGGTACTTTAAATGCCATCAACCTGAATACCGGAAAGTATGAGTGGAAGGTTCCTTTTGGCGAATTTGAGGAGCTGAAAAAGAAAGGCATACCTACTACTGGTCGCGAGAATTATGGTGGGCCTGTGGTTACTGCGGGCGGATTGATATTTATCGGTGCAACAGCTGACGGTAAATTCAGGGCTATCGATAAAAAAACAGGTAAAATACTTTTCGAAACCGATTTGCCTGCACCTGGTGTAGCAACGCCGGCTGTATATTCCGTTGATGGAAAGCAGTATGTTGTTATCGCCTGTGGTGGATCTAAATGGGGTGGTAAATCAAGTGATGCTTACGTCGCGTTTTCTCTTTAGTATGGCTTAAATCTATGGATTAGAATAATGTGATTGAACTATTTGCTTTTTTAATCGTTCAAATCAATATAAGTTCCCACTTTTGTTGAGATTTTGAGTGATACTCATATTGTATTTGAGTGATCCTCACATTGTAATTGAATAAATACCATAAATATTGAAACAAGTTAGCGAAAAACCTGAAGAGCAAAAGCTCAAAAGAGGTTTGCAAAACAGACATATTCAGTTAATCGCCCTTGGCGGAGCCATAGGAACAGGATTATTTTTAGGCATTGGGCCGGCAGCAGTATTGGCCGGACCCTCAGTAATTTTAGGCTATGCATTGGCCGGTATTATTGCCTTTTTTATTATGCGCCAGTTAGGCGAGATGGTGGTTGAAGAACCTGTTTCGGGTAGCTTTAGTCACTTTGCTTATAAATACTGGGGCTCTTTTGCAGGTTTTGCTTCGGGTTGGAATTACTGGGTGCTGTATATCCTGGTAAGTATGTCGGAGTTAACTGCCATTGGAATTTATGTGCACTTTTGGTGGCCGGAAATACCGCTGTGGTCATCGAGCTTATTCTTTTTTATAGTCATTAATGCTTTAAACCTAACCTCGGTTAAGGTGTATGGAGAGGTAGAGTTTTGGTTTTCTATAATAAAGGTGGTAGCTATTATAGCCATGATCATTTTTGGTGTTTATTTACTGGTTAGCGGAAGCGGTGGTGAGCAGGCCAGCGTACAAAACCTATGGAATGATGGGGGCTTTTTTGCAAAGGGCTTGTTTAGTGAAGATGGTAAAGGTGGGTTTCAAGGATTATTTGCCGCTATTGCGTTAATTATGTTTTCGTTTGGTGGATTGGAGTTAATTGGGATAACGGCAGCAGAAGCAGAGCAACCTGAAAAAACGATTCCAAAGGCTACCAATCAGGTGATTTACCGTATCCTGATTTTCTATGTAGGAGCACTTGTGATCTTGTTTTCATTGTCGCCGTGGAAAAGCATTACTACTGATAGCAGTCCTTTTGTAATGGTATTTGAGAGTTTAAAAGGTTTTCAGTTCACGTTGTTAGGTAAGACTATTTATTTTACAAGCATCATTGCTAATGTACTTAACGTGATTGTATTAACAGCTGCTTTATCTGTTTATAACAGTTGTGTTTACAGCAATAGCAGGATGTTGTTTGGATTGGCTGAACAAGGAAATGCACCTTCTTTTTTATCGAAGCTGAATAAAAACTCAGTACCTATAAATGCGATTTTAATTTCGAGCTTATTCGCTGCAATTTGTATCATAGTTAACAAGTTAATGCCCGAGAAGGCTCTGGAGATTTTGATGTCGTTGGTAGTATCATCACTCATTATCAATTGGTTGATGATTAGTATTACGCATTTGAAATTTAGAAGGAGTAAAGACGCGGATCAGGTTAAAACTAAGTTTCCCTCGTTTATTTATCCGTTGTCTAATTACATCTGCCTCGTGTTTCTGATAGGTATTTTGGTGATTATGTGGATAACAGGGATGAAGATGTCGGTAGAATTGATTCCGGGTTGGATAATACTGCTCTATGTTTGCTACTTATTGGTTAAGAGGAAGAAAGAAAAACAGATTTAAAACAACACGATTATACACACGTTGCACACATTGTGTGATATTTAATACACAACAAGCCTTTAAATTGGGTATTTTTAATAGATAATGTGTATCAGTTGAGTTTGTGGGTATAATTAACTTAGTGTATAATCTATATACGCTATGCTATTTAACTCTTTCACCTTCGCAATATTTCTACCTGTTGTTTTTATTTTATATTGGTTTGTAGCTAGAGGTAATTTAAGGCTTCAGAACATACTACTATTGGTATCGAGCTATTTTTTCTATGCTTGCTGGGACTATAGGTTCTTGTTTCTCCTGATCTTCTCAATACTACTAGATTACTTTAGTGGAATTAAAATTGAAGCGGCTAAAACTCGCGGAGCAAAAAAGTTTTGGCTGTGGTTAAGCATAGGTATTAATCTGGGTTTTCTGAGTGCGTTTAAATACTTTAATTTTTTTGCGGCATCTTTTGCAGAAATGATGGGAGGCATGGGGCTGAAGATGGACATGTGGACTCTAAAAGTAATTCTGCCTGTAGGTATTTCTTTTTATACTTTTCATGGTTTATCATATGTGATAGATATTTATAAGGATAGGATTAAACCGGAACGTGATTTTATCAATTATTCTGTTTTTGTGAGTTTCTTTCCTTTACTGGTTGCAGGGCCAATAGAAAGGGCTACGCATCTTTTACCTCAGATCATTAAAAAGAGAGAGTTTAATTACGCAAAGGCTATAGATGGATTGCGACAGATTTTATGGGGTTTATTTAAAAAGATAGTGATTGCAGATAGTTGTGCCGAAGTGGTTAATCAGATTTTCAATCATTCAGGCGAACAGTCTGGAAGTACACTCGCATTGGGGGCGGTTCTTTTTGCATTTCAAATTTATGGCGACTTCTCCGGATATTCTGATATTGCTTTAGGAACAGCGCGTCTTTTTGGAATAGAACTGCTTAGAAATTTTGCTTTCCCTTATTTCTCAAGAGATATTGCTGAATTTTGGCGGAGGTGGCATATTTCACTTTCTTCCTGGTTTAAAGATTATCTATATATCCCTTTGGGTGGCAGTAAAGGCAGTACATGGAAAAAGGTAAGGAATGTATTCATCATATTTATAGTAAGTGGTTTTTGGCATGGCGCAAACTGGACATTTATTATTTGGGGATTGCTGAATGCCGTGTACATATTACCTTCGGTTTTAGTAAAAACCAATAGAAATAACCTGGAAATAGTTGCTAAAGGTAGACTATTGCCCACGCTTAAGGAACTGGCTTTAATTTGCATGACCTTTGGGCTTACGGTTATTGCATGGATATTTTTTAGATCGAAGAGTGTTGGAGCTGCGTTGGATTATTTGTCGGGAATATTTTCTAAATCCTTGTTTACAGTACCATCAATATTGCCATATACAACATTATTTTTAGTTACAGTATTTCTGGTTATTGAATGGCTTGGCCGGGAAGATCAGTATGCGTTACAGAATTTTGGATTTAAATGGGCCAGACCTGTTCGGTGGTCTTTCTATTTTGCTAATGTTTGGGTGATCTTGTTTTTTAGTGGTAGCCAACATGAGTTTATTTATTTTCAGTTTTAACTATGAAAAAGTTTCTTTTACAGACCCTTGTTTTTGTTATGGCAACCGTGTTGTTGTTAACAGCATCAACCTATGTAACTGCCTTTCTTATTCAGAAGAAAAACGGAGTAATTCATTCTCTTCCGGTAGATAAAACTTATATCATTATTGGCAATTCGAGGCCGGCATTGGCATTTAACGACAGTTTGATTAGTAATGTTTATAATTTTTCGAGTGTTGGCGAAAGCTATTTTTATACTTATTTAAAAGCAGAACAGTTGATAAAGGCTAACAAGCATATAGATGGCGTGTTTTTAGAGTACAACATGGAGGATATAGGGCATAAAAGGGACGCCTGGACTTGGGGGAAAGGTTCAATGCAAAACAATCATATTAAATACTCTTATGCAATGCACCCTTACAATTATAAAGTTTTGCTGGAGAAAAACCCGGGCGATTTATTGGCAGTATATTTTGGTCAGATTTTTTTTAGGCAGCTTAGAAATGTGGCACTTTTAGATAGTGCTGCGCTTAGAAGTTTCTATGGTGGTTATTTCTTTGATGGGAGTAGTGTTATGGATAGTACGATGAACAAGATTTCAGTAAATCAGAAGTATCATCTCAAAAATGTTTCTTCATTTCATAAAGGGCAATTGCTACGGCTTTTGGATCTATTTAGAGATAATAATATTAAGGTGTATTTGATAAGAAGTCCACTCCATTTTACCAATGGGAAGCAGTTTAGTCCTGAAACATTAATTGGCTATCTAGGTGAGGAAAATAAAGATCTTGAATACCTTGATTTTAATGATTACCCTGCTAAAATGGACGAGTTTAGAGATCCTTCTCACTTAAATAATAAAGGCTCAAGGAAATTCTCGATATTCTTTAATCAATTGCTAAATGATGGTTTGCTTCTTAAACAGAATAAAGCCCAGGTAGTTCGTAATGAACTTAGTCGTATTGAGCAAGAACAAGCTGCTCTTTGAGGATGTTTTTTTGTACTAGAAGGTATGCTAAGCACTAAAAAGAAAAGCGGAGTTAAATCCTAAGACTTAACCCCGCCATCTAAATTAACGCTCTCGTATATATAAACGAAGAAAAGGCAAAATAGTTTAATAGACCCCCTCGATTTTTTTAGGTATGACAATACGATGATATTGTGTGAAATCCCTTATACACTTTATTGGGTTAGCAGTGTTAATTATCTTAAATGCATTAGTGTTTGAAAGGAAAGCTGGCGACCAGAGCGTTTAGATTGGTAAACAACAAACATTGCGGTAGCACAGAGTCCAATTACACCTGCCAAACAAACGGCTAGTCGTGGGCCGAAAGCTTGTGCTGTCCACCCGATAAGCAAGCTACCAATAGGGATCATACCCTGGTAAGCCATAATGTAGTAGCTAATGGCTCTGGCCCTCATTTCGGGAATGGTATGTGTTTGAATGTAGGTATTAATGGCTGATGTTTGTGCCATCATACCTACGCCACCAAAGGCCATGAACACAAGAGCCAATGATAATATGCCTGAATAGGCCAATAAAATTAAACTAACTCCGAATATGGTACTGGCAATTATGATGATACTTTTGAGTGGTTTTGCGGATCTTAAATTGGCTAAATACATGGCGCTGATAACTGAACCGAGGCCGGCAGCACTTTCAAACCAGCTAAAGGTTCCTGCATCGCCATGAAAGAGGTCTTTAGCGAAAATGGGCATTAAGGTATTAAACGGGATTACAAACAGACTGCTAATTCCTATCATTAGGATCATACTACTCAGTTCTCTGTCACCTGATACGTACTTAAATCCTTCTTCCAGTTCAAGCCAGATGCTTTTTTCTGATCTCTCGACAACACCAAGGTTTAGTTTCATTAAGAATAAACAGACAAGGACGGGTATGTAGCTTAAGAAGTTTCCGATGAAACAGAAGTCTTCGCCAAAGGTGCTTAAGATTACTCCTGCAATTGCCGGCCCAACAATACGTGCAAGGTTTGCCATAGTAGAGTTTAGCGCGATTGCATTGGGAAGGTCTTCTTTTTGGTCAACCATTTCTACCATTAACGATTGTCGGCAGGTGACATCAAATGCGTTGATAATCCCTTGCACCAGACTTAGGAAGATGATTGCAGGGATGTTGTAAAATTTGAAAAAGATAATTGCGGCAAGGGCTCCTGCCTGCATCATGGAAATAACCTGGGTAATGACAAGGATTTTATAACGGTTGTGTCTGTCAATTAAACTTCCGGCGTATGGTGATAAAATTAGTGAGGGGATTAGGCTGGCAAAAGCTACTAAGCCGAGTAAAAGTGCTGAACCTGTTAGTCGGTAAACTAACCAGCTTACCGCAGTTTTTTGCATCCATGTTCCTATTAGCGAGATACTTTGGCCATAAAAGAAAAGTTTGAAATTGCGGTATTTTAATGATCTAAATATATTCATGGTAGTAGATGTCTTTGAAGACATTACAAATTTCGGAATAACTTATTGAGTTGTAAAATTGATTGTTTTAATGATATTGATTAGTTTTAACGATTGATTATGGAACTAAGGCAACTCAACTATTTTGTAAAAGCAGCTGAACATCTTCATTTTACTGAAGCTGCGGCTGAATCGTTTGTAACCCAGTCGACCTTATCTCAACAGATAAAGCAATTGGAAGAGGAACTGGGGATGTTATTGTTTGACAGGGTAGGCAAGCATGTTCGACTTACAGAGGCCGGAGGTGTTTTTCTGATTCATGCCAGACAAATATTACTGGATGTGCAAAAATCAAAAGCAGCGATATCTGAATTGAATAATCTGGCAATCGGCGAACTTAAGATTGGTGTTACTTATGCTTTTAGCTCTATGGTATTGCCAGCATTGGCTCCGTTTTCGTCAAAGTATCCTGGGATTAAAATATTTCTGGAATATGGTACGCCGGAGTCGTTGGAGATTAAACTTAAAGCTGCAGAGCTCGATATCATTCTTTCCTTTCATGAGGAATCTGATAATCAGGGTTTGGAAATGCAACCTTTGTTTTCTTCTAAAATTGTGATGGTGGTTTCGCGCAAGCATCCGTTGGCATCTTTAAAAAAGATATCGGTAGCTGAGCTTGGTGCTTTGGAGCTTATTTTACCGGGTAAAGGTTTTAGTTCAAGAGACTATGTAAACGAGCTGTTCGGTAAACGGAAGATCACTCCGAAGATTAAGATAGAAATGAATGAGGTGAACTCTTTGTTGACTTTGGTAGAGAGTACATCGTGGGTTACGATCTTAAATGAGAAGGCAATTATTAGTTGGGATAGCCTTATTGCCATTCCAATTGCAGGAAAGGAACGTTACAAAAGGGCGTTTATATTACGTCAAAAGGGTATTTATCAAAAGAAAGCCGCCAATCTGTTTATAGAAGAGCTGAGTAAGATACTCTGGTAATTTTGATACGCATTGTCGAAATATTGAGACGTATTCTCTGTTTAATCAAATTCATATTGCCTTTCTTTGTTTATAACCATTTATAAATTAAGAATATGTGTAAACGATTAATAGTAGTTGTGCTCGTTTATTTGTGCAATGCAAACTTTGCTTCAGCTCAGGTTTCTCAGGTAAACACTCAGAAGTTTGATCGCAAATCGGGAGTAACAGCAACCTATAGCCAAAGCATCCTGAAAATAACCTGGCCTGCCGGAAATAATAATTACGGACAGGTTGACCTTAATATGGAAAAGGGGAAGCCATTGTTTAGTCGACTTTTGATGGGGGCTGCTAAAAAAGCGAAGTTGATTTCAACAGATCTTGACCCTGCTTTTCTGCTTACTATTGGCAAAAGGGATTTGATATCGCAAAATGGTTGGAACATATTCTTTGATAAGGTTCCTCAAAAGAAATACAAGACCTATAATGTAGAATTGGAAAAATCTGCAGTGGCTGTAAAAACGGTAGGCAGTAGAACGGTTGTTACCATTTCATCTTTAAAGGCCGATCGTTTTTCTGGGAATCTTGAGATAACTTTTTACAATGGTAGTCCGCTGTTTAATATCGCTGCGGTTATATCAACTAAAATAGATTCGACAGCAATTGTGTATGATGCAGGTTTAATAAACAGATCAGCCAGTTGGAAAAATATATCATGGATAAATACGGGAGACAGTTTAAAAACGGTAGCTGCAATTGACTCCGATAGTTCAAAAAATATAGCCGTAAAATACAGAACTATAGCCGCCAAAGGAAAAGAGGGGGTGTTGGCAATATTTCCGGCACCTCATCAATATTTCTATCCGTTGGATGAAGCTTTTAATTTGAAATTTACCTGGTTTGGAAGCAACTATAGAAAAATGACAAATGGGTATGGTATTGGGATTCGTCAGGATTTGGAGGGCGATAGAAGGTTTGTTCCCTGGTTTAATGCACCTCCTGAGAGTAAGCAACGTTTAAATTTCTTTTGTCTGCTTAGTGCTGAGAATGAAGGTGCCGCTTTTACCGAAGTAAAGAAGTTTACACATAACGATAGCTATGTTAAGCTGCCGGGGTATAAAACGATGTCGAGTCATTTTCATAATGAGTTTATTATGAGTGTTGTGTTCGCAAATAAACCAATTCCGGAGGTGCCTGATTTTGTAAAGGTGTTTAAGAAAACAGGGATAGATATAGTGCATCTTGCAGAGTTTCATTACACTGCACATCCAAAAGGACCGGATGAAACAAGGCTAAAGGAATTGCATGCGCTTTTTGAGCAATGTAAACGCCTTTCTGATAATAAGCTTCTTTTGCTACCTGGCGAAGAGCCCAATGAGTTTTTTGGTGGTCATTGGTTGGCGCTTTTCCCTAAGCCCGTTTATTGGATCATGTCGCGCAAAAAGGATGTTCCTTATACTGAAAACCATCCACAGTACGGTAAGATTTATCACATTGGTGATAAAGATGATATGCTGAAACTGCTTGAAGAGGAGAAAGGATTAGCCTGGACAGCTCATGCACGCACAAAGGGATCAGTTAATGCACCTGATGTGTATAAAGAGGAGGCGTTTTTTAAATCTCCTCATTTTATGGGAGCAGCCTGGAAGGCAATGCCGGCTGATTTATCTGAGCCAAGACTTGGCAAACGCGTTCTGGATTTGATGGATGATATGAATAACTGGGATTTGAAAAAGACTGTGATTACTGAGGCTGATCTTTTTACCATAACACCGGAAAATGAGATGTATGCGCATTTAAATGTGAACTACTTAATGATGGATTCATTACCTCAGTTTAATAAGGGCTGGCAACCCGTGTTGGATGTAATGCAAAAGGGTAAGTTTTTTGCAAGCACAGGAGAGGTTTTAATGCCGGAACTCTCTATAAATGGTAAGCGTTCTGGGGAGACAATTGCACTTGATAAATCGGGTTTTGCAAATGTTAAACTTAAACTAAACTGGACTTTTCCAATGAATTTTGTAGAGATCATATCGGGTGATGGCAATAAGGTATACAGAGAAAAGATAGACCTTACAAAAACGCAAGCGTTTGGGGCTCAGCTGTTGCAATTTAAAACTAAGCTGAGCAATAGAATATGGGCAAGGGTAGAAGCCTGGGATATAGCAGCAAACGGGGCTTTTAGTCAATCTTTTTATATTGAGAAGTAGGGTTGTTGGGCTATCGATAATAGTTTGGTAGCTCATCATATTTATATTGAGACAAATTGCAGAAAAGTTGACACGCATATTCAAGCCTCAGTTATCTTATTTTTTCATATTTGATTACTGTTTAAGAAAGGTGGTTAGCACAGCATTATTTTGTTACTGTGCGTTCGTCATCCTGAATTTATTTCAGGACCTCGCACTAGCAAGGTTTGAATACCATGTGAGAGGTCCTGAAATAAATTCAGGATGACGAACGGATTTACAGAACGTCTAACGCACTACCTCTTTTAACCAAAAGCACTATAGACGAAAAAACCGTTAACCAAGAAACCGTTAACCAAAACCACAATTAACCAAATAACAACACAAACAAACATGAAACGTTTATTTCTTTCTTTAGGCCTGGCTGCTACTATGCTTAGCGCTTCTGCTCAGCAACGTAAAGCGCCTGCCTATCCACTTATTACACACGATCCTTATTTCAGTATCTGGTCGTTTTCTGACAACCTTAATGCATCGCCAACAAAACACTGGACAGGCACTAACCATGCTTTATCTGGCTTAGTTAAAGTTGATGGTAAGGTTTACAGTTTTTTAGGGAAACCTGAAAAAAGCTTCGAAACCTTAGTTCCTACTGCTGAAGATAAAAGCTACACCGCAAAATATACTGAATCTGCACCTGCTGCAGGTTGGGAGAAAGCTGCTTACAACGATGCAGATTGGAAAATCGGAAACGCACCGTTTGGTGATGGTGATGCCAAAACTCAATGGAAAAGCGATAACCTTTGGATGCGTCGTGAGTTTAACCTTGATCAAATTGACCTTAAAGGCTTAAACTTAAGAATCAATCATGATGATAACATCGACTTGTTTATAAACGGGGTTAAAGTTTACAACTGTAACTGCTGGACCGGTAAGTATGTTTATATCCCAATTGATGAGAAGATAAAAGGCGTATTGAAAAAAGGAAAGAATGTTATCGCTGCGCACATTAAAAATACAGCTGGCGGTCAATGGTTAGATGTTGGTTTGGCTTACGAAAAACCTGCAGCGGAATTAAAATCTGTACTTACCGCTAAACAAAATAGTGTTACTATAAATGCAACACAAACTATTTATAAGTTTAGTGCCGGTAAAGTAGATATGGAGGTTGCTTTTACATCGCCATTGCTTATGGATAATCTTGATTTGTTAGCAAGACCTGTTTCTTACGTGTCATTTAAGCTTAAAGCGAATGATGGTCAAAAGCACAATGCACAGGTTTATTTTGGTGCGTCAACTGACATTGCTACTAACAATTCTGCTCAGGAAGTTCAGGCATCGAGTTACAAAAACGGATCACTTTCTGTACTTAAAGCAGGTACAACTGAACAACCGGTATTGAAAAAAAGAGGTGATGATGTCCGCATTGACTGGGGTTATATGTATGTTGCTGTTCCTCAAAACAACGGTAAGCAGTATGTTACTTCATCAGCAAATGCCGTTTCATCTTTCGTAAACGGAAAACCTGGTTCTTCTTCGGCACAGGGTAAAAGCTTAACATTGGCTACAGTATTACCTTTTAATGTTGGCGCTACTGCAACTGAAAAAACAGTATTGGTTGGTTATGATGACATCGAATCTGTTCAATACTTTGGAGAAAACTTAAAGCCTTGGTGGAATCGTAAAAATAACCAGACAATAGATAAACAACTTACATTAGCAAACAATGAATATGCGGCTGTATTACAAAAATGCGAAGCGTTTAATAAACAATATTATGCTGCAAACCTAAAAGCAGGGGGTAAAGAGTATGCAGATCTTTCGGATATTTCTTATCGTCAGGCTATCTCTGCACATAAATTAGTAGAAAGTCCACAAGGTGATATCTTATTCCTTTCTAAAGAGAATTTTAGTAACGGTTCTATCAATACTGTGGATGTAACTTACCCATCTGCACCATTGTTTTTAGTGTACAATCCTGATTTATTAAAAGGGATGTTAAATGGTATTTTCTATTACAGCGAAAGCGGAAAATGGAAAAAACCTTTCCCTTCACATGATTTGGGTACCTACCCATTAGCTAACGGACAAACTTATGGTGAAGATATGCCGGTCGAAGAAGCTGGTAACATGATTATCCTTACTGCCGCAATTGCTAAGGCTGAAGGTAATGCAGAGTATGCTAAAAAACATTGGAAAACACTTGCTATCTGGGCCGACTACTTAAGCAAAGATGGATTTGATCCTGCAAATCAGTTATGTACTGACGATTTTGCTGGTCACCTTGCTCGTAATACCAACTTATCTGTAAAAGCGATTGTAGCTTTAGGTGGTTACGGAATGCTTGCGGCGCAATTGGGAGATAAAGAAGAAGCTGCAAAGTATACTCCAATGGCTAAAGAAATGGCGAAAAAATGGATGGCGATGGCAGACGCAGGAGATCACTATGCTTTAACGTTTGATTTAAAGAATACCTGGAGCCAAAAGTACAACCTGGTATGGGATAAGGTTTTGGATCTTGGTATTTTCCCTAAAGAGGTTTATAAAAAAGAGATCGACTTTTATCTGAAAAAACAAAACGCGTATGGCTTGCCACTAGATAGTCGTAAAACTTACACTAAATCTGACTGGATTATGTGGACTGCAACTTTAACGGATAACCAGGCTGATTTTGAGAAGTTCATTAAACCAATCCATAAGTTCTCTTTAGAGTCGACAAGCAGAGTGCCATTAAGTGACTGGCATGAAACTACAGATGGTAAGCAGGTAGGTTTCCAGGCACGTAGTGTTGTTGGTGGCTATGCTATCAAATTATTGGATGATAAATTACATAGTAAATAAGCCGATATGCGTATCAATCATTTGTTTTCAACACTATGTATAAGCGGTATAACCTTGTTAACAGGGTTGGCGTTACATACAAATGCACAAGTAAATACCAATCAAAATCCATATAAAGAATTGCCCTTAGGGGCAATTAAACCACAGGGGTGGTTAAGAGAGATGCTAGTCCGTCAGAAGAATGGCGCAACAGGCAATCTGGATAAGCTTTATCCAATTGTAATGAACGAGAGAAACGGATGGCTTGGTGGTGATGGAGATCAGTGGGAGCGAGGCCCGTATTGGATTGATGGTCTTTTGCCTCTTGCTTATCTTTTGGATGATAAAGCGCTTATTGCTAAAACAAAGCCTTGGGTAGAGTGGGCAATTAAAAGTCAGCAGCCTGATGGATATTTTGGCCCTACCAAGGACTATAGTTATGAGCGTGGTATGCAGCGCGACAATAGTCGTGATTGGTGGCCAAAAATGGTAATGCTAAAAGTGCTTAAACAATATTACTCTGCCACTGGCGATAAAAGAGTGATCACAATGATGACTAATTATTTTAAGTATCAATTAAAGGAATTGCCATCAAAGCCATTAGATCATTGGTCGTTTTGGGCCCGTTACCGTGGAGGTGACAACCTTCAGGTAGTATATTGGCTGTATGATATTACCGGTGATAAGTTTCTGCTTGACCTTGGAGAGTTAATTCATAAACAGACTTTCGATTATACCAATGCCTTTTTAAATACAGATATGTTATCCACATTAGGGAGTATCCATTGTGTTAATCTGGCTCAGGGGATGAAAGCGCCAATTATCTATTATCAGCATCATCGCGAGAATAAGTATCTGGAAGCTACTGATAAAGGTTTTAGTGATTTACGTAAGCAAAATGGGGTTGCCCATGGTTTGTATGGTGGCGACGAGGCTTTGCATGGAAACAATCCGACACAAGGATCGGAACTTTGCAGTGCGGTAGAAATGATGTTTTCTCTGGAAAGTATGTTAGAAATTACCGGTAAGCTTAATTATGCTGATCAACTTGAAAAGATCGCGTTTAATGCTTTGCCGGCACAGGTTTCGGATGACTTTATGGATCGTCAGTACTATCAACAGGCAAATCAGGTAATGGCAACCAGACATACACGTAATTTTGATCAGGAGCATTCTGGTACAGATGTGTGCTATGGTTTATTGTCCGGTTATCCATGCTGTACTTCAAATATGCATCAGGGATGGCCTAAGTTTGCTCAAAACCTTTGGTATCAGACAGCAGATAAAGGTGTTGCTGCTTTAGTATATTCTCCAAGTGAGGTGAAAACTACGGTTGCAAACGGAGTTGAAGTTAACTTTAAAGAGGAAACAAACTATCCTTTCGAAGAAAGTATCAAGTTTACTCTTAGCACCTCTAAAAAAGTAAAAACGGTTTCTTTTCCTTTTCACCTTCGTATACCTGAATGGTGTAAGAAAGGGTCTGTAAAAGTTAACGGACAGATTTTTAAAGAAGCAAACGGTAACCAGATCGTTAAAATAGAACGTGAATGGAAGTCGGGTGATGTAGTTGAACTGGAATTACCAATGCACATCTTTAAAAACAGATGGTACGAAAATTCGGTATCTGTAGAGCGTGGCCCAATTACCTATGCTTTAAAAATGAAGGAAGAGGTAACCAGGGTTAAGAATGAGAAAGATCCAATAGAGTATGGGAATTATTATGATGAAATCAGATCATCTTCTCCATGGAATTACGGATTAATTGAAACTCCTGATAACAAGCTTGAAGAGCAATATAAAGTGGAGAAAACAGGAGCTGTTTCTAACTATCCATGGAACCTTCAAAATTCGCCAATTTCTATTAAAACAAAGGGCAGAAGAATTCCTTCATGGCAGTTGTATAATGAAATGACGGGGCCACTTCCTTTCAGTTTTGTTTATGGCTTGGAAACATCGGCAGAAGAAGAAATTACGCTGGTTCCTTATGGTTGTACTAGTTTGCGTATTTCTCAGTTTCCATTACTTCAGAGAAAGTAACGTGACATTCAATACATTGTTAAACTGTGTTAAAGTCACCGTTAAACAATGTTAAAAAGCATTTTCTGGTTGTTCAATAATTTATCTTCGGCAGTATAACGATCTTAAATCAATATCTGCTCTTATGAAAGGAACAATTAGAAAATGTTTTTTTTTAATCATTTCAGCCCTGTTGTTTATCTCTGATGTCTATTCTCAAAATGAAGAGAAAACTGCAGTAGATACTATTAGTAACCTTGTAGAACAACAGTTAAATACAGTTAGTATCACCGCGAAAAAGCCACTTATCCAAAGAAAAGGGAATAAAGTGATCTTAAATGTTGCCAATAGCATATTGGCCGCCGGAAATTCTGCCTTCGATATACTATCAAAAGCTCCTGGAGTAACTGTAGATAATGAAGGGAATATTAGTTTGAAAGGTAGAAGAGGGGTAAGTATTTTGCTAAATGGTAAACTCACTTACTTATCAACTGAACAGTTAACCGCACTATTACGTTCTACCCCTGGTAACTCAATTGAAAGTATTGAAATGATGAGTAATCCTTCGGCTAAATACGATGCATCCGGAAGTGCCGGTGTTATTAACATCAAGCTAAAAAAGAATCAAAGCGATGGCACTAATGGCACCATCACTGCGGGTAGTGGCTACGGTAAATATTATAAGTACAATGGCGGCTTAATGCTTAATCATAGCGTAAACAAAGTAAAACTTTTTGGAGATTATAATTATTCAGAAAATAAAGACTTTCAGGATCTCAATGTAAATCGAAGTAATACCTCGGGAGGGGAGCAAACCTACTTTAATCAAAAGGGTCGGGAAGTTTATCTTCATAAAGATAATAGCTATAGAGTGGGAATCGACTATTATTTAGATGATAAAAGTGTATTGGGTTTCTCAATGAATGGATCGTTTAAAAACGTTAATGTAAACAGTGAAAATAGAACGTTGATGGGTAATAAGCCTTTAGCTTACGATTCATCGGTGGTGGCTATTAATCCTGGTTCTAGTAAATACACTGATCAAACATATAATCTTAATTATAAGATCACAATAGATACTTTAGGACAGGAATTTAATGCAGATGTTGACTACGCACATTTTTATAGTAACAATAAAACAGTCTATAATAATTATTTCTACAATGCATTTGAAAATCCACTTAGAGCACCGTTAATTTATAGAAATGCTACACCCTCAAATGTTAATATTCTTGTAGGAAAAGTAGACTATACGCTTCCTTTGGCCTCTAAAATGAAATTGGAAGCAGGTGCTAAAAATAGCTATGTACGAACGGATAATGATTTTAAATTTGAAAATCTACAGAATAATACCTGGAATAATGACACCTTAAGGAGTAACAGATTCATCTATAAAGAGAAGGTTAGTGCTGCTTATGTCAATTTGCATAAGGAATATAAATCGACTACAATTCAGGTTGGGTTAAGAGCAGAGTTCACACACTCGGAGGGTAACTCTTTAACGGAAAAGTTGATGGTGAAGAGGAACTATCTGGACTTATTTTCTAGCGTTTTTATTAACCACACAATCACGCCAAATCATGAAATAGGTGTTTCGTACAGTAGGAGGATAGATAGGCCAGACTACCAATCGTTAAATCCATTCCTGTTCTTTTCTGATCTGTATACTTATAATCAGGGGAATCCATTCTTAAATCCACAGTATACTAATGCATTTGAGTTTTCTTATGGTTATAAAAAGATCTTAAATGCAACACTTGGTTACAGTAGAACGCGTGATGTGATTACCACAACATTACTTACCGATAGTGTAAAGAAAACGCTGCTTATAAAAGATCAAAATATGGCCAATGAAGAAACTGTAAATCTAAATGTTAGTGTGCCATTAGCGATCAGCAAATGGTGGAGTACAAATAATGAGATTACTTTGTATCATACCAATTATACTACGCCCGAATTAATGGGGGCACCTTTTAAAAGTAATAAGCTTACGTGGTTGGTAAACACTACACAAACTTTTCAATTGAACCAAACGCTTAGTGCTGAGCTTACTGCAAGCTATCAATCGGCTCAGATTTATGGAACCTATAAAGTGAAGCCAATATATGGTATTGATATGGGGTTAAGCAAATCCTTTTTCGATAATAAAATGAACCTTAAACTTGCTGCTACAGACGTTTTTAATCAGCGTAAGGCTAATATTAGCAGTGCAATTAAGCAACAAGATTATAAGCTCTATCAAAAGCCTGAAACAAGGGTGTTCAGATTAACTTTTACCTATAGTTTTGGAAGTAAACTGATTAAGGCTGTAAGAGAGCGAGCTAATGGTTCATCTGTTGAACAAAATAGAGTGAAGTCAAATTAATTAAGCGAAATATTTGTGAAGCAATTTCTCTAATTCCTGAGGGAAAAGAGGTTTCTTTAAAAGCTTAATTACATGTGGATTGGCCTCCGCCTTTTTTATATCCCCAAAATCTAAGGTTGATGACAGTATTGCTATCAAGCATTTATCGGTTACTGAAGCAGGGAATTTCTTGTAAATCTCCAAAAACTCAAATCCGTCCATTTCGGGCATTTGTATATCTAACAGGATGAAGTCGGGTAGGTTTGCCACATCATCAACATGTTTGCTTAGATAGGATAAGGCCTCTTCACCTGATTGACATAAAATAGTTTCATCAAATAGTTTAGAGATCGAAATGATTTTTGAGTTTATTTTTAGATCCACCTCATTGTCATCCACCAGCATTACTTTTTTGTACTTACTTAACATTAGGGATTGTAATTTTAAAAGTTGTTCCATCCGTAGTATTTGAACTTACAGATATCTTTCCATTGATCTTATTTAGTGCTTCTTTAACAATAAATAAGCCTAGGCCACTACCATGATTAATTTTGCTTTTAAAGAACTGTGTGAAAATCTTTTCAAGGTGCTCATTTAAAATACCCATTCCATTATCGGCAATAGTGATTTCTACAACGGTAGGGGTTACATTAACATTGATGTCAACCTTTTTATTCTTTTCGTCTTCTTTTTGATATTTGATGGCATTGGATATCAAATTGCCCAATATCACTTCTATTCTGAAAACATCACCATAAAAAGGAACCTCCTGTTTAATCTCAACATGAAAGTGAGTGTCTCTATCGCTATAAGAATAAAGTTCAATCAGTTCATTTATTAGTTTTGAAAAATCTACTGAGGTATGCTTGGCAACCGTTTTATTATTTTTATAATATTGTAGTGTCTTTTGGATGTAGTAATCCAGCTTATTTGAGCAGGTTTCAATTAAACCCCAGTATTCGCCACTAGAATTAAAAAGTCCTTCCATTTTTACCAAATTTACAATACCCATAGCCGAAACAAGGGGAGCCCTTAATTCATGAGAAATACTGTAAATGAATCTATTTAACTCATCATTGGTTTTTTCCAGCTCAACTATTTTATTCCTTAAGTCTATCTTAGTTTTGTAGGCATCGTATGCATTCTTTATAGAGTTATGTAACTCTAAATCATTCCACGGCTTAGTAATATATCTATAAATATCACCATGATTAATTGCGTCAGCCAATGCTTCTATGTCAGTATATCCAGTAAGTAATATCCTTATTGGGTCTGGATAGGTGTTGATAATACTCTTAAAAAATTCCACACCTGTGGTCTGCGGCATTTTTTGATCCGCAATAATCACATGAACAGGAATATTTTCCAATATCTTTAAACCCTCTGCGGCCGAGATAGCAGTATAGATCTCATATTGTCTTCTAAAGCCTGCTTTAAAAGCATGTAAATTGTTCTCTTCATCATCAATATAAAGAACCCGAACTGTTGGCGCATTCATAAATAAAGTGTTAATTTCAGTTTACAGGCAAGGTAATAATAAATTCGGTACCTTGATTCAATTTTGTTACGACATCAATATTTCCATGATGATTTTCTATAATTCTAAAAACTATAGATAAACCAAGTCCTGTTCCCTCTCCAACGTCTTTTGTAGTAAAAAAAGGCTCAAATATTTTTTGTCTTACATCCTCAGGCATACCTGTTCCACTGTCTTTTATGCTGATCTTGACGTGGTTACCCTCTTGCCAGGTTTTAATAGTAACAAACTCTTCTTCGTTTTGTTCTGGTTTAGACTTAATTGCGTAGATGGCATTGGTAATTAAGTTCATAAATACCTGATTCATCTTACCTGGCATACACTCAACAAGAGGAAGAACCTCGTAATCTTTTATGATTTTCAAGTTAGAAGGGAAGGTACTCCTGATCAAAATAAGTGTTGAATCAAGTCCTTCATTTAAATCGACAGGTTTTGTATCGTTCTCATCCAAACGGCTGAAGTTCTTTAAACTCCTGATAATTTCAGCTGTTCTTCTGGCTCCATCACCGATTCCGGATAGTAGTGACTTTATTTCACTTCTAACAAAATTAATATCGATACGTTTTTTGAAATTTTCAATTGCACCAAGCTGTTCTTCAATATTGCCATTTAGATCAAGCTTCTCGTACATGTGAATTACATCGTCTAATTCATTAATGTCGAGCTCAAGAGGTTTAATGTTTGAAGTAACAAAGTTAATTGGATTGTTTATTTCATGAGCGATACCGGCAGTAAGCTGACCAAGACCGGCCATCTTTTCTGCATCCACCAGTTGCGATTGAGCTTCTTTTAAATTTACAAGAACATCGTTTAGGTTTTGATTGGTGTTCTCTAAAGCTTCAGTACGTTCTTTTACCTTTATTTCTAATAGGACATTTTGTTCCCGTACTAATTTTTCATTCTCGATAAGGATTCTTAAAGCATCAGCCTGAGACTGTTCTTTTTCTTTTTTGAAAATGTTGATCTTATCTGCCAAAGCAAAAGATAGAAGCGTTACTTCGATAACTGAAGCGATTTGAAGAATGTAGATTGTAAAAATATTATAAGGAATAATTCTATAGTCCTTAGCAATAAACATACATATGCCTATAGTTAAAACCGTCCATGCAAGTAGATAATAACCGGCAGGCTTTATGTTTTGCTTAAAATAAACATAACCAGCAATAATAAGTGCAGTAATACAACTAAGCGCAGTAAGCAGCTGCATCAGTGCAAAAGCAATGTGAGCATAGCTAGTTAGAGATAAAAACAGACTTAGGATTGAGAATCCAAGTAGCGCCTGCAATAATTTATGACATCTTGGTACTAACTGTTGTGTATTTAAAAATGAGATAGAAAAACTTAGTCCGGAGATTAGCGCTATCAAAGAGAATAAGGTTACGGAATGTTGATGTAGCCATAGGCTATCAGGCCAAAAGTACTTGGAAGCGAAGCCTTGAACAGATATTTGAGACAGCCAAGTAAATAGAATGTAGAAAACGTAAAATACATAACTCTTATCCCTAACACTAAAAAATAGGAAGAGATTATATAAAAACATGATCAGTAAAGCTCCAGTATATAGTCCAAATATTAAGTCTCTTCTAATTAACTGGTCACTCATTTTTTGTTGAGTTTGGATTATTACCGGAGCAACAAATAACTCATTAGAAACTATGTTTATGTAAATTTCAGGATCAGCGTTGATTAATGCTTTAGGAATATGATAATAACCTACATTTCCTATTGTATTTATTGGGGCAATCAGATTGTAGTTTTTTAAGTGCTGGGTAAGTAATACTTTGTTATCCTTAACATAGTAAACCTCAACAAAGGAAAGTCTCGATTGATCAATAAATAAAATCAAGTTAGTCGCTTTTGTGAGGGTTGGAGGAATTGAAGTTTTTACCCAATAGTTTTTATTTCCAAATCCTAGGTTTAGAATGTTAGATCCATTTTGTTGGAAATCCTTATTACCAATAACCTCCTTTATACTGCGTTTAACATTATTGTTATCAAGCGTATAAAGAGTTGGTAAAGTTGAAATTTGGGATGCCTTGACACTAAAAAATGCTGTTATAAGCAGTGCCAGTACTATTAAGTTTTTAAACAAGGTCTTAAATATAAAAATCTGTTGTCAATTCAATCTTTGTACCCTTACTGGTTACAATATCAGTTTTAGTTACCCTTTCACTCCTTAAACGGAAAATCTCATTTCGTTCATCCTCAGGAGCAAGAGGTAAACCATCAATATCTTCAACCAATAAAGATGTAGCAGTAAGTTGTTCTTTAGGGTAATAAAATTTGCCATCAATACCAATCTCACGTAATATTCTAAAACCTATTTTAATAGAGTTTCTGTAAGTTGCCGGTGCGCATAAACCAAAAAGGGTTTTTAATTTTAATCTGTGAGCTAGGGCAATAAATGTACGTCCAAGATATATACTTCCGATACCAAGACCGGCAATTTCCCAAGAGTTCCATAAAGCGCAGAATTCTCCGGTACCCGCTTCAGTTCTTTCTTCTACCATTTTATAGATTCTTTCGTCCATATGACCTACTGCATCCTCTATGGGTAAAGGATTTTTGCCATTTGCAATATGAATTCTACCACCTCCCAATGCCGGCCCATCGGCAGTTTCACTCACTAATACAACATAAACATCCGGATTAAGTACCCAATCTATTTTTGCAGAAGTAATTTGAGTAATACCAAATACTTCAAGGACATGAGTATGCCCCTCAATAAATTTCATGCAGTCGGCTCTGTTATCAATTGCTCTGAAAGCTTTGAAGTATAATTTATCTATTTGTGGTTTATTCGTTTCCAAAGGATAGTGTTTTTAAAATAGGTTTTCTAATGGTACGGCGCTCAGATTTTTCAGCTTTAAACAATCTAAATAGGAATATTTCGGCAATATTATCAGTTATATTGAATAATTCCTTGAATTTTTGGTGTAATTGTAAAATATGACGATTGTTTGCTAAAGAAAGATCATTTTCCTTTTGGAAATTTTGTTTATAAAAGAATATTATTGGCACGTTTACCGGATGAACCTGATAACCAAGATCTGCTGCAGCAAGCCAAAGCTTTTCGGCAGCCATTCCACCTTTTAGGTAATTCATTGAAGAAGCTTCCGGTAAAGTTATCAGTCCGATGGAGTTTGCTGACAGGAATTGTCTTACTGACATTTTTTTGAATGCAGAACCTCCATTTATTTTATTTAAAAATGTTACCGCACGTTCATCCTTTATCAATCTTAAACCTATCTGATCATTGTTGCTCAGGTCTAAGGTGTTAATGCCGATTCCATCAGCGCTGTTTTCTATTTCTTCTTGTGTCCACCTCATTTCTTTAGAAATGAAATCCTGATGTGCTTCCGGAGTAAATATCCTTAGTAAATCTGTACTCCCCGAAATTTCGCCTAACGTTTTTTTCTGTTCATCATCAGAAAGCCATTGTAAGCTTACGCCTTCTATGGTCTCCGTTAGTTGTTGCAGATGTAGCAGGTCTTCTTGATTGACATCAGTAGGTATTCCGTTCTTTCTGTTGGTGTGTCGAGAACTAATCTGACTTGCAAGTTTTTTATTCTGCTCTGTTGCAATATGTCCGGTTTTAAACCTGAATAATGCAATATGATTAGGAAGATACTCAGGAGTAAATTTCCATTCAACATCCAGATTGTTTATTGATGCTTCAAGCAAAAGATTTTCTATTGCTGCACCTAAAGATATGTATGATGAAATGTAATCAGGATCGAGATATGCTCCTGCTACACTTTTATCCATAAACAGATGAAGCGTACTGTTTAGATAATGCCAGTTCCATGGTTGGTTGTTTCCTCCGGATGGAGCTTTATTAGCACTCTTTACTAGATTTTCTATAACATCTGCGGCTATACTTTCTCCTTCGGAACCATTGAGATTATTACTTTGAATATAAGTCTCAATTTCTGAAACACTCCATTTTGGTTCTATAATTTTATCGGACTTTTCTGTATCTTCTTTTTTATCTGCAATTAGCTCATCTATATCAATAAAGAACCTTCCCGATACTTTTAAATCTCCGAGCATTATCCTTCTTGAAATATCAGCTGTGATACCACCACCATAAGTAACTGCACTGGCAAGCTGTGGCCACGTGCTAATGGTTGTCATAATTTCTATAGCGGAGGCTTTCATTCTTGGCGATAGCGTTTCAATACCTGTTACCGGAGCAATGTAAGGTATTCTCTCATCCATAGTTTTAAGCGATTTATATACGCTCATATCCATATGCTCAACAAAGCCATGAAGTACAGGTCTTTCAGGCTCTAAATCAAAACGTTCGATATCAATAGTACACCTATCGCTACCTTCCATTAAAACAGGAATTCCTAATTCTTTGGCCTTTTTTCTTGCACTTATTTTAATGTCGAAACTATCGCATTCGTCTATCAGTAAATCCAGTTGGCCATTTTCGGATAGGAAACGATCTATGTTGGATTCTGTAATTCCATCATCAAAACAAACAACTTTTAAATAAGGATCTAATTCTGCAATCTCTCTGGCAACAATAACTGTTTTCTTTAGATCAACATTTTGGATTCCTGAACGGATGCGATTCAGATTTGTTAAATCAAGAACGTCAAAATCGGCAATTCTCAATTCGCCACAACCTCTTTCAATAGCAAGAGTTAGTGAAACTGATTGGCCAACGGAAAGTCCGATTACGCCAATTTTCTTTTGGCCAAGCAAATCTTGTTCTTCCTGGGTAATTTTATGTTTGTTTCTATTAGTTCTTACCAGAATGTATTCTTCTTCATCTAATATGTGCACTAATTTTTCAAGCCAAGGGTAATATGCCCATACTCCGTACCTAAATATATCTTGATCTTGTAAGTGTTTCTGTATAGCCTCGTTAAGTGTATTTTCGTTGTACATAACAGAGGGGCTCAATCCTTTTACCAAGTCCTTAAGCTGATTATTGATCGTGTCAAAAATCTGAATGTAAGGTTTCTCTTTAAGTAAATTGTTTAATTTAACTTCCTCTTCTGGATTGTTTATTCTGTAGAATACCGGTTTATAAGTGTCTTTGTGTTGCTGACTTCTCGAGATAGAATCTTTTATAAACTTACTTGTTTCGTTATTTAAGTGCATTTTTTTGGAAATATCAAATTATTGTTTCCTTTTGGGAGTTAAATTTAGCCCTCACTAAATTTCTACTAAAAATATGCTTTTCAGCCTTATAATGAAAGCGTATTATTTTTTTTTATTTTATTGTGAAGAATTTAATGTTGAAATAATTTTTTCACTCTAATAGTTCATTGGAATTTATAAAAGCAATATATTTATCAAAAAAAAATAAATAGGATGACTTCAGATGTAATGATTAACGTTTTGTATGTAGATGATGAGGTTCATAATCTGAACTCTTTTAAGGCGGGATTTAGGAGATTATTTAACGTTTTTACAGCTGAATCTGCTGCAGAGGGCAGAAAAGTGCTCGAAACTGAAAATATTCACGTTATTATTACGGATCAAAGAATGCCTGTAATGACAGGTATTGAATTTTTGGAATCTATAATTCCTGATTTTCCTGATCCGATAAGAATACTCTTAACAGGATACGCTGATATTAATGCTGTTATCGATGCAATAAATAAAGGACAGGTTTACAAATACATTCAAAAACCATGGATGGATGAGGATTTGAGGATCAATATTGATAAAGCCTTTGAAATATACTCTCTAAGAAAAGAAAACAGAGAACTTACTGAACAACTTTTGTTGGCCAACAAACAATTAGAGTTTTTACTAAGACAGAACCTATTGTCGTAAGTGAAAAACTAAAGTTCTTTTCTAAGACGGGCAACCGGAATATTCATCTGCTCTCTATACTTCGCAACAGTTCTGCGAGCAATGTTATATCCTCTATCTTTAAGTATTTCGGTTAGCTTTTCGTCAGCAAGAGGTTTGCGCTTATCCTCATTGCCTATGCAGTCTTCAAGTATTTTTTTAACCTCTTTGTTAGAAACCTCTTCTCCACTTTCTGTTTGGATAGCTTCGGAGAAGAACGATTTTAATAGAAAAGTGCCAAATTCTGTTTGCACATATTTTGAATTGGCAACTCTCGAAACCGTAGAAATATCCATGTCTATTTTATCGGCAATGTCTTTTAAGATCATTGGACGCATTTTGCGCTCATCGCCGGTAAGTAAATATTCATATTGATATTGCATGATTGCATTCATGGTTTTAAGCAAGGTTTGTTGCCTTTGTTTGATTGCATCGATAAACCATTTTGCTGAGTCCAGTTTTTGTTTTACAAACTGAACTGCTTCTTTCATTTTTTTGTCTTTTTGAGATGCCTTATCATAGTGATCAAACATATCAATGTAAGAACGGCTTACTCTTAATTCTGGTGCATTTTTTGAATTAAGCGTAAGTATCAATACCCCATCATTGTTTGAAACATGAAAATCAGGTATGACTTGTAATTGTTTAGTTGTTATCTGATTAGAATCTCCCGGTTTAGGGTTAAGCCTTAATATTTCCGCAATTATTTCTTTAAGATCCTCACTACTTAAACCTAGAGATTTTTCTAGTTTATCGTAATGCTTTTTTGTAAACTCATCAAGATAATTCTCAACAATTTCTATGGCTTTTAGGATGATTGGATTATTAGGATCTTTACGCTTTAACTGAAGTGTTAAACATTCTTGCAAATCGCGAGCAGCAATACCAGGAGGGTCAAATGCCTGAATAACTTTAAGCATTTCCAGAACATCTTCTTCTTCAACCATTACATTTTGTGAAAATGCAAGATCATCAATCATTGAGGTAATGGGGCGTCGCAAATAACCGTCATCATCGAGACTTCCTATAATTTGTTTACCAATAATAAAATCCTGATCAGATAGGGGAACAAGATCTAATTGTTCTTGTAGGCTTTCAAAAAAGGTACTTTCAATGGCAATAGGGGTTTCTTTTTTCTCATCATCGTCATCATTGTTGTTGTACGAAGTGCTATAATCATTTACATTATCATCCTGTAGATAATCATCTACATTAAATTCATCAACACTTTCTTCTTTTGGTCCGCCATCAAAATCGTCTGGCGCATCGTTTAAATCATCATATTCACTTTTAGGCTCTTCTGCAATCATCAAGCTTGGGTCTTCCAGAGCCGGATTTTCTTCCAGTTCTTCCTTAATCCTAGTATCTAAAGCAACAGTGGGAACCTGCAGCAATTTTATAAATTGAATTTGCTGAGGTGATAATTTTTGAAGGAGTTTTTGTTGTAAATGTTGTTTAAGCATAGAGTAAGTGGATAGGTAATTTTATATACCTGTTTCAAAAATACGCATTTCGTTCATATTATAGCAATTGCCACAATTTTATTATAGAAAATAGCTGATAAACAGCGCGAAATGTATTGGTCGTTTTTAGCGAAATATTTCTTCTGCTTTACAAGAATTGATTTTTGAGAATTATAACTTCAAATGGATGCTATATGGAATCTGAAGAATATCGGATTGAATTATGCATTTAAAAGGAGTTTTGTAGGACTTTTAGTCCTATAAGAGTCCTACGAAAGTCCTACGAAAGTCCTACAACAGTCCTACGAAGGGCGGAGATGTTATAGGGAACGAGCGCGTTTGAAATGAGTCCAGGTCAGTCTTATGTGAACATTAATTTAAGAAAGTTTATAAGCTGTTACATGTTTATGCTCTGCTATTACAATAAAAGAGCGGACACCCCCGAGGTGTGGTATGAGCCCTAGTTTAGTGTTCAAAAAATGATAATAGGCGGCAGAGCCTGTTGTAACAACTTTGAGGTGGAAATCAAAATCTCCGGCAGTATGGTAACATTCCATTACCTCATCGAAATTGGAGACTGCCCTATGAAAATTATTTAATGCCTCTGCAGAATGATCATTTAGCCGTACGTGGGTATAAACAACCAATACCTGTTGCAACTTTTTTGAATCGAGTAACACTATCGACGATTTTATAATGCCTCTACTTCTTAAAGACTTTATTCTTTCGTGCGTTGTTGATTCCGATCTGTATACTTTATTAGCAATTTGCTTTACTGGCATCTCTGCATTTTCTTGCAAAAGCTTTAAAATCTCAATATCTATTGAGTCTAATTCTGGTAATTTAAACATAATTCACTTTTAACAATTTAATTGTTTTAGCTCCCCTCCCAGAATTAGGTACTACAAATATATAATAATATTCGATAAATGGTATAAATGTGAAAATTACTAATGTAATAGTGTGAATGGTGTTAGCGTGCAAATAAGATTTTGCGTATTGGTGTTTAATGGATGCTTAGGCAAATTAAAAATGGGGAAGCATATCCCTCGTCGTGATATTTACTGAAGTTAAAGGGTGTGGTTGATAGGTGATTCTATAAATAACAACTTTGTGCCAAGTTCAAGCGGACTCATGGTTAATGTCTGTCATAGGGATTCCGATAACAGGTTAAATTTAGGTTAAAAGTGGTTATGTCTGGATGGGCGGCCACTTTTTTTTAATTTCTCTAAACACAATTCTTTGATATGAATGTTTAATTTTCTAATTTTAGTTAAAACATAACTAAACTATTATGGGATTTGTAAAAGAATTTAAAGAGTTCGCTATCAAAGGCAGCGTAATGGATCTTGCTGTCGGTGTAATTATCGGTGGTGCTTTTGGAAAGATCATTGACAGTGTTGTTAAAGATTTAATTATGCCTTTAATATCTGCTGTGATTGGATCAGTTGATTTTAGCAACATGTATGTGGTGTTAAAAGGCGAAGTCACGGCTAATCTGGCATTAGAAGATGCTAGGAAAGTACCTCATGCAGTTATTTTTGCCTATGGTAATTTTATAACAGTTGCCATCAATTTCTTTCTACTTGCTTTAGCTGTTTTCATGCTTGTAAAGGGTATTAATGCTATGAAGCGTAAACAAGAAGAAGCTGTTGCGGCACCTGCCGGACCTTCAAATGAAGAGGTTCTACTTAGTGAAATTAGAGATTTACTTAAAAAGTAAATTAAAAGGTTTTTTTGACACCTGGGTCGGTTATAATAATATAATCACCCAGGTGTTTGTATTTTTGCCAGTCTGGAGCATCAAAATCTGTCGATGGAAAGCATGATAGATTAGATATATTGAGCTTCTTTAACGAGTTTGTTAATTTTGCCAGAGTGCCTAATTTCTCATCACTATGAAAACGGCCGTTAAGCTGTAATATTTTTGTATTCTTGTTCTTTTTTAGATACTTAACTATAGACCAAGACATCGCTGCATCCCAAAAGTTTTGTGTTTGATATATTTTCATCCCACCCATGTTATGACTTCCCAATTCTTTAATGAACTTATCATAATATCTTCCGGTTGCAGTATCAATAGGTAACGGTGGCAGGAAAGATTTTGATTCTTTAGGTAAGGTATTTAAGGCATCTAAACCTGCTTTGCTAACCATGTTGCTATATCTGGCTGCGCCATTGGCTCCAATCACATTTATTTTATTGGTTTTGGCATATTCAATCAGGGGTCTGTAGTCTTTATAATTGTTCCATGCTCTAGCTTCTTTTGTAAAGTTTTTCTCAGAGATGTAGCCATCCAAATATTCATTTATTACTGGTTGCACGTCAGTATGGAACATTTCCATTGAAAGGGCTAATTTTGGATAAGCATTGTGCATTTGTTTAAAAATCTCCATTTCCAATACATGCCCAACAGAATCATTGTGTTCTTCACCAAAAAATAATACATCTGTTTTATCCAAGTCTTTAATCAGCTCATCAATAGATATGGTTTTTTCGTTTTTAACATCATATATTTTATACTGCGGTGAAGTTTGAGCAATGGCTAAAAAGGGTAGGCAAATGCAAAAAATAGGAAGAAGAAGTTTCATGCTCAAAAGTAAGAGATATTTTCACCGATTAAAAATGCACGTTTACCGAGCTTTAGCATGGTTATAAATTTATAGTATTGGCCAATGGTTTGGTTCTATATACATTTGACGTAGTTAATAAAATATAAATTAAAGCAGAGCACTACAGTTCAATGAATTTTATTGAATTGATAAATTAAGAAGCAATGGAAAAATTTACAAACAACAACAGTTCTAGCAGGTTATGGAGTGGGTTGATTATACTGGGGGTTGGTCTGGTGTTCTTTTTAAAGAATTTCGGGATAGATATACCACAATGGGTTATTAGCTGGCACACATTGTTGATTGTGATTGGTTTGCTGGTTGGTTATAAAAGGAATTTTGATGGTGGCGGATGGTTGATTATGGTACTGGTAGGTGGTTTTTTTACCCTTGAAGATATTGCAGAGTTTGACATGTCTAAATACTATTTCGCTATTGCATTTATTATTCTTGGCTTGTTCATGATTTTTAAGCCCAAAAGAAAAGAACTGGATAGAGAGCGATGGAAAAAGAGATGGCAGAAAAAACATGCTGACTATGGCAACTTTAATGAGCCGGTAAATACTGATGGACCTAAAGAATATACTGATATTGATAAAGATGATATTCTCGATTCTGTGAATGTTTTTGGAGGTAGTCATCAAAATGTGTATTCAAAGAACTTTAAAGGTGGAGATGTAATCGCAATTTTTGGTGGTTCAGATATCAACTTAACTCAAGCTGATTTTGAGGGTACGATCATTCTTGATGTGGTTGCGATATTTGGAGGATTAAAGATTGTAATTCCACCAAGCTGGGAAGTGAAATCAGAAGTTACTGCCATATTCGGTGGTATGGATGATAAGAGAGCTATGGGCCAGGTAATAGATGGACCAAGGAAAATAATAATTATTAAGGGGGTGGCATTATTTGGCGGGGTGGATATTAGAAACTTTTAAAACCCTACATTATGAAATGGTTTTTAGTAAGATATATTTATGAAATAGTTTGTGGAGACGGCAATTATAAGCCACAGTTTGATGAGCAGTTAAGATTAATGTTTGCAATAGATAGTAATGAAGCTTTTTTTAAAGCAGAATTAGCTGCGGAGAATTTTCATCCTCCATTTGAAAACTGTTACGGTGAAGTGGTGACATGGAAGTTTATTTGTGTTGCTGACCTTCACGAAATTCAGGCGCCTGAAGATGGAGCGGAAATAGCATCAATAATGCATGAACCAATTGATGTTGCCGCTTTTTTAGATCAGGTAGAAAAGAGACAAGTTTTTTTAAAAGAACGTATACAATTAACCACCACCGAATTAGATTGTTTTGACAACTAGACCATTATCAGTTCCTCAGATACAGAAGTTTGCCTTTGCTATATTTTTGGCATGGGTGGCAATTTTTGTGTTCCTATTTTATTATACGCTGAATTTTAGTCTTCCCGTTGCTGTTGCAGATAGTGTAATAACTAATGGTTTGCTGGCGGTTGCTTGTATTATTTTGAGTAATTTATTAGGTTATTACCAACCCAAAAATGAAACAATACTGTTTATTCTGGTATTAACTTTAATGATGGCACTCACCATTACGTTAGCAAGTAAGTTTGCATTAAACCTCTTGTTTGTTGATAATATAACGTACCGGAGCTTTTTAAATTTGTCGATACTGGTGCGCTTTATCATTGTGTTTATATTTTTAGCATGGTGCGCTCTGGCTAATATTTTATGGTATAGATTGGAAGAACAATCAGCTACACAGGAAAGATTGCTTACAGCCCAGAATTTATCAAAAGAAGCTGAATTGAATAAGCTTAGACATCAACTGCAACCGCATTTTTTGTTTAATAGTTTAAACTCGGTGTATGCACTTACAATTGTAAATCCTAAAGAAGCCGGCACTATGATTACAAAGCTTGCCTCGTTTTTAAGAGGGACTTTAAAACGTGATGACGAGGTGTGGGTGAGCGTAGGAGAAGAAATGGAGTATATTCAACTCTATTTAGATATTGAGAAAGTTAGGTTTAGCCATCGGTTAAATATTGATGTGAATGTAGATGAGGATACGCTAAATCTTCGCTTGCCGGGTACTTTACTACAGCCAATTGTAGAGAATGCAATAAAATTTGGTTTGTACAATACATCTGCAGCAATTACAATTTCGATGCATGTAAAGATGGTAAATAGTGTACTGGTTATTATGGTGCAAAATCCATTTGATCCGGAAATGAAAGCTACTGGAGGCACAGGTTTTGGTTTGTCTGCAATTAAAAGAAGGCTATATTTGTTGTTTGCTGACGAAAAGTTATTGAAAACAAAAGCTACCGACGATAATTTATTTATAACAACGCTTAAAATACCCCAGGCAAATGATAAGAACAATATTAATTGATGATGAACCCCTGGCCAGGGATATTGTAAAACACTATTTAAGTGATTTTCCGCATATAGAAGTGGTTGCAGAGTGTAGTGATGGGTTTGAAGGAATTAAAGCAATTACTCAGCATCAACCTGATTTCATTTTCCTGGATATCCAGATGCCAAAGATTAATGGCTTTGAGATGCTTGAATTGGTAGAGAAGCCACCTGCTGTAATATTCACTACGGCATTTGACGAGTATGCAATAAAGGCTTTTGAAGTTAGCGCTGTAGATTATTTATTGAAACCTATTGAAAAAAGCAGGTTTGATCTTGCTATTCAAAAATTACCGTCAAGATTAAGTAGTGGGGGAGAAGAGGTAACGAAAGAGCTGCTGGATTCGGCGGCGTTAAGTCCGGCACAAAATAATAGGGTTGTCGTTAAAAAGAATGGAGTAATTAAAATCATTTCAGTTTCTGATATTCATTATTTGGAGGCCGATGATGATTATGTGAAGATGAGTACTGTAGAGGGGATTTTTCACAAGAATAAAACGATGAGCTTTTTTGAGCAAACACTGGATTCTGTACAGTTTATTAGGATACATCGTTCTTATATTATAAATTTGGCGCAGGTTACAAAAATTGAACTTAAAGAAAAGGATAGTTATATTGTGCTTTTAAAGTCGGATATATGGCTGCCTGTGAGTAAAACAGGGTATGTGAAGTTGAAAGCAGCACTTGGGTTATAGAAAATTCTAATTCTATTTGCAATTAGAAAAAAATCACACTATATTTGCACCTCTTAATTAAAAAAAATAGTCTAAGATATATATAATACAGTTATGAAAAGAACATTCCAACCTTCGCAAAGAAAGAGAAGAAACAAGCATGGCTTCCGCGAAAGAATGGCTACAGCAAACGGTAGAAGAGTATTAGCTTCTCGTCGTGCAAAAGGAAGAAAAAGATTATCAGTTTCTGACGAGCGTCGTCATAAAGCATAATTTTTGATTGCAGCACATTAAGTGTTAGCAGATCAGAACATCTGCAAAGTTGCGATCAAAAACATGAACACATTTAACAAAGAAGAACGGTTATGTAGTAGGAAGTTAATTGACTTGCTATTTAAAAACAGTTCTTCTTTTTTATTATATCCTTTTCGTGTGTCTTATCTCTTTGTAGATACAGCACACAATTACCCCGTACAGGTAGTAATTAATGTTTCTAAGAAACGCTTTAAGAGAGCGGTTGATAGAAATTTGATTAAACGTCGTACTCGTGAGGTTTATCGCCTGCAAAAACAATCACAACTTTATTCGTCTCTTACCGAGTCTAATCAACTATTGCTACTTTCTGTACAATTTATTGGTAAACAGATTTACGATTACCCATTTTTTGAAAAGAAAATGGCCGGAGTTTTAAAGAAATTGGTAACAGCTATTGAAGCCAACGAAATAAAAAAAGCTAATGGGGATAGTTAAACAGGTAGTTGGCTGGATATTTTTAGGCTTGATAAAACTTTATCAATGGTTATTATCTCCTTTGCTTGGAGCAAGCTGCAGGTATACGCCTACTTGTTCTCAATATGGTATTGAAGCCATTAAAAAGCATGGTCCATTTAAAGGAGGATGGCTAACTTTGAAACGCATTGGCAGATGTCATCCCTGGGGTGGCCATGGCCATGATCCTGTTCCATAATATTTTTTTAATTTAAGCTGATGGCTACTATACTTCAAATTGAAACTGCTACACAAGTTTGTTCTGCTGCAATATCACGTGATGGAAAAACCATTGCATTAAAGGAGCTAATGGCTAATAACATTCATGCAGGTAGCTTGACCTTGTTTATTAAAGAGGCATTGGATTTGGCCGGATTACAATTTGAAGATCTTGATGCTGTAGCAGTAAGTATGGGCCCCGGCTCTTATACTGGTTTGCGCATTGGCGTTTCTACCGCAAAAGGTTTGTGTTTTGCACTCGATAAACCTTTAATTGCAATTCCTACCCTTCAAATGATGGCGCAAGGTTTTATGCTGCAGAATCCTGATTATAACGGATTAGTATGTGCTATGATAGACGCCAGAAGGATGGAGGTTTTTACTTCTGTTTATAATAAAGCGCTTGAAACAGTGACTCCGGTTTCTGCTAAAATAATTGACGAGGAGAGCTTTGCTCAGGAGTTAAGTGGTCATGTTATCACCTTTATAGGTAATGGTGCTGCAAAGTGCATGGATGTACTAGAACATGAAAATGCAAAGTTTTCTGAGCTGAATTTTAATTCAGCATCTTATATGAGTAAACTTGCTCATGAGGCTTACTCGGCTGCAAGATTTGAGGATGTTGCTTATTTTGAGCCTTTTTATTTAAAGGATTTTGTTTTAACTACTCCTAAGAAAAAGTAAATACTTATCTGTTTTTAGAGAAAATACTGAAAACACGTTTAAAGAAGCTGGTTTCCAGGTCGTCTAATCCAGGCATGTAGCTGCTATTTTGGGGATGCTCTACGGTATATCCGAATTTAATGCCAAGTCCTATATAAAAGGAAGCTCCATTGTATCCAGAACTTGAGGATGTAGTGCTTTGAATTGCTGCGTAGGCTGTTCGAGCTGTTTTGAAGAGGTTGTCTGAGCCCATAAAGAATTCAAAGTTGGGTGTTTGATACATTCCTTGCATTCCAAAAAGAAATAGATTATTAAAATTATAGGCAGGAATAGCACTTACTGAAAAACCACTATAGCCGAATTTATTTACAAGGGCTACATCACCTCCATTATAAAACAAGTTTTTTGATACAATAAAGCTGGGGGTATAAAAATTGAATGTTTTGGAGATTAGGAAATCTGCTTTGGCATTGGTTGGACTAATGAAGCTTTTGTTGTAAGCATTTTTAATAACTACATCTGTAATTTTGTTTTCGGCTTCTTTTGTGGTTGAACCTCTGGGGATATTAAGCACGGTATTATTAAAATTGGCAACGTATGATTTATTTGCCCATCTAATAAAACCAAGATCTTTAATGTTAGCTATTAATGTATAGCCTGTTTTGGAAATGTATGTCGTGCCAAAACTAACTGCCAATCCCGGGTTTTTAAAGTTTGGTATTAAAATGCTGCCAGATTGATCTTTTGCTCTTAAAAAGTTTGATTTGTAACTACCTGACAAGTTCATATTAATATCGCCACCTTCAGGAGTGACTCCATCGGAGGTAAAATCAAGGGTTGAATTATTGACTTTTAATTCGTTATAGGTAATTCCACTTAGTAAACTTAATTTGGCTCCAAAGGCAAGCTTTTTATTATAGTTCTCTCGATAGGTAACACTGAATTGGTGGTATGACTGTGAGTAACCATCGTTATTTAGGGCGTCATTAGACTGTTCTTTGATTTTAGACCATTCCTTCTGATCAAAAATTATAAGCAATCCATTACTATATTTTAAATTGGCGTCAGTTCTTAACTGCCAAGAAAAACCTAATTCCTTTTGAAACTTGTAAGATTTAAAAATCTTAAAATTGAAGAGGTAGAGGTTCGAATTCTGATATATCCTATTAATATCTTTAGGGTTGGCGGAGACGCCTGTAGCTGAAAAATCTCCAGTGCTAATCAGCCTGCGAATTACATCATCTCCTCCTTTGGTAGTGGCATTTATCCCAAGATAGGGTAAGAAGAAATTGGAAGCATATTTACGAGAGGAGTCTAAAACAAAAGTTTTCTGTGCAGGATTTTCAAAGCCATCAAATAAAGTTTTTGTATTAAACAAACCGTATTGCTGAGCTTTTAGCTGATTGAAAAGAAGTAAAAGAAAGAACAGGATTAGAGGTTTTCTCATAGCGAGTCGTTTTCCAGTTTTAGAGAATCTTGGGTTAAATGTTGTTGCTTTCTGTTCATGAGAACATTTGTTTGAAATTTACCATTATCTCCGCTAAGTTGGTAGGTAAATGACTGATAATTTTTTAATCCTTTCTCGGTAGTGATGTGTTTATAATAAGGAAGGTATATATTTTTAAGGAATATCTCTGAAGAATTATCTAAATCGATAAAGAATGTAATGTTCGATGTGTTTGGTAGCTGATTAATGCTATTGATATAGCTCTCTTTATTAATAAGGAGTCGATTGTTTTTATAACTATTCAGAAAAGACTGTAATGTGCTGGCGTTATTAGCGAAAATCATGTAATTGTCTATAATGATATAGTATGGTCTTTTAAATTTCTTAAAAGGTTCTCCAAAATAGCTATACAGCAGGTCCGATTCTTTAAATAGTTTTATGCCGTCACCATAATCGGAGCTAAGGTCTAGTAATAACTGTTCTACTTTTTCTCCATTACTTAAATTAATTGCCCCAATTTTTTCGGCAGTATTTAATTGAAAAGTAATCAGCTGGTCTTTAAAGTATTTTGGGAATATCTGATTAGGATCTATATGGTATTTGAGAGTGATGTTTTTAAGTATATTACTTGTAGCATTCAGTTCTTTTTTTTCAGTAAACCATGCATCCAGATTCTTTTTCCAGGTTGCATAGTTCTCTATTGCAAAAACTGTGTAATTAGCTGTGTTTTCAGGTAAGATGTTGGTTGCTGTTGTTTTTTGAGCATTAGATGTTGAGAATAGTTGATAGTAGTCGTTTAACTCATTGTCTTGTGTTGTTCCTGTAAGCAAGACTTTTTCTTTGCTAAAATTGTATATCAATGAGGCAAATGTATTGCGGTTATCTAGTACAGAAAGCTCACCATTAAGTTTTCCTGGCATAGTTGCTTTTAAGAGCAAAGGAAGATCTTTGAAATTGATATAAACTTCGGCCAGACTATTTTTTGTTAATCTGCTTGTTGATTTAATGTACTGTACAAATTTATTGTTGTCATTGGTGCTTGCAGATAATACATTTGAAACTGGTTTTATTGCGCTAGAAAGTAGTAAAAGGTTACCCTTAATAGCAAGATAGAATATGGCACTATCGGGTAGGGTTATCGTAGTTATTTTTTTGGAACTATCTAACTGTAATTTAGCAGACACCAAAGCATTCATTAATTGGTTTTTACTTGCTTCACTATTGATTTGGGTACTATAAAGTAAGTCAATTTGTTTGTCTTTTCCCGGAATAAGGCTAATGTATATGTTTTGTTTACCTATTATTCTGTTAAGATTTGGAGCGGTCAAGATATAATCTTTTATAGATTGTAATTGAGTATAGTTGGTTTCTCCAATAACCTCTTGTAAAATGTTTTGACCTTTTAGAATGTCGAATATGCTTTTGTCATTTTGGAAAGAAAATATGACAGCCGAATTTACAGTTGCTGCATATAAACTGCTATCATTATTTTCCCTTTGGGTATTTAGACCTGAGAAATACATGTAGGCCAGAGTTATGATGGCAGTAAAAAGGGCTATTACTATGACAAGAATTTTTTTCATTTGCTGTTACTACAAATTTAATTTTAATAGTTGGGATTAATAATAAATGCTTCAAGTTTGTTAAGTTTGTTAACTAAAATTGTGGGTTTAACATATAATGAATAGACGTATATTGATAACCGCATCTTTATTTGGAGCTATAGCAGTAATGCTCGGAGCTTTTGGTGCGCATGGATTAAAGAAAGTAGTTGATGCAGGCTCAATTGAGATTTGGGCAAAAGGGGTGGAATATATGTTTTATCATACTTTCGCTTTGCTTTGTCTTGCTCAGTTTAAAGGGACAGAAGCAGGCCAGCGTAAATTTATAAATCTGGCTTATGGCTTTTTTACCTTTGGGATACTGTTGTTTTCAGGTTCCTTATATTTATTGGCTACCAGAAGTGTTACAAATATTGGTTTTGTAGATTATATTGGTCCTGTAACTCCAATTGGTGGTTTGCTACTGATTCTTGGCTGGGTTTCGTTACTTTTAGCGGCTTTAAAAAGTAAGTAATGTTGGATTTTCTTGATCCGGAATTTGAAGAAAGGGAGACCCTTTTTATAGAGGTAATTTTACCCCTCTCTCTGTCCAAAAACTATATTTATCGTGTTCCTTTTGAACTAAATGATCAGATTGCTATTGGAAAGCGAGTAGTAGTGCAGTTCGGGAAGAATAAAATCTATACAGCATTAATAAAAAGCATTAGTAGGAAAGCTCCTGATATTTACGAAGCTAAGTACATTATTGATGTAGTTGATGCCTATCCAATCATTACTGATCAACAACTTCATTTATGGGATTGGATGACTTCTTATTATCTCTGTAATGAAGGAGATGTAATGTCGGCCGCATTGCCAACAGGATTGAAGTTAGCGAGTGAAACGATTATTGTATTAAAAGAGGAAAGCCCGCTTGCCGATGAGGACGGTGTTGTCCTGGAAATTGTTTTTACAGATAAAGAGCAGATTATTTTAAATGCATTAAGGAGTAGACCTCGATTAACCATCGATGATGTATCCGCTTTGCTTGGTCAGAAAACGGTTTATCCGATCATCAATTCCTTGTTGGGTAAGGGAATGGTTTATATCGCTGAAGAGGTAGTTGAAAAGTATAAGCCATTATTAAAGTCCTTTATCTCTCTGCAGCCGTTTTATAACGAGGAAGAGAACTTGAAGCAATTGTTTTCTATTTTAGAGAGAGCACCTAAGCAATTGAATGCACTTTTGGCTTATTTAAAGCTTTCTAAGCAACAGACTACAATTTCAAAGCAACAGTTGCTTGAGGAGAGTGCTTGTGGTACTGCTGCGCTTAAAACCCTTATAGATAAAGATATTTTTGCAGTATATAAGCGTCCGGTTAGCCGGTTGTTGGAAAGTGCTGATGACTTTGTGCTAAACTTTGAACTTAGTGAGGCTCAAAATAAAGCCTTGCAGCAGATAGAGGATGGCTTTGTGGATAAAGACGTGATGTTATTGCATGGCGTTACTGCATCAGGGAAAACACAGATATATATTAAACTGATTGAAAAGGCAATTGAGAATGGTGGACAGGTATTGTTCTTACTGCCTGAAATTGCACTAACCACTCAGATAGTTGAACGGATACAGCGTTATTTTGGTGATGCTATTGGTGTTTATCATTCTAAATTTAATAACAACGAGCGTGTAGAGATTTGGAATAAGGTATTGAATGGGAAGTATAGGGTAGTTTTAGGCGCTCGTTCTGCAGTTTTTCTACCTTTTAAAGAATTAAAACTGATAGTGGTTGATGAGGAACATGAGTCTTCGTATAAACAGAATGAGCCATCCCCAAGATATCAGGCAAGAGATGTAGCTGTTTATTTGTCACATTTATATCAGGCTAAAATTGTTCTGGGTTCGGCTACTCCTTCTATTGAAAGTTATTATAATGCTGTTAATGGAAAGTATGGTCTGGTAAGTATTACTGAGCGATTTGGTGGTGTTGAGCTACCTTTACAGGAAGTAATCAGTATCTCTGAAGAAACCAAACGGAAAAAGATGATCTCGTATTTTTCTAGTAAGTTGGTTGAAGAAATCACTTTTACGCTGGAAAATAAAGAACAAGTGATTCTGTTTCAAAATAGACGGGGTTATGCTACTATTTTAATTTGCGGTACTTGTGGTTATGCTCCTAAATGTGTGAATTGTGATGTGAGTTTAACTTACCATAAAACAAGTGGTAAATTGCATTGTCACTATTGTGGCTATCATCAGAGTAGTATTAACATTTGTCCGGCATGCGGATCGGTACACATCGAACAAAAAGGTTTCGGTACGGAAAGGGTAGAAGAAGAACTGAGTTTGATTTTTCCTGAAGCTAAAATTTCAAGATTGGACGTTGATAGTACGCGTACTAAGAATGGTTTGCAGCAAATAATTTCTGATTTTCAGGAGAAAAAGACTGATATTCTGATTGGTACCCAGATGGTTGCTAAAGGGTTAGACTTTGATAATGTGACTTTGATTGGTGTAATTAATGCAGATACGCTTTTAAATTATCCTGATTTTAGGGCTTTTGAAAGAAGCTATCAGTTATTGGCACAGGTGGCCGGTAGGGCCGGTAGAAGAGATAAACAAGGAAAGGTGATTATACAGGCTTATGATGATAATCACAGGATTATTAATCAGGTTATAGATAATAAATATCTGGAAATGTATAATGAGGAACTTGCAGAGCGCAGACAGTTTAATTATCCCCCGTTTACAAGACTAATTTTTGTTAATATCAAACATAAGGATGCTGATCTGTTAAATGTGGCTTCGCAGAAGTTTGCTAATATTCTTAAAGGACAGCTTGGTGGCAGGGTACTAGGTCCTGAACAGCCACTGGTATCACGAGTAAGGAATTATTACATAAAGCAGGTAATTATTAAAAGTGATAAAAACACTTCAGTACAGAAGGTGAAGTCGATATTGAAAGAGACAATTCTAATGTTTCAATCAGAAAAGGACTACCGTGCAGTAAACATTCAAGTGGATGTTGATCCCTACTAGTTTTTATTGGGATTGATTTTGTGCGCATTAGCCTTTTTTTAACTTTTTGCTCCTAAATAATTAACTTTATTAGATTTGAAAAGGCTATTTTTGGGGTGCTATGGCGTACAAGTTTGTTGACAATTACAGAGAAAAGGGAGGGAGAAAGAAATTAGTTGAACACCTGGAAGCAAGGGGTATCACTGATAAGAAAGTGTTGAAGGCTATCGGTAAAGTACCACGTCATTTCTTCTTTGATGAGACTTTTTGGAACCAGGCGTATAAAGATATAGCCTTTCCGATTGGCGATGGGCAAACTATTTCGCAGCCTTACACCGTTGCCTATCAAAGCGAATTACTACACATAAAAAAAGGTGATAAAGTTCTTGAAATTGGTACCGGTTCAGGTTATCAAACCTGTATTTTAATGGAACTTGGTGCCAATGTGTACACTATTGAACGTCAGGAGAGTATATATAGACATACCATTAGGGTTTTACCTGGAATGGGATACAATGCGCATTTCTTTTTTGGAGATGGATCTAAAGGTATTGCTGATCATGCTCCTTATCATAAGATCATTGTAACAGCAGGTGCTCCATTTGTACCTGAGATATTACTTAAACAGCTTAAAATTGGCGGTATCTTAGTGATTCCGGTAGGGGATGAGCATTCTCAGAAAATGGTAACAGTTATACGTGTGAGCGAAACTGATTATGAGAGGATCGAATTGGATACTTTCAGATTTGTACCTTTGGTTGGGGATCAGGCCTGGTAATTTTTTTGCAGGGCTGTTAGAATTTCATAGCCCTGTCCATTTCCCTTTTCGATTCTCTGTCTTTAATACTATCTCTTTTATCAAATTCTTTTTTACCCTGCGCCAAGGCAATCTCCATTTTAGCAAAACCTCTTTCATTAGTAAAAATACGTAGAGGAACTATAGTATAGCCTTTTTCCTCGCCTTTTACTTTAAGTTTTTTAAGCTCCTTTTTCTGCAAGAGCAGAACTCTGTCGCGTTTAATATCATGGTGATGGAAAGAACTATGGCTGTATTCTGAGATGTGCAGGTTTCTTACATATAGTGTGTTGCCTATGAACATGCAAAATGCGTCAGACATGTTGGCTTTACCTTGTCTGATGGCTTTTATTTCCGTGCCTAATAAAGCAATTCCAGCATTATATTTTTCAATAATGTGGTAATCAAAATAGGCCCTTTTATTTTTAATCTGGATATCGTTCTTCATAAGAATCTGCTAATATCTCAAATTTATCTTACAATAAGCACTGGAATAGAGACTTTATGACGTACAGAGTTCACTGTGGTACCAAGTATCAGATCCTTTAAGCCTTTATGTCCGTGAGCGCCCATAACAAGCAGTTCGAGGTTACTTTCATTGGTAATGTCTACAATTGCTTTTACTGTCCCTCCGTAACCAATATGTATGGTCGATTTGTAGCCAAGGTGGGCTAGATTAGTGCTATACTTTTCTAGATTTTCTGTATCACTTTGTGTTTCATAATCCATTGCAGAATCTCCATGATAACGGGCTACGGCTGTTTCTACTACGTGAATTAGGTGGTAGTTGGCTTGTTTACCTCCTTGGATTAAAGCATGTCTGATGGTGTTCCTGTCGTTAATAGAAAAATCGACTGTAATACCAATTCGTTTGTAATGGATTTTTTCAACCTCATCTATATTAAGTGCGTTGCCATGGGGAGCAATATTTTGAGCCTGCTTAATTTTGCCAATTAATGGGTATATGAAAACATACAATAAAAGTAATCCGATAAGTATAGCCAATGGAACTATAATGCCATAAACATACCACCCTCCATCAGCACCCCAGGTTTTTATTTCTTCTACAACGAGTTTAACGTTTAAAGAAACGATAACCAAAGAACTTGTCCAGGCAAGAATTTTTACCCATGGTTTGATGGCGAATCCTTTCATCGTACGTTTGTCTGATGTGAAGTGAATTAGCGGAATTACGGCAAAACCGAGCTGAAGACTTAAGACTACCTGACTCAGAATTAATAAACCACCTAATGCATCATTACCAAACCATAATATAGTGAAAAAAGCTGGTATTATTGCCAATAAGCGTGTAATTAATCTACGTAGCCATGGCTCAATACGAAGTTTTAAGTGTCCCTCCATTACTATTTGTCCGGCCAACGTACCTGTAACTGTAGAACTTTGACCTGCTGCAATAAGCGCGATCGCAAAAAGTGCTGGAGCAACATTACCAAAGATGTTTTGAAGTAATTTGTGGGCATCTTGAATTTCAGCTACTTCGTGTAAACCATTTTTATAGAATGCTGCAGCTGCAAGGATTAAAATGGCAGCGTTCACAAAGAATGCAAGGTTTAGAGCTACCGCCGTATCAATGAAATTAAATTTTATAGCTTCTTTAATTCCCTTGTCGTCTCTTTCAAATTTTCTGGTTTGTACCAGTGAAGAATGAAGGTATAGGTTATGTGGCATAACGGTAGCCCCAATAATACCTATTGCTATGTATAAGGATTCACCAGAAAGCATTGTTGGTTCAAAACCTTTTATAATCTCCTTTAGAGAAGGCTCTACAATAAACATTTCAACTAAAAATGAAACGCCTACTATAAAAACCATTGATACTATAAAGGCTTCCATTTTGCGCATCCCCTTGTTAAGTAAAAAAAGGAGAAGTACGGTGTCAAAGATGGTTAAGCTAATTCCCCATATTAAAGGTAAGCCGAACAGTAAGTTTAAACCTATGGCCATACCTATTATCTCAGCAAGATCGCATGCTATAATTGCAGTTTGTGCCAAACCAAAAAGGGGGATGTTTACCCATTTTGGATAACCATTTCTTGAAGCCTGTGCAAGATCTAAACCTCTTACAATACCTAAACGTGCACTAAGCGATTGAAGAAGTAGTGCAATAAGGTTAGACATTAGTAGTATCCAAATAAGTTGGTAGCCAAACTTACTACCTCCAGCAATGTCTGTAGCCCAATTTCCTGGATCCATATAGCCAACGCTTACCAGGTAAGCAGGTCCTATAAAAGATAGTATCCGACGCCAACCGGTTCTTTTGCTGGTGTCGACACTTTGATGTACCTCACTTAATGAACCAGAATTTTTTGTGGTGGTTTCAGGTTTGTTCATATTATATTTTAATGAGAATGTGTTTTGCCACTTCCCTGCTTACGTTAATCTGTTTGTTTTCTACATTTAACTCTACAGAACCATCAAAATCTGTGATTTCTGTAATTTTTATTTGTTTACCTAAAGTAAGGCCAAGTTTTTCGAGATGTTGTAAAAAAAGTGAAGAGTGTTCACTAACCCCCATTATTAAACCCTTATCTCCAGTTTTAAGCTTACTTAATTTTATAAATATTGTGTTGTCTAGCTTTCCGTTTTTATCTGGAATAGGATCGCCATGCGGATCATTCTTAGGAAAAGCTAGAAATTCATCTAAGCGTTCAATCAGTTCTGGAGATTTGATGTGCTCTAGTTCTTCGGCGATGTCATGAACCTCATCCCATTTAAAATTCAATTTTTCAACAAGAAATACTTCCCAAAGCCTATGTCTTCTTACAATATTGATTGCAGAGGCTTTACCAGAATCGGTAAGCTTTACTCCTTGGTATTTTTTATAATCAACTAATTGCTTGTCAGCTAATTTCTTTATCATATCTGTAACCGACGCAGCTTTGGTTTGTATTCTTTCTGCTATGGCATTGGTTTGTACCGGACTTTCGGTATTAAGTGAAAGGTGGTATATGATTTTAAGATAGTTCTCTTCTGTAAAGGATTGCATTTATAGTTGTCTAACTATTGGTTTAGACAAATCTAAAAAAATATTAAGAAATAAACTGTAAATAATTGTAACAATTTTAGAATAAAATTTGGCATGTAACGCATTCTTATTCTACCTTTGCATAATATTAATAAAACTAATGGCTGCAGAACTAGATAAAACTGATTTTAAAATTCTTAAATTACTACAAGAAAATGGAAGGATAACTAATTTATTGTTATCTCAGGAGATAGGGCTTTCGCCAGCTCCTACGTTAGAAAGGGTACGTAAGTTAGAGATGTCGGGTTTTATCAAAAGCTACCATGCTCTTGTTGATGAAGAGAAGTTAGGCTTAGGCATTAAAACGTTTATCCAGGTTCAACTGGATTTTCATAAAAATAATACCATTCAAATCTTTTTAGACGAGGTAAACCAGATTAAGGAAATTACGGAATGTCATCACGTAACAGGACAGGCGGATTTCTTACTTAAGGTTTATGTTAATGATATTAAGGCCTATGAACGTTTAATTATGGATAAGATTAGTAAAATATCTGTAGTTAAAACTTTCCAGACCATGATGATCATGTCTACCACTAAAAAGGAGCCAATCGTTCCTTTGGAATACTAATTCATATTAGATAATTTGCCAGTCAATTGGACTAAGACCTTGTTTTTCTAAAATAGCATTGGTCTTAGAAAAATGTCTGCATCCAAGAAATCCATTATAAGCCGAGAAAGGAGAGGGGTGGGCTGCGGCCAAAATGGTATGTTTTGTTTGGTCGATTAGTGATGATTTGTTTTGAGCATATCTACCCCATAAAAGGAAAACGATACCCTCTCTTTGTTCAGATAGCTGACTGATAATTTTGTCTGTAAATATTTCCCAACCTTTTTTCTGATGGGATCCTGCTTCGTGTGCCCTTACTGTTAAGGTAGCATTGAGTAGTAAAACACCATCATCTGCCCATTTAGTTAGATTGCCATGTGTTGGGATAGAAAAACCTCCTATGTCGGTTGAAAGCTCCTTGTATATATTTTTTAAAGATGGCGGAACGGTAATTCCTTTTTGAACGGAAAAGGATAATCCATGAGCCTGTCCTTGTCCATGATAAGGGTCTTGCCCTAAGATCACCACTTTTACTTTATCAAATGGTGTATGATCTAAGGCATTAAAAACGTCTGATCCTTTAGGGAAAACTGTAACCCCTTGTTGCTTTTCCTGCTGTAAGAAAGATTTTAAGTCTTTCATGTAGCTTTTTTCAAATTCGGTTTCTAGTTCTTTAAGCCAGCTTTTTTCTAAAGTAATTGACATATTTAGTTTTTTGATAATATAAGTACCATATCTTCTTCGATACTTATTGTTGGTTTTTCAATAATTCGACCAAGCTCTTCTCTGTTATGATAAATAATAAAGGTTGGCACACGATCTATATTTAAATCGTTTAATAATTCATCTTCTGTTTCTTTGGCTCTGTCTACACAGATAAAGGTTATATTCTCTTCTGCGAAAGATGATGAATCAATGGTTTTTAGAAAATGAGGGAGTTGCTCCCGACTATCCCCACACCATGTTCCTAAGACAATAGTAATGTTTTTGTCTTTTAACAATGGTAGTAAATCATTTAGCGCATTGGGCTCTGGAGTATAGTCTGGATACTCGATATCATATTTTTCCTTCATTGTAGGGAAGGCCCTAATAACCTCACGAGTGCAAGCATTTATTAAGATCATTTCACCAGTTGATGGATCTTCTATTTGTTTATTGATGTGTTGTGCTCCGGTTTTCATAGTTAAGGATTTGTAAAAGTATTCATATTTTGAAAATCTTTAGCTAAAATATGAAAGGGAGAGCATTTCTTTTTTGCTTAAATTATAATTTTTAATCTGTTTTTTTGGTATTTAAACACGATATTTGCAAAAAAAAAATATAAAAGGATATGCCAAATATAGTTCGTCTTATTTTAGGTTTTGTTGTGTTGGGAGCTTCCATTGCCCTTATGTTCTTCAGTTTTTGGGGATGGGGTATATTAGGTGTTTTTATTAGTATCCTGATTGCGGTTACATATTTTTACAACGAAAATATGTTGCTTGCTCAGTGGTTCTTAAGAAAGGATAACATGGATAAAGCCGAAGCTTTTCTAAAGAGAATAACTAATTATGAAAAACAACTGATCAGAGTTCAGCATGGTTATTATAACCTTTTAATAGGTTTGATAGAATCAAGAAAAGCGCCAATGCAATCTGAAAAATACTTTAAGAAAGCGCTTTCTTTAGGTTTACATATGGACCATAATATAGCCTTAGCTAAATTAAGTTTAGCTGGCATATCAATGGGAAAAAGAAATAAAAGAGAAGCTCAAATGTATCTGACTGAGGCAAAAAAGGCAGATAAGAATAAATTACTTGCCGATCAGATAAAACAGATGAAAGATCAGATGGGGATGATGGATAGACAACAACAGGTTAGATATAGATAAAGAAAAGCTTAAAGCCACATGCAAATGTGGCTTTTTATTTTTCGCTTAATCTGTCAAAATTTTCATTAGCTTCATAGTACTGAGATGATCTGCTGATGATATCGTCTTCAAGGTAATCTTTCTTCTTGCTAAAGAACAACTGCTCTGATTGTATTCTTGTGATCAGCTGACGGATTAACGTTAGGTCAAAAGCTTCTTTACTAAGCTTTATGCAGTATTCATTTTCTGTTATTTCAAGGCTTGAACTGTTCATGATTTATCAATTTTAATATACCCTAAAAATAGAAAAGGCCTGCTAGTATTTTATGTAGCAGGCCTTTAAGTTTTTGTTATCTGTATGTTAAGAAAACCAAGTTGTTACGTCCTCTTTTGAAGGCATGGTTAATTCAAGTTTAAGTTTCTTACGCATTCCTCCAAGATCATTAAATACTTTGTTCGGGTTTGCAGCTTTTAACTCTTCAATAGTGTTGATTCCCATTTTTCTAATTACCTGAACCCATTCAGCAGGAACACCCGCGTTTACGAAGTCTTCATCAGTAGTTACCTTTGCTTTTTTCTCTGGTCTCATTTGAGGGAAGAATAATACTTCCTGGATAGTAGATTGGTTAGTCATTAACATTACTAATCTATCTATACCTATTCCTAGTCCGGAGGTTGGAGGCATTCCGTATTCAAGAGCGCGGATAAAGTCATCATCCATAGCCATAGCTTCATCATCTCCTCTTGCAGCTAATTTTAGCTGATCCTCGAAACGTTCTCTTTGATCGATAGGGTCGTTTAGTTCTGAGTAAGCATTAGCAATCTCTTTACCCATCACAAATAATTCAAATCTTTCTACCAGACCTTCTTTGCTTCTGTGCTTTTTAGCAAGAGGAGTCATTTCTAATGGGTAATCAGTAATGTATGTAGGTTGGATTAGATTTGCTTCAACTTTCTCGCTAAACAATTCATCGATAAGTTTACCACGGCCCATAGAAGCGTCTATTTCAATATTGAGACTTTTGCAGGTTTCTTTTAATTCTTCTTCAGTCATGTTAGAAACATCAATACCTGTATATTTCTGTATTGATTCATACATGGTCAGTTTTTCGTAAGGACCTTCAAAGTTTACCTCATGCTCACCAACTTTCACAACTGGAGATCCATGAATAGTTACCGCAATTTTCTCAAGACATTCTTCAACCATGGCCATCATCCAGATATAGTCTTTATAGGCTACATAGATTTCCATAGAGGTAAATTCAGGGTTATGTGTACGGTCCATGCCTTCATTTCTGAACATTTTACCGAACTCATACACACCATCAAATCCTGCTACAATAAGTCTCTTTAAATAAAGCTCATTTGCTATACGAAGGTATAGCGGCATATCCAATGTGTTATGATGAGTAGTAAAAGGACGTGCAGCAGCACCACCATGAATAGGCTGTAATATCGGAGTCTCCACTTCCATCCAACCTTGATTATCGAAATAATTCCTCATGGTATTGATTACCTTAGAACGGTTGATGAAAATTTGTTTAAAACCAGGATTTACAGTTAAATCAACATAACGTTGTCTGTAACGCAATTCAGGGTCGGTAAAACCGTCATAGATATTACCATCCTCATCACGTTTTACTACAGGTAAAGGTTTTAAAGCTTTAGACAGAAGCGTGAATTCTGTAACGTGAACAGAAATCTCGCCAGTTTGAGTTGTGAAAACATACCCCTTAACACCTATAAAATCTCCAAGATCCAGCAATTTTTTGAAAACAGTATTATATAGGGTTTTATCTTCATCTGGACAAAGATCATCCCTTTTTAAATATACTTGGATTCTTCCTGTAGAATCTTGTAATTCCACAAACGCAGCGCTTCCCATAATACGGCGGGTCATTATCCTACCGGCTATGCTAATACTCTTATATGCAGTTTTATCCCGTTCGTAGTTCGCTAAAATATCTGCAGCATTTGCATTTATTTCATATGCTTCGGCAGGGTAGGGATTTATTCCCAATTCACGCAACTGATTTAGTGAATTACGGCGCAATAATTCTAATTCTGATAGTCCTGTACTCATATATCTCTTATATCCGGCAATAAACCGTATAGTTTTATTTGTATTGTATTTTTAAAATTATGCAAAAATAGGTATTTGCAGCATTTTTTATCTGCATTAAATAGGAATATTAATCTGCCTCAACAGATTCGTTATACATTTCGTTAATGGTTTCTGCATACTTCTTTTCAAGAACCTTTCTTTTAGCTTTTAAAGTAGGTGTTATTTCACCCTCTTCAATACTGAAAGGATTGCGTTTAATCTTGAAGTTCTTTATTCTTTCAAATTTTGCAAGTTCCCCTGAAAGTTTTTTTATGTCTTGGGCAATCCAATCTATAATTTCTTTTTCTGCTATAAAAAGTTCGGGCTTTTGGAAGAAAGATTCTGGAAGTTTAAAAGTTTCCTGAAGGTTTTCTTTGTTTGGGATAATAATCGCGGTTAGATATTCTCTTTTATCGCCAATTAAGAACAGCTGATCTATTTTTAAACTTTTTAAGTATATGTTTTCAACCGGAGTAGGATAAACATTCTTTCCATACGCATTTACGATCATGTTTTTTAACCGATCTGTGATTTGAAGGTTTCCTCTGTAAAATCTGCCAATATCGCCAGTATGAAACCAATTGTGTTTGTCTATGGCTTCAGCGGTTTCAGCAGGTTTATTGAAGTAACCTTGCATAACGCAATGACCACGAACAATGATTTCTCCTTCAGCACACTCAAAATTCGGATCAAACGATTCGTGTGTTTGAATATTAATCATTTCTTTGGTCTCCACATGCTGAATGCCGATTTCAATGCCAGGGATTACACGTCCAACAGTTCCGTATACTTGTCTATGATATTCTGTAACCGACATTACGGGTGAGGTTTCAGTTAGTCCAAATCCCTCAAGTATTTTGATGTCGAGGTTTCCGAAGAATTCTCCAACATTTTTAGGTAAGGCAGCTCCACCAGAGATCATAAATTTTAATCTGCCACCTGTTTTCTCTTTTATTTTGCTGAAAACAAGTTTTTCAGCTATTGATCGTTTAGCGGAAAGGAAAATGCCAGGAGTTTTACCTGCTTCTTTTACCTGACGATAATTCTGGCCTGTTTCTAATGCCCATAGAAAGATTTTAGACTTTAATCCATCACCTGTTGTTCCACTTTTTATAGCTTTATCATGTATCCTTTCCAAAAGTCTTGGAACGCAATTCATAACTGTAGGCTTTATTTCGCCCATGTTTTTTGCTAGCAGCTCCAAACTTTGTGCAAAGGCAATTTTACAGCCCTGTGCACAACATACGTGATAGGTAGCTGTACGTTCGAAAACATGTGACAGTGGCAGAAATGATAAGAAGGTTTCTGTTTCATCTATAACAGGGATTTGTTGTAAACATACTTTAACGTTTTCAACGAAATTGCTATGAGAAAGCATTACACCTTTTGGGGTGCCAGTTGTTCCTGATGTATAAATTAATGCCGATATGTCCGAAGGTTTAAGTGCTTCGCGCAGTGTTTTTATTTCGGCTAATTTGGGTTCAGTTAAACTACTTTTTACATCGAGAATTTCTTCGAAACTTACAATCTCAGCTTTAAGATCTTCAGGAATTGTAACTTTTGTGTATTCAGTAAAAGCAGGAATTATATAATTGAGTTGTCGGCAATTGCCGGCAATTTTTAGGATCTTTTTGTATAAGAAAGTATTTCCTACTAAGATTGCTTTGATACCCGAATCATTAATAATGTATTCTACCTCATGTTCAGAAAGGGTAGGATATATAGAAGTATTAATCGCTCCAATTTGTTGTATTCCCTGATCATAATAGACGTACTCTGGAGAGTTCTCTATCATTAGTCCCATTCTGTCACCTTTCTTTATTCCTTTACTTAAAAAGAATGCTGAAACTGCATCTGCATTGTCAAGTGTTTCTTTGAAAGATATTTCCTCCCAAGTGGTGCTCTTTTTGTCTATAAGAAAGGTCTCTTCCGGTTTATGAATGTTTTCAACTACATTTCGCAGTAAACTGGGAACTGTGGATGACTCGTTGAATGATACCATATTATATGATTGGTTAGCTTGTTATCCGTATAATAAAAAAGGGCGCTAAAAGCGCCCTCTACAAATATAGTGAAATGTACGTTAAACAGAAAAACTCTCTCCACAACCGCAGGAACGGCTGGCATTTGGATTGTGGAAATTAAAGCCCTTTCCATTTAAGCCATCAGAAAAATCAAGTTCAGTGCCTGCCAGATATAAAAAGGATTTCATATCCAGAGCTATTCTGATACCTCTGTCTTCGAAAAACTGATCTCCCTTTTGTTCTTCATTATCAAAATCTAAATTGTATGATAATCCTGAACAGCCACCACCTTTAACTGAAACGCGCAAGAAATAGGTGCTGTCCATCTGCGACTCTTGCATCAGGTGATCAATTTTACTCTTTGCTTTATCTGTTATCGTGATCATTTTAGTAGTAGTTAATGTTTAGTAGGTAGTATTTAGTACTTAATATTTAGATATAATGCTTATAGCAATTCGTCTAAATATTAAGTGCTAGATACTAAATACTCGAATTAGTGATGAGATTTAGCTAATTCAAATGGTTCCAAGCCGTTTTTAACTCGGTAATCATTAATTGCTGATTTAATAGCGTCCTCAGCTAATACTGAACAGTGAATTTTAACTGGAGGTAAAGCCAATTCTTCAACAATATCCATATTGTCGATAGTTAATGCCTCGTCAACAGTTTTACCTTTTAACCATTCAGTTGCTAAAGAAGATGATGCAATTGCAGATCCACATCCAAATGTTTTGAATTTAGCATCTGTGATTACGTTGTTCTCATCAACTTCAATTTGTAAACGCATAACGTCGCCACACTCAGGTGCGCCAACCAGGCCTGTTCCAACTGATTTACTATCTTTATTTAAAGTACCAACATTTCTAGGGTTGGTATAATGTTCCATTACTTTTTCTGAATATGCCATTTTATTTTACTTTAAATCTCTGTCAACAGAGACAATTTATATTATATGAATTAAGGAGCTATTAGTGTTCAGCCCACTCAATTTTACTTAAGTCAATACCTTCTTTAAACATTTCCCAAAGTGGAGAAAGATCTCTAAGGTGATTAACTGCTTTTTTAGTGTTTTCAATTGCGTAATCAATTTCTTCTTCGGTAGTAAAACGACCTAATCCGAAACGGATAGAAGAGTGTGCAAGATCATCTGACAATCCAAGGCTTTTTAAAACGTATGAAGGTTCTAAAGAAGCTGAAGTACATGCAGAACCTGATGATACAGCAAGATCTTTCATTGCCATCATTAAACCTTCTCCTTCAACATATTTGAATGAGATATTGGCAACATGAGGCAAACGGTGCTCTACATTTCCATTTACATAGCTTTCTTCCATTTGAGAAAGAGCCGATTCAAGTTTGTCTCTTAAGCCAGATAAGCGTTTTGCTTCGCTATCCATTTCTAAACGACAAAGTTCACAAGCTTTACCTAAGCCAACAATACCAGGTACGTTTAATGTTCCTGAACGCATACCACGCTCATGACCACCACCGTCCATTTGTGCTGTTACCTTAACTCTTGGGTTTTTACGACGTACATAAAGTACACCTACACCTTTAGGGCCATACATTTTATGAGCAGAAAATGCCATAAGATCAATACCATCAGCATTTACATCAACTGGGATTTTACCAACTGCCTGTGTAGCATCTGTCATGAATAAAGCACCATGTTTATGGGCAATTGCAGATATTTCTTTGATTGGCTGAACAACACCTATCTCATTGTTTCCATACATAATGGTTACAAGAATAGTTTGATCCGTCATTGCAGCTTCTAATTCCTGAAGATCGATAAGACCATCTTCTTTAACTTTTAGATAAGTAACTTTTGCGCCTGCTTTTTCAAGGTGTTTGCAAGTATCTAAAACTGCTTTGTGTTCTGTAGTAGCAGTGATAATGTGGTTACCTTTATCCTGATACATTTCAAAAACACCTTTTATACCCAGGTTGTCTGCTTCTGTAGCGCCTGAAGTAAATATGATCTCTTTTTCTGTACAGCCAATTAATTTTGCTACTTGCTCACGTGAGTAATCAACAGCTTCTTCAGCAACCCATCCAAAGGCGTGATTGCGGCTGGCAGCGTTACCAAATTTGTTTGTAAAATAAGGTAGCATTGCTTCTAAAACCCTAGGATCTAGAGGGGTAGTAGCATTATTATCTAAGTAAATAGGAAGTTCCATCGTTTTTGTTTATTCTTATTAATAGACAAAGATACGAAAAAAGATTGCCAACAATTATAATTAATACCTATGACGGTATAGTTAAAACTTGCATTTTTACATTTGTTTAACGTATTAATTCGTTTATGAAGAAGATAGAGCACATTGGGATAGCTGTAAAAGATCTCGATGTATCGTGTAGTTTGTATGAGAAATTGCTGGGTACCTCATGTTATAAAAAGGAAGAAGTTCCCTCAGAAGGGGTAAGTACGGCTTTCTTTAAAACAGGAGAAAATAAGATTGAATTGCTTGCTGCAATTTCTGAAGATAGCCCAATTGGAAAATTCCTTGAAAGGAAAGGTGAGGGAATACATCATATTGCATTTGATGTTGATGATATTGAAGAAGAAATGAAAAGATTAAGATTAGAGGGGTTCATTTTGCTGAATGAACAGCCAAAGTTAGGTGCAGATAATAAATTAGTGTGCTTTGTGCACCCAAAAGGGACTAATGGGGTTTTGATTGAATTATGTCAGGAAGTACGATAATGGATGAGTTAACATCACTGAGTAATATTATCAATAAAGATTTTGATATAGATAATATTACTACTGAAGCCTTAATGAGAGAACGTTTAATTGAAGCTTTTGCATATTTGCTTGATAATGATATTTCTAAAATGATGAATATATTATACAGAACCGATGTTGATGAAGCTAAGCTAAAATCATTGTTGATAAGTAACTCTGAATTACCCTCTGCAGAGGTAATTGCAGACGCTTATATAGCCAGACAAAAGCAGAAAATTGAAACGTGGAAAAAGTATAGTAGATAATTTTTTTACACTTATTTGTTTCTAAGAAATAAAATCACGATATTTGCATCCTTAAAAATAAGCGACAAATAAGTATATAACAATATGAAAAAAGATCTGCATCCATCAAACTATAGATTTGTAGTATTTAAAGATATGTCTAACGAGTATTCTTTTTTAACAAAATCTTGTGTAGATACTAAAGAGACTATTCAATGGGAAGATGGTAACGAATATCCTCTATATAAATTAGAGATTTCTCATACTTCTCACCCTTTTTATACTGGTAAAATGAAATTGGTTGATACTGCTGGTCGTATCGATAAATTCAAAACTCGTTACGCTAAAAAGTAATTATACCAAAATAAAAAATTATTTTAAAGTCCCGGTGCTGTTGCTTCGGGACTTTTTTTATTTTTGTGGCTTATGATAATCAATTTATTTGATGATAGTGCGTGGCAGTCGTTACGACCACTATCTTTCACACGGCCGGTTGCAGATCTTCGTATAGGGATTTTAACTATTGCTCAAAAATGGGAAAAGTATTTAGGTGCCGAATCCGGATTTTTAACAATAGCTTATCTGGCAGCAAAATATCCCTTACTATCTGATGCCGAACTATTCATCAATGGCTCTGTTTGTCCAGATGAAGAATTGGTAAACGCTATTTCCTACCTTAAACAAGGTGAGTGTCTGAAACAACAAGATCTTGTAATTGCCTATAAAATAAATAAAGGTGACTCTTTTGATACGTATGATAAACTGAAGCCTATTGAGTATTCGGGGGATTTTATCAGAATAGTGGTTCCTGAAGATATCTTTAAGTTCAATGATACTGAGCTTAAAAAGGACTTTGCTTTGCTTACAAAAGGAAAGACCTCCGCAAAATTAAGTTCAACCAATACTTTTATTGGGGATAATTTTTTTGCTGAAGAAGGAGCTGTGGCTGAATGTTCATCATTTAATAGTCTGAATGGCCCCATTTATATTGGAAGGAATTCGCAGGTATGGGAAGGATGTCATATAAGAGGTTCTTTTGCATTATGCAATGACTCTCAGATAAAAATGGGCGCAAAGATTTACGGTCAAACAACTATCGGTCCTTACAGTAGGGTAGGTGGTGAAATTAATAATGCCGTAATTTGGGGTTATTCATCAAAAGGTCACGAAGGTTATTTAGGAAATGCAGTGATGGGCCAATGGTGCAATATTGGCGCTGATAGTAATAACTCGAACCTTAAAAATAATTATGCAGAGGTAAGGCTGTGGGATTATGCCGCAGAAAGTTTTCGTAAAACAGGGTTACAGTTTTGCGGTTTAATTATGGCCGATCATGCTAAATGTGGTATTAATACCATGTTTAATACAGGTACAGTTGCCGGTGTAAGTGCCAATATATTTGGCCCAGGTTTTCCACGTAACTTTATACCTGATTTTTCCTGGGGTGGAGCCCAGGGATTTGAAGTATATAGCCTAAATAAAATGTTTGAAACTGCCACTAAGGTTTACGAGCGTAGAAATTTAGAATTTAGTACAATAGAAAAAGATATTTTAACCCGGGTTTTTGAAGATACAAAGATCCATAGACGTTTTTAATTAGGCCTGTATATATAATAAACCTTAAACAGACCACAATAGATTAGATTATGAGAAAAAAAATAGTAGCAGGAAATTGGAAAATGAATTTGGATTATGCTGAAGGCATATCATTATTTTCAGAAATTGTTAACATGGTTAGAGATGAAAAAAAAGGAGATCAGTTAGCTGTTATCTGTGCTCCATATATTCATTTAAATAGTTTAGCACAACTTGGTGGTGATGTAGTAGGAATTGGTGCTGAAAATTGCCATGAAAAAGAAAGTGGTGCTTACACTGGTGAGATCTCTGCTAAAATGATAAAATCTGTTGGTTGTGGATACGTAATCGTAGGTCACTCAGAAAGACGTCAGTATTTTGCTGAAAGTGATGAATTATTAGCACAAAAAACAATTGCTGTTCTTCAAAATGATTTAACTCCTATTTTCTGTATTGGCGAAACACTAGAAGAAAGAAATAACGGTACCTATTTTGAAGTTTTGAAAACTCAATTGGAAAATGGAGTTTTTGGATTAAGCGCTGCTGACTTTTCTAAAGTTGTTATCGCTTATGAGCCTGTTTGGGCTATAGGAACTGGCTTAACTGCATCATCTGATCAGGCTCAGGAAGTTCATGCTTTTATCCGTAAGGAAATTGCTGCTAAATACGACAATGCAATTGCTGAGAATACAACTATACTTTACGGAGGTAGCTGTAACCCTAAAAATGCTGCTGAACTCTTTGCTCAAAATGACATTGATGGTGGTTTAATTGGTGGCGCATCTTTAAAATCAAGAGATTTTGTTGACATCGTAAAAACATTCAATTCTTAATGCAATATATACAAGTTACTTTCAGCTTCACCGAAGTTCAGGATTATCAGAAAGATTTACTGATCGATGAATTAGCAAATATTGGATACAATACATTTGAGGATACATCAGAAGGATTCGATGCTTTTGTGGATCTTGATCATTTTAATGAGCAGGCTCTAAAAGAAGTGATGACTCAGTTAGATGGTGAACTTGAGTACACCTATAATGTAACGGAGATTGCAGCTGAAAACTGGAATGAGGAATGGGAAAAGAATTTTGAACCATTAATCATTGACGATCAGTGTTATGTAAGAGCTACTTTTCATCAACCACAACCTCAGTATAAATATGAGATAGTGATTGATCCAAAGATGGCCTTTGGTACTGGTCATCACCAGACCACAACAATGATGATGCAATATATTTTATCTACTGATGTTAAGGATAAAGTGGTATTGGATATGGGTTGTGGAACAGGAATATTAGCCATTTTAGCTTCTAAAAGAGAAGCTAAAATGCTAACAGCAATTGATAATGATGACGTTTGCTATGAGAGCACATTAGAAAACTCATTACTAAATAATATTACAAACATCACTGCATTTTGTGGTGGTAAAGAGGTTATTCCTGACACCGTTTTCGATATTATTCTTGCAAACATAAACAGGAATATTCTTCTAGACCAGATTTCAAGATATGCTGAGGTGCTTAAGGGAAATGGCAGCATTTTCTTTAGTGGTTTTTATGAATCTCCTGATCTTGAAATGATAACCGAAGCTTGTAAAGAGTTTGGTATTAATTATGTGAGCCATAAAAAGATTGGTGAATGGGTGGCTGCTCATTTTATAAAGGGTTAATTGAACCTTAGAAATTTCAGAATATAAAATTATGCGTATACATTTTATCGCTATAGGTGGCAGTGCCATGCACAATCTTGCCATTGCTTTACATAAAAAAGGCTATCAGGTTACAGGCTCCGATGATGTCATTTTTGAACCATCGAGTAGTAGATTAGAAAAGCATGGGATATTGCCCAAATCTATGGGTTGGAATGAAGGTAACATCACAGAAGATCTGGATGCTGTTATTTTGGGTATGCATGCACTCGTGGATAATCCGGAGTTGTTAAAAGCGCAGAGCTTAGGCTTAAAGATATATTCTTATCCAGAGTATATCTATGAGCAAACTAAGGATAAACTTCGTGTAGTAATAGGTGGTAGTCATGGTAAAACAACCATTACATCTATGATATTGCATGTGCTGAACTATTACAAAAAAGATTTCGATTATCTGGTTGGTGCCCAATTAGCTGGATTTGATACAATGGTTAAGGTTACAGACGCTGCCCCCTTAATTGTTATTGAAGGGGATGAATACCTAGCTTCGCCAATTGATCGCAGACCGAAATTTCATTTGTATAAAGCGAATATCGCTGTGATTAGTGGGATCGCCTGGGATCATATTAATGTATTTCCTACTTATCAGGATTACACTAAACAGTTTGAACTGTTTATAGATACAATTCAACCTGAAGGAAAGTTGATTTTCTGTAACGAGGATCAAGACCTTAAGACAATTGTTGAGCAGTCCAAAGCCCCGGTTGAAAAAATAGGTTATGGTATTCCGGAGCATGAAGTAAGAAACGGAATAACTTATTTGTTGCCAGATGAAACGGCGCTTAAGGTATTTGGTGATCATAATTTGATGAATCTTAATGCTGCGAAGCTTGTGTGTAAACAGCTAAACATTTCTTCAGAAGAGTTTAATAAAGCAATTGCTTCTTTTACAGGAGCGGCAAAAAGATTAGAACTTTTGAATAGTTCAAATGAAACTAATGTTTATAAAGATTTTGCTCATTCTCCATCAAAGTTAAAGGCTACCATCGAAGCTGTAAAAACTCAGTTTACTACACGAAAATTAGTTGCCTGTATAGAGTTGCATACGTTTAGCAGTCTGAATAAGGATTTTCTTGCTCAATATGCAGACACAATGAGTAACGCAGATGTTGCAATTGTTTACATTGATGAAAAAACATTTGAGCATAAGAAAATGCAACCATTTACTAAGTCTGAGGTACAAATAGCGTTTAACGATGATAATTTGCAGTTTTTCAATGACTTCAGTCTATTGGAAAGTTACTTACAAAGTATAAATTTTTACCGTACTAACTTGTTGTTAATGAGTTCTGGAAATTTTGGTGGACTTGATCTTACGAAATTGGCACGTGAGTTGAATACGATATCTTAATTAGAACAAACAACAATAGTACACCTAAATTTTAAACATGAATATCATTGGTAAAAACATTAGACAGCTGCGCCAAAAAAATGGCTGGAGTCAAGGTGAAGTAGCAAAACGTCTAAATATTTCCATCCCTGCATTTTCAAAAATCGAAACTGGAATTACTGATATAAACATATCGAGGTTGGCGCAAATAGCTAATCTGTTCGAAGTTTCTACTATGGATATCATTTCAAAAGAGGGTGAAAATCCTCAGTCTATCAATTTCGAAGAAATCAATAGCTTAAGAGACAAGCTTTCTCAAAGAGAAGAGGAGATCATTAAACTTCAAAAGAAGGTGATTGACCTTTACGAAGAAATTCGCGAGAAATAAGTAGTTAAGAGAAAATTTTGCGCATAGTCAGGTGTCGCTTCCCAAAAGTGGCACCTGTAGCTTGATGAATTGATAGCATCTTATCATTAAAATCACCTACCCAGGATAGTTCAAGTTCATCGTACTGATCAAGTGGTAAAACATACTCCTTTAATTTTATAAAAAGTGCCGATTCTAATCCATGCTTTTGAAAGGATTTTTTTGTACCCATTACAATAGCACGCATTCTATTAACACCAACCCAGCGTTTGTACACAAACTTTAGCTTTTCAATTAAGCCAAGCTTTCCATTAAAGCCTTTAATCATTTGGTTAGCATCAGGTATAATAACTACAAAGGAAGCAGGTTCACCGTTTATGTAAGCAAACCAAATTAGTTTTTCATCCATTATTGCTTCCATCATTTTGAAGCTCTCCTGCAACGTTTCTTTTTTGATTGGTACAAAATTGTCAAAGTCTTCCCATCCATCATTGTAGATTTCCATTAAGTCGTTAACATATTTTTCAGCATTCTTTTTCGAAAAATGCTCAAATGTATATCCTGGTTTATTAGCAACCCAGTTTGCAATCTTTGTGAAGCGCTCAGGAAATGGATTTCTTACTGCAAGATGATTGGTTATTTGTTCATATTCAGTTTTGAATCCGTATTCAGTGAAAAAATCATGATAGTAGGGGTGGTTGTAATTCATTCCAAATGAAGGTGGAGTAAAGCCCTCTACCAATAGCCCCCAGAATGAATCGTTTTCGCCAAAATTTATTGGGCCATCCATAGCTTTCATACCATTCTCTTCAAGCCACAATTTTGCAGTGTCAAATAATTTAAAAGCAGCTTTTTTATCATTAATACATTCAAAAAATCCCATCCCACCGGTAGGTTGGTCATATTGAAAAGCTTTTTTCTCATTTATAAATGCAGCAACCCTTCCTATTGTTTGTCCACTGTTATCTCTTAATAACCATCTGTTGCACTTACCATGCTTAAAGAAGGGGTTTTTATCAGGGTTAAATATTGTATTTATATCCTGGTCTAATGGACAAATCCAATTTTTATCATCTTTATAAATAAATCGGGCAACTTCTAAAAAATCTTTACTGGTTTGTTTATCAGATACAGGTATAATTGTCATGCTTGATGATTGGGAATAAAATAAAAAGCATCCCAAAGGGATGCTCATAAACTATTATATTTTTAGTTACTAGTAGTCGTCATCGTCGTCATCAGAACCAAAACTATCAAAAGTATCAAGATCATCTAATGGCAAGTCAAAATCGTCGTCATCATCGTCATACTTTTTCTTAGTACTAATTTCGTCTTGCGAATCTTCCATCTCAGCTTCTGGATCAACTAGTGGACTTTTCTTAATTGGTTTCTTTGGAGTTTTCATTACAAAAAATATAATTCCCTAAGGTTTTTATTTATGAGTTAAATTTACAAAAAATCTTTTTAAATCAAAAGAACGATGTTTTTTAAGATTTTCTGTATTTCAAAAGTAAGATAATTTGAAATTCCGCAACGAATTTTTTTTAAAAAAAATAGATCAAAAAAAAATGGTAAAGCTATGAACTTTACCATTTTTTAACACACAAATGAAACCTGAATTGAGATATAGTTTTAGGTTAGGTAAAATATCTTTGATCAATTCTATAAGAACGCTTTTTACAAACTCTGTTTGTTTTAATATCTATAACAAGTTTAAGGCAAATTTTGAAACGATTAATTTTTAATTAGTGAGTGGTATAAAAAATTGAGTAAACGGTATTTTACCACTTTAATGGGATAGAAATTGAGACAAATGTGCCCGAATTACCGTTTTGTTTTATCTCCATTTGTATAGGATTTACTTCAACACGATTTAGTAGGTTGATACGCTCTCTGGTTAAATCCATGCCTTTGCTTACATGGTGTCCCTTTTTATCTCTAAGCGAATTATCAATTCCAATACCGTCATCAATAATTTGTATCAGTAAATATTCGGTACCTACTAAACTTATATGTATATCAATGTTGCCACCTTCTTCCTTGGGCATTATCCCGTGCCATATAGCATTTTCTATATAAGGTTGAAGAAGCATAGAAGGAATTAAAGTTTCTTCTTTATCTATAGCCTTATTAAGTGTAATGGAGTAGTTTAATTTACCACCAAATCTTTTCTTTTCCAGGCTTAAGTATAATTCCAGATACTCGATTTCTTCTTCAAGAGATATAAAACTCTTAGTACAAATTTCAAGGTTCTTTCTGATGAGTCGGGCAAAGCCGGTTAATATTTTATTTGCCGATGTTGTATCTTTTGTATTTATGTAATGCTGTATAGAGTTCATAACATTAAATACAAAGTGTGGGTTCATCATTGCCTGTAAAGCCCTTTGCTCAAGCATCAGGATTTTATTTTTTAGCAGTAGTTGTTCCTGCTCCTTGTTTTTTCTCCTTTTAGTTACAAAAACAGCTACCTTATAAAATACAAAACCTGCTAATACAAAAGTCAACGCAAGAAACCACGGTGTTTGCCAGAAATGACTTTTTAAGATAAAGCGGATCCTGGTAGGGCTACTCCAGTCACTATTATTCGTTTTTGCACTTATTTCAAATACATAATCACCAGGTTCCAGCGAAGAAAACTCTAGCCTTCTGTTCTTTGTTTCAGTCCAATTGGCGTTAGATTTTAAACGATAGCGGTAAACAATGTTTCTATTTTGAAAATCAATGGCACTATAATAAAATGAAATATTATTATCAGATGGATCTAACGTATGATTCGTTTCATTTAATCCTAGCTTTATTTTATTATTTATTATTGATGAGATTAATACCTTGGGAGGATCATTAATTGTTTGAGCTTTGTTAATGGTAAAATATACTAAACCACTATTGGTGGCGAAGTATGCATAATTATTATCAATGTATAATGAGTTAACATCATCCTTAAGCAGTGCATTAGTATATTCAAATGTTTCTACAAGCGTTTTTTGATTGTATAGTGAAACCTTGTTAATACCATTATTAGTAATTATCCATACATCATTATCCTTAACAAATAGCTTTTTACAAATATTGTCTGCAAGCCCGTCTCTTTGAGTTATAACCTTTATTACTTTTCTATTTTTTATAAAAATAATTCCATATCCATCGGTAGCAAGTACTAAGGTGCCGTCATTTAACTCTTTTATATCATTAATTCGTCTGGTTAGAAGGCTGCTTCTTTCATAGTAACTATATAAAGAACCATTAGAAAACTCTGATAATCCATTTATATTAGAAAACCAAAGGTTCTGATTCTTATCAAAAAACACACAATAAGCCCTGTTGTTAAAAAAATCGGTACCTTCTTTAAAATACAATGAGCTAAATTCAAACTTGCCGACAGAATATGGTAGAATAACTACACCAGATGATAGAGCAAGGGATAAACTTTTGTCTTTTGCAACGCTAAAACTTTTAATTACAAACATTGAGTTGGTAGCTTCCCTTAAGTAGTCTATTTTTTTATTACTACCGTAAATGTTTGCTATTCGGCCTAGCCCATATTCCGAAGCAAAATAAATAGTCTGGTTGGCTGTATCTAGTGTCAGTTGCTTAATAACATTGTACTTCTTTTTATCCGGTAGTGAGATTTTACTGATCGAAAGATTAACAGGATCAAGAATGTTAATGTCGGCTTCATCTAATCCTAACCAGAAATGATTTCGGTTATCTTTAATTACACTTTTTATAACGTCGCTGCTTAATCCGTTAGATTGATTTATTATGTAAAGCCGTTCATCACTTTTTGGAAGCATATAAATCCCATTATTAGTAGTAAACCACATATTACCTTTCGAATCCTTTATAACCTGGCTTGAGGATATATTGCTGAGGTAGGTAGTCATTTTGCCGGAATGATCAATAAAATATATTCCTGAAGCATTGCTAACCCATATATCTTTGTTTTCATCTAAATAAAAGAAACCTGGATCATTATTTAGTAAAGCAGGATCAATTTTTAATTGCAAATGCTTGGCTGTCCCATTTTGAAGGTTCAGTCCGTTTTGATCCAGAAAAGCGAATGTTTTATCTGAAAGATTTAATCCTGATTTATAATTCAGTAATAAAGATTTGTGAGGCACTACCATAAATTTTGAACCATCAAAAGTTCTAACAGATCTGTTGCTATAAATCCATATTTTTCCAGACCTATCTTCGTGTACAAAGCTATTAATGAACTGCCTGTTGCCATTGGCAGAGATGTACTTCATAATAGATTTCCCATCCCACGTTACCAGAACATTTTTGTTGGTACCAAACCAGATTTTGCCTTTGCTATCTTCAAAAAAGGAAACAATAACGGCGTTAAATCTTAGCTGTTTAAGCAGTTTATTGTTTGTTTCGTTATAGAACTTTCCGTTTAAAAAGTAGCTTAATTGTCCGTTTAATGCCAGGAACCATATTTTACCACTTTTATCCTCTTTAATTTGTAGAATCTGATTATCAGGAAGGCCGTCATCAACTGAGAAATTTTCGAACACTTTTCCGTCAAATCTGCTTACGCCAGCGTCTGTGGCCACCCATATATAACCCTTGGAATCTTGAAGTGTATAAAAACAACTATTACTCGGAAGACCGTCTTTTGTACCGAAATGCTGAAGGTATGTACTTTGAGAATAGGCAGATAAGCTAAGAATTAATAAAACAATTAGTGTACTAAGGGAGATTGTCCAATTTCTTATCTTATTTATCACTATCAAAGTTAGTATACGATTTAATTTTTTCCATAAAATCACTTGCACGTCTTCTGGAAACCGCAATTTTATCACCAGTTTTTAATATGAGTTCCAATCCATTTTTCGAATTGTATTCTCTAAGGTAATTAAGGTTCACTATACTCGATTTATGAACCCTTATGAACTGATTATCGGGAAGTATCTCTTCATATTCTTTTAAAACCTTAGATACAGTTATTTTATCCTTGTTAGCCAGATGGAAAACAGAATAATTGCTGTCAGCTTCAATATGAACTATATCATCAATACTTACCAAGCTATATCCCTGCCCATTAGGCAAGCTAATTTTACGTATCTCGTTTCGTTCAGAAAGATTTACAGCTAGATTTTGGAGACCTTCATTACGATTACTCTCCGTTTTACTTAAGGCAATATATTTTGATGCTTTATTAACAGCTTCCTTAAGCTCATCAATATCTATTGGTTTAAGTAGGTAATCAAGAGCATTGGCTTTAATCGCTTTTAATGCATATTGATCATAAGCAGTAGTAAAAATAACATGCGTACTAGTGGATTGTATTTGAGGAATCAAATCAAATCCATTCTCTCCAGGCATTGCAATATCAAGAAAAATTAAGTCAATAGTATGATGAGCAAGTAGGTTCCGGGCCTCCGAAACGGACTTGGCTATACCAGAAATATGGATATTCTCGCAGTTTTCCTGCAATAAGAAATATAAGGAGGAACGAGCAAACTCTTCATCGTCTACAATAATAGCATTCAGCACAGTAATAGATTTTTATATGGTGAATTTATTAAAAAAATGAACGATTGAAGAATATTTCTTTCAAACACCGAAAACCGAACACATTTTTCTTTCGTAAGTGCCATTATACAACATTAAACAACCAGGCTTAACAGATCTTCGAAACCTGCCCTGCATGCTTCATGATCTTTAAAACTTAAACTAAAAAATTATGAAAAATTTACAAGAACAAGAAAAGCAAGAATTGCTGCCAGTAGAGAGGAGTGTTTTCACAGCCCCATTGCAACGCCGTTCTTTTCTGCAATTTGCAGGAGCAGGTGCAGCAGCTGTAGCATTGGTAGCTGCAGGCTGTAAAAAAGACAAGAATAATGACGGGCCTATGGTTCCGGGTGGAGTTACCCTCGACTTTAAAGACGATTTCGGAGTTTTGAATTATGCTTATGCTTTAGAACAACTGGAAGCTGCTTTTTATATCAAGGTAGCATCAAATCTACCATCAGGTTTTACTCCAGAGCAAAAAACATATTTTCAGGATATTCAATTTCATGAAATTGCACACAGAGAGTTTTTCAAAAAAGCTTTAGGTACCGCTGCTATAGGTAGTTTGGAAGTTAATTTTGAATCTATAGATTTTACATCAGCTTCAAGTGTTTTAGGAGCTGCAATGGCTTTTGAAGATTTAGGTGTTGGTGCTTATAATGGCGCAGGTAAACTCCTTACAACTCCTGATTATTTAGTTTTGGCGGGTAAAATTGTTTCAGTTGAGGCACGTCACGCAGCCTATATTCGTGATTTAATTTCACCTGGATCTTTCGCTTCCAGTCCGCAAGTTGATGATAGTGGTTTAGATAAAGCTTTGTCGCCTAAAGATGTTTTAGCTGCTGCAGGGAAATACATCAAAACTAAAATTAACGTAACTAACCTGGCTTAACCTTAAACTTTAGAAAACATGAATATCGTAAATATATTAGAAGAAATTGAAAAAGTAGACGGTGAGATCTATGAGAGATTAAACCCGAGAAGATCTGCAATGAAGGATTTTTATAACATGGGAAAAAAAGTAGCTTTGGCAGCAATGCCATTAGCCTTAGGTTCTATGTTTACAAAAGCTTATGGACAAAGTACTCCAGCTACAGTTACTGATGTTTTAAATTATGCTTTAACATTAGAGTATTTGGAATTCCATTTTTATAACCATGGAGTTGAAGCTGCTCCTGGATTAATTCCGGCTGGGTTGCCACTAGGCGCGATTAAAACCATTCGTGATCATGAAAAAGCACACGTGGCTTTACTGAGAGGTGCTTTGGGTGGAGCTGCAATACCAGCTAAAGCTTATACAGATTTTGATTTTACTGCGGGTGGAACCTTTGCTGATGTATACACTAACTACGATACATTTTTAGCTGTAGCTCAGGCATTCGAGGATACTGGTGTAAGAGCCTATAAAGGACGAGCTACGGAATTAATGAGTTCGCCTGGTGTGTTAACTGTAGCATTACAAATTCACTCTGTTGAAGCACGCCATGCTGCTCATATACGTACGATGCGTGCTGCAAGAGGAGCTATGATTAAACCATGGATCAGTCTTGGTGCAGGTGGCGTTGCGAATGACACTGGTATTGCAGCCGTTAATCCTGTTTATGCAGGTGAAGATACCGAAAAGCAGGCCACTATTCTAATAACCGGCATTGCAACAGGAGTTACTAAAGCCGCCGCAGTTGAATCATTTGATGAGCCTTTAACTAAGGAAGCTGTTTTGGCTATTGCAGGATTGTTTATAAAATAAAAGGGTTGTTTAAGTTTAAGATGGGGAAGGGGACAATAGTCCTCTTCCTTTTTTTATTCATCATAAAATCTTAATAATTGATTACCTGCTCTTCTAAATGCTCAGGCAAATCACGGTAGTTATATTGTTGGCCGCGTAACTGAGGCTCAAAACCTGCTTCTCTAATCGCATCTTGTATACCTTTGGCAGTAAAGCGATGCGGAGCACCAGCTGCCGAGACTACATTTTCTTCGATCATAATAGAACCAAAATCGTTGGCACCTGCATGTAAACATAGTTCAGCGACGCTTTTTCCTACAGTTAACCAAGATGCCTGTATGTTTTTAACATTTGGTAACATGATTCTACTTAAAGCAAGCATTCTTATATATTCATCACCTGAAACATTATTACTAATACCTCTTAATCGTTTTAATAAAGTGCCGTCATCTTGAAAAGGCCAAGGAATAAATGCTAAAAATCCTTTTGCATTTGCCGGTTTTTCACTTTGAACCTCTCTTATCCATACTAAGTGCTCAAATCGTTCTTCAATGGTTTCAACATGGCCGAACATCATTGTTGCAGAAGTCGTAATGTCAAGCTGATGAGCTGCACGCATTACATCCAACCATTCCTGTCCACCACATTTTCCTTTTGAAATTAATCTCCTTACCCTATCATTTAATATTTCTGCTCCTGCACCCGGTAATGAATCCATCCCAGCCTCTTTAAGTGCTTTTAAAACTTCAGTATGAGAAATACCCTCAAGTTTTGCAACATGTGCAATCTCAGGTGGGCCTAAGGCATGTAATTTTAAATCAGGATATAATTCTTTTAATTGCTTAAACAGATCTGCATAAAATTTCAAACCTAAATCAGGATGGTGACCGCCTTGTAGTAACAATTGATCTCCACCTAACCTAAAAGTTTCTTCAATTTTTACTTTATAAGTTTCTATATCCGTGATGTAGCTTTCATCATGTCCTGGTCTTCTAAAAAAATTACAGAATTTGCAGTTAGCAATACATACGTTGGTGGTATTAACATTTCTGTCTATCTGCCAGGTAACTTTACCACTTGGTACTTGCTTCTTCCTTAATTCATTGGCAACATAAGCCAGCTCAGCGGTAGCTGCATTATTATATAAAAAAACACCCTCTTCTTTTGTTAAAAAGTCGAACTGTAAAGCCCTTTGGAGTAATTCGGCAGTATTCATAGCACAAACTTAGATAAAATTGACGCTTTTATTTTCAATCCTATGCAATATTTTCAACGCGGTCATAAATGCTAACACAGTTTTATCTAAGTTTGCCTGAATTATTTTTAATCTATGGTAGACTTTAATCGTTTTACATTACCTAACGGACTTCGCGTGCTTGTGCACGAAGATGATACTACGCCAATGGCGGTATTAAATATCCTATACGATGTTGGCGCACGTGATGAGGAGCAAGATAGGACTGGATTTGCGCATTTATTTGAGCACCTTATGTTTGGTGGATCAGTAAATATTCCTAGTTACGATGAGCCTTTGCAAAGAGTAGGGGGAGAGAATAATGCCTTTACCAGCAATGATATTACTAACTATTATATTACACTTCCGGCTGTAAATCTGGAAACCGCTTTTTGGTTGGAAAGTGATAGGATGCTAAGTCTTGCCTTTTCAGAAAAAAGTCTTGAAACACAGCGTAACGTAGTTTGTGAAGAGTTTAAACAACGTTATCTGAATCAACCATATGGCGATGTTTGGTTAAAACTTAGACCATTAGCTTACAAAAAACATCCTTATCAATGGGCAACTATCGGTCAGGACTTAAAGCAGATTGAAGATGCGAAAATGGAAGACGTTAAAGCGTTTTTCAAAAAGCATTATAACCCACAAAATGCCATTATGGTTGTAGGTGGTAATGTTAAAACTGAAGATGTTAAAGCGCTTGCAGAGAAATGGTTCGCACCAATTCCAGCAGGTGATAAATACGAGAGGAATCTTCCTCAGGAACCATTGCAAACAGAAGCGCATACCGAGACTGTTAAAGCTGATGTGCCTTTGAATGCCATTTATATGGCTTTTAAAATGCCGGCCAGACAGGATTCTGAGTATCAAAGTTTCGATCTGATGTCTGATATCCTTTCTCAAGGACAATCGTCTAGGTTATACAACAGTTTGTTAAAAGAACAGCAATTATTTAGTGATATACATGCCTATGTTACCAGTAGCATAGATGAAGGATTATTTGTAGTTGAAGGAAAACTTGTACAGGGTGTAACCATTGAAGCTGCTGAGGCTGCAATATGGGCTGAACTAACAAAACTTACCCATCAGGAAGTTACAGAAGACGAGATCACTAAAGTGAAAAACAAATCTGAATCTATCATGGTATTTGCAGAGATGAGTTTATTAGATAAGGCGATGAATCTTGCCTATTATGAATTGTTGGGTGATGCCGCCGGACTAAACACAGAAATAGATAAGTATTTAGCCGTTACACCTGAACGTATCCTACAAGCAGCTAAAAATACCTTTGTAAAAGAGCAATGTTCCACCTTATATTATTTAAACGCCAAAGATGCTTAATCGTACACTAGCCCCTGAATCATTACAGGTTAATGAGATCAAATTTTTAGAGCCTTTAGCGCAACATCTTGACAATGGTATACCTGTTTTTACCATCAATGCAGGTAAACAAGAACTTGTAAGAATAGAATTTATATTTGAAAATGTAAACTGGGACGCATCAAAACCATTGCAGGCAGTGGGTGTTAGTCACTTGATTAACAATGGTACAGCTAAACTTAGTGCAAAAGAAATTGCAGATAAGGTAGATTACTACGGTGCATTTTTACAAACTGAATATGGTGCAGATCAATCGAGCGTTAAACTATATACACTCAATAAACACCTGCAATCAGTATTGCCTATTTTAAGATCAATCTTAAATGAAAGCATTTTCCCTGAGCAGGAGTTGGCTATTTTTGTTCAAAATCAGAAACAATCGCTACAAGTAAATCTTCAAAAGAATGATTTCCTTGCCAGAAGACAGTTTGCAAACTCGATTTTTGGAGATACACCTTATGGGTCAAATATTGATGCAGAAGATTATGATGCATTAAAAAGAGAAGATCTTCTCAATTATTTTAAAGCAGCTTATAAGCCAGAGAACTGTACAGTTATAGCTGCCGGAAAGTTCGAAGAAGCTGAGTTCGCTATATTAAATAGTGTTTTTGGAAACCAATGGGATAATACTGAAGCTTCGGTAGTTAATAAGCTTACTTTTGAGGCGAGTCCTAAAGGCGAGCTTTTGATCGAAAGACAAGAAGCTATCCAGTCTGCTATAAGGATGGGTGCATTGAGCATTAGCAGAAATCATCCTGATTTCCCAGGTTTTCAGGTATTAAACTGTTTGCTAGGTGGCTATTTCGGATCAAGGTTAATGGCCAATATCCGTGAGGATAAGGGTTATACTTATGGAATAGGCTCGGCAGTTGTTTCTTTAAGAGATGCCGGTTATTTCTTTATTGCAACTGAAGTAGGAGCAGAGGTATGTGGTAATGCACTTATCGAAATAGAGAAGGAAATCAACCTGTTAAAAACAGAATTGGTATCAGATCAGGAATTGGATCTTGTACGTAATTATATGTTAGGCTCTATGCTTGGTAGTTTAGAAAATGCATTCTCACATGCTGATAAGTTCAAGAATGTTTATTTCTCAGGATTGGATCACAACTACTACGAGAACTACATTACAACTGTAAAAACAATTACTTCGCAGGATTTGAAAGATCTTGCGGGTAAATACTTAAATACAGAAAACTTCACAAAAGTTGTTGTAGGTAAGAAATAAAGAAATTGGTGGTGTCCAAAAAGGTTTAACTTATTGTTTGATTATGCTTCTCGCTATCCTGAATTTATTTCAGGACCTCGCAACAGAAAGAAAACCCTGCTAGTGCGAGATCCTGAAATAAATTCAGGATGACGATCGATTAAATAGCAAATTAAAACTTTTTGGATACCGTTATTCGATTTTAGCAAAAATCCCTTTTTGCTTATCTGCCTGATATATCTTTTTAGAAAATGCAACGTAATCATTGTATTTCTCCGGTGGATATTTCTTGTTGTTAATCATTTTTGTGCGACTGTAAACAAGGCTATTGTCTTTCTGAACTACTTTAGCCGTATACCTGCCAAATTCAGATTCAATCACAATATCCTTCGGCATAAATTCAACTTTATAACCTTTTGGGATATTATAGACAATCTCATCTTCATCAGAATAGCCATACTTTACATTGAAGTAGGTTTTTCGATTCTCAATAGGCGTAATTACATTCTCCTGTCGATTGATCAGATTTAACATAACAAACAATTTATCTCCACCTTTAGTCAAAATCTGAGAAGCTTTTAAATCAATTTTCTCATTAAGTACAGCCGCCTCTTTATTTGGTTGATTAAAGTTGAAAGTGCTGATCTGCATATTTGGTATACTAAGCGAATTCATCAATTTTTTTCGCTGTTCCACAGGTTCAAGTAATGTCATTCCTAGATTGTCTTCATATTGAGCATAGCCATATTGGGTTTCAATACTAATCACTGCAGAACCTTCTTCATCGAGGTTTACTTTTGTTATGCGTTTCTGATAATTATTGGCAGGACTATAATAAGGAGTCTGGGCTAATTTGCCTCCTGATTCTGTAATCAGTAAAACTGTTCTGTCCGAATTGTCGTTGCCAATATATCCTGGTGGTACAAATTGGCTAGTGCATTCCAACCATGTGGTGTCTTTTTCTTGAGGTACACAAAGAATCATATGGTTTGCCTGATTCAGACTAGCAAATTTCTTATTCAGGGAGGGCATATCATTGCCTATTACTACAAGATTAGATTTTATGCCTGCTTCTTGTAATAAGGCTTTCATGTAATTGGATAGAGCCTTGCAATCACCGTAATTTACAGCAGCTACTTTCTCAGCCGAAATAGGTTTATATCCACCAATACCTAATTGTACGCCAACATACCTCGTGTTAGATTGCAAGTAATTATAAAGGATTTTGATTTTATCTTTTTGAGTTCCTACTCCTTTAATAAGACTTTGAACTTTCAATTTAACAGCATCTGGTAATACCTGTCCTCCACTACTTAACCCATAAATCCAAGCTCCTAAATTGGTCCAATTTTCGATATTTGCTTTAGAATTATCATATTCGAGTTGATTGGGAGCTAAAGTTACCCATGGACTTATATTTGATATACCGGCACTCATTGGTTCGTATTCAAGAGCTTTTACATTCTCGCAGCTCCACTTGTATTGCATTTTATCTTTTACCTTTAAAGAATCAGTTTTAAGTCCTGGGTTTTTCAGATATTTAAAAGTCATCGTTTCAGGTATTTTAAAAGTATATTCTGATTTTTCTACTGACATGCCCCATGAACTTACCGGTCTCCATGAGGGATAAAAGCGAATTCCACTATAGTCAACACTATAACTGTACTCTATGGTGTATGGGAAACTGGTGTATAGAAAATCTAAAAATTTAACCCTGCTGTCGTCGTAAAGTGTTCCGCTAGAAACAGCACTTCTATCTTTAAAATCTGAGCTTTTATACTCTTTAACTTTATTGCCCTTACCATCGTATAAGGTTGCTTTTAAGTTGTGAATGCTAGAGAATTTATCATAAAACTCATGCATTTCTGATGAACTTTCTGCATTCTTATTAAGTAAAGTTACTGCAGTTTTATAATCATACACCGCATTTCCAGGGTCTTTTACTTCATACGTAACGCTTTCGTTCCTAACAACCATTGAAGCATCCTTGAGTAAATCAGGAGAAATTTTGCTTACATCATATATTCCTTGAGCTCCTACCTCTGTAATCATAAGCAAGCCAATAATAAATAACCCTAATCTTTTCATCACTAGCTCTTTTTAAGTACAATTTGTTCAGACTGCTTTCTTACAATATTTTTAAATAACTCCTTAAGGTGATGGTATTCCTCAGGAGTGTATAAAGATTTCTTAAATGATATCTTACTACTGATCACTAGTTTTCCAGGTTCATTGGCAAACATGAAGGTAAATGCTGCAGATTCTTCCGGTAAAATGATTTTCTCATTTTTAGGAACTTTGTCTATCTGGTATTCTTTAGGATAGTCTAAAGTAATCCTAATCGATTTTTCAGTTGGATGCCCAAAGTCAACCGGAAAGTTTCTTTCTTCTAATTTGAAGGGATTCTCTTTAGTTCTTTCATAGAAAAGGGGGGTGAAATAAATTAAATTTCCTGCTTCTTCTACATTATCATCAATACTGATATCCATAGTTTCAATAAGAGATTCATTAATGTTGGTAAGGTTTTCGATCTTGTAATTTTTAATACCGAAACCAGGTTTTCCATCTTTATAGCTTTTCAGAAAGTCAGCTTCATTTGTTGCAGACAGATAACTTTCCCGACGATCTAAGGCTTCATAATTAGTGCTTGCCAGATACATTTTACCTGTAATCTTATTTTCTGCATCAAGATTTAAAACATAATTAACGCTTTTCCGACTTATTGTTGGATCCTCTATTGAAATCCAATCAGCCGTTTCATCGGCGAAATTAACTTTTAATCCTTCATGACACAGGTTGTCAAAACCGATCATATTAGGTGTGTGATTTTTGTCAGTGGCATCTAGGAGGATAGATTTTTCACCTATCTGTGCAACAACAATAACGTTATTAAATTCGGTTAGCATTGGAAAACCCGGATGTGCACCATGAGATCTTGTGCTTAATAAAACTGGAAAAGCATCAATCTTCGCTTCCGTTAACAAAGTCAATAAACACAAATTTATATCGGCAGAGTTACCTGCTTTCTTTTCAAATATTGATTTAGGGTTAGTTTCTGAAGTATATCTTTCAACATCATTATTGTATTTAATATTGTTTTTTACGTAATTAAATACCAGTGAAAGAATGGTGTCCTTATCTGTGTTTGTTTTTATAATTTCTTTCAGTAATGTTTTACTAAAACCTCTTCTATTTGCAAACAAGCCAAAATTTTCGTCTTCTTTTAATCTTTTTACAATTTTGGGCCATGTAGAAGTAACGTCGCGATAAACTGCACCTGGCACCGTTATCGAACTTAATTCAAAACCAACTCTGCTCACATAATCCTTCATTGTTGTTATGAAGTTCTCAGTTTTTAAACCAGGAACATTCTCTACCTGATAATGTAATTTTAAGGATTTTGCATTTAGTGTATTTGTTCCCGACATAAAAGTCTCATTAATCATTTCCTCTTGAGGATTTATAAATAAGTATCCTCCGGCGGTGATTTTGTACTTGTAATATTCAGGAATTCTTATTTCGTACGAGGAGTACAGCACTGGTATTTCTTTTTGAAAATACCATGAACGTAACGTAAATATAAAGTCTGATTTGATTTTGTATTTAAATTCAACAATAGATCCTTCCTTCACATTTGGAAGAGCAAACTTTTTTAGTGTAAAGTTTTTGTCCTGTTTTTCAGAAAACTTTGATTCTTTATTCAGTTTACTGATAACAGTTTTACCGGCTTCCAGATTATAGGTAGCACCATCCATATACTCTAAATTCTCTTTATTACCATTATTTCCATACAATTGGATTTCGAGATTCGCATAATCATAACCTGTTTTGTTGATGATTTTGTATCTCATATGGCGTTCGAAAACGTAAATGAACTCACCTGTTTTTACACTAAATTCAAACCATCCTTTGCCAACATCAAATAATGCTATAGCAGAGGCCGCGGAGTCAGTACCATTAACTTTAGTGTCAAATTCACTAAGTTCAATTTTCCCGTATTTAAATGTTCTTGGTTTTACTTCTTTTTGTTGCGCGTAAGAAGATAGAGTGCTTACTAAAAGCAAGCCAAATAGAATCGATTTTATCGTATCCATGAGAGTGAAATTTATTTAGCAATAATAGGTATATCCAGAAAACAAAAGCGCATAAATAGTATAATATTTTTTACAATTAATCTTTTTGTAAGATATATTTACGTCATGAACCACAAACTAACCTACATAGCTCTTCTTTTAATACTCACTCAATTTAGTTTTGCTCAAGACAAAGCAAAATATAAAGTTTGGAATCCTGCTAACGACACTTTAACTGTTCTTGAGGGACAAGGCTGGCCTAAAAAAGTAAAAGATTATTACGATCGGTTACCAGCAAAAGCCGAAGGTTTAGTGCGTTCTGATGTATGGAACTTATCAAAAAATAATGCGGGTGTTAATTTACGTTTCCGCACCAATTCAAACCAAATTATTGTAAAGTATGCAGTTAAAGGTAGTCTGCAAATGTCCCACATGCCTGCCACAGGAGTAAGTGGAGTAGATTTATATGCTAAAGATAGAGACGGTAAGTGGCTTTGGAGTAGTGGTTCTTTTTCCTTTGGCGATACTATTACCTATCGTTTTAATAATTTAGCTGAAGCTAATGACCCTGATCGGGAGTATACGCTTTATTTACCCTTATGTAATTCTTTAAAGTGGTTGGAGATTTATGTGCCTAATGAAAAATCATTTGCGCCAATGCCCTTACATAGGGAAAAACCAATAGTTGTTTATGGAACCTCAATAGCACAAGGTGCCTGTGCAACCAGACCAGGTTTAGCCTGGACCTCCATCTTGCAACGAAAGTTAGATCAGCCAGTAATTAATCTTGGGTTTTCGGGTAATGGTAGATTGGAAAAGGAGTTAATTGATTTGTTGACAGAAATTGATGCTAAATTATACGTTTTAGATTGTCTGCCTAATCTTACAGGAATATCTAAAGAGGATCTTATGAATAGAATTGAAACCTCGGTGCTTGAATTACAAAACAAAAGACCGGGTGTTCCAATCTTGTTAACAGAGCATGATGGTTATACAGATGAGCTAATAAGCCCTAAAAGGAAGACTGAATACGAAAAACCAAACCTAGCTTTAAATGAAACATTTAAAAAGCTACAGGAAAAAGGCATAAAAAATATATACCTGCTTTCTAAGAATGAAATAGGTCAGGATATTGAGAGTATGGTTGATGGCGTGCACCCTAATGATCTGGGTATGATGAACTATGCAAATGCCTACGAGAAGATCATTAAAAAGATCTTAAATCAGCCAGAAGGAAATGTTAATACAGCAAAACCAATAACACAGTATCGTGAACTACCGGGGTACGATTGGGAAAAAAGACATAATCAAGTATTGATGCGTAATAAAATCAATCCACCGCAGTTGGTGTTTATGGGGAATTCAATCACTCACTTTTGGGCAGGCGAACCATTAGCACATACTGCCAGAGGTACAGAATCCTGGGACAAATACTTTAAGGATAAAAACCCCATAAATATGGGATTTGGATGGGATAGGATAGAGAATGTATTATGGCGCGTTTACCATCGAGAGTTGGATGGGTTTGCTGCAAAGCAAATCGTGTTGATGATTGGTACTAATAATTTGCAATTTAATTCTGATGAGGAGATAGCTGATGGCTTAAGGGTTTTGATTCAAGGAATAAAAGCAAGGCAACCCGAAGCAAAAATATTTGTTCTGGGTGTACTTCCCCGTAAGGAAATGGAGCCGCGTATAGTTAAATTAAACTTGCTATATGCTAAAGTAGCACAGAGTTTAAAAGTTAAATATGCAGATGCCGGGAATCTTTTTTTGAATAATACAAAGAAGGTAAATGAAACATTATTTACGGATGGATTACATCCTAATGCTCAAGGTTATGAAAAATTAGGAGCTTTTATTAATAAGCAGATTACCAATAACTAAGCTTCATCGTATTAAGGGTGTAAAATGAAATTTACGCAACCGTTTGTGTGAAAAAAACTTTTCAAGACTGCATATAACCTGTGTATATTGGTGGTACTAAACATTTAGACCTAAGGTCAAAACGTATTCTTAACCATTATTAAACACAAGATGAAACCAAACCGTAGAAAATTTTTACAACAACTGGCAATAGGTTCCGGAGCTGTAGCTATTGGGCTTCCAACATTTGCCCATGAAAATGCTCCTAGTGATCAGGAACTTTTAACTGCATTAAATCAAGGCAATAGTAGCCAACGATTCAATATGAGCGGATATGCTGCTCCGAAAATTGATAAAGTAAGAGTAGGAATCATTGGCCTTGGAATGAGAGGCCCGGGTGCGGTTTCAAGATTGTCGTATATAGAAGGTGTAGAAATTAAAGCGCTTTGCGATAAATTGCCAGCAAGAGCAACAGCTGCTCAGAAATACCTTACCGAAAAAGGTTTACCTAAAGCAAAGGAATATTCTGGCGAAGATGGCTGGAAGGAAATGATTGAGAAAGAGGATCTTGATTTAGTTTATATCTGTACTCCTTGGCATTATCATACTCCGATGGCTGTTTATGCAATGGAACATGGTAAACATGCTGCAACTGAGGTTCCTGCCGCACTTACTCTTGAGGATTGCTGGAAACTTGTAGAAACATCAGAAAGAACACGTAAGCATTGCATGATGCTTGAAAACTGCTGCTACGATTTCTTTGAAATGCTAACCTTAAATATGATACGTAACGGCATGTTTGGCGAATTAATTCATGCTGAAGGTGCATACAATCATGATTTGCTAAGCTTGAACTTTAGTAAAACAGGCTATCAGGATATGTGGAGACTGAAGGAGAATATCAATTTCAATGGAAATTTATATCCTACTCATGGACTTGGGCCAATCGCTCAGTGTCTTAATATCAACAGAGGGGATAGGATGGATTACCTGGTTTCTGTATCTACCAACGATTTCCTGATGGCAGCAGAAGCAGAGAAGTTAGCGCAAAAAGATGATTTCTATAAGCAATTTGTAGGTAAAAACTACCGCGGAAATATGAATACGACAACCATTAGAACGGTTAAAGGTAAAACTATGATGCTACAGCATGATGTGTCGACACCAAGACCATATTCAAGACTTCATGTATTGAGTGGTACAAAAGCTTCAGCTAGTAAGTATCCTGATGAACATATTGCTATTGGAGAAGAGTGGGTGAAAGACGCAGAATTGCAAAAATTGTACGAAACTCACAGTCCTGCAATTATTAAGCATGTTGGCGAGATAGGTAAAAAGATTGGTGGCCATGGCGGTATGGACTTTATCATGGACTGGCGTTTGATCGATTGTTTACGTAATGGGCTGCCATTGGATCAGGATGTTTATGATGCTGCTGCATGGAGTTGTATCATCCCGTTAAGTAAAAAATCGGTATCTAAAAGATCTAATAGCGTTGATATTCCAGACTTTACAAGAGGGGCTTGGACTAAAAATACACCTGTAAACTTAACGCTTGATGGTGGTGGTAATACTACTGTAAGAAGCGTTAAATCATAGACTTAATAATATTCTTTAATAAAAAGGAAGGCCCTGTATCATACGATACAGGGCCTTCCTTTTTATTCTCCCCGTCATCCTGAATTTATTTCAGTTTATATGTTTGAAGTAGCAAATTTCAACGTGTAAATTTATTATAAAAACAGCCATGGGAAATGTAACTTTAGGCAAAAGCCTGGACTTCAGTGGGCAA
>NZ_JABSNU010000015.1 GCF_013266735.1 Pedobacter foliorum
AAAACAGAGGGCTTGCTTTTTCAAAAGACAAAAAAAACACTGTTTTTAGCTTAATTTAAATGATTTAATGGTGTGTTTAGATTTTAACCGGACAACAGTGAAATAAATTCAGGATGACGATCGATTAAGCAAAATTATCATTGTAAGCTACAGTCAGTAAAATCAAAAACAAAAGTAAACACTAATCAGTATTAGCTTTTTTACTGTAAACTAATCTCAGTATAGGACACACTAGAAAACAACTAGAAAATCGCTAAGAAATCACTAGGAAATTATTGGGTTAAACTATGCTTGCCTTATGGTTGGTTTATGGTTGCGTTATGATTGAATTACCCCTAGCATATATCAACCATAACGCAACCATAAACCAAACATAAAGCAACCTAGCTGTTTTGTAATGATTTCTCAGTGATTTCTAAATTATTTTTAGCGACTATCCTATAAAAATCCTCATGTACTTATAGACAAAAAGCGACAGTTTCGTATTAGATACAACAACAACAACCTGTCACTCTGCTGCCTAAAAGAGCATTTCACACTGTTTTCATGAGAATAGCGGTAAAAAATGACAAGAAGTCGCCATTTTTTACCGCTTTACTTAACCATAGTTTTACTAAAACTTTAAACGTAAAACTAAATTATAAACCCATGAAAGCTCTACTACAAAAAAGCCTGTATCTATCAATGATACTGATGCTTAATGCATTTCTTTCAAATGCACAGAATATGACTTCTAATGCGCCATTTGTTAAAGCCGATACTGTTATTAACAATGGCGATGAAAGAGTTAACTACAAGCCAACCCGTTTATATGCGGGTCTACAGTCTCCACTTAGTTTGGGCTTTGATGGGGAATTTAGGATCGTTAAGAACCTCATGAATTTGGGTGTTGGATTCCAGTACCATTTCCCTAAAGAAGATTACATTAAAAATTCGCAATCCGGACTTATTTACCTGAGTCTTTATGCCCCTATAAATAGATTAACAGGCAATTATGAGGCTCAGGATAAGGGCTTATTTGTATTTGCTAATGCTGGTTACGGAGGTAGCAGTGCACAATTTGATGGCTCTTATCTCGGCACAGGTGAGAGTAAAACGGTAACACATTTCGACTTTACCTGGCGTTTGGGCTTAGATTATTTCATATTCAAAGGCTTTGGCCTAACGGTAATTGCACAGGAGTTTAAAACATATCAGGGCGGAATTGTAGCATCGTTCTAACTATAAACTAAAACAGCATAAATCATGAAAAATTTACTAATCGCATTCTGCATCGTCATTTTTGGCTCGCTTGTATCTTGTAAAAAAACCAAAGATATAGACCCAACACCAGAGGAAATTTTAACTAAAAAAATCTCCGATATTCTTCCGCAGAAGTATGTTGACACTTTGACCAAATTAGGTTTAGATATTAACAAAGGCACAACACCTCCAGATATTCAGGGGGCATATATTGCTAAACCTTTTAAATTAAAGGAAAGTAATATTGTGGGTGATGTGCCAGGAATGAGTTTTACAGATGGATATGTTAAATTCTTTGATCAAAGTACTACAGATTTTGGGATAAAACTAGTTGGCAAGCATCTTTTAAACCAGGCCGACACCAGTGTTACAACTGCGATTTCCGGATCAGGAAATAATTTTACGGTGTATGGCAAAGTGAAGTCTACTTACGGTAGCAGCTATGCCTACTTTGCAATTTTATTATCAGGTGTAAAGGAAGGCAACACCATTAAGAATTTAAATATGGGAATTTTAAACATTGATAATCAGCATGGGGGATCAGTGTTTATTGCAGAAGGTCAGGGAAGGGTGGCTTATGATACTGATCTGGTTTCGGAATCAATAAACTTTGATGCGATTGTGGCTAAAGTTCGGGATCAAATGCTATCGCCCGCTTTGCAGAAACCGCATGATTAATTGGGTTTCCACCGTCATCCTGAATTTATTTCAGGACCTCGCACTAGCAAGGTTTCTTTGTTCTTGAGGGGTCCTGAAATAAATTCAGGATGACGGATGGCAAGTTCAGGATTAAATAACCCCACTTTTTATAGCAAAACTAACCAGTGCAATTGCATTGGGCATATGGGTTTTATCCTGCATATTTCTACGATGGTTAATAATAGTATGTTCACTAACAAAGAGTTTATCCGCAATCATTTTACTGCTTAATCCATCAGCCATCCATAATAGCACTTCCCTTTCGCGTTTAGAAAACATCCTGTCCTCTTCATGTAAATAATAGACCTTTTTATAAAAAGCACCTTCTTCAATTTGTCCTTCTTTGTCTATTTTATTTACGGTTTGAACAACAGAGTTATCATAATGGTAATGGTTTATATTTAAAATAACCCCCATACTAACTAAAGGATTACCGGCTTTGTCGGACATGAAGCAGTTGCGTTGCAAAAAGTGATCATAGCCTCCATTGATATTTCGAATACAAAGATTATGAGAAAAAATATAGTTGGAATGCTCCTCTGCAGGAATGCCTTTTAAGATCTCTAATCTGTCGGGGAATATTTGATTGTTAAAAAGGTGCAAATGTTCCTTTTGGTAAATATTTAAAGTATGGTTGAGCCCTTCTTTTAGAAAGCAATCTGGTTTATACCCTGCAAAACAACCCGATACATTGGTATAAAGACAGCTCCTATAATCCAATAAATAGATCATCGGAATACTATGACTAAAACAAGAGTGTACAATGGAATTGGCATTAATAAACCCTTTAAAATCGGTGGGCTCGTATTTTTCACATTCGCGAAACTCGCTCTTAGTTGTCTGCATATAACTAAGCCAGGTGGGTTTGCCTTTAGTTTTCATGGAGTGTATAGTTTAAGATAACCAAATTTCCTAAGCTGCTGACTACCAAACAATACCCACCAGTTTGTATTTTAACCAACAATTAAATACAAACAAATTGGTATATATCTACTCTTTAAAAACACTTAACTTTAATTAATGGCAAAGCTTCGTTTTAGATTGTTTTTAATGATATTCTGGCTATTGTCGGCACAAACAAGCTATGCCCAATTAATATTAGACGAGCAAAATAGTTATGACTTAAACGGCTGGGTGTTTTCGATGATGGAAAATCAGAAAGCATTAACGGTTAATGAAACTATTAAAAATTTTAAAGCGGGTAAGTTTACTGCCACTCCTACCCCCGACAATGAGTTTTATAGGCCATTGGTTAAAAACGTTTACTGGCTTGCAATTCCTATTAAAGCATCCGGTACTAATGTTGAACTGGAAGCTGGGATTGCTAATTCAGGTATTTATCATGTTGAGTATTACCTGGTATCGTTGCCCGATGGCAAGGTTTTAAAAAAGCATATTACGGGTAAGCAATATGGCTTTTTTACGCGATTGATTAAGGACAGGCACTATTACTTTCCTGTTGTATTAAAGGCCGGTGAGCAGGCAACTATTCTTTTTAGGCTAGATAAACGGGGTGATGGTTTAAATGCTCCGGTACGATTGGTAAAAAGATCATTTCGGCAACAGACAGAGTTTTCAGCATACTTTCAGTACGCGTTTTTCTTTGGCTTAATGATGTTTGTTTCCCTTTTTAGTATTGTAAGTTTCCTTTGGAGTAAGGATTATGTTTATCTGTATCATAGCCTATATGTGTTTTGCTGTTGTCTATTCTTTTTAGCAGATGGGGATCTTGACTACGAATGGCTTTACCCCGATTGGCCAGCCTGGGCAAGCATTGCATCAAGTATTTATGCGGTTGGGATTGTGTTTTTTATGATGTTGTTTATGAGCTCCTTTTTGCAATTAAAAACAAGTCACCCAAAGCTTTTTACACTTGCACGGATATGTACGTTGGCTATTGCCTCACTATTTATCCTTATCCCCCTTGGTTATGTTTTTGGTAGAGATATCACTATGAGAGTTGGCATCTATTATTACGGTTTGCTTTGTGTTACGGCTGGCTGGCTGCTTTCTATTTATTGCATTTTCAGGAGGGTAATGGATAAGTTTAAACCGGCATACTTGTATGGTTTTGCAATAATAAGTGTTGTTTTGGCTTCTACGCTTTATATACTTCAATCGTTAAACATTACCATACACAACTTTGTTCCTTTTAACTATTTGCTGGTGGGGTTTGGTGTCGAGATAGTGATCCTTTCTTTTGCATTGATCTACAGTTTTAATTATTATAAAACCAATCATTATGAACTTTCTATTTCGTTAGCAAATGAGCAATTTAATTCGGGACAACGATTATTGCAGAGTCAGCAATCTGAACAGCAACGGATAGCTCGCGATTTGCACGATGAGCTTGGAGGTAATCTTGCCGCTATGAAAATGGCTTTGCAAAGGTTGGATCAGCAAGACGAGAAGGTAGTTTTATTAAATTATCTGGTTGATACGACAAGCAAAAGTGCCAGAAATATAGCGCATAATTTGATGCCCCCTGAATTTGAAAACACTACACTTCCCGAATTGTTGGAAAGGTATTTTTTGCGCCTCAATACTGATGAAAAAACTCATTACAATTTCTATTGTTCCGGAGCTAACAATCATTTCAGTAAACAGCAGGAATTGATGATTTATCGTATTGTTTTGGAGTTGGCCAATAACATTACTAAACATGCAGCCGCAACGGAGGCCGACTTACAATTGATTTATAATGATACCCATCTGGAAATTATAGTTGAGGATGATGGCCATGGTTTTGATCTTGCAAAGTGCAAGGACGGCATTGGCATAAAAAGCATCCGCACTAGAGCAGATTATCTGAATGGGAAAATTAACATTGATACGGGGCCTGAAGGGACAACCATCATAATCCAAATACCTTACATACAGGAAAATGGAAACAACTAAAATAATTATTGCCGATGATCATACTTTGTTCATTAATGGTTTACAATTGCTATTGAGGGAAGAACCTGGTATTGAGGTTATTGCTATAGCCAATAATGGGAAGGAATTGATAAGTTTAATTATCCAGCAACAGCCAGACTTGGTGTTATTGGATATTAACATGCCGCTGATGAATGGTTTAGATGCTGTTCACCAGATTAAACAGACTTTTTCGGCAATAAAAGTAATTATGCTCTCAACTTATCATGAGGATCATCTGATTGAAAGGGCAAAGCAATATGGGGCTAATGGCTACCTACTAAAAAACAGTAATAAAAGTGAATTAATGAAGACCATCTCGCTGGTTATGAGTGGCAAAACTTGTTTCCCTTATCGCCTGCCTAGGGCCGAAAATACTTTTAATAATTCTGACGCCTTTTTAAGGCCTTTTAACCTTACCAAGCGAGAAATTGAAATTGTAGAGCTTATTAAAGATGGGCTTAGTAATCATCAAATGGCCGAAAAGCTATTCTTAAGTATTTTCACGATAGAGACTCATCGAAAAAACGTAATGCAGAAACTGCAGTTAAAAAGTCCCGCAGCATTGATTAAATTTTTAATGAAAGGTGAACCCTGATAAATAGTACTTATCGACCTAATATTTAATGCCATGGAGAAAAAGACAATAACCATAAATAGAATTGAACTCGTGTATTTTGAGGTAAACAGCGATGCCAAAGAAACTATTTTCTTTATTCATGGTAATTCTGTTTCCTCTCTTTCGTGGAAAAAACAACTATCTAGTGACCTATTAAATGCTTACAGGTTGATTGCTATTGATTTACCTGCTCATGGCGATTCGGGAGCTTCCTCTAATGAGGAGCAAGATTATAATCTGGCAAGTTTCGGCTTAATTATGGCCAATGCAATTAAAGAACTTGCAGGTGATAAGCCTTATATACTAGCGGGTATTTCACTTGGGACTAATATTTTGGCCGAAGCACTGGCTTTTGATTTACATCCTGCCGGGATTGTTTTAGGGGGTAGTTGTATCCTTGGAGGGGCTTATACTGTAAATAGCTTTGTAATGCCTAATACCAATGTACATGTGGTATTTTCAGCACAATCCTCTTTAAATGAAGTTAGTCAATATGCATCTCAGGTAATGCTGTCGACAGAAGAAGATGATGTGAATGATTTTATATCGGATTACTACAGGGTCAAGGTTCCTTTAAGATCTACCCTGGCTGATAGCATTGGTAAACAGCAATATAGTGATGAGATTGCGTTGGTTAAGTCTATTCACAAACCTGTTCTGCTTGTTTTTGGTAAAGATGAATTGATTGTTGATCCAGATTATTTGGATGATGCATCGTTAAATTTATGGAAGGGTTTGATTTTTAAATTACCCGGTGCAAGTCATTTGGTTCATATAGATCAGCCGGAAGTTTTTAACTGGCTTCTGGCTGATTATGCAAAGGATATGTTTGGGTAAATTGGGCAATACCATATTTAATTGACTAGCAGAATCTTGTTTTAAAAAAACAACCTTCTATTCAAAAACTATAGTAAATTTGTTAGCAGATTTACCATCTGTTTTAAATTAAAGCCCTATGAAAAAGACCTCTCCTATCCTCATCTTATTGTTGCTGGTTTATTGTGTTAATGCCAATGCACAATTCGGAAAATTAAAAGAAGCATTAAATAACGCTGCAGGTAGTATGCTTAATAACAAACAACTTAAGTTACTTCAGAGTGATCCGATAACTACGAACTTTGACGACTGCAACAAGACTGAAACAATGCCTGTAGATTTTGGTGCAGACTCAGTTAAAAAGAAACTTTGCGATTTAACTTCCAATTATACCTCTGCACTGGGTTTTACTTTAAAACCTGGTTTTTATACCGGAACTTTTAAAAGCTTTTGCTTAAAGGCCGGAACTCATGGCCCTGGTAATGGTGATGGATATTTGTTTGCACCACTTGCTGGCCCGAAAGAAACGATTGCCAGAACACTTATCGCAAACTGGGAACAACACCCTGATATTGATCAACATAAGGTTCAGTTGCTTTTATGGGCAATAATAGCGAAAACTAACTTCAGTAAGCTGTCCCCTGATCTTCAATTGGCAGCTGCCAAATTGCTTAACAAAAACGACTTGTCGGCCTTAAGCAGTAGTATAATGGATTATTTATCAAGCGAAGCAATGCTAAAAATAACGAACAACCTGCCAGAGCCAGCCAAAACCATTGTAGAAATTGAGAACAAGATGAGAGGTTTGCTTTATCAGGCCAATTCATCGTATGATCAGATAGAACAATTGGCTATGCTTGCAGGAAATGCTGTTCCAAATACAGATTTTCCTCGTGGAATATGGGGCTTGCATCCTGATGGTTATTACATAAAATATCTTCCTCATTCTTATACCAGAACTGAAGTGGTAATTTATGTACCTAAAACTATTGCTTCGGTAAATTACCTGCCTGTTGGTATGGTTGCGGTACCTGCAAGCAGAGGTTGTCAGCGTTTAGGGCAGTCTAATTTATTGGTCTGCGAGAACTAGCGCGCCTATGACTGTTTCTGATATTATTAATTACAGGCTCTTTAATCAGCAGATTGCTCAAACCTCATTTAGTACTCCTCAGGAAATTGTAAGCTGCATGGTGGCTATGCAAGCACAGGAATACGCAATGTCTAAATGGGCAATTGGGTTACGTTTAAACGGTGTAACTGATGCCGATGTAGAGAAAGCTTTTAATGATGGTTTAATATTAAGAACTCACCTATTGCGCCCAACATGGCACTTTGTTACTCCCGAAGATATTAGATGGCTGATTGAACTAACTGCGCCAAGGATTCGTAAAGCTATGGCTTATTACGACAGGGAACTTGAGTTGAACAGCACGATTTACAAAAAGTGTAACGACATAATTGGTAAGGCTTTAGCGGGTGGCCATCACCTTACTCGCGTTGCTTTAAATGAGTTGTTGCTACACAATGGAATCAGTTTAAATGGCAGACAAATGGGTCAGGTAATGATGAATGCAGAAATGGATTGTGTGGTTTGTAGTGGTAAGCGCGATGGCAAACAATTTACTTATGCTTTGTTTGATGAAAGGGCTTCTGGTGATACATCAATTGATAAAGATGAAGCCCTTCTATTATTGGCTACTCGGTATTTTACAAGTAGAGGGCCGGCTACACTTAAGGATTTCTCGGTTTGGTCGGGGTTAATAATTACAGATGCAAAAAGGTGTGCTTCTATGTTGGATGCGACTGTATTTACTCAGGAATCATTTGAGGGTAATGAATATTGGCTATCTCGCGAAACATTGGATATGGTAGCTTCTTTTGGTGCTCCCTCTACTAAGAAGACACAAAAGAGCTTTCTAATGCCTGATTACGATGAGTATGGCATGGGATACATTGATCGCACTGCGATATTTAATCCAATAAAGATAACCAACGAATTTAAAAGGAATAATCCGGTGTTCGACAGGATGATTATTGTTGATGGCATTATTGAGGGCACGTGGAAAAGGACTATAAAAGGTAAATCTGTAATTGTTGAGACTTATCCGTTTAGAGAGTTAAGCAAAGCAAAATCAGATGTTGTTAATAAAGCTGTGGACAGATTTGTTAAGTTTACAGGTAATAGTGAATAATATAAAAAAGCGCTAATATGACTACAACTGAATTAGAGAAATTACGCTACCCTATTGGACAATTCAATAAACCTGATCTGATTACCAAAGCCTTATTGGATGGGTATGTTGCCACTATTGCTTCGTTTCCGGAGGCGTTAAGGAAAGAGGTTGCTCATTTAACTGATACACAGCTGGACACTCCTTACCGTTTAGGAGGCTGGACGATTAGACAGGTGGTTCATCATTGTGCAGACAGCCATATGAATAGTCAGATCAGACTTAAATGGGCCTTAACCGAGGATAGCCCGGTTATTAAAGCTTACTATGAAGAAAGATGGGCGGAACTTGCTGACAGCAGGATGATGCCAGTTGAATCTAGTTTAAAGCTATTAGAGGGGCTTCATCAGCGGTGGGTGTTCTTACTAAATTCCCTTACCACAGAAGAATTAGAAAGAGATTTTATACATCCTGAACATGGCAGAAGTATAAAGATCAACGAAAATACAGGTTTGTATGATTGGCATTGCCGTCATCATCTTGCTCATATTACGGAATTGAAAAAAAGGCAGGGTTGGCAGTAAACAAACTACTTTTTACCACTTTTTTTTGGTTATTTAGGTATATCTAAATTTTACAATCTTAATGAGTTTAAAGAGCATTAGTCTAGGGAGTAAGCATGTGGAGTTTCTTAAAGAAGAAACTATTGGAGAGATTTTTAGATCCTCGGTACTAAGCTTTAGTAGTAAAACTGCTATAATTTTTAATGAGCAGTCATTAACTTATAGCCAACTAGACCAGTGGAGTGATTCTATTGCAGCTTATTTACAATCGAAAGGAATTGGCCATGGCCACTGTGTTGGTTTATGGTGGCCAAGGAGTCTTGATTTACATGCAGCCATACTTGGTATTGCAAAGTCTGGAGCCGCCTATGTTCCTTTAGATAGAGAAATGCCTGCCGAAAGGGTTCATATTGTAATGGAGGAGGCTAGTGCTTCGGCTTGTTTTAGTGATTCACTAGAAGAAATCCATTGTCCGGTGTTCTCAATTCCATCATTTAAAGAAGATCAACAACATATTCAATTCCCTATTGTTGCCCTGCCTGACGATATTGCCTATGTACTTTACACTTCGGGTAGTACAGGTAAACCAAAGGGAATTCCAATTAGTCACAGACAAATTTGCCACTTTATCAGATCCGAACAAAGTGTATTGAACATTGTTGCTGATGACATTGTATATCAAGGCTTTTCGGTTTCTTTTGACATGTGGTGCGAAGAAACATGGATTAGCTTTTCTGTAGGTGCTACTCTATGGTCGGCCGATGCTACAACTGCTAAATCTATTGATGAACTAAGTGAGATTCTGAGAAGAGAAAAGATTACCGTGTTTCATGCGGTCCCCAGTCTTTTAGCGGTTATTGATGATGATATTCCTACCATTCGATTAATAAATGCCGGAGGTGAAGCTTGTACCACACAAGTGTTAAACAGGTGGAGCAAGCCCGGATACAATGCTTTTTTTAATAGTTATGGCCCTACTGAAACAACTGTAACGGCTACAATAATTGCATTAAGGCCCGGAGATCCGATAACAATTGGAAATCCATTGCCTAATTATAATCTGGCCGTAGTAAATGATAATTATGAGGTTGTTCCTTTTGGAGAACAGGGTCAGCTTATTATTTCGGGGCCGGGTGTTTGCAATGGCTATTTAAACAGACCCGATCTTACTGCTGAAAAATTTCTGAATAAGCCTGATACGCTAACAGAAATACCTGGCGACAGGATTTATTTAACGGGTGATGCAGTAATAATGCATGCCAATGGCAATGTTGATTTTCGTGGCCGCCTGGATGATCAGGTAAAATTAAGAGGCTATCGCATTGAACTTGGAGAGATTGAGGTAAAATTAAACAGCTTAACACAGGTATCTGCAGCAGCAGTAGCTTTAAAGAAAGATGCAACTGGACAGGATCAACTTGTTGGGTACGTTACACTAAAGCAGGGTGATAGTTTTGATGAGCAATCATCCAGAATGGAGCTTGCCAAAGTACTCCCTCCGTATATGGTTCCACTGGCTATTATGGTGCTGGATAAAATGCCTCGCCTGCCAAGTGGCAAAATAAACAGGAAAGAGCTTCCTGTACCGCAAGTGCTGATGGAGATGAAGGAGGAAGAGCAAATTGAGGTGAACCTAAGTGACCCATTATCTACACGAATAATGGCAGGCTTAAAGCACTTGTTTCCGGGCAGGGAAATTACTGAAGATGCAGATTTCTTTATGGACCTGGGCGGGCATTCGTTGCTTGCGGCTTCTTTTTCATCCTGGTTAAGAAAGGAAGGTGGTATTAAGCAGGCTTCTTTAAAGGATATTTATACAAACAGACCCATTAAAAATCTGATAAAAACATGGGAACTGGCAGAGGAAAAAGCAGAGAAGAATGTCCATAAAGAACGGGCTCCGTTTCGCAAAATCTCTTCAATAAAATACTGGATATGTGGTATTGCACAGGGTTTCTCGTTGCTGGTTATCTATGGATTGTTTGCTGCGCAGATTTTTGTGCCATACCTTGGATATTACTATGAGGTTGCTAAAAGCGATACCGACAAAGGTGATACGATATATGCAATAATTACAGCCCTTATTTTGTTCTGTTTTATTGCGCCTGCATTTTCATTGTTAAGCATTGTTGCCAAGTGGCTTTTGCTTGGTAGAATGAAAGAAGGTGATCATCCTTTATGGGGAGGCTACTATTTTAGGTATTGGGTGGTTCAAAGCATGCAGCGCCTGGTTCCTTTACAGTTTATGAACGGCACACCGTTATATCCTTTTTACCTTAGGTTAATGGGGATGAAAATGGCTCCTGATGCACAAATAAGTTCAATAACTGTTGGCGCAGAAGACCTTTTAGAGGTAGGAAGTGATGTGAGCATCAGTTCGGGTGTTGTTTTAAACAATGTATGGGTTGAGGATGGCTTACTTAAACTGAGAAAGATTAAAATTGAAGATCATGCCTATATCGGTAGTGGTTCTGTAATATCAGGCGGAGCTATTGTTAAAGCATGGGGAGAACTTCAGGACTTGAGTCATTTACAGGGTGGACAAACCATCAACGTTGGCGAGGTTTGGAAAGGAAGTCCGGCTGAACTGGTTGATAAGAAATTGCCTGAAGAATTGCCTCAACCACTAAAAGTTTCGCGGTTAAAGAGCAAGTCGTTTGGCTTACTTTACACTTTTCTTTTGATCATTTTTCCTGTGGTTATTTTAGCACCGCTGATACCGATTATTGAAATATTGAATTATATGGATACAAATTCGCCTGACTATAATTTCAGTTATTTCATCCATATCCCTTTACTTACCCTTCTGTATATTATAATTTATGCGTTGGAAACTATTGTATTGTCAAGACTTTTACTTCGCAATATAAAACCGGGCACTTACCCTGTTCATGGTGCTATCTATGTACGTAAATGGCTTTCTGATCAGCTTATTTCTACATCGCTTATTGTTTTACATCCTTTGTTTGCCTCGGTTTATGTCTCGGCATTTTTTAGACTACTTGGGGCTAAGATTGGCAAAAACACAGAGATTTCGACAGCCAGTAACGTAACCCATACTATGCTTGAGATTGGTGATGAATCTTTTATTGCTGATGCAGTTACGCTGGGCGAGGAAGATGTACGTGGTCAGCAGCTAATTTTAGATACCACACATATTGGCAATAGAAGCTTTGTAGGTAACAGCGCTTTAATCCCTCAGGGTTATCGACTTGGAGATGATATGTTGATAGGTGTTTTATCTACACCACCTACTGCGGATCAAATGAATGATCCTACTGCTGCTAAAGACTGGTTCGGCTCGCCTGCCATTTCTCTTCCAAAAAGACAGGATAGTGGCAATTATCCGGCATCGCTAACTACCAACCCTTCGTTAGGGAGAAAAATTTCCAGGTATATTATTGAAGGAATCCGTATTATATTACCTGAAACGGTGATCATTTGTTGCAGCGTTTTGTTTGTTGCTTATTGTCATGATCTGGTTAAGGATCGCGATCTGGTTCAGATACTTAAAGAAATGCCTAAACTGCCATTCTATTATCTTTTTTATATGGGTGCTCCGGCATTGCTTGTTACTTTGTTGCTTAAATGGGTGACTGTTGGAAAATTCAAAAAAGAGCAAAATCCGATGTGGACACATAAGGTTTGGAGAAGTGAAGCAAATACTACTACTTATGAAGCGCTTGCAGTTCCTTTCTTTCTTGAGTTTATGAAAGGTACTCCTTTTTTACCAATGGTTTTAAGCTTATTCGGCGCTAAATTTGGTAAAAGGGTATGGCTAAACACCACGGATATTACTGAACATGACATGGTTAGTATTGGAGATGATACCGCGCTTAATGAAGATTGCGGGCCTCAGACCCACTTGTTTGAAGATCGTGTAATGAAAGTGGGTTCAGTTAAAATTGGGGCCAGATGTTCAATTGGCGCACGGTCAATTATTCTATATGACAGTGAAATTGGTGATGATGTAAAACTAGAACCGCTTTCAATAGTGATGAAAGGGGAGAAATTGGCCAATGAGACTTCATGGACAGGCAGCCCTATAAAACTAGCTTAGCTTCTACTTAAACCTGATTGCTTTTAACGGACTTATTCTGCTTACCAACAATGATGGCAGAATGAGTACCACAAAACAGATTACAATGGTACAGATGTTTAATATTAACACATCTATAAATTTTATTTCAATTGGTACATACGCCAGGTAATAAGACGTTTGATCTAACTTAAAGATATGGGTGTGGGTTTGCAGAAAAGCTAAACCCAGACCTAAAACATTGCCTAGCACAACACCAATTCCTACCAGGTAGAGCGCATTGTAAAGGAAAATCTTCATAACACTGAAATCGGTCATACCGAAAGTTTTAAGCATACCAATCATATTGGTACGTTCTAGTATCATGATTAGTAAAGCGGTAATCATATTGATTACTCCTACCACCATCATTAGTGCAAGGATAATCTTTGTGTTTACATCTAAAAGGGATAGCCAGGTGAAAATTGCCGGGAAATACTCTTGTACGGATTCGGATTTCAACTTTGTTTCTAACTCTGTATAGATGTTTGTTGAAACAGTTCTAAGCTTTGAGAAGTTTTTAATTCTGATCTCTATCCCTCCTATTTCATTAGGTTTCCAGTTGTTTAAACGACGTATCAGGTTAAGATCGCCAATAACAAAGCCCTTGTCTATCTCTTCAACTCCGATGTTATAAATACCTACTATTTTAAACTTGCGTTTACGTGGAGGATCTTGTACAAAGTGCATGATGAAATCATCGCCAGTTTTTAGCTTTAAACGGTTGGCAGTGAATTGAGAGATCATAATCTGCTGCATGGCTTTAGTGCTATCAGCGAAATTTAGTACTGTACCACTTACCAGGTGTTTGCGTATGTAATCCCAGTTAAAGGTTTTGTCGATACCTTTAAAGTTTATCCCTTCAACTTCATCGTTAGCCGAAATGATGGCTGGTTTTGTGGCATAAGGCTGAAAATATTCGACCTCAGGGTTACTTTTAAGTTTGGCTATGGTTTCTGGTTCGGGAACAAAAGGTGAGAGCTCAAATGAGTTGTTAAGATCGAACTTAAAGATCCTAACGTCACCAATATACCCTCTTACTTTTTCCTGTATCTCGGTTTTAAATCCTTTAATTATTGCAACAGAAAGCATCATTACGGCAAGACTGAGCATTACTCCTGCTATAGCAATACGAACTATTAGTTTTGAGAATGTGCGCTCAGATTTTATGGCTATACGCCCTGCTATGAAATATTCTGTATTCAACCTCTTGCAATAAATTGGTTGTAAAAATGCAATTTTTATTTCATTAATCTACCTGGTGAATAAAACAGTATCCAAATACATAAATTCTTAAAGTGTTAGAAAAAATGAAACCCATCAACACTAGTATCCTGAGGTTCAGGATTATACCTCAAAATCAGAACAACAACTAATAACAATACCACAAAGAATCCCACAGCAAAATACTTATCTGCTTTTGATTCCTTATTGCTACTACCAGCAACGACTTGGAAGATAACGAAAAGTATTTCAAAAATGACACCCATACAGTTGCATCTAATTATTAGCAAGATAACGAAAATAAATTATACCTGACCCAATACTTTAGTGCTGAACATTATAAACCACTATTACAAATAAAACTAAAAACAGGATTAGCAACCCAATAAAAACAAGAGCCTCTCGGAAATTTTTGGCATTTTCAACTTGATCGGGATCATTCTTATTCGGTGAAAAATATACAAATGCTAACCCAAACACACTAAATAGTAAAACAATTAATACCCCACCAATCCCTCCAACACTTCGTTTTTCACCAAGTCTATAGCCTTGATATAACATCACAAGCGAAATGATTATGATAAATACTTCAAATATCCCCATTGTCTTCATTATTTGGTTAGTCTCTAAAATAATAAATTATTTATAAATTCCCCATAGTTTTAGATTGATCAAATAACCTGAAAATGCGCTTAAAATGTTAACTTTATCCATGTAGACTTCTTGTCTCTTTTATCTACAAAACATCACTAAGGCATATTAAAAAAGGTTACCAAATGAAGTCATACGTTATACATATTTTAAGTTCCGCGCTATTAGCTGTTTCTCTTCAGGCCTGTGGATCATCTACCAAAATTGCATTTAATCCTGCTGTGCCAAATCCATACAAGGTAAAGGCCGAAAACATAGATAAACCTAAAACAGAAGAATTACGTACCGGTGCTGAGCAAACAGAATTATATGTACCTTATTTGAAAGGGAAACGCGTAGGGATGGTTGTAAACCCAACCTCTATTATTGGAAAAGAAACAACAGTTGACAGCTTACTTGCGCTTGGTGTAAAGGTAGTAAAGATATTTGGCCCAGAACATGGCTTTAGAGGTAATGCCAGCAATGGTACTAGTGTTAATGATGAAATCGATACAAAAACAGGTATCAAAGTGGTTTCACTATATGGTAAACATTCGGCCCCTACTACTGCGGATTTAGCAGACATTGATGTTATGATATTTGACATCCAGGATGTTGGCGTTCGTTTTTATACTTACATCAATACACTACAACATGTAATGGAAGCCTGTGCCGCTAATAAAAAAGAGGTATTGATTTTGGATAGACCGAATCCTAATGGGTTTTATATAGATGGCCCGATATTGGAACCTCAACACAAATCGGGTATAGGTTTAAAACCTATTCCTGTTGTACATGGGCTAACTGTTGGCGAATACGCACAAATGCTAAACGGTGAGGGTTGGTTGGATAATAAGCTGAAATGCAAAATTAAGGTGATTAAAGTAGCTAATTATACTCACGACACGCCTTATGAGCTTCCCGTAAAACCATCGCCAAACTTAAATACCGCACAATCTATTTTACTATATCCAACTACCTGCTTGTTTGAGGGTACTTATTTAAATCATGGTCGTGGTACTCTATTTCCGTTTACAATTGTTGGTTCTCCTTTTTTAAAGGGCAAGTACAATTTTTCATTTACTCCAAAAAGCATTAAAGGAATGTCTGAATCTCCATTATTTATGAATCAGGTTTGTTATGGTTTAGACCTTAGAGATTATGATGTAGATGAGTTTAGGAAAACCAAACAGATTAACCTGGGATGGATTATTGAATTGTATAAGGCTTCGCCAAATAAGGCAGATTTCTTTAATTCTAAATTGAGTAATCAAATGGGCACCATTGAGAGACTTATTGGAGTTTCTAGTTTCAGAGGTCAAATTATTGCCGGTAAATCTGAAGAAGAAATAAGAGCTAGTTGGGAGCCTGGATTGAGTAATTACAAAACAATGCGCAAAAAGTACTTGTTGTACCCGTAAGTTTAATGGATTACACGCCTTGTCATGTTGAATTATACTCCTCGTCATCCTGAATTCGTCATACCGGCGAAGGCCGGTATCAGGACCACTCAAGAAAAAGGAAGCCTAGCTAGTGCGAGATCCTGAAATAAATTCACTGTTGTCCGGAGAAAGTTTTATAATAAATTTTAACCGGACAGCCGACTTACAAATGGCTGCAATATTTGGCTTCTGAAATATTATTTTCCTGAATATTGCAGCTATAAAGAGTTAAGAATGCTAAAACACGAATTATAATCTAATTTTCTCCGGACAGCCGGATTTAAATAGGAATTTTAAAAATGGGAAAAACAGAGGGCTTGCTTTTTCAAAAGACAAAAAAAACACTGTTTTTAGCTTAATTTAAATGATTTAATGGTGTGTTTAGATTTTAACCGGACAACAGTGAAATAAATTCAGGATGACGAATCTTACCTGTCATTAGTATAAAAATATGCGCTATTTTTTTAGTTATTTTGCCACCTAAAACACTGGGTAATGAGAATAGTTTTTATGGGTACGCCCGATTTTGCAGTTGCTTCTTTAAATGCTTTAGTAGAAGCTGGATTTGATGTTGTTGGTGTTGTAACCGCCGCAGATAAGCCAGCTGGTCGTGGGCAAAAGCTTCAGGAAAGTGCAGTTAAGCAATATGCAGCTTCTAAAGGGCTAAAAGTATTGCAACCCCTAAAACTAAAAGACCCATTGTTTATTGAAGAATTAAAAGCCTTAAATGCCGATCTACAGGTTGTAGTTGCCTTTAGGATGTTGCCTGAAATGGTATGGGATATGCCTGCAAAAGGCACTATTAACCTACATGCATCCTTACTGCCACAATACCGTGGAGCAGCCCCAATAAATCATGCCATCATTAATGGAGAAAAAGAAAGTGGTGTTACTACCTTCTTTTTGAAACATGAAATAGACACAGGTGATGTTATATTCTCTGAAAGTGTAAAGATCTCTGATGATGAAACTGCCGGAGATTTACACGATAAGCTAATGAACGTGGGTGCTGGTTTGCTTGTTAAAACAGTAACTGCAATTGACGAAGGGAATTACACAGAGCAGCCTCAGCCCCAAAGCGACGAACTAAAACACGCACCAAAGATATTTAAAGAGCATTGTTTAATTGACTGGAATCAGTCGGCTCATAAAATATACAACCTGATTCGTGGATTAAGCCCATACCCTACCGCTTTTACTAAACTCAACGACAAAACACTTAAAGTTTTTAAGGCAGAGCTTGAAGAAAAAGAACCAGGTATTTCTCCGGGAAGCTTTTTATCTGACGGTAAAACTTACTTAAAGTTTGCGGCTAAAGATGGCTTTATCAAATTTACCGATCTTCAGTATGAAGGTAAAAAAAGGATGCAGGTTGATGAATTTTTAAGAGGTATGCGTTTGTAAAACCTCTATTTTACCCTATTTACCAATTCTTCTCCGTTCACAAATGCATCTACATTCTTAAATGTAATTTGGGCTATTTCTTCCATTGCTTCTTTAGTAAAAAAGCCTTGATGAGAAGTAATTAACACATTGGGGAAAGAGATGAGTCGGGTAATAAGATCGTCCAGTATAACATTTTCTGAGTGATCATGAAAAAACAAGGCACTTTCCTGTTCATATACATCGAGTCCTAAATACCCAAGTTGCCCGGTTTTTAAAGCTTCAATAACTGCTTTGGTATCAACCAACGCTCCTCTACTTGTATTGATCAGCATTGCTCCTTCTTTAAAAAGCTTAAGCGTTTCTTCGTTGATCAAATGCTTGGTTGTTTCAGTAAGCGGACAATGAAGAGCCACTATATCTGCACCGTTTAGTGTTTCTTGCAGAGTGCCATATTTCACGCCGATTTCCTGAAGTTCTATAGATGGATAAGGATCATAGGCACTAATTAAACAACCAAAGCCTTTTAAGATTTTACAAAATGCTTTACCTATATTTCCTGTACCTATTACAGCTACTTTGTGTCCGTGTAAATTAAAACCCATTAATTTCTCTAAAGAAAAATTACCCTCTCGAACACGATTGTAGGCTTTATGTGTTTTACGATTTAGCGTAAGAATTAATGCCAATGCATGCTCCGCTACTGCCTCTGGCGAATAAGCAGGCACTCTTAACACAGGAATATCCAATTCGTTTGCGGTTTCAATTGCCACATTATTAAAGCCGGCACAACGCAAAACAATCAGTTTTACTCCCCCTTTATGTAAGGTTTTTATAATATCAGAACCAACACGATCATTCACAAAAATACATATTGCATCAAATCCTTCTGCCAGTTTAACTGTTTCCTCAGTTAAAGCAACAGTAAAAAAAGATAACTCGTGACCAGTATTAAATCGGTTTAAAAATTCTTCGTCATATCGGTAAGTGCTGAATACTGCTATCTTCATATCTTTTAGGTTATGTGGTGTAAGTTAACAAAATACGTTAATCAATGGTTTTAAAGGGTAAAAGTGATTGGAATATTATACTTTACACGTACAGGCTTACCATTTTGTACTCCGGGTAGCCATGGCGGAGAGTTTTTAATTACTTCAACTGCGGCTTCATCACAGCCGTCTCCTATTCCACGTTCTGCTTTTACATCTGTAATTGTCCCATCACCTTGTACAACAAATGAGACATAAACCTTTCCTTCTGTTTTTTTTGCTCTTGCCTGTCGTGGATACACCAAATTATCCCTTAAGTAAGTAGCAAAGCCACTCATGCCTCCCCTAAACTGGGGCGGTATATTTAAAAAGTCTTCTTTAACCTGAGCATTACCCGCCATATTTTCGTAGGCATTGCTGGCAATTCTTCCGGTATTAGAATTCCATTTCTTATGTTGTTTAACGTCTAAAATATCCGGATTTCGAGAGGAATAGACGATTTTCAATGTGTCATTTACTCCGTATAATTGTTTTTTATTATCAATGGACTGATAGTGATCTTTCCCTTTTATCTTATATTCAATTGCCGCCAAAAACACAGGCCCACCTTTCAATCTCTTTTGCTTATAAACTTCTACAACCTTGGCGTAGCTAATTACTCCATATTTTTTTAACTGTTGTTCTTTATACAGCGTACGCAATTGAGCAACTCCAAAAACTAAAGTGAGCGTTAAGACAAACAGTATCCCTCCATTAATTCCTCGATTCCACCTAGGCTTACCTTTAAATTCAAACCACATCCCCTGCAAAAACACAAGGCTAAATATTCCTGGAATTGTTAACGCCTTTGCACTATCTATCGACAAAAACACACCCCAATAACAACATGTTATTATAACTGCTAGAAGAACACATGTCCAGATTTTTTTACTTTTTGAGGTTGTTTTTTGTTCTTGCAAAGGCTGAGCATTAATTTCCATATGACCAGATTAGTTTAATGAAACATAGAGTTCGCTTTGTGTAAGCCATTTGCCTTTTACTTTACGCCACATTGCAGCATAATTACCATGATATGGGGCATTTTTATAATTCCATTTGCCGTTTTCCCATGCCAGATCACCACTTTTACTAATAACAATCGTTTCAGGAATACGTTCAAACAATGGACTGCTTTTAGAGAACATATATTTCCAATCAGCCGCGATTTCGGCTTTACCAATGGTATGGCTACCATCTCCGGCGATCTGTACAAAATCGTCCAGCCAGTATTTAGATACTCCATCCACGTCCTTTTTTGCAATGCAGTTATTTGAATCTAACCTTGCTTGCTTTATTAATAATACCTCTGATGAATCCATAAGCAATAATAACAATTCTAATTTGTTAACGAAAGCTCAATGAGAAAAGTCATCCTCTTATCAAACAAACTCATGACCAATAGCTAAACAAATGCAAAACATCGTAAAAACCGAACTAAAACCAAAAACAAACCAAACAAACAGCATTAAAACAAAAACGCATAGAACAATATGATTTACATCATACTATTCTATGCTTTTCTAACAAATAACAATATATTTACAGCAATAAAACCAAATAAAATGAGCATAAAACCTAAAAACAATCATTATGCGAAAATTTTATTCATCATTCCTATTAAGTTTCACATTTCTTTACGCCTCAGCACAACAAACTAACACTAAAACACCAGACACTTCAGCTATAACCAAGCGGATTTTCAAACTTGGCGAAGTCAATATTAATGGCAAAAAGAACGGCCATTCGAACACAATAAGCAGTTCCCAAATTGAATCCTTTAACAAATTAGACGTATCTCATGCCCTAAATCTCTTACCGGGTGTAAATCTTACCTCTGTAGGCGCGAGAAATGAATCGGTAGTCCTTATCCGAGGTTTTGACCTGAGACAAGTCCCCGTTTTCATTGACGGCATACCAATATATGTTCCGTATGATGGATATGTTGACCTTGCCAGATTCACAACATTTGATGTATCACAGATCAATGTAGCCAAAGGTTTTTCGTCAGTTACTTATGGCGCCAACACTATGGGTGGCGCAATCAATATCATATCCAGAAAACCCGAAAAACTTTTTGAAATTGATGCCCGTACAGGTTGGCTAAGCAACAAAGGACATCGCCTAAATCTTAATGCAGGCTCCAATTTTGGCAAATTCTATTTACAGGGAAGCGCATCTCAACTTAAACAAAAAGGATACCCGTTACCTGGTGATTATACCGCAAAACAATATGAAGACGGAGGGACACGAGACAATGCCTTTCGCGAAGACTCAAAATACACCCTGAAGTTTGGCTTTACTCCTAGCGCAAACAATGAATACGCAATAAGTTATGTAAACCAGCAGGGAGAAAAAGGGAATCCGCCTTACGTAGGCAACGATCCTTTGCAAAAGGCCCGTTTCTGGCAGTGGCCATACTGGAATAAGGAAAGTCTGTATTTCATTTCCAACACAGGAATTACAAGCAACAGTTTTCTAAAAACACGTCTATTTTACGATAAGTTCAGCAATCTACTAAGCGCATTTGACGACAACACTTACACTACACAAAAGAAACCCTCTTCCTTTCAGAGTTTATATAAAGATGATACATTTGGCGGATCAGTTGAATACGGAAATAACATAAGTGCACAGCATGAACTTAAAGCGTCTCTACACCTTAAAACTGATCGTCATAAGGAAAATAATGTCGGCGAACCTGTACGTAAATTCCGAGATTATACAGTTTCCGCAGGTATTGAAGACACCTACAGTCTTACCAAAAAACTAAGCTTATTGCCAGGTATTAGTCTAAATCTGCGTCACAGTATGCAGGCACAGAATTACAACTCGACCACAAAGGAGATTACCGACCTGCCAGAAAACGAGAATTACGCATTAAACGCACAGCTTGGTGCAGTTTATCAACTAAGTGCTATAAGCAAACTTAATATATCTGTAGCACGCAAATCCCGCTTTGCTACAATCAAAGACCGTTACTCTTACCGAATGGGCGCTGCAATCCCCAATCCCGACCTTAAATCAGAAACTGCAACACATTATGAAACCGGTTATTCGGCCATTTACAATGGCAAACTTGAGGTTGAAGCCAATCTTTTCTACAGTAAAATCTCGGATGCCATCCAGCAGGTTAATAATGTACAGCCCAATATATACCAATTGCAAAATACAGGGAAAGCGGAATTTTATGGCTCCGAGCTATCCGCCAGGTACTCCGTTACAAAGGATTTACAGATTGCAGCTCAACACAGCTATTTACACCGCAGCAACCTAAGTAACAAAGCTATTAAATTCACAGATGCCCCTGAACATAAAATAATGGTCTCGGCCAATTACCAGTGCTCAAACTACGCATCAATACAGGCAAACTGCGAGTACAATTCTTCAAGATATAGTACTAGCTATGGCACCAAATCAGGAGAATTTGCAATAGCTAATATTGGCACTCATATTAAAATCTACAAGTCAGTAGCACTAGAAGGAGGCGTAAACAACATACTAGATAAGAATTACACCATAAGCGAAGGGTTCCCCGAAGCAGGGAGAAATTACTTTGTAAGTCTAGCCTTTAATAACCTTTAATTACTCAAAATCAATACAAACTTAAAGCCTATTCAAATGAAAAGATATAAAAGCATTATCCTTTTGGCGCTTCTTTTAATAAGCACACTTCATTTATTTGCTCAAACTCAGACTACCAAGTCTAGTTCATTAAGCGTAACAGGTGAAGTAAAAACGTCACTTACATTAACCACAAAAGATTTGGAGAAAATGGTTAAAATGGAACTTAAAGCCACAGACCGTGATGAAAAAGAGCATAGCTATTCAGGTGTAGAACTCGCTACTATTCTTAGGCTGGCCGGCGTTACCTTGGGAGCTGAATTAAGAGGTAAAAATGCGGCTAAGTTTCTACTCATAAGCGCTAATGATGGTTATCGCGTAGTTTTTTCATTAGCTGAGGCTGACCCAGAGTTTTCACAAAAAAAGATCTTGCTTGCCACTAGAAAGGACGGAAGTTTACTTCCTGAAAGTGAAGGGCCTTTCAAGATTATTATAGAGGGTGAGAAGAAAAAAGCGCGGTTTATAAGACAAATAAATAGCATACAGGTTAAGTATGTACAATAACAACTATACTAAATAATGGCAATTTTGCTTAATCGATCGTAATGCTGAATTTATTTCAGTATCTCTCAAGAGAAAGAAAACCTTGCTAGTGCGAGATTCTGAAATAAATTCAGCATTACGAAAATTTTAAAAAAAAGGAGGGTGATCATGACCACCCTCCTTTTTAGCACAGTTTACCTGTACAACTTAACAATACAGATATCCTATTTTGCCTGAACAGGGATTACCCATTTGTTCAGTGTATTATCCTTAGCCTGAATAACTACCTTGTAAAACTCTGAAGGGTAATCTTTAACGTTAGCAAAAAAGTGTTGCTGACTAAGATCCACTTCTCCTAAAAGATGATAAGTATCTTTTCCTCCTGTTTTGAAATCATTTGTTGTAGCCAACCAGATTTTAACCTTTCCCGTTTTCTGTAAGGCTTTCCAGCTAATGTCAATATGATTCTGAGTATAAATTGTTTTAAGAGCTGTAACAGATACCGGGCCTATAAATGAGGTGCCGTCTACTTCTTGTGCTACGCTATCAGGAAGTTTTACATCCAGGTAACGAGCTATTGAAGGCATAATATCTACCACACCAAGATCAAAGTATTGACCATAAGTATTTAGGTTTCTATAATTGCTTACCATCCAGGTAGACCTTTGTCTATCAGATTGGCCACCATGTCCACGACCGCTTTTTTCATCGCGTCCGTGATCTGTAGTAATAACAATTAGCCAGTCTTCTTTAAAGTTTTTCTGACGATAGCTTATTGCTTCCCAAACTTTACCTACCTGTTTATCCAGCATACCCACAGCATTATAGAACTCAGGACTATCGCCATGCGCGTGCCCCATATCATCGGTATACTCCAAATAAATCCATGAAAGATCAGGTGCTTTATCATGAATGGTGTTCGATGCATCAGCGATTACCTGCTCATCGATGCGGTGCATATAATCTGCCTTTTTATCGTGCTTAAAACGAACTGTATCCAGTTCATAGCCATCAAAAGAGTAATCGACCTTTAGGTTTCCTGCTTCCGGTAAATTATGCCCAAGTAATTTGGTTCTGTTATCTGTCCAGCTAGAGAAAATAGCAGTTTTCTTATTCGGATATTGAGCTTTAAACAACCTGAATATATTTTGATAATTATAATTAGGTGCTTTAATATCATTATCCGGTACGTTGTGCTTATTTACCCAAGTGCCGGTAAGCAAACTATTATATCCAACTGCAGATATAGTAGGCGTTTCACTGTAAGTACCTTTCCCACCACCAACATACATTCTGGAATAAGATCCTGCCTGTATAATCTTCTTAAAGTTAGGCAGGTTTTGGTTTTCAATTACATCAGCCGGAATACCATCGGCAATAATGTAAACCACCTTTTGTTGTCTCTTCTGTGCATTAACCGCTACCGACAAGAAAAAGCAGACTGTAAAAAGGAATGGGATTCTCATAATTTGTTAAAAAGTGTGTGGATAATATTCGTTTTCAACTGTACCATCCTCATACAAGCTCAGCATTGCATAGCCCGGAGGAGTTTCTAAGTAATAGCCAGGACCTGCAGATTCTGCATCTCCCTTACCCCACCAAAAACCACTCATAGCGCCATTACAGCAATACAAAACATCATTATAATGGGTATTATCTGATAAGTGATTATGTCCGCTTAAGCAAACTCTCACTTTATCGCGATGCTTGTGAAACAGGTCTTTTAGCTTCTTACAGTCAGAGTGGCCGCCGCCTACAAGAACCTGAGTGGTTCCTAAAATTGGATAATGCGACATTAGCAATGTGGGTGTAGATGCCGGTAATTGCTCCAGTTCTTTCTCCAACCAGCTGTATTGTTCTGGGTCTAATGAGATATTACCATTGTTTCCGTCAAGCACTATGAAATGCCAGTTCTTTTTTGAAAAACTGTAGTATCTGTTGGGGATTTTCAGGCGCTTAACCACATAGTTTTTCCCATACATTTCATGCTCCTTAGATGGAGCTTTCCACCATGAATCGTGGTTACCAATGCAACTATGCACTTCGTATTTATCCAGTGTTTTCAGGCAATCATCCCAAATACTCCACTGCTTAATTACCTGATCGTATACAACATTGTCATACGATGCATCACCAATAGAATCACCACCATTCAGGAAGAAATCTGGCTTGTGCTTAGTAATGATATGCTTTAAACATTTTTTAAATCGTTCAGGGGCATTTTCACCTTCTCCAATGTGTACATCGGTTATATGCGCTACAGAAAGTGCTAGTTTTTTCTTTTCCTTTTTTTCAGGAGTAGAAGCAAAGGCAGTCAGGCCACTGGTTGCTACGGCGCCAACAGCTAAACCTGCTGCCTTTAGTAAAGATCTTCTTTTTAATGTCGTCATCTGTGTTTATTTCTAAATAGGCTTATTGGTTACTACCAGCCAAATACTTGTTTTAGGTTATTGTTCAATACTACTTGTTGTTGAGGAATTGGGCGATAATAGTATTTAGGCTCCTCAAACTTACGAATAGCTGATTCAGTTACAATAGCACCACCTGAAGTACCATTTTTCAAAAACACAGTGGCATCTGAACCTATCTCTCCGGTACGGTAATAGTTAAGTACTACGCCTAATGAATTCTTTTCTTTATGGTCTTCATCAGGAATAGTCTGAGATTTATCGATTAAAATAATATCTTCAACGCCATCTCCCGTTAAGTCATATTTCCCTAATCCGGCAAAGTACATCCCCTCAGGGCTTTTAGTCAATAGCTTCCCGGCGTTCCATCTCATCAAATCATCATATCTTGTATTTTCAAAAGCAAACTCAACCCTGCGTTCTCTTCTTATCTCGAAAATCACTCCTTGGTTTGATTCAACATTATTAAATTGTTGTTGCAATAAAGGATCGGGAGATGCATTTGCCTGAGCTAAATTAAGGTTAGGTATACCCGCTCTTTTTCTAATCAGGTTAACAGATTCATCTAACTGCGATTGGTTTAATGTACCTAACTCAGCTAACGCTTCAGCGTAATTTAACAATACTTCTGCATAACGATAAACAGGGAAATCAACACTGTTTAAAATTGTTTGATCAGTACTGTTTACGTATCCTTTTAATTGGTGATAACCTGTAAAATTTTTATTTAGTCTTTGGATGTAAGGTTTCGCATCAGGCACCCTAATCCAGCCTGGATAAGCCATTGTTTGAGCCAAACGTGGATCTCTATTTTCAAACTCCTTTACAAACCCAAGTTTATCATAATTTGGCACTGCGGTAAAGCGACTGCCATCTTTCATTAAATAGGCTTGAATAAGGTCTCTTGCAGGTGCTTGTTCATAGTCACCAAATACGACACCATTTACGTTTTGGCTTGTTTTTTTAGCTAAATCGAATATATTAACCAAAATCACTTCAGGGTTTGAAGTCAAATCCTGACTTGAAAACAAAGTTGCATAATCCTGATCAGGTAGATTTTTATTAAAGATTGAGAATTTTTTAGAAGCCATTACCTCCCCTGTTATCTTAACAGTAGTTTCAAGAAAGGCATTTGCGGTTGCTTTTAAATTAAGCTCTGTATGGTATTTGCGATAAGTCCCTTCATAAAGAGCTGCTCGCGAATAAAATACGGCAACGGCCCATTTCCCTGGAGTTCCTGCAGGCACGGCTTCTCTCACATGATTATAGGCAAAATCAAGATCAGCCATTACACTATCCATTACCAACGCACGAGGATCACTAGGCTTAAACAATTCTTTATCATCTGGATTCAGTGTACCAGAATACCAAGGCACATTAGAAAAACGCTGTACCTTATCCAGATAAAACTGTGCACGGTAGTACTTTGCCAAACCGATGTAATGATTTTTCACTTCACTGGTAACCTTTGCTTTATTATAGTTTTCTAAGAAATAATTGATATCTCGCAACCTTTTCCAATTCCATCCTCCGGTTATATTCTGTGCATTAGCATTGCCTGCCATTATATTCTTTACTTCTACAGCTGCTGTAGTTGCTACGTTATCGCTACTTTGATCATTCAAATAGCTCCCTCTGTCAGGCATTAAGAGTAATCCGTTAACATATAAAGCAAGGTCTTCTTCTGTATTAAAGAAAAGATTTGGCGCTATCTCCGTTTGAGGAAAACGATCCAGGTTACCTTTTTTGCATGCAGTGATTAAAACTGCAATTGTTGCAAACAGGATGTATATATTCTTTTTCATAACTGTTTTTTAAATGTTTGTTAACTCCCTAATTATTAAAAATCTAGATTTAAACCAACTGCATATCTTCTTTGATATGGATATGCCCATGCACTAGACCCTTGATTTACTGCTTCAGGATCTATGTACTTTTTAATGGCAGAGAATTCATAAAGATTCTCTCCGGTAACAAATACACGAAGACGATTAACTTTAAAACGATTAGTAAACTTAGCAGGCAAAGTGTAACCAAGTGAAACATTTTTTATTCTTAAATAAGCACCATTTAGCAAATATTTAGTTTGTGGAATATCTAAACCTGAACCGTAATTAGCATCTGCTAGCCACGATTGCATAACCGGGTAATAAGAATTGGTATTTGCGTCAGCTAACCCTGCAGCTATATAAGAAGCTGAGTGTTTTGCTCTTTGTTCAGGAGAATCTCCTGTAGCCCTATAAAAATCAAGATTCCAAGGATAAACGTTAGCATAAGGCTGCTGATAAGGCCCCCAGAACAAATAATGATGAGGATAAAAATCTCTTTTTAATACACCTTGAAGGAATACAGAAAGATCAAATCCGTTCCAATCCATGTTTAGATTAGCCCCAACACTGTATCTATCCGTACTATTACCAATAATTTTAAGATCTTTCGGATCATTAGAACTTAATCCTCTCTCTATTTTTTTGTTGCCATCCAGATCCTTGTATTTAGGCCAGCCCTGAATAATATCAAGTGCACCCCATGGAATTATGCTAGATTGATCAAGTGCATCGATTTCAGCTTTACTCTGGAACAAACCATCATTTTGCAGTCCCCAAATCTCTCCTATAGTCTGTCCTACACGGTAGTTAGATAATAAGTTTTGATCGTTCTTGAATTTTGTAATCTTAGAGCGGGAATCAGAAACAAAAAATTTCGTTTCAAAGCTAAATGGCTTAGATCCTAAATCGAACCTATCTCTATAAGAAACTGATAACTCCCATCCCTTTGTCCTAAGGTCAGCAGCATTTTGTTTTGGCACGTCAGTACCTAGTACACCAGGTAATTCCTGACCGGCAACCAGCATACCTGTTGTATTGCGAATGAAATAATCAAAAGTAAATGATAGCTTATCATTAAAAAAACCTAAATCCGTACCCATGTTAAGCGTAGAAACGCGCTCCCATGTGTAGGTGTTTGGATCAACATACAATCTTGGTGCTCCGGTAATAACGACTTTCCTTGAATCGCCGATTAAATATGGTGAAGTTCCAGTTGGTAACGTTTGGATATACCCAAAATCACGTAAATATGGATTAGAATCTGCAGCCTGATTTCCTAAGTCCCCATAAGAGGTACGTAGTTTAAATGTTGATAAAACTGGAGCCAAAGGTTTAAAAAAGTCTTCGCCACTAGCAATCCAAGCCAAAGAAGCCGAAGGGAAAAATCCCCATCTATGACTAACAGGAAATCTCGAAGATCCATCATATCTTCCTGTAGCCTCTAAGATATAGCGATCTTTATAAGTGTAGTTTAACCTACTGAAAGCACTAGTACTAGCATACGCATTATACTTTGTTCCTAGTGTTATTTCCCCTGTAGTTAATTTAAGATAAGGCACAGATGAAGACATAAGTAAGTCTCTCTGAGCATCAACAGTAGAATAACTATAGTTCTCAGAATTATAACCAACCATTGCACTAAAAAAGTGATCACCTATGGTCTTTTTATAAGTAGTATATAAGTTAAAAGCATTGTTATATAAATAGCCATTGCTCTCACTTACATAACCATTACCCCCCTCTTCTCGGATATCAGTTGGTCCGAAACCTATCTTAAACTTCTTCGAATCATTATGATACTTCCATAACTCTCTTTTAAATGAAGCATCACCATTTACCTGAAGATCACCATTTAAAAACGAAGCGGTTGCGCCTGTGATATTTTGGAAGCCAAACATTGTTTCAAGATTATTCCCTCCATCAACCAGTCTTGCAGCGAGTCTACCTGCTCCAGTGTTTGCCCATGTTCCATCAGGATTCGTAGCTACGTCGGTTGGTTGCAAGTAATAAAGATCGGTAATACTGGCATTTGGAAGTGCTTTTTTGGTTTGGTAAATATTAAGATTGTTATCTATTTTCAACCATGATAAAGGAGCAAAACCTACTCTTGATCTTAAACCGTAACGATCCCAAAAATCAGGAGCAAGCTTATTCAAACCATTTTCTTTCGTATAGTCGGCAGACAAATAATAAGTTAATGGGGAGTTATTTACCTGAGCTCCACCTGAAAAAGTCAATGTATGATTTTGAGATAAACTAGCCTTGTTAAAGAAATAATCATACCAGTTGTTATCCCCCATATATGCCCATCTGTTTTTATTTGGATCAGTTGGATCAATACGTGTATCTGGAAGTGAAGGATTATCCGACCTCTCTTTGGCCCACTTATAGTACTCATCAGAATAATTTACGTAATCCCATGGAGTATTGTCAGTAGAAGTCTCCAAAACTCTGGAATAAATATATGGATCAGTTACCGGCTTTGGAAGAACCGTTGGTCTCCCCCAGGTTGTTAATGCATTATAACTTATCCTAGTACTTCCTGCAACACCCTTTTTAGTAGTGATAAGGATTACTCCAAAAGCGGCTCTTGCACCATAAATAGCAGCAGACGCAGCATCCCTTAATACTGTAAATGATGAAATGTCAGAAGGAGTTAACCTTAACATATCATCATTACTAGCAGCTGGAATACCATCAATTACAATAAGAGGTGAGCCACCGTTTATGGAAGTATACCCTCTGATGTTTATTACGGGTACGGTACCGGGAGCACCACCTCCATAAGTTATGTTTAAACCAGGACTAATACCTTGCAGTCCTTGCATAACATTTGAAACTGGTCGTGATTCCAATTGCTTACCTGAAATCTGATCTATTGCTCCGGCAATATTAATTTTCTTCTTTGTTCCAAACCCCACTACTACTACCTCTTGAAGGTCGCTCAAATCAGGAGCTAGCGTTACATTTAATTGGGTTTTTCCATTTAGATTAATTTCCTGTGGCTTGTATCCAATGTAGGTAAACACAAGAGTTGCATTGGGTTTTACATTTGTTAGGGTGTAAATTCCATTCGTGTTTGTAGCAGTACCAAGTTTTGTACCCTTAACACTAACGTTAACCGACGGAATAGGCCCTTTAGTTTCGGCATCCAAAACCTCACCTCTCACGGTAATGTCCTGGGCAAAACTCTTTGCTGCAAAAAGCATGAAGCAAATCAGTAGTAGCTTTTTTTTCATAATTGAAATAAAATTAATTTGTTTGGTTTGGTATTTAATTACTGTTCGAGCGCCGCAAATATCCATTCGCAATGTTAACAGCAGGTTAGAACTAAATTAATAAATTAATTGAACATACATTCAATCTATAAAAATAAATTTGCGAAATAGAATTACTTTTAAGTAGTTTGGCTGAATAAATTTTACCATGGGAAGAAAGAGCCTCAAAGAGGCGAGACAACTAGAAATTATAAAGATATTTTATAAGGTTGCTAAAACTGAAGGCTACGAAAATACTTCGATAGCTAAGATTGCCAAAGTAATGGATATTAATCCAAGCCTCATTATTCATTACTTCGAGACTAAGGAAGACCTTACTTACGGCCTTATAGATTATATACTTGAAAGGTATCTTTTAATATATACCATTAAAAACAAGGATCAGGTTACCCTTTCTGATTTGAAGAAAACAATCGAAATGCTTTTCTCTAAAAAGTGGAATTTACTCTTTGACGATGGCTTGTTTTATACCTTTTATGCTTTAGCATTCAGAGAAAAAAAGATAAAAGCAAAATATAAGACCATATTGGACTCATTACGCTTTGCCCTTACATCAATGATAGAACAATGCAATCAAAAAGATCTCATAAAAGTTGAGGATGCTAAAGCAGCTGCTGATTTAATTTTTGTATTGGTTGATGGTGCTTATTTCTATCTTTCTTTAGAAAGCGACAAAAAGGCCTATGCAGAACGACTTGACTATTACAAGAGTAAGGCGTATCAGATTTTAGGAGTTGACGCTACGGTTTTTTCTGATAGCATTCTGAGTTCTTAACCGTCGCCCTAAAGCATATAGTCCAATGAACATCCAAAGTAGGTTAGCCATAGCGTTTGGTAAATCGTTAGTTTCCAAAGCTGTGGTAACTAAACACAGTCCGCCTACAATATTGAGTAGCTGAAAACTGAGCGAATCAGGAGTTACAACTTTTACGCTTAATAATAAATAGCCTAACGTACATAAAATCACGCCAAGCCAGCCAATACTCGATATTATAATTTGTAGCATACCTATCCCCCTTTAAAACTACAGGCAAATGTGCGTTTTTTTTCTACTGAAAAACATAGATTTAACATATTTTCCAAATTAGTAAAAATAAAAAAGGGGTTTTTAAACCCCTGCTTTTTTAAGTACTTCTAATGTTTTTCTTAGCCCTGTTTCTGCTACCTTTTGCAAATCTTGCTTATAATACTCAGGATTATAAAGTTCAAGAGAAATGCAACCTTTATAACCTGTTGCTTTAAGGTCTCTGAAGATCTGTGGAAGTGGTAAGATGCCATCACCAGGAAAAACGCGATCCTTATCTCCCAGGTCAGCTACTGCTGCCGGAGAAGAAGGTACATCCGAAAATTGGAAAATAGCAATAGCATCACCATTTATTAGCTTCAATCCTTCAAAACCACCCTCAGAAATATACATATGGTAAGTATCAGGGATGACCATCGCCTTAGGATGATTGCTATCTAATGCAATACCCATAGCCTGTCCCAATGTTTTTACGGGTTGGTATTTTACAAATACAAGAGCCGGATGAATGTTAAATTCCTTTAGTCCAATTTCAATAATATCTTTATATCTATTGGCTACCCATTTCTGGTTAAAATTCTCCCCTGCTGTATCTGGGATGGTTTGGATATGTTGAGCACCGATGGCTGCTGCCATGCGCATTCGATTGCGTGTATCTACCAAAGATTTGTCGAACAGCTCTTGTGTAGGAGGTAATGAGTTCCATAAACCAATTACACTCGGTACAAACAGCCCAAGATCTTTTATTTCTTTACCAAGATCTTTTAAATTACCACCCTTTGCTTCGAACTCTTGCAATTCTCCATCCCAAGGTTCAATTGCATCATAACCGGCTTTAGCAGCTATTTTTACTTTATCTTTTAGTGACGCAGGTCTTATTGTTGCAGTATCAAGGCAAACTGGCCAAGGACTTGCGCCTTTTTGATAACGCTTTTCTTTTTTGTCTTTTAATAATCCTGTTTCACCGAGTACATAAGTTGTTGGCGCAACAGTAACAGCTCCTGCAAGAGCGCCAAGGTTGATAAATTTTCTGCGGTTCATATAATTTGCTAAATATTTTATATTTGGTTTTCACGAATATAAAAATATTCCTAACTTTTTTTAAGGCTTCTTATTGTTTAAAAAACCAATGCTAATCTCCGTTTTTCTTGTCAGCGCGCTAATAGTTACGGTACTTTCGTACGGCAAACCATAATAATCTCTGCTATCAACTATACCATCATTGTTAAGATCAACCCACTTAAAATTCCCTGGAGCAGCATTACTCTGTTTTGACGCAGCATTTACTTCTGCATCTGATTGAAAAATTCCAGATATAGCATATCCCATATAAAAACCTAAATATGGCTCTGCAGAGCTTCTAAATGTATTCGTTTTGTTACCATAAAAGGCTTCAATATAATACCTTCCTGAAGCAAGTCTCTTTAAGGTAGCTTTACCAGAGGCATTTGTTTTACTACTGTAAGCAATAGCACCATCTGTATAATCCTTCTGTGTAGCATAAAGGTTTACTGTTGCTCCTGAAATCACTTCACCTTTAGGGCTTGCAATGCTCCATTTAGTACCATCCCAAACAGTAACTTCAATGGTTGTGGTATGCAATTCATCTTTAGTAGTTGTAGAAGTAAGTGATGATTTTATCGTATGCACAGCCTCATTATCGTTATACACAATCTGTTTACCTCCAACCTGAACACCATTTATCCAAATGGTATCTGCCGAACGACTAATCTTTAATTCTTTTCCACTCAAAGTATTAAAGATTCGCTTATTATACAACTCATAATGATTAAATGATCCTTTAATAATATGATCTTTAACCATAGCTGAAGTGATCGCTACATCCTCATTTAAAGGTGCAAAAACCGTAATGCCTTCCGATACCTCCTCTTTACTTAGTGAAATATTTTTTAACACCTGCATAAAATTGGTAATGCTGTCAGCCCCTGACAATTTAGATGTGATGTTGTTAATTAGCTGTTGGGGTTCAAGAGATTTATTATCGACAGTCTCTTGTTTATCTTTTTTACAAGAGAAAATAAAGACAGTAAATAAAAGAGCTAAGAATGATTTGTAGATTCCGTTATTAGCAAAACGAGTATCTCCTTTAGAGGAAATTAAGTAATTAATCATGAATGAGAGCATTAAAAAAGCGATAATTTATTATGTTCCGGTAAGATAGATTCTTTACCTAGAAAAACCAAATTATTATTTATCAGTAAACACCATATCACTCGTCATTTCCATAGGAACGGTCATCCCTTCGGGCATCTTTTCACTCGCTTTGATACTCATTGTCCCCCTAATGTTCTGACTAATTTTCCCTTCAATTAACCAACCTGTTTTTTTATCGATTCGCATAACCGAATTCATCGTACCAGCCATATTATACTCAAATGGCAGTACAGTGGTTGCTGTATCGGCCTCATTATTTTTTGTTGTAAAAAGAGATGCACCACTAATCACGAACTCTGTAGCTGTAATTTCATCAAGTTTATATACCCCATCTAAAGTTGCCGACATACCTGCTTCCAGTTGTGTTTTGATATTCCAGGTGTCGCCTTTGGCAACGGCACGATCCGGAAATACTGCCGATAACATTTCTAAATTCCCTTTAAAAGCCTTATCGCCGTATGATTGCATAATCTGAGTACGAATTTGCTCTTTTTGTTCGGCTGTTAGTTGAGGAAACTTATCAAAAGCACCAGCATATAACACCTCTACATTCTTAACCTCAGCTATCTTACCGCTTTGCGTCATTTTTATTTGAAACGGTTTATTTTTCATCATACGGAAAACCGACGACATGATATCTGTTTCATCAGTACTTTCAGAATCAAAAACAGATGTCCCGCCCGGATGTACCATTTTCATAGATAAATTTTCGTAACTTACATCCATGCTGTATATGCCGGAGGCATAATCTGTAACCAAATATTTCATTTGGCCTGTAATAGTCATGTTAATACTTATTTCCTGATCATTAACTTTTTGCTTAATTACAGATTTGGCTACAGTTTTTTGAGTATAAGACTGCCCCTTAGTTAACTTTAACTCAATCTTTTGAGTTTGCGATTGGCAAGAAAAACAGACAAAAATAGAAAGAAAGAAACTGAAGAATATTTTCATAAAGCGTTAGTTAAATTTTAATAATTAGTTACAATAACTGAAGTAAAATTACACGAAAATGCGACATTTCTATAATATCACTAATAAATCATTTGTATGTAACATTCCCTTTATATCAATAGATATCTATTAATTAATTCTCTTCTTTGCGACCGAATGAACGTTCAATTGGAAACTTACAACAGCAAACGCGATGCTATTTTAAATAGCACACTACTACTCATTAAAGAGTACGGATTTCATGGTACACCTATGAGCCAGATTGCAAAACATGCAAAGGTGGCAGCAGGAACCATTTATCATTATTTTGATTCAAAAGAAACCCTCATCATAGAACTTTACATCAGAACTAGAGATCAACTGACAGAGGCTTTAATGGAAGGTTACGACCAATCAACTCCATACAAGGATCGTTTCTTTAAACTCATGCACAACCAGTACAATTTTTACATACAAAATGAACCTGCAATGGTTTTCCTTGAGCAATATGTAAACTCTCCATTCGCAAAGAATTTCCCGGAAAAAGACAGCATTTTATTTAAAGAAAAAATAATCAGCTTCTTTGAATCCGGGATAGATGGAGGATATTTTAAAAATATTGATCCAAGATTACTAGGACCAACAATAAGAGGCACGTTAGTTGCGGCTGCAAACTTCAGATTATCAGAGCAAATGATATACTCTGAAGATGACATTACGGAAGTTGTGCAGATTGTTTGGGACGGAATTAAAAGACAATAATATATATAATGGCTTTAACTACACTCAATTCCACATTTAAATATGAAAATTCATAAACTACTCGTAATGCTTCTTATCGGTTTACCTGTCTTGCTGCCCAAAGAATTGACGGCGCAAACGGGAAACAATGATAAACAGCTCAGCAATGCTACACTTCAGGAAGTGATAGATTATGCGCTAAATAACAGACCCGGAGTGAAGCAATCTCTAATCGATGAGGAGATTGGTGAACGCGATATCAAGTCTGCGCTTTCTGGATGGTTCCCGCAAATTAGTGCAAATGCAAATTATAACAATAACCTTAAGCAACAGGTTAATGCACTTACTACAAATGGCGAAACCAGCTATATTACTTTTGGTACAAAACAAACCTCTGCGGTTACTTTACAAGCTGATCAGCAATTTCTAAATGCTGGTCTTATCCAGGCATCAAAGGCTTCTAAATACTATAGACAACAGTACAAACAGAGTACAGAAAATACTAAAATCAATACAGTTGTTGATGTTAGTAAAGCCTATTTCGACATCCTTACCAGCGGAGAGCAGTTAAACATTATCAACGAAAACATCGCCCGGTTAGAAAAACAAGCAAAAGATGCCTCTGCTCAGTACGAACAGGGTTTGGTAGACAAAACAGATTTTCAACGTGCGCAGATTAGTTTAAGCAACTCTAAAGCAGACAAAAAGAGAACTGAAGAGCTACTTAAATATAAATATGCCTACCTGAAAGAAATCATTGGCTACAGTACAGATAAAGACTTTAGCCTTAACTTAAAATCTGACAGCATGGAGCAAGGTATTGTTTTAGATACTAACGCTAAACAGGCTTATGAGAACAGAGTGGAATATCGCCTTCTACAAACCCAAAAGCAATTACAACATTTAAATACCAGTTATAACAAATGGAGCTATTTGCCATCTATTTCGGGTTTTATAAATTATAGTTCAAATTACTTAAATAATGATTTCAGCAACCTTTATGACAAGTCGTTTCCAAGTTCTGTGTTTGGCTTAAAGCTAAGTGTTCCAATTTTTCAGGGAACAAAAAGAATCCAGGAGCTCAGAAAATCTCAATTACAGGAAAAGAGAATTGACCTCGACTTATTAAACACAAAAAGTCGCATCAATACACAGTATGAACAGGCGATGGCTACTTATAAGGCAAATCTGAACGACTGGAAAACAGCAAAATCTAATGTCGATATCTCCAGACAGGTGTACAATACAATTAAACTTCAATACGATGAAGGCATTAAAACCTACCTGGATCTGATGACCTCAGAAACAGATTTGCGCACTGCCCAACTCAATTATTTAAACTCATTATATAGCCTGCTTTCTTCTAAACTAGACGTACAACAAGCATTAGGAACTATCATCGTAAATTAATAAGAACTCAAATGAATACTACAAACTACATAAAACTCGGCTTCGTAATACTTGGAACTGTTACATTAGCCTCTTGTGGTGGCAATAAAAATGCTGGTATGCAGCAAGGCCCACCTCCCCCAACACAGGTAACTAAAGCAACTGTAACCGATCAGGAAGTAATCACTACAGATTCTTACCCTGGAGTGGTAGTGGCTTTAAACGAAGTTGAACTACGTCCGCAGGTAGGTGGTTATATCACCGCAATCTATATAAAGGATGGACAGAAAGTAACTAAAGGACAAAAGCTTTATGAAATTGACCGCACAAAATACCTTGCGGCACACACTTCTGCCCAAGCAAACGTTGCAGTGGCAAAAGCTAACCGCGATAAAGCAAAAAAAGATGCAGACCGTTATACACGACTTGCAGAACAAGATGCTGTTGCCAAGCAACGTGTTGATTACGCTTTAACTGATCTGGCAAATGCCGAATCACAGGTAGCCGCAGCACAGGCGCAGTTATCATCAGCTGCCAACGATTTACAACGCTCAATCATTGTATCACCCTTAACAGGAACTATAGGCATCTCTCAGGTTAAATTGGGTGCTCTAGCATCCCCAGGTACAACTTTGTTAAATACAGTTTCGAGTAACAATCCAATAGCTGTAGACATTGCTGTGAACCAATCAGAAATCCCTCGTTTTATGCGTTTACAAAAAGATGCAAAAGCAGAAAAAGATTCTCTGTTCAACGTTCAATTACAAGATGGCAGCATTTATAATGGTCAAGGTCATATTACCGCTATAGATCGCGCTGTTGATCCTCAAACAGGAACTATCAAAGTAAGAATCAGCTATCCAAATTCTGAAGGAAGATTGCTTGCAGGTATGACTGTTAATTTAAAAGCATTAAACAAATCATCGGAACATCAACTGGTAATTCCATACAAAGCTGTTACGGAGCAACTGGGTGAGTTTAACGTATTTGTAATTGGCGACAGTAGTAAAGCTGAACCACGCATCATTAAACTAGGTAAACAGTTTGATAAAAGTGTAGTAGTAAAAAGCGGACTAAAGCAAGGGGAAGTAATTGTGGTTGATGGTGTACAAAATGTAAAACCAGGTGCTGTAGTAACAGACGCTCCGGCTGATGCAGCCCCAGGAGCACAACCAGCAGCAGGCGCAGTTAAAAAATAGACTTAAAGAATTTAGAGATATGATATCAGAAGTATTCATAAGGCGCCCCATCACGTCTATCGTGATTTCCCTTTTAATTGTTCTGATTGGTACCATTGTGATTACCACATTACCGATCAGTCAATACCCAAATATAGCCCCTCCAACAGTTACCGTAAGTGGGGCTTATACAGGTGCTGATGCACAAACTGTAGAGCAAACTGTAACTACACCAATAGAAAGCCAAATCAATGGTACACCGGGCATGAAATACCTGTCATCAAACAGTACTTCGGATGGTCGTTCATCGATAACCGTTACTTTTGATGTAGGTACAAACATTGATATTGCTGCCCTCGATGTTCAAAACAGGGTAGGTATTGCAGAGCCATCTTTACCCGAAGCTGTAACACGTTTGGGTGTAACCACTAAAAAAGCCAACAACGATATTTTGATGGTGCTTGGACTTTACTCACCAAATGGCACATACGATCAGAAATTCCTTTCGAACTATGTAAACTTATATGTAAAAGATGCTTTACTAAGGATTAAAGGGGTTGGAGATGTGCAAACATTTGGTCAGCCATTTAGTATGCGTATCTGGTTAGATGCAAGTAAACTGGCAAGGCTAAACTTAACTCCGGCAGATGTTTCGGCGGCAATTGCAGAACAGAACTCAAGAATACCGGGTGGTACAGTAGGTGGCCCTCCGCAAAATAGCAATCAAACTTTCGAATTCTCGGTTATCCTTGATGGCGACCTGAATACTGAAGAGCAGTTCAGAAACATTGTAGTAAAAACCGGAGCCGATGGTTCTGCAGTTTACTTAAAAGACGTAGCCCGGGTAGAACTTGGAGAGTTTGCTTATTCAACCAATTCAAAGATAAACGGTAAAGTTTCATCTATGATGGCCATCAACCAAACTCCTGGTGGTAATGCTGTACAAACAGCCGCTGGAATAGATAAAGCTATGGCAGAGTTAAAAAAATCCTTCCCTAAAGACTTGGATTATGTAGTAGCTTACGAAACAGTATCGGTTGTAAAGGTTTCCATCAACGCCGTTGTTCACACACTTATTGAGGCGCTTATACTGGTAACCTTGGTGGTATTTTTCTTCCTGCAAAGCTGGAGAGCTACCCTAATCCCAGTCCTTGCAATTCCGGTTTCTATCATAGGTACATTCATCTTCTTTACCCTGTTTGGTTTCTCTATCAACGTACTTACCATGTTTGGTTTTGTACTGGCCATTGGTATTGTGGTGGATGATGCGATTGTGGTAGTAGAGGCTGTGCAGCATTACATGGATCACGATGGGCTTTCGGCACCTGATGCAACACGCAGAGCAATGAAAGACATTACTGCTCCCGTTATTGCCATCGCCCTAATACTTGCAGCTGTGTTTATTCCGGTAGGTTTTATCCCCGGTATGGTTGGGCTCTTGTATCAACAATTTGCCATTACTATTGCCGTTTCAGTATTAATCTCGGCGTTTATTGCCTTATCGCTAACACCGGCTTTATGTTCATTGTTGCTTACTCCAATGAACCTAAACAAAGATTCAAAAGGATTAAACAGATTCTTCTATAAATTTAACACCTGGTTTGCCAAAGTAACCAGCACATACTCAAACGGGGTAAAATGGTGTTTAAAAAAATCACCTTTAATGGTGATTATTCTAATCTGTCTTTATCTAGGAACCGTTGGCTTATTTGCTAAGAAACCATCAGGTTTTATACCTAATGAAGATGCCGGAGTATTCTTGATGGGGGTTACTTTACCCGAAGGAGCTTCTGCTGTGCGTACTGATGCATTAGTGAAAAAAATCACAGAAACTATTCTGAAAAAATATCCAGAAGTAAAAAATGTGACTTCAATTGGTGGTATTAACATCCTGAACAGATCATTCAAATCTAACGCTGCAACATTCTTTGTGCAGTTAAAAGATTGGGGCGAAAGACCAGGTGATGTTTCTACAACGATTGCCAATATATCTCAAGAATTTAGAGGCGATAAAGAAGGAAGCGTTATTGTAGTTGCTCCACCTCCCATCCCGGGATTGGGCATTAGCGGTGGTTTCTCCCTACAGATTCAGGAAAAACAAACCGGCGACATAAAAGTATTTGAGGCAAACGTAGGGAAGTTCCTTATGGCAGCTAACCAACGACCTGAAATTGCAATGGCTTATACCCTATTTAACGCCAGAACTCCAAACTATCAAGTCCATGTTGATCGTGATCAGGCTAAAAAAATGGGAGTTTCAATAGGCAATGTTTACAGCACCATTTCTGCATATCTTGGAAGTAGTTATGTAAACGACTTTACCAAATACGGAAGAAACTTCCGTGTAGTAACGCAGGCCGACACCAATTTTAGAAAAGGTATTGAGAGTCTGAACAATCTATACGTTAAAAACTCATCAGGCGCGTCAGTGCCCTTAAGTTCAATAGTTAGTTATGATGTAGTAGAAAAAGCATCTATCATTAATCACTATAACCTATTCCGATCTATCGAGGTAACAGGCGCCGCAAAACCGGGCTATAGTTCTGGCGATGCCCTTAAAGCGATGGAAGAAGTGGCAGCACAAACCTTACCGGCAAATTATTCTTATAATTTCTCCGGCTTAAGTTTGGAAGAAAAAGAAGCAGGTAACAGTACCACATTAATCTTTGCATTAATTATCATCTTTGTGTTCCTATTATTGGCATCATTATATGAAAGTTGGTCTGTTCCATTCTCAATCCTTTTGGCAGTGCCACTTGGTTTGTTTGGAGCGATTCTGGCACTTACATTCTTGCCAAAACTTGATAATAACATTTACGCTCAGGTAGGTTTAATTACACTGATTGGTCTTTCTGCAAAAAACGCGATTCTGATTGTCGAGTTTGCAAAAGAACGTGTGGATTGGGGCATGGAGCTGATTGCAGCAACTATTGAGGCGGTAAAACTTCGTTTACGTCCGATTATCATGACATCGCTGGCCTTCATACTTGGTGTTATACCATTAATTATTTCTCATGGTGCCGGTGCTGTTTCGAGGAAAACAATCGGCTGGACAGTTGCGGCAGGTATGCTTTCGGCAACAATCCTGGCCATTTTTATTGTTCCGGTGCTATTTGTATTGATTACCAAATTAGCTTATGGTAAAAAGAAACTTGCCGAATTGGAGGCTTCTTACAAACCAGAAGAGCATAAAGATACTTTACATGCTGATTAAGCGGTAAAGACTAAGGTTTAAACGCAGAAAGAGCTGACCCAACGGTCGGCTTTTTCTGTATTTAAGCAATTTATTTTATTACATTACCTACCTGTTTTATCAGTAGCCTAGTGGTGTAGTTTTATTATGCGAAAATCAACTCTTTTAAAAACCCTATTTAGCATTGCAAGCCTCACGTTTGCATCATTGCAATATGCATCTGCCCAGCAAAAGCCCAACATCATATTTGTATTAACAGACGATATGGGCTATGCCGATTTAGGCTGTTATGGCAATCCGGTTATTGAAACTCCTTTTTTGGATCAGATGGCTGCCAAAGGGGTTAAAGCAACTAATTTTGCATTGGCTTCTCCAACTTGTTCTCCATCACGCGCAGCATTCTTAACAGGTCGCTACCCTACCCGTTATAACATTCCCGCACCTTTGTCGCCGGGCGATAAGCAGGGCTTGCCTGCATCTGAACTTACACTGGCAGAAATATTAAAAACAGGTGGCTACAAAACAAACATGATTGGCAAATGGCACCTGGGCGATCAAAAAGCCAACTTGCCAATGGAACAGGGGTTTGACAACTATTACGGGTTATTATACAGTCACGATTACCGCAGCCCTTACGTAAAAACTGATACAACTATTAAATTATATCGGAACTATAAACCCGAAATTTACCAACCAGCCGATAGCTCTCTGACCTTATTATACAACAATGAAGCAGTAAAGTATATCAAAAAACAAAAAAAGGGAGCTCCTTTCTTTTTATACCTCGCTTACAACATGCCTCATTTGCCAGTGTACTTTGCTGCCCACAAAAAGAACAGCGATTTAAAACATGGCGGTGAACTTGGTTATGTTATTAATGAGATGGACAGAGGTTTAAATCAAATTTGGAAAACTTTAGAGCAACAAGGTCTAGCGGAAAACACCATCTTCATTTTTACCAGCGATAACGGCCCATGGACTAATTATCCGGAAAGGATGGCTGGCGATGGCAAAACCCGACAGAATCATGCCGGATTTGCCGGAGTATTTCGTGGTAGTAAAGCAACTACTTACGAAGGTGGCACAAGGGTTCCGTTTATTTTATATTGGAAAGGGCATACACAAGCACAGGTTCAGAAACAAGTTTTTACCAGTGTTGATTTACTACCTACCCTGGCCGAATGGAGTGGCACTAAACTGCCTGCCAGCCTTAAACTTGATGGAGAATCTGTAGCGACTTTATTCACCAAAAAAGATGCTGTGTTTCAGCATCAACCGATTTACTATGTGCATTATGGCGTTCCGGAAGTAGCCCGTGTTGGAGATTGGAAGCTTAGAAGAACCAAAGAAAGCGGTATAGAACTATTCAATCTGGCAGAAGATCCTGCCGAAAGGGTAAATCTAAATGATGATTATCCTGAAGAAGCTAAAAAACTATTGAAAATACTAGACAACTATCCTAACAAGTAAAAGGTTGTCCAAAAAGGCACGATCGTCATTCTGAATTTATTTCAGAACCTCACAAATGCTATTCAAAACCTGCTTAAACGAGATTCTGAAATAAATTCAGAATGACGATGAGCAAAATCAAATAGTTATTAAACCTTTTTGGATACCCTCAATAGTTTTTAAAGCGAATTTAGCTTCTCGCTAAGTAGTCGGGTTACTTCGTTGAAATAACGTTTACGGCCATAGCCCATTACCCAGCGGATGCCTCCTACTGCATTGGTAATAAAAACTTCTTCTGCTTCTTTTAATACTTCAGGGTTTATTTGCGCCTGTATTAACGGGATATCATTGGCTTTAGCAATATTCATTACCACATTTCTCATTACTCCTGCAATGCAGCCTTCTGATAATGCCGGGGTATAAATTTGTTTATTATAGACAACAAAAACATTTGAGCTGATACTTTCGCACAAAAAACCATTTTGGTTTAAAATAAAAGCTTCGTCCAGATTGTACTGTTTTTTATATAGTCCTGCCATTACATAAAGTAATGAATTACAGGTTTTAAAATTCGAAAGCTTATCAACAGACTTTGTCAATTCATCAAAAACATCAACAATTAGTCCCTTTTTATTCAGTTCATAAGTGCTTTCAGTTAATGGCGATGCTTCTAATACATATCCGGATTTGTTACTGTTTGGGGTGTACAACCCATCGCCTGCGCGATAAACCGACAACCTGAACCTAACGTTATCTTTAAGCTTATTCTTTTTACAAAGTTCAGCCGTTTTTTGTTTCAGAAAATATTCGTCAAGCAAATTGCCTCCCTCAATTTTAAGAGCTTTCATTCCGGCGCTTAACCTATCTGCATGCAATTCGGCAAATTTAAGTTTGCCGCTGTTCATTCGCATAGATTCAAACAGGCCGTCTCCATATCTAAAACCGCGATTATCGGCACTTAAAATTGGATGATTTTTTAATATAAATTCGTCGTTATGTAAAATGTATTCTTGCTGCATTTATTGAGGCTGTACGATATAGTTTCTCCATTTATTTAGGGCTGTATCGAAATCGGTTGGCAAAGGTGCTTCAAATTCCATATACTTTTTAGTAGTTGGATGAATAAAACCTAAAGTTTGTGCGTGTAATGCCTGACGAGGTAAAATATTGAAACAGTTTTGTACAAACTGCTTGTATTTATTAAAAGTAGTTCCTTTCAATATTTTATCGCCACCATAGTTTGCATCATTAAATAATGCATGCCCTATATGTTGCATATGTGCCCTGATTTGATGTGTTCTTCCGGTTTCAAGCTGACAACTGATTAGTGTTACATATCCTAAACGCTCTAAAACGCTATAATGTGTTACAGACCACTTGCCTTTTTCTTCATCGTCGTAAACATCCATCACAATCCTGTTTTTAGCACTGCGACCAATATAGCCCGTAACTGTGCCATCCTGCTCTATATCGCCCCAGGCCAAAGCCACATATTTACGGGTAATGCTGTGATCAAAAAATTGTTTGGCAAGCTTGGTCATCGTTATCTCGTTCTTGCTAATCAGTAGCAAACCGGATGTATCTTTATCAATACGGTGTACCAAACCCGGTCTACCTTCATTACCCGGCAATTGTGGCAATTGCTCAAAATGGAAAGCAAGGGCGTTTACCAGCGTACCTGTATAATTGTTATATCCGGGATGTACTACCATACCTGCCGGCTTGTTTACCACTAAAAGATCGTTGTCCTCATAAACAATATCTAAAGGAATATCTTCAGGATAAACTTCAGTATCTCTAGGTGGATGAGGAAACACAACCGATATTTCATCGGCAGGCTTTACCTTATAACTTGGTTTTATTGTTTTTTGATTAACTAAAACGTTTCCGGCGTCTATTGCATTTTGGATGCGATTTCGGGAGGCGTTTTCTACCCTGTGCATTAAAAACTTATCAATGCGCAATAAAGACTGTCCTTTATCAACAACAATGTTTAAATGTTCGTACAGATCCTGCTCTTCTAATTCTTGCCCGCTATTGTTGTTTTCCATTAAAATTGTGTTTTATTTATGTTAATTAATCATTAAAAGCACATTCAGCATCCTGTTATTATTACGTTTCAGGGTTCCGGCGATTTCGTTCTGCAAAACTAATCTTTAGCTTCAATATATTTAGAAAAGAAATTGGCCTATTATTTGTTCACTGCTTGATCCGTACCAAATTAATGATGCTTATGAAAAACTTTACTCAAAATTTAAAAGTAATTCTTAACTTTTTTCCTTATTTAATTAAAAAGATCTATTTCAAGCATTAATTAGCAATGCTTAAATAAAGGGTATTTATATTTGTACAATGTTTACAGATATTTATAGTCCTATACATCAATTAAAACACGCTACCAGAAACCATGTATTGGTAAAAAGAGATGATTTAATTGACCCATATATTTCTGGAAATAAGTGGCGTAAACTCAAATACATACTAAAGGACGTTCAGAAAAAAGATAAAAATCACATTGTTACTTTTGGTGGCGCATTTTCTAATCACCTGGTAGCAACTGCATCTGCTTGTGCCAGAGCAAGCCTAAAAAGTACCGCATTTGTGCGAGGCGAAGAAGTGAGCAACGAAATGCTGTTACTTTGCAAACTGTTTGGGATGAATTTAATTTTTACCAGCAGAGAAAACTACAAAAACAAAACACTTCTATTTGAAAACCATTTCGGATCTGATCCGCAAGCTTATTTTGTTGATGAGGGTGGCGCGGGTGCCGAAGCCGTAAGAGGTTGTGCAGAAATCATTGCCGAACTACCTCAGGACATAGATCATTTGTTTTGCGCAGCCGGAACCGGAACAACCGCAGCCGGATTATTGAAAGGGATCCATCAGCGTAAGCTAAAAACTCAACTCCACGTTGTACCTGTTTTAAAAGGTGGCGATTTCATTGCTGATGAAATTTATAAGCATACCGGAAATGTTGATCAACTGGTAATGCATACGGATTATCATTTTGGTGGATATGCCAAAACCCCTCCTACTTTAATTGAATACATCAAAAAATTTGTAGCTGCCGAGGGTATGCTAATCGATCCGGTATATACTTCGAAAATGTTCTTTGCAATTGATGACTTGAACGTGAACAACTACTTTAATAAAGAAGACAAAATAATTGCCCTGCATACCGGCGGTTTACTGGGAATCTGGGGGATGAAAGACAAGTTTGTTTACTAATGTGATTAATGACCTTTAGGATAGAATTTTAAAAATTTAAGTCGTTCGCTAACTTTAGTTATCCAAAGTCTGGCCATTAGTTCATGCCCAAATACTGTTGGATGGATACCATCCCAAATCCAATAATCAGCAGGCATCTTTTTAATAGCTTGATCAAAGACCGGTTTATAGTCTACAACAATAGCATCAAATTCTTTTGCAAGTTTTGAAATGATAGCTCCTCTTTTAGCAACATCCGAATTATAAAACTCCCATTTGTTTATAATATTACCTACAGGGTATACAAACGGAATCCCCAAAACTAGAATCATTTTCGGATTAATTGCCCTTGATTTTTTGAGTAGTTCCCTATAAGTTTCTTCGAACTGTTGTAGATTACTGTTTTTATCAGGGCTGTTCAGTGCTCCACTGGCATCGTTAATTCCTACAAGAATGCTCAATACATCAGGTTTAAGTGCCAATGTATCTTCCTGCCACCTACCCGCAAGATCGGAAACCTTGTTTCCGCTTATCCCCCTGTTATAAAAGGTAAATCCCTGATCAGGGAAATCAGCTCCGATTCTGCTAGAAATTGAAAATGCATATCCATGCCCCATTATATGATTAGGATCCATACTGCGGCCTCTGTTTCCATCAGTAATTGAATCTCCCTGAAACAAAAATACCAGATTCTTTTCTGTAGCAAGAGGTGCCTGTTGCATTGTAGTATCGGCAGAAAACAAAGCTTCTGGCACACATACCGCTGCTCCTCCTAAAACAAAACCATTCTTAATAAAATTTCTTCTTGAAGTATTCTCTTTTTTCATGTACTGATTCTTGCTTATTCTGATGTATTGACCAAGATACAATTCTTCATATTAATTAAAGCTTCGCTTTTTTATTTTAAAAAAAGTGCAGAAACATTTGCGTAGCTAAATAACTACACTTAAATTAGTAGTCAAATAGCTACACAATGAATTTAAGACGAGATGTATTCCAAGCCATAGCAGACCCGACAAGAAGGGCTATACTGCTATTGGTTGCTTCGCAAGCAATGACTGCAGGAGCCATAGCTGCAAATTTTGATACAGCAAGACCGACAGTTTCAAAGCATTTGCAAATACTAACCGAATGCGAATTGCTTAAACAAGATCAAAATGGGAGAGAAATTTTCTATCACCTAAACCCTAAAAAGATGAAAGAAATAGCAGATTACATTGAACCGTTCCGCGAAATGTGGGATGACCGATTTAATAAATTAGAAGACATCATGAAAAACTATAAACCGAATAAATAGAATGTAATGGAACGGAAAACAAAAATCCATGCCGAAGATGGCAAACAAGAAATAACAATAACAAGAGCATTTGATTTGCCTTTGGAATTGCTTTTTAAAGCTTACGAAGAAGCTGAAATAGTAGAGCAATGGATGGGAACAAAAGTGCTTAAACTTGAAAACAAGAGGCATGGCGGCTATCAATTTGAGACCAGTGATTCTAAAGGAAATGTGGTGCTTAAGGCCAATGGGGTAATCCACGAGTTTATTCCGAATCAGAAAATCACCAGAACATTTGAAATGGAGAATACTCCATTTGCGGTACAGCTTGAGTTCTTACAATTCGAAAAGCTTACTGAGGATACTAGTCAGCTCATTATGCATGTGGTGTACAAATCAGTTGAGCTTAGAGACCAAATACTTAAACTACCCTTTGCACAGGGCATCAATATGGCACATAACCGATTACAAGACATTGTTAACAAATTAAAATAACTCATTATGAAAAAAAGAGATAAAATTATCTATTGGATTGCTACCATCTGGCTTGCATTAGGAATGCTATCAACCGGAATTGTGCAATTATTGAAAATGAAAGAAGAAACAGATATGATGACCAATTTGGGTTATCCTTCGTATCTCCTAACCTTATTGGGCATTTGGAAAATATTGGGAGTTATAGCAGTGCTTATTCCTAAATTCCCTCTACTAAAAGAATGGGCTTATGCAGGATTTTTCTTTGCCATGTCTGGAGCAGTATTTTCTCACGTAGCCATTGGAGATGGCGCAAAAGAATTTTTTGGCCCGGTATTATTACTAGTCCTGACTTTTGTATCTTGGTATTTTAGACCTGCAGATAGAAAAGTCGCTTTAGCTAACCTTTAAAATAAAGACAACATGAGTAAAAATAAAAAAGAGTTGTCAGCAGAACAACGCGAAGAACTACTTAAAACCTTACAAAACCGTTTTGAGAAAAACATGATTCGTCATAAGGGTCTTGAATGGGCTAAAGTACTAACAAAACTGGAAGCCAATCCTGAAAAACTTTGGTCGCTTGATGATATGGAAATAACCGGAGGCGAGCCTGATGTTGTTGGCTATGATAGCCAAACAAACGAGTATATTTTTTATGATTGCTCAGCAGAAAGCCCCAAAGGCCGCAGAAGTCTATGTTACGACCGTCAGGCTCTGGATTCAAGAAAAGAACATAAACCAGAAAGTAGTGCTCTTGATGTGGCTGCTGCCATGGGCATTGAAATTTTAACTGAGGAACAATATCGCGAGTTACAGCAATTTGGAAAATTTGATACAAAGACATCAAGTTGGGTAAAAACACCCGGTGACATTAGAAAACTCGGTGGCGCCATCTTTTGCGATTATCGCTATGGTACTGTATTTAAGTATCACAACGGTGCAGAATCTTACTATGCCGCAAGAGCGTTCCGTGGATCATTAAGGGTTTAAATTTGTACAAATAACTAAAGCATAAAATGAATCCTAAGGTTGACTTTTATTTTAGCAAAGCCAAAAAGTGGCAAGAAGAAATAGAACGTTTGAGATTGATCGTTCTTGACTGCGGACTTACAGAAGAGCTGAAGTGGGGCTCTCCTTGTTATATGTTTGAAAAAAGTAACATCGTTTTAATACATGTGTTTAATGAATACTGTGCACTTTTGTTTTTTAAAGGCGCCTTGTTAAGCAATGCTGATGGTATTTTAATCCAACAATCAGAGAATGTGCAATCAGCGCGCCAGATTCGTTTTACTAATATTCGAGAAATAATTGAACTTCAAGCTATTTTGAAAGCCCATATTTATGAAGCTATAGAAGTGGAAAAAGCGGGTTTGAAAGTAGATTTCAAAAAGCCTGCTGAATTTGCAGTTGCTCAAGAATTTCAATATAAACTAGATCAAATTCCTGCCTTGAAAGTTGCATTTGAGTCATTAACCCCAGGACGGCAAAGAGCATATCTTCTTCATTTTTCTGCACCTAAGCAAGTTAAAACTCGTGAGTCGAGAGTTGAAAAATGTATACCTCAAATTCTAGACGGCAAGGGATTAAATGATATAGTTTAGAATGTAAAATTTATAATATAGTTGCATTTTTACAATCCAAGAGTTCTATAAAAAACGTATATTGTTTATAAGAAAAAGGGGCTCTCGTATTTGGTAGCGTTCTTAACTCCAATCACTGTTTTTTTTACGACCTCTAGTTCTCAAATTTAAAAAGTAGCTTATGTTTGTAAATAACTTTCGATTGGTTTACGGCGAATGTAGATCAAAACAACCACCTCACCTTGAAGAGTATAAGGTAATAAATGGCTACCAGGTATATTGTTCAAAATTTAGCTCCCTGATCTTTGTTATTCACGATCACATAAATAATCTTTATTGTGTTTTAGAACATAATGGAAATTCAGCCAATTTAGATGAAGATATTAAGGCAAATCTTAGTGTAATATTTCCGATCCAAAAGAATTAAAAATTACAATTAGCTCCTAAATTCTTTCCCTTTCTATTTTTTTCAATTCTCCTTTTACACTTAGCGATTTTGGTAATTGGTTCAAAAACTAAGTTTAAACTGTTTAAACCTAGTTTTTGCCTTATTGGGTTCAAATAGTGCCTGCATTTGTTAATTTGGGGGTTTTTATTACATTTGATATATACCAAAACATAGAAATTATGTATCAACTAACTGTAGCTCCAGAGCAAGTAAATGAAACTTTAGGTAAACATATTTTAGCCGATGGGTTCGACCTAACGTATGATATGGAAAAAAGCGAGGGTGTTTATATTTACGACTCAAAATACAAACGTTCTTTACTTGATTTTTTCACCTGCTTTGCTTCTGTTCCTTTAGGATACAATCATCCAAAAATGATAAACGATGAGGCTTTCAAGAAAAATCTGTTGCTGGCTGCATTAGCTAACCCATCAAATTCTGATGTTTATACCCAGCAGTATGCTCAATTTGTTGACACTTTCTCTAAAATTGGTATCCCTTCTTATTTACCTCATGCTTTTTTTATAGCAGGTGGTGGACTGGCGGTTGAAAACGCCATAAAAGTGGCTATGGATTGGAAAGTCCAAAAGAATTTTGCCAAAGGTTACAAAGAAGAAAGAGGTTTTAAAGTGCTTCACTTCGAAAAAGCTTTCCATGGCAGAACAGGCTACACACTAAGTTTAACTAATACGCTTCCAGATAAAACCAAGTGGTTTGCTAAATTCGACTGGCCAAGGGTTTCAGTTCCGGTAGTAAAATTCCCATTAGATGGCGAAAACCTAAAAGTGGCTATTGATACTGAAGAAACATCCATTGCTCAGATAAAACAAGCTTTTGCTGACCATAAAGATGATATCTGCGCAATCATAGTTGAACCAATTCAATCGGAAGGTGGCGACAATCATTTACGTGAAGAATTCTTAATACAATTAAAAGCTCTGGCAGATGAAAATGATGCTTTTCTGATTTACGATGAAGTACAAACAGGAGTTGGTTTGACCGGCAAATTCTGGTGCCACCAAAATTACAGTGAAAAAGCCCGTCCAGATATTATTGCATTTGGCAAAAAGATGCAGGTATGTGGAATTTTAGTAGGCAATAAGGTAGATCAGATAGATAGTAATGTATTTAAAGTTCCTTCAAGAATTAACTCAACATGGGGCGGTAATTTAGTAGATATGGTACGTTCATCTCAAATCCTTCAAATCGTTGCCGAAGACAATCTGTGTGATAACGCTGCAGTTGTTGGCCAATATTTAAAGGAAAGCCTCCATTCACTTGCCGGAAAGCATGATAAAGTCAGCAATGTACGTGGCAAAGGTTTACTTTGTGCTTTCGATTTCCCAAACAAAAGTATGCGTGATGAATTTATCAAAAAAGGCATGGAGCACAATGTAATGTTTTTAGGTTGCGGAAATCAAACCATAAGATTCAGACCAGCACTATGCATGGAGAAAAAACACATTGATGAGGGCTTAAGCATTATGGAAACCATTTTACCTGCTTTATAATGCAAAGAAAATATTTTAAGATCCTATTCGGTGTACTTGTCCTGGTTTTAGTTGGGTCGATGTTAAAAGACACGTTTACACAGCCAGGGCTTGATGGTATAGATGGTGAGTTTCAAGAAATCGGTTATTATAGAAACGACAACAATACAGGCCCCATACAATATGTGTTTTCTGTTACCGTAAAAGACACCTTATGGAACGACATGACTACATACGGCAACTTTAAGCCCCATCATAAAGGAGGAAATACCAAAGTATATTACTTTTTGGAAGGAACACCCATTCCGGAAAAATTGTATGCCGGTAAAGTAAATTTTGACAGCAGTTTTAATAAATACTGCATTGCGCTTTACGAAAAGACCGCAATGGGCTATCCAAGTTTACAAAAGGCTCCATTTAAATAATTACACAAAGGCAGAAAAACCTGTTATAGCACGCCCAACAATGAGGGTATTAATCTCTTTAGTACCTTCGTAAGAGTAAATGGCTTCGGCATCGGCCACAAAGCGAGCTACATCGTACTCCAGTAAGATGCCATTTCCACCCATAACCTCGCGAGCTCTACTTACAACATCACGTGTTCGCATTGAACAGAAAACTTTTGCTAATGAGGCATGCTCATCAGTAAGCAAGTTCTGATCTTGTAACTGAGACAATCGGAAACAAAGCGTTTGCATTGCTGTAAGATTAGAAAGCATTTCTACCAAATGGTTTTGTATAAGTTGATAGGATGCAATAGGCTTTCCAAATTGTTTTCGGGTTCTGGTATAACTAAGCGCACTTTCGTATGCACCTCTGGCACAACCTACAGCTTGCCATGCTACTCCTGCCCTGGTCATCTTCAGTACCTTTGCGGTGTCTTTAAATGAATTGGCATTTTGTAAACGATCTTCTTCATCAACTTCGCAGTTAGTAAGCGTTATCAACCCGTTTTGCACAATCCTTAGCGCCATTTTATCCTGCATCTTCTCAACGGAAAATCCCTTTGTACCTTTTCTAACCAGAAAACCTTTTACTTCATTATCATCTAAATCTCTGGCCCAAATTATAGTAACATCTGAAAAAGTTGAATTCCCAATCCATTTCTTTTGTCCGTTTAAGATCCATTTACTTCCTTGTCGCTTAGCCGTAGTGGTAAGTCCGCCTGCTACACCCGAGCCTACTTCTGGTTCAGTTAACCCAAATGCTCCAATTAATTTCAGTTGTTGCATATCTGGCAGCCATTCCTGTTTTTGAGCCTCAGAACCTAACAGATATATTGACCCCATAGCTAAACCACTCTGCACTCCAAAAAATGTAGAAATAGAAGTGTCTATCCTGGCCATTTCCATGGCAAGCATACCTTCCATAAGGTTAGATTTATTGGGGCATCCGTATCCCTCATAGGTTAAACCACAGATATTTAATTCGGCAATTTTAGGAATTAGTTCAAAAGGAAATTCGGCTCTAAGCCAGTATTTGTTTACGATAGGCTTTACTTCCCGTTCCAGAAACGCCCTAACTTTTAACTGAAGCGCCCTGTCCTCATCTTTTAAAGCTTCATCACCTAAGTGATAAAAATCGCCTTCAATAGGGGGCAATTCTCTTTTTTCATGAGGTGTTCCAATCATCTTCATGAGACCCTGTAATTGAGTATCATCAAGATTAGATACAGAATCCATAATCTTAGGTAAATCTACCTTCTTAGAAAGCTCTTCAAGTTTCTTAAAATCGACACTTTTAAAAAGCGTGTACGCGTTCTTTAGGGAAGAAAATATATTGGCCATATTAAACTGTTTACAGATAAAACAGAAATTAACTCCTTTTGTTGGAGTATGGCCAATATTATATACTAATTAGATCAGATCAAAAAGGCTGTTTACTCCTAAAAGTTTGCGACAGGTAAAACCTTCGGCATAGGTTGTTCCTATAGACTTACCAAACTCACGCGATCTGCCAATTACACTTTCAAAGAAATCCGGAGAAGAAATATAAGTATCAGGCCCATCCAATTCCGGATTAAAGAATTGAGTTTTAAATGCTTTTATTGAGGCCAGTTTAGTTTCAATAAATGGGGTAATATCTATAATAACATCTGGTTTGATATAGCGATCCTGAATGTATTGAAGCTGCAATCTAGGGCGCCAGGCTTGTTGCTGCACTCCGTCAAATTCGGTACTTATTTTTGGTAGGCCTGAAAGGAAACAAGCATCATTTGCCAAATCTCCAGCCCTGCCATGATCAGGATGCCTATCATGCAAAGCATTGGTTAATATAATTTCAGGCTGATACTTGCGGATCATTTTGATGACTTCAATCTGATGCTCTTCATCATTTTTAAAGAATCCATCTTTAAATCTTAAATTCTCACGGGCATGTATACCTAGTATTTTTGCCGAATCGGCAGCTTCCTCATCCCGTGTTTCTGCTGTACCACGTGTACCTAATTCTCCTCTGGTAAAATCAACTATTCCTACTTTTTTACCTAGGGCGATGTGTTTGGCTATAGTTCCTGAACATCCTAATTCTGCGTCGTCGGGATGAACGGCAAGCACCAATATATCTAACTTCATGATGTATTTAGTTTATAAAATATTGCCCTAAAGCAATTTCTGTATTTTCTTTTTTATTTTAGATGAAAGCGGAGTTGTAAATGGAAAAAAATAATCTACCACCTCTCCGTCTTTATTGATCAAATACTTGTGAAAATTCCATCTGGGGGTCGATTTCTGAGTCAGAAATTTAAAAAGTGGATGTGCATGGGTTCCACGAATCATGATTTTATCGAATACAGGAAACTGCACACCATGGTTAACCTCGCAAAAAGTATCTATTTCTTTGCCTTCCAAGGGCTCTTGTCTGCCAAAATCATTTGATGGAAAAGCGAGCACCTCAAAACCTTGAGCCTTATACTCATCTCTTAGTGTCTGTAATTCTTTCAACTGAGGAGCAAAACCACAGCCTGAAGCAATATTTACAACCAGAAGTACTTTATCTTTATAATCGGAAAGATTTTTATCGGATCCATTAATCAGTTTTGCTTTAAATTGGTGTATGCTTTTGGAATTATCAGCCATAGGTTCTATTGATAAAACCCGGAAGAAACAATGATGGATTCGATATCTCTATCTTCCTGTGGGTTATATGTACTTTTTAAATTATGTCCTACTACTCTTGCAACAGATTGATAAAGAAAGGCAGTAAATCCTCCTTTAGTTTCTTTTACAATATCGTATGTAGTTCTGCCCAGTTCGCGATCAACCAGTTTGGTAAGTATTTGTCCCTGGGTTATGGTCAATTCTTTTATTTCTCTGTTAAACATGTCTTTAATTTCTTTATCACATTGTTTAACCAGTTTTTTCTGTTCTTTTTTCTCTGTTGTTAAGGCCAAATCCTTTTCCAACTGCTCATATCTTTGTTTAGCATACAGTGCATAAGGCATAACCTTCATTACATTATATCTTAATCTGCTATAGGCAGCACGCTCGGCTGGGGTTTTGAATATCCTTACCCCATAAATAACCACCTCCTGAAGCGGTATCCATGGTATCATTTCACCATTATCATTGGTGCCCGCAACACGAATTGTATCATTTTTTCCAAGTACAGGCATTTTTATAGTAACGCCATTAACCTGCGCCTTGGCTTGGGCAGCGCTAATAATGACAATTAACAGAATAAATAACCTATAAAATTTCATAAATTTATACCCCTATAAAGGTAAAGCTAATTTATATTTTAGTTTTCATTTTCAACTCTAATATAATCTTTTAACGATAAAGAGCCATATTTTTTACGTAAATAATACAATACCTGCCAAATAATGACAAACTAAAATTTGGAAGAATTATTGCTCATATTAGTTACATCTTTATAAAAAACTTATATTGATGAAAGGGAGCGTAATCAACTGAGCAAGCCAGCTCAGCCGTTAATTACCAACAACTAGTAGAAAAGCAATAAAAATGAGCTCTGTAGCTGGCAGAATTCATAACCACCGAAAAAAGAAACACGAATGAAAAACGCTTTAGTGATTGATTTAGAAGCAGAAAAGCAAGAGATCTTAAAAAGATACAGGGCACTGTTACGCGCCTGCAAGCCGACACTTCAAAGGGGAGATAAAAAGGAGATCAGAAAAGCATTTGACATGGCCCTCGAAAGCCATAAAAACATGCGTAGAAAATCTGGAGAACCATATATTTATCATCCTATTGCCGTGGCTCAGATTGCAGCAGAAGAAATTGGACTAGGAACCACCTCCATTGTATGTGCATTACTTCACGATGTAGTAGAAGACACAGACATTACTCTTGAAGATATTGAGCGTGAGTTTGGGAAGAAAACAGCAAAAATTATTGATGGGTTAACTAAAATATCTGGCGTATTTGACTACAACAGTTCTTTACAGGCAGAGAATTTCAGAAAAATGCTGCTTACGCTTGCCGATGACGTAAGGGTAATTTTAATTAAACTAGCTGATAGACTGCACAATATGCGGACTATGGATTTTATGCCAAGGCAAAAGCAATTAAAAATCGCATCTGAAACCATTTACCTCTATGCTCCTCTTGCGCATAGATTGGGTTTATACGCCATTAAATCGGAGTTGGAAGATCTTTCAATGAAATATCTTGAGCCGGACACTTATAAGTACATCGCAACTCAGTTAAATGAGAAAAAAGCTGAACGAACTTTATTCATAAAAAGGTTTGTTGAACCGATTAATGAAATTTTGGCAGAACAAGGTTTAACAGCAGACATTTACGGCAGACCGAAATCTATCCATTCCATCTGGAATAAAATGAAGAGCAAAAACATTCCTTTTGAGGAGGTTTATGATCTTTTTGCCATCAGAATTATATTAGACAGTGCCCCAGAGCATGAGAAAGCAGATTGCTGGAAGGCCTACTCTATTGTAACGGATCTTTACCGCCCTAATCCTGACAGGTTGCGCGACTGGGTTTCTTCACCAAAAGGAAATGGTTACGAATCATTACACACTACTGTTATGGGACCTAAAGGTCAGTGGGTAGAAGTGCAAATCCGTACTCAACGAATGAATGAAATTGCAGAGAAAGGATTTGCTGCGCACTGGAAATATAAAGAGTCGAGTAACGACAATGGTCTGGATCAATGGATCATGAAGGTTAGGGAGATGCTTAATAATCCTGAAGCGAATGCATTAGATTTTCTGGACGATTTTAAGATGAATTTGTTCTCTGATGAGATCTTTATTTTCACTCCTAAAGGTGCCTTGTTACAGTTACCACTTGGTGCAACGGCACTTGATTTTGCTTTTGAGATACACACCGATGTAGGTGCCAAATGTATTGGTGCTAAGGTGAATCATAAACTTGTACCACTTTCGTACAAGCTTCAAAATGGCGATCAGGTAGAGATTATTACCTCTAGCAAGCAAACACCGAAAGAAGATTGGTTAAATATTGTTGTAACAGCCAAGGCTAAGTCTAAAATAAAATCTTCGCTAAAAGAAGAGAAAAGAAAAATAGCTGATTTAGGTAAAGAAACTTTAGAGCGTAAGCTTAAATCTTTAAAAATCACCTATAATACCGACAATCTAAACAAGCTTACCTATTTCTTTAAGCTACAATCTACTCAAGAGCTTTTTATAGCAGTTGCAAATGGTAAAATTGAGGTAAAAGACCTAAAAGATTACCTGGCAAGTGAGAAAGAGATTGAAAATAGAGGCGCTGACAAAAATGATCACCAAAAAATTGAGACCCTACTTAACAAGATAAAAGGCCCTGGATCTGACACCTTGTTGATTGGAGAAGACTTGCAAAAAATAGACTATACTTTGGCTGCTTGTTGCAATCCGATACCTGGAGACGATGTTTTTGGTTTTGTAACTGTTAATGAAGGCATTAAAATACACCGTACAAATTGTCCGAATGCAGCTCAATTAATGGCCAACTACGGATACAGGGTAGTAAAAGCAAAATGGAATAAACAACAAGAGCTTACATTCTTAACCGGTTTGCATATTATTGGTATTGATGATGTGGGGTTAATTAACAATATTACAAAAGTTATCTCTAATGATTTTAAGGTAAACATGCGTTCTATCACCGTAGATACCGATAATGGTATTTTTGACGGGTCTATAATGATCTTTGTAAATGATAAGGAGCACTTAGACAACCTGATCGAAAACCTGCTTCGTGTGAAAGGCGTAACGGGAGTTACACGCTTTGATGCCTAAAATTGCTAAAAAATCATAGAGTTTTATATAAAAAATGGTACCTTTGAAAGGAGTTTAAAAACTATGTCTACAAACCACAACAGCGAGTTGGTAAGAAAGATTTTCGAAGCCTATCTCGAAAATAAAAGCCTGAGAAAAACACCGGAGCGTTTTGCCATCTTAGAAGAAATTTATTCAAGAGATGATCATTTCGATGTAGAGACCCTCTATATCCATATGAAAAACCAAAAATACCGTGTTAGTAGGGCTACAGTATACAATACTTTAGAGTTATTGGTTTCATGTGATTTGGTTACCAAACATCAGTTTGGCAAAAACATGGCTCAGTTTGAAAAATCATACGGTTATCATCAACATGATCACATTATCTGTATTGATTGCGGTAAAGTTGTAGAATTCTGCGACCCACGTATTCATCAGATTCAGAGTATGGTTGGCGAATTGTTAAAATTCGAGATCAAACACCACTCTTTAAACCTTTATGGCGTTTGCTTCGATTGCTCTGCTAAGGCATCAATGGAAACTCAGAATGCCAGTATTAAACATGCAAGTTAAAATTCAATTATTATATTTCCATTTTTAAATTTAAATAATGACGCAAGTAGACGTGCTTCTTGGCCTGCAATGGGGCGACGAAGGCAAGGGTAAAATTGTTGATGTATTAAGTCCACAATATGATTTGATAGCTCGTTTCCAAGGCGGTCCGAACGCTGGACATACTTTAGAGTTTGATGGTAAAAAATTTGTTTTAAATACCATACCATCAGGTATTTTTAACGAAAAAACAATGAATCTAATCGGAAATGGTGTGGTTATAGACCCTATCATTTTAAAAAGAGAATTAGATAACTTACAAAAAGCCGGTCATGATCCGGTAGCAAAAGGCAAACTTGTTATTGCGCGTAAGGCACACTTAATTTTACCTACTCACCAATTGTTGGATGCAGCAAATGAGCAAAAAATGGGTAAGGATAAAATTGGTTCAACTTTAAAAGGAATTGGCCCAACTTATATGGATAAAACAGGCCGTAATGGCTTGAGAGTTGGTGATACTACTCTTCCTGACTTTAAAGAGCGTTACAATAAATTGGTTGAGAAACATAAAGAGATGCTTTCTCATTATAATTTCGAATACGACCTTACTGAAAAAGAAGCCGCTTTCTTTGAAGCAATTGAATTCATTAAAAACATTCCTCATGTTGACAGTGAGCATTTTGTTAACGGATATTTAAAAGAAGGAAAAACTGTTCTTGCTGAAGGTGCACAAGGTACTTTGTTAGATGTTGACTTTGGATCTTATCCTTTTGTAACTTCTTCTAACACTACTACCGCTGGTGCTTGTACTGGTTTAGGTATTGCTCCTAATAAAGTTGGAAGCGTTTACGGTATTTTTAAAGCTTATTGCACAAGAGTTGGTGGTGGCCCGTTCCCTACTGAACTTGATGATGAGGTTGGAGAAACTTTACGTCAGGTTGGTCACGAATTTGGTGCAACAACTGGTCGTGCCCGTCGTTGTGGATGGATAGATCTTCCGGCACTTAAATATGCAATTATGCTTAATGGTGTTACTGAGTTAATTATGATGAAAGCTGACGTATTAGATGGTTTTGATACCATTTATGCTTGCACACATTATGAGCACAACGGAGAAACCATTGATTATATGCCGTATGATATTATCACAGTAAAACCTACTCCAGTTTTAAAAGCTATTGAAGGTTGGAAAACTGATGTAACTAAAGTAAGTAAAGTTGAAGAAATTCCTTCGCAACTTAGTGACTACATCGCTTTCTTAGAAAAAGAACTTGAAGTTCCAGTGAAATATCTTTCTGTTGGACCAGATAGAGTTCAAACACTTATTTTAAACTAATTTCTCTGAAATACAAATGAAAAAAGCGACTAATAGTCGCTTTTTTCATTTGTGCTATTCTGATCCAGAATCTATACATTTGCACTAATAAAATGAAAGTACAGGATTTAGGTTCGTTTAAACAAAAAGCACTACAATGGGCTAACACATTTGATGTTTGCTGTTGTTATGAATCAAATAGTTATCCCGATGCTTATGGAAAATTTGATTTTCTATTGGCAGTTGGTGTTAAAGACTCAATCAATCTTAAGTACGGTTCCGCTTTTGATGCGCTAAAAATCTTCTATAATATCCAGAAAAACTGGATGTTCGGACTATTGAGTTATGACCTCAAAAACGAAGTTGAAAAACTAAGTTCTAATAATGCTGACGGCCTTAATTTTCCAGATCTGTTTTTCTTTGTCCCTCAGTATTTAATTGCAGTGGTTGATGGAGAGATTCAAATAATTCTTGGAGAAGAAACCGTATTAAATCACATTGAAGCACTCAGCATCAAAAATACAGCCCGCCACTCTGCTATTAAAATTGAAAGTAAAATATCAAGAGAACTTTACATCAAAACTGTTGAACAACTACAGGAACATATTGTAAGGGGCGATATATATGAGGTAAATTTCTGTCAGGAGTTTTTTGCTGAACATGCTCACATAGATCCGCTAAATATTTATAACAAATTAAAAAAGGTATCCCCCACTCCATTCTCTGGTTTTTTTAAGATAAATGATCAGTACATATTATCGGCAAGTCCTGAGAGATTTCTTTGTAAAAGAGGAAATAAACTAATTACACAACCAATTAAAGGAACAGCGAAAAGAAGCAACAACGCTAAAGAAGATGAGCTTATAAGGCTCCATTTACAAAATGATGCTAAAGAACAAGCTGAAAACGTAATGATTGTTGACCTTGTGAGAAACGACTTAACCAAAAGTGCTGTAAAAGGTAGCGTCCTTGTCGAAGAACTTTTTGGCATATATGGTTTCCCTCAGGTCTATCAAATGATATCAACTGTTACTTGTCAGTTAGATCATGAGGTACATTTTATAGATGCAATAAGAAATGCTTTCCCAATGGGCTCAATGACCGGAGCGCCTAAAATTAAAGCTATGGAATTAATTGAGGCGTATGAATTTAGTAGTCGTGGTGCCTATTCAGGAACATTTGGGTATATCACTCCTGAGGGAGATTTCGATTTTAATGTGATCATCAGAAGTATATTATATCAATCATCTTCAAGATACCTTTCTTTTCAGGTTGGTGGAGCGATAACATATGCATCAAACGCTGCAAGTGAATATGAAGAGTGCATGCTTAAAGCATCAGCGATAATGCAAACGCTTGAAAACTAAACGAGTACATTTGCTACGCACTTATATTTTTCATATATTTAATTCTTGAAATCAATAAGAACGAATTGAGATTGTAATTAAATTGGAAATGCAACCTATTTAAATTCTTATTATATGAGTTATGCGTCGTAAAAAGGCGCAGTCATCGACCTAAAATATAGTCGTCTCTAACACCACCTTTAAACGCACCTTGTTCGGACCTCGTTCGACCAGGGCCGAACAAATGCCGAACAACATAGGTAGAAAGTACGACGCAGCTTTCGAACCCAAAAAAATTCCATAAAAAAAGTGATAGTGAAATTTATCACTACCACTTCTGATTATTTTTTTAATGCTACACGCTCAAAAGAGGAGCATAATCAAATTTATTTTATTGGTTTCCCTGTTGTAGATTTAAAATATTTCTGAGCTTCAGGAATGATTCTTTGTATCTGAGCTATCCTGGTTGCGTCACTAGGGTGAGTACTTAAAAATTCAGGTGGTTTCTGGCTACCTTGAGCGGCCGCAGCCATTCTTTGCCAGAAAGCAATTGCACTTTGAGGATTGTATCCTGCCATTGCCATAAATATAAGCCCCATCCTATCGGCTTCAAGCTCTTGATTACGAGAATAGTTAAGCATCACTAAAGGTGTACCCACTCCATACAAAGTATTGAATATCGACTGCGTTTTTGAATTTTTTGATAACGCTACATTTCCGGCAGCTCCTATTCCCTGAGTAACCATTTGCTGCGACATGCGTTCCGCTGAGTGGCCTGCAATAGCGTGAGCAATCTCGTGCCCCATTACTGTTGCTAAACCTGCATCATCTTGTGTAACCGGCAATAATCCTGTATAAACTACAATTTTACCTCCAGGCATACACCAGGCATTCATTTCTTTATTTTCTACAACATTTACTTCCCATTTATAGTCCTTAATTAAATCTGCATAGCCATTATTATTCATATAGCTTTTTACGGATAGTATAAGGCTATTTCCAATACGCTTAACGCGCTGGGCCTGGGCATTGGTTGTTGGTAAAACGGCTGTTTTATTTTCAGTAAGGAATTCATTATATGCCTGAAAAGCCATTGGTAATACCTGATCGTCGCTCACTAAATTTAACCTGCTCCTACCTGTTAACGGAACGGTAGAGCATGAGGAAAAGGCCAGCCCAATTGCGGTTACCCCTATTATTAATATCTTTTTCATTAGGTTAAGGTTAGTTAATTTGTCTTTTTTTAAACAGATATACTTTGGATTCTTTGCCTTTGAGTAGTCGTTCCAGGTTCTTTTGGTGAGTAACCAGAATAAGTATACAAACGCACATACCATACAAAACCTCTGACTTTACCGATGAATGTATGATAAATACGATACTCAAAGGAAAGGTAAACCCTGCACAGATAGAACTTAAAGAAACATATTTAGTTGCCAGTAATACTACTACAAATACAAGAACACAAAACATTGCTGCCGTAAAGTTAACTGCCAAAATCATTCCAAAAAGAGTTGCTACACCTTTACCTCCCCTGAATCCGGCGAATATTGGAAACAAATGCCCCATAACCGCCGTAACACCCAAGGCGAGTTCATAATTAATAAATTGAGAAGAATTTTGAGGGCCGGTAACGGACAGACCTATAAAGTATGCAAGCTTAGTTGCAGTGTAACCTTTTGCAATATCAATTGTCATTACAGCGATACCTGCTTTTTTACCCAGTACCCTGAATGTGTTGGTTGCACCTGCATTACCACTTCCATATTCCCTTACGTCTACGCCGTAAAATGCCTGACCAAGCCAAACTGCTGTTGGTATAGAACCAAACAGGTAGGCTAAAAGAACTGCCGAAATAGAATAGATGGAAATCATAACCTAAAAGGCTTTTAAACTCATGTCTAAACTCTTAACAGAATGGGTTAATGCTCCCATAGAAATAAAATCTACTCCACAGGCAGCATATTCAGCAACATTTTCTTCAGTAATTCCGCCAGAGGCTTCTGTAATATACTTACCGTCAATTAATTTAACAGCCTGTTTAAGGTTATCAAAAGTAAAATTATCCAGCATAATTCTATTTACATTGCCACTTTGAAGTACCTCGTTCAACTCTGATAGATTCCTAACCTCAATCTCTATATCAAGATCTTTATTTTTGTCTTTTAGATATTGATTTGCAGAATTAATGGCATTTGTAATACCTCCAGCATAGTCAACATGATTGTCTTTTATTAAAATCATATCATATAAACCGATACGATGATTTACTCCGCCACCAATTCTAACTGCCCATTTCTCTAAATATCTTAATCCGGGGGTAGTTTTCCTTGTATCTAAAAGCTTTGTTTTATAATTACCTAAAAGAGCTACTACTTGATTGGTTTTTGTTGCAATACCACTCATGCGCTGCATACAGTTTAAAACCAAACGTTCAGCAAGTAAGATAGAATGTGTACTACCTGATACCGTTAAAACAATATCTCCGTACTTTACCGCAGCACCGTCATTGATAAATACTTCTATTTCTAATCTAGGGTCAATATGACTGAAGATTTGCAATGCCAACTCTACTCCGGCAACTATCCCATCTTCTTTAATTAGCAGTTTTGCTTTCCCCTGAGCATTTGCCGGTATGGTAGATAATGAGGTATGATCTCCATCTCCTAAATCTTCAGCAATTGCGTTCTTTATAAATTGATCTATGATTTGCTTATCCAAAACTTAAATTTAAACCCAAAAATAGCATTTTACAACTATTTCTCAGTCTCAATTCTCAATTCAGTAATAAAAAAAGCATTGCCAGCCTTTTTCATTGTTATGGAAACCCTGAAAGTTCCGTTCTTTGTTACAAGAGAAAGCGCTCCGTATCTGTAATTAGGATTGGTATTTAACCTATGAATTACAGCTGATTTTAGTGGTATATATTTTGTAAAAAAACTTCTTAATATCTGTTCGGCTTGTGCTTTTGAATATACATCTTCATCATCAATTATAATTAAATCGACAGATGGAGAAAAATTTGCGGCTATTTCTTTTGAATTACCGGCTTTAAAATGGGCCGATAGGCCGTCAATAATATCGCCTTGTTTAGCAGCAAAAGAGGAAAAGTGCACAAAAAATATAAGTAATGAAAGTAGGGGCTTCATAATCTCTAAATAGCTAATACTTATTAATGCACATAAACTATGCCATTTATAGTACAAAAATGACTTATAATACAAACGCCACTTTATACATACGAGTAAAATACATTGACATGTTCTTGTAAAAACAGACAAATATTAATATGAATTTTAATTAGGTTCTAAAAAAAGATACAATAGACTTATCTTTGTTAATAAACGAAAAGTAGACAATAATGAATAATAAGAAACTAGTATTACTTATCCTTGATGGCTGGGGTTATGGAAAAAAAGACGAATCTGATGCTGCTTATGCCGCTAATACCCCATTCTTTGATTCTCTATTAGAAAATTACCCAAACTCAAAGCTTGAGGCTTCGGGAGAAGCTGTTGGTTTACCAGCCGGACAAATGGGAAACTCGGAAGTTGGACACATGAACTTAGGTGCCGGACGCGTAGTGTATCAGGAACTGGGAAGAATCAACAAAGCAATAAGCGACAGAACATTACATCAGAATGAGATTTTACTAGATGCTTTTAATTATGCTAAAAACAACAATAAGAAAGTTCATTTTATAGGTCTTGTTTCAGATGGTGGTGTTCACGCTCATATTAATCATTTAAAGGCATTATGTGATGCTGCTACCGAGCAAGGGCTGAAAGATGTGTTTGTACATGCTTTTTTAGATGGTAGAGATACAGATCCTAATTCAGGACTAAACTTTATAAAAGACCTTAACCACCACTTAGAAACTTCTTCGGCGAAAATAGCCAGCTTAATTGGTCGCTATTACGCAATGGACAGGGATTCTAGATGGGAAAGAGTTAAGCTTGCATATGACCTGATGACAAAAGGAATAGGTGAATCTGCAAGTGACCCGGCTTTAGCGATAGAGCAATCATATAAAGATGGTATAACAGATGAATTTATTAAACCTGTAGTAGTTACAAATACTGATGGTTCGCCGGTTGCAACTATACAACCTGATGATGTGGTAATCTGTTTCAATTACAGAACAGACCGAGGAAGAGAAATTACTTCTGTTTTAAGTCAGGCTGATTACCCAGATTTTGGAATGCATAAATTACCATTGTACTATGTAACGATGACAACTTATGATGAAAGCTTCAACAATGTAAAAGTTATGTTTACTAAAGATGATCTTTCTCAAACTCTTGGCGAAGTATTAGAAAAAAATCATAAAAACCAAATCAGAATTGCTGAGACAGAAAAGTATCCTCACGTAACTTTCTTCTTTTCAGGCGGTAGAGAACAAGAGTTCGAAAATGAAAAACGAATCCTTATTCCATCTCCAAAAGTAGCAACTTATGATTTACAGCCTGAAATGAGTGCTGCAGGTATTACAGAAGCAATTTGTAAAGAATTGGAGACTGGCTGGCCTGATTTTGTTTGCTTAAACTTTGCTAATCCTGATATGGTAGGCCACACCGGCGTATTTGATGCCGTTGTTAAGGCTGTTGAAACAGCCGATAGTTGTGCCGAAATTGTAGTGAATAAAGGAATTGAAAATGGATATTCGTTTATTATACTAGCCGATCATGGTAACTCTGAGTATATGGTAAATGGTGATGGATCCGTTAACACTGCTCATACAACCAACCTTGTTCCTTGTATTTTAATCGATAAAGATTTTAAATCTGTTGCAGATGGTAAACTAGGTGACATCGCCCCTACTATTTTACAAATTTTAGGTATCCAAAAACCAGAAATCATGACTGGAAACAGTTTAGTATAATGAGAAACACAATCTTATTATTTTGCATTCTTTTGTTTTTTATCAGTTGTAGTGATTCAGCTGATAAAAAACAAAAGAATGATCTTACTTATTTTGATGTTAAAGGTTATTTTGAAAAAGAAGCTGCAAGGCTTACAAAAACAAATCCTTTAATCAACAAAGCTGTAAATGTAAACGGCGAGGGAGAAAGCAAATCCATGAAAATCGCAGACTGGAAAAAGGAATTAATGCTTTTTTCTGACGCTGATATTAACAGAGCTTCATGGAAAGGTTTATTTCAACTGAAAAAATCAGAAGACCTTGAACGTTATACCTCAAATAATGAAAAAGTACCTGTAAAGGAGCTATTGGTTTTCTATAAAAAAGACAAGGTGTCTGGATTTAAATTTCTAATAAAGAATACAAATTCCTTATACGCCTCCGTTGACACTTTAACCTACTACCCCGATAGCTTGTACCAGATAAAGAAGATGCAGAATATTAAGTTGCTATCTGAAAAGACTTATACAGTTACAGGGACTTTCAAATAATAAAAAAGAGCACTTATCATAAGCTGTCGTCATTCTGAATTTATTTCAGAATCTCGCACAAGCAAAACTTTTTTTCTCTTGAGGGATTCTGAAATAAATTCAGAATGACGAACATCCCGGCAAAACGTTAAAAAGCAATGACGAGCTTAATAAAAAAGAGGGTGATCATTACTTATGATACACCCTCTTTTTTATTAAGTTATACTGCTATTATTTCAAACTAGTTACCTGAGCTTTTACATAATCTATCAGAGATATAATGTCTTTACGTTGTGGTTGCACCAATAATATCTTTTGAAAATCTGCAACTGAATTATTAAACAAAGCAACACAAGCCTTTTTCTCTACTGATTTTTTGATCTTATAAGATTTATAAATCCCATAATCTTTAAAGGCAAGTCCTCTATTCTGTAACAACTGAGGATCTTCTTCCCCATTTATCTCTATAGCTTTTGAGAAATCTTTGATCGCAGCAAGATAAAAGCTCTCTCTCATCTGATTTAATGATTCCTTAGGGTCATTTGCAACATTTAATCTCGCTTTACCTCTATAATAGTATGCAGAATAGTCTGAAGGTTTTAAAGTTATAAAACGACTATATGTATTTATTGCATTTTCAAAATCACCACACTGATAGTACGAGTAACCCAACATTTTTAGAACATTAGAATTATTAGGGTCTTTTGTATCGGCTTTTTCTAACTGAGCTACGGCTCCCTTATAATCGCCTTTAAGCCATGCTTGCATACCTAACTTGTCGTAGTTATTGTTTTGCGCAATACTGCTGTTGGCTGAAATAACGAGTAATACCAGAATTGTTTGCTTGAAATAGTTCATTAAATTTTATTAAAAAATAAATATATTTAGTTTTATTCAATACCCTAACAAATTTTAAAACATTTTTTCCCCAGGGACCTCAGAATTTACAATAGGCAACTATCATACCATTTACAAATATGTTATAGTTAACGTTAAATAAGTAAAATTATGATAACTCACCAAATTATTATTTTTTACCTGACTTTTTAACATAGAAAACAACTTATCTAAGTTTTGGCACAGGAGTTGAAATTATGGCTATTCAATATAATTAATAATTCCGCAAGCGACATGCTGTCAGATTGTCGTTTTTTTAAATTTTAAGAAGGACTATTTAATGAGTAAACAAGATCAGTTTGATTTTAGCAATGCACTACCTATCATAAATGAGGATACGGAGTTCTTTCCATTGATGTCTCAACAAGACGAAGATGAGATGAACAATGAAGAAACACCAGAGATCCTGCCAATACTCCCACTTAGAAACACAGTTTTATTTCCAGGTGTGGTTATCCCTATTACTGTAGGAAGAGATAAATCAATTAAATTAATAAAAGAAGCTTATAAAGGAGATCGGATTATTGGAGTTGTTTCGCAACGAGATGTTTCAATAGAAGACCCGACCTTTGAACAATTAAATAGTGTAGGTACAGTTGCCCACATTATTAAAATGCTTCAAATGCCTGATGGGAATACGACTGTAATTATCCAGGGTAAACAACGCTTTAGATTAATTGAAGAGGTTCAATCTGAACCTTATATTAAGGTAACTATCAATAAGTTTACAGAGGCTAAGCATAAAAGTGATAAAGAGTTTAAAGCCCTTGTTGCTTCTATTAAAGAGATGTCGAGCCAGATTATACAACTGTCTCCGAACATCCCAAGCGAGGCCGGAATTGCATTAAAAAACATTGAGAGTACTTCTTTCCTGATTAACTTCATATCATCTAACATGAATGCAGATGTGGCTGACAAGCAAAAAATGCTTGAAATGACCAACCTGCGTGAACGTGCGATGATGGTAATGGAACTGTTAACACTAGAGCTTCAAATGTTGGAGCTTAAAAACCAGATCCAATCTAAGGTAAGAACAGACCTTGATAAACAGCAAAGAGATTATTTCCTGAATCAGCAATTAAAAACCATACAGGAAGAACTGGGTGGTAATTCTTCAGATCTGGAGTATGAAGCGCTGCAAGTACGTGCTAAAAAGAAAAAATGGGCTTCGCAAATTGAAAGTCATTTCAATAAAGAGCTTGAGAAATTAGGTAGAATGAACCCTGCTGCGCCAGATTATTCTGTTCAGATTAACTATCTTGAACTGCTTCTGGATTTACCTTGGAATGATTTCACCAAGGATAATTTTGACCTAAAACGTGCACAACGCATTTTAGACAAAGATCATTTTGGCCTGGAAAAAGTAAAACAGAGAATCATTGAGTATTTAGCTGTACTAAAGCTTAAACGTGATATGAAAGCTCCTATCATTTGCTTAGTTGGCCCTCCGGGAGTTGGTAAAACATCGTTAGGAAAATCAATTGCAAAGGCTTTAAACAGGAAATATGTTCGTATGGCTCTAGGTGGCATACGTGATGAAGCAGAAATTCGCGGACATAGAAAAACCTATATCGGTGCAATGCCCGGCAGAATAATACAATCTATTAAAAAAGCAGGTGCAGCTAATCCCGTATTTGTTTTAGATGAGATTGATAAAGTAGGATCTGACTTTAGAGGGGATCCTTCATCTGCACTTTTAGAAGTATTGGATCCTGAGCAAAACAATGCATTTAATGATCATTACGTTGAGGCAGACTATGACCTGTCGAACGTACTTTTTATTGCAACTGCTAACTCTTTAAGTTCTATACAGCCAGCCTTATTGGATCGTATGGAGATCATTGAGGTGAATGGTTATACTATTGAAGAAAAAATAGAAATTGCCAAGAAGTATTTACTTCCAAAACAGAAAGAACAACATGGCATTAAATCAAAAGATATTACTTTAAAGAGTAATTTAATTGAAAAGGTAATTGAAGATTATACCCGTGAGTCAGGAGTTCGTGGTTTAGAGAAAAAAATCGGTTCCCTTGTACGTGGTGTGGCAACAAAAATTGCCATGGATGAAGCTTATGAACCTAATTTAAGTACTGAAGATGTTGAGCGCATACTTGGTGCTCCAATTTACGATAAGGACTTATACGAAGGCAATGAAGTTGCAGGTGTAGTGACAGGATTAGCTTGGACTCAGGTTGGTGGCGATATTTTGTTTATAGAGGCAAGTTTAAGTCCTGGAAAAGGAAAACTAACGCTAACCGGTAATCTTGGTGAAGTAATGAAAGAGTCTGCCATTATAGCATTAGCTTACTTAAGAGCCCATGCTGAGTTATTCGACATCGATCATTTATTGTTTGACCAGTGGGATATCCATGTTCACGTTCCTGCAGGAGCAACTCCTAAAGATGGGCCATCAGCTGGTATAACGATGTTAACAGCGTTAACCTCTGCATTTACTCAACGTAAAGTAAAACCTAATCTGGCTATGACCGGGGAGATTACATTACGTGGCAAAGTTTTACCTGTTGGAGGAATAAAGGAAAAGATACTTGCGGCAAAAAGAGCAAACATTAAAGATGTTATTCTGTGCAAATCAAACAAGAAAGATATACTGGAGATTAAAGAGAGCTATATTAAAGACCTTAACTTTCATTATGTATCTGAAATGAAAGAAGTAATTGATATTGCATTAACTAAGGAAAAGGTTAAAAACCCTCAAAATCTTAGTGTTAAACCAAGCCCAATTGCCAACTAATCATTTTTTGTTTAATATTGCGGTCAAACAAACTATTTAAGATGAAGAGAAATACCCTACTACTGACCATCCTGTTTTTAACAATAGGATTCGGTAGTGTTTTTGCACAGGAAAGTGATCCTGCAGTAAAGCGAGCACAAAACATTTTTATTGAATTAGGCGGACAAGGCCTAACATTTACCGCAAATTATGATTCTCGTTTCACCAACAATAGAGACGGACTAGGTGGAAGAGCTGGTATAGGTTACTACTCTCAGGATGGAGATAAAATAACAACGGTACCACTTTCCCTAAATTATTTGATGGGAAAAGGGAATAAGTTTTTTGAAATGGGCTTAGGTGCAACTTTTATCTCAACAAGCGGTAATAGTGAAGTTTTGTTCAATAAAAATGAAAGTAATGTAATTGGAACACTAAGTTTCTTTTATAGGGTACAACCCGCGGATGGTGGCTTTTCATTTAGAGCAGGCTTGAGTCCTGTCTTTAGTAAAGACTTTTTTCTACCATATTATGGCGGACTTAGTTTAGGATATACATTTTAGTCATTAAGTACTATATTAGACTCCGGTAATTTATACCGGAGTTTTTTTTTATACAACCAACAAATGAACAGCAAATCCATTCTCCTATTTTCAATCCTTTCTATATTAACATTCGGTGCTTCTGCTCAAACCTATAAAAATGAGTTTGGCTTTAAAAGTGACAATGACTCTTACCTTGCTCAAGGCTCAGATCGTTATTACACTAATGGTTTATTTATTGATTATCGCAGAGCGATGGATCAGAGTAAACTAAAAACCGGATTAGAAAAGAAAATCTATGAGATATCTGTCGGACAAAAAATGTACAACCCTATTTCAGGCTATGCACCAGACCCTGCAAAACAAGACAGACCATTTGCAGGATATTTATATGTTGGTGGGGCCTTAAGTTGGTTTCACAGTAATGAGAGCGTGTTGAAAACAAGTGTAGAAATAGGTACCACAGGCCCTAATTCATTAGCTGAAGATGGTCAGGAACTATTACATAATACAGTGGGCTTTTATGAACTTGATGGTTGGCAATATCAAATTAAGAACGAAATGGCGGTAAATCTATCCGCTCAATATACTAAGCTATTACACCGTGCATCAAGTAATGCAATAGATTTTTCATTTGATGGTTATGCAAACGTAGGTACTACATTTAGTGGTGCCGGTGCTGGAATTCTATTTAGGGCAGGAGGTATTAACCAGTTGTTCAATTCAGCCTATACAAATGCTGTAATTGGGAATAATGCAAAAACAAAGGCATTAGTAAAAAGAGAGATTTTCTTTTATGCCAAGCCACAATTAAACTTTGTTGCATATGATGCCACAGTTCAAGGAAGCATGTTTAACAACGATAGTCCGGTTACATTTGGCGTAAAACCCATTGTTTTTGCTCAACAGGTAGGATTCAATTACAGTTCTCAACGTTTTACATTTGATTTTGGAATGCTATTTAAAACAAAAGAAATCAAAAGTTCAGCTAAAGCACACCAATTCGGATCGATTAGCATGTTTTACCGGTTTAATTAGAAATTAGTCAAACTGCGGACGCCTTCTGTTTTCTTTTTTAGTCGCCTTTATTTGTTTATCGGCTAATCTTTTTCTGATTACTGATTTAGGGATCTTAGTGGGTTTTCTATCTTTCTGAATATGAAGTGCTGATTTCAGCAATGCAATTAACTTAATAATAGTTCGCTCTTTATTCATCAACTGACTACGATCTTCTTGCGAAACAATATGGAGGTTACCTTCCTGATCTAATCTATGTGCCAATCTCTCATTTAAAAGCGCTTTTTCGTCATCATTTAAGAAAGGAACCGAATTGATATTTAAAATTAATTCGACCTTACTTGAAACCTTGTTTACGTTTTGCCCACCCTTACCTCCACTTCGGGAAGTTTTAAATAGTACAACCTTAACAATATCTTCTTTATTGGGTATCATATGGCAAAAGTAAATATTTCTGCTACCACCATTTTAATTTATTGGAAATTTTGATAGAAAATCATTCTTCAAAATATTACCTTTGTTGCATATGAGAAAAAACCTGGTTATAGCAATTGACGGCTATTCTTCTTGTGGAAAAAGTACTCTTGCAAAGGCTTTGGCAAAAAAACTAGGTTTTATCTATATTGACAGTGGTTCTATGTACCGAGCTGTTACATTATTCTTTATTCGCAATCAAGTTGACATTAGTAACCCTGAAGCAGTACAAGATGCTCTTCAGCACATCGAATTAAACTTCCACTCTAGGGATTACGAATCTCACATCACTTTAAATGGAGAAGAAGTTTCTGAGGAAGTTAGACAAATGCCTGTTTCTGAAAGAGTGAGTGAGGTTTCTGCGAATAAGCTTGTGCGTAAAGAAATGGTAAAACAGCAACAACGCATGGGAAAATCTAAGAATATTGTAATGGATGGCCGAGATATAGGCACCACAGTATTTGCTGATGCACAGGTAAAGTTCTTTATGACTGCTGACCCTAAAATCAGGGCCGAACGCCGTTTCAAAGAATTACAAAGTAAGGGCGACACTACAACTTCACTTGAAGATGTTTTTGAAAATCTTGCACACAGGGACTATGCTGATACTACTCGTGCTGAGAGCCCACTAACCCGGGCTGAGGATGCCATTATTCTGGATAATACTGAATTGACGCAGGAAGAGCAACTAAATTTTGCCCTTGAGCAGGCCCATCAGCATTTACCCGTCTGATTTTTTTGACCCTAGCCAAATAATTAATCACTTCATTACTTTTCTGCAAAGCTTTAGTTACAAAAGCTCAGGTAGCTTAAACATTACATTTTGATGTTTTATCTATTTTAAAGTATCAATAATTTCGCAACCCGATAGTTAATATCCTAAAAAACTGCTACAACAATGAAAACAAAGATCCAATCTATTTACTTTTTATTACCAATTTTATTTATCATTAGTTCTTGTGGAAGTAATGATAAGAAAAAGGATGCCGGAGCTGCAAATCAGGTACAGGCCTACCCTGTTGTTGCATTAGCAGCTCAATCTACCACTCTTGAAACAGATTATCCTGCTACAATTGAAGGCATCCAAAATGTAGACATCAGACCAAAAGTTGATGGCTTTATTGAAAAAATTTACGTTGATGAAGGTGCAGTAGTAAAGAAAGGCCAACAGCTTTTTAGTATTAATGCTCCACAATATGAACAATTGGTTAGAACTGCAGCCGCAGCAATCAGCAGTGCTGAAGCGGATGTAAATGCTGCCGAATTGCAAGTAAACAAAACAAAACCGCTAGTAGAAAAGGACATCATTAGCAAGTATGACCTCGACGCAGCGCAACTTACTCTTCAAAGTAGAAAAGCGGCATTGGCACAAGCTAAAGCAGAACTGGTTAATGCGAAAGTAAACCTTGGTTACACTACAATTACTAGCCCTGTTGATGGTGTAATTGGCAGTATTCCTTTTAAAACTGGTAGTTTGGTAAGCGGCACTAGTGCTCAACCACTAACTACAGTATCAAACATTTCAAAGGTTTATGCCTATTTCTCTTTAAATGAGAAGCAGCTTTTAGATTTTTCAAGAAACTTTAAAGGTGCAACTCTTGAAGCTCAGATGAAAAATATTCCGGCTGTATCATTAGTATTAGCAGATGGAAGCGCATATGCTGAGAATGGAAAAATTGAGTCAATTAATGGCTTAATAAACACTAACACAGGATCAGCAAGCTTGAGAGCTACATTTTCAAACCCGAGTAAACTTCTGAGAAGCGGTGCTAGCGCATCAGTACGAATCCCTCAACATCTGGAGAATGTAATTCTTATCCCTCAAAAATCTACTACAGATTTGCAAGGTAAAAAGTTTGTATTTGTTGTTGATGCAAAAGGAATCATCAAAAACACTGAAATCGAGATCATGGAAATTGCAAAAGGTAATTTCTATGTAGTAACCAAAGGTCTTAACGCCGGAGATAAGATTGTCCTCGAAGGTTTCCAATCATTAAAAGATGGTGGGGAGATTAAACCGGAAGAGAAAAGTGCAGATTCAGTATTCGCTGATCTTAAAAAATAAATAACAGTTTATCCAATCCGACAATAGTCGGTTGAAACAGAATATATGTTTAAGAAATTTATAGAGAGACCTGTTCTATCAACAGTTATATCAATTATAATTGTAATATTAGGGGTACTGGGTTTAATTACTTTACCTGTATCTCAATATCCAGAAATTGCCCCACCAACTGTCCAGGTATCTGCTTCCTATCAGGGCGCTAATGCTGACGTTGTAATGAACAGTGTTGTTGTTCCACTAGAAGAACAAATTAACGGTGTTGAGGATATGACTTACATGACCTCAACAGCTAGTAATGATGGTACTGCTACAATTACTGTAAACTTTAAACTGGGTACAAATCCGGATCTTGCAGCAGTAAACGTTCAGAATCGTGTATCAAGGGCAACTAGTTTGTTACCAGCAGAAGTTACACGCTCCGGAGTAATTACAGCAAAGAAGCAAGCAAGTAACGTTTTGATATTTGGTATTTATAGTGATAATCCATCCTATGACCAAACTTTCCTTCAAAACTACTCCAATATCAATTTGATCCCTCAAATTAAGCGTATCAATGGAGTTGGTGATGCCACTGCTTTTGGTTTAATGGATTATACCATGCGTATCTGGCTCAAACCAGAGATAATGGCAACTTATGGTTTAGTACCAAATGACATTAACGTAGCCCTTGCAGAACAAAACGTTGAGGCAGCGCCAGGCCAGTTTGGAGAGCAGGGTAACCAATCTTTCCAATACACTCTAAAATATTCAGGACGCTTAAAAAATGAAAGCGAGTTTAGTAATATCATTATCAGAACTGCGGCTAATGGCCAGGTTCTACGACTTAAAGATATTGCCCGAATTGAATTGGGAGCTCAAAGTTATGCCAGTTCTGTACGTTTTGATGGTAAACCTGCATTAGGTATCGCCATAAATCAAACCGCTGGATCTAATGCAAAAGATGTTATTGAAGGTGCAATAAAGGTTTTGGATGACGCATCAGTTAATTTCCCTAAAGGTGTTCATTATGCACCACTTGTAAACGTTAATGATTTCCTTGATGCATCAATTGAAAAAGTAATACATACGCTGGTTGAAGCATTTATACTTGTATTTTTAGTTGTATTTATATTCCTTCAGGATTTCCGTTCAACTTTAATTCCTGCAATTAGTGTTCCGGTAGCTATTATTGGTACATTCTTTTTCTTAAACCTTTTTGGTTTTACTATAAACTTGTTAACGCTATTTGCTCTCGTACTAGCCATTGGTATTGTTGTTGATGATGCGATTGTGGTAGTTGAAGCCGTGCACGCCAAGCTCGACCATGGCTATAAATCAGCAAAGAAAGCTACCATCGATGCCATGGAAGATATTACAGGTGCAATTATATCCATTACCTTGGTTATGGCTGCTGTATTTATTCCTGTAAGTTTTATTCAGGGCTCTTCGGGTGTATTCTATAAGCAATTTGGTTTAACACTAGCTATTGCCATCATACTATCAGCAATTAATGCATTAACATTAAGTCCAGCTCTTTGTGCGCTGTTCTTAAAACCGCATGAAGAAGATCATGATAAGAAGAAAAGCTTCCTGCAAAAATTCTATGTAGGATTTAATACATCATTTGACATGATGACCAACAGATACAAGAGATCTGTTAAATTTCTTGCAAGGAGGAAATGGATTGCTGGTTTAGGAATAGCTGTTTTCACCGTTGTTTTAGTTTGGACAATGAATACCACTCCAAAAGGATTTGTTCCTAATGAGGATTTGGGCACCATTATGTCTGATATTTCGTTGCCAGCTTCTACATCGCAAGAGCGCACTAATGAGGTTATTGCACAAATTGATAGTATTGTACATTCTATTCCAGAGGTTAAAAACTCAATTAGAGTAGTTGGTAGAAGTATGATCAGTGGATCAGGTAGTTCTTATGGCATGGTAATTTCACGACTTAAACCATGGAATGAAAGAACCCGTGATGTGAAACAGATTATCGGTGAATTATTTGGTAAAACTGCAGGTATCAAAGGTGCCAAAGTTATTTTCTTTGCTCCACCGACAATACAGGGTTTTGGTACAAGTGGTGGTTTTGAGTTCCAATTACAAGATAAAACAGGTGGAGATATTAATAAGTTTAATGCTGTAGGGAACGAGTTTTTAGCTGCGCTTAGTAAACGACCTGAAATTCAATATGCGTCTACATCTTTTAATCCAAACTTCCCACAATACCAAATTGATGTGAATGTTGCCACTGTAAAACAAGCGGGGCTAACTGTTACTGATGTTTTAAGTGTTTTACAAGGTTATTATGGTGGTGTTTATGCATCAAACTTTAATAAATACGGAAAGCAATACCGCGTAATGTTCCAGGCTGATGCTCAATACAGAGCAAACCAGGCTAGTTTAAATAACATATATGTAAGAAATGCGAGTGGAAAAATGGCACCTGTAAGTGAGTTCATAACCTTAACAAAGGTTTACGGCCCTCAGGCAATTTCCCGTTTTAACTTGTTTACCTCTATTGCAGTAACCGGAAATCCAAATAATGGATACAGCTCTGGTGATGCATTGAAAGCAGTACAAGAAGAAGCTGCAATACACTTGCCGGTTGGTTATGGTTACGAATTCTCAGGTTTATCTCGCGAGGAGATGTCGAGCGGTAGTCAAACCATTTTTATATTCCTGCTTTGCGTTGTGTTTGTTTACTTCTTGCTTTGTGCTCAATACGAGAGTTACATATTACCACTAGCAGTTCTAATCTCTCTTCCTATTGGATTGGCAGGTGTATTTATTTTTGATAAGATCTTCGGAATCGACAACAATATTTATACTCAAATTACCCTAATCATGCTTGTGGGGCTACTCGCAAAAAATGCAATTTTGATTGTCGAGTTTGCAGTAGACAGGAGAAGAAAAGGGATGAGCATTGTAAATTCCGCTATTAACGGAGCAACTGCACGTCTACGACCTATTTTAATGACTTCGTTTGCCTTTATCCTTGGGTTATTACCTTTAATGCTATCAACAGGAGTTGGTGCTGCAGGTAATAAATCTATTGGTACAGGTGCTGTCGGTGGTATGCTTATAGGAACGATATTTGGAATATTTGTTATCCCTGCATTATTTATCATTTTCCAGACTCTACAAGAAAAGGTAAGCAACAAATCTCCTTTTGAGGAGGGTATTGTTAAAGAACAAGGAGAACTTGATTTCCCGGCAATAGATACCCGTGAACACTAAAATTAATCACATGAACTTTAGATATAAATCTTATATAATCATCGGTTTTGCTACACTCTGTTTAACTGCCTGCGTAACTAAAAAATACGAACGCCCGGCGTTAAACAGTAATGATCTTTACCGTGACAACACTGGTACCGATACAGCTACTATTGCCAATTTACCTTGGAAAACTTTATTCGCTGATGCTACTTTACAAACTTTAATTCAACAAGGCCTGGATGAAAACCTTGATTTAAAGCAGGCGATAGAGCGTATTAAAATTGCTGAAGCTGCACTAAGACTAAGTAAAGCAGCTTTTTTACCAAGCTTAAGTACTGATCTATCTGTAACAGATACTAAACAATCAAGAGCTGCTTTAAACTTCCCTCCCGGAATAAATATCAATACCGAGACTCAAACATACAAGGCTCAATTGAGTACAAGTTGGGAAGCGGATATCTGGGGTAAACTTAGCAGTGCTAAAAGATCGGCATATGCTTCGCTACTACAAACAGATGCTGCAAAAAGGGCCGTGCAAACGCAACTTATAGCCAACATTGCCAATACTTATTACAACTTACTTGCATTGGATAAGCAACTAGCTATTACTGAGCAAACTGTAAAAATAAGGGAAACAGATGTTGAGACTATGAAATCTTTAAAAGAAGGGGCAATAGTTAATGGTGCTGCTGTTGTACAAAGTGAGGCAAACTTATATGCAGCGCAAGTAACCATTCCGGATCTTAAAAAAGGGATAAAAGAAACAGAAAATGCACTTAGTATTCTTTTAGGAAAAGGACCTGGCAGCATTACCCGTACTACTTTAGATGAGCAACAACCGTTTAATAATTTGCAAGCCGGTGTATCTTCACAACTGTTGCAAAACAGACCAGATGTGCAGTCCGCAGAATTTGCATTCAGAGCTGCATTTGAAAATACAAACACGGCAAAAACATACTTCTACCCTGCTCTAACTTTAACTGCCAACGGAGGATTATCAACTCTTGATCTTAAAAACTTCTTTGATCAGTCTATATTTTACAACTTAATTGGAGGTATTACACAGCCAATTTTTAATAAAGGGCAAAATAAAGCAAGGTTAAAAACTGCCCAGGCTCAACAACAACAAGCGTTTTACGGCTTTCAGCAAACGTTGTTAACTAGTGGACAAGAAGTTTCGAATGCTTTATTTGCATACCAAACAGCATCTGAAAAAGAAACAACAAGAGCAAAGCAAATTGCATCGCTTACTAAAGCTGTAGATTACACAAAAGAATTACTCCGTTATAGCTCTGCAACTAACTATACCGATGTTCTAACTTCTGAACAGAGTTTATTGGCAGCACAGTTAAATAGTACAAATGACAGACTTCAAAAACTTCAATCAATTGTTAATTTATACAGGGCCCTAGGTGGCGGTTGGAAATAGCAATCAAATTGATTAATATTACAGAAACCTGCATGGGTTTATTATTTTAGAATAATATACTCATGCAGGTTTTTAGCGTTTAGATTCTGATGAAAATACTGATTGTTGAAGACGAAAAGACACTAGCACTGGAAATGGCTGAATTTCTGGGTAAGGAAGGATACACAATTGAACACGCCTGGAAAAAGTCCACGGCTGAAGAAAAGATTTTTGTAAACTCTTACGATTTTATTCTACTCGATTTAGGCTTACCAGGTGGCGATGGTTTTGAACTATTACATCAATTAAAACAAATTGGTGGCCGTGACGATGCTGTGATCATATTAACTGCCCGAGGTGATGTTGATGACCGAATTAAAGGTTTAGAGGCTGGCGCCGATGACTATTTGGCAAAACCCTTCTCTTTAACAGAGCTATTAGCGAGAATGCATGCCATTATCAGACGCAAGCATAAACTTGAAATGAACGAGATAAATGTCCACAAGTTTACTTTAGACATCAAAAATCATAAAGTTTGTTTCAATGGAGAAAAAGTTAATTTGACAAATAAGGAATTTGAAATTTTCAACTATCTGGTATTAAACAAAAACAGGGTAATTTCTAGAGTAAACTTGACAGAACATGTTTGGGGAGATATTCTTGAAATCAATTCAGACTCAAACTTTGTTGACGTACATGTTAAAAACCTACGTAAAAAACTATCTGCATTTGCTCAAATAGAATGGTTTGAAACCGTGAGAAGTATTGGCTACAGAATCAACTTGTAATTTCATTCAAGCAATTCAATTATGAAATTACAATTTAAACTTGCTTTATATAACACACTAACCAAGGTAGCAATTATCACCTTTCTAGGTCTATTGATCCTGGTATCCATAAATCACATTTCGATAAAGCACCTTCAGCAACGGTTAGTTCAAAAGAAAGCCAAATTTATTTCAAACCTTTCCACTGTTGAGATTAATGATTTACTTACCCAGCAAAGAACCTTTACTGATTACAACTTACTTAAGGAAGAATACATTATTCTAAAAGAGGTTAAAAAAAATAACAAACCTCTTAAAAACCATTTTAGTCAAGAAGTTCGCAGTATTGAAGATATTGAGCAGGAGTATCAGATATTAACTACTGATCTGATGTTTGAAGGGAAGAGATACCAACTTGAATTAGGTGAAACTATGGCTGCAGTATCTCAATTGGAGCATACTATTTCGGTCTTTACATTTGTCATATTACTGGCAGCTGTTATCCTAACTTTAATAACCGACCTTGCTTTCACACAATTTTTATTAGCACCTTTTTATCAGATAATTGATCAAAAATTAAACCGTGTAAATGATCCGATCAACTTCAACTATAAACCTGTAAAAACCTCAACTGAGGATTTCAAAATATTGGATAAAAGCATCAGTATTTTAATGAATAAGATTGCTACTCTTTTTCTCACGGAAAAGGAATTTATAGCCAATGTATCTCATGAATTACTTACACCCATCTCTATTTTAAGCACCCGATTAGAGAATTTGCTCAATGATGAGAAATTAACTCAGGAAGGTGAGAATAAATTATTTGCATGTTTAAAAACATTAAGTCGTTTAAAATCTATCATAAATAGTTTGCTTTTAATCTCTAAGGTTGAAAACAATCAGTTTAACAAACCGGATAAGATTTCAATAAAAGAAACAGTAACCGAAGTGTATGAAGAATTAGAGCATCGATTACTTATGAAGAAGTTGGTACTAAGCATTAATCTTCCTGAAGATTATACTTTTACGGGTAACCGTTCATTACTCCATACTTTGATAAGTAATTTAGTTAGCAATGCCATTAAATATAATGTTCAGTCTGGTCGGATAAACATCTACGGTAGTAATAAACCCGATGGCTTTCATCTTTACATTGCCGATACTGGCCAGGGAATGAGTTCTGAGGAAGTTGAAAATGCTTTTATCCGTTTCGAAAAATTTCAGTCTAAAAAGGAGGATAGCTATGGACTCGGTCTGGCTATAGCCAAAAGTATTGCGGCTTTTCATCAGATTGTTGTGGGCATCAAATCAGAAAAAGACAAGGGTACTACTGTTGAGATTACCTTCCCTTTTTAGCGACCTTCCATCTTCATTAAATCTTCATGTTTACTTTGCAACTTTGATCTAACAATTAACACAAAATAATTTTAGACATGAAAAGAACAATCTTAGCGTTAGCATTAGTTGCAACAACTTTTGGCGCATTTGCACAAACTCCTGCTGCTCAAAAACCAGCTACTCCAACAACTGCAGCTGCCCAAAAACCAGTAGCTCACAAAACAGTTTCACATAAAAAAGCTACAGTTAAAAAAACCACTACAGTTGTTGCTCCAAAACCAGCTGAAAATAAAAAATAAGGCAAATAATTAGGTTCAATAGTTTTGTCTAACCGTCTGTTTTATTAACAGGCGGTTTTTTTCTATTTAAAACCTAAGATCAGGATTGCCCTTTAGATAAACTCGTAAAATTATCAATGCCTCATCCTTTAATTGTCGCACTCGCTCCTTACTGCGATTAAAAAGTACTGATATATCATCCAAAGTTCGCGCAGTTTGCCCTATTCCAAAAAACATTTTTAATATCATCTCTTGTCTAAAAGGTAATATCTTAAGGGTTTTATCTAAATCAATATTAAAAGATTCAAGCATTAAAGAGGCATCAGCAGTGGGCGAATTCTCATCAGCTATAGTGTCAATTAAAGTGTAACCTGTTTCATCATTCGTCACCATATCTAAAGAATAGGTCTTCTGAGAACTTAAAATACAATCGGCTATTTTCTCTGCCGAAAGTCCTGTTTCTTCACTAAGTTCCTGATAAGTTGGTAATCTTTCATTCTTTTGCTCAATGGCATTACTGGCCTTATTAATATTCAACAGGTTTAATATTTTATTCCCGGGCAGTCTTACTATGCGGTTACTTTCCTGTAAATATTTCCAGATATTTTGGCGAATCCACCAAACGGCATAGGAAATAAATCTAAAGCCTCTGGTTTCATCAAATCTTTCAGCAGCATATACAAGTCCTATATTTCCAGCACTAATTAAATCGGTTAGTGGAAGTCCTTTGCCTTGAAACGTCTTTGCTATGGAAACCACAAAACGAAGATTTGCCCTAATCAATTTATCTCTGGCTCCTTCAGTATTTTCTCTAATTTTTTTCGCAAGCTCCCCTTCCTCATCCAGGCCAATCAAAGGAATTTTATTTATATCATTCAGATATAACGATAGCTCTCCTGAATCCCTGTTTAAAATAGACTGGGTGATCATTAGTCGTCTCATATTGTATTTGATTTAAATTTAAAGCTCTTAAACTGATCCTTACTCATAAAGTCGGTCATACATTCCACCAAAACCTCCACACCTGAAATTTCCATGGCATTGTATAGGGAAGCCCTAAAGCCACCGATGGAACGATAACAATGAATCCCTAGTACCCCCCTGCTTTCGGTGAAATTCAAAAACTCAGTCTCCCGTTCTCTATTGTACATTTTAAAAGTCATGTTCATTCTGGATCTATCAGGTTTATCTGCCAATCCATAGAAATAGTCACTGTTATCAATTGCATCATAAAGTAGGTTTGCTTTGGCTATATTATTTTGCTCTGCTTGTTTTACTCCACCAATTCCCTTTAACCAGCGTAAATTCAGCATCGCTACATAAATAGAAAATACAGGAGGAGTATTAAACATTGAATTATGCGCTTCATAAATGCGGTAATCGGACATTGAAGGAATTAAATTCTCCATGCGCTGCAGAAGCGTTTTTTTTAACAATAACGAGTGTTAGTCCAGCTGGGCCCATATTTTTTTGAGCACCTGCATAAATCAGGTCAAAATCAGCAACATTAATTTGTCTACTAAAAATATCAGAAGACATATCACACACCACTGGCACATTTGTTTCAGGAAATGTAAAAATTTCTGTTCCTTCAATAGTGTTATTTGAAGTACAATGAAAATAGACCGAGTCACCAGGAATATAATAATCATAAGAAATATGGTCGTAATCGCTATCCTTAGAACTAGCAACAATATGGACAGGTCCAAATAATTTAGCTTCAGCTATAGCTTTTAAAGAAAAACATCCTGTATCTAGGTAAGAGGCTCTTTTAAGCTGCTGCATTAGGCACATGGGTACCATAGAGAACTGAGTACTTGCCCCTCCTTGCAAAAATAAGATACTATAATTGTCTGGTACACCTAAAAGTTCTCGAACAAGACTCTGGCATTCATGTATTACATTTTCAAATTCTGATGACCGATGTGAAATCTCCAGAATACTTATCCCAGTTCTATTATAATCTTTAACAGCATCAGAAGCCCCATTTAAAACAATATCTAGTAAAATACATGGGCCTGCCCCAAAATTATACTTTTTATTAGCCATTGCGGTTTATATTGGTACCGCAAAAGTCGGAAGCAGTTTTTTGAAAAAAGGGCTCAGAATAAAGTTCAGTAAACTCTCATATATTAAGAAGATAAACCAAATCTTATTGGCTATACCAACCTAATTATAGTATTAGCCAAATATAATTCTTGGATGAAAATAAAATTTGTGTTTAAAGTTTCACGACAGTAGAGCTTCTCACATTTAAAACAGTAGGTAATACAACCTCAAACTGCTCTTCATCGCTCTTGGAGCTATTTAGTCTTTTTAATAAAAGATTCATTATATTTTCTGCAATCTCTTCAAGGGGCTGAGCTACAGCGGTAATTGGAGGTGCAGAAAACTCTAGCAATTCAAAATCATCAAATGACAATAGCGCAATATCATCGGGAATTTTCAAACCAAGCTGTTGAATAGCCCTTAACCCAGCCATTGTAATATAATTGGTAGCACATATAATAGCATCAAGACCCTTTTCCTCTTTTAAGAATGCAGAAACGTCTTGAATTAATTCTGATGAAGGGCCATAAGTTAATTTTTTAACATGCGATTTTAAACCCTCAGATTTAATGGCATCTTCATAACCGCTCAATCTATCTAGCATTTGCTGTTCAATTGTATCGATTGTTATAAATCCTATGTTTCTATATCCTTTATCTTTTAAATGTTTAACAGCATTAAATGTACCTTCATGGTTATTGATAATTACATAGTCAGCTTTAATATCGGGAAAATATCTATCAAACAAAACCACGGGTTTTCTACTCATGGTCAAAGACTTAACTTCGTCTTCCAAACCATTCGGAAGGGCAATAATATATCCATCAACATGCCTATCCTGAAAAATTTGCAATAATTCCTGCGCCTTTGTCTTGTTATTTCTTGTGCTACTATAAATGATTTTATAACCATTTTGCGAAGCTTTTTCATCAATAAACCTTGCAATACCAGAGAAAAATGGTTCTGAAATATCGTCAACTAAAAAGCCAATAATATTGGTTTTTCCTGTGCGAAAGCTTTTAGCCAAGGCATCAGGTTTATAGCCCAATTCCTCAACAAGTTCTAAAACCTTCTTAGTTAAAGGTTCGCTAATCCTCTTCTCCTTAGCTTTACCATTTACAACAAAAGAAACTGTACTGATTGAGATGCCTAATAATTTGGCGATATCTTTAATTGAAACCTTTTTTTCCATTAGTTTAATTCCCTATTAATCCTGCAATATAGTAATTCAGCGGTTATTTCCTATTCTTTGATTAAAGCTATGTATAAACATGCAGTATACTCAATAACATTGTTTATCTGTTCCCCAATAAATGCAGAACCGACAATAATTTTTCCCTGTTTTACTTATAAAGAACCCGCTTTTAACAGACTTTTCATCAAAACTATCAAATTATCGAAACCATACAGATTAGAATAATTCTAAATAAATTTTGATTATAAAATATTAGACGCTTACTTTGCTATTAATTAGAATTAATCCAAATAAACAAACAAAAGAATAAATGAATAATTTTAAAGTAGTTAACTTACTTATAACGCTTCTATTTCTCTCCGTTAATACTATTGCCCAACAAGTCGGTGATATTAGTGGAAAGATCATCACATCAGATGGGCACAATGCAGCATTTGTATCCGTTAAACTAATTGGAAAACCTTTTGGGGCCACCACAAATGAGAACGGCGACTATGAAATCAAAAAAGTAAATATTGGAAAATACACGATAAGAGTATCCGCTGTTGGCTTAAGTCCTCAAGAAAAAACGGTAGACGTTACAGAATCTGGAAATACTAAAGTTGATTTTGTGTTGAGAGAAGACCTTAGTACACTAGAAGAAGTAAACATATCTACAAATGCTAAAAAATACAAAGTAGATCAGCCTTCATCTTCTTTAAGATTAAACCAACCTTTATTAGAAATTCCTCAAAATATTCAAATTGTTAGCGGATTAGCATTGGCTGATCAACAGATAATTAGTATGAGTGATGGTGTACTTAGAAACGTTAGTGGTGCTGCGAGACTAGAACATTGGGGGGATATGTATACTAATATCACAATGAGAGGCTCCCAAATTCAAGCAATGCGAAATGGCTTTAACTTTGTTTCATCGTATTGGGGACCGCTTACAGAGGATATGAGCATGGTAGATCATATTGAATTTGTTAAAGGTCCGGCTGGTTTTATGATCGGCAATGGTGATCCAAGTGGCATGTATAATGTTGTTACTAAAAAACCAACAGGCAACAATCGTGGTGAAGTTTCTTTTACAGCAGGGAGCTTCGACCTGTACAGAACTAGTGTAGATTTTGACAGAAAATTAACTGATGACGGAAAGTTGCTTTTCCGATTGAATGCTGCTGCACAAACTAAGGGTTCATTCAGACCATTTGAGAAAAATGATCGCTATACTTTTGCCCCCTCATTAAGCTACCAGATATCTGATAAAACAAAACTAACAGCAGAATATGCATTACAAAATGCCAAGATGACTGAAGTAGGTTCTTTTTATATTTTCTCTCCAGAAGGTTATGCTAGTTTACCACGGGATTTCACACTTACGCAACCAGGAATACCCCCTACCAGAATTAACGATCATAGCGCTTTCATTAATTTACAACATAACTTCAGTGATAACTGGAAAGCAACGGCACAGGTAGCTTATTCTAAATACCTGCAAAACGGATATAGTTCTTGGCCATCAGCAGTTTATGCCAACAGTACCATAATTAGAAATGTAGGTATTTGGGATGCCGAAAGTAGTATGAAACTAGCCCAATTCTTTATAAACGGAAAAGTAAAAACAGGTGGGATAAATCATAATATTTTAGCTGGCTTTGATGGAGGTAAAAAAAACTACATGGCAGATTGGGGTCAATCGCATAATTTAGACCTCCCCTCTTCCCCTTTTGATTTAAAGAATCCTAACTATGGCTTTCCATCTAATGGCTACCCAAACTTCGACAGACAAACCAGTTTGCAAGATAGGGCTATTGCTGCAGGAGGTTTAATGGATCAAAAATATCTTAGCGGTTATTTACAGGACGAACTTGGTTTTATGGATAACAAAATTCGCTTAACACTTGCCGGCAGGTATACCTATGTAAGTCAATCAGTCTGGGGCGGAAGTCCAGACAAAGCGAAACATTTCACTCCACGTGTGGGTTTAAGTATTTCTGTAGACAAAAACACTTCGGTATATGCTGTATATGATGAAGCATTTACACCTCAAAGTGGCTTTTTACGCAACGGAGGAAGCATTGATCCTATCACTGGCACAAATTATGAAGTTGGTATAAAGAAGGATTGGTTTAATGGAAAATGGAATACCACTTTATCAGTGTACCGAATTCTAAAACAGAATGAACTTACAGCAGATCCCTTCAATAAAGCCGGCGAAAACTTTAGTGTCGTAGTTGGTGAGAAAAGAGCTCAGGGTATAGAATTTGATTTAAAAGGTGAAATCTTCGCTGGGCTGAAATTGATAGCAAATTATGCATATACAGATGGTAAAGTAACCAAAGTAGCTGATGGTGTAACAAGTATGGCTGTTGGCCAGGTAGTTCCAGGATTTTCTAAACATATCTCAAATGCTTGGTTAAGTTATACGCTACAAAGAGGAGCACTTAAGGGCACAGGTATTTCTTCCGGTTTTACCTATCTGGCGGGCAGAGCTATGGGTACTTACAGTGGTGACAATTCAAAACAGAATCTACCTGATTATTTTAAATTGGATGCAGGCCTTTTCTGGGAAAATAGAAGCATAAGAATTACCGGAAACGTTTTTAATCTTCTAGATAAATATTTGTATTCAGGAGCCTATTATACCAATTACTGGAATGCGCCAACTTATGACCAAGCAGTCTTCTCCTGGCAGGCAGAATCTCCGAGAAATTATCGATTAAGTATTGCCTACAAATTTTAAATGAGTACGACTAAGAAATACCGGTTTAAATACTGGATAGGACAAATACACTTATGGCTCGGATTAACGTCAGGGCTATTTGTATGTTTTTTAGGCATAACCGGTTGCATATTGGCCTTTGAACGTGAAATAGAAAACGTTACCCAACCTTATCGTTTCGTAGAGATCCAAAACAACCCTTTTATTGAGCCCTCTAAATTAAAACTGATTGCTGACAAGACTGTTCCAGGCAAACATGCACATAGTGTTAGTTATGAAAAAGGTGCTTCCACACGAGTAGTGTATTTTGCCGAAAACCCTGAATATTATTGGATTGTTTTTCTTAATCCTTACACCGGAGAGGTGCTAAAGGTTAAAAACATGGACGATGATTTCTTCAGAATAATGATCATGGGTCACTACTATCTATGGCTTCCCCCAAACATTGGTCAGCCACTTCTAGCCAGTGCTACTTTAATGTTCTTCTTTTTATTAATTTCCGGATTGATTTTATGGTGGCCAAAAAACAAAGCCGCCAGCGCCAAAAGATTTACTATTAAATGGAATGCCAAATGGAAAAGGGTAAACTACGATCTGCACAACGTGTTCGGCTTTTACATGACATGGATTCTTATTTTTATCGCTTTTACAGGCTTGGTTATGGGCTTTCAATGGTTTGCTAAATCAAGCTTCTGGATAGCCTCCGGAGGTAAAACGCTGAACCAATTTGAGGAAAGCTTCTCCGATAGTACATTAGTTAATTCCGCCATTGGGCGTAAGCCTGCTATTGATATTTTATGGGCTAGAACATTAAACAAAATGCCCGGATATACTGGGGGTTTGGAGGTACATGTTCCTGAAAACAAAAAATCGGCAATCGAAATTGCAATAAATCCGGATACAGATACTTACTGGCAGGCAGATTTCTTGTACTACGACCAATATACACTAAAAGAAATAGAGGTTAATCATGTATACGGAAAACTCGCTAATGCCAGCTTTGCAGATAAGATGATGAGAATGAATTATGATATTCATATTGGTGCAATAGCCGGATTACCAGGAAAGATAATGGCTTTTGCAGCTAGCCTTGTTGGCGCGAGTTTACCTATAACCGGCTTCCTTATTTGGCGTGGACGTAAAAAGAAAAGTAAAAAATCAATCACATAGTAGCGGCTAGTTCAGACCAAAACTGGTAAACATATGTTTACCAGTTTTGGTCTGAACTAGCAATACATGAACAAATCTTTAACTTTAAACTCTTTGTACATTTTTTCCTAATTTGCATATCTAAATGCAAGATCATGGTACAAGTTGCACTGCTGTTAACTAAAAAATATCGACTACTTAGTATAGCTGCTATTTTAGATGTTTTCGATACTGTAAATAGTTACTATAAATCTAATGGCAAGGATGCTATTTTTGATCTCAATCTGTTCTATATAGGAGATTACACCAATGAAGTAGCCACATTTGAGAAGTATATTCCCAAACTTTTAACTGCAACCGATAAGCAAGACATTGTGCTAATACCCGCTTTTGATACAGGCGAAATGAGCTTATTCTTAAATGAGAATGTAGAATTTTTGCCTTGGTTGCAGCAACAATACAAAAAGGGTGCTGAGATTGCTAGTTTTTGTACAGGAGCCTTCCTACTTGCTGCAAGCGGCTTACTAAATGGCAAACAAGCTACTACACACATTAATGCCAGTACAGCATTTGCTTCTTATTTTCCTGATGTAACATTTAAACCTGATGCGGTAGTTACCCACGATACAAGAATTTATACAAGCGGAGGAGCAACAAGTAGTTTCCATCTGTTACTGCGTTTAATTCATAACTATTGTAACAGGGATGTAGCTGTACGTGTGGCTAAAATATTTTCAATTGATATGAATCGCGATCAGCAAAGCCATTTCGGTTCATTTACACCTATACGTGATCATGGAGATGAATTGGTGTCGAAAATACAACTCAGTATGGAAAATACCTACAGCGAGCCAATAACCATTGAAGATATATTGAAACAAATCCCATCAAGCAGACGCAACATTATACGTAGGTTTAAACATGCAACGGGAAATACATTAATTGAATACCTGCAGAAAACCAGGATAGAGGCAGCAAAAAAACTGCTTGAGCAAACAAACCAAAGTATTATGGAAGTTATGCTAAACTCGGGATATAATGATCTTAAAACCTTTAGGCAGCTATTCAAAAAGAATTCAGGAATGCCACCTAAAGATTATCGTGATAAATTTAAAGTGCGGGTTGCATAGCTTGAACAGGATTTACCTTTTTAGGCTTGCGTTTCTTTTTCAGTTTATTAAGCCATATTAATGTACCGGTAACCGGCAATGTGGTAGCAACTAAGCATGCAAAGAAATAGATTATTTTGGTAAACATACCATAAACATCACCTAGGTGCAATGCTTTAATTGATCCTGAAACCCTCTCATTAAAAGGCTTATCCTTAAACACATCTACTTTTAAAACTCCGGCAGTATATTGATCAAGCAATAACTTATCCCCTGCTGAAGGAGCAAAAAAGCCTGTACGATTCTTGGTAATGGCAATTGCAGAAAGAGAATCTTTTGGCAACGAAACCAAATAATCACCAGCATAAGGAAGTACTTCTTGAGCTTTATCTATATATTTAGCTATACTTAATGACTTAGCATTCTCAGCGTTGATTTTTGAGACCGGATCTGCAGGAGGCTCAAATCCTTCAGGCTGATAAGTACCCAATGTTTTTCTTAACGCTTCTCTATACCAAGGAAACGACCATTGAGGTCCGGTAATACCCATCAAGAATAAAAATATACAGGCGTAAAAACCCAAACTATTATGCAAATCGTGATTGGTTCTTTTCCAACTCCCACTCCATTTCACTTTTAAACCCTGTCTCCAGGCTTTCATCTTTTGAGGAAACCAGATTACAATTCCTGTTATTACTCCTAATGTGAAAAGGATTGTAGCCGTACCTGAAATATAGCTACCTAGTTTGCGGTTTTCTAACTCACCGAACAATGGTTTCTCTATTTTATCTAATAGTAGCCATCTGTGCAAACTAAACATAGTTTTCATGAATTCTCCTGTTGCAGTTTTTGTTTCAGAAACATTACCAAGCACTTCTCCTGTATATTGATTTACCGCAAAGGCTGATGGGCGCTTTCCTTCTCCTGGTCCTTCTTTTCCTTTACCACCTTTATTTTTATCTTTTGAAGGAGCTCCTGATAATTCTGCTGCTCCTTTTTTCCTATCTCCTCCTTCTTTTTTTCCTTCTCCATCTTTATCTTTCATCTTAACCATGAACTGATACGTCTTGTTAGGATCAGCCGGTATTTTAACTGAGGTAACCTTACCACCGGTACTCGCTTTAACTCTTGCCATCAATGCCTCTATTTGGATTGGTTTAGCTCCTTTGGCATCTACCTTATATAATTCAGGTGAAGCCATTTCTTTAAGTTCAGTATTGAATACATATATAGTACCACTTAGACAAATAAGGATTACAATGATACCACTGGCTAAACCTAGCCAAAGGTGAATGTCGTTAAAGAATTTACGTGTTTTTTGCCAGGCTGTTTTAGTTTTCCCTTGTTTCATTTACTGTAAGAATTGATGGTATTTTCTGCAAAAGTAAAATAAATTTACAATTATTTAGACTACTTCTAAATACTTATTTGTAACTAAATTACTACTAGGACCGACCCTTATATATATATCGTTAAATTTAAATACCGTGATAATACCATCACAATCTGTTCTAAATCAACAACATTTATCAAAAAAATCTTTTCTTTAAAAATATTAATTATTATCTTTGCCGTCCCTAACGGGAAAAGGAGATTTAATTTTAATGGCTAAAAAACAAGTAGCAGAAAAAGAACTAGAGGCTAAAACAGCTGAACTTCAAGGCGCAGACGCTCGTCTTGCTGAAAAAGAAACCATTGAATCAGAAGCTGATTCAGTGTCGATCGAACAGATCAAATCATCGTTAGCAACACCTGATCAAGATTTTGACTGGGATGCTGATGATAAAGTTTTCGGAAAATACTCTGATGAAGACCGTAAAAAGTTTGAAGACATGTATACCGATACTTTCAATCAAATCACTCAAGGTGAAATCATTAGCGGTACTGTTGTTTCGATTAACAACAAAGACGTGGTATTGAACGTTGGATTTAAATCAGACGGTTTAGTATCTACTTCTGAATTCCGTGATACACCTGATTTGAAAGTTGGCGATAAAGTTGACGTTTTCGTGGAAGCCCCTGAAGATGCTAACGGCCAATTAATCTTGTCTCGTAAAAGAGCTAAAACTCAGAGATCATGGGAAACTATCAATGAAGCCCTTGACAATGACAGAATCATCAACGGATTTGTTAAAAGCCGTACTAAAGGTGGTCTTATCGTTGACATTATGGGTGTTGAGGCTTTCTTACCAGGTTCTCAAATTGACATCAAACCTATCCGCGATTACGATGTATACGTGGGTAAAACAATGGAATTCAAAGTTGTTAAGATCAACCACGAGTTTAAAAACGTAGTTGTATCTCATAAAATCTTAATTGAAGACGACTTAGAAAGCCAAAAAGTTGAGATTGTATCTAAACTTGAAAAAGGTCAGGTTCTTGAAGGAACAGTTAAAAACATCACTGACTTCGGTGTATTCATCGATTTAGGTGGCGTTGATGGTTTACTTCACATCACTGATATTTCTTGGGGCCGCATAGAGCATCCAAAAGAAGTATTGAGCTTAGACGAAAAAATCAATGTTGTAGTTCTTGACTTTGATGACGAGAAAAAACGTATCGCATTAGGATTAAAACAATTAACACCTCACCCTTGGGAATCTTTAGATGCTAACTTAGCTGTTGGTTCTAAAGTTAAAGGTAAAATTGTTACTGTTGCTGATTACGGTGCTTTCCTTGAAATCATTCCTGGTGTTGAAGGTTTAATTCACGTATCAGAAATGTCTTGGTCTCAAAACTTACGCAGCCCTCAGGAATTCCTGAAAGTTAGCGACGAAATCGAAGCTGAAGTTTTAACTTTAGATAGAGACGAGCGTAAAATGAGCTTAGGTATTAAACAATTAACTCAAGATCCTTGGCAAAATGTTGCTGAAAGATATCCTATCGGAAGCAAACATACTGCTGTAGTTAAAAACATGACTAACTTCGGTGTATTTGTTGAAATCGAAGAAGGTATTGATGGTTTAATCCACATCTCTGATCTTTCTTGGTCTAAAAAAGTTAACCACCCTAACGAATTCACTAAAGTAGGTGATACATTAGACGTAGTTGTTCTTGAATTAGATGTTGAAAGCCGCAAATTAAGCTTAGGTCACAAACAATTAGAAGAAAACCCTTGGGATACTTTCGAAACTATCTTTACTGTAGATTCAATCCACCAAGGAACTGTTGTTAAAGTAACTGATAAAGGTGCTGTTATTGCTTTACCATATGGTGTTGAAGGTTTCGTACCTACTAAGCACATGGCTAAAGAAGATGGTACTACTATCAAAGCTGAAGAAACTAATGATTTCAAAATCATCGAGTTTAACAAAGATGCTAAACGTATCGTTGTTTCTCACGCCCGTATCTGGGAAGAGGCTAAAGCTGAAGCTGTTGCTGAAGAAAGAGCTACTAAGAAAAAAGAAGCTAAAGCATCTAGCAGTGCAGTGAAAAAAGTTAAAGATTCAGTTGAAAAATCTACATTAGGTGATTTAGGCGTGCTTGCACAATTAAAACAACAAATGGAAGGTGAAGAGAACAAAGCTAAAAAAGGCTAGTTCCATTTAACTTTATATAATTTAAGAGCCCCTCAAATTTTGAGGGGCTTTTTTTGCATTAATATTTGGGCACTTATTTGTTACTTTTGAGCAACACACATTACACCCCCTACTATGAGAATAATTCTATGCTTATTTTTACTTATAATTCTCACCTTTAAACTAAATGCTCAGGGCATAATACCCGCTCCTGTTGAGATGAATCCGGGGTCATCCCCTAATGAGAAATTCAGTATCAATAAGAATATAGTCATCTTTATTAATACCATTGAAGCAAAGCCTTCTGCGCAGTTCTTATCAGATTACATCTATAAATATTACAACTTAAGACTTCCCATAGTTACCGAACTAATGAAAATTGGTCCCCGGCGATCGATAAATTTAGTTATAGACCGTGAACTATATCCCAATCCAGACAAGTACATTGTTTCTGTCCTTTCAACTACAATAAACGCAGGCTCTCCTTCCCCTCAGGGCATTTTCTACGCTGTACAAACTATTATACAGCTCTGGCCATTATCACCTGTTAATACTGAAAAACTAGATATTTCCACCGTCGAGATTATTGATTATCCTCGTTTCGCCTACAGAGGAATGCATCTTGATGTTAGCAGACATTTTTTTGATGTCAACTTTATTAAGAAATACATTGACTATCTGGCACTCCATAAATTAAACTACTTCCATTGGCACCTTACTGATGATCATGGCTGGCGGATAGAGATAAAAAAACATCCTAAACTTACAGAAATTAGTGCATGGCGTAATGGAACTATTATCGGTCTTTATCCGGGGACAGGCAATGATAATATAAGATACGGGGGATATTATACACAAGAGGAAGTTAAGGAGGTAATAAAATATGCAGCGGACAGATACATTACCATTATTCCTGAAATTGAAATGCCCGGACATAGTATGGCAGTTTTGGCGGCTTATCCTGAATTTGGAACTACGCCACGCATCCCAACTCAAGTTGCTCAAACATGGGGAATCTTCAATAAATTTAATAATGTATTGCAACCAACAGAAAAAACATTTGCCTTTCTGGAAGAAGTACTGACTGAGGTAATGGACCTATTTCCTTCTCCATACATACATATTGGAGGCGATGAATGTTCAAAAATCTGGTGGAAACAATCTGCATTTGCTCAAAAACTGATTAAAGAAAAAGGATTGAAAAATGAAAATGGTTTGCAAAGCTATTTTATACATAGAATGGAAAAGTTTGTAAACAGCAAGGGAAAAACTATTATCGGATGGGATGAAATTCTAGATGGTGGCCTTGCCCCTAATGCCATTGTAATGAGCTGGCGTGGAGAGAAAGGTGGGATTGCTGCAGCAAAGCAACAGCACAAAGTAATTATGACTCCTGAAAATTCTATGTACTTTAATCATGCCCAGTTTATGAAAGATGACTCACTAACGGCTGCGAAGTTTTTACCACTGAAAACTGTATATGATTATGAACCTGTACCCGCAGAACTTACTGCCAAAGAAGCTCAATACATTTGGGGTGCACAGGGAAACCTGTGGTCGGAATATATTGCTAACCCAGCGAAAGCTGAATACATGCTTTTCCCTAGATTAGATGCGCTTAGTGAAGTTTTATGGAGCCCGAAAAATAAACGTAATTATGTCGATTTTAAGAAAAGGCTAAATACTCAGTTTAAGCGTTACAACCTATTAAAGATAAATTACAGTAAAAAATACTTAGCTGATCAATAAGTAATTCAGACTTCTTTCTATAATTTTATCAAAAACAACCATTGAATTCAATTCCATTTTTTTATATTTGCTTAATCATTAGTCAATGCAAAAGAGAACCCTGCTAGACGGACAAAAATTCCAGATCACAATTAAGCGACTTTGTCACCAATTAATTGAGAATCACATCGATTTTTCTAATACTGTTTTAATAGGTATACAACCAAGAGGTAGTTACTTTGCCGACAGGGTACAACAAGAGCTTTCCCAAATCCTTAAGAAAACCAATATTAAAAAAGGCAATTTAGACATTACTTTTTTTAGAGATGACTTTAGGAGAAAGGACGGAATAGTTTCAGCGAACAGCAATACCATAGATTTTATAATTGAAGGCCAAAATGTTATCCTTATAGATGACGTATTGTGGACAGGCAGGACTATTAGGGCTGCTATGGATGCATTGTTGGCTTATGGCAGACCTGAAAAGGTTGAGCTAATGGTGTTAATTGACAGGCGTTTTTCCAGACAACTACCTATCGAACCAGATTATATTGGTCAACAGGTTGACAGCCTAAATTCTCAAAGAGTTAAGGTAAGTTGGAAAGAAACCGAAGGAGAAGACAAAGTTATCTTATTATCAGAAAGCAATAAATAATATGGCAGTAGAGAAATTATCAACCCGACATCTTTTAGGTATCAAAGATATTAACCGGAATGATATTGAATTGATTTTTGAAACTGCAGATAATTTTAAAGATGTAATTAATAGACCGATTAAAAAGGTCCCATCTTTAAGAGATATCACTATTGCCAATATTTTCTTCGAAAACTCAACAAGAACCAAACTTTCATTTGAACTAGCAGAAAAGAGACTTTCTGCAGATGTTGTTAATTTTGCAGCCTCTTCTTCCTCTGTAAGTAAAGGTGAAACTTTAATAGATACTGTTAACAATATCCTGGCTATGAAAGTGGATATGGTAGTGATGAGACATCCATATGCAGGCGCAGGACAATTTCTAAGTAAACATATCAAAGCACAAATCGTGAATGCCGGAGATGGTGCACATGAGCATCCAACCCAGGCTTTACTTGATGCTTTTTCTATTCGTCAGAAACTAGGTGATGTAGCTGGTAAAAAAGTGGTAATCGTTGGAGATATTCTTCATTCAAGAGTTGCTATTTCTAATATCTTATGCCTGCAAAAACTAGGTGCTGAGGTAATGGTTTGTGGACCAACCACTCTAATTCCTAAGCATATCCATAGCCTTGGTGTAAAAGTTGAACATGATCTAATTAAAGCCCTTAATTGGTGTGACGTAGCAAACATGCTGCGCATTCAATTGGAAAGACAAGACATTAAGTACTTCCCTTCTTTAAGAGAATACGCTATGATGTATGGCTTAAATAAGCAGATTCTGGATAATCTAGATAAAGAAATCATTGTGATGCATCCAGGCCCAATTAACCGTGGTGTGGAGATTACCAGTGATGTTGCTGACAGCAAACAATCAATCATTTTAGAACAGGTTGAAAATGGGGTTGCAGTTAGGATGGCAGTACTTTATCTACTTGCTTCTCAAAGAGATTAACTTTCTTTAACAGCTTTTTTATACCATTTCCTTTTTCTGTTCGTTAAACCTGTGTTATCAACACATGTTAATTTCTTATGTAAAGAAGACACAATACTATATCTATATTAGTACCAACCATATTTGAAATCAGATGCAAAAAAAATACTTTTTTATTCCGCTGTTACTAGCAGGCGGTTTTACTGCAAGTTATGGGCAGTCGAGCCTACTAGTTAACCTCAATAAAAACTACCAAACAGGCCTTGAACTGCTTGACAATGAAAAATACGTTGCTGCAGCTCAGCAATTCAAACTAGTTGAACAACTTAGACAAAAACCAGGTACACAACAAGAGAGTAATTCTGAACTTTCTTTACTAAAAGAAAATGCAAAATTCTACGCTGCCGTTTGTGCATTAGAATTAGGTAATAGTGATGCTGAAAGTTTGTTCCAAAATTTCATAAAAGATTATCCACTTAACTCTAATACAAAACTTGCCTATTTCCATGTAGGTAAATCTTATTTTGATCAGAAAAACTATAAGAAAGCATTAGAATGGTTTGAAAAAACAGATCCTTCTACCCTTTCTGGTAAACAGCGTTTAGAATATCAGTTTAAACAGGGTTACGCTTATTTTGTACAAAACGATATTGAAAAAGCAGAGCCATTATTTGAGCTTGTTAAAAAAGAGAAATCTCCATTTCAGGAAAGTGCTACTTACTATTTTGCATACATCAACTACCTGAACAAGGAATACAAAACTGCGTTGAGTAATTTTGAAAAGCTAAAAGGCTCTCCAACATATGAGTCTAGTTACCCATATTACATTACCTCAATGTACTATCTTGATGAAAGATATGATGATGTATTGGAATATGCTTTACCTATCCTTAAATCTTCTAAGCAACAGTATGAGGCTGAAATGTTAAGTCTTATTGCTGCTTCATATTTTGCAAAATCCGATTTTGTAAATGCTGAAAAGTATTTTAAAGAGTTTTATGCAAAAGATAAATCGAACGTTAAAAACAACCTGTTCATTTATCAGTATGGTTACTCATTATTTCAATTGAAGAGATATCCTGAGTCTGTTACTATATTGGAGAAACTTGATACAGACGACATCTATCTTCAAAGCGGGATGTACACTTTGGGTCGCTCTTTCATTGTCCTAAAAAACAAGGAAAAAGCAAGAAGTGCTTTCTTCAGAGCATCAAGACTTGATTTTGATAAAGTAATTCAGGAAGAGTCATGGATTAATTATGCGAGATTAAGCTATGAACTTGACTTTAATCAGCAAGCACTTGAGGCAACTCAGAACTTTTTAAAGCAGTTCCCAACCTCACGTAAAATAAACGAAGCCAAAACCTTATTGGGCGAAATTCTATTGACCAGTAAAAACTATCAGGCAGCTATCGATATACTTGAGCCAATACAAAATAAATCTCCAGAAGCTCAGGAAGCTTATCAAAAGGTAACCTATTTTAGAGGACTAGAGTTTTATAATGAACGTGCATTTCCTAATGCATTATCTATGTTTTTACGTTCTGAGAAGTTCCCTGAAGATAAGGAAATCCATGCATTAAGCACTTACTGGAAAGCTGAAGCTTCTTATGAATTAAGAAAATTTGGCGAGGCAGTTAAACACTTCGAAACATTCCTTGGAATGCCGGGTGCTGATAAAACGGGCGTTTATAATTTTGCAAATTATGCACTTGCATATGCTGCATTTGAGAACGAAAGCTACGGAAAAGCTGCTACCTATTTTGAACGCTTTTTAGGAGGTAATGATAAAGATCAAAAAACAGTTAATGATGCAATTATAAGACTAGCTGACTCCTATTTTGTTAATAAAAGCTACGGTAATGCGCTTGTAAATTACAACAAGATCATTAACGCAAGGTCTACAGGCGAGGATTACGCACTGTTTCAACGTGGTATGATCCAAGGCTTGGAAAACCAAAATGAAGCTAAAATTGGAACCATGCAGGATCTACTTAAACAGTTCCCTAATTCTAATTATGCTGATGATGCAGGTTTTGAAACTGCATATACTTATTTCAATATCGGAAACTTCGATAAATCAAGCACTGACCTTATTAGCTTGGTAAGCCAATACCCAAATAGTAGTTATGTTCCAAGAGCATTGGTTACTATTGGTCTTGTACAATACAATCAGGATAAAGATAATGAGGCATTAGAATCGTTCAAAAAAGTAATCAGAGATTACGCTAGTAGCGAAGAGGCTAAACAAGCACTTGAATCTATTAAGAATATCTACGTTGATCGTGGCGATTCTCAAGGTTTCATTGCCTATGCTAACTCAACACCGCTAGGAAACTTCTCTGAATCTGAACAAGACAATATTGTTTTCCAAGGCGCTAACAACCTTTATTTAAAAGGTGATTTTAAAGGTGCTTTTGAAGCGGTTAATGCATATTTCGACAAGTATCCAAAAGCGATACATGACAAAGAGGCTAAGTTTGTAAGAGCTGAGTCTTTAGTTAAACTTGGTCGTCCTTTAGAAGCTGTTGCTGATTATGAATACATCCTTAATGACTGGACAAGTGATTATACTGAACGATCATTAGTGAGTATCTCTCAGTTGTTTTTAGATCAGAAAAAATACAACGAAGCAATCGTTTACCTAAAAAGATTAGAAACAACGGCTGATTACAAGGTGCATTACAATTACGCCTTAAACAATCTACTAAAAGCTTACAGCGCTTTAAATATGCCGGATGATATGATTAAGTATGTTAAGCTGATTAAAGAGTCTGAAAAGGGTTCTGAAGAAGAAAAAAACAGTGCTGATCTATATGCCGGTAAAGCATATTTGCTAAAAGCAGATACTACCAGTGCAGTAAAAGCCTTTAATAATGTGGTTAGTAAAACTAAAACTCTGGCGGCTGCCGAATCTAAATACAATATCGCAGCCATTCAATACACAAAGGGTGATTACAAAACTTCAACTAAAACATGCTTTGATCTGATTAATAACATGGCTTCTTATGACTATTGGGTAGCTAAATCGTTCCTTTTATTGTCAGATAATTATGTAGCTCTTAAAGATAAGTTACAAGCTAAAAGCACTCTCTTAAGTATTATAGACAACTATGATGGCAAGGATGATATCGTTCCAACTGCTAAAGAGAAATTACAAAAAATTAAATAAGATTAAGCAACATGAGATTAACCAAATTAATATATAGTACCCTTTTCTTTATCACAGCTGCATCCTTAGGGTTAAAGGCTCAGGATACAAAAACCACTGAAAAGAAAACGGATGAAAAAGCTGTTACCGAAGAAATTGAAGTTGTAAGACCTTACAAACCCATCTTAGCAGAAGCTGTAAAGTTGAGAAGAAGTCCAGACTTAAACGACATAAAAACATACAAAGCCAAATTTAACTATAGCCTTACGGATAGAAAGTTAGAATTAAACTCTGACATTAATAAATTACAGGCTCAGGAAGTTGTTGCTGCAAAACAAGATGAACTAATAAATAACTATGTTAAAGGCGGATTTGGATCTGCAAAGACTATTTTTGGTGAGGCTTATATCAATATCGGTCGTGACGAGGCAATGCAAGCTGGTGGATATTTCCAACACTTTAGCCAATCGGGAAAACTAAATAAGCAGCAATCTAGTCAACAAAAGCTAAGCGTTTTTGGTCGCAGTATAGGCGATGTTGTTACGCTAAGTGGTCGTGTTAACTTCCAAAGAAATGGATTATATTTCTATGGAATTGATAAGGACAACCCTACCCTAAATCCTAACCCTGAGAAGCAAACACTTAATTTCTTTGAAGCAGAAGGTGAGCTTGTTAATAAATACACTGAAGATCCTGATGCACTTAGCTATGCTTTAAAACTTAACGGATATATCTGGAGTGATAAATTTAATGCCAAAGAAAACTCAGTTGTTTTAAATGGATATGTAAATAAAAGGATTAGCAAGTTTAATTTAGGCCTTGCGGCTTCAACTGAATTTGGAAGTACTAAAGATGAATTAGTAAGTGTAGGCAATAACCTCCTAAAACTGAATCCTTATATAAGATTACAAGCCAGTGGAGTAAAAATAACTGCCGGAATTAACTTTGTACAGGAATTTGGAGCATTTTCATCTACCAGAATCTTCCCTGCTGTAACTGCAGATTTTACATTAATACCTGATTATCTACAAATATTCGGTGAAGTAAAAGGTGATGTAAATCGTAACTCATTAAAACAATTTACAGACGACAACCCATTCCTGAACAACAATATTACCATCAGAAACTCTATTGAAAAACTGAGCATTAGTGGAGGTATTAAGGGAACAGGTGGTCCTGGATTTGGATACAAAGCCAGAGTTTACCACAAAAGCATTGAAGATATGCCATTGTTCGTAAACAATTTTTCAAGTTTCAATAAATTTGATGTCATCTACGATTTCGGAACAATGAAACTTATTGGATTAGAAGGAGAACTTTCTGTACAGGTAAGTGACGCATTAAAATGGACTGGTAAATTAAATTTTGAAGATTATAAACCAGCTGCTGAAACACAAAGTTGGTTTAAACCTCAGATGCGTTTAAGTTCAGATCTTTCATATGTGATTAATAAGAAAGTAACCCTTAACGCTTCTGTAGCTATACAAGATGATAGCAAAGCGAAAATTTATACTGCCGCACCTGCTAATCCATATTATACTCCAGACCCTGCTAATGAAAGAGTAGTTACTGTAAAAGGATTTGTTGATTTAGGAGCCGGAGTATCTTACAAGATAAACAATAAGTTTTCTGCCTTTGCAAGAGCAAATAATTTACTAAACTCATCGTATAGCAGATACCTACATTATGAAGTGATTGGGCTTAATGTTTTCGGTGGTATAAGCTACTCATTCTAATAGGTTTTTAATTAATAATTGGTTGATACGGAATTAAAATTTATTTTTACCAGAATGGATATCTTATCATACCTTACTGAACTTATAAAAACCCGGAAAGAAGTGGGAATTTCTGGACTGGGTACATTTTATAAAAAGAAATCGCCAGGAAGGTATGATACTGAAACACACTCATTTCTGCCTCCAAGCTATATACTAGACTTTACCGATGAGGTTAGAGAAACACAATCTCTTGTTAACTATATCAGTAAAAAAAGGAACATATCAACAGAGGCAGCAACCTATTATACTGATCAGTTTGCGTCAGAAACTTTAAAACAGCTTTCCGAAAAACAACATGCTGATTTTGGAGAAATGGGGACTATAACCGGTATCCCTGGAAGTTTAATTTTCAATCCTAAAGATCAATTGAACTTTGGTTTTGATTTTTACGGATTACCTCTTATAAAAGAAGAACCAGTTGCCACTACCAATGATAGTATTCAGGAAGCCGAAATAGTTAGTGATGTTGAGGCAGAAGAACAAGCGGAGGAGCAAATACCTTCGTTTGAACAAGAGCCTATAATTACCGAGGAGCAACTAAGTCTTGAAGACAATAATGCTGACTTGGGTGATGGATCTGAAGAGCTAGAAATTGTTCATCACAAAGAAAAGCCTGCACATGATGATCAACCTGTTTACGAAGAAATATCTGAAGTTAAAGTAACTCAAAAACCTGTTGAACCAATTGCCATTGAAACCCCGGAGGGTATTAGTGATAATTTGGATGCGGTTGAAGAACCCATAACACCAAAGGTTGTAACTCCGCCTTTCTTTAACACTCCAAGTCCATTAGATAAGCAAATAATTGAATCAATTGGGGTTGAAGAGCAAAACCAAGGCCTTCCTCTTTATGTAAAAATCACTATTGCTTTTGCTATACTCCTTGCGGCTGGGGTGGCTACATATTTAATAAAACCAGAGTTGTTTAATTCTGTGCTTAATAAGTCTGAGACTATTCAAACAGATACTCTTCAGGATAATGTTCTTCATGACAATTCTGATCTGATCAAAAATAATGATAAACTTAGGACCGACTCGATCGCACTTGCTGATAGCTTAAGAATAAGTAATGAAAAAGCAATTCAAACTGCCGATTCATTAAAAAAAGATAGTCTGGCTGTGGCTACGGCTAAACCTTCAGTAGCACCCGCTACTACTGCAACTAGCGTTGCCCCTATTGAAGGGCCAGTTACCTGGGAAGTTGTTGGCGCATCTGTAATCAATGAAAAAGAGGCCGACAGATTTATTGCCCAAATGAAGGCTATAGGTATAACGGCTAAAGTTATCCCAACTATGCCGGGTAAAAGAAGATTAAAAATTAGCATTGCAACATTTAAAGATGAGGAAAGTGCAAAAGAAGGACGCAAATTGCTCGTTACAAAATTAAAAGACCCGGGAATATATATATATCAAAATAAAAACACACACAAACCACAATAAATATGATCGTTTTACTACAAGGTGCAACTGATACCGCTAACAAGATTATTGATTCTGCTAATAATTTAAACCAAGCTCTTACCACTGCCCCACCTGAACTTCACTTTATCGACCTTTTATTTAAAGGCGGATGGGTAATGTTGCCTCTGGCTTTTTTGGCATTTCTTGGATTAGTAATCTTTGTTGAAAGATACCTGACAATAAGAAAAGCTTCCAAAACTGAATCAAACTTAATGCTTCAGATTAAACAATACATCCATGATGGAAGATTAGAAAATGCAATAACTTTATGTCGCAATAATAACTCTCCTTTAGCAAGAATGTTAGAGAAAGGACTAAAACGTATTGGTCGCCCAATTAAAGATATTGAAGCTGCTATTGAAAACAATGGAAAGCTGGAAGTTTCTAAACTAGAAAAGAATATTGGCATATTAGGAATTATAGCTGGTATTGCTCCCATGTTAGGTTTCGTAGGAACAATTATTGGGGTTATTACTATTTTCCATGATGTTTCCATTAAAGGAGCTATTGAAATTGGAACAATCTCTGGAGGTCTTTATACTAAAATGATCACTTCTGCTACAGGACTAATTATCGGTATCATTGCTTATGTACTATATCATATCTTAAATATGATGGTTGAACGCATCATCTTAAGAATGGAAACTGATGCTATTGAATTTATTGATCTATTAGAGGAGCCAGGAAAATAATGAATTTACGCAAAAGAAATAAAGGAACAGTAGAGGTACACACCTCTGCGCTGAACGATATTATGTTCTTCCTGCTTTTGTTTTTCCTATTGGCGTCAGCCGTAGTTAATCCACAGGTAGTTAAGCTATTATTACCACGTTCAGAAGCAGGACAACAATCTAATTCTCAAAAAACCGTTACTATATCTATAGATGATAAATTAAATTATTTTGTAGACAAGCAACCTACTAAGCCTGAAAATATTCTAGCTGTAGTTGAAACCATGCAAAAGACATCGCCGGATTTAACCATAGTTGTTTATGCTGAAAGAAAAGTTTCCATCGAAAATGTAATGTCTATCTATGATGTAGGTAACAAATTAAAACTAAAAGTTGTACTCGCTGTAGAACCTAAGAAATAATGACTTATCCTAAAGAAGAAAACAATTATCCCAAGGCACTGGCAATATCTACCGGTATCATGGCTGCATTGCTTGCTTTAAGCTTCTTTATAGTTATTGGAAGTTTTGAGCCTGAAGAGGCAGGTATGGGCGGTATGGTTGTTAACTATGGAACTTCTCCTACAGGTATGGGTTCAGATTACACCAGCATAGAAGAGCCATCTGCCGATCCGAATGCAAATAACCGTAAACCAGATAAAGTAACACCACAAGAAGTAACTAAAGAAACTCCTACTCCGCAAACAAGCGAAAAGGAGATTGTTACCCAAAACTCTGAGGATGCTGTAGTTGTAAAAAGCAAAGCAACTAAAAAAGAAGCTACCCCTACTGCAACTAATGCAGAGACCAAGCCTTCAAAACCGGCTGTAAATGTAAATGCCTTGTATAAAGGAAAATCGAGCAAAGGAACTGGTGCAGGTGATGGAACAGGTGATACACCGGGGAATCAAGGAAGCGTAAATGGAGATCCACTTGCCAATAACTATGGCGAAGGTGGCTCTGGTTTTGGAGAAACCCCTATTGCCTTAAGAAAGTTTACTAACCTGGTTACGCCTCAGGATGATGGCCAGAAAACAGGTAAAATTGCTGTACGTATAAAAATAAATAAAGCCGGCCTTGTTATAGATGCTACTCCTGGAGTTAAAGGAACAACCCTAAATGACAGAGAGTTATGGCAAAAATGTAAAGAGGCATTGCTTGGTGCTCGTTTAGCACCATCAGAAACTGCTCCCGATGTTCAAATCGGTGTAGTTGTTTTCAACTTTAAAGTTAAATAATCCGGTAGCTTTAATACTTTTGTGATGTTAATAGGCATCAGAAATGAATTACGAGCAAACCATTGATTATTTATACCGCAAACTACCTATGTTCACAAGGGTTGGTGCTGTGGCCTTTAAAAAGGACTTACACAATACCATCGCTATGTGCGAAAGGCTAGATAATCCACAAAATAAATTTAAGACGATACATATCGGCGGCACAAATGGGAAGGGTTCAACTTCCCATATGCTCGCCGCTATTTTTCAACAGGCCGGATACAAAACCGGACTATATACCTCCCCTCACTTAAAAGATTTCAGAGAGCGCATCAGAATCAACGGCGAAATGGTTTCTAAAGAATTCGTAATAGACTTTGTTGGTGAGCAACAGGATATTATTGAAGAAATCAGCCCTTCTTTTTTTGAAGTAACTGTAGCCATGGCATTTTCATATTTTGCTAAACAAAATGTTGATATAGCCATAATAGAAGTTGGTTTAGGTGGCCGGTTAGATTCAACTAACATCATAACTCCTGAACTTTCGGTTATCACTAACATAAGTCTGGATCATACCAATATCCTGGGTAATACTTTAAAGGAAATTGCAGGAGAAAAGGCAGGAATTATAAAACCCGGCATTCCAGTTGTAGTTGGTGAAAGCCATCCAGAAACTGATCAGGTTTTTATTCAAAAGGCAAAAGAAACAAATAGTCCAATAACTTTTGCTGATCAGCAAATTCAACTTACAAAGTCGACAAAAAGCAATGAGTATTTAAGCATATCCATATTGGAGAATGGAAAGTCAATTATCGAGGATCTCTTATTGGATCTTACGGGAACCTATCAGTTAAAAAATATTCTAACCGTTATTCAAGCAGTCGAGAAATTAAGAGCATTAGGTTTTAAAATAGATAATGATGCGCTGTACTCTGCTCTAAAAAATGTAAAAGGTTTAACTGGTTTAATGGGTCGTTGGCAAATACTAGGCGAACACCCTCTGGTAGTTTGTGATACCGGCCATAATATTGCCGGCATAACAGAAGTAATGCAAAACATCAACAATACTCCTCATGATAATCTACATATAGTGATAGGGATGGTTAAGGATAAAGACATCAGTGGAGTATTAAATCTCCTTCCAGTAAATGCGCGCTATTACTTTTGTCAGCCTCAACTCGAAAGAGCTTTACCAGCGCAAGAACTTGCCGATGAAGCGGCGAAATATGACCTGAAAGGAAGCACATTTTCAACTGTTGAACTGGCCATAAATGCAGCCAAAAAAGATGCCAAGCCACAAGATCTGATCTTTATAGGAGGAAGCACTTTTGTGGTAGCAGAAGTACCATAAAAACTTTACATAATATTAAAGAATACTTATTGTGAAGTAACTAACTTTAAAATTTCCTAACAAAACTTAATGAAGTATATAATGATGAAAAGATTTATCCTTTTATTTACCGTTCTCGCCCTGTTCTCTACAGGTTCTATGGCTCAAAAAAAGCCAGCACCTGCAAAGAAAACATCTTCAACTACGTTAAACAGACCAAAATTAGTAATAGGATTAGTTGTAGATCAAATGAGATGGGATTACCTATACCGTTACTATAACAGATATTCAGAAGGTGGATTTAAGCGAATGGTAAACGAAGGGTTCTCTGCTGAAAATACTTTTATTCCCTACACTCCTACCTATACCGCATGTGGCCACTCAAGTATATATACCGGATCAGTTCCCGCCATTAATGGTATAATTGGAAACGATTGGTATGACCCGCAATTAAAACGTGGTGTTTATTGTGCTGAAGATACTACGGTTAAAACTGTAGGTAGCGATACAAGAGCAGGCTTAATGTCTCCAAAAAATATGCTTACCACAACAATTACTGATGAGCTTCGCCTGGCAACAAATTTTAAAAGTAAAGTAATCGGTATCTCATTAAAAGATCGTGGGTCAATTTTACCTGCTGGTCATTCTGCAAATGCAGCATATTGGTATGATGGTGGTACCGGTGACTGGATTACCAGTACACATTATATGACTCAACTACCTACATGGCTAACAGATTATAACAAGTTGAAAATGGCTGACAAGTACTTTGATAAGAACTGGAATACATTGTATCCAATCGAAACTTATAACCAAAGTACTGCTGACGACAAAGAATATGAAGGGAAATCAAGAGGAGAGCAAACTCCTACTTTCCCTCATCCATTCAAGTTGTACGCGGGCAAGAACTACGATATGATCAAAAGTTCTCCTTACGGAAATACAATGACTTTAGAATTGGCTAAACTTGCTATTAACGCAGAGAAGTTAGGTCAGAGTGGCTCAACTGACTTTCTTGCAGTTAGTTGTTCTGCAACAGACTATGTTGGACATCAATATGGGCCAAATTCAATAGAGGCTGAAGATACTTACCTTAGATTAGACCAAGATCTTGAGCAGTTCTTTAACTACCTGGATACTAAAATTGGTAAAGGAAATTACCTTATCTTTTTGTCGGCTGATCATGGCGCGGCGCATGTTCCGGGCTTTATGGCTGAGAATAAACTACCGGGCGGATTATTCAATGACTCTCCGGTAATTAAAAGCTTAAACACTACTATTGAAGAAAAATTCAAAGTTAAAAAAGCAATTATCACTTCTACCAATAGCCAGTTCTATTTCAATCATCAGGCAATTAAAGATGCTAATGCTGACTTTGATGCAATAAAATCACTGACTATTGAAACGTTAAAAGAGCAAGATGGTATTATGGATGCTGTAGACCTTAGCAAATTGGCTAGTTCAACCCTACCAGAACCAATAAAGAAAGCCATTACCAACGGATACAATGCACGCAGAAGTGGAGATGTTTATTACATACTTAAATCAAACTACTTTGAAGGTGGTAAAACAGGAACAACCCACGGTGCATGGTTCCCCTATGATTCACATATTCCATGTGTATTTATGGGCTGGAATGTAAAACCGGGAAAAACCAATAAAACTCATTATATGACAGACATAGCTGCTACCTTAGCTGCAATGCTCCATATTCAAATGCCTAGTGGCTGCATAGGTGAACCTATAACAGAACTAACGCATCAATAAAATTCTCCGTAGAAGCAAGAAGGCCACTCATTAATGTATTTGAGTGGCCTTCTTGCTTTTAATATAACCTCCTCACGCTCAGTTTTTGTTACCTTTGTTTACCAATTATAAAACAAGGTATGGAACAAATTGAAATCTATAAGCCCAAACATAAAATTCGTTTTGTAACTGCTGCTGCATTATTTGATGGACATGATGCTACAATCAACATTATGAGAAGAATCCTTCAATCTTCCGGCGCAGAGGTAATACATTTAGGCCATAACCGTTCGGTAGAAGAAGTTGTAAACTGTGCCATACAAGAAGATGTTCAGGGAATTGCAATGACCTCTTACCAGGGTGGGCATATTGAATATTTTAAGTACATGTATGATTTGCTGCAGGAACGTGGTGCAACTCATGTCAAGATATTCGGAGGAGGTGGAGGTGTAATCTTACCTTCTGAAATTGCAGAACTTCAGGCTTATGGTATAACAAGAATATACTCGCCAGATGATGGCCGAAAAATGGGCTTGCAAGGCATGATTAACAATATGCTTGAACAAACAGATTTCATCACCACAACCTCATTAAATGGTGAGTTAAAAGCTATCCCTAAAAAAGATATCAAAAGTATTGCGGCTGCAATAACAGTTGCAGAAAATGATCCTGAGGCGGCTCAGTCCTTTGTAAATGAACTAAAAAAACTTACCAGCAGTAACAATGCTCCGGTTCTTGGTATTACAGGAACAGGTGGTTCTGGAAAATCATCCTTAGTGGATGAATTGGTAAGACGCTTCTTAATAGAGGTAAAAGACAAAACATTGGCAATTATCTCTGTCGACCCATCCAAACGCAAAACTGGAGGGGCTTTACTCGGAGATAGGATCAGAATGAATGCGATCAATAATCCCAGGGTATACATGCGCTCTTTGGCCACCCGACAAGCCAATTTAGCCTTATCAAAAAACGTTCAGGAAAGCATAGATATATGTAAAGCGGCAGGCTATGATTTAATCATAGTTGAAACATCCGGTATTGGACAATCAGATACAGAAATAACTGAGCACTGTGATGTTTCATTATATGTGATGACCCCAGAATTTGGTGCCGCTACGCAGCTGGAAAAAATAGATATGCTCGACTTTGCAGATCTTGTTGCCATCAATAAATTCGATAAACGTGGCGCCTTAGATGCCTTACGTGATGTGCGAAAACAATTTAAACGTAATCATAATCTTTTCAATGCCGATGACGAGAGTATTCCTGTGTATGGCACAATGGCATCGCAGTTCAATGACCCAGGCATGAACAATCTGTTTACTGCTCTTATGAATAAGATAAGAGAGAAGACAGGAATCGATTTTAAAGCCCAAATGGAGCTCATAGGAGGCGAATCTGAAAAGATCTATATAATTCGACCGGATAGAATACGATACCTTGCAGAGATAGCTGAATCTAGTCAGACTTACAACGAATGGGTAGATAAACAAACTACAATAGCCAGAAAGTTGTATCAATTACAAGGTGTTATTGATCTTTCAACCGAAGAAACGTTAAAAAATCAGTTAAAAGAGATTTATCAACATTTAGAAGAACAACTGGACGGAGAATGTAAAAAACTACTCCGCCAATGGCCAGAAACTAAAAGCAAGTACAAACAAGAATTCTTTGTATACAAAGTAAGAGACAAGGAAATTAAACAACCTCTCTTTTACGAATCTCTCTCTAAATTGCAAATTCCAAAGGTATCTCTTCCCCGCTATAAAGATTGGGGAGATATTCTTTTTTGGTTGTTAACAGAAAATGTTCCAGGTGAATTCCCTTATGCTGCCGGTGTTTTTCCTTTAAAACGAGAAGGCGAAGATCCTACCCGAATGTTTGCTGGAGAAGGCGGACCTGAAAGAACAAATAAAAGATTTCACTACGTTTCACTTGGTCAGCCAGCACACCGCCTATCAACCGCCTTTGACTCTGTAACCCTTTATGGAGAAGACCCACACATTCGGCCTGATATTTACGGCAAAATAGGTAACTCGGGAGTAAGTATTGCGACGCTTGATGATGCTAAAAAACTGTACTCAGGCTTTGATCTTTGTGCCCCATCAACTTCAGTATCCATGACAATAAATGGCCCTGCTCCTATGTTGTTAGGCTTTTTCATGAATGCCGCAATAGATCAGCAATGCGAGAAATACATCGTTGAAAATGGGTTACAAAAAGATGTAGAAGATAAAATCAATTCTATCTACCAGTCCAGAGGTCTGCAAAAACCATCATACAATGGATCTTTACCTGAAGGTAATAATGGATTAGGCTTAATGCTGCTTGGGGTTACCGGAGATCAGGTATTACCATCAGATATATACGAGAAAATCAAGGCCTATGCAATAAGTACAGTCCGCGGCACAGTTCAAGCTGATATTCTAAAGGAAGACCAAGCACAGAATACCTGCATTTTCTCTACAGAATTTGCATTAAGAATGATGGGCGATATTCAAAACTATTTCATCACAGAAAAAGTACGTAACTTTTATTCAGTATCAATTTCCGGATATCACATTGCAGAGGCAGGAGCAAATCCAATATCTCAGCTAGCCTTTACCTTAAGTAACGGTTTTACTTTTGTTGAGTATTACCTAAGCAGAGGAATGAACATTGATGATTTTGCTCCTAATCTGTCTTTCTTTTTCTCTAATGGTATCGATCCTGAATATTCAGTTATTGGCCGAGTTGCAAGACGCATATGGGCCAAAGCAATCAAAAACAAATACAAAGGAAACGATAGATCACAAAAACTGAAATATCATATCCAAACCTCAGGCCGTTCATTACACGCTCAGGAAATAGACTTTAATGACATACGCACAACCTTACAGGCGCTATACGCTATTTACGACAACTGTAATTCTCTTCATACAAATGCCTACGATGAAGCCATAACTACTCCAACAGAAGAATCTGTACGCAGAGCGATGGCAATTCAGCTGATTATTAATCGTGAACTAGGTTTAGCAAAAAATGAGAACCCATTACAAGGAGCCTTTATTATCGAAGATTTAACCGATTTAGTTGAAGAAGCCGTACTGTTAGAGTTTAAACGCATCAATGATAGAGGAGGTGTACTAGGAGCCATGGAAACTATGTACCAGCGAGGTAAGATACAAGAAGAAAGCCTCTATTACGAAACGTTAAAACATACCGGAGAGTATCCTATAGTTGGTGTAAATACCTTTTTGAATAAGAATGGCTCACCTACTATTATCCCTGGAGAGGTAATACGAGCAACAGAAGATGAAAAGCAATTTCAAATTACAGCACTAAAAGCCTTTCAGGATAGAAATATAGAACAGTCCACTCTCGCCTTAAAGAAACTACAAAAAGTTGCCATAGCAGGCGAGAATATATTCAATGAACTTATGGAAGTATGTAAAATATGTTCATTAGGGCAAATTTCTAATTCCCTTTATGAAGTGGGTGGCCAATATAGACGGAATATGTAACAAACATTCCGTATGGGGTTAAATCTCAAAAATGCTTAATACTAAAAAGGCGTGAGCTATACAACTCACGCCTTTTTAGTATTAATTAAAGCTTCTTTATTTAAGAATGTATCCAGCTAAATTTATATTCCATTGTAGGATTACTCATTCTTTCTGCTACACGTATTAGTCTGTTAGGTAAAGCCATGATATAATCACGAGCCTTTTCGCCAGCTTCATTTAAGTCGCGCATACTGTCCAACTTCCATTCTTCAATTAACTGTTGCATAATCTCAACATAATCAATCGCAGTATAAACACCTAGGCGTTGTGCAGCATCAGTAAAATGGCCGAATGTTTGACCTATCTTCATACCCATTTCACGTAAAAAATGAGCAGGCATTACAATTTTCTTTCTCATCATGTCCTCAAAAGCTATCATTGCTTCATTCGGATCTACCTCAAATATTTTAGACATGAAATCTTTATAGGCTTTAGCATGGCGCGCTTCATCAGAAGCAATTACTCCACACATTTTAGAAAGCAACGTATCTCCATCTTTTTTAGCTAGAGAGGCTACCCTTCTGTGAGAAATATTAGTAGCTAATTCCTGAAAGCTAGTGTATATAAAGTTTCTATATGGATCGTGTCCTGTTCCTATATCAAATCCATCAGCAATTAAATACTGAGTAGATATCTCCATCTGGCGCATATCAACACGTCCCGATAAGTATAGGTATCTATTTAATAAATCACCATGTCTGTTTTCTTCCGCAGTCCAGTGACGTACCCATTTCATCCATCCACCTTGTTCATTTCTAGTTATTCCATCAACCATACAAAGCCAAGACTCATAAGTCGGTAATGCCTCTTCAGTAATTGTATCACCTATTAGAACAGCTACAAGATCATAAGAAAGATCCTTCGCATTCTCACGCAAAAACTTTATATCCTGGTAAAATGTCTCACTAGTAGAATCAGGCAAAAAATCAGATGGCTGCCAATTTGTATCAATCGGTTTCAGGTATGTTTCCATCATATCAAGCATATAGCTTTCTATATGTAACATTACTTCCCTTCTCTTTTCCGCGAATAAATTCATTCGTTTATGTTATTTAAATTTGTATCAAATATACCAAAATTATTGCACAAAGATGGTTACAGAAATACTTTATTAAGAAATAATCTAAGGCTTAATCAAGTGTTAGTGATTAAATTTTTAAACAAATAGCATAGGAATAGCTATAAACAAGAAAACCCTGTAGTATTAACTACAGGGTTACTTTAAGATTTGGCACCGACCTACTCTCCCACGTGTTACCGCAGTACCATCGGCTCTGG
>NZ_JABSNU010000016.1 GCF_013266735.1 Pedobacter foliorum
CTGGTAATAATAAACTGATAAGGGTTTCTGCAGCTGCGCTCAAAATGAAAATTGTCGTTTGATTTACAATCGCAAAAGAAAGAAATTATTTTCTTCCCCCCAAGAATTCCGCTTGATCCATAATGGATCAAGCGGAATTCTTGGGGAAATGAAATCAGGGACAGTTTAATAGAAGATCCTTGGTTTAGATCGCGATCATTCTCCAGCGCCTTTAATAATCTGTGTAGTTAACCAATCAGAAATCCGGAAATTAGTTTGTTGTATTTTGACAATGTATGGTTTAACTGCTGGAATGATACCGTTAAGCTTTGCGTTAAGTATAACACCAACGGTTCCGGTGATGTTAAGTTCAAGCTTTTTAGCAAATCTCCTAGCTCCTGCATCATCTATAATGAGTAGGTCAGCATGGATTTCTGATGCAAGCGCCATCGCACTGGCCTCACCTATGTCCACAGTTTCAGCATAATTATATAATAAATCACGATTCTGCACGGCTTTTACATCAACCCAATTAGGTAGTCTTTTACCAAATTCAGCAGCTATCTCAGGAGTTGTTATTACTTGTTTGTACAAGGATTGGAGCAAATGCATACCATCTATTTTGTCCAGCGTAATGAAACAGCTGGCATCGGTAATGACAATTTTATCCTGTATGAGCATGCCTAAATGTTTCAAGATCTTCAGCTGCACTTTCATCCAGGTAGTGCACGTCGTATTTGATTAGGATTTCAGCAAAATCCCATTTTTTCATTTGGCACATTTCAGCGGCTTGTCTTAAAGTAAGCTTACCTGCTTCATATAGCTTGGCTGCAATAAGGCGTGTTGTTTCATCATGCTCTCTCTCAAGGGCATCAGGAACTTGTATGGTCATTGTAGTCATGATATAAAGATACGTATTATTAAAATTTAAAACAAAATGGGTGCTGATGATAGAATGGATTTTGATATATTACAAAGGGTAATTATTCTATTTTTGTTTAATTTGCTATCTCAGAATTTCAACAGTGGACAATCTACTATTATACAGGTCTTTATTTAAAGGGCGCGAAGATGTTTATGCTATTCATTGGTCAAAAGGAACTAAAAGTGGTTACATGCCTGCTAAATTATATGATCCTTATATCAGCAAGGTTTATAAAAAAAGTACAAACCTCAATAGTTCAGAGACCGCAAATTATCTTCCTTTGACTGACGATCAGATTCAAAGGCATCTTGAAGGTAGACAGCTAACAGGATTGTATCCACTTTTACAAGACAATACGTCTTGGTTGATAGCGGCAGATTTTGATAAAAATAGTTGGTTGGAAGATTGTAGAAGTTTCATTACTATATGTGCAAGCTACAATATCCCTGCTTACCTGGAACGTTCGCGCAGTGGTAAAGGTGGGCATGTTTGGATATTTTTTAATCAACCATATCCGGCTTTTAAGAGCAGAATAATTGTACTTACTTTATTAGAGAGAGCAGGGATAGTCTCTACTTTTGACAAAAACTCTAGTTTTGACAGATTATTCCCCAATCAAGATAAACATTCAGGTAAAGGATTTGGAAATCTGATTGCCTTACCTTTGTATAAACCTACATTGGAACTTGGGAACAGTTGCTTCATTGAGTCAGAAACAGCTCTCCCTTATAGAAATCAATGGGATTTTTTATTCAGCATTCGCCGAATTTCTATTAATGACTTAGACCAAATATTTCTTTCGTTGACCAGTTCTAAAAGTTTAAACGTTATTGAACCAGGCAAGCTTGTAATTAAGTTGTCAAATACTATTGAAATCAATCGAAATGGAATAAGTACTGCCTTGGCATCTTTTCTGAAGGATGAACTTAATTTTTTCAATGCAGACTTTATCATTAAAAAGAATAGCGGTAGGAGTACGTTTGGAACAAAGAGATATTTTAAGTTTATTGAGGAAGTAAATGAATACGCTATCATTCCAAAAGGTTTTATTAGAAAGTTATTGGTTTATTGCATTAAAAATAATATTCAATATCAGCTGGATGATAATCGGAAATTACTTACTCCTTCGGTTTTTTCATTTCATGCTTCTTTAAGGGAATATCAGTTGCCTGCGGTAGAAGTTGCATCTAAAAAGGACATAGGCATAATCGTTGCACCACCTGGTTCTGGAAAGACCGTAGTTGGCCTTAAAATCATTGCGGATAAACAGCAGCCTGCACTAATTGTCGTACATCGTAATCAATTGGCAGACCAATGGGCAGAAAGAATTGAAGCATTCCTGGGAATTCCAAAGCAGGATATTGGCAGGATAGGACAAGGTAAAACAAAAATAGGGAAACGGGTTACCATTGCAATGATACAAAGCTTGGGCAAAGAATTACAAAAGCCAGGATCAGACCAACTGGTTCGTGCCTTTGGAATTATTATTGTTGATGAGTGTCACCACATTGCTGCGGAAACATTTAAAAATGCGGTATCACTTTTCCATTCTTACTATTTATATGGTCTTACTGCTACACCTTTTCGAAAGAATAGTGATGATAGGCTGATTTCTGTGCATCTCGGAGAAGTAATTTCAGAGATGAAATCCAGCGAAAAGGGAGCATCCGAACAGCCTGAGATTATCATAAGGAATACAGCTTTGAATGTAGCGTACAACGCCAAAACAGATCGCTTTGAAACAATATCAAATATACTTATTCATGATTCTGAAAGAAATAAGCTGATTTTAAAGGATGTAACTTTTCAATTGAGCACAGGAAAACGAGTTGTTATACTCACCGAGAGAAAAGAGCATATTGAAACTTTACAGCAATATTTAAAACAATCTTTTGAAACAGTTACATTAAGTGGCGACGATTCGGAATCCAGTCGTAATGCTAAATGGAAGATCTTGAAGACGGGTAATTACCAGGCACTTATTACAACTGGACAATTTTTTGGAGAAGGATCCGACCTTCATAATGCCCAATGTTTATTTTTAGTCTACCCATTTTCTTTCGAAGGTAAACTGATTCAATATATTGGTCGTGTACAGCGTTCTGAACTAACTCCGGTGATTTATGACTACAGGGATATTAAGATTGATTATTTAAATGCGATGTTTCTTAAAAGAAACGTTTACTACAAAAAACTGATACGGCATAGAACATTATTTGACGATGTTATCGAAGTTGATGAAAAGGTAGAACCAGTAGGTGATTTAACAAGTTCCTTTAAAGATCAAATCATTGAACGGAATATTAAAGTTGCAATTGAATCACTTGACTTTTTATATGGCGGGGTTGTCTTTTGTGAATTTATAAAGGAGATAGAACAAGAGGTTTCATTTGGTATTGAGAATCTCCATATGCGCCCGGAATTCGATGTATTGAAGTCGTACTTTAAGAAATTTTTGAATTCCAAAACGATTACGGTAGCGATCTGTATAGTTATAGAGAAAGGTATTATAGTTGGAAAATCAGCAATATGCGAGGACATGAAAAAATTGAATCGTGAAGTTGTAGACAGCGTGCGTTTTCGTTTTGCTGAAAAGAATCTATTTAAAAAAGGAAATCTTTTAGGTAAGAATGTTGAAATGTTCCAGCTTAGCGCCGGTGATGCTAACCAGACATTATATGAGTCGGGAGAAGAATTATTAAAGGATGTATTGATTAGAGGAAATTATCGGCACAAAATACAGCTAAGATATTTATCAGACTTACATCTTGGAAATGTATTGAAAATAAGATTTGTGTTAAGTCCGTTTGCTTTTGTTTTCCTTATAGCAGGAAAGGAGCAATATCATATTGTAATGGAGACACTGGATACGGATGAGGCTACTTATATATGGCATACCTCAAAAGAAGTTTCGGAGCTCAAAAATACGCTTCATAATGTTGATAAAGATCTTAATAAGATTCGAAATGACGGGAGGTTTGCATTTTTACAATCAATACCGATAAATTTCAGCCGCGTTTTACACGATTATTCGGATAAACGAAATGGATTTGTGATCTGGAAAGATGATTTAGAGCAATATCTGACTTAATTAAAATATTTCATCACTACTAGGGATGTTACAACATCCCTAGTAGTGATGAATTTCAGACGATATAAAATCATTTTCGTGGACTAAAATAGTTTAACTTTTTAGTAGCCTTCCAAGCTCATCCATTTCATCCATTTTTCTTTTTAAATCGGCCAAACGCTTCAAATCAGCAATAAAACGGGTTGAAATTTGTATCATAAATGACCCCAAGTTTTGAAAGCAGTTCTGAAAAGAGCTGCTTTTTTTTTGTTTCAATAGAAATCACGGACATGCCGCGGACACAAAAAGGCGATCAAGCGGAATTCATTTTTATTAGAGTTTTAATGATATAACCAGAGAGACACTTGCGCAAGAGGGGTTTACTATTTGGTACTCCAATATATATCAATTTTTTCATCACAGTAAAACCCTTCAAAGCGATGGTTGAATAAGATATTTTCAACTGTATTTTTGTTCGAGCACAACAAGGTAAAGTGGCTATCCCAATGTGTAGCATATAGAATTTCGTTGTGAGTAGTATACCAATTCTTTTGTGGACCCCATGTTAAGAGTGTGTCGTCTTTGCCGTCTACCACATCTTGAATATAACTAAGTTTACGTTCAAAGCCCCATTCATCCCCTATGTACATGTATTGGTGTCCTTGACCCTGTAAACTTCTGAGCATCTCTTTATCAAGTGTATCTTGGAAATTACCTTCCGAAGGAATCCACAGATTGTGTAGTTCAGAGGCCTGTCTTAAGATATCAGCATCTTTTTTGTTTTCATATTCGATACGTAGCCCACCTACATTAGTCCTTAACGCTACATCCAATTGATTAATATTTTCAAATCCGGCAAGGGATTGAAAGTCTTTCCATGTCGTCACCTGAATAATTTTATTATCCTTATCTAATTTGTAAAAAGGATGTAGCATAATGTAAACAGAATCAAAACACCCCCTATAAAACTCAAGGATAGATACATCTGCATAAGCGCAAATACAATTGTGAGGTGCTTCAAAAGGTGGTTTATCTGTCATAGTTTTTTATATCGGTTAAAATAACTAAAATGTTCTTACTAGAATAGTGAAATATTTTTTCGTCATTTTAGATTTTATATAAGGATTTTTCAAAAAACTGCCAATCTCCATCAATTCATTCACAAAATGGTTCGAATTACGCGCCATCACTAACCTCAAGTTTTGAAAACAACCCTGAAAAGAGCTGCTTTTTTTGTTTAGAACGATTTCCCTGGGATCAAGCCCTTTTTGCGATCTCAAAGTTTCTTTATGGAATGGGAGAAAACCTTCTAGACAAAAGAAAAGCAAGTCGTCAGAATACGTCCCAACTACTCTTTCTATTGTTATTTTTTCATCTCAATATTCGTGATTTAATGCAGTTATTTTAAAAACCTGTTTATCGGTGTTTCCCCGAAAAGATGATAAGGGTTTGAGGGGGTAAGTTTGAATGGAAAAGGTATACTTTATTGAACACTTGTCATGTATAAAAAATTAAACTATCTTTACATGACAAGAGTCTCATCTATAAAAACTTTGTATGAAGATATTGGCTAAATTGAAAAGTGAAGTACCTTTTAATGGATTGCCTACACTGCCTCCTGATCAAATTAAAGTAGAGACAATTCCTGTTTTGAGGCAAGTCATCCAATCTTCAATAGCCCTTTCCGAATTAAAAGGGCTGGCTTATACACTCCCTAATCCTTCTATACTTCTGAATGCTGTAATACTTAAAGAAGCTCGTATGAGTTCTGAAATTGAGAATGTAATTACAACTCATGATAGGCTCTATCAAGCGTTATCTGCAAGTAGCACACAAATAGATCATGCTACCAAGGAAGTTCTACGCTATAGAGAAGCTATGCTTGCCGGATTTAAAATGATCATGCAAAAGGGATTTTTGAATACAAACGGAGTATTGGCTATACAGGAAATACTAGAAGAGAATAAAGCAGGACTTAGAAGATTACCTGGAACCTCATTAAAAAATGCTGTTACTGGTGAAGTCATTTACACTCCACCGGATGATTACGACACAATCCTTGCATTAATGAAAAACTTAGAGGAGTATATAAACGAAACTGATGTACTTTCTCCATTGATTAAACTGGCAGTTCAACATTACCAGTTTGAAAGCATACACCCATTTTATGATGGTAACGGCAGGACCGGAAGAATTATTAATGTTCTTTATTTGTGCTTGCATGGGCTTTTAGATAGTCCTGTACTTTATTTAAGCGACTATATAATAAGACATAAACCTGATTATTATAGATTACTTGGAGAAATTAAGACAAAGGACAATTGGGAGGATTGGATATTATTTATCCTAAAAGCTGTAGAGGAAACTTCTAAACAAACCACTGACCAGATTAAATCAATCAATCAGCTCTTTTTGAAATTACAGAATAAAATAAAAGAAGAGGCATCGAAGCTATATAATAAGGAATTATTAGAGTTGTTATTTGAGCAACCATACTGTAAAATAGAATTTGTTATTGATAGACTTAAGGTTTCAAGGATAACAGCTTCCAAATACCTTAACGGATTAGAAAAGATCGGAATATTACAGTCTAAAAAAGTCTGGAAGGAAACCATATATATCAATATCGAGCTATTTGAACTTTTGAAAAAATAAACTACTAGAGATTTTGAACTTCTCTAGTGGTAAAATACACTACAGCTACCAATTACACAGATGTTTTAACCTCTGAGCAAAGTTTGTTAGCCGCTCAACTTAACAACATAAGTGATAAGCTACAACAATTGCAAGCTACAGTAGCGTTATATAGGAGCTTAGGCGGTGGCTGGAGGTAGTTGAATTATAAGTTTTTAGATTCAGTTAGTTCAATCTTTTTTTCTCCCGAAGGCCGCTTCATCTCGCCTCTGCCTTTTGGTATACCAAAAATGGGATTACCATCCTTTCCAAAGGTAAATTGTTGTAGGTACACCTCTCTATTATCCCAACCGCCATCCAAAGCAGCTTTAGAATGATAATAAATCCAATATTCAGTATCATCAGGTGAAGTAGTCATACTTGCATGTCCTAACCCATGAACAGTAGCAGTCCCTTGAAATACAGGCTTAGCAGATTTAACCCATGAAAGAGGGCTCAGTGGATCTTTACCACTTGTTAAACGAAGCTGTCCTAATTTATAGTGCTCGGTCCAGGAACCGCGGGTAGAGTAGATGATAAATACATCATCATTATGTTTCAATATTTGAGGTCCCTCTTGCAATACGATATGCTCACCCTTTTCCCACTCACGTTCGGGTCTCGATAACAACACACGTCTCCCTAATGTCCAGGGGTTTTTCATTTCTGCAATATAAAGATTCTGGTCTACATCATGATGATCATGAAGTGTTTCCCAACCAGACCAAACCGCATATTTTTTACCATTCAACTCCAAAACAGTCATATCGATAGCCCAGCAATTGTCCTTCTTTTGATTAGGATCATCACCGGTGTAAATCATTCCTTTATCAGTATAAGGCCCAAAAGGGTTATCGCTTTCCAGAACCCCTGTCCGTTGAGCATAAAAAGGTACACCGTTGTGGACTGAGCCGGCATAATAAATATACCATTTACCATCAATGTAATGGATTTCGGGTGCCCAAAGGTTAAAACTATTCCACTTGCCCTGAGGAGGTGTCCATACTACTTCTTTCTTTTCGAATTTGGTTAGATATCTGGATTCCGTAACTGCAAACCCTCCTTTTTCATTAAAAATGGTATAATACTTACCATTTTGCTTTGTAACATATGGATCAGCTCCTTTACGAAGTGGATTCAAAAAGGTTTCAGAGACTTTACCTTTATCGGTTTGTTGAGCAATTAGGCTTGATGAAAATGGGATTAAAAGAAAAATGACCCAAAGGATTTTGTTCATAACGGAATACTTTGGCTAAATATACAAAAAGCACAAGAAGCTCACAGCGAGTGTTTGAATTTTAAAAAACATATATGCAGGTTAGAAAAAACCTGATTAGACCATTTCAATTATTGTAGTATGTGGTCCTGGATTATACCTCCAAATTAGAACAACAACCAATAACAGCACAGCAACTAACGCAATTGCAGCATACTTATTTGAGGTTGATTGTTTATTTTCCTTTCTACCTTCAACTCCCTCCCAATAAGCCACTCCCTGAAAAATACCAAAAAGTAATTCTAGAATAAAATACATATAACTACCATCTAATTTACAGCAAGATAACTAAAACAATTCACTAAATAACTGAAAGAATGGTCTAATGAAAATAAATTAGTAACTTAAACTTATAAAAATATTGTCTTTCATAAGCTAACCAAATACTATTAACGTGACTCATACTTATTCAATCTCCACAGAAGATGATCTCTTTATTAAGAATCAAATCAAGAAAAGCCTTATCCTTTTCATTGGCATGTGTATTGCATCTCTAGCACTATGCGTTCTTTTCATGCTTGAAAAATTCCACACTATTGATTGGGGCGCCATTTTTCTTTGTGTACTCTTCTTCCTCTTTCCGCTTTCATTCAGCATTAGAGTATTCCGCAAGGCGATAAAACTTCATCAGCACTTAATAAAGGAAATTGATATAGAGGACGATATAATTACCCTTACCGGATATAAATCATTCGGAAAAGAAACGCCGAACTACAGGCTATATTTAAAGAACTATCAATATGAAAAGGGTATTCAAAATTTAATGCAGAAATCAATTAATACATTCAAAACAAAAGACACTTATATTTTAATATCTAAAGAAGATCCTAATCAACATTTTTACTTCATCAGCTCTTTTTGGAAGCAATGGGATGAAATCCAAGGTTTATTTCTAAATGACTATTTACAATCTAAAGCAGGTTAGTTGATAAAGCCTAAATCTGAATCAATGAAAGAATATAAAAAGCTCACCCCTCCATCAAAAAAAAGAACAATTTGGACCTACATAAATTGCATTGTAATTATCCTTTGCATTTATGCTGGAATTTTTCAACAATACCATAGGGTTAATTTAGCAAGTGCCGGCATGCTCCTTATTATTAGCTGGCATACACTGAATGCTTTAAAAAGATTATGGATAGACACCAGCGAAATGAATTGGGTCAAACACCTATTCCCTCTTGTAATATTAATTACCTTAGGTCTATCTGCCGTAGCAATAGGTAAACTTGAGAAAGTCTACCTTGACCATCAACTGACAAATTACGGCCTAACGATTACTGGAAAAGTAGAAATTGTAAACACGCGTGAATTCCCTATACTTTACGCTTATTACAGTCGCTACGCCTTAGTTCGCTACAAACTCAACAATAGATACTTCATGAAAGAAATAGACAACAAGAAGCAAAAGCTTGTTCAAGGGGATAGCATAAAACTCAAAGTATCAACTCAGCATCCTGAAATAGTTGAAGCGGTATATTAAACCGCCTCATACTTAATATATTCACTTTCAAAACTCCCATCATCATAGAGATTTAAAAGAGAGTACCCAGGTACAGTTTCCCTATAAGCACTTTTACCGTCATCACCGGGCTCCCACCAGAAACCACTTGTAGCACCATTGCACAGATAAGTCACATCATTATACCAAACTTTATCAAGCAAGTGAATATGCCCACTTAGACAAAGTTTAATGTTCTTATTCTTGTTAAAAACCTCGATAAACTTCAAAATATCCAGATGGTTGTAGCTTCCACTAACCTTAAATGGACCTCTAATGTCTGGTTTATTATCTACAATACCTGTACAGCTCAGTAAAGGATAATGCGACATAATCAATGTAGATCTATCCTTAGCATTCTTTTCTACGTCTTTTACAAACCAGTTCCATTGTTCATCATCAAGCATCCCCGGGTTTGTAGGATGATTACTATCCAACATAATAAAATGCCAACCATTTTTATCAAAGCTGTAATAGTTATGCTCCATTCGCAGCATCTTTAACACTCCGGCTTTGCCTCCTAACTCGTCATCTTTACCTTGCCACCACATATCATGATTTCCCAACACATGATACATCGGAATATTTTTAACCACCTCGACACTTTCATTCCAACAAGCCCATTGCTGCTCTACCCTATCCTTAGTAATGTTGTCGTAATCCGCAGCGTAAATAGTATCTCCACCGTTAAGAATAAAATCTACCTTGTCTTTCTTAATCATTTCCAGACATTTCTTAAAACGGGCTACCGCATTATGTTCTGGCCTGATATGCACATCAGTGATATGTGCAACTTTTAAAACTTTCTTTTTCTTTACTTGAGCAGCAGTTGATACCTCTGCAACACTGCTCAATGCAACAGTCCCTACTGTAACTCCAAGTGATTTAATTAAATCTCTTCTTTTCATTTGGTTATTTTGTGTGTTAAATTTTAGTTATTGAGGTTAGCCAAGCTTCCTATCTGAAATATAGGGAACAATAGGATAAATATAATCATCCATTTTTACTCCTAGTTTTTCCGGAGATGAACCTACAAAAACAGTCTTTTTACCTTTAATCGTGATTTTCCCTTTATGGTCAATTTCAATCATTGCCCATATTGGATCTTTGTAAGGCACGGTATACTTGAGATTTGGATGCGCTTTATCAACCTCCTCAGAATAACGGATTTCTTTGTAATTATCTCCAAGCCACTGGTAGGATGCACTGTTGATTTGCACGTAATGGATACCATTGATGTGATTGTAATAATCCTGATGATGGTGGCCGCTCATAACCAGAATAACCTTTTGCTTACCAGCCTTTTCATTTGCTTTCTCCAGGGTATATCGTAGCAAGGTGCCGTTTTCAAGCCCACCAGCATCATTATCTAACCCTTGGTGACAAAAGATAACTGTTGAAAAAGAAGTCTCATCAAGATCTTTTCTCAACCACTCTAATTGAACCGGGGAAATATAACGTGCGTATCCTTTTGGACGGTCGGCACTTTCATTATGCTCATTCCCATCAAGAACCACAATATGAAATCCATTAGCATCAAATGAATAGTATTTTGCTTTAGCATTCCAAAACTCGACCACCTGATCACGAGTATATCCTCCATCATTATCATGATTGCCAATTACATGATATTTAGGCCCATTAAATTGATTCCAAACATCTAATAATGGAGCATTACTTTTTTTAGGTATACAGAAATCTCCTCCTTGTATAATAAAATTGGGTTTCTCTGCATTCATTTCCTTAATAAAGGTCGACAAGCGTTCTATACCATCATGCATAATATCATGATGGAGGTCAGTGATCATTCCAAACCTGATTTTTTTATCCACCGGACTTAACTCAGGATAACGTGCAAAAAGCAAAGTACCACCTGCTAACCCTGTTGTTTTTAAAAATTCTTTTCTGTCCATTTCTTATTTTTTTAATTGAAATACCGTCATTACAGCTGCGTGATCTGAAGGAAACATTACCGGATGATAATCAACAACCCTCGATTCAATAGGATTAAGATCCTTTCCTTTATAATAAATAAAGTCGATTCTATCCCTTACTCCATAAAGGCCTGTTGTGGTCGCTGCTCTTCCCCCCCAGGTTAATCCTGGATCCAACAATGGATTAATATGCAATTCTCTGTAACTATCCGAAAACCCTGCCTTTAACATTTCCTTACTTTCAGGCCATTCCACAGCTCTGTTATAATGAATAGCTTTAGTTTCTTCTATCCAATCCAGGTGAGATCCCATATTAAAATCCCCTCCCATAATTATAGGTAAATTGTCAGTATTTTTAAGATACGGATCAATCCTTTTTAGAATTTCCTTTATTTCGGCATGGCGGGTAGTAGCCTCATCCTGGATCAATTCCTGAGGACTTTCATTCTTTTGTCTAATGCTGGCATCAACATCAGGCAAGTAATTTAGCCAGGTATTAAAATAGATCAACTTCTTATTGGGACCCAGCTTTAATTTTACCCCACCAAAATTACTGGGACGGAATTCCCTAATAGTTTCGGTTATCGGGTAACGACTCATGATGGAAAGATTCGGGCTAATTAGATAAAAGTAGTATCCTAATGAATCAGCAATGGTTTCTCCTGAGCCATAAGTTTCTATTAATCCTATGATATCGGCATTGCTTGATTTAATGGTTTCAATTACGCGTTCAAGTCCAACGGCTTGTCCATATCTATGTCCGCCATGCCAAATATTCCATGAGAATATTTTCAAATGAGTAGGATCGTATACTTCCTCCTTTACAATAGTATTTGGAAAAAACTGTAAATACTGCTTTTCTACTTCACTTGCTGAGATAACACCATTCCATACTTTTACTTCATCAATAAAACCATTAAAAGCATTCCATTGGCCATTAGATCCATACTCCCATTTTTCATCAGAACCACCTATAACTGTCGAAAGTTGGGTTCCAAAGCCACCAAGACCAGGTGTATTATAGATTGCTGTATTCTTTCCATCTAAATATAGCCAGACTTCTTGTTTCTCACGATGAACACTAAGAACAATCTGATGCCACTTACCATCATTTATACGCTGCCTTTCTGCAGTTGGTTTATAATCATACCGTTGTTTTCCATCATTTAAGATTAATGCCCATGCACCATTTTCCTGAGTATAAAGTTGCCATCCTACAGTTGAAAGGTCATCAGCAATTTTATTCCCCATAATTGAGGTTCCCATTTTAGCATTAGGCAAAGTCTTTATCCAAATCTGCACAGAAAATGATGTCTTTCCCTCAAGCTGAGGTAAAGCTCCTTTACTCAGTTTAACCGGCCTTCTTAAAATTGCATTTGATGAAAGATCTAACGCTTTTCCACTCAAACCTTTGGAATATTGCGATTGCTGCAGGTCAACCCCATAATAGGCCGTGTCTTTTTGAGTAATGTTCTCTTTAAAATTGAAATCATCAAAATTCAGATAAAAGGCAGGTTCCTGAGCATTGGCATTTATCTGATAAATAAGGAGAGCGAAGATTATGGTTATTTTTAGCTTCATGGGATTTGGTTCGTGTGAAGTACATTAAACCTCACGCCTTAAAGATACAAATACTAAACAAATGTTTAATATTTGTATCTTTAATTTTATAACAACTATAAGTAAAGATTTTGTGAAGACTAATTATTTAACCTAATCATAACTTCAAATCTTATTTACTTAACTCCAACAACCTTATTATTGCTATTTTTAATAGAAATAACATTTCTAAAGTTTCACTATGTCGAACAGAAGAATTTTCCTTAAAGGTAGCCTCGCAAGTATATTACTAGCAGGTCTTTCAAAAAGTGTTTCCGCTTTAACACCGAAAATGCATACTAACTTACCTGTGGGAGCAAAAGCGAAGCTTCGCTTTGTAATTGCATCAGACGGTCATTATGGTCAACCGGGAACGGATTATAAAAAAGACCATGATAATATCGTTCAATGGATTAATGAAGCCCATGATATAAACCCACTTGATTTTGTGATCATTAATGGAGACCTTGTTCATGATCGTCCTGAGCTACTCTCTGAAGTAAAAACCAATTATTTTGACAAACTCAAAGTACCATTTTATGCTATCCCAGGTAATCACGACCATGCAGATACTGCCCTTTGGAAATCTGTTTTTGGCTACGAAGATAATTACTCATTTGAAAAAAATGGTATAGGTTTTATTCTTGCTAATACCTCAGATACAAAAGGAGCTTATTTATGCCCTGACAAAAACTTTATAAAACAAGAACTCGAAAAACTTAAAAACTTAAAGACTGTGCTGGTAGTTTTACATATCCCTCCACATTCCTGGGTACCAGAAAGTCCATTCGTCGATTGTGCTGAAACAATAAGTATCCTACACAGTTACAGTAATGTTAAAGCTGTTTTTCATGGGCACGACCATAGCCTTGACGCAGTATTTTACACCAACAAATTACCCCATTTTTTTGACGCCCATTTTGGCGGTAATTGGGGCACAAAATATAAAGGATACAGAATCGTTGAAATAGACGAAACAAATAAAATAACTACATACCAGGTTAATGCAAGCAAAAACCCAATACTGAATGAAACTACTTTTTAAAACTACATACCCTATATTAAACCTTGCAAAACACAAGCCTTAACCAATTGTGCTGAATTTCTACAATCAGACTTGCTCAATATATTGCAGCGATGCTTTTTAACAGTTAAATCACTAATAAAAAGTTTTTCTGCAATTTCATTGTTATTAAGTCCATTGCTTATACACCTGATAATGTCTATCTCCCGTTTAGAAAACTTCATGGTATTCTGCATGGTGCTTCCCGGATTAATATTCATATAGGATGGCTCACCATTTATCCCCAAAAGTGAGTACTGATAAGTATTATAATTACTCAAGTGATCTATCCTTGTGTGAATATTAAGACATTTACCGTACCCCCCATTGCTATCTAATGTGAGCATTAATGCCTGGTGATTAATTAAGGCATAATCTCCATTACCAAGTCGCCCCCTTAAATTGTACACCTTTTTATATTTCAACAGCTTTTCCCTTTTAATATTCTTATGAAAAAAATTTGCTATAGTGGATTCTGCCAGAGCGGTAAACTCCACATCTTCAGGATGAATTGCATTAAGAACATCATTAAAAGTCACGGTTTCAGGATCAAAACCATGAATATCTCTTATCCCAGGACTAATATGTGATAAAGACATGTCATAGAAATCAATAACATAATAATAAAATGGGCCCGGGCTAATAATTGAATTCGTTAGATCATCAAAAGTTAATTGAGGCAGTTCGGTGCTTTCCATACCTACATTATGCGGTTGCAACCAAACATCGCGAAGTTTTTGTAGTTGAGAACTCATTGAGAGGAGATTTAATTTAGTATATATTAAGTACGGGATTATTTCTGAAGAAACCAAAATATAAATCCCTGCCTAAGAGGTACATTTAGCTACAAGCAAGGGTTAAAAAGACTACCTTCACCGGCATACGGTTTTACTTTCGTATTAACCCCATCCTTTTTGGAAAACACCTTTAATTGCCTCATCGATTCTTTTATAGACCAACAAGTAGGCATAGCCGATCACTTTTTAAGTGAAAGCCTTGCTGCCGATCTAAAGAAAAACCTTATTTCCCTTTACAGCAACAAAATGCTTCTTTCGGCAGGAACCGGAAACGACAAAATAATTAGACATAATTCGGAAGTACGGGGCGACCGTATCTACTGGCTCGACAGAGATCATGATACACCTTGTGAAAATGCTTTCTTTATACTCATGGACAACTTTGTAAAGCATTTAAATGAAACATGTTATACAGGAATCACAGGCTATGAATTTCATTACACCTTATACGAAAAAGGCAGTTTCTATAAAAAACACCTCGATCAGTTCAAAAATAACGACAGCAGGAAGTACTCAATGATTATCTATTTAAATTCAGATTGGGTATTTGCCGATGGTGGCGAACTCTGTATCCATCATGATGATCATTTGCAAAATATATCACCACAAAACAGAAAGGGCGTCTTTTTTAAAAGTAATGAAATTATGCACGAGGTATTACTCACCCACCAACCAAGGATGAGTATTACCGGGTGGCTAAAAATTTAAAACTATTGAGCCGAGGGAGGTGGCACATCTGCACCCCACTGCTCATTAGGCTTTGCGCCCATTACCAACACCATTTTTCCGCCCTTCATCAACTCATCTCTGTATAGCCAGCAATTGTTTAGCGGTTTACCATTAAACTCGGCCGACTGTATATATACGTTTTCTGTAGAGTTGTTTTTTGTTTCTATTATCAAACGTTTTTCGCTACCCAATTCAATTGTTGTCCTTTCAAAAAGAGGACTACCCAATTCAATAATAGGTCGGAGGTCAGTAAATCCTTTCACATCAAATAACCCCAAGGCTGACATTACATACCATGAACCTAATTGCCCTTGATCCTCATCTTGTCCATAACCATAGCCATGAATCGTTTCTGTGCCATAAAACTCATCGCAGATCGCTCTTGTCCATTTTTGAGTAAGCCAAGGTTTACCGGAGAAGTTAAACAACCAGCTAACTTGTAAATTAGGTTGATTACCATGATTATACATTGATTTCACCCCTGCAAATGCATCTATTTCTTTACCTCCACCAAAACCACTTTTTTGCGCAATGGTAAAAATACTATCTAAACGATTGTTAAATTCAGACTTGCCAATTTCAGCTATTAAACCCGCAGGATTTTGGGGGACATAGAAAGTGTATTGAAAGGCATTTCCTTCCTGAAACCCCCTCCATGGCTGATAAGGATCAAACTTATCAATAAAAGAGCCGTCAGCATTTTTAGGATGGATCAGTTTATTTTTAGGATTAAATATTAGTTTCCAACCATTAGATCTTTCAATCAAGTTTTGATAATCGTCTTTCTTGCCTAAAGCTTTAGCCATTTGTGCCGCAGCAAAAGCGCTAAAACTATATTCCAGCGTATGTGATGCAGAAAAATTAGAGCCTAGAGAATCTGTTTCCCCCTTAGCATATGGCACAAAACCGCGTTCAATAAATTGCTTGGTATCCATTTTTCCTGATCCAGGATTACGGTTAACCCATTCCAATTCATTTGCTTTTACAGCTTTATAGGCCAAATCTACATCGTAATCTCTGATTCCTAAATTATAAGCAGCACCAATGGTAAGTCCAATAAAGTTTGTTCCTACGCCTGAGGCAAATTGCCCATTTGCAATCCCATCGCCAAACCAACCCCTGTGTTTATAAACCTCTAAATGAGTTTGCACAAAGTCCTTATACCTATCAGGATATGCCAGAGCCCACAACTGTGTGAGATTCCAAAAAGCTCCCCAAATAGCATCTGTATTATAGAAATTATATTTAGGCCTTCCTTTTTCATCAAGCGGAAGCTGCCCTATTGTACCTCCATATTGAGGAAATGTCCCACTCACATCGCTTGCCGTCCCCCTACCCAGTAGGCCATGAAATAGCCCCGTGTAGAATTTCACCTTGTTATTCCTATCCTTTCCTTCAACATAAATCTTACCCAACTCACGCTCCCATACTTTTTGAGCATTTACCTTGGCTTGGTCAAAGGAAATACCTGTAGCTTCTGCCGTAAAATTCTTCTTTGCATTTTCTGTTGAGGTATAAGACAAGCCCACTTTCATCTCAACAACATCCTTATCTCCGGTCTTATATTCAAGAAATAAACCTGCACCCTTACCTTTGGCCGCAGCACTATTCTGAGAAATACCTTCCGTATTAAATGAACCTACATTTATTGGCTTTTTACTTGTTTCGCCCCAAAAATACATAGTGATCTGACCTTTTGGATCGTACCCCTTAATATAGAGTGGATAAGTAGTTACAAAACCTTCAAAATGGGTATCATCAATCATCCGAACAGACGCGTCCCTTACCTCGCCACTTTCACCTTGTTTATTGCCAATATCAAGAATAATCCTCGACTGATCATTTTTAGGAAAAGTATAGCGATGAAAACCAACGTGTGTGGTCGCTGTAAGCTCAGCTGTAATGTTATAATCATCTAGCAGAACCTTGTAATAACCAGGCTCTGCTATTTCATTTTTATGATCAAAATGAGAACGATAGCCATTCTCCTTTCCCTCCAGGTCCCCTGACTTCACTTTTAAAGGTCCGTTTGCAGGCATAAAAGAAACCCCACCAATTTGCCATTCATGAAAATGAACAAATCCTTCTATAGAAGTATGCCTTGTATCGTAGCCCACTGCCTCCCAACCAGATTTATTTCCATAGTGACCATCAGTTGATGGCGCTAATTTTGCCATACCATGAGGCAGAGCAGCTGGGGTAAAAAAGAACCAGCGACTGTGCGCCGTTCCAATCCCTGAATCTACATACTTCAATACACTCTCTTTCTTCACCTTACATGATGAAAATGCAAAGACAGCTAAAAAAGCAGTTACTATAATATTAAGATTTCTTCTCATCCCAAAATGATTCTATTTCTTCCAATGATTTGCCTTTAGTTTCAGGAAGCAACTTATACACTATAAAAAATGCGATCAAACAGAAAAAGGCAAACACCCAAAATGTAGCTGGCGTTCCTGCCTCCTTTAATAATATTGGAGTAACCTGCCCCATTATAGTATCGGCAACCCACATTACCATAATACTTACTCCTAATGCTTTACCCCTAATGTTCGTTGGAAATATCTCTGAAGCAACCACAAACTTTAAAGGACCAATTGAAAATGCAAAACAAGCGAGAAAAAGAGTGACACTAATAATTAAGAAAATGCTTGTTGTTAAACCCATATAAAAAAGAAAACCTGTAGCAAATAAACTGAGGGTGGCCCCGATGGTACCTACAAGATAAAGTGGTCTCCTGCCCCAATCGTCGACTTTCCATATTGCAATAAAAGTAAACACCAAATTAGCCACTCCAAAAATGATCTGTCCTAAAAAAGAATTACTTAAGGCAATCCCCGCATCATTTAGTATTGATGGGCCATAGTAAATGATAGCATTTATACCACTTAATTGAGAAAACAAAGGCAGTAAAATACCAAGCAACATAGCCTTTCTCAATTTGGGCGACAGCAATTCTTTATAAGAGCCGCTATCATCATGCTTTTCTCCAATTAAAGCTGCTTCTACCGCTTCATCTTTGCCGTTATTAATACTTTTTAAAATAGCTAGTCCTTCCAAACTTCGCCCTTTCTTTATTAGCCATCGTGGACTTTCAGGCACAAAGAATAAACCAATCAAGAACAATATAGCAAGCACCCCTCCTATGCTAAACATACCTCGCCATACTTCCTTAATATAAATAAGGTCGATTAATCCAGCAGTAGCAGTATGGTGCTCGGAATAGCTTAACAGCACAGAATTGGTGATGTAAGCCAACAAAATCCCTACAGTAATAGCCAATTGATAAAAAGTAACCAACCTACCCCTAATAGCTGCCGGAGATATCTCTGAAAGATATAACGGCACCACAATGGATGCAATACCTACGCCGATACCACCTAATAATCTGGAAGCAATTAGCCAATCGAGAGACGTTACTAATGAACAGCCCACTGCTGAGAAAAGGAATAAAACAGCAGAAAGAAAAAGCAGCTTCTTACGTCCAAGTCTATCACTTAAATCTCCTGAAAATGCCACACCTCCTATACAACCAACTAGTGCTGAAGAAACAAACCAACCTTCCTGTAATGGTGTCAAAGTAAATTGCTTCTCAACAAAAGGTAAAACTCCTGATATTACCGCCATATCGAAGCCAAAAAGTAGCCCTCCTAATGATGCGACCAGGGTTATTAAACCCAGGTAGGTTTTATAATTATTATTCATACTGTTTGGTTTATATTTGGTTAGGGGTTATTTGGTGGATTATTTTTTACAATTCAATATCATTTTTAAGAAAGGCTTTAATCACTTTAGCTTTCCCTTTTCCGTGGTTTATCAGTTTATATCTTTGAGTTGCTGCAGGAATAATAAAGGTTTCCGCATAATGAAATTTACTGGTCTCATTTTCTGCTACCTCTACAGAAATAGAAGTACCTTCTACAAGCATCAGTACGTGACACCTATCTTCTGTTTCAATAACTACCTCCGTCTCAAACTCTATACGGTGAACATCATAAAAATGTTCTTTATGCGTCGGCAAGTGAAGAATTTCCCAATCGTTGCCTCTATCAAATAAAACTTGTTTGGCAATCAGCTCTTTTGGTACTAATGCACCTTTTCTCTCAAACCTAAGGTTATTGAAGGCATGCTCAATATTTATTGGTCTTGGTTGACCATTAAGATCTAACGCCAACCAATCGTACATTTTAAAAGTAAAAATATATGGGGTTGCACTAATTTCAAGTACCATATTGTTTATACCTGAGCTGTGCACAGTGCCATTAGGAATTAAAAACAATTCGTGCTTGCGTGAAGGGAAACTACGGACATATTTCTCCACCAAAATCTCTTGTTTTTTAAGTTGACTAACCTCTAGTGCTGTTCTGAATTCCTGAGGATCTATATCTTCCTGAAAGCCTAGGTAGACTTTTGCACCAGGCTCGCAATCCAGAATATAATAGGTTTCATCCTGAGTAATGGTTTCTCCGAATTTCTCTCTGATATATGATTTGGATGGATGACACTGAATAGATAGATTTCCTCCTTTAAAGGTATCCAGAAAATCAAATCGGATCGGGAAATAGTTACCAAACTGTTCAGCATGTTTACCTAATATAGCCTGATATTCAATTGTCATTAAAAGGTCGAAGGGTATTTCAAGTAAGTTTCCATCGCTTTCCAATACCACACCATTCTCAGGAGTAATTAGTTCAAATGACCAGGCATAATTAACCTCACTGGCATTTAAACCATTAAGATGTTCTTTCATCCATTGCCCTCCCCACGAACCGCTTTCAAACCAGGGGCGTGCACGTAAAACAGAATGACTAAGTTTATGTAAGCCTTCAACAAGATCACTTTTAAACAGCCAATTTGGCCTACCTACTCTTTGTCCATCCGCAATAACAGCAATCTTTTCAAGTAATTCGGTTTTATAATTGTTTAATACTACCCAATCAACAAAGTAAAAGCGTTTGTACATTTTATAAGCCTTGTCCTGAACACTAGTTCCAAGATTACTAACTGACCCGGCGCGCATACGATACTGTATCTCATTTTTAGGGATATCAAAATACACTACTGGAGCATCCCAATTTAGTAAGCCAGCTCCAATGCCAATTACAATATTAATATCTGCCTGATTGTCTTTTTCAAGGGCTAAAAACTCATCAAGTTTAAAGAAATCTTTAAGATTAAGATTGGTTTTAAAACCCCAAACATCTTCTGATCCACCCAAAAATGGTTTAACCATTTCTTCTACATCAGTTTCACTTTTAAAGTAATCAGACGTAAAGTGCCACTTTACAGAAAAGCCATTCTCTTCAAGCTTCTGTTGAACTTCTTGCTGGATTTCGTTAAAAAAAACTCCACCATACCCATCAATAAGTACATTTTTCTGTTCAATGATCCACGCCACCAAACTACCAAAACCACTATATATTTTACCCTTACCTAGTTTATGATAAGGGATTGGATTGTAATCACTTTCTATATTGGAACCTTCATACACATGTTGCTGCAACAATGGTTGCGTACTATTCCGCCATTTATACTCACTCATACTTTTGCCTGCTTGTATTTTATCTTTTTCAGTAGCCTCAGAAGCTTCAATCATATTTTTCACAACAATTTACTAATTTAATACCCAACAAATGTATAAACATATAAATCAACAGAAGCAGCTTTAAAACAATCAATAAGCCATAAAATCATTAAAAAGCTCAACTGTTGAATTTAATATGTACAAACATAGTGATTTAATAATCCAATACAAATATATTTTCATAATATTGCAATAGAGAAAAAATACCTGAAGGGTAACCTAAAAAGACGCATAAAATATGAAAATAGCACTCAATCATAAAAGCCCTGTTCCTCTGCATATACAGGCAGAAGAATTGCTGCGTAGAATGATAGCAGATCCTCAATTTCAAAATGGAAAATTACTACCTAATGAAATAGATCTTGCCAATCAGCTGGCCATTTCCCGCACTACCCTTAGGCAAGCATTAAACAAGCTGGTTTATGAAGGCTTGCTCATCCGTAAGAAAGGAGTTGGAACCAAAGTAGCAGATGCAATGATTAGCTCTAAATCTGTAAACTGGCTAAGTTTCTCGCAAGAAATGAAAGCCAGAGGTATTCCAATCAAGAACTTTGAATTGCATGTAAGCTGGATTTATCCTGAGGAGGTGATTGCCAATTTCTTTAACATAAAAACAGACCAGAAAATACTAAAGCTCGAACGCTTAAGAGGCAGACCTGAGGGGCCGTTTGTATATTTCGTTTCCTATTTCCACCCACGCACAGGACTAACAGGTGAAGAAGATTTCAAAAGACCCCTGTACGATATACTACAAGCTGATTACAACATCATTTCTGAATTATCCAAAGAAGAGATCAGTGCAAAAGCAGCCGATAAATTCATTGCAGCAAAACTTGAAACAGAACCTGGAAGCCCAATATTATTCCGTAAACGATTTGTTTACGATCAGGCAGACCGTCCTATTGAATATAACTTAGGGTATTACAAAGCCGATAGCTTTGTATATACCGTTGAAAGCAGAAGAGGTTAAATTATAAGCCCCAATTTTTATTGGGGCTTGCTCCCATCTTTAACACTAACTTACCACCTTTAAGCAGTTCCGATGCGGGAAACTTAAATGAGCTCAGTACCTTTCCATTAAGGGTTGCACTTTGCACAAACTTATTAGCTCTCGATACATTTGGCGCTTCAATGCTAAATGTTTTTCCCCTTCCATATTGCTCACCCAGATCGATAGTCACGTTCGAAAAAAGCGGGCTTCCAATTTCATACACAGGATCAGTGCTGCATCCTCCGTCAGTTTGGAAAAGCCCCATAGATACCATAATAAACCATGCACTCATCTGTCCCTGATCCTCGTCTCCCAGGTAAGCATTAGCTACATCAAATCCGTAATAGCGATCTATAATTGCTCTACTCCAATATTGCGTAAGCCAAGGTTTCTTTACCCAGTTAAAGAGAAAAGCAAAATGCATAGACTGTTGATTCCCCTGAATTACAGGATAATCCCAGTATTGATCTCCCGGAGCATTAAACCGAAGTTTCTCACTTTCTTTAAAACCCCATTGAAGGCGTTCTATAAATTTATCCTCTCCAATTTCCTTAGCCAAACCAGGCACGTCCTGTGGTACAAAATAAGTTAATTGCCATGCATTTCCTTCTACATATTGCTCATTGGCACCCGACTTAAATGGATCAAAATCAGGGAACCAGCTGCCATCTGATTTACGCATACGCGCATATCCTGTTTCCTTATCAATTGCATTTTTCCAATAATTACCACGAAGTGCAAACTCTTCTGCAGCATCTTTTTCCCCTAATGCTTTTGCAAACTGCGATACCGTCCAGTCATCGTATGAATACTCCAATGTATTTGAGAATCTCCCCTGATCATATGGCACATATTTATGTTTTAAGTAAGGCACAAGATCTCTATTTCCGGCAAAGCCTAACCCTACCTTTTGTGCCGGTGTAGTCTGCATTTTATAAACAGCCTCGAAAGCTTTTTGAGCATCAAAATCGCGAATACCCATTTGGTATGCTCCAACTATTAAAGGAATTTCATGCTCGGCAACCATTACTGGCACATAATTCATCCCTGCTGGACCTTTGGCGAGCCAGCCATTAGCATCATACATCGCCAATTGAGATTTAACCCATTTAGACGACCACTCTGGAGTAACCAAATTCCAAAACTGATTTAAGTTCCAGAAAGTATTCCAAAAAGCATCACAACCTAAAGCTAAAGCCTTTGGATCTTTAAGTTTTTGGATCTTCTGTGTGGCATCAACCCAACTGCCATCCAGATCACTCCAGGTGTTACGACTAGCCAATGCACGATACATATTACTGTAAAATCTTACTTTCTCACGTCTATCACTAGTAGCAATTGTTAAACGGCCCATTAGTTTATCCCATGCTTCATGTTGTCCTTTTCTAACTTTATCGAAGCTCCAACCATAAGGCTTTGTCACTTCTTCCTGTAAATTTTGGGAGGCATTTTCTATACTAACCAACGAAATACCGGTACGCGTTTGAACTACTTGATTCTTTCTGGTATCAAATTCCACATACGCTCCGGCATCCTTAACTGTGCCAGCATTTACAATATCCTTATCACTCACATCATCATTTAACCAGGTACCAAATTTTTTAATGGGCTGATCAAATTCAATCACAAAGTGAACTTTATAATCCTGATTAACATCACCAGACCAGGCATTAGGTGTAAACTGCCTCGTAAAACCTTCAATCCTATAATCGCTTACTTTTCTTAACGAAACATCCTTCAATTGATAAGTATATTCAGCAGGAATTTGCAGATCAATCATTACCCTCGAATTTTCAGCCTTTGGATAAGTGTATCGCTGAAAACCACATCTGGTTGTAGCCGTTAACTCGGCTTTGATATTATAATCAGTAAGCATTACTTTGTAATAACCTAAAGGAGCTTCTTCTGTCGATTTATCAATTTTAGATCGGTAGCCATCTTCCCCTTTACGCTCATCACCAACCTTAGTTTTTAAAGGCCCGTTAACGGGTAACATACCCAAACCAGCCATTGTCCACTCATGAATGTGACTAAAAACGCCAACGCTTTCAAAAGTAGGATCATAGCCACTACTCCATCCTGCGTTCTGATTATCGGGACTCAATTTCACCATACTAAAGGGCATCCATGGCCCTGGAGCAATCATCCAGCGTGAATGGGCAGTACCCATTGTCGTGTTTACGTAGTCGGCCGAAGTAAATTGTTGTTTTTTTGATCTCTTAACTGTTCCACGTTCCAACAGCACTCCGTTACTAAAAACCTCATAATTACTTTGTTTTGCAGCAATTACAGCTGGCATTGGAACTTCAAATTGATATCTGGACGTATCCAACTTCTGCTTAAACAATAGTTTTCCGTCCAGTTTAACACTAAGTTCAGGATTTCCTGAAAGATGCTCCGCATCTACCAGTAGTGGTTGAACCTGTTTACCATTCAGCGTTAGCTCGTATTCAGCGGCCTTTACATTCCTTAAAAAAACGTCTTTACTATTAACCAACACTGTATTTTGAGGACCTTCCAATCTTACCTGATCAAATACCATCCAGGAGCCTTCCAGTGTAGTTAGCACAATTTCATTCCCGCCTTTACGGAGCATCCCCGGTTGAACCGGAATTTCTATTTTATATTCTTTTGCATCATTCAGATCACCTTCAACAACGCGACCAGATTTATATTTTGGCAACTGTTTTACAAAAGCTTTACCATTAATGATCACTTTAAGCATTGGTGGTAAATCGCCCTGATAGCCCATCAAATCAATAACGAAATTCCATTGCCCTTTAGAAGGCTGATTTGCTAGTCCGAAAAGTATGTTTGCAGAGTTAGTTCTTAAACCCGAAGTACCGCCTGTACCTCCCCAACCATCTTTTGGGCCAGGCAAAACATATGGCCAATCCTTATCCGATTTAGAAAAACCAATAAGGAAAAACCGATCTTCCCATCCAAAATCATGATCTAGAAAGTGCTTATACCCCGAAGGAGCAAGCGCCATATCTCCATTCTTATTGTCTGAAACCCCAATCTCCCAGATCACTTTTTTCTGTGCAAGCAGTGGCTCTACCGCGACACTTAAGAACGTCATCAGTAATAATATCTTTAGGTTGTTGCGGTAGTTACTCATCATTTGCAGTTAAAATTATTTTTTTGTTTTTTGTTCAAGCTCAGTAATTGCACTCCATAAAACACCAGCCTCTCCCCTAAAACTAGATGAGCCTTGAGGCTTATTATCCGGTGTGTACCACTCATAAAACCCTTTGTTTTTTATTACACGATCCAACATTGGTTCCATTGCCGCGCAAGCCTCATCAATAAGATTGTAACGGATAAGTTGAGACACCATTCGTCCTCCAAACCAGGTCCAATCTCCACCATTCTGATAAGAATATGGCCCCATACCTTTATTCTTAAAAAAACCTTGAGGATACACTGGATATATGGTTAAACCAATCGTAGCTGCATTGGCTTTCTTCACATTTTCCTGCATCTTTTTATAGGCAGTTTTTACCTCTTCCTTACTTAATAGGCCGGCTTCAATAGCAATTGCAGTCCCACCATGGTAATAAATTTCTGATTCATTGAATGACGAAGGAAATGGCGAGCCGTTCAAATAAATATGTGGTATATATTTCTGCTGAGCTTTATCCCAAAGGTGTTTACGAATGTTTGTTGCTATGCTGGTTTTGATGCCTTTCCAATATTTTAGTGATTTTGGCGAAAGGTCGGCCATGCTTAAAAAATCGTTTATGGCAATAATGAACATCGCATTATCATAAATATCGATGGTTCTGTGAGAGTTAGAATCTAAAACAACGCCCCAATCATGCTCTGGTTGAACATCTCCCCAATCTACAGTTGTTGCGCCCCATACCAATCCATATTTTTTTTCGAAACGTTTGGTAAGCAAAAATTGCATAGCTTCTTCCAGATGTTTCTGTACAGATGCACCTGCAACAGTATCCTTAAGGATGGATTTATCACCTGTACCTCCTATATATTTAGCTATTGCTTGCACAAGAGAAGTCTCCTGATCTGTTTCTACTGTATTTTTATGTCCTGCGTAGTTTGGCGCAAGTGCAGAATGATAAAAATTATATGGAACACCTCCTGTTTTTACTGGGATATAGCCATCTAATATTCCACCGTCAGGTTGCTGAAATTGGAAGAAGGTAATCAGGTGTTTCTTTATAAGGTCTTTGTCGTTTACTTTACAGGCAACGGTTAAAAAGGTATTGAGATCTCTTATCCATACCTCACCGTAACCATCACCGGCAGTAAAACCTTTTTTAATTAATGTTTCTGCCATGTCCTTTACTGAATCTGCTGCAGGCTTAATCGCTTCAATCCTTTTAGCAGCATCGGCAGACAAGGCCGTCTGCCCATTGGTGTTATTGTTCAGTGCAAAAGCACTTAAACAAGTTAGCACTAACATTTTTATCTTCATTTGTGTGTTGTATTATACTTGGTTAAAATATTAAAACTATTGGCAGTGCATTAAAAGCACAAACGCTTTCATGTTCATAAAGCTACAATCTCTTCAGTTTTCTCACATTTTAAACCGAAGATAGTAAACCAAAAAGTAATTGTTTTTTGCTATCTTACCTTTTGACTGAGCCTATTCATGAAATGTTTGTACATACATAGTTACATATTAATTTTATAGCATCAAATTTTTTTAATAAAAAAGTGATTACTTAACCCTGATTGCTCATAAAACAGACTATTGATTTTATGAACGGTAACTATTTCACCTTAGACTCAACTCAGACCCACCTCAGACTCAGGTCAGACTTTGTTAGACTATTGCCTAATTACACTCTCTTTTTAGGCGGTATACAAACTGATGTCAGACAGATATAAAAAGAGCCTGATCAATGATACAGGCTCTTTATTTACGCAGTCGTAATTCTGAATTATTTTATTTTCTACCTAAAGTGATTTCAGGCCAGCTATCGGTTCTAAACGGCGAAGCCGGAAGCCCAGCACCATTAACAAAATTACATACCGGGTTATTGGCCCAGGCATACCTTACGGCAACCGGATTAGCTACATCAGGACTACTAACAATCACTTGATTTCCTTTTACTACAGCTTTAGCCCAATGAAATTTCTGATCCGAGCCTGCAATAGCAAAACCTTTCAGTTCAGCGCCATCCTTAGCCTTTAAACCACCATCAGCGGCTTTAAAAGTTAAATTAATAGCCGCACCATCAATTTTTTGAGACTGATATATTGGACCGCTATAAGGAATTCTAACTCCATAATCTTTAGCAAGGGCTATAAATGCCAACCTCTTACCAACATCTTGTTTGTTTTTTGGGTGAATATCTACCGCATCGCCGATATCAATAGAAACAGCCATCCCAGTGTTTGGCAACGAAAGCGTTTCACGCTGTGCATCTCTCAATTCAGCCCACTCAGTAGCTACAGGCTGTGCTTCAACTGGCATATAATTAGCGAGTTGAACAAAGTAAAATGGGAAATTCGGCTGATTCCAGCTTTTTCTCCAATCCTTAATCATAGCAGGAAAAAGTGTACGGTACTGATTTGCACGACCAGCATTGCTTTCTCCCTGATACCAGATGGCTCCTTTAATTGGAAATTGCAGATAGGGATTAATCATGGCATTGTACAATACAGTAGTTCTGTTAGGCCCATCATTTGAAGTAGGCATAGGCGCCACATCTTTCAAATTTAACCCTACTTTATGTTGCCATTCGCCATCAAGCGACAACCTTTCGCCGCCTCCAGAAATAAGAGCCATTATATTTTTATCTCCAAAAACACCACCAGCACCGCCAGTATCGAACACCCTCAAAACCAATGCAAATGTTCCTGCCTTTACTTTATTTCCAGGAATAGTATAAATACGCGGTACACCAACCCCCTCAGTTTGACCTACCTTTTCACCATCAAAATAAGTAACATCGTTATCGTCAATAGTACCCAAATTAATTTTTAAATCTTTACCTGTCCAAGATTGAGGAATAGTAATGTTTTTTCTAAACCAAACAACACCATCGAAATCCGACAATCCGGCGCCCTCCCATAATGTCGGCAGCGACATAGTTTTCCATGATGAAACATCAAGCGAAGCAGCCAACCATGCCGGTTTACCACCAACTATACCTGCATCTTTATCAAGCACCGATTTGTTCCAGGCAGCTAATTTTTCTTTAAAGTCAGAACCATCATTACTTGCATTTTCAATTGTTTTTACCGCTTCTACAAAATCAGGGATAGTTTTAAGTGTAGTTGCGCTAGTCCAGGCCTCAGCGATGGTACCACCCCATGAAGTATGAATTAAACCAATTGGAATACCTGTTTTTTTATTGATCTCACGAGCAAAAAAGTAAGCTACAGAAGAAAACCCTGCAACATATTGCGGAGTACATTCCTGCCAGCCACCATTATCAACTTTAGCATCATCTAATAGCGTGTTGCTGGTTACATGAACGGCTTGCAATAGTCTGATTTTTGGATAATTTGCATCCTTTATTTCCTGTTCATAATTATCGATTTTTCCCCATCCTGCCAATGGCATTTCCATGTTAGACTGACCTGAGCAAACCCATACATCACCAACCAACACATTATTTAATTTCGTAACCTCCCCATCAGAAATGGTAATATTATAAGGTCCGCCATACGAAGGAGTAGGCAACACTACCTTAAACTTTCCATCCTGACCTGCTTTACTGGTATAAGTTTTATTATTCCAGGTAGAAATAACTGTTACAGTTTTTCCTACATCAGCATTTCCCCAGATCGCAACATTGGTTTTCTGCTGAAAGACCATGTTATCACTAAATACAGTTGGTAAGACTACTTTAGCCTGTGTTACAGCGCTAAAAAAAATGGAAGCAAGCAATAAGCCGCCCTTAAATAATTTAATGGAATTGGGTTTCAACATGTTTGTGGTTTAATTTGGTATACACAAACATACAAAAAACATCTATTAGTCGATACCCCCAACAACCCCCATTTGCTCCAATTTATCCTCAACCCCAGAGATATACCGCGAGCTAGACTTCCTATCGGAAGAATATTCCATCATTAACGATTCTGCTACATGTACCATGTGTTCAGACCCAATAAATATAGCGGTACGCTGATGTAATTCCGTTGGTTCTATTTCTAATATCCTATTAAAACCATCAGAAGCCACTCCCCCAGCCTGCTCAACTATAAAAGCCATCGGATTACACTCATACAACAGCCTTAATTTTCCTTTGGGAGAACGCGCGGTGGTAGGATATATATAAATGCCCCCCTTTATTAAATTACGATGAATATCGGCCACCATAGAACCAATATATCTTGATGTATATGGCCTATTGGTAGACTCATCTTCTACCTGTACATATTTCAGGTATTTCTTTACCCCTTCAGGGAAATGCACATAATTCCCTTCATTTAAGGAATAGATATTTCCATTTGGAGGTATTTTCATATTTGGATGGGATAAGCAAAACTCCCCAATAGAAGGATCTAAAGTAAAACCGTTTACTCCTTTACCGGTTGTGTACACCAGCATAGTTGATGATCCATAAATCACATAACCAGCAGCCACCTGCTCTGTTCCTTTTTGCAAAACATCATGCAGGGTAGCTTCCCCCTTTGTCGATTTTCTTCTATAAATTGAAAAAATAGTTCCTACTGCTACATTGCAATCAATATTTGAAGAGCCGTCAAGTGGATCAATACATACAATGTATTTAGCATTTTTAGATACCGGAGAGTCAATTTTCACAAACTCATCCTCTTCTTCAGTTGCAACAATACAACATTCGCCACCACTGGTCAAGGCACTTATAAATTGAGTATTTGCATACACATCCAGCTTCTGCTGCCCCTCTCCCTGAATATTCATAGTTCCGGCAGCTCCCAATATATCAACCAGACCTGCTTTATTCACTTCCCGGTTCACAATTTTGGAGGCGATACCAATGTCTCTCAGTAGTCTTGAAAGCTCACCTTTTGCATAGGGAAAATCGGCCTGTTTTTCGATGATAAACTGCCCCAGTGTTTTTATGCCTGACATATACTTAGTGTATTTAATACGTTATCTATTACCTATTTCTATAGCCTCTAAGTTATGTATTTTTTCGTCAGAAACACTAAATCTAATTAAAGTTTTAACCTTGTGCCAGCCCGAATTTCCTGCTGCACCTGGATTTATATGCAAACAATCGATTTTCTTGTCGTACATCACCTTCAAAATATGCGAATGTCCCGTGATAAATAATTTTGGAGGCTTAGTGTATATTTCACCCTTAACATTAGGAGCATATTTACCAGGATATCCGCCGATATGAGTCATCCAAACATCAAGCTTTTCACAGTTGAAACGCAAGTGCTCCGGATAAACACTCCTAATCTCTTTACCATCGATATTTCCATAAACACCACGTAGTGGTTTAAAGGCAGCGAGCTCTTCTGCAACATTATCTCCAAAGTCGCCTGCATGCCATATTTCATCGCAATCCACAAAGTGTTTAAAAACCGCAGGATCCAAAAATCCATGCGTATCAGAAATCAAGCCTATCTTAGTCAAAGTATATGTTCTTAATATGAATCAAACAAATTAGTATGTATCAAACAAAGCTATGTATAATGATATTTATACGACTAAAAAGCCAGCAAGAAATCTTTAAGTAATCGTTTATAGTCGGAAGTATATACTTTCTCCGACTCGTAAATAAAAAAGTTACTCACTTTTGTCTCAACTACCCTTCGCTGCAAGCAAATGATATGACGAAAAACAGGCTTACTTTCATCAGAGCAAACATTTATTCTTTCGCCAAGGGCTAAATTAAACGCCGAAGCCCGTTCCACCACAAACTCAGCCTGCTTAACCGGAAGTATTAACCAGATACACCCATCATCAGCCAATAGTTCTGAAGTTTTTAACAACAGTAACTCAAAAAAGTTCTCATCGGCATGTCTGGCTATACCTTTTCTTTGCTCCGGATTCTTAAGATCATTCACAAAATAAGGAGGATTGGAAACAATCAGATCGTATTTAACATCAGTATTATATAAGGCTATAGGAAAATGATGAGCCTTAACCCTTTCAGAAAAATCTGAATTACTGAAATTAGCAGAAGCAGCCAATGCCGCCGACTCATCAATTTCAACCGCATCAACCAATGCATTTGGAAAACGTTGCGCCAACATTAAGGCAATAACACCTGTTCCAGTGCCAATATCGAGTATTTGTTTAGCGTCATTTTTTTGAACAATTGCACCTAACAATACCCCATCAGTGTTAATTTTCATGGCACAACCGGCCTGATTTACCTCAAACTGCTTAAATTTAAAAATACTTCCCATACGCTTCTGCGAATATATTACATTCTACCCTCGCGGTTTTAAAATTTTAACGCTAAATTTGCGGCTCAAAACACTACAATGATTTATTTCTTCTCCAATCAATCCAATACAGTTTTCGCTTTACAAACCGCGCAAAACTTATCCGATACTGATATTACAAAACTAGAATGGCTGTTTGGCGGTGCAAAATTAAAGCAAGAAACCGTATTAGCAGATTTTTTTGTTGGACCTCGAGCAGCAATGGTAACTCCTTGGAGCACTAATGCAGTAGAGATTACGCAAAACATGGCCATCGAAGGAATCATCAGGATTGAAGAATTCCATAAAGTTGAAGAGAACTTTTCTGACTTTGATCCAATGTTATCTCAAAAATATAAGGAACTTAATCAGGATATATATACAATTAACATACAACCGGAACCTATTATTGAGGTTAGCGACATCGCTGCTTACAATAAACAGGAAGGTTTATCACTAAGTGATGATGAAGTAGGTTATTTAGATGGTCTTTCTAAAAGACTTGGAAGAGCACTTACAGATTCAGAAGTATTTGGTTTTTCTCAGGTAAACTCAGAGCACTGTCGTCACAAAATCTTTAATGGTAAATTCGTTATAGACGGCGTAGAGCAACCAACCTCACTTTTTAAACTGATCCGTAAAACATCAGAAGAAAACCCTAACGATATCGTTTCTGCATATAAAGACAATGTTGCCTTTATTAAAGGCCCGATAGTTCAGCAATTTGCACCTAAACGTGCAGACATACCTGATTACTATGCAATCAGCGATTTCGAATCAGTAATTTCTGTAAAAGCAGAAACACACAATTTCCCAACAACTGTTGAACCATTTAATGGTGCCGCCACAGGATCAGGTGGTGAAATCAGAGATAGACTTGCAGGTGGACAAGGCTCATTGCCTTTAGCTGGTACTGCGGTTTACATGACTGCCTTATCAAGATTAGAAGATAATCGCCCTTGGGAAAAAGGTGTTGAAGAAAGAGAATGGTTATACCAAACTCCGATGGATATTCTAATTAAAGCTTCGAATGGAGCAACTGATTTTGGAAATAAATTCGGTCAGCCACTAATCACTGGATCTGTACTTACTTTTGAGCACGAAGAAGACGGTCGTAAACTTGGTTTCGACAAAGTAATCATGCTTGCAGGTGGTGTTGGTTACGGTAAAGCTAGCCAGGCTAAGAAACAAAAACCTTCTGAAGGTGATAAAATTGTAGTTCTTGGTGGAGAAAACTATAGAATTGGTATGGGTGGTGCTGCAGTATCATCTGCTGATACCGGTGCTTTAGGTAGTGGAATCGAACTAAATGCCATTCAGAGATCTAATCCTGAAATGCAAAAAAGAGCAGCAAATGCTGTGCGTGGCATGGTAGAAAGCGAGCATAACAGTATCGTATCTATACATGATCACGGTGCTGGTGGTCACTTAAACTGTCTTTCTGAATTGGTTGAAGAAACCGGCGGAAAAATTGATCTTGACAAATTACCTGTCGGAGATCCTACCCTTTCAGCAAAAGAGATTATCGGTAACGAATCTCAGGAACGTATGGGTCTGGTAATCGGACAAGAACATATAGAAACACTTCAAAAAATTGCAGATCGTGAACGTTCTCCAATGTATACTGTAGGTACAGTTACAGGCGATCACCGCTTTACTTTTGAATCTGCGACTACTGGTGCTAAACCAATGGACTTAGAACTGAAAGACATGTTCGGCAGTTCTCCAAAAGTAGTAATGGATGATAAAACCATCGATAGAAAATACCAACCAGTTACTTATGATAAAGCTCAGTTAAATACTTATCTGGAGCAAGTTTTACAATTGGAAGCAGTTGCTTCTAAAGACTGGTTAACGAACAAAGTAGACCGTTGTGTAGGTGGTCGTGTTGCTAAGCAACAATGTGCTGGTCCATTACAATTACCGCTAAACAACTGCGGTGTGATGGCATTAGACTTCCAAGGAAAAGAAGGTATTGCTACTTCAGTAGGCCACGCTCCTCTATCTGCATTAATTGATCCGGCAGCAGGAAGTCGTATTGCTATTGCTGAATCTCTTTCTAATCTTGTTTGGGCACCATTAAAAGATGGGCTTAAAAGCGTTTCGCTTTCAGCCAACTGGATGTGGGCTTGTAAAAATGAAGGTGAAGATGCCAGGTTATATGAAGCGGTAAAAGCTTGTTCTGATTTCGCAATCAGCTTAGGAATCAATATCCCAACGGGTAAAGATTCCCTGTCTATGAAGCAAAAATACAAGAACGATGAGGTTATTGCTCCTGGTACTGTGATTATATCAGCGGCAGGAAATTGCAATGACATCACTAAAGTTGTTGAACCTGTTTTACAAAAAGATGGTGGTTCAATTTACTACATCAACTTATCTGATGATACCTATAAACTTGGTGGTTCTTCATTTGCACAAATCTTAAACAGAATTGGCAACGAAACTCCAGATGTTAAAAACGCAGATCAACTTAAAAATACATTCAACACACTTCAGGAATTAATAAAAACGGAGAAAATACAAGCAGGACATGATATAGGTAGCGGTGGTTTAATCACTACTTTATTAGAGCTTTGCTTTGCTGATCGTGATCTTGGCGCATCTTTAGATTTTTCTTCTCTAGGTGAGCAAGACATCATCAAGTTACTTTTTGCTGAAAACATCGGTATCGTATTCCAGGCAACTGCGGATGCTGAAGCTATCCTTTCTGCAAATGGCGTTGCTTATCACAAAATCGGTGAAGTTACTTCAACAGCCAGCTTACAGCTAAAAAACAATTTAGATGAGTTATCTTTTGACATTGATCACTTACGTGATGTATGGTTCAAAACTTCTTATCTATTAGATAAAAAGCAAAGTGGACCTGTAAAAGCAAAAGAACGCTTTGACAACTATAAAAACCACGTACTTAACTTTAACTTCCCTGCACAATTTGACGGCAAGAAGCCAGTTTTAGATGCTTCAAAACCAAGACCAAAAGCAGCTATTATCCGTGAAAAAGGAAGTAACTCAGAACGTGAAGTTGCTAATGCCATGTACCTTGCCGGTTTTGATGTTAAGGATGTTCACATGACCGACCTTATCTCTGGAAGAGAGACTTTAGAAGACATTCAATTCATTGGTGCTGTTGGTGGTTTCTCTAACTCTGACGTTTTAGGATCAGCAAAAGGATGGGCAGGAGCTTTCATGTACAATGAAAAAGCTAAAATTGCTCTTGAAAACTTCTTTAGCAGACCAGATACTTTATCTGTAGGAATTTGTAATGGTTGTCAGCTTTTTGTTGAGCTTGGCCTGATTAATAAAGACCATGCAGAGAAACCAAAAATGTTGCATAACCAAAGTGGTAAACACGAAAGTATATTTACTTCATTAACCTTACAAGAAAACAATTCGGTAATGCTTTCTACGTTAGCAGGCGCTACATTGGGTGTTTGGGTTTCACATGGTGAAGGTAGATTCCAGTTACCTTACGCAGAGGATAAATACCAAATCGTAGCTAAATATGCTTATGAAACTTATCCAGCTAGTCCAAACGGATCTGATTACAACACAGCAATGATGTGTGATGAGTCTGGTCGTCACCTGGTAATGATGCCTCACATTGAGCGTTCATTGTTCCAATGGCATTGGGCAAATTATCCAAAAGGACGTAAAGATGAAGTTACACCTTGGATGGAAGCTTTTGTGAACGCCAGAAAATGGGTTGAAGATCATAAAGGATAAAACTTAAAAAATATAAATTAGCAAATCCGAATGAACCAGAAGTGGTCATTCGGATTTGTTTTTTTAGAGCGTTCTTGATGTAACATATTTATATCCGCTCTTGATCAACCAAATATTCCTTCTTGATATAGGAATTGTTTCACTAAATTTATTTTATAACCATAAATAAACCATGAGCAACAATTCAAGAAGAGACTTTATAAAAAAGATAGGTATCGGCACCGCAGCGTTATCTGTTGGGAATAGCATATTCGGCGGAACTGCATCAGGCTTTAGCGCCAAAAGCTATAGAAATATTATCGGAGCAAATGATAGAATAAACGTAGCAACTATCGGAGTTAATAGTCGTGGCAATAGCATGGGTGGCACTATCGCCCAACAAAAAAACACACAGGTAGTTACCGTTTGTGACGTAGACAAACGAGCAATTCCTAATGCAATAAACACAATAATGAAGGCTGGGCAAACCACCACGCCCAAATCTGAAAAAGACTTGCGTAAAGTTTTAGAAGATAAATCAGTTGATGCAATATATACGGCAACACCTGATCATTGGCATGCCCCACTAACCATTATGGCTTGCCAGGCAGGGAAACATGTTTATGTAGAAAAACCTTTAAGCCATAACCCAAGAGAAGGTGAAATGGCTGTTGCCGCAGCCAGGAAATACAATAGAATAGTACAAATGGGTGCACAGCGCCGCTCTGCTCCTACCCTTACTAAAGGAATCGAACGACTCCATCAAGGGGTAATTGGTCGCGTCTACATGGCTAAAACCTGGTATACAAACACAAGAAAGGAAACATTTTTAAAACCTGGTAATGTGCCCGACTGGTTAGACTATGATTTATGGCAGGGCCCAGCTCCTCGTGTTGATTACAAAGAAGGTCTAATCCATTACAACTGGCACTGGTTCTGGCATTGGGGAACAGGCGAGGCATTAAACAATGGAACTCATGAAGTTGACGTTGCTCGCTGGGGTTTGGGAGTAGATTTCCCAACTCGCGTTAGCTCGTCCGGTGGCAGATACCAATTCAATGATGATTGGCAGACCCCAGACACTCAAATAGCGACTTTAGATTATCCCGGCAAGGTAACTTTACTTTGGGAAAACAGAAGCTGTAACGGAAGAAAAGTTGAAGGTCAGGAACGTGGAATTATCTTTTATGGCGAAAAAGGAAGCCTCGATACAGGGGATGATGCTTACAAAATATATGATCTTCAAGGCAAATTAATTGAGGATGTAAAACCTAAATCAGGTGGCGAATCATTAGAGGGAAGAAACACTGCCAGCCCAAGTTTAGGATTGGATAGTTTACATATAGCAGATTTTTTAGATGCGATAAGAAACAATAGACGGCCTAATTGCGATGTTGAATTGGGTTACAAAAGCACAGTTGCCATGCAATTAGCAAATATATCATGGCGAGTTAATAGAGACTTAAAAATTGATCCTAAAAACGGCCACATCGTGGGCGACAAAGAAGCCCAAAAACTATGGGGCCGTACATATGAAAAGGGATGGGAGCCTAAAATTTAAGATCCTCTTTCAATAAAAATATAATGCATTAGCAATCCTAAAATCAAAATGCCGAATAACTTACTCCAAGTTCGTTAACAGTAGTATTGATTTTAGGATTGTATGCATTTAAAGACCATATTTTTCCACTGGTAATATGGGCAATATAAAGATCATACCCTCCTATAGTTCCACTTCTGGTACTCGATAATATAACATATTCGGAACCGCAGGGATAAGCATCAGAATAGTTCTCATTATTTTTATTAAACGGCAAATAAGTTGGAGCCTTACCATTAAAATAGCCCATATAAATCTGATCATTTTCATTACCCGCACTGTACCAGCTTGAATAGAGATAAGTTTCGGCATCTCTTACAATTGGATAATATTCCTGTACATTTACTGCATTAGCCAGTGCTTTATTTTCGGCGCCATCTACATTTACCATGTAGATACCGGAGTTTGCTCCATCGCACATGGCGTAAACCAGCTTTTTACCATCACTGGTAAAATAAGGCATAGATTCTTCTAATGAAGATTCACCTACAGCTGTTATTCCAAAAGTAGAAAGATCCATAATTTTCATTCTGCCATCCTGCTTAAAAACAAGGTTTTTTCCATCAGGAGAAAACTTAGGATCTTCATCACGCTTCTTATTTCCTTTTGTTAAGTTAATTGGTTGAGCAGATGAACCCAGCGACCACAAATAGATATCCCAGTTGTCGTTAGCTGAAGGCTTGCCCATAAATACAATTTGCTTTCCGTCTGGAGAAAAGTGGGCATTCATAGGATCATTAACAATCCACTGATCGCTCAAAGTACTAAGTTTATTTGTAGAAAAATCGTACAGATACACTTTAGAGTCTCCAGATCCATAAATTGAATAATTATGGAACACTATTTTTCCCTTTATCGCAGGAAGCCCTGTTTCAGGCGGCTCCACCCCTGGAACACCTCCAGCCTGCGACTTCGATTTACATTGACACATTAATAAAATAACAACCAGCAAACACAATTCTCTTTTCATAATGTAAACTTCAAAGAAGGTGCCTGAAAAATGAGTTCCCTAGACCCAAATTCCAGACACTTCTTAAATTAAAAATTGGCCATTCTTAATATCCTTTGTTCTGAACAAGTTTATTGTTCCTGTTAAGCTCATTCTGTGGAATAGGCAAAAGCCTTTTATCTGAATTCATATTATAATTCATTTGTTTACTACCCCCATCGCAGGTTATAACATATTCCTTAAGTGCACCTATTACCGGCTCAAGTTTATTGGTACGTATCAAATCAGACCAGCGTTGCCCTTCAAATGCCAGTTCCAGTCTTCTTTCGTTCAATATCTTGTCGGCAAGTTGTATATCTGAGAAATCTCCAGGTTTAATTTCAGATAGATTAACTCTACCCCTAACCAAATTTAAAGGAGCCAGAGCCTCAGCACTGCGACCTAAAGCATTCAATGCTTCAGCTTTTAATAAAAGTATGTCTGAAAACCTTAATATGTATACGTAATCGCCACTTGCCCAACCTTCAGCATGTCTCCATTTATAAGTAAAAGCTACAGATCCCGAAGTGGCACAAGGTTTCCAAAACTCATCGGACCATTCCACATCTTCAAATAAAATGGTAGAATTCTTTCTAATTTCATCCCCTTCTGTATCAAATGCCTTCACCAAGTCTTTAGATGGAGTACAGTATTTTCTCCAATCATCACCAGATATAGATGGAGGTAACAAAAGCTGAGGCCCATAATTAGCCTGTGGAGTAGATGCTTTATATTGAATCTCCAAAATAGCCTCATCATTTACATAATGAGATCCATCAAAAAGTTCATCATAACTATTATGCAATTTATACCCACGGTCTTCAACATTCTTAATGTATTCCAATACCTTATTGTAATCCCTATCTGGTTTTTGAGCATATACTTTAGCAAGTAAAGCATACACAGCTCCTTTAGTAACTCTTGATTTACTTAAAGAGATTGTGCTGTAACTATCAGGAACAGCCAAGGCATCATTTAAATCAGCTACAATTGCAGCATAAATCTCAGCTTCGGTTGCCTTAGGGACATTTGCTTCATCAGGATTAATTTTACCGAACTGCATTACCAGTGGTACTCCACCAAAATTCTTAACCAACTCAAAGTAAAAAAGAGCCCTCAAAAACTTGGCTTCACCCACAATTTGAGCACGTCGATCTCCCTGATCCAGAGTTACATCTTTAACATCGTTTATTTTTTCAAGTACAAGATTTGCTTTAGCTATTCCATTGTACAACTGTTGCCAATCATTAAACACCCTTACGTTAAGCGGAGAAATCGACAGATTATCATATTGATATACCTCCTGGGCATCCCCACCAGCATAAGCATTATCAGAACGTACGTCAGAAAGTAAAAAGAAGTCCCAAACAAAATACTCTGTATAAAGAGAATTGTAAACACCAGTTAATGCAGCTTCAATATCAGAAGCCGTTTTATAAGCATTTCCAGTTGTAGCATTGGATTCAGGCTCTTCCGTTAAAAATTTATTACAGGAAGATGCACCCAATGCTATTAAAACACAAATAATGATATATAATTTCGTTTTCATAATCTTAGATTTAAAAAGAAACACTTAGTCCAAAAATAAACTGTCTAACCTGAGGGTAAGTACCATAATCAATACCTAAAGCACCATTAGAACTCTCCCCACCCGTACCAGCAAAGGCACTCACCTCAGGATCATACCCTGAATATTTTGTAAAAGTCAGTAAGTTTTCGCCTGTCACATACAACGACACGCTTCTTAGCTTCATTTTGCTTAACACCGATTGCGGTAGTTTATAGCCCAGCGTAAGCGACTTTACCCTTAAGTAAGAACCGTTTTCAATAAATCTGGAAGAGATATCTGAATTAATCACGTTTCCTGATTCAGCTCTTGGAATATCAGTGATCTGACCTTCTTTTGTCCACCTTCTCAACACAGCTACAGATTGATTTCTATAATCCATCATTCCTTCTGTCTCTATACGTGTTGCATTAAAAATATCATTTCCCTGTACTCCCTGTAAAAACAAGTCCAAGCTAAAACTCCCATAAGAAACTCTATTCGTAAAGCCGTAAGTAAACTTAGGATTTGCATTTCCAATCACTTTTCTATCTCCTGCATCCAATGCACCATCCTCATCAATATTGTATCCATTACCATTTACATCCTCATAGATCATGTTTCCGGTTTTAGGATCAACCCCTTTAGAAACATAACCCCAAAAAGTACCAATAGGCAATCCTTCTTTGATAATGGCAGCTTGTTGTCTTTGTGGAATCCCACCTACAGCAAGTTCCTGATCTCCAATATAACCTACTTTATTTCTATTGAATGAGATGTTAAAATCAGATTCCCATTTAACTGCCCCCGTAAGATTCTTTGTATTCAATGCAAATTCAATCCCCTTATTTTCTAGCTTACCAATGTTCTGCAATGCACCTAAAAAGCCACTTGAAGTAGGTACAGGTTTATCGAACAATAAATCAGCAGTAGATTTTCTGTACAAATCCACTGATAAATTAATTCTGCTTTTAAATAGACTCACATCTATACCAATATTATTTTGAGTAGTACTCTCCCATCGCAGATTCCTGTTTTCAGGAGTTTGGGGAGCAGTTCCAGAATTCACTTGCTCTCCTAGAATATAATTACTTCCGGTTGCTATAAGTCCATACCAGGCATAAGGACCAATATGATCGTTACCAACTTTACCCCAAGCATATCTGATCTTTAAGTCACTAATAAACTCCGCATCTTTCAAGAAATTCTCTTTTGATATTCTCCATCCGGCAGAAAATGACGGAAAAAAGCCCCAATGCTTATCCGGTCCAAAAACTGAAGATCCGTCTGCTCTTAAATTACTCGACAATAAATATTTATCATCATAAGCATAACGCACCCTACCTACAAAGGAAGTATTAGTACGCGCAGCCCTTCCGCCTGTTGCAGAGTTAATAATAGAACCTCCATTTACAGTTGGCACGCTTATGCCGCTAAATCCTTTGGTTTCTATTTCAGAAGACTCAGAAGTGGTACGACTTGCAGTATAACCTACAAAAGCATCTACCACATGTTTTTCAGCAAAGGTTTTAGCATAACTTAGTGTATTTTCAGAAAGCCAGTACTCACTTTCATTCATATTCAAGTCTGCCAACCCTTTATTAACCCTTCCCCAATCTGTTCTAAATGGATCTAAAAAGTAATTGTATTTACCCCTTTGGCTATCGTATCCAAATAAAGTTTTAAACTTCAGATCTTTTAAAATTGACACCTCTGTGTACAGGTTCCCAAAAAAACGACTGTTATTAAAACCATTGATTGAACCATCAGTATATGCCACAGGATTATTAAACGATAACCTTAATGGATTTGCAGTAAAAGTACCATCCGCATTATAAATACCTGTTACAGGAGAGGAAGTAAGTACATTCATAATTACTCCTGAATTTGCAGACCCTCTGTTGTCATCAATATTACGATCATACCATCTTGCATAAGAAACACTGGTACCCACTTTAATAAAGTCATTTACTTTCTGATCAAGGTTCACTTTAAAATTAAACCTGTTCATTGTATTTGTTCTAACTACGCCATCTTGTTTTAGCCATGAACCAGATAAATAATAAGTTGTAGCATCATTACCACCATTTACCGAAAGCTGATAATTCTGAGCATATGCTTCTCTATAAATTTCTTTATGCCAATCCGTATCGTCTTTATAGTTATCCCAAGCAGCTACCTGACCAATTTCAGTCATTAACGCAATATAATCGGCTCTATTTAATACGTCTATCTTGTTTTTAACGTTTGATATCCCACCATAAGTACTAAATGAAAGCTGTGCTTTTTGGCTCTTTCCTCTTTTAGTAGTAATTAGAACTACACCATTAGCTCCAGAAGCACCATATATTGCCGCAGATGCTGCATCCTTTAAAATAGAGATACTTTCAATATCACTCGGATTAATATCATAAGTGGTAATACTAGGCACCCCGTCAACTACATACAATGGCTCACTATCAGCGGTAATAGAAGTTGTACCCCTAACTCTGATAGAAAATCCTCCCTGAGGCTTACCTGAAGGTGTTAAAACTTGTACACCTGCGGCTTTTCCTTCAATTGAATAACCAAAATTAGTTGCTGGTCGTTCTTCCAGGTCTTTAGCACCCACTGTAGATATAGCTCCAAGAATGTCCTTTTTCTGTTGCGTACCATAACCTACTACTACAACCTCATTTAAGCCCTGAGCCTCTGCAGACATTTTCAGGTTCAAAATAGATTGGTTACTCACCTTAACTTCATAAGTCTTAAACCCAACAGACGAAAACACGAGTGTTCCATTGCCATCTGGCAGATTTAATGAATAACCACCCTGATTATCTGTTGTAGTGCCAATTTCGCTTCCCTTAAGTCTTACACTTACACCTGGCATCGGTATATTTTGTTCGTCAGTAACTTTGCCACTAACGGTCAATAGTTCATACCATGATTTATCTCTTTTAATAACTACCGTTTTATCTACTATAGCATAGGTAAGAGGAAACCCCTTTAAGCAGCTCTCCAAAGCTTGCTCTAAAGAAACATTGGCAACATTAATATCAATATTTCTGGTTTTATCCAACAAATTATCTTCGTACCAGAGGTGGTATCCCGATTGCTTCTTTATTTTCTTTAAAATGGTCTCGACTGATACATTTTTTTCGGACAATGTAATCCTTTGTGCATATCCAGAAGCACAGACTTGAAAACAGGTAAAGGCTAGTAAAAATACCGTAAGTTTCATAACTAGAATTGCATATCTAAGTTTTCCATAAAATTCATGGACATACCTATTGGGCGTATAAAAATTCATACTTTTGAGTGTTTGGTTTAATTGAATTAAGGACTGTCGAAAGGTTTTTTACCGCATTTTGCGGAATGGATTGAGCCAAACATTTGTCGGTGGTGTTACTAGCACCGCCGGCTTTTTATTTTAGATCAACCTGGTTTTGGGTAAATTTATCTCATCATATATCTGGTTAGATTTAAAGTTTAAGTAATGTTTATTTATGGCATAACAATAATTTTTTTCCCTTCAACAATAAAATGAATATCATTCAGCTCCAATATTTTAAGTAGGCTGGAAATGCTGGAACCCCTAGGAATATCGCCTGAAAAAGAACGATCAGGTATTCCCGGTCTATACTCAACTTCAACATCGTACCATCTGGCTACCTGCCTCATAATACTTTTAATATCAGACTTACTGAATGAGGTAAGGCCGTTTTTCCAAGCAACCACCTGGTCCAGATCTGCCAATTCTTTCATGTTCAATTCACCTGATGGAGACAATAATGCTTGCTGACCGGGCTTAAGGATTAAACCTTCAGAAGATTTATCTGATCGGATGCGCACACTTCCTTCTAATAAGGTAGTTTTTATTAAGGGCTCATCATCATAAGCCATGATGTTGAAATGAGTGCCCAACACCTCAACTTCCTGTTTACCATTTACACTAACTTTAAAAGCAGCTTTTTCATTTCTTTTCACTTCAAAATACCCTTCGCCCGTAAGTGTCACCAAACGTTCGTTCTTTGAAAATACAGTTGGAAATTTAAGTGAAGACATAGAGTTCAATACTACGTCACTACCGTCGGGCAAGATTATTTTATATTGTCCTCCACGAGGTGTAGTAATTGTATTGTAGGAAACAGCCGAAGGCTGTGCGCTTACTGTGTTATAAACAACCTGTCCATCTTTATCTTTAATAACTGTAACACCGCCAAGTTTAGCCACCTGACCAACTGCTGCAGCAGTAAGGTCTATCTTAGTTCCATTTCCTAAAGTAAGTGTGGCTTTATTACCTCCTGGCTGGATTACTTCTTTTACATTAGATATGAGAATTGGCTTTTCATGATTGTTCTTACTATAATAAAAGAAAACGCCTGCCAATAGCATGCAAACAATTGCAGCCGCTGCTGAGATTTTAACAATCAAACTCCTGTTTGACAATTTCCTTATTACAACTTGCTCTTCGGGTATGTGTGGCAACGATTTTTCGATAGCGATACGACTTAAAAAGTCAATCCAACTCTTATCAGTATTAAACTTACTTAAGTTTACATAAGTACTGGCAGAATCCTCTTTAATTCGACGAAGTTCGTTTAACAATTCAGCATCTTCCACACTCAATTGCTTACCCAACGACTCTTCGTATTCGAGTGACTCTATTAGCTTCTCCCAATCTGGATTTTCTGATGCCATCTTTTTATCGTTTGTTTAATAGTATGTCGCACTATAAACAAAAAAGGGTGACAGCAAAACAAAAAAAAATATAATTATCCATAAATAATTAAAAGAAGGAACAAAAAAAGGTGCAATTTATCACGTAGGTACATGTATGCACGTCTAAGTTGAGTTTTAACAGTATTGATTGAAATATTTAATTTTTCAGCAATCTGGGCATAACTTAGACGATCTACAGCATGTAATAAAAATACATTTTTACGATCTGCAGGTAAGCTATCCACTACATCGATAATTTGAGCGTACAATTTCATTCGATCAGCAATATCCTCTTCTTCCTCTTCAATCTCTATTTCTGAAGAAAATAGACCCTTTCTTTTCTCTTGTACAGCTTCTCTCCTCAGATAGTCGATACAACTATACTTTATTGCCTTATAAGAATAAGCATTAAAAGAAGTTTTTAAACTCAAGGTCTCTCGGTTATTCCAAAGCGTAATGAAAAAATTCTGAACAATATCTTCGGCCACATCACTATCTCCAATCCAATTCATGGCAAGCAAACAAAGGCGCTTGTGGTGTGTTCTAAATAATTGTTCAAAAGCAGCTAAATCAATAGGAATATTCCTTGTTGTATCCAATATGCTGAGGCTAAGAATTAATCTGGAATGATTAAATCAATATTAAATAATTTTATCTGTATTATAAAATCTATAACAGATCAACCTTACACCTTTCATTTTTAAGAGTAATTAAGCAACTTTCATTATTATAGCTTTCTTTTAAGCTGGCTTCGTTCTTTTTATACTCGGTTTTGAGGTTCTTTCTATTTAGCCCTTGTGCAAACCGCCTAATGTCTTCTTCACTTTTCAATATCAACCCTGGCACCTGTTTAGGTTTGTTATTATCCCCTATAGCGACCATAGTAAAGTAACTCGTATTGGTGTGTTTGATAACATGCGTTTTCAAGTTTTCTGAAATGACTCTTATTCCTATAATCATAGAAGTATTACCTACATAATTTACTGATGCCATTAAAGAAACCAGTTCACCCACCTCAACAGGAGCTAAAAAATCGACAACATCAATAGAAGCCGTTATACAATAACCATCTGAATGTTTTGCCGCACATACATAAGCAACCTTATCCATTAAACTTAAAATAATCCCTCCATGTATTTTACCCCCAAAATTAGAGTAAGAAGGTATCATAAGTTCTGTAAGTGTCGTTTGAGAATTCTCTACCGGTTTAAAATCTTGCATAAATGAGTCTTTTGATATGCAATTTAGTTTTTTATCAATAAAAAAGGGGCTGTAAACTTAATTACATCCCCTAACCCTATTCTTAATATTGAGAGCGTATCGAATACCTATATATAGTTATCTGCTTATAGTAAATGAAAGTGGCATATTATACCTAACCCTAACATTTTGATCATTTTGTTTACCTGGTTTCCACTTTGGCGATTTACTAATTACCCTCACGGCCTCTTCATCACAACCATAACCGATTCCTCTCAAAACAGTAACATTAGAAACAGAACCATCTTTTTCTACTACGAAACTGATATAAACCCTACCCTGCGCATCAACTTCCTGCGCTGCATTTGGATATCTTAAATTCCTTTGTATAAACTTAGCCCAAGCCTTCATCCCTCCTTCAAACTCCGGATAAGATTGAATATCGGTCATATCATGGATTCCATTATCCTCCTTAACGCCGTTTCCATCGCCACTACCGGTACCTATTCCATTCCCAGTACCCTCAATAGGAACCGAACCAAGAGAAGTTTCAACACCAGACTGTGTAACAGGCCCTACTGCTGCATGATCCATCTCCACTAATGTTGGCGGGTCTGCAAGCACTGGCCTATCTACAACTATTGGATTAGAAACTGGTTTAACAGTTTTAATTTTCTCTTTTATAGGCTCAGTTTTCGGCATATCCATCTTTTCCTGAGGTTTTGGTTTCTCAATTTTACGCTCAGCCAGAGTAATATCAATAACACGATCATCCTTGATAGGCGCTACAGTTTCAGAAGGTTTTTCACCAATAACATGTTTATAAATCATTGGCCCGGCAAAAAATAGCACAAATAATGGAGCAGCAATAAACAAAGCGCGTGCAGTTGTGCCTGATGATTGAGATCTTAATGAATAAGCACCATAGTTTTTGTTTCTGTTTTTAAACACAAGATCGAGCCACTCTGTCTTGTGTAAATTAGATGAGATGTTAAGCATAATGTCAAGTATTAGTTTTAAAGAGGATGTAGAACATCCATATATTCCATAACACTTTAAAAAAAACTTAAAAAGAAAGAGTTTTTCAGAAAAACAGATAAAAATGATCTCTCTGTTAAAAAACAGCCAAAACAATAGTTTTAGTAATTTTCACTGCTTTTAGAGGAAAATATTAGGAATTTTAAGGCAAAAAACCTTGAAAATGAAAAAATCCCCTCAAAAAATATAAAAATAAATGAACAAACAGTATATTTACCCTTCGAGAGGCCAACTTAAGCGTCATTTCAGAAAATGACACAGAAATTAGACAAATAGTCTAACACCCCTAAAAAAGCTACCTCTTTAACTTATTCTTCTTATTAAAAACTGGTTTTCATCAAAAATGTTCAATTTTTGCTTTAAAATTTGCTAACATTTGTATTTTTACAAACAATTTGATGGAAATAATTAATTAATAATCCTATTTTTGGTAAAATTTTAAACAAATAAATGAAAAGCTTAAGAACAATTGCATTAAGAGAGGCGCAAACGAGAGTTTCACCAGAAGTAAAGGCTCCTTCAGCCAAGATTTCTGAATTTTTCGGCGTTAATGTTTTTGACAAAAGAAAAATGAAAGATTTCTTGTCAAAAGAGGTTTATCAAAAATTGGTTTCATCCATTGACTCGGGTGAGCTAATTAATCATGAAGATGCCAATCACATCGCAACAGCTATGAAAAGCTGGGCAATGGCTAAAGGTGCTACTCACTATACTCACTGGTTTCAACCTTTAACTGGTACTACAGCTGAGAAACATGATTCATTTTTTGAACCAAGCAGCGATGGTGCAATTGAAGTATTCGCAGGAAGTGCATTGGTTCAACAAGAGCCGGATGCTTCAAGTTTCCCTAACGGCGGTATCCGCAACACTTTCGAAGCACGCGGTTATACAGCATGGGATCCTTCTTCCCCAGCTTTCATTATGGAAAGCAAAGCTGGTAAAACACTTTGTATTCCAACTGTTTTTGTTGCATATACTGGTGAAGCCTTAGATTATAAAGCTCCTTTATTGAAAGCACTTTCAGCGATGGATAAAGCAGCGGTTGATGTTTGTCAATATTTCGACAAGAGCATTACTAAAGTAACTGCTTCTTTAGGTATTGAGCAAGAATATTTCCTGGTTGACCGTGCGTTATACAATGCTCGTCCGGATTTAGCCTTAACAGGACGTGCATTATTTGGACATATATCTGCAAAAGGACAGCAATTAGAAGATCATTATTTCGGATCTATCCCTGAGCGTGTGTTCACTTATATGGTTGATTTTGAAAACGAAGCCTTAAAATTAGGTATTCCATTGAAAACTCGCCACAATGAGGTTGCACCTTCTCAATTTGAGTGTGCTCCAATTTATGAAGAAATCAACCTTGCCATTGACCACAATCAATTGCTAATGGACCTGATGGAAAAAGTAGCTTTAAGACATGACTTTAAAGTGCTTTTGCATGAGAAACCATATGCAGGTATCAATGGATCAGGTAAACATAACAACTGGTCGTTAATTACTGACACTGGTAAAAACTTATTATCTCCAGGAAAAACTCCTAAAAACAACCTGATGTTCTTAACATTCTTTGTTAACACCATCAAAGCTGTTCATGAGCACGCTGACTTATTAAGAGCAAGTATTGCTTCAGTAAGCAATGATCACCGTTTAGGTGCTAATGAAGCTCCTCCTGCGATCATCTCTATCTTCCTTGGTTCTCAATTAGCTGAGGTATTAGACGAGATCGAATCATCAAGAAGCATCATTAAAAAAGTTAAAAATGAAGATTCTTTATGGTTAGGTATCCCTAAAATCCCTCAGATTTCTTTTGATACTACTGACCGTAACCGTACTTCTCCTTTTGCCTTTACCGGAAATAAATTTGAATTGAGAGCTGTAGGTTCTTCTGAGAACTCTTCTGCACCAATGACAGTATTGAATGCTATTGTTGCTGATCAGCTTACTAAATTCAAAGTTGAGGTTGATAAATTGATTAAAAAAGGTGAGAAAAAAGATGTTGCCTTATTAACTGTAATCAAAAAATACTTAAAAGAATCTAAAGACATCCGTTTCGAAGGAAATGGTTATAGCCAGGAGTGGGAAGATGAAGCTGCAAGACGCGGTTTATCAAATATCAAAACTACACCAAAAGCGCTTGATGCTTATGTAACTGAAAAAACAGAAGAACTGTTTACTAACACCAAAGTATTTAGCAAAAGAGAATTACATGCTCGTCATGAGATCTTATTAGAGAGCTATTACAAAAAACTTCAAATTGAAGCAAGGGTAATGGGCGAAGTAACCAACAGCATGATCATCCCTGCTACAATTGCTTACCAAAACTCTTTAATTGAAAACGCTAAAGGATTAAAAGAACTTGGTTTAAGTGGTGATGCTTTAGCAACTCCGCTATCAATCATCAACAAAGTATCTGAGCACTTAAACATCGTTAAAACTAGCATTGATGCAATGCTTGAGCAACGTAAACAAGTAAATGCTATTGAAGATTCACGTGATAAAGCAATTGCTTATGATGAGAAAGTAAAATCATACTTCGATACTATTCGTTACCATACAGATAAGTTAGAACAAATTGTAGATGACAGCGTTTGGCCTCTACCTAAGTTCAGGGAATTATTGTTTTTAAAATAAACCAAACCCCTAATAACCAACTATTTTTTAGTTTTATAACCTCCGCTTTAATTAGTGGGGGTTATTTTTTTATTAGTTAGTGTGTTTTTTTTCTACATTAAAGTTTTAACATTAAGGGGTTTCCCTATCTTTGCAGCAACATGAGTGATAACAGGTACAACCAGCGTGGCGTTTCTGCCTCGAAAGAAGATGTGCACCAGGCCATCAAAAACATAGATAAAGGTATTTTTCCGCAGGCTTTCTGCAAGATTATCCCTGACATTTTAGGCAATGATGAGTCATTTTGCAATATTATGCATGCTGATGGTGCAGGTACAAAATCTTCCTTAGCTTATGTTTACTGGAAAGAAACAGGTGATATTTCTGTTTGGAAAGGCATTGCTCAGGATGCAATCATTATGAATATTGATGATTTAATCTGCGTAGGTGCTACAGACAATATTTTATTGTCATCAACAATTGGTCGTAATAAAAACCTGATTCCTGGAGAAGTAATTGCTGCCATTATTAATGGTACCGAAGAAATTTTAGCTGAACTTAGATCCCAAGGCATCTCTATTTACTCTACTGGTGGTGAAACTGCTGATGTTGGCGACTTAGTACGCACAATCATTGTTGATTCAACCGTAACATGCCGTATCGAGCGCGATAAGATCATTAGTAATGATAAAATACAGGCTGGTGATGTAATTGTTGGTTTATCTTCTTCTGGACAAGCTAGCTACGAAACTGAATACAATGGTGGTATGGGATCAAATGGTCTTACCTCTGCCCGTCATGATGTATTCGATAAATCTGTAGCCAACAGTTACCCTGAAAGTTTCGACCCGGCTGTTCCTTTCGACCTGGTATTTTCTGGTGGAAAGAAATTAACTGATCCTGTTAAAATTGATGAGCAAACTGAAGTAACTGCCGGTAAATTGGTATTATCACCTACGCGCACTTATGCTCCTGTTATTAAAAAGGTATTAGAAGGCCACAGATCTCAAATTCATGGTATCGTTCATTGCAGTGGTGGTGCACAAACTAAAGTGCTTCACTTTGTTAATAACGATGTTCATATCATAAAAGACAATCTATTTCCAATTCCGCCACTGTTCCGTTTAATACAGGAACAATCTGGCACAGACTGGAAAGAAATGTATAAAGTATTTAATATGGGTCACCGTATGGAATTGTATGTTCCGGCTGAAATAGCTGAAGATATCATTGCCATCTCTAAAAGCTTTAATATTGATGCGCAGATTATTGGCCGTGTTGAGGCTTCGGAGCAGAAACAAGTAACAATTGTTTCTGAAAACGGCGAGTTTGTTTATAATTAGTAAGCTAAATTATAGCACGCCCGTCATCCTGAATTTATTTCACTGTTGTCCGGAGAAAGTTTTATAATAAATTTTAACCGGACAGCCGACTTACAAATGGCTGCAATATTTGGCTTCTGAAATATTATTTTCCTGAATATTGCAGCTATAAAGAGTTAAGAATGCTAAAACACGAATTATAATCTAATTTTCTCCGGACAGCCGGATTTAAATAGGAATTTTAAAAATGGGAAAAACAGAGGGCTTGCTTTTTCAAAAGACAAAAAAAACACTGTTGTTAGCTTAATTTAAATGATTTAATGGTGTGTTTAGATTTTAACCGGACAACAGTGAATTTATTTCAGGATGACGGGCGTATTAAAACGAGTGCTTAAAAAAAGAGACTATATTGCAATACAGTCTCTTTTTTTAAGCCAAATTATCAACAGAATCTTATTATTTCTGCTTTAATGCTTTTGCTATCCCCTGCTCAACAAGTGGTTCCATTATAGCATAACCTGCTTTATTTGGATGAATACCATCCTCTGCCAAGCTCTTAGGCAAGCCATTTCTTTCATCTTTCATCGCCGAGAAATAATCAACATAAATGAGTTTATTTTTTTCTGCATAGGCTTTAATCCATTTATTCAGGGCAATTACCTTATCCGCAGGCTCAACTTCTGGTTTCCATGGGAAAGCGAAAGCAGGTAACACTGAAGAAAGCACTACCTTGATATTGTTTGCACGCGCTATCTCAGTCATAGCCGAGATGTTATCTTCAATCATTTCCAAAGTTGAAGGACCAGTATTACCGGCGATATCATTGATTCCGCAAAGCATTACAACAACTTTAGGTTTTAACGCCACTACATCCTGATGAAAACGGATTAGCATTTGCGGAGTAGTTTGCCCGCTAATTCCACGACAGATATAAGGTTTAACAGTAAAGAACTCAGGATGATTGTTTTTCCATCCCTCAGTAATAGAATTACCCATAAAAACGACTCTGCTTTCGTTCTTTGCAGGCGCGCTTAGTTTAGCATTCTCTTCCTGATATCTTTTTAAATTAGCCCAGTCCTGTGCCTGAGTGAATTGAATGGAGAATAAAATGGCTGGAATGACCAGCCATTTTTTAGAAATTATTTTCATACTATTTATTTGGTTAAAGTTATTTTCTAGTGTTTTACCTTATAGAATTTATAAGCAAACATAAAGATCACAATATAACAGATTATTGGCGTATAATATGCATGCGCTGTACCAAAAGAGTCTGCTACAACTCCCATTAGAAGTGGAAAAAATGCACCACCAACAACTCCCATTGATATAAATGAAGATGCTTGTTGCGTATGCGACCCCAGATTTTTAAGTCCAAGACTAAAAATAGTCGGAAACATGATACTAAAGAAGAAGTTGATCATCAAAAGCGCACCAAAAGAAATCATACCTAAGCCTTGGGCGACGATGATACACATAACTATATTGCCCAATGCAAATGCAGCCAACAACTTGTTAGGTGCAATAAAACGCATAAGGAAGGTACCAAGAATACGCCCAACAAGCATCATACCCATAAAAAAGAATCCCATGACATAAGATGCTTTAGATGAGCTAAAGCCAACTATTTCATGAGTATAGTTAATAAAAAATGCCCATGTTCCGGCTTGTGCAGCAACATTAAAGAATTGAGCAGCAACCGCCCAAACAAAATGTTTGTGTGCAAACAACTTCTTACCTGGCTCAACATCAACGTTAACCGCATCAGCATCAGCTGAAGAAACTACGTGAGGATCTATTAAATCTGGTACTTTAACAAAAGAAAATGACACTGCAACAAGTAGAATAACAGTACCAATAACAGCATACAATACCTTAACAGATGTAAGATCGGTACTTCCTTCAACATTGTTAGACAACAAAAAATACCCTCCTATAACCGGCCCAATCATAGTGCCGACTGCATTAAAAGTCTGTGCAAAATTGATACGCAAGTCACTGGTCCGCTGATCTCCTAACGAAGCAACAAATGGATGTGCAACTGTTTCAAGAGTAGACAATCCACAACCAACAATAAACAATGCGATCCCAAAAAAAGCAAAAGAAGAAACATTAGCCGCTGGAATAAACAAAAAAGCCCCCGCAGCAAAAAGCGACAAGCCTAAGAGCACTCCTTTTTTATACCCAAAACGTTTCATAAATAATCCCGCAGGTATCCCCATCACTGCATACGCTCCAAAAACTGCAAACTGAACAAAGCCTGATTGAAACTTAGACAAGCTCATGGTTTGCTGAAAATGTTTATTCAATACATCCGCCATTGTAATTGCAATACCCCAAAACATAAAGAGGGACGTAACAAATACCATAGTTACCAAGAATTTCTTCTGGGTAAGGGCTACTTTAACTTTTAATTCACTCATGGTTCTATAATAAATGGTTAATTTATTGGTTGTTTGGTTAGTTTATAATTATTTGCTCTGCTCTACACCCCAGCTTTTATTTGGTTTAGGCCCCATTTCCAGTTCTAATTTGCCACCTGCAACTAATTGCTCGTGAGTAAACCACGGTGTATTTAACACTTGTCCGTTGAACTTAGCACTCTGGATGTATTTATTTACAACTGAACAATTGTTCGCTATCAATTGGAATTTCTTTCCGTTTGAAAGATCTATGCTAACATTTTGAAATAACGGACTTCCGATCGTGTACACTGGAATACCTGGAGTAACAGGATAAAATCCCATCGAAGAGAATACCACAAAAGCAGTCATACCACCCCCATCTTCATCTCCTGGGATACCAAATACATTATCCTTAAACCAGGTATCTAAAAGGAATCTGATGCGCTTTTGAGTTTTCCATGGCGAAGCAGTATAATTGAACAAGTAAGGAATATGGAAGCTAGGCTCGTTACCCATAGAAAACTGACCAACCATACCTGTTGCATCCGGGAACTTGGCCCAGTTCTCATATTTACTTCTACCAAGTGGCTCTCTATAAAGCTGATCTAACTTATTCTCAAAGCTTTTTGCACTACCAAACAAACCAATCAAACCTTTAACGTCTTGTTGTACCTGCCATAAATAAGTCCAGCCGTTATTCTCGTCATAATAATCTCTCCCGCCCATACCACCGTCAAACTTAGGATCAATATCTACCCAATTGCCATCTTTATCTTTTGGTAAAAACATTTGAGTTTTGCTATCCCATAAGTTTTTGTAATTGTTACTTCTTGCGATAAACTTAGTGTAATCTTGCTCTTTTCCAAGTTCTTTAGCCATTTCCGCAACAGCCCAATCATCATAACTATGACCTAAGGTTACAGCAACAGCCTGACGTTTTTCCCAGCTATGTACACTTGGATCAGTTTCTTTTTCGTCCTTTTTCAAAGATGGGAAATAGCCTTTTGCATAATAGAAATCTTCCAACTCACCTTTTGGACCATTTTTCCATGGCGACATTGTCGCTTCGTTTGCATTTTTAAGCATTCCTTCATAAGCCGTTTTAACATCAAAGCTTCTTATCCCTTTGCGATACGCATCAAGAAAAGTAATTGAAGAGTGAAATCCATTCATACAAGGATTATCACCAAACAACAATGGAAATGTAGGCACCCAACCACTTTGCGTATACATGTTTACGTATGAGTTCATCATATCACCCTCTTGTTCAGGGTTCAAGATTGTACGAAGTGGGTGATGCGCTAAATAAGTATCCCACGACCAATCGTCAACATAAAACGGACGTGTAGTTTTATGAACTTGCTTGTCATAGCCGCTATAATACTGGCCGTCTTCGGTTATATCAACCATACGCTCGTAGCAACGATACAAAGCAGTATAGAATGAACGCTTTTGAGCCTCAGTACCACCAACTGTTTTAATTTGGTTAATTACCTTTGACCAAGCTTCTTCTCCTTTTTTAACTTGCTGTTCAAATGTTGAGTTTTTCAACTCGTTATCGAAATTCCTCTTCGCTTGTTCAGCACTTACATAAGAAATGGCATACTTAAACTCTATAGCTTTTGGTGCATTTTTAGAGAAACTTACCCATGCTTTTAAGTCTTTATCATTAACAGAATTAGCAGCAACAGCTTTCCCTTCTTTTAAACCACCCAATGTAATATCAGTATTAAAAGCACCATACATGTATACTTTAACATTCCCACTATAGGTTTCAACACCGGTTATTTCTTTCTTTGAAATTGATTTATACTCATGCTCTCCACCATTAAACACATCAAGCAATAGGCCTTTTTCAGTATTCGTAGGAAACTCAAACCTGAATATACCTGTCTTTTTTCCAGGCGTAAAATCAACTTTTATTTCTTCATCAATTAACCAGGTGGTATAATACCAAGGGCGATTGATTTCCAAATCATGATCATAAGTCATTCTTTTGCCCCAATCAGATGCTTCAATAGCCTTAACAGTTGGCTTGATAGCAAAAACTTGCCCCATTCTATGAGAAACAACATTTAAAGGGAAGCTGGAAATCTGATCAGACATGTAATCAGATCTTTGTGGAAACATCCTTATCATTTGATTAGGAAGTTGTATTGTTGGTCTGGTAGGCTCCAAAAGCTGACCTACGTTCCCAATTAATGGGTCGACATATTTTAGGTTACCAGTTCCTTCATACTGGTTAACCTGGGCCATGGCTATACCCTGTCCAAAAAGCAAAGCCGCTGAAAAAGCAACCTTAAATTTGGACGTAATTGTTCTACTAAAAATTAAGGACATAATACTGATTAGTTTATAAGTTTGGTTCTTAAGTATTCACAATGTGTGCAACGCTAAAGATATAAAACTCATTCCATAAAAAAAGCATTATTTACGTTACTAAACCCTTATAGCAAACCAATAAAGCGCCATTAAAAAAGGTCGGCTGCAAATGCAACCGACCTTTTTTAAATTTATCGATGACAGATTGTTTAAAGCTGTCGTCATCCTGAATTTATTTCACTGTTGTCCGGTTAAAATCTAAACACACCATTAAATCATTTAAATTAAGCTAAAAACAGTATTTTTTTTTGTCTTTTGAAAAAGCAAGCCCTCTGTTTTTCCCATTTTTAAAATTCCTATTTAAATCCGGCTGTCCGGAGAAAATTAGATTATAATTCGTGTTTTAGCATTCTTAACTCTTTATAGCTGCAATATTCAGGAAAATAATATTTCAGAAGCCAAATATTGCAGCCATTTGTAAGTCGGCTGTCCGGTTAAAATTTATTATAAAACTTTCTCCGGACAACAGTGAATTTATTTCAGGACCTCGCACTCGCTATTCCCCCTTTCTCTTGAGGGGTCCTGAAATAAATTCAGGATGACGATCGATTCAGCACCACAGCAGATTCAGGATGACGAGCAATTCAGCATGAGGATCTCTCCCCTTTACTTCCTCAACTCCAACTCATCAATCAAGTTCTTAGCACCACCAAGCACATCAATACACCATAACACATAGCGCACATCAACACAAATCGTACGTTTAAACTGCTTATCAAAAGCGATATCACCGCTCATTGCTTCCCAGTTACCATCAAATGCCAAGCCGATCAATTCACCTTTACCATTAATAACAGGCGAACCAGAGTTACCACCCGTAATGTCATTATTAGTAATAAAGCCAACCGTTAAAGTACCATCATTACCATACTGACCAAAGTTCTTTTTATTATAGTTCTCAATCAGGTTAGCAGGTAAATCAAACTCACTATCACCCGGAATATATTTTTGCATTACCCCATCAATAGTGGTAGTAGTTTTATACACAATACCGTCCTTTGGAGAATAATCCTGCACATTACCATAACTCAAACGCATTGTAGAATTCGCATCAGGATACATTAATTTCCCTGCATTTTTCTCTAGAATTGCTTTAAGATATAAGTTATCCAATTCCTCTTTTTTACTTTCAAAATCAGCGACTACAGAACCGAAGTTAGTCTTCACATAATCAGGAAGGTAAAGATTAACTGCATACTTATACCCTGGATCATTTTTAATCGCATCAAGAGAAGGATTAGAAGCAATAAATGCTTTTAATTTCTCTGGCTTAATAAAATTACTGTTCTCCCAAAGGTAGTCCGCATACTTCTGGAAAGTAGCTTGAGGATTTCCCGACCAATATTTCTCAGCAATATCACTAAAAAACTTAGGCTGAGATTTTACAGGAACATCATTATAGAATGAAGCTAAAATCTGTGCAAAAATCTTTTTGTCAGCAGTCTCATTATAAGTTTCCTGGTAAGTATCGATAGCTTTAACAGCACCAGCTTTTACCTGAGCGGCAAAAGCATCATCACCTTTCTTTTGCGCTACCGCATTCCATCCACGACCAATTGAAATCGCATTTGGAACCCATGCAGAAGCTAAGAAACCTTCATTAATGTAAGTACGTTGAATAGATATCGGATCAATACTTTTATAAATCTGATCATATTGCTCCATTAAACCGGCAAATTCAGTTTTTTGAGCTGCCCATTCAGTAAATGCTTTTTCGTCTTTTCTTTTAGAATCAGCAACTTTTAAGCGTTTCAATTGCTCAGTCTGACCGATATAATACTTCCAGTAATTTGCGATGTTAGCATACTTAGAAGACAACTTTAAGCGTGTGTCTACACTTTTATCCATCTCCGCTTTCCACGCTTTAAGGCGAATATCACGAAGTTTAACGATAGTAGGACTTACTTTTTCAGTAGCCAAATCAACTCCGTAAGAAGTTAAATATCTATCGGTACGACCAGGATATCCATAAACAATTGAGAAATCACCATTCTTTACCCCTTTAATAGATACCGGTAAAAACTTCTTTGGTTTAAACGGAACATTTTCCGGTGAGTATTTTGCAGGAGCATTGTTTTTAGAAGAATAAACCCTAAACACAGAAAAATCTCCTGTCTGACGAGGCCATTCCCAGTTGTCAGTATCACCACCATATTTACCAATATTTTGTGGCGGAGCACCTACTAAACGAACATCATCAAAACGCTCGTAAACAAAAAGGATGAACTGGTTAGACTTGTAAAAATCCTTTACATTAGCCTCAATTGTTGGTCCTGTAATAGCTGCTTTTGAAATTGCACCAAATACCTCGAGCATTTTCGAAGACTTCTCTGCCCCTTTTAAACCTTTAGTAGCTTCATTTACCTGTGCAGTTACATCTTCCATTTTTTGAAGAAAACGTACAAACAATCCATCAATTGGCTTCTCTTCGCCATAGTTTTTAGCATAAAAACCATTATCAAGGATATTGTTTTGCGCAGTTGAATTTGATGCAATTGCATCATAACCACAATGGTGATTGGTAAAGATCAAACCTTTATCAGATACGATTTCTCCTGTACAGAAGCCACCGAAATGAACAATAGCATCCTTTAAGCTAGATCCGTTCGCATTATACAAGTCTTTGGCAGTCAATTTAAAGCCCTGCTTCTTCATTTGCTCATAGTTTTTACCTATCAGCATCGGGATCCACATCCCTTCATCTGCTTTTACAGTGTTTACAAAGGAAAACACCAATGCAAACAACAGCAGGTATACTGTTTTTTTCATGAAAAAATAATTAGTTAGTGATGCTGTAAAGTTAATCAATATCAGCACAAAACGACAACCCCAATCTATAAAGTGACAATCGGCGATTACGCCTTAATTTCGAACAGGTTAAGGCTTCCGCCCCTGTAGTGCAAAGGCAACTCCTCTTCAAATCCCATTACCGTAATCCCTTTATCCTCAAAACCACAGTTAAAATAGTAGTTATTCAGCTTATCATTGCCGGCGGTAGTATCCATTCTTACAAACTCCTTACCGGTTTCTTTTGCGTGCCCTTTAGCCCATTCTACAATTTGCTTAACAAAAGAACTACCCCTAAATGATGGATTGGTTGCTATACGATGAATATAAATTGAAGGATCAGCATCCCTTTCCTTCCAAATTAACGGATCATTATAAGTGATTACAAAAACACAGGCAATTACACCATCCACTATAATTTTGTACTGTCTCTGTTCTTCAATCTCTCTTTTAACAAGCGATCTTTCAAAGCCTTTCCAATAATTAATAGTTTGTTTCTTCTGATACTCGGTAGCATCATCATAGATTTTAAAAATAGAATCTAAATCGTTCTGGGTGCTGTGTAAAATAGTCATATCTGCACTGTTAAAATAATAAAACAAAATTGAACAATATAATTACACCAACACAGATACAATTTTATTAAATTTGACCAATACAGCTGTAACCTATGGAAATAAAGCAACAACCTAAATCAGCGCCTTACTTATACCTTCAAATAGCTGCCCGCATCGAGAAACAAATCATGAGCGAGGTGCTAAAAGCAGGCGACAAACTACCTTCTGTAAGGATGCTTTGTCGAGAACTTGGCCATAATATGAGTACAGTTACGCAAGCCTATTATGAGTTAGAAAGCCGATCATTGATTGAAACAAGGCCCAGATCTGGTTATTACGTTTCTGTTCCTCCTAAAAAACGTTTAGCTGTACCCGGAACGAGCAACCCCTCTGCCGAGGCTACGCTGCATAATCAGGATGACCTGATTACTAGGGTCCATAAGGATAGCGAAAACCCTAATGTAACGCTGCTTTCATTAGGAGTGCCCGACAAAAGCCTCCTTCCTATTGCAAAGTTAAACAAGGGAATGTTGCAAGCCATGAGAACACTGGATGGTAGCGGAACTGCTTACGATCATGTACAAGGGAACGATAAGCTAAGAAGAGAAATTGCAAAATGGTCGCTCTCCTGGGGTGGCGATCTTGACGATACAGATATCATAACTACCTCCGGCTGCATGAACGCCGTTGCCTACTGTTTACACGCATTAACCAAACCCGGCGACACGGTAGCTGTTGAAAGCCCTGCTTATTTTGGCATCCTTCAGCTTACCCAAACCATGGGGTTAAATGTTTTGGAACTGCCAACAAATGCAACTACAGGAATAGAACTTGAAGCTTTAAAAAAGGCTTTAACACAGAACAAAATCAAGGTATGTCTGTTGATTAGCAATTTTAACAACCCTTGTGGCGCCTCTATGCCTAATGAACATAAAAAAGAAGTAGTTAAATTACTGGAGCACTTTAATGTGCCCTTAATTGAAGATGATCTTTATGGCGATCTTTATTTTGGCAGCAACAGACCAACCACTTGCAAAACATACGATGAAAGTGGAATGGTGCTTTACTGCAATTCCATATCTAAAACACTAGCTCCGGGCTACAGAGTTGGCTGGGTTGCCCCCGGAAAGTTTAAAGATCAAGTGTTGAGATTAAAACTGAGTCACTCTATTTCCTCTACCACAATCACTTCCGAAGTTGTTGCCGATTTTTTAAAGAATGGTCGCTACGAGAACCATTTAAGAAAAATACGCCAGATACTCCACAACAACAGTATGAAGTATAGCCGTGCCATTGCCAATTACTTTCCGGAAAGCACGTGTGTAAGCCGACCCGAAGGCGGTTATTTTTTATGGGTTGAGCTCGATAAAGACATCAATACGCTCGATTTATATGAACGTGCAATAAAACACAACATAAGCATTGCTCCCGGAAGAATGTTCAGCTTGAAACAGCAGTTCGATAATTGCTTAAGATTAAGCTTTGGACTGCCATGGAGCGATGAGTTAGAAAAGAAAATTAAGCTACTAGGAATACTGATTAACAAGGGATAGCACTATGGAGAAATAGTCTGTCCCTCAAGCCAGGCCTTAAAACCACTAACCCGTTCCCTACTAATAATCGCTTCTACATCAACTGCCGGTTGCAATTGCAAAATAAACCGGCTATTATAATAGGTGGTAATTTTTTTAATCGCATCAATATGAATAATCAGTTTCCGGTTAATCCTAAAAAACAGATTCTTATCCAACATTTTCTCAATCTGATCTAAAGAATAATCCAAGGGAATCCTCTGATCCGTCATTGTAGTAGCCCATGTTAACCCATCAGCAAAGTAAATATGTGCAATATCTTTGGCCTTAACATAAATAAGCTGATTGTTGATTTTACCTATAAAACGCGTGTTTTCGCGCTTTGAAAACTCTTCTGCAATTTTAGAAATATTAACCCCTGAGTTTGCCGGAAGCTTAAAATATTCATATTTCTCAATAGCTCGCTTAAGGTCTTTTATATCAATAGGCTTCATCAAATAATCAACACTATAAACCTTAAATGCCTGTAAAGCAAAACTATCATAAGCGGTAGTAAAAACTATAGGAATCTGAACATCTCTCCTTTCAAACAGCTCAAAACAATTACCATCCGACAGCTGAATATCCATAAATATCAAATCAGCTTTACTAGCCTGATTGTCGAACCATTTAACCCCATCCTCAACAGATTCAATTATAGCCACCACATCAATTTGAGGCAAACACTTTTGCAGAAGCTGAATCAATCTTTCGGCGTTATGCCTTTCGTCCTCAAATATTACAATCTTCATAATCAAATATTATAGTCCTCATAATTACGTATTATTGGTAAACGCACAGTAAATGTATCTTTTGTTTCGGTTACTGTAATTCTTTTATCACTTGTTAACTCATACCTTTTGCTAATGTTATCAAGGCCAACACCAATAGAATTCTGAATACTGGCACGTTTCCTTAAATCATTGGAAACAACCAGATAGTCGTCCTCATCCATAATACAAATACGCAAGGGATCATTAGCCGAAAAACGGTTATGCTTTACAGCGTTCTCTACCAGCATTTGTAAGGTTGCCGGAGGCACCATACCTGTACACTGTACCTCCTCGCTAATGTTTATATGGAACTCTATACTACTCTGATGCCTTATTCTTATCAGAAAAGAGTAAGACTCTAAAAACTCCAGCTCCGTTTTAATGGTTACCAGATTATCAAATTTCTTATCCAGTATATACCTGTAGCTTTTAGCCAACTGAGTAATATACTCGGCCGACAAATCCGGACTTTTATACACTAAATTGGTAAGCACACTAAGTGAATTAAAGAAAAAATGAGGATCTATCTGACTTTTCAATACATCGTATTTGGCCTGAATATTCTCGCGCATTAGCCGCTCGGCATTCAACTGCGATTCTTTCCAGTTTTTATAATAAAGTACCACCCCATTGTAAGCAAGCAATAGCAGATAGAAAATGAAAGTACCAAAGTTTAAATCGTAGCTAAAAGCTACAAACTGATTCCAGGCTTCATATTTTTTAAATAAAACGATGTCAAATACCGAGTAACAAAGGCCAAACAAATAAGAGATCAGCAAACCATACAACAGCAAACTGATACACAGAAACAACAACTTAGAAGAAACACTTTTATTAAAAACATTTCTTTCGATGTACTTTGAGAGCCACACTGCCCCCTCCCATGCAATCAACCCGAAAACAATGTACAATACACTAAAAGCCTGTCCTCTAAATAAAAACGAACCAATCTCGTGCGGAAACGTCAGGTCAAAAGATTTAAATATCAGGCTAAAAGTATAAAGCACCAATATCCTTAAACCGTATTTGAAGTATTTGTTCTGAAAAATCTGTTCAGCCTTGGCAGGATTCATCCTTAACAGCATTATTATAAAACCAATTAACATAGTATTAGCAGTAATTATTTTCTTTAAACCATGTTAATGCACTCCTAATAGCTTTGTCTATTGGAGTATATTTTACGAATAACTCCCTTTCAGATTTTTTGCCAGAATAGTAGTTGTATAAACACAGCATATAAGCCGAAGAATAAGTCAGCTTACCAGATGTTTTGCTTAATACTCCAACCAATGTACCCATTATTCCTATCATTTTTAAAACCAATTGAGGGATACGAACCATCGTAGGATCTTGTCCTGCTACCCCATTTAACAACTCAAAAAACTCTTTATAGGTTAAATTCTCTCCGGCCAGCAAATAGCAATCGCCTATTTTGCCCCTTTCCAATGCATTTGCTATTCCAGTGCATACATCATTTATGTGTACAAAGTTTTTGCCTCCCGGCGGATAAAAAACAAGCCGCTTATTTATGCCATGCAGTATGATTTTTCCGGAACTTGGCTTTACATCATATTGCCCAATCATAAAAGTCGGATTAACAATAATTGCCTGCAGATTCTTACGCTCAATCTGCTCCAGAACATACTGTTGAGCTATATATTTACTATTGATATACCCTGAATTTACATGAAGCAGCGTAAAAGAATTTAACTCATTAGCAGGCTTAGCCCTATTACCCGGGCCAATGGTATTGGCCGTACTAACATGGATCAGCTTTTTTACATTATGCTGCAAACAAGCATTTACCACATTTATAGTTCCTTGTACATTAATTAACTCATACTCCTTAAAAGTTACCGCCCATTGTTGTGTTATAGATGCCGTGTGTACCACATAATCACATCCTTTTACAGCCATTAATACCTCCTGCGCGTCGCTGATATCGCCATGATAAATCTCACAAGGAATATCTGCCACTACACTGGCATCAGCTGTGCTTCTCATCATTAGCTTCACCTCATAGCCGCGCCTAAACAATTCACGGGCAACGTTAGAACCTAAAAAACCGTTGCCTCCCGTTATTAAAACTCTCATTATTCTTTCGGATTTTTATTTAATTGCTATTTCCTTTTTGACCGCGCGGGATACTATTCTAAGCTTTGTTTCTAAGGGTAAAATTCCCATCAGCCTATGATTTATCTTATTCCAAAAACCGGGAATAATTATGGCCTTATTAAGCTTTGTTTGTTTCAGCGCAATGCGAACAATTTCGGAGGTTGTTAGCAATCCAATTCTTCCTTTTGCACCTTGCCCCATTATCCTTGTAGATACGCCTGAATTTGTCATTATTGGCCCAGGGTAAACCACGCTAACCGACAAATTGGTATCAAGCAATTCTTCTCTTAAACCCAACGAAAACGAAGAAATAAATGCCTTTGATGCAGGGTACACTGTTTTATAAGCTATCGGAGTAAAAGCAGCCATGCTTGAAACATTTAGGATATAGCTTTTTTGATGCTTTAGCAAATGAGGCAAAAGCATTTGAGTTATTGACACCATACTCCGGATGTTAACCTGCAAAATTCTATCCATTGCCTCTAAAGAGCTCTCCGTAATAGAAGCAGTACCACCAATGCCGGCATTGTTAATTAAAAAGTCGACCTCAAAATTTTCAATAATATGATTCAATTTTTCTATAAGCAAAATGCCATCGGTAATATCAAATTCAAATACCTTAGCATCAATTTTATATTCAAGAGCAAGACTCTCAGCAATAGAAGCCATATTGCTCCCCGGCAGCGCAACCATAATAATATTCCTACCCATGGCCGCGCATTGAACAGAAAACTCTTTTCCCAAACCTGAACTGGCCCCGGTTATCAATGTATATCTAATGCTTTTCATCGTGTTTAATATCAACAATGGCCATTAAACAATTAAGATTACCATACACACTTCTCTTTCTTAAATTTTGCACATTACAGCTAAAACTCTTTATGAACTGTTTAATGTTTACGTAAGAGAACCTTTTCCCTAAATAATTACTGATAATCTGATATTCTTCTTCGCTAACCGTAGCTATTGTTTTGCGGGTAATATATTCCAGCAATCGCATGTTGATTTCATCCAGCTCATCTGTTACCACATAATCGGCCAAATACCTTAGCAAGTTGCTAACCATCAACAGCTCTATCCAACTGATTTCTAATCCGTAGCACACAACCCTATTTTTATGAATTATTTTTTCCTCGCGAAGAGCGACGCCGGTATAAGCCTTTTCCAGACACTCCAAAAAGTCGACCAACAGAGTTGAAACTTCTGTATCTTCCAACTCGTAATCAACAATTAGCATGGTTACTTTATGCACCGTTCTGTGCAATGAAATCAAATCAGAAGTATCGCCAAGTATCTTTACTCCAGCTCCATTATTAAAAAGACATCCTGTTAACATAAATCAGCTTATTACTTATCTGTACAAAGCTGTAGATATGCGGATTAAGAAAAGACAAATAACTGATGAAGCGTAGATATTTCGCCTTGAGTTGTACTTATTTACTACCGAGCCAAATTAAGCTATTGATGATTAGTTTATTCTGAATTTCATTATCAAATGTGAATGATAACTCTTTGTTATGTGGTGGGTGCTCATAATCAATATCGTTATGCCCCATATTCACATAAATCATTTTATACTTGGTATTTGTCCACACTACCGGATAATATCCGCTATGCCAAATTTCGTAAGCTTTAGGCCCTGTTCCTAGCGGAAAACTACTGCTATCAATAGACAATAGTATTTTAATATCAGGGTTCTTAGTAAGATCATTTGACCATTTATACCACTCATTAGGAGCCGTTTTAAATGTTTGAGGCAAGTTCTTAGTGGCAGGGTGCTTTTTATCTTCTACCTTAAGGATGGCAGATGTTGGTCGCCAGGTATTGCTACCATAAGCCCCAGAGCCAAGGAACTTATTATGATACCAATCCCAATTTTCTGGAAAATCTGAAGGTGATAATGCAAAAGCAGAAAAGTGAAAGCCCATCCATGCCCCTCCATGTTTCATATAATTTTCGAATGCTTCACGTTGTTCCGGCTTGTCTGGTCTGGTATCTAAAAAGAGTACAACCTGATACTTGGAAAGAAAATTTGCATTAAGATTATCCCAGTTACTGGTAGAATCATAGCTGAAATTATACTTTACGCCCATTTTTGGGAACCATTTATTGGCTTCATGGACATAGCTTATATGTGCCTGATCGTTTTTACCGGTATAAAATGCAATTACTTTAAATTTAGGACTACCAATCTGGGCATTTGAAAAAAGGAAAAGGAAGCAAAATATGCTGCATACAAACACGCTTTTTAATAAAGCCTGAGTACATAAAAAGGAATAGGTTCGGTTCACAATTTGGAGGCGTTTATTCTTAACTTTATTGAAAAGAATTGGCTTACAAATCCAAATTACTAAATTTAATTAGCATTAGCTATTGAGGCATTTATCACATTTATGAGTAGTTGAATTAAAACTTGTTTTTAGATGCTAACTGCTCTCTTCAATTTTCTCAAAAAACTGTTTTAGTTCATCAAAAAATATCAGTGTTTTAAGTCTTTCTTCAGTTTCAACCTGAACTGCAGCATGGCCGGCCCATCCGCTATAAAGTTTGTCAAGCATCTCGTGGATTTCTTCAAAAGAATGCTCATCAAAGAATTCCCTTGTCATCACGTGTAGTTTTTCTGATTCTCTAATTTCTAATGGCATGGCAATTCCTCCTTATATTTTTCGGACCTCGACTGTAACTTATTTGTTGTATAACGCCAAAAAAAACAGAAATGATATGACCAATTGTCATTTGATTAAAAATTAACTAATAACCCGGTGGCCCTGCTATTTAAAGGAAAAAATTTAAAGCATCTGTAAACCATTGCGAGGAAAAACGAAGCTAATTGGGCTTAGGAGTCAGTCCACATTCATCGTGCGCTGAATGTGAAATAACATCAGCGTCACCTTAGTCCTCTATTAATTTCCTAACAGTTAAATTATTAATTGCATCAACAGGCTGAAAACAACCAAGCATCAGTTAATGCCCTAGCTTAATTGAATTAAAAGGTGTAAAAAAAAAGGCTAAAACATTTTTTAAGATGCTTGAGCCTTTTTAAGCGGATATTAATCCTTGTTAGTTAAACAAATATCTAACTCCGATTTGTCCTTGCCATCTTGAATCGAAAGATTCTGTAGAGGTATTAGCAGGAGTTGTTGGAGAGAAGTTGAATCCTTTTGCTGATGAATTGTATGAAATCAACTGATAAGCCTGGTTACCGTAGCTGTATTGACGACCCCATTTCTTATTTAATAAGTTGGTGAAGTTAAATACATCAAACGATAATTGTAAACGGTTTTTAGTTGAACCAATCATAGTACCAATATCTTGCATTACACGTAAATCAACTTGGTGTTGCCAAGGCAAACGAGCACCGTTTCTTTTCGCATACTGACCTCTGATAGTTTTAAGGTAAGAATCGTTGTTGATGTAGGTATTTAATGCATCCCATTGCTCTTGTGGAGTATAGGTTTTAATAACTGTACCTTTTGCATCTTTAATATCAAGTTTCACCATATTGATATCGCTCATTGTTCTAGGAACAAACAATAAATCGTTACCAAAAGCTCCGTCACCATTTAAATCACCATTGTATAGGTAGGTAAAAGGTGTACCTGAAGTACCTGCATAGAATATAGAGAATGTAGTACCACTTGCTTTTTGACGGCCATAGTTAAAGGCGTATGATAAGCTACCTAAAATTCTATGACGAACATCCTGATTAGAATAAACTAGATCTGGGTTATTAGGATCGTTAACGATCTGAACAAACTCCCAGTTAGATTGAGCTGTACTGTTAGCACCAGAGTTTACATCTTTAGACTGACCGTAGTTATAAGCTACAGTAGCAAATAAACCATTAGTAAAGTTTTTCTTCAATTCGGCAGTTAAGCTATAAGAATAACCTTTGCTTGTATTATCTAAAAGATAAGCACCAGTATAAGTTGGATCTACTTTGTTAGCGTAAGCTGGACGTAAATCTGCTCCGTTACTTAATGCAGAGCTAATTGTTGTACCTTTTGCTTTAACATTTAGATCTTTGTAAAGAACGTTATTTACAGTTTTAGAGTAAATACCTTCTAAAGTACCTACCATACCTGCAGGTAATTTAAAATCAGCCGCTAAGTTGGTACGGAATACCTGAGGTACTCTAAATCTAGGGCTCATTAAGTTAACCTGGTAAGTATTTCCAGCTGAACCAACTGTAGATTGTTTGTTTGGATCAGGCTCAAAACCTGCATTGTTAGCTGCAGTTCCAGATAATGCAATAGATTTATAATCTAAACCAGTATTTCCATATTGGTTAGAGAACCATACGAATGGAGCACGACCGGTAAATAATCCACTACCACCACGTACTTGAATTGTTCTGTCACCAGTTGCATCCCAGTTAAATCCGATACGAGGAGAAACTAAGATTTGTCCGCTTGGTAAGTTGCTTGTACCATAACCTGGGAACGAAGCTGCAACAGCTGGGTTATTAGCTGGTTTATCAAAGAATAAAGGAACATCTAATCTTAAACCTGCAGTTAATCTGAAAGTAGGATCAACCTGAATCTCGTCTTGGAAATAAAAGCCTAATTGAGCTGCTTTAAATGCCGCAGGTGGAAGAGTACCAGCAACTGAAGGATAAGTAACGTCGATATTTTTTGGTTTATCCTTATAGAAATCATCAAGATTATCAAAACGGTAACGACCTCTATAGTTGTTTACGAACAAGTTACTGAATTTGAAAAACTCATTGTGTGTACCTAACGTGAAAGTATGGTTACCTGCTAATAGTTTTAAGTTGTCAGTAAATTCGACAACATCCTGATCAAGTGAGTTTGCTGTAGAGCTTCTTTCTGAACCGAATTGAAGCGTGCTTCCAGCTTGTCCGCCCCAGTTTTGAATTTCAACTTGTGGGAATAAAGAACCGTTTGTAGCACGTGAATCTCTGATTCTTGAATAACCTACAATAAGGTTGTTTGATAAGTTAGAGTTTATTTGAGATCTTAACTCTAATACACTGATGTTTTGACTGTTCTCGAACTTATAACCATTATTTCCTAAACGGAAGAAAGAAGGGCTTCTGCTAAGGTTATCATCAGATGCTTTAATATAGTTATGACGTAAAGTTAATTGGTTTTTGCTATTGATATTCCAATCTAAACGTGCAAAGATCTTATCACTTTTAGTTTCTTGATCAATTTTATCAAAGCTACCAACATTGTAGCCATATGTTTTTTGAACAAAATCAGCTAATGTATTAGCATCAGATGCAGAAAGCATTGCATTTGCATCGCCAACATTAAATGATGTAGGAACTTTATCTCTTGTTTGCTCAGCATTTACAAAGAAGAATAGTTTGTTTTTAACAATTGGAGCACCTAAACGGAAACCATATTGAGTCCTGTAAAAGTCGTTAGCTTTTTCTCCTGCAAAGTTTTTACCTACTAATTTTTGGTTTCTACCGAAAAAGTAAGCTGATCCCTCTACATTATTTGTTCCTGAACGTGTAATAGCATTAATACCACCACCTGTAAAGTTACCGTAGCTCACATCGTAAGGAGCTAAAACAACTTGAATCTCTTGAACAGCGTCAAGTGAAATAGGTTGAGTTTTTGCTAAACCACCCGGTGCCGGAGAACCAGCGATACCGAAAATGTCATTGTTCATGGCACCATCAATGTTGATGCTGTTGTAACGAGTACTTGATCCAGAGAAAGAGTTACCGTTTGCCTGAGGCGTTAAACGCGTAAAATCCTGTAAACTACGGTTTAAAGTAGGCAGATTTTGGATTTGCTCTTTCGAAATGGTTGTTGCAGCACCAGTTCTCTTGCTGTTCATAGTTGCATCTTTTTTACCAGATACTACTACTTCTTCAAGACTTTTGCTGTCGTCACTTAATACAACGTTTAAAGTGTAAGGATCACCTAACTTTAAATAAACATCAGATGCGGTTTCTTTTTGAAAGCCTACATAGTTTACTTCAATAGTGTATGGGCCACCTGGTCTCATGTTTGCAATGCTAAATCTGCCGTCGTTGTTTGTAGAAACAGAATATACAGTACCTGTAGGAACGTGTATAGCTTTAACACTTGCACCTGGCAAAGCTCCTTTAGAGTCTTTGACTGTACCCGTCATAGCAGATGTGGTTACTTGTGCATTTACTGCAGAAATAGACCCTACAAACGCTAAAACGATTACTACCATCTTGAATAGTAAAGATTTCTTCATATTGTTTTGTTTTTTTATGAATAACACTAAAAATTAGTGATATCGGCAAATTTAAATATTAATTTAATGCTCACTTTATTTTTCATGTTAAATAATTATTAAATATGCCAGAACTTTTCAACATTTAACACAGTAATTAAATATATAACCAACAGTTTATCAGTCGATTGTTTTGCAGTTATAATTCAACTAACACTTCAACATTACCGTCTCTTAATATTTCATTCTATTAAATCACTTGCTCAAAAATCTTTATGGAGGTATTAACGAACATTTTTTTTTATTTTTGGGCGTTTATTAAAGTTAAATTCCTTTATAATAAGATATGAACTACGATGTAATTGTAATAGGCAGCGGTCCCGGTGGATACGTAGCTGCAATCAGAGCTTCTCAGTTAGGTTTGAAAACTGCAGTTGTAGAGCGCGAATCCTTAGGTGGGATATGCCTTAACTGGGGCTGTATACCTACTAAAGCATTACTAAAAAGTGCACAGGTTTTTGAATACATTAACCATGCTTCGGAATATGGCATTAAAACCGCTGAAGCTGAGGCTGACTTTGCAGCAGTTATTAAGCGTAGCCGTGGTGTTGCTGATGGTATGAGCAAAGGGGTTCAGTTCTTAATGAAAAAGAACAAAATCGATGTAATAATGGGTTCGGGTAAAGTAAAACCTGGAAACAAAGTTGAAGTTAAAGCAGCTGACGGTTCTCAAAAAGAATATACAGCTACAAGTATAATATTAGCTACCGGCGGAAGATCGAGAGAACTTCCTAACTTAAAACAAGACGGTAAAAAAGTAATCGGATACAGACAGGCCATGGTATTACCTGAGCAACCAAAATCTATGGTTGTTGTTGGTTCTGGTGCTATAGGTGTTGAGTTTGCTTATTTCTATGCTACTTTAGGCACTAAAGTTACTATTGTTGAGTTTATGGACAACGTTGTTCCTGTTGAGGATGAAGACGTATCTAAACAACTATTGCGTAGCTTTAAGAAAGCTGGTATCGAGATCATGACTTCATCAAGCGTTGAGTCTGTTGACACTAGCGGTGCTGGTTGTAAAGTACAGGTTAAAACTGCTGCCGGTGTGCAAACTCTTGAGTGTGATATCGTACTTTCTGCTGCTGGTGTTGTTGCTAACATCGAAAACTTAGGTTTAGAAGAAACTGGCATCAAAACTGAAAAAGGTAAAGTAGTTGTTGACGAGTTTTACAATACTACTGTAAAAGGTGTTTATGCTATCGGCGATATCGTTGGTGGACAGGCATTGGCTCACGTTGCTTCTGCTGAAGGTATTATTTGTGTTGAAAAAATTGCTGGTCATAAACCAGAGCCTTTAGATTATAACAACATCCCAGGTTGTACTTATTGCAGTCCTGAAATTGCTTCAGTAGGTTATACTGAAAAAGCTGCTAAAGCTGCCGGATATGAGTTGAAAATTGGCAAGTTCCCATTCTCTGCTTCAGGTAAAGCTAGTGCTGCCGGTGCTAAAGATGGTTTCGTTAAGTTAATCTTCGATGCTAAATACGGCGAATTATTAGGTGCCCACATGATTGGTGCTAACGTTACTGAAATGATTGCTGAGATTGTTGTTGCCCGTAAATTGGAAACAACTGGTCATGAAATGATTAAATCGGTACACCCTCACCCTACTATGAGTGAAGCGATTATGGAAGCTGCTGCTGATGCATATGGTGAAGTAATTCACTTGTAATAACAAATATTACATTAACATATTTTGAAAAAGGCCACGTAATGTGGCCTTTTTCATTAATTTTAAAATATGAATTTACACACAATCAATACAGGTTTATTTAAACTCGATGGTGGCGCTATGTTTGGCGTAGTTCCTAAATCTGTCTGGCAACGCAGTAATCCGGCAGATGCAAATAATATGTGCACCTGGGCTATGAGGTGTTTGCTAATTGAAGACGGTGATAGATTAATATTAATAGATAACGGAATTGGTGATAAGCAGGATGAAAAGTTTTTAGGTCATTATTATTTGCATGGTGATGACACTTTAGATAAATCATTAGCTGCAAAAGGCTTCTCAAGAGATGATATCACTGATGTTTTTTTAACTCACCTGCATTTTGATCATTGTGGCGGTTCTATAACTCGCATCGGCAACAAACTTAGGCCGGCATTTAAGAATGCTTTCTACTGGAGTAACAAAAAACACTGGGATTGGGCTGTAAATCCAAATGAAAGAGAAAAGGCCTCCTTCTTAAAAGAGAATATCTTGCCGATTCAGGATAGTGGGCAACTTAGGTTTATTGAAGACACTGACGGTGTTCAATTTCATGATGGCATAAACATCCGCTTTGCGTATGGACATACTGACGCCATGATGTTGCCTCAAATCCATTACAAAGACAAAACGATTGTGTACATGGCAGACCTTTTACCTTCTGTAGGACATATTCCTTTGCCTTATGTTATGGCATACGACATGTTTCCTTTGCAAACGTTAAAGGAAAAGAAGTCGTTTTTACAGGAAGCGACGGACAATGGATACATCCTTTATCTTGAACATGATGCCGTTAATGAATGTTGTACTTTACAGCATACAGAAAAAGGTATAAGACTAGACCAAACTTTTGATTTAAAAAGCATTACCGCTCTGTAGCTAAAAAAACTGCTTCATAAACAAAATAAGAATAATCACTTTGTTTTGTTTAGTTTTTTATAAATTGGATTAATAAAACAATCTACTGTAAAACCAAATTAAAAAAGATTATGGGCAAATTTGAAATCACAACAAGAAAGAATGGAGAATTCCAATTCAATTTAAAGGCAGGAAACGGCCAGGTAATTTTAACTAGCGAAGGTTATTCGAGCAAAAGCGGATGTACCAATGGGATAGAGTCTGTAAAGAAAAACTCTCAGGATGACAGTAAATATGACAAAAAAACATCTACTAACGGCAAACCATACTTTAATTTGAAAGCAACTAACGGACAAATTATTGGCAATAGTGAAATGTATGAAAGTGTTGCCAGCAGAGACAATGGCATTGAATCTGTTAAAAAGAATGCTCCAGAGGCAGAAATTTCGGATTTGACCTAAATAATATTGCGCATCGTCATCCTGAATTCGTCATGCCGGCGAAGGCCGATATCAGGACCTCGCATAAGCAAGGTTTTCTTTCTCTTGAGGGGTCCTGAAATAAATTCAGGATGACGTGACGCTACAACTTCACGCAACATTAAGGTATGACGATGCGCTAAACCAAACACCGCCCCTACCCACCAGAATACCTTCGAAACTCCAATATATCTCCGGGCTGGCAATTCAAAGCACTACATATAGCCTCCAGAGTGTCCAACCTTACTGCCTTTGCCTTTCCGGTTTTCAATATGGAAAGATTAGACATCGTTACCCCTACCCTTATACTAAGTTCGGTTAACGACATCTTTCTTTTTGCTAACATCACATCTAAATTTATAATTATAGGCATAATATGATTTTATAATAAGTCACCAATTATGAATTAATGTTCACTATTTTCCCCAATTTTGAGATTGCTTACACATGTTTATTTTCCTGACATGAGCAAGACAAACTTTTATTTTGGCAAAAGTTAATCTATATTATTATTAATTTACAAAGAATAAATATTGTAAATCAATAATAGTATTATGTTTTACAATATAACGATATTAATACTGACAAAAGTATTTTGGAATAATTTTTGCTGATAAATTATTGTATAATTAATACGTGTAAAGTGTAACGTTTTCAGTAATTTATGTTTTCTAATTGGCTTAAAATTCTTACTTTTGCACGTTCAAACACATAAAGGGTACCAAAGCATATAAATGAGACAACTCAAAATCACGCAATCGATTACCAATCGCGAAAGTCAATCTCTAGACAAATACCTTCACGAAATTGGTAAAGTGGATTTAATTACCGCGGAAGAAGAAGTAATATTAGCAAGAAAAATACGTGAGGGCGATCAGGCGGCGTTAGAACGTCTAACTAAAACCAATTTGCGCTTCGTGGTTTCTGTAGCAAAACAATATCAGAACCAAGGTTTAACTTTAGGAGATTTAATTAACGAAGGAAACTTAGGGTTAATTAAGGCTGCTAAGCGTTTTGATGAAACAAAAGGTTTTAAGTTTATTTCGTATGCTGTTTGGTGGATTCGTCAATCTATTCTACAAGCAATCGCAGAACAGAGTCGTATTGTTCGTTTACCGCTTAACCAGGTTGGATCTTTAAGCAAAATCAGTAAAGCATTTTCAAAATTAGAACAAGAATATGAGCGTGAGCCTTCTCCGGAAGAATTGGCAGATATTCTGGAAACAACTGTTGATAAAATTTCTGACACTTTAAGTAATTCAGGAAGACACGTATCGATGGATGCTCCATTTGTTCAGGGTGAAGAAAATACATTACTAGATGTACTTGAAAACCATGAGCCAAATACTGACAGTAGCCTTATCAACGAATCTCTTTCAGAAGAGATCAAAAGGTCATTGTCTACTTTGACAGAAAGAGAACGTGAAATCATTGTCCTATTCTTCGGATTAAGTACAAATCATCCTCTATCTCTTGAAGAAATAGGTGAGAAATTCAATTTGACTCGCGAGCGTGTACGTCAGATTAAAGATAAAGCACTGCAACGTTTACGTCATACCTCAAGAAGCAAGATCTTAAAATCTTACTTGGGATAATAAGTTAAATTGCAAAAAGGCGCAAAATAAAGCAACCGTCATCCTGAATTTATTTCAGGACCTCGCAAGAGAAAGACAGCCTACTTGTAAAAAAGCATAAGAAATATATAAAGTAAAAAGATTGGGCGAATGCCCGATCTTTTTTACTTTTATGGCATTCTAACCAAATTTCATAACATGCTAAATAAGTACCAATCTGAATTCCAAAGCTGGATTGAAAAGGAAAAAAAAGCAATTCAATTAATCAATATCGTTGGACAATTATGGTTCGACAAATCAATTGAACTGGTGCTATTTAGAAAGCCCTTATTTGATGTAAGTAGCAGCGAGATACTCTCCTACCATCAGTACGCCAAGGAAGTAAGTGGTAAAGACATCAGCATTTATGAAACACTAGAATTAGCTACTACAATAGCAAACAGCAACCTCGCCCCTTCTCGCATTGACATAGGAAGATTAGCCAGCGAATGGCTTGATGACAACAACACTCCTATTCAGGACTTTATAATCAGTAAGCTAAGCAAACATATCGGCAAAGACAAGATTACCTTAACACCTAAAGATGTAGTGTTATTTGGTTTTGGTCGTATCGGTCGTATTGCGGCCCGAGAATTAGTTTTACAGGCCGGTAAAGGAGAACAACTACGATTGCGTGCAATTGTAACCAGAAGCAACGGCGATGAAGAACTTATTAAGAGAGCTGAGTTGTTGCGCACAGATTCTGTTCATGGCCCTTTTAATGGTACCATCACCGAAGATTTTGAAAACCACGCACTAATTATAAACGGGCAAACCATTTATTTTATTGAAGCGGAACAGCCAGAAGATATTGATTATACAGTATATGGCATTCAAGATGCCTTACTAATAGACAATACAGGAATGTTTAGGGAGCGGGAAGGCTTAAGCAAGCATTTACAGGCAAAAGGAATAACCAAGGTGCTATTAACTGCTCCAGCCAAAGGCGATGTACTAAACATAGTAACCGGTGTAAATGACGCAGGCATTGACTTTAACAATGAGCGTATCCTTTCTAATGCATCTTGCACGACAAATGCTATAGTTCCGGTATTGAAATTAATTGATGATGCCTTTGGTGTTGAAAAAGGACATATAGAAACTATACACTCTTATACAAACGACCAAAACCTTCTGGATAATTACCACAAGAAATACCGAAGAGGACGGGCTGCAGCATTGAACATGGTTATCACAGAAACAGGCGCGGATAGGGCAATCGCCAAAGTGCTCCCTCATTTAGGCGGCAAATTGACAGGAAATGCAGTGCGCGTTCCTACGCCAAATGTATCTTTGGCCATATTAAACTTGTCGCTTAACAAAGTATCATCCAAAGAAGAGATTAGCGAAATACTAAGGCAAGCATCTCTTTTTGGCGACTTATCCGAACAAGTCGAATATTCAATCTCCAATGAACTGGTAAGCACAGACCTGATTGGCAATAGTCATTCGGCCATTATAGATGGGCCAGCCACAATAATGGCCAAAGACAATAAATCGGTAGTAATATATGTATGGTACGACAATGAATATGGCTACACCAGACAAGTTATCCGCCTCGCCAAAAAAGTTTCAGGCGTTGTTAGGCTAACCTATTACTAAAAATCTATATCAATAAGACTACTTAATGGAATATGAATCCCATTTTTTAACTGAAGGTAAGTATCTGTAACTGACCAAACTGTAGTATTAACCGTTTTTGGTCCTTCTGTAGTGTTAAACGTAATATCTGCTTTTGATTTAAATTCATTTCCCAATCGTTGTGCAGAGTTTAATTTATCCCTTAATTCTTCTGTGTGATTCTGATCGGCTGAAACGATTTTACTAATATCTATTGATTCTTTTTCTATTAATTCCCCTAACATAGTATAATGGCTTATTCTTACTTAAATATGCATTTATTCTATTTAAATAACAATAGACCACGAAAAGAGTTATAAAAGAATCACATATTCCATCAGTTTTATTACAAAGTCATGATATGTTCTATATCTTTACTCATAGAACTAATTTAACAAAATGAGATTGTACCTTTTAATATCACTTGGCTTTATATTGAGCTGTAGTTCTGTAAAAAAAACGGATGCACAAATTGGCAATCAACTACTTAAGGATGTAGAGGTATTATCTTCTGATGCTTATGAAGGAAGAAAAACAGGAACCAAAGGGGCTGAAATGGCGCGCACCTATATTGAATCTCGCTTTAAAGAAATCGGTATAAAAACTTTACCTTCTCTTGCGAACTATGAAATCCCTTTTACTTTTAAAGACAGCAAAGGAGTAACAATACAAGGCAAAAACCTAATTGCTTATGTTGAAGGAAAAACTGAAAACGCTATAGTTATATCTGCCCATTACGACCATATTGGAATCATTAATAATGAAATTTATAATGGAGCTGACGACAATGCTTCGGGAGTAGCTGCTTTACTTAAAATTGCAGCTTACTATGCAAAGAACAAACCAGATCATACCTTAATTTTTGCAGCCTTTGATGCAGAAGAAATGGGGTTAAGAGGATCGCAAGCTTTTGTAGAAAACTCCCCTATCTCTATTGACAGAATCAAGCTAAACATTAATATGGACATGGTTAGTCACAATGACAAGGGAGAGCTTTATGCTTGTGGCACATTCAAGTATCCTCAATTAAAGCCATATGTTTTCAGTGAGAATACCAAAATAAAGATCCGGTTAGGTCATGATGACCCTAAATTAGGCAGCAATGACTGGACGAATCAAAGTGATCATTCAGCTTTCAACAAAAAAGACATTCCATTTATTTATTTTGGAGTGGAGGATCACAAAGATTACCATAAAGCTACTGATGAATTTAAAAACATCAATACTCCCTTTTTTATTAATGCAAGTGACGCTATTCTTGAAATAACGAAAAGGTTAGACAACAAGCTTTACTTAAAAGCTATAATAAAGGAGAAGAAAACAATTGATTAATCTGTTATTTTCTATTCTCAATCATCCCTACAAACTCACCACCAGATCTGTTTCCAATTGCTTGTAAACGCGTTGAGGTAGATCTATTTGCAGTTGCAGATACTTTTGCCTGACCAGTAACCGTAACGTTGGGGGCTAAAAGATTAATGGCCACGGCGGTACAATCGTCTTTAGCATTACCGAAGTCATACATCTTATCATCTGCTGCAAACTCATAACCTTTCATATTAGGAATCATTCCGGTATAATAACCACCTTCATCCTTAGAGTTTCTAGTTTCAAACATTGAAAGGTAAACGTCATATTTATTCTCCAATGTTATAGGGAAGAAACCAATCGGCTTTCCATAAGTGGTTTCTCCAACCAATTTTACAGTAATTATTGGCTTAAGGCTATTTATTACCAACTCACTAGCAGAAGCTGTGTTTTTGGATACAATAAACACAACATTTTTTATTCCACTTAAATTACCCTTCTTTTGAAATGTAGTTGTATTACCACTTATAGTATAATCGTCATCAAAAAGCGTCCCTATCACTGCCCCTCCAGTACTAAGAAGTGGCTGATTCTTCAAAATTGTAGCCTTTTTATTCTGCATAGTTGAGTTATAGTGCTCTGTAAACATTACCCCCGAAGTTCCCGAAGGAGCTATAAGGTTAACCATATGCTCTGCTGTACTAATATAACCACCACCATTATACCGTAAATCAACAATAAGGTCTGTTACTCCTTTAGTGGCAAAATCATTGAAAGCAGTAGTTAACACAGTTTCTGAATTCTCTTTATTTGAGAATCTTGCGTAAGCCAAATACCCTATTTTTTTATCACCGGCTGTAAAAACAGTAGTTTTATATATAGGATTACTCTTATAAACCATCTTATTAAGAGTTTTGGTAGTACTTACTCCAGCTTTTAACAATTTAAGGGTCACAGATGCCCCTTCAAGTGCATTTTCAACCTGAATTACATCCGAAGAAAAATTTGTTCCATATTTAACACCATTCACCTCTTGAACTTGATCACCCCTGGCAATACCGGCTTCCGCAGCTGGCGAATTCGGGTAAACAGCCGTCACGTAAATTGAATAATCAGAATCACTATTACCAAAATATCCAAACCTCAACCCCACATCATTCCCATTCCCATCCAGATCAACCGATAGTGTGGTATTTGGAATACTTGCAGTAGGATTCTTGTCTGCCTGATCAAAAATATAAGAGTATTTAGGGTAAGGTTTATCAGTTAAATAATCCTGAGAATTTGAAGATTTAACCAGATTATACAAGTTCGTTTCGTACTTAACTAAATCCGTTCCACTAGTTGTACTATATTGCCTTGGATTAAACGCATCATAAGTAGGCAAAGCTGTATTCCAAAAATAAATTTCCTTAGCATACAGGAATAAAGAATCATTAGTTAAATCTGTCCTGTTAGTAGTTGGAGTTTGTTTGGTATTTTCCTTAACCTCAGGTTCAGGTTGTGGCTCCGGGTTAGTTTTGTTCTTCTTACAAGCGCCAAACAAAACGCTCATTACCAACACCGAACCAATTACATATCTTTTTAAGAGGCTATTTTTCATCAATATAGTTTTAGGCACCAACACCCGGTCCGGAGGTATAAACGGAATTAAGTTAACAATAGTTTATCAACATTCAAATATTCTATCCCTGCATTTGCTGCACATTCCTCATCTGATTTCACTTTACCTATCAATAACAGATCTTCCTTTTTTAGGTCATGCTTTTCCAAAACCTCCTGAATCCCATCAACAGCAGGCTTAGGAGCTGTTTCGGCAGCAAAATAAACAGTAAGGCAGCTTTCTAATCCATGCCATTCCATCTGCTTAATCTTATTAAGCTGCATGATAGGATCCCCATTGGTAAATATAAATATCTGCTTACGTTCAACAGTTATCTCCTGCAAAAAGTTTAACATTTCGTTAAACATCAATAACTTTAATGGCAAGCGTGCACTAAGAAAAAGTAAATCAAAATTCACTTTATACTTTAACGGTATGTTAAACTGTTCAGCAGTTTTTTCAAAAATACCTTCACTACCGCTTGAGGCGTAAGTAAGCTGCATGCTTTTAACAATCTCCTCAGCACTTATTTGTTCGGCATACTCAATAAATTGGGCAAATAAATAGTAAACCTGCAATAAATAGTCCTTTTGCGGATACAGAACGTCGTCAATCTCAAAAACAAAGGCTTTCTTATCTTTTATATACTGTTCAAATGCCATTAAATATTTGTTAAATGGATAATTTGGTCATTTTCGGGCATTAACACCTGAATATTAAATTCCTCAAAAAGCACTTTAGACTTTGCGATATCGGCTATCTCAAATTCATGTAGAGGCAAAACCGCATCTACACCTTCATTAAGACAATGATTTAGCAAATTGTGAGCTATAATCTCATCATTTCTCTCTCCTAGAGAAATGAAATAATATCTAGCTGAAGGAATAGAAGGCATATCGCCGTAATCAGCCAGTACAATATTATCATCTGCAAAAGTTTTAACCAGTTTTAGCGACTGAGCAGACTTCCCCCCTGTTATTAGTATTTTCAAAACTTAAATTATTAAACCGTCTTTCATAGTAACTACCCTATCACTAATTTTTGCTAATCCTTCATTATGTGTAACGATAACAAATGTCTGTTTAAAATTATCTCTTAGGGTAATAAAAAATTGATGTAATGCACTCGCATTTGCTGAATCAAGATTGCCGGAAGGCTCATCAGCAAGAATAATTGCAGGGTTATTTATTAACGCCCTGGCCACTGCAATACGCTGTTGCTCGCCTCCTGATAGCTCAGTTGGCTTATGATCTGCCCTATCCTTTAAACCTAAAAGATCTAAAAGCTCTGTTGCCCTTGATGTTGCTTGCTTTGTTGGCACTTTAGCTATAAATGCAGGTATGCAAATATTCTCTAAAGCAGTAAACTCAGGTAAAAGATGATGAAACTGGAAAACGAAGCCTATATTTTTATTTCTAAAAACACTTAACAATTCGCCAGATAGTTTATTGACTTTAGATCCGTTAAGTTCCACAGTACCCTCATCAGGTTTATCTAATGTACCTAATATATGAAGCAAAGTACTTTTACCAGCACCTGAAGCACCTATAATACTTACAATCTCACCTTTTTGAACCTCAAAATCTACCCCTTTTAAAATGGGTAAGTTCCCATACGCTTTTTTTATCCCTGTGGCTTTTAGCATAAATGCAAACTTACAAAAACATAACACAAGGTTAAACAAATATACAATAACAAATAATACCAACTTTTTCTTGCAAGTTCAGATTTAACAATTAACTTTGAAACACAAAGTACTTTTAATACAAGCAACCAAAATGAATAATTAAGAAGATGTAAGGTCTTTATTTTTTTACTCAATCACTTTGAAACGCAAAGAACTTTTAAAAAAACATCAATCAATGGAAACAACGTCAATTAATCAAATTACGATAATCGGTAAAGTATGCACCAAGTATTCATTTATTATCGGATCAACACTATTCCTATCCTATTGGATAACAAGCTTTAGCCCTTTAATTACAATTGGGTTAGTATATATTACCCTCGCTCTGCTTATCAACTCCATTGTCTTTCTTAGTCTACTGACTATGGCAATCCTTTACTCCCAGCATTTTCTTCAACTCTTAAAGACTGCCGGCATCATGTTGTTTAATCTTCCCGTAGCTTTTGGGTATTTTCTAATACTTACAGAATCACCACTTACCTAACAATAATTTACAACCTTAAAACCTAAGTTATGCACGACTCACTGTATTGGACAAACTACTTTGACCACAACCTTAAAAACCAAAGAATCGATTGGAGCATTAGCCCTAATTTAACTCAGTTAGAAAGAAATAACATATTAAAATCATTACAAGCCTGGCAACTGGGAGAGACATCGGAAGGGATAAATTTGGTAAATGCAGCTACTAAACATGCAAAGAAATTAAACGACCTACTTTATGTAGATGCCATCAAACTGTTTATAAAGGAGGAGCAGAAACATGGCAATAATTTGGGGCGTTATATTGATCTTATTGGTGAACAAAGAATAAAAAAAGACTGGGGAGATAGTCTATTTAGAAAAATTAGGGGCTTAAATACCCATATGGAGTTTTGGACTATAGCTGTAATTACTGTAGAAAGCACGGCTCAAATATTTTATCAATGCCTAAAGGATGCGACCAAATGCAAACTTCTTCAGCAAATATGCACGGATATTCTAATTGATGAAGCAGCTCATATCACTTTTCAAATTGAGAGATTGAGCTTAATATATAGTGATAAGGGACCTTTAATGAGAACTATCACCTATTATTTCTATACAGCTTTCTATTTCTCGACAGCGATGGTGGTTTGGCTCGCTCACAGAAAATTATTTAATGCAGGCCAGGTGCACTTTAGCAATTATTGGCTCAAGATGAAACTAAAGTTTAAAAAGACTATTAAAAAACTTAAACCTGAAAGCGAAAATATAAACATTGAAAATACCTTTAGCCATTTGCTATAAAGCTTTTGAAATTGTAGATTTGGACAAATTTTTTCAGCAAATGAATATCCACGAATATCAAGGTAAAGAAATACTTAAAAGTTTTGGTGTTGCCGTACAAGAAGGCATAGTTGCCGACACGGTTGAGCAGGCTGTAGAAGCTGCTAAAAAAATGAAAACCGACTATAACTCTGACTGGGTTGTAATTAAGGCTCAGATTCACGCAGGTGGAAGAGGTAAAGGTGGTGGTGTTAAACTAGCCAAAAACCTTGATGAGGTTAAAGAAAGAGCTACCGCTATTTTAGGCATGCAATTAGTAACCCCACAAACAGGCCCTGAGGGTAAAAAGGTTAATAAAATTCTTGTTGCACAAGATGTTTACTATCCTGGAGCTTCTGAAACTAAAGAGTTTTATGTGAGTGTTCTTTTAAACCGTGCAAACGGAAGAAACATCATTATGTATTCTACCGAAGGTGGAATGGATATCGAAGAAGTTGCTGAGCATACACCACACTTAATCTTCAAAGAAGAAATTGATCCTAAAGTTGGTTTACAAGGATTCCAAGCTCGTAAAATAGCTTTCAATCTTGGCTTAAGCGGTCAGGCCTTCAAAGAGATGGTAAAATTCGTTTCTGCACTTTACAAAGCTTACGACAGTACTGATTCTGCAATGTTTGAGATCAATCCTGTTCTTAAAACATCTGACGATAAAATCATTGCTGTTGATGCTAAGGTAGATCTAGATGAGAATGCGTTATTCCGTCATCCTGATTACGCTGCAATGCGTGATAAATTAGAAGAAGATCCTACTGATGTTGAAGCAAGCGAATCAAACCTTAACTATGTTAAACTTGACGGAAACGTAGGTTGTATGGTTAACGGAGCTGGTTTAGCAATGGCAACTATGGATATTATCAAAATTGCAGGTGGAGAACCAGCTAACTTCTTAGACGTTGGTGGAACTGCAAATGCACAAACAGTTAAAGCTGGTTTTAACATTATCCTTAAGGATCCTAATGTAAAAGCAATTTTAATTAACATTTTTGGTGGTATTGTACGTTGTGACCGTGTTGCTCAAGGTGTTATTGATGCTTACAAAGAAATTGGAGATGTTCCAGTTCCTATCATTTGCCGCCTTCAAGGTACAAACGCTGTTGAAGCTAAGAAATTGATAGATGACTCAGGATTGAAAGTTTTCTCTGCTATCGCATTAAAAGATGCAGCTGACTTAGTTACTAAAGTATTAGCGTAAACTACAGCTATTCAAAATAAATCTTTATTAAAGATTAAAGCCAATTGTTAACTCAATTGGCTTTTTTTTATTTACAAAAAAATTAAACAGAGCTCATTTCTGTTTAAAAACACACAAAACAAATTAAATATCACTTTTAAAATAAGAAGAGGCATACAACCATCCAGTTGTATGCCTCTCTAACCAAATATAAATTAAACGAGCATTACAAATATAGAGTTTTAAATTAAAAAACAATACAAAATTCAAATATTTAACTATAAAAATCAAAATAAACACAAAAACCAAACACAAAACCAATAAAAACAACAAAAAACTCACATAAACTACACTAAAAATAAAAACAAAAACACATAAAATCAAAAAACACCCGCAAAAACAACTAAAACAAAAATAAAAACACTTAAAAACAAAACAATACAAACAAAAAACAACACAAAAACAAATATATAGCACACAAAACCAACAATCACTTAAAATACATCTAAATTCGAACCATAACCTTTTTAATTCTTCTCTAAAATATTCCCTCTCATTTATTAAAGGAAATCCTTATTTTTGACGCTCTCCACAAGAAAATCATGATTAAAAGAGAAAAAGTAAAAAGTTTGTTAAGCACAAACGAATTCGACAGAGAAGTTACAGTTATGGGATGGGTGCGAACATTTCGCAACAACCAGTTTATTGCAATAAATGATGGCTCCTGCCTTGGAAACATCCAAATCGTAGTTGATTTTAATAATACTCCCGAAGAACTTTTAAAACGTATTACTACAGGAGCTGCAATTTCTGTTAAAGGAACAATTGTAGAATCATTAGGAAAAGGTCAGAGAGTTGATATTAAAGCAGAAACCATTGAAATACTAGGCGATAGTGATCCTGAAAAATTCCCTCTTCAACCAAAAAAACATAGCTTGGAGTTCCTACGTGAAATCGCTCACTTGCGTTTCCGTACTAATACTTTCAATGCTGTATTTAAATTACGTCATGCATTAGCTTTTGCTATCCATCAATTCTATAACGAAAGAGGTTTTGTATACATGCACACTCCCGTTATTACAGCTTCAGATGCAGAAGGTGCCGGTGAAATGTTTAAAGTTACAACCCTTGATTTCGATAACACTCCTCGCACTGAGGATGGTAAAGTAGATTTCTCACAGGATTTCTTTGCCCGCGCAACCAACTTAACCGTTTCTGGTCAGTTAGAAGGTGAGCTTGCAGCTATGGCTTTTGGACAGATCTATACATTTGGCCCTACTTTTAGAGCAGAAAACTCAAACACAACGCGTCACCTTGCTGAGTTTTGGATGGTTGAGCCTGAGGTTGCTTTCGCGGATCTAGATGACAACATGCAACTTGCAGAAGACATGTTAAAATATGTGATCAGCTATGCGCTTGAGCATTGCAAAGAAGAGATTGATTTCTTAAACAATCGTTTACTTGAAGAAGAGAAAACAAAACCTCAGAATGAGCGTAGTGAGCTATCTTTAATAGAAAAGCTAAACTTCTGTTTAAATAATGATTTTGAGCGTTTAACATACACAGAAGCTATTGCAATATTAAAGTCTTCTAAACCAAATCAGAAAAAGCAGTTTAAATACCTTATTGATGAATGGGGAGCAGATTTACAATCAGAGCACGAGCGTTTCCTTGTTGAAAAGCACTTTAAAAAACCTGTTATCTTAACAGATTATCCTGCTGACATTAAATCTTTCTACATGCGTCAAAACGAACCTGATGCACAAGGCAGAAAAACAGTTGCTGCTATGGATATCTTGTTTCCAGGCATTGGTGAAATAATTGGTGGTTCTCAAAGAGAAGAACGTCTTGACAGATTAACTCAAAGAATGGAAGCTCTTGACATCCCTCAAGATGAAATGTGGTGGTACCTGGATACCAGACGTTTTGGATCGGCACCTCACTCAGGTTTTGGATTAGGTTTTGAGCGATTGATATTATTTGTAAGCGGAATGACAAATATCAGAGATGTAATTGCTTTCCCTCGTTTCCCTAAAAACGCAGAGTTTTAACGAACTCTGGATCATACAGAAAAGCACTGTTTCACATACGAAACAGTGCTTTTCTATTATACACGCGCCATCCTGAGTTTATCTCAAGACCTCGCACTGGCTAACTCCACTTTCACTTGAGGGATCCTGAAATAAATTCAGGATGACGAAAGATGAAGCTTTACCCATTTCTTTACCTGTTCTGATTTTGATTTAAATCATCAGCAAATGAGTTTGCATGCGTATAATCAACCAACGAAACCTTATAATCAGAAGGCACAAAACTCGTAGATACACTCAATGCCATTCCCAATTCAAATCTTATAGGATAAGGCGACTGCAATAAACTTCCTTCAGGAATATAAGGGAAACTCTCCATATACGACTGCATTACATTCGGCGCAACCCTTCTATTGATATAAGCCCTGGTCAATTGATATGGATGATGTAAACCCGCAGCACCAAGCAACTCCACAGCACTACCAACTGTAAGTTTATGGAAGTTATGCACCCTTACCGTTTTATCCTCCACTACAAGGCCTTTCATCAAACTTGGGTCTTGTGTTGCCACACCAGTAGGACAAGTGTTGCTATTGCACTCTAAAGCCTGTATACAGCCCAATGCAAACATCATTCCCCTGGCTGAGTTACATAAATCAGCACCAAGCGCTATATTTTTTACTAAATCGAATCCTGAAGCCACTTTACCCGATGCAATAATCTTGATGTGCTTTTTTAAATTAAAACCGACCAAAACATCATAAACAAAGGCAACTGCTTCTCTCAATGGCATACCAACTGCATTAGAAAACTCTTGTGGCGAAGCTCCTGTACCACCTTCTCCCCCATCAACAGTAATAAAATCTACATATGTACTTGTTTCCACCATTGCTTTACAAATGGCAAAAAACTCGCTTCTTCTTCCAATACACAACTTAATACCCACTGGCTTACCACCAGAAAGCTCTCTTAGCTTCTTTACAAACCCAACTAACTCTAATGGTGTTTTAAAAGCAGCATGAGCTGGTGGAGAAATTACATCGAATCCCTCCTTTACAAGTCTTATTCTTGCGATTTCCGGAGTAACCTTTTTAGCTGGCAATATACCGCCGTGCCCTGGTTTAGCGCCTTGAGATAGTTTTATCTCGATCATTTTTACCTGATCTGTACTTGCCCGTTCAGAAAATGCTTCATAATTAAACGTACCATCGTGATGACGGCAACCAAAATAACCTGTACCAATTTGCCAGATTAAATCTCCACCCGGATTAGCATGGTAATCACTTATACCACCTTCACCTGTGTTATGTGCAAAATTACCCAATTTGGCGCCACCGTTTAAAGCCAGAATCGCATTCTGACTTAACGAACCAAAGCTCATTGCAGATATATTATAAATACTTGCAGAATATGGCTTTAAGCAATCAGGCCCACCTACAAGCACACGAGGATCTTCATTCAGCTCGGTATGGCTAATTGCAGAAATACTATGACTTAACCACTCATAACCATTCTCATACACATCTAACTGAGTACCAAATGGAATAGTGTCATTTTCTCTTTTTGCACGCTGGTAAATTAATGAGCGACTAAGTCTGCTAAACGGTTTACCATTGGTATCACTCTCTACAAAATACTGATATACTTTAGGTCGTAAATCTTCCATAAAATACCTCAACCTACCTACCACCGGATAATTCCTAACTATACTGTGTTTTGGCTGATACAGATCATAAATACCCAACAAAACAATTGGTCCGGTAAAAATGAACAACCACCATAAAGGCGGATAAGTAAGGCCCAACATTACAGTAAGTGCCACTAAAAACGCTGCAATTGCGACAAATGCTTTTCTCATATTCCTTAATTTAATAAAAACATGCCAATAGAACAATTATAATCTGATTTCGGATCAATATTTTGTAAATTTACATATGCTTATTAAAATCTATCCTGAAAACCCAAATCCCAAGGCGATTGAGCAAGTTGTTGAAGTATTGAAAAAGGGAGGTATAATCATCTATCCAACCGATACCGTTTACGGATTGGGTTGCGATATTACCAATCATAAAGCCATTGAGAAAATCTGTCGTTTAAGAGGTATCAAACCCGAAAAGGCTAATTTCTCATTTATCTGCTCAGATTTAAGGCATATCTCTGATTATATAAAACCTATTGACACCACAACATTCAGGGTATTAAAAAAGGCACTACCAGGACCGTTTACATTTATATTTAATGCAAACGGAAATGTTCCAAAGCTTTTAAGCTCCAATAAAAAAACTGTAGGTATAAGGGTGCCCGACAATGATATTGCGCGTGAAATTGTTTTACAGCTTGGAAACCCAATTCTCTCTACCTCTATCTACGATGACGACGAGGTAATAGAATACTCAACAGATCCCGAATTGATCCACGAAAAGTATGAAGATACCGTAGATATCGTAATTGATGGTGGATACGGAGATAACGAACCCTCAACAGTTGTAGACTGTACATCGGGAGATTTTGAAATAATCCGTCAAGGAAAAGGAAACCTGGAAACCCACTTATAATGGCTAAACTAATAAACCTACAAGCATTCAAAGACTTTTTACGTTCAGGGCAAATTGGAGGCATACTGCTTATGATATGTGTTGCAATCTCACTATTCATTGCAAACTCAAGCTACAAGGATGCCTTTTCATCCTTTTTGGCTACAGATTTCGGTTTTACATTTGGCTCCGGCTCTTATGTTTTTAGTGTTTCAGCCTGGATAAACGATGCCTTAATGGCCGTATTTTTCCTTTTGGTAGGTTTAGAAATTAAAAGAGAGCTTGTAGAAGGCGAATTGTCATCAATTAAAAAAGCTTCGTTACCAGTGGTGGCTGCCCTTGGTGGTATGCTTGTACCTGCTTTTATCTATTTCATTTTAAATAAAGATACCGTTACTGCATCAGGATGGGGAATCCCGATGGCTACAGATATTGCCTTTGCTCTCGCCATCATATCTATGTTGGGCAAAAGTGTTCCGGCATCTTTAAAGATATTCCTTGCTGCTTTAGCTATAGTCGATGATCTTGGAGCTATACTCGTTATCGCCCTGTTTTACACCAATGAAGTGCATTTTGATTACTTGCTAATGGCAGGTGGTGTACTTGCGCTATTGCTTGTATTTAACTTCTTCAACATTAAACCGCTATTTTTTTACCTGATACCAGGAGTGTTTTTATGGTATTTCATCCACCATTCGGGTATACACGCTACAATTGCAGGGGTACTACTTGCACTTACCATACCAACCAATTCACTCAGCACCGAATCGCCATTAGAAAAGCTAGAACATCTATTAAACGGGCCTGTAAACTATTTTATCATGCCAATATTTGCATTAGCAAACACCAACATCACCTTTCAGAAAGAGATGCTTGGTGGCTTGGTATCGCCTTTGGGATTAGGAATTGTAACCGGACTATTTGTAGGTAAAACAGTAGGTGTTACTGTATTCTCCTGGCTGGCAGTAAAATTTAAATTAGGCACACTCCCCTCACAATCAGGCTGGAAACATATTATTGGCTTAGGTATGTTGGCAGGTATAGGATTTACCATGTCAATATTTATATCACTGCTTTCATTTAGTGATGAAATGCATGTAACCGAAGCAAAATTTGCCATTCTTTGTGCTTCGGTTATTGCAGGATTAGTTGGTTTTGTTTTCCTAAAATCTATTAAGAAAAAAGCACCGGTTACAGCGTAAATTCTTTCATGAACTGTTTAACACTGGCCTGAACATCATCGGCAGATAAACTTTTCACAAAAGCAGTACCTATAATTGCACCATTTGCATATTTACAGGCTTTATCGAAGGTTTCTTTACTACTGATACCAAAACCTATCATTGTTGGGTTATTAAGTTTCATCGAAGCAATCCTAGCAAAATAAGCTTCTGTAGTATCAGATACCTGCAGGTTCTTTCCTGTGGTTGCTGATGATGATATCAAATAAACAAAACCATTGCTTAAACCATCAATTTTACGGATTCTCTCTTCGGAAGTTTGAGGAGTAACTAAAAATATATTGCTCAAATCGTACTTAGCAAACACAGGTGAGTAAAGTTCCTCGTACTCAACCATCGGAAGATCAGGAACGATGCAACCATCAACACCAACTTCTGCGCAAGCTTTACAAAAATTCTCTACACCAAACTGAAGCATTGGGTTTACATACCCCATTAATAAAACTGGGATACTTACTGTTTTACGCAAATCTTTAAGCTGCGCAAACAGTGTTTTCAAATCCATACCATTATCCAGTGCCTGCTTACTGCTAGCCTGAATAACCGGCCCATCAGCAACAGGATCAGAATACGGGAAACCTATTTCTAATAAATCAGCACCTGAACGTTCTAACTCTTCGGCAATTGCCACTGTATCTCCTAAATTAGGATAACCAGCTGTATAATAAATTGATAATATATCTTTCTTTTCCTGAAATAACTTTTTAATTCTATTCATTTCTTATAATCCAAAATATTTCATGTAAGTATCCATATCCTTGTCACCGCGGCCTGATAAGCAAACCACTACATTCTCTCCACCTTTAAAGTTCATTTTTTCCAAATAAGCCAATGCATGCGCACTTTCTATGGCAGGGATAATACCTTCCATTTGAGTAAGCAACAAACCAGCCTGTAAAGACTCATCATCGGTTATAGAAACATACTGACCACGACCAGTTTTAAACAAATGAGCATGCTGAGGGCCAACACCCGGATAATCTAACCCAGCTGATATGGAATGCGGTTCAACAACCTGACCATCTTCAGTTTGCATCAAAATACTTCTACTACCATGCAATACTCCCTCTTTACCTAGTACAGTTGTAGCAGCCGAAAAGCCACTATCAACACCTTTACCGCCAGCTTCAACAGCAATGAGTTTCACTTTTTCATCATCAATAAAATGATAAAACATACCCATTGCATTACTTCCACCACCAACACAAGCCAATACATAATCGGGCTGATCGTTGCCTGTTTGCTCTATAAGTTGCTTTTTAGTCTCTTCAGAAATGATAGATTGAAAAGTAGCAATCATATCAGGATAAGGATGCGGGCCTACAACAGAACCTATAATGTAATGCGTATCCACGGGATTATTGATCCAGTCGCGCATCGCCTCATTGGTAGCATCTTTTAACGTTTTACTTCCAGAAGTTGCAGGGACAACCTTAGCACCCAACATTTTCATTCTGGCAACATTAGGTGCCTGACGCTGAATGTCAACCTCCCCCATATACACCACACATTCCAATCCGCGCAATGCACACACTGTAGCAGTAGCCACACCATGCTGTCCGGCTCCGGTTTCAGCAATGATTCGTTTCTTACCTAGGCGCTCTGCAAGTAATATCTGACCTACGGCATTATTAATCTTATGTGCACCTGTATGATTAAGATCTTCACGTTTCAGAAAAATATTAGCATTGTATTTTTGCGATAAACGTCTAGCTAAATACAATGGCGAGGGTCTGCCAACATAATCCTTAAGTAACTGATGAAATTCCTTTTGAAAATCTTCATCATCAATTATTTTAAGATAATTCTGTCGTAGTTCTTCTACATTTGGATAAAGCATTTCCGGAATATAAGCTCCGCCAAAATCTCCGTAGTATCCTTTTTCATTTACAAAATAGTTCATAGTCTTGTTCTTAAGTCCTTTATTGAGCAAACTCAATAGGACAACATATTTTTAAAGTCAATCAATTTATCTATATCCTTTAGCCCAGGCTCCAATTCAAATTTACTATTGATGTCTACGGCATAAAAACGTGTATCTTTTATTCTATTGATCTCATCGATACTTTCCAGATCAATGCCTCCACTTAAGAAATAAGGTTTATCCAATACATATTTCTTAAGTAAATCCCAGTTAAAAGTTCTTCCTGAACCACCATGATCAGGTGTTTGCGTATCAAACAAGAAGTAATCAACAGAGTCTGAGTATCCTTCCAGCTTATCGAAATCAAATTGTTCATCAACTCCGAAGGCCTTTATTACCTCAACATCCATCAAAGCCTTTAGCTCTGCACAGTAACTAGCAGGCTCACTTCCATGTAATTGAACTGCATGTAATCCATATTCCAGAACTCTCTCAACTACTGTTCTAAGTTCTTCATCTACAAACACACCGGTTCTTTTGATATTAGATGGCAGACTCTTAACAAAATGTGCTGAAAGATCTGCAACATATCTTTTCGAGCCTTTATAGAAAATAAATCCCATATAATCAGGCTGCAAGTCAGCCACCATTTCAATGTTTGATGGCACCTTCATTCCGCATACTTTCAGTCTTTTGTCCATTACCTTGCTATTAAGTTTTTAAAACTGTTCAGTGCACTCTTGCTCATTAAAGAAGCCTCTGCTTCATAAAAACAATCAGCAAAAGATTTAGTGTTATCTATTGTTTGAATAGCCAATGCAGCATTGCAAAGCACAACATTTCTCTGCGCATCAGTACATTCATCATTAAGTACATTCATAAAAATCTTTGCCGATGATTCAACTGTATCACCACCTTTAATCTCCTGCTCATCAATCTGCGCAAAGCCAAGTTCCGCAACAGTTACCAGCGACTCTCCTTTTTTACTGAAAGTTTTAAAATCGCAACTCAAAGATACCTCATCAAAACCATCTACTGCATGCAGAATCGTATAGTTTTTATCTGTATCCTGATATAAATAAGCATATAACCTGGCCAGTTCCAAACTAAATACCCCAACAATTTGATTTTTCGGCTGCGCCGGATTAACCATTGGTCCAAGCATATTGAAGAAGGTTTTTACCCCAAGCTCCTTACGTATTGGCGCAACAATTTTCATTGCCGGATTAAACAACGGCGCATGGATAAAGCAAATCCCTGCTGAATCTAAGCTACGTTTTAAAACATCCTGATCATTGGTAAATGTATACCCTAAATACTCCATCACATTCGAAGAACCGCAGCCCGACGAAACACCATAATTACCATGTTTAGCTACCTTATGACCAGCACCTGCAACTACAAAAGAAGCAAGGGTTGATATATTAAAAGTATCTTTCCCATCACCACCGGTTCCACAAAGATCTACAAGTTCATAATCAGAAAAATCTAGCTTTACGCAAAGGTCAAGCATGGCATCACGAAAGCCCTGAAGCTCTGCCACAGTGATATTTCGCATACCATAAGCGGTAATAAATGCAGCAATTTGCGAAGTATTAAATTCGCCCATAGCAATCGAAGTAAGTATCCTTTGTGCCTCTGATCTGGTAAAGGTTTTGTTTTCGAATAAGTGGTTAAGTATTTTCTTCATGTTATTTACTCCCAAAAGGAGCCTTTTCAAAATGTCGTAAAACAAAAAAGGTTGCCTTAAGCAACCCTCAAAATATTTTTATATAAAAAATAACGTTCAAAACGGGGTTACACTACGCATTTGCGTTGTGCCACCACCAGTTGTTAAGTCCGTTTGTAAGTATCATTAAAGCAAATATGGAATTGTTTTTGCAAAGCAGCAAATCTTTTATCAAAAAAAATAAAATTTATTACTCTTTGCAAGAGGGGTTTACTTAATTAAGGCGTTCTTTTCTTTGGTAAAATGATTAAAAACCAGTTTATCAGCCAATGCAGGCAATAATTTATTAATCCACACGGTAAGCTTGCCTTGCCCGGTCATTACTAAAGTCCGCTTTCTCGCAGCAATACCATCCACTATTCGGGTAGCAACCTCTTCGGCCGACATCATTTTACCTTCTTCCATACTTGTTTCGCCATGCGAAGCACCATCTTTAGCCAAGGCCGTAACACGAATATTAGAAGCCGTAAAACCCGGACAAGCCACCATCACATGAACTCCCGTTTTAAGCAATTCAGTTCTTAATGATTCCATGAAACCGTTCATCGCAAACTTAGAAGCAGAATAACCAGTACGACCAGGTAAACCGCGGTAGCCCGCAATAGAAGATACTCCTATTACACTACCCTGAGTTTTTAAAATCTCCGGCAATGCATACTTAGTACAATAAACCGTACCCCAGAAATTCACGTCCATCAGATTTTTCAATACAGATAAGTCCAGGTCATTAAACAGTGCACGCATAGATAAGCCAGCATTGTTAACTAATACATCTATCTTGTTAAAAGTGACTGAAGCATTTTTAATCAGGACTTCGCAATCCTCTTCTTTACTAACATCTGCCTGTACCGCAACCGCTCTTATTCCATATCTGGCCTCCAGATCGGCAGTAATTTCACAAAGTGTAACGTATTGTCTGGCACCTAAAACCAGGTTGGCACCTCTTTTTGCAAACTCTTCGGCACATGCCTTACCAATACCAGATGATGCACCGGTAATTATGACTACTTTATTCTTAAAATCCATTCTAATTATTTAATTAATGAGTTTTCATAAGGCACTCTGGTAATGATAGACCTTCCCAGCGTAATCTCATCAGCATACTCCAGCTCTCCGCCAAAGGCAATACCTCTGGCAATTGTGGTAATTGGTATTTGAAAATCTTTAAGTCGTTTGTATAAATAGAAGAGTGTGGTATCCCCCTCCATGGTAGCGCTAAGTGCCAATATCACCTCTTTTACAGGAGTGGTAGCCACGCGCTGCACTAACGAATCAATAAAAAGATCGGATGGCCCTACCCCATCCATTGGAGAAATCAACCCGCCAAGAACATGATAAACACCAAAATACTGCGAAGTATTTTCCACAGCCATTACATCTCTGGTATCCTCCACAACACAGATTACTTCCTTTTCACGCTTGTTCGAAGCGCAAATTTCACAAATCTGGCTATCCGAAATATTATGGCAAATGTTGCAGTGCTTAATTTCCTTTCTAAGCCTTACAATTGCATTCCCAAAATGCTCCACTTCCTCCTGCTCTTTATTCAATAAATGCAGAACCAACCTTAAAGCCGTCTTTTGTCCAACGCCCGGTAACTTCGAAAATTCGTTAACGGCATCCTCAAGCAATTTAGAAGAAAAGTTCATCTTACAAACTTAGATAAATTGTGAATGTAAATTTATATTTATCTCTTGATATTTACTTTTTATAAGTAGAAACTCATGATGGTTTCTTACATTTAGAATCTTAACTAATCATAAAAAATGAGTCCAATAATACTTTTGTCTTTTCTGCTCGGCTACTTTGCACTGCTAATTGGTGTATCTTATTTTACTTCCCGAAACAATTCAGACAATGCTTCATTTTTTATAGCAAACAGAAATTCTAAATGGTATCTGGTGGCATTTGGAATGATTGGAACAGCGCTTTCCGGTGTTACTTTCATTTCCGTTCCAGGAGCCGTAGGCAAAAGTGAATTTGGTTATTTTCAGTTCATACTGGGTAATGCAGTCGGCTTTGTTATTATCGCAACGGTATTACTGCCACTGTATTACAGGTTAAATATTATATCAATATACACTTATCTGGAAAGGCGTTTAGGCTTTTGGAGCTATAAAAGTGGCGCTGTTATCTTCTTAATTTCACGTACCATTGGCTCATCTTTCAGACTATATCTTGTGGCTATTGTGCTACAGAAATTCATATTTGATGCATGGAATGTACCCTTTTGGCTTACAATAGTTATTTGCCTTGTACTCATATGGCTTTACACTCATAAAGGGGGATTAAAAACAATCATCATTACCGATACACTTCAAACCGTATTCTTACTCCTATCAGTAGTACTATCCATCATTTTCATTTCCAAATCATTGCACTTAGATATCGCTGGCACTTTTGAAGCTGTAAAGAATAGCAGTTATTCCAAAATCTTCTTCTGGGAAAACTTTATGGGCAGTAAAACCCACTTTATAAAACAGTTCCTTGGAGGTATTTTTGTTACCATTGCCATGACGGGATTAGATCAGGATCTGATGCAAAAGAACCTGAGCATGAAAACCATAGGCGAAGCACAAAAGAACATGTTCACCTTTACTGCTGTATTCATCATCATGAACATATTCTTTTTAAGCGTAGGTGCGCTTTTATACCTATTTGCAGCCAAGAACGGAATTGATGTAGCGGCATTAAAAACACCGGATCACCTATACCCCGAAATTGCTTTAAACTACCTTAACGTTGTACCAGGCATTATTTTTATGCTAGGTTTAACTGCAGCAACATTTGCGACAACAGACTCAGCCTTAACTGCTTTAACTACATCGTTCTGCGTAGACTTTCTACATTTCGATAAAAAAGCTGACCAAAACGACCCTAAACTCGTTAGCCAAAGACATTACGTACATGTTGGTTTTTCGGTGCTGATGGTCGCCGTTATCATGGTTTTTAAACTAATTAATGATGATTCCGTTGTTAATGCCATATTTAAAGCCGCCGGCTATACCTATGGTCCATTGGTAGGTTTATTCGGTTTTGGCATGTTAACCAGAAGAGCGGTAACAGATAAACTTGTACCTTACATCTGTATTCTTTCGCCAATACTATGCTATGTAATAGATATAAACTCACTAAGCTGGTTTAGCTACGCTTTAGGCTTTGAGCTTATCATATTAAATGGCCTGATTACGTTTATACTACTTTGGATAACCGGGAAACAAGCGACAACCCAGACCAAATTTTAAATACTTTAATACCTATTAGAATGACAAGTGAAGAGAAAATAAGAAGCGCATTTGAAAACAAAGACTGGCAGGAAATAAAAGTTACTGACTCCTGGCAGATCTTTAAAATAATGGCCGAATTTGTTGACGGCTTTGAAAAACTGGCTAAAATAGGCCCTTGTGTAACCATTTTTGGTTCGGCAAGAACTGCTGAAACCAATAAGTATTACCAAATAGCTGTTGAGTGTGGCAAACTCCTAACCGACCGAGGTTACGGTGTTGTTACAGGTGGCGGCCCAGGTATTATGGAAGCCGGAAATAAAGGCGCACATACAAACGGCGGTAAATCAGTTGGTTTAAACATTGAACTACCATTTGAGCAATTCCACAACAAATACATAGACCACAACAAACTGCTAGAGTTTGATTACTTCTTTGTAAGAAAGGTAATGTTTATGAAGTACTCGCAAGGTTTTATTGTACTACCAGGCGGTATGGGCACTATGGATGAACTTTTTGAAGCAATCACCTTAATCCAAACAGGTAAAATTGCAAGGTTCCCTATTGTACTTGTCGGCAAAGATTACTGGAGCGGATTGGTAGATTGGATAACGAACACCATGCTAAACAAAGAGCACAACATCCATGCAGAAGATCTAAACCTATTCAGATTGGTTGATACTGCCGAAGAAGCAACTGAGCACATCTTCAGATTCTACGAGAAGTACGTATTGAAACCAAACTTCTAATCGAGCCTTTAAATAGGCTCTTAGGCTTCAACAAGCTTTCAACTAAGCTTGAAATTAGCCTTAACCTAAAATATCATAAATCTTTTCTGTTGGTCTTGCTATTACGGCAAGATCATCAGAAACTAATATCGGGCGTTCTATAAGTATTGGATTTTCAACCATTGCAACAATCCATTCTTCCTCAGAAAGAACCTTACCCTTATATTTCTCCTTATAAACAACTTCCGATTTACGGACAAGTTCATGAGCCGAAATCCCCAATTTACCAACAATAGCTCGTAACTCATCTACAGTAGGAACTGTTTCCAGGTAATTAACCACTTCAAATTCCTTTCCACTTTCTTCCAGAACCGTCATTGCGCAACGGCTTTTACTGCACCTGTTATTATGATAAATCTTGATCATTTTCTCTTAACTAAATTTAAAGTTTAACAACTTCTTCTTTTCCCCTCTTCCCCTTCTGTCCGGAGTTACATTCATTCCTTAAAAAATCAACTGTTGAGAGACGACATGCAGATATTTTGCCCTTCCGCAAAATATCTGAGGAGGCGAGCAATGGTTGATTTTTTTTAGAAATGGCTAACTCCGCCAGATACCACCAACTTCATGGCGTCAGCCGCACTCATATTCAACGGCTTAATCTTTTCGTTTTTAACAACATAAACCTGACCGGCAAAAGAATAAGAAAACGGGAAATAAACAATTGCTTCACCGGGAAGGCCGATAGACTTAAGATCAGATTGCGTAAGAAACCCAATCCTTTTCAAATCCCCTTCAACCTCAACAAGTACAGGATGATTAAACTTCTTCTCATCACCAACAAAAGCTTCAGTAAGATCTTTGATAGAAGAATAGATAAATTTCACCACCGGAAGCCTATCTAAAGCCTTCTGAAACCAATTATACATTGGCTCAGTAACAAAGTTAGTTACAAAAATTCCGGCAATCAGAATGATCGAAACTACCAATGCCAAGCCTAATCCGGGAATATTTCGGCTGGCTCCCGTTCTGGGATCTACGCCAAGAATATTGTTTATATTTAACCAGCTGTCAACCGTAGTAACAGCCCAAATCACGATAAAAATACTTAGTGCAATAGGCAGCACAATCAACAACCCTTTAATCAGGTAATTTAACAACGCCCTACCAATTCTATTCATGCTGCAAACTTATGTAAAACTACTCATAAAAATACACTCGTTTTACCCTTTGAGATACATTTGTTAATATTTCATACGGTATAGTGTCAATTTGTTTTGCCAATTCGGCGATGGTAAGTTCACCATTAAAAACAATCACCTCATCGCCAGTTTTCACGCCCAAACCAGTAACATCGAGCATACACATATCCATACATATTACACCTACGGTAGATACCAAATTGCCATTAATCAACATTTTACCCACACCATTGCCAAATTTGCGATTATAACCATCAGCATAACCAATTTTAACAGTAGCAATCATGCCTCCTTCAGGTAAAATACCACGGCGACTATAACCCACCGTTTCATTAGGCTTTATCGGTTTCACCTGAGTTACCGTAGTTTTTAAAACAGCAACAGTTTGCAGACCTTTATTATGAGACAAGCCGCCATCAAAACCATACATTCCAATACCAAGCCTAACCATATCCAATTGAGCTTCAGGGTGACGAGAAATGCCGGATGTATTAGAAATATGCCTGATAAACGAATATCCCACCCCCTCTTTAATTTGATCAGCAACAGCTGTAAACCTACTCAGCTGATGCGCTGTAAATCCATCATGATCAGCACTATCACTACCTACTAAATGAGAAAAAACAGAAACAACCTTTACCTTTTCGGTTTCCTTTAATTGTTGTAAAAGATCAGTTAAATCAGCCTCTTCAAAGCCCAATCTATGCATTCCCGTTTCAATTTTCAGGTGTATAGGGTAACTCTTTGTATTTTCACTTAAGAAATCGATGAAGCTTCTTAAAATATCAAGATTATATATTTCAGGTTCCAGCTTATGCTTTACTATGGCATCAAAAGCAGACGGCTCCGGACTCATTACCATGATAGGCATAGAAATGCCGCCTTTTCTAAGCGCAACCCCTTCATCTGTATAAGCCACGGCCAGATAATCAACTTTATGGTACTGTAACAGATTAGCAATTTCGAAACTACCGCTACCGTAAGAAAAAGCTTTAACCATTGCCATTACCTTAACTCCCGGGCGTAATTTATTCCTATAGAACTGCAGATTCCCTGCCAGCGCATTTAAATCTATCTCCAGAACCGTATCATGTATCTTTTGTGTAATCAGTTTACTGATACGTGCAAACTCGAACCTGCGGGCTCCTTTAACCAAAATTGTTTCACTACTAAAATGTAGCGATGGAAAGTTCTCTACAAAGGCCAATGTACTCTCAAAAAAAGAGGTCTCCATATCAAACAATTCTGCTGCTGCAGATATATGCAGACCAACCCCTATCAACCTATTCACGTTCTTTTGCTTAAGCAGAGCCGCTATTTCGGCATAAAGATCCTCATCATTTTTCCCTGTTTCATACAGATCAGAAAGGATAAGTGTTTTTTTAGGATGCTGGTTTTGAAGATTTAAAAAATCGAGCGCAATGGCTAAAGAAGAGATATCAGCACTGTAAGAATCATCGATAACAGAACATTGATTGATGCCATTTTTCAGTTCTAAGCGCATGCTAACCGATGTTAGCTTTTCTAATAAAGCATCAGTTTGCTGTGGATTGTACCCCAAAGCAAGCAAAGTGGCCCAGCAAATCACTCCGTTTTCTAGAGATGCCCTATCACTAAATGGAATTAAGCATTCTATTTCATCGCCTTTAAACTTTGCTCTAATATAGTTTCTGCCATCAATTTGCTCTACAAATAAGATTTGCAGGTCTGCCTTTTGTTTAAAACTCCATGAGAATTTTGACTTACCCGGTAAATCAGTTAAACCGAGTCCTTCAGTATACTCCGGAGAATAAATAAACAGCTCTGAATTTTTAAAAAGCTTTAATTTTTCGAGCAGTTTTTCTTTAATAGATGAGAATCCTTCAGCATGTGCTTCGCCAATATTGGTTAAAATACCAACTGTTGGCTGTATAATTTCGGCAAGGCTATCCATCTCACCGGATTTAGAAATTCCGGCTTCAAATATCCCCATGGTATGATCTGAATCGATTTGCCAAACAGAAAGCGGCACCCCTATTTGAGAATTGAAGCTTTTAGGACTGCGAACAATATTAAAATCGGCAGCAAGTAATTGATATAACCATTCTTTAACTATAGTTTTCCCGTTACTACCGGTAATTGCAAGCACTTTTAGGTCGTACTGCTCACGATTGTATTTCGCTAAAGTCTGAAGAGCGGCTAATACATCAGTAACCAACAAGATATTGGCATCAGGGAAGTTATTCAAATAGCTTTCATCGCTGATTACAAAATTCTTAATCCCATTTGCATAAGCATCTTTAAGGTACTCATGACCATTTCTTTTTGCATCTAAAGCAAAAAATAAAGATTCATCAGGATCTATTACACTCCTGCTGTCAATTACCAATTTAGTAATTACAGCATTATTGTTTACGATGAAAGGTTTTGCAGTTAAAACAGTGGCAATAAGAGAGATAGAATAGTTAGCATTACTCATGCCCAAAATTAAACATTTTTCGGCTCAATTAGGTAAGGCAAAACTAGCTTACTCGATGTGTCAGTCAGTCCACGGTCAGTCCACGTTTTACTAAGAAAAAGGTGGACTGACCGTGGACTGACCGTTTGGTCAATGTGGAGTAATTCTACCCCCCTTCATAAACCGAATTAAATGGCTATTAAATTGTATTCAAAAAAATGAAATTGAAATTTTCTGACTGTTAAAACTGAATATCGGTAAACCATTTTTTATAAATGGTTTGATAGGTTCCGTTCTCTTTTAAAAGGCTCAAAACTTCATTAAACTGATCACGCAGTTGAGTATCTCCTTTTTTCATAGCGATTGCATATTGAGAATCTGTTTTTGGTAAATACATACCCACTTTTAATTTCTTGTTTTTTTGCAAAAACCCACCTGCTATTGGCGAATCATCGATGAGTAAATCTATTTTTCCGGCTTGCAGTTTTCTATACAACTCTTTATTGGTTTCGGCGTGCACCATATTGTTGCCAGGAAAGTTTACATGAACGTATCTTTCTGCTTCTGTTGCCTCTCTAATGCCTATTGTTTTATTTTTAAGGTCGTTAATATCTCTTAAATCACCATCGCTATTAACCACAGCACACAATCTGAAATGTAAATATGGATTGCTAAATTCAAGGATATGTCTGCGTGAAGGTGTAACAGTTACTGCAGAACAGATCAGATCTAACTCCCCTTTAAACAGTTTCTCGAGAATGGTTGCCCACAATGAAACCTCATATTCTACCTCTATATCAAGATGTTCGGTGATGGCTTTCATTAAGTCGACTTCGAAACCTTCAAATTTTTCAGAATTATAATCTGAGTGCATAGGAAATGGAGCTGCAGAATCTAATCCGACTTTCAATACTTTTTTTGGTTCCATAAAAGGAGAGTTAACTAAATGACATCCGAACGTAGCTAAAATACGCCTTTAAAACAATAATTTAACAGAAAAACCACCGAAACAACTGAAATGTTTGAAAAACTTATCTCTTTTTATTCATTTACAGTGAATTAAAATCAATTAAGATCAAATATTTGATAAAAAACAAGATCCGCATCTTGTTTTAAGATAAATCATACTTATGACAGGCACATTTAGTAATATTGTAAATGCTGGATTCATCAAAACAACAAACTGTAAAGTTAGATAAGAAGGCGGCTTTGGCAAAAGCCGAGCATTACTGTGCTTATCAGGAAAGGTCTCAACAAGAAATTCGGAACAAGCTTTATGAGTGGGGTTTGTGGAAAAACGAGGTTGAGGAAATCATTTCAGAACTGATACAAACTAACTTTTTAAATGAAGAGCGTTTTACGATGGCTTATGTTTCTGGAAAATTTAAGATAAAGAAATGGGGCAAGATGAAAATTAAACAGGGGCTTAAGCTAAAAGGTGTAACCGAAAAGATGATTTCCAACGCACTAAAAACGATAGATTATGACGAATATCTAGAAACAATACTCGTTTTGGCGAACAAAAAGTTACCTTCTATCAAAGAAAATGATGCTTACAAGAGGAAATATAAGCTCACTTCTTACTTAATGGGCAAAGGCTTTGAAAGCAATTTAATCTCGGAAGTCCTAAACGCCAATGGCTTAGCTTAAGTTCAATATTTTTTCTAAAAAATAACTTGACAGTAATACAAAAGTATTTATATTTGCAATCCCAAACGGAAACAAGGTTAACAACTTAATTCAAGTTTCAAAAAGGGAATCATTGGATAATGATTTAATGAAACCAATGCGAAAGTAGCTCAGTTGGTAGAGCACGACCTTGCCAAGGTCGGGGTCGCGAGTTCGAATCTCGTCTTTCGCTCTAAAAACCTGAAAAGGTTTTTAAGTAAACAGTCATCATTTCAATAGATGTTGAAATAGGACTATGCTCAGATGGTGGAACTGGTAGACACGCAGGACTTAAAATCCTGTGACCTTAAAAGTCGTGCGGGTTCGATTCCCGCTCTGAGTACAATAAAACAACAATACCAACGCGAAAGTAGCTCAGTTGGTAGAGCACGACCTTGCCAAGGTCGGGGTCGCGAGTTCGAATCTCGTCTTTCGCTCCAAATGCCTTCAGTAGAAGGCATTTAATTTTAAAAGGTTATTCACCTGCTCAGATGGTGGAACTGGTAGACACGCAGGACTTAAAATCCTGTGACCTTAAAAGTCGTGCGGGTTCGATTCCCGCTCTGAGTACTTCAAATCTAAAGCCCCTAAAAGGGCTTTTTTTATTTCCTCATTATTTTCTCCAAAAGATTCTTAAACAATTTCAAGCTTCTATAAATGGATCAAGCGGAATTCTTGGGGGGAAGAAAATAATTTCTTTCTTTTGCGATTGTAAATCAAACGACAATTTTCATTTTGAGCGCAGCTGCAGAAACCCTTATCAGTTTATTATTACCAG
>NZ_JABSNU010000017.1 GCF_013266735.1 Pedobacter foliorum
TCATTACAAATAAGATATGGAAATCAATGATGTTGTTAGGAGAGAAAAATCTCCTAACAACATCATTGATTGATAAAATATGGATAAATAAATTTGGATTTCAACATAGAAGGACCTCGCACTAGCTATTTAAAACCTGCTTAAACGAGATCCTGAAATAAATTCAGGATGACGATTTTCAAAATAACGATTGCTAGCCTACTTCCAAATAGATTTAGCCGAATACACCTCTAAATTCTTAACCTCAATATTGTTCCCCCAGAAATGAAATCCTTCTTTATTATCTGAATTAGGTTTTCTTTCCATAGAATAAGAATACGCGCCACCGTCAATAAATACCTCAATCGACGTTCTATCTACATAAATATCTGCTGTTAACTCCATACTAGTCATATCAGCAGGCGAATAGAAAACACCATTTATCGTATTATTATTCATATCATAATCAATAACACGCTGACCAAACAAGTTAAACCCTGCACTGGTAGCATGCGACAACTTAAATGTGGTTTTAATACGAATCTTATCCGCACTGTAAAACTCCTTAAGCTTCTGATTCGCATCATCAGATTTCAAACCAGTCCATTGATTTGTACGTTCAAACAATTGCGAAGTCTCACTTACAGGCATATTATACAACCTAATTCCGTTTTTTGTAGCATGAAGCTTAAGCTCTGTAGGCAATAACATCATGTTGTTAAAAGCCATACCAGGCTGCGCTACTCTACCCCATCCAATTTGAATACGTCTGCCATCACTTTCCGGGATATTCGAATAAGTCTGAGCCGCATAAATAGACCCTGTAGTATATAAAAGCTTCCCTGTTTCAGGAGTAAAAACTTTCCCATCAAAAGAACCAAGCATATAAGTACCCGACGCACCATACATCACCCATTTGGTCTTATTTTTATCACCATCAACAGGCAATTCAAAAAGATCAGGACATTCCCAAAATCCGGTAACATGACTTTCAAATTTCCAATCCTTTAAGTTATTAGAATTGTAAATAGAATGACCATCGCGTTCATTCAAAACCATTACCCAATGCTTACCTGGTTTATACCAAAACACCTTTGGGTCACGAGTATCCTTACTGTTCCATTTATCTTTAGAATCTATAACAGGATTCTTTTCATATTTAGTCCATGTACGGCCTTTATCTAAGCTGTACGCAACACATTGAATTTCTCTATCCGGATTATCAGCAGTATAAAAAGCAACCATTGCAGGCGTTTTTCCTTTATTGAAACCTGCAGTATTATCATAATCCATCACAGCCGATCCAGAAAACATAGTACCTAACTTATCAGGGTGTAAAGCCACTGGAAGCTCATCCCAATGCGTAAGATCTTTACTCACTGCATGTCCCCACGACATATTTTCCCATTCTCTCTCATAAGGGTTATGTTGGTAAAACAAGTGATATTCGCCCTCATAATAGATCAATCCATTTGGATCATTAACCCATCCTCTTCTTGTTGTGAAATGGAATTGAGGACGGTTTTTCTCATGATACAACGAATCCTGACCAGCAATCTTATCGTCCTGATAAATCTTGCTAAGCCCTGCCGCATCGCCATCATAGCTTATTTTAATGGTCTTTCCTTTAAATGCAGATACGTCGCTAAAAACCCAGTACTCAGGTTCACCCGGTGCCAATCTTATTTTAAATGAGCGCTCTTGTTTACCCCCTATTTCAAATGTCATTGTTCCCCTATCCTGGCGTTGAGAGATAGGAAAATTGAGGTATTTCTTAGTTATCTTAATGGAGATATCTGCTGCAAAAATAGAAATACTGCAGCAAAGCATTAGCCCTGTCGTAAATACGGCCTTTAACGTTGATTTCATTATTTGGTTGTTTAGGTTAGTTTGTATGTTTCTGTAATTATAATACTTTAATTCATTACACCCTTCAAAAAAGAGCTATTTAAGGTTAAATATTTGATCTCTAAACTGATTATATTCAGCAATATCATACGGAGGGCAGCCACCTTTTTTAGTAGCAATAAATCCTCCCATAGCTATCGCTTTCATTAATATATCTTTAGGCTGATCTTTCTGGTAATGACTGGCAATAAAAGCAGCCAGAAAAGAATCGCCACTACCAATCGTATCGGTTACTTTTATCTCGTTGCCCCAAATGTGATGCTCCTCATCATTCTTGTAATAAGAAGCACCAAACTCTCCTTTAGTAACCACGATTTCTGGAACATTAAAACGATTTTGGATAAACTTAACCATCTGTGGTTCCCCTTCAAATGAGCCTCTAAACATCGTTTGAACCATGCTTAGCTCAGCCTCATTAAACTTTACAATATCTGCCTTAGTTAATAATATCTCTAGTAAAGAATGATTAATAAAAGGCGGACGAATATTGATGTCAAATACCTTTATCGCATCAGTATCCAGTAATTCAATCAAAGTATTCCTTGATACATCATTTCTTGAAGCCAGACTTCCATAAACAAAATACTTTGAAGGTTTCAATTGCTCCTTTAACTTATTTGCTTCATCAATAAAATCCCAGGCAACCGGAAAAACAATCTCATAAGTTACCTCATTTCCATTGTTCATTCTTGCCAGTACTTCACTGGTAGCGTGTTCTTTATCAGTTTGCAGGAAGCTCTTGTTAATACCCCAATTGTCCATCAATTCTTCCAGCTTGTGCCCATTATTGTCATCACCAATCCGACTAATCAAGCCGGATGCTATACCCAATTTATTGAGGTGATAAGCCACATTTAAAGGCGCGCCACCCGGCTGAGGACCATCAGGTAAAACGTCCCAAAGTATTTCTCCATAGCACACTGCTTCTGCTGTTAAAGATGTTTCTTGTTTCATAGTTTAGAATTTAATGTAAAACAATATTGTCGCCAATGCTCTCCAATGATTTTCCTTTCGTTTCGGGCATAAAGCGCCATACAAATAACAATTGTAAAACCATCATGGCGCCAAAAAAGCTAAAAGTTGCGGCACCACCAAAAGTTTCGGCAAAATAAGGAAAGTAAAAGGCAACCAGAGCGGCCATTACCCAGTGCGTAGAACTACCCAGGGTTTGGCCTTTGGCCCTCACCTGATTTGGGAAGATTTCTGAAATAAACACCCAAATAACAGCCCCCTGAGAAAAGGCAAAAAAGGCAATAAACACCATCATATAGATGGGAATGGCCATGCCACTAAAGCGCTCGGTATAAAATGTAAAGGCCACTAAAAATAAGGAAGCAATAAGGCCAAAAGACCCGATCAGCATCAATACACGGCGACCAACCTTATCTATAAAATTTAAAGCCAATAGTGTAAAGGCGAAATTGATTAGCCCAATACCAACTGTAGATAACAGCGAAGAATGCGCACCAAGACCAGCCATTTCAAATATCCTTGGGGCATAATAGATAATGGCATTAATACCCGACACCTGATTAAAAAACGCAAACAACACTGCAAATATCACTGGTTTAGAATACTGACCAGAGAACAAGCTTTCGCTGCTTTTTGATGATTCCCCTAGCTTTGTTTCTGATCTTTTAATTGAAGCCAATTCTTCCTCACAATTCAGCGGATTAATAATCCTCAATATCGCCAGCGCTTTTTCAGTAGCCCCTTTTTTAAGGATAAGCCAACGCGGACTTTCCGGAATAAACTTAATTAATATCAGGAACACTAAAGATGGAGCAGCCTGCACGCCTAACATCCAACGCCATGATGATTCTCCACCCTGACTGATCAGGTAATTAGAAAGGTAAGAGATCAAAATTCCCAATACCACATTAAATTGAAACAGTCCTACCAAACGACCACGCCTATCCGCGGGCGAAATCTCTGAGATATAAATTGGTGCCGTAACTGAAGATGTACCCACTCCCAGGCCACCCAAAAATCTGAATACCAGAAAAACATACCAATTATCAGCCATTGCAGTTCCTAAAGAGGAAAGCAGATAAACCACAGCAACAAAATACAAAGTGTTTTTACGACCAAACTTATCGGACGGTCGGGAACCGAGCAATGAGCCTATCACAGTTCCTATTAAAGCTATTGAAATGGTTAGCCCATGTTCAAATACTGAAAGGTTCCAATATTGTTGTATTGATTTTTCGGCGCCTGATATCACTGCGGTATCAAAGCCAAATAAAAACCCGCCTAATGCTACTACTATCGACCAGGCCAGTACTGAATTCTTTTTCATGAAGTTCGATTTATAAATGGTTAAGGATTGCAAATTAGAAGTAAATGACAGGTAGGTGTTATGAATCTTACATCAAATTCTTTAAAAAACAGAACACACCAAAATCAATTGAATATCAATAAGTTAAAAACAACAAATAAACACTTTTATTTAGATGTTAAATTTTGTTACACGATTCTTTAACTCAGGTTACACCCTATAAAGCACCCCATACTGCCAAATTTTAAAATGAGGTATATAATTTATAGCTTTAATGGTTCCCACTAATTTTTATAGCCCTTATAATGATCAACCCCTTCAGTTTTAAATGCCTTTTCAAATACCAGATTACATTGCTGCTCGTATTTGCATTGGGAGTAATTTTAACCTTACAAGGCTGCTCAGATAAAAAGGAAACAAGGGAGTATAAGATTGGCTTTTCGCAATGTGTTGGCTCTGATTTATGGCGCAAAACGATGCTCGTTGAAATGAAAACCGAGCTTTCTTTAAAACCCGGCACAAAATTGAGCTATGCCGATGCTGATAACAGTAGCAGCAAGCAAATAGAGCAGGTAAAGGAAATGATTAATGAAGGCATAGATTTGCTAGTCATTTCACCAAATGAAGCACTACCGCTCACTAAAATCGTTGAGGAGACCTATAACAAAGGCATTCCCGTAATTGTTATCGACCGTAAAACTTCGTCGCCACTTTATACTGCTTATGTTGGTGCTGAGAATTATCAGGTAGGTAAAATAGCAGGAGAATATTTGGCCAATAGCCTAAAAGGATCAGGAAATGTTGTAGAGGTAATGGGCTTGCCCGGCTCCTCTCCTGCTATTGAGCGCGACAGGGGCTTTATGGATGCACTTAAGGAACACCCTGAAATTAAAGTAACCGGTCAGTTTTATGGCGACTGGTTAGGGCCAAACACAGAAACGCAACTACTAAAAAACAAGGATAAGCTTAAAAACATTGACGCCATATTTGCGCATAATGATGTAATGGCTACAAGCGCCAGAAAGGTGCTTAAACAACTTAACCTAAGCAATAAAATAAAGGTAATTGGGGTTGATGCCTTACCCGGAAACGGCGGTGGCCTAAATCTGGTAAGTAACAAAACACTAACTGCCAGTGTACTTTACCCTACCGGAGGTAAAGAAGCAATTAACATTGCCATGAGAATCCTGAACAAGGAATCCTTTTCAAAAGAAAACATCCTGCAAACTGTAGTAATTGATAGCAGCAATGTGCAATTAATGAAGCTTCAATGGGATAGAATAAACAGTCAGCAAAGCGATATAGAGCGTCAGCAGACCTTACTTGCAGATCAGTTTAAAGTTTACAACAGTCAGAGACTGGTACTTAATTTCATTGTGATCACGCTAGTGTTAGCCGTAGTATTTGGAGGACTCGCCTTTCACGCTTTACTCGAAAACAGAAAAATCAACAAGAGCCTAGAGCTTAAGAATGCAGAGATCTTAAATCAGCGAAACCAGCTCATAGAGATGTCGGAAAAGGCTCAGGCTGCAACCGAGGCCAAGCTCAATTTCTTTACCAACATCTCCCACGAGTTCAGAACACCACTTACACTCATCTTATCCCCTCTTGAAGATCTACTAAAAAACGAAAAAGTAAAAGCAACGGCGGGTAATAACCTTACGCTGATCTACAAAAACGTTTACAGGCTACTGAGGCTGGTAAATCAATTGATGGACTACCGAAAAATTGAGCACAAGCAGTTTAAACTACACGCAACGGCCAATAACCTAATAGATTTTGTAAAGGAAATTCTGGATAGCTTTAAACACAACGCCGAGAAACGCAATATAGACCTGAGGTTAGTAGTTAAAGAAAGTCCGGGAGTAGTTTGGTTTGACGTAAACATCCTCGATAAGGTGATATTTAACCTGCTAAGCAATGCCTTAAAATTCACCAGCGATAATGGCAGAATCTACATTACCATAAGTAAAACCAACAACACAGTTAATATTGAGGTAGAAGACAACGGTTTAGGCATGACAGACACCGAACTTGAACATATTTTTGAGCAGTTCTATCAATCAGATCTCAATTACAGCAGAGGCTCAGGCCTGGGCTTATCTCTTTCTAAGGAATTGATTCTGTTACATCAAGGAAACATTGCTGTAAGCAGTAAAAAATGGCAGGGAACTACATTTACCATAACATTACCTCTAGGAGATGCCCACCTTACAGAAGAAGAAAAGCTAGTACAAGAGCAACAAGGCGCTATGCTGTACGATCAGATAAAAATATACACTACCGAACATGACCACGCCGCAATCAAAGAAAAGGACCGCGCATTTGAGCACATCAAAGATCAATCGGTATTAATTATAGAGGATAATCAGGACCTGCTGAATTATCTAACCGAAAAATTTGAGGCAGATTACGAAGTATTTACCGCCTCTACAGGCACCAATGGACTAGCCGAAGCTTATGAAAAAATCCCTGATCTGATTATTACCGATGTTGTAGTACCCGGCATGTCTGGCAAAAACCTAACCCAGCAACTCAAATCTGACATCCGTACCTCACACATTCCAATTATACTATTAACTGCCCAGGGCAGCATAGAACAGCAAGTGAACGGCATACAGAGCATGGCAGATGTGTACATTACCAAGCCTTTTAACTTCGAATACCTGCAAGCCAACGTAGAAAACCTGATTAAGAACAGAGTTATCTTAAAAGAACACTACACCAGCGACATCTCCTCGTCAGGCGTTAAAAAATCGACCAACCTAATTGACAAGAAGTTCTTAAACGACTTCGCCGGAATTGTAGAACACAACCTAAGCAACGAGCATTTCAGTGTAGATGATATCGGTAAGGCCATAGGCATATCCCGCGTTCAACTGTACCGTAAAGTAAAAGCGTTATTAAACTGCAGTATAACAGATTACATTTTAAACCGACGACTTAAAAAGGCTAAGTACTTACTAAATAACGAAGAGTATTCTATTTCAGAAATCACTTATATGGTCGGCATATCATCCCCTACTTATTTCTCTACCATTTTTAAAAACAAGTACGGGATGACCCCAACTGAATACAAGAAAACCAGAAATCAATAAGCTATTCAACTAAAATAGTTACAGCCGCAGGAAAAAGCCTATCCGGATCACCAAACAAAGCAAGGCTCTCTGCCATTGTACCTACATTTGGCTTCAACTTTTTGTCACTGATAAGCTTATCATTATAGTAAACCAATACAGGTTCAGCGAAATTAACTCTGTCAATATATAGCTTAACTTTCCCTTTAACCTTGCCCTTAACATTCGAAGAACTTACCTGATAAGTGTTTCCCTTTTTCTCTACATAAAATTTCCTTTCACCAGTTTTAGAAAGGCCGTCCAATCTTAAATAACCAAAACCCTTTCTATAAGTGCTGGGCACGTTGGGCTCGCCACCATAAATACTATCCGCTTGTGCATAATATACCATGCTTAACGTATCTGGATATGGTTTTCTGCTAAATTGCTTTAACCATGGTGCGGTTCTGAAATAGTCAATCCCGTGTCCACGACCGTTCTGTATCTCTACCTCATGTTTAAACTGTCCGGGATTCTTTGCGGAGGCACTATCCAAAAGCTTCTTCCAATCTCTTCCATTTTGTACGCGTCCGTAGGCATAGTCTTTCTCGCCAACCTCAATACGAAAAGCGATGTTTCTTAAATTCTCGACAGGCTCCTGATCTGCCCACACCGGTCCTGCCATAGGTCCTGCCCCTGCAAAGTAATCTGCAAGAAAAATACCCATCCTGAAACTGCCATATCCACCTTCAGAAATCCCCATTATGTAGGTCTTATTTGCATTTACATCGCCAGAAAGCACTGCAAGCTGCCAGGTTCTAATCCATGCGGCTATAACGCCACTATGGTACCAGCGCCCTCTTCTATCATCTGGCATGCGAGGGATAAAATACATACTCGGACTATCCTGATACTTTGCGCCTAAAGATTTAGCTGCTTTCCATTCAGAATCATTTGATGGTGAAGTCCATGGCCCCGATTCGCCAGGAAAACAACCTCCACCATGTAAATTGATATAAAGCGGATAACCACCATCCGGCTTATTGCCCTTCTTACTCATTGAAAAAAGCATTTTCTTTTGATCAGGCAGTTGCCAGATTAAGGAATCCTTTGTAGAGTTGTCGATTAGCTGAGCCCATGTTTTAAGGCGTTCAGCATTGGCTTTTTTCCATGAACTCCATAAGAGTGTTTGGTATTTAGTAATCTCGGTTGTTAGTATTGTTTTTTTATAGTACTCGGCAGGAGGATTAATTAAGCTATCTTTTTCTATTGTAGAAGTAAGGTATTTTGTGAGGCCGTCTTCGTATGCGGCGGTAGTTTCTTTTTTAACTGATTTACAGGCGCCAAATAGGCAAACCAAGGCAAGAGCTACTAGTATTTTTTGATTCATTTAGTTGATTTTCATTTTTTAAATCATTTTCATCATCATCATCATTATGAATCTTGCAATTTAGCCATAAACATGGAAGGACAAAAGCACTATATTGACTTGCTTTTAAAAAAGTACCGCCTGCGATTATTCTTAGTGTCTTTAGAGAAACCTGTCAGGGAATAGTCTGACCTAAGTCTAAGGTGAGCCTAACAGATTAGCTATTACAAAGAAGTTTTGTCGTTTTAAAAAAGGCTCTATTTTTACCACTAAAACGTATAACAACTATAAACCAAAAGGTTACATCATTATAAATTTACAAAAAAATAAAAAACTACCAAATTTCAGGAACAATAATTAATCCCGTTTGTTAAGCTGAATACATTAATCCAAATCACAATGGAAAAATTTAGAATTGAAGTAGCCGATAGCCGGCACTTCGGACAGTTTTTTGACATTAAGGCTCTCGATAATGAACGATTCCAAATCTTTAACGACCAACATGAAAGAATCGGGACAATTGAGATAGACAATGATGACCGAGATCATTACCGACAAAGCATGGATTGCAAAGTAGATCTTCCCTTACTTAATTCAATTAGAGACAGTATACTTCTTCATCAAGAACTGGTTACAAAATAATTATCGGCTTAATGATTTGATTTTATGGCATTTTGCAGATGCATAATCTCATCAAACTCCACTTTTGCAACAGGATAACCTTTCAAACTTTGCTGAACCTGATAAACTTTATTAGATTGTTCATTTAAAGCTGCCAACTTCCCATAAGTTTTTAAGTAAATACTACAGTTTTCTCTTAAAATTTCCAGCTCTTCAAATTTCTTCATATTGGTATAAAATGCAGGATCTTTAACACTTGGCAATAGGGCTCTTTGTGTCAATATTCGCCAATACAGAATAGAAAAATTAACCTTACCTACTGCTTTTTCAGCTTGTTCTAGCTTTGTTAATGCACTATTATACTGGCCTATATGATAACTCTTTTGGGCTTCCCTTATCCTGGTTTTAGCAGATATGGATTGGCCCATACCGGTCATTGTAAGACAAGTAAAAACCACTAGTAAGCTTAGAAACTGTTTCATTAAATTATTTTTTCAAATGTATAACCAGATTTTTCATTCTACCATAGAATAGAAAAATTTAATACCTTGCAAACATCCTAAATTATTTAACGCTCAATGAAAAAGATTACCCTCCTATCATTTATTATTTTTAATGCACAATTATCTTTTTCTCAGATTAAGTTCCAAAAAAGCCTACCCGATGCTGTAAAGCAGGCATCAAGTACCAAAAAGTCTATTTGTATTCACATCACAATTCCAGTATATGCTAAGGATACTAAAAGCATTATAGATCAAGCGGATGTATCTAGTTTCTACAATAAAAACTTTATCAATTATAAGGTTGAAATGATGGATAGTGTGGGTCGTGAATTGATTAACAAATATGGAGTAACCGTATTTCCGGCCAGTGTTTTTATTGACTACAAACAAAACCTGATTTTTAAAACATCAACAGGTGACAACACAGAAAACGTCCTTAATAACGGTAAAACAGCACTTACCCGTAAAAATACAGGAATAATGCTTTCCACCTATGAGGAAAAGTATGCAAATGAGAAGCACAGTGCCAAATTGATAAAGAACTATATTAACTTAAGAATGGAGGCCGGAATATTCGATAACGCAAAGTTAATTGACGAGTATGTGGACTATAAAACCATAGGTGAGCTTAATGACCCAAATGAAATCATATTCATTCTTAGGTCTGGTGCGTATGCTTTCGGAAAGGCCTTTAACATCAATGGTTTAAACAAAACAAAAACTGATAGTGTATTCATGACGCTTCCTCTGCAAGAACGAATAGACATCAATGACAGAGTTATTAATAACACTCAAAATGAGGCTATCAGAACCAAAAACATTGCAATGGCGCAAGCCGCAATGAATTTCACCAGAAACACCTGGAGTGATAATTACAATGAAGGCAGTAAACAATCTCAACTAAAGATCCTTAATTATTACAAAGCAGTAAAAGATACAGCCAATTACTACCCACAAACATCATATTTTGTGGATCAATATTACATGAGGGTAAATGCAGATTCCATTAGATTTCAAGATCCATCAATATTGGGAAAAATGCAAAGCAAAGTACCCACATTTAATCAGCCATCTCCTTCAAATGCCAATATTCCTGATTTGCTTAATAATGCTGCATGGGATTTTTATATATTAGGCACTCGCAATAAATTGTATTTAAGCAAAGCCTTTTTATGGGTAAAAAGGGCGATTGATTTAAAACAGAATTTTCAATATTATGATACTTTAGCGCAAATATTCTACCGCATGGAATTCTATGATGAAGCGCTTATCAATCAGAATAAATCTATTAATATGGCTATAGAGGTTGGTACTTCTACAAACATCATAGAATCTTTAAAATCTACAGGGCAAAAAATCAAAGACAGAAAATTGTAGCTGATTTAATCGGATTACCAGCTACAGTTTACTTTTATTCCATCAGGACTATTATCAAAACCAAGATAAAGTGTTTTTGAGCTTTCATCCCAGGATGAATTAACGTTAGCTATTTCTTCTCCTGTATTGCTCGTTACACTACTTTTTAATGGTTTAGCAGGTAATAAAATACGCATACTGTTTTCTGTTTTAGCCGGGCTTTTGCATACAAAAGAATAGGTTCTGCCATTTCTTATTTCATCATATACTCTTGATGCTGAGGCTAAAACCATCGGTTTAGATTTGTCCTTTATCCGCTTTACATTGTACAACAGCGCTTGTTCTCCCGGATTAATCACTTTCTCGGAAAGCACCGGAAGTTTTGGATCAAAAAGATCTATAACAGGCCCGCTAATTTTATATGGTTCTTTACTTACAGATTCGTCCATTACAGAAACAATATCGTACGCTCCTCTTTGCAAATAAAGATTGTTTTTAAACGATAGCGCACCTGCTTTTGCATCATGCTCATAAGCATGTTTAACCAAATCCAGATAGGTGTTTGCTGAGTTTGCATTTAACACAAACTCCTTGGGGTTTTGTTTGATTAAATAAACGGCGCCCTTACCTACTGGCTGCTTTTTATTTTCTACAGGCTTTATGTTCAATAACGTGAGCAAATGACCTGAAGGGACTTTAAACTCGTTACCTTTAGTATTCCACCATTCCATTACCGACTGATAAGGATCATCATCGCGACCGCAATAAACCAAAACACCACCATTTTTAACCCATTCGGCAATGTATTTATGTACATCTGCCGAAACAGGTTTCATATTGGCATAACTCACAACCAATACCTTTATGTCTTTAAGTGTTCCTTTAAACGACAGGTTTTCCATATGCACAGTTTGCACCGGAACACCATTTTTTAACAAAGGCAGTGTTTGTCCGTAGAAATTAGAAAACTGCGGGTCATCGTATCCCTTATGGTCTGGAAAGCGCTGAAACATTAAGCTATTACTCATCAATACCCCTACACCATTTTTACCCGTAACCTGATTATCTGATAACGGCATATCATTTAGCGCGTTAACCATCACCTGCATCTGAGTAGAATAGTACTTAGGAATTAGTACAGCTTCTGTGCTATTGGCCAGTTTATAAGGTCTGGTATAAATACGTTCTGGCCATGGCATTACTTCGTAATTATTTACCATCGGATACAATAACTTGGCTGTAAACGTAGCTTGATAGTTAAGCTTGTAGTCACTCCAATCGCGTGGCCAATCCTCAATAGGATCAGTTAAAAAGAACATTTTACGGCCTGTAGGCGCAGTCATAGATACCATTGAGCCATATTCTAGAAAGGCATTTTCGAATACGCGTTCCTTTTTTTGCCCATCAAAATATGTAGGCTCCCGAGAGGTTCCTGTCCACACCTGAGCGATGTACCCATCAATTCCGGGTAATGATGCTAAACTTGCTTCAGGGCTCACTATTTGCCATGATGAATAATTAACCAATGAGTGGGTAGCTATGTAAACTTTTATAGATAGTCCTTTAGTTTTTCCGTATGATTTGGCGTATGAAGACACGTCTTTAATGGCCTCATAATACAAATGGTATTTGAGCTTGCTTGATAAATAGGTATTCTCGGCCGATTCATGTTGAGGTCGCCAATCAAAACCATAATATTTTTTCCATTCTTGTTTAAACACTTCGCTATAGCCTGCCCTGGCCCAAAACTCTGGTTCCTCGAGGTAAATTGAAGTGATGCCTGCGTCAATTACCTTTTTAATGATGGCTGTTTTCATATACTCCAGAAACGACTGAACGGGTACAATATAAGGAACACCTCCCCCATGCCAAATCACGTTTCCGTTTCTTTCCATCTGCCCAATATCCTGATGGTTTTTACCGTCCCATTTCCCTAAAAAATAATCCTGATACTCGCCCCATGCTATTCCCGTCATGAAATGGGTTTGATAGCCATGGTTTCGCCAAGAGTCTACACGTTGTTGAAATGTCATGCCCTGTCTATCGTTTGCACCATAAACAATGGCGATATCAGACCGTACGTCTATTTCGGGTTTCCAGGCGCTCCCGGTTTGGAAAGCCGTTTTTTCTTTAGTTTTTAATTGAGCACTTACAGGTATGGTAATTGCGAAAGAAAATAACGCAAAAAGGGTTAGTCTTTTCATTAATTTGGTTCTTAGGTTCGGTTCTTGTGTGTTGTTACGGTAAATATAAATTATTCGTCTGTTTATTGGTCAGGAATTATTAACTTACTATATATCTATTTGTTTTAACTGCTTATCGCTATTATGGACTGGCTACTGATTTCGGAAATCGTTTACGTTGTTCTTTTAGTCTTTGTTTGTCTGCGCATTATATACGACACCAGGAGCACAACCAAAACCCTCGCCTATTTACTATTTGCCATATTTGTTCCGTTTTTTGGGATGCTTTTCTATTTCTTTTTCGGCATTAATTACCGACACAGAAAAATGTACAGTAAGAAGCTTTATGAGAATGATGATCTGGCAAATAAATTCAGACACGAGATTCTTCAATATTCCGAACGTACACTTAAAGAAAATGGCCATGCTGTTATTGGCAATAAAGAGCTGGCATTTATGATCTTGAAGGATTCTATGAGTCCTTTAACTGCAAAAAACTCTTTAAAACTTTTGATAAATGGGGAGCAAAAGTTTCCTGAGGTATTAACAGCTATTAAGGATGCGAAACAACACATCCATATTGAATATTACATTTATGAGGATGATGAAATTGGACAGGCAATTGAGCAGGCATTAATTGAAAAAGCCAAAGAAGGGGTTACTGTTCGCTTTATTTATGATGATTTTGGTAGCCGCAGCATTCGTAAAAAACTAGTTCCCAGATTAATTGAAAATGGCATAACAGCTGTTCCTTTTTTAAAGGTGCATTTTATGCTTTTCGCCAACCGACTTAATTACCGTAATCACCGCAAAATAATTGTAATTGATGGTGTTACTGCTTTTGTGGGTGGCATTAATGTGAGTGACAGATACATTAATCGTGAACCTAATCAGCTTTACTGGCGAGATACTCACTTGCGTATTGATGGCCCGGGTGCGCAGTATTTGCAATATCTGTTTTTGTGTGACTGGAATTTTTGCGCTGAAGAGTTATTGAAACCAAACAAGGAGTTTTTCCCTCCAAAACCACCTCAAGTGGGCGATGACAATAAGATTGTTCAGATTGCAGCAAGTGGCCCGGATTCTGAATCGCCAACAATTTTATTTTCTATTCTTCAGGCCATTAATCTGGCTACCGATGAAATACTAATCACCAGTCCTTATTTTATTCCGGGTGAGAGTTTATTGGATGCATTAGTTATCGCCTCATTAAGTGGTATTTCTGTTAAGCTTTTGGTACCGGGTGTATCAGATTCTGTACTCGTAAATTCGGCTGCTAGATCGTATTATGATGATTTACTTAAAGCCGGTGTAGAGATTTATCAATATCAGAAGGGTTTTGTACATGCCAAAACAATGGTAACTGATAAGAAAATAGCAATGGTGGGTACTGCAAATATGGATTTCAGAAGTTTTGATCTGAATTTCGAAGTGAATGCAATTGTGTATGATAGTGCGATTGCCACTGAATTGACTGATATTTTTTATGAGGATCTTAAAGATTCGCTAAGGATTGATCCGGTATTGTGGGGTGCACGTCCGGTATATAGGAAGTTGCTTGAAAAAGCAGCGAGGTTATTATCCCCGCTGCTATAGGTTGGTTTATTTTGTCAACGTTACATTTACTAAAATTGGGAAATGATCCGAAACGAACTTACCATGGTAAGTATCAGTTAGTATACCCCATTTATCAGCTTTAAAGCCTTTGGTAACAAATACATGGTCAATAATTTCGTAACCATCTACACTTTTACCCCATGCATTAAATGATGAATTATTTGCATAAGGATATTTAACCTGAGTATAAGTATCGGTTAAAAGACCAGAATTAGCCAATGTTAAATACCATTCGCTTTTTTGGCCACCATTTAAATCTCCTGTGAAAATAGCCGGTGTGTTACCTGCAATTTCGCTGATCTTTTTAACGATTAGCTTTCCGCTTTCTACACGTGCAATTTTACCTTGATGATCGAAATGCGCATTAAAGTAGTAAAACTTTTTACCACTACTTATGTCTTGAAGGTGTACCCAAGTACAGATACGGTTACAGCAAGTAGCATCCCAGCCTTTTCCCGGTTTATCAGGAGTTTCTGACAACCAGAAATCACCTTTATCCAGTAACTTAAACTTGTCCTGACGATAAAATATAGAAGAGTGCTCACCAGCGTCTTTACCATCATCACGTCCTAAACCATAATGTGCGTATTCTGGCAATAGCTTACTCAAATCGTCTATCTGATTTTTCAATCCTTCCTGAATACCGAAAACATCGAAATCATGAAAACGTAATAGATTTGCAGCCACAGGAGCCCTTTGAGACCACCTGTTTCCTTCGTCTCCGGCGTTATCATAACGAATGTTAAAGGATCCAACAGTAAATTTTTGAGCAAACGCATTGGCGCTTATCACTACCAAAAATATAGAAAGAATGATTTGTCTTATTTTCATATTTATTTAGTTTTACTTTATAAAATTACAATTTACTTATTATTTGGAAGACCATCCCAACCAGGATTCTGGCCAAGAGCAGGATTTTTCTGTAAGTCTGCCTGGGGAATTGGGTAATAATACATCTTATCATCCCATTTTCTAACTATTTCATTCATCCAGGTAAGTTCTCCGAAAGTACCATTTTTGAGCAACTGAGAGTTTATTTTACCACCAATTGTTGCTGATACATCCACATAAGTAACTCCCGAAACAGCAGGTGTTGGTTTTGTACCTTGAAAAAAAGCTACATCAAGAATACCATCTTCATTTAGATCCATAGGGGTATTAAGCGCAGGAACATAAAAACCATCCCACTCCTGATCCATAAGCGGAGCTCTTTTCCATCTTAAAAGATCACTATAACGTAAACCTTCAAGACTAAGCTCAATACCTCTTTCTCGTCTTACTTCCAAAATAGATGGATCAGCAATTCCCGGAAAATAGTTGGCTATTAGGTAAGGATCTGCAAGCACTGGTTTTGTTGTTAACCCTTGTGTTATACCACCTCTTGCTCTAAGTACTCCAACAGTTGTTGCCCAATCTTCATTGGTAAGTGTACCAAGTTCAGCTTTGGCTTCGGCATAATTCAATAGAACTTCGGCATAACGGAATAAGGCAATGGAGTTAATATTAAGAGCTCCAGCATCATAGTACATATCATCTAATGTCCATTTTATTGGCTGATAACCAGTAAAAGTGTAAGAGAATACAGGAGGTGCTGGAACTAATACTCCCCCGCTTATCCTTTTATAATCTCCGGAACGGATGGTCTGTTTTAATCTCAAATCTCGGTTTTTCACTTCATCCTTAAACAACATTGTTGTATAAGCTGGGTCGTTAGTAAACGGAGTTCCATCGAGCTTTAAATAAGTATTGATAAATGTTCTGGTAAAACTTGCCTTGGCGCCATAGGTTCCACTAGTCCACCACCAGTTTGCCTCATTCAATACGTTTAAAGTAAGGTCACTTACAGCAGCCTGTAGCACTTCGTTTGCAAGAGGAACTGTGCTGGTAAACACCTGACGGTAAGAAACACCGGGACCGCCTGCGGTATTGATAGAATATCCGCCCTTATCCATAATTTCTTTAGCTGCCGTTTCAGCATTGGCTAACCATGCTGATGCTGAAGATTGCAAACCAAGTTCGGCATGGTATTTCCTAAATGTTCCTTCGAAAAGACAAATTCTTGATTTATAAGCATATGCCACCCACTTAGTAACCGTACTACGGCTTGCATCGTTAGTTGCTTTTATATTGGCACAGGCAAAATCAATGTCGGCAAGTACAGAATCCATAACTACTTCTCTTTTATTTCGACCAGCATATAGTGCAGGATCATTGATATTCATTGGCTTACCAATCCAGGGTACATCACCAAATCGCTTCACTTTCTCCATATAAAAATATGCTCTGAAATACCTTGCTATACCTAAATAGTTATTTCTAATATCAGCAGGAACAGATGGATCTTTACAATTTTCAATAAAGTAATTGATATTCCTAAGGTCATTCCAGGTCCATCCGGAACTTTGTGTAGAAGTGAAAATTCCAGGTCTTATAAAATCGGAAACAGATTTTACCGCCAGGTAATCAGAAACAGCATCCTGACTAGTAGAGTTCTTAGGCAGAAAGTCCATTGCATAAAAAGAGTTGGTATAAAGCTTTAATCCACTCTCGCTTCCGAAAACAGCTTTCTTTGATGCGGTAGATTCAGGTTCCTGATCAAGCTTCTTACAGGCTGTAAAGCACAAGCAGCACAGTAGAATCCATATATATTGTTTTTTCATAATTATCTGTTTATAATGTTCATCAATAAGGTTAAAATCCTAAGCTTAAGCCTAATGAATAGCTCTTCATCAGCGGATAGTTATAGCCATCTCCATTGGTACTACCTGAGTTCAAATCCTGATCTGAGGGTACTGCATTCTCTACATCTATCGTTTTCACGACTTTATAGAGTGGTGAGTAGGTAAATAAGTTCTCTCCTGAGAAAAACACCTTCGCTGAGCGTGCCCCAATGCGCGAAATCAGTCGTGCAGGTAAATTGTATCCAATTTGTAGGTTCTTAAGTCTTAGATAGGCCACATTTTGCAGGTACTTAGTTTGTGCTACACCTAACTCCCTATTGGTGTTGCTTGAAGCTGCACGCGACATCGTTCTAGGAAAGTAAGCATTCGTATTTTCAGGCGTCCACATATTACCTACATGAAAAGTAGGGATGTTGTTGTAAGGCCTATTGTACTGCCCCCAGAACATTTCTGTTTCCGTACTTGGGTACCATTGCTGCTTACCAACACCCTGGAAGAATGTAGAGAAAAAGAAGTTGTTCCAGTCGGCACCAAGACTTACACTATACAAATATCTTGGAGCTGAATTTCCTATAATCCTTCTGTCGCCCGGTTTAGCTACTGTGTTGTCTCCTATATTGATAAAACCATCGCCGTTTGTATCCTTTAATTTGATATCACCTGGGTACCAAATATTGGTTGGTGAGGCTCTCATTTGTGGACTTTGCTTAGCATGTGAATCAATATCAGCCTGATCTATAAAGAATCCCTCTGTTTCATAACCCCAGATCTCTCCTATTGTCTGCCCTTCGTAATACTCTCTACCGGTACCATTATTTCCTACATCTGTAAGTAATTTGTTCGGGTTATTATACTTATCAATCTTCGATTTGCTGTCAGATAAAGTTAAGCGTACATTATATTTGAAAGGTTTATCTCCATTACCAATCCTGTCGTTCCATGTTACTGAAGCTTCCCATCCTCTGGTGGTTAAATCAGCATAGTTTCCTTTTGGTACAGTATTTCCGAAAACTGCAGGAGCAGTAAGACCAACAGTAAACATATCTGTAGTTTTCCTTACATAAGCATCACCACTGAAAATTAAACGGTTAGATAGCATAGCCAAATCCAAACCAAAATTGGTGGTGGTAGATGTTTCCCAGGTAATCTGATCTGGAAGTACTCCCGGTAGCCTTGTGGTTTGTGGCCTAACACCTCCTAATACCAATGGTGATTGAGTGATAGAAAATAGCTCTTGATATTCGTATGAGTTTATATTTCCATTACCCAATGACCCATATGATGCACGTACTTTCAAATCTGAGATGATCTTATCTGAAACATTCCAGAATGATTCTTTATTAACTCTCCATCCTCCTGAAATTGAAGGAAAGAATCCGTAACGCTGGCCAGAAGGGAATTTAGAAGATCCATCATAACGTGCGTTTACCTCTATCAGGTAACGATCTTTGAAGGAATAATTCAATCGTGAAAAACCTCCTAAGATTGCCCATTGCTCATAACCACCACCTGTGGTAATTGCCTGACCTAAAGCCAAATTAAGATCTGTAGCGTCTTCAAAAATAATTCCATTACGCTGCGTAGATAATCTATTGTAAGTAGATTCTTCATAGTTATATCCGGCCATTAGCTTTAGGTAATGATCAGCGCCAAATTTATTTTCAAACTCACCATAGATGTTTGCTGCCAAATACTGAGTTTCTCTTCGTTCAAACAAAAGGTCGTTGGTGGTAGTACCTACATAAGAAGTTTGCCCTTTGATATTACTGTAAGGCACCTGAACACGTTTTTGATTCCTATCATTGTTGGTATTGCGGAAGGTAAAATCAGCATTTACTCTAAATTTATTATTGAAGAAATTACTTCTCAATCCGGTGATATTTCTAAAAACCTGCTTCTTTGTATCTATACCATTCTTTCCGTAGTAAAAATCTCCAACAGTGTATGCAGAAGTAAAAGTCAGGGAGCCATCGGGATTAAACATAGGCATAGTCGGGTGACCTTCATCAGCAATATTCCTCCAGATTCCGCCACCCTCGCCAACATTGATTGGGTTATGGTAGTTCATTACTGAATAGTCTGCATTATTTTCAATGGTTAACCAAGGAAATACCTGCACTGATCCCTTCGCACGGATGTTCTTCATGTTGTAATCATCAGTATTATACCTGAAGAGTCCATCTTGTCCTAAGAAACGACCTGAAATTAAGAAGGCCGTTTTATCGCTGCTTCCACTGATTGATAGGTTGTTTTCTGTGGCAACTGTATTTTTTTTATACAATTCGCCATACCAATCTGTACTTCCGTAATAGGTATATTCTCCTGTTGTTGGATTTACCTCTACTTGATTGTAAGGTTGCCCTGACTCTGCTCTTTTTTTGAACTCATCTAAGTAAGCCTGAGAAAATTTCTGAGTTTTATTGGCATTCTGAGGAAATGAACCATCACCGTTTACAAATGCTTCGGCAAACATTTTTGCCCATGTGTATCCATCGGTTACAAAGTCTGGCGTTTGCAACGGATTCTTTAAAGCAAAGTTGCTAGAGAAGTTCACCGTTGTTCTGCCTTTTTCGGGTCTCTTAGTAGTAATTAATACTACACCAAAAGCACCTCTGGCTCCGTAAATTGCTGCTGAAGCTGCATCCTTTAGAATGGATACTGTTTCTACATCATTAGGATTCAGTAAACTTGGATCGCCCTCAAAACCATCAATCAGAATCAATGCGCTTCCGCCCTGTCCAATAGAAGTCGTTCCCCTTATGTTATAGCTAGGTGACTGTGTTGGTTTTCCGTCCATCATTTTGATGTTCAAATTGGGTAACAAGCCCTGAAGACCTTGAGTAAGGTTGGGCACGGGTCTGTTCTCTAATGATTTAGACGAAATCTGATCTACCGCACCCGTTGCGTTTTCTCTTTTTTGTGTACCATATCCTACAACTAGTACTTCACTTAAAGTACCGGTTTGTGCAGTTAATGAGACATTTAATTTTGTGGTTTCTCCTGCTTTTACTACAACCTTGGTTTGTGTAGAGGAAGTATAAGAAATAAAACTAATGGTTAGCGTGTAAACACCCGGAGCAGCATTGATGCTATAAGTACCATCAGGATGGCTTTGTGTTCCTGTATTTAACTCTAGAATTTTAATATTGGCTCCTGGAAGTGGATCACCATTCTCATCAACAATCTTCCCGGTAATCTTTCCTGGATTATCGTTTTTAATTAATGTGATGGTTCCTTTTACTTCTTCTCTGAAAGTAAGACCAGTATCGTCAAAAATAGCCATTAAAATTTCTTCTATTTTTTCATTACTAAAATCTCTCTCCTCGGTTCTGAATTTTTTAAGTTTTAGGTATGCCGGATCGTAGGCAAAATCGACTCCACTTTTCATTTGCAGCTTTTCTATTGCATCAAGAAGGTTCTCGTTTTTAAAGGCAATATTGATTCTTTTATTTAAAACCTGACCATTGGAATTGTCTGCAAATAATATTTGTGTACTGGCGATTATAAAGGCGTAAATGAGCAATGTATAACGCATAATTTTCTGCAAAAGCAGTAAATGTTTTTTCATATATTTGTTATTTTATTGATAAATAAGATTCTACAAGATCCAACAGATAGAGGGTCGCAAACTACTTCCTGTTGAATTTATCAATCCGGGTCTGCTTCAGATCCGGTTTTTTTGTTTTTAGTATATCACTATTTCATTTCCTATCCTCCTATATTTATTTTGATGTACTGAACAGATTATTTTCATGGTCTGATCCAGAGAACGAGTAGATCGTATTTGTAGATTGTATAAGTAATTTGAAGTTGCCCTATTATTTCCTCGTAGAACTACACCGTAGTTAACTCTCATAACTTTGGCCACTTCTGCAAATGAAGCGTGGTCTAGATCCGTAACCTGTTCAAACCAGGCATTATGTTCACGTGTAGCAAAATCAGCAGTTTTCCACTTCGCTGTTTTCGAATTGTAGCGTAATCGTTTGCCTGGTAGCAGACGATCAAATACTTTTTTACTATCACTAACTTCTACTTTACCTTCACTTACACTAACTTCAGTGATAGCTTTAGGTTGGGTATTTACGGAAAATTTGGTTCCGAGTACACGCGTTTTTATTTGCTTGGTATAAACTACAAATGGATGCTTGGGGTCTTTTGTTACTTCAAAAAAAGCCTCTCCTTGATCTAAGAAAATAGATCTATCTGTATAAATTGCTTCACCCGAAGGTTTTAAAGCATATTCGGCCGGGATACGCAATGTTGTATTGGGATTCATTTGAATGACAGACTGATCGGCCAGAACTACCTTTTTGTATTCCCCGTTTTTTGTTTCTATCACACTAAAGATTTCGTTTTCTACAGCTTTTCTAAAATCATTTGTTGGTTTTAAAAACTTTCTGCCAAAAAAGAGTGCAGGTAAAATTAGAGCCAATATTGCCGCGTATTTATAATATTGCTTAAAGAATGAAATTTTTCTACCTAAGAGATGATCTCTATTATTTAAAATAACATTTTGCATTTCGGCTTTAATGGTTGCTTCTTTACCCGATTCAGTAAATTCTTGCATAGCAATTTCATCATCGTATGTAGCATACCAATTCTCGACGATTTGTTTTTCGTCTTCACTTGCCATTCCGCTGACATAGCGTTCCAATATTTTTTTAAACTGCTCTGATTCCAAACTTCTGCCTCTTTCCTATAAGTAACTTCAAACACCTGAATCTACTTTGAGAAATTGTTAAGTTTACATTAATTAATCAGTCGCTCCGGGAATTTTTCACTTAATCTCTTCCTAATCCGTCTCATCGCTTCACAAATATGGTTTGAAACTGTCTGCTCTGCAAGGTTTAGTTTTTCTGCTATTTCAGATGTAGAGTGGTGGGCATGCTTTAACAGGTATGCATTGCGCATTTTTTCGGGGAAGCCTTTTATTTCTACTTCTATAAGCTTTTCCAGATCTAAATAGTCGGATAATTCATTAATAGAGACTGATGCATCTTCAAACTTCCTTAAAGTATAATCAAAAACGCGTTCTTCTATTTTTTCTGATCTGAAATAATTGAGTACCTGAAATTTCGCAGCTCCCATTAAAAACTGCTCAAGAGTAGTATTAACTATGATAGTTTCTTTTCGCTCCCAAATATTGATAAAAACATTCTGCACAATATCTTTAGCAGCCTCTTCATCTTTAATCCGGGTTAATACATGGACATATAGCTTCTTCCAATACATCTCATACAAGAGATCGTAAGCAGCAGTATCGCCCAACTTAAGTTGTCGAACTATTTCTTCGTCTTTTCTTCCAACTTGAAGCATATTCAAAAGTAGAGTTCCAATATGAACAGGATGTTAACTCTTATTATTTGGTAATATTTGGTTAATTAAATATATGCAAAAGTTGTTCATATGCAAGATAACAAAGGCACTTGTTCTCAAATACAACAGTATTACCTTTGCACGACAACATATTTGAGGTATATTAGACTATCTAAAATGCCTCAATCATGCAAAGATCTACGTCAGATTTTTATTTAAATGCTAAAAAAATATGGGGTACTGTTGTTAAAACCGACTCTGTTGATTCAAATGAATTAAGGTTACAGCTAGAATTCCATAAGCGATTATTAAATATTTTTCAGGTAGGAAGTTATTACTACTTAATTTTTAACATTTACCAGGGCGCAATAGAGTTTATAAGTCCAGAGGTAACGGGTGTTTTGGGTTACGAAATTGATGAAATGAGTGCAGAGTTTTTAATGGATAAAATTCATCCAGAAGATAAATCATATTTTCTGAATTTTGAGTATCGCATAACAGAGTTTTTTAAACCACTACCTTTTGATAAAATCAAGAATTATAAGGTTCAATACGATTACAGAATAAAGGCTAAAAGCAACAAATACGTACGCATACTGCACCAAGCTGTTCAAATTGACTACGATACAACTAATTTTTATCGCACGCTTTGCTTACAAACTGACATCTCGCACATTAAACAGGATGGTATTCCCTGTTTTTCAATTATCGGGTTAGATGGCGAGCCCTCCTATTACAATATCCAGAATGTTGAACGCATTACCAGGTCGTACGACATATTTACAAAAAGGGAAAGAGAGATTTTGAAATTCATTGTAGAAGGTAAAAGCACAAAGGAAATAGCTGATGTATTATTTATAAGCCCATATACAGTGAGCACGCACCGAAAAAATATACTCAACAAAACAAACGCAAAAGGCTCGGTAGATTTGGTAAGCAAGGCAATAAGTGAAGGCTGGATATAGACACTATGTGGTTATTGGTTAAGTACGCAACTATGAAAAAAGTAAGTTTGATATCTCTATTATTCCTTGCATTAGCTATCCATATTCCAGCTCATAGCCAAAAAACAAGGTCTAAAAACGCAATGATGCAGGGATTACGTGTATCTGATAATCAGAGGTATCTTGTATATGCTGATGGAAAGCCATTCTTTTATCTTGGAGATACTGCTTGGGAAATGCTACATAGACTAACGCTTAAAGATGCAGAAATCTACATGGACAATCGCAAATCCAAAGGCTTTACAGTACTTCAAACGGTAGTATTGGCCGAACTGGATGGCATTAATGAGCCGAATGCATTAGGGCATAAACCACTTAAAAACAATGATATTTCTGAGCTTAATGAGGATTACTTTAAAGACATAGATGCATTTATTCAATTGGCTGCTACTAAAGGTTTATACTTAGGTTTGCTGCCTCTTTGGGGTGATAAAGTATTTAAAAATACCTGGGGGACAGGTCCTGAAATTTTTAATGTTCAAAATGCAAAGGAATACGGAAAGTTTTTAGGCAATAGATACAAAAACCAACCTAACATTATATGGATACTGGGTGGCGACCGCAATCCGCGTAACGATAAAGATGTAGCCATTTGGCGCTCATTAGCCGAGGGTATTGCAGCTGGTGCGGGTGGTAATGATAAAACACTCATGACATTTCACCCTCAGCCAAATGAAAATGGTGGCTCATCAACATGGTTCCATAATGATGAATGGCTGGACTTTAATATGCTGCAAACCGGACATTGCCGGGATGGAAGTAATTACGATAAAATCACTTATGATTATAATTTAAAACCTACAAAACCGGTGATTGATGGGGAACCTCTTTATGAGGATCATCCGGTATGTTTTGATGCAAAAAAGAACGGTTTTTCAACAGCAGATGATATTCGGAAACTAGCCTATTGGCAAGTGTTCGCAGGTGCTCTTGGGCATACATATGGATGTCATGATATATGGCAGTTCTATGCTCCTGGTCGCGAACCGATAAATTTAGCCAGACGTTATTGGAAAGAAGCAATGGATTTACCCGGTGCACAGCAAATGGGATATGTGAAAAAGCTAATACAATCTCAATCGATGTTGGACCGTATCCCTGATCAAAGTCTAATTTCAGGTGATAACCCTAAAGACGGTACGCATTGCAGTGCTACCCGGGCAAATGATGGACATTACGCCTTCATTTACACTCCTACCGGACGCAAATTAACCGTAAACACGACCAACTTGAAAGGAAAGCGTGCATTTAAAGCCAAATGGTTTAATCCGAGAACTGGAGTGTTTAGCTCAGCTTTCAGAATCGATAGAAAGCCGGAACTTACCTTTACTCCTCCAACCAGTGGAGAAGCTTTAGATTGGGTATTGGTATTAGAAAATGGTTAGTAGTCCATTTGCTCTTAGTCGGTAACGCCTACGATCTCAGAGAGTCGTTTTTCATTTAGTACACGGATGTTTCTACCAGAAACCTCAATAATTCCATCCTTTATAAAATCATTGCTTACTTTAAATAAGGTTTCATAGGTTGTTCCAGAATATGAAGCTATATCCTGTCTAGCCAGCGCCAAAGCAATATAGCCGTTATCATCAACACCAAATTTATGTAACAACGCCAAAATAGATTGTGCTATCCTAGCTTTAACAGACATATGTGCCAAATCGCGCATTGCCCTATGCGAATCCTGAAGTTCATTTGCAAAAAACTGCATTAATTTATAGGTTAATTCGCCGTTCACCTTTAATGTTGTTTCAAAGAAATCTCTCTCCAGATAGCATACAACTGTATTTTCTAAGGCTGTAGCTGAAACTGGATACAGTGGTTTTTTACCAAGGCCTAAATGCCCAATAATTTCTTCGGCACCGGCAAAACGAATAATAAGCTCCTTTTCATTGTCCCATCTTTTATGAACTTTAACCGTTCCACGGTACACAAAGTAAATTCCTTTCACAGGATCTCCTTCTTTAAAGAGTGCCTCTCCCTTTTTTACTTCAAAGTTCTTTTTTTGAATTTCAAGTGCAGGTAACCATTCTGGTAAACAGAGTTTACACAGGAAGCAACTTTTAAGATCACATAGATTACTACACTCCTTCATTTTTTAAACAGGTATTTGATGTGCAATAATACTATATAAATATCAAAAGTAAAGAATTAGCGTAATAAAACTGAATTACATTAATATTGTAAAAACAACACTAATATTCAATTAATATAAATTACACAAATAAAAACATTGCATAAACAATATAATTTACTTTTATAACCTATAAAATAACCATACCTTTGTGCCCGTAAATAAAATCATTTACAGTTTATTACTAAAAACTCATCAGCTAAATGAAAAGACCGTTGCATAAAAACGGGATTCCAATATCCCCCTCCTTAGATTATTTAAACCAACCAACAAATGGTACAAAGAAGGGCTATCTCCAGAAAAAACGTTTACTACAAATCTCTTTACTCTCTATTGGTGTTGCCATTGCCATTAGTTTAATTGCGAAAGTTCTAATCTCTCTGATAGATCTGGTAACAAACATTGCTTTTTACGGAAGCTTTGATTTAAAGTTTAATAGTCCTGCAAACAACCATTTGGGGTTATGGGTAATTATTATTCCTGCAATTGGCGGTGTACTGGTCGGGCTAATGGCATTATATGGCTCTAAAGCAATAAGAGGACATGGTATTCCGGAGGCAATGGAGCAGATATTGGTTAATCAAAGCAAGATTAAACCCTCTATTGCACTTTTAAAGCCCTTATCTTCTGCAATAGCAATTGGAACCGGAGGACCATTTGGCGCTGAAGGTCCAATAATCGCGACAGGTGGAGCATTGGGCTCTACTTTAGGGCAATTATTTAAAATCACACCTAACGAACGTAAAATTATACTTGCTGCCGGAGCAACTGCGGGTATGTCGGCCATATTTGGTACGCCGATAGCGGCTATTTTCTTAGCGATTGAGTTGTTACTATTTGAATTTTCACCAAAAGCCATTCTTCCTGTTGCATTAGCCTGTATCACGGGCGCAGCAGGTCATCAGTTTTTATTTGAATCTGGCCCCGTATTTCACATGCCCGAACTCAGTACACCTACCAATATGGCTTTGGGTATTTACAGCTTTATGGGCATAATAATTGGTTTTATTTCATTAGGCTTAACTAAAATTGTGTACCACATTGAGGATGCTTTTGAAAAACTACCTATCCACTGGATGTGGTGGCCTGCAATTGGCGGCTTAGCTGTAGGAGTAATTGGATATTTTGCTCCTCACACTTTAGGTGTAGGCTACGACAATATTATTAGTGTTTTATCAGGAAAAATACCTTTGGCATTACTGCTAAGTCTTTGTTTCTTTAAATTTCTCTCCTGGGCAATTGCACTTGGAAGCGGAACATCCGGAGGTACGCTTGCACCTTTATTAACTATAGGCGGTGCTGCCGGAGCCATACTTGGCTCAATCACACTACTGTTATTTCCAAACTCAGGCATCAGTATTCCTATGGCTGCTTTAGTTGGTATGTCGGCTATGTTTGCAGGGGCTTCAAGAGCTTACCTAACCAGCATAACCTTTGCGCTTGAAGCTACCATGCAATCTCATGCGTTATTACCTCTGCTTGGGGCTTGTACAGCATCGTACCTCATTTCCTTCTTTTTCATGGAAAACACCATCATGACCGAGAAAATTGCCAGAAGAGGAATATATACTCCTGACTCTTACGAGCCTGATATCTTACGAAAAATGACTGTTGCCGATGTACTAAAAGCCAATAGTATGGTTGTAAGCACTAAAAACCGCATCAATGAAATCAGGGCGTTCTTTGACCTTAATCCTCCTTTAGAAAATCACTTTATGGTGATGGACGAGGAAGATAACTTTAAAGGAGTGATCACGCTTTCAAGCATATACAATAAAAACCATGATGCGGATGGCCCTATTTCGGAAATTATGGAACAAAGTATACCCGCAATAAAAAGCAATGACAATCTGGCTACGGCTGTAGAGTTAATGTCTAAATGCGATGAAGAGTTTTTGCCTGTTCTATCTACCAAAGAGAAAAACAGAGTAATTGGCTTACTTACATATAAAGATGTACTTACCGCATATAAAATACACCTAAAGGAAAATCAGGAGGCAGGAATTAACCTCTCTTTAAAGCGTCAGCGCATTAAAATACTAGTAAAAGGACGTCAGCTGATCCATAAAGTAAAAGAAAACTAAGCGTACTTATGTACTTCTTGAGCGGCAACGAATTCTGCGGCTTTTACAACATCTCCAATTATTATAATTGCGGGGTTAGTAAGTCCAGAGTTCGTTGCAGCCTGAGACAGATCCTGAACCTCACAAATCACCTGTTTCTGATGAGGTAAGGAAGCATTTTGAATTATCGACGCAGGGACAGATCCTCTTCCAGATATTATATAAGCTGCAGAAATCTCCGTCAACTTTTTCATTCCCATATATATAACTACAGTCGCCTTACTTTTAACTGCGAGTTGGAGATCTGATGACAAAGAGCCATCCTTCTTTGTACCTGTTACAATCCAGATGCTTTCACTTATCCCACGATGGGTTAACGGTATATCATTTAAGCCACTAGCCTGCATGCTACTAATACCCGGCACATAATGAGACTCAATACCGTGCTCACGAGCAAATAGTATCTCTTCAAAGCCTCTTCCGAAAATAAAAGGATCACCCCCCTTTAAACGAACAACGTTTCCCCTTGTAAATGCATAATGTTTTATAAGCTGATGAATAGTTTCCTGTGAAGTGCAAAACCCATAGGGTTTTTTACCTACATAAATTCTTTCGCAATCATCAGGTGCTATATCTAATAGCTCTTTGTTCACTAAATTATCATAAAGTATCACTTTCGCTGACTCTAAAACCTTAAAACCTCTAATTGTTAGCAAATCTGGATCACCAGGACCAGAACCAACTACATAAAACACAGGATTATCTGTTTTTTTCTTAAAAATACCCATAAAAACAACGATTAATATCAAAAAAAACCAATTAATAGAATAAATATAGCATATAAATAAACACATTAACACAAAATAATTCATTTAAACACAAAATAATCACAAATTAAATAATATAAAACACAATAAAACTAAAAACAACAATAAATAAACAAAAATAACCATGATATAAATCACACAATTATTACAATAATATAAATTATTGTATATATTTGACCTAAACAAACCACAATTACTAGTAAAACAGAATAAATAACCCAACAAAATCTAAATTATGAATCAAAAAACAGTAGTCGTAATAGGAAATGGAATGGTTGGACATAAATTTTGTGAAAAATTAGCCGCTAAATCAGATAATTTCAAAATTATTGTATTTGGAGAAGAACCACGGAGGGCATACGACAGAGTTCACCTAAGCGAATACTTCAATGGAAAAACCGCAGAAGATCTTTCCTTATCTCATGAGAACTGGTACAATGAACAAAATATCATTCTTCATCTTGGCGATCCGGTAAAAGAAATTGACAGGGAGAACAAAACCATACATTCAAGCAAAGGGCTTATTTTAAACTATGACTACCTCGTTCTGGCAACAGGGTCGTCGGCTTTTGTTCCTGATATACCCGGTGTAGATAAAGATGGGGTTTTCGTTTATCGCACCATCGAAGATCTTGAGCTTATTAAAAACTATGCTTTAAATGCAAAAACAGGTTCCGTATTAGGAGGTGGCTTATTAGGTTTAGAAGCTGCAAAAGCATTAATAGACTTAAATCTTAAGGAAACACATGTAATTGAATTTGCACCAAGGCTAATGCCAAGGCAGATAGATAGTGCCGGCAGTCAAATGTTGCAGACTAAACTTAGCACACTGGGCTTATCTATATATACAAACAAAGGAACCAGTAGCATAGAAGGTGAAAACCGTATAGAATACCTAAAGTTTAATGACGGAAGTGAGTTAAAAACAGACATACTTGTAATTTCTGCCGGAATCCGCCCAAGAGATGAGTTAGCTAAACTCTGCGGAATCGAAGTAGGCACCAGAGGTGGAATTCTGGTAAATGAAGCTATGCAAACCAGCGACCCCTCTGTTTTTGCAATCGGAGAATGCGCTTTGTTTAATCATAATATTTATGGGTTAATCGCTCCTGGATATGAAATGGCAGAAGTGGTAGCTGCTAATCTATGTGAAGGTGACAAAACATTCCATGGATTTGACATGAGCACTAAGCTAAAACTTATTGGTGTAGATGTAGCGAGTTTTGGAGATCCGTTTATAACTGAACCAGATTCAAGAAGCATCTTATTTGAAGACACTCATAAAGGAATTTACAAACGCATAAACATCAGTAATGATGGGAAATATTTACTTGGAGGTATACTAATTGGTGAAGCAGAAGCCTACAATATGCTACTGCAAACTGTAAACAACAAAATTGCACTCCCTCCTAACCCTGAAGATTTAATATTAGGGTCACGTGGAGGGAGCTCACAAACAGAAAATGCAGGTCTGGCCGGACTTCCGGACGACGCATTGATTTGTAGCTGTGAAGGAGTATCTAAAGGCAGCATCTGCAATGCGGTCTCTTTAGAGGGCTGCGAGTCGGTAGACGCGATTAAGAAATGTACTAAAGCAGGAACAGGATGTGGAGGATGCATCCCTATGGTAAAAGACCTAATGGTTCATACCATGAAAGAAAATGGCAAATACATCAGAAATGTGGTATGTGAGCATTTTCAACTGAGCAGACAAGAATTATATGATCTTATAAAAATACACAACCTTAAAAGTTACGAGCAAGTACTGGACAACGTTGGCAAAGGCGATGGCTGCGAAATATGCAAACCGCTGGTATCATCACTTCTGGCAAGTATATGGAATGACATGATCCTTAAAAGAGGTAATGATACCGCCCAGGACAGTAACGACAGGTTTTTGGCAAATATCCAAAAAGGCGGCACCTACTCTGTAGTTCCGAGAATTCCGGGAGGAGAAATCAAGCCAGAAAAGCTGGTTATTATTGGAGAGGTTGCCGAAAAATACGGTCTATACACAAAAATCACTGGCGGACAACGCATAGATATGTTTGGCGCACACTTAAGTGACCTGCCTTTAATATGGGAAGAGCTAATTGCCGCAGGTTTTGAAAGTGGACATGCCTACGGAAAAGCCTTGCGCACAGTTAAAAGTTGTGTTGGCAGTACCTGGTGTCGCTTTGGTTTACATGATAGCGTAAGCTATGCGATCAGAATAGAAGAACGCTATAGAGGGTTAAGGGCTCCACACAAATTAAAGTCTGCCGTTAGCGGATGTATTCGTGAATGTGCAGAGGCTCAAAGTAAAGATTTTGGAATTATAGCAACAGAAAAAGGCTGGAACCTATACGTATGTGGCAACGGAGGCAGCAAACCTCAGCACGCATTGCTTCTGGCTTCGGATGTAGATAGCGACACATGCATCAAATACATAGATCGTTTCTTAATGTTTTACATCCGCACTGCCGACCCACTAACGCGTACCGCTCCTTGGTTAAACAAAATGGAGGGAGGAATTGAATACCTGAGAAATGTAGTTGTAAATGACAGTCTGGGAATGGCAGCGCAATGGGAAATTGAAATGCAAAACATCGTAAACAGCTATCAATGTGAATGGAAAACGGCAATTGAGGATCCAGAAATAAGAAAAAGGTTCAATCATTTTGTGAACGCTCCTGAAGAAAAGGATCCAAGTATAAAATTTGATGAAATGCGCGGTCAGAAAAAGGCTGCAAACTGGACAACAGCATAACCTAAAACAAACAAACCTATTTATACACTAACAAAACAGAAAATCATGGTAGAAACAACGACAAACTGGTTTGAAGCATGCCGCGTTGAAGACGCAGTACAAAACGGAGGAGTATGTGTTAAGTGCGGAGAGGAACAAATTGCATTATTTTATTTTACCCGCAGAAATGAATGGTATGCCACACAAAATTTATGCCCTCACCGCAGGCAAATGGCACTTAGCCGTGGCATGATCGGTTCGGTAGGTGAAGATCCTAAAATTGCCTGTCCTTTCCATAAAAAGACATTTTCACTATCTACAGGAGAATGTTTGAGTGGAGATGAATGTGCGATACAAACCTACCCGGTTAAGGTTGAAGATGGATTTGTATACATCGGCTTACAAAATTAAATTAAATATGCGCGACATAACCAGCAAACAAATCACATTAAGAACAGCCAAGGCAGTAGCTACCATCTTTTGTTCAACTGAAACCATTTCAAAGATCAAAGGCAATGAACTACCAAAAGGCAATCTTTTTGATGTGGCCAGAGCAGCTGGTTTTTTAGGCGCTAAATTAACTCCTCAACTACTACCCCATTGTCATCCTGTAAATATCGATAGCATGGACATTTCCTTCAGTTTCATTCCTGAAGGCGGCATTCAGATATTGGGTGAAGCAAAATCCATTGGTCGTACAGGTATAGAAATGGAGATACTTACGGCCGTTTCAATTGCTGCCCTTGAGATCTACGACATGCTAAAACCGGTAGACACCGACCTTGAAATAGGCAACATCAAGCTGTTGCAGAAAACAGGTGGCAAAAGCGATCGGAAGAAATACTTCTCAACCTCTCCTACTTGTGCAGTTCTGGTATGTTCAGATTCAACCGCAGCAGGAAAACGTGAAGACAAAAGTGGACTAGCAATCAAAGGCATACTTGAACAAGCAAATGCAAAGGTGGTAGCCTATGAAATAGTTGCAGACGATAAAGCACAAATACAAAAGCAGTTGCTACAATGGGTTTCAGAAGATATCCATTTCATCTTCACCACAGGCGGAACTGGTCTTGGCCCACGAGACAACACAGTAAGCGCTGTAAGTGAAATACTGGAACGCGATGCTGATGGAATTACTGAAGCAATGCGAAACTTCGGCCAAATGCGGACACCAATGGCCATGATGAGTAGAGCTGTTGCCGGATCCATCGCTCATTCATTAATAGTTACACTGCCCGGAAGTACAGATGGAGCCAGAGAATCACTGGAGGCGATAGTACCCGGTGTTTTCCATGCCCGAAAAATGATGAAAGGAGGAGGACATTAGCGTATGATAAGTTTTGAAGAAGCCATAACCACAATATCCACTCTTTCGCAACACTTCGAAACGGAATACATCAATCTGGAGGATGCCGACAATAGAATATTAGCCGAAGACATTTATGCTGACCGCGACTACCCCCCCTTTAACAGAGCCGCTATGGATGGTTATGCAATTATGCTTAGCGATTGGGAAAGTGGCTTAAGAAAATATGCGATAACCGAAATCATTTACGCAGGACAGGTTTCAAAACAAGCACTAACTTCTGGAAATTGCTATAAGATTATGACTGGGGCAGCTACCCCAAAAACGGCAAACGTAATCATCAGAAAAGAGGATACACATGAAATCGATAATGAGGTAACTATAGCAGTCGAAACAGCAAAACACCTTCAAAACATAGCCACTCAAGGACAAGACTTAAAATACCAGGCTTTAATATTAGCTTCTCCCTGCAAATGCACACCACAAACTATTAGCCTGCTTGCTTCTGTCGGAAAAGCAACACTAAAAGTATACAAGCTACCTACAGTTGCAGTGATAACAACCGGTGATGAAGTTATAGCACCCAGCAAACCAACAGCGAGCCATCAAATCCGCAACAGCAACCAATATCTGCTAAAAGCACTTTTAAAGAAATGGAACATTACTCCATCGCTGTGCGAACACGTTCAGGACAACAAAAACCTGCTTACCAAAGCATTTAAGGAAGCTATTAAAAACCAACTTACCATTATTAACGGAGGAGTATCTGCCGGAGATGCTGATTATGTGCCTGCTGTATTAAAGTCGCTGGGAGTTGAAATGGTATTCCATAAAGTTAAAATACGTCCAGGAAAACCGTTATGGATAGGAAAAACTCCGCTCGGCGGGATCGTTTTTGCCCTTCCCGGAAATCCATTATCCTGCCTTACTACTTTCACAATATTTGTAGAAGATTATTTATACAAATGCTTTGGCTACGCAAGTCGCCCAGTATACAGATTCCCGATACAAGAGAGTAGGATTAAAAAACATCCGTTAACAGAGTTTTTTCCAGTTCAAATAAGTAAGTCGCAACAAGGCTTAAACCTTATCTCTTTCAACGGATCCGGAGATATTACCGCCGGTCTCAATGCCAGTGGCCTGGCCCTACAACCAGATTTAACAGAAGAATTAAAAAAGGAAGACATCATTAGTTTTTACCCATTTAACAACAGCCTATAAGAACCACAACATCCATATAAAAAAACACCCCATCAGAAGGTCGGATTTCTGACAGGGTAAAATAGTTTCATCGTTTAAATAAAACTTATCAAATGTATCAAAAAGAATCTACTCTTCCCAAAGAAGGCCTTAAGCCGCTAAAAAAACTTAACATCTTTTCTACGAAAGGCATTCAGATGAAAACCTTTCACATTACATGGATAACCTTCTTTTTCTGCTTTTTTGGATGGTTCGGTGTTGCACCACTCATGCCATTAATACGAGAACAACTACATTTAAGTAAAGATCAAATTGGCAACATCATCATCGCCTCAGTCTCTGCAACAATTATCGCAAGGCTAATTGTCGGCAAACTATGTGACACCCTCGGCCCGAGACTATCCTACACCATTCTGCTTGCACTAGGCTCAATACCCGTCATGTGCATAGGACTAAGCAACAGCTATGAAAGCTTTCTCTTATTCCGTTTTGTAATTGGAATTATAGGCGCATCGTTTGTAATCACCCAATTCCACACCTCAATGATGTTTGCTCCAAATGTAATAGGAACCGCAAATGCCGTTACAGGAGGCTGGGGAAATCTTGGCGGTGGAGTTACACAACTGATAATGCCACTTATTGCAGCAGGTTTTGCGGGTTTAGGCTTTGTTAGTCAGGCTAACTCATGGAGAGTTGCCATGATCGTACCGGGCGTAATTCTATTAATTATGGCTTTTGTTTATTACAAGTACACAAAAGATACTCCGGCCGGGAACTTCAAAGACCTTGAAGTAGTTAAAGTTAAAACAGCTCAAAAGGGTTCTTTTATGGCTGCGCTAAAAGATTACAGAACATGGGTGTTGGCATTGGCTTACGCAGCTTGTTTTGGAATAGAAATAACGGTTGACAATGTGGCTGCCACCTTTTTTACGGATCAATTTGGCGCATCAATGATTATGGCCGGTGCCATGGCGAGCATATTTGGTGGCATGAATATTTTTGCAAGAGCACTCGGTGGTTTTGTGAGCGATAAAGTCGGAAAATCATACGGCCTTAGAGGCAAAGGAATACTACTTGGAGGGCTGCTTGTTTTAGAAGGAATTGGCATCAGCTTATTTGCCCAATCACAAACACTCGGCCTAGCAATAGCTTCAATGCTTTTATTCGCACTGTTCCTAAAAATGGCTAATGGCGGTACTTACGGCATTGTCCCTTTCATCAATAAAGATGCAATTGGTTCTGTAAGTGGCATTGTAGGCGCAGGTGGAAATATAGGCGCTATGCTGGTAGGCTTTCTATTTAAATCAGAGCACCTAACCTATGCTGATGCATTTCATTATATCGGTATTGGCGTGGCCGTTATCGGTCTGCTGGTATTCATTACAAAATTTCAATTAAAGAGATCCGAAAATACGGAAACAGTAAAACAAGAGTTTCAACAGGCTTAATTCTAACAAAGAGGGAACATATATGTCTGGAGATAAGAACAAAATTTTTAAAAGTACCTGCTGCTACTGTGGCGTTGGCTGTGGCGTAAACGTTACTTTAGAAAAAAATAAGACCATTACAGTACAGGGTGATAAAGATCATCCTGTAAACCATGGCATGCTTTGCAGCAAAGGTCTTAACCTCCAGTACACCGTAAACGACAAAAGCGATCGTCTGCTTTATCCTCAAATGAGGTATAACAAAAATATGCCGCTGCAAAGAGTTAGCTGGGATGATGCCTTAAATCGGACAGCTGCTGTTTTCAAGACTTTTATTGATAAGTACGGTCCTAATTCCGTAGCTTTTTATGCCTCCGGCCAATGCCTTACTGAAGAATACTATGTAATCAATAAACTGATAAAAGGTTTTATAGGCAGTAACAATATCGACACCAACTCTCGCCTATGCATGAGTAGTGCGGTTACTGCTTATAAAATGGCCTTGGGCGAAGACAGTGTTCCGATATGCTATGACGACATTGAGCTTGCCAATTGCTTTTTTATCACCGGCGCTAATCCCGCGTGGTGTCACCCAATACTTTGGCGTAGAGTTGAAGCACATAAAGCCGCGAACCCAGACATCAAAATTATCGTTACAGACCCAAGAGTTACCGACTCCTGCTCACTTGCTGATCTTCACTTACAAATTAACCCGGGGACTGATGTAACCTTAAATCATGCTATTGGCCGCGCACTTATTGAAGCCGGAAATATAGACAGTGAATTTATAGCTAACCATACCGAAGGTTTTGATGCTTATCAGCAAAAGGTATTCGAAAGAACCTTAAAAGAATCAGCCCAAATCTGCGGAATTACTATATCCGAAATAGAACTTGCCGCTACCTACATTGGTGAGGCCAAAGGGTTTTTAAGCATGTGGACAATGGGACTTAACCAAAGTTCTATTGGTGTAAACAAAAACCTGAGTCTGATTAACCTAAACCTTATTACTGGCCACATTGGAAAGCCAGGTTCAGGCCCCTTCTCTCTTACCGGGCAACCCAATGCAATGGGCGGTCGCGAAGTGGGCGGACTTGCAAATCTTCTTCCTGCACACCGTGATTTATCGAATGAACAACATCGTTTGGAAGTACAAAAATTCTGGGGAGGAACAACCATTTCAGGAAAAACAGGCCTTACGGCTACCGAAATGTTCGAGGCCTTACATGATGGTCGACTTAAAGCAATCTGGATACTATGCACAAATCCATTAACCAGCTTACCTAATGCCCGATTTGCTGAAGAAGCTTTAAAAAGGGCAAAATTTGTGGTGATACAAGAAATAACAGACAAGGCAGAAACCCTTGCTTACGCGGATGTGATTTTACCAGCAGCTGCCTGGACAGAAAAAGAAGGCACAATGACCAATTCTGAAAGAAGAATAAGTCACCTGAATAAAATCATTGATGCACCGGGCGAAGCGCTTCCTGATGCCGAGATCATTTGTCGCTTTGCAAAAAAAATGGGTTATAAAGGGTTTGAGTACAATAGCATGGAAGACATCTATAAAGAACATGCAAAACTCACCTATAGAACCAGCATCAATATACACGGGCTTGACTACAAACAAATTGACAAGAGCAACACCGTACAATGGCCTTTCAACAAAAGATCAGAAAGCGGCACAAAACGTCTGTTTACCAATCATTTATTCTATACAAGCTCAAAGAGAGCTATTATACATAGTCCTTCTGATCAGTTAAATAGTGAGCTTCCTGATGAGGACTTTCCTTTTATCCTAACTACCGGCAGAGTTCGTGACCACTGGCACACCATGTCTAAAACAGGCAAAGTGAGCAAGCTTAAACAGCACATTAAAGATGCCTTTATGGAAATTAATCCTGCAGATGCAGATTTCTTATCCATTGAGGACAATCAGGTTATAGTTGTACGATCAAGACGAGGAGAAGTTCAGGTTAAAGCAAAAATATCTGCTACTATAAAGCAAGGTGTAGTATTTCTACCTATGCATTGGGGCAAAATACTGGGCAGTGATTTAAATAGAGCAAACAATATTACCAGTACCATTGTAGATCCGCTATCTAAAGAACCTGATTTTAAGTACTGCGCTGTAAACGTTGAGAAGTTCAAAAAGGACTTCCAAAGGATTGTAATTATAGGTGCCGGAGCAGGTGCATATGGTTTTGTTAAATCTTACAGGGAAATCAATAAGGAAGATCAGATCACCATTTTTAGTAAAGAGAACTTCCCGTTTTATAACCGCGTAATGCTTCCTGATTACATAAGTGGAGAGCAAAAGTGGGAACAACTGGTAAAAATGAAGGACGAGGAAGAGCCTGAATACAACATTAAACTATTGAGAGGTGTAAGTGTAGAAAAAGTAAACCGGGAACAGAAGTACGTAATAGATTCAACAGGTAAAAAGACATCGTACGACTTACTGATAATAGCTACCGGAAGTCGCTCTACCCTACCCAAAAACGCGCCATCATTACCGGGTATTTTTACCATGCGCAGTCGCACTGATGCAGACAATTTCAAAAAGCACATCCCCAAAAATGCTCACGTAGTAGTTGTTGGTGGTGGGTTGCTTGGATTGGAAATGGCAGCATCATTACGCGAAATAGGCGTAAAAATTACGGTTATCCATAGGGTATCCAGATTTTTAAACAGACAGCTAGATCCACTCGGAAGCCAGTTGCTACATGAGGAAATGGTAGATCAGGGTTGTGACATTTACTACAATGATGAAGTACAGCTTTACTATGGCCGATCTAAACTAACTGGTATAGAGCTAAAAAGTGGTCGGAGGATAAATTGCGATGCAATTATACTGGCCATTGGCACTACCCCAAATATTGAACTAGCAAAGGAATCGGGATTAGAATGTAAACGTGGCGTACTTGTTAATGAACGCTTACAAACAAACGACCCCTCCATTTATGCCATTGGCGAAATTGCCGAATTTGAAGGCACACTATACGGAATAACCGCCGCTGCAGAACAACAAGCAGAAGTGGTTGCTAAGTTTCAGAATGGCGACATCAGCAGCTATTACAAAGGCAGCCTGTTCATGAACATTATAAAAATTCATGGATTTGACCTTTGCAGTATCGGGCTTTCCGAATGTCCGGACGACAAGAACTACGAGGAGATCGTTTTCATCGACAAAGCAAAACGCTACTATAAAAAATGCATCATCCATCAGGATAGACTAGTTGGAACCATCTTAATTGGCGATAAAACTGAGTTTCTTGAGTTTAGAGAATTAATAGCCAATAAAATAGAACTCAGTGACAAAAGACTGCAACTACTTAGAAGCGGTAAAAAAACTGAGCCTGTATCTGGGAAACTAGTATGTAGTTGTAATAATGTTGGAGTCGGAAATATCCTTAAAAAGATATCCTCTGGATGTGCTGACTTTAAGGAGCTATGTGAATCAACAGGAGCTGGAATGGGTTGCGGATCCTGCAAACCAGAGGTTAAACTTATCCTGGAGAGAGCATTAAAGGAAGAAGTCTTAGAAAAAGTAAACTGATATGGAAAACAAGGTCGTTAAAAAGCATCAGATTAAAGTGAACCTACCGGGGGGTATTGTGTCCATTGGTGATCTTTTACAAATCCTTAATATTCTAGAGGAATCTGAAATAGAAAACGTAAGATTTGGCACAAGACAACAGCTTTATTTTTCTGTAGATGAAGATAAGCTTGAAGACATAGAGCATAGTTTCCTAATAGCTGACACAGAGTTTGAAATAGACACAGACAAGCAGCCAAACATCATTAGTTCTTATGTAACTGAAGATATTTTTAACAACTCTAACTGGTTACGCGAAGGAGTTTACAGGGATGTGCTGGACGCTTTTAATTACACTCCAAGATTAAAAATCAACCTGGTAGACAACAGCCAAACCTTAATTCCCTTTTTCACAGGCAATTTAAACTTTATATCATCAGACATTGGCAATTATTGGTATTTGTACATGCGTTTTCCAAGAACCAATATCATTTACTGCTGGTCGTCTTTAATTTACTCTGAAGACATAGGCACCCTTAGTAAATTGGTTGAAGACGCGATATTTAGCAACAAAAACCTGTTTTATGATCAACTCAACATTGATGGACAAGAGCTGGAGAACAAGGTAAAACTTACCGGAAGCATCCTTCATCAACCCCACTCCGCTCCTTTAAAACTACCTGAATTTCAATTACCTTACTACGAGGGCTTCAACAAATACAACGACAAATACTGGCTAGGGATCTATCGCAGAAACGAGTTATTTCCAGTCTCATTTCTTAAAGACCTTTGTGCCATTTGCGCAAAAACACGTATCGGACAATTGTATACCACTCCCTGGAAATCAATTATTGTAAAAGGTGTAGAAACAGGTGACAAAAAACTATGGAATGCGGTACTGGATAAAAATCGCATAAATGTACGTCATGCATCCAACGAACTGAACTGGCAAAGCGAAGACCTTTGCGAATATGGCCTTAGCTTAAAACGCGAACTCATCACCGAGTTTAACAAAGTAGACCTAAGAACTTTTAAGCTTTGTTTTGCTATTAAAACCAATCCAAAGAGCGGCTTATTTGGCTCTGTAATTATTAGAAAGCAGGCCAGCAATCTGGATGAAGATTACAGGTTCGACATTCTTCATACCACTGATTTCAATCCCAATTCTAAAAATTTCACGCTTTATAAAGAGAGCATTAGTAAAGCATCATTAGCAGAAGCATTGGTACAGCTTTGCGACAATTACTATCAGCTTCAAACACTATCAGAAAGCGCTTCTGAGCATAATTACTACGAAGCAGAAGTTAGTAAAGAAAACGAACAAACACTTGTTCACCAGTGCAGTCACTGTTTAACCATTTACGATGAAACCTGGGGAGACGAGGTAAACGGAGTACCCTCCGGAACTAACTTCTCAGATTTAAAAGAGGATTACAGCTGTGCAATTTGCGGGGCAGCTAAATCAGACATCATTCCAATTCTTAAAGAATCAGTATTAACCGTTTAAATTATGGCATTAGACATTAGCATAGCATTATCCTTATTCCTTGTAGGCTTTTTATATTCTTCGGTTGGTCATGGCGGAGCAAGTGGCTACATAGCTGTACTTTCTTTATTTGCTATTCCAGTAGCTACTTACAAACCGTTAATACTCATCTTAAACATTATTGTAGCCGGAATGGCCTTTTATCAGTTTTGGAGATCGGGGTATTTTAGATGGAAACTATGCAGAACCTTTTTAATCACCTCTATCCCTTGTGCATTTATTGGGTCTAAATTTCCAATTCACGGAAACATTTACAACATTTTACTAGGCCTGGCATTAGTGCTACCCATGATTAAATTACTTGGCGTTAACCCAGAAGTAAAAGGAGAAAAAAAGGAAATAGCCATAATGCCGGCACTCATTATTGGAGCAGTAATAGGTGCTCTTTCCGGAATGTTAAACATTGGAGGAGGCATATTTCTGAGTCCGGTTTTAATATTATTATCCTGGGCAAATGCCAAAGAAGCAGCCGCTGCATCAGCGTTGTTTATTGTTTTAAATTCCTTTGGTGGGCTACTAGGTAGTTCTGCCGAAATCAACATAACCTCATCTTCAGCCCTATGGTTTTTAATGGCAGCAGCAGGTGGCTTTATGGGTTCGTACTGGGGTAGCTGGCGCTTTCCTCAAATCACCGTTCGCTACCTGCTCACCGCCGTTCTTGCCATCGCATCCTGTAAACTTATATTTTTCATGTAATGGCAGCAATTAGAGATCATCTGGGAAGAACTTTCAAAACGCTTAGGATTAGCCTGATAAACACTTGCAATCTGGCTTGTACGTATTGCACTTACGGCAACGAAGAAAGTAAAGAAAACTACGCTGAACATAAAGCCAAGGCATTATCTGTTCAGGAAATGCTAAATCTAATTAAACGACTCCATGGCAGATTAGATTTAACTACAATACGTTTCACCGGAGGTGAGCCCCTACTTTATAAAGAACTTACAACCCTAATAAAGGGAGCTAGTGATCTTGGCATTAACAACCTGAATTTAACCACTAACGGTCTTTTACTACAAAGAATGGCACCTGCATTAAAAGCTGCAGGTTTACGCTCCATCAATATATCTCTGGATGCTATAGAACCTTTAACGTTCTTTAAAATGAGCAGAAGGCAAGGCCTTGAGCAAACGCTTAGCGGAATTGAAGCCGCAATAAGTGCAGGTATTGAGGTAAAACTAAATACGGTGATTATGAAGGGAATGAACGACAATCAGGTAATTCCTCTTTTAAAATATGCCTTTAGCAGGAATATTAAGATACGCTTCCTGGAAATCATGGCTATGGGTCATTTGCATGGAAAAACAGATGAGCACTTTTTCTCACAAAAGGACTTACTTGCACTGATTAGCAAGCACTATAGCTTTAGCCCTGTAAACAGATCAGATAGCGCTACAGCCAATTATTGGCAAACAGAGGAAGGACATCATTTTGGAATAATAGCCAATGAGAGCCAGCCCTTTTGCACCGACTGCAATCGCTTAAGACTGGATGCTTATGGAAACATCTATGGTTGCCTAAGTAGCAATAACCCGGTTTCATTAATTGAAACAACAGATGCCGCCAGTCTCGACTTCAAATTAGAAGCCGCACTTGCACAAAAACAATCACTAAAATTTACAGGAAGCAAATTAAGCATGCTTCATATAGGAGGATAGAAATATGAAAATCGAAGTTTTTGCAATTCTAAAGGAGTATTTCGACAAAGAGTTTGAAATAAAAGATCCACTAAAAACCGTTGAAGAGCTTAGAGCGCACCTGGCGTTCCTAAATCCGGAATCTTCTAATGTCCTTAAAATATGTCGTTTTGCAGTGCACGATGAATTTGTAGCAGATCATTATCAATTAACGGGAAGTGACAACGTAGTTGTTATCCCGCCAAGCAGCGGAGGTTAATATGGAGTATATAACAAGCAAAGATCTGGATCTTGTTGCGCTGTTACAGCAATCGCACCACCCTGCTGCTGGCGCCGTGGTATTATTTAGTGGAGATGTAAGGAACAACAATGTTGGCAAAATGGTCGACTTTCTGGAGTACGAAGCCCATACTTCTATGGCTTCAAAAATGATCGAGCGTATTCTAAACGATGCAAGAAAGCGTTGGAACCTCAATATTGCTATAGCTCAGCACAGAACAGGAAAAGTGAGAATCACCGAATCAGCAGTCGTTGTAATCACAGCCTCAGCCCACAGAGCCGAAGCTTATGCTGCTAACCGTTACATTATTGATAGAATTAAACACGAAGCTCCTATATGGAAATGCGAATTCTTTACAGACGGAACCAAAGAATGGGGCGGCAATTGTAATTGCCACAAGGATACAGGCAATATTAACAAACACATCTACGAATTTGAGGACATATTATGATAGGTGTAGTTTTATGCGGAGGAGAAAGTAAACGAATGGGATCAGATAAGGGGCTTTTACCTGTTGGCTCCGTTACATGGGCACAACATGCAGAGGCAAAGCTTGCAGAACTGGATATTCCGGTGGTGATATCAATTAATCAAGCCCAATTACCCAACTATAATCATCTTTATGGTGCCGAAAAACTGATTATAGATACTGTAAATGTAAAAGGCCCACTGAAAGGTTTATTGAGTGTACATCAATATTTTCCTGATGATGACTTAATGCTACTGGCCTGCGACATGACTGATATGGACGTTGACACACTTCAGCAATTAAAGCAGCACTACCATACAAATCCTACTTTTGATTATTACTTATATGAATGCGAAGGATTTATGGAGCCTTTATGTGCAGTTTATCCTACAAACTCCTTAAGAAACTTATGTAAAGCGGTCAATTCCTCCGAACTCACTCATTTTTCAATGCACAAATTTATACGGGATTCAAACTATAAAACTATCCAAATAAAAGATAAAACTAAGTTCTCTAACTATAACACAGCCAATCATTTGCGAGCACAAATAAACAGTTAAAGTTTCACTATTTAAATTATCATTTCATGAAGACACATTTACAACTTGCCATTTATGGCGGACTGGCACTTTGCATGTTAAATTTTAAGGCAAAATCGCAAACAAATCACGTCAAGGCAACTCTCTTTGAAGGAGCTGTTGTTTTAAGTTACATTGACCACGGAGCAGCAGTAAACTGCACGGGCCCAGGGCTTAAATATACATGCAAACCATTCAGTTTACTGGTGGGCTTACTACCCAGTTTAAAAATCAAAGAAGATAAGTCTCCTGGAAATGCGCCTAAAAACGCCACGATCATACCTTCTTTAGGATGTGGCGTAACGGCTATTTACAAACATATCGTTTTGCAGATGCCTATGCTTTATACGGCAAAAACTAGTAGCAAAGATGGAAAATGGAATGTTGGCTTAGGCTTGGGATACAAATTTTAAACTACAATTATTAGGCAATAAGCGTTAATGCCCTTAAACCGATGAGATCTTTAACGCTTATTGCTTTTCCTGTTACCACAATCAAATCTTCTTTAACAAGTTCGTTCATCATCCGAAAAATAGTTTCGTATGTAGTGCCCGTAAATGCCGCAAGATCTTGCCTGCTTATTTCTATATTAATCTGCCCCTTATCATTTGCACCAAATTGATCTTTAAGCTGAATAATTGATAAAGCCAAACGACCTTTCACTGACATGTGCGCAAGGTTTCGCATTTTACGTTCCGACTCTTGCAATTCATCAGCATAAAACATCATCAATTCAAGTGTAAGATTAGAATTTACTCTGAGGGTCGACATAAAAAAATCTAAGTCAATAAAACATATTGACGTGGGCTCAAGTGCAGTAGCAGATATTGGAAAAATGGCACTTTTAGTACTCAAGCCTCTATGCCCAATGATTGCTCCATTGCCTGCAAAACGAATAATCAGTTCCTTGTCGCCCCATGTTTTATGGACTTTAACTTTTCCTTTATTAACAAAATAAATACCATTAACAGGATCACCTTCCTTAATAATCACCGCTCCCTTTTTTACAAGAAAATTTTTACGATGACTTTCAATTGGTAATTTCCATTCCTTTAAAACCAAACTGCACATTAAGCAGCTTTGCAAATCACATGCCTTCGTATTTTTCTTCATAAGGATATTGATGCTAAAAGGATTTCGTATTATCTAACAAAGAAACAATAAATCAATTAAATTAAGATATCATAATTTCAAAAGACACTTACATATGGCATAATTGTGCAATAATCTCGATTCCTTCCTTGGTATAATTTTTATATCAAAGCATTTGGGCTATCTTTGAATCAATGTATCTCTTTAAGCAGTTTTATAAAACATTGAACAATCAGCTTGCAACATTATTGCGAACTGCTATTGCTATGTTTTTAAGATTTCTTTCCGTACAATACGGCTTAGGAGATTCTTATCTTAAAAGCAGCAAAGACTTTATTAAATAAGCCCCTCCCTTTTCTTAGGGTCAGGGGTCTCCACATTTAATACTTTCCTTTCACCTTCTTGCTTTTCAAATAATGAAATTATTTAGCGCTAAATACTTTTTTAGAGCCATTTATATATTACTGCTTATATCAGCACTGGTAGCTTTGCTATTGGCTATTTTACTGCTTAAACCCTTGATGGTTTTAGTTTCTGCAGGCGTATTTCTCTTTTTAACAAATTGGTATAACAACAAGGACTTCGATGGCTCTGCCTCAGTCAAATAATACTGACTGAGGCTATTCATACAACTCAAATATTAAGTCATTTACTCAATACATAAAAAATTATGAATACTGCATCAATAAAAATAAACGATACCCCAATAGTCCTATCAACGGGAATTTACGATCTGCTAAAAGATCATTTAAGAAGAAGAAAGCTTAGCAAATACAATGAGGCTAAATTAGAGCTTGAATTAAAACATGCTAAACAGGTTTTAAGAAATGATTTACCATCAGATGTGGTGACAGTTGATACCAATGTGAAGGTTAAAGAACTGGAATCAGGAAAGGAGTTCAGCTACAAACTCGTTGCTCCTGCAAGAGCAAGAAGAAAGAACAATACACTATCTATTCTTTCTCCAATTGGCGTAGCAATCCTTGGCTATACTAAGGGAGCTGTAGTGCAGTGGGAAATGCCAGAGGGCATAAAACAGTATCAAATAGAAGAGGTTATTAAATTATCATCTAATTAATTTATTGCCCATCTTTATATTGGCTTTATTTTCCAACTAGAAACAGGTAAAAGCAAAAGGGTTACAAAATAATATCTTCCATTTTTTGTAACCCTTTTGCTTCTCAATACTCTTTAATATATCATTTAGTTAAATAAGCAGATATCCAATGAATTCAGCAAGTCATACCAGCACACCTACATTAAGCGACGAAGAAATTATTAAACGTGTAACGCAGGGCGAGAAACACTTGTATAAGAACCTGATACGTAAGTATAATTTGCGTTTATACAGAATAGGTATGTCTATTGTTAATGATGATGCTGAAGTAGAAGATATCATGCAGACTACTTATCTGAATGCATATTCACAACTGGCAACCTTCCAAAACAAGTCAAGCTTTAACACCTGGCTTACGAGGATACTGATCAATGAAAGTCTGCTGCACAAGAAAAAAAGCATAAAACGTAATCAACTGGCAATGGCCTCCGAGAAAGAAGATCTTCACAATGACACTCCATTAAAAAACCTTATGAATAAAGAATTAAAGGCGATACTTGAAAAAGCCGTTTCCAATCTTCCGGAGAAATATAGACTGGTATTTGTGATGCGCGAAATTGAAGAAATGAGCACACAGGAAACAATGGATGTTCTTGACTTAGGCGAGTCGAACGTAAAGATAAGGCTAACACGCGCAAAAGAAATGTTACGAAATGAGCTGAGCGATTACTATAAAACCACCCAGCTCTTCGAATTTAATCTTATACGTTGTGATAAAGTTGCCAATTTTGTAATGGCTAAGATAAATCCTTAATAAGTTACGGAGTATCTAGCGGAGCCATACCAAACATTAAAACCAAACGGTTATTCTCGTAAAAATTCAGTGTTTGCTCAGCAACGTCATATTTAAAAGTTTTATCACTTATCAGTTTTAAAAAGTCATTTTCCAATTTAGTTCTTTCTTCATCGGCACATGCCATCAAAGTGCTACCCATTTGCTTAAATGTAAGCTTACCATCGCCTTTCTCATACGAACCGAAGAAAGAATTACATCCGGCAGAACCATTAACCCTTCCCTTTTCCTTATCAAAAATGATAAACGCAGGTGATTGTTCCTGAGTTACGCCATTCATCTGAATCAGTTTCCATTTGTGCTTAACAACAAAACCCCAATCAGAAGTTACTACAGGCATCTTCTGTTTCTTTAATACTCTTTTTAGTTTATAAGTATAGATTGATGCATCAGCAGGAACATTTGCTCTCTTGGTACGGGTAACCAATAATACATAACGATAACCAGGCTTATAATTAAAACCGGAGATGTTACTATAAAACAGCTCCCAACTTTTACTATTTTTATATTTTACCTGAAAGCAGGTTTGTGGGGCTACACCAGTACAACTGGCACGATCTTCTTTAACCACAAGTCTTATTACATCGGCTGCATTTGCATAAGCAGAAATTCCAAACAGCATTAAAATAATTAGTATTCTTTTCATTGTGTTGTGTATTAATATTTAGTACAAAGATGCAACCAATAGACCGTTTCCATAAATATAAGATTTTCTTGTCTCATGATTCCTAAGATTTTTCTACATTAGAGAACACACTCAAATGAAAAACTACTATGAAAAGCAAGCCTCTCCTTATGCTTGGTTTATTACTAAGCTTTAGTTTAATAGCCAAATCGCAAACCATTACCAGTGCCCATTTTAGGATATCAGATACAGAGAAAGGAGTCAGATCTGTTGAATTAACTATAAACAATATCTTTATTATTGGCTTAAGTGCAAATGGCAATATCTCTTACGTTCATGAAGCAGAAGGAGCCCTCCCCGAATATATTAGCGATTTGGAACATGACGATGATGGCGACCTAAAGCAAGTTGCAAACCAAAAAATAGAATATTATGATCATTTTGACAATTCTAAATCAGGAAAAATAAAATGGATTGGTGCTGTCAAAATTGACTACTATGACAATTTTGACCTACAAGCCCCACTTGGCAAAATAAAATCTATTGGCAATATTAAGTTTGTTTACAACAATGATTACAATATCCATGATAAATTCGGAACACTAAAATCAATAGGTGATATTCAAATTGCTTACAATAACGCTTTCGATATTCATGATCCTGAAGATAAAGTTAAGTCAATAGGAAATGTAAAAATAGCCTATTTCAATTCCTTTGATGCGCAAAGACTGTTTGGCAAGGTAAAATCAATAAAAGGAAACAGCAAAAAAGTGTACGTTACAAAATAACCGGCGTTAATATTATAAATTCTATTGTATCTTTGGCGCAAATGCAAGCCGTTCTATCGCTGCGATTTTATATCGGAGAGGAAAGTCCGGGCAACACAGAGCATCTCGCTTCCTAACGGGAAGAGGTTTGGGGGTGAACACCCGAATTATGGAAAGTGCCGCAGAAAGCATACCGCCGATGGCTTTTAAGCACAGGTAAGGTTGAAAACGTGAGGTAAGAGCTCACGATTTTTCCGGGCGATCGGAGAACTGGTAAACCCCGGGAGTTGAAAGACCAAATAGGCTAACGCATGTAGGGCTGCTCGTCCGATGTTAGTGGGTAGGTCGTTAGAGATAAATGGCAACATTTATACTGGATTAATGATAGAAGACATGAGTAATCGTGTTACAGAACCCGGCTTACAGGCTTGCATTTTAATTTTTTATTGGACATGTATCAGTTTCGTAACTTTAAAAAAATACTTTTTAAGCTGAAAAATAATATATTAGCACTGGATAATAAGAAGATTTAGCATACTATATGGCAAAATTGTTGATAATTGATGATGAGAGAGCGATAAGAAGTACTTTACGTGAAATCTTAGAATACGAAAACTATGAAGTTGACGATATTGACAATGGTGTAGATGGGTTAGAACTCATTAAAAAGAAGAAATACGACCTTGTTCTGTGCGATATCAAAATGAATAAGATGGACGGCATGGAGGTGCTAGAACAAGCACTGGCTTACAGCCCGGATCTTCCATTCATTATGATTTCAGGGCACGGCACCGTTGAAACTGCAATAGAAGCGAGCAAAAAAGGGGCGTTTGATTTTATATCAAAACCACCCGATTTAAATAGGCTGCTAATTACGGTTAGAAATGCGCTAGACAGAGGTACTTTAGTTACTGAAACTAAAGTATTAAAGAGAAAGGTTAGCAAAACAAGAGATATTTTAGGTAGCTCTGAAAATATCAATAAGATAAAGGAAACCATTGAACGCGTTGCTCCTACCGAAGCAAGGGTATTAATTACCGGAGCAAACGGAAGTGGAAAAGAACTCGTTGCACGTTGGTTACACGAAAAATCTAATCGTGCTGATAGTCCTCTTATTGAAGTTAACTGTGCCGCAATCCCATCTGAACTTATTGAAAGTGAATTGTTTGGTCACGAAAAAGGCTCATTCACTTCAGCTGTAAAACAACGTATTGGTAAGTTTGAACTGGCCAATGGTGGTACACTATTTTTAGATGAAATTGGCGACATGAGTCTTTCTGCTCAGGCAAAAGTTTTACGCGCACTACAAGAGCACAAAATTACTCGTGTAGGTGGCGAAAAAGAGCTTGAAGTTAACGTTCGTGTACTTGCTGCAACAAACAAAAACCTCCTAAAAGAAATAGAAGATGGTAATTTCCGTTTGGATTTATACCACCGTTTAAATGTGATAAACATTCACGTTCCTCATTTAAGTGAGCGCGTTGATGATATCCCTGAAATTGCGCAGAATTTCCTTGAAGAAATTTGTAAAGAATATGGTATGCCGGTTAAAAAGATCAGCGAAAATGCCATGTCTGCATTGCAAGCCCTACCATGGACAGGTAATGTTAGGGAATTACATAATATGATTGAACGTTTGATCATTTTAAGTGATAAAATCATTACAGATTATGATGTAACTGCATTTGCTAATCCAGGTGGAGGAACAAATATAGGTGCAGCAGGCAGTATACCAAATGGATCTGCTCAAAGTAACACATCTCCAGCTACGGCTTATGATAAATTCACCAACTTTCAGGATTACAAAGACTATGCTGAAAAGGAATTCATCAAGTTTAAATTAGAAAAGAACAACTGGAATGTTTCTAAAACTGCAGATGATATAGATATCCAGCGCAGTCACTTGTATAGTAAGATTGAGAAATTCGGATTAAAAAGATCCGCAGAATAGCAAAAAAGCTCCTGACAAAATCAGGAGCTTTTTTATTATTATTCTCATCGTCATCCTGAATTTATTTCAGGACCCCTCAAGAGAAAGAAAGCCTAGCTAGTGCGAGGTCCTGAAATAAATTCAGGAAGACGATACTATTCCGCAGGATGACGATTTATTCCATATAATCGGCTTGCCTGCTCAACAAAGCCCTATACTTATTAAAAATAGCTGTCTTAGATACAAACCCCAGATAAGCTCCGCTTTCATCCAATACAGGCAACAACCAGGCGTTTTCCTTTTCCATTTTCTCTAACACCTTCTTTAGAGGATCAGAAACCTTTACAGTATCAGGTGCCGATTGCATCAAGTCATTTACAGAAAGATTATCCTCTTCAGTAATCTTCCTTTTCAATACATCCTCAACAAAAACCAATCCTTTAAAACTCCTGTCAGTACTTACCACTGGAAATAGATTTCTCTTAGAATGCAGAATCTCGGGCATTCTTGCAGAAACCAAATCATCTTCATTTAACTCGAGATAATCACGCTCAACAAGATATCTAAGTTTCATCATGTTAAGAACAGTGGTATCCTTATCTTCATGCGACATCAACTCCCCTTTCTCTGCCAAAGGCTTGGTATAGATTGAGTATTTATTTGCACTGCGGTTAATCAAATAAGAGATCGCAGAGGTAATCATCAATGGAACCATTAAAACGTAGCCACCAGTAATCTCAGCAATCAAAAATATACCGGTAAGTGGCGCATGCATAATTGCACTTAATGATGCTGCCATACCTGCTACTATGAAATTGGCAACATTCAAATGAGCAATACCCAAAGTGTTTGCAGAATGTGCCACAACAAAACCTATTAAACCACCTATCACCAAACTAGGAGCAAAAATACCCCCGTTTCCACCTGCTCCTAAAGTAATTAGGGTAGCACATGATTTAGCGAAAATGGTGATTACTGTAAAAAGTATAACCAGCCATGGCAAACTACTATACTCAGAGAATATACTATTAGTCATCACCGTTGTATAATTCCCACCAATCAAATTCTTAATGGTGATATATCCCTCCCCATACAATGTAGGAAATAAAAATACCATTAAACCCAGCATCAAGCCACCAACAACCACACGTTTATACGGATGATTAATTTTATAAAAGAATGATTTAATGAATGAATTTGCCTTAGTAAAATAGATAGAGAAAAGGCCAATAAGTACAGCTAGCAATACGTAGTACCCCAATGCATTCATCCTCCAGCCTTCAGTTACCAAATAGAAAAGTTGCTCATTAAAGAAGAACCTTGCTACTACAGCTGCTGTTGCCGAGGCTAGCAATAAAGGAATAAAAGCAGGTATGGTAAACTCCGGAAGCAAGATCTCTATTGCAAATACAATCCCTGCAATAGGACTGTTAAAAGCGGCTGATATTCCGGCCGCGGCACCACATGCCAAGAGCATGGTAGTTTCGCGGTAAGACAACCCTAAAAACCTGCCTACTACAGAACCAATACCCGACCCACTGGTTACAATTGGAGCCTCTAAACCTGTAGAGCCTCCAAAACCTACAGTTAAAGCCGCTGTAATAATCTGCGAATAGATATTATGAGGCTCAACCTTACTGGATTTTTTAGAAATGGTATAAAGCAAAGGCGTTAACCCTGTTTCAAACTTCCCCTTCCTTATAAACCTCCTTACATACATTACCGAAAGAAGTATCCCTATAAAAGGGAAAAAGAAGTATAGGTAATATTTGTACTGCCAGTGAAAACCAGTCTGTAAAAAATCCTCTATATGATGGGTTAACGTTTTTAAAAGTGCAGCTGCAAGACCGGCGAGAACACCAACAATCAATGCGGCAATAACCAGAAAATTACGGTTAGAAATTTTAGTTTTCCGGTATTGGTTAATTGAATCTACATAATTTACCAGCCGTACATACATAACTTACCTTTTATGCGTCAAATTTATCTAGTAGTTTGATCAACGTAGCAAAATCCTTAGGATATGGTGCATCAATAACGATATCCTTATCATCAAGTCCTTTAAACACCAAGTGACGGGCATGCAAAGCAAAACGCTTCATGATGGGTTGCTCCTCATCGTCTTTTGCTATACGATATCCCTTTTTCATTGTCGATAAGTATACAGGCTTACCTTTATACATATGATCTCCAACAATAGCCGCACGTTGCGTTGCCAGGTGGATACGAATCTGGTGCATACGACCAGTTATTGGCTTACACTCTACTAAAGTATAGTGACGATAGTTTTTGATAGAATTAAAATACGTTTCAGCGCGTTTTCCTTCTTTACGATCTATGGTTACACTCTTGTTCCCATCATTTAAAATAGGAAGATCGATAAACAAGTCTTTGAACATAAACTGCCCATCAACAACAGCATGATAAACCTTATTAACTTTACGCTTTTCGAATTGCATTGCTACAGAGCGATAAGCTTCAGGAGTTTTTGCAATGATGATTGCACCTGAGGTTTCCTTGTCTAAACGGTGACAAACCTGGGCATCAGAACTATATTGCTTAGCAAGACGTAAGATATTTACTTCACCAGAACCGCCGCGCTCATCTAAAGAGGCAACAAAAGGTGGTTTATTTACAACGATATAATCATCGTTTTCGAAGAGGATAATGTCTTTAAATGAAGGATATTTCAATTCAGTGTTTTTTTCAGAAGTAACTAGTGCATTCCAGCCTGTAAAGATGCCATTGAGCTCATTAACTACAGTGTAGTAAAAAGCTCAATGATCTTCCAGAATGCAAAAGTACTAAGAAAGTTCGAATTTATACCCCACTCCTTTTACAGTAGCAACATAAGTTTCGCCTAACTTCTCACGTAACTTGCGAATGTGTACATCAATTGTACGATTAGTAACCACTACAGAGTCTTCCCAAATGTTCTTCAAGATAGATTCTCTGGTATATACTTTACCTGGTTTAGAGGCCAATAGATAAAGTAATTCAAATTCTTTTTTAGCTAAAATTACCTTTTTCCCTGCCTGATAAACAAGATAAGCTTCTCTGTCAATTACCAGATCCCCTATTTCAACCTTGTTATCAGAAACCTCATCACCACTCGAATTTCTTCTTAATATTGCGTTAATACGACTTACCAATGCACGTGGCTTAATAGGTTTAGCGATATAATCATCTGCGCCAACATTAAACCCGGCTATTTCCGAATATTCCTCACTACGTGCTGTTAAAAACACCATAAAGGTATTTTTAAACTCAGGGATAGCCCTCATTAACCTACATGCCTCAATGCCATCCATCTTAGGCATCATGATATCCAGGATAATTAAATCAGGGTGTACCTTCTTTGCAATCGTAATGCCTTCCTGACCATTATTGGCTAAGAAAACCTGATATCCTTCTTTTTTTAAGTTATACTCTATTAACTCTAAAATATCTGGTTCGTCATCAACAATAAGTATCTTCTGTTTTACGGCGCTCATAGCTTTAATTATTTGTTACGAAATTAGGTAATCAATTATAATATACCGTTAAACTCATGTTAACAAATTGTTAATACAACCATGTATATTAACATGAATTTAGGGTTAGCGTAAAGTTTTATTTAAAAACGTCTCAAGCTCCTCTCCACGAAGGTTTTTTGCAATAATCGTGCCTTTTGGATCTATAATAAATGAGCTTGGAATAGCTTCTATTTGATACATTCTAACTGTTGAACCTTCAAAATCACTCAATTCACTAGCGTGACTCCATGTTAATTTATCATCAGCAATAGCTTTTTTCCATGCCGCAGGGTCTTTATCTAACGAAATACCCAAGATGGTAAAGTTCTTATCTTTATAAGTATTATAAGCTTTAACTACGTTTGGATTCTCTTGTCTGCATGGCATGCACCACGAAGCCCAAAAATCAAGCAACACATACTTTCCTTTAAAATCAGATAATTTAATTGGCTTTCCATCAATACCGGTTATCGTAAATTCTGGTGCCGGCTGACCAACCTGAACTGCTTTTAAGCTCGACATTCTCTTTAAAAATTCAGTTACAGCAGCATTGTCATTAAAGTTACCTTTAATTTTTTCAGAGTAAGCCACCATTTCTTTCTCATACTCTGCCGGATTTAACAGGTTCATTGCATAAAAACCAGCTAAAGACGCTGTGTTATCCTGAGCAAATTTCAATACTGCTTTATTCAATCCATCAATTTCAGCAGTATATTGAGGTCTCATTTGCTCCATAATCTCTTCTCTCTTGGTTGGTTGAGCAGATACTGCTTGATCAAACTGAGATTGTATTGCGGCAATTTTAGTCATGTACTCATGCTTAACTGTATTTAATTCTTGTAATTTATCAGCTTCAGCAGCACCTGATGTGTTATATGCTAATGATTTGTCGGCCAGATCAGCAGTGATTTTAATTTCATCACCATTCTTTGCAATAATCATGTATTCATTACTTCCTGCAGAAATTCTAAAGAAATCTGCTCCCGGTGTAGCGTGAGTAAACTTAAACTCGCCTTTTTCAGAAAGCACAGTTGAATCTAATGGCAATGCATTGTCTTTTTGCAAACCAAATAAATACACTTTGCTTTTTGGAGCAGCATTTTTGAACTCTCCATTAATTACAAACTTACTTTTATCCTTACATGCTGCAAAAGCCACACACAATACCAATATATACCCAATACGTTTCATCATAATATTTACTATTTTAATTTATCTTGTAATACTTCATTAATTTTTTGAGGATCTGCTTTACCTTTTGCCAGTTTCATTACCTCACCAACAAAAAGCCCTAACACACCTTTCTTTCCTTTTTTATAGGCTTGTACCTGTGCATCATATTTCGACAGCACTTCATCTACAAAGCCAGCTAACTCATCACTGTTTTCCTCTATTAACAAGTTATGATCAGCTGCAAGTTTATTTACATCCGCGCCCTCACTACTAACGATCAAAGGCAATAACTGTTGTAAAGCAATTTGCTGAGTGATCTTTTTATTGTCAACCAGGTTAATTACATCCGCAAGTTGTTCAGCACTAACCTTAAATGCTGATATGGTTATATCCTGCTCACTTAACAACGCTCTTACAGAACCTGTAAGCCAGTTCACCAGGCTCTTTTTATTTTTAACTATAGGCAATGCCGAATTGAAATAGGCTAGCAGCTCAACATCTTCAGCAAGCAATGTTGCTTCTGAGGCACTAACACCATAATCCTTTACCAGTCTTTTAGAAATCTCAGCGGGCAATTCAGGCATCGAAGCCTTTATTTGCGCTAGCCACTCATCAGAAATATGTATAGGTGGCAAATCAGGATCAGGAAAATATCGGTAATCATTAGCCTCTTCCTTGCTACGCATTGGCGATGTTGTCCCTTCCTCGGCATCAAAGTTTAATGTACTCTGTATAATTCTGCCTCCAGTTGTAATAACTTCCTTTTGCCTGTTAAATTCAAAATCCATCGCCCTGCGGACGTTTCTTATCGAATTAAGGTTTTTCACCTCACAACGTGTTCCAAATTCAGTAGTTCCGGCTTCACGAATAGAAATATTTGCATCGCAACGCAAACTTCCTTCTTCCATATTACCATCACTAACATTTAAATGGCGTACCAGCTTCCTCATCTCAGTTAAAAGAGCGGATGCTTCTTCTGAACTACGGATATCCGGTTCTGTTACAATCTCTATTAATGGAACCCCTGCCCTGTTTAAATCAACGTAAGAATATTGATCGTTTTGATCGTGCATACTTTTACCGGCATCTTCCTCCAGGTGTATTCTGTTGATTCCAATGCGTTTTTCTTCACCATTGCTCAGTGTTACATTCAGATAACCATTTTGACAAATTGGTTTGTTATCCTGTGTAATCTGATATCCTTTAGGCAAATCAGCATAAAAATAATTCTTTCTATCAAAAAAGTTAAGCTGATTAATGGTGCAATTTAACGCTAAGCCCATCCTAACGGCTTTGGCAACCACCTCCTTATTTAATTTTGGCAATGCACCAGGTAAAGCCAACGAAACAGCAGAGATATGTTCATTAGGTTTTGCACCAAAAGAAGCACTATCTGATGAGAATATTTTTGTTTGTGTATTTAATTGTACGTGGATTTCTAAACCAGATACTAATTCGAACTCTGATGCAGAAACTGAAGTTTTCGTACTCATTTATAGGCAATAATTAACTTAAATCAATATACGTTTAAGATACAAACATAACTATTTATGCGTTATTAATACAGGTTTGTAGCCATAATTATACTTATGGCATAAACTTTGGTTTTAATATAACACACACAAATAACAAATCATTTCTATGAAAAAACTATTTCTATTTGCGATGCTTGGATTTGCATCAATAATGGCCGTTAATGCACCGGCAAAAGCACAGGTAAATATTAGTGTCAATATTGGCTCACAGCCAAACTGGGGACCAAGGGGCTATGATTATGTAGATTATTACTACATGCCTGATATTGAAAGCTATTACTATGTTCCTACTCGTCAGTTTGTTTACTTCAGTGGAAACCGTTGGATCCATTCTCGCTCACTACCAAGTAGATATAGAGGTTACAACTTATATAGTGGCAGAAAATATGTGATCAATTCACCTAGGCCATACCATAACCACAATGTTTATAGAGCTAAATACGGCAGACATGATAATTGGAAAGGTAATAAAAGATATTACTCTGAAAGGTACCGTGAAGACAGACATCATGATAGAGGTAGAAAACAATACAGAGAAAGAGATAACAACAGATATCGCGACAATAGAAATCGTGATGATAGAGGTCGTAACAATAGACATTACGAAAACAAAAGAGAAGGAAGAGACCCTGGAATTGAAAGGATAATAAGGCCAAGAGGTTAAGCGCTTAATCACTAGCCATCCTTAAAGATACATCGTCATCCTTAACGATACATCGTCATCCTTAAAGGTACATCGTCATCCTTAAAGGTACATCGTCATCCTGAATTTATTTCAGGACCCCGCACTAGCAAGGCTTCTTTTCTCTTGAGAGGTCCTGAAATAAATTCAGGATGACGAATGCACTAAGACAAGTGTATTAAAACAAACCTATTCAAACATTAAAATTACATTCAATATTATTTATAATTAATACAAATAAGATATATTTGCCTGAAGATAAACAGAGTTATAAACTAACATTACCTATTCTTATGACTACTACCACCTCAGAAAAGAAAGCCGCCTTGCTAAAATGGCTCAAAAAAGTTGGTGTTTGGGGATTTCTATTCTTCCTTGTAAAAGGATTAATCTGGCTTGCAGTAGGATATTGGGCGTTAAAATAACCTTACCCAAAAAACCACCAATCCACCAACACCAATACACCACCAAAAACGCACCCTACCCCCAAGCCTTCCGTAAAAACCTTAACCAGTTAGCGCTCATTAGGTTTTCTACATCTACATCAGTATATCCTTTAGCCTTAAACAAAGCCGGGATCTTTTCAAGATCAGCAATTGTTTCCAAATCATATGGACACTGCTCCTTTCCAAAAGCACCATCAAGATCAGAACCAATACCAACATGATGCGTATTTCCTGCCAATTGGCAAATATGATCTATGTGGTCAATCATCACACCTAAATTGCAATTCATACCCTTTGGAGTAGACTGGCCGCGAACCCAGTTCGGCACCATCATCCAGGCATCTAAAGCACCGCCAATAACAGCCCCCCTTTCAATCAGCGCCTTAATCTGATCATCACTAAACTGGCGATTGTGATTTACCAAAGCCCTGCAGTTATTATGCGAAGCCCATACATTTCCATTAAAATGATCCAGTGCTTCCCAAAAACTATCATCACATAAGTGCGTAGCATCTAAAATAATATTCAGACGCTCCATTTCCTTAAGTAATTCATGGCCTTTTGGCCCCATCAACCCAGTTGCATCAGTACCCTGAGCATATCTTCCCGGGCCATAATGCGCAGGCCCAACAGCCCTTAAACCATTGCGGTAAGCTTTTTCTAAATGCCCAATGGTTACAATAGAATCAGCACCTTCTAAACTTAAAATATAGCCAATCGGCTTTTCAGCATTAGGAGTATCAGCGGCCCACAAAGCAAGGTGCTTTTCCAAACCATCCAGATTATTAATCTGAACCATTTCTCCTGCATCCTCCATAGCCCTATACCATGCCAACTGACCCTGAGTTTGTGCCCAAGCCTGTGCTGGCGAATGCCAGCCCGGCAAAGTATTTCCCGGAGCTACGAAGCGCGCAATTTGGGTAGCAACAACTAATCCAATGCCTCCCTTTCTAAGTTCAGGCAAAGAAACAACCGCTTTTGCCCTATCTGGTTTATCGGTCAACCCCTCTTCTCTTTCATTGATAGCAGAAACAGGCAAAGTCAAATCACGATTCCACTCCAGGGCATTCATACTTAAATCCAAATGCGCATCAACTGTAAACATAGGCTATATATTAATCTTTCTATTTCTCGAAGTAATGTTCCATTCGCCTGTAAAACGGCGTCCGGTAATAGTTGCCGCACGATCATACAAAGCTACTGTTGGGCAAATATGAATTGGCACTCCGTACAAAACATCCCCTACTTTAAACCCATGACCCCGAGCCAATTCAAGTACCAAATGCTCTTCACTCTGACTTACAATTTTAGCTTCAGGAGCATTCATAAAAGATACCCTTTTAGTAAGTTCATTCTCTGCAGCAACAGACTTATGTCCCAAATCCAGACATAACTTAGTTTCATTCAACAAAGAAATCACTCTGGTAACCAGAATTGCCGCTACATCATACTTTTGATCTTCAAAACGCTGATATCCGCTATCCCAAAGCACAAACGTACCCGGACTACACTCTACATCAGCCTGTTCCGCATAAAAAGGATAAGTAGGTGAACCACCGCCAACAATAACCGGCTTAGGCAAGCCCTTAGCCAAAATACTATCTTTTAAACTGTTAATAGCACTCCAACCGACAAGCCATTTCTCTCTTCTTAAAGACAAGGAAGTATCATGAATCTGACCATCATAACCATGTAAACCAACAGCATTTACACCTTCAGTCGAACTCATTTTCTCATAAAGAGCCAAGGCTCTTTCATCTGGCAAAATACCTGTCCTGTTCATACCTATATTCAAATCCAGAAACAAATTGATCTCCAAACCCGACTCAATAGCCGACACAGAAAGCTCATTTAATGAACTCAAGTTATCTACTAAACATGAAAAACGTGTTAAAGGAAAAGCTTTTACAAGCGATACGTACCTTTTAACTTTAGGCCCAACAGGCTGATAAGCCAGCAGCACATCAACTGCACCACAAGCACCCAACATCTCAGCCTCCGCAATTGTAGCACATTTATATTTAGTAATTCCGGCATCTATCATTAGCCTGGTAACCTCAGCCGACTTATGCGTTTTTACATGAGGACGCAATCTATCAACCGAATCAATGCTAGCCTTTAGCTTTGCAATATTCCCCTTAATCCGATCCGGATAAAAAGCCAGAGCCGGAGAATCTAGCTCATCTACATTATCAATGATATACCATTCTTGCTCAGCCATACTCTTAAACATCATGAAGTTCAAACAAAGCTTCAATCTCTACAGGGATATTATCAGGCAACGAACCAAAACCTACAGCGCTTCTGGTACCGATACCGTTTTCATCTCCCCAAACCTGAGCAAACAGCTCACTGCAACCATTAATCACAAAAGGATGTCTTTCAAAATCAGGTGTACAGTTTACCATACCTAAAACCTTGATTACCCTTTTTACACGGTTTAAACTTCCCAAATTTGTTTTTATGGTCGACAGCATGGTTAATCCAACCTGTCTGGCCGCAAGCTTACCCTCTTCTTTATCAAACTCAACGCCCACACGCCCAATTATCAAACTTTTATCGTCTCTAACAGGCCCGTGTCCTGATAAATAAAGATACTTGCCATCAATCAAAAAAGGCTTATACACACCCAAAGGAGTTGGTGCCGGAGGCAACGTTAATCCTAATTTTTCAAACTGCTCATCTGCATTAAAAGTTTCCATATCTATATTTAAATAATTTGATTTAATAAAAGTACACCTATCAGTCCCACAATTCCTACAATAGATTCCATTACTGCCCACGACTTAAAAGTATCCTTCATAGTTAAGTTAAAGTACTCTTTAAACATCCAGAATCCAGAATCGTTTACATGCGAGAACATTAAACTTCCTGCACCAACAGCCAAAACCATCAAGTTCGGATCTGTGTTCGACGATACCATCAAAGGTAAAATAATCCCGGCAGTAGTCAAACCCGCAACCGTGGCCGACCCTACACAAAAACGAATAAGTGCAGCTATTAACCAACCTAAAAACAAAGGCTGCATATCCATATCTTTTAAAAGCAAAGCGATTTGTCCGCTTACGCCACTATCTACTAAAACCTGCTTTAAAGCACCAGAACCACCAATAATCAACAATATCATGGCCACATCTTTAATCGCTTCGCCATAGATATTCATGATATCTACCATTTTCTTACCCTGAAAAATACCCAACGAAAATGTAGCCACAAACAATGCCACCAACATTGCAATTGTCGGACTCCCTGCAAAAGCAAAGAAGTTTGCAACCGATGGATTCTGATTTTCTGAAAGTGTAAACACAGTAGCACCAATCAACAGTAAAACCGGCAACAGGGCCGTAAAGAAGCTATTAAACGCGCCCGGCAGTTCCTCTTCCGGCATATCTGCAGGCACAAAAGACGCCAATGGTTTTGAAGGTATGGCCTTTAGTGTCCTCGAAAATAGCGGCCCTCCTATTATAATTGCAGGCACTGCTACTATCAACCCATACAGCAATGTTAAGCCCATATTGGCTTTAAACTGAACAACCAGAGCCGAAGGCGATGGATGTGGTGGTAAAAAACCGTGCGTAACTGATAGGGCGGCCAACATAGGCAATCCTATATAAATTACGGGCAGTTTATATTTGTAAACTATCGAAAATATCAAGGGAACCATTAACACAAAACCTATCCCATAAAACAACGGAATGCCCACCAGAAACCCGGTAGTTACCACTCCCCATTGGATATATTTCTCTCCACAAAGGTTCATCATAGATGATGCAATTCTCTGCGCTGCACCACTTTGCGCTACCAGCTTACCCAACATCGCTCCCACTGTTATAATTACCACTAGAGAGCCCAATACATCACCAATCCCCTTTTCTACAGAGGCAGTGACCTTATTAAGCGGAATGCCCAGTAAAATACCGGCAGTTATAGATACGATAAGAAAGGCAATAAATGCGTTGACCCGGAATGCTGAAACTAAAATAATCAGGAATAGGATACACAATAGGACAATTAGGATGGTCATACTTTTTTTATTTGGTTACACAAAATAGAAAAAAAAGCGAGTTGCTAAAAGTATTTATATCTTAGTATTAACAAAAACATGAAAAGAAACCTAACCAAATCACTTATTGCACTGGCTTTAATTTTAAGTTCAGCTGCCTCATTTGCTCAATCGAAGAGCTTGTTTAATGGTAAAGACCTAACGGGATGGCATGCCGATGTCCCCGAAATGGATAAAGACCCAAATGCCAGAATGCCTTTTATAGTCCGCAATGGTTTATTGGTTAGTTTGGGCACTCCCGGAGGTCACCTGATTACCGATGCTATTTATAAGAACTACCGTTTAGAAGTACAGTATCGCTTTGCCGCCAAACCGGGCAACTGCGGCGTACTTGTACATGCATCTACTCCTAGAGCGCTTTATGATATGTTCCCAAAATCTATAGAGGTACAAATGCAACATACCATGGCAGGCGATTTTTGGTGTATCCAGGAAGACATTACCGTACCTGATATGGAAACTCGTCGTGGCCCTAAAGAAAACTGGGGCGTTAATGGCGATAAGCTTAGAAGAATAAAAAGACTTGTACAGGATGTTGAAAAGCCTGTAGGTGAATGGAATAAAATGGTGATCGAGTGTTTAGGTGATCAGGTAAAAGTTTGGGTTAACGACGTTTTTGTTAACCATGGAACGAACTGCACAGTATCAAGCGGCAATATCGCTTTACAAGCCGAAGGCTCGGAAGTTGAGTTTAGGAAAGTGGTAATAGCGCCGATTAAAAAGCTTAATAAAGATTAACGCATCGTCATCCTGAATTTATTTCAGGACCTCTCAAGAGAAAGAAAACCTTGCTTGTGAGAGATCCTGAAATAAATTCAGGATGACGAAAGTTTTATCCAATCAACAATTTTATCCAATCAACGATTCAGCTTTAGTTAAAACAGCAGCTAAGCCATCCTTGTTCTTCCCACCTGCCGTAGCATAGAAAGGCTGACCGCCGCCACCGCCTTGAATATCCTTAGCTAATTCTCTAACAATATTAGATGCATTCAGTCCTTTATCTTTAACCAAATTCTCTGATACCATTACTGTAATTCCAGGTTTATCATCAATTAAGGTAGTAAACACAAGGAACAGATCATCAACCAGATCCTTAACAGAAAACGCTAAGTTTTTAACTGCATCCGCGTTTGGCAAATCAACATGCGTAGCGATCAAATTAACCCCGTTAATGGTTTTAAGGTGATGTACGATTTCATGTTTAAGATTAGCCGCTTGCTCACCGACAGCCTTTTCAGCATCTTTCTTAAGTTTGGCATTCTCGTCAATAAGCGCAGCGACAGCAGCTTTAAGGTCTTTATTCCCTTTTAACAACGCCCTTAACTCATTCAACTCTCTGTTCTGATCCAAAACAAAAGCCTCAGCCTTATCAGCCGTAATTGCCTCTATCCTTCTTACACCTGCAGCTACAGCACTTTCAGAAGTAATCTTGAAATAACCAATCTGACCTGTAGCTTGTACGTGAGTACCACCGCAAAGCTCTTTAGAATAATGATCATCAAAAGTTATAATACGCACTAAATCTCCATATTTCTCGCCAAATAAAGCAGTTACACCACTAGAAATTGCCTGATCATATGGAACATATCTTTGCTCCTTTAAAGGAATATTTTCTCTTACTTTCTGATTAACCAGATGCTCTATCTGAGCCAATTCTTCGTCAGTAACCTTTGCAAAATGCGAAAAGTCGAAACGAAGATAATCAGGGTTTACCAACGAACCCTTTTGGTTCACATGCGATCCCAATACCTTTTTCAATGCAGCATGCAACAAGTGCGTAGCCGAGTGGTTATCCTGAGAAAGCAAGCGCTTATCTTCATCAATAACAGCCCAGAAACGACCATCAACATCCTCTGGCAAAGTATCAGCATAATGTACAATTACACCGTTTTCTTTCTTAGTATCAGTTATCTCTACAAAGAAAAGACGACTATGATCTTCTAATCGACCTGTATCACCTACCTGACCACCGCTTTCAGCATAAAAAGGCGTTTTGCTCAGCACAATCTGATACTGATCTTTACCCTTAGCACTTACCTTACGGTACTTTATAATCTCAGTTTCAGCCTCAAAATCATCATATCCAACAAACTCAACCTCAAGATCAGGATTTACAATAACCCAGTCACCAGTGTCAACAGCAGTTGCCGCACGAGAACGCTCTTTTTGTTTCAAAAGCGCCTTATTGTATTCTTCCATATCAACAGTCCAGCGTTGTTCTCTGGCCATCAATTCAGTTAAATCTATCGGGAAACCATAGGTATCATTCAGCTCAAAAGCAAACTCTCCCGAAATCACCATCTGGTCTTTCAAAATGCTGTAAACCCAAGGATCATCAAATTTTTTCTCAAGCTCAATAGCATTCTCAGCCATCAATACTTCGCCTTGCTTTTTAGTATAATTATCAAAGCGTTGGATACCTGTAGCTAAAGTTCTTAAGAAGGAGATTTCCTCTTCCAAAACAACCTTTTGCACAAAATCCTGTTGCAACGAAAGCTCATCAAACACACCTTTAAACTGCTCAGCCAAAACCGGCACAAGCTGATTTAAAAACGGATCTTTAAGGTTAAGGAAAGTATATGCATACCTCACAGCACGACGTAAAATACGACGGATCACATACCCTGCTTTATTATTAGAAGGCAACTGTCCATCAGCAATTACAAATGAGATGGCACGAATATGATCAGCCATAACACGCATAGCGATGTCAGTTTTCTCATCCACACCATAATCAATGCCTGCATGTTTAGCAATAAATTGAATTAACGGTTGGAAAACATCAGTATCATAATTTGAAGATTTCTCTTGCAAAACGCGCACTAAACGCTCAAAACCCATCCCTGTATCCACATGTTGTGCAGGAAGTGGTTGTAAAGAACCATCTTTTAAACGGTTGAACTGCATAAATACGTTATTCCAAATCTCAATAACCTGAGGATGGTCAGCATTTACAAGCGATTTACCTTCAACAGCTTTACGCTCATCATCAGGACGGCAATCTACATGGATTTCAGAACATGGACCACATGGCCCGGTATCACCCATTTCCCAGAAATTATCCTTTTTATTACCTAAAATAATACGGTCTTCAGGCACATATTGTTTCCAAAGCTCATAAGCCTCAGTATCCCTTGGCAAGCCCTCTCTGTCATCTCCTTCAAAAATGGAAACGTATAATTTATCTTTTGGAATTTTATAAACTTCAGTTAATAACTCCCAGCTCCAGGCAATGGCTTCTTTCTTAAAATAGTCGCCAAAACTCCAGTTACCAAGCATTTCAAACATGGTATGGTGGTAGGTGTCAATTCCTACTTCTTCCAAATCGTTATGCTTTCCAGATACACGCAAACAACGTTGGGTATCAGTTACTCTTGGATATTTTATTGGGGCCTCTCCTAAAAACAAATCTTTAAACTGATTCATCCCCGCGTTGGTAAACATTAACGTAGGGTCGTTTTTAACTACAATAGGTGCAGATGAAACAATGTGATGTTGTTTTGATTCGAAAAATTTTAAGTATGCCTGTCTGATTTCCTTAGCTGTCATCCTTCTCTTGATTAGTGGAACAAACTTAGATAAAAAAATAACCTCTATCGAGGAAAATTGAAATTTTATTGCGGATTTCTACTAAAATCGCACTACATTTGAATACTTTAAATAAAAGCTGTAAACCACTAATAATCAACACTAAAGTATGCCTTACAAGGAACGGGATATCAATAAAATGTACTATACGATGGGTGAGGTAACCGAAATGTTTGGTGTAAACGCTTCGCAAATCCGATTTTACGAAAAGGAATTTGACGTATTACAACCTAAAAAAAACAAAAAGGGAAACCGATTATTCACACCTGAAGACATTGAAAATTTAAAGATCATTTTTCATTTGGTAGAGGATAAAGGTTTTACTTTAAAAGGTGCTAAAGACCATTTAAAGAACAACAATTCTGAGGTTAAAGAAAATCAAAAGATCATTGCTTCACTTGAGAAACTAAAGGATTTCTTACTTAAATTAAACGACGAGATTTAAGTTTATTATTTATTTTTTCTCTTAATTATTAACGTTACCGGACTGATCTGATTCCCGTACCTGCTTTGACTGAGTCCACGGTGAGTCCACGTTGAGTCCACGTTTTTCTAGACAAAAGGTGGACTCAACGTGGAGTCACCCCTTTCGCACTGTTGATTCACCTATACATGGTACACCACTGCTTATTTTAACTTATACGAAAAGCTCTATTTTCACTTATCCAGTTAATTACTTTTTATATCGGAAAAAATTATAGTGGTTAGGCTAATTTATGCCAGCTACAATAAAAATGCTCTGCACATTTGTGCTTGCCCTGTTCTTTTTTAAAGTAAAAGTGCAGGACGACTCCTTTATTAGGGATATTATAGAAAGTGTTGCCGAAAACTTATCGGAGGACTATGATCTTTCCGAATTGACAGAACGCCTTACCAATTACAGAAAGCATCCAATCAATTTAAATCAAACAAATCCTGAAGAGCTTAAGAGTCTGCTCTTTTTGTCGCCACTCCAAATTAGCAACTTTTTCAATCATATAAAAGCCAACGGAAAACTATTAAATATCCTTGAAATTCAGTCAATTGACGGGTTCAACCTACAGACAATAAATCGGTTAATTCCATTTGTAACTCTTAAAGCACCTCCGTCAATTTCAAACTTGAGTTACAAGGATCTGGCTAAAAAAGGGAACAATGATCTAATTTTTAGGTACGGCAGGTTATTTCAAACCCAAAAGGGCTTTACGAGCCTGCCTGGAAGTAAATACTTAGGTACCCCCGACAAACTACTCATGCGGTACCGATACGCTTACAAAGCGCTTCTTTCAGCCTCCCTTGTGGCAGAGAAAGACGCCGGAGAGTACTTCACTAATAACAAAACAGGTCTTGATCATTTATCGGGAAATATTGCCATCAACAAGCTTGGTTTCTTTAAGAAGATTGTACTTGGAGATTACAGTCTTCAATTTGGTCAGGGCTTGGCACTTTGGTCGGGATTTGCTTTTGGAAAAGGCCCCGATGTTACCAGTGTAGCCAGTAAAGATGTTGGACTTCGGCCTTACTCCTCTTCAAATGAAGCGTCATTTTTTAGGGGAATTGCAACTACAGTTAATTTAACGCAAAACATTGATCTCAGCACTTTTATATCTTTCAGAAAGCGAGATGCAAGTTTAAAAAACAACGATGGTTTTGTTACGCTTCAAAATATTGGAATTACAGGATTGCACCGTACAGCAACTGAACTTAAAAACCAACGCAGCCTTAGTCAATTCGTTTACGGAGCCGCTTTACAGTACTTAAGCAGCAACTTAAACCTCGGTTTTACGACATACCAATCCAGCTATCAGCATGAATTTACTACGGGAACTTCCCTTTACAACAAGTACGCTTTTACGGGAAAAAATCTCGTTAACACTGGCTTTCATTACAGCTATACTTTTAGAAACATCTACTTTTATGGCGAAACAGCTCATAGTTTAAATAGTGGCTGGGCGATTGTAAATGGCGCTATGGCTAGTTTGTCGAAACAGGTGTCGGCAGTGTTATTGCACCGCAACTACGATAAGGATTACCATAGTTTTTTCGGTAACGGCGTTGGCGAAGCCACCGAAATCAGCAATGAAAAGGGCTGGTATATAGGTTTAAACTATGCTCCATCCAAACGCTGGATCCTTTCTGCATATGGTGATTTCTTTAAATTCCCATGGCTAAGGTATAGAGTAGATTCTGCTTCATCAGGATATGAAGTATTGGGTCAGGCAACCTACACTCCTACCAAAACCTTTAAGATTTTAGCTCGATACAAGAGAGAAATAAAGCAACAGAACGCAGATGCAAGCAGTAATTACCCCCATTTGCAGGATGTAAACAAACAGAATTACAGAATTGAGGGCAATTGGCAGTTGAATAAAAACATCGGCTTTCAGCAACGCATAGAGGTTGCTCATTATAAAAAAGGAAGTGTAAATGAATTTGGTTATCTGGCTTATCAGGATATGAATTTTCAATTGCTACCTTTTAAAGTCACAGGTAATATCCGATTAGCCTACTTCAATACGCCATCGTATAACAGCAGGCTTTACGCCTACGAAGATGATGTTTTATATGGCTCTAGCTTTGGCAGTTATTACAGCAAAGGGTTTAGAACATTTATCAATTTGAGGTATCGGGTATTACGAGATATGGATGTTTGGGGCAGGTATGCAATTTACGCCTACAATGATGTTGAAAAGATTGGGTCGGGGTTAGATGAAATAGAGGGCAACAAGAAATCGGATTTCAAAGTGCAGGTTCGTTACCAGTTTTAGCAAGCATGGAATCACAAGTTTTTAAAGCTGAGCTGGTATTTTTAAGAATCCTACTGCCTTTTTCAATGGGTATAATCGCCTTTTACCATACCACTAGTGCTTCACTTGTTTACTGGATTGGTTTGTTATGCCTAATCAGCTTTACCATTTTGATCATTGTAAATCTGTTATACAAAAAGCTAAAAGCATATAACTTTAAAAGCTGGACGGCCGTTTTAATATACATCCTGCTATTTTTACTTGGCACATTTACCTGCATTGCTAACAAACAACGCTTAAACACGGATTACTTTGGTATTAAAAAGCAAGCCTATTTAAGGGTTTGGGTTAATGATGAGCCACAGCTAAAATCAGGCATATTAAGATTCAGAGCAAGTGTTACCAAATCTTATTTACCCCAAAAAAGCGAACCTACTGAGTCTATTAAAGCTATAGGAAAGTTAATGGTATCCGTAAAAACCGACAGTTTAAATCCTATACGGTTATCATATGGCGATGAGTTGATTATCCCTGCAAGGATCACAGAAATTGCACCTCCATATAATCCAGCAGAATTTGACTATAAATCGTGGTTGGCTAGCCAAAACATTTATCATCAAGTGTATTTAAAACAGGCGCAGCTTGTAAAAACAAATACAAGCCAAGGTAACCAGATAATTGCCTATGCCTTAGCTTTAAGAACCAAACAGGTGCAGTACTACAGAAAACTGATAAAAGATGATCATGCATTTGCGATGGCTGCTACCCTTATTTTGGGTTACAGAGCTGATTTGAGTCAGGAAACCTTAAGTACTTACTCTAAAACAGGCACCATCCACGCGCTTTCTGTTTCCGGAATGCATGTCGGTTTGATTTATCTGGTACTGAATTGGATGCTACAATATCTGAATAGAAACAGCCTTTTGAAACTCCTTAAGGTAGGGATTATCATTATTCTCGTCTGGCTGTATGCATTGCTAACAGGTTTTTCGCCATCAGTTTTGCGGTCGGCAATAATGCTTTCGGCATTTGTAATTGCCAAATCCTTTAACAGGCAAAGCAACAGCTACAACATTATAGCATTTGCCGCCTTTTGCTTATTGATTTATGATCCCTTTTTGATTTGGGATGTTGGTTTTCAACTGTCATTTCTTGCCGTATTTGGCCTGATTTATTTACAACCTAAAATACAAAACTGGTGGCATCCGCAAAACAAATGGATTGATAAGCTATGGGGAATAATCGCCATGTCATTGGCTGCACAGCTAATAACTTTCCCTTTCAGTATCTATTATTTCCATCAGTTTCCGATTTACTTCTTGATAAGCAATCTGTTCATAATGGCCCCTATTGCCTTACTAATGTACTTGGGCATTGTCATTTTACTAGGTAGGTTCGAGTTTTTAGCACCAATATTTGAATGGCTCATTAAATTCACAAACTCAGGATTAAAATGGATTGCTGACTTACCCCTCTCCAGCCTTTCTGCAATATGGATTAGCAGAACTGAACTATTACTGCTTTGTGTTGCACTGTGTTGTTTTACGGTAGCCTTAGCTGGTTCTAAAAAGCGGATGTTGCTCTTCTCCGTAGCATGTTTTATGACTTTTCAATCCTTTACAGTTTACGATAAGGTAGAAGCTATTTATCAGAGGAAGATTATTGTATTTAATATCCGTAAAAACTATGCAACTGCTTTTATCTCCAAACAAAAGGCCATTGTATTTACCAACCTGCTACCCGAAAGCAGAGGTTTTAAATACTTTATTCAACCTGCTTTAGATCAGCATAAAATTAAAGAAATCATATGTATTAAAGGCGACAAGGATACTACAATTGCTGATTTTAAGTTAAAAAATCAGGATGTGGCCTTTTATAATTACCGGATAAACAGATTCCATCTTAAGTATTACGACTTAAAAACCACAAAGGCTCATGTGGAAAATCTGGACAAAAAAAAGGACGGCAGGTAACCAGCCCGCCGTCCTAACCTAAACTGGCTAAAACCTAACTACCAGTATATCGTGTATAAAGCAACAATTAGTCCACAAACTATAAGGGCGCCAACTGTAAATGCTCTATTTGTTTTAAACATTTCTTTTTCTATTTCAAGTCCGTTTGTTTTTACACCTCTGCTTGTTTCGATCATGCTTATTACATACATCACTACAAGACAAATTATAAAAACAAAGCCCATTCTGTCCAGAAATGGTATTTCATATAACATAGTTCCATCACGCTGCTCTACAAGTTTTGAGAAACCGGATGAGCTAAGGAATTCCAAATTTACAAAATTTGGAAGAAACTTGAACACAACCGACAATACAAAACCACCAATAGTTGCAAAAAGAGCTGCGTTTGAGGTTGTCTTTTTCCAAAAGAACCCTAGAATAAACATAGCAAAAATTCCTGGAGAAAAAAAGCCTGTATACTCCTGAATAAATTGAAAACCACCTTTTTTATCAATCCCAAGTAAAGGAGATATAATAATGGCCACTAGCATTGCAAGAACAACAGTAATTCGTCCAACAACTACCTGTTTGTCTTCGTTTGCTGTCTTGTTAATTACCTTTTTATAAATATCAAGCGTAAAGATGGTTGCAATACTATTTGCTTTACCCGCAAGAGAAGCCACTACCGCAGCTGTTAAAGCCGCAAATGACAATCCTTTTAGTCCGGTTGGCAAAAGATTTAAAAGCACAGGATACGCGCTATCAGGCGAAACCTCTCCTCCTTTTAGCATATCTGTTTTAAAATCTCCATACCCTTCTTTATAAAGTACAAACGCCGCAATACCCGGAAGTACAACAATAACCGGCATCAGTAATTTTAAGAAAGAAGCAAACAGGATTCCGTTTCTGGCTGTCTTAAGATCAGCTCCAAGCGCTCTCTGAGTGATGTATTGATTACAACCCCAATAATTAAGGTTTACAATCCACATACCACCAATCAACACGGTTAAGCCCGGCAAATCAAGGTAGTTCTCATTGTCCTTCTTAAAGATCATATGAAAATGCTCTGAGGCATGTACTTTTAACAGACTAAAGCCTTGCATTACACCACTTGAACCGAAATGTGTAGCCACAAGTTCCAGTGCTAAATAAGTAGTTGCCAGTCCTCCCAGAATTAAGAAAAACACCTGAATTACATCAGTATAACCAATTACCTTCATCCCTCCAAGAGTAATGATGATAGAGAAGATAGCCAGCAAATACATACAGCCGGTAAGGTTAATTCCTGAAATGCTGTTTATTGCCAGTGCACCGAGATAAAGTATAGAGGTTAAGTTTACTACTACATACAATAACAACCAGAAAATGGCCATAATCATTGCCACAGTACTATTGTAACGCTGATTTAAAAATTGAGGCATGGTGTATATCTTATTTTTAAGATATACCGGTATAAAAAATACCGCCACAATTAGCAGTGTAATAGCAGCCATCCACTCATAGGTGGCAATTGCCAAACCCATTTTAAAACCAGAACCACTCATTCCAATAAACTGCTCTGCAGAAATATTGGAGGCAATAAGGGAAGCCCCTATTGCCCACCAAGTAAGTGAATCTTTAGCAAGGAAAAAGTCTTTAGAATTTTCCTTATGAGTATTTTTTTGCCTGTAAACCCACCATCCGTACAGCGCAACAATCAGAAAATAAGTGAGGAAAACTGCATAGTCTAATATTCCCAGTGTTTTCATAAATTCCGATTAATAGCTGGGATTAAATATATCTGTTGATCAAGTTCTCTAAGAATTCTTGTCTGCCACTTAAAGTTTGAGGCTCGCCATTCTGTATTGCATAATCACGCAAATCTTCAAGACTTAAAATACCATTTTCAAACTCTTTTCCTTTACCGCTATCAAATGATGCATATCTGTCTGTTCTGATTTTTTTGTAATCAGAGTTCTGAAGAATGTCATCAGCAACGATAAGTGCACGTGCAAACATATCCATACCGCCGATATGTGCATAGAATAAATCAGCCTGATCTGTTGAGTTTCTACGGATTTTAGCATCAAAGTTTATACCACCACGACTAAAGCCACCGCCTTCAAGAATGATTAACATCGACTCAACCAGTTCGTTGATGTTATTAGGGAATTGATCTGTATCCCAACCATTTTGGTAATCACCTCTGTTTGCATCAATAGATCCAAGTAAACCTGCATCTACAGCAACTTGTAATTCATGTTGGAAAGTATGGCCTGCCAGTGTTGCATGGTTTACCTCAAGGTTCAATTTAAAATCGCCAAGAAGGTCATATTTCTGAAGGAAACCAAGTACTGTTGCAGCATCATAATCATACTGGTGCTTAGTTGGTTCACATGGTTTTGGTTCGATTAGGAACGTACCTTTAAATCCGTTCTTTCTTGCATAGTCTTTTGCAGTATGAAGGAAACGGGCAAGATGCTCCTGCTCTCTCTTCATATCTGTGTTTAATAGCGACATATATCCTTCGCGACCACCCCAGAACACATAATTCTCTCCACCTAATGCAATAGTTGCATCAAGAGCAGCTTTTACCTGTGCAGCACCATGAGTTAACACATGAAAATCAGGGTTTGTAGCAGCACCGTTCATATATCTTCTATGAGAAAATAGGTTTGCAGTACCCCATAATAATTTTACACCTGTTTCGTCTTGTTTCTGACGGGCATAATCTACTAATGCTTGTAATCTTCTTTCGTTTTCTTTGATGTCGTTACCATAGTCAACCATATCAACATCATGGAAACAGTAGTATGGAATGCTCAGCTTGGTTAAAAACTCAAAAGCTGCATCCATTTTATCTTTTGCACGTTCTACAGGATCGTTTTTTTCATTCCATGGGAAAATATGGCTTGCTTCGCCAAAAGGATCTGCACCGTTACCGCAGAATGAGTGCCAGTAAGCGCCGGCAAAACGAAGATGATCTTTAAGTGTTTTTCCAGCTACAATCCTTTCAGGATCATACCATTTAAATGCCAACGGGTTATCGCTTTCACGTCCCTCGAATTTAACCTGAGTGATATTTTTAAAAAATTCCTTGTTCAAAGTGTTTACGCTCATACTTAATTTTTATTTATTGAAATACTATTTATTTACCGTTTAATTGTTGTTGAAGAAGCTTTTTCCAGGTTTGGTATTCATCTTCTAATGTTTCGTTTGTTGGCTCTATAAGCTTAACAGGCTTTTTATTACTGAATGCTTCGCTTACAGTTTTAAAGATGTTGGCTCCAATACCTGCTCCCACTGCTGCACCGTAACTACCGTCGTTTTCATAAAGCTCTACCGGTACTCCGGTTACATTTACAAAAGTTTGAGAGAAAATATCGCTCATAAAAAGGTTAGATCGGCCGGCCCTGATTACCGAAGGTTGTACCCCGCTTTCTCTTAGAATATCTAATCCGTAACGGAATGAGAAGGCAATACCTTCTTGTACTGCGCGAAAAATATGCGCCTGAGTATGAAGATTCAGGTCGATTTGTTGTAAATGTGCACCAACAATTTTATTATTCAGCATACGCTCGGCACCGTTTCCAAAGGGAAGAACATATAGTCCGTTGCTTCCTTTGGCAACTTTGCTTGCTGCATCATTCATTGCTACGTAATCTGTTGATGAGCCGATTACATTTTTTGTCCAACGGTTCATGCTACCGGTACCATTGATGCATAGCAAAACGCCTAAACGCTTGTCCTCAGCTGTATGGTTTACGTGTGCAAATGTGTTTACACGTGATTGTTTATCGTATAGTAACTGATCTGTAACGCCATAGATAACACCTGATGTGCCTGCTGTTGCGGCTACTTCTCCAGGTTGAGTAACGTTTAATGAAAGCGCATTATTAGGCTGATCTCCTGCTTTATAAGCAACAGGGATTCCAGCCTTTAAACCTAGCTTTTCGGCAATCGATTTCTTTACTTGTCCGTGCTCTGAGAACACTGGTTTAATCTCCGGAATAACACTTGAAGAGAATCCGAACTGCCCCATGATATCAGTAGATATTGCATTGGCTTTAAAATCCCAAAGGATCCCTTCTGATAAGGCAGAATTACTTGTTGTAATGTCTCCGGTAAGTTTCATTGCAATGAAATCTCCGGGTAACATCATCTTTGCTACTTTACTATATGTTTCGGGCTCGTTCTTTTTTACCCACGCCAATTTTGAGGCAGTAAAATTACCTGGCGAATTAAGCATACGACTTAATACATGCTCTTTTCCTAAAGCATTAAATGCTTCTTCTCCTGTCTCTACGGCTCTACTATCGCACCATATAATACTGTTTCTCAGACTATTTTGATCTTCATCTACAATAACTAGTCCGTGCATTTGGTAAGCTATACCGATAGCCTCTATGTTTAATGGATTGTACTTTCCTTTTGCGTTACAGTTGAGTATGGCTTGTTGAACATGTTCCCACCACATATCTGGCGACTGCTCTGCCCAGCCCGACTGAAGGGCAATAATCTCCGATTCATTATCGGGATATTGGGCGCTTGAAAGAATGTCACCGGATGCAACATCAACCACCGAAACTTTGACAGATGATGTTCCTACATCAATACCTAATAGCAGCATGTTTTCTTTATATATTTGGGTTGAATTAAATTATTAATATTTGGTTTAACGAAAATAGTAAAATATTTAATTTAAGCAATCGATTGCGATAAAAATATTTTATGATATTTATCCGATTAATAAATTGTACTATTACTAAATACTGTTAAAGTGTAGTTATAGTGTGTTAATTGCTTCGTTGTAGTGCACCCCGTCATCCTGAATTTATTTCAGGACCTCTCAAGAGAAAGACGGCTTAACTGGTGCGAGGTCCCGGCCTTCGCCGGGATGACGAGGAGGATAGAGCATGGTGACAAGGCAAAGCATGATAAACAACTAGCTAAATAAAAATAACTAACCAAATAAAAAACAACATATACTGATGAAAAATCAGAAAAGGACAACGATTTATGATATTGCGAAGAAACTAAACTTAAATGCTTCTTCGGTTTCAAGAGCTTTAAGTAATAACAGCAATGTTAGTGAGGCTACGCGGAAACTTATTTTAGATACGGCCAAAGAATTAAATTACAAACAGAATAGTCTGGCATCTAACCTAAGAAAAGGTCATAATCAAACTATTGGGGTTATCGTTCCACGCATCAATCAAAACTACTTTGCTGATGTGATTGCAGGTATCGAAGAGGTTACTTATCAAAAAGGTTATAATCTTGTAATTTGTCAGTCTAACGAATCATCTTCAAGAGAGGTTAAGTGTGTTAACACCTTAATTAATCAACATGTAAGCTGTATCGTGATTTCACTTAGTGCTGATTTTGAGGATGACAAACATCTTCAAACCATTAGAGAGCATGGTATTCCACTTATACAATTTGACAGGGTAGCCGAACATCTCGACACTTTTAAAGTATTGAACGATAATGAGCAAGCTTCTATAGATGCAGTTACCCATTTAATTGAGCAGGGTTATAAAAGAATTGCACTTCTAGAAGGGCCACAAAACCTAAATATTTTTAGACAACGGAAAGCCGGCTATCTTGCTGCGTTAGAAAAACACAACTTCCCTATCCTACCGGAACTTATTAAGGAAAATGCATGGACTAAGGAGCTTGGAGCGGCCTCAACAAAAGAATTACTAAGTCTTCCGGAGCCACCTGATGCCATATTTGCTTCCACTTCCGATTTCTCTGCTTTAGGAGTTCTGGAAGTAGCTACCAAAATGGGATTAAAAGTTCCTGAGGAATTGGGTATTTGCGGCTATTCGAATGAAGCTTTTACTGAAATAACAAGTCCTTCTATTACCACAATAGATCAATACAGTGTTAGTATGGGTAAAACAATTGCAAACTTATATTTTCAGGAGATAGAATCGTCAGATAAAGACAATACTCCAAAGATTGTAAGTATAAAACCAAAGCTGATTATTCGCTCATCTACACTCAAAAACAATCCCGAAGAGCTGACCACAGATTAGAATATTTAAAAACAGCTGATGAGATTTACTCCAGTATCTCTTGGAAGCTGTGCTTAAATTCTTCACCATATATAGCCTTGTATTCTTTGTTAAAGGTCTCGAATTTAGTTTTGGCTAGTGAGTGCTTTCCTAAATGAACCAAAGCTTTGCACTTAATGATCATCGCTTCTTCATTTACCGGATCGAAATAGAATACATAATTAGCAAGATTGATCATAAATTCGGGATCATCGGTTATTTTAATTGTAGCCGCATAGTGTAAATAAGCATCTATGATTTCGTTTGAGAGATCAGATTTAAAGGTATCTAACCAATCGTACTCTACGTTTGATAGGAAGCTCCCGCGGTGGATGATTTTGGTAAGTTCATTCACCCTTCGCTTATCCATTTCGCCTTTACTGCTTACAATGTTCAGGTATTGGCTATAGTCTATTTTCACTTTAGTATCGTCGAAATCTATCTTCCAATATCCAGTCTGTTTAGATATCTGACAGCCATCCATTTTTTCCAATATCACCTTTAGCTTTGCAATATTCACAGATCTGTTGTTCCTTGCACTATCTGCTGTTTTATCAAACCACAGAATCTCAGTTAGTTTTTCGGAACTAATACCTCTTCCCCATTTAATGGTATAAACTAAAACTACCAAAAACAACTCTCTTAGTAATGGCGAGAAATACTTGGTAATATCTTCCCCTTCTTTGTCAAAGAGCTGAAGATCACCAAACAAGAAAATAGCATTTTTAACAGGCTCTCTTTCCTCTGATAAATACTGTTCAACGTTCTCATATTGCTCAGGCACAGCTTCATCAACAGGTTGTCCCTGAACAGCTGGCTGTATCTTAACTGATTCTTTTCTTTTCCGACTCTTCCGGCGAAACAATACAAAGCCAATTAGTGCAAGCAATGGTACAAGAATCAGTAAATACTTACTTTTTAACCAGGATAGTCCTTTTTGTGTATCTGCCAAAGCAGCTTCAGGCGGCCCCGACAATGTATATACCTTAACCGAAGTCATGTTGGTTTTCTCTTCATGAAATAGTACAACAGCTACGAACTTCTTGTTTTCCGGACAGTAAAATAAGTCAGCAAATGAATAGATATCATGAAAAGGATAAGGAATCGAATTACCTACAAGTTTATATGTTGGCGAATGTAATGAGCCTTCAATAAGCTGCAAAGAGGAATTGAAGCTATTATTTGGAAATGTTAAGGCGAAATAAGTGCCTTCCTTTTCATTGATCACCATTGAATTTGCAAAAACAAATTCTTCGGCCGGAGGCGCTAGTTCAAATAGCTTTTTAAATGTTTTACGCTTAACATCATAAAAATTGAGGTCATAAATATTTTTAGGGTTTAGTATCTGCTGACCGGTTGCACTTCCGTATCCGCCAAGTATATAAGCTCCATCTTTTACTGTGCCTAAGGCAGATAAGTATCTTGGAGTAAAGTCGCCCGCAGCTTTAATAGTAGTCCATTTTTTATCAGGAAAATGATAACGCTCAATACTTCGTCGGTAGGTATACTGCCCATACCCTCCTATCATATATAATGAGGAGTCGATTGCAGAATAAAACTTATTGGGATGCCAGTAATTGGTAATCACATCCGGTGTAGTATAGTTTTTATCCCATGTTTTATTGGTAAAATTGAAATTAGCTACAAGTTTCTGATCTATATAAAAATTGAACAGCTTATCTGTATTTGCATCATAAATAGATTGATTTCCAGCATACAAATGCTGCTTCCCTGAAGAATAGCTCAAGAAAGATAACTTATTTGAAATCACATTATAGGTTATCAATGAATCTTCAGTAACAACATATAGGCTTTCTTTTTTAGGATTTAAAGCTACACTAGCCAGACCTTTAATATTAAGGGTTTTAACCAATTCCCAGTCGTGGTGCATCTTCTTTATCCAGATAGGGTTTACTACTGTCCCATCCTTCCCTTTTATCTTTTCAACAACTCTTGTACCACCGTTTCCATCAAGAGCCCAATGAAAGCTAAGCTTATCATTCTCAGTAATTTTTACATCTTTTATGTTCATTGGAGGAACGTCCTTTACACTAAAGTCTTTATAACTATTAGCTCCAAAAAAGACTTTATAGCAATTACTTTTTAAACTCACCTTTTGTTTGTAAGATTTGCCATCAGCAGTCATAACAAGCTCCTGATGTTCAGTATCAAATTTAAGCTTCAGATTATGCCAGTTCTTATATAATCTATTGGTATCGATATCAAAAGCTATATCTGTTATTTTATCGCCAACGATAAGTTTGAAATGCTTGTTTTCTAAGAACCTCATATCATAAATAAGGTCTATGTTGCGTTTATCCTGATCAATTAATCTGAAAACATAACCAAAGTAATCTGCATAGCCAGGCATAAACGAAAGGTCGAACGATAACTCGAAACTACGGTCAAAACATAAAGGCTGTTCCGGGCTAAGATCAAGGGCTGTCCTTTTATCCTGAACTACTTCATGGCCGGCAAAACCAAGCCCGTACGACTGGCTGTAAGCAGGTACAGATATAATAAGTAGAAGGAGTAAAAAAGCAGTGCCTATTAAACTTGTTTTCAATTGCAGAAAAATCATAAGGTGAAGCTAGTCAAAGACTAACATTTTTAAGGTCTATTTTATTAGCTATCTGGAACACCAAGATAACTTTTTTGATTAATATTCTTGCCAAGATCACTACAATTATACAATAATTCATGTATTAATATTGTTTCTATTTTCTTTTTTACAGGCCATTTTTACCTATGTAACCATGGTTTTTGAAATTATTTGATGCGTTAATTCAATATTAAGTATTTATTAATCGCACAAGAATAAGTTTATCAATAAATACGAAGGATACTCAATAAGGGCAATTCACCAATAGCTAATTCTTCGGGAGCAAAACAACCAAATTTAACCAAGTATGAATTTTAAAAAGATTATCCTTTTATCTCTGTCCTGCATGCTAATGTATAAAACGCAGGGGCAAACAAAACACAGCAAGCAAACACTTTTTCCAACTTACAAAGGGTTGGTTATGGCGGGCTATCAGGGCTGGTTTAGAGCTGAAGGTGATGGCACCGATTCTAAAAGGTATGCCTATGGAGATGAAAAAAGGAGCAGTATTGATATGTGGCCCGATGTGAGCGAATATGAAGTAACCTATAATACGCCTTTTAAATTAAGCAGTGGGCAGCCTGCAAAGTTTTTTAGCTCACACGATAAGAGCACAGTAGATCTTCATTTTAAATGGATGCAGCAATATGGCGTTGACGGGGTATTTATGCAAAGGTTTTTTGGCAATGCAAAGCACAAGGATAAAGCAGCATTAACCATATTAAAGAATGCTTTTGAAGCCGCCTCAAAATACGAACGCGCTGTGGCGGTGATGTATGATTTATCGGGATTAAGTGCCTCTGGCGAAGATTGCTCTGCAATAATTGAGGATTGGAAATACCTTGTAGATGAATTAAAGGTAACAAACCAGGCAGGTAAGAAAACATATTTACACCATAACGGAAAACCTTTGGTTACAATTTGGGGTGTAGGCTTTCCTGATCGCCCATACAATATCCGAAATATTGGTTTAGAGAAACTAATTGATTTCTTAAAAAATGATCCTGTATATGGCAACTGTTCAGTTATGCTTGGTGTGCCTACCTCGTGGCGCACTTTAAATGCAGATTGTATTAATGACCCTTATTTACATGAATTAATTAAAAAGAGTGATATCGTATTGCCATGGACGGTACAGCGCTACAGTGGTTTGCTTCATAATGACATGGACAGATTACGTGACAATACCATAGATGATATTAAATGGTGTAAAGACAATAATGTAGACTACGTGCCTTGTGTTTATCCTGGTTTTAGCTGGCACAATTTAAGCAAACAGGAATTTCCTGATGATGTAAAACCTGTAGGTTCTATACCAAGGCAAGGTGGACGATTTTTCTGGCAGCAAATAGCTACCACACTTAACGCCGGCGCATCTATGCTATACGTAGCTATGTTTGATGAGGTTAACGAGGGAACTGCAATTTTCAAAGGCTCGGATAACCCTCCTGTAAGTGGGTCTACCTCATTCATTAATATGGATGGCAAACCATCAGATCATTACCTGTGGCTAACCGGAGAAGCCGCTAAAATGCTAAGGAACCAAAAGCCCCTTAGTTTAAAAATGCCCGAACGTAAATAATATATAAACTATAAAACCGGGGGTATTTGCACCTCCGGTATTTTTCACAAGCAAGCGGCAATCGATTGCTTCAACTCATTTAACCAACTATAACATGACCAATTACAAATCCCTTCCTCCTTAAGCGCCATCTATCCTAAGCAAGTCACTTGCTTTAATCAGGCAATAATCAAACAATAAATTAAACCAAAAAGATAAACAGTATGAAAAAATTTAAATACCTGCTTACACTATTTTTTCTATTCCCACTCGTTTTGCTAGCTCAACAAGCGATTACGATAAGCGGAAAAGTAACAGATGCAGCCGGAGGTGCCGGTATACCTGGTGTAAGTATTAAGGTTAAGGGCACAAACACAGGTGCCATTACAGATAGCGACGGTAAATTCTCCATTAGTGTTCCCGGTGCCGATTCTTATATCCAAATTTCATTTGTAGGATTTATACAACAGGAAATACAGGTAAAGAATAAAAGAGATTTTCAAATCACTTTGTTAGAAGACAACAAAAACCTAGAAGAATTGGTTGTAGTTGGTTATGGAACACAGAAAAAAGCAACTGTAACAGGATCCGTTTCGACATTAAAGGGGGACGAAATTGTAGTTACAAAAAACGAAAGTGTTGTGAATATGCTAACCGGAAAAGTACCCGGAATACGTGTATTACAAAAAACTGCTGAACCAGGTTCTTACGCCAACAATTTGAACATCAGAGGATTTAAAAGTAATCCTTTAATTGTAATTGATGGGGTAATTGGTGGAGATCAATCGACTCTGGGCAGAATGGATCCAAATGAGATAGAGAATATTTCTGTACTAAAGGATGCTGCTGCATCAATATATGGTATCAGGGCTGCCGGTGGTGTAATTTTAGTAACAACGAAAAAGGGCAACAAAAGCGGAAAAGTAGACATAAACTATTCATTTAACCAATCGTTTCAAACATTTTTAGGTATGCCTGAAGGTGTTGGTGCTGTTGATTACATGTTGCTAACCAATGAGAAGAGCAAACATGATTTTGACGCAAATTACATTAGCAACCAGCCTCCAAAATTCTCATACGCTGATATTAAGCCATGGCTTGATGGAACTTACAAATCAACTGATTGGATAGACCTTGCGTTTAAAAACACAGCGCCTCAGTTAATGCATAATTTAAACGTTAATGGTGGATCTGATAAAATCAGTTATTTCTTCAATCTTGGTTATCAAAAGCAGGATGGTGTATTTAAAAGCGGAGACCTTAACTATAATAAATATAACTTTCGCTCGAACGTAACGGTAGACATCACTAAAGGTTTAAAGGCACAGGTGCTAGCCTCTGGTATGATGGATGAAAAAAACCAACCATACACAGATCTGTGGACAATCTACAAATATGCCTGGAACCAAATTCCAACAAAACAGGTATTTGCCAATGACAACCCTTTATATCCAAGTGTTATTGATGATAACATGAACCCTGCAATCATTACTAATGCAGACAAAGTAGGTTTAAAAAAGTTCAAACAAAAAAACTTTGTTGGCCAGTTAAACTTACAATATGACATACCTGGCATTAAAGGTTTAAATGCAAAAGCATTATACAATGTAGATTATAACGTTAGCGACAATAATGAAATTAGAAGAGAGTATACTTTATATACTTACAAAGCAGATAACGATACCTATTTGCCAAGCAAGGTACAAAGCCCTTCGCGCGTGCGTCGCTCCTACTACACCAGGTTTAATACTTTAAGCTCATTATCATTAAACTATGCCAATACATTTTTTAATGATCATAATATTGCTGCAACGCTTGTATATGAGCAAAGTCATCAAACAGGAGATAACTTTTATGCTCAAAGAGATACTGAAATCCCTGTAGACTATTTATTTGGAGGTTTAGCCAACAGCCAAATGCAAAGTGGAATGGATATAGGCGGATTAACCGATATTGCTTTTCAGAGTATTATAGGAAGGTTAAACTATGATTACAAGGGAAAATACCTTGCAGAGTTTATTTTCCGTAGAGATGGTTCTAACAAATATCAGCCAGGAACCAGCGATCAGTTTGGATTTTTCCCTGGAGTATCTGTAGGTTGGGTTGTAACGAAGGAGAACTTTTTCCGCAATCTTATCTCTGAGAATATCCTTAGCAGCTTAAAATTCAGAGCTTCATATGGTCAACAGGGTGATGAAGAAGGAAGAGCCTTTAACTACATTAACGGGTACAACTACCCTGTAAACTCCTACATATTTGGTACAGGTTCGGTTAATGGATCTACACAAAAATTGGGTAATCCGGGATTAAGCTGGGCAGTAAATACCAAGAAAAATATAGCTATGGACTTTAGCTTATTTGGTGGAAAATTAGATGGTACCGCAGAAATTTTTAGAAGTGATAGAAAAGGTTTAGCAGCCAGACCAGGCACAGCTTTACCTGGTACTGTTGGAGCCGATGTGCCGGACATCAACATTAACAGTGATAGAGTACAAGGTTTAGACCTTATCTTATCTCATAGAGGGAAAATTGGCAATGTAGACATCAACGTTAGCGGTAATATTGGTACTACAAGGGCAACTACATTATTCAATCTTCGTGGTCCATCGGGTAATGAGTATTCTAACTGGAAAGAAAACCCAATAAACAGATATCAAAACATTTGGTGGGGACCTGAATATGCTGGCCAGTTCACCAGTTATCAGCAGATATACAATTATGGTGTTAACATGGGTGGTGGTAATAATGGGGTAATACCTGGAGATTACTACTACAAAGACTGGAATGAAGATGGTGAGATCAATGATAAGGACAACCACCCTATTGCAACCAATGATATGCCACTAGTAAACTATGGTATGACCATAGGTGTGGCTTACAAAGGAATTGATGTAAATGTACTTTTACAAGGAGCATCGGGTGTTTATGTACAGTATGATGAATTGTTTGCTGAACCACTTGCTTTTAATAGAAGTTCATTAACGCGTTTTCTAGACAGCTGGCATACTACAGATCCTACTGCTAATATTTATGATCCAAATACACAATGGACACCAGGCTTCTACCCTGCTATGGGTTCGCCAAGGGCACAAGGAACAAAAGCCATACAAAATGCAAGTTATCTACGTATAAAAACACTGGAACTTGGCTACACCATTCCGGCAATTGCGCTACAAAAAATTGGTGTTAAAAAGTTAAGAGTATATGTAAACAGTTATAATCTCGCAACTTTTACTGGGCTTAAAAATTACGACCCTGAACATCAAGGACCAAAGCCAACTGATAGGGATATCAATCCCGGCGATCCTTTCTCTATAGCCTTGGGAGGATACACGTATCCTATGAATAGAACTTTTAATATAGGAGCGAACATTACCTTTTAAACTTATTGAAATATGAAAAGTATACATAAACTAATTATAGCAATATCTATAAGTGCAGGGGCATTAATAACCTCTTGCCAAAAGTTAGATATTCCCCCTACTAATATTTTTACGCCCGATATCATATTTGGCAGTGAGGCTGGCGTAAAGTCCTTCTTAGCTACTATTTATAGAGGATTACCAATTGAGGATTTTAAATACAGACCGGATCAAGGTTTTAAAACCGGTGGTAACGATTGGGAAAACTTCTTTAATTCGGCTTCGGTTACAGGAGAAGAGGTTGGCCCTTTTGGAGGCATGGATATTGGTACCGGATTCGGCTACTGGCCATATGGCGATATCAGGAATGTTAATATCCTGATTGATGAATTACCAAAACACGCAGATAAACTGGGTCAAACCAATGTAAATGCATTATTAGGAGAAGCTCACTTTTTAAGAGCTTATTACTATTTCGGTTTGGCCAAACGTTACGGCGGTGTCCCTATCGTTACTACAGTTCAAGATCCTGGCGCACCAATTTCAGAATTACAGGTACATCGTGATAAAGAAGAAGCCACATGGGATTTCATTGGAGCTGAACTTGATCTGGGTTATCAGATGATGAATGAAACTAATGAAGCAGGAAGAGCGAACAAATATGCAGCTGCCGCATTAAAATCGAGAGCGATGTTGTACGCAGGTTCTATTGCAAAATATGGTTCTGCAAACTTTGTTGATGGTCCTGCCAGAGCTGAAGGATTTGCCGGTATACCTGCAGCAAAAGCCAATGACTATTTTACCAAAGCTGTTGAGGCTGCTAAATTACTGGAAGGACATTACTCCCTTTATGAAAAAAATGCAGATAAAGTACAGAACTACGTTGATCTTTTCCTTAAAAGTGAGAGTCCTGAAAACATCTTTATCAAACAATACTCTATAATTTCAAATACAGCACATAGCTGGGATGCCACCATGTCGCCGCGTTACATGACAGCTAATGCACTTACCAGATCGTACCCTACTTTGGAGCTGGTACAGCGTTGGGGCGCCTTACAGGTAACTAATTCTGATGGAACGCCAAAGCGCTTCAATGATCGTGCTGAAATAATGCAGGGACTTGAACCAAGGTTACTTGCTACAGTATATTTCCCGGGAGCAACTTTAAGAGGTCTTACATTCGATATGCAGAGAGGTATCTACCCTTCATTTAGTGGAACCGCAGCTGCAGAAGTTGCAAAACAATCTAATTCTCGCAGTTACATACTTTCAGGAGATACAAAAACCTTGTATCAAGGTAAAATGGTTATCGGCTTTACCGGTCCTTGGACAGGTGGTGATGAGCTAACTCGTACAGGTTTTTATGTTAGAAAATACATCGACGCAGCTAAACCAATCTCAACTGTAGATCTGAACAGAAGTGAGCAACCATGGCTTGACCTTCGTTATGCTGAAATCTTATTAAATAGAGCAGAAGCAGCTATGGAATTGGGTAATGCAGGAGACGCTTTAACTTTAATAAATATGATTAGGTCGAGAGCAGGTGCAACTCCTTACACTTCAATTGATATAGAAAAAGTACGCAATGAAAGAGGTATGGAGCTTGCCTTTGAAAACCACTACTATTGGGATTTAAAAAGATGGAGAATTGCAGATGTAGTATTAAACAATGCAAGGTTTAAAGGCCTTATGCCTTACTATGTGTTTAACGAAAACAAATACATCTTCTTAGCAGAACCTGAACTATTTCAGCGCAATTACAATTTCGACAAGAAGTTTTATTACGAGCCAATTCCGGGCGGAGAGCTAGGTAAAAATCCTAACCTATACCCTAATAACCCTAATTACTAAGAATATAAAATTTAAAAGATATGAAAAACCTGATTAGTAGAATGTTGTTAGGAATAACTATACTGGCAAGTTCTGCGTGTACAAAAATAGATAACTACGATGGTCCAAATGCTTCATTCGAAGGAAACCTTGTTTCGTCGGAAGGTGGCAATTTGCTTACCTCACAGGGTAGTACCCAAATCAGATTGGAACAGATTAGCTGGAGTGCTACACCTTCGCCTCAGGAGATTCCAAGTAAATTTGATGGCACCTTTAAGGATAGCAAATTGTTTAAAGGCACTTACAAAGTGATCCCAAAAGGCGGAGCTTTCTGGCCTCTTTACGATACTGTTACAGTTGATATTAATAAGGGCACAAAGCGCGACTTCACGGTTACCCCATATATTATCATCAAGAACTTTACTGCGACACTAAATGGCAAAACGCTAACATTAAAATATTTAATGGAGGCACCAATTGGCGCAGGTTTGCCAACCATTATAGAAACTCAGCCATATGTTAACAATACCAAACTGGTAGGTGCAGGTGCATCCATCAGAGATTTTTCTGACCTCTATAAAAAATCGATTAATAAACAGTGGGCAGACATGACCGATGCTGACAAGTCTGTTACCATCGATATTCCTGATATGTTGCCTGGCAGAAAGTTCTTTGTAAGAGTAGGAGTTCGCTTAAACGATAGTTTCAAGAGCTCTAATTTCTCTGACATCATTGAAATAGATGTGCCAGCTAATTAATTGAACATAACAAAATATACTGATGAAGAAGTTTAGGATATTGTTTTTCTCTTTTACAATGATGGCTTGCATTGCATCATGCTCTAAAAGCGATAAGGTAAAAGATTCCGATCCGGAAGTAAAGCCACCTGTAACATCTCAGGATAAAGTCTATGACATGACTGGCGTAGTTTACAAATCTTATACCGGCCTAGTGATGGCCGGTTATCAAGGTTGGTTTGCTGCAGAGGGAGATGGTTCGCAACGCGGCTGGTATCATTATCAGGGTAATGGTGGCTTTTTCCCCGGAAATACCAATGTAGATTTCTGGCCAGACATTACTGAATATACCAAAAGGTATAAATCGCCTTTTAAATTTGCTAATGGGTCTGATGCTTACTTATATAGTCCTTACGACGAAGAAAGTGTCGATCTTCATTTTAAATGGATGAAGGACTATGGTATTGACGGTGTACATATGCAGAGATTTGTGGGTGAGATTAAATCTTCAAATGCATCCGGAAAAAGGCACTTCAACAAGGTCTTAGCAAACGCACTAAAAGCAGCTAAGAAATATGGCAGGGCAATTAGTGTAATGTACGACCTGAGCGGTTGCTCAAGCGCCGACGTTGCTTATCTGGAGCAGGATTGGAATGAATTGCAAAGTCTCTTTAAACTTTTTGACAGCAAAGAGAACCCCACCTATTTATACCACAATGGCAGACCCTTGGTAACTATTTGGGGTGTAGGTTTTAATGACAACAGAAAATATACCATTTCTGATGTAACCACCCTGGTAGGAAAACTGAAAGGGCCTGATAATAAGGTGGCAGTTATGCTTGGGGTTCCATTTTACTGGAGAACATTGGGTGATGACACCGAAAAATCGCCATTGCTGCATACTCTTATAAAAAAAGTGGATATAGTTATGCCGTGGGCAGTGGGAAGATACGGCTCAGGAAATTACAACGAACGAATAACTTATGATGATATTCAGTGGTGTAAAGCTAACAAGGTAGATTATGTTCCATTAGTATTTCCAGGTTTTACCTGGGGTAATATGCATAAGGATGCCAGTCTTTACTATCAGATACCACGTTTAAAAGGCGATTTCTTATGGCAACAAATTGCCGGCGCCAAAAAAGTTGGTGCAAAATCATTATATGTAGCGATGTTCGATGAAATTGATGAGGGTACAGCCATATTTAAGGCGGCCCGAGAAGCAGATACGCCCTTAAACGGTGATGAGGGACTTAAATTCGTTGGAATTGAAAACGACCTGCCTTCTGATTATTACCTGTGGTTAACAGGAAAAGGAGCGAGTTGGTTCCACGGCGACCCTGGCTTTACCAGGGTTAAACCAGCTAGATAATGAAGAAATTAATGTTAAACTTTTAAAATAAAGGAAATGAGATTAATAAAAAATATGATGGTATGTTCCATCGCCTTAATCGGGCTTACAGTAACCAGCTGTAAAAAGGAAAAATACACTTCAAGAGACACAAGTCATGTAGTGCCTTTGCCAGAGGAGCCAGGAGAACCAGTTGACCCAACTCTCGTGGTATTTGACAATGTTGACGCTAAAGATGGGTGGCAAACTGTTGGTGATCCTGTTATTGAAACATCGGGAGCAAAAGTAGGTAGTGGATACCTGAAGAACACTATAAAAAGCGGAGATGACTTTATGCAATTTATAAAGCATTTAGCTACCCCATTAGATTCTAAACTTACAACGGCTAATGGCCAATTCTCATTCTGGTGGTATATATCTGATGTATCTGCCATAAAAGAAGATGGTCAAATTGAAATCACCAGTGGCGGAGATGCGGATAAGGATGAGTATGGGTGGTCTGTAGCTAAATTATTGCCTACATTGAAAAATGGATGGAATCAGGTAAACCTTAATTTAAGGGATGCAGATCTGTCTGGTACACCAAACCCTGCAGCACTTAACTTTTTCAGAGTATTTTTCTGGACAAAAACAAAAGACCACTCTGATGTAATTACGGGTGTAGATGGTCTGGTATTGAGGGCTGTGCCACCGGCTCCTGCTGTTTCATTTGACAATGCAGATAAACCGGATGGATGGGAAACTGTGGGTGCTCCTACCATTGAAACTTCAGGTAAAAAAGAAGGAACAGGATACCTTAAGAATACCATAGCTAACGGTGGAGACTTTATGCAGTTTATAAGGAAATTTGAAACACCTGTTAATTCGACTTTCAACAAAGACAACGGTCAGTTTAAATTCTGGTGGTATATATCTGATGTTTCCAATATTAAAAAGGATGGTTCTATAGAGCTGACCAGTTCAGGCAAGGCCGATGATCATGAATCTGCCTGGGATGTAGCTCCATTGGTAGATAACTTAAAGAATGGCTGGAATGAAATCACGCTTGACTTTGACAAAGCTATCAATACCGGAGATGGTGGTGCAGACTTCAAGTCCATTAACTATTTTAGGGTATTCTTTTTTACCAATAGTAAAGATCATCCGGATGTAGCTGTGGGTATAGATGATCTTCGCTTTACAGGAAAATAACCATGATCATGCAAAAAAATAATATCGCCTTCCTGATAGCCTTATTTGCTTTATTGAGTAGTTGCTCAAAAAAGAGCTCTAATGAAATCACTTCTCCCGATAAACCGGGAGAAGTGATTGACACAACCCCCTCTCCTGTTGGTGATGTGGTTGGTAAAATTACTGTTGGCTATCAGGGCTGGTTTGCAGCAAAAGGTGATGGCTCTCCAATTGATGCCTGGTGGCATTATACTCAGGACTGGGGGAAGATTCCTTCCCCTACAAACCTGGGGATAAAATCATGGCCGGATGTTAGGGAGTATACAGAAACCTTTCAAACTGGCTTTGAAGATCTTGGTAATGGACAAGAAGCAAAATTATTCTCATCGTTTACGACTCAAACTGTAAATACACAGTTTCTTTGGATGCAGCAGAATGGCATTGATGCCGCAGCTTTACAACGTTTTAATCCAAATGGCATTGAAGGTCCGGTACGTGACGCCATTACTGCAAAGGTAAAAACCGCAGCAGAGGCTTATGGTCGTAAATTCTATATCATGTATGATGTAAGTGGATGGACAAATATGCAATCAGAGATTAAAACCGATTGGACCAATAAAATGTCGGCCTACATCACGTCTTCTGCCTATGCTAAACAAAATGGGAAACCGGTAGTATGCATTTGGGGATTTGGATTTAACGACAATAACCATCCTTGGCCTGCTTCGGTTTGTGTTGATGTAATTAATTGGTTTAAAAGCAAAGGCTGCTATGTTATTGGTGGTGTACCTACCCATTGGCGTAAACAAGAAAGTGATTCACGACCTAATTTCATTAGCGCTTATAAAGCTTTTGACATGCTTTCGCCTTGGATGGTGGGTAGAATTGGGAATGCAAATGAATCAGATGGATTTTTTATGAATGTAAATAAACCTGACCAGGCTTATTGCAATGCTAATGGAATTGATTATCAGCCTTGTGTATTGCCAGGTGATTTACAGGAGCGCCAGCGTGCTCATGGAGATTTTATGTGGCGACAGTTTTATAACATGAAAAGAGTGGGTTGTCAGGGAATTTATATTTCTATGTTTGATGAGTATAATGAAGGAAATCAGATCGCAAAAACTGCGGAAAATTCATCCTTTATACCTAAAGGCTCTTCATTTGTTACGTTGGATGAGGATGGAACAGCGTGTTCATCAGACTATTACCTGAGACTTACAGATGATGGTGGAAAGATGTTTAAAGGTCAGATTGCGCTCACAGCTGTGCGTCCAACTAAACCGATGTAAGTGTATTAATGCTTTAGTAAAACTTGTCTCTTAAATAATACATTTTATCCGTTACTTAGACAGGTAAAAATCTTTTACCTTTAATACCACTAAAATAAAAACAAATGAAAATCTTAACAAGAAACAACTCTTTAGTCAAAGCATTCGCAATGCTGTCATTAATCGTGATCATGTTCAGTGCCTCAGCGGCATCGGCAAAGAAAAATCCTAAAATTCTGGTGTTCTGTAAAACAGCAGGATTTCACCATGATGCAATTGAATTTGGTGTGCCTGTTATCCTTAAATTAGGAGCAGAAAACAACTTTGATGTTGATACTACTACTAATTCAGAAAAATTTACGACCGAGAATTTAAAACAATATAAAGCTGTAATGTTTTTCAATACCACAGGTGATGTTCTAAATGACACACAACAAGCTGTATTTGAAAAATATATTAAAGGTGGTGGTAACTTTATTGGTGTGCATGCTGCTACTGATACGGAATATGAATGGCCTTGGTACGGTAAACTTGTAGGTGCTTATTTTGTAAGCCATCCAAGTCAGCAGGAAGCTTCATTAAATGTTGTTAACCGTAACCACATCTCTACAAAACATCTTCCTGAAGTATGGAAAAGAAAAGATGAATGGTATAATTTCAAATGGGTAGCTGATGGCTTAAACGTATTAATATATATTGATGAGAACAGCTATGATCCGGGTAATGGTAAAATGGGTGCTAAACACCCTATGGCATGGTACCATGAATATGATGGTGGTCGCGCTTTCTATACTGAACTTGGTCATACCCGTGAATCTTATACAGATCCACTTTATCTTAATCATCTTTTAGGAGGGATAAAATATGCGCTGGGTGTAAAAAAATAAACACCCCTGCAAACCCCGAAACACACAAAACCAAATATAATGAGACAAAAAAAACAATGGGTAATGGGCATGCTTTGCATGTCCATGCTCGTTTTTACCTGTAAAGTATCACAAAATACGGTAAAACGTGATGCCAATGGCAAAATAATCGTTAATACCAACCCCTCTCCTGCTTATTTAACTCCTCAGGAGAGTCTAAAAACCATTCATCTTCCAAAAGGCTACCACCTGGAACTTGTTGCTTCTGAGCCAATGATTCATGAGCCTGTTGCAATTGCCTGGGATGCCAACGGGCGCTTGTATGTAGCAGAAATGAATACTTATATGCAGGATGCCGAAGGTACAGGTGAGATGAAACCTGTTTGTACCATTAAAAGGCTGGAAGATACCAATGGCGATGGTAAAATGGATAAATCAGTAGTTTTTCTTGATAAACTATTATTGCCAAGGATGATTTTGCCACTTGATGACCGCCTTTTAGTTGCCGAAACTTTTGACAATAGTATTTATAGTTACCGCGATACCAATGGTGATGGCGTTGCTGATGAAAAGAAAATGGTTTTCAAAAATGAATCTGAAAACACAAGTAATCTGGAACATCAGCGAAGTGGTCTGGTATGGAATCTCGACAATAAAATTTATGTAACTGTAGAAAACGTTCGCTATAAGTTTGACAATGGGTTATTAAAATCTGAACAACAGCATGAAGGTTCAGGTGGTCAGTGGGGCCTTGCAAATGACAATTACGGCAGACTGTATTTTTCATCAGCAGGTGGAGAAGCTCCTGCAGTAAACTTCCAACAAAATCCATTTTTTGGATATTTGGATCTTAACGGCCAGTACAATGATGAATTTCAGGCGGTATGGCCTCTAATTTCTACCCCTGATGTACAGGGAGGTTTAGGCCGACTACGTCCAGACAGTACGTTAAATCATTTTACTGCCTCAACAGGGCAATCGGTTTTTAGAGGTAACTCATTACCTGATGACTTGAAAGGAGATTTATTGATTTGCGAACCAGTAGGCAGATTGATCAGACGAGCTAAGGTTACGGATACTGATGGTAAAATAACCTTAACGAATGCATATGATCATGAAGAGTTCATTTCATCTACAGACATGAATTTTAGACCTGTAAACAGTGTAACAGGCCCAGATGGATGTTTATACATTGTAGATATGTACCGCGGAATTATTCAGGAAGGTAACTGGACCAGAAAAGGAACTTATCTGCGTAATCAGATTGATCAAAAGCAATTGGATAAAAACATTGGTAGAGGACGTATCTATAGATTGGTTCATGACGGTATTAAGCCGGATAAAACCATTCCAAATATGCTAAATCTTACCAGTGACAAACTTGTTCCATATCTTTCTCATCCTAATGGCTGGTGGAGAGATAATGCCCAAAAACTTATCGTTGTTCGTGGAGACAAATCTGTAGTACCAGCGTTAAAGGAACTTGCACTGAACTCTCCTATTCAACTAGCTCGTATCCATGCGCTTTGGACAATGAACGGCTTAGATGCTCTAGATAGATCTACTTTACTAGCAGCACTTAAAGATAAGGATGCAGAAGTAAGAAAAACCGCGGTATGGATTAGTGAAGAACCTATCCGTAAAGGTGATGAAAGCTTAGTTATGGCAGTTGAACCATTAAAAAATGATCCAAGTGCTGACGTTCGTTTGCAACTGGGACTTTCATTAAGGTTCAATAATTCTGACAAAGCACAACAAATTATAGCTGACATTATTGCCAATCATCCTAATGATGTAGTACTTGCTGAGTCTAATAAAAAGTATCAAAAACAAATAGAGGCAAAAGCTACTGCTGAAAGAAATTCGAAACTAATGGCCACAGCTGATCAGAAATTAATAAATGATGGTGCACTAATATTTAAACAGCTTTGTGTTACTTGTCATGGTTCAGATGGAAAGGGTGTAATCAACGGCGGTAAAGATATGCCTGCTCCTCCCTTGGCAGCAAACAAAGATATAAATGGTGATCCTGAAAAAATAATCCGCATTTTACTTCATGGTTTATCGGGCCCTGTTAATGGCAAAGCATACGCAGATGTGATGCCTGCTCTTGGAGCTAACAATGACGAATATATTGCATCGGTAATTAGCTACATCCGTAATGACATTGGGAACAAAGCATCTACAGTGAAGGCTGCTGACGTTAAGAAAGTACGTGAGCAAACTGTAGGAAGAACCAAGAACTGGACTTGGCAAGAATTGAATGATTTGAAGAAATAGATTACAATTCTTGCTATTACTAATTGGTAATAGTAATTTCTATTACCAATTAGTAACAAGAAAGGGTGCAGTTCAATTGAACTGCACCCTTTCTTGTTTTATATTATTCATTTAATATTTTATCCGTTCGTTCGTCATCCTGAATTCGTCATGCCGGCGAAGGCCGGTATCAGAACCTCGCACTAGCAAGGCTTTCTTTCTCTTGAGAGATGCTGAAATAAATTACCAATGACAAGTCAGAAAGTTTTTTCAATAAGAATCTGAAAATAAGTATTTTAGTATTTAAATTCTTTGTGCAGCGTGCCCGATATGAAATTAGTGCTAATTGCCTGTTGC
>NZ_JABSNU010000018.1 GCF_013266735.1 Pedobacter foliorum
TTTGTACACTTCAAGAAATATTCAAAGAAAAAAGGCATAGTAAGGAAATACTCAGGACGGATCTCACAACAAACAAAAAAGGAAGCCGTATCATCTTTTGATTAATGATACGGCTTCTTTTGTATAAAGATAAGAATCTAAATATTAGTATCTGTAAGTATCAGGTTTAAATGGACCTTCAACCGGAACACCAATGTATTCTGCCTGATGAGCATCTAAAACATCAAGTTCAACACCGATTTTAGCCAAGTGTAAACGAGCTACTTTTTCATCTAAATGCTTAGGAAGTACATAAACTTTGTTCTCATATTGATCTGTATTGATCCATAATTCTAATTGAGCCAAAGTTTGGTTAGTGAATGAGTTAGACATTACAAAGCTTGGGTGACCAGTTGCACAGCCTAAGTTTACTAAACGACCTTCAGCCAATAGGATGATGTCTTTTCCATCAATAGTATATTTGTCTACCTGAGGTTTGATCTCTACTTTAGTAGCGCCATAGTTTTTGTTTAACCAGGCAACATCGATTTCATTATCAAAGTGACCGATGTTACAAACGATAGCTTTATCTTTCATGCTTTTGAAGTGTTCAGCACGAACGATGTCACAGTTGCCTGTAGTCGTTACAATAATATCAGCTTCTTTAACTGCTGTAGCAAATTTCTTAACTTCATAACCTTCCATTGCAGCTTGTAATGCACAGATTGGGTCAATTTCAGAAACAATTACACGTACACCTTGTGAACTTAAAGATTCGGCAGAACCTTTACCAACATCACCGTAACCAGCAACAACAGCTACTTTACCAGCCATCATGATATCAGTAGCACGACGAATTGCATCTACTAATGATTCACGGCAACCGTATTTGTTATCAAATTTAGATTTGGTAACTGAGTCATTTACGTTGATTGCAGGTAAGTGCAATGTTCCGTTTTTCATGCGCTCATATAAGCGGTGAACACCGGTAGTAGTTTCTTCAGATAAACCTTTGATGTTAGCGATAAGTTCAGGGAATTTATCGAAAACCATATTGGTTAAGTCACCACCATCATCTAAGATCATGTTTAATGGCTGACGCTCAGGGCCAAAATGTAAAGTTTGTTCGATACACCAGTCGAAACTAGCCTCATCTAAACCTTTCCATGCATATACCTGGATACCAGCAGCGGCAATAGCAGCAGCAGCATGATCCTGAGTAGAAAATATATTACAAGATGACCAGGTAACTTCAGCACCTAATGCAACTAATGTTTCAATTAAAACTGCAGTTTGGATGGTCATGTGAAGGCAACCTGCAATGCGTGCGCCTTTTAATGGTTGAGAAGGACCAAATTCTTCGCGTAACGACATTAATCCTGGCATTTCTGCTTCTGCCAGTTCAATTTCTTTGCGGCCCCATTCTGCCAGTGAAATGTCCTTAACTTTGTAAGGAACGTAAGTTGTCTCTACTGATGACATATTTAAGTGATTAAGTTTCTAGTAAACAGCCGCAAATTTACGACTATTTATGTTTATTTATTGCAACAAAAAATGAATGGTGCAATTCAAATTGTTCTGGCCCCTTTTGTCGTAATAAATAGTAACCACATTCGTGTTTGGTTCGTGCCAGATTGGGGTCCGCTTCGGGTAAAAGGTACCTTTATCCGAATAAACTACGTACCAGACCCCGCTTTGTCCTTATCTTGCACAACAACTGGGACGAAAGAAATCTTTGTAAGATTTGTATCTATTCCTATTCAGTTTTTTTTTGGCTTAATGTTAATTAGTGTTAAAAATGGGGGCTGAACTTGAATTAAAATCATTAATCTTCTGAAAATTAATATATTTAAGGAACCAAATGATGCCTTTATGTTAAAATTCGCTCTCTGCAGTTTATGCAGTTTAATAACCTGCATTCTCTCTTATGGCCAAACTATGGCCCAGGTAAGTAAGATAGATAGTTCCACAATGGTTACCCTTAGGATAGATCCTTCTAGCGCACGTGGGGCAGCTGTGTCGCAATTTTTTGACGAAGTTACCTTTACGCCTCTGGAAACCACTAAGGAAAGTCTTTTTGGAGCTATTCAGCAACTTAAAATGACCGATGAGCATTATGTGGTTTACGATTGGGAAACTAAAGCAGTGCTGATATTTACAAAAGCTGGCAAATACGTGGCAAAAATCAATGCCAGCAAGTTTGAAAAAGATCCGGATGTAAAGGATCAAAGTTTTTATGGCTTCAATATCGTCAAAGAGGATGACAAGCAGGCCATCCAAATAGGTGCGGGGAAACAAGTGTACTATTTTGATTTTGCCGGTAAACTCATCAAAAAAGTACCTGTACCTAAAGAGAAAAACTACGCCAACTATAAAAAGTTCAGTGATGGTACTGTGATCGATCAGAATTTCCTGGAAAAGAACGAAAAAGACAGTACGTACTATTATTTGAGCCTGATTAAAGACAATAAAAGAGTAGAGAGTTATTTTTCTTACAAAACCGAAGACCGTAAGGGGGATGACAGGTGGCATGGTGGGCGCGTATACGACTACGGTAATCCTGATGAATTTCTATTCATCAAGAATTACCAGTATAATATTTATAAGCTAACCTCCAGCAAGCTTTCCTTGGCCTATCAGATATTTTTCCCGGCGGCAAATTCCCTGCCAATGGACTATGGTACCAACCCGGTTTACAAGGGGAAAGCATTTGATTATTATGAGAAAAACAGGGATGCTTTCTATGAGATGACAAATAGTTATCTGCATTTCAATAACCTGTATTTCCAGGTCAGGAACTTTAACTGGAGTCGCGATGAGAAAAAAGCTTTCATCTACAACCTGAAAACAGCTGAACTGACTTCAATAGCAGACATTGAACCCGATTCTACCTCGCAATTCCTACCTGTAACTGATTTAGCCTCTCAATATGACTTTACCAATAAGGGTTTCCTGATCGTTAGCCCCGAATATTTTTACACCAGTTATTCTTCTTTGACAATGTTCACTGCTAAAGAACAGAATGAAGAAAAAAACAGGAAGTACAATGATGTTTTAACACAATTTTTTAAAACGCAGAATAAGAAAAGCAACCCGGTAATCATCAAATTAAAGCCAAAGAAAAATTAACGCTCCATGTCTAAATTAACAACGCTAACTCTGGCATTTTTGCTGAGTATTACCTGTATTACACTCCGCGCGCAACAAGTCAATCCTGCAAATCCGGGAAGCGTAAAAGGTCTTGTGAGGGATACCGCGCAAAATTATGTCCTTAAATCTGCCACCGTTTCTGTGTACAAAGCCGCAGACAGCACTTTGCTGAGTTACCAGGTGACTAATAATTATGGTGAATTTAACTTTAAAAATCTTCCAGTCAATCTTCCTTTGAGACTTGATGTCAGCCACGTGGGCTACTTGACTTCCAGAAAACAATTTACGATACCTGCCGATAAAAATACGATCAATCTCCAAACCATTGTAGCAACCAAAAGGGATGTTATGCTGAATGATGTGGTCATCTCTGTGCCGCCGATTAGCATGAACGGAGATACACTTGAATTTAACGCCGCCGCCTTTAAGCTGGATAGCAATGCTGTGGTGGAGGATTTACTGAGAATGATCCCGAACATTACGCTATGGGGCGATGGGAAGATCACCGTTAATGGTAAAGAAGTTAAAAGTCTGCTGGTAAACGGAAAGTCCTTTTTTGGCGGCGACATGAAGCTGGCCACTCAAAACCTGGCCAAGAATTCTGTTCAAAAAATACAGGTATATAACAAATCGAGGAACCAGGAAAGTTCCAGCAGAGCAGATTCTACACTGGAAATGAACATTAAGCTCAAAAAGGGAAAGGACATAGGCTTTTTTGGTAAGATTGGTTTTGGTTATGGTACCAACAATCGGTTTGAGACCGATGGCAGTATCAATATGTTTACTCCAAAGATGCAGCTTGCTATTGTGGGAGCCATGAATAACATCAATAAGATTGCAGATAACACTGGCGATCTCATGTCCAATAGCACATTTAAGGGGGTGGGTACCAACGTAGAATACCAGCCTGATTTCAGGGCCGAAGGCATCTCCCGGCCCAGTGCACTAGGAGCTAACTTCAGCTACAATTTCATTGAGAAACCAACATACGAGCTCAAAAGTACTTTAAAGTCCAATTACTTTTTGCAGGACAGGAACACCGATTTCCTGGCAGATTACAAAACTACGACCTCTGTTAACAGTACAGATAAGGTGATCGAGAACAGCCGGACCATCAATGAATCTTCCAATATGACACAAAAGTTTGATTCCTATTATGAGTACGCTAAAAAAGGTCATAATTTAGAATTTTCCCAGGAAGTAAAATTCGACCGGATAGAAAACAATAATCAAACTTTCCGTAGTTCTACCAATGTAGAGGATGTACTGACCAGTACCAACAACTCGTTAAATACGAGCAGTAATAATAACAAAAATTTCAGGTTTAGCGGTCAATACCAGTATTCTCCATACATCATCACCCCCAAAACACGGTTTAGGGGGGGTACTGCCGAATATAGTTTGAATAATTACAATAACGAAAGTGAGCGACTGAACATCACCGAGTTTAAATCATTTACCGGCACAGCTTCCAATCAGAAGTTTAACAGAAAGTACAATATCAGCTCAGATGGTTTAAGACAGGAATTAAATTTGACAATACCGGATGTAAAAAGGTTAATTTTTGGAAGTAAGAACTACTCCAGGTTAAGCTTTAACCTCACCAACAAACTGGTACTCAACTCGGATAAAAACATCAACAGGGTACAGGATCTGGACACTCTGACTAATGTATATAAAACAAATGCTTACTTGGACAACCAGATCCGCACTAATGTGATCGAGGAAACGCCGGGGCTGAGAATAGAAAAATCTTTTCAGAAAAGCCTGTCTAACCGCTATTATAAATCATTTACCATCCGGTTTCATCCCAAACAACTAATGATTAGCCAAGACAATAAATCTGACCGATCATTTCAAAACTTAAAACGCAACTACAGCAGATTTGCTCCTGATGCCGGCCTCAGTTTCTATAATCACCAATATGGGGAAACTTCAAGAAGCTATGACCTTAGTTACACTACGAAGATTAATATACCCAACATCAATCAGCTGGCACCGCTGACGGATAGCACCAACCTGTACTACCTGCAAAGGGGAAATGTTAACTTGAAAGAAGGGGTGCAGCGGGAATTGTCTTTTAGATTCGACAGTAATGACCAGCGAAGTAAAAATACCCTCAATTATTATATGGGGATCAGCGCTGGTCTGATTGCCAATAATATTGTAGACAGTCTGTTGATCGATGAACAAAACAGGCGTACCGTATACCTGGTTAACGCAAACGGACACAAATACATCAACGGTTATGGCAACATCAGAAAAGCGTACAAGTTGAAGTCTTCAGAACTTCAGCTGAGTCTGAACAGCAACTTCAATGCAAATAAAAACCCCGGATATACCAACAGTATCTTTACTTTTTCGACCAACCTGAACACTTATACAAGTGTAAATATCAATTATACCTACAAAAGCTACCTGGCTGTTGCATTTGGGCAGTCTTACAATACCTCGCATTCTAAACAGGAGGCGTTTAATACCGAATACAGCGGTACAAATATGGGTACTACACTGAGTAGTAGTTATAATGTAACCAAAAGATTTACGTTGAACAGCAATGTAACTTTCAACAAGAGTTCGTCCTCTATAGCCGACGATATCAATTTTACCATCTGGAATGCCAGTGCGGTTTATCGTTTTCTTAAAGGCAATAACGCAGAATTTAAATTCTCCGCACTGGATCTTTTACACCAGAACACCAGTGTGATCAATTATGGTGATGCTAATAGTTTTACCATAGGGACGCAGAATGTGCTGAAGCAATATTTTATGACTACTATATCTTACTATCCGAGACAGTTTGGAAAGAAAGGGAAAGACAAGAAATGATGATTTGAGCAGAGAAATACTGTGTTTTGGCTAGCGGGCACAAAGTAATTTGAAGGTCAAAACTATATTGGTCTTATCGCCAATGTTTTGATGCTAGTTGCAGGTACAGTACCTTTGTATACTTAAAGAAGAAATTAATAAAAATATTAAGCATATGTATCCAGAATATTTAGTTGAGCCAATGCGTGCTGAACTTACAAACGTAGGTTTTGAAGAATTAAAAACTGCTGAAGCAGTTGATAGCGCCATTACAAGCGAAGGAACTGTGTTTGTAGTAGTTAACTCGGTATGTGGTTGTGCAGCATCAAACGCACGTCCGGCAGCAAGATTGGCCGCAGCAAATGAAAAACATCCTACAAAATTAGTAACAGTTTTTGCAGGTATGGAAAAAGAAGCGGTTGACAGAGCTAGGGGTTATATGTTGCCTTTTCCTCCATCATCACCTTCAATGGCTTTATTTAAAGATGGCAAATTAGTTCATATGATAGAGCGTCATCAAATTGAAGGCCGTCCTGCACAAATGATTGCTGATAGCCTTATTGGTGCTTTTGATCAGTACTGCTAGTAGGAATTAGAAATTATATAAAGAGGGTATCCAAAAAGATTTATTTACTATTTGATTATGCTCATCGCCGTTCTGAATTCATTTCAGAATCTCGTTTAAGCAATATTAAATAGTAATTGTGTGATTCTGAAATGAATTCAGAATGACAATCTTATCTTTTGGATACTCTCTTTTGCGTTTAAATAAAAATACTTTTATTTAAGGAGCAGAGAATATAAACGTACTTATTGATCGGGGAGGTAGTGTAGTATCCTCAAGCGGATAAGGGCGTATATTATCATCTTGTTTTTCGGAGGTTATGTAATGTTTTTTAAGCTTTCCTTTAGCTAATCCTTTTAATACAAAATCAGTCTTTTTAGCTTCGCTGGTATAGTTAATTACATTTACAATAATGCTTTTTCCTTTAGGGTCTTTAAATGCAGAAATCATAACCTGTTGAGCAATCTCGATATCGTTTAAACCATCGTTTCTTTGGGTTTCTATACGAACCATTCCTGGACGGATAAAGAGACTGTAGTGCCCCAATGCCCATAAATTTTTAGTGATTGTGTACATGGTTTCAGGATTGTTTGCCCTTTTTGGATTTATAGCAATAAGGAAATAACGAGGGTTTAATGGATTCCCTGGTTCATAAGTATTCCAGAAATGCCAGGCAGATGCGTCCCCAATGGTAAAATCATGGTTAATTACTTTAGCAAGGAATAATGCATGATCCATTTCGCTTGGATTGCCCGAAGTTTTATCTTTAAAACCATTGCCAAGCATTGAATATTCTGATTGCCAGTATTCCAGTCCCTTGTACTTTTTCAAAGTATCTCTTAAAGATCTTCTCACGGTTATTAGCGTGTTGTCGCCATTTTCTGTAAAATAGCCATGACCTTCAACAAACTTTGTAGTATTACTAAGACCACCTATATACAACGGGCTTTTAGGATTCCAGAAGTTATCTATTTGACGAGATGTACGCCCTTTATGTGCATATAGATAATCAAGTTGACCAGCCTCAGTAGCTAGAATTTTTGTACTAAGTTTTTGCTTAGCTAAACTGGTGTTTAAAGATTTAATAGTTTCAAACATTTCTTCATTTGTCCATGGACTGCCTTCCTGATTGGAGCTCTTTAGCCAATCCCATTGGGGCTCATTTATTGGGCTGATATAGTTAAAATGAAGGTTCTTTTTGTCGTAGTGTTTTATTACTTCAGTTAGGAAATTTGCATAAGCATCGTATTTGTCGGGTCTTAGGTTTGTGGATCCATCCTTTTGTGATTTATAGCCGAGACCATTTTTGTTAAATTGTACAGGAGGACTATTTACAAATGCAATCAGGTCCTTTACACCATAGTTTTTTGCCTGCTGCAACATCCAGGTATATCCTTGTTGTTTGTCCCAATCGTAAGTCCCGTCAGGGGATAAAAAGCACTCTACTCTGCGTGCAGAATCTGCAATTCCGCTGCTATCGCCTTGTTCAGCTGTGCCTCCTCCAATATTAAAACGCCATGCCGATAAACCGATGCCTTTCGGGCAGCCATTTTTATCAAACTCCCTGCTAAATAGTAATTCGGCAATATGTTGTTTTTTAGCTAATGGCCATTGCTTGCCAATTTCTTCTGTGTACCAACATCCAGATCCACCAATGTTGTGTATTTGTTGCACAGTTTTGTCGAACAGTAAGGTGAATTTAATTGTTTTTTGATCCTGACAGAAGGAGTCTAGTGTGCTCGATAAGAGAATCATACTGAGGACAACTCTCTTAATAAATACCCCCGAAAAGTGTAATTGAATTTTCATTGATACAATATTAATTAAAAAACATCTATAATACTTTTGATATATTTATGCCTGATGAATAGATTTAAATTTACATTAAGCATAAAAAATATCGTTTTGTTCTGCAGTTTAGCAGGCTGGTTCACGAATGCTGATGCTCAGGATTTGACCAATATAAAATTTACAGCAACAGAGGATACTGCATGGACAAATTTATTTGTAAGAGAGGATGGGTGGTTTGGTGGCGATGGCATTTACAGTATTCCATTAAATGGCGTAGAATATGGCAAGCCTGAAGCTAAAAAAACATTGTTTATTTTTAGCGATAGCATGATCGGGAAGATTAAAGATAGTAAAATGAAACCGGGAGCTAGAATGATCCACAATAGCGTGGCTGTACTAAAAGGAGTGAAGCCCGTAAAGGAAAATATATCTTTTTTTTGGAAAAATGATGCTAAGGATAGTGCTGAAACAGTATTTGTGCCAAAAACTCCTTTAACTGGCCCTAAAGATTATTACTGGCTTGGAGATGGTTTTGTCAATCAGGAACAAAATGATGCTATCTATATTTTTGGATACAGAGTAAAACAAGTTGGAGATGGTGCGTTTGGTTTTTCGGAGGTAGGTAATACACTGATAAAAATATCTCAAAAAGAGCAAGCCCCTTTTAAAAATTTTGAACAAAAGGATACACCTTTTTATTTGAGTGAGAGCAAAACGGAAAAAGAAATGGGATCGTTTGGTGCAGGTATATTTGTGAATACAGCAAAAGCCGGAGCTCCTAATCCTGATGGATATATTTATATTTACGGCGTTAAGGGGATGGCTAAAAAACTGTTGGTAGCAAGAGTAAAGCCAAAGGAGTTTGATGATTATTCCAAATGGAATTTTTGGGATGGTGCTATTTGGAATGCAGATATTACGAAAGCAGAAACGGTAACAGATCAGGTTTCAAACGAATTAAGTTTATCAGCATTACCTGACGGTAGATATGCTTTGGTTTTTCAGCAGAGTGGATTGAGCAGGACAGTAGGGATGCGTTTAGGGAAAACTCCGGTAGGACCATTTGGACCGATAATAAAACTTTGGGATTGTTCTGATGCATTAAAAGAGAAGTCGTATTTTCCATATAATGCTAAAGCACATCCTAGTTTATCTGAAAAAGGTGAACTTTTAATTAGTTATAATGTTAATTCTTTTGAGTTCTTTAAAGATCTTGATAAGGATCCTCAGTTGTACAGGCCCCGATTCATTAAGATTAAATTTAATTAAGTCAGAAGAAAGAATAGAAATATGAATACAGAATCAGAAAAAAAGCCAATATTTTATAAAACCTGGGCATTTAGGTATTTAGCAATAGCTTGTCTCGCATTAATTGCATGTGCTGTTGGTGCACTTTTTTATAACCATCATCCAAAACCACTAAAAGAAAACAGATTTGCTAAACGTGATATTCATGCAGGCAGCAGCAGAGCGACATTGACCTTAGCTGATGGTAAAAAGATTATTCTGGATGATGCACCCAATGGGATTTTAGCCCAGGAGTCGGGTTCAAGTATTATAAGAACAGGTACAGGGCAAATTACTTATGCTGTTAATGAAAAAGGGGCGGATGCTGATGTAGCTAAAGATAAAGGCGTTAACAGCCTTGAAACCCCAATAGGTGGTCAATATCAAGTGCGATTACCCGATGGAACTAAAGTGTGGTTAAATGCTGGCTCAAAATTAACTTACCCAGCGTCATTCCCTCCTAATAAAGCAAGAAAGGTAGAATTAATAGGTGAAGCTTACTTTGAAGTGCCAAAAATTGTAGCTAAATCTCTTATTCCAGGTAATGATACTACGATTAATGTGACTTTTATTGTGGTATCAGAGAAACAGAGAATTGAGGTTGAAGCAGCTCGTTTTAACATTAGTGGTTATCCCAACGATGAATCTACAAAAACTACAGTATTAGAAGGGGCAGCTCAAATCAACTATTATAATCTTATCAAAGTAGATCAACAGTCTACAATAGGTGTAGATGGTTTACAAATAACAGCAGCAAATCCTAAAGAGGCAGTTGCCTGGAAAAATGGACTGTTCTTATTTCAGGAAGAAAGTCTGGAAACTATTATGAAAAGCATTTCCCGATGGTATGATGTCGAAATAGTTTATACTAATGATGCAGTACGTAAGGAGTTGTTTAGTTTGTCGGTTTCAAGATTTGATAACATCTCCGCAACTTTAAAATCTTTGGAGAACACGGGTTTGGTAAAGTTCAAAATTAAAGGGAGGAAAATAACCGTTCTTCGCTAAGTCTGGCATCTGTTGCGAAAAGCAACAGCGCCTAGGCCTCATCGAAGAAGGTGATTTTTAAGGAAAGCAAGGGGGCTAGTTTTTGAGATAGGAAACATTAATTATTATACTATAATTAGTGTTGTACTTTACCGGTAGTAGCTTCAAGCTATTCTAAACATCATCGTATTATCCTAAGTAAATGGGCCATTTTTCCATGCTGTTTCCCTTAAATTCAGTGTCTGAGATGGGGCCTAGGAACCATTTGCGCCCTTCAGCGCAATTTGTTCCAGCCCATGAACAGATCACTTAATTTAAAAATCTTTATTGAGCAGTTTCTCCAACTCTCCAAATGATACGTTCATCCTTACCCTGCCTTGTTTAGCATAGGCAATTTCACCTGTTTCTTCAGAAACAATTACGGCTACAGCATCAGTGGTTTCAGAAACACCAATCCCGGCCCTGTGACGCAGACCAAACTGTGGAGGTAGTTTGTCATTATCAGTTAAAGGCAGAATACAGCTTGCACTTTTAATCTTGTTCTCCGCAATAACAACTGCGCCATCATGCAGAGGGCTATATTTTTGAAAGATACTTTCCAGTAATCGCTTGGATATTTTTGAATCTATTAGTTCACAGCTATTAGCAAAAAGCTGGTCGTCGTAAAACTTTACGAATACAATTAAAGCACCTGTTCTGGATTTCTTCATGCTTTTACAAGCATCAATAATCGGTTTTATACGGATTAGGTTGTCTCGTTCTATATTTTTACTTCCAAATAGATAACCCCACCATGCTTTGTTTTGCTGAAGGAAAGTATTTTTTCCGATGAGTAAGAGAAAGCGCCTTATCTCGGGCTGAAAAATAATGATTAAGGCTATAATTCCTACGCTTATAAACTGGTTAATGATGGTAGAGAGTAAATTCATTTTTAATGCATCTACAACCCAGTGTATTACTAGTATAATAACCATACCTAGTAAAAGATTTACTGCGAGGGTATTCTTAATCAGGTTGTAGATGTAATAGATAATTAAAGCGACAAGAATAATGTCTACCGCATCTGTAACTGTTACCTTTAAGAAATCAAATTCTAAGCCTTTCATTAGTGCCAAGTTATGGTTTTTTATTGTTGCTGTGTCTTTTGGACTAAAGCTATGCATTCTACCGCAGCTTTTACATCGTGAACGCGTAAAATGCTTGCTCCCTTTAGTAGTGCTATTGTATTCAATACTGATGTGCCATTTAGGGCTTCCTGCGGTGTTAAGCCCAGAAATTTATAGATCATAGATTTCCTGGAAAAGCCCACAAGTAAGGGTAATTCAAAGATGTTGAAATCTTCCAGTTGGTTTAGCAGTTGATAGTTCTGATCTAAAGTTTTTGCAAAACCAAAGCCTGGATCTAAAATGATATCTTTTGCTCCCAATTTTTGTAATTGAGCAAGTTTAGCAGAAAAATAATCTGTTATGTCTAATGCAAGATCTTTATATGCTGTTTCCTGTTGCATGGTTTGTGGATTGCCCTTCATGTGCATCATAATGTATGGAACCTGAAGTGCAGCAACAGTGTCAAACATAGCTTCATCCAGATCGCCCGATGCGATATCATTTATGATATGAGCGCCCGCTTCAATACTTTCTTTGGCTACTTTGGCTCTAAATGTATCAATAGAAATTACTGCTTCAGGTAACTTTTTTGTGATGGCCTCTACTACAGGGACTATCCTTTTTAACTCTTCATCAGTACTAACTTCTGCTGCCCCCGGACGAGAGGAGTATGCTCCGATATCTATAAACTTAGCTCCATCTTTCAGAAAGGCTTCTGTTCTCTGCAATGCATCATCAAGGGAGCCAGCCCTGCTGCTGTTGTAAAATGAGTCGGGAGTTAGATTTAGTATGCCCATTACGCATGGGGAGCTGATATCTGTCAGTTTGCCTTTGACGTTTAGTGTAGTCTTTCGGTTTAAAAATGTATCTTTAGCCATTGTTTGAATACAAACTTAGATAAAATCTTTAAATGATTTAACTCTATTAGGATCCTGTATTAAAACGGATGTAAACTTATTATTTTAATCGTTTTGGCAACAAACACTTCACAAGAATTTGACTCGGTAATCGCGGTTTGTAAATCGCTCTTTTTAAAGAAAACAAATGACTATGGAACGGCATGGCGAATATTACGCCCGTCTTCTATAACAGACCAGATTTTCATTAAGGCACAGCGCATCCGCACGCTTGAAGAAAAAAAAGTATCCAAAGTAGGGGAAGACGTGGTTTCTGAGTATATCGGCATTATTAATTATTGCGCAATTGCTATGATGCAACTTGAACTTGGAGAAGATGATCCGTATGAACTAGGAGTAGAAAGAGTTGAAAAACTTTTCGATGAAAAGGTAGGTGGAACTAAAGAGCTTATGTTTGCCAAAAATCACGATTATGGTGAAGCTTGGAGAGACATGCGCATCAGCTCTTTAACAGATCTGATTTTAATGAAAATTTTAAGGGTAAAACAAATAGAAGACAATTCTGGCCATACTCTGGCTTCAGAAGGAGTAAATGCAAATTATCAGGATATGTTAAACTATGCTGTTTTTGCTTTAATTAAGTTAGGCGTAAAATAGCTGGTAAACAATGAAGAAAGCTGCATTAAACTTTTCAAGGATATTTGTTGGTGTCCTCTTTATATTTTCAGGATTGATAAAAGCCAATGATCCACTCGGATTTGGTTATAAACTTCAAGAGTACTTCGAAGTATTTCACATGCCATTCCTTAGTGGTATGGCTACAGGAATTGCTATCCTGCTTTGTGTTTTTGAAATAGTATTGGGTGCTTTGTTGCTTTTTGGTTTTTGGCGTAAACAAGTAACTACCGGCTTATTAGTTGTTATTATCTTCTTTACTTTTCTAACCTTTGTTTCGGCAGCATTTAAAGTGGTAACATCATGTGGTTGCTTTGGTGATGCCATTCCTTTAACGCCGTGGCAATCCTTCTCTAAAGACCTTGTGCTATTGGCAATGATCGTTTACTTGTTTAAAAACAGGGATCGGATAAACCCGGTTACTAATGATGCCAGATGGCAAAGTGGCTTGTTTGCCATTGTACTTACTTTCTCATTAATGTTTAGTCAGTTCACCTATAGCAGACTGCCAATATTAGATTTTTTACCTTATAAAGTTGGGGCTAGTTTACCTGAATTGATGAAAATACCTGCGGGAGCAAAGCCTGATGAGTATCTAATCATGTATAACATGAAGAATAAGGAAACCGGTGAAACGAAAGTGATGAGTGATAAGGATTACCTAAAAACAGAGATATGGAAAGATGAGAATTGGGAAATTGTAGGTGAGCCGGAAAGTAAATTAATTAAAAAAGGTTATGAGCCTAAAATTAAGGACCTTCAAATAACTGATGCTTCGGGTACCGATTATACTAAAGAACTGATAGAGAACCCATATTATAATCTGGTAATTGTAGCTTACAATTTAAAAGATGCTAATGAGGAGGGGATGGCGAAGTTAAATGCAGTAGCATTAAATGCTACTGAGCAATTTAATATAAGGTCTGTATTGTTAACCTCAAGTTCAGCGCAAAATGCAGATGAGTACAGCAAAAGAATGAAGTTGTTTAGCGAAATTTTTTATGCTGATGCCGTTCCTTTAAAAAGCATGGTAAGGGCGAACCCCGGTATACTCTTGCTAAAGAATGGGGTAGTCATTAATAAATGGCACTATAATAATGTGCCTAGTTTTGACGAACTTGCTGAAAAGTATTTCGCTAAATAATCATGTTTCAATACGCCTTTAAGAAATTCATCTATGGATTTGCCGTTATGGCGGGCGTAATTGTAGTCGTTTTTATACTGTTTAATGTATTGCCAGGGGATCCGGCACGAATGACTTTAGGACAACGTTCTGATGTACAATCTTTAGAAGCTGTGCGTAAAGAGTTTGGTTTAGACAGATCAAGACCAGTACAATTCTTTCTTTATTTAAATGATCTTTCGCCAATAGGTCTTCATGATAATAATAAGGAGACTGAAGAGAAATACCATTATGTAAAGCTATTTTCTATTGGTAATGATGCTGTTGCGTTAAAATGGCCTTACTTACGCCGCTCTTATCAAACTAAGCGTGATGTAACTACTATTTTAACAGAAACTGTTCCTAATACTTTTATTCTGGCTTTTACTGCAATGATATTTGCGACCATTATAGGCGTTTTTTTAGGCGTTCTATCAGCAGTTCATAAAGATACCTGGATTGATAAAACTGCAAATGCTTTTGCTATTTTGGGAATATCGGCCCCTTCTTTTTTCGCCGGGATTATTATTGCATGGTTTTTTGGTTTTGTATTAAGTGATTATACCGGATTAAATATGTCGGGTAGCTTATACAGTTATGATCCTTTTGAGGGTGAGGTCACTACCTGGAAAAATCTTTGGTTACCGATGGTTACCTTAGGTTTAAGGCCTTTAGCGATAATTGTACAGTTAACGCGAAGTGCCATGTTAGATGTGCTGGCTCAGGATTATATCAGGACTGCCAGAGCAAAGGGCTTGGGCAGAAATGCAATTATCTATAAGCATGCACTTAGAAATGCACTAAATCCTGTCATCACTGCTATTTCAGGGTGGTTTGCTTCTTTGCTTGCTGGATCCTTTTTTGTAGAGTACATTTTTGGTTATAATGGTTTAGGACGCACTACAGTAACTGCCTTAGAGATGTCGGATTTTCCAGTGGTTATGGGGTCTATACTTTTTATTGCCTTTGTTTTTGTAGTAATTAATATTTTTGTAGATATTTTATATGCCTTTGTTGATCCAAGGGTAAAATTGGCTTAAGAATGAAGATATTTCTGATTGGATTTATGGGTTGCGGTAAAAGCACTTTGGGTAAAAAACTGGCTGCAAAGTTGGGGTATGATTTTATAGATCTTGACCAGGTGTTTGAAGATCAGATAGCTTCTAGCATCGGAGAATATTTTGCTGCCAATGGAGAGGATGCATTTAGAGCTCTGGAAAGTAAAGTACTTAAAGAACATAACTATCCTTCAAACTGTATTGTTGCAACTGGCGGCGGGGCTCCATGTTATTTTGATAATATGGAATGGATGAACAATAATGGAATTACTTTTTATATAGAAATGCCGCCGATTGCCTTAGCCAAGAGATTGGAGAAAGGTAAAGAAAAACGTCCTTTGTTGAGAGATATGAGTGAAGAGCAGCTGATCAAATTTATAGAATCGAAACTAACTGAAAGAGAAAGTTTCTATAAACGCGCTGCTTTAATCGTGGATGGAATTAACCTGACCCCCGATAGAGCATTAGCTCAGCTATCTCAAACCTTCTAAATACTGGTTGGTTTGCTTTTCTACTTCCAGTACAGCAAATTTAATTGCTGAACCTATCCTTGTTGTTTCTGTTTTTATGGGGATAGAAGGGATGGTGGCTAGTGCATCAGTATAGTATTTTCCCCAGGTTGATAGGATATGTTTTTCATCTTGTTTAGTAGATTTTCCATTAGCAATGGCTTGTGTACTTAGGTCGAATTCTGTTTTTAATCGCTTTAAAGCTGCGGTTTTTACCTCATTAATTACAAATAATGCGGTGCTTTCATCAGCAGTCACAAGTGTATAAGCTGTAGTTAAAGCGCTTATCCCTACATTCTTCATCGTTGTGGCAGATACTTTGTCTAATCGGTCATTGTCAGTATGGTAAAACACATCGGTAAAATGCCACATTAGTAAGCCGGGGATGTTGCTTCTAATAAAGGGTGTATGATCGCTGCCCCCTTCAAATGGGTTGTAGTTAACCGTCCAGTTTGCGTGTTTGCCCTGGTCGCTGCAAATTTTCATAACAAGGTCATTGTAATAGTGAGGGAAAAGATCATCTTCCTTTACATCGCCAGCTCCCCATTCGGTATGCTTGTCTTCACCTCGAGTCCATATTGCTGAAGGATCGGGCATCTTTTCTATGAGGAAAGATCCGCCTGTTTTTTCTGTGTTTTCACCTACCATATCGAGACTCATTCCCCACATAATTCCTTTTGCTCTTTCACTGTCTTCTTTAATGTAACGTTGGGTTGATACAATTTCATCACCCCATAAAAAGGTTAATGTTCTTTGAGGTGTCAGCTTTCCAGATTTTACTAAATCAGCAGTAAGTCTTGCCATCTCAGCCAGTGTCCCTACACCTGATGCGTTGTCATTTGCTCCAGGCTCCTGAACATGGGCACTGTATACAAAACGTTCGTTAGGGTTGGTACTGCCTTTTACATTGGCAATTATGGTTAATTCATCTGAGGGATAGGTGTTTGTTTCAACTTTAACATTCAGTTTAACAGGTCCTTTTGCCAAAGCACTCTTTAAGCGTTCTTTAGCTTTGTATGATAGGTTAATAGCCCAGCCCTTATTCTCTGGATTATTAATTCCTGAAAATTGAATGGAGGTCTGATACTTTTCTGGTTGTGTATATGTAGGCATTGAGTAGCCTAAAACTCCCAAGGCTCCCGCATTTATAACCACATTGAATAGTCTACCTGTTCCAATTTCGGAAAATACGATCTTTCCTTTAAGGTCTTTGTCGTCAATTGAACTGAGGTCTGTAGAATTCAGATAAAGCACCGCTGCCGTAATACCCTCTTTGGGGGTAGAGGCAGAGTTTATCGTGATCATGTTACGGTTTGTTTTGAACTCAAGTAGTGGTTCTGGTTCTCCTTCTATGCTAACTATTGCATTGATTGGGTCCCACGTATTTTGTTTCATGGGACGTTTTTCAATACGGTAGGTTAATAATGCTTCCGACTCATTATTTTGCTCCTGTACAAATCCAGCTTTTTTTAACAGACCTTCTACGTAATAGATAGTTTCATTAAATCCCTTGTTTCCGGGCAAACGCCACCGCTGTTCTACAAAGGCTGTAGTTTCAATGGCATTTTTTTCATTAAACCCATTACGGGTAAGGTCAAAATATGTTGATGTAGGATCTTGCGCAAAACTGTGCGAAGTATATAATAGCAATCCGGCAAGCAGTAGTCTTTTCATGCATATAAAATATGCCGAAAGATACTAAGAATCATAGAATCGCTATTATATAAGCCTATTTATCTATTGATATCTTGTCTCTTTTTCATGGAGTGATCTACCGAATAAGGACCAGATCCAACCACCCAAAACAGAACCAATAATAGCAATACGATAATTGATAGCCATAATTCGGAGTTCAGAGCAGAAAAACCATGCGATAGGTTTACAAAGAAAACAGCGCATAGCAATATTGGAATTTGTATTACAGATGCAAACCTAGTGACAAGTCCAATCGCAATTAGGAGGCCTCCAACCAAATGTACGAATCCAATGATATGCACTGCCAGGCTAGCCATCAGTCCGGAAAACCCAAATACATTATTTTGTAATAACAGATTTTGAAGCGCTTCCGTATTGCTGACAATTGCAATGCCTTTGCTGAAAATGAGAATACCTAATGCAATACGGATAATGTCCAGCCATTTGGCATGATGTACATCGCCCCAGTGCTCGATTTTTTGAATAACAGTCATGATAATGCCTCCTATTTTTATGGTCTATTAAAGCTAATTAAAATTGATTAAATAATCAATAGCAAGATATTAACAATCAATATATTATAATGTTTTCCAGGAAAGGTCAGCTTGGTTCTGCAGTATCGATGAAAAAGAGGTTCTTCTTGGTAAATTCAGATATGGATAAGTAACTTTTGACAGGTATAATCCTTGTGGGTGTGCGGGGGTAATTAATTCCGGAGTTTGTTTAGTAATCAGATGACTTTCAAATTCATCTACGCTTAAAAGTCCTTTGCCTACTTTTAAAACTTGCCCCATGATAATCCTGATCATTTTGCTCAGGAAGCGATTTGAAGAGATCTGGAAGCGCAACTTATCTCCACTGGGGTCTACAGCAAGATTTGCCGACATTACATTGCAGATGGTGTGCTCGTATTTATCGGGGCTGGTGCAAAAGGCTCTGTAATCTTTGTGCTTTGGAAGTACATCGATTGCCTGTTTCATTTTATCAAAATGCAAATCTTGGAGCAGATAAAAAGAACTAAGCCCATTTAAAAATGGGTCTTTATAAGTGTGGATAAAGTAGTCGTACGATCTTTGTACCGCATCAAATCTGGCATGTTGCTTACCATCCATTGCAATGATGTCGAATATGGCAATATTGGCAGGTAGGAGTTTGTTTAATCTGAACATCAGATCGAAATCCCATTCTTGCTCTACATCCATATGGAAAAAGAATTGACTCGCATGTACATGCGCATCTGTCCTTCCACATCCATTAATGAACACTTCAGTTTTTAGGATCTGAGTAAGTGCTTTTTCAAGTACACCCTGTACGTTTAGTACACCCGGTTGTTTTTGCCAGCCGTTATAATGTAATCCGTTGTAGCCAATATGGACAAAGTACCTCAATTTCTTATTTTCTAGATCGTTTGCTTAATTCATCAATTGGCATAGAAAGCATTCTGCCAACTGGCTGTTTCCCTTTGTAAGTAATCACTCTCATTGTAGTCGCATCTTTTGGAGGGGTCATCTTTTCAGTGTACTTAGGGTAAAAACGATCAGGGAATGAGTTATCAAAGCTGTAATAAATATCTAGTCCTTGTACCTCGGTGCTTAATTCGATCATTAGCTGTTTATCAGCCGATCTGCTTACGCTAAATATAGGATCATACACACTAGGGGCATATTTAGTTTCAGCAACGTCAAGCCTTTTAAAATGCTGCTCAACACGATTAAAGAAATTGTTCCAGTTTTTCTTTTCTATTGGCGACCATACAGATTCTGCTATTGCCAGTCCTCTTGGCCAAGTCATATATTCTGCCTGACGGATGTTATATACCTGCTCCGTCCATAGGTTAGCTTGCCCACCTTTGATGTATTTTTTGTCAACACCGGCGGGTATAGGATCAAATTCATATGATTTACTAAGCCTCAACGATGCATAGACTTTTGGTTCTGTAATAACATCAGCTTGCATGTAATCGAGGTAAGCGTATGTAGTAGGACTCATCACTACTTCGTGTTTTCTTTTAGCTGCTTCAATTCCGTATTTCATGCCTCTCCAGCTCATCACTGCAGTGTTTTGTGGCATATCTCCATCAAGAATCTCATCCCAGCCCATAAACTTCTTTCCTTTTGATTCCACAATCTTCTGAATGCGTTTTTCAAAATAGCCCTGAACCTCGTGCATACTTTTTAATCCCTCTTTTTTCATTAAGGCTTTAATGCTGTCGTTCTTCTCCCAAAAATTAAAAGGGGCTTCATCACCGCCCATGTGGATGTATTCAAAAGGGAACAATTGCGCTACCTGAGTTATTACAGTATCCAGGAAACTGTATACTTTTTCGTTGGCAGGACAAAGTGTATTGTCAACTAAAGCAATAGGAGGGGCCCCTCTTGACCAGTCCATAATTCTCTCGCCCGAACGTACACGATAGTTCTCAGCGCCAGGCGTACATGATAGTTCCGGATAAGAAGCTATTGCAGCTAAACTATGACCGGGAACATCTATTTCGGGTAAAATATTTACGAACCTCTCTTTAGCATATTGTACCAGTTCTCTTATATCATCCTGTGTGTAAAAACCACCGTAATTTCTTGGGTCATCAGCAGCCGGAGGGAAGAAAGTTCCAAAGTCGCCTACCTTTTTCACATTCCATGCACCCACCTCAGTTAATTTTGGGAAACCTTTTATTTCTATTCTCCAGCCTTCGTCATCAGTAAGGTGTAAATGCAAAATGTTGTATTTATAGCGCACCATTGCATCGATGTATTGTTTCACTTCTGCTTTAGTGAAAAAGTGACGTGCAACATCAAACATTAAACCTCTCCATCCAACTCGAGGGTAATCTATTATTTCTACACAAGGTGCTTTCCATATTATATTTTCAACAGCTTCTTTGCTCTCAATCTCCTTAGGGAATAACTGAACAAGGCTTTGAACTCCGTAAAATAATCCAGCAGGTTTGTTTGCTTTTATGGTGATGTGGTTTGGAGTTACTGACAACTGATAACCTTCTGCTCCTAATGCGGAGTTCTGTTTCTCATTTAAAATCAGATTAATTGTAGAAGTTGTTGTGGGAGCGCTAACCTCAGCTACATAACTTCCGGTAGGGATAGAAAGCCTCTCCTGTAAAAAATTAACCACCTGTTTAACTTCCGGTATAGCTGGTGCTTGTATTACCACATTTGATGGAAGTACAAAATGCCCATCGCTTTTTATAACTGATACTGGTTCTGGGATAATTGCAATATCAGGTGCATTGTTTACGATAGCAATAGTTTCTGTAGTTGCTTCAGTGTTAGGCGCGTACTGACCAAATGCAGGAATACTTAAGAGACTTAGACAGAACAGGTAAAAGGTGTTTTTCATAATTGCCGCAATTTACAATTTTACTTAAGGGCATCGAGTACCCTGAATAATTTTTTGCTGATTCCCGAGCCGGAATAGTTGTTTATATTTATAACAATGATGTACTTATTCCCATTCTTGTCGGTATAATAACCTGCATAGGCAGAAACATCACTAATGCTCCCACTTTTAAGTCTCATACCATTGTTTTCTGGAAGAGACTCGTAAAATATGGGGAACCAGCTTTCTTTTTGGCTCTGAAAAAGAACATTTGCCATAGCTGCGGCGGTTACTCTGGTAGCGGGTGATAGTCCACTACCATCCATAATGTTTAAAGCACGACTATCTATCCCCTTTGCCGACCAGTAATTAATTACAGTTGCAGCTCCGTTTTGTGTAGTTGCTTCTTTTCCCGATTTCCAGGCAATGGTTTTTAACAGATGCTCACCATATAGGTTCACACTTTTTTTATTGAACCAGTACACAATTTCGCCAAGGGTAGGGGAACTGATAGTAGCTAGTTTTTGTGTTACAGTCGGCATTGGCTTTTGCTCGATTGTTAATTGTCGTGCTGTTGTAGCTGTTTCGGAAGCAGCTATCCCAATACGATTTAAAGTGTCTTGCAATCTAAATGCTGCGTCAAAAGCAGGATCAGGGAGTGCGGCAGAAACTCCTGATTTTGAAATGCCTATTGCCCAGCTTCCTCTTAAGTAAGCGATATTGCCTAGCGGTGGTAAATAAGAATAAACTTTATCACCTGTGCCTTCCGCACCTGCTTTAAGTTCGTTTACAAACTTAACATAAGGCATCTCAGGTACCGTTTTTAAGATACTTACGTTGTTTTCGGCTCTATTTGCCCTTAGGTGAATGTCAAATTGATTTTCTCTCCAACTAAGTGCAGATGCTCCTGCACCATAATAATTGCCAATATCTTGCCATATCCAGCCATCAGGAGTTGTTTGGCTACCCCATAAACTGTCATCACCTATAACTTTTCCTTCAATTTTTTTAATCCCAGCCGCTTTAATCGCATTTACCCATTGATTTAAGATTACATTTTCCTTACTGCTTTCATATCTCCAGGAGCCAAGGGTAGGGTCTCCACCGCCAATAATGATGAGGTTTCCTTTTAATGTTCCATCCGAACCAATTGTACCGCTATAAGCCAATGTTGTCTGGTATTGAAAGTCTTTGCCCAATAATCCGAATGCGGTAGCTGATGTAATGGTTTTTAAAGTCGAGGCCGTTGCAACACCTATATTTTCATTTCTGCCAAATATAGTTTGCCCGGTTTTAGCATCAAGTACACACAAGGATGTTAGTGCATACGTAGCTTGTGGATCTGCAAGTAAGTTGTTAAAAGCCTGCTCTAGTTTTTGCGCAGGTGTTTGGGCTAGAACGATAACCGTGTTCAGAAAGAACAGAAGGAATAATAGTGGGTTTTTGAACATAATATGGCAATCGGTATTCACATAAAACGGTCGCTATCCTGAATTTATTTCAGGACCTCGGAACAGAAAGATGAGTCCTGCTTTTCTGAGATCCTGACCTGCGTCAGGATGACGACCGCGTTATTGATCTAGTGTGACACTAGATTTGTTAAAACTTATATCAGTTTGCTTTTAACTTATATCAGCTCACTTTTAACTAAATATTCCGCAATCTGTACTGCGTTTGTTGCAGCACCTTTACGTAAATTATCAGCTACGATCCACATGTTTAATGTATTTGGTAACGACTCATCACGTCTGATTCTTCCTACAAATACTTCATCTTTCTCATGAGCATCTTTAGGCATAGGATATTTAAGGTTTGCCGGATCATCAACAACAATTATTCCTTCTGTTTTGGTTAGTAAATCTCTTACATCAGCAAGATCGAAGTCGTTTTCAAACTCGATGTTAACTGATTCTGAGTGACCACCCATAACAGGAATACGTACTGTAGTAGCAGTAACTTTAATGCTGTCATCGCCCATGATCTTGCGTGTTTCAAGAATCATTTTCATTTCCTCTTTAGTGTATCCGTTTTCAGTGAACACATCAATTTGAGGGATAACATTTAAATCGATAGGGTATGCATAAGCCATAGGGCCATCAGTAATACCATTACGCTCATTCATCATCTGCTCAACAGCTTTTACTCCCGTACCTGTAACAGACTGGTAAGTAGAAACTACAACACGTTTGATTCTATATTTATCATGAAGTGGTTTTAAAGCCACTACCATTTGTATGGTTGAACAGTTCGGGTTTGCAATGATCTTATCATCAATAGATAATTCACTTGCATTAACTTCAGGAACGATCAATTTTTTTGAAGGATCCATACGCCAGGCTGATGAATTGTCGATCACCGTTGTGCCTGCCTCTGCAAAAAGAGGTGCATATGTTGTTGAAGTACCGCCACCTGCAGAAAACAATGCGATATCTGGTCTCATTGCAATTGCAGTCTCCATATTTACAACAGCATACTTCTTACCCTTGAACGAGATTTCCTTACCAACACTCTTTTCAGATGCTACAGGGATCAATTCAGTTAATGGGAAGTTACGCTCTTCTAATACTTTTAACATTACGGTGCCTACCAAACCGGTGGCTCCAACTACTGCAATTTTCATTTTTTTCTAATTGTTTTTTACTTGTTTTTAATTAATTATAAAGGTTTTATGTTTAATAAGTTCCCAAAGATGTGAAATATTTCAGCATTAAGTAAATGTTTCTGCAAAGCAGGGTACTTATAAACAAAAAAGGGAAGTGATTTTTGTAAACCACTTCCCTTTTGTTGTTAAGATATATCTTCTTAAACCAGTTCGCGATTTACGTAATCAAAGCTTTGCTTAATGCTTACAAAAGGATCCTTTGAGAAATTCTCCTGCTCAACAATTAAGTGTTTAAGTCCTGATTGCTTGGCGTGTTTATAGATGCTCTTAAAGTCGATTTTTCCACTTCCTACTTCTGTATTGATGGTGTTATCAGCTTTGTCCATATCTTTTACATGCCACATTACGAAACGGCCAGGGTGTTTTGCAAATAAAGCAAGTGGATCATTTCCAGATCTTACAACCCAGTATAAATCCATTTCGAACTGAACATTTTTCTTGTCAGTTTCCTGAAGCAATATTTCGTAACCTGTAGTATCGCCAAGCTTATCAAATTCAAAGTTATGATTATGGTAACCTAACTGTAAGCCAGATTTTGCACATAACTCTGCTGCTTCGTTTAATCTTGCCGCAACTCTTTTGTAACCATCAGCATCAGGTCTTAAAGATGCATCAAGATAAGGGCAGGTAAGGTACTCCATGTTCAGTGCAACCGCACCTTCAATCAGAGGCTTAACTTCATCAAGGTTTCCACTTTTAATAAAGCCATCTAATCCGAAGTGACCACTAGGAGCTTTTAATCCATTAGCATCAAGCAAGGCTTTAAATGATTTGGCATCCAAACCCCAATATCCTGCTTCAGCAGTATAACCATAAGTTTCAACTTCCTTGTATCCTGCTTTTGCCACTTTCTCTATTACACCTTTTACGTCTTTAGGTAATAGATCTCTTAGCGTGTAAAGTTGTAAACCTATTGGATGAGCAGGTCCGGCAGGAGCACCACTGCAAGCAAAAGAAGGTAATAATGCAGCACCTGCTACAGCAATACCTGCCTGTTTAATAAAATTTCTTCTAGAATTCATAGTTTTTGAATTATACGTCACAAATATTTACTGCTTCTCTTAACGATTTTATACCGTCTTTGTTTTTCGGGATAAATTCCTGAGCCAGGTATCCTTTAAAACCAGTTGCAACAATAGCTTTAATGACCGCAGGATAAAATAATTCCTGAGTATCATCAATCTCATGTCTTCCCGGTACACCGGCGGTATGGTAATGAGAAATGTACTGATGGTTATTTTGTATAGTACTGATTACATTTCCCTCATCAATTTGCATGTGGTAAATATCGTAAAGTAATTTAAAGTTTTCAGAACCTAGTCTTTTGCAAAGTTCAACACCCCAAGGAGTATTGTCACATTGATAATCTTTATGGTCAACTTTACTGTTCAATAGTTCCATAACAACGATCACATTATGCTTTTCAGCAATGGGAAGTATTTGTTTTAAACCATCTACACAGTTTTTCCAACCGGTCTCATTATCTTTTCCTCTGCGAGCTCCACTAAAGCAGATTAATTGCGAGTATCCTGCTTCAGCAACTCTTGGAATCATTTCAGAGTAGTTCTTAATCAGTGTTTCATGAAATTTAGGATCATTCCATCCATCATCTATACTGATTTCTGCACCGTTGCACATAGCAGAATATAAACCATGTTTTTTTAGCGTAGGCCAATCTTTTGGCCCAACAATGTCTATGGCTTTAATTCCGATTTTTTTGGCTTCAATACATAAAGTATCAAGGTCGATATTGCCGAAGCACCAACGACAAACAGAGTGGTTCACATTTCCTTTTAACATAGTTGACTGATATGGCTCAAGCGCAAAGGCCGGCAGAGCTGCCGAAACACCTAAAGCGGCGGTTCCGGCAACAATATTCTTCAGTGCAGATCTCCTGCTTAATTCTGGTTCCATTGTTTTAATTATCTAAGTTTTGATTTGGTTCAAATAGATTAATGGGCAATTGCTTCCTCTTCAATTTTCTTTTTGTCATTGAAGGTTAAAGCAAACAATAAGAAAACTACCAATGCAATACCTGATGGGATTAGCCATACCATTTTCCAGTCGGCAGCACCATTAGCACCTTTGTAGGTATCTGTAATCCAACCTGCAACTTCAAATCCGATAAGCATACCCACACCATATGTAGCTAAGGTAATTAATCCCTGAGCAGCACTTTTATATCTTTCACCAGCTTTTGAGTTGGTGTAGATCTGTCCTGATACAAAGAAGAAATCATAGCAAATACCGTGTAAAGCAATACCAATTAAGATCATAAAGCTAAGCTCTCCTGCATTTCCGTAGGCAAATAACAAATACCTAACAGACCATGCAAGCATACCCACAAGGATAGTTTTCTTAAATCCGTATTTCTTAAAGAAGAAAGGAATTAGTAGTAAAAACAACGCTTCTGAAATCTGGCCTATAGCCATTTTACCTGTTGGTCCTTCAACACCGATATTAGATAAGAAAGGGTGCGCATTTTGATAATAGAATGCCAGAGGGATACAAATAAGGATAGCAGAAACGAAAAATATAGCAAAGTTTTTGTCCTTTAACAGTTTCAATGCGTCAAGACCTAAGATGTCACTGATTTTTACCTTTTCACCTGCAGCCACTTTTGGTGGAGTTTTAGGTAGCGTGAAACTAAATAAGCCTAAAGCTAATGAAGCAATACCAGCCATAAGGAATGTGTTTTTCAATAAACCTGCAGATAAAGCTTCAGGTGAATCCCAAACAAACAAATAACTAATAATTAATCCGGCAGCGATCCAGCCTATAGTTCCAAAGATTCTAATATTAGCAAACTCTTTTTCAGGATCTTTCATTTGATTAAATGAAACTGAATTTACCAAAGCAAGTGTTGGCATATAAAGAATCATGTAGCCTAATACGTAAGGATAAAAAACAGAGATATCTGTAGCAGTATACATTTGATACATCAATGCAGCTCCAAGTAGGTGTAAAACACCAAGGATTTTTTCAGCATTAAAAAACCTATCAGCAATTAAGCCAATAATAAAAGGAGCTACAATAGCTCCCCATGATTGGGTAGAAAAAACAGCGGCAGTTTCTGAACCGGAAGCAGAAAGATTCTTGTCCAGAAAAGTACCTAAGGTAACAAACCATGATCCCCAGATAAAAAATTCCAGGAACATCATGATTGAAAGTTTGACACGATTAGTCGTATTCATATTGGGTTTTTGTTAATCTTTAAAAGTATAAATTACAGTTCTTTAATCACAATGTTACGGTACCAAACAGCATCACCATGATCCTGAAGTGCTATTTTTCCTGATTTGAAGGTTCCAAAACCGTCCCATCCACCAAATTTACTTTTTGATACCAGATTTTTCCAATTTTCATCCCAAAGCGTAGTAGTTACTACTTTAACGCCATTAAGCTTTAATTCAAGGGCTCCGTTGTTACTGATTACTTCAGCTGTATTCCATTCTCCAACAGGTTTTACCGGTTCAGAGCTACTTTTAACAAGATCATACAAATCTCCCGCTCTATGCTTGGTTATTTTTCCGTCCGGGTGACCGTCGTTATCTAAAACCTGCATTTCTAAACCTGTACTGTAAGTAGCACCATATTTTTTAGGGTCTTCATGTACATAGAAAATAATACCGCTATTAGATTTCGGAGCTACCTTCCATTCCAGTTTTAAGTGAAAGTTACTGTATTCCTTATCCGTTACTAAATCACCCCCACCTTCATTTTCTCCTTTAGGATCAAAATGAAGTGTACCGTTTTCTATTTTCCATTTACTGCCGGCGGTTGTTTTTCCATATGTGTGCCATCCGGAAGTGGTTTTACCATCAAATAGCTTGGTAAAACCTTTTGTACCTTTTTGACTTTTCGTGCTACTGCAGCTCATTATTGTAGTTAAGATAAGCGCAGAGAAAATGTATTTTTTCATTATATGTTTTAAAATGTTCTTTATTTATTATGCTCCCAATGTCCAGCCTTTGCGATATTCACGTTTCACGTATTGGTTCACATCATCCAGGTTAGTAACCTTCATCTGGTCATTATCCCAAAGTAATTTAATGTTACGACCAGGGTATGAGATTTTTCCTTCACTGTTTTTACGTTGAACATCAACACCACGAATAGCAAGATTTGCCATTAATAAAGCTTCAGTAAGTGGTCCTGCAATTTCAAAAGGAGAGCTTACTTCTTGTTTGCCATAACCGGCAATAGCAGCTTCAACCCATTGTTTGTAGTGACCATTTGCTCCACCTTGTACACGAGCAAATTTTTGTGCTACCTTGATGTCTTTGTTTTTGGTTAATGGAAGTAATTTTGGATTTGCGCTATAAGTTTCGCACATCATTTTACCTTTTGTACCAACAAATAAGGTTCCGTTACCTCCGTCTCCAAAGGTTTCGTTTGCCTGTAATTCTTCTGGTCTTTCAGGTTGAATACCACCATCCATCCAATGTACAGTAACATCACCCTTGGTTTTAGTCGTTTTAGGGAATTTTAAGGTTACATGGCTTGATGGAGGACAGCTATCAGGGAAATATCCTCTTTTAAACTCATCCACATATACAGAACCAACACTAGCTTGAACTTCGCTCGCATATTTTAAATTCAAAACACTGAACGGAGCTTCAAGCAAGTGGCAGCCCATATCACCAAGTGCACCAGTACCGTAATCCCACCAGCCACGCCAGTTAAACGGAACCAATTTATCTACATAGTCTTTGTATGGAGCAGTACCTAACCAAAGATCCCAATCAAGATCTGATGGTACCTGAGCTTTGTTAGCCGACCATGGAATACCCTGAGGCCATACCGGACGATCTGTCCATGCATAAACCGTGTGTACATCTCCAATCAATCCTGCATCATACCATTCTTTCATTTGTCTGGGCCCATCGTTAGATGCACCCTGATTTCCCATTTGGGTAACCACTTTATATTTTTTGGCAGCAGCTGTTAAAGCTCTTGCCTCATAAATATCATGAGTTAAGGGTTTTTGCACATACACATGCTTACCTAATTGCATCGCTGCAAGGGCAATAATGGCATGGTTATGATCTGGAGTAGAAACAGAAACAGCATCAAAATTTTTAGCTTCTTTATCCATCAACTCACGCCAGTCTCTGTAATATTTAGCTTTAGGGAAAGCTTTTACACTTGCTGCAGCTCTTGAATCATGCACGTCGCATAAGAAACCGATATCGGCCTTTCCGCTTTTTGCAAATTCAGCAATATCAGACTGACCTTTTCCGCCTGCACCAATTCCTGCTACAATTAACCTGTCGCTAGGAGCTAAAAATCCTTTTCCACCCAAAACATGACGCGGAACTATCATAAATGCAGAGGCAGCAATAGCTGATGTTTTTAGAAAACTACGTCTGTTTGTAGCATTCTGATCTTTTTTTGTTTCTTCCATGGTTCTATTTGGTTAGGTAGGTTGAATTATTTTTTAAGTGATAAAATATATTTTACCATTTCTTTTGCATCGTCTTTACTCAATCCCGGGTGAGGAGTCATTGGAATTGCACCCCAAACACCTTGTCCACCAGCAATGATTTTATCAGCAAGGTGCTCAATGTTTTCGTCAGTTGCAGGGTATTTACCAGCAACGTTCACGTAAGCAGGACCAACAAGTTTTTGCGTTTTACTGTGACATGCTAAACAGTCAGATTTACCCAGTAGTGCTTCGCCCTTCATTTTTGCAGCTGGAGCAGCTGGTGCTTCAACAGCCGGAGCAGCTTCTTTTGTCTCAGTTGAAGCAGCCGGTGGTGCCTCAACAGTTACGGTTGCTTTTGCTGACGTGTCTGTTGTAGCATGCGTTGCAGTAGAAGCAGAATCTGCAGCTTTATTTGCAGCAGCTCTTTCTTCCGGACTTGCACATGAGGCCATAAAGAGTGCTAAACAGCCTAAACCTAATAGTGTTCTTTTCATTGTTGTGTTGTATTAATTATAAACCTAAAATTCTATTATTGAAGTCATCATCACCTCCAGAAGCAGCGAAATCATCGAATGCTTTGTTGGTTACTTTAATGATATTCTTTTTAATGAATTCAGCACCTTCTCTGGCGCCAACTTCAGCATCCTTAATGCAGCATTCCCATTCCATTACAGCCCATCCTTTGTAATCATACTGCGCAAGTTTACTAAATATGGTTTTGAAATCTACTTGTCCATCACCAGGAGAACGATACCTTCCGGCACGGTTTGCCCAGCTTTGGTAACCACCAAATGTTCCTTGTTTACCTGTAGCATTAAATTCAGAATCTTTAACATGGAATGCTTTTATACGCTCATGATAAAAATCGATATACTGGATATAATCAAGTTGTTGTAATACAAAGTGAGATGGATCGTAAAGTAAGCAGGCACGTGGGTGATTGTTTACTTTTTCAAGGAACATCTCATAAGTGATTCCATCAAAAAGATCTTCTCCCGGGTGTATTTCGTAACAAACATCTACACCACAAGTATCAAATTCATTTAATATTGGAGTCCACCTTTTTGCAAGCTCAGTAAAAGCAGCGTCTACTAATCCTTCCGGGCGTTGAGGCCATGGGTGGAACATATGCCATAGTAGTGAACCACTAAAAGTAGCATGTGCATTTAAACCAAGATTTTGAGAAGCTTTTGCAGCATATTTTAATTGCTGCACAGCCCATTCAGTTCTAGCTTTAGGATTGTTTTTATACTGCTCAGGAGCAAAAGCATCAAAAGCAAGGTCATATGCCGGATGTACCGCAACTAACTGACCTTGTAAGTGAGTTGATAGTTCAGTGATTTCCAATCCGTATGATCTAACCTTTCCGGTTAATTCATCAGCATAGGTTTTGCTTTCTGCTGCTTTTTGAAGGTCAATAAACCTTGCGTCAAGCGTGGGTACCTGGATACCCTTAAAGCCTAAGCCAGCCGCCCACTCACAAATAGCATCTAAAGAATTAAATGGAGCCTCGTCACCAATAAATTGGGCAAGAAAAACTCCGGGGCCTTTAAGTGTCGTCATGATGTTTCTTTATATTTTAAAATCCGACCATTTTTGATCTGACTGGCTAGAAGCCACTACGGTGTCAATAAATGCCATACCTCTTACACCATCTTCCACTTTAGGGAAATCAAGCATAGCTTCGGTAGGGGTTGTTCCATGAATTTTTGCAGAAACAGTTAATGCAAAATTTCTGTAGATATTAGCAAATGCCTCTAAGTAACCTTCTGGGTGACCGCCCGGTACACGAGTGTTGTGTTTAGCTATATCAGAAAGGTAAGCCTGACCAGCACGATAAATTTGTGCAGGCTCGTTAAGCCATTTTAAAGTAAGGGTATTAGGTTCTTGTTGATTCCATTCTAAACCGCCTTTTTCACCATACACTCTAATTTTTAATGCATTTTCTTCACCTGCAGCAACCTGAGATGCAACCAATACACCATTTGCTCCATTGTCGAATTTAAGCAAAACGTTTCCATCATCATCAAGACCTCTGCCTTCAACAACAATGTTCAAATCAGCACATAATTTAGTGATTTTAGCACCAGAAATATATTCAGCTAATTGAGCAGCGTGAGTACCTATATCACCCATGCAACCGCTTTTTCCACTTTTCTTAGGGTCTGTACGCCAAGCAGCGCCAGCATTTCCTTCTCTTTCAGTAAGTGTACTTAACCAACCTTGAGGATATTCAACTAATACTTTTCTGATAGCACCTAGTTTTCCCTCTTTAACCATTTGTTTGGCTTGTTTTACCATAGGGTAGCCAGAGTAGGTATGAGTTAAGCATAAAATCAAACCTGTCTCTTCTACTTTTTGTTGAAGCAATTTAGCTTCTTCAAGAGATAAAGCGATTGGTTTTTCAATTACTACGTTAAACCCATGATCTAATGCCATCATTGCAGGAGCAAAGTGAGCAAAATTTGGGGTAACAATCGTTACAAAGTCAATACGTTTGTCGGCGGGCAATTTACTTTCCTTTTCAATCATCTCCTCAAAGTTCATATAAACCCTGTCTTCCGGTAGGAATAACATCTCGCCAGATTCTTTGGCGATTTCCGGGTTAATACTCAATGCTCCGCAGCAAAATTCTACCTGGCCGTCAATGTTAGCGGCAATACGATGAACTGCACCGATAAACGCGTCTTTACCGCCGCCTACCATGCCCATTCTAATTTTTCTTGTTTTCATTAAATGTTACCTTTTTTTAATTCACTAACAGCAAAATCACAAGCTCTTGCTGTTAAAGCCATATATGTTAATGATGGATTCTGACATGCAGCTGAAGTCATGCAAGAACCGTCTGTTACAAATACATTTTTTACCTCATGCATCTGATTCCATTTGTTTAATACTGAAGTTTTTGGATCATGTCCCATACGGGCAGTTCCCATTTCGTGTATAGCCATACCCGGAGCAGATCCATTGTCATAAGTGTTTACGTCTTTAATTCCTGATGCCTCAAGCATTTCTGCAGCATCATTCATCATGTCAACACGCATTTTTTGTTCGTTATCTTTAAATTCGCAATCAATAGCCAATACAGGTTGACCCCATTTGTCTTTCTTGCTTTTGTCTATATATACACGGTTTTCGAAATATGGAAGAGATTCGCCGAAACCTCCCAATCCCATGCTCCATGCACCAGGTGTAGTCATTTGATCTTTAAATTCTGCACCAAATGCCATTTCAGCAACATCGGCATGCCAGTTGCCTCTGCTTGCACCACCCTGATAACCAAAGCCCCTTACATAGTCACGTTTATCATTGCCCATGTTTCTATATCTAGGGATATAGATTCCATTAGCCCTGCGTCCATAAGTGTATTTATCGTCAAAACCTTCCGCTCTTCCCGAAGCACCACAACGGAAGTGATGATCCATTAAGTTGTGGCCCAACTGTCCGCTGCCATTACCTAATCCTTCAGGGAATTCGGCAGATGTAGAGTTAAGTAATAGGAAAGTAGATCCTAAAGTAGATCCATTTACAAAAACGATCTTTGCAAAATATTCTATAGTTTCTTTTGTTTCAGAATCAATTACTACAACACCTTTTGCTTTTTGAGTTTCTTTATCATAGATAATGGTATTTACCAACGAGAAAGGACGTAAAGTGAGATTGCCTGTTGCCACCGCAGCAGGTAGGGTAGATGATTGAGTACTGAAATAAGCTCCAAACGGACAGCCTCTGCTACAAAGATCACGGTATTGGCAAGATCCTCTTCCTCCATGAGGAACAGTTAAATTGGCTGTGCGGCCAATTGTCATGATTCTCGACTTTTTCCACTTATCTTCAATACGTTTCTTTACATCTTTCTCAACACAGTTCATCTCCATTGGAGGCAAAAAATGCCCGTCAGGTAATGCCGGCCAGCCCTCTACTTGTCCACTGATACCTGCAAATTTCTCTACATAATCGTACCACGGAGCAAGGTCTTTATATCTGATAGGCCAGTCTACACCATGACCGTCTTTAAGGTTGTCTTCAAAGTTAAGGTCACTAAAACGATAGCTCTGTCTGCCCCACATTAATGACTTTCCACCTACGTGGAATCCACGGTACCAATCGAAACGTTTAATTTCTGTGTATGGGCATTCAAGGTCATTAACCCAATAGCTCTCATTAAATTCCGAGTATGGGTAATCTCTTTTTTGTACCGGATGTGTTTCTTTTTGCGCTTCCGTTATTCTGCCACGGTGTTCAAATTCCCATGGCTTTTTGGTAGCTGTAGTATAATCTTTTATGTGCTCAATGTTTCTTCCTCTTTCAAGTAATAAAACTTTTAAGCCCTTTTCTGTTAGTTCCTTTGCTGCCCAACCGCCGCTAATTCCCGATCCTACAACAATGGCATCATATGTATTATTAGCTGTCGCTTTAGTATTTAAATTGCTCATTTTAATGCTATAAAAGGTTTATGCCCAAACTTTTTGACCTGGTTTTAAATCCACGCAACCATCATAACGGCCAGGGATTTCAACGAAAGCCTTTGCTTTAGTTGCTCCAATCTCAGAAGTGAAATAACCTAGTAAGGTTAAATCTCTGATGATAGAGAAGAAACGTGGTTCTGTTTTCGGCTTTTCCTTCGGTAGGATTGATGCAAAACCTTTTTGTTTTGCTGCATCTGCTTCTTTTTGCTTATCAAGAGTTTCTTGCTCTGCTTTGGTAGCGGCAATAGTCTCTTCTCTAAGTTTGCTCAGCAATTGTGTGCGTTGCTCAGGAGAAATCTCCAGGAAAGATTTTTTAAACTGGTCTTTAGATTGTTTTTCAAGATCATCTAAGCCTTTTACGAATGCATTTTGAGCATCCTCAGGATAACAATCTTTTACCATTAATGCGATAAATGGGCCCACACCCGCCGCCTTTGCACCTGGCGAACTTGTGGTAGGAATAATGATGTCGGCAACTTCGGTAATCAGCTTAAGCTGGTCATCGGCAAATAAGTTGCCTTTGGTTTTAGTAGATGGTGAGTTGCAACTATCAAGAAATACTCCTATCGTAGTTGCAGATAAAGCTCCTCCCATTAGGAAGGCCATATTCCTCACTGCTTCTCGTCTGTCCATATTTGGCGGTTTAGGTGTTTTGGTGTATTCTAAGTGTGTTTTGTTTTGTAATATTAAGAAAAAATAAATAGTTAGTGTTCTAAATACACAATTAAAGTAAATATATAATGTTTTTGTTACTTAATAAAGGCAGTTTTAAAATTAACGAAAATCCATCTCTTTGAGTATCTGTATTTAGGGTTTTAGGCAAGTGAAAATGGTTATTGCAGTAAACATTTTTGAATAGGATTGTTCAATTATTTACTTTTGTCAAAATCCAAGTCAGTCATGGCAGAGAAAATAGTAGTATTAGGTTCTAACGGTCAGATAGGCACTGAGCTGGTAACGGCTCTACGCAAAGTGTATGGAGAGTCAAATGTAGTTGCCTGCGATATTCGCCGACCCGACTATGATATCAAAAACTCCGGGCCTTTTGAATTTGTAAATGTTCTGGAAAAAGATACTTTGAAGTCTATTTTTCAGAGGTATAAACCTACGCAGGTTTATTTGCTGGCGGCATTATTGTCGGCCACAGGAGAGCAAAACCCTAAGCTTGCCTGGGATCTAAATATGAATGGATTACTTAATATTTTAGATCTGGCAATTACCTATCAAACGGCAAAAGTTTACTGGCCAAGTTCTATCGCTGTGTTTGGGCCAAATTCACCTAAAGACAATACACCTCAGTTTTGTGTAATGGATCCTAACACGGTTTACGGAATTAGTAAACTTGCAGGAGAGCGCTGGTGCGAATATTATCACCAAAAATATAATTTAGATGTGCGCAGTATTCGCTATCCCGGTTTAATAAGCTGGAAGGCTGCACCGGGTGGAGGAACTACAGATTATGCTATTCACATTTTTCATGATGCATTAAAAAAAGGTACTTACGCATCATTTTTAAATGCTGCAACAGAGTTGCCAATGATGTATATGGATGATGCAATCCGTGGAACAATAGAATTGATGGATGCCGATGCTTCAAAAATTACGATTCGCTCCAGCTATAATTTTGCAGGAGTAAGTTTTACACCCGAGATTTTAGCGGCTGAGATCAGAAAACATATTCCAGAATTTACATTAACTTACGCCGAAAATGACCCTCGCCAAAATATAGCAGATAGCTGGCCTAGATCTATTGACGATAGTTATGCAGTGAAAGAATGGGGATGGAAGCCAGAGTTTAATCTTGAAAGGCTTGCAATAGAAATGATTAATAATTTAAAAAAATAAATATAAATTTAGTGCGCTTATTGATACCGTGTGTATATCTGGTGTCCCGCTTCCGTTATTCTCACCCCTTGTTTCCGTCATCCTGAATTTATTTCAGGATCTCGCAAGAGAAAAGCGGATTTGTAGGTGCGGGGTCCTGAAATAAATTCAGGATGACGGATTTGATTTAGGATGGTGAGTTTGCTTCAAGATGACGGATTTGACTAGAACCTTAACCAGTGGTTTTGAACTAGGATACGGTAAATAAAGAGCCTAAGAAATAAATAACAACAAAAAAAATGGGAAGAGCATTTGAGTTCAGAAAAGAAAGAAAATTTAAACGTTGGGCCAAAATGGCCGTACAATTTACCAGGATAGGTAAAGATATCGTGATGGCGGTAAAAGATGCTGGGCCTCATCCCGAAACAAATTCACGCTTACGTACTGCAATGCAAAATGCTAAAGCGGTAAATATGCCAAAAGACCGTGTAGAGGCTGCTATTAAAAGGGCTTCTGATAAAAGCATGGCCAATTATGAAGAGATTGTTTATGAAGGTTATGCACCACATGGTGTAGCTGTACTGGTTGAGACGGCTACTGATAACACCAACAGAACAGTTGCGAATGTGCGTAGCTATTTCAATAAAACAAATGGCACTTTAGGTAAAACAGGCTCACTGGATTTTGTGTTTAACAGAAAATCAATATTCAGATTTGTTCCTCCTGAGAACCTTGATTTGGAAGAACTGGAGTTTGAATTGATTGATGCCGGACTGGAAGAACTTTATGTGGAGGCTGATGAAGAGGGTAATGATATTGCGGTAGCACAAGGTCCTTTTGAAAACTTTGGAACGCTGCAAAAAGCATTGGAAGAAAAAGGCCTCGAATTAAAAAGTGCTAAACTGGAACGTATCGCTTTATCTAGTCATGAAGTGACCGAAGAACAGGCTGCAGATGTACTGAAACTAATAGATAAACTGGAAGAGGACGATGACGTTCAAGCAGTTTATCACAATATGGCAGAATAAATTCTGCCATATAAAAACCCATTATTTCTGGTTAGATAATAACCATGGCAACAGTTCAGGCTCTGCAAAGGCAGAGTCCCAACTGTTGTGATTCGCTTCAGGATACAATGTTATTTTTGGAGTTTGTCCCAATACTTTTAATTGATCCGCAATTGAAGTAGATAGTACTACAGGTACTACATCATCTTTTTCTCCATGAAAAATCCATAGGGGAACTTTTTTATACTTCTGAACATTGGCTATGTTGTCTCCTCCGCAAATAGAAAAAGCGGCGGCAAATGTTTTGCGTTTACGTCTTAACAATTCGTAAGTACCCATACCTCCCATAGATAGGCCACCTATGTAAACCTTTTTGTTGTCAACATAAGGTTTATCCAAAAAGTTATCTATCATGCCTAGCAGTGCATGCATGGCTTTCGTCGGTTTACCTCCGGTTTCAAAATTAAATTCTCGCTTGGAACCATCATTGCTTTCAAATTTAACGTTTGCCCAAAAGCTATCATTGCTACACTGAGGGAATACGACTATAGCGGGGAACTTTTTACGAACACTTTCTTTTAAAAACAACTTACCACCATGAGTTAGCTGTTTCTCATTGTCGTTGCCTCTTTCTCCACTTCCATGTAAAACGAACAGGATTGGGTATTTCTTATTTGCATCAAAATTCTCAGGAAACAGAACTCTATAGGAAATGCTATCCTTCCCTTTAATAAAACTCCCCGATTCATACTTCTTGAAATCTTGCGCTTTACTATTCAAACCAAATAGCAAAACCATAAGCGTGGTTAATTTAATCCTGTTCATGATACTAAACTATGAAATTTTATAGGTTTTGGAGAATGGGATTGTATTTGAAAAAGACTTATTTATGTATTTTTTATGGGTATTATAGGAGTTTTGTAGGACTATTTGTCCTTTAATAGTCCTACAAAACTCCTATAATACCCTATTCTTACTCGATTGATAATAGTTATCTTAATCTAAACTGACTCGTTTTTACATCTCTTGAATTTGTGCCGATAAACACTTTAAAATCTCCAGGTTCTGCTACAAATTTCAAATCAGAGTTAAAGAATTTCAAGTCATCTACAGTAATTTTGAAAGTAACTGTTTTGCTCTCCCCAGCTTTTAAGCTGATCTTTTCAAAATGCTTTAGTTCTTTAACCGGACGGGTAGAACTACCAACAAGATCTCTGATGTAAAACTGAACTACTTCTTTTCCTTCTCTAGTTCCTGTATTTTTTACCTCAACACTTGCGTTGATGGTTTCGCCAGCTTTAAAGCTGCTCTTATCTAGTTTTATATCACTATAATCAAAGGTGGTATAGCTCAGTCCATAACCAAAAGGATACAAAGGATCATTGCTCACATCGATGTAATTAGAGCGGAATTTAGAAAACCATTTGCCATCTTCTAACGGACGGCCAGTATTTTTATGACTATAGTACAAAGGTATTTGACCAACATTCTGAGGGAAAGTAGCAGTCAGTTTTCCTGAAGGATTGACATCACCAAATAATACATCAGTAATGGCTTTTGCCGCTTCTGTACCACCAAACCAAACATTAAGTATTGCCGGAACATTTTGGTTCTCCCAGTTTAAAACTAATGGACGGCCAGTAAATAGAACCAATACAACAGGTTTTCCTGTTTTAAGTAAAGCTTGTAGTAAACGTTTTTGAACCTGTGGAATTTCCAAATCGGTACGGCTAGAGCTTTCTCCACTCATTTCTGAGCTTTCACCAAGAGCAGCAATAACAACATCAGCTTGTTTAGCTATATCAACAGCTTCTTTGATCACTTCTTCTTCCGGACGATTGTCTCTTGGAATATCACGACCAAACATAGTAGCTCTTTTTTGATACTCTTCGTCGGCTAATAAGTTAGAACCTAAACTGTGTAATATTTTAACGTCTGAACCCAAATTAGCTTTCATTCCATCTAAAAGAGACGAAGTATTGGCTAAATCACTATTTACACTCCAGGTACCAGGCATATTAGAACCTGTATTAGCCAAAGGCCCAATTAAAGCAACTGTACCCGTTTTTTTAAGGGGCAATGTTTGATTGTCGTTTTTTAACAATACGAATGATTGAGTTGCAGCTTCACGAGCAAATTGTAAATTCTCTGGTTTAAGTATTTCTGTTTTTGCACGCTCCTCGTTGCAGTAACGGTAAGGATCTTCAAATAAACCCAGCTTATATTTAGCTTCTAACACAAGGCGACAAGCATTATCAATTTGTTGTGTTTTTACTTTTCCTTCCTGTACCGATTTTTTTAGGGTAGTTAAAAATCCTTCTCCAACCATATCCATATCAACACCTGCGTTTAATGATAAAGCAGATACAGCTTGCAAATCACCCAAGCCATGATCTATTAGTTCATTTACGGCAGTGTAGTCGGTAACTACGAAACCTTTAAAACCCCATTGTTTACGCAATAAATCAGTCATTAACCACTTGTTAGCAGTGGCAGGCACACCATTTATATCATTAAACGAAGTCATCACACTTCCGGCACCAGCATCAATAGCAGCTTTGTAAGGAGGAAGGTATTCGTTATACATTCTGTCCAAACTCATGTCTGTAGTGTTGTAATCTCTTCCAGCTTCAGCTGCACCATATAAAGCAAAGTGTTTTACACAAGCCATCATGGTGTTGTATTTAGAAAGATCATCTCCCTGATAACCTTTAATCATAGCCTTGGCAATTTGGCTGCCCAAATAAGTATCCTCTCCTGATCCTTCAGAGATTCTTCCCCAACGAGGGTCTCTTGAAATATCAACCATTGGAGAGAAAGTCCAGTTTAAGCCATCAGCAGTGGCTTCAATAGCGGCTATACGGGCTGTTTTTTGTATCAACGACATATCCCAGGTACAAGACAATGCCAATGGAATGGGGAAGGTAGTTTTATATCCGTGGATCACATCCTGCCCAAAAATGATAGGAATTTTAAGCCTGCTCTGATTTACAGCAATCTCTTGTGCCTTACGGATTTTTTGCGGTGTTGTAAAGCTAAACATACCACCTACCTGGCCTTTCTTTATCTTACTTTCAACATCTGTACTTACTACCGATCCTGTGGTTGCTTCACCACCGGTTAGTAAATTAAGTTGACCTATCTTTTCATCTAAAGTCATTTTAGATAATAGATTACTGATAAAAGCATTCATCTTTTGATCAGGAGCGGAAACTTTGGTTTTCTGTTGTGCAAATGTTGTACTGGTACAGAAAAATATAGATAAGAATAGTAAGTGCGATATTTTCATAGTATTATTTCTTTAAATAGGGTGTTATTTCCTTTATCCAGATGGCATACCCTTCTGGTTTCATGTGTAGCATGTCATCCACAAACAGTTCCGGCCTTGGAGCACCATTGCTATCCAGCATTTTTGAGTTTACATCTATAAAGCGGGCATTTTTTTGCTTGCCGATGTAATCTTTTATCCTGGTGTTTGCTTTATTTACATTGTCTGCAAACTTTGCCCTTGATGGACTTAGTTTCATAGAAATGTAGATGATGTTTGCCTTTGGAAGACCTTTGCGTAGGTTAGTATAAAAGGTGATAAACCTGTTATAAGTTTGCTCTGCGTTAGCTCCTTCGGCTATGTCATTTTCTCCACTATAAATTACCACCTGCTTAGGTTTGTAAGCGAATACAAGTTCGTTGATGTACTCATTAGCCTGCTCAAGTGTTGAACCGCCAAAGCCACGGTTAATAGCATGGTAATCTTTGAAAACGGTTTCCAGATCATCCCACCTTGTAAACGAAGAGCTGCCCACAAATACAACTTTGTTTTTAGCGGGCATTGATAGGCTATCCTGATGTTTAAATTTCTGGATATCATTCCAGAAAGGTCTATTCTGGGCAAATGAGTTAACAGACAGACTTACCAGTAATACAAAAAGCAGGCGGAAATAGAAGTGATGTTTCATAATGTGTTTTTCTAATTAACTTTTGCAACCTCTGTTCTTGGAGCGACTCCGCTCTCATTAATTGCTTCAATGCTAAAATAGTAAGTTTTATTTTTGTCCATCCCTTTATACCAGTATTCATTGGTATTATGTATCATAATGCAATTGTAAAGCTTGTCGGGTTCAGTGCCTATGTAGATGTTGTAAGCATAAGCATCTTCTACAGGAGCCCATTTTAACCAGGCACTGCGCTTATCTTTTTCAGTTCTTAGTACCACAAAGTCTTTGACGCTTTTTGGCGCCGACTGGTTTCCATTACCGAAAACCCTTAAACCGCTAATGGCGAATTTACCGGTAGGCATATGTATGTTTTCCAGTTTTACGTATCGTGCTTTAACGGGCTGTTCCAGCTCAACATAATCATGAGGAACATCAGTTTTGTTGGCGCTTTTGTCCTTTAAAATTTTCCATTTAACACCATCAGTAGAGTACCAAAGTTTGTATTGATGATAAATGTCTAGTCGCTTACCAAGAAATTCAGCATCCTGATCTGCGTAGTTAATCTGTACTGCATTTACAGTCGACACGTTGCCAAGGTCTGTTTGAATCCATTCGCCTTTATCCGCTGTTTTTGCACTCCAATAAGTCTTAATGCTTTCATCAACAGCATTATTTGCATAGAATGATCCAAGTGTTGATGATACGGTTACAGGCTTGTTGTAGTTTAATAACATCCATCCTGTAAAGCCACTTTTTAAATGATCCTGAGCTTCGGTAGGTAAATAATGAGGATAATCGCCGAAGGCAGCATCCATATACATTACGTCGTCTTTATCAAATCCGGCTGGCCAGATACCCAAACGGCGTTCAAAGTTGTTTTTTACTGAGATGGCAATGGTAGAAACATGCCAGTAATTGTTCCACTTATCCTGATAAGTAGCACCATGACCTGCACCACGGGCAAAGCCACCAGGTTTCCATGAAAAAGGTGTCGACTGATGTTCAAATGGCCCCAATGGGGTAGGTCCAACTGCTACGCCATCTGCATAACCACTAAATTCTGTTCCCGGAGCACCATATTGAAGGTAATATTTGCTATTGTGTTTTGTTACCCATGCACCTTCCATAAAAGGATCTAAAAAGGTGTTGTCTAAATACTCGCCAAACCTCTGCCATCCAAAACGCTCTGGATTTAACAGAAGGAGCTCTTTACGAGTGCCAATTGGCGCAAATGTTTTACGGTTTAGTTCAATTCCATATAGAGGATAGCTGTTGCTACTACCATTGTACATGTATAGCTTGCCGTCGTCATCAACAAAATGAGCCGGGTCCCATCCACCAATTTCAAACTCGTGAACAGCTTCTTTCCATTCATTCTTTTTAGGATCTGTACTCATCCAGATTGGAAAGTTTTTAGAATAAGTAGATCCAAAAACAAGCATGGTGTCGCCTTGTACCCATACTGATGGGGCGCAAAGATCATCATAAACCTTATGTTCTGGCCTTAAGAAGTTTTTAGAAACAAACTTCCAGTTATTCATATCGCTGCTCCACCAATAACCCCATTGATTGGTAGAGAACAAATAATAATCCCCTTTGTAAGTAACAATAACCGGATCGGCTGTGGCCCTGTGTTTTCCTTGGGTAGCAAAATTAGGAATAGGAGTATAGCCATAATCCAGGTTAATTGGATTACAATAAGTAAGTTGTTTTTTTTGAGCAAATGCCCCAATGCTTAGAAAAAGCATCAGGAACATCGCTGTATATTTTTGCTTCGCCATCACCTACAAATTAGGACTTGTGAATCCTAGGGTTTTAAGACCTCTTTTTACATCCGGACTGCTCATGAATAGTTTCCATAACAAACCGCTGCGGTAGTTTTCAATCATCACAATGATTGGCCCCTGATCTATAGCAAGGTTAGATTTAGCATACCAGTCTTTGTCTTCACTAAACGCATCAATAAAGCCATATTCGCCCCAAAGCTTATCGCCTTTTTCAAAGTAGAAATGTTTTAAAGCTTCCATAGAATATTCTGGAGTATAAGGGAAAGCTGATAAAGCTGCGGTTGGCGAAATCACACCAAGATCTTCTGTTGGCGAGTGAGCAGCATATCCAACCCAACTGTCGCTGGCAGTTAAGCCCCAGCTATTAGTACCATAACCCTTAAATTTTTTAGGGTTTTCTATACAATAGGCTCTGTTAATAAGCGTGTGGTTTTTGTTTTGCTCCCAATAGTCGGCATTATTGTCTTTTAAACCACGTGGGTCTAACCCCATAAAAGAGTAGTGTGAAAAGAATAACGGACCTCCGTAATCAAAGCCCAATGGCAATGTGATGTCGTTAAATTTACGGCCATTAAAGAAAGTATTGTTGTTGGCAAATCCATCATCGTAAACGCGTTTGTTGATTGGGTATTTTGGAGATGCAGCTGCCATCACATAAGTGATTAAGCATTCGTTCCATCCTTTAATCTGATGGTTCATACTCCATCCATTATTAGGGCTCCAGTGCCAGTAAAGAACGTTTTGGTTTTGAGTAAACCAATTCCATTCAATGCCTTCCCACATCCAAAGTATTTTATTTCTAATGTCGCTTTCGACTGGATTATCTGCAGTATAATATTGACGGGCAGTTAATAAACCTTGAAACAGTAATGAAGTTTCAACGATATCTGCGCCATCATCTTTTGGGCTAAAGCGGATTACTTTTCCGGTTTCTCCGTTTAACCAGTGAGGGAAAGCACCATGAAACATATCTGCTTTCCATAAAAAGTCTACTATTTTTTTTGTGCGTTCGGCAGCTTGTTCACGAGTGATGAATTTACGCTCGGCAGCTACTATCATAGCCATAACACCAAAGCCGGTACCACCCGTTGTAACCACTTCTGAGCCATAGTCAAAAGAAATGTTACTACGTTCGCGTGCCATACCGCTAACCGGATGTCCAAAATCCCAGAAGTATCTAAAAGTTTGTTTTTGTACCAGATCTAGCAACTGATCATCGGTAAGGTTTTTTTTAATGGAGAGTTCTGGTTTAATCAGCACTTTAGCTTTGTCACTTTGCTGAGCCGAAATCTTCGAAGTTGAAGATAGCATGAAAAAAGAGAGGAGGACTGCGATTAAGTGTGTAGTTTTCATAATAAAGGGTTTCATTTGAGTGTTATCTCGTTTTTGTGTTTCAATATTTTATTAGAGGTTCGGACTAGTAAAGCCTAGGCTCTTCATTCCTGTTTTTACTTCCGGACAGCTCATAAATAAGTTCCATAATAACTTAGTTCTGTAATTTTCGATCATTACTATAATTGGACCCTGATCTATTGCCAAGGTAGAATCGGCAAACCATTGTTGTTGCAGGGAGAAGGCATCAACAAAACCGTATTCCTTGAAAATTTTATCGCCTAGTTTATAGTAGTAAAATTTAAGTGCTTGCATAGATTCAACGGGAGTATATGGGAATGATGCTAATGCTCCTGTTGGCGCAATAACCCCTCTGTCATTGTTTGGTGAACTAGCAGTATAACCCGATGGAATATCGCTGGCAGTTAAGCCCCAGCAGTTTTCTCCATAGCCATAATAGTTTAATGGATTTGCTTTACAATAGTTGTAATTGATTAAAGCATGTGCTTTATTTTGTACTTCATAATTGGCGTAAGCATCCGATAAGCCTGTTGGATTTATACCTAGGAAAGAATAATGCGCAAAAAACAATGGGCCTCCATTGGCTTCGCCCAATGGTAATTGGATTCCGAAATAGCTTTTTCCATTTTTCATACCTCCGTTTTGTGCCCATCCGTTGTCATAAACTGATTTCGGAATTGAGTGCGTAGGAGAGGAGGCTGCCAGAACATAGGTAATAAGAGATTCATTCCATCCGCGAATAGGAAGGTTCATATCCCAATTGTAATTAGGGCTCCAATGCCAGTATAAGACATCGCTATTATCTTTTCGGTACCAATCCCATTCTACAGCATTGTAAAGCGCATTGATATCTGTACGCAAGGTAGACTCCGCTACATCAGCACCATTAAAGTATTGCCTTGCGGTTAGTAATCCCTGCATAAGGAGTGAGGTTTCTACTAAATCTCCACCATTGTCTTTTTGACTAAATGGAATAACTGTTCCTGTACTGCCATCAAGCCAGTGCGGATAAACACCATGAAAGCGATTGGCAGTTTTTAGAAAGTTAACGATCTTTTGTGTTCTTGCTAACCCTTCAGCTCTTGTTATAAAGTTTCTGCTAACCCCGGTAACTAGTGCCATCACTCCAAATCCGGTTCCTCCAGTAGTTACAGTATTTCCCGAACTGTTTCTTTCGCGCGCCATTCCACTTTCGGGGTGGCCAAAGTCGTAAAAGTATTTAAAGGTTTGTTGTTGAACTTTAGTTAGTAACTCGTCGTCGGTAATTCTCGGAAACTTATCTGAATCGTCGATGCCGGTATTAAAATTAATGCTCACAGCGGTTTCGAGACTGCCACCCTGAGTAGATTTTAGTGTAGTTGCTATTGATATATTGTAGGCTTTTATACCTGATAAATTCGATGTTGGTTTAATAACAACAGTATTGTTGTTTTCGATAGTGGCCGAAAAGGGAATTCCAGCGCCTGAACTTTCATTAAAAAGTATGTTAGTCGCTAAATCAGTAGAGCTGATGCTTTCTGAGAAAGCAATTTTAACAACTGGATTCACCTCAATATTGTTGAACGATCCGGTTGTTGAAGACTTGCCGTCTATACTAATTGATGTATGCTGGAAAGCCTTGATATTATTTTTTGGGGGTACAACAGTAGAATTTTTCTTACAGCTTACCAGTAAAAATAGAAATGGATAAAAAAGGAGTAAGTGTTTTTTCATAATTTTCAGAGATACTGATCAGGTGTAAAACAATCACCATTATTTTTTAATGGTGATTGTTGTGGTAAACTTTATCGTCCTTGACTTTCTAACTTAAACAAGGCAGAAACCTGTTGAGGAGTCAATGCTTTTTTATAGATACGCATTTCATCTAATTTGCCGGTATAGGTAAGCATCCATGGTTCAGCACCTCCATAAGGAGCACCTAATTGATTTTGGTAACCACCTATCACAAATTTAGCAGGGTTTTTAAAGGCCAATGCTCCAAGTGGAGTTGTGTCATTGGCTTTTCTGTCTGTTCTGTTTACTATAGCACCTGCATTATTCTCATCAATAGTTATACGTTGTCCATTGGCATAATACGCAACCTTTGATGTAGTTTCGTCATAAGTATAAGTAATTTGTCTCCATGCGCCGTACATGTTATCTGGCCTAAGTGCTTCTGGTAAATCTAACCACTGTTCAACGTTATTTATTGGCGGAGTAACATTTTTCTCAAAATGTAGTTTAGTAAGCATTTTGTCAGACGACGAATTATTTCCTTCGATGATAACAAAGAAATTGCCCCAGAATGAGCCGTCCTCTTTACTTAATGCAAAAACTCCTTGCGCCCCTCCATCATGTTTTTGAGTATTTATCCAAAAGGAAACGGTAAAACTTGTAAGGGCTCCAACAGCACCAGGATTTGCATAAGAGATAAATGCTCCATTTGCACCTTGATACGCTTTTCCTTTACGTCCTTCTGTGAAAGTTCCCGATCCTTTTATTGCTCCTCCAGTAACGGTAGCTTGTTTGTCATCCACGTTATCTTCGAAAGGGAAGTATGCTACGAGACTGGCGGGTTCTATTTCTGAGGAATTAACAAATCCACCTTCCACAGGAGGTGGGTCTCCGGGAGTAAAGTCATCATCTTTTTCTGCTTTGGTACATTGTACCAAACTGAAACTTATTGCTAATGCTAAGCACCATAGAGCGCTTGCAGATATTTTAGTATTTTTCATAACTCGCTATAAAAGTGTTAATAATTAGTTGCCATAACCTGGATTCTGAGCCAATCTACCACCGCTTAAATCACGTTGATTTTGCGGTATAGGGAATAACTCATTTTTTCCATCTACGAAGTTTTTACCATGAGCTCTTAGAACTGTTCCTGCTCTTCCCTGACGTACCAGGTCAAAAAATCTGTCTTGCTCCATAGCTAGTTCAACCCTTCTTTCTTTCCAGATATTTGCTATTGTGGCTGGAACGGGAGTCAGTCCTGCACGCTCACGTACTTCGTTTAACGGGGTTTGGGCATCTCCACCGGCATTTGCAGCAGCCTCAGCATTGATTAACAAAACTTCTGCATAACGCATAGTGCGAATATTTTTAGGTCTTTTATCTTTATCTCCATCTAAAGGCACAGATTCCTTAAGGATACTGTGATAAGCTTTATAGCTATATCTTGAATTCTCCACTGAATCTTGAGATGGGATACGGAAACCGTCCCAAAGAACTGTTCCAGGACTGTTTGCAGGTAAAGTAGGAGTTATGAAAATAACGGTAGCATTTTTTCTTACATCATTAGGCTCATATGCGCTTACAAGGTCGGAAGTAGGCGTGTTAAACCCTAGACCAACATCGTTCCAACCACCTTTAGAGCGGGCTCCTTGTCCATTACTGAATAGGGGACTAACAGCATCTTTTGCAACATTTAATCCAGTTTGAATTTCAAATATTGATTCACTGTTGTTGTTTCCTCCATCTCCTCCAACTGCATTTTGTCTGAAAATTAAATTGTAGTCTCTTACAAGGCTATATTTATTTGAAGTCATTACAGCTTTTGATAATTCGTAAGCTTTTTGATAGTTTTTTAGGTATAAATAAACCTTAGCAAGGTAAGCCTGGGCTGCTCCTTTAGTCGCTTTACCTACTCCTGATCCACTTTTTTCAGGTAAGTTGTCAACTCCAAATTGCAGATCTTCAGTAATTATCTGATAGATAGCTTCTTTGGTTGCTCTGGTCTGAAATTCTTCATTATTGCCCTCTGATGGCTCAGGAACTCTGATTAGTTTGGGAACTCCTCCAAATAATCTAACAAGATTAAAATAGTAAAGTGCTCTTATGAATCTGGATTCTCCAATTAGTCTATTTTTAACTGTTTCGTCAAAAGTACTTTTTGATAAAATATCGATAGCCCTATTGGCTCTGGCAATACCGGTGTAATGGCCTCTCCAAATGTTGTCGAAGATGAAGTTTGAAGGAGTAAATGTGAAGTTGTCAATTTCTCCGGCTGATCCGAAATCTGAAGGGGTACTGCCTTTATCTCCATCATCAGAAGCGACGTCTGTAGCCAGTACGAAAAGGAATCCAAAGGTTGTTGGGTCAAACCCACCCATGTAAAGGGTGTTGTATACACCGCCCACCATCTTTTCGGCTGCATCTGGGTCTTTTAATGCTTGTTCCTCAGTTAAATTTCCTTGAGGTTCTACATCAAGAAAGCTCTTCTTGCAACCAGATATTACAACTAGTGCAATGAATATGATGAATACTTGTTTTATGTTAAACATGATCGTATTTTTTAAAAAGTTAAAAACCAACATTAACACCAAAAGCGAAAGTTCTGGTTGTAGGATAAATTTTAGATTCTACCCCTGCATTTAGAGTTTTATCACTAATTATCTCAGGTGTAAATCCGCTATATCCGGTTATCGTTGCTAAGTTTTGTGCAGTTACAAATACCCTTAATTTCTGGATTTTGTATTTTGACATCATCTCTTTAGGCAAACTGTACCCTAGAGTAAGGTTGTTGATTCTAAAGAAATCACCTTTTTCAAGGAAGTAAGTTGAAGCCGGTAATTTGTCTAGATTAGCTCTTGGAATCTTATTGCTTGGATTATTAGGTGTCCATCTGTTTTTAGCTACATTTGTTTCAAGATTATCTTTTGAGTTTTCGCGCTCAGCTTTTTTGCCATTATATACCTTTCCTCCTGATGTACCGTAAGTGCCAATATTTAGGTCAAACGCTTTGTATGTTACGTTACCATTCAATCCAAATGTTAGTTTTGGCTGATATGAACCAGAGAAGGCACGATCTTCATCATTAATAACCCCATCTCCGCTAATGTCACGATATCTTAAATCACCAGGCTTAGCATCTTTTTGTGCAGAAGCTGCTATTTCAGCTGCGTTTTGGAAGACCCCATCTGCTTGTAACAAGAAGAAGCTTCCAATTGGTTGGTTGTTGTCAGATTTAGTAACAAAAGTTCCACCAACATTGGCATCAAATAATGCCTGACCACCATTTAAACCTGTAATTTTATTTTGGTTATAAGAAACGTTACCATTTATTGAATAGCTCCAATCCTTACCTACAGATGAGGCCCAGTTTAAAGCAAGTTCTACTCCTTTATTGCTAAAAGATGCAGCGTTTGTGGTGTATTGACTATCGGTATCACCTAGAATAGCTGGAATTCTTATTGCAACAAGTGCATTTTCAGTTTTCTTATTATAGTAGTTGAATTCTCCAGTTAGTTTGTTTTCAAGGAACCCGAAATCTAAACCTAAATCGTATTCTGTGGTAGTTTCCCATTTAATGTTTTTATCAGGAAGATTATCAAATGAAATCCCTAAGTATTCTTTTCCATCAAAAAAGTAAGGCTTGTTTATTGTTGCTAATGGTAAATATGTACTTGTTGGGATTAAGTCGTTCCCCACCTTTCCATAACTAGCTCTTAATTTTAAAGCAGAGAATATTCTTTGGTTAGCCATAAAACTTTCATTTACAACGTTCCATCCTAATCCGACAGATGGAAAATAACCCCATCTGTTTTGTGAAGGGAATCGTGAAGTTCCATCAGCTCTAAAAGTTGCCGTTAATAAATAACGATTAGCGTAAGAATAATTAAATCTACTTATGTATGAATTTCGGGTTGCTTTATCACCTGTATTATCATTGGTTTGATTAGTTGGTGATCCTGCTCCAAGATACCATTGGTCTGGACTCTCAGGAACATCAGTTCTTGATCCTTTAAAGCTTCTAAACTTGAAACCCTCTGCTGTAGTACCTACTAATAAATTAAAGCTATGCTCTCCAAAAGTTTTGTTTGCCGTAACTGTGTTGTCCCAAACCCATCTTGTAGTTGTTTTATCCTCAAGTGCCAATGCGCTGTTCGGACGCACCTGGTTACCACCTTCAGTTAAGAAAACATTGTTAGGGCCAGTATTTAAATAGCGGTAATTGTATGTTGTAACTTTCCCAAAATCGCCATCAATACCAAATGAAGATCTGAAAGATAACCATGAAATAGGTTTTAAATCTAAAGCGAAATTACTTTGGATTCTATTTCCAAGTTCCCTGTTATTTTCTTTTTCAAGATTAAGCAAAGGGTTACTAATATTATTTGATAATGAAGTATTACCATATTTTCCATCCACTTTAGAAGCGACATAAGGTGCTGCTCTGTATGCGATATTAAATGCATCTAGATTTACATTTCTAACATCTGATCTGCTAAAAGATGTCATTGATGTAAATTTTAACCAGTTGGTAATGTTGTATTCGTTGTTTGAACGTAAAGTAAGACGATTAAAATCATTGGTTTTTATAATACCTGCATCACTTAAATAACCTGCACTAAATAAATAGGTTCCTTTATCGCTACCTCCAGATATTGATAAGTTGTGATTTTGCTGGAAACCCCTTTTAAGAATAGCATCATACCAATCAGTATTTGCTCCATTTTGCAACATTGTCGGAGTAATTAAAACGTCTCCGGTTCCGTAATAAAGGTTTGCTTCATTAAGATAGCCTGCGTATTGATTCGCACCAGCCATATTAACCAGTTTTGCAGCTTCTTTAAAGCCTGCAGTAGCATTGTACTCTATCTGCATATCTCCAGCTTTACCTTTTTTTGTGGTTATAAGTATAACTCCATTTGCAGCACGCATACCATATATTGCAGTAGCAGATGCATCTTTAAGGATGTCCATCGTTAAAATATCATTTGAGTTGATATTTCTTATGTCCTCATTGATTACCCCATCAACTACATACAGTGGGTTTGCGCCTGCAAGCATTGTACCTGTACCACGTACACGGACAGTTGGTAAGCTGTTAGGAGCTCCCGAGCTAACAATTTGAACGCCTGCAACTTTTCCTTGTATGGCTTGAGTAGCAGATAAAACTGGCTGACGTGCGATGTCTTCACCTTTAACCTGAGCTACAGAACCTGTAAGGTCCTTCTTTTTTTGGGTACCATAACCCACTACCACAACTTGCTCAAGTTCTTGTGAATTTGATGCCAATTCAATATTTATTGTTGTTCTGTTGTTTACCTGTACCTCTATCGGATCATATCCGATGTAAGAGAATACAAGAGTCGCATTGGCCGGAGCACTTACTGCGTATTTTCCTGATGCATCTGTTAGTGTACCTATTTTTGTTCCCTTTACTAAAACGCTTACACCCGGAAGGGTGGTCTTGTCTGCACCGTCACTTACTACACCATGTATAGTAATATCTTGTGCAGATGCTGCGTTAATAAAAAAGAAACATAAAAAAGTTAAAACAGAAAGTTTTGTAAAGATTCTTTTCATGCTGTTTAAAATTTAGTTGTTAGTTGTATAAATCTCCGAGAGTATTTGAGTTAAAACAAATAAAGCACCTCAACATTAATACATCATCATAGAAACTTATACTATCTCAAACAATCGAAATAGGCCACTTGTTTTGCTAAAAACAGCGTCCTATGCCAACATAACAAAATTTAGACCTACAACATGAGGCCAAAAGAATTTCATAAATCTGAACTTTGAAAAAGGGGTATGAGAGGTAATGATGTAGTGCTATAACTCCATTAGAAACTCTACGAGGTTCTTGTCGTGGGGTACATCAAGCTTTTTACGGAGTCTATATCGACGTATTTCGACACCTCTTAGAGAAATGTTGAGTAGTGAGGCCATTTCCTTACTGCTCATATTCATGTGCAGGTATGCGCAAAGTTTTAGATCATTTGGTACTAGATCGGGGTGGTTGGCTTTAAGCTTTTTGAAGAAACTTTCGTGAGCCTCGTTAAAACTGCTCTCAAATAAATTCCAATCACGCTCATCATTCATGCCGTCATCAATCACCTTCTGAATTTTTCTAAGCTGCTCTTCGGCCAAAGGTTTTCCGTTAGAATCTTTAAGTTTCAGCATCTCCTGACTTAGCTTTTGCAGCAACTCATTTTTGTACACAAGGCTCATGGCAGAGTTTGCCAGCTCCCTGTTTTTACCTGCCAGTTCAACCTGTAGTTTCTCTGTCTGTAATTTGATGATTTGTCTTTCAGTTGCTTCAGCTTCTTTCTTTAGGAATTCTTCTTTTTCTGTTTGTAATTTATCAGAAATGGCTTGCTGATCTTTCTTTAGTTTTCTTTCGTAAAAGCGCTTACCGGCAATTAGTAAAAGAACAATGCCGATTAGGTATAAAGCAAAAGCCCATTTACTTGCGTAGAAGGGTGGGAGTATGGTAAACTCAAACTCAGTGTCTTTACTTATTGTTTCATCATTAATCTTAGCCCTAACCAGAAAAGTATAAGTTCCTGCACTTAGATTGGTGAAATCTTTTTGCGACGCAGTACTCCAATCAGCCCATTGCTTAGAATAACCCTTCAGAAAATACTGAAATTTAATACTGCTTTGTCTGTAATAGGGAAGTGCATAAGATATCCTGATGTTATTTCTGCTAAAAGGAATTTCTATTTCTGAGTCTGTATTGCCTACTTCACTAAGGATAGAGTAAGTATCTGTAATATCCTCTACTTTTCTAATTAAAACCGAGGGTAAAACTATCTTTTTGTGGTTTAAGGAATCTAATTCATTGTAAATAACAAAACCATCATCAACACTGATAAGGTAAATATGGTCGCTTATTTTACTGATATTCTCATAGTATTGAACCATACGGCCATCCAGAACACTAAAGCGATTGGAATCAATTTCTATTTTCCCCGGTTGAGAAAAATTAACCAGTGCCATTTTACCATGGTTTATAAACCAATACTTCTTATAATCGGCTTTTATGATTTTATGGGATGTGGCAAAAGAGCCAAGCTCTTTATTTAAGGTAGTGTACTTGCTAAACTTATTGCTGATCTCATCGTAAGTTAAAAAACCTTCGCTAGAAGAATAAATTAATTTGTTGTCGAGCGTGAAAAGGTTGATGCCATAGGTACTTGGCAATCCATTACGTTCATCGTAATACTTTGTGCTTGTAACTGTTTTAAAATCAGCACTGAGTACCAGTTTATACAAACCCCTGTAAGCATGGCTTACCCAAATGTCGCCTTTAGCATCTTGTTCTAAATATCTTGATGGTTCATCGAAACCTTTAATTTTTGAGTCAAACTTCCACTGGCCTGTCGGATCTTTTTTAAACAAAACCAAGCCATTATAGGTACCTTGAATAAGGTAGTTATCGTTTAGTTTTTTAATTACCCAGCCTCCGCTTATACCAGTAACCTTTTCAATCGTGTTTCCGTTAACACTAAAAGTACCATCGTTATGACCGCAAAGAAGCTGGCCATCAATCATCTGCAAATCCCAAACCTGACCCTGAGATTTAGGAATCAGTTTAAAATCAAAAGAGCTGAATGAATTACCTTTATTGCCTACCCAAGGACTATAAAAAAGGCCTTGATTGGTGCCCAAATAGATATTGTCTTTATAAATAAGGCTCGAATAAACAGTGCCAAACAAGCCGGTTTTATCAAAATAAAAGTAAAGCGGAGAGTTTAATTCAATACGATCTATACCATTGTCCAGACCAGTCCATAAGTTCTGTTCATCATCGGCATAAAGACTAAGTACGGTATTGTTCTGTAAACCACTCGATTTATTGATCCTTTGCACAATGTTTCCATTCTCATCAATAATGATCAAACCGTTTAAAATTGTACCATAAGCATAATATTTGCCTAGTACTTTAGCCCCGTTGTTTAATTGATAAGTTTGCAGAAAAGCATTTGCAGGCGTGTTAAAGGGTGTGTATTTCTCGCCATCATATAGAAACAAGCCGTCTTTGCTGGTGCCAATTAATAAACTGCCGTTTTTATAAGGAAGTATAGAAAGAACTGATCCGGGAAGGGGAGCACCTGTGTTTTTAAGCGGAATAAGATTATTGCCCTCAAGCTCGTACAAACCTTTTCCTAAAGCTTCAAGAATAAAACGCTTATCCACTTTGTGTAAAAACAGAAAGAAAGCAGGGATTTTTACAACACTAATTTTGTTGTCATTGTAAATATATAAACTCGAGAAAGACTGGAAAATAATACGTTTGCCATCCACATATATTTTCCATATCTCATCGTTCATTTTATACTCTTTAGGAATAAGATTGATGAGGGAAGTATATTTTAGGCGTTTATTGTCTACTTTCCAATAGCCGAATTCTCCAAAGCTGCCGGTATAAATGATGTCGTTATCGCCTGTAGCAACCGAACGTACGATTTGCCTATTTGGCATTTCGTATTGTTGCCAGTATTTGCCATCGTAGGTTAAAAGACCCTGTGTATTTCCAAAATACATAACGCCGTTTTTGCCTTTGGCAATAGACCAATTCTGATTACCTGAAAGATAAACGGATTTAGGATAATTTTGAATGTAAGGAACCCCTATGCTTTTGATATCGTCCGCTGTGGCAGAAACGGAGAGAAAACAAAAGATAAAAAATATAATGTGCTTAAGGATTCCGTTGTTCATCAACAGCTAAGATAGTTGTTTACTCGGAACGTTTACCTGTTGGGGAACTTTTACATAATATCCTGTTCCATCATAAGCTCGTTTACGAGGGTTGGTGGTACATTCAGTTGAGCAACAGCCTTGTAAAGCATCTCCGCAATCATCACATTGTGTTACGTGCTCATTACATTCTGGATTGGCACAATTGATCATTTTTGGAGTGATTGTACCACAGTTATAGCATTTAGATACTATTGAGGGGTTAACCGTGTTTACATCAACCGCAATACGGTTGTCGAAAACGTAGCATTTACCTTCAAAGTCTTCGCCACCTGCTTCTTTACCATATTTTATGATACCGCCATGTAATTGGTAAACATCATTAAAACCATGGTGTAAAAGCAAAGCTGATGCTTTTTCGCATTTTATGCCGCCAGTGCAATAAGTAAGTACTTTTTTATCCTTGTATTTAGCAAGCTCATTTATTTTTTCAGGGAAATCTCTGAAATTCTCAATATCTAAGGTTACTGCGTTTTTAAATTTACCCAGATTGTGCTCGTAGTTTGAACGTACATCAAGGATGATCACATCTTCCTGATCTATCATTTTCTGAAACTCAACAGGCTCCAGGTGTTTACCTGTTTGCTTGTTTGGGTCTATAATGTTTGGATCTCTTAATCCTGAGTGTACAATTTCAGCTTTGTAGCGGCAATGCATTTTAATAAATGAAGGCTCTTCTACATTGTCAATTTTGAATTCAGTTTTAGCAAAACGTTCATCAGCTTTTATAGCTGCCATGTAGGCGTCGCATGATTCTTTTGTTCCTGAAACAGTGCCATTTAATCCTTCGTTGGCAACAATAATACGACCAACAAGGTTTAAAGATTTGCAGAATGTAAGATGATCAGCAGCAAATTGTTCTGCCTCGGCTATGTGACTATAGCAATAGTAAAGTAATGTCTGGAATTTTTTCATAATTCATTGATACCGATGCAAACGGCGTTTAATGCGGTGCAAAGGTAGTAAAAAAATAAAAGAATTGATATGTTGCTGCGGCTATATGTTTAAGCTTTGTTTGGGTGATGTAAGGGCGTTTACAGGGTGTTTGGCCCTACCAAGGCCCTAGTAACGCCCTATCAACGCCCTGGCAACGGCCCCATAACTGAAAATGGAGATGATGCTCTGGCCAGCATGTGTTTCTTGTAACATTATTGTAAACTTACCACCTTAGTTAGATTATTGTTAAGTTTGTAACCGTTATTTAAAACACAAATAAAACTAATTTATTATTCATAAAATGACTAACACTTCTATGAGATCATTGTGGTTGACAGCAAGTCTTCTACTTGGATCAACTGTTGGATTTGCACAAGACAACCTTGTAAATTCATTAAAAAACAACCAAAGCGAAAACAGCGCAACCAGTTTTAAATTTACACCAGTTATAAATACTGAAGCAACTTCTGTTAAAAATCAAAAATCTTCTGGTACTTGCTGGAGTTACAGCACCAACTCTTTCTTAGAGTCGGAAATGATTAGAATGGGCAAAAAACCGGTAGATATTGCCGATTTATTTACTGCTCGTAATGTTTATGTTGAAAAAGGAATCAATTATGTGCGTATGCATGGTGCCTTAACATTAGGCGATGGCGGTGCATGTCATGATGTAATTAATATGTTGGCTAAATATGGTGCTTTACCTCAGGAAGCTTATAGTGGTAATGATTACGGATCTCCTGGATCATCAGATAGAATGAACACTTTAACAAAAGCTATTTTAGAGAAAGCTGTAAATGGAGCTGATGGTAAGTTTGATCCTAAATGGAAAGCTAAATATATTGCAACTATCGATTCTTGTATGGGTGCAGTTCCTGAAAAATTCACTTACGAAGGAAAAGAATACACTCCAAAAAGCTTTGCTAAAGAGGTTGTAGGTATTAATCCTGAAGATTATGTTGAACTTTCATCTTTCAATACTTCTCCATATTACAAAAAAGCTGTTTTGATGGTTCCTGATAACTGGTCGTACGATCAGGTATATAATGTGCAAATGGACGATATCACTAAAATCATTGATAATGCTTTAAAAGGTGGTTATAGCGTTGCATGGGCAACTGATGTTAGTGAGAAAGGCTTTAGCTGGAAAAACGGTGTTGCTTACGTTCCTGAAAAGGACTTTGACAGCATGACTGACGAAGAGAAAAAAGCAATGTTTAATGGTCCAAAAGCTGAAAAGGAAATCACTGTAGATTTACGTCAGGCGGCATTTGATGATTATCAAACTACTGATGATCATGGTATGCAGATTACCGGATTAGCTAAAGATCAGAATGGTAAAGAATATTATATCGTTAAGAACTCTTGGGGTGCTACAAACGATTATAACGGTTATTTATATGTAACTAAAAACTTTGTGAAATATAAAACCACTGCGTTTTTATTACATAAAAAAGGTATCCCTTCTGATATCCGTAAAAAACTGGATATCTAAGGTTTTTCACATAGTTGAGGGCATCACGTCATCCTGAATTTATTTCAGGACCCCTCAAGAGAAAGACGGAACAGCGCTTGCGAGGTCCTGAAATAAATTCAGGATGACGAAGCGCTTAACAGAATCACGAGTGGTTTAATAAATATCAGAATATAAAAATAGCGCCTGTGTCATAATCATGAAGCAGGCGCTATTTTTATTTGCGATCCTAAATAACTACCCTAAATACCTAGAATCCTACTCAGATACCTACCATCCTACTAAGATTCCTACAATACTAGATACCTACAATACTTAGATGCCCTACAGTGCTCAGATACCTATTCAAACCACTAGAATCCGTAAAACAACCTGAACCCATGATTTACCCTTTTGTTGCCATCATAAGCAAAGCCGTAGGTTGCTTTGAAAATCAATCGTTGTAAGCCAAAGTAAAACTCTGTGTAGTTCCTTTTTATTGGCTGGCTCAAATAACTAACCCCAACAAGCTCTTCTAATTTTAACTTGCGCAACATTGGCACTTTGTTAGTTAATAAACCTGAGAAATTATGCTCAAAGTGTGCTTCTACATATTGACGGTTTGTGCTGAAAAGATAAAAATCTAAGAATAAGAATTTCCTTAAATCCGGTTGCCCTAATAATGAGTTGTTACCTCTGAAATGCTTAGCATCAGGGTAATAAACTGTCTTATTGTTAATGAATTTGCCGGCACCTACTACAAATGATGAATAACCCCATAAACCTGCACTAATGCGGTTTTGAGAAACTTCTAACGACAATAAGTCGTAATCTACATCACTATTAAATAATTCGTTTATACCTTTTTTATACGTAAGGTTAATTGTAGGGTACTTTGAGCCTTGATAAAATTTACCATCAGGGCGGGTGATGTACTGCTGACCAATAGTATAGTTTAATGATGCAGTTACCGTTAATGCTTTGTATGTTGGAAATAGCGGAGTTTCAGTATCTGGTGTAAAAGGGTTGTTGGAGGTAAAGGTTTCGCCTTTTAAGTCTTTTACTTTGAAAGTTGTTGTGTTTACAAGATTGGTGTTTCGTGAGTAATCTACCAGAACTGTTGCTAATAGGCCATTTGCTAATTCTCTTGAGGTACCAATATTTGCAAATTCCTTTTTATAGAATTTAGAGAAGTTGGTTTCGAAAAATAAGGAGTTAACAGAGTTGGCCAAAAGACTCATCGATCCCAAATTGTTTAAGTCGTAAATGCCCGAACCGGCACTCATGCTAATATTACCACGTTTTATAGGGTTGTAATAATAATTTGCAGATAGGTTTCCGGTTAGCGTCTTGTTAGAAAATCCGTACCTGAATTCTGGGCGTACGCTATAGTAGCGCCTGTCTTGTAGCCGTTTTGTATAGGTTACGCCGTATTTAATTGCAAAACCTTCAACTGTGTTGTAAAATATAGATCGGTAAAGGGGATCAAAACTGTAATACTTTTGGGCATACCTATTATTTATAGTATAGCCGGTTACCACAGCCTTTATAATTCCAAACTTGTTGTTTTCACGCTCTAAGGAATCGAGATAGCGTTTTGAGACCTTAAGGGCGGCTACGCTGTCTTTTCTAACGTAGTCACGACTTTCTTCTTTGGTAAGCGGAATTGGTCGGTTGTTAAGCCAAAACAGTGAGTCTTTTTCATTTACAGCTTTGGTTATTTTGAGGATTTCTCCGGTGAAGTAGTTTTTTGGGAAAATAGGGTGGAGGTTATAATTACTATAAACACCTACGTAATAACCTTCGAATTTAAAGCCAAGCACATTGCCATTAAACTGAAAGTTTACGTTTGAAGGCATGTATGTGTTTTCAGTTTTAAGGAATTGTTGCGAAATATTTAGGGTATCGAGCAGGTTGATGCCTGAGTTACTTGTTAAGTATACATTGGCATTAACAAGGTGCCAGGTATCATCCTTAATATATATAATACCTCTAAAAATAGGGTCGTGGTCACGACGAGGGATGATTTGTATCTTATTAATGATTTCTCCGTTTTCTGTAGAAACACCCAATAATTTATACTTGTAGTAGAGAAAGGCATTGTCGGAAATTGGAGATACAAAGCCACGGGCGCTCAGTTTATTCTCTAATAAGATGTTCTCATAAAAATTAATAATCAGGTCTGATGCTTTATTGAAACTGAAGGCATTGTTACGGCCTGCAATTTTTGAAGAGACCATTTCTTCATGGATCTTATCAGGACGTTCGTAAGAAAAGGTAGAGGTTGATTCTGATAAGTATAAAATCCCTCTTCTGTTCGTATCAAGATCAAGTGTTTTTTGAATGTCTCGTCCAAAGAATCTTTTTGGTGCGCCAACAAGTTTTTGTACTCCTTTAATATATACATCGGCTTTATAGGCTTTTACCTCTGTTAAATGTTCTTTTCTTTTTTTAATGGCTTGTCTGATGATTTCGTAGGCAGGGTCCTCAGCATTTCCATCTATGGTTACTCCGGCCAGGGTATAGGTTTCGGGGGTTATTGTTATGTTTTCTGTTATGTTGTCTTCGATAGTTATATCTTTCTCTAATGCTTTATAGCCGATTGCTTTAAAAACAATGGTAAAAGTTCCCTTTTGAATACTTAATGAATAGATTCCATCAACATTAGCCGATGTTCCGGTAGTTGTATTTTTTATGTATACAGATACGAAAGGAACAGATTGTCCATCAGTATCTTTAATTGAACCCCCAAGCTTAAACTGCTGTGCTGATAGACTAAGCGTGCATATTTGTAGGAATAGCGTTAAAAAAATGTTCTTCATTAATTGGGTTTAAAGCTTAAATATCGGATTAGTTGTTAATACTAAACAGAATTTTTGTGTTAAAGTTTGCAAGGGTCATCTAAATGCTTTACCTACACAAGATGATATTTTTATAACTTTGGTTGCACTAATTATTTATAAATATGTACAAAACTTTACAACCGGTTCTAAAACAAGAACTGGAGCAAATAGAAAAAGACGGTTTATTTAAACGTGAACGTATTATTGTAACCCCTCAGGGAGCGGATATTAAGATCAGCACTGGTCAGGAGGTGATCAACTTTTGTGCAAATAATTATTTGGGACTATCGTCTCATCCAGCTGTTATTGATGCGGCTAAGAAAGCAATAGATAAATATGGTTACGGAATGTCGTCGGTACGTTTTATCTGTGGTACTCAGGATGTGCATAAAGAATTGGAAGAAAAGCTTTCTAAATTTTTAGGTACAGAAGATACAATTCTATATGCGGCTGCATTTGATGCAAATGGTGGTGTTTTTGAACCATTGTTTAATGATCAGGATGCAATTATTTCTGATGAATTGAACCATGCATCTATTATTGACGGTGTGCGTTTGTGTAAAGCAAAGCGTTTTAGGTATAAAAATGCGGATATGGCAGATTTAGAGCAGCAATTAATTGCCGCTAAGGATTCCAGACATCGTATTATTGTTACTGATGGTGCTTTCTCTATGGACGGTGTGGTAGCTCCGTTAGATAAGATTTGCGATTTAGCAGATAAATATGAAGCACTTGTGATGATTGATGAGTCGCATTGTACTGGTTTTATGGGTAAAACCGGTCGTGGTACTCATGAACATTTCAATGTGATGGATAGGGTTGATATAATTACCGGTACTTTGGGTAAAGCTCTTGGTGGTGCATCAGGTGGTTTTACATCAGGTAAAAAAGAAATCATTGATATGTTGCGTCAAAGATCTCGTCCGTATTTATTCTCGAACACACTTGCTCCTGCAATTACAGGTGCATCTGTAGCAGTTTTGGATCTTTTAAGTGAAACTACTGATTTAAGAGATAAATTGGAGAGCAACACGGTTTACTTCCGTAAAAAAATGACTGAAGCTGGTTTTGACATTAAAGAAGGTGTACACCCAATTGTTCCGGTGATGCTTTATGATGCTAAACTTGCGCAGGAATTTGCTGCGAAAATGCTTGAAGAAGGTATTTATGTAATCGGTTTCTATTATCCGGTAGTAGGACAGGGTAAGGCAAGGATCCGCGTACAATTGTCAGCTGCTCACGATCAACACCATTTAGATAAAGCTATTGCTGCATTTACTAAAGTAGGTAAAGCGTTAGGCGTAATATAAAATTAAGCGGCTGAGTCCATTTTCTGTATGGAGTGATACTTCATGATGATTTTTGGACTCAGCCATTATAAATATATTATATAAATAGCTGTATATTTGTCGCCATGTTACAAGACAAGATAACACAATATACAGCCGAAATAAATGCTTTTTCAACTGATAAGGCAGATGAATTAGAACAATTCCGTATAAAATTCCTTGGTACTAAAGGAATTATCAAAGATATTTTTGATGAGTTTAAGGCCGTTTCACCAGAAGAGAAAAGAACTCTGGGGAAGGTTTTGAACGAATTTAAACAACTGGCAGAAGCTAAATATCAGACTTTGAAAGATCAGGGTGGGGTAGAAGAAGTTTCAACTGATGCCGGTATAGATTTAACCTTGCCGGGTGAAGGGTTTGAAATTGGAGCCCGCCATCCATTAGCATTGGTTAGACGAGAAATCATTGAGATTTTTAATAAACTTGGTTTTATTGTAGCAGAAGGTCCTGAAATTGAGGATGACTGGCACAATTTCTCTGCTTTGAACTTCCCGGAAGAACATCCGGCAAGAGATATGCAGGATACTTTCTTTATTAAAAAAGGAGGCGAAAAAGGTGATATTGCTTTACGTACCCATACTTCATCTGTACAGGTAAGGATGATGGAGGCTGGTAAGCCACCATTTAGAGCAATTATGCCGGGTCGTGTTTATCGTAATGAGGCTATTTCTGCAAGAGCACATTGCTTTTTCCATCAGGTAGAAGGTTTGTATGTTGATGAGAATGTTTCATTCGCTGATTTAAAGCAAACGTTATTCTATTTTGTTCAGGAGCTTTATGGTGAGGGTACGAAAGTTCGCTTCCGCCCATCTTATTTCCCTTTTACAGAGCCATCTGCTGAAATGGATATCTCTTGTACAATCTGTAAAGGTGCAGGCTGTCAGATGTGTAAGTATAGCGGCTGGGTTGAGATTTTAGGATGTGGTATGGTTGATCCTAACGTTTTAGAAAATTGTGGTATTGACAGTAAGAAATATAGCGGATTTGCATTTGGAATGGGTATTGAGCGTATTGCCAACCTTAAATTTGAGATCAAAGATTTACGTTTATTCTCTGAAAACGATGCTCGCTTTTTAAAGCAATATAAAACATCATTGATATAATGATTAAAAAATTAGCTGGGTTATTTTTATTGGCGGTCACTTTTTTGAGTTGCGGAAAGGAAAGTGAAATGATTCCTAATGTTTTCGTGGAATATAATGTGACTGTTCAGGAATTTAATATTAAAGCTAAGAATCGTGTATTATTGGTAAGTAACCAAGGCGTTAAGGGCTTGATGATAGTTGCAGTTGGTAGTGGTTATAGGGCGTTCGATAGAGCGAGCTCGGTAAACCCTCAAAATGGGGGCTGTGCAGTTGTACCGGATTCAACCGGAATTACTGCTACTGATCCTTGTACAGGAGCTAAGTTTTTACTGTTGGATGGAACTCCGCAAAAGGCACCAGCTGTACGTAATTTAAAGTCTTATAGTACATCACTTCGTGGTGGGCAAACTATAAATGTAAGTAATTAATGGAACCAGAGAAAATAAAGGAAAGTATAATCAGGTCTGCTAAAGAACTGTTCAGAAAGTACGGCTATCATAAAACAAGTGTTAATGAAATTGCCAGAAAAGCCAGAATAGCTAAGGCAACTATATACAAGTATTTTGAAAGTAAAGAGCAGATTCTTGATGCTATCCTAATGGATTATCTGGACTTAAATCTTCATGAGATTTTAAAAAATAAAGCTCAGTTTGCTGATGAAGAAGAGCATCTTAAGGCACTTGTAATGAAAACATGCAGACTTACTTATACGGTTTGCAATGAGTTTATTGGTTGGGATTTTGTTAGAGAGAATGCCAACTCACAAGACTTTCTAAAGCATTTATCTGATCAGTTGGAGTCGTTATTACTTTCTGCTTATCTGGAGCTTGATCATTTTAAAAATAATCCATCGCGTAAAGAGGGACTTGCATTTTTGTTAAAAGCCAGCAAGAGCATTGTGTTCTCATTCGCATTCACTTCTGTTAGTGATTCTGACGTTCGTAAGAACTTCGTTAGTTTTCAGAAAGAACTTCTTCCCTTCCTGGTAAAGGCCGCATTGTAGGTTTCTTTACAAAACCTTAACTTATACCGTTTTGGTATTCGGTATAAAAACATTTATATTTGGCCATATACGTCAATATATTATGAGTAAAGAGGTTTTAGAGATTTCTGTAATGGTTGATGAGAAGTTTGATATGAGCTTTAATCTGGTTGAAGGCATTTTTGGTTTAATCCTTAAAGTTTTTGGTAAGTAGAGTTTGATATTGCATTTTCTTTTCTTTGAAAGGTGTTTGATTACCTGACGGAGATCAGTATGTCTGAAATTTTATCTAATTTTGCGGCAAATGAGTAGAAATAGAAAAGCCGGAACAGTAACCATCATCCCCAATTTAAGTATTATTGATATTGCCGAGGAAGGCAAGGGTGTTGGTAAAGCAGATGAATTGGTAATATTTGTGGATAAAGCCGTACCGGGTGATGTGGTTGATGTTCGCATAGTAAAGAAAAAGAAGAATTTTGCTGAAGCAGTAATTGAAAGCTTAAATGAAGCTTCTGATTTAAGGGTTGATCCTTTTTGTCAGCACTTTGGTACCTGTGGTGGTTGCAAATGGCAACACATGGGCTATGATGCTCAATTGAAATTTAAACATAAAAATGTGGAGGCTGCTTTACAGCGTCTCGCAAAGATTGATACTTCTGCAATGGAGCCAATTTTAGGTTCTGCAGAAAATAAATACTATCGCAATAAGCTTGAATACACGTTTTCTAATAAACGCTGGTTAAATAAACAAGATATGGCGGATAGAGCAGAGGATTCAGAAGGGCCAAATGAGGACCTGGAAATGAATGCCCTTGGTTTTCACGTTCCACTTAGGTTTGATAAAATTTTAGATATACAGCATTGTTATTTACAAGCTGAGCCATCTAATACATTAAGAAATAGCGTTAGAGCATATGCTTTAGAAAACGGACTGTCTTTTTACGATTTGCGTAATCATGAAGGTAGCTTAAGAAACCTGATTATACGTACTTCATCTACAGGAGAAGTAATGGTGGTTGTGGTTTTTGCGTATGCAGAACAAGAACAGGTAGATGGCTTAATGGAATATCTGAAAGTAAACTTCCCTGAAATCACTTCATTACTTTACATATTAAATCAAAAGAAGAACGATACCATTTTTGACCAGGATGTAATTACTTACGCGGGTAGGGATTACATTTTTGAGGAAATGGACGGTCTAAAGTTTAAAATTGGTGCGAAATCTTTTTATCAAACCAATTCAGATCAGGCTCACGAGTTGTATAAAATCACGAAGGAATTTTCCGGTTTTTCTGGTGATGAACTGGTTTATGATTTATACACCGGTGCAGGTACTATTGCCAATTTTGTAGCGAGAAGTGTGAAACAGGTTGTTGGAATTGAATATGTACCTACAGCTATTGAGGATGCTAAGTTTAATTCGGAGCTTAATAAAATAGAGAATACGATTTTCTATGCCGGTGATATGAAGGACATCCTGACAAGAGATTTTATTGCTGATCATGGTAAACCTGATGTGGTAATAACAGATCCACCGAGGGCTGGAATGCACGCCGACGTAGTTGAAAGATTACTTGAGATGGAAGCTGAGAAAATTGTTTATGTGAGTTGCAATGCAGCTACCCAGGCAAGAGATTTGGCTTTGTTAAAAGAAAAATATGAGGTAGTTCGTATTAAGCCGGTTGATATGTTTCCGCATACTCAGCATGTTGAGAATGTTGTGTTGTTAAAATTTGTAGGTAGCAAACCGCAAGATAATTTAGAGAATAATTAAAAAATGGATATAGAAGAATTATTGCCACAGGAATCGGAAGGCGGAAAACCAGAACAGAAAAAGCAAAGTCCTTTGGTAAGCCTTGAAAAGGATTTGGATTTATATGCTGATTCTATTAAAGAGGTTGCAGTAGATATAATGGTGGAAGGAATAACCGCTAATCCTATTTTTATAGCTCACCAGTACGTTGTAAATATTGGAGAGGTAATTCTGGATAGAAAAGAACTAAATACGGAGTGGACCATACAAGTTTCTACTTTCGAAGAGTTTATAGAGAAAGGTATTATCCAACCGGATAAAAAAGCATTGTTTCTTAAAAGCTACAAAAAACCTGAAGACTTTATGTGTGTTTTTGTAATCGTACCCGAAGGGGCGAACTTTATTTATTATCCTTATAAAAAGTAAAGGCGAGCTAAAATAAAAATTCCTGCCAGACATCCGTTTGGCAGGAATAACTAAAAACTAAACTAAACTTTATTTTATTCGGTTAACATCTCCGCTTTTGCTGGAGTTGTTTTTTACTGATGCATTTCCTTTGTAGTTTATATCACTACCTCCACTGGCACTTGCTTCTAATGCTTTATTAACATAAATATTTGCATCAGACCCGCCGCTTGAACTTACTTTTGCATAATCAACTACAAAATTAAGTGCGTTTACATCGCTGCCGCCACTTGTAGAAACCTCCATATTTGTAGCGCTACCTTTTAAATCAAGATCAGAGCCGCCACTTGTTTGTATTTCGACATCTTTAGCAACTACGTCTAATTTCAAGTCTGAACCTCCGGATGCACTTAGTGATAACCTGTCTGTTTTCAGCGTGTTTTGAGTATATACATCACTGCCACCACTTGCCGATATAGCAGTAAGTGTTTTGTAGTTTACGTAAACTTTGATAGATTGATTTTTAAATATGCGACCCCAGTTAACGCCATCTTTGTATTTGATTCTTAGATTATTTCCTTCTTTTTCAATAATCACATCTTTAATAAGATCTGGGTGAGCATTGATACGGATATTCTCTGAATTACTTTGAGTAAGGTATAAGTCTATTCCACTTGAAACTGAAACTTCATTAAAGTTTTTTATTGCAACATCTTTATCCTGTTGTGCCTTTAGGGATATCACAGAGGCTGTAAAGATTAGAAGTGTTAGTGCGGATTTAAGTATAGATGATGTTTTCATATTAGGTTTTTGAATGATGGTTTATTAATTAGACGCAACAGGGGGCTAAACGTTGCACGATTTGTAAACTTTTTTTTAAGGGATATAAAAATATTTTAATCTAAGTTTGAATATGAACCTTAAAATGGTTCTTTTTGTAGTATAAACAATGTGATACCAGATGGGAGAATCTCAATTACTTATTCTTGATAAAAAACAGATACAGCAAAAGATCAACAGAATTGCATACCAGATTTTGGAAGATAATTTAAATGAGAAAGAAATTGTACTGGCCGGAATATGGGACCGTGGCTATAAATTGGCCTTGCGTTTAAAAAAGGTGTTGACAAAAATTTCTGATCTTAAAATTACAATGCTTAGGATTGATCTTGATAGATTGAATACCAAACTGGTGGCCAATACGGATTTAGATGAGTCGCATTGGAAGAATAAGGTAATCATACTTGTTGATGATGTATTGAACAGTGGTAAGACTTTGGCTTATGGCCTTGGTGTTTTCCTGAATACTCCACATAAAAAGATTAGAACAGTGGTACTAGTTGATAGAAGTCATAAAATTTTCCCAATAGCAACAGATTTTGTTGGTTTACAGTTGGCTACGGTTTTAAAAGAACATGTAGATGTGGTAATGGATGTTGAAGGAGAAGAGGATAGGGTCTATTTAAGCTAACCGTTTGCATTTAAAGCTAATTTTTCTCATTTTAGAGGGATGTACCAGTCCCAAAAAAGCCCTATAGTTTTTAAGTTCTTTTCCTGGTATGTTGCTTATATCATAAAGAAGGACTTTTCTTCGTATAATTTTAATAAACTTCAGATTAAAGATGATGAGGCTGTACTTTTATTAGCCAATCATTTTAGCTGGTGGGATGGCTTTTTGATGTTTTATTTAAATAAAAAGCTATTTAAGAAACAGTTTCATGTGCTGGTTACAAAAGAGGACTATGAGAAATTATGGTTTTTAAAATACTTAGGAGCTTTTGCTGCTGAAACAAATGGGAAAGATGTGGTTCAAACATTAATATATGCAGGTGGTCTGCTAGATAATCCTGATAATTTGGTTCTTATTTTTCCGCAAGGAAAGTTGTATACAAGCTATATCGGTAGTATTAGTTTCGAGAAGGGAGTGATGCAGGTTGTGAATGCATCAAAGAAGAAGTTTCAGACTATATTTTCAGCCAATCTTACAGATTATTTTGGTGAACGGAAACCGGAAGCCAGGAGTTACTTAGCTAGCTGGGAGGCTGAAGAATATGTGAGTTTACAGTTGCTGAAAAGTGAGTACAATAAGCACTACGGAGCTGCCGTTAAAAGTCAGGGAAAGGCTTTATGATCATTTTTATTTACGCTGTTCTTGTATTCCTTGTGTTACGGGTTTCAGTAACGTTGTTTAATTTCTTGTCCAATCCCAAACTTGGATATTATGGGAAACATTTTACGGATAAGGTTTCGATTATAATTTCTTTATCTGATGCAGATGATGATCCTACTGCTTTGGTAACTTCAATTGAAGCACAGGATTATTCGAATGTGGAGATCATTGTTAAAAAACACACTGAAACTTCGCGAAAAGCAGTTGCGAAATCAACAGGTAGCTATATTTTGTTTTTGGATGGCAATACCACTATTAGTAAAGGGCTAATAAATAATCTTATTTATAGGGTTAAGGTGTTTGATTTGGATCTGCTCAGTATAATTCCCAATCGAAAACTTAATGGTTTGTTAAGTCGTTTGGTTTATCCTTTAGGCGACTTTGTTTTATTAAATCTTTTACCATTAAGATTGGTGAGGTTAAGCACTCAACAGATATTTGCTGCTACTAATACCGCATGTATGTTCTTTAAGGCCAATAGTTATAAGAAGAATAATTGGTATGAACAGGTTGATGAACAGGATTTGGATGGTATTGAAATTACCAGGTTAATGAAACAGATGAAGTTTAAAACTGAAGTTTTATTAGGCAATAAGTTCGTTTACTTTAACGAGAGGATGAACCTTGATAAGGTCTCATCGCAATTGTTGCTGGCATTTGGAAGTAACGTATTGGCCGTGTTGATTTACCTGCTATTGGTTATTGGCGGGCCTGTAGCTGTACTGCTTAATTTTGAGCCGGTACTTTTGGTTTTACCTGTAGGTTTGATTTTTTTAAGCCGGGTAATGATCTCGTTTCTTACTGCACAGAATCCATTTGTTAATGTTTTACTTCATCCGATTCAAATGGTAATGCTTTTTGTGTTACTAATAAAGGGGCTTTGGATTAAGGTATTGACATCTGGTAAACATAAGTTGTAAGGATATGAAACTCTTTTTGTGTAATTTTGTACATTAACTAGTGTCAAGAAAAAGATGGAATACGATTTAACCGTTACTATAGATAAGGCTTCGGGCTTTTGCTTTGGGGTAGTTTATGCTATTGATATGGCTGAAGATATTTTAGATCATGAAGATTACTTGTATTGCCTTGGTGATATTGTGCATAACGATGAGGAGGTAAAGCGATTAACCGATAAAGGTTTAAGGATTATCGATCATGAACAATTGCAAGGCTTAAAGAGAGAGAAGGTTCTGATCAGAGCTCACGGAGAGGCTCCATCTACTTATCAGCTTGCATTAGAAAATGAATTGACATTAATTGATGCTTCTTGTCCGGTAGTTTTAAAGCTACAGAACAGGATTAAAAACTCACATGATGATGATGAGCAAATCCTGATCTTTGGTAAGCATGGTCATGCTGAGGTAGTTGGCTTACAAGGCCAAACCGATGGTAAGGCAATTGTTTTTCAGGATTTAGCGGAGTTGGATAATGTTGATTTGCCTTCTAAATTCACACTGTATAGTCAAACCACAAAGAGTACAGACAAATTTTATCAGATAAAGGATGAACTTATCAATAGGGGATATGATGTTAAAGCAAATGATACCATTTGTCGACAAGTATCCAACCGTTATGGTGACCTTGAAAAGTTTGTAGTGAATTATGATAAAATCTTATTTGTTTCAGGTAAGAAATCCTCTAATGGTAAAGTACTGTATGATGTTTGCAAAAAATATAATGACAATTCATATTTCATTTCAAACATTGAAGAAATAGATTTCAACTGGTTTTCTCCTAAAGATAAGGTTGGAATTTGCGGTGCTACATCTACACCTATGTGGTTAATGGAAGAGGTTAAAAGCTTTCTGCTTAATCATTAAAAAGTAATTATTGTTTTTACGAGAGAACATAAAAGTATAATAAGTTAATTTCGCGCCATATTATGGGAAAAAAGGGCATTTTATTAGTGAATTTAGGAACTCCGGATAGCCCGGAAGTTAAAGACGTACGCAAATATCTTGATCAGTTTTTGATGGATGAACGTGTAATTGATATCAATGCTTTTAACCGCACATTATTGGTTAAAGGTGTGATAGTTCCTTTTCGCAGCCCTAAAACTTCGAAATTATATAAAGAGATCTGGGATGAAAACGGATCTCCACTATTGTACTATAGCAAAATACAAGCTGCATTAGTTCAAGAGAAATTGGGTGATGAATATCACGTTGAACTAGCTATGAGGTATCAGAATCCTTCAATTGAGTCTGCTTTAGATAAAATGAAAGCTGGTTTGGTTGAAAGCATAAAAGTTATTCCTTTATTCCCTCAATACGCCTCAGCCAGTAGTGGTTCGGTAATACAAAACGTAATGGAGATTGTTAGTAAATGGACAACCATACCACCGGTTTCGTTTGTGAGCTCTTTTCATAATAATGAATTGATGTTAGAGGTTTTCGCTGAAAATGCGAGAAAGTATCAACCTGAAACTTATGATCACGTATTGTTTAGCTTTCATGGACTTCCGGAACGTCAGCTGTTAAAATGTGACCATACGGGTAGCTATTGTTTAAAAAAGGACAATTGCTGTGATACTTTAAACGATACCAATAAGTTTTGTTACTCTGCCCAAGGACATGATACTGCAAAATTGATTGCAGCGAAATTGAATATTGCCAGAGAAGATTATACCGTTTGCTTCCAATCTCGTTTGGGTAAAGAGCCTTGGGTGCAACCATATACCACAGATGTGTTAAAGAAATTAGCTGCTGAAGGTAAAAAACGTTTGCTTGTGTTTAGTCCTGCGTTTGTTGCTGATTGCCTGGAAACGCTTTATGAAATTACTGTTGAATATCATGAAGAATTTAAGGCTTTAGGTGGTGAGCATGTTCAACTAGTTGAAAGCCTAAATGACAATCCAAAGTTTATTGATGCACTTGTGGAATTGGCGGTAAGCTAGAAGTTCTGAGCGATGTGTTTTATGATCTGATCTGTTGATCCTGTTTTCGTATTTACGTAATTCTTAGCAGTTTCTCCGGCTGTTTTATTTTCTGTGAATTTTTCGAAAGCGCTGAGTAGTTCTTCCGCAGTACTAATACTGCTAGCTGCTCCTATAGAGATGAGATCTTTTGCCTCTTGGAACTTATCATATTTAGGACCGAAGATTACGGGCATTCCAAATGCTGCAGCTTCTAAAGTATTGTGGATACCAACGCCGAATCCTCCACCTATATAAGCAATCTCTCCGTATTGATAAACAGAGGATAATATGCCAATGTTATCTATGATCAAGACTTGAGTTTCGGAAGATTGAGCAGATAATTCAGAATAGCGGATTGCCGTTGGAACAAGCCTTACAATCTCATCAATATGTGCCTTGTCTATTTCATGAGGGGCAATTATAAATTTCCAGTCAGGTCTTTTGTTAATAAGCAGTGCTAACAAACGTTCGTCGGCAGGCCAGGTGCTTCCGGCAATAAGTGTGCTTTTGTTGTTGCAGAACTTGCTGATAAGTTCAAATTCTTTTGGGGATTTGGCATTCTCCGCTACACGGTCAAATCTGGTATCACCACTTATACTTACATTTTTAATGTTAATTTGACTAAGCAGTTGTTTGCTCTCTTCGTTCTGAACAAAAAAGTAGTTTACAAAACTTAGGATTTTGCGATTGAATGAACCATACCACTTAAAGAAAATTTGATCTGGTCTGAAAATACCTGATATAATGTAAAGTGGAATTCCCGATTTATGAAGGGTTTCGAAATAGTGATACCAATATTCATACTTGGTGAATACTGCTATTTCAGGATTTATTGCTGCAATTAGTTTTTTTGCATTGCTAGCAGTATCGAGTGGCAGATAAAATACACCATCAGCCAACGCATAATCTTTTCTGATTTCATACCCAGATGGGGAAAAAAAGGTAATTACAATTCGCTTTTCGGGGTATTGATTTCTAATCTTTTCTAGTAAAGGCCGGCCTTGTTCAAATTCTCCAAGAGAGGCAAAATGAAACCATATATTTGATTTAGTGGGATCTATCTTTTTTTGTATATTTTCGAAAATATTCTTTCTGCCTTGAACAAAGAATTTGGCTTTATTATTGAACAGGGAGAATATGTTAACAATTAAACCATAAAGTTGAATCGCTAGGTTATAAAGCAAAAGCATTTTGTGTTTATTTCTTATCTTAGCCGAAGATACTTCAATAAAATTAAAACCAAATTAATATATGAAAATAGCCGTAATAGGAACAGGTTATGTAGGTTTAGTTACCGGAACTTGTTTAGCTGAAACTGGTAACGACGTTATTTGTGTCGACGTTAATGAAGCCAAAGTGCTCAAAATGCAGAATGGTGAGATTCCTATTTATGAACCCGGATTAGATATTTTGTTTCATAGAAATATTGCTCAGGGAAGGCTGGTATTTACTACTGACCTGGCAGTGGCGATTAAAGATGCTCAAATTATTTTTATGGCTTTACCAACGCCTCCAGGTGGGGATGGTGCTGCAGATTTATCATATATTCTAGGTGCAGCAAAAGATATTTCTAAGCTGGTAACGGAGTATAAAGTAATTATCAATAAGTCGACTGTTCCTGTAGGAACTGCAGATAAAGTTCAGGCAGTATTTACAGAAAACACTTCCGTTGAGATTGATGTAGTGTCAAATCCAGAGTTTTTGCGCGAAGGTGTTGCTGTGGATGACTTTATGAAGCCTGATAGGGTAGTTATTGGTACACGTAGCGAAAGAGCAAAGAAGTTACTTTTAGAATTATACGGTCCGTATGTTAGACAAGGGAATCCAATTCTATTTATGGATGAGCGTTCATCTGAATTGACAAAATATGCTGCTAATTCATTCCTGGCTACTAAAATCACCTTTATGAACGAGGTAGCGAATCTATGCGAAATTGTTGGAGCTGATGTTGATGCCGTGCGTAAAGGTATCGGGTCAGATGACAGAATCGGTAAAAGATTTTTGTTCCCGGGTATTGGTTACGGCGGTAGTTGCTTCCCTAAAGATGTACAGGCATTAGCTAAAGCTGCTGATGAACACAATTATGATTTTCAGATTCTTAGGGCTGTAATGAACGTGAATGAAAAACAGAAAGTTGTTTTGGTTGATAAACTTTTGAAATACTATAAAAATGATTTAAAAGGTAAGCACTTTGCATTATGGGGCTTGGCTTTTAAACCTGAAACTGATGATATCCGTGAAGCACCGGCTTTATACATTATTAATGAGCTACTAAAACATGGTGCAACTGTTGCTGCTTTCGATCCTGAAGGTGTTAATAACGTAAAAGCAGTGGTTGGCGATAAAATCCAGTACTCAAGTAATCAATATGAAGCTTTAGAGGGTGCAGATGCATTACTGATTGCAACAGAGTGGTCTGTTTTCAGAAATCCGGATTTTGATAGAATGGAACAGACATTAACAAATAAGGTTATTTTTGACGGACGTAATTTATATGATCTTGAGAAAATGATCGATTTAGGATATTATTATAACAGTATAGGCCGTAAGCTGATAAATTAATGGGACGCAAAAGAATTTTAATTACCGGAGCTGCCGGTTTTCTAGGATCGCATTTATGCGATAGGTTTATAAAAGAAGGCTACTATGTTATTGGCATGGATAACCTGATAACCGGAGATCTGAAAAATATAGAGCATTTATTTGGATTGGAGTGCTTTGAGTTTGCACACCATGATGTTTCAAAATTTGTTCATGTATCCGGTAAATTGGATTATATACTTCATTTTGCATCGCCAGCTAGTCCAATCGACTACCTTAAAATACCTATTCAGACTTTAAAGGTTGGATCTTTGGGAACGCATAATTTGTTGGGATTGGCGAAAAATAAACATGCAAGGATGTTAATCGCATCTACGTCAGAAGTTTATGGCGATCCAAGTGTGAATCCACAACCAGAGGAATACTGGGGCAATGTAAACCCGGTAGGCCCAAGAGGTGTTTATGATGAAGCTAAGCGCTTTCAGGAAGCTATGACAATGGCTTACCATACTTTTCATGGAGTGGAAACACGAATAGTGAGAATATTTAATACTTACGGGCCTAGAATGCGACTAAATGATGGACGTGTTTTACCTGCTTTTATTGGTCAGGCATTAAGAGGTGAGGACTTAACCGTATTTGGTGATGGATCTCAAACCAGATCTTTCTGCTATGTTGATGACCTTATAGAAGGTATCTATAGGTTGTTATTGAGCGATTATGCTATGCCGGTTAATATCGGGAATCCAGATGAAATTACAATTAAGCAGTTTGGAGAAGAGATTATCAAATTAACGGGTACTTCGCAAAAACTAGTTTTAAAAGACTTGCCTGTTGATGATCCGAAGCAACGTCGCCCGGATATTACAAAAGCGAGAGAAATTTTAGGTTGGGAACCAAAAGTAAGTCGTGCAGAAGGATTAAAGATTACTTACGAGTACTTTAAATCATTACCAAAAGAAGCGTTAATAGATAAAGAACATAAAGATTTTACAACATATAACCGTTAATAAGAATGTCTAAAATATTAGTAACTGGAGGAACCGGTTTTATTGGTTCCCATACAGTGGTTGAATTACACAATGCAGGATATGAGGTGATAATTGTCGATGACCTTTCTAATTCTAATCCTAAAATACTTGATCAAATAGAAGCAATTATAGGGATTAAGCCAGAGTTTGTTGAGCTTAATCTTTGTGACGAAGCTAAAGTAACTGAATTTGTAGCTAAAAATACTGATATAGATGGCGTGATTCATTTTGCAGCCTTTAAAGCAGTTGGCGAATCAGTTCAACAGCCACTAAAATATTATAAGAACAATTTTTATTCGCTAATTAATCTTATTAATGCGTTTAATAGCTCGATTAAGTTAGTATTCTCTTCATCATGCACTGTTTATGGACAGCCTGATGTGTTGCCTGTAACTGAAGAGGCTCCAACAAAAAAGGCCGAATCACCATATGGTAACACAAAACAAATAGCTGAGGAGATTTTGCAAGAAACTTGCGCTGTTACTCCTTCTTTAAAAGTGACTTCACTTCGTTATTTTAATCCGGTAGGGGCGCATCATACTGCATTAATTGGTGAGTTGCCAATTGGAGTTCCTCAGAACCTTGTTCCATTTATTACACAATCTGCTATTGGCAAACGTGGCCCTATAACTGTTTATGGTAATGATTATGATACCCCAGACGGAAGTGCAATAAGAGATTACATTCATGTAGTGGATTTAGCTAAGGCACACGTTGCAGCCATTAAACGTTTAGAAAGTGATGCTGCAGCTTCAAATTATGAGGTATTTAATTTAGGTACAGGAAAAGGATCGTCAGTATTGCAAGTGATTGATGCCTTTGAAAAATCAACTGGTCAGAAATTACAGTACACTATCGGAGCCAGAAGAGAAGGTGATATCGAAAAAGTTTGGGGAGATGTAACTAAATCTGCCAGAGATTTAAACTGGAAAGCAGAATTAGATATCGACGTAATGATGTCGTCGGCATGGAATTGGGAGAAGTATTTAAAAGACAACCCATTCTAGGATGCTGTTAAGTGAGCATAAGGATCTTAAACTGGAGATAAAGTCTCTTCCTGAAAAGGAAAAAGATAAATTATTGCTCAGGCTAATTGCTAAGGATAAGGTTTTAACAGAACATTTGCACTTTAAGTTGCTTGAAGATGAACATGATCTGGTAGAGCGTTATGAAAAGTTATTGGCCACAATAGATGAAACGGTTAACGAACTTTTGTCTAACAAAAGGCTCACGTCAAAAGATACAATATTGAAGATGCGTAAGTTAAATGGAAGCATCACTCATCATTTTAAGGTAACTAAAGATGTTACTACTGAAATGGAATTGAGGGTCCATTTATTAAAACATATTCCAATAGATTTTAATGATGGTGTTTTTTCGCCATTGCATAAGTTTAATGAAAAACTGTCGGTTTATTTTGTTAAATCGACAGTTTCTGTACTAAGTAAGTACAGTAAATTACACGAAGACCTTCAGTTTGATTTAAGAGATTCGTTAAATACAGTACTTGCTAAGATATATCAGAACAAAACATCCCTGGTAGCTGAAGAACTTGGGCTGCCTAAAGAACTATAAACCATGAAAAAAATATTAATAACCGGAGGAGCAGGATTTATTGGCTCTCATGTAGTAAGGAGGTTCGTGAATAACTACCCTGATTATATGATCGTGAATCTGGATAAGTTAACTTATGCAGGTAATCTTGCAAATCTTACTGATATTGAAGATAAACCAAACTATCGTTTTGTTAAAGCAGATATCACTGAAGCATCTGCTATAAATGAATTATTTGGTAAAGAGAATTTCGATGCAGTTATTCATTTAGCCGCTGAATCGCATGTTGACAGGTCAATTGCTGATCCAACAGCTTTTGTGATGACGAATGTTATTGGAACCGTTAATCTTTTGAATGCGGCTCGTGAATATTGGAAAGGCGATTATGATAAGAAAAGATTCTACCATGTTTCAACAGATGAGGTTTATGGAGCACTAGGTGAAACCGGAATGTTTACTGAGTCAACAGCTTATGATCCGCATAGCCCGTATTCGGCTTCAAAAGCATCTTCAGATCATTTTGTAAGAGCTTATCATGATACCTACGGTATAGATATCGTAGTGTCTAATTGTTCAAACAATTATGGTTCTCATCATTTTCCAGAAAAATTGATACCATTAGCAATCAACAATATTAAGAATGGACAGCCGGTACCTGTTTATGGTAAGGGCGAAAATGTTCGCGATTGGTTATGGGTAGAAGATCATGCACGTGCAATTGATGTTATCTTCCATCAAGCTAAAACAGGTCAAACTTATAACATTGGTGGTCATAACGAATGGAAAAACATAGATCTTATTCATTTATTATGTGAGATAATGGATAAGAAGCTAGGTAGAGCAGCAGGGGAGTCGGCAAAGCTGATTACTTTCGTAACAGATAGAGCGGGTCATGACTTACGTTATGCTATCGACTCAACTAAACTTCAAAATGAGTTAAACTGGGTACCTAGTTTGCAGTTTGAAGAAGGATTAGAGAAAACAGTAGAATGGTATTTGCAAAATGAAGGGTGGCTTTCTGATGTCACTTCTGGAAATTACCAGGCTTACTACGAAAATCAATATGAGGGAAGATAGTTATCTTCCCTTTTTTTTATTCATATCTTAATGCTTCTACCGGATCAAGTTTAGAAGCTTTTTTTGCAGGATAATAACCTGAGATAATTCCAACGCCAACACATAGCGCAAAACCTCCCATAATCCATTCCCATGGTATGATGAATGATCCTCCCATTGCAAAGGAGATTAGGTTTCCAATAGCGATACCCAGGAATATACCAAACGCGCCACCAATAAGACAGATGATGACAGCCTCAATAAGGAACTGTTTTCTGATTACTGAAGGATTGGCTCCAATGGCTTTTCTGATTCCAATTTCACGAGTTCTTTCTGTTACAGAAACTAGCATAATATTCATTAAACCAATTGAGGCGCCAATTAGTGTAATAACTCCAATGGCTATACCACCCAATACAACCATTCGAAGTTGTTCGAATAGTGTTTGAGCAAGTGAATCACTTTTGGTGATTTCAAAATTATTGGGTTCGGAGATTTTTACTTTCCTTATTTTTCTCAGTTCCGATGTGGCCTCGCCAATAATGTTGTCCATCTGGTCATTACTTGGCACCATTACGGTAATGGTATAAGAAGGATTTGAATTGGTGTTGATCAGTTTTGCTTTTAAAAGAGGGACATAAACGGATCTATCGCCACTAAAGCCCATACTTTGGCCTTTAGATTCAAGAACTCCAATAATTTTTAACCTGTTGTTGCCAACGTTAATGATTTTATCTATTGGATCTAGGTTCTTAAAAAGTTTGGTTCTGATCTCATTCCCTACTATACAAACATTGTTACCGGATTGAACTTCAGCAGGACTGAAATTACGGCCAAGCGAAAGGTTGAAGCCCTGTGCGTTTAATCCATTCTCATCAATGCCTTGAATATTGATGTTTGGATTGGTTTTTTCAGCTCCATATTTTGCAGTCGAACCACCTGTAGCAAATACACTGATTGCTACGGTTGCAGGGGTGTTTAGTCTTTCTTTAAAGTTTATGGCATCTTCATACTTGATAGATCTGAATGGTTTTGGACGTTGGCCTGAGCCTCCAACCCTAATACCCGATCCTCTGTTTCTGACAGTGAAAGCGTTGGCTCCCATACTAGAGAAAGCCTCCGTCATACTTTTCTTTACAGCATCAAGAGTTGTTAATATACCTACTAATGCAGATAAACCAATTGCAATAATCAATGCTGTAAGCATGGTGCGCAAGCGGTTACTTTTTATAGATTGAAGGGCTAGTCGTACGTTTTCGGTATAGGTCATTTCAAATGAAATATATTCTTAAAGGGATAAAAATAAAAAGTCCCGCTGTTAAGACAACGAGACCATGTATAATGTTACAAAAGAATAGGAACTTAAACTGAGAAACTTGTTCCGCAACCGCAAGTGCTATTTGCATTTGGGTTACTGAAAGTGAAGCCTCTTGAGTTTAAACCATCCTGCCAGTCTACCTGCATTCCCATCAAATACATCTGATGAGCTTTGTGCATGAAAACTTTAATGCCATCAATAATGAATTCCTGATCGCCTTCTTTTTTCTGATCAAAACCTAGTACATAGCTCATTCCAGAGCAGCCTCCACCGTCAACTCCTACGCGTAATCCGAAGTCTTCAGAAATCTCTTGCTGATCTTTTAATTTAAAAAGCTCCTTTACAGCGCCTTCTGTGAAAGTTACCGGTGCAAATGCTGTATCTACTGTATTACTCATATTCTTAAAAAATTAGGAAGTACAAATTTAGTTATAATTGTTTACAAACGTGCTATAGCTATCTCTGATAGAGACGTCTATGTCGTCATTTAATATGTCAAATAGTGGCGTAAATATAAATAATTTGTACATTTTTGCTGAGACTCTATACTAATTATTACTGTATTCAAACAAAGCTGAATGAACGTACAAAACTTTTTAACAGAAGTTGCCATATTGGCTACAGGTGGTATTATAACTGTTGCAGCCGGATATTATCTCTTTATAAATGATTTGCGTAAGTACCTGGTTACAAAATCTGTTGAAACTAAACCATCGGATCCTAAAAAGGAAGAACATTTACAGATACTTCCGTTACGACTTCAGGCGCATGAACGCCTTATTGTTTTTGTTGATAGGATTAATCCTGCTAATCTATTAATACGGGTACATCAGCAAGGCATTTCCGTTGTCGATCTTCAGTCAGTATTGCTTAACGAAGTAAGATCGGAATATCAGCATAATGTAGCTCAGCAATTATATATAAGTGCGGCAACATGGGATGTTGTGCGTAAGCTTAAAGATGATACTTTAACTATGGTTAGCAATGCTGCCCGTGGCTTACCTGCCGAAGCAGAAGGAGTAGATTTGAGTAGAAAGATATTGCAGCATATGGCAGGTATTGCCGATAACCCTTATGATTTAACATTAGATCTGATTAAAAAGGATATTCACTTGTTATTTTAATTATGAAAGAGAAAAGGTTTACCACAACTTCAGGCATTGAAATAAAGGAAGTATACACTACCGCAAAACCTTTAGCAGAAACTCCGGGCGAGTTTCCTTTTACCAGAGGTATCCAAAAGGATATGTATAGAGGTAGGTTGTGGACGATGAGACAGTATGCAGGATTTTCCACCGCTGAAGAATCTAACAAGCGTTATCATTACTTGCTAAAACAAGGAACGATGGGGTTGTCTGTGGCGTTTGACCTTCCAACTCAAATTGGATATGACTCTGATCATGATATGTCAGAAGGGGAAGTAGGTAAGGTTGGTGTTGCTATCGATTCATTAAAAGATATAGAGATATTGTTTGATGGGATAGAACTGCAAAAGATCACCACATCTATGACAATAAATGCTACGGCTTCAATTTTATTGGCAATGTATATTGCATTAGCCAAAAAACAGGGAGCAGACATTAAGCAAATATCCGGTACTATTCAAAATGATATCTTAAAAGAGTATGCCGCCAGAGGTACGTATATATATCCACCAAAACCCTCAATGAGGATCATTACTGATATTTTTGAATATTGCAGTAAGGAAGTGCCTAAGTGGAATACGATATCTATTTCTGGGTACCACATCCGCGAAGCAGGATCTACTGCCGTTCAGGAACTGGCATTTACTCTGGCAAACGGAAAGGCATACCTTAATGCAGCGTTAGATAAGGGGTTGGATATTAATGTATTCGCTAAACGACTTTCTTTCTTCTTCAATTGCCACAATAATTTCTTTGAGGAGATAGCCAAGTTTAGAGCGGCAAGAAGAATGTGGGCCAAAATAACAAAGGAACTTGGGGCAACAGATGAGAAAGCTCAAATGCTGCGTTTTCACACTCAAACAGGCGGATCAACACTTACTGCGCAGCAGCCACTTAATAATGTAATCAGGGTAACTAATCAGGCCATGGCTGCAGTTTTAGGAGGCACCCAGTCTCTGCATACAAATGGATATGATGAAGCGCTGTCCTTACCAACTGAAGCTGCGGCAAAAATCGCTTTGCGTACACAGCAGGTAATCGCTTTTGAAAGTGGAGTAACCGATACGGTAGATCCTTTGGCAGGGTCTTATTTTGTAGAAACACTAACAGATGAAATTGAAACGGCAGCGCAGTTATATATAGATAAAATAGATGCGATGGGTGGCTCTGTAAATGCAATAGAAAATGAGTATATTCAAAATGAAATTGCAAACGCAGCTTATCGTTATCAGGTTGAGGTTGAAGAGGCCAGTAGGGTAATTGTTGGTGTAAATAAATTTACACAGGAACAGGAAGGCATAACCGAAGTATTTACTATAGATGAATCTATCCGTACAATACAAACAGAGAAGATAACTAAGCTAAAAGCCGAAAGAGACAACAATGCTGTTGAAAAAGCGTTGAAGAATTTATCTGAAGCTGCTAAAGGGACTGAGAATCTAATGCCGCACATTTTGATAGCGGTTGAAGCATACGCAACCCTTGGCGAGATAGCCGATGTTCTACGTAATGTTTTTGGGGAATATTAAAAAGGATGTTAATAAATAGTTATTAACACAAAAAATTCAGGTTAACAAGGGTAGGTTGTTGCAAGCTAATGAGTTACCAAATAAATGAAAATTAAGTTTTTTTTGTTGATAATTTTTTGAATATTCGATCTCTCGAAACAGCAGTTTTTTTATGCTCGTATCGTCACTGTAAACCAACAAATTATAGAATAACAATGGAAAAAACTTGTACAGAAGTGTGGAAAAACTGTCTCCAAATCATAAAAGATAACATACCGACCCAAAGTTTCAAGACTTGGTTCGAACCGATATCAGCATTGAAATTGGAAGGCAAAGTTTTAACCATACAAGTGCCTAGTTTGTTCTTCTATGAATGGTTGGAAGAACACTATGTAGGTCTGCTTCGTAAAACAGTTAAAAAGCAATTAGGAGATGAGGGAAGGTTAGAGTATAACATCGTTGTGGATAAGTCTTCTAATACGGGGTCGCCATATACTACCAACATGCCAAGTAATGGAAATGGGGCAGAGGCAAAGATTCAATCAATGCCAATTCCGGTTTCTATAAACAAAGACATTAAGAACCCTTTTATTATTCCGGGTTTAAAGAAACTTAATGTTGATCCTCAATTGAATTCTAACTATACGTTTGAGAATTACATAGAGGGAGACTGCAACCGTTTAGCAAGATCAGCGGGCTATGCCGTAGCCGCAAAACCAGGAGGTACTTCGTTTAATCCGTTAATGATTTATGGAGGAGTAGGGTTAGGAAAAACACACCTAGCTCAAGCTATTGGTAATGAAATTAAACGTAACATGCCAGACAAACTGGTAATTTATGTTTCGTGTGAGAAATTCTGTCAGCAATTTGTTGATTCATTAAAGAACAATACGATTAATGATTTTGTGAACTTCTACCAGGCAATGGATGTAATCATCATGGATGATGTGCACAACTTTGCAGGTAAAGAGAAAACACAAGATATATTCTTCCATATCTTTAATCATCTTCATCAATCAGGTAAACAGGTTATTTTGTCGTCAGATAAAGCACCTAAAGACCTTGCCGGACTAGAAGAAAGGTTGTTAAGTCGTTTTAAATGGGGGCTTTCTGCAGATTTGCAGATTCCTGATTTTGAAACAAGAATAGCAATTCTTAAAAAGAAAATGTATGCAGATGGTATTGAATTGCCAGCTGAAGTAGTGGAGTACGTAGCCCACAACATTGATAATAACGTAAGGGAACTGGAAGGTGCAATGGTTTCCCTGTTAGCTCAATCAACCTTAAACAAAAAAGACATCGATTTAGCGTTAGCTAAACAGATGTTGAAAAACTTCATCAAAAACACTTCCAAAGAGATTTCAATGGAATACATCCAGAAATTGGTGTGTGAGTATTTTGAAGTTCCTGTAGACATGGTGAAATCGCAAACGCGGAAACGTGAAATTGTTCAGGCAAGACAGATTTCCATGTATCTTTCTAAGAGTCACACTAAGTCATCATTAAAAACTATTGGAGCTTTCTTTGGAGGAAGAGATCACTCAACAGTAATTTATGCATGCCAGACTGTAGAAGATTTAATTGATACAGATAAGAAGTTTAAAGGTTACGTACACGACATACAAAAGAAACTAAAAATGAGCTAAATCATTAGAGCTCAAATCTTATCACATAAAAAAGCCCTGCAAGTTTTACTTGCAGGGCTTTTTTATGTGACTACTTTCTATTTTAGAACCTCAAGTTTCATTAGGCCATAAAATAAGGCTGCAGAATGTAAGGCTTGTTCAATTTTATTGTCCTTAAGGATCTGTTTAACCTCGTCTATAGTGTATTCCTCTACATTAAGGATCTCATGTTCATCTAAATGCTGATCGTGGGTTTTAACGCCTCCTTTTAGCAAATAGGTATAAGTAACATTTGTTGCCGTTGCCGGATTAGGATATAATGTCGCTATCAGTTCAGCACTTTTAAATGAATAACCGGTTTCCTCTAATAGTTCTCGTTTAATGGCAACTTCAGGTAATTCATCTCCATCTATTACGCCTCCGGGTATTTCTAATGATATGATATCTGCTCCATGACGATACTGTCTAACCATAATTATTTTGTTGTCCTCGGTTACTGCAATAGCATTAACCCAGTTTGGATATTCCAGAACATAATAGTCGTCTTTTATAACCCCATTTTGCAAATCGCAAGTATCCACACGTAAAGTCGCCCATTTTTCTTTCACCAGGTATCTTGATGAAAGTCTCTGCCATTTTTTTATTTCCATATTAGCTATTAAGATATTGATCGACCAGCTTTTGACGGTCTAGATTAGTCATGTTTACAATGTGATGTTTGGTTTCAAGAATACGGTATATTAAGGAAAGCTTTTCCGCAAAAGAATCGTTTCTTGGATTAATAACTGAAGGATCGAATTGTGAATAGAAGAACTGACTTAGCATTTCTAGCTTTTCAGCAGGAAATGCCTTCTCGGTTAACAGCACATCAAATTCATCAGAAGAACTTGAATACAATTCTTCTGGCGTAATCCCAAAATCATTCGCTAACGACTCAATAAGCAGATCATCAGCTTCAGCTAATTTGCCCTCTAACTTTAAGCCCATAATACGAGCCAGAACTTGAGCAAGTTTTTGAATTTCGGCAGTAATTAAGTCTCTTCTTAACATATCGTTTACCAGCTACCACTGCTACCACCGCCACCAAAACTACCACCACCAAATCCTCCGAAGCCACCGCCTCCGCCGCTGCTACCACCGCCCCAGCCACCGCCAGAACTTCTGCCACCACCTAAAAGCATACTCCAGAAAAGAGCATCAGCAGCACCACGGCCACCAATAACTTGCCCGCCGCCGCCACTACCGCCACCTCTTCTAAGAATGATGATGATAACGACAATGATAATAATGATGGCTAACATACTGCCACCACCACCGGCATCATTTCTTTTTTTAGGGTTCTCGTTTTTGTATTCGCCCTTGGTATATTTTATAATGGCATCAGTACCTGCTTCGAGACCCTGATAATAATTTCCGGTTTTAAAATAAGGCTTTATTTCGTTTTCAATAATACGCTTGGCATAGATGTCGGGTAATACACCTTCCAGGCCGTAGCCTGTTTGGATCGAGATCTTTCTGTCGCCAAGTGCCACTACAATCATTATCCCGTTGTTTTTTCCTGAACTACCAACTCCCCATTTTCTGCCAAGTTCAAGCGCATATTCGTTGATATCATAGTCGCCCACCGATTTCAATATAGCTATTGCTATTTGAGTTGAGCTTGAATCATCAAAGGCAACTAGTTTTTGTTCCAGTTGTTGCAGTTCAGCAGCAGAAAGTGTTCCTGTGAAATCATTTACAAGTTTGTTTGGCTTTGCCGGAAAATCCTGGGCAAATCCAACAGCGGATATAGTGAGTAAGAATAATGCTACGATTAGTTTTTTCATAGCTTAAACAGTTTTATTCTGATCCATAAAAATAATGTCATTGGGCAATTCGTTAATGTCATCGCTTTGCGAAGGGAAAAACGTTGCCAGTTTCTCTCCGGCTAAAACTACACCCGCAATAATGCCCTGTGCTAAATTATCGGCAGCAAAATGTGCTCTCATTGCAACTTTAGTTGTTTCCCAGAAATCTTCAGGTACTACTTTATGGATTCCCGTATCACCAACTATTGCAAACTTATGATCTTCATAAGCAAGATATATTAGCACACCATTATGTCTTGATGTTTTATCCATCCCAAGTTTCGAAAAGTACGATATTGCCTTTTCGTATGCTTCGCCGCTGCAATGTTTGTCTACAGCAATTCTGATTTCTCCTGAAGTGCTTTTTTCAGCATCAGATATAGCCTGAGAAATTTGTTCTTGTTCTTGTTCTGTGAATGGCCCCATAATTGGATTACTTAATAAAGATAAGGGTAATGTACGTTTAAATGAATAAACATACATTACCCTTAAATGTTGTTACGGTATATTAGAATTCTACTTTAGGTGCATTTTGTGCACCAGCATCAGCTTTAAATGCTGCTTTTTGGCTAAATCCGAATATTCCGGCAGTAAGGTTGTTAGGGAATGATCTTACCTTTGTATTATAAACTTGAACCGATTCGTTAAAATCTTTACGAGCCACGGTGATGCGGTTTTCTGTACCTTCCAACTGAGCTGATAATTCACTAAACTGCTGAGTAGCTTTAAGTTCAGGATAGTTCTCTGTTAGAACCATTAATTTACCTAACGCCTGACTTAACTGGCCTTGCGCAGCTTGGTATTTCTGCATATTCTCTTCAGTTAATTTATCAGGATCAACTGTGATCTGGCTCGCTTTAGCACGTGCTTCAATAACCTGAGTTAATGTACCCTGCTCAAATTTTGCTGCACCTTTAACTGTGCTTACAAGATTAGGGATCAAATCAGAACGGCGTTGATACTGTGTTTCAACTTGTGCCCATTTGGTTTTTACATCCTCATCCAGTTTAACCAAGCCGTTGTAACCACAACCACTTACTGCCACCAATAAGACTAAGATTCCTACAATTACTAAAACTACTTTTTTCATATTTTTCTGTTTTGTTTTTCAGTGTTAATTTACGCATTAGAACTCAATTTCTGTACCTTTGTTACAGTTCGGGATAAAAACCTGACAAGAATTATGCAAAAGGACGTAGAAATTACACTCATTCCTGAGGAAATTGATAATATAAGTACGCTAAAGAAAAACCTTTCACAAGTACTAAAGATTGATGTATCACAGATTAAGGGCTATAAAATCCTTAAAAGATCAATTGATGCACGGTCTAGAGCAGTTATTTACAGACTTCAGGTAAGGGTGTTTATTGATGAGCCACAATTGGCAGAATCCTATGTCGTTAACTATCAAAATGTCAGTAATTCTAAACACGTAATCATTGTTGGTGCTGGTCCTGCCGGATTATTTGCCGCACTTCAATGCATAGAAAACGGATTAAAGCCAATAGTTCTTGAGCGAGGTAAGGATGTAAAGCAACGCCGAAGGGATTTGGCAGCTATTAATAAAGAGGGTATCGTAAATACCGAATCTAACTATTGCTACGGCGAAGGTGGTGCAGGAACATATTCTGATGGTAAGTTATATACCCGATCTAATAAACGAGGAGATATTAATAAGGTACTTCAGGCTTTTGTTCAACATGGCGCTGCGGAGGATATTCTTGTTGATGCCCGCCCACATATTGGAACAAATAAATTACCTCATATCATCACTGCAATTAGAGAAACCATTTTAAATGCAGGAGGGGAGGTTCGTTTTGATCAGAAAGTAACGGATATCCTTATTGATTTCGGAAAGATAAAAGGAGTAGTAGTTAATGGAGAAGAGAAGCTGTTAGCTGATTCTGTTATCCTTGCTACAGGTCATTCTGCACGAGATATTTATGAACTGCTTCACGAGAAAAACATTCTTGTGGAGGCCAAACCCTTTGCTTTAGGTGTAAGGATAGAGCATCCCCAATCAATTATAGATGCCGCGCAGTACCATTGTGATATTAGAAGCGAGTTTTTGCCGCCAGCTTACTATAGTTTAGTTGAGCAAGTTGGAAGTAGGGGTGTATTCTCTTTTTGTATGTGCCCCGGTGGTATAATCGCACCTTGTGCAACTTATGCCGATGAAATAGTAGTTAACGGATGGTCGCCATCAAAAAGAAATAACCCATTTGCAAATTCGGGAACGGTAGTCCAAATAACACTTGATGATGTTAAGGGCGAAGATCCATTAAGAATGATGCATTTTCAGGCAGAGATAGAAAGGACCGCCTTTAAGTTAGGAGGAGGGGATTTGGTTGCTCCGGCACAAAGAATGGTCGATTTTGTTGAAGGACGAACTTCAATTGATTTACCTAAAAACTCTTATCTGCCTGGAACAAGAAGCGTAATGCTTAAAGATACTTTACCCGATTTTGTGGCATCGAGTCTAAAGAACGCCCTGCCTTTGTTTGGGAAAAAAATGAGAGGCTACTACACTAACGAAGCTATTTTAGTAGGAGTAGAAAGCAGAAGCTCATCGCCGGTGCGAATACCAAGAGATAGAGAGACTTTTCAGCACTCTCAGGTTGCAGGATTGTATCCATGTGCAGAAGGCGCCGGCTATGCCGGAGGTATCGTATCAGCAGCTATTGATGGTGTTAATTGCGCCAATGCGATATTGAAGTTTAGCTAAACACATTTAGTTTTTATTTGTTGTTTCGGTATGATTGATTTCGCAAATGAATTGAGAAAGGCATACTATGGAGATGCATGGCATGGCAATAGCGTTTCTGCTATTCTTGCCTTGGTAAATAAAGACCAGATATTTAGCAGGCCAATTCCTAATGTGCATAGTATTGCCGAAATAGTATTGCACTTAACTTCGTGGACTGAAGAAGTATATTCTAGATTAGAGGGAAATATAGCCAAAGAGCCTGAAAATGGTGGTTGGCCTAAAGTTAAAGAAGAAACCATGCAAGAATGGAATGTCATTTTGAGTGAGTTTCGGTTAGCTAATGAAAAGCTACTCCATCTTGCCATGGAAATTTCTGAAGATCAATGGGGGGCTGCCATTCAGCAGGAAACCGGTACTCGCTTGAGCTATTTTGAATTGTTAAATGGCTTGGTACAGCATCATGCTTATCATGCCGGACAGATTTCTTTGCTGTTAAAATTTTAGATTGTGAAAAAAACACTAATTATCGGGGCTAGCCCTAATCCAGAAAGGTATGCCTATAAGGCAGCACATATGCTTAAATCGAAAGGGCACGATATTATCAATGTTGGTATAAAAAAAGGTGAAGTAGCGGGGGAGGAAATTGAGCAGCCCGGACATGCACATAATGATATTGATACGATAACCTTATATATAGGTCCGCATTTACAAAGTGGCTATTATAACTATATACTACAAACTCGTCCTAAACGTGTTGTTTTTAACCCGGGAACCGAAAATCAGGAGCTGGAAGAACTCTTGTCAGAAAATGATATAGAAGTATTAGAGGCTTGTACCTTGGTATTATTGGCTACAGGCCAGTATTAAACCGAAGCATTCCTTTTTGAAGGAAGCTGTTCAAAAGGGCAAGATCGTATAAACGAGCCTCATTATTTAATCGATGGTCATTGTTTAAGCGATCGTAATTGTTTAATCGGTCGTGCTGAGAGCCTAGCATTGGAAAGAATGCAAAAAAGTGGTAATGACAATCTTGTTTAATCGTCGTTCTTTTTTAATCGATCGTCATCCTGAATTTATTTCAGGACCCCGCACTAGCAGGGCTTTCTTTCTCTTGAGAGATGCTGATGCGGGCCTTCGCCGGCATGGCGAATTCAGTATAGCGAACGCACGTTGTCGTTGGTGATTTATTTTGCTTCGCAGCTTCTTCGAGCTTGGCATCTCGTAATAAACACTGGTAATAAATACACCTAATGGCTTAAGATAAAAAAGTAAGGTATCCTTTGGGTACCGGCGCTGTGCCGACTGTATACCTGTTCGGGAGAAATCAGGCTTTTCTGAGGGGTTTCTCAGGCTCTTCCCAGGCCAAGCTGAGGTAAATCGCCTGAGTTGTGCCTGCGGGAAACCTGGCCGATGCCCCGGCGGTTTACCCCGGGAGCCGGGCGGATCATGGCCTGCCCGGAGCGCAAATTTAATTTTCTGCCTAGCCTTTAATGAGTTAGGAGAATTCATGAAATAATAATGGGAAAGGGTTTGGAGGTTGATGGAATTTTCCTACTTTTGCATCCCGCTTCGGAGGAAGAGAAACAGAGAAAAGGATCAGTGAGATTGAGTATTTGAAAGGTTGTAAAGGAGGTTTGTCTCTTTAAGTTTATCAGAATTAGCGTTCTAAGAAACAAAAAGAAAAAAAGAAAATAAAAGTCTTGACAAATAGAAAAAGATTTCTACCTTTGCAGTCCCAAACAAAACGGGGGTTACCAAACGGAGTTTAGTAACGGAATAAAAAAGATTGAAATAATGAAAAGGTTAAACAGAAAGCGAAGAGCAATAAGACTTGGCTGAAACACAAACCAGGACATTAAAGATATATAAAGATGACCCGCGAGGCGAATCGAGAAGTTCATTAAAGAGATGTCATTTATAAACGTAGCGAGGTAAGAAAGTACAGATTCAAAGTACATGAAACCTGCGCTA
>NZ_JABSNU010000019.1 GCF_013266735.1 Pedobacter foliorum
CACTGAAGTCCAGGCTTTTGCCTAAAGTTACATTTCCCATGGCTGTTTTTATAATAAATTTACACGTTGAAATTTGCTACTTCAAACATATAAACTGAAATAAATTCAGGATGACGGGGAGGTGATCTATAAAACAAACTACAATTCAATCTGCCTTTTTATACTTTCTTCAAGAGAGATCAGCGTTTCTGTACGTTGTATGCCAGATACAGCCTGGATTTCTTCATTTAATACATGTCTAAGGTGGCTTGTGTCGCGGCAAATGATCTTAGCGAACATGCTATAGGCTCCGGTAGTGTAATGAAGCTCTACAACCTCTTTAATTTTACTTAATTGTTCCACAGCATCCTTGTACTGTATTCCTTTTTCAAGGTAGATACCAAGGAAGGCACAAATATCATAGCCCGCTTTTTGCGGATCAATGATCAGATGGGACCCTTTGATAATACCCATTTCCTGAAGTTTTTTCATGCGAACGTGAATTGTTCCGCCCGAAACGATAAGATCTTTAGCAATTTCTGTGTATGGCTTAGTGGCATCATGCATCAGTTGCTTTAAAATATCAATATCCAGGTTATCAATTTCTAAATTTTGGGTTTCTTTTTTGAGCATCGTTTTTGTATTTGGTAACAATACTCTAAGTTAATTAAAAATATCGTAATAATAAAATTAAATGTTTAAAATATTTGCAACGTATGGAGGTTGTTGTTACATTTGTATCAAGCAAGTAGCAAAAAATAGTTCTTTAAAACTTGTTTATACTCTGTAGGGTGGTGAAATTGGCAGACGCACCTCCTTGTCTCGGTGGTGGAGAATTTGGAAAACCCGTAAGGGCTAACCACTCCTTGAAGGTTCGACTCCTTCCCCTACAGCAATTAAGTAGTTAGATCAACCTAAACCTACTACTTAAGATTTGTACTTTGTTTATTGTTGGGTGGTGAAATTGGCAGACACGCCTTCTTGTCTCGGTGGTGGGGATAAATGGATAAACGCAGTTTATGGGTTGACCACAAATTAATTTTTGAACTGTAGCTAACTACCCCTTGAAGGTTCGACTCCTTCCCCAACAGCCAGTTTTTTTATGAATAATAAGTTAGTTAAAAAACGAGTGACCCCGGATAGGGCCACTCTTTTTTGTTTTATAACACTCTTTTATTTCCCTCCAATATTATATTTATCACTGAATTTTTTGTCTAGTTGCTTATGCAGGTTATCTAAATTAATGTCTCTGCCTTGAATAAACGCTTGCTCAACTTTATTGGTTTTCATATCCAGCGCATCACCGGCAGAGATAAAGAAAGTTGCATCCTTACCAATTTCAAGAGTTCCAGTGGTTTTATCAATTCCCAATACTTTGGCTGCATTTATGGTAATGGTTTGTAAAGCTTTTTCTTTATCTAAACCCCATGCGGCGATGGTGCCGGCCATAAAAGGAAGGTTTCTTAGTTGCCAGTAACCCTGCATTCCCATTACTACATCAACGCCTGCATTGGCTAATTTTCCCGCATTTTTATAAGGCATGTTTACATCGTCGTCATCAGAGTTGGGTAAGGCATGTGGTTCATTTACGATAACTGCAATGTTGTTTTCCTTTAAGAAACCGGTAATTAAATAGGCGTCATCGCCGCCAACAATAACAGGAGTGATGTTGTATTTTTTGGCAAACTTAACCGCGGCAATGATGTCTTTTTCTCCGGCTGCGGAGATAAACAAGCGCTGAGTACCATCAAATAGATGTTTCATGGCGGCAAATCTGGTGTTTATTACAGCTGGTTTATCTGTTTCTGCATAGGCCTTGGCTTCAGTAAAAAACTGATCGAGGCTGTTTAAAAGGTTTTGGGTACGTTCTTTAAGTGCCTCGGCAGAGACAAGAGGCCTGTTACCAGTGTTTCTGAATTTAGGGGTTACAGGCCAGTTTAGGTGCATAGCATCGTCTTTTTTAATAGCTGCATCTTCCCAATTCCAGGCGTCTAACTGCACTACTGATGAGCTGCCCGATATTGTACCACCCTGTGGAGTTATCTGGGCCATAAGCACACCGTTGCTTCTTATGGTTGCAGGTACCTTTGAATCGGTGTTGTAAGCAACCAAAGCCCTGATGTGTGGGTTGAAATCGCCGATCTCGTTATAATCAAGCGTAGCTTTAACAGAGCTGATTTCAATTAGACCGAGGTTGGTTACAGGGGCAATAAAGCCGGGATAAATGTGCTTTCCGTTGGCTTGGATAATTGTTGCATCGCTCATGTTTATTCGTGCCACTGTTGCATCTCCAACGCCTATGATTTTGCCTTTGTCAAAAATGAGATAGCTGGTTTCAATTACCTTTCCATTGCCTACATGTAGCTTTCCGCCCATAACAATGGTTTTTTTATCCTGAGGTTTTGCAGGCGAAATATTGGCTTGTGCAAACGCACTAACCCCAATGGCGGATATAAGTAAGGTTAAAATGTATTTATTCATGGTTATGAGTTCCTTCCATTTCATTAAGTTCAAGAGCGTAGTCTTCTAGTGTTTCGCAGTGATACAGGCGCTTTTGGTCTGCTTTAGGACGTTGGGTTTTGCCACCTTTGTCCTTACTGTCCTTCATTTTTTGAATTAATCTTGCGCGTTCGGTTTGCTGTGCTTTTCTGATTTGGCTATCGCGATCTATATCCCAGTAAGCAACACCATCTACGAAAGTCTTCTCTGCTTTTGCGTAAATGGATAGGGGATTGTCTGACCAAACTACCACATCTGCATCCTTGCCAACCTTAAGACTGCCAATCTTATCATCTATATGAAGCATTTTAGCGGGGTTTAAGGTTACAAACTTAAAGGCGTCTTCCTCTGATACCCCTCCGTATAAAACGGCTTTTCCTGCCTCTTGATTTAAGCGGCGTGCCATTTCTGCATCATCGGAGTTGAAAGCAGTGGTTATGCCAACATTATGCATGATTTTGCCATTATATGGGATTGCTTCTGCAACCTCCATTTTATAGGCCCACCAGTCGGAGAATGTAGAGGCGTTGATGCCGCGGGCTTTCATTTTGTCGGCTACTTTATAACCTTCCAGGATGTGCGTGAAAGTATTGATTTTAAAGCCTAAGCTATCCGCAACATTCATAAGCATATTAATTTCAGACTGCACATAGGAGTGACAGGTAATGAAACGCTTGTTGTCCAGAATTTCAACTATAGCATCTAACTCCAGATCTCTGCGGACAGTATTTCCCTTTTTGGCTAGTTCTGCTTTGTATTCTTTTGCGCGTGTGAACTCATCTACAAAAGTTTGCTCAACGCCCATTCTCGTAACAGGGAATCTTGCTCCTGTACCAAAATTGCTTTGTTTTACGTTTTCTCCTAGGGCGAATTTTATAAAACCATCAGCCCCTGCAAACTTTAGTTCTTCAGGTAATTTGCCCCATCTTAATTTAATTAATTGCGACTGTCCTCCGATAGGGTTTGCAGATCCATGTAAAATCTGCGAAGTGGTTACACCACCCGCAAGCTGACGGTAGATGTTTACATCTTCGGAGTTAATGATATCTGCTATCCTTACTTCTGAAGACACAGATTGTGCGCCTTCGTTAATGCCTCCAACACCGGCAATGTGCGAGTGCTCATCTACAATTCCGGGTGTTACGTGCTTGCCGGTAGCGTCAATTACTTTTGCATTTCCGGCATTTAGATTTTTGCCTATGGCTTTAATTTTACCATTTTCTAAAAGCACGTCTGCATTTTGCAGGATGCCTTCTTTTTCATTGGTCCACACGGTAGCGTTTTTCAATAAAACACTTTCCTGCTTTAAGGGTGTAGTATTACCAAAAGAGGTGAAAGGAAAGATTAATGCGCCTAGTGCTTCTTTTTTCTGTGGTTCAGGGGTTTTAGCAATGGTTTTATTGGTGGTGTCTTTTGTGGCATCTTCATCTTTTTTAAAGATTATGAAACGTTTGCCCTGCACCCAATTTTCTTCTATGATGTTTTCTTTTTTAAAGAGGCTATCAGATGTGATGATGAAATTGGCTAGTTTTCCTTTTTCAAGCGTACCTACTTTATCCGCTATTCCAATCATCCCGGCCGGGATTTCGGTAAGAGATAATAGTGCTTGTTTTTGAGTTAGCCCATTTTCAAGAGCGGTACGAATGTTAGTCCATAAGTCTTTTGGGTTTTCCAGTCCTTGGGTGGTTAGCGAAAATTTAATGCCCGCTTTTTCTAATGCAGCAGGGTTGGTAGGTGCCAGTTCCCAAGCTTTCATTTGAGCCAGTGTTATGCTTCTGTTTTCAATAGTATCTTCAACATCATAGGCTTTGATGAAATTGATAGGGATGATAAGGCTTGCCCCAGTTGCTTTAACCGCATCTATCCTTTGATATTCGTCGCCATTGGATTTTATGATGTATTGTTTGCCAAATTCTTTACCAATTTTGCTGACTCTTAGTATGTTTTGCCATCCTTCTACTTCGAAAAGTTGAGGGATGCTTTGTTGTTTGTTAAACTCTTCTAAAGAGATGTTGTACTCTCCTTTTTGTTTGCCATACCACTGTGCATCGTAATAAGTTTGGCGTAGTAAGGCTATTGCACCCATCAACGATGTTGGATAATCATTTTGTGAGGTTCCTTTGCTAAACGAATAATTTGCTGCCGATTGGGGGTTAAGTATGGTGCTGTTTTCTTTTTCATCACTTAGAGTTACTGCAACAGAGGTTCCGCGGGAAATACCATCTCGGTTAATTGCATTTACACTTCCAAATCCTGCTTTACGCAAATCATCGGCTTTTTTGCTGTCGGCAGTAAATAATGTGTTGGCTTGTGTTTCTGGCCTTATGGCTTCATTCCAACCATAGGCGCCCTTTTTTGTAGAGGTAAATATGGATTGACGTGGGCCATTAGATGCGCGTGTGGCTTCAGGTAATCCGTAAGAAGTAAAGGCATCAACGAGAGAAGGGTAGATGAATTTCCCTTTCAAATCGATAACCACATAGCCTTTGGGAATGGATGTACCTGTGCCAACAGACTGTATGGTTTGCCCTTTAACTAGCAAAGTGCCGTTTGAGATTGTTTGATTTGCGCTAACCACAATGTTAGCGTTGGTGAAAGCATAGGTGCCTTGTCTGATGTCGTAAGAGCCATTAACCGGATAAGTTTGCTGGGCAAAAAGAGACGTAGCAGAAAAAACCAGTGCCAGGCTGAGCAGAATTTTCTTCATAAATTTAGTTAAGAGCCTAAATCTATTACAAAAAAATGGGAGATCAGCTTTATAGCATGCTTTTTACGCTTTTCTATTTAATCCTTATCAACAGTCGTCACAACATATATTTGCAACGGGTACTAATGGAGATGTTCGGTAAATTCGATATGCCCCCAAGCCATCAGTTAGCGGGTTTAGTTGTGGTTCAACACTTAAAATTCTGCTTTCCTGAACTTCTCTTTTTAATCCTCTGCGCCCGACGTTAATTTGCCAGGTATTTTGCATTGGGAACATTTCTACACATAGGACACTTAAACTGCTGTTAGTTGGTAGCCCTAATTCGGATAGCCTGAACTCAATATCCTTTAGTTTTATTGTTGCTGACCCGAATATTATCCCCTCTGGTGTTCTTGATAGACTTGATTTTGTTTCTCTTTTGTATTTTGGAGGAACATAAGGCATATGGCCTGAATCGAGCAGGATATTGCGGTAGGTACTTCCGTCGGCCTGTTTCACTTGTGTGTAAAGCATATACCAGAGGCTGGTTTGTGGTGGTCGTGCAGATACATTTTTACCATTTAAAACGGCAACGGCAAAAGGAGCTGTAACAACGACCTCGCTTTGTGTTTTTTTCTTAATTGCAGTATTTATCTCGTGCAGTCCTTCTCTTTCTATGACTAGCCCGTTGCCAATCCCTGCAAATAGGTCATTTTTTCTTCTAAAAGCATTGCAATTAAGGGTTGGGGCCGGGTGCTGTACGCCATTTACTTTTAATGGGCGACCATACCTTGCTTGCGCGGTGCTCCACAGTTCTTTTTTGTGACCAACTCTTATTTCATAGGTGAAAAAGCCGAAGAGTTCATCGCTATCGGCGTGTAAACCCGGAGGCAATGGTACCATAAAATATCTTGATTTACCATTGCCGTCGTCTTCAGGGATCATTTCCTGCATAACGCCTATGCCTGCAAAATCATTGTCCATTCCCTTGATGATAATTCTAATCTTTTCATCGTTTACATTTAATGGTGGATCTGCGGGGTCATTGGTTATGATCTCTCCTGTAATGCGGCAAAGTAAGGGGTCTGGGGCATTAGCCAATACCCTTACGTAATAAGTGTCGTTGGGATCGGCAGGAGGTTCAGCCATTTCCAACCATAAAAAACGCTGCCTGATTTCTGTAGATGCATATTTTTCTTCATCAGCTATGTAAGGTGATAATGCTATTCCGGCAGAAACTAATTCGGGAACCTGATGAGGAATGATTGTAACGGGCAGGTGTATTACTTCGTTTTCAATGTCATGATCTTTAGCTGTTGCTTCGAAACCGTCTTTAAAATTAACCACAATCCTATAGCTGATCATGATCTCACTTGGGAATTCACCGTTAACTTTTTTAGGGTCAAAGGCATCCAAGAAAATAAGTTGTGAGTCTTTTCTATCTGGTTCCTGCAAGGCGTTGATACCAGCGGTTCGCGAAACATTAATAGTTCCGGCAAGTTCTTCTGCCTGGTAGCCGGCCTCAATCTCTTTTTTCCACTGACGGTAAATTGAGATACTTTCCACGGCCAGCCCATCCCATGACCAATCCCTTAAAAGGGTATAGTTAACGGCAATGATCCATTGATTATATAATTCGGCGAGAGATGAAAATGAAATAGATGAAGAATCAGGAGCCATGGAATGTCTCATTGCTTTGGAACAACCAAACTGAATCCTTTGGCCTTTCTTACCTTCAAGTGTTAGGTTTTGTGCTACTAAATCCAGTGCATCTGCTAATCTAGAAAGCTCTATTGGTGTGCTGCTGTTTATAATGTTTAAACTAAATGGACCATCATTGTCTTTTTGTTTTAGTTGATCGGCTAATTGTTCAGGTTGCAGATATATAGCCATTAAACCACTATCTATTGGTGATAAAAGCAACCGTTCATCTTTAGCGGGTTTAAATGAAGATAACCTGAGCTTTTTACCTTCCAGAATATTTTCGGCAGCATAGTTATTATCTGCAGATTTAATTATTGGCGTAAAGGTAATTCGAAGATGCCTGGATGTTGGTAGCACCAATTCATTTTTTGCACCTCTTTGATCTTGTGGTATACCATTTATAAAGTCTAGCTTATCAAAGTCTTTGTATACGATATTCAAGTCGAATAACTGATCGTATTTATTGATTTGGGAATCTAATTCGTATTCCTTTTCATACAATAAGATATAGGATTCTCTGCCGTTTTCTGAAAGGGCATTATCCATTTCTAATGACTTTACTTCAATACTTATCTTAAAGAAATCTACATCTGGATCCGGTAATCCAATATCCAATCCTTTTTTTGTTGCACCGTGTGGGAGGTCGCCAAGAACTGCTTTTAATTGATCGATCGGGTCGGTGTATTTGCCAGTATATACCACGGCAGGATAGGCAAGTAAGGGTCGTTGGATGGTAAGGACGGGGTTAGCCTCGTTTACCAGATTCTCCAAAATACTGGTGTCTTTTAGTGGGTTTTCATTGGTTCCGACATCAAGACCATCATAAATGTGTTGAATGTTCAAAATGTTTAAACTGCCGGCAGCTACATATCTTTTAAAATGAGCATCGGCAACAGGGCATTCGCCGCCATTTATCGCTTTCTCATCTGCTATTGGACCGCCACCTGAAATATCCATTAAACGGATTCTAAATTGATAGTCGTGACCATAAATTAAGGGTAGGTGATGATCCGGATCCTGAATATATGGGTGAAAAGTTTTTTTAGGAATAGTGTTAATGGTATTGTTGACTCCGGGGTTTGGTGCAACCATCTTATCCGGCGTAAGCATATTAATATCCTCAGAATCCTTATCAGCAATAGTTACTGCTTTACCAGCCCAGGCAGAAAAGTACATGGGTAACCAAAAACCCTCATTAGCAGAATCACCATGAGCTGCAGGATGTACTTCCGTGCCGGGTTCTAGTTTATCTCCAACACTAGTAATTTCTATTTCGCCATTTAAAATAGAGGTTCCTCGCTCTGCTATGATTTTATTCTGAGAGAACCAGTTTACTTGTCCTTTTTCTCTAACATCTAAACGATAGCCAAATACTCCAAGTGGGGCATCTATTTGGGTATCGGTAGTTTCCTCTTTTTGGAGCATTTGTCTGTTAAACCAAATTGCTATTTGTTCATCATCCCAGCCCAATCGGATGCCTGCATCTTTTAAAGGTGGATTTGATACATCCTTTTCTTGTAATAGATCTTGATTAACAGGTTGATTGGCATGCACTATTTTCGCAAAACCATCATCATATAGAATAGCTTCTCGCATGACCTGATCGTAGCCGGGATGCTCCACGGCAATTTCTGAAACAGGAAATTGCACAGCAGCAAATAGACCCCGAGTTGTTTTACCTTTAAGGGCAGGGATTCTGGCGGCATATTTTAATTTTGAGATATCTCGATAATCGCTTGTAGTGTCGAGATCAGCATATAGCCAACCACCATCATCAAACCACTTTTCGCCATCTGGAATTGCAAAAGATGCTTTATATATCAATCCGGCTTTCTGAGCGAGTTGTGGATTTCTTAAACAATAAGCAATTACTTTGCCCCATGATAAGGTGTCTCTGTTGCTATTTTTATCTGTAATCGTTTTCTCTTTGTTTTTAACTGCGCATTGATATTCATCGCCTGTAAGGGCATATTTGGTTTTAGCTTTAATAAAGTTAAAGGAGTTTCGATAACTTTCAGGAAGGTATTTTCTGATTGATACTCCTTTATACCTGTCAACGTCAGTTTGGGCTTTCTGATCAGGTTTATTGGTTTCTGCATCATCGATTTTCATTCCATCCATTTGCTCAAGCTGTATCTTGAGTCCTTCCCAAATAGCTCTGCTGCTTTCAATGTTGTTTTCTATTTCTGCTGCGGGTTCAAAAGTTACATTGGTTGAAAGAGGGAGTCCATCAAGGCTGTTAATTACCATTGCTTTAAAGTGTAGCTGAGCATCAGCAAAAGCAGACTGCCCCGGAACTATGGGTAGCAATGGATTTAAATTACGTGGAATGACAACGATATTAAAAACAATCCGCCCATTTTCATAGCGCTGAGGGAAAGTAAGGATACAAAGTGTAGTAGGTTCCATTTTAATAGGTTATGATGTGGTATTCTATTAATTATTATGCAATCTGGCGTGTTTCTTCCCAGGTTTCTGAAAAACTGATGTCTATTACCCAGAATATGCTGATGTCAAGAGCAAAGGTGCACATGGCAATGCAGCTAGTGGGACCCGTATTGGGTTTTTCAATTTTTCCGGCTGCTTCAATTTGGATAGTAATGGTTACAATGCCACCAAAAATCTCCGCCCTGCCTCTGAAGTAAATAAATGCGCCAACAGTGAAGACCTCTGAGTTTATGGACATATCGACTCCGACCATATACATTACAGCGACACTACCAATAACAGGTAGGCCTACTGCGAGCTCTATGCCGAACCCAAATTTGAAATATAGGGTAGGTGGGTTTTTCAGATCGGCAGCTAAGCCTACCTCAGCTCTCCCGACAGCATACACAGTAGCGGCGGCCACGGAAACGCACATTACTCTTAAGTCGGCACCGAGTTCGAGGAATGCCCCGGCAGAAGGGATAATCTGCTCTATGGTATTCGGTATTTTTATCGGTTGATTAAAATAGCATCCTATTTTAAAATAAGCATCAAGTTTAAGCGGGGTAGTTGGGGAGTTATAATTGATAGAGTCGAAAGGGAATTTTACTAATGGAATTTCTTTTGATGCTTTAAATTTATATTCCCATGAATCGGCGGCATTACTCATAGCTATTTGTAGCCCTTTTTTTATAGCTTCTACGGGTTGAGTAGGATCTAGATTATCTAGAAATTCAAGGATTTGGTATATCTTTTCTAAAGGTTCTGCGAGTTTTAGCTGAGGCGCATTTCCTGAGTCGAACCCGGCGTTAGCAGAAGCTTTTGCTTTAAAGTCGCCGCTAATGGTCATTAATGATTTGAATGAGGCAAGGTCTACAACTATACTCATGTTACTCAATTCATTTTTCCATTTGTCGCCGCCAGCAGCCGAATCTGTTACATAATCTACCACTGTACCTTTTGTTCCACCTCCCTTTGGTTCGCTTTTGTATTTAATATACATTCTGAATGCATCACCATCTTTGCCGATAATATCAAATTCAAAATGATCGGGTATAGGGAATCCGGTAATGGCTTTAGATAGTCCGCCTGGAATAATATCTGTGGCCGATTCTAATACATCTTCAATCTTTAATACATTTCCGAGATTCGGAAATGGCCCTTTGCTGTTTAAGAGTCTAAAGCTGTCGGCTAGTAGGGGAGCTTCTGTAATAAGCTTTAGAGGTGTGTTTTTGTCGTACCTTGGATCTGATAATAGTAGTTTTTGAGTTCCTGTATTCTGGACGTAGCCATACCTGCGTGGAAAGGACGTTTCATTGTTTAGCAAAGCATCAGGAAATGCGATTTGAGAAATAGTACTTTGGTTGTTTAAAGTGAAATTTCCGTTGAGTCTATCTCTTTCGCCTTTTCTAATTACAGGAACGCTCAGCTTATTAGTTACCGGTTGAACTTCTCCGCTTTGTTTATTTACTTCTACAATGCTCCAGCTGCCATCACCTGGTAGCTGAACAGAGCCTTTGGCCGCAACTACAAAAATGATGTCGGAAGGAGTGTTTTTTTGAAATGAAGAGGCTACATCGACTCTGTTGATTTTGAGTTTCTGCGAACTACCGCCTAAATCCATTGTACAGTCTGTACTGCCGCCAATGGAATTTTGGTTCTTATTCATTAGGTTATTGAAAGCCTCTTTAGAGATGGGTACTCCAGAAGGTTGTACTTGTAAATATCCCTTGAACTGTTTACCTGTTACATAGCCCTCGGTTTCTCCACTACTGATATTTTCTATTTTTATATTGGCATCAAAAGTAACTCCAACAAACTCAGCGGTGGTTTTGCTTCCGTTGCCGGTTTTATGCACAAAATCATCTTGATTATTTTTGTAATAATCACCTTCCGTTGGTGTGTAATCAAAGGAAAGATTATCACCTTCTACCTCTTTTATATTGTGAACATTAAATAATCCACTCATTAAGCCGGGATGGAACGTATAGGGGTTGTGGAAAGGGGCACTGTTCATGCTGGCATCCGCAGGAGCCTCAAATGAAAAATCAAATGTGCCATCACTTTTTGCAATCCAACCACTGTCTTCGCGGTAAATAATAGCATTGTTTCTACGGTATAGGGTAATTGTACGGATTACTGTAATTGCCCATGGGTATAAGATACTTATTACCTGAACTACTTCGTGAGAGACTCTGCCGATTAATACATCAAATTTAACTTGGGTAACATCAGCAAACATTGCTGCGGGATTTAACCAATTACTAAACATACTAGCTCCATAACCTGAAAAATCAATTTGTTCAATTGGAACTCCTGTTAGAGATATTCCTGAGGCAAATCTTTTATTAAAGATTTTGTGAACTGTTTCACCTAAAATACTTTGGCTTATTTCGTCTCCATTTTCGTCAGTTAGGTTTTTTAATTGAGCCGTAAAGCCTTTTAAAGTTGGTGGTGCTGTTGAATTAGTAGGTTTATCTGCTGATAATCTGAATTGGAGAGCTCCTTTTAGTTTTAGCTGATTATTATATAGTGAAAATCCTGGGCGTATGAAGTCCAAATGCCTGGTGTTTACCGTTGATTGATCACTGACAAAGGGTTTTATGTAAGCCAATGAGATTTTTCCGTTTGGAAGACCAAACAATACACTGCTTTGGAGCTTGTCAATAGGGCGTCTTTTCATTAATAAGGCAGGATTTATTTCATCATGGAGAGTCTCTGCACTGTCTGATTTTAGGTTGGATTTAAATCGCTCGATGTATTTAAGCGGATCGATATCAATAAACTTAGTGTCAAATTGAGAGAAGATTGTTGCAGGGCCATTATCCTTATAGCCAACTATTCCCATTGGAGGATCGGCACTTATTTCTGGTTTTGTTAGGTTTACTAATGGTTCCCATGAAATATGTGGGAGTGTAAAACCATTAAGTAGTGCCATAGGTGTTCTAAGCGCCATCTTTTCGATAGTAACTACTTGCTCTCCTGTTTGCTGAATATTTGCATACCACTCACTTGAAACAGTCATTTGGTTGAAAGACAAGGATACACCCAAAAGGTCGTAATTTGTACTCAGATCAAGCAAAGCAAACACATCCTGCCTCCGCCCCAGCATGGCTATCTCATTATTTTCTCTTGTGGCAAGGGCAAACGAATTGTCATTAAATGCGATTTGTGTATCAGGCAGAATATTGGCTTGATTGTATTGGAGTTTAAAATCAACAGTTACATCCTGAGGTATTTCTGAGGTTGAATCCCAATCGCAAATAGAGGTTACAATTCCTTTTAGGCTCCTATTGTATGCTTCTGCATTGCGATAGGTTGTCAACCGATCTCTTGTTGTATTTTTAAGTTTTGTAGTGTAAGGATGAGGGAGAGTAGGTATGAGGTCTATTAATCCATAAATGGTTGTTAATTTACCCTTGATGATAATGTTTTCTGAATTAAAAGATCCAGCAAGCATTACACCAGCTGTAGGGGTAGTTAGTAGATAAGCGTTTGACATGGCAAACTGATACTTCTGAGGAAGGCCTTTGAAGGCTGTAAATTTTTCTTTTGAAATAATGTTTTCTGAATTAATATCGCCAGCCTGTTCTTCATTTAACATATCCAGATCTAAAATTGCGACCTCGCTGAGTGTATTGGTGATGTATTTTACGTAAAGACTATCTTTTGTTGTTGGCGAAGCAGGTGTTCCGTCTGCTTTAATGGGCTTGTCAACGGCAAAGTTTGTATCTGCAAGGGCTAAAATGCCCTCTACGCCTTCTTCAAGTGCGTAGTAATGAAGTTTGCTTTTGTTTAAGAAAGAAATCGTAACTTCTGTTCTAAGCGGCTGCTGAATATTTTTTTGCCACAGTTTATAATTTTCGGTGATGACGTTGAAGTTGGCTTTATATTCATGAATGTTTATCATGCCAGGTTCCGCCAAAATTATTGGGCTGTTTAGTATGATGGGTTGATCTCTTTCTTCAATTCCTTGCCATTTACAACTCAATCCTTTTTGGCACATTACAACAAGTGCACCATTGTTTTTGATGGAGAATGGTTTATCAACGTCAAGTTCGCCTAGAGCAAGGCACCATGCAGCTGCACTTACCTTAGCCTTACCTGCAATTTTGGAGAATCCTGATTCGCAGTTTTGAACTGCAAAATCCGGGACATCTGTACGGATTGGAATAACCAATCTGTCAATTTCTTCAGCATACGTAACAGCTTTACCCGGTAGCCAAGCAAAAGCTCTTTGGTCTCCATATACTTGCCAGTTACTATTTCCTGCACTGTTAATTGTTATTTTTTTAGCAGCGTAATTCAGTGTTAATGTTTCAGGAAGATTTACTTGTGATATTCTAGCATCGAGCCCACAGCTACCTGTTCCTGTTGATTGAAAGGTATTGTCTAGGGATAGATCAAGGGTAAAGGTATTTTGAGCAGTAATTGTTATAGAATCTCCTGTGATTTGGATGCTTTTGTTAAAGGTTATTTTACCGCTTTTGATTTTAACACCAGTATATCTTGTATTGCCTGTTTTATCGGTAAAAAGATTTGCCCTTAACCATATACTGCCTTTTCCGAGCGTATATTGAGTGGAGGACCTCTGAATTAATAGTAATTTCAAAGGTATAAGCATAAAAGGTTTACTCTCGCCACTTAAAAAGACACGAATGAGCTTTTCGTATTTATAGAAATCAAACCAAAACAGTCTTCCGTCGCCAGCTTTAAAAGGGCCAAGGGTTTTTGTTGGATTTGCAGCGGCATTAGCTGAAAAATTTTTGGTAATCTGATCAGTGATCAATGGAGTTTCACGCCTTACAACTTGATACTCATTGGGGAGTCTGCTCGGTCTTGTTTTTATGAAGGTTTTTAAAAGTGTACTCTTGTTAAGATTTTCGCGGATTACATCCGGAGTTTCATTCTTAAGGAGTTTAACACTTCGAGTGTCTAAGTCTGATTTTTGGAGCATTCCAAATAGATCAGTTAAATTGGAATTGTTACTTTCTGATTGATCTGCAATATCATGTATCAACGAAAAGTATCGCTGAGGATTTCGGAAGTCTGCCATAGGGATAGCGATTATTTGATGTATAATCTAATTTAGGCATAAAAAGAGGGGCTTATTTCGGGATTTAGTGTACTGCGAGATAATGACGATTAACATACCGTTTTAGTCTTTGAACGGTTAATGTTGAATAAAGCAAGGCATGTGGCCTTACAGACACAGTGGTGTTTACCGAGAAGGAAGAAATTAAATAGAAGGGAGTAGTTGTTGAGAGGTTAAAAAGAGCTGTTTAGCTTTTGCTAATCGCTAGCAAAAGCTAAACAGAATAACCATTATTTTGTGGTAATCTCTAAGTTACCGCCGTTTTTGAATAGATCGTGGGATACAAAGTATCCTTTGTTTTCTACCCCGTTAACTTTTATGCCTGTAATTCCTCTCCCTTTTCCAGGTTTTTTGATGGTTAGTGTTTTGTTTGTGCTTGTTTTCCAAATCACTTCATCAAAAAGAGGAGCCGTTACAATGTATTCAGGGTCTGTTGCTGAAAATGTATATAAGCCTAATGAGCTTAAAACATACCATGCCGACATTTCTCCTGCATCATCCATCCCAGAAAGAGCCAATCCTTCTTTACCAATTCCGTATAGTTCATTCAGGATTTTATCGATTATTTTCTGTGATTTTTCTGGTTTGCCTATAAAGTGATACGCAAAAGGAGCCTCATGGTCAGGTTGATTGCCATGGCAGTACTGACCGATCATGGTTTCTACGTTGCGGGCTATGTATTTTGGATTCCAAGGAACGGTAAATAATGAATCAAGCTTTGATTCAAACCCCGCCGGTCCGCCATATAACGCAATTAATCCCGGCATATCATGTGGTGCAAAGAAAGATACCTGCCATGCATTTGCTTCTCTGTACATGTATTCATAGTAAGGGTACTGAGGGTTGAAGTTTTTAATCCAATCACCATTTGACAATCTGCCTCGCATGAATCTTGTAGAAGGATCAAACATGTTTTTGTAGTTTTGTGATCTGGCCATTAAGATTCTGTAGTTGGTCGTGTCTCCCAGTTTTTTAGCCATTTGAGCGAGAGAATAATCATCGTATGAGTATTCTAAAGTTTTAGAAACGCCTGCATTGGCTTTGGTTTCTACATGTGGATTGGCAATATCAGGATCAGAGATATAGCCCTTTTGTATATACTCCTCAAGGTGAGGTCTTGCACCTGGAGATACGTTTGCATTTCTTAAAAGCAGCTTGTAAGTGCCTTCAACATCGAAATTGTCAATACCTCTTAGGTATGCTCCAACAATTGATGAAGCTCCATGATCTCCATGGAAAAAGGTAGGGATAAAACCGGTTTTATCGCCAACATCTTTCATTGATTTGATGACATCAAGTGCAACTTTAGGAGAAATCAGGCCTAAAAGAACATCTTTATTACGGTAGGTATCCCATAGAGAAGGCTCCGTATAGTAATTGAAATCAGCTTTTGTTACGTTTCTTTTTGCGTCTGTATATTCTCCATTTACGTCACTACGTAATGCGGGCCAAAGCAATGACCTGTATAGAGAAGAATAAAGCATTTGTTTTTGCTTTTCTGTACCGCCTTTTACCTGTATAGCTGATAATATTGTTTCCCACGTTTGGGTTGCTTCACTACGTATTTGATTAAACGATTTAGCTCCAATTTCCTTTTCAAGGTTTTCTTTGGCATTTTCAACACTTACAAAGGACAATCCTATTTTAAGTTCAACAGGTTCTTTTCCGCCATCATAGAGGTGAACCATTGCAAAACCTTTTTTGGATCCTTCTTCCTGTTTTTCTAATTTCTCAATATTAGTGTTCAGTTTGGCGTAAAAATAAATTACCTCACCAACATTTTGAAAACCTTGTAGGTCGGTGTTTCCTACTTGTTCAATTTTCCAGTTTCCTACTCTGTTGTTCGCTTTGGCAAGATCAAATAGGATTTTTCGACCTGTTTTGTTTGTATACTCATATTTATGGTATCCACATCTTAAGGTGGAAGTAAGACTCACATTAACATTATAGTCATCCAGGTAAACCTGATAAAATCCTGGGGCTGAACTTTCTTTTTTATGAGAGAAGTGAGAACCGAATTTGGCTTCCTGACCTGGAGTAGTTGCTGTTCCTGAAACAGGCAAAATTGGGATGTTACAAAGATTCCAGTGGCCTTTGTTGGTATGGGTAAACCCATAAATCATATTGTCTTCGTATTCATAACCGGCCCCCGATCCGTATTCTGTAATAGGGCTAAGTTGTACCATGGCATTTGGCATAGAACTGCCAGGAAATGTAAGTCCTGCCCATGACCTCCAGCCTTGAGGTAAGTTGTAACCAAGGATTGCAGAGTCGGTAAGTGGTGCGGTACCGATAAAGGTGTTTACATACTTGGTGTAATTTGTCTTTTTCTGGCCTTTACTAACATTATAAGATGCAAGTAGGACGACCAGGATTAAACTTAGGTTCTTAATTCTGATTCTCATTTTAGTTTAGCATTTGTGTTGTTTATCAAATATATAAATTTCGAAAGGATTACCTTGAGGTTTGTAATTGTACATGTCGGCTTGAATTTTATATTTGTATATGGATCAGGAAATATTTGGTAAAGTAGACCATTACATTAGTGAATTGTTGGCGCCGGAAGACAAAGTTCTTAAGGAGACCATAACATCTTTAGATGATGCAGAAATGCCTCAGATTAGTGTAACTGCCAATCAGGGTAAGTTTTTGCAGGTTATTACGCTTATGTGTAATGCAAAAAGAGTACTAGAGCTGGGAACACTTGGAGGCTACAGTACGATATGGCTGGCAAGGTCGATCCCTAATGATGGCAAGATTGTTACAATTGAGTTTGACCCTCGTCATGCAAATGTTGCAAAGCAGAATATTGAGAAAGCCGGACTTTTGGCTAAAGTAGATTTAAGAGTCGGTAAGGCGATGGATGTTATGGTGGAACTTAAAAAGGCTAATGAGGAACCTTTTGACCTTATATTCATTGATGCCGATAAACCACCATATGCTGAGTATTTTGAAATGGCCTTAAGCCTATCGCATTCCGGAACGGTAATAATTTGTGATAATGTAATCAGGGAGGGTAAGGTGCTGGATGAAAATAGTACAGATGAGAGGGTTATTGGCGTGCAACGTTTCAATAAAATGTTGGCTTCTAATCAGAATGTTACCGCGACTATAGTTCAAACTGTCGGTGTGAAAGAATATGATGGAATGGCAATTGCAGTTGTAAAATAAAGGAATTTATTATGAGTCAGAATAAAAAGATCACTACACTTTTTACCGATATCGGTGGGGTGTTACTTACTAATGGATGGGACAGAAAGGCAAGAGCCGAAGCCGCGCAGCTATTCAATCTTGAGCTTATAGAGTTGGAGGAAAGGCACCACCTTACTTTTGATACTTACGAGGTTGGGAAAATTACACTTGATGAGTATTTGGACAGATTGGTGTTTTATGAAGATCGTGACTATTCTAAAGATGACTTTAAAGAATTTATGGTTAGTAAATCGCTTCCGTATAACGACATGATTAAACTGATATGTGACCTTAAGAAAAAGTATAACTTAAAAGTTGCGGTAATTAGTAATGAAGGGAGAGAGCTTAATCAATATAGGATAAGTACTTTTCGGTTGAATGAATTTGTCGACTTTTTTATCTCTTCAAGTTTTGTGCATTTCAGAAAACCGGATGCAGATATCTTTAAGGTAGCTATAGATATTTCTCAGAGCGATGTTGAAACAAGCGTTTATATTGATGATAGGATGCTTTTTGTACAAATTGCGGAAGGGCTTGGCCTCACAGGAATCTGTCATACAGACTACGAAGACACCAAAAAGAAGCTTGCTGATCTTGGGTTAAGCTTAGATTGATCTCATATCTAATAAATATTTACAGCCGTTGGTCGAAATTTTTAGGGAGTTGGTCGTGAGTTACACGATGCTGGTATAATACGCCGAATTTGGCTGAAACGAAAGGGGAGTAATGACGTCTTATTAATAAAAACAGTAAGAAAAACCCTAAAACATAAAGTCATGAAAACTCTAACAAAAGCATTATTCGGAACAACATTAGCAGCAATTTTATTAACCTCTTCGGCGATGACAACTTTGGCTGCCAACAAAATTGAAATTACTTCGGTAAAAACAAGTTCAATTGGAATCAACAAGGTTTGGGTTGCAGGAAATGTGAAGATAGTATTAACGCAAAGTGATAAGGAAGGAGTTTTTGTTGATGAGAACTTTAATGCAGATAAAACATCAGTTTTAAGAGAAGGACAAACTTTGTATATCAACTCTACAGAAAGTAATTAGGTTACTGTAAATGTTTCTGTAAAAGATCTTCAAAGGATACAAGCTGCCGGCGGTTCGGTGGTTGTAACTAAAGGCAACTTTGATGTGAAATATCTTCAGTTGTTTTTAAGTCAAAGTGCAACAGCTAAAATTAAATCTACAGTGGGTAGTTTATATACAGTGATCAGTGATGATGCGGTGTTAAAGATGAGTGGTACTTCGGATGAGCACACCTTGATTGCAAGCAATATGGAGAATGTTAAGTTTGATGATTTTGCTAGTTTGAGAACAGAGAATTTAAGTGAGGGGGCGATTGTGAATGCTGATAAAACAGCGGCAAACAAAGCAAAGTAAGAATTTCTAATCCATGATGAAGCCCCGGTTACTCGGGGCTTTTTTTGTGATATTATTTTTGCATGATATGGTATTATGCAATTGGATCTTCGGCTGGTTTACTTGGTGATTTTGGTGTTTGAGTAGCAGGTGAATCTTTCAAGTCGACTGGCTCAGACCCTTTTAGGTAAGTAGGTAGATTTAATCCTGCCATATTAAACAGGTCATTGAGCGGTGGAACTGTTTTCATCATGCCGGAAACAAAATTTGCGGTAGATGAGTTGCCGTTTTCACTAGTTCCATTACCTGAATCCCAAACAGTGATCTTATCGATTTTAATGTTTTTAACAGCTTCAACTTGAGTTCTAACCAATTCCGGCAACTTCTCAATTAGCAATAGCTGGAATGCTTTGGTTGGATCTCCTCCGGCAGCGGCAACGACTTCTTTATAACCTTCTGCCTGCTTAGTTAAGATTTCAAATAAACCTTTTGCTTCGGCTTCCATTTTTGCAAAGATAGCATCGGCTTCACCTTTAGCGTTTTCTCTAATGGTTTCGGCGTCGGCCTGTGCCTGAATAATTGCTCTTTGTTTGGCAATTTCAGCAGGGATAACAATGTTGGCAATCTGTGTTGCTCTTTCTCTTTCGGAACGAGCGGCCTCAGCTTTTTGTTCGGCCAGGTATGATGCTTCCAAAGCCTGAGCCTGTTGAACCTTTTCTGCAGATACTGCGATTTTTAAGGATTCGGCTTCTTTTTCTCTACGAAGGGCATCAGAATTGGCGATGTCTATTTTTGCCTCATTTTCTCCTTTTACTGCAATAGCATTGGCTTCAGACATCTTAATACGTGAATCTCTATCTGCCTCTGCTTTACCAATTTTCTCATCTTTAGATGCTTCGGCAATACTGATTTCACGGTCTTTCTGGGTAATTGCGATTTTCACATCACGTTCTCGCAAGGTTTCTGCAATCTGTACGTCTTTCTCTCTATCGGCAATGGCTTTACCGGTTTCACCAATCTTGGTTTGCTCAGCAACGCTGATTAAAGCTTCGTTGATAGCTTTGGCAGCAGCTTCTTTACCCAATGCCTCAATGTAACCAGATTCGTCTTTAATATCGGTAACGTTAACGTTGATCAGTTTTAAACCAATTTTTTTAAGCTCTGTGTCTACGTTTTTAGAAATATTGTCGAGGAATTTATCACGGTCAGAATTGATCTCTTCGATAGTCATGGTAGCAATTACCAAACGCAACTGTCCGAAAAGGATATCTTTTGCCAGTTCCTGTATATCGGCAGGGGCAAGGCCAAGCAAACGTTCTGCCGCATTGTTCATGCTGTCGCTTTCTGTTGAAATGGCAATGGTAAAGCGGCAAGGTACATCAACCCTGATGTTTTGACGGCTTAATGCATTTACTAAGTTGGCTTCAATTGAAATTGGTTTAAGATCCAGGTATGCAAAATCCTGAATAACCGGCCATATAAAGGCGCCACCGCCATGGATACATTTGGCAGAAGTGCCTCCCGTTTTTCCGTAAATAACTAAGATTTTGTCTGAAGGACATCTTTTGTAGCGGGCAATTAATGCCGATAGCATTACAAAAATAACGATAACGACAACAACGATAATGGTAAGTGGTGATTGTAAGATGTTTTCCATACTAAATTCTTTCTACGAGTACTATGTTTTGGGTTTCTATACTAACTATTATTACTGATGATCCGCTTTCTATTGATTCACCATTTGTAACGGCATCAATTTCACGGAAGGATCCGTTAATGCTGATCTGGATTTTACCAGTTCCAGATTTATTTGCAGGAATGCGTAGGTAGACACTGGCATTTTTCTTTAGGGTAGATTCTATCTTAAAAGTATTGTCTTCTGCTAATTTTTGAATTTGCTTAATGATCAGAAAAAACAAAACGATGAACCCAATGCCGACTAATACGGAGGTGATGATGAGTAAAGGCTTATTGGTAATGATTGAGTAAAATGAGATCCCTGTCCAGCTGAGTCCTAAAAGAAAGTTAATTAAATTTCTGAATGAGAATAGTTGGAATGGTGCATCAGGGTGGTCCAGATTTCCATCAAAGTCTGCATCTATTCCATCGGCAGAATCGATACCAATAAATGTTAAAATAGTTTGAATTGTAAAAATCAAACTTACAGGTATGGCTATATACCAAAATGTCCTTAGTAAGGGTTCGAGAGCGTTAAAATAATCCATTATCGTAAAAATATGATTTTTCTGATACTAAAGCAATTAAAAATGGTGTGTAATTACCTTATTTGAACAATAAATGTAGATGGTGGGCTTTGCGATTATTAAGCGTTGAGATTTAAATTAATTAATACATTTGCGGCCGATAACAACCTTGAACCCAATAAAAAACAAAAATCATGAGTAACTCTGAGAACTCTTCTGAACTTAACGAGTCAGTATCCCACAATGTATATTTTGAAGGAAAAGTACAAAGCCTTGGTCTGGAAACAACAAAAGGTAAGGCTACTGTTGGTGTAATGAAAAAAGGAACTTATACGTTTTCTGCTTCTTCGCCAGAGGAAATGGTAATTGTATCAGGCATTATGAAGGTAAAGCTTGAAGGGGAAGACTTTAAAGCATACAAAGAACAGAACAATTTCCATGTAGCCGCCGGAACGTCATTTGATATTATATGCGAAGATGATGTAGCTTATATCTGTTATTACGGATAATAAGATTAGATGCTGTATTGAGTTGCAAATTATTGCAAATTTGCGTTAATTTGCAACTCAATTACTTTGCATGAATATTATTGAAAAGACAGTAGGAGCTAGAAAGGCTACAAAGGCGGTATTCTTAGTATGTGGACTTGGAGTGTCCAGTTGGGCGCCAATGGTTCCTTATGCTAAAGAAAGGCTTCATTTAAATGATGCGAGTTTGGGCCTGCTTCTTTTACTATTAGGCACGGGTGCTATTAGCATGATGCCTGTAAGTGGTATCTTGTCAAATCGCTATGGAAGCCGCATTGTTATGCTTTGTTCTGCAATCGTTATGGCACTAACACTTCCATTACTTTTAATTATGGATAATGTTATCTGGATGGGGGTAATACTGTTCATATTTGGTTCGGCAGTTGGGACTGTTGATGTGGCCATGAACTCTCATGGAGTACATGTACAAAACAGATTTGGTAAACCAATTATGTCATCCCTTCATGGACTTTTTAGTGTTGGAGGGCTTTTAGGTTCTCTGGGTTTGGGTTTTCTGATGAAACTTGGCCTGGAACCAATAACAGCCGCTATAAGTATTGCTGTTTTGCTGATCATTATTGTTTCATGGAAATATACTGCCTTGTTTGATGTGGAGACTGAAAGGGCTGCCATTCAAGAGTTCTCTTCAAATGATCAAAACAGTAATTCCAGGTCGTTCTCATGGCTAACCGGAAGTGTTCTTTTTCTAGGTGCAATGTGTTTTGCCGTTTTTCTCGCTGAGGGATCGATGTTAGATTGGAGTGCAGTTTTTTTAACAGAAAATAGAAAAATAGATGAAGAGCTGGCGGGTGTTGGTTATGCTGCATTTTCAATTGCAATGGCCACTATGCGTTTACTTGGGGATAAACTTGTTTCTCATCTTGATGGCCCTAAAGTTGTTATTGGGGGAAGTCTTATTGGGGCAGCAGGAATCTTTTTAGTAATACTTACACCGTGGTTGGTTACTGCTTTGCTTGGTTTCATATTATTGGGTTTAGGAGCTGCCAATATTGTTCCTGTATTCATTAGTGAAGGGGGGCGTTTAAAAAATGTTTCTGCTTCAGTATCCATTCCGGCAATTACTACCATTGGTTATGCCGGACAGTTGGCGGGGCCAGCAATGCTTGGATTCATCGCTCATCAATATTCCTTACCTTTTGCTTTAGGTTTTAGTGGCTTTTTGCTTATCCTGGTGGCTGTTTTTTATAAAATGAAACCCAAATATTAGTGCTATGTTAAAAGAAGAGCGTTTCGATCATATCATTAATCTTTTAAAGCGAAACGGCAAAGTAGCTTACGATTTACTTTCAATGGAACTAAATGTATCCGAAGATACCATTAGAAGAGACATTGAGACACTTCATGGTAATGGATTATTAGCCAAAGTAAGAGGTGGTGCTATTTTACCTTCAAGGAATCCATTAAGTTTTCAGAATCGTACTGAATATCTTACTGAGGGCAAAGAAGTAATCGCGCTAAAGGCTCAACAATTTATCAATAAAGGGCAAACTGTGTTTATGGATGGTGGAACTACTATATGTGCAATTGCGGCACACTTGCCATTAGATTCCAGTTTTCGGGTGGTCACTAATAATCAGGCGCTTATTCCAATACTTTCAAAGTTTAAAGGAGTTGAAATCATTGTACTTGGTGGAGTTTATAACCGTAATACTGAAACGAATACTGGAGTTAAAACTTGTGAAGAGGTTAAGCAGTATGTAGCAGATTTGTATTTTATGGGCACGTGTGCTGTTCAAAGTAAATTTGGTATTACTGCTGTAGTAAACGAAGATGGAGAAGTGAAACAAGCAATGTTAAATTCTTCAATAAAAAAGGTTGCATTTAGTAATGCTGAGAAGCTTGATAGCGTGCATAGTTTTAAGGTATGCGATATACAAGAAATAGATGTGCTGATTACAGATATCCCAAGTGATGATAATAGATTAGATGCTTATCGTAATTTGGGAATAAAATTGGTTTAACAAGAAGAAGGGTGGATGAACCCTAAACACCCACCCTGGTTCCTGTGCTTATCTCCCTCACTTTTCTAAAAAGGTCCTCCCCGGACAAATAACGTAATGCAAAAGCCAGGCCGCAAAAGAAAAGATGCTTTAAGGTGTAATTAGAAGGGTAGCCTTAAATAGACAAGTGTATAGTACTCATCAAAATGTAGAAAGAATATCCTGAATTGCGTCGGTGTGTATAGCTTGGCTGCTGAAATAAAATCACGGCAATTTTATATTAAGCTTTTTTGCATAAAATAAGTATATTCAGCTAACCAAATACTGAAAATTAATTTAAATATAACCTTTAAATAAAATTGAGGCCATTTAAGTTTTGTTACTTAGCATACAAAGAGACATGCTCCAATGAAAGATCTTAAAAGCTTTGAATATATTTATATCCAACATTGGGAAAAATTATATGCCTTCTGTTTTAAGATGACATGTGATGATTATGTTTCACAAAATATAGTACAGGATATCTTTACCGACCTGTGGGACAGAAGAGATAAAGTCCAGATCTTATCCATAGAAAATTATTTGTTTAGGGCCGCCAAAAATCAGGTATTAAAAGAGTACAGAAAAAAGCGCTTTGATACGATAGTTCTTGAGGAAAGATTTGAGAACTACCTAGTTGAGAATACTCCTTCACTGGAGCCTGAACTACTGGCTAAACTTTATTCTTTATTAGAGCATCTTCCGGAAAAGAGGAAAGAAATTCTGATTATGAATAAATTGGAGGAAATGGATATAGCACAAATTGCAGCTAAACTAAATCTCTCCAAACAAACTGTAAAAAATCAGGTTTCTTCGGCATTAAAGCAGTTAAGACTCCATGCGGGAGAAACATTCTTGTTAATCTTTGCGCTTGGAATTTACCTCGCTGCCCATCTTAATGATATCTTAATAATAATTTAACAAATTCAGATAGTACTTTTTTGCCATCGATGGTACTTATAGGTGATTTATAAGTATTATGACAAAAAAGAAGATACACTATCTCAGATATCTGATAGAGAAAAGGGAGAAAAATGAAATTTCTGAAGCAGAGAAAAATCTGTTAGAAGACTTTTTAGATAAAGAGTTTGAGAATGCTGAATGGGATAGTGCTAAAATGCGTTCTAAGGAAGCCGTTTCAGCAGAGATATTTAGGAAGATAAAACCTAACAGCCCGGTAAAAAAATCGCTCGTAAACTATTATAAGTATGCCGCGGTAGCATGTATTGTCTTGATGCTGGGCCTTGGAATCTTGTTGAAGTCTGGGGTTGATGTTAAAGATATTACCGTAACAACTCTGTCTGCTACCGATTCTGTAAAGCTTAATGATGGTTCGTTGGTTTACCTTGCTGCAAACTCAGTCTTTAAATACCCTGAACAATTTAACGGTGAAACCAGATCTGTTACCCTGTTAAAAGGTAATGCATTTTTTAAAGTTTCAAAAGACCCACATCACCCTTTCATCATCACATCTGCCAATATTAAAACAAAAGTATTGGGAACTTCATTCCATATCAGTCTTGATAAAGGGAGATCAAGCGTTACCGTTATTACCGGGCATGTTAGGGTATCTTCAGATAAGCAGATTGCTTATTTAGAACCCAATGAAAGGGCAGTTATCACTACATCAGGACTTACAAAGCAAAGTGTAAGTGATATGTGGCTTTACAGCTGGTATAAGAAGGACATAGATTTAAGCGATGTAACCCTCCACAAAATATTTACCCTCCTGAATTTCAAGTATGGGGTAAACTTTAAACCCGAAGATAAAGAGATACTAAATACAAGAATAACATTATATATCAAGGGCGGTTTATCGCTTCAAAATATCCTGGATCAAATCAATTATGTTACACACCTAAAATTCAAACAATATGGAAATACCGTAGTCGTAAATCATTAAAAAAAACCGCAGTTGCTGAGAACAACTACGGCTAACTATTAAGTATCAAATAAATTAATAACTTAAATATGCACTATAAATATACTTTTTTTAACCTGAAAAGGATATGTTTTCTGCCTGCCATTTTTCTGCTTATGCAGCCGGCACAGTCAAAAACATTGGTAAACAGTTACTTCGGTGAAAATGCTAAGGCGCCTAATGAGACCTTGGTAAACATCTTTTTACAATTGAGCAAGCAAACGAACTATAAGTTTAGCTATAGTGAGGCGGTAATTGCCGATAAGAAAACATATCCTGTTAGCTACTCTAAACCACTTAAAGAGGTGCTTAAAGATCTGTCGGAAAAAGCTGATTTTAGCTATAGTATTGTTGAAAATCTGGTGCTAATTAGCAAGAATAAAAAAGATAAAGCTGCCTCCATTGTGTCGCCTCAGCAGATCATAAGGGGTAAGGTGTTGGACGAAAAAGATATGCCGCTTTCCGGAGCAACAGTTAGAGAGCCTGGAACAAAAAATGGCGTAAGTACCAATGCGAAAGGAGAGTTTGAAATTAAGACGGCTAAAGGGAAAACATTAGAAATATCCTTTATAGGGTATAAAAATAAGCTGGTTACCGTAGATGCCGATTTACTTACCATTAAACTGGAACCTGATGCATCAAATCTGGGCGAAGTTTTAGTTGTAGGTTATGGAAAACAAACAAAAAAGGATGTAACAGGGTCAGTTACCCAACTAGATGAAAAGAGCTTCAGGCAAGGAGTTGTAGTATCTGCAGATAACTTATTACAGGGTAAGGTTGCCGGTGTAAGGGTAGTGAACAGTAGTGGCGAGCCTGGTGGTGGGGTTGATGTAACTATCCGTGGTGTAGGCTCAATCAGAAGCGGAAGCACACCTCTTTTTGTAGTAGATGGAGTTCCTTTGACTAACGACGATGTAAGTCCGACCGGACAAAATGTAGGATTCGGATCATCGAAGGCAAAGAACCCGCTTAACTTTTTAAATACAAGTGATATTGAATCTATCTCTGTTTTAAAAGACGCTTCTGCTGCGGCAATTTACGGAGCCCGTGGATCCAACGGTGTAGTTATTGTAACCACCAAAAAAGGGAAAAAAGGAGAAGCTTCTTTCACGGCCGATTCTTATCTTGGCCTTTCTACTGTAGCGCATAAGCTTGATTTGCTTTCTGCAGATGAATATCGTAAGGCAATTACTGAGAAGGCTTTTGATCATGGGGGCAACACCGATTGGCAGGATGTGATTTACCGTCGTGCTCAAACAAGAAACAATTCGTTGTCGTTTTCAAAACAAACCAATTCCGGGAATTATTATGTGTCTGCGGCGCAAATGGATCAGGAAGGTATTGTAAAGAACAGTGATTTCAGACGTACTTCAGGCAGGATTAATGCTTCTGAGTCTTTTCTGGATAACCAGCGTTTAAAAATTGGCGTAAATCTTACCGCAAGTGAAACAAAAGATGATGGTGTTCCAACCAGTGATGACGGGGGGTCTAATGGTCAGTTAATTATACAAACACTAATGTCCAACCCAACTCGTCCGGTCTTTGACGAAAATGGTAAGTACACAAATTTCAATATGAATGCGCATTATAACCCGGCTTATTTGTTAAGCGTTTATCGGGACAGGACACGCACATTAAGGGTTCTTGGAAATATGGATCTTTCTTTCAGAATATTGAAAGGTCTTGAATACAAATTTAATCTCGGTTTAGATCGTTCTGTAGCAGAAAGGAATACTACGATCTTCCCTAACCTTACCGATATTAATCCAACGGGGAAGTATGTCCAGTACAATTTAAACTCCAAAAGCACACTTATGGAGCACTATCTGAATTATAATTTGTTAGAAGGTAAACACAAACTGGAAGTTCTTGGCGGATTCTCTTATCAGAAGTTTGAGAGGGGAGGGAATAGCTTTAGCATTGATGGGATAGCTGCTGAAAGTTCAGGTGTTTTGCCTGAAAATAATCCAGGCTTTGCTGGGAAACAAACAGGGGTATTCGGATTTGCACAGGAAAATGAGTTGCAGTCGTTTTTCTCAAGGGTTAACTATTCGTATGCAAATAAATACCTGTTAACAGCTTCCGTACGTGCTGATGGTTCTACCCGTTTCGGAAAGAACAACAAGTATGGTTACTTTCCTTCTTTTGCACTTGGCTGGAACATGTCGCAGGAAGATTTTCTGAAAGATGTTCCTTTCCTTGACAACCTAAAATTAAGAGCTAGCTGGGGCCAGACTGGTAACCAGGAGGTTGAAAATAAAATCACAAAGGCGAGCTATGCATTGTCGACTGGCGATGGATACTACTTGTATAATGATTTAGCTCTGGTAAATGGTATATCTGTAACCCGAACACCAAATCCTGATTTAAAGTGGGAAGTAGTAACTCAATATAATGTAGGATTGGATTTTGAGCTATGGAAAGGGAAATTGTATGGAACATTGGATTACTTCAAAAAAACCACAACTGACGCTATCCTTAATATTCCTTCACAAGTTTTAAGTCCAACCAATACGGTATGGGTAAATATTGATGGTAAAATTGTAAATAAAGGGTTTGAGTTTATGCTTGGCTCAAGGCTGATCGATAACGGTAATTTCACCTGGTCAATTGATGCCAACGGTGCTACGCTCCAAAATAAAATTGAAAATCTACCGGTTTCAGAAATCCTGTCGGGAACTATATCTGGTCCTGGACAATCAGGAGTAGCAGCTAATATTTATAAAAGTGGTTACGCTGCGGGTTCATTTTACTTATTGGAGCATATCGGTTATGATGATAAAGGAGCTAATATCTTCAAGGATGTTAACAATGACGGGGTAATCAATAACAATGACCGTGTAATTATCGAAGGGGCAATTCCGAAATTTACCTATGGTTTTAATAGTCAGATGACTTACAGAAATTTCGACTTCTCCTTTTCAATCATAGGGCAGTCAGGAGGTTATTTAGTAAATAATACAGGCTTAAATGCATTGAATATTAATAACCTGGCTTCAGACAGAAACGTTTCTACCCGTTATTTTAAATCAGGGGCTAATCCAGCAAATCCCCCTCAACTTTCTACGCTCTACTTAGAGAAATCAGATTTCCTAAGGCTAAATTCTGCACGTCTGGGTTATAATTTTAAGTTCAGCAAGCTTACCTGGCTTAATGGTTTAGGCATTTATGTTACCGGACAAAATTTATTTACAATCACTAATTACAGTGGTTACGATCCATTAATTAACAGCCCAAAATCGAGTGGTGGAAATCAATCATTGGGTATAGATTATTCCAGCTATCCAACTGCAAAAACGTTTCTTTTTGGCGCAACTATAAAATTATAAAGATGAAAACAAACAAACTATTTAGAGCAAGAAATATCATATTTCTACTTGGTGCCTTGTTTCTTACCAATTGTACAAAATTAAACGAGGTTGTGCTTGATGAAGTATTAGGTGAAGACGCCTCCAATCCTGCGGGTGCTTTAGCCGCTGCTTACGACAGGTTAGGTGACGGAACCTTTGTAGATCATGGAGGTGTATTTTCATTACAGGAATACACTACAGATGAGGCCCTTCTGCCTACACGGGGGAGCGACTGGGGTGACGGCGGTAAATGGCGATCTATGCATGAGTTTACCTGGGCTGCCGATAACCCTATTGTAACGGACAACTGGAATATGCTTACCAACGGGATCACCAGATCATTAACGGCTATAAAAGCAAACAGCACAGGCACTGGTGCGCAAAAAGACCTTTTTCTTGCTGAAGCTAAAGGCTTATTAGCCTACTATACCTATACTACTCTTGATCTCTTTGGGCAAGCCCCTTACCGTGATCCTGCTAATGAAAAGGCTCCGCTCGAAATTAAACAGGCGGGGTCAGCAATAGATGAGCTTATAACAGAGGTAGAAGGTTTAATCCCAAGCCTGGCGTCTCTCGGAGAGCAATCTACCCATAATGGAAGATTTACTAAAGAAGCGGCTTACGGCTTATTAGCTAATATGTACCTAAACCGTGCAGTATATAAAGATCGCTATGCTGCTTCTTTTAATTTTAACGAGAAGTCGGTAAACAGCAATGATTCTGATATGGATAAGGTTATCTATTACACCTCATTATTGATCAATCCTGGCAAATTCCGTCTAGAAAGTAATTATTTCGACAACTTCGCTATCAAAAATTCGGGTGGTTCTGAACTTATCTTTGTGGTCGTGCAAAAAATAGATTACATCAGAAATGGCTCTAATTCTTTTGCCTATGTTGGGGTAGAACGTAACCAAAAACCGTCTCCTGCAAATAGGGGAACTAATGCGGCATGTATCAGTCCGGAATTTTATGCTACCTGGAACGGAAACCATGATGATCCAAGATTCTCCCGAAAATATCAGTATAGTGATGGAACCTGGTTTATGAATGATGCAGTAGGGAGTGTGCCTGCAACAGATATCGTTCCTAAAAGTAATAATCTGCCGTGGTTTCATTTCAATCGTGGTATCATGGTAGGTCCTCAATACGGCCCTAAACTTACCTCTACAGGTGGTTTTGAAATGACTGACAATGGAAGGATTAAAGTTTCTGAACTTTATATGGAAAAAAGCACAGGTACACGGATGGATTTTACTCCTGAGCTTAATTTTACTAATCCTACCCAAGCTGTATTTGCTCAAAATCAGATCAATAGAGGAGCGCGAGTATTTAAGTTTGAGTTTGATCCTGAGGAAGGAAATGGAACTAGTAATGTCGATATTCCATTGTTCCGTTTAGGAGTTATTTATACAATGAGGGCGGAAGCTTATTTCCGTAAAGGACAAACTGCATTGGCATTAAGCGATATTAATACTTTGCGTACCTCAAGAAAAAGAGAGTCGCTTTATGGAGATGCACCAGGTGTAGCAATATTGTCACTTGATGAAGCTACCCTTTATAAAGAAATTGCTTTTGAAACTTATTGGGAAATGTTCAGAAGACCGCAGATGATACGTTTTGGGAAGTATGAGCTTCCATTTAGTGCAAAGCCTACATCTCAACCAACCAGAAGGATATTTCCAATACCTCAATCAACGTTAGATGTAACCAAGGCCTTTCATCAAAATCAAGGATATTAAGGTTGTTTCAGACTTAACATAATTTAGTAGGGTTGTCAGGGAGTAAATTAGTCCCAGACAACCCTTTTTTTTGAATTAGTTATACTCAAACGGCAGTTGGTCGCCGATCCTTTTACCTCCCCAAAAACCTTGGATAAAAAAGCTTCGATAATCCACATAACTACCTTTGCTATCTACCATAGCTTCATCCAAAAAGAGTCTGACAATTGATCCATGTTTACCCATCCACTGAGTGATCGTTTTTTTATCATCAGGGTTATCGGAGATCAAAGCCTTTCCTTTATTTAAAACAACATAGAGACGGGTTTTGAATTTTAATTTAACAAAATTACTATCGGTTCTATTGATGTATTTTTCCATGTCTACAGGTATAGGGGCTAGTTGTAGTGGTTGTATGTTATTCATTACCTCATGGGTAACAAATCCTTCTTGTGTTAACGTATTTTTGTAAAGGGATCTTAAGTAATGCATAAGGGATCCTTCGTAGGCTTCTTTTCTGTTGGCAATCCAGTCATTTTTTTCATTATCAGACCCTTCAAGATTTTCGAACATAGATTCACCATCGTAACTTGTAACACCGGTTTCTTTGTTGTAACGGAAGTTTCTGAGTAGGTATTTGATGCGATAGCCCAAGCTTTTGTTTTCAATAATTAGGAAGTCATCAGTTGTAGCCTCAAGAATCTTTTTTATGGTCGAGAAATCAAGTATTTCCAGGTTTAATATCTTACACTGCTTTGCATTCTCAGATTCTCCCAGAAAATTTTTAAGAAATATTTTTATGTTCTCCTTTCGTTGAGAATTATTTCCGATTACTACCTCACGTAAAATTGTAGGTTTGTCTATCATTATGATATTTAATGAGATAGATTGGTTCTGGATAATAACGTTTTGTTTTTTAGAACTATAACCAATCATACTCACGATAACCTGATAGGTGCCGGGTTTGATATTTGAGAATTTAAACTCACCTTGGGCATTGGTTACTGTGCCTTTTTGTGATCCGTCAATGAAAACTGTAGCCCGTTCGATGGCTTCGTTCTTTCCGTTGAGTACTGTGCCGGTTATGTTAAAGACTTCTTGGGCTTTTAATATGCCTGAGCAGATTAAAATAATAAAGATCGAGAGTGTAATTCGTTTCATTGTTAACGGGTTAGTAATAGCGATTAAGCTAATATAAAAGAAAAGGGTAGAGATTCAATAGAATAGGGGAGCTCAATCATTACTATAAACTTTATTTTTCATAGATTTATGCATTATGAATAAATCTAACAGAAGGAAATTTATTGGAACAGCTGCTGCTCTGGCAGTTGGAACAGTTGCAACTGCTATGCCGTTAACAAGTATGAAAAAAAATTACCCGGTGGTACACCATGTGTTTTTCTGGTTGAAAAACCCAGAATCAAAAGAGGATCGTGATAAATTGGTTGCAGGTGTGAAAGCACTTTCAAAAATCCCGACAGTACGTGAATTGCATGTGGGTATAGTTGCCAGTACAGAGAAACGAGATGTTATTGATAGCAGCTGGGGAGTATCAGAACTAATGTTCTTTAGTGATCTTGAGGGGCAGGCAACGTATCAGACACATCCAATACACATGGAGTTTATAAAAAACTATAGCCATTTGTGGGAGAAAGTGATTGTTTATGATGCAGTTGAAGCTTAAAATAGAATCATTTTAAATATCATTTAGTAACTGGCTATTACATAAAGCATAAAGTAATTACTTAAGTTTGAAAGAAAAACCGTTATGAATTTTTATCACATTTTAAAGAGTGCACACTCAGGATGGCGTTATATCGTCTTAATTTTATTGGTATTGGCAATTGTAAGCGCTATTGTAGGGTGGCTTGGGAAAAAACCATATACAGAAGGAAATAGAAAATTGAATGTGTTTACTTTAATCTTTGTGCATACCCAAATTTTATTTGGTTTGGTGCTGTATTTTGTAAGCCCTCTAGTTGAAGCGGGAATAAGATACTGGAAGATGGAGCATATTGCGATGATGATTTTTGCTGCTATTTTAGTTACTGTAGGCAATGCAAGATCAAAAAGAGTAGCCGATCCATCGACTAAACATCGTACTATAGCATTATATTTTGGATTAGGATTAATTGTAATTATTGCATCGATTATTCAGATGACAATGGTAGATCCTAGCCGTAGTTTTTTTGGAGTTTCATAAATTTCACAATTTAATTTTGTTTAGTAAGATTTATTTATATTTTTGTTGCACATGATTAACAATATACATACTTGGCAATGGCGTGGTAATTCTGAAAAGAGTTTCGTCGTAACCTTGTGTACCTTATAGTTTATCAACCTAAACCAAACCACATTGTAAAACCCGACGTAACCACACGCCGGGTTTTTTTATGATCCGGCAATTTGAATAAATGAATTGAAACAAATGTTATTATGAATAATTATACCATTAACACAACTTATAAAAAGAGACTTGCAGATACCACTACTCCGGTAAGTATTTACCTGAGGTTGAGAGATGTATTTCCGAATACAATTTTATTGGAAAGCTCCGACTATCATAGCCGTGAGAACTCAATGAGTTATGTGTGTGCTGAACCTGTTGCCGGTATCATACTACAGGATGGAGTCTTGTCGTCTTATTTTCCTGATGGGAGGAAAGAGGAGAAAACGGAGTTTGTATTAACCAAAGAGATTGATGCTTTTAAAGCTGCTTTTACACCTGATGTAATTGAAGGCAATAGGCATATTTCGAGTGGTTTGTTTGGGTATTTTACATGGAATGCTGTACAGCATTTTGAAGATATAACATTCTCTTCTGAAACACCGAAAGGTGAAGAGATTCCTACAATGCAGTATCATATTTATAGATATATCATTGCCATTGATCACTTCCGTAATGAAATCACCTTGTTTAAAAACAGATTTAATGGTGATGATAATGAGGATCTGGAAAAGATGGAATACATTATACAGAACAAAAACTATCCGGAATATAGCTTTAGAACGAATGGTGAAGAGCACTCCAATCTGACAAATGAGGACTTCATGAACATGGTTGATAAACTTAAGAAGCACATATTGCGTGGAGATGTTTTTCAAATAGTTCCTTCACGGGCATATAATCAGGCTTTTTTAGGGGATGAATTTAATGTTTACAGGTGTTTAAGGTCAATAAACCCTTCTCCATATCTATTTTATTTTGACTATGGAAGTTTTAAGCTTTTTGGTTCATCGCCAGAAGCTCAAATAACCATAAAGAATAATGTAGCTAATATTTTTCCTATTGCAGGTACCTTTAAGCGTACAGGAAATGATATTGAGGATGCAGAACAAGCAAAAAAATTAGAGGAGGATCCTAAAGAAAGTGCCGAGCATGTAATGTTGGTAGATTTAGCAAGGAACGACCTTAGCAGACATTGCAGTGGTGTTGAGGTGAAGTCTTTTAAAGAGGTTCAATACTATTCTCACTTGATTCACCTGGTTTCTAAAGTTAGTGGTAACCTAGAGGAAAATGTATCTGCTTTTAAGGTTGTTGCTGATACTTATCCGGCAGGAACATTAAGTGGTGCTCCTAAATATAGAGCGATGCAGTTGATTGATGAGAATGAAGGGCTTGGAAGAAACTTTTATGCCGGAGCACTTGGCTACATGGGCTTTAATGATGAGTTTAATCATTGCATTATGATCAGGACGTTTATGAGTAAAAATAATCAATTGCACTACAGGGCTGGTGCAGGTATTGTTGCCGATTCCATTCCTGAAAACGAACTGAATGAAGTAAATAACAAAATTGCTGCTTTGCGCAGGGCAATTGAAATGGCTACGCAAATTTAAGATGGAGAATAATAAGATCATGCAAAAGAAAGTTTTGGTTATAGATAATTACGATTCGTTTACTTATAACCTGGTGCATTTAGTTAATGAATTAGGCAGGGATGTTGAAGTGTGGAGGAATGATAAATTTGAGCTTGCAGATGTTGAGCAGTATGATAAAATTCTACTTTCGCCAGGACCAGGGATACCTGAAGAGGCTGGATTGTTACTTGACGTAATCAGAACCTACGCATCAACCAAGAGTATTTTTGGTGTTTGTTTAGGTCAGCAGGCAATTGCTGAGGCATTTGGAGGAAGTTTGTTAAATTTAGGCAGGCCGATGCACGGAATTGCTACGCCAATTACGGTTTTGGATAAGAATGAGGTGTTGTTTAAAGATTGTCCGGAGGTGATTAAAGTAGGTCGCTACCATTCATGGGTGGTTAGCAATGAAGGGCTACCTGATTGCTTTGTAGTTACTGCAACGGACGATACGGATGAGATTATGGCATTGAGCCATAAGACACTTGATGTTCGTGGGGTACAATTTCACCCGGAAAGCGTACTTACTGAATACGGAAAACAGATGATGAAAAACTGGCTAGAAAGTTAAATATGAATATTTTAGATAAAATTGTACTAAGGAAGAAAGAAGAAGTGGCTTTGGCTAAGCAGAATGTTTCTGTTAAACAGCTGGAGGCTGCCCTTCATTTTAACCGCAATCCATATTCTTTTAAAGAGTTTTTATTAGCGGAAGACCGCACTGGTATTATTGCTGAGTTTAAACGTCGTTCTCCATCTAAAGGTGTTATTAATGACAAAGTTACAGTTGCTGATGTCACTACAGCTTATGCTTCGGCAGGAGCGTCGGCACTTTCTGTACTAACAGACACAGATTTCTTTGGAGGTCATCAACAAGACTTATTGGAAGCCAGGGCTGCGAATAAGGTTCCTATTCTGAGAAAGGACTTTATGATTGATGAATACCAGATTCTTGAAGCAAAAGCCTGGGGCGCTGATATCATTTTATTGATTGCCGCCATTCTTACGCCTCAAGAGATTGCTGGTTTTGCAAGCACAGCAAAGGGTTTAGGCCTTAATGTGTTATTGGAAGTGCATAATCAGGAGGAGTTGGAGAGAAGCATTTGTAAGGATCTGGATGCGATAGGCGTTAACAATAGAAATCTAGCTGATTTTACGGTAAATATTCAGACTTCTTTTGATCTTGTTGACCAGATTCCTGCTGACTTTATGAAGATCTCTGAAAGTGCCATTAGCGATACTTCGACAATTAAATTATTGAAACAAGCTGGATTTAATGGCTTTTTGATTGGCGAGAACTTCATGAAAACTGAAGACCCTGGTGTTGCAATCAGAGAGTTTGTCAGTGAGTTGATCTCGGTATAACTTTTGTATCTTTGTACTTTACATGGGAAAACAGAAATATTACGACACGGCAGTTAAGCCGGAACGGGCGGTACTTGTAGGAGTAATCAGACCCGGTGAAAAGCCAGAGGAAACCCGGGAATACCTGGATGAGCTTGCTTTTCTTGTAGATACGGCGGGTGGTATTGTGGAACGTGAGTTTACACAGAAGATGCTGAAGCCAGACCGTGGAACTTTTGTAGGGACAGGGAAGTTAGAAGAAATACAGGCTTATGTAAAGTCTGAAGAGATTGATATGGTTGTTTTTGATGATGAGCTTTCACCATCACAGCTAAGAAATATAGAACGGGAACTACAGGTTAAAATATTAGACCGCAGTAACCTGATCCTTGATATTTTTGCCAGCAGGGCACAAACTGCACAAGCTAAAACTCAGGTTGAGCTTGCACAATTACAATACTTATTACCTCGACTTACTCGCTTATGGACTCACTTAGAGCGCCAAAAAGGTGGTATTGGTATGAGGGGGCCGGGTGAAACTCAGATTGAGAGTGATAGAAGGATGATTCTTGAAAAGATTTCCCTTTTAAAAACCAGATTGGGCCTGATTGATAAGCAGAACGAAACGCAAAGGAAGAATCGCGGACAGCTAATACGTGTTGCGCTTGTTGGATATACTAACGTAGGAAAATCTACGATTATGAATATGCTTTCTAAATCTGAAGTATTTGCTGAGAATAAATTATTTGCAACCCTGGATACCACGGTAAGAAAGGTTGTTATTGAAAATCTGCCATTTTTATTGTCAGATACTGTAGGGTTTATCAGGAAATTGCCTCACCATTTAGTAGAATGCTTTAAATCGACATTAGATGAGGTGCGTGAAGCTGATGTATTGATTCATGTTGTAGACGTTTCTCATGCTAATTTTGAGGATCAGATCAACGTGGTAAATGAAACCTTAAAAGATCTTGGGGCAAGAGATAAGGAGACAATCATGGTGTTCAATAAAATGGATGCTTACGTGAGCCCGGAACCTGATCATGAAGAGGAGGAAAGAGTAGTGCTTACGCTTGATGATTTTAAACGTAGCTGGATGGCAAATCATAATGCCCCATCTATATTTATATCAGCCCTGCACAAAGAGAATTTAGAAGAATTTAAGCAATTATTATACGATAAAGTTGTGGCTTTACATACCGAACGCTATCCTTATGATAAGTTGTTATATTAATTAATGCCGTTAAAGAAGAAAGAGAAAAATTATGGAAAGTAAACGTCAACAGAAATTTGCCGGGGTGATACAAGAGGAATTAGCTGCTATTTTTCAGCGTGAAGGTTCTGCATATTTGCCTAATACACTGGTTACTATTACTAAGGTTCGCGTTTCTCCGGATTTGGCGGTAGCAAAGGTTTATTTAAGCTTTTTAAATACAAACAACACTACTTTGTCGGTTGCTGAAGTAAACTCTCACTCAAGTGAGATTAGATATAAACTGGGTGCGCGTATTCGTCACCAAGCTCGTGTAATTCCTACGCTTACCTTCTTTTTAGACGATACCAACGAGTACGTTGAGCATATGGATAAAATATTCGATAAAATATCCAGAGACCGTAAGGAGACGGATGAAGAGGCAGACTAATCTTTTAGATGCCTTAAATCGGGACGATATCGTAATTGGTAGGGTGGTCGATTTTGCCCCTGCTCATGACTTGTTGTATCCTCTTGATTTTACCAATGCGAACAAAGAGCTCACAAGTGATATTTTAGAGGATACCGACCTTTTTACCAATTGGGTTGAAAATAAACTACAACTAAATGCTTGTCGCTATGGCATTGGCGGATATAATGAACATAGGTCTATCTATGCCCGGAGTGCCCATTTCGATACAGATGAAGAGCCCAGAAGATTACATTTAGGTGTAGACATCTGGGGCCCTGCAGGAACTCCTGTTTATAATTTTCATGATGCAGTAGTTCATAGCTTTAAGTTCAATAATAATTTTGGCGACTATGGAGGAACTATTATCCTGAAATATGTTTTGGGAGATGTGGTAATTCATGCGCTATACGGGCATTTAAGTGTTGCATGTTTAGATGGTTTGGAAGAGGGGATGTACATTCCTTCCGGGCAACAATTCGCAACATTTGGAGCTAAAGAAGAAAATGGTTTTTGGCCACCTCATTTACACTTTCAATTGATATTCAACATGCAGGCATTGAAAGGTGATTATCCTGGTGTGTGCCAATATTCTAAAAGAGATATTTATCTGAATAATTGTCCTGATCCTGCACCAATATTAAAGCACACATTTTCATCTGCTTTGGTTTAAAATACGTAAATTGGTATATGTCAAAGATTCTCTTAGCATTATTTCTGTTATTTGGGTTAGGCGTTAAGGCTCAGCCTACTTTAAAGGGCGGATTGGACTCCTTTGTGGCAAATAATAAAGTTTATCCTCCATATTCTTTACAAAACTGTATTGATGGGACTGTTACTATAAGTTTCAAATTGAATAAAGCTGGTGAGGTTTATTTTTCTAAAGTTCAAAAAGGTATAGGAACAGACCTCGATGATGAGGCTTTACGACTTATCAGGTTGAGCAGTGGGAAATGGATAGTTCCTGCTGATCATGATACCATAGTATCTGTGGTAGTACCGATTAATTTTAAACTTTCAGGGGAGGACTGTGGGAATAAAAGTCAGAAAGAGATAAAGCAGGCTATAGAAATTTATAAAACTAATGTAGGTATGACTGATGCTGTGCTTAATTTTTATAGGCATAAGGCAGCAGGTAAATATACTATTGAGGAGGAACGTAAGATAATAGCTCTTAAAACAAGTCTTGGATATGATGATGAATATATGAAAATGAGAATAGACGATGGGCTAAAGAAGTTGAAACAAAAAGATAAGCAAGGAGCTTGTGAGGATTTTATGTTTGTAAAAAATATGGGGTACGATTTGGCTGATGAACAGATTGCCAAGTACTGCAATTAGACAATAACATTAATAGCCGCCGGAATTATATTGGCTTCAATGCGGTTAACTTTTCCCATATACTCGCCATCAACCTGGAAATGGGCTTTGTGCTTGGTTTGTATATCAAGACTGGTGATTTGAAAAGCTTCAATGTTTTTAGGGTTTAAAGCCATATTAGTAAATCTGAGTTTTAAAATCTCCATCACTGAGTATTCTTTTACAAGAATTACTTCAAAGAAATCATCATCAAGTTTTCCATCCGGATTGATTTTAACTCCTGTGCCATACATGGTGGCATTGGCTATTACCACCATAGCGGCCTCTGAATGAATGATCTTGTCTTTTACTCTAATTAGTACTTCCATCTTGTGATGGCTCCATAGCGCCTTCCATGCGGCCTTTGTATAGCCCCACATACCTCGCTGGGGGAGGTCATTGAATTTTTTAACGATATAGGCGTTAAAGCCGATATCGGCAAGGTGGATGCATAGCTCGTTGTTTACGGTTATGGCATGTATCTTTTTTGGTTGTCCGTTTACTGCAACATCCAGTGATTCTTTAATGGTTGTCGGGATTCCTAATTCTCTCGCCATACCATTTGCAGATCCGGCAGGTATAATGCCCATGGGTGTTTCTGTTTGCAATAAACATTCTGCAACCAACTTAATTGTGCCATCTCCACCTACTGCTATTACGCGGTCTGCATTTGAATTGGTTATTATCACTTTAAGTTTGTCGAATGAGCAGTCTAAAGTCAGCTCATAAATCTCTGCGGTATGCTCTAATGCCTCAAAATAAGCGCTTATTACATCACCGAAATTAATTTCACCATTCCCTGATCCCGGATTAACAATAAACAGTAACTTCAATTGAGAGGACTTGTCTTCCATTATGTTTTCTTTAATATCACAAACAACTTTAACATTGCTCTGTTTTAATTATTAATGAATAAATCTGTAAGTGTTAAAGTATATCATGGATACGGGCATACACATAATCTTGTTGTATATGGTCATGTATTTAAGTTTAAGGCCAAAACAATGCAGGGTTTTAGTAATAATCTATTCGTTAATTTTATTCATTTACTGAAACTGTTTGTGCTGAAGCCATACCCTCATGTACAAGTTCGGTTAACTTTTAACGGACAAGAAGTATATCATAAAACGGAGTATGATGGCTTTTTTAAATTTGAATGGTCGGCAAATAATGATGTTAGCGCAGGTTGGCATGGAGTAAAAATTGAAGCCATAGGTAATGATGGAAAGATAATGGCTATAGGGCTAGGGCAGGTTTTTGTACCACACATTACTCAATTTGCCTTTATTTCTGATATAGATGATACAGTAATGGTATCTCATTCTGCAACTATTAGAAGAAGACTCAGAGAGCTTTTTATTAAAAATCCGAGAACAAGGAAAACCTTTAAGGGAACATATACTCATTATAGTGCATTGGCTCTGTCACATACTACCGCAGATCAGCCTAATCCATTTTTCTATGTGTCTAGCAGTGAGTGGAATTTGTATGATTATTTGTTAGAGATTTTTACGTACAATAGATTGCCTGACGGAGCCTTTTTATTAAATCAGATTAAGCAGTTAAAAGACCTTATTAAGACGGGTAAAACGGGGCATGAGGGAAAGCTCATGAGGGTTATGAGAATTCTGGACGCTTTTCCTAATCAAAGGTTCGTTTTCTTTGGCGACAATACACAGAAGGATCCAGAAATATATACTGCCATTGCTGAGAAATACCCTAAAAATATTGAGGCGGTTTACATCAGGAATATCAGAAAGGAAATGGAAGGGGTCACTAAAGAATTTTTAAAAAGAATAGAAGCACAAAATATCAGGACTTGTTTATTTGAAAACAGCCTAGACGCAATAGAACATTCTAAAAAAATCGGATTAATTACTGATTAACTTATGGATTTTCCAAATGGAGAAAATGCAAGGTTCATTAATTTGAAATGTTGTCTGCCAAATGGAATGCCCACAATTGTAATACATAGTAAGATTCCAAAGAAAAGGTGTGTAAGTGCAATCCAGAAGCCTCCAAATATTAACCAAATGATATTCATTATGGTTGATAGGCAGCCTGTATTGGATGAGGTATCGGTAATTTTAACACCAAAGGGAGCAAGGCCAACAAATGCAAACTTGAAACACTGTAGTCCAAATGGAATACCTACAATAGTAAGGCAAAGGATAAGACCTCCGATTATATATTCGAAAAAAATGAATATTCCACCAAAAATGATCCAGATTATATTGCCTATTAAGTTCATGTTATGCTTTTTTATTATGATGAAATATAGGAAGATTAGTTACATTAAACCTAATGTTTTATTATTGTAAATGGTTTTTAGACTACCGGAAAATGAGATTGTGTTTCCTAATCCTGCTTTGGCTGATCCAGATGGACTGTTAGCTGTAGGGGGGGATTTGAGCATAGAAAGGTTACTTTTGGCCTATCAGAATGGGATTTTTCCATGGTTTAGCGATGATGATCCAATTTGTTGGTATTCGCCACATGAGCGATGCGTAATATATCCTTCCCAAGTGAAGGTTAGTAAAAGCATGGCCAAAATTCTTAAATCAGGGACTTTTGTGATAACTTTTAATAAGGCATTCAGGGAGGTGATTGTTAACTGTGCAAAGGTTGGAAGAAAAGATCAGCCGGGCACCTGGATTACTCAGGAAATGCAGGATGCTTACATTAATTTGCATGAAAAAGGCTATGCGAAAAGTGTAGAAGTTTGGAAAGATGGCGCATTGGTCGGTGGATTATATGGCGTTGAAGTTGATGATGTTTTTTGCGGAGAAAGCATGTTTAGTTTACTGAGTAATGCGTCGAAAACAGCCCTAATATGGCTCTGTCAAACAAATAAATTCAAGCTAATAGATTGCCAACTGCCCAATGATCATCTGATGAGTTTAGGTGCAGAAATGATTTCCCGTGAACAATATGAAGAATTCCTGAAAGATTAATTCAGGATCTCTCTGATATCTTCCTTGCTTAAAGATTTGAAGAAACTTTCTTCTGTTGTAATCAAAGAGCTTGCTAATCGTTTTTTACGATTTTGCAATGCTAGTATCTTTTCCTCTACTGTATCTTTTGCAATGAATTTATAGATGAATACTTTCTTCTCTTGACCTATTCTGTGTGTACGGTCGATTGCCTGCTGCTCTACGGCCGGGTTCCACCATGGATCAAGGATAAACACATAATCTGCCTGCGTTAAGTTTAAACCTACACCACCAGCTTTTATGGAAATCAAGAAGACTTTTAACTCAGTGTTTTTCTGGAATTCAGCAACTATTTCTCCTCGGTTTTTAGTCGATCCGTCAAGGTAAGAAAAGGCTATGTCTTCCTTTTCAAAATAGGATTTGAAGATATTTAAATGCTTCACAAATTGAGAAAAGATAAGCACCTTATGTCCACCCTTAAGTACGTTGTCTAATGTGTGGATTACATTTTCGAATTTTCCTGAATCAGACGTGTAGTCTTCATCTATCATTACTGGATGATTGGCCAGTTGGCGTAATGCAGTTAAACCCTGCAGAAGCTGTACTTGTTTCTTTGCATAAGTCCCATCGTCCATACTGCTTAGTAGGTCATTACGGTAAGCAGATTTTGTTTTTTCATAATAAGCGGCCTGATCTTCACTCATGTCACAATAAAACACCTGCTCTGTTTTTGATGGTAGTTCTGCTGCAACCTGTTCTTTTGTACGGCGTAAAACAAAAGGCTTGATGATAGCCTGTAGCTTTCGTGCCTTTTCCTCATCCTTTCTTTTCTCTATGGCCTGAACGTATTCTTCATTAAAGAATGATTGCGTACCAAGGAGCCCCGGGTTTAAAAAGGTTAGTTGGGTCCAAAGATCACTTACAGAATTCTCTACCGGTGTACCGCTTAGGATTAGTCTGTATTTAGATTTTAGCGCTTTAACAGCCTTAAAAGATTTTGATGAAGGGTTTTTTATGTTCTGACTCTCATCGAGTATAATATAGCTGAAATAGAAGTTTTTAAGGATGTCTATATCAACACGGGTAATTCCATAGGTGGTGATCACGATATCGTACTTAGCAAAGATACTTACGTCTTTATCTCTTGTTGTTCCAGTATGGGCGTGTATTTTAAGTTTAGGAGTGAACTTTTTAGCCTCATTTAGCCAGTTGTAAATCAATGATGTTGGCATAACAATTAATGAAGTGCCATGAGTTGAGTTTTGTTCATTCTCTTCTTTAAGTTTTTGCAACATTGCCAGGGTTTGAATAGTTTTACCTAAACCCATATCATCCGCCAAACATCCACCAAAATTATATTCCCGTAAGAAACTAAACCAATTGTATCCGGCCTTTTGGTAACTGCGTAAATCGCCCTTAAAGTGGACTGGCATTTGGGTATCTGCTATGTTCTCGAAATCGTTTAACCTTTCAAGTTTACGGCTTAGCGTTACATTAGCAATGCTATCCTCTGCCAGCTCATTAATCAGCCCAATGTGATGTTTCTTTAGGTGAAGCGATTTACTTCCCTCAGATAAACTAAAAAGGCTGCCATACTGCGTGAACCATTTTTCAGGGATAATCGCTATTGTGCCGTCAGGGAGTGTAAATTCCCTCTTTTTATGAAGGATATGCTGCTTAAGAGAAAGAAAAGGAACTGGAAATATGCCGAAGTATACTATGGCATTTATATCAAACCAATCGTTATCTTCTTTAATCTCAAAGTCGATTTTGTTTGCTGCAAATAGAAATTTCTTTGCACCGTTATACTGCTCTATTTCAAAACCAGCTTCTTTTAAATTTTCTATATGCTCGTTTACCCAATTGATAATTGCGTAAGACTGGTCTTCATCATGACTATTAGAGACTTCGAGGTTGTAAAAAAGAGCACTTGTTTTTTTTAAACCAAGGTTCAATAAGGTGTCAAACTTTTGTTTCTCGAAACTTGTATCTCTCTTTATACGCGTGAAAATGTAATTGTCCTCTTCTTTGGCGAGTCGAACAGTTACCTTCTTTTCATTGCCCATTGCAAATGCATACTCCCCATATTTAAAATAGAGTTGAAGTTGAGAAACTCCTGATTCAACATAGATGACTTTTAATGTTGGTGTAGGATCATGCTTCTCCGTTTTTATATCAAAACCTTCTGCATAAACATGGTACTTCTCTATAAGAGGACAGACAAATTTTTCGAAATAGGTTTCTTCGGTTGCCTTCGGGATTGTGATGTATCGCTTATTTAAGAATGGAAGAAGTTTTTTTCCTTCTATATCCTGTTCAAAGAAATAGATCATATCATTAAGTAACAGCCATGCCGGCTGATTACTTATGATTTGCGCATCCTTAAACATAAAGTCAATTCTTAAGCCTTGATATTTTATTGTTGGGAAATAGCGGGTCTCAATGTTACTGCGCCTAAAGTGAAACAGTACAGTTGAGGGCTCTGTTGCGATATCTATTTTGCGTTCTGCAGGCCAGCCATCATTGTCCATTAAATATAATGAGCCATCTGCCTTAAGTGCTTCAAGTACCTCAGATAATTTCTTCTCAATTTTTGGGCGTACCGTTTCGTAAAATTTCTCATTAAAAAACTTGCTGAAAAATTCTCCTGGTCTTATCGCTTTCTTGTAATATTTCTTTATTAAGAAATCTTGCTCTGTTTCATCAAGGATTTTGATGAGCTTAAAGTCATTATCTGTTAAATGTTTTGCAAATTCCTTAGCTGTATGAGAGAATAATCTTTGATAAGTAAGTGAAAAATCACCCTGAGGATTTAATTGAACCATATGGGGCTCTATTAAATATCCGAAATACGCGTGTTTACATAATGAATATACAATTTTGCAGGGTTTAGTACTATCTACGCGTAACATTGATTAAAGATTAAAACAATCGGAGGGTAAGCATTTAAAAATCTTTAAACATACATCAAATTGAAGTTCTTTTCAAATGGAATCGCATAATATGTCTAAAATTTTATAATGAGTTCGTCGAGGGAATCATACAGTTGGTCGTGTGTTACCTTACACTGGTATAAAAGAGAGAAATTGGCTGAAACGTTTGCTGGAAATGAGGGTCTTATTTACAAAAAAGCCCTACAGAACCCTAAAACTTAAAAAAATGAAAACTCTAGCAAAAACAATCTTCGCCTCGGCATTAACAGTTATCTTTTTAGCTTCAACAGCTATCACAACGTTTGCCTCTGATATTGATAAAAAAGTAGTTGAATCAGTAGCCCCTATGACTTTTAATAAGGTGAAAGTAAGTGGGAATGTGAAGGTTCTTCTAGTTCAAAGTAAAAGAGAGAACATTGAAGTAATAAACGGTGAATATAATCAGGATAAAACCTCTATTAAGAGACTTGGATATACCTTGGTTATTAATTCTACTGAAGCCAGCCAGATAACAGTTTTGGTTTCGGTAAGTGATTTACAGCGAATAGATGTATCAGGTAGTGCAGTTGTAAAAACTGATAGTAAGTTCAATGTTAAATATCTTCAGGTTTTTTTAAAAGATGATGCAAAAGCCATTGTTAAAGCAAATACTGAAAGCATGTATACTTATATAAAAGATAATGCTGATCTCAAACTGAGTGGAACAACAGCAGATCACACTTTGGTGAAAGATGATATTTCGAAGCTTGATACAGATCAACTTGTAGCTTTGAAAACAACTACAACGCCATTTAATGAAGTAATGGTTGCTGCAAACAAAAAGATTAAATAAGGAATTCTACTTGCCTAAAAAAGCAGCTGATATGGAATCTGCTGCTTTTTTTATGCATATGTAATTTATAAGTCGAACTTGATTCCTTGTGCAAGTGGAAGTGTGTTTGAGTAGTTTATTGTATTTGTTTGTCTACGCATGTAAGCTTTCCAGGCATCAGATCCGCTTTCTCTTCCTCCACCGGTTTCTTTCTCTCCGCCAAAGGCTCCTCCTATTTCAGCACCGGAAGTGCCTATGTTGACATTGGCAATCCCACAATCAGATCCTTGAGCAGATAAGAACTGTTCCGCTTCTCTTAGATTAAGCGTCATTATTGCTGATGATAAGCCTTGAGGGACGCCGTTTTGCAAAGCGATGGCTTCATCTAAAGTTTTATATTTTATTAGGTAAAGTATAGGAGCAAAGGTTTCGTGTTGTACAATTTTGTAATCATTCTTTACTTCGGCAATGCATGGTTTTACATAACATCCGCTGATATAAGCTGGTCCCTCAAGCACACCGCCTTCCACAACAAAGTTTCCTCCCTCAGTTTTACATTTTTCAATAGAGTTAAGGTAGTTGGCAACTGCGTCGGTATCAATTAGCGGGCCTACATGGTTATGCTGATCAAGGGGGTCGCCAATGCGCAATTGGCCATAGGCTTTAACTAATTTTGCTTTAAATGTTTCGTAGACACTTTCATGGATTATTAGCCTGCGGGTTGAGGTACATCGTTGTCCGGCAGTTCCCACAGCCCCAAAAGCAGCCCCAATTAAACTCATATCTAAATCTGCATATTCAGAAATGATAATGGCATTGTTGCCACCTAACTCCAATAGGCTTTTTCCTAATCGTGCACCAACAGCTACAGCAACTGCTTTTCCCATTCGGGTAGAGCCGGTTGCAGATATTAATGGAATGCGATGATCATTTGTCATGAGTTCACCCACTTCCTTATCGCCAATGATTAGGTTGCAAACTCCTTCAGGGATATCATTTGCTTTAAAAACGGCTGCAATAATATGTTGACAGGCAATTGCGGTAATCGGAGTTTTTTCCGAAGGCTTCCAGATGCAAACATTTCCACAAATTAGGGCTAAGGCTGCATTCCAACTCCAAACGGCTACCGGAAAGTTGAATGCGGAGATAATTCCGATGATTCCTAATGGATGCCATTGCTCGTACATGCGATGACTGGGGCGTTCAGAATGCATGGTTAAACCATACAACTGACGAGATAAGCCGACAGCAAAATCACAGATGTCAATCATTTCCTGTACTTCGCCAAACCCTTCCTGAAGGCTTTTCCCCATTTCATAAGAGACCAATGTGCCCAGATCTTCCTTGCTTTTGCGAAGAGCATCGCCAAACTGTCTTATAATTTCTCCGCGCTTTGGAGCGGGTAAGCTACGCCAGAATAAATAAGCTTCTTCGGCTTTTTTTACTACTACTTCATAATTTTCAATTGTAGCAACTTTTACACCTGCTATTTTCTTAGCATCAACAGGAGAATTGCTATCGAGTATCTTTGCATCTGTGGATGCTCCCCATTGATTTCCTGTGCTGTAGGCCGGATTTAAATCCAGAATGTTTAAGTTTTTTAAAACCTGACTGATATTATTCTGCATAACTCTTTTCCATTTTTATGAATTGTTGCATAAAGGGTTGATGTTTTCGTGACGAGAATATTACTCGTCTTAAAATAAAGTTACGTTATTTTGTATTGAATTAGGACCAGAACCCTTGTTTCATTTTCTATCTTGCTAAACATTCTTAGGGCAGGGTGTTTAAGCTAACTATTATTATTTCAGTTGTTTAGAGGCAAGGGTGTGTGTATGTTGAAAATTAATTGGTTAGTACTACTAATAATTGTTGTAAACTTATAATGTATTTTTAACACAGGGATCTGTTCTTTAATTATTTGATACATGGAAGAGGAATTTTATTTTGATTTTAGCGATGATGCGCAACGTTCAGTAGAACGTTACGAAGAGATGATACGTAATCAGGATCAGTACTTTTTTGATGCCCAGGCCTTTGAAAATATTATTGATTACTACATTGAAAAGAACGATCCGGTAAAGGCATTGCAGGTAATAGAATATGCCTTGAACCAGCATCCTTATGCAGCCGTGTTCTTAGTTAAGCAAGCTCAGCTGTTTTTTGTTACTGATCAGACCGAACGTGCATTTTTGGCATTGCAAAAGGCAGAAATGCTTGAAGCATCGGAAGCGGAGATTTATATTCTGAGAGGGAATATCTACAATAGCCTTGAACGCTATTCGGAGGCTCTGGATAATTTTCAGAAGGCACTTGAATTCGCCGAAACTACTGATGAAATCTTATTGCAAATTGCTTACGTATATCAAAACATGCTCGATTACGAGAGTGCTATTGTTTATATTAAGCAAAGTCTGGAACAAAATATGGAAAACAAGGACGGCTTGTATGAACTTGCCTTCTGTTATGATATATTAGACAAGCAGGAAGAAAGCATCCAGTTTTATCAGGAATATATAGATAATGATCCTTATTCATATGCTGCATGGTATAATCTTGCAAACTCTTATCACAAGCTTGATCTTTTTGAAAAAGCGATAGATGCATACGACTATGCTATCCTGATCAAGGACAATTTTGCTTCAGCTTACTATAATAAAGGAAATGCTTTAGTTCAACTTGATCGTTTTGCCGAAGCCATAGAAGTTTATAAGCATACTTTTGAATACGAAAAACCTAATGCCGATACCTATTGTGCAATTGGGGAATGTTATGAGAAATTGGAGCGTATGGATGAAGCTCGTTCTTATTATAAAAAGTCTGTTAAAATGGATCCAAAGATGGCAGATGCCTGGTTTGGGATAGGGGTAACGCTTAATTTTGAAGAGCGTTTCTTTGAGTCACTTCATTTTTACAAAAAGGCAATTGAGCTTGATGATGAAAATCCTGACTTCTGGTTTGCCATGGCTGATGCTTATTACAAGCTAGGTCAGATTGAACAATCTGTTGAGGCTTATTATAAAGTTTTGGAATATAATCCGGTGGATGTTGAAGCCTGGTTAGACTTCTCGACAGTGCTATATGAACAGGGGAAATTGCTTGAAGCATCCGAAACTATCGCTGATGCTATAAAAAACAACCCTGATGCTGCAGAACTCTATTACAGGATGGTAGCGTACTTGTTTGCCCTTGGAGAAAAGAACGATGCATTGTTATATTTAGAAACCGCATTGGCCACAGACCCAGATAAACATTACATTTTATTTGAATATTTACCCCAATTACAGGAGAACGGTTCAATACTTGAAGTGATCAACCGTTATTTAAAATAAAGGTCGGACAGTTTTTATTAGTTATGCTGATGAAAACTGTCCGATTTTTTTTCACCTTTGTGACCAATATGAATTACCCATTGAATAATATACCCGAACGACCTGTAAAACCTAGGAACAAAGGAATTACGATGGTTATGGATAAAGGGCTAAGCTTAAGACAAACAGAAGATTTTATAGACGTTGCCGGAATACATTCTGATATTGTAAAGTTAGGCTGGGCTACATCTTTTGTAACTCCGAATCTGAAAGAGAAATTGGCTATTTATAAATCGGCAGGTATTCCTACCTATTTTGGCGGTACTCTTTTCGAAGCATTCATTATCAGAAATCAGTTCGACGATTACTGTCGTGTCTTGGAAAAGTTCGATATGGAGTATGTAGAAGTTTCTGACGGTTCAATTACTATTGAGCATGATTTAAAATGCGAGTTTATCCAAAAGTTATCTAAGCAGGTTACTGTAATCTCTGAAGTAGGGTCTAAAGATGCGGCCAAAATATTTGCGCCATATAAATGGATCAAACTAATGCAGGCAGAAATCGAGGCTGGATCATGGAAGGTAATAGCTGAAGCCAGAGAGGGTGGTAACGTGGGTATTTACAGAGGGTCAGGAGAAGTTAGAGAGGGATTAGTTGATGAGATCCTTACCCAGATTCCTGAAGAAACTATTATTTGGGAAGCCCCTCAAAAGGAACAACAGGTATGGTTTATTAAACTTCTAGGCTCAAATGTGAATCTTGGTAACATAGCGCCAGCGGAAGTTATACCATTGGAGACTATTCGTTTAGGATTAAGAGGTGATACTTTTGATCACTTTTTGGATTTAGCGAAGTTGTAATTTAATAAGTATCACCCTGTAATTATAACTTGTTAGAATGAGAAAATTTGGGCTAATCGGGTTTCCGTTATCACATTCCTTTTCAAAAAAATTCTTCACAGAGAAATTTTTAAATGAACATATTCCTGATTGCGAATATGATCTTTTTCCAATAGAAAGCATTGATCTTTTGCCAGAGCTTATTTCTCAAAATGTTGGGTTAGAAGGTATAAATGTAACTATACCTTATAAACTGGCTGTACTTCCTTTTTTAAATGAGGTTGATGAAGCAGCAGATCAAATAGGTGCAGTGAATTGTATTTCTATTCAAAATGAAAATGGCAAGAAACTGCTGAAAGGGTACAATACTGATGCTTATGGTTTTGAGGAGTCTTTAAAGCCGATGCTAAATGAACAACACAAAAAGGCCCTCGTTTTTGGAGATGGTGGAGCAGCTAAAGCAGTAAAATATGTTTTAAATAAACTTAATATACCTTTTATTGTAGTTACAAGAACACCAACTTCTAATAGTATTCTTTATGATGCTGTAACTCCTGAACTACTTCAGGAATATACAGTTTTGATCAATACTACACCGTTGGGAATGTCTCCTAATATTGAATCTTGTCCAGATATTCCTTACGAAGTATTGACTGAAGGACATTTAGCTTATGATTTAGTTTACAATCCTGAAGAGACAACATTTCTAGCGAAATCAAAGGCTCATGGAGCGAGTACAAAAAATGGGCTTGAAATGCTTTACCTTCAAGCAGAGCGATCCTGGTATATTTGGAATACATAGATGAAAAAGCACAACTTTTTTTTTCTTTTTATGTTAATAATGTTGCTTTCCGCATGTACAGGGAATAATTATTCTCCTAAGCCGAGAGGGTTCTTTAATATAGAAATGCCGAAAAAAGTGTACAAAACATTTAATAACGGATGTGCCTTTTCATTTGATTATCCGGTTTATGCAGAGATGGTAAAAGACAATAGTAAGGATACAAGACCTTGCTGGTACAATCTTTCTTTCCCTCAGTTTAATGGCAGGTTGCATCTCACCTATTACGATGTATCTTCAAAAAAAGAATATGAGGGTTTGGTTGAGGATGCAAGAACTTTTGCATTTAAGCATACCGTAAAGGCTAACTCAATAGATCAGAAGCTTATTAATTTTCCTGATAAGAAAGTTTATGGTGTCTATTATGCAATAGAGGGGAATACAGCATCTTCCGTTCAGTTCTTCTTAACGGATAGTACTAAGCACTATTTTAGGGGAGCTTTATATTTTAATGAGCGACCGCAGTACGATTCTATACAGCCTGTCGTTTCCTTTATTAAAAAGGATATTGACAGAATGATTAGTACATTTAAGTGGATAAATTAACACCACATAAGGAATTTTAAAATGATCAGTATACAAAGATTTACTTTTAATCCCGTAAGGGAAAACACTTATGTTTTATATGATGAAACAGGTGAATGTGTAATAATAGATCCAGGAATGTATGATGGCGAAGAGCAAAATGTTCTGGCTAAATTCATTAAAGAAGAGAACCTTAAGCCAGTACTCTTATTAAATACGCATTGTCACTATGACCATGTTTTCGGGAATAAGTTTGTTTATGATAACTGGGGGCTAAAACCGCAATTCCATAAGGGAGAATTGTATGTATTGCAGGCGATACCTGGGTATGTACCTCAAATGGGATTACATTATGAACTTTCTCCTGAGCCAGAGGTTTTTTTACCGGAAACAGGTAAGGTTAAGTTTGGTAATAGTGAGCTTGATTTGATTTTTGCTCCAGGACATTCGCCGGCGCATTTATGTTTTTATGCTGCAGCTGATAATTTTCTTATTGGAGGCGACGTATTGTTTTACTCTAGTATAGGTCGTACTGACCTTCCCGGAGGAAATCATATGCAATTGATTAATAGTATCAAAAATAACTTGTTTATATTGCCTGATGATTGTGAAGTTTTTCCTGGGCACGGACAGCCGACAACAATTGGTTTCGAGAAAAAACACAATCCTTTTTTACAATAATTCTGATTAATAAATAATTGAATACACCCTTCTACATAGCTCGCAGGTATCTTTTTGCGAAAAAGTCTACCAATGCTATAAACATCATTTCCACAATTTCAGTGGTTGGTGTTTTTGTAGGGAGTGCGGCATTGATTATCATATTGTCGGTCTTTAATGGCTTTGAGGAAGTCGTGTTGAAAATGTTTAATACAATAACTCCGCAAGTAGTTATTTCGCCTGTTCATGGTAAAACATTTGAGCCAAATACAGCCTATTTCAACCAATTAAAGAAGAATAAGAGCATTTACTCTTACAGTGAGGTGCTTTCTGAAAATGCTTTGCTAAGATATAATGATAAGCAATCTGTAGGTTTAATAAAGGGTGTTAGTGCAGACTACCTGAAAAATAAAAGCTTGGATAGTATTACCATCGAAGGCAAGTTTTTACTTGAAAACAGTAGTGGTAATTATGCTGTAATAGGATCTGCAATTCAAACTTACCTGATGGTGAATACAACAGATCCATTTAATCCACTTCAAATATTCTCCCCCAAAAAAGGGAATAAAACCAGTTCCATTAATCCTGCGGATGATTTTACGGTATTATCAATTCCTGTATCAGGGGTTTTTGAGGTGCAACAGGATTTTGATAATATTGCCATTGTTCCCTTAAAATTTGCAAGAGAGCTATTAGGTGAACCAGAAAAAATCACCTCCATTGAGATAAACTTAAAGCCCGGAATTAACGCAGATGCATTTAAGTCAGATGTAGAAAAAAGTCTTGGAAAAGATTTTGAAGTAAAAGATAGGATACAGCAAAATAAAGTGCTTTATAATATCCTGGGTAGCGAAAAATGGGCCGTTTATATTATTCTTACTTTTATTTTAATTATCGCTATCTTTAATATAATTGGCTCTTTAACCATGTTGGTTATTGATAAGTTAAAAGATATTGCAGTATTGAGCAGCTTAGGTGCGGGTAAGAAATTAATTAAGCGAATATTTCTATTTGAAGGAATGATGATCACCATGACAGGCTGCATTGTTGGTTTGGTTGTCGGATTTCTCTTCTGTTTATTACAACAAAAAGTTGGACTTGTTAAAATGTCACAGGATAATTTGGTGATTACCAATGCATATCCTGTCGCCTTTAAATGGAAAGATTTTGTGTTGGTATTTTTAACTGTAAGTGTGTTTTCTTTTGTGGCATCAGCTTTGTCATCTAACCTAAGTGTTAAGAAGATAAACCATTTAAATCAAGATCTCTAATCATATGAATCTATTCAAGAATTCAGTAGTTTTATTAGTGTTGTTTACAGGGGTAATTTTGGCCTGTAATAGGAAAGATGTAGAAGAGACAGCTGGAACTACAAGAGTAGTAAAGGGATTGTATAGCTATGGGCCAGAAATAAAATCTTTTACCGATTGTGATGAGGGTAGAGAGTATTGGGTTGCAGATAGTGCAAAAACATTGGAGCTTGCTTACAGTAACTTCAATTTTGAAAAGCCTTATGAACCGGTTTATATCGAAGTAGAGTGCCATTTAATTAAATCTGACAGCCTAATTGTCTCTGCAGATTTTGACTCAACTATGGTGGTTACAAAAGTCCTTAAAATAACTAAAGAGATTCCTGACGGGCCTTGTAATTAAGAGACTTTATGTGGGGTTAAATACAAATTATGCTCAATTGTCTCAATTAATCCTCTTTCAACAGCGAGTTTAAATAATACATCTATGGCTTTCCTGCCTTCAGTGCCAAGGTCAATAGAGTATTTATTTACATATAATTCAATGTGTTTGTACATCACTTCCTCACTCATTTCCTGTGCATGTTGTTTAATAAAATCAATACCAGATTTTGGGTTCGCAAATGCAAATTCAACTGATTTTCGAATTAATCTATTTACTTTTTCCTGAACTTCTCTATCAAGATTTCTATTGATTACGATTCCTCCTAAAGGTATGGCACAACCCGTTAGTTGTTCCCAGTAGCTTCCAAGATCAACAATTTTATGGAGTCCTTTTTCTGAATAAGTGAAACGATTCTCATGAATAATGAGGCCGACATCGATTTTGTCATTTAGTAAAGCAGACTCGATTTCAGAGAAAATGATTTCCTGTTTATCTACTAATTGGGGAAAGGCAATACCCAATAGAAAATTTGCTGTAGTGTACTTGCCCGGGATACCAACTTTAAGATCTGGAGTTAATTCCACGGGGTTATGAATGAAACGCTCATTTTTACAGATGAGCAAGGGGCCTACGCCAAAACCCAGGGCGCTTCCTGCATCTAATAATGCATATTGTTTATGCACATGAGCAAAAGCATGAAAACTAAGCTTAGTAATGTCTAATTCTCCTCTCAATGCCTTTTGATTTAACGTTTCAACATCATCAAAAAACACTTCAAAATCTAAACCTTCAGTATCAATTTTATGATGTATAAGCGCGTCAAAGATAAAGGTATCATTTGGACAGGGAGAAAAGCCAAGACTAAGTTTCATGGCATAAAGATAAGTAGTATGAAAAGCTGAATAGTTATGTGTTTGTCAAAAATCCAATTGTCCACTCATTTAGGTTTTTTATGGCGAGACCTATATCCCAGGCAGCTCTATTTCTAGGTTCAACATAATTGGAGATGCTGCGGATTTGCAGACATGGAATACTTGCTTTTTCGCAACTGTATAATACTGCGGCCCCTTCCATGCTCTCAGTAATGGGGTTTAGGCGAGCTGCAATAGCTGAAATACTTGTTTCATTTCCATGTACACAATTAACCGTTATTCCTTTAACCTTTTTTAGTTTTGTTACGGACTCGCTAAGCAGATTATTGTACGCAGTGTAGTTACTTTTACCAAAGCCAAGTTCATCAATAGTGATGAAATCTTCTTTGTTTTCAGCGCCAAGCTCTGCAAATTCATCTTCAGTTATATTTAAAACAGAACCCAAGGGGATTGAACGGTCAAAGCAGCCGGCGATTCCCAGATTTAAAACGAGATTATATTTTGCCGATAGATGTTGACCTAGAGCAAATGCCGTTGCTGTCATACCCACACCCGTAATTAGAATGTCAAATTCAGGAGTTTGCATAAAATCTTTCTCAGGAAGCTTAAAATGCTCGCTTAATAAATTGATTTCAGGCCTTGTAGCGGCCACTAGCAGAATCTTCATAAACATCTAAGTTAGTGTTAAACCTTTCTACTTTAAGCTTTCTGCGTATATTTGTTTGTTAATTACAAACAATAACCTTCTATAATGATATATATCACAAGAAAAGCATCATTTAACGCAGCTCATAAACTTTCAAGGCCAGACTGGACTGAAGATAAAAATACGGAAGTTTATGGAAAATGTGCTAATCCAAACTGGCATGGACATAATTACCAGCTGTATGTAACTGTTAAGGGAGAGATTAATCCTGAAACTGGATTTTTGGTAGACTTAAAATGGTTAAAGGACATTACAAACATCCATGTAGTTGATAAAATTGATCACAGGAACTTGAACCTGGATGTTGATTTCATGAAAGGTAAGCTTGCCTCAACAGAAAATTTGGCGATAGCAATATGGGAAGAACTATATACGCTTATAGCTGAATCGGGAGCGCAACTGCACTGTATAAAAATTTACGAAACCGAGAATAACTTTGTAGAGTATTTCGGCTAATAATCACAGATATGAATCATACAGATCATTTAGATGAGACAGAGGACGGGTACATAAAGATTGACCGTTATAACGAAGCGAAAATTGCCTCTGTAGCTAATCATTATAAAGATATACTAGGGCAGTTAGGAGAGAACCCAGAGCGTGAAGGATTGGTTAAAACTCCTGAGCGTGTGGCTAAAGCTTTACAATATTTAACACATGGCTACGATCTCAATCCTGCAGAGATATTAAAAGGAGCTATGTTTAAAGAAGACTATAGCCAAATGGTTGTGGTTAAAGACATAGAAGTCTTTTCTATGTGCGAGCACCATATGCTTCCGTTTTTTGGGAAAGCACACGTTGCGTACATTCCTAATGGACATATTGTTGGCTTAAGTAAAATACCACGTATTGTTGATGCTTTTGCCAGAAGATTACAGGTTCAGGAGCGTTTAACTAACGAGATCAGAGATTGTATTCAGGAAACCCTTCAGCCGGCAGGTGTTGCTGTTGTTATAGAGTGTAAACATTTATGCATGGCAATGCGAGGGATTCAAAAACAAAACTCAGTTACTACGACATCCGCATTTACAGGAGAATTCGCAAAAGATAAAACAAGGGCCGAATTTTTGAGATTAATAACAGCCAACTTACATTAAAAAAGACTAAAAACATTTATGAAAGCATATGTATTTCCGGGTCAAGGTGCCCAATTTTCGGGTATGGGAAAAGAACTATACGAAAATGAGCAGGCCAAAGCCTTGTTCGAAAGAGCAAACGAAATTATAGGATTCCGTATCAGTGATATCATGTTCTCCGGCACAGATGAAGAACTTAAGGAAACTAAGGTAACGCAACCTGCAATATTTTTGCATTCTGTTATTTTAGCAAAAACCTTGGGAGAAGAATTTAAACCTGAGATGGTTGCAGGACACTCACTGGGAGAGTTTTCAGCACTTGTTGCAGCATCAGCATTGTCTTTTGAGGATGGTTTGAAATTAGTTATTGCCCGTGCAAATGCAATGCAAAAAGCATGTGAGCTTCAACCGTCAACTATGGCTGCAATACTTGGTTTAGCTGATGAAGTAGTTGAAAATATTTGTAATGGTATTGATGAGGTAGTAGTAGCTGCTAACTATAACTGCCCTGGTCAGATTGTTATATCAGGAAGTATAGAAGGAGTTGATATTGCATGCCAGAAACTAACAGAAGCGGGTGCAAAACGCGCATTAAAACTTAATGTAGGTGGTGCATTCCACTCTCCATTAATGGAGCCGGCAAGAATAGAGCTACAGGAAGCTATTGAGAATGTAACCATATTGCCTCCAGTGTGTCCTATTTATCAGAATGTAGATCCTTCTCCAAATACTGATCCTCAAAAAATTAAAACAAATTTAATTACCCAATTAACGGGTGCGGTGAAGTGGACACAGACTATAGAGCGTATGATTGCTGATGGCGCAACTGAATTTGTTGAAGTTGGCCCGGGAAATGTATTACAAGGACTGGTAAAGAAGGTCAACAGAGCAATACCAACAAGTTCAGCAACTACAGTCTAAGCCCGGTAATAATACCTTTATTAAAATAACTTTTAAGTGTGAGTATCGGAGGTAAAATCAGATTTCTTTTATTGATATTGGGCGTTTGCTGTATTGTTACGGCACTATCGCTAAAGCATTCAATAACAAAAAAGGAATTATTAACCTACGAGGCAGGTAAACTTCAAAAGAATCTTGCTGTTAACGAACGCATTGTTTATGATTTTTTAGGTGATGCTGCTCAGGTTGAAAAGGCCAAGCAGTATCACCTAAATGATCAATACGGCTTAAATTTCATCAATAAATATCGTGATAAGGGTATCAACATCCTTACCTATCAAGATAATAAACTCAAGTTTTGGAGTTACAACAGGTTAACCGTTGCCGACCCTGAGACGGTTAAAGAAGGCTCTTCTTTTACTCAATTTGCCAATGGATGGTTTGAGGTTATAAAGAAAACCACGGGTAATTATACCCTCATATTTCTTATAGAAGTTAAAAACCAATTCAATATTCAAAATCAATATCTTGAGAATGATTTTTCAAGTTACTTGTCCGATAACAATTCCCTTGCTCTGGCCACTTTTATCGATCCTGAGGTACAGGGAATAAGAAACCTTGATGGGACAATCATTTTTGAAGTTAAACTTAAACCTACCTATTCAAGAAGTATTTACGGCACAATAGAACTTTGGCTATGGCTGATAGGACTTTTTAGCTTCTGCCTGTTTTTTAATTCATTTTGTGGTTGGCTGGCCAAGAGAGGTAATTTAGTGCCTGCAACGGTTCTCATCCTGCTTTTCTTTGTTACTATTAGAGTTACTGACTTAGAGTATGGGTGGTTTAACAAACAATTTAATCTGCCTATTTTTAGCCCTAAAATATACGCGGAAAGCTTTTTTCTCCCTTCACTCGGAGATTTTTTGCTTAACGTAATAGCAATAACATGGGTAGTACTATTTGTTTTTACCTATAATGACAAGTACAAGCTTCCTGAATGGCTAACACGTAGTAAACTAGGTGGATTATCTTTCCATTTTATTTTACTTGTTATTTTTGGAGCGTTGGCGTTTTTATTCGATCAGGTATTCCTTGGTCTCATCCTCAATTCAAAAATAAACTTTGATATTACCAACATCATAAATCTTGACGGGATAAGTTGGGTCAGCATTATTATATTATGCCTTGTCTGGTTTAATATTTATCTGGTTGCAAATATATTTATGCAGCAAACACTGCAATTACATGTTACCAATCGGGAAAGAGCTATATTGTTTTTAGCAGCTTTTTTTGCTTGTCTTATTTATAAGTTGGGGACGGGCTTTAGTATCTTTTTTATAGCATATGCGCTATTTATCTTTATTATGGCCTGGAATTTTTATATCAGGAATAATAGATTTTCAATACGAGTTTTTGCCTTATTGTTCTTTTGCCTCGCTTTTATATCATCAATTAAATACTTAAGATTTATTGATGAAAAGGAGCATGAGAACAGATTTGCAATCGCGCAGAAACTAATCTCTTCAGACGATTTTACAGTTGTAAGTACTATAGAGAATTTAGAAAGAACTATTCTGTCAAATAAGGAGGTTTTAAGCTATTTTAAGGATCCCGTTTTTAGTAGTCCGATAGAATTAAAGAAAAGTATTGAAACGGATTATATTGAGCGTTACTTGCCTAGATTTGAATATAACCTATACGAATACAATCACCTGGACTCATCGGAAACAGGATTACAGACAATTCCGCTTAGTTATTTTAAGAAGCTTGTAAAAGCTGGTTCCGTAAAAGTGCCTGAGTCAAATTATTTTTACCGACTAAATGATACATTCGGATATCAAGACTATTTTGGGATCATTCCAATTTATGAGCAGAATCAAATACTTGGTACCCTCGTTATCGAGTTAAAATCTCAACCGTACAATTACAAAGGTCAATTACCAGAAATTTTGATAGATCGCTCTATTAAAAGCGATGATAATTATAGTAACTATTCAATCGCTCTTTATAAGGACGGAAGGTTAGAAGGTCAGTCAGGAAAGTATACTTACAAACTCTCTAGTGATGGGTTTGTAACACGAAACAATAGTGTCAGTTTTTTTAAGGATAGCCTAAATTATTCCCATCTGATTTATTATCCTACGCCTTCAAAATTAATTGTGATCAGTAAGGAGGACGTGTCATTTATTATACAATTAGCGACATTATCTTTCTTTTTCCTTGTGTTTATCCTGTTTTCAATCACATTATATACTTTGATCTGGCTGTTAAAGAATATTGACGAAAGCTGGAGTGGCTGGTTTAATATTAACCGCTCATTAATGATTAATGCAAATAAGATCCTATATAAAACAAGGATTCAATTCTCTATTGTTTTATCAGTAGTAGCTACATTGTTAATTGTGGGGTGGACAACTTATTTCTATATCAGGGATGAATACAGAAGACAGCAGCAGGATTTCATTAAAGAAAAGGTCCGAAAAGTTCAGCAATCTTATGAAAAGCTCATTTTCGCAACAGGTTTGCCGGCCCCAACAGATAAAGCAATTAACGACTTTAATCAGTTTGCAGATATTAATGCTACTTATTTAAACCTATTTGATACCAATGGTGCATTAATATTTACCTCAATACCTAAAATATACGATCTGGGGATCATAAGCAGGCGAATGGGTTCAAAGGCCTTTCTCCATTTAAATCAGCTGCAAGGGTCAGATTTTATTAATCCCGCCGAAAGGATTGGTAATTTTACCTACTCTTCGGCATATGCACCTATCAGAAATGCTCAGAATCAAACCGTGGCATATATAGGAGTTCCTTATTATGCAAATGAAGCAGATTACCAAACCAGAATTGGGGTATTCATAAATACGCTGATTAATATATATGCGCTTGTTTTTGTGGCCATAGGGATTCTTGCGGTCTTTCTGGCTGATCAAATTACTAGTCCATTAACATTCATTCAGGATAGCATTAAAAAGACCAAATTGGGGCAAAAGAATCAGCCTATTGTTTGGTCGCGTCATGATGAGATTGGATCCTTGATAAAGGAATATAACAAAATGATCGCAGCGCTTGAAGAAAGTGCGGTTAAGCTTGCTCGCTCTGAACGGGAGAGTGCCTGGCGAGAAATGGCAAAGCAAGTTGCCCATGAGATTAAGAACCCTCTTACCCCATTAAAACTGGGTGTACAGCTTCTAGAGAAATCATGGAAAGAAAAAGATCCTAATTTTCAAAAGAAATTCGAAAGGTTTAGTAAGTCATTTATTGAGCAAATTGACAGCCTATCTACTATTGCTTCTGAGTTCTCTAATTTTGCTAAAATGCCGGATACCAAATTGGAGAAACTTCAATTATTACCTATAATCGGACAGGCGCGAGATGTATTTAGGAATACACAAAATGTCGAGATTTATATCCTTAACAATACAGATACTGATGTAGTTGTACTTGGTGATAAAGATCAGGCGTTGCGTACCTTTAATAATCTATTTAAGAACGCAATTGAAGCAGCTGACACCAATACTTTGTGTATTATAAAAATAAACATCTCGAATAATCAGGAACGTGTTTTTATAGAAGTAGAAGATAATGGGAATGGTATTGATGCGTCTTTACAGGATAAGATCTTTGTTCCTAATTTTACGACTAAGTCGTCGGGGACTGGCTTGGGACTAGCATTTGTTAAACAGGCAGTTGAAAATGCAGGTGGAACTGTAGGGTTTAAATCGTTTGCTAACGTAGGGACTACCTTTTATTTGAGTTTCCCTTTATCTTAACATTATTTCTGCCCGGCCCATTGTATAGCCATCAGCATATAGAATGATGGAGTATTCTCCTTTTATAAACTCATTTGGATTAATCCAATCCATATTAAAAGTTGTATTGTCGTCATTGTATGAAATTGAAGTAGATGAGCTGAACTGCATCTCTTGCCCATCAGCCTCAAACATATTGTTCTCATTTGCAATTAGATTTCCAGCCGGATCAAACACCCTAAGGTATATTTTATGGTAATCTTTTTGAGCAAGTTCATTAGGCGCAATATCAAATTTCACACTTAATTTCTTTGCAGAGCTAGCTCTTGTTACCTCAATATTTTTACCGCTGCTTTTTACCTTGTAGGCTGTAATGTGTACGTTTGCTGCTTTTAAGGCTGCTCCAGTCTTTACTTTTTCCCTTAATTCCCGATTTCTCTTTTCAAGTTCACTGGCTCTTTCACTGGCGAAATTTGCAGAAGCCTTTAAGCTATCCCTTTCATTTTTAAGAAGTGAATTTTCTTTTTTCAAACGAAGAACATCCTCGTTATAGGTTTTCATGAACTCCCGAAGATCTCGGACTTCTTTTTGAGCTACAATAAGTTCTGTTTGTGTAAGCACACCCTTTTGAAGTGCAGCTTTAAGCTCAGCTATCTTTCCGCGGGCAAGTTCCTGTTCCTTAAGTAATTTTTCACTCAAAGTAAGGTTTAAGGCGTTTACTTTATCAAGTTCAACCTCGATTTTCTCAACCTCCAGCCTAAGACGATCTTTCTCTGTGCTAACAGTAGCGAATCGCTCATTTTCCTTTTTGTCTTTAATAAAAAGGAAGGCGTTGGTACCTAACAATGCAATTATAACAACAACTAAAAAGTAGATTTTATTGCGGTCGCCTTTATTTACTGGATCACTCTTGTCTGACATTACTTCAATTCTTAACTAAATTAGGTTGAGGCGCGAACATAAATAAAAATATAACAAATGGTAAAAAAAACATTCTATTTGTATGAGACTTTAAAAAAAATCGTTTACTTGCTAGGATTAGGGAACTGAACTGTATTCTGAGCACAACAAATGAAACTAAATTTTATATTATTACAAATTAGAAAGGATGTTTAAACTCACTTTTTATGCACTATTACTCATCATAGTACAACCAATATCTCTTTTTTCGCAAGACACTACAAAAATTGCTCCAAAAAGGGAGTTTAGAGGGGTTTGGGTAGCAACGGTTGCTAATATCGACTGGCCATCAAAACCCGGACTAAGTGTAGATCAGCAAAAACAAGAACTGATTGGCATCTTAGAACAGCACAAAAGAAATGGTTTAAATGCTATAATGTTACAGGTTAGGCCTACGGCCGATGCCTTTTATGCAAGCCCAAGAGAGCCTTGGAGTCAATGGCTCATGGGGAAGCAAGGTGTTGCACCAAGCCCTGGCTATGATCCATTAGCTTTTGCAATTAAAGAAGCCCATTCAAGAGGAATCGAGCTTCATGCATGGTTTAATCCTTACCGAGCTACAATGAGCCCTAATACGGTGACTCATGAAAGCCATATGACCAGAAAACGTCCGGACCTTTTCTTTACTTATGCCGGCAAGAAACAATTCGATCCCGGAATACCAGAGGTTAGAGAGTACATCGTACAGGTTATCCTTGATGTAGTAAAGGGATATGATGTAGATGGAATTCATTTCGATGATTACTTTTATCCATATAAAGTAGAAGGCCAACGGATAAATGATGGAGCAACATTTAGTAAATACGCTAACGGATTTACAGATATAAATGATTGGAGAAGAAACAACGTTGATATACTTATCAAACAATTAAACGATAGCATTCATTACTATAAAAAGTATGTAAAATTTGGAGTTAGTCCATTCGGAATCTGGAGAAACAAAGCGGAAGACACATTGGGTTCTGCAACCAGTGGACTGTCTAATTATGCTGAACTTTTTGCTGATTCAAGAAAGTGGGTTAAAGAAGGCTGGGTAGATTACATTAACCCTCAGATATACTTTAGCTTTACCCGCAGAGTTGCCCCATTTGCAACATTAGTAGACTGGTGGAGTAATAATACATACGGCAGACATCTTTACATAGGACAAGCTGCTTATCTGATGAACCAAAAAATGGAAGCGGCATGGCGATTACCTAAGCAAATGCCTGACCAGATTAGGTATATCAGAAAAAATAACCGTGTACAAGGTAGCGTATATTTTAGTTCCAAATCATTCTCTACTGTAGCTCGTGCATTTGGAGATTCCTTAAGGAACGATTTTTACAAATATCCGGCGCTTCCACCTCAAATGCCGTGGCTTGATGATATAGTGCCTAACCAACCGCAACAACTTACCGCAGATGCGATGCACGATGGAGTACATTTAAAATGGGAAAAGCCGTTTAAAGCAGAGGATGGAGAGACCGCTTCAGGTTACGTGATTTACCGTTTTGAAGAAGGGGAGAAGATTGGCATATTGAACGCCAAAAATATTCTTAAAATAAGTTTTGAAGAATATACCTCCTACATAGATACTGATGTAGAAAGTGGCAAAAGGTACAATTATCTTGTTACCGCGCTAGATAGGCTAAAGAATGAAAGCGAGCCTAGTGGGCCAGTTGGAATACAAGCAAGGGAAACCCTTGCGCCAAATTAAGAATATTGAATACTAACATCGTTCTATCATCGTCAACATTATCCTGAATTTATTTCAGGATCTCGCAAAAGAAAGAAAATCTTGTTTTGTGCGAGATCCTGAAATAAATTCAGGATGACGTTAGTATAATTTAAAATAAGCCGTTCTATTTCTGTTGAGGCAACAAAACTAAACGGATATAATTCTCATCACTTAAGTATTTTTGAGCTGCTGCTTTTGTACTTTCAATAGTAACTGCATCCATTCTCTTCTTTTCACTTAATAACTGATCTAGGGCCTCTTCATTTTTTAAACGACTGCTTAAGTAACCCAACCAATAATTGTTGTTACGCAAGTTAAGCTCCATTTGACGTTGCTCTTCAGATTTAAACTTAGTGAGGTCATCTGCAGAAGCACCACTTGCTTTAATCTTGTTTACTTCATCAAGAGCCGCTGCAATCAGCTTTTCTACATTTGCAGGTGCGCAGCTAAATGAAATGTTAAAGTAATAATGTCCTTCCGGATATTTCTCAATACTTAAACCAACCTGTGGACTATAAACGCCACTCTCTTTTTCACGTAAACGTTCTAGTATCTTTATTTCTAAAGCACCTTTTAGGGCATCTAATTGTACATTATTATCCGCGTTAAAGGTATAATCGCCATGGATGTAAAGTTCAACAGCTGCTTTGTCTTCCAAACCTTTGTAAACGGTTTTGCTGATTTTTCCTTTAGGAGCTCTAATGCCACGATCAACAAAGTTTTGTTTTTTATTTAAGGCAGGTAAGCTGGCAATGTATGTTTCGATAAATGGTTTGATTGTATTAATATCAAATGCACCCACAATTACAAAGGTTTGCTCACTTGCATCAGCAAAGCGATCCTTATAAAAATCAAATGCTTTATCAATAGAAACTTTATCCAGGTCCTCTAAGTTGGTAGGCATTGCACGCTTATTATACGACGATAATACAGCCTGAACGGTATCACTAAAAACACTATTTGGATTCGCATTTTTATTGCCTAACACTACTTTATAATCAGAGATGTTCTTGTTAAATATCTCGCCGTCTTTTCTTGGATTGGTTGCATAAGCATAAACCATTTGAAAAGCTGTTTCAATATCCTTTGGAGAAGAACTGCCGCTGAAACCTTGATAAAGATCATCAACATAAGCACCCGCTCTACCTGTGTTTCCTGCAAGTAACTTTGATAATTGCGTCGGATTAAACTCACCAACTCCACTTTGAGCAATTAAACTAACCATCTGTGCCGATTCAAGGTCTTTGTCATCCGCTAGAGATATACCGCCTTTGGAGAATGAACTGAAAATAACCTGATCGTTTTTAAAGTCAGTCGGCTTTAATAGCACCTTAATTCCATTGCTTAAGGTCAATTCGGTAACGCCTACGGCATCAATCTTCTTTTCACTTACAATTTTACCTGCCGTTGGTTTTTTCTCCAATAGAGGCTTATTTAACGAATTGTCTACGTAAGCCGTTACTCCTAAGCCTGCATTTTTTACCACAGCAACCAATTGCGCCTCCGTTGGAAGAGTTGCTTTATCCTTTTCAGGAGCCTGAACAATGATAATTTGGTTCTCTTTCGGTGTAAGTGTTTTTACCAAAGCATTTATTTCAGCAAGCGTAATGCTGGCAATTGCTTTCTGGGTTTCTGCATAGGTAAAGTCAATTGAAGGAATCACACTTCCTTTAAGGAAATTATTCAGGTACTGTTGCACAAAGCTTGCAGAGGCTGTTTTGTCTTTTTCTTTATATTGTTTTTCATTGCCGGCAAGGATGTTTTTCTTGGCAACATCTAATTCTGATTGAAGAAAACCGAATTTGCTCATTCTTTCGTTTTCAGCAATAGCCCCGGCAAAAGCCTTTTCAAGCTGGTCACCAGATTTCGAAGCAACTACAGTTTGAAAAGCATTTATACCCGAAACCAAACCACCTTGATAGGGGCCAAATGAGCTTTGTCCAAATATAAATGGCGCGTTCTCTTTTTGCAGAATCTCTTCAAATCTTGCCCCCAACATACTGTTTACCATCGAGTACATAAGCCTCTTTTTAAAGCCCGCAGTGGTTTTGGTAGGAGTTCCACGTAATTTATACATCACAATAGCTACATCATATGGTTGTTCAGGGTCGGTAATTACCTTAACAAGTGGTTCTTTGTTGTCCGGTAAATCATAACTTAAACGAGGACGAGGGTTTGCAGGGTTGGTCAGGTCAGAGAAATTGGCCTTAATTAACTGCTCAACTTCATTCACATCAAAATCTCCAACGGCTATTACAGCTTGTAAGTTAGGTCTGTACCAATCCCTGTAAAAGCTTTTGATTCTATCATGAGGAAACGATTTTAAGATGTCAATTTTCCCAATAGGGATGCGGTTTTCGTAACGTGAGCCCTTTAATAATAGGGGAAGCAATTGCTTACTCATTCGCTCCTGAGCGTTTTTACCACGCTGACGATCTTCTTCTATAATCACACCACGTTCTTTGTCTATTTCTTCACCCTCCATAACCACTTTTCCTGCCCAGTTGGCAAGGATTTTGAATCCGGTTTTAAACACCAAAGCACTATCCGTTGGGATAGGTAATTGATATACCGTTTGTTCAAATCCTGTATAGGCGTTAAGATCAGCTCCAAAGCGAACTCCTGCTTTTTGAAGGTAATTGATGATGTCATTTTTAGGGAAGTCTTTAGTTCCATTAAAAGCCATGTGCTCAGTAAAGTGAGCCAGCCCTTGCTGATCATCATCTTCCATTAATGAGCCAATGCGGTTCGCTAAATATAGCTCAGCTCTGTTTTTTGGTTCAGAATTCTTTCTGATGTAATAGGTTAAGCCGTTCGCTAGCTTCCCGATTTTAACATTAGGGTCATTAGGAATTAGCGTTTCGTCGGTTTTCTTTGCAGCTGCTGAAACAGTTTTCTTTACAGCAGTGGTTTTTTTCTGCGCAAGTACAGGAGCGTTAAATGCCACAACAGCGGCAAGCCCACATACAAGAGTGTTGATGGTTCTTTTCATGAATATTAGTTATCTCGCTAAATTTAAACTTTTATAATAATTTTTTTGTTATACATCGCCCAAAGAATTATTAGCCAGAATAGTACGAAGCTAATTGCCCAGGCCAGTGATGCATTAATTGGAGAAAAATGGGATGAGAAACCGGAGTAAAGCCAGGATTGTAAGGGTATTTCAGAGCCGTTGCTATCTTTAACGTGAATCATACCCAGTATGCGAGGGATTAAACCCGAAAGAAAGAATACTGTAATTGCATTTACCCCGTACACCACAAAAGGCTTTGTAAACCGATTGTATTGGTGAACATCAATTACCCAATAGCATAATGCCAGAATTACAGTTGCTAAACCACCTGTGTACAAAACAAAAGAGCTTGTCCATAGGGCCTTATTAATTGGGAATTGCAAATTCCATAACAAACCTAAAACTACGGCTGTGCACCCTGTGGTAAATAACCACGCTACTTTTGAAGCTGCATCAATATCCTTGCGCTTTAGATAGATGCCAACTAAAATTCCAAATAACCCCGTTGCAATCGCAGGAACTGCACTAAGAATGCCCTCCGGATCCCATGTTTTAGAGGATTTCCATAGATGAGCCTCGGTTAATATACTTCTGTCTAACCATGCACCTAAATTGGTTTCCTTCTCCAGATTGGCATAGCCTACACCCGGAACAGGTACAAATGTCATTAATGCCCAATAAACGGCAAGTAAAGTAATTAGTATCCTGAATATGTTCTTTTCAGAGTTTTTAAGAAATATGATAGATGAAATAAAAAACACTACAGCAATCCGTTGTAGTACTCCTGGGATGCGGACATGTTGAAAGGCCCCAATAGGATCAGTAAATACTTTAGGAAATAGAGATAAAAACAAACCTAATCCAAATAGAATAAGTGCCCTTTTTAAGGCCTTTAAGATGGTCTTGCTATGTGTTGTAGGATCTGTTCTTTTGCTTCCCATTGCATAAGCAATTGAAACGCCAACTATAAACAGAAAGAAAGGGAAAACTAAGTCGGTAGGCGTGCAGCCATTCCATTCAGCATGTTCAAGAGGAGCATAGATATTGCCCCAATCTCCGGGATTATTTACAAGTATCATGGCGGCTACTGTGGCGCCTCTAAAGAAATCAAGTGATAGTAATCTTGCAGGAGTATTAGCCGTGGCCGAAATGGAAGTCATGAAAGAGGGATTAATTACAAAATAATCGCTATTGCGTAAACACAATAGCGATTATAAATATAATTAAAATTTATAGCGTACAAAGGCTTCCATAGCCTCGTAATTTGCTAATCCTAAATCGTCGTAAGCCTGAGCAGTTTCTCTGTTTCTGTCCTCAGCTCTTTGCCAGAATTCTCTAGCGTCATCACCTGGGAAAACGGCTCTGTCTTTTTGTGACTGATGTTTGAAAATAGCGAATTTCTTTCTTTCCACTTCTTGTGGACTAAGAGGAACAGCCATTTCAATTTCATGAGTTTCAAATTCCTGCCATGCACCACGGTACATCCATAGCCAGCAATCTTTAACCCAGCTTTCAGTTTTTGCTAAGCGTTTTAATGCTTCTAAAATGATGTTAAAACAAACGATGTGAGTTCCATGTGGATCTTCAAAATCGCCTGCTGCAAATACCTGCTCTGGTTTAACCTTTTGTAAAAGGTCCATTGTTAATTGAACATCAAGGTCGGTAACAGGGTTTTTGTTAACCTTTCCACTTTCGTAAAAAGGAAGTGCCATAAAATGTATATGATCATCTTCAAGACCGCAATAACGAGCACCTGCAATAGCTTCTCCTTTTCTGATTAAGCCTTTTACAGTTTGTATCTCTGGAGTATCAACCTGATTTGGTTGTTTTTTCTCCATAAATGTGCGCATGTTGCTGTAAAGATTTTTTAATTCGTCAGTACCAAGGCCCATTTTGTCAGAGAAATCAATCCCGAATTCAACAAAACGAAGTGCATCATCATCCCATACCGCAGTATTACCAGAAGTTTGGTAAGCTACGTGTACATCATGTTTTTGATCTACTAAACGGATGAAAGTACCACCCATTGAAATTACGTCATCATCAGGGTGCGGAGAGAAAATGATTGAACGCTTTTTAGCAGGTTCAGCTCTTTCCGGTCTTTGCGAATCGTCGGCATTAGGTTTACCACCTGGCCATCCAGTAATCGTATGTTGTAATTTATTAAAGATGTCGATGTTGATGTTATAAACAGGACCTCTGTCAATAGCAAGCTGAGCCATACCATTGTTGTTATAGTCATCTTCAGTAAGTTTAAGAACAGGCTTACCTAAATGATTTGCTAACCAGATTACTGCTTTTCTTGTAATTTTTTCTTCCCAAACACAGTCTTTTACTAACCAAGGCGTATCAAAACGGGTTAATTCAGAAGCCGCATCTTTGTCCAGAATGAATTCAACATGCTCAGAAAGTTGTAGATAAGTTGCAGGAACTTCACCTGAAATTTCTCCTTCAACAGCTTTTTTAATGATGGAAGCTTTTTTTCTGTTCCATGCCATCAATATAATTTCACGGGCTTTGAAGATAGTACCAATACCCATGGTAATAGCTTTTGTTGGCACAAAAGATTTACCACCAAAATCTCTTGCAGCATCACGTCTGGTAAGGTCATCAAGAGTAACCAAGCGAGTACCAGAATTTGGTGCAGAGCCCGGCTCATTGAAACCAATGTGACCAGTACGTCCGATACCTAATATCTGAATATCTAATCCACCTACATCTCCAATCTTCTTTTCATAGGCAAGGCAAAAAGCAGGGATTTCTTCTAGGCTCAATGTCCCATCAGGAATGTTAATGTTGTTTTTGTCGATGTCGATGTGAGCAAACAAATGCTCATTCATAAAAGAAACATAGCTTTGAGCAGCATCTGGCTGCATTGGATAATACTCATCCAGGTTAAACGTGATTACGTTTTTAAAGCTCAAACCCTCTTCTTTATGCATTCTTACTAATTCTGCATACACTGCAATAGGTGTAGCTCCAGTAGCTAAACCTAAAACAGCATGAGTGTTATTCTTTTGTTTTTCTTTAATCAGATCCCCGATACGTTTAGCCACGCTAAGTGAAGCGGCTTTAGGGTTTTCAAAGACAGAAACGGGTAATTTTTCAAAACGCGTTTCTTCCAGAAGATTTAATCTTGCCATTTAATTTTGTTCTTAAAGTTTGTACGGAGCAGTAAATATAGGGACTCTATTGGGTATAACAAGAATTTTAATTTGGTAAAAAGGCCAAATTTAATTTGCTAACTAATTGTTTTTGTGGATTGTATTTTACACAATCGATTGAGATGTTGAGTTTAAGGGGTTTTTGAAAGCTACCTGTCTTCAAATATTTTTTTAATTGGCTCCATATTTCTTCGTAGTTGCTTTGGGCTTTGTTCGGAAAAAGGTACCCGTTAGCGAACTTTCTCCGAACAAACCTTAACGAAAGCCCGAATTTAGCGAGAACTAACAGTGTACTGGCAGATTTGAAAAAGCAATCTAAACTCTTGATTTGTTATCTTGCAGACGCAAAATTTTAACTATGAATGCTAACTGGACCAGGATTTTTCGGACAATTGAAAAACAGGAAAGATTAATAATTGGATTAATGTCGGGTACTTCGCTTGATGGGCTAGATATTGCACTGTGTCGTATTAGTGGAAGTGGTGCCAATACAAAGGTTCAGGTTCAGGATTTTAAAACAATTTCATACGATAACGCTTTTAAAGCAGAGGTTAAATCTATTTTTTCAAAAAGAGATGCCGATTTGCAAATGGTTTGCTTAATGAATGAAAAAATAGGGTTATTACATGCAGAGATGATTCTGCAAGCTATTGAGGCCTGGGGTGTAAAACCTGAGGATATAGATGTAATTGCAAGTCATGGGCAAACTATTTTTCATGCTCCGGCCTCGTTACATCAAATGCCCAACTATCCGAATGCCACGTTACAAATAGGCGATGGGGATCATATCGCAGTAAAAACAGGTATTGTTACTATTAGCGATTTCAGGCAAAAGCACATTGCTGCAGGAGGGGAGGGTGCCCCGCTTGCTGTGTATGGCGACTACTTATTGTTCTCTGAAAAAGGAGAAGATCGGGTAATGCTAAATATAGGCGGGATAGCCAACTTTACATATTTGCCCGGAGATAATGATGCCACAAAGGTGTTTTCTACAGATGTTGGGTCGGGAAATACATTGATGGATCAATTTGTACAGCATCATTATAAAGGCCTATATTTTGATGAGAATGCCACAATTTCTAGTGCAGGGGTTATTAATGATAGTCTTTTAAAGGAGTTAATGCAGAATGATTTTCTAATTGCAGGATTTCCTAAAACAACCGGACCGGAATTGTTTAACCTTAAATATTTACAAGCCGCACAAGAACGATCAAACACCACTCATCTGAGTAAAGGAGATGTAATGGCAACCTTATGTCGCTTTTCTTCTCAGGTTATTATTAATGCAATTAACAAGTGTTTTGGAAATAACTTATCGCCATGTATATATATGAGTGGGGGTGGCATGCACAATCCATTATTGGTAAAACAACTTAAAGATGGGTTGCCAAATGCAAAGTTTTATACAACTGATGACCTGCAAATAAATCCTGATGCTAAAGAAGCAGTTCTGTTTGCAGTGCTCGCTAATGAGACATTGATGGGAACTGCCATCGATTTTGGTAGCAGCACCGGAGTGCCGTCAATTTGTATGGGGAAAATTTGCCTGCCTTTTTAAAGAATTTGAAGGTGTTTTTTATTAGTGACCTATCTCTTATTTTCATACTTTTGTGCTAAAGTATTTATTTATGGCAAGTTTTACTCTTACTACTGATACCTGGCAAAAGGTTAAAATTAAATTTTTAAGAAAATATCGCGATTTGGCTTCAGTAAATCTTTCATTTACTCCTGGTCAGGAAGATCAGCTTGTTGAGCAGCTTATGGGTTTGGTTAAAAGAGACAGAGAATACGTTGAATTTACCATCAAAAAAGCGCTTGCCGATCCAGACGGAAACAGACTTTAGGTTTCTTTTGGTCTGTTTTTATTTGTAAGTTTACCTTTAAACAGATTGGTGAACGATGAAACAATACAGACTAGCTGCCCTACTTGCTCTTATAGCCTTTGCTACTTTAACCTGGTCTTTTAAAGAAGACTTGTTTCAGGTATCCAAAAACCTGGACATCTTTGCTTCTCTTTATAAAGAGATAAATATCAATTATGTTGATGAGACCAACCCATCTGATTTGATGCGCAATAGCATTGATGCAATGTTGGATAATCTTGATCCCTATACTGAATACATTCCTGAATCTGAAATAGAAGATTATAAATTGAAATATGTGAGCACACAATACGGTGGTATTGGTGCCAGTACAGTTTCAATTGAAGGCAAGCTGTTCATAAACGAAGTGGTTGAAGGGTATCCGGCAGATAAGCAGGATGTAAAACCGGGCGATCAATTGGTGAAAATAAATGGCAATGAGGTAAAAGGAAAAGATCGTAATCAGATAAGTCAATTGTTAAGAGGCCCAAAAGGTTCTGCTGTTGATATATTGATGATAAGAGACGGCGCTGTAATTACTAAAAGCCTTGTTCGTGATGAAATAAAGCAACCCAATGTGCCGTATTCAGGCATGACTGATGATAATATTGCTTATATCCGTTTAGATAAATTTCTCGAAAACTCTGCTCAAGAGGTAAAAGATGCCGCAGTTGCATTAAGCAAGCAACAACCTAAAGGTATGATCCTTGATTTAAGGTATAATGGGGGTGGTATTTTACAAGAGGCGGTTAAAATAGTTAACCTCTTTATCAGTAAAGATGTGTTAGTGGTAACTCAAAAAGGTAGGAATCCTCAAAAGACTATCACTTATAAAACCATTAGTGAGCCTTTGTTATTGCAAATGCCACTGGTAGTTTTGGTTGGTGGTTCTTCGGCTTCGGCTTCCGAAATTGTTGCCGGGTCATTGCAAGATCTTGATAGGGCCATTATAGTTGGTCAAAGAAGTTTTGGTAAAGGATTAGTGCAGCAAACGTTTAATTTGCCTTATAATAGTCTTGTTAAGGTTACAGTAGCTAAGTATTTTACTCCTTCGGGAAGATGCATTCAGGCTTTAGACTATGCTCATAAGGATGCGAATGGGAAAACATTAAAGTTTGCTGATTCACTGGCTCATAAGTTTAGCACCCGTGCTGGCAGAAGCGTTTATGATGGAAACGGGGTTTACCCTGATGTGGTTGTAGCTTCTAATAGACCAAGCCCTATTACAATGTCTATCATGAGTAAAAACTTGTTTTTTGACTACGCTAACGACTATAAAAAGAAAAATAAAACTATTGCTCTGGCTGCCGGATTTCAATTAACTGATGCTGATTATAGTCAATTTGTAGCCTCATTAGATGGTAAAGATTATTCATATACCTCGCGCACTGAACGTTTGTTATCTGATTTACGAACAGAAGCTGAGAAAGAGAATAAATTAGGCGCTGTTAAGGCCGATCTTGATGATCTAAAGGATAAGATGCTTGGCGCTAAGAAAACTGATCTGGTAACTTACAAGGCAGAAATAAAGCGTGTTTTAGAAACACAGATAGTAAGTCGTTATTATTACGAGAAAGGGAAGGTTATTCAGGCCTTTCAATATGATAAAGAGCTTCAGGCAGCTAAAGCTCTTTTAAATAGTTCATCTAAAATGCTGGCGGTATTAAAAGGTGAGGGTGAATATAAAACTATAGGCAGCCCCACCAAAACGATTGCAGCAGTAACAACAGCCGAAAACTAGAAGTAGTTATTCGGCGTGATGTAGTTTTACAACTAAACCATCCATTGCAGGGTTTAGTTGTAGCTGGCAGGCAAGTCTTGAGTTCGGAAGTACATCCGGTAAAGTATCAAGCATTGCATACTCATCATCAGTCATTTCATTTAGCTTTTCTTCGCCTTCAAGCACATCTACACAGCAGGTGGCACATAATGCCATTCCGCCACAAGTTGCAAGAATATCATATTCGCATGCTTTAAGGTACTCCATTAAGCTTAATCCCATATCTACAGGGGCTTCAAGAGTAGTTAAGCTGCCATCAGGGTTTTGTACGTGTAGGGTAATGTTATTTTCTTCCATGCTTAAAATTCTGATACGCCGTTTACAGTGGTGTATTTCATGGTGTATTTAACACCTGGGTTCATGTATTGGTATGCACTGTGGCTCATTAAAGCCGCCTCGTGGAATCCACAAAGGATTAACTTTAATTTGTTAGTGTAAGTATTGATGTCACCAATAGCATAAATGCCTGGTATGTTTGTTGAATAATCGTCGGTATTAACTTCAATAGCACTTTTATTGATGTTTAAGTTCCATTGTTCGATTGGACCTAATTTAGGACTTAAGCCGAATAAAGGAATTAAATGATCTGTTGATATTGCAGTAGTTTCAAGGCTCTTATTATGAATAAGCTCTACGGTTTCTAATTTGCCGTTTCCAGAAACTGAATTAAGGTTGCTGTTTAAAACAAGGTTGATGCGACCGCTTTCAGCCAATGCCATTACTTTGTTTACAGAATCAGGTGCGCCACGGAAGCTTTCGCTGCGGTGTACTAATGTTAATTCATCAACAATGTCAGCTAAGAATATAGTCCAGTCAAGTGCCGAATCACCACCACCTGCGATAACCATTTTCTGACCACGGTATTGCTCAGGATCAAGGATCATGTAGTTAACACCTCTTCCGTTTTCGAATTGCTCTAATCCTGAAACAGCCGGTTTACGAGGCTCAAAGCAACCTAAACCACCTGCAATTACTACAACTTTAGATTCTATAATAGTACCCATGTTGGTAGTAAGCACAAAATCACCTTCTCCACGTTTTTCTAAACCTTCAATACGCTCACCTAAAGTAAAACCCGGGTGGAAAGGTTTTCCCTGCTCCATTAGGTTGTCAATAAGCTCCTGAGCTAATACTGTAGGGTAGCCAGGGATGTCATATATAGGTTTTTTAGGATATATTTCAGATAATTGACCACCCACCTGCGGTAAATAATCAATTAAATGGCAGCGCATTTTTAATAGTCCTGCTTCAAAAATTGCAAATAAACCTACGGGTCCGGCGCCAATTATGGCTATATCAGTAGAAATCATGTGTTTAAAATTTGTGCGAATTTACAAACTTTTGTTTTAATAACGATGCTATTTATAAATAATCTACATACTCCCTAGAACTTATGAAGGCAAACTGAGCTAATATTTTACTTATCTTTGTTTTATTGATGAATAAGAACATATATTTTGCCTCTGATTTTCATTTAGGCTCTCCTGATTTTTTTGAAAGTCGTAAGCGGGAAGATCGCATTCTTCGCTGGTTAAATACCATTGAGCCAACATGTAGTGAGCTTTTCCTGATGGGAGATGTTTTCGATTTTTGGTTTGAATATAGAACCGTTATACCTAAAGGCTTTATTCGTTTGCAAGGTAAACTGGCGAATATGACTGATGCCGGAATTAAGATCTATTTCTTTAAAGGTAACCATGATATGTGGGTTAATGACTATTTCACGAAGGAAATGGGGATTGAGATTATAAGTGATGAGCTTGTAATTGAAAGAAATGGCAAGAGATTCTTTTTACATCATGGTGACGGATTAGGGCCTGGTGACAGAAAATATAAGTTGCTGAGAAAAATCTTTAGAAATCCTGTGTGTCGTTGGTTGTTTTCTTTAATTCCGCCCACAATTGGAATGGGAATAGCAAACGGCTGGTCGAAAAGCAGTAGAGCTGCAAGTAGTAAGGAAGAAGTTTTTGAAGGAATTGAGAATGAATGGCTGGCTATTTACGCTAAAGAATTGCTGGTAAAACAACATTACGATTTTTTTGTTTTTGGTCATAGGCATTTGCCTTTAGATCTGGATTTAGGAGGAGGAGCTCAGTACGTGAACCTGGGCGAGTGGTTCAATTTTAACTCCTATGCGGTATTTGATGGGGAGGTGTTGAGCCTTAAATATTTTGAAAAGGAATAGCGTATTTTTCACGTAACGTGCTGATCCTATAATTTTTTAGTGTCAGTTAACTGAAAAAGCCGTATTTTTGCTGCCCGAATAAAAAACCTGTTATTACAATGAAATATGCTGTTTATAAACAGATTGAGTTATTGTTGTTAACGGTACAATTATAAAGTTTCTGAAAAAAAGAATATGTTAGAGAAATTAGAAGCAATTAAACTGCGTTGGGAAGATGTTGAGGAGCAGTTAAGTAATCCTGATACGATGCAGGATATGAAGCGTTTTGCGGCTTTAAATAAAGAATATAAAGATTTAGGTAAAATTGTAGAAGAGTATAAAGTCTACAAGAATGTGATGAGCAACATCGATGCAAACAAGGAGATCTTAAGTACTGAGAAAGATCCTGAAATGCGTGAGATGGCTAAAGAAGAACTTGATTTGCTACTGGTACAACAGGAAGAATTAGAAGAGAAAGTTCGTTTGATGCTTATCCCTGTGGACCCTGAAGATGCAAAGAACGCTGTATTTGAGATTAGAGGTGGTACCGGTGGTGACGAAGCTGCTTTGTTTGCCGGCGACTTATATAGAATGTATAGCCGTTTCTTTGAACAAAAGGGATGGAAAGTAGAAACTGTAGATGTTACTGAAGGTACGGCTGGTGGATACAAAGAGGTGATCTTGAAAGTTAGTGGTGAGGATGTTTACGGTCAATTGAAATATGAGTCGGGCGTACACAGGGTTCAACGTGTTCCTGATACAGAAACTCAAGGACGTGTTCATACATCGGCTGCATCTGTTGCTGTGTTACCGGAAGCGGAAGAAATCGACCTTTACATCAATCCGGCAGATATCGATTTGCAAACATCAAGATCTGGTGGTGCAGGTGGACAGAACGTAAATAAGGTTGAAACTAAAGTTCAGTTAACGCACAGGCCTTCTGGGATTGTTGTTGTTTGTCAGCAAGAGCGTTCTCAGCTAGGTAATAGAGTTATTGCAATGGAGATGCTTCGTAGTAAGTTATATGATATCGAATTGCAGAAAAAGAATGGTGATATCGCTGCCAGACGTAAAACTATGGTATCGACTGGTGACCGTTCAGCAAAGATCAGAACCTACAATTATCCGCAAGGAAGGGTTACAGATCACCGTATCGGTTTAACACTTTATAACCTAAGTGGAGTGATGGATGGCGGTGTTCAGGAATTAATTGATGCATTACAGTTCGCTGAAAATGCAGAAAAGATGAAAGAAGGATCTGTTATTTAAAAATAATTGGCAGATAGTTAGCGAGTTATAACTGTTTTAAAATAAATGTTGTAATTTTAAATAAAGGCGCTATATTTGCAATCCCGAAACGAAACAAAGAAACGAAAATAGGGAAAACGGACCGGTAGTTCAGCTGGTTAGAATGCCGCCCTGTCACGGCGGAGGTCGCGGGTTCGAGTCCCGTCCGGTCCGCAAAAGCCACTCAATCGAGTGGCTTTTTTGTTTAACAACAAATTTTCTCTATATTTAGATTAGCAAAATAAAGGGGATCAAGCGGAATTCTTGGGGGCATGAAACTTTAAGCATAGATTTTAGAAAGTCTGAACAGAAAGAATTTGACATCTCTTACCCCTCTAGAAGTTGCTCTGAAAGCTTTGACCTTTGCA
>NZ_JABSNU010000001.1 GCF_013266735.1 Pedobacter foliorum
AATATTTAGGTGCCTATATCGGTGGTGTCTACCTCTTCCCATTCCGAACAGAGAAGTCAAGCCCACCAGAGCCGATGGTACTGCGGTAACACGTGGGAGAGTAGGTCGGTGCCAAATCTTAAAGTAACCCTGTAGTTAACACTACAGGGTTTTCTTGTTTATAGCTATTCCTAAGCTATTTGTTTATAAACAGTTTGGTCTTATAATTATGCCCATCGTCATCCTGAATTTAGTTCAGGACCTCGCACTAGTAAGGCTTCCTTTCTCTTGAGGGGGCCTGATACCGGCCTTCGCCGGCATGACGAATTCAGGATGACGATCGATTAAATAATGACGAACCTTTATAAGATTGTCATTATCTCTTTTTCGCATTTATTCCAATGCTAGAGTCTCAGCATGACAATTTTACCTTATAGCTATTATGAATTGATACGAACTATATAAGTTCTTAAAACTGTCACAGCCATCAATATATTATTCGCTATTACCTTAATTATGTTACAAATTATGAAAATAAATATTTCATAATGACAATGTATATGACTAAGTTTAAGTTATACACAAAAACACACAACATGAAAAAGAAACTATTAACTGCAGTAGCAGTATTGGCTTCCCTATGCGGGTATGCTCAAACGAAAGGTACCAATGCTTTAGGTTTTGGTATTTACTCACAAACAAGTAAATCTGAGTATAGAAGTGAAACTGGAACTACAGAGATTAACGAATCAAAGACGAACAATTTCACTTTAAGCTATGGATTATTTATAAATGACAACAGCAAATTAGGTCTTGATGTAAGTTTTGGGAATCAAGAATATCATTATGTAGCTAATGCGTCAGGTTCAAAAGGAAAAACTTATGGAGCTAATGTTAATTATCAGCAGTATTATCCAATAGTTAAAAAGTTATACGCCTTTGCTGGCGGGTCACTAGGTTATGGTTATACGAAAACTGATAATGGTAGCCCTTATTCTGAGGATAGAAGATCTGATCAATATTCGGCTGCAGTAAATGGTGGCGTAGCTTGGTTTTTTTCTAAAAGATTCGCTATTGAATCTAGTTTGTTATCAGCAAGTGCAGCCTACAGCGTAGATAAACAAAATGGAAATAATTCAGAGGGTCTGGGTAGTTATAAAAATAAATATACCTATTTTAATATGAGCAGTGGTGGAGCTTTCAATAACCTCGGTTTTAAAATATACTTGCTATTCTAAAGCTTAACTTTTATGTCAAAATAATATCAACAACAAAGCACCTTAATTTGAGGTGCTTTGTTGTTATAGTACATTTTTAACTGCCATATTGAGATTTTTAACTACCTATTGGCTAGTTATTCAATTTCGTATCGAGCATAAAATTCGCTAAATTTAAGTGTTATGAGTAAATCTGCTAAATATCCCTCCTCCCAAAAGAAGATTTTTGTTCTTGATACCTCTGTTATTTTATACGACCATAATGCTTTTAACAATTTTCAGGAGCATGATGTAGCGATTCCTATTCAGGTTCTTGAAGAGCTTGATAACATGAAAAACGGCAATGAAACTCGAAATGCAGAAGCCAGGAGTTTTATTCGTTTGATGGATAATGCATCTGGGAATAAAATAATGAACCAATGGATTCCATTAAATGGGAGTAAAAGCGGAAGATTTAAAGTGGTAATGGATAATAAACCTGACCATGCTGACGCTGAAGTCATTTTTGGTGCAGGGAAATTTGATCATCGTATTTTAAATGCTGCATTAAGTTTAAGGCAGGAATTTCCTGAAAAGAAAGTAGTACTGGTATCGAAAGATATTTGTTTGCGTTTAAAAGCGAAATCTCTAGAGCTTTATGCCGAAGATTATGAAACTGGAAAGATCAAAAATGTAGATGAACTGTACACTGGTAAAACTGTCCTTACTAAAGTTCCTGAAGAACTTTTGGCTGAACTCAAAACTGAAGGGAGTATTAGCACGGAACTTCTTGACATTGCTCCTCAATCTCCAAATCATTTCTGCATACTGAAAAACAGCCGAAAAACTGCAACAACCTGGTTTGATTCCAAAACACAGCGTTTGTATCCGGTAGCTTCAAAGAAAATATTCAATATAGCACCAAGAAATCACGAGCAATCTTTTGCGGTACATGCTTTACTAAATCCCGAAATTAAACTGGTAACTATTCAAGGCAAGGCAGGTACCGGAAAAACGCTTTTGGCCATTGCGAGTGCGCTAGAACAACGAAAGGATTACAGACAGATTTATGTAACAAGGCCGATTATTCCGTTAAGTAATAAGGATATAGGTTTTTTACCTGGTGATGCTAAATCAAAGATTGATCCTTATATGGCACCCATTTGGGATAACCTAAGATTTATAAAAGAGCAGTATAATCATGATTTAAAAATGCAGAGTAGGATAGATGAGTTTGTAACCACAGGTAAAATTGTGATTACCCCTCTGGCCTATATTAGAGGGAGAACACTTGCCAAAATCTTTTTTATTGTAGACGAAGCACAAAACTTAACTCCACATGAAATTAAAACGATAATTTCGCGTGCAGGAGAAGATACCAAGATTGTATTTACTGGCGATATTTATCAAATAGATACGCCTTATCTTGATGCCGAAAGTAACGGCTTATCTTATCTGATAGAAAATGCAAAGAACCATCCGCTGTATGCGCACATTACCTTAGATAAGGGCGAGCGTAGTGAATTGGCAAATCTGGCAAACGACTTATTGTAACTTGAATACTAAACTTATTATTGTTTATGCTTAAAAAAACTATCGTGATGAGGAATCTAATATTTTTCATTCCATTTCTAATGATCATATCCTGCAAACAAAAGAAAGAAGTTGCCGGTCAGTCGGTTAACGATCCTCATTCCTTTTCTAAACCATCTATAGCTGTTGTAGAGCATTTGGATTTAGATATAAAAGTGAATTTTGAAGATCAGCAAATTAGTGGAAAGGCTGTTTGGACAATAAACAACAAGGCTAAATCGAATGAGATTATTTTTGATGATAGTAAGCTTAACATTTCTAAAATTACACTGGGTGCCGAAGAAAAGGAAACAACGTTTGCTTACGGCGAGGAGAAGGAATACATTGGAAGAGCATTAAAAGTAGCAATTACGCCTGAAACAAAATTGATAACTATTTATTATACGACTAATAAAGATGCAAGTGCTTTACAATGGTTAAATCCACACCAAACAGCAGGTAAGAAGCGTCCGTATTTATTTACACAGTCAGAAAGTATCGCTGCCAGGAGCTGGATACCTTGTCAGGATAGTCCCGGTATCAGATTTACATACAATGCAACTGTTAATGTTCCAGCAGATTTACTGGCTTTAATGAGTGCAGAAAATCCGGAGGTGAAAAACACTACAGGTGTTTATCATTTCAAACAAGTTCATCCTATTCCTTCATATTTATTGGCGTTGGCTGTAGGTGATATTGCATTTAAAGCTGTAGATGAACGTACAGGAGTGTATGCTGAGCCATCTGTATTAGCAAAAGCAGTATATGAGTTTGCTGATATGGGAAAAATGGTACATGCTGCAGAGAAATTATACGGTCCGTATAGATGGGGAAGGTATGATCTATTAGTACTGCCACCAAGCTTTCCTTTCGGCGGTATGGAAAATCCTAATCTAACTTTTATTACTCCAACTGTTATTGCCGGTGACCGATCTTTAGTAAGTATAATTTCGCACGAATTGGCACATAGTTGGAGTGGTAATCTGGTTACAAATGCTACATGGAATGATTTTTGGCTTAACGAAGGATTTACTAATTATTTTGAACGCAGAATAGATGAAGAGATTTTTGGTAAACAGGAAGCCGAAATGCAAGAAGAGTTCGCCAAAAAAGCATTAGAAGATGCAGTAAAAGAGATGGGCGATACAAGTAAGGATACCTATTTGAAAACTGACTATACTGGCAGAAATCCTGACGACGGGACTAATGATATAGCATATGAAAAAGGTTATTTCTTTTTACGTACTATTGAGGAAGCAGTAGGTAGACCGAAATTTGATGCATTTTTAAGAGGCTATTTTGATAGTCATGCATTCCAGTCTGTTTCTACAGAACAGTTCCTTGCTTATTTGAATGAAAATCTAATTAAAGGTAATGCTGATTTTGAGAAAAAGATTCGTGTAAATGATTGGGTTTACGGGCCTGGCATTCCATCAAATATTGCATATGCTAAAGGTCTGTGGGCTAAAGGAGGTAAGTTCTCTAAAATTGATAGTTTAGCGTCAGCATGGAATAAAGGGAAACTGACAGATACTTCGATTTTAACTAAAGAAATTGTAACAAGTAATGAGAAGAAGTTCTTTATCAATATGTTGCCTCAAGAAATGACTGTAAAGCAGATGGCAGATTTAGATCGTCAGTTTAATTTTACCGGATCTAATAATACTGATATTCAGTTAGCTTGGTACACTTTGGCTATTCGTAACCACTATGCAGTTGCTGATAAAAGAATAGAAGATTATTTAATAGAAAATGGAAGAATGTGGCACATTATTCCTTTGTATAAAGAAATGATGAAAACCCTTGAAGGCCTAAAAAGGGCCAAGGAGATTTACAAAAAAGCAAGGCCTAACTATCATCCGATGACTTATCAGGCAATTGATAAGCTTTTAAATTAGATATTTTATTTTGATATAGGGGAAACTAGATCATGCGTTCATTTGCATCCCTCTTAGTTTCCCTTTTGTTTTCTTTTAGTTCTTTCTTAAGTTCCTTTAGATCTCTTTTAAAATCTTCCTTTAGTTCTTTAAGGTCTTCTTTCATTTCCTTTTTTGCCTCTCTTTTATCTGAAGCACTGTCGTAGATATCATTTTTTAAATCTTTAAATTATCAATAATTTAAAGATTTGACTGTCTAAAAATAAATGGAATATAGTTGGGGTTAATTGTAGCATAATAGCAATTAATCTCGTTATATATTAAATAGCAGTTTATTAATCAGATCAACCCAATCATATTATGGATTCATTACACCCTTTTCACCAAAATTTAGAACATATTAAGAATGATGCATCTTCAGGATTTCTTGTTGTTGATAGCGATGATATAGCGCAAGTGGAATCACTGGCTATCATGTTTCCAAAGCTAACTAGTCTGATCAAAAAGAATGGGAATAAAAACTTTATAATCAATTTCAGGGATGAGAAACAAAGGTCGCTTATTGTGATGGTAGTTTCAAAGAATGGAATCCCTATGGCTAGTTAAAGGTTCTTTTTACCTTTAGTTAAGGTAGCGCCTAGACTTGCTATAATTACAAAAAATACGGCTAACCATTGATAAAGGGAGAGGTGCTCACTTAAAAATACTATTCCGCATAATGCTGCAGCAGCTGGCTCAAGGCTCATTAAGATGCTAAAAGTACGTGCTGGTAATTTTTTAAGTGCCCCAATTTCTAAAGTGAAAGGGATTGCACTTGATAACAATGCCAGCGCACCACCACTTAAAAGCATTAAGGGCGTGAAATTGGCTAAACCACCACTTCCAAAACCAAATGGAACTACCACAATGGCAGCGAATATCATACCCACCGCAACGGCTTGTTCTCCATCCATTATCTTAGCTATCCGACCACCAAGAAGAATATAGCCTGCCCAAAAACCTCCTGCAAGTAATGCAAGAGCGGCTCCAAGTAAATCAATTCCTTTTCCTGTCCATGGGGCTATAAATGCTATTCCAATTGCAGCTAATAATACCCAAAAGAAATCTAACAAGCGTTTAGATCCACTAACAGCTAATAAAAGCGGCCCAATAAATTCAAGGGTTACACCTAAACCTAAAGGAATTCTTTCTATTGCCATATAGAAAATAACATTCATTAACCCTAATGATACACCGTATGGAATTACAGCTTTCCATTGTTTTTTGGTCAACAGCTTTAAATTTGGCCTATAAGCAAATAATAGAATAATTGCCGACAACCCAATTCTTACCGAAGCGGTACCGGTTGCACCAAGTGCAGGAAATAATCCTTTAGCTATAGCAGCGCCCCCTTGCACGCTAATTATAGATAATAGTACGGCAGGTAATGGTGGTATATTTAATAATTTATTGGTGCTCATGGGTAAGGGAGGGAATCAAGATGCAAATCTAAGGATTTCATTAAACAAAAAAGCACCGAAATCCATCGGTGCTCTTTTTTATCAACTAAACCTAAACTATAAATACTAACCAAATATTTATGCCTCAAAGGTAAGGTTGATAGTAATAAGCAAATGTTAAGAAATGTTAAACTTTTATAGACTTGCTACAAATGGAAGTAGCAAGGTGTTACATCGCAACATTTCATTATCTTTAATTATTGTTATTTGTAGCGTAATTAAAAATTTAATCGTTTTAAGGTTATGAAAAAGATATTAATCCTATTGTTTGTTGGAATTGCCATGGTAAGTTGTAACACAGCAAAACAGGCAGGTGGCAAAAACTTAATTAAACTTAGTGGTAAGGTTGAAAAGTTAGGTATGACTACCTTTCAGTATGGTACACATACTTTACAGGTTGATTCCAAAACCTATGCACTGAGAAGCAGCAAAGTTGATTTAAATACCTATGTAGATAAAGAGGTTACTTTAAAGGGAACGAAGGTTGATGGATATCCTGTTGAAAATGGTCCGGAGCTAATAGAAGTTGTGGAAATTACTTCTAAATAGAACGGGAAACTTTAAAAGGTTATCTTCGCGAAAAAAAGTTTAAATGCTAGAGATTGTTTATCAGGATGACCACTTAATTGCGATTAATAAACCACATGGCTTACTTGTACATCGTTCCTCAATTGCTAGTGATGCAAAAGAATTTGCATTACAGCTTTTAAGAGATCAGGTAAACAGGTATGTGAGTCCGGTTCATCGTTTGGATAGGAAAACAGGTGGTTTACTATTATTTGCATTTGAAAAGGATGCTGAAATTGCCATGCATCAGCAGTTCCAAAACGGTCTGGTTCAAAAGAAGTACCTTGCAATTGTTAGAGGCTATGCACCCGATAGTCAGGATATTGATTATCCATTAGTAAAAGAAAACGGAGCAATTCAGGAAGCTTTTACTGCGTTTGTTACTTTAAAAAGAGCTGAGTTAGATGTAGCTCTTGGAAAGCATTCAACTTCAAGATACTCTTTGGTAGAAGCAACTCCAACAACAGGAAGGATGCATCAGCTTAGAAAGCACTTTGCGCATATTTTTTACCCCATTATTGGTGATCGCAAACATGGTTGCAATAAGCAAAATAAGCTGTTTAAGGAGCAATGGGAAATGACAACGATGTTATTACATGCTTCTGAACTTATATTTAAACATCCCGTAACGAATGAAGAAATTCACCTTAAGGCTCCTTTACACGATGAGTTTAATAGAGTAATGGACTTAATGAAATGGCGATAAATTAATCATGATTAATGTTACTTGTGCAATAATAGTAGATGATACCGGTAGGGTACTTGTTACTCAGCGCAGTGCTACTATGAAATTGCCATTTAAGATTGAATTTCCAGGAGGAAAAATTGAACCGGGTGAAACAGCTTCTGATTGCCTGGTACGGGAAATAAAGGAGGAGTTAAATCTAGATATTATGACTCTATTTGAAATGCCCTCCAACATCCACCATTATATTGAGTTTTCAATTAATCTGATCCCTTTTGTTTGCAAGATAATTGGAGGTGCTATTGAGATGCGAGAACATGCATCATATCAATGGTTAAATCCATCGGAACTGTTAGATCAGGATTGGGCAGAAGCAGATATCCCTATAGTTGAGAATTATTTAAATAGTATTTAATGAGTATTATACAAAAATGCCCGATATCGAACATTTAGTTTGGTATCGGGCGTTTTTATGCGTTCTTGTTTTTTGTAACTGACTGTCTTTAAGTTTTTTAAGTTTGGTATTCGGCTTGTAATGGTTTGTTCAAATAAACCACAGATGGACAAACCAATTGAAGAAGAAGTTACCGCAAAAAGAAAGAAGAAGACAAGGATAATTGTATTGATAATAGTGAGCGTGATTGTCGCAGGCGTATTCACTTTACGCGCCTATATTAAACCATCAATAGCAACTGCTGAATTTACGACAGGGGTGGCTGAAACAGGTAACATAGAAAATACGATAAATGCTACTGGGGAAGTACTGCCTGAATTTGAAGAAGTACTAACCAGCCCTATAAATGCTGCAGTACGAAATGTTCTAATGGATGCAGGTACAAAGGTTAAAGCGGGAGAATCTATCCTTACTTTGGATAAGTCATCGGCCGAAACTGAGTTCGATAAACTAAAATTTCAGATCGAATCCAAAGAAAATGAAATCAAAAAACTAAAGCTCGATCTCGAGAAAACCTTTTACGATATCAATTCCAATAACAACATCAAGCAACTGCGTATTGCAAATTTTAAAGATGCAGTTGCAAGTGCGCAACGGCTGTATAAAGCAGGCGGAGGCACAAAAGAAGACATTGAGCAGGCTCAGTTAAATTTAAAAGTAGCAGAGCTTGAAAAGCAGCAGCTTGAAAATGAGATTAAAAACAAGCAGCAAACTATGAAAATAGAGATCAGAGAGGCTGAAATTGCTTTGGCTATTCAAAAGAGTGATCAGCAAGCCTTAAAGCGCAAACTTGATCTGGCCAATGTGATTGCCACACGAGCTGGTGTGGTAACCTGGGTAAATAAAAACATTGGGGCTAGTATAAAGGAAGGTGAGTCTTTAGCTAGAATCGCAAATCTGAGTAGTTATAAGGTTACAGGCAGTATATCTGATAACATGTTAGATCAGCTTCATAATAACATGTCTGCCATAATCAGAATAAATGATACTCAACTTAGAGGATCGGTTTCCAGTGTTTCTCCGGCAGTAAATAATTCAATTGTTTCGTTTGAAGTTCAGCTGGATGAAAAGAACAATAAATTGCTTAGACCAAATATGAAAGTTGATGTTTTCCTGATTACAGAAACGCGTAACAAGGTAATTCGTGTTGCTAATGGAGCAGCTTTTAAAGGTTCAAATCAACAAGTGGTTTTTGTATTAAATAATGGGAAAGCTGTACGAAGAAGCGTAAAAACCGGCCTTAGTAACTTTGATTATGTAGAAGTAATAAGTGGTATAAAAGCAGGGGAGACAGTGATCACTTCTGATATGAGTAAGTACGAGTATTCAAAAGAAATTTCAATCACTAATTGATCATAAGCATATGAAAATCATTTTCACAGCGGCTTTAATGATCTTAAGTTGTTTTAATGCCTTGAGCATCGAAAAGAGTAGTGTACATACCCATGTAGAGTCGGATACCTTAAGGCTAACTTTAAATGAAGTAGTAGAAAAAGCTAAGGCCAATTCTATTGCCTCAAAGCAAGCTACTACTGTTAAAGAAACCAAATATTGGGAGTGGAGAACATTTAAGTCTAATTATCAGCCTCAGTTAGCATTAAGTGGTATTTTACCAGGATATAATAAAACATACTCGCAAGTACTTCAACCAAATGGTACGGTAGCTTTTCAACCGATAAGAAATGATAACTCTTCACTGACGCTTGATTTTAGTCAGAGTTTGGCCGCAACAGGTGGTACTATTTATGGTACCACCCAGTTGCAACGTTTTACTGATTTTGACCGGGATAATGTGTTGTATAATGGTACTCCATATGGTATTGGGTATATACAACCTTTGTTGCAGTTTAATAGTCTTAAATGGGATAAAAGAATAGCACCACTAAAATACAATGAGAGTAAACAAGCTTACATAGAATCTCAGGAGCAAATTTCTGTAACAGTGACAGGGTATTTTTTCGATTTGCTACTTGCTCAAGTGAACCTTCATATTGCCGAGACTAATTATACGAACACAGGAAACATCTTAAACATAGCCAATACGAAGTTTGAATTAGGCAAAATCTCCAAAAATGAGATACTGCAATTACAGCTTGAACAGGTAAATGCTAAAAAAGCAGTCGGGACTGCAAAGCGAGATATGGAAATTGCAACACTCAATTTGAGAAGTTACGCAGGGATAGAAGGAGATGATAGAATTGTGTTGACAATGCCAGAGGCGGTAAAACGTGTTGAGGTATCTTCTGAACGAGTTCTGATAGAAGCATTTGAAAACCGTTCTGATGCTATAGCTTTTGTAAGACGGATTGCGGAGGCAAAAAGAGATGTTGCAAAGGCTAAAGGGGAAAATGGGCTTACAGCTACTTTAAAGGCTAATTTGGGATTCTCTAGTGCAGGCAGTAATATATTAGACGTTTACCGATCACCTAAAAGTCAACAATCTGTTCAGTTGCAATTAGCTATCCCTGTGCTTGATTGGGGTAGATCTAAATCGAGGACTAAAACGGCAGAGGCTAATCAGCAGTTTACCATTTATGAGGTAGAGCAGGATAAGCAAACTTTTAAGCAGCAGATAGTAACCCAGGTAACGCTTTTTAATATGATGAAAGAACAATTGGAGTTAACTGCTCAGGCTGATAGGATTGCTTCTGAAAAATATCAGATTGCAAGTGAGCGCTACGTTTTAGGTAATCTGAGTATTACAGATCTGAGTATAGCATTTCAGGAAAGTGATAGGGCTAAAAGGGATTATGTAGCCTCATTAAGAGATTTTTGGGGAGCCTACTACCAGCTAAGGTACCTGTCGTTGTATGATTTCGAAAAAAATGAAAAAATAACTTATAAATAAATCTTAATCACTAATTATACATTATGATACGTTTACAAAATATTGAAAAGGTGTATCGCACCGATACTGTAGAAACACTGGCTATTAATGGCATTAGCTTAGATATTGCAAAAGGAGAGTTCCTATCGATAATGGGACCTTCGGGCTGTGGTAAAAGTACGCTGCTTAATATTATGGGCTTGCTGGATGAGCCATCCAAAGGGAGTATTAAAATTGCTGACCAGGATATTACTAGGTTTTCCGATCAGCAGTTAGCAAAATTCAGGAATCAGAAGCTGGGCTTTATATTTCAGAGTTACCACTTGATCAACGATTTACAAGTGTTGGATAACGTAGAGCTTCCACTGCTTTATCGTGCAGGTTCTGCTAAAGAGCGTAGAGAATTGGCTACAGAAGCTCTTGCGAAAGTTGGGTTGAGCAATAGGATCAAACACTTTCCTACCCAGCTTAGCGGAGGGCAGCGTCAGCGTGTGGCTATTGCCAGAGCAATTGTAGGTCGGCCACAAATCATTCTTGCAGATGAACCAACAGGAAATCTGGATAGTGCAATGGGAAATGAAATTATGGATATCCTGATCAATCTTAATAAGAACGATGGAACAACCATAGTGATGGTTACCCACGATGAAAATATGGCACATAAAACGCATCGATTGGTACGTTTGTTTGATGGTTCTCAAGTTCAATAACCCTTATAGTTATGCTTAAAAATTACTTTAAAATAGCCATAGTGGTACTAAAAAGAAGAAAGTTCTTCACTTTTATCAGCTTGTTTGGTATCAGTTTTACTCTTACCATATTGATGGTAGCAACAGCATTTCTAGATAAAGCGCTTAGTCCAAGCTATCCTGATTTAAAAAGGAATAGATCATTGTATATAACGAAAGTAACATTGGAAAGCTCTAAGCAGCATTGGATAAACAGTAGCTCGGCATCTTTTTATTTTCTGGATCGTTATGTTTCAAAGTTAAAAGTGCCTGAGAAAATTGGAATATTTACTTATTCAAATAAGGTTAATGCTTATGTGAACAATAAAAAGCTTGTTATAGAGAGTAAATATACTAATGCTACCTATTGGGAGATTGCTGAATATGTTTTTATGGAAGGCAAACCTTACACAAAGCAGCAGGTGGAGAACGCTGAGCGTGTGGCAGTAATTAGTGAAACAACCAGAAAGAATTACTTTGGTGATCAGAAATCTGTTGTAGGGAAGTACATTGAGGCAGATAATGTAAATTATAGAGTAATTGGAGTGGTAAAGGATATGCCTAGGAGTATACGTAATTTTTACGGAGATCTGTACTTGCCATATACTGTTTCCAAGGGGAGTTACAAAGATGTGGGCTTAACGGGAGGTTTTGGTGCAATATTATTAGCCAAATCAGAAAAAGATATTCCTAAAATGAAGGAGGAGTATTACCGAATGCTTGCAAAGGTTCCTACTGGCGATAAGGAGTATGATATGTTATATGCACATGCAGATAATACAATTGAGCATTTGGCGAGGTCATTGGCAGGCAATAATGAAAATGTAGGTATAGGCAGGTTACTAACTTACGGCAGTTTACTTGTTCTATTATTTTTGCTACTTCCAACTATAAATCTGGTTAATATCAACATCACAAGAATAATGGAGCGCTCATCTGAAATTGGTGTACGTAAAGCTTTTGGTGCGTCCTCAAAAACTCTTGTATATCAGTTTATTGTTGAAAATGTTATTTTAACTCTCCTTGGGGGTGTCATCGGTATTGTCTTGTCTGTAATATCAATTTACCTCTTTAATCAGTCTAATATTATTCCCAATCTCAATTTATCAATAAACTTTACAGTATTGTTTTTTGGATTTGTGGTCTGTCTGTTTTTTGGATTGCTTTCGGGAGTATATCCTGCATGGAGAATGTCAAGATTAAATGTAGTTAGTGCTTTGAAAGCACAATAAGGAATCATTATTTAAAAGAAATTATCATGTTTAAGCATTTATTTAAATTGATCTGGAACAAAAGGAAGCAGAATTTTCTGTTCCTGTCGGAAATACTGGTGTCCTTTATGGTCATATTTGCGGTATTCTCTCTATTGGTGTTTTATTATTTGAATTATATAAAGCCTAACGGGATTGAATATGAAAAGGTGTGGTCTATTCAATATAGTAACCCATTAAAAACTTCTAACGTAGATTCTCTTGAAACTTTTTATGAGAACGTAAGACGTACAATAAAAGCATTACCTCAAGTTCAAGAGTTGTCCTTTTCAGTTTCTAATTATCCTTATTCAAATAGCCATTCAACTACTGGCTTTACCTATAAAGGCAAGGAATTGTCTCCTATAGATAATTATATGATTGAGGATGATTATCATAAGGTATTGGGCATGAGGTTGTTGTCTGGTAGGTGGTTTAATAAAGAAGACAAAATTGGTAAGAAGAGAAATGTTGTTATTAATTCGACTTTAAAGCAAGCAATGTTTGGTGATGCAGAAGCAGTAGGTGCTGTTGTGGGAGCTGACAATGAAAAGGAAACCTGGAAAGTTATTGGGGTGGTGGCGGATGTAAAGGCCAGTGGAGACTTCTTGCCAGCTGGAAAAGGATTTTACAAAAGACTGGATAGTGGAGCCTTTGGCTGGATAGGGACTATTCTGATTAAAGTGAGCCCCGATGCAGATGCTGCTTTCGAAAGCCGTTTGCATAAACTGCTGGCCAGAACTATACAGAATTCAAATTTGGAGATTCAGCATCTTGAAGACATGCGTGATTCAACTAATGAAGACACAATTATTCCGATGATTATTTGTATTACTGTAGCGGGCTTTCTTATCATTAACGTAGCTCTTGGTCTGTTTGGAGTGTTATGGTATAACATTAGCCAACGCAGGGGAGAAATAGGTTTAAGGAGGGCTCTTGGTGCAACGGGATCTTCTGTATCATTTCAACTTGTTTCAGAGTCATTGATGTTGGCAACATTATCCATTATCGTAGGTTCATTTTTTGCTTTGCAGTTTCCTTTGTTGAATGTATTTAATGTGCCTACGGCTGTTTACATTATTGCGCTGCTGCTTTCGATTGCATTTATTTATTTGCTAGTGATATTCTGTTCTTTATATCCTGGTAAGCAGGCTGCTGCTATACATCCTGCAATTGCATTGCATGAAGAATAATAACTATATTAACTTTGTATATGATACTGATTGTAGATGACGATATTGCTGTAAGGACTTCTTTAACTTTATTGCTTGAAAGCGGAGGTAATAAAGTTCAGGAAGCTGATAGTGCTGTAGGGGCTTTAAATATCATCAAAAAGCAAATACCTGAACTGATTATTCTTGATCTTAACTTTTCCATTGATACTACCGGAAAGGAAGGGATGGAATTGCTGAGTAGCATTAGACAGATTGATGCTAGTGTTCCTGTAATTCTAATTACAGGTTGGGCAAGTATTCAGCTGGCTGTTCAGGGTATGAAACTTGGAGCCAACGATTTTATAAATAAGCCTTGGAATAATGAACACGTTCTGCAATCAGTTAAAACACTACTTGAGTTAAACACTACTAAAACAAAGAATAGCAGTCGTAAACAACTAGATAAGCAGTATAACTTTAAACAGATTATTGCGGAGGATCCGCGAATGCTTGATATACTGGAAACCATAGGTCAGGTAGCACCAACTGATGCGTCGGTGCTAATTCTAGGAGAAAGTGGAACGGGGAAAGAACTAATAGCCGAAGCAATCCATGAGAACAGTTTGCGTAGGAATAAGCCCTTTGTGAAGGTTAATCTTGGAGGTATATCTTCCTCTTTGTTTGAAAGTGAAATGTTTGGTCATGTTCGTGGTGCATTTACTGATGCCCGTTTTGATAGAACCGGACGATTTGAAATGTCAAATAAGGGAACTATTTTTTTAGATGAAATAGGGGAGCTCGAGGCAGGTAGTCAGGTTAAGCTATTAAGAGTATTGCAAGACAGAACATATGAAGTATTGGGTAGTAGCCGTAGTAAAGTCGTGGATGTCAGGGTGGTGTGCGCAACTAATAAAAGCTTAAATGAAATGGTCGGTGCGGGCACTTTCAGAGAAGACTTGTTGTATCGCATCAACCTGATCACCATTAATTTACCGCCTTTACGTGAACGATCTGGTGATATACCTTTATTGGTAAATTTCTTTATTGATAACCTTAAAGAAATTTACAATCGCCCATTGTTATCGGTATCGGCTAATGCAATGAAATGGCTGCAACAATTAGAGTTACCAGGTAATATAAGACAATTAAAAAATCTGGTAGAACGAACCATTTTAGTATGTAAAAATAACGAACTTGGTATTGATGATTTTAAAGCACAATTAGAACTATCTCCAACAAAAAAAGCAAGTGTACAAATGCCTGGTGTAGGCAGTATTACACTTGAGGAGATGGAAATTGAAATGGTTAAGAGAGCAATGAGCTTTCATCAAAATAAGATTACCAAAGCTGCTGCCTCTCTTGGAATAACAAGAAACTCACTATACCGCAGACTTGAGAAGTATCAGATTCCATTTAATGAAGCCGAAGATTAAACTTAATGAAGCTAAAGACTAAGTATATCCTTTTTATTGTCATTCTTCATCTTGTCTTTTTAGGACTTAGCTATCTTATTCTGGAAAAGAATAAGGTGATTTTTATAGTTTCTGAAGTTTTGGTTATCATTTCGGTGGTGATCTCGATTGGTCTTTATAGACAGCTTGTAGAGCCTTTAAATTACCTGAGAGAGGGGATAAGTGCAATCAATGACCGTGATTTTAATGTTAAGTTTTTACCCACTGGAAAACAAGAAACAGATGAGCTGATAGATGTATATAATGAAATGATGGATGCCTTAAGGGAAGAAAGGACAAAGCAGGAAGCGCAGCACTTTTTTCTTGAAAAACTGATCCATACTTCGCCCACAGGTATCGTTATACTTGATTATGATAACCATGTGAAGCAAATTAACCCAAAAGCAGAAGAAATACTAGGTGTAAACCCTGAACTACTTTTAGCTCAGTTTGAACCACTTCAGGTTGGAGAGTCTAAAACTATAAGGATAGGTAGTTTAAATACCTACAAGGTTCAGAAATCTCATTTTATAGACAGAGGTTTTCCTCGCATGTTTGTGATGATCGAAGAAGTAACCGCAGAGATTTTTGAAGCAGAAAAGAATGCTTATGGTAAAGTGATCAGGATGATGGCGCACGAAGTTAATAATACAATTGGGCCAGTAAATTCAATCATTAACATGGCTTTAGATGCCAATGATATTTGGGCTTCTGCTGATAAATCATCTTTAAAGAATGCGATGCATGTAGCTGTGGCCAGAAACCAGAACCTAAATCTGTTTATGAGAAACTTTGCAGACCTCGTAAAGTTGACACCGGTAAATAAGCTTCAGGTTGACCTTGTAGCCTTAATTTATTCAGTTTCAGATTTTATGCATATCAAAGCAAAGGAAAATGGTGCTAGTTTTGAATTTGACTTACCAAATACTCCGTTTTACATATCAGCTGATTCTCAGCAAATGGAACAAGCACTGATTAATATAGTTAAAAATTCAGTAGAAGCTATTGAAAAAGAGGGTATTGTTCGCTTTGCTTTAAATACTAAATTAAAGAAACTGACAATCTCTGATAATGGAAGGGGAATATCAGAGGACTTAAGTGAGCAGCTTTTTAGCCCGTTCTTTAGTACAAAGAAAGATGGTCAGGGTATTGGCCTTACTCTGGTTAGGGAGATATTGCTCAATCACGGTTTTGTATTTTCCTTAAAAACCTTACTGCCTGGACAAACAGATTTTGTTATTCAGCTCAGATAATCAGTTATTTACAGTATTCTCTATTTTGCTTTTTCATTTTGATGTCATAACATTTACCTTAAGAGTTTATCCTGACTATTTTAGTATAATATTCAAAAGTTGAGATGTACCTTTGTCGACATCCTGAATGAGTATGTCCGGTAAATACCATTGCGTTAGCAGGATTAAGGTAAATGAATTACATAATGAAACATCAATTTTTTAAATATATAGGGTCAATTGTTTTACTCTTAACATTTGCTTTTACTTCAGAAGCCCAGCAAACGGTTGTTAATGGTATTGTAACTGATGCTACAACCAAAGAAACTTTACCTTATGTTTCATTTTTAATTACCGGAACGGAAAAGGGTGGCAGAACGGATGCCGATGGACAATATAGTATCACGATTAGTGATAACCATACACAGGTTAAATTTAGCTATGTCGGTTATAAATCTGTTATTAAAACAATTACTCCTGGTAAAACACAAACTATAAATGTGCAGTTGCAAAGCGAAACCACCCAAATGGATGAGGTGGTAATTACAGCTGGCAAAAGACCAAAATATAAAAACAAAGATAACCCTGCGGTAGAGCTGATCAGGCAAGTGATTGCCAATAAATCGAAGAACCGTATGGATCATTATGATTTCGTAGAATATAAGAAATACGAAAGAATGATGTTTTCTATGAGTAATCTTTCTGATAAGTTTAAAAACAAAAGGATATTCCGTAACTATAAATTCCTATTTCAAGAGCAAGACTCTACCAAAATAGGAGGTAAAACTACGCTTCCGGTATTTCAGCAAGAGAAGCTTTCAAACAATTACTTCCGTAAAAGTCCTGAGAAACTAAAAACCATTGTAATTGCCGATAAACGAGTTAATTTTGATGAACGGTTTATTGATAATCAGGGCTTAACAGCGTATTTTGATAGAATGTATCAGGATATAGATATCTATGATAATAATATTTCTGTTGTAAGTAATCAATTGCTAAGTCCAATTGCTGATGGGGCACCTACTTTTTATAAGTTCTTCATTACAGATACGATTCAAAACCATAATCCAAAACTTGTTGAGCTTTCTTTTATGCCAAGAAACAATACAGATTTATTGTTTGAAGGTAAGCTTTACATCACCTTAGATGGTAATTATGCTGTTCAGAACGCATACCTTACTGTAAATAAGGATATCAATTTGAACTTTGTTAGAGCGTTAGAGGCTAAGCTTGATTTTGAGCAAAATCCGGATAAACGCTATCACCTTAGCAAAAGTAATCTGATCGTTGATTTTGGTTTAAGTAAAAAAGGAGGAACAGGGTTTACCGGTGAGAGAACTGTAAATTTTAAAGATTATTTGATTAATAAAGAACACCCTGATACTACCTATCACGGTTCAGCAATTCCTGTTGTAGTTGCCGATGCAGGGAACAGATCAGAGCAGTTTTGGGCAGATAATCGCCCGGAGGCACTTACTGGGACAAATTTAAAAGTATATCATAATTTAGATACACTGCAAACCATTCCATCATTTAAGAGAACAATGGATGTGGTTACACTTTTCTTTGCAGGCTATAAAGATTTTGGGCCTTTTGAAATGGGGCCGGTAAACACTTTTTACAGCTTTAACAGTGTAGAAGGGTTTCGTTTACGTTTAGGGGGAAGAACTACTCCTGCACTTAGTAAACGCTATTATTTCGAAACCTATGCCGCTTATGGGTTTAATGATACAAAATGGAAGTATTTTCTGAGCGGAACTTATTCTTTAAACAATAAGTCGATCTATTCATTTCCACAGAATTATGTAAGAGCAAGTTTCCAAAGAGATACAAAAATACCTGGTCAGGAATTACAGTTTGTTCAAGAAGATAACTTTTTGTTGTCCTTTAAGCGAGGTACAAACGATATGATGTTGTACAATGATTTTTACAGAGTAGATTATGTACATGAATTTGAAAACCACTTTTCTTATAGTGTTGGTTTGCGTAAATGGAATCAATCACCTGCGGGATCATTATATTTTGCCACTTCAAGCGACAATAATTTGATTAAAAGTAATCAGATCAATACTTCAGAAATATCACTTCAGTTAAGATATGCACCGAATGAGAAATTTTATCAAAGTAAGATCTATCGTACTCCATTTGTAAGTAAGTATCCTGTTTTTAACTTCAGGTATACCGCTGGCTTAAAAGGTGTGCTAGGTGGTGATTATAGCTACCATAACTTTATGGGGAGTGTTGATAAGCGTTTTTACTTATCACAACTTGGGTATACTGATGTAACACTTGAGGGAGGTTATATTTTAGGTAAAGTACCTTTTCCGCTATTGGACATTCACAGAGCCAATCAAACTTATGCATATCAGCTGCAATCCTATAACTTAATGAACTTTTTAGAGTTTGTTAGTGATCATTACACAAGTATCAATATTGATCAGAACTTTAATGGATTCTTCTTTAATAAGGTGCCATTATTAAAAAAACTGAAGCTTAGAGAAGTAATGTCATTTAAGGCATTATACGGTGGCTTGAGAAATGAAAATAACCCTGCATTTAACAATAACACAATGCAGTTTGTACTTAATCAGGATGGTGTACCCATTACAAATTCTTTAGGTAAAGAACCATATATTGAAGGTAGTGTAGGTGTAGGTAATATTTTTAAAATACTGCGAGTAGATATGGTAAAACGCTTCACTTATCTTAATAACCCAATGGTTTCTGAATGGGGAATCCGCGCAAGAGTGAAATTTGACTTCTAAATAAAACGGGTGTTATCCGAATACTTTTGTTGATGAAATATCTGTTGTTTTGCTAAACAGATATTTAGAACTATGTCTCTCAACAACAAGGAAATAGCAAATCGAGTTACCGGACAGGTCATCAGGTTTATACAGACTGCCAAAGATACAAACGGGGAGTTACTTGAGATGGAATCTCTTTATCCGTTGTTTTCTAAAGAGCCTCCCGTACACTTCCATCCTCATCAGGAAGAATATTTCAAGGTACTTAAGGGAGAGCTTACCGTTCGTATAGGAAATGAAAGTCGCATATACAGGAGCGGGGCTACTATTAAAATAAAACCTGGAGTTAGGCATAGTATGTGGAACGAGGGACTCATGGATGCTCTTGTGAACTGGAAGGTATATCCGGCAATGGATACAGAGCATTTCCTTACCACATTAACTCAATTGGCCAATACTGGCAAAACTAATGATGCAGGGGTCCCCTCATTACCAATACTCGTATTCCTACTAAAAAAATACAATCAAACTTTTCGTCTGGCCAAAATTCCTATTGGTGTTTTGACTGTAATGTCTATTCTATTTAAGCCCTTATTTAAAGTGCACAATTACAAAAATAAGTTTAATCAACCTCTCCGTTACTTTTTAGCGGGTAAGAACAATCTATAACAAGTAAAAACAATCTAATTAAAATGAAAAGAAAACAATTACCTATTCTATTATTGATCCTTTTTTTGGGGCTTTCTGTTCAGGCACAGACAAAAAAACAAGCTGGCAAAAAGCAACCAAATAAAACTATAGTACAGAAAAAAGCAGGAACAGCAAAGTCAACTGCGCAAGTTAATGAGACCACACAAACAGTTTCAACTGCGCAAACAAAACAAATTGCAGAAAGCCAATCTGCTGGAACCTCAGAAAAAGATGTGAAAACGGTTGGGACCTCAACAGGAGAAAAAGGCGTTAAAATGAGTACGTCGGCAAAAGAAGAAAAAGTAGAAACTTCTTATAAAACAGCTTTAGGGCTAAAGTTTTTGTGGGGTATTGCCCTTACAGGAAAACACTTTTTTAAAGAAAAGCATGCGGTAGAAGCAATTTTTAAATACAGAGGATACACAGGTGTAGGAGCGGATATAGGTTTAGGTGTATTGTATGAATACCATAATGATATAAAGGGTGTAGAAGGCTTAAAATGGTATGCTGGAGGTGGCGTTTATGCAGGGGCCTTCTCTTTTAAAGACGAAATCTCTGATTATATGGATCAGTATGGGGAGGGCAGTAATTTTTATTTTGGCCTTGCCGGAGTTTTAGGACTGGAATATAAGATAGGCAGTTTGCCAATAGCAATTAGCGCTGATTGGCAGCCTAGTTTCCAGTTAAAAGACACCTACGGAAGCAGCGGTTTCTCTGCTGAAAGTGGTGGTCTCGGTGTTAAGTACACTTTTTAAATCCTTATTGTACAGTTTGTAGTTAGATATGCGAAACTCCTCTCCGTTAAGATTGCCTTTTTTGTGATGTCATTCTTATAACGGAGCTGGAGGAGTAGCATCCTTGATTTTGAAAGTTAAACTTTTGCGTATCCTAGAAATTCAAGCTCTTCAATTGCTTTTGTTAAATGGGTTTTTCCTCCAGTTAATACGTAAAGATTATCGCTGATCTCTATTATGTTTCTGAACATATGATCTGTAATTAACAGTCCTTTATTCATCTTTTCCTCATTCATTAATTCCATAACAGCCTCAATCATTACAGGGCTTAAATGAGAGAAAGGCTCATCCAGCATGGCAAACTTAGATTTTGCTTTTAGCACAATATATACTTCCACCAACCTTCTATTTCCCCCTGATAGGCTTTTTAATGAACTGCTCCTTCTAGATTTAAACTCCGGGAAACGAGATTCAAATTCGGAGAAATCAAGTTCAAAGTCAGCAAATACTCTTTTTAAACTTAATGTTTGAGGTATAAAATTAAATTGCGGAAGATACAACAGAAGGTCTGGTCTTTTATAGGCTGCTGGAACTGTTAAGTCATCAAAACGAATAGATTTGCTATTGGGATTTAGGTTCCCATAAATAATGTTCATTAAGCAGGTTTTGCCATTTCCGTTTCTGCCTAGTAAACCGGTTATTTTTCCCGTTTCACATTTTAAGTATACATCAGATAAAATTCGTCTTTCACCAAATTCAAGGAAAACACTATCAACTTCAAGTTTATGTATCATTTAGAAGCTACGTAAATTAAAAGAGTTATAAATAGGAGGAAGTCAAAGGTTAGTGTGCTAATCCATAAAGTAAGTTTTGGTATACCTAGATTTTGATAATAATAGAATTCTTTGCTTTTGTAATTGTTTATATAATAAATGATTACACCGTAGGTAGCCATTTTGAACCAAAATATCAATGTAAAAGCTTCTGTTCCGAGTTTAGATAACATATATGCAGATGCCAGAGTTAGTACAAAAGCTGTAGTGAAATAGCTTAGGTAAAAAGTGAACATTAGTCTTAATGTTTTAATTTTTAGCATTTTAATATTTGGTTGAATAGTTTAGAAGCGTTAAATCTGATTGGAAATTAAGCCTTCTGCATCTTGCTAAAGATAGTAAGAAGTTCTTGGAATATAGCTTTGGCTATTACCAAATTCCGTTGTACAATACAATTTCAGGCACTATTTATGTGCACTAGCAATTATAACCCTACTTACTCATGAATATTGAAACTAGAAAACTGACACTTGAGGATTATAATGATCTCAAAGAGTCTATGGAGCAGGCATACGATACCCTTGGTGGCCAAATATGGAGCAAACAAACCATAGCAAAGCTGTTGAAACTATTTCCTGAGGGCCAGTTATGTATCGCGGTTGACGATAAGGTAGTGGCCTGTTCACTATCTATTATAGTAGACTATGATGAGTATGGAGACAAACACACCTATCAGATGATAACCGGTAGGTATACGTTTTCGACCCATGATCCAAATGGCGACACCTTGTATGGAATAGAGATTTTCGTATCCCCGGAATATCGTGGATTGCGTTTAGGACGTAGGCTTTATGAGGCTAGAAAAGAGCTTTGTGAAAGCTTAAATTTAAAGAGCATTATTGCCGGTGGACGTATACCAGGTTATCATGAGCATGCCGATACGTTAAGCCCAAGACAATATATCGATAAGGTGAAAGCTAAAGAATTGTATGATCCTACGCTTACTTTTCAACTATCTAATGATTTTCACGTTAGAAAGGTACTAAAGAATTACCTTCCCGGCGACCACGAGTCTAAAGAATTTGCAACTCTAATTGAGTGGAATAATATTTACTATCAAGGAGTTGATGCTTCTGCGCGTTCTGCAAAAACCATCCGCATCGGTTTGGTTCAATGGCAGATGCGTCTTTTTCCTACCATGGAATCTTTTTATGAACAGGTGGAGTTCTTTGTAGATGCAGTGAGTGGCTACAAATCTGACTTTATTATGTTTCCGGAGTTTTTCAATACGCCGCTTTTACAGCCGTACAATGATTTGCCAGAAATGGAGGCAATGCGCAAGCTGGCAGAGCTTACTGAAGAAATCGTAGTAAAAATCCAAGAATATGCCGTTTCTTACAATGTAAATATCATTTCTGGCAGCATGCCAATCCTTGAAGATAATAAGCTATACAACGCTACTTATTTATGCCACAGAAATGGTAAAACAGAAGAATACAGGAAGATTCATATCACCCCAAACGAGCAAAAGTATTATGGTATGGTAGGAGGTGATAAAATTCAGGTATTTGATACTGACTGTGGAAAGGTCGGGATTTTGATATGTTATGATGTTGAATTCCCGGAATTGAGTCGAATTTATGCAGATCAAGGTATGCAAATCTTGTTCGTGCCATTCCTTACTGATACTCAAAATGGTTATACCCGCGTAAGAAGATGTGCTCAGGCTAGAGCTATAGAAAACGAATGCTATGTGGCAATTGCAGGATGTGTAGGTAATTTACCTAAGGTAAATAATATGGACATTCAGTTTGCTCAATCGGCCGTGTTTACGCCTTCTGATTTTGCTTTCCCAACCAATGCAGTTAAAGCAGAAGCTACGCCTAATACCGAAATGATGCTTGTAGTAGATGTTGATCTTCACCTTTTAGATGAAATACATCATTTTGGTACCGTTAGGATACTTAAAGATAGGCGTAATGACCTTTATGAAGTTAAATTGCTTAAATAGGATGAATTTTATACTGCTATCTTTGCCTAGATGAAGTTAGCCATATACAGTTCCAGGTATTTTATAGTAATAGGAATATTTATATTCCTATGCTTTACCTTGATCGGGCTTTTTATGACCGGAAAGTTCAATAGTCGCACGGAACAGATCAGTATAGATATGGCGACTAAGGTTTATCAACTGAAATCTAGCGTTGTTCGTAATGAATTTAATGGCTTCATGAGGGGGTTAAATAACTCTGAAGCCATTATGAATAGGATTTCTTCTACAAGTGATTTTAATTCTTTAGAACAGGTTTTTGGATCATTATTATTGAGTCATCCAAAGATGAATTATGGTTGGTATGCTATTGCACATAATGGTGATACCACTTTTAAAGCAATTAGTAAAACAGGGAATATTTTTAAACAGAAACCTGTTTTGGAATATCAGCGTAGCTGGATCAAAAGCGAGATGGCCAGTAAAGACACCACCCTAAGAAGTGGAAAACTGATTAATGAGGATGATTCATTGCATTGGCTTGTTGGATCAAAGCATAAACTGGCCGACTCATCTGTCCTGATTTTTGGGTTAGATATTAATCTTAAGCAGCTGCAGCATTATTTGTGGAGTGTTGATACTACAGGTAGGGCATACGCATTTATTGCAAGCAAGGAAGGTTACTACATTACAAATCCTGAAGAAAAGTTAATCGGAACAAAGATGTCTGAACCGGTTACGCCTTTAACAGGTAAAACGGTTTTAGGAGATAGTATTAGTAGTTACGAAACGGTAACTTCTGATTATTTGCAAATTCCGGTGGTTCGATATTATACTCCATTACATATCTCAGGGATGAGCTGGGTGATGGTTGTTGATACTCCTTTTCTTGCCGTAGATGAGGATGTTAAGGTGATTGAAAAGTATGTTTTGTTTATGTTTATTTCGTCGGCTTTTATCATTTTACTGCTTATTGCCTGGGCACAAACCAAATGGCAAAAAGAGTTTATGTTACGCCAGCAGGCCGAAATGAACAGAAAGGAATTGTCGATGGAGAAACAAGCTTTAAGTCTTATTTCAGAACGACAGCAAAAGGAGAATGCAATTTTGCAACTGGATAAGCTTAAGGAAAAGGTGAATCCTCATTTCCTTTTTAATTCCTTAAGTTCCCTGAACGGACTAATAGAAGAGCAACCTAACCTGGCAAAATCATTTGTTGTTAAACTTTCAAGAGTGTATCGTTACTTGCTTGATCCTGCCCCTGATGGGCTAGCACAAGTTTCTCAAGAAGTTCGTTTTGCTACAGAGTACTTCTTTTTATTAAAAATTCGCTTTGGTGATGCTTTAGAACCATTAGATATTCATATTTCTGATGCTCATGCTAATGGGTATATACCTTTCATGAGTTTACAAACGCTGGTAGAAAACGCTGTTAAACATAATGTTGTTTCCAAAACAAATCCATTAAAGATTAGTATACAGAGTGATACAGATGGTATTTGGGTTGTTAATAATTTGCAATTACGGAATGATGTTAAGGATTCAAGCAAGCAGGGATTAAACTATCTTCAGCAGGCTTATACCCATTTTGGTGAACTCCGTTTAAAGCATGGCATAGTGGGAGATGAGTACAGGTGTTTCTTACCTCTAATTAATATTTCATTCACTCCTTAAAACTGCGCTTTCACTTCCTATAGTTGCGCACTCACTCCTCATAATTTCATAATCTGCTAATTAAGAGGGATTTTGGTGCATGATTTTGGATAAAAAACCTTTGAAATTCGTTTCAATAGTACTCTTTTTAATTTTATGTGGAGCGAATATCTACGCTCAAAAACCTAAAAAACAAGCTGAACCCGTTGTAAAAAAAACACTTACTGATTCTTTAAAGAAAAAGTCGGACAGTGATAGTACCAAAAGCAAGAGCATGAAAAGTTATGCTGAATTGCTTAAAAAAGCTACTACTGTAAATGGTTTGTTTAAGGTACACCAGGTTGAGTCTGATTACTATTTTGAGGTTCCTTTGAACCTGATGAACAAAGACTTTTTGTTGGTTAACAAGATCTCTTCTGTGCCCTTGGCACTTAACGAATCAGGTTTAAACAAAGGAATGAACTTTGAAAATAAGGTAATCCGATTTTCCAGAAATAAACTTGCAGGAACAGTATGGGTTAAAACCATAGTTCCTCAGGTAGAGTCTGTTAAGGGTGATGCCATTACCCGTTCGGTAAATGATAATTTTACGGGGTCCGTAATTGAATCATTTAAAATAGAGGCTTATTCACCTGACTCATCGGCTGTTGTTATTAAAATGAACAAAGTTTTTGATGGCACCGAGAAAAGCTTTAATGATGTATTTACTGATATAGGGCTAGGTACCGCACCAAAAACATCATTATCAGCTATTGAACGTATAAAAAGTTTCCCTCAAAACATTGTAGTAAGAGCATTATTAAGTACTAGAGTTACTGAAGGTCAAAATAGTATTCCAATTAGTGTTTCAGTAACGACTAACCTGTTATTACTTCCTGAAACTCCTATGAAACCTCGTTTTTCTGATGATAGAGTAGGTTTTTTTGATACTCCAAGATGGTATTTTTCTGATAAGCAACATAAAATGGAGGTTAGAAAATTAATCACGAGATGGAGATTGGAACCTAAGCCTGAAGATCGTGCACGCTATTTGAAAGGTGAACTGGTAGAACCGGTTAAGCCAATCGTATTTTATATTGACCCATCAACTCCACCGCAATGGAGAAAGGAAATTATTGCAGGGGTTGTTGATTGGCAAAAGGCTTTTGAGCAAGCGGGTTTTAAAAATGCCATATTGGCTAAGGAAGTTACAGATACAGCGGATTATGATGGTGACGATATTCGTTACTCAGAAATTACCTATGCTGCGTCACCAAAATCAAATGCAATGGGCCCAGCGGTTGTTGATCCTCGTTCTGGTGAAATTCTGGAGTCGGATGTAATCTGGTGGCATAATGTAATGACATCTCTGCAATATTGGATGCGCGTTCAAACGGGTGTTATCGATAAGGAAGCCAGAGGCAATAAACTGTCAGATGCGCGTATGGGACATGCAATTCGTTTTGTATCATCTCATGAAATCGGTCATACATTAGGTTTAAAGCACAACATGAGTGCTTCTGCATCTTATCCGGTAGATTCTTTAAGATCGCCATCATTTACGAATAGGATGGGGGGAACAGCGTCTTCTATTATGGATTATGCACGTTTTAATTATGTAGCGCAGCCAGAAGATAAGGTTACCAATATTACCCCTCAGATTGGTGTTTATGATAAGTATGCAATTGCATGGGGTTACAGATGGCTGGATGTTGAGGATGCTCATGATGAGTTACCTACGTTAAGCCGTTGGATTAAAGCTCATGCGAACGATCCAATGTATCGTTTCGGTCAACAACAGAGCAGTTTAAATATTGTCGATCCACGTTCTCAGTCTGAAGATCTGGGTGATGATGCTGTAAAAGCAAGTCGTTATGGGTTAGCTAATCTAAAGCGCTTAATCCCTCAAATTGCTAAATGGTCTGCAGCAGATGGTGAAGATTATTATCAAGCCGGTAAGCTATATATGGCTGCTTTAGGTCAATGGCAAACTTATGCAGAGCATGTTGCAGGAAATATTGGTGGTTACTATTTAGAAAACACAGTAAGTGGTGACGGTAAAAATACCTATACACCAGTTCCTGTTGCAATACAGAAACAATCTCTGAATTACCTGAAAGAAGAAGTTTTTAATATGCCAGACTGGTTATTTAATAAAGCTTTGTTAAGCAAAACTTTTCCTGTTAAAGATACTCCGTACGGACCATTTGAGTATGGTCCTTACAACTTAAGACGCGAGTTTCAGTATGGCTTGCTTTATAGTCTGGTAGGTGAAGAACGCTTGCTTAGAATGCTTGAAATGGAATTGCTTCAGGGAAAGGAAAAAGTGTTCACTGCTTCAGAATTACTAAAAGAAATCAGGACTACTGTTTTTACTAAAACAACTAAAGGGCTAAAGCTTTCAATTACAGATAGGTTGCTACAGCAGAACTATATTGATGTGTTGCTGGTAAGCACAGATAAAATGCTGGAAAAAGTGACTAAAAAAACACTAAAGGATGACACAACCATGAACCTTCCTGCAGGTTGTGATCTGGGAATAGAAAAAGAAATTCCGAACTTTGCGCCTTCATCAGATGTGAGTACTGCATCCGCTTTGAAGACCATTTATGTTAGTTCTATGAGTAGAACTTCGGATGTGGCAGCAGCAAAACGCGGGGAGCTTGTTCAAATTTTATCCTTATTGGAAAAATACAAATACACTGGTGATGAGGGTACAAAAGGTCATTATCAGGATTTGATTCTTCGGATTCGCCAGAGTCTTAAAATGAACTAATGTATACTCAATCAAACTATATATAATGAACAAACCAATACTTTTATTACTTCTTTTGCTCGGCTTTGGTCTATCTGGATTTAGCCAGCAAAAGCAAACAATTACCGGAAAGGTGACTGGCTCCGATGGGTTGCCAATACCTGGAGCATCAGTTTTCGTGGAAAAATCGACCATTGGAGAACAAACGGGAGTACCTGGCCAAATCCAGAATTCAGCTATCGGTACAGTTACTGATGTGGATGGTAAGTTTACTTTAAGTGTTCCTGAGGGAACAGAAACTATTCGCGTAAGTTATCTTGGATATAACTCAGCGATGGTTAGCATTAAAGGTAAAAACAACGTAAATATTACGCTTGAAAATGGTGACAATATACTTGGAGAAGTTATAGTAAACGGATATACCGATATTGCTAAACGTAAAAACACAAGTTCAGTAGCCAAGTTGGACTACGATAAGATCCGCCAAACCGGTGTTTCAGGTATCGACCAAATGTTACAAGGACAGGTTGCAGGTGTATCCGTAACCAGTTTAAACGGCGGACCTTCATCTGCGCCTAAAATTCGCATCAGGGGTACTGTATCTTTAAATGGTTCACAAGATCCATTGTGGGTATTGGATGGTTTACCATTAGAAGGTACCGACCTTCCGAAGAACATTATGGACAAAGAAAATATCGATCAGCTTCGTAATTTACCGATCGCTGGTTTAAATCCAGATGACATCGAAGACATCACCATTTTAAAAGATGCCGCTGCAACCGCTATTTATGGTGCCAGAGCCGCAAATGGAGTGATTGTAATTACGACCAAAAAAGGTAAAAAAGGTCCTGCAACTATAAATTTCAGTGCCAATACCTTTATTGGAGAACGTCCTGATTTCAGTAAGCTGAACCTGATGAATGCAGCAGAAAAAGTTGATTTTGAACTTGGACTAGCTTCAAGAGCAGATCTAACTTATAGAGATAACCTGGGTGCCGTTGCGAGAATATTAAACAAAACAGGCGAACTGGGAACTTACCGCAACAGTGGATTTTCAGGTCTTAAAACCAGCACACAAGAGCAGATCAATGCATTGAAAAATGTAAATACCGATTGGGGTAAAGAATTGTATCAATCTCCGGTAAACCAGCAATACACTCTGGGAATATCTGGCGGAACAGACCAGGCCAATTACTATTTCTCAGGTGGCTTTTATGATGAAAAAGGATCAACTATTGGTACAGGTTTAAGGAGGTACAATACTACCTTAAAAACAGATTTTATAATCTCTCCGAAACTAAAATTCGGCGCAGCCTTATTTGGATCAGTAACCAATCAAAAAAATTACTTAACAGAAGCCGGAGCATTCACAAATCCATCAAGATATGTAAGAAATGCAAACCCATACCTGAGCATCAAAGATGCAAATGGTGCCTATGTATATGACCCGGATATCCAGGGGTCATCAACTTTAACGGGTGATGTTTTTGTTCCTTTTAATATTATCGAAGAGCGTGAAAACACCAGGTATAACCTAAACAGCAAAAGCTTTAAAGGAATTTTTGATGTAAACTACAAAATCATTAAAGAACTGAATTTCCGTTCAGAAATGGGCTTGCAATTTGAAGAAAACGGTTCTGAAAAATATGGCAGTCAGGACACCTATTACGTAAGAAAGTTCCGTGAAGGTACCCGCTATTATAACTCTGCTACTAAAAAATACGAATATTTCTTGCCACAAGGTGGTGTAATTCAGAACCAAAATACTTCTTTCTTTCAATACAACTGGAAAAACATCTTTGAATTTAATAAAGTAATTAATGAAAAGCATGAGATTGAAGCCTTAGCAGGAGCTGAGTTCCGTAGAACAAGGAATCAGGGAATTATGACCAGGGGATTTGGTTATAATGACCGTACCTTAACTAGCCAGGAGATTATATTTCCAAATTCAAACTATACTAATGGTTTAAGCAGCCCATATAGGGCTTACCAAAAGAACTTGCTTGAAAACGCCTATGCCTCTTTCTACGGTACCCTTTCTTATACCTATGATCGAAAATATACAGTTTATGGCAGCGTACGTTATGATGGATCTGACCTGTTTGGCGTAGACCCTAAATACAAATACTTACCTATTTATTCTGTATCCGGTGCATGGAATGCAAAAGAAGAAGATTTCGTTAAGGATGTAAAATGGATCTCGAACTTACGCGTAAGATCATCTTATGGTATTCAGGGGAATATTGATAAAAACACTTCTCCATATGTAGTTGGTGTATATGACAAGACCACTATTTTACCTGGAAATACAGAACCGACTATCAATGTAAGCAATCCGCCAAATCAAAAACTGCGTTGGGAAAAAACAGCAACGTTTAATGCAGCTGTAGACCTTGGTATATTTAACAATGCGGTACAAGTAACTGGAGAATATTACAACAGATCTAGTAAAGACCTGATTGGTGTTCAGGAACTATCTTTAGAAAATGGATTCGATTTTACCAATGCAAACTGGGCACAAGTTAGAAACAGAGGTTTTGAATTGACCATTTCTACCAGGAACATCAGCTCCAAAAACTTCCAGTGGTGGACAGATTTTAACTTTGCCCATAATAAGAGCAAGGTGATCAGAGAAAAAGTAAGTTTAAAATCACTAACCCCTTCAAAAGAAGGTTATTCTATCAATCCATTGTTTGTAATTAAAACTGCAGGATTGGATGCCAATGGAATTCCTCAATTTGTTAAAGACGGCAAAGTAGTTTCCCTGGAGGATTTCTACAAACTGTATGATCCATATGCAGATTTCTTCCCGGGCCAGTTGGCACAAAGTAATCTGAGTGATAAAGAATATCAGAACTTATTTACTTATGTTGGAGACCGTGACCCGAAATACACAGGAGGTTTAGTTAACCGTTTCCGTTACAAAAACTTTGACTTAGCTATTGCAGCAAACTTTAACTTAAGTCAGTGGGTTATAGAAACGCCACCTTACAATCCTGCATCATTAGACCGCGGTCAGAATTACAACAAACAAGTATTAAACGCATGGAGTCCAACCAATACCGGCAGTAACTTACCGGCAATCATTGGTAACGATACAGGTGATGGTAGTCGTTGGATGGCTTACAGCTGGTTAAATGGGAATGACCCTGGTTATTCTTATAACAACCTTGACATCTGGGCTAAAAAAATGAGCTACATCAGGATCAATAGCATCCGTATGGGCTATAGCCTTCCAGCTAAAATAGCAGGAAAAGTGAAAGCAAATACTTTAAGAATCAGCGTAGAGGGCAGAAATATGTTCGTATTCGGATCTGATTACAAAGGTTATTTCGATCCGGAAACTTATGGTAATATTTATGCTCAACCCATCACAAGAAGCGTATCTATTGGTTTAAATGCAACTTTTTAATGTTAAATCAAATGAAGAAATTAATCATATTAAGCGCAGCATTACTTACACTAACTGTAAGTAGCTGTAAAAAATTCTTAGAAATAGAACCTACAGGCAAGGTAATTCCAACTACTGCAGAAGATTTCAGAAGTTTAATGACCTCTGCTTATGCCAACTTCCCTAAGCACAAAGCCTTGCTTGCTTTACGTACAGACGAATTAACCTTGGATGAATATAGTCAGGATTTTCAAACTGTAGGTGATATCTATACCTGGCAGGATGCTAATCCGGATGGACTAACTGCTCCATTTCCATATGCTCAGTTTTATAAAACTATTTTTTTTACCAACCAGGTCATTGCAGATATTGACAATAAAGTAGGTGTTACGGCAGTAGCCAGTCAGATTAAAGCTGAAGCCTATATTTTAAGAGCATATTCGCATTTTGAATTACTTAATTTATATGCCAAACCTTATGACAAAGCAACTGCAGCTACAGACCGTGGCGTACCGCTTGCAACAACCATAGACATTGAACAAAAATTCCCTTTAGCCACTATAGAAGGTGTTTATACACAGATTTTCTCTGATCTAGCCGCTGGCGAGCAATTACTAAATGTAGATAAATGGGATAGTGGAACAAATTATCGTTTCGGAAAAACGGCTACACAAGCACTTTATGCCAGGATATATGAATTCAGAGGAGAATGGGATAAAGCCCTTACCGCTGCTCAAGGCGTGCTGCAAACAAACAGCGCATTAGAAGACCTCAATGTTACCGGAAGTTTGTTGCCAAACAACTACCTGTCTAAAGAAAACATCATGTCGATGGAAGACGTAATGGATTCCAGAACTTCTAATGCATCATTTATCTCAGCCCATTTACTTGGTATCTACAATCAGACAGACGATCTTCGTTTCTCGAAGTACTTTAGCAAATCCGGTTCAGAGTACGTTTCTATAAAAGGCAATTCCAATGCTTTAAAAATCACTTTCCGTAACGCAGAAATGTACCTGATTGTTGCAGAAGCTGCATTGCATACCAACAATAAAGACCTGGCATTAGAACGCCTGCTTGCGCTGAAAGCAAAACGCTTAAAACCGGCATATTACCAAACGGAAGCAAGCCGGATCTCAGCTTTGTCGCCCGAAGATTTAATGAAAGAAATCCTGGCAGAACGCGAGCGTGAATTTGCCATTGAAGGTCACAGATGGTATGATTTAAGACGTTATGGACAACCAGAAATCAAACATACTGTAAGCGGAAAAGATTACTTACTGCTTAAAAATGACCCAAGGTATACGGTTAAATTTCCACGAGAAGCTTTGGCCAATAACCCAGAACTGAAATAATAACATCGCATTTCAATAATTTCTTCAAACTCTGGTCTGTTTTTACAGGCCGGAGTTTTTTTTTACATTTACTCCCTAATAATTTAAGCATGACTGTACTGATTATTGAGGATGAAGAGCTGGCTGCAACTACGTTGCAGAATATGCTTAAGCATATTGACCCTAAGCTTCAGGTTCTTGGTATTTTAGGTACAATTGAGGATGCGGTAAACTGGCTTAAAAGCAATACAGTTGATCTTCTTTTTATGGATGTTCATCTTGGAGATGGAGAAAGTTTTCAAATATTTAAAGAGGTAGTTATTAATAGTCCTGTTATTTTTACGACAGCCTATGATCAATACACACTTAAAGCTTTCAAAAATCAGGGTATAGATTATCTTCTAAAACCTTTTGATGAAGATGATGTTCGAGCTGCACTGACTAAACTGAATGGTATTTTAAAAACTAAAGAGCCAAATGTATTACCTCAGAAAATAGATGAACTATTTGGGAAGACTCGAAACCGCTTTATGGTTAAAGTTGGCAAGCTGATTAAAACAGTAGCTGCAGATGAGGTTGCATACTTTATGGCTGAAGATAAATATCTTTTCCTGGTAACTAAAGATCAGCAAAACTACATCATAGAAGAGACGATAAGTAGTTTAGAACCTAATCTTAATGCTACTGATTTTTTTAGAATCAACCGCAAGTTCATTATCCATATCAATTCCATTAAGGAAATGTATAAGCTTTCCAGAAATAGGGTTAGGATTATCCTTTCTCCAAAACCTGCTGATGTAGAAGTAGTGGTAAGTGAAGAAAGGGCTGAGGCGTTTAAAAATTGGCTAAATCAGTAAAATAACCTATCATGTTATTTTGCTAAGATGACTTTGCGCCCTTCTTTCGCTGAAAGTTTAGCCGCCTCCAAAATCTTTACTACAATTAAATTGTTGCTTAATGACGATAAATCATTATCTGGTTTTATCTCATTTCTTAGTATAGCAGATAGATAGTTAAGGTGATTGCTATAAACAGGAGATAGGGTTTTGGCCTCTTCAAGTTGATAGTCTGGTTTTCCATTTTCTTTAGTGCGTAAAGTATTGGAGTTTACGGCCTGTATGTACCCGGTTTTGCCAAATACTTCCATGTCTTTTATACCAAAAGGCCAATTCCAGGAGCCTTCAATTATTCCTGTAGCCGTAGGGTATTCAAGTAATATGGTTGCATCATCATCAACATTTGGGTAAACATCTTTCTTAATCTGGTGTGTTATTGCTGTAACTGAAATGGGAGCTTTTCCATTCATAAGCCAGGTCATAAGATTTGCACCATAACAACCAAAATCAATAATGGCACCTCCACCATTTTTCTTTGGGTCTGTAAGCCAGCTCAGAAACTCTTTGCTTACTCCAATCTCCTTAGGACCTTGATGACCATCGTGGGCTACTATTTTTCTAATATCACCTATGGTATTGTTTTGTTTAATTCGGTTATATGCTTCCTGATTACTCGGATACCATGTGGTTTCGTAGTTGGTTAGTAAATGTATCTTATATTGCCTGGCAAGTGCAGCCATACGTTCTGCATGTTTTACAGATACGGCTAAGGGTTTTTCTACCATCACAGAAATTCCGAGAGGAGCTGCGGCTTCTACCACCATTAAATGGTCTTCAATAGCATTGTAGGCTAGTACTACATCAGGTTTACGATGTTTTAATAATTCTTTTAAGTCGGTAAAAAAGACTGAATCAGCAAGTTTAAAACGTGTTTTATACCTTTCAACCAAAACCGGATTCTCTTCTGCAATTCCTATGATGTTTACTTCGCCTTTACGATAGCTGTCCATAATTAGGTTTACGTGATCGTGACTAAGGCCAGCTAATACAACATTTAATTTAGATTGTGCTTTAACTTGTAATGAGAAAAATGCCAAGAGGAAAATGGCAAGGTACTTTTGCATATAATGATTGTTAGATTTTACTTATTCACTTACTTTGCTCCATATTTCATAGATTTTTGCGCCTTTGCTGCTCAATCCACTATGGTGCCACTTGCCATCCTGTAATTTTCCATCAAACACTAATGAAACCCCTACACGGCTGTTGTCTCTTGAGAAAAACTCAATTTGTTCTGTATATTTTCCATCTTTAAAAGTGTATGAACCGCCTCCGGTTCCGGAAAATTCCTTTTTATCAGGATCTATTGCAACCCATTGAAATTTCTTTCCTGTAAGTAATTTGTAGGTTTGACGGGAACCTGTTTGGTGAATGTCTGCTACCTTTCCATCTTCTTGCATCCTGCCGGTTATACGCCAAACACCTGCTAATGGCGCTTTTCCATCATCTACCCGGTTAAAATTCACATGGCCAGCTGGAACATCCATAGATAGCTTATTGGTAGAAACTTCAAAGGGAATATTTAACTCTTCTCCAACAGTGGATGAATCGGAACTATTAAAATATAGTTTAGCTTTAATAGTGCCATTACTTGTTTCGTAGCTGCCGCCACGCGACATTATAAACTTGTCGGCTTGATGTACTGTATGTATAAAATAGCCATCTTCAAAAAAAAGCTGATGTTGATCTGATCCATCATTGAATTCCCATGCTCCGCTTAGAGAATTAGTTTGTGCCTGAACAGTTGTAAAGGAAATGCAAATTGCAAATAGGAGCAAGATTAGGTGCTTTTTCATAATGGTTTAATTTATAGGTGGTTGTGTTAAAGATAGAAAACATTCCATGATTTCTAAATTTTATCTACAGTATTTCTCCAAAATTAGCCCTCATCTTTAATACGAAATTCTTAGAAGGGATTAAAACAATTAAATGATGTATAGGAAATTGTTAAGTGTACTGGCACTGCTTATAATGCCAGGGGCTATCTTTGCCCAGAGTCAAGATACACTAAAAAAAGCTGTCATTAGTAGATCAGATAGCACAGTAAGGGTTACAAATGATTACAAGCCTAAAGTTACTGCCTTTATTATTCCAGCGGTATTTATTGGTTATGGTGTGGTGTCGCTAGCTGGTGATAATGTGATCAGGCGATTGGATTATACCACAAAAAATGAGTTGCAGGAAGACCATCCATTATTTGCAGCACATGCTGATGATTACATGCAGTTTGCTCCGGCGGTAGCAGTTTATGGGCTTAATTTAATGGGCATAAAAGGTAAAAATTCTTTACTTGATGCTACTGGGATATATGTTTTATCTGCTGCAATTATGGGCGGCAGTGTATCTGTGTTAAAGAAAGCTACACACAGGTTAAGGCCTAATGGTTCTGCGTATAACTCTTTTCCTTCAGGACATACAGCCAATGCGTTTGCTGCAGCTGAATTTTTAAATCAGGAATATAAAGATGTTTCGCCATGGTATGGTTATGCGGGATATACTGTTGCAACAGCTACTGGTATCCTGAGGCTGTACAACAATAAACACTGGGTTAGTGATGTAGTGGCTGGTGCCGGCTTTGGTATTCTATCAACTAAATTATCATATCTTCTTTATCCTAAACTGAAAAGATTGATTACCGGAAAGGGGAATTTCAATTATACTGTTGCACCATCTTATCAGCAGCATACTATGGGATTTTCTTTAAGTGGTACTTTTTAAATTAGTAAAGCGGTTTTGTAAATAAAAAAAAGAGAGGATGTTTTAAAATTCATCCTCTCTTTTTTATTATTCTACTCCTTTTACCTTCATCTTTAAAGTGTGTATGGTCTTGTGTGCTGTAATGAATAAGACGTCTCTATCCTTACCTCCGAAACAAACATTGCTTGGTCCATCTGGTACTTTTAATTCAGCAATCATTTTGCCTTCAGGATTATATATATAGACCCCCGGGCCTAAAGTCAGGTATACATTTCCTTTTTCATCAAGTGTCATTCCATCAGATCCTTTATTAATGATCAATTGCTTCCCTGTTAGCTCACCATTTTTTTCAATGGCGTATTTGTAGGTTTTTCCAGCATTGATGTCAGATACATATAAGTATTTTCCATCAGGCGTTCCCACTATGCCATTTGGTTTAACTATGCCATCAGCTGCAACTTTTACTTTTTTACTGCCCTTAGCAAGGTAATAAACGTCGTCACTTTTAAGATCTGGTGAAGTTCTTTTCCAGTAATCACGCTGGTAATATGGGTCTGTGAAATACATATCTCCATTTGGATGGATCCAAATATCGTTTGGTCCATTTAGTTGTTTGCCATCAAGATCTTTTAAAATGATTTTTACTTTACCTGAGGGACTTATTGACCATAATTGGCCATACTCATCAGCACAGGTGACCAAATTTCCTTTTTTGTCAAAATAGGTTCCATTGGCTCTTCCGGTTTTATCCAGAAAGATTGAAAGTTTACCATCTGTGCCATACTTCCATATCTTATCATTAGGTTGATCTGTAAAAAACACATTCCCGTTTTTATCGACTGAACAGCCTTCTGTAAAACTGAAATCGGAAGACACAAGTTTAACATCATCTTCTGCAAAAAGATTGCTTGGATGAGAGGTTAGGTTTTGTGCGGATAGATAAGAAGATGAAACTGTAAGGAGGAGTGCCAGGATGTTGAAACGTGTAATTTTCATGTTCATTGTTATTTGGTTCGTTTTGTGTGTTAGGGAAATGCCCAATATAATAGAAATGTGCTTAAGTTTAATAGTCTAGTTTTTCTGGCGGATTAATATTAACCTATGTATGTTAACAATTGATTTTTTATCATCGGCTTTAAAATGTAGGGTTATAGCATTCTTAAAGTCGTCTAGATTAATGTCGCAGATGTACGAATTGGGAGACGATTCGCGTTTTTCAGCATAGTAAGAAAACGGTTCACTTACTAGCTTTTGTCTTTGCCATACGGTGATTTCTGCACCATCAGTCGATTTTTCAACATCAGCATACAGTTTGTAAGAACCTTTAGGAAGTTCACTAAGATCTATTTTTACTTGACCGCCATTTGTAGAGTGTAAAACGTTTCCATCTATTTTAACTGCACCTCCAATGGTATATTGCATCAGTTGCGGATAAACCATAAGTGTATCTGGAATATATACTTTTGTTAAGGTATGGGTAGGTAAAATAGAGCCTTCATTAATTGGTTTTTCTGCGTAATAGAACGCCACTGAGGTATAATCTCCTGGTTTGTTATTATTCTCAGGCCCGTGTTCCATAGTGTGTTTTATTTCTTTTTCAAATGGCATTTTATCCGAAATGAAGAGCCTGTAGCCTCCGGTTCTGGCAAAAGGTAAAGAATAATCAAGTGAGCCATGAAGTGGTAAACTCATTTTTCTATCCCAACGGTCAAGTAGTGCATACCAACCTCCATTAAAATAATCTTCTGATCCTGTTCCATGCATCCTCATTTCACCATCTATTGTAGTTACGTCATCTCCCTCAAAGAATAAAGTCATTCCAGGGTTAAGGCCTTGGGCTTGGAGAATCGTGCCCACATAATGTCCTTTTCCTTTTCCTTGAAGAAATAAATGAGGCTGGCCAGGGATAGTGTTTTTTTCGGGATTCCAAAAAGCATAGAATCTGCCTTCCTTTAAAGAGTTATACTTTCTATCCTCCACGTAAACCTCTGCCTCTATTTTTACTGGAGTTGATACGGCTCCATTGGTTGATTCAAGTTGTATGAGCTCTATTTTTGCTTTTTGTTGAAATGGCATTGGGAAGTAGCAATAATTGATATTATCAGCCGAGCCTATTAATAGACTTTGCATAGATTCTTTTCCAAATGCATAACCAAAAAAGTCAGCAACAGGCATAAATAGGGCAGGGCGCTCATCATCCCAGCTCATCTTAATTAAAACGTCTTTATTTAAACCCCTGAAAGAATCCGCATGATGTAATTTTATCCCTGTTATTCTTCCCCCTTGATTTACATTTGCAATAGTTACCGATTTGGTAGGTGTTAAAATGGCTTCGGTATGAATTAATTTGCCAAGTGGTTTAGTGATGTTATTCCAATCCTGACTAAGTGCTTTAAGCGCTTCTTTTTCTTGTTCATTTAAATTAGGATTGAAATTTTTAACTTGATAGTTTTTTGGATAGCTTCTGTATTGAATTTGATAGAATTCCATTTTTTTTCCTCTTGAAACTATCTTGCACCCATTTTTAAAGGTAATTGGAATGTAACTGAAATAACCGCCAAGTTCATTACCTGTTAGCGGAGAGATGAAAGGGAATGATTTTCCTGAAAACAGATCTGAAAAACGAATTGAAAAACTTGGTTTTGTTTCCCCGCCAAAATAAAAGTCGAGCATATCATTGTTTGGAGTTGGCGTCCAAATCCTATTAATAACACCATTTCCTTTTGCCTCAAATATTACTAATGAACTGTCTGCATTTTTACGGATAAAGGAATATTTGCCACTAAATCCATCATCATTGTTACCTGTTGTGTCATATGATGAGAACTGTTTTACTTCGGTATTCTCCCAGTAGGAGGGTAAATCTTTTATAGAACTGAGTTTACTTAATTCGGTTACTGTGTTTATTTGTTTCTCCTGGGCCGATAAATTTAGGGTTATACTACACAGGAATACATATAAAGTGGTTCTTTTCATCTGGTTAAATTAATTATTTTCTTTAATTATAAAAATTACATGAACCGAACATTTCAATCTACTTGGCAATTTTAATATCCTTATATTTGCTAATATTTGTAGTATTTCAATTAGTGTTATGAAAGTTACTGTGCTTCCAATTATAGAATCTGAAACCGTTCCTGCTGCGCCATTAGCCAAAGTGATGAATGAGAGATTGCGTCGTTTGGCTATGGAATTGAGGGATATCCACCTCAATGAACTGGAGACAATTGAGCCGATGTTCGAAGATTTGGTAATCTATATTGGTTATAACACTAAGTATAGTATTCGCTGGAAAATTGTAAATGATGTGCCGGCTAGGATAGAAACTATCGTAGCAGATCAATGTGCATTACTTGGATATATCAGATGGAAAACGCCAACCCTTAATAGTTTTCATGGCCGATAAACTATTTCATTAAGAGATAGGTAATTACTTCTTTGGTGCGATTTAATAATTAAATTTTTATACTTTAGGAGTAAATCATGATCATGAAATTCAAGCTGTTACTCTTTCTTTCTTTTTTCTTACTTATTCATTTGTGCTGTGTAAAAAAGAATTTAGTTCCGTTGAAGCCCTATAAGTTTTCCTCTAAATTCAATAAATCCACTCCTTTAAAGCAGGTGCTTGGAGTAAATGCCTTTGAATGGGATTTTCAGCATGGTAATAATCCAACTGTTGTAAATAATGAGCTGCTTGCTGGTATGAAATCTTTTACTGCAATTCGTCATTATATGGATTGGGAAAAGTTAGAGCATAAGGAAGGAAGCTACAGTTTTAATCCTACAATTAGTGGAGGCTGGAATTATGATGCCTTATATGAAACATGTAAATCTGAAGGAATTGATGTCTTGGCATGTCTTAAAACAATTCCAGCATGGTTGCAGGAAACATATCCTGTTGGAGAGCGTGATAATGAAAATGTTCCCGTACGCTACGGAAAAGATTTTTCAGACCCTCATTCATATATCGAGCAAGCTAAAGTGGGTTTTCAATTTGCTGCAAGATATGGTAGCAATGTAAATGTAGATACCAGCCTCTTGAGTGTTTACACAAAACCACGTTGGTATAACGATAAAATAAATGAAGTAAAAAAAGGGCTTAATCTTATAAAATATATTGAGTGTGATAATGAGCGTGATAAATGGTGGAAAGGGAAAAAAGCATATCAGAATGGTAGACAATATGCAGCAAATCTCTCTGCATTTTATGATGGGCATATGAATACGATGGGGCCGGGAGTGGGTGTTAAAAACGCAGACCCCAATATGAAGGTTGTTATGGCAGGTCTGGCTAAGCCCGATGCAAATTATGTGTTAGAAATGATTAAATGGTGTAAAGATAATCGTGGGTATAGGGCTGACGGCTCCGTTAATTTGTGCTGGGATGTAATTAATTATCATTTATATTCAGATGATGAAAATTCATCTCAAGGGAATAAAGCTACCCGTGGTTCTGCACCAGAGTTATCAGGAGCAGATTCAATTGCGCAAACATTTATGCAAGTCGCACATAAATACGCTAAAGATATGCCGGTATGGATGTCAGAAACAGGATATGATGTGAACCAGCAAAGTCCACTAAAAGCCATCCCCATTGGAAACAAAACGGCTCTTTTAACCCAGGCCGATTGGATATTGAGATCTGCTCTCTTGTATGTTAGAAATGGAATTTCTCGTGTATTCTTTTATCAAACCTATGATTATGATTTCGCTAACGGTGGGCGATTCAGCTCTTCAGGATTGCTAAATAAAGATCATACCAGAAAACCCGCTGCGGACTATCTCTATCAGGTGAATAAGCTGCTTGGAAATTATTCCTATTCTGGCACAATTAACTCTAACCCTTTAGTTGATAAGTATAGTTTTAATGGAAAACAGGCTTATGTATTAGTAAAACCTTCTGAAAATGGCAGCAGTATTAAGTACACACTAAATTTGAATACAATTAGTAATGCCCGTATCTACTATCCTACAGCAGGTCAGGACTCGATGAAAGTAGAAGATGTAAAGGTCACCAACGGGAAACTTCTGTTAAATGTTACGGAGACTCCAATGTTTGTACTACCTTATTAATCATTTATGTTAGCATGTGGCTTTGACGATAAAGTTTAGGTGTTTTTCCTGTAATCATTTTAAAGCTCTTGTGAAATGAGGAGAAATTGTGAAAGCCGGATTCAAAGCATATTTGCTTAATATCCATTTTATTTTCGAGGATTAACTTGCATGAATAACCGATTCTAATATCGACAAGGAATTTAGAAAATGTCTTTCCTGTGCGTGTTTTAAAGTAGCGACAAAAGGAATTTGGAACCAAATCAGCAACTGAAGCAATTTCCTCCAATTGAATTTTCTTTCTGAAGTTGTTTAATGCAAAGTTGTAAATGTTGTTCATGCGCTCATTTTCAGATTCTCTGTAATCGTATTTAAAACCTATAGAAGATAGCAGTGCAATTTGCGATAGATTTGATATTGCGGTTAAACACTCTAGCAGACCTATTATTTTAGCTATTCCATTGCTTTGATAGATTTTTTCGATGTAAGGGGCGATTTCTTTTGCATTCTGGTCCTTTATCAGGATACCTCTTTTCGCTTTTTCAAGAATATTTTTAATGGGCTTGGTTTCAGGAAGGTGTAAAAAACGTTCACCCATAAAGTTATCGTAAAAATGAATTACTGTTGAATATGGCTCATTTGAATTCGCATCATCAAAGTATGGAGGGTCGTATCGCCAGTAATGAGGAAGGTCACTTCCGACCAAAACAATGTCACCGGGCATAAATCTTTTGATATTGTCACCAACAAACTGAGTTCCTGATCCTTTATGAAAACAGATCAATTCAATTTCAGTATGGTAATGCCATCTGTTATTGATGTTGGGGATCATGTCTTTTCTGACACTGAAAGAGTGATCCGCACTATTGGGTATTTTCAGGTGCTGAGGTTTCATTTAAGCTATTATAGCTAAAATACTCATTAAAAAATCATATTAATAGTTATTATGTTAAAATAGCTTAATGAATGGATAAACACACAATCTTTTTTTTACTCAAAAGAAGCGTCCTTTATAATGTCAACTATATAGTCATTTGATGTTATCTGTAAAAAAGGAATTGAAAAATAAAGATCTAATGCCCCCGGTAATTTTTGGTACAAGTAGTTTAGGGAATTTGTATCAGGCAATAGACTATGAAATAAAGAGAGATATTGTGAATGAATGCATCGAGCATTCATTTGATAAGCCATTATTTGATACTGCAGGTAAATATGGAGCAGGAATGGCTTTGGAAACTCTGGGTAAATGTTTGTCGGATTTAAGTGTTCACCCAGATGATGTGATCATTTGTAATAAGCTAGGCTGGTATCAAACAGAACTACTTACTCAGGAACCGACTTTTGAGAAAGGAGTTTGGGTGAATCTGAAAAATGATGCAGTGCAGAAGATTAGTTATGATGGTATTTTAGAATGTTTCAATCAAGGCAATCGGTTATTAGGCATTTATTCTGCAAAAATGGTATCTGTTCATGATCCCGATGAATATTTGGCTACTGCATCGAATGAAATCGAAGAAAAACAAAAGTATCATGATATTCTTGAGGCCTACCGGGCGCTCGCTGATTTAAAAAAACAAAAGGCAATAACTTCAATTGGTATCGGTGCTAAGAATTGGAAGGTAATTCAGCGTATTGTCAATGATGTGGAACTTGATTGGGTAATGATTGCTAATAGTTTGACTGTAAAGTCGCATCCTGAAGACTTAATGGCTTTTATTGCTGATTTAAAGAAAAAGAATATTACTGTTATTAATTCTGCTGTATTTAATGGAGGTTTTTTAATTGGTAGTGATTTCTATAACTATCAGAAAGTAGATAGAAACAGTTCGGATGGTAAGGCGCTCTATGAATGGAGGGATAGTTTTTTTAAGTTATGTCATAAATTTAAAGTTAAGCCTGCCGAAGTGTGTTTCAATTTTGGATTCAATGTAGAAGGGGTAAGTAGTATTGCTTTGAATACAACTAAGCCAGAAAAAATAAAAGAAAATGTAATGATGGTAAATAAAGAAATCCCATTAGATTTCTGGAAAGCCATGAAAGAAGAGCAATTGATCGCAATACCTGTTATTAGATGAAAACATTAATTTGTAGTACTCCTGGGGAGTTTGAATATAAAGAGACTGAGCTTCCGGTTTTAAAAACAGGGCATACTTTACTCAAGATTAAAGCAATTGGAATTTGTGGTACGGATTACCATGCATATAAAGGTGTTCAGCCTTTCTTTATCTATCCCAGAATATTGGGACATGAAATTGCTGCTGAAATTGTAGAAACAACGCTAACAAGTGAATTTAGCGTAGGGGAAAAGGTTACAATTAGCCCATATTTTTATTGTGGAAATTGTATTGCATGCCGTAATGGAAAAACGAACTGCTGTGAAACAATGAAGGTTTGTGGTGTGCATATAGATGGTGCAATGAGTGAATACATTCTTGTTCCTGATTATTCATTAATAAACGGAGAAGGGCTGACTGAGGATGAATTGGTACTTGTAGAGCCACTGGCGATTGGTGCACATGGAATTAGTCGGGCAAATGTTCGTAAAGGTGAATATGTTTTGATTGTAGGTGCAGGTCCTATAGGTTTGGGGACTATGGATTTCGCTAGAATAGCAGGGGCAGAGGTTATTGCATTAGATACTAACACTCAAAGACTTGAGTTTTGCAGAGACAAATTAGGCGTAAAACATATTATAAATGCAGTTTCCGATGATGTTGTTGAGCAATTGAAATTGATAACCAATGGCGATATGCCTACAGTTGTAATAGATTGTACTGGTAATCTGAAAGCAATAAACAATGCATTTCAATACATGGCACATGGTGCTCGCTTTGTATTAATAGGTTTGCAAAAGCAGGAAATAAGCTTTAGCCATCCTGAATTTCATAAGAGAGAAGCAACGTTGATGAGTAGCCGAAATGCTTTGCCTGCTGATTTTAAGCATGTAATATCATGTATCAAAAATGGAAAGATAAAACCATTAGATTACATCACGCATAAATTAAATTTTCAGGAAGTAAAGGATAAATTTGATAGCCTTATTGACGCTGAAGATGGTTTAGTGAAGGCCGTTGTGGTTTTTGATTGATACTCAAAACAAAAAAAGCAGTACTGAAAGCTTCCCAGAGCTTTAGTACTGCTTTATCTTATATGATTGCTATTATTTTGACTTATGTTTTGGTTTGGAGATTTCTTTCTTAAGCTCCATTAACACATCAATATCCTTTTGTCTTATTTTTCCTTCTCTGTTAGGAGGAGTATTTAATATTAAGATATTGTTTTGGGCAGTTGCTATTTTATAATCCTGTACCAAATTCTCAATAGATTTATAAGTAGTGTCTTTGGTATTGTAAAACCATTTTGAGCTTACGCATATGGTAGACTCCCAGGGCATGTAATAGCTCTCATTGTCATGAGAAAATACTTTAGGATCTGGTGTTGCCGGAAGGCACGGATCGCCTAATCTAAAATCACTTGGGAAATATCTAATAGGATATCCCTCTTTTTGCTGATCAGGGAGTACTGCATGTTGGTCAGAATTTCCGGGTGCACCTATCGTCCAGTTAATTCCTACCTGGCATTGAGGTTCTTTTGATTTAATCGCTTTGTAAAGATCAGCTGCAGGCCATCTGGTATTTGGTTTCTCCCAGCCTCCATCAAACCAAAACTCTACAATTTTAGTTTTATTTTTTTGAGCGATGGCAATCAATTCATTGATTTGATTAACCATATACTCATTGTAAGCTTTATCTAATGTAGCATCTTGAACTTTACCATTTTCATGCCTGTCCCATAGAGAGTAATATAGGCCTAAGCCTATGTTGTATTTTTTGCATGCTTTAGCAACTGCATCTACAACGTTGGTTTTATTAGGCGAGCTGTTAACATCGTAAGTTGTGTACTTACTATCCCAAAGGCAGAAACCGTCATGGTGTTTGGTAATGAGAATTACATATTTCATTCCGGCATCTTTGGCGGTTTTAACCCATTGTTCTGCATCAATTGCCGAAGGATTATAGGAGCTTGGAGGCATAGTTCCATCTGTCCATTCTTCATCATGGAAAGTATTAATTCCAAAATGGATGAACATACCATATTTGCGATTTATTTGTTCTAACTGGTATTTTCCGGGTTTGGTAGAGGGGATAGGCGTTGTAATGCCTTGCTGGGCTACAGATAATTTTGCTAGCACAAGGAGCACTAAAAATAAGAGAGATTTTTTTTTCATTGTGTGGGTTGTGTTTTGGTTTGTTCTTATAATTTATTAAGCCTATTGTTCATTAGAAAACAATAGGCTTAATAAATTGAAGGTAAAGAAACAAATTGGGAAACCCGATCTTTGGATGTTACTTAAAATTGCGCAAACGTTTGTGTATAATGCTTTTAGTGCTTATTTGACCTAACTTCTACTTTGTTTGCATTAGGTCTTAAACTTTTCAGATAGACATAGATTGACTCAATATCCTTTGTGTTCATACCTGCATACATAGTCCAGGGCATTGGAGTATTTAATTCATTTTTACCCATATGCTGAGGTTTGTAAGTATTATCGGTATATAGCTTAAATCTCTGTACGAAAGCCTCTTTGGACCATGAACCAATTCCATTTTGCTTATGCATTGTAATATTTGGAGAGGTTAAAGTTCCTGATGGTTGTATAAACTCCATTCCACCTCCAAATTCTGAACCAGCAACAATATTTCCTTTTTCACGCTTACTATGGCAATCTACGCAACCAGCTGCGTTTGCAATATATGCGCCGTACTTCACGCTATCTTTTTCATTTGGAATTGTTTGGAAATTTGCTGGTTCTGGAAGTGTTTTGTTTATCAAATTAACAGGGAAGTTTAGTTTTGTTTCAGGAACCTGATTTTTTATAGGTTTAAGAGATCTTACATAAGCTATAATGCTATAGATATCTTCTTTGTCCATTTTTCCGAAACGGGAATAACCCATTAAAGAAAACAAAGCTTTACCGTCTTTGTTAACTCCAGTAGTTATTGCTCTTAGTATTTCGCCATCTGTCCAGTTTGCAAGTGAGTGAGGTGTAATATTTGCAGAATAGATTTGACCGGGCATACCCGTATTTTCGTCGAAAATTTCTCCACCCATACCCAGGGTTCCTGGTTTCATAGGACCAGAATAGAGACTCCAGTCTCTGGAGCTGTGACAATCCATACAGGCTGCTACATGGTTGGCAAGATATTCTCCTCTTTTTAATCTTTCAGGTGTTCTTTCAATATTTATTGATAATGGCTTGCCGGTATTTGGTAAAGCCAGATTTATATAGGTGCCTCCGGCAAGTGCAATAATTAATACAAAGAGAATAAGGAAACCTAATACTTTTAGTGTTTTTTTCATTTAGAACGTTTTAATATTTACTGATCAATTTCTTTTTACCTTTCATTTGGCTATTAATAGGTGTTGTAAAACTAAATAACTATGCAGGAGTAAAATGATTCCATAACACCAAATAAAGGCCTTTTGATAAAAGTCTAATTGACAATTGAGTTATTCATATTAAGTTTGGATAGAGAGTTAATTAAAAGTTAATTTTCTGTTTTTGTAGTCTTATGTTTATATTTTTTTCTTAAAGAAAACGTGTCCGATTAAGAAGTATGTTGATCTCATTTTTTCACGAATAATACACCTGATAATCCTATGTTAGTGTATTTGTTACACTATTAAATTTTAATTGTCTGTTTTATAGGTGTTTAAAACAAAGTATTAATTTTATTACAAAGTAATACATAAAAGTTATAACTTTATTGAAACCATGATAATGTTACATTCACGCTTGCTAAAACATGTTAGTGTGAGTTAACTTTATTAAGTACCAAACCAAAATAAACCAAATTAGAACCATGTGTAATTGTGTAAATTGTTACATGCCTATGGCATGCATAGGACTTTCGTGGTTAACCCTTATCACGAAAATATGAAGAGACTTTACTATTCTGTTATTTTCCTTTTAGCACTGTCGGCCTGTAAACAGCCTGCTAAAGAGATAGGAAATACTGTTGCTGAAAATCCACTGTTCAAATTACTGGATACAACGCAGACCAATATCTTTTTCGCAAATACTATAGTCGAGAATTTTGATCGAAATGTTTTCAATTATCCTGCTTTTTATAATGGTGCAGGTGTGTCTGTCGGAGATTTGAATAATGATGGGCTGGAAGATTTGTATTTTTCAGGTAACATGACCTCTAATAAGCTTTATTTAAATAAAGGCAATATGAAATTCGAGGATGTCACGGATGTAGCAGGGGTTTCAGGCAGAGCTGAGGGGTGGAAGAATGGTGTTAATATGGCCGATGTTAATGGTGATGGGCTTCTGGATATGTACGTATGTTATTCGGGTAGCTATCCAGGTGAAAATAGAAAAAATCAATTGTTCATTAATAAGGGTCTAGGTGATAAAGGGATACCTCAGTTTAAAGAAGAAGCTGAGATTTATGGACTAGCAGATTCATCATATAGCACTCAATCTTATTTCTTTGACTATGATAGAGATGGAGATCTGGATATGTTACTGGTAAATGAAAATATCAGAATGCTTACTGATCTTGATGATGTTACTATTCAAGAGCTTCAAAGAACTCCTGATAATATATCCGGAACTAAACTTTTTAGAAATGATGGCGGACATTTTAAAGATGTCACTTTGAAAGCTGGACTACATAGTTCTGTATTATCTTATGGATTAGGGGCGGGTATTGGAGATGTTAACGGAGATGGATGGCCTGATATATATGTTTCAAATGATTATGCCGTAAGAGATTATTTATATATAAATAATAGAGACGGAACATTTACAGATCAACTTAAGACATCTGTTCAGCATATTTCTATTTTTTCGATGGGCAATAATATAGTAGATATCAATAATGATGGATTGATGGATATCTATACTTTGGATATGCTCCCGGAAGAAAACCGCCGCCAAAAATTGCTTCAGGGCTTTGATAATTATGAATCCTTTAACCTTAATTTACGTAATGGTCTTTACTATCAGTTCATGCGCAATATGTTGCATGTAAATAATGGTAATGGTACTTTTAGCGAAATGGGGCAATTGGCCGGTATTTCTAATACCGATTGGAGCTGGGCGCCTTTATTTGCAGATTTTGACAATGATGGTTTGAAGGATCTTTTTGTAACCAACGGATACTTACATGATTTCACCAATATGGATGTTGTAAAGTATAATGCAAATTACTTTAACAGTATAAATGGTGAGGTAGAGCCTCGACATATTTTAGATATGTTAAGCAAGCTGCCTTCTTCTGATGTAAAGAACTATATCTATAAAAATAATGGAGACCTTACTTTTGCAAATAAAGGCTTTGATTGGGGAGTAAATATACCTTCTAACAGCAATGGGGCTGTCTATGCTGATCTCGATAATGATGGAGACCTGGATCTGATCGTTAATAATATCAATAGACCAGCATTTATTTATCAGAATCAAGGTGATTCAACAGCTCATTATCTTAAAATAAAACTAGCCGGATTAAAACAGAATACGGAAGGGATCGGCGCAAAAATCACTGTTTATTCAGGTGCTAAGCAGCAGACTTTAGAGCAAATGCCTTCTAAAGGCTATTTATCCAGTGTTTCTTCAATTTTACACTACGGTCTGGGTAAGACAACCACAATTGATTCGGTTTCTATTGTATGGCAAAGTGGTAAAAAACAGGTTTTAACTAAAGTTAAAAGCAACCAATTGCTAGCGTTAAATGAAAAGGATGCAGTATTAAATAATCAGAAACCAGTAGTTAAGCCTACATTTTTTAAAGAAGTGCAGTCACCTATAGATTTTGCTAAAAGTAAAAATGACATTAATGATTTCAAGCGCCAGCCTTTAATGACCAATCCACAGTCTTTTGCAGGACCTTGTATAACTAAAGGAGATGTAAATAAAGATGGATTAGAAGATGTTTATGTAGGCGGGAGTAAGAATGAGCCGGGTGCATTATACATTCAACAAAAAAACGGCAGGTTTATAAAAAATCAGAAGCCTTTTGAAGGTGATAAAGATAGTGAGGATGCAGACGCTGTATTTTTTGATGCCAATGGTGATGGGTTTATTGATTTATATGTCGTAAGTGGTGGCTATCATAGTTTTGCGGTTAATGATCCTTTATTGCAAGATCGCTTGTATATTAATGATGGCAAAGGAAATCTTTTAAAATCGGCCAACTCGCTACCGGAAATGCGCGAAAGTAAAAGCTGTGCACGTGTAGTTGACTTTAATGGAGATGGCCATCCTGATATTTTTGTTGGTGGCCGTGTTGTTCCAGGCAGATATCCCGAGGCGCCTAAGAGTTATCTTTTAATAAATGATGGTAAAGGTCATTTTGTAGATCAACTAAATCTTATTTCTCCGGAATTGAGTCAATTAGGGATGGTTACTGATGCCGCCTGGATTGATTTGAATGGTGATAAAAAACAAGATTTGGTTGTAGTGGGAGAGTGGATGCCTGTAAGTGCTTTCATTAATATGAATGGGAAATTGGTCAATAAGACCAAAGATTATTTTGATAAAGAGTATAGTGGTTGGTGGAGTAAACTACAGGTGGGTGATTTTAATGAGGATGGAAAACCAGATTTAATAGTCGGAAATCTCGGCTTAAATAGTCAATGTAAGGTTAGTGATGCGGAGCCAGCAGAAATGCATTATAAAGACTTTGATGATAATGGCGCTATAGATCCTATTCTTTGTTTCTACATTATGGGTAAAAGCTATCCATACATCACAAGAGATGAATTATTGGATCAGATGAGTATCATGCGGCCACGCTTTCCTGATTATAAAAGCTATGCAGACGCCACTCTGAAAGATGTTTTTACTGCTGATGAATTAAAAGGAGCTAAATATCTGAAAGCTAATTGTCTTAAGACCACCTATTTTCAAAGTGGTACAAACGGTCGTTTTCAAGAGAAAACATTACCATTAGAAGTTCAAATGTCTCCGGTCTATACCATAACAACAGTTGATTATGATGGAGATGGCCATAAGGATTTGGTATTGTGTGGCAATATGAATCAGGCCAGACTTCGTTTTGGAAAATATGATGCCAATTATGGCTTGTTATTAAAGGGGAATGGAAAAGGTGGATTTAATTATATCCCACAATACATATCCGGATTTAAGCTTCAAGGAGATGTTAGAGGTGCAATAGAGATTAACCACACACTAGTCTTCGGTATCAATCAAGTAGGAGCAAAAGCCTACCAGTTAAAACAACAATAGAATTACTGTTAATTAGTATGAGAAAACTACTATTCTTAAGTTTATGCATAGTGTGCTTCATTGGATGTAGCAAGCATGAAAAGTCACCTGAATTAAGTAACAAGGACATCGCGAAAGTTCTGGATGAAATGACAGCACTTATGATTCATGACGTAACAAATCCACCTTTAGCGGCTAGATTTTTTACCTATGCCAGCCTTTCCGGTTATGAGGTTGTAGTGCAGAATGATTCGAATTGCATTTCAATGAAAGGTGTATTGAATGATTATCCTGATATTGTTAAGCCATCTGTTCCAGGTCCGCATTCTTATCAACTGAGTGCCATTTTAGCGATGATCGCGACTGCAAAGAAAATGCAACCCTCAGGAAGTTTATTTGAAAAGTATGAACAAGTATTTTTAGATTCCTGCAAAAAAATAGGATTCTCTGATGATGTTATGGAGAATTCTAAACTGTATGGTCAGCAAATCAGTAAGCAGATACTGGCATATGCAAAAGCAGACAGATATAATAGAATCAGCAATTATCCACGTTATACTCCGTTAACAAAAGAAGGAAGTTGGTATCCTACGCCTCCGGGCTATTTTGCACCGGTAGAACCATATTTTAATACAATCCGTCCATTCGCTTTAGATTCTTGTTCTCAATTTAAGCCGGTACCTCCTGTTCCTTTTTCTAAGGATAAAAATTCAGCATTTTATAAATTAATGCTGGGTAACTATGTCGATGGCGGTGCGGGATTAACTCCTGAACGCAGGGCTATAGCTGCATTTTGGGATTGTAATCCTTTTGCATTAAAAAGTGATGGACATCTGTTAACCGGTATGAAAAAAATATCGCCGGGAGCTCATTGGATGGGTATAGCAGGAATCGCCTGCCAACAGTCAAAGTTTAATTTTTCTAAATCTATGGAAGTCTATACTATAGTAGCTGCAGGCTTAACAGATAGCTTTATCAGTTGCTGGGATGAAAAATTCAGAAGCAATAGAATACGTCCGGAAACAGCAATCAGAAGCTATATAGATCCTAAATGGAAACCATTATTACAGACCCCTCCATTTCCAGAGTATTTGAGTGGACATTCTTCTATCTCTGCAGCATCTTCGGTTATCTTAACTCACTATTTTGGTGATAATTATCATTATACTGATAATGTTGAGGAAGCATATGGTTTGCCTGCTAGAAAATTTACCTCATTTAAAGAAGCTGCAAAAGAAGGAGCTATTAGTAGGTATTGGGGAGGTATCCATTTTATGGATGCAATAGATAATGGTATGACCACTGGTAACGGTGTTGGAGAATGGATAGTTTCCAAATTGAAAGCAAAACAAGCAAAACAGTCTTAAAAAGAAACCAAATCAAATAAATTATATAATCTAAAAATCAATTATGAAGAAAATCTTTACCACGCTCACCATTCTGTTAATTTCCGCTAAAGTTTTTTCCCAGGGCTGCGTAGCAATCCGCAGTACTGGAGGCGTTTGCTCAATGACTGAGCATCCAGACAGCTCACTGACTTCTGATGGTGGAAGCTGGGTTTTTAATGCCAATACCCGTTATTTTAAATCAAACAAACACTTTAAAGGTGATGTCTATCAAAAAGAACGTATTGAACTAGGAACTGAGGTAATTAACCACCAGTTTGCTACTGATCTATCCTTAATAAGAATATTTAATAGCCGTTGGTCTATGATGGTAGATGTGCCTATTATATCAAATGCCAGATCATCATTGTATGAGCATGGAAGGAAAGAAAGACATAGCATGCATTCTTTTGGATTAGGTGACATTCGTGTTGCCGCTTATCGTTGGTTGTTTAATCCTGCTACAAGTCCAAAGGCAAATGTTCAGGTCGGATTAGGAATAAAATTCGCAACAGGAGATTACGACTACAAAGATTACTGGCAGAACGTAGGACCTGGTGGTGGACCAGAGTTACGTACTGTTGATCAGTCAATTCAATTAGGTGATGGAGGCACAGGTCTTACCCTTGAGCTTAATTCATTTGTTAATATAAAAAACAATCTAGGATTGTATGCCAATGCTTTTTACTTAAGCAATCCACGTCAAAATAATGGAGTTAGAACATACCGCGAATTGGTAAGTCCTAGTTTAGCCAATGAGGCAATAAGTAGTGTTCCAGATCAGTTTATGGCCAGAGTGGGCGCAAACTATGCCGTAGATAAATTGGTTATTTCTGCAGGTGGCCGTATTGAGGGTATTCCAATCCATGATGTTATAGGTGGTAGTGGAGATTTTCGTAGACCAGGATATGTAATATCTGTTGAGCCAAGTCTTACCTATCAGTTAAGTAAAATAAATATCTATGCTTCTGTACCGGCAGCTATATACAGAAAAAGAACACAAAGTGTTACAGATAGAGCTAGATCAACCAACACCACATTTGTAAATGGTGATGCTGCTTTTGCAGATTATTCAATAAATCTGGGTATTTCATTCAGACTTTAATAATTAAAACGATAAACAAAAAAAGTTCCAAAGATGCAATCGCAATTTGGAACTTTTTTCGTTTATCAGAATAGGAATCAATCTATTTACGGAATTCTATTTCATATATGTGTTCCCACATTTTACCGGTTATGTAAACTTTGTTTGTCTTGGCATCATAAGCAATGCCGTTCATTTCTACTCCATTAGGGTTGGTATGTTTTTCGTTGGTGTAAACACTGGTCAAATCCAATCTGCCTACAACTTTACCATTTGAAGGATCAATTTTAATTATTGAATTTGCGAGCCATATATTAGCATAAATATAGCCATCAATAAATTCCAGCTCATTTAGCATATCTAGTGACTCGCCATATTTAGTAACATTTAAGGTTTTAATAGGCTTTAAATCATTAGGGCTAAGATAGGTTAGCTGACTAGTCCCATCACTCATAATAAGATACTTGCCGTCATTAGTTAAGCCCCATCCCTCAAGGTTAGAGTAGGTAAACTCACGTAATTTTTTAAAGGTTTTAGCATCGTAAACAAAACCAACCTGGTTTTTATAAGTAAGCTGATATAAAAGATTGTTTAATATAGTGATACCTTCGCCAAAGTATTTGGTTTTATCCAACTCTACTAAAGTCTCCATTTTACCGGTTTTCAAATCCACTTTCACAATTAGTGATTTCGAATCTTTAAATTCTTCAGGTGAGCCGGTACTTTCAATCAGGTCTCCATTATGTACAATTAAACCCTCAGTAAATAATGTTTTGTCGTGAGGTAACACATTTTTTACTTTAAAATCAATGTTCTCAATCGTGTCATTTGAGGGGGAGTTAGTTTCATTTACTTTGGTATTGTTTTGACAGCTTTGAAGTAATACCAATAAAGCAAAAGGCAATAAATAGGTTTTTTTCATTCTTTAGACTAATATTTAGGTAATGGCTAGGAAATAATCAAGCGTAATTTTCATTTGAAGATAAAACTACTCAATAATACTTTACCACATTAACTCGCCGCCATATTTTTTTAGTCGTCTTTGCTAAATGGATTTATAATTGTAATTTGATGGAAACTAAACACAAATGAAATTGAAACAGAGCATTTTGATGCTTTGCTTTCTGCTTACTTCCTACGGCTGTAATATGTCTAAAAAGACAAGTCAGGGAACAGCGAAGGGGCTAACCGACCCAGAGCCAAAGCAGTTTGCAGAGCATATCCGTACGACCGAATTTCAGACACCTGAACAAGAACGAGCCGGATTTAAACTCCCTCCAGGATTTGAAATAACACTTTTTGCTTCTGAACCCGACATAGGCAAACCCATAAATATGGAGTTTGATGAAAAGGGGAGATTATGGGTAACACAATCTTCAGAGTACCCAATGGCAGCTGCTCCGAAAAAGGGGCATGATAAAATAACTATTATTGAAGATACCGATGGAGACGGTAAAGGAGATAAGTTTACTCCCTTTGCACAAGATTTGAATATACCAATAGGTATAATACCTTCAAAAAAAGGTGCTATTGCATTTAGTATTCCTAATGTTTACCAGTTTACTGATACAGATGGGGATGGAAGATCTGATGAAAAAAAGGTACTTCTTGGCGAGTTTGGCCACCAGGATACTCATGGAATGGTTAATAATTTTATTAGAGGTTTTGATGGATGGATATATGCTTGCCATGGTTTTACCAACACATCAACAATAGCTGGTACAGATGGTGATTCTATAACTATGGTTTCAGGTAATACATTCCGTTTTAAATCTGATGGAAGCAGGGTAGAACAAACCTCATACGGCCGTGTAAATCCTTTCGGCTATACATTTGATGAGTGGGGTTATCTTTATTCGGTAGACTGCCATTCTAAGCCTATTTACCAACTGATAAGAGGCGCCGAATATCCGCATTTTGGTAAAAAATCTCCAGCAATGGGATTTGCACCTGAAATGATGAGTTACGAATTGGGCTCTACGGCTCTTTCTGGCTTGGTTTATTACTTAGGGGAACAATTCCCGGAAGAATATAGGAACAGCTTTTTCTCAGGAGATGTAGTTACCTGCAGAATCAACAGAAATACAATGTCGTTTACGGGTTCGTCTCCAGAAGCCAAGCGGCAGGAGGATTTTCTGATCAGCGCCGATCCATGGTTTAGACCAGTCAACATTAAAACAGGACCTGATGGGGCATTATATATAGCGGATTTTTACAACCGTATAATAGGCCATTATGAAGTGCCTTTAGATCACCCTTTGCGCGATCGTCAAAGTGGAAGGATTTGGAAGATTACCTATAAAGGCGATAAAAAGCATAAGGATAATAAGCCTAGAGATTGGTCTAAGGCCAGCATTAATGAACTCATCAAGAATTTAAATCATCCTCAGCTTAATTTAAGGATGATGATTGCTAACCAAATTGTAGAGGGATATGGTGATAAGGCTGTTGATCCGTTAATCAGCAAGCTCAAATCATCAAAAACTGATTCTAAAACGTATGTGCAGGCTTTGTGGGTACTGTTCCGTTTAAAAGCTTTAAGTGCTGAAATGTTAGATAAAGCGCTTAATCATAAAGAGGCTGTGATTAGAGTACATGGCTTTAGGATACTTACAGAGCAAGCAGTTGTTTCATCAAAGCAACAGGATATTGCTCTAAAATCACTAAAAGACACCAGTATTCATGTACAGCGCATTGCAGCTGAAGTTTTGGGTAAATATCCAAAAATTGGAGTCGTGAAAGCTTTGGTCGCATTGCATACCGGGGCAGCTGAGCAGGATAGTCATTTAAAGTACACTGCTTTGCTAGCCATTAGAGAGAATCTGAAGAATGCTGAGGTTATGAAAAGTGTAAATGCTCAGAACTGGGATGAAGAGCAATTAAAAGTGTTGATCAAGGTGATAAGAGATGTTCCATCTAAAGAGGCCGCATTATTTGCAATGAAATATTTGCAAAATCATGATTTATCCAATGCGGAATTGCTTTCGAGTTTAGAATTTATAGGCCGTTATATGGACGTTACGAACTTAAAGCAACCGATAGATTTTATTCAGAAGAAGTTTTCGGGTAACCTTGATGTTCAGTATACGCTATTCAATACCATGCAACAAGGTTTACAGCAGAGAGGTGGAACATTGGTGGCTCCAATGAAGAATTGGGGAATTAGTTTAGCAGAACAGTCACTGAAAAATATCTCAGCAACTGGCAATATGTGGAGCAATAAACCTTTGGAACAAACAGGTGAGCCAATAAACCCTTGGGCTACCAGGGATGGTGCTATTGTTGCCGAAATCCCCGCTCTTAAAATGATTTGGAGCGAAATAAAATGGTATCCTCCAACCGGTATATTGGTTTCTCCGGATTTTGTTTTGCCATCATCATTAGAGTTGAGTGTATTTGATAATGATGTACACAATACCGAATCTAAAGTTGGGGTTTCAAAAAATACTGTTCGAATTCGTTTGGCTAAATCTAAAAAGATAGTGGCCGCTTATCGTGCGGTGTTTAAAACCAAAATGGAGAATAAAGATCTTATGAATGCTGTAAAATTTGACCTGAAGGCATATGAAGGGCAAAAGGCCTTTATTGAAGTTGTAGATAGCACTAAAACAGGATCAGTTGGTATTGGAGGTATAAAGCCTGCAGTTCTACAAATCCCTGATAAAGGGCCTGCGGAAAATGCATCTCGTTATACGCTTGCTGCCGAAATAGTTAATGCCTACAAAGTAAAGGATTTGGAACCTGAAATGAAGAAGTTGTTTACCGCTGACTGGGCTGATTACAAAACAAGGGCTGCTGCGGCAATGGCTTTAATGACGCTAAATCCTGCAAAGAACAAAGCATTGATTTCTGACGTGTTTTTAAGCCTGGACGAAAGCCAGCTTATGAAAGAAAAGATAGCTCAGGCAATAGCACAAGATGATTCTGAAGATAAATATGCTTTATTGCAGAAAGGATTTGAAGGAAGTCAACGCAATCTGCAAATCGTAATTGCAGGTTTGCTGGTTATTTCAGAAAAAGGAGTTGGTTATCTGTTAGAATCAGTTAAACAAGGCGATGTGAAGTTTGATCTACTATCTGAATTATCAGTAAAAGAACGATTGGCTGCAAATATAAGCGCTAAGCAGCAGAAGCAATTGGATCAAATGAGTTTAGGACAAGCATCAGAAAGCGAAACCAGAAAGGCATTAATTCTCGCAAGGTTAGCCGATTTTGATCCTGCTTCAGTTTCTGTTGAATCCGGCAAAGCAATGTTTACGCAAAACTGTAGCATGTGTCATCAGATTAAAGGAAATGGGGGTATGATCGGGCCTCAGCTTGATGGTATTGGTAACTGGGGACAAAAGGCATTAACTGAAAAGGTTTTAGATCCGAATCGTAATATTTCACAAGCATTTAGAACCTATAACATTGTGCTAAAAAATGGAAAGGTACTAACAGGTTTGTATCGTAGAGAGGAAGGTGAAGTATTGGTATTTGCTAATCCTGGTGGACAAGAATTTTCTGTTCCTAAGAATGAAATTAAGGAAAGAAAACCTTCTAAATATACACTGATGCCAGATCAGTTCAGTAAAACCATATCTAAGAAAGAATTTGATGCATTGCTTAAGTACTTGCTTAGCGTAAAAGAATAAAGGCCAAATATTAAATTATCCATCTTAAACATATAAAAATGAAGAATATTAATAAACCCCTAATAGCATGTTTGCTCGCCGGAATCGGATTGTTTAGCAACGATGCAATAGCGCAGGTAAAGAATAAGAAAACTAAAGAAATACACTTTAAGAAACACGTTTTATTGGATGAGTTTGTTACCGAAGGAGCAACAGTAGGTGATATAAACAAGGATGGTAAACTGGATATCATCGCAGGTCCTTACTGGTTTGAGGCTCCCGATTGGAAACGACACGAGATTGATGCCCCTAAAAAGTTTGACTGGAGAACTTCCTATAGTAATTCATTTCTTCATCATGCAATGGATATAAATCAGGATGGCTGGTTGGATGTTATTCGCGTAGATTTTCCTGGAGAGGCCGCTGTATGGTACGAAAATCCGAAGAATAAAGAAGGACATTGGAAAATGCGCATCTTGTATTCATCTGTAGGAAATGAGTCGCCGGCCTTTGTAGATGTTGATGGTGACGGGAGAACTGATTTGTTGTGCGCCGACACTAAGGGGGATAGGGTGGTGTGGTTAAAGGCTCCTGTTTTAAAAGGAGATACAACATGGACTGCTCATGTAATTAGTGATGTAAAGGACAGAGGTACGCATCAATTTACACATGGTTTGGGTTATGCTGATATCAATAAAGATGGTCGTGCAGATGTATTTATTAGAACTGGTTGGTGGGAAGCACCGGTAGATCGTACTCAAACTAACTGGACATGGCATCCTGCTAATTTCGGTGACGAATGTTCTCAAATGTATGCTATGGATTTAGATGGTGATGGCGATATGGATGTTGTGAGTGCTTCAGCACATAATTATGGAATTTGGTGGCATGAACAAGTAAAAGATGCACAGGGAAATGTGGACTGGAAGCGTCATGAGATTTCTAAGGAATTTTCGCAAACTCATGGTCTTGCAATGGTGGACATAAATAAAGATGGGCATCCTGATTTGGTAACCGGTAAACGTTTCTATGCACATAATGGTCATGATCCGGGCGAAGAAGAACCGGCTGTTATTTATTGGTTTGAGTTTAAACCAGGTAAAGTGCCAACCTGGATACCTCATCTGATTGATGACAATTCCGGGATAGGTTTACAGGTTACAACAAAAGATGTAAATAAAGATAAGCTGATTGATATTGTTATTGGAAATAAAAAAGGTGTGTTTTATTTTGAACAGTTAAAGAAGTAATATGTTTTAGCAAAGGGTGCAGTGCAGTTTGTGGAGTTTTTTTGTATATTTATGATAACCAAATATTTAAATAATGAAAAAGCAATTAACGCTCCTAATTGTTACTGCATCTTTGTTGCTGGTAACATGTAAAAAGAAATCAGGATCTGATGAGCCTGAGGTAAAACCTGTTAAATTATTATCAAGGATAATAGAGGTAGGTGGATTTCCAACGCCAACCACCATGTTTACGATATATACTTATGATGACAAAAAAAGGATAAGTACAATAAAAATCGGAGGTACAACCACTATTACCTACAGCTATCACGGGGATGAATTATTCAGTATAGAAACAAAATTTGAGGATAATAAAAATGTGGTAGAAGTTACCTACGAAAATGGTAGGCCGGCAAGTGTAGCTTACAAAAATTATACAAACGGGGTTTTAAAAAATCAAAGAAAAAAAGGGTTCCTTTATACAGGTGATAAGATTACCGAAGCACATGTGAATGAGTCCGGTACTGTAATGGCAAAAATATTCTATAGGTATTCAGGTGATAATGTTGTAGCGGAGGATAGCGAGTCTGATTTTGTTTTGAAAAAAGATCTTACTTACGGAACCAAAAAAAGTATTTATTACAACTCAAGATTAAAGTATAACATAAGCATTGAAGGATTCGACAGGTTCTCAGCTAATGAATTACTTTCTTCACTTATGAAGTATGACAACGGAGCGGAACTTCGCCAGAAAAACACCTTTACTTACGATGACGATGGCTTTCCTATAACTTTGCTAAAAGAGTATACATTTGAAACCGGTATGAGTGCAGGAACCTTTAGATATACTTACGAGTATAAAATGTATTAACAAATCAAATCTTTAAGGTATGAAAAAGCAATGACACTCTTCGCCATTGCGGTAATTGTATCGCTATCTGCATGCAAAAACAAATCAGGATCTGATGAGCCTGAGGTAAAACCCGTTAAATTATTATCAAGAATAATACAGGTAGGTGGATATCCAACGCCAACCACAGTGTTTACGGTATATACTTATGACGATAAAAAAGGATAAGTACAATAAAAACTGGAAGTTCCACCATTACTACCTACAGCTATCATGGGGATGAATTATTCAGTATAGAAACAAAATTTGGAGATAAAAAAAATGTAACAGAAGTTACATACGAAAATGGTAGACCAGTAAGTGTAGCTTACAAATCTTATACAAATGGGGATTTGAAAGGACAAGTAAAAAAGGGTTCATTTATACAGGTGATATGATTACGGAATCACACGTGAATGAGTCTGGTACGGTAGCACAAAAAATATTCAAAAGGTATTCAGGCGGTAATGTCGTAGGGTATGATAGCCAGACTGATTTTTTTGTAAAAGAAGATCCTACTTATGGAACCAAAAAAAGTATTTATTATAACTCGAGATTAAAGTACAATATAAGCATTGAGCCATTCGATAAGTTCTCAGCTAATGAATTGCTTTCTTCAGTTAAGAAGTATGACAACGGTGCCGAAGTTCACAAGAAAAACACCTTTACTTACGATGATGACGGCTTTCCTGTAACTTTGCTTAATGAGAATACATATGAATCCGGCACAAGTGCAGGAACCTATAGATACACTTACGAGTATAAAACCTATTAAATATATGAAAATACGGCTTTTCGTTTTACCTTTTTTCTTGTTAGGTCCTTTCCTTTGCAACGGAAGTACATTAAACGATAAAAAACCTTTTCCTCAACATGCTGTTTATGCAAAAGGTGCCATCAAACCAAACCACAAGACTCAGGCTCAATTAGATACCGATGTGGTTTTTGTGTATGAACGCTGGAAGAAAAACTACCTTACAGAAGATATTGGTGAAAAGGGACAGTATTACATCAAATACCAGCCTAAAGGAGCGGTGACCTGTTCAGAAGCTCATGGATACGGGATGGTAACCTTGGCTTATATGGCGGGACAGGATACCAAAGCTAAAGAATATTTTGACGGTATGTTTTATTTTTTTAAAGCACACCCAAGTAATGGTAATCCTAAATTAATGAATTGGCAGCAAGCCATAAAGGATGGCAAAGTAGTATCTGTTGGCGGAAGCTGTGCAACTGATGGAGACATGGATATTGCTTATGCCTTGTTGCTGGCTGATAAACAATGGGGAAGTAAAGGTAAAATAGACTATAAAGCAGAGGCTGTTTCGATTATCAATGCATTAAAAGAATCCACTGTACACTCAAAATATAAAACTTTAAAAATGGGTGACTGGGCTAGGCGTGAAGGAGCAAGAGGTACCGATGCTACCAGACCTTCTGATTTTATGTTACAGCACCTTAAATCTTATAAAAAAGCAACCGGAGATGTAATTTGGGATACTGTAGCCAAAAACTCATTTAGTATTGTCAATCATGTTTTTACAGATTTTACCCCTAAAACAGGGCTGCTTCCTGATTTTGCAGAGTATAAAGATGGAAAATTTGTCCCAGCAATTGGTAAATTACTTGAAGCCCCAACTGATGGCTGTTATTCCTATAATGCCGCCAGAGCCCCCTGGAGGTTAGCTACTGATTATTTAACAACCGGTGATGCAAGTGTAAAAGCACAACTTACAGCTTTAAATTCCTGGATAAGAACTGAAGCATCCGATGATCCTAATAACATTCGTTCGGGTTATTATCTGGACGGAAAAGTAATGGATGGCAGAGGTTATCAGGACCTTACCTATCAATCTCCATTTATGGTTAGTGCGATGATAGATGCAAAAAATCAGCAATGGCTAAACAAACTGTGGGACAACGCAGTAAAGAACAATAAAAGCTATTTTGGCGATTCCATTACTATGCTATGTATGATTACTGCCTCAGGAAATTGGTGGATCCCATAATAGTTTGTAAGTTTTTCTCAGTTTCTGCAACTTATTGAGAAATTGAAGAAATATGTATTTAATTATTAATCTATGCATGAGCTGCCCTTTTTAGTACTGATTCAGGAACATCAGGGTATTATCCATAAGATTTGCAGATTATACCGCGACAGTAAGGAAGATCGGGAAGATCTTTTTCAGGAAATCACCTATCAACTATGGAAGTCTTTCTCCTCATTTAAAGGCGAAGCAAAGGTAAGTACATGGATGTATCGCATTGCGCTCAATACTGCTATTGCCTCATTTCGTAAAAAAACACTTGATGTTGAATACCATCCTATATTACCGGATTTACCCGATGATGAGGTAGATGAGGATTATGCAGTTCGACAAGAAAGCTTATTTGCAACCTTAAAACAACTTAATGAAAGTGAAAGAGCCATTATTGCCCTTTATCTTGATGATCTTAGTTATAGGCAAATTGCTGAAATAATTGGCATAAATGAGAACAACGTGGGGGTTAAACTCAATCGTATAAAAATAAAAATTCAAAAACTTTTAATCAGATAAATATGGAACCTGATCAACTTAAATTAGCGTGGAATGCTATACAAATGCCTGTTAAAACGAATAAAGAATTGAGCTCAATGCTTATCGAAAGTAAACATCCGGTGCTTAAGGATATTAGAAAACAATTTACAATAGAGATAATTGGATGGTCGGTATTTTTGCTTTGTTATTATACAATGTTTGATGGCGATCAAAAGCCAATTGCAATTAATGTATTATTAGTAGTATCTATACTTTTTGCGCTTATTCATAATATTCTGGGCTATAATTTTTCCAAATATCTTATTAGTGGTGATACAATTAAGCTGTCATTAGAAAGATACTTATCTAAAATTAAAGTTTATGCGGCAGTCTCCATCTCTTCCAGAGTTGTGCTTATTACTGGTTTTCTAGTCTTTTTTACATATAATATAAACTTTACAACAAGCAAATATGTTTTGTTGGCTGGAGTTATCGTAGTATCCCTAGTGCAGTTGCGTTGGTTATTCCTTTTATGGTCAAAGCGGCTTAAAGTACTAGGCAATACAATTAAAGAGTTTAGTTTGGAAAAAGACAATTAGTAACTCACATTTGATCTACTTAAATATATAGTATGTACGTGTTTCTAGATTGGTTTTTTACAATATTACACTTAATAATTATTGGATTTAATCTATTAGGCTGGATTTGGAGAAAAACCAGAAAGCTTCATTTTGTTTGTGTGCTGCTAACCGCCGGTTCCTGGCTAATATTGGGCATTTGGTTTGGACTTGGCTATTGTCCAATAACCGATTGGCAGTGGCAAATTAAAGAAAAACTTGGTGCAACCAATCTGCCTAACTCCTTTATAAAGTACTTCGTCGATAAAGTAACTGGTGGAGATGTATCTTCTTCATTTGTTGATATTGTTACTGCTTCCTGTTTTATCTCGGCAGTATGCTTGTCAGTCTATTTAAATTTCATTAAAAAGAAGCGATAGCATCTTCTTTAAATAGGGAAAGGGGATAGTATCACTGTAATGCGTCTACATTGCGAGAGGATCAACTTCGTTGTGACTTCTATTCTACTTCATATCAACTTCTATACACTTTCAATAAAAATCGAAGTTAGAACGAAATTGGTAGGTATTTATATAGAAGTTCATACTCAGGAAACATAGTCTCAATATTGAAGCAATATAGAGACATAATGGGGTTTCCCTTATCTTATTTTAGCTTGCAAATGTAGGAGACCTGGTGAATAGATTTTACAGTGATAGATACTTAGAGAAAAATGAGTTCAAAAAAAAAGCATCCTTTTGAGGGGATGCTTTTTCTAATTTATAAAATGAGTTTATGAACTGATCTTAACATTAATTGCGTTTAAGCCTTTTTTACCTTGCTCAACGTCATAGCTAACTGAATCATTCTCACGAATGCTGTCAATTAGACCTGAAGTGTGTACAAAGATTTCACTATCACCATTAGATGGTACGATAAATCCAAAACCTTTTGTCTCATTGAAAAACTTTACTGTTCCTTGTTGCATTATATTGTAATTTAATTATTTCCAAATGTAAGTTTAATTTATTGAAAAACAGCAATTTATTAAAAATATATTCATTTATTCTTCAATTCGCTCTTAAAGGAGGTCTATTTTGATCTTTTTGAAGTTATCAGAATAACCACACCTGCAATCAAAACGATACCTCCGATATAAGGTGGCCAGTTTACACTTTTTTCCCTATCAGCTGAGATCTGAATAGGGCCGGCATCTATTACCTTTTCCTTTTTTGTATAGGTAAAACCTGTCCATATCAGCATTACAACACCAAGAATTATCATTACTAAAGCTACTGTCTTATTCATGGCTATTTTTTTAGTTTACATTATCCAATCTGTATATAACATAATAGTAGCGGAAATGTTTGTTTCAAAGTATGGTTGCTACATCGTAATTTCTTAGTATTTTGCATAATGAGTTTTTTAACAGCAGAGTGGCGAAAGTTGGCGATTGCTAATTATGCCATCGATAGGAATTTACTTATACCGTATTTGCCGGCAGGTACTGAGCTGGACTTATGGAACGACACCTGCTTTGTAAGCTTAATTGGATTTCTATTTAAAAACACAAAGCTTTTGGGCTTCAGTATCCCGTTTCATGCAAACTTCGAAGAAGTAAACCTTCGGTTTTACATCAGGTATAACGATAATGGAGTGATAAAGAGGGGTGTTGTGTTTATAAAAGAGATAGTACCAAAATTTGCCTTATCTATAGTCGCAAACACCATTTATAATGAAAATTATGAAGCAATGCCGATGAGCCATTGCTTACTTGAAAATGATGATACCCGTAGTGTTCAATATAAATGGAGGTATAAGAATAACTGGCAAAGTTTTAGTATTGAGGCTAATAAGTCGCTGTCAGAAATTCAAACAGGAACTGAAACCGAGTTTATTACAGAACATTATTGGGGTTATGCCCGATACAGCGCTGATAAAACCAATGAGTATGAGGTAAAACACCCAAGATGGGCACAATATAAGGTGCGGTCTTTTGATATTGATGTCGACTTTGGACTTGTTTATGGCTCTGAATTTGAATTTCTTAATCAACAACAACCAGCTTCAGTAATGCTGGTTGAGGGCTCTGAGATTTCGGTTGAAAGAAAAAACACGATTCGCTTTTAAGTGCTTGTTAACTATTGTACCTCTGGGTTATATTCCAGGGGAAGCTGATCTGCTATCCTTTTGCGACCCCAATATCCCTGAATCAGTAGGTTTTGGTATCCGGCATAGCTACCTTTACTATCAATTTGAGCATCAAGTTGCAAAACAGAACCTGTTTCGTCCATTTCAATGATTTCCCAGTTTATATTTGAAAGTTTAAGCGATGAAACCTTCTTTTTGTCATAGAGGGTATAAAGTCGCTCTCTGTATTTAAATGTGATAAAATTACTGTCTACTCGTTGAATAAGTTGTTCAGTGTATACTGGATTTGGATTGATCATTAAAGGGAAACCAGGGTTTTTGATAACATGAGTAAGGAAACCTTCCTCCTGAGTTCTGTTTTTATAAAGTGCCCTTAAATAATGCATAAGCGATCCTTCATATGCCATTTTTCTATTTGCCTTCCAAATCTCTTGTTCTTCGTTTGTCCCATTAATGTCTTCAAAAATAGATTCTCCGTCATAGATGGTTGCGTCTACTTTTTTATTGTATTGAAATTTCCTTAGTAAATACTTAATGCGATATCCAAGTTTTCGGTTTTCTACAATGAGAAAATCCGAAGAATTTGCTTTTAAAACATCTTTTTCTGTGGAGAAATCAATGATGTCTGTATTTAATATCTTGCATTCTTTCGCATTTTTAGATTCCCCCATGAAATATTTAGTGAATGTCTTTAGAAAGTTCTTTCGCTGATTGTTATCACCAATAATCACTTCGTCTAAAATGATTTGCTTTTCTGCTAATGTAAGATTGAGTACGACGGATTTCTCTAAAACAACCGCATTTTGTTTAATTGAGCCATAACCCAGCATGCTTACTACAACTTGATAAGTCCCAGGACCAAGGCCTGAGAATTTAAATTCTCCTTTGGTATCTGTTTTGGTTGATTTTTGAGATCCATCTATGAATATTGTTGCTGCCTCAATTTGCTCAGATTTAGCATTGGTGACAGTTCCTGTTATGGTAAAAGTTTCCTGGGCATTTACATTAATGTAAAACAGGATGAATTGTATCAAAATAATTGATTTTTTCATGGAGAGCGTAGTTAATTTGTATGTTGTTTAAAATTATTGTTAAATCTAACAACTTTGATTTAAATTTTTGGATTGGTTTATCGATGCCACTATCATTTCTTTAAGCAGTTCAATATTTATATCACTTAGTTTATTTACATAAATACATGCTTTAGTAGTCTTGTGCTTGCCTAGCTTTTCAAGCAATTTATCTCTCCCATCAAAGGTTGAACTTAAATATATAGAAATGGCATTTTTTCTGGGAGAGAAAGCAGCTAAAGGAGCATCACCTTCGCGACCGCTATCATACTTGTAGTGATAGGTGCCAAAACCAATAATGCTAGGTCCCCACATTTTTGGTTCAAAGCCCGTTTGCTCTTTAAAAATCTCAGTAATTTTGAAACTGTCATCTCTTTTGGTTTCATTTTCTATCAGATTAATGAAATCAACAACGTTGCCGGTTGTTTCTACAGTTTTATTTTTTGCCACAGTATAGGGAAGTTAGTCTAATTACTCTTTTACAGCTCTTATGATTACAATATCACGTTCTATTGTTTCGCCAATATTACTTTTAACAGTTTCAGTTTCCTCACTTACCTCAGCAATCATAAATCCTGCATTAGTTAATAGGGCCGAAACGGTATGTTTGTCATATAATTGGAACTTCCATTTAGTAAAGGGAAGTTTTTCCATGAATTTCTTGTCACCAAAAGTAACACAAAAACTCCCACCGGGTTTCAATACTCTGTATATCTCTTTGGCGTAGGCCTCAGGTTTTTCCCAAAAATAGATGGTGTTTACAGTAAAAATCTTATCAAATGAGGCCTGAGGAAAATCAATATCATTACCATTGGACAATTCAAAAGCCACGATATTCTTTTTAACAAGGTCCTTGTTTATTTTGGTTGCCTCAGTATTCATTGTTTCTGATATGTCGATGCCAAAATAATGAAGTCCTGTTGCAATGGCTATCAAATCCTTTACATGACTTCCATTCCCATGGCCAATTTCCAAAACATGATCATCTTTAATGAGGTTTAATTGCTGTATGGTGCGTGCAATCATGTTTTGGTTTGAAATTGCCATTCTCTCACCGGTTTTCTTCCCGTCTTCTCCCTTAGGCGAACTCAACTGGTTTGCCATTTCCTTTAAATCATTGTCATTCCAGGTTGTGCTCATTAAAGTATGGTTATTGTGTAAAGTTTTGTAAATGAAATTACTATAGCTAAAAGTAATGATATAAGGGCAGGATGTCAAGAGGGCTAAGTAACAAAGTGATGCTATAGGCCAGAAAGCTTAAAGTTTACAAGAGTTATCATTAAATTGGCCAAATAATTTAAACACATGAAGAATCTACTTTTCAAAACAATTGCTATACTGTCTTTTTTGATAGCTAACGCAAATTTTTCTAAGGGACAACAAATTCCGTCGGCTCAATTGCAAAGCAATCCATGGACTAAAGCTCAACTTATGGAACCCTCTGTTTTAGCCAATATGATTGAGAAAGGGCAGAAAATACGTATTTACAATATTGGTGTAGTTGAGGATATTAAAGGAGCCACGCATCTAGGTGCTGCAAGCGAAAAGCTGAATGTAGAAAAGCTGAGTAAAGTATTAAAGGGGCTTCCAAAAAATGAAGTAATTGTAGTCTATTGCGGTTGCTGCCCAATGGATAAATGCCCTAACATCAGACCTGCCTTTCAGGTCTTAAAGGATCAAAAATTTACAAAAGCTTATTTACTTAATTTAACGGTTAATTTGAAAACAGAATGGATTAGCAAGGGGTATCCGTTAGCTACATCTGTTAAATAGGCCTTAATTATTTTTGTTTCTTTAATAAAGCTTTTTTAAGATTTTCCGCTGCCCTGAACTGAGTTATTTTAGTAATTAGGTCTAGGGGTAGCGGCTTGCTATGAGGAAACTTTATTGTTCCCTTAGATAATTCGTAATCAGCTAACTGGTCTTTAAATTCTGTGATGCCGCCAGGACCGGGGTAAAAGCCAATGTGGTTTTTAAATCCGCCAAAGTGTACCAGATTTCCTTTTAAAAATAAAGTAGGGATACCATATCCAATCTTTTCTTCTGCTTCTGGAGCCGCTTTATTTACTGTTTTTCTAAATTCTTGAAGTTTAACTTGAACCTCTTCAGGGAATGCAGAAATGTATTCATCAATAACCGTATTGTTTTTCATTTCAATAAATTAAATGGTTAAAACACATTGTGTTAAAATCTGGTTAAATGTCTGTAATCAAAAATACAAATAAAAATTTGTGCCTTTATATTTGTTATCTTAGGGTATAAAATGAATGCAAATGTTTCAGAAAAGAATTGTCGCCTCTACGCTGTTTTTATGCTTTGTTACGTTGTTTACTTATGCTCAAACAGCAATAATACCATCAGTTACAACACCTCAAAATGCGTTATCTCGCTATTTGAATAACGGAGACAATACGTATAAATGGGAGATAAAGGATTCTTATAGTCTTGAGGATGTTACTGTTTACAGCATTCTGCTTACTTCGCAAAAATGGAGAGAATACACCTGGACTCACCAATTGAGTATAATTGTGCCTAAAGAAAATAAGCATGATGGCGCTTTGTTATTTATTACAGGTGGAAGCATCAATAAAGAGGGATTGCCAAATTGGAGTGACAAAGGAGATGGTTTGGTGAGAAGTTTTAGTGCTATAGCCAAAGAAAATAGCGCTGTTGTTGCTGTACTTAAGCAAACTCCTAACCAACCTCTTTATGGTGATTTGACGGAGGACGCTTTGATATCTTATACGCTTCATAATTACAAGAAAGATGGCGATTACAGTTGGCCATTATTGTTTCCTATGGTTAAATCGGCAAAGAGTGCAATGGATGCTGTTCAGGATTTTTCAAAGCAAAAATTGCGTCATAGTATTAATCGGTTTGTTGTGTCGGGTGCATCTAAACGTGGTTGGACAACATGGCTTACCGGTGCGGTAGATAAGCGGGTAACAGCCATAGCACCAATGGTTATTGATATGTTAAACATGCCTGTGAGCATGAATTATCAGATCAAAGTTTGGAAGGATTACAGTATTCAAATTGAAGATTATGTTAAACTGGGTCTTGTGCAGGATTTGGGAACTAGTGGTAGCAATGATTTGACTACTATGATTGATCCGTATGCCTATCGAAAAGCATTGACAATGCCTAAAATGATAGTAATGGGAACAAATGATGAGTATTGGCCAATTGATAATATCAAGAATTATTACGACAGTATTCCCGGACAAAATCTAATTCACTACATACCAAATGTGGGACATAGCCTTGGTGACGGAAAAGAAGCCATGACAACTTTAAGTTCATTTTTTGGCCTTACCATGTCTAAATCTTCTTATCCTGTATGTATTTGGAAATCTTCTCAAACAGATAAAGGAGTGAAGGTTAATATTAAAACAACCGCTGACAAACTCATTGATGTCACGTTGTGGCACGCTGATTCTCCCGATTTGGATTTTAGAAATGACAAGTGGGAATCACAGAAATTAGATGTTAAGCCTAAATCGGAAATTAGTGCCCTTGAACTCTATCCAGCTTCAGGCTATCGGGCTTTTTATATCAATTTAAAGTATAAAGACTCAAAAGGTGGCGAATATATGGAAAGTACAAGGGTGTTTATGACAGATGATAAAAAGCTATTATAGCTCTATCAATTTGTTTTTAATGGCATACAATACTAAGCCAACGCGGTTTTTTACATTTAGTTTAACAAATAAGGTGTCGCGGTAGCCGTCCACTGTTCGGGAGCTTACACACATTTTATCGGCGATTTCTTTATAAGTTAGTTCTGAGCTTGCCAATTTTAAAAAATCCTTTTCTCTGTTGTTTAGTTTTATATTTTCAGCAGGTTTATTGAAACTTTCGGCCATATATCGAGCTGCAAAAGGAGGGAAGTACACATTGTCGTTTGTAACAGCATCTAGTGCAGTTTTAAATTCCAATGGATCGGAATCTTTAAGCAAATATCCTTTTATGCCTGTTTTTATCATTGAAATGACGGTTTCTGCATCGCCATCCATCGAGAGAACAATGATGTATATGTCAGGGTGATTTTTTCTAATCCATTCTGATGTTTGCTGACCGCTTAAGGTTGGCATGTTTAAATCAAGCAGTACAATTTTTGGTTTGAATTTTTGACTTACTTTATTGCAGAATTCTTCGCCGCTTCCGGCCTCAAATAGAACTTCATAATCTGAAAAGGTACTAATTAACGAAGCAATTCCCTGTCTAAAAAGACGGTGGTCATCAACAAGAGCAATCGATGTTTTACTCATCAGAGGTAATGTTTTCTTGAATGTGTTTTAATGTTATACTGGTTAAACAACCTGAGCCTATAGTGCTATTTACAGCAACTTCAGCATTAATTAGTGCTGCTCTTTGCTTGATATTCTCTAGCCCCTGACCTTTGGATTTTGTTAATTCAACAGTATTAAATCCCTTTCCTTTATCTTCCAGTGTTAAAGTAAATAAATTTAAGGAATATGTCAAGTCGATAGTTAAGGTTTCTGATTCAGCGTGCTTTAAAGTATTGTTCACTATTTCCTGAAAAATTCTATACAGAATCATCTCGGTTTGTACATTAAACTTAAAGGGCGCGCCATTTAAATCAACATGAGCACAGATAATACCACTTCTGTTTAATCGCTCTACCTCGTCCTTTATGGCTTGGTAAAGTCCTTCTTTTTTTATTCTGTCGAGGCTTAAACTTTTTGATAGATCTCTTAAGTCGTTAATTACAGTACCTATAAGTTGAACACTCTCATTAATCTTTTCTTGCTGATCTCCATTATTCATTTTGGTAGCAGTGCCAAGGGAAAGCTTAACAAATGATAGCACCTGGCCTATATTGTCGTGGATTTCGCGACTAATATTGGTTAATGTTTGTTCTTGGATTTCTAATTTAGTTTGTAGTATTAGTTTTTCATAGGTGCGCGTTAACTCTTCCTTTTTTTTATTAAGAATACGTTTTTTGCGTACAAAGACAAGAAAAAAAAGCAAAGTAAACACAGCAAGTACCACTGCGCCAACACTCGCTATAATTATCGCAACTACGATGTCGTCATTGGCTTTCTCCATACGATAAGCGCTATTGATATACAACTATACAAAATTATACTAAGATAACGCGGAATTATATTATACAAAGGCGTGTTAAAAATCATTAGATGATTTAACAGAATGTAATTGTACAATGAAAGACAAATGGTTATTCCTGAATAAAAGATAAGAACACCTGATGCGATGCACAATCCAGCTGAATAGTGTTTTTCTTTTACGTAATTGTCGTGAAGCAGGTATTCATAAAAGTGTAGGCATGCAAAGATAACCTGGATAATTCCACCGTAAGCGATGATGTAGTTGTTAAAAGCGAAGGAGGTGTAAGTGTAATAGATTAACGATGTTATGATATAAGTTGATGTGAGCAAAATAATTGTTTGCTTGTGCTCTTTAGCAGTAGAGAACCGATAAAAGATGAAAGCGAAAAAAAAATGGGAGATGAGGTTCAATATATTATACATCCAGCCCGTGCTAAGTGCATGGGTTACATACAAGTACTTAGCCACCAGCTCAATTACAAGAACCAGTAGGAGGTATGGTACAAAAGAAATCATAAAAGAACTTTTGAGCTTTTTGATGTATATTAAGGACACCAGTAAACTCAAAAATTCGAAATAATGTTGTACGCTTAACTTCATTAAGGGTGAATTTCTCCCAGGTTATATGGATTCGCCTTGCCTCCAAGCTTGTCAACACCAGATGTAATCTCAGCTGCATTTGCACCATTATATGGCATGAAAAACACTGTTACTCTGCCAATCAATTTAGGATCTGCTTTAAAATGAGTGATTAATTCTTTGGTATAAATTCCTAATGATACTCTTACCGTTTTATAATCAGTAGTTGCGCTCAATTTATCCATCCAGTCATTCAATGGATCTTTAGTGAATTCTATGTAATCTGTTCTTGGAAGAAGACCAGTATTCGGTACTTTTAAGTACTCATTGATACATGCATCAGCGAGTACGTATGGAACTTCCTGGTTAAAAAAGACCACTGAAAATTGTGATTTGCTTTCGTTTGACATAATCTTATAGTTTGTTTATGTAAACTTATTCTTTCTTCAGCTTAAAAGCATAGGGTGTTTTTCACGTATTTTATGTTTAAAACACTATGAGTATTACCGTTTTTAACAGGGATTTAATGTGCTTTACGTTTTTGAACTTTGTTCTCAGTGGTTGGTTCTGGTTAAAATTCAAAAGAAATGCGTAGTACGCTCTTTGCAAAGCTTGGTTTTACTGTCACATCTGAGTTCGTGTGGCAGTAACAACCATAGCTGTATGGGGGATTACAGATTAATTATTTTCAAGAAAGTTAGTCAACAGATGCTTTAAATAAAGCTCCGGCTTAGGCATTTTAATTACTGTGCCCGGTTCCTTGTCTTGAGATTGCTTAATATAATTCGCTTTTATTTTACCCCAATCTTTAGAATACAGTTTAATAAACATGTCCACAAAGTCTTTGTCTGTGTAGCCCTCAGGAAGTTTACTTAACACTGCTTCAATTTTCTCTTCTTTTCTATGTAATACTGCCATAATGATTTTAATTGGGGCCGCTAAGTTAGGGAAATAAAAACACAATATAGCACCATAGCAAGTATTGAAGCCAGAAGTGTATTTAGAAAATTCACCACATTATTTCCTACATAATTTTTTCGCTCAATTGTAGCTCCAAGTATGGAATCTATAAGATTACCAAGGATGCCGGCTACAGCTACAATAAGACATTTTTTATCAAAACCACCGTAAATGAAAGCAATTACAAAAGCACCACAAGCGCCAATAAGTGTTCCTTCAATACTGACAACACCATCTAAACCATTGGCCTCCTTTTTTAACGTTAGGATGTTATAAAACCTACTTCCATAGATCATACCCAGTTCAGAGGATAGGGTATCGGCAAGGGCAGATGATAAGCTTGCTGCCATCATCAAAATGTAGAGTTCTGAATGATTCTGGTCAACAATTGCCAAAGAGCCGAGTATCGCAGCAACACCTCCATTGGCAAACACCTGCCCGATATTTCTTCCTTTATTCTCTGAAATTTCTGGATGATATCTGGCTTTTAGGTACTTTTTATGTGATGTTGCTAATACACTAAGAATAAAAAAGGTAACAAGCATCAGAATGCCTTTTTCTTTAGCACCAATGTATACCAAAAAACCAATGAGCCCTGCAGCAATGGATGCCGGAAGTGTTAGTTTTTTGGCTCTTACACATATTACCATCATGGCAATAAGTAAGATCGCAATTACAAGTAAGTTCATTTAAAACAATTGCAAGTTAATCGTTGGCTCTGTTGAAGAAGAACTAGTTTTAGTACTGGTTCTTGCCTTATGTTTACCAATCCAGGTAAGGTAATCTTCAGGTTTAATTGGCTCCTTTAATAAACCAGAAGCATATTGTATTTGGGAAATCCTTGCTTCAATTGTTTGTCTAAATTTTTGTAACAAGTGTTGGATTTGCTGTTGGATTTTGTTTTTAGGCTTAATTCTTATGTTTTTGTTTACAGGATTAAGAAGTTGCATGGTTATTTCCTTACCGAAGTAAGCCAATGCCGATTCTATTCTATCCTGTAGTAACTGCTGATCTTTAAAACCAGCTTGTTTATGCAACTGTTTTACCTGTGTCTGAAATCTGTCTGATAAAGCAATTAGGTCGACGGTCGACTTATTCAACTGCGAGAGTAAAGATTTAAACTCAGGAAGGTGTGATTTAATGATCTCAGAATTTGAACTGATAGTTTCCAAACCACTAAGTATTCGGTTAAACGAGAAATGGTTTAGTACCACCTGCAAGATGAATTTTTCTTGTTCTGTGATCAGAATACTATCTAATTCTTCTTCTTTGGCAGGTTTCATATAATTGATCACCTCAGTATTTGATCGTAAGCTCTCTGTGCTGATTTTGGACTTTAAAATTAGCCCGTTTAATGTCCTTACACGACTTAAAGCCACATATACTTGACCAGCCACAAATGATTTTCCTGCATCAATTACAGCATTGTCAAATGTTAATCCCTGACTTTTATGGATGGTTACTGCCCATGCTAGTTTGATTGGATATTGCGAAAATTCTCCAACCTGTTGTTGTACAATAGCCTCTTCAGGGTCGGCCTTGTATTCAAAAGATTGCCATGATGTCTTTTCTAAAAGCAGATCATCTTCTTGCGGAAAGGAGATGTAAATGTGACCATCTTTAATGGATTTAACTTTTCCTATTTTTCCGTTGTAGAATTTCCGATCATCACCTGTATCATTTTTTATGAACATGATCTGAGCACCTTCTTTAAGTTTTAGTGTCTGTTCTGCCTGCAGGCCAAGATCTCTAAATTCTCCACTAATTTCACCCTCAAAAGTATATTCCTCACCAGTAAGTTCATCCAGTTTTCCTTTATTAGTCGTATTTGCCTCAGCATTATGTGAGGTAATGATAATAGGATTTAGGTCATCGGTTGAGCTGAACTGAGGATCATATCTTTTATTTAAAAGATTCAAACTACTTTCACTAATTTGATTGTTTCTGATGTCATTAAGAATATTGATGAATTCAGGTTCCGTTTGTCGGAATACAGTGGTAAGCTCTATTTGTAAAAGTGGGTTTCTGCGTACTACAAGTGCATCAAAGAAATAAGGAGATGGGTATGCTTGGCTTAGAAAAGCCCAATCTTCTCTTTTGGTAACAGGTGGCAGCTGATATAAATCGCCAATTAGCAGGAGCTGAACACCTCCAAAAGGCATGGTGTTTTTTCTGACAGATCTCAGGATAGCATCTATTACATCAAGTAAGTCGCACCGCACCATTGATACCTCATCAATAACAAGCAGTTCCAGTTCATTAAACAGGTTTATTTTATCTCTGGTATAACTTAAATCAGAAACCATAGATTGAATAGAAAGTATACCTGCTTGTAGGTTCTCCAAACTAATGTCGCCTGGAAAAAAAGAGCCCGGAGGCAATTGGAAAAAGGAATTGATTGTGGTTCCTTTTGCATTCATTGCGGCAACTCCGGTAGGAGCAACCACAGCCATTTTTTTAGAACTACTCTCTTTAATTCGCTTAAGTAGGGTTGTTTTTCCTGTCCCGGCTTTTCCAGTCAGAAAGATATTCTGATTGGTATAGTCAATAAAAGATAAAACGCTGTCGAAAATTGAATTAGAAAAACCGCCATTACTCATATGGCAAATTTAATTGATTTTTTTTGCTGTTTAACCTAATGTTGAAATGTATTAGCCACCTTTATCGGTTATAAGGATGCTCATTAATCCAGCGGAACTTTCTTTCTGTAAGTATGTATTTCTGTTTATTTAAAATGATCGTAGCTGGTGTACCAAATAAATTCCCTGAAAGGATCAGTTTATTACTGTCGGCAAATTTGTAATTAAGCGTGTAATTTACTTTTGGATCGTCAGTGAAAGCGATACTGATAGACTTGGATACAGAATCAACTCCATAGGTACACCAGGCAGTTTCATCATTATTGTAATGAATCTGTGCATAGGTATTTCTGTCAAATATCATAAGCTTCCACTTGCGACTTAAAAAAGAGCTATCCGGAATTGAATCTTTCTTTTCTGTTTTTAAAGATTCTATCTTGTAAGCTCCGTAAACAGGCGATTTATCGTCAACTTTTTTGTCAAACAAGGCAGTTTTTAATGCCATAGTTAATGCTGCTCCTGCGTACAATAATACTGCGGCATACTTTAATACCAACTTGGAAATACGTACCCATTTCGCTTTAAAAATAGGAGCCTTTAGTTGGTTTAGTTTTACAAGTTCACCTTTAAAGAAAAATCTAATCAGATTTATAATATTAGGCGACAGTATGATTAGGCACATGACTACAAGCGCTGTGCTTATAATTTTTACAGGTACATCAAAGAAGTAGTTGATGGCCATAATATTTGCTGAGGTCATTAAGCATAGGAAAGCACCTATTGTAGCAGTCCTTCTGAAAAACAATAAAACACCCATCAATTCGGCTGTAAACATAAACCATTTGTAGCCTTCAGAAAATCCTAAAAACCTCCAGGCAAGGCCCATTGGGGAAGACTCTCCATAAGTAGTTGAAAGCTGACTAAGATAGAGGGAAGGGAATTGGCCTTCGTTGAGTTTAGCAATAGCATAGTGGACTAACATAAAACCTACATAGAACCTAAGCAAAACGGTAAGCCAGTAAAAAAGTTGGTCGTGACTCTTTCTTTTTCTATCTAAAATCGACCATATAAATGTTCCAAATAAGGCTATCAATAATACACAGAGCAATAGTACGTAATTGTACGTTGTGTCTCCACTACCATTGGTGAAAACAGTAATTGGTTCCGGAAGATTTAAATATTTTGCGGCAAACCATGGAATGAAAGATTGAAGGACAGGTGTGGTGTATCTTTCAATATAATATAGAAATGGTAAACCTCCATTGTTAAAGCATAAGACAAAAAAAGAACAAAGTAAAAACAGGAATCTGGTTGAAATGAGAGAGACGTATTTGGCCATGGTTTGTGTTCGGTTGTAATTACAATAAGCAATCGTTAAAGTAAGAAAATAGTTGTTATCTTGCTGGATAAGAATCGTATTTTTTGTCAAATAATAATTCAACGCATCTCTTAATGAAACATTTTATAATAGTAGCATTAATTTTATTATCAATTACTTCATGCAATTATGCTCAACAGCCTACAAGTATTAAATCCGAATTGCCTGAGAGAATTAGTAATTATGAGGATTGGAAGAAAGAAGCTGAGTCAAATATTAGACTAAACCCTAAGTTTGGTAATGCCGTTAAATCAGAGGAACAAAAAGAAGCAGATCAACGGCTTATCGATGATTATCTGAAGCAACAGGGGAGCCATCATAAGGCATCAGAGGTGCTTGTAAAATTAGGTTTTGATTATCTTTATAGGGGGGATGTTAGAACTTCGATGTATAGGTTTAATCAAGCCTGGTTACTAGAACCTAAAAATGAAAATGTATTCTGGGGCTATTCGGCTGTTTACTTTACACTTGGGAATCACGAAATGGCAATGGAACAATTGAATGAAGGACTTACTTTGAACCCTAATAGTTCAAACATACTTACCGACAAAGCAACAATCTATTTTGCTAAATTTCCAACTAGCAATGATCCAAAAGATTTGTCTGCAGCTCTGGATTTATTAAACCAGTCGTATAAGATAGATTCTACAAATCAGAATACTTTGTTCAAGTTATCTGTGGTCTATCTTATGAAAAAGGATTGTAAAAATGCATTAAAATATTATGATGAATGCAATACTCTTGGAGGTAAGCCTATTACCAAAGAATTTAAAACAGCCCTTCAAGAACTGTGTGGTAAGAAGTAATGTGACTTTTTTGAATGATCTTTAACTACTTTAACTACAATATCTTGTCATTTTTTCTAAATTTAGGCACCTAAACCAATTTAACCATGAAACTTATTTACATCATTGCGGGAGCATTACTTACAACAATATTAAGTACAGCAAATGCCCAGCAAAAAGAAACCCCTAAAAAAAGCACTAAGAATAAGGTAATTGTAGCTTATGTTACATCGTGGGGTAAGGTTTTACCTGATCCAAAACTTGTAACTCATATTAATTATGCTTTTGGCCATGTAAATAAGACATTCGATGGAGTGACTATTGAGAATGAAGGTCGTTTGAAAGATATAACGGCATTAAAGGCAAAGTATCCTGCACTAAAAGTATTGCTTTCAATAGGCGGTTGGAAGAGCGGTAGATTCAGTGAAATGGCTGCGTCAGAAGAAAATAGAAGTAAATTTGTAGAGGATTGCCAACGCGTAGTAAACGCATTTAATTTAGACGGAATAGATATAGACTGGGAATATCCAACTAGTTCAGAAGCTGGAATATCTTCTTCCCCTGATGATACCAAAAACTACACTTTATTGATGTCGGGGATCAGAAATAAAATTGGCAAGAAAAAACTACTTACGCTAGCCTCTGTTTCAAATGCAAAATACATCGATTTTAAGGCCATAACACCAATAGTAGATTTTGTAAACGTAATGACTTATGATATGGGAACTCCTCCCAATCATCATGCAGGACTTTATCACTCAGAATACACTAAGGATATCAGTGTTGATGAAGGGGTTACAGCACATCTAAATGCAGGTGTTCCGGCCAATAAGTTAGTTCTTGGTATTCCTTTTTATGGGCATGGAAAAGGCGACATTGCCTGGTACATAGATTACAAAGACATTGTAAAACTAAATGGTTATACCAAAAAATGGGATGATGTAGCTAAAGCTCCATATCTGACTAACGATGCAGGTGAATTTGTATTAACTTATGAAAATCCGCAATCCATAGCTATAAAATGTACTTATCTATTGGATAAGGGGCTGTTGGGTGCCATGTATTGGGATTATACAGCAGATACCGAAGATGGAGAATTACGCAACGCAGTTTATTCAGGAGTTAAAGGAAAATAACTGCGTTTATTACTATTCTTTCTCGAGTACTTCAGCTAGTTCTGCAGATTTGTTAAACTGTGGATTGTGATCAGATTTGAATAGGAGGTATTTATAGCCTCTTTCTTTGGCTCTTTCACCATAGAAGTAAAAATCATCTTTTTCTGGTTTAGCAGTATCTTCAACAGTTAAGATGTATGTTGCCGGTAATTTTAACGCAGCTTGATTTTTTCTTGAAACAGGCTGCGTAAAAGTTTTAACAGATTGAGGTACATCTTTTGGAGCTGGCTGATTTGGCTTAACCCATTGAGGAACCATAAATCCATTAGTTGATGTAAACTTAGGGGTGTTGGCATTATCTCCTCTGGATGTTGCTAAGCTTTGCCCATCATTAGGCAAAATTGCATCAAGAAAGACTAATTTTTTGATTCGTTCGGGGATACTATCGGCAATTCCTGTAATTACCATGCCGCCGTAACTATGACCAACCAGGATGACATTCTTTAAATTCTCATAGAGTATCAGATTAACTACATCTTTGATGTGTGTATTCAGGTCAATATCGGGAGAACTTAAGTGTACGCGTTCACCTTGTCCGGTTAAACTCGGTCTGTAGACGGTATTTCCATGGGAGGACATTATTTCATCAACGTTTTTAAAAGCCCAGCTGCCACCCCATGCACCATGAACTATTACGTAAACAGGTTTTTCTTGTGCTATGGTGGTACTTGAGATGAATGCGCTTAAAAAGCAAGCAATGATTAAGAACGGTTTTTTGAGAAATATGGTCATGATTTGCGTTTAGATTCAAGTAGTTTGAATCTAAATATAGTAATATCTTAATTGAAATAATTATGGTAAATTAGATTAGCTTAAACCATCTGGTATGACGCCGGCACTAAAGGAAGTTTTCATTAAGGAATTGCTTGCTAATCGAATCTCCCTTGCGGGATTTCACTCGCTTCTAGCAGCCGTTAATGAGCAGGATCTATCTCTCATTATTCAACGAATATATGATCTAAATGATACACAGGTTAGGAAGATTGCGGCACTAGGACCTTTAATGGCAAAAATTGATGCAGTAAAAAACAGCCAGCGTAATGGTAAATTCCTAAGCAAAATTAAGGGTGGTTTTCGAAAAAATGCAAGCAATAAAGTAATACTTGTAGAAGGAGATTCCTGGTTTAATTATCCGATTTTATTGAGTGATGTGATAGATTGGATAGGTATGGAGAAGAATATGGCTGTTTATAGTCTGGCCTCCGGTGGAGATTGGTTATTGAACATGCTTAGTGCGAGAAGGTATGTTGAGCAGCTTTCAACTATGCATCCTGATGTATTCATTATAAGTGGAGGTGGGAACGATTTGGTAGGTAGTAATAGAATTGCAGCCATGGTGGATCCGAAAGGAGAATCGGATGAATTCATCAATAGTCCCTGGGCTCAGGGAGTGATGCGGAAATCCAAAACAGAATTTGATCCGCACAAGTTCAATAGAGGGCTTAAATTTCTATCTAAAGACTTCTTCGCATTATTGATGTTTTTTCAGCTTCAATATTACAATCTTTTTAATGGCATCCTCACCTCCGGAACTGGAAATCCAGCCAATGGCAAATTTCCAAATATCAAGATCATCACTCAGGGCTATGATTATGTAATACCAAGTAGGAAATTAGGCTTCGGGTTTAAGCCCTGGCGTTGGTACAGGCCGTTTGCAAGGATGTTTCTTGGACATGGCAGCTGGTTGAAAACGCCATTGGATTTAAGGGGGATTTCTGATTCTAATACACAAGAGGATATCATGTATTCCATGATCTATCTCTTTAATGAAATGATGATTGAAACAGGACAATTTTTTAAGGAGATAGTTGGTTACGACTGCGTCTTTCATATAGACTCCAGAGGTGCAATTGGCAGACATGGCTGGACAGATGAGCTCCATCCGCTGCCTGAGAATTTCAGGAAGGTTGGGAAAGTATTTATAGACTGTATTAATGGTGTACCATCCACAAATGGATTGGTTTATGAGGTTCCTCCTTCAATCGAAAAAATATGAAAACCTTGCTCTGGATTATATTTGTTATTGTGGTTTCGATTTTGAGTTTTCAGGATCATACACTAATTAAAAACAGTAACTATGGCATTGTACATCTTGAATTGGCAAATACTGAACTTGGTGTGCAAATTCTAAAAGAGTGGCATCAATGTCATTATGGAGAGTTAACACTGCTGGATGTTGCCCGCAATCATACCAGATTAGATTTTCTTTTTATTTTCACTTATGTATCGCTCATCATTTCAATGTCCAACTGGCAAATGCAGCGGGAGCAGAGAATGTTGTTTAATGAGTTGTTACGTTTTAATCTTTTTATTACTGTATTGGCAGGGCTATTAGATTTTATAGAGAACTTTAGGATTCTACATAATTTTCAGCATATAGGTGCGGAGTCCGAATACTGGGCAACTAATTGGCTGTCCTCAGTAAAGTTTGGTTTAATTGGATTTGCCATATTGGTTTTTCTGATTTCTTTGTTAACAATGAGACGCAAGGTGCAGGCAAGGAAGCCTTTGTAAAGTTAGCTATATTAAAGAATGGGAATTTATATCTTTGGAAGATAAATTAACAAATCTCATTCAATGAAGAAACTAATATCAACACTCCTTTTTCTGTTCTTTTGTTCTGCATTAAGTGCTCAAGAGAATAGCCAACGAATTCTTTATATAGTTGATAGTGTTGTTATTGTTGATGACCCTGATGAAAATGATCAGCTTGAAGAAAATGATATTGAAAAATTAGAAGTCGTAACTAATCCGGATCGTATAAAAACAGCTGGATACGAAGGAAAGATGGATAAAATCATTTATGTAATTACCAAATCATATGCAACCCGAACAGATGAAATAAAACGCATTTCGACTACAAAGAATATGAAAAGAGTTAATGGTGCATGGTATTTGAAGGACTCTGAAACTCCTTTTTCAGGTAGATTTATTGATTATTTTCTGAACGGTCACATACAGGGTGAAGGCATGCTTAAGGATGGTTTTGTCGAGGGAGTTCGGACTGTTTATTATCCAAATGGAAATAAAAGATATTTTTATTCTTATAAGAAAGGAATTGAAGATGGTCCTAGTGAAGAATACTTTATAAATGGTAAACTCAAACAAAAAGGATCTTTTGATAATGAGCAAGAGGTTGGTTTATGGCAGGTGTTTTATTCAACTGGTAAGCTTAAACGACAATCTAATTTTGTAAATAAGAAGCAGGAACTCTCTAAGGAAGAGAAGAAGTTTCATGAATTATTTAGCAAAGGAATAGTTCTGATGAAAGCGTATGATTACACCGGGGGTATTAAGAAGCTTAATGAGGCTATTATCTTAAACCCAGATTATGCAGATGTTTATTTCAGTAGAGGGACTGCTAAGCTTAATTCTTTTGATTTTGACAGTGCTATTGCTGATTTTGATAAAGCCATTGAGCTCGAACCTTTGTATAAGGAAGCAATTAGTAATCGCGCATTTGCAAGATTAAGAAAATTTGAATTTAAGGATAGCAGAACACTAAGTAAATCAAAGGAAGTTACCATTTTGGTCGCTAAAGATAATGTGCCAATACCATCTGAAGATTTGATTAAAATCTGTGCGGATCTAAATCTTGGCTACGAACTTGGAGATCGAAGTCCGATGATGATTGATGCGCGGAGTAGGTATTGCAAATAATATGGCATACAGATAGGTAGTGATGCAACATTTATAATCGAGCGGTGTCTTATTGACATTAATCGCTTTAAATGAAACCTTACCTAATTCTGTTCTTCTTGTTTGTATATGGTCTGATGTGTCAGGCTCAGGATCCTTCAGTGCAAAAACAGTTGCAAGCTGTAAGAACCGCTGAAAGTCCAAAAATAGATGGTATTCTTGATGACCATTGTTGGGTTAATGTTCCAATAGCTACAGATTTTTTTGAAATCAGACCTGTACCGGGTAGAGTAGAGGGTAAGGACAAACGCACAGAAATGAAGGTGTTGTACGATGATGCCGCGGTTTACGTTTATGCCCGAATGTATGATCATCCTGATAGTGTTTCCCACGAATTGGTCTCTCGCGATAATATCGGTAATGCTGATTTTATCTCTATAGTATTCGATCCATTTTACGATAAGATGAACGGGAATGGTTTTTTTGTAACCGCTGCGGGGGTTCAGTTCGATGCTAAGTATTCTCAAATTGGTGATGAAGATCCTAATTGGAATGCTGTTTGGGAGAGTGCTGTGAAAATTGATGATAAAGGATGGACTTGCGAAATGAAAATTCCTTACTCTGCTTTGCGTTTTTCGGCAAAGGATATTCAAAATTGGGGCTTAAACTTTAGCCGTCGTATACAACGGTCCAATGTGCAGACTTTTTGGAATTTTGTTAGTCCAAATGTGAATGGTTTTATGAATCAGGAGGGGCTGTGGATGGGAGTTAAGGATATAAAACCTCCCTTACGCTTGTCCTTTTCCCCATATCTTTCTGCTTATGTAAATAACTATCCCGCTAATATTCCCGGAATAAAAAATACAACAGCGCGTTTTAATGGAGGTATGGACGTAAAATATGGCATTAGCAATAGTTTTACATTGGATATGACGCTGGTCCCAGATTTTGGACAAGTACAATCCGATAACCGAATCCTAAATTTAACACCATTTGAAGTGAAGTTTAATGAAAACCGACAGTTCTTTACTGAAGGAACCGAGTTGTTTAACAAAGGTGATCTGTTTTATTCGAAGCGCATTGGCTCCATTCCAAAATACTACGATTATTCTAAAGTAAACAGTTCTGAAACAATCATTAAAGATCAAAGTGAAGCCAAAGTATTAAATGCTACCAAAATCTCCGGACGTACGGCAGGGGGACTGGGTATTGGTGTTTTCAATGCCATCACTAAAGCCATGCAAACTGAGGTTAAAGATCAGGATGGAAACATACAAGAAATCGAGACTCAACCATTAACTAACTACAATATCCTGGTGCTCGATCAATCTCTAAAAAACAACAGTTCTGCAACTTTTATCAATACCAATGTTTTAAGGCAAGGTGCTGCTTATGACGCCAATGTAAGCGCTTTGCTATTTAACCTTAATGATAAGAAGAACGTTTACTTTTTTAATGGGGCAGGTAAAATGAGTTATATAAAAGGGGCTGGCAGTCGTACAGGATTCAATTATGAATTCAAAGGAGGTAAGCAAAGCGGAAATTTCAGGTGGAGTTATAATCAAGTGTACGCTGATGACAAATTTGATAAGTCTGATATGGGGTTCTTTACGAATAATAATTTTTTAGACCAGCATTTAAGTTTTGGATATAATAATTATAAGCCCACTTCATGGTACAATCAATTGGAAAGTTGGTTTAATATAGAATATTCAAGGCGCGTTAATCCAGGCGACTATCAGCGCTTTGGGGTTGTTACTGGATCCTGGGTGCAATTTAAAAGCTTTTGGTCGGTTGAAACGGATTTGGAATATGGTGCAGAAGGGAATGATTTCTATGAATCCAGAAATGGACAGGTGTATAAAGCTCCTGCTAAATTCGGCGCATCAGTTTATGTAAATCCAAATAGGGCCAAAGCATATAATTTTGGTGGAAATGTAAAATACTTTAGAAGGGAACTTTTTAATGGACAGGAGTATAACTTCTATTTCTTCCAAAACTTAAGACTAAATGATAGAATTGCTTTCGGTCTGGATTTGAATTTTAATCCAAATTACAATTACGTGAGCTGGATTAAGGCACATGGAGATCAGGCTATTTTCTCTCGTTATAACCGGAACACAGTCGAAAATTCTTTTGATGCAAAATACTCTTTCAGTAATAAAATGGGAGTGTCGGTGGTGGTTCGACATTATTGGAGTGATAGGAGAAATAAAGAATTTTATCTGCTAACAAATCAAGGAACATTAACTGCTTATCAGGGAGAGCCACTAACTGGAACTGATAGAAATTACAATGTTTTCAATGTCGATTTAATTTATACATGGCAATTTGCTCCCGGTAGTGAAATGACTTTATCCTATAAGCAAGCTGCCGAAACAAATGATAATTTTTATACTCAACGATATAACAGAAATTTGGAAAACATTCTGTCTGCACCGCAAAATACCAGTCTGTCTGTAAAGGTTTTATACTACATCGATTATCTAAACCTCCGCAAGAAAAGAAAATAGAGCTCCTTAAAAATCTCAATAACATAAGTTTGAGTAGTTTTGTGGTTATGGTGAAGCTATCAGAAGAACAAATTTTCTCATTTAACCGCTTGATGTTGGGTTGGATTACGGAAAACAAGCATTTAAGTAAAGCTTTGACTCGTTTTGATCATTTAATCGTATTAAATAGCAAGGCTTTAACTTTTGATTTCAATGGGCTGTCTCTAGACTACCAAAAGAAATTTGTGTTGAATAATTTCGAGTTGTATTGTACTTCCTTATTTTTGGCGATTAAACCAAGAATGAAAGTGTTTGTTAAGAATGAAGGGTTTCGTGCTTACGACTTTCATTGTGTTTTTGTTTTAGGGAATTTACGTCACGAACGAACCGAAAAAGTATCAACCTTCTAAAAACTCGGGCATAATTTCGATTATGAAATAAATAGTCCGGACTTAATGTATTTTATTGTTTACAAAGCAACTTTTGGGTTCTATTTGTGTAGTATTGATTACACACAAATGTAAACTGCTATGAAAAAACTACTCATGGTTGTCTTGGCTTGTTATGGCCTGACTTCCCGTGCTCAAGAGCACGAATCCCGAAATTTTCTCCACCTTTATTCTGACTCTGTGATTTATGCTGATAGGGTTAGACTACGACCAAATTTCTCAGGTAACTGGCAACTGCAGGCCGATTCCAAACGGTTTAGGCCGGAACTGGTAAAGTTCTTTAGTAATGAAGATGGTTTCTTTGCTAATAGCGGGAGGCTCAGCTTTGGTCGTGGTAACGAATTTTCTGAGCGCATTGTAGAAGGCAAGATTAATGTTTATCAAGAGGTTCCATACGACCAGTTTATGTATGGGAGGGAGTACCGATATAGCGGTAGAAGAGAGCCTGCAGTTAACCTTCGAATGTATTATAATAAGGGACTTAATAACCTTAAGAAGGTGAGTTACGATAATTTGAAAAATGATATGGCAGATAATGCCCAAAGCATGGATTTTCTGCAAGGTTATAGAAGGAGTATGAATACAAGTAAAATAATGTATGCAGCTGCAGGAGCATCACTTGTGGCAGGAATATTTTCTTTTATAGCTAAAGGTGCTAGACAAAAAGCAAAATTCGAACGTGAGGGATTTGGTGGACAAGGTTTTGATATGAACACAAAAGGGCCCAATTTTACATCTAGCTTAGTGTTTCTGGGGCTTGGGCTTGGTTTTGCTGCCGGAGGGTATTCTATACAATTATCAGGTTCGCGTCACCTGGAGAGTGCCGTGGATGCTTACAATCGTTAGTAATCTTTAAAGATAATACTCTAGTTACTTTTGAAATCTGTTTACCAGAAGTAACTAGAGTACTTATTAAAGTAATTTCAAATCGTCATTTCTAAAATTGGAAAGGAAAGGGCTTTCTGGAGGTAGTTCCGTAATTAAGTAATTTATTCGGTTAAGTGGACAGATCCTTATTCGTTGAGAGGTATTCAGTTTTTCCGCAATAGCCAAAACCGCAACTTTTCTTGAAGCATTTACAATAGCTTTGTTAACCTGTACAATCTCCCAGTCCATGTCTGTAAGGCCTTCCTCAGCTGAAAATGCATTCGCGCCAAGCAGGCAAAGGTCTACTTTAAGATCAGATAGTTGGTTAATAACACTCGTTCCTGTATGCAGGTTTGCGTTTTTACTGAGCTTTCCACCTATGGTAATCACCTCTAGATTACTGTGCTCTGATAGGGTTATTGCTGCCTGAGGACTAACAGTAAAGAAGGTTGCCTTTAAGCTTTTTGGAATCATTTTAGCCAGTTCCAGGATAGTTGTTCCGCCTTCAGTAAGGACAACCATGTCGTTTTTGATCAACTTGAGTGCCTTTTCTGCGATTTTTTTCTTTTCTGCAAGCGCATATACTTCGTTTTGTAAATTAAAGGGGGCAACAAAAGATTTGCTCGCAGCACCTCCATGTACTTTTAGTACTTTGCCTGATTCAGCTAACTCCTTTAGATCACGTCGAACTGTGTCATCGGAGATGTTTAGTAAGGTGCTCAAATCTGCAGATAGAACCTTGTTGTGGAGGTTGATTTCCCTCATAATCAGCTTGTGTCTTTCTTCTTTTCGCATATGCAGTTTTTAACGGATTTGACAAAAGTAATTTTTTTTTCTGTTAAATATTTGGATGTTATTTTTTTTGCGGTTATACTTGTGTAATAAAACGCATAAAAACCGCAAATAGGTTGATTTGATCAATTTGGATAAGTCATTAATCAGTTTTATCTTCTTTTGTGCTGCTTTTTTGCGTTTTCAATATAGCTAAACCAAACAACTGTATGAATAAAATTTTAGCATTTATGATCATTCTGTTCCTGGTAGCAGATGCAAAAGCCAAAAGTTGGCCACTTCAATCTGCCGACCGCATCATCCGAGGTGAGGTAGTTGATGAAAAAAATGAACCCATACCTGGGGTCTCTGTAAGGCTACTAGGTAGTGCACAGGGAACTGTTACTGACGAAAAGGGCAAGTTTTCTCTTTCGGTGGCTGCTGAGAAGGATTCTCTTCAGTTTTCCTTTATAGGTTATAAAAACAAAACCATTAAGGTTGGTCGATTACAGGAGCTTAAAGTTAAGCTAGAACCTGACGAGGAGAATAAGCTGAATGAGGTAACTGTAGTTGGTTATGGTACACAAAAGAAGATTTCTGTAACGGGTTCATTATCTTCAATTTCTGTTAAAGAAATTCAGCGGGTTTCAACGCCAGCATTGTCTAACGCAATTGCAGGTAAATTGCCAGGAATAATTACTCGTCAAGCAAGTGGAGAGCCCGGTTATGATGCTGCACAAGTTTATATACGAGGATTATCTACTTTTGGAAACAATGCTCCGCTGATATTGATAGATGGGGTGGAGCGTGATATGAACAATATCAATGCGCAGGAGATAGAGAGTTTCACCATATTAAAAGATGCCTCTGCTACTGCGGTTTATGGGGTTCGTGGCGCTAATGGTGTTATTCTTATCAGTACCAAGCGTGGAGTTACAGGAAAACCTGCCGTAACCTTCCGTACCGAAGCTGCAGCTTTGCATGCTTTAAGATTACCTGAATATATTAATGGACAACAATATGCTTCACTTATGAATGAGGCAAGAGTGTTCTCAGGTGAACAACCGAGATGGTCAGCGGAAGAGCTTGAGAAATTTGGCAATGGATCAGACCCTTATCTGTACCCTAACTCAAACTGGACTGATGCAGTATTGAAAAGAGATACCTGGCAAACCATCAACAATCTTAGTGTAACTGGTGGTAACGAGATCATTAAATACTATACGAATGTAGGTTACACACTTCAAAATGGGATTTATAAACAAGATGCTACCAATAAATTTAATACAAATGCCAATATAAAACGCTACAATTTCAGAAGCAATGTCGATCTGAATCTCTCAAAAAGCCTTACCATGCAACTTGGATTGGGCGGTATTATTCAGAATGGTAATTACCCGGGATTCTCAGCTCCAGATATTTTCCAATCTTTAAAAGTTATATCACCAATTGCATTCCCAGTTACTAATCCTGATGGAACACCTGGTGGTGCCCAAACTTTTGTGGGATGGAATCCATGGGGAAGGGTTTCTCAGTCAGGTTATAGCACACAAGATAGGAGTACCTTACAGGGGACCTTTGCCGCTAGATGGGACATGTCTGAACTGGTTACAAAAGGATTGTCATTGAGAGGCTTATTTTCCTATGACCGCTATAGTCAGACAAATAATGTAAGGATAAAGGAATTTGAGGTAAAACGATACCTCGGTAAAGATCCCGATACCGGAGAAGATTTATATAGTGCCCCATTTAGAGAAGAAAAACCACTGGGTTATTTCACGGAAAACGGAAGTAACAGAGCGATCTACATGGAAACTCAGTTGAATTACGAGCGTTCTTTTGAAAAACATAATCTTACCTCGATGGTTTTGTTCAATCAGCGAGATTATGTAGATCTTACGGCCGGTAACTCAGTTTCCAATCTGCCTTTCCGTAGGATGGGATTGGCTGGTAGAGTTACCTATAATTACGATAACCGATACCTGGCTGAGGTTAATTTTGGGTACAATGGTTCTGAGAATTTTCCAAAAGGTAAGCGATTTGGTTTCTTTCCTGCGTTCTCAGCAGGATGGGTTGTATCAAATGAAAAGTTCTGGAATGTACCTTCAATAAGTAATTTAAAGATTAGAGCCTCTTTTGGAAAAGTAGGGAATGATCAAATCAATCAACGCTTTTTATTCTTAAGTACAGTAAAAACCCTTGGACAGTCTTACCCATTCGGTCCGGATCAACAGCTCTTTTATGGAATGGAAGAGAATCAGATCGGTAATCAGGATGTAACCTGGGAACGTGCAACCAAAAGGAATCTTGGTTTGGATTTAGGTTTCTTTGATGACAAAATAACAATACAGGTTGATGCTTTTGATGAAGACCGTACCGGTATTCTTTTGCAACGCCAAACGGTACCTTATGTAACTGGTTTCTTTCCATGGTCTATTCCTTATGGAAATATAGGAGCTATTAAAAACAAAGGGATAGATGGATTAATAGAAATGCGGAATACTACATCTGGTGGGTTTTTCTATTCTTTGCGTGGTAATTTTACTTTCGCAAAGAATACCATCATAGAAAATGATGAGCCTACGCGCCGATATTCTTATCTGTCTGGCAAGGGGCTGCCATTAAATCAGAATTTTGCTTTCATTTCAGAAGGCCTGTTTCAAAGTGACGAGGATATTGCAACAAGCCCAAAACAGAGTTTTTCTATCCCAAGACCAGGAGATGTTAAGTACAAGGATATTAACGGTGATGGTATAATTGATTCCTATGATCAAATTCCGGTCGGCTATCCGCGTCTTCCTCAAATGACATTCGGTTTCGGCGGTACCATTTCTTATAAAAGTTTTGACTTCAGCCTGTACTTTACAGGGGCAGCCAAATCAAGTATTTTCCTAAGTGGAACGTCTATGTGGCCGTTTTATGATGGCTTAGGCGTAAATAATGTTCTTACTGAATATTACAACAATCGTTGGACTCCCGAGAACAGAGATGGGGAATATCCTGCTATTGATGTGGGTAATAATCCCAATAATTTCCTGAATTCTACCACATGGATGAAGAATGGAAATTACCTCCGGTTACGTAATCTTGAAATAGGGTACACTTTACCTCAGCGGTTGTCTGGCAGGATAGGAGTCAGTTCTCTCAGGTTTTTTGTGAACGGGATGAATCTGTATACCTGGGATCACATTAAGATCATCGACCCTGAATCTAATGATGGAACTGGTGGTTATCCTTTACAGCGATCATTCAACGCAGGCTTACAAATCGATTTTAAATAGTATAACAGCAACCGTAATAAAAGAAATTAACATGAAATATTTAATCTGTGGATTATTGTTAGTACAGCTTCTGATGTTCTCATCTTGTAAAAAAGATTTTCTGGATAAAAGTCCGGAAGAGGACATTACCATTGAAGAAGCTTTTCTTCAGCGTAGGTATGCTGAGGCTTTTTTATCGGATGTTTATGCCGATCTTCCTCTTGAAAACTGGTTTACAGACATGGTGGATCCTAATCCATTTGTTGTCGCATCCGATGAGATGAATGTGCCTTGGCCAGAGAAATTTGCAAAGCTGATGAATAAAGGATCCTGGAATGCCTACAATGTGGCCAGTCAGCAATGGCGCAATATGTATGAAGGCGTACGTAAGGCGAATATTTTTCTTAAGCATATTGATAAGACTCCACTTGGTAAGGATTTTACACAACAAGATAAGGATCGTTGGATTGGTGAGGCTGTGTACTTGCGTGCTTTCTATCACTTTTGGTTAATGCGCATCTATGGTCCAATACCAATTATGGATTATGATGCCGGTGTAGCCGATGATTTTACTAAGATAAAGCGCCAGCCGCTTGATAAGTGTATCGAATTCGTTTCCAAAGAATGCGACCGGGCTATTGCTTTGTTGCCAATGAAAGTTACCTCAGACAGGAATATTGGAAGGGTTACCGCTGCTGCAGCTCTAGCCCTAAAAGCGAGGATGCTTTTATACGCTGCTAGTCCTTTATGGAATGGTAATTCTGATTATGCGGGTTTCAGCGATAAAGAAGGAGTTAATCTATTTCCTGCACAGTATCAGCAGGACAAATGGAAACAGGCAGCTATAGCAGCCAAAGAATGCATCGATAAATGTGAGGCTGCAGGATATCAGCTCTTTAAAAAGTATGCCGATCCAGTACAGAATTATCAGCAAATATTTCTGGAAAATAATAACGTAGAAGTAATTCTTGCCCGCAACTGTACGACACCAGATATTGGTGGTTATTATCCGGGGATGGCCGAGAAATGTGCTTTTCCAGGAAGCCTTGGTGGCTGGAACGGGTATAATCCAACACAGCAACAGGTGGATGCTTACGAAATGGATAATGGAAAAGTCTCGGTTCTAGGTTATAACAACGACGGGTCGCCAATTATTAATCAGGGATCAGGATATACTGAGGCAGGATATACAAATACTGCAATGGCCGGACGTTGGATGGAAGGGGTAAGTAATATGTACGTACATAGGGATCCCAGGTTTTATGCTTCCATCAATTTCAATGGAGCTTATTTTATCGATCGTCGTCTGGAGTTCTGGTCATCCGGTGCCGACGGAAGGGGGAATGCAGGCAGGGACTACAATACAACTGGCTACTTGCTTAAAAAATCTATAGATCCAACTGCCAATATTGCACAAGGTAGGTTTTCTCTTAAAACCTGGATATTTTTTAGACTTGGAGAATTCTATCTTGATTATGCTGAGGCGCTAAATGAATCGGATGGACCTGTACCTGATGTTTATAAGTATATGAACCTGATAAGGGAAAGAGCTGGTATGCCTGCACTTCCTTCGGGTCTTAATGCCGATCAGATGAGAGAAAGAATAAGAAATGAACGTCGTGTGGAGCTGAGTTATGAAACACATCGTTATTTTGATTGCCATCGGTGGAAAATAGCAACCCAAACTGATAATGGGGCAATCTATGGAATGAACATTAGTGCAGGAAATAACCTGCAGGATGATGCTTATTATAAACGTACCGTAGTTGAAAAGAGGGTGTTTCAAGGACCTAAACATTATTTATTCCCAATCCCTCAAAGTGAAATTGATAAGACTCCTAATATTATTCAAAATCCAGGCTGGTAATGATTCTTAAATATAAAACCATGAACAAGATAAATTTAACTTCAATAGTACTAAGTGCTTTTATATTCCTGTCTGGCTGCAATAAGGATGTTTTGGTAGATCTGGACATCCCTGAAGCGGGCAATTATGCTCAGCTATACATGTCGCAGGCAGCAAACAATCCAATTAGCATGGGAATCAGCATCACCGATCAGGTTTATGAGGTGCCTTATGCAGCTCATTTGGGTGGCCCACTAACTGCTCAGACCGATATTTCTGTGAATTTTAAGGTTTCTCCTGAAATGGTGGCAGCCTATAATCAGAAAAACAACACCACTTATATCCTAATGCCTGAAGGAAGTTATACACTAGAGCGTTCGTCTGCTGTGATCTCTAAAGGTTCACAAGGCACGGGAATTCTTAAATTGGCAATTAAAACCAAGGGGTTTCTAGAAGCATTTGAAAGCTACCTGCTTCCCATAAGTATTTCGACATCTACAGATGTTAATTTAAACAAAGAGCTTAGCACTACTTATTTCGTGTTTACAGGTTCATACGCTCCGGGAGAAGTTCCCCGTGAGAAAGTGCTTTCAATGGGTGCCGATGCAGGTTCGTTTTTAGTTGACTTTAACGGAGATTTTTTGCGCAAAGATCCGGCAACTGGCGATTTGTTATTTTATAAGGCCAATGTAGCTAGTGGACAATTTGCTACCCCACCTAAAACCATCAGTACCGGATGGAATGTGATGGATAAAGTATTCTCCTTTGGGGGAAACCGTTTAATCGCCAGATTTGCCAGTGGTGGAGGTAATATTAACCAGTACTTCCTTAGTCAGGATGGCGTATTTGGTGCTCAACGTGAAGTTGGTCAGGGCTGGGGGGTAATCTCTACCATAGTGCCATTTAAGGGACTTCTGTTAGGGATAGGTGCCAATGGTGATATGACTAAGTATCCCTTAAATGGCAATGGTGATTTTGATTATAGCAACATCAGACAGATTGGTAGCGGTTGGGGTGGGCTAGCCCATATTTTCCCTTACCAAAACTCACTGATAACCATTGAAAATAACGGCGATATGTGGCAATATCCACTTACAGATGATGGTACATTTGGAACACGAAAAAAGATTGGAACAGGTTGGGATATGTATATTAAGGTAATTACAGCAGGTACAGATCTGCTTGCATTGGATACGAACGGAGACTTGTGGCGATATAAATTTAACCCTGAAGGTTTATGGCCTTTAAAGAAATAGGAATTAGGAATGATTTACAAAAATATAATAATGAAAAAAAAGCCCGTAATGTGTAGAACAATTGCTATGCTCTTGTTTTGTTTAACCTTTGCCGTGCAAACAGCAGGAGCTAAAGAAAATGATAGTGCTTCATTGAATAAGGAGGCTGCTTATGCGCTCATTAAAAGGATCCTTCCAAAATATGCGGATCGTTTTCTGGTTGCCTACATCCCAATGGAAAACAACAAGGATGTCTTTGAGCTGGAAGCTAAGGGTGAAAAGATTATTTTAAAGGGTAACAACGGAGTTTCAGTTGCTAGCGCCCTTAATTATTGGCTCAAAAATTACGCGCATTGCGATATTAGCTGGAATGGTACAAACCTGGAAATTCCAAGTCCATTCCTAATGGTCAAAGAGAAAGTACATAAGGTTACACCTCACGATTATCGTCATTATTTTAACTATTGCACATTTAATTATACCGCGTCCTGGTGGGACTGGGAACGTTGGCAGTGGGAAATTGATTTTATGGCCTTAAACGGCATCAATATGCCGCTTTCTATGACTGGTCAGAATGCTTTATGGGATCGTGTTTACCGAAGCCTTGGTTTTGATGATGCAGATATGGATGCCTTTTTTACCGGACCGGCCTATTTCATGTGGTTTTGGGCAGGTAATATCGATGGATTAAATGGTCCTTTACCTAAAAGCTGGATGAAAAGCCATGAGGAACTCCAGAAAAAGATTTTACTTCGTGAAAGGGAATTAGGTATGAAACCTATTCTTCCTGCTTTTAGTGGTCACGTACCTCCAACATTCAAGAAGAGATTCCCTAATGCTAAAGTGGATAAAGTAAATTGGGAAGGCCGTTTTGCTGATGCTTACGTGCTTGATCCGGAAGACCCGATGTTTCAGCAGATCGCAGACAAGTTTATGCAGGAACAGAAAAATACCTTTGGACTGGAGAACCATTTGTATGGGGCCGACACCTTTAATGAAATGGATCTTCCTCATCAGGATTCTGCCTATGTACGTAAAATTGGTAAAGCCGTGTATGATGGTATGGTTAAAACCGATCCAAACGCAATTTGGGTAATGCAAGGCTGGTTGTTTTGGGATAGAAGAGATTTCTGGAAACCAGAGCGCATCAACAATTACCTAAGTGGTGTACCTGATGATAAATTGATCATTCTGGATCTTTTCGCTGATGAGCAGCCGATTTGGACTAAAACCAAATCTTTTTTTGGAAAGCCATGGATTTGGTGCATGCTACATAATTTTGGCGGGCGAAATCCATTGTACGGAAACCTGGATTATATAGCCAAAGAGCCAGCAGAAATGGTTCATGATCCCAATAAAGGTCAGCTTTCAGGAATAGGGATAGTACCTGAAGGTATTGAACAGAATCCTGTGGTATATTCATTGATGCTCAATCATGTATGGAATGATAAGCCAGTAAATGTGGGCGATTGGCTTATCGGCTACGCACATAGCCGCTATGGAAAAAGAAACCAGTATACGGAAAAGGCCTGGAACATATTACATAAAACAGTCTATGCAAAGGAAGGTAGCTATGAAACCATTGTAGTAGCCAGACCAACCTTTGAAAAAGACAATGAGTGGGCTGCTACAGACCTACCGTATGATGCTGCAGCATTGATTCCTGCATGGCAAAATATGCTTGCAGCTGCTGATCAGTTTAAAAATAATGACTGTTATCAGTTTGATCTTGTAAGCGTAGGTACACAGGTTCTTGCCAATTATGCTTCGGTAGTTCAGCAAAAGTTCGCCAAGGATTTTAAGCAAAAAAACAGTGCAGCATTTAAACAACATACTACGGAGTTTATGCAGCTGATTGCTGATATGGATCAGCTGATGGGCACCAGGCGAGAATTATTACTTGGTAAATGGCTTAACGACGCAAAAAAGTGGGGTACAAATACTGCTGAAACCCGTTTGTATGAGAAAAATGCAAGAGACTTGATTACACTTTGGGGAGGAAAGGATGCTGTGCTACATGAGTATGCCAATAAGCAGTGGTCTGGCTTATTCAATGGCTTCTATGGAAAACGATGGAAGATGTTCATTACTGAAGCTAGTGATGCCTTAAAGTCGAAAAAGATTTTTGATCAAAAAGTATTTACTGAAAAAATAAAAAACTGGGAATGGGACTGGGTAAATGGAACAGAGCTGTATCCAGATCAGCCATCGGGAGATGCCGCTGCAATATCTAAAATGATTTATGCTAAATACAACAAGCAAATCATTGCTGCCTATAAGGAACTTAAATTAACGAAGAATAAAAAATAATTTACATATGATACCTATTACAGAACAATCATCCCTTTACGATAACCTTGAAACTAAATCAGTTCAGGAATTGACCAGCGCTATCAATCAGGAAGACCATAAGGTGGCAAAAGCAATTGAAGAAGTTTTACCTCAGGTTAATGACCTTATAACCTCCATTGTCAGTAAGTTAAAGAATGGAGGAAGAATGTTCTATCTCGGAGCCGGCAGTGGAGGCAGGCTTTCAGTGCTTGATGTGATTGAGCTACCTACAACCTACGGTTTACCTAAAGGAATATACAATGCGATACTCGCAGGAGGTGAAGACCGACTTATAGATGCACTTGAGGAAATGGAGGATGATATCAATGAGGCATGGAGCAGGCTTAGTACAGCAAACATATCAGAAAAAGATATCGTTGTAGGTATTTCTGCCAGTGGAAGTACACCTTTTGTCGTTGAAGGGTTAAAACAATGTCGTGCCCATAATATCACTACGGGCTGTATTGTTAGCAATCTCAATTCACTTATTGCTGCTCAGGCAGATTATCCGATAGAGGTGCTTACCGGGCCGGAATTTATCACTGGGAGTACCCGAATGAAGTGTGGAACAGCTCAAAAGATGCTATTTGATATGATTTCGACTTCTGTAATGATTCAAATGGGAAGAATAGAGGGAAATAACATGATTCATGTAAAGCTAATTAACGATAAGATCATGGATCGGGGTGTTAAAATGCTAATGAAAAAGGCCGATATTGAGAATTATGAGGCGGCAAAGTCTCTGCTGTTGCAATATGGTACTGTAAAAAATGCGATGGAGAAGTTAGTTAAAAATCAAGACTGAATATTTTAAGATTCTAAATACAAAACATTGAAATACATTTTTATTTGTTATTTATGGGCTCTGTTGGCGGTGCCGGTCTATGGACAGTCTAGTGCATCTGGAGTGCATTTAATTCCGGAACCTGCTAGCATGGTGATCAGAAACGGAAGTTATATTGTTAATGAGAATACGGTAATCCGCTATACAGATGGAATGTCTAAGAAGAATGCAGTTCAGTTGCAGGAGTACCTGTTTAAAAATTACGGGTTAAACCTGAAGCTGCTTTCCCGGAGGACTGAAAAGTCTGATCCGGGAATATCTTTCGTTTCCTCGAAGGCAAAGGGAAAGGAATCCTATACATTTAAAGCAGATCCTTCGGTAATCGAAATTTCAGGTGATGACACGGGGATGTTCTACGGTTTGCAAACGCTATTTCAGCTCATTAAAGTGAAAGGCCAAAAGCTCGAAGTTCCTTGTTTGGAAATTGACGATAAACCTCGTTATGCTTATCGCGGTATTATGCAGGATGTTGGTTATCATATATACCCGGTTTCTTTTATAAAAAGTCAAATTGAAATGCTTGCCAAATACAAGATGAATGTATACCATTGGCACCTTACCGAAGATCATGGCTGGCGCATTGAAATTAAAAAGTATCCCAAATTAACCTCGGTAGGTGCTTATCGTGCCAGTACGCAAATCAGTAACTATGTCGATTCACTCAATGGTGATGATCACCTAGCATATGGAGGTTTTTATACACAGGAGGAAATTAAGGAGATAGTTGCTTTTGCGGCAGAACGACATGTTACGGTTATTCCTGAGATAGAGTTGCCAGGCCATTCTTTAGCCGCGTTAGCGGCCTACCCTGAGTTAGCTTGTGGAGATGACCCTGGTCCCTTTAAGGTTGCCGAACGATGGGGGATATTTGAAGATGTGTATTGCGCAGGTAAAGAAAACACTTTTAAATTTCTTGAAGATGTGCTCACCGAAGTTATGGAATTGTTCCCTTCGCCTTATATTCACATCGGAGGAGATGAATGCCCAAAGGAGCGTTGGAAGAAATGTAAATACTGTCAGAAACGGATTAAAGACAACCATCTGAAAGATGAATTTGAGTTGCAGAGCTATTTTGTAAAACGGATAGAAAAATTTGTGAACTCCAAAGGAAGGAAGATCATTGGATGGGATGAGATTCTGGAAGGAGGTTTGGCTCCAAATGCAACAGTAATGAGTTGGCGTACTATTGATGAGGGTATCAAAGCTGCAAAGCAGGGGCATGACGTTGTGATGTCGCCTCTCTCGCATGTTTATTTCGACTTTATACAGGGCAAGCGCGAATTAGAACCTCTAGCTATCGGATGGGGTTACAACCCTTTGTCAAGAGTGTATGGATATGATCCTACACCCACAGTACTTTCAGAGAAAGAAAAACAACATATTATTGGTGTTGAAGCTGCAATATGGACCGAGCATATGGATACCTATCGGAAAGTGGAATATATGCTCTATCCTCGTTTAATGGCGCTAGCAGAGATTGCCTGGACATTCCCTGAAAATAAGGATTCAGTCAACTTTTTTGAGCGGCGTTTGCCAAAACACCTGGCAGAACTGGATAGAACAGATAAAATATACCGGGTACCCAGTCCAATTGGAGTTTCTGATACCACTTTGATTGGAGCTGATTTTAATCTGGACCTAAAAGTTCCTGTTGAGGGTGCTAAAATCTACTATAATTTCGAAGGGCAGGATGCCAGGGAAACTGATTTTCTTTATGAAAAGCCGATACGCATCATCTTAAATAAGGGTGAGCGTAGAGCATTAAAATCAATAGTGATTACACCTTCAGGAAGGAGAAGCGTTAACACAACAACCATATTTAAAAATCCATAACCATTTTTACTCCCATTAACACATGAAATTACTAGTTAAAACTACCTGTCTTGTTCTTTTAAGTCTTTGTTATACCAATTTTAAGGGGAGTGCACAGGTAGCCTATAAATCTGGTTTTGCCAAAGCCAGTATTGAACCGGCAAATTATCCGTTCTCTCTCTCGCTGGCTGGTTATGGTTATCCAAGAGATGGGCGCTTTAGTCTAGACTGGATTGAAAGGGGGAGGCTGGAGGGCTGTACTGCTTTTGCAGGCAACGATGATGTCTTATTTGCTGTAAGTAATGGAAAGCTGATTTCAGCAAAAGCGAGCGAGAACCTAAACTGGAAGAACATAGGGGATGGGAATGACATCGTCTTAATGGCTGTTGGTAAAAAAGCGCTTTACGTAGTAAATAAAAGTGGAGAAATACTAAAATCAGCTATCTCTGGAAATTTAAACTGGAAAAAGATTGGGATGGCTAAAGATGCTCAGAGCATCACTATGCAGGATGATATTCTTTACGTTGCAGATACGGGGGGAGCCATCAGCTTTTCTCAGGTAACTAGCAATCCCCTTAACTGGATAAAGCTAACTAATTTAAACGGGGTTATCAGTCTTGTCGCTTATGATGGTAGCCTATACGGCTTAACTGTAAACGATGATCTGATGAAACTAAATCTGAAGCCTAAAAATACTACCTGGACAAAAATCGCAAGGTATAACGGCGTTTCATATGATGTACACCTCAAATTCATTGCCGTAGGTAATCATACTTTGTATGGCCTCACTAAAGAAAACGTGGTGTTTTCTGGTAAACATTTAACAACCGGCGATCTTTCAGTTACAGCGCTGGCCCTATCGTCAGAGAAGCAAACAGTTGTAGTTGTAGGTGCTGATCTTTGTGGCTTGGGCTATGATTTCGTGAGTTCAGTAAAGCAAGAAGTAACCCGGAAATACCACCTTCCAGCAGCAGCTTTAATGATCAATTCATCGCATACACATTTTGGCCCTGTAGCTCAGCACTGGCCCGCCTGGCCAGAATTTGTACAGCAACCCGACAGCTTGTATATGAATGACGTATTACGACCTGCCATAGTTAAAGCCGTTGGAGCAGCGATTAAGGCTATGCAGCCTGCCGACCTGTATTTTGGCAGAGGTAAAACCGCAATAGGGGCAAATAGAGCCTTAACAGGTGAAAATGTGCCTTATGATAATGATGTCGATGTACTGAGTGTCGTCACAAAAAAAGATCAAAAGAAAACTGTCTTGTTTTTAGCGGGTTGTCATGCTGTTTTCAAAAATGAGGGTGCTGAAAGTTATACTATTGGCCCTAATTTTCCGGGGGTTACAAGAGCATTACTTAAGCAAAAAGCAGGTGTTTCTAATGCAATGTTTATGCAAGGATGTGGAGGCGATATCAATCCCGTTGATGATAATCACCGTAAAACAGGTGAAGCACTTGCTACCGACATCATAGCTGTTTTAAATCAACCTTTAGAAAAACTCAAGGGTAAAATCAGTTTCTATATGGATTCTATCAACTTTCCAGTGAAAAAGTGGACTGAGCAAGAAATACTGGCTTTCAGAAAGGAAAATGATAAAAATAATCAGGATGTTGAAGAGGAAAAGAACGTTCGCTGGGCCGATCATATGTTTCAGCTTAATAAAGAAAATAAAATGCCAGTTTCCATGCCGGTATACATCCAAACTTTCAATATTGGCAATTGGAAACTAGTTGGATTATCCAGAGAGGTTGTAACGGATTATAGTCTTGGTATCAAAAAGTTATGGCCAGATAAGTTAGTGAGCGTTGCAGGTTACTGTAACGATGTTTCAAGTTATCTACCTACCTCAAGGCACATCAAAGCCGGTACTTATGAAGGTTTCGGCTCATTTTTTTGGTATGCTCAACCTTCAATATTCCCAGAGTCGGTATACGAAACAGTAATTGATAAAATAAAGGCTAAAAACTACTAAAGATATGACTGTAATGACTAAAGAAATCACTGCTGTTAGCGCAGAAAAGGGCCTGATTAGTCCATTAATTATCATTGGTATACTGTTTTTTATTTTTGGTTTTGTTACCTGGCTTAGCGCAGTCCTCATCCCGTACCTACAAATTGCTTGTGAACTTAATAACTTCCAGTCTTATCTGGTAGCATTTGCTTTTTACATTTCCTATTTTGTGATGGGTGTTCCATCTGGATGGTTACTAAAAATTACAGGATTTAAAAAGGGAATGTCTATCGGGTTGTTGCTTGTAGCTGTGGGTTCGTTGTTGTTTATACCTGCAGCGTTAAACCGACAGTACACGCTTTTTCTGTTCGGACTTTTTGTACAAGGAGCTGGGCTTACAGTGTTACAGACCGCATCAAATCCTTATGTTACTATTCTCGGTCCTAAAGAGAGTGCAGCACGGAGGATCAGCTTCATGGGGATATGTAATGGCATTGCCGGTGCTATAGCACCAGTGATTTTAGGCGCAGTAATCCTGAATGATGCAGATGCGTTAAAGGATAAATTAAGCTCTTTAAACCCTACGCAAAAGATAATCGAATTAAATGACTTAGCTAGTAAAGTAATTCTTCCTTATGCTATCATTACATTCATACTTATTGTATTAGCGGCTGTTATCTATTTTTCTACTTTACCAGAATTAAATGAAGAAGAACTGGATGAAGGTGACGAAGTTTTAGAAAAAACTACTAAAACATCTGTCTTTCAATTTCCCCACCTGATGATTGGTGTGTTGGTATTATTTGGATACACTGGGGTAGAAGTAATTGCAGGAAATAGCATTATTGGTTATGGGGCTTATCAGGGAATTCCTTTAGCTACAGCTAAATTCTTTACTTCTTTTACGTTAATTAGTATGCTTGTAGGTTATCTGGTAGGGATTGTATGTATTCCTAAATATTTCAGTCAGGAAACGGCCCTAAAGAGCTCAGCCGTCCTGGGTATTTTATTTGCAGTATTAGCAATACTCACTAATGGCATTATCTCTGTTGTATTTGTAGCGCTGCTTGGTCTTGCAAATTCATTGATGTGGCCTTCTATATGGCCACTGGCAATTGCTGGTCTTGGTAAATTTACCAAAACTGGTTCCTCGCTTTTAGTGATGGCTATTTCGGGTGCTGCAGTGTTGCCACTTTTATATGGATACCTGGCTGATCATATAAATGCTCAGCAGGCTTATTGGATGGTAATTCCATGTTATCTCGCAGTTGGATATTATGCTGTTGCTGGCCACAAAGTAGGAAAGAAGAATACTTAATTTTAATAAAAGATAGATGATTTTAATAGCCGACAGTGGCTCAACCAAAACAGACTGGTGCCTTATCAGAAATTCTGGCAACGACCTTTATTTTAAAAGCGAAGGATATAACCCTTATTTTTCGACTAAATCTGATATGATACAATCCATTCGCAATAGCATTTCTGTTCATGTAGATCCGCTGGAAATTTCTAAGCTTCATTTCTATGGGGCAGGTTGCGAGGCCGATAAAATAGAGGTTATGACAGAGGTACTAAGTTCGGTTTTTAACAATTGCCAGCAATTAAATGCGCAAGTAGATCTACTGGCAGCAGCCAGAGGTCTTTTAGGACGAAAACCTGGCTTTGCAGCAATATTAGGAACGGGAACAAATACCTGTATTTATGATGGAGTTAATATTACTAAAAATATAGATTCTCTGGGATTTATACTAGGAGATGAAGGAAGTGGTGGTACTATTGGAAAAAGAATTCTTAGTGATTATCTAAGAAATAAGATGCCTCCATCTGTTTGTGTCCAATTCGAAAAGGTATACAAGTTGTCGGCCGAAGAAATCATACATCAGGTTTATGTAGAACCAATGCCAAACCGGTTTTGTGCTCAATTTGCTAAATTCCTTAATCACCCGGATGTGGATGCAGATTACAGTTATAAACTTGTAAAAGTATCCTTCCAACAATTTTTCGAAAATCTGGTTAGCTGTTATCCAAACTATATCGGGTACACATTCAACTGCGTTGGGTCCATTGCTTATCATTTCAATAGTATCCTTTTAGAGGTTTTAGATGAATTTAATATGGCACCTGGATTAATTATACCCTCACTGATTGCAGAGCTAGTTGATTACCATCAGACAGATGTGATTATTGAATAGAAATATTTAGCTTTGAGTAAACGCAATCAATAACTAAATGATCTATTTAGTAGTAATCTATATCGGCTATGTAATTTACGGCCTTGTTCATAGCTTCAAGAATAAGCAGCTGAATTATGTAGAGAAAATACTTTGGATTATTATAATTGTTACATTCCCATTAGGCGCTTCCTACTATTTAAGGAGTACATTTATTGCCAAACATTAAATGAAATTATCCTTCAATGTTGCTATATTCAAGGATATAAACCGAACCTCAACCACCACAAAACTAAATGCAAAGAAGAAAATTCCTTCAATTGGGTGTGGGCTTAACTGCTGCAAGCCTTTTTACACCTGTATTATTCGCCAAATCGAAGCCATTAATTGTAAAAAATAAGCTACCACTTTGGCGTGGATTTAATCTGCTCGAGAAATTTAACGGCGCAGATAACCAGCCTTATAGAGAAGGAGATTTTAAAATGATGGCCCAATGGGGGTTTAATTTTGCCAGGCTACCTATGTCTTACCACTGCTGGTCAAAACCAGGTGATTGGTTACAAATGGATGAAAACGTGTTGAAGGAAATAGATCAGGCAATTGCATTCGGAATAAAACACAAAATTCACGTCAACCTTAATTTACACCGTATTCCTGGCTATTGTGTTAACCCGCCTGCCGAACCACTCAATTTGTGGAAGGACGATAAGGCTTTGGATGCCGCGGCCTTTCATTGGCAAACCTTTGCAAAGCGATATAAAAGCATCAATAGCAGTAAATTGAGCTTTGATTTGATTAATGAACCATCCAATGTAGAAGAGGCCGATTATGTGAGGGTGATTACCCGGATAGTTAGTGCTATTAGGCAAGAGGATCCAGATCGGTTAATCATTATTGATGGACTCCAATATGGAACTAAGCCGGTATTTGGAGCTATCGACTTAAATGTCGGACAAAGTACCAGAGGTTATGGTCCTATGCAGGTAAGTCATTACAAGGCATCTTGGGTAAAGGCCGAATGGAGTATTCCAACCTGGCCTTTAAATCCCGATGGCAACGACCGTTGGGACAAAGATAGACTGAAGAAAGATATATTTGATCCCTGGAAAAAACTGGCTGATCAGGGAGCAGGGATACATGTTGGTGAATGGGGAGCATATCAGCATACACCCCACGATGTAGCACTTGCCTGGATGAAAGACAATCTCGAGATATGGAAAGAGAATGGCTGGGGTTGGTCATTATGGAATTTAAGAGGGGGCTTCGGTATTCTTGATAGCAATAGGGAGGATGTAGAATATGAATTGTATAAAGGCCATAAATTAGACCGAAAAATGCTAAAGCTACTTCAGAAATATTAAGCTTTACTTCTATCTAATAATATTGCTTTATTTGTGTATGCCAATTATTCGTTTAGAAACTTTCATTGAAGCTAGTCAAGAGACAGTCTTCGACTTGTCCAGGGATATTGACTTACATCAGGTATCCACTGTGCAAACCAATGAAAAGGCTGTTGCAGGCAAAACATCCGGACTAATCGGTTTGAATGAATCGGTAACCTGGGAAGCCAGACATTTTGGGATTTTACAGCGACTAACTTCGAAGATCACAAAAATGGAGAGTCCTGATTATTTTGTTGACGAAATGGTCTCAGGGGCTTTTAAGTCTTTTAGGCATGAGCATATTTTTGAAGCTAAAGGTAAGGGCACATTGATGACGGATATATTTACTTACGTTTCGCCAGTAGGAGTTATCGGGAAGTTGGCTGATGGACTGTTTTTACGCGATTATATGAAAGAGCTATTGGTTCAGCGAAACGAAGTAATTAAAAAGTACGCAGAAGGAAAGAAGAGTTAAACTTTTACAATTCGCTTCCTTTAAAACAAAGAAAATAATACATTTGGGGAGTTGAAGAAGCTGATCTCTATATTTATTACGTTTATCCTCCTCATTTTTTCTACCGAATTGCAGGAACTTATCAAACTGCCTTTACTTTTTCAGCACTATTTCGAGCATAAGGCTATAAATAAGGATATTACATTTGCTACGTACCTTTTTGATCATTATAACTCAATTCCCCATACCGACGATGATCAGGATCGAGACAATCAGCTGCCTTTCAAATCTGTAGATCAAAAGTCTGTTTTAACGAGTCCGGCTATTCCGACATTTAATAGATTTGTTATAAAATCACTCCCAACTATTACAATAAACCGACCATCTACCTATAAGGAAGATGATATTCCTCCAGCTTTTCTCGGTAGTATCTGGCAGCCGCCTAAGTATTTGATTTAATTCTTCTGAGTCAAAGGCATAGTCCTTTGATTTAGTTTCTATCGTAATAAGAATTAATCAAACTTAAATTTTTTATGTTAAATAAAATCATTGGGTTTTCTGTAAAGAACAAACTCATAGTAGCACTATTTACAATAGCGCTGATCATATATGGCGTTTTTGAATTAACAAAGCTCCCTGTTGACGCAGTACCCGACATCACCAATAATCAGGTACAAATAATTACCTCTGCTCCATCTTATGGAGCTACGGATATCGAAAGGCTTGTAACCTTTCCTGTAGAACAAGCCAGCAGCAACATTGCCGGAGTTAAAGAAATCAGGAGCTATAGTCGCTTTGGACTCTCTTTAGTCACCTTGGTGTTTAATGATGATGTCGACATTTATTGGGCCCGACAACAGGTTTCAGAACGATTGCTTACTGTTCAAGCTAGCATTCCGGACGGAATCGGCAGGCCTGAAATGGGGCCGATTTCTACAGGACTTGGCGAGATATATCAATATGTAGTAAAACCTAAAAAGGGCTATGAAAGCAAATTCAATATTACAGAATTGCGAACAATTCAGGACTGGATAGTCAGACGCCAACTATTAGGCGTAAAAGGAGTCGCAGAAGTAAGCAGTTTCGGCGGAAAGCTTAAGCAATATGAAGTTGCCATCAACCCTAATAAACTACAAGCTCATGGGATAACCATTTCTGATGTGTTTAATGCGCTGGAAAGCAATAATCAGAATACAGGCGGCTCTTATATAGAAAAGCAATCTACAGTACTTTACATTCGAAGTGAGGGACTTATTGGAAATATAGACGACATTAAAAACGTAGTCATTAAAAACACCAAGAACAGTGTGCCATTGCTAATTCGTGATGTTGCTGATGTTAAAATTGGTGCTGCAACAAGATATGGAGCATTAATCTATAATGATGAGGGTGAAGTTTCAGGAGCAATCGTCATGATGCTAAAAGGAGCAAATAGCAACGTAGTTATTGAAAGTATTAAAGCTAAAATAGCAGAAATTCAAAAGACATTGCCTGAAGGAGTAGTAATAGAGCCATTTCTAGATAGAACTGACATGGTAAGCAATGCCATAGATACAGTACAAACAAACCTGCTCGAAGGCGCATTGATTGTAGTGTTTGTACTGGTTTTATTTTTAGGAAATGTACGTGCAGGTTTACTGGTAGCCTCTGTTATTCCACTTTCTATGCTTTTTGCGATTATCATGATGAACCTATTTGGGGTAAGCGGAAACTTAATGAGTTTAGGAGCACTTGATTTCGGGTTGATTGTCGATGGCGCAGTAATTATCGTAGAGGCGGTAATGCATCAATTGACACATAGTAATAAGTTTGCCGGGCTCAGGACCTTATCACAGCACGACATGGACAAAGAGGTAAAAAGTGCTTCTTCTAAAATGATGAACAGCGCTGTATTCGGCCAAATCATTATTCTAATCGTTTACTTGCCTATATTTAGCTTACAGGGTATAGAAGGGAAAATGTTTAAGCCTATGGCACAAACTGTTGCCTTTGCACTGCTAGGCGCCTTCATCTTATCATTAACCTATATCCCAATGGTAAGCAGCATCTTTTTGAGTAAAAAGATCAGCGACAAGAAAAACTTTTCCGATCGCCTCATGGCTAAAGTAGAATCTGGTTATAGCAAGCTGCTTAATCGTGCTTTGGGTATTCCCAAAGCTATCATAGCCATGGTCATCACTTTGTTCGTCATTGCAGTTTTTCTACTTACCCGTCTGGGTGGGGAGTTTATCCCTTCAATTGAAGAAGGAGACTATGCTGTAGAAACAAGGGTGCTTTCTGGTAGCAGCCTCAATACAACGATAGAAAATGTACAGAAGGTCTCAGCAATTTTGAAATCAAGATTTCCGGAGGTCGAAAACATTGTGACAAAAATAGGCAGTAGTGAGGTACCTACAGAGCCCTTGCCAATGGATATGGGGGATATGATTATCAACCTCAAAAAGAAGAGCGAATGGACATCTGCAAGCTCCTTTGACGAACTCTCAGAGAAAATGGGGAAAGCTGCGAGTGAGGTTCCAGGTGTAACAACCAGCTTTCAGTTTCCTGTTCAAATGCGCTTTAACGAATTGATGACCGGGGCAAGACAGGATGTAGTATGTAAAATTTTTGGCGAGGATCTGGATACATTGGGCATTTATGCAAAGCAGCTTGGAAACATTGTGCGCAGCGTTAACGGCACTACCGAACATTATGTGGAGCAGATTACAGGTACACCTCAAATCGTAATTAAGTACAACAGACCAGCCATAGCTCAATACGGACTGAATATATCAGACATCAACAAAAATGTAAACGCCGCGTTTGCTGGTCAGAGTACAGGGTTGGTTTTTGAAGGAGAGAAGCGCTTCGATCTGGTTGTGAGGCTTGAAAACGAAAATAGAAAAGATCTTTCGGATGTGCAGAACCTGTTGATCCCAACACCGACCGGAACTCAGATTCCTTTAAGTCAGGTGGCAACAGTAGAATTGGTAGACAGCCCAAGTCAAATACAGCGAGAAGATACCCGTCGTCGTATTTTGGTAGGGTTTAATGTAAATGGTCGCGATGTAGAAAGTATTGTGAACGAGCTTCAGGATAAGGTAAATGAAAAAATCAAATTGCCTGCAGGATATACAATTACCTACGGAGGTTCATTCGAGAACCTAAATGAAGCCAAATCTCGCTTGTCTGTGGCTGTTCCGGTATCGCTAATCCTCATTTTTATCTTGCTGTATTTTGCTTTCGATTCTATAAAATATGGCTTGCTAATTTATACGGCAATTCCCTTATCAGCAATAGGGGGTATCTTTCTGCTTGCCCTCAGAGGGATGACGTTTAGCATCAGTGCAGGAGTTGGTTTTATTGCATTATTCGGAATAGCAGTATTAAACGGTATTGTACTGGTTGCGGAGTTTAATAGGATTAGAAAAACTGGCGAAATGGATATGAAGAATGTGGTGATGCAAGGAACGGTAACCAGGTTAAGGCCAGTGTTAATGACTGCCTTTGTTGCCTCCTTAGGCTTTCTGCCAATGGCATTGAGTAATGGTGCAGGTGCTGCGGTACAACGTCCTCTTGCTACAGTAGTTATTGGAGGGTTAATAATAGCAACCTTGCTTACGCTTTTTGTATTGCCGATATTGTATATCGCCTTTGAAAAAGGCTTAAAGCCCAGCAAACATAAAAAGCATATTGCAACTATAGTTGTACTCATTTTCGCTTTCCTTCCGGCCAGTGCCCAAAAGCCAATTACATTAAATGAAGCACTGGATAGTGCAGCCTCAGGCAATATGTTAGTGAAAAGCCAGAAGCTGCGAGCTGAGCAAGCCAAACAGCTTATAAAAACAGGAACTGATATTCCTCAAACTAACCTTTCGGGTCAGTATGGTAAATTTAACAGTGCCTATATTGATAATGCGATCGGTTTAAATCAAAGCCTTAGTTTTCCGACGGTGTACAGCAGACAAAGGCAAAAGCTGTCAGAAGAATGGAAAATAGCCTCGTTAAATGTCGACTTGAAGCAGTCTGAAGTAAAAAAACAGACTACAACTGTCTTTTACGAAATGCTGATTATAAAGGAAAAGCAGGCTTTATTGCAGTCAATAGACAGTGCATACCGTGAATTCCTCAGAGTAGCTAGTCATCGTTTTAAATTGGGAGAAACCAATATGCTGGAAAAGGCAAGTGCCGAAAATCAGTTGACACAGATTGGTATTCAGCAAAAGGATTTAAAAAAGGAATTGAATGCCCTGCAACAACAATTGATGCTGTTAATCAATAGTGATGAATTACGTGAACCGCAATCGATAAGCTATAAAATGGAGGTTGTGGCAATTGATCAAATGGCTTTAGCCAATCATCCATTCTTAAAACTTCATTTACAAGAAGAGAAAGTTGCAGCTGCAACAACTAAAGTAGAGAAATCACGGCTATTGCCAGAGCTTAATCTGGGTTATAATAACATGAGTATTCAGGATGGAATCAACTATGGTACTGGCACCAGATTTCAATCCTTCCAGCTAGGTCTTGGTATCCCAATCTTTTATGGCGCTCAGAAGGCAAGAATTAAATCAGCGCAAACGCTTCAAACCATTGCGAAAAATGAAACCGCCTACGCCCAGAAGCAGTTGCAGGCCGAAATGGAAGATGCCGTAAATCAATTTGAAAAGAATAAAGAGATTGTGCACGATTTTGAAAGCACTGCCTTAAAAAATGCTAAAGAAATTACGCGAACATTAAACAGGCAACTACAAAGTGGTGAGATCAATTATTTGGAGTGGACAGTACTTAACCAACAAGCCTTAGCCCTTCGTCTTGATTATTTCACTGCCATTAAAGAGCTCAACAACAGTATTATTCAATTGAACTACCTTTTATCAAAATAACCATGAAATCTATAATTTTTAAGTATTTACCCGTATTGTTAATTCCTGTGTTTATTTATGGATGCAGCAGTAGCGCCAAGGATCAGTCGGAAGTAAAAGCTAAAACTGACGAAAGCACTGTGCAGCTTAGTCCTGAACAGGCAAAGCAAATCGATCTTCAAGTTCAGGAAGTGGAAGCCAGAAATATCAGCACTGCACTTAAACTTAACGGCCAAATTAATGTACCACCACAAAATCTGGTATCAGTAAGTGTCCCGTTGGGAGGATATCTAAAATCAACAAATATGCTTGCCGGCACACAAGTAGGCAAAGGTCAGGTTTTAGCCGTAATTGAGGATCCGCAGTATATTCAACTGCAACAGGATTACCTGAGTGCAAAAAGCAAACTGAGCTATGCGGTTAAAGAATATCAAAGACAAAAAGAACTAAATACGGCTAAAGCTGGAAGCGATAAGGTATTGCAGCAAGCTGAGAGTGATTTTAAGAATTTGAGTATCGAAAGTAAGGGTTTGGCCGAAAGACTAAGGTTAATAGGATTAAATCCCGGTAAATTAACGGAAGACAACATCAGTCGCACTATTAACATTTATTCGCCTATTAATGGTTATGTAAGTAAGGTTAATGTGAATATTGGCAAATATGTAACGCCCTCTGATATCATTTTTGAACTAGTTAACCCTGCAGATATCCATTTAAATCTCACTGTGTTTGAAAAAGACCTTAACAAGATAAAAATAGGACAGCAGGTTATGGCCTATAGTAATTCACTCCCTAATCAGAAGTATATTACTAAAATTGTGCTGGTAAGTCATTCATTAAATAACGATAGGAGTACCGAGGTTCATTGTAATTTTGAGCAATACGATAAGAGTCTGGTTCCTGGTATGTATATGAATGCAGAAGTACAAGTAGAAACAGATAAGATAGATGCCTTACCAAATGATGCATTTGTTAATTATGAAAACAAGGATTATGTATTTGTAAGCAATGGCAACAACTCATTTAAAATAACGGAAGTAATTAAGGGTAAAACTGAGCAAGGCTTTACAGCAATAAATTCAGATTTAAAAGGAAATAAAGTTGTAGTTAAGGGAGCATACTCTTTGTTAATGAAGTTGAAAAATACGATAGAGGAATAATTCTTTTATTCAAGTAATAATTTTCTCTGTAGCGGGAAAATTATTACTTTAGCCCCTAACCTAAATTATATAAAACCTAACATGAAGTCCAATTTTTTGAGAACCAGTATCTTTGCTCTTCTTGCTACATCTTTCTTTTATTCATGTATTAAGGATCCTGTTGACCCGCCGATAATCATCGATCCGGTTGATTCTGTATATCTAACAAAATGGAGAGAGGTAGAAAGCAAAAAAGCTGGCTCATCTAATTGGGAAACCCTAACTAAAGGTGATACACTTAATTTGTTCTCAACCGATCCTGAAAACAGGAGACCAAGAAGAGGCTTTTATAGATATCTCTCAATCAACCCAAAAATTACAACTGATACAGTGGGGCTCTTCATACAAAGCGATACCTTACTTGTTTTTATAGATAGGAAATCCAGTGCATCCGATCCAGATACTACTGCTAAAGTAGGGTATAGAATTATAGGAGATACTTCACTTATTGTTCATGACAGGTCAGTAACTCCCTCAATTCAGATAAAGTATAAAAAGCTTAAGTTGACTGAAAAGGATAAAATAAACTAATTTCAATAGGATTGGGGAAGGTGGTTGATAGTTTACTATTACCTGCAAGTGTATACCTTTTTTCTATTATTATAGTTCCAAAGCCAAAATGTACCTAACAAAATAAAGCGTTGATTACCAGTTTATTTATAAATAAGAGTATTTATTTTTATATTAAACAAAAAAACGCTCTATGAAACATTTTGTGCAATGCATAACAAGTATCATGCTATTTGTTCCTTTTTTCGCTTCTCCATCTTTTAGCCAGATTGTTGTAAGTAAAGATCAGGTTGCTATTAATCTAACTAAGGTTGCTGGCATGCAACCTAATAGTGTTCTGTCATCCATCATTGGCAAAAGGAAACTGGATAATCCCTCAAAATATGAAAAAGGATTCCCTAATACGATAAACAAGCCAAAAGACATTATTAGTCAGATTGAATATTATTATGTGTTAAGCGATTTTCAGTTTCACTTTCAAAATTATTGTGCAGGGATAGAAAGTAAAGAGAGATTTCTTGAGCTTGCGGCCGATTATAAGTGGATTTTGGCTGATACTAATCACCTATCAAGAAAACCATTGAAATGCGGGATCTCTGTTCTCGGGGGATTAACTGTTGATAGTGTTCCCGTATATGTGGTTGACGCTAATAACAATGGTGATTACTCTGATGAATTAATCAGGCCAATTAAAAAGAAACTTTTTAAACAAGAAGACATCATAGCTGCATCAGTACCGGTTACTAAAGAGTATTTTCTAGATAATGAAATCAGGAGCGAGAAAGTACTTTGTTTTATCTCATCTGCAGATCCAGGAAAACAACTTACAAACATATCCTTTTGTTTTCCTGAGTTCCGCTATCATTCCTTTAAATTTCAAGGCAAACCTTATATTCTTTGGGCACCTACAACCAGCAACGATTCAAGAATATACCTTCAGGCCGATAAATCGGGTGTTCCTATACCTATTGATGAAAATCAGATCCTGCAAAACCAGTATGTAACTTTGGGGAACAAAAACTTCAAATACTCTTACTCACTTGCAGATGGTAACCGTGTTATACTGGAAGGAGATGATTACAGTGGTTTTTCTTCAGACTCTTTGATTGCCACTTCGTCTTTACCAAGTAACACCAATTTAGTCTCAAGTCAGATCGGCTTTATCGCTCCTCAAATTGAGGGAATGACCTTAACTAAAGCAAAAGATAAAAGCGTGATGATTTCTCTCGAAAAGCTTAAAGGTAAGTACGTTTTTGTAGATTTTTGGAGTACTACCTGTGGGCCATGTATAGCTGATTTTAAAGAAATTCTGAAATCCTATACTAAATTCAGTCGAAAGCAATTTGAAATCATAGGTGTAGTTGATGAAAGGAGTGAGGGTGGAACATTGCCATTGTTGAAAATGCATAATGTTATTTGGCCAAATATTAAGACAAATACAGTAGGTACGGTTATTAATGGATATTCTGTAATCAGTTATCCAACTACATTTCTGATAGATCCTGAGGGGAGAGTAATAGCTCACGATATTAGGGGCAAAGAATTGTTTGATACATTAGAGAAGCTATTGGCTGGTAAATAGGTAGTTATGTTTTAAATTAAGTGATACCAAGGAAAATGTGATAAAACTTATGGGCGAACTAAGAGTAAAAACGGGAGCCTTTTATGCACTAAAGTTTAAATAATAGAAAAACAACTTAACCCATTCGCTTTGATATCAGATTCAATAATACAGACCCTCATTACAGAAGAGTTTAAACTCAGGAATCTTGGAGTAACCAATCAATATTTAGAGATTCTGGATGTATATTATAATAACAACGGACCTAGGATTGAAAGAATTGATAGGGAAGGCTCGGATCGTGTTATCATTGCATACCTGCCAATAGTAGACGAGCAGTTTTACCTTGCAGTATACATTGATGAAGTTCAACAAGAAATCTTTAATATCGGAACGGAGTCGAGAAATAAGGTAGTATTTCGCGCTACTTCTGAAACCTGTAGCATGGATGAACTTGTGAGTTTAACAAATTTACCAGTGCAGACTAAATGGGATAAAGGCGAACTAAAGCCAAACAAAAAAGTAGTTAACAAATTTAGCTGTATTGAAATTGAGCCTAATCCCGAACCAGATTCAGTTGAAGAAAAGCTAACTAACCTTCTGAAGTTATTAGTGCAAGATAAAGCAGGAATTGTTGAGCTGGTAACCAATGCCAATGGTTACATTCAAATTAATATGGATTTTCATAATGGAAATCAATTATTAGGAGGACTTTCTTTAAGTAAAGACCATGTACAAAGAATGGCGGAGCTTAATTTGGGCTTTGATGTCGATGTTGCCGTATGGGGGGAACCTTTTAAAGATTTCGCACCCTAATGAATCGCATAAGTCTATTGTTATTATGGTCGGCTGTTATTGGTCTTTGTATATGGCTGTGGTTAAGAAAGACTAGCTTCGCTAAACCAACTCTTGAGCCCATAGTTGTGAGCGGTACAGTTTTAAAAGACACAGGAATTAAATGGAATGATTCACTATTTAAACACCTTCCTGAAGGAATAGATACCAGTATTATTGTAAAAGATAGCAAAGGAAACTCTTTGAGTTTTCAGCAATACATTATTCCTGTTTTTAATCACGAGGCTATGATTTATCCTGATCGCGGCACATGGCGATTACATCGACTAACCAAGGAAGCAAATGATTCGTTGGCTCAAAATGACGATGTTGTTGCCCGATGGGAAAGATCTGCGGCTTACAGATCAGTAGATACCATTCGAAGTTGGCGGCTTAAACTGAAGGACATTGCACATACGCTTTCTCTGGCAGATCATATTTTGGTGCTCAAATCTAAGCGTAAAATGATCATCAGTAGAAAGAATAAACCTGTAGTTACATTTGATATCGATCTTGGATTTAGTCCAGTAGGGAATAAGGTTACTGATGGGGATGGAAAAACCCCTGAAGGTATTTACAATTTAGACATGAAATATGAAAGGACAGATAAGTTTCACAAGAGCTTCTGGATTTCTTATCCCAATGAAAAAGATAAAGCAATAGCAAAAAAGAATGGGATAAAACCAGGTTATAGCATAATGATCCATGGTACTACGCCAGCAAAAGTAAATGCAAAAGATTGGACTGCCGGATGTATTGCTTTGCAGAATAAAGACCTTGATCAATTATTTGATATAGTCAATTCTGGAACAACTATCGAAATACGAAAATGATAGTCTTGGTACCTAACAACTACAATCTACCACCATTGATCACCATTTTGTATCTTAACACACCATTTGCATATAGGTAATAGCCATCCTTAGCCCGTTTAGTCTCAAACTCTCCAAAGGGCAATTTCAGGTGCTTGTTATTAATGGAATAACCGCCAACAATAAGGTTGGCATACCACTTCTTCGCATCCTTATAACTCCAAACCTCCACTTTATCCGTACTAAACTGGCAAACCGTTTCCTTGTACTTGATATTATCGAATGTAATTTTGATTAAACGAAATTGTTTTCCTGCTAAAGAAATAGGAGAGGGGTTTATACATCCTGCAAGCATAATAGTGCAGAATGCCAATTGAAGGAGCGTTCTTTTAAGCATAATACCAATATACGAAATTATTAGCAATAACTAAATACACCAATTTTACTCATAGAATATTACCTTAGCATAATTTAGTGTAGATACACTCAAAAATGAAGCAGCATGTTAAAGAAGGACAAATTAGGGATAATAAGAAAGTTTTATCCCAATGCATTTACAACAATCGATACCGTTAATAGAGTAATTGATTATGTAGAGGATCAACTTAATTTAGAGCCTACAAAGATCATGTTAGCGGATAGTATTTGCAGTGATGATGTGAACAGCATACAGTATCCTATTAGGTCTCATGAATTCTTGGGGCCGTTTAAAATGGGAGGATTAGATGGATTTCCATTTACCGGCTTAACAGGTATGGCTGCATTTGCAAGTCATGTGCCCGACGAAGGAGCTGTATTTATTTATTACGGACCTCATATCGGAATCTCTAAAGAAGGAGTATTGGGAGAGATTCACCGTTTTGGTCAAAAGCAAAATACAGGATGCTGTGGAGCTGCAAGCAGTGCATTAGGAAAGTTGCTCAACAATGCAATTGAACCAGGTAATATTACCGAAATGGACTATCAAATGAATACCATAGAGCAAATCCTATATAAGCATAGAGAACATATAATAAATGCTAAGTCTCAACTTCATGAAGCCACTGAAATCATTTATCAGGCAATTGATAAAAGAATTCAGGAATTGGTAGCGCTAACTCACTTCAATTGCAGATACATCATCATTATGGGAGCTGTTTTAATTAACAGCGATACCGATATTGGATCATTTTCTTCTGCTCGTAGGTTTGATATTCTAAATGTAAAGGAAAACACAAGAGAAGATTTACTATCTCTGTTTTCAGTGTAATTCATAAAAATCATTCTATTTGATTATCTTGGATTACCAAAAAGTAAACGCCTCATGATCATTAAAAAAATAGTTTCAGTACTGTTTGTCCTTTTTCTTTGTGTGTTTTCATTTGCTGAAGCGCAAGAGGTATCACAAAAGAAGCCTATAGTGATTTGCTATGATGCTGAAGGAAAGCTTGCATCTTTAGAAAAACTAAATGCTGATCTTGCAACATTTGTTGAAACTCATATTTTGTCTGTAACAAGTTATGGGAAAGATACTACAGTTTGTAAGGTCGTAAAAAAGCCAAGGGAGATGTTCGTTCAAGACTCATTGGCAAAAGCAAAGCGTATTGAGGTATTGAATGCAATGATAGGTAAGCCTGCCAAAAATTTTACTTTAGTCGATTTAAATAATAAGAAGATCGAGCTGTCAAAGCTAAAAGGAAAGGTTGTAGTGGTCAACTTTTGGTTTACTGGATGTCCGCCCTGCATTGAAGAAATTCCTGAACTAAATAAGTTGGTAACTAGTTACAATAAATCTAAGGTCAAGTTTTTAGCAATAACCTTCGATAAAGCAGATACTGTTCGTGATTTTCAAAAGAATCATGATTTTAAATTCCAGATACTAGCTGATGCTAAAAAAATCACCGAAGACTATAACATTATGCTTTATCCAACTATGTTTGTAATTGATAAATCTGGTATAATTAGATTAGCCATAAATAGTGATAAGAATCTAGTGGGGATTTTGAAAGGTGCAATAAGTACTTATCTTTAATACCAAATAAAATTTCCACTTTAACTAATTTGCTATCTTTTTAGTGAATTAAATTGAGTATTTCATTGTTTTTTTGAGATAAAATAGCAACTTTGGGTTAGGCCTATCGGTCATTTGTATCGTAGGGATCCAAATAGAATTTAATGCTACTCAAATCATGATTAATACATTCTTTACATTGCCAGAGTTCAATGAAAACTATTCTGAAGAAATAGCTTTAGCAGCAGATGTTTATGAACGAAGGAAAGCAGATGGGATGAAAGATTTTTCCCTTTCTGCTTTCGAATTTGTATTTACATCTGATAGTAGAACGAAGCTCGAAAAACTAGGACAATTTCTTTCTACGAATTTCAATTATGAAATTGGTGAGATAAGTGAAGGAGATGATGATTGGGAACTAAATGGCGTGGCAACAGAATTCCCTGTCGACCTAGATAATCTAGTATATTGGGTGCTCAATATGTACTGCAAGGGACACAAGTTTGATTGTAAACTAGAAGCGTACGGAGCATTCGATGATCCTGCGGAACAAACATTTCCTGATATTGATGCAGGTTTGTATAGCCATTATTTTGATCTGGCAATGGAGAGTTACGGTAAAGGAAATCTGGGAATGGGGGTTATCTATTTTTCAACGGCAATCAGAATAAAACCCCAAGATCCTAATTCATGGTATTCAAGAGCAATACTTAAAGACGAGCTTCATACCCCAAAAGCTGCTAGATTAGACTATGATAAAGCAATTGAGCTAGCTCCCGACTTTATAGATGCAATCATAAATAGGGCAGCAAATAAAGATGAATCAGGGGAGCATGATAATGCCATTGCTGATTACAGTTATGCGATTTCATTAGAACCAGATAACGGATTGGCCCATTATAACAGAGCTAACTCTAAACTCCGCAAAGGCGACAAGGTTGGTGCTTGTTTAGATTGGACTAAGGCAAAGCAACTAGGGTATAAATATTCAGAAGAAAGGCTCAACATAAATTGCGCATAGAATTTACTCATATTTCAAAGCCTCAACCGGGTTAGCTTTTGCAGCCTTATACGCCTGAAAGCTAACCGTTAGAAAAGCAATCGCTGCGGTTCCTGTTATTGATATCAGTACGATAGACCATGATATGGTTGTTCTGAACTCAAAATTAACAAGCCATCTGTTCATCAGGTAATAGGCGAGAGGCACACCAATACAAGCCGCTACAAATACCATTTTCAGAAAGGAAAGTGAAAGCAGTCTCATGATGTTGGCAACCGAGGCACCAAGTACACGACGCACACCAAACTCCTTTGTGCGTTGTTCTGCACTGTAAGCAACCAATCCGTAAAGTCCCATGCAGGAAATCAATATGGCTATGCCGCCAAACAAATTGGCCAGGATACCCAGAATCTTTTCCGATTGTAGTTTTGCGGTATACAGATCATCCACAAATTTAATTTGAACCGGGTATTGAGGATTGATACTTTTGGCAACAACAGTGATCAACTCGATATTCTTGCTCAAACTATTGGCCGGATTTAAGCGCAAATTGATATTGCCAGCCCCATCTTTATTAAAATTAATCACCATAGGGCGTCCAGAACGATAGGGCGAATCCCACAGAAAATCTTTAAACACGCCAACAACTTTCAATTGATTGCCAAATAGATCCACATACTTTCCGATAGGATCTTTTAGTTTCATCATCTTCACTGCAGTGCTGCTCAGTAAAATTGCAGCTGTATCTGAAGCAAAATCCTTAGAGAAATCACGACCCTCAAGCATTTGCACGCCATTTGTTTTTACGAGATCATATTGGGTCTCTAGCCTGTTAAATACAATTTCTTCGCCTTGTTTGTCCATTCCAGGCCATTTAAAGCCATAAAACCAATTGCTCACATTTGTCATACTTCGCGACGATTGGTTTACCGAGGTAACTGCCCCAGTTTTTAACACCTGCTCTTTAAACAGTTCAAACTTCTGGCGCAAATCTCCATCTTGCTGCATTTCTGCAAGTAAATTGATGTTGTAGCCAACAGGTCTGTTTTTTATAAACTGCAGTTGCTTATAAATCACTAGTGTGGCAATGATCAGCATAATGGCAAAGCAAAACTGGCCAACTACCAATACTTGTCGCATGTTGATGGGAATGAGTCTTGCCCTTGCTGTTTTCTTTTTCAAAATCTGAATAGGGTTGAAGGAAGAAAGAAACACTGCAGGGTAAATTCCTGCCAAAATACCTGTCAGCAAAGCTACCGACACAATACCCAACCAGTAGCCGATATTGGTATAGTTGATGGTGATTTCTATATTCAGCAAGTTATTAAATAGAGGTAAACTGGCCTCCACAATAACCAGTGCAATCAACACCGCAACTATAGTAAGCACCATAGCTTCGGTAAGGAATTGTGTTATTAGAGAAGCTCTGGTTGCGCCAATTGTTTTTTTGATGCCCACTTCCTTTGCCCTGCGCTCAGATTTTGCAGTGGCCATGTTCATAAAATTGATGCAGGCGATCAGTAAAATACCAAAGGCTAGTGCTACAAACAAATAAATACGTTCTATGTCGCCGCCTACGCTCTTGCCGTTCACAAATTCACTATGTAAATGCTGATCCACCATAGGGAATAGGAAGTTTTCAGCTCTTTGATCTTTAAAATTCTCATTAAACAATTTCTTTACCTTGGAATTGATCAGATTCAATTTGGCCTTGTCGTTAACCTTTGCCATAGCCAGGAAACCAAAGTTGGACCAGCCTGGATTTTTAACCCAACTTTCTATGTTTTCATAATAAGCCCAAGGCATCAAATAATCAAACCGGAGTGAAGTATTGGCTGGTAGGTCTTTAATAACGCCAGTTACCTTAAGATCATGCTGGTTCCTATGCCTTACCGTTTTGTTTAGTACATCAGTAGTGCCAAACAATAGCTTGGCAGTTCCCTCAGTTAGTACCACAGCATCCGGTGTATTCATTGCAAGCGTGGGGTTGCCAACTATAAACTCGTAATTGAATATTTTCAAAATCTCTGGATCAGCAAAGATTTCTACCTTTTTAAAACTGTTCTCCTTATTGGCGATGAGTGTTTCATTACCACCACCAATTCGTGCAACAGCATCAACTTCAGGAACTTTTTCTCTGATAGCCATAGCAATCCCATTGCCAGGGTATTCTTTTGTACTTGTAATCTTTCCTGATGCATCCTGAAAATTGGTCATCACCGCGTATATCTTGTCCGCATCCTTGTAATTACGGTCAAAATTAAGCTCGTAATTCACATACAACAATAGGAGTAAGCAGGCCGACAAACCAACTGCCAGTCCAATTATGTTAATCACCGAAGAAGTTTTATTTCTCCAGAGGTTGCGCAAAGCGATTTTCAAATTGAGTTTGAACATGGTGTCAGGTTATCTATCAATTAAATACAATTGATCTGCAATTTACTAAGTTTGTGCCAAGAGTAGGATAGTTGTTCAATCTGCTGTAAAACAGTGTTTTAGTTGTGCTGTGAAGAATAAGCCCGTTCATTATCGAACAATAGGTGTACGGTGTCGGACAGCTTTAGACAATCAGTTATTGGTAGTTGTTGCCGTTAATCATTTAGTTGACTGTAAAACATTTTGAGTAAACCGTTGTTTTTTTGAGATAATTTTCCAACATTTAAATTAATCAGACATTAAACGCTACTCACTCATAACCACTAATACATGTTTAGTAATCCTTTTTCTTTCGATGGCAGAATACGCAGGCTGGAATACGGCTTAAGCTTGCTCATGTATTACCTGTATGTATTTATGATTGTTATTACATTAACATCTCTAGGGTTGATTCAGGGAGATAAAAGCCCAAGTAATTCGTTTACGATGATTGTTGCACTCATTCCGGGTATATGTTTTTTAGTAGCCCAGGCAGCTAAAAGATGTCACTATAGGAACAATAGCGGTTGGTGGCAACTTATTCCCTTTTATGGTTTTTGGATGCTCTTTGCAGATGGAAATATAGGTGATAATGATTATGGTGAGAATCCTAAGGGATTGAGTTATGATTACGGAGATACTGAAAATGATCATTATGATCATCAGAATATGGATTGATTCTATGATTTGGTTATGGGAAAAGAATAAAATCAGTTTTTTCAATTAGCTTTAAGTATCTAAATATTACAAGATGCTCAAAATCAAAACAAACCTCATTATGCTGATTCTAATTGTCAGCGTTTTTTCTGGCTGTGCCGTGCATTACAAGGTGGCCCAAAACAATTTCAAATATCAGGAAGGCATTAATGTAGATTTACTTAATGTTCAGTCTAGTGATGGACAGTCAGCCTGGGGTGGTTATGCTTTGGTTCCGCCACGGAAGCACACCCTTGTGAGACTGACCTTCCAGCTTACCAATACCGGCAACACAGATCAGGTAGTGGACCTTACCAAAATAATCTTACTTAATACAGCTACTAAAACAAAATATCCAGTGGCTAAAATTTATCAGGTAGCGCCTGTGCCTATTGGAGCAAGGGATGATCTTAAGCTTAAAGCTGGCGAACAAGTGAAACGTGTACTGATGTATGTTTTTCCGCAAAAAACAGTGCCGGATGCTCTTCAAATCAATGAACAGGCTTATGTTATTGCGTACAAAGAAGGTTGATGTAACTCACCAATCCGGTATCGGCTTTCTAACATATAAATATGGCTTTGATATTTATAGCATCAGTTTTATTGTTTTTTGTCTTCGTGATCGCTACTTCTTCTAACAGGAAATATTTGTTAAAGTTAGTGGTTGTTAATATTTTTATATTGATCAGTTATGACTTTTTAGGGGTATTTCTCTTAAATGAAACAGAAGGGCTATTGGATATCTTCATCCTTTTTGGCGTAAATATATTACATATTGTAATCTTAATTGTGCTTGTAATTGGGAGGTATAATCGGTAATATCGATAACTTCGCTCTTCTATATTTAAAGTTACAATTATTGAATTTTTGATTTTTGGATATTATTATATCCAATTTTGTTATATTTGAGTATAATAATATCCATTATGAAGTCAAAGAAGGTTGTCATCTTTCCCAGGTATCAAAAAATCTGGGATCAGCTTGGTGAGAATATCAAGTTAGCCAGAAAGCGTAGAAAACTGACTGCCATTCAGCTTGCTGAGCGCGCTGCTATTGAAAGGGTAACACTTCGTAAGATAGAACGGGGAGATCCAGGTGTATCTATGGGTGCATATTTCAATGTGCTTAAAGCGCTGAATTTACATGAAGATTTCCTTAAACTGGCAATGGACGATGAGCTAGGCAGAAAACTTCAGGATTTAGATCTGTTAACCTAATGGCGGCTACGAAAACAGACATTTGGGTATATGCCCATTGGAAGGGAATGGAAGCCCCAAAATGCATTGGAGTAATATCAGCACAGCAAACTAAAGGGAACCGGATATTTGATTTTGAATACGATATAGATTGGTTGAAATCAGATCGGGTATTCTTGCTTGATCCCGAAATTGGCTTATACGCTGGAAGCCAATATCCAGATAAGAAAGACAATTTTGGTGTATTTATGGACTCAATGCCTGATACCTGGGGAAGGAAGCTTATGCTTCGTCGTGCTGCACAAACAGCGTTAGCAAAAGGACAGGCAACGCAAAAGCTTTATGAAATTGATTTTTTGTTAGGTGTCCACGATGCTTCAAGGATGGGGGCGCTTCGATTCAAATTGGATCCTAACGGATCTTTTCTAGATGACAATAAGGAGAATCCAACCCCACCAGTAACGCATTTGCGAGAGTTACAGGCCAGTGTTAAAGCGTATGAAGAAGATGAGGAGGGAAAAAACGGGGATCAATGGATTCCAGTGCTTTTTGCGCCAGGATCATCGTTGGGTGGAGCAAGGCCAAAGGCGAATGTTATTGATCTGGATGGTCATTTATGTATAGCAAAGTTTCCTTCAAAGTCCGATACAACCGACAAAGCAGCATGGGAGTACCTGGCATATGAGTTAGCATGCAACGCAGGAGTCAATATGTCTTTCTCCGCTCTCGAAAAGGTAAGGGGGCCATATCATACATTTTTGTCCAGACGCTTTGATCGGGATGCTGGGCAGCGGATTCATTTCGCATCCGCGATGACTATGACAGGGAATAGTGAAGACACTATTAGAGATGCCACACCGAGCTATCTTGAGCTAGCGGAATTCCTACAAACTTATGGTTCAAATATAGTAATAGACTTACATCAATTGTGGAGGCGAATAGTGTTTCATATGGCAATCTCTAATACAGATGATCATTTTAGGAACCACGGTTTTTTATTGGAAGAAAAAGGATGGAAAATATCTCCCGCATATGATATTAATCCCTCAATAGATAAAAATGGACTGGCTTTAAATGTTGATATGGACAATAATGCATTAGATTTTGAGTTGGCTATAAGTGTTGGTCAGTTTTTTCAACTGAAGAATGACCAGATGCAACAAATCATTAAAGAAGTAGTATTCTCTGTTAAAGACTGGCGCTCAATAGCATCAGAATTGGGAATTCCAAGGGCAGAACAAGAGATGATGTCATCTGCATTTAAGCTAGTTACCGGATAAACTGGGGATTTAGTGCATCTGGATGGAGAAATAATACACCCATCCTATAAACAAAAGCTGTAGGGGAATTCTGAACCATAAATATGAAGGTCCTGGCCCTGTAAAAGTTCCCTTTTCAATATTGATGTGCTGATTTGCCGCATAGATATTTGCAGGGCTGATCAGGATGTAAAAAAGGATCAGGAGGTATCCCGTAAAAGACCTTGTTGAAGCGAATAATAATCCTATTGCCAGCAGGATTTCAAGGACACCGGTAAGGTATACTAAGCCTACTTTAAACGGTACAAAGGGTGGAATGATCATCGACATGCCTTTGCTAAACACAAAATGACCAATTGCGGTAAAGCACAGCATTGAGCACATTGCAAGGTTACCGGCAAATACTAAATTCCAATCGCCTGTTGTAAATTTTGAAATCACAGTGAAAAGGGTAAATACACTGATGAGCAGGATTAATGGTTTCATTTGAGTAGGTGTTTATTGTGGTAACTCTTTCATGGAACAAGAAATTTTAAATAACATTAGGATCGGTAAACTCCAAACTGAAGGTCGACCCTTTGCCTGGTACACTATTAAAGCTTATGCTGCCTTTCTGCATTTCAGTATACTCTTTACACAAGATCAGCCCCAGACCCACACCTTTTTCGTTACTTGTGCCATAAGTTGATACAGCATAGAGCTTAAAAAGATCTTCCTGCCTAGCCATGGGAATTCCTACACCGTTATCTCTGATGTGCAGCCTGACATAGCCGGAATCATTAGAACTGTATAGGTGAATTTTCCCTTCGGCTGGGGTAAATTTTATGGCATTATTAATCAGGTTCCTAATCACCAGCTTAAGCATATCCAAATCAGCAGTGAGTTCAATATTCTGATCAATATCCACACTGATTTTCACAGCTTTTATATCCGCTGATGCCTGTTGCACAAGCAGACAGCTTCTTACTATTTCCGACAAATTTAATTTCAACATATTTACACTGTTGCCTCCATCCATTTGGGATTTGGTCCAGTTCAGCAAGTTGTGCAGCATCACCTGCGTATTCTTTGTTTCATTAAGCAAGTTACTTTCCAGAAAGCGGCGTTCCTCCGGAGATAATTCATATTGATGAAGTGTCTCCAGGAAAATGGCGATAGAATTAAGTGGAGAACGTAAGTCATGTGACAGAATAGATAACAACCGGGTTTTAGCGTCATTGGCTTCCTTAAGCGCAAGGGAAGCCGTCAGCGCATTATTCTTCTCTCGCTGATAATTGTTGATCAGATAGGAAAGTACGGCGCCTATACATACCACTACAGCAATATAGGTTGTTGCTGTGTCAATAAACAAATCGCTTCGTTTTGCGTAACTGATCTGAACAGATCCGCCGTTATAATACTCAAATAATAATAACCCACTAACAATTCCTACATTGATGAGCATCCAAAACAGGTACTGCCGGGTTGGCATTACCGAAAGTGTAAAAACCAGAGAAAGGAGGTAAAGTATTAGTGTAGGGCCATGTATACCTGAATTGATGAAATAATTAAAAGCCATTAGCACACTTGTACCTATACTAAATAAAATGAAACTAAGCCGCAATCTCCCAAAATACCTCGAATTGATATACATTGCTATGGTTACAAGCCAAGTAGCTAAAATCGCGACATTGACAAAAGGCACCTTTATCAAAATATTAACCAGTCCAGCTAAAGGAAGACCAATCATGGCGATCAGACTTACTTCATGAAATATCCTGGATTGGAGTGGTGTGTCAGCATTATTGCCGATCAATTGAGAATGTAGCCGTCTTATACCGTTAATCATCAAAAGAGTTGCCTGTTTTAAAGTAACAAATTTAATGAAATCTTATTATTCTAACTGAAGTATTAGATTCCCTGAAATATTCGTATTCATTTTATGCTGATTTTAGATCACAAAGCTCAATTTTTACTTTCCGAAAGGCTCAACATTAGAAACATGGATTGTAAAAATAAAAGCAACAAATGAGCCATATAGTAAATAAAAATTGAGCCTTAGAACAAATAACAATTCAATTAAAGTGAAGAAATTTGTTGCTACAACATATTTCGCAGGATGTAAACAAACCCATGGGTTGTTAATGAGGTAGTTTATTTTTTATTACACCGTAGCCGTAAGTCCCAATCAATGCCCCAAGTACAACAATTCCCATAGACCAGTAACCGTATCCGATATTCACAAACATTGGTCCGGGACAAGCCCCAGTTAGTGCCCAACCCAACCCAAAAATTAATCCTCCTATAAGGTAACGCTTCCAGCTCTTATCCTTATCATGGAAGATGATTTGGCCACCCTGGATATCTTTCAGTTTGATTTTTTTGATCAGGTACACGGTGATAAGGCCAATTACTACAGCAGTACCTATAATTCCATACATATGGAACGATTGGAAGCGGAACATTTCCTGAATTCTGTACCAGGAAATCGCTTCAGATTTTGCCATTACAATGCCAAATAGTATTCCAGTCAGTATAAATTTTATTCCTTTCATGTTTTTAAAATATTAATGGTAATAAAAAATGTGTCATCATCAGGCCGCCTGCAAAGAAACCAATTACTGCAATTAGGGAAGGGAGTTGTAGGTTTGATAAACCACTAATGGCATGTCCGGATGTACAACCTCCCGCGTAACGGGAGCCAAAGCCTACTAAAATCCCACCAAACAATAGGATTATGATGCCCTTAGGCGAGCTGATGAATTCGTAACCGAAGATCTGCGAGGGATTTAGTTGCCCGTCAAAAGTAATGTTCAGCTTAGCTAGGTCATTAATTGTAGCTTGCGAAAGCTCAACAGGCGCTTCACTCTTGAGTAGGGTTGCCGCAATTACACCACCAATAATAGATCCAAAAAGAAACAGCAGGTTCCATTTCTGAGTCTTCCAGTCGAAATCAAAAAAAGAGTTTCTTTTTCCGGCACCAGCAATAGTACACAAGGTTCTCAGATTGGAGGAAAAGCCAAAGGATTTTCCAAAAATAAGAAGTAAGATCATAACAAAGGCAATGGCAATTCCAGAGGCATACCATGGCCAGGGTTGTTTAAGTATTTCCAGCATATTATTTTATTGGTTGTTCATTTTACTTGGACAAACGTAATCGGATATTTGGAGTTTTCCCGATTCCTTGATAGCCTTAAAGCCACCTTTAACGTCGATTAGGTTATCAAAGCCACGAGCGCGAAGAATGGAGTTGAAGATCATTGATCTGTATCCCCCAGCGCAATGGACGTAATAAATCCTGTCCCTGTCAATTTTGGGCATATTTTCATTAATGTTGTCCAGTGGTACATTTTTGGCATTTAATAAATGCTCAGAAAAGTGTTCAGATGGCTTACGGACATCAAGAATATTTGAACTTCCGGATTTCTCCATTCGGTCAGCCAATTGGTCTGCTGTTATGGAAATAATTTCGTCTGTTTCTCTTCCACTTTTAATCCAGGCATCAATTCCGCCTTTAAGGAAACCGATAGCATGGTCATAACCTACTCTTGATAATCTGGTCACTACTTCTTCTTCTCGTCCCTCATCGGTAATCAGTAGAATCTGCTGGCTGATGTCCGGTATCAATGCGCCCACCCATGGTGCAAAACCACCGTCAATACCAATGTTAATTGAATTGGGAATAAAGGCTTTTGCAAACAACTGCGCATCCCTGGTATCCAGCAGTACAGCACCGGTTTCATTTGCCAGGAATTCAAAAGGTTCGGGCGTTAACGCATGAGTACCTTTTTCAAGTACCGCGGTAAAGCTGTCGTATCCTTCTCTGTTCATCTTAACGTTCATAGGGAAATAGGCTGGGGGTGGGGTCAGCCCTTCTGTTACCTCTTTGATGAATTCTTCTCTGGTCATATCGGCTCTCAATGCATAATTGGTTAATTTCTGGTGTCCCAGGGTATCTGTAGTTTCTTTGCTCATATTTTTGCCACAGGCAGATCCGGCGCCATGTGCAGGATACACAACAACATCATCGTTTAGCGATATTATTTTTTGACGCAGGGAATCAAATAAAATGCCTGCGAGCTCTTCCTGAGTCATGTGTGCTGCTTTCTGTGCAAGGTCCGGACGACCCACATCTCCTATAAATAGCGTATCTCCGGAGAACAATGCAGTTTCCTGGCCTTGTTCGTCAATGAGCAGGTAAGAAGTGGATTCCATGGTGTGTCCAGGGGTATGTAAAACTTTAATAGTAAGCTTACCTAGCTTAAAGATCTCTCCATCTTTCGCAACATGAGCCTGGAAAGTTGGATTGGCATTAGGACCATAAATAATCGGTGCTCCGGTTTGTTTAGACAAATCTATATGGCCCGAAACAAAATCTGCGTGAAAATGTGTTTCAAATACATATTTAATGTTCGCTTTATTTGTAATGGCTTTTTCGATATAAGGAGCGACTTCTCTTAAAGGATCGATAATGGCAGCCTCATTTCCTGATTGGATGTAGTAGGCACCTTGTGCCAAACAGCCGGTATAAATCTGTTCTATCATCATCTTTTCTGTTTTTTTAATCGTTTTGTGTTTCACAAATTTCGTTGGAAAGTCAGGCCTGGACGGTGACTAAAATCACCTAAGCGTTTTTATGTTAAAATTTCTTTTACAATAATATAAATGCCCATAACCAGAACAAACCAGCCAAACCCTTTTTTCAGTTGCGCTCCAGCAATTCTTTTGCCGATAAGGTTTCCGACGAGCAGGCCCGTTACGGCAATTGCGCTAACGCTGAGTAGGAATTTCCATTGAATATCAAAATGACCAAGGTCGCCTACAAAACCAATCAGGGAATTCAGTGCGATAACGAGCAAAGAAGTTCCGATTGCTTTTTTCATAGGAAGCTTCAATAAGAATACCAGTGCGGGAATTAATAGAAAACCTCCGCCTGCGCCTAATAGTCCAGTTACCAGTCCAATAGAAACGCCATAGCCCAGAAGTTTAAAGAATTTAATGCAGTCTTTGCAGTCCTGTTCCTGTGTATCATCATGTTTGCTTCGAATCATGCTTATCGAGGCCATTAACATCAATACTCCGAAAAGCAACATGGTAGCTAATGAACTACTTATGGAATGGCCCGCCATAGGGAATAAATGGATTGGGATAGCTGGAACGATAAATTTTCTGGTGACAAATACGGTTACAATGGAAGCCGCCCCAAAGAAGAAGGCGGCTTTTAGGTTCAACTGACCTCTGCGATAGTTATTGACTGCCCCAATTAGGCTGGTCGAGCCTACTATAAAAAGAGAATAGGATGTAGCCAGTAGGGGGCTGATCCCAAAAAGATACACCAATACAGGCATGGTTAAAATCGAGCCACCTCCACCAATCAGGCCCAGAGAGATGCCAATAAATGCCGCCGCTGAATACGCAATAACTTCCATTTTTAATCTATTTTAGACAAAATTGGAAGTTCTGACAGGCGATAACGGTGACTTAGGTCACTCTGATGAATTATTTAAGATATTCAATGTAATTTCTGTGCAGTATCACTTCTCGGCGCTGTTCCATTTTTTTCAGTAGTCTTGAAATTACCTCTCGTGAAGAATTAAGATCGTTGGCGATTTCTCCATGCGTGATGGATAATGATCTGGTTTTTAGATCACTGAATTTTTTCTCCAGATAAAATGCCAACCGTTCATCCATACTCTTAAAAGCAATATTGTCAATCACGGTCAATAATTCCTCAAAACGACTTCTATAGGTTTCCAGTACAAAATAGTACCAGGTTTTATATTCTTTCATTAATGTATCCATCAGCGATATTGGAATCATCAATCCTATAGTTGGTTCAATGGCCCTAGCCATTACCTCGCTGGTTTCCTGTTTGGTTGCACAGATCATAGACAACGCACAGGCATTGCCTGGTTGTAGGTAATACATAAAAAACTCATTACCGTCCTCTCCTTGACGATACAGTTTAACCAGTCCCTCAACGATTAGTATTGTAGATCGCATATTTTGGCCGGTATGCATGAGCATTTCGTTTGCAGCAAAGGTCTTCAATGAGCCGTTTTCGATCAATACTTCTTTTAATTTGGGCTCAAAAGAGGGAAAAAGGGAATTTATATAGGTTTGTATAGTGGGTTCAGCATTCATGTCTTACGGCCTGTTAGTACTTTGCGAAATTACTAATTAACTGCGTTAGTGCCTAATTTATCATGTTTAGCCATCTTGGGAAACCGGGTCTTGTTAGCTGTATTTATTTCATCTAACAAGACCTCTGATCTCACCGCAGATGTTAATTTAGCGAACCAATGATTTCCACAAAATTGCCATCAGGATCCTGAACAAGCATAAAATGCAGGTCTTTGTTCAGTGGGGTCGGGGTGCTACCCAAAAACTTGACTTTTTGTTTGGTCAGTCTTTCAATAACCGGTTTCAATGACTTTACATTGATGGTTATATACTGCATTCCCAAATCGTCCTGAACATAAGTAGGTTTGCGATGAGCCGCCTTCTTTTCAAAACTCATCAATTTAAATTCCGTGGCCTCCGAACTGTTTTCCAATTTCAGAATTGTGATCGAAAAAGGAATGCCTCCGGAAAGTCCCGATCGTTTTGTGAAATCCTTGTCCAGGCTGAATCCGCCGGCCTTAACCATGCCAATGCCGTTGGTATAAAAATCTAAGGCCCGGTCCAGGTCTGAGACGACCACACCGATATTGATCACTTTGCTGGAAAAATTACTTTGGGAGAAGGCTGCTTTGCTATTTATCATAATCGATAGCACCACAAGTGTTTTAAGAATAGTTTTATACATTTTTTTTTGTGTTCAGGTAAGTGATATTTATTGAATAACTTTCATAATTCCGTTCATAATTCTCCAATGCCCTGGGAAGGAGCAGATGTAAGGGTAATCGCCAGTAGCCATCGGCACTTTAAAACGAAGTTTATACTTGCCCTCCGGGTTAACCAGTGTGCTGGCAAATAGTACCTCGGGCATTTTAGGTACATATTGTTGATCTGCACCTTTGGGATCCTGAGCGAGTTTATCTGCCGCTGCCCCTACCTTTTCCATACTGCCTCGCTGAAGGATCAGCAAATTGTGCTGCATGAAATCTATATTAGAAAACTCCACTTCAACAGTTGTTCCTGCCTTAACAGTGAAAGTCTTCTGTTCGAATTTCATGGCATTTACAATTGGAGTGATTTTTATGATCTGATCAGGCTTTCCCGTTGAAGCTTCCGGTTCAGCCGGTTTGCCCTTAGTCATGGCCATTTCATGCCCTTGATGAGTGCCGGCAGCTGATTTTTCATGTTTATCGAGTGCGACTTTCAGGGCCTCTTTGATCCATCTGTCTTCGTTATTCTGGCCTAGTCCGGCCATTGCCTGCAGTTCTTTGCCAAGTTCAGCAGATTCAGGTAAATCGGCTACTTTCAATATGGCTGCAAGCCTGGTGTTTAAGTTCGGATCGTTCAGCAGACCTGCCTTACTGATCGCCTGAAGTGACGCAGAGCTTGCCGGCAAAACCTGTAAAGCGGCTTTCCGCACCCCTGCGGAAGGGTGTTTCAGTGCTTCCACAGCCACGCTGAAAGCTTCTGAATCTGAACCTTCCAAAAGATTAAGGCCTTGTAATGTCCACAATGCATGAATTGCAGGGGCATTGATGCCCAGCTCGTCCACAGTTTTGTCTTTGATCAGCTTGTAAAGCTCCGGTGCTATTGCTGTATTTTTATCTTCTACAATCAGTCGCTGCGCGGTCATTCTCCAGAACATATTATCGCTGACCAAACCCAGCAGCAGGGACGCATTGTCTTTTCTGTTCAGGGATTTGATAGGGGCTGGTTTTGCGTTGTTGTACACAACCCGATAGATCCTGCCGTGTGTTCGGTCTCTTAAGGGATTGATATAGGCGTTTCCTTTTCCGTTTTCAAATCCCTGCGGAGTAGGGTTGTGCTGGATAATGAAGTTGTACCAGTCCAGAACCCAGACTGCGCCGTCAGGACCAACCTCGGTTTGCACAGGTCCAAACCATTCATCAGCGCTCGCTACAAAGTTCCAGCCGTCTTTTTCGGCAAAACCTGAGCCAGAAGGTTCTAATATGGCCTCGTGCACTACACGACCGGTAGGTTCATTCACAAAAGCGATTTTATTCCAGTATCTTTTAGGGAAGTTTCTGGCGGTGTAAAGATTATGGCCTGCCGCTGCAGTAAAACCGTTGAATACGTCAACCTGACGGAGGTTTTTAGTCACTACATGCATTGCGTAATGGCCGTCAATCTTATCGATTGATTTATCTGCCGGCTGTTTGATCCTGTCCAGGTAGCTAAAAGGGATACCCAGGAAAGCGCTGTGGGTATTGTTGGCCGTGGATAGGAATATGTCATTGTTTTCAGAAAAACCAAGCCCCCATGTGTTGTTACTGGTGGCACCCATAAATTCAATATTTTTTCCGTCTACATCAAAGCGGTAGGCGCCCTGGTTGAACTTGGTAGATCCGTGAAAACCCGAATAGCCGACCGTACCCCAGATCTTATTGTCAAAGCCATAGTGCAGGCTTGACGGTCCGGCATGGGTATCATAAGTACCCCAGTTGCCCATAATCTTCTCACGAACGTCAGCTTTGTCATCACCGTCGGTATCTTTCAGGAAAATAAAGTCAGGGGCCTGGGCGATGATCACCCCGCCGTTTGCAAAAACGATGCTGGTGGGAATGTTGAATTTGTCCGCAAAGATAGTGAACTTGTCAGCCTTGCCATCACCATCGGTATCCTCGCAGATTTTTATCCTGTCTTGTCCTTCGCCTTTTACATCCCTCACCGTGTTTGGATAATCCACCGTTTCTACAATCCACAACCGGCCGCGTTCGTCCCATGCCATGGCAATAGGCTTTAAAATATCTGGTTCTGATGCGAAAAGTTCCATTTTAAAATCTACCGGAGTCTGGGTCATCAGTTGAGATTCATTTGGGTTCAGTGCGGCCTGTAGCTGAAAACCTCCTGGTCTTTTTTCATAGTTAGGTAATTTGGCATCAGAATAGGCAGGTATGGGTTTAGGTAGTTTATTCCACTCTTTTTTTGCAGTATTGTTTACCGCCCAAAGCAGGCCATTCTGCAACAATTTCAGAAAACCGGGGTTTCTCCAGGTACGTTCGTCATGTCCATATGCAGTGTAAAACACATTACCCTTGCCATATTTTTTTACCCAGGTGTAGGGCTCTTGGTGGTCTCCCTCTACGCGTTCTGTTAGTACGTGAATATCCTTAGCCAGCTTATCGTGAACATAAGTCTCATCCCATGTAGTAAAATCCGTAATATCTTTCATTGCCGGATGTTTCTTGTCTGTTATGGTACTGGTGAATTCGCCTGTACCATGTGTTTTGAATTGGCCGCCCACCATATCAATATAGGCCGGAGAATTCTGGAAGCACCAAGAGGCGCAGTGTACAGGGATGAAACCTTTACCGCTTTTCACAAAATCCAGTAAAGCTTTTTCCTGTGCAGGAGTAATCTGGTCGTGATTGGCATAAATCATTAAGCCATCATATTTGGCCAGGTTTTCCTCATTCAGATCATTTGGATCTGTGGTATAGGAAATATTGATTCCATTTTTGAAAAAATCCTGCGAGATGATCTCTGCGAATTTTTCGGAGTTGTGATTTTTACCCTGGTGGCCGAGTAATAGGATTTCCAGGCGCCGACCCTGATCTTTGCTGATTATGCTGCCTTTAAAGCTGATCATCGCGACCAGGAAAAGTGAGGCTAGTATAAGGTATTTTTTCATTTGTTAGTGATTTGTGTGGTGTTTGGTTTTATTTGAACAGTAATTGAGAAAAGTTATACAGGTCTTTTTTCCAAACCTGGAAATCATGCTTGCCAGGTGCTTTGTAATAAATGTGGTTGACGCTGTTTTTAGCAAGGTATGCAGCCGTCCTTTCGCTGATGTTGATCAGGTTGTCCTCGGTGCCGCAAGAGATCCATAGCAACCGGAGTTTTTTTTGTGCAGCATTAACATCTGGAATCAGTTCCTCAGGCTGTTTGGTATTGGGAGCTGAAGAAAAACCGCCTACCCAAGCGAACTTATCCAGGTTACCCAGTCCAAAGTTCAGGGCCTGACCGCCACCCATAGACAGGCCGGCGATGGCGCGCTGCTTCCTGTCTTTGATAACCGAATAGCGCTGCTCTATAAAAGGGATCAGGTCATTTAAAAGATCCTTTTCGAATGTTGCAAATGCAGCTACCTTATCTGCGGCCATAACATTTCCTGTCGGCCGGTCATCCGCCATTGCTCTGCCGTTAGGCAAAACAACTATCATTGGCGCAAGCTTTTTATCGGCATACAGGTTGTCCAGGATGTGCTCGGGACTTCCATTTCTCAGCCATTCGTATTCATCTCCGCCAATCCCATGCAAAAGATAGAGCACAGGATATTTTTTTTGCTGCGAATATCCAGGGGGAAGGTAAACGATTGCGCTTCGTGTGGTTCCAACTGTTTTGGATACGTAACTGATGGTATCCAGGCTACCATGCTGAATCCCACTGCGAGGTACATCAAACCCTTCCGGTGGTAGTCCGGGTTGCTGTGCATAAATGGTTATTGCCAAACTCAGCTGTATTGTCAAAAGTAAAATCAATTTTTTCATCTGTATATTTTCTATTATAACATTTATTTAAAACCTGATTACATTCCAGTAGGCAGTTTTGGGCTGCAAATCTTTATCAAATAACAGTGGATAGTTCTTGCGCCCACGAACCGGGAAATTATCCAGCCAGCTGTAACGGTCAGAGAGGTTCCAGAAGGTTACACCTGTTACAGTTCCTTTATGTTGCCGGAAAACGCTAAAGAATTTTCCATACTGTTCTGCTTGTTGCTGTTGCAGTTCAGCGGTAAATGGGGAATTAGATGCCGCGCCAGCCTGCTCCGGAATATTCCCGTCAGTGTAAATGGAAACATCAAGTTCAGTCACTTGTACTTTAATCCCAAGTGAAGCATACTGGTTAATGGCCTGTTTGAGCATTTCTTCTGATGGATCTTTTACTGACCAATGTCCCTGAAGACCCACCGCGTGTACAGGGACACCCGCATCCCTGAGTTTTTTCAGTAAGGTGTAAATGCGTTGTCTCTTCTCCGGATATTCTGTATTGTAGTCATTGTAAAAAAGCATTGCTTGAGGATCAGCTTGGTGGGCATATTCAAAAGCCTTTGTGATATAGTCCTCTCCGCAGATCTTGTACCATAGTGAGTTGCGTAAAAACTCCTTAGGGTTATCCGATACCGCTTCATTAACCACATCCCAGGCATAGATTTTTCCTTTGTAGCGGCCTACTACCGCATAAATATGTGCTTTTAGTCGCCCGAGTAAAACCTCTTTTGTCACCTGATTTCCCATGCTGTCAACAAACATCCATTTTGGTGCCTGAGTATGCCAGCATAAATTGTGTCCCCTTACTTTAAGGCCATTTGCAGTAGCGAAATTAACAATGGCATCAGCGCCTTCCCAGTTGTAGCGATGTTCTTCCGGATGGATCGGCGCCATTTTCATTACATTCTCGGCTGTTAAACTATTGAAGTGCTTCAATATAAATTTGCGTTGGGCGGAATCTTCCAACTGCCTTGGCGTCACCGCAACGCCAATCGGAAAAAAGTTCTTATAATAGTCTTTTAGCCCTTTTTTATCTTCCTTTGGTTGCTGTGCTGACAAACTCCCAGAAATGAAAAATAGCGCCAGGCTGCATACCAGAAATGAAAACTTAATTTTTTCTGATGAGTTCATTTTGTTTTAAACAACATTTCCATTTATTTTTAATACAAAGGCGTTCTTTCCTGGTGCCTGTTGGGGCAGGTTAACTGTCAATCCTTCAGTATTTTGTTTAAACGCAACCGCGCCCTTATGTCCAAGCAAACTAACTTTTTCTACTTTTCCGGCAGTTCTATTCAATGATTTGATGAGCGCCTTTCGATCTTCAGGCCATCCTAATAAAGTAGCGTAGAGTATTGATCCTTTCTTTACAAACCGGATGTCTGAAGATCCGAATGGCTTGCCCTTTCCTTCGTTGAAACCCTGGGCACTCAGTGCCGCCGCAGATTCCATGGCAGGTCCTTCACCGAATATTTTCCAAGGCCGCGTGCCGTATATGCTTTCACTGTTGATCTGCATCCAATCCGTGATGCCTTCCACTACAGCGAGTTCCTTTTCATCCATAGAACCATCTCCTCGTAGTGGTACATTGAGCAGGAGGTTTCCATTTTTACTGACTACATCGATGAGGGTATGGATCACCGTCTTTGCTGATTTATAATGGTTGTTCTCATACACCCTGCGGTCGTAATGCCATTGCCCGATGCAGGTATCCGTTTGCCAGGGCAGAGGTTCTATCGAGTTACTCTGGCCCCGTTCAATATCCCATACCATACATTTGCGCTGCTGTTCATCCAATATCTTTCCATTGATGACCGCCTTGAGTTTCCCGTGCTTTTTAATGCTCTTGTTATACAGGTGAGCTGCAATACGCAGACCGGCATCATCTATCGGCCATAGGGGCAGGGCAGTATCATCAAAATAAACCAGTTCCGGCTCATATTTATCAATCAGGTCGATGGTTCTGTTGTAAAAATTTTCGCAATACGCCTTGCTCGGTGGATATACGCCGTTTCCCCAGTTCCACTGCCCGTGGATGGATCCGCCGTCGAGACTATTTTGGCTAAGCGGGTGGTTTTGCGCGTAAAGCTCTTGCGGATCATATCCCTGCCACCATTTTCCGGTTCCGTCAGCAGCGGTTAGCTTGCCGTCATAGGGAATTCCCTCCATAGGGCCCGACTTATCAGCGCGCTGCGCGGTCTCGTACCACCTCCATGCGTGAGCAGCGTGCACACTAACCCCTAACGGCAGTCCCTGTTTCTTGGCTGCTTTAGCCCAGCCCGCCATTAGGTCTTTTTTCGGGCCCACATTAGTCGAATTCCATCGCTGGTGTTTACTATCATAGAGATCCAGATTGTCATGATGGTTGGCAAGGGCTACGAAATATCGGGCACCTGCTTTTTTATAAAGTGCTACCAGTGCCTCCGGATCCCAGTTTTCAGCCTTCCATTCATTGATTACATCTTTGAAGCCAAATTTGGAAGGGTGGCCATATTTCTTACAATGGTATTTGTATTGATCACTGCCTTCTTCGTACATGCCGCGTGCGTACCAATCACCACGCTCAGGTTGGCATTGTGGTCCCCAATGCGCCCATATTCCAAATTTCGCATCCCTATACCATTCCGGTACCTGGTACTGCGCCAGCGAATCCCAGCTTGGCTGGTAGGGGCCAGCTGCATTGTTTGTCAATGTATTTTGTAAAAATACGCTACCATAAGAGCGGGTTGCATACAAACTTGCCAACCCGGCAATGCCGCCTTTAATTAGTGTTCTCCGTTTCATATTATATTACACAATTGCAATCGATTGCCTTTTTTAGCGTGTTTAGTCGTTTTTAACAAAACTTGCCTGGAAAGTGGTTTATATTCAGTTTTATCTTTGTGCTAGTTAAAGCAGCTCGAACTCAAAAATACGTGTGTTTAGTTGTTAAAATTAGACAAAAACAGACTAATTTTTTTCTAAAACAGATTAATAGAAATTTATTACCTTGGCTTATGATCAAGCGTATACTTACTCATAATTTTTCACTGCTGAATGTGGATGCTGTGAAACTTGATTTCCGGTGGAACTATAAAAACGTTGTGAGTCCTTATCACCGCATATATTATATAGCGGGTGGGGAGGGGGAGATCTCCCATTTCGAAAAGAAACTCAAACTCGAAAGCGGATATTTATATATTATACCCAGCTTCACCTTATGTAACCTGGTCTGCAGCGGCTCGCTTGACCAGTATTTTGTGCAGTTCTTTGGGGAATCTTCTGACGGAATATCACTGTTTGCCGAAAACAGGTCTATTTTCAAGGTTCCCGCAATGGAAATCGACATACTTAACTTCAAGCGTCTTTTGCTGATCAATCCCGGACGTGGTATTAACCGGTCTGACGATCCAAAAATTTATGAAAAGGACGTCTTTTATCAGGAATATCAGGAGCTGAACCACCAGCAGAATACCGCCCAGTTTTTGGAGACTCAAGGTATCTTACTTCAATTGATGGCAAGATTTTCAGGACCTGAAATTATTACCCAAAGAGAGCGACAGCAAATCCCGGTAAAAATTCTGGATACCATCAGTCATATTGTGGTTAGTCTACATCTCCCGTTGTCAGTGACATCACTTGCTGCCCGGATACATCAGAATTCAGAATATTTCTCGAGGTTATTTCAGCAATATACCGGATCCCGCCCTTTAGCTTACATAACTGAAAGACGAATTGAGCGTGCCCAGTACCTGATCATGACCAGTAACGCTAAATACGCGGATATTGCACAGCAAACCGGTTTTGAAAATCTTTCTCACTTCTCCAGGACATTTAAAAAAATCACTGGCATGAGCCCTGGTGAATATAAGAAGAAACACTCAGCCCAAACTTAAGGGCTTGAAGGTGCCTTCTATCACCATTAATTTTTATTCAGCTTAATGAGCCACTGTCTGATATAAATTCCGGCTGGCGTAAGCATGGTTGATGGCCATTGTCCGGAGGCCGAGGCGCCGGGTAAAAGCAGTGCAGTGGTTTCTTTTTTATCAGTTAGGTTCCAATTGGCAAAGCTTAGCTTGTGCTGTTCCATCCAATTCAGCCATTTATCACTTTTTTGCTCATCAAACACACCATTTCCATTAGATTCTCCAACACCCCATTCGGTCACCATAACAGGAAGTCCAAGATTAAGCGCATCGTCTGCTTTCTTCATCAATTTCTCCTGATGAGTAGGATCAGATGCGTAGAAATGAAATGAATAAGCAACGTTGTTGAAACCTTTAATAGGATCTTTTGCCGCTATGTCGATATCCTGATCCCAGTTGGGACTGCCAACTACAATAATGTTTTCCTTATCATTTTTGCGTATTTCGGCGATAACTTCCAAGGCATAAGCTTTTACCTCTTGCCAGGCTATGCGCTCAGGTTCATTCCATATTTCATAAATAACATTAGGAACACCTGAATATTTTGCCGACATCTTTTTAAAAAAGGATTTGGCTTCCTTTACATTCACATTCGCATGGTGATCGTGCCAGTCTATTAAAACATATATCCCTTCTTTTAACGCGGCATCAATAACTGCTGTAATGAGTTTTTCCTGACCTATGGGGTCTTTCAAATACCCGTTGTCGGGCTCAACCGCCATGGAAACCCGTAATAGATTGATGTTGAAATCTTTTTTTAACCATTGAACCACTTCGGGATTATAATATTTTCGCCCTCCCCATATACTCCACGATAAACTTATTCCCCTCAGCTGTGCTGGTTTGTTGTGGCTGTCTAAAATTTTACCGTCCTGAACTTTTAAAGCTCCGTGTGAGTTCACTGCGTTAACTTGCTGTGCTTTGCAAAATGTTATTGACCATAACAGTAGCACAATTACTCCTGAAATTTTGATTACGTATTGTTTACTGGTTACCATATAAATACCTGATGAAATGGCAAGATAGCTATCTGTCGGGATTCATTTGATAAAAAACAGACCTTGGAATGTTAATTTCACTTTGGTTTTCTAAACCTTCATTCTTTTATGTCTTCCTCGTGGTATTCCTTTCCTAAAGTGCCATAAACAACGCCAACATTCTTAAAGTAGTCGCTAAACAGCTGATACTTCTGTGTGCATAAAACACCAATATAAAATTTATTGGAGCTTGGCTGATTTTGACTACATGTAAAGCAGATTTCAATGTAATCCAGTACTTTGTCGTTTGCACTCAGAAAGATAAAAGCATTTCTGGGCTCAAAACATTTTCCAAATGATTCGAAATGCATCTCATCTTTTTTCTTATAATCAGTATTGAAAATAAGCTTTGTAAGCTCATTAATCTGTTTTTTACTTAGTTGCTTTATTTCGATCAGTGTAGTTGTGTCCAATACCCCATTATTTACATATAGACCTCTTCTAGGGGATTCATCTTGTTTGCCCTCTGGTTCTTGACCAAAGCCGCGATACTTATACGATACGGCCAATACTTTTGCGGCTTTCGAAAAAGGGTATTTCGCAAGGCGTTGTTCGTTAGTATATTTATTGTAGAACGCACAATCGCTATTCTCTTCTTTTAAATCTTTCTCCCAATTTGTAATTGACTTGGCTCTTGCCACTTTTTTCTTCGTTGATTTGGGTACTTGCGCGAATAGTGCAGAGTAGCATAAGCAGAGTAATACAATAAATGGAATTGTTTTCTTCATGGATCGATAATTGGAAATCCATTTGACTATAGTAATTTCCTGATTGATCATGGTCAGTTCTTTTCTTATCCTACTTGTTGGCTATCCCCCGTTTTATGATATAAACAAACTAGATAAAGGAGATGTAACTTTTGGTTGATAGGTATTAAGTAATTAAATTTAACGCTGTCAATGATTAGTTCCAATAACTTCAATAATTCCATTCTCGCAATAGTGCTTCTCATGGCGGTAGTATTCGGGTGTTCAAATGCAAATCAACGGTCGAAGGTGGGAGTGCTTACGCTTAAACCCGATGTAAAGGAAATGATTGCTTTTGCAAATATGAGCCACGATGAAATGATTGAATATCTTAGTGAGGGTAAAGGATTTGTTTTAGATTATTCAGATGTTATATATAAGCAACGGGTAACTGAACTTAGCCTGAGAGATTCTAACAATAGTATAGAAGTAATAAAAACTCAATGGAAAGATCGGGATAGTCTTTTTCATAGTATTCATTACGAAGTTAGACCGTCTAAGGATATTGAAGCATTAGGTGAAAATATTACGAGCAATGGTTTTGTCTTGGTTGAGCACAATTCTCAAGCTGAAAGGGAATACTGGCTTTATCGCAAGGATAGGTATTCATTAAGCGTTTACAAATTTAATTCTAAAACTCTACCAGTTTCCGTAGAACTACATAAATATTAGTTATATTACTTATAAGTAGCTGATGTGTTTTTGAAGCAAGAAGCTAAGAGGTTTATAGTAAGAAAGGGCTATAGGAGAGTGCGCGCTTAATTCAAAATATACAAAGATTTGATTTTCATTTAATAATATTGGTTAATTTAGAAATTTATTGAAAGATTAACTATAAACGCTCATGGCCGCCATACAATTTGGAGAAATAGAAGGAATTAAAGAAGGAGATACTTTTATAAGCCGGCAAGAAATGACCAATAAAGGACTTCATCGAAATACCGTACAAGGTATAGATGGAAATGGTGAACACGGCAGTGCTTCAATCGTTTTAAATGGAGGTTATGAGGATGATAAAGACTATGGTAACTTAATTATTTATACGGGGCATGGTGGTAATGTTAATAAAAAGCAAATCAGAGATCAATCGTGGGATGATCCTGGTAATAAGGGACTCTTAATAAGTGAAATGCACGGTCTTCCTGTACGTGTAAGCCGTGGACCAAAACACAAATCTAAGTTTAGCCCTGAAAAGGGATATCAATATGGTGGTTTGTATATGGTTACAAGCCATAAGTATAAGAAAGGGGCTCATGGATTTTGGGTTTGTCTTTTTAGATTAGAAAAGATATCATCAATAGTGTCTAATTCTTTTGATATAAGGGAGTTGTCTGTGGATTATAAAACAGGTGAGACTTCAAGGGTGGCTAGTACAATACTAAGGATAGTGAGAGATACTAGGCTTTCAAGAAAAGTAAAAGAGCTTTATAATTACACCTGTCAGATCTGTGCTTTAAGAATTGAATTTAATGGTGTTGGTTATGCAGAGGCGGCACATATCCGTCCTTTGGGTAAGCCACATAATGGTAAGGATCTTTTGAATAATTTACTATGTTTATGCCCTAATCACCATGTTATGTTTGATAAAGGACACTTTACCATCAATAATGATTTTTCGTGTGAAGGCATCTCCGAAGGTATTACTGTATTAGATGGTCACATTTTGGACCCAGATAACCTAAACTACCATAAGGAGCATCACAAATAGAGCCTTTTAGCAGTAATTAAAACAGGGTGTTCATAAATTCCAAAGTCGAATCTAGTAATGAATTAACTTTGCCTTCTAGAATTTGGGTATATGGTAACAAATTTAGATTCATGACATCTATTGTAAGGCAAAACTAAGGGCTTACCTCATATTTGTCACCATTATTTGTAAGTTTTTTACTGAATATTATTGGATGCTTTGGATATTTGACAGATTGGTTGAACTTTTTTTAGTCTCTAAAACTAATGCTGTACAATAAGATAGCCTGATATTAAGTGATTTTAACGGAAAGGAATTAATTAGATAACTATAATTTTATGGTTTTAAAGCTCAGGTTTTTTTTGACAAATTGGATTAATTTCCTCTGGATCTTTGTTGTCGTTTACCTCTCCATTATTATTGCGGTTTTGAGCGAAATTTCTTCAGTAAATGATTTGGGTGATCTATTAATTTATGGATTTGTAGGTGGTTTGTTTACTATTTTTCTTTTTGGATCTTTTTTCTGGATTGGTTTTATTGCGATTATGTTTTTTTTGGATATGATTTTACTAAATGCAAATCGAGAGTATTTATTAGGAAAATTATTCCTGGAATGGGTAATAGCAAGCAGTCCATTTATTTATTGGGGAGTTAAATATTCTGCATGGTTGTTTTTTATGGCTGTGGCAGCCTTTCTTATAGCGCAGTGGTATAGAGCAAAAGCAATTGATAAGATCATAACCTTGCATGAATAATTTAATCTATGGAAATTTTTCAAACAATATTAACGCTTAGGGCAAGAAAAAGAGGGTTTCACCTGATTACTGATGAAGTAGAGATAGCCTTGCCAGAAATTAAATTACTAAAAACTGGGATCTGCCAAGTATTTATTCAGCATACTTCTGCTTCCCTTACTATTAATGAAAATGCGGATCCAACTGTTCGGAAGGATTTTGAAACTTTCTTTAGTAAGGCTGTTCAGGAAGATGATCCAGATTTTGAGCATGACTATGAAGGTTCTGACGATATGCCTGCCCATTTAAAGTCATCAATTTTGGGTAGCTCAGTAACTATACCTATTCGTAATGCAAGGTTTGCATTGGGTACTTGGCAGGGTATATATCTTTGCGAGCATCGTGATTGTGGAGGTGAAAGAACTTTGGTTATAACTGCTTGGGGCGAAAAGGTACTGGGACGTTAAGATTCCGTTTTTATCCCTTGTTTCATAAACTGAGCAAATGTACTATAGTAAAATCGCTATTTGAACTGAGATCGAATTACTATATTTATGGTTTAACCAATTCTTAAATACAAATGAAATCCTTTGGAACATATACTTGCTCATCCTGTGGTAAGGAACACGATAATTGGCCTGCTCTAGGTTATTCATCCCCCGCTTTTTACGATAACTTATCTTCAGAAGAAAAGGAAAAATGTGAACTTAGCGATGATTTTTGCATCACAGATCTTGAAGGACAAACTGATCGTTTTATACGCTGTACTTTGACGCAAAAGGTGAATGATCACTGTGAAGATTTGGAATACGGAATTTGGGTGTCTTTAAGTGAGGCTAGTTTTGATGACTATTATGATAATTACGATGATGGAAATCACGTGACCACATACTTCGGTTGGCTGTCTAGCAATCTAATTGGCTACGAGGATACGTTGAGTATTCCTACTAATGTAAATACTAGAAAAGATAATAAAAGACCAGAAGTTATTCCTCATAAGGATCACGACCATCCCTTTGTTAGGGATTATTACAATGGTATCTCAAAAGAAGAAGCGGAGCTTAGGATTAAGGAAATGATTGAACAAGTTTTATAATGCTTTTCAAAAAAACTATGGAAGTAAAAATTGAAATACCTAAATTTAGTAGAGATACGGGAATAACCTATCTATGGACTGAGGGTTTCGAGTTAAATGTAACTATAGATAACAACGTTGTTATTATTAAAGCAAATAAGGAAGGACTTATTTCGATGGCTAATCATTTATTAAATTTAGCTCAAGACGGTATACCCAAAAACCATCATATGCATTTCGACGAATTCAGCTCATTGGAGGGAGGCTTAGAGGAGCTTATAATAGAGAAAATATAGTAAACATGGATTAGTTTGCTCAAAGTAAACCTAAGTAATAGTTTGTAGAGCACAAGTGATGTAACACTTAGTCTATCATAGTAACAAATGACAATTTCTAGTCATTTTTCCAATTGCCCTTAATATATACTTTTGGTAACAGGATTCAAACCCTGTTAACCTGTCAGCATATGAAAAAGCTAATCTACTTAATTACAGTATTCATGATTACTGTGTGCTGTAATGCGTGTAAAAAAGAAAGCAATACTCCCAAAATATTCGTCGATTACAATTGGACGGCTGGCTTAGAATATTATCACGACGAAATAGTGGGGGATATCTACTTGAATAGTGATAGGTCAACTGTTTATGGTCCTGTAAAGGGTGGGTCGTTTGCGTACAGCTATAAGTTAGTGTCAGACGACAAAGAAAGAAAAGGCTTCTTTGTTTTAAACGCACCACTTGAAGGGAAAAGAAGCTATTCAATTGGCATTTACAATGACAGCTTTGATGTTAAATACTTCGACCAAAAATAAATCTTATGAAAACTCTAATCTTACCTAAATCCTTCCTAATAATTATTTTTTCATTGATTCTTTTCTCATGTAAAAAAGGATCTTCAGAGGCTCCTGTATCGCCTAAAGTAGAAGAAGAGAAAGAGGTTGTAAAGGACCCTCCAAACATTTATGTGGTTGGGTATGAAACTTCACCAGCAGGTGTTGTAGATGGGCAGACTACATATTCCGCTACAATCAAATGCTGGAAAAATGGAACGAGCGTTAATCTTGGCGGCAATCTTGGCAGAGGGAATGCGATAGCAATTTCTGGTGATGACATATATATAGCTGCTACATTAAACGAGCCTGGTATTTCTTTTGGCTCTTATACTAGTAAAGCGGGATATTTTAAAAATAGTACGGCGGTAAGTATTGCTGAACCAACTTCCCGAGGAAACGGTATAGCCATAAGCAATAATGATGTATATGTTTGTGGATACGACCGACATAAAGGCGTTGTAGCTTACTGGAAAAATGGAACGATTGTAAACCTTAGCAGTACCAAAGCTACTGCAGGAACTGCACTTAGCATTTTTGTAAAAGGAACCGACGTATATGTTGCAGGTTATGAAACCACTGGCACTTACGCTATAGCTAAATATTGGAAAAACGGCGCAGCAGTTAGTCTTACCAATGGAAATAACGAAGCGTCTGCGGCATCAATTACCGTTGTTGGGACCGACGTATATGTAGCGGGATATGAAAAAGTTGGATTGACATTGATCGCCAAGTATTGGAAAAATGGCACTTCGGTAAATCTTGGAGATGGCAATAATGATTCATATGCCAATTCAATTGTTGTTGTTGGTAATGATGTATATGTTGCTGGGGGAGAAAGAACCGGATCCATAGAGACGGCGAAATATTGGAAAAACGGCACGCCTGTTGATCTTGGTAGTGGTAGGGCAAATGCTATTGCTGTACTTGGGACGGATGTGTATGTGGCGGGTGTAGATGGTGCTAAAGCTAAATATTGGAAAAATGGCACCTCAGTAAATCTTCCTCTTGGTAATAGTGCCACTAGTGGAGTAGCAAGCGGTATTGCGATTGTAGCAACTAATAAATAAATATTATTCCATCCTAGGTGCCAAAAACAAAAATGGCATAGCGATAATCTGTAAAGAGCAGGCTATAACACTGAGTATTCCATAAACTGGATAAGTATCAAAATCCTTTAAAACGGGTTGTAAAGCAAACACGCTTATTACTGTGATAAAGGTGAGTACCCATTTTAACCAGTCCTTACCTAAAAGAGCAAAATACCCTAAAATAGCAATTAAGAGTGCGGTTTCAAGTACGAGATTGCCTGTGGCAATATGCTTAGCATAATGCAGAATATGATTTATTAATGTAACTGCTGATGCTGTAAAGAGTAGGTAGGCGGCAATCTTGTAATTTTTATGAATAGGTTCTTGCATAGTAAAAGTTCCCTCTTTTTTAAGCGCGGGATTACAAATATAGATAAAGGGCCAATAAGTGAGTTACACCAATGAATAGACAAAGTGGGGCGTAATATCGAGTATCCATTTTTGCAAATACGCTTTGTGTACGTCTTTTAGTAAATCCTACATTGTTAAAATTGCCAATTGCGCGAACGAGAAAAATTGCACCAATAGCTGTAATAGCGTAATTCATTGTGTTTTTATTTAATTCAAATTTTATCAAACCGCTGTAGGCAAGGTCCGTTAGCATGAATAATAGCAATCCTAATGCAACTATAAGTGTACCCATAACTCCAGGATTGAATAGTTTCTTACCATTGCCATTAGTCGGAACGACTGCATTTTCTCCCCATTTGCCACCTAGTGCCCAGTAGACATGAATAGCCGCAAGGCAGAAAAAAATTAGGCTATTTATAACAAGTAATATTTGAATCATTTATCAAAAGTTAGATACTATTTGTTTCGTCAAAATAAACAATCATATCAAAATTATTAGCTATTGATAAATTTTTATTTACTGGAAAACTTAAACCACCTATCATTCTCATTTCTTTTTGTTGCGTTAAAAAAGAACTTAATTGATTGTCAGTAATAGCTTCATGGACATCTAAAATAAAGTTTTTGTATTTGCATTGCTTAAAATAGTACTCGTAACCATTTTTAGAACTTACTTCGGGGTAGTATAAAGGTTGCCAATCAGAAATAGGTTTGTTTTTAGTAGCAGGTATTCTTACACTAACATTTCCTTTGTTTATATCAGTGGCAATTACATAATATTTATCACTGTAATCTCTATTAAGATATTCTCCCATTGGAGGTTTATTGTATAGGGAAGTTTTAGCAACGTGCCCATTGTGTGCCCAAATGATTAGTTTTTTATCATTTGTACTTTCTTTTATTGCAATTAAGTTTTCTGCCAGGTATTTATCTCTAAAACCTATTTTGCTATTAATACCAATAAAATTGTGGTAATTGTCTATTAACTGAATCAGCATTTTGCTGTTCAAATTTTTCGGTAAACGAGTACAAACCATTCTGAAATTATCAAGGTTCTCTTTTTCGATTTTATCAAATTGCGCGTTTTTAATTTTTAATAGAACTTCTCTATCAGGCTGATTAATATCCTTGTTTGAATCCAATATTTTATCAATCGCACCACTGAATTCCCTTATTTCTAAGCCATACACATGTACTTTATTTTGCTCGCTCTTTGTTTTGTTGTATGCTCTTAGCCACAGAAATAGGGGTTTGTAATTAGGACTCATAGCAGTACTATCAATCGAGCCATTTATATAATTGTCTATTATCTCTAGTGCTGTGTAATCTGCTTCAAAAGCAATGGTTTTGTAATTAAGATTAGAAACCAAATAGCGAATTAGCCTATCCTTATAGGCATATACTTCTTTGGTTCCATGGGTAACTTCCCCAAGCGCTATTATTTCCTTTGTACTAAGGACTTTGGATAGGAAATCAATATCAGTAAAGCTGGTATCAGGTTTTAGTGTGTTAATAGGCTTAATAACGTTGTTGAGTTTGTTAATTATTTCTATTTCTTGAGCAAATAATTTAGAAGAAAGGAGGATGAGCAAAAGAAAGGGAACTAGTTTTTTACACTTCGGCTGTTTCATAGCTAAATATAACAATCTAATGGTTGGATGCTTTTACTTTAACAGTCTTTAACAGGTTATCTGCATTGCCTTGCTAAAGGCAATGGATACATGTTTTATGGTTAATGCTGAGATTGTCAAATGATTTGGCATTGCAAGTATTCCTGAGAACATATTGCTGGATGAGAAACAGGAACATAGTTGCGATCAATATTTATGTTTTGTAAGGTTTTAATGCTCAATTATCATAGCTTTAAGTAACCAAATAATATTCTTATGATAATTAAATTAACTCACTCTCAGCGGTTAAAAATAATGCATGGTATGAAGCATTACTTTGCCGCCCTAATCATTCTATTCAGTCTTGAGACTAAGGCTCAAGAATCAGTGGGGATACAATTTGAAAAAAAACTTACATGGTCTCAGGTTAAAGAAAAAGCGAAAAAAGAAAAGAAAATGATCTTTGTAGATGCGTACACAACATGGTGCGTACCATGCAAAATAATGGAAAAAAACATCTTTCCGGATAAGGAATTGGGCGCATTTTTTAATGAAAACTTTATAAATGTTAAGGTTCAGTTCGACAAGACAAAAAAGGATCCGATTACCGTTAAAAGATGGTATAAGCAGGTGGAGGTTTTCCAGACACAATACAATGTCGGTTCTTATCCAACGTATTTCTTTTTTAGTCCGGAGGGTACTTTAATGCATTTCATTAAAGGCGGAGGCTTAACTGCCAAAGAATTTTTGGAAAAATCGCGCATAGCGCTGGAGCCAAAAAGTCAATACATAACCCTTAAAAACCAATATAAGAAGGGTAATAGGGACAGCACATTTCTTTTAGACCTCATCAGCGTTGCAAAGAGTGCGCGTGATTTAGACTCAACCGGTGTTTTTATTAACAGTTATCTTGCTGTAGATAGAGGCTGGCTTAAAAAGCAAAACCTTGAATTTATTGCCATAGCCACAAGTAAGAGCTCTGATATTGGGTTTAACTTTTTACTTACTCATCAAGCAGCTATAGATTCATTGTTGGGCAAAAATAAAAGCGCTGAGCTTTTACAAGTAATTGCATACGACGAAATCGTATTGCCAATGACAAGAATTAATGGAAAGAAGACAAGTTATGGTGGTACACTTGTTCTCTACTCTGGTGAAATTATTAAGGATGTTAATTGGGCTGCGATTAAAGAAAAATTAGATATTAATTATGCGCCATTTTCGAATGAAATAATCGTAAACGCGAAGCCATTCTATTATCAAGGCCTTAATGACTGGGGTAATTTCTGTGGATCGGTTTCTGAAGCTTTTGATGAAAAGATAATAGACTTGGAACAATTAAATAGCTACGCAAATACGGTTCTAGTAATGTGCCCTGATGAAAAGTATATTAAAAATGCTTTAGAATGGTCGGAAATATTGGTTGCTAAAGTAAACAAGGAAACTCCCGGGTATTATAAAACCAATGCGCTTATACTTTATAAATTAGGACAGAAAGACGCGGCAATTAAAGCTATGAATCAATTTATTGAAAATTGTGCAGTTCCTCAAATCCAGAACGAAGCAACCCAACAACTGGAGAAAATGAAAAAAGGCGAAGCGATTTAAATAATACTTCTTAGGTTAAAGATATCAAATTATATGTGGTCGTATGAAAGCTCTCAACTACTTTTTATTCATACTCTTATCTTCTTTTACTAGTGCATATGCTCAAAATACGTTAACGGGCAAAGTAATAAATGAAAGAACAGAGGAGGCTGTACCATTTGCTACAGTGACATTCCTTAATACAAAAAAGGTACAAATGCTGATGCTAATGGGGTCTTTAAACTTAAAAGGATCGAAAAAGGCGCGAAAGATACTTTACTATTTGTGGCAGTAGGGTATCTGCCCCTAAAGTTGGCAGTAAGTGACTTGATTGCATCATCGGAAGTTTACCTGCAAGAAGATATAAAAACGCTAAAGGAAGTAAACATCAGCGACAAACGCAAGGAACTGATGGTTAGGAGTTACAATATCGGTACTCATTTGTATTTCAGAAATAACGGTGGGCAACTTGCAAAAAGATTTGAAATGCCAGCCACGCATCAATATTTGAAAGAAATCTGGATTAATAGGAATTTGACTAATTTTCCTTTCTCAACTGAAACCAGATTTAGAATTAACATTTACAATGAAAATCCTGAGACTAAAGGTCCCGGAGAAAGAATCTGCCTGGATACCATTGAGGTTCATGATTTGAATAACAGTGAGATCAGAGTCGACGTTAGTAAGTACAATATTTCCATTACCAGCAATCCATTTTTTGTGGGGATTGAAACGATCCCAATTCCTTATAATGAACGGTATTATATCTCTAGATATACCATTGGAGCCGGTAGTATTGAAGAGCGTAAATCTCCTGAATATTACGAAATAATGTACCAGCCATTTGTCAGCATCGGGCGTCCAAAGGATAACGAAGGCTGGTCATTACCACTTGTTCCGGGCTCAAAATGGATAAAAGTCAATATTGTTCCGGCGATAAAAATTGTAGTCAATTAATTATGAGATACCTACTATTTGTCAGCATCATGTTTAGCACTCTTGCTACGGTGGCTCAGGAAAACCTGATTCTAAATGGAATTCACAAGGATAGCGTTTGTTTTTATATCGGCTTTCAAAAGGTAAATGAACAGTTTAACTATTTACAGGCCGCACAGAAATTCAGTACTGAAAAAGCTGGCAGCATATTGCAGCAGGTAGAGCTGGGTAGATTGATTATACCTGCTAACGTTGTGGAATCTCGAATAGTTGAACCGACTAATACAACCTTCCTGCTACATATATACGACGTTGACAGCTTGACCGGCGCTCCCGGTGCTTCATTAATTAGCGAGCCGCTGGAGGTTAAAAACCGGTCGAACCCAATTGTTAAGATTGATCTTAGGAAGTACAAAATCAGGATTCCGGGTAAAACTTTTTTCGTCAGCATTGAATGGCTAACAAACTCAATAAATCAGCGATTTATGCAATTGTCTGGAAATATTGAACTTGTTCCAGGAAAGCGTTTCAGGAAAACCGCCTTTATTTACCAACCTTTTGTTGGCATGGTAAAGAACAAGAAGACTACTTCTGATGCATGGGTTATGACGTCCGAGCGGCAATGGAAACTGTACACACACAATATGCCTTACATGACTGATATAGCCATATCTGCACATCTCGTAAACAATTAAAACTAACACAGACATGATGTTCTCAAAAATAGCTATTCACTATTTAAAGTATTTTAGCTGGAAATAGTGTATTTTTGTATAGGACGTTTAGACATATGAATCTGCTGGAAAAATATCAAAATGACATACGAGAGCTTTGCATTAAGTATAATGTGAATCAATTATATGCATTTGGCTCTGTTCTTACAGATGGATTTAAGGATTCTAGCGATATTGATCTGATAGTCAATTTTGATAAAATTAAGATTGAGGATTATGCTAACAATTATTACAATCTGAAATTTTCTCTCGAAGATATTTTTAAACGGCCAGTCGATTTATTGGAGTATAAGGCTTTGAAAAATCCTTATTTTAACAGAGAAATAGAGAAACAGCGACAATTAGTATATGGATGATAAAGTATATGTTTGGCTTTATGATATGCTAAACGCAATTGTGGAAATTGAAAGTTTTTTTGAAGAAGACACTGTAGAGTTTGAAATATACGAACGAGATCTGAAAACAAAAAGAGCTGTGGAGCGTAATATTGAAATCATTGGTGAAGCTATGAATCGTATACTTCAAATTGAACCGAATATATCATTAAGTAATACTAGGCAAATGGTTGATACGCGGAATAGAATTATACATGGTTATGATACAGTCTCAGATGAAATCATATGGTCTATTGTTTTTCAGCATCTTCCTCTTCTTAAGTCTGAAATTGAAGGTTTATTAGGAGAATAAAAGACCTTCTTTTAATTATCGACTTTGCATACATTTTTAGGGCAGCCCAGTTTTAGGGGAGAAACACAGGTATAATTAATTCTTAGCTTTAAAGATGCTGAATCGGTATTGATAATTTAGCATAACATATCGCCTAAGTATAAGCTGTTCTTTAGTATTCAGCATCAATTATAGCTTTTCGGCAACGATTGCGTAGATTTTTATAGTCTGATTAAGTAAAAAGGGCATTAATCTTCTTAATATCGTATTGGAATTGAAGGAGATTGTAAGTTATTACACCCTCAAGCAACTTGACCAAATATGAAGCCGAATGAGATTAAATGAGTTTTTATTGCCTATTCTTTTTGTTTTAGTAGTCCCTGTTGCTACGTTTGGACAAAAAACCGCTAAAACTGACCCTGTTAAATTAAAACTGATTACAGATGAATTGTCGCATCCAACGGCAATGGCTGTTACTAAAAAAGAGCCAAACTTACTTTTTGTTTGTGAGCAGGAAGGACGCATACGTATCATTGAAAATGGTAAACTAATTCAAACTCCCTTTCTTGATATCTCCGGCGAAGTTCTAAAAAAGGAAGGTTACGAGGAACGCGGACTACTTGGTCTGACGTTTCACCCGGATTATGCAACCAATGGCAAATTCTATATATACTGTAGCGTTTCTTCGGCAAAAGGCAAAGGAACAGATCACCAGTCTGAGGTAAGGGAGTATACTGTATCTAAGACTAACGGCAGGATTGCCGATGAGACTAAAATGCGTCAAGTGCTAATTGCTGACCAACCGCAATCAAATCATAACGGTGGTTGTTTGCAGTTTGGAGCTGATGGTTTTCTTTATATCTCTATCGGAGATGGTGGTGGACAGAATGATATGCATGGGGAATATGGGAACGCACAGAACCTAACAAATCTCCTTGGTAAAATAAGTAGAATTGATGTAAATAAGGAACCTTACGCAATTCCTGCGGATAATCCATTTGTAAATGCTGCTGACGCGCGACCTGAGATTTATGCCTATGGGTTTAGAAATCCATGGCGTTTTAGTTTTGATAGTAAAACCAATCAGCTTTTTGCCGGAGATGTGGGGCAGGATAAGTATGAGGAAGTAGACTTGGTTACAAAAGGCGGCAATTATGGCTGGCGCACTTTTGAAGGATTACATTCCTACAGGCCAAATGATCCTCAGCCTAAAGATCACATTCTTCCGATTATGGAGTACCCGCATACAGAAGGCATAAGTATTACCGGAGGCTATGTTTATCATGGTAAGGCAATTCCATCCCTAAATGGCAAATATGTTTTTGCCGATTTCATGGGGCCGGTGTGGAACCTTTCCAAAGGTTCTGATAACAAATGGGTACGAACAAAAATGTCAATTTCAAGGGATGCGGGATACTGGCATATCTATAGTTTTGGAGAAGACCTAAAAGGTGATATCTATATGCTTACAGTTTTGCTGGAAAGCGATAAGGGTGCCCTATATAAATTGGTTCCATAATCTTTGAATTTAACATCATGAAACGAATTATTCTATCTGCTTTATGTCTTATAGGTGTGTTTGCTGTCAAGGCTTCTGCACAACAAAGCAAACTTATCTACTTATCAGGGATTGATAAAGATCATACTGTTAACTGGGAATTCTTTTGTACCAAAGGAATGAATAGTGGCAAATGGACCGAAATAGCTGTTCCATCTCAATGGGAACTGCAAGGATTTGGCGGTTATAATTATGGCCATGATAAGAAAAAATCCGATGAGCAGGGATTGTACCGTCATCATTTTAAAGCAGATAAATCATGGTCAGATAAGGAGATTCAGCTCGTTTTTGAAGGGGTGATGACTGATGCCGAAGTCAAGATTAATGGTCAACTGGCTGGCGCTATACATCAGGGTAGCTTTTATCGTTTCAATTATCCTGTAAGTAATTTATTGAAATTTGATGCCGATAATGTACTGGAAGTAACGGTAAGTAAGCAGAGCGCTGATGCTACTGTAAATAACGCTGAGCGTGAAGGCGATTTCTGGGCATTTGGGGGTATTTTTCGCCCTGTTTACCTGAAGGTAATGCCCAAGACATTTATAGACCGTGTTGCAATTGATGCCAGGGCTGATGGCAATTTTGGAATAGACGTGTTTACCGCTAAGGTCCAATCGGGCGATAAAGTTTCGGTTCGCTTGTCAACATTAAAAGGGGCTGCATTTGGTTCCCCATTAAGTTATAACATAAGTAAACCTGCTGATTCTATAAGATTGACTGGCAAGTTTAGTAAACCTGTACTTTGGAATCCTGAATTTCCAAATCTTTACATGGCGCAAGTGAGCATAATGAGGAAGGGACGCATTGTACATGTGTTAAACCAGCGCTTTGGATTCAGAACCGTAGAGGTGAGGAAGTCAGATGGGATTTATGTAAATGGGACAAAGATTCTAATAAAGGGAGTAAATCGCCACAGCTTTTGGCCGGAAAGTGGCAGAACGTTAAGTAGAAATGTACATCTTCAGGATATTATGCTCATGAAAGAAATGAACATGAACGCGGTACGTATGTCTCACTACCCACCTGACGCTGAATTCTTAGATCTTTGTGATTCTATAGGCTTATTTGTAGTTGATGAACTAACCGGTTGGCAACAACATTATGGTACTCCAGTTGGGCGAAAGCTGGTTAAAGAACTGATTGTTCGAGATGTAAACCATCCAAGTATTCTATTTTGGGCCAATGGAAATGAAGGAGGATTTAACTTTGACCTAGATAATGACTATGCACTTTATGACCCTCAAAAACGGGTAGTGATTCACCCCTGGAGTAATTTTAACAATATAGATACGAAACACTATCCGGAATATAGTTACATCGAAAATGCTGCAAAAAAGCAGGATATCCTGCTACATACAGAAATGATCCACGGCCTTTATGACGGAGGGCATGGGGCAAGTCTGGATGACAATTGGAAGCTCATTCGTCAAAATCCAAGGCATGCTGGCGGTTTTCTGTGGGCTTTAACAGATGAAGGGGTTGTTAGAAGAGATAAAAAGGACAGTATAGATACCGATGGAAACCATGGGGCAGATGGTATTGTTGGGCCTCACCGAGAAAAAGAGGGAAGTTTCTATACTATAAAGGAGGTTTGGAGTCCTGTACAGATAAAAAAACCTGATTTCAGTTCGAGAAACGTGGTTGTCGAGCTAGAAAACACCTATTTATATACCAATCTTTCTGAGTGCAACTTCAGCTGGCAATTGGTTAAATTCCCCTTGGCAGGGGAGAAGAAGAATGGATTTATTCCAATTTCTTCCGGTAAGTTATCAGCGGAACTGGCACCTGGAAAAAAAGGTAGTTTCAAGCTAGGTCTTACTCCCAATTGGAAAGATGCAGATGCATTGCGTTTTATTGCTACTAACAAGGAGGGAAGAGAAATTTATACCTGGGCCTGGCCAATTAAAACTACGGCTCAGATTGCACAAAAGAATTTGAGTAGGCTTGATAAAGAAAAAAGCAGCATTACGGATTCGGAAAAGGAGAATGTCTATGTTGTCACGCAAAATGGTATAATTTACACTTTTGATACGCAAACTGGTTATTTAAAGACTGTTGAAAATAGCAAAGGGGTGGTTTCTTTTGGCAATGGTCCAAAGCTTGCCGGTGTAAATCAGACACTACAAAGTTTTAAGCATATGAAAACTGCAGATGGAGGAATCATAGTGGAAAGCACTTATACAGGTGAATCAACTTTGAATGCCAAATGGCTATTTGTTTTGGGGAAACCGGTATGTCTGGAGTATGACTATACACAAACGGGAACAGCTAATTTTTATGGGATTACATTTGATATCGATGAATCTAAAATAACAGGGATGCGCTGGTTGGGCGATGGGCCGTACAGAACCTGGAAAAACAGGTTAAAAGGGGTGAACACAAGCGTTTGGGAAAAGAGTTACAATAATACGATAACTGGTGAGACTTTTGTTTACCCAGAATTTAAAGGCTATCATGCCAATTTATATTGGGCAGAAATAGCAGCTAGTAACGCTTCATTTAGGGTATATACCGATAAATCAGACCTGTTTTTGCAAATGTTGAAACCCGATAAGCAACGTACCTCATTCATTGCTCATGTAAATCCACCTTTTCCGGAAGGAAACTTAGGTTTTTTAAATGCAATCGCTCCTATTGGTAATAAATTTACGAAGGCAGACCCCATGGGGCCTCAGAGTCAAAAAAACATAGCGTTAAATTCAAAGGTTATAGGAAAGCTTTGGTTTGATTTCTATTAGTACTATAGTAGTTTTTTAGTACATTCATCATGTTTTAGCCAGCGTGTTTTATGTATAAACCTATAACTTTAAAAGATATTGCATTGGCACTCGACCTTTCACCTTCTACGGTCTCCAGAGCGTTACGCGATTCTTATGAAATTAGTAAAAAGACCAAAAAAATAGTGAATGATTACGCTGCGGGTGTAAATTATCAATCCAATCCAATGGCTGCGGGACTGAGGAGCAAAAAAAGTAAGTCCATTGGCATAGTTGTTCCTGATTTAGCGAATAGTTTCTTTTCACAGGCAATATCAGGAATTGAATCAATAGCAGACAAAGAGGGGTATCATACAATAATCTCGCAAACTAAGGATTCCTATCATAAGGAAATTGAAGTGGTTAACCATATGGCCAACCGCTCTGTTGATGGCCTGATTATTACCATGTCATCTAACACAACAGAATATACACATCTTCAGCAAATGCATAAAAGTGGACTGCCTATTGTTTTCTTTGACAGAATTGTAGATGAGATAGATACTTATAAAGTGATCTGCAATAATTTTGAAAGTTCCTATAAGGCTATTTTGCAATTGATAGAAAATGGCAAAAAAGATATCGCTTTTTTAGCTACTGCACCACAACTGTCAATTAGTAAAGAGCGGATGAATGGATATAGAGCTGCATTAATGGATCAACATATTTTATGGCGGGATGAATTGATCAAGTTCTGTCCTTCGGGAGGGAGTGACCATAGCGAAACTGAATTTGCAATGAAACAGTTGATGGCGCTAGATCAGCGTCCGGATGCAGTATTTGTAGCTGGAGACAGGCTGAGCATGTCATGCCTTAGGGCGCTAAAAAAGTTACAGATTGATAGTGATGAATTGTCAATTATTGGCTTTTCAAATGTAGATCTGATAGATTTACTTGAAACGCCAATTTCTCATATCAGGCAAAGGGCTTTTGAGATGGGGCAAATATCTATGACGATGCTTTTAAAGATAATTGAGGCTAAATATCCAATTACTGATTTTGATACCAAAACAATTGATGCTGATATATTCTGGGCTGAGCATTTAGGCCTTGATAGTTAGCTTTACCCACTTTATAACACGCTTTATTATGAAATTCAAACCATCAAAATGTTCTAAAATGTACTACGGGATTCAGTTCAGTTTAATGCTAATCTTGGTGGTTAGCATAGGTAAAACGACGATAGCTCAAACTAGTGATTCTAAAGCCGGTAATCATTTAGCTCCAAAAAAATTACCAGGAAAAGGACTTGGACAATTCGATTTCTTTTATGCCGGTGAAGCCAAAGATCGCAACATGTATATCGTGCGCGATGGTAAAATAACCTGGTCATATATAGATACAGTGGGCAGGGGAGAAATTAGCGATGCCATTTTAATGAAGAATGGCAATGTATTGTTTGCTCATCAATATGGCATTACTTTAATCAACGCTAATAAAAAAGTACTCTGGAAATACGATACACCTGAGGGATTTGAAACGCATACCGCGCAACTTATCGGTAATGATCATGTTGTATTTGTTCAGAATGGTAATCCAGCTAAAGTTTTGGTAATGAACATTAACAATAATAAGATTGAAAAAGAATTTAAACTACCCTTTAAAAGTGGTACTCACGGTCAAATCAGACACGCAAGGTTAACAAAAGAAGGAGCCATTCTTGTTGCTCATATGGATTTGGGTAAAGTCTGTGAGTATGATAGCAATGGCAATGAGCTTTTATCGCTGGAGGTTCCAAGTGTCTGGTCGGCCGTACAGTTAAAAAATGGCAATATACTGGTCACCAGCAATAACCGGTTCGTCAAGGAGATTTCACGTAATGGAAAGGTTATTTGGGAGTATTTTTTAGATGAAATCCCTGATTATAAAGTATCGTCACCACAGCTTGCAACACGACTACCAAATGGCAATACACTTATAAATAACTGGTTTAACCAGTGGGATAGTAAGTTGGATCCGGACAATGCTCCAGTTCAGGCTATAGAAGTTACTCCAACTAAAAAAATCGTGTGGGCACTCCGATCATGGACTTATCCGGTAAATCTGGGCCCATCAACTACCATTCAGTTACTTGATAACACCACTTCATTTGAGAACGTTCATTTTGGCAACATAAAATAAAATTAGACTCAAATAAGCAACCATCGTATCAATGAAAAAGATTCAATTTTTGGTAATTATATTTGGCCTAAATAGTCTAGTATATGCTCAGACTAACAAAAACAACTCGGTAAATATAGATGTTAACTTTTCAGAATCAATAACACCAATGAAACCATTATGGGCTTGGTTTGGATATGATGAGCCTAATTATACCTATATGAGGGACGGCAAGAAACTACTTACCGAAATTGCAGCGGCAAGTCCGGTACCAGTATTTGTCAGAGCACATAGCTTATTGGTAACCGGAGATGGCGTTGCGGCTTTAAAATGGGGGTCAACCAATGCTTACACTGAAGACGCCAATGGAAATCCAGTTTATAACTGGTCCATTATTGACAGTATTTTCGATACTTATATCAAAAGAGGGATGAAACCTCTGGCTCAAATTGGCTTTATGCCCGAGGCGCTGTCCAGTAAACCTGTGCCTTACAAGCATAGCTGGAAACCTGGCGACAAGTACAGTGATATTTTCACTGGCTGGGCATATCCTCCTAAGGACTACAATAAGTGGGCAGAGCTTATTTATCAATGGGTAAAGCATAGTGTTGAACGTTATGGAAAGGAGGAAGTAGAAAGCTGGTACTGGGAACTTTGGAACGAACCTGATTCACAATATTGGAAAGGAACGCAGCAGGAGTTTTTTAAACTATATGATTATTCTGCTGAGGCAGTTAAGCGGGCTTTGCCGACGGCAAAAATAGGAGGGACTGACATCACTGGAGGTGCTATGAAATTTCAAGATGCTTTTATAAAACATTGTCTGTTCGAAACCAATTATGCAACAGGAAAAATAGGTGCACCGCTTGATCTTCTTCTATTTCATGCCAAGGGATCACCTAAATTAGAAAACGGGAGGGTTGTCATGGGGATCCGCAATCAGCTTCGCAACATTAATGACAATTTAAAGGTTATTGCGGGCTATCCGCAGTTAAAAGACCTTCCAGTAGTCATCGGCGAGTCGGACCCTGAAGGTTGTGCTGCTTGCGGTATGGCTACGGATCCTCAAAATGCTTATCGTAATGGAACCATGTATTCCAGTTACACTGCTGCATCATTTGCCCGAAAATATGAACTTGCCCATTTATTGAAATCTAACCTGATCGGTGCGGTTACCTGGGCATTTGAATTTGAAAATCAACCCTGGTTCTATGGTTTCAGGGATTTGGCAACCAATGGTGTAGATAAACCTGTATTGAATGTGTTTAGGATGTATGGATTTATGGGAGGAAATTTAGTTAAGGTTGATGCCAACAGAATGTATACTCTTGATAGTGTTTTAGCCTCAGGTATTCGTGGTGCTCAAACAGATATTGGTGCATTGGCATCAAGAGATAATAAATCTGCCGCAGTTATGGTGTGGAATTATCACGATGCTGATGAAAAGGGCAACGTTGAAAAAGTTAACATTCAGCTTAAGGGATTGCCTTCCCAAACCGTTCAGCTAAAGCATTACCGCATTGATGATGCGCATAGCAATTCGTATGAAGTGTGGAAAAAAATGGGTTCGCCTGTAAGTCCAACAGCTTTACAAATCAAGCAGCTTGAAAAAGCTGGTCAACTAACCTTGCTCGAAAAGCCTTCCATACTTAAAATTAAAAATGGAGCTGCGAATCTAGAAATACTTTTACCCAGACAGGGTGTTTCTTTACTGTACCTTGCTTTTAAGTAGTATAGCTGCTGGGGCTTTTTGTGCACGCATGTCAGTCATACAACGAGTGTTTTAACACTCCATCTAATTCTTAGCTTTAAAGATGCTGAATCGGTATTGATAATTTAGCATAACATATCGCCTAAGTATAAGCTGTTCTTTAGTAATCAGCGCGTTCAAATTCCCATACCTGTTTACCGAAATATTTTGGTTCAGCAAGTCATAAACAGATAGCTTTAACTGGCCACGGTCTTTTTTATGTGTAAGCAAAGATAAGGCTAGGTTTACAATATGTGAGCTTTTTGGAAAACCCTGAGCAATTTGAGGGTTATACATGAATCTATACCTTGCATCAATTACAATTCGCTTAGGAAGCCTGAACGACCCGGAACTGCCCAGAATATGAGAATAATTTAACACTTTATTGAAGTTCTGATTCATATAATCGACCAATGATCGTTGGTACATGTAGCTGAAATTGACCATCGCAACCGATTTGTAATTGACACTAAAATCCTGGGTTATCGAAAACGTACGGAAACGCTGTTTAGCCTCGTCGTTGTTTAGGAAAACGATTCGGCTACTGTAACCACCAGATAGTGCTGTTCGCGTACCTATTTGCCAGTGTTGCGATTTCTTAAACTGCTTGCCGATTGAGCCGCCACCGTCTATCCATTTCCCACCGTCTTTATTTACGTAGGTGGCAGTAGTAAAACCTTTATCATCAATTACTGCTTTTTGGACAAAGTTATTGTCAGAAAACATTGAACTGGCATATCCGCTGATACTCAAAAGCCGTGATGTAATGTACTTATAGTAGTTGGCCCTCAAATTCCGTTGCCTGCTAGGCATTAGCTGCGGGTTTCCTACAAAAGTATATTGTGTAGAGAGTTCGCGAGTAAGCGGTTGCATATTGTAGATGGATGGAAAATCAACCCATTCGCCATAGGTCATAGAAAACCCACTGTAATCTACAGAAAATGATGGGAAGAAGACTGTGGCACGTTGTCTGATGTCGTTAACTGAAGTGTTGAACTTGTTATTTACATCCTGAATTTCCAAATCGAGCGCCACTCTGAGCCTTAGCTGATTAGTGATCTGGTAATTGAGTAGGGGCTTAAAATTTTGAAAGAACCCTGTGCGCTCAAAATCGTTGCTTTGTTCAGGACGAAACTGATCGTAATTTCCTGATGTACTGTTCATATCAAAGGTATAAAGCGGCTCGGCCCAATAGTAATACCTGCTGTTGGAGAATAGCTCGGCTGTCAATTTTTTACTTAGCGGAAGGTTGTACAGAATAGATAAGCCAGTCCCCCTGGTTTTACTGCTATTTGTGATGTAACGATCGAATAGCGACGATTCGAGCTCCGAAGAAAAAGAGCTAAGCTGGTTGTAGTTGTAGGTTTGGGTATTGCCAACGTTTAAATTTAAAAAGTTGTTAACCGTAAGAGATCTTCCTTTTTTAAATTTCTTGTAATAGGTAAAGTCGTGCGAAAAGGCATCTCTGCTGGTGGAGCTTCTGTTTCGTCCATCAGTTTCGCTTAGCGCCGGAATTTGAGAGTTGGATTGTTTAATAAAACTGGAATACCTGTTCCGTTCGGGAGAAAAGGTAAGTGCCGGACGGTACCTAATGCTCTCGGTAGTGTCTGGTTTCCATTCTACCAAGCCACCTAATGAATGGGTTGTAGCATTCCGTTTGGCCTGATCGGTTAGGAGTGAGGTGATTACAGTGTTGGTCAGAGACTGTTCATTTAAGGTTTTCGTTTCATTGTTGTTAATTGTATTCCCATAAAAATAGGCTAGGTTAAGTTTTAGCTTTTTGCCATAGTCGTTGTTGATGTTTATCCCGCCTGATTTTACATTGACAAAACCACCCGATTGTTGCCCTCCGAAGTTGCCATAATCTACCTGGTTGGTGCCTGATCGGTTGAAGCCGCCCATGCTTTGCAGATCGTTCTGACTAAAGCCAGTACTGTTTAAATTATTGGCAGCTCCCATCAAACTAAACTGTAGCGTATCCCTAAAACTGCTTATAATTCCGCTTGTTTCGTATCGTTCTCTTGAACCGATTCCGCCCATAAACTTACCTATGGTACTCTTTTTAACGGCGCTTTTTAATTTCAGGTTGATTACGTTTTGCAAATTGATCTCGTTTATCTTACGATCCGGGTCGTTTTCCCTATCGAGATATACCTGGATTTTGTCGATCATCTCAGCGTCGAGGTTTCTGAGGGCAATGAGCTGGTTGGTGCCGAAGAACTCCTTACCATCAATTAGTATCCTGCTGGTGCCTTTTCCGTTAACCAATACTTCGCCGTTCTCATTTACCTGAACACCGGGTAACAGCCGTAGCAGTTCTTCAACCAAAGCATTTGGTCGGGTTTTAAAGGCTTCTGCATTGAACTCAATGGTATCCTTTTTCATTACTACCGGCGATCGTTCTCCTGTGATCACAATTTCGCCAAGGCTTCTGCTGGTTAATTTAAGGAGTCCAAGGTCGAGAAGGCCTGGCTTTAAATCAATCATTCGCTTGTGAGATTCGTACCCAACATAGGATACGATAAGTTTTAAGGACCTTGTCGTCGGCAGTCGAGAGAGTTGAAATGTCCCGTCATCTTTTGTTACCGTATATGACACTAGTGAGGTATCCCGGGCATTTACGACCGCTACAGTAGAAAGGCTAAGCGGTGTTTTGGTGGCAGAGTCGATAATTGTTCCCTTTATGGAAGCATTGTTTTGGGCATAGGATTTTAACGTTGTGCAAAAACACAGGAGCAACAGCAATAAGACATTTTTCATGAGAGCGCTAAAAAGATATTTGGTTAGTCGGTTTAAAAATTAACTCAATATAGGTTTTTTACATTAATTAACACTGATGTTAAAGATTGTTAATTAAGTATTTACTGTTTTGCTATTACTTAATTTTAGTAAATGAAGACATCTATATTAACGCTTATTTGTTTCGCTTTTTCAATAGTTTGCCATGGCAAACAGTTAAATGATTCTGTATTGGTAAATGCAACATTTAACGATTCTTCTTTTCTGGATAAGAAGCCAGAACTTGTTGTTCAAAAAAATGGCGCGAACAATATAGTCCGAATTGATCCGCTGGATAAAACTGGTAGAATACTAAAGTTTAGGTTTAAAAAAGACGACTATCTGGTTGGTGGATTGATTTTTAATGATGGTAAAAGTAGGAGTTTACCTTTCTTTATATCACCTCAAAGTACTGAGATTAGCTTTGATGTAACTTTTGAAAAGGGGAGTTCTCTTGGTCGTATTGATAACTTAAAAGGTTCTAAGCTACATGATGACTATTTGCGTTTTAATAAAGAAGGGCAAAACATACATGACTCAATTAGAATTGTACAGTCGAAAAAGTATAAGGATTTCGAGAAGAATTTCAACCGTTTAGACATTACTAATGAACGTATGACCTTATATGATGAGGCTAATTTTAGATTCTATAAGAATGCACTAAAAAACAGCATTTATTATGCCCCAATGGTGTATTGGATATTGGTGCAATCGATAGACAATTGGAGTGTAAGTCAGTTTAAAGAACTACTTTCTGTTACCCCACCTGCAAACGCCAAAGAATATCACGATAAATTAGTCGAATCCTTAAAGATTAAAGTGGAGGCAATGAAGAGTGAGGATTACAAAAACATCTTACTTAAGAACTCAGAACTGGCACAAGCGATAAAGAAAAGTAATAAGAAGTTTGTTTATATCTCTCTATGGGCTTCGTGGTGCGTACCCTGCAGGGCTCATAGTAAGGAGCTTTTAAAAGCAGACCTTAGAAATATTGAAGTGATAGTTTTATCATTGGATAAAGACAATAACGCAATGAAAAAAGCTATAGAGGCAGATAAGATCGGTATATGGCAGCATATACAGTTGAAAGAGGGCTTTGATGCTGAGATTGTTAAACGATTTGGCATTACAAGTATTCCTGGAAACATATTGCTGGATGAAAACAGAAACGTGGTAGGGATCAATATTTCTGATAATGCGCTTACCTCCATTATAATTAAGAATACTGTGATATATAATAAGGCATCCAAATCGTTCTGATTTGGTCGGTTTAAGCTACCAATTTAAGAGATGAGTGAAGGGTAATTATGAGCATTGCTTATAATTGATCAACTAGGTTGCTTTTACTATATTAGAAGAATAAATTGCAACATGCGACATCTTATTCTTCCCACAATAGCTTTAGTAATGACGGTATTTAGCCTGACTGTGAAGGCGCAGGACACCCTATCTCGGCCTTTTGAAGTAATTAGTGGAGATTGCAAATGCCCGGAATTTGAATTTGTTAATGGAGCTTACGAACTTAAAGATATACATCAATCAGACAATGATTTGGAGATTAGGTTTTCTCAGCAACAGCCAGGTGGTTTTTTAAGTACAGTGGTATTTACTAAAAAGGAGGGGAAGTTAGCGGCAAATTACTATCACAAACGATTGGAGCAATTTAGGAGTGGTAGGCCTGATTCGGAGAGAAATAATCTGAAATGGGAAAAATATTCTTATAAAAAATTCCTTTTAAGTGAAAAGGCAGATTCAGTATTATTAGAATTATTGCATAATAACATTCTTGGTTTGCCAAATTACAACGAGTTGTACAAAGGGAAAGGACTGCTCAATGCATTCTATGTAACGTACAAAGTTAATAATCATATCAGGTCTTATTATTTTGCAAATACTAAGGCCTTAATTGCCGAATTTCCAGATGTGAAGGAATACGGTCAATATGAATCGATCAGAGAGATTATTGCCTCGCTCATAAGGCCTTACCGTAAACAAAGTCTCAGTAGTTACAACTAAATGTTAAGTATTCAAATCTATCTGTATATTCGATAGCATGGTAGATGTGAATATGTACAAAGCTCAAATTGAGGAACAAGGTTTTACCACCATTACTAATGTGTTTGCAGATGAACAGGTTGAAGAAATCCTTCAACTCATTAATCAATCTGATACTTCCAGAAAAACCTTTAGAAAGTCTGCTGATTTGTTTGCAATTAGACAGTTTTTAAAGGAAGTGCCTGCAGTAGCTCACCTTATCTTTAATGATGAATTTAAGACACTTATTAAAAGTGTTTTTGGTTCTAGATATTTTGTGATAAAGTCGATTTATTTCGATAAGCCGGAACAATCAAACTGGTTCGTTTCCTATCATCAGGATCTGACTATATCGGTTGATAAAAAGGTGGAACTGGATGATTATACTAAGTGGACGGTTAAACAAGATCAATTTTCGGTTCAGCCTCCTTTGGACATTCTAAAACAGATATATACTGTTCGCATTCATCTTGACGATACAGATGAAAATAATGGGGCATTAAGAATTGTTCCTGGTTCTCATTTAAAAGATATTTATAGGCCTGAAGATATTGATTGGAGCAAAGAGACCGAACATGTTTGTGGTGTTCCCAAGGGTGGCGTAATGATTATGAAACCTTTGTTGCTGCATAGCTCTAGTCGTACTACAAATAACAATAAGCGTAGGGTAATCCATATTGAATTTTGCAGTCAAGAGCTGCATCCGGAATTACAATGGGTGGAACGTATAGGTTTATATTGACACAATTTGCCCTGACTTTTGTCATAGTTGCCCCTCATTACTAAAGCTATATTTTAAGAACTTAGTATCAATGGAACTATTCCATTATTAAAACTTAGAATCATGACAGTTAAAAACCCATTTGTCTGGACAGAAATCAGTGTAAACGACCTGGCCAGAGCTAAGAAATTCTATGAGTCGGTATTGCAGATTCAGCTATCTGAATTGGCGGCTCCAGATACAATGAAAGTGGATAAAGATGACCCTTGTTACTTTGAAATGCTTGCATTTCCTGGAGATATGATGGGGCCGGGCAGTAGTGGTACATTAGTTAAATCAAGTATGAGTAAGCCAGGTGCTGGAGGTATAATGGTTTATTTTCATGCTGAAGATTGTGCTGTTGAACTCTCCAGAGTGGCAGCCGCAGGAGGCAAAGTAATTGCAGAAAAGATGTCTCTTGGAGAATATGGTTTCTGTGGTGTTGCCGAAGATACTGAAGGCAACCATATTGGTTTTCATTCTATGAAATAGTATTTAAGTGCTGTCCAATTGCGGGTGGCACTTATTTCTTTTTACTCTTCAATGAGAAAGCTTGGCTTTGCTCCGGGATAGGGTTTGTTTTTGTTCCAGTTTTTCTAAGGTTGGATACCATTTTAAGGGGGTAATTTCTATATTAGTACTATGAAAAAAATGCTCTTCTATTTAACCCCTTTTATCTTTTTTACCGTATTGATTTCAGGTTGCGGTAACGACAAACAAATAATTAGTCTCGGGATTGGTAGTTTCGACATCACACCAGATGGAAAAAGTATTATTTACACTTTCAGGAAAAGTGCTAGAATGCTTGTGTACAAAGCCAATATTGACGGTACGCAATCTAGCTTACTCGTTGGTGATGGCGTGGATATGCAGTATTTTAATCCAAATTGCAGTAAAGATGGGAAAAAGCTAGTGTTTGTAGGAAGCAAGGGAGGAAATGTGAATTCTGCAGTATTTCTGTGTAATGTGGATGGTAGTAATTTAGAGAAATTAACTCCTGATAGTGCTTTAGTTATGGAAACGATTTTTTCTGTTAATGGGGATTCGGTGTATTTTACACAAGCCGGAGAGTATAAGAGTTATTCGCCGATAGCAAGCGAAGCACCACATAAGTTTGATATTTATAGAATCAATTTAAAAGACAAATCAATCTCCAAACGGACCAATGAAGGGGCATATTCAATGTATGGTTTGGCCGATGTGGATAGTAATAGATGGATGCTAAACTTGAACATGGAAGGATGTTACTTTTATAATAAGGATGGTTCTGGGATGGAAAAGATTATAATTGCCAATGATACGTTGGATTATTCGAAATCTTATTCAGACCCTGTTATTATAGATGAGGACAATATTGTCGCGAGTTCATATTTTCGTTTAGTTATTGTAAATCACCGAACCAAAACGGAAAAGTTACTGACACATTTCAAAGGACAACATTTTCAAACAGTTCGGTATAACAAGATACTGAATAAGATCTTTTATACTTTAGACGATGGTACTAATTCTATTCATTCAATAAATATGGATGGAACGGGGAAGGAAGATGTTATTATTGTAGCCCAATAATTACTTATATTTTACCTAATTGTAAATGCCTTAAAAGACAGTTGCTATTCCTTTTTTACACTATTATGTAGCTGAGCATAAATGTCATAAAAATCCTGCTCTCCCTTTATTGGATATTTTATCTGCTTTAGTCCTTCCTTTTGAAGTGTGATAGTAATGGTTTTGCCTTTTTCTTTATCTACCAGCAAGATAAAGAAGCCATTTGAGTCGGTTTTTCCTATGACAGTTGAATCGACCAAAACATTAACTTTTTCTATTCCCTTGTTGCTAGTATCCCATATATGGCCTATTAGGATTGCATGATTATTAAAGTCTGGTTTAGGAGAGTCATAATATTTTGCATGATCAGTCTTTAGAAATTCCTTCAGGGTAGGCATACCTATTTGCTTTCTTAAAGAATCCGACAAATGCCAGTCCTTAATAGGATACAGATAGGAATTGCCAAGGTTATCTGTAGCTTCTTGTGTTCCATAGATTTGCGCTTTACCTTGTTTGCTTTTTAATCGATCAACAAAAAATGCATATTCTACAGGTGTAATTTCTTTCCGCTTAAATGCAACATCCACTAAATCAGCATATTTGATTTGTGCTTGAACCTGGGCATGCTGGAGTACATAGAAGAAAGCTTTATTTGCTTTTATAGAACTATGCTTTACCGACAGCCAGCCATATTGGTCAATGATGTTAAAGACTATTTTTTGGTTTAAAGAATCTTGATAGATCAATGCCTTTCTAAATTCATCGCAGTGCATAGAGTTTGCACTGTGCTCAGAAGCACATTGATTGTAGCTTTTTCTTGTGCTTTGATCCAAATCGTAGGCTCTTTCTAATTCTGAAACTATCTTCTTACTTTCAGATCGTGTAAGTTTTTGAGCCCGTGTACCAAAACCAATTAGGATAAGTGCCAATATGACTATTATCTGTTTCATATTAAGAGTGTAGTGAGAAGAGGTGATTCATTGTTTGTACGAATTAATTCGTAGATAAAAGTATCGATCATTTCTCTTAGTTCCAAATCTTTACAAATTATATGTTTTATGTGTCCTTTGGGTGATTAAAGATTATCACATATTGTGATTCAATATCCTCAGTAGAGGCTTTTAATTGTGTTTGCCCATTAATTTAAGTAACTTTATTTGCAGTTAACTATCTGCGCAATAAATATTTATCCGTATGGGAACACAAGCAGAAGAAATCCGCGAACAGCAAAGGATGACGTGGAACAAATTTTCTCCCGGGTGGAAAAAATGGGATGAGTTTACTATGAATTTTCTGAAACCTATGGGCGATGCCATTATTAAGAATCTTGAGTTAAAGGATCATGATCAGGTTTTGGATGTTGCAGCAGGGACGGGGGAGCCCGGGCTTACCATAGCGGGTTTAATACCAAATGGGAAGGTAATTGGTACTGATCTGGCAGAAGATATGGTAACTATTGCTGCAGAAAATGCTGAAATGAAGGGGTTAAGTAATTATGAGATTCTAACGACTGATGTGTGTGAACTTCCTTTTGAAGAAGATACTTTTGATGCCATTAGTTGCCGAATGGGCTTTATGTTTTTTCCTGATATGATGTTGGCGGCAAGGCAGATGTATAGAGTCTTGAAAGCAGGTGGTAAACTGTCGACATCCGTTTGGGATGGCCCTCAGCATAATGATTGGATTACCACAATAATGAGTGTTATTCAAAGGCATGTCGCGCTTCCTTCTCCACAGCCGGGTGCTCCTGGTATGTTTCGTTGTGCCGAACCGGATTTAATTGGTGATCTTTTTAAAAAGGTAGGCTTTAGAAGTATCGTAAGTCAAGAGGTAAGGGGTAAAGTCGATTATCAGAGTTTCGATCGGTATTGGGAGATTATGTTGGATATGGGTGGGCCAATTGTTACTGCCTTGAGTGGCGTTGATAAAACTACAATAGCGAAAATTAAGGCTGAGGTAGCTGAATTGTTTAAGTCTAAAAATAAAGAAGGAGAGTCTACTTTAGAATATGCAGCATTAGTAATTTCGGCAGTGAAGTAGGTAAGGATAATGTTCTTTACTGGTTAGTTTAGTCTTACCATGCATTTTATATCGGTTTGATTTGGATACATTTCTACACAATATCCTTCCATATCAATGTCTGGCTGAGCAAGCAATTCTTGAAAGGCTTTACCTACTGCAGGTAAATCTTTCATAAAGTCAGTAACTGTAATAGATAGGTACTTACCTGCTTTTATGGTGATTGTTTCTAAGCCAAGTTCAATTGCTTCTCCAGGGATCAGTTCTTCGGCTGCTGCCTTGTAAATAATACCTCCGCCTTGTTCAGGGCGTGACAACCCGAAGTAACTTCTCCTAGTAGCTTGCGGAAAAAGGGAGTGCAATTTCTGATGTGCTGCCATTACTCCATCAGGAAAAGAAGAAGCAGTAACATAGAGTAAGGAAATGTCGTTATTGATATCTACAGTCTCCATAATAAATGATTTATTATATATGCAATTTAATCATTTTTTTGAAGGTTAGAGCTATTTCCATTTCCAGTCCAAGTTGATTGTATGTGGAATATTATAGTTTTTAATCATGGTATTCACCTCTTCATTTAATGCAATATTTCTTTTAGGCAATATGAATGTCGGTCCAGTGCTAATTTTAAGAAAATAGAACTCCGTGATCTCGTTAACTAAGCTGATTTCAGAGATTTTAAGATGACTGTCGCCGGTTTTGTCTGCCATTTTTATTACCCCTTCTCCGATTTCAATCTGTACACGCTCATCAAAAATACCTTTACGAATGTTTTTTACATGACTCACATAGTGCTTTTTATGACGCCATCTTAAATAACTATTGCCAAGAATTGCAAACAAAAATGTACAGGAAATGGCATAATAAAATAAGAAGTTGTCTCCATTCAGATAACTAAACAGAATGAAGAAAAAGCCCATAGTGAGCATTATTAGATAGCTTTTTCTACGTTTCTTTATTTTAAATGGATCAGTTGAGGCTTCGTATAATTGAAAGGTTATGTGGTCGTCTTGTTTGAGCGTTAAAGTATGTGTCATTTAATAATATCGCCTGTTTGGTTTTGCCCGATAAATATACAAATTACCCCATAACTATATTGACCAATGAATGGCTATTTAAATCTTCTAAAAATCAATACCAAGCCTTAAGCCTGCAGAAGAAAGCTTAACGTTTTCTATTTTAGAGCTTTGCATAGGTAACTTAATGAAAGGTTCTAGGGTAATCGTTTTGTTTTTTAGTAGGGGATACCTATATCCAAAAGAAATATTGATGAAGCTTTTGTAGCTTCCTTTATCCCGGCTTTCGTCTTCAAGATCTACTACTGATCTGACTTCACTAATAACAGTTTTATCAGAGACTTCTCCATTTGGATCTACGATGCTCTCTATATGCGAAACTGAGCTAAGGTAGGTTAACTCACCACTTTGTTTTATAGTTGCAAAGGCAGAAACCCCAACTTTAGCATACACGCGTTTATTTAAGTTATATCTTAATGCCAATGGAACTTCAATCCCGGTTAATCGAACTGCTGCTGATTCTAACTGTTTTTCATTTGAAGCACTCAAAGTTTGGCCATCGTTCTCTTTAAAGGCGGATGTTTGACGGTATCCTGCACCAAGCATTATGGTTATTTTAGGGTTAAGTGCGTAACCTACTACTGCTTCAACTGCAAGACCTACTTTTTTTGAATTGCTAAAGTCTGTTGCCATTGCCATTCCAAGCATCCAATTATCTGCCGTAGTTGTATGTTTTTTGGTGTTGTTTTCTGGTTGTGGATAAAATGGATATGCGGTTCTATTTTCCTTTCTGGTTGTAGGATTTGCATCGCTACGGTCTTGTTTTGGTGTTGTTTGAGCAATCGTTGTATTTTGAGGCTCTGGCTCAGCTTTGTATTGTTCGGTAGGTATACCGGCAGCAAGTGACTTAACAGATGGCTTTTCTTTGACTTTATAGGACTTAAATAATGGTGTTTCGTCTTTGGCTTTCTGTTGAACAGGTTTTACTTTTATCTCTGCCAGTTGAGCTTGTTTAGGTTGAGGATTATCACTCCACAAGAAAACTAAACCAATAAGGAGGAGTGAGGCTGCAATTCCGGAAATCCAGAGCCATCCAACTGGTTTATTTTTAGTTGGCTTCTGTTTAGAAAATGATTCCCATGAACCTTCTCTATAAGCTTCTTCGTTATTTTGTAAAAGCGATTTAATAACCTCTAGTCCTTTATCCGTATGTTCCATCCTCAACTATTAAAGATTCATTGTAAAGTTTTCTTAATTTCTGTTTAGCTCTTCCTAAGTATACTCTACAGATGTTTTCTGGTATGTTTAATGTTCTTGAAATCTCCTCATGAGAGAAACCCTCAATTTCGAACATGTTAAATATTATCCTTTGGGATTCGGGAAGCGTATTTAGTAATTTTAATATATCCTCCACATAAAGCTGATCTAGGGCACGACTATAAATCTGTGGGTGTTTTTCTTCTTCTACATCATCGAAATCACCGTTTATAGTTTTCTTTCTTCTGAGATAGTCTATGCAGTTGCGTGAAGCAATCTTTGCCATCCAGCCCCTAAATGTTTTCTCAGGATCAATGGCAGATTCTAAAAGCTGAAATTGCGTAATGTGATTGAAAATTTTGATAAAAGTATCGTTTACAAGCTCCTCAGAATCACTTCTGTTATTGATGTAGCGCATAACTACTGCCATCAGATACCCGTAATAGGTTTTATACATAACTTCCTTCGACGCATCTTTTTGATTAGCAACGCCTGTAATGATTTCTTTAAGCTTAGGGAGTTTTCTTAGCACTCTTACAGGATTAGCATATAACCATTGTCCGCATTTCTGATGATTTAAACACAGAAGGTTTAAATGGGGTTGTTGCAACCAGACAGGTTACAGCAACCCCATAAATTACTTGTGGTTATTTATTGGTAAGAACCGTTAAGCCAAGTTTAGTGTCATTTGTAGCAGCTTTAATGCCTTTTGCGTAGATGGTGTATATTTTCCCTTTTTCAATTTTAACTTTTGGGAGTGTAGCAAGTACAGTTGTTTTGCCATTCTCTCTGATCTCGAAATTGATCTCGGCACCAATTTCAGTGGTATTAGCGAAATCACTAGCTTCCTTAAACGCTTTTTTAGCTAAAAGAACTTCGGTTTTTCCGGTAATAGCCAGGTCAATGCTGCCTGCATCGGGACTTAAATTGATGAAGCGGATTTTTGCTTTATCGGTAGCTGGTGCACTAAGATCATCAAGAACAACTACAAGTGCATTACCTGTTTTGTCGGCAACGAATGCAGAGTATGATTTATCAGGTGCTAATGTTAGTTCCGACTTAACAAGAATATCGGCAACATCTTTTTTTGTTACGCTTAGTTCACGTTTACCTGAATTGATCGATTGATAATCGATTACAGTATTGTATGTTAAAGCTTTTGTGTTCTTTTTTACTTTATCAACAAAGAAAGAAAGTTCAGGAGATTCAGGTGCTGCATGGATTATAGATAAACTTGCAGCTTTAGGGGTTGGGTTCGGGTTGTCCTTGTCCTTTTTACATGAACTGAAGATACTAGTTAACGTTAGGGCGAATACTAAAGTTTTAGCAACTGGCGATAGGTAGTTTTTTGTTGTTTTCATTTTTAAGGTTTTGTAAATTAAAATGTACTTAGTTAATGGCCATTAACGTTATTACCCATAGAACGAGGACGAATGATAAAAAGCAACAGGTGATTTAAAATTATTTTTTAAATAGTTCAATGTGTTCATCTTTGTTCAGTCGTACCAGATATTAGAATGCTTTATTACATTTGAATTCCTTTTTTGATTAAACTTGCAATTATGATAATTGAACAATCTGTTTACATTAACGCTAGCCCGGAAAAAGTTTGGCGTGTATTTATCGAGCCTGAAATTACCCGACAAATGGGGGGTGAGTATGTTTCGGACTGGAAGGCAGATAGCTTTATAGGCTGGAAAGGCAACAATGGAGCCTTATATACTCATGGTAAAATTTTGGATATTAGAACTGAGGAGTTATTGAAGCATCAGTTATTTGATGGAAAGGAAGCTAAAGCGGTGTTATCCATAATTACGTATACTCTTGAGAATAACGAAGGAAATACTGTTTTAAAAGGTGTTGAAGAGCTAAGTAAGCCCTTAGGAGAAAATGAAAGACGAGGAGTGGTCTCGGCTTGGGAATCAGCGTTAAATGCTGTGAAAAGGATTGCAGAGAATTTATAAACAATAGGGATAGATTAATTTCTATCCCTGCTGTTTACGAAAAGTAATATATAGTACAATAGTGTAGCTACTGAACTGATTGCCGCTACAACATAAGTTCTGGCGGCCCATTTTAAAGCGTCGGCAGCTTGGTCGTGTTCGGCAGCTGTAGTCATATTGTTGTTTTCAAGCCAGCGCAAAGCACGGTTACTCGCGTCATACTCCACTGGTAGTGTAATTACAGTGAAGACAGTTGTAACCGCAAATAATACAATTCCAATTAGCAATACAGTAGGATTGGCTGCTCCGAACATAAAGCCCAATCCAATAAGTATAATCCATTGTGACAGTTGTGAACTGATGTTTACCAGTGGAACTATCGCACTTCTGAATTTTAACATACTATATGCTGTTGCATGTTGCACTGCATGACCGCATTCGTGTGCTGCTACAGCAGCTGCAGAAACACTTCTTCCGTAATAAACATCTTCGCTAAGGTTTACGGTTCTATCTTCAGGATTGTAATGGTCGCTTAAGTGGCCTGGAGTTGAAATGACTCTTACATTATATATTCCGTTATCCTGGAGCATCTTTTCTGCAATTTCTTTACCACTTAGGCCATTACGTAATCCCACCTGACTATATTCCGCAAATTTGCTCTTCAATCGGTTGCTTACAATAAGCCCGATTACAAACATGATTCCCGCTATTAAATAATATCCTGCTAATCCCATAATAGTTAATTAATTTTATAACAATTTAACTAATAGGTGTTTTTCAAGTCTCATGCCAAATGCCGGTTTTTCAATCAAAGTGCATGATTTGTATGGTTTTTACTGAAATATTTTCAGTAAAAAAGAAATAATGACAGGTCGGTTAGGATGATTAGGTCACTATTTCTTGTTTTTCAGATGCTTGAAAATCAAAGCAATTACTGCTAAAGTGGAACCTATGGTAATTGATGCGCTTACAGAAATTGAATGCAATACAGCAGTACTTCCGCCCACACCAATCGCTCCAAAAATTGCGACTCCAATGGCTCCGGCAGCTTGCCTTACTGTGTTCAATGCAGCTGATGCAGTGCCCGAAAGTGATTTATCTACACTGGCTAGAATACCTGTTGTCATTGCAGGTACCGCGAGACCCATTCCCATTGGAATTATAAGGAAGGGCAGGAATAGTTGCCAATAAGGTGTGTTTTCTTTAGCTATAAACAATCCGGCAAATCCAAGCGTAAACATGACTAATCCAACTAAAATTGGCCTTCTTATGCCATACCTATTAATGATTCGGCCACTCAAAAGATTAGAAATAACGAACCCTACGGTTAAAGGCAGAAAAGCAAGTCCTGCATGGAGTGATGAATAATGTAGTACGTTTTGTAGGTATAAGCTTAAAGTGAAAACAGTACCATAATAGGCCCCATTTAAAACAGCACCAAGTAAAAGGAGTACATTAAAAGTCGGGGAATCGAAAAGATGAAGTGGAAGCATGGGGTGCTTTACTTTTTTTTCGATTAATAGAAAGGTGATCAACATTACTGCACTGAAGAGTAAACCTCCAAATATTACAGGGTGATTAAAACCATAATTTGGCCATTCGATAATTACAGCAATTAATGCAGTTATGGATAACATCCAGGTGATTTGACCGGCAATATCAAACCCCCTATTAACCGATACTTTACTTTGTATAAGGCGAAAACTGAAAAGGAAACCAGCCAGGCAAAGTGGTACATTAACAAAGAAAATATAGCGCCAATTGCTGATCTCAATGAGTAAGCCGCCAACAATAGGGCCTGCTGCTATTGCTGCGCTTCCAGCTGCTGTCCATAAACCTATAGCACGTACACGCTTAGCTGGATCATGTGCAAAAGCCTGATTAAGTATGGCAAGTGAACTGGGGATCATGGTAGCAGCACCTACACCTTGAAGTACCCTGAATCCAATGAGGACAGCAGCACTTCCTGCAAATCCACAACCGATTGAAGCTATTCCAAAGATGCAAATGCCGAGTTGAAATATGCGTTTTGCACCCAGAAGGTCACTTAAGTTGCCTGCCGAAAGCATTAGTACTGCAAAAGCAAGGGTGTAAGCATCAATAACCCATTGCAAAGTGCTAATACTGGCTTGATAAGTTTTGGCAATAGGCGGGAGTGCAATATTAACAATGGATACATCCAGCTGGGCAACTACAAAGGCCAAACTGGTTATCCCAACGATCCATCCGAATGGAATTGTATGATTAGGTGAATTTGATGGTTGGGATAAACTCATGTTTTTTTTTGCAGTCGCAAAGGTGCGCAGAAAGGATGATTTTTTCTTAATATTTTCAGTTTCTTACTTTATTTTAGCGAAATCCTTTTAAGAACACCAAATCTTTTGATTATGACCGGTATCGATAATTTCAGCGCTTTTATATTATCCGCAATAATTATAATTATTACGCCGGGAATTGATACCATATTGGTTTTAACAAGAAGTATTTCTGGCGGCAAAAAAGCAGGTATATATTCTGCTATAGGAGTTAGTATGGGGCTTTTGGTACATACCTTTGCTGCTGCATTTGGCCTGTCGTTAATACTCGCAAAATCTGCTTTGGCATTTATGGTTGTTAAGTATTTGGGAGCTGCTTATTTAATTTATATGGGGTACAAGGCGCTTTCGAGCAAAACTGAGCCTACAGAATTAAAATCAGCTCCGGTTCAATATGCCGGGATAGGGAAGATGTTTTGGACCGCTTTTTTGAGCGATGTATTGAACCCTAAAATTGCTATATTTTTTCTGGCTTTTCTTCCTCAGTTTATCTTGATTTCCGCAAGACATAATCCAATTCCATACCTTATTCTGGGAGTAGCAATCTTTCTAATTGCACTGATCTGGTGTTTTTTTCTTGCCCTGATGGGAGGCCGCGTTGCCAAATTGTTCAACCGTAATGCTAATGCTGAAAACTGGTTAAACAAAATCTCAGGTGCAGTATTTGTAATTTTAGGCATTAAGGTCGCATTAACAAAGGCCTAAGCTTTTTACAAATTAAAATGATCTTGTTGAGGGGAAATCGCGATTGTTAACAATTTTTTAATATTAGTTTAACGATTTGTTGAGAGGAATTTCGAATTTAAATTCATAGTTCGATTTTTTTTGGATGCCTTTGGATTCCCTCACTCATGTTTTTAATCCGGTTTTAATCTCGTTTTAATTTAGTATTAATTCCACTACATATTAATGTGAATTTAATATTAACATCATGTTGTGTCTCGTTTTTTGTAGAAAAATAAGATCAACAGAATGAACACAAAACTTATTACTCAACTGAAGTGCCTAACCCTACTATTACTTGTGTGTGTGGGACTTGGCGTTAATGCTCAGGTTACCACATCAAGTGTGAATGGAAAAGTTCGTGATGCCAATGGCATTCCAATTCCTGGTGCAAGTTTATTGATTATACATGTGCCAACAGGAACAAAATATGGTGTTGTAACCAGTGAGGAGGGGGCTTATAGAATAAATAACTTAAATCCTGGCGGGCCGTATAAAGTTACGGTGAGTTACATTGGATATACTAAACAGGAAAAGAATAACATCAATCTTAGTTTGGGCATTGATCAGCGACTTGATTTCACATTGCAAGATGAGGGCCAACAATTAGCAGAAGTAATGATTTCCGGAAGTCGTGGCGGAACAAAAATAGGTACGGGAACGCATATCGGGGAAGAGCAAATAAAGACGCTGCCGACTGTAAGCAGGAGCTTGACAGATGTAACCAGATTGACACCGCAAGGCAGTAAGGATAACTCATTTGTAGGTACTAATTTCAGGTATAACAATGTAACAATTGATGGTGCTATTAATAATGATGCCATAGGCTTTAGTCCATCTTTGGGGGGGCAAAGTGGTAGTTCGGGTATGCCGGGAAGTAGCACGAGAACCAATCCGGTTTCTATAGATGCTATTCAGGATGTACAAGTTTTATTGGCTCCGTATGATGTGAAGATCGGTAATTTTACAGGCGGGAGCGTAAACGCAGTAACCCGTTCGGGGACTAACGATGTTTCCGGATCTGTTTATGGTTATGGCCGTAATGCCTCATTAATTGGCAGAAATAAAATTGGTGACAATTCTAAAGAACCCTCATCATTTCACGATTACCAGACCGGTTTCAGGTTGGGTTTGCCATTAATTAAAGATAAATTGTTCTTTTTTACCAATGAGGAATTAACCCGACGTCAGGATCCTGTGATTTTGGGGGCAGGTTCATCTGATATGAAAGTAATTAGTGCCGGTGAAGCTGCATTAATTACTGATTACATGAAAAACAATTACGGTGTTGATGCCGGCTCTTCGGATGCGTATAATATTTATGCAAAATCCAATAAATTCTTTAATCGTTTGGATTGGAATATCAATGATAAAAACCAGTTAACAATCCGTAACAACACCATTACTTCTAATGCTACAAATCTGGAGCGCGATCAGGCAAACTTTAGATTTGGCGGAATAGATTATAAGCAAACCAATAACCAGAGCTCGACTGTTGCTGAACTAAAAAGCAGACTTTCAAATGATGCTTCGAATAGCTTAGTGATCGGATATTCAAGTATTCATGATTTTAGAGATCCGACTTCAAATCCGGCTCTTCCTCAAATTGAAATAGGAGGGCATGCAGGTGGTACTATATTTTTGGGTACCGACCGTGAAGCGAGTATCTTCAATATGAAGCAAAAAACCTTTGAATTTACGGATAACTATACCTTTACTAAAGGAAAACATACCTTTACTATCGGTACGCACAACGAGTTGTATAACATCACTTATGGTTTTGTAAACTCTTGGAACGGTCGTGTTGCTTATGCAAACATTGATGATTTTTTAAATAATAGACCGAAACGTGTCCGTACCAATTACAATTACGCAAACAATACCAGAGATTACATTCTAAATAATCCTCCGGCACAATTTAAGCTGAATATGTTTAGTTTATACGGAGAGGACCAATTTCAGGTTACAGATAAGTTTAAATTAACTTATGGTCTGCGTTTTGATCTGGCTGATTTACCAAACAAACAGTCGTTAAGTGATAAAACTACAAATGCGCCGGTTGATCCGAATTATGGAACAACTTTTACTTATACCAAGCCTAAAGACATTAAAAATGACTACTTAGGCCAGGTTCAGGTTTCTCCACGAGTAGGGTTCAATTACGATATTAACGGAGACCAAAAAATGGTGTTGCGTGGTGGTAGTGGATTATTTACCGGTCGTGTTCCCTTTGCATGGTTAGGCTATGCTTATTATAACAATGGAACAACTTATGGTGCTCAGGATTTTAATAGTTACAATTACAAATCTAATCCTCCAGTTGCTCCAGCACCCGGGTCTGATCCAATTAGAGATGCATTAACTGGAATTGGTGAAGCAGGTTATGCCGCAAAACAACCAGGTGTGAATGTAAATGATCCTAATGGTAAAACTCAGGTAGATTTAATTGACAACAATTTTAAAATGCCTAAAACCTGGAGAACAAGTTTAGCATTTGATTATAAGACAGACAATCAGTGGAAGTTTACTGTTGAGGGTATTTATACTAAGGTAATCCATGATTTGAAATTCCAACAGGTGAATTATGTGGATAATGCGTTCTATTATCCCTATGATGTAAATCATGAACAGCCTATTTATACCAAGGCAGCGATTAACCCTAGTTACAGTAACGCATATTTGTTGTCAAACACCAATCAGGGATACCGTTACAGTATCACGGGTCAAATCAGCAAATCATTCCCTGTGGGATTAGATGTAATGGCGGCTTATACTTATGGAAATTCGAAAGACATCACCAATGGTATCCGAAATTCTATGGAGTCTAACTGGCAGCTGAATCAAGCATTAAATCCTAATAACCCTGGATTGGCTTATTCTAACTTTGATATTCGTAACCGCATAGTTTCTACAGTTAATTATAGGCATGCATGGGATTCAAAAAACAAGTATGTCTCTAATTTTTCTCTATTTTTTAGTGCACAATCAGGTTCTCCTTATTCTTACGGATTCTTGAATACAACGATAGATGGAACTGCCCAGAATGTTAGTTTGGTTTATGTTCCTAAAGCTGGCGAGACATCTAAGTTTATTGTAAGTGATTTACCGGCTGTAGCAGCTACGGCTACTACACCTGCCAGACCAGCTGTTTCAGCTGCAGACCAAATTGCTGCCTTTGATGCATTCATTGATGGCGACAAATATTTGAAGACCAGGAGAGGTCAGTTTACAGAGCGTAATGGAGCACGTACACCATGGAATGTGCAGGCGGACTTCCGTTTCTCTCAGGATATTATTGTTGTGGGGAATGGCGCTAAAAAGCAAACGCTTACTTTTACTTATGATATTGTTAACTTAACTAACTTGTTAAATAAGAACTGGGGTGTTCAATATTTCTCACCTAATACTTATAATTCAATGGCAAGTGTTGGTTTGATCAATGCTAAAACTGGTTCAGCAAGCGCTTATCCAACCTATAATTTCGATCAAAATAATACAAGTACATATTCTAAAGACTTCTTTGCGTCACGTTTTCAGATGCAGTTTGGTTTAAGATATAGTTTTTAAATATTTTTTCTGAGACCAATTAAATAGTCGTCGTCTAAAGTTCTTAAACATGTTCTGTATTAATCATGTTTAAGAACTTTAAATATAAAGTAGTGATAAAGGAGGAAGTTTAATGGGCCCGCTTAAGGCCCCATTGGGCTTTGGTCTTGAAGGACCAGATTTGTCTATACAAGATCAGAAAGAAGCCCTTAAAGCTTTTAACATTATAATTGAATTAGGACTTTCTATTGGTATTAAAGTTTGAGCAGTTCTCTTTTGTAAGGTTAACATTTATACTGAAATAATTGTTCCCTCCATCAGTAATTACTATGATGTCCTTTTTCCAGTAATCTTGTTTACTTACAGATTCTTTGGTAAAACAGTTTAAAAGAATGGTTTTTTCACCCTGCTTGTTTTTGTATCCAACGTATTGCCTGATGTATTGGGAGGGTGACTTAATTATAGTTGAATCTATTTGGCTGCCGTCTTTAGCTGGAGTGCTTCCTGTTAAGCATTTCTTAAAGATGGATTCTGCTTTAAAGATGTCTTGTATAGATGGCATGAATTGAGTGTCTGTTTGGGTATTAGCCATCGTATCTGGAGCGATGATCACTCCGGTAAATTCGTTAGTAATTAGGTAAAGATTTTTGCTGCCTTCAACATGTGTTATAGTATATTGTGGGGTTTCGGTTGATTTGTTTTTAGACTCACAACCAGCAAAAATTACAAGCAAGGTCAGAATTGATAAAATTCTCATAGTGATTGTTTTAAAAAAGTAGGTTTAATGCGGTTTTTGATTAGTTTAATTATATTAGTACCTATAAATTTAAACAATTTTAATGTTTAGAGGTATAGTTTTGAAATTACAGATTCTTTAGGATATATCAGTATGAGCGCTCTAGAAGTACTTTTATCTAAAAAAAATGATAATCAGTTAATGTACTACATTAACAATCCAAAAACATACCGAAGAAGCGGTTCGATTAGCATTTGATGAATTGCAAAAGAGGAATGTTGAACTTCCAGCAAATACTTTAGCTAACCTTGAAGTAGTATTTAAAGAAGTTCACAATCGAAAAGTAGAAGAATTATCTAATCCATGGACTGTTAATATAGAGGATGATGTCAATGCCCCGGCTTATTACACACAAAACACGATATACATTTTCTCAATTCTATTTTCTGTTTTTTTTGGATCTTTCATGTTGGCTTCGAATTGTAAAGATGCTGGTGGAAAAGGCTGGCTAGTTATATTAACTGGCTTCATTTATACATCTGCATCTTGGTTTGCTATGGACTATTTTTCTGGAGGAATGCCGCTAACATATATAATTAATGCCTTAGGGGTGCTGATCACGTATGAATTGTTTTGGAAACGGAATATCAAGCCGGATAAAAAATACAGGGCAAAACCCATTTGGAAACCACTAACTATAGCTGCTGTTATTTTTGTACCATTGATATTTTTGTTGATTAGTCAGATTAGTTAAATATCTGAAACAAAAAAAGACCGGACAATTTAATGCTTAAACATTTAATCGTCCGGCCCTTCAACTATTAAACTCCCCCTATAGAGTACGGATTAAACTAAAAACAGTAGCTAGTTGCTTAGATAAAAACTGAGAAGTATCACCAAGAACTGAGTTAACTGTTGCGCCAACGTTACCTAATAAAGCACCTAATGAGCTCCATAATATACCGCCGCCTTCAGTTTTTGTCATTTCAACTGAGTTCATTTCTTGAACACCTAAATTGTTTAGTTCTAACTTTTTCATACTTGTTTACAATAAGATAATCTCCTTACTCATTAAAGGCTTTTCAGGTTACGCCTAAATGCTTTAAAAGCACTGGAACTAATTTAATAATTATTCAAGTTTAGGTGTTTATTCAATTTGTTCAGTATTAGGAGTTCAGAACACTAAATATCCAATAAGCGCCTGTGGTAGTTGATCTGGCCCAAATGATATGCCAGATGAGAACTTAGATAGATAAGCATGTATTTTACAGATCTATCATCTTCTAAAACCTTCACTTCGGGATAATCTTTTTCAAGATCTTCTTGATTCAATTGATCAATTGAATCAATGACCACTTGAATGGTTTCATCAAGTTGTTTTATTAACTCACTTCTAGGTACATCTTTTAAGGAAAATTCTAAATCTCTATTTCTGATGTAACCAGTCTTACCTAGTTCTGCTCCAATAAACGTTTTCAGGTTTCCTACAAGGTGAAGGCATAAATTGCCAGCCGAATTAGATACCGAGTTTTCGACGCGCCAAATGTTTCTGTCATTCTGATATTGTTCAATTTCAAACTTAACCTTGTTTAGATCTCTGGTTAAGAGTTTTTTTAGAGATTCTTTTAGCATAAATAAAGCTATCTAATTATCGTTTTATATTAAATTCAATTTGATTGTGATCAATTTAGAAATAGCATCTGCATTAGCGTAAACCATGAAATGACCACCTCCTTCTATAATAATGTCAGGATTGTTATATCTGATGGGCAATATGTTATCTGTAGTGCCATGTATATGAGTTAAATTTTGTGGTCTTTCATTATTTTTCCAATTTAAAATACACGTTAATGCCCATTTGATAAAAATGGGATCACTGTCTGCAACAAGTTGTTTTAATAGTGTAGTTTCTTCTTTGGTTTTGGCTCCCAAGAATTTTAGGCCAATGTTGTTGCCATGTTTTAACAAACTAACAGGTACAATCTTCTGCAGGTTTAAACTACCTGCCATTCTATAATACCAGGGCAATTCCTTAAATATGGGAGTACTTGATATTATAAAAGTGTGCAAAGGTTTGAGCTTTTTTGCGATTTCAGTAGCAAGCATGCCTCCGAAGGATAAACCTATTAAATAAAATGGAGTTGAGGTATCGATAGAAAGAGCAAGTCTATCGGCGTAAGATTCAAGACTTTCGTTTTTTATAGCAGTTATCCAATCTAAATGAATTAATTCACAGTCTAACGGAAATACAAGCCTTTTAAAAGCGCGTCTATCAGCACCTAAGCCACTAATGAAATATATCTTTTTAGACATTTGCAATAAAGGTAATAAGAAGATTATTACTTCTGTTATCTTTATATACATGAAGGCTATTAATTTCAACCCTGCGGATTTTGAATCTGTAAGACAAATTGCGTTGCAATTTCCAGATTCTTCAAATAGTCTATCCCATTACGATACGCCTTCAATAAAGATTAAGAAAAACCTACTTTGTAGGCTGCATGAAAATGGCGAATGGCTTGCAGTCCGCACAGATTTTGAAAGTAGAGCAGCTTTTCTGGAAAAGTATCCTGAGAGCTGTTTCATTACCCCTCATTATAAAGCATATCCTTACATCTGCCTATATGTTAACAGCTATACTACGGAATTGCTTAGAGAAGTTCTTGAAACTGGTTATAAAGCCATTATTGAGCCTAAGAAAAAATAGGAATCGGTCGATTTTTACTATGCATGTGTACGTCATTAATTTAATTTCGGGTATTAAAGTGGCGTGAATTTAAATGACATCTCATGAGTACCTATATCTGGTTTAAGGCCGTTTTTATCATCCTTGTTTTAACCTGCATTGCGGTTGTTTTAAGTTTAAGCCTATAGTTATAGCCTATATACTTTTTTGTTATTTCAAGAATGGGCTTACTAATTATAGGATTTATCGGTTAATTAAATATGCTGAGCAAAAAGTTTGTAATTAAATTAACTTTGCAAAATGGCAAAGCTTCCTACAAAACCTCAGATATATGATTCAAGTTTTGATTTTTTAAATCAAGTAAAAGACAACAACAATAGAGAGTGGTTTAGCTTGCGTAAAGAAGAGTTTCAAAAAGAACAGGGTCTTATTGAGGATTTTGCGGAAGGTTTATTGAAAGAACTTAATGTCAATGATGTAATAGAAACTCCATCGGGTAAGAAAAGTGTGTACCGTATTTATAGAGATACACGGTTTTCTAAGGATAAAACACCTTACAAAACGTATTGGAGTGGAAGCTTTAGACGTGCAACGAAATATCGCAGAGGCGGATATTATTATCATATTGAGCAGGGCAACAGCTTTATTGCGGGTGGATTTTGGGGGCCTTCTGCACAGGATTTAAAGCAAGTAAGGGAGCATATTGCTTTTGACGCCGCGCCTTTGAGGGAAATACTGATTAGTGATTCATTTGTTGCAACTTTCAAATCTTTGAAAGGAGAGCAATTAAAAACTGCGCCTAAGGGCTTCAGTGCAGATCATGAAAATATTGATCTGTTGAGGTATAAACAGTTCTTATTGGTAAGGCATTTTACTGATGAGGAAGTTCTAAAAGAAAACTTCCTTGAAGAAGCAGTTCGAACTTTTAAGAATATGCGACCCTTTTTCGATTATATGAGTGAGGCATTGACTACCGATATCAACGGAATAGAGGTGTAGAACAGAATTCCCGTATTTTTAAAAAAAAAATCTACCTCCTCCCTGTGCAAAGCATTGCACATGTATGTGAAATTAACTGTGAAATATTTACAATATCATTCACAACTAGTTAAAGTATGATTCATAGATTATAATTAGTATGTAAATTCATATCATAGTATTTAATCAAACATTTATTGTGTTTAACTTAAATTACATTTTATGAATCTAAAATACGTCTTATGTTACTTAGTGGCAATAACATTAAGTAGTTGTTCCAGACAAAGGAATTTAGTCTATTTCAGTGATCTGAAAGGAACAAATGAAAATACTTCACAAGTTTTAGATGCAGGGGAGCCTACCATTCTTAAAAATGATATACTCGGCATTACAGTAAATAGCACCAGTCCCGAATCCAATCTTCTGTTTGCATCTGTTCCAAGTAACCCCACAATTAATGGAGTATATGAAAGAGAAGGATATAGAGTGAGTAGTGATGGTGTTATAAAATTTCCGGTACTTGGCCAGGTTAAACTTGAAGGTTTAACAATAGGTCAGGCGCAAGCGCTAATGGAGAAGGAACTTAGTAAGTACGTTAAGAATGCGATTGTAAATATAAAGTTTATGAATTTCAGAGTTACGGTTATAGGTGAAGTTAATCATCCATCCACATTTACTGTAACGAATGAAAAGATAAATCTGCTAGAAGCACTTGGTTTAGCTGGTGATATGACTCCTTACGGAAAACGAGAAAATGTTTTGCTAATAAGAGAAGTTGATGGAACTAGAAAGATGGAACGCGTAAATCTGAATAGTAAAGAAGTTCTTAATTCCCCATACTTCTACTTAAAGCAAAATGATGTGATTTATGTAGAGCCTGACAAGGCAAAATCTGTAGAGGTTAGTAATAATAATCGATTAATGCCACTTATAGTTGCTGCAATATCTGCCGTCGCTGTTTTGGCTACAACATTTTTGAACAAGTAGTAGGTAGTGTAAATCATTAAAACTTATTGTGATGGCTTATAATAAACAAATTCCGACAAACAACCAAGACTTAAAGATACAGGTTATGAAATATGCCAAGTATTGGTATTTCTTTGGGCTGGCACTTGTTTTAGGCCTTGGAGGAGCCTGGCTTTATCTTCAAGCTACTGTATCTAAATATAAAGTAACGAGTACATTGCTGGTGCAGGACGATTCAAAAGGAGATGGTCTTTTAAAAGGGACTGCTTTTAGTGATCTTAATATGTTTAGGACTTCTAAGACTGTTGATGATGAGATGGAGGTTATGCGGTCCAGAGATTTGATTTATAAAGTGTTATCTGATCTCAAAATGAATGTAAGCTACTCTTATAAACTTCCACTTAAAAAACAGGAGTTGTACGGTAAAACTTTACCAATGGAAGTAGTTGTAAATAAACTCAATGATAATGCTTACAAATTAAAACTTACTTTAAAGGCACTAAATGAGAATCAATTTATTCTTGGCGAAAAAGATAAGATGACCATTTACAGATTTGGCAGTACGATTACCCGCCCTCAGTTTAGTATCGTAGTTACAAAGGGACCAAATTTTGAGGTTTCAGATAAAACTGTAAATGTTGGTTTTGTCAATCTGTATGGCCTGGCTCAGGCTTACAGTTCAAGTGGTCTTGTTATTTTACCGGTTATCAAGGATGCCAATACTGTTGTGATGAGTGTTTTAGATGCTATACCTCAACGTGGTGTAGATTTGCTAAACACACTTATATATAGGTATAATATGGAGAATGTGAGCAATAAAAATATAATGGCGTTAAATACCATTAAGTTTATAGATACTAAACTGAAAATGTTAACCAGTAATTTATCTGGAGCTGAGCATGATGTAGAGAATTATAAAAGAGATAATAGGATTACGGAACTGAGTGCGGATGCACAGATGAACTTACAATCATCGGGCAGCTATAATGAACAGCTTTCTACAAGTGAGGTACAGTTGAGCTTAATTCAATCTATAATTTCTTACTTGAAAAATGCTGATAGTGAATTTGAATTGGTGCCAAGTACATTGGGATTAAAGGATCCTACTTTATTGAGCCTTACTGAGAAGTATAATAATTTACAGATTGAAAGACAAAGATTGTTAAAAAATAGCAGTCTAAGTAATCCTTTGGTTGTGAATCTTACAGACCAATTGACCAGTTTAAAATCTAATTTGTTAGAGAACCTTAACATGATAAGAAGGGGGTTAACTTTAGAGAAAAATAAATTGAACAGCAAAAGTTCCCAGTTTGCGGCAAAGTTAAGCAGCGTTCCGGTTATAGAACGTGGACTTTTGGAGAGAAACAGAGAGCAAAGTGTTAAGACTACTCTTTATCAGTATTTACTTCAAAAAAGAGAAGAAACAGAACTTTCTTTATCAGCAACGATACCTACTTCTCAAATCATCGATAGGCCTGCTTATGATCCGAATCCCGCTAAGCCTAAAGTGCAGTTAATTTATATGCTTGGCATGGTGGCAGGTCTTTGTATTCCCTTTTCAGTAATCTATGTTAAGGATAAAATGAATAATAAGATTAAAGATATATACGATATCGAATACATTGCAATGAACGGTAAAATTCTTGGAGAACTTAGTCATAAAGCAATAGGTGAGTCTATTGTGGTTCATAAAGATAAGAGTACTACGATCTCTGAGCTGTTCAGGTACATCCGTTCTAACCTGCAATTTATGAATACCAGCAGGAGCAATAAGGTTCTGCTGGTAACCTCCACCACAAAGGGTGAGGGCAAGACATTTTTCAGTATCAACCTGGGCATCACTTTATCATTAGTTGAAAAAAAGGTAGTGATACTTGAGTTTGATTTACGCAAACCTGATTTGCTGAATAATATGAATTTAAAAGCAAAAGTAGGACTATCGGAGTATCTGAAATCAGAAAGCATTCACTTTGATGATATTTTAGTAAAGGCACCTCAATCAGATAATTTATATGTGATTGGTTGCGGTGAGATCTCAGATAGCCCATCAGAGATTCTAATGAGTCATAAGCTGAGGATACTGTTTCATGAGCTTAAAAAGCGGTTTGATTATATTATTGTGGATACCTCTCCAGTTGGTCATGTTGCTGATGCTTTTACCTTGGCAGAATATGCTGATTCGAGTATTTACCTGGTTAGGTACAATTATACCAATAAAAATGACCTGGCGATATTTGAAGAGATCTGTGAGAATAGGAGGTTGGTGAACCCAATGATTGTGTTTAATGATGCAAAAAAAGAGAACAGAAATGCCTATAGGTATGGTGGCTACGCTTATCCGGCTTAGGCAGAGGTAGCCGTGTTGTAGTGCGTTGGGTGTAGTGGAAGATCGGTAAATGTCCGATATGTATTCAAAAAATGAACGGTGAGTAACAGGATTTTTCTTAAAAGCTACTAAATATCATGTAAGTGAGGTAGCGAAGCTATACCCGGCCATACTTCTCTGGTTAATTTTCTCAAACAAACGATATGGAAAACCTATCCACTATTAAAACTAATATGCCACGCAGATGGTATGTGATTTACACTCGCCCAAGATGGGAAAAAAAGGTTGATGAGTTACTTAAACTACAAGGCATCAATAGCTATTGTCCAGTAAGAAAGGTGAAAAATAAGTGGGCTGATAGAGTGAAAGAGGTGGAGTTACCTCTTTTTAATTCGTATGTATTTGTATTTATAAACCCACGGGAGGAACTTAAAGTAAGAGTTACTCTTGGCGTAATGAACTTTGTGTATTACATGGGGAAACCGGCACAGGTGAGAGATCGTGTTATAGAAGAGATAAAACATTGCCTCGAAGTATTTCCCGATACCGAGGTTATGAGTTTTCAGCACCTTGAAGTTGGTGATAGAGTTAAAATTAAAGAGGGTTTTATGAACCTTAAAGAGGGGCATGTTATTAAAGTTCAAGAAAGTACAGTGATTGTTGTAATTGATAGTTTGAACTGCGTTTTAACTACAAAAGTAGCGATAAATAGCCTAGAACTAATTAACTAAACGAGGTCTGAGAGCGACCAAAATGACTAAAAATTTTAAGAATTATGGTACGCTTGAAAGAACTGGATGTTTTAAGGGGAATCGCTGCGCTCAATGTAGTTGTATTTCATTATACATCTAAATTCAGACTAAATTTTGGTCATGATTATCCTGCAAAGTTCGATTGGGATATTGGTCGTTATGGTGTAGAGCTATTTTTTATGATCAGTGGCTTCGTAATCTTCATGTCACTTCAGGGAAAAACTTCAATAGAGGATTTTGCTTACAAGAGGTTTTCAAGATTATATCCAACGTATTGGATTTGTGTATGCTTAACTTTTTTAATCGTAAACATTTCTCAGGATCCTAAAATGGAATCTAACAGCATCTCCGTGCTCTTAATGAATTTTACGATGATCCAGGGAGTTTTTAACATAAAAAGTGTAGATGGAGCTTATTGGTCGTTGATACCTGAGTTATTCTTTTACGCTTTTATGGGCGTTTTGTTTCAAATGAAATTGCTAAGTAAAATGCGAACGATTGCGCTGGTATGGCTTAGCCTGATGATCAGCAATAGTTTGTTTACGCTTCCATTTGGAGCTTACTTTCTGAATTTACAGTATGGAATGTTTTTTCTGGCGGGGATTCTTTTTTATAAGATAAAGTACGATAAGGGAGATTGGCATGAGCATGTATTGATAGGGCTTTGTTTCTTAGCAGGCGTGGTAGAGAACCCAACCTTAATCTGCTTTGGTGTGTTTCTGTTCATATTCTGCTTGTTCTATTTATTTGTTTATGGGAAATTGGAGATGTTTACCTGGAAACCTTTCGTGTTTCTTGGTTACATATCTTACCCATTATATCTGTTGCATCAAAACATAGGTTTTGTGCTGATGAGAAAGTTAGGTCAGTACATTTCTAACGAATTCCTGGTAATTTTTATAGGCATCATTTCTATGATAGGGGTAGCCTGGCTGGTAACCCGCTTTTTGGAGAAACCAATACTTCATTTTTTAAGGAATTACAGATTCCACAAACAGGGGTATTCTGGCTCATTTCAAAAATAAACCTTTTATCATGTCCTTAAGAAAAAAAACAATCTCTGGATTAATCTGGAATTTTACGCAGCAATTTAGTGTGCAATTAATTGGTTTCTGCATAACAATCATACTAGCCAGGATTTTGTTGCCAGCCGAGTTTGGTCTTGTTGCAATGTTAACTGTATTTATTGCCGTAGGAAATTCTCTTTTAGAAAGTGGTTTAGCCTCGTCATTAATACGCTCGTCTGATTTAGGACAGGATGACTACTCAACAGTATTCTTTTTTAATCTGGCAGGAAGTATAATTTTATATGGTATAGTTTACCTATGCGCTCCTTTGATATCGTCATTTTACCATCAGGATGTACTGACGTTGATTCTTAGGATTTATGCATTAGACTTTATCATTAATGCTTTTTTTGGCGTGCAGAATGCTCGACTGACAAAGGAGATGAATTTTAAAATTCAAATGAAAATTCAAATTCCTGCAGTATTAATTGGAGGATTATTGGGCGTTTTTTTAGCATTAAAGGGCTACGGTGTTTGGAGTTTGGTTTGGATGGGTTTATTTCAGTCTTTCCTATCCACAATAATGCACTGGATCTATTCTGGCTGGACACCTAGTTGGGTATTCAGTAAGGAATGTTTTAAGAGACACTTTCATTTCGGTTATAAAATGACTTTAACCGGGTTGCTGGATATTCTTTATAAAAATATATATGTATTAATTATTGGTAAATATTATTCTGTTGTACAACTGGGCTTTTATTCAAGAGCCGACTCTGTTAGTCAATTGCCTATTGCAAACATCTCTGCAGTAATAAATAAGGTTACCTATCCGATGTTCGCTTCCATCTCAGATGATGATATAAGGCTGAAAGCGGTCTACAAAAAATTGATGCAACAGGTTATTTTCTGGAATGCCCCAATCTTGATTTTGCTGGCCGTAGTAGCAGAACCCTTATTTAGGTTTCTGCTGACCAGCAAATGGGTTCCGGCAGTTCCCTACTTTCAAATCCTATGTATTGCAGGTGTTATGTACCCATTACATGCTTACAATCTCAATATTTTGAAGGTGAAAGGTAGGAGTGACCTGATATTGAAACTTGAGTTTATTAAGAAGTCGATTTGTATAGTTGGTATTTTGTGTGTTTTCCCATTTGGGATATATGGGTTATTGTATTTCCAGTTGATGTTCAATTTTATAGGTTATTACCTCAACTCAATTTATAGTGGTAAACTGATCAATTATTCAATACGGGAACAAATTATTGACATTATTCCAATTATTGCCACATCTGCTTTTGCAGGAGTATTGTGCTACATGGCAGATATGTTATGTTTTAGCACTCTTCAGTTACCAGACATTACCAGAATTATAATAGATGGTCTGTTTTTCTCTCTGATTTATCTGGCCAGCAGTACAATTTTAAGACTTGCACCAATTCATGATTTTAAACAATTAATCCTAAAGAGATGATACCTGTAACCAAACCTTTTCTTCCAAAAGTTCACGAATTTGAAGAATACATTCACAGCATTTGGGAACGTCAATGGCTTACTAACAATGGCCCATTGGTAAATGAGCTTGAGTTGAAGCTCAAGAATTATCTGGATGTGAAGCACTTGCTTTTTGTTTCAAATGGTACAATGGCGTTACAACTTGCCATTAAAGCACTTGACTTAAAGGGTGAAATTATTACTACCCCTTTCTCTTTTGTTGCTACAACAAATAGTATTGTGTGGGAAGGATGTAAACCTGTTTTTGTGGATATTGACGAGGGCACCTTTAACATAGATCCAAAAAAAATTGAAGCTGCAATAACACCTCAAACATCGGCCATACTTGCTACACATGTGTATGGAAATCCCTGTGATATTGATGCCATACAGGAAATAGCAGACAGGTATTCGTTAAAGGTGATCTATGACGCTGCTCATTGTTTTGGTACAAAATATAAAAACAAATCAGTGTTCGCCTATGGAGATATAAGTACGACTAGTTTTCATGCTACAAAGGTCTTTCATACCATTGAAGGAGGAGCTGTTTTTACTCAATGTCCGGAGTTACTACGGAAAATGGCCTTAATGAGAAATTTTGGTCATGATGGCCCCGACGAGTTTTCTGAACTGGGAATAAATGGCAAAAACTGTGAGTTTCATGCTGCAATGGGGTTATGTAATCTTAAAGAAGTAGATGAAATTTTGGATAAAAGGAGGTTGTTGTCATTTTATTATTGGAAAGCATTATCCAATCTGGAAGCAAAGTACCCTAAGTTAAACGAAAATCTGGATTACAATTATGCATACTTCCCTGTACTTTTTAATAGCGAAGAGTTAATGCTAAAATGCCTAAAGGCACTGGAGAATGAAAAGGTTTACTGTCGAAGATACTTTTATCCATCATTAGCAACATTACCATATGTTACCCAGACTTACCTCCCGGTATGTGATTCTGTTTCAAAAAGAATCCTTTGTTTACCACTCTATCACACTTTAACATGTAGTGATCTTGACCTAATCACAAGAGTGATTTTGAGGGTTCAAAATTATGATCACCCTAGCGAAACTGCAAAATTGAATCATATGATTTCTGTAAATAACTTGCAGCCTGTGTTTGCAGGATTGCAGAATGGTGCTATCTAATTCTTTAACTAAAATACTATGGCTGTATCTGAACATGACTTAATGGTATCTGTTTGTTGTATTACCTATAATCATGAAAAATATATTGCTCAGGCATTAGAAGGGTTTTTAATGCAGGAGACAAATTTTAAGTACGAAATCCTTATAGGAGAAGACAAGTCTACAGATGGTACGAAAGCAGTTGTTGAAGCTTATCGCAAGCAATACCCTGAAATGATTAAACTGATTACTCATGACACAAATATAGGTGCGATAAGAAATCAGATTGGTGTTTTAACACAGGCAAAAGGAAAGTATGTCGCCATGTGCGATGGTGATGATTTTTGGACTGACGCTTCGAAATTGCAAAAACAGGTAGATTTTTTGGAGGCAAATGATGATTATGTAATCTGCTGTCATCATAGCGAAGTTATTGATGATCAGGATAAAATTGTTTATGTAAAAGATTCTCCGGTAGCACTAGAATTTGATTACAAAGATGTCTTGCTTGGGAAAAGAGAAGAAACCAGGATTTGTTCCTTGATGATGAGAAATATTAAGGAAGTAACGGAGGTGACAGCACAAAGCTGGTACCTGGATACATATGGTACAGACACGCTCTTGAAATTATATGCAGTGGCCAATACGGGTAAAAAAATTTATGTGCTTCCGGATGTAATGGCTTGTTATCGCTATCACAATGGTGGAATATGGAGCATGATAGATCCAAAAGTTAGAAAATCAAGAATGATAAGCGATTTCAATTTGACGATTAAGAACTTCCAATATTCATCTCTTCAAAAAAGAGAATTATTGAATATCTATTTTAAGCAGTATTTTCTCTTCGATATCCGGTACTTTAATTTCAGCAGTGCATTTCAAACAATTACCGCGTTATGGTAAGGAAACGTAAATTGATTTTCGCCATCAATAGCCTCAATGGAGGCGGTGCGGAACGTGTAATTTCAAATCTTGGCAATTATTTTTATAAAAGAGGTTTTGACGTTACCATGGTTTGCTTGAATGAAGCTAAACCTGCTTATTTTCTGGAGCAAGGAATAAAAGTAATTTCTCTTATAGATCAGAAAAGAAATGAAAAGTTTTTTTATCGGCTATGGTATGGTGGAGTAACATTTTTTAAATTGCTTTATTTGCTAATCAAAGAAAAACCGAGTTGTGTTGTGTCATTTATGACATCGGCAAATCTCTGGATTGGACTTACATGCAATATCTTAAATACACCATATTTAGTTTCTGAACGCATTACTCCTGATTATACCGTAAATCAGTTCAACTATTTTTTGAGATGGTTATCTGCTGCGATGTATAGTAAATCAAAAGCTATAGTGGTTCCATCAAAAGGGATGATTGACGGCTTTAAAAAGAACAAATCATTTAGTGGCTTAAGTAATTTTGAAGTTATTAACAATCCGGTCAGCCAGTTTATTCCTGCCCGGTTAGAAAGAGTTTATCCACGTAAATTTATTTTAAGTGTAGGCAGATTAGATCGTCAGAAAGGATTCGATTTGTTAATACAAGCATTTGAAAAATTGCAGATAAGTGACCTCGATCTGTTAATTTCTGGTGAAGGGGATGAACGTGTGAATTTGGAGAATCAAATTAAAGAATTGAATCTTAGCGACCGTGTGAAATTGATTGGCTATCAGAAAAATCTACAGGATTATTATAGGCAAGCTGAACTGTTTGTGTTGTCCTCACGAAATGAAGGCTATCCTAATGTACTTGTCGAAGCAATGAGTTTGGGTTGTGCCTGCGTAGCTACCGATTGTGAATTTGGTCCTTCAGATATTATAGAAAATGAGATGAATGGTTTGCTGGTTAAAGCAAATAGCACAAAATATCTATATGAAGCAATAAAAAGAACCATGAGTGATCCTGTTCTTAAAATAAAAATGTCTGTAAATGCTCAGTTGATTAATCAGACCAATTCCCTTGAAAATACTTTCGCTAAGTGGGAAAAACTTATACTAAACCATATCTAAACCGCCACAGGTTTCCATTGACGCCTTACTAAGTTTTCTGAATATTAAAATTTTAAAGATATGAACATACCTTTCTCTCCCCCGTTTATCGATCAGGCTGTAATTGATGAAGTGCTTGATTGTCTTCGTACCAATTGGATTACTTCTGGTCCAAAAGTCAAGGCTCTTGAATATGAATTGTTAAGCCTAACGGGATCGAAAGCCACCGTTTGTGTGAACTCATGGACATCAGGGGCAATTATGATGCTGAAATGGTTTGGTATCGGGGATGGAGACGAAGTTATAGTACCCGCTTATTCCTATTGTGCTACTGCTTTGTGTGTATTGCATTGTGGCGCCACACCAGTAATGGTCGATATTTTAGATGATTTTACTATTGATCCGGCACAGGTGAGGAGTAAAATCACAGCCAAAACGAAAGCCATAATTGGAGTTGATATTGCAGGATTACCGTGTAATTATAATGCGCTGCGAAAAATTGTAAGTGATCCAAAGGTAAAACGGGTGTTTACTCCGGCTAGCGCTAAACAATCTGAGTTGGGGAGGATATTACTGATCTCTGACGCCGCACATTCGATAGGTTCTACTTATGAAGGTTTGCCTGCTGCTCAAAAATCTGATATTACTATATTTTCTTTTCATGCGGTAAAGAATATCACCACTGCAGAAGGAGGCTGCATTTGCTTAAACCTGCCTGAACCTTTCGACAATCAGGAAGAGTATAGCTTCTTAAAATTATTTTCGTTAAACGGACAAAACAGAGATGCTTTTGCCAAATCAAAAGGAGCCAACTGGAGGTATGATATTCTTTTTAAAGGCTTTAAAATGAATATGCCTGACATCTGCGCTGCAATCGGGTTAGCTCAAATTAAGCAGTACAACAACACGTTGCTTCCACTACGCAAGAATATATACCTGAAATATTGCCAGGCATTTGAAGCTTACGATTGGTTTATTGAACCAACAATGAAGGATGAAACACGAGAATCTTCATATCATCTTTTTCCTTTGCGTGTTAAAGGAATAACTGAATTAGATAGAGATAAAATAATAGAAGGTTTGGTAAACTGGGGTGTTATAGTGAACGTTCATTTTATACCGATGCCAATGCTAACTTATTTCAAAAGTATTGGGTACTCAATAGAAAATTACCCTAATAGCTATAAACAATATGCATGTGAGATATCCTTGCCAATTTATCCCCAACTCTCAGATGTAGAAGTTGATTTCATTATAGAGTCTGTTATAGGCGCTGTACAGCAGGTTACTGATGTGAATAGACTGGTTAAAGTATTGTCGTAAAATTTAATGACATGAATGCAAAAAGGGTGTTTGATGTATTGTTCGCTGTAGCTGGTTTGCTGTTTTTACTACCTGTATTTCTTATCGTTATTGTTCTGTTGAAGTTAGATTCAAAAGGCAGTATTTTTTATAAGCAGATTAGGGTAGGTTTAAATCAGAAGAACTTTGAACTGATCAAATTTAGAACAATGTATGCCAATTCAGATAAGGCGGGTTTATTAACTATTGGCGATCACGATTCCCGCATTACTCGCGTTGGGTGTTGGTTAAGGAAGTATAAAATTGATGAACTTCCACAGCTTATTAATATCTTAAAAGGTGAAATGAGTTTTGTAGGGCCCAGACCTGAGGTGCTTAAATACGTCTTGTTATATGATGCCTTTCAAAAAAAGGTACTTACTGTAAAACCAGGTATTACTGACTGGGCTTCAATACAGTATATTGATGAGAATCAATTGCTTGCAAATGCTGAAGATCCTGAGAGCTTTTACATTAACACTATTATTCCTTCAAAGATTAACCAGAATTTAAAATATATTGAACACCATAACCTTTGGGTTGATCTTAAAATTATTTCTTATACACTGAAAAGTATCATTAGCAGATGAAAGTATTGAAGATTTTGGATTGGCCTTCTAAAAGGTATTATGGTGAAACACATCATTTTTATCGCTGGAGAGAATCTTTTCTTGAGAATGATCTGAAAGTAGAAATCTATTTTGATCACAAGGATAAAAGGCTGAAAGGAGCGGATTACTTGCTTTTACATTCAAGGTATTTTGCGGATGGCTGGCAAAATATACACACCAGGTCTTCTCAGAATGAAGATGAATTAAAGACTTATTTGTTAGAAATGAAAAGTACAGCTGGCAAGGTAATTTGGTTTGATGCTGCTGATTCTACCGGTTCAAGTGATTTCCCAATTATATCTCTGGTTGATGTTTTTATGAAGAAGCAAAGACTAAAAAATGTTGATTACTATACTTCTAGTGAACAAAATGATTTAAGGATATGGTTAAACACAATACCCGAAGATGAGAGAACAAAGTTTATAGCATGCCCAAGTGATCAACTTCATAAAATTAAGCTTGGTTGGAATATAGGCTTTAATGACTATAGGTACTTCGGATATAAAATGAGCAGATTAAGTAATTACCTGGCCTACAGGTTATATCCAACTCAGTTATCTCCTGTCGATAAAATAAGAAAATATGATCTTGCCTTTAGGGGGACGATTCATAAAGACAAAGGCGGTAAAAATATGATTTCTTATCAGAGAAATCACGTATTGGAGCTTTTTGAGAAACTGAATCTAAATATTGCAAGCGGTGGGAATGTAAGTAAAGCAAAATACTGGGACGAACTTCGGGATTCTAAACTTAGTGTCAGTCCGTTTGGATGGGGGGAAATTTGCTATCGTGACTTTGAAACTTTCATTGCAGGATCAGTACTGATTAAACCTTTAATGAACCATATGGAGACATTTCCAAATGTGTTTGTAGAGCATGAAACCTATGTTCCTGTAAGTTGGGATTTAGTGGGGTTAGGAGATAAGTTAGAGGATATCGCGGCCCATTATGATGTCTACAGGGATATCGCAAAAAATGCCCAAGAGAAATATTTTAATACCATAAATGATGCTCAAGGCTTCATAAATAATTTCAAACAAAATATTGAATAGTTCTTGATATGAAACTAATTGTAGCAGTACTTGTAGTGATGTACTTATATACACTGTCGTTTGGAATTTTTATGACAGATTTTTTTAGAATACCTACACCACTTATTTTCTGTTTCCCCCTTGTCTTTTTATTTAGAGATAAGGAAAAACTTGGATTCTTGTACAAACACGAGCTTGTTTTTCTAGGTGTAGCGATGTTCCTGTATAATGTTATTGGCTTTTCTGATTACATGGTATTTATAGCTAATGTATTATGTATTGGAATGTGTGCCGCTTACTTTAATTACTTTGTTGGTACCAATAGAAAGAGGTTTGATATCACCGTTTATATTTTTATTGCTTTACTTACTCTTTCCGGAATTGTAATGGTGTTTAATCCATTCTATCTTTCAGAGATAAATAATTTTAGATCAATGCTTATGGGAGAGCCTGTAGTTCAAAGTCCCTCCGGAATAGCAATTTATCAGTTTAATTTTGGATACCAACTGGCGGCACTTGTGCCATTTCTTTTAATTTTTACATTCGTATTTGAGAAGCCATGGATAATTAAGATACTCAGTCTCCTTGTTTGCTTACTTTTTATTTATCTAGGCATGCAACGTTCAGTGTTTGTTGGTTTTGTTTGCTCTGTGTTCCTATTTCTTCTGTTATACTATAATTACAAAGCAATTTTCATCGTATTATTCGCAGTATGTGCCGCATTCGTTTTTTATACCTATGTTTTAAAAGATAATCTGGATTCCTACAACAATATTCTTACAAAGAATGAGCACAATATGGAAGAATATAACAGATCTACTCTTGCAGCAGAAAATTTAAGAATTTATTCTGAATACCCATATGGACTTATATTTTACGGGAAGGACTGGTCAGATGTGACCTATCGTAACGAAGTATTTTCTTCTGGGCTTACTTCTCACAACGCATACTTGATGTTTCTGACCTATGTAGGTCCTTTTTTAGGTCTAGGAATATTGGCTGGGCTGTATTATAAAATTGGAAAAATAATAATTGGAGCATTTAGAAATGTAAGAAAGAAGCAGTTTGCCTTAATGATTTGTCTTTGCTCTTCATTCATAGCAATTTCTATTAACTCATTGTCGCATAACTCATGGCTTGTTAGTGCAAATGGCCCAACATTTTTCCTCTATTTCGCAATTCTGCACCTTAATTTTTTACTAAATAAAGAGACTGAATCCGACGTAGAATTAGACAATACGTCAAACATTCGTATTCATCATTCCTAACAAATAGTATTTTATTTTTTTGAATCAGATTTCCAGTTAAATAAGACTATGGAGAAAGTAAAAATAATGCACCTTATAGGTGATTTAACCAAGGGCGGGGCTGAACGCTTTGTAGTTGATTTATGTAACGAACTGGCAAAGGATGATCAATACGAGGTTTTTTTAGTTTCTATCTGTGCGAATGACGAAGAGGAGACTTTTGTGAAAGATATAGACAAAGCTGTTAGGTATGTTTCTTTTAATAAAGAAAGAGGATTTAGCCTAAGTGTTTTTATGGCTTTAACCAAATGGCTGGTTAAAGCTAAACCACAGGTTCTGCATTCGCACTTAAATGGTTTTGAATACCTCGCTTTTTATCTTTTTCTAAGTAAGAGCTCACTTTTTTTTCACACGATTCACAATACTGCTGTAGCTGAATGTCCCAATTTTTTTATTAAGAATTTCCGCAAAGTATGGTACAAATCCAATAAAGTAAAGCCAGTGACAATTTCTTTTGATGGTAGTAAAACATATAGAGACTACTATAAACTGAACAATGACATCTTAATTGAAAATGGGAGACAGGATTTAGTAAACAGTGATGAATATCCTTTGCTAACAGAACGATACCGGAAAGGTGAAGACGAGTTTATTTTAGTGCATGTCGGGCGTATCGCAACTGAAAAAAACCAAGAACTATTAATAAAGGCGGTACAACAATTTAATGCAACTGAAGAAAAGAAATGCAAGCTAATTATTATTGGAGAGGTTAAAGACAAACAACTCTATCAACGTTTGCTAAAGGTAGTTGGTAATGACACCTACATAGAGTTTGTTGGAGGTAAACATAACGTAGTCGACTATTTGACTTTAGCAGATGCATTTTGCCTTTCGAGCATATTTGAGGGGATGCCAATCTCACTAATTGAAGCATTATCGGTAGGCTGTATTCCGGTTTGTACTCCTGTAGGTGGTATTAAGCAGATGATTAAACACGGAAAGACCGGTTTTTTAAGTAAAGATATCAGTGTAAATGGATATTGCGATGTACTTAAAGAGGCGTTGACACATCCGGATAAAAAAATGATCAAATTAAACGGAAGACTATTCTTCAAATTAAATTATCATATCCAGGCATCCGCAAATGCACATTCAAGAAGCTACTTGGCAATGTTAATGTTGGGTAGAGATACTACGATGAAGGACTATCAGGTGATTACTAAGATTTAACTTAAATTAAGATGATAAAATTTACTAATGACGAGCTGAAAGTTGTAAAGAAAATTGAAATACTAAAGAATGAGGCAGGATCCCATTCTCCAAGCTTCTTTACATTTAAACAAAAACTTCCTGAAGTAGACATTAAAGTAGATGCTTGCTTCTTATCTAATCCCTATGCTACAGATTTATTTATTGAATACTTTAATAAGGAAATTCTGCACACCGGAAATATTAGGGATTTATTAGAAAGCTATCCCTCACAGAATGGGGTAATAGCTGAGATTCTCGCTGATTTCCTGAAAATCGATTCAGGGAACATCTTTATTGGTAATGGTGCCATCGAGATCATTCAGGCTGTGATTCATAACTTTACCAGGAAGAAAATCATAATTACTATTCCCACCTTTTCTTCTTACTATGAGTATGTTAAGGAAGGAGTTGATGTAGTATATTATAATTTATCAAAGGACAACAGTTACAGTCTTAATGCTGAAGAATATATTGACTTTGTTAAGCTGCATAAACCAGATACTATAGTTCTGATTAATCCAAACAATCCTAATGGAGGCTATACCAAGGCAGCTGATGTACAGCGAATTATTGAGGAACTTTCATTTGTTGAAAATATCATTATAGATGAAAGTTTTATTCATTTCGCATATGAAAGTGAATCATATCAATTGGTTTCATTATCTCATTTAGTAAAAAACCATCCTAATCTTATTGTTTTAAAAAGCATGTCGAAAGATTTTGGGATTGCCGGAGTTAGAGCTGGTTATGGTGTAATGAGAAAGGAATATGTGGACAAGTTATTAAAGAATGGCTATTTGTGGAATTCAAATGGGCTAGCAGAATACTTCTTTCGTTTGTATACAAGAGCGGATTTTGCGCTTAGGTATGACAAAGTAAGAGTGAAGTACATTGTTGAAACTTTGGAGTTTATCCAGGAATTGAAACAGTTGTCAAATATCAAAGTATACCCTAGTATGGCAAACTTTGTTCTTATCGAATTGCAAGAGGGAATAAAATCAACAGAATTTGTTGCTAAACTGCTGATAAGCTATGGGATTTATGTTAGGACTTGTGATGATAAAATTGGCTTAAAAGGACAGTATATAAGGCTAGCATCCCGATCCAAAGAAGAGAATGACTATGTAATTCAAAGTATAAAGGCTTGTTTAGAATTGAATAAGGTTTTGAAATTAGTAAATGAAACGGCTATTTAAAGTGATTATTTACGGTGCTTTCGATCTGTTTTTTAAATATCGTTTTAAACGATGTATTAAAGATGTTGATCTAAAGGATAGGGTGTATTTGGTAGATATAGATAATACGCTAGCTGATACATGGCCATCACTACGTGATTATGTTTATAGAAATGAAAATCATAGGTATGGCTCTCTATCTATTTTTCTAGGGATGCGAAATTTCATTCTCGATAAAATGAAAATGAAAAAATGCGTGATTTTCATTTCTGCAAGAAGTTACTCAGACTACTTTTCAACACGAAAATGGCTATCCAATAATGGATTGAAGTCAGCTAATGTAATTCTTGTGAACAAGGCTGAAGATAAGCTGAACTACATAAAGATGCTACTAAACAAAGGTATAGCTGTAGTTTATATAGACGATCTGAGTTATGGTCATGAGCATGGTGAAGTTAGACTCTATGAAAAAATGATATTAAAAATAAAAGAACTACCAGTAGAATATTTAGGCGTTAAAGAAATAGAATTAATCAATTCAGCTTATGAAACCAGTAATAAAGGTATTAAAAAGAATATCTCGTATCATCAGAATTATAGTAGCAATTAAGTGGTTTAAATTATGGAAGTTATACGATTCCAAAAGCGATATTTTGGTATGGATTCCTTTTAGATCGATTAAATATTTTGGATCTGATGCTTTTATCTGGGATATGGCCACTATTGCCGGTTTGATAACGGAGAATAAAAGAATAAAAATTGTATACAGCCTAGCTATTGGTAAATATCATAACAAGAAAATCTTCTTCTCTATCAGCAACCGATACAATATTTACAAGTTCGACAACTATACACATATTTTATCCCATATAACTATGCAACTGGAGCAGCAGGGTAATTCAGTTTTCCCAAAACATAGCGAGACGATGTTATGGGAAAATAAAACATATATGCATCAGGTGTTTTATGTGGAAGGGGTTAATGAACCTAAGACAAAAATATTCGAATCATTAGAAGACCTGTTAAATGCCAATGTTCTTTATCCATTTCTAGTTAAAGCGGAACATTCATCATCATCTGAGGGATTATACAAGATTTCATCTATTGATGACTTAGCTGAACTCGTTTCTAACAAAAAATTCGTGGAAGAGAATAGACACATTATAGTGCAGGAGTTAATTAATATGAGAAAGGATTTGAGGGTTATTTTGGTTAAAGGAGAAATTCTGCTTCATTATTGGAGGATAAACTTAAATAAGGAATGGAAGCCTACATCGACCAGCTATGGAAGTAAGGTAGACTTTGATTTTTTCCCAGAACAATGGAGAGAACATATTATAGAAACATTCAAATCTCTGAAAATTACTACAGGAGCCTTTGATGTTACATGGCGAAATGATGATCTGGATACAAAACCAATCTATCTGGAAGTTAGCCCATTTTATCAGCCAAATCCTAAAATGGAGTTAAAAGATAAAGCATATGCTTTCTATAAACAACATTTTAGCTTATTCAACTCATGGGATGTTAAGTACGTCGATGTGGTTTTTGATATTAAACATAAACAAGTAAAAGCTTATCTGGAAGATTCATTAGCTAATTAGGTTCTTACATTAATTGGCCTCTCAAACATATCGTTTATGAAAGTGAACAAAAGGGTGATTTTAATGACTCCATCTATGAGCAAAGGTGGGGCAGAAACCCAATTACTTAAAATTGCATTGTTTCTTAAATCAAGGCATCATAAGGTTTTGATTATTTCTTTAAAGCCAATAGATGAATTTAATGGCGAAATCAAAAAGTCAGGTTTAGAAGTGTTGTTTTTAGGGAATTGGTTTCGCAATCCATTTTCAAATATAAGCTCGCTATATAAAACCATTAAAAGATTCAGGCCAGATGTAGTTATTGCTTTTATGTTTATAGCAATAATATTTGCGCGCCTTTTAAAGTTAAGCTTCAAATTTAAACTGATATCAACCATTAGGATATCTGTGATACCTAAGAAATGGTATCTAGCTTTTAAGCTTACGCAAAAACTTGATGATGTTATAGTTTATAACTCTTTTGCTTCGATGGTAAATTTTGAAAAGCAAAAGCTAGTGTGTAAAGGAGGGGTTGTAATTCATAATGGAATTGCGCTACCAGTGTACAGCAATATTGATGATGACCTTGAAAAGAAAAACTTTAAATGGATTTGCATAGGTCACTTTAGATGGAACAAAGATTATTTAACACTATTTAAAGCGATAGCGCTTCTAAAACATAGAAATTTTACTGTCGATATCATTGGAGATTTAAATGGCGAATTGTGGCCGCATAAGGCCATTGAGGAGTTGGAAATTCAAAAACACGTGAATATTATGGGTTTTAAGCAGGAAGCGCATAAATATTTAGGTCAATCAGATGCTTTTGTACTTTCCTCATTTTCAGAAGGTATGCCAAATGCAATTTTGGAAGCCATGGCTCATGCCAAACCTACAGTTGTTACAGACATAGATGGAAATCATGAGTTAGTTGAGAAAGCGCAGTGTGGTTTGTTATGTGAGAAGCAAAATGAGCAGGACATGGCTACCAATATGTTAAAAATAATGGATATGTCAGCTGCAGATAGGTTAGCGCTTGGAAATAACGGAAAGCTGCATATCAAAACACGATTTAGCGAAGAAAAAGTGATGGGCGAATGGATGCAATTAATTGACAGATTAGCTGGTTAATGTTATTTAGAATTGACGTTATATGTGCGGAATATTTGGAACAATAAACTATGAATACCCAATAGAAAAGAGTAATATCTTTAATGGATTATTGCACAGGGGACCTGATGAACAGGGCTATTATAGCTTATATAATGTAAATCTTTATCACACCAGGCTGGCGATTCAGGATTTAAGCGTTAGCGGACAACAACCAATGGAGTATAATGGTTTAGTCATTGTTTTCAATGGCGAAATATACAACCATATGGAGCTGAGAAAAAAGTATGGACTTAAAGCTTCCTCAAATTCTGATACACTGACTATCCTTATGATGTTCGAGCTGATGGGGATGAACATGCTTGATGAATTTGATGGCATGTTTGCCTTTGCTTTATATGATACAATCAATTTTAGAATGTATCTGGCTCGTGATAGGGCAGGTAAAAAACCTCTATATGTATACAATAGGGCAAGAACATTTGTTTTTTCATCAGAATTAAATGTACTCTATAAAAAATGTAAACCTGAGATAGACTATTCCGCTTTAGCTGATTACCTCTATGTTGGTCATCACTATCGTAAGGCTACACCGTATCTCTTTGTAAATGAACTTGAAAATGGACATTATTTAAAGATTGATACGCTTACTGGACTTTGTGATGATGTTTGCTGGTTTAAAATTGAGGATTACTATAAGACAGAAAGAAAACCTGATTATACTGAGGCGGTAACACAGTTGGACTGCATACTAAAAAAAGCAGTAAAAAGTAGAATAGATAGTTCTGATTTGGATGTTGGATCATTCTTGAGTGGAGGAATAGATAGTGGTTTAGTAACAGCAATGGCTGCTGAACAAACTTCAAAGCTTAAAACATTTACAGTTAAAGTTCCAGGATCATTTGATGAATCGGCCTTGGCTGAAAAGGTCGCGAAAAAATATGGCACTGATCATACAGTTGTTGAAATAGATTTTTCTGATTTAAACAAGGATATAGAGAAAATTATAGTAAATCATGGCGAACCGAATTCTGATAATTCCGCAATTCCAAGTTATTACGTTGCCAGAGAAGCAAAGAAGCATATTACGGTAGTCTTAAATGGCGATGGTGCTGATGAATTATTTGGAGGGTACAGAAGGTATGTGCCTTTCAGACATGTCGATTTTTTCAATCCTAGCCAGTTTACCAGGATTAGTTCAAGAATATTAAGCAGTATTTTGCCGGTAGCGAACCAAAAGCAAAGCAATTACACCTATTTCTATAGACTGTTAAAATTTGCAAGTTATTCTGACCTGATTAAAATATATTGCTCTGCTTCATCGGATCTTTTTGTTGGTTTCGAAGACGCCTTCATCGAAAAGCCAAAGATGAAGATGATTTCAAGTGATTTGGCAAGAATAAACGATTATTCCATATCGCCGCTAAAGAAGTTGTTGCTAATGGATTTCGATTCGATGTTATTTAGTCGGCTACTAACCAAAATGGATATTGCTACAATGGCGCATTCTTTGGAGGGAAGAAGTCCATTTCTCGCTAAAGAGGTACTTGAATTTGCTCCTGGGCTTCCAGACAACTATAAGATCAAAAAGCTACAGACTAAAGATATTCTTAGGACTCTTGGTAAAAAATACCTACCTGCTGAACTCATTGATCAACCTAAAAGAGGTTTTGAAATACCATTGAAAAACTGGGTAGATAATGAGCTGAAAGAAATCATACAAGCCTATTTGCTGGCTCCGGATAATTTGTATTCTAAAATCTTAAAAAAGGATTTCATAGTAAATCTAATAGATAGGAAGATTAAAATCTCTGACGAAAGAAGAGCCAAAATACTGTTTTGCGTATTCAGTCTTGAGGTATGGCATAAACACCTTTAGGCTTAGCAATCTATAAATCTAAAATTAAAAGCAATCATTATGAAAGTATTAGTTACTGGTACAGCCGGTTTTATTGGATATCATTTAACCAGATTTTTGTTAGAAAGAGGTGATGAAGTAATAGGGATTGATAATATTAATGATTATTATGATGTGAATTTAAAATATGGCAGACTTGCAGAAACCGGAATTAGCGGATCAGAGTTAGAGTATGGTAAAGCCATAAGAAGTACTAAATATTCAAACTATCAATTTGTTAAATTGGACCTTACCGATCATGGTAAGATGAAAAAACTTTTTAAAAGCTGCCATTTTGATGCAGTATGTAATTTGGCAGCCCAGGCAGGAGTAAGATATAGCATAACTAATCCACGTGCCTATATAGATTCCAATATTACAGGTTTTTTAAATATTCTTGAGTGTTGTCGTACGCATAACATTAAGCATTTGGTTTATGCAAGCTCATCCAGTGTTTACGGCTCAAATAAAAGAATGCCTTTTTCTGCAAGCCATCAGGCGAATCATCCGGTATCATTATATGCTGCTACAAAAAAAAGCAATGAATTGATGGCCCATACTTATAGCCATTTATTTAAGCTTCCAACAACAGGACTGCGTTTTTTTACTGTCTATGGGCCATGGGGAAGGCCAGATATGGCTCCCTTTCTTTTTACCAAAGCGATTCTGGAACATAAACAAATAGACGTATTTAACAATGGGTGTATGAAACGTGATTTTACTTATATCGATGATATTGTGGATGGAATCGTTAGGGTTATCGATCATCCCGCAAAGAGAAATGCATTATGGGACGCTTCAGTGCCAGATCCGTCTAGTTCAAATGTTCCATACAGAGTTTTTAATATTGGAAGAGGAGAATCAATTGATTTGATGAATTTCATTACAGAGATTGAGAAGAATATAGGTGAGACTGCAGAGAAAAATTACATGCCTATGCAAAATGGAGATGTTGAAGAAACATGGGCAGACATCTCTGTAATGAAGAAAATGCTGGCCTATAATCCAAAGATTTCTGTTGCGGTAGGTGTAAGGAATTTTGTTGATTGGTATAAAGATTTTTACATGGTAACAAAAAACAGACAGAGTTTCCAGGAAACAGCTGTTTATCATTGACGATTCCGTTGAAAAATAATACGAAAAATAATTGATAATTCTAAATTTTCGGGCTAATATATTAAGTGTTTGGCGAGGGAATAGTGTTATGTGACAGAAAAATTACAATTATAAGCGTGTTTAAACATACTTATTGTAGCATATACACTCACTGAAATAAATAATATTCCTCTATTTAAAATTAATTTTAAAATTATATCCTGAAAATATTTTAACCAATCTGTTTCTTAGATAAGAAATAGTTTCTAGAAGTTAATTTTTTAGATATTCTACTTTCCTATCGAAAATTTATTCGCTTTAATAATTAAATCATTCAGATCAGCTAAAGTTAACGTGTCTTTAAAAAACGATTTTCCTTACAGAAAATCATCAATTTTCCATAATTTTTGAAGTGTATAGTGTCGCGTTTTTTCGCGTTACCATTGTATACTTTTAAAAAATCAAATGGAAAGAAAAAACAAAACAACAAATCGACTGCCCATGAGCCTTCTATTACTGTTAGTTGTATTGACTTTTAGTAAATGTAAAAAAGGCTCGGATGTGGCAAACCCTGAAAGCCCACTTACTACTACAGGAGCTACTTTAGCTGCCGTAAATAGCCCAAGTGGCATTCAAACCCTAAATGTAAGCAAAGCTGCTAGTGATGGTGGTTTTTCTTATAAAGTTTATGATTTACCTGTTACGGGAGATTCAGGAAGCGAGCCGTCACTTTCAAAAATGAAAGTTTTTGAAAACGGAAAAGAACTTGGTGCTGCACATTCTAATCATGCAGATATCAGAACTATTGGTAAAGGTCGCTTTAGTCATTGGCTAAATGCGCTATATTTATCTGCCTCAGATAATACAGATCCAAGAACCAATGGACGTACTTATACTTATTCTATAGATGGAAGTACAAGTTCTGTAGCTAAACCACCGGTAACTAATCCAATAACTCCACCGGTAACAAGTCCAGTGGGAAGTGATGCAATTATTGGCTATGCCTCTGTTGATGGTAAAACTACAGGTGGTTTAGGTGGCCCAACAGTAACAGTAACCAGTTTTGCTGCTTTAAAATCTGCTGTTTCATCAAACACAGCCAAAATTGTTATGGTATCGGGAAGGATTACCGGAGCAGGCTTTGTAAATGTAGGATCTAACACAACAATATTAGGTGTAAAAGGTTCAAGCATGGAAGGTGTAGGATTATTAATGTATGGTACTAGTAATGTTATCATCCGAAATATGACTATAAAAAATGTAGTAACTTATTCTAATATTGTCATAAAAGAAGGTGCACATCACGTATGGGTTGACCACTGTGATTTGTCATCTGACAGAAATCACGGATGGGATTATTATGATGGATTGTTAGATGTTGGAAACAGAGCTGATTACGTAACATTATCATGGAACAGATTGCATGATAATCACATTCCTATGTTAATCGGTTTTGGAGATCAAAACACTAATGACATCGGTAAACTTCGTGTGACTGTTTATAAAAATTATTTCTATAATGTATCTGAAAGACAACCAGGTACTAGATTTGGATACATGCACGTATTCAACAACTACTTGCAGAATGGCAGTGGATATGGGGTAGGTGCAACAATGGGTGCTACTGTAAGAACTGATAACAACTATTTTGAAAATCAGCAGTATCCTATTTATACTGAGTATAATGCAAAACCAGGATTTATAAGTGGTGCAAGTACCAATATTTATAAAAACAGTGGTGCAAACAAAATATCAACATCAGCATCAACATGGGTTCCAACTTATGAATACAAATCAGAGCTAATCCCTGCTGCGAATGTTCCTGCTGTTGTAACAGCTGGTGCTGGAGCAACATTAAGCTTATAATAATCAGTATTTATGATTGATTAAACATCTCATTTTGATGTTATAATATTTAAGGGTCGGTTTAACAATAATTTTGTTATTCCGACCCTTAAATATATACCTATAAATTTAAATCAACATGGTAAAGGAAAGAAAGATAATCTTGATCTCATGCGATTCTCCACGTTCATTACTGGATTTCAGAGGTAAATTGATAGAAGCACTTATTGTAAAACATGAGGTACTAATTTTTACTCCAAAGATTGAACAAGATTGGATTAAGAATAAACTTACTGAGATGGGGGTGAAGATATATGAAAATGGCCTAAATCCGAGTAATGTATCAGTGATATCTGACCTTAAATATCTTTTTGAATTGTGCAGATTGCTCAGGGTGATCAAACCCGATGTTTTTTTTCCTTACACCTTTAAGCCAGTGATTTATGGGGCATTTGTCGCCAGATTTTGTAGAGTGAACCATATCACTCCTATGCTAACTGGGCTTGGTTATAATTTTCTTGACAATGGCTCTAGAAAGACAGTGGTTCAGAGAATCACAAGAATTCTCTTGAAATTAAGCCTTAGAGCAAGTAAAAGATTACAGATTATTTTTCAAAACAGGGATGACTATAATACCCTCATTCAAGCAAATATTATCACAAATAAGAACATAGCTCATGTTGTAAATGGCTCAGGAGTTGATTTGTCCTACTATGATTATTCTCCTCCAGACTTAAATAATATTAGCTTTTTGATGATCTCCAGATTAATTAATGCAAAAGGGATTAAAGAATACTATTATGCAGCGAAGCAAATTAAGGAGAAATTTCCGGAGGTTGTCTTTAAGCTAATTGGGCCATACGATGATAACATAGATGCCATTAGCCCTGAGTTGTATTCAAAAATAAAATCTGACGGGACGATTCAGTATTTTGGATTGGTTGATGATGTTAGGCCTTATATTAATCAGTCTTCAGTTATAGTGTTGCCTTCTTATTACGGAGAAGGAGTTCCAAGATGCCTTTTAGAAGGAATGGCCATGGGAAGAGCAGTTATTACATGCAACTCTGTCGGCTGCCGGGAAACAATCAATCCACTCCTAAGAAAAGCAAACGGTTTTTTAGTACCCATTAAAGATATTAAACAATTGGCTTCCAAAATGGAATATTACATAAGACATACCGATGACGTTACGCGATTCGGTTTAAATGGCAGAAAGTATGCAAGTGAAAAGTTTGATGTAAATAAAGTGAACCAAACTATGGTTAGCATTCTTGAGGGAGCTTAATTCTCGTACTTTAAATCTATTTACACAGCACCTTAAAAGATCAAAATACATGTCTTATCAATGCTTAATTGTCCGCTCAAAAGCGGATTGGGATTATTATGTAAAGCGCGCTCATAATTATGAAGTATACCATACATGGTATTATCACTCATTAAATCTGGAAGGGGAACCCGTCCTTTTCATATATGAGGAAGAGAATCTGTTTATAGCTTTTCCATTGATCAAAAGAAAGATAACAGGTTCGTCTCACTATGATATGACTTCCGTTTACGGGTATGCCGGACCAATCTCAAATGTCGATTTCAAGGATATTTCTCAATCAACAATTCAAGATTTTAAGGTCGAATTTAGTCGCTTCCTGGAAGCTGAACAATGTGTTTCAGCCTTCACAAGACTGTATCCATTTCTTAATCAGCAATATTTGCTTGAGCATATAGGTGGAGTTTATCCTAATGGCAGCACGATTTACATGGATTTATCCTTAAGTATTGAGGAACAAAGATCTCGCTACGACAAAAGATTAAAAAGACAGATAAAGAAGCTTCGTGAAATGGGATATGTCATTAAAAATGCTGTTGATGAAAGTGAAATAGCAGAATTTACACGAATGTACCATAAAAACATGGATCGCTTGGGGGCAAATAAAAGCTATTATTTTGATGAAAAATATTTTACAGGATTGTTGAATAGTAATGAGTTTGAAAATGAACTCGTTCTTATCTATGATGGTTCTGAAATGATCTGTGGCGCATTAATTCTGGTTTCCGGAAATGTGGTAAGAAACCATCTATCTGCAACTTCTGAGAAGTATTTAAAGGAATCTCCAAGTAAATTATTAACAGATGAAATCAGCTTAATTGGCAGAAGGTTAGGTAAAAAGATTTTCCATTTGGGTGGAGGAGTAGGAGGAAAAGAAGATTCATTATTTCAGTTTAAAAGCTACTTTTCAGATCTAAGAATCAATGATAGAATCTGGTGCTACGTAAGTGACCAGCACATCTATAATGAATTACTTCACAAAAATGGTTTCGAAATAAACCAGAAGTCTACTTATTTCCCTGCATACAGACAAACTAAAGCGTAACAAATAAATTTATTCAAAATGAAGAACAAATTTGACTATTCAGAAGCTGACATCACAATATTTGATAAAGTGATCAGCGAATATGGCTGGATCATTTATGAAAATGCGTTAAGCAATGAATTGGTTAATGAAATCAATGATTCTTTAGCCCCGGCATACGAGGTACGACATAAAATACAGGAAGCCAATGGTATTGCGCTAAATATGGATGGGACATTACACCATCTTGTTGAACGCGATTTGTTTACGCTGAAATTTTTGGAGCAAAAGTACGCTCATGAACAAATCCTGCATTTCCTAAAAGGTAATTACATTCTCAATTCATTGGGAGCCGTAATTAATGTGAAAAATGCAATGCCGTATGTTCAGAATGTTCATAGAGATATAAGAACTTTCACAGGATCATTTAAGCTGATGGTCCAAATGATGGTGATTCTTGATGATTTTACTTTAGATAATGGTGCAACCTATTTATTGACAGGCTCTCACAAGGAGGATAAAAAGCCTGATGATCAATACTTTTATGATTATGCTGATAGAGCCGTAGCAAAAAAAGGAAGTATCGTTCTATTCGATGCTAACTTGTGGCATGCCGCGGGTAAAAATTATACTGATAAGCCAAGAAGGGCATTAACTATGGCCTATACAAAACCATTTATGAAGCAACAGTTGGATTACCCAAGGTTGTTAGGTTATGACTTTGGAGAACAACTTGACGATCATTTAAGACAAGTGATTGGCTACAATGCAAGGATCCCTGCTGATCTGCAGGAGTATTATCAACCAGTACATAAAAGAATGTACCAGAGAGGACAAGAATAGTTAAATATCCCGTTAATCTATTTTTAAAATGCAAAATCAATACTCAAACAAAATGAAATCTATTGGGGGATATTTAGAATTGCAACTACCTAAAGGGGAAGAGTTTTATCCTTCGTTATTAAAATTAAATACCGGTAGAAATGCATTTGAATATATACTGAAAGTAAAACGCTATAAATTAGTTCATATACCATACTATACCTGTGAGGTAATGTTAGAGCCCCTTAAGAAACTGGGGATTCATTTTCAATATTATACTATCGACGAACAAATGGACCCTGTTCTTGATTTTGAAGTGGGGCCCGAGGATTGCCTTCTTTATACAAATTATTTTGGTTTAAAACAGGAAACAGTTATCAGGTTAAGTAAACAGTTTGATAATCTAATAGTAGATAATTCTCAAGCTTTTTTTTCCGAACCCTTAGAAGGTGTTGATACTTTCTATTCTTGTCGTAAATTCTTTGGCGTACCTGATGGAGCATATCTTCAATGTACCAGCGATGTAAGGCTAAAACTGGAAAAGGATATTTCTTTTGATAGATTTTCCCATCTGATAAAAAGCATAGATGCGGGAATTGAAAGTGGGTATGAAGATTTTATTGTCAATAATATTGTTCTTTCTAATAACCCGATACGAAGAATGTCATCATTGTCTCAAAGAATACTGTCGGGGATAGATTACAAAGTTTGCAAATACCGAAGAAATTCTAATTTCATGTATCTCCATGATTTTTTGGAAAGCTATAATGATTATTCATTTGATGCTTCTTCTGTGAATGGACCTTTAGTTTATCCGCTGTTAATTTCTTCTACCGAGATTAAGAATAAGCTTCTCGATAAACGCATCTATGTGGCTTCTTATTGGCCAAATGTATTAGAATGGACCACAAAAAAGATGTATGAATACTATTTGACAACACATCTTATTGCATTACCGATAGATCATCGTTATACGCATTCTGATATGAAACGACTGCTTAATGTTTTAAAAACAATATTATGAGTGAAAACATCTATTTAAGGCCCTTGGTATTAGAGGATGCTAAAACATCCTATAGATGGCGGAATAATCCCGCCTTATGGAAGTATACGTTCTTTCGTCCTTCTGAGCCCATAACATTAGAAGTGGAAACAGAATGGCTTAATAACACACTCGGGAGAACTGATCAAAAAAGGTTTGCGATATGCTTAACAAAAACCGGAAAATATATAGGTAATGTTCAATTGATCGATATAACAGATGGTCAGGCCGAATTTCATCTTTTTATCGGGGAACAGGATTACTGGGGCAAAGGTATTGGCGTAAAAGCAACAAAGCTTATTCTTGACTATGGATTTTTTACACTAAATCTTAATAATATGAGACTTGATGTAAGTATTGAAAATGAAGCTGCTATTAAAATTTATGAAAAACAAGGCTTTGTTGAGGTAAGTAGAGCCGGCGATTATCTGCTAATGAAAATAACGAAAGATGATTATTTACATAAAAATAAATTATCTGGCAAACAGTATGTTCTTAAGCTTGAGCAGGAAACTGAATGGAAAGATCTGGTAAAAAGAGCCTTGAATTATGATTTTTATCATTCGTGGATTTATCATTCATTAGACAATAGTTCTGGAGTCCCTATGCTATTTGTTTATGAAGAAGGTGATGATTTTATAGGTATTCCATTGCTGAAAAGGGAAATTGAAGATACTGAATATTTTGATATGAGTTCTGTATATGGGTATAGCGGCCCAATTTCTAATAAAGCCTTTCACAAACTATCTTCCCACTTTGTAGATAATTTTAGAACCAATTTTTTGGATTTTTTAAAGGATGAAAAGATTGTAACGGTATTCTCCAGGTTAAATCCATTCTTTAACCAATCGGCAATAATGGAAGATTTTGGAGGGGTGGTAGATAATGGTAAAGTGGTGGTGTTTGACCTTACGACGTCTCTTGAAGAGCAAAGAAGTGCTTATCAGGAAAGGGTTTTAAGAAAGATTAAGCATCTTAAAAAATTGGGCTATTATGTTAAAGAAGCTAATTCGAAGGAGGATGTGAAAATTTTTACTTCAATCTATACACTAAACATGCTTCGTGTTGATGCAACGGCTACATACTACTTTGATCAGGCATATTTTGAAGCTTTACTTGATTCAGATGAATTTGATGCAAGATTAATATTTGTATATGATCATAATGACTATCCAGTATGTGGTGCAATCGTCGTAATCACTAATGACATAATGGAAGCTCATTTATTAGGTACAAGGGAGGAGTATCTGGCAAATTCTCCTGCTAAGCTGTTAACAGAAGAGATCACTATTATTGGAAGAAAATTAGGTGTAAAATATTACAATCTTGGTGGTGGGGTTGGCTTTAAAGAAGATTCCTTATTCAGGTGGAAGGCAAACTTCTCCAATCTTACTTTTAATTACAGAAGCTGGCGTTTTGTTGTCAATCAGGATGTTTATCAAAACCTACTAGCTAAACAGTCAGTTGAGCTTGATACTGAAGTCGATTTTTTTCCGCTCTATCGCTTGCAAGCCAACAAAGCTTAACTATTCTCTATTTTAACGTTTAATATCATGAAAAAGATTCTGTTTTGTGAAAAAATCTACTCTAGATGGCTCATTCTGCTAATTGATCAGCTGATCATAATATTTGCTCTTGGAGCTTCTTTAATGATTATCCAAAAAGCTGATTTTAATGAAGCCCTTAGCAATAAATCTCTTCTCTGCTTGATTGTTTATGATGTAATTGCTTTGGGAGTTTTTGTCAGCATGCGGATACATACTGGGATTATAAGGTATTCAAGTGTAGACGATATTTTTCGGGTATTTAAAGCAGTTTTATTAGCTAGTCTATTGTTTGGTGGGATAAACTACTTGTTTTTGTCACCGAACAAGTGGTTTGTTTCTATGCTCATTGTAAATTTCTTTATCTCGGCTTCCATGCTAATTGCATTAAGGATTATCGTGAAGCAATTGTTCCATTACTTAAAAGATTTGGAAGTGGTAGTTAAAGAGGTATTGCTAATTTATGGAGCAGATAGATCTTCGTTGTTAATTAAGCAGGGGCTAGATTCGTCATTAGAAAAGAATTTCGAAATTTTAGGTTTTATAGATGACAATCCAGACAAACGAAACAAACATATTGAGCAAAAGCGGGTTTTTGGCTCTGCATCAATTCCATTTCTAAAAAATAAGTACGGTGTAGAGAAAATGATTGTCATGGAAGATTGTCCAGATATTGAAGGCAGAAAACTTGCTATCGATAAATGTATGGAGTGTGGGATAAGGGTTATTTCTGTTCCTGCCTCAAACTACTGGCTCAAAGGAAAATTAAAACTGAGTCAACTTCCTGATCTAAAAATAGAAGATCTGTTACAGCGCGAACCTATCCACATGGAGGGAGAAAATGTCAAATGTGAACTTAAAGGTAAGCGGGTTTTGATTACTGGTGCTGCCGGATCAATCGGGTCTGAAATTGTTCGGCAGGTGTTGAAATGTCATCCTCAGTTAATCATATTATGTGATCAGGCAGAAACACCTCTGCATGAGATGCAACTTGAAATTGAAGATAAATTTAAAGCCAACAATTGTGAATTGTTTATAGTGAATATACAGAATTACAGTAGGCTTAAAAATTTGTTTGAAACCTATAGACCTGAAATAATTTTCCATGCAGCAGCATTAAAGCATGTGCCGATGATGGAACATAATCCTTCGGAAGCAGTATTGACTAACGTATTTGGTACTAAAAATCTGGCTGATCTGGCTATTGATTATGAAGTAGAGAAATTCATAATGATATCAACAGATAAAGCAGTTAGACCTACTAATGTTATGGGAGCATCAAAAAGGATTGCTGAAATCTATATCCAGTCCCTACAAAACTATCAAACTGATTTAGTTCACAGAACACGATTTATTACAACAAGGTTTGGGAATGTACTGGGGTCAAATGGGTCAGTTGTTCCACGTTTTAGGGCGCAAATCGAAATGGGAGGACCCGTAACAGTAACAGACCCAGGCATCACAAGATATTTTATGACAATTCCTGAAGCAGTACAATTAGTGCTGGAGGCATCTGCAATGGGGAAAGGTGGGGAAATTTTTATTTTCGACATGGGTGAACCAATTAAAATTTTGAATCTGGCTATAAATATGATCAAGTTAGCTGGGTTTACACCTTACACTGATATTAAGATTTGCTTTACTGGATTAAGACCCGGGGAGAAACTGTATGAAGAACTATTGAATGAAACAGAGAAAGTAGCGCCTACGTACCACGAGAAAATTAAAATATCAAATGTAATATATTATCCATACGTCTATGTAAAACGTAAAATAGATGAGTTGCTGGCGCTGAGCCGATTGAATGATGACAATGAAATGGTTCGAAAAATGAAAGAAATTGTTCCTGAGTATGTCAGTGCAAATTCTAATTTTCAAAACATGGACGTTGTAAATGAAAGAACTGGAGATCTAATGGACGTTAGTGTGCAACCAGGCTTGTAAGTTAAGTAGTACTGCTTTTAATACATCTGTATATCTGCCTAAGAAATATGTGAAAAGATAAAAGCAAATTTATATGGGATCAAATTTTAATGAGTTTTCCATTATGCAGTCTCGTGCAGAGATTAGTTTATGGTCTTATTGGGACATAGATTTAATATGCCGTTTTGCAAATAAGGAGTTTTTTAAATGGTGGGCAAAAGCCCCAGAAGAGTTGTTAGGCATTGTAAGTCTAAGAGTTTTGCTAAATGGTAGTTACCATGAGCATCACCTGCCATATGTAAACAAAGTCCTTGATGGTCAGTTGCAGAAATATCAATCCGAAATAAAAACGATCACAGGTGAAAAATGTCCGGTCACAATAATCTATTATCCTGATATCGAGAATGGGAACGTAATCGGTTTTTTTGCCAATATTTACAACAAGGACTTATCACGGATTGAGGGAGGTAGTATCTTAAGTGATAAATTCCGTAACAATCCTGAACCGGGTTCAGGACATGATCTTACCGCAAATAAAAGTCACCAGATTGCTGATTATCTTGGAACAGTAATCCTTTCAGGATTTCCGACGGTAGAGCAGCTTTCAATTCATCATAATATTTCTGTTTCAAAACTGATGCGCGATTTTAAAGCGACTTATCAAACCAGCCCATATCTCTATTACAGAAGATTACAAATGGAATTTGCTGAGCAATACATAAGTAGAACAGGGTGCAGTAAGAAACAGATGGCATTTATGCTCGGTTTTTCTAACCCTGCGAATTACACTTTGTGTTATAACAGATACAAGAGAAGTAAGGGCGAAAAAATTGGGAAACGAACTTTCGTTGAAGATATTAATGAAAGAAACAGAATTCTGATAGCCCAATTTCCAATGCCAGTGGCAATGTTTGATGTAGATATGAACTATCTCTTAGCTTCTGAACAATGGATGACAGAATTTGACCTTCATGAAGGGGATCCAGCGGGTTTAAACTTCTTTGACCTTTTTACTGAAGTGGGTTCAGGTCTTGAAGTCTTAAAAGACAGATTTTCCAATGGAACAATAAGCAATTGCGCCGGAACTTACGATTTCAATAACAAAGGGCATATGTTTAAGTGCATTGTAAATCTTTGGCATAATGAATCAGAAAAAATAAGTGGAGTAATCATGTATGTTGCTTCAATATAAGAATGAATGTATAAAATGAGAAGGGTCTTTATCATAATAGAGGCCCTTTTTTGTTTTTTATGCTATAGCCCAATGGCTTTTTGAAGTATTTTAAAATATATAAGCCTAAGTAGAAACATGGTTAGGATAAAAATCTTTAAATTGCACCATTAGAAAATCGAATTGATGAAAACATATATTTTACTAGTATTATTTGTGTTGGGCCTTAGTACTTTTGCAAGTGCACAAAAGAAGATGCCAACAGCTCAAGAATTAACAGTTAAGAATATTGACGAATTAAATGAACGTGTAGCTCTGAGTCCAACTCAAAAAAGCGTGATCTATAATTACGTGTTTGATATGTATCGTCAGCAACTTGAGCTTGTAAAAAAACAACAGGCTGGAACCTCTAAAGAGGATGATGTTACAAAATTTTACAAGTTTCAAAATGAAACAAATGATAACATCAAAAACATTCTAAAGGGCGATCAAATTGCAGAATTCGATAAATTACAAGAAGAACGTCTTAATGGCGATAATAAAAAGAAAAAAGGAAAGAAAGCGAAAAATAAAGACGAAGATCAGGTAACGGGTATTTCTGGATTGAAATCACAGAATTAAAGTTGACTTGATTTTTTTAATGCTGGTTGTTTGTGATTTAAGATGACGATATCAGTTATTTATTTGAAATGTGAGTTATCTTTTATATCTTATGGTGAAATAATTTATCGGCTGATAGCCAACCCTAGATGCGATTTTTCAGTTTAATCCTGTTGTTGTCATTTTCCTTATGTTCTGTGGCTAGAGAGGATACAATCCGGCTTGAACAACAGGGTTATACTAATATTGGTAAACAAATATTATATCACGAGGATCCATCAAATAGTTTAACTCTTGATGAAATAAAAGCGCTATACCATGATGGTAAGTTCATCCCATCTCAGAAAGCCGTTCTTAATTTTGGCAACACCAAATCAACCTTTTGGATAAGAATAGTTTATCAGGACAATACGGGTTCTGGCGGCTTTGTTGTTGTTGATGCCCCCAATTTGGAATATGTTGACTATTACATTGTTGGCGGGAACGGCAGTGCTAAATTGATACGCGCTGGTAGTCTTAGGGCTAAAACAGAGGGCGTAATTGCAAATAATAACTTTATCTTTTCTCTCCCGGAGCCAGTCAAAGCAAATGATATTAAGGAAATTTATCTACGGGTAAAAACAAATAACTTCATGTTATTGCCTATAAAGGTAGTAACTCATCAAACTTATATTTCCGGTTCTTCATGGAAAGAGCATCTCGAATCCATTTACATTGGAGTTCTAATAACTTTATTGCTATTTAACATCTTTTTGTATATCAGTCTGCATGAAAGAATGTATCTCTTTTATGGGTTATACCTTCTTGCAGGTTTTGTATATCTGGTACTGTACTTAAGGGGGTATGGGTATCTGGCTGGATATGATTTCAGGTTGATTATAAATAAGTATCCCCATGTATTTTTAGCGCTGTCGTCAATGTCAGGTATCTTGTTTTCATGGAAATTCCTGAATTTACAAGTATTGATACCTCGAATTAAGCCTGTGTACTACATAATGATGGGACTTGGATTGGTCTTGATGGTTGTGAGCCTACTTGGTTACAAAAGCACTGCAGCTTCAATGATTCAGTACACTACAGTTTTTATTTCGATAGGATTAGGTATTGCAGGGATTGCATCATGGAGATACGGGCATAGGCCGGCCAAATTTTATATGCTTGCATGGTTCTTTAGAGTTTTTGGGGTTATCTTAGTAAACTTGAATTTAATTGGGATATTGGAGGTGAGAGATTATACATTTGAGATTTTTCCTATCACGACTACAATAGAAATGTTGCTGTTGGCTTTTGCTCTAGGAGATCGTTATAGCATGTTAATTAGCAGTGAACGTAACGCGCGCGAGAGAATTATGCAGCTCGTACAAACCCACAATCAGCGATTGGAATATGTTGTAGAAGAACGAACATTAAAATTAAGTGAAACAATAGTCGAACTAGAGTCTTCTAATAGAGTAAAAGATAAATTATTCTCCATTGTAGCACATGATTTAAGAACCCCTTTTAATAGCTTGCAAAGTATATTTTCATTAAAAGATATGGGAGTGCTGAACTATGATGAGCTTGATATGCTACTCAACGCGAATCGTAAAAATATAGATCAGATGAGGTTAACCCTAGATAATCTATTGTTTTGGGCTAAAGATCAAATGAAACAGGTAAGTGTCCAATTTACAGAGTTTGATCTCAAAAAACTCTCAGAGGTATTGATGTTGGTGTATGAGCCCATAGCACACTCAAAGAATATTAAGCTAGAGCTTAATGCAATAGGAGAAAACATCGTGTATGCAGATGAAAATCAGGTAAAACTCGTGCTAAGAAATTTGTTAGATAATGCCGTAAAGTTCTCCCCTGAAGACAATAAAATCTCTATAAACCTTGTTCGTCAGGCGAAAGGATTAAGGGTGGCAGTTCACAATGTAGTTTTAAATATTGCCGAAGCAAAAATTGCTATTGAAAGGGGAGACGACAATAAGCCTAAAGCAAATGGAGATGAGCTGGGCACAGGCCTTGGTCTTCAGTTGTGCAGAGAATATACAAAGGCTAACGGAAGTGAATTGCGACAAACTGTAGTGGGGAATGGAATAGAATTGTACTTCTTTTTATCTGGTAGTTCAAACACTCCAGCTGCCTGATTTTAAAGTCAGTATGGTAATTCTTTTCACAATTAGTCGTTCCCATTCCTCATAAATCTTCACAAAATATTTTCATCAAATTAAGTATCATTACTCTTAGTATGTAAGGGGCGTTTTTTGCTATTTATTATAATTTGGTACTATAACTGAACTGTTTATAATCATATAAATACTCCTATGAAAAATCCTCGTAGACATATCAAGTCTCGTTTTTTGAATGAGAATATAGATTTAGAAGAATATAAAGAACAGCTACGTTCTATCAGATTAGCGATAGCTATCAGGAACGTATTGGACTTACGTAACATATCCGTAGCTGAGTTTGCAGCAATAATGGGTAAAGATAGATCTACAATAAATAAATGGTTAAGTGGAACCTATTGCTTCAGTTTAAGTACATTATATGAAATCACTGAAGGACTAGGTATTTTATAACTAACTCTTCAGCGATTTCGCTACTTAAAACTTTAATAGATTAAGATTAACTGCCAGTACATTAAGTTTTTTTATCTGATCATTGTTCCAAATTAAACGCCTTAAATCAGATTTATCTATCATGTCATGATAGTAATTAATTCCCTCAATAAGCTGAGTACAGAATTTAGTGAGGTATTGAGTTTTCTTTAGACTTGATTTATCCATTTGTGAATTGGAATCCCCAGACTGTAAATTCAACCCAGAAATAAATGTTTCTATTTCCTTTTTAAGATAACTGACATAAAGCCCAAGTTCTTTAATGAATACATTGGGCCTATCAATATCTTTCAGCAAATTATTCCGACCATATATATGACCTACCATTTCATTCAAGGTGTATTCTTTGGAGAAATAGGCAATATTTGGTCCTGGACAAATACTTACAGCTTTATTTTCCCTTTGTTTAAGTATGTCTGTTTTGAGGTAGGCAGAAGAACACAGACCTTCACACAGACAAACTTTTTCAGTAATTAAATCCGTTTTGTTCTTTAGGTCGTCAGGCTGGAGATTTAAGGCCTTTAATTGCGCTAATTTAAGATTTTGATACTGTCGTGACGCTGTGCATATAGGTTCTACAGTAAATTCTGTATTGCTACATAGATACTTTTTAGAGCATGGACTTCCCGGGCGATTTTTAGCAATCCTTTCCAGTCTTTGTAATTCTGCACTGCTTTTCCTGAAATTGTTAAATGGAACACCCAGAGGAGATGAATTACTAAGATAGAAGTCATTTTCAGAAGAACTGCTAAGATCATTTAATGTTTGTTCGTCTACATTTGTTGCTTCAGGCACTAAAAGGAATGGACTTCCCCAGCCTGTGGCATCAAGCTGGTAATAATTAATTAGGTATTGATGTTCATCTGCTGTACCTATTCCCCCTTGGTAGGTAACCCGTTGCTTTGGCTTCCAATTGGAATCAAAATTAATTTCCTTTATCCGATATATGTCTGAGCATATTTTGAACAGCTCAGTATATAATTCTGACCTTTTCTCTTTAAACTCCTGAAGTATCGGCCCCATAAGTAGCCCGTCAGTGGCAAAAGCATGGCCACCGCAATTCAAACCTGATTCAATTCTGAATTCGGATACCCAAAGTCCTTTCTTAGCTAATACTTTAGCCTGGATAATTGCGGATCGATAATCACTCACCTTTAGTATGATTTGTTTTGGAAATTCACCTTTATCATTTGGGAAAAAGTCGGTAAAGATTTCCATGTAGCCGTATAATCTCTGGTTCAAACCAGCCGAAATAGTTACGGCTGAGTTAAGCGTGCTTTTTGCAAAACCCCGCAAGGCCGCCAATGCGTCAGTATTTTCATCTCCCAGGTATATTCCATCATGATAATTTGCTTTATCCACTTTCGACATTATGTTGACATCGATTTTACCTGCTACAATGCTATCTTTTAGTTCGAGCTCAAATTTCTTTTTTTGATCACCAAAGGTTAATTGTTGCATTAATCTGAATTTCAATTTTAATGCAGAGGTTTCAGGGAGTAGCTCAAAGTACTTGTTTAAATCGTTACCTTCTTCAAAATCCAGCGTCTTAAGGTCATCAATTTGCTTGTTTATTAGTTTATTCAATAGATTCAAATAAGCTGTAATTCTTATTGACCGGCTATCCGGAGAATTCTTAGTGATAAAATGATAGGGCTCGTTGTTTATTTGTGCATGATATTTTCTCATTCGTTCAGTAAGTTCGTCGTCAACAATAGAAATGACAGAAGATATACCGTATTTGGCAACTTTTAAAGGGGTATCAATAGAATAACCTAATCCAAGAACAGGAATGTGGAAAGTGTGTAGCATGAGTAACTGTTTTATTTAGCAAAGAGAATTATATTAGCATTTGTAAAATATGATGATGGTCACTGTTTGCAGTGATTTAGGTTATATCGAGCCTAATCGTGTTTTTATTACATTTGAACAAAGTAAAACTATGGATGGAGTTAAATTACTCAAAGCAATTATTGAAACTGCAATTGATGGGATTCTTACTATTGATAACAGAGGGGTAGTAGAAAGTCTTAATCCTGCTGCATTAAAACTTTTTGGCTATTCTGCAGAGGAAGTTATAGGTCGGAATATCTCTATGTTGATGCCAGAACCTGATAAAAGTGGTCATGATGGGTATCTTCTTCGTTATCAAAGCACTGGTGAAAGACGGATCATCGGAAAAGGGAGAGAAGTTAGGGGATTACGTAAGGATGGAACAACATTTCCTTTTCGTTTGGCAGTAAGTGAAGTGCATTATGACCATAGAACTATTTACACTGGATTTATTCATGATTTATCAAAAGAGAAAGAAGCTGAACAACGCTTAAAAGAGTACGCAGCTGAGCTTGAAAATCTAGTAGATGAGCGTACAAGATCATTAAAAGAGCTGGTTCTGGCTTTGAGTGTTGCAAAAGAAGAGGTCAGTACATCTTTAGAAAAGGAAAAAGAACTAAATCAGATGAAAAGTCGATTCGTTTCTATGGCATCTCATGAATTTAGAACTCCTTTAAGCTCCATTCAACTGTCTTCTGTTCTTATTGAGAAATATGCCAGCCCATATGATAACGAGAATATAAGGAAACACGTAGGTAAGATTAAAAATGCAGTAGGAAATTTAACAACTATTTTGAATGATTTTCTCTCTCTTGAACGTCTTGAAGCAGGTAATGTTGAACCTTCTTTCCAAACTTTTGATCTAGTTAAGCTGGCTGAAGAAATCACAGAAGAAATGCAAATGATCGCCAAGGAGGAGCAAAATATTATTTACCAGCACACGGGTTTAAATAGCATGGTTTCTCTTGATCAAAACTTACTTAAGAACTGCATGATCAACTTAATATCGAATGCTATTAAGTATTCAGGCGAGCATACATTTATTGAGTTTAACACAGAAATTACCGATGAATCATGCATCGTAACTATTAATGATAACGGCATAGGGATTCCGGAATTAGATCAAAAGGAGCTTTTTCAACCCTTTTTCCGAGCAAATAATACAGGGAACATTCCTGGTACAGGATTAGGTCTAAATATTGTATTGAGGTATGCAACATTAATGAAAGGAACAGTGGGTTTTACCAGCACACTTGACAAAGGAACAAAGTTTACGTTGTCATTTAATAAATAGAGCTAATGGAGAGAATAAGGATACTTATTATTGAAGATAACAATGATATTAGAGAGAGTACCGCCGAAATTTTAATGCTAGGAAATTACGAAGTATTTCAGGCTATAAATGGTAAAGATGGAGTGGAATTGGCCGTAAAACACTTGCCAGATGTTATTTTATGTGATATAATGATGCCTGAGCTTGACGGCTATGGCGTATTACACCTTTTAAATAAAACACCTGAAACATCAGCAATACCCTTTATTTTTTTAACTGCCAAAACTGAGCGTATTGATATGAGGAAGGGAATGGAAATGGGAGCAGATGACTACCTAACTAAACCATTTGATGATGTAGAGCTGTTAAACGCAATAGAATGCAGGGTAAAGAAAAGAGATTTACAAAAACAGCTATATAGCCAATCTCTCGATAAACTGGATAGCCTTTTTAATAGTAACAGGGGATTAGAAGAACTTGCCAAGTTAATTTCTGAACGAAAGGTTAGGCATATAAAGAAAAAACAGGTTGTTTATTATGAAGGAGATACTGTGAATGGTGTGTATCTCATAGTTTCCGGGAGCATTAAAACTTTTAAAGTAGCGGAGGATGGTAGAGAGCTGTTAACCGGAATATACGGCAAAGATGAATATTTTGGAATTGCTGCATTACTTGCTAATGAAAACTATCAGGAAACCAGTGAAGCAATGGCGGATACATCGCTATGCCTGCTTCCTAAAGATTTTTTAGAGCCTTTGCTTAATAAGTACCCTATAGTTGCAGCGCAGTTTATTAAACTTTTAGCCAACAATGTATTGAATAAAGAAGAACAGTTGCTTCAGTTAGCTTACCATTCAGTAAGAAAACGCATGGCAGAAGTATTGATAAGATTAAGTAATATCAATGAGGCTTCAGCCAAAGGCGTCTTATTAAGTATGTCAAGAGATAATCTTGCTGCAATGGCAGGAATGGCAACAGAAACAGTAAGTAGAATTTTAAGTGACTTTAAGGATGAGGAATTAATTGAACGAAAGGGCAGTCAGATTCTGATCCTCGATCATTTAAGACTACAGACAATGAAAAACTGACGAAGATCACTATTTTGATGTGATCAATCTCATTCTTTAAAAGGAGGCTACCTCTTAATTTTGATAGATAAATTCAAAAGAATGAGAGTTGTAGCATATAGTATTAAGTCAACGGAAAAGGAGCCGTTGGCGATAGCCAATCATAAAAAGCATGATATTACGCTGATTTCCAATTCATTATCGGATGAAACTGTGTTCTATGCGGAAGGTAAAGATGCAGTTGTTGTTTTTACCGATGATAAGGTATCAGCCAAAGTAATTAATAAGTTAGCCAAGCTTGGTATAAGGTATATCGCAACAAGATCAATTGATAGTTCTCATATTGATCAACAAGAAGCTAGCAATCAAAATATTAAGATTGCTAGCGTTCCATCATCAGCTTTAAATGGAATTAATGAAGATGGTCTTCCAATGGCTCTTGCCACAGAAACCATCAATAATCTGGATAAATGGCAAGGACAACGCTGCTTAGGAGATGCATGTATATGTTCTAGGTCATGTGGCCAGAAAATTACGCTAAACGTTAACGCAAAATTTGGTAGAGATGATAAATAGTAGCTCTATAACTGATAAGTATCGCGTTGCAGCACCTCGATATACCAGCTATCCTACAGTGCCATTCTGGGATGAACGAAGCTTTAATGAAGGCAAATGGATTGATAAGCTCATTACTGCCACTAATAACAGTAAAGAAGGGATAAGTCTATACGTCCACTTGCCATACTGCGAAAGCTTATGTACCTATTGTGGTTGCAATACAAGGATTACCAAGAATCATGGCGTCGAAATTCCTTATATTAAAGCAGTTCTAAAAGAATGGACCATATATACCGCTCATCTTGGTATGGTGCCTGTCATAAAAGAAATACACTTGGGTGGAGGAACACCCACTTTCTTCAGTCCTGAAAACCTTGAGCTATTGATTAATGGCCTTGTTGGGCCATCCGGTTTACATGAAGAAGCTGTATTTAGCCTTGAGGCTCATCCCAATAATACCACAGATGAACACCTTGCCCTTTTATACAAACTCGGATTTAAGCGATTGAGCCTAGGTATCCAGGATTTTGATAAAAAAGTGCAGGCAATAATTAATCGAGTACAAACTTATAAATCTGTTGAGTTAATAACTAAAAAGGCAAGGAAATTGGGATATCAGTCAATCAATTATGACCTGATTTATGGGTTGCCACTCCAGACCTTGAACGGCTTAAGTAAAACAATAAAATCTGTACTAAAATTAAAACCTGATAGAATCGCTTTTTATAGCTATGCTCATGTTCCATGGGTAAAGCCAGGTCAACGTAAGTATACTGAAGATCAGTTGCCCTCCGTAGATCTGAAGAAGGGTTTGTATGAAATGGGGAGAGCCCAGCTTATAGAAGGAGGGTATTTTGAAATAGGTATGGACCATTTTTCGTTGAAAACAGATAGTCTTTATAATGCTGAGCGAGAAGGTAAATTGCATAGAAATTTTATGGGCTATACAGAACAACCAAGTAGTGTTTTGATTGGATTAGGGGTCTCTTCTATTAGTGATTGCTGGACTGCCTTTGCTCAAAATGTGAAAAGTGTAGAAGAGTACATAAGTTTAGTAGAAAGCGGAGAATTACCCCTCAGCAAAGGGCATATCCTAAATGAAACAGATCTGGTAATTCGCAAGCACATTTTAAATTTGATGTGTAAAGGACATACATCCTGGAAAAAACCTGAAGAGATGGATGATAAAGTAGAAGATGGTATAAGAAGAATGAAATGGTTAGCTCAAGACGGTCTGGTAATGCTTTCAGATTATGATGTACGCGTTACAGAGTATGGAAAGAAATTTCTCAGGAACATATGTATGGCGTTTGATGCCCGGCTATGGGCAAATGTACCAAGCACTCAGATATTTAGCTTAGCAGATTAAATTATCTGCATTCAATTGTATTGGAATTTGGTTTTTGTGGACTCAAATAGGGGATGTTTAATTCAAGTCCCCTAAATAAAAACCAGAAACCCAGAATTAGCATTGCATAAGGAACAACTTTATTCAGTGTCCTTCTAAAAGTAAAACCAGAAAAACCGACAACAATGGCTGCGCCCAGCATTAGTGGTATTGTTCCTACTCCAAACCAGAACATATAAAATACACCCTGTTTAACGCTATCTGTATTTAATGCTCCCGCCAGCGCCAGATAAACGAATCCGCATGGCAACAAGCCATTTATCATTCCGATTATTAAATGATTTAATTTGTGTTTGAAAGCATAGTTAAATACTTTATTAAATGGACCCAGTATTTTTACCGAAGTTTCCTTAAAAAAAGAGAATTTAAGCAATCTAGAACCGGCAGCGAGTATGATCAATACCCCTGTAAATATACTGATGCCTTGCTGGATTCCGGCCTGCCATATTTGTTTCCCTATTAATCCAACTAATGCGCCTAATAAACAGTACGAAACAATGCGTCCGAATTGATAGAGTAATTTATTCCATAGTAAACTGAGCCATCCTGATTGTCTTAACGGAACCGCAAAAGCTAATGGTCCACACATACCGATGCAATGCAATGAACCTAGTAAGCCGATAAAAAATGCTAATCTTTCGTTGCTCATGGTATTGAAACCTCCTGTTCATTTAAATAAGCATTGCCATTGTTGGCTTTCCATTGCATAATGAACTTCCAGTTTCCTTTCGCTAAATCTTTGGATGCCAGAATCACATTTTTACTGCTGTCACTTTTAAAATTCATCATTCTATCCATGCTTTTTTTTGCCGTACGCATTATTTTTAATGTTCCGGTAGCTTCAGTTTTAAATGTTATAATCAAGTTTTCATTTGATAATGTTATTACTGGCAATGCATTATCCTTTATTACCTGCTCTTTTAATGCGAATTCATGATCATAGTTCAGTCCCTTTTCGTAGTAATCCTGATCAACAAGCGCATCAGTTTCACTCCTAATCATAAGTACAGCCAGTACTACGATGAAAGTCATAAACGACAGCATTCCAATAATTAACTTTGTACCCCAATTCATATTTTTAATTGTTTGAAGGTGCTATAAATGTGGTTTCAAATCTATCTACAACCTTATTGTTCGACAGGAGTTTAAAACCGATTTTAGTTTTATACTGTTTGATAGCTTTTTGAGGCATTATAACAAAGAACGTTACTTTAGTGCTACCTCCGTAAGCAATAGAATCCGGTTTTTGGATATACTGAATTTTCGCAGCCTTATCATCAGGTATGATCTCGAACTCCACCGTTTTGTTTGTTTTATTAACCATTTCAGCTGTATATAAATTACTTACAGTTTGGTCTTTATCCCTAAGCTGGTATAGTGTTCCGCTAGCTCGTAAAATTGTTGTCTGTACGTCAGTGCGCTTAATTAACAGGAAGGAGAGTATAGTCATTAGCATCAATAGAACGGCAGAGTATCCGTAGATTTTCTTACTGATTTTAAAGGGTGTTTTATCCTTAATCTCTGTCTCTGATTTGAAGCCAATAAGTCTCGATGGTCTGTTAATTTTTTCCATCACCATATCGCAGGCATCGATACATGCGGTACAATTAACGCACTCCAGTTGAGTGCCATTTCTTATATCGATACCGGTGGGGCAGACCTGAACACATAATTTACAGTCAATACAATCTCCACCCTGATTTTCCAGGCCCTTATTTACTTTATTTCTAGGCTCACCACGTTCATAATCATAAGCCACAATGATACTTTGATTATCCAGGAGAACTCCTTGTAATCTACCATACGGACACACTACTGTACAGACCAATTCTCTAACCCTGGAAAAAACTAAGTAGAATATTAGAGAAAACACCCCTATAGCTATAAAGCCAGATAGGTGGTCTTTAATCGGTTCAGTGACAATCTCGATAAGCGTATCAGACCCAATAAGATAGGCGAGAAAAACATTGGAGATCAGAAATGAAATACAGAAAAAGAGCACATGTTTTAACGTTTTTTTAGAGAATTTATTAAAGGTTAATGGTGCGGAGTCTAGTTTTCTCTGCTGATTTTGATCTCCTTCAATCCAGTTCTCAATTTTTCTGAACACCATTTCCAGAAATATGGTTTGCGGACAGACCCAGCCACAGAATACTCGTCCGAAGATCACAGTGAAAAGCACAATGAATACGATGAAAATCAGTAGTGCCAATACAAAAAGATAAAAATCCTGAGGCCAGAAAATGATCCCAAAAAAGACAAACTTTCTTTCCAGCACATTCAGAAGTATCAGTTGTTCTCCATTCAGCTTAATAAATGGCGCAGAGAATAGTAATAAAAGGAAGAAGTAACTAACCGCTGAGCGATACCTGTACAGTTTTCCTTTTATTATCTTCGGATAAATCCACTTTCTCTTTAGACCATCATCTGTAAGCGTGGATACCTGATCTCTAAAATGTGCTGGCGTTTGTGACATTTTAATTCTGTTTTGTACCCTGTGGTGCCTTGGCGTTAGCAGGATTACTGCCCTTAAGAGACATGATGTAACTCGTTAAATCTGCAATCTGTTTGGGTTTCATCGTTTTTTCCCAGGCAATCATACCTTTGTCGGGCACACCATATTTAATGGTTTTAAAAATATCATTTACTGTTCCACCATGAAGCCAGAATTCATCTGTTAAGTTTGGCCCTACTAAACCTTCCGCATGTTCACCATGGCATGGAGCACACGCAGTTTTAAACAGACCTGCACCGGCTGCAAGTACGGCAGGATCTTTGGACTGCTCAACATTGTTTTCATTTATTTTATTGGCAGAGCTTCCGGGTTTTTGCAGAAACGCGATTTTAGCATCCTCAGCCTGTCTGAGTTCAATGGTATATTCTTCTTCCTGTAGCTTACCTAAACCAAACACATGATAACTTAGCAAGTAAACAATAGCAAAAATGATTGTTCCATAAAATAGTACCATAAACCAGGCAGGAGTGGGGTTGTCAAGTTCAGCTATTCCATCAAATTTATGCTCCATTACAATATCCTTTTCTTCAGATATTGGTCTCAAGCCCATTAGTTTTGTCCAAATAGAAGGTCCTTTATGAACCGCTGCCTCTGTGTGTTCAGCTGCCAGCCGCTTTAATTCTCTTTCTTCAGGTGTTACAAACGGAGTAGGATTTAGGGTTTCCTGAACATACACTTTTATTACCTTTAAAAGCAGTACAGAAACTGCCAGGAGCAATACTGCGGTAATCAGTAAAGCCCAGATAAACATATCTGTCATTGTACTTCGTCATTTAGGGGTAGCTCACTCATATACTTAATTTTATCTTTCTTCATTATTAAAAGCAATACTGCCACCATAATAAAGAACACCAGGAATATGCCAAGTGATGTTATTAGGTACACCTGGCTATCATCTACTTGATTTAAAAATTGTTTAAACATCTTTTCTGAATTTTAGGTCTATTTAGCTTTAATGTCTGTGCCTAACCTTTGTAAGTAGGCTATAATTGCAATAATTTCCCTGTCACTTTGAACGCGTACGTTATTCTTTTGAAGATCTGCAGCAATCTCTTTTGCCTGATTGTCCAGGTGAGTGTTGGCTTTATGTTCATAGCCAACCTCATAAGGAACACCAAGAGTTCGCATTGCATTAATCTTTGCAATGGTGGTTGTAGTGTCCAGCTTTTGATTAATCAACCATTCATAAGGAGGCATAATACTACCCGGCGACATCGTTTGAGGATCTAATAGGTGGTTAAATTGCCAAGCATTTGAATATTTACCGCCTTCTCTTGCCAAATCAGGACCGATACGCTTAGAACCCCATAGAAATGGGTGGTCGTATACAAATTCACCCGCCTTGCTGTACTCACCATATCTTTCAGTTTCTGACCTAAATGGTCGGATCATTTGAGAATGGCAACTTACACAGCCTTCTCTTATATAAAGATCACGTCCTTGTAATTCCAGAGGCGAATAAGGTTTTACACTACTAATGGTAGGGATATTTGATTCTATTGTAAATGTTGGCATCATCTCAATCATGCCGCCTATTAAGATCACTATTAATGAGAGCACCATAAATACCATTGGTTTTCGCTCTAATATTCTGTGTAACTTTTTGTCTGAACCAACAGGTTCATAGTCTTTTGGTAGCGCGAATGCCTCTGCAGGTTCATTGGCAACTAGTTTACCAGCTCTTGCAGTTTTTATGAGATTATAGGTCATTACGATTACGCCAATTAAATACATGGCACCGCCAATAGCCCTTAGTACATACATAGGGATGATTTGTAGCAATGTTTCAAGGAAATTAGGATACTTTAACATCCCGTCCTCTGTAAATTGCTTCCACATTAAACCTTGGGTGAAACCTGCAAAATAAAGTGGTACTGCGTAGAAAATAATTCCGAGCGTGCCTATCCAAAAGTGAAATGCAGCAAGTTTTTTTGAGTATAATGGCGTTCTGTAAATTCTAGGTATCAACCAGTATAGAATTCCGAAGGTTAAAAAGCCATTCCATCCTAATGCACCAACGTGTACGTGCGCTACTATCCAATCGGTATAATGAGCAATCGCATTAATCTGTTTCAATGCTAACATCGGGCCTTCAAATGTGGCCATACCATAAGCTGTTAAACCTACAACCATGAACTTTAACGTAGCATCTTCTCTTACTTTATCCCAGGCTCCGCGTAATGTTAATAAACCATTGATCATACCGCCCCAGCTAGGAGCGATTAGCATAATAGAAAATACTACACCAAGTGATTGTGCCCATGAAGGAAGAGAAGTGTATAAAAGATGGTGAGGGCCGGCCCATATGTATATGAATATCAACGACCAAAAGTGTAAGATACTCAGCTTATAGGAATAAACAGGTCTGTTAGCCATTTTTGGCAGGAAGTAGTACATCATGCCCAAGTACGGTGTGGTTAGAAAGAAGGCTACTGCATTGTGGCCATACCACCACTGAACCAACGCATCCTGAACACCGGCATACATATAATAGCTTTTAAACCATGATATGGGTAATTGAAATGAGTTTACAATATGTAGAACTGCTACAGTTACAAAAGTTGCTATGTAAAACCAAATGGCCACATACATGTGCTGTTCCCTTCTTTTAATGATCGTACCAAACATGTTTATCCCGAAAACTACCCAGATAACCGTTATGGCAATGTCAATTGGCCACTCCAGTTCAGCATATTCATGAGATGATGTAAACCCCAATGGAAGCGTGATTACTGCCGAAACAATAATGAGCTGCCATCCCCAGAAGTGGATCTTACTTAATACATCACTAAACATTCTTGCTTTTAGCAAGCGTTGTAAGGAGTAATAAACGCCCATAAAAATGGCATTACCCACAAACGCAAAAATTACAGCATTGGTGTGTAAAGGCCTGATGCGTCCGAAAGTGGTATACTGTGAACCCATGTTTAGTTCAGGCTTAAAGAGCTGCATCGCCGCAAGGAGCCCCACAATCATGCCTATTATCCCCCAAACAATGGTGGCTACGGCAAAGTTCCTGACGATCTTATTGTCGTAATAGAATTTTTCAGTCATATGTAAAATGTGTAGTTAACGCTTGTAAAAGTACTGCAGCTAAGTATGCCGCTCCGTGATCAAAGTTTTAGCTAAGTATGATCTTCATCACTTATTTCTATTTCCTTATCAGCCACGTCATCATCAAAAAGAATTCTGACGGCCGGAGTGAAGGTATCGTCGTTCTGACCCGATTTACTTGCCCAAAAAAAAGCGGCTAGGAATATCAGTGCAAGTAGAATACTGCAACCAATAAGGAAATAGATCATATTCATAGTAATTTGTTTTTACGTGCAAATAATCTGACAGCTATAGAAGTAAACAGGATGATTGTAATCGTGCTTAAAGGCATTAATATGGCTGCCATTAATGGTGATAGCAGTCCTTGAACAGCAAAGTATAACCCTACCGTATTGTACATTAATGAAATAATAAAGCACATTCTGATTACCTTGACTCCATCTTTAGCCTGCTGGATGAATTGAGGGATTTTATGAAAGGAAGTTCCATCCAGGATAGCATCACAACCAGGGGAGAAATTATTTATATTGTCCGTTATTGCTATACCCAAGTCACTTTGCTTAAGTGCACCTGAATCATTCAAACCATCACCAAACATTAATACTTTCTTTCCTTCCTTTTGGAGGTGTTGTATGTAATCGAGTTTATCCTGTGGAGATTGTTCGAAGTGAAGCTTACGGCTATCTTCAAAAAAAGGAATAAGTTGATTCTTTTCGTGATCACGATCACCAGAAAGTAAATGCAGATCTGACTCGAATGAAAGTTTTTGCATTAATTCTTTAAAACCATTTCGCCATTGCTGTTTGATGGTAAAAAAGCCTACATACGTATTGTTAATCATTACATGGGTAGAGCCCTGAGAAGAAGAGCTATTCAGTGGAAGGTTAAGGAAGGTAGAACTTCCCAATTTTACGTAATTTCCGTTAACCTTACCACTGATGCCTCTTCCAATTTTTTCCATGTATTCCAGTACTGGAAATACTGAAGGTTTATTGATAAATTTTGCTAACTCACGACTTAACAGGTGTCCGGAATTCCTAGCGAGATCACTGACCAATTGCATCTGATCATTAGTAATAATTCCATTAAAACTCAATGAGGCTGCATCAGGATTAGTTATTGTACCTGTTTTATCAAATACATAGGTATCAATACGGGCCAGTTCTTCAACAATGGCCGTGTTTTTTAAATAGAACCTGTTTTTATCAAAAATTGACAGCACTGCTGCTAATGTAAATGGCGAACTAAGTGCCAATGCACAGGGGCAAGCTATAATCAATACAGCTGTAAAGGAGGCCAATGCTTTAGATGGATCTGTTGGAAGCCAGAAAGCTGCTGAACTTAAGGCAATACACAACAATATGATACTGAAATACCTGCTGGCTGTATCACTAAATGTCTTAATCCGCTCTTTAGATTGAATAAAGGCACTATTGTTCCACAGTTGTGTTAGATAGCTTTGTGATACAGGCTTCAAAACCTCCATCTCTATAGAAGCAGATAGCTGACGCCCTCCTGCATAAATAATCTCTCCTAAGGTCTTTTTTACAGGAATAGATTCCCCTGTAACGAAACTAAAGTCTATCTCAGCTTCCCCCTTTAAAAGAATGGCATCAGCCGGTAAAATCTCATGACTCCGAATAAGGATTCTATCGCCAATCTTTAAATCGGAGAGAGGTATCGGTTTTTCAACGCCATCATTGATTGTCGTAACTGCTACAGGAAAATAGGAGCGGTAATCTCTTTCAAATGAGATATGATGGAAAGTTCTTTCCTGCATCCATTTTCCAATTAACAAAAAGAAGACTAAACCACATAAGGTATCTACAAATCCAGGACCTGTTTGCAGTACAATCTCATACGCAGATCTTAGGAACATAACCAAAATACCCAGTGCAAGTGGGAAGTCAAGGCTTAGTCTCTTCGCTTTTAAATTAGTCCAGGCAGAAACAAAATATTCCCTGCCACTATAAAAAACTACAGGTAAGGAAAATGCAAGATTAAGCCATCCAAAGAAATCTTTAAACTCATGCTCAAAATCAGCAAGCCCAAAGTAATCAGGGAAACTCAGGAGCATCACATTGCCAAAACAAAAGCCTGCTACGGCAATCTTAGTGATTAAACTTCTTTCGGTTTTTTTCGACTGGCTGTTTTTGACAACATCCTGTAAACTTATTAAAGGTTCATAACCGATCGATGAAAGTAACTGCACCAGTTGCTTTAAACTTACCTCATCATTTTTAAACGTTATAGAGACCTGTTTTTTGAGAAAATCAATTCTTGACTGATGTATCCCGGATTGCAGGAGATTGATGTGCTCCAATAACCAAATACACGAACTACAATGGATAGCGGGGATATAAAGGGTTACTATGGTTTTGGTCTCATCTTCAAAATCTACCAGTTTACTGATCACTTCCCTAACTTCTAAATAGTCAAAGTTTGAGGTGATTTTACGTTGAGTCTTTCCCGGAATCCTATTATAAACATAATAGTTTGAAAGATTATGTTCCGTTAAGATTCCGTAGATAGTTTTGCATCCAGAACAACAAAACTGTTTGTTATCCTGGATATAGTTTTTTGCCAGAATATCCTCCCCACAATGGAAACAATGCTTCTCTGATGAAATTACTTTTTCCTTTAGCATCTTTTTAAAAAGTATGCCTCAAAGTTCAGTATTTAAGCAAAGTGCAAAAGTGATCCTAATCTTAAGTATTCGTGATGTACATCACTTTATCTATAAGCAGCCCGACGTTATACATGTACATAGAAATTAAAGCAGGTACTGGAATAGGTTCTTGGTTTGAGGAATTGATTTTAACTTGTTTAATGCTTTGTACTTAAGTTGCCTAACCCGTTCTTTAGATATCTTAAGATCTTCAGCTATATCTTCCATATCTATTGAGTTCCCTGAGGTCAATCCAAAAAAATGCTCAAGTATATACCCTTCTCTTGCCGAAAGTTTCGAACGCATAATTCTCCGTAGTTCTATAAGTAGGGAGGACTTCTCTATTTGATCTGGATTTATATCCGGATCCTGATCAGGAACAAGATCCAGGAGTGTCGCACCACTTTCATCATTAATTACCGCATCTAAGGAAGAACAACCCTTTGATATCTTTGTAAGCTCTATTATTGTCTTTACACTAAATCCAGTATGCTCCACTAACTCATCTAAGGTAGGTTCGCGTTCTAATTCATTCAATAGAATTGCTCTGGACTTGTTTATTGCAGTGATATTTAAAATTTGATTCTGTGGTAATCGGATGATACGGTCACAGTTTGATATGGCCATTAAAATAGACTGTCTTATCCACCAAACGGCATAAGTGATAAACTTAAAACCCTTAGTTTCATCATAACGTCTTGCAGCCTCAATTAAGCCAATATTTCCGTCACTTATAAGGTCGTTTAAGCTGATGCCATTGCCAAGATACTTTTTGGCTACGGAAACAACAAAGCGTAGGTTAAGCGATACAAGTTTGTCTAGGGCTGCCTTATCCCCATCTTTAATTTTCTTAGCTAGCTCTACTTCTTCTTCAAGCTTCGCTAAAGGCATTTTCTCTAGTTCGTTAAAATACCGTCGTGTAACGTCATCGCGATTTGTTATTAACCGCTCAATTTTAATTGCTCTCATTGTCATGTTTAATGAAAGCAAAAGTATGAACGTCAGTATTTTAATCAGAAGCGGGGCATCACTTCAGTAAATTCTCCTGTTAATGAATTTTATACCATCTATTATTTTAATCCAGGCTAGTATTTAGCTGTCAGTCAAAATTTAATTCTCAAATCAATTCATGAGTTTCTTCGCATCCTCATCTTCATACTGAGTAATTAATTGGCTAAGCTTTGCTTTTAATCCAGTGGTAATTTTATCATACCCTTTTTTACCATAGATGTTTGTCATTTCTTGTGGATCTTTTTGAAGGTCGTAAAGCTCCCAGCCATCAACGCGTTTATAGAAACGAATCAGTTTATATCTTTTTGTTCTGATACCAAAATGAGGAGATACCGAGTGTTCACCATTTTCATAATAGTGATAAAACATATTCTCTCTGCCTTTTGCATGCTTAGATTTAAACAATGGTAACATTGATTTACCCTGCATTTCAACCGGTATTTTCATATTAGCAGCATCCAAAAGGGTTGGGGCTATATCTAAGTTCATTACAAAATCATTAGACTGTGTGCCGGGTTTTATTACACCCGGATAACTCATCACCATCGGTGTTCTAAACGACTCCTCATACATGAAACGTTTGTCGAACCAACCGTGTTCTCCCATATAAAAGCCTTGGTCAGACATATAAATCACAATTGTATTCTCCTTTAGGTTATGTTTTTCAAGATAGTCAAGCGTACGGCCAATGTTTCTATCTAACGATGCTGCGGTGCTTAAATAATCCTTCATGTAGCGCTGGTATTTCCATTCAACCAGAGCCTTGCCCAATAAATTTTTAGCTTTCAGGTCGGCTTCAATGGGTTTGTAGTAGGCGTCAAATTTAGCGCGCTGTGCCGGATTCATTCTGTTGACCGAACTCTCCCCGTTTTTGCTGTAAGAAAGCATCTTAAGATCATAGCCCATCAGCATGGTTTTATCAATCGTCATATCCTGAACTCTCGCGGCTTCTCTATTCGTGTAATTGTCATAGAAATTCTTTGGTAAAGGGAAATTTACCTTGTCATACTTACCCATATCAGTAGTATCCGGAAGCCAGGTCCTGTGGGTGGCTTTATGGCCTATAACTAAGCAAAATGGTTTAGAGGGGTCTCTTGAATCCAGCCATTCTTCCGAAGCATCCTCAATCAAATTTGTAACATACCCTTCTTTTCTGGTCGATTTGCCATCCATGCCGATAAAATCAGGATTGTAGTACTGACCTTGATCAGGAAGTATACTGTAGTAGTTAAATCCTTGCGGTTTATTGCCTAAATGGAGCTTTCCTATCCATGCAGTCTGATAGCCTCCTGATTGGAGGTGCTTGGCGAAATTATCCTGACTATGATCAAATTCCGAGGTTTCATTATCCTTAAAACCATTTTTATGACTGTACTTTCCGGTTAAGATAACCGCTCTGCTCGGCCCACAGATAGAGTTTGTTACATAAGCTTTATTAAACGTAACTCCAGCTTTAGCAATGCGATCAATATTAGGGGTTTGGGTCAGCTTATTGCTATAAGCGCTGATGGCTTGATAGGCATGATCATCGGAGATGATAATTACAATATTTGGTTTTTTTTGAGCGCTAACCCATTGACAAAAAGAGAAACAGATTAGGAATGCTATTTTTTTCATTACAACTTAGTATGTTATTTTTTAGAAGCAGGTTCAGATTTTACACATCTAAACCCTGTATTTTGTAATCCGGTATCCGGAGATGATTTCATGCGGGCAGCCACTCTATAGCCCTTGCAATAAGAACTGTTGCACATAAACGAACCTCCGCGAGTAACTTTTTTGGGAACGGTAGGTTCATCAGGATCAAAGCTTTTAGCAGGACCTTTTGGATTGCTTACCGTTTTACCTTTCAATGTTTCATAATAATCATTGCCGTACCAGTCCGCAACCCATTCCCAAACATTTCCGGCCATATCGAACAAACCATATGCATTCGCCGGGAATGATCCGGTAGGAGCTAAACCATGATAACCATCCCAATCTGTATTTTTATCGGGAAAACTTCCTTGCCAGGTATTCGCTTTTGGCTTTCCCAGTTCTATCTGTTCCTCTCCCCAAGGATAAATTGCATTCTTTTGTCCGCCCCGGGCAGCATATTCCCATTCGGCTTCTGTCGGTAATCGTTTGCCTGCCCATTTTGCATAAGCATTTGCATCCTCCCAGCAAACCTGGGTAACCGGATAATTGTCCTTTCCTTTTAAATTGCTCTGCGGCCCCTCAGGATGCTTCCAGTCGGCTCCGGGAGTCCATGACCACCATTGAGATGCATCATGAAGAGAAACTGGTCTGGAGGGAGGATTGAACGTCAGAGAGGCTGGCACAAGTAAATCCTCTGAAGGCTTTGGTGTTCCTTCTGGTAATTGCTTTTTGATTTCTTCCCAGTCAGGCTTTCTTTCAGCCACCGTTTTATATCCGGTAGCTTTAACAAATTCTGCAAATTGAGCGTTAGTCACTTCCTTTTCGTCCATCCAGTAGCCATCAAGCTTAACCTGATGTGCCGGATACTCATCTTTACGGCCTTCCTGATCTGCAGCACCCATTAAAAAGGTGCCTCCAGGAATCCACTTCATGCCTTTAACAGAGCCGTTCGAATTTGAAGAAAGGGTGGTGTCTTGTACCATAGCGCCATATCTGCTTGGCAATTTATCAGAGCAGGATTCTTCATCAGATTTCTTAGCCGTTTCAGACTTATTGGCCTGACTGCAAGAAAGGCCAATAACTATTGGTACAAACAGAAAGACTTTCTTATTTAAATTAAACATCATAAAACGCTTATTCCTTTTGTTTTATCTTCATCAACAAATCCTTTAGTTCATTCACTACTTCCGGATGTTGAGCAGCAAGATTATGCTTTTCACTTTTATCTTCATTGAGATTATACAGCTGCGGTTCCGGAGAATTACCTGTCTCAATAGCTACAAGTTCATCATAAGCCGCACCCTTAGCAGGAGAGATGTACTTCCATCCATCTTTTATCACAGCAAGAGTACCGGCATGTTCAACAAATATCGATCTCCCTTTTGGTGACTTACCCAGAAAAGCATCCAGTAAATTTTCACTATCCGGGGCATCTCCATTAGGTATTGGTTGATTAATCAATTTAGAAAAACTTGCCAGTAAGTCCATCTGACTTACCATTGCTCCAGAAACCTGAGGCTTAACTGTCCCCGGCCAGCTTAATATAAATGGAACTCTGGTGCCACCCTCTAAAGCACTATATTTTCCTCCACGAAATTGACCGGCAGGGGTATGTCCATTCAGTCTGGTTACTGCTTCGTCTTGATAGCCATCATCAAGTACAGGGCCATTGTCACTACTAAATACAATTACGGTGTTTTTATCAATATTAAGCGTCTTCAATTGCTTCATGATTTCCCCAACAGTCCAATCAAGTTGCAAAATAGCATCACCCCTTAAGCCTAAACCACTCTTTCCTCTAAACATTGTAGCAGGCATTCTCGGTACGTGAGGCTCAGTTAGAGCAAAATACAGAAAGAACGGTTTCTTTTGGTTAACTCCTATAAATTGCTGCGCTTTAGCTAAGAATGTGGTTGATAGCTCTTCATCAACCCAGCGGGCCATTTTACCACCACTCATATAGCCAATCCTTCCAATCCCGTTAACAATAGTTTGATTATGACCCTGATTAGGGGATGACTGCAATTTTAATAGTTCAGGATGATCTTTTCCCGTTGGATCCGTGCCGACCTTTTTGTTGTAATCTACCGTGATTGGGTCATTTGTATCGAGTGCAACAACTTTATGGTTTTCCAGAAACACTGTAGGTACTCGATCGGCAGTTGCCGGAAAAATAAAAGAATAATCAAAACCTACTTCATTAGGACCGGGCTTAATCTCAGCATTCCAATTCTTCTCTACTTGTTCCCCTAAGCCAAGATGCCATTTGCCAACAATTGCTGTTTTGTAACCTGCTTTTTTAAAGAGGTTAGGTAGGGTAGTCCTATCCGTAGGAATTATCAAGGCCGCATCACCCGGTAAAATTCCGGTACCTTTTTTACGCCAGGGATATCTCCCTGTCATCAAAGCATAACGAGATGGGGTGCAAGTTGCAGATGTAGCATGTCCATTAGTAAAGCGAACACCTGATGCAGCAAGCTTATCTAAATTTGGAGTTTGAATTTTGGTGGCTCCATAACAACTAAGGTCTCCATAACCAAGGTCGTCAGCATAGATATAAATAACGTTCGGCTTGGTATTTTTTTGAGCAAAACAAGTGCTTAAAATTAGGAGTAAGAAAAGAGGGGAGATTTTGTAGGCTTTAATCATGGTTAGGTTAATAAGAACGAAGATAACCAATTAATAGGTTAGGCTGGGCAGCAGCTTTCAGATAATTTTGAAGGGATTTTGTTTGCTATTTATTTTAGTATTTCGAGTTGACGCTTTAAAGCACCTACAGAATTATATTTTGCAATAAAGTTTGTAGTGATTTTTTACTTTAATGTAATGAATTAAAAATCTATTTATGAGTGCGTTTATGGTGTTTATATGTATTTGTACATTAGTATAAATTTGCCGATTATCTAGTCTTTTTTTTCTGAGTTTCTTTGCAAAAGACCAACTGAAATTAGCCAGATTCACCTTTTTTATGGGTGTATTTGTGTAATGTCGGTTGAGTTTTTGAACCTATTTATTGGGTAAAGAACCTGTCTGAATTTACCTGTCTGCTTCATAAAAAACAGCAGGTATACCTAAGGAAGATAAGGAAAAAGGATTAGCGCGTACCGTCACAAACACCCTTAAAATAGCCGACTGATTCCGCTATTCCGGCCAATGGATCTTTCATATCCTTTTCATATTCTAAGCTGCATGAACCAGTATAATTTACTTTTCTCAGCATTTTTACATAAGCAGGGATATCAATCACACCACGACCAAGCTCACACGTACTGCCATCCTTAGTTGCTGCAGTAACATTCTTTAAATGCATATCAAAAATACGCTTGGAGAACTTCTGAAAATCAGCTACAGAATCCCGTCCGTCTCTTTTGTTGTGTCCCATATCGAAGCAAATACCTACATGCTCATCAAGGTTTTTGATGAGGTTGTAAATGCTTTCAGCGCTTGGGTACAATTTATCTTCAGGACCATGATTGTGGATCGCATAACGAATGTTGTATTCTTTTGTTTTTTGAGCAACATAATTGAGATCAGCATGTACAGGGATACCTATAAGCAAATCAACACCAACTCTTTTCGCATACTCAAATGCATCGTCAATTTCTTTCCTGGTTTTTGTATATATAGGGCCTACTGCATAACCAGTTACGTTGTTTTCCTTAAGTTTAGCATGAAATGCAGCAATTTCTTCTGCAGAGCTTTTGTAAGGCAAGTGAAAGTCTTTAATGCACAAGTAATGTACATCAACTTTTTTCATCATTTTGAGTGATTCATCCAGGTTGAAGTTCAAAAAGCTATAGCCGGCAATACCTAATTTAAACGGATCAGGCTTTCCTTTAGAGGCTTTAGTTTTAAGCGGCTCAGCAAAAACAGATGGCATGCTGGCCAGGGTAGTTGCAGCAACACCTAATATTCCTTTGTGTAAAAAACTCCTTCTTGTAGTCATAATGATTTCAGTTGTTCACGAAAGTTAGTATTAAAATTCATTTAGTTCAAACTTCAACGAACGAAACTTTACGAATTTTAAGAACAAACGTTTGCGTAAATATTAATAGTGTTAAAAAGAAATAAATAATATATTTTTAAGTAGATATAGAACCAAATGGAAAACTCAATAGCCAACAACAACGCTAACCGATTGCGCTCTCTTGATTTTATGAGAGGATTAGTGATGGTTTTACTTACACTTGAGACTGCAGAACTCTATCCCCACATCAGAGCGTGTATTACAGATAAAGAAAGCTTTGGTTTTAAGATCATTTCTCAGTTTTTCCATAATCATTGGGTTGGACTTCACTTATGGGATTTAATTCAACCTGCATTTATGTTTATGGCAGGGGTTTCTATGGCCTATTCCTTAACAAGTCAAACAGCAAATGGGGTTGGTTGGAACCAGCAGTTAATTAAAGTCCTAAAAAGATGTGGACTATTGTTGTTTTTTGGTGTGTTCAAAAGAATACATGACCCAAACTGGCTGTCTCTTGAAGCATTAGATGTTACCGATATTCTTACTCAATTGGCTTTCACTACATTAATTGCCTTCTTGCTATTCAACCTGAAGTCTAGGGTCCAAATATTTGCATGCGTCGGCCTCCTAGTTTTAACCGAGCTTTTGTATCGCTATAATCCGGTAGACGGGTATAATCAGGCTTTTGTTGACGGAAAGAACTTCGGTGATTACATGGATTTGATTCTATTTGGACAGCATACCCATGGCTATGTGTTCATCAATTGGCTGCCAACAGCTGTTCACACCATAGCCGGAACAATAGTGGGTAAAATGTTTATTCAGAATAGAAATCAATTGAAGTATTTGGTGGTGGTTGGAACCATTTCCCTTATCATAGGCTATGGTATGAGTGCAGTTAATATTACCCCAATAATTAAACCGATAGCTACCAGTTCATTTATGCTGGCTTCACTGGGTTTCTGTATGTTGGCATTGGCTTTAAGTTACTGGTGGATAGATGTAGAACTGAATCGTAAGGGGCTGCTGCTTTTTCAGGTGGTAGGAATGAACTCTATATTCGTTTACCTATTTTGTGATACTGTAGGGAAGCATTGGCTCAACGAGTACGTTGAGATCATTACCACGCCTCTTTTTAAATTAACCGGACTGGGAGACAACCTTATTATGGTGCTGGTTTCCCTTTCCATATTTGCTGCTGAATGGGGAGTATTCTATTTCCTGTATAAGAAAAAGATCTTCTTTAAATTGTAGTATTGGTCAATAGGCTAATCAAGGATGCTATATGTCTTTTTAAGCCCTTTTGCCGTTTTGTTTAACTCCTGATCACTTAATGGACGATCATACAGCAGAAACCTTGAAATCTCACCAATAAAGGATTCTGTACCCGGATGTTCAATGGCATCACGTTCCTGGCCAATAGAAAGTTTGGAGGAGTTAGCCATTTTATTAACAGGGAAGGGCTGCGTAACAACCGGTAAAATGCCGTTGTTTAAATATAAAGAAAGCATAACAGTGTCAGTTCCTTTACCCATTCTGCCCATTAAAAGGTAGTATTTGTCTTGTTCAAGTATTGCGCTGGCAGTAACGTGCGGGTTGTTATTGTCCCAGCGCCCAAATGTTACCCCATTTCTACTGCCCATCCAAATGCTATTGTTGTCATTAAGCCCTCCCCAAATACCTTCGTAATTTTCGCCATTCTTTAAATTTCCAAAAAAGGAATTTACATCTTTCAGCTCACCAGATTGTTTTCCTGCCTTTAAAACACAAAACCAGGTGTACCCATTTCCGGTAAGTAAATGGTCAAATGCGTCTTCATCATGCGCAACAAGCTCTTGTTTGTTAAAAACAATTGTGTTATGCCCGTTTAATTCCGATAGTTTATTTTTTAAAGAAGGCATGCCCGAACCTTTAACTTTTCGCCCTTCATCTCTTTTTACAAATTCCTTTACTGCAGGTGTTGAGGCCTGATTTATCCATTTCTCAACCCTGTTGTCATTATTGGCGACAACCCCTTTATCTGCATCCAAATCAACAATCAATCCCTTTTGAAGAATCTTTGCAGATGAATCGACCAATACGAATCCGCATAAGACCGATCCCAGTAACAATAGAATGAAAGCTATTTTGTTCATTGTGCTAAGGTGTTTTAAATTAAAGATTTAAATCCTGCATCAAGATAAATATTTAATCAATCAGATTCTTATTTAGATAGTTTTTCCGGAAAACCAAGTAGGCTATTGGCACAAAAACAGTGGGTATCACCCAGGTTACCCTATAAATGATTATAAGAAATACCAGGTTAAACAGTACAAAGATCCATATCAGATACCTTTTCATATTTAAGCCAATCCAGTAAAGTAAACTTCTAAATAAGATCATTGTGCTAAAACCCTGCATAAGAAGCTTAAATGAATCAATCCCGAAAGCACTAACAAACCACAGCACCTCAGGGAGCATTAATATAAAATAGTTTAAAAAAGAGCCTAAAAACTGCCTGGTTATACTGAAAGGGAAATTCCTGGAGAAATAAAGATACTTCTCGTTAAAGCGAAACTCGTTGTAGATAAGTAACGTATGCGCTGTTACAATCATTAATACCACTAAACTTGGAACGGTAGAACCATCTTTAATATCTGAGAAAACTGCAAATACACCAATAATCAGTACCCATGAAATAGCTTTGGTTACCAGGTAAGTGATCTTAAGTTTATCAAAAACAAAGAGTGTATACAAAAGAAAAAATGGCTTATTCCATTTTCTTATCAGCCTCATAAGCAGGCTTGAATTATCAATGTCTATTAGTTTATTTGAGAGCCTGATGTATATCCAGACGCTTAAAATTAACAGCAGAAACAGGTAAAGTAAAATAGCAACAGGTATAATGTAATGACCATAATTAAAGCCGATTATGCTTGCAAACAAAGCGTAGGCTATCAATGGCAGAAGTATGCTAAACTGTACATAGAACCAGCTTTTAAACTGCTGCCATTTATTGAATGATGAAGCGCTATGGTATAGAAATTCATTATTCCTGTTTGCCAATTGCGTGGCAACATATTGCCAGCTTTTTACGGCATAAATCAAAGCAGCCAGACAGAAAAAACCCATGATCACCGGGCTGCTTACCAGCGATAGTGTAATCATCAAATTCCAAAAGGTAAAAGCCCATGTAGGAACACTGCCCAGTGTATTGATGAAAAAACAGTAGCACAGTATTGTGCCGAATAAGAAGATCAGTATTCCAGAGTGCATCCGATAGAAACCGGAAGAGAATATCTTCATCAATACATTGGTCAATGCTGATTGCCTCATTGCTCCACTGTAAGTGTTTGTTGATCTACCAGTAGTATCCTGGATTTTACTAAAAGCTCTTCATTTAGGGCTTGGTGAGAGGACAAAAGGAAAGTGGTGCTTTCTTCCTCATGCTTTTTCAATATCCACTGGCATAATATGGATAAAGACTCCGTGTCAATCGTAATCAAGGGTTCATCAAGCAGAATTACTTTAGGCTTTCCTAAAAAAGCAAGCACCAAAGAAAGCTTTTTAAGCATCCCACTCGAATAAGAGCCTACCGCATTGCTCAGGTAACTCGCCATTTTCATACTTTCAATGAAATAGGATTCTTGACCAGGGGAGGCTTGTTTTGCTTTTGCAAACAAAGCTATCATTTCCCAGCCCGTCAAAAACTCAGGATAAATAGGTTCGGCATCGGCAAAGTTTACCATTTTTCTATAGGCAACACCATCCTTTTTTACGCTCACATTGTTCAGTAATATTTCGCCCTCAAAGAAGAGGAATCCGCCAATAGACTTTAGTAAAGTACTCTTTCCGGATCCATTAACTCCCTTAATCCAATAGATGCCAGATTCAATTGCCAATCGATCTATCTCTAAAATAGGATGATAGCCATATGATTTTCGGAAGTTGTTAAATTGAAGCATTCAGCATAATGGTTATTGTTAATTGAAATTTAGAAACCACAAACAAATAAATGTTACATTTTAATTACACGTTGTTTCCTAATCACTACCTTTGCCGTAATTATGTTCAGAGGCCTCATTGCTTTTTCTCTAATCTTTATGATGCTGACTGCTAATTTTAGCAGATTCTTCATATATGCAGGATTTGAGCTGAACAAAAATTACATTGCATCTGAACTTTGTGAGAATAGAGATAAGCCGGCAATGCACTGTAATGGCAAGTGTTACCTGATGAAGAAGCTTAAGCAGGCCGAAGAAAAGGAAAAGAATCAAAGCCGCGCCGCTCAAAAAGTCCATTTCCAGGAAGCATTAATTGCTAATAAATCAAATTTCAACTTTTTACCCCAACTAATTAAAGTTCTTAAACCGATAGAGTTACCCTTTGCACTTCCAAGGTACTCCGGCACCATATTCCATCCGCCTCAGGCCTAGCTTAAACGCAAAACAGAATGCGCTATTCTGATATTTTCATGGAATAACAATTATACTTTAATTTTTTATAATGCACCTATTCAGATACTTATATATATCTATAGGGTTGGTTATGATATTTATTCATACCCAAGCCCAAACACAGCCTGTTAAAGGCCATATCTACGACTCTCAAACACGCCAGCCATTGGCAGGTGTTATTTTAACAACAAACACAGCCCAACAAGTGGGCAAGTCAGATGCAAAAGGATACTTTGAAATCAGCAGCGAACAACCAGACGGACAAGTAAAAGCAACTTTACCTGGATATAAATCACAGCTCATTAAAATCAATGCTGATCAAAACGAGCTTAATGTTCAATTAGAAGCTGATGGAGTAAGCCTAAATGAAGTTAGGGTTGCCGGTTATAGTGAGAACAAAACCAGCAAAGAAACTGCAGGAGGAATCTCTCTAATAACTTCAAGAGACATTAACCGCGGCAGCGGAGTTTCATTACAGTCTGCTTTTAATTCAATCCCGGGGATCCGGATGGATCAAAGTACGCTTTCAGAAGCTCGTATTTCAATCAGAGGAAACGGTGTGCGTGCATCTTATGGCATTCGTAACGTAAAGATTTATGTCAATGAAATCCCGGTTACAGAGGCCGATGGTACTACCCGAATAGAAGCGCTGGATGTAAACAGTATCGGTAGAGCAGAGGTGATAAAAGGGCCTGCATCAAGTATATATGGCGCTGGAACTGCAGGGGTTATCAACTTCCAATTGCAACGGTCGCCATACCAGGAACAAAGCATAGAAGCATCAGCACTTGTTGGTTCCTATGGCTTACATCGTTTAGCCACCACGTACAGAAGTGGTGGAGATAAGGTGAACAGCTATGTATCTTATGGCTGGCAGGAATACGATGGTTACCGCGATCATAGTAAAGATATGCGTAGATTTTTAACGGGTAACTTTCAGCTTTTTCCAAGCGACAAGCGTATCATTACCTTAATGCTGAACAGAACCACGCAGTATTCTCAAATTCCAGGATCATTAACACTGGATCAGGTTAATGAAAATCCAAAGCAAGCAAACGCTACGAATCTTGATAAAGCTGCCGGCCGATATCAAAACTGGACAAGGGTAGGTCTTGGTCAGCAATATCGCTTCAATGATCAGTTCTCTAACAATACCAGCGTTTTCACCTATTTCTATGATTTGAACCACCCGCTTCCTTATGCTTACATCCGTAACACCTATCAGAGCTACGGCGGTAGAACCCGCTTTGCTTACGATCCGGGTTTTAGTGCTTTGCCTACGCGTTTTACAGTTGGAGCAGAATACAATAGTGGCTTAACCAAAGGAACTCAATACGTAAACAACAAAGGTAATGAGGGTGCAATTAATTCGAATATTGACTATCAGAATACTCAGTACTCCTTGTTTTATCAGTCTGAAACAGAGCTAGCTACAAAGACTACCTTAACTCTGGGTATCAGTTACAATAGCCTTAATTACGATGTTCAGGATTACCTGAAACAAAATCAGAGTGGCGTAAAGAAGTTTGATCCTCAAGCCACTCCGCGCATTGCCCTTAGTCATACTTTTAGTGACGCACTTAGTTTACACGCAAGTGTAAGTTCAGGTTTCTCGCCTCCTTCAAGTTCCGAAATCAAGAATGTAGATGGCTCTATCAATCCAAATCTGCAAGCAGAAAAAGGAATGAACTATGAGTTCAATGCAAAAGGTAACCTGCTGAGATCTCGTTTGGAGTATGATCTTGCTTTCTTTAAAATGGACATGAAGGGCGAGCTAATCGCCCAATCTATACAACAAGGCATTACCATTTACAATAACTCAGGTAAAACAAGCCATAATGGGGTAGAGTTGTCTTTATCATATCAGCTATTCAAACCTGAAGATGACAGCCGGATACTAAGCTTACGTCCATTTGTAGCAATAACTTATTCCGATTTTAAGTTTAAAGACTATAAAACGTTAAATGCTAAAAATGAAGTAACCGCTACATACGATGGAAATGAGCTTACAGGAATTGCACCATGGATGGTAAATGCAGGTATAGACTTGGAAACCAAAAGCGGCTTATACTTCTATGGAAGCTATTTTTACAGCGATAAACTACCATTAAATGATGCAAATATAAACTACAACCCTGCTTACAGCGTAGTAAATGCAAAGTTGGGCTATAAAAAACAAGTAGTTAACCATCTGGAAGTAAACGCTTATGCCGGTCTTGACAATATCCTGAATAAAAGCTACAGTTCCATTGTTTCATTAAACGCTGCAAGCTTTAATGGTAGTCAACCTGCTTATTTCAACCCATCTCCAAAACGAAATGGATATGGAGGTTTAAATATCAAATATTTATTCTAATGAATATGAAAAGAACAATAGCAATACTGCTTGTAGGAATTATCTTTCTCACCGCATGTAAAGAGAAACCAGCTACAATTGGTACCTTAAATACCCAAGGGGTAGCTGTAGGCTCATACCTGACACAGGACAATAAAGGCAATCCGGTGCTTTGCTGGTCTGAACAAGATGGTAAAGACGCTCTTTACCGCTTAAAATATGCTATTTACAACCAGAAAACCAATACGTTTGAAAACCAAGTTACTGTTCCCGCTTCTAGCGGGATCAGTACATCGGCAGAGAGCATGGGCAAAGTTGCCTTTAAGGCCGATGGAACAGTGATCGCAGTGTATTCAAAAAGGTTCTTAAATGAAAAGAACCCTTACGCAGGAGCTATTTATTACAGTTCATCAGCAGATAATGGGAAAACCTGGTCTTCATCTCAGTTTTTGCACTCAGATACAAGTCACAATTACGGGCGTAGCTTTTTCGACATCACTACTTTAAAAGATGGCGAAATTGCTGCTGTGTGGCTTGATGGACGTTACGGTAAAAGCATCAAAGGTTCGGCATTATTCTTTAATAAAACGATTAAAGGCAAGGGCTTCGGTGTAGATAGCTGTCTTGAAAAGGGTACTTGCGAGTGTTGCAGAACCGAAATCCTTGCAGACAACACAGGCAATATCCACTTAGCTTACAGGAATATCACTATGCCTACAGGCCTGGCAGATAAACAAGTTCGCGATATGGGCTATAAAGTATCAACTGATAATGGAAAAACGTTTAGTGCTGTAAAAACCATTAGCAACGACAATTGGGAAATCGATGGTTGTCCGCACTCAGGCCCTTCACTTGCCGTTACAAAAGATGGCGTAAATGCAGTTTGGTTTACCGCCGGGGGAGGTTCGGGCATTTACTATGCATCACTCAACAAGAATACAAATTTCGATAAGCGCAGGTTAATTACTGCACACGGCAAACACCCACAGTTAATTGCGCTTGCAAACAACCAATTAATTATGGTTTGCGAAGAATTGAATGAGGAGCCGGCAGCAGAACCAATGAAAATGAACCATTCACATGGAGGCGGAGGAATGAAAATGAGTCATGAACCTGCAGCGAACGCCAAAATAATACTTACCAACTTAAGTAAAAACAAAACTACCGCTCTTACGGATGGCCAGCAGCCAGATCATCATGCAGTAATTACCACCCTAAAGGACGGGGCCTTAATAGCATGGGTAAGAGAAAACAATGGACGATCGGAGATCTGTTACACTAATATAAAAGCGAATTAACAGCTTATTTATCAACTTCTAAAAGGGCTTCTTTGAGCCCTTTTATTACTGAATCAGAATTGCCCCAACTGGCAAATTTAATGGTGTGGTTTTGATCTGCGACCAGCATGATAGGCATGTTTTCTGTTTGGTAAGCTTTAGTAACAGCACCCGCGTCTACAAACAGCTGATTGTAAAAGATTGGCGTTTGCTTTAATCCATCAGCAACGCTATTTACCGTTTCATAGGAAATTAACAGAACTTCTAAACCTTTAGGATTCTTAATTGATCTGATGAGTTCATTAACCTTGTCATAGTTATTGGTACTAAAACAACCGGGGTGCCAAAAAATCATCAGTATTGACTTTTGAGTTAAAGCTTCAATATTGGTTTTCTTAGCCAATGGATCCAGGTTTAAAGTAGTTCCAACCTGTAGTTTTGGACTAGGTGGGCGCAAGGCTATTTTGGTAAGTTCATATTGTTCCGCCTCTTTAACAAGGTCTCTTTTCTGAATAACCCTTCTCATCAGACTATCTGAATTCTTTTTCATTAAAACAATCCGATACTTTTCTCCTTTAAGCATATCGGCTACTTTCAAAGAATCGACTTTATTTCCTTCTTCATCATATACAATTCCACTTTGATCGATCATTTTATTCAAATCTGCACCATTCATAGTCACTATTCCAGAAGTAGTTTTTTGGGTAGTTTGTGCCGTAACAATCGTAGAAGCACATATTAGCAGAGAAAAGAGGAGCGTTGTTTTCATTTTAGACATCATTGGTTACCCTAATTTAACTTATATTAATCAGAAATCGAGCAATTATTTCCTTGTATTGGGTAATTCACAAGAATATTACGGCTTGAAACCCACATAAAGCCCCTTCTCGGCATTGGTATGCTATTTGTCTAGGTGCAGTACACAATTAAACCTATTTTTACCCTTATTGTCTCAATGTAATTCAATGAAAATAACATACACACAAAGTCAATCCCGAAAGATTCTCCTTGCTTTTCTGGCTATTGTAATTGTTTTGGCAGTAGCAGCACTTTTTGTCCGAAACACCATATCACATAAATTAGAGAACATCGTAAAACAGGCCGATAATGTAGAAGTCGACGGTTCCAAGCCCCAGCAGATACTTTTGCTTTTACATCAGGCTGAAGACGATTTTCAAGAATCCTTGCTCAATGTAAAGAGTACTAAAAGTGTAGACTATAAAGCTAAATTGTCTAAAGCTTTCGACGAAATAGATGTATTGTTAAAAAGAACTACTGATACGCTTAACTTAACACCAGATCAGAGTACGAAGGTGAAAGAGTGGTACAATAAGAAATTAATCCTTTCTGATAAACTCTATTCTGTTAAACATAATTTCGATTCACTTCTTACTGTGTACGCTCAGTTTGCTGCTGAGGATGGAAAAGTTGAACCAAAGATAGTTACCACTATAAAATCTGATAAGAAGATAAAAAGCAAAACTGATACTGTTCGCAAAGAAGTTATTGTACAGAAAAAAGGTTTGTTTTCGAGATTAAAAGATGCGATTTCCAATAAAACTAACGGTTCCGGGCCTAAAGAAGTAGTTGAAATTAACCATCGACAGGTAACCGATAATTCTGCAATTGCAACAAGTAAAGAGTCTGCAAAAACCAGGGCAATCTATCTCAATAAATTACAGCAGCTGCAAGACAGAAATGTGAAGATGCTTACCATGCAACGTGAGTTATTAAATCTTAACGATCATATTACCACAGAACTCGAAAATATAATTAGCGACGTTAAAACACTTAATTATAAGATGGCCGATGAGTTTAAAGCCATGGCCTTTAAAAGTTATCAGGAGTCTACCGGATTGCTGAATAGGTTATATCTGGCGGCGCTTTTCTTGGTATTGGTTTTTGCTACCTTGCTCATTGTGTTTATTATCAAGCTAAACGAATCTGAAGTACAGCTCCGCAAAGAAAACGAAAGGGCAGTTACCATAGCACAACAGAAGATGGACCTTTTGTTACACATGAGCCATGAGATAAGAAACCCACTAACCGCTATAAAAGGCTTCCTTTATATTTTTAGTCAAACGGAATTGTCTAAACGTCAATCTGATATGCTGGATTCTATCCGCTTGTCATCAGATATGTTATTGGGTACTTTAAACGATACACTAGACGCCGCTAAGATGGAAAACAGTGAGTTTAAGTTTAATAACGACCCCTTTAACCCCAATTTTGTACTTACCGGTTTAATAGAGAACATGGAGTTTAGTGCCATTAAGAAGAAGCTAAACCTACATTACGAATTCGAGGGAGATAAAGAAGCAATATTACTTGGCGATAGTTTTAGGCTAAAGCAAATTATGATTAACCTGCTGAGCAACGCCATAAAATACACCAAAGAAGGAGAAATTAAGGTGCGTGCCAGTTTAGTCAGGGTAAATGACCAACCAAGATTAACAGTAGACATTGCAGATACCGGAGCGGGGATCAGTGCAGATCAGCAGGTTAATCTGTTCTCTAAGTACTACCAAACCAGCTCTTCTAAAGGCAAAACCGGCACAGGACTAGGATTGTACATTTGCAAGCAATTTGTAGAGCTTCAGGGAGGTAAAATAAGTGTAAAAAGCACTGAAGGAGAAGGTAGCGTATTTTCATTCTATATTCCATATTCAGAAAACAATGAAAAGGGTGAGTCAGTAAAGAAACAAGAAATAGAAGATCCGCTTTCATTGCTGAATGGAATAAGTATTCTGGCCGTTGATGACAATGAGCTTAATCTGAAATTCCTTAAAATGATGACGCAGAAATGGAATGTCAAATTCTTTAGTGCATCAAATGGCCTGGATGCATTGGATATTTTGGCGAAAGAAAAAGTGACAGTAGTGCTAACAGATATTCAAATGCCGGAAATGGATGGATATGAACTTTTAAAGTCTATTAAGAAATTGCCTGCACCATTAAATCAACTACCAGTAATAGTAATTAGCGCCAGTCCGGAAGAGTTTGAAATGAATAAGGTTTTAACCAAAGGGTTTTCAGGTGTGGTCAGTAAGCCGTTTGTGGAATCCGGTTTAATTGAAGAAATAGCGAAAGCTTTGAAAAGATAAGGATGATGAGGGGTTGGGATGAGAAAGGGGAGTGGGAATCATTAGGGTTATAGGAAATAGCGGTGAGATATTACCTCACCGCTATCCCGCTGCTATCTAACCACGTCATGCTGAGAGCCTAGCATTAGAAAAAATACAAAAAAGTAGTAATGACAATTTTGTATACTCAGTCGTCATCCTGAATTTATTTTGCTTCGCAGCTTCTTCGAGGTCAGGACCCCGCAAGAGAAAGGAAGCCTCGCTGGTGCGAGATACCGCTCTTCAGCGGCATGACGACCGCTATATACAACGAGCAGAATAACCTCTTTGTCATTGGTAATTTATTTCAGCATCCCTCAAGTGAAAGAAAACCCTGCTAGTCTTACTCGTGTTTACCGTTACCTCTAGATTCTTTGTTATTACCCCTAGATTCGTTCCCATTACCTCTAGACTCTCTGTTGTTACCTTTGGCTTCACGATGTTTGTTATTGCCATTGCCCTCACGATATTTGTTGTTAGCAGGTCTGGCCTGTCTTGCACTTCTGCTATCTCTAAGTACTATTTGTTTTCCTTTATAACCTTTGTATTTACCATATTCTTTAACATGAACTTTATGCGATAAATAAGGTTTAGGCGAGTTAATTACAACCTTGTAACTGTTGTACAAATCATAATTTCTGTACCTCGATGGCAAGTTTCTATTGAATACCCAATTTCCATTGTTTAAATAAATGTATTGTTTACTAGGCACATTGTAATAAGCATCTATATCAGGTAGATAATAATAATCAACATGATCATAGCCAGCCGGTCCCCATTGAGGTTGAGAGCCTATATTTATATTTACGCTAACCTGAGCTTTAGTATTTATGCTGCTTAACGAAGCTACTCCGAAAACTACAGCTAAAAGGATTCTTTTCATTTGTTGTGTGTTTTATTTGATAGCAATAGAACAATGCACGTGCCGTATAATCTGGCAGTTACTGGCAGGTCTGCGAGATCAGGCAATTTACCGACCAGTAGCAAAAATATATCGACAGAACCCTATATTAGAGTGATATTCTTAAAACTGGAAAAATCAAATGAGAACTCGCACACTAACCCTGGTGTTTTTACTATTTGCTGCTATGGCTAATGCCCAATCAACCTATGTGAGGTTGGTTACCAATAAAGGCAACATCACGTTGCTTTTGTACGACGAAACGCCAAAGCACCGAGATATGTTTCTGCAAACCATAAAGAAAGGCCTTTACAACAATGCTCAATTCAATCGTGTCATTAAATCCTTCGTTAGCCAGGGAGGAGAACTTGATGAGACTATTCTGGATAGAGAAAAGCAGCATCCCGAAATACCAATACAACGCTTAGCTGCCGAAATAAAGCCAGCCTTGTTTCATAAAAAAGGGGCTCTTGGTGCTGGCAGAAACGATAATCCTGAAAAGAGTTCATATTTAACGCAAATGTACCTTGTGGTAGGCAAATCTCAAACAGATGAACAGCTTGATGCTTTAGAAATGAAAAAGGGAACTAAATTCTCATCATCTCAGCGAGCTACCTATAAAACAATCGGCGGAACACCCCATTTAGATAATGATTATACAGTTTTTGGAGAGATAGTAGAAGGAATGGAAGTAGCTGATGCAATAAATTCAGTTAAAACCGACAAGAATGATCTTCCCTTAGAACCTGTAACCTTTAAGCCAGTTATTCTATCGAAAAAACAAGCTGCTAAGTTTAAAGCAGTAAAACATTAATGATAAACTTACCAAACAAAATATCCTTATGAAAATAGCGCTCTTAACTACTTTGCTACTACTGTTAAACTTCCAGAAACCGACAATCGATAATGATAAAAGCAGATGGAAGCCTTATTATGTTGATACCGCACCAACAGAAGTAGCCAACAACTGGTTACTGCCATTTGATGTAACCAATAGAAAAGATATAAAGCAAATCAAAATCATCAGCATATTTGGGGATCATAGGGATAGTTTTTACAAAGGACACATCCATACCGCAATAGATATTAACCCGGCAAAATCTAAGACGGAACTAGTAAGCGTTTATGCTATGGCAAAGGGCGTGGTATGTTCAGTGCATTTGGCCGAAAACCAAAAAACAATTGTAGTAAAACACAAGCTGGCCGATGGAAAAATTATGTTTACATCATACAAACACTTAAAAGAGATATACGTAATACAAGGTCAGCAGATCAATGAAAACACAAAGCTAGCCCGTTTGTTTACAAAGCAAGAGTCGAAAAAGTATGGGGGAGACTATCATCATCTTCATCTCGAAATTCGCAAAAGTTTTGATGATTATGGTTGTGCCAGCTGGTTAACTATGGATCAAAAACAACTCGATCAGCGTTTTTATAATCCGTTAACTTTTCTAAAAACAAAATTAAGAAGTTAGCCCGGCAGTTGTTATATTTAATAGTAGTTAGTCACAGCCGGTAGCTACGTTCTACTGTTGGCTATTTAGATTGTGGTTATTTAAACCTTAAGGATAGTTGTTTAAATTTTAATGGTGTTTATTTAAGTAAATTGTATGGATGCACATGAGTTAAGAATCGGAAATATTATTGGGCACAAAGACGGAAGCTGGTTTGTTGTAACGGAAGATCAATTTAAAAGCCCAAAATTCTGGGAGTCTTTTCATGGTTCCTATCAGGGAGTACCCATAAATGAATACTGGGCATCATCCCTGGGCCTGCAAGTTAAACTAAGTTCTTTTATAACCTATATAGAAGATAGCCAAGGTCAAAGCAACGAGTTCAATTTATTAAACTCAGTTGATGAAAATAACCGTGAGATCTGGATTGTACAGTACAATGAGCAGCCTTTAAAAAGAGTGCAGTATGTACATCAAATCCAGAACCTGTTTTTTGCAATCAGTGATTACGAGCTAACTTTAGCGTTGTAAGGGGGTGTTTTAGTAGCATGATGGAGCCATCTTAAGCGCAGAACTGATTTAAATGGTGATTTAGGTGCTTATAAAACATGTTATTCCACTCAGCTGTTGTAAGTACGCCAAATGAATGCGATTCCTTATTGTTGAAATGACTTTCTCCTAATTGCTGTGTTTTTTCGATATAGCTAATTAAGCGTGCTTTTTCAGTTTCAAACACTCGAGGGTCGGTAATCAAAAACTGAGGAGCGGTAGCACCATTTTTACCATAAGGTTTTTCATTTACCACCTTATTTTTGATCATCAACTTTAATATAAATTTCAAAAGAGCATTTGGTTGTTTATGAATGTCATCATACACCAATTCGTAAGTTATATTACAATGGGCAAGCATACGCGCCACATCCATTTTCCCCCATTGTGGTTGATTGTCAGGTGTAAGCTTATTGATTCTTGCGATTATTTCATCAGAAACAGGTTTGGTAAAGATATTAGGTAATGCCATTTACAAGGATGTTAATTAAAATTAGTTTGTGGTTTTTCGCCCTTTGCTCATAAAAAAAAAGTCGGTTTATTCATCAGCAATAAGGCGCCATGAAGTTAAATAAAAATACAATCAAGTTAGTTCGAAAAACTAAAACTATCACCATAATCACGGATGTGATCCCTGTAAACAGTATGATAATGCACTTCCGCAGGAAACACTGCGCCAGGCTGACAAATGAATTCAATCCATACCGATGGGCCATCAATTCGCACATAATCAGCCTTATTGATTAGCTTAGGATTGCCTGAATATGCTAGGTAAGTACTGTCGATTTCCGAGCTGTAAGTGGCTATTAATTTTTTTGCTGTAGCATCATCAGCAATCTGAGCCCAAACTTTTATGGCTTCAATTACCATTGCTTTCTGTTGTTTGCTTAGTGTCCCCACTTTTAATCCGGCTTTTACAGCAGGGAATTTACCGTCCGCACCAGGGCCAACCGAAACATCGCCAAATGCAGCACTTAGTTTAGCGCTTTGTAATTGCTCTGAATTTAATGCGGCAATCATAGCTACCAAACTATCATGGTTGGCTTTAAGCGGAGCGTAAGTTACTCCGTTTGCAGTAAAGGTTTTAGGCTCTAGTCCAATAAAAAGGGGCGAAGCACCTATCACTTTTCCATTGTCAAACGTTAAATTAACTGCCAGATGGTGGCCACCCAGCTGCAATTGCCATTTACCTGTAGCACTTGGTTTACCTAAAAATGCAATAATATAATTACCTGATGAATAGCCGCTACGATTAGTGCCCAGAAAACCATCTGCAGCCAGAATCTGCATAGCCTGATCATATCCTCGGGAAGGAAGTGTGCCCATAGCTGCTTTAACTACTTCTTTAGCATATCCAAGCTGTGTATCTGTTAATGAGCCTAATAAAACTCCAACTCTACACTGCAACCCACATGGTAGATTAGTCCATTTTGTAGCATTCTCTTTAGTGTAACTAATTACCGCTGCTTTCTGCTGGTCAGTATTTAAAGATTCAATAAAGGTATTAGCTGTGCTTAAAACAGTTTTAATAGCGGTCGCTTTGGTATTTAGGCTGCAAACGAAAATGAATAATATAAAGAATACAGCATTTGGTTTTTTCATCTTTTTTTTATCCAAATTAATAAAAATATGAATGAAATACTACACCTGCTTTGGAGGGTGCTGGTGTGAGGCCACAGTGCTTTAACAATGTGTCCACCTTTTTTCTAGAAAAATGTGGACTCAACGTGGACTGACTCTAGCCAAATCCTAGCCAAACTAAAGACCCGAATTGGGTAAATTTCAAGAATTAGCGCGTTAAAATTGGGACGCTGCAGCTTGAAGTTTTTTTGATCTGTTATATAGGAACATTAAGACTAATCCAATCAGAGCATATAGACTTAGAACTATCAAAGATGATAGATTAACCGAAACAGCTATATCCTCTGATTTCATAAAAAGTGTCAAAATAGAAAGTCCGATTCCGGCACCTAAAAAGTATGATGTTGTACCAATGCTCGATCCAAGACCATAATGTTCCTTTGGGATTCCCTGTACCGAAAGCACAGATAAACTGGTATAACACATTGTCATTCCTAGTCCGGTAACAAATGTAGCGGATAAAAGCACCAACGGCAGCGAGTGATTAAACAGCACACTGTTGGTTAAAAATACACCACCAATTAGCATACTCAACATCCCGGCAATACCCAATTGCGAGATCGTTAGTCTTTTAGTTAAAAAAGGTATCCCGAATTTTGCAACTATGGCCGACAATAAACTAAAAGGAACTAGCAATAATCCAGATTTTGCAGCACTCAAATTCATATCTTTTTGGAGAATCAAAGAAACCATAAACAAGAATCCAGTAAAAAAGCCACCTAGAAGTATAAATGCAAGGTTGGCGGTAACTACCGAAGCTGAATTAAATATAGACAAGTTGATTAATGGGGCTGTGAGGCGGGTAAGTCTGTTGTAAAGTACTTTAAGGCATATAATTATTAAAACAACAAGAGAACTAAGTAGACCCAGGTGTTCTTGAAAATCGCCAACGGTATGCACCGCGTAACTAATCATTAACAGCGTGGCAGCAAGCAGCAAACCGGAAATAACATCAGGGGTTCTTTTGTCTCTTTCAGTAACATCGGTTTCGAGATAGAAATAAGCTATAATTACCACAAAAAACAGGATAGGAACATTGATCAGGAAAACCCAATGCCATCCCCATAAAGTGCTGATAATACCCCCAAAAGATAAACCGCTACCTGAACCTATGGCTGCAAAGGAGCTGAAAATACCTATCGCTTTGCTGCGTTCTTTTTCTTCGGTAAAATTGTGAATTACAATAGATAGGGAAGAAGGCATAATCAACGCTGCTGCCAAACCTTGTACGGCTCTAAAAACAGCCAGCATTTCAAAAGATGACGATAGCCCGGCACCTAAAGAGGTTAGCAGAAACAATACGGAGCCAATCATGAATATTTTCTTTTTGCCTAATACATCCGATAACTTACCCCCAATAATAAGGAAGCCTCCATAAAGCAATACATATAAGGTTTGTAGCCATTGTACCTGATCATTGCCAACTTTAAATTGGGCTTGAATAGACGGTATAGTTAAATTGATAATTGCAATATCGAGGGCCTCTACAAAAATAGCCATAGAAGCAATCATCAGGATGATATTCTTTTTTGAAAACATAAGTTAGCTCGTTGTCCTGTCAAAAGTAGAAATAATGAATTCCTGATTCAAATGATAAAAAATAATAAGAACATTTATACTGATATTTGCATTTGTAAAGAACAATAGCGTTTTATGCGCTTTAAATAATGAAGAAAACAGAACAACAGAAATTACCGGAAATCAGTTTAGATGGCAAAGACCACGAAATACTGAAACTTATTGAGTCTAACAGCAAACTTACGGTCAGGGAAATTGCTGCGCAAATTCATTTGAGCCCTACACCAACGCACGACAGAATAAAGCGATTAGAGAAAAGTGGTGTTATTAAGCAGTATTCGGCTATTCTCGACAAGCGTTTGGTTGGCAAAAGAATGATTGTTCTGTGTATGGTTACTTTAAGAGAACATAACAAAAAAGCCGGGGCTGTTTTTGTAAATGCGGTAATGGGCTTTAAAGAGGTGATTGAATGCTACAATATTTCTGGGGACTTTGATTTTATGCTCAAAATTGTTGCTGAAGACATGGAAAGCTATCATACTTTCTTCGTCGATAAATTAACAGAGGTTGAGGGGATAGGCCAAACAAAGAGCGTATTTGTAATGGATGTAATTAAAGAAACCCATAATTTGATGTAGCTTGTGTTAAATAAGCTGATGTTCTTCTGATTGTTGCTGCTCTATAGCATATTGCGACACCTTTTTAAACAGTTCTTTAGGAAGAAATGGCTTTATAATATAGTCGTCGATACCAACAGCTGCAATCTGCGTTTCTATTTCGGTGGCAAGGTTTGCTGTAAGGGCAATTATCGGCTTGGTTACACCTGTTTTTCGCATCTTTTTGGCCGCTTCATAACCATCAAGGATTGGCATTTGCAAATCCATCAGTACAATCCTGTGTCTTGAGTCGTCATATTTATGAAGGGCTTCAAATCCGTTTGAGGCAACATCTATTGTAGCTCCCCAACCTTCAAGATATCGTTGCGCAACAAGAACATTCATTGGGTTGTCTTCTACCAGCAGAATGCAGATTCCTTCAAAAGGTTTCAGGTTTTCATTAACGGGCTCTAAGTTGTAGTTGATTTCATTTATTTCTTCGCCCTTTTCAAAAGTCTGCTCAAAAAAGAATGTAGAACCTTTGCCTTCAACACTTTTTAGATATAAGGTAGAATTTTGCAATTCAAGAATTCGTTTGGATATAGATAGACCAAGTCCAGTACCTCTTGGACCGTTAAATTCCGAAGAACCGGCTTGTTCAAATCTCTCAAAAACCAGCCCTTGGTTTTCTGTTGATATTCCAACTCCGGTGTCTTTTACCTGAATGGCAAGGGTAATTGTGGTTTTGGCTTGAGATACCACAGTAATTGAAACATCTACGGAACCTTTGTCAGTAAATTTAATCGCATTATGTACAAGGTTGGTTATTACCTGAGATGTTCTGGTAGGATCGCCAATTACCTTGTTTTGCAAGGCCTTATCTATGGTTAAATTAAGCGCTAAACCTTTTTCTTTTGCAGCTAGCTCCAAACCCCTAACTACATAGTTGGCTATGGTGGTAACGTCCATCTCAACGTGTTCAATTGATATTTTACCGGCCTCAATTTTATGATAGTCGAGAATATCGTTTACAATAGCCAACAGGTTATTGGCCGAAAATAGCAATACATCAAGGTGTTCTTTCTGATCTTGGGTAGGCTTGCTTTTTAGCAGTAAATGGCTCATTCCTATTACCGCATTGAGCGGTGTCCTTATTTCATGACTCATATTACTTAGGAATTCGCTTTTAGCTTCAAACCCTTCTTCGGCTATTCTTTTGGCATTTTTTAAAGCAAAGGAAACTCTGTGTGACAAGGCTAGAGATTGAAGGAAGAAGAAGGAGATATAACAAATAAAAGTAACCAGTTGATAGGGTGGAATAAGTGTCCAGTAATGAAGTAAAGAGATGGCAAATACCGGAAGCAATGTAAAGGAGCTCATTAAAGTGTAAATTGCACCTGGTCTATTTCGTCTGTATGCCTTAATATATACGTATGGAACATATAGTAAGCTAAACAGCATTACCAGCAGAAAAGGGGTTATCAATTGGGTAAAATACAAGGGAGGTAAGCACAGTGTGGCTAAACTAAATATCCCGCTTATTGTATAAATACCTTTAACCACAAAAGGGCGGATATCTTTGGGGTATAGGTGGAGAGTATAGAGCGAAAACAACGCAATGCCAATAAATAAAGTCAGGTACTCTAATCGAATGGTAAGGTGCCAACTAATGTTAGGTATAATGGAGTGCAGTACATAAGTATCTGTACCTATTATTCTATAACTATAGATCAAAGAAAAGAGGGCAAATAGTATAATGGTTTTATCTCTTTTCCCAAGCAGATACAGTCCGATGAAAAAGAGCCCGCCCATAATCATACAGCCGGTTAGTATAAGATTTATTGAAGCAGATTGTTTTTCATGAAGCAGTACATGATCTCTATCGCCAATTATAAACGGCGATTTCACTCCCGCCTTACTATGTGAAAAATTTGAAACTTGTAGCAATAGACGTAAAGTGTCTATACCGGGGGGCACTACAACTGTGTGACGTTCCCAATAAGGTACGGAACTTTCATTATTTGTACCAACAACTCCATTTGAGGCCTCTAATTTATCATTGACATAGAGCTTGTAGGAGGTGTAAGCTTCGGGAACCGCAAGTAGTAGTGTTTTTCTGTTTTTAGGTAGCAGTACAGTTACCTTATACGTTGCATATCCGAATGATGGATATGATTTTCCATCAATATTTTTAGTCCAGTCATATGGAAAATCGACCAGTACACTGCCTTTAGTTGTGGAATCCTGAGGACTCAAAAGCTTGTTCCAGTAAAATTCCCACTGGTTATTTAATTCTACGCTTTTGGTTAACGATTGATTGGTTAGATCTATTACTGCTTTTGAACTTGGTGGGTGGCTATTATTGGCAGCAAGAGACTGAAAGCAGCCTGTTATAGCTACTGCAAAGATTAGGAGATAAGGTTTTTTAAACCACATTTGAACGTTTGAGCAAATAATTGAGAACAATTGTTATCCTACTATAAAAAAATCCCAGTGTAGAGGTCATAAATATACAAGTTTCAATCTTATCTATTAAACTTATGTGAATATTTGTTTCTCTATTCGATTTGTTACCTTATTTACAGAATTGTATTGTATATATTTATGGTTTAACAATGAACTAATCAGATATAGATTTTTAGTATGGTAAATATAACAGGGGCGGCGGTACTGCATCCTTCGGGCTGTATATTGGGCGAGAGCCCTATGTGGCATAATGAGCGAAATAGCTGCTTTTGGGTAGACATTGAGGGCTGTAGTATTTATGAATACAGCATGCTTAATAAAAGTTGTCGCCAGTACCAATTGTCTCAGCGTGTATCATTAATAGTTAAAAGCAATGTTGCTGATGCGCTTATTTTAGGCATGCAAGGTGGTGTTTCCCGTTTTAATTTAACAACTGAAACCTTATCTTTTATTACCACAGAACTTAATGCAGATTGGAAAACTTACCGATGCAATGATGGCGGTGTTGATAATATGGGCAGGTTTTGGATTAGCACAACTGATTTAAATCATAAAGCAGATGCCGGCGCTCTTTATTGTGTAGATGAAGAGTTTGTGGTTACTGAGAAGCTTGGTAAATTATCCATTTCCAATGGCATGGCGTGGACTGCCGACAACAAACGGCTGTTTCATACCGATAGCGTTTCGAGAGCTATTAAATCTTATTTCTATGATGAGCAGACCGGTGATTTGGAGTTTGAGCGTGTGGCTGTTCAGATTCCCGTTGAAAGTGGAATACCTGATGGTATTGCCCTGGATGCCGAAGGTAAACTCTGGATAGCTTTATGGGGTGGGTATGGTGTTGGCAGGTATGATGTGGATAGTGGCGAAATGTTGTCGTTCATAGACATACCTGCTCCTTATGTTAGCAGTTGTGCGTTTGTTGGCGAGGCTTTAGACCGGTTAATTATTACTACAGCAAAAAAAGAAATGACGGAAAGTGATCTTAATGAATTTCCGCAAAGTGGTCATATATTTATAGTAGAACCCGGTGCAACAGGTCTGCCGGTTTTTAATTGTGCCTTATAATTGATATAATATGGAAAAAAAGCTACGAAGTCAGCAATGGTTTGGTAAAAAAGGTAAAGACGGTTTTATTTATAGAGCCTGGATGAAAAACCAGGGTATTCCTGCTGATGAGTTTCAGGGCAAACCTGTTATTGGTATCTGCAATACATGGTCGGAACTTACCCCATGTAATGCGCATTTTAGAGAGCTTGCCGAATCTGTAAAAAGAGGGGTAATTGAGGCAGGTGGTTTTCCGGTTGAGTTTCCGGTGATGTCGTTAGGCGAAACGCTGATTAAACCGACAGCCATGCTTTATCGCAATTTGGTAAGTATGGATGTTGAAGAATCCATCAGGGCAAACCCTATAGATGGTGTGGTGTTGATGTGTGGATGCGACAAAACAACCCCTGCGCTTGTTATGGGCGCCTGTAGTGTGGATATTCCTGCTATTGTGGTTTCGGGCGGTGCCATGCTGACCGGTAAATTTAAGGGTAAAAGTATAGGCACAAGTGATATCTGGAGGTTTTCTGAGCAGGTAAGATCAGGAATCATGTCCGAAGAGGAACTGAATATGGCTGAAGCCGGGATGTGCAGGAGCAGAGGACATTGCGCCGTGATGGGTACAGCTTCTTCTATGGCGTGTATGGTAGAGTCGTTAGGGCTTTCTTTGCCTGGCAACGCAGCAATACCAGCTGCTGATGCTTCTAGAAAGGTGCTTGCTCAATACTCTGGTCGGAGGATTGTGGATATGGTTAGGGAGGATTTAAAGCCATCTGACATTTTGGTGCGTAAGGCTTTCGAAAACGCAATAAAGGTAAATGCCGCTATTGGTGGTTCAACCAATTTTGTAATACACTTGTTGGCCATTGCAGGACGAGTAGGTATACCATTGACTATTGATGATTTTGATCGTTACTCTAACGGAATACCGCTTATCGCCAATCTGCAGCCTTCGGGAGCGCATTTTATGGAAGATTTGTATTATGCAGGAGGTTTACCGGCGGTAATGAAAGAGATGGAACGCTTTTTAGAAGGGGAGTGTATTACTGTGAATGGCAGAAGTATAGCTCAGAATTTAGAAAGGGCAGAGACTTTAAATCAAGAAGTTATTGCTTCTGTTGAACAACCATTTAAATTAGATTCTGGTGTGGCGGTATTAAAAGGGAATCTTTGTCCGGAGGGCGCTATTATTAAGCCTTCTGCTGCTGATGCCCGCTTAATGCAGCATACCGGCAAGGCTGTAGTTTTTGAGAACATTGAAGACTATAAGCTTAGAATTGATGATCCGGAGTTGGTTGTTGATGCAGATAGCGTTTTGGTGCTTAAAAACACCGGTCCTAAAGGTTATCCCGGTATGCCAGAGGTTGGCAATATGGGTTTGCCTAAAAAGATGCTCGATTTAGGTGTTACCGATATGGTACGTATATCTGATGGCAGAATGAGTGGTACCGGCTTTGGAACAGTGGTGTTACATGTATCTCCGGAAACTGCCGAAAACGGAACTATTGCCTTGGTTAAGGATGGAGATAGGATTGAACTTGATGTAGCAGGCAGAAAGTTAAGCTTACTGGTATCTGATGAGGAGCTTGATAAGAGACGGGAAGGGCTTGCTGATCCTGTAAATCAGTTTAAGCGGGGATATGCGAGGTTGTATGTAGCGCATGTTGAACAGGCTCATTTAGGTGCTGATTTTGATTTTTTAAAGGGTAACTCAGGGAGTGAAGTATTGCGCGATTCGCATTAGAACTTGTGTTTAATAATTCGCATTAATTAAGAAACTATTATGATGACTTCAACAGCATTTGCAAATAAGACGGTAATTGTAACCGGTGCCGGACAGGGCATCGGATTTGAAATATGTAAGCAGCTGGCATCCAGGGGCGCTACAGTTTTATTGAACGATATAGATGAGCTGCTGGCAAATGAAGCAGCGCACACGATTAAAGAGGCAGGTGGAAATTGTATGGCCTGTGCAGGTGATTCCGGTGACAAGGAATTTATTCAAAGCATGGTTGATCTGGCCGTTCAAACATCTGGCAGTTTGGATGTTGTAATCGCTAATGCAGGTATTACTTTATTTGGAGATTTCTTTACTTATCCTCAGGATTCGTTGTATAAGGTTTTGCATACAAATCTGGGTGGTACGTTTTTTCTGGCTCAGGCAGCAGCTAATCAAATGAAAACTCAGCCTAAAGGTGGTTCCTTGTTGTTTACTTCATCTGTTACCGCGCATCAGGCGCACAAGGATTTAGCTGCATATGGGATGACTAAAGCTGCCCTTGAAATGCTTGCCAAGAATTTGGTATTGGAGCTTTCTCCTTTTAGGATAAATGTAAATACGATTGCGCCCGGTGCAACGTTAACCGAGCGCACTTTGGATGATCCGAATTATGAAGCGGTATGGTCCAGGATTACCCCAATGGGCAGTCCGGCTAAAACTATTGATATTGCCAATGCAGCTTTGTTTTTAGTGTCTGATGGCGCAAAACATATAACAGGGCAGAGCTTGGTAATTGACGGGGGCTGGAGCGCGATAAGTCCTTCGCCCACTGAAGTTTAATGCCTTACATTCTGCCTTTTTCTTCATCCAATGCATTGTTTTTGTGCTTGCTTTTGCGTGTAAACGTATCTTTACCAAAGCGATAAGTGAGTGCCAAACCAAAGCGCTGGGTGTCAGATTCATTGGTTTGAAATGAGTAAGCACGATCTAATCCAACAGATCGGTTTTCGTATACCCATGAATGAAAGATATCATCCATGTTGATTCTGATGCTTCCTTTATCTTTCCAGATCTTCTTCTGAATCCCTGCGTTCACTCTGTACATTCCGGATGTAAAAGTTTGGCCATTTAGATCTCTGCTGGCATAATAGCTTCCAAGTTCAGCACTCCAGCCTTTTTTAAACTGGAATTGGTTGTATATGCCAATTCTTGCCACATAAGTACTTGGATCAAGCTTTTTACCATAAGCCATACCATCCAATCCCATTTTGGAAAATTGAGGTTCTAAGTAGAACGTCCACCATTCTGCTGGTGTTATGGTGATACTGGTATTGAGCAATAGCATATAACCAAAGGCTACGTTTTCAGGTTTTTTAATAAACACATCATCTACCACCTGGGTGGTTTGGAAAATTACATCAGTAAATCTGTTGTAGCTTAAGCCCATTCTAAGGAGTTGTTTGTATTGATACTTAAGTTCATAACGAAACTGGTATTGAGGCGTTAACAGTGGATTGCCTGAAGAATAAGAGTATTTGTCTTTAAAGAATACAAACGGATTGAGGTATTGATAATTTGGTCTGTTTATTCTTTTGCTAATGCTAAAATTTAACGTGTTTCTGCCAACTGTATCGAACTTGTAGTTTAAAAATAGGCTAGGGAATAGCTGTGTATAGTTTTTGGTAAACTGGCTTTGCTGAACGATTTCATTACCTAACTGATTCCCTTTAGATTGTGTGTTTTCTAAGCGTAATCCAAATTGGATAGAGAGATATTTCCATCCTTTTTGAGCATTGATGTAAGCAGAGTTGATGTTTTCTCTGAATTTGAAGTGATTGGATTGGCCATTGTCGATAACCGGTCCTTGCTCGGTAATGTTGTAGTAATCAGATTTGTTGTCGTTATTAACGAAACTAGTTTTAAAACCGGCTTCGAACTTCGCATTATTTTTCATGGTTTGCACATAGTCTGCTTTAGCCGTGTATATGTTTATTTTAGAAGGTAAATTGTAAAGAAATTCATCGTTACTGATTGGAGCGCCATCAGGCTGATACAGGTTATTTATCAGTGATTGATTGCCTGTGCTCCGGTAATTTAAGTAATTGACATCAGCAGAGAGCTCTTTACCTGTTTTTCCAAATTTATGTAGGAAATTGATGTTTGAGCCTAAGTTTGTTCTGTTGTTGTCTCCGATGGTATTCCCTCTGCCAACATTATCTAACTGTCCGGCATTATAATTTCCGCTGTTGTAGTTCAGCAAGTCGTTGTTTTTGTTGTCATTTAAGTTAACCTGAAAACCATAGGTTGTATTTGGGCTAGCAGCGTAATCTAAGCCGATATTGGTGTTTAGCCCATTGCTTTTAAACTCCTGATTGTTTAATAATGATACCGTTGATGTTGGTGTATTGTTCGTATCAAAGAAGCTTCTTGTCATGTTATCGTTGGAGTAGTTCTTTTCGTAGTTGTAGCCTACACTACCGAACAAGTTGATCTTTTTATAGTTGTAGTTTAGGTTCAGGGCGTTGTTGTTTCTGCCATATTCTCCCTGAGAATAACCTGTAGAGAAACTTCCGATAAAACCACCTATTCTGCTTTTTTTCAATTTGATATTGATTATAGCATTTCCAGAAGCATCGTAACGGGCAGGAGGGTTGTCCATCAATTCTATTTTATCTAGCAGAGCGCCGGGAAGTGATTTCAAGTAAAGAGAAAGGTCTTGTCCTGACATGTAGGTAGGTCGGCCATCAATCAATACCATTACTCCTGAGCGCCCGTTTAGTGTAATATCTCCGCTGGAATTTACTACGATGCCCGGTGTTTTTTCCAGTACTTCTAAAGTATTGCTGCTAGCGCTGCTAATCATAGCATCAACATTTACTACAGTCCTGTCTATTTCCATTTGAATTAATGGGCGCTTTGCCTTTATCACCACTTCGGCAAGCTCCGTGCTTTTAGCAGGAAGCATGATGATAACCGGAAGCGTAATGCCTTTGTTTTCCTCAATATGCAACGGGGAGGAGTTGAATTCTTTTTTTCCTACGGCGGTTATTTTCAATAGATAAGAGCCTTTATCTATATTGTTGAATTGGAATTTTCCATCTCCATCAGTAATTCTTGTGGTAATAGCCGCAGTATCTGTTGCTTTAAATAGCCGGACTGTGGCTCCGGCAATGGCTTCGTTTTTTGAATCTTTTACTGTTGAAGAAATGACACCCGGTTTTACTTGTGCAAACGACGTAAAGGAAATTATAAAGGCGAGAAAGAAAATGGTATATGTTTTCATTACTATGGGTTTTAATGGTGATGAGCTTGTTGATTGATCAAATATTGCCTGTTCTTGCTAGCTCTGGAAAAAAATATGTTGTAACTTGGCTATTGGATGATGGAAGGTGATTTTGGGGTGTTAAACAGTTTTGTACCCGGATATTGAGGTTCTGTCAATGGTTTTGACTTGTTCGTCAGTAAATATTTATTGATCCAATGAACTTACCCAAATTTGTAGCCTATGATTGAGACTAGGAACATGAGAAATACTACGGACGATATAAAATTAAAACCATTGATTGGCTTCTTTGGGCAGCCGCTTTACATAATCTTATCGCTTATTGTTTCGATTCCTGTTTATTTGGTAATAGAAACCTATGTAAGGTCTATTGACGTGCGTGAAGACGAGGCCGTGGCCTTTGCAGGAACTGTATTCTTTTTTATCGGGCTTTTTACGGGTAGATATGTAGCTCAGATCTGGACGGCACGATTAACAGTTCTCCCTAAAGAGCTTTCTTTTGGATTGTTCATCCTGATTATAGTTTGTACCGGATGGTTGTTTTTTCATGCTGATTTTCCCCTGCATGGAAGAATCGCGATTAATTTATTGTTGTCCTGGGTTCCGTTTATGCTGATTAGTTTATCGCTTGGTGCATTGATCAAAATTGTTCATGCGATTTCTGAAAATCAATTGAAAGCAGCCAAAACAATGGCTGCCCACAGCAAAAGCGAATTGCACCTATTGCAATCTCAGTTGAGTCCTCATTTTCTGTTTAATACTTTAAACAACATGTATGGACTTTCCATTACGGATCATGAGAAAATACCTGCACTGTTATTAAAACTGTCCGAACTGCTGCGCTATTCGGTTTATGATGCCACAGAAATATATGTGCCATTAAAAGATGAAGTAACCTATATTAACAACTACATCGAGTTTGAAAAGATAAGGATTGGCGACAGATTAGTATTGATTACCGAAATTGAAGAAGTAATTGTGCCCGAAATAAAGATAGCCCCAATGTTGTTGATCGTGTTTATTGAGAATGCTTTTAAGCACTCTAAAAATACGATTGATGAAAAGATATATATTGATATAAAGTTAAAGACCTGGGGCAATTCTATCCTTTTCTCCGTTAGAAATTCTTACGGGAGTGAGGATAATGAGAAAAGTACACTTAATAAAAGTAGCGGTTTCGGACTGGATAACGTAAGTAAAAGGTTAAACCTGCTTTATACCGGTGAGCATGAATTGAACATTAAAAGAGATAATTCATTTTACAATGTTATCTTACAGCTTAAAATGAAATAATGAACCAGGTAAGCTGCCTTATTGTTGATGATGAACCGATTGCAAGAGACATTATAAAGACCTATTGCAGTCATTTGGATTATCTGAATGTTGTGGGGTCTTGCGGGAACGCGCTTGAAGCTAAAGCCGTATTACAGAAACAGAAAGTTGATATTCTTTTCCTAGATATCAATATGCCTATAATGGATGGGATTTCATTTGTTAAAACACTAAAGGATCAGCCTCAGGTGATATTTACAACGGCTTATAAGGAATATGCCATTGATGCTTTTGATTTGGCTGCCTGCGATTATTTATTAAAACCTTTCTCTTTTGATCGTTTTATTATTGCCGTAGATAAAGCATTGGAAAAACTGGAACCTAAAGGAGTTGTGCAGGTAAGTGAAGTAGCCGGTTCTGTTGCAGAAGACTTCATCTTCATTAAAACAGACGGAAAGATTTACAAAGTAGGCTATGATGAGCTATTGTACGCTGAAGCGCAAGGAAATTACACCAAAATAATAACCTCAGGCAATTTGCTATTGCCTAAAATGCCTTTCTCCAGTTTTGAGGAACTTTTGCCAAAAACGCTGTTTCTGAGAACCCATCGGTCATTCATTATTAATAAATCCAAAATTGGCCATATAGAGGGCAATCGTGTATTTATTAATAACAATGAAATCCCGATTGGGAGTAATTATAAAGATCAGTTGCTCAAAGATCTTGGGTTTTCTTAAGGTTTATTACTCGGCTACAATTTCTTTTTTTGTCAGCTTATAGATAACAAACATCACTATTCCCGAAATAACGGCCAACAATAAATAGCTGGAATTTAAGTTGTGCTCGTCCTTTGCCGGTAGAAAAGAGATAACGCTATAGCTCAGAAAGGATACAATTACATAGGTAACACCGCCTGTTAATCCGCTTGCTATACCTGCGTTTTTAGGGAATCTGCCTAAACAAAAAGTAAAGTAGTTGTTAAAGATGTAGCCGGCAGTTACATGGATTAAAAAGGCAAATAGTATTAAAGTATATATGCTGGATATGAATTGAATGCAGATGAACATTAATGCGACAAACAGAATTTGTAATCCCAGGTTAACAATCATTTTCTTTAGGAATGGCTTGTTTATGGTGGCTTTACCTATAAAACCTCCCACCATCCAGGCGAAGCCGAGAATAAGCGAGCTGTATCCGGCAACTACAGGCGAAAAGTTAAGGTGATGCTCTATAATAAATGGCCCTGTCATGTTGTAGATCATTACCATTGAATACGCTAAACCTAGCATCACTATACCTAAACTAAAACTAGGTGTTTTAATCATTTTAAGATAGATATTGCCTATGTTCTTTAAGGAAAATTTAGAGAAATTGCGTAAGCTTTCTCCACTGTAAATGAATTCCAGTGCGGCAAGTATTAGGGCTAATCCGGCAAGGAAGTAGAAATTAGACTCCCAGCCAAAAGCGGTTTGTAAATAACCACCCAAAAATGGTGCTACTATAGGGCCTGTAGACCAGATAATAGAGAATAGGCTTAAGTAATGTTTTAGTTTGTCGCCTTCAAAGACGTCGACAAAGAATGCACGCTTGCCTACAATGATCGTTCCTACAGTAAATCCATGAATGATTCGCATGAGGTAAATAAGGTAGATGTTATGGGTATTCGCAATCACAATGCTTGCTGCCGCAAATATCAGTAAGCAGATAAGGCTAAGTTTATACCTTCCGAAACTATCTAATACACTGCCTATAAAGAGCTGAGAAATTCCGTAACTGATTAGGAATAGACTTAATGTTAGCTGTACTTGCAAACTACTCACCTGCATGGTTGTAGCCATGGTAGGTAAGGAGGGGATGTATATATCTGTAGCAAAGCCCGATAAGGGTAACAATGCAAAAGCAAGGACAGTTGAAATGCCCTTGTTTTGTTCTTTTAATGGTTTTGATGCTGTCAATTGGTGATGTTTTGAGCAGCCAAAGTTACCCTTTCAAAGGTTTTTATACCTTATTTTTAGAACACGGTAATGTAATAAATAGACTATTTTAAAGTCAAAATTTTACTTAAACAATAGCGTAGCACCGCTTTTATCGTAAAATTCTTTATAGTTTTTTATATTAAGTATTTCGTTTACAGCCTAATTCTTATCAGTGCTTTTATCGTAGTATGCTTTGCATATCTGATAACCGACCCAATAACCAAGATCGGCTGGTTTATCGGCAGTTTCCTGATCAGAATTTGCAATCCAGTTTCTTGCCCTGTTTAAGTACATCTCTTTTTCAAAGTCGGCCCAAACTTGTTTCTCTTTACCCTTAGCCCAAACAAACAGGCGTTCATTGGCCGTTTTACCTGATATCAGTTCGCCAATAAAATCGGCCATACCTTCTACAAGCGCATTCGACAGGAGCGTAGTATCGTTAGCTAAACCCTTCTGATTAAAATGGATGAGCTCATGAGCAATTAGGTTTGGCAAGGATTTGAGATTAGCGAAGTTGTTTTTCTGCCATAAGTTTAGCTCCTTAACAGGAACATCTTCTGTCCGAGCAGATTGGTCTACACCAATTAACAATCCGGCTTCAGTACTGGTCCCACCTGAATTAAATGCGCCGATAACAAAGTATATATTAGGAAACTGAGCGTTATTGTAGATTTTCTTGAAATTAACAAAGCTTTGGATCATTTGAGGCTTCATCTGATCAACAGCAAAGGTGTTTTTACGTACTGCAGCGTAAAACTCAGGTTTGGCATTTACAGATTTAACGAAATACTTTAGGTTCCTGATTTTATAGCCCAGATAATCCTGAAGTCCATCTGTTGCTGGCTCGACATAGTATTTTTTGTAGATGTTAATTGAGTTGGCTGTGTCTTTTTTAGCCAGATCGTACGCTGTCCAAAAGTTCTTTACATCGGTGGTGATCAGTTTGGCTTTGTAAGGATCGGTAGTACTATTTTTAGTTACCTTAATGCTATTTAAAAGTTTAGGCCAGCCGGGTAATGAACGTAAGGACTCCAGATCAGTGTCTTTTTTAAGGTGATCAATATTTTTATATCCACTGTTCACTGCATTTGTAAGTAAAACGAGGGCGCTATCTTGCTGATTGCTTAATGCATAGCAACATGCGGCATTATAGTAGTTGCTGATTTTGAGAACCTTAAAATCAGATTGTTCTGTTGCCTTCAAGTAATGCTGTCCCGCCTGTTTAAAGTTTTTCGCTTTATAAAGACTATCGGCAATTCTTTCGTGTCTTATTTGTGCGACAGCTACGCTGCTGGTTAATAGCAGGAAAACTAAAATGTGATTGAGCTTAAGCATAGGTCTGTTTTTAAAATGCGAAGTGCTTTTGAATATCTTCTGTAGCTAATTTTAGGTCTGTAAATATTTTATCAGCAATCGCTAATTTAGGATGTTGTGATACATCAGCTTGTATTGCATAACAAACTAAGTCGGCTGCCTTAGCGGCTTTTAAACCATTAATGGTATCCTCGAATGCTAAGCATTCATCTTTTTCCAGTCCCAGTTTCTGGCAGCACATGTTATAGCATTCAGGATCTGGTTTTGTTAAAGTAACGTCGGTTCTGGTAATCATAAGATCAAAATAACTGCTCAAACCATTTCTTGCAAAAATCAACTCAACATCAGTTCTTGGGCTAGCAGTAACCAGGGCTAGCTTAAGGCCATTTTGTTTAAAGAATTGAATGGTTTCTAAAGCATATGGCATTAGGTTAATGTCTTTGGTAAAGAAGCCTGTTTTGCTTAATCGCTCGCGCCAGTCTATTAGTTCTGACAAGTCAATGTCCAGGTTGTATTTTTCTTTAATTGTTTTGCTGTTGATTGGGAGCGGGTAACCTGCGTATGTGCTAACCCATTCTTGATAAGTCATAGATAACGAGAAGGTGTCCAGGATTTCTAACCAGCATTGGTAGTGAAAATATTCTGAGTCGATAAGTGTGCCATCAAGATCGAATAATATGGCTTTAAGTTTCTGCATGTAGGTAAAAGTATTTGGCTAAAATAGAAAAAACTAATTGCTTTATTATCTTTGCTACACCTCACTACTTATGTTATTATTCAAAGAAATTGCGCGCAATTATAAATCGTCTTTTACCGGGTTAAGCCGTGAAACCTGGATTCTGAGCATCGTTATGCTCATTAATCGGAGTGGTTATATGGCGGTTCCTTTTATGGGATTATTTGTTACACAATCTCTTCATAGATCAGCTTCTGATGCAGGATTAATCATTACGCTTTTTGGTGTTGGCTCCATTATGGGCTCTGCTGCAGGAGGTAAGCTTACCGATGTAATCGGTTTTAGGCCTGTTCAGATAGTGGCATCAATTGTTAGCGGCATATTCTTTTTGTTTTTTGCGAACATTACTAATTTTCATACGCTTTGTGTACTTGCTGTTGTGATCAGTTTCTTTTCGGAAGCTTTTCGTCCGGCAAACTTTGCGGCTATAGCTGCTTATTCCAAGCCGGAATTGCAGACACGTTCTTATTCTTTAAACCGACTAGCGGTTAATATGGGGTGGGCGGTAGGTGTAAGTATAGGTGGCTTAATTGCGTCTTATGATTACAGGCTATTGTTTTTTGTTGATGGCTCGGTAAGTATTATTGCAGGCTTAGGCATCTTTTGGTTTCTGCCAAAAATTAAGGGCTATAGAAAAGCCATTAAAGAAAAAGTTAAGGGAATTGTGGTACGTAAACCTTGGGAAGACGCGGTGTTCATCAGGTTTTTGTTACTTACTGCTGTTTTTATTATTTGTACTTTTCTGATGTTTAGGGTTGTACCGGTATTTTATAAGGAAATCTGGAAGATTGGTGAGTTTGAGATTGGTTTAATACTAGGACTTAATGGAATTATTATTGCATTATTTGAGATGGTACTGATCCATAAGATTGAAAACAAAAGGTCACCAGTGTTCTTTATCGTATTAGGTGTTGTATTTATTGCGTGTTCATTCGCTGTGCTGTTACTCCCATTTGGAAACGTAATCGTATTGGGTGTGCTGAGCATAGTTTTCTTCACCTTTGGTGAAATGTTTGCATTACCTTTTATTAACAGCTTTGTAATGAGCAGGTCTAACGAATTTAATAGAGGCTCATATGCCGCAGGTTATATGCTTTGTTGGTCGATAGCTCAGGTTATAGGGCCCACGGCCGGCTTTTTTATAGCCGAAAAGTATGGTTATAATCCACTTTGGATAATGATCAGCATCTTGTTATTAATCTCTGCATATATGTACAAGCTGATGAAGCAGGATTAGTCAATATTTATTATTTTAGTCAAGTTTTCAAAATCAGATGTGGAAGTTCTCCTGAGGTGATAACCATAAAAACAAACAAGTATAGTGGAGAATGATATTAGCTTAACGCAAAAGGAAACAGGTTTAAAATACCTTTTCCTTACTTTTCTTAAAATAGGGTGTGTTTCTTTTGGTGGGCATATGGCATTGATAGCCGTTGTTCAAAAGGAAATGATTGAAAAGGATAAAACGCTTAGTCAGGAAAACCTGCTGAATGCAGTGAGTATTGCCAGCTTATTACCTGGCCCTCTGGCTGTAAATGTGGTGTCGTATATTGGCTATCATTTACATAAAAAGCTAGGCTTGGTTGTGAGTATGTTGGGTATTTTGCTCCCGGCATGTGCATTGATGTTTGTGCTGTCGTGGTGTTACTTTAATTACATTCATGTTAAGGATCTTTCCGGTATAATGGCCTATACAGTAGCGGCGGTTAGTGCTATTATCTTAACTACAGGTTTAAATATATTTTTAAAGGAAGTAAAGGGACATAATGGTAAAATTGCTTTATGCCTGGTCTCTATTGTACTGTTGTATTTTGTTAAGGGATACCTGATTATTCTATTGCTGATATTACTTGGCGGACTGATTGGTGTTTATTTTAAACTGGCTAATTTAACTGATGGTGGCGCTGCAAAGTTTACATGGGGGAGATTGAGTACTGGCGCTAAAATAGGCCTGTCATCTTTATTGCTGTTATACTCAACTTTTGTTACAGGGCTGTACAAACACACGGACTTGATGCTACTTAAAATAGCTTCTGTTTTTTCGGGGATTAGTCTTTCACTTTTTGGCGGAGGATATGTGATGATCCCGATTATGCAGTCGCTTTTTGTAACGGAATTGAAGTGGTTAACCAATCAGGAATTTATAGATAGTATTGCGTTTAGTCAGCTAACTCCCGGGCCAATTTTAGTAAGTGCTTTTTTTACAGGCTATAAGTTGGCGGGATTGGTAGGAGCGGCGTTAGCAACCATAGCTATTTTTGTGCCTTCTTCTATTCTGATGATCATTGTTTCTAAGATATTTAAGAACAACGCCGACTCTACAGTGATGAAAAATGCACTGGCAGGAATAAAACCTGTTGTAGTTGGGATGATCATCGCTTCGGGCATAAAGCTCTTTTTTTCAGTGCATTCCGCACCTTTAAATATAGTTTTGTTTGTTGCCGCATTTATTTTAAGTTTCAGATTTAAATTTAATCCTGTATACTTAATCATTATTTCTTTACTAATAGGAACTGCAGTACACTTTATAGGGTAAGTGCTGAATAAATTTTAACTGACAAGAATGGCGAATACAGGCATACAAATAATAGGAACGCAACGTTCCGGATCTAATCTATTAAGAGTAATTCTGGATCAATCAGAAGAAATTGCCTCACCACATCCACCTCACATATTAGTGGTTTTTATGCCGCTTTTGCCGCTGTATGGCGAGCTTAATAGCGTTTCTTATAAAACCTTGGTTAATGACGTAGTGACTTACGTAAATGCCAACCCTGTGCCATGGGAAGGGGTTTTGCTTAATGCTGATGAGATTTACGGGGCATCAACGCGTTATGACCTTTTAGAGATCAATAGATTGGTGTATGAACAAGCTGCCATTAATAAAGGCGCTAAGTATTGGTGCTGTAAAAGCATGGCAAATGTTCACTATGCTTCAGAAATGGAAGATTTTGGACTAAACCTAAAATACATTTACCTGTACCGGGATGGTAGGGATGTGGCCTGTTCATTTAAAAAGGCTATAGTCGGGGAAAAGCATATCTATCACATTGCTAAGCAATGGAACGAAGATCAGGAAGCGTGTCTGCGCTTAAGAGCAAGCTTGCCTGCCGACCGCTTTTTCTCATTGAACTATGAAACATTGATTACAGAACCTGAAAGTGAAATCAGGAAACTCTGCCTTTACCTTGATATTGCCTATCATCCGGAGATGCTTAAGTTCTATGATTCCAAGACCTCTAAACTTACAGCTGCAGCCGGTGAAATGTGGAGCAATCTGGAAAAGCCAATCATCAGTAACAATACAGGTAAGTTTTTAAAAGAGTTTAAAGGCAATGATCTGGAGATTTTTGAACTGGTTGCAGGTGATGTATTGAAAGAACTGGATTATGAACTGGTTATCCAAAATCCTGATGTAAGTTTAATTGATGCAGCACATATTGCGAACTATGATGGGGAAAATGCCGCTTTAAAGAAGGAAGCTGTGTTAACCGCCAGACAAAGTGATTTGGACAATAGAGAAGGACAAGCAAAAATCCTTAAAGAGATCAAAGCAAGAACACTATAATTTTACCTGAAAACATGATCATTACAGCTATACAACCTATAATTGATATTGCCATTAAAGCCGGAGCTGCTATTTTGGAGGTTTACAACGGAACGCAGGAAGACTTTGGAATTACAGCAAAAGAAGACAATTCTCCACTAACTGTTGCTGATCGCATTTCGCATGAAATCATTGTTGAAGGCTTAACCAAACTTTACCCTGAAATACCAATATTATCTGAAGAAGGTGCTGATATTGAATATGCAATCAGGAAAGAATGGAAGCAATATTGGTGTGTAGATCCATTAGATGGCACTAAAGAATTCATCAATAGAAATGGGCAGTTTACCGTAAATATTGCATTTATGGAGAACAACAAGCCGGTAATTGGTGTAATCTACAGTCCGGTATTGAATGTAGTTTATTATGGTATAGTAGGCAAAGGCAGTTGGAAATTGACACCAGGAGAAACTCCTCAGGCCATCAGTGTAGATCAGAAAACAAGTGAATGGATTGCTATAGGTAGTCGCTCTCATGCTGATGAAGATGAGGAGAATATATTAAAACAATATCCGGTTACCAGTAAGCTTTCAATTGGAAGTTCACTAAAGTTCTGTTTAGTTGCAGAGGGTAAAGCCCAAATCTATTATAGAAAAGGACCGACCATGGAATGGGATACTGCTGCCGGACAAGCCATAGCGGTAAGTAGTGGTGCAACAATGCATACCGCAGATTTTGAAGAATTTATTTACAATAAACCGTCCTTATTAAATCCAGGGTTTTACTGTAAGATAAGCTAAGCATGATCTGTAATTCTGTTTTTTACGGCATCGTGTAGTTCGTTACAGCATTGCTGTACAGTAGAATTGGCGGTATAGAGAATTAAATCAGGATCTGTTGGTCTTTCGAAAGCAGAACTTACGCCAGTAAAGTTCTTTAAAGTGTTGTTGTGAGCCTGTTCATACAAGCCTTTAACATCTCTTTGTTCGCAAACGTCAATTGGACAATCAATAAACACTTCGAAGTACAGATCTCCTAAAATGTTTTTGGCCATTTCCCGGTGAGCATTTAAGGGGGTGATGAAAGAGCAGGTAACGATTACTCCATTTGAAGCAATTATTTTAGCTGTTTCAGCAGCACGTCTAATGTTTTCCGCTCTATCGTCCATGCTAAAGCCTAAATTGTAGTTTAATCCTTTTCGCATTTCATCGCCATCAAGCTGCATAGAAAAGAAACCTGATTCATTCAATTGTTCTTCGAACAAATTGGATATCGTGCTTTTTCCTGCTCCAGATAGGCCCATAAGCCATATCACCATGCCTTTTTGATGTGGTAATTTCATTGACCTAATGTATAAAAAATCCTTGTACCTACATAAGAGAGTTGCTATTGTTCAATATTAGTTTACTACTTTTGCATGGTCAAATGAATAATTCCAATACATCAGATCCGATCTACAACCTTCCTTTCGCCTTACTTTGCTTAAGTTCTTTATTGTTCTCTGCCAGTTTTAATATGCTGATTCCCGATTTGCCGGCTTACTTAAGTGGCTTAGGTGGAGCAGAATACAAAGGATTAATTATCGCATTGTTTACGTTAACGGCTGGTATATCGAGGCCATTTAGTGGGAAGTTAACGGATACAATTGGTCGTGTCCCTGTTATGGCTGTCGGTTCTATTGTATGCTTTGTGTGCGGATTTTTATATCCGATACTGGGCACAGTCTCCGGATTTCTTTTTTTGCGTCTGGTTCATGGTTTCTCTACAGGTTTTAAACCGACCGCAACCTCAGCATATGTTGCTGATATCATTCCGAGAGACAGATGGGGAGAAGCTTTAGGAATCCATGGTTTATGTTTTAGCACAGGAATGGCCATTGGACCTGCTATTGGCAGCTTCATCAGTGGTTTGTATTCAATAAACGTATTGTTTTATTCTTCATCCGCTTTGGCGCTGCTTTCTATCATCATATTGATGAATATGAAAGAAACTTTAAAAAACAGACAGAAATTCAGCTTCGCTATTTTAAAGATATCCCGTAAGGACATTATTGATGTTCGGGTATTACCAGCAGCTATTGTTACTTTGCTGTCTTACGTAGGTTACGGTGTTATATTAACACTAATCCCTGATTGGAGTGGTTATATCGGCCTCGCTAACAAAGGGATATTCTTTATGGTATTTACCATTTCTTCATTACTAATCAGGTTTGTTGCCGGAAAAGTATCGGATAAGTATGGCCGTTTGAATGTTGCCATCTACGGACTAACCATCTTGTGTGCCTCCCTGGTAATTACGGGATATGGTACTTCTGAGACTGGTTTACTGACCGGAGCAGTGGTTTATGGTATAGGAACAGGTATTTTATCTCCAGCTTTAAATGCATGGACAATAGACCTGAGTCACCCGCAACATAGAGGTAAAGCTATGGCAACCATGTATATCGCACTTGAGGCAGGGATAGGTTTGGGGGCTTTATTTGCGGGCTGGGCGTACCAGGACGTGATCTATATGATCCCGTCCATTTTATATTGTACTGCCGCTGTTGCACTAATGGCACTTGTTTTCATGGTGGTCTGGAAAAGACGATCTGATGGTTTACAAAAGAGCCTTTAATTTAGGATTGCGAAAGAATAATCCTATCCATACCAATATTCCGAATACCAATGCAAAATAAAGGGGCTGACCAGCACGTACCATAATTGCAATTGCGCCGCCCAGGTATCCGGTTAGTAAAATTGCTCCTATAAATGCAGTACGGGGAATAGCGTACAGAATGGTACAGATGAGTAAAGCAATACCAATTGGCTGTATCAAATGCTCTGGCCATCCCAATTGAACAGATCCTTCAACTGAGTGTGATTCTTTAACGATTTTGCCGATGGCATCAAATAGCAGAAAAAGAATGCACAGGGCGCTAACGATTCTTCCTGTCCATACTGCTTTAACGGATTGTTGTGTTGTTGTGGTTGCTTGTAGCGTTTCCATAGTTTTATAGTTTAGGGTTGTTAATTAATTTCTAATGCTAAATTACCAGGAATTAGAAAGCTGTGTAGTGGGCAAGTGTGTCAATAATGAGGGGCGATCGCGACTAATTTAGTATTGTTGTTAGACTAAAATATTATTGCTTTCTTTACCGTATGAAGAAATGGTTTCAAGCTAACAGCACACATTTTATTATCATCGGGATATTCTTTATTCTTTGTTTTGCTTATTTCAGTCCTGCAATGCAGGGAAAAGACCTTTACCAAAGTGATGTGCTTGAAGCCAAAGCAATGGCAAAAGAGATCATGGATGTTAAAGCGGCAACCGGAAAAGGACCATTATGGACCAACTCCATGTTTGGGGGGATGCCGAGTTTTCAGATATGGGTATCTAACAGTGGCAGCATAGCCAATAATGTAATTAATACCTTAAAAACCGTATTTCCGAATCCAATTGATATTGTGCTTTGCTATCTTTTAGGCGCTTACTTTTTGTTAAGCGTGCTAAAGATGAAGCCCTGGCTGGCTGCCGCCGGAGCCATTGCTTTTGCTTTTACCTCTTATAACTTCATCTATATAGAAGCAGGCCACAGCAATCAGGCCATGGCAATTTCGTTTTTCGCACCCGTATTGGGCTCCATTCTGCTCACTTTTAGGGGGAGGTATTTGTTGGGGGGCTTGCTCACCGCATTTTTTCTTGCCGTAGAGATTAGGTGTAACCACATCCAAATGACCTATTATCTGTTCATGTGCTTGCTGATATTGGCAGGCTTTGAATTGTATTACGCCATAGCATCTAAGCAATTAAAGGCTTTCTTTACTTCAGTAGCCTATCTTTTAGGAGGTGTTATTTTAGCTGTAGGTGTAAACGCGGGACAGTTATGGACGACCTACGAATACGGTAACGAATCTATTCGTGGTAAGGCAAATTTAAGCAGGACATCTTCAAAATCAGATACCGGACTTGGACGCGACTATGCCTATAACTGGAGTCAGGGTGTCGGCGAGATATCGACATTTTTAGTTCCAAATATGTATGGTGGAGCTACACATATTAAACAATTAGATGAGCATTCTCATGTAGCTAAAGCGCTGGTAAATAATGGCGTTCGGGAAGATCAGGTTAAAGAAATTATTCCTCAATTACAGCAAGGTTTACTAAGAACTTACTGGGGTGAAAAATCAAGTACCCATGGTCCTTGGTATTTTGGCTGTATTGTGATCTTTTTATACGTATTAGGACTATTTATTGTTAAAGGCAAAATGAAATGGTGGATTTTAACCTCCACATTTCTGTTTGTGTTTTTATCCTTTGGTCGACATTTCCCATTAATCTCTGATCTTTTCTTTGATTATTTCCCATTGTATAACAAAATGCGGGCTGTAGAATCTATACTGGTTATACCGGCTTTAATTATACCGCTACTCGCATTTGTTGCCCTTAAGCAGTTTGTAGATGAGAAAGATACAGCGAAAGAGTTAACCAAAAAACTACTTTACTCCGTTTACATCACAGGAGGGGCATTAGTACTGTTTATGCTTGTGCCAACGGTATTCCTTGATTTTAGAGATACTTCGCATCAGGAGATGGTAAATCATATTGCTGAAACTTTTAAAGCTGATCCTAGCTTCGGAAATTCCATAGGTAATGCACTGGTAGAAGACAGAATCTCACTGGCTCGTACAGATGCGTTTAGGTCATTAGTTTTCATTGTACTTGCTTTCGGGGTTATGTGGGCCATCCTAAAAGGAAAAGTGAAAACAAATACAGCCTTTATAGCTTTGGGTATCTTGATTTTGGTTGACATGTGGGGAGTGGATAAAAGGTATTTGAACAATAGCAATTTCTACGACAAGTCTGTCTTGGATCAGAGTTATCAGCCTACTGCTGCCGATCTTCAGATACTGAATGATAAATCACTTGATTATAGAGTGATAGATCTTACAAAAGGCAATCCTTTCTTTGATGCTTCGGCTTCATATTTCCATAAATCGGTAGGAGGAAGGCACTCGGCCAGGCTGCAGCGCTATGATGAGATGATCACAGCTCAATTCAATGGTACTATAAACGAGCCTGTATTGGATATGTTGAATACCAAATACTTGATATTGGCCGATAAGGCTAGTCCGACACCGCAGGCTATTGAAAGAAAGACTGCTTTAGGAAACGCATGGTTTATCAGCAACATCAGCTACGTGAAAAATGCGGATGAGGAAATGAAGGGCATCACCAAGTTTGATCCAAAAACAACTGCAATAGTTGATGAGCGCTTCAAATCTCAAATTGGCGATGTAAAACCGCTAACTGATTCTACTGCAAACATCGTATTGACCGAATATCATCCGGATCACCTGGTTTATAAATATAAAAGCGCACAGGATGTTGTGGCTGTATTTGCCGAAGTCTGGTACGATAAAGGTTGGAATGCCTATTTGGATGGCAACCAAATCCCTTATTTTAGAGCCAATTACATACTTAGAGCAGCCAAATTGCCTTCAGGAAGTCATAATTTAGCGTTTAAGTTTGAACCGACATCTTACCTAGTGGGAGATAAAATTTCAATGATTTCTTCTTTAATTCTAGTGCTGATTTCAGCTATTGCTGTATTTTTGCATTTCAGAGCTAAGAAAAAGACAGGTTCGGTATAAGTTCAATTAAACTATAAAGATTGTATTCAAAAGATCAGGCTTCGCAAATTAAGCAAGCTTTTTGGACTGCTTATGGGCAGTATATGGCATTGCAGCCTTCGGCAGAGGGATTAAGAATTAACTGGATTAACTATAAAACCGGCATCAAGCATTTGGCTTTTAAAATGCAGGTTGATAAAAAATCGGCATGGATAGGGATAGAAATGTCACATCCGGACTTAAGCATACAACAACTTTTATTTGAACAGTTTGAAGAATATAAAAAGCTGTTAAGTGGTACTTTAGGAGAAGAATGGGAATGGGAGATGCACACTACTGATGAATATGGTAAGACAGTTAGCAAAATTCATATCGGTTTACCGGATGTGAGCATATTTAAGCAGGACGACTGGCCTCAGCTTATCTCTTTTTTTAAGCCTCGTATGATAGCGCTTGATGAGTTTTGGAATGATGCTAAATATGGTTTTGAGTTATTTAAGTAAACTGATTAACGTTTATTAAATCTCATCAAATCTTTCATAGCGGGTTTCGCCAGTTAGTATAAGTTCGTTGGTGTCTTTGTCAATGGCAAAATCTATATCCATGGTATGTGTGTCGGTGTAATCAATTGCTGCACACATAGAAAATTCGCTGATCTGATAACATGCTTTAAACTTCCCCTTTAAGTTTTCATCGCTAACGAGGGTATCTTTTAGTATTTCCACGTTTTCAATTTTACCCTTGCCATAATCATAGTCCAAAATCAACTTGTCCAATTCCCCTGTTTTATTGATATGATGCTCCAGAAGCTGAATCAGCTGTTTGTTGTTTTCTTTAGTATCATAAAAAAGTGACGCCTCTATTTTAGTCTTTCTGGTAATTGCTGACATGGTCTGAATATTTTTTTTTAAACCTTATACAATATTACTGTTAAATATACGTCTTTGTATTGAGAGCGTTAATTTAGATAAGCGGGAACGGTTGGTATGATCGTTCCCGCTTTCTTTTTTTTAGTGGAGACGGTTGTCATTTGATACAAAAAATCATTACTAACCGATTAAAAAAAAGGCAGGTATTCAAAGGGCTCCTCCTCAATTGTAAGTCAAATTTAGATTTTAGTCTCCTGATAGTGTTTTAAATGTCGATTAATACCCATAAATGGGTATTGTACGATCTTGATGTTAAAGTTATTTTAGCTGGAAAATATCAAGATCATGACGCTCACAAGAAAAATACTAGTCATCTTTATTGCTGTATGCTCTGTTTTCCTTGCCTGCAAAAAGGACAAAGAAAAGAAAGAACAAAAAACGCAAGAAGTGGACAACACCGCGGCGATACACAACAACAAGATTCTGCCTGGTACAGGAAACTTCTTTGTTTCAAAATCATTTCTACCAGATCAGGCCACACAATTGATTGCAAAACTGGCCTATAACGGTGACTCTGTATTCTATTTTGGAAGTACAAATTCAGAAGCAAAAATAACCAGATTGCATACGGTTATGGTGTCAAAAGGTGCCGGGAAATACTTTGTGACAGAATATGGGGAAGATGATGTTTCTACGATATCCTATCACATTTTAAATGGTGTAAAGGATAATCTGGTTGCTAAAACAACTTTATTTAGTGAAACATTGAAAGAGGTTTCTATATTAAATTATGATTGGATCAATCATACCGGCCTAGTCATTGCCGCAATCACATACGAGAACAACCTTCCTGTAAAAACGTCCGCCATAAAAAGTTCAGGCAATGCAAAAATAAGTGCCGCAAAATCAAGCTCCGGGAATTCCTGGACAAAAGACTGTGGGCAACCTGCTCCTGAAAATTCGAGTTCTATGGATAAATACCTTTACGACGCCATGCAGTTCATATCCTGTAATGGCACGCATCCAATCAATGAACCTTGGCTGGCACTGGACGACAAAATTAAAAACTCGCCGAATGCAGATGAAATACAACAGAAATTTAATGATCTTAAAGACAACAATGGATCATTCACATCTATTTTCGCGCAACTAAAGTCAGCGATCAATAGACTCAAGCCTACAATGAGCACATTAGATCAAATGGATTGGTTAAAAAAGTTATTAAAGAAGTTTTCTGAGGATAACTCAAAGAAGGGGGTTCTAGCACTTTCACCAACGAATTCTAATCTCATTTACAAAGAAGGTATTGATAAAAAGGTAATGGTTGTACTAAGCCTAACAAAGCCCAACACCAATGAACCTTACAAAGAAACAAGTGAACTGGTTACCGTCTCGCTAAAGAAAGACAACACCATCATCTATGATGAAGTAGAATATACCAGCAAAATAGATGGTAATGCCATGTTTCTGATCAATATTGATGACATTCCCAATCTTGGCTCCACTTCAGAGTTAACTGGAGAATATGGGTTTAAAAATCAGACTGAGAGAAGATCATTTAAAATCAGTTTAAAATGGATAGTTCCAAATATTTCCATTTATTCCGGACAGAATCAAAGCGGAGAATATAGCAAAAAACTAAAAAAGCCATTGGTTATAAAAATAGTTGACAATGATGGTAATCCTCTTAGTAAATGGCCAGTCAATTGGTCTGTTAAAACGGGAGATGGTTTCCTTACCTCTGATGGTGAGACCGATGCATCCGGACTGGCAGAAGCTGACTGGACATTGGGTGCTGCAGGGGCGCAAGAGATTGAGGTGACAACCAAAAGAAAAAATGGGACATCAGATCCGGATTCGAAAGTTAATTTCAGGGCTATTGTAACACCCTGTTCTCAAGCACTTGAACCCGTAATTAATGACATTTCATTCAGTTGTAATGCCGCTGGGGAATATGGGGTCTACGTTTCTTTTACTTCAGTTGGATCTGATTTGATAGTTGGAGGCGGCTCGGGGACTTGTGATCTCAAAACCAACTGTTATCCTTCACGCTTATTAATAAAGGATACCTTCGGTACAAGCGAAACTTTTGATGTCGCAGCTAACGCTTATAACGTAAAGCTTTCCTCAGGAACTTTAAGAGAGGGTGTTTTGGAATTTGTATTTACATATACCGGCAAGTGCATTCCCGGTAAAACTGCCAGGGAATCATTCGATTATTATCTTTCTCGCTTTTTGTGGAAAGTTCAGGTGATGAATCAATGTAATAAGCGCTCTGCAGAAGTTTCTTTTTAGCTCCATATGCATTAAACTTTAAAGCCAAAAAGGCTGTATCATTTTATAAAACAAATGATACAGTCCTTTAATTTTACTTGCGATCACTTCGGACTTCGCTTGGACTCAACTCTGACTCAGGTCAGACTAAAGTCTGAAAAGACCTACTTGTAGGCCAAATTGATTCCCCATTTCAGGGTTAACTAAACACCACTGCGTTTAGCAGATGAGTGTTATCGTTTCCCAAAATCAGAAGGACGGATATTTGTTAGCTGATAAAACGCCTTACTAAACGCCGCCAAGCTATTGTACCCTGTTGCATAAGCAATCTCACTTGTCGATTTATTGGTTTGCAGGATCATTTCAATAGCCCTAACTGTCCTCAATAATTTTAGGTATTGTAGAAAAGAAATGCTCATTACAGATTGAAATAGTCTGGAAAGCGTTCTTTCTGCTATACCAAATCTCTTCGCTATCTCTTCTAAAGTCAACGGTTCATTATAGTGACGAGCCAGAAATGCGATAATTGGCAGTAAGCGCTCGTTATTTGTAGTCGGCAATGCAATAGGGAATTCTTTAACACCAAGCTGAGGAAGCAGGTTTTTTAAAGAAGATAAAAATTGAAAAGGAACCACATTGTCCGGAGCTATAGAACCATTCCATTTCTCGGTAAACACAATCATCTCCAATAAAAGATTATTGACCGGATAGATGCCTAACTGCTTAAAAAAGGGGGTGTTATCATCATCTTGGTTAGAGAAATAGATGTTTCGGATAACTGTTCCATGGTGCCTGACTTCAAGAAAGTGTGTTAAGCCAACAGGCACCCATACATAATGCCTTGCAGGGATAATATAGGTGACACTTTCTATATGTATAAAAGCTACTCCGCCCTGAACATAGGTTAATTGGCCTTTAGTATGCGAATGAGCAGGTAACTTACGTTCCAGTTTTTCATGTAAAACGAATATACTGTCTGGCTTTAAGTCAATTACATTCAGGTACTCCGAAGTTTGTAAAGTATTCATTGGCTGGAATGGACAAATAATTGGCAATATAGATAAAATTACAGCTTTATCATATGTCTACCTTTGTGTATTCAATACACTATATGTACCCCTTTAAAAAACACTATGCTCTTATCTCGCTCTCAGTCCTCATTTCAAGTACTACATTAGCTCAACAGGAGCCATTGGCAAGTCACTTATCATTAACAGAAGTCTGGAACAAAGCAGAAACCAATAGCAAGGCTATCAGAATGCAGAGTTTGAAACTCAGCGAATCTGAAGAGGCTATAAAAGATGCTAAAGCAGAGCGACTGCCTGATATTGAAGCGGAAGGCGAGTATGCAAGGGTAAGCAATATGCCCATTTATCACAATGGTCTGTTTCATACGCCATCACAATTTGAAGTGGTGCATACGGCCTATAGTTTTGGAGGCAATGCTTACCTGAACCTTTACAATGGGAATAAAACCAATTTAAAGATCAAGGAAGAGAAAGAAAAAAGAAGCCTTTCTGCGGAACAACTAAACCTGACTACCTCCGAAATCAAATTAAAAGCTGCTGCTTATTACCTTGACCTGCAAAGAAGTAAGGTTTTCAAAGAACTGTTGCTAAAAGACATCAGCGATCAGGAAAGACAACTTCAGGAGATCAAACAACTCCTTAAAAATGGAGTGATACTAAAAAGTGATGTATTACGAGCAGAGCTTAAGTTGTCGCGCCAAAAGATGTCCTTAATACAGATTGACAATGACATCAGCATTGCCAACCAAAAGCTAGCGATATTGATAGGTGAGGAGGATGATTTCAAAATAGCACCTGATTCTTTAGCGAGCACAAGTTTAGACGTTAAAACTTATCCTGAATACCTTGATGAGGCCATCTCACATTCTTACGAGTTAAAAATCTCAGAAAAGGAAACAGAGTTGAATAAGCTGGAACTTAAAAAAGTAAAAGCAAACGTGTCATTTAAAGTTGGTCTGTTTGCAAATTATGCATATTCCTATCCTCAGATTCAGTTTTATCCTTATTCTATAGCCACTTATGGACTTGGACTAAGCGGTATAAAAGCAAGCTTCCCTATATCTTCGTTTTACCACAATAAACATAAAACCAAGGCAGCAGAAATCGCGTTTCAGCGACAAGAGGTTGAACATGAAGCTACAACTGATAAAGTTAGACAAGAAGTTAACGAAGCTTATTTGAGGTACAAAGAGGCCGTCACACGGATTGATGTGGCTAAGCAGAACATAAAGCAAGCTACAGAAAACCTAAGGATCGTTAACAATACATATTTCAATCAGCTCTCACTGTTAACGGATCTTTTAGATGCAGATACACAATTGCTGCAGACCAGATTTGACCTTGCGGCATCACAGATAGCAGCACAATTACAATATTTCCAATTACAAAAAGCAATAGGCAAACTTTAAAATGCGAACTAAAAAGAAAAACTACACGAGTACTGATCAATTAATCACCAAAGTTACCGCCTGGATTGCAGGTGTTATTGTTGTTGGTTTGATGATATGGGGAGCAATTTCCTTATTGGATCTTTATAAATACGAAGAGACCAACGATGCACAAGTAGAAGAATATATAAACCCCATAACATCAAGGGTAACAGGATACATAAGAGCCATAAAATACGAAGAAAATCAAGACGTAAAGAAAGGAGACACGCTGTTGATTATCGACAATAGCGAGTACAAACTAGGTCAGCAAGAAGCGGAGGCTGCGCTGCTGAATGCACAGGCTCAGATTAAAGTAATGGAGAGCAATGAGCAAACCACGACTAAAGCTGCCAGTGTAATGAAATCTCAAATCGCTTCGGCTAAAGCGAAACTTTTAAAGCAGCAACAAGACTACGATCGTTATTCGAAGTTGTTTAAAGTAGAATCAGCTACACTTCAGCAATTGGAAAATAGTAAAGCTGCTTTGGATGTTGCAGATGCGGAATACAGGTCTGCATTGAACGGCTACGAAACCTCCGCTTCTAAAGTAAACGACATCAGATCTCAAAGAGATGTGTATTTAGCAGAAATAAAACGCAGGGAAGCCCTATTGGATAGAAACAAGCTGGATGTTGGTTACACTGTAATAACAGCCCCATATAACGGCAAAATGGGTAGAAGAACCATTCAGGAAGGTCAACTCATACAAGCAGGACAAACATTGGCTTTTATTGTAGATCAAGAAGCCGGTAAATGGGTTATTGCCAATTTTAAGGAAACGCAAATTGCCAGCATGAAACTAAACGGCCATGCGGTTATTGAAACGGATGCCTTTCCGGGAGAAGAATTTCAAGGGACTATTGTTTCTTTATCTCCTGCAACCGGGGCGAGGTTTTCGTTATTGCCACCAGATAATTCTACAGGTAATTTTGTGAAGGTGGTGCAGCGTATTCCAGTTAAGATTAAGCTAGACGACGATAAGAGATTGACGGACAAACTTAAAGCAGGAATGAACGCTATCGTTGTAATTGCTAAAAACCAATGATCGCTGTAAAACCTGTATTCAAAAGCTGGGCACCCGAGTGGCTGATCAGAGGCACAATATTCATTGTTATTTTGCCTTGTTTGTTGCTTTTTGGCTTGTCCACAGCCAATCCAGCCGCTGCCGCCGGATACTATGGTATCGAGCCTGCGGATGTTCAGTATTCAATGATTATATTTTATGCTGCTGTCGCCAGTTTCTTTGCATTAGAAAGACGCTTTTTCGTGTATTTAGCCACTAAAGAGTACTTTTTGGTGGGTATTATTTTACAGATTGTTACTTCTTATATTTGCTATAATACGCATAATTTACATACACTTTTCATTTTTAGGTTTATACAGGGGATGGCCAATTGCGGCACTACCAGTATCTGTATCACCTTGATATTTACCAGATTACAGAGTGAAAGAGCCAGAGAGATTGGTTATTCTATTTTCTATGGTATGCTATTGTGTATAAGTCCGATATCGATTTTACTTACAGCACCCGTTGTAGATGCCTACGACTATAATTTTCTGTACAAAGGGATCATATTTTGTTATATACCGGGGGCAATTTTATTGTTGTCCATCATGAATACGGTGCGTTTGAACCGTAAGATTCCACTTTATCAGGTTGACTGGGCAAGCTTTGTAATTTATGCTTTAATGCTTTGTTTTATCGGCTATGTACTGGCTTATGGTCAGCAATACTATTGGCTGGAAGATAAGCGCATCGTTAGCAGTTGCTGGGCTATATTCGGTTTGCTTATAATTCATGTTTTCAGACAGCTTAAATTGAAAAGGCCTAGTCAGGACATGGAGGTATTTAAATACCGAAACTATATTATCGGAGTGTTTTTAATCTTTGTACTGTACATTGTGCGTGGTGCATTGAACATTACCAACCTATATTTTGCCACAGTTTTAGGGATGGATCCAATCCATATTGCTTATATGATGATGGTGAATATCATAGGAATTGGCATCAGTGTTCTAATCTCTTCAAGACTCCTGATTTTAAAAAGACCCATGCGATTGATCTGGATTTATGGCTTTGGTCTGTTGTTGGTATTTCATGCCTGGATGATTTTTCTTTTTAATACTCAGGCCGACGCTTCAACCTTTGTTATCCCACTGATTATCCAGGGAATGGGAGCTGGGATGTTGATGACTCCAGTGATCGTTTTTGCGGTTTCCTCTGTTCCAGAGCGTCTAGGTGGTACTGCTTCAGCAGTTGGTGTATTTTTTCGCTTTATAGGTTTTTGCAGTAGCATAGCGCTGATTAACTTTTATCAGCTTTATAACAAAACCAATCATATCAACAGGTTTCAGGAACGTATTTCATCGTTAAACCCTGTTGCGCTGGAGAAATTGGAGATTTATAAAAGAGGATTAATGGCAAAAGGAGTTCCCTCAGGACAAGCCGTTAAAATTGCAAATGGTTTGTTAAGCAGATCTATAGAAATTCAGGCCCAGTTGAGGTCAGCTGTTGACTACTATAAGTTTATAAGCTGTTTATTGGTTGCTGTAATATTGATTATAGCCCTGATTCCTTACATCAACAGGACTATTGTTAATCTTAGAACAAAGCAACCGGCTCCGATAACCTACTAGTTTTTATATGAAAACAAAAGAGCAGGTCTTCGGCTGAATCGGCCTTTAATCCATATTCCTTTCGTGTTTCTTCGGAGAAATGTAGCTAATCTTCGAAGCAACACGAAAGGAACACCGAACAAATGTGCACTCAGTCATATGCAAGGTTTAAGTATAAGCACTATTTGTATCTAGAACTTGTAGGTAAAACCAGCGCCAAAAATCTGTTTAACCTGTAATGCTCTTTTTGTATCTCCCGACGGAGCTCCATTGGCACCTAAAATAGGTATATCAGTGTTGTCATCATATAATAGCTGAACTCCTGCATTAACGGTTACGAACTTGTTTACCTTCATGAAAAGGTTAGCGGTGTAATCGGTATAGATATTTTGAGGTTTATCCAAGTAATTAGAATACAATTTCAGGATGTTTTCAAAACTGATGTTCTCTACAAGGTTTACTTTGTAGTAAGCATCTAATGAAGCACCAAATTCATATCGTAGGTGTTTATTTTTATCTACACCAAAGGCACCCTTACTGGATAAAGTATCATTTTGTACGATTATTAATCTTGATGCAAATGGTGAAATGTTCACTCTGAAATTATCAGAACGTTTGTAAGCAAAACCAGGGCCTAAAGTCAGGTAAGCGGGTGAAAGGAAGTCTGATAGGAGTGATTTTTTGTCACCGCTATATTGATAGCCTTTAGCAAACTGTGTCTGGAAATTCGCATAGAAGGTATACAACCAGTACTGAGAGGCTTTATAGCCCAATAAGCTATTCAGAATAAGTCGGTCGTCATTTTTACGAACACCTATATTTTGTTGCTTGCTTAAACCATAACCAAGAATCACTTTATTATCCCAGGTTAGTTTGTTTTTCTTGTAGTTAAAATCATAGTTAAAAAGAATATTTCCCGCTATTGAATTAACACCTCCGGATGCCCAGTTAGAAAAAGAGCTTTGGTTGATTAAAAAGGTGTTTTCTCCGTGGATAGTCCAGTTTTTGGTGGTGTCAGCAACCGCTGCAGTTTGGGCATAGCCCATCAGACTGACAAGTGAGAGCGAGAGTGAAAGTAGTAAGTCGAGTTTTTTCATTGTGAGGAGTATTTAAGTTAAATTCTAAATTGTTTATGTTTCATCTTCCGATAAACTGCTAATCGGGTACATCTGTTTTTAGTTGTTTATCGAAAATTTATAAAAGGATTTAACAAGAAACAATTGAGTTATTTAATTGTTTTCTTGTTAAACGATTAAGCATATATTTGTTATATGAATAAAAAGGTATCCATTAAAGATATTGCTCAATCTGTAGGTGTATCTACCGCATTGGTCTCTTATGTGTTGAACAATAAAGAGAAAGAAGCGCGGGTAGGTAAGGAGATTGCGCAAGTGATAAGAGATACCGCTGCTGAAATGGGCTATCAGCCTAATCAGATTGCAAAGAGCTTAAAGACGGGTAAATCGCATACTTTTGGATTAATAGTAGCAGACATTTCTAATCCTTTTTTTGCCAATCTGGCCAGAAATGTGGAAGATGAAGCCAAGAATTTTAACTACACAGTTATTTTCGCAAGCGCAGATGAAAGCCCTAAAAAATCACAAAACCTGATTAACATTTTAACAGAAAGACAGGTTGACGGTTTTATTATCGCACCGGCAGAAAATTCGCAAGATCAGATAGCGTCTATTTTAAAAAGTAATATTCCATTAGTATTGATTGACAGGTATTTTAAAGAATTGGAAACTAATTATGTAGTGACCAATAACTATGATGCCTCGTACAATGCTGTTTCTCATTTAATAAAAGCAGGGCATAAAAACATTGGCATGATCGCTTATAGAACGGATCTGGTGCATATGCTTGACCGGAGACGGGGTTACATGGATGCACTTAAAGACAATAAGCAATTAAAAGCTAAAACACCACTGATAAAAACGGTAGACTTTGATTTTACTCAGGATGATGTAGAAGCCGGTATTAAAGAGCTATTGACTCGGAATCCTTCAATGGATGCGCTATTTTTTGCTACAAACACACTTACCTTAAAGGGTTTAAAAGCGCTAAACAATTTGAACTGTAAAGTTCCGGATGACATTGCCGTAGTATGTTTTGATGAGAGCGAGGCTTTTGATTTTTTCTATTCTCCATTAACTTATATTGAGCAACCGCTTTTAGAAATGGGTAAAAAGGCTGTTCAAATATTGATTAAGAACATCACCGATAAGAAAAGTGCCAATACGCAATTGAGTATACCGTCAAGATTGGTCGTACGACAATCCTGTGGTTCGGGGGATAGGTAGAATGCATTCATCATACTGATTAATTCGCTTCGTCATCCTGAATTTATTTCAGGACCTGGGAAGAGAACGAAATATTGTGCTTTACATAACAGGTGTGTGGTCCTGATACCGGCCTTCGCCGGCATGACGAATTCAGGCTGGGCGAGCGTATCAAGGAAATGGGCACTTAGCTGGAATATTAAAAAAAGTCAAAAAATATTTGCTCATTTAAACGTTTAAGCTTAAGTTTGATTACACAACCAATATAAACCATTTAAAACACGAAGTGCTCAGCATTTTTTTTTATCCCCTTTAGCTTAAACGTGTAAGCAAAATCAGAATTTAGAAATCTGAGGCCTACATTTCTACATGTAAAAGGTGCTAAGTAACTGATGCACATCGCAATTTAAAATTATGAGAAAGCTTTTATTACTAATCGTCGCAACTATTTTTGTTTTACCTGCTGTTGCGCAACAACCCAAGAAATTTGATGGCTTAGATATGAATCTTGGTAATTTATCAAGACTATCTGATGCAAAGAGCAGATCCATTAGCCCGGAGAACTTTACCGGTGAAAAAGGTAAGGGAGCAATGGCAGATCCGGTTAAAAACAAAGGACAGCGCAACGTAGCCAATGCTGCAAATGAGGCGCGCGATTTGGGCGTCGGCTGGAAAGTAAATCCTTTTATAATTGTTAAAAGCGGAGAAACCATAACCATTGCAGAAATGGAAGGCCCGGGTGCTATACAACAAATATGGATGACACCAACGGGAAACTGGCAGTTCTCTATTTTACGTTTCTACTGGGATGATGAGAAAGAACCATCAATCGAAACTCCTGTAGGCGCATTCTTTGGGATGGGTTGGGGAGAATATGCTCCATTAAACTCTTTACCGGTAAGCGTTAACCCAGGCAGTGCATTTAACTGCTACTGGAAAATGCCTTTCAGAAAGAAATGCAAAATCACGATCGAGAACATCAACCCAAGAGATGAGATGAGGTTATACTATCAGGTTAACTATGCACTTACTCCGGTTGCAGATGATGAAGCTTATTTTCATGCACAATACAGAAGATCAAACCCTAATACCACTTCTTTACATACTATAATTGATGGCGTAAAAGGTAAAGGACAATTTGTTGGCCTTTACATGGGACTTGGTGTAAACAATAACGGATGGTGGGGAGAAGGAGAGATTAAGTTCTTTTTAGACGGCGATAAAGAATACCCTACAATAGCAGGAACCGGAACAGAGGATTATTTCTGCGGATCATATAACTTCGATAGAGGCGGTAAATATATAGAGTACAGTACACCTTACGCTGGCTTGCACCAGGTAATCAGACCAGACGGAACCTATAAGGCTCAGCAGAGATTTGGAATGTACAGGTGGCATATCATGGATCCAATACGCTTTGATAAGGACCTTAAAGTAACCATCCAGGATTTGGGATGGAGAGATGGTGGCAGGTATTTAGCCCAGAAATCAGACATCATGACTGTAGCTTACTGGTATCAAACAGAACCTCATGGTAGCTTTCCGAAACTACCTTCGAGAGATGAATTAGAAGTTAATTAACTGTACTCTTAAAACGCATAAGATGAAATTGCTAAAGATTCCTTCACTAATAATGGCCGGCATGATGATTATTTCTTGTCAATCCGCTACCAAAAAGCAAGATGCCACAAAGGCCTATGAAAAAGGCACATTTGGTTACGATTTAAACTTCTTGAATGAAAACGACAGTATCGTTGTTTTAAAGAACCATGATGGAAGTGCCCAGCTTGCTTTATCGCCAAAATATCAGGCAAAGGTATTCACCTCAACTGCCGAAGGGCTTGATGGAAAAAGCTTCGGCTGGGTTAATTACAAGGCTTTTGGTAAGCCTTTAGACCCACATATGAATGCTTATGGCGGCGAAGACCGTTTATGGCTTGGGCCTGAGGGCGGCAAGTTTTCACTTTATTTTAAGCCTGGCGATTCGATGGTATTTAAAAACTGGAAAACTCCTGCCGGCATTGATAGTGAAAGCTGGACTTTAGTAAAATCTGACGGAAAGAGAGCTTCTTTAAATAAGGACATGGAGCTGCAAAACTATGCAGGTACTAACTTGAAAATAAAGCTGGAAAGGGATGTTGAGATCCTTGAAAAAGACAGTATAGAGAAAGCTTTAAATATTACTCTGGACACTAAAGTTAATTCGGTTGCTTTTAAAACATTAAATACGATCATCAATACCGGAACTAATGAATGGACAGAAAAAACCGGTGCTCCTTGTATCTGGAGTCTGGATATGTTTAGTCCATCACCAAAAACGGTAATTGTTATTCCTTACATTGAAAATGCACCGGGTAAAGTAGCTACAACTGATTATTTTGGAGAGATCGCAAAAGATCGCATCACTTACAAAAACGGTATTCTATTGTTTAAAGCTGACGGTAAATCTCGCGGTAAGCTAGGCATTCCTCCGCTAAGAGTTAAAAACGTTGCCGGTAGTTATGCTGCAGATCAAAACCTGCTGACCATTACCATGTTTGATGTAAACAATAAAGCTAAATACCTGAACCAGGAGTGGACACCAGATAAAGATCCTTTCAGTGGGGATGGCATGAACGCTTACAATGACGGGCCATTGGCTGATGGTTCTCAAATGGGGCCTTTTTATGAGTTGGAAAGTGTATCTCCACCTACATTCCTGAAACCGGGAGAGAAGCATACGCACATGCATAGCGTATTTCATTTTACAGGAGATAAGACCGCATTAAATGAAATTGCTAAAAAAGTTCTGGGTATCTCATTAGATGAGATTGCCGACACATTTAAAGACTAAATCGCATTGTTGGTATGGCTAACAAGCTAAGCCTGTTAGCCATACTTATATAAGTTGTAACCAAATATATACTGAATACTATGTTTAGAACGGAAAACGGCAAGAGTTATCTTATGCCCTTTATTTTCATATGCAGCTTATTCCTATTGTGGGGCTTTGCTCATGGTTTACTCGATGTGCTGGATAAGCATTTCCAAAATATCTTACATGTATCAAAAGCAGAATCAGGCTTTATACAGTTTTCTTTGTACATCGGTTATTTAGTAATGGCGGTACCGGCGGGGCTATTTATGAAACGCTTTGGTTATCAGAAGGGAATCATTTTAGGGCTAGTACTATTTGCCATAGGCGCTTTCCTTTTTTATCCTGCGGCTAAGTTTCAGACATTCATTCCTTTTCTACTGGCGCTGTTTGTACTGGCTTGTGGCTTAGCTTGTCTGGAAACAGCAGCCAATCCTTATTCTACTATCTTAGGACCTAAAGCGTATGCCGCCAGGCGGATTAACATATCTCAGTCCTTTAATGGTTTAGGATGGATATTGGGACCGTTAATGGGTGGGTTATTCATATTTGGTACAGAACACACTCCGGGGGTAGATAAGTTCGATTCGATGGTTAAGCCTTATATGATGGTAGGTGGAATTGTTGTCGTAGTTGCCATTATTTTTATGCTGATTAAACTGCCTGAGGTTAAGGAAGCCAGCGATACTGAATTGGCTGAAGACCCACCAATGCGTAACTTATTGAAGCATCCGGCCTTTGTACTGGCAGTAATTGCCCAGTTTCTATATGTAGCAGCACAAACAGGGGTAAACTCTTTCTTTATTAACTATGTTACCGAAACCATCCCTAATGTAACGGGGCCAGTTCAAAATATCATGCAACACTTGGGTTGGTTTGGCGAGGTATTTACACCTAAAAATCCTGAACAGGCTGCATCTCTTATTCTTGCGATCGGTGGAATGGGACTTTTCTGGATAGGCCGTTTATCTGGATCATACATGATGAAATATTTATCACCACAAAAGCTACTTGGCATATATGCTTTGGTTAATACCCTGCTTGTGTTTATTGTACTGCTGGAGGTTGGATGGTTCTCGGTGGTGGCTTTATTTCTTACTTACTTTTTTATGTCGATAATGTTTCCAACCATCTTTGCTTTAGGTGTATATGATTTGGGGCCCTTAACGAAAAAAGGGGCGTCATTTTTAGTAATGGCTGTAGCAGGAGGGGCGTTTTGTCCACCAATAATGGGACTTATCGGAGATAACTTCGGTATGTCTATAGCCTTTGTAATACCAATGCTATGTTTCGCATTTATTGCCTGGTATGCCATAAAAGGTATTGGCAAAAAGATCGAATCAAAAAATATTTCAATGCAACATCACTAGAACAATATACTGATGAAAAACAACGATAACCGTCGCTCATTCATTAAAAAGGTAGCTATAGGAGGTTTTGGTCTTACTGCTATGCCTTCGGTGATGCTGGCAAATGAACCTAAAGAGGAAACGCTTACTACCGATACAGAAGTATCGCAGACCGCTTCATCAAAGGGTGATAGCAAAAGAGCTTACAACAGCAGCTATAAAGAAGAACACCTCAGAAGGGTAGCATTTCCAATTGGTGGTTTAGGTGCCGGAATGTTTTGTTTAGAGGGTAGTGGAGCAATATCTCATATGTCTATTCGCAACAGACCCGAAATATTTCATGAACCTAATATGTTTGCAGCGATTGCTGTTAAAGGAGAAAAAGTTGTTGCCCGTGTACTCGAAGGTCCCGTTGAGGAATGGAAAATGTTTGGTCAGCGAGGTACCGGCAACGGAGCAAGCGGAGCCAATTATGGGCTTCCAAGATTTAACAGTGCGGTGTTTACCGATCGTTTCCCGTTTGCAACTATAGATCTTGAAGAAAAAGACATTCCTTTAAAAACCCAGATAGTAGGTTGGAGCCCTTTTATTCCTACTGACGAGGATAACTCCAGTTTACCTGGAGGCGCCTTGGAATATAAATTCACCAATAATAGTAAGGAAACAATTGAGGCTGTTTTTTCTTATAATTCAAGGAATTTTGTGTTGCAGGGCGGACAAAAAGGAGCTATAAAAAAGATGCCTAATGGTTTCATTCTATCGCAAGATGGCACCAGCGAAAAACCACACCTAAGAACTGATTTCTCAATTTTCACCGATGAACCGGCTACCGTAGACTACTGCTGGTTCAGAGGCGGTTGGTTTGACCCCTTAACTATGGTATGGAATACCATTAAAGAAGGTAAAGTTAAGGCACAGGAACCCGATTCTGATGCGCCGGGAGCTTCATTGTTTGTTCCCTTTACACTAAAACCCGGAGAACAAAAAACAGTGAGACTTATGATGGCCTGGTATGTTCCAGATTCGGACCTCCGTATAGGTGAAATGGTTATTGATCCAAAGAAAGCCGATTCGGCAGATTGCTGTGTTGTCCCATCAGCCAGTGGTCTCGAAAAGCAATCAACTTATAATTCACCAAACTATAAGCCCTGGTATAGCAGTAAATTTAAAGATATTAATGAGGTAGCGGACTATTTGTTAAATAAGTACAATGAACTGCAAAAGAAATCAATCTTATTCCGCGATGCCTTTTATTCAAGCAGTTTACCTCCCGAGGTTACTGAAGCCGTTGCTGCAAATCTTACCATTCTTAAATCTCCTACTGTATTGAGACAATTTGATGGACGGTTATGGAGCTGGGAGGGTTGTGGAGATGATGGAGGTTGTTGTCATGGCAGCTGCACACATGTATGGAACTACGCACAGGCAATCCCCCATCTTTTTCCTGTTTTAGAAAGGAGCCTGAGAACTACAGAGTTCTGTGAGAACCAGAATTTTGAAGGCCATCAGCAATTTAGAGCAAATATGCCAATAAGTTCCGCTAAGCATGATTTTCATGCTGCTGCCGACGGTCAGCTTGGGGGTATTATGAAAGTATACCGGGAATGGAGGATTAGTGGTGATGCTGTTTGGCTGAAAAAGATGTATCCGATGGTAAAGACGAGTATGGACTATGCCATCAAAACCTGGGATCCGAGAAGTAAAGGTATAATTGAAGAACCTCATCATAACACATACGATATTGAGTTCTGGGGGCCAGACGGAATGTGTACCAGTTTTTATCTGGGTGCTTTAAATGCCATGATAAAAATGGGACAGTTTCTTAAAAAGGATACCGCTAAATACAAAACGCTTTATACTGCCGGTAAAAAATTCATGGAAAGTGAATTGTATAATGGAGAGTACTTTAATCAGAAAATACAATGGACAGGTTTAAACGCTCCAAACCCCGTAAATCAACAATCGTTTGCTACCCAGTATACTTCAGAAGCATTGGAGATATTGAAAAATGAAGGCCCAAAATACCAGTATGGAACCGGTTGTTTATCTGATGGTATTCTTGGAGGATGGATTTCGAAAATGTGCGGGCTTGAAGAACCATTGGATATTGAAAAGACCAAAAGCCATTTACTGTCTGTTCATAAATATAACCTGAAAGCTGATTTAAGTGATCACGTAAATCCTCAGCGTCCATCCTATGCTGCAGGACATGAAGGTGGATTGTTGTTGTGCTCCTGGCCAAAGGGAGGCATGCTTTCCTTGCCATTTGTTTACAGTAATGAAGTGTGGACTGGCATTGAATATCAGGTTGCATCGCATTTGATGCTCATGGGGCAAGTTAATGAAGGCTTAGCTATTGTAAAAGCTTGTCGTGACCGATATGATGGACGGGTTCGTAATCCTTTTAATGAATACGAATGTGGGCATTGGTATGCCAGAGCCATGTCTAGCTATGGACTGCTTCAAGGACTTACCGGTGTGCGGTATGATGCCGTGGACAAGGTCTTACATGTAGATTCCAAAGTCGGTGACTTTACAAGTTTTGTCTCTACAGCTACCGGATTTGGCACTGTACATTTTAAGGATAATAAAGTCTCACTAAATGTTGCTTACGGGAGTATACCGGTTAAAAAAACTATGATAGCTGGTAAAGAATCAAAGTTCTCTTAGTTTATATTAAAATCAGCGTTATGAAATTATATCTCATTGGTGGTTTTCTGGGTAGCGGCAAAACAACAGCTATTCTAAATGCAGCTATTGAACTGATCGGGAAAGGAATACAGGTGGGCGTTATCACCAACGATCAGGGAGTAGAACTGGTTGACACCAGGTTTATTAAGCATGCCAATATTCCGGTTATGGAAGTAACAGATGGTTGCTTCTGTTGCAATTATGATAAGCTTGATGATCAGATAGCAGCCTTAAAAGAGAGCGATCATGTTGAAGTAATATTTGCTGAATCTGTTGGTTCATGTACAGATATGATTGCTACAGTGGTTAAACCTTTAGAAAAATTCAATAAAGACATAGAAACTGTAATTACTGTTTTTGTTGATGCCAATGTGTTACCTACAATGCTTCAGGGAGCTCCTTTATTTACAGATAATGTGAGTTACATCTATAAAAAGCAAATTGAAGAAGCTGATTTATTAGTGGTAAATAAAATTGATTCATTAAGCGAAGTGGAATTTGAAAAAATGAAACTACTGGTGGGTAAAAAGTATCCTGATAAAACGACGCTGTTTCAAAATTCACTTGATGAATCGAGCATAAACGATTGGATGGCAGCATTGGTTGATTTTAAAACAAAGACCAGAGACTCCTTAGTAATAGATTATGATGTTTATGCTGCCGGAGAGGCAGAGTTAGCTTGGCTTGACTTAGAGATCGAACTATTTACAGGCACTAATGATGCATTTGGAGAGGGAAAGGCATTGATTACGGAGTTTCATGAAGCAATAGATAGGGAGAAATTAGCTATAGGTCATTTGAAATTCTTTATTGACGATGGAACACAACAGGAGAAAATCAGCTTCACTGCCGGAACTCAGTCTTCTTTAAGTGGAAATAGAAAAACATCTTCAGGTAAAGTAGACATCCTTATCAATGCAAGGGTACAATCAGACCCTAACCATCTTGAGTCACTCTTATTGAATCTGATTCAGGAAGCGGAGAAAAAAAATGGCTATAAAGTAGTTCAAAAAAAGCTGTCATCTTTTAAGCCTGGCTATCCCAGGCCAATCCACAGAATACCTGACTAATTCAATAAGCCCAATAGTATGAAAGTTGAGGATAAAACAGTGGTATCTATTAGATACAAAATGCAGAATAGCAAAGGAGAAATACTTGAGGATAATCTTAATGGTTTACCTGTTCACTATTTGCATGGTATTGGCTCGATATTACCCGCACTTGAAGCAGAATTAGAAGGATTAAAAGAAGGGGAAGAAAAACAGCTATTCCTTTCGAAAGAAAAGGGCTATATGGACTTAGATGATGAATTCTATATTGAAGTTGTAGTCGATAGTATTCGTTTTGCAACAGATAAAGAAATAGAAGGAGGATTAAATCCTCAGGTAGCTGATAGTTATTGTGGTCCTGAAGGATGTTGTTAGAAAAGATTTGAAAAAATAAACAGTTGGTTAATGAAATCGAGGACATTAAAAATAAATAGTACAGACAATATAGAAGTAGCATTGTCGGATTTAAAAGTAGGGGAGTCTGTAAGTACTGATAGTGGAACATACAATTTGATTACTGATGTGCAGGCAAAGCATAAGTTTGCCACTGTAGACTTGCAAGAAGGAGATGATGTTATCATGTATGGCGTACTTGTAGGCAAAGCGACTAAAACCATTAAAAAAGGTGAAGTAATTGCTACAGGTAATGTTAGTCATGCCGCTAACAATTACAAACTTAAGGAAAGAAAAACCAGTTGGGAGGTGCCTGAAACATCATCATGGAACGATAAAACCTTTATGGGGTATCATAGAGAAAACGGAACTGTTGGTGTAGCCAATTACTGGCTCATCATCCCTTTGGTATTCTGTGAGAATAAGAATGTGCAGGTGATTCAGGACGCCTTTATGAAAGGATTGGGGTATCATGACAATGACTCTTCTTACTACAGTCAGGTGCAGCAATTGGTTAAGATGCATAGGGCAGGCATATCAAAAGAAGATATACTGAGTATAGATCTGGATATGACCAACGCCGATGCTGAGGCTGAAAACCGGGTGTTTCCAAACATTGACGGTGTTAAGTTTTTAACGCATTCATTAGGTTGTGGTGGCACAAAAGACGATGCCATTAACCTTTGTGGACTGCTCGCCGGATACATTACCCATCCTAATGTAGCAGGGGCTACAGTATTAAGTCTGGGCTGTCAGAATGCGCAAATACCATTGCTTAAACAGCAGATTGCCAAGCGTGATCCTAACTTTAGCAAACCCTTGTATTGTTTTGAACAGCAGGAAGTAGGTTCTGAATCTGAGTTAATGAAACGGGCCATTAAACAGACTTTTACAGGTTTAATAGAGGCCAATGCGTATAAACGTAAACCAGCGCCTTTAAGTAAACTTTGCATTGGATTAGAATGTGGAGGATCAGATGGCTTTTCCGGGATTTCAGCAAATCCTGCTTTAGGCTACACATCTGATCTTTTAGTTGCTTTAGGTTCATCAGTAATCCTTTCGGAGTTTCCGGAGCTTTGTGGCGTTGAACAAGAGTTGAGCGATCGATGCATAGATGAGCACGTTGCGCAAAAGTTTATGACGCTAATGACCGCTTACCACGAAAGGGCAAAAGCAGTGGGATCAGGCTTTGATTCAAATCCTTCTGCAGGTAACATTCGCGATGGCTTGATTACAGATGCCATTAAATCTGCAGGTGCAGCAAAAAAGGCAGGTACATCTCCGGTTATAGACGTACTGGATTATCCTGAGCAAGTTTCTAAGCCAGGCCTCACCTTGTTATGTACTCCAGGTAGTGACATAGAATCAACAACTGCCGAAGTTGGGGCAGGGGCCACCCTTGTGTTTTTTACTACCGGGTTAGGCACGCCAACCGGTAATCCGATTGCTCCTGTGGTTAAAATCTCAACCAATACCACACTGTATAAAAAGATGAATGACATCATTGATATCGATGCAGGAACTATAATAACAGGCGAAGAGACAATTAAACAAGTGGGAGAACGCATTCTGGACTACATCATTGAGATCGCCAGCGGACAGCTGAAAGCCAAGGCCGAAGTACTGGGACACAACGACTTTATCCCATGGAAAAGAGGGATATCATTATAAAAAACAGACATTTTCATTATTAAAAGGAGAATATGAAACTATATAAAACTAAACAAGGTGCAATTTTGCATAGTGATACTGGATACTATTTATTAAATACTGACTGGGATACTTTGATCAATAATGATAATCTACATCAGCATTTACTTCATTTATCAACTAAAGGGAGGATTTTGCAAAACGATGAAGCATTGGCAATATTAGAAAATGATATTGAAGCTCCGATTGGACAGCAAGAAGTATGGGCAGCTGGGGTAACTTATCTGCGCAGTCGCGATGCCCGTAAAGAGGAATCTCAGGATTCTGGCGGTGCAAGTATGTACGATAAGGTTTATGATGCAGACCGCCCGGAATTGTTCTTTAAGTCCTTACCGCATCGCGTCGCGGGTCATAAACAGCATGTAAATATCAGAAAAGACTCCACCTGGAATGTGCCTGAACCCGAGTTAACTTTGTTTATCAATTCATCTGGGAACATACAAGCTTATACTGTAGGCAACGATATGAGTTCCAGAAGTATCGAAGGAGAAAACACATTGTATCTGCCTCAAGCTAAGATTTATGAAAGAAGTGCTGCATTAGGGCCATGTTTATATGTCCCTGAAGCACCAATTTCGGACAAGACAATGATAGAAATGGTGATAAAGAGAAATAGTAAAGAGGTATTTCGTGATTCGGTTTCGATTAGCAGAATGAAACGTTCACTAAACGAATTGGTGATCTACTTATATGCCGAATGTGACTTCAAGAACGGCTGCTTTTTAATGACCGGAACTTGTATAGTACCTCCTAATGACTTTACTTTGAATGAAAAGGACGAGGTTAGCATTACTATTGACAATATTGGAACATTAACAAATCATATTGCTATTCGTTTATAACGGGAGTAGCTTTAAATTTTAGAAAGAATTATGTCTATAACAGGTGAGAATTTTATTGGAAATATTCGTGGTAGTAAAGGTAAAGACAGCTTTCAGGCTTCTGACCCTGCAGGGAATGTGTTAATGCCCGAAAGGTTTATTTATGCTACAGAAACTGAGTTTGAACAAGCGTTAAAGTTGGCACAAAATGCCTTTGTAAATTATAAAAACACTTCTACTAAGCAGCGGGCAGAATTTTTAGAGGCGATTGCTGATGAAATAATGGCACTTGATGAGTTATTAATAGCAAGAGCGGTTGCAGAATCAGGCTTACCAGTAGGAAGAATAACCGGTGAAAGAGGTCGTACCTGTGGTCAGCTAAAGATGTTTGCTCAGTTGCTTCGTGATGGCTGGTATGTAGATGCAAGAATTGATACCGCACAACCTGAAAGGGCTCCTTTGCCAAAGTCTGACATCAGAAGAATGCTTATTCCAATTGGCCCTATAGCAGTTTATGGTGCCAGTAACTTCCCTTTGGCTTTCTCTACTGCCGGCGGAGATACTGCTTCTGCACTTGCCGCAGGATGTCCTGTGATTGTTAAGGCGCATCCTTCACACCCTGGTACAAGTGAGTTGATCTCATCTGCAATCATTAAAGCTGCTCAAAGAACCCAAATGCCAGAAGGTGTATTCTCTGCCTTAAATCTTACTAATGATCAATCGGTAAAGCTTGTCCAGCATCCGGTAATAAAGGCTGTAGGTTTTACAGGATCCAGAAAAGTAGGGATGATACTTTATACTGCAGCAGTTAACAGAGCTGAGCCCATTCCTGTATATGCCGAAATGAGCGCTATAAATCCGGTTATTTTAATGGAAGAAGCATTGAAAGTCAAAGGAGAAGCAATTGCGAAGGGATTAGCCGGCTCTGTAACCATGGGGGCAGGTCAGTTTTGCACTAACCCTGGATTGGTAATACTGATTGAAAGCGAAGCAAGTAAGGCTTTTTTGAACCACTTTGTGCAACATTTAAGTGCGACTGAACCTGCAACAATGCTAAACAGGAATATTTGCGAATCTTATGGGAAGGGCCTGGAAGCAGCAAAAAAGATTAATGGAGTTCGTGTTTTGGCTCAAGGTTCAAAGGCCGCGGATGGCAATAGAAATGAAGCCAGACCAATGGCATTTACAGTTTCTGCAGAAGACTTTCTTTCCAATAAGGAGTTGACTGAAGAGGTTTTTGGACCGGCAACTCTTTTTGTATTGACAAAGGATACCGTGCAACTTCATCAGGTTCTAAATCAACTGGATGGGCAACTTACAGCGACAGTACATGCAGGACCAGCTGACAAAAACAACTTAATCCCAATAATTGATATTATCACTCAAAAAGCTGGTCGTGTTATCTATAATGGTTTCCCAACAGGCGTAGAAGTTTGCCATTCCATGCAACATGGCGGACCTTTTCCTTCAACTACAGACGGGAGATCAACCTCAGTAGGTACTGCAGCTATTTATCGTTTTTTAAGACCGGTATCCTATCAGGATATTCCAGATGAATTACTTCCAGAGGCCTTGCAAAACAGTAACCCATTGAGTATTTTGAGGTTGATAGATGGAGCATGGAAAACTGATTTAATACCTTAACTTCGCGCTTATTTTTAAGTTATGAATTGGGAAAAGTTACTGTCATCAAAACGATGGGGAAATGAAGATAGGTTTATTGGCAATCAGAAAGAAGCTCGGTCAGAGTTTCAAAGGGATTACGACAGGATCATCTTTTCTTCGCCATTTAGAAGATTACAAAACAAAACCCAGGTATTTCCATTGCCGGGCAGTGTGTTTGTCCATAACCGGCTTACGCACAGCCTAGAAGTAGCAAGTGTTGGGCGCTCATTGGGCACCATCTTTTACAATAGAATAAAAGATGGAGACGCAAATATCGATGAAACATGCCCCTTGCTTTGTGAAATAGGAAACATTGTAGCTTCAGCTTGTCTGGCCCATGATTTAGGAAACCCGGCTTTTGGCCATTCCGGAGAGTCGGCTATATCTCATTATTTTAGTGATGGCGATGGTAAAGTATATCAGCAGCAGGTAAATGAAGCCCAATGGGAGGATTTGATCCACTTTGAAGGAAATGCCAATGCGTTAAGAATATTAACCCATCCCTTTGCCGGAAAGGGGACAGGAGGCTTTGCATTAACCTACTCAACCCTTGCAGCCATTGCTAAGTATCCCTGTGCATCAATTGCCGGACACAATAAAAAGAACATTTACACTAAGAAATACGGGTTCTTTCAGTCGGAGCAAAGCGGATTTGAGAAGATAGCCCTAGAGATGGACCTGATTAAGGTTCAGGAATCACCGTTGATTTACAAGCGCCACCCATTGGTATATTTAGTTGAGGCTGCGGATGATATTTGCTACAACATCATCGATCTTGAAGATGCACACCGTTTAAAAATACTTTCCTACAAAGAAGTAGAAACATTGCTTTTGCCTTTATGTAATGATGCCAAAATGCCATCCAGATTAGCTGAAATGGAAGACGATGATGCAAAAATCACCTTGATGAGAGCAAAATCGATCAGCACACTGATATGGCAATGCTCGAATGTGTTTTACCAGGAACAGGATGCTATATTAAGTGGTGATTTCAATAAAAGCCTGATGGATGCAATTGAAGAGCCATTTTTAGCTGTAATGAAAGAAATAGAAAGGATTTCCATCAGGAAAATCTACAATTATTCATCTGTGGTACAGATTGAAGTTGCAGGTTATCAGGTGATGGGTGGGCTTTTGGAAGAGTTTATTCCTGCGTATTTACAAAATGAATCAAAATACCATAGGAAACTTGTTGAATTGATACCAAAGCAATTTTTAACACAGAAAGATGATGTTTATTCTAAAATCCAGAGTGTACTTGATTTTGTCTCCGGAATGACTGACATCTATGCGGTAGAGTTGTTTAGAAAAATCAAGGGAATATCTTTTCCTTCTATGAGCTGATGACTATTTTTTATGTTTCTTCCTATAGTCGGATGGAGATGTGCCAATGAGCTTGCTAAATAACCGTGAAAAATAGTATTGGTCGTCAATGCCTATCAATGAGCAAATCTCTTTAATGCTTTTATCTGTAAAATACAGGTATTGACAGGAATGTTGTATTTTAAGCTGGTTGTAATAGACAATTGGTGAGATACCGGTTTTTTGCTTAAATATCCTTAAGTAATGTGATAAGGAAATCTTTTGCTGGTCAGCAAGCTGATTGACTGTAAGTTTTTTATCAAGATTATCTTTCATAAATGAAATCGAGTTACTTACAGCATCTTTATTATATACGGAAGGGTTTATCTCTTTGTAGTAAATTAGCGAGGTTACAAAATAGAGTAATCTAAAGTTCATGATCTCCATTTCTTTTGTTCCAAAACTTTCCTCGAGCATGGTGTAGATTTGATTGAAGATATTAATTCTGTCTTGCTCAAAAGGGATTGAATGTACCTTAGGATGACCCTCAACGAGAGAACGTTCATAAATCATTCTTGAATTAACACCACTAAAATGCATCCAGTATATACTCCATGGATTTTTTAATGAACTAAAGTACCTGTGAGATACATCTTTAGGAATGATGAAAAATGTATTTGCTGTGAGTGCGTAGGTATTATGATCTAGCTCAACTGTGCCTTCTCCATCAATACAGTATAGTAGGATAAACTCAGCTGAACCTGTTTTTCTTTCCCGATCATGCCCTAAAGCATGTGGATAGTAGCCTATTGCGGTTAGATAAAAAGAATTAATCAGCGGATTATCCTTGATGCTTTTCCTGATATTTGGAGTAAGGACGATCATTTTCTGTCCTAAAAAACCTTCCTTAATTTTCTTTTTTTCTTCCGTCATATTAAATACTAAGGTATAATAAATGTAATTAATTTTGCAGTTTGTAACACTTCAGTTATGATAACATTATCCATTATTCATTTTAGTTAGTCCATTTATAGCTTCCAAATTCGACGTAAGTTTATCCTTAACTAATATAAATGGAACAGGTTAATCAAATAATTACGTCGTAAAGGTGGTAAACAGCAGGATATCAAGAAAACTCTGGGGGAACTTTAGTGATCAGAACATCTATCTTTTTAAGATAAAGAATAAGAGTGGGGCTTTTGTAGAATTGACCAACTATGGAGCTACAATTGTTTCAATGGTGGTGCCTGACAAGAACGCTACAATGGCTAATGTTATTTTGGGCTTCCCAGAACTGCAAGGCTATATTGATGATGATTGCTACTTGGGGTCAACCGTAGGCAGATTTGCCAACAGGATTTCTAAAGCAACATTTAGTATTGACGAGGTCAGGTATAAACTCGAAGCAAACGACAATGGCAATTCGAATCATAGTGCATCGGCCGGATTTAATGGTAAAGTGTTTGATTATGCTATAGAAGATGATAAGTTAATACTTAGCCTATTAAGCAAGGATGGTGACGGAGGGTATCCTGGAAATCTTTTACTAACGGTGTGTTATCAATGGACAGATTTGAATGAACTTTTAATCAGTTATACTGCAGAGACGGACAAGAAAACAATTGTCAATATCACAAATCACAACTACTTTAATTTGTCCGGAGGTAGTGGTAATTTATTCAATCATGAGCTCACCATTGATGCTGCCTTAATGGTGGAAGCTACCGACGATTTTATACCTACCGGTGCAATAGTAGCTGCGGGTGATCTTGAATTTAAAAATACTAAAATAGCGGACAGAATAAGCGACTATCTGAATAAGCCAAAAGGATTGAATATATGTTATGTTCTAAATGGTAGAGAAAAGGCAGCCACATTAAGAGATCCTGAGTCAGGGCGATTATTAGAGATTTACACCACATATCCAGGATTAATGCTGTATACCGGAGACTACCTTAGGACTAAGCATCCCGGTCACTTGGGCGTACCTTACAAAGCATTTGACGGACTTTGCTTAGAATGTCAATATTATCCGGATAGTCCAAATCAACCAGATTTTCCTTCAACAATACTTCATCCTGGCCGTATCTACCAGGAAAGTATCACTTATAAATTCAGTACAGAACATAAATAATATGAGAATAAGCTCCATAGCAGCAATCCTGTCTTTAACTTTTTACCTGTCGACAGGAGCATTTGCAAAAAACAAAACCTATCAGTTATTCTCTCCAAATAAGGCTTTAAAAGTGAAATTATGTTTTGGGGACAGTACTACATATTCTATATCCTACAAAAACTCAAATATAATTCTTCCTTCTGCCATTGCTATGGTGTTGCAAAACAAAACACTTGGTAAAACACCAGTAGTTAAAGAAATACATTCATTGAAGTCCGGAGAATTTAATGAACTGGCTGTTTATTTTTTCGATAAGGATTATTCGCTGATCTTTAGAGCATACAATGAAGGTATTGCTTATCGTTTTGTAACAAGCATTAAGGATTCTATACAGGTTCTTGGCGAGAAGGCCACATTTAACATCGTTGGCTCACCTGCAGCAATAGTTCAAGAGACTGATAATTATACGAGTTGGGAAGGACCGTATCTCAGTTATCCATCAACAGCAGAAATTTCTGAAGGCAAGAGAGCGACTACTCCAGCACTTTTCGATTATAAAGAAAAAGGTATAAAAGTAGTAATCGCTGAAGCTGACTTATTTGCTTATCCGGGTATGTACATCCAAAAACAATCGAACGGTTATATCGGGGATTGGGCAAAATATCCGACCAAAACAGTGATGGGAAGTTGGGGGGACTTTGTATCGGTAGTAAAAGAAAGGGGGGCATACCTTGCCAGAACGAATGGAGAAAGGTCTTTTCCCTGGAGAGTAATTATAGTAACTGAGGACGACAAGGAATTGTTAAATAATCACCTGGTTCGCAAGCTCGCCCGTCCTTCAGTAGTTATGCATACAGATTGGATTAAACCGGGAAAGGCTGCCTGGGAATGGTGGCATGATGCCATGTTGCCGGGCGCTGGTATTCCTTCCGGCATGGACAATAGAAATACTGACCTTTATAACTACTATGTTGACTTCGCCGCAAACCACAAGCTGGAGTACTTAATGATAGATGCCGGCTGGTCCGATAATTACAACCTAACTAAGGTGAACCCCAAATTAGATGTGAAAGGAGTAATTAAAAGGGCAAAAGAAAAACGTGTCGGGGTATTTTTATGGTGTGTAGCATCAACATTATTAAAAGATCTCAATGGAAATCTGGATTTTCTGAATTCCATAGGCGCCGCAGGTATTAAAGTGGATTTTTTTGATCGCGACGATCAGGAAGCAATACAATGGATAGAGTTGATCGCAAAAGAAGCAGCAAAAAGAAAACTAATGGTTAATTTTCATGGCTGCAGTAAGCCCACGGGTCTGGAAAAAACATATCCAAATATCGTAAATTATGAAGCCGTGAGGGGCGCCGAATCAGATAAGTGGGATTATACCATAAATCCTGATCATCATTTGATTATTCCTTTTCTCAGGATGCTTGCCGGACCGTTTGATTATACACCAGGAGCAATGCGTAACAAGACCAAAGCCGAGTTTAAGCCGATAGACCCGGGCTTACCATCTGGTCAAGGCACACGCTGTCATGAGCTTGCGATGTTCGTAATTTACGATCAGCCATTTGCTATGCTGGCAGATTCACCTACAGCATATAAGCAATCGCCGGAGACGATGAAGTTTCTATCGGCAGTACCAACAGTAGCAGATGAAACTAAAGTATTAGATGCCAAATTAACTGAATATGCACTGATGGCCAAAAGAAAAGGAGATAGGTGGTATGTTGGAGCCATGACCAACTGGACAGAAAGAAATATTAAGCTGGATTTTGGATTTTTAGAACCAGGAGTAAATTATACAGCTCAAATCTATACCGATGCTACAGATGCAAACGTGAATGCGACACATTATGATCTTAAAACGATTACGGTAAACAATAGGATGAAAATGGAGCTTAAACTTTCATCCGGTGGTGGTGCAGTATTAATGATAGAAAAGTCCATCTTTAAGAAATAATAATCTATTTGACTGTAGCGATATAATAGACAATTTTAACCAACCAAATTATTAACCTAAATGAACACTGAAAAACTAATCTTTAATCACAAATACATCATCGGTATATCCTTCATTTCAGCCCTGGGGGGTTACTTGTTTGGGTTCGATTTTGCAGTAATATCTGGTGCATTGCCCTTTTTAAGAACTCAATTCATGCTTGATGCATGGTGGGAAGGTTTTCTAACCGGGTCACTTGCCCTGGGCTGCATCCTCGGCTGTTTGTTCGCAGGAAATATTGCTGACCGCTATGGTCGCAAGCCTGGTTTAATGATAGCAGCATTAATTTTTGCACTATCTTCAATAGGTATCGCTTTTGCATCGAGCTTAACCCTGTTTGTTGTCATGCGGTTTATCGCAGGTATAGGGGTTGGTATGGCCTCCATGCTGTGTCCAATGTATATTGCTGAAATTTCACCTGCCAACGTAAGAGGTCGTAACGTAGCAATTAACCAATTAACAGTAGTAATTGGTATTTTGATAACCAACCTGGTTAATTATTTCCTGGCAGATTCAGGACCAGACGCATGGCGCTGGATGTTTGGATTAGGCGTAGTTCCATCCGTAATATTTCTAATAGGGGTATTGTGGTTACCGGAAAGCCCAAGGTGGCTGGTTAAGGCTGGGCATCCTGAAAAAGCCAAAGCAGTTTTGTTAAAACTAGGTTCGGGATCTTTTGTAACCTCTACATTTTCTGACATAGAAAAATCCTTGGTTGGGGTTAAAAAACAATCGTATAAAGCGGTGTTTGAGAAAAGTGTACGTCCGGCAGTTGTTGTGGGTATAATACTGGCCGTGTTTCAACAACTATGCGGCATTAATGTAGTGTTCAACTATACCTCAACTATATTTGAATCCGTTGGAGCAAACCTCGACAGACAATTGTTTGAAACCGTAGCTATTGGTGCCGTAAACCTTGTGTTTACTTTGTTAGCGATGTGGCAGGTTGATAAGTTAGGTAGAAAGCCACTCATGCTTATCGGATCGTTAGGTTTGTCAATTGTGTATATTATTCTGGCATTTTTGCTTCAGAATCAGTTTCCGGCAAGTCTTGTTTCTATTTTCGTATTGCTGGCAATTAGCATGTATGCAATCTCATTGGCTCCGGTTACCTGGGTGCTGATTTCAGAGATTTTCCCTAACAAAATACGCGGTGCAGCTTCTTCTGTGGCTATTATCTCCTTGTGGGGAGCTTACTTTATCCTTGTGTTCACCTTTCCGATATTAGCTAAGAAGCTTGGTACGTTTGGCCCATTCTATTTGTATGCTGGCATTTGCTTCTTAGGCTTCCTGTTTATCAATAAGAGAGTTAAAGAAACAAAGGGACAAACATTGGAAGAACTTGAAGGAAACTTCGCAAGACATTAGCGAAAAGCGATCTGAGATAACAACAATCAATAATATAATTACAAAAATCATTTCTAATGAAAAGCATGAGCGTAAGCGTTTGGGAAGAAAAAGTTACCATACCAACTTATGGTACCGGCAAGCCGAATAAAAACCCTATGTTCTTTGAAAAGAGAATTTATCAGGGAAGTAGTGGCGCGGTTTATCCTAATCCGGTTGTAGAAAAAATACTTGATGAAAAGACTGATAAAGAATATGTAGGCCTATTTCTGGAAAACGACTATATCAAAATGATGATCCTTCCGGAACTTGGAGGACGGATTCAAATGGCCTACGATAAGATAAAAGAAAGGCATTTCATTTATTACAATCAGGTAATCAAGCCCGCCTTGGTGGGTTTAACAGGCCCATGGATTTCTGGTGGGATTGAGTTCAACTGGCCTCAGCATCATAGACCCACTACTTTTAATGCCATTGATTATAAGATAGAAGAAAATAGCGATGGCAGTAAAACTGTCTGGGTTAACGAGGTCGAGCAGATGTTCCATACCAAAGGAATGGCAGGTTTTACCCTTCATCCGGATAAGGCATACATAGAAATTAAAGCCAAGCTGTTAAACAGATCAGCATTACCTCAAACGTTTTTATGGTGGGCTAATCCGGCAGTAAAGGTGAATGATTATTACCAGTCTGTTTTTCCACCAGATGTAAATGCTGTTTTTGACCATGGAAAACGAGATGTCTCAACCTTTCCAGTTGCTAGGGGAACATATTATAAAGTAGATTATTCTCCTGGTACTGACATATCGATGTACAAAAACATTCCGGTACCAACTTCTTACATGGCCATTAACTCTGATTACGATTTTGTAGGGGGGTATGAGCATGATAGTAAAGGAGGTTTATTGCACGTGGCAAATCATCATGTTTCGCCAGGCAAAAAGCAATGGACCTGGGGGCATAGCGATTTTGGGGTAGCCTGGGATCGGAACCTCACAGATGAAGACGGCCCTTACATTGAATTGATGACGGGTATGTTTACTGATAATCAGCCCGATTTTACCTGGCTGATGCCTAACGAAGAAAAATCGTTTACGCAATATTTTATGCCTTACCGTGAATTAGGGGTGATTAAGAATGCAAGTAAGGATATTCTATTGTCAATTAGCAAGAAAGACAATATAGTTGAATTAAAAATTCAGGTAACGTCTGTACAGCGCGACTTGGCTATAAAGCTCAGCTACGGTAACAAAAGCTTTTTTGAAGCAGTAGCAACAATAACTCCTTTAGAAGTATATATAAGGGAAATAGAGGTTGACAACAGCTTTAACGAGAATGAATTATTGCTCATTATCAATAATGCAAAGGGACATGAATTACTGCGATATGAGCCTTCAAAAAATAAGGTTAACGAGATTCCGGAACCTGCAAAACCTGCAATGGCCCCTGATGAAATTACAAGTAACGAACAATTGTTTTTAACCGGACAGCATTTAGAACAATACAGACATGCGACTTATAGTCCCGTTCCATATTATGAAAAAGCACTTGAAAGAGAGCCAGGAGATATAAGAAATAACAACGCGCTTGGACTTTGGTATTTAAGAAGAGGTCAGTTTGAAAAAAGCGAACCTTATTTCCGTAAAGCCATAGAAACGAGCATTGAGCGAAATCCAAATCCTTACGATTGCGAAGCATACTATAACCTGGGGCTTTGTCTTAAGTTTCAAGATAAACTGGAAGAAGCCTATAAAGTATTTTATAAATCCACCTGGAATAAAGCTTACAAAGACAGCGCTTATTTTTCAGTAGCACAGATTGATATGATTAAAGAAAACTATGAACTTTCTTTAGATCACATTAACCAGTCTATAGATAATAATGCCAATAATAGTAAGGCCTATGTGATCAAATCTGCAGCACATAGAAAGCTAAATCAGGCAGATCTTTCCATCCGAACAACTGATCTTGCTCTTGAAAAAGACGCCTTTAACTTAGGTGCGCTATTTGAAAAAGTATGTGTTTACAGGTTGTTAAATGATGGCCAGAATGAAGAAAGCTATTTGAAAGAACTGCTTACCTTAGCCAGAGCTAATGAACAAAACTTCATTGAATATTCAATAGATTATGCGGAAGCCGGGTTATTTAAAGAAGCTATAGATTTACTTTCTTATGTCATAAAAGGAGCAGAGACAAACCCTTTAGTTTATTATTATCTAGGGTATTTCAACTTCAGGTTAGCTGAAAACGAACAAGCAATTCATAACTTTAAAACTGCAGCTGCAGCTGATTCCTACCTTTGTTTCCCAAACAGGTTACAGGAAATAAAAGTGCTGAGGACTGCTATCGATCTAAATCCTGAAGATTCAAAAGCACCTTATTATCTAGGAAATCTGTTTTATGACAAGCGTCAGTATCAAGAGGCAATCGCCTATTGGGAAGCTTCTGTTCAATTAGATGGTAATTTTCCAACTGCATTAAGAAACCTTGGGATAGCTTACTTTAATAAGCAGAACAATGAGGAGCAAGCTTTAGCTTGCTTCGAAAAAGCCTTTGAATTAGATCCTCAGGATGATCGTTTGTGTATGGAGCTTCATCAGCTTTATAAGAGATTAAACAAAAGTCCACAGGAGCGTTTAAGCTTTTTGGACAAGAATAAGGAAGTTGCACTTCAAAGAGATGACGTATACCTGGATTTAGTTTCAATTTATAATTTCCTTGGCGAGAATGAGCAAGCACTAAGGTTGTTGATGCAGCATAAATTTCATCCTTGGGAAGGAGGGGAAGGTAAAGCTTCAGGTCAATATGTATGCAGTCTGATCGAGCTTGCAAAAGAGAAGATACAACAGGATTCTTATAAAGAGGCTATTGTCTTATTAAAAGAGGCTCAAACTTATCCTCATAACCTGGGTGAAGGAAAGCTTTATGGAGCACAGGAAAACGACATATTCTATTGGTTAGGTTGTGCATACGAAGGCTTAAATGACCAGAAAAATGCCAATGACTATTTTGATAAAACCACAAAAGGTCTTGATGAACCTTCGGCTGCTATGTTTTACAACGATCAGCAACCTGACAAGATTTTTTATCAGGGATTAGCCTGGAAAAAAATAGGTAATACAGCTAAAGCCGAAAAGATTTTTAACAAACTTATAGACTATGGCAGTCAGCATATTAATGACGTGATAAAGATCGATTACTTTGCTGTATCGCTACCAAACCTATTGATATTTGAAGATGATCTTGACATTAGAAATAAAGTTCATTGCTATTTTCTGCAAGGTTTAGGTTATCTTGGCCTTGCAAAATTTGAAAATGCCAGCGACGCACTATTAAAAGCCCTTGAACTTGATGCAGAGCATCTGGGAGCAAAGCTTCATCTAGATATGGTTAAGCAGCATTTTAATTATACAACCTAACACCAAATATTTTTTAAAACATGAGACTAAAGTTACCCTCAATTCCCGCCTACGCATCGGTTGCAGTGCTTTCAGCGAGTCTATTCTTAAGCCCCGACAGGCTAACAGCACAAACCATTATCCCAATTGAAACACAGAATAATGCCTTAATACTACAGGCAGATGCGAATAAAGATTTAGGAACAGTATATTTTGGTAAAAAACTATCCAATAGCAGCGAGTATGGTCAGGTAATGAGTGTATTTAAGCAAGCTCCGGATTACACGGGGATGCTTAATTCTGCATATACCTCATCAGGTTCACGAAATTTATTAGAACCAGCTATAACGGTTACTCATGCAGATGGCAACAACTCTTTAGATTTAAAATATGTCAGTCATGATGTAAAGAAAATAAGTGATGACGTATCCTTATTAAGCATCATCTTAAAAGACCCAGCCTACAATTTTACAGTTACACTTTATTATAAAACCTATTATAAAGAAGATGTAGTAGAGCAATGGTCATCAATTAAACATGGCGAAAAAGGCAATGTAACACTACATAAATATGCTTCAGCAAATCTTCACGTAAAGGGAGCAAGTTATTACTTGAACCAATACCATGGGGATTGGGCTAAAGAAATGCAGTCAGAAGAATCGAAACTTACCCATGGCATCAAAACTTTGGATACTAAGTTAGGTACAAGAGCTAACCTTTTCCAGCCATCGGTATTTATGGTATCGGTAAACAAACCTGCTACGGAAGATGAGGGTACAGTATTATTTGGTGCTTTAGCGTACAGCGGAAACTTCCGTACTGATTTAGAAGTGGACTATCAGGATAATCTTCGTATTATTTCAGGTATAAACAATTATGCTTCACCTTATACACTTAAGCCAAATGAAGAATTTGTTACTCCTGTTTTCTTGTATACATTATCTAATCAGGGTAAAGGTGTAGCGAGCAGAAACCTGCAAAACTGGGCCAGAAATTACAAACTACTTGATGGAAAGGGCACAAGATTAACCTTATTGAACAACTGGGAAGCTACCTATTTCGACTTTAACGAAACCAAACTTGCCGGCCTTTTAAAAGACACTAAAAAATTAGGTGTAGACCTGTTTTTATTAGACGATGGATGGTTTGCAAACAAATATCCTCGTAATGGTGATGTTGCTGGATTAGGCGACTGGGAAGAAAACAAAGAAAAACTTCCTAATGGAATATCATCTTTAGTAAAAGAAGCTCAGAATAACAGTGTTAAATTTGGGATCTGGATCGAGCCTGAAATGGTTAATCCTAAAAGCCAATTGTATGAGAAACATCCTGATTGGGTAATTAAACAACCTAAAAGAGAGGAGTACTATTTCAGAAACCAATTGGTCCTTGATTTAACTAACCCTAAAGTTCAGGACTTTGTTTATGGTGTGGTTGATGATCTTTTCACCAAAAACCCTGAATTGGCTTATATTAAATGGGATTGTAATGCGGTTATTTACAACGCCCATTCTGCTACACTTAAAAACCAATCACACTTTTATATAGAGTATGTACGAGGTTTGTATAAAGTTTTAGAGAGAATTAGAGCTAAGTATCCTAAAGTACCAATGATGCTTTGTTCTGGTGGTGGTGGTAGGGTAGATTATGCTGCTTTGCAATACTTCACTGAGTTCTGGCCAAGTGACAATACAGATCCTCTTGAGCGTATTTTTATGCAGTGGGAATATTCTTATTTCTATCCTGCAATAGCAAGTTCAAATCACGTAACTGATTGGGGCAAACAACCGATCAAATTCCGTACAGATGTTGCTATGATGGGTAAATTAGGCTTTGATATTGTAGTTAGTCATTTAAAAGACGACGATCTTAAATATTGCCAAAATGCCATTACAACCTACAATGGTATCAAATCAATTATATGGCAAGGCGATCAGTATCGTTTATCAAACCCTAAAGAATCAAGTGTTGCTTCAATGGCCTATATCAATGAAAGCAAATCTTCGGGTGTGATCTTTAATTACCTGGTAAGCTACAGATATGGCGTAAACAGCAGTCTGCCGATTTTATTAAAAGGACTTGATGCCGCTAAGAAATACAAAATTGAAGAGATCAACCTTTATCCTGGCACTACATCATCAATAGATAAGAACAAGGTTTACACCGGGGATTTCTTAATGAAGATTGGATTCAATCCTGATGTAAATTCGTCGAGAGCCAGTGTAATATTAAAAATAGAAGAAGCCAGGTAAATTAGCCATAACCAAACAAATTACATCGAATAAACACCATAATGAGTACCAGTTTTGATTTAAATGAACATCCGCACACGCGATTAAATATTTTAACAGGAGAATGGGTTTTAGTTTCTCCGCACCGTACAAAACGTCCATGGCAGGGGAAGGTAGAATCCCTGCCTGCCGACAACCGACCACAACATGACCCGGTTTGTTATCTATGCGCCGGTAATGAAAGGGCTGATGGAAGCAAAAATCCTGATTACACCACCAACTTTGCTTTTACAAACGATTATTCAGCGTTATTGCCAGATACTCCGGTTGGAGAAATCTCAATTGATGGCTTGCTCAAAGCCGAAAGTCAGTCAGGAGTTTGCAGGGTGATTGCATTTTCTCCACGTCACGATTTAACCCTTGCTGAGCTCGAAATTTCGGCAATAAAAGGAATCATAGCGCTATGGGCTCAAGAATTTAAGACCTTGAGCGAGAACCCTGCAATTAAGCACATACAAATATTTGAGAATAAAGGAGATATTATGGGATGCAGTAACCCGCATCCTCATGGCCAGATTTGGGCGCAAAATAGTATTCCGCTTGAGATTCATAAAGAGACCGTTAACCAGAAGAAGTACTTTCAGGTAAACGGAAGAAGCTTATTGACTGACTACCTTAAAGTAGAATTAAAGGAGAAAAAGAGAATCGTTTTTGAAAACGACAACTTTGTGGTGCTGGTTCCTTTTTGGGCAGTGTGGCCTTACGAAACCATGATCATTAGCAAAAGACAGGTAAGAAGCGTACTGGAGTTTACAGAGGAGGAGCAATTAGACCTGGCTGCAGCACTTAAAAACTTAACAGTAAGGTACGACAACCTTTTTCAGGTTTCATTTCCTTATTCGGCAGGAATGCACCAAATGCCGGTAAATGATGGCGACCATGCAGAGTGGCATTGGCATATGCACTTCTATCCACCACTTTTGCGTTCAGCAACCATCAAGAAATTTATGGTAGGGTATGAAATGTTAGGCAATGCACAGCGTGACATTACACCTGAAGCAGCTGCCGAAACCCTTAGAAATCAACCAGAAATTCATTATAAAAACAAAAATATTTCCTAATAAAAAAACAAATGGTTTTTAGTAACTTTAAGTAGATGTTTAAGGAAATCTATAATTGTACTAACCATGGAAAAGGAAGATATCAAATCACTACTAGAGATTATTGACCAGCAAGTAAGTTCTTCAATACTGGGCGGAATGGAAGAACAGTATGAAGAACTTGAAGAGCTGGGTTTTATAACAATCAACAGGCATAGCGTACAGCATTCAGCATCCATAACGCCTTTAGGAATGGAATTCCTTGATCACGATTAGAATTAGGTAAATCCGAAGTTTTTAAAAACCAAGGAGTTACATTGGTTTTGGTACGTATTTTGACGTATATTATTCACACTCAAATATTTCGTTACAATGAATTAAATAGTAGTCACCCTCTTAAATCATTCCTACAATGAATACTACTGATTTCAACCACCAACTTAGCCTTAATCAAGGCGCGCTTGAAGTTTTCGCTTTCAAATTCACGCAAGATTATGAGGATGCTAATGACCTGGTTCAGGATACCTTGCTTAAAGCAATGCGCTACTCCAGAAAATTCAGGGATGGTACAAATTTTAGAGGGTGGTTGTATACTATTATGAAAAATACTTTCATAAATAGTTATAGAAGAGGCGTAAAGACAAGGTCATTCATTTCTACGCATGAAGAAATTCCGGTATCTCAACTCCAAAACAGCGCAACGGGTAATACGGGTGAGAATAAATTCATGATGGAGGATATTCACAATGCAATGAAAAAGCTTCAGCCGGAATATTTAACCCCTTTTGTTAAATACTTTGAAGGGTTTAAATACCATGAAATATCAGAAATGCTTCATGTTCCCATTGGTACGGTAAAAACCAGAATACATATGGCAAGAGGTATACTGAAAAAGAATCTTAAAATGTATACTCAGGAATTTGCCGGTAAGAGCTACAATAGTTAAGGATTCTTCTTCAAATAAGTATCTATAGCATTTTCCAAATCCGCATAACCTTCAGGAGGTAAATGTCGTGAACCAGGTTGTTCTATAGTCCATTTCCCGTTAGTTTTATTAAGCACAATTGGGTCTGGCTCACCTGTAACCATCTCTATCTTAAATTTCTGGCAATTATCTGATGAAGTTACAAGTACATCCAGTTCCATACTCGCTTTCCTAAATCTAACTGGAAATGTTCTCATGATGATATCCTCCTATTGTTTAATTACTCCTTTTTTGATCATATCTTCAAATAATCGTTTGTTGAAATCTGTGGCAAGGGCTTGAGGACTAGATGGATCTAGTGATTTAGTTTGAACGGAGTAAATCAACTTCTCACTGTCTAAGCTATAAAAATTGGCCTCAAGTATGAATTTATTCGTTACTGTATAATAACCCGGTTCATATACTCTAGCATACATGGTATGGTAGTATCCCCAAAAACGATAGGTTCTGGGCCAATAAGTAACAGCACCCGGATTGTAGCTTTTTTCTTTTGTTTTATCTAACAACGCAATGGTAAACGTGCCATCGTATCCTTTATTTTTTATTTTCATTAAAGCCTGAGCTTCACTTAAGCCTTCAAAAGCTTTTGGTCCATATTCAGCGAGCGCGGAGCCCGCATTGATGCCATGTGCCTGTAGATTTTGTACCGTTACATTCTCTACATTTTCCTTTAGGCTTCTATCTTTGGCACCCATTAAGCCTATTACAAGTACTTTATTGGACTTTTCTATTGTTCCCTGAGGATCAGCCCACGATGAAATGATCTTTGTGCTGTTACAAGCATTTAACAAAATGGCAAATAGCAGGACCATTACTATTGTGCCGGGAAGCAATATTTTTTTCATGTTTTATAAGTTTCTGTACTCCTATAACAATCTATAATCGATTTGGTTGTAATAATTTATCGCAAAATTCTTATCACTTTATTATTTTCTAAACCACATACCGGTATCATTTGTTTAACATCTGGAAAGCAAATTCAGGACCACTGTTAGTTTAATGATTAAATCTATGAACAGATACCAAACCACCATAGAGGAGTTAATACTCCCAACAGGTATACATCTAAATGGGACGGAGGCCTTTGATATTCAGGTTTATGATGATCGTTTTTACAATGAGGTATTACGCCACGGTTCTTTAGGATTGGGAGAATCGTACATGAATGGATGGTGGGACTGCTTTGAGCTTGATCATTTTTTATGTCAATTGCTAAATATCGATATTGAACAGCAAATAGCTAAAAGCCTTAAGGCGCAATGGCAAACTGCAAAGGCACAATTGTTTAACATGCAAACCATTTCCAGGTCAGTTAATGTTGCTCGGGAACACTACGATCTTGGCAATGATCTTTTTGAGGCTATGCTAGATAAATACATGATGTACTCTTGTGCTTATTGGGCCAAAGCAGAAACTCTGGATGAAGCTCAAGAAGACAAGCTGGAATTGATTTGCAAAAAACTTAAGCTAAGCGCTGGGATGTCCGTTCTAGATATTGGTTGTGGCTGGGGCGGTTTTGCTCAATATGCAGCTCAGAGATATGAGGTGAAAGTTACAGGAATTACAATTTCCAGTCAGCAGGCAGAAATAGCTAAACAATGCTGTCAGGGGCTCCCCGTGGATATATTAATACAAGATTATAGGTTGTTAACTGGTCAATACGACCGCATTGTATCCATAGGAATGTTTGAGCATGTAGGCTATAAAAACTATGCAGTGTTTATGCAGATGGTAAAGAACTGCTTAAAAGACGATGGAATATTTTTGCTGCATTGTATTGGGGGTAACGAAAATAATGTAACTACCGACCCATGGATAGACCGCTATATTTTTCCGGGAGGCATGATGCCTTCAGTGGAGCAAATAGGCAAGGCTATAGATCAGCAGTTGATATTACAAGATTGGCACAACTTTGGGCGCTATTACGATTTAACCCTAATGGAATGGCTTAGTAGGTTTAAAGCTGCCTGGGCCGCTTTAAAACATCATTATTCAGAAAGATTTTATAGAATGTGGGTTTACTATCTGAGTTTAAGTGCTGCATCCTTTAGAGCAGGAAAAAACCAATTGTGGCAAATTATACTTACAAAACCTACGTTTACTAAACTTTATGAGTCCCTGAGATAGATTTGAAAATTGAGTAGGAGGATTAGCGCTTCCTACTCAATGGGAATGTTTTACAGTTTAACAATTACACCGCAACCCACTCTAGGTCCTGAATTCCCCGTAGGTTGGGTTGTATAGTCATCTGTTCCGCCATGAACTATAATGCCACGATTAATGATATTTTTTACGTCATTTTCTTCAATACTCCACCTGTCAGTAGTGACTGAAATAGAACCATGTCCTTTGCTGTCCAATTGAATATTTCCGATATCTCCTGAGTGATATGCCGCGGAACCCCACTTGCCATGTGCTTCATTGGTTGGATTCCAATGGCCATGAGTATTGTTTCCCATATCGCCGCAATCCCCATGTTCGTGAAAGTGTACAGCTACGGTGCTATCCGCCCTTGCAGGAAAATTAAGTTCCAGGTCCATTCTCATTTTTCCATCTTTTAACTTGTAGAATTTTGCCGTTCCGATATCCTTGGCATCAGCTGTTGTTGCCAATTTTGCTTCTGCTACCACAGTTTCTTTTGTGGCCGAACATGAAGTGAAGAATGCCATTACAGTGATAAGGGCAATTGCTAAATAATTTTTCATATTGCTATTTATATTGGTAATTACTAAATAGAACAAAACCCAGGGCTTTAAGTTTTATACAATTTTAAAATCGACAGTTAATTGGTTTAACTTTTGCTATAGGTGGCAGGTACTTGCTAAATCAAAACAGCGTACTAAATTTAAAATTTTATATAAAAGAGACCGTGTACCGATGAGAAAATACCTTATAATTTTATTCTTTTGTTTAACCAGCACAGCGTTTGCACAGGATAAGTACTGGCAACAACACGTACGTTATAATATTGATGTTGCACTTAACGATAAAGAGAAATCGTTAAAGGGTTTTGAAACGATAGTTTACAAAAACAATTCGCCGTCAGAACTTAACTTTATTTGGTTTCACTTATGGCCAAACGCTTATAAGCAGGAATCGACCGCATTGTTCCAGCAAATAAAAAGTGATACATCCCGGGTGAAAAAATTAGAGAATTATACTTACGGAAGTATAGAGGGGCTGAATTTTAAGGTAAACGGCAAAACAGCAGAAACTGAAGCTCATCCTAATCCTCAATATATTGACATCTTAAAAGTAAAGTTAAAATCACCTTTAAAACCAGGTGACTCGGTTACTATAACTACTGATTTTAAAGTAAAATTACCTTCCTATTTTTCGAGATCTGGCTTTGCTGATGGAGAATTTATGGTTTGTCAATGGTACCCTAAGCCTGCTGTCTTTGATAAAAATGGATGGCATGAATTTCCTTATCTTGATATGGGGGAGTTTTATAGTGACTACGCTTCGTTTAATGTAAATATAACAGTTCCTGCTGATTATGTTGTTGGGGCAACCGGAGTAATGCAAAATGCTGATGAGCTTGCTTTATATAAAAGTATCGGAGCAAAAAATGTAGCCAATAGGACAGGTGAAGCTGCAGTTTACAAGCCTATAAGTAAAAATGCCACCAAGAAATTAAACTATAGAATTGACAGCGTTCCAGACTTTGCATGGTTTGCGGATAAGAATTTTGTGATTCAGTACGATACTGTACAGCTGGCATCAGGTAAAGTAATAGATGCTTTTAATTATTATCACAATAAAAAAGAAACACTTTGGACTAATGGTATCGACTACACAAAAGATGCCGTTAAAAAGTACAGCAACTGGATTGGTGAATATGAATATCCTGTTGTACAGGTGGTCGAAGGCCCGGCAAACAATGCAAGCGGCGGTATGGAATATCCAACCATCACGTTAATAACCAGCCCCGATGCTAAAAAGGAGTCCCTAGATGGTGTTATTGCGCATGAGATCGGCCACAACTGGTTTATGAGCATGCTTGGAAGTAATGAAAGGCAACATACCTGGTTGGACGAAGGTTTAAACACTTATTTCCAGTTCAGATATGAAGCGGAAAAATACCGGTCAAATTCAATTTTTGGGGATGCAATTCCCGCCGAGGTGAAGGCATTACCTGAAAAGGAATTTTTAGCGCGTACTTATAGCGCAATGGCCAGTATTCCGATGAAGTCGGCTATTGAAACCCCTTCTGACAAATTCACTTCTTCTGATGATTACAGTATGACTTCCTATGTAAAAACAGCACTATGGCTTTATATTCTTGAATCTTCAGTAGGTAAGGATAAAATAGATGCTGCGTTCAAGCATTACTTTGATAAATGGAAAAATAAACATCCACAGCCGGAAGATTTAAAAGCTTCGTTTGAAGAATCTTTAGGAACAAACCTGGATAAGTATTTTGAGTTGCTAAATAAACAAGGTTCCTTTATGGAGCAGTAGGAAGATTGTTTTACCGAATATTAAAGGGTATTTACCGACAGTTTCCTGTAATACAGCTTTTAAACATTGATGAGCGTTGTTTTACGGAGTAGTTTTGAAGAAAAAAAAGCTATGGAAACTCTAAATAACAACAACAGAACAAATCGCCATTTTGGAATGGGTATCTTTCTACTTGTAATTGGCGCTATCTTTTTATTAAGAAACGTGGGCCTCGATATTCCTTTCTGGGTTTTAAGCTGGCATACATTTTTTCTGGCTTTTGGATTATTAATTGGATACAGGAAAAACTTTAAAGCAGGTGGCTGGGTGTTTTTTGTAATAGTTGGAGGTGTATTTACATTAAAGGATCTTATATTTTTTGATATCTCTCAATATACCACTGCATTGGTTTTAATAGGAGTGGGGCTTTATATGATATTTAGACCTAAAAGAGACGTACAGTTCTGCGATTTTGGACACAAAAAAGACAACATCAATTTCGAGAATACTTTTGAGAGTAAAAAATAAGTAAATCTAACCTATAGCAAAAGCGGATGTATCATGTCTCATGAGCCTCCGCTTTTTTAATGACTCAGTTAATATACTTTTAAAACAAATTGTTAGGTGTATGTCACCATTTTAGTTAATAAGATAGATTATCTTTAAGGATAAGAGGCATATCATTATATTGAGCAAATTTTTAACACCTACAAATGATCACAAGAAAGCTTTTAAGCAGACTATTAATTTTATCGCTTGTTTTATTTAACATTGGCTGTGATCAGGTCACTAAAAGTATTGTAAGAGAAAATGTAGACTATAACGAGAACATAAAAATTATTAGCGATCATTTTACAATAACAAAAGTTGAGAATTCTGGTGCTTTTTTGAGTTCTGGCGACTGGTTACCTGCGCCGGTTAAGTTTCTGTTACTTTCTTTATTACCACTGCTTGTGCTAGGTTATGGTATCTATTTCGTTATGACTAAAACTGAAATGAGCAAGTTATTTCTTACAGGAATTTGTTTCGTAATCGGAGGGGGGATAGGTAACTTATATGATAGAATGTTATATGGATCTGTTACAGACTTTTTACATATCGACTTTGTAATTTTTCAAACAGGGATATTCAATATAGCAGATGTATCCATCATGATAGGTATGGTTATGATACTGACACATTTGTATTTTAAAAGATCTGAACCTGAGCTAGCTTAAGTACTATTTAACTGGTGGCGAGATTCTTTTTGCCCGATCCAAAAAACTTTGTTCTTCCAGTTTCTGTTCAACTTCAGCAATAGCTTTCATGATGTTGTTTGTGGTATTGGTCACCTCTGTTAAAGCCAAAACCATTATGTCCCATACTGGCTGCATCTGTTCTAACAACTTTTTGCCCTTTTCTGTTAGTAAAATAAGTCTTTTTCGTTCATCTTGCTTGTCCTTTTTAGATCGTATGATCTTTTGTTTTTCTAGTTCCTTTAATAAACTAATAGTAGATGGATGTGTATAGCCAATTTCTGCAGCAAGCTCCACAACACTTAAAACGGGTTTAAAATGTAAGGTGTAAATTACAGGAAACCATTTGGGTTCAAAATCTATCTGATGTGCTTTGTAAAGTAAAAAACCATCTTTACGAAGCTGCTCACTTAAGCGTTGGAGCCTGGTTGATATGGCCAGAATTCCTGATTCATTAATTACATTCATGCGTTGATGTTTAAATGGCTTTTTGCTTTAGATCTAAATGATAAAAAGTATTGTCTGCTTTCATTCTTGGGAAATAGGACGGAAGATCCTCCATGTCGATTTTTAGGAAACCATTTCTTTCATAAAATCTGCAGGCAGCTTTAAGTATATCTACCGTTCCAAGGTATATGTCAGTAATGCCATTTTGTTTACAATAATCAATTAACGATTCCAGTAAATTTTGGGCAATATTCAGTTCTTTACCTCTAAAAGCTTTTTTAACAAACATCTTTCTGATAACACCGGCATGGTGTCCAACGTTAATCAATGCGATCGTACCTACTAATTCTTCGTTGCTTAAAGCACCCCAGAAACCACCACCATCTTTATGGTAATTTGTTTCTATATCTAAAAGATCCGGTTGACCTTCCAGTGTGATTGGTACCCCAAATTCGATTTGTTGAATTGGAAGAATAATGTCTATAATTCGCGCACAGTAGTTGTTGTAAATTGGTTCTATTGATATTGAAGCACTCATATATTTAAATTTATGTTCTAAAGTACGTAGTTAACTACATATATTTATTTGCAAATTTGTAATGTGAGATTTCAATGATAATACAGGATTCTGGTGTTGGCAGATAAACGAGACCAGATGACCTTAACTATTGAGCATTGGCTTAAAATCGGGATCTTTGCCTCTAAGATCGAGACCGCCTTCATAAATAGATTTTAAATTAATCAGATAAAATGACCATCCATTATGACATCCTAAGCGAATATGTTGTTTGCTATTGTCATCCGTAGGGATATTTTTCTGTGTAAGTTCAACCAGAACGTAGTTCTTTTGAACAGATAGCTTTACATCAACAAGACATTCGCCTTCAAAGGTAAACTGGATAAAATCTAAGCCATTGGCCTCAGTGATCCTGCCCGTTACTATATCATCATATAAGTGCCAGATCCACTTATAACGATAACCCTTCTTAACTTGCCCATCCTTACTTATCTTATTTCCTTCGGTATCGGTAAATGTTGCGTCTTTTAAAAACCATCTTTCTATTTCAGTGCTCTTTGTCCAGGAGTTATAGATATCACTTAAACTTGCTTTTACTAAAATTTTTAATGTAAATGAGGTCCAATCAAAGTTTTTCATTGTAGTTGTTTTTTAGGTTACTCAAAGTTAAGTCTTGGCGCATTAACTCTAGTATGCAATAAAAGCCAAAATAGGGTGGTATTTAAGCCAAAGCACTTTCAGTCCCCTTAAGTCCTATTTAATGTAAACGGTTTTAATGTTAACGAATTCTCTAATTCCAAACACTCCCAATTCACGACCATACCCGGATTGGTTGATGCCGCCAAAGGGCAATCTCGGATCAGACTTAACAAAAGAATTCACGAAGCAAGAGCCTGCATTTAGTTTCGTTTTTGCTATCTGTTCTCCTAAAGATCCATCTTTAGTAAATACGGCAGCACCAAGACCAAATGGAGTATCATTAGCTATTCTTATGGCATCATCAGTATTCATTGCTGATATAACCAAAGCTACTGGTCCGAATATTTCCTCCTGATAAGCGGGCATACCTTTTTTGATACCTGTTAAAATGGTCGGTGTATAAAAAGCATGTCGTCCCTTAAAATTAGGAATTTGTCCACCAAGGATACATTTGGCACCAGCTTTAATGTTCTCCTGTACTTGCAAATGCAACTCATCCCGAAGGTCTAATCTCGACATAGGACCTAGATTAGTACGTTCATCAAAAGGATCACCTGTTTTACGGGCTTCCATTTTTGCTTTAAATAACCTTACAAACTCTTTCTCTACTCCCTTTACGACAATGAATCTTTTGGCAGCAATGCAGCTTTGGCCATTGTTTATGAGCCGGCTTTGAGCACAGATATCTGCTGCTTGCTCTAAATCTGCGTCTTCCAAAACAATGTAAGGATCACTCCCGCCAAGCTCCAGTACGCTTTTCTTTAAGAGCTGTGCGGCTTGCTGTGCGACTTGAATACCTGCTTCTGTACTTCCAGTTAAAGTAACTGCCTTTATAAAGGGATGAGCAATTACTTCCTTAACAACTTTGCTGTTGATTAAAAGAACTTGAAAAATATTTTCCGGGAAACCTGCATCTCTGATGATCTGTTCAATGCTTAACGCGCAACCACTCACATTGGAAGCGTGTTTTAGCAAACCGCAATTACCGGCCATAAGGGCAGGAGCGAGGAACCTGAACAGTTGCCAATAAGGAAAATTCCAGGGCATTACCGCAAGAACGGGCCCTAGTGGTCTAAAACTCACGTAACTTTTTGACGCTTCAGTTTTAATCAGTTCGTCTTTTAAAAATTCTTCACCATTGTCCGCGTAATAATCACATACCGATGCACACTTTTCAATTTCGGCAATGCCATCTTTAATTGGTTTCCCCATTTCGATGGCCATTAAAGCTGCAAGTTTTTCCTTACGTTTTATAAGTAATACTGATGCGCTCTTTAACAAAGAAGCTCTTTCAGAAAAACTCGTAGTCTGCCATTGTAACCAGGCATCGTGTGTTGCTCCAATCTTTTTATTAATCTGTTTTAAGGTATGCTCCTTATAGTTTTTAATGATTTTTCCGTTAACCGGATTAATTGATTGAATACTCATAATAACGAATTTAAATATCTCGATTACGCTTAAGCGCCATAATATATCCAAGATGCATCCCCTCGTGAAATGGTAAAAAGTTAAGGGCATCTTCAATATTGTTCATTTGTACGTCGTACCTGGTTGTCCAGCCTTGGTAATTAACAAATTTATCTTGGTTTAAGTCGTTCTCTAACTGATCAACAGATGTAAGCAAAAGTTGTTTTACCTCTTCAATTTCCTTCTCAGTCAAATTCCTTTCCGGTTTACTACCGGGCTTATAAGCGTTAAAAAATTCAGTAGAAATGTTTGTTGATTGTCCGCTTCTCTTATAACAAACGCCTTCCTGAGCAGCAACAAGATGTGCAATATTCCAGATTATATTGTTGCTGTATCCATTGGGAATTCTATTTAGCTCCGCTACGGTTAAATCTTTGATGGTATTTAAAACAAATAATCTAATTTTTTTTAATGTTTCTAACTGGGGATATCGTGATTCTGACATAATTCAGGTTGTTTTTAAAGAAAAATCAATGGGTAATGTAAATTAAACGCAATATAATTAAAAACAGCTTTAGAGTTTAGGTGGATAATTTGATTAGGAATCGTAATTTTGCAAAAAATTTCAAAAAATGACTGGTAAAAGCAAATCAGATGGTACTGTAGATGTTGTATTAATTGGCGCTGGTATTATGAGCGCAACTTTGGGTGTATTACTTAAAGAATTGCAGCCAGATCTGAGTATTGAAATTTTTGAGCGCTTGGATGTTGCAGCTGCTGAAAGTTCTGACGCATGGAATAATGCAGGAACCGGGCACTCAGCCTTTTGCGAATTAAACTACACTCCGCAACTTGCCGATGGCTCAGTAGACACCAAAAAAGCGGTTTCAATAGCTGAGTCTTTTGAAGTATCTAAACAGTTTTGGTCTTTTTTAGTAAGAAATAAAATTGTTGAATCTCCGGAGACGTTTATCAAAAGCATACCACACATAAGTTTTGTATGGGGTAAAGACAACGTCGAATTTTTACGTGAAAGATATAATAACCTTCAAAAGAGCGACCTTTTCAAAGGAATGACCTTTTCTGAGGATCCAAAAGAGCTTGCCGAATGGATGCCTTTAGTGATGAACGACAGAAATCCGGAAGAGGAAGTTGCAGGAACGAAAATGGAACTTGGTACCGATGTAAACTTTGGTGCTTTAACCAGGATGATGTTTAACTACCTTCAGAAGGAAGAAAAAGTAAGCATGCATTTTGACCATGAAGTTCGTAAGCTGAAACAAAAAGACGGTTTATGGGAAGTAAAGGTTAAAAATGAAACCACAGGTAAGAAAAGAGTAGTAAAAGCTAAATTTGTATTTATTGGTGCTGGCGGTGGTTCCTTACCACTTCTTGAAAAGGCGGGTATTCCTGAAGGTAATGGATTTGGCGGTTTTCCGGTAAGCGGACAATGGCTTAAATGTGTTAATCCTGACGTTATTGAGCGCCATAATGCAAAAGTATACGGAAAGGCATCTGTTGGAGCACCTCCAATGTCAGTTCCTCACTTGGATACAAGAATGATTGATGGTAAAAAGGCACTGTTGTTTGGACCTTACGCTGGTTTTTCTACCCGTTTCCTAAAACATGGCTCTTTACTTGATTTACCTCTTTCTATAAAAATCAACAATATCAGACCTATGATATCTGCAGGTCTAGATAACCTACAGTTGACTAAATACCTTATTGACCAGGTGCGTCAGTCTCCTGAGGACCGTATGGCTGCGCTTAGAGAATATCTGCCCGCTGCTAAAATTGAAGATTGGGAACTTGAAACAGCAGGTCAACGCGTTCAGGTAATTAAGAAACATGAAAAACATGGTGGTGTACTTGAGTTCGGTACTGAGGTAGTTACTGCCGCTGATGGATCAATTGCAGCGCTACTTGGCGCATCACCTGGTGCTTCAACAGCGGTTTCTATTATGATTACCTTAATGGAACGTTGTTTTGGAGATCAGTTAAAAACTGAAGAATGGCAGAAAAAGCTTAAGAGCATGATTCCATCTTATGGCCAGCCATTAAACGGAAATGCCCAGCTAACGGATGAAATCAGGATTCAAACCACACATGCACTTAGCTTGAAAACTGCATAGTCAACACCTCTGATTTTAATTAATTTCTGATTCATAGAATTACTAATAGTTGTGAAAACTTTTAGTTAATTTTATGTTAGAAATTTATTGGACTGGTTATGATGACTACGGTAGAACAATCTCCGGCTTTGCCGCTATCTGACTACATAAGGTGTTACAGCTTAAGAGATATAGATACCGAAGGGGAAGAGCTACCAAGACACATTCACGCCATAGATCAAATGTTTATGACTTTTTGGCTGAGCAATACGCCCCTGGTAAGTCACACGCCATCATTGTTTAGCACAATCAATGCTGTACAGCAAGTTAATTTAAGAGAGCGTCCTTTGCTAGGATTGCAAACCAGTTTCAAAGGTCATTTAGCATTTAATGGGAAATATAGGTTCTTTAGTGTTGAATTTATAGCCAATGGGTTCTTCCGTATTTTTAACATCCCAGTGTATCACTTGAGTGATCGGTTATTACATAGTGATGATGTGATTGGTCACAATGTTCAATTTCTTCAAGAACAGCTGGAAGAAGCAATTGACATGCAAGAAATGGTTAAGGTGGCAAATCAGTTTTTCCTAAAAGCACTATTAAAGAATCAAGTCAAAAGCAATACTGACAGCATTACGGCAGCATCCAACGCAATTCAAAAATGTCATAACCCGCTAAATATTAAAGCGCTTGCTAATCAAGTTAACATGAGTTTAAGGGGGTTAGAACGTCATTTCACTGAACAGATTGGTATACCTCCTAAACTACTGATCAGAATAGTAAGGTTTAATAAAGTGCTTCAATCAAAAATGATACATCCAGATAGAAGCTGGACAAATATTGCAAACAGTTATGATTATTTTGATCAGATGCACCTGATTAAAGAATTTAAACTATTTACCGGTCATTCTCCCAATTCATTTCTCAGACAACTTCCCATTCCAATGCGGGAGCGTTTTGGCAAGGAAATCAATTAATTTGGCAGTTTTCAATATTTCTACATTTTTCTCAGTAGCTGACTTAGTACGATGCCTGGCGAGTATCTGCGAACAATTCCACTGAAGGTAAGGCAAATAATTGCAGGGTAGAGTCTATGAAATTATAATAAGTATAGATAAGTTCTATCAGTTAGTATAGTAAGATTAAGCTGTTTTTTTGTATTTTAGAGTACCGCAAACCACTTTAGAATGAAGAAAAACTCCCAAGTTCTCAGATGGAAATTAATATTTCCATTATTACTGCTATTTAACACAGCCTTCTCCCAAGATGTCTACAAATTTACTGAAGGGCTATTATTGAAAAATGTCCACAAGTATGGAAGAGAAGCGCTTTACACTGATCTGTTAGCCTATCAACTTTTCACTAATACACTTAAGCCGCCTACTGCAGATGCTGTATTTGGCACTAATAGCAGCGGGGAAGAAATGAAATGGCTTAAGGTCTCAGTCGATACGGCAGGGAGATTTAGAACTAGGTCTTTTAACGGAGGCTATATATACCTGACTTATAATTCAGATCAGGAGAAAACGACTTTGTTAAACATCAAAGGGAACAGTGCTGTATTTGTGAATGGTGTACTTCATGCAGGAGACCCATACTCTTCTGGCTGGATGTATGTTCCGGTAAACTTAAAGAAGGGATTGAATGAATTTTATGTGCGCGGACAGAACTTAACAGCAAGCCTAATTTTTAGTAATAAACCAATTCTTTTAAACACAGAAGACGCGACACTTCCAAGCATCGTCAATGGAGACAATAATAACGGATTGAAAGGAGCAGTTGTGGTGATCAATTCTACCCAAAAGGAACTGACAAACTATAGTTTAAAAAGCAATCTGGAAGGAAAAGAAATGATTTCCGTGTTAGCTCCAATTCCAGCAATGTCTACCAGAAAAGTAATCTTTCAGTTTAATGGCGAAGCAGTGTCCGGTAAGAGCAAAGTAGATTGTAAACTTTATTTAATAAATGGAAATAAAACAATTGATGAGAATAAGGTAATTGTAGAGATAGCAGACCCATCTTCAGAAAAATACATGAATACCTTTGTAAGTAGTATAGATGGTAGTCTTCAATATTATGCTGTTGCACCTAAAACGGAAGCAAACCAGCCTGGTTCGGCATTGTTCTTTTCAGTTCATGGGGCAGGAGTAGAAGCAATTGGACAGGCCAGAGCATATCAATCTAAAGATTGGGGTAACCTTGTAGCGCCAACAAATCGCAGACCTAGAGGTTTTAACTGGGAAGATTGGGGTCGACTTGATGCACTGGAAGTTCTACAACTGGCAAAGGATAAATTTAAACCAAATCCTCAGCGCATTTACCTAACCGGTCACTCTATGGGTGGGCATGGCACTTGGTTTCTGGGTGCAACTTATCCAGATAATTGGGCCGGTATTGCACCATGTGCGGGTTACCCAACACTGAAAGGTTACGGCTCTGCCGATGGGTTAATTCCTGATAGCAGTTCATCAGCCATCGGCAACATCCTACTTAGTGCAAGTAATCAAAGTGATGTATTCAAGCTTAAAAACAATTACAAATCCTTTGGTGTGTACATTCTTCATGGAGATGCTGATCGCACGGTATCGGTTAACTATGCCCGTTCAATGAAAAAGACATTAGCAGAGTTCCATCAGGATTTCAGTTATTACGAATATCCGAATGGGTCACACTGGTATGGAAATGAAAGCGTGGATTGGAATCCTCTTTTTGAATATTTTAAATGGCACAATAAGCCTGTAGATACCGCAGTGAATACATTAGATTTCACAACAGCTAGTCCGGGTATTTCAGCTTCTTACTATTGGGCTACGATTCATCAGCAAACAATTCCACTTCAATATAGTAGGATTCAATTTAAAAGAGATAAAAATGCAGGCAGGATTACGGGAAGTACCCAGAATGTAAGACTCTTGAAAATAAGTTTAAAAGATTTTAGTGCAGGGAAGAGCATTGCAATTACTCTTGATAGCTTGAATGAGGTTAATTATATAACCAAAACTGCAACAGATGAAATCTATTTACAGAAAGAAAGCAACAGCTGGCAAATCGCTACTGCAGTAAATTTGTCAGAGAAAGGGCCCCATAGGTATGGCACTTTTAAAGATGGCTTTAATAAAAAGATGGTTTTTGTATACAGCACAGTCGGAACTAAAGAAGAAAATGACTGGAGTGTAAATAAGGCTCGGTTTGATGCAGAAACCTGGTATTACAGGGGCAATGGGGCAGTTGACATCATTGCAGATAAGGTGTATTCCTTACCTACTTACAAAGATAGAAATGTAGTTATCTACGGCAACGAGAATACCAACTCGGCGTGGAAACTCTTATTAAAAGATTGTCCTGTTCAGGTGAGCAGAAATACCGTAAAGGTTGGCGGAAACACCCTAACCGGAGATGATCTGGCGGCATATTTTGTATGGCCAATAAAGAATACCGAATCAAATACAGTATCTGTGATCGCCGGAAGTGGATTAAAGGGAATGAATGCTGCTTTAGCGAATCAGTATTTTGCAGGAGGAAGTGGATTCCCGGATTATATGGTGTATCGTTTAGCTATGCTTAAATCAGGTATAGATGAAGTTAAGGTAGCTGGATATTTCGATTATAACTGGAAAATAAAATAAGGCCAGGCCTAATACACTACCTTAAAAACAATTTTTATAATTTATACGTTTGACTATAAACAGAAAAATGCCGCGCTGGTCTAAAATAACACTCAAAGTATTAGGAGTCCTTATAGGGCTGGTTCTCCTTATTTTCTCTGCACTTGCTTTATATGTCAATTCAAATAAAAAGAGTCTGCTCCAAACCATTACTCAGAAGCTCAATAAAAACCTCAGTGGTACACTTACAATTGAAAGCATGGATCCCACCTTTTTACGTGGGTTTCCGGGAGTATCCATTAGCCTGAAAAACGTAGTAATGAAAGATAGCCTATGGAAAAACCATCAGCATACGCTTTTGAGAGCTAAAGAGCTTGAGGTGGCCGTAAACACTTTATCGCTGCTTAAAGGCACCATAGAAATCAAAAAAATTGGCATTAATGATGCCGAGATATACCTTTTTACGGATAGCAACGGGTATAGCAACACCTCGATCTTTAGAAAGAAAGACAAAACTAAAAAGCCAAAAGATGATAGCCAATCATCTACAGAAATAAGAAAGTTCACTTTACACAACGTCAGTTTTGTAGTAGATAATAAAAAAGGACATAAGCTATTCCAGTTTGATATTTATGATTTAAAAGGCAATATGGATTACCCGTTATTGGGCGGTTGGGACGCAGAGCTTAAACTGAAAACACTAGCCAGAAGTCTGGCCTTTAACACCAGAAGAGGAAGTTTTATTAAAGATAAACTTTTAGAAGGGCCATTTAAAGTTAGCTATAATGACGATTCGGGTATTGTATTGGTAGCACCAAATACTTTAAATATTGGTAATGATCCATTTATAATAGGAGCTAAGTTTGATACTGCTAAGGAAAACACAGATTTCACCATCAATATTGAAACTAAGAACATCTTGTGGCGTGATGCCTCGGCTCTTTTAGCCCCTAATATTACCGCCAAGCTTAACATGTTTGACCTTAAGCAACCCATTCATGTTTACTGTACATTGGCTGGAAACATGGGGCCTGGTGGGGACCCGTCCATAAATGTAAAAGCCTTGGTGAAAGATAACATATTGACAACTCCCGGCGGCGTTGTTGATGACTGTAATTTTATAGGGGTATTTACCAATAGCTATATTACAGGTAAGGGCATCAGTGATGAAAACTCGGCAATTAAGCTATTTAGTTTTAAAGGTAGTTATGCGCAAATACCATTCTCCATTGATACAGCGTTCATCAACAATCTAGACAAACCAATTGCGACAGGGATATTTAAATCACAATTTGAAATAGCCAAACTCAATAATATTATAGGAGAGGAGATGCTTAAATTTGGTAAAGGCACTGCCAATGTAAAGCTTGCTTATCGCGCAGACATTGTAGACTTCAAACTCACAAAACCCTTCGTTAAAGGCTTGGTAGATATTCAAAATGCAGATGTTAGTTATGTTCCCCGTAGGGTAAATTTTAAGAATACGGCCATTTCGCTCACTTTTACCGACCATGATCTTTATATCAAAAACATTCGCTTACAAAGCGGTAAGAGTGTGGTGTTCATGGAAGGATCGGTAAGCAATTTCTTAAACCTATATTATACAGACCCCGAAAAAATATTGTTAAACTGGAAAATAAGAAGCCCTCAGATCCATTTAGCTGAGTTCATCGGCTTTCTTGGCACTAGAAAGCCAAAAGCAAAAAAGAGAAGTAAACAGTCTAATTTCTCTGAGAACCTCAACGAACTCTTTGAAAAGAGCCAGGTAAACATGAGTCTTAAAGTCGACAAGATTTATTACAATAAGTTTTTAGCCACGAACGCAAATGCCGATTTATTACTTTCGGAAAATGGTATAGCCATTAAAAATGTGAGCGTCAAACATGCGGGAGGATCAGTTTCATTAAATGGTACTATAGCTCAAAAGGGCAGCACCAATAACTTTAAACTGAACACCGTGATCAATAATGTCGATATTAAACACTTTTTTTATTCCTTTGATAACTTTGGCATGAAAACCCTTACCTCTAAGAACCTAAGGGGATTTCTATCATCTAAAACAAATATCTCCGGTGTTATTAGTGATAAGGGGAACTTACTGCCTAATTCATTATATGGGAGTATAGTTTTTGATTTACAAAAGGGCGCATTACTAAGCTTTGAGCCAGTAAAAAGTGTAGGTAAGTTTGCCTTTCCTTTTAGAGATCTCGACAATATTACTTTTACCAACCTGAATGGAAAGTTTGATGTACGCGGACAAAAGATTACCATCAACCCAATGCAAATTAATTCAAGCTTGTTAAATATGGATATTGCGGGGGTATATTCCATGTCGACAGGAACCAATATTACGTTAGATATCCCTTTAAGAAATCCTAAAAAAGATGCAGACATTACAAATAAAAAGGAAAAAAGAGAACGAAGGATGAAAGGAATTGTGCTACATTTACTAGCAACCGATGGCGAGGATGGAAAGATTAAGATTAAATTGAATAGAAACCGCGATAAAACAAAATAAACCTTTTAATAATCACCTTAATTAATTGAAATGAAACGTAATGCAACAGCCGTTTGGAATGGCACTATTAAAGAAGGTTCAGGCAACCTGACAACCGACAGCAAAGTACTTGATAAAACCCAATATTCATTCAATAGTCGCTTCGCCGATGGAATTGGGACCAATCCAGAAGAACTGATGGCTGCTGCCCATGCAGGTTGTTTCACGATGAAATTAAGCTTAGACTTAACTGAAGCTGGTTTTAATCCCACTTCTTTAGAAACCAAAGCCACAGTAGCTCTAGATAACGGGGTGATTACTACTTCCCACCTTGTGCTAAAAGCTCAGATCCCCGGAATTGACGATGCTAAATTTCAGGAAATTGCAGCGGGTTCCAAAGCTACCTGCCCCGTAAGTAAAGCCTATAATGTGGAGATTAGTTTGGAAGCGTCTTTGGTCTAATGAATTTTTAGATAAACTTATTCCCAAAACCTCCTTTTTATTTAATAATTAGGAGGTTTTTTTATTCTATAGTTACGAGATACGCCGTAATTTATCTATTTTCGGATTTTCAAGCCAAATAAACTATAAAACCACAAATGACCAAGTCTATACTTGTTTTGAAATTAGGTTCGGCCTCAATTACTACCGCTAAAGGGGAGATTGATGAGGCTATAATTGCAGATATAACCAGGCAAGTGGCAGAACTTGCTAATAACCACCATTTAATACTGGTTTCTTCAGGTGCAGTTGCTGCCGGAAAAAAGTTCATTAAGAACTACAAAGGTAAAATCAGTGAAAGAAAAGCAGCGGCTTCAATAGGAAACCCGCTATTGTTGAGTACATATTCAAAACATTTTAAGCCCTACAATATTTCTATTGCCCAAAGTTTGTGCGAAAGACAACACTTCTCTAACAGGACTCAGTTTCTCCAGTTAAAAGAAACTTATGAAGAATTATGGAAGAATGGAGTCATACCAATTGCTAATGAAAATGACGTAGTAAGTAATTTAGAACTAAAATTCTCTGATAATGACGAACTTGCAACGCTATTAGGTGTTGGATTTGGTGCCTCACTTATTCTTTTAGGAACATCCGTACCCGGTGTATTAGATAAGGAAGGCAATGTAATAGATAAAATAGATGCGATCAATAACGATGTTTTTTCTTTAGCCAACAAGAATACATCGGAAGTTGGATTAGGCGGAATGATCTCCAAACTAACTTTTGCTAATCTGGCCTCAACCATGGGAATTAAGGTTGTTATTTTTGGTGTAAGAACGCCAGATGGCATACTTAAAGCAGCAAAAGGAGAGTCGGGCACGATATGTACACCTAAAGACTGCTCTATATCTGCAAGAAATAAATGGCTTGCAAGCGGAAGTTTGGTAACCGGCAGACTTAAGGTTGATGCAGGAGCAAGCGAAGCAATCAGGAAAAGAAAAAGCTTACTTGCAGTTGGAGTAAAATCAATTGAGGTTAATTTCGCCAATGGCGAAATATTTGAAATTATTGATGAGGAAAATAACATTGTTGCCGTTGCTCTGGCCAAAGTTTCATCAAGCACAATTAGTAAAAACGCTAAACAACATAACCTGGAGATAGCCAATGCCAGTGATATTGTAATATTATAAAATGATAATGGAATCAATAGAAGACCAGTTAATTAGTGCACAAAATGCCAAAAAATCCATATCAACGCTCAGCGATAAGGATAAACAAGGTATAATCACCCGAATTGCACAAATTATTTCTGAGAGAAAAGAAGACATCATTGCTGAGAATTTAAAGGACCTGGAGAAGATGTCTGATGCCGACCCCAAAAAGGATCGTCTTCTGTTAAATTCTGAAAGAATTATTGAACTTAGTAAAAGCTTGGTGGATGTTTCAAATCTTGAAGATCCAACAAACAAAATCCTTTCTGAAAAAACAATTGACAACGGACTTTTCATTCAAAAAAGAACAGTTCCGCTAGGTGTTGTTGGTGTAATTTACGAATCAAGGCCAAATGTTACCCTTGATGTAGCTGCATTGTGTATTAGATCGGGGAACGTTTGTCTGCTTAGAGGCGGTCAAGATGCTTACCATACCAATCTGTTTGTGGTTTCTTTAATTCAGCAGGTGCTTGCAGAAAGTAACCTTGACATCAACATCGTACAACAGCTTCCTGCAGAAAGAAAGTATATTTTAGACATCCTAACTGCAGAAAAATACATCGACGTAATCATCCCCCGCGGCTCTAATCAACTTATTGAATTCGTTCGCAAAAACGCTTTAGTACCAGTTATTGAGACAGGAGCAGGGGTTTGTCACACTTATGTGGAAGAGACGGCTAAACTTCCTGATGCAGCTAAAATAGTGGTAAATGCCAAGGTATCCAGACCCTCTGTTTGTAATGCTTTAGACACTGTTTTAATAGACAGGAAAGTAGCACAACCATTCCTGGAAATACTTGCGCCTCTACTTGCCGGATATAACGTTGAGATATTTTCGGATGAAGATTCTTATAAGATATTAAAGGATCAAAACTATCCTTTAATTAATAAAGCCGAACCTGAAGATTTTGGAAGAGAATTTCTAGATTTTAAATGCTCTGTAAAAATTGTGGATAGTACTGATGAAGCGCTTGATCATATTGCAAAGTTTTCATCAAAACATTCTGAAGCCATCATCACACAAGATGCTGTTAAGACAGAATTATTCCTGAACCAGGTTGATGCCGCTGTAGTGTATTTAAATGCTTCTACAAGGTTTACAGATGGACAGGTTTTCGGATTAGGCGCCGAAATTGGAATATCTACTCAGAAGCTACATGCAAGAGGGCCATTTGCACTTGAAAAACTAGTTACAGAAAAATGGATCGTTAAGGGTGAGGGGCAAGTAAGATGAAACCAGCATCAATAAAAGACATCGCCAGTAAGGCGAATGTATCCATTACTACTGTATCCTTTATTTTGAATGGCAAAGCGGAACAAATGCGCATTAGCAAAGCTGTCATTGAAAAGGTTAACCTCATCATTAAGGAACTTGATTTTAAACCAAATCAGATAGCACGAAGTTTAAGGACCGGAAATACACAAACTATAGGATTGATCGTAGAAGATATCTCTAACCCTTTCTTTGCCAGTATTGCCCGTAAAATAGAAGACAAAGCTTACAAAAAGGGGTATAAAATCAGCTATTCAAGTACTGAAAATGATCCTGTTAAAGCCAAGGAGCTTATTGAAATGTTTAAGTCCAGACAGGTGGATGCCTATATTATTGCACCCGTACCGGGAATTGAAAATGACATAAAGCAGTTACTCGCAGAGCGTATTCCTGTAGTAATATTCGACAGGAACCTTCCGGATATGGACGTAAACTGTGTGGTAGTAGACAACTTTAATGGAACCTATATTGCTACAAAGCATCTCATTGATACGGGCAAAAAGAACATTGCTTTTGTTACTGTCGATTTACATGTAGATCAGATCAACAATCGTTTTTTAGGATACGAGAAAGCGCTCGAAGATCATGGTATACCGTTCAATAAAGATATTTATACTGAGATACCATTTGATAGTTCTGACGACAATACAAATGCACAATTGATGTTATTGTTCGAAAAGAACCCGCATATTGATGCCGTATTATTCTCTACCAACTATCTGGCCATTAAAGGCTTGTTGGTTTTGAAGACAATCAACAAAGTTGTCAATAGAGATTTAAGTGTTGTGGCCTACGATGATCACGATGTATTTAAGCTACATACACCACCAATTAGCGTTGTAGATCAGCCAATTGAAGAAATGGCCGAGAAGATCATTGATGTACTTCTAAATGAGCTTGCTTCGGCCAATAATACCTTGATAAAAAGAGAAGCCTGCAAGTTGATCTTGCAGCCTAAATTTATAGAAAGATGATTTAGAGGTTTTTAAACCTCTAAATCATTCATTATAGCTTTTACTTTGGCGCTAAGTTCAGCATCAATAGCTTTAAAAGCAGCCTTATCTTTTAACGGCGCATTTACACTGCAGTAGAATTTAATCTTAGGTTCAGTACCCGATGGTCTGGCCGAAATAATGCTTCCGTCTTCCGTAATAAACTGAAGCACATCAGATTTTGGAAGTTCCAAATCTTTCTTTGCATTAGCAATTAGGTCCGTTTCAATACCCAATTCATAATCTTTTAATGTAGCAACCTTAGAACCACCAAGTGTAACAGGAGGGTTGTTTCTAAATTTCTCCATCATTGCTTTGATCTCTTCAGCTCCGGTTTTACCTTTTTTGGTAATAGAAACTAATTCTTCCTTGTACAGACCATACTCTACATACATATCAAGCATAGCATTGTATAGGCTGCTACCTTTATCTTTATAAAAAGCGGTCATTTCAGCGATAAAAGCACATGACACGATAGCATCTTTATCTCTAACAAGTTCACCAATTAAATACCCGTAGCTTTCCTCACCACCACCAATAAAGGTCTTTTTGCCTTCAAGGCTCGTCATCAATTGACCAATCCACTTAAAGCCAGTTAGTGTGTTGTAATAGGTAACATTCTTAGCTTTAGCTATTTCTTCAATTAAATTAGAAGTTACAATTGTTTTAACGATGTATTGCTCTCCGGTAAGTTTACCTTTTTCTTCCCATGCACTTAACAGGTAATTAATTAATAAACTACCAGTCTGGTTTCCGTTTAGAAGCACAAATTCCCCGTCATTATTCTTAACAGCTATACCAACTCTGTCTGCATCAGGATCTGTAGCTAGAACAAGATCAGCATCTATTTCCTGGGCTTTTTTAAGTGCAAGCGTAAGCGCTTCTTTTTCTTCAGGGTTAGGGTACACTACGGTCGGAAAGTTCCCATCAGGAGTACTTTGTTCTTCAACCAAAGTTAAATTGGTAAAGCCAAATTGCGCCAGCGCTTTAGGCACTAAAGTGATTCCTGTCCCATGAATAGGAGAGTACACAATTTTAAGGTCCTTTTGACGGGCAATAGCTTCCGGAGATACTGATAACTCCGTGATTTTATCCAGATACAACTGATCAATTTCCTCAGCTATCAATTCAACATTGCTATCAATGCGATCAAATTTAACTTCATCAATACTCTTGATGTTAGCAACCTCATCCATCACAAGCGTATCATCGGGAGCGGTAAATTGTCCACCATCTGCTCCATAAGCTTTGTAGCCATTGTATTCCTTTGGATTGTGAGAAGCAGTAAGCATAACACCACTACGACAACCCAGTTGACGGATAGCAAAAGATAATTCCGGAGTTGGTCTTAATGCCTTGAAAAAGTAAACATGTATGCCGTTTGCCGAAAATACATCAGCAGTGATTCCCGCAAAATAATCAGAATTATTACGGCTATCGTGTGCGATGGCCACCTTAACTTTTTCGCCCGGATATTTCTTAAGTAAGTAATTGCATAAACCCTGCGTAGCAGTTCCAATTGTATATTTATTGATCCTGTTAGATCCGGCACCCATTATCCCACGTAAACCGCCGGTACCAAATTCCAGACTCCTGTAAAATGAATCTGTAAGCTCCGTAACTGCTTCTTTATCCAATAACTGCTGGATTTCATCTTTAGTTTTTTGGTCGTAATTGCCATTAAGCCATTCATTTATGGTACTTAAGGTAGCTGCTTCTAATTGCATAGTTTATGATGTATATTTTAAAATCCCTTAATGAAAAACAGTATTCTAAGCGTGAACTTTTATAATAGAAGTCTAATTCTTACAATAATCCAAATTTTATTTCGTCAATATCATGATTATTAGCTCCGTTTTCTTTAATTTCACGCCCTAATATAAGTATATAACCAATTTGATTGAAATAATATTAACCTTTAAAATTTAAATAACTAATAATGAAACCATCAGATTTTTACTGATGGAATTATTACCAAAAAACAATTTATAAAACTATGAGAATATTAAAGTTTGGAGGAACTTCTGTAGGAAGCCCTGAGCGGATGAAAAAATTGCTGGATATCATTAATCCGGCAGAAGAACAAATTGTAGTGCTTTCAGCGGTGTCTGGCACAACCAACAGTTTAGTAGAAATTTCAGCCAAACTTTTAAAGGAAGATAAACAGGCCGCGTTAGGTCTTATTAACGCACTGAATGAAAAATACAATGAATTTGTGATTGAACTTTTACCTGAAGGCGATTTCCGTGATCAAGGTCAGGAAGTGGTAAATTATCACTTTAACTTCCTTCAAACATTGGTAAATGATCTTTTTACACCAATTGAGGAGAAAGTAGTACTTGCACAAGGCGAGTTACTATCAACCACATTATACCATATCTATCTTAAATCGATAGGTGTACCATCTGTATTGTTGCCTGCTTTAGATTTCATGAAAATTGATGAGGACAATGAACCTGATGTTCCTTATGCAACCAAGCATTTACAACCAATATTAGATCAAAATAAAGGAAATAAACTTTTCATTACGCAAGGATTTATCTGCAGAAACAGCTTTGGCGAAGTAGACAACCTTAGACGTGGCGGAAGCGATTATACTGCATCATTAATTGGAGCTGCTATTTCGGCCCAAGAAGTTCAAATCTGGACTGATATTGACGGGATGCACAATAACGATCCGAGGATAGTTAAAGGCACTAAACCAATTTCTCAGCTTTCATTTGATGAAGCTGCTGAGTTGGCTTACTTTGGAGCTAAGATATTACACCCACAATCTGTTTTTCCAGCTCAGAAGTACAAGATTCCTGTAAGGTTATTGAATACTATGGAGCCATCTGCTCCAGGTACCTTAATTACAAATAGCAGTGAGAAAGGTAAAATCAAATCTATTGCTGCTAAAGATGGCATTACTGCAATTAAGATCCAGTCGAGCAGAATGTTGTTAGCGTATGGTTTCTTAAGACGTGTTTTCGAAATATTTGAGCGCTATAAAACTCCAATAGATATGATTACGACTTCGGAAGTAGCCGTTTCCGTAACTATTGACTTTACGGACAACCTGAGTAAAATCATTGAAGAGCTACATGATTTCGGAACGGTAGAAGTTGATACTGATCAATCGATAGTTTGTGTAGTTGGAGACTTTAGTGCAGAAAAACATGGCTATGCGGCACGTGTATTGGATTCAATTAAACACATTCCGGTTCGTATGATCTCTTATGGTGGAAGTAACTATAACATTTCGTTATTAATTAATACCGGTGATAAAACCGAGGCATTAAAAAGCTTACATAACCGCTTATTTGAGTAATTATCTTCTTTTAAGCCAAAAGATAATACCAGCTATAATGAAAACGAGTGCGATGAAGAGACGATTTCTTCTTTCGTACTCTTTTCTACTGATCTTCTGCTTGTTATAGTCGCGATGATTACCAAAGTAGATCAGGCCTAAAACAACAATAACAATTATTAAAAGATATTTAAACATTATGTTTTCTGATAAAGATATATCGCACTTCGCAAATGTAGAAACACCTTTCTATCATTACGATCTTACTTTGCTACAAAAAACGCTTAGTACATGCGCAGATGCAGCAAAGTTATATAATTTTCATGTGCATTATGCTATGAAAGCAAACTTCAATCCCCGCGTTTTGGAAAAAATAAAGGCTGTAGGTTTTGGTGCTGACTGTGTTAGTGGTGGCGAAGTAAAAAAAGCCATAGAAGTTGGTTTTGCTAAAGATCAGATCGTTTTTGCCGGTGTTGGGAAGTCTGACAAAGAAATTAACAGCGCTTTGGACAATGATATCTTCTGCTTTAATGTAGAATCTATTCAGGAATTAGAAGTCATCAATGAATTAGCAGCCAACAAAAATAAAAAAGCCAGAGTAGCTATCCGCATTAATCCTAATGTTGATGCACACACGCATCATAACATTACAACAGGACTTGATGAGAATAAATTTGGTATTAATTCATGGGATTTACCTTCATGTGCTGAAACCTTAAAGAAATCAGCTAACCTGGAGTTTATTGGAATACACTTTCATATCGGCTCTCAAATCACCAATCTGGAGGTGTACAAAAATCTTTGTGTACGTGTAAATGAGTTTGCTCAGTGGTTCGAAGAAAGAGGCTTTATCGTAAAAGTGTTAAATGTTGGTGGTGGCTTGGGTATAGATTACCATAACCCGGAACAACAGGTGCCTGATTTCAGTGCATATTTCAAGATATTCTCAGATTTCCTTGAAATTAAAGCAAGTCAAGAAGTGCATTTTGAGCTTGGAAGAGCTTTAGTTGGTCAGTGCGCTTCATTGATCAGCAAGGTTTTATACATCAAGAATGGTAAAAAGAAGAACTTTGTGGTTCTTGATGCAGGTATGACCGAATTGATGCGTCCTGCATTATACCAGGCCTACCATAAAATTGAGAACTTAACCAGAGGTACTGAAACCTCAATGAAATATGATATAGTAGGGCCAATTTGCGAAAGCACAGACTGCTTTGGTAAGGAGGTTGAACAGCCTGAAACATTTAGAGGTGACCTATATGCAATCAGAAGTGCAGGTGCTTATGGCGAAGTTATGGCTTCGAAATACAACCTTAGAGATGAAATCAGATCTGTTTACAGCGATCAGATTTAATAATAAGAAGAAAGGCAGCATTGAGATGCTGCCTTTCTTTCTTGTGAAATAAGTTAATCTTCAAAGAAGTCAACAAGACCTCCTAAATAATACCCTTCAATTCCTTCGGTAAAATCTTTATAATCTTCATCTGGAATATTGGTTTGAACAAATTCCAATGAAGTACCTTTTTTATCCTCATGCAGTTTAATGGTAACTACTGAAGGCTCATTGTCTTCACCAAAGTACCATTGCTGTACGATCTTTTTGCCATGCTCAAATTCAATATTTTTGCCGGTAATATCTCCATCCCAAAAAGAAAACTCAGTATCAGCTTCTTCTGTAAATTCAACCTCCGCACCAGTCCATAACTGTATGCTTTGTGCTTTGGTTAATGCCAAATAAACCTCTTCAGGAGAGGCAGGCAAGTAAATGTATTTTTTAAATGTTTTCATAATTATTCACGTCCTTTTTCAGGATCTCCACCTTCTAACTCAACTGCTCCAGGCATAGTTTCCTGATCTTCAATTCGCTCTACTTCTTTAAGAGTAGTCGTTTTAGCGCTGTATTGTTCGCTGTAATATTCTGCTAATGCCTGTTCCCATTCTTCCTTCGGATAAGTAAACACAAATGTTTCTTTTACCCTTTGAGATTTCAATAAGTACCAGGTCCAGACCGCACTCATCAATACCGTCCCCATTAGACCCGGAATTCCTTTCGCCTCCGCTGAAGTAGTTTGGGTGATGTGGTCAACGTACAAAGCTATAGCGATGTCAAAGATAAGAAATCCAACATGCGAAATTGAAAGTATAATAAAATGTTTAGGGAAATTAGTTCGTTTATTAAAAAACAAGACTGCGCAATAAATACCATATGAAAATAGAAAGCCATAAATTATAGCCTCAATAGCAAAGGCACTTTTAACTACCCATTGAGACGAACCAAAAGCACCCAACTGCGTCCAAAAACTATTGCTAAAAAGACCAGAAATCAAAGGACTAATGAGCATAAGGAAAGGCAGGTACACAACCCTAATTCCTAAAAGCACCAACCAATCGCCAATTGGCGCAGCGTAGGCAATCTTTTCAATATCAAATTCCGTCCTTTTACGATAAGCTAGGAAAACCAAAAAGCCTGTTATAACAATGGCCATAATAAAAGGCACCACTGTAAAAACACCAATACCAGAATTGGCGGTTATTTCTGATCCTTTGCGATTAACATGGTAAGTCAAATACTCATCTATCTGTTTACTTTCTTTTATATAATTTTTAATCTCGTCAGGCTCAATCACACCAGCCATGGTACGGAAGGTATAGTCGAAAGTCGCCTTCCTGTCGCGCTGAAATCTATACAATTCAAAATAGTACTTATCATTTTCTATCTTAAAGTTTTCGGTGCCCAAATCTGTATCATAAGGCATATTGATAGCTATCCTTTGCTGAATATTTACATGATTTGCAATTGCCAAAGGAGCAATTCTTTTACTGCCGGTAATCTTTCTTAATTGATGACTTATCAAATCACCATAGAAAAAGAATTGCTTGTCATTACCATCACTATTGTCAACCCAGGCATTACTGATTTGGTAGCTTTCGGTTATCTCTATAGTATTGTTTTTCTCATCGTCCACATACTTTAATGGAGCTTTAGTCTCAATTTCCGGATAAAGTTTAGTGTAATACTCTAGATAATTCTTTTCTGTTCCATCAGTTCCGGATTCAGCAATTTCAGCCCTTATATTATCTGCATAATGATCAGTGTAAGTCGTTTTAATCTGTAAAGTGGTTATCCGATTTTCTGTAGTATCAGCCAAATTGAAATCAAGATCAGAAATTAATTTACCGGCAGGATTGCTTTCTATTTTTTCCAAGCCACTTACATTCGCTTTCAGTACCAGTGCATTCCCATAATCGGGAGAATAGAAATTATCAAAAGATCCACGCTGATAGGAGATAGTAGGATCTATCCAGGTCTTAAAATAATCATATTCAACCATCACAATAACGTGGTTAAACACAAACGGGCTTGGCAAATAATCAATAGTTTTATCTCTTAAATAGGTATCCACATAAGCCATATAAGCTTTTACATCAATCGCCTTTAGCAAATGAACGAGCAGCAGCGACTTATCCTTACAGTCGCCATACCTTTGTTTCAAGATCTTTTCGGGTGAGTTAGGACGATGGGAGTAAGCCCCGATTTCTATGCCCATATACCTGATTTCATCCTGCACAAATCTGGTAGCCAATTCAATGTACTTCTTTTTGTCATTGCCGGCTTTTGCTTTCAGTTCAATCACCTTTTTATCAAGAAGAGGCGTTTTTAAATCAGGGTAATCATTCACAGCCAAACCCCATTGAACCACTTCATTCCAATTTTTATATTCACTTACCTGGATTCTTTTTAAAGGGTTATACCAGGATGGCTCATAATCAACTCCACGATGGGTTTTTGTTAAGGTGCTTTCCCACTCATAAAATTTCAGATTATCCTTCTCTGTGATCTTTGGAGCTGTAGCATCATTGAAACTCTTCACGTTTAATTGCCTGTTTTTATCAATAATAATATTGGTATAAACATGGCTGATACTTGTTGCGCCCTCAAAATAACAGGTTGATGAAAACTTCTTTCCAAATATTGGATTGTCTCCTTGAAGTGTGTACGAAAACTCAATTCTATCACCTTTCCTTACATCATCAAGTAGCAGAAAAGCTTCATAAGTTCCGTTGTAAATAAAACGGGATAGCTCTTTTTCAGACTGTAAAATCTTAAACTTTACTGCCGACAATTGATCCTGTGGCACATTGTTTCGCCAAAGAATTACCTTATGAAAAATCAGTTTCTGATAATCAGGCGCATAACTAACCGAGAGTTGAGATCCATTTTGAACTCCGGCATCCGAGACGATCTCTCTGATGATATGAGTAAACTCTTCTTTACGCTCTGCGTGATTCTGGTTCTCATAGAGAGATAGATAAAAGCCGTCAGATACATCTTTCAACGGAGTTTTAACCTTTTTTTCTGCAATCTTAACTATCCATGAGGGCTCAGTTTTGTTTACGGAGAAGTTTTTGCCCTGACCATAGCCGTTTACAACGCTAAATAACACGACAAGCACTAACAATAGGAGTGTTCCTAAGGATTTTCGGAGCGTTAAAAGAAACATAACAAAAGTATAAAAAGTTGAGGAGCGTTAATTTACGAAATTATTTGAAAGCATTTATACCTGTCACATCCATTCCGGTAATTAATAAATGAATATCATGAGTTCCTTCATAAGTAACTACAGATTCCAGGTTCATCATATGCCTCATAATCGAATATTCTCCGGTAATCCCCATTCCGCCAAGCATTTGTCTCGCGTTACGGGCAATATCTAAGGCTATCTCTACGCTATTCCTTTTTGCCATTGAAATCTGTTCTGATGTAGCTCTGTTTTCGCTTTTTAACACACCTAAACGCCAAACCAATAGCTGCCCTTTGGTAATTTCAGTAATCATTTCAGCCAGTTTCTTTTGCTGCAACTGAAAGCCACCGATAGGTTTACCAAATTGCACACGCTCTTTAGAATAGCGTAAGGCAGTATCATAGCAGTCCATAGCCGCACCTAAAGCACCCCACGCAATACCATAACGCGCTTGATTTAAACAACCTAAAGGTCCTTTCAATCCGCTTATTTCAGGAAAAACATTTTCCTTAGGCACCTTTACATTGTCAAAAACCAATTCACCTGTTGCAGAAGCTCTTAAACTCCATTTGCCATGAGTTTCAGGAGTTGTAAAACCTTCCATGCCGCGTTCTACAACCATTCCTCTGATTTTTCCAGATTCGTCCTTAGCCCAAACCACGGCGATATCGGCAAAAGGAGCATTAGAAATCCACATTTTTGCACCATTAAGCACATAATGGCTGCCATTATCTTTAATATTGGTCACCATTCCACCCGGGTTAGACCCGTGATCCGGCTCGGTTAATCCAAAGCAGCCCATCAGTTCACCGGTAGCAAGCTTTGGTAAGTATTTTCTACGTTGTTCTTCGGTTCCGTAAGCATAAATAGGGTACATTACCAATGAACCCTGCACAGAAGCAGTAGACCTGACTCCTGAATCACCACGTTCAATCTCCTGCATTATGATGCCATAGGCAATATAGTCCAAACCTGCACCACCATATTCAATAGGTATAGTAGGGCCAAAGGCACCTATTTCACCTAAGCCTTTAATGATCTGCTTCGGAAATTCTGCCCTTTGGGCGTAATCTTCAATAATAGGACTCACTTCTTTTTTAACCCAGTCTCTAGCAGTAGCACGAATCAGTTTGTGCTCTTCAGAAAGTAATTCGTCTAGTAAATAGTAATCGGGAGCTTCGTAAAGGTCTTTCTTGGCAGATTTATTCATTGTTTCCAGTATATTTGGTTACGTAAAGAGCTATTGTAATCAAAGGTAATAAATTAGCACAATGGCAGGTTATAACGGATCAAAAATTTAATTTCGTAAAATGAGTGGTATTCAAAACTATATGCAGACAGTTGCCTTAAGAGATGTTAAATGTTATGCGTTACATGGGTATTACCCTGAAGAGCAGTTAACAGGTATCTATTTTACGGTTGATGTGGTGGTTACATTTACGCCCGATACAGACACCGAAAATCTGGAGAAAACTGTTAATTATGAAATATTGAATAGCATCATATTAGACGAAATGAAACGCACCAGAAAAATGCTGGAAACCGTTGTTAAAAGCATTTTAGACCGTGTAATTGAACATTATCCATTTGTAATTACTGCGGAAGTGGGCATTAAGAAGCTCAATCCTCCAATGCCAGGCGAGATAGGACATTCATTTGTGCAACTTAAATACACTTCGCCGTCATGAATTTGCTCATCCCGAATTTAATTCAGGATGAGGGAGTGCATAACAAGACTAACCCAAAGCATCAAACACATACAACCTAACCATACCAATTAAACCCACAAACTAAAGATAAGCGTATCATGGAATACACTAAAATCACTTCTGATATACTAGCTCAAATCACGCAAATTATAGGTGCTCAAAACGTTTTTACAGACGAAGAATCCCTTGGAAATTACGCTCATGATGAGACAGAAGACCTTAAATATTACCCTGAAGTTGTAGTTAAGCCAACCGATGCAAACCAAATCTCAGCATTACTAAGATTATGTAACGCAAATCATATACCCCTTACTCCACGTGGCGGAGGTACCGGATTAAGCGGAGCCGCACTTCCCATTTATGGCGGCATACTGTTATCAATGGAAAAATTTAAGGCCATAATTGATATAGATACAGAAAACCTTCAGGCAACAGTTGAGCCGGGAGTTATAACGGAAGACTTTATAAATGCCGTTGGCGAACACGGGTTGCTTTACCCCGTAGACCCATCAAGTAAAGGCTCCTGTTTTATCGGCGGAAACGTTGCCCATGGTTCCGGCGGACCAAGGGTAGTTAAATACGGCACCATCAGAGAGTATATTTTAAACCTCGAAGTAGTGCTGCCAACCGGAGAAATTATCTGGACAGGTGCCAATACTTTAAAATATGCTTCGGGTTATAACCTTACCCAAATGATGATCGGATCGGAAGGAACATTAGGTGTGGTAACTAAAATAGTAACCAAACTTGTTCCTAAACCTCAGCAAAGCGTTTTAATGCTGGCTTCTTTTGGCGAAAATGAGAAAGCATGCGCCGCTGTTTCAGCAATCTTCAGAGCCGGAATTGTTCCGTCAGCACTAGAGTTTATGGAAAGAAAGGGAGTAGAGTGGGTAATTAAATTCGACGATATTAAATTCGACCTGAAACCAGATGTAAATGCGTTCCTTCTCATCGAATTTGATGGTGATGATATGGACACAATTTTTAAAGATTGCGAAAAAGTTAATCTGGTTCTGGAACAATTTGAGTGTAGAGATGTCCTATTTGCCGATACCACCCAACAAAAAGAAGACTTATGGCGGATGCGTCGTACCATGGCCGAGTCGGTTAAATCTAATTCTGTTTACAAGGAAGAAGATACCGTGGTGCCAAGAGCCGCATTACCTAAGCTGATCAACGGAATCAAAGAAATAGGTAGCAGATATGGCTTTGAGAGTGTGTGTTATGGCCATGCCGGCGATGGCAACCTCCACATCAATATCATTAAAGCTGGAATGAGCGACGCGGACTGGAAGAACAAACTCAAAGACGGGATTGTTGAGATATTTGAACTAACAAGTGCATTAGGTGGTACAATATCAGGCGAGCATGGTATTGGATTGGTGCAGAAAGAATTTATGCCTATAAAATATAGTGAGGTTAACCTCAATCTGATGCGAGGAATTAAATCCATATTTGATCCAAATGGCATCCTCAATCCAGGTAAGATCTTTTAATTTATAAGAACAGCTCGGTTAATTGCTATCGAGCTGTTCAAAAAGTATCATCTTGTTTTTCTCTTCTTCGGGTATTGGGGTAGAAATTTTAGCTTCATAATCAAATGCTACACATACCGTTTTTCCCTTACTGCAAATTACTTCTTTACCGTGTTCCATTTTGATCAGTAAATATTCCAGATCAAAACTACTCTTTCCAATCCTCGAGGTACGAACGTACATGCTGATTTTATCTTCAAGAAAAACAGGAGTAGTGTATTCAAGAGATGCCTGGGCAATTACAACACCTGTTTTCTTCCAGTCCCACTGTATTGCCTGTTTCCAGTATTTAGCTCTGGCGATTTCCATGAAGGTAAAGTAGGTAGCGTTGTTCACGTGGCCCATCATATCGAAATCAGCAAACCGTGTTTCAATGTTGGTTTTATACTTAAAACTGTCTATTTGATTCACTATGTCTGTCGTTTTGTCTTGCTTAATTGTTTTGTTGCGCCAAAATGTCTTAAAAATCATAAATAAATGGGTTGGTATAGGAGTTGATTATAGGGTTAATATAAAATTTAAATTAAAAAATAGGAGACATAAACGATGACACTAGTAAAATTCAACAACAGAACCAGGAACACCGCACCTTACTTTAACAATGTATTCGACTCTTTGTTTAGTGAAGCAATAAATAAAAACTTAACTATAAACAAAGTACCGGGAGTAAATATTTTAGAAACCGAAACTGATTACAAAATTGAATTGGCTGCTCCGGGCTTAACCAAAGAAGATTTTCAAATCAACTTAAAGAAAGATACACTTTCTGTTTGGGCTGAGAAAAAAACGAGCGAAACAGAAGATAAAAAAGATTATACACGCAGAGAATTTGACTACTTCTCATTTGCAAGATCATTTGTATTACCTGAAAGCGTAAATGCAGATAAGATTACTGCAGAATATGTAAATGGGGTTTTAAACATCACGATCGGTAAAGACGAAGTAAAATCTCAGAATAAAGAAATTAAGGTTTCATAATTAGGTTAAAGTTTGGTTTTTTAGGGAGAACAGGGTGCGCCGAAAGATGCACCCTTTCTTTTTGGGTATAGTTCGGATTTTGTTCTGAATCTAGCTGGAGTCAGTCCACGTCTAGTCCACGTTTTACTAGGAAAAAGGTGGAGTCAAGGTGCGCTCATTGTTAAAGCACTGCGCACTGACTCAAAGCCAAAATGGAGCGTATACAAAAAGAGAGTGAATCATAAAACATGATCACTCTCTTTGTTTTGTTTTTGTTATTCTGGTGAAGGCCAGAACCTTGCACAAGAGAAATCCTAGGTGTAACCCAGAATCTTTAATACTTGCTTACTGTTTTGCTCTTCTCCAAATACTTCAAAGTTGAATGTCTCATCTCTGTTTCTTCGGATAATTACGTGCTTAGGACTTGGCAACAAGCAATGATGGATACCACCATAACCACTTAAAACCTCCTGATAAGCACCGGTATTGAAGAAACCTAAATATTGTACTTTACGTGTTTTAGGCATAAACACACTGTTCATGTGTGCTTCCTGGTTGTAATAATCCTGACCATCGCAGGTAATACCGCCTAAGTTTACTCTTTCATATTCCGCATCCCAGTTGTTTATCGGAAGCAAAATGTATTTCTGGTTTAGTGCCCAAACATCAGGAAGATTAGTGATGAACGAACCATCCAACATTAACCATTTCTCTCTGTCGTTCTGTTGCTTACGACCTAATACCTTATACAAAATACCAGAAGCTTCGGCAACTGTGTATTTTCCAAACTCAGTAATAATATCCGGTTCAACAACATCGTGCTCAGCACAAATTTCTTTAATCCTTTTTACGATCTCATTCACCATGTATTCGTAATCGAAATCAAATACCAATGAATCTTTAAATGGCATACCACCACCAATATCCAAAGTATCCAGTTCAGGATTAATTTTCTTGAATTTGCAGTAAAGCGTAACGTATTTCTCCAATTCGTTCCAGTAATACGGAGAATCTGTAATACCTGAATTGATAAAGAAGTGCAATAGTTTTACCCTGAAATTAGGATTGGCAGAGATTTTATTGTTGTAAAAATCGATCACATCCTCTAAACGCACCCCTAATCTTGAAGTATAGAATTGCGAATCAGGCTGCTCCTCAGCCGCTATACGGATACCAAGGTTACACGGTGTATCCAATTCAACCTCATCATCAAAAAGGTTAAATTCCTCTTTATTATCTAAAACAGGGATGATGTTTTTATAGCCATCATGCAACATATCAATAATATATTGCTTGTATTGGTAGGTTTTAAAACCATTACATATTACAGTAATGTCTTTTGTTAAGGCACCTTTTTTCTCTAATGCCTCAATCATCGGCATATCAAAGGCTGATGAAGTTTCTAAGTGAATGCCGTTTTTAAGTGCTTCTTCTACAATGTGACGGAAGTGAGAACTTTTTGTACAATAACAATACTTATAATCTCCGCGATAGTTGTTCTTGATGATAGCCGTTTGGAACAACAACTTGGCTTGTTGGATCTTTTTACTAATTAATGGAAGGTAAGTAAAACGCAATGGCGTACCATAGGTTTCAATCATTTCCATTAAATTCAGATCCTGAAAATATAATTCGTCGTCTATAACGCTGAAACCTTCCTGAGGAAAACCAACACTTAGATCAAGAAATTCGGAGTAACTCTGCATTTTTTATATTTTTGAACTATTATTTATAGGGTTTGGCAAATTAAAATGAGTTAATTTTGTTGCCAAAGATAAACACTTTATAAAATACACCCGTATTTTTTTTATGACTAAGACTTTAAAAATTATTGAGGTAAAATCTGAGATCGGCGCCGGCACACGGGGAGCGAGTTTAGGAGTGGATGCAATTAAGATTGCAGCACTGGATTTTGGCAGTCGTTTCTTTAAAAAACATAAAACTGTAGAGGTTCCAAATGAGAATCATTTATTGCTTGAAACCACCGGTAGTCCGTTTGCAAAGCGGATTTCGGGGATTTTAACCATGATTGAGCGGGTAAGCGATGAGGTAAACGCCACATTGAATAAAAACGAATTTCCGATAGTACTTGCAGGCGACCATAGTACTGCGGCAGGTACCATTGCGGGTATCAAAGCTGCCTTTCCAAAATCTAAATTGGGGGTAATATGGATCGATGCACATGCAGATATTCATTCGCCATACACCACACCGTCTGGAAATATGCATGGAATGCCGCTTGCGATGGCTCTTGATGAGGACAATATTGAGTCGAAGGTGAATAAGCTTGATCAGGAAACCATCAATTATTGGTATCAGTTAAAAAATGTAGGTAATATTGCTCCAAAAATCAACTACCGGGATCTGGTATTGATTTCGGCAAGGGACATGGAGCGGCCTGAAGAGTATTTGTTAAAGAAAAATAAGGTTAAAATAGTTACAACGGCTGAGCTAAGAAAAAGAGGAGTAGAGCGCACGGTTATTGAAACGCTTAAGTACCTGGATCATTGCGATATGATTTACGTTTCCTTTGATGTCGATTCACTTGATCCTACTGCTTCGAGAGGCACAGGAACGCCAGTGGCGCAGGGGTTAACAGAACGGGAAGCGGGGAACTTAATGTCGAGGCTGATCACAAACCAAAAGGTTTGCTGCTTCGAAATTGTTGAGGTAAATCCAACATTAGACAAAGAAAATCAAATGGCTGAACATGCTTTTGAGATTTTAATTAAAGCAACTAACGCTTTCAGAAACGAATAGAAAACACTCGGTAATAAGAAGAGAACATGAATATTGAACAACATATAGTAACTGCAACTATAGCAGCAGTAAAGGAATTATACGGTCAGGACATTCCTGAAAATCAGGTTAACCTGCAAGACACGAGAAGCGAGTTTGAAGGCCAAATTACGATAGTAGTGTTTCCTGTGGTTAGGTTTTCTAAGAAATCGCCAGAGGTAACAGCTAGTGAATTGGGCGAATATTTAGTAGCAAACGTACAAGACGTTACTGCATTTAACGTAATTAAAGGGTTTTTAAATTTAACTATTGCAGATGCTTACTGGTTAAATTTATTCAATAAAGAATTGCTTGATCCTTCGTTTGGTTCGATAAAGCCTAACGGTCAGAAGGTAATGGTTGAATATTCTTCGCCAAACACCAACAAGCCTTTACACCTTGGTCACGTAAGAAACAACCTGTTAGGTTATTCTGTAGCTGAGCTCCTTAAGGCTGATGGTTATGAGGTAATTAAGGTTAATTTGGTAAACGACAGAGGTATCCACATCTGTAAATCGATGCTTGCTTGGCAGAGATGGGGGAATGGCGAAACTCCTGAAAGTTCTTTCTTAAAAGGAGATCACCTTGTGGGTAAATACTACGTTATTTTTGATAAGGAATACAAAAAAGAAATAGAGGCATTAAAAGTTGAAGGCCAAACTGAAGACGAAGCAAAAAAGAATGCGCCACTAATTATAGCCGCTCAAAAAATGCTTTTAGGTTGGGAAGCAGGCGAAACAGCAGTTATTGATCTTTGGAAAAAGATGAATGGTTGGGTTTACGAAGGTTTTGATGTAACCTACAAGAATTTAGGTGTGGATTTTGACAAGTACTACTACGAAAGCAACACTTATTTGTTAGGTAAAGGAACTGTTGATGAAGGACTTGAAAAAGGTGTTTTCTTTAAGAAACCTGATGGTTCTGTATGGATTGACTTAACTGCTGATGGATTAGATCAGAAGTTGGTTTTACGTGCTGACGGAACTTCGGTTTACATTACTCAGGATTTGGGTACTGCACAAATGAAGCATGATGATTTTGGAATGGATAAATCAATATATGTAGTTGGTAACGAGCAGGATTACCACTTCAAGGTATTGTTTTTGATTCTGGAGAAATTAGGTAAATCCTGGGCCAATGGCTTGTATCATTTATCATACGGCATGGTTGATTTGCCTAGTGGAAAAATGAAGTCGAGAGAGGGAACGGTAGTTGATGCCGATGATCTGATTGCCGAGATGGTAGCCACAGCTAAGCAAAAAACTGAAGTTTTAGGTAAGGTAAATAACTTTACAGACGAAGAAAAAGATGTGCTATATAACCAAATTGGCTTAGGGGCTTTAAAATATTTCCTTTTAAAGGTTGAGCCTAAAAAACGTTTACTTTTTGATCCTTCAGAATCTATCGATTTCCAGGGCAACACTGGTCCGTTTATCCAGTACACTCATGCCCGTATTAAATCGCTGTTGAGCAAAGGGGGCTATGCTAAAGATGCTAATGCCCCTGAGGTATCTATTACACCAACAGAGCTAGAAATGATTATGCTGTTGGCTAAATACCCATCAGAGATTTCTGCCGCTGCAAAGGTTTATAGTCCGGCTACATTAGCCAACTACCTTTATGAGGTGGCAAAGATGTTTAACAAGTTTTATCATGAGGTTCCGCCAATTGTTAAAGAGGAGGATGCCGCAATTAAACAGCATCGCTTAAATTTAAGTTCGGTTACGGCTGGTATTCTTAAAGCCGGAATGAACATATTAGGCATCACAGTGCCAGAAAGAATGTAATTATTTGTTTTTGAATATAAGGAATAGGCTCAGCACTTTAGTTTTAGTGCTGAGCCTATTTTGTTAAAAGCCAGCTACAAGGCCATCAATATAACCTGCACGTTTTACTAACCATGCTCGCATTTTCTGATAGTCGGCTGTAAAATCACCACTGCTATTTCCCCATTTCTCGAAATCCTTTTTCTGAGAAGCCTCGATTGTACTTGCGTATTTATTTAGGTACATCATTAGTTCCGGCATTTTATTCGCCTTAAAAGCCGTCCATTTTTGCTTAAATAGTGTTTTAACTTTCGGATCGGTAAGCAAGCGCTTAAAAAATTGCGTACCTAGTGATGATGATGAATTCCATAAAAGAGAATTTTCATATTTCTCGAAATGAGTACCGGTGCCTTCGAATCCAAAAGCCCAATCGAAGTCCCATAAGGGGCCAAAGGCATATTTACCCTCTTTAGGCTTATACATGTAAAGACTTTTTGGATGATTAAGCTCTTCGTTGTCTGTTAAATTACACACGATAAATAAGTTAACCAGGGAATTTATATCTAAATAATCTGAATAGTTATTACCTGGAAATGAATTGGAAGAGATTGCATTTTCCATGAGTTGAAATTCATTTTTTATGGGCGTAACTTCAGTTTCAAGGTTTAAATCAGGATACTTAATCATTACCGGAAGTTTATACGTTCCTGATTCAAATTTCCATGGCTCATCATAATAGGTATCAAGTTCTAATAGTGTTCCTCCATCTTCAATATTGACGCGGTTTTTGGCAACGGCAACCTGCTCAGTGAATGCATAGCTTCCAACATAGGTATTGTTTATAGTAACATCTACAGGGATAATATGGTTGGTATAAGGCATCTCCAGCAGCTGACCGGTTTTCATGGCAACAGCATTAAACATGAGCGTTGGGTCTAAATAATTTGCGAGTAAAACCCAATCCTTTTCTTCAGCTAAACCCAATAGAGACGCCTTTTTATCTAGTTTTAAGCGGTATGGCTTTTTAGGGAATCCCCATGTAGAATTTCCTCTGCCTTTTATTCTTGTTGTGCCGGTATAATCGTCGAATGCGCCTAAACCCTCAATTTTAATTGTGGCTGGTAAGTAAACGTCTTTTGAAACAATTGGCGCATTATCGGTGGTTACAATATAGATATGTGGAACTGAAGACTCCCAATCTACAGTCATGGTATATTCGGCTTTGGCGCCGTATTTAGATGTTAAGATATATTTTACAGGATTGGTAAAATCAACAACTGTTTTACCGCTTTCCTGTTTTACTCCATCTATGCTTACATCAACAGCCTCGGTAGTAAATGTGGCAATAAGTTTTCTGGATGGGGACTTTAATTTTGCTGTAGCATTACCATTCGATATTGTAAAATTAAGATCCTGTGTAAGGTTTGAATTGAGTGCTTTTTGGAAAGTAAAAGTCTTAATAATGAGTCCAATGTCATCAACTTCCTTAACGGTAACTGTATAGGTGTTTTGGCTACCGTCATCAGCTGTGACTAAGTATTTTACAGGTTTGGAAAAGTCGAGAACAGAAAGGGTTGATTTCTGCGCTGTTCCATTTACTGTAATGCTTTTTCCTGTTGCAGTGAATGTGGCTTTAAGTTCGGTTAATTTTAATCCTTTTGTAACAGTAAGCACAATGCTGTTGCCACTTATTTCGCTTCCTATATCAAGCTTAAGTGCGTTTGGATTATTAACAGCTTCTATTTTAAATGCTGTTATTTCTTTGGCACTACTAAGTGGGATCTCTTTTTTCTTGCAGCCGGAGGCAACGCCTAATACAAGAAAAAGCAATACAATCTTTTGAGTTAAGTGGTTCATTTGGTTGGTTGTATCTGGTTAGTTTAGATACAATTATACCTTTATTTTTCGGTTCCTGCTTTAACTGCAGCTGTTTTTTTCTTCCGGAATGTGGCAAAGGTCATTGGGCTTTTTTCTGGACGTTCATCTCCGAGCAAAACACCCCATTGTTTAAAAGTAACGGTTCTGTCGAAAATAACTTTTAACACTGCAATTACCGGAAGGGAGAGGAACATTCCGGAAACTCCGGCGATACTACCTCCAATAATTACGCCTAGAATAGCGAAGAAAGCATTTATCTTCACTTTTGAGCCCACAATTCTTGGCATCAATATGTTGTTGTCGAGAAACTGAACAACGGCAATAACTAGCAATACGGTAACTACAGGCCAGAGCTCTGTTGAGGAGGTTAGGGTTAATAGAACACCAATGATATTGCCAATTAAGGCGCCAACATATGGAATAAGATTTAAAATAGCGAAAATAACCCCAATCAATAGCGCATGCTTAATTCCGACAAGAAAAAGGATTCCACCCAATAAAACGGTCATATAACTAACCTGAATTAATAACCCTACCAGATAGCTTTTGATGATGGATTCTGTTTCATAAATTGCTTCCTTAACCTTTGGGTGATGCTCCGGTTTAAACCACATAAAGGTGAAACGTAACAAGATATCCTTATAGAACAGCATCAGGTAGATGTAAATAGGGAGTAGGCCTACAAAAACGAATACAGAACTCAGCGTAACAGCCGCACCACTAGCAGCTTTACCGGCCATTCCTATTAGATCATCGCTCTTTTCAGTTATAAACTTAAGTTGCTCTCTTGTTGAGATATGACTAATGTTACTTACCCAATTACTTAATGCTTTCAGGTGTATATTCACATTGTTTTTTATCTGAGGGAAATCGGATACTAAGATGCCGACCTGAGCAGAGAAAAACCATACCAGCAATCCTATTAAGATCACCAGTAATAGAATAGGAAGTATGATTGCAACTGCTTCCGGGAGTTTTTTTCTGATTAAAAAACGGTAAACTGGAAGAACTACAATACTGATAAAGAAGGCCATTATAACCGGCATGATAATGCTATTACCAACTACTAAAATAGTGACTAATAGAACCAGACCCAATAATTCGATTGATCGTTTTACAGTAAGAGGCATGTCTGTCATAGGTAAAGTATTTGTTTTTTTCATTAAGTAACGCTGAAAGGTATGAAATGTTTGGCTAGTTTTGCAAGTAAATACCCTTTTAGTAAAATCTATATACATACAGAACAAATGATCACAAACGAAACCATAGTTGCTTTATCTACTCCACCAGGAGTGGGCGCAATTGGCGTTATTCGCCTTTCAGGCAAAGATGCTATAGCTATTACTAACTCGGTTTTTATTGGCAAGGATTTGCTGACTCAGGAGTCGCACACCATCCATTTTGGTTTAATAAAGGATGGCAATGCTGTTATAGATGAGGTTCTTGTGAGTTTATTTGTAGCTCCAAAATCGTATACTAAAGAGAATGTTGTCGAGATTTCTTGCCATGGCTCTAATTATATTATTCAGCAGATTATTAGTTTGCTGATAAGAAAAGGTGCAAGTGCGGCCAAGCCCGGTGAGTTTACTTTAAGGGCATTTTTAAATGGGGGACTTGATTTATCTCAGGCTGAAGCTGTTGCCGACCTAATTTCTTCGGACTCTGCCGCTGCTCATCAGGTAGCTATGAATCAGTTAAGAGGTGGCTTCAGTACTGAACTGAACATATTGCGCGAACAATTAATTCACTTTGCCTCTATGATTGAGCTTGAGCTTGATTTTTCTGAAGAGGATGTGGAATTTGCAAACAGAGATCAGTTACAGGAATTAATAGCCAAAATCACCCTTGTGATTAATAAGTTAATCCGCTCATTTGAGCTTGGAAATGTAATTAAGCAGGGGATTAATACCGTTATTGCAGGTAGACCAAACGCCGGGAAATCCACTTTGCTAAATGCGCTTTTAAATGAAGACAGGGCAATTGTTAGTGAAATTGCCGGAACTACCCGTGATACAATTGAGGAACTTTTAAATATTGGTGGCATCAACTTTAGATTGATTGATACGGCGGGTATTCGCGAAGCTACTGATGCCATCGAAGCAATAGGTGTCGAAAAAACCATGCAGAAGATTAGTCAGACGGCTTTATTGGTGTATTTATTTGACGTGGTTAATATGTCGGCCACTGAAATACATGATGATATTGCTCGTTTGCACAAGCCAGGTATTCCGTTTTTAGCTGTTGCCAACAAAATGGATCTTTCCTACAGTGATCGCTTGAAAGAGCTTAAGTTCCCTTCGGATATCTCGTTTATTTCTATTTCCGCTAAGCAGAATCAGCATATCGAGGAATTGAAGCAATTACTTTATGATACTGCAGTAGGAGATAAGCTATCTGATAATCACACCATGGTAACGAACATCAGACACGTTGAGGCGTTGCAAAAGACACAGACAGCTTTAAATAGCGTTGCCAATGGTTTGGATAACCCGGTAACTTCGGATTTCTTAGCCATGGATATTAAGCAGGCCTTGTATTATTTAGGAGAAATCACAGGGCAGGTTACTACTGATGACCTGTTGGAGAATATATTTAGCAAGTTCTGTATTGGCAAATAATCCATGACAACTACTGCATAATTACGACAGGTATCGACAACTAAATCACTTATTGTTAATAACTTATATGATTTAACCTTATCCAATTTCTTGGATAGTTGGCATTTTTTTGCACACTTTTGTATCTCATTTGTATCTCAAGCACGAGAATTTTACCCTCAAAAATGTACAGGGTAAATGATTGCGCTTAATGTATCTTAATTACACTTAAATCATCTTAATTACGCTAAATGGCGCTAAAACTGGGTGAGATAACGACCGATGATTAAGTGAACAAAATGTGCGGAGAACAGATGGAGAAGGCCTTAAACTATATAGCAATGAGTTCTAATTTATCCATCAAAAGAATTTGTGAATATTGCAGGAATACTTTTACTGCAAAAACGACGGTAACCAGGTATTGTAGCCTTAAGTGTAATAGCAGGCATGGCAAACAAAAGATTCGTGAGCAAAAAATTAAAGTATCTGAAGTTGAGGTACAATCAACTATAGCTACCTCAGGTACAAGCTTGGCCCCAGTAGCAGAATTTCTCACCGTTAAAGAAGTTTCAAAACTTGTCAATCTCTGCACAAGAACAATTTACAGTCTCATTTACAGCGGAAAAATCAAAGCAGTTAGGCTTTCAGCTAGAAAGATTATTATCAAAAGAAAGGAAGTTGATAAGATTGCATGTTTCGGCATTACTGTCCGCTGATTTCGGAAATAAGCTGACACCTCATTTCATTCCAAACTGACCGCATTATTTCGGGCCAAAGTGGCCGTTTTGATTATTTGAAGGCTGTTTTTTGGATTGTAGTCTAAAAATTATCTTACGCTTTTGAGGGCTATTCGCGGCCTCTAGGTGAATATGTTGCTATACTTTGGGATAGGAGTCTGTGCAAGAGATTTGGATCGTTTATATGGGCTTATTTTAAGCCGGCTCAAAACGCTTGGTTGATTAATCATTAAAAAGGCTTTTGTAGCTAGTGGATGTGATTGGAGATTATCTCAGAGAGGTTATGCTACTTTTGGTCAGTAGCACAAAGAGGGTTGGAAGGAATTATTTATATTTGTACATGCTCCCGGAGCATTTTCTACCACTCCCGGTAGACAGCCTAGCGGCCATTTTGGTCCGAAATGAGGAGGCCACTTTCCCCGAAATATACAATCAAGATGTGATTTTTCTCGATAAAACTGTGTTTTATCCATAAAGACAAACATTAAATAGAGATAGTTAAACACCACACTACAAGCATATTAAATATCACCTAAAAAAACGCTGCTATTCCAAGTATTTTTTGATCTTTAAATGAACAGCGCTCACTCTCCTAAACTGTTTCATTCCATTGCACAGCTAATCTACTTAAATACAGTATATTTACAGGGTTGTCCACATTACCGGAGAGATAACCACCGATGTTCTTTTACGAAGCTTTTTTGTTGCTTACAATTCGTAATTAATTAACATACAGCCAAATACAATATGTGCATTGGTAAATAATCCATGACAACTACTGCATGATTACGACAGGTATCGACAACTAAATCTCTTATTGTTAATAAGTTATGTGAATTTCTTTTGTCCATATTTTTGGATTTATCCTTTTGTTTTTCTGACTTTTGTAGCGCATTTGTAGCTTTTTTCTCCTAAAAATCAGGTGTGAAAATCATCTGGTAGATTATGTGGGGATTATTCGATATGTGGCCACTACTTTCGCGGAATTTGGTCTTTTTGCTTCTACCGATGCAGCTGAGGCTGTCTAGTTTAACATCTATGAGTTGCCTGCACTGGCATTTGATCAACCATCCACAGAAGAAATTGTTCATAAAACCGATGGGCCATAATTTGTCTTTACCTTATCCATCACCACGTGGGTATAGAAATGTTTTAGGTGGGGATTGTCCATCAGCTTGGTCTTTTGGAACTCTTCAAAGTGCTCCATGTCTTTTGTGTTCACGATCAAGACAAAATCGTAGGAACCTGTGACGTAATAGCACAATGAAACTTCGGGACATTTCGTCATTTCTTCCTTAAATGAATCGATCGCCTTTGTGTTTCCTTCGTAAAGTATTACATCAATCACACAGGTGAAACTCAGGCCCAGAGCTTTTTGCGAAATTATCGAAACATCGGCTTCTATGATCCTTTCATTCCTTAGTTTGGTGATACGCCTTTGCACTGCACTCTGGCTCAGGTTTACTTCGATGCTAAGTTCCTCTGTAGTTAGCCTGTTATTTTTTTGAAGCAACCGCAGTAGCTTCAAATCGTACTCATCCATAATATGCATTATTTACCCATTTATAGACAAAAATAAGGTGAAAAATTCCTAAAGTATAGAAATACGCAAAAATTAATCGATAGGGTGATGGTATTTTTATGTAAACTTTTTAAACAGATATACACGATGGATTTAGCGAAACAATTTACGTTGCCAAAGAATAGCATATTTACCCATGCAGAAATAGAAACTTTTAGAAATGAAACGCCAGGCTGTCGCAGTGTGGTCCATTTGAATAATGCCGGGGCAGCCCTGATGCCTGAAGTTGTGATAAAGGCACAAGTAGATCATATTATGCTTGAAGCAGTAAAAGGAGGTTATGAGGCATCGGCGTTGAAGGCTGATGCTATAAGGGGTTTTTACGAGCAGGCTGCGCTCTTGCTTAATTGCACACCATCGAATATTGCTTTTACCTCCAGTGCTACTGATTCCTACAGCAGAGCATTATCTTCTATCTTATTTAAGGCTGGCGACATAATATTGACAGACAACGATGATTTCGTTTCGAACCAGATACAGTTCTTGTCATTGCAAAAAAGACTGGGCATTAAGATCATTCATATTAACAATGCCAAGGAGGGTGGGGTTGATCTGAACGATCTCCAAGAAAAGCTGAAACTTCATCGCCCCAAGTTATTGGCAATTACATATATTCCGACTAATTCGGGATTAATGCAGCCTGTTGATGATATCGCAAAGATATACCGGGACTATTTGCAGAATGCAGGTGATAAGACCTGGTATATTCTGGATGCCTGCCAGGTAGTGGGGCAGATGAAATTAGACGTCCAAAAACTAGGCTGTGATTTCTTGAGTTTTACCGGGCGGAAGTTCTTACGTGGTCCGCGTGGTACGGGTGTTTTGTATATATCAAATGATGCGCTTAAAGCAGGATTGGAGCCGATGTTTATCGATATGCATGGCGCAGAATGGACGAACCTAGACTCGTACAAACAACAACCCGATGCCAAACGATTTGAAGATTGGGAGTTTGCCTATTCGACAGTTATCGGTACAATGGAGGCCATAAAATATTGTCGTCATATTGGGGAGGACAAAATATGGCAGCAGGTAAAACTGCTCTCTGGCATGCTAAGAAAAGAATTAGCCGGAATAGATAATGTTAAGATTTTGGATCGCGGACCAATGCAGGGCGGATTAGTAACTTTCAATATTGCGGATGCAAATCCGAATCATATTGTGAGTGAATTAACCAAACGCAAGATAAATGTGGTTGCCAGCTACAGAGCCTACGGTTTGATAGATTTTGACGAAAAGGGTGTTAAGTGGGTAATTCGGGCATCACCGCACTATTACAATAGCCTCGACGAGATCGAATATTTTACAGCTGCGTTGAAAGAAATTATAAAAACTAAATAACAGACTTGAATGATAAGACTAGGTAGTAACATACGACCTTTTCCAATTTCGTTTTAAAAGAACAGCGATGGCAACCCATGGGTCTTCATCAATCAAGTTTGGTTCTCATAAGAAATAAATAATATATAAAAAATATCTTATTGATAATTAGGTGTTTATGTCAAATCAATAAAATACTTCTAAAAGCAGTGTGTGTGGAGTAAAAAAAAGCCCTATACAATTGTAAACCCATTGTGATAGAAAGTCTTAATAAAAAAACATGACTAAACAAGAATATATCGAGTTATATGAGAAGTTCTGTACAGGCAAGTGTACTTTTGAAGAGAAAATACTGCTTGAGGAATATAGCAAAGAATTTTTGATCGATGACCCATGGTTGGGGCTTATGGGGAATGAAGATGAAGTGCGTATACAAACCGGATTAGTTATTCAATAAATAAGTTAAAAAACAGGCATTTACGTGTAGAGAACCACTTCCAGAATCATATTATACTGCATTTGAAAATATCAAGCTTGATCCTAATCCAGAATTAATGATTGCGGAAAATCAGGAAAGAGAAATTGTTGGTAATTTGCAATTAATTTTTATACAGTATCTGACTTATCAAGGTGGAATTAGGGCTCAGATAGAAGCAGTGCGACTAAGGGAAGTAGATAGGAGCAAAGAGTCTGGCACATCTGGTTCAACTAACTACAGACAAACAGAGACCAGATGCAATTTTCTTTTACGAACAATTAGGCTTTACTTCCTCATATGTTGGCATGAAAATGCATCTAAATGTTTTAGGGTAAGGGCACTTCCATCTTACGAACTGTTTATTGATTAATCCATTATGTTTTTTAAAGTTGCTTGGATATAGGTGCCAAGAGTAGAAATAGAAAATTTTTCATTTTTCCCATAAAAATGTACTTTCTGTAAATAGTTAGTGAGAATAGATAACATATTAACAAACAACTTAATGAAATTAAATAACCATGCGGCTTAGCTAGTTAAATGCTTTCAAAGAAATTTGTGTACACTTAAAACTTATGTTGTTTAACTGCGTATCAACTAGGAAACAGGATAGCCAAGGATAGTTGATTCTGACATTGTCATTATCTTGGCGGGAACTAATCAAATGTAATGAACCGATCACTTTTTCTAATAATTCTGTTAGCAGTATGCCTTATTAAACATACTGCAACAGCTCAAAATGCTTTATTATCTGGCTTCAAAAAACCTCCGGCTTCAGCAAAGGCACGTACCTGGTGGCATTGGATAAACGGCAATGTATCAAAAGAAGGTATTACCGCTGATCTTGAAGCAATGAAACGAGTAGGCATACAGGAAGCACAGGTATTTAATGTTGATCAGGGATATCCTGAAGGGCCGGCAACATTCTTAAACCCAAAATGGCTCGAGCTTTTCCAGTTTGCAGCTTACGAAGCCAAACGCTTAGGACTTGAACTTGGCTTCAATAACGGCGCCGGCTGGTCATCTAGTGGTGGTCCCTGGGTAACGCCTGAAAATGCTATGCAAACAGTTGTTTTCAGTCAAACTCAACTTACAGGAGGCAGCACAGTCCATCAAAAACTACCGCAACCCATAACAAAACTTAATTATTATCAAGACATAGCTGTAATTGCCTTTCCAACACCAAAAGGTAAAGAGCGAATCGATGAGTTAGCGCTAAAAGCGCTTACAGGGGATTCTTTCAAAACCCATATGGATCCCAGCGATAAAATTATAGTGCAGTCTTCAGTAATCGACAAATCAAAAATAATTGACCTGACGTCAAAAATGTCAACTGATGGTACATTGAGCTGGAATGCGCCTACAGGAGATTGGACAATTTTAAGATTTGGTCATACTGCAAATGGTACAGAGAACCGTCCCACCGGTTTAGGAGGAAAGGGGCTTGAAGTTAATAAGATGAGCCGTTCGGCAGTTGATGCCTATTGGGCAGGTGGAATAAAGCCGATATTGGATAAGTTGGGCCCACTTGTTGGATCTTCACTTACTAATTGCTTAATAGATAGCTATGAGGTAGGATGTAATAACTGGACACCAGGTTTTCGGGAGGATTTTAAGAAAAGACGCAACTATGACTGCATGCCTTTTTTGCCAACATTAGCTGGCTATTATGTAGAAAGTGGTGAGGTCACTGAACGATTTCTATGGGACTTCCGTAAAACAATTGGAGATCTGATCGCTGAAAATTACTATGGATATTTTAGTGAATTATGTCATGAAAAAGGGATGAAATTCTCTGTTGAGCCCTATGGCGGTCCATTTGATTCCTTTAAAGCAGGAGCATCTGGTGATATCATTATGGGTGAATTTTGGCTCGGCAATAACGTTTATCTAGAGTCTACAAAATTAGCAGCGTCTATCTCCCACCTGAAAGGTAATTCTATTGTTGGGGCCGAGTCTTTTACCAGCTTTGGAGGATGGCTTAACCATCCGGCAACCCTGAAAAAAAGAGGTGACTACGTATGGTCTGAAGGTATAAACCGCCTTATATTTCATACTTATGCGCATCAGCCGTGGAATATTGGTCCGGGAGTAACATTTCACATGTATGGTGTCGAAATGAGCCGTTTAAATACCTGGTGGGAACAGAGCTATGCCTACATGAATTATCTGGCACGTTCGCAGTTCTTACTTCAACAAGGGAAAAGTTCGGCAGATGTTTTGGTTTTTACGGGAGAATCTTCTCCGAATGATGCTGTTTTACGATCTGACATTAAAGCGCTGGGGTACGATTATGATCAGATCGGACCAGATCAATTGGCTTACCTGACTGCAAAAAACGGTAAGATTTATGCCCGTAATGGCTTATCATACCGCATGTTGATCCTCCCTGAAACACCCTGGGCTACCCCTGAACTGTTAACTAAAATTAAAGAGCTTGTTCTTGCTGGTGCTATTGTTAAAGGCACCAAGCCTACTAAATCTCCAAGTCTTAATGGATACCCGGCTTGCGACGAAAAAGTTACCAGGCTTGCAGATGAAATATGGCACAACAAAATTTCAGTTAATACTTCAGTAACTGATCTTTTTAAGAAGCTGGATCTGGCTCCTGATTTTTCAGGCGGACAAACTGGTGCAGACCTCAATTTTATACACAGGATCAGTGGTGGTGATGATATCTATTTTGTTTCCAGTCCGCAAATCGAAAGCCGTAATGAAATATGTGAGTTTAGGGTTACGGGTAAAAAACCACAGTTATGGAACCCCGAAACAGGAGAAGTTGAAGATATTTTAGTTTGGAAGAAAGGTCCAGGTAATACAACCAGTATCCCAATCTCTTTCAATTCCAATGGAGCTGTTTTTGTAGTTTTCCGTAACACCAAGTCTGTACCTTCAAATCATATTACCAGTGAAAAGACTGTGATGGAGCATCAGCAACTAAAGCACCTTCTCGATCTTCAGATAATAAAAGCTGAGTATGGCACTTTCTTGCCTGAAGGGATTGTTGATGTTACAACGGCATTGGCTGAGCGGATTGTTAAGAATGGCGTTCAATTTTCTGCTGATAATGGTCTTTCATCTGCTGACCCGGCACCCGGCTCAGTAAAAGAGTTGCGCGTGGAATATGAATTAGGAGGCAAACCAAAGCAATTGCGTTTGGTAGAAAATGAAAAACAAGATATTAAGGTAAACAATGAACAATTTCGATTAATCAGAGCAGTGTACGGGAAGTTTTCAAAAGAATTAAAAGGGATACCTACAAACTATTCGATATATGATGTTACAGCGAAAGTGAATGGTCTGGTTAGCTCAAATGTGCCTATGTTCACAGTCACTGATAGTATACTTGGAATAACTTCAGCAATGAATAATGTCAAAAGAGAACTTCGCTTGGTTTATTCGGCTGCTGGAGAAACACGCCATGTTTCAGTTCAAGGTGGAAATATAGTTCACCTTGAGCAGGATATTCCTAAACCTAGATTTGCTTACGAAAATGGAGTACCCACATGGATTACCCCATATTCCGGGAAAATAAGTTATACCATTGGTACTGGTTCAGCTAAAATAGTTGAAGTCAGTAAAGTGCCCAAGCCAATTGAGTTGTTTGGCCCCTGGGAGGTGAGTTTTCCTAAAAATCTAGGAGCACCTCCAAAAGCTACGTTTGAAAAACTGATCTCCTGGCCTCTATCTACCAACGAAGGTGTACGTTACTTTTCCGGAACAGCAATTTATAAAAAGCAGTTTTCATTAACTCATGATGTAATCAGAGCAGGCAATTCGCTGGAATTGGACCTCGGAAGCGTAGGTGTTATTGCAGAAGTTATTGTGAATGGAAAGAATTTAGGTATTCTTTGGAAAGCTCCATTTAGGGTTGACATTAGCAGCGTAGCCAGCATAGGCAAAAATGATCTCGAGATCCGTATTACCAACTTATGGCCAAATCGTTTGATAGGAGATGCGCATTATCCAGAAGATGTAAAAGGCAAGTACGGTATTCCAGATGCATGGCCAAACTGGCTAAAGGAGACTTCAAGCCGTAACTCAAAGCGAATTACATTTACTACTTGGAAGCATTGGGATGAAAACTCGCAGTTGCAACCATCCGGCTTGTTAGGGCCGGTAATATTACGAACCTATCAACATAAAAAGTTATAAGGATTTGGATTAATGTAAATCTAACTACCATCAACTTACTAAGTTCATTTTTATAGCGCAGTAAGTTGATGATAGTTTTAGCTGATGTTAATAATATGCTTTCAGATACTTACTGGTCTGATCAGGCTTGTATTGATTTCTTACTCTCCATATCAATTCCTGTACATTGACAATTTCAAAGTCATTGGATAAATGATTGGTCAATAACTTAGCTGCACCTACACCTTTCATATTTCCGCCGCTTGCATTTTCTGCTGTTAAATCACTTGTCGATCCTAAATCTTTAAACGTACTCCAGGCATGAACCGCAATTACAGAAAACGGAGATTTATCATCTGTTTTTAATTTACTGGCTACATAAGCAGGAGTGCCTTCAAATTGATGATTTTGTGAACCAAAATTCCAAAGAGAATACTTTACAGTAATAACAGGAATGTCATATCCTTGCTTGTTGGTTACCCAGTAGGTTTCACCATTGCCACCGGCATAGGGCGAATATTGCATAACAACAATTCCTTCTAACTGATCGTTCGCATCCACAAAAGCCTTATAGCCGGCCAAAGCATCTGCTGATTTAACATCTTTAGCCATCAGTCCCAAAACTTTTACACGGTGCTGGCGCATACTAGAAGCAACGCGTTTGGAAAGTTGTGCTAGTCGTTCAGATCTGTTGGCTCCGGATCCATATTGTCTACGTACATATAATCACCACCTAGCGCCTCAATTAGGGTATAGTTTGGTTTCTGCTGACTAAAGATATTACTAAACTGTGCCAGTGCCATCATGTTTAAGTTAGAAACAGGCACACCAAATCCCATTTTCATATCATTACCTCGGGAATAGGAGACGGGGTCATTTCACCGAATAGCCTTACGACGAAGTATAAGCAGGTGGTGCAGAGCACGGCTATGCGGGTTCGGGTGTTGCTGGTTAGGATGTTGAAATTGCTGGATGAGGAGTTTGGTTAGGGGGCCAGACCGGGGCGGGTGGAGATTTTTCAGCGCAAAACAAATTGTTTGTGGGGCGAATCGTACTGTTGGTGCATAAAATTTTATCAGCACAACTATATACGCTAATATTGCAGCATAAGGATAATTGAAGAAAGAAAGTTTTAATAAATAAGTAGGATATATGGGACAACTAAGAAAACACTGGAAGCAGATACTCACAATATTGGTGATCTATACAGTCTGGTGCGTGATCGCATTCCTGTCCTTAGTTGCCCTTCAAGGATTACAGACAACATTATCGCAGCTTGGTACGGGCAGTAAACTATACATCAACTTCGTGCATTCTGTTATTAAAGATACTTTGGTTTACTATATCCTTATTTATCACCTGGTTAAGCCGATGGTTGAAAAGGGGGGCTGGAAAAAACCGTTGTTGAAATGTATATTATTGTTTGCGGTGCTCACGGGTTATGAATATCTGTATACTTTCCACATTATCGGGGCTGAACCACGGGCAGGCAGCAACCTGACGGTACGTACCTTTATTATTTCTGCAATCTGCCTTGATATTGCAATGCTGCTTATTTCCATCTTCTCCGCAACTCTGATCAATGCTAATGAAATGCAAAAACGTAAGGAAGGCCTGGAAAAGCAAAAGCTTAAGGCCGAGCTTGCTGCAATAAAATACCAGATCAATCCACATTTTCTTTTCAACTCTTTAAGTTTTATTTATACAAAAACAGTTCTCACAAGTCCGGAAGCTGCTAAGGCAGTGTACCTGCTTTCGGAGATTATGAGTTATGCGCTAGACGAATGGGATGATCTTGGAACGGTACCACTTTCCCTTGAGGCTGAACAGGTGAAAAGGGTAATTGAAATGAATCAGATTCGTTTCAGCCACCAGTTAAACATCTGTTACGTAGAGCATATAGAAGATAACATAGCTCGGGTGCCTATACTTTCACTGGTAACCCTGGTTGAGAATGCCTTTAAACATGGGGATATGAATGATGCTAAAAACCAGATGACGATCGAGCTCCAGGCAACCAGGAGCAGAATATATTTTCGGGTCAGCAATAAAAAGAAGAAAGGACCAAAGGAGCCGTCAAAAGGGATAGGTCTGAGTAATGTACAGCAGCGTCTGGAGCTCATGTATGGTATCAAACATGTGTTCAATGTGAAAGAGGACGAAAATTTTTATATGAATGAAATCACCATTAACCTTTAGTCCAATGATGAATTGTATTATTATAGATGATGAGGCGCATGCCATTGAGCTATTGACTCTTCATGTTACGCAGACCCCGTTTTTGAAACTGGTGGGTAGTGCAAGCTGTACCAGGGATGCGTTGCAACTGTTGAATTCGGAATCGGTAGATCTTGTGTTTTTGGATATTCAGATGCCCGAAATGACAGGGATAGAGTTTCTGCAGGTGCTTGGCGGTCGGTACAGGGTGATTCTGACCACCGCATTCAGGGAATATGCGATTGAAGGTTTTGAGCACCAGGTTGTGGATTACCTTTTGAAGCCGATCTTTTTCCCCCGGTTTCTGATCGCTGCGCAGAGAGCAATGGAGCTTCACAGCGCTACAAAGGATAATACGGAAGAGTTTATACTTGTACAGACCGGGTATAAGGGGAAACTGGTTAAAATCAAACTGGAAGATATCCTTTATATTGAGGCAAAAGGAAAATACATCACTTTTAATACCCGAGAAGGTGAGCCGATTACTTCGCAACTCACATTGGGCAGCATTGAGGAGAAGCTCTCAGGCGAACGTTTTATGCGTATCCATAAATCATTTATCATCGCCCTTCCCTTTATTGTGATGATCCATGGTAATCTGGTACAGCTCCAATCCGCACCTCTGCAGATCCCCATTGGCCAGACCTATCGTGAGGTTTTTATGTCTCAGATGAAGGGTAAAGTAATTACGAACAAAGATAGGGAGGAACCAGAACGACCTCCAGACATTAATATGTAACAAAAACAATCAATTAATAATTAAAAAAAAATGAAAAAATCATCGTTAATCAAGTCAGCAGCAGTTTTATTGATCACATTGGCATCGGCCTGCGCGACGCCTTATTTTGGCAAGACCTATACCGCTACGCAAAATGTGGATGTGTATCTGGATGCCAAAGATGTAAAACAAACGTACGAAGTTATGGGAACTTCTGACGTAGACCAAGGCTTCTCCTCATTGGAGAAATTGCAGCAAAAAGTAATTGAACTGGGGAAAGCCAAAGGTGCAGATGGGGTGATCATGAAACTCGACGAAGAAGTTACCGGTAGTACCAAAAACGATTTTGGTTCGGTAGGTACAGGTAAGAAAAATAACACCTATTCTAGCAGTTCCATAACCACCAATACTAAAGTCAAAAAAGTAAAGGCAACTTTTATTAAATACAAATAAAAAAGTTCTAAGTAGCATTACCCTTTCTGGGTATCCCATCAACCGTTCACATCCCTGACCTTAGGGGTTTCATTCATTAAAAATTTCCGGACTAAGCCTGTGCCTTTAATCATTTATTAAGGATTGGGCAACGCTTTGTCAAATTTTCTCTGGGTCAGGGGTGAACGTTTCTCTCGGTAAAACTGCCGGGAGAATGGTAAATGAATAACTACAGATATGAATACCATAATGAAACTAAAAAAAGAAATTATACTGTTACCCGTTCTATTGACGCTGGTTACAATGACGCTTTCCACTCGGGGACAGTCAAATAAACTACCCGGGAATCCTGCCCTGGTTTCCAGCGCAAAAGATTTGCAGAAACTTATCGATGCCGATATCGGGAACCATAAGTACCAGGTGGAGGATTATTTCGCTAGTCCGAAGTCTTCCGATTTCCAGTTATCGCCAACTGGCCGGTATCTTTCCTTTAAGGAACGGGATGACCAGGGCCGAAACCATGTTATGATCAAAGAGGTGGCAACTGGGAAAACGACACGGGCGATAGAAGAAAAGCAGGATGTGATCATTGGTTACGGCTGGGCTACGGACGAGCGTTTACTGTACCTGATGGATAGGAGTGGCAGCGAAAATTACCACTTATATGCGATTAACCGTGATGGCACTAATGATAAGGATTTAACCCCCTATGAGGGGGTTAAGGCGACAATATTGGAGCGTCTTCCCGAGCAGAAGGAATCCATCATCGTCAAGATGAATAAAGATAACAAACAGCGGTTCGAACCGTACAAAATAGATATCAATAGCGGTGAGACCCTTAAATTGTATGATCTCAGTGATAAGGAAGATCCGATCGACAGCTATAATTTTGATAAGGACGGGCACCTTAGGGGATTCATGAAAATCCATAACGAAAAAGAAATGCAGTATTTCTACAGGCCTGAGGGCAACACGGGCTACCGCTTAGTAAACACGATGAACTGGTATGAGAAATTTACTATTTTATCTTTTAACTATGCTTCAAAGAATCCTGATGATGCTTACATACTTACCAATAATGATTCAGACAAGGCCCGTATCGTTTTGTATGACCTGCGCAGGAACAGGGTTCTGAAAAAGATCTTTTCTGATAAGGATTATGATGCCGCAAAATTGTCCTTGTCGGCAAACAGAAAATGGAAAATCGATTACCTCGAATATGATGGGGAAAAACACATCATAAAGCCCCTAAGTAGGTTCTTTAAGACCATTTATAAAAACCTTCAGACCCAGTTTAAAGGTTATCAGTTCGAGTTGACGGGTAGTACGGATGATGAAAAGCAGTATCTTGTAAAGGTCACCAGTGACCGGCAATACGGAAGGTTTTACCGCTATGATACGGAAACAGGAAAAGCAACGCTTATGTATGACCTTATGCCTCAACTTAAAGAAGAGGATATGGCGGTCATGCAGCCTATCACTTTCACCTCAAGGGACGGGTTAACGCTTCATGGTTATATTACACTACCCAAAGAAGCCTTAAAAGGGGAAAAAGTTCCTATGATCGTCAATCCGCATGGCGGACCTCAAGGCGTGCGAGATTTATGGGGATTTAATCCCGAAACCCAATTATTCGCAAGCAGGGGCTTCGCTACCTTGCAGATTAACTTCCGCATTTCAGATGGCTATGGGACAGCTTTTTACCACGCAGGATTTAAGCAGGCTGGAAGGAAGATAATGGATGACCTTGAAGACGGCGTCCGTTATGCAATATCCAAAGGTTGGGCAGATCCAGACAGGGTTGGGATTTATGGGGGAAGCCATGGTGGTTATGCCACTTTAATGGGACTCATCAAAACGCCTGACCTTTATAAGGCAGGGGTAGATTATGTCGGTATTTCGAGTATTTATACCTTCTTTGACAATATGCCTGAATACTGGATACCTCTTGCAGGAATGCTGAAAGATGTATGGTACGACCTTGATGATCTTAAGGAGGCCAAAATCGCCAAAGATGTCTCTCCGATATTCCATACCGAGAAGATCAAAGCCCCGTTGTTTGTGGTACAGGGAGGGAATGATCCAAGGGTGAATATTCTTGAATCGGATCAGATCGTAGAAGCTTTGCGCAAAAAGGGTGTTGAGGTGCCCTATATGGTCAAATATGATGAAGGCCATGGCTTTATCAGGGAGGAAAACAGGATCATGTTCTATAAAGCTATGATTGGTTTTTTCAGACAACATCTCTAACGGGAGGGTATTTATCCTAAAAAATCAATAGACAAAGATCCGGGATTTATTCTTACCGGATCTTTGTTGTTTGCCAATTTGGGTTAATAACAACTGGCATGGCTTTCAAGTGCCTCAAGGAAAGGGCTGCTTGACAAGTAAATGCAGGACGACACATGCAATTTTTTGGTAACCCCGGCAATGGTTCATTCGGCCATTTTGACCCATAATGAATGAGTTACTTTAAGCGAAATACCCAGATAGGATGATAATGACTATTTTACTAATTCTACGTAAGTTTGAATATGGAATTAAAAAAGGGACTCATACAGCAAATACAAGCCATTGTAGTCAATGCACAATCAAAGGCTATTCGTGCCGTAGATAGTGAAAGAGTTTTGATGTATTGGCAAATAGGTAAAATAATTTTTGAGGAAGAACAGCAAGGTAAGGATCGTGCAGATTATGGCAAATACCTTATTAAGTCTATCTCAAATGAATTTCAGCCCCAATTGGGTACAGGCTTTTCGATTCGTCAATTAGAACGGAATAGGCAATTGAGAATGCTCTATAAAACAATTATCCTTGGCAATCGCAATGTTTACAAAATTAACCTAACTTTTTTAAATTAGTTTGTATATATCCTAATATCTCGTCAAATTCTGGTTGGCCTAGATAATAAAGTCCGGAAGTTGCGATATAACGATTCTTAAAATCCTCCCTAATTTTATTATCGGTGAGCGTGAATGCCTCTTTCTCAGATAATGGTACATCAAGATCTATTTCTGGAAACCAATCGAGTTTATGATCTGAATACTCCCGTGTTATAATAAACTTCTGAATATCATCTCGCTGCAAAAGCCGGTAGACATCATAGTATTGCCTCATAAAGTTCACCTTCGGTCCACCGCTGTCCGATCCCTGTTCCACACGGAACTTGGTAACAATAGTTTGGAGTTTCTCGACAAGGGTATACCCTGGATGATAACAGGCAATGCCCATTGCTCGGTTATCAGTCATCTTAAGCTTAGCCTCAATGGCCTTATCATACATCCATGAACTGATATGAACATTTTCATTTGGGGTGACCTTGGCAAAGCCCACCTCTAGCAATATCCCATCTTTGATTCCGGGAACAGATCCAAAAAAGCCATCATATTTAAGCCTGATCCCTCCGTTTCTTCCGTTCTTGTCATCGAACTCAGTGTCACGCTCCGCAATGATGCCATCGATACGGATATAATCTTTAAGCCAATCGAAGAACTTCATTCGATTCTCAACGATGTTTTTGCCGCTGGATTTTGGGTTTTCATTCACCTTTATACCAGTCTGGTCAATAAATGCTTTCGGCGGAGTAATATGTAAATCAATGTCCTCTGAAAATCTGTCGATGATCTTAAACCCCTTCGAAAGTGAGGTTCCGCCTTTGAGCTCAAACTCTAAGCCCAAGTTTTTCATTCCACAAAGCACATGCATGATCCAGTAATCTTTTTCGACAAGGGCCTCAAGTATGCCTTTCTCTGCAGATAATGTACTAATAAGGCTTTTAAAATCCTTTCGTTGATGTAGGAATGCTGTACTCATATTTCTGTGCCAGAAGTGGGTTAGGCCGTAGCCAATAGTTTTCTTGTTCTTGGTGTACCATATTTCTCAATAGCATGCCCTAGGGAATGCTTATCTAAGCTCATCGCTTTTTCTAAGGTCTTTTCAAGTATTTTCGGTTGATCTTCTGCTAAGTATTCCAGGTTATTGATTAAGTCAACTACCAGAAACTCCCTGGTAGGTTTCGGTGGAAATGCCGATTTTTTTTTAAAAGTGAACAATTTGTTGCCTAGTCTAATATCTCCACTACGCAGATGGTTGTAAACGATCTGCTTATTGTACAACTGTGTAGTTCCCACTCCCAAAGCATTAAAGGCGTTGAAGGAAGTAATCAGAAAATTGTCGTTGTCTAAAAATTTCTTGATCAGCAACTGATCCGCAGGCGGTTCAAAACCGAAAGCGTTCTTCTTCGGAAAATGGTATAACCCAGGGCCAACCTTTTTCAAAATACCGTCACCAGTAAGCTCAGAAAGATGTCTGTCGATAGAACTTGACCACTTTTGCAGCTCATCCCTCTTATAGATATTTCCTTTCCTTAAATGGCTTTTTAACTCATCTAATTTTGACATAATATTCTTCTTTCAAAAACAAAGTTAAGAATTAATAGCGATATTTTGCATGATTATTGACTAAAATTCATGCAAAAATGACTATCTAAAAATTAGAAGACAGCAACTTATCTATTTGTTCAGAGAGATATTGTTTTACGCATCAGTTTGAGATTATAACTGAAGAGGTCTTATTCTCTTTAATTGTCTTCTTATGCTAAATAGATAACCTCTTTAAATACAGTGTATTTACACTAGTTGTCAACATTACTGGATAGATAACCACTGATGTTTTTTGATGAAACTAATGTGTTACTTTATTTTTATAAGTAGTTGATTTTAAATGTGCTACATTATTTGTATCGGTAAATAATGCCGCCTTTGGGCAGTACGGCCTTTTTGAAGCGCTGAAACCCGAACAGATTGAAAAGCAGTTCAGCGTAAACGTATTTGGAACGATGAATGTAATCCGTGCTGTATTGCCGCATTTCAGAGCGCAAAAACAAGGGGGTATTATTAATGTAAGTTCGGCCGGCGGACGAATCGGTCTTCCGTTGATTTCGATGTACGTTTCTTCAAAGTTTGCTCTGGAAGGCTTTTCGGAAGCGCTTTCATACGAATTGGCTTCCCAGAATATCAGCGTAAAAATTGTTGAGCCGGGTGGTGTGGTAACGCCTTTCCATGAAACTGCAGCCAAACTTTTTGCCAGTAATCCGGAACTTACAGATTACAATAGATTTGTTGAATCAACTTTAAACAAGTTAGGAAAAATGTCGGAAAATATTTCGTCTGCAGAAGTTGTAGCAACAGAGATTTTAACAGCCGCAACAGACGGTTCCACACAATTTCGGTATGGGGTAGGTGTTGACGCAAAAGAATGGATTAAAGACCGGACATCAATGGATGATCTTACTCATATCCAGCATATGCGTAAGTTTTTTGAAAGCTAATTTTAAAAGACAGCCATGCTGTTTATACCTTTCTGTCGAAAATTAGCGGCATTTTTTTATTAAATCCTAAGCACCCCATTTAATTATTAGCACAAATGGGGACTTAGGATTTTTAGATGCTGGAGTTTGGTAATTTACATGGCGAATAAGCTAAATGAACACATTCATAGAATGTATGGACAGGAGTCTGTCGTCATTGTTTCTGTTTTTTGATATTTGCAAATAGGATAAGTTATGGTAGGTGTAAGTGTATCTATTCCAAAACTGCCTTAGGCTCCAGGTATTCCTCTAAACCAAAAATTCCGTATTCCCTACCTATTCCAGATTGTTTGAACCCACCAAAGGGGGCTTTGGAATCGTGTGAAATACCATTAATGCAAACCCTGCCTGCATCAATTTGAGAGGCTACGTGATAAGCCCTTTCTTTACTGGCAGAGCTTACGTAAGCAGCTAATCCATAACTGGTGTCATTGGCTATTGCGATAGCATCCTCTTCATTTTTATAGGGAATAATGGACAATACCGGTCCAAAGATTTCTTCCTGAGCAATGCGCATGTTGTTTTTTACATTGGTAAAAATTGTTGCTTTTACAAAATTACCATCTTCCAGGCCTTGGGGTTTTCCTTCACCACCAACCAGTAGTGTTGCACCTTCTTCTATACCAATTCTGATGTAATCCTGTACACGTTGGTATTGTTTCTTACTAACCATTGGACCTACACCAGTGTCGGCATCTTTAGGGTCGCCAACTTTGATATTTTGTACTGTGGCTTTTGCTATTGCATTTACCTCTTCGAGTTTGTTTTCTGGAACCAATAAACGTGTAGCTGCTGCGCAAGCCTGTCCGCTGTTTAAGTAGGCAGCAAAGATGGCCATTGGAATGGCTTCATTCAAATTCGCATCATCCAAAATAATATTAGGTGATTTTCCACCCAGTTCCAGTGTAACCCTTTTCATGGAATCAACAGCAGCTTTTGCAATTATTTTACCGACAGTCGTCGAGCCAGTGAAAGCGATTTTTGATACACCTGGATTACGGGTGATTTCTTTGCCAACAATATCTCCCAATCCATTTACAAAATTGATCACACCTTTTGGTAATCCGGCTTCATGAAAGCATTCAGCAATTACCTGCGTTTGCTGTGTACTCATTTCACTCGGTTTTACCACTACGGTGCAACCTGCGGCTATGGCTGTAGAAAGCTTGGTAACAATAAATCCGTTGCTCATATTCCATGGAATAATGATTCCTACGACACCTACAGGTTGAAAATAAACTTTTGAGTTTCCTACAGTCTGTGCAAAATCAAAATCTTTCAGTACGTCAATCATCGCATGAATATCATTGATCATATTTTGTGTAACCATTGCGCAGAATTGGAACGTTCCACCGTACTCTTCAACCATTATATTGGTTAGGTCCTTTTCGCGCCTGCTTATAATGGAGCCCAGTTTTTCCAGGTAAGCAATCCGTTCCGCTTTGGTAGTTTTTGAGAATGTCTTAAAAGCGTCCCTGGCTGCAGCAATGGCATTTTGAGTGTCAATTTCGTCACCTAATGTAGCTTCCCCGGTTTTCTGATTGGTGGTAGGGTTGATCAGGTCAAAAGTAGCTGTTCCGTGTGGGATTACAAACTCGCCATTGATGTAAATTTTATCGAGTGTTTTCATGGTATTCATTTTTAGTTTATACAAAAGTCCTGAATTGTAAGTTCATGGAGTTTTGTGTATGGCTCAAAAATGACTTGCTGCAAGGCTCATGAAAGTATCAGGTAGTACTATTGGTTTTCAATCCAATCAACCAATAGCTTGCGTTCCGAAAAAAGCCATGCTCCGTTTTGTTTTACAAAGCTGTCATGATATTTAATATGGGCAATCATTAGCTTTTGTGTTCCATCTTTTAGGATTTGATGATGGGCAATACAGTAGGTGATTCCAGTTGCAGTTTCTTCATTGAGTTTCAATACTGTACTTTGTCCATTGAAATGCATGGTGGCATTATAGGTATTCAGGTTATCAAATACTGGAAAAAGGTCTGCTTTGTTATTGATGACTTGCGTTGGTTGGGATGATTGAGCATCCATGAAAATTAGGAAACTGGTGTCTTCAGTAAAAAGAGCCATTTGACCCTGTGCATCACGGGTATCAGCACAATAGGCGTACTGATCTACCAGGTTGCGAATAGCCAGTCTGTCGGCTGTTTGTTGCAATTGTTGTTCGGTATTCATTGTATTTTAATTTATGTCGATTGCTATAAGTTAGCTGGCGTTACGCCAAACTTCTGTTTGAAAGAATTGTAAAAATGAGACAGATTTTCAAAACCTACCTCTAAATATATTTCGGCTGGTTTTCGTTTTCCTTGTTGAATAAGTTGATAAGCTTCCTGCAATCTTTTGTCTTGTAGCCATTTGCGTGGGGAGATTTGAAAAATATGGTTAAAGTCTCTTTTAAAAGCGGCTAAACTTCTGCCGCTGAGTTTTGCAAACTGCGCTATGGGCACATTGTAGTGATAGTTTTGTAACATGAATTTTTCTAAGTCAATCTTGTGTGGCTCCGAAAAATCAAATAGAAAAGTTACCAGAGAAGGATCGAGGTTTAACAGTAATTCAATAGCCTCATTTGTTTTAAGAACAGCCAGTTTTTGGTTTATTGTTCTTGATTCTTCTACATAGGGCAGCAAGGATTGAAAATAACTTTTCAGCAATGCATCGGATTGAAGCAAAAGCATTTGTTCGCCGGTATATTTTTTACTGACAACGATGTTGGCTTCTAATGCAAATTTACGTAATGCCGTATCGGTAAGGATGACTGAAATACTGGTGTAGGCTTTATCCTTGGCCGGTATTTTCTTGGTTTTTGCCAATTGATTTTTTCCGGATAAAAGAATTTGGTTTTCCTTGAGTATCAATAAGCCATTTTGATGTTGGATCTGAGTTTCGCCGGAGATTTGAATAGACAATACATGATGCGGCAAAAATTGCTCGTAACCGCGCGTTTGGTCAAAACTACAGGAATAAACGAAGCTGTCTTCCAAAATCCGTGTTACCGGCATTACTTTTTCATTCATGGTCTTTCAGCTGATAAATGTTGATGGTAAGCACTGTTTCTTGCATTGGTATTGCTATCAATAAACATCAATGTCAACATTACTGCGATCACTGTAATTCCAATGGCTCGCCAATTGGGTGAATCAACGAACATGATCAATAATGCAGCCGCAATAATTATAAAGGGAAGCACTTTGAAAACCATAGCCAGTTCCTTTTGAGATTTAGCTGTGCGTGCTGTTTCTTTTTCGATAAATGCTTTTGTATCGGTATGATAGGCGGTTTCAAATTCTGTAATCCTAGGTTTATTGGCAAAATATAAACCAGCAGAAACGGCGACAATTAACACACCTGCGACTAACATTGGCCATATAAAAGCTTTGGCCATAGAAGTTTTGCCCAACTGCCAAAAGCCAATAGCTGCCAGAAAAAACAATAAGGCAAGCAATAATATTATTTTGGCAGAAAATACCTCCGCCTTAGCCCAATCTGTACTTAGTTTTAAAATATCCATTTCTATATCATTTTCTTTTACAAAGGAGGACATTTTTTTTTCAGATTTGTTTGCCCTATGGCTCAATTTTTATTTGCTCTATGGCTCTTTTTACTGCATGGCTTTAAGGTAACTTCGATGGAAGTTGATTGGGTGATATGCCATTTTTCTTTTTGAAAACAAAAGAAAAATGGGAAAGCTCTTCAAAGCCTACTTCAATGTAAACCTCGGTTGGTTTTTTCTTTTCATGTTCGCGAAAAAGCTGTAGAGATAGCAAACGAAATATTAAAAGAAAGCGGTGATGAGGGGGGGCTTAGCTCCAGGACTGAGCAGAGCTCGTGAGTATTTTGAGGATCATCGAGCGGGAAAGAAGTGTTGTCTGATGAGTTTCCAGAGATTAGGTTTTGGACCTAAAGTCTATGTTTTGGATTATGGTAGCACTGCTACTGGTTTTCCAGCTAATCCTTCTTTTACTAAGTAAGCCATAAATTGTGAAAAGGTGCTAATATCTTGTTCAGCACTTGCTTGTTCTAATGCTTTCATATATTCTGCTCTTTTTTCAACTGGAATTACCGTCCATGGATAGCCACCAGAAGCAAGCATAACATTCATTAAAAACCGTCCCATACGTCCATTTCCATCCATGTAAGGATGAATAAATACAAATACGAAATGACCTAATATCGCTCTGACCGAAGCTTCAGGCTCATTTTCAAGCAATTCAAATAATATGGGCATTGCATCTCTCATTGCATCCACACTCAAAGGAACGTGCTTAGATCCACCGATGTAGACCTGATTGTTACGATAACCTGCAAGGTCTGATGCCTTTAAAATGCCAGCACTTACACTAGGGTCAAAAAGTTCACGATACCATTTTTGGTGATCTTTATCGGTTTGGACTCCTGGATTTGCATTATTTAGAATTTTGACGATGGTTTCTTTGACAACCTGGAATGACTGATAATATCCTCTGGCAGCCATTGCATCTTTTTGCTTTTTATCCTCCGTATTCTCTTTATTATCCCATTGTCCGCTACTTACCCGTTCAATTAATTCTGGAGTTACTTTATATCTCTCAATAGATAAAGAGTGGTAAGCATCGGTTACATATACTTCGTCTACATTCTTTAAGTATGCTTCGTGATCTTTTGGAATACCTGGCGCTGGGGGAAAATCGTTTATAATATTTTCTCTCATTTGGAGCCACATCAGTTTAATCCTATTGACAAATGGACTATGTTCTCGGGCTGATAGATTAATCTCCACTTTTGTTTGGAATGGATCATTTTCACGAATATCGTAACCCGCCTGTTTCATCGTATCTATAATCTGATCTGCTATTTTGTCTCTTTGAATATTTCTAAAAGCACCAGCTAGTCTCCCTCCAATTGTTGTATGTCCTTGCTCTAATAATATAGGTAGTACTTCTGAAGCATCTCTTATTAGAGACAATACAGTTCTGGCATCAATTCCATTTTTATTATAGATACCTGCACTGCTATAAATTAGTGAAGCCTGGAAGTTATACATTCTTAAGCCTCTTATGGTTACCATTTGATCTGATGCAGGAAGTTCTGCTTTCATGTTAAATAGAGACGTATTATGTGGCAATGGCGTTGGTTTGTTGTTTCCTTGCGGCGACTTAACAAATAATTGTTGTGGCACTGACCAGTTTCCTGCGTGTATGCATAGTGATTGATCAGCTGATAAACACCAGTTAGAACCATATTTATGTTCAAGGAATTTAACACAGAATTCCCAATAAGAACTATACCATGATGTAGTGTCTCCCTCTCGTTCATTTGGGTTAGTTGCGATATACCAACCTTTAGTTACTTCTTTGAGGAAGCCATTTTTGACAAGTAGTTCCCGATGCATTCTGTTTGAAATTTCATCTGTATGTATTGCTACTGTGCTCTTTTCCTGTAGTTTGTTTAATGATTTTAACGCTTCGACAAATTTTTCTCTTGGTGTTGCCATTACTTATTCAATTTTTGTTTCTATGCGAAAGCTAGTAAATGTTGTTGTGTTAAAATTAGTAAAAATTGTTGGGATAAAACTAGTAAATGTTGTTGTGGTGAAAATAGTAAACGTTGTTGTGGTGAAACTAGTAAATATTGCCGAGCTAGTATTTGATGAAAATTAAAAGATAATAGACTTCTGTTAGTTTACGATTACCTTAATTTTCAGCGTTCATCGCCGAAAATTAAGGTTTTTCTGTCAAATACTGAAGGTTATAAATAATATGTAAAGCAGAAATAGGATTACGCAATATTCTTCTGCTTATCTGGGGATTATTCCGTATGTGGCCACCTCTTTCGCGGAACGTGGCCTCATATTACGGCGCAAAATGATCAGTTGATTTCGTTGAAAAATGGTCAGTCGGCTTATTTTAAGCCGTTTTTAACCTCAAGAAAAGCACTATGGGATAATAAACTCCTTTCGGTCACAAAAATTAATTAGCCTGCCTTTAATTGCGTTTCATTGCAAAATTCTGAAGCCAATCCATGAAGACTTTTTCAGATCATAGATTTATCAAAAACTGAGGTCACGATCTCCTCTCAGGTCACAAAAATAGCCTTTGAAACTATCCGTCATCAGTCAAGACGCTAAAAATAAAAGAGCTCTTCTAAAAATGGATAAGGGTGAATTTTCGGGATTTGAATATATTTGGTCTAAAGGTAAAGATAACTTCCGAAATTAAAGGCAGAAGTTCGGGTGCACAGTTTGGACCGAAATGAAGTGGCTACTATCTGGTTCTTCCCCAATTTTGGTGGTAGAACAAAACCTCGCCTTGCATCGAACGCTAAAACATGCCTTTCGGTCGTGCGAGGAATATTTTTCGGTGGAAGGAAAAACCGAGAACTCGACGTGACCACCAAAATTGGGGAAGAACCACTATCTGCGAAATATACAGTATATGTGATAAATTTAATTCACTAATTTATTTGCTGAGGTGGCATTGAGGATAGGTGAATTATCACTTCTTATCATCAGAGTGTAAGTCAATAGAATAATTTTATTTTTTTGATTAAAATACCAAGTTCATGGTATTGTTGGCTGTTCATTTTAAGGTTAATTTTAACTATAAGTAGATCAATAATTAATTTTAATTAATTAGTCGATGAAAAAGTTAGCATTAATTTTCTTAGCATTTTTATGGTTAAGCCCTTATCTAGTGTTTGCTCAGAAGGCCAAATGGACTGTCCTTGTGTTTATGAATGCGGATAATGATTTGGAAGCTCATGGAATCGAAGATTTTCTTGAAATGGCACAGGTGCCAAATTCTGACCTCGTCAATGTATTGGTACAAATGGATCGGACTCCTGGTTGGACGGATGAATATGGAGACTGGGATCAGACTTTGAGGTTTAAAATTTCTCAGGGAATGACACCTACAGTTGTTGAGTCCCTGGAAGACCTCAAGGAAACAAATATGGGTGATCCTGTTGTGCTTAGAAATTTTATCAATTGGGGGAAAGAGAAGTACCCGGCTGAGCATTATTTGTTGGTCATTTGGGATCATGGGGATGGATGGCGGTTTGCTGACCCGATGAAGTTTAATGATGATTTTAAATTTGCCTACATCAAGGATTTTAAGCGAGAGGTTATTGCGGCGAATGAGGTGAAGTTTGAAATGACTTCCGCAAATAAAAGTAACCTGTCTGCTCAGCTTCAGAAGCTAGATCTCACCGAGGATAAGGTAAGGGAGGATCTTTTTGCTACTGCAAAAAGTTTTTCGGTTTTGCCGAAGGAGTTAAAAGCCAAAACTAAAAAGAATGAAAACTGGACGGAGCTCTATACGAACTTTCGCGATTTCCTGAATAAATCAATTACAACCATTCCTTCTGCTCAGCTTAAGATTGCCGATTCGTATAGTAAGCTGATTGACAAGTTGATGAACATTGACTTGTCAAAGAACAATCTCATGTCTAGTCTGGAGGAATTTCATCAGCCTAGTCAGGGGGTACTTGATGCTATGGCATCAAGTATACAATTTGATGATGTGACCAATCCGGTTAAAGGAGTTTCTCATGATCGGACTGACAATGATTTTTTGTACAATAAGGAAATACAGGACAACATTTTAAGCAGTGAGTTTGATATTCTTGGATATGACGCTTGCCTCATGTCAATGCTGGAAACAGCGTATAGCCTAAAAGGTAAATGTGATTTTTTAATTGGCAGTGAAGATCTTGAACCAGGAACAGGGTGGAATTATGCAGAATGGTTAAGTAAGTTGACGGCCAATCCGGATATGGCTCCAGTGTTTCTGACCAAAAATATTGTGGAAAGCTACAGGATGACCTATGCTCATTTCAATAAGGTAACCCTATCTAGTGTAGATATGAAGCTGATTCCAGGTTTATCAGAACAACTGGAAGTATTGTCAAAGTTATTGATCAGTCAGATCAATTCAGAAATTAACAACATCAAATCGGCACGTGATAATTGCTTGAAGTATGCGGTGGACAAGCCACAAGTGCATAGTATTGACCTCAAAAGATTTGTCAATCAACTCAGCCTTAAAACCAAGGATCAGAATATTAAGGAGGTATGTAGTCGTATCAAAACGATAGTTGAGGTAATGGTTGTGGCCAATTTCTTCAGTGCAGATCGTTCAAATTCTGACACGAAGCCTTCTCATGGGTCATTTGGTATCGCAATCTATTTTCCGAGCCGAAAGGTATATTTTGATCAGGCTTACAATGATGACAACACTATTTATCCGGTTCAGTTTGTAAAGGATTTTTCCTGGGATAATTTTCTGCAAAAATACTTCTCCTTAAAACCTTAAATCTAAAATTAACATCATGAAAAAGAACTTAAATCTACACGTACTACTAGCTTTCGTTATGCTTTTAGTCTTAAGCGCCTGCGGTGCGCAACGTGACCTAAAATCAACCGTTAAAAAAATTGAGATCAATAAGGCTTTTGCGGCAGTATATGGTGCGACACAGGCTGCATTGGCGGAGGCAGGGAACACAGGCTTCGTTATTGAAAATATTGACCTTAAGTTTGCTACCACAACAGAGATTGAAACTGGTGTAGGGCTTAAGTTATGGGTGTTGTCGGGAAGTTATTCTAAGACCAAGAGCACTGGTAAAACCGTCGTTTTTAGTTTTGGAAAGGCTACAGGTTCAGATTCCAGATTTACCGACGATAAAAGTACTCAGGCCTATAGAGAATATCTAGTTTCTGTTCTTAAGGCTGCAAAAACAGTCAATCCTATCGATAAATATGGTTTGACAGAATTTGAAGTTGAAGTTGAATTTTCCATCACTGATGCCGGAGGAGTAGATGCGGAGGTGGAATTGGTTCCTATTACCCCTTCGTTGAAAGGAAGTTATTCTAAAGGATATACTAATAGTACAAGCATTAAGTTTAAAAAAGCAAGCTAAGGGTACTCTTCGGTAGTTGGTCGTTAAATTTTATCAGCCTGGGATTGTTTGCTACAGCCCCGGGCTTTCTTCGGTTCTGCTTTTAGCTCGGTATGTTTATTGATGAAATCCTTGATTGGTGTCGATTAACTCGGGGTTGTTCTTGTTTATTCCCCAATTGGTGTATTAGCGATGTATGTGCTTGATTTGTTTGGGTTTGTAGATTTCTTTGTGGGTATTATTTCATAAAAGAATCTACTTATGTTAAAACAAACGAGTGCAAGGATGCTTGCAGAATTGGAGCGGGAGTTGGGTCGGATTGAGGTTCAGTTGGCTGATCCTTTGGATCGCTTGGTGCAGGGCTTGAAATTGGTTAGGGAGGCTTTGGCTAAACTGAAGACTTTGGTGCTTGCTGCTCCTTTTGAAAGTGAGGCTACTGAGGTTTATTTTTTAAAAGGATTAAGCCTGCTTTTTATCGGCATTTGATCTATTTGGCGGAGATGTATACGATGGAGACGGGGATTCCTTTTGGGGATCGGGAGAAGCAGGTGACTTTTTTGACGGAGGAGCTTGCTTATCTGGAACGGTATTTTAAGAAGTATGCGTTGCATTATCAGTATTTTATTTTGGGGGCGGATGATTTGGATCATTTGTTCTTTTTGCGGGGGAAACTGAGTACGAGTATTATTATTCCGAATGGCCGGATCTGGATCCGAGTTTTTCTACTGCTTTGGATTATTTGTTTGCGAAGTTTATAGCCTTTGATCGTTTGAAGGCTTGGTTGCTGGAGAAGATTTCGGTGCTTCGTGGGGGGGACTGCTTTGGATGTTCGGTCGCTGGGCACGGAGGTGGAGGAGTTGCGCTGGCGGAGTTGGGTTATGGTTTGTTTCATACGGGGCAGCTGAACGATGGTGCGGCTGGGGTGGGTTTGATTTTTCGTTGGCTGGAGGATAAGTTTAGGGTGAGTATCGGGATTCCTGCGAAGCGTTTTATGGAGCTACGCAGTCGTAAGCGTTTGAGCCGTACGCGTTTTTTAGATGAGATGATTTTGGCGATTTTAAAGAAGATGGATCAGGAGGATGGTTTGCCTGGACAGCATAAGGGGATCAAGGGGGAGGATTAGGAGAGAAGGGGAGTGTAGTTGTTTTCTGATTTGGATGGCAAATCCTTAATAGTTAAACAATGGCCAGCATTTATTGGCCATTGTTTAAGTGAAAAGAGAAATAGAGATTAAAGTAACTGCCACACTTAACCGGAAAAGACTAAACTCAAATGTAGAGACGTTCTATTCTAGCCCTTAGTAAAAGGATTTTGATACTTGAAATTTTAACACTTTGTATAAACTTATTTAAGTAATTGTAGTTAAATTGCCGTAGAAATTAAAAAAAAACAGGTATGGCAAGAATTTATGCGACACCCACAATGGGAGAGGCGACTTTCCTCATAGCTATAGTAACAGACAGAGGCGAGGCAGATATACTCGTTAACAGAGTTTCCTCCCGGGAGCTGGCTGTCGGTGATGCATTATGGTTCTTAACTCCCAACAAAGAGGATGGAACCTGTAGTGTGTTTTTTTGCTCTGTAGGCTTTGCGCAAATAAAAATATGTTTTGTATCTACCCGTGCTGAAGCGGGATGGACGGACAACCATCCTCATCGTCTAAGGGGTCGTCTCCACTAGATACTTTAGGATGGTAAGCGGATTTAGATCTCTTTTGGATACCAAAGGAGGTAAGACTTATTGGTGGTGTTGTTCTTGATTCATTTTTTTTAGATTGAATGGTACAACGTATAAATTAAACAGGTTAAAATTAGAAGTTTATGAATTTACCTAATGATCAGTCTCGGTGGGCTTATATGAGCAAGCTTAGTGATTTTCCCATTTCAGTAGCGCCAGTTGCTACTGCAGTTCCTGCATTTATTGGTTATACTCCGCAGGCTATGTATGAAGGGAAATCTTGTATGAATGTGCCGCAGAGAATTTCTTCCTTTTCAGATTTTGAGGCGTTATATTGTTTTCCGAATCCTGCAGCACCTGCCAGTCAGGTTAAACAATATAGTCCTGAATGTTACTTGGTACTGCGGAAAGAGATGCCTGTTGATCCTGATTACCTGATCATTAATGGTGACTATTATTCGGTACTCCCTGATCCTAACACTATTTATTACTTGTACAATAGCGTTAAGCTGTTTTATGACAATGGTGGAGGCGATGCGTATATTGTTTCTGTAGGAACTTATGGACTGCCATTGGGTCGCCCTATCATTTCCGGTACTCAGTTGGTTAATCCCAATGTAAAGTTAGCTGAGCTAATGGCAGGTTTACAGTTATTGCGCAATGAGCAGGAGCCAACGCTGTACATCTGCCCGGAAGCAACTTTGCTTTCTGTAGCAGAAAATGGCACATTGATGAAAAGCATGTTGTTGCAGTGTACAGAAACACAAACTGCGATGTGTCTGTTTGATGTAATTGGAGGTAGAAACCCGGATCCAGGTCTATACATGCAAGATATTTTAACGTTTAGAAACAATACTGGTGTTGTAGGTTTGGATTATGGGGCAGCCTATTACCCATTTATTGGCACTAGTATTATGCAGACGAACGATATCGATTATACCAATCTTTTTGGTGGGGATACCAAACAATTGGAACCACTCTTAAATCCTTATGGTAATCCAAATCCAGTAGCAGCTCAAATTTTAGCCAATATTGCCAGTCCTTCCGGAACTCCTTTAACTGTAACGCAATATCACAATGCTTTACTAAACGCAAGTGAAACCTATAAGGCGATTACCAATTTGGTTTTAGTTACTGCAAATATTCTTCCGCCTAGTGGTGCAATGGCTGGTATCATTACCATTACCGATAATCAGATTGGCTGTTGGCAAGCTCCTGCAAATGTAAGTATTGTTGGGGCAACGTCGCTTACGATTAGTTTATCTGAAAGCCAGCAAGCCAGTTTAAACATGGATGCCATTACAGGTAAGTCTATTAATGCCATTCGCTTTTTTAATGGTATCGGGATTTTGGTTTGGGGAGCCCGAACATTGGATGGAAATAGTCAGGATTGGAAATATATCCAGGTAAGAAGAACTTTGACTTTTTTGGAGCAATCCTGTAAACTCGCATGTCATCCTTACGTTTTTCAACCAAATGATAAGAATACATGGGAAGCTGTGAAGTCAATCATTGGAAGCTTTTTAACTTCTGTTTGGAAAGAAGGTGGCTTAATGGGCAGTACACCTTCAGATGCTTTTTCGGTAGATTGCGGCTTGGGTGTAACCATGACTGGTGATGATGTGCTTAATGGGATCATGACGGTTGTTGTAAAGGTCGCAGTAATCCGCCCTGCAGAGTTTATGGTAATCACATTCCAACAACAAATGGCTTCTCCAGGTTAATTAAATTAAAGCATTCTCTTTGTAAGGCACAGCAGTAGAAGTAAATACTGTTTTGGCTAATTATTGTTATGTTTGAAAAACTAAAGTTAACGCTCATGAGAAAATCAATATTCGCTTTATTTTTTGTGTTTGCCCTGGTATCGGCTGTACTGAGTTCCTGTAAAAAGGATACGGCCGCTGAGGGTCCAGATAAAGAAGAATTCAAAGGTAAACTGAAAACGGTATCGGGGGATAGTTATCTAACTACTTACCACTATAATAAAGAAGGGCTTGCACAAAACAAATTGTATACCGTCGACGGTAATGAGCTCACTAAGTTTTCTTATGCCTACCTGAATGGTAAATTCAATAAGGTGGAGGTATACACCATACAGAATTACAGTATCCCTCTAAGTTTGGCCTTCAGTCGTCAGTATCATTATACGGGCAATAATTTTACGGAGATGATTGGAACACCTGTTTCTACCGGTCCGAATGCACCGCATGTAGCCAATGGGAGGTACACTTATGATGCTTCTGGCAGGCTCCTGACTTATGAGTACTGGGATCCGAATGAAGATCCTATGTATGTATATGAATACCAGGTGAACCATTTAACTTTTGACAACAATGGAAATATCATTACGGTAGTGACGAAAACCTACGATAAGGATAGGAATTTATTGAGCACAGGAGAAACGAAATATGAGTACGATGACAAGCCTAATCCATATTATCAGCTTGGGGAGCCTGAAGATGTTCTGGTCTACTTCTCTCGGAACAATTGTGTAAAAATGACAATGTCTACCTCAACAGGAGATTATGTAGAACAGTACAACTATGAATATAATGCTGAAGGTAAGCCTGTAAAAAAGTATAAGACTACCATCTATAACGTAAATAAACTGGTTAATGAGTTTACGTATTACTAGTTTTTGCTGTACATTGATTGTTATTGAGGTAATCTGCTGTTAACTTGCTGTAGGTAGTCTTTGAAGTTTTCGTATCCATTATTGCCGGGATTTTCCAGATCAATCATGCATCCATTACCTGTATCAAATATTTGCCAGTTTTTGATTCTAGCCAGGATAATCAATTCATAAAGCCCAGCCTCGCCGTATAAGTTCAGCAGTTTGTTGCTGACCAGCTCATTATCCTTAAAATACTCAATAGCAAAATCTTCTCCCTTGATTTCTCGATGATTGTCGTCTTTGACTATGGTTTCGAAATGCGTTGCCAAGGCAGCACAGAAATCTGTTGATACGAGTTGAGACTCATCCAATTCTGCTATGGAGTCGATTTTCCGTGTGGAATTAAATAATATGATGTCCCAGCTCATTCAAATTTTCAATTTTTTAGCCATTTAATGTAGCCGATTAGCGAACTGAATTTAATCAAATTTGACCAATTCACCAATTTGCAGTGGTCGTTATGGATTTTTCAGGATTGGGGGTTTGAAATCAAACGTCTATTAATAGTAGCTTATTTTTCGGTGGTACTGCTGTTTACTGCTATTGGGGTGTGTTTTAGCCGAAATTTTGTGTTTATCAGTTGCAATGCCGTGACTTTGTATTATGCACATCTGGATCAGCACAGGGATTTGTTTCCGGGTTTCAATTCCTTTTATGAATTCCCGATGTCGGAGTATTTGCAGGTATTGGAGCATGGGAAGGTGAAGGAGCGGGATTTTGATGTGGCGAATTCTCTGTATGTACTGAATCCTTATTACAAGGGTGGAGATTTAATGGGCGCTACAGCTTCAGATGCTTTTTCGGTAGATTGTGACTTGGGTATAACCATGAATGCTGACGATCTGCTTAATGAAATAATGATGGTTCAAGTAAGGGTAGCGGTAATCCACCCTGCAGAGTTTATTATGTTCACCTTTCAACAACAAATGCAGCCACCACGTTAAATTATGACAACATTAAGTCAGTAAAATGCAGCTGGCCGAATTTTTATTTTGTTCAAAAGATGAGGTGTTAAGCTAACTGTATAATTAGTCGAATGGCATAATATACCGCACCAAAATTTTGATGCTGTTCATTTAGCCACAAGGAATATTAGCATTTGTTTAGTGTGCAAGATTACGCTATTTAAATTAAAATAAGAAAATGGACTGGCTTTTGCTAAGCTTTTAGTGCTTCATTAAAACTCAACCACTTTGACGGAACCTCAACATAAAAGGACAGGCAGGCTGTTCCGAATAATTAAGCTTTCTATTGCCCGACGCTTTGACCTGCACCTGGATAGGGCGGACGAAGATGATGTGGTGCTCTCTATTAAAAAGAATGCTGATTTTATTGGTGCCAATCTCTGGACATTGATCTTTGCCATTCTGATTGCTTCCATTGGACTCAATGTCAATTCTACAGCGGTTGTAATTGGTGCAATGTTAATTTCCCCCCTAATGGGGCCGATTATGGGGATTGGCTTAGGGGTGGGTACGAATGATTTTGAGCTGGTGAAAAAGGGGCTTCGCAATTTGCTGATTGCCTCCATAATTAGTATTGCAGTTTCTGCGGTCTATTTTTGGGTAACGCCTTTGCATGATGCACAAAGTGAATTGCTGGCCAGGACCACTCCTTCTATCTGGGATGTATTTATTGCCTTTTTTGGCGGACTTGCAGGAATTGTGGCCGGGACCAGAAAGGAAAAGAGTAATGTGATCCCCGGAGTGGCCATTGCTACGGCATTGATGCCGCCTTTATGCACGGCAGGCTTCGGTTTAGCTTCGGGAAATTTGTATTATTTTTTGGGGGCTATTTACCTGTACTTCATCAATAGTGTTTTTATCTGTATCAGTACGTTTCTGATTGTTCGTTACCTGCGATTTGCCAAGAAACATTTTGAAGACCGGGAAACCGAGAAAAAAGTCAGCCGCTACATCATGATCATCGTTTCTATTGCCGTATTGCCAAGTATTTATCTGGCTTATGGCATAGTGGATAAGAGTATTTTTGAGAACAATGCTCAGCGCTTTATTAGCGAGCAGTTCCAATTTAAGAATACCCAGGTGGTGAATAGGTCGCTAAAGTATAGTAGCTCAAAGGGAAATGAAATTGACTTGCTGCTGATTGGTTATGAACTTTCACCAAGCAAAATAGATACGATCCGCAGGAAATTGGGTGACTATAAATTGAAGAATACAGCGTTAAAGATTCGACAGGGGCTGAATGCGAAGCAGGAGATTGATTTCTCACAGATTAAAGCCAGTATTCTGGAAGATGTGTTTAAAAAAGATTCCTCTGCTAAAGTGGTTAGCCCACAGGTTGCGTCTTCAGAAAAACCATTGCCCGACATTCGGTCGGAGCTTAAAGTGTTGTATCCCGGGATGCGGAATTACACCGCAACAAACGTGGTGACCCAGCAGTTGGATAAGTCCGTAAGCGATACCCTGACAATGGTAGTGGCGGATTTTTCTAAGCCACTTAATCCTGCCGAAAGACTAAAATTGTCTGCCTGGCTCAAACGCCGGCTGGGGGCGGATTCGCTTAGACTCTTGCTGCCGTAATCCCGCCCGCCTTGGCGTGATGCTTATTTTTGTATTTTGAAACAATTCATCAGGATCATTACCTGAGGCTATTTGAACTATTAGGGTTCTAGCTATAAGCAATTGATGATCTTTTTTCTAATCGGGGATACCCCTTGTCTCAGCCTAAAGGAGCTGTTAATGACCATCGCTGATTTCCATTTTTGGAGGTCCTGTTTTTTCTATTATGAAAGATTCAAACTTCTTCAATGTCAATAATTTTCTTGATCATCCTTTCTGGGAATGATTTTACTACATATGGACAAAATGCAGGTGGCTCATCTGGATATTTTCGAGGCTTTTGAAAAGCAGAGAATTGAATTCGCCTATCCCACACAAACGGTTTTGGTCAATGCACAAGCTGCGCCTTCACTTTAGCGCTAAGGTGTACTGGCAGTTTAGATCAGGATGATTTGGATACTTTTTTCAACACAAGGGTTCCCAAAATGCCCGCTATTAAAGAAGCAATCAAAATCCCGTATTTTGCCTGATTCATAAAATCAGGATTTTTAAAAGCCAGTCCGCTGATGAATAGAGACATGGTGAAACCAATTCCTGCAAGCAGCGCTACCCCAATCAGGTGTTTCCAGGTCGCCCCTTCCGGCAGCGCAGCCCAGCCAAGTTTGATCATGATCCAGCAGAATACTAAAATACCTGCGAATTTTCCAATGAGCAGGCCGCCTGCTACGCCGATAGAAACCGGATTGACGATAGAACTAAAAAAATCGGCTCCAATGACGATGCCGGCATTGGATAGGGCAAACAGGGGCATGATCCCGAACGCAACCCAAGGGTGCAGGCTATGTTCTATGGTCTGCAGGGGTGTTTCTGCAGCCATGCTTAAGGTCCTTACCTCTTGAATAGTTTTGTTTTGTTTGTCGGTGATTAAATCGCCTTTTTCGGGAATATCGGTCTCAAAATCATAAGATAGCTTACGCAGGTTGTTGGAATAAATCTGCTCATTGATCTTGGTGACAGCAGGAATGGTAAAGGCAACAAGTACTCCTGCGATGGTTGCGTGAACGCCGGACAATAAAAAGCCTACCCAGACGCCGAAGCCAATGATCAGGTAAAAAGTGCTGTTGCGAATCCCCATCAGGTTGCCGATAATCAGTATGGCAAGAAAACAACCCGCGATAATCAATGGATGGTAGTGGATTTGCTCGGTATAAAAAAAGGCGATGACCAGTACCGCACCGAGATCGTCAGCTACCGCCAATGCCGAAAGAAAGACTTTTACCGAGGTAGGAATATGCTTGCTGGCCATAGAAAGTAAGGCCAGAGCGAATGCAATGTCTGTTGCCATCGGAATTCCCCAGCCATGATCCGCCTCGGTGCCCTTGTTGAGGGTATAATAAATCAGCGCAGGAACGATCATCCCGCCGAGGGCGGCTGACATGGGTAATGCTGCTTTGCTCAGCGAGGAAAGTTCTCCCTCCATAAATTCTCTTTTGAGTTCCAACCCGATCACGAAGAAGAATACAGCCATCAGGCCGTCATTGATCCAAATGTGCAGGGGATGACTCAGGATGAAATCATCAAATCCAATAGAAAAATTGATGTGCCAGAGGTGCTCATAGAAATCATGGTAGGCAGAATTTGCCCAAATAATGGCGATGATCACACTAATGAGCAGGACAATGCCACTGGTGTATTCCAGGTGAATGAAACGGCTTACAGGGGCAATAATTTTATCTATAGGTGACTTTTGTATCATATTATTGGGTGTCTTTAATCGCGTTACCGGGTAAACTAAGTTCAATGATTACCATTCCTCTGTGTTTTCAATACCTAATGCTTTAGCGTCAAACACAGGGTCTTTCCCTGCTTTGCGTTGCTCCTGATAATCTTGGAAAGCCTTTAGTGCCGGCTTTCGCAGGAGTAGGATAGCAATGACATTCAACCAGGCCATTATACCTACACCAATATCACCCAATGTCCAGGCGGCTTCGGCTGTTTTGATTGACCCGTAAAACGTAGCGAAAAGTAGGAGTATACGCAATGTCCATAGTGCCCATTTATTGCCCTTTTTGTCCAAGTAACTGAGGTTGGTTTCAGCGATGTAGTAATAGGCCATAATCGTGGTGAAAGCGAAGAATAGTAAGGATACTGCCACAAAGCCTGCACCCAGCGTGGGGAAGTGCGAGTTTACCGCATATTGGGTGTATTCGGCACCGATCTTTGCGCCCGGCAGGTTTTCTACGAGAAAGCCACCTTCGGGATTGATTACGTTGTATTGCCCTGTGAACAAGATCATAAAAGCAGTTGCGGTACATACAAATAAAGTATCCACATATACGGAGAATGCTTGTACAAGTCCTTGTTTTACCGGATGACTCACTTCGGCCGCGGCAGCTGCGTGTGGTGCTGTCCCCTGACCGGCTTCGTTGGAATAAATGCCACGTTTTACACCCCAGGCTACGGCCATGCCAAATACCCCGGCAAAAGCGGGCTCCAGTTTAAAGGCTGATTTGATGATCAGCAGGAGTACCGACGGGATCTGATGGGCGTGCATGACCATGATGATGATGGCCATCAAGATGTAGGCACCCGCCATAAAAGGGACAACGATTTCCGCTACTTTTCCAATCCGCTTTACGCCACCAAAAATGATTAATCCAAGCAAGATGGCAACCGCTGCACCGGTATAAGCGACGGGGATCTGGAAAGCGTTGTGCATGCTTAGTGCAATGCTATTGCTTTGTACACCAGGTAAAAAAAGTGCGGTGCTCAGTATAGTAGCTATGGCAAATGTAATGGCGTACCATTTCATCCCCAATCCTTTTTCGATATAAAAGGCTGGTCCCCCACGGTACTGACCATTGTTGGTCTGCTTATAGATTTGTCCTAATGTGGCTTCGATAAAGGCAGAGGCACTGCCCAAAAAGGCAATGAGCCACATCCAGAATACGGCTCCGGGACCTCCCATGGCAATTGCAGTGGCAACGCCCGCGATATTTCCTGTACCGATCCGGCCTGAAATGGCGATGGCAAAGGCTTGAAATGAGCTGACGCCCTTGGCTGAGCTCTCTCCCTGAAACAACAGGGCAATCATTTCCTTAATATAGCGAAGCTGTACGAAGCGCGTGATGACTGAAAAATAGATGCCAGCACCCATGCAGAGTAAAATTAGTGCGTTGCTCCAGACTAGGTCGTTTATTTTGCCAATGATTTCTTCCATATGGGTTAAAATAACACAATTTTTTTAAAAGCGTACTTATGTTTTGTTCATTTTCAGCGTCAATTTGAATCGACTGTTTTGGTGGCAATGTCTTTTTCACTCCGGTTTTGTTTCAGATCATTGGTGTTTTCTGAAGGCGGGTAAGAACCACGTTTCCTGAAAGAGGTGAGCACATATGGAATAATCCCCAGTGTGCTTATTCTGAACTTACTTGTTGTAAGTCGGAAATCTCCCTATATTTAACAGATTTTTGTTTGGTGTATTTTACTGTAACAGGATAGCGCTATGAAGGAACCTGTTTACATAACCTTTGCCAATAAGCTGGCTGAAATGATTGATGGCGGGATTTTCAAACCGGGGGATAACTGCCTTCAATAAGAAGCCCGCACCAAAAGAATGGATTGAGTATTGGAACCATATTGCAAACCTTTAATTAGTTTACTATTCTGATTGATTAGCCATTGAGAGGCCCTATGGATTATCCTAACTATTTCACCGATGATCTGGATCATTTCTATTTGTCATTATGTAGGAAACTTAAGATTGGCACTAAACATTGATCAATTCTTCAAGGATTTTGAAAAATCGTTAATTGCTCTACATTTAAATCGCCTTTATGGTGACTTGTAATATTGTGCCTTTACTTCAGGTATTAAGGCAGATAATTTTTTTATCCGGTTTTCATCCGATGGATGTGTTGATAAAAATTCTGGTGTTTTTGTTTTTTGAACCGCGCTCATGCGTTGCCAAAACGGAACTGCTTCTTCGGGATTATAACCGGCCATGCTCATAAAGATTAATCCAAGTTTATCTGCCTCACTTTCTTGCTTGCGATTATTGGGCAAGGACACGGTCAAATGACTTCCGATCATGTATAGGCCCAAAAATAAGGCTTGTGTTTCATGCTTTTTTTCCTTTAGCGCTTCCTGTATGGCCATACCGCCCAAACTCACCAGTACGCTTTCGCTCATTCTTTCGTTGCCATGTCTGGCAATTGCATGTGCAATCTCATGCCCCATTACCACCGCTAAACCTGTTTCTGATTGAGCTACCGGCAATAAGCCTGTATAGACTACGACTTTACCACCGGGCATGCACCAGGCATTCACGATGTTTTCATCAACGGTGTTAAAAGCCCATTGCATTTTTTTTACCTCTTTTGGCATGTTATTGGCATTCAGGTAGGTTTCTACAGCGAGTTGTATTTTAAGACCAACTTTGGTGACCAGCTTGGCTAATTCATCATCCTTCGACAGCGTTTTACTTTGTTTGATCACCTGGTCATACTGCGTAAAGGCCATCTCCCTGATCAGTACATCGGGTACCAAGTTTATTTGCTTTCGACCAGTGATGGGGACTGTTCTACAGGAAGGGTTAAAAAGCAATACTGCCAATACATAGGGTATACATTTTAATGTTTTCATCAGTTTGATTTTAGACGATTGCACTTAAGAGTTGTTGTATTTTACTGCCAAATAGGGGTAAAGGTTTTTCTTCTCCGCTAATAGCAGCTATTAACCCCAGTATCCATAATATAAATAAGCCTATGCCCAAAATTCCCAATAGAATAGATAATGCCCAGCCTATGTAGGGAATAAATATAAAAATGAATTGAAGTGCATATATGCCTATCCCTAGTACCATTAAGAATGCTGACTGACGTAAGTGAAAGGTACCTAAACTGGTCTTGTTGTTTCCATGCATTACAAATGCAATTACCCAACCTATTACGGTAAGATAACTGATCAATGCTATGGTTTTTCCGTCATAGGACTGGTTATTAAGGTTTTGATTTGATTGCTGAGTTCCCATGATGTACTTTAGTTTTAAACCTGATTAGTTTACTTTTAGGTCTACCGTGGAGGCAATAGAGCCTTCGCCTTTTTTATCGGCAATGGATACCACCACTTTATAGGACTGACCTTTCTTTAAGGGGTCACCAATAACTACTGACCCTGACAGCACGGATGCGTCTTTCTCGCTATAGCCTGTCTCAGATTTTAACAGATCATCGTAATGGAGCACAACATTGTTCGCATTATCCATCACAATAATACCCAAGCTTGGAAATACCTTGCCATCAGTTGCCTTAAACCCATCAATGCCTTCAAAAACTACTGCTATTTTTTTTCCTATCTCCACCTGGTTGCTTGCCATCCTTGCCCCATCGGCAGTTAAATAGCTATCCGTAAGCTTAAGTCCGCTGTTTACCGTTTTTAATCCGGTAGGGCTTATTTTTACGCCTTTGGCAAAACCAACACTAAAGTCCTTTTCGGTGGAATTGCTGTTGCCGCATGAGGTAAGTGTAACCGATGCTGCTAAAACAGATGCTAAAAGTAACATGTTCTTTTTCATATGATGTAATTTTATACTGATCGAAGTTAAAGTGTATTTTAAGCTAAAACCATCATCTAAAAAGATGATATTTTAAAGGGGGGGCGAATTCTACCCGGCGGTATGGCTTTGTCCTGGGGGAACTGTTTGACGAAAGTGGCATTGTTTCTCGTTCCCCATTTGTTTAAAATTCAGGTTCCCAGCTGTCTTAATATATCGACAATCTCTTTTAGCACACCAGATGATTCACAGCGCAAAAACCTTCTCACCAAAATCCAGTCAGGTAATATTGTTTCTTTGGTAAAAAGTGGCCATATCATTGGAAATGATCTAATGATTGTATCTAAAACTAAAAACTACTAATTTTACATGTTTGCCTTTTTTTGCACTAAAATTGGCTGTTCAGATAACCTTAACACCTAAATCAACCCTGATTTTGTAGCCTTACCGATTAGCATGGCCGGGTTTTTTACTTCAAATTTTTCTAACAGGCTTTTGCGGTCTGTATTTACCGTTGGAATGCTGATAAAGAGTTTTTCCGCTGTTTTCGCATTGGTCAGCCCTTGGGTGATTAACAACAGTACTTCTTTTTCCATTCGGGTAATCAGGAGCTGATTGGTTTAGGTTTTCTCAAAGAACTTAAGACTTCGAAACTATAATATGTTTTGCCTTTGAGCACACTGTTTATTGCCTCTATTAGTTCTTCTTTTGTGGCATTTTTAATGCATAACCAGAAGCGCCGTTATCTATCATATTTTTGATGATAGCCTGCTGGTTAAAGGCGCTAAGCCCCAACACCGCAATAGAAGGGTATAATTGTTTGACTTTTTCACATAAATCTATTCCGCTTTTGTCCGGCAGGTTTACATCCATTGAGATCACATCGGGCTGTTGCAATCTTAAAGAACTCAGGCAGGATTCTGCATTGGTGGCACGGCCCGTCAAGTGTTTTTTGGTTCTGTAGCAAAGAACGAATACCCTCTATCACCATGTAGTGGTCGTCTACTACAAAGACGCCTGTTTTCATTGCATGCCCTTAAATTGTAATTTCTATCATAACGGAAGTCCCTTTCCCGGGTGAAGACTGAATGTCAATGCTACCTTTTAAAAACTCAACGCGGTTTCGGATATTCAGCCAGCCCATTCCATTAGATTGTTTGAGTAACTTAGTATCAAAGCCATTTCCATCATCCTCCACGGTAACCGCTAATAGTTTCTCCTGTTCGGAGTGATGCAATTGTACCAGTACATTTTTGGCATTTGCATGTTTAATAGCATTGTTCAGCAGCTCCTGTATAATTCGATAGATAGTAACTGCTGTTGTTTGGCGTATGGCTGCCTTTTGCATCCCCACCGACTGGTAGTTTACGTGCAGCACCCCGCTACGATCAATTTCTGTACAAAATTCTTTTAATGCCGTATCTAATCCATATTTTACTAAAATTTCAGGCATCATATTATGTGCTACACGGCGCATTTCTTTAATGGAACTATCCAACATATCTATACTGCGTTCAAAAGCGTGTACATTGTCGGGCGTCATTATTAAATTCTCTTTCATATTATTTAGTGAAAATTTTATGCCACTTAGCATCCCACCAAGCCCATCGTGCAGATCTTTGGCCAGTCGGGTGCGTTCCTGTTCTTCACCTTTCAGTACGGCTTCAGTGGCAGTAAGTTGTTTTTCTGTTTCTAATTCATCGATCTTTGCCTGTTGCAATTTTTGCCGGTGCTTATAGTTACGATAGCTGAGTATAGAAATGGCAAGAAAAGCAATGGTTCCAACGATTAAAAAGTAATTAAGAATATTTTTTTGACGTATTTCTGCTGTTTGTAACTTTATTTGGCTTTCTTTTTTTTCTGTTTCAAATTTTACTTCTTCATTGGCGTGTTTTTGAGCCATCGATTCAGTAAAAATATCTTCTCTAATTTTTGTAGCTTCTCTTTGATATTCAGACGCTAAAGCATAATCATGCTCCGCATACAGCACATTAGAGAGGCTTTGTAATAGTGTTCCTCTTGCTTCTTTATAATCATTGTCCTGGCTGATATCCAGCGCCTTAAAAAGTAATTCTTTGGCTTTAGCGTATTGATTTGTTTTAAAATAATAGACAGAAAGATTTTGATAGCAAGACATAATATTGAAGTTGTCGGCTATTTTAGTAGCTGTTGCCAATCCTTTTTCTGCGTAATACTTGACCTGGTCCAATTTGTTTTGCCTATCCATAATTTCTACCATCCCTTCACAGCTCATGGCAACAAAACTTGGAAAGTTGTATTTATCGCAGAGCGATAAGCTTTCTTTATAGGCTTCAATTGCTTTTATATCCTGTCCCAGTGCATCGTAGGCATTGCCCAGATTTAGTAAAGTAGAAGTCAGCTGTTGATAATTTTTAATTTTTCTATCGAGGTATTCTGCTTTTTTTCCAAATTCAATAGCTTTTTTATAGTCTTTTATCATTAGATAGTTTGCGGCCATACTTGCATTCAAAGTGGCCCTTGTTCTGGATGAAGTGTCTAACCGTTCTATAATACGTACTCCTTTCAGGCTATATTCAACCCCTGTTTCATAATCCGATTTGAAATTGTAGCGTTCTCCCAATGTAAAGTAGGCAATACCCATGGTTAGGGAATCCTTAGTTTCGGTGGCAATTTTGAGGATTTGTTTGCCATACCATATAGCCGAATCGTGCTGTGTCAATGTTGCATATATGTACATCATTCTTTTATTGTACTTTAGCTTGCCAGCGGTATAGTTAAGTCTATTGCTCAATCGCCCACCTTCTTTAGCATAGGCCATGGCCTTTTTCATATCATGGTCTTCATATTCCAAGGTAAGGGCAAAAAGTAATTTTGCCTTACTGGTATCTTCTTTCGACCTATTCAATAATCTTTTAAGACTGTCAATTTTTTGAAGATCTTGACCATAGCTATTTAGAAAACACAATAGTATCAATAGGCTTGTTAATAGTTTTTTCATCAGAACATAATTTGTCTTTAACAGTAATGAAGCTATCATGGTATATTGACCTCTGATTGCGAGCGTTTGCTCGTTATGGTTTCATACCGTAATTTACATTTTTCTACAATGCAAATTAAATGTTGTCGAATCACATTTTCTATCCTCTTTTTTAATGATTTTTTATGCCTACACGGTAAAATTCATCTTTTTTAATGATAGCAATCAGTTCCCTATCAAGCTACTTTTACCATATAAAATCAAAAAATCATGAAAACAATTTTCTTTCTCCTTATCACTTTTGCGTTTACGAACCTCTTTGCGCAAGCCAATGATATTTATGGTAAATTTACCAAAAGCGATGGAAGCTCCATTAAGGGGAGCGCTACCTACAAGGGATATGAAAAACAACTGATTGTCACTTCTTATACAGGTGGCTCTGATAATACCGCCACCATTGAAATTGAAGTGCCTACTGAAACCTACATCGTAGATTTTAGAAACCTGATGACGGCACCTTCCAATACAACATCGCTAAAACGGGCCTCAACGAATGCCGTAAAAGTTACAGATAACTTAAGCACCCAAAAAATCGACCTTAATAAAGCTGCATTGGTGGTTCTAACCACAGCACAGCCTGTTATTGCACAAACAGAAATAACGATAACCACAAGAAATCCGCAAACAATGTCAAAACCAGCCCGTAAAATAATTTTGCAGGATGTAAAAGTGTTAAACTGTACCGATGATGCGGCAACCGGAAAAAGCAAAATTAAACTAAAAGCCAGCCGCATTGGTTGGGTTTATTACAGTTACGATTTAAAAGGTAACCAAACCACCAGCCAATCGGGCTGGGATACCATTGCCGCACGGACTTGGGATAATTTTTAATACATCACCAAACTCGAAAACCTGTTCAGCCAACAGGAAACTGGTCAGATGTTAATAATTTGAAATGGTAGTTAAAACACTTTTAATGTTGCATTAAAACAAAAGGTATGAAAAGAACTGTTTTCATTATAATGCTTTCTGTGCTCTCCGTCTTTGCTTATGCCCAAAAGCAAACTTTCGATGTGGTTTCTTTTACTTACCCCAAAGGCTGGCAACAACAAAAAAATGAAGCAGGTATCCAGCTTTCCATTACCGATAAAAAAACAGGTGTTTATGGAATTGTGGTTATCACCAAGGCAAGGGCATCTTCTGCATCAGCTAATAAAAATTTTAATACCGATTGGGATAAATTGGTAAAAGGAGCAGTAACTGTTGCTACAGCGCCGAGCATTTCGGATATGAATATAGAAACAGGCTGGAGTTGCATTACCGGACAGGGGAATGCACAAGATTGCCAGTCGGCAAAAAACCTTGAAACTCTATCTGGAAAACAAATAGATGCTGCCCATTGCGAATGGCCACAACAAAAAGCGCATTGGTTGGATGCGTTAGGTACAGTCACTAATAAGGCCATGGCCAATACGATCCTCACAAAAATAGAAACGCTCGAAAAACAAAGCCGTAGTAACTATAACCTTACAGGTTGCGTACTCAAAACCACTTTCTCGGGCAATACGGCTGCTACAATAGCAGGTAAATATCCATTGGCAAGCTACGATCTTAATATGGGCTGTTATGAATATATCTGTATCAAGAACAAAATCATGGTCAATAGTGAATATGAGAATGTATTTCGTGCCTACGTTAATCGTTATACAGGAATAGAGAATGCCTTTTCTTTTCCCGATGAGGCTTACTATTATGAAACACCCAAGAAATACAATGGGCAGTTTATTTCGCTGCATGATTTTATCAAAATGGATGCTTCAAAAAACATCAATAATGGAAAAGGCTTTTATCAGGATATTCCCGAAGCCACTGTAAAAGAGGGCAGCCGGAGTGTATATATGACCCGCCATTGGTATTTTACAAAACCAGGTGCTTTATTGTTTGTGCCCGTTACCCGTAAAGAATACCTCGAAGCTTTGTTAGTATATTACGAAAGGGAAAACCTTTTAATAGCCGATAAAATAAAGGAGATTGAAAGCGAAAGCTCTGGGATGATGAAAGATCCTAAAAAGTACCCCCAGTTGTATGAAAATGGAAAAAAAAACTTAGTGATCAAAAAGGCCAAATATCCTGATTGGCAACAAAAAATAGAGGCAAAAAAGGCCATTGTACAAAAAGCATTGAAAGAAAATACAGTAGCCTGGCCGGCCCAGCCTGCCGTTGTAAAACCCAAAGCAGAAACTGTTTCCTGGAAAAGGACTTATGGTTCGGGTTCCAACGATGAGGTATGGGTGGAGACTTACAATGCCGATACTAAAGAAGATGCCCAAAAAACCGGATCGTTCACTTTTAGTGGCTTTTGGGATAACAAAGATGGTGCAACACTCTATCGGTATAATCCCGAGTATTTTAAGGGAGCAGAAAAAAATCCTGTAAAACCGTATATGATAGAATTGACCTATAGGTACGTAAAAACCCCGCTTGGAAAAAAATTGGTAGAAAATTTTACCGAAAACTTCGACTTCGATACGGTAAGAGGTATTTTATAAAAATCATCTTTTTTAACGATTGACACCCTTTGCTGCTCAAATTACTTTTATACTATAAAATTTAACCATGAAAAAACTATTCATTTTATTGCTATTCATTGCAGGTGCAATGGTAGTAAATGCACAAATCCGTAGTCGTAACCAAGACCAGAGTGTTTTTACAAAACCAATAAAGACACTAAATGTAGCTTCAACAAGCAAACATGATGAACTTTTAAAACGGCTTACTTCGGTAATGCAGCCTGTTGTTGATAAACTTAAGAAATTGATGGAAGCTAATCCAGAAACCTATAAAGCTTATCAGGAAGCTATTCATAGTGTGAGTAAGCTAAAGTCTACAAGCGAAAAGGAAGATAAGATCGCTATGATTTCGAAGACCTATTATTCCTTTGTCAAAAGGATTTGGACTGCTGCCGAAATAGATGAACCTTATTATCAGGAAAAAATTCGGGAAGTGTTTCCCGATGAGGTAAAGAAAAAAATCAAGTTTGGTGAGTTCCTTACCTTTCAATATGAAGTAAATAAACCTGTAGCACCTTATACGCCAGTACAGACTGAAAACCCCACAACTCCACCGATAATCAATAAACCAGACGATCCCAATCCTTTTATTTGTGTAAATGACAACACTACTGCCAAGGCCATTTTTGATGAACAGAAAGCAGGTGTAGGAGTTTCCAGTAGCATGTATTATGCCTCCAGTACAGGTTCATTGGCAAATACAATTGTATGTTTAGCAAATACTTTAGGTCCCTGGGGTAGCCATACCCAAGCTGGGATAACGGTTGACAACTTTAACATACCTGGCAGGTATCCCTTGGATAGCCGAAGCCTAAAAGTAACCAAAGATTATCATTGGAAAGCTTCAGCATATACGGTTTCCATATTGGGCTGTGCGATCACTTATTATTACCAAACACCCGTATTTGCTTCGGCACTTAAGGATTGGCAAACTGAAATCTGCATTTGTGCGCCCGCTACTTTTGTTTTGGTTTCCAATAAAAATGTAGATAAACAATTTTCTAGTCAGGCGCCTAAGCAAAGCGGAAATATAACTGCATTCGGACTTGGGTCTGCGATAATTGCTGGTTCATCGGGTTTGGCTTACGCTGGTGGAGATGTAAGGGTGCAAAGTAAAAAATGGCAAATTTGTGAAACACCATAAATATGTAAAATTGATGTATACACGTGTGGCTGTTTGTACCTGTGCTGATTCGGAATGGAAATCGATCGGGAACTGAGTTTTGTCTGGTGGATCTTTTTTACAGGCCTAACGGTATACTCCAATTCAGAAGAGATGACTAATCGTGAGTTGGGTGAAAAGTTGGGTGAAACTCAACATTTGATTGTTGAGGCATGCGTGAAAATAGTAAAATTAGCCAAACAGAATCCACAAAGACATTAGGGACTTCTGATACATCTGTTCAAAATAACACCAAGTATCTTCAGGAAAATGGTTTTATCTTTCGGGTGGGGTCAGCGAAAGGTAGTCACTGGAAGGTCTTATAATATGAATAAAAGTCGTTAGGCGATTTCATTTAGAAGTGGTAAAGGGATAGCGTTTTATAACATCTTCGTAAGCCGTCAATTTTAATTTTGCCATCTTTAAAGGTAAATGACTTAGCACTCTCTCTTAAGAAATTAGCTTTTCCATATTCATCAAAATTAATGAGGTAAGGTACTTGTACCGTTTGCCCGTTGGAGAGCTGGGCGGGTTTTCTGCCGATGATATAATAATTTGCCAAATCAATTTGCGTTTCATCTTTTGCTTCAACATCATCTTTCTTACAAGAAGCAAACAGAGCGACGCAAAGTATCATCCCATATTTTAGGGTGTTTTTTAGGATTTTCATCTGTATATGGTTTTTAAGTTTAGTAATTGTCGGGTGTTTACTTAAGAGAAAATGCTAGTTTGCATTCCACAATATCCATAGCTTTTGCCTACTATGATAATCTGTAGCCTTATATCCATTATTGGCTATAATGCCAGCTATACCGCCCACCTGAAAAGTAACTTCGGGTTGGTAATTGGCATTATAAAATACCATAGTTATGGGGCAGTCTTTACAATTTGGCAGTTTAGGGTTCAATTTATGCTCAAAACTATAGAATATCTGATCACGCATTTTTACCTGTACAATTTGTTTTACACCAGCCTTGTTAAGCGAGTCGTTTTTAGCCATCACTTTAGCAATCTGGTTGGGTAAGTCTTCTCTTTTAACTCCGTACCTCACCCTTTGGGCGTCTGACTTACCAAATTCTGCTAAAGTATAGCCATCTGCTACAAAAGCACTCGGCCCACTGCTCATCATAAAATATGCTACAGTGTTGCCATTTTCATCGTAAAAGGTTGTACCGCGTTCGCAGTGAATGCATTGCGATTTGCTAGTTACCGAAAACTCATAAACCGTTCGCCCGCCGTTAGGCTTCAACATTCTTTCGAAATTTACAGTTGTTAAATCAGTTTTTCTGTTCAGGTTTTGAATATGAGCAGGTAATTGTTGTGCCACACCAGCTAACCACAATAGGGCTGATGTTAGCGTTAAAGGTAGTGCCGTTTTCATTTGTTTATTCTTCTATGGTCTATCTACTAGTTTAATTTTTTAAAGCGTTTGTGAGGAACAAAGTACTCCGTATTGCGACTTTGCAGGTTTTCGTTACCCCATATTTGAGACACCGATGCAAAAATTCTCCTACCGGTTGCCTTTGGGTCGTAAAGTACTTCTACTACGCGACTTTGCCATATACCATTGGCGTCTGCTTTAGCGGTAAACTCCTGCGTTTCGTGCAATGGTGTGCTCACTCTTAAAATGGGCTTTCCATCGGTCCTTTTAGGCATGATGTAAATTGGCGAAATCGTAACATTAGCCGTAGTATTTGGCTCAGCCTTGCCTAACAGTACAAATGGGCCATTTATTGCAGAACCACCAGAAGGCGATGTAATAGAAGGAGTTAATTTACGAGATGTTGCGGATTTTGGCTTTTTACCCAATTGGGCATCGGCATTTAAACTGCAAATAATTAGCAGACAAACTACTATACTAGTCTTAAATAAGTTCATGATATTCGTTTTCATAATGATGTTTTTTAAAAGAATTTCCGATTTGCTTAACCAAACTTATGTGCTCAACCCATAGTATTTCAGGCTGATGATTGAAACAGGTTATATAATGAGTGAATTCATCTTTAGCATTAGGGAAGAAGAAGAGTTATTCACACGGGAATTTTTATATTTGGAAACCTGAGTTATCTTGTTGATAATCAACAAAGAAAACAGAGATGAACGAACCGGGCATATACAAGTCTATAAAAACAACAGATGTCTTTTAAACAAAAATTATCGAGCTATATATTAATACTTATCTTTTTCCTGACTAATTTTGATACAGTTTTAGCACAGACTAAAAAAATTGATTCCCTGCTCAGATGTGCTGCATCCCATACAAAACAAGATGATGTAAGAGCGAAAATTCTGTTTGACCTGACAACGCAGACGCTACCACACAATCCAAAATCTGCCTTAAAGTATCCAGAAGAAATTTTATCTTTCGAAAACAAGGTTAAAGATAAAAACATTGTTTCTGCTACCCATCGGATCAAGGGGGTTATTCATGTTCATTTAGCCATGTATCCAGAAGCATTGACTTCTTTAAACAAAGCACTCAGCCTATCTATCCAATTAAAAAATGATTTACAAATCGGAGCGGCCTTATCTAATATCGGTACCGTCTATCTGGTACAGTCTAAATTTCCAGAGGCCTTAAAATATTTACTAGATGCGCTAAAATCGTTTGAAAAAAACAAAAATGAGCAACAAGCGGCAAATGATTTAGGCACAATTGGAATAGTATACACCGAAATGGGAGATTTTACAGAAGCAATGAAATATTATCAAAAATCACTTGCATTACACCAGAAACTAAAAAATTATGTTGGTCAATCGAGTGTCTTAGCAAACATCGGCATCATACAATTTAAAACCAAAAACATTTCCGAAGCCATAAATTATAGCCAGAAGTCCCTTAAAATTGCTGATTCTATAGCTGATTTACGCGCAACTGCGAGAGACAACGGAAATCTCTCGGCATATTACAACGAACTAAAAAACCATGATTTAGCTTTAACATATGGATTGAAAGCTATGGAAATTAACACCAAGACCAATAACAAAAGGAGCTTGGGTATTAACATGCAAAACGTATCTGCAGCCTATCTAGGCAAGGTTAACTATCAAGAAGCTAAATCATACGGACTTAAAGCACTACAAACAGGCAATGAACTAAATATTACAGAGCTTAAACGGGATGCCAGTTTAGGCCTGAGTGAACTTTATGATGCGATGAAGATGCCCGATAGTGCCCTGATCTACCATAAACAATACACCAAATTTGCAGATACCATTAGTAACGACAAAAAGAAAAATGAAATTACCAGAATGGGTATCCAGTTTGATTTTGATAAGAAGGAATTATCCTATAAGCAGAAGGAATTATTGACAGGAGCACAACTCAAACAACAGCAGTTACAATTGGCTTTAAATCACGTCGAATTGCAAAAGGGCCTACAGTTTAGAGATTTACAAACCGTACAGTTACAAAATGAAAAGCTCCAATCTGAAGAAAAAGAAAAACAGCTCATCATCGCCAGAAATAAGGAGAAGTTACAGGCCAGTAAAGTAAGTGCACTTTCACAGCAACAAAAATTAAACAAGTTAGAATTAAAGCAATTGTGGTTGTATTGGATTTTAGCACTGGTTGTTTTAATGTCCGTATTGGTTTACCTGTTAAACCTTTACAGGATTAGACGATTGAAATATAAAAACGAACTTCAGCATCATCAACACCAACTTTCTGAGAGCGAGTTAAAGGCCATCAGAGCGCAAATGAATCCACATTTCATATTCAATGTGCTCAATTCCATTGAAGCCTATGTAATGGATAATGAGAAAAGGAAGGCCTCTCGCCTTATTCAAAAATTTGCCGCATTGAGCAGACTGATCCTGGAAAATTCAACAAGAAGTTTAGTAAGCGGAGACAAAGAATGGAAAGCTTTAATGTTATATACGGAGCTGGAAGCCATGCGTTATGATGACACTTTTACTTATTCATTTACGGTAGCTGATAATATTCAGTTAAAAACCTTATACCTGCCACCCATGTTGATCCAGCCATTAATTGAAAATGCCATTTTACACGGACTGATTATAGAGCCAAAAGCAGACGCTCATCTGGCTGTGACAATTCAAAGAAAGGAAGATGAAATTCGTATTACAGTGGAAGATAATGGCGTAGGAATTGGGAAACCTGCAAATAAAAATCTAATGGGCGGTGTTAAGGAAATGTCGATGGGCCTGGCTTCTATCCAGGAAAGGATTGATATGATCAACAAACAGCAGATTGGTAAAAAGGCTAGTTTTACCATCGAGCCTGGTGCAAATCAGAACGGAACCATTGCCATTATATGTTTTCCTTTTTTTGAGAGAGTCTAGCCCCAATAACAAAGACCAAGAAATTATATAAATATTGACATCAGGATGGATAAACTACCTAAAGTATAAAAATAAGTTCAAAGCTAACGCTAATCTTCCGTAATTATAAACGCCTTTAGCAGTTATACTTTACACATTATGACCAGTAGGAAATCCTTTGAAACATTTAAATTGCTTTTATTGAATCAGTCACAATACTACACTTCATCAGCTCCGGACTGGTTACAAACCGGGACTCATTATGGGTTAGGGTATCCTGTTTTTGTCAATATATCCGGCTCATTCCATTTCAGCTTTACCATCCTTTGGATAGCCCCTGGCATCAATAATAATTTTCGTACAGTCTCTCATTATGTTGGTGATACCTACAAACGATTCATTCTAAGATAGAGCCTATATTCCACTCAGGATTTCACGCTAAAGTGGGTAAAGCGCTGGAGTAACGCGCGTCATTAATAGTAAAGTATTCAAAAGATATAGCAGTGAGTCATGCTCGTTGGGGGATTCTCTCTTAATCGGCTTGCCCACATTTGTGACCTGGGAAACCTTTGGTTCTCGCTTTGGGGTTTACGGAAAAATGACAGGGCAGGTGATGGACGGGAGTGGGGGTACTGGGTTCATCTGGATTGACCTTTTCCTCGATAGCAGGGGGCAGGTTATTCTTTTCATTGGTGGTTATGATTACACGATCTAAATTATTCTTTCTTTAGCACGTACATACTTGAAAACAACTTGTTGTCATCAAATATTAAATTGATTTTATAAACAGGGTTTTTAATTTCGATGGTATTGGAATATTTTAATGCTATATCTCCAATGATATCCTTTTTATCGATGATTTTTAAGAGATTCTTTCCTTTCATCCCTGTTTTTAATTGATTTTCAAATGAGACTTCTACACCGTTAAAGTCATTGATAGAATAGCCTTTTAGTAGGTTATTCTTTTGATCATTTTCCCCGTTTTTACCTGCTGTAAAGTAAAAATAGAAATTATTGTAGTTTTCATGCATCACTATTGAAGTTTCGGTCAATCTTGAAAAGATGAGGGAAGATTTTCGCGAACAGGTAGTATGTGGTTCTTTTACACTGGTCGCCATCGATGAGGACAGTAGGCCAGTTTCAGTTAGAAACTAATATTGTGCGTGTTTTTGATTTCGGCCATCACAAAAGTGCTATGTGTACTTCCAATACTCTCAAGCGATCCCAACTTGTTGAAAACAAAATCCTGGTAACTCTTCATATCTTTAACGTAAACTTTTAAAATAAAATCATAGTCGCCAGATACATTGAAACATTCGGTAACTTCATCTATCTGCAAAATATCCTTAACAAAGTTATTGCCGATATTCCTGTCGTGCTGTTTAAGCTTGATATTACAGAATACGATAAATCCCTGATTGAATTTTTCAGCATCCAATACTGCGATATACTTTCTGATATAACCCTCGTTTTCCAGTCGCCTTATGCGTTCATAAACAGGCGAAGCTGAAAGATTGACCATGGAAGCAAGCTCCTTGGTAGTGTATTTAGAGTTCTCCCCCAGTATTTTCAAGAGCCTTAAATCAATCTCGTCTAAATTCATTGTAGCATTTCATTCTATTTATGACCAACTATACAAAGTTACAGATTTTTAAACGCTGATTCATGTCTGAAGAAGATAATTTATCTTAATTTCAATAACAAGACAGTTCAGTAAATTGCTAAAATAGCCTTGTATTTCTGAAAAGCCAATTTGTAAACAGGGAGGTTATTTACTATTTCTTCGGTAGTGAATTTAATATCTTTTTGAATGTAATTGATCAACGCCAAATCAATTATGTCTGGATTTTTAGAGAAAAATTTTCTGTTTTTATAAGTTTTTACACCGTAAAAAAGCATAATCATCTTACAAAAGCAAATTAAAAGATAAATTATCTGATTTTAAATCAAAATCAATTTAATTCATCTTTTATTTAAAAATTTGCAAGACAAAACAACTACAGTTAGTTGTTGAGAGTAACCATAGTAGAAGCGCCAAGAATTAACGAAAACAAATACATGGAAAATATCCAAGATACCATCAAGAATGATTTGGTCTTTACGCTAAATAGCACTTGTTTAGATGAAAATTATCACCCCGCAAGTCAAACGCGTCTGACAACAAATTTTGCAAACCTGGCCAGAGGAGATAATCGCCAACAAAACTTACGCAATGCCTTAAATATGATTAACAATCGATTCAATGCATTGGCCCATTTGGATAATCCAAAAGGTGATCGTTACCTGGTAGAGCTTGAAATCATCACAGTAACGTTGAGTATTGATAAAAAGAACGGTAGTAACGATCTGCCGATGATTGAAGTTTTAAAAACGAATATTTTTGATCGTCAGACTAACCAGCATATCGAAGGTATTGCCGGAAATAATTTTTCTTCATATGTGCGTGATTACGATTTCAGTGTTTTATTGATCGAGTACAATAAAAATAAATCTAGTTTTACTGTTCCTGAAAATTTTGGTGATTTGCACGGAAAACTTTATAAAAGCTTTGTGAGTTCAGACACTTATAAAGAGCATTTTAAGATGTCACCAATTATTTGTCTAAGTATATCGAGCAACAAAACTTATACTCGCACTGAGTATCAGCATCCGGTTCTGGGTTTTGAGTATCTACAGGACCAGTATTCTATCACTGACGAATATTTCTCTAAAATGGGCTTAAAGGTTCGTTTCTTCATGCCTCAGAACAGTGTGGCACCGATGGCTTTTTATCATTCCGGAGATCTACTTACCGATTATACTGATCTTGGACTGATCAGCTCAATCAGCACGATGGAGACATTCCAGAAGATTTATCGTCCTGAAATTTACAATGCAAATTCAGTAGCTGGGCAAATTTATCAACCTAATCTTAAACACGAAGATTATTCACTGACCCGCGTGGAATATGACCGCGTTGAGCGTAGCCGACTGGCTGTTGAACAGGGTAAATATGCTGAAGAGCATTTCATCAAACCTTACCAGGATATTCTCGAACAGTGGTCTGCAAATTCCGCTCTTTAATCATACAACACCTTAAAATTATTTTATGAAGAATATATTATTGCCCACTTCCATTGTGGGAAGTTTACCCAAACCTGCTTGGCTTGCACCACCGGAAAAACTATGGTCGCCCTGGAAATTAGAAGGCGATCAGTTATTAGAAGGGAAACAAGATGCTTTACGCATTTCTTTGCATGAACAGCAATTGGCCGGTGTGGATATCATTTGTGATGGTGAACAGACACGCCAGCATTTCGTAACTACTTTTATCGAGCATTTAAGTGGTGTGGATTTTGAAAACCGAAAAATCGTAAAAATCCGTGACCGTTATAATGCGAGTGTTCCCATTGTTGTAGATGAGGTTGCACGTCAAAAAGCAGTTTTTGTTGATGATGCCAAATTTTTACGCAAACAAACTAATCAACCCATCAAATGGGCATTACCAGGACCAATGACCATGGTAGATACGCTTTACGATAACCATTACAAAAGCCGGGAAAAACTAGCCTGGGTATTTGCTAAAGCACTAAATCAAGAGGCAAGAGAACTTCAAGATGCTGGGGTGGATATTATCCAGTTTGATGAACCTGCATTTAATGTGTTCTTTGATGAAGTTAACGATTGGGGAATGGCAGCATTGGAAAGAGCCATTGAAGGTCTAACCTGCGAAACTGCGTTACATGTATGCTACGGCTATGGAATAAAAGCGAATAACGACTGGAAAAAGACATTGGGCTCAGAGTGGCGCCAATACGAAGAAATTTTCCCGAAAATCCAAAAATCTAATATTAATATTGTTTCATTAGAATGCCACAACTCAAATGTGCCTTTAAATTTAATTGAACTCGTTCGTGGAAAGAAAGTAATGGTTGGCGCCATTGATGTGGCAAGTAATGCGATTGAAACCCCCGAAGAAGTAGCAGATACCCTACGTAAAACGCTTGAGTTTGTTGATATCGAAAATATTTACCCGAGTACAAACTGTGGTATGGCTCCCTTGTCGCGAGAAGTAGCCAGAGGTAAGTTAAGTGCTTTAAGCGCAGGAGCGGAAATCATCCGTAAAGAGTTTGCAGGTTAGGAATATATTAAGAGTACATTGAAGAAGTTATTAGAAGTATTAGGTAAAGCAGGTCTCGACGGTTTTTTGTTAATGATAGGCATCATGATCCTGTTGGCCTATTTTTTGCCCCAGCCAGGCATGGTCAAAGAACCTGTTTCCCTGGAGGAGATTGCGGGTGTAGGCGTGTCGTTGATTTTCTTGTTTTACGGCCTGCGACTGAGTGTTCAGAAACTAAAATCCGGGCTTGCCAACTGGAAAATGCACATTGTAGTCCAGTTGACCACCTTTTTGTTTTTCCCGCTCCTGGTTTTGGCATCCCGTCCCTTGTTCGTTAACACCGATTTCGAGCTGCTTTGGTTGGGCGTGTTTTTTCTGGCAGCTTTACCATCCACAGTTTCCTCATCGGTGGTCATGGTTTCCATCGCCAAGGGCAATATTCCCGGAGCCATTTTCAATGCAAGCATTTCAAGTCTGATCGGCGTAGTGGTTACCCCGCTCTGGGTCGGGCTGTTCATTGCTTCTGCAACAGGCGATTTTGATGTCACTGCCATCGTCATCAAATTGGTTCTCCAAGTCCTGTTGCCGGTTATCATCGGCATCAGCCTCAACTCCCGTTTTGGCGCCACTGCCGAAAAATATAAGAAACAACTCAAATATTTCGATCAGGCAATCATCCTTACCATCATTTACACGTCTTTTTGTAAATCGTTCTCCGAACATCTTTTTGAAAGCTTCAGCACCCTTGAACTTGCGGGGCTCGCAGCAGGGATGATGCTCTTGTTTTTTGCCGTATTCTTTTGTGTAGGACTGCTCAGTCGTTTGTTTGGCTTTTCGGCTGAAGATCGTATTACGGTCTTATTCTGTGGATCTAAAAAATCATTGGTACACGGCACGGTCATGTCAAAGGTACTCTTTCAGCACAGTACCATCACCGGCATCATATTGTTGCCACTCATGATCTACCATGCCCTGCAGTTGATTGCCGCCAGCATCATTGCCAAGGCTATGGCCCAGAGAAAAGAAATGTCGTGAAACTGCAATTCGCAGAAACCTTTATGCCCAATAGGAGTGCTTGGCATTTTAAGAAAAGCAATATGAAACTTTTAGAAAGAATACAGTTAGGCAATGTCAACCTAAAAAATAGAATGGTCATGGCAGCGATGACCAGAGGCCGTGCAGACATCAATGGTATGGTTGGTGAGATGACAGTAGAGTACTATGCCCAGAGGGCATGCACAGGTTTGCTACTTTCCGAAGCCATCAGGATTAGTGAAGAAGCTACCGGCAGTCCGCTCACTCCAGGTATTTTCACGGATCAACAAATCCAGGCATGGACAAAGGTTACAACGGCGGTACACGAGAAAGGGGGTGTGATTATAGCCCAGCTTTGGCATACAGGCCGCGTGGCGCATTCTGTAGACAGGAACGGCAAGCTCCCGTTTGCACCATCACCCTTGCCTATCCGGGGAATGCAACATTTTACCTCTCAGGGTGTGAAGGACTACGAGATACCCAATGAAATGACAATCCAGGAAATCAAGCAAACCATTGAAGACTATGGCCAGGCCGCAAAAAATGCCATAACGGCAGGGTTCGACGGAGTTCAGCTTCACGGTGCCAATGGCTATCTGCCCAACCAGTTCTTAGCAGAAAGTGCCAACCAAAGAACGGATGATTACGGTGGCAGCATCCCTAACAGAATACGCTTCGTGGTGGAAGTGATGGAGGAATTAATCAGCGCAGTGGGAAGTGAAAAGGTTGGTATTAAACTATCTCCTTTCCATCCCTATGGCGATATAGTACTGAATGACCCTGCCCTTACCTATACCCACCTGATTGAAGAACTGAACAAACTGGACTTTGCTTATGTAGAACTCATGAGGCGCAGCCCCAATCACCCTTCGCCTGGACATTGTGCAGCTGAAAATGAGATTGAATTCTTTGGCAGGAAGATTCGCCAGACAGTTATTGCTAATGCAGGGTATGATAAGGCTTCTGCCGAAGCAGAACTTGAAAAAGGTATTGCAAAGCTCATTTCCTTTGGCAAGCTGTACATCGCAAACCCAGATCTGCCCGAACGGTTTGAAAAAAATGCTGCACTTAGTGAGTTGGACAGGGCAACAATGTATGGCGGCGGTAAACTTGGTTACATTGATTATCCACTATTGAAAGAACAAGACACTATGATTATTGTGACGTCTGGCGCTTCGAAAATGGAAAAATCGCGGAATTGAAAGCTTTTGTTATAGAAAAGAAATCTTGAACCGGAGATTGTTATAGTAGTTTGAGTTAATCATCCTAAACTTTTTCTTTGTTCCATGCTGCTATATATGCTAACAATGGGCAAAGGCTTTCCCCATATTCTGTGAGTGCATACTCTACCTTTCGTGGAAGCTCCTTGTACTCTTTCCTGCTGATTAAGCCATCGGCTTCAAGTTCTTTTAATTGTTCGGTTAGTACTTTTCTTGAGATAGAGGGTACCCGAACATTAATTTCCCCAAAACGCCTGGCATGCTTGGAAAGCACATGCAAAATAATCACTTTCCAACGTCCTCCGATCAGCGCTATCGTTTCTATAGCAGGACAGTAAGCATGGTTTAAGTTATTTTCCATTTGTTACTTTAAGGTTACCACTTTTTATTTTGTTAACAACGAGGTAGGGTATTTTATAGCATCGATTTCAGTTCCTTTGCCTAACAAAAGTAATTGATTATTTATCTTAAAACAAAAACTATGATTTTAGTAACAGGTGCAACTGGTAATTTAGGCAAGGCCACCATTAATTCTTTATTGAATAAAGGCATATCCGCAAACAATATTGCCGCACTAGTAAGAGATGAATCCAAATCGGCAGAATTTAAATCAAAAGGCATCCAGGTGAGGATTGGTGACTATCAGGATATTGACTCTTTAAAAAGCGCCTTCCATAATGTAGACAAGCTATTGTTGATATCTTCTTCAGCGGAAATAGCCCAAAGGTTTGGGCAACATAAAAACGTAATTAATGCTGCCAAGGAATCTGGAGTTAATCATGTCATTTACACCAGTTTTGATATGAAAGATTTGCGTCAAAGTATAATGGCCGGAGATGTTCAGTACCATGCAGATACAAGTGATTACCTAAAACAGATAGCTGTGCCTTATACTTTGATGAATAACACGCTGTATGCTGACCTGATTCCTATTATTTCAGGAAATAATATATTAGATGAAGGTATTTCCATCCCTGCCGGAAACGGTAAGACACCTTTTTTACCGATAACAGAAATGGCTGAAGCAATAGCAGTTGTACTGACTACGTCCGGGCATGAAACCAAAGAATATATCATCGCTGCAGAGAAAGCTGTCTCTTTCGCGGAGATTGCTGACCTAATATCAGAAATCACAGGGACAACGGTAGCTTATAACCAAACAGGCATACCGTCCTATGTTGCGCAGCTTGTACAGCAAGGCGTTCCTGACGATGATGCAGCGTATCTATCAAGGTTCGCTGGAGCGATAGCCAGAGGAGAGTTCGAAACCAGCAAAAGTGATGTAAAACAATTACTAGGCAGAAGTCCGATTTCTTTAAAAGATTTTTTAAAAAGCATATACGGTGGAAAAACAGGAACCTATTGACCCCTCTTCATCAAAAGCAAATTATTGATTACTTTCTGATAACCAGTTTGTTTCGGGGACAATTAAATTGGTGAAACGAGGTCAATTAAATTGGTTTATCCACGCGGAGCATTGAACTCTTGTCGAATGATTAAAAAACGTTAGTGGTTATATCTCGCAATATGGTGTCTATAAAGAAAATCAGAGATTTATAAATTTCAACAAAAATAATTTTATCCTCGATTGACTAATATTATCATGATATTTGTTATATTTGAAGTATGGAAGCGCTAAGTATTCAGGAAAAGAGAGTAGTCATTGTTTTTTGGAAAAATAATATAGAGAATCCTTTTGAAGTGTTTTCTAATCTAAAAAACTTTTGCCTAAGCTATCCAAAGTTCAATTATAACACTATAAGTAATTATTTGAGTAAAGCTAAAATTGCTTATGAAAATCAAGAAATCCGAATCGAACGTAAAAATATTATTTTAAAGCCTAAACTCACTCCTGAACCTCGGATTAGAAAAATAGCACCCGTATTAAGGAGGGTGATGATGAAAGATTCAAATGATGAGCAACATGATCTGGAATATTGGTTGAGCAGACCAGTAAAAGAGCGTGCTGCAGCTGTTACTTCAATCATTTCACAATCTTTAAAGAAGGGGCAAAGAATGGATAAAACTAAGCTAATAAAGAAAAGAATGTACGCATGACCTTAGCCGAAGATTTTGAAGATTTCGTTAAGTTGCTGAATCAACACAATGTAGAGTATATGGTTGTTGGAGGCTATGCATTGGCATTTCACGGCAAGCCTCGTCACACAGGTGATCTTGATATTTGGATCAATGTTTCCGAAGAAAATGCAGCTCGAATGCTCAAGGTAGTTAGTGATTTTGGGTTACAATCTCTGGGCTTTCAGAAGGAAGATTTTCTAACTGAAGGATTAATTAGCCAAATAGGATACCCACCATTACGGATTGATGTCCTGAATCTAATTGATGGAGTTAAATTTAGTGAGGCGAAGTTAAATATGCAAAGGATAGAACTAGAGAATGATCTTGTGATTAATTATATCGGTCTTAATGATCTTGTAAAGAATAAACAGTCCTCTGGACGCAGACAAGACATTACCGATGTTAAAACATTACAAAAATTAATGAAATCAAAAAAAAATAACTAGGAATTATTGCCAAAGACAAGGATTTTATAATTCCAAGGGCTCTTTTCGCAACAACTGAACAGACATTTGATCAAGATATTGTTCGCTTGGAAAAACTGTATTCTCATAGTTTATAAAGAATTTGCTGATGGTCTCATCGAAATCCAAGAAGTTGTATCTGCTGGAAAAAAATTCCGTACACGAATAATTAAGGTTCTTAAGGGATTGCAGACAGATAGCGTCCGTAAAGCTTATGGATTACTCTAAGCCCACTCTGCTAGTAATTCTGGCCCTAATGGTCTGATCAGGTTTGACAACCTAAAAAAGGAATACTTCGATTTATTGGGTAAACAAGCAGATACCAGGGTGAAACAGGGTGTCGTAATTGATTCATGTTTTGAATCCATTTGTATACCCTATAATTCGTCAACACACGTAGATGAACTGCTGAAAAGGAAATGGTTGTTGATATAAATTAAATAATGGCTTAGCCAGCGTCAATCCCTTAGTGTCTGTGATATTTATGTGCCCAAATAGAACCGCCCTATAAATCCATTCACATTTATCTTAATTTCCCCCCTTAAATTGACAACTTACAAGAGGAACGCTTATACACCTTATACCGGAAAAAGTATTTACGTGAAATTTATACCCTTTGAGCGGCAATAAGAACCAAACTCATCAATCAGGCCCATTAGCGTTTCGTAATGTATGGAGTAGACCTGGAACGTATAGAGCCAGGTCGCTGTTGTTGAACAAAATTCTGCCTCACCAGTAAAATCATTCTGCCAATCATGCAAGTTTTCTAAATCTTGGCTTAGATGATTATCATTCATATATTTTTCAATATCCTTCAAAATATTTAAATAATGTCTCATAATGTTGGCATGATTATTTTCAATTACTCTTAATACTGCATTGTTTTAAGATGACTGTTATTATTTTCAAATATAATGGAGGAATGTTGTACTTAAATATTTGTGCAGATAGGGGCTAGGCCGTGGCCAATAGTTTTTTTATTCTTGGTGTACCATATTTCTCAAGGGCATACTCTAAGGAATCCTTATCTAAGCTCATCGCTTTTTTTAAGACCTTTTCAAGTATTTTTGGCTGATTTTCTCTTTCGAAACAAAGTTAAGAATCAACAGTAACATTTTGCTTGATTTTTGACTAAATTTCATGCAAATAACTTTTCAAAAAATCAATGTATTACCGGCACACTTATTCATTTGTTCAGTAAAATATTGTCATGCGGCTCACGGTGGATTTTAAGTGAATAGCCCCAATCATCCTTATTGTTTTATGATACAATAAAGGAAGGCTCCTTAAAATAGGAATTGTTCACTAAATTTGATTGTTCACGTTGCGTGAACAAATTATTATCATATGCTTCGCTTCTAAGCCAACCGACAATCTATTTGAGTGAAAATAGTTTTCTTTCTGAAGGGACGATTGCGGTATTGCAATGCTAAACCATTTGTTTTGAGATGTGGATTATGAAGAACTTGGCGTAAATATACACGAACAATCTATAGATTCGAATCCCTCTTCTTGCTCCGATAGAACTGATGTCAAAATCTACTAAAAGAGCGCAAATCAAACTATTACAGGATAGTCAGCGAGAAAGGATGAGGTATGAATAGTGTATTATAACATACCCATTTACCCCGAGGATAAAAGTTACAATTATTTATCTATTTTTGTTAACGATAATTGTTTATCCTAATTATTTATTAACGCTCAAATATGTTCAATAATACCCGAATCGCTTTTCTATGGCTTACCTTGTTTTTTCTTTTTGCCTGCAAAAAGGATAACGTGATTAAAAATGAGGATAATTTTATTGAGCAGCCTGAGCAGTTATCAGAATTAAAAGCCGAAGTATCGGCAGCAGGAAATCAGTTTTTAGAGGTTCAGTGGACGCAGGTTACCAATACCCATTTCAAAGCAGTTACTTACACCATATATTTAGATGATCAAAAAATCGTTGATGGCTTAGCTACAACCAAATATAGGTTCATTAATCTAAACCCTGGACAATCCTATACTTTTAAAATAAAGGCCTCAACAAAAGAGGGAAAGGAGATTGAGCAAACTGTAAGTGGCACCACTTTATCGCCAACCTCCGATGGACGTGTTTATCAGGAGTATGGTATACACAGCTATTCGTGGATGAGTGGTAATGTAGGTTTGCAAAAGCTGTCTGATGGCGGGCACCTGATTGTTCGTTTCTTGCAGCATCCGGATTATTTTGCTGAAGGGACTTTTAAGATTATCGTGTTAAGAACCGATAAAACCGGCAATATGTTGTGGTATAGACTATTGTCGTCTATGGGGTATGCAGACTTACAAAGCAGTGAAATTCTTTTAGCCACACATAATCAGGAGAAGGAAGGCTTAATAGTTTTACAGGATTATGTAATTAAAATTACGACAAGTAATGGCGAGATTCTATTAAAAAAGCGGTATAAAGATAACTTAAATGGAGAGATTTTTAGAACTATTTATGCTACACCAAACGAGCTCATTATTGGCTGCGAACAGGGAAGTTTATTGTCTGTTAACCCTGTAGACTTGAGCCTGAACTGGCTTCACACTAAAGTAAGCAAGTCGGGATTAATTATGGCGATTAATCTCGATTCTAAAAAGAATATCTGTTACATCCTTAGAGAACTTAACGATAATTATTCCAAAATCAGGGTTCATAAATGTAATGCGAAAGGTGAATTTCTGAAAGAGTTCTCGTTTGATGGCGCTTTGCCTGATGGAGGGGATTTGGGCGGGGATATGACATCGATGCTTATTGATGGACAAGACAATTTTTATCTGTTTGGAGGTAATTCATCTTTTTATCGCTTGAACTACGTTAAATTCAGTGCAGATGGTAAGTTGCTTAAGAATGACGAAAACCCGGAACATTTATGGGTACGGGGAGCATTTTTTAATAATAAAGGTGAAATCGTAGTTACGGGACAAGTAGATAAAGGGGGGCTAAATACCTTTCTGGGAATTTATGTTTTTGATAAAGACATGAACATAAAAACGAAAAATGTATACGCTGATATACCTCCACATATTGCAAGGGGGATAACCACCAATTTGGATGGTTCCTATAATATCTTTTTAGATTACATGCAGACCTATACTTATGATAACTCAAATTTTATTTTCATTAAAACCGATAGCGATGGGAAATTGTAAGTGGCTGGTGTTAGGTGTAATAATTTGTGCCTTTTGGTCGTGCAAAAAAACTGAGGCAACAGATCCCGAAATTATTGTTGAAAATCTTTATGTGGAATCCATAGATTCAAATCTGGTTAGTATCAGCTATAAACTTTCACATCTGGGCTATCAGGAAACCGGTGTTTCGTATTACAAAAAAAGTAATCCTACAGCAGTTAAAGTTGTAAATGCATTTAGAGAGGATGATAGACTAAAATTGTCTTTACAGAGTTTGGAACCCAATACAGAATATGTATTTAAGGTATTTTATAAGCAGAATGATGAGCAGAAAATAAACGACAAAGAGTATAATGTAAAAACCTTATCGACGGAACTGGCTAAATATAATCTTATAATCAGAGAAGCAAACATTGAGTGTGATGTAGATGGAAATTTTAGCGTTGATATTGAGGGTGACAATCTGGTTAACCTAAATTTATCAGAATTAGACATAAAGGTTAACCTTAATCGGGTAACTGTTGGCTACCCCGTTAAGCTGCAGGATAACAAGTATAAAATTAACATAAAGGGAAAGGTAAATGCCGTTAACCAAAATTATGCTATCCAGGGCTATTATAAGGGAAGGGAGATATTTTTTCAAACAGCCAATTTTGTGTTTGGTGGAGAAGGTTATTGGCTTACTTATCAACCAACAAGCTTGCCGCGCATTTTTTATCCTTCTGTGTTGAATAATGAAATTTATTCTTTTTCAGAAGACCAGATCTTTAAATGGAATGCTGCTGATCAGCGTTTATCAGTTATAGCTAATTTGCAACGTGGGACGGTCTATCTGGGGGGAGCTGGTATTCAGTTTAATGGGCAGTTGTTTTTTCCGGCTACCGGAAATTCACACCTGTCAGAAAATGATCCTTCGGTTATTAATAATTATCCTGAAGGCTATTCTTACCTTCCTGCTACTGACAAATGGACTGCCTATCCCTTCAAAGTGCATAGCACTGTGAAGGGTCGTTACGTTTTAAACAGCAATTATTTTATTCATAAAAATGAGTTGTACCTGGTTTACAGTTTAGCTGATGATGCAGGTGGGTACCCCGCTGTGCCTAAAAGAGCAGATAATTTTATTTACCACTACAATAAGCTTACGGAACAGTTTGAAGAAAAAGCCAAATTGGATACTGAAATCATTAATTATCACTTTGTTTCTTTGAACAATCAATTGTATCTGCTGGGCTTAGTTCCTGTTTTTGATCAGGGTTTTAAGGTTAGTGCAACATTTGCTGTGTTTAAGGTTGATGATAATTTTAAATCAAACGAGGTTTACAGAGGGGGCACGGTAAAGAATCCTTTGACTTTTTTTCCAAAAAATGTGGTAGCGTATGATCAAAAAATACTGATTTCTGTAGCGGTAGATGATTTTAAGTTATTTGATCCTGCTGAGATGAAACTTTATCAGGTGGGTTTGAGAAATGGAATTGACCGTATGTATTTAGGGGGCTTTTTTGATTATAATAATAAATTACACTTCACAGCTGATGGATATACTTATGAATTCTCGATTGTTAAAGGACGTTAAGTCGTTAAAAATGCCACTATTTGCCATCTGTTTGCTGGTATTGATGGGATGCAAAAAGGATGTTGTTGAAGTATCTGTCGACGCATTTTCCGATTTGAATGCAGAAATAAAACAGGTTCAGGGTGTTAATAGCTTACAATTTACACTTCAGGAATTTCCTTATAAAGAAGTTGGGGTAAAATTGGGTGCCAATAAAAGCAAATGGTATCAAAAAGACGGTTTTACCCTGATCATTGCGAATCAGGTAAGTTCAAGCAGGTATGGCATTTTTTTTAATTCTTTAACGCCAAATACAACCTATTACTACCAGATTTATGTTAAAAATGCATCCGGCAAAGAAATATCTTCTGACCTGTTCTCATTTACTACAAACCCCTAACTGACCAAACGATGCTTAAGAACTATAGTTTCTTGTTTCTTTTAATTATTCTATTTGGCTTAAACTCCTGTTCTAAAGAGGAATTTGTAAAAGTATTAAAAGAAGAATACGAGCCTGTTGCTAAGGAAGCCGAATTTACCGGCGAAGATTTTATTGTCACTTTAAATGCAAGTGCCTTACAAGTTGGTGAGAGTGGGCAATGGAAAATTTTGAGTGGCCCCATTGTAGAGGAATATGTTTATTTTGAAGATAAGGCTAATCCTTTTACCCGGTTTAAAGGAATACCCGGTGAGGAATATACACTGGAATGGAAGCGCCAGACATCAGGGGGGAAAACAAGTGCGGTGCAGACTAAAGTGAAAATACCGGAGCTGGTAATTGAAATTACAGATATAACAGGGACAGGTTTTGAAACGATTAAGACCTTAGTGGTAGACCCAAAATACAAAGGTACCTGGAGTTTTGATAGTCCTTATGGCTATCTGAATTCAAGATATTATGATGGTTACGCTGAGCCTCCTGAAAAAAAACCAAGTATAGAATTGCATGGTTATGCAAATACAAATTATACCGCAACTTATACTTATACGTATGCCGGGAAAGATTATCAGTTTAAAAAAGTTATTAAAACCGGCGACTACGCACAAGAGGAAGGCTTGTTTGAACTGCAGCTTTCCGGTGGGAGCGAGAGGGTTATAAAAGATAATCTGGGGAACGTTCTTGAACTCAATTTACAGGCATCGGGCATTGCCTGGATATTTAATGAGCCAAATACCTATCCTGCATTGCAGGCGTTTAAAAAAATAAGGAAGTTAATTTTGGGAGGATCAAGTTTAACTCAGATTTCTACCATATTTGGCGATTATTATCCGGATCTGGAAGATTTGGACCTGGATGGAGTGGGAGAAAATCTGGTATTTCCTGAGAGCTTTGGTAACTTACGTAAACTCAAGACCTTGATTGTAAATCCGCGATTTAGTGATGATGGACGGACTACGGTAGTATTGCCGAAGTCGTTTGCTAATTTGAAAGCACTTGAGTATTTTACAACAAAGTCAATGAAGCTTGATTTTAACGGCACCCTTGGAGAATTAACCAGCTTAAAAAGCCTGAAAACTACGGTTGCAACCCTCCCGGAAAATATAGGTGACTTAAAACAACTGCAGGAAATAGATGTATTTGTAGAGAATGCCAGTTTCCCAGAGCGTTTTAGTGAATGCCGATCCCTGAAATTTGCAAGAGTATACTTCTATGAAACGGGGTCAGGTACGGTGAAGCTTTCATCGAAAATTGGCGACCTCAAAAACCTGGAATTCCTTGACATCACTTCAAATAAACTAAGAGAGCTTCCCGCAACACTTTCAGCATTACCGGCATTGAAAATATTGAAGATTTCTGCGCTAAATTTACAGTCTATTCCCGAAAATATTGGAAACCTGGCCAATCTTGAAGATTTTAGTATCTATGGGGCCTATAATAAAATTCCAAATAGCTTTGGGGATTTAAAGAAACTTAACTTTTTGTTTTTGGGTGGTTACGCTACAACACTTCCTGAGAGTTTTGGGAATCTTTCATCTCTTACTTATTTTAATGCATCATCTACGGAACTTAAGACTTTACCTAAAAGTTTTGGAAACCTGAAAAAGTTGAAAGAGATAGTATTGGATATGTCGAAAATTGAAGTTTTACCGGAGTCATTTGGTGAGCTTGATGCACTGGAAACCCTGAAGCTAAGCCAAACACAGCTCAAAACATTTCCAAAGCAAATTATCCCCTTGAAAAGTATCAGGGAAGTTATGTTTTCGGGAACAAATGTGGGGGATATTCCAGAAGAAATTTCGACAATGAAAACAGGGGTTACTTTTTCTATGTATCTAATTCCTAATCTCACCCAAGAGCATTTAGAGCATATAGTTAGCATCACTAAGGGTAAGGTTTTTCAGACCAGTTTTGGGTATTATACTTCTTCATTGTAATTTAAAATTGAATGTAGAAGGCATGCTTTAAGCAATTTTAGATCGCAGAAGACAGATATACTTATTTAAAAATACCAGAAGAATATTATCGTAAATGTTCAAGCAAGAATCAGTGATTTGGCAGGAGTCGTGTTGTAGTAGGAATTATTAGCTTTCATTTACTTCAGTTGTAAGTTTTGTAAAGTTATAACTTTACTTTTGCTTATGGTTTGTCAAGTTAAACCTTTACTTATGTGGGGGAACAATCATTAATGATCCAACAATTAAATAAAAAGCTGCTTAGCTTTGATGTCTAAAGACAGATTGCTGTTCCACCCAGTGGTTGGATTAAGGCCATCCGCACTACTTTAGGGATGTCAATGCAGCAACTGGGAAACAAATTGTCGGTTACCAAGCAAGGTATTCTGGATATCGAAAAAAGAGAAAAGGATGGATCAATCACCCTAAAATCCTTAAGAGAGTTGGGAAGGGTATTAGATATGGAATTGGTCTATGGCTTTGTACCAAAAGATGGTTCATTAGAGGCCTTAATAGAGAAAAAGGCATTGGAACTGGCTTCAAAAATCGTTTTACACACATCCAACACCACGAAGTCAGAAGACCAGGAGAATTCTAAAGAAAGAATTGAAAAAGCGATTCAAGAGAGAGCTGAAGACATTAAAAACAAAATGCCTAAAATTTTATGGAATTAGATATCATTTATATTGACGGACAATCGCCATTGGATGAAGAGGAAAAGGAGGGCTTACTCATCCTAACTATTGCCACCCGAGAATAGCTTGATGAATTTGAACAACAAAATATAGAATAAGCGATACAATGGAGTTTGGGTAGAAATTTTAAACGGAATAGTTTAGTCACAGAAGCTTTTATCAAAGATGTACATAAGCGAATGTATAGAAATGTATGGGCCTGGGCAGGAGATTTTCGGAAAACAAATAAAAACATTGGTGTTGACAGGTGGAGGGTCGCCGTTGAGTTAAAGGCGTTGTTGGATGACACCAGATTTTGGGTTGATCATAAAGTGTTTTCTCCTGATGAAATAGCGGTTCGTTTTAAACACTTAATGTATCTTAATTACACTTAAATGCATCTAAATGCCCCTAAATACACTAGAAATGGGGTTATCTAACCACTGATGTCAGCGGGCAGTTTTGAGACAAATTGGATTTTTAGGAATTAACCAATTTTAAGACTTGTTGCAATTACAATTGTCCCTGGCCTGAAGAAAGGCCAGAGAATGTTTTGAAATTTTGTAATACTATTTAAAGCTGGGTAGTGCCGTAGCCTTTTTTCACATTGAGATCTCTAAGGGTGTTGTAGAGTTCGACCATGGTACCGTTTTGCATGATCCAGTCCATTACCAGCTGTAGCATTTCTTCTGCATCGGTGATGTAACCCATTCTTCCGTCAGCGCCGCGGATTCCTTTTTCATTGATCCTTTTTCCCCTTGTGAGGTATGTGTTTTTTTCCTCATAGATGTATTTTCTGGATTTTTCATGTTGCTTGCCCTTAGGAAGGTGACCAACTAAAAGCCGTTGGATGCCCTTATAGTAAAGATCAAACTTATGTTCCGGGTTTTCGATATTGACCAGTGAGAAATCTTTGAGCTCAGGCTGAGACTTGGTTTCGCCTTCTGGCGTAAAAACCAATTGTTCACCTTTAGTTTCATCTGTCTTTGCCAGGATCCTTAGTTTTTCTTCATCTCTGGCCAGTTCGACCTTGGTTTTTTCCTGTGGTGTGTTCTTGTCTTTCTTTGCCATAACTAGATATTAAAAACATGTTGATTTAAATAGGTAATGGTATCGTCAATACTATCCTTATCAAAGGTGTTGACGTTCAGTTCGCGAAGCGCTGTTTTTACATCGGGCTGATAAGAATGGTATTTTGCCCAGTAGCTCCCTTTGCCTTCTGCTTCTGTATCGAAGCAATAGTAAGTGTAAACCAGCGAGGGGTCTACCTGGCTTTTTTTTGCATACTCTTTAACCAGCATCGGGTTGTCAATGTAGACGCCGATATATTTGACTTTGTCTTTTCCAAAAAGGTATTCCCTGGAGAACTCATTGGCTTGGTCTTCCTGTAACAGAAACAGGTCAGGTTCCCCAGTCAGGTGAAATACTTGCTTTTCAATTTCCTCCAAATCGTACAACACGTGATATAATTCATGCATCAATGCAAACCAGATGCTCGCATAGCGCTGGTTAAGATCAGTCAAAACGATACAGGGTTTACTATTTATGCAGAAAGTCGCCCCTCTGACTTGGGTCGTTGGTAGGTGAGGCTGATAAATAACAGTAACCCCGGCATTGAATAGTGCCTGGCTAACGATTTTCAGTCCGGACTCAACATTCATTGTGTAAGGTCTTATCTTTGGGATCAGGTCGACAAGGGCTTCGCGGTTAAAGGGATTGGGATTATTGATTTTCTCAAAATGAGTATATGCTGACCGAACCCAAAATTCCTTCATAAGCAGATTACCACTTCTTTTAGTTCGACTGAAAGCTGGAATATAGCTTTTAGTGGCGTATTCGTAAATTGAGCCCAATCCAAAAAAGTTAATGATTCTGTTCTCAATCTCATCAAAATCTGTTTTTGATTGAATAAATCCTGCTTTGTATAGATTTTTTAGGTCGAAATTAGCAACGATATAACTTTTCTTTTTAGCATCTTCAAGTTCTCCAATGATGTCATGGGAAGCTTCGTTAAGGTAAATCTTAAACAAGGCTTCAGTATTCAAGCCCAGAAACTGTCCCAGCTTTAAAAGATTTACTACATCCACGCGTTTGGCTGACTTATCCAGAATACCCTCTAATGTTCGCTTTTGCATAGATAGTAGTTTTTCAGCCTGATTGGTAGTCAAACCATACTGCTGAAGCTTAGACTCGAAAAGAGTCTTTAAACTCCCATTTTCGCCTGTCCAGGGATCTGCTGGAAGAAGTAATTTGTAGAATTCGTTTATAAAACCTTGGTCGTTCATTGTGCTATGTAAGTAATATTACAAATCAAATATATGCATTATTAATGATTAATAAATGTAGTTATGTAAAATTACATAACTTTTTTTGATAAATCACGGCTGTTATTAGCTACTATTCATTTTTTAATTATTCTTCTATTGATATTTTTACAAACACTAATATGTTTAGTATTAACTTTGTTTGTTCATTTGAATTGCTAAATAGCCATTTGAATAGTACTTTAGAGGGTAAGATCAAAATGACTATTTATGCCTAGCTGGAAATTAGAAAATGCTGATGAAATTAGAATGGAAGCGCCTTATACTTTCTATAAACCATCTGACGAAATAATTGATCAACTGATTCCAGGAGAAACGACCGTTCAGCTGATATTTTTAATCGAATCGGATGATCCGGAGGCTTTAAATGCGGAACGAATGTGGGTGCTCATGGAATCAGTTGATGAATATGGGGATTATGTCGGAATTTTAGATAATACTCCATTTTATATTAAGGATTTAAAAGCCGGGGATCAGATTAGTTTTAAGAAAGAACATATTATTCAGTACGACACACTTGATGAATTGGATGTTGATGATCCGCTAGCTGAGCTAATTGAAAAATGTAATCAAAAATGCTTTGTATCTAATCATATCCTTAAAGAAGGGTTTAAAGTGGGTAGATTATATCGTGAGGAAGGAGAATATGAAGATTATTCGGGATGGACAATGATGAGTGATGAAGAAACTCAGGAGTATGTTGATGATTCAACAAATCTCCAATACGTTTCAATTGGCGTGGTATTAAACCTTGATGATAGTTTTATTCATTTACTTGAAGAGCCATTTGGATCGGATTTCGCCAGAGATGAAGTAGCAGGGAAATATTTCTCAATTGATTAGACAGGATTTCTGCGAAAGATCAAAACCATCTTTATGAATTTGGTGAGATTAAAAAGTAGATTTATATCAAATTGTATTGCTATAGCTTGTCATTAAACCAGTACAAGACAGAACTTAAAATCGGGTTGCAAATAAGTAAACCACCTGATTTAAACACACTAATCGTGCGGTTTAACTTTAAATAAATCATGATTAATCTTTAGGATCAATTGATTGTTCAACAAAAATAAATAAAGTATACTATTTTAGTAGTGTTTATTTGTGACTTTATTTTTAATCTGTTATGTTTACGCTATCGGCCAGATAAAAGCAGTTATACAGCTTTAGTCGGATCTGCAACTTAGCATTAAATAGCCAATAGATAATCAACGAATAAAAAAATATGAACAAGCTCGCAAAACTGACGGGGGGGTGTAGCCTCGGTTAAAACTGATACAGAAAATTTGATAACGCTGGAAGCATTCCTGGCGAAACAAGGAGAGTTAAGGCTTTGCAAGAGGTCAGAATAACGATTGCCCAAAAATAATTAAATAAAAAAATCATTCTGACAAAATAGATTAATGAATTTTGATCTTCGCCTTCATATTGTGAGATTCTGTTTTAAAAAGATTGTCTGAAAATTAGATTCAGCGCATTTATTGCAGTAATAGCAGTTTAAAGAACTAGTTTTTGTGTTTTTCAAGTAAAAAATACACGCAAAACGCTAATAATATAAAGCTTGTGCTGGATAGTTTAAAAATATAGGTCGAAATAGGAGTAAAGATGAAACAAAATAGGTAATACCATAAATATTTATAGATTTGATTGATAAAGGTGATGACATACAAGGGAAATTCAGATAGTATTGAAGATCGTGAGCTCTTGCTTCAATTGAGTGAGGGGAGTAAGTATGCCTTTGATGTTTTATACAACCGCTACTGGAAGCTGGTTTTTAATACCGCCTTTAAAAGGTTGAATGACATGGAGCGTTCTCAGGATATTGCTCAGGATGTATTTGTTCAGCTTTGGGCCAGTGGAACCAAAGCTTTAATTAAAAACCTGCCTGCTTATTTAAATGTGTCTGCCAGAAATGGGGTGTTTAAACATCTGGAGAAGGAGGGTAGGTATGCTGCACTTCCTGATACGGCAGCTGAGCTGGAGGGCACCCAGGGTGATGCCGACGCGAAAATACTACATTCGGAGTTCCTAGAAGCCTTTCATCAGTTGATAGAGAAACTTCCCACACAGCAGCGCATAATCTTTAAGATGCGCTTTGAAGAAGATCTAAGTAGTCAGGAAATTGCGGATAGACTGGAAATTTCCCCGAAAACGGTAAGAAATCAATTGGGAAAGGCCTTAAATACGCTTAGAACTTCCCTGATGCTATTTTATGCGATTATGCTATACTGTCAACCAAAATAGAAAAGCAATTTTTATTAATCTGGCTTAAAAAAATAAAAATTTTCATATAGCGTGGGCTATTTTTTATATCCTGACTCATATAGGTATAAACCGAATTATGAAAAGCGCCTACAAAAACTATTTCAGAGAAATTCTTAAAAAATACAGACAACAAACAGCCAGTTCTGAGGAAACAAAATTCCTTGAATCTTATTACAATATGTTTGAGGTTAAGCAAGGGCTTATTGATGATGAAAATGAGTCTGAGTTTGCGGAATTGAAAAATGACATCAAAGCAAATATTGATGAGCGAATTGCGGGTCCGAAGATCAGGAAACTAAGTTCTGACTGGATTAAATACGGAGCTGCTGCTGCTGCAGTTCTACTTGTTTCGCTTTCAATTTACCTGGTTTCTTACCAACAAAAAAATAGTCTGGTGGCACAAATGGATCGTAGTATTAGTCCAGGCGGCAATAAAGCAGTGCTTACACTGGCTAATGGGAGTAAAATTGTATTGAACGAGGTTAAGACAGGAGTGATTGCACATCAGTCGGGGATCCGTATCTCTAAAAAAAATAATGGAGAACTGATCTATCAAGTATCAGCTAGTCCAAATTTAACTGAGGAAACTACAATAAATACCATTTCGACGCCAAATGGTGGTCAATATACCATTGTACTCTCCGACGGCTCCAGGGTCAAACTTAATGCGGCCTCTTCCTTAAGCTTTCCGACTTCATTCAAAGGAACCGAGCGCGTTGTTGACCTTCAGGGTGAAGCTTATTTTGAAGTCGCAAAAAATGCTCAACATACTTTTAAAGTCACCTCTGGATTACAGACGGTAGAGGTCCTGGGAACACATTTTAATGTGGAGGCCTATGCAGATGAACGCACAATCAAAACTACCCTGGTTGAGGGCTCCGTTAAAGTTGTTGTTGGAAAGAACCATTCCATCATCAGTCCAGGGCAGCAGGCTTTGGTAAGCAGGGAAAATGTCGGTTCCATTACTAAGGCCGAAGTGAATCTAGATAAAGAGACGGCATGGACCAATGACCTGTTTATTTTTGACGGGGATAACTTGAAATCTGTAATGAGTGAAATTTCCAGGTGGTATAACATTACTACCGTATATACTGGAACTATCCCGGACAAGAAGTTCTTCGGGGGCATATCCAGAAACAGCAAGCTTTCTGAAGTATTTAAAATTCTTGAGCTGAACCAGGTAAAACTTAGCCTAAAGGGAAAAACTGTATATGTGTCCTATGACCCTTCCGGTAATGAATAATTCTAAACCACTATAATCAACTAAACTAACCGAATTTTTAACCACAAACCATTATCAGATGATAAGAAAACTACACCACCACCACTAGGAACCGAAGGACGAAAAAAGCCGAAAGTGTCTCACCACTTCCGGCCAAAAAAAAGGTCAACAGCCAGATGTTGAAGCCAGGCTGTTATTTATTCACTTAATTCTATTCCAAAAGTATGAAATTAACTTTTCTTTACAACCCCGCATGCGATATGTGGAGGGTAAAGTATAAATTCCTTATAGTGATGAAATTAACTGCTATTTTATTACTGATCGGCGCCATGCATTTGTCTGCCGCAAGTTATTCGCAAAAAATAAGTGTTTCCAGGCGGAATACGACACTCGAGACTGTATTTCAAGACATTAAAAAGCAAACAGGCTATTTATTTTTCTACAGTGAGGAAGTCAATGTTAGCCGTGTAAAAATTAATGTTCAACTCAAAAATGTACCACTTGACGAAGCGCTGGCCGCTGTTCTCCAGCAGCAGGGATTTACCTTCAATATCGTAAACAATACCATTGTCATCAGGAACCAGATGAGCAATAAAACGCTGGAAAGCACAAAGAACAACTTTATAGAGATCACGGGCCAGGTTACAGACAGCAAAAGTAAGTTACCAATCCCGGGAGTAAATGTCTCTCTAAAATCTAATTCCAATATTCGGACGCAGACCAATGCAGCCGGAGAATTCAGGATTGCTGCCCAAGGGGACGATTTACTCTTATTCAGCTACGTTGGCTACCAGATAAAGGAAATCAAAGTAGGAGACAAGAAATTCCTGAACGTAGAACTTGAAGATGAGGTGACCCAGATGAATGATGTAGTCATCACCGGTTATCAAACGATCAAAAAAGACAGTTTTACGGGTACTGCTATTGCCATCTCCGGAGATCAGCTAAAGACCATAAATCCTCAAAATCTTTTACAGAGTATAGGTGCTTTTGATCCATCCTTTAGGCTGGCACAAAATAATCTTGTAGGTTCAAATCCAAATAGGATACCTTCCATCAATGTACGTGGATCTTCGGCATTGCCAAGTGGTGATGGGGAGGTATTGAGAAGGGATGCGATTTCTGGTGGAGTGAATATGCCGGCATTTATCCTGGACGGCTATGAGGTTGATGTGCAAAAAGTTTTTGATTTGGATGTGAATCGAATCGCATCGGTTACGCTGTTAAAAGATGCAGCAGCTACAGCCATCTACGGAGCCAGAGCCGCTAACGGTGTGTTGGTCATTGTGACCAAGGCCCCAAAAGAGGGAAAACTACGTGTTAATTATAATTACGAACTGAATGTTACCGGAGCGGACCTGAGCGATTATCAGGTGTTAAATGCGGAAGATAAACTGAAATATGAGGTACTTGCCGGCTTGTACGACTCTCGTCACGAGAGTATCCCTCAGGATCAGTTAGATGAGCTGTATTATCATAAGTTAGCAAACGTCATTGGAGGGGTAAACACCTACTGGTTGTCACAACCTGTACGTACTACGGCTGGGCAGAAACATTCTGTATATCTTGAAGGTGGTTCACAGGCATTCCGTTATGGTGTAGACCTCAGATATCAAACCAGACCAGGAGTCATGAAAGGTTCCTCAAGGGATCAGTATTCTGGTGGTATGAATTTTACTTATAACGTCAACAAACTTCAATTCAGGAACGACCTTTCCATTACTCAGGTAACCGGAAATGAATCTCCGTATGGTAATTTCTCGGACTATGTAAAAACAAATCCTTACTACTCGATGACCGATGCGAATGGAAATATAACCAGGGTGATAGATATCTGGGAAAATTCAGCACGTGAGAAATCCTACACATTTAACCCGCTATACGATGCGCAGCTGAGTAGTTTTAACAAAGCATCCTATACGGAGATTATCGACAACCTTTCTGCTGAACTGGAGCTGATGAAAGACCTTAAACTAAGAGGGCAGATGAGTTTAACAAGCCGTTCAAATACAGATGATATCTTCATTTCTCCTCTTGCTAATAGGTATTACCTTTATGAAACTGCAAAAATCGATGAAAAGGGAGAATATACAAACAAGAATAGGAAAGAAACCTATTGGGACGGAAATATTCGCTTAACCTGGCTAAAACAAATAGCCAAAAACTATTTTAACGTAATGGCGGGCGTAAACGTACGTACTGAGCTTTCTGATTCCAAGGAATACACTGCTTTTGGCTTTGCCAATGACCGGTTTTCAAATATCGGATTTGCAAAAGGATACGCAGAAAATGGAAGGCCTTACAGTAGATTGGAGAGGTCCAGATTATTAGGTTCATTCATGAGCATGAACTATTCCTATGATAACAGATATCTAATGGATGCCACTGTAAGGGTCGATGGTTCTTCTAAGTTTGGGGTAGACAATAAATTGGCACCCTTCTGGTCATTTGGACTCGGCTGGAATCTTCACAACGAAAATTTCCTTAAAGATAATAACGTCATCAGTCAGCTTAGGCTGAGGGTATCAACAGGATTAACAGGTTCCGTATTGTTTGATCCATATTTATCCAGAACTACGTACAATTACTCATCTGATAACTGGTATTCAACTGGTATCGGTGCTATTGTGAACAATTATGGTAACGAAAATCTTTCCTGGCAAAAAACCTTAATGACGGACATTAGTATAGATTTAGGCTTATTTAAAGACCGTTTGACCATCTCTCCTAAAATCTATAGGAAGTTTACTAAAGATATCCTTGCAGACATCACACTCCCTCCATCAACTGGTTTTCTTTCTTACAAAGAGAACCTTGGAGATATGGAAAACAAAGGAGCCGAATTGGGAATCAGATGGGATGCTATACGCAGGAAAGAGTGGTCTGTAAACCTTACCGCAAACATGGTGGCGAATAGAAATCGTATTGTCAGAATTTCGAACGCCCTAAAGAAATACAACGACAAAGCCGATGAACTTCAATCGGTGGATCAAAAGGATGGGGGTTTTAAAGGAATACCCTTGTTGAGGTACAACGAAGGTCAGTCAATCAATGCCATCTATGCAGTTCGTTCATTAGGAATAGACCCTGAAAATGGTCGTGAGCTTTATGTAAAAAGAGATGGAACACAGACCTATGATTACGACAAAAGAGACATCGTAGTCGTGGGTAACGCTGACCCCAAAGTCAATGGATATTTCGGTGGAACATTCACCTATAAACGCTTTAATCTTACGGCTAATTTCGAGACCTATTTTGGCGGCGATACGTACAACCAAACGCTGGTGGATCGTGTAGAAAACGCAGACGCAAAGTACAATGTAGACAAACGGGTATTTGAAGGGAAATGGAAACAATCCGGTGATCTGACATTTTATAAAAACATTGCAGATATAGGAACCACAGAAGTAAACTCAAGATTTGTTCAAAAAGACAACCTGCTTAATCTGCAGTCGCTCTACTTATCATACGATGTAGATCAGAAATATGCGAAAAAACTGTCTATGTCTAACCTGCGTTTTGCACTAACTGCCAATGATGTGGCAAGATGGTCTTCAATTAAGCAGGAGCGAGGGATTGACTATCCTTTTGCCCGAAGCATCACTTTTTCGATCAACGCTACTTTTTAGGTCTCATTATTTAACAGATAAAATATAAAAATATGAACATTAAGTTGTTAATCGGTCTTATTTTATTTGCAGGCTCATTGAGTTCCTGTAAAAAATGGCTGGAGGTTCAGCCCGAATCAGAAATATCTGCCCCGATTCTTTTCAGTACCGAAAACGGTTTCATGGAAGCTTTAAATGGAGTATACATCAAGAGTACCAGTCATGACCTATATGGAAAGGAACTGACATTTGGAACTACTGAAGCGCTAGCCCAAAATTTTTCTATTGGCACTGATGGACAGGACTACAGACAAACTTCCCTGTACAACTATACAAATGGAAAATTCATTGAACGTAAAGACAAAATATGGAGTGGCCTGTATAGTGCTATCGTCAATTGCAATTTGATACTGAGTAATATCGATGCGCGTAAAAATGTATTTACCGGCTCAAATTATGAGTTAATCAAAGGTGAAACACTAGCGCTAAGGGCCTATTTACATTTTGACCTTTTGCGATTGTTCGCGCCTTCTTATCTCAAAAATCCAACAGCTCCGGGAATACCATTTGCAAAAAAATACACCAAAGAGGTTACTCCAATGTCGTCGGTGACCGAAGTAATGAATATGTTGATTCAGGATCTAGAAGAGGCTAAAACCTTAATGGTAAATGATCCGATTCGCAGCGCCGGATACAAGATTAACTATCCACTGGTTACAGATACTACCAAAAATACAGAGGAGAATTCTCCTTTCTTGTTTCTGCAGAACAGAAGGCATCACCTGAACTATTATGCAGTTTGCGGAACCCTGGCCCGGGTTTATCTTTATAAAAATGATAAAGTCAATGCATTAAAAAATGCCAAGGAAGTTATTGATTCAAAGAAATTCCCATGGACTTCACAAAGCGATTTTATCGCCTTTGATGAAGCGAAAAAAGACCGTATTCTTTATAAAGAGTTGTTATTTGGCTGGTATATCCCAAATTCTACAAAAGACATCAAAGAGAACTGGTTTAAAAGTGGTACCAGAGGCTTCTTCCTTTTAGAAGATGATGCAAGGTTAATTTATGAAGCAGGTACAGTTGGGGCAGAGGACCTACGCTTTAAACAATGGGTTACGCTAATGGCAGATGTAAACAGCAGGTGGTACGATATTGTAAAGTACAATAGAAATTCGCTCAGTACAGAGGCAAATGCCAACTTACATTACCAGATGGCACCTGCGATAAGGCTAAGTGAGATCTATTACATTGCTGCCGAATCTAGCTATGCAACAAACCCTACACAATCCCTGCAATATTTTAATGAAGTACGGGCTGCCAGAGGCTTCCAAAATCAGCTAACGGTACCTTCAGAAGATGGCCTTGTTAATGAACTATTAAAGGAAGCGCGTAAAGAATGGCTTGCTGAAGGACAGATGTTTTACATGTACAAGCGCCTTAATAAAGCTATTGCTGCGCCAACAGGAACTGCAATTCCTCCTTCAGATAAAATATTCGTATTGCCTCTCCCTAATGATGAAATTGTTTACGGAGGCAGATAATTTATAAGAACATAATTATGAGAACTATAAAATCATATATCATCATCATTCTGGCACTTTTGTCCATTGCTTCCTGCAAAAAAGCGGAAGAGATGGTATTTAGTAGTAATGCTAACGTATATTTCGATATATATAATGGCGATAAAGATAGCCTTGTCAGAACCTTTGCTTATACACCTACTAAAGCTCAGGACACCTTGTATTTACCTGTCCGACTTGCCGGAATTAGAACAACTGCTGACCGGAGGTACAACGTACGGGTAGAACTGGATTCATCCACAGCGATTCCAGAACAACACTACCAGCCACTAAAAAGCACCTACACCATGCCGGCTGATGAAGGTAAGGCCTACATCCCGGTCATTATGTACAATAAGGATAAGGCTCTTGAAGAAAAATCTGTTTCTATCATTATAAAACTTATTGCTTCTGATGACTTTGGCGTAAACAATCCTACAATGATCCGTGCCAAAATAGTGTTTTCTGCTAAGTTGGAAAAACCAGATTGGTGGGATATGTGGCTAACCAATTATTCGAGAACCAAGCACGAATTGTTTTTCATCACAACCGGTCAAACCTCCATGACCACTGGTTCACAAGGCGGTTTGGATGCACCTAAAAACCTATACTATACCGGGTTGCTCACCATCATGATGAACAACCCTTTTAACTGGGTTACCAAGAATGTGGCTAAAGGGTATGTATTGCAAGAAGTAACGGCTGGAAATACCGACAGTTATTACTTTTTCAATACTGCAAATCCTAGTAAAAAAACGCTGTTGAGGAAAAATACACAGACCGGAAAATATTACTTCATTGATGAAAATGGAAAAGAAGTTATTTAAAAATATAGAGATGAGCCTTAGAAAATTAATAGGATTAGTGGCATTGAGCATAATTACCCTATCTGCCTGTCATAAGGATTTAGGCGATTACGAGATCAATATGCCCGCTACACCGGATGTAGTAAATCTTGATACCGTTTATACTGCCATAGTTGGAGATAGCCTAATCATCAAACCCACTATAAAAAACACTAATGGAGATGACATAGAACTGCAATGGCGCATCAGTGTGATGACTGGTAATGATGTCAAATTTACCGGACCTGCACTTAAAATCATATTTGGTCTTGAAGCCCAAAGGTATGCGGCACGCCTTACTGTTCACAACAAAACAAACGGAATGAAATATTTCCATGATTTCTTTGTAGATGGCGGTACGGAATTCGGTTCGGGTACTGCTGTATTGAGCCTGGAAAACGGCACTACACAGTTCTCTTTTATCAAACCGGGGGGAGAAGTGCAGGCACGCCTTTACCAGGCTATGCAAGGAAAAGACCTCCCAAAAGAACCTATGAATCTTTTCCTGATGAAAAATACCACTGCAGGTGGTACACTCCTTGGCTATTGGATCATCACCAAAGGTGGTGGAATACGTTTAAATGCCAATACCATGCAGGAAGATCCAAAATATCCCAACACCATTGCTGATAACTTTTTTGCAGCCCCCGATAATTTAGTGGTTGGCCAACTCAAACAGCACCCTCAGGGAATATTAGCCGGTGTCATCAGCAATGCATTAACCTATGGAACAACCAATACCTGGGATCAATCACCTACTTATGGCATGTTCAGTGCGGCCGAAGGAGAGTATCAGCTCGCACCTTCATTTATCATGAATTTTAATCAAAACCAGGGAACCTATTTTATCGGATTCGAACGCAATTTAAAACAGTTTGTTCGGCTTAATGTATATAATGGACCTACCTATTTTGGGACGCAGTATGATTCCGAATCGACTGCGATATTTGATCCAAAAAATGTGGGCATGGACCTCATTCATATGGAGCAGCTTAACGGCAGCGACTGCTTTGCCTATTGCAAGGCTAGTGACGGAAAAGTCTATGAGCTATTTTTCAATGTGAAATTTACTGGCCCTTTCACCTTCACTCCATTAAAAAAACGTCTTTTTATTCGTCAGGAACTCATTACAGAGAAAACCAAATGGCAAGGAGCTAAGAACGGGATTATCTATCTCGCTTCAGGATCTAAAGTATATAGATACAATCCAATCAACGAAGATCTAAGAGAACTCTCAACTGATCTTGGTGGAACTGAAGTAACGATGATCAGACTTTCTGAAAATGAAGAAACCATTATGGTGGGAGTAGCAGGTAGCATTTACTATCTGGATATCTCTACTGGAAAACTGGGAACATTCATCAAAAAGATTGAAGGAATACCAGGCTCACCAGTAGATGTGGCAACACGATAAATATAACTTAAAAAACATATGAAACTAAAATTCTTAATTCTCGCAGCACTGGCCCCTATAGCAGTGGCCGCACAAACGCCTGATTTTACCATCGCAGGAAAAATAGGTAACTTAAATAAACCGGCAAAGATCTATCTGGATTATAGTGCAGAGGGTAACGGCCGTACCGATTCTGTGGAGTTGGTTGATGGTAACTTTAAATTTTCCGGAAATATTTCGGGTATTGCTTCTTCGAGGATAACACTTTCCCGTGAAGGCATTAAAGACAAAGAAATCTATGGTTCAAAGGGGGTAGGTGATGTTATCTATGTTTACTTTGGTAAGGAGAATATCAGTATTACATCTCAAGATTCATTGTACAATGCAAAATGGACAGGGTCAAAGGTTTACAATGAAATGAAAGCTTTTGATCAGCAGGTGGGGCCTACGGTAATGACCGTGCACCACAATGCCAATGCGACAATCAATAGGGCTACGCCTGAACAGCAAAAAGACACCATGTACTTTAAAGTATTGGACAAGCAGGTGCAAGCTTTTAGAAAATCACGGGGAGAAAAGATGCTCGAATTTGCCAAAGCCAACCCTAATTCATATTTCGCCCTACAGGCATTAGCAGAATCGGTAAGTGGTTATAATCTAAAGTCAGAGATCGCTATGCCAATCTTTAATAAGCTTAGCGAAGAACTTCGTCTGTCGTATGGAGGACAAGGACTTTACAAGCTTTTAAATGCACACACTGTTACTGCTATTGGTGCTATTGCTCCAAATTTTACGCTGAAAGATGTAAATGGAAAATCCGTTTCACTGTCAGATTATAAAGGGAAACTGGTTTTGGTAGAATTCTGGGCCAGCTGGTGTTCTCCGTGCCGCGCAGAAAGCCCAAACCTGCTTAAACAATATGCTGCTTTTAAAGATAAAGGTTTTGAAATCCTCGGTGTTTCAGTAGATAGTGATAAAGCTAAATGGTTGGATGCGATAAAGAAAGACGGGCTAACCTGGACCCAAGTATCTGATCTCAAAGGTTGGGATAATGATGCCCGAAAAGTATACGGCATTTCTGGTGTTCCTGCCAACTTCCTGATTAGTGCTGATGGAAAAATTATTGGCAATCACCTGATGGGTGAGGCGCTAAACAAAAAGCTGTCTGAATTACTGAATTAATCAAAATTTCTGTCAAGCATACTGCCCCGACAAATTGCTTTATTGCATTACCGGGGCAGTAATGCTCAAATGAGCGGAAAGCAACGGTGTCTTAAAAAATTGTAAATGACCTTTATTAAAAATACATTTAAAACAGCTCTATTTCTGCTGTTGCTGCTGATTTCTGCCCAATCTTTTAGTCAGAAATTTCATCCTGAAAAGTTAGAAAAAACACTAGCTATAGCTATAAAAAAAGCCTATGGTGCCAGTGTAAGGATATGGGGATTTGATACGCTGAAAAAGGTTCAGACAAGTGCTCAGTTTACTGGAGTAGTTGTTACTGCTGAGGGTCATATCCTAACAGCCGCCCATGTAAATCAGCCGGGTAATACCTATCTAATCAACTTCCCTGATGGTAAATCGTATATAGCAAGTGGACTTGGTGAAATTGAATTTACCGTAAACAAGATGTTTCCGGATGTTGCCATGATGAAAATCATCGAAAAAGGCGTTTGGCCTTATGCCGAAATGAGCTGGTCGTCTTCCTTAAAAATAGATGAACCTTGTTTAAGTATTGCCTACCCCGAGACATTAAATCAAACATTGCCAACCATTAGATTTGGCCGAATTACAGACCTGAAGAATCAGTATGGATTCATCCAATCGACCTGTATCATGGAACCGGGAGACTCAGGAGGCCCTTTATTCGATCATTTCGGACGGGTAATCGCGTTACACAGTGCGATTGGAATTGCTGAAGATGAAAATTATGAAATCCCGGTAGATCTTTACCGAAAGTACTGGACTGCCTTGAATATCCCTAAAACCTATGGGGTACTCCCTTCAACTGAGGATGCCATTGGTATTGACCCACATCAATCCACGATTCTCAGTATTCCAGCCCTCAAGAATCCGCAATCTGGCTTTACCTCATTACCTACTCAGTTAAGGGAAAGTTGTTTGTTTATTCGCAGTATGATCAAAGGCAAAGAGCAACAAGTCAATGGAACATTATTTTCCTTACCGGCAGGCGCTGCCGGTAAGGAAAAGGTCAATAGTCTTGTGATCAGTAAAAATTCCCTGGTTGGCGATCATCCTGTGTTATTTGCCCAAAATGAATCCATTGTCCTTAAAGTGATCTCGCGTGATCCTGAAAATGACCTTGTTCTATTGGAGCCATTATCCAAAGTTAAGGGAGGGATACCATTAAAACAGTTCAGAACAGATAGCTTATCCTTTGAGGAACTGGGTAAATTCCTGCTTTCTCCATTGCCAGATCAGCACAATCAGATCAGTATTATTGGAAGTATGTATTTTAAATCTCCAAAAAGATTTAGCATCGGATACCTCGGTGCTATGGCTACATTAAAAGACAACAATATTGTGATTACAGCAGTTCAAGCAGACTCACCGGCAGGAGTAAGCGGGATCGAGGTAGGCGATCAGGTAGTAAGTATAAATGGCATAGATATTAATAAACCCGAAGATTATGGGACTGAGCTTACAAAGTTGTGGCCTTACGATCAGCTTAACTTTAAAATAAGACGCTTAGCCAATTTCTATACTAAAAATCTGACTTTGGATGTATTTAAACCGCCTTTGACTAATCATCCTGCTGAGCTGTTTCCAGGTGGTAAAAGCATAAGACGTGATGGATTTACACAAGTATTTTGCCATGATGCCAAAATTAAACCTGAAGAATGCGGCGGGCCGGTTTTTGACATTAAGAATCGTTTCTGTGGCATTAATATCGCACGTTCCAGCAGAACAACGACCCTCGTTATTCCAACGTTTGTGATACTGCGACTGATTGAAAAACATTACACTTATTAACCAATTACACACATAAAAGATGAAACATCTATTCGTATTTACCTTTGCGCTTTTGTTAAGCCTTTCGGCCAGCAGCCAAATCCTTAATCCTGTGAAATGGAGTTACGCAGCAAAAAGAACCTCTAAAACAGAAGCTATCTTATACCTTAAAGCCACCATAGGGGATGGCTGGCACATTTATTCACAAAGTATAGCAGAAGGAGGACCTTTAAAAACAAGTTTCAGTTTTAATCAGGCTAAAGATTATAAATTGATCGGAAAAACTTTAGAGCCAAAGGCGATAACCAAATTTGAAAAATCATTTGAAATGAATGTCAGCTATTTCGAGAAAGCTGTTGTTTTCCAGCAGAAGGTAAAGCTAACAGGAGCAAAGGTCCGGATAAAAGGTATCCTTGAGTTTATGGTTTGCAATGAGCAGCAATGTTTGCCGCCTGAAACCGTTGAATTCTCTATTCCTGTGAGTTAGTTAATAATTAAACAAAGGCCGGCGGATACCGGCCTAGTTTTGATACAAAAAGCATAAAAAGATTTAGCAAGGGATAAAAAGCCTGGGCTACCCTGAGATTGATCTTGTATAGCTTTTGGGCTTTGGTTTTTGAGCCTCCACAGGCACGAAGGAATCGGTTCAAACGGGCTTGGGAAACGTAATATTCGAGCTTTGAGTAATTCAATTTTATTTTATTTTTTTTATTAATAGTTATATTTGTAGTGTTATGCTTAGTAAAGCCTCTTTCCAAAAGGAAACGTAACTAAGTCAAAGTTTTAGCCTCGGCCGCGTCCGGGGCTTATTTATTTTCTCTGTTTTTAGCCCGTAAAAAACGTCAGAGATAAATATAATCACTTTTGCAGCTTACAAACAAGTCTATCTCATCGTCTCAACTGCTTTTTTAGTGTATGGATACTAGGTGAAGCTCTGTAAATCACATCAAAATAAAAATAATTAATTTTTGTATCCCCCCTGGGAAGTTTTCAGCTGTCTACATCATTATGAGCAGAGAATAAAACCTGCGATAAGGACATGCAACAGAAAGACGCGCTTGCTTTGTTAAAGAAATACCAGGAAGGTTTAGCTACGGAAGAAGAAATAGCTATGCTGGACATGTGGTATTTGAATTGGAAGAAGGATGAGGCTTTTGAACTGACAGAAGAGGATTACCAGACTGCTGAAGCTGCGATGCTAGGCAGGTTACCCGTCGCAGAGCCTGTACTTAATTATTTCAGATTAATTTCACCTGATCAGTATTAAAACATTTCATTCTTTGGTATTCCTTGATCCATTTTTCGTTATCATTGACTACACAACAGGCATAACGCCAGTTTAATAGGTGCATTCATCAATAGGTGGGTAATACTCATTTTTATAAATCTAGTTAGGCTTAAAGAAACGGGAAGACTGGGAGTTCCCTTACCAAATCGATATTATGAGTTGCTAATTCAGGAATTTTTCTTTGTATTCCATTGGGGTAAGCCCTACTTCTTTTTTGAACAGGCGGGTAAAATAAGGAGGATTTTCGAATCCCAATTGATAGGCCGTTTCAGCAATGGTGCTGTCACTGCTCATGAGTAAATTTTTGGCTTCCTCAATCAGAAAGATATGGATGTGATCTAAAGCAGTTTTACCTGTTTCCTGTTTGAGTAAGTCACTCAAATACCTTGCAGAAGTGTTCAATTGATCGGCCATATATTTTACGCTAGGCAAACCCTCATTTTTGAGTTGTCCACTTTCAAAATAAGTATTCAGTATGGCCAAAAATTTGGAAGTGATTGTTCCTGACAATACATCACGGTTTAAAAATTGTCGCTTATAAAACCTTTGCGCATATTTTAAGATAGAGTCAATGTGGGTCATCATGATGTCTTTGGAGTATTCATCCTGATTGTTGTTGTACTCGGTCTGAATCTTATGGTACAAATCCCATATGATTTCTTCCTCTTTGGGCGACAAATGCAAAGCTTCATTTACTTCGTAGTCGAAGTAACCATATTTCTTGATCTCAGAATGAAGTGCATGGTTCAGCAAGAAATCCTCATGTATGTAAATGATAAATCCCTCTTCTTCCAATTCGATGTTTTCAAGCTTGATCAGCTGTCTGGGCTTGATAAAGGACATGGAACCATTGTCATGGTCGTACTTTGTTTTACCGTATAAAAACGTGCCTGACTTCATTTTTTTTAAAGCGATCATATAGAAGTCGCTGCTAAACTCTGTATAGGCAAGTGTACAACTATTTAGCTGAGAACAGGTAATCAGGCTAAGCAAGGGATTTTCCGGTTGCGGAAAGCCATTTAATTTGTACAGTTCACTGATGGTTTTAAAATGTTTCATACTGCTTGTTTTACAAAATAAGAAAAACCTATGTGATTAACACATAGATTCTTCTCAATAGGTTTAGTTTAATATGTGTTATCCGTGGGCAGCCACCGATACGTCGTTCCATTGTCCCCATTGCGCTAACCGATCCGAATAAACCTGATTTACCCATGGTAGTGCCGTTTTACCAAGGAAAATACGAAGTGGGGGATTTTCAGCATCTACTACTTTCAGGATTGCTTCTGCTGTGGCATCCGGATTACCAAACGGCATGTTTTGCAGTTGCTCATACACAACAGCACGCAGTTCATCATAGGCGGGAATAGTTGTACTATGTACTGCAGATGGGCCTGCCCAATCAGTGCTATAACCTATCGGCTCCACCAGGGTGGTATGTATTCCGAAACCTTTAATTTCTGCCGCCATCGACTCACTAATGGCTTCAACAGCCCATTTGGAGGCATTGTAAAGACCTAAATTAGGTATTGCAGCTATACCCAATACACTTGACACCTGAATGATGTGTCCGTTTCCCTGCGTTCTCATTAAAGGAATCGCTGCCTGACTAACCCACAGTGTACCAAAAACATTGGCTTCAAATTGATCACGGGCTTCCTGTTCACTTGCTTCTTCAATGGTGCCAAATAGCCCATATCCTGCATTATTGATCACTACATCTAATTGTCCAAAATGCTGATGCGCTTTATTGATGACCTCAAAGCTCTGTGTTCTGTTGGTTACATCAAGCTGGAGTGGAAGTATTGAACTGCCATATGAGTTCACCAAATCATTTAAGGATTCGATATTTCTTGCTGTTGCAATGACGTTATCACCACGTTTCAAAAATGCTTCTGCCCATATTCTTCCAAAACCTCGGGAAGCTCCTGTTATTAAAATTGTCTTTTTCATTTTTCTTTCTATTTAATGATGTCCAAAATTAGGGTGAATGGACTGTTCGGTACTTATACAGAAGTAGGAATGTATGATACATTTTAACGGGCTGACAATTGAGAACATGCTGTGGTGTCCTGAAAGTTAAGATTGTTGTTGCTGTTGCTGGATTGTTAACACAATAAATTCAGCGGGACGAACAATAGCCAAGATTACAGTAATGCGCATAATTGCGGCTATTATATCATTAGGGGTCATGGTGCTCCCCAATCCAATCTGAACATTGTAAGCTTGTTCTGGAGCTTCACCTGCCAGGGCACCTTGTTTCCATAAGTTACAAAGGAAGTTGTTGACCATGCTACTGATCGTTACCCATGTGTTTCCATCGTTGGCTTCAAAAACATATGATTTGATCGCTAATTTTAAAGATTGTTCAATCATAATCATAGGAGTTCCTGGGGTATAAATACCTTGTATTTCCGCAACAGCATAATATCAAATTCACGAATCGAGAATTATCGTGAAGCTTTAAAGTAGGAAAGCAAAAAAGGTATGCGGCCTCAGGATATCGTGATCCTTTTGAAGATTATTTCTTTAAGAAACGACAACCGGCTAAGCAAAGCTATGTCTTCAGGTCTTTACAGATAAAAAACAATCAGATTTAAAATTTTAGTTATCTTGTAACAGCTCAGCCAGCATGTTCACATGGAATGCTAGCGATTTAGACCAATTGCGAAATCAATAAGCCAGTAGTTTATATTTTCAGTAGTTAAGTTTAATATTATACAATATGATCACAAAAATTATAGTATCTGTTTTAGCTGTTTCAAATTTGTTGTTTTTAAACATTCCAAACCCTCATTCCAGTAAGGCGGAAACAAAATTCAGAACAGATACACTTACGCAATTCGGATTTAGTGCGGCCCGGGCGAAAGAATGTTCGGCAGCTAGTTGCAGAGAAAATTTTGTAGCGCAAGCTCAAAAATTAAGATCTTGTTTGATCGTTTACAAATCTGGGGCTCGTTGGATAGCTACAAACAATAATGAGGCGCTTGCAACCATCCTTAAAGTATATCCCTTAAAGAAGATTGCAATCTGCAAAGGAAATATCAAGGTTAATGGGGAGCGCATAGCTCAACGAAATCTTGTGATACTGCAAGATCGTGACTAGGACGATGTCTAGTACCAAGTTTCCATATTATAGCTACAGATTAGACAGATGACTGATCAAAGTGTTTTTATATCGATAGTTAAATGAAGAGGACATACTGCAAGCATGAAGAAGTTGATCCACTTGCAGTAAGGCCCTAACTCAGTATTTAATTCCAAAAGAGCTGCCTTAATGCCGAACGGTAGTTATCTATTGCATTTTGATGTATGGCTTTTGTTTTATTTTTTTATAAACTCAAATATTGAACTGAAAAATTCCTGAGGTTGTCTTTGCCATTGCCAATAAGTATAAGGCCAATCCCAATCAGCACCATTCAGCTTACCCTTTGTTATCATGTCGTGCCCGCAATCTTTTATGGTAACAGTTTTATAGTCCACGCCTGCATTTTTAAGATAAGTTTCCATTTTGTTTTTATTTTCGGCTGGTGGCACTAATACATCATTCTCCCCAAAAATACTTAATACAGGACATTTTATTTTATTTAAAGCCTCTTTAGGGTCATACCTGTTTTTTCTCCACCATAATACATCATCTCCAGTTTTCGATTGAGGTATATCAAGATAATCTATCCATTTTTTATCTTTAATTTTCGAAGCATATGTTTTAAGTGCTTCCCAATCTTTCGTATTATTAGTCTGAATATATTTGAAAAAAAGTCCCGAATAATGAAGTGCAGAATCAATGGATTTTTTTGAATACCCTTCATCAATCAACGTATATTGAACACGATTAATATCTTGCTCATAAAGAGACACTGCAGGCCCTACTATTAAAATTGCGAAGCCACAGTTCGAGACTTTATTCGCTGCAAGTGGTGTAATCCATCCTCCCTGGCTTGCGCCTAGAAAGCCTATTTTGGTGTAATTCAAATCTTTTCTTTCTTTTATATAATTAAAAGCAGAAACAGCATCATCTGCCAAAACGTTAAAATCTGCTGATGAAAAATTACCTGTTGATTTACCCGTTCCACGTTTATCATAAAGCAAAACTCCAATCCCCTTGCTTGCCAGACTATAAGCTAAAGAATGATACCAAGGCGTGTCCCTGTCTTCCCATCCGGATCGATGTACTAAAATCACATAAGGAATAGACTTTTCTATATTTTTGGGTTTAAACAAAACTCCTGCAAGCGAAACATCTGCATTAGTAAATTTAATTTCTTCTTCTGAAAAGCTCTTTTCTTTCGCTAATGCCTTTTTCAGATGAATCCGCATTTTAGGATTTATATCCTTGCTTAAACCCGTTATATCTCCTGTTTTGGGGTCTAAGAAACAATAGAAATCTCCGTAGAATATCTTTACATTCAAAGTGTCTTTGCGCTGAGATATTTTTTCTGTCACCACGTCCATATAACCAATTTCAGGGATATCGTAAGTTGTTTTATCTATATGAAAATCAAATGAAATTAATTGAACAGACCCATCCCGTGTCAAAGCACCTTCATAATGTCCTTGTGGTGTTTGACTGTGTGCGATTTGTGCTATTGTAAGCAAAAGAGCTGTGTAGAAGGATTTCATAATTTTAAAGTTTAGGTGTTTGTATCTGTTATTGGCCTATATTTTTTGGGCCTCTGTATTAAGATATATTTTATGACAAGACCATTCATTGTGCCAACCTAAAAAAGAGCTTTAGCAGCACAATCAAACTACTTATTGGTATTGCGAAAAACATAACTGTTCATAAGCGAACAGTTATGTGCGAAACTGAACAGGAAAAAGTGATGATACAGAAATCCCTGACATTCTTGCTAATTCTGCATGGCTATTTTTTTTGAGGCATTGCCTCAATAATCAGGTGTTGAGTTTTGAACAATTTTTCACCCAATTCACTATTGGGGATTATTCCAGATGAGGGCCACCTCTTTAGCAGAACATGGTTCTTCGTCAGTTTTGGTGAAATATACAATTTACACGCCCGAGCTGATATGACCTCGCACCTTATCTCTATGCTTTTTTAAAAATTCAATACAATGCATGAGAATTTCATCAGAAATTCTGTCCTAATTTGGTTATTTCCTTAAGTAAGATCAAGCATCTTCATTAGAACATTTAGAAGGAATTTTATCTTTTTTGAAAGAGATTTAATTAAAAAGGCAATATGTTTTTAATAAAAATGAGGAAATCTTTTATGCCTTTCGCGGTTCCCTGGATACAGATGTGGAGTCCTTTTAAGATTACAAGATTGACCTTAGAAGTCCACCATCTACACGAATTGCTGCTCCATTTGTACCAGAGGCCAATGGACTTGCATAGTAGCTAACTGTACTGGCAATTTCTTCAACTGAAAGAAATCTTTGCAGTAAAGAGCTTGGACGCATATTCTTAAAAAAATCAACTTCTACTTCAGCAACGGAGATGTTTCCTGCTTTTGCTAAATCTTCAATAAAAGTCCCAACCCCCTGGGATTTAGTCGGGCCTGGGAGGACACTATTTACGGTTACACCCGTGTTTTTACTTAATTCTGCAAGACCCCGACTAATGGCTAGCTGTGCTGTTTTTGTCATACCGTAATGGATCATCTCATCCGGAATGAAAACTGCTGATTCGCTGGAGATAAATATAATTCGGCCCCAGTCTTTCTTTAGCATTTTTGGAAATATACGTCGGGAAAGTCTGATCCCACTCATGACGTTTACTTCAAAAAACCTGAACCAGTCTTCATCGGGTATTTCCTCGAAAGGTTTGGGCTCAAAAATACCGGCGTTGTTAATCAGGATGTCAATATCAGGAAGACTATTGATTAAGGTGTTGACTTCTTCAGCATTCCCAAAGTCGGCAGCCAGCCCTGAAACATCTGCGTCTTTGACCAGATTCTTCAGTTTCTCCACGGCTGAGGCAATACCTTGTTTCGTACGACCGTTAATAATCACTTTTACGCCTTCCTTTAATAAACTGTAGGCAATAGCAAAGCCTATCCCTGCTGTGGAACCACTGATAAAGGCAGTTTTCCCTTGTAGTTTTAAATCCATAATCTAAATTCCAGTAATGATGATTGAAACATTTGTGTAAAACAGGAGGGAGTATCCCTATTTATCTTTCTTTTCTGGCAGGCATTCCCGGGTTACAGCTACGCGTTTTAACAACTCTTGCGCAGATGACTCCACTGCTTCCTGCATGTATAATTCAGTGCCGTTTATTACCACCAGGTAATTACTTTTATCGGGAAGAACTGTTATTTTTAGTGGCCTTGATTTGGCATGGCTCCCTAGTCCGGTACCTTGTATAGATACAGTATGTTCTCCTGCCGGTACATTATGTAAAGAATATCGGTTGTTTTTTAAATGGCAAACAAGTTCATCATCTATATAAACCTTATAAGCAAGCAACGATCCAACTTTATTTGTAGAACGAAGAAAATAAACCTGACCGGTTTCCTCAGGCTTAAATGAACTAAATATGCAGCTAACAGCAATTAACAGGAGGCTAAAAATCTTGATTTTCATGGGTTATGATCTAAATGAATTCAGCAATAAATTTATTGTTTTTACAGTTGAAAATTGTAATTAATTTTAACTTTGAAAAAAAACTGAAACCATTTGCGCGCTACTAAATTTAAACTTTTTGGACGATCTGATTTGTCAGTAATTAGAAAATATATCGCATCCTTAATATTATTGTCAGCGGTACTTTTTGTCTTATCCTGCTCAGTACCCAAACAAAGACAATCAATAGCGCAGCATTTTATTTCAGTTAATGTGGATTTGATAAATGTTCCCAATGATAAGGTGCGTGTAGAAATCAAACCTCCAAAGATCAACAGTGATACAATCGTTTATCATTTTGCCAGCATTATTCCAGGCACCTATGCAGTAGCGGACTATGGTCGTTTTATTGAAGATATCCGTGCATATACGCATCAGGGTAAAGCGCTTCCTGTACAACTTCGAGACTCCAATACCGTGGTAATTGCCAATGCAAAAGAACTCGGGCGTTTGTCCTATTTGGTAAATGACACTTTTGACGCTGAGTCTGGGGCCGATGTTTTCGGATCAAAGGAAAAGGTCATATTTTCACCTTCCGGAACAAATATTTTAGAAGGGAAACAATTCTGGATCAATTGGTGTGGCTTTGTAGGGTATTTTAACGGCTTGCAGGAGCTGCCATACCGCATCGCTATACAACATCCGATTGATCTTTTTGCTGCTACGGCTGCATCTGACAATGACACTTCAGCTACAAGTGATCGCTTTTCATTTAAACGTTTCGCCGAGGCGGTGGACAACCCGGTGATGTACTCCAAGCCGGATACTGCTATGTTTCGGGTTAATGACATGGATGTTTTGCTGAGCGTTTATGCTCCGCATGGAAATGTTAGTGCCATGCAGCTTAAACCGGACCTTCAGAAAATGATCATCGCTCAGAAAACGTTCTTGGGTAAACTTAATACCACAAAAAAATATGCGGTATTGGCTTACCTGACCACTTCTGCTGATGGTGATGCAAAAGGTATTGGTGCTTTGGAACATAACAATTCGACAACAGCTGTATTCCGGGAGTCGATGACCAGTCAGGATCTGATTAATGTGATCAGTCATGAATTCTTTCATACGGTGACACCACTAAAGGTACATTCAGAAGAAATCAGGTACTTTGATTTTGAACATCCGAAAATGAGCCGTCACCTTTGGTTTTATGAAGGCGTAACTGAATACTTTGCCAATCTGTTCCAGGTAAATCAGGGGCTGATTTCTGAAAATAAATTTTATGACCTGATGACGGCTAAGATTAAAGCTTCATTGGACTACAATGACGCTTTGTCCTTTACCACAATGAGTAAGAATGTTTTACAGGATAGCATGAAGCGGGAATATCCTAATGTCTACCAAAAGGGGGCATTGATTGCGATGTGTATGGACATCCTGCTAAGAGAACACAGTGCCGGTAAAAAAGGAATCCTATCTCTTATGGGAGAGCTGGTGGCTAAGTATGGAGCTGATCAGCCATTCAAGGACGAAGAATTTATACAGACCATTTCAGAGATGACCTTTCCCGCTGTTGCCGCGTTTCTAAAACTGCATGTAGTGGGAGGAGAACCGATTGATTATGCTACTTATCTGAAGCGCATGGGTCTTTCGCAAAGCACTGTGCCTGTTGCTGAACCCATTGTATTTGTATCCAATGATCAATTGTATATCAATATTGATGAGGATAAAAAACAGGTGGTCGTGGCTCAACCAGACGATCAGAATAAGTTCTTCACCAATCTTGGTTTGAAAGATAAGGACGTATTACTCCGTATGAATGGATTGCAATTTAATGCAGAGGACGGATCTTCTGCGCTTATGCTGGGTTATGGGCTAAAGGAGGGCGCTCCTGTAAGCATAGAGGTGTTGCGTGACGGAAAAAAAATAATACGCAATGGTACCGTAAAACTAAACTACACTGAAGAGCCGGGTTTCCGGTTTTCAGACCAATCAAAACTTCAACTGAAACATTCCTGGCTAAAAAACTAAAATTCCTACTATATGAAAAAACTATTACTGTTCGCCCTTTTAAACCTGTCGGTTCTTTTGTCTTTCGCGCAAAAATCTTTAGTTCTTGATGCATTTGCCAAACATGGTATTGATCCTGCTTTATTAGAAGCCGAGATCAAGCAGCGACCTGAAAATTATGCATTTGATTACAAATACACTTCGATAGCCAACAACAAGGAGACTGTAACACTGGCGACTTTTGACCCCTCCAAACCTGAAGCGGACCGTTGGACCGTGATTTCGGTGAAAGGGAAAACTCCGAGTTCATCCGAAATAAAAACCTTTCGTAAAAACCACAGTAAGCCTCAACCTGTGGCGGGCAAGGTAGATGATAGCACCTATAAGATCGAGAAGGAGAGTACAGACTTATTGTTGATCAGCTACAAACAGGATCCTTCGTCAATTCCCTCCGAAGCCTCATTTATGAAAGATTGTCGCCTGTACATGACTATAAACTTGAATACGAAAAGACTGGAAAAGCTACAATCCTTAAATGAAAAAACACTAAAAATTAAAATTTTTAATGCTGAAAAGCTTGACCTTGTGGTTAAATATATTTACAACGAGCAGGAAAAGCGCTACTTCACTGAAAACGAGGACCTGAATCTGATCGTGAAATTTTTGGGGCAGCTGGCACCAATGGAGACGATTTCTGAATATTCGAATTACAAGAAGATCTAACAATTAATATGACTGTCAGGTCAACATTTGACCTGACAGTCATATTAATTGTTGTCAAGCTGTTTATAGTCCGAAATTGTATCCCAAACGGATACCAATAAATCTGATAATCTGAACGTCGTTATTTCCTTCGGAACTCTGATACCTTACAGCTAACTCAAGGTCTTTGAAGGTATAGCCTGCACTAATGGCCCAGCCAAATGCAGTTTGGTTAGCACTAGCTGAACCTCCAGGGCCCGAACCTGCAATTCGGTTAAATGAAACCCCTCCCTGTGATTCGAGAACGACCCCACTCAGGTTGGCTCTGTAGCCTAGGTAAATTGGCAACGCGGAATAATGTGCAGAAGCACCAGCAGGCATATTCTTAGCTGCAAATCTATTGTAGCCTGCTTCCAGGGTGAGATACTGTGGATTCCGGCTGAAGCCATAAATCCCCTTAACGGCTCCACCAAAACCGGTTTTGACAACATCTGAAATAGCTCCTGTGGGTATTGCAGCCTGTCCGGATACCTGAAGGAAATTGCTGCCTTTCTGAGCCATGGAAACTAACGGGAAAATAAAAAGAAATACTAGTGCAAAAAAAATGCGGTTCATAAGCTGTTAATTGTTAATTATGGAGTGATTATTATTTTCTGTACAGAGGACATCTTTTTAGCAGATACTCCAGAGGGCTATTATAGGAACCATCGGTGTTGCTTAAAAAGGCTTTATGGGTTTGGTTATAAATGCTGGCATTATTATCCATATAGATATGCAAGCTTACCGCTACATCATATCTTTGAACAGCATTACTTGAAGTTGAACCGTAAGAAGAGACTCCTTTTACATCTTTGTCGCCATCGCGTTTCACTTTGGTATTTGAATTTTCACTTGAAGAACTCGTCTGATAACCTTTGTTTTGGGTAACTACACCATCAACAACATATTCAACCCCAAGGACGTCACAGATTTCCTTCATGGTAAAATTCATCATTTTATCTTTAGTAACCCCAGCTTTCGCTAATGTAGCGTTGGTTGTTCTAGGATCCAGAATTGTATATCCTGCAGAATGCTGAGAGAGGAATCCATAAGTGTCCTCTTGTGCTTTAAGACCAATTGCCTCTGCTCCGGGTTGATTGTCCATCAGATAAGTGAATGGGAGAATCGCTATTTTATTATGATGATCGACCGGAGTAGCTGACATGCTCACCTCATCCTTTTGACGTTCCTGAACTGGAAGGCTCTGCTGGCTGATGATTTCTATTCTACCACTGGAGTGCACAATCTTAGCAATATCAGATTTTTTGATGATGTATTCAGCTGTTTCGCCGTTGTATATGAAGGTAACATCGCTATCAGTGATTCTGACAACCTTTCCTTTCATTTCTTCACCGTTGAGTTTTTGAATGATGTCTTGCTTTGCAGTGCTTTTTGTTTGTGCAAAAAGATGAACTGAAATCAGACTTAAAACAAGGAATACATAGAATTTTTTCATAGGGTTGAGATTGGTAAGTAAATATAATTGTTTTAGCTTTTAATGTATCCGCTGACAACCAATTTTTTTGATGCAGTTTTATTCGTGTTTTGAGCTGTGCAGGTCGCCTGAACTGACTACAGTTGCCTTTGTTTGATTTTTACAGAAAATCTCCGCTGCATAAATGACTCGCTTGCTACTTAAACGAGTATTCCGGAGATTCTTCAAAATTGGTGTCAGACTTGCTAATCGGTTAAAATCCGGTCATTATTTGTGAATCAATGTACAACAAGATTTAGGGCAATAAGATAGCTTTGCGTGATGTTTTGTTTTTTCAGCAATACCGCTAATCTTTACATTTAAATAATAACCTGATGTTCAGAATGAAAATAATTACTTTTTGTATGCTTTTATGCTTAGGCCCTTTAGCCGGATTAAAAGCACAGGAGAAAAATCCTTACCAGCCGGAAACCAAAGATCAGATGAAAGCGTATCAGCGTATCGCATTTTTGGATTCAACCGTTAGTAAAAATGTTTACAATATGGACATCAAGCCAGTGTGGAGCAAAGATAACCTCAGTTTTTGGTATAGCAGATCTGCTAAAGATGGAAGAGAAGTCTATCGCGTTGATGCCATCACACAAAAGAAAACAAAGATACTCGACGATCGTGTGCTCTTGACCGCGGCAAATGGCTTAGGCGGAGCTCATTTTATTCCCTCAGATATTGTCCTCACAGATTCTTCCTTTTCTGAGGGATTTTCTTCAGTCAGATTTATGGCAAAAGGAAAGCGGTATCAGCTAGATCTGCGTGAACATAAACTAATGGAAGTACAGGACAATAGAAAAAATAGCTATCGTAGAAATTTAAAAAGGGGGGACACTACAATCGGTATTTCGCCTAATAGAAAATGGCTGGCCTATATAAAAGAAAACAACATCTATCTGAAAGACCAAACGAATGGGAAGTCAGTGCAGCTATCTACTGATGGGAACTCAGAATTGGCTTATGGTGAGCTGACCTGGGCACCCAACAGTGAATATCTGATTGGTTATAAAATTAAGAACATCGTTGCAAAACATGTTTATACTGTACTTTCTTCAGTGCCCAATACCTCAAGAGGAGAATTGGTCAGTAGAAATTATTTCCAGCCGGGGGATGAAAACAGTAGCTGCGAAATGTATGTTTTCAACACCAGTCCAGCGCATAAAGTCATCAAAATGAATATGCCTAAGATTGATTTTGAAGGACCTCCGGAAATCCATTTCACAGCAGATTCAAAGAAATTTTTGTTCAACAGACCGGACCGGACTCGCCAGCGTTTTAGAATTATTCAGGGAGATGCTTCAAACGGAACAGTAGAGGATATCGTAGATGAAAAAAGCAATACCTTTATTTTTCTGTGGCGGGTTTACACCCAATTTCTCCCGAAAAGTAATGAAGTGATCTGGAGCTCAGAAAAAGATGGGTATAGACATCTTTACCTGGTTAATTCAATACACAAAACCATTAAACCGATTACCGAGGGAAACTGGGTGGTAAGAGGTATAGATAGTGTTGATGCAGTAAAAAGGGAGATCTGGTTTCAGGCTTCCGGAATGAATAAAGGTGAAGATCCTTATAATATCCATTATTATAGAATTAGCTTTTCGGGTAAAAATCTAGTTGATCTTACACCAGAAATAGGCAATCATAAACTAAAGTATTCTCCTGATTTTAAGTATGGTGTCGATTCATATTCACAGGTGAATGTAGCACCGGTACATAAGTTACTTCGTGCCAGCGATGGCAAAAAACTGATGAATATCGAACAATCAGACATTACTTATTTGACTAAGAATAAGGTTCAAAGTATGAAACCATTTGTTGCCAAAGCCCGCGATGGCCTGACAGATATTTATGGGGTAATCTGCTTTCCTTCCAATATAGATAGCACTAAAAGCTATCCGATCATCGAAAATATTTATGCCGGTCCCCATGACTCTTTTGTACCCAAAAATTTCGTTTCCTACGGTGAAATGCAAAGTACTGCTGATTTAGGTTTTGTCGTGGTACAAATTGATGGAATGGGAACAGCCAATCGCTCCAAAGCCTTTCATGATCTTTGCTGGAAAAACCTGGTAGATGCTGGATTACCGGATAGGATGTTATGGATTAAAGCGATGGCTAAGCAATATCCTTATGCTGATACTGCCAGGGTTGGTATTTATGGAACTTCTGCAGGCGGACAGAATTCTCTTGGTGCATTGTTGTTTCATTCCGACTTTTATAAAGCAGCCGTATCGTCTTGCGGTTGTCATGACAACAGAATAGACAAACAGCCCTGGAATGAACAATGGATGGGGTATCCTGTAGGGAAACATTATGAAGAACAATCTAATGTTACCCATGCCTCCAATCTTAAGGGGAGGCTAATGCTCATTGTTGGAGAGAATGATGCGAATGTACCACCGGAATCAACCTATAGAGTTGCCGATGCTTTGATAAAATCGAATAAGGATTTTGAATTTTTAGCCATTCCAGGCGCTGGCCATACGGATGGAGGCGCTTATGGAAGACGTAAAAAAAGAGATTTTTTTATCCGATATTTATTGAACGTAACGCCGATAAGCTGGAATAGCCTTTAATCAATGCACACCATTATGTTTGAAAAACACATTTACGCCAATAGGAGAGCACAACTCAAAAAGTCGCTTGGATCAGGGATTTTATTATTCCTTGGAAATGAGGAAAGCCCAATGAATTATAAGGACAATGCTTATCATTTTAGACAAGACAGTACCTTTTTATACTACTTTGGCATAAAGGAACCAGCTTTGGCCGCAGTTATAGATCTTGATGGAGATGAAACCATTCTCTTTGGTGATGAAATGAGTATTGATGACATTGTATGGATGGGCAGACAAAAGACACTAACAGAAAAAGCATCAGACGCCGCTATAGAAAGAGTTTTACCGGCTAAGGAGCTCCATCAATACATCAGTAGTTACATCACAAAAAAACAGAAAGTCCATTATCTGCCACCTTACCGGGCAGAGAATAAGACCAAAATTTCCTCATGGTTTGGACTGTCAGTTTCCGAAATATCAAACAGGGCCTCCATAGACCTCATCAAGGCTGTCGTGGCGCAACGGTCCGTAAAATCAGCGGAAGAAATTGTTCAACTCGATCTGGCGGCTTCGCTTTCAGCAGATATGCATCAGGTGGTGATGCAAGCGGCAAGGCCGGGAATGTATGAACGGGAAATTGTCGCTAAAATACATCAGGCAGCGATGGCCTCCGGCGGTCAGTTGGCCTATCCGGCAATTTTGACCGTCCACGGTCAGATCCTTCATAACCATTATTATGGAAATCAACTTCAGGAAGGCCAAATGGTATTAAATGACTCTGGCCTGGAAACGGAACTTGGCTATGCCGGAGACCTAACCCGCACATTTCCAGTTGGCAGGCAATTTACTCCGGTTCAAAAGGATATCTATGAAATTGTGCTTCAGGCCTACACTGATGCAAAAGATCTCCTGGCACCAGGCATTCGGTATTTGGATGTCCATCTTACCGCATGCCGGACCTTAACCCAAGGTCTAAAAGACATTGGTCTGATGAGAGGGACTGTGGAGGATGCAGTAAATGCAGGTGCCCATGCGATGTTTTTTCAATGTGGAACCGGACATATGATGGGATTGGATGTTCACGATATGGAAGATCTTGGAGAACAGTATGTAGGATACACTGATCAGTTGATCAAAAACACTACGCAATTTGGTCTAAAATCTTTAAGGTTGGGAAAAGAACTTCAGCCCGGATATGTACTGACTGTTGAACCCGGCATCTATATTATTCCCGAACTTATCGACCAATGGAAAGCTGATAACAGGTTTAAGGAATACATCAACTATGAAAGATTGGAACAATTTAGAGAGTTTACCGGCATTAGAATAGAAGATGACTTTTTGATCACCGAAAACAACAGCCGAATGTTGGGTAAACATTTGTCCTTAACTGTTTCCGAAATCGAGACCATCCGATCTTCTGTTTAATGTAAAACGGTGTATTTACAGTTGGTATTGGTTAACATCCAAACATTTCGAAAGCTGTTCTTAGCTTAATTTTGATTTAACCCAGGGTTGTAGTAGCTGACATTTAGTGAGTTATCTGCAGTTCCGGATTTGTTAAATCATATTAATTTAGAAACAATGAGTATAAAATGGACGGGAGTATTTCCCGCTGTAACAACCAAATTTACGCCCAATGATGAGTTGGATTTTGAAGCATTCGATAAGAACATTGAAGCCCAGCTGGAGGCCGGTGCCGAAGGAATTATTTTAGGAGGCTCGCTAGGTGAAGCCAGTGTGCTTACGGATGAAGAAAAGTTCGATCTGCTATCGCATACCATCGCCATAGTTGATGGCCGTGTACCGGTTTTATTGAACATTGCAGAAGCTACCACTAAAAAAGGGATAGCAGCAGCAACAAGAGCGGAAGCCTTAGGGGCAAGCGGATTAATGCTATTGCCCCCAATGCGTTACTACGCATCATCTGAAGAAGCACTTGATTACTTCAGCGCTATTGCGGAAAGCACCAAGCTACCCATCATGATTTACAATAACCCTGTTGACTATAAAATAGAGGTTACCTTAGACATGTTTGAGGAGCTAGCCAAGCATGAAAACATACAAGCCATTAAAGAATCCACCAGAGATGTTTCCAATGTTACCCGTTTAATCAACCGTTTCGGGGATCGTTTCAAAATCTTTACCGGTGTAGATCCTTTGGCAATGGAAAGTATTGTAATGGGCGCACATGGCTGGGTTGCCGGACTAGTTGATGCCTTCCCAAAAGAAACAGTAGCTATTTTCAGACTGATCAAAGAAAATCGTATTGCCGAAGCCTTAACCATTTACCGTTGGTTTTTACCTGTTCTTGAACTGGATATTCATCCAAAACTGGTTCAGTACATCAAGTTGGCAGAAGTGGCAACGGGGCTAGGTACGGAAACTGTTCGTGCGCCACGATTACCGATTAAGGGAATTGAACGTGAAAGGGTGCTTAAAATCATAAATGATGCATTGGCTGTCCGACCAGAATTGCCTGTTGGAAGTTGGGGGAAGTAGCGCTATGGACGGAAGAAATATTGTAGCGGCCACTTTTGTTGATGCAAATGAAGGAATCCTGATTGCAACTAATCCGGCTACCGGATTGCCATTAGCAGGCGATTTTTTTAAATCCAGCAGCACCGAAGTAGCAAGCGCCTTAAGATCGGCAACAGCAGCTTTCCGTGATTATCGGAAAATGAATAAAGATGTCAAGGCAAGTTTTTTGAATGCCATAGCCAGTGAAATTGAGCAAATTTCCGGACCATTGGTCGAACGGGCATCAGCAGAAAGCGGTCTGCCATTGGCCCGTTTGCAAGGCGAACTAGGCAGGACTACCGGACAACTCAGGTTGTTTGCAAATCTTGTTTCTGAAGGTTCCTGGGTTAATGCAGTTATTGATACTGAATTGCCTGATCGAAAGCCCTTAGCCCGGCCAGACCTGAGGAGTATGCTTGTGCCTATTGGCCCGGTAGTTGTTTTTGGGGCAAGCAATTTCCCCCTGGCTTTTTCAGTAGCTGGTGGAGATACCGCATCAGCCCTGGCTGCCGGCTGTCCGGTAATAGTCAAAGCACATCCAGGTCATTATGGAACCAGTGCTTTGGTCGGTGCGGCAATTGTAAATGCAATTAAAAAAACAGGGATGCCTAAAGGTATTTTTTCACTTCTTTATGACGATGGATACTCTATTGGCCAATGTTTAGTTCAACATGAGCTTACAAAAGCAATAACTTTTACAGGATCTTATTCCGGTGGTATGGCACTGATCAGGCTGGCACAGCAACGTACAGAACCCATTCCCGTATTTGCAGAAATGGGCAGCATAAATCCTGTAGTTTTCTTACCCGAGGCCCTAGAAAAAAGTGCAGGTGATTTGGCTAAAAAGTATGCTGCATCGATCAGTTTGGGTGCAGGTCAGTTTTGTACCAATCCAGGACTGCTATTGGGGATTCAATCCCCTGCTCTGGAGCAATTCAAGCGGGTATTGGCAGCATCCATAGCCGATATCCCATCTGCTACCATGCTGACTAAAGGCATAGCAGAAAACTATAAAAAGTTAACTACCGAGGTTACCCAGCTGGAAGGAGTAAGGCTTTTATCTGTTTCAAAAAATAAAGACAAAAGCCTGCAAAATCAATCAGAAGCTACAGTAGCCGAAGTCAATGCTATTGATTTTATTCAAAACCCAAGTTTACAGGAAGAGGTATTTGGCCCTTACTCCATGCTTGTTATCGCAAGAGACATTTCTGAACTAATGGAGGTAGTGGCGGTGTTAAAAGGACAACTCACTGTCACTATAATGGCAAGTAAACCTGAAGTTCAGCAGCACCAGACCTTAGTTGATGCACTAAGCGAAAAAACAGGAAGAATCATCTTTAATGGAGTGCCCACGGGCGTCGAGGTATGTGGGGCAATGCAGCATGGAGGACCGTTTCCGGCAACCAATGATAGTCGGTTTACTTCCGTGGGTTCTGCCGCCATAAACAGATTTGTAAGACCGTTGGCCTACCAGGATTGGGAACAGGAATTATTGCCCGATGAACTTAAAGATGAAAATCCATTGGAAATTTTTAGAACCGTTAACCAAAAAATAACAAAATCATGAGTAAGACTTTTTTCTGTATAGATGCGCATACCTGCGGCAACCCGGTAAGGTTAGTTGCCGGCGGAGGACCTGAATTAGTTGGCGCCAACATGAGTGAAAAGCGGCAACATTTTTTAAAGGAATTTGATTGGATCAGAACTGGTTTGATGTTCGAGCCCCGCGGCCACGATATGATGTCAGGAAGCATTCTCTATTCACCTCATGACCCCAATAATGATGTAGCAGTTCTTTTTATCGAAACAAGCGGTTGCCTGCCCATGTGTGGTCATGGTACGATTGGAACCATCACTATTGCTATAGAAGAAGGCCTCATCCAACCCAAAATACCTGGGGTAATCAGGATGGAGGCTCCAGCAGGCCTGGTATGGATTGAGTATAAGCAGGAGGGAAAGAAAGTGACCTCTGTTAAGCTAACCAATGTCGCTTCCTATCTGGCCGCTCAGGATCTTCAGGTAAGGTGTCCTGACCTGGGGATGTTGACATTTGATGTGGCTTATGGAGGTAACTTTTATGCAATTGTTGATCCTCAACCCAACTTTGAAGGTTTGGAGCATTATACCGCCAGCCAGTTAATTACCTGGAGCCAGACCATTAGGAAGCTGATCAATGAACAATACACTTTTGTACATCCTGCCGATCCAACCATAAATGGATGCAGTCATGTGTTATGGACGGGGAAAACAATAGATCCGGCGGCTGCCGCCAGGAACGCAGTTTTTTATGGCGACAAAGCCATTGACAGGTCACCATGTGGAACCGGAACCTCAGCCCGTATGGCTCAATGGCATGCCAAAGGCAAATTGAAAAAAGGGGAAGATTTTGTACATGAGAGTTTTATTGGAAGCAAGTTTACGGGTAGGGTAGAGCAGGAAGTAGATTTGAATGGCATAAAGGCCATCATACCCAGTGTAGAAGGATGGGCTAAGGTATTTGGCTACAATACAATTAAGATTGACGCCGAAGATGACCCCTATGCACATGGTTTTCAGGTAATTTAAGCACTAAGAATTAATCACGATCAATAGAAATTAAGCATGTCAAAAGTAATCGTTATAGGAGGGGGAGTTGTGGGTTTATGCACCGCATATTATTTAAGGAAAAAGGGTCATGAAGTGACAATTCTGGATAAAGGAGCTATCAGCGATAGTTGTTCATTTGGAAATGCAGGCATGATTGTACCCAGTCATTTTGTACCCTTAGCCGCTCCGGGGATGATTAAACAAGGTATCCGATGGATGTTCAACAGCAAAAGCCCCTTTTACGTACGTCCATCCTTCAATATGAATTTGATGCGTTGGGGAGTGAAATTCGTTAAACATGCCAGTGCCAAACATGTAGAACAGTCTGCCATACCACTTCGCGATCTGTCATTACTCAGCAAAAAACTTTATCAGGATTTGGCCAAAAACCCAGACCTTAATTTTGAATTGACTACCAACGGCATTCTCGCTTTTTATAAAACAGAAAAAGCAGCTGAAGAGGAAGCCGAACTCGCAAAAAAAGCCATTGAACTGGGCTTAGATATGGCGGTTTTGAATGCTGAGGAATGCAAGGCTTTACAGCCAGATTTGGAACTCAATGTCCTGGGAGCGGTCCACTATCGCTGCGATGCCCATCTCTACCCAACCCAGCTCATGAATGGCTTATTGAGATATTTAAATGAAAATGGAGTTCAGATTATTAAAAATACATTAGTTGAGGACATCGTGTTTTCCGGCAACCGCATTACAAAAGTTATTGCAGGTGATACTGCCTGGGAGGCAGATGAATATGTAATTGCCGCCGGTTCCTGGTCGCCGGCATTAGCCAGGATGGCGAATATCGAGTTGTCGATTATGCCGGGTAAAGGTTATTCATTTATGGAGTTAGAACCCCAAAACAGGTTAACGATACCGGCGCTTTTATGTGAAGCAAGGGTAGCGATAACCCCTATGGATGGCAAAATAAGGTATGGAGGAACGATGGAGTTAGATCAAATCAATAGTAGGGTAAATATAGCAAGGGTAAAAGGAATTGTAGAATCTGTACCCGATTATTTTCCTGATCTGAATCCTTTAATTCCTTCAGAAAAGGACATCTGGTATGGATTTAGGCCCTCATCGCCAGATGGTTTACCTTATATTGGCAGAAGCCGGAAGCACCACAATCTGGTCTTCGCCACCGGACATGGGATGATGGGACTGAGCCTGGCTCCGGCAACAGGGCTGTTGGTGAGTCAGATCATTTCGGGAGAACAGACGGATTTAAATTTAAGTCCATTTACTGTAGATCGATAGACAGATTGGGAAGAATTAGGCAAATATTGCTTGTATATTTGCAAGTGTTGGTATTATATTAACCCTAAGTGATTTAGTTTGATTTTTTTCGGGTTAATATATTTACATTAATGATGTTAAACTCATTGTTATGAAAGTTTTACCATTTACGATATTAGTGCCTGATGATAAAAGTGTGACATCAGAACACATTCAGCAACCACATTTTTATCCATTCCTTCACCGACACGATGAATGGCAGATTACCTACATACAAGAAGGGGAAGGAACCTTAATTGCCGGTAGTGATATGCATAGTTTTCAGCCTGGCGATATCTTTGTGATCGGTGCAAAGCTTCCCCATCTTTTCAAAAGCAATCCCGAGTATTTTCTGCCCGACACCAAGCAATATATTAAAGCCTGCTCTATCTATTTTAACATGGATGTACGGCTTGCTCCAATATTCAATCTTCCAGAAATGAAGTTAGCGAGCGCTTTTCTGTTGAAAAATAAACACGGATTCAAAGTCCCTGAGCATGGAGCCGATTCCCTTGTTTCAGAAATTTTTAGCGTGCATGAGGCCTCGGGCATGGAAGTTTTGCTAAATTTCCTAAAGCTGATGATTGGCCTTAGCAATTTGAAGGATAATGTGGAACCCCTTTGTTCAGATTCCTACTCTTCAAACGTCAGTGAAAACGAAGGGATACGTTTGAGTAAAATTATCAGTTACATCACCGAGAATTACAGTAGTCAGATTTCTCTGGAGGACGTGGCTAATGAGGCCTGCATGACCCGACAAGCATTTTGCAGGTATTTTAAAAAGCATACCGGGCACACTTTTGTCTCCTTTCTCAACGAAATACGGGTAACAGATGCTTGTAAAACCCTAATTTCCAACCAAAAAACTGACTGTATATCAAATGTAGCTTATCGTGCAGGATTCAGCAGTATTACCAATTTCAATAGGGTATTTAAGAGTGTAATCGGACAATCACCGAGGGTATATGTCGATAAATACAGTAACATTAGCCGATCGGTTTATTAACAGATGAAAAGCGGAGTAATTCGAGTGATTATAAAAGCCCGGGAATCTCCCCATTTATGCTTTTATCAGGAATGAAAACTAAATTGCTTTACTTATACAAAAAATGAGATTCGAAAAATCCATACCACTTTTCTTAATATTTATGACCATAGGACAAAGTAACTTTGCTCAGAAAATAGTGGAGATCACTACAAAAAACAATGTACTTGTTTTGGAAACGGACAAGGACAATTCCTTACTGTTGAGTTACATCGGCAGGAAGCTCAGAAATGCTGGAGAATATCCAACCATTCAAGCTCTGGATAAATACAAGCCGGGTTCCGATGACCTCTTTAATAAACGAGAGGCATACATCGCTTCTGGTTCCTTGAATTTGCTGGAACCAGCATTGACGGTGACCCACGCCGATGGCAACAAATCTACCGTACTTACATTTTCAAGGGTCGAAGAAAAGCAGATAGATCAAAATAGAAAGCTAACCAGTATCGTACTCAAAGATGCCAAATACAACTTTGAGGTTAGCTTACACTATTTGTCTTACTTTAATGAAGACGTAATAGAACAATGGGTGCAAATTGTTCATCAGGAAAAAGGAAATGTGGTCTTAAATAAATATGCTTCAGCAAATCTAACGCTTAGTGGGAAGAAATTTTTTCTGAAGAACCATTATAGTGGCTGGGGACGTGAAATGCGTTCAGAGGAACAACAGCTTTTACATGGAATAAAAACGATTGACTCAAAGCTTGGGACCAGGAATAACCTCTTAAATTCCTCTTCTTTCATGATTTCAATTGACCAACCCGCTACTGAAGATATGGGCGAAGTTATTGCAGGTTCTTTGGAATGGACCGGGAATTTCAGGCTGGATTTTGAAACGTTTGATGAATATTACTTAAGACTTACTGCCGGAATCAACAACTTTTCCTCGAACTATACCTTAAGACCTGGAGAAGCGTTTATAACCCCACGTTTTGTTTACACCTATTCGGCAAATGGAAAAGGAACCGCCAGTAGAAACCTGCAAAATTGGGCAAGGAAATACCAGTTATTGGAAGGCAAGGGAGCGCGAGCAACACTGCTGAACAATTGGGAGACAACCTATTTCGATTTTAACGATGAGCAATTGAATCACCTTATTCAAGATACCAAAAAACTAGGCGTGGATGTATTTTTACTGGATGACGGATGGTTTGGAAACAAATATCCCAGAAATAACTCCAGTGCCGGTTTGGGTGACTGGCAGTTTAATAAACAGAAACTAACCAATGGGATTAGCGCTTTAGGTAAGGAAGCAACTGCAAACGGTGTAAAGTTCGGTATTTGGTTGGAACCGGAAATGGTTAACCCTAAAAGTGAACTTTATGAAAACCATCCGGATTGGATCATCCGACAGCCGGAAAGAAAGGAATATTACATGCGCAACCAATTGGTTTTGGATCTCAGTAACCCACAAGTTCAGGACTTTATATTCAACACTGTAAACGATGTTTTTAAGCAAGTACCTGATCTGGCTTTTATCAAGTGGGATTGCAATTCGTTAATTTATAACGCCAATTCTCCAACATTAAAAAATCAGGATCATTTTTACCTGGAATATGTCAAAGGTTTAAACAGTGTGCTGGAACGAATAAGAAAGAAATACCCAAAAATACCGATGATGCTATGTGCCGGTGGAGGTACAAGAGTGGACTATGCAGCATTAAAATACTTCACCGAATTCTGGCCAAGCGATAACACCAATCCATTTGACCGCATTTTTATACAGTGGGAGTATTCTTATTACTTCCCTTCAGTAGCTATAGACAACCATGTTACAGACATGGGGTCGCAGCCTATTAAATTTAAAACAGATGTGGCCATGATGGGTAAATTGGGGTATGATGTTAAAGTGAATGAGCTGGAAGAAAAAGACTTGCTTTTCAGTCAAAATGCGATTAAAACGTATAATGGCATTAAGGACATTATATGGCATGGTCAGCAGTACCGACTTCAGGATCCATACGAAAACAAAGTAGCTGCCATATCCTATGTAAGTGAGACAAAAGATACGGCTATAGTCTTCAATTACTATGTTTCTACACTTTACAATGCCAAAAACGCTATTCCAATAAAGCTCAAAGGACTTGATCCGGACAAAAGATATAAGATTGAAGAGCTCAACCTTTATCCAGCTACAAAATCACCAATTGACAGCCAAAAGGTCTACTCGGGAGATTTCCTGATGACGATAGGGATAAATCCAGAAGCCGATGTAAACAGAACCAGTGTTGTTTTAAAAGTTACAACACCATAGTTTTTTTGACTTTGGTAGACCTGCGGAAATTGCTATTTTTTATCTATAAATCATCAACCTACAGCACTAATGAGCTCCGCAAATGTCAGCAGCACAAGTGAACAGAGAAAGGATAAATCCTGAGAGTGGATTTTTTCAGTTTTTGGCTAAAACCAGTGACCTGGCCATCATAATTGACCATAAGCCAACCATCCTATACAAAAATCCAAAGGCAGCTGAACGGATTATTGGAAACAAACTTCAAACCGTCATTTCCGAAGATCATAAAAATAAATTTGCGCTGGTGTTGAATAAAATGATTGTCAAAAATGAAGAAGCGTGTAAAAACAGGTTCTTTTTGCGGATGGGATATGGTATGAATGTCAACTCACTAATTTGCTCGAAGATGCAGAAGTGAAAGGAATTGTATGTATGATGAAGGAAGATGTCAATAACAATCACCTTGGTGATGAGCAGCCCGGAACAGCGCATTTTTACAGAATCATTACCGACAATCTGCCCGCTATCATTGCCTACTGGACTGCTGTATACGCTGTTTGTTTGCCAATAAGGCCTACCTTTCATTTTTCGATAAAACAGAAAATCAAAAGAGATGGAACACAAATCTGGACGGTTACTTCTCCTTCAGTTTCACCAGAGAACACTCTTAGTGATACACTTAAAAGAAGCTATCTGCTATACTATAACAAAAAAAGAAACCTGTTAAACGGTTAACCTGATTGTATCACCTAATGGATTTCCTGCGCTGTAGAATTATCAGCCTTTTATCCATTTTACACGCATGCAACTGTAGCATTTATATCTTTTGATGGGTAACCACCACAAAAAAGTTTTCATAAATGGAGTTCTGGGGATACGTGTCAAGTCAATTTTTGGGGTTTTACCACAAGGACACAGCTCAGTTTGAAGGGGAAGTGAATTGGAAGTCATAGCTAAAATAATTAAGGAAAATAGGGCTCATTTTTAAGGTTCGTATAAAAAAGAAACGGTTTGATTCGCTGATATATTTCATTAGTTGCTGAAAAACCTTAAAATCTTTATTGAATTTAAGGTTTTTCGATAAGCGATAAGGTATCGATCCACCTGAAGAATCCTGACGTTTTTAGGGGTATTTTCCTGCTGTTGCTCTGTCTGTAAATACTGCTCGTTCCCAAGCGCGGATATCTTCAAAAGGATCCTCTTTTCAATTTTTTCAGCGTAGGAGGATAGCTGGTTGTTGTCCAGATAGTCAATGGCATCAATCAGTTGTTTTACGGCCAGTTTATTCCATTTTATTTTCATGTTCTGGCCTAAATTACTGACGGATTTTTTTTCTCAGCTGAAGCAGCTCTTTAACATCTTTATGGTTAATATGATTGCCCGCTTTCATTTCTAAACTCGCTTTTTCAATATCTTTGGTATAGTATTCTATAAGGGCCAAATTTATCTGGTCCTCCTCAATGGCAGATTGATATTTATAGTTTAAACTGTCAAGAAAAGCAACTAGTACTTTTTCTTCATGTTCGCTATTTGTAAATATTAATATACTCATATTCAAATCTATGCAATACATGCCAACAACATATTCCTCATGTGTTACCATTGTTTTAAATTATTACTGTCTGCGGGTCTGGCTGAAGGAAAGGATAGCCCTAACGTTAAGGCAGTAGCGGATTAATTTAAATCCTCGGCACGCTGATAAGATCTCACCTGAAGGAGCTTTGCCGTCTGGAAAAACGCTTAGCTTAATAAAAGTATCTCGAACCATAAAATTAATGCAATCATTATCAAATTATTTTTATTGGAAGAACCTGATGATTATCAAACAAATAAGCACGAATTTCCTACAGGCAGGGAATGAAATGAGCTAATTTATCACTGAACAAAATGAATAAGCAGTGAAACTTTAGTAGATTTAGTAGCGTGCATTAGTTAATTGCACGATAAGAAATCAACCCTGGATCTTATGATACCTACAGTAAATATTCAAAATGGAGTTGCTCAGGAGCGCTTTGATAGCGAACCTTTTTTTGAAGTTTCTCAGGATCTGATGTGCATGGCTGGATTTGATGGCTATTTTAAAAGAATCAATCCGGCAGTATCCAAACTCCTGGGATATACCCAAGAAGAGTTGTTTTCAAGGCCCATCAATGATTTTGTCTATGAGGATGACAAGGGGATTACAGATGAACACCGAAACAACCTCAGGGAAAATGTTCCGTTGTTGAATTTTGAAAATCGTTACCAGACTAAAAATGGTGAAATTGTATGGCTCTCCTGGACGTCAATTCCTGTTCCAGAATCGAAGCTGGTCTACGCTGTTGCCAAGAATGTAACGCATACAAAGAAACTGGAGGAGGAACGGAACAAACTTTTGGTCAGCCTTTCAAGGATAAATGAAGAACTCCACCATTTAACGCATATGGCCTCACACGATTTGAGGGCACCTGTAAGTAATTTACTTGCGATATTTAGTCTTTTAGATATGGAAACCATTCAGGACGAAGAAACTAGAAACCTGATTAACATACTACAGTCAACAACAGAGGGGTTAAATGTTACTTTAAATTATTATCTGGAGGCAGCCTGTCAGAAAAAAAGTTTGCATGTTCCAACAGAAAACTTGAATCTTCATCAATCTCTGGATGGAGTGCTTCATTCTATCAATTCCTTGGTACTAGGCTCCAGAGCAGTTCTCCATATTGATTTCTCTGAATTTGACACCCTCAACTTTAATAAGGTTTATATGGAGAGTATATTTCTTAACCTGATCACTAATTCCATTAAGTATGCAAAACCGGGATCTCATCCGGATATTTCTATTGTTACAAAAAGAACAAATGGTAGTCAGCAATTGATCTTTTCAGATAAGGGCCTGGGCTTTGACATGGAAAAAGTGAAGCATAAAGTATTCGGGCTGCACCAGACATTTCACAATCATCCGGATAGTAAAGGGATTGGCCTTTTTTTGATATACAATCACATTAATAGTTTAGGAGGGCAAATTCAAGTAGAAAGCAAAATTAACGAAGGGGTAAGGTTCGTACTCACATTTAAAGATTGAGCATTAGTTAACGGTGCTGCGGTCATAAGAAGGTAGGCCTGTCATTTCTTTACGCAACTGAGGAGTGGTTTCGGCGTTTAGGGCAGTTTTCAGGTTGACAGTTGGAAGAATGATTGGTAGCCTATAAAGCTTTGCTATTTTCGTTACGCCGACAATGTTGTTTACCAATAACTGTCTGTCTATAGAGGTTATTGAATTCACCTGAACAGGTTGATAGTCGATGATGACCAGCGCTGCATTTTGCGGAGTTAAGAGGTGATTTTTTTTGATCCCTGATTGATAAGCTTTCAATCACCTTTTGTAATTCATTTATGATATCTTTGACGCTATCTATCCTAATGTTAAACATCTACACGCTTTCTATGAACCGTTATTTCCTCTTTTTTTTATTTTTTTTCTCCGTTTTTATTGCCTGTAAAAAGATTGACAAGTCTGAACCTATAGTGCCACCAACTGTTACCCCTCCAGTTATTGTGAAGCCTCAGGTGAGCGCCAAAGCTTTTAAAATTGATTCGATAAGATCGGCTGTTCGTAAAAACCCAGGTTATACCGTGGTATCTGATAGTATTTGGGCAGATAGTGCAGGTATCTCTTTTAAGGTGCAGGTGGCGGAAGATTTTACCGATGCCGCGTTATCTTTTCAGGGAGCGGTAAACAGCTCGGTATTTCCAGGAGCCCTGCTTCAGGGTGGCAGTATCAGGAACATGCTTTATCAGCCCTTTGTGCCCAATGGCTATAAACAGCATCCGCTGGTCATTTACAGTACCTCACCGAGTTTCGATCCATTTTCGACAACGCTCATCCCTTCGTTGAAGGGCACAACTGATTTTATTAAAAATGCCTTAAATACTGATGGAAAACAAATAGAGAGCGTCAGCTATAGCAATGGTACGGAATTCAGCAACTATAGTGAGATTTCTATGGCGACCAGGAAGAATTGGGATTTTTCGGCTTTGGTAATCAAGCAGCCTGGAGATCATGGCCACATCAAAAAGAAAACAGGTTTCTATGTCAATTATGAACTGTCGCTCTTCAATGTCACGGTTGACTTTCCGGCCAGTGACTTTAGGATTTTTGAAGCCAATATTGATCCAGCAACGGTATCCGGTGATCCGCTATATGTCAATCATGTAACCTATGGCCGTACTGCCATCCTAGCCATCGAATCGGATGCTTCTTTCCAGCAAATTAAGTCAGCTTTTCAGAACGCGCAAAATGGCCAGGAGCGCGCTGAAGATAAAGATTTACTCCAAAAATCGGTCATTACGGTTTACATGCAGGGCTTTAAGGCAGGGGAGGTTGATAAAATTCAAGTTGCCAATGGTTATAATCGGGTTCAATTGTTTACCAAGGCTTTAGCTGCATCTGGAAGCTATTCCAACACAGATTACGGTGTTCCGGTTAATTTTTATGTGAGTAAAATTACTGACATCAGTAGTGAAAAATTCAGGTCTACTTATCACCTGGATTTTCATATAAAATGACATTAAAAATCCATTTTCCGGGATCAGACAAAAGATCACTAATGAAATACTAAAGAGCCAGGGTCCGTGAAAGAGTGACCATATATGGAATAATCTCCAGTTTAAGCTACCGCGCTATAAACCTATTGTTCGTTACCATTCGGCAAGCTATGTAAATAATTGACCAGAAAATCATGTTTGTTGTTCAATTTGAAATGGTAGATTTACGCTGATAACACCTATTAACTATGAGCAATAGCGGGGACTTAGTTCTTCTTCAGGAAGGCCTGGGAAATTTTAAGAGTTTGATCTCTGACTTGCCGTACACATCAATTGATGATATCGATGGATTCTTTGACCTCAGCCGGAAGTCAATGAGCACCCTTCTAGATCAGGCGTATGTATATATTCATCAAGATGAGGTAGGAGCTGAGGTGAGGAGGGCTATTGCATTGAGAAATGTAGAGGAACTATTTAATGAAAGCAGCAGGCTCGCAGAGGTATTCGAGATGCGAATCGAATTAGATGAGGAGCTGAACATAGAAAATCAACAGCGCAGTATTTTAGCTTGCCTGCTTATGGACAAAACCGATCGAATTATGAAAGGTATCAGAACAGCTAAGCCTAGCTGTTTTAAAAAGAAGTAATGTAAGTCGCAATGGCGACCTATGCAAAATACATTCGAAGCAACCCAAACGCTCAGTTTTTCGTTTCCAGGTAAAGTGCTTATCTTAAGAAATCAAGACCCTAACCAATACTCAACAAAGGCTCGCTAAATTTGTAGTATACACAATAAAATAATTGGTCAGCCGCAAAGGTCATCAGATCACAATCGCCAGGTAACATGATCAAATCAGTGACGGTGCTTTACCGAATTTTTGTTTAAACGAACGTGAAAAATGGGGCAGACTTTCGAAGCCGAGATCTAAATAAATGGCCGATGGCTTTTGATGTTTCTGCTCGATCAAGTGCTTTGCAGCTTTAAGGCGTTTATCTAACAACCATTGACGGGGAGGTATGCCAAACGTTTTTGCAAAATCGCGTTTAAAGCCTGCCAGGCTCCGTCCGGTGAGCCGAGCAAATCTTTCAACCGGGACGTTAAAATGAAAATTGGCCATCATAAACCGCTCCAGATCAATCTTATGAGGTTCTGCAAAATCGAATAAATATGACCTCAATTTGGGCAGGCTATGTAATAACAGTTTAACACCCTCTTTTACTTTGAGGACACCCATATCTTCTGTAAGCGTCCCTGCTATGGCGTGCGCATAAGGAATAATGGATTGAAAATAGCCAAGAAGAAATGGATCGGGCGGAACGGGTACGTTAGATGGACCAAGATATTTAGGACCGGTGTCGATCTGTTCTTCCAGTGCTATTTTACGCAACAGATCATCCTGAAGACAGATCACGATGCTCTCATAACCCTGACCGGGAGGCGGTGTTTTAGTCAGCGTACCCAGCTGATTTTTACCTACCAGCAACATTTCGCCTGCTTTGAGCTCCAGGCGCTGGTCAGCCGTTTCTAAATGAAGTTGCCCGGAAACCATCAATACCAGCGTATGATGGTTCCAGAAGCATACTTTCTCTTTCCGTTCTGCAGAGAGATAGGAATAGAAAATCATACCGGGAAGTATTTCAGTTGGGTTGGTCATTTATCTTTGTAAATAAGTGCCGCCTAAAATGGCGCCCGGTGCAAAAGTAGTATTTAATAATTCCATTTCAGCGGTCGTAAATTCAATGCTCATGGCAGCGATATTTTCCGGCAACCTTGAACGGCGGCTCATGCTCACCAATGGCATAATATGGTCACCTTGCGCATTTACCCAGGCGATGGCAATTTGTGTAGGCGTAAGCTGTTTCTCTTTAGCTAAGGCTTTCAACACTTCCACTTTTTCCAGGTTTTTGACCAGGTTATCGCCCTGAAAGCGCGAGAAGTGCAGGTGATGGTCATCGTCCGCAAGCGGCGCTTTCATGTCACCAGTCAACAGACCTTCGGCAGTGTTGGCAAAAGCAGCTACTGCAATACCCATTTCTTTGGCTGCGGGCAACAATTCGCTTTCTATTTGTCGGTCTGCCAGTGAATAGCCAATTTCCAGTGCACTTATCGGATGAATCCGGTTTGCCTCACGCAGTTGATCAGCCGTAATCTCCGAAACACCAATGTAGCGCACTTTACCTTCTTTGATCAGATCGGCTACGGTACCTATAATATCTTCCACAGGTACGCTGCCGTCCATCCGGCAAGGCTGATACAGGTCTATTGTGTCAATCCCTAGGCGGGTAAGTGAATAATTGATGAAATTCTTAATAGCCACAGGGCGAAGATCCAGGCCCAGCCACTGGCCATTATGAAAAAAAGCACCAAATTTGACGCTGATGAAGGCATCATCCCTACGGCCTTTAATGGCTTTCCCGACTAACAGTTCATTGTGCCCTGCACCATAAAAGTCACCGGTATTTAAAAAATTGATGCCCCTGTCAAGAGCAGCCTGTATGGTAGCTATGCTTTCGGTTTCATCTGGTTTTGGGCTTCCCCATACGGAAGACATGCGCATACAGCCCAAACCAAGTTTGGACACGAGGGGGCCATTTTGGCCCAATTGTATTTTTTTGATCGTTGTCATGATACAAAGATCAGCCTTCGATCAGGATTCAGCTTATCTATATGGCTCAAATTAATTATCCTGGTAGCTCATGATGACATTAAAGATCAATAAATGCCACTTTTTAACAATAAAACCCAAAAAATAGCTTCCTATCATAAAACAAGAAACCATTATTGTATTTGATGGGAAAAACTATTGAGTTATCTTAGGGACTTAGTCTACTCAATTTAAGTGTTTTATCTATGTTCAAATTTGTACTTCTTTGCCTATGTATCTTGACTGGGTTTTTAGGATACGGCCAGATGAAAAATACAGGCTTTGAATCTAGAAATACCGCATATCCTGATTCACTTCCCGGTTGGTACTTTAAAGCAAAACCTGGATTTAAAGTCAGTCTAGATGATAAGGACAAATTTGAAGGTAATTTTTCATTAAAGGTATCTGGTGATAAAGTTGATGCCGGGCAGTTTCAATCTTTTTCGCAGGAGATCAATGTAAATGGAAGCAGCGTACAGAAGAAATCAGTCTCTTGTTATATCAAAACGACTGATGTGATGACAAAAATTGGTGTATGGTGCCAGGTGTGGGATGAGAAAGATAAAGTGATAGGGTTTGAAAGTTTTGACACGCAGCATATCGTGATTCAGGGGACAACTGACTGGAAAAAATATACATTAAGCATAACCGCACTTGAAGGGGCAAAAAAAATAGTTGTGGCTGGCTTCCTTATGGGTAATGGATTGGCCTGGTTCGATGATTTTCAGGTGGAAGAGCTGCAGACCATGAGCATACCGCCTTCTGCAGCGGTGCTAAAGTATATCAATGATTTCAATGGATTTATTAAGAAAAATTCCATCTACAAAGACTCATTGGATTGGAAAAAAATCAGTAGAGATATTGCGGCACTTTCGAACGGACTTCAAACGATAAGTGATACCCGCGTGCTGACGGACTACATGATCAGAGAACTGAGAAAGGCAGGGGATAACCACTCCTTTATTCAGAACAAAACACAAACTCAAACCAGTGCTACAGGGGCAAGTCCGGAAAAACCGATGTCAAAATTACTGGAAAACGGCATTGGTTATATTATGGTACCAGGCTTTTCATCAGCTCATTATCCATCGATTTTAGATTTTTCGACAACGATCCAAAGTCAAATCAAAAAACTTGATGAAGAAAACGATATCAAGGGATGGATTGTAGATTTAAGAACAAATACAGGAGGGAATATGCATCCTATGATTGCTGGCCTGGGCCCACTGCTCAGAGAAGGCGATTTAGGTTATTTTATCAAGGAAGACGGAAAACGGCAGCGGTGGTATTACGAGCAGGGCAGAGAGGGGATAGAGAAAGGTACAAATGTTAGAGTAAACCCCTGTTACAAATTAAAAAACAACAAAAATAGGATAGCGGTTTTGATTGGTAACAGCACCTGCAGTAGCGGGGAGATGGTGGCCATTTCTTTTATCGGGGCACATAATACCAGGTTGTTTGGCGAACCAAGTGGCGGATATGTGACTTCAAACTCGATCTTCTGGCTTGCTGATGGCGCAACTTTGTTGCTTGCTACTGGATTTGTGAGCGATACCAATAAAAAAATATACTCAAAAAAAATCATTCCTGATGTTATGGTAAAGTCAGACTCTGATACAGATTTGGTACTCAAGGCGGCAGAAGAATGGCTCCACTGATCAGCTAACAGGCATCTGGTTAAACAATCCCTCTCCCAAAGGATTGGGGTTATTTCTTCAACGCTGGAATTGCCTATCGAAGTTGATACCCTTAAATAACCCGTGATCTATGAGCATTAAATCAGCTCCAGCTTTGTAGCATTTGCAATTGGCATAGCTGTGTTCCTTACCAGGAATTTTTCCAAAAGGCGCTTATGATGGGTATTTGTGGTTAGGATAGGCACGAAAAGTTTTTCTGCATCAGTCATCACTATATTATTGACAGATGTTTCTTTCGAGGTAAACAAGCAGATTGGCAATAGGACAATTATCATTTTGAAATAAAGGAGAACGATTCGATTTATTTGTATGTCACGCATAAAAATGAACCTATAAAAACCTTCACTGGATCTATCAGAACAGTAAAGAACTACCGCTCAGAACAACTAGCCATAAATATGAAATTACCCACACACCACATCATGGATGGCGATCCAACAATTTACAGAGATACCTGGAGCTTTTACCTTGTGTTTAACTCCCCTAAATTTGGTAATATGTTTTTCAAAAAGGGAGCATGGGAGCCGCTGGACAATCTGGATTAAAAATAACAAGGTTTGATATTCAAGGGTGTTTCCAGAAAAATAATAAGCATTATTGTATGCTTTCTCTAGCGGGAAGCAAAAAAGGACAGCATGGAAAAAAAAGAGATAGCGTCGGCAGCGGATTTTCATCAGGATTGGCATTTCACTAAGAAAAACCTCTACGATAAATGCGGTTTTGAACTTAGGGAATTAAAGCTAGAAGAGGGAAAGGCCTACGGGGCCTGTTGCTTTAAGCTGGATGGAAAGACGATTTTGTTCAGGGTTGCTAAATTGACCCCTAAGAAAACTGGGCAGTTTGTCGCCATTTGGAAAAGGAATGAGCAGGGAATTACACAGCCATTTGAAGATACAGATGAGATAGACTTTATGGTCATCAGTATCCGAGATGCTGATAATTTTGGTCAGTTTATTTTTCCAGAAACTGCGCTTCTTAAGCATGGGATCATTTCAAACGGTCAGCGGGAGGGAAAGCGAGGCATTCGGGTTTATCCACCCTGGGATAAAGTCAGCAACAAGCAGGCAGAGACGACACAAAGCTGGCAGGCTGAATATTTTCTCAATATCGGGACAGCTCATGCAGGGGTTCTTGATTTGCTGTGTAAGAAGTTGGTGTAAACTATACTTAAAACTCGTGGCGATTATTTGCGGTGTTTATTTGGATTATGTAGAACATTTCATATCTTTGTAGTGAGAGCGTTAATTTAAGGGGTAGATCGAAAGGTCTATCTCTTTCTTTTTATACCCCTCAAGCCAGAGGGGAGCAATGGGGAACGCTGGATTTGCTATTGCAGATGACAGATATTCATTCCCAAACTCGTTCCAGCCAGAAAACCTTCCTGATAGTAGGTCTGAAATGCCCTGAAAAAGGCAATATTCAGGGAGCAGGATTTGCGTTAGGATTTAAAGCGCCCTGCAAAAGACCTTAGAAAGCAAGATGAGTTTTAAAAAAGCAATTGTGATCGCAGACCCTAGGCTGCTAGGTAGAACTACACCAATAGAAAATTATTGTCTCACAGCAACAACTGCGAGACAACAAAATATGTTATTTCAAACTCAACTCAATGACCGGAATTTGAAAATCAGGTTTTTTAGTTGGTAATTTCAAGACCAGACTACCGGAAGTCGATTTGTCTTTATCAGTTAAGAGCTCTGAATTGTCATGTAGAAACTGCGCATAAATGACATCATCACCATATCCATCCAGCACTATTTTGCCATCTTTAGGATACTCAAAAAGATGAACGTACAGTTTTTTGCCAGTTTTGTTGTAGGTAAGCTGGGTTCCCGGGGCAGCTTTATATTTATCCGGAGCAAACGTGCATCCGTAAATTGAACTGGAATTGGCATGCATCCAAAGCCCAAGGCTATCCAGTGCAGTATTTGCCCTGTTGTCAAATTCTCCCCTGGCAGTCGGCCCAACGTTTAACAGTAAATTACCGCCATTGGCTACTGAGGTAATCAATAAACTCAGCAATTGTTTATTCGTTTTCCAGGTATTTTCATCCCTGTAATAACCCCAGGAGCCTGAAAAAGTCTGACATGTCTCCCAGGTTTTGCCTTTAAATTTAGCTAAAGCTTCGGTACTCACCTGTTCTGGCGTTTCAAAATCTGCACCATCACTATACTCATCTAAATCAAGTCTGTTATCTACAATGATACCGGGCTGTAGTTTTCTGATTTGCTTTAACAGCTCAACAGATGCCCAGTCTTCTTTTCCTTTACCATGCTTACCCGGATATGAAAAGTCAAGCCAGAGCACATCAATTTTTCCATACTTAGTTAAGATCTCGTTGACCTGATTGCTTAGGTATTTACGGTAATTGGCCATATTTCTACCTTTATTCAAGGCTAAATATTGATTTTCGTCATTGTTTGCAGGTTTTAAAGGATGGTAGTCATCGACCGTGAAATCCGGGTGATGCCAATCTATTAGAGAGTAATAAAAACCAATTTTTAAGCCTTCAGCTCTAAAAGCATCGACAAATTCTTTTACTAAATCTCTTTTAGCCAAAGTATTGGTCGCCTTGTAATCGGTAAACTTACTGTCAAACAACGTAAACCCTTCGTGATGTTTAGTGGTGAGTACAACGTATTTCATTCCTGCGGCTTTCGCTTTTTTTGCCCATAGTTTAGGCTGAAAATGATCAGGATTAAATTGATTGAAATATTTCTGGTAACCTTCGTTGGTAATGTGTTCATTACTTTTTACCCATTCGTGGCGAGCAGGCAAAGCATACAATCCCCAATGGATAAACATCCCAAATCTGGCATCTTTCCACCATTCCATTCTTTTGGCTTTTTGCTCATCGGTTTCATTGCCAATTTTCTTTTGAGCCTGTACGGCTGAGGTGGCTAGCAGGATTAGCATCAAGCCCCACAATAGTTTTTTGTTCATGTTTTATTTGGTTTGTTCAGTTATGTGATTAACAAATTTAGAAGATAAACAGCAGCAGAAATAAATCATATTGGCAATCAATTAAGTTTTTTTGGATCAAAAAATCTTTCCGTTCATTAATGCTTACCTCAAAGATAGGCCTGGGGAAGAACCATATCGTCTTCGTCTTGAATTTATTTGTCGTTTGGGCTTTCCGTCTATAGCCTGATATTAAAAAATAGTTTAGCCGATTTTCTTAGGTTTAAGAATTTTGATCAGCAGCATTGGATCAAAGACAGCACCTGCTTCATTTATGAATCGTTTAATCCAGCTTTATAACCCAATACTCTATTTCTTTTTTCGGTTAATGGTGATAACTTCAACTCCCTGGATGGATTAGATTATTCCAGGAATTAACTTAAATACAAGGGAGCATAAATGAATAAAATATTTTACATAGTTACCACATGTTTCATCATCTATTGTACAGGATTAAAGGCCCAGTGGTCGGTCTTGAATACAGACCAAATTCCCAAACAAACCGCATTTAAGTATCAGCGTTTTACTAAACAGGACTGGGATAGCAGTAATTTCGCAAGTCCGGAACAAATGAAATGGTTTACCAATGCCCGTTACGGTATGTTTATTCATTTTGGTTTGTCAGCGTATGTGGATAAAGACATCAGCTGGGAGATTTGCGAAACCCGTAAAGCACCAGACATGGGGCACGGGGCATATCCTGATAGCGTATGGAAAAGCTGGCCATCAAAATTCAAGCTCGAAAACTTCAACGCCGATGAATGGGTTCAGATTGCAAAGGATGCAGGGATGAAATATGTGGTGGTGATTGCGAAACATCACGATGGTTTTCACATGTGGGATACTAAATTTTCTGATTTTAAAATTACCAATACCCCATTTGGCCGTGATTATCTGAGAGAGATTGCAGATGCCTGTCATAAAATAAGCATGCCATTCGGAATCTATTATTCTCAACGTGATTGGCATCATCCGGATTATGCTCCAGTAGATACTTCAAAGACCGTAAACAGCCAGGATGGTTTAGTGTGGAAATCGCTGAAAGGAGGGAATGCAGTTCCTGGAGCTACCCACAAACAATACCTGGAATACCAGCGTAATGTAGTCAGAGAGCTATGCACAAAATATGGCAAAATTGATCTTTTCTGGTTTGATGCTGCCTGGTGGGGAGGGATGTTTACCGCTGATATGTGGGATGCAGAGCAGCTGACACGGATGATGCGTAAATTACAGCCGAACATTATTATCAATAACAGAACCAGTATTCCCGGTGATTTTGATACGCCAGAACAAGAGGTTGGTCGTTATCAAACCCGTCCCTGGGAAAGTGCCCTTACCCTAAACGGCAACTGGGCGTACTCTGCATTACCAAACCTGTCAAAAAAGCAACTGCTAAGGGATCTGTTTTCTTCCGCTCAGGGAAACGGTAATGTACTGTTGAGTTGGGGCGCTCATTGGGATGGTAGATTTGATCCGGCTCAAAAGACCTTATTGCTTGACATGGGTAGCTGGCTGAAAAAATATGGTCAAGCTTTTTATGAAACTAAAGGAGGACCCTGGATGCCCGGTAAGTGGGGTGGCGCTACTTACAAAGGAAACAAAGTATATCTGTATGTTTACGACTGGAAAGATGGTAAGGTTAATTTGCCTGAGATTGCAGGGAATTCGATTTTGAGCGCAAAGTACTTAAACATTGAAGGCAAGGCCGGTTATGAAAACAAAAAAGGGAAGTGGGAGTTTAGTGCACCTGTTAATCCAGACAGCATAGCCACAATTATTGAATTGCTGATGAAAAAACCAATATCAAGAATTTTAAGTTCGGCAAATCATTCCGTTTTTGATGGAGTAGAATACGGTACAGTGATAAGAGACTTTGACATCCATGCAAGGGATTGGAAAATGAATAGGTATACGATCGATCTGAAAGAGAAATTTAAGGTTACAGGTATAGGAATTTATGGAAGTAAAAATCAGATTATCGTAAAGACATCTTCCGATGGAAAGAATTGGACTGAAGCTGGGAAGATCAATCCTGAAGCTACAGAAATCAGCCTTACTACTTATATGACTGGTGCCCAGGTGCTGGGGCGTAGCATACAATACATCCAGCTTAGCATTCCAGGCGATCCGGCAGCAGTAAAGATTAAGGTTTATTCAAAATAAAAGACCCGGCTTTTAGCTTGTTCTCCGATTTTCGCGAAATATACAGACCCCGTTAATTGAGATTAGAAAGGAGTATTCCTGTTTAGCTATTTTATTTACCCTGGTCCGGATATCAGGCGTATAAACTGATGTTATGTCGTTTCATAAAAGTCCTGCACTGCATCAAAAGGCTCCTTATAAGTAAACTGGGCTCTTTCCAATACTTTTCTGGCAGCAATGTTTTTACGGTTGACTACAGCTCCGATACTGGGTATGCCTTGCCGGAGTAAATTGTCTATGACTGCCGGCAGGATTTCAGTCATGATGTAACAGCCACTGGCAAATCCACTGAGGTAAAATTCAATAAAAAAGGGATAGTGATCAATCTGGTAATGGGCTTTGGCTACTGTGGGGGAAATGAGGTCAATGATGCCAACAACTTTATTTAATTGTTTATCGGTGATGAAATGAATGTAGTTCAGACCTGCATGGTAATTGATGACCATCGTTTTTAAAAAAGCGGCAGCTTCTTCCAGGCTATGCAGTCTTTTACCGGGGATGAATTTCAGGGTATGGTCATCTGACAGAATACTGAAAATGTCCTGGGTCAATTGTTCGAACCTTTGCAGGTCTTCAGGTCGGAAAGGATGGATCAGGAGCTTGTCGTTTTCCAGAAAAATGGGCTTCAGCATTGTAATTAATGAAGAAAGTCGACTTTCTGGTTGTAGGATGAGTGATTTTCTGTACAAAACAAGGAGCTGAAATCAGTAAGCATATGGGTTCAAATATAGATGTGCGCCGAAAATAGAAAAATAAATGGAATCCGCAGAGTCCTACTTTAAAGAATTATCAGGCTTTGTACTAAAATATAAAACTGAACAAATTTGAATTACTAAAAATATTAGCATAAATTTGTTTAATTAGGTTTGTGTTTTATTTTTCCATGCTAAATATTATTGATGATTGAACTGACTTATTTTTTAGAAGAAAAGCAAGAGAAAGGCCTCTACCAGGTGATTCAGTCTAAACCAGGGGAGCCATGGCAGATTGTGCTGGGAAATGAGTTGATCGGCAAGGTGGAGAAAAAGCAGGGAATGTGGAATCTGCGTGCAGAAACAGAAGTGCCAGCGGGTTTACTTAAGGGGATTGTCAAACTGATTGAGCAGCAACATTTCCATCATTTACCTTCGGACATTAAAATGCATTGGGAAGCCTACCTTCAGGAGGTAATCATGCTCAGTGACCTGGAATATATGGTGATTTGCAAGCCAGGGATTTGTTTTGAAAGTTTTGAGAAGCTATTTAGGACCTCCATTGGATTATTGATCAAGGATGAATGGCAGATCCTTTTTCGCGTATATAATGCAGGGATGTCGGATGATTTTGAGCTTGTTGCCAATCGGGTTTTTACAGCTAAATAGAGATGGAACAGCTGAGCCTTTTTGCAGAACAGGGACAATCTCCGGGTTTACCTGCAACCTTATTGGATTACCATCCTGGTTTGTTTACTGAAACGGAAAGCGAGCTTATACTCCAGAAACTGATTCGAGAATCTCCATGGCAACAACGTGTGGTAAAAATGTATGATAAGCAAGTACTCACACCACGGTTAACGGCATGGTATGCAGATCCAGAGACCTACGATTATACTTCTTTGCGAAGATCTGTACCTAACACCTGGACACCTGATTTGCTGCTGATAAAGAATAGGGTAGAAGCGATAGTCGGGCTTAAGTTTAACAGTGTATTGTTAAATTATTACCGGGATGGCAATGATTCGGTGGCCTGGCACAGCGACAATGAGCGGGCTCTGGGTACCCATCCTGTGATTGCATCGGTGAGTTTCGGTCAGCTGAGGTGTTTTGATATCCGTAAGAAACAAGACCACAGGCAGCGGTATTCAATTAAATTGGAGAGTGGAGCGCTGATGGTCATGAAGGGCGATTTGCAGGTAGATTGGGAGCATCGGATTGCCAAGTCCAGCAAACCGATGAAAGCCAGGTTAAACCTGACTTTCAGAGTGGTGATATAAACAAGTACCTATTAGGTAATTGTCAGTTTATTGTTTTTAAATTGAAAGGCACCTGCAATTGTTTAGCCCGTTTAAATAGTTCAATGGCAGCCATAATGGTGACCGCCTTGGTATCACCAATTCCAGGAAATTTAGACAATGTTTTGGCTGAGCATCGGCAAAGTGCGTCCAAATCACCATTCAGGGATTTGAGGATACACTCAGCCAAATCTACAGCGCTTTGTTTGGCGGTGCCAGAACCGATGAGCAGGGCCAATAGTTCAGCATCTGATAAAGCTTGGGCGCCTGCGGCGAGGTATTTTTCACGGGGACGCATTTCAGCAGGCCAACTCTTAATTCCGCGCGGTTTAAACTCAGGTTTTGGAATAGGGGCGTACTCCCGTGCTGTGCCTGAACCGGATTCCCTATGGCCCATGTTGGTAAAAAGCGCAGTCAGGCCTTCAATGAGAAAATAGAAATCCTGCTCAAAGACATGTACCGAACTCCTTTTGTAGCTGCCATCCTCTTGCCTGTCTGATTGGCTGATCTTAATGTAGTTGCGATGGTTAATAGCCCTTGCAAAGTCAAGGAAGTAAGTTCTTTTACCATTACCAAAGTTTTCGCTTTCTAGAATTTCTGATCTCATAATTTTTGGATTTATTCAGCTCAAAGCTCGAAACCTTAAAAATTTTAACCGAAAATTATTCGAATAAAACCCGTGTTTATCCATGTACATGAAAATTACACGGATAAAATGGACGCAAAATTTAGTCTTAACCAACTGAAATACATAACTTTGATTACGCCGCTAATTAAATTAATGCCTCGTGACCAACAGCATCATCCCCAATCCAAAAGAATGCCGGAACTGCAGTGAAAAAATTATTTTTGGCAGAACCGATAAGATCTATTGTACAGAAGCTTGTCGCATAGATTACAACAATAAGGTAAAAATGGAGAAGCGGGGGGAGGATCCCGAGTTCATAAAAAAGATCAGCAGGATCCTGACCAATAACCATCAGATCCTGCGCAAGCTAAACACCAATGGCAAAACCATTGTAAGAGAACAGTACTTGATAGACCTGGGATTTAATTTCCATTATCAGACCAGCTATCAAACCACAAAAAAGGGCGACGTTTATCATTTTTGTTTTGACCAGGGTTACCTGAAAATCAAAGACAACCAGGTATTGCTGGTTGTCCAGCAATACCAAACCCAGCTGTAGGCTAAATGAATCGCGGTTGATATCCGAAATCTCAATATTAGGTAAAGTTCATTGCCTAGCCCAAACAAGATCAGGATCCTTCATCGTAAAGGCATTAAAATGGTCTGAAAGAGGGACGGCTTGTCAATGGTGAAAATGCCCAGGGAATAGAGGAGAGGATAATTAAAAGACCGATACCATACCACAACGCCATGGTCTTAAACTTTTCAAGGTCTGTCTGTTTACGTTTTGCTTTGGCCGATCCAATGGTGATCACGACAACTGCGGTCATCATCATCAGACTGTGCTCCATCCCAAAAAAACGGATCTCCCTGCGATGAACTGCATCACTGAAATTGTGTAAAAAATAATTGACAATAGGACTGATGAAGTAAAGTACCAGTCCAAAAATCAGCTGGACATGTGCAATGGTAGCTGTCCAATGTCTGATGGCATTGTCCAGGCGCGAGAACTTTCTACTGGAAAAACAACCACTAAAGGCACGGAAAATGGCGAAAAGTAAACTTACCAAGACAAACCAGCGGACCAGAGAATGTAGGGCTAATATTGTTGAATACATGTCGTGTTATCGATTACTATTTTTTAAGGGAGCTAAGATAAAACAAAAAAAATAGTGCACTGCGATCATTCTAAATGTTTAGCAGAATGGAAAAAAGAGGTATTGGATTGCACCATAACTATACCGCCGGCAGATCAAATTTACAGGCAGCAACCAGTTGATTTTAGCTGCTTTGCTTTCATTTTTATCATAGGATGTGAATTTTGTTGTGTTTTATTTTTAGATTAATAATTTTACTAAAGCAAAAAAACGAATGTTCGAACAGTTCAGAGCTAAAATCCCGCTTAAGGATGACAAATGGAACGACTATATCAGTTGTTTTAAACGCATGGAAGTCCCTGCAAAAACTGTACTTTTAAACGAAGATGAAATTTCAAAAAAAATGTTTCTGATCGAAAAAGGCTGCATCCGTGTATGGTTCAACAACAACGGAAAAGACATTACCACCCAGTTCTTTTTCGAAAACAATATGGTTTCTTCTATTGAGAGTTTCAGAAAACACATCCCAAGTCCCGTCACTGTGGAGACCATTGAGCCAAGTATCATCTGGTGGATACACAAAAAGGACCTGGAAAGAATAATTGAGGAAATAAAAGATATTCCTGCATTACGCGACCTATTTATCGATACCCTATTTGAGCGCACTTTTGATTACATGAAGCATTTCTTTTCCTTTATAAAAGACACGCCCCAGGAGCGTTACCTCAACTTGATCAGGGAGAAACCACAAATTATCCAGCGCATCCCCCAGCATTATATCGCTTCTTTTTTAGGCATCACAAAAGTCCACCTAAGCCGTATAAAAAGTAAATTACTGAAAGAAAAATGAACGATACTCCTCAACATGCACTCGTTAAGCCCGACCAGTCTATCTCTGATTTTGTCTATTGCTTTTCGTCAATCCAAAACCTGTCAGGCATCAGTGAAGGGGTGATCATTCCCAACGGAAGGATTGACATGTCCTTCTACAAAACCTCAGACGGTCAATTTCATATTTCGCTGCTGGGGCTGGAAACAAAACCTAAAATGATACCAGGACAAGAAATCTCCACTTTTTTTGCGATTAATTTTAATCCACTTGCTGTAGAATATGTTTTACGCCAGTCTGTTGCAGACATTTTGGATAAAGGGAAGCCCTTGCCTAATGATTTCTGGGATTTTAGCATGGATGATTTGAACGATTTTGATGCGTTCTGCGAAAAAGCGACACAAAAGATACAATCACTTTTGCCAAAGGAAATTGACAAACGAAAACGTAAATTGTTTGCGCTTGTTTTTGAAAGCAATGGAGAAATAGCGGTAAAAGAACTTTCAGAACGCCTGGCCTGGAGCGCACGTCAGATCAATCAATATTTTAATCAGCAACTGGGAATTTCCTTAAAGACATATTGCAGCATTTTGCGTTTTCAGGCCTCACTTTCACATATCAAAGAAGGCAAATTGTTTCCACAGCTCAACTATTATGACCAGTCGCATTTCATCAAGGAAATCAAAAAGCATTCGGGCGCTTCTCCAAAAGAATTGTTCAAAAACGAAAACCGCCGATTTTTACAATTTTTAATCACGAACAAGAAATAATTTTGTAGCGTAATATTTAAAATTATGCTAATACAAAATAAAAAAATCGCCATTGTCGGCGGCGGACCTGCAGGCTTGACCCTGGGTAGATTATTACAAATGCAAAATGCAGAGGTAAAAGTTTACGAAAGAGATGTTGACCGGAATGTTCGTGTCCAGGGCTCTACTTTGGACTTGCACGAAGGCACAGGTCTTGAAGCGATGAAACGCGCAGGTTTACTTGGTGAATTTTACCAGCATCACCGTCCCCTTGCCAGTAAAATGCAATTGGTGGACAAAGGACTCAACATAAAGTTTGATGACCATAACTTTGCAGAAATCACAGCAGAAGGCAGGCCCGAAATTGACCGAGCTCCCTTGCGAAATATCTTGCTGAACTCCCTAGAACCCGACACTGTGGTTTGGGACAGCCATTTTGTGGAAATGGAAAAAAAAGACCATGGTTGGTTGCTGCATTTCAAAAACGGAAAATCAGTTTATGCCGACCTGGTGATTGCTGCCGACGGCGCAAATTCTAAAATCCGTCCCTATCTCAGCGACATCAAACCCATCTACTCGGGAATAACATTGATCGAGGGAAACATTTACCAGGCGCATAAAAATACACCAAACCTTTTTGGATTTGCAAAAGGCGGAAAAGTAATGGCATTCGACAATGAGCAATTCATAGGATATGGCACAAAAGCAGACGATTCTATTATGTTTGTGGCTTGTTTCAAATGTCAGGAAAACTGGCTTAAAGAAAGCGATATTGATTTCAAAAATAAAGCACAGGTATTGGCATTTTTCAAAAAAGAATTCGCCGGTTGGAGTGAGGATTGGCAGGAATTCTTTACAAACGATGAAGTGCATTTTATCCCTCGTCCGCAGTATTATTTTCCCTTCAATCAAACTTGGGAAACCCAGGAAAACCTGACCATGATTGGTGATGCAGCGCACCGTATGCCGCCATTTGCAGGCGAAGGAGCGAATGTGGCCATGCAGGATTCATTTGAACTGGCGGAAGTTTTGACCAGTACTAAATTTGCAGACATCAAAACCGCAATTGCTCATTTTGAAAAAGACATGATTACAAGAGGCGCAGCAGCCACAAAAGACACTTTAGAAAATACCGAAAGGATGTTCTCAGCGGCAGGACTGGAACAAATGATTTCATTTTTTAATCAGGTTCAGTCCTAGGATTTAATAACAAATGTTATCGTTTACCCTAATCCGGGGAGCTAATTTTGCTGCATCAAATTCATCAAAATGAAAGCAGCAGTACTATTTGAAGGGGGAAAAATACCCCAGTTTATCGATGGTTTTCCCGAACCGGTTGCCGGTAGTGAAGACCAGCTGATCATGTCCGTAAAAGCCACGGCCATTAAGCATTTGGACAAGTCCAGTGCAAAGGGTGAACATTATACTTCAACGGGAGCTATCCCTAGCGCAAAAGTACCTGGAGGCGATGGTGTAGGTTTGTTGCCCGATGGGACCAGGGTCTATGCGCTCGGGATTACGGGGATGCTGGCTGAAAAGGCAGTGGTGGAAAAAAGTAAAATGATAAAAGTCCCTAACGACCTCGATGATTCTATCGCCGCGGCCCTTCCAAATGCAGTGGCAGGTTCTGCCATGGCCCTGCGTTTCAGGGCAGAAATGAAAGGCGGCGAAACAATACTGATCAATGGCGCAACCGGCTTTACGGGAAAAATCGCTGTTCAGATCGCCAAATTATATAGAGCTGGAAAAATCATCGTTACCGGGAGAAATGAACAGACTTTCCAATCTCTGCTGGCCCTAGGTGCCGACGAAATTGTGTCCATTGCGCAAGACGGGGAGAGTTTTGTAACCCAAATCAGAAACATTCATCAGCAAACACCCATTGACATTGTCCTGGACTACCTATGGGGGGAAACCGCAGAACTGATCTTAGCAGCATTAAAGGGTAAGGGTGCCTTTACGCATAAAACACGTTTCATTGCTATCGGCTCTTTAACGGGGGATAAGATCAGCCTTTCCTCACAAATGCTCAGAAGCGTTGATTTGCAGCTTTCAGGTTCTGGTTTGGGTAGCTGGAGCAAACCAGAAATGCAAATACTGATGACTGAAATCATTCCGCAAATGTTCCAGTTGGCGGCAGCACATAAATTAAAAGTGGAGACGGTAAGTGTGGAGCTGAAAGACATTGAAAAAATTTGGGATACAGCACTTTCTGGCGGAAAAAGATTAGTGGTAACCATCTGAGAAAGCAAACCATTACTATCTTCAGTATTCAGTAGGTTAAACTTCTGGTGGTCCCCAAAGCATCAAATTCAGCACCAAGCTACCTAGAGGAGTTAAGGTCCGCTTGTTTATAAAAAAAAATACATCCCTCAAATAATGCAATCTCTGTTCGGGGTTATTCGATATACGGCTACTACTTTTTTGTTGTCGGTTCGATCCCAGTTGGGTCCACAAAATAAAAAGCCGTTTTTCGATAAGAAAAGCGGCTTTTTATTTGATTTAACATTGATTTATTTTAATTCATATTCAACTTCAATAGTTAATGTAGGTCTTTTAAACTCCTTGTCATCCAAAGCGCAGTATTTAATCGTTTTAGGTAATGTAAATTCACCTATAGCAGCAAATTCAGCTTGATAAAGCACATCTGAAGTGGAATGTCCCTCACTAGAGTAGCTATGAATAATTAACTTGCCTAATATTCTTTCAACTTGTTTGGTTGTCGGATTAATCGTCACATTGATGTCTTTGAGATAATGATTTATATTTTCGAGTTTACTGCTTACCTTAATTCGATTTTCATTTTGGATACTGCTGTCCTGAGCGGAAAAGAAGGGAAAGGCCATTACCCAGATCAGTTCTTTACTGGTGGAAGATAAATAGAGATTTTCATCGCTTTCTATTCTTGGATATTTGTTTTTCACATTGCCCAAAGAGTCATATTGAAGGACCGTAATCGTAAGTTTACGGCCTTTTACATGAGATAGACCAAATTTTTGGTAATCAAATAAGGGTTCTATCTGTGCCATTTTTTTTGCCAGTAAATCGTCAGGGATAGAATTTTCAATATCCATTTTAATTAGATCTGTAATTCTATTTTTAAACGTTTCGTAAGGTTCAATCTTATCGAAATATCCCCAGATTTGAACGCCTTTTCCTATTGCTTGTTTACCCCTTTCAGATTGAAAAAGGACCATGTGTTCAAAGAATCTCCCGCCGAGATTAACTTTATCAATGCTTTTTTCTAAAGTTCCATCAGGTTTCAGTACGTTTAAATTGAAATAGTTCCTCTCTCGTAGCTTCTGAGGATTTCCGAATAGTTCGTAATTTTTTTGCACTTCTTTTTTCTTACTTATTTGAAAAATATATAAGCTATTGTGGAAGAGGTAATCTGAAAGAAGTTTATGTTTGATTTGATTTTCTTTGCCATCAAAATCGGGATACGTTTTGATCAGCTCAAGTAAAGGATCTTTGAAATAGACTTTTACATTATAGTTAGATAGTTTAAACTTGTCTACTTCTTTGAATTCTGTAAGGCTCTGACCGAAAGTATTTAAATTTAAAACGGCTATAAAAGCAATAGATAGGAAAAGAAAAAGAGATTTTTTCACTGGAGCATTGTTTGAATATTTACTCAAATCTTGATATTTAATTCTTATAAACCAAATTTAGTTTATAACTGGACATTTAATCAAAAATTGACCACTGAATTATTTTGGTCGGAGATGTTAGTCCTCAAAAAATAGTTCAATTTATTTTAATAAATCAGCGATTAAACATAAATCAGACAGGAAATGGTTCGAGAAGCGCCCAGTTGGGTCCCCAGTATGTGTCAGGCTATTCTCTATAACGTCTGTTAGTTTTGTAGTATCAAATATTAGGACATGTTAAACTCAAGATGTTGCATCTAGTTATTATGTTTGAACTATGGCTGTTCAACAAAAGCAGAATACTTAAAATTAATTTTAATTGAAAATGGAGACTGATTTTTTCGATCCTTACGAGATGAGATTGAACATTTGACAGCCAATTTTTGATATAAATGTGCATTTTTCCGACATTTGAACATGGCCCTATTCTTAACCTTGGACAATGTCTATAAACTGTACAACATTGATCCTTCAAAAAAGATGGAAGGGATAGTTGTTCTGCATCAACAGAACCACCCTGAAAAGGAGTATACAGAGCATAGTCGTCTATTTGATGGATTGCTGCTAGGCTTTATGATACAAGGTTCCATGAAAGCCCAAATACATTTTTTAGAATACGAAATTAACGCAGGCGACATCGCAGTTTTGCAACCACAATTGATGATAGATACAAAATCACTGAGCAAAAATGCAGAAATAGTGACCATTGGCCTTTCGTTAGATTTTATTACGGCATTTCCAATCCTGCGTGAGTTTGTAATGAACAATCAAATTCGATGGCAACCTGTTGTCAGACTTCAACTTGAAGAAGTAACGCTAAAGAATAAACTGGTAGAACTTATACAAAACTTCTATCATAAAAGCCAGAGCCCCAGGAAAACTGAAATGCTGCGACATCTTGTTATTGCTTTAATGTATATGATTTCTGAAGCATATTCGGGTCTGACTGACAATAACAGTTTAGTGAAGAACCGCACACATGAAATCATCGACGATTTCTACATATTGATTTCAAAGTATGCAACTCAGCAACGGAGTGTTAAATTTTATGCAGAAAAACTTCATTTGACCCCTCAGTATCTTTCTACTTTTCTGAAGCAAAAAACAGGAAAATCAGTTTTGCAATGGGTTGATCATGCCATGATATTGCATGCTAAGACATTGCTCAAATCTTCTGGTTTATCAATCAAGCAAATCAGCAATGAGTTGCATTTTGGAGAAACAAGCCTATTCTGCAGGTTTTTTAAGAGAATCACCGGAGTTTCGCCAGGGGTTTTTAGAAATGGGCAATAGGCAACAATTGTGAGCAACCTTACAGTATCTTACAAATTGTATGTAACTACCATAAATGTGTGAAAAAACACGCTCAGGCGCTGTTTATTTTTACACCATGAAAAATTCAACGAAAAAAGCAGCTATTGGATTCATATTTGTGACTTTGCTGATTGATATTACTGGATGGGGAATCATACTTCCAGTGGTCCCAAAACTTATTAAAGAACTTATTCATAGTGATATTACTGAGGCTGCCAAATATGGTGGCTGGCTTGGTTTTGCCTATGCTTTTACACAATTTATATTTTCACCTGTGGTGGGGAACCTTAGTGACAAATATGGAAGACGCCCTATTATTTTAATTTCTCTTTTTGGATTTGCCGTAGATTATATATTTCTTGCTTTTGCTCCGTCTATCGGTTGGCTATTCTTAGGAAGGGTCATTGCCGGATTGACGGGGGCTAGTATCTCAACTGCAAGTGCTTATATAGCTGATATTTCAACCGATAAGGATAGGGCAAAAAATTTTGGTATGATTGGAGCTGCTTTGGGGCTAGGATTCATTATAGGTCCAACCATTGGAGGATTGCTAGGTCACTATGGGGCAAGAGTTCCATTCTATGCTGCAGCTGGGCTATGCATGTTAAATTTTCTTTACGGATATTTTATTCTTCCAGAAAGTTTAGATAAAGACAAACGTAGGGCATTTGATTGGAAACGTGCAAACCCAGTTGGATCTTTTAAATTCTTAAGAAAGCATCCTGAAATTTCAGGTTTGGTCATCGCCCTGACATTGATTTATATTGGTATTCATGCTGTACAGAGCAATTGGCATTTCTTTACCATGTATAAATTTGGTTGGACTGAGCGAATGGTCGGTCTCTCTCTTGGGGCGCTTGGATTATTGCTAGGATTGGTTCAGGGCATCTTAATAAGATGGACAACACCTAAGTTCGGAGAGCAGAAAAGCATTTATTATGGGCTGATATGCTATGCTGTGGGATTGTTATTATTTGCATTTGCAAATCAAGGATGGATGATGTTTGTTTTCCTTATACCTTACAGTCTGGGTGGTATCTGTGGCCCTGCACTGCAATCAGTAATTTCTAAAAATGTTCTACCTAATGAACAAGGCGAACTGCAAGGAGCCTTAACAGCCTTAGTGAGTGCAACTTCAATCATAGCCCCACCTATCATGACAAACTTGTTTTATTACTTCACACATGATGAAGCGCCTGTCAAGTTTTCAGGAGCGCCATTTTTCCTTGCATCAGTTTTAATGGCTACTAGTGTAATTATTGTATACTCAGCCTTTCAACGAAAAGGCAAAAAATAAGTTGAAAATTAAAATCACTAACACCGTTTGTTTTTTATTAATGGCTTATCTTAGCTTTGATTACTTATAAATAACCTAAGCAATTTTTTTACCTAAATCGGCTATTAAACCTAAATCAGATAGGAAATGGTTCGAGAAGCACCCAGTTGGGTCCACAGAACAAGAAAGCCGTTTTCGATAAGAAAAGCGGCTTTTTTCATTCCTAAATACTGATTGTTGTCAGTAAGATTTCTTTGATTTTTACGAAAAACCTTAATGTATTCTTTAGGCTACTGAGAAAATAATTTGAATGACACCCGATAGGGTATAACAAGCAACATTATAGTTAAAATATACCCTATCGGGTATAGTGTAGTATTGGAGATCTTATAAAATGTAACAAATACGTCCATTTAAAATATAAGAAATCAAAAAATGATCATTCTTAATTTCTACCTTTGTGATCTGTTATACTATATCTGACATATTATTCAAACTTTCGTAAGGAGATCCTCCTTAAGTTGAAGACCTAATACATTGGAACCGCCTGATTCTAAATGTAACGGATAATATATACATCATTTTTTACCCAACAATTTTTAATAAAAAAAGAGATTGATTATCAAATCAATTACTTTATCACTTTGCAAAATGATTAATATCTCCTGCAATTTGATAAAGTTTAAAAATATTCAAGATGAATAGTAAACAGTTAATAAGTAGAGATATAGAACTCTTTTATAATAAAGCATCCGAAGAAACTAGACTGAACAAAGGTATGGGAGTGTTTGAATTTGAAAGAATTAAATCACTCGTCGAAAAATATGTTCCATCCACATTCTCTAAAATAATTGATGTTGGTGGAGGTACAGGTAAATATTCAGAATGGCTTGCCAAAAAGGGCCATGAGGTATACTTAATTGAACCAGTCCTTAAACATATTCAAATAGCTAAGGATAGAGCTAGTAAATTAAAAAACAAATATTTTGTTTATTTAGGAGAAGCCAGAAATTTAGACTTCCCAGATAATTTTGCAGATATCATAATTCTACACGGGCCGCTTTATCATCTTCAAAAAAAAGAAGATAGAGAAAAAGCGATTCGTGAAGCCAAACGAGTTGTAAAAAGAGACGGTATCATTTTGGGGTTTTCTATAAATTATACTGCATCAACTTTAGTTGGGCTTTTACAAGGACTAATTCATAAAGGTACTTTCTTTAATATGTGCAAAGAAGAACTCACAACAGGCATTCATAATCCTCCAAATGATTTTCCCTGGCTTCTAGCGGAAGCATATTATCATAAACCAAATGAGTTAAAAGATGAATTTGTGAAACAGGACTTGACGTATATAAATACCTATGCAGTTGAAGGGATGGCATGGCTGGATAAAGATTACTTTTTGAATCTTTTGGATATGAAAAAGAGAAAGACCTTAATGGAACTTATTCAGATCACTGAAAACGATAGCTACCTTTTACCATTTAGCCCGCATATGATGATAGCGGTAAAAAAAACAATCAATTTATGAGAAATAAAGATCAATATTTTAATGCTTTCAAGGAAAGTAATGGACGTTGTAACGAAATAGAGCTTGGAGAAAAACTTGGTCTAAATGAAAATACTACCAGGCAAATACTTACTCAACTTCTATCAGAATATAAAATAGAATATGTTGAAAATGGACTTTGCGAGTATAGCGTAATGAAAACTGTTAAAGGAAAAATCAGATAACCTAATCATTTAGTACTATAATCACCTTTAATTAGTTTCAAGTTTTTTAGCCAAATCTGCAATTAAACATAAATCAGCTAGGAAATGGTTCGAGAAGCACCCAGTTGGGTCCACAAAAAACCTCGGTAGTACAGAAAACTACTGAGGTTTTTTCCTTATAAGGTTCTCTAAAAATATGGGAGAAAAACTGATCAGATTATAGATGAGGTCTATAGTATCTATTAAAAAGATCAGATAAGCAGTAGCCAGGCAACAAAATCTGTTAAATAGAATCCTTTGTAAACAAACGGTACAGTTCAGTGATAATTTGCGGAACATTTGTGAAACAGGGGTCTGGGAACCGCTGAAAACTTAATGCCCTGATTGTCCTGGCCAGGATAATAAAGATATTGAAATCACATTTAATATGAAAGCAAAGGTTTGCTAACTTTGATAATTTGCAGGAATCGATGAGTTAGCATTAAAAATTTGACATTTTGTGAGTATTTTCTCAAGTTAGCATTAAAAAATTGTCAAATAGCGTTGCGGTTTTGGGATTCAAATTAGGTTGCTTTTTGATGTAAAGTGTTTTCTGTTAATTAGACTTTAGGTTCTCAAATTTTTAATTAGCATTAGAAATTTGTATATTTAGCTATATTAGCATTAGATTTTTGACTTAAATGGCAGTTTGTCGTTAATTAGCATTAAATTTTTTGCAATAAACATTTTGACTATGGACAAATCAACACCTTTACATCTACAGGATGTTATCTTTTCTTCCAGCAATTCTGTAATTAGCAGGGCGATTTCTAAATTGGAGAAATCAGGAGAAATCAAAAAGATAGCACCAAGGGTTTATACGCCGGCAATAGACGAACCTCCTGAGATCGTTATCAGGAGAAATCTATTCAAAATCATTGGCCATTTGTTCCCAGGAATTATGTTAAGCCATCGTACTGCTTTGGAGTTTAAGCCAACTAGTACCGGAGATATGTTTTTGACATCTTCTTCTGAACGAAAAGTGAGATTTCCTGGTATTACTTTGAATATTATGAAAGGTCCTGCTCCTATAGACGGAGATAGTTTGAATACCGAATTGAGGGCTTCACAAGTTGAGCGGGCGATGCTGGAAAACCTTCAGGAATCTCGTAAACCAGGGCCGAAATCTAAAACGCTAACCCTACCAGAAATTGAGGAACGTTTGGAAAGTATTGTCAGAGCTAGGGGTGAAAAAGGGTTAAATGAGTTTAGAGATCGGGCCAAATTGATCAGTTCTGAAATTGGAATGGAAAAGGAGTTTGGAAAGCTGAATAAGTTGATTGGTGCAATTCTTACAACCAAGCCAGGTAATATACTTAGTTCTCCAATTGCAATTGCAAGAGCACTTGGGCATCCTTATGATCCAAAGCGGATTCAAATATTTGAGAAATTGTTTGTTGAGCTGAAGCAGCGTGAATTTGCAAATATTCCGGATAAAAATACCTCCCAGTTAACTTTTCATAACTTTGCCTTTTTTGAGTCCTATTTTTCGAACTTCATTGAAGGTACTAAATTTACGATAGAAGAAGCCATGCAAATTGTTGAAACGGGTAGGCCAGTTTCTGCCAGAGATGAAGATTCACACGATGTCTTGGGAACCTACCAACTTGTAAGCAACCGAAAGGAAATGTCGGTAACTCCAACCACTCCTGACAAGCTGCTGGAAATTTTGCAATACAGGCATGCTATTTTGCTGGCCGCAAGACCGGCTAAAAATCCAGGGCTATTAAAGACTAGAAACAACCAGGCAGGCAGTTCCTATTTTGTAGATTATACATTGGTCAATGGTACACTAACGCAAGCATTTGAATTTTATCTAGGGTTGAGTGATCCTTTTGCTAAAGCCGCTTACATGATGTTTATGATTAGCGAAGTGCACCCTTTCGATGATGGTAATGGGAGAATTGCACGCGTAATGATGAATGCAGAACTGGTGTTCGCAGGTCAAACCAAGATTATTATTCCTTCGGTTTTTCGTGAAGATTACCTGGGTGGATTACGTCTGCTTACCCGAAAACAAGAGCCTGATACCTATATTCGAATGCTGCAACGCGCACAATTATTTAGTGCGACGATTCATGGTGAGAATATGGGGCAAATGCTGGATGTGTTAAAGGCAAGTAATGCTTTTGAAGAAGGCGAAGATTATATCCTTAAAATCGTAGAAGCCTAAATGCATTTGTAAACTCAAATATCCAGGAAGTCATTTCCCCAATAGCCTCATTGTCTTTAAGTATGCTGTACGTCAATCTTATCATTAAAATGTTTTTCAAAAAAATCTGCGATTAAACCTAAATCAGATAAGAAATGGTTCGAGCAGCACCTAATTTGGGCCACTAAATAAAGAAGCCGTTTTTCGATTAAGAAGAACGGCTTCTTTATTTACAAGCTATGCTAATCGGCTAAGTTTTTCGGTCCAAATATTTTTATAATTGATTTTGTATTCATCACTCATAAATGACTGATCTATTAGTTTAAAAACCTTATCTGTATGATTGTGATACTTATCAAATATCCTTTCGAGGGTTATATTTGAAATCTTTAATGCATCGGCTAGCATTTCAAAATCTTTCCTGCAAAGCTTTTTCTTTTTGCCATTTAAGTTGAGTGCAACATCTTCCTTGTCTTTTGGATTGATCAGATTGCTATTGATCAAATCATAAGCAGGAGACAGGAGTATTTCGTCTTGTTTATGGACTACAGAAAAATTCTTCATATGCATATCGTTGTTTCCCGATAGAAAGGAAAATACCAACAATTCGAAATAGTTAACTAAATCCAATCCAGAATTTGTGCAATACTTGGTGATAAGTTTTCCGCAATGTTCATAGGAGCTATTATATTTTTGTTCTGTTTGAAACTCCCCAATTTGGCAGAAATCCTCTATATGTATTTTTTGCCCTTTTTCTCTATCAAATCTTTTAGCAATATATACCATCTGACCGTCGGAAGCTGTAAGTAAACAATGTTTACATGTGTTCAGTTTAAATATTTCCGCCAGGTGCATTGTCAAATCTTCTACTTCGGGCATTTGTGCGAAATGAATATTTTGGGGTTTTAAAATGTAGTTCCCCCACAATCCGACAATTGTAAGTCTTTTTGCAGTTCCTTTTACATCTTCAAGTTCAACCGAGAGTTTCGGCTGTACACCAGTTATAGCAATTCTATTGTTAACTGTTGTTTTTGCAAGGTCACTAAGTAAATTTTTATTTAGAGTCAGGGTGGGGAGCTCTGTAATTCCAAACATTTTTTTACAACATTTGGTATGATATGTGCCTTTGTCTACAGATTGATAACAGAATGGACATTTAATCATTTTTTTCCTCCTCTCCAATAACAGTTACAGCTCCTATAGTATCTCTGCATAGCGTCGCCAGTAGCTCAAAACGATCATTACTTTTAAAATTCCAATATTCTTTTGCAATACTTAATAGCCATCCTTCTGGGATAAGTCCATCGAAAAATGGGAATAGAATCTTGCTGTTATAAGGATACTCAGAAATTGGCAAGGTAAGACTTATGGGCTTAGCTTTTGGTTGTTTAAGGTAAACGCTGTCATAAGTAAAACGATAACCTGAATCAGTTTTTTCAAGATACCCAGCTAGTGTTTTGCCATAGTATACTTTTGCGCTGTTCATCATGCGTTTTCCCCCTTTTCGTTGTGATTAAGGTCCGTTATTCCAATCTGCTTACCGAAAAGAGCTAATACTTGATTAACTTTATCTAATCGAATAGTCGCTTTACCTCGTTCCAGTTCGCGAACGAAACGAAGACCCACACCTGATTTAAATGCAAGATCGGCTTGAGAAAGCTTTAAAGCTTTTCTTTTTTCTTTGATAAATATTGTAATTGGCGTCATTTTGTACCCTTTAGGGTACTAATTTAATAAAAATAATTTGAATGATACCCGATAGGGTATGTTTTAGGTGTGAATAGAGTTTTTATACCTTATCGGGTATAAATTGACAGGTGTTTGTTATGCAGTAGATGCGCAATTTGGCCAGACACGGTCTGACTGATTGCCTTTTTTATTAAGTTTATCGGCTAGTTATATTTAATTCATTTTTTAGCCAAATCACTGATTAAACCTAATTCAGATAAGAAATGGTTCGAGAGGCTTTTAGTTGGGCCACTAAACAAAGAAGCCGTTTTCCGATAAGAAGAATGGCTTTTTTGTGTTCATTTCAACGATTATTATCAATTCTATTTTGCTTGATAGCTATCGCAACGTTAAGTTCAATGTATGCAAGTCCGCAAACAATTGCTATTTCCATCAAAAAGTAAGTTATCCCAACAACAGTAAGCATAGGGGAGTAAATTATTAAAAGTCCCATTGTCAAAATGGAATAAAGTAAGTTGGCGATACTTACTGCAATGATAAATGGTGTCCAATGACTTTTTAAGAAAAAAAAACAGCTAGCGGAATAGATAAAAAATAAGGTACCCGTTATTGAAAGGTATGTCAGAACACTTTTAGGCATACCAAAATACTCATCGAAATTTCTCAATACGACAAACAAAAAAAAGGCAGTAAGTATGGCCCCAAAACTGTCTATCATGAATAGTTTTCTGGGCTTTATTGCTAACTGGCTTATAGTTTTTGTAACTATGCTACCCATAGAATAATTTTAGAAGCTAATGTAAGCATTTGATTGTTACAGTAAGGGTTTTATTGATTTGGAGAGGAGGGATGTATTCTATTAAACTATTTTGAACCTTCTTATGGGAATTATACTTATTACGTTGTTTAAGGTTTTAGCCAAATCGGCAATTAAAGCTAAATCAGACAAGAAATGGTTCGAGAAACGCCCAGTTCAACCACAAATTAAACAGCCGTTTTTCGATAAGAAGAACGGCTGTTTTGCTTTCTAAAATAGGAATGCTGTTGATCCGAAAAATCCAATATTGTTCACAATGATCTCTCATTAGTATATTTTACAAGTAAGGCGATGATTTCAGTTTTATCGGCTAAATACCGATTACACAAAAATGCTCCACCCTGACCGGTTGCAGGATTGAAGAAAAGAAAAGAACTCACTCCAGGGTCATCCCCGTCATGACCAACAGTACCATTGTTATAAAGATTCCAGAATATGCCTTTATTTCGATAAGCTAAACTAATACCTTTAGGTGGGTTCTCCTTTGAGAATTGCGGACTGAACATCGCTTGGTATGACCTTTTGCTTAAAAGACTTTGGCTGCCGTTATAACCATTAATCAGCGCTATCAAATATTTGCTTAGGTCAGCTGTATTTGTTCTGAGCCCCCCATCGGGATAAGTGATCAGCTTATAAAAGGGGAATGACGCAACAAGATCATAATAGGGTTTGGCGTATTTATTTAATTTTTGAGCATTTAAAAACCAGCTGGAATTTTGCATCTTAAGTGGTTTCAAGATATACTTTTTTGTAAACTCAGCGTAAGTCATACCTGATTTGACCTCTATCAAATAGGCCGCGAGTGCAGAACCAATGTTGCTGTAATGTGATGAACTACCTGGTTTGTCGCCAACAAAATTGTTTGTGTTGTAATATTTTCCATCACCCGAAAGGTAGTCATATAAGAATGTTTTGAGTGGGGTGTCCTTAATCTTCTCACGATATCCCATATTTTGTAATACGCTGTATGCAGAAACATCATACTCAGCAAGCCCTTCATCAAATTGATAGGTGTCAGGAAAAATCGCAGGATTATCCACGATGCTGGAGGTATGGTTACTCAATTGCCTTACTGTAATATCAGTCATTGGATAATTGGGGTTCACTACTTTAAAAGGGAGTATTTCGTTGACACTGGTTTCTAATTTAAAATAGCCCAACTCAACCGCTTTCATCAAAGCAATAGCAATAAAAGTTTTACTTACAGAACCAATGTTCTGTATAGTTTGCGATGTGTATTTGGTTTTTTTTGCAACGTCAGCGTAGCCAAAATTGTGTTCATACAAGATTTGTTTTGAATTAACGAGCACCACAGAGATTCCGGTTAAGCTGTCTTTTTTGACTATTTGCCCTAGTGATGTTGTTAGGGTATCAAATCTAGATTGCCCCTGAGCAATTTGCGTATAAACACAAAATAATAGGCTTCCGATAATAATCTGTTTCCATCTGTTCATAATGATTAATCTTTGTCAGGTCACAAAATTAGCTGACAGGAGGGTACTATAATTGTAAAAAATCGAAATGTCCGGTTAGCGGCAAAATGTATTCGCTTACATTAAATCTGGAAGGTGCTTCCGAAAAAATGCCGCGATAGGATCTGATAAAGTGAGACTGATCATAATAACCATAGCGGAGTGCAAGCGCACCTAAATTACGGTTGTAAACTGGATTACTCAAATCATCTATTAATTTCCTTAGTTGTAAAATAGATTGAATTTCTTTGGCCGTAAGGCCGACCAAAGTTTTAAATTTCTGTTCAACACGTCGTTGTGAATAACCAGAGGCGACGGCGATAGCGGCGATGTTTGATGGTGTTGATGGGCCTACACTCAGTCTATTATATGCCCATTGAATAAAACGGGCGTCAAGGTCTACATGCAGGTAAGCATCCAAAGCCTTATACAACATCGGGATTACAGTGATGTCGTTTGTTAAATCAGTGTCTGTAAGCTGTTCATGTAAGGAATGATTGATATATTCCAAACTCACTACATCATTCACCAATTCATCCATACAAATTTTTGTAATGAGTGGCGGTAACCAGGGTTTTACCTGTGCCATGATCGCCTTCGAATAGGGCTTCAATGATATGCTAGCGCGTTTACTTATCTGACCCGATAGATAAGCACCCGGAGGTAATTCAATTGTTTTACCTGCTAAATTTAGCGAGACCCCGTTACCACTAACGAACACAATTGTACAACACCCATTAGGCAGCGCATAACTAGCAGGCGTAGTTAACGGACTCAGCAGATTATTTAGTATCCAGAATTTTTGAATGTATGGTTTGTAACAATCTTTAGTTGAAACCTCATTGTAAAACTCATTCATCTTTCGCCCGTTAGTAATAAGTAACCAATATTAATGAAAATATTCTGTAAAATTATCAGGGCGTCTTTTTAGCCTAATTTGCGATTTAACATAACTCAGATAGGAAATGATTCGAGAAACGCCCAGTTGGGCCCGCAAACAAAAAAGCCGTTTTTCTAAAAGAAGTAATTTTACAGGATTATTCTTAGATTTAATTTATTGAAAGGATCTACTCAATTAGGCCTATAGGCCCAGTGTTGGGTGGATAGGTCTGACCTCGCCAGACCTATATATAAGTTGTGTGCAATGGCACTATCGACACCGACTAGACATTAAGGCTTTTGACTAAAAAAACGAAAATAATTGAAAATTGACTTTTTAGAATATCCTAAGACAATAAAAATATTGCTAGCAATCTATGTTTTAGGTTTTGCCATTGGGACAACTACTCATGTATTGGACTTGTTAAATCATGGCTTAATACTTAATAAAAATGTGCCTACGTGGAAAAACATATATTGGGTATCGTTAACTTTCTTAGATTTTTTAGCTATTATCTTAATTTTAAGAAGTATTGTTCCAGCTTTAATAATTTCTAATTTAATCATTGTTTCAGACGTACTAATAAATACAAACGGGTTGACATTTGAAAGATTTGGCAATTCTGATGATTATAAAATAGTTTTACAAATAATCTTTGGACTTTATATATTATCAACGACTCCAATAATTTTACGACTGCATACCAAGGACAGAAAAAGCCACAGCACACAACATCAGGTTTTATGAAAGCGATGGAATACAAAAGGAAAGACATACCTACAAGTGAAATCCCCTCTGCTAACCACGGGTGTAAAAAATTGCGGGTGAAGTGCTCTAAATATGTCCATCACTTTTTATTAAGTTAGTGCGGGCAGACAAGTTCTTGCAAAAAAAAAACGCAAATTCTTACACTGCCAATGGTTAATTACACACCAATTAAAAACCTCACAATTCCCTCGTTTGTCGATAGGAGCTTTACTTAAGAAATAAGTGAAGTCATGTGACTGTATAATCTCTCCAACGTTCTTTTTTATTAATGGATTATCATAAACTCATTCCATTTATCAAATCACTTTTTGTGTTTTTGATAATGAGTATTTGATAATTTGAATTCTTTTTAATTATACATTTTTAAGTTCGCTTTCTATAACTATATGCAAGATTACCCGTAGCAAGGTCTACACATTTTTTTTTACTAAATCGGCAATTAAAGCCAAATCAGACAAGAAAAAGTTCGAGATTTGTGCACTAGTGACCACAAACGAAAATAGCCGTTTTTCGATAAGAAGAACGGCTATTTTCGTTTCTAAACGTATTATTTACTTAGAATCAAACTTGGATTAAAAGAGCGATGTCTTTTTTTATTCTTTACTAATCTTTATATCCGAAAAGTATCCTTCTGTACCAACATCTACCCAGAGTCCAATAGCACCACCTTTGTTGTCTCCCAGTTTGAGGTCATTAACAACTAATGAAGCATGATTCTCGCCATTTAGAAACAATTTTGCCCGATGTCCTTTTATTTCTATTTTCATTGTGATCCATTCATTCAACGTCATGTCGGCATAGGATTCATATTGACCTAGTGCAATTTTCCTGCTATGGTCAAACTTAAAATCAGGAAATGAAAAGTATTGAATGGAATGGTTTCTATTGAGTTGGTTTTCCGATCTTCCATTCGTAGGGCGCAAATAAATACCCTCAAATTTTGAGTTGTTTTTATTGATATGGAATGTTACTCCTATGAAACCTCTGGCAAATTCCGGGGCATCCTTTAGGAGCCTACTTAGCACCTTAAGCTCTATTGTGCCATTTGTGAAATCATGTTCAGTTAGTTTAACAAATGTAGGTTCGTCAAACTTTTTTACCGTAACGTCTTTTACCACTTTTACAACTGCCTTACCATCTAAACTATCAACGGACATTAAAACATTAACTGCTTCAAGATGACTTTTATTAAAAGTAATCTGCTGAGCAGACAAATTTTTGGAAGCAATTGATAGCAGGCTCAATAAAATCAGGTTGATCTTCATGTCTTTTCTATTTAAAAAAAGCTTTTGATTAGGTAAGCGATTAAATACGAGTCTTTGCCTCACTAATAGTAACGGTTTTCCCTAGTGCACCAAATTCGTGCAGATCGCCAAAAACTTCAATTCTAATAGATTGGTCAAGTCCGCCAATGCGGAGTGGTTCGAAACCATTATCCTTAATCAATTGTTCTACAGTTTCATTTATATTCTGGTCATCATTGGCATAAAATAGAACAGATCTTTCTGGCGATTGGTAAGCCGCTGCGGTTAGCGAACCCGCACCAAGCGTGCCCAGCGCTTTCACTAGTTTTGCATTTTGACCGAGAGCAACTCTATTTATTTCTCCTGCCGATTCGTTGGTGCCAATAATTTTTTTGAAACCACCTTTATCGTCCGGTGCAATAGGGTTAGAAGGATCAATGATGATTTTTCCTTCCAGATCAGATGCATAATGGTTTACAAATTCTGCAATTGTCTCAAATGGTATGGCCAATACAAGAATATCCGCATTTTTAACAGCGGTAGGTATATCGCTTGGCTTAGATGTGACTCCCCAATTTGCAGCAAGTTCTTTAGCTTTTGCCAGATTTCTATCAGCCACGATAAATTCGCGATTTGATTTGGAAAGATTGGCAGCAACTGCCTGTCCGATATTTCCTAGGCCAATGATGGCTACTTTTGATGATGTTGTCATAACTATTTTCTTTAGTGTTTTTATAATTATTTGATAACACAAAGTTGCATAGGAATGGAGGAATGTTCCAATGAACTACATCAAGAAATAGTCTTGATCTGGTTTAAGAATTCACCTTAACCTGCTTGTTTCGCAAGCGGCTTAAAAACTCTGCAGTAATGCCTAAAAAGGCGGCTATTTGAGTTTGTGACAGCCGATTGGTAAGCTGTGGATAGGTTTGGATAAATGATAAATACCTGTCTTCGGCCGTTGAACTGATGTTTTGCAACAATCTTTTTTGTAGTGCAACAAAACTGTTCTCCATTAAAACTCTAAAAATACGGTCAAATTTTGGCTGATGAGTGTAAAGCTTAATTAGGTTGTCATAACTAATCTGCAATACCATAGTGTCCTCCAGAGCATCAATATCCAATTCTGAAGCTGTTCTTTCATGAAAACTGCCAATGTCCATCAGCCAGGAGTTTTCTGGGGCAAACTGCAGGATGTGCGTATTGCCTTTCTCATCAATCTTATACAAACGTAAGCAACCGCGCACTACGAAATTGAATTGGGAGCAAACGTCGCCCTGCTGTAAAATATATTGTCTTTTTCTGTATAATCGTGGCTTAAAAAGCTCAGTAACCAAGGTCGTCTCCTCCTTATTCAAGCGGATTAAATGATTGAAATAATGGAGCAATGGTGTTATAGAGGCTTGTATCAAATCATCATTCATAAGCATTTCCGGTTTACTACAATATCAAAGTTAAAACTTCTAACTGATACATTCAGTATACCATACTAAACTGGGCAGTCAGGATCATAAGGAAGATGAATACAGATAAAACCACTGCCCAACAGAGAAAGAATTACATCTTCCACATGGAAGGAATTTCCTTCAACTCTGAGTATCTTATCCTCATCCTCAAGATCTAATGAAATCCGAAACGCAGGATATACGTACAACAGCTGGCTAATCACATTCATTGCAGCTGCAGGATGTTTAACATTTGTTTTGAAAATTGCGACCATGATTGTTTCGTATTAAGCGTTCTAATTCTTCTTTCCCAGGATAGAAAAAGGATTAAATGAAATACCTATGTTAAAGTAGAATGTAGGATCTGGTGTGACTTTGTAAACAGGATCGGTAAATGAATCCTCCTTTTTAAATATTCTCCCAGAAGGCGTGTATTTCATTCCGCTTTTTGCCGTTAGCATAAAGTGTCTGCCAATTGCATGCTCATAGGTCAGCCCAGAATTGATGTCCATTTGCCCATACTCATATTTTTGGTTAGTGCCGTCCAGGCGATACAGGTAAAATGCAGTTCTGTCCAATTCAGATCCGAATGAAATTCTCCCATTGTGGTTAAAAACAAATTTCCTCAGATACACGCTTCGGGGAAGTACAATATCCGCTATCAGCCCATTCTTGAATTTATGTTCATAAGAGAATGTCGGGACAAATGGGGTCGGAGCACTGGGGTCAATACTGATCAGCAAACCAGCTGTCATTTTTGTACGTTGGTTTGCTTTCAATACCATAGTTCCTGTAAATATTCCCTTTACCCTTTCAAAATGCTTGTCGCTCCCATCAACTATGACACTGGAACTATAGACCATCCGTTTTCCAAACAAAGACGAAAAGTAGGTCAGATTCAGCGATGAAAATAAATAATGGAAATCATTGCTGGAAGCAATGTTTGATGCCCCAGTCTGACCAATTTCCGCATCTGTTGAAGTTAACCTGTATCCGAGCGTAGTTCCGAAAAGCCAGGTCTTGCGTTTAATCAGGTTGATATTGGCACTCACCTTAACCTGTTGAAACCGGTTGATCCTGCTTTCAGGCAAGCGGTTTCCATCTTTCTCTGACTTGAAGTTGAATGGTGCACTTTGGGTAAACTCAATATTTAATGGACGTGTTATTGCAAATTTGTCAGCAGCAAAAGTAGCCACTCTTTTAGGAAAGTTCAGGCTATCCCGCTTGCCTTTGGGGATCGTATCTTGAGTCTGAGAAAAGCCGCTGATTGCCAGCGTGAGCATACTCAATGTTACCAGGGTTCTTTTAATCCTATACATAAGTTATCTTAAAATTTTGATTGGATTGGGTAAATCCGGATGCAAAGAAATACTGAATGCAAACACACTTTTTTGTTATTATACCAGACCCGCTGATTAATATACCAGATCCCCTCAACGCCATACCAAACCATAAAACTGAATTTGGTATATTACATAGACCATTTGGTATAATTTCACAAAGCGGGCCAGCGCATAGTCTTACCTTTGCTGCAATAGAAAATTAAATGAAAGCAGATCTGGAACTTAAGAATACAAACCTATTACAGGTAATGGTCAATGACCGGTACCGGATATTGCGACATGCAGTACTGTTACTCGCCAGTCTGGTGGTGATTTCTTGTTCCAGCTGGCAGTCTGAATATTCCGGACTTTTTAAATATTACAGGTTGCTATGTGTTTATGGAGTACTGATTGCCATGTGTTACATCAATATGTATATATTGGTTCCCGTTTTCTTTTTTACCGGCAAGTACTTGTTTTATCTGGCTCTTCTTTCGATCCTGGTATTACTTAGTCTGACTTTTTTATCCAGCTTATTTGACGCTTATCTGATGCCAGAAGGAAAGAATTATATGGAACATGATAAAGGTTTGGTAGAGGGCTTTTTTATAACAATATCTATCATACTGATCACCACAATGATCAAACTATTTCAAAGGTGGACCAGAGACAATGAAAGGATTGCCGAGTTGAAAAATATTACCTTGCGAATGGAACTCAACGAGCTAAGAAATCAAATCAATCCGCATTTTCTTTTCAATATGCTCAATGGCATAAAGGCATTAGTGCGCAGTGATCCTGAGAAAGCTAATCTTGTCATTATGAATCTTTCAGAGTTCTTAAGATACCAGATTTATGAGAATAATGAAGAGAAAACACCGCTAAAATCTGAGATCAGTTTTTTATCGAATTTCCTGAATCTGGAGATGCTCAGGAGAGACAAGCTTTCCATTGACATTAGCGCTCCTGACAACATAGGGATCTTAAACGGTATCTTTTTACCGCCTAATTTGTTTACCACTTTCGTTGAAAATGCCGTTAAACATAGTGTGGATGTTAGTGGTGCTGAGCCTTTTATACGGATCAAATTTTTAATCGTTGATAGCCAGCTTCATTTCTTCTGTATAAACTCCAAAGATCCGTTGTTTACCCCTAACGATCAAAAGAATAGTGGCCTGGGACTTGCAAACATTAAACGAAGACTAGAACTGCTCTATCAGGAGAATTATTCTTTAACCATAAATTCCACAGAAAACCAATTTTTAATTCTATTAAAATTGCCCTTATGAACTGTATCATTGTAGATGATGAACCTCTGGCCAGAGCTGAAATGGAAGCACTGATTAATGAAGTATCTTCTGCCAAAATATTGGGTACTTTTTCAAACGCCTGGACGGCCCTTGATTTTCTGAAATCCAATAAGGTCGATTTAGTTTTTTTGGATATCGAAATGCCCATGGTTACCGGACTTGATTTTGCTGCACAATTGTCTGCATCAGCATTGGTTATCTTCACAACAGCCTACCCACAATATGCCTTAAAAAGTTACGAGCTGGATGCCATTGATTACCTGTTGAAACCCATAGACAAATGGAGGCTGGATAAAGCGATCAAAAAAGTCGAATCCTACCTAAAGTTATTGTCAGATAGCCCTGAAAAGAATACTCTTGAAGGTAATACAGCGGACTTCCTGCTGATCAAATCAGACAGAAGGTTTCACAGGATCAAATTTGAGGACATCAGATTTATTGAAGGATTAAAAGACTATGTTGTAATCCACCTGTCTGGTCAAAAGCTCATTACTGCTATGAACTTGAAAACCTTTCACCAAAAAATTCCTCAGGAGATCTTTCTGCGGGTAAGCAAATCCTATGTGGTGAACAAGAATCACATAGAATCTTTCGACCACCATACCATTTATATGGGCACAAATGAACTGCCTTTAGGAGAGGTTTACAAAAAAGATTTTTTTACGATATACTCTGGCGGCTCAATCTCCCCTGAAATCTGAAATAAATCAGGGGAACCATCTATACAAGGGTAAACAAAATTCAATTGTCGAGTGAATTGGCAATTAAATGTAAATCGTACAGGAAAATACATTCCATATCATGATCCCTATGAGCGCCTCTCTTTTGGTATGGTCGTGTAAATGCGGTTTGGATGCCAGACAAAAGAGGGAGTCCGATTAAAAAAACTGGGCTAGAGCGCTGGGCAAAACCTCTAATTTCAACAATTGGAGAAGAGATTGCGTTGCTTTTACTTAACCGGTCTGCGAAAAAAGAAGTTATTTCATCCTTATCCAGAAAAACACAAGCCGGTTACCGAAGGGTAACGGACCTGTGTTTTTGTAGTTGCTTCATTGTGGTCTGCTCGCCTTGTTAATTTGAAATTGACCTTGCCTCAATGATCATAAAATGTCCAGTACGCGCTTTGATCAACCATTTTCCATCGCGGTGCACATAGTTGTCATCATATCTTACACTATAGTCGGTAAGTACATCTTTCCCTTCTGTTTCCCTGATCATTTTGATCTGTGTAAAAGAAACACCTGTTGCTGTATCTCCCTTAAGTGCAACTGTATGTTGTCCGTTCAGGGTAAAATAGGTTTTCACCTGGGAAGCATGTCCCCTGAATTCTTTTTCCAAGGTATCGGTACCTAATGTATTGGCTAACAACTGGCCGTTCATGTAGACTTTATAGTTGGCATCTTTGGTGAACAGGTTCATCTGTTCGGAAATTTTTCTTTCATCTCCAAGGATGGCATATGCATCGATTAAATCCCTTAGTTCTTGTCTGGTGTTCAAATTTTCTAATGTCATGTCTTTTGTAATTAAGTGAAATGTTCTTGTTGACAGCAAAATTAGGGTATATTTGCTAACCTTTTATTAGTCGTTACCTAAAGGTTAGTTACTTATTGTTTTGAACTTCAAATTATGGCAGCAAAGAAATTGATACCCGGAGCGGGCAAGGGATTTACCGAAGAATGCACCAAGGTGTTGCTTGCGGTGAGCGATGCATTGTATGTGATCGGGGGGAAGTGGAAATTGATGATTATCATTGCGATGGCAAGGGGCAACAGCAGGTTTACCGAATTGCAAAGGCAGGTGACAGGGATTTCAGCCAGGGTACTTTCCAGTGAACTGAAGGAACTGGAAGCCAATGGTTTTATCATCAAAAAGGTAACTGCAGGATATCCGGTAACGATCGAATATGAACTTTTGCCTTATAGCCAGACGCTAGAGGAATTAGTAGAGGCGATGACCAGGTGGGGCATGCAACATAGAGAAAAGATCAAGAACGAAAGACTCATAGGAGATTCTGTTGTTAAACCGTAAAAGGACCATATCAGGTTTGAAATCGGTTCCTTACTCATTTCGGCAGACTGCATGTCAGCAGGAGTACACCCCGTTACGGTATCAAAATATTTTAACCGATATTTTGGTATGGGGTTTGGCAAATACCGGCGACAGCTGAAAGTGGAAAGAGCGATACATCTGATTGCAACTGGCAATGTGTCCTTAACAGAGGTGGGGTATGCATCTACAGGATGTTAGAATGTGATAAAACCAGAGGCTTTTTCATCATTCTAACATAAAGTTGCTAAAAGGATCCGTATGAATTACACAAGCAAGCCGTTTGCGCTTTGAAAAAGCCGGCTCTTGGGCAGATTTAATGGTCTATTTTACCTGTTTTTGCGGTTTTAGTCATATTTGGAATGAAAACCAAATAGTCGTAACCTTTGATAATTCTTTGCAGCTCCAAATCATCTACTTTAAGCTTCTTTTTAGAGATTGCTTGCTTCAAAGGGCTTAAATCAAAGGCATACCAATTGTCGTCTTTTACGACCGTTAAGAAAGATTTATATTGACCTAAATCAGCCAATGTTTCACCTTCTTGCTTTCCGAAGACCATAATGTGTAATGACTTCCGGTAATTTGCCTCTTCAATATTGGAAACCAGGTTGCCAATATCGAATACTTCCATTAAACTCTCTCCTTTAGGCATGTGATTAGCACCATATTTGAAAAGATTCTTCTTGTCTTTCCATTCAGGGAGTTTTTCAAGAACCAGGTGTTTCAGGTATTGAATTCTTAAACGATGAATTCGATTTAAATAGAGTTCCCTGCTTAATTTTAGTGCTTCAAGCTGCGCTTTCTCGTTGGGTGATAAATTCAGCGCGCTCAATGTGTTCATTTTTGCCAGACAATCCTCAGAGAACAAATAGAAAGTGGTGTTGTTTTTTGTGTCATAAGCAGCGGAATTAGCGATCATCTGCTTATAAATTTCTTTTGCTTTAGCATTTTTGGATTGTTCACGCAATTCCGAAAGCAGTAACCGGTCTGAAAATAAACTGATCTGCTCAGCCCCATATAGTTTGATATGCTGCTGAACTATGTTTTTGAATAAATCAAACTCAGCCTCACCTTGTAAAAAAGACAAAGCTGAACCTGATTCATTACGGAATTTATCCAGTTCAGTAGGGGATAAGGATTTAATTTTTGTTGATATTGTGTTGATTGTATATGGATCAATTTCCAGAATATAGTTGTCGAACTTAATATTATTGACAATCGCGTTTGTGAAGTAAGGGACTTCATTGGTGAAATGTAGCTCCCCCAATAACACAGAATTGTTTTTGCTGATTTCATCCAGCAGGGTAATCCAACCTTTACCTTCGAAAGCGTTGTTATTGTTTTTTTTAAAGGTGGAGTAGTTTTTTTGGATTAAACTATCCATTAATGTGGTTTGTGCGTAACTGAAATTGGCAATAAAAAGGATTAGAATTAGTAGTTTGATTTTCTTCATTTATTTTTTCTGGAAAGATACAATAAATTGAATTTATCACTCTGAGGATTCAATAATACACCTCGAGACATTCCTTTCCCTAAAAGATCCTCAACTTACGATCCATTACTGCGGTCTCAAACAGTGCATACCCTTGGTGTTTGTGTGTAAAAAAATGATCTGCATTCTTTTCCAAAGGCCCATCTCGGCTGAATAGTTCGAAGCTGCTATAAAGTCTTACTTTTACAATATGCGATAATCTGATCGTGAATTATCGCATTTGCTTTTGTAAGTTTCCTTGAATGGGGAAAATAGTTAGAAATTACCTATCGTCAGTATTCTATAAGGTTTTGATTAAAGTAGTATCAATTGCTAATGCAAGCTTTTCATCTACTTTAAATTCACCTGCATACTGAAGCCAATTATTAATTGATGATTGAACCTCATCGATTATCTGTTCAGGTTTTCTAATAGAGTTTTGTTTAGCAACAGCCAGAAGATCTTCTCTTGTTATGTTTGCCCGTTTGCCATTTATGCCGAGGTTATGTTGGCTCACCCATTCGCTGTCTGGTCGGTAAGCAAAACAAATATCATATGCAGGAGCTAAAGTCCATTTGCCATCTGGATGCATTAGAAAAGCAAAATTTTTAGTGTGATCATCACAGTTTTTAGCGAGAACGTTAAAAACCATTCTTCGGAACATTTGTTCGGCTTCCACATAAGTCAGCTTCAGTAGGCGCATAGTCTGAAATAGTTGTTCATAGCTATAACTTAGTATCTGATTAAAATCGTAATGAGCTATTGCACACAAGGTTTGTGCATGCAATTTTTGGTTACCACCAATTCTGTCGAATCGTTTTGTCATAAAGTGGGCACGACCTTCTTCTTCAATTAGTCGTGATTCCATCATTTCCAGTCCTGCTGAAGTTGCCATTCGGTAATAGGCCATTTCTACTCTTCCATAGCCATGACTTGCACCAAACTGTGTGTCATTTACTCCGTCAAATTTCAGAAGCCAGTGTTCAAAATCTTTAGACAATGTTTGTCCTGATCTTATTTTCCCAGTTTTTTCATTATATGCAATGATCGCCTTAGGACGGGCACCACCAGCAGAAGTTCCCATTTTTAGAACTTCAAGCAATACGTCCCTCATATCGTAATCAGTATGGATCCGAAATGCTTCTTTATTGTTCAAAAGCTTTTGGGTGGTTTCAATTAAGCTAGAGAGTTCTAATGTGTGCATTTTTGTTTTTGGCGCAGTGGAAGGCTCAAACTCCAGAGCTCCCATTCCTCTTGAACCAATAAAACAAAGTAGTTCTACCGGATTCAATGACCCTTCAGGTCTTCCGTTCTGTGCCAACCAAATATTAATCAAATCGGTTCCATACCTGTCAGGAAGCGCATCTGCCAGTAGCCCTGGTAAGCCTCTAAAAGTTGGAATGTCTCTGAGTTCTGGGAACGAAAAAATTCGATTTTCCAGAGGCATCTTAATAGGAGAGATTGCTAATTGAGATTGCAGAAATTTCGAATCATATTCGAAAAATGCAATTTGTTGCTGCTCTTCCCAGGCAACTGCGCCTACCAGTTCACCCCATAATTTCACATATGCAGTTCTTACCATCCTAAATCTTCGTTTTTTGGGTTATTCTTAGCTCGCAATACTCGTTTACGCTTTTTTTGTTCTTCTTTTGCCAGTAGCATTGGGCTGATTTGTGGTTCTGTTCTGAACCGTTCCAATACATATAAAGTATCCAAAATTCTCAAAATTTTTATTAAGTTAACTAAAGATATGCTATCTCCTCGTTCTATAAGGCTTAATGTAGATCTGCTGATCGCTGCATTATCCGCAAGTGAATTCTGATTTATATTTTTTTCAATCCTTTTTTCTTTAATAAACTGACCGATTTGCTTTAATATAGCAATGTCACTATTACTATGTATGTATGAAATATCATTCATAATGATTGATTTTAATGATTAATGTATGAAATATCATTCAAATATATGAAAAATATAGTTTATAAAATAATGAATGATATTTCATACATTACAGGTGTTTATTGTTTATTTTGAATGAAATATCATGCAAATTTCAGAAATTACATGACAATAGTGGCAGCATAGATATGTCATTAAAAAACTAGGCTATTTTTTAAAATGTGTGGACTTCTTTGAAATAGCAAATACTATTGCTGATGTATTTGGCATTTTGAAATAAACGTATTCTTTAGATTCTTCATCATTAATCCGGTAGCGGTATCGTTACCCCCTTAACTTTCCTGTTGATTTTTATTTTTAAGATTACTTAACAATAAGTTTGTGAAAAATGTAAGTTTATGATAGCTTCATCACTTATTTAAATATTGTATATGAAAATCGTAATACTAGACGGATATACACTGAATCCAGGGGACCTGAGCTGGGAGGGGTTAAAACAATTCGGTGAAGTAACTCTGTACGAGCGCACCCCGGTAGATAAAGTTGTTGAACGTTCAAAAGGGGCGGATGTCCTATTCACCAATAAAACACCGGTAAACGCAGCAGCATTAAACAGTCTTCCGGACTTAAAATACATTGGAGTCCTGGCCACCGGTTATAATGTAGTGGATACCGCAGTGGCCAGGGAAAAAGGGATAACAGTAAGTAATGTACCAGGTTATGGCACACCATCTGTAGTACAACTGACCTTTGGCCTTTTACTGGAACTTTGCCTGCGTGTGCAACGCCACAGTGATGCAGTGACCTCCGGCCGCTGGGCTTCCGCCGCTGACTTTTGCTTCTGGGACTATCCGTTAGTTGAACTCACAGGAAAAACAATAGGGATTATCGGATTTGGCGATATAGGCAGACAGGTTTCTGATGTAGCCACTGCATTTGGGATGAAAGTTATCGGAACAAGCCGGAACCGGACAGATCAGTCTCATCGCAGTAATTTTAAGTGGGCAGAAATCCCCGAACTGCTGGAACAGTCAGATGTGGTCAGTATCCATTGCCCTTTAACAGACCAAACCAAAGGACTGATCAATAAAGAGAACTTACAGCGAATGAAAAGCAGCGCTTTTCTTTTGAATACCTCAAGAGGCCCTATCATTATTGAAGAGGATCTTGCTGAAGCATTGAACAATAATAAAATTGCCGGAGCAGGCCTGGATGTGCTTTCTGTTGAACCACCTGCAAAAGACAACCCGCTTTTTGGTGCAAAAAACTGCATCATCACCCCACACATCGCCTGGGCAACAAAAGAAGCGAGAGCCAGGCTAATGGAGATTGCTGTCGGCAACCTGAGTGCCTATAAAAATGGAAGTCCTGTAAACGTAGTGAACCATTAAAGAAGACATGATGCATATCCTGATTTCCCCCAATGCTTTTAAACACGGTCTGAATGCCGAAGCAGCAGCGATTGCTATTGAGGAAGGTTTAAGACGAAGTAAGGCCAATGTGACCACTGAGTGTTTCCCGGTAGCAGATGGCGGGGATGGTACAGGAACCTTAATTATAAAAAAATGTAAAGGCACCTTGTTGGATGCAGCAGTACATGATGCACTGGGCAGACCAATAAATGCGGTATTTGGCCTGATCGACAATGGCACAACTGCCGTGATAGAAATGGCAGACGCATCAGGTATAAGATTACTTAAACCCGAAGAGCTTAACCCCTTGCGCAGCAATTCTTTCGGCACAGGAGAGATGATCAGAAAAGCACTTGACCAAGGGGTCAAAAAAATGATCATTGGCATGGGCGGCTCGGCTACTGTCGATGGCGGTACCGGTATTTTGCGTGCCCTTGGTATTCGTTTCTTAGGAGCCGACGGCAAGGAGGTGAGCGTCCTTCCTGAAGATCTTGGAAAATTAGTTAGGGTTGACCTATCCGCACTGGACCAAAGAATATTGAAATGTGAAGTGATTGTTTTGTGCGATGTAGACAATATGCTGTTAGGTGACCAAGGAGCTGCAGCTGTATTTGGCCCCCAGAAAGGTGCATCCCCCGAACAGGTGAAAAAATTGGACCAGGCACTCCACAAACTTTCGGCCCTGGCCTTACACCATACAGGGAGGGATATGGCTACAATAAAGTACGGAGGGACAGCAGGAGGGGCAGCTGCCGGCCTATATGCTTTTCTGAATGCCAGACTGGTCAATGGGATAGACCATTTTCTTTCACTTACAGATTTTAATTCGGCACTGGAGCGGGCAGATCTGGTCATTACCGGGGAAGGGAGTATTGATGAGCAAACCTTACAGGGAAAAGGACCTTTCGGCGTAGCCTACCATGCCAAACTCAAAGGACTGCCTGTGGTTGCCTTCGCGGGAAAGGTGCCACTGGAACCGAATGTGAATTTACAGGCGTATTTTGATGTATTGATGCCTATCGGTAACCAGCCCCAGGATCTGGCAACTGCGTTGGCATCTACCGCAGACAACCTTGCAAGAACAGCCGAAACATTGGGCAATATGCTGGTCTTGATGCAAGAGAAAAGATGTTGATGTCAAAGACAACAAGAACGATCTTATAGGAGTTTCTTATCTTTGTTATCCTGATCAGAACAATCAAGGTCTTTAATTTTCGGGTGTTTGCCCGCTCCAGTTGATCTGGTTAATGTCAGTATTCCCCAGAACAGCATCTTTGGGATAATTGGGTTCCTTTTCTGGCTAAATAAGGGCTAGAATGCGAATTCCAGTTTTTTTGAAACATATTGAGCTTCTCTTTTCCTTAAATCTAAATCGTGGCTAATCTGGTATTCTTTTTCTTTGTCTACCAACCGCAGTAAATCCACAGCTTTAATGAGTTCACCCGAATGAATTTCAAATCTGACGAAAATGTTCTCGTTTGGAACCCGATGTTCGTGAATATATTGGTTTAGTACGGTAGAATTTACATTAATCTCTTTGGCAAATTCATTTTGTTTTTTATTCTGCAACTGAAGATATTCCTGAAGGAAATAGCCGAACGTGAAATCAGCTTTATACGCTGAGTTATTGACATAATCTTCTAGTCGTTCCTTTAGCAGAAGAAGATTATTATAAAGCCTTTTATTATCAGACATTTCATTCCTGCGTTTGGCACGTGCTAAAGCAAGTTCATGATTAGCTGATTTTTGCTCTTCATTAGTCAGATCTGCGGGTAATACATAAGCATCTGCGATCTCTTCAGGGGTCAATTCAGTTAATATTTTCTTTACGCTCATGATAAATATTCTTTTATAATTTTGTGCAATGGGGCATCTTCCAGATACAGTTGCCTGCCGCCATCCAGCATGCCATATTTTTTAATGTAATGCGTTCTAATTTCTGTTTTGGGTATCAGGGATACACATGGAAATTCCCAGTTATAGTTCCTGATTGCCTCTTTACAGGCAAATGCAATTAGTGTGCCCGCAATCCTGTCAAATTTCTTTTTCTTGCCAGTGTTTTCAGTGGAACTGGCCAATAGGACGATTTCAATCCTTTCTTCTGGCTCAACGATGTTAAGGGCAATCAATCCTAAAACTTCACTGTCTAAACTCAGCTTAAAAATTTTATAAGTACCCTTTAGTTTTTTCCAATCAAATGCAAATTGTTTTTTTGTTATTTTTTTCCAATCCTGATCTTCCAGTTCTTTTATAAGAACGGAATGCTTTTCATTATTGGCCCTATGAACAACATACATAGTCAAATATAAGGAATCTTTGCAAAATCTGCAAAGATTTTGTTGTTTATTGCGAATAGGAAATAGCTTGTTTCCCAATCATATAGCTGAGTCCCTGATTCCTAACATGGTTTGTATCGAAGCATAAATGAAACAGGAAATGAATCCATTTCGCGACAGAACAAGACCGCCCTGACCTCATCCGAAAATGGAGAATGCATTGATTTATCTGGACATAAAGCCAATTAGCGGACCTTTCAGATGCCGCTAAAACAAGAAGCCCGGCACTGGATATGCCGGGCTTCCTTAATTTTAGAAAAGGTTATTGAAGCTTACTTCGCGTTTTTCTTTTCTGTAACTTCAGTACGGATCTCCTGAGCCAATACTTTTAAATCCTGCATTGCTTTACGAACTCTGGTACCAGCGGCGCCATTGTTTGCATTATAAAATTTTTCTACATCAGCTTCTACTGAGGCTACCAATTCTTTAAGTTTTGAAAATTTTTCCATGTTTTTTTTGAAAGTTAATTAATATAAATCTGCCTTTAAATGTACTTAGCAGGCGATAAACATAAAAAAAATCTTTTTTACTTGTATCACTAACTGAGAAAAAACTCAGCTATTTTCTATTAAAATGACAGTTTTTGGATGTTTTTCAGGAACAATTCAACGAAAAGCTCAGCATGGTGATGGGCATCATCAGCAAAATTGAGCCTGAAAATGTTTGGTCAACTCCAGCTTTTTTCGTATATTAAAAGTCACAATCAAAGGGGTTTAATGTGAACCGAAGAAGCCAGATTCCGCAGGCCTGATCACATCTTTTACTTAAAATTTTATCGTGATGAAGACTTTTGTGTATCTGGTATTTACCTGTTTTATTTCGACAGGATCGTTTATGTGTGGATTGAACAGCCCTAGCATATGGCCGGGTTATTTGATTGGTTTTGCGGTATGGATTTGGTTTGCCTGGAATTTTGATACCAGGCAAAAGAGAGCCAGGGAACGCAGAAGCAGGGAAAAGATGTTAAACATCCTGTTGAACAGGATATTAAAATCAAAGGATTGATGTTACTTCCTTTAGCAACTCCGGTAGTTAAGTAGAATCTGAGAAGATAATGCTATATTGTTTATCAGTAAACAGACTTTAGCACTGCTGCTTACACCGAATCTATGAGGTTATTTTTATTGATTTCCTTTATTGCCTTGCTGAGCGAGACTTTTGCCCAAAAGTACCAGTGTCTTATCGTTGCCGAATATAGGATTGATACCCCGCGTGTCGGTAACTATACCTATCTGGTTTCTTATAATTTCTCAGACGGGGAGTTGGTCTCAAAGGATACCATTATCGGGCATGTGGTATTTAAAAAAGAACCTTTAAGCCCTCCGGTCAGGTTTGATCTCGGAAGAAACTTCATCTATGGCAATCGGTACGTAGTTTCAGCTGCTGGCAACGTAATCGACCTGCACAAAAAAATATTTGTTACTGAAACTGCAGATGATTTTATCGAAGGACGTGGTGATACCCTTGTTTTTTACCGTGACAATGCATATACAGGAAGAGGGTATTTGCACCTGAATTTAAAGGCAGGTACCTATAAATTTGTCGATACAGTCAGCAGACTGGAAAGAGACCGGGTATTTTCTCCGAACAAGAAGCTCAGTCTGACCATCGATATGTCGTCACTTCCTTACAAAATCAACTTAAACAGCGCAGAAAACGGCAAACAAACCCTGGTACAGGATGCGGGTGCCGGACCCTTTGCCAATGGCTTTCAACGCCCGAAGATTACCACGTGCTGGTTAGATGACCATTCTTTTCTCTATACCAAATACAATCGCTTAAGTTGGCGTGATGAGTTATCACGCGTAGACGTACATCTGTATGATATCCGCCATAAAAAAGACACGGTAATTGCGGTACTGGATTCGGTTAAGTCCGGTTCCTTATATCCTAATGATACCTTTAAGAAGGACCGGATCGGACAATTGATTTACCACAACGGTCATCCCAAACGTTACCATCTGGTTGATACCCTCCACAAAAGGTTTTTGGAATACCCATACTATCGATTGGGCCATGATTTTTCTGTCGTAAATTTTAGCAGTGGTAGAAATGGTATGGAGTTACGGTATGGGGAAACCAGTTTGGGGACGCATTGGCTGGAAAGTTACCAGGTCACTAAGGGAATGATTGCAGGGGAATATAGTGGTCGGGGACTTGACATGAGTCATAAGCAGGGTATCAAAGTCTGGTCCTCAAAAACAAATAAATGGACGGAAATAGAAATACCATGGGTCTGTAGCGCCATTGGATGGGTTGAAAAGGATGTGCTCTTGAAGTGAGTTGCTTGCGATTTACCACCGCTTAAGCATTCCTGTAGCGCTAATGGAATGCTTAAGTTGAGGCATTTTTTTACCTGTTTCTGAGGCTTCTGTTGTTTCGAAGGCCCAGATCAAGCTTATTTTGGTCATTTGCCGATTGCTCCTTTATCCTGAATTCAAGGTATTCAATAGCCTTTTTGAGGTTATCAACACTTTTTTGAAAACCAGCACCCAACACTTCAGCTTCAGCGGGTTGGGATTTGCCTGTCAGCGATTTAATGCCCTGGTAGATCACATAGGATAAACCACCATCCAGTAAGAGCGATACCGCGAGTGCAATTCGATTGGCACGAAAAGGCGAAGTATCAATACCGGTGTAGCGAAAGGTAGCACCATCGGAAAGTTGTACCTCTTTACCCTTGCGGAATGATTCCCGTTGCTGATCGCTAAGAATCTCATTATTGACCAGTAGCGGCTCTTCGATTTTCCCGGTATCTGTCTTGACATATTCACGGGTTTCGGTATCATACTCAAAAAGATACTCACGCTCCTTTTTGTCCTCATCCTTTAGCTTTTTATAGACACCTGGGATTTGACCCTGCTCGAGCATTTCCGCTTCTGCATCGGTTAAATCAACAGGAAATACTGCCTGATGGTAAATGGGATGCGCCCGGAGCTCAAGCTTTCCTTTAGGGTTTCTTTCCACAGATATTTTGGCCTCCAATTCGCCTATTTTAACATTCTTGTCTTCAAGATTCTGGAGTCTGATTAAGTTGGTTCTTCTGCCAAATAGCAGGGCGAGTCTATTCTCATCGCTCATTAACAACTCGCCATTACGGGCAAGACCTATCTTTTCAAGCTCAGCCATGGGTAATTCTTCTTCTCTAAATATTTCTCTTCTCATTTGATTTAAATAGGGATCGGTTATCGCTTGATTTTAAAAGAGTCTGACTCCGCTTCCTGTTGGATGACCAGCGCTTTGCTGTTGTCTACTTTTACTTCAGGAGCTAAGAGGGGGTAGTTTTTAGCAACCAGCAGAGATTTATACAGGCCATCACTATGGGAAAGCCTGATCTGCTCACCCGAGTTCATGTCCTCAATCTTCACCTGTTTACCTTTAAGTATTTCGTTGACCCTGTAGCTGGTATTGTTGTAGCTGATCTCATCACCCTTGATCAGGAATTTAGATTCAGGCTTTTGTTCAGCCTGTTGTTTCAGTTCTATTTTTTGCTCGATGTCCAGCACAAAATCATAAATCTTCTGTGCATCTGCCGCTGCCTTCTGGAGCTCAGAAGGATCATCCTGGAGCACATTGATCCACTCTTCAACGTAAACCGCGTGCTGTTCAAAATAATGGCCAATACCAATTTCGGAACCAATCATCAGAGAAGCGATTTCCGCACGAAGTTCTTCCCTGGCATAATCAGGTGCGCCAAAGCCATTGGACAACTCACGATCCAGGCGTGACTGGTGGCCTGTCCAATGCCCCAACTCATGCAAGGCAGTGGCATAATACTCAGTTGCGGTCGGAAACTGGTGCCGGTGCGGTAAAGTGATCTGATCGGTTACATAATTGTAAAAAGCATAATTGCCACCATGTTTGAAATTCGGGTTGGTCGCATTTAAGATGGCCTCGGCGCGCTCGATGGGACTCCATTGCTGAGCAGCCAGCTTTTCGGCTTTTACCAGAGACAGGTCAGGAATGCCATTGATCTGCTCGGCATTGAATACCCAGGCGTTGGCGAGGATCGGTTTCTCCAATTTAGTTTCGGTATACCTGGTTTTACCATTTTCATCTTTCAGGGCTTTACCCTCTTCATCAAGTAAGGGTTTCCTATCGGTATGCTGAACGAAATTAATCAGGGTGGCTTTGGCACCCTTCTGTACCTGCCATTGGTTGAGGTTTGCCTGGCGCATCGTTAACCAGCGGGGGTCAGAGAATGGCTGCATCCCCAACCATAAGGCATTCAGACCACGGTAGTTTTTACCGGTTGTCGGATTGGCAGGAATCACAAAACCAGGATTGCTCTCATCAATCCAGGCTTTTTGAAAAACAGAGGTGCCCGCCTTGAGTTCAGCAATCAGCTTTTCGGCGATCTGTTCGTGTAGTGGCTTGAAGTTAGTCATAGGTGATTATTGGTTTAATTGCATAAATTCCTGGACGATTTGAGCGACATCGTCGTTGATTTTTAGAAAGTTTGTTAGCAGGATCTGTTCCTTATTCTCCCCGAAATCGTAGAATGTTGGCAGCTCGGGGTAGTTTTGCTCTTCAATTTTGAGTGCTTCGGTATCCAGATTGATGCGGCAATGAATGGCGGAAGTTTCAAACTGACCATCATAATGTTCCTGAGGCTCTGCGGCAATCAGGCCGACCATTTCACCGGTATTGAGGGAGGCGATCTTACCGGCAGGGATTAGGGATTCCATCTTTTCGTTTAAGGAGGTACTGGTTTTGTTACGGTCAATACTGAGGTTTTCACTAAGTTGTTTAGACTTACCAAAGAGCCGTTCCAGCCAATCAAGGGTGTCTTTATGACGGACTGAACCCGAAAGGATGTTGCCAACAACAGAAGTAATGACGGCAGCGGTATCTTTACCGTATTGCTGTTGGAGCATGGGGAGTTCCTGCAGGCCGAGCACTACAGCGAATTTCATACTCCGGGCAGTGGAAATCACGTTTTCTATCTTGTGGCAGTAAAGTGTAGGGGCCTCATCGATGATGAGCCCACAGGGAAGATTACCTCTGCTGTTCATCAGACGGGTCATGCGGTTGACAATGCCGGTGAAACAGGCAGCGGTAATGTTCTGCGTATTTGGGTTACTGGCCAGGACCAATACTCCCGGTTCATCAGGGTCAGAGATCTTAAGGTTAAAATCATCACCTGAAAAGACCCAGAAGGTCTCTTTGGTCGCCAGACGGCTGATGAAAATCTTCAGGGTACCGATCTGCCCCTCCAATTGATCGAAAGCCTTCGCCTGGTAAGCACTGCGAAAAGGAGAAAGCAGTGAGGTCAGTTCAGGCTCCGTAAAAAGGGTCTTAAAGATCTCCTCATAACTGCGGTTAAGAAAGGCAAGCACATGCGGGAAAGTAGAGTATTGCCCCTTTTTATACTTGCTGAAAAAATAGATACAGGCAGATAAAAAGTTAATGGCAGACTGGGTAAAGAACTGATCGGAACCACCGGACTTATCTCCTTTTTTCATGGCCTCCACCAATGCCTCAGCAGTTTCATAGGCATCTGCCAGCGTACCCAGCCATTCCGGTCTCAAGAGGTTGATCCTTCTGCTGTTCTCCGGCTGAGTAGGATTGATGACATGGAAAGTATAGTTCAGACACTTGCCCTGCTGTTTGGCCAACAGGAAATGATAGTACAGGATCTTACCCAAATCAGGATATTTAAAATCAAAGACACACAGGCAAAAACCCTTAGCCATCAGTTGACGGATCATTGGATTGATGAAACTGAAACTCTTACCCGATCCAGGGGTACCAATGACCAGGCAGGAGCGGTAGATGTTGCAAAGATTCACCCAGCCATCATGCACCTTGCCCTTATGATAGAACTGCATCGGGATGTTTACAGAACTCGGTGTATCGATCTTTTTGGTGGCCTGCATAAAGCTTTCCTGCTCAGTATTCCATTTGTCTGATCCCAGCCCGGAACGGATCATTTTGGAGATGTTGTCCAGCGAAAGACTCAGCACCAGTGCGCCCAGTAAAGAGCTAAGCCCGTAGGCCAGGTTGTACCAGGAAGTCCAAGCGAAGACTAGGGCAGAAGGACGGTTGTAGCACCAGAGGCTGCCAAAGAAAAGGAGCAAACCAATGGTTAAAGGGTAAAGGACCTGTGTTTTTGGATCCAGATCCACCTTCTTTTTCGAAAGTGTACCTATACTCACCAGGCAGATCAAGGTCAGGGTAGCAAACTTGCTGTAGTTCAATTTATGGTATATCGGAATTAAGCTGAGCCGATCGACCACATACGAAAAAAGCCCCAGAAAGGGGGCTTTTGCATAAACGAAGATCATGATTTCAGTGAGGACCATCAGGTAAATGGTACATTGAAGGAAACCATGAAGTTTCTGGATTTCTCTGGATTCTTCCATAGTATTTATTGATGATTATAGGTTGGACGGCTGCCATTGGTGGTCTTCCGTGATGATTAATTCCTATTGGAGCTGAGTGATCAATGGGATGTTTACGCAAGGCTAAGCTTTCGGCGATCATCGCCGAAAGCTTTACCACAAGCAAATAAAGGAGGATGATTTATAAAGTCTTCATCTCCCATGTCCCTGGAATAGAAAAAGTAATTTGAACTACAAAACAGATAAATTATCTTTAGGATGGCTTAGGACCTTCAAAATGACAACAGAACAATTCTTTCAAAAGATCAGAACTTACACCGAACTGACCACAGCAGCGGAAAGCGCCTGGTTAAAACTACTCAGAGAAAAGACCTATCAAAAAGGCGATCACTTTATCACCATAGGACAAATCCCTAAAAAGGTTGCATTTGTGACAAAGGGACTATTTGCGCAACAGTACCTCAACGAAAGTGGCGAAACCATCATAAAATACTTTTTCCCGGAAGGCAGAATTGCCGGTTCAATTCCTGCAACACTAATGCAATCAGAAAGCCTATTTGACATCATAGCGTTCGAAGAAACAACTGTTCTTGAGTATAATTTTATCGAATTCAAAAAACTGGTCTCTAGCTATCGTGACATTGCTGATTTTTATATTTGTTACTTAGAACGGCACTGGGTTGTTGATAAAGAACCTTATGAAGTTTCGCTACGCAGCGATGTGGCGAAAATCCGTTATGCTGATTTCCTGCGGAAGTACCCCGATCTTGTGAAGCGGCTAAAGAAACATCAGATTGCAGCCTATCTGGGCATTACCCCAACACAATTGAGCCGAATTTTTGGATATAGTAAATAAATTTGATTTCTCAACATTTGTAAAGGTTTTTCGTTTTTAGGGTCTTCATCTTTGTATCATTAACCATGTAAATGCAAAGAAAATGAAACAAGTATTTATCAATTTAGCCGTAAAAGACGTTGAAAGATCAATGCACTTTTACACCCAACTTGGGTTTACGGTCAACCCACAGTTTTCAGACGATCAGGCGAAATGTATGATATGGTCTGAGGGAATTTTCCTGATGATCATGAGCCACGAAAAATTCGGGTCCTTTACCAGCAAACCGATTGCCGATACAAAAAGCAGCATCGCCGCATTGTTTGCCCTGTCCGTTGAAAGTGTAGACCAAATCAATGACACGGTAGAAAAAGGATTAAATGCCGGAGGTACAGAACCAATGCCGATGATGGACTATGGCTTTATGCAATTGCGAAAAATCGAAGACTATGACGGTCATACCTGGGAGGTGTTTTTTATGGATATGGCTAAAATACCCAATCAGGAATGCCCTTAAAGAAGGGCCAGGATTAACAAAAGGCGTTCAAAATAGACGCCTTTTGTTACATTTGATTCATCCATTTATCAGGACTAAACATCACCTCTGGCAGAAATGCGATGCATTTTCAAAGGGTATCCGCGTCTAACAGCTCCTTGTATTTTATTTTCAAGGGAAGAACTCTTCCACTGATCTGCTTTTCACTGAGCTCAACCTTAAGCACTTTATGGCCTGGGAAGCTGAACTTTTTAAAGGCGAAGACATTGCGGTAGTTTTTATGGAAACTATGCTGAGTGTAAAGGATAAACTCCGGTTTGAGTTCAATAGACTGAACAGTGGAGGCTTTAGTCACCTTTTCATCCGCTACTTTGAAGCGGATTTCATCAGGATCATATTTTAGGTTGGTGTTGTTGGTATAGCTCAGGTCAATAAAGATGTAATCCCCAATGGCAGCAATGTGATTGATGTTGCCTTTAATACCAAACGCCGAGCTTTGTGCAATATTGGTTTCGGACTTTTTAAACAGCAAGCCGGTGGCGTAGGACTTGAGCTGATGCTGGCTAAAACCCTGGGATTGAATGTCCAGTGGTTTGGTATGCTCCGGCAGGATCTCCATTTGACTGGGGTACTCCTTATTAAGCGGATTGGGAATAGCAGTAACGCGGTATTGGGCAATGAAAGTTTCACCGGCTATGGTGATTATAGCATCAACTGAATCAGCTATCCCTTTGCTTTTAATGGAGTCAGCAACCAGCTTGATGCGCAACACATTATGGATGGGGATATCACCCACAATGGCCTTACTGGAGATGTCGACATATTGAATGGGCTCCGGGGATAGGAAATGAAAAGTTGCCGAACCAGGCAAGGTGATTAAGGGTAGCTTTTGGGCGTAAGTAGACAGGGCTGTGAAAATGAATACAGCCATGCAGCAAATGCAGTTTTTTATCATAATGAAATCTTAGTATCAGTTTGTTTTTTTAATAGTTTTTTTGAGCATGCTGAAGGGCTTCAGGGTCGATCAGGTAGATATACGAGTTGTACTTGATTTTGGCTTTATTTTTACGGATCAGGTTTGCAATGGCAGAAGAAGTACTCTGAAAGACCTTATCAATACTGCTCATCAGGAATTGATTGGCACCCGTACTGTTACCCTGCAGATTTACCCCCTGCATGGAATTGCCCCCAAGATCCTTGGTAAACTCACGAAATGCAGACTCAGGAACATAGAGCCCTGGTAAACCATCGGTATCATACAGCTCAAGCTTTACCGGTAATATTTTACCGGATAAAAATATCGACTGAACCCTCAGCGTTACCCGCTGATCTCCAAAACCAGAGACCAGGGCAAAGAGGTAAGTCCCTTTCTGAACCAGCGTCTGTCCAACCCAGATGTCTTCCAGCAAGCGAAGCCGAATCCTTGAACCGGAATAACCCGTTACATTTTCATCAATAATTGCAGTAATGAATTCTTCCTTTTTTCCAGGCAACATCGTATTGAATACAGAGCTGGAATTCAAACCCTTATGTATCTCAAGTTTAACTTGCTGTTTACCATGCTCAGCTGCTTTCTCTTCCGCCAAAAGTCGCTGTTGCTGAGCCTTGTACTCAGGATCAGAGGCTTTGTTGACGCTGTCCACATAAGCCATTTGCGCTTTAAACAAGTCCATAGGATCTTTCTCTTTTGCAGGAACCTGCGTAGTAGGATGAACCGGAGGGCTATCGTATGGAGGAACATAGGGAGCAGCATTCCCGGAACCATTTTGAATACCGGCCAATGCTTTTGCTAGGTCCTGATCCTGCTGCGCCAAGCGGCTTAATCGCTGCTGCCCCGGCGTGATACCATTGAGCGGAGGGAAGGAAGGAGGAAGGCTACCTGCAAAACCCTGCCTGACCAGGTGATCGATGGAGTCCAGATGGGCATTGTCATCAATAGGGTTTACAGCCGTGTTGCCATCAGCCTGTTTGTACTGCTGGTTGAACGCTTCGAGCTTGTCGTCAAATGCACTTTTCTGAACCGCCGTTGACGCCGTTCCGATCTGATCCTGGATACCAGGTTTATCTTTAGTTTCAGGAACACGATCAGCAGTGTTTAGTTTGTACACGTAGAATCCCAGGCAAATAAAGGGCAGCAAAATAATGGGGATAATGTACCTGGGCTGATTGAAATTAATGCGGTTGAGTAGATTTTTCATGTGGGATGGATAACTGATGTAAGCGGTCAATTGCTTTCCCTAAGTACAGGCTGTCGGCCTTAGTCAGGGTATCTTTTGCGATTAAGGTTTCGATTTGCGCTTTTAACTGGATGCTTTCTTTAAGGGCGGTCCCTGTTTCAAGTATCCTACCGAATCCATCGCTGACCGGGCTGACCGTTACATTCGCGGATACACCCGGCTTTTGCTCCCGATGGCGCAAGATGGTAAAGGAAAGTACCATAGATGCAGCTAAAAACAGCAGCATCAGGGTATACACCAGATTGGGGTTCCTATTCAAAAAGCCGGTAATGGAAAAAGCGATCCTGTCGAGGTAGACTGCAAATTCTTTTTGGAGCTCACTAAAGAGCGTGTCTTTCGGGTCTCTGTTAGAGTGGATTTTTCTGAACATTTTCGAGGTCTTTGTTTTCTATTGTTTTCCAACCCGTGATCAGCAGGCCATGGGGATTGTTGTCACTACGAGGGATGTCTTTGAGAAAACCTTCGGTAATCAGCGAACGGAGTAATGTGGCACTCCTGCGGTCTATTCTAATTTTACCATAATACCTGAAATACCGGCGCGGAACATCCAGGGCTATAGAATCCGTTTCCAAAGTAAGTACCGAGCTCGAAGATAAAATGGAATTGAAATAACCCCGTTCTTTTAAATTATTCAATTGATTGATCCCGGATTCATCAATCAGGTACATGGCCTTTTTCATCTGATACTGGATGTACTGGTCATCCGGAGTGAGCGAAAAGAAAAAAGAATGGAACAAATCAATATGTGCACGGTATTCCGCAGGCCGGTTGAGCTGCATGTCCGTTTGCCTTGCCAGTATGGGGACACTGTGATCAAGGATATAAATGCTTTGCCTTGCACTGACAACCTGCTTATAGGCAGAGATTAAGGCAAAAGCAGCAATTAAAATGGAAACCAGTAAGCTCCCGATAGCGACCAGGGAAGCCAGACGGATTTTGCTTTCGATACTTTTAATCAACATAAAATAAAGTGTAGAAGGTGAGGGAGAAGTGTTTACAGCAATTTACCACCGACTTTCTTGCTGAAAGCAAGAACAGTCGTGGAGCCGCGGCCAAAGCTGGAAGCTGCTGAGCTGATGCCTGAAGTGGAGATGATCCAGGTAGAGATACTGGGAACAGTGAACATACAAATGGCACCTATGAGAAACACGATGATGACTGTACCAAAGGACAGGATTCCATTACCGGTAAAGATGGCCATTTTAGCCAGCGCAGCATCAGTACCATCCGGACCGAGCAGCTCCTTGTATTTACTGATTTCAGAGCTCATCGCGTATTTCTGCATCAAGGCCATCAGGTACATGATCAGATAGGCGATACCGGTATACAGGTTTACCGAAATGAACCTGGCTACCCAGGTACTGAAACTATCACGGAAAGCAGGCAAGATACTGGCAGCAACAGCAAAAGGACCCAAGATGATCAGGATACTGGAATAGATGATCTGAAGAAGGAAAACCACATAGACCGCAATACGCAGGATCCAGATGCCAATAAGTTCCAGCAATTGAGTGAGCAGTAACTGTATCCCGATGCTCATGCGGTTCTTGAGTTCGATCAACGGAGTCACCACAGTTGAGATGCCCTCCTTAACCGTACTGGTGACCGAATCCCAGGCCTGCTCATACCAGGTATTGGATTCCTTTTCAGCAACCTCAGTCTGAGCCTGAAAGGCGTATAGGGCATTGGCTACCTTGTACATGTAATCCGCACGCGCAAACCGGAGGTTATTGACGTTGTTTTGCTCAGTCTTGAACATCTCCTCAGTCTTTATCGCCACCAGATCAGTTGGGAAAGCCACCATTTTCACAAAAGCACCCCACCAGAGAATGACCATGGCGAGGCCAAAGGGACGCAGCAGGGGCATCACCTCCAGTTTTTTATCGCCAGCCATCAGCTCATAGCTTTTGATGGCAAAGAAAATGATCATAAAGATCGCAGACAATGCTTTCGCATCCGTGATGAACAGGTCAAAATGCGTCCAGATGGAATCTTTTAAACCTTTTAAGAAGGTCATCATCCCTTCGTCGTAAACACCATTGCCCTGCAGGAATTCAAGGGATTTTTTGTAATCAGGGCCTGAGGTTTGCGCATGGGCCATACCAAGCCCGACGAGCAGCAGAAATACGGTCAGTTTTAGTTTATTCATAAGTCTGGATAAATTGGATTTGCCCTGAAAAATATGGGCATAAAAAAACCGGATCATTGTCCCGGTCAAAAAATATAGCTATGGTTTTCTATTAGAGGTGCTTTTCAGCAAAGCCCTCCAAAGAGCTGGAATGTGATCATAAAGAAGAAAACTAATACTTACGCGTTCTTAAAACTTCTTTGGCAATCTCCACATCCGAACCGGGTGTCCAGGAATCAATACTGACCTGACCCGATTTCATTTTCTGCTGCTGAGCACTTAACTTCAGGTTCCTTTGGGCATTAGCAGTTCTGGTTGCCCAGGTTGCTTCCAATTGCCGGTATTCCTGCAATAGGCGATGGTAGGCAAGGATCCTAGATCCGCGATCCATATTGGCCGTTCTCGCCCCGTTTACACGTTCTTTCAGCAGTTCTATTTGATCCACATACCAACCGTACAAACCTTCAGCAATCACCTTGCTGCGTACAGCAGCAGGTAAGGCTGAAAGGACAGTAGCAGGATCAGATTCCAGTACAGCGCGGAGCTCCTTACTGTAGTATAAAATCCAAAGCGGATCGGCAGCAGAAACCAAACCACTAAAACCAGCGATTTCCAGAAGCGCTGTATTTCTCAGGGTATCCGCTTCCAGTTTATAACTGTTGCTGGTCGTATTCATCAAACCAGTTAAACCCAGACGCTGTGTCTGTGGCCCCCAGGCACTCAATGGCCTGCGATCAGTTTTGGGATAGTTCGGATGTAATCCCCAGGTCAGCCAGTAGTAAGGATTGATGCCCAACCAACCAGATCCCGGTTCAAATTTACCGCGGTCCCATTGTTTGAACACCATACGTTCCTGTTGGTAGCGCATGGCCTTGTCTTCAATAGCAAGCTGCGCATAGACCGACTGAGTAATGCCGGCTATGATCAATAGCACAATTGTCTTTTTTTGTTTTGAATTCATAGTAAATAATTAGAATGAAATAGCATTGATGAAGTAAATTGTTTTATTTATTTTTAGTGAAAAACCTGATCATGGTAAGTAAACTAGTGTCAGACAAACCGCCTGGCGAAAACAAAAAGGTAGCACAGCAATCCAGCAAACAAGGAGATTGGATACAGCGGTCATGGACGAACTTTGATAAGATCGCATCGGTAAGAACCGGCATCAGTAAAGACAGTCTGGTTTCCTTCAAACAAGCTATTGATATTGACTATGATCAGTTGTCCTTTGTACTGGGAACCACTAAAAACACTTTGCATAAAAAACAGGGACCGGAAACTTTTGGACCCTCAATCAGTGAGAAATTGATCGCCTTAATGGATGTCTACCGTTTCGGATATCAGGTTTTTACTGACCATGAAAAATTCAATAAATGGGTTCAGACCGCTAACCGGGCATTGGGCAACCGCATTCCATTAGCCATTATGGACACCATCTTTGGGATTGACGAAGTCAACAGCATCATTGGCAGAATTCAACACGGAGTTTTATAAAAACCCAATTGCCAACAACGCATTAACCAGGAGATTTAATTGATCACGGTAAAACTGGACGCGCTTACCGCAGTCTGACTATTGATCATTACCTTTAATTTATTGGTCCCTGAACCAATGATACGAGGGACGGTAAACTTGATCGTATTTTCATTGACTTCGTCAGCAGGGGCATAACCGGTTCCAAGGTCGATACTGACACCAAAATCAGACCTGAAGTTAGCGCCCTTAATGGTGACCTGTGTACCCGGACCTCCTGAGGATGGAGAGAAGGAAGTAATCAATGGCCCCTTCACCACAAATACTCCCGGCACAGGGATTTTCTGACCCCCGACCATTTCCACGAGGGCTTTCAGTTCCGTTCCGTGGTCAGCCAGTGGAGCTGCAACAAGCACATCTGTATTGGAGACGGCCGTACCCTTAATTCTTTGATCCCCGAAATGGACAAAATACTCCTGAAACCTGTTGAAGGTCCCCTTAATGGTAAGCTCAGTTAAAGGAAAGCCCGTAGCCGGTGAAAGTGAAAACATCTGGTAAGGCTTAACCGTCAGCTGCTGGGGCATGGTAATGGTAAAAGGACCACTGATAAAAGACACCGGATAGGTTCCTGGTTCCAGATGCGGGGGAATGGAAGCAGTCACATCCCCATTATAAAGAGCCGCAGATGCTGTTGCATTACCCACTTTCATCGTAGCATAGTGAAATGGCGTTGCTAAAGGAAAGTTTGTCCCCTTAAAGGTAATCAGTTCAAAGGCCAGTGCTGAAGTCGGGGTCATGGATGTAATCACAGGTGGGGTATATGTGAATTCACCCGGAAGCTCAACTTCAACCCCGTTTATTTTTGCAGCAACTTTCACTTTAACCAGATTTGATTCCAGTGCAGTGGCCGTAAACTCCTGATAGGCGAAAGTATAAGTCTTAACACCCCCAACCAAGATCTCAATTCCATCCGAAGAACTGAAACCAGCCGGCAGATTCTCTCCTGTAAAGTGAAGAACAGTATTGGTCGGCCCGGACTTGGGACTGAAATCCTTAAAAGTAGCCAGGATCGTAAAGTCACCTTGAGCAGGAGTCAGCTGCCCGTCGGTGTTGATGTCAATACCTACGCCTTCACCGTGTCTGACAGGAAGTCCTGGAGGGACTTCAACCACAATCTTTTTATCCGTAGCGGAGATAATTTTTGCTTCGATCTGGTTGAAACGCACCTTGAGCAGCTTCGTCGCAGAGGCGAAAAAATCTCCATCCAGGGTGATCCGGTCACCGATCTTTCCCTGTCTTGGGCTGATACCCCTGGAAACCAGATAGGGCATGGCGACACGCAGCCGCTCTCCATACACCGTTCCAAATTCATTGGTAAAATAAGCTTTTGCATACAAATATCCCCGGTCATTGACGCCAAATCCAGGATTCAGGCCCTCAATTTCTGCCGTAAACTCACCCGCCTGAGCAGCACTTCCAAGAGAAATGGTCTTCATCGTCGGCCCATCAAAATAACCCCTGACATCATAGAGGAAACCATAATCAAGAATTTTGATTCTACCCTTGCTGCTCAGGTTCCCTTTTAAGGTAACCCTGGTCGGGGTAATCGGCACAATGGCAGTGGTAGTCACCTGCGGAAGGTTGTCCTCCTCCAGGGATTTGTCTTTTTTACAAGCAGAAAATAGCAGTACAAGGCTGACTGAAAATAAAATGGAGTATTTCAAAAAAGCATTCCAGACGAAAGGAGTAGCCTTCGGACGAATTGAATTGAACATGTGGAGAATGGCGTAACTTAAACAGACCCAAATATAAGTAATTCAGGAAATTATTTTACTACTTCAGGTATTTGGAGTCCCTGATAATCGACTCAACCAGTTGCCGGTCCTGAGCAATAAAGTTTTCAAAGGGACTAACAGAACGAAGGATTCCCCGTTCCCTTGCCCAGTACATGGCCTTCCATGCCCCATAAGCCAGGGAAACCAGTAGCTGCAACTCCTGAGTGATTTTACGCAAAAGCTGATCCCGACTATTGTAATCAGCCAGTACATTGCTGCCTTCTTTAAGCACAAAACCGGATACTTCAGTAAGCAGGCGAACCGACCGGGCTTTCATCTGGTTCGTGAAATCTTCCGCAAACAACAACAGGTAAGGTTCTGATCTCCCCATTTGGACCATTTGATTGCTGTAGTTAATCAGGTCAGCTACCGTATTTCCCAGCTGCAAAACAGCCCGTCCGTTTTTTAAAGCAGAATTTACGTTAGACAAGCCATCATAAATAATCGCCTGAGCAGTCAGCACGGTACCCACATTGAGATTTATGGTCTGAAGATTCTGATCGATCTTCTCCAGGTACTGATTGTGGTTGAGCTCTGCGGCCTGCCTAACCAGGGCGTTTTCGTTGACTGTTTGAAAGTGTTTTCTGTCAAAGACCACACGCTGGGCGTCTGCCTCGGTCATGAGTCCTGCAGCGATCAGCAGAGTGACCAGAGATCTGGAAGCGTTCCTGCACATCATTTCAAAAATTTGGCGTTCTGGATAATCTCCTCCACCAGCTGTTTATCCGTATCGAGGTAAGCCGCAAAAGGATTTAAGGAGCGGAGTCCGGTTGCCGTACTGCTGTAAGCCATGTTTCCAGCCAGATTTGCGGATAAAGACTGAATCCCGTTCAACTCCGCCAACACATAATCAAACAAGATCCTGCGATCTGCAGCCTTCATCTGGTTTACCGCGCCGATACTGGCGCACAGACCCATCAGGTAGTGGAGTAGCGAACGCGCTTTAGCCAAAAATTCTTTCTCCGCTTGAAAAGCAATACCCAACAAAACAGGATTGCGATAGGCAAGCTCATAAATTGCAGTCTGGTTACGGACAATCTGGTCCAGCATACGAGCAGCCCTGATACCGATATCCGCTACCTGAATAACCATCCCCAACACATGATAGCGATCCTGCAAGTCCCGGTACCTGGTTTTCAGTTTTGCGAGTAAGGTTTTATTGGCCTGTTCATTTGCCGTACTGACCGCCTGCCGGTCACGTGCCTTGTTCTGTAAATTGTATTCAGATTTAGAATCTGCAACAAGCTGGTGCAGACCAGCAATGTTGAGGGCCTTCTTTTGGGCCTGTACGGAAGACAGTGGGAGTAGACCCCAAAGTAAAATCCGTACCAGCTGAAAAATTAATGGTGTTTTCATAGCTGTTCTTTTGAGTAATGAAGATTAGTAATTACTTTTAAGGAAGGATATTTGCCAGGATCTTGTCCAGCGTAGGAGAAATCAGACCAGGACACTAAATGAAACACATCATCAATGAAATTTAAATTAACGCTGCTCTTAGTATGCCTTTGTTATTTTGCAAAAGCACAGAAAACCATCCGTCTGGATGATGTTGACCAAAAGGATACCATCAACACCGAGCGGGCCGTGATTTACGGGACATTTGTCCAGCGGCTTAACGCCATGACCAGTGGAGGACTCAATCAGGAAATCTATCTGAGGGACACTGCTACCCAGGAGCTTTATGTTTTTCGGGCCAAACCACTGTTTAAATCCGCAAAACAGCATAATTTCATTTTCTTTATCAAACCCGGGACATATGCCATTGTGGAATACATGTATCAAAAAAGTACCTGGTATGGTTTTAAGCAGTTCGAACAACAAATAAGAAAACCTGAAGGCAGTCTTTATTTGTTTACCCTAGCACCCGGCAGTATAAATGAATTGGGCACCTGGCATTTTGAGAAGGAGAAGGTCTCCTTTGAAAATACCGCTGAAGCGGTAAATGAAAAGTTAAAGCAAACTTACCAGAAATTGGATTTCACAAAGACCGTTCAGAATATCCCCAGATAAAGGAGTTATTTCTTTAAGTATTTAGCTTGACGGATCACATCACCAGCGATTTGAACATCCATACTGATCCAATTGCTCCAGGGATTCAGCGACTTCCAGATGCCCTGCATTTTTGCCCAGTACATGGCTCTATGCATGCCATAAGCAATACCACGAAGAATGCGAAGTTCAGCAGCAATGTGATTGAGTAGTTTAGCCCTTTCACCGGAATCCATCAGGTTTTTTGGTCCACCATGCAACACAAAGCCGCCGACCTCTAAAGCCAGATTAGTGGCACGGGTTTTAAACTCACGCGCACCTTCCTCAGCAAACAACAAAAGCAGGGGATTAGATCGGGCGATAGAAACGGTTTGCCCGACATCATTGATGATGTCAATGCCAATGTCGGCGATCTCCTGAATGGTCGTCAGGCTGTGGATGACTCCTGCAACTTCACTTAAACCTCTAAAAATGCGGTCCTGCAGTTCATTGACCATAACCAATTGACCGCTTACCGCCAATTGACCCCTTTGGATCAGCGTCAAATTGTTATTCGTTCGGTTCAACTGCCCATCAATGGCTGCACTATGGGTATAGATGGCGGCAGAAACCGCTGGATCAATGTACAGGGTTTGGGAGAAACCCTGTAGCTGAGCATTCAACAACAGGAGTATCATTAGGATAAAATATTTACACATTTGATTGGTTTTTTTAACAGAGAAAGCTGTATCTTAACTCTAGCTTTAATTAATAATTAAAAAATATGAAACGCCTCTCCAAATGCTACGGCATCTTTTTGCTCCTAGCGCTGAGTTTTAATCTATATGCCCAAGACTCAGCTAAACCCTTTGTCGAAGCAGATTCCACGATCATCGATTTAAACCGACCATTCTATGGAAACGTCAAAATCCCGAAATTTCCAGGACAGGAGTATGGAATACAAGGATACATTATGAATCAATTCCATTTTACGCAGAAAGAAATCAATAACGGAGCAAAAGGAGAGGTAAACATCTGGATCTATATCGAGCGGGACGGAACCATTTCCCAAACCCGGTTTGAGAAGAACACCAATCCGGATTTTGGAGAGCGGGTCCGTAACCTGCTGCTCCATGCACCTAAATATACTCCAGGAACAAAAGACGGAAAACCGGCAAGATTCAAGGTGAAGCTGGTCCAGAAATTTGAGTCGAAACGGGCGAATTAAGCTCCAGAGAGCTCCTGCGGTTAACCTGCGAAACAAACTGCCCCAATGGCAGTCCGCTGCTGTGAAAATCAGCTACAAAAGCATCCAGACCAGCCGGATAAGCACCATAATGGCGGACATATCGCTCAACCGCATTCTTTTCAGGTTTTTCAGTGGTATAGGTCAGGTATTGCGCGAGACTTACCTCGACACCATACACCTCACCAATAGCACCCCGCTTGATGTACACCTCTTTGAATTTACCACGACCAGCTTTATTGTCGAGTTGATTGATGGTAAAGATCTTTCTGCGTTCAGTTTCACTTAAAGACAGCAAGGCAGCAATCTGATCGTAATTGTCTTTGAACTTACGCTGATCCAGTAGAATGATGGTGTCGGAATTACTAAGGATGCTGTCCTTTACCGTTTCATTCCCCAGAATATCGGCCAGTTCCTGCGTTACGACAATCGCCTCACCATAGAACTTACGGACAGTTTTATACATAAACACCAGGTATCCTGCCATCAGGGGCGAGGCGATCGCCTTCCAGGCTTCCTCAATGATTAACGCCTTACGTCGATCCTCCCGCAAGCGCATTTTCTGAAGAAAGACATCCATAATGATCAAAGTAACGATGGGGAACAAGACCTTAGACTCCTTGATGTTGTCAATTTCGAACACAATAAAAGGAGCAGTAAAAAGCGATTGATCCACTTGCTGATTTAAAATGGTGTCGTATTGCCCACCTTTATAAAACTTCTTCAGCACAAAACGGAATTCCTCCAGATCAAAACTAATCTGTTCGCTGCGCTTGATTTCCGGAATTTTCAGCAATGCAAACTCGTAAAAGGAATTAAAACCCAAACCAGCCTGATCCAGACCTACAGCAGCACTGCCATCTAAAGCAAAATGATGGGCATAGTAAGCAGAAATGACCAGGGCAATGACATCGTTTTCGATTTGACTGACTGTCCCTGCAGCACCCCGCCAAAGTAAAGCGATTAAGGTAACCAGGAAATCCTTCTTTTCGATGTTGTATTCCCCTTCAGTAATGGTAAAAGGATTCATGGTAATGGGACACTCTTCCGTATAGGTAATGTATTTACCACCAAAGTACTGACACAAACCAGAATAACTATGGCCCGTATCTACAATCACCACATCCATATTGGACAGCATGTACTGCTCCACCAGGTTGTTGATGAAATACGATTTGCCGCTTCCACTAGGGTCCCAGGCAGAACCTGGACCTATTGGTCATGCGCCCGGTATCCATCATCAGATCTGAAAGGTCAATCCCAAGGGGCGTTCCCTGGCGATCGGTAAAACGAATCAAAAAATCCGAAGGATCATCCCTAGGTAGGGACTCCTTATACAAAAAACAAAGGGCAGCATCACCCGTAGTCAGGAACCAGTCATAAGGTTTGAGTTCCACGCCATTGCCAGGAATCGCAGTACGAAACAGTTCCAGCTGGTTGTATGCATTGCTGGAAGGCGTGATACCCAGGTTAAACAATTCGCTTTCTATAAAATTACATGCCCCCTGAAGCAGGTCATTTTCTGCAGAAACCAGGATATTGAAATGCGCATTGACCAATAGCTGATTGTCGCGGGCCACATCATTCAAAAGCAGGTCAATGTCCTCCACACAAATGGCATTGGCAGGATCAGGAATCCCCGAATGCCGTTTCCGTTTTAAAGCAAGTTTACGAAGCGTCAGCGATTGATCCGGAATTTCGATGAGCTGGTTGTACAGGATGCATCGGTAACCCGGGGTTTTGGTCAAAAAAGACAACAAGTCCACAGGGAATCCACGGGTGGCGTCATTCCCAGTAAGCACCGTATTGGCTGCAATCTCAGAAGGGAGATCAATGGTATCTATGTCAATCAGACTGATGCTGCGCAATGAACTGGTACCCATTTTTATTTCTGTATCTGCCACAGCCAGGTTATTCAATGAAAAAGCCCCCTCGCTAAAGTTCATCGACAGGATACGTTTGAGGAGCATCCGAATTTCTTTCTCATGGAGTATTTCCGGTTTTGCACCCGCCGAAGAAAGAATGGCCATCACTTTATCAATATTCTGTTTAAAGGCATTTAAGCTTTTGGGATCATACTGATAAAAAGCACCTTTCTTTACTCCCCGGGTGATGCACAGGTAAGTTTGGAGATTCAGCACCTGACGACCGGCAAAATGCCGGTTGTACTGATCCTGCAGGTATTCCGCTGCAGGCCGGTAAGGATACAGGCAATTGGATAGGACATCCTGTTTCTGGATGAGGTAGCCACTACCTAATACCTTGATGATGTTGTTAAACAGGTTATGGAACTCAAGGTAAGCTTCAGCTGATCCTGCATACTGAAGAACCGGGTTGTTCATTTTGATCACCACAGAAAACTCACCATTGAGCCCGTAGAGTAAATCAAAATCAGGCTGAGGAGCAATGCCCAGGTAGGGCATTTTGAATTCATTCTTTTTTGTCATAGATAGGATACTTAATGGTTGAAGCGAACAGGTAATGACCTGAGGAGCGGGTTTTGTGGTGTAAACCATTCTTTTGCAGCTTCGCGGTATAGGCCAAACCACCAAGCATGATGATCACCAGTACCAGCACACCCGCCAGCATGCTGAGGGTTGCCATCACAATGGCACCAAATACTAATCCCAGGAGTAAGGAAGCAATACCCCAATAGATGAATTTACCACGGAAGCCTTTGTACTCCAGGGGCTTTTGTAGCCCCTTGTAAATGTTGTAGCTCTGCTGCATTACAGACCGAAGAACGCTTTAACAATCAGTGAGGACAGGACCAGAAAGAGACAGGAGCCTACCCAGCCCATGAGCTCCTTGTTGATGTCCTGATCACCAGAGTTCCATTTGGAATAAACCCGTAAGCCCCCAACTAGACCAACAATACCGCCAATCACCAGGGTCGCAGTGGTCACCGGACCAATGTAAGTTTTAAGAGTAGTTGTGGCCGTATTTAAACCATTTACCCCACTTTGAGCCAAAGCAGCGGTTTGGGTTAAGGCGAAAATAACAGCCATAACCAACATGTTTTTAAGGATTTGCATTTGATACCTAAAGAATAAATGTAATACTGCAGCCCAAATAGGCTGAACATAGAAGAAGACGGCTAAATGCCAAAGAGACCACGAAGAAATGGTCCCATAAGGATGACGAACAACGCAGCAAGAAACCAGGCCGCCACTTCGGCAGTAAACTGGTTTTTGCCCATTTGCAGGTTGTGATAAATGCGTACCGCACCACAAATCCCCAGTAAAGTTGCCAGCACTAAGGTGGCATCAAAAGCGGAGAAGAAGGAAGTCCTAAAGGAAGCGTTTGCCTGCTGCATTTCCGCAATACCAGGTTGACCCTGGCAATGAAAACTCAGGGTGATCAAGGGCAGTAGCATCGCATAAACTAACAAACGAAAGCCCTGCAAGCACTTGGGAACAATAAATATTTTCATAGATTAGGCTGTTATTAGCTAAAACTTATTTTTTATGAGAGGAATGGTCATTGGAAGAGACTGTGGGAATTCAACCAGAAAACTGTTTTTACAGGAATTTTACCTGGCAATTTACCAGGGAGAATCAGACTTTGTCGGCGCTCATTTACACGAACAGATCAGATGGGAGTTTCCAGGGATCAGCTTTGAAGACAAGGCAAGTTGTCTGAAATACCTGAGGAAATACCACTCGGTAAAAATAGCAGAACTCAGCATCTTAAAAATCATCACCCATGGACCAGAGGCCGTGGTCCTTGGCACAATCAGCAGGGAAGATGGTATGGACTACCAGTTCTGTGATGTATTCACCTTTGTCAGTGCCGGAAAATCAGCGATTAAATCAATCTCCAGTTTTCAGAAATAGGCTGACAAAACACATCGGAGCATAAGGATATTTCAGCTCATCCCACAGAATAGGATTCCGGTAAATTCGATGGTAAACCAGTAAATACCAGGATTGAACCGGCTTGCCATTTTACCCTGACCAGCAATTAAGGTGATTAGAAACTCACAGAGCGGGTATACTCAATCGCATCTTTACGAGCGAGCTCGAACAACGCTTTCAGCGAAATACCTCCCAGACCCACAGATGGGGGAACAGGTACGGAATCAACAGGTCTGCCGGTAAAATCCTCCATACTGACCTTTTCAGGTTCGTTGGTTTCAGAAAATGTGAGGACCGGCAGGTCATCCGAATGGGCAGGAGTACCCGAACGGATAGGATCCAGTACAATGATGGAAAAATAATAGAGCGCATAAAGCGCCCCGAGCCAGGCAATAAAAGAAATCCAATTCATCATACTAAGTTTTAATAATGGTTTAATAAAAGTGTTAATTCAAAGCGGGGGTGTTTCCCCAGTGCTACAGCAGAAGCTGATCAGCAGATAATTTCAGCCCAGAGATACTAGTCATCATTTAATTCCCCTGCAGACAAGTCCTCCAACAGAAAGGACAAGTACCTGGTAAAAAGCTGATCCATTACCCGCCGGACCAGGGGCAGTACAATTTCCGGGGTATGAAGAGTATTTACCCACTGAAAATCGATCCAGTCCGGCAGGCCATAAGTCACCAGACCAAATTTCCCCAGCTGCCGGTCAACCTCCTGCAGCGTATCATCACTCAAATTAGCCATCATGCGGTTAGGAATATAAGCCAGCTCCAGTTCAGGATTGATTTTTTGTAGCACCACTGAAAACAAAACCGTAGATCCGAAACTAAACTCATCATAGCAAAAGGGACAGAGTACCAGATCTGCCGAGCTAACGACCGGAATCAGTCCATCCTCATCTAGTCTACCAGGAAGATCAATCAAGGTCAGCTCCTCAGGATTCAGATGGAGCGCCGGCAGTAGTGTAGGAAAATCTTCCAGGCTTGCCGAGCGGACCTCATAAGGTTCCTTATTTTCCAGCAGTTTTGCCTTCTGGTATTGCTGCACAATAGACTGTTGAGGATCCAGATCCAGCACGGTAACCTTACAATACCGAAGCTGAGTCAGGTAGTTCGCCAATAGCAAGGTAAAAGTGCTTTTCCCCACACCACCTTTCTGATTTCCGATTAAGATGATCATCAAAAAATATTTAAAATGAATTGCTAAAAATCTAGGTATTGATTAGTTTGCAGTAAAATTAACGCCATGAGAAGATACATGATCCTGCTGATGCTGTGCTTTGCGAGCAGTTACAGCTATGCCCAGGATACCATCGCCATTAAGCGCGACGCACTCAAGCTGATGAACGCATTAAAGCAAAGTGATTATGCTACTTTTGCTGATTATACCCATCCCAATGTCCACAATATCATGGGAGGTAAAGAAAAAATGATTGAGGCCACAAAATCCGCCATGGACCAAGCCGCAAGCAAAGGAATGAATTTTCGGGCCGCCACCCTCGGAGCAGTCGGAAAGTTTATTCCCTCAGGAAACGAAATCTATTGCACGATCCCAGATACCATCGTCATGAACTACGAAGGTGGCTATGCCGATGTACCCTCGACTTTATTAGGGATCAGTGCTGATCAGGGAAAAAACTGGACATTTATCTCCACAGGTACTTACCCCAGGGAAACCATTATTAAATTTTTCCCGAATCTTCCCAAAGACATTGTTATTGCACCACAAGGTCGTATCAGAGTCCATAAGGATTAATCAAAAAAGAATTTTGATCATCGCCTGTTGTTCCTTTTCTGCCGCCTGCGACCATGGATCGGCTCCTCATCGATGTCATCAGCGATACTGATACCACCTTTCTGGTTCCCGATGAAGATGATCCTAATGAAAATGTCAGGATTTTAGTTTAAATTCATGCATGAATGAACGCATAGCAATCAGTATCCCCAAAAGGTGTCCAGAAAACTGGGCCGGCATGTCACCCGTAGCGGGAGGAAGTTACTGCTCATCCTGCCAGAAAAGCGTCATTGATTTCAGTAATTTCAATGAGAAAGCCTTACAAGAGTGGTTTCTGCAACATCAGGATGAAAAAATATGCGGAAGGTTTTTCAAGAATCAGCTGGCCCAGCAGCCAGAAGAATTGAAAAAAGCAAATGCATGGACTGTATTGAGTACCAGGATCCTTGCAGCCGCAGTGCTCATGTTTCCCTTTACCTTGAAAGCCTCTCCAAATACCTCGATACAAAAACAAAAAATAGAAGCCGTCCCGGGAACTGAATGCAGCCCAAAGCCCCAGGCCATCGAAAAGCAAACACAGCCAGCAGATAGCCTCAGCACAATAAACGGGGTTGTTTGGGATAAGAATATAAAAGGAGTCGTAGCAGGAGCCGAAGTAAGGATAAAAGGCACCGGGATCAAATCATTGACTGATAGTACAGGTAATTTCCAGATCAGTTTTGATAAGGGCATTAAAGCAGTGCTGATGATCTCGCACCCTGGATATCAAGCTTATGAACAGGAAGTGCGGGCTGAGAAAGGTAAACTATTTACCATAATGCTCTCCCAGGACGCTTCAATGCTAATGGGAGAGGTCTGTATCACCCGAAAGCCGACTCTGCTGAAACGGATCATTCGCCCCATCCAAAAAACGCCCTAATCACTTTCCATTCCTGATTAATTCTTCCAGTACAAGGTCATTCTGATCCGATGCGTATGCTGTGCAAAAATCATATTCAATTCCAGATGCATATTTTCGGTTTCCCAGAGCGTATTTCTTTCCAGGTAGCTTGATTCTTCCGAGTTTACTGTTTTCGCTGAGGCATCAGCAGTTGTAGCTTTACCAAATTGACTTATCAGCATCTTCTTGATCCTTTCATACTCCTTACCATAAACGTCAAACTTTGTGTTCTCCTCTTTCCAGGTCTTTTGTAAGTCAGCTAAGTCGCCATAGCGTCCTTTTTCCCAATTGTAAGAAATGAGCCTTAAGATGGAATCCCCAGGAGTAAAATAGTATTCCGCATATATAGGGAGGTCATACTGTGCCACCCGCTGAACGATTATAGGGTTGGCAACGACATATTTCTCAGCCAAAGGATAATATTCCTTAGACACGAATACTTCCTGATTCAGAAATTTGGATTTTGGATTGACCTTTTTTTCAAAAGCGATCACCTTTGATATTTTCGTCTGTTTAGTCCAGATTTTCTCCTGAGCAAAAGCCTTTGTAAAACTCAACAGCGTAAACAGGGCGTAAATTAATGGTCGTTTCATTAGGTACAAGATAAAGTAAAATCAGCAATTCTCATCGCGTATTGTTTCTTTTCTGCCGCTTGCGACCATGAATCGCCTCGTCATCGATGTCATCAGCGATGCTGAGGCCAATAGGAGCTTCATAGGGCGTAAACGCCTGTTCAGAGTGGAGCGCGCAGTCTAAAGCGAGCGGCAATAACTCATCCATCTGTTCCTGATTGGGGATGTTTGCAGTCCAATCCGATCTTGGTGGTATTGGCCGCTGTAATGCAATACCCAATTCCTCAGTCAGTACCGACAAGTCCAGCAGCTCATTACCCTTGAAAACATTTCCCTGCACACCATCCAATAGGGTATAGTCATAAGGAGCTTTCCCCGGATTCCCCTGAAAGATCAGTTCCATACCAAATTTTTCCTTCAGCACTACCGCAAGGTCAGAAGTATAACGGGCCTGTTGCTTTACTCTACCCCCGGGCAAAGGAACAGTTTGTCCCCGTAAAACCCCCGAATACAGTAAACGATATTCCTGCAGCCAGGCCCTGATCTGTTTTGCCCGGCCTACATCAGGCCGGTAATTCATGGTACGGACTTCAACCGCTGAAGCATTAATCTCGCATAGTCTGAGGCCGAATTTGACCATCACCAACTTACCCTGATCCTCCAATACTTTATACCCCTTACTTTCCAGAACCATCATCAACTGAGCTTTGGTCGAAAAGTTAAATGCCAATGCTTTTTCCAGGTCAGCTTTGGAAACTAATTTTTCATCCAGGTTCATCACCTGATTTAATGCAGTTATCCCCCGAATGCGCTCATACTTACTATAGATCTTTTCTCCGGACGACTTATCCACCCGGGTAGAGACGATGTGGACATGATGGTTACGTGTATCTTTATGAAAGATGATGAGGTAAGGTTGTTGACCATAGCCCATTTTCTCTAGCCATGCAGTAGCGATAACCGTCAACTGCTGCTTGCTGACGGTTTTCCCTTTTGCGGAGATGAAAGCATGAAACTGCGGATATTCAATCCGTTTACTTCTGGCAGAGAGCATTTGCAAATAATCGATGTAATCCAATGGGCTGAGCTTGGTCATCCCCTGCAAAGCCCCGAATCCAGAAACTTTCATCAGTTCACCTTTGTTTTTATCCACCTTATTGGTGTTGTAAAGGACACCCTTAAAGGTTTTGCTTTTAGCGAGGATTCTTACAATCATAAATTTCAATGATTTTTTGAACCCCTAATTCCACAAGCAGAGGAAATCATAAAAAACTGAACCCAAGGATTCTATCGCAATTATCTTATTTAGTCATTGACCTGATGAGTTTGCGCAAGGTGGTCTCCAGCCGCTGCTGAATTTTGAGGTACTCCGCCAATAGCACATTGTAGCGTTCAATAATCTGTGGGGACAGCAATGTCCGCTTATTCAATACATTCGCATACCTGGCAAGCTGGTTGATGTTGTTTCCTGAACGGGCGAGCTCAGCCCCAAGCAGATCCAGTTGAACCATCAATTCTTTTGCGCTGAACATGATCTGTGAAGATCCCTGTAACACCCGCATCCGAACAAATTCAGTGCGTTTGATACCCAATGCTAATACCAGCTCCCGCACAAGAGCAAACTCTTCCTCAGTGAAATACACTTTAATCATGCGGTTACGTTTGCCATTTTTCAAGGGCGGTCTACCTTTGAGCCATTTGTATTTCTCTTCCATAAAGACTTTGAGTAGATTTAACTCCTTGATCATTTACGACAAAACGGAGTTGTCAAGTAAAATTCAAATCAGGATGCTGATAAGCAGACGGCTTATTTTTACTTTGCAGCCAGGTTTCAAAGGAACCAGCTGGAATAGATTCATCCGATGAATTTTTGGGGAGCCACATCGAACGTCAATAACTGTCGGTTCTTTGTCCAAACACTTTGTAATGTCCCGAGCTATCTTTCCTATAAAAATAGAGCGTGTCAGATTCTGATTTTTTGACCAGGCTGTCACCTATTCGGATACCATAATCACCCGTGAATGTAAAACCTTCTAAGTTGAGCCCCTTTCCAAGTTTATCATAATAAGTTACCCTCATGGATTGGGAAGTATCAGCGCTAGCTACCACCATACTGGTATATTTTGAGTAGTTCCTTCGCCCATATTGATATACATTGTAATACGTAATTATCAATACCGACCCAAAGAATATTGGGAAAAACAACAATCGTTTTGGGTTGAATTTTTTTTCGCTCATCCCCACTATTAAGCAAACTTAACCATTAATAGGCACTGTATATCAAAATCAGTTCGCATTTTAATGTATCAGATCTAATGGTAAAGCACAAAGCTCGCGTAAGACCAGCAGTTCATACTGTTTTTCCCTGAGATACGGTAAATACATAGCGTTATTATATTTGGTAACTGAGTTTACCAACTAAGTTAATATAATCATTCTGATCCAGATTATGGTAATAGCAGGATAAACGAAGTGCTTCCGGTATTTCTGATTGCTGTATTAAGTCATTCGTACATGGGTTGATCCGTTGTTTTATGATTCTTAAAAACGCAGCATGTACCTCCAGAACGGGATATTCAGAAAGTAAGTTTACACAGGTTTTGAAAAGCTGTACAGGAGTTGCTTTTGGAATTTCTCCGGCAATTTGGGAGACCAATTGTAAATATTCATCCTTGCGCAGGGTCTTTATCATTGCTAGAATGTCTAGTTTGTCGTTATAAACTTGAGCAGCCTTACACAGTTCGATAGTATTGTCTTTTGAAAACACCATGATCCCTACATATTCATCGATACAATCCATGTATTTGCCGATCTCTGAGTGGTGAATAACAATGTAAACTTCTGAAAACCTTTATAGTAATCATCAATTTGAGTAGAAAGCCGTACAGGGCTATCCAGTTCAGTTTTAATTTCAAATACTTTATTCGCTCCGTTAATTAAAATGGTGTCCGCTTTGGAGTTTCCTATCCTGAACTCGTTTAGTAAAATTGTATCAGATAGCGAATGGTTATGTAATACGTGGCTATTTAACAAGGCGACCTTGTAAAGGTACTCGTGACGGTAATGCGTCAATAAATGATTATGTGAAATATCAATTAGCTCAGAAACATAGGATTTCTTTTCAATCTGGATACCGTTTTTGCCCAGCAATTGCTTAAGATTTTTTGCCTGTTTTTTGAAATCATCGGCAAACATCATCCGCTGTAGTCCAGCATTGGACACCATTTTTGCCAATGTACTTAGGTTCGACTGAGAGTTAACACGAGCTAATGACATACTGTAAAGGTACAAAGAAAGTTTTAACAGCAGACTAAATCGCCAAGAGTTCCCCCTCGGTTAAAACACAAATTTTTCACGCTAACTGCAGTTTACCAGTTTATGTTTTTCATTCTTTTGGCTTTCAAAGCTGCTGCTAATTTGTCATTGTAATCGTTAAATTTTTGATAAACACCAGACTTATCAGTCGAATAAGGTAAAGCAGTTTTCCAGGCATTTAGGGCCTTGTAGCCCGCTGTGTCATGGTCCATGTAGAGTTCGATGTCGGAGAACAATTTTGCTTTTTTAATACCCAACTCAATTAATGCGACAGCATTGAGCACAAGAATACTTTTTGACGAAGCCGGGTTTTCCGTTTTCCAACTCAGGTAGTCGAAATAACCTTCAAATACCGCGAGCTCTCGTTGATATCCGGGAATGAAAGTAATCGCCTTTTTACCCAGACAACCTTTGAAATATTTATTTCGGACTTCCCAACCACCAAGTTCGTTCTGCCATCCGGCTGCAAAGAACTCTTTTCGGAGCTTCTTCTCGTCCACAACATAGTAATGTACCTCGGCGAGCTGGGTAGATGCTGCATCAAAAACACCACGACTTCTCAAGTAAGCATTGATTACCTCAGTAGAACCAAATGGTTTAATCTCCCGGATCTGGTAGTTCGGGAGCTTTACCGCCACTTTTAAACGAGGCCGTAGGTTGATGTTACGTGATGAGCTTTGCTCAGCGCGGGGCAGACTACAAACCTCTTGGACTTTTTCAACCGCCTCATGGAATTTAAGACCTTTCCAGTACAACATCGCGAGATCAAAAATATCGCCGCCTTTTCCCAGTCCGTGATCATACCAGGCACCAAGCTTTTCATTGACGCTAAATGAGGGTTTAGTATCAGATTCCCTAATCATGCTGATGTACATGGCTTCATTGCCATGAGTTTTCTTAGGATGGAACCCCAGTTTTGCCAGGAAGTTCATCAGGGATACTTGCCGTTTAATCTCACAGGCTTTCTCAGAGTTTGATAGCATAAAATATAATTTTGTTTTTCAGTAGGGGGTTTAGGCATGGAAACTGCAGATCTTTAATGAAGTATATTAAACGATTGTTATTGGTCGAAGCGTTCGACATCAAAGGCTAGTCTTGTATGTCCCAATGCCAACTTATGACTGCAATAATTTGAACCATTAAAATATTACCTTTGGATTTTATTGAATACGCGCTCAGCAATGCCTACAAAGAGTAAAAAATCTTCAAACTCATACCAGCCAAAGCAGGACCTCCCTGTATTCATTCAGATCATTCTGTTTATTGTTACCCTGGGTCTTTGGTATCTGTTTAAACAGCATCAAGCCGAACTTCAAAAACGGGAGAACATCCGAACGCTGTTGCCAAAGATCGAAGCTGCATTAAAGGCGATTGATCAACAGCAAAACATGAGGTTCTATTTCTCGAATTTCGGTGCAGAGGGATTACGAAACGCACAGGCTGATTTACTCCGAGCGATTCCTAAGAATTATAAAAACTGCGGCCTTGATTCCAGTGAAAACGAGCTGATTTACCGCTTTGTATCTACCCATGAAAGGATGAATGAGATACGGGCAACTTACAATCAGCGCTTTGTTTCCAGCGAAATCACTAAGTATAAGGCTTACTTCTCCACCTTGGACAGCTATCCGCTTTCCATGGATCAGATGAAGGCTGTGGTATGTGATGAAGACAATAACCTGGTCATTGCCGGTGCCGGTACAGGAAAGACAACAACCATTAGTGCGAAGATTGCCTATATCCTTGAAAAAGGATTGGCCCTCCCTGAGCAGCTATTGGTGATCTCCTTTACCAAAAGCGCGGTGGAGGAAATGTTCGACCGAACTGCTGCCTTTATGAACCATAGTGAACAAGTCAAGCAGATTACTTTCCGCACCTTCAATAGCTTTGGGAACATGGTTACCCGCTATTGCAGTCAGTTCCCAAAGAAAATAGCCTTTGATGGAAAGGACTACCGGGTTAAGGTATTTTTACAAAAAGAATTCGACCGCTTATTTCTAGCCAATGCTGATTTTCAGCAAAAGGCGATTAATTTCATTGCATTTTTCGCAAGACCAGAAAGGGATGAATTTGACTTCAAAACTGGAAGCGATTTTATCCGACATGAAAAATCCTTTTGCAATATAAGCCTGAACGATACGCACTGTAAAAGTAAGGAAGAGGTACTCATCGCCAATTTCCTTTACCTCCACCAGGTGGAGTTTGAATACGAAAGTCTTTACCCACTAGAACGGGAAGACCGCAATCCGGATTTTCAGTCGTATCAACCTGACTTCTTTCTGCCAGGTTATGGGATTTACCACGAACATTATGGAATTGATGAAAACGGGGAGGTGCCGGATTGGTTTAAAAGCAGTCCACCTTTTCAGAGCGCCAAGGAGCAGTATCACCATGGCATGCAGTGGAAAGCATTTATTCACCAGAAATACGGCAGTACACTCATCAAGACCTATTCCTTTCAAAACAGAGACAATACCTTACTGCGTTCGCTCAAAACACAGCTGGCCGCTCATGGCGTTGTAATGAACAAACGACCAGGGAAGGAGGTGCTGGCTAAAATAAAAAAAACGGATCACTATGAGGACTTCTTGAACCTGGTTTATACCTTCCTCAGCTTAATGAAATCCAATAACGCCTCGGTAAACTCACTAAAAGCAAAAAGCAGCGATCAAAGGTTCTCGGTATTTCTGGATGTCTTTGGTGCATTATATCAAAGTTATGAGCAGGAGCTTTACCACACCAGGAGTATTGATTACAATGATATGGTTAATCATGCGACTGCTTTTGTTCACAATGGTGAATTTCCTAAAACCTATAAATACATTTTAGTTGATGAGTTTCAGGACATGTCCCTGGGAAGATATGGCTTGATCAAGGCGCTTAAAAAAGCCAATCCTGGGGCTAAGCTTTATGCCGTTGGTGATGACTGGCAGTCGATTTTCCGTTTTACTGGAAGTGACATCAGCATCATCACTGAATTTTCAAAGCATTTTGGGGTGACCGCAGAAAATACCGTCCTGCAAACCTATCGTTTTAATGGGGATATTTTAGCCTTAAGTAGTGGCTTCATCCAAAGCAATCCGAGTCAATTACAAAAAGAACTCAAATCACCTTTTAAGGCTGTATTTCCTGCATTCCAGTTGTTGCCGGTTGAAGCGGGTGGAAATATTGCAGAGCTGAATATGCGAAAATGGGATGCATTGAAAGCAGCTCTTTCAAAGGTCGTCTTGAACCATTCAAAGGCCAGTGTATTTCTGATCGGGCGTTACCATCACAATGAACCTAAAGATCTTTCTGAACTCCAAAAAACATTCAGGGAACTAAAGATTACTTACTATACCGCGCATGCCTGCAAAGGCCTAACCTGTGATGTCGCCATCTTACTGGATCTGGATGCAGGAATCTATGGATTCCCTTCGGAAGTTGCCGATGATCCAATTCTGAATAACCTGTTACATGAAGGGGAGACTTTCGAGAATGCTGAAGAACGACGGCTGTTTTATGTAGCACTCACCCGTGCCCGCCATCAGGTTTACCTGATGTACAATCCCCAAAACCAAAGTAAGTTTCTGGAAGAAATCATTGACACCTATGCTATTGGCAATAGTATAAAGCAACACATCAGGTGTCCCAAATGCGACGGCATGATGATTGAAAGGGAATCTGCAAACGGGAAATTTCTGGGTTGCAACAACTACCCACACTGCAAACAGGTACTTCGGTCTGTACCAAACCTAGTTTAAAAACCTGATTAATCTTTAAAAAAGCGGACTTCTTGTCTTAAAACCATTAATAACTTATATCGTTAAACTAAATCTCCCATTTCAAATATTTGTTCAAGATATCCTCGTAATTTGAAAAGAAGGAAATCGTCACATATACTCCATTAGGAAGTAACAAGAGTTTGGTCGGATAACCGTGGATTTTAAAATCCTTCTCTACTTTCCCGTCTGACATCAGCACCTGATAGCTGTACTTTTCTTTAGCCATAAAGTCATCGACATTTTTCTTCTTATCATAACAAGCGATAGTCGTGACCACCAGTTTTTCAGGATTTGGATTCTTCAGGTGTATGGCTTCAATTCTATCTATTTCTGCTACACAAGCGCCGCACCAGGTTCCCCAGAAATCGACAAAAACAAATTTGTCCTTATGGTCTTGATTGGCTACTGTTTTCCCCGATCGCTCATTTAAGGAGAAAGACGGAATAGCAGGCAGTTTACTTTTCAAAGCCGCGTTGAAGAAGGCCTTAAAATCTCCATTGGGGTAAGCTTTCAGGTAGTTCTCTTTCAACGTAGCATAACGCTCCGGTTCAAGGATCACCATGTCAACATATTTATTCAGTTTGGCTTCATCATTCATACCCGTACTGCCACCGGAAGCTAAATAAAGATCAGTATAGGCAACGAAGGGAGTAAATTTATATTCATTCTTTAAACCAAACTCATTGTCTACCATATCCTGCTGGGTAGGGAGGTAATCCGCTGCCATTTGCAAATAAGATTCCTCAGTCTTCTTATCCAGTTTACTTTTCCGGTAATAAGCATCTGCAAGATTTTTCTTATAAACGATTTTATTCCTGACTATAAAATGTTCAAAATAAAAAGGCTCTATATTTTCAATGGCACCAGAATTGATCTGTTCGATTCTTTTCTTATCCAGGTCTATGGTATAATCGATGTAAGCCAGCTTTATAGAATCCGGGATTTGCTTTTTCACCAATTCATCGTAAATCAATATTCTATAACGGCCTGCTTTGTCAAATGGGGAGTTGAAGTTGATGTGGGCAATTTCTGCGAGTTCTTTCTGGTCAGTTGCCAGTTTTGCCTGTACATATGTTTTCATTCCTTTGAGCATTTCTGTCGTTATCGGGATATTAAGCGCTTCTATTTGCTGGATGATTTTGTAAGCCGCCTGAAGAGAGTCTTTACTTTGAATCCGGTAAATCAGTCCGCCAAAATGATCATGTATTGAACTGGCAGTATTCCCCATGTTCATTGGATAATAGTCTTTTCCTTTAAATTTGGTAAAGGACAGCTCCATGGCCTTTTTAACCTTACTCATGTCACCTCTTTCCAGGTCTCGGGTAAGCTTATTGTCTATGTCATTTTCACTAGGCAGATACTCATAAGGTACATTCTCCAGCACATCCCAATAACCACCAGTATTCAGATAAGTTAAAAGACCAAGTTTGGCCCCCATGTACTGGTAGTCATCTTTTGCAAAGCCCTTGTCCAGTGAATCCAGTTTTTTCAGGACCTTCGCTTCAATCGTCTGACTTCCTTTCTCCTGGTTAAACTGATCGGCCAGTTCCTGAATTTTACGGGTGGCCTTGTTGAAAGGCGTATAATAATCTGCATAATTCAATTTCGCTTTAGCCTCTGCCATTAGCGGGGTAGATAAGCCATCGAACCTATCTTTTGCCGGGCTGATCAGATTAAACTTGGTGATGGTACGTGTGGTGCCCATCTCGGCGCCTTCAGGCGAGCGCCGGGTTATCGTGGTGTCACGGTTAAAAGAGCGTACCGGGTGTTTGAAGAAGGGTAGACGCTCTTTAAAATAATCCTCAGAAGGCACTACTTCTATCAGCTTCTGATGTTTTTCATAACCTTCCGGAGTATTTAATGCTTTAAGTTTGGCCATAATAGCCGCCCTAATTTCAGGTATACCGTTTATTGCGGTAATGTTCCCTTTTTCATCGAGTTTTAATTCGTAAGAGCAGCCGGTCATCACTTTCTTTGCAACCGCCATAAAAACCGCCGGCTGCTCTTCAAAAGGAACGGTAGAATCATGAATACCATCGCCCCACTTGGTCAGAAATATTTCAGGAGATGCTTTTAAAGTGTATATCCCGTTCTTATGACTGATCACCTCAAAATTGGTTTTCCAGTATTCGTAGGTATTGGAGCTATATTGCCTATCCTTCGATTCGCTGCTGTTTATGGCATCGTAACTGAACTTTTGTCCTGGTTTTAGTTTGAGCTTTTGTGCATTCGCTGCTGCGCAGATCAGCAGAAACAGCATTAAGAGGTTAATTTTCATCTGAATATAGTTGATTTTTAATGGTTATGAAGCATCATGAGCAATATTTTTCACCAAAATCTATTGACCTTTGTGTTCAAGAGCTCCCAAGCTCGGTTCATCACTACTTGTGAGCATTTGCTCATAATGGTTTCATCGCGTTTATACCTGTTCTTTTAAAGATAAGATTTACAATACAACGTTAATATACAAGCATTTATCGTACTTGTAAAAATTTTAACCTTATTTAACTTTAGCATAAATCTGTAAGATTACATTTATGTAGCCACAGACCAAGAAATGTTCAACTGCTGTCCAATAGGAGTGACTTGTGAAATTGGAATGCTTCAAAACCTAAATGTCAAAAAAGCTTAAGAAGCTTTGCTGTGATCCATTTTGTTCATAATAGTAACAGAATAAGAATAGCTGTGTGGACTTTGCTAGTGGTTTGCCCCGTTTACCAGAAAGTGTCAGATTCGTTTTCATGCTTTTAAAGACGAGACTATTCAACTTTTTGTTTTGAAAATTCTTGAGCTGTTTGACCTTAGCAATCGTAAAATCGGAATTCACATCTATCTGAAATACGGCGAAGGCGTTCGTATTTTCATAACCTTTGAATGAACCGATCTCAGTACTGTGTACACGAATGAAAGAAGGGTTGGGGTTAAAAATCTTATGCTCGTTAAGAAATGCAATTGCCCCTTCTCTTAGTTTAATCGTATTGCCCCAATTCTTCGCAGCATTTGGATATTGAACAGGATCAAAATACTCATCAACCTTCATGCTGCCCGAGCAGAATCCAAAACTCAACGTTCCCTGCCAAACTTGAGCAAATATGATCCAGGTTGAATTTTCATCCGGTAGAAAGGCGCAGGAACTATTCAATGAACTCATGATCTTTACCTTACTCAGGCGCTGACCTTTATACAAGTTGATGATTTCTATTACCGCATCATGATACTCCGAATTCTCAGGATCTGGTGTCACTTTGATGATTTTAGCTTTTGCTACAAATTCAGAAGTTTGAAAATTATTGACCACACCCTCATTGGCACAGGAACAGGCATATAAACCAGCAGGAAAAAGAAAAAGGAATAAGCAGAGTAAACGTTTGAGTTTTATCATCGTATTGATTTGTAAGGAAACTGATTTATCAATGCTTTTTTAACATCATGATGATCACTCCATGTCATTTCCATAAAGAATCATTTTAAAAATACAATTCTGATGGGACTGGAATCGAAATGTTCAACACATTAAATAGTAGTTCTTGGATGGAATGGTTAATCCGCTGCTTGCTTGCCCGCCTTGTTAAAGCGAAAGTGATAGCAATTGATACCGATAGCAAGAATAGTTAAGCTAGATACCCATAGCCAGTAACCGGGTTCAAAGCTGTAGATCTTGCCGGTAGTGCCACTTTCTGCAGCTAATATCTCTTTCCAGAAACTAAATGACCAGGCGATACCAGCAGCAATTAAAGAAAGCCAATGACTACTTGGTTCGGGCTTTGGTATTGGAGTACGTAAAACAGGCTCTAATTTAATCACATTATTGGTTTCTATCAGAAACCTTATTCCAGCAATAATTGCAATAGGGTTTGCCATCCAGGTCAGGCATTCCATACCACCACCGCCAAGGATGGAAATGCCACCTACCAGAAATAAAGAGATTGCCGAATGCATCTGCCTTCCCTGATACTCATATACCAAAGCATTCTGCGTTAATGAAATGGCAAAAATGATTACTGGAATCAGTAGGATATAGCGTCTGAGATGTGATTGCGTTAAAGTCATTGAGAATTATATAAGGAATCCAAGATACATCATTCCTACAAAACTTTATCAAGGTTTTAAAAGTTCACCTGATCGAATCAGGGCGATGGCATGTGGTATGCTCACTTCAATCCCAGGAGATGTCAGCAATACTTATTAACTTGCAAAACGATTTAAGGACCAATAAATGCCTATACTGAAACTGCTAAGATTCTATTACTTTACCTTCCTCTATCATTACCGGAATAAGCCGGAAAGCTGGGTAGGGGACTTCAGAAGCGTGTTATTGGTGGAACTCAGTATATTCTGGTTTATATTGACGTTATGGCTATTGTTTGATCCTGGATTCTGGTTAATTGGATCCTTGACCAAGCTGCTTGTATTCACCATCAACGTCCTCATACTGATTATCCTTCACTGGTATTTAATGAGCAAAGGCAGGAGTGAAGTCATCTTCCAGGAATTTAAAAATCATCCCTTGAATAACCAAACCAACAGAACCATCTGCTGGGCAGTATGGGCAGGATCATTTGTCCTTTTTTTACTATCGGCCTCACTGCAATAAGTAAAGTAAAATCTAAGCTACAGGGATTTTGTGCCTTTGCTCAAGTAGTTCATACATCTGGTCCCACTGCTGCCAAAATGAACCCGCGAGATAGAACTTGTTTTTTGGATCCTGCTCAGCACTCAAAGTATAAGCCTGAGGTATACCAAATACATCAATATCCAAAGGTTTGTTGGCGTCTGTCTTTGAGCTGAGTATGCCCTTTGTTAATACCCTATTTTCTAGTGGTAACTCATAAAGTACCGGCTCATAGGTATCGTGGCGGTAAGTAGTCAGTATTATTTTGTCATCAACAATCTGCATACTTCGGATGAGCTGTGCTTTTAGTTTTTTGAACTTAAAATAATGACGAAGATTAAGTGTCATCATCACCAGAAATAAACAGAAACCAAAGAGAATCCCTCCACGGTCAATGACATGAAGTTTAAGATACCCGGTCACTACCACAATCCCCAGAAAAATAAAACTATTGAAAAAAAAGAAATTCTGTTTCTTGCTGATCTGATCCCGGATGAATTCATCACCTTCATAAGATATCGTAAAAGACCGTTGCATCATTTGGTTAGACAATAGAAAGTACAATCAAATATAGATTATAATTTCTATTGCCATGCGGATCGTATCTGCTTCGTTACGCTCACATTCCTGAGGTATGTGTTGATTAATGACTAAGTTTAATTAAAAATCTCAGCAATGCTTTCAGAAAAAGACAAAACACAATTTATCATCCTAAACGAGGTATTAGATGATCAGGTTCAGATCACAGAAACCTTTATAAATTTAATGAAATGGGAGTTTGACCTAATTGAACCTTTACACTCACCCGATGGCAGGATTAGCTTTAAGTTGAAGATCATGGGCACTTGTTCCATATTTGGTGATCTCGGTGATATTGCAAAGTATTACGAGTTAACTGCAGGTTATGAATTCGCAATTTCAAACTTCGACCTTTTAGCATCAGACACAGATCTTTTACTTCAACTGGTTATAGACACCTATGAAACCATAAAACACCATACGAAAGAACAATTAAAAGATAAACCATTAGACTTATTTGGTTTTGCGAAACTGAATCCGGAGTCTGTTCGTTCACTCATTGGCTCTAAACTGATCGACCTAAGAGACTCTTTAAACCGGAATAAAAACGTTGTTTTAAAGAATCAGATAGATTTTAACCAATAGCCGAAAAACAAAAAAGGGAGACAAAAATGCCTCCCTTAAAAAACTAAACCGGGGTTACCCACGTTGGTATTTACCTACCTGCCAAAACTGACTGCCTATGGTTCAGACTTTTCTCACCGTATTGGCTACACGTAACCGTTAAGACGAGAAAAGCCTTGCACTGTAATTCTCCGGTCCGCCGGAAAATGCTTCACCCCAATAGGACAATGTACGTTGAGCAAGCGCTCAAATCAATTTAAACTCTGCCACCCGGCAGAGCAGTAACCCGGTTATTCGCTCTGGCAACTGCCTCAAGCTTTAACCGGTCGATGAATTTCTTTTTCCCTGATCCAGCCTGAACCACAGGATGAATCAGGTTTTCTTTACACCACCTGTCTACATGATCCCTACCGTATAAACGATAGGCCTCTGCTTTGGTGAGTGTATCCGGCACCTGACCGGATAAATCTGTAATCCTCATCGATGCAAAGTAAATGACCAGATGAGTTCAAAAAAAGTGTATGTGCCGTGCATACACCGAAACCAACAAAATAGACCTGTAAACCAGCTAGTTACCGGAACTAAAAACAACAGTCATGATATTGCAGTATCCTGTAAGAGACATTTAATTCATTCACACATTAAATAACTTTTGTAGGTTGCGTCAAAAAAAGTTGCTAGCTTTGTGTTATAAAAATATTTAGCGACAGCTATTTGATCTTGTCTTAGAAAACGGCGAAACTTTCAAACAGTACAAGGGAAAATCATGCTGCTCGCCTGCGCAATAGCGCGGGCGCGGCTGTTTTCTGTACTGTGGGCGCTTCGCCGTGCCTCTAAGACGGATTATGGTTGTGTCCCGCGCTATTTTGTTTTCATCACCGGGCTGTATCGGGTCAGCAGACCAAGATTAATCATTTCATGATGAATAGTCAGGGAGAAACCAATGTGCTGAACTGCCATATACAGCAACTTAAACTAAGTACGGAATTAAAAAGAGCGGCAAATGGCGCCGGGATTAAAACCATGCAACAATTACTGAAGTACAGCACGGCAGAAGTAGAACGATGGCCAGGATTTAATATCCAGCTCGTTCATGAATATGTCAATTTTTTAGAAGGCAATGGAATGGGGTCACTCATAGATAGCTATTGAGAGATTTGCTATTCAAGTGCTTCATAACAAAATAGATACGAATATAAAAGTTAAAAAATCGTAAATTAGTCACAAGGTATATATCATCACTAACGATCTCAATCAACAGCTTTGCTAACCGGAAGAAAACATACTGCCATTGATAGTACATTCCTCGCAGAACTGCGTTCAGGAAGCAGGACTGCATTTGATGCATTGTACGAACTGTATAAAAATGACGTATACCTGGAAGCCAATAAACGTCTACATGATCCTGAACTGGCGAAGGACGTTACACAGGACGTATTTACCGGACTTTGGTTAAAAGCAACCCAAACAGAGATAGAAAACCTACCTGGTTATTTATTCATTTCCATCCGAAACAAAGTGTTACGTACGATACAGCGACAAGATAAGTTTGTCCCGATATCTGATTTACTTCAGGACCTGATTGCCAATAAAGAACGACCAGATCAGGAGCTGATGTATAAAGAACTGCTAGCAACCTACGAAACACTAGTCAACGATTTACCTGATCAGCAACGCATCATTTATAAAATGCGTTATACTGAAAACAGAAGTCCGGAGGAAATTGCAGAAATACTTGAGCTATCCCCAAAGACCGTACGAAACCACCTTGGAAAGGCTGTGAATAAGCTAAAAACCTCTTTAATGCTCATTCAGATCATCATTTACCTATCCGAAAAGCACTAAAGAAAGCTCCATCATTTAACAATAAAAAAATATTTTTTAACATGACTGGGCAAAATCCCGAGTTATGTATCCTGTTCTTTTATAAGCCCTGTTTATAATTAAAATGGAAAAGGAATTATTAAATCAGATCATTATAAGATACCAGCAAGGTAAAGCAAGTCCGGATGAAATTAAATTCATCGAAACTTACTACCAGGCATTGGAACACCGTGCAGATCGTAATGGTATAGGAAGCCAATTACCCTCAAATCAAACCTGGGCTGAAATCCAGCAGCATATCCATACTACTATCCAACAGAATGAACCATCAAAGACCATCAAGCTTTGGAGAAGGATCAGTGTTGTTGCAGCCGCAGTAGCTTTAATTACTATTGGTATTTATTTCTATATCGCACCAAGAATTGCAAATCAGCATGAGGTCACTAAATATGCCAATGATGTTGCACCAGGTAAGCAAGGCGCAACCCTTACACTGGCTAACGGTAAAAACATCAGGTTAGCTGATGCAGCAAATGGAGAGCTTGCAAAAGAATCCGGTGTCGTGATCAGCAAATCTGCAAATGGACAATTGGTTTATGAGATCAAAAGCACAAACACCGAATCAAACCACATAAATGTCTTATCAACCTCCAAAGGAGAAACTTATCAGGTGCGTTTGCCGGATGGATCTTTGGTATGGTTAAATGCCGCTTCAAGTTTGACCTATTCTACTGCCTTAAATGAGCGTCGGCAGCGGAGGGTCAAACTAAGTGGTGAGGCTTACTTTGAGGTGGCTAAAGATAAAGCACATCCATTCATAGTGGAAAGTAATGGACAAGAGGTTGAAGTTTTGGGTACGCATTTCAATGTGAACAGTTATACCGATGAAGCTGCTACAGAAACTACATTACTGGAAGGTTCGGTAAGCGTGAACGGAAAAACGGTTTTAAAACCAGGCGAACAGTCAGTATTGTCTGAAGGAAAGATCAGTGTGTTGAAGGTGGATGCGGAAAATTTTGTGGACTGGAAGAACGGGGAGTTTGTTTTTACGGATGAACCACTAGGAGATATTTTAAGGAAAGTGTCCAGGTGGTATGATGTGGAGTTTGTGGTCGTGAATCAAAAGGTTTTGTCAAATACATTTACCGGATCGGTTTCTAGGAGCGATAAGGTCTCTGGGGTGCTGAGGGTATTACAGAAAGCAAGTAAGGTGCGTTTCAGCATTGAAGGGAAAACAATCAAGATTGAATAATTTTTAAAATGAAATCATCATTGGGGTGTAACCAACCCTGCAACTAATATTATCAACTAACCATTGGCTTTAAAGGGTAACCTGGCGGGTCGTAAACTAAAAAAAGATGAAAAGAATTAAAGGGAAGGCGAGTTAATGAGCATAGGGTTCCTGTGAAAAGAGCCATGAAGGTGTTGAAGCACCTCCATAGCATAAGTCAGGGTCAACCCATAAAAACGATGTTTCGAGTATAGTTTAACGTATTAACCCAAACCAAATCAAAAGTATGAAATTAAAGGCTTTTAATCAAGGCATGCCGCGTCCGTGGCTGCCGCCTAAACTTTTACTAATTATGAGACTGATCATAATTATGATGACAACCTTTCTGTTGCAGGTGAGCGCTTCAAGTAATGCTCAGAAGCTGACTTATGTAAAGCAGGGTGCGACACTGAATCAGATATTCCAGGAGATCAAAAAACAGACAGGATTCAAAGTGGTGTATTCCAACCATGCTGTTGATGGAACTGTAAGATTAAACGCGGATTTTGAAAATGAGGACATTAATGGCGTAATGGAAGTTCTACTGAAGGATAAACCATTGACGTTTGAACTGGATGAAAAGAATATTATTATAAAGGTGAAAGAGCCCTCCTTTCTGGAAAAGGTGGTCGGCGTATTCCAAGACATCAATGTCTCTGGTCGAGTGGTGGATGCTGATGGGCGTGATCTTCCTGGGGCTTCTGTGTCTGTTAAGGGGAAAGGAGGCAAAGCGGTGAGTACTGGAGCAAATGGAAGTTTCTATTTGAAAGGTGTGGATGAGGACGCTGTGTTGGTGATTTCTTTTATTGGTTATGTGAATAAAGAAGTAAAAGCTGCTAAGGAACTTGGAGATGTAGTACTGGAATTGAGTAACTCAAAGCTTGATGAAGTACAGGTTATCGCCTATGGAACGACGACACAGAGGCTGAGTACAGGTAATGTGACGACAATTAAGGCGGATGTGATTGAGAAGCAACCGGTGAATAATCCACTGTTGGCTTTGCAGGGAAGGGTTCCGGGATTGTTTATTGAACAGGCAAGTGGTTTTGCTGGAACTGGAGTGAAAGTGAGGATACAAGGGCAGAATAGTATAAATAAAGGGAGCGAACCCTTTTATGTAATTGACGGAGTACCATATATATCTCAACTTTTACCTAATGGTAACGCTAATCTAGGGAATTCTGGTTCCGGGAATGTTTTCGGAAATCCGCTAAGTTTTATAAATCCTTCGGATATAGAAAGTATCGATGTGTTAAAAGACGCTGATGCAACAGCAATTTATGGCTCACGTGCGGCAAATGGCGCTATTCTGATTACTACAAAAAAAGGTAAAGTAGGTGATATGAAAGTTGACTTAAATATTCAGTCAGGTTGGGGCAAAGTACCAAATCAGGTAGATCTCTTGAATACTGAGCAATATTTGGAAATGAGAAAAGAGGCCTTGCGTAATGATGGAATTGCTAGGCCTTCGACGAGTAATTTTGGTGATAATGATTTAAATGGGAATTGGGATAATTCGAGAAACATAGATTGGCAGAAGGAACTGATTGGAAGGAATTTCGGGTATAACGATATAACTGGTTCAGTCTCTGGTGGAGAGGGAAGAACTTCATTTCTAGTAACTGGAGGATACCATAATGAAACGAATGTATTTAAAGGTAATTACAAAGACCGAAAGGGTTCAGTTGGATTTGGTCTTAACTCTATCTCAGCAAATCAAAAATTTAAAATTCAAATGAAAGGTAATTATGTTAATGACGTAAGTAAATTGCCTAGAGATGTTTTAGTCCCCGCACTCCTTGGAGTTGCTCCCTTAGCTCCAGATCTCTACCTTGAAAACGGAGAAATTAATTGGGCTGCAAACAGTCAGGGAGGATCAACTTTTTTCTTAAATCCAGCAAGTTTATTTGCTAATGAATATACAGACAAAACAACCAATTTACTAAGTAATATGTTGTTGAGTTATGAGGTTTTACCTGGATTAAATATCCAAAATAGCCTAGGATACAGTAGTTTAATAATTAATTCTATTTCTAAGAATAATATTAGAGGTGTTTATCCCGAAAATCTGCCATATTTTAGAAGAGGATCGAGAGTTCTAGACTCTAAAATAAATTCATATTCAATAGAGCCTCAGTTAACTTTTAGTAAAGCTATAAGTAAAGGGAAATTGGACGTCTTACTTGGAACAACAATTACGCAAACCAATAGTAGTCAATTGGGCATATTGGCCAATGGTTTTAGTAGTGATTTAGTTATGGATGATTTAATGTCTGCACTTACTAAGGAAGTTTTTTCATCGATTAATACCAAATATAAGTATAATGCACTATTTGGTCGGATAGCTTACAACTGGCAAGATAAATATCTTATTAATTTAACAGCTAGGAGAGATGGAAGTTCTAGATTTGGAGCTGAAAACCAGTTTCATAATTTTGGAGCATTTGGAGCAGCTTGGGTATTTTCAAAAGAACATTTCGTCACAGAGAATTTTCCCATACTTACCTTTGGCAAACTTAGAGGAAGTTACGGTACTACTGGGAATGATCAAATAGGAGATTATCAATTTCTAAGCTTATATACTCCAGTTAGTCAGAGTGTTCCTTACCAAGGTGGAGTAGTTTATCAGCCTATAGGTTTAACCAATCCTTATTTGCAGTGGGAAGAGACTAGAAAACTCCAAATTGGTCTAGATTTAGGGATATTAAGTGATCAGATATTAATAAATGTCAACTATTATAGAAATCGTTCTAGCAATCAGTTAGCATCCTATTCATTGCCTAATGTGACTGGCTTCGACGTAATAACTAAAAATTTAGATTGCACTATACAGAATTCGGGTTGGGAATCGATGATCACCGCTAATATTATTCGAGGTACTAAATTTTCTTGGTCGTCAAGCGCTAACTTTACTATCCCGCGAAATAAGCTTCTATCTTATCGAGATTTAGACAAGTCGACTGATAAATACCGACTTATTATTGGTGAACCTTTAAATGTAGTAAAGACTTATCATTTTTTAGGAGTGGATCCCGCAACTGGTATATATCAGTTTGCGGATAAGAATGGAAATCCTACAATGTCGCCTAATGATCAAGAGGATAGGGCTGTTATTATTGATCCTTCTCCAAAATTATATGGAGGTATTACGAATACCTTAAATTATAAAGGATTTCAACTGGACGTGTTATTTCAATTTACAAAACAAAAGGCACAAAATGATATCGAATTTGGAGCGTCGGGATATATGCCAGGACAATGGGGGTATGGACTAGGAAATCAGCCGGTTGGCGTCCTAAATCGTTGGAAAAAACCGGGAGATATTGCTAATATTCAGCGATTTACAACAGGGTATAGTTTATATCAATCGTATACCAACGCAGCATATTATAGTGATGCAAGTTGGGGTGATGCTTCGTATATACGTTTGAAAAATGTTTCTCTAGCCTGGAGTGTTCCATCAGAATGGTTGAGGAAAGGGCATTTAAAAAGTTGTAATATTTTCGTTCATGGGCAGAATTTATGGACCACAACACCGTTTAAGGGGCTTGATCCTGAAACTAAAAGTTCTAGTGTTTTGCCCCCACTACGGGTAATCACGATGGGAATAAAAGTAGGCCTGTAGAGTTCTCTAAATCATAAATTAAATAGAAAATGAAAAATTTATTTCAGATAATGATAATAGGGCTATTAGCCATATTTAATAGCGGTTGTAAGAAGTTGGTTGAAATTGATGGGCCAATAACAAATGTTAGTTCTAAAGATGTATTCAGTACAGATGCAACTGCAATAGGAGCAATAACCAATTTATATGCAAAAATGGCAAGTCTAAACGATTTAAATGGAACCAATGAACTTCCTACTTTGTCATGTATAGCCGGTCTCTCCGCCGATGAGTTGACATTATTTAGGTTAGCGAATAACACCCAAATGTTCTCGCTTTATCAAAATTCTCTTACGAGTTCAAAAGACTTTACGTACTGGTCTGCGATTTATAGTGAATTGTATATTGTAAATTCAGCATTAGAGGGCATCAGTATTTCCAATAGTTTAACACCTGAAGTAAAACAACAATTACTAGGGGAAGCTAAATTTATGCGTGCTTTTTATTATTTCTATCTTGTTAATCTATATGGTGATGTGCCTTTAGTAATAAACACTGATTATACTATAAACGCTTCAATAAAGAAGTCCTCAAAATCAAAAGTCTATGAGCAAATCATAGCCGATTTGACAGATGCTCAGAATTTACTAAGCGATAGATATTTGAAAATTGATTGTATAACACCTTATCCAATTGGCTCAGAAGAAAGATTAAGACCAACAAAATGGGCTGCTATTTCATTGCTCGCAAGAACATATTTATATACCGGTAATTGGGGAGGAGCTGAAAGCCAAGCGAGTAAAATTATCGAAAATACAGCGCAATTTCATCTTGAATCCTTAGATAAAGTATTTTTAAAAAATAATGCTGAATCAATATGGCAATTGCAGTCAGTTAATGAAGGCGTAAACACCTTCGACGCAAGGACCTTTTTACTCCCCGTATCTGGTCCAGGGATGCAGCAAAATCCTGTTTATTTATATGAAGGACTCGTCAATAATTTCGATGATGAAGATCAGCGAAAAAATATGTGGATTAATAGTGTAGTTGTAGATGGAATTATTTACTACTATCCCTACAAATATAAAGTTCCGCCGAAAGCTAATACAAATACTTCATTTATACCCATTACTGAATACAGTATGGTAATGCGACTAGCAGAGCAATTCTTAATTCGTGCAGAAGCCAGAACTCAAAATAACAACTTAGAAGGAGCAGTTTTAGATGTAGATAAAATTCGTGAACGAGCTGGATTGGCTGCAACCAAATCGAAGTTTCCCAACATAACTAAATCTGAGTTATTGGAACTTATTTCAAAGGAAAGGCAACTGGAGTTATTCACAGAATGGGGGCACCGTTGGTTTGATTTGAAACGGACAGGAAAAATAGATGAAGTAATGGCCATTATGACGCCAAAAAAAGGAAATACTTCAGGTTGGAAAAGCTACCAGCAATATTATCCTATTTCAATTGATGAATTGAAAAAAAATCCAAATTTAATGCCTACTCCTGGTTATTGATATGAAAAGCGGATTTTTATTTATATGGGTATTATTTTACTCTGTCAATCATGCATTTGCCCAAAAGCCAGTATTGGATTCGACTGCTTATCATACTTGGACTTCAATTGATGGAGGAGCTCAAATAAGTAATGATGGAAGGTATATATTGTATACTATCAAAAATAAGCCAATAAACAGTTACACATCAATAATTCGATCAATAGACTTTAAGTGGAAAGTAGATCTTTTAGCTCCGAAAGATTTTAGAATTTCTTCTAATAGCAAGTATGGAGTTTTTATAAAAGGAAAAGATAGCCTAGTTGTTCTAAAATTGGGGACTGATTTGGTAAGGTATATCACTAGTATTCAGTCTTTTAAAATAAAAGACGAAATGCTATACTATATGCCTACTGATACTGATCATTTACTAGTATCAATAAATCTAAATACAGGTAAGGAGATTAAACACAAAGGAATAATAAATTATTGGCTTAGTGAAGATGGAAAAGTTCTCGTTGTTAAGAAAAAAGCAACAGCTCATACTGAATTACAAATTCTAAATTGGATAGATATTAGATCTGGAAAAAGCAATAAAGTTTGGGAGGGAACAAATATTGAAAACTTAATGATTGACGCTTTACATAAGCAATTGGTATTTACTTCCAATAATGAGATTTGGCATTATAGATTAGGTGATTTATCTAGTGAAAAGCTTATGGATGTTGGCTCTTTTGATATACAACTAAATGAGTCAAAGTTATATGCCCTAAAAGGATTTAGTAAGGATGGGAAGCGACTATATTTCGAGTTGAATTGTAAAAAGAATCAAAAATCTTCCAATGCGGTTGTTGAAGTATGGAGTTACAACGATGTGAAATTACAAACCGAGCAACAAGAAGACGAGTTGAATGGTGAATTCCGATATGTGATTTTGGATTTAATTACGCATAAGATTAATTATACAGGAAAGGTTCGTCCTCAATTTGCTGATTTTAAAGAGGCCCAGGATTCAGTAGCACTTATTCCTACTGAAGATCGATTACTAGAGCCTTGGAGTATTGGGCACAAAATTAAATCTAGTCTTATATCAACTGTAAACGGAAAAAAATTTCAGTTGGACTTCTTGAATAACAAAAGAAGAGTGGCAATTTCGTCTTCTGGAAAATACCTCGTTTGGTTTGACAATGAACAATTAAGTTATTTCAGTTACGAAATAGCGACTAACATTATTCGGAATATTACAAAAGATCTACCTGTTGCGTGGACGGAATTGTGTTTGTCTGACCGAGGTGAGGTTAGGCAGAGAGGAATTGCTTGCTGGTTAAAAGATGATGAATCATTATTAATATATGATCAGCATGATATCTGGAAAATAGATCCATTAACTAAACTTAAACCTATCAATATAACAAATGGTTTCGGATTGAAGCACAATATTGTATTTGATTTGGCATTAGATGGTTACAAAATGAAAGGAATATCTAAGAATGAGAAATTAATCTTATTTGCATTTAATGTTGAAAACAAAGACAATGGTTTTTTTAGAGTAGTAATGGAATCTAAGGCTGATCCTACTATGTTATTTATGGGTCCCTATGTGTTCAAACTGTTTGACTATCTATATGTCAATGATAAAGGAGAATATCCTCAAAAAGCTAGAGATAAAGAGCTGTATTTAGTACGACGAGCAAATACATCTAATTCACCAAATTATTTTGTTACAACCGATTTTAAAAAGTTTAATAGGATAACAAATGTTCAACCTGAAAAAAAATACAACTGGTTCACAACTGAACTTCATCAATGGAACTCACTAGATGGGAGAACTTTAAAAGGAATTTTATATAAACCAGAGAATTTCGATCCTATTAAAAAGTACCCAATTATCTTTAATTACTATGAACGTAAATCTGATGGATTAAATGCCTATTTGAAACCAGATTTGTCATATGGTGCTTTGGATATACCGACTTATGTAAGTAATGGTTATTTGGTATTCTGTCCGGATATATATTATAAGATTAGTGAGCCAATGCAAGGCACCTATGACGCGGTTATTTCTGCAGCGAATTATATATCAACATTACCTTTTGTAAACCCAAGAAAAATGGGCCTTCAAGGACATAGTTTTGGCGGGATACAAACTAACTACCTTGTTACTCATTCCAATATATTCGCAGCGGCTCAAAGTAGTTCTGGGTGGTCCGATTGGGTAAGCAGTTACGGAAGTTTATTAAACGGACGTAGTTTACAGTTCTTTTATGAAGGACAAGGTGAACAATGTAGAATTGGCGCAAGTTTATGGGATAAACCTGATGCTTATATTAAAAGTTCGTCAATTTTTCAGGTTGATAAAGTAACAACTCCATTATTACTCATGCAAGGGAAAAAAGATGGAATTTCTCATTTTGCAAATAATATTGAATTCTTTACAGGGCTTAGGCGGATGGGAAAAGTAGCTTGGATGCTTGTGTACCCAGAAGGCAATCATTCTCTTGAAGGCAATGAATCGTCTGATTTTACTATTCGAATGATGCAATTTTTCAATTTTTATTTAAAAGATGAGCCTGCTCCTGAATGGATGTTAACAGGGATCTCAGCTGCTAATAGTGGGATAGATAATGGATTTAAACTTAAAGAAATTGGGCGAATACCCGGTCGCGGCTTATTAACCGATGTGGAACAGAAAAAGGTCGAAACTTTGATGAAACGGGAACCAATTACAATAATATTAAAATAGAAGAAGTAAAGAACTAACATATGAAAAAACTAGTATTGAATTTGGCTTTTATAAGCCTTACAAATGTATGCTTTGCCCAAAAAATAAAAGATTTCACAAAGGTGCCAGCATTAGTGAAGGAGGCAAAGAAAGAGAAGAATATAAGATTAGCAGATTCCATTGCTAAAAATTATATTAATAATTACCTTTTTAAATTAAGGAAAGATAATCTATTGTCAAAGGAGAATTTACTATTTATAAGTGAGAATTTAGGAGATACAGATAGCAAAGGGTTTAAGTATTTTCTTAAAAATCGTGTTTTAATTAATTCCGTTTTAGGGAAGAATAAAGCTGAGTATGCAATTAAATATGCTATTGCTAAACAATTTATACCAAAAATGGCAAGCGATAAATCTACCCCGCCAAATTGGTTAGTTATAGAAAACGAACTCAATAATAAATTTGGTTCTTTAGGAAAAGAGGTAGTTTTTGGTAGAATGATGCTTTACTATATAAACAATCAAGACTGGAGTAATTTTGGTAAATATTATGTCCTTTATTTTGAAATGGCCCTGGAGCGGCCTGAAGTTAATATTAATGATATGTCGTGGTACGGGGTTTTTGAACACATTAATGATTCTAAAATACTAACATTCGCATGTGACGTTGTTATGAAATATGCAATGGAAGAATGGTACCAGAATGATTGGCGAGCTTTTGATACTTATGCAAACCTTTTATATAAAACAGGAAATATAAAACAGGCTATAGAGTGGGAAGAAAAGGCCGTTAAACTTTCAAATAATGATAAAGAGATTGTTGAAACGTTGGGAAAAATGAAAAATAACATTAAGACCTGGGTTGAAACTGCTAAAAACTAACATATAAATTTTATAAACCAATTGAACTGATAACTATGAAATTACAATTCTCTAAAGTATGCATTGTATTATATGCAATGGCAATAATTTCTTGCAAAAAGCAGGAAATTAGATTGACGCCTTTGGCAAGTATTCAAATCACCAATGCTTTGGTCAGCGGAAGCGAACTTCAGTTTGGAACTTATGCGGCAACTATTCCAAGTAATGCATATACTGCATATGGTATTTTAGCTGGAAGTCAGGTGTTGAAATTATCGTCAACAGTTGCACCTAATCCATTGTACTACAATCAAACCAAAGATTTTGTAAACGGGGGAGTGTATTCGCTGTTCTTAACGGGCACTCCAACTGCGGTGGAATCGGTATTTTTGAAAGAGGAGAATATTCCATCGCATACAGCAGAAGTGTTTGGCGCCAGAGTGATTAACCTGGTTACAGGTGGTGTTGCCATTAGTGTAAATTTGAAAGGAAGTGCAAAAGGTTCTTTTGCGAGTAGCCTTGCTTATAAAGCAATTTCGGCCTTTAAAGATGTTTCATCTTTAGCTGCTGAAGGGACAAAAACCTTTGAATTCAGGAATGCGGCTACTGGAGATCTGATTACTTTGTTTGACGTGCCAGATTATGATTTACCAAGGTTTAGAAATATTACCCTAGTATTCTCAGGAATGGTTGGAAGTGAAACAATAGTTAGGGTAAATAATTATTAGGAATTGATGTTAAAAGTAAATCAAGGATTTAGAATCAAACTAGTTGATTTTATATCAGCACTTTTTGTGTTACTTTTTATTTATGCGGCGATGAGTAAATTCCACGACTTTGAAAAATTTAGAATAGAGCTAGGTAAATCTCCAATTTTAAATGTAATTTCTAACTACGTCGCTATCTTCATTCCGTCTTCAGAAATTGGAATTTCAATTCTTCTTTTCTCGAAGCGCTACCAGTTCTTAGGACTATATGCCTCTTTTAGTCTTATGGTGATATTTTCAGGATATATTGTTATCATTTTAAAGTTCAGTACTTATATTCCATGTAGCTGTGGTGGGATTTTGCAAAACATGACATGGAACCAGCACCTTATTTTCAATATCGTGTTTATTGTTTTAAGTATAATTTCAATTTTGATCTATCCAAATAAAAATCTTATCTGCAGTAAGAGGGAATACCTGCACCCTGAATAAGCAGGCAATTAACTTAATAAATAAAAATAATGAAATTTAAAAACTTTTTGATGTCGGTAGCATTACTTTTAGCCGTTACCGCTTCGTTTGCGACAAGCACAAAGAAATTTTTAAGACCTGCATTTTATCTGGAGGGTGGCGTTTGTATGTATGATTATACGGAACAAATAGCCTGTTCAACTACGTTAACAGGGCCAGTTTGTACTGTATTCAATGGCGGGTTTCACAATACCGCACTTAATACAACAATGGATGGCGGAACGCCATGCACAATACCACTAAGACAACCTTAAATCTTCTTGAACCTGGTTTATTAGCCAGGTTCATTTTAAAATTTAGAAAATGCTCAAGATAAAAATTTTTAACCTGCTAATTTGCTTTGTCGGAAGTGTGGCTTTAGTAATTATATTGTTTTTAATCTCATCTTATAAAACTAATCACTTTGGTTTTATACGTATTTTGCCTTCTCATTTAATTGATGGGGTTAACTCTAAAGATCTTAAACATAATTCCTGGTATTTGTCGGGGATACATAATCACGAGCTATTTTTGGCAAACTCACTAGTAATTAAAAAAGTACTTAAAATTGATACAAACCTAGTTGATACTGTCGGTTTAACTGTCACTGGTCTAGAAAAGTCTCGATTATTTCAAGGCTCCATTTTTACCACTGACAACGAAGTTATTTGGATAATGGATGGATTAAAACCCAGTATCTTGAAGGGAGGCTTACCACATCTCCGTTTTGAAAAGTTCTTCAAGACTTCATTTTTTACTGGTTCAATTCCACTTACTGAAAATTCAATTGCTTTAAGGTATATTAATGAAAAGGGGGTGAGTGTACTTGCAAAGGAATTTTTGAACACTAATGTATTAAAAACTACAGACCTACTGGAAAAGCAAATCGACGGTATATTTTGTACTGATGGGGAGATAGTTAAAGTCCAAGGATCTTCAAAAATGATTTATGTTTACTATTATCGCAATCAATTCTTATGCACAGACAGCAATCTTAATTTATTGTACAAAGGAAAAACCATCGATACGATCAGTAGGGCTCAGATCAAAGTAGCTAAGATTGCCTCAACTGGAGAAACTACTATGGCAGCACCACCTTTGCATGTGAATAAGCGGGCGTGTGCCAATGAGAAGTATCTCTTTGTACAATCTTCTTTGCGCGCAAACAATGAAACTGAATACATGATCAAAGATGTGTCTATGATTGACGTGTATGCCGTTGCAGATGGCAAATACCAATTCAGTTTTTACCTTCCTGATTTCCGAGGTTTTAAAGTCCGTGACTTTAAGGTCTATGGTCAATCGCTCTATGCCCTTTACGATCATTACCTCTACAAATACCAATTAAACTTTTAGAACGAATCTGAAATGAAAATATTAATCTATATGCTCTTTTTAATGGTAGGGTATACTGCGGTAGCACAACAGGTGCTGCCGCTTTACCCGGACACTATTCCCGGAAGTACAGTGAAACTTTCCAAAGAAGAAGAGCCAACCTTGACCCTATATCTGCCCATTAAAGAAAAAGCCACAGGAACAGCCATACTGGTCATCCCGGGCGGAGCTTATGGTTTTCTTGCCTTTGAAGAAGAAGGTGTTGCTATAGGCAAAGCCTTTGCAGAAAAGGGAATTGCTGCCTTTGTGCTCAAATACCGCTTGCCAAAAAAAGAATCGATGCAGGACAAAAGCTATGGGCCGTTAACGGATGCGCAACAAGCCATTAAATTGATCCGTTCAAACACTGCGAACTGGAATCTTGATTCTGCTAAAGTAGGTGTAATAGGCTACAGTGCAGGAGGCCATTTGGCTTCTACCTTAGGTACACATTTCGGGACAAGCTATATCCCGAATAAAGACAATATCAGCCTAAGACCTGATTTTATGATCCTGGTTTACCCGGTGATCAGCATGAATGATCAGTTGACTCATATAGGCTCCAAGATTAACCTGCTCGGTATGGACCCTTCTAAAGAAAAAGTGGATTTGTTCTCTAACGAACTACAGGTCACCAAAGATACTCCACCTACTTATTTGACCCATTGTGGCGATGATGGGGTCGTAGATGTAAACAACAGTATTGTGTTTTATCAGGCCTTGCAGAAGAATGGGGTAGATGCGGAGTTGCATCTGTTTCCAAAAGGCAACCACGGATTTACCCAAAGATTGCCGGTAAAGGAATGGCTCGATCCGATGCTTGCATTTCTGGAAAGAGAAGGGTTTTATAAAAACAGCTCAAAATAAGAATCAGAAAGAACTAACAAAAATCATATAAAAACACAAATGAAAGCTAGAATTATACTGCTTATAGCTACTGCTTTGCCTTTTTTTTCAGTAAATGATGCAAAGTCACAAGAATACAAAATGCAGAATGTGCCCATTCAAACGCGCTGGGCTAAAGAAGTTTCTCCGGCGAATGCCTTAAAGGAATATCCACGGCCACAAATGGTACGCCCAAACTGGACAAACCTGAATGGGTTATGGGAATACGCCATTACTCCAAAGAATCTGGATTCGAAAGTTATTTCTGAAGGCAAGATTCTTGTTCCTTACCCAATAGAATCTGCCCTATCAGGAGTAAAAAAGGCTTTGCTACCCGACCAGCAACTGTTTTATAAGAAAACCTTTTCTAAACCTGTACTAAAATTTGGCGAACGCTTATTACTGCATTTTGGTGCAGTGGACTGGCAAACCACGGTGTATGTAAACAGTAAAGAGGTAGGAGCGCATACGGGAGGCTATTCCAGCTTCTCCATAGACATCACTGATGCATTAACTTCAGGAAATAACCTGCTGATGCTAAAAGTATGGGATCCGACAGATCAGGGGATCGGACCTCATGGAAAACAGGTGCTCAATCCAGCCAATATCTATTATACCCCAACTTCAGGAATTTGGCAAACAGTATGGATGGAAGTAGTACCTGCGGAACATATTGAAAATCTGGTAATGACCCCTGATATTGATAAAGGGTTATTGAACCTGAAGGTGAAGGCACCGGCTGGTTGTAAAATAGAAGCTACTGCTTTTGATGGAAAAATTAAGGTCTCTGCAGTAATTGGTAATGCAGGCACTGACTTACAACTTGTAGTAAAGAATCCCAAACTCTGGTCCCCAGAATCACCTTTTCTATATGATCTAACCATAAAATTATTGAAAGACGGAAAAGTAATCGATGAAGTAAAAAGCTATTTCGGGATGCGGAAGATTTCAATCGCAAAAGATAGTAAAGGAACAGACCGCATCTTTTTAAACAATAAACCCTACTACAACCTAGGAACGCTCGACCAGGGCTTCTGGCCAGACGGCTTGTATACCGCCCCAACCGACGAAGCCCTGGCTTTTGACATTAAAGCCATCAAGGCAATGGGATTCAATACCATTCGCAAACACATCAAGGTAGAGCCTGCACGCTGGTATTATCATGCAGACAAACTGGGCATGCTGGTCTGGCAAGATTTTGTAAACCCGAATCAAGGTTTACCTGAAGGCAGCAAGGAAGAATTTGAAAAAGAAAGCGCTGCGGAAATGGCACAACTGCACAATTATCCTTCGATCGTTTGCTGGGTACTGTTCAATGAGAAATGGGGACAATACGACCAGCAAAGATTAAGTGAATGGGTAAAGAAAGTCGATCCTTCAAGGATACTGAATGGCCATTCAGGCGAACTCCTGTACGTCAATGAACAGCTACGCAGTCCTTCACCCAATGCCTATGTATCTGCGGACATGACCGATGTACATGCCTATCCGGATCCAATGATGAGTATCAAACAAAATGGTAAAGCACAAGTCTGTGGTGAGTTTGGAGGAATCGGGGTCTTTATCCCCGAACACCAATGGCTAACAGGATCAGCCTGGGGGTATATCCAGGAAAAACCAGCAGCATTAAAGGCCAAATACAAGATCATGAATCAGCATTTGCAACTGTTTGAAAAACAAGGCTTATCAGGTTCTATTTATACCCAGCCATTTGATGTAGAAGGAGAACAGAACGGACTGATGACCTATGATCGAGAAGTTGTAAAAATCCCTTTCGCGGAACTTCGAAAAATTCATGCCCCGCTGAATCCAAACATGGGAACCATTCCAGTAGTTACTGCAAAAGATGCAGATTTAACCGAACCTGGGCTATTGTATAGCGCTATGCTCGATCAGTACATTGCAGGGAAACGCGATGCAACATTCCTAAAAAAAATGGCGATGATGGCTACCCAGGCCGGAGATAAACCCGGAGCGGAGCTGGCCGGTTCTGCTTACATCGCTAACCTTAAAATGCCCCTTTCTGAAGAAGACATGGCTTCAGTATCACAGTTTACCAAAAGCACCAAGGATCCAGGTTTTGCTTTAATGAATACCAATGCAGCAGCATTTAAAAAATCAATGGGAGGTCGTAAGTATACTGTAGCGATGATGAACATGATCCTGAAAGGAGAGATGGAACCTTTGATGAACGGAGATAATCCAGACTGGTCTGCTATAGCAACCGCAGTAAAACCCTACGGGTTACCAGGTGAAGAAATCCTGTTACGTGCAAAGACCATTGGTTTTTACAACAAACAGGACTGGAAGAACTATGTGCCTACGGCATCTTCCTATTTGGAGAAGTTTGGGGCAAATATCAAAGAAGAAGAAAAACAGATGTTTCAGGCCGCCATTGATCAACACAAATAACCTCCAAAATGAAAAATGAACTTTCTCTTCTTGGCCAGTTGATCTTTGATCTCAGTAAAGTCAATAACCTGGATTCGGTACCCGAAAGTAATTTCCTGTTGATCGGTTCGGAATACCCAAGAATCAGCAGCGCATTGACGAATCTCCGGGAAAAGAGGAGACTCGGCTGGGTCTATCAGCTGGACTTTCATGCCGCAGAAACCGGACGTCTGTTGCAAAAACTTCGAATTGATCGGGTGTATCACGAACTCCTGCAAGTGTATGATTGTAGACTGGATGAACTACGAAGAACTTATGATATGCTCGAAGAAGTGCTGTCTGAGCTAGCTGAGGGGATTGAGCTGTTGAGGTTTAAAGAGAACGGACATCCTGAGGAACTTAAATTGAATTAAAACCAGGTCAAATGAAATACACGATTAATTATGATTCCAATGTTTCTGTGGTAGACATGAAGACTTCCAGTTTAACGATGGAATACCCGGAAATACTCCATTTACAGAATGTCCCTGGTGAGCTGCAAGTTCTAATCGATCTGATCGGATTGATAGAAAAACATTTTCGAAAGGAGCGGAGTCCGGGTTATTACGCCATTTCCCTGTCGATAAAAACTTTTACGTTGAACAGCCTCAGCAAAAAGATTTTACGTAAGACCATTTATGAACTGATTCAGGACAAGATTCATCATGAAGCGATCAAACTGCTGACCACTACCAATTGGTCTGTAAAGCGAATTGCCTACGAAATTGGTGGTAATGATCCCTGTTATTTCAACAGGTGTTTCAAGAAGAAAACCGGGCTTTCCCCAAAGCGGTTCAGAAGCTCCGGTTTCAAATTGGGTAACCTGAATGACCCTGGTAATTATTAGAATGGAACGAGGCATAAATAGTTCCCCAAGAGATTTAACCATGCTGGGCGTAAAACGATAATCAATGTGATAAAGAAGCTATAGTGAATAGTGAGTTAAGTCAGGACAGGTCCGGTTAGCCTGTCCAAAATCAGAACAAATTAGGTATCTGAGAATTTAGGTTATGAAGTGCAGTATGGTCCGGATGGACGCTGCACTTCTGTTGTTAAAACCGCATAAGATCGACCGCTCTTTTTTGTATTTCCAATTGCACATAATTTAATCAATGAATAGTATAGATATCATCCTACAAAGAATGTTTGGAATCATGGATTCCATTAAAGCGCAAAACCCTAAATTATATGAGCACCTGAGACAGGTCATGAAGTACCAAGGGATATATTATCCATCAGGTGCTATACTCTTCCATATTGGCGATCGGGTTGACCGCGCCTTTTTCATTTCAGAAGGATTTATCACAAGATCATCCAAAAACAAACAAGGAACTCAGCAGGTGCTGAGCATTTTTGAAGCAGATGAAATTAAAGCTGGTCCCGACTTTATGCAGCAGACCCCATCAGAGTTTCTGATAGAAGCAATCTCCGGTACTTTCCTCGCTTACATTACCCATGAACAATTGAAAGTTGTCTATTCGCTTTTCCCAGAAGCACATGAACTGGCTTCTCTGATCATTTCTCAGCATAACCGTAAAGAAGCCCGTCTGCGTAAACTATTGTTGATAAAGGGAATTGATCTGGTCGAATCCTTTTACAAACGTTACCCAAAACTGATCGAACCTGGATCGGTATTAACCGACAAAAAAATAGCCTCATTTCTCAAGATCAGTATCAGCTTACTGCGTGAACACCGGTCCGAACTTTTCGCAACCCGTAAACTCATTAAACCAACGAATAAAAATGGAAAATAGTCCGCGCATTAAGCTCCAGTTCTGGAGCCCTTCTAAGCATTTATACGCTGTTTTAAGCCCTGCAAGGGCTGTTGATAAATATGGCATCAGATGTATCCAGCCGGGGATTTCCCGAAATATACTTTCGCAGTATTAAACAAAAAGACATGACCATAGATTTTGAAAAAGCAAGTTTTAAAGATTTCGAAGACATCGCCGGAATTGACCCATTTGGCAGAGCATCACTATTCAATGACTATTCCATTTACAAACGTGGACGGAACCAGATGAATTACAGGCAGCTGGCCACATCAGGTTGTGGTCCGGAAATCACCCTGAAAATTCCAGGTATCCCAATCAACAGATTCATCAGCCTGGTATCTAATGACTACCTGGGTTTCACCCAGCACCCGGAAGTAAAAGCCGCGGCAATTGCCGCCATTGAAAAATATGGCTCAGGAGTAGGCGCCTCACCAGCAATTGGCGGACACATGGATTTTCATGAAGCACTGGAGGAAAAGATAGCTGGTTTCTTTCAGAGAGAAAGTGCCATCATTTATACTACGGGTTATACTTCCAACTCAGCGACCCTACAATGCCTTTTACGTAAATCAGACCTGGCTATCCTGGATCAGGCCGTTCATGCCAGTGTCTATGAAGGCTGTCAGCTGACCAATGTCAAGTCCTTTCCGCACAATAACCTGCAGGCACTGGAAAGAATACTGGCCGCTGCACAAACCAAATACCGCACCCGTATGGTGATCGTTGATGGGGTGTATTCACAAGATGGAGACATGGCTCCGCTAAAAGAGATCGTGGAATTGTGTAAACGGTACGGAGCCTACTCGGTAGTGGATGATGCACATGGTACAGGAGTGATCGGAAAAACAGGTCGGGGTGTCATTGAACTGGACAACTTGTTCCAGGAGGTTGACTTGATTACTGGAACATTCAGCAAAACCTTTGCACACATCGGAGGCTATGTAGTAGCCAAACCTGAACTGATCAACTTTTTAAAGTTCCAATCCAGACAACACTTGTTCTCCGCATCGAGTACTCCCGCTGCTGCCTGTATCCTCAAGGCAATAGAGCTGATTGATCAGGAACCATTCTGGATGGATCAACTCCGGGAGAAAACAGCATACCTGAGAAAGGGATTACAGAGCCTGGGATTGAATACCGGCATTTCACAATCTGCCATTATCCCTGTTAAAATCGGAGACATGAGCAGGAATGCGGAAGTATGCAGACTGTTACTTGAAGCAGGTGTATACGCCAACCAAATCAACTACCCTGCAGTGTCCAGGAAAGATGCGCGCATCAGAATGAGCGTAATGGCAACACACAGTTATGATCAGCTGGATGATGTGCTGAATGCCTGGGAATGGGTAATAACCAAATCTAAGATTGTAAATTTTGAATAAGTAAGTTATGGCAAAACGTCCGCGTCAGAAAGGAATAAAGAACAAGCCCGCCACCATGAGGGAGTTTATCTCAGCCGTTGGTAATATCCTGAAATTGGAAGGGCATACAGGTTTGAGGGTAAATAGAATTGCCAGGTACAGCGGCAGGAACCGGAGTTTGATTGGTCGCTATTTCTCCGGCCTTGCCGGCTTACAAAGGGCATATATTATGGAAAAGGATTATTGGATCCCCTTCTTCAAACGCTTTGTCCTGACAGACGCGGACGGTATTGCCGAAATCAAAGAGACATTTACCAGCTTAATGCAGGAAAACTTCAGGTTCTTCCTGAACAATCCCGAGATGCAGAACATCATCCTCTGGCAGATCAGTGAATCCAATGAGTTGATGACAGAGATCTCTACCAACCGAGAAATAGCAGGTGAAAATTTATTTAAAGTAACCGACCCATACTTTGCTGATACAAACGTAAACTTCAGAGCTGTAATCGGCCTGTTGCTGGGCGGTATCTATTACATGGTGTTGCATGCAAGAACCAATAAAAGTGTGGTCAGTGGGATAGACCTGAATGAAGACCTTGATCAGGTTGAACTCTCAAGAACCATAGAACAGATTATTGTTTGGGCTTGTACTGCAGCAAACAATAAGGAAACTATAATACCAACCATACCTATGATGAACTACCAATTTGAGCTACTGGATACTGTGGTGGCTCAGTTATCAGACCGGACAGATCCGACGGGAACCGCAGACCTGATGCTAAAAAATGAATGTAAAAAGCTGAAGCGATCCATCCCCAATCAGGTGCTGAGTCTGACGAATGAAACCCAGATCCGCAGTTATTTGAAAATGGTTACGACCAAACTCTCTGAAGCCGCCGACCTATTGTATAATCCCGAACGAAAGCTAAACCCCGATGCAGAGTTGATTGTAGATGTACTTAAAGGAATTTCCCGTCATTACTTTGATACCATTCCAAATGAGGTGATTCTTCCAAAGCTGTTTTGCCTGAATGAAGCGATTACGTATAACCAGAAGTGGCAAAGGATCAAGGAAAAACTGGGAGCGGTAGAGATTGATCCCTTTCTGATAGATGTGGTTTATGTTCCATTTAACCGGTTGACTCTGCCAGATCTGGAAGTGAACTGGCATGACTATAAGTATTTGAAAATGTATGCTTTTATCCTTGAATCAGAAACTGCTGAACTGGTAAAAAATGAACAGGATCTGTTTGAGCTATTGATTGGTTTAGGATATAATCATACCAGATTCAGTGCTTACTATACCAATAAACTAAAGAAATCCTTTGAAGGTTTTGAGCCATTAGGAAAGCTTACTCTACTGGAACAACAACTTACTGCGATCGGACAAACGACTTCCAGGACATTAATGAGCTATTGTCCAAATAAGGCAACAGTGGTAGAGGATTTAAATAAATGGATTGTGATTGAGCTGAAGAAAGGAGAGGGGACTCCAGTGGGACTTGGAGAGGAGATCTTTGACAACAGTTTGAATACAGTACTGACTACTTCGGAACTATCCTGCTGGCAGAAGTTACAATATGATGCCGGTATTTATTCCGAAGTGAATGTGGATGTGTTTACCGGAAAGGTATCTGCTAATTTTAAGACCAAACGCGGTATGCGACCGTCCAGTAACAGTGTCAAGTCTAAACTATATGGTAAGGAACGGGAGATCTATAAATCACTACAACCTTATGTGAATAAGATGAAGGAGGATATAGACAGGTTTTTGATGTAAGCTAAAAATATTAATCTGAAACGCTGAAATGGAGCAGTGTTAAGAGTTCTTGTGTTTAAGGGTTGCCAACTTTTATAATCGACAGGCGAAGTTTGTTTTATTATCTTAAAATGAATTATTTTTACGAGTGCAGGTTCGATTCCCGCTGGAATTCGAACCTTGTTCAAATATCAATGCTTAAATAGTATCTAGGATGGTTTGAATTCAACTCATCGAATCGCGCACCATTTTTTAATACGTTTAGCAGCAATCTTTCAGTATAAATATAGCCATATATCAATAAATCCCGAAATAATATTATCTATTTTCTAGAACATTCATCCGATCATTTTTCAATAAGAAGCTTCATAATATAGACGAGCTAAGCCATAATAATTCATATACTTCTCATTACTTTCTACGCTTGAATTCATATTTTCTACTACGTAATCCTAACCAATATTTGTAGAGCTGAGCAAAGTAAAAAATGTTTTCATCTGGCTTAATATTCTCATGAATTATACCATTTGATATTAAGATTGACTTCAACTCATCGATATTTTTGCTCTCTAAGTGATTGCTTTTCAGTAATAATTGATTTAAAAAATTATTTAGCTCGGACTTTGTCAAAAATATTTGTTTGAAGTTACCTCCACTCTCACGTAAAAAATTAAAAATTATTTCAAGGTCTTGATTAAAATCTTCCCTTATTAAATCTCTGAAATGCTGTATAACAGCGTTATCCCGGTTTTCTCTAGACGCAAAGTACTTATCTTTTATAACTGGTGGAATAGGCTTTCCCGGGTCTACTAGTGCATTGTCCAAAGAGCCATTTATGAGATTGATAAATGGACGTAAGCTTATTGACTTTTGATCGGCATTCGTAAGATTAAAATAAAACCAATCATAGGTTTTTCCCAATGACCATCCATCATTACTATATACTTCCTTGCCAAAGAAAGTTGCAATAAAAGGTTCTATTTCATTTCTTAATAATTTCAGTTGATTATTGTTTTTCTTTAGATAAGCTAGTACATTTTTAAAGAAGCTATCTTCATATTGCCCACTGATTTTCATTAGATCAAACATCGCTTTGAATGAATCTTTATTTGAGAAAATTAGTTTAAAAAAATATGCATATACTTCTTCTCTAGACCATTCAATTTTAATTATATTATTTTCCAATCGAGCAGTATTAGTTCCGACTAGTCGTCCGTATAAATCAGTTCGAATAAAAATCTTTGGAGAAATATTCTTGTACCGATTAAAATTATCCCACCAGTAGTCTATTAGGGGTGAAACGGTATCTTGCCATTCACTTGGTTTCAATAGATTATCTAACTGGTCGTAAAGTACAAACAGTGTGATTTTTTTTTCATTTAAATAAGAATCGAGTTTAAGTAAGTCTTGTTCTATAATTGCAAGCTTTGAGTCGTCTGTAATCAGCATATCAAATCTTATTTTCGTCTCGACAGCTGTTTCGTAGGGTTTTACAAAATCATTTAATTGAGATATTGCTTTATACCCCAGTCGTTTTGTCGCGTCTAAAAAAATGGAGTTCCAAGTATACACCAGCCAGAAATTTTTAAAATAATACCTTTTATTCTCGATTTTATTTAACTGGATTTGGTCAAAGTCAAATGATTTTGGCTCGCCTGTACCTTTTAATGAGATAATATCGATAAATCGAATGTCTTCTTTTGGATCTTTTCCGGCAAGCCTTAGCAGTTCTTCTCTAACCGATTCCAAATTTTGATCCCTCAGAGCTTTATACAGATAAGTTTTCCCCGTCCCCTTAAATCCTTGTATAATAAATTTATCTTTATCAAATAACTTACTCATTTGTTCTCGATAGAAAAAAGTATTGGGATTTATTTCGGCGTCTTCTGCAAATAAAACTGGATTACCATTTTCATTCCTTAATGTTGCCCTCAGATTTTTTATAATCAGGTTTCTTTGAAGTACAATATTGTTCTTACTATCTATGTTTTTTTTTGAAAAGATGGGTGAAATCGATTTTGACTCATTTAAAGCATTAAAAATCACATTATAATCTTCAATAGACCTTGTTGACAATAAAGCTAGGTGATTGTCAAAATCAGTAGATTCCAGATCTCTTGAAATACCTAACTTTTCAAGGCCAGAGTTTCTTCCCAATTTATAAAAGGACGGTAATTTAGGTTGTTCATTAGGAGATATATAATTATATTTTCGTTCTTGTATGAATTGTACATATTGACCGACCTCTGTAACGAAGGCATCATGAAAAATATCACTCTCAATTTGATTTTTTGGTAATATCGAATTTATTAATATAAGGTCTGTTCGATTGTTAATTGTGGTATTTAACTCATAAAATTTATCGATCAAAAATCTTAGACCAGGCTTTGTTTGCTCGCTACTACCGAAAAACCCGACAATTAAATTCGAAAGCATTAATGCTGTCACTGCAAATATATCATTAAAACCAGTGCGTGAGTCAATCAAGATAACATCCGGCTGTAAGTCAGTTTCAATTTTTTTTATTAGAGTGTAAAGTCCATTTAATAAATTGGCTTGTCCAAAGTCAATTTTTGATAGTGCATCCAAATACTGGTCCCTATGTGTAGTAAATTCGTCAAAACCACTAATATTGGAATCACTAAGATTCCCGGCTGGAACCACAAAGATATTTTGTGTCCATTTATATTTCTTATTCGCGTGAACTGGTGAAATGATATAATCCTTTAGATCAACATCGTTTTGGAATGCCAAATCCGCAAGAAATTCAACTACCCCATTCTTTTCGCCAGATGTTAATACATCACTTTTTGAAAAATTGAAAAAATTTAGATATCCCGGAGCTTCAAAATCGCAGTCTATTATGCAAACTTTCTTTCCAATTGAAGCAAGATGCATTGCATATGAGGTCATAGTCGTTGATCTACCTAGTCCGCCTTTATAGGAGTAAAATGTGACAATAGGTGTTTCAAATTTTTTGCTAACATTTGATTGTCTACTTAACAAGGAGTCAAAACGATATTTTAACCCATAGTCTATACTATCGCCTGATTCAAAAGCCTCACTTAAATAAGTCTTATTATTCAATTGTTCCTTCGTGAGAAAACTAAAATTTATATTTTCAGTGTTATATTCTTTAGCCAAATCAGTTTTCAGTTTTTCATCAGCTTCTATAACATATACATCTATCTCAAAATTTAATCTAATTGAAATTTTGTAATCTATTAGTTTCTTATCTTTCAAAACGGCAAGCTTTTGATTAAGCTTATTTGCGATATGAAGTATTTTTATCATCCTACTATTTTCATTAAACCGTTAAAAATCTTTTGTGTTAATTCAACAAACCTACTCACATTATCTATAGTTAAACGAATATTGTTATAGCTTTGATTGACGTCGTGATAACGCATCTCAACATCCCAATTCCTGAAAAAAGACAAAAGGTCTGCATCTACCTTTACAGAATTATCCACAAAGGGTATTAAGGAGTTTGGGAATGCTTTTGTCAAAATCTGGATGTTTCTACTGAATTGATGTTTGGAGATATAAAATGGATAACTTTGTCGTCCGTCTTTAGTTTTTGTTTCGGGCCCGTATGTCAACCCGCATTTTTCACTGAAATTATGTTCAACCGTTCGCACTGAGCTTGATTTAAATTTATAGTGTTTAAAAATACTATAATTTATAATACATTCTAAAGTATATCCCGAAAGGTAATATGCATTATGAAGTACGGCATCATATCCAGGTGATACAATAATCAATGATTCTGTTTTGTTTTTACTATTCAACAGCTTTATTGCGTCAAGTAACGACAGACAAGTGTTTAAGTGCTTTTGAGAGGCGTGAAGATAGGCTGTATATTCCATTGATACACGTTATCGTTTTATGCAAACAAAGATTAAATTATATTAAAAATCAAAATTTCTATATTGAATTACTAATTTCAAATAAGTATCAAAGAACATCTATTCCATATTTCTTCCCCAAGAAATTGTCTATATCGTTCTGGTTGGTCGATTGAGTCAGAAATAATCTATCGGCATCTGTAAATTCACATAATCCGAAATTCTTGATATAATTTTTTGCTATGGAAAAAAAGTTACCCGAATATGGTTTACTCGTATTTTTTATATAAAACCAAAATATCTTTGACATCAAGATCTTTTTAAGCAAGAGTAAATCATCTACAGATTCAGATAAAATAGCATATCCATTATAAAAAAGCAAGTCTTTATCTTTCGTAAAAACAAAATTAGGCTTATCACTTATGTAAGGAAATAACAATTTGTAGCCACTAAGTGTTAGTGCTTGATTTCTACCAAATGCATACCACTGGTCATATTCTCCCATTCCTTTATCTCTACCAGATAGAATTTCCCTTTGGGTTGATAAATAAGTAAATGCACATGGATAGTTTAATTCAAGATCTTCGGGAGATATTATTATTAAGCTATTTTGTTCTTTTCCAAATAAATCATTTTGACTTTTTTCTATTATATAAGGAAAAATAAGTTTCTCCAATTTCGACGGTAATTCTTCTTCTGATTTTAATGTGTTTGGTTTTATAGCATCCCTGCATATCTTCTTTTCAATCTTGAATTCTACTCCTTCCTTCAGGAAAAAATAAAAATCTTCATTTTCTTTGATTGGATTAAAAAGATATACATTGTTTTTCAAAGTAGCAAAGCCATTTCTTATAATGTATTTTTCCCCTAGAGAAGTTCCTATATTCTCTATTTTTGCTATAATTTTCTGGAGTTTGTCATTTATCAGATACCAACCGTTGAAATCGTCTAAATCTGAATATGGTATTTCTACAAAGTTGTTCTGAGTAATACTATTGATCGCTTTACTTGTAGCTTTGACGTACTTCACATTAGAACTTTTCACCTTGCCAATTAAACAAATACAGGTATAAGTAGACCTGTTCTTAAATAGTTGCTCTCCTCCAAAATCTACAATAGATAAATCAAATTCATTGGTAGAAAAGTAGTTTCTAACTGATCTCCCATTTAAGCTCTTGTAGAATGTATTAACAGTTATAAAGCCTAAAATTCCTGTATTACATAAATTTTCCATTCCAATTTGGAAGAATGGAATATATAAATCTGGCTTACCAGTTGAAGACACCTTCCAGTTCTTTAACAGAAGCTTTGTTTCAGGATCTATTTTAGTCACTCCAACATAAGGCGGATTTCCTACTATAACATCAAAGCCTCCGTTTCCCCTTATACTTTCTATAGTGTCCCAATCAAAATCAAGAGCATTACCACAATACAAATTAAAGTTAAATTGTAGACAATCTTCATTATTCAAAATAGCTAATAATGAAAGAAGTATCTTTGTTCTTACAATACTATATTCCTGAATATCTAGGCCATATATATTTTGAGCATAAATATCATAGTAGCTCTTATTTGTTTTCGTTCTTAAAGTTTCAGTAATAGTTTTAAAGAACCCGCCACATCCGCATGCTATATCCCCGAACCTTAAATTCGAGATATTATAGTTGTCAGAATTATCGTTAATTTTTTCGGTTGTTCTCTTTACTATAAATTCTCTAATATACTCGGGTGTAAAGACAGCTCCATTTACTTCTTTATCCACAGGAGATATGACGAACTCAAAAAATTCAATTAGCTCTTCGATACCAAACTTAGCGTCCTCAAAAAGGTTAATAAATTTTATTAGATAATCAAATTCAGCATCATCGGTTTTGGCAATAATAAAGTCTTTAATAAATAGATTATTTATTGAATCTATTCTATTAATTACTAGAAAGGACGAAACAATAAGGCGATTTATATCCCAAGTATCGTATGAATATTCTTTTAAAAATTTTAGTACGTTTTGATTCATTTTAGTTTAAATACAGCGGGAAAATTTTGGGGATCGTGAAATCTGTATTAGTATTTGATGAATCAAATGCATTAAAATAAGGTTTCCAAAGTCTGTTTTGCGCCCGTTTTATTATCTTTTGGTAATCTGAGTCGTTAAGTACCGCATTTACAAATGGAAACTGTTTGTTATTGAAAAAGTTAGAAAGAATAAAATGAAATCCTAAAAACAAATCCATCGGAGGATGGGGGATTCTTGGGCAAGATAAGACCGACATGTCCGGGTCAATATATTCCATTTTCTTACCGCCAAATTGAAAGTGATATGTTGGATGCGTATACTTAACATTTTGGGTATTTGGATGTCTGTCTAAATGCCAACTGTTGAAGTATGCCTTTTTAGTCGATGTTTTGCTTTTAAACACTTGGATATTAATGTCGAAAGAATACATATGTAAGGGATCCGTATCATGATCAAATGGATCTTTAACTTTTAACATATTATCAAAATAGATTTGGCAATAATTTAAATCATCTGGTTCAGTTCCAACAATGCGACCGTTAATATGAAAACATAAATTCTCAAATTTGTATTCAATCAAAGATTTAGTATTTAAGCTACTAAGCAGATTAGTTAGTTCGGAGAAATCTCCAGTTACTCCTTTGTCCTTTATAATGTCCATAAACATCGAAAGGTCTATCCTAAATTTTCTTAACTCCCAATTATCCATTTGCGTTAACCTTTCTTGCTAATTCACGAATAGCCTTTACGTCAATGGGGCTTATAATTTCTTTATATTGATCCATATTATTTAATGCAGAATCAATTGAAATAAATTCTTTCTCTTGCCATGGATAATAGTCCTTTTTAAATAACTCAATTCCATCAAAAGGATCAATTGGAGCATTTGAATGTTTGCAAATCGTCCAGAAATTTGTACTTTCAGAGTACTTAGTTTTTTCTACAGGTTCAAGATTACTCAATGAAAGACCCTGCTTTATTACTTCGACTCTTTCATCTGCATCTAAACGTCTCAAAGGAATCTTTGAATTTACAACTTCCTCCCACCATTTATTGATTTTAACCATCCACCATCTTGGATAGACTTCCGAGAGTATTCCGGTATATTTCGTAGTAGATAGACTTTCTTTTACTTTTTCCCAATCTTCTGATTTCTTTGATATTCCCAATCTTGCAGATAAGAGATCTTCTCCAATTACCATTCCAATAGAACGAATAATATCATCAAAAATAAGGCTACTGTACTCAAAAATATTTTCGTTGTACTGATATAGTTTTACCTTAATATTTGGATGTATTAATTCTTCATCCTCATCCTGAAGTCCTAAAATTTTAATGATATCGAAATTATCTGCTTTTATTTTTTTGTACCCACAAATAAATGACTTCAATTTATGAGCAAATTTTGGTTGATTATCTGTAAAAGCCTTCTTAGTCAGTGTAAAATCGAATAGGTCTTGACTCGAGAAGTCGTTGTAATAATCTGTTATAATTTCCTCATTCGACATTAATATAATTGGAATCTCTGTTTTTTTATTTGCGTCATGTGAATGTTTTGATCTTAATGTTTGAGCAATTGTAGGGGCATCAAAGCATGCATATTTTTTCCCTGCTGTTAATCTATAATCTAGTATTAGAGCATTAGTATCAGTTTGTATTTGTTGTAAGATCTCACTTATATCTGAAGAAGGGTCAAAAGTACATACATCAAACCCTAAATTCGCTAAATCACTCTCCCTACTTTCAGTTGCCTGATCTTCTATGTATAGTATTTTATAAGCCATATTTATCTAATTCTTTATCAGTTGCCTTGGGAATTTCTATTCTCAAGCATGTATTAAAATTGTGTTTAGGAGAGACGACTTGAATATTCCCTCTATAACTCGAAACAATATCTTTTACAATTTTCAAACCTAGCCCAGTTCCGGTTATTTCATTACTTGTATCTATCTCGTCTAAAATGTTTGGCGAGGTTGTGGTAAAGAATTCTTCGAAAATTTTTTCTTCATTCTCTTCTGAAATACCATCACCAGTGTCAGAAAATTCAAGGTAAATTAAATTCTCATGGAAACCACACTCAATACTTATTTCACCTGTAGACTTGGTTCTTCGGATTGCTTTCTTTGAATTAGTATAAAAATTAAACAGAATAGAAGACCATTCTGATGGGTGCATTGGCAAGGTGTAGAGGTATACTGATTGCCTCTTTGGTTCATTGAATACGATCCCACTTTTTTGAGCATCATTTTTAATTGAAACCCAAAACTTTTCAATAGCATTTTGTAACTCGATAGGTACCAAATCTCTTACAACGTTCTGGGATATCACTTTATCAAAATATGAAGTGTAAGACTGGAATGTCGTAACGTTTTTGTCAAGAATTAATAGACGTCTCATGATAACATCATCAGATTTTAATTTTTCTAACAAAAAAGTAATATCAGATTCCATGTTAATTATATAATCTTTGACTTCATGTATAAATTGACCTATTGTTAATCCCACACTACCCAAGACTCTTAACATAGATTTTTCTTTAAGAAACGTCTTCTGTTCCTCTTTTTGAAGTTCTGCGACTTGTTGAATGTCCTTTTTTAATTTATCTATTTTTTTCTTACGTCTTTTCTTAACTTCAATATTGCCTTCTTCTTTTTCCAATTCTCGATCTAAGGCTTCTAATGTATGGGCAATGTCTTTGATACGTATTTCTATTTTTTCATAAAGTTTACCGTCTTTTCTTTGACCCGAGGCAATCTTTACATTTCTTTCTTCTGCTGTCCGAATAACACCAGTAAGTAATGTTCTGTAAATAAAGTTTTGCAACTGAATAAAAGCTTCGTTTTCCATTAAGCCTTCTCGACTGGATGTTTCATTAAAAACCTTTTCAGTATCAGTTAATTCGACAAAACCAAAGAAGTTATTATTGCCATGGACAGGTAGAATAGATCTCTTAACTATTGAAGCATCAAGCTTCAGCCAATCATTCCCTGTTTCCCCATATGGTAGTACTCGAAATCCATTTCTGTACAATCTAATACCACCCATTTTTCTTGAAAGACTTTTGATTGTTGTTTCATGCATCTTAGGTATTAGGTCTAAATTATAAACATAATAGTAGGCTCGAAATCTAACATGTTTTAATTGGCTAAACGGGACTGTATTGTCATCTGGATCACTTCCAATTTGCCCGACTTCATTAATATCCAATTTTTGGCTTTCAATCGAATAGATACCCAAACCACTATCATCAATCCAGCCATCAATAGTTGCGAGCGCATGATCATAAATCATACTCGTCTCGTCCGCAATAGTTACCACCTTATTATTTTCCTCAATTTTCTTAAAAATTGATTTAAAACCGGGGTCATTTATTTCACAGTCAGCAGGCTGTTTTTGACTAGCAGATTCTTTTGTGATTGTTGAAAGAGGAAACGGTTGAATTATAGCGCTAACATATCTATAAATTCGCTTAATGGCTGCTTGCGACCAACGATCTCTAAGGTTGTCAATTATTAAAGTCGTTCCTTCTTCTTTTTCTTTTTCTATTTCAACTATTGAATTTGCTATATTAACTAAATCGATATCTCCTTTATATCTTTCCCATTCAATTATCAATTTTAACGCTTTTGGAGAATTTAGGGTTTGTGTTATAATCGTCAGCCTTTCACCAAGTCGTTGTACCGCAAATCGGCCAATACCCTTCTGACCAGATCTCTTTCGTTTGAAACGTTCAGACAATGGATTATGAAGTTTATCCGTTGACGAAATTCGCATGAAACCGTTTACGAGTTGTTCACGATTCATTCCAATCCCGTCGTCATTAATAACTAAAGTTCCACCGATCAAGTCAGAATTTTTAAAGATTAAAGAAACATTTCTTGCATCTGCGTCGTAGGAATTCTTAACCAACTCAGAAACAGCTGTTTCCTGTCTAGCTACTAATTCAGTTCCTAATCTGTCTATTACGCCAGCGTCTACACTAAAGCGAACGTTCTCTAGGTCGAATCCTGCTAATGCAGTTGATAGTCTTAATATTTTACTGTAATTATCAGAATCATTAGTAAGCGTATCAGTCAATTCCTTCCTAATTTCTTCTTCATTCATAACTACATTGGTTAATTTTATCCTTTAAATTAAGAAAAAGCATTACAGTCAAAATACTATTTTATTTGAATACTTACCAAAGTTTTATTTCCTACTCTAATAATAGAGAATACTACATGAATGCCACGTAGAGTTAGAATTTTTGTAGTTGGTTAAGAGCCTAAAAATAACTAATCTGTTATACCTGTCTGTAAATGTACTATAATACTATGAAAATGCATAAATATGATTTGGCTGTGATTGCAATAAATTCATTCTCTGTTCAGATAAGTTTATATAAATAAAAGAATTACCTTTAATATATCAAGATTTAAACTTTGCAACTATTTTTAGATGGCCGTCATCGAGCTAGTAATTCTATTTGATTTTGGCCAAATATTAGTATTAAGCCGATAAAGAATCTTGCCAACTTTTTAATCTGAATACAGACTTTTGATTTACGGATTATTTCCAAAAGGGGGTTGTAAAGCAAGAAGAACATAAAAAAGCCTATATGATGATACCTTTGGTTAAGGAGTAGCTCTCAAAGCAACATTAACTACTAAGTGAGACCCGTTTTCTTAATCCATTTTTATTATTTATTAAGCGTCATTTTTTGTTGTCTTTTAGTTGATTTGTAACTATTTTGAGTTAACCTTTGTTTTTCAAAGTATTTTATTAATATTTGAATTAACCTAATATAATTTGTATGGCTTGCACTTTAGGGAGTGCAATAAGTAAAGCTTGGTAAAGTATTGAAAACGAGACCAATCTTTCGAAATTATTAACGCTCAAAACCTCACTTAATTTTATTGTGATAGCTCTGTGCTGTTAGTTTCTTGTCTGTATAAACGTATTAGCAACTTTAACAGATAATTTATTAACGAATGGCTACAAATGCAAAACTAGAGTTCTATAGGTTCAAGCTTAATCATAAGGACCAAGAATTTAAGACTTTTAGGGATTTCGCGATTGATGAACTCAGAGCAGGAAGAAATCCAAGCGATGAAAAAGTCACAAAGGCTTGCTTTACGCATTTTATACAGTCCTTAAAAAGCGATTATGCCAAGGATGAAAATCTCAAAAAGAAAATCGGCTTAGAGAAAAAGAGAAGTATAAATAAGTATATTGATAAAGGCCCAAGTTTCAATAGCGCTGACTCAATAATTTCTGGAGTGATAAATGGAGGCCCATATGGTAGAGAACGAATTATTTCTAATAATGATGATGAAGATGATAGTACGACATTAGGGATAAATAAAGCCGTCCTCATGTACTTTTATTTTTTCGCATACTTGCCGCCGGATCATAACGAAGGTTTTTTTATGATTCATTCAAATAGTAAGGATGAAAGTATCACCTCTATTTTTAGAAATTATATAGTCAATCTCTTTAGGTCTACTAAGTATCGCAAGCCGGTGGCAGAATCATTTTGTCCAAAATCTTTTCAAGATGAATTCAAAAATGGTGCTGTACTAAAAAGCATGACATTTAAGTCTACATTTGTAGATACCGTACACACTACGGATGGGATATCCAATCTAATGCAAGAGTATGATATACGTATCGAAGCGATTCCTAAAAACAAAACAATCTCAGGAAATTCAGCTAAGGCATTTCTTAGTAAATTATCGACTAAGGTATTCGGAAGTCGATCAAATGAAAGGGCACTTAATGAATTTGACAGAACAACGCTAGTTCTGGGAAGCGCTATTGGAACTTCCCAGAAATCTTTTGAATGGAATACGAAAGACAATGAATTTATTCCTGTGGTATATTTGAAAAACAGAATCACAAATGAAAATGCTGACGGAACACCTGACTTTGACGAACTGAAGCAATACTGTGAAACTATTTTTAAAGATGAGATATTGCCAGAAATAAGGCCAGATTTAAATGCTACCAGAGCTTAGTAAATATTTAAAAATTCTCAGAGGAAAAGCAAATTCTTTTGAACGTACTGACATCAACGGGAATATAGATAATACTTTTCGTGCTAAATACCTCGTGCGTATACTTAGAGCTTTGTTATCCTTAATAATCACCTGGTTGCTAAAGACGGGATTTAGCAGTGACTTCGTTTCATTCGCATCATCTGTACTTTCTATCTTTGTAGGTTTGTTTATAACGGCACTAATCTTTAGCTTTGACAAGTTTTACGAAGCAAATAGCAATCTAGAGCAGGCAAATTCCAGAGACAAACTATGGGAAATGCAAGCTTATAACTACTCTAAAAAGTTTGCATACATTACAAGTTATACTATTGTCCAAAGTATCTTTGCTTTAGTTTTGATAACGGTTAGTGCGCTCTTTAAGGAAGAGATGGCTTTAGATATTAGCAAGCTGGACTTTCGTTTCAGTAATATTGGGGCATCTCATATCGTGCTTTTTATTTTTGCAAGTTTAATCCAAATACAAAAGTTTTTAGTGCTGTACTGGCTCTTTGGAATAATTTTCAACACATTATTCATAGTTAGCAGCATGGTTCAATACATGGTTACTAAAATTGACAGAAATGATAGAAATAGATGAGGCCTTTTTAAAAAGAGTTATACTACATAGAGTAAGTTATATTGAAAGTCAAGCTAGAACTAGTGATCAGGTGTGTGATCTAAGTGACGAGGCGTTGGCTGATGTTTTTAAAAACATGTTTCTGAAGCCATTCACCAACAATGTCTCCTCTCAGGAATTCCACCATACTATTAATATCAGCTATAATGTTTTATTTGGTTTGTCAAAAGAGATTTATGGTAATGGAAATTTCATCGAACTCTCAAAACAAATATTTCAGCATTTAATGTCTGTTAGCAACGACTCAAAGATTAAAGACGGCGATCTATTTGTTGCAAAATTTGAAGATATAAAATTGAATGGCCAATTTTACGAAGGATTGGGGATATACAAATTTGAGGATAAACAACCGTTTTTAGAAACTAATCTGACTTCAACTGATCTATCTTATTCCCTTCGAAAAGGGGTTGGTCCGAAGAAACCAGAAAAGGCTTGTCTAATTATTTTTACTGACGAGCCATATACATTACTTTTAATAGATAACAGTACAACTGAAACAGACTACTGGCAGAATCAATTTATAGGGAATAGACCGAAGGCTGATTTTGTTAATAATACAACGGATCTTTTAGTATTAGCAAAGAGTTTTATAACTGAGCAGATTCCTCAGGAATTTGATATCAATAGATCTGATCAAATAGATCTATTGAATAAATCTATAGCTTATTTCAAGGAGCAAGATAGTTTTGATATTGATGAATTCTCCAAGAAAGTTATTTCAAGTAATGAAGGTATTGAATCTTTCAAAAAGTATAAAAAGAATTTTGATGATGCTTTAGACACCCCGATACCAGATACCTTTGATATTTCTGAGGCAGCAGTAAAGAAGCAAGCTAGAGCCTATAAAAGTGTCCTCAAACTTGATAAAAATTTCCATATCTACATACATGGGAATAAGGAATTAATTGAAAATGGGTTTGATGAAGAAAAACATATGAACTTTTACAAAGTATATTATCATCAAGAAATTTAATCTATCTAGCGTAGCAGCGATCGAATACAAAAAGGTGGGTGATCGAACGTTTACACAATTGCCCTTTTAAAATTATCTTAACAATTTTTTCTACATTGATGACTTGGTTATTTATTTTATTCGGTTCTGGTTATTTAATCCCAATGAGGATCGCAAAGACTCTTCATAATTGATCCTTTGCCAGTGTTGATTTGGCAGGAAAACGTACAATGTTGGAACAACAATTTGCTACGATCGGACAAACTACATCAAGAACACTAATGAGCTATTACCCCAGCAAGGCAACAATGGTAGAGGATTTAAACAAATGGATTGTGATTGAACTGAAGAAAGGAGAGGGGACTCCAGTGGGACTTGAGGAGACGATCTAAGACAATAGTTTGAACAAGGTACTGAGTACTTCGGAATTATCCTGTTGGCAGAAATTGCAGTATGATGCAGGTATTTATTCAGAAGTGAAAGTGGATGTGTTTACCAGAAAGGTGTCTGCTAATTTTAAGAAAAAACGAGGTAGCAGACAATTTGGCTGGTGCCTTTTTCTCCAGCCAGGAACTCTTCTTGCATCTATAAGCTACTGTGAAATGATGATAATCTTTATCGTTGTAGTATTTCTTAAGGGGTCTTCCTGGGGAATTCGGCCCTACAGTATTTGAATTTGTGAGCATCCATTTAAACGGATATTCTGTAAATATGCTCAATTTGTAGACATTGGCTTTCCGCTAATAAATTATTACTATTTTAGCACGTCGGCCATAGCAAAAAGTGTAAAAATCTAACCTGCTTGTTTACAGGCTGACAAACGCTCCAAATAATCCAGATTTAAATGAGTTTCAATTCCGTCTTAGAAAAATACCGCAAGATTTCATTTTCCCAAAGGGATAAAGGCGACCGCTTTGAGCGGTTGATGCAGGCTTATCTGCTTACCGATCCCCAATATACTAACAAGTTCAAAAACGTCTGGCTGTGGACTGAGTTCCATGGTAAAAATGATCTTGGAGGTGGAGATACAGGCATCGATCTTGTTGCCAAGACTTTTGATGGTGACTATTGGGCAATACAATGTAAATGTTTCCAAGAGAGTTCTAGAATTGATAAACCTGCAGTAGATTCATTTCTTTCTACTTCAAGCCGCGAATTCAAGAACGAAGAGCTTAAAACCGTGAGATTCTCACATAGGCTTTGGATTTCAACAAGCAACCATTGGGGACCAAACGCAGAAGAGGCCATCCGTGGTCAGAACCCGCAAGTAACCAGGATCAACCTGTATAATCTACAGGATGCACCGGTAGAATGGGAGAAGCTGGATAGCGGTGTCCACGGAGAACAGGCCCGCAATACCACAAGGGAACTAAAGACCCATCAGCGCACTGCATTGAACAATACCATTGCACATTTCAAGACCGCTGACCGTGGTAAACTGATCATGGCCTGCGGAACGGGTAAAACTTTCAATTCCTTGCGCATTGCAGAAAACCAAACGGGTGGAAAAGGCCTGATTCTGTTCCTTGTTCCGTCGATTGCCCTGTTAGGGCAGACTTTGAGGGAATGGTCAACTTTTGCACTCGAACCAATCAATGCGATTTGCATCTGTTCGGATCCGGAGATTACTAGGCAGAAGAACAAGAACCAGGACAATGATGGCGCAAGTGTCGTCGATCTGGCATTACCAGCTTCAACCAATCCACAGGATATCCTTCGCCAGTTCGAAAATATAAAGGAGCGGGGAAATCCTGGCATGACTGTGGTATTTTCTACGTATCAGTCAATCGAGGTGATCGCCAGGGCGCAGACCGAACTCTTAGAGAATGGATTTAAGGAGTTTGACCTGATTATCTGCGATGAGGCCCACCGAACAACGGGTGTTTCCCTTGCCGGAGAAGACGAATCGGCCTTTACCAAGGTTCATAACAATGAGTTTATCAAAGGTAAAAAGCGGTTGTATATGACCGCTACGCCACGATTATATAATGACGATTCCAAAAGCAAGGCTGCTCAGGCCGATGCAGTGCTCTGCAGCATGGATGATCCCGAGCTTTATGGGGAAGAGATCTACCGTATTGGATTTGGAGAGGCAGTGAACAAGGGCCTTTTGACCGATTATAAGGTATTGATTCTCACCTTAAGTGAGCAAGACGTTCCGCCAGCGGTACAGAAAATGCTGCAGGGGGATAGTAACGAGATCAGTACCGATGATACTTCTAAATTGATCGGCTGTATCAACGCACTTTCCAAGCAGATCTTGGGTGACCACGGGATTATTAAGGAGACCGATCCTGAACCGATGAAACGGGCAGTAGCGTTCTGCCAGAGCATTGCTGCTTCGAAAACGATCACCGATACTTACAACAGTATCAGTGATACCTACGTAGATTCGCTTCCAGGAGAGAAAAGAGAGCAGATGGTCTCGCTTTCATCTATGCATGTAGATGGAACAATGTCAGCTCCAGACCGAGATGAACGTTTGGGATGGCTAAAAGCCGAGACAGATAACAATGAATGTCGTGTGTTGACCAATGTGAGATGCTTGAGCGAAGGAGTAGACGTACCTTCACTTGATGCAGTGATGTTCCTTTCCGCTAGGAATTCGCAGGTCGATGTAGTCCAATCTGTTGGAAGGGTGATGAGGTTGTCTCCTGGCACGAACAAAAAATATGGTTACATCATTATCCCGGTCGTAGTTCCTTCAGATATCGAAGCGGATATCGCCCTAGATAATAATGACAGGTATAAAGTAGTGTGGACGGTGCTCAATGCGCTCCGGGCCCATGATGACCGTTTCAATGCAACGGTCAATAAGATTGAACTCAACAAGAGTCGGCCCAGCCAGATATTAGTTGGAAGACCCGAATATACCTTTGATGGAAATGGTAATGCATCCATTGTCGATGATCATGGGCCAAGAGGAAATTCTGAAGCCATCAACAATCAGATCGCAATGCAGTTCGAGCAGTTGCAGAACGTCGTTTTTGCAAGGATGGTTAATAAAGTAGGAGACCGAAGGTATTGGGAACAGTGGGCCAAAAGCGTAGCGGAGATCGCAGAACGTCAGGCTGAACGTATTAATAGGCTGATTTTTGAAGACAAGGTTCATCAGGAAGCTTTTGCCAACTTCCTTGGCGGGCTGCAGAAAAATATCAATCCAAGTATTTCCCAACAGGAGGCCGTGGAAATGCTTTCTCAGCATATCATTACAAAGCCTGTATTCGAAGCATTATTCGATGGCTATTCTTTTGTGAAGAACAATCCAATCTCAGTTTCTATGCAGAAGATGTTGGATCTTTTGGAGGCTCAAGCGGTTGAAAAAGATATCGAAACACTGCAGAAATTCTATGAATCTGTAAAGATGCGCGCAAGCGACATCGATAACGCTGAGGGCAAACAGCGGATCATCATCGAGCTTTATGATAAGTTCTTCAAGACCGCATTTCCCAAAATGGTAGAACAGTTGGGAATTGTCTACACGCCGGTTGAGGTCGTGGATTTTATTATCCATTCGGTGAACGATGTACTGATAAAGGAATTTGGCAGGAGCCTGTCAGATGAGAATGTAAACATATTGGATCCATTTACTGGTACAGGGACGTTTATTACACGGCTTTTGCAGAGTGGATTAATTGACAAGAAAGATCTATTAAGAAAATATAAGAGTGAGATACATGCTAACGAGATTGTTCTTTTAGCTTACTATATCGCTGCAGTTAATATTGAAAATGCATTCCATGATGCGATGGAGCTTGAAGAGTATCTTTCATTCGATGGGATTTGCTTGACAGATACATTCCAATTGGGAGAAAACGATCATAGAGACAAAATATTTAAGGAAATGTTTCCTCAGAATTCTGAAAGGGTAGCTAAACAGAAAAAAGCACAGCTACAAGTAATAATTGGTAATCCACCTTATTCTGTAGGACAGAAGTCTGCAAATGATAATGCTCAAAATCAAAAATATTTAAAACTCGACAGTCGAATCGAAAAAACATTTGCGAAGAATAGTAAAGCTACATCAGTAAAGGCCTTATATGATTCATATATAAAAGCTTTTAGATGGAGTGCAGACAGGCTTGATAAAGATGGAGGTATTATCTGTTTTGTCTCAAATGGTGCTTGGATAGATGGTAATGGTATGGATGGGTTTAGAAAAAGCTTAGAAGAAGAATTTTCATCTATTTATGTGTTCAATTTAAGAGGCAATCAAAGAACGAGTGGCGAACTTAGTCGAAAAGAAGGCGGTAAAATATTTGGCTCTGGCTCAAGGACTCCCATATCTATAACTTTGTTAATCAAAAAACCTTCGGTAAACTCGGAAAAGTCAGTTATTAACTATTATGATATTGGCGATTATCTAAGTAGAGACGAAAAACTCCAAATTATCAAAAAGGCGAAATCAGCCAATGGAATTGATTGGAAGATTCTAACCCCTAATGAGCATGGGGACTGGCTAAGTCAGCGAAATGATCTATTTAGTACATTCATTGGTATCGGACCCGAAAAAAAACTTGATTTAAAAAGTCCATCATATTTTTTAACCTATTCACTAGGGCTAGCAACAGGTAGGGACGCTTGGGTGATCAATTTTTCTAAGAGTAAGTTGAGCGAAAATGTGAATAATACCATATTTTTTTTCAATGACCAATCTAAGCTATTTAATGAAAAGAGGAAAACCAATTTGAAGCTGACAGCTGAGTCTTTTATAGATACTTCTTCAACCCAAATCAGTTGGAATAGGAACTTTATACAAGATTTAGAAAAAAATAAAAATTACTCGTTCAAAGAAGATAGCATAACTACCTGCTTATACCGGCCTTTTTATAAGAGTTATTTGTATTTTGATAAAGATTTGAACGCAATGCTTTATCAGAACAAAAAGCTTTTTCCAAATAATGAAATGAAAAATTTGGTAATATGTGTAACAGGGATTGGTGGAAGTAAAGATTTTTCAGCATTAATTTCTGACAAGGTTCCTATTCTGCACGTTGTTGAAAACGGGCAAAGCTTTCCTTTGTATTATTACGAGGAGCGGGAGAAACAAGCACCTAGCTTATTTGATTCAAAAGGTGATAGCGAATATATAAAAAGGGATGGCGTAAGTGATTTTATCTTAGACAGAGCGAAATCGATTTATGGCAAAACAGTAAGTAAAGAAGATATATTCTATTACGTCTATGGCTTTTTACATAATCCAGAGTACAAGCATAAGTTTGCAAATGATTTAAAAAAAATGTTGCCTCATTTATCATTGGTAGAAGATGTAAGAGATTTTTGGAAATTTACTAAGGCAGGCAGAGCGTTAGCTGACTTACATCTAAATTACGAGACTGTTCCGGCTTATGCTGATTTAGAAGTAATAGGAAGTGAAAGTGAGTTTTACAAAGTTGAGAAAATGCGTTTCCCCAAGAAAGACCAAAAAGGCACAATTAATTTCAATAGCAAAATTACCATTAATAATATACCTACCAGAGCTTATGAATATGTTGTCAATGGAAAAAGTGCGATTGAGTGGATTATGGAACGCTATGCAATAACAACCCACAAAGAAAGTGGCATCAAAAATGACCCAAATGACTGGGCTGTGGAAGTTGGCAATCCCCGTTATATTCTAGACCTGCTTTTAAGTATAATAAATGTATCGGTGCAGACTGTCGATATCGTAAATTCACTACCGAAGGTCAAATTCGAGTAAACACTAAAATTATGGGTATGTTTAATTTATGTGGCCAAATATGAAGTTTTGGAAGCTAGGGGCCAATTGGGGAAAGGGTGCTCCGGATTTTTTTGAGATGATCAAAAAGCATAGAATCTCTCTTGGACATACCAATGACGGACATGCGAAAAAGGGCGATTTCATAATTATCACTAGAGGTTTTACGGTATATGCTATAACTCAGTTATTGGAAGACGCGTCGCCCGCCAGTCTTCGCGGAGAATTGGAGGAGGATTTTATAGAATCAGAGGTCCCCTTTGACGATGATGTGCTTGTTGCCAAGTCCGTGTGGCATGAGCTTGTGCCCAGAGACCGCTTCTCTTATAATTTGCAGACCGGCATCTGCCAGATTCACAAGCCCGAAATTATCAGCACAACTCTTGAATTATATCGCAAATACAAAGAAAATATGGAGATCGAAGAACATTTATCTGTACTCAAGTACAAAAAGCAGATTATCCTCCAGGGTCCTCCCGGAACTGGCAAAACTAGACTTGCCAAGCAGCTGGGCATTTCGCTGATTTCCGAAACCGTTAAAGACAATGTTTCCCTTGAAGATTTGCAACAGCTTCTTACACTAGACTTAGTTGTTGAAACCACCACAAGGTATAATTCATTTACAATTACCAAAGTAAATAATGAAAGTGTCTATATCCATCCAAAGAATGGCATGCATAATTATAAAGTCTCTTTAGAAGATATCATCAATTGTGCAAAGGACTTTAAAGCAACCGACCAGATCAAAAAATACGATGCGAAGGGCGTTGGTACATACATTGTCTCATTAGCCAATTATTGCGTCGAACAGCTTTCTTTGGAAAAGCTGAAGGTTATCCAATTCCATCCATCGTTTTCCTACGAAGATTTTGTTCGTGGTATTGTAACAAGGGCAGAGAATGGTTTGATTTCCTATGAAGTTGAAGACAAAATTCTAGCAAAATTAGCGCAAATTGCGAATGATAATCTCCAACGAAGTTTGCGCGTTGAAGAGTTGGCAGTAAAACAGAATATGACCGAGGAGAGATTTGATTCCTTCGTAGAAAAAATGCGAGAGGAGATCGATGCTAATGGAAAAGTTGTGCTCAATAAGAATATCTATCTCAATTCGATTGAAGATGATGCATTTAGGTTCAAAGGCGACAAATGGGAGTATCATAGTGCGGGGCTAAGAATGAAGTTTTCTGATCTGTTGACCATGTACAATGAGGGTCTAGACGAGAAGGACAAGATCAAAAGGTCTTCCAAGCTCAGTCCATTTCCTAAAGATAAAGCCATCTACTATCTAGCAGTGCTAGAGCGATTTGATCAATTCATCAAGAGCACACCGGCAAAACCTGCGCTATCAAAAAAAACTATCAGACACAACTACTGTTTGATCATCGATGAAATCAATCGAGCGAACCTTTCATCGGTTTTAGGGGAGCTTATCTATGCTTTGGAATACAGGGGAGAGGTTGTAGAGGGGCTTTATCCCAAAGACGGGGACAATAGATTAGTGTTGCCGCCCAATCTTTTTATTATCGGGACCATGAATACAGCAGATAGAAGTGTAGGACATATAGATTATGCGATAAGAAGGCGTTTTGCTTTCTTGGATGTACCTCCAAAAGACTTGAAAGCTTCAATGGGAGAGCGCTTCGACCATGAATTGTATCACAAGGTTGCAGAGTTATTTAGCCACGAAACCTACCTTTCTCCCGAATTCGACACTAAAGATGTCCAGCTTGGACATTCCTATTTTATCGACCAGTCTCAAATTGGGGGCAGTATGCAGCTTAGATTGGAACATGAGATTAGGCCGATCCTATTGGAGTATGTTAAGGATGGTATACTCATCGGTGAAGATGTTGTGGAAAAGATAAATCTGTTGTAAGTAAGCTATGCATCAGTTACTTTATGCTTCTGAACACTACAATGGCCATACTTTTACTGTATGGGAAGAGCTCATTCCATTTTTTTCCAAAGAAACCTATAGCAAGCCTTTTGGTAAATTAGACGACAAGTTCTGTTTTGAGATTACCCACAACCATGGAATTCTTTCCGTTAATTCTAGCTATTATATTGGGGTCGACTGGATCGAAAGGGGGAAAGTGGCTCTTTTTGTCGAGCCCAAGCTCAATGTAAAAAATGAAAACCAGGTCAATTTCATGTCAATGCTAATCGATAGCTTAGATGCACCAGAAAATATCAGTCACCTTGACGGGCTTTTTGATGTAAACTTCGATGAAACCTGGATTGCCATTCCTCAACAAAAAGACATATTATCGCCGATACTTGTCGTACAGTTCCTTAAGTTGTTGAAAGGCATTGTCAGAATGGGTCTGAAAAAATCCTATTACACCGTAACAGAAAGCTTAAATAGCAAGATTAGAGGCAAAATATTGGTAGGCCAACAGATCAAAAAAAATTTACTCCAAAATAGACACACGAGTACTATCTGCCAATATCAGGAATTTGGTTTCAATTTTCCTGAAAATCAGTTTCTAAAGACCGTTCTTTCATTTGTTGAAAAATATCTGCATATATCGGACAGCTTTTTTTCCAAACCTCAAAAACGTCAGCTAAACGAAATAATTGACTATTGTGCGCCTGCATTTGCCAATGTCGATGAGCTGCAAGATAAGAGAGCTGAGCTGAGGGTCAAAAATAATGTGTTTTTCAAAGATTATGTAGAGGCGGTCCGTATAGGAAAATTTGTTCTTAAAAGATTTTCTTACAATATCAATAAGCTCAGTGAATCATCTTCTATGACGCCACCTTTCTGGGTCGATATGAGTAAACTTTTTGAACTTTATGTTTTCGGAAAATTAAAGACAATATTTTCAGGACCAAAGGAGATCACCTATCATGACCACTTTCTCGGTCGTAAAGAAACAGATGTCCTGATCCGAGCAAAAGGCTTTGAAGCGGTTGTCGATTGCAAATACAAGCCAAGATATCTGCGCAATAACCCTTCATTGGAGGATATGCGCCAACTAGCAGGATATACGCGATTGAAAAGCGTGTATAAAAAACTTAGTATCTCTACAGATGAACTAATCAATGGCCTGATTATTTTTTCTAGCCAAGAGGGCGAAAAAGACATAAAACGTGAAGATCTCTATAGCACCCCAATCGATGAATATGTAGGATTTTATAAATTGGGAATTGCACTGCCAGAGATCTAATTTTGTCTGCAAAATTTGATAATCAGAATGTCAATTAGCAGGAGGATTAAAGAACCTTTAAATACTTTCGAAGATGAAAAACTTATATTATTTAGGGTTATGATGAAAAATCGGTTGTGTTCATCTCTGCGATCTTTTTGTATAGAAATTTTTAGGCCAATAACAAAGCCAGGGGAACAGCAATAAAGTTAAAAGCTGCATGCAGTAAGATGCCATATTTTAATCCATATTTCACCCTAAGGTATCCCATACTCAAACCTCCAAAGATCTGCGAACCAATATATAAAACAAATGATGGGTCAGCCATAGTCAATTCCTTGGTATTTGCGATGTGTATGTATCCAAACAAAATTGCCGTATAATAAAATAAGAACACATAATATGTTCTGAAGGCTTTCACTTTCCTCAATCTTTCTAATTTATCTAAGACCATAACCAACCAGGCCAATCAACAATAAACCAAGACCAATGAAAAATAATACATAGTCATTTTTGATAAAAGTCCATGCTATAATTGCAATAGAGATCAGGACAAACAAGACACTCCATTTGGGTTTGCGCAGCTGCCATCTAAATAGTAGTTCTTCAGCAACTGGTGCAAATACAACACCCAAGAACATGGCCAGGGGGAACCCAAACTGAAAGAGATCGAATTCTTCATATTCCCTGATCAATTTGAAATGAAGCAGCGAATAATAGGCTATTCCTATGAGTGTAGTAAATGCGATATCTAAAACTAATAACCATAACAAATTCTTGCACAGCATTTTCTTGTCCTTACTCAAAACAAGCAACCGTGGGTACTTCAAATATTGCCAATAGATAGAGAGCGATTCCAACATGTATCAGAAAAACAAAAAAGGGAAAAAAATTAGAAGATCATTGCGAAAAGACCTTCATACATTCGCCAAAACCAAGGATCTCACGTTCAAGCTCAAAATTCAGCACGACATCAATCCTGATGGTCGTTCCCTCAGCATCTTCAGCCACCGTGGTGGCTCAGTTATCAGACCGTACAGATCAGACGGAAACCGCTGACCTGATGCTGAAAAATGAATGTAAGAAGCTGAAACGGTCTATTCCTAACCATGTACTGAGTCTGATGAATGAAACCCAGATCCGCAGTTATTTGAAAACGGTTACAACCAAACTCTCTGAAGCTGCCGACCTATTGTATAATCCAGACCCGAAAGCTTAACCCCGATGCAGAATTGGTTGTAGACCTACTAAAAAGGGGTTTCCCGTCATTATTTCGATGCCATACCCAACCTAATCCAGTTCAGCTTTCTTAACTTTCAGCGACCCGGTATTCGGGTCATGGTATTCCACGATATAACCAAAATCCTTCATTTTGGAAAGCAGTTCCTGATGTAGCGGCGTATCAGCAACATCCAGTTCATTGTACTCGTCATTGGCCAGGTATGTGTAAATTCCGTCGATCTCCCTTAAGCTGCTCATGAAATCTTCCTCGTTCAGCTGTTCAAACTGGCGGAGCAGAAATTTTACCCTAGCTTCCTCTGCTACATTGGCGCCCAGAACCGCTTTGGTGATCTCCGCATCAAAATCCTCATCGAGACCCTTGATCGTTTTGAAGACCTCTGTTTTCAGCACCAGACTCTCTTTGATCTTTTCCGCCTCAAGCTCCCTAAAGATCAGTTCCCTGTTTTCCTCAGTCAGTTGTCTGGAGGCCAGGATATGGCCCAGCGCATCTCCACTGAGCTTGTCCAGATCGACCTCATCCATAAAGTCCTGCTGATAGGTTTCAACCAGAATGACATAGGCCCGCTGGGTACTCTGGCTGAGTTCCTCCAGCAGTTTATTGCTGTAGGCCACTTTCTTGGACCTGATCAGATCCCTGAGTTTGATCTCGTTCAAGCCAGCAATACTGACCGTATCCAATACCTCATCAAAGCTGTTCAACAGTTTTGAAAAACTGCTGTTGCTCAGGTCCTGATGAAAAAGAACATCCATATAAAACTGGTTTTGAAGTGTGGATGCAACTTCAGAAAGCACTTCAGTAAGCTTGGTTTTTCCTATGACCGCTGCATTTTTCTGGCGACTGAGAAAATCGATCAGTTCCTTATTGGTCTCTCCAACAGCATGATGATAATCAAAAATGTTTTTCCAGGTCGGTTCTATCTTGTTCCTTTCCAGCAGTGGGGTCCACAGCATTTGTGGCACACTGCTAAGTTGCGATAGCACCACCCGTTGCCTGGATACCAGCTTTTGCTTTTCTCCTGTAGAAATCACCTCTTCAGGCCGGTTATAAAGATCGATGAGTGTATCCTCAGGTTCTGAATGTGTGGATTTTCCGCGCAAAAGTACCTGGTCGGCAAAGATTTTAAACTCATCACTCACGTATTTGTTCATCGTTTCTCCACCATAAGCTTTGACCGTTTGGTATGGCATGACCGTTAGCATCCGGCCGATATTTTTTTCCTGAAATTGCTTGAAATCCATAAAGTTCATCACACTGGATATGCTCGCAGGATTGAGCGCATAAAGTGCATTTTCACTAACCATCTTAAAAAAAGGATCCTGTTCATCGCTTATGCTCAATCTGGTAAAGCGTACGTTGAGCACTTTCAATATCGCCTTGATCTTATCCAGGCCCCCGCTTTCATCAATCAACTGGCGGAAATGAACCTTTTTCGAAATGTAAGTGCTCAGGCCCTGATCGATATTGAGCGCCTTGATGCCTGAAAGATCCGCATGCGTCAGAATCAGCGTCAAATAGCGGTCCTTCAGCTCCGAAGAAGAGCCGGATATGCCGTCCAGGAATTTCCAGAAGCCCGGATAGGCGCTGATGAGTACTTCGATGAACTTTTCGGTCTGCTTTTCCTGATCAATAAACTCTTGGATGAAGGCAAAGGCATGTTTCTGCCCATTGCTGAGCTGCTGCAGAAGCGCCCCCAATTGCGTAGCAAACTGAACACTGTTTTCCAACAAGGTCTCCAGTAGGGAAAAATTTAGCGTCTCGGCCTGCTCAAAATCCCTCAAGCGCAGCTTGGATGCAACATTCAGTCTTTTATCAATCGAGTAGTTGAACGGCAGGGGACGATGATTGCTCACGCTCAGTACAAACTGCTTATCGCGCGCAGTGAGGCTCCCTTCATAAAAATGGGAAGTGTAATCATAATAATCCTCATCCAGATAGCCATTGCGGACCAAGTAGACCAGCAGATCATGCTGTAGCAACTCATCTTCCAGGGCAAGTATTTCCGGTAAGGCGATGATCTGCTTAAAGGTATATTGACTGACCCGTAAGATCTGTTCCAGCATATGTTCCCTTTCCCTTTTCTTGTCCTCGAGTTCATTGTCCAGCCTGGAGAGCAGCTGGTTTTCCCTTTGCTGTGCGGTTTGGGAGGGATCCACCTCAGTTTCGACATCCTTAAAGGACAAGACCTGCGTACCAACATTCTGATAGGATAACTGTTTGTATTCAACAAGCAGCTTATAGTAATCATCCTCCAGCAACTGTCGAAAGGTGAGGTTTTGGCCATTGATACGAAAGATGGGGAGGTCATCCATGTCGGTCATTTCGATGAGCTTAAAAATGTAGATCGAGCGGAGCTCATGCTTATTGACCGCGATTTCCGATTCAATCTCTTCAATGCGGACTTTGAGTGCTTTTTGCTTACGCTCCATCTCCGCACTGATCGTCTCCACGAAAAAACCCTTGCGTTTGAAAAAGCCATATACAGTACCTTCTTGCTTATTGAGCTGGTTAAAGTCCAGTGAAAATTTGTTCTTGTAAACAATCATGCCAAGAAGCCTTTCCGGATCCAGCTGAAACCTGCTCAGGGTGTTGCGGTAAATCATAAACTCATTAAAGATATTCTTCAAAAGCCGCATGTCATTGATGTAGTAGGAGAGCTCGGCGATCAGGTGCTCGGATACATGCCCCTTCAAGTCCGTTCCCGCAATGCGCTCCAGGAGCTTTTCCCCGGAATTGGACGCGTTGACCACCGGGATCACCGGAATAATAAAGTCGAAGAACTTGGTCTTTTCCTCTTCGGTAAAGAGCTCATCCTTGAGTGCAAAGATAAAAACCACCCGCCGGCCAACCTGCCTGGCGTTATTGATGAGGATGTTGAGTTCACGCAGCTTATCAAAGAGCTTGTTTTCCTCCACGCGGTCCAGGTCTTCCAGGATCACCACATTAAAGCCGGTCTTATCAAAAAAATACACAATCTCATCGAGCCGCTTATTCAGGATGGAAGCCTCTTTTTGATCTGCAAACTCGATCTCCCCGCTGCTCAGGTTCAGTTTGTTGAACTGGGAGTAGTTATAGATCCTGAAAATGGTATACAGGATAAACAGACTGCCCATAACAAATACCCATAGCGCGATCACAAATAGCAGGTCCTCCTGCTGGGAAAAATAGGCCGACCAGCTTTTGGGCAATACCATTTCCCTGCGCTTGATGAGGTAGAACAGCGATATCCCCCAGAAAAAGCTCATCAGTACCTTAAGCCCCAAGTGATTGCGGGAGAGTTTTTTGATGCGTTTGAACCTGGAATCGGGGATATCCGAATGCCTGACATGATAAAACATCTGCTGTAGGATACTCACTTCCAGCAGCTCGTTTTCAAACTTGGACTTGTTAAAGGCGGCCAGGGAAATGTTCAGATATTTATACTCCGGATGCAGCCGCTGAAAAGTCTTGAGGATGGTGCTTTTTCCCGATCCATAGGTGCCGCTCAGGGCAATGTTCCGGATGGCCTGATGCTGCAAACCATATTCAAGTGCCTCGAGATACGTCGGATTGACCGATTCATCCTCCTCTGCGCTTAAGGGCTCATAACCGCTTTTTGAATGCTGTTTGAGCCTGGACTGAAGGGATGCCGCCCAGCGCTGGGCCCATAAAATCAGCCAGCGCAAGATCCGGAGCAGGGAAGCGGTGCTGCATTCATAGAACCGTTGCAGGATTTCCAAAAGCAATTTGAAATAGGTCATAATGGCCGTAACCACCAGGCAAAATAAGATGATAGCGATAAAATAAGTCATGGGAAAACGTTAAAAAAGAGAAAGTTTAATTACAGCTGTAAAATGCAAGTGCAGCACCAGAATGGGTCGGGCGACTGTGATCACTATATTTCGTCACGGCGCCGGGAAAACTTGAATTTCGGATATTTCTTCTTTTAGCTAAAGGAGCCTTGATTGCGTTCATTGTATTCAATTAGATGTTCTAAGATAGCAATAGTTTCTAATCTATCGCATCAAACGATCTGAGGCATTCCAAAGTGCAAGCTTCATGTTATTTACCAGGATAGTAAATACATAGGCGACCGTTTTGGGGCAGATCTCAAACGTGAAACGACACATACTTTAGTCAGAAAACTGATTAAGAGGGGAACACATGCAGATAGATATGAAGTAATAAATTTTCTGAGAACCAAGTGCAAGATACAGATCGGATTTTGTGATACCAACCGAGGTGCCGAGGCGCTCGAGGCAATCGCTATCTTCATATTAAATCCAGAGCTCAACCGACTCTAGATATTTATATATTAAATCAAATCAATTGTGAATTATAACTAATTTATTTTAACATATGCAACTCAACTACGAATCTGAAAAATACCAGCCATTTACGGAAATTAACGGCATTACATTTAAGCGGAAATTGGAAAATGAAACGGCTTTCGACGGAATCGTAAAGATTTACAGTATTGAAACGAGTTCCAGTAAGCTCAATCAATTACTAATGGGGAAATTCTTTGGCAGCTTTTTCTTTTCATCAGGGAAAGGTATATTTCTCCGAATGTTTGACGGAAAAGATTCTTGGCCAAACACAAATCTGATATTCATCAATCTAGAGGATATCGTACTAGAAAAAATTAAAAAGACACGCTCATCCTGGGACGTTTGGATGGCTAATGATCTAGGAGATGGAAAATATTCAATCGATATTTCCCCCGATCAAAGTATCGAATATCAAACTCGTTAACCCCTGTGTTAAGCAAATTGAAGATATTAAAAAATAATTCATTCCTCGCTACTGTCTTTTTCATACTGCCTGGCTGCCTGAGCAAGTCTTTTCTTCATTCTGGAAGCAAGATTTCTTGGAGAAAGCACCTTCATACACTCACCAAAACCAAGGATTTCACGTTCAAGTTCAAAATTTAGCACGACATCAATTCTGATGGTCGTTCCCTCAGCATCTTCAGCTAGTAACTGCTGACTATGGTGAATGGGTTTGGTTAACACATAAGGTGCGTTGAGTTTATTGATCTTTAAAACTACTTTTTGTGCCCTGTCTTTTTCCGATTTGGTTACCCCAAGCAGGTCATCGAAATAACGGTCAAAATCTACACCTTTATAGGCTTTGTAGGGTTCCTCTGTTAAGGTCTGAAAACCAACAATGCGGTCCAGCGCCATGGTGATCAAGGCCTTTCCGTCCCTGGCTTTAACAATCAAAAACCAACGGTTCCGGTATTCCTTTAACAGATAGGGGTAATACACATTTCGGATGGGCGCTTTTGCCTTGAAAGACTGATATTCGATCAGCAATGCTTTCTTTTGAAGAATCGCCTGATAGAGCGGATTAATGTGTTTCAACCCGCGAAGCTGTTTGTTCCCTTCAAACTGAATGTAATTTTCATTCGGATGTGTAGACTTATACAGATTATTCTCCAGCTTGGTGATCATTTCAGTCATCTCATCAAAATAATTGAATCCCTCGAACTGTTTGAGTATGCCTACAATTTCCTTCATCTTGTTCACATCAGCAGCATTGACGGGAACCTTTGTGATGCTGTACGAAGAATCACTATAAGCATAGAACTTTCTGTCAGTAACCACAATTGGCGCATTATACCCCAGCTTATCACTACGCATCAATTGAATATCCGCCTGTATCGTGCGTTTACTAACGCCGGAAGTAATTCCTTCATACTCATACAGCATATGCGCCACACGCTCTATGATATCCTCCAAGGTCCATTTTCTGAACCTGTTCTTTAAACATTCATCAATGGTTCTATAGCGGATCAGCGCAAGTTTGTTAACAGACATACAGCGATAATGTTAAAAGTCAATCTAAAATAACTGAAGGTAAAGCTATAAAATCAAAATCACTACGCAATACAATTGCGTAATTAGATTGAAATACATTATGAAATCCTCTGTATTAAAAATTATCTACCTGATATACTGTTATTTAAATTTTTAATCAAAACTAATTTCTACTACGCAATTACGCTGCGTAATACCAGCCGCACCTTTGTAATGTCAGCAATGACAACTGTTCTTTGAAAAAATATACCGTACAAAAGTACTTTAAGATATCCCTTTAAGGGGATGGCGGTTTTAAAGGATAAACATCCACAGTTGAGGGTTTCAAATGGCCCCATAGTATTGAGCTGATCAGCATCAATATTCTGATGTTTAGAATAGAAAGATCGTCACACGTTGTGTGTCGCGGGTTCGAATCCCGCTCCCGGATCAAAACGGGATAACTCAGTGGCTAGAGTAACAACAATTGCAGGTTCGAATCCTGCTTTCCGACCAAAATAGGAAACGCAACTGGTAGCGAAGCAATGGGCTCAAAATCCAAAGCAAAAAGAAGGGAGCCTTTTCAAATTTCCCAAACAAAAGGTATAAGGAAAAACTTTCGGTCAATAGGCAATTAAAAGCCCTATGGACAATTTGCACTATGCTATGCAGGAAATAGACAAGCCTGAGGCGAGTTGCCCAACAATAGTTCCTGAACAAATGAAAACTGTAGCATGCTGAACTGTGATAACGCTCCAACGTTCTCCAACGCGCTCAAGCGGTCCTAGCATTAAAGGTTCAAATGTTCCGACTGATTAAGGACAATAAACCCAGGAAAAGAACTTTCTTCCGCATAAAGCGAATGAAAGTTTTTCTAAATGCCTTAATGAAAAAACAGAAAACATAAGCCCACCATAAGGGTGGTCTAATCACAAACAATTAAAATCAAACAGAGATGAAAAGAGTAACAATTAACACCAATTCTGTTGGATTGGTTTACAAAAAAGGAGAATTAAAAAACGTATTGACCGTAGGAAACTACTGGTTAGGTTTCAACGAAACAGTAGTGGTATATGACCTATCAAAAACATTCATTGCTTCAGTGGAATTAGACGTTTTACTATTGAATAAAGATTTTGCGGACCTGGTAACGGTCGTAGAGGTAGAAGATACAGAGCTGGTGCTAGTTTATCAGAACAACAATTTTAAACAGGTATTGACCGCAGGAAAGTATGCCTTCTGGAAAGGTTTAAATAAATATAGGTTCTTAACTGCCGACCTGAGTAAATATGAGATCACCGAGCAGATTGATAAAAATACTTTAGAGAAAGCTCCAATGTTAGCGCATATCAGGGCATATAAGGTAGAGACTTATGAAACCGGACTAATGATCGTAGATGGCGCATTTGAAAGCGTGTTGAAGCCAGGGAATTATGTATTCTGGAAAAACAGCACCACCATCCAGGTATTGAAAACTGATTTGAGGCAATTGAATATGGAAATTGTTGGACAGGAAATCCTGACTAAAGACAAAGCCCAGCTTAGAATCAATTTCAGTGTACAATACAAGGTTACCAATGCCATGAAAGCATTGTTGGAAAACAAAGAGTTCGATAAGCAATTGTATGTGATCATCCAGTTGGCTTTAAGAGAATTCATTGGAAAAATGACCTTTGATGAATTGATGGAGAATAAAGAAAAAATCTCCGAAGGCATCATGACCATTGCGGCTGGTAAAGTAAGCTCACTTGGCGTCGAACTATTGAACTGCGGCGTGAAAGACATTGTATTGCCAGGAGACATCAGAGACATCATGAATCAGGTGCTCGTTGCTGAAAAAAGAGCGCAAGCCAACCTGATCACCAGAAGGGAAGAAACAGCGTCTACAAGAAGTTTGCTAAATACCGCAAAGTTAATGGAAGACAATGCGATGCTCTACAAATTGAAAGAAATGGAATACGTAGAGAAAATTGCAGAAAAGATCAACAACATCAGCTTGTCGGGTAGTGGACAAATTGTAGATCAATTGAAACAAATTTTTGTAAAATAGGAATAGGTAATGTGCTCAGGAACATTACCTTTAAAAAGGAATAAAATGAAAAGAAATATAAACGGGAATGACCTGTTAGCCATAGGTTATCAACCAGGAGAAATATTGGGTTTAGCCATTAAAACGGCTTTAGCATTAACTGAACTCACTTTTAATGAAGCCAGTGATTTGCTAAGTAAGGTAAAGGATACTCCGGAAAATTATCTGGACGATGAAATCATGGAGCCACTGGCATCTGCCATCATAGAAGCCGCCAATGCGCCAGCAGACGAAGTGATCCCTTTAAAAGCCCATATACAGGGGTATGCACGATATGGTGAAGCCTTTATTGAAGAAGGTGCCAGAAAACAAATGGACATTGCCATGAAACTACCGGTAACGGTAGGGGGAGCGCTGATGCCAGATGCACATCAAGGATATGGATTGCCAATTGGCGGGGTACTCGCAACCCGAAATGCCATTATCCCTTACGGGGTTGGTGTAGATATCGGTTGCCGAATGGCACTTTCTATTTTCGACATCCCTGAAAGCCATTTTTACGGAAACGAAGCAAAGTACAAACGGGAATTGCTTGCCCATACTAAGTTCGGTGCCGGTCATGGCTTCCACGGGAGAGAAAAATCGGATCACGCAATTATGGATCACAATGATTTCAATGCGACAGCGATGTTAAAGCAATTAAAAGACAAAGCTTACTCGCAACTTGGAAGCTCCGGGGGTGGAAACCACTTTGTGGAGTGGGGAATCATAGAATTTGAGAAAAAAGATGAGGTGCTGGGTATTGAAAAAGGGAAATATGTAGCCTTATTGAGTCATTCAGGATCACGTGGGTTTGGTGCAACACTCGCTGGGTATTATACCAAACTGGCAAAGGAACTTTGTAAACTTCCTCAGGAAGCCGCAAATCTGGCTTACCTGGACATGAATTCCGAAGAAGGACAGGAATATTGGCTAGCCATGAACCTGGCTGGAGCTTATGCCTCTGCCTGTCATGAAGTGATCCATAACAAACTGAGCGAGGCCATAGGAGCGAGGGTACTGGCGAAAGTTGAAAACCACCATAATTTTGCATGGAAAGAGATCTATAATGGGGAAGAAGTGATTGTACACCGTAAAGGAGCTACCCCTGCAGGGAAAGATGTCATGGGTATTATACCCGGCTCTATGACCGCACCCGGCTTTCTGGTAAGGGGAAAAGGTGAAGAAAAAGCCATCAATTCCGCTGCACATGGAGCCGGTAGACAAATGAGCCGTTCAAAGGCCATTAAAAGTATCACCAAGGAAGAAATGCGGGCCATATTGAAAGACCATAACGTAACCTTAATTGGTGCAGGCTTAGATGAGGCACCTATGGCCTATAAGGACATCGATATGGTCATGAATGCGCAAAGAGAGCTTGTGGATATTGTTGCTAAATTCAGTCCTAAAATCGTAAGAATGGCCGACGATGGTAGTCGTGAGGATTAAGAGACCGATAATAGCAATCGGAATGGAAGAAAGGAAAGAATGAAATCAAAAAGGAAGTGCCAAAGAAAGAAATATGCTCCTAGCAAAAGGTGAATAAATGATGGAAGCACGTATTGCTGAACACAGAAACATCAAGAATTGGAACTGCTGAATTGTATCTTAGCGCTAAGCTTTTGTGCACTTTAATGTAATTATTCACCTAATAATGAGTAGTGTATAAATTATTGAAATGAGCCTCATTAAGTTTATGGTCTAAAATTCAAATCGTAATGACATCAAATAACCGAAAATCATTTTTAGAATTAAGAATCATCTGGAAGGACGAGGACATGTTCGAGTTGAAAGCGACCGCATCGAACATTGATTTTTCCGGAACAACTCAGGTTTATGATCAATCGGAGAACGTATTACGATTCGCATCAGCTTTAACAGATTTTCCAAAAGGCGACAAGACTTTATTTTTTGAGTCAGGTGAGAAAGATAGCTATGCCTATTTTTCAATGAAATATTACCCAATTGGTAGAAGCGGACGAGTTGGAGTTGAAATAAAGTTGGAAAGTAATGTCGCAACAGCATTTAGACAAGAGGAAAAGAATAAATTGAAATTAGAAATCATTGTTGAACCTAGTGCAATTGATAATTTCCAGAAAGAATTGGTTCATTTAGCGAAGGCAGAAGAAGGCGGCGCTATACTTTATGGTAACGACAATAGGATTGACAACTGATTTGGACTTCAACGAATAATTAAATGAGCACTTGGGGGACGGGAATAAAAGACAACTGTCCATTCGCTAATCTAGTTTCTTCAGGTTCTTACAATATTTATTACTCCGTAATCTCCAACTGGGCATTTTATGGATAGGGATAAAACACAGCAGGCAGTAGTAAAGTCAATACTGGTAAATAGCTAATAATTTGATTGTTTAATTCTTTTAAGAATAAGTGGCAATACAATTAATCCGATTCCAACGCCAAACAATGATCCTTTTAAGCTGTCAGCCATATTGATGAAATGGGTAATTGCTATCGCTCCTGAAATAAAAAAAAGCCCAATAGGGATTAGTATAAAAGATTTGTCAAGTTTCATAATTCTTTCTATTTGTTGTTCAGGAATATTGACCTGTAATTACTACTGTCAACGTTTATGCTTTGCGTTTAGGGTAATTGAATATACAAAAATTGTAGGAGGACAAATTGGAAATGTATAATATTAAACCTCAGCCTGACAGTGGAGCGGTAAACCGGGCACGCGATAAATATTGTCTTCTCCATTTATCAGGAATTTTGGCAATACTAATGCTTGCCCACTTTTATCGAAATTTACAAATAGATAAGTCCAGTTTAGCTACTTTAAATCTTTAGTATACTCATAAGCGCCCAAGAAACCTTGAAATGCAGTATCGAATTAAAATCCATGAACACTATCAATTGCGCTCATTACATCTACGCTACCTACCTTTTCTCCATGTATTTAGCAGCATAAAAAAAATATGCATTGGAACGGGCCTGGGCTTATTTCAAATGAGATCAGCGCATCAATGATGACCTCTTTAGATCAGGAGATAAATCAAGATTGGTATTACCATTTACCTTCAGGTGATTAAAGCAGCCCTAGCAACGCTCAACTGTCAGGTAAATGCTAAATAAATCAAAGTAATTCAAAATTAAATGAATAATCATTTAATTTTGAACGAATTTTAATTATGCGGACTAGAGATATCAATAAAGAACAATTGGTAAAGCAAAAAGCGATAGAAACTATTGTACTACACGGTTTGGAAGGCTTTACCATTAATAAACTTGCGAAAGCCTGTGGGGTTTCGGTCGGCACACCTTACGTTTATTATAAAGATAAGGACGACCTTATTCTAAAGATCGTATTGGAAGAGGGTGCAAAAATGGAAGCGGCAATAAATAAAGGTTTCGATCCAGAGGCTTCACTCGAAGATGGCTTGCGGATCCAATGGCGTAATCGGTTCGATTATATGATGGAAAATCCTTTGCTGGGACAGTTTTTCGATCAGATCAGCAGTTCAACATACCATCAGCAGTTTCTTGAAATGTTCGCAAGCAATACAGACCCCTTCTTAAGTAAGTTCAAAAATAATATGGAGCGTTTCATCTCTAATAGTGTAATGCGGAGCGAAATGGATGATTTGCCCATTGATGTTTACTGGTCGATTGCATTTGGTCCTTTATATACTTTAATGCGCTTTCACCAACAAAGACACAGTATAACAGGAGCTTCGTTTGAAATCAGCGAAGCACTGATATGGACCACCTTTAAACTGGCACTGAAAGCTTTGAAAAAATAACACGGCTCATAACAGCAACTACAATACGAAAAATATGATAAATTCCTTCTTGATGATAGGCCAATCAAATATGGCGGGTCGCGGATATTTGACTGATGTTAAACAGATTTATGATGAAAAGATCAAAATGCTGGTGAACGGTCGATGGCAAACGATGACAGAACCAATTAATTTTGATAGGCCCACCTCCGGAATAGGACTTGCAGCATCATTCGCAGGTGCCTGGAGATTAAAAAATGATCAGGAAGAAATCGGGTTAATACCTTGTGCTGACGGAGGTACCAGTCTCGACGATTGGGCGGACGGAGGCGTACTTTTTGAAAACGCCGTATTGCAGACAAAGCTTGCTTTAAGAACCAGTAAATTGAATGGGATTTTATGGCACCAGGGGGAAAATGATAGTTTTGCTGGACTTTCTGATCTATATTATGATAAGCTGAATATAATCATTGATGCATTTCGCCGTGAGCTTAAGGCTCCAGATATTCCTTTTATTACCGGCGGCCTTGGTGATTATTTAAGCGGTGGCAGGTACGGTAAATATTTTACTGAATACAACCAGGTTAATCATGCACTTCAGAAATTAGCTGAAACGAAACCGAACTGCTATTTTGTAACGGCAAATGAATTAACGGCTAATGTAGATGGACTCCATTTTGATGCCATATCCCTGCGCAGGTTTGGCGTCCGGTATTTCAACTCATTTTTTGATAAGAAAAATATTCTGGTACCGCCTGCAGACGAGAATATGTTAATCGAAATCATACAGGATAGGGTTTTAACCAAAAAAGACCAGGCTGCATTGTTAGAGATTGATTTTGCCATTGGTAAAATGTCCTTAGCTGATCTGGAGGAAAAACTGGCACTGCTGAACCGGCAATCAATTTGAAATGTTCATTGTCTCTAAGGGTAAAATCGAATAAAATCCGAGTACCTAAGAAAGCCTACCAATTAAAGAATTTCACACCGGATACCCGTAAAAAAACAAATTACAGACAGCACGCTGAAGGTAAATTCGTTGATGAATGGGGGAATGTAAAGATAATTAGAAATCATCAATTAAATAGGTTCTTCCATATCTGGATCTTCAGAACCCTCCAACATTCGTTGCTCCATAATCTCCAATGGGATATTTTGTAGGCAATTACTTGAGTTGTTCAATCTCAATACTGCCATCTAGTTCTTCTGCCTTGTCAAAATTGAATTTAGCTAACTCCATATCCCCAACCTTTGAATAAAAAAGGCCGAGGTTTTTATAAGCATGTGCATTTTTTGGATTTAATGAAATACTTTTTTCAATTAGCGCCTTAGCTTCTTCAAGTTGATTCCTGAGCAGCTTAACTTGTCCTAGATTATTATAGGGCTCTGCAAGCTCCGGTTGAAGTTTGATTGCCTTTTCGAGGTATTGTTGCGCCTCCTCATAGTTCTCCAATACGATTAAAACATGGCCTAAGTTATTTAGAACGATGGGATTGTTTTTATTCAGCACAAGTGCCTTATTGAAGCTGGTCTGGGCCTCATAAGTCTGATTGGATAAGGTTTGAAAATATCCCATGTGTATATAATCATCGATGGTAAACTCAGTGAAGTTTTCAAGGTTTGTCAAGTACACTTTTGCCTCATCTAATTGTTTTTCCACGATTAGAATGGGGATTAGCTGACGGATAGGTATTTCCTGGTAAGGAAATTTTGCAATGATAGTCTTTAATATAATTATGGCTTCCAGGTTTTCCCCTTTTAAAAGATGTTTTCTGGCAAGGGCATAATCAGCAAAAACTTTCCTTATTCGGTAAGTAAACAAAATAAGTTTCCCGTCATTGTATAGATTGTATGCTTTGATTGTACGTGGTGCAAGATCAAAGAAAAGTGAAATAAAAGAGCAAATAATTAAGCAAAAAAAGTAGAATTTAATTGCCCCGTGCAGCTCCGTATTGAAGATAAAGTATCCTAAAAAACAAGAAAGAATGATGCTGAAGAATGACCCAGCCAATAAAATAATTATCCAATGGATGTAATTGTCAACTATTTTATCCGACTTACACAAACCTCCACCTTTAATAAAAAGGGCAGGGGTGATGTGAAAATGAAGTCTTCCAAGGCTAAAGTTTAATTTGCTATTTGGGTTTCCATAAGATCCAATATAGATATCGACTCTATTTGAATTGGTTAATGTCAGATAGGCAATCGCATGTCCGAGTTCATGAAAAATGGATAATAGGGGACTAGTGATAAAAAATGCAATATATAATCCAATGAGAACAATTGTTAAAAACAGCAGGGGGTTCATTTTCGAGCACTAATTGAATTGGACTTATAAATTGGTCTAATATAATAATTAAACAAGATTTAAATCCAGATAAAAATATCGGGCCTACTGTAACTTTATTCCTCTTGGTGCTTCTAAGTTTAAAATTAGCTACTATATGGGATTATTTTCAGCATTAATGGGCAATGCCGGCGCGGTAAATCAGGACGATTTAAGGAAAAGCTACGGCACACTGCTTACAGATAGAGAAGAAATTGAAATGGGTTTTAAATTGATCAGGGACACTTTCATCTTTACCAATAAACGACTGATCATTGTTGATGTTCAGGGATTGACCGGAAGCAAGACCGAGTATGTTTCTATTGCTTATAAAGCGATTTCCAGATTTAGCGTGGAAACTGCCGGTACTTTTGACCTGGATGCGGAATTAAAAATTTGGATCTCCAGTGAACCTACTCCAAGTATCCGTAAGAAATTCAATAAATCAGTCAATGTTTTTGAGGTACAGAAAGTGCTTGCACATCATGTTCTGGGATAGTTTCTATCTCTAGAAAAAGAAAATGATGGAGCAGTCCAATGCACCGCCTCCAGAAAGTGTGTAGCTTTTGAGGCAGTGCATGGGTCTGGCTTTAATTTTAACTCCTGCCTTACCAACAACTTTGGTAGGCTATTTAATTGTAACATCACCAATTTTACTACAAATACTCTTCAAACATATTTTTGCCTTTATGATATATGATGTACTCTGTGTTGCGCGCATCCCATATTTGAACATAAATTGTTCCATCATCATTCTTGCCAATATTAATTAAGATGTTGTCTTCTTCTTCATTCGTTTCCACTTCAATTATATCACCTACCTTAATAAATGCCTCTACGGCCTCCGGTTCCTTCGTTATTGACATAGAGTCATTGCTGCAATTTTGAATTTGGATTTTAATTTTTTTCATTCGAAATGTGTTCTTAAAATGTTAATTATTGACAAAACTTATTCCGTCATCTTCGTAATCGTATCTTAAAAAAATTGATCTTCAACCAAATTCTAAACGAAACTTATGCTGTCAAAAAATACGGTATATAGTCTTTTGCACAACGCTATAATCTCCATTTCTTCCTTCTTTAAAGCAACGCTATTTTTGTCTCCGCCTTTCCAAAAATGATTGTCGTAGATAAAGTCCTTTAAATTCACCATTGCCGATTGATCGAAAATGGGTAGGAGCTTTGAATGGTCAACCTGAATAGCAAAATCCTGGATAAGATTGATATCATTCAATACGATTAAAGCTGTAGATTTCTCCTCCAGAAAACTAAATTCAAATTTGGATAACAATTTCATATCATTCACATTATAAATGTCATGGAGGTTTTCCTCCTCTATCCATTGTCTGTAGTTTTCCTGATCAAGGTAGGGGTTTTCTAACTTTTGCAGCACAGATTTGATATCTACAGCCGTCTTTAATACAATTAATTTTTCACCGTTTACCAGGAGCTTATCTTCTCCATCTACCATATCGGTGCCCCATACGGTAAGAACAGTCAAATGATTAAAGTCTAGCTCAATCAAATATTTCCTGTATTTTTCCGATGCATTAAAATCTTCCATTATTGTAATTTAGGTTTTTTATCCCTGAACCATTTCTCTGCATACTACTAAATATTAAATCAATTGCGAATTATAGCTAATCAGATTAAATCTTTTTCACTTCAAAAACCTCTTTAAGATCATCTTTTATAAAACTAGCCTGGAACTTGAATGACATAGTTGCTATTGAGTAAGAAAATAATAAAGCACCAAGTGGGAAAGCAATCTGAGGCCATATGGAATTGCTTATTATAACGACTACTAAGCCGACAAACTGAAGTAGTCCATAAAATAACAATGAAAATATAATTCGAGAAGTCCGAGGTTTTACGGTAATGAGAATTGTACTTCCTAACTCCCAGTTAAGAAAAGGAGGGGTGGGATCAATCTTAGCGAATAGCGTCATCTTTTTTAAGAGGACTTACATAGGTAAGTTTTTCGTAGGGTAGCAATGTCGTATGTGGGATACATATGATTTAATTATAGATCTTTAATTTTGACCGTATCCATCTAAGAGTAAAATTTCCGCCCTGTTTCCTTTTTCTGTTCTATTCATAAAGAATTTAGCTATGAATGTTCCATTTCCATTAACATCTGTTTGGATAACCTCGCCCTTTATTTCATCACCCTGTTCTGATAATTTGCCGTGATAGTCTAATAATCCCATTTTATTTGGCCCTTCAAAATCGAAACTTACTTGCCTTTCTAATTCTAAACTAGATTTATCTAAAGGTATTAATACCCAATTGCCCCCAATTTTAAGTACGCCATCTTTATAGTATAGCATTTGTTTTTTGGTAGAAAAAATCACATCCCCATCAAATTTTCCATCGTCCCATGTTAAAGTCCAGATATAACCTGGTAATGGGCCATAAAGACTTTTTTCAATTAAATTCGGCTCTTTTTTACAAGAATTGAAGATAACTGCAATAAGACACAATAGGAGAGCGTGCCTTGTAATTTTCATAATCTTGACTTTTAAATAAAAATACTAGATTTATTGCGCCAGAAAAATGACGAGAAATTAGGGTTTTAGAATATATTTGACTTACTGTTTGTACAAGACCGCTAGTGGTATTGATGTATTTCCATCACCCCTGAATTGAGGATTCATTTGAACTCTTTTTCCATCATCATATACCTTGTCTTTGTTCGTGTTGTTAAATATTGCAAACTGCTCGTTTAGAAATTGGTTTAATTCCCCCACCGTTATAATACTATCTTCATTTTGATCTGCCTTACCATTCAATCCTAAAAGCACATTTTGAGTGAAAACCCCATTGGGAGTTCCGTCTATTGAGTATTCATCAGGACGGCAAGCAAGAAGCCAGTTCATCCCCTTTCCGGCGGAGGCAAGTCTTGAGTAAAACAATTTTAACGCATCTTCAGGAGAAGTCATCTGACCTTTTTGTCCAAGAACAGAATTGGCATTCCATGTGCCAGCATGACATGCATCTACTATACACAACTTTCTTGCACTCGATTTGCTTATTATTTGGTTGATACGTTCATAGGAAAGCGCCCCATCGTAAGCACAGAAAGCCCCAACTCCACCATGACCGGAAAAGAAAGTGACTATTACATCATTTTCTTTTGCTTTGTAAAACAACTTTTCTGCTGTGGTGAGAATTTTCTCCACGGTTGCATCTTGATCTGTTAGTAGTGAAATATTGTCTAGGTCTACAGATCCCCCTGAAATACTCGACCAAAAAGCACTCATAGATGTGGCGTCATTCACAGAACCCTTTAATTTACGTTGAGGAAACCCGATATTATCGTAAATGTTTATCCCAACTGCTAATACATATATTTGCGGATGCGATCTTTGATTGTTAGGCGGATTAAGATAGGAAAGATTAACTTGTGGTGAGGTATAAATAACTTCATTGATGGTTATATTATCCAAATAGTAATTGCCTCTTTCCCAGTATAACCTTGCCAAATTTAAGGCGCCTTTAAATTCGAATGTTAGTACCATTACATCATTTATATATGTTTCATATCTTTCAGAATTTTTTTTGATAGAAACATGATTGTAACCAGTTAAATTGACCTCTGCTTTATTTGTTGGAGTTACGGTAGCTTTTTCTAAATATTCACAACCCTTACGCTGATCTATACTAGCAGTTACATAAATACTATCGCCATGAATTCTCAAGTTATAAAAATCACCTCCTGGACATTGATCGGTTACTCCATGAAAATCAAAAAGAAATCCGAGTGAAAACCCGCTCTCAACCATTGTACTAACTTTGAAATCAAAATTTAGTTCACCATTAGCAAAATCGTCAATTCTTCGAATCTCACTAGGTAAACCAGCATAAGTAAATCCCCACGATCCGGGGGGCAAGCTTAAGTAATAATTTTGTTGGTCAGTAATAAAACAATTGTAAATAGGATCATTAGTTTGCCGGCTCCAGTTCCAAGATGCACCACTGAAATTGTCACTTTCTCTTGTAATCACGCTTTTCTGCTGAGCCGAAAGCTGAATTGAAGCCAAAGTTAATACCCATATTAAAAGATAATTTCTCATAAGATGTATTTTATAGTCTAATTTATTTAACTCTGAACTTAAAGACAATACCTACTAGTTTGTATTTTATAGTGGTATATAGATGTGTTTGGGTGGTTCATTTCCTTCCTTCGCGGCATGAGTACAGGGTACATGACAGCGGAAGATTACGAAGCAGTATTTCACGTATTAAATTATCAAAGAGGCCAATTGAATTAGGAGTCGGTTAGATAAACTAGTTGAAAATAATTAATAGTGGGGTTTAACAAATCACGCTTTCCTACTTTTACCTTTCCAGTACTCAATAATCCTTTTCTCTAAAATTGCTTTCCTTGAAAGAATGCTTTCAATTTGCATGTCGGCAGCCTCTAGTCCTTCCATAGGATCTCGAACCTCAATTTTTTCAAACCATTTTAGATCAATGTTGTCGTACCGCCCATACATTTCTAGAAATTCCTCAGGATTGAACCATCTTTTGGTTGATGGTTCAAATATCCATTGCCTTTCCTTAATAGCATTATTAAATATGGTTCTGATAAGGTCTATTGACCTTACTTTTTGCTCATAATTATCAACATAGCTCATTAATGGTTTATGATCTCTAATTGGTCCGTTGCCCATCGCAGTAAAATTGGATAACAAAATTACTAATATTTTTAGTAAAACAACAAGAAGAGAATTGTCATAAAACAAAAATCCCCCACAACAATTAAGTAGTGGGGAGATATACTAAATGTTATTAATTTTATTTAAACTTTCCAAAATGATTACTAACGATTCCACCTCCTGTACCAACGGCAGCAATTGCATCGGTATAGGTTCCTCCATTCCATTTCAGCACTAAATTACCATCATTTTGTAATTCTAAATACAAACGCTGGTTAGTGAGATAGGAGCCTCCCACTTTGTAAACATCAGATGTCCAAATCATTTGATTCGAAGCGGTGGAAATGATTAAATTTCCATCTGCTTGAAAATACAAGCCCTGGCCATTGGATTTGTTTGATGCCCACAAGGCTTGTCCAGTGCTTACCTTAGAAAGAACTAAATTCCCGTCGCTTAATTGAAATTGCAATATAAATTGCCCATTTGGACTAAATGTTTCTTGACCTCTTATGGACGTTCTAACTCGCCGAACTTCCAATTAAGAAAAGGAGGATTGGGATCAATCTTAGCGAATAGCCTCTTGATAGCGTCATCTTTTTTAAGAGGGCTTATATAGGTAAGTTTTTCGTAGGGTAGCAATGTCATATGTGGATACGTATGATTTAATTATAGATCTTTAACTGGATCGGATCCTTTGATTTTCTAAAATTGTATAATTTATCGTTGTGGATGTACATGCTTACCGAATCCGCGGTCAATAAGAGTGTGTCGTTCTTTTGTTCACATTTGCCATCTAGAAAGCTAGTGGAAGATCCGGGACCCTCACTATATGATATGCTAAATTCATTGTATTTATTCCATTTGGTAATCCTAAAAGTGGTATCCTGTAAATTAAACCTCCATTCATCAAAATGTCCTTTATATTGATTGCTCATTTCCAAAGTAAAAACCCAATAGGTAATCACAGATGCTACAATACAGTTGACGAAGAACAAAGGACTATAGACTCTTTTGGCAAAGAATAATACAACTCCGATCACAATATTGATGATAAAAGCAATTGGTACAACAATATAGATAACCATCGCTGATCCCGGACCAAGATCCGAATTAATGGCCCAAACCCAAATGACCAGAACATCAAGAAGCAGAAGGACTAATGACCCTTTAAAGATTTTTGAAGATGAAAAACTCATATTATCTGGGGTTAGGACGGAAATCGGTTGTGCTCATCTCTGCGATCTTTTTGTATAGAAATATTAAGCCAATAACCAGGCTATGGGAACAGCAATGAAGTTAAAAGCTGCATGCAGTAAGATGCCATACTTTAATCCGTATTTCACCCTAAGGTATCCCATACTCAAACCTCCAAAGATCTGCGAACCGATATAGAAAATAAATGACGGGTCAGCTAAAGTTAATCCTTTGGCATTTGTGATGTGTATGTATCCAAATAAAATTGCCGTATAATAAAATAAGAACACATAATAGGTTCTGAAGACTTTCACTTTTCTTAATCTATCCAGTTTATCTATGACCATAACCGCAACAAGACCAATCACCAATAAACCTAGGCCAATAAAAAATAATGCATAATCATTTTTGACAACAGTCCATGCTGTAACTACAATAGAGATCAGGACAAATAAGATACTCCATTTAGGCTTACGTAGTTGCCATCTAAAAAGCACTTCTTCAGCAACTGGAGCAAATACAACTCCTAAGAACATAGCCAAACGAAATCCGTATTTAAAAATATCAACTTCTTCATACTTCCTAATCAATCTAAAATGTAATAGAGAATAGTAGATTACTCCGATGAGCGTTGCAAATGCGATATCTAAAACCAATAACCACAACAAATCCTTCCACAACATTTTCTTGTTCTTACTCAAAACAAGCAAACGCGGGTATTTTAAATATTGCCAATAGGCAGAGAGCGATTCCAACATGTATCAGAAAAATAAAAAGACAAGAAATTATAAGAACACATGGAGCACTTTCTGCTTCCAGCTCAGGTGGTTGTTCAACTGCTTAGGATCAGTAACCACTACCTGAGGTTTCTCCTTATACAGGGATAGCTTACCCTGAACACTGATCTTTTTGTGCAGGAATAATTTTAAGACATCACCACCAAATTTCTCATAGTCTTTTTTATCGATAAACACTGACATCAGCTGATTGGGATAATTTCCACCAATATTCAGTAAAGTATGACTTTCAAAAGCCCGGCCGTCATAAACAGAGTCTACCAAAACAACCTCTTTTCCAGCAGCCTTAGGAATATCCGTTAATCTCCACTGGCCAACTACATGTTCAACCAATACCTCCTGGGCTTTTAGCCCAAAGGAGCCAGACACCAATAAACAAATCAATAAAAGCGTTTTCATGCAATAAAGATAATAGATTCTAAATGAATTTAAATGTCATACAAGAAAGAACATTCCTGTATCCAGCAAAGCAATTCTTTAATAAATTACCTCATCAATACGGAGATTCCGAGCGGTTGACCCTAGCGCCCAATAGACACTTCTTATGTCTACCAGACCAATGTTTAAGATTGAACTTCCAATCGTCCAATTTGTTCGCTATTTTATTAACTTAAATTATGCTAATTTGAGCCGCTGTCATAATACCCACAAAATTCTTGTCCTAAGCCCAACGTATGTTAAGGTTGCGGTTTTTGCTATTAAAAAATGATCTATCAGTCTATTATTAAGGTGTGCTTTAAAGTTTTTAGCAACTTAGTTAACCTATCATCACTTAAATGCTCCAGTCTATATTGTCTGTATATTTTCTCTCCATCACGAAACGTGACTTCAAATTCATCATCATATGCTTCGATCACAATATATTTTTGATCAGGTCTTAATCCATGTTGAACCGATCGGGAAATCAATAGCAGGTGAATGGATGTACCGAAACGGAAACAGCTATCTTCCCCCTTCTCCTTTAAATCTAAAATAAATTGTGAAATTGGTTTTAAACGTTCAAAGCCTGAGTAATTAGTGATAAGGTCTTTAAAGTAACGTTCCGTTTCAGTCAATGACGCTGCAAATTGATTTAATATTACCTCGGTTCTAGTCTGCATAAAAAAATCATAAACTATAAAGTTACACATTAACTTGTATCGTGATAATTCACTATTTTATTTAATTTATATCTTCTCTTTCGATAGAAGGCCTTTCCTTAAAAGCAAAATTTCAGTATCAGATGATGGGATGCTTAATCCTATTTAATTAACTGATACCCACATTAAACCTTCCCTGACAAGCAGGAAAGGCTTTTTTAGGAAACTGGTTTTGCTATTTCAATAAGACCTCGAGCTGCTTTTGTAACTCCGGATTAGAAGGACGCTTTGCGTCATTGTCAATGACAATGCCATCAGGACCGATCAACAGGAATCTCGGAATGGTATTTACCCCGAATTTCTTGACAAATTCTGACTTAAAATCATTGTCTGCAATGAGCTGGATCCCATGTAAATCGTTATCCTTTACATAGCTCAACCATTTATTTTTCTCTGCCGGTGCATCCAGTGAAATGCTGACGAATTTAATATTCTTCTCCTTCAGCCTCAGTTCAAGTTTTTTAAGCGCTGGAATTTCCGCAATGCAGGGAGCACACCAGGTTGCCCAGAGGTCAATGTAAACAAAGCTGCCCCGCATACTTTTGAGGCTTACCAGCTGGTTATCAGGATTGCTATAACTGAAATCAGGAACAACTGCATTTTTTTCCGTTGCTTTTAAGTTTTTAAAAGCCTGTTCAATGTCCTGGAGACGAGTCGAAACTTTAGTGCTGCTGAGGTATTCCTTATAGAAGGATTCTACTTTTGTACTGCTCTTGGACATCCTGATTAGTGATAGGGTAGTGGTGTACAGAAAATGGTCCTTGATGTAATCGTTGTTGATTTCTTTCCTGATGAAAATGAGTTTGGCCTGATCGGGGTTTTTCAAAGAATCACTCAGCTTCTGGTATCGGCCTGAACGTGTTTCGAAGTTAATCCGATTATTGATTGCATAGCTATAAGAAGAAGAGTTTTTAAACAGCAACTCGTTGTTCATGTCCCACCCGGAATACAACAGCTCATCCACTTCTTTCTTTTGCTCCTCCGTCATTTTCTTGCTGAATTGATATAGGTAAGCATTTTGCAACTGCTGGTTATAGTCTTTTGCGCGTTTAGCCAAAGGGATGGAAAGCGTTTTCTTTAACGAATCCATTCTGGTGCTGTCCAGTCCATAAAAGAGTTTCCAGTTATAGATTTTATTGAGGCGAATGTAATTGATCTCTTCATGCATCAATGTTTTAAAGAATTTATTGCTGGATTTGTCAATCGTTAGCAACGCCTGTTCTTTGTATTTGTCCATGATCGGGAAAAATTTTTCTGGCTCAGTGAGTAGCACTGAATATTTCACACCGTATCCACTATTGGAATTCATCTGGTTTAAGGGAGCCTGGATTTGTTGGATCAGGTTGTTTTCCAGACTTCCTTTCCCGCTAAATTCATATCCCTCATTGTTTTTTTTGATGATTAGGCTATAACTGGGTTCCAAATAGATGTCTCCAACCTCTCCCAGGCTGTACATCCCTTTTTTAAGTGTTTTGATATTGACTTTGTAGTTCCCATTTTCATCAGCAATTACCGGTGTGCTCCAGCCATCGTTATTGCTCAGGGACCACTTTGACTTGTCCGTTGCCTGAATGACACCGGACACCTGGGCATTTGTAGTTTTTGTGCTGCCTGCAATCAGGAAGACCAGCAGTAAATAGGTTGAGGTTTTCATATCTATAACTAATTAGCTAGTTAATTTACTACTAAGTTTTTAGTTATACAAATCATATTTGTAATTTATTTATGCAATCTGTGTTTCAGGGCAGGAGCTGACCGCATTACCGGGCATGCTGCGATTTAGATTAAGATGAAACCTATCAAAAATATACTCCAGAGGCTATAAATGATCCTATAGAAGAATCGGTAATCGAATAGCAAAACGTACACTCCGATGATTTAGAATTATTTATCCTCTGGAGGGAAAAATAGCCATAGAACACCTATTTGACGAGCTTGACCCTAAATTCTATTCTTTTTGAAAGGATCTGATTAACTTACCAATATGAAAAAAGTATGCAGTACTGCGTTGTTGTTTAGCACTTTAATATTTGTTCATTTACAGGCCTATCCTCAAAACCTTAGTGTTCAGATGAAAAAGCTGTTTGATGGCTTCGAACAACAGCATACTTTAAATGGTAATGTCCTGGTTGCTGAAAAGGGAAAGATCCTTTACAGTAAGTCATTCGGTTTTGCCAACCTGAAGGATCAGAAAAAAAACACCGATGCCTCAGCATTTCAGATTGGCTCTGTTTCCAAAACCTTTACTGCCGTTGCCATCCTTCAATTAAAGGAAAAAGGTAAATTCAAACTCGAAGATCCTTTGGTAAAGTATTTCCCTGAATTTCCATATCGTGAAGTAACCATTCAACAATTACTGAGTCACACTTCCGGGATCCCAGATAAAGAAGAATTGTTCCTCTCGGCAATAGAAAATGACCCCGATCGTCTATTTACCAATAAAGATGTCATCCCTGCGATGAAAGTTTCCGGCATTCCCCTGGCATTCAGTCCTGGTAGCAGCTGGCGGTATTGTAATATGGGATATGCGCTGTTGGCCATGTTGGTAGAAAAATCCAGTAAGCAAACTTTTAGCGATTATTTGGATACCCATATTTTTAGACCCGCGAAGATGCATCATAGTTACCTGCTCAAACCAAAGCCAGGGCCAAATCAGGTTACAGGATACCTGATTCGTGCCCACTACCTGGGAGATATGGAGTCCATTGACAGCAGCAGAAAGGTGAGGCCCTGGAGTTATAATATGCGGGGTTTTGAAGGACCGACAAATATCATCAGTACTACCGCTGATTTGTTGAATTTTGATCAGGCGCTTCGAAGTACTAAATTGCTGAAGGCAGCTACGATAAATGAAATGCTAAGTCCTGCTTTGCTTACCAATGGCAGGTCCACTTCCGCAGACGGAGAGTTTGGGAAGGCCAGTTATGGATTGGGATGGTTTTTGCAAAGTGATACCAGTGCAGGAAAGATCGTCATGCATACTGGAAGAGAGCCAGGTTTCTTTAGCTTCTTCCTTCGGGACCTTAGCCATAACAGAACATTGATCCTGATTGACAATGCCGAGAGCAGTGCCTTTGGACTTGCCTGTAAAGAAAGCTTTAATTTGTTAAGCGGGCGTCAGTATTTTGCTGAAAATGCTAAGTCCAAACAGTCCCTTTTTCTTGCCTATGCGAAAGAACTTTTTCATAAAGGTGCTGATCAAGCCATCACGTTGTTCAATCAGTTGAAGACGGATACAGCCGCTTATTATGCGGCGGAACATGAACTCAATGATCTGGGGCTTGAGTTGCTGGATGATCACCACTACCAGCCTGCACTGGAAGCATTGAAACTCTGTACCATTCTTTATCCCGACAGTTGGAATACTTATGACAGTTATGCAAAAGCATTATTAGAAACAGGAAAAAAGGAGGCTGCCATACTGATGTATCAAAAGTCAGTGGAGATGAATCCGGGAAATGAACCGGCAAAAAAGATCCTTAGCGAAATCCAGTCTAAACCATAATTTCCAGCTAATTTTAAAGCAGTTTTGGAAAATAATCTCCAAACTATCGAATTCTTATTTTACATTGAAATATCAATTCAAGCGTAATCCTGAGGTCTCCAGTGTATATTCCAATAAAAATGGTTCTTCCCAACTTTTGGTGGAAGATTTAGATGTTCTTATATTTACTGATTAGCGAATGCTTTTAGACTGCTATTCAAATGTGTTTTTGAAAGCGCTTTTTTAAATCCAATTACTTACCGTTAAAAGCCTCTTTTGACGATTTGTAGTAAAATACCTGTGTCATTATAGCGCGACCCTTAAAAAATAACTATGGCTACATTAAACCCATACATTTACTTCAACGGAAATTGTGAAGAAGCCTTCAATTTTTATAAATCAGTGTTTGAAAAGGAGTTTACCTACCTTGGACGCTATAAAGATGTGCCACAAACAGACAGCGCAGTTTTCAGGGAAACAGACGAGAAAATTATGCACGTTTCTTTACCAATTAGCGAGGAAACAGTACTAATGGGAGCTGACAACAAAGAAGCATATACGGAACTATTGACCTATAGCAACTTTTCACTAATTGTTCATGCTGACACAAAAGAAGAAGCAGACAGATTATTTAATGGACTTTCTGAAGGTGGACAAATAAAAATGCCAATGAATCTGACATTTTGGGGTTCTTATTACGGTATTTGTATAGATAGATTTGGAATTATGTGGAAGGTAACAATCGAATCAGAAAAGTAAACCAATGTGTTTGTATACATAAATAGTAGGCAGGTGGAAAACCACCATCTGTTGACCCCGTTCCACCAATTTCAAAAGACACCAAAACAAACTGGTTATCAGCAAGTAATCAATAATTTATTTTTGGCGAAGAGGGATCAATAGATTCTGGCTTTTCCAGTCCAGCACCAAATTGGGGAACAACCAATCTTCCGAAATACACCGTCCTGGTATAAATGGTATGCCTCTTAGATTAGGTAGGGGCAGAAAGGATATAGGTCAACATTCCCGCAACATCCGCGTGTGTATGTTTATAGTGATCCGGTGCTTGTTTAAACCCTTTCTTTTCAAGTAATTTTACAGAACCAGGATTCTCGCTCGAAGGAAACGCCATAATGGCTTTTGCACCCATGGTATCAAATCCATAGGCTACGACACAAGAAAGAACCTCTGCCATAATGCCTTTATTCTGAAACTGCGGAAGCAGCTCATACCCAACCTCGACAGTTTCTTCCGGTAGGTCAAAATTCCAAAGGCAAATCGCACCAATCAATGCTTCGGTATCCTGGTAAGCTATCCCCCAAAATATGCATTCATTCGCATTGATGAGATTTTCTATCCTATTGATATAGGTGAAAGCTTCATCCAGACTCGTAAACGGCTTTTTGCCAGTCAAACGGGCAACTTCAATATCAGACCGCAACTGGTAAATTACAGCTGCGTCGTCTAATGAAAGCTTTCTGAGTACGAATCTACTGGTCGTTAATGCTGGAAATACGGAAAAATCGGGTTGTCTCATGGTTGCTGATAAACGTATTAAGGTATCAGAATATTTTTAAATTCTGAACCGCTTAGTAAACTAAAAGAGGTATAAGGCATTACTGTATGAAAACGAATCGTCTGGTTAAGAACCAGACTTTACAATTCAATTTCCAGATGAATACCATTTGTGGCATAAAATCTAAGGCAAGAAGCTTTTCGCTTTATTTTTAAATTCATATCTTTATTTTCGCAGTTCATTTAGTTGTCAATTTTGAAAATTAACGAGCATCCGCAAATCGAAAATCATGTAACTCAGCCATCTGATATTTTTCTTAGTGCCTTTAAGTATTCTGGAATAGGGATCGCACTGATCGGCTTGGACGGGAGTTGGATTGATCTTAACAATACGGTTTGTCAAATTACAGGTTACACCAGGGCTGAGCTGTTAAAAATGACTTTTCAGGAAATAACATATCCTGATGATCTGCTCCAGGACCTCGATTATTTGCAGCAACTGCTGGCAGGGGAGATCGACACCTATACCATGGAAAAACGTTATGTCACAAAAGTACGTAGAGTGATATGGATAAGTCTTACGGTTTCCCTGGTGAAAGAAAACAACAAACCCTCCTTTTTTATTTCTCAAATCATTGATGTTGACAACAAGAAGAAGCTCTCCCAAATGCTGGATGTTAAAGTCAGCGAGCTGGAACTGACCAAGCAGACACTGGATGGGAAGATCAGACAAATGGAGGAACTTAATTACACACTGACGCATAACCTCAGAGGGCCACTTAAGAATTTGCAGTTGATTGCTCATGCGCTTTTATCCAAAATCGACCCATCAGTTCCCCCCAATGAAATTGCTGATGTGATATCCGAACTGGAGGGACTGCAAATGCTTTCAAAAAGTTCTGCAAAGTTAGCCGATGACCTGGATCAACTGATGAAATTGACCAGTACCAAGCAAAACCCGACCTTAGATTTCAGGCAATGTGATATTGAACAAATGACAGGGGAGGTCCTTCAGCAATTGAGCGCAACGATCTATGAAAAACAGGCCGCACTTACGATGAGTTTTGATGTGCCATACCTATCTGCCCCGCCCGTTTATCTCAAAAGTATCCTCTATAACCTGGTCAGCAACGCCCTGAAATATACCAGCACACTAACCTTACCAGAGATCAGCATCAGCACCTTTGAAACAGGCACCTGCAAGACGCTGAGTATAAAAGACAATGGCATTGGTATCGATCTTAACCGTCATGGCAACCAGCTCTTTCAACTCAATCAAACCTTTCATACTGGCTATGACAGTACAGGGATCGGACTTTTCCTCACCAAAGCCCAGGTTGAAGCTATAGGCGGGCGACTTTGTGTGGAGAGTGAACCCGATAAAGGCAGTACATTTGCAATCTTATTTTCTGATTGAGGTTGATTTCCGAATGGTCCTTTAATTGTACAGTGCCCTTACCAGCGGAGCAAGCAGCTATTTAATGAAAGCGTAATCAAATGGAGGAAATCCAATCGGTAATTCTTACCAGACGAATTTCCCCTCCATGCTCAAGGTGTTGGAATCATTTCGACCAGGATTTGATGGCCAGCGCGGTCGTAATACACACAGCTCATTTCTGTAAGGTCAACAATCCATTTCTCCACCCCGGTTTGTGCACAATGCCTGCAAAAAGTAAAATAATCAGATCCTCCCTGCTGATGCTGAAGGAGGTAACTGGTAAACAAAGCTTTACTTGACTGCTCTGCGATCGTCAGCTCCTCATATTGAGGCCCGGATTGAGTCTGGTAGCCATCAACACCAAAATATAAAGTATGACTGTCAACGACATACGTTTCAAACTTTTTTACACCAAGTACAATGATGTCCTGAATGTATTGAGGGAAATCTGCACCGCTTTTTACCTGCTCATGTGCTGCCCTGATCTGAGCAAGTGTAAACTGAGGTTTAACATTAGGGTCTTGAAGAAAACTGAACATAATTTGTTTATTTATTTACACAAATATCCAAAACAGCAAAAAGCCAGGATTGTAAAAAATCGTTGATTAACTATTCCCCTTAAAATAATCTTCCGGTGCAAGGCCAGTAAAGTTTTTAAACTCTTTAATGAAATGAGACTGGTCATAGAAACCCATCTCATGCCCCAATTCTGTCAGCGAACGTTTTGGGTCATAAACCTGTAAAGCATATTTCATGCGAACAATCGAAGCAAATTTTTTAGCAGAAGTACCTACAGCACTCCTGAACCGTTTCTCAAAAGGGCTCTGGCTAATAGGAACCTGCTGTAACAGTTCCTTAATCCTGATGTTACCGTGATGCCGGTGAATGACCGCGATGGCCTGCAAAACCATTGGGTCGGGTTCCCTGTTACGCATTCTAGAGATCAGAAACCGCTCAACAATTGCAATCCTTTCCGTATCAGTTTTCGCCGAGCACAGCTGCTCCTCTAAAATCAACAGTTCAGAACGCAACATAAAATTATCCAGCGAAACACTTTCTCGGAAAAGCTCATGCAGCGGCTGCCTGAAAAACACAGTAGCACCAGCCGCTGCAAAGAATACCAACACCGTTCCAATATTCACTGAGTTCCTGAACAAACGAAAACTGTCATTTAAGCCCGTGATACCCGATGGTGCCAATTTATATTCTTTTCCCTGCAGCTCATAAGCCAACTGGCCATCATACTGAAAACCAATCACTATACCTGTACCAGGCAATACCTTATAAACGCTTTCCTCGGTTGTTTCTGAAATAACAAGTGACCTAACATAAGGTCGTAGCGGTTCACAAGGCAGGTAGGTGTCGAATTTCATTCCATCGACAATTTACAAAAAAAATCATGCTGTTCAGATTTCTTATTTCCTTTATAAAACCGATCAATATAGCCATTAATCAATTGACGCAAAAGAGCAAGCAGTAGAAAATCAAAATTAATATCCTAAAATGGAGCGCTATGGAATGTTTTATGCTATCCCTAATCCGTAGCAAATTTTCGCTTTGATCGATTGGTCTTTTGCGGCATTTGTTTCCCCCAAAAACGGCCGGACTCAACGTTAAAATTTATTAGTTAGTGGCAGTACATAACATCTGAGATTGATATCCCCAATTAATTAGTGTCCGTCAAAATAAATTTACTTTCTTGCTTTCAGGGTAAGGATGTAGGTTTTCACTGCAAGGGTGTCATGGGCGGCCAGCATCGACAGTGATGATTCGTTGAACTCATTGTTTACGATCCCATCATATCGGAATAAAGATCGTGGTGTGCCATCAAATGAGGAGGAAATACGGTAAGCAAAAAACGGAAGTTTCAGTTCCTGGTGATTGCCATAGGCGATCCTTACTTCTTTGGAGGTTTGCGCTCCTTGTGACTGTACTACATTCTCATGTTTGAGCAGGTGATAACGAATGTTGTCGAACCCGGCAGCAGACTGGAGCAGGGTCAAGCTGAAAGTAAACAGAAACTGTTCACCTGATTGCCGTACTCCGAATTTGAAGTTGTTGTTTCCAAAAAATATGGAATCTTTGGATACGAAACTAAGGTATAGGTTACCTTTGCCTGTCTGATCATCTTCCGCATGAAAATAACTCACATTCCCAGTGAGCTGCCGAATTTTTATCGGGTCCTTTATTTCCCCGCCTTTAGTGTATACGCGGGTGGCAGTTTCTACCTGGGCTGATTCTGAATAGAAATCTATTGGGAACTGTGCTTTACCTGCGGAATCTTTTTTACAGGCGAACAGCAAGCTGAAGGCAAGAAATAATACAAGGGATGGACAAAAATACTGGATGCTTTTCATCATGTTGAGCGGTATTTAGAATAGTCGAAAGTAATATTTTTTTTTAAAAAAAAACTATTCCAAGGACATGTCAGCTTGAGGATGCAAACACAAAAAATATTGGTTTATTTGGATGCTTTTTTAAAGTAGCATTTCAGGTACTTTTAATAAAAAAATATGAAAAAAAATAAATTATTGCGAATGGACAATATGGGGATCGTTGTAGAATCCCTTGATGATGCTATCTTTTTTTTCACCGAGATCGGCTTGAAGCTCGAGGGAAGAGCCTCGATCGAAGGAGAATGGGCCGGTCGCGTGACCGGGCTTGGTCCTCAGCACGTAGAGGTGGCGATGATGGTTACCCCCGATGGCCACAGCCGGCTTGAACTTTCACAATTTCTAGCTCCACCAATTGTCTCAGATCATAGCCGAGCTCCTGTGAATGCACTCGGTTATCTGCGCGTGATGTTCACTGTTGAAGATATTGACGAATTGGTATCCAGACTCCTTAAGCATGGTGCTGAACTCGTTGGCGAAATGGTTCAGTACCAGGACTCTTATCGGCTCTGCTACATTCGGGAGAAACACGGACTGCTAATTGGTTTGGCCGAACAACTAGGTAACAAAGGATAGGAGAAAGTCTGATACCGGTTTCGTTTTACCGTTTTTGGAGGGGTTAATCATTATGAAATTAATTCTCTTTCTTTAGTGCTGTTATACTTCTTTCGACAGTTTTCCATCGCTTGATCAAAGGTTAGAAAGCGCCATTAGTTAGTTGATTCCCATTAATTTAAAAGTACGCCTCAGGAAAGCAAGGGCGAATTCCTTCTTTTGTAATGTACTGAAGAGCTGCAGCTCTTCTAATATAGAAGTGTCATTATCAAGAAACTTCAATACTTGAACAGGGCTATTTTCTTCGAACATCTTAGAAAATATCTTTTCCCCGGAAAGACGGCCCCTGCTTAGTAGATGAAGGAGTATGCCATCGTAAGTGTTAAATCTCTGTGCTGTGACAGGTGGGATTCTTGGATCTCCCTGTCTAATTAATTTCTCGACAATTGCAGCCGTATGCCTCTGAATAAAGCTAAAGGTATAACCGGTCGATCCTTTAGTAAACCCTCCTGCGGTACCCAGATAAATAATACGACCCCGTTGTTTTCTGATAGGATGGTCAGACATTGGAATTACTCCATATTCCTGCGCTTTGATGCTGTACTTTTTGCAATGCAGTTGTTCCGTAATGTATTGCTCTAGTGCTGCACTGTAGTATTCTGCTGGGAGTTCTTTTTCAGAAAAGACAGTATATTCAACTAAAGCCCGATTAGAACCCAGGGGTAGAACATAAACGAATGAAGTGCCCACCTGCTGGGGCGTGTTAAAGTCCATCAATGTTGCGCAATCCGGGTTGAACGTCTGCCCCTCTGTCTCTATCACCCAGCCCTGAAAATGTTGGAGGAGATATTGGTAACGGTCCGGTCTTTTTTTAAAGGCCTGTGGAATGCTGGAAAAAATATAATCTGCGGTATATAGCGCTCCATCTATCCTGACATGCGCCAGCTCTTTTTTAGTGTATAGCTCTTCTACATTTCCATTGATACACTGAATGTGATCGTCCTTGTCCAATTGATCGTCAGTGTAGCAATAGAAGTCTTCCGAACGAATCATCTTATACTGGTAGGGCTGGATATCCAACTCCTGATCGATGAAGGAACTGGAGAAGGACAATCGGTCCCATTTCCTGTAGACAATAGGCTCAAATGTATCCGGATGCTTTTCCCAAAAGCACCATGTTTTATCATTTCCTTTTTTTAACTCCTTGTCTACGAGCAATGCTCTCTTATTGAAGGCCCTCAGGTAAGGCAACATGCGGACAGCCAGACTTCGTCCCGAACATCCTCCACCGGCTATGATGTAATCAAAGTGTCCCATCTTAATTTTTTTTAACCTGTTGCCAGTATTTCCGAGCAGCGAATAGCATACCAAAGGATTCCCCATCGTGTCTATCCAGATGCTTATGGTGCATTTTATGTGCTCTTTTAATGGTGTTGATATACCTGTTGTTACTTCGTGAAAACCATTTGAAGCGTTGATGGATGATCACATCGTGGACGATAAAATAGGCGATCCCATAAAGTAAAATGCCCAGTCCCATGTAAAACATCCAATTGAATCCTTCTTTCGCCCCAAAAAAGAACAGCAGAATACTAGGGGTGGCGAATATTAAAAAAAAAGCATCGTTTTTTTCAAAGAAATGCGGTTTTTTCTGATGATGGTCCTGGTGTAATGTCCATAGTAATCCATGCATCACAAATTTGTGTGTAAACCACGCAACACCCTCCATAAAAATAAAGGTGCCTGTGGTAATGAGTACATAAATCATCCAGTTATCCATTGGTTTGCTTGTTTTTGTAATGTCCTATCACGTGCTTAGTCCTTTCTTTTCTGCTATGGAGCAATGTTTTGAAGTAGCTAAGTATTTCAATACTTTTTGCTTGAGCTCTTTATCCTTAGTTGCTTTCAAGTTAGCGATCAAATAGCGCTTATCCTGTTCTATATGGTCATTGTAATTGAGAAATCCCGGAAGGTTCGTTTGTATTAGAAACCTTAAAAACCTAATCTCCAGATTGTCCGGTTCTTTTGTAACTGCTGCTTCAATTAATCGCTTGCCTTTTTTAAAGCTCCTGAATTTGTTTAGCGGGTTAAATACATATTTTGCCTGCATCATCTCAGCAGCACCTTTGTAGCAGATCAAAAGGGGCGAAGAAGATGATTCCACTGCAGACAATAGTCCTAAAAGCTGGTTTGCTGCATCTTTACTGTCTGCTGATGCTTCGAACAACATTTTTACTTTCTGAATTTCCGGTTCAGTACCGGAAGATGTCGTTACAAACAGGAATGTAATGAAAAAGACCGATAGCTTCATATGGTGTTGGTTTTGTACCTGATGATCGAATCAAACATCAATCCGAATTTATGTACGTTGGAAATTCTGATTCTTTCGGTCATGACTTTTTCTGCAGTACTGTTTTTGATTTTATTAAATAACTTTTGGTAATACACATAAGCGAGGTAAACACCATTTCTGGAGGAGGGAGGTAATTTTCGGATTCCCGTAAGGGCGAGTTTAAACTCCGCTTCAATTTCCTCTTCTATTATCCTTTTTTCTACATTAGTGAATGCGGATAAGTTTACATTTGGGAAGTAAGTGCGGCTTAAGGTATAGTAATCGGCATTTACATCCCTTAGGAAATTTACTTTTTGAAATGCGGAACCTAACTTCATCGCCGAATGCTTTAATTCCTCGTATTGCTTTTTATCACCTGCTGTAAAAACCTGTAAACACATTAATCCTACCACCTGAGCGGATCCCAGGATGTATTGCGCATACTTTTCATGGGTATATAATTCTTGCTGCAGATCCATTTCCATGCTTTCAAGAAATAATTCTATCAGTTCTCTTTCTATGTGGTATTCATTTACAGCTTGCTGGAAGGAATTGAGAACCGGGTTAAGGCTGATCCCTTCTTCAATCGCCTCAAAGCAGTCTCTTCTAAATTTGGACAACAAAGTAGCTTTGTCATAGTCATGAAAGCTATCTACAATTTCATCCGCCAACCTCACAAAACCATATATGGAATATATAGGTTGACGGAGTTTTTCGTTTAAAAAATAAATACCCAATGAAAAGCTGGTACTGTAACGTTTGGTGATCATTCTGCTGCATTCTGCCGATAACTTGTCAAAGATTTCTTTCATAGGTTATTTGTTTAGGTATTTTATGAGTGCTTTAGCTGCCACATTTCCAGAGATAATGGATGGAGGTACTCCTGGTCCGGGAACGGTAAGCTGCCCGGCATAAAACAGGTTGTCGATTTTTTTGTTCTTCAGGGAAGGCTTCAGATTTGCGGTCTGCATCAGGGTATTGGCCAGTCCGTACGCATTTCCCTTGTAAGCGTTGTAATCTGCAATAAAATCACTGACACAATAACTGCTCTTATAATCCAGATGCTGGCGGATAGCCGTTCCTGTATACGCTTCAAGCCGATCCATTATCAAGGTGAAATAGTGTTCCCTGATCTCTTCGGGGTCTTTTACGTCAGGGGCAAGCGGCATTAAAACAAACAGATTTTCATGGCCCTTTGGTGCCACATCAGGATCGGTGATACTCGGACAGCACACGTAGAATAATGGCTTTGATGGCCATTGCGTATCTTTATAGATCTCGTGTGCGTGTTGCTTCAAATCCTCATCAAAGAATAAGGTATGGTGATGCAAGCGGTTCACCTTGGTATCGACCCCTAAATAAAATATCAGAGCGGAGGGAGCAAAGGTTCTTTTGTCCCAATATTTTTCTGAGTAATTTCTGTGTATATGGTTGAGTAGCTTTTCTTCTACATGATGATAATCAGCTGCTGCAATTACACCATCATAGTCTTTGCTTCCTGCGGTAGAAATTAGGGTGGTCACCTGTTTGCCATTCACTTTTAGCGCCGTTACAGCAGTATCGCCATGAAATTTTACCCCTTGTTTTTCTGCAACAGCTTTCATGGCGTGTATAACAGTTCCAAAACCACCCTTGGGGTACCAGGTGCCTAGCTTCAGACCGGCATAGTTCATCAGGCTGTATAGTGCCGGGGTTTCTTCCGGCATCGCACCAAGAAAAAGAACCGGGAATTCCATTAAGGCAATGAGCCGGGGATCTTTGAAATATTTTTTAACATGTGAGCTGAAAGAGGTAAATACCTGCAGTTTAAAAAGACCTTTGATGAGGTCCATATCTGCAAATTCCATTAGCGAAAGTCCTGGTTTATGAACCAGCTTACCCATACCTACTTTGTATTTATATTCCGCCTCGGTTAAAAAGTGTTTTAATTTTTCAGCACTTCCTTTTTCTATAGACTCGAACAACTGGCATAATTCCTCAAAATCCGCGGGAATGTTCAATACATGATTCCAGCCGAAAACGATACTAAATCCAGGATCAAGTAGCTGCAGCTCATAAAAGTCCCTGGCTTGATAACCAAAATCATTAAAAAACTTTTCAAAAACTTCCGGCATCCAGTACCAGCTGGGGCCCATGTCAAATGTATAGCCATTATCGGTAACCAGTTGGCGGGCCCTTCCACCGATTTCTGCATTTTTTTCATAAACATCTACCTGATAACCTTGTTTTGCGAGGTAAGCAGCAGAACTGATTCCTGCGAATCCAGAACCGATAACGGCTATTTTTAGTCCTTCCTGTTTCAATTTAGTTGGCTTTGAAGTGTATATTTATGTGGCTGTTTTCAACAAGTAAAAACCGCGTTACTGGCTTGGATAATTGCTTATAGTTTAGTAGCTGCTTTCAACTCATGAAAGGTCTCCAGCTTGGTCAGCAATCTGATCAGATCCATTTTTTCATCATTTGAAAGCGGTTCTGTTACATTCAAGGTTGCCTTTCTTATATTTTGCATGCTTTCATTTAAAATCTCAGTCCCTTTTGATGTAATTCGGATCATTCTGTTTCTTTTGTCGGTCCCCAATGCCTCCTGTTCCACGAGTCCGTTGTGAATCAACCTGTTCACGATCTGAATCCCGGGAGATTTTTCATGCACATTTAATTTTATGAGGGCTGTCTTGGTCATACTCCCAAAAGAGACCAGACTGATGAGGTAAATGAATTCATCTGGCGTTGAAAATTCTGTACCCACTATCGCTGCCTTTGCCTGTAGTTTTGCATACCTGTAAAGATGGACCAGTGAAGTATTGATGACGCTATCTGCAGAACGTCCTTTAGCTTTCCCTTCCCATTCCGGGTCTGCCGGGCTCGAATAACCGCTGGCCTGATCACGCTGGTTAAGCCACTTTAAAAATAAGTGAATGTCCTGGCTACCAGGATTGGCTTCCTCTTCATACACCTTAACTAAGGAAATCACTTCAGCGATTAAGTCGTAGTACATAACTTTTTAATTTGAACAAAAATAGTATAATTATATACTTATTTTGTCATTATTCCGTCATTGAATTACTATGATTAAGTATAATTAGTATATAAATGTACTTTATTTTTTGGAATACTTAGCTGGGAGCGGTGTAATCCATTACTGTTTAAAGGGATAAATTAATTTGGGTATTGCCAAAAAAAGACCTGATAAGCAATGGCTTTTCAGCTGTCATTCGCCGCCTATAGGAGGGGCAGCTTTTAGCTTACTGCAGGAGCTGCAGCCTGGTACTTCGCTTTATTTCGAATAAAATATTAATTATTGAGGGCTGAATGATTAGCTTAAGGTAACCCGTCAGGAACTGCTAGCAGCGCCTGACGGATTGTGATTTAATATGGATTTTCCCAATCTGTGAAAATCACCCTTGTAACCTAATCTAAAATCATGACGAGATCTGTTCCAGAACCCTTGCACAACAACCCTGTGCGTTTTTGAATCCGATCAATAGGGGATGAGGTTGGGAATGCATAATGGTCCTGCCACCTTTTTCCAGGTACATTTAGTTTAAACATGGTATTTTTTTACTTTTCGCCACCACAACAAAGCCCCTGTAATGGAAAGCAAGCCAGGCAATAATCCGATGATCACATATCCTATTTTGATGGGGACGCCACCAAAACTGCCGACATGAAGGGGGAAAAATGTAGCTTCTACCTTTTCCCAAATTCCTTTTTCAGCCAAGCGTTCAATAGCAGTCACTTTACCGGTGCCGGGATCAATGGAAATGGAATTCCCGTTATAGAAAAATGCAGATTGGTCCGGTAGGGTGCCACTTGCCTGGAAATTCTTTCCAGGCTGAGTTGGCAGATAGACTTTTTTCAGTATTAAATCAGGCATTTCTTTTCTGGCATGACCAAGCATCTGGTCTATGTTTTGGGAAGACAAGGTATTTATCGGAGCTGAAACAGTTTGCCGCTTCCAGTATGCACGATCCAATGAGAATTTATTCATCCAGAAACCGGTAAAGAAAATGACCACATTAAAAACCAATGCCCAGACGCCCACAACCCTGTGGAGGCCTGAGGACCTGGTCCTCCAGTTGTTCCATTTGATCTTCTCGCTAAAGGTCAGGACTTTCCATACATGTTTTCGGTAAATGACCAATCCTGTTATCGTAGATAAAAGCATCGTGAGACCAAAGATTGTAGTCAACAACAACCCCGGTAGCCCAAGCTGAAAACTCCAATGAAACTGCAATATCCAATGCATGACGCTTGGATTCAGGTCTTTCAGATTTCCTTCACGCAGCGTCTTACCAGAGTAAGGATTGATGCTGATCATCCCCAAATCATAGGTACTGAGCTTTCCGTCATTCTGATACAGCCTGAATTCATAAGCTTCATCAGGAGTCCCTTCAGGATTTAACCAAACTATACCCGCTAAGTTCGGACGATCCGTACCGATTTTTCTGTAAAGCGCATCTAAAGACAATACTTTACCTGTAGGTTTCACCTGAAGTAAGTCTGAATTGATCGCATGATCAATCTCCTTTAAAAACACCAGTGCCGAGCCACTTAACCCCAGCAATAGCAGGAATACCCCAGTGACCAGGCCGAGCCAGCTGTGCAGGGAGAATGCCAGTTTAGTTATTGATTTTGACCTGTTCATCGGATCTGATAGCTTATTCCAACTCTATAATTAAAGGGATCACCTAAACCGCCAGAAACCGTACTTGATCTGCTACCGGTAAAATAGCGCTTATCTGTTAAGTTATACGCATTAAACTGAATGTGATAACGGCCCCTTTGGTAATTGATGGCTGCATCCAATACAGTATACTCCGGGAACACAAAGTTCTGGTTACTGATCAGGCCAACCTGATCGCTCACATAGCGTACACCGCCAGCTATTCCCAGACCTTTTAGTGCAGTACCATAGAGGTTGTATTTTAACCAAAGGTTGGCCATGTGCTTTGGTGCATTTGCAAAACGATCGCCCTTTTTACCATAAGCACTTGTGCTTAGAATGAGGTGTTCGTTATAGGCATATCCCGCTATAACATTAAAATTTTGAACCGTGCCCGAGGCAGAGAATTCAATACCCCTGCTTCGGGTACCATCAATTGCGGCCTGACGGTGCGAGTTTTCTTCAGTAGGAGCGGCCGTGAGGATGTTTGCATATTTGATCTCGTATACGGACAATGTGGTTGACAATTGCTGATGAAAGAAATCAGCCTTAGAACCCAGTTCATATTGACTGGCCGTACGGGTAGGAAAGGGACCACCGGAAAGCACATTATTTGAAGTTTGAGGATTAAAAGACCTCAGGTAAGTACCATAAAAAGATATATTCTCTATAGGCAGGTAAACCAGTCCAACCCGTGGAATCCATCCGGAGGCCTGCAGTTCATCACCTTGTTTATTATCTCTTGCTGATAGTGGGGTTTCCTTTCCATCATACTTATCGTGTCGTAAAGAAAGCAGCGCTTTAAGGTGTCTGCCAAAACTCACCTGATCCTGAACATAAAAGCCCGCTAAATTGGTAATCCGTTTGTTGTCGTCCGCTTCCTCAGCCGGAACATCAGCTCCCGGGATGTCATTGCTGTAATCAGGATTAAAAATTGAAATACGGGTAGACGTTTTAAACTGGTAGTCATTTTTAGTCCAACCAAAACGGTTGTAGTCCGCACCAACTATGACCTGATGTTTAAAAGGCCCGGTCTTCGTAGCATAGCTTGCATAAGCCGTGGTTTGCAGACTAAAGCGATCGGTTTCCCAATCCTGGTACCCTCTGCTGATGGAATCATTTTTGATCTTTCCTAAAGGGATATGATCGGTAAAGTCCAACACATTTCTTACTGCACGTTGCACCACTGTTAGTTTCAGTTTTTCGTTGAAGCTATGGTCTAAGGTCAGCGTAGCCGATGAATTATTGGTTTTTCCATAATCAGTAGGGCTTTGGATGGTCAGGTTATTGGGATAATAATTGAAATCGAAAGTGCCATCAGCCCTGGTTCGGATAAAAGTTCCATTATCATACTGCTGAACAGCTTTTTGATGCGCATAATTAATTTCCAGGTGAAGACTTGTTTTATCTGAAAACAAATAAGTCAATGATGGCGCCAGGAAAATATTTTCTTTATCCTGACCATTACGGAAACTTTCAGATCTGTCGTATCCTATGATGGCACGATACAATAGTCTTTTGTTTTTAGTCAATGGTCCTGTAAGGTCTGCGGATGCCCGACGGAATTTCCAGCTACCTAGTGACAAGTCTATGTTATAGCGGCTTTCGGTAAGCGGTTTCTTAGTTACAAAGTTGATTACACCACCAGGAGCCCCTTCACTAAACAAGGCTCCGGAGGGGCCACGAAGTAATTCAACAGCGGCTACGTTATACAATAGTGGCTGCTGACTCCATAGAAAGAGGTTACCTCTGATGCCATTGTAGAGCAGGAAACTGGCATCATTAGGAGAATAGGCAGTAAACCCCCGCATATTGAATGAGCCATTTCCATTATTGGCTTTCATACCCGTGAAAGTACCCGAAAGTTCATTCAGTGTAAAAGCCTGTTTGTCCTGCATGACCTCTGAGGATACCACTTGTACCGATTGCGGGGTTTCAAGTAACCGGAGGTCCATTCTGGTAGCGCTGCTGGATTGTTTTACCTGGTAGCGTTTCTTGTTGGTACTTATGGCCACCTCCTTCAATTCCTGCTTACTTTCTGAGAGCTGCAAATTGAGAAAGGTATTTTTTCCTGCGGTAATGATCAGGTTTTGTTTGAGGGCAGTGTAGCCTATATTTGAAACCACCAGTACATAGGTGCCCGGAGGAATAGCGTCAAGGCTAAAATTTCCATCAGAATCTGTCTGCGTTTTGATTGCTGTCTGCTGTAATTGAACGGTGGCGCCGCTAACAGCTTCCTCTTTAGTGGTGACGATACGGCCTTTTAAATTACCTGAGCTAAGTTGTGCGAAAGATGTACTACTGATCAACAATAGTAATAATATGCTGAAAATATTGATTTTCATTTGAAAGTATAAAATAGGTTGATGAAGCAACCATCCGGTACGATTTTTCACATACGGTCGGTAGTGCTTCATTGTATTCAATTGATAATTTCTGCAAGCCCGGTCAGGTCAAATTAACCAGCCAGAGCTGCATCACGAATTCGGCCATAAAATGGCACATGGGTAAATTGGTATACTCCCGAATTGTGATTAAATAAGATAAGAATGCTTAGGCAGTAGGGGCCTGAGGTGGTTTGAAGATGTCGTTGGTAAAAGAAGAGGGTTTAAACTTTAGGTAGAAAGGATTGAAAGCGTTAACTGTAGGCGCAAGCTGGGATTCATTCAACTCAAGCATGTTCAATTTGCAAAAAAACAGCACATTCGCTTTTTCCAGATTCGCTGTTCTCTGTTTTTCTTCATTTTGCTCAGCCAGTTTCAGTTTTTTTGCCAGGACACACCGTCCGTTACAGTGCATTTCCGGTTTATCCTTATTTTCACAAAAGGCCATAGTAATGTAGTCCTGATTAATTTTAAAAGCAAGGATAATCCCGAGCTTATTAAAGGACTGCATACAGATCATGAGTAGTAATAAAAGACAAACTAATCTTCTCAATTATTGGGTTTTTATTGGGGCAAAGGTATTGTTTTTTGTGGTACCGGAAAAATCATTTCAGATTTAAGTAAGCTGAAATGATCTGGGTCATACGATTCAAAATGGGCGGAATCGAAATCTACAGAAATGACCTCGATAATGCAGGCCTCCAGGGCGCAAGCAGCACTCTGACACGGCTTTCTGTTTGATTTATTCCCGAAAACCAAGTCCTGCAATCGCCTCCGCTTTCACTGATCATTTCTGGTTTATCCATAATGGCCTCATCCGCCCATAGGTTGACACCTGGTCAGGTCTGCTTTTTTTTACAATTTGGAGGCTTAACTATTTGCTGAGTTGCGACCTGAGACGCTTGAAACAGGTTTACAAGATATCAGGTTACAGGTTCAAGTTCTGCGCGGACCGTGCTGCGTTTTGGCTCAGTCCTCCCTTCGCCACCTTTGTTATTGCTGTCGGTTCCTTTCTTTTTCTTTTTAAACTTACGGCCATACCAGATCAAAAAACCTGTAATTGGCAAACTTGCGCCGATCAGTGAAGCCAAAAATGCCAATACCTTTCCCGGAAAACCCAGGATACTGCCCACATGGATATCGTAGTTCATTTTTCGCAGTTTCTGTCCAAAAGAAGCTTGTTCATAAGCTACCGAATAGGGATCACGTCGCTTCAGCTCTTTGAGCGTATGCTGGTCAAAGGTATAGCCTTTACTATTGTAAAACTGACCTGAACTTGGATAGACCGTGATGTCAATCGTTGCAGCGGCACGTTTAGGATCTGGAAAGGAGTAATAAAAGCCCGTAGACCTGGGGTTCTTAGCGATCACTTTTTCCCAGGCAGCATCCATCGCCTGTACAGGCGTGTATATTTTACCTACCTGGAGGGAATCTGATTTCAAACGTCTGAATTCACCAAGCTGCTCACCGCCACTGGTTAGCCAGTACATACCTTCACTATACCATTGAATGCCGTAAACCATCCCGGTTAACGCTATTGCCGCTAAAAACAGCAGGGAATAAAACCCCAGTACATTGTGTAAATCCAGATTTACGCGCTTGAAAGAAGCTCCCCATTTGATCTTGAAACTTTTATCGGTAGTGGATTTGTTCCATTTTTTTGGATACCACCATATCAGACCAGTGATCAGCAGGACCACAAATACCAATGTCCCATAATTTACAATAGGTCTGCCAATTTCATAAGGAAGCCAAAGGAAGCGGTGCCCGTTCAATATAAAACGAAAGAAGTCAACCTCAGCAGGCTTGCGCACGGTATTGCTGATCACTGCTCCAGTATAAGGATTGAGCTTCAGTTGCACGCCACCACCTCTTCGTCCAGCACCACCGCGGCCTCCCTTTTCCACACGATTTCTCAGGTTAAGGTTGATGACCTCTCCCTGATGGTAATTCGCATAAGCAGGGACTTTGTCGCGATAAAGTGAAGCTGCAATCTGAGTCAGCTGTGAAGGGGTAAGTACCGGCTTGTCTTGCCATTCTACCTTATTTTCCGGATGGATCAGGTTCTCAATTTCTTCATTGAAAACCCAGATACAACCAGTTACACAAACAATCAGAACAATGACCCCGGAAACCAGGCCCAACCATAAATGCAGCCATTTGTTAATCCTGTTAAAAAGAGAATCTTTGCGCTTCTTTTTCGGTGTTGAAGTTTTATTTTCGATGATCATTGTGCTAATTTGTTTGGTGTAAATATTTAAGGTGTGCTTTATTTGGGGATGGTTTATTATTGCAGGTGTTGGATTGCAGTGATCAGACCGCCCTCTACCTGAAGTCCTTTTGTCGCTTTATGATTGGAGGCATCAATCTTGTAAACCCAGGTCGTCCCATCTTTTAAGTTCACACCGACATAACCGGTTTTACCATCTTTGGGACTATAATTGTTGTCAGTTAGGTCTACAATGGCAGCAGGTTCAGGGAAGCCGGTTACAGCGGATACAGTCTTGTTGACTACATCTACAATGGCCAAAGACTTACCAGTAACATATGCACCCTTAGTTGCCTTTGGTTCCATGTTCGCAATAAACTTGTTTTGTCCAATGTATAGCCAATTGGTGATCACATAACCATTAGATGCAGTTTCAAAATTCATCAGGTAGCTCTGGTCAAATTCTGTAGTACCAGCTTTGATGCGCGTAATTGAAGAAGGCTTAGTTGAAGTCAGTTTAGAGTCGTCAGTAGCTACTGATGATGAAAATGCATAAACGTCTCCATTTTCTACTAAACCAAGACCATCAGTGAAATACCTTCCAATGAAACTCGTTCTGGTATCCTTGATTGTCTTTTCATATTTCATTCCCGGGTAAGAATATACCGCGATACCAGCCTGATCCGGATATTTGGTAAAGAAGTTTCTCCCGGTAATAGAGAAAAATGGCGCAAACACTTTGTTTCCTACTTGCTTCAGCCAGCTGAAATGAGCAATTTCCCCGTTTCCGGCAGGCTGAAGCGCATCTATAGTACCCTCTGCTGTCTGCACATTGGTTTTGGAATCCACTATATACCAGGTATGTAAAGTACTGGCGCCAGCAGCTGCAAAGGATCTGGCAACTTTTACCATTAAAATATCATCATTAACCGGGGCAAATGCCTGGACCGTCGCCGCTACGAAGTCATTCAACTTATTTAATTTTCCAGCTTTAACATCGTAAACCGTAACGGCACCAGGACTTCCCTGACCGTAGAGCATACTGAAAAACTTATTACCAAGTGTTACATAATAACGGTAAGTACCATCCTGTTCCACGCCATTACCTACAATAGAGACCTTACCTTCATCAAGACTGGAAGCAGTCAGCAAATAGTCGGCTACATTTTCAATCGCAGTCGGTGTAACCGCAAGTACATAATTTCCAGGATTTTCCGGGATCGCCTCTCTGTCTTTCTTTTTATCGCAAGAACTTAAAACTGCGGCAAATGCCAGGGCCAAAAGCGTTTTGGTCATTGTTGTTTTCATATTGATTTTTTTAAAAATTAGTATTATTGTGATTTGTTGATGAAATACCTAAGGTTTAAATAGAAACCACGACCAGGCTTCTGCAAGCTAAAATTGTCGAATACTGGTCTATCTGTAATGTTTTTTGCTTCAAGAGAAATGTTATAGCGACCGTTTTTGATGCTATACACAAAGTTCAGGTCATGGGCAAGCTGCGTAGGAATGCCATTTTTGTCTTCAGGTCCGGAACGGTTGCCCAGACTTGGCCAATACAGCCAAAAGGAATTTACGTACAATAGGTTATAGCCCAGGGTAAGATGGTTACCCTTTTTAAAAACATCCTTGAAAGAAGCTGATATATCTGCGTTGCCAAAAAAGTAGGGGATATTAGGCATCTGATCCAGATAGACGATGCTTTCGTTCTCGTAAAATCCACCACCCGGCTTTGGATCATATTTCTGAAGATTCTTTAACATCTGGTAGGTAACGGTAGCACCTACACTCAGCCAATTTTTATAAGAATACCTGATTTCTCCATCAATTCCGGTAGTACGCACACCCTGGCGGTTATCCGCAATTAACAAATTCTGGGACCCACTTGTGCCACCGACAAATTTGTTGTAAATAAAGTCACCTGAATACCTGTAAATAGCATTTGCAGTTATCGAAAGCCGATTGATCTCATTAAATTCAAACCCATACACAAGACCTAAATTGACATTGTCACTTTTTTCCGGTTTTAAGTCCGGACTAGGAGCCTGATTTTCCAGATCACCAAATACTTCATTTGCTTCAGGCATTCGGTTGGTCAGCTCATAAGAAGTTCGGATTTGTAAGTTTGGACTCAGGTAATAGGCGAGGGCCATACCATAACCAAATTTATCCGTCGATTTATTGATGTTTCTGCTTCCGATTACATTGTTCAGATAGATGTATTTTCCGAAGAGACTAACGCTCCATTTATTGTCAAGGTCATATCCATAACCAAAACCAAAGACATTCTTATCCATTTTTTTTGCCGGATCCAATGCATTTTTCTCTGGGAACAGCAAATCATCCGTTTTTCGGTTGAAGGTTGAAAACACATTGTTTATGGCGACCGAATGATGATCAGTAATTTTATAGCTCAACATCGTTGTGGCCAGACCATTGTAATTCCTGAATTTAGAGAGCATCCCGCCATCTGTCCGTTCACCTCTGGTTTTCTTCGGATCCCGGATACCGTCCCAATCGTAATCTGCCATAGCGGTATCGATCGTTTTTTCATATCCAAGATTATAGTTGGCATTCACCGTCAGGTCCAGGCCCTTAATCAGGTTTGTCTTTTTGTATTTAAGCGTTGGCATAACAATCCTCCCGCGCCTGTGCAACTGGCCATAAACGCTTTCCGGTCTGGCTGCAGTCTGTATTTCTTTATAGTTCTGGCCTAATGTTATTCCAAACAAAAGGTTGTCCGCAAAGGACTTGTTGACCAAGCCGACGTTTGCGATCAAAGTTTCATTGTGATAAGTATCGTGAAATCTGCGGACTGATGGCGCCCTTTTGTCTGACTCCATGCTATTCTGCAACAGCGTTCTTAAGTCTGTTTTGTAACTGTTATCCGAGTAATTCTGGAAGGCACTGAGTTGTAGTGTCAATCCCGCTCTGGAAGTAACCGCTGCATTCACTACAGTCCGATGGGTATTGAATGAGCCGTAGGAATAAGAGGCATCCACATAATTCCGGTGCCTGTTCCCCGTTACGATATTAACAGCACCGCCCAGCGCGTCTGAGCCCAACCACATCGGTACCACGCCTTTGTAAACCTCTACACGTTCCGCGACGTTGATCGGAATGTTGTTGATCTGAAATGACGACCCGAAATTGTCCATTGGGATACCGTCTATAAAGTAACGGATGTGGTTCCCCGAAAATCCATTCAATGATAAATTGAAATTGGATCCCACACCACCTGATTCTCTTACCCTAACACCAGCGACACGATCCAGCGCTCCGGAGATATCCAATGTGGTGTTGTACAGTTTAGTCGCATCAATCGCTGTTACATTGAAAGCCTGTCGGTTTACCTCCTGGGCCTTTGTGCGCCCCAAGACAGTAACCGTTTCCATTTCTTTGGCATCCTCCTGAAAACTGAAATTCACTTTTGAATCGGTACCCGCCTCCAATTTTACGGTTCTCTTCTCCGGTTTAAACCCGATTGCGGTAATGTGCAGGAGGTAAGTTCCGGGCTTCAGGTTGCTGATCTTATAATATCCGTTTTGGTCAGATGCCGTCCCGTAGTTTGAGTTTTGAATTTTGACGGAAGCTGCTGACAATGGTTCTCCCGATGATGATTTTAATTGGCCGCTAATACTTGACAGCTGTGATTGGGCCTTGGAAAAAATAGCATACGCCATTAGTATGCTGAGTAGCATAATTTTTTTAACTTGCATTACTTTTAACTTCGATTAAAGGTGAGCCGGCTTGCCGGTTAGCCACACGGGTCCGAAACCGTGTGGCATTTTTATGTCGCAAATATATACTTATTTAGATTAAGTCCAAATTATAATAAGGATCAATTCATGATTTTTATATCAATTTAAAGTACCTCATGAAATTTTCGGATTAAATTCTACTTATTGACATTACAGCCAACAAAAACAACCTTAGGACCATCAGTTGACAGACATACATTTTTGGATGTAGCGTATTTGAATGATAAGGACAGTTCCTAAGCCCATTTATTTTCGAAACCAGCTGATCATTTTGGGATTCTTCTCAACTTTTACTGGCAAATTTAGATGCGCTTATGTGTGCTCCCCAACGAATGCTTTTAGACTGTTATTCCAATGGGGCTCAATCGGCCATAGGTTGACAATTTATCTTTTGCTTGCTATTGAATCCATTTGAGGGCAGGACAAAATGTATATTTAAATTATCAAATTCTATATTTTTCTTCTGGCTTTAACGATTAATTTTGTTACTTGACAATCACTATACTTTCGTTTCTGACCAAATTAAAACTTATCATTTGATACTGACAACTCTTGAAAGAAGCAGCGCTCAAGAACTAATCGCAATCTTATGATGAAACAAACCATTTCTTGCGCTTCTTTGATAAAAAAAATAGGCATCACTTTAGTGTTTCTATTTAGGCTGAGCCCACTTTATGCGCAGTTAGTGGTAAGTGAGCTTAAATGTGAATATCGTCGGGACCCACTTGGCATTGAAATACAGCAACCCCGATTGGCATGGCAATTGAATTCAACGCGACAGCATGTAATGCAAACAGCTTATCGGATTCTGGTTGCGGACAATCTTCAGTCGCTCGATAAAAATATCGGTAATGTCTGGGACACTAGAAAAGTCAATTCGGATGCTTCAATCCAGATCAGATACAGCGGACTAAAACTCCTTCCAACTCAGGTTTATTACTGGAAGGTCATGGTCTGGGATAACCATAATCAAATGTCTTCATGGTCAGCAGGAGCGAAATGGCAGATGAGCCTATCGGGGAACTGGAAAGGAGCAAAGTGGATTGCCTATGACCGTCATAGCTATTGCTCAGGGCGGTTTTTTTATAACTCCCTAGCCTTGAAGCCGTAAATCATCTTCGTATAGATCGAATTTACCAATTCAGGTTTCCATCCCGCCTTTTTAAACATCTGGTAACATCTTTTCCCGATGAAAAAACAGTAAAATAAATGCTGCAATAGCAGGAGTAGAGCTAAATGAAGCTCGCGTCTTAAATTATTTCAGGTATTTCCCTAAAAAATAGCCAGTAAAAAATTATAGAGAATACTATTGATGGTTGTTGGTACTATCAAAACACTTTCTATATTTGCAAAATCAATACAAGAACCAGCCTTAAACCAAACATCTTTTGAAACCGCATTGGCAACAGTAATTGCAAGCGTAAATGCCAGAGAGCGTTATTATCCTGAAACGATTACAGAGTCTTCACTTAAAGCCTTAACCTTAAATGATATCAAAGCATATTATGCCAGAAACATTATACCTTCAAATACATACCTAACCATTGCAGGTAACATTAGTGCTTCCGAAGCGAAAGCCCTTGCAAGGAAATCTTTTGGAGCATGGAACAACTCTACCTATGAACTACTGGCTACCAAATAGCTGATTAGTGATTGATAAGCTGTCTGGAATTGTTCCGGGCAGTTTTTTTTATCATTATTTTGGGGGTTTATATTGGAAATTCGATGTAAAATGAAGTGCCGGTATTTGGTTCACTTTCAAACCAGATCTTCCCATTGTGCGCTTCCACAATTTGACGCGAAATAGCCAACCCTAGCCCAAATGATTCTTCTCCGTCTGTTCCTGCTCTCTTGGCGTTTGTAAATAAATTAAATATGCCATCGTGCAGTTCTTCAGGTATTCCGATGCCCTGGTCTTTAATCCGAATCCGAGCAATATTTTCCATTTTAAAAACGTCGACATTAATTATTGATCCGGAAGGACTAAACTTTATTGCATTTCCTATTAAATTTCCGAACAGTCGCCAAAGTTTCTCACGGTTTGCAATCAGAGATATTTCTACAGCATTCAAAATTATTTTCTGACCTTTTTCCTTTGCCTTAAGATTTAGGGTTTTTACACAATACTCTAATAAAGAGTGGATCCCAATCGAATCCTTTTCCAATCCTTCAAAAGAGCTATTCATACTTAACAGATTCCCTACCATATCCAATGATCGAAGATTTGTTTCTTTAATCAATTCTAACATTTCTTTGTTGTCCTCGCTAAGCTCATTGGTTTCCAAGACAAGATCCGCGAGACTAACCGTAGCGGCCATTGGACTTCTCAGGTCATGTACAACCATTCTCATCATACGGGTATTTTCATCCTGACTTTGTTGAAGTGCCTCCATGGCATGTTGTAGGACTTGATTTTGTGCCGTTATTTTTGCATTTAAACTTGCTAGCTTTTTTCTGTTTTTCAGTACTCCTACTAAAACAACCAATATGATCAATACAAATATGACGGTGATGATCAAATAGGTTTTTCTTAGTTTACTTTCCTTATCTAGAACCAGGAGCTTAAAGGATCCATCCATATCAACTTGTCTAAGCTCTTTTTCAGCTTTTCTCATGGAGTCTACAAAAAGCGTAAACTTTTTATGATACGAGTAAGCAGAATCTATTTGATTTCTAGAATCAAAATATCGCCATTTGACAATATATAAGTTTAGCTGCAAATCGGTCTTGTCAACCTTTTTAATGAATATCCTGTTCAGCTCTGCGTCTATTTGTTTTATATAATAAATGGCTTTGGAATAATTTCCAGAACGTGTATATAAATAAACAAGATCAATCTTTGAACTTTCAGCATCAAATCTGTTGTACCCAGACCTGTCGTTTATCTCAATACTTTTCATCAGATAATTGACAGCCTCTTTATCCTTAAATTGATACATGTAAGTGCCGCCTAAATCTCCATATATCTCCCCACGGGCCGCCATAAATACAGGCGTATGGTTTGGGTAAATCCGTTCGTTTTGATCGAGTACTTTTAAGGCTTCCTGAAAATAAAAAACCGAGCTGTCTTTACTCTGTTTTGTGCCCAGTTGTCCGTAGGTTAAGCCCAACATGTGTAGTATCTGCTGGTGGAGTATCACCTCTGCTACTGGACTAGTTTTTGTTTCACTAGATTCCAGCTCGGCAATGGCCTGTTTGAAATACTGAATTGCTCCTGGAAACTGTAGCTGACTGTACCTTACCATTGCAAGCTGATTGGTAAATTTTGCCAGACTACTTTTCTTAAGTTTTTTTTTGGCGTAATCCCTTCCGGTATAGTAATTTCTAAAAGCTCCTACGTACTTCTTTTCAGCCAGAGCTAGATCTCCGAATGCAAAAAAAGTTAAAGCAAACCGTTCCTTTTGCATTTTCTTTAAATCCTTGGTGACCAATTGCATACTGTCTACGTATATCCTAGCGATAGTTGTATCAGATTCATAATCCAGATAAAACTTATACAGTAAATTATATTTCTTCCATAAATCGTCTGCACTTACATTCTTGAATGTTCGATATATAGAATCTATATAATGGGGTACCTTTTTTCCTATTCCTCTATTAACAAGATTATTCAACTCAATGTCAAAAGTATCTGTTGAAACGGATTTATCATTGTTTTCAGAATTACCAGAAGAACAGGAAAAAATAAACCCGATCAGTGTAATAAACAGGGCCAAATATGCTTTTTTACTCATAGGGAACCTCAAGTTGAACGGTTGAACCAAAATATGCGGGAACTGCAAAATTAAATTTAATGAATATATAGCCTTAATCGCTATTCAGTTTATTCTTTAATAACCACACCCGGCAAATGGTTTGGCGGCCATTTTAGCCCGAGCCCGGAGCAATGGCCCGGGAGAAGGCGATGTAAATAAGCTAAAGACTATTAAACTGCAAATGTATGGCATGGCTAGCTTCGAATTGCTGCGAAGATTAGTGCTCAAACCGACTTAACCAAAAAAGCCGGGAAGAACCACTATCCCGAAATACACAATAACTACCTGACGAATTTGTTCCTGATGACCACAACAGCACTGCGCAGATCGAAATTGAATTTATGAAAGAGCAAATTTCGGTCTTTATTGTCACAGGTTTTTCTCTGTGCGTGAACAGAAATTGACGAAATTAGTAATATTAGAAATATTAATTTTTTGAACAGGAACATTTTTTGTTGATTATCAGTGTTTTATTCGGGTTATTCTAATCTCGTTAATATTATTTATGGTTACTAATTGTAGGGATATTTATTTTAATCCAATCAAAAAGTCAAGCTGATAAATCTGTAGCACCACAAAAGAATATTCTTTTCTGTTCATTTTTATTTGATATTTCTTTAACAAATTCAAATGTATATCTTTGAAATCATGCATCCCTGCACTAGAAAAGAAGAAGACAAAATAGTGGAACTCATCCGACAAATGGAATTGTCAGGTATAACCTTGCTCTATGATACTTATGGAGCAGCAATTTATGGAATGATTTCGCGTCTGGTTGATTCTGAAATCATTGCCGAACAGATATTATCAGATACTTTGATTAGGGTCTGTAATCATATCATAGACTTCAGGCCTGAACATTCTACTTTCTTTACCTGGATCATGAACATTGTCAGATCTCTGGCAAAAGATCATATCTTTGCAACTATTAAAAATCTAGAAGATAAAGAAGATATAAGTGTTTTTGACCTGATGGTAAACAAAGGTTTTTCTATAGCGGTAGTCTCGGAATTACTTTCCATAGGCAAGTCAGCATGTGCGATGAAGTTAAGGGCTGAATTGATGACCATAAATATTAAGTGACCGTGAACCTGCAAACCTATATAGAAAGTGGTATTTTGGAACTTTACATTTTGAACTTACTTGATGAGTCCGAAAGATTAATGGTCCAATCGATGGTACTGAAGAATCCTCAATTGAAAATGGAAATTCAGGAAATTGAACGCGCTCTTGAAAATTATGCATTTGAGTATGCTGTTGAGCCTTCTGTAGGGTTAAAGGAGAAGATTGAACAAAAGTTGGTGACTTTGGCGGCGGATAATGCTATCCAGGATAAGCTCATACTTATTGATGAATATTCAGATCTTCAGTCTTGGCTGGATTCTGTAACCCGTCGTTTCCCGGAAGCGTTACATGCAGAGAATTTTTGTGAATTGATTGGGCAAGAGAGCGGATTGAAACAGATGCTGGTGGTATCTACTTTTGACATTGAAGAAGAAAGCCACGAACAGGAATATGAAAGTTTTTTGATTTTGCGTGGGAAATGCAGATGTACTGTTGATGGAAATATTTTTTTTCTGGAAGCAGGCGGTTTCACGCAAATTCCATTGAAGGTAAATCATAAGGTAGAGGTTATAGATGGTCCGGTAATGGCTGTCGTTCAATACACGGCAGCAGTTTAATTCTGATTCAGTTGCTGGTCAATTTTCTCTTGTAAAGCGATTTTAAAATCTTCATCCAGTTCAGTCTGACTTTCTGTATCCAATTGTACTCTTTTTTTGATCATACCATTGATGAGTATACTTTGTCGCTGGAATATTTTGCAAATGCTGCATCCTGCAAGGTGAATTCTAAGTTCCATTTTTTCTTTTGTAGTCAGCTCAGTGAGTTGCTTCTTCTCGATAAGGAAAGTCGCTTGTCGGCAGTTGTATATGATTTTAATTAATCTGTTCATGTCAAAAGGTTTAAATCCAATATTTCTGCAGACATGCTCTTAAACTGAGCTTCGCGCGGTGGATAATGACCCAGAAATTGGCTGGCGTTACTTTTAATGTGCTGCAGATGATCTCTGTACTTTCCTCATCTACATGCTTCATGGAGAATACGGCGTACCAAAGATTCGGTAGTTTATTCATACACCCCTGAAGTACGCGCTCAAATTCTTTGTGTTGTAAAGGGTTTTCAACAGCGGCTGCGAATTCCTGTGGTCGGTAGGCGTTATTCCAGTGACCGTCCTGCTCATCAAAAAAATCCTGTTGTTCGTGTTCCTCTTCTAAAATTTCGTTTTGGGAATACAGACCAGATGATTTTTTTCGGTAAAGGTCTATGATCTTATTTCTTAGTATGGCTGTCAGCCAGGTTTTTTCAGTGCTCTTTCCTTCAAAATGAGACAAGCTTTCCAGTGCAGCCAGGAAGGTTTCCTGAACCAGGTCACGCGCCTGCTCCTGGTCATTGATTCTGATAATGGCGTAGCAATAGAGGTAATCTGCATAGTTACAGACCCACTGGCGCGGATTGGTCAGCTCTGGTAAATCGGGCATTTCTGCCTGCTTATTGTTTTGCATACATGCTTTAGCTTGCTTAAATATAGGATTATATCTGCTTAGTCGCTTGCTTGTAGCAAACCTTACAAGAAATGTCAAAAATAAAACAACACCTCTATTTCCTTCTTAAATTGGTATTTGGGGTGAAATGGAAAGGCTAGAAAATAATTGAAATTTCTTGTAAGGTTTAGGTTGTTGTTGCGACAAAGGGAGAAAAGAACCTGAAATTATGAAACGATTATTAGTTTATTTAATGCTTTCCACATTGCTGATCAGCAATGGATTTACACAATCAACGCATTCAAAACAAAAAATTAACCTGGACAAATCTGGACTCGCTATTGAGGGCTACGATCCTGTAGCCTATTTCAGGTCAGGAAAGGCTATACCAGGGAAGAAGGAATTTGCTATCGCAGCTGATGGGGTTATGTATAGATTCAGCAATGCTGAGCATAGGGAACTCTTTAAAGCTGATCCTGGTAAATACCAACCGCAGTACGGTGGCTGGTGTGCTTACGCAATGGGTGCCAAAGGCGAGCTGGTGTCGGTTGATCCGGAAACATTCAAAGTGCTGAATGGAAAACTGTACTTGTTCTACAATAAGTTTTTTAACAACACGCTGAAAGAATGGAATAAAGCAGAGCAAAGTTTAAAAATGAAAGCTGACCAGAATTGGTCCAAATTCGACAATTAAAAATACATGCATATGAAACTTTTATTCAGTGCCTTGATTTTGGTATGGTTTACCACAGGCAGCGTTTACGCACAAAAATCAGAAATATTTGCACCAGCGGGGAAGGCCATTAAGGGCTATGATCCAGTGGCATTTTTTAAAATATCAAAGCCTGTAAAAGGAAATGACAGCCTTTCTTATACCTGGAAAGAAGCCAAATGGCTGTTTGCAAATAAAGAAAATAGGGAGGATTTTATGGCAGACCCTGAACGGTTTGCACCACAATATGGTGGCTATTGTGCCTATGGAACTGCGAAGGGACATAAGGCACCGACACAGGCGGAAACCTGGACAATTGTAGGGGACAAGCTTTACTTCAATTATAATAATAAGGTGAAGGGCTTGTGGGCTAAAGACCAGGAAGCCTTCATCAAAAAAGCCGATGAGAACTGGCCCGAAATTAAAGAAAAGCCTTAATCCTTGAAATCATGACTAGTCAACAAAAACATATCGGAGGTTGGATACTGCGTTTAATTGCGGCGGTGATCATGCTGCAAACTTTGTTTTTTAAGTTTACAGGAGCACCGGAATCTATTTATATTTTTTCCCGTCTTGGCATGGAACCCTGGGGCAGAATCGGCACAGGTGTAATGGAATTCATCGCTTCCATATTGATCTTGATACCAAGAACTAAGGGTCTTGGTGCATTACTTGGATTGGGGCTGATGAGCGGGGCATTGTTCTTTCACCTGACCAGTTTAGGAATTGTAGTTCAGAATGATCACGGGGTACTGTTTGGGATGGCCTTACTGGTGTTCGCCAGCTGTTTGATCCTGGTTGTTGCCAATCGTGTTCAACTCCGCTCTTTAATTAAAAATAAATCCTAATGCCATGTATTTAAAAGAACCCATAGCTGGCCTATTTATCCAAATGGAAAGTATGCTGGATTGCCTAAGTGATCAGCAGTATACCCAAAAGATTGGGATAATGTCTAATTCTTCGATAGGAGCTCATGTAAGGCATGTGATTGAGTTTTACCTGGAGCTGAACCAAGGGTATTCCAACGGAAATGTGAACTATGACCTGCGCAAGAGAGATCATACCATTGAATCCAGCAGAGATTTTGCCTTGCTGAAGCTGGAGGAAACCCTAATGGCATTGGACAAGCCAGATCGGCAATTGCAGCTTTCCGGGAGTTATAGTTTAGCCGATGAGGCTGGATTTAGTGTCCCCAGCAGTTATTACAGAGAATTGATTTATAACCGGGAACATACAGTACATCATATGGCTTTAATGCGTATTGGGGTGGAGCGCGTGTCTTCTATCCAGCTACCTGCTCATTTTGGTTTGGCTGTTTCCACTTTAAAACATAAGCAATCATGTGTACAGTAACTTTTTTACCGGTTAAAAATGGAGTTTACCTGACCTCGAACAGGGATGAGCAGGTAACACGTGCCCAGGCATTGCCTCCGCAATCTTATGTTGTAAATGGGCTTACGTTGACTTTTCCGAAAGACCCGGATAAAGGTGGGAGCTGGATGGCATTGAAAGGTGATGCTGATGTAGCGGTACTGCTCAATGGGGCATTTGTAAAGCACATCCCTAGATCTTCCTACAGGAAAAGTCGGGGGCTGATTCTGTTGGAGATATTCAGTCAGGAGTTTCCAGTGCTTTATTTTGAAACCTATGATCTGCTGGAAGTTGAGCCTTTTACCTTGATCCTGTACCTGAAAGGTAAGCTTTATGAGTGCCGCTGGACCGGAGTGCAGAAATATCTGCAGGAATTGTCTACGTCAATTGCACACATCTGGTCTTCGGCAACCCTTTATGAGGAAGATATAGTCTTGCAGCGGGCAAGATGGTTTTCCGACTGGCAGGCACATCAACGGAGATTTGCTGTAAAAGACATTTTGGACTTTCATCGCTTTGGCGGAACCGGAAATCCGGAGCAGGACCTGGTGATAAACCGTCATGGTAAAATGATGACCAAAAGTATTACCAATATCGCCATAGTTAAGGGAAAAGGCAAAATGACTTACCTGGATTTGCAACAGTTAGGGAAACCAGCAGATGGTAAATTAATGTTATGGTTTCGCAAAGCTGCGATACGGACATTTAACTGGGAGTACTGGCCACTTCAATTGGTTTATGCTCCCGTGATGTGGTATTGGTTTTGGTTGAGTCTGAAAGCGCGTTCACTTTTTTTCTTTAGCGCAGCTAATCCCCTGATCCTTAATTCAGGCTTTGCAATGGGAAAAAAGAGCAGTATTTACGAGCTGATGCCAGGAAAATATTACCCAAAAACCTTGCTTTGCAGATCAGGCGAGAAAATAGAGGATGTAGAAAAAGATTTGGAATTAAAAGGGCTGAGATTCCCCCTAATGGCTAAGCCTGACATCGGGGAAAGAGGAGTAAAAGTGAAACTGCTACAATCTGAACCCGAACTCCGGAATTACCTCGAAGAGAATCAGGTGGACTTTTTGCTTCAGGAGTATATAGATTATGAACTGGAGGTCGGTGTATTCTATTACCGCATCCCCGGGGAACGCAAAGGTCAGCTATCTGGTATTGTGGGAAAGGAATTTCTTAAAGTAAGGGGAGATGGCAACGCTACTATTGCTATGCTTTTAGGTAAAGAAGATCGTTCATTCTTACAACTGGATGCTTTAAATAAATTGTATGGTAATGATTTGAACCGGGTATTGGCTGATGGAGTTTGTGAAGAATTGGTGCCTTATGGCAGTCACAACAGGGGGGCGAAATTTATTGATCTGAGCTTTCGGATCAATGAGGAGTTGAGCACTGTCATTGACCAGTTTTGTCAGAAAATCCCAGAGTTTTACTATGGAAGACTGGACATTAAGTTTAAAAGCTGGGAAGAACTTTATGCTGGCGAACATTTTGCGGTAATTGAAGTTAACGGGGCAGCCAGTGAACCTACACACATGTACGATCCGGTACATTCTGTTTTCTTTGCCTGGAAGGAGATCATTAGGCATTGGCAGTTGCTTTATCAGATCAGCCGATTAAATGCCAGAAGAAAGGGACTGATGCTAATGGGGAATGCCGAAGGCTTTCGCATGATTAAAGCGCATGTGGCCCACCTAAAAATGATGGCCTGATGACCATCTTTAATTTGCAGGAATACGTAACTAAATGTGTATTGAAATTGTTTTAGAATTAGAGCTTATAAAAATTGAAATTATGAAAACGAATCTGTTGAATTTGAAATACCTGTCCTTGTTGTCCTTTGCCCTATTATTTGGATCAAATGTTTCCGCACAGAAGAAACAAGCCGATACGGCTACTTTTGCCGCTGGCTGTTTCTGGTGTGTGGAGGCTCAACTTAAAGAGTTACAGGGGGTAATAAAAGTGGTTTCAGGCTATACTGGCGGAACGGTGGTACGACCAACTTATGAGCAGGTGAGTACCGGAACAACCGGACATGCTGAAGCGGTAAATGTTATTTATGATCCGTCCAAGATCAGTTATGATGAGCTTTTGGCTGCGTTCTTTACCGCACATGACCCAACCCAGCTGAACAGACAGGGGAATGATCATGGAACGCAATATCGCTCGGCTATTTTTTATCACAATGCCAACCAGCAAAAACTGGCTAGTTATTATATTGGAAGACTCAACCAGGAGAAGGCATATCCAGGTAAAGTGGTAACCACAGTGAGTGCATACACCGTTTTTTATCCTGCAGAAGATTATCATCAGGACTTTTACAACCGGAACAAAGAGCAGCGTTATTGCCAGTATGTGATTGCACCGGAACTGGTAAATTTCAGAAAAGTATTTAAGAACAAATTGAAAAATCCTTAATTGGTGTAATTTTATCACTATGAAATTAAAGTTGTTTATATTCCTTGTTACAGGCTTGTTAATGGGAAGTGCAGTTTTAGCTGGCCGGTCAAACAGGACTGAGCCTGTATCTACAGGTTTTGCCGTTGTAGAGCTATTTACTTCACAGGGATGTTCCAGTTGTCCTGCGGCAGAGGAGGTGTTGTCCAGACTGGTGCTTTCTGGCCAGCCAAATGTGTATGCATTGGCATTTCATGTGGATTATTGGGACAACTTAGGTTGGAAGGATCAGTTCAGTTCAGCACACTACACCGCAAGACAACACCTTTATGCAGCTGGCAAGGGTGCAGATGGGGTGTATACGCCGCAAGCTATTGTGAATGGCGAGGTTCATTTGATAGGATCAGAGGAACAAAAATTACAGAAGGTGATTGATCGTATGGAAAATAAAACAGCTGAAAACCAGATCGTTTTAAAAGCTGAGATCAATTCTAACCGTAGCGTTGAGTTACAATATGATGTTTCGGGTGAGACAAAGGATGTAGTACTTAATGTTGCACTTGTGCAGCGCCTGAGTAAGACGGCGGTAAAATCAGGGGAAAATGCCGGACGAAATCTTGGCAGCGTGAATGTAGTCCGTAGTTTCAAAACCATCCCGGCGGGTAAGGGAGCTGTTGAGCTTGCGTTACCTAAGGGCCTGGAGGCTAAAGATTGTGCAGTTATTTTATATACTCAAAATAAGCATTCCATGCACATTACCGGGGCAAGTGAATACAAGGTTAATCTATAAATGAGCTATCGATGAAAAATATTTTAAATGTGCTGATCCTGTTACTCGTGGTTTCAGGCAGCTATGGACAAAGTAAACCGGTCGTTAAAAACCCGTACTATTCCAGAACGGATACTAAAAAACTAAATGTGAGCAACGCAGAATGGAAAAAGATCTTATTTCCTGAACTGTATGCGGTTGCACGGGAAGGAGCTACCGAAAGGGCTTTCACAGGTAAGTACTGGGATGCTGAGGCTAAAGGAACCTATTATTGTAGGGTATGTGGAAATGCTTTGTTTAAATCGGACGCAAAGTTTGCCAGCACATGTGGCTGGCCTAGTTTTTTTGAACCAATTCGGAAGAATAGTACCGTTTATCGTGAAGACAATTCTGTCGGGATGCAGCGAACCGAGGTGCTTTGTGGTCGCTGTGGGTCGCACCTGGGACATATTTTTGATGATGGCCCCGCGCCAACCCACAAACGTTATTGTATGAATTCCATCTCGATGGATTTTGAACCGGATGCTTTAGGTAGGTAGGAGAAGAGGGCTTCTCTCGTTTTTTGTTTTGACCAGCCCTGCAATATCCATTACCAATGAAGCCAGGTTTTCCAACACAGATTTATTCTTTTTGGAGAATTTTCTGGGTTTGAAATCTAGCAGACAAATGGTTCCGATTCTTAATCCTTCAGGAGTGCTTAAAGGTGCTCCGGCATAAAACTTGAGTCCGAATTCACCGGCTACCCATGGGTTGCTGAGTAGGCATGGGGATAGATTAGTATCTTCAAAAACCGTTACTTCGTGCTTTAAGATGGTCAACGAGCAAATGCTGGTCTTTCTCGGTTCTTCGGTTACCTTGCCTATACCTTTACCTGAGACCACATAGACTATATCTGTTTCTACCAGCGTGATCATTGCAATGGGTACTTCAAACAGCTGAGCGCCGAATCTGATTAAAGTATCAAAGGCTGGTTCATGAGGGCCTTGTAGAATACCATAAGATCGGAGTGCTGAAATCCGTTGTTTTTCATTTTTAGGAAGGGTATTGAATACAAAATGATTCTTCATGATTTGATGGAATGTATTTCGGTTATGCTTTTTTGCCAAAAATACTACTGAATGATAGTTTAAACAGGTACTTCCTTTATCTTTTTTAGTAAAAGATGGTTTTCGATAGCGATAATTGGACTTTGTAAGTTGAGTTTATATTTAGTTTTTATGGGTTACCTTTTGACCATTAGTGAATTAAAAGTTAAACAAAGCTTAACTCTAACAAAATTATTATGAAAAATGCATTCAAATTTGGCTTTTTAGCCTTGGCAATCTCTTTATCAGTTGCAGCCTGTACATCGGAGAAAAAAGGAGATGCTACGATGGCTGATTCATCGATGACTACTATGGATACCATGATGAAGGACTCTTCAGCAATGGATACTATGGTAAAAGACACCATGATGAAAGATACGACCAAAAAGTAATTTTAGTCTAACCAGCTAATGAACGCGCCTGCCACTGATGTGAACAGGCGCTTTTTCTTTAATTGACTCGGAAAGAATAAATCTTGATGTCCTTTTTAGTTTCTTACTGATGTGTCAACCTGTGAGCAAGTAGATTATTTGCAATGAAATGAGCAAGCATCCAGTGAGATTTAAATGTATTCTTGGAAAGGATCAGTCTTCTAATTGTGCATTTTTTTGTCCTTTTTTTAAACTACTGTCCTGCCTGCAAAACACAAATGTTGACCTGTAAATTATCAAATCTTCATTTTTAATTCTCCACCTCTGCTGGAAAAAGTTAAAATGTCAAATTTTATAGTTTTCCTGTAGTCTACCAAGCGAATTCAGGAAAAATCAAGTGCAGGTGGGGTTTTTGTAAAAATCCGTCCTGAATCGCCCTTAATGCCTTAAAATCAATAAAAATATATATTCAAAATCACTATAAAATGACCAAACTTAGCATTTAATTTGATCTCGAAATCGCAGCGGATGAATGGTTTGTCCGCCGAAAAAAAGATAAAAATGTATAATTATGGAAGCGCTCATTTTTAATTACTGGTGGATTGTAGTGGCACTGTTGTGTGCAGTTTTAAATAAATATATTTTACGTTTCTTCTTCGGAATGGTCGTGGTACCTGAAGACAAAATCGGATTGGTTACCAAGAAATTTGTCCTGTATGGGGCAGACAAAGAATTGCCGGACGGGAGGATCATTGCCATTAAAGGTGAGGCTGGATTTCAGGGGAAAACGCTGGCTCCGGGACTGTATTTTGGGATGTGGTTTTGGCAGTATAGCGTAACTATGGAAGGATTTACGATAATTCCTGAAGGTCAGATCGGTTTGATTATGGCAAAGGATGGTGCTGAAATACCGACGGGAAATATCCTTGGACAAAAGGTAGACTGCGACAACTTCCAGGATGCAGTTAAGTTTCTGGAAAGTGGTGGCCAAAGGGGAAGGCAAACGTCCTACATTACTTCTGGTTCTTACAGGATCAACACGATGTTGTTCCAGGTTTCTGTTACAGAAATGGTGAGGATTCAGGAAAGTATGGTTGGGATTGTAACCACCTTAGATGGTTTGCCTATTGAGCAGAACCAAATTGCAGGTAAACTGGTAGAAGGGCATAACAACTTCCAGGATTTTGACCAGTTTATAAATAAGGGAGGAAACCGCGGTTTACAGCCACAGGTGGTTCTGGCGGGCTCTTACAACCTTAATCCCTGGGCGATTCAGCTGGAGCAAATTCCTATGACCGAAATTGCAATTGGATATGTAGGTGTTGTGATTTCCTATGTTGGGAATGATGGGAACGATCTGACAGGGGTTGACTTTAAACATGGCAACATTGTAGCTAAAGGGTCTAAAGGTGTTTGGCTGGAACCGCTTGGTCCGGGCAAATATCCCATCAATAAGTACATCATGAAAGTGGAGCTCGTGCCAACCACTAACCTGGTATTGAACTGGGCATCTGCACGCAGCGAGGCCCACAATCTGGATAAGAACCTATGTACAATTACTGTACGTTCTAAAGATGGTTTTCCATTCAATCTGGATGTGTCGCAAATTATTCATGTCCCTACTACTGAAGCTCCAAAGGTAATCGCCCGTTTTGGTAACATGGTAAACCTGGTTTCTCAGGTATTGGAACCTACGATTGGCAATTATTTCCGCAACTCGGCTCAGGATAGTGATGTTATTGCTTTCCTCAGTACACGTAAGGAACGTCAGGAGTCGGCCAAAGAACATATTCGCCGGGTCCTTGATGAGTATAATGTGAATGCGGTAGATACACTGATCGGAGACATTGTTCCGCCGGAATCATTGATGAAAACATTAACCGACCGTAAAATAGCCGAGGAGCAGAAGGTCACTTACAATACGCAAAAACAGGCACAGGAAACTCGTCAGGGTATGGAGAAAGAAACTGCTATTGCCGATATGCAAAAGGACATTGTCAAAGCGCAGCAAAGTGTGGAGATCGCCGAACGTACAGCAAGCGCAACGGTTAAAAAATCTGAAGGTGACGCTGCTGGTGTTAAACTGGCGGTCGGAGCAGAAGCCGAAGCGACCAAAATGAGGGCTCATGCTGAAGCTGAAGCAACTAAAGCCAGGGCACAGGCCGATTCTGAAGCCATTAAGCTACGGGCATCGGCAGAAGCGGAAATGATTTCATTGACCGGTGACGCAGAAGCAGGCAAAATTCTTGCAGTAGGTAAGTCAACTGCCGAGGCTTATGAGCTTGCAGTGAAGGCCTTGGGAGGAGAAAACTTTACCAGGTACAAAATTACTGAAGAGCTTTCAAAAGGTAACGTTAAGCTAATTCCAGATGTATTGATCGGAAGCAGTGGGCCTAATGGTGCTTCTGCAATGGACGGTTTATTGGGTATCAAACTCATGGAGTTAATGGATCCTGACAGACGCAGGGAACTTAGTCCTGTCACTGAAATTGTAGAGACTAAATCCGGCAATAAAATGTAAATTTAAACTGGAATTATTAATGGGAATTCTTTTGTTAGATGCTGAGCCCACCTTAAAGTGTTTTGGGTGGGCTCAGTTTTGATTGGTTTTATGAACGCTCAATAGGTTGATTGCAAAGATGAAGACGCCAGTTTTTAAATGCCTTTTTTCTCCTGCTAGTTTAAACCCCCTTTTACTATATGTAAACAGGGGTATGAGCAGCCAGGAAAAAGCTGCAAAAAAATGAGTTTGTTTTCGCTGCAACTTTTATCATAAATCTCTAGAATAATAGCTCTTTGGCTCCTGATGGTTATTTACTTGACGACAATGTCATTGATATAGCCATTTAAACTAATGTTTTTTTGCACCCCATTTTTCCATTGAAAAGCTGCAGTGGTATTGTTTCCTACTACGTACTCGCCATTGCCGCTTACTGATAAACCCGTCAGGAACAGATCATCGTTTGCATCAGACAAGCTTTGTAATGTGCCATTTTTTTATAGTTTCACTACTCCATTGTTACTTGAATTGTGTTCATGGAAACCGGTAAAACATCGTTACCATTGACGACCATTTTTGCATTAGCTGTGGTTCTGGATCCGTCGGTAATGTTACTTTTTGCCCCATTTTTCCAATACACTACCCTCGGCGACTGATTTTCGGATCCCGGGGTCTCTCTTGGAATTGCCATGATGTGGATTACGTTGTCTTTTATAATTATTTTAAAAATCGAAGTAGTTACTCTCGGAAACCAATGTGGTTATTGCCGAATTTTTCCAGAGCTTTAGGTCATATAATGTAGTCAACAGACTTTTTTCGATAAAGGTAGAGACACTTCAGAATCAGATACTGCGAGAGACATTCCGTAAGCATCCAAGTTTGGATTAGACCTTGCGACAAGTAATTTCAGGACAACCAATTAAAATATTCCAAATTATTAAACGAACTCAGGTTTCTACACATTTATCAGATTATTTTATTTCCGTTAATAAAAGGAATATAATCGTGATGTAACTTCATTTCCTTTGTTAGTTTTGCATACCAAAACAAACAAGTGCTTCATTTATTCAGATACAGAATTCCGAGTAAGTACTCCGAACAGTTTCAGGAGGCTTATAGTTATATCAATGTAAGACAGGTAACCGTATTAAGTTCGGTATTAATAGCTATTGCCTTTGGCGTAAGGATGACATCCATCTTTTATGAGAAAGAATTGGTTGCTATGCCCAATCTGTTGCAATACAACATTTTAAACTGGGTTCAGATTGTAGGCGCCTCATTTTTCGCCATCATTAGTACCTTCGCAACAAAATCTACACGCTGGACAACATTAAACAGAAATATCCTTGTGGTTATATTTTGCATTTTTCTGCTAACAACCTCCTTTACGGTTAGCTTCCTGTTCTCCATGTTCAATCCAAAAAATACACTCACTATATTCCTCACCGGAGTTGTCGCAATTAGTATTTTCTTTGCCCTTGAATTTAAACAGATTATCCTCATTTCCATTTATATCGTGGGCCTGTTTTTCGCTGCGATGATCATTCCCGACATTAGCGATCAGCAAAAGGTGCTCAATGTAATTATGTCGGGCGTATTGGCCTTTTTTATGTTTGCCTGTTCCAGATACTGCTATTACTACAAATCCGAGCAATTTGTTAAGGTGAAACAGCTGGAAGAGAAAAATATGGAAGTGCAAATCCTTATTCAGCAAAAAAGCGAGATTCTTGGTTTTGTGGCGCATGACCTGAGAAACCCATTGAACAATATAGAGGCCTTAACAAAAATACTGTTAGATGAAGAGGAGCATAAAAACAGTGTAGACATGCAACTGATCCTTAGTTCTACACGCCAGGCAAAGCACATTATAGACGACCTGCTGGAAGTGGCTCACAACGATAAAAACCCTTTCCATTTGCAGAGTACCAATATCAATGACTTTATGAATGGGATTTATGAGAACTGGCAAAAAAAACTGAACAAAGAAAGGCTTATTAATTTCAAACCTGCTGAGTCTGCTATTACTGCTGCCGTTAACCCATCAAAGCTAACGCGGGTAATTGACAACCTGGTAGGGAATAGCTTAAAATTCTCAGGTCCAGAAACGCCCATTGACATTGAAGTTTGCAAATCTGAAAATCAATGCATCATCAGAATTTCTGATTTGGGGATTGGTATTCCTATCAATCTGCAAACCGTGCTTTTTGATCAGTTTTCTAAAGCAGGCAGACCTGGGCTTAGAGGCGAGAAATCGGTGGGATTAGGTTTACACATTTCTAAACAGATTATTGAGCAACATGGAGGTTCAATTGCCGTTTTCAGTAAGGAAAATGAAGGTACTACCTTCCAAATCGAGATTCCTTTAATAGCAGCTTAAGAATAAGCGTTGCTTAATATATAAAAAAGATTAATACCCTATTGTTCTAATGATATCTTGATGGAGATTCCGGCGCTGCTAGCTCTTCCCCAATTTTGGTGGTAATATTGATTTTTCAACTATTCCGTTTAATGCAATAATAAATATCATCTTACTACATACACATTGTCATCACCAAATTCACGGGAGAGGTATGAATGATAAGCGCCAAATTGTTGAGGAACCGGATGCCATGAAAGTGGCACGTCCGGTTTTGAAGCCGAGTGCGGGGGGGATCCCCGTACTTAGGTCAGCGGTAGTCTAAATGTTTTTCTGAATATAGCTAATAGGCGGGTTCATTGCGGTAGTTTATTAGGTTATTTTTTTAGTGCTTTAAGGTTTGAAGCGGATTCACCACCAAAATAGTAGAAAAACCACTATCTCCGAAATATATTGCATGCTGTTTTTGAGAAAGAGCAACCCACGCACCTGACCATTCTGGAAATTTATCCTACAGAAGAAGCCTACAAATCTCACGTTAAAACAGCCCATTTTCTCAAATATAAAGAAGGTACCCTGAGCATGGTAATGGAGTTGGAATTAGTTGATACGGATCCTTTGATCCCCGAATTGAAGATAAAGTGATCCTAAGCCATGACTAGTAATTATTTATTGTACTGCTCATCGGAGACAGGCCATCCGTTCTTCCAGGTGAGCACTTTGATGATCAATTTTGGCGATCCTTTGTCTTTGGCGTCGTAGCCATGATAGATCAGATAATCTTTTCCATCCGAACTGCATACGGCATTGTGACCCACACCATACCAGTTTTCATTGCCGGCCTGTAAAACAGTGCCGCCACCTGTTCGCAGGTCAGCCCCAGTTTTGTCAAGATAGGGGCCTTTTAAATCCTTTGCTCTCCCGACTATGATTTTATAAGTGCTTTCGGGGCCTCTGCAGCAATAATCAATGGAAGCAAAAAGATAAAACCACCTGCCTTTTTTAAATATAAAGGGTGCTTCTATCGGGTTCGGGTCGTTTGCATTCTTTTTCCTGCCGGCAATGGTTTCCATGCCAGGCGATTGGGAAGAGAGGTGTTTGCCGTCATCAGCTAGTGCTACCAGCTTTAACCCACCCCAAAAGGAGCCAAAAGCAATATAAGGCTTTCCTTTTTTATCGGTAATGAAATTCGGATCTATCGCATTCCAGTTGTCCCGAACCGGCTCTGAGTGGATGATTTCACCGTGGTCAACCCATTTGTAGCCAGGATCTTCACTGTTAAGGGTTGTGTTGGTGGCAAGGCCTATCGCTGAAGTGTTTTTGCCAAATTGAGAAACTGAGTAATATAAATAGTACAAGCCCTTATAAAAACTGATGTCAGGTGCCCAGATATGTCCCTTGAAATCGGGAACCATGTTTACCGCCCATTTTGGTGGGGTATCAAAAACTGGTTTTTCTGCTTTCCAGTTCTTCAGATCTTTGGACGACCATTTGCGAATTCCCATTCCGGTACAGAAAATATAGTATGTATCCCGTTGGCGGATCATTACTGGGTCATGAACGGAGATCGATCGGCTGGCTTGTCTGCCGTAGCTAAAGCCGGTTATACAAATGGTAAACAAAACGAAGACAAACAGGTTCCTGAACATGTGGGTAAGGAAGGTATATTTCACGGGAAAATCAAATATCATAACAAAAAATTGCGATTGAAGTTTATCTAACAATGAATTAAAAAATAGGTTGTTTCTGGCAGGCTTATTGCCATTTACTTATCCTATCCTGCCGATATGCGACCGAAAATTATAGTAAAATTGTGTCTGATCAATTTGTTGATCTGTTGCTGGGCTTCTTCCTTTGGTCAAAATGCTGGTGATGCAATCATCCAGAACAAAAAGAGCTTAGATACCGCAAGACAAACAGACCTTATTGATATTGGCAAAGCGCTAATTCGCATCCGTTCCGGAAAGATCCGGGAAGAAAAAGACAAGAAGATTTATTTTTCCATTCTACCTATCGGGGGTACTGCACCCGGTGGAACCGGAAATGCACTGATAACCAGCACTTCGGCTGCGATGTACTTGGGGCCCAAAAAGACAACAAACCTATCGACGGCGACATTTACACCTTACTGGAATCTCGGCAGTCGTTTTGGACTGCCAATCAGGACTGGCATTTGGCTGCCGGATAATACCTGGCTGATACAAGGAGATACCCGCTTTCTGGTCTATCCCCAATATACTTGGGGTCTTGGAACGTCAAAAAGGGAGCAGGAGCGGACTTTGCTCAGCTACAAATACATTAGGTTCTATCAGAACGCACTAAAAAGAATCAAGCCATATTTGTATGCTGGTCTTGGCTTTAACCTCGATTACCGCTTTAACATCAGTACCGAGGACTCCTTTCCTGAGCTGGAACAGTATTCGGGATACCGCTATGGTACAGGTAAAAACTCCTTTTCATCGGGAGTCAGTTTAAACCTTGTCTATGATACCCGAAGCAATTCCATCAATCCAATGCCAGGGATGTACGGAAATTTAGTTTACCGGGTAAATCCAACATTTTTGGGCAGTAACAACAACTGGAGCTCCATTTACCTGGATCTAAGAAAATACATCCCAATGAATCCAGCAAAGCCCCACCAGCAGAATACCCTCGCCTTATGGTCTTATTTCTGGACGGTGTTGAATAACAAAACTCCTTACCTCGATTTGCCCAGTACAGGATGGGATCCATACAACAGGTCAGCCAGGGGGATAGATCAGAACAGGTACCGCGGCAGGTCATTGTTTTATGCCGAGAGTGAATACCGTCGCGATATTACAGCGAATGGCTTACTGGGTTTTGTTGTTTTTGCGAATGTGAATACGGTCAGTGGATCAGGCTCATTATTTACCTCCTGGAAACCGGCAGCAGGAACAGGTCTGCGCATCAAATTCAACAAGGCTTCCAATACCAATATCGGTATTGATTATGGCATGAGTAAAGGATACAGTGCAATACTGTTGAATCTTGGAGAAGCATTCTAAATTTTACACTTATCCACCGACAGGACACTCCCTGTATAAAAATGTTGGTATTTTTATTTGCAGACTTAGTATGTCCACTGGTTAACTTTTTGATCATTTTTAATAGGGAAACAAATATCATAACTTTGCTGATAATTGGGCTGAACCACTTACCACAACGTACAGTTATTGAAATAAAAAACAATTATTACTAATTATAAACCATTTAATAGTAGGTATTTATGGGTAATGTGCATTCGGTTCTATCAATTTTTGATCATATTCTTCCTATTGATCACACCGTTATCCAATAACCAAGTCAGACTATAATATTGAGTCCCATAACTTATATTTTTGTTCAACTGCCCAAAGGTCTAGAATTGCGGGCGGAGAACGAACTAATAGAATAACTTAATGATTTTCTGAAAAAAATAATTCTTTCTTTTTTTCTTGTAAACCTCTTTTATGACAGCTGAAATTACTTCTAAATGTTCTAGTGGACTCCCAGATACCCCAGCAGTTCATAGTCGAAGAAAAATATAACTATAATAGTATGATGACATTTCACTAAGATTCGTTTTGTACTGTGATATTGTTATTTTAGTAGTAATTAATGAGCAGTTATTTTACATTTTTTGCGATTGAAAAATAGAAAACAAATGAGTGAAATGGGTTGATCCATTTTGATTTGAAGTAATACAGACCCAAATTTATAGCCTGATATTTAAGAATGGTTATGGTTGATAGTCGATAAGATATATTATGGGTTGAGTGTGCAATACTGCCACCCCGAATTGAGAGGGCAAAATGAATTTAATAAGTGTAAACATAGGTTGGCGAGGTCGGTTCAGTGATAATGTTTTTTTCTATTATTTCTTTGGGTTTTCGATATACTCGCAAAGAACTGTCATTGTATGTTTTGAAAAATTAAATTTAACAGCAGCGAAACCAAAAACTCTTTTAAGTGTAGTTGTGCTAATTGGTTTATTCACTGCTTTACTAATCTCTATAGAAAGATACTGGCAATCTCCTGAAGTAATGTACTTGATGCCGGCTTTAGCACAAATTGATAGTCCAAGCTTGTTAATGTCAACCTCTTTATTCATTTTAACTTAATCTAATTGTTTTGAATCGGTGTTTTAATTTAGAGAGAGACTAACTGCATATTCATCATTATTAGGCAGACTTAGTCGGCTGAAGCCTCTTTTTCCATTTTACAAATTCATACCAGACTACAGATAAGAACCCGATGCTTATACTAAGGGACAATTGGACTAAACTCAGTGACTGAAATCCAAAGAAGGCGGTTAATGGTCTGATGTAGAGGACGGCAGCCGAAATAAGTATAGTGATCATAATTATGAGAAATACCAGGTTATTTTTATACTTTATGGTGGTAAGCAGAGAATAATAGAAAGATCTGTTAACCAGAGTGAGTAATATATTTGCTGCGATTAAACAGGTAAATACCATGGATCTTGTGAGGTGTTCTCCATAACCATGTTGAACGGCATATTGATAGATAAATAGAGTTCCTGCGGTGATCGTTAATCCTTGCAGGATGCTTGTGATCAATTCTTTCCGGTTGAAAAATGTGGTAGAAAAAGGACGCGGTTTCTGAAGCATGGTGTTTTTTTCTATTGGTTCATTCTCATAAATGATGGAGCAGGTTGGGCCCATCACCAGTTCCAGGAATATAATGTGAACGGGGGAGAAAATATTGGGATAAATCCAGCCTAGGGCTAGGGGAATAAATACGGTCAATATAATCGGGATATGAATAGAGATGATGTATTGAATTGCTTTCTTCAGGTTGGTGTATATTCTTCTGCCCATTGCTATTGCGTCTACCATTCGGGCTAGGTCATCGTCCAATAAAATCAATGAAGCGGCCTGTTTGGCAATTTCTGTTCCCCTTTTTCCCATGGCGATACCAATATGTGCGGCTTTTAATGCCGGACCGTCATTCACTCCGTCACCGGTCATGGCCACAATTTCATTACTTGATTTTAAAGCATTGATGATTTTGAGCTTCGCATCCGGGAACATCCTGGAAAACACATTGGTTTCTAAAACAGTTTGCTGAAGTTCAGTAGCTGACATTTTCATAAGTTCATCACCACTGATACTTTTTTCGTATCCGCTGAAGCCAATATGTTTGGCAATAGCCATGGTCGTTGCTGCATTGTCACCTGTAACGATTTTAATGGCAATTCCAGCCTGGTAGAAATCCTTCAGTACTTTTTCAATATGTGGTTTCGGTGGATCATAAAAGCCCACCATTCCTATAAATTTAAACTTAAATTTTTGCTGTTGGTTAGGGAAGTTGCTTCCTTCAAAATTCGATTGGCCCACAGCCAAAAGACGGTATCCCTGTGAGGCAAGTGTATTGACAGCTTCCAGAATCTTTTCTTTTTCAATATCTTCAAGAGCTGAGACTGCAATTAAGGCCTCTGGCGCTCCCTTTGCAGCAATGATGCGTAGTCCATTTTCATTCTCGAATAAGTGAGTCATCATGGGAGGTTTTCCTCCTAAAGGATATTCGTGAATCATTTTATACATTGAACGTTCGTCCAGTAAGGTTGTTGTAACATAAGCCTGATGTAAGGCAACTTCCATTGGATCGAATGGAATGGGTTCGCTGGCCCACATTCCCATTCGAATCAGTTCTTTTTCTATATTGTCAAGCTCCTGATAAGGGTCTACTATTTCATTGGAGGACAAGAGGTAAAGTTTGGCAAGACTCATCTTGTTTTCGGTGATGGTTCCAGTTTTGTCTGTACAGATTACTGTTGCACTCCCCAGTGTCTCTACAGTTTTCATTTGTTTGACCACCACACCCATTTGCATCAGACGCCATGCACCCAGTGCCATAAAAGTGGCAAAGGCTACAGGAATTTCCTCAGGTAATATACTCATGGCAAGGGTAAGGGACTTTAAAAGACTATCCAGTATGTTGAAGGAATTGAAGTAATTAATGGCCCATACGATGCAAAAAATGACGGCGCCTGCTAGCACCATTTTTTTTATGAAATTGTTAATCTGAACTTCCAGCGGAGTTTTTTCTTCTTTTATGTTTTCCAGGCTTAAGCCGATTTTCCCTAACTTAGTGTCGTTGCCAATAGCTGTAACCATTGCTATGGCTAGTCCACTGGCTACGGTGGTACCCTGAAAAACCTGGTGATCTTCACTGTTTTTATCTTTGTATACCGCAAAGGATTCTCCGGTAAGTATAGACTCGTCTACTGAAAAGTCATTGGAGTGAACAATGTTGCCATCAGCGGTGATAGAAGTGCCTTCTTCAATCATTAAATAATCACCAATCACGATTTCTTCGCTTTTAATCTCCGATAGATGACCATCCCTGATGACCTTACAATGTGGCTGACTGTAAGTTTTTAGTTTCTCCAAAGCATTTCTGCTTCTGGAGTCCTGGTAAAGAGAAATAGTAGCTACCAAAACAACAGCTGATGCCAAAAAAATAGCATCTCCTGATTTACCGCTAATAAGATAAATCAGGGCAGCAGCCATTAGCAAAATGACCATAGGTTCTTTTGCCAGATTCTTAATGGCATCAAAAAGACCATTTTCCTTTTTGTAGGTTAAACGGTTATCGCCATTTTTTGATCTTGACGCAATAACTTCTTGCTTCGATAATCCGGGAATATTAAAGTTATTTGCAGGCATCTGTTTAAGATTGATACTTTAAAAATCGGTTATATTCCTGAAGAAAAATGTGATTCAGATCATTCTTTCGCTTGATTCCTGCTTACGCAGTTTTTACCCCAAAAACGTAACCAACTAAGGCGGTCATGAACATGGCTACAGTTCCCCAAAAGCAAATCCTCAGGACAGCTTTTCCTCGGTTTGAACCACCTGCTTTTGCGGCCACCAATGCAGATAGTGCTAAAAATAGAATGGAAAAGCCATACTGGTAAATAACCATTAATTTTATTGGCGCAAACATGGAAACCAATAATGGGAGGAGCCCTCCTATAGTGAAAGAAGCTGCTGAGGCTAAAGCAGCTTGCATGGGTTTTGCCTGAGTGATTTCATTGATGCCCAATTCATCCTTGGCGTGTGCGCCAAGGGCATCATGGGCAGTGAGTTGAATAGCAACCTGCATGGCCAAATTTTCATCAAGTCCTCTGTGTTGATAGATATTGGCCAGTTCCCGTAATTCCAGGTCAGGTGTGTTTTCCAATTCTGATTTTTCTCTGGTCAGATCAGCAACTTCAATATCCGATTGGGAACTTACCGAAACATATTCACCGGCAGCCATAGACAATGCACCGGCAACCAATCCCGCCAATGCGGCAAGTACGATTGGCTCACGTGTAGTGCTGGCTGCTGCAATTCCTATCGCTAGACTGGTGGTTGAAAGGATGCCGTCATTTGCGCCTAGAACTGCAGCCCTTAACCAACCGCTTCTATTGGTGTAATGTTCTTCAATTTCCATACTATGCTTTACCTCCGTTGATCATGTCCGAAACAATACCTTTGCTTTCTTTCCTTTCAGCCAGCAGCACACCAACAATATGCACGACGATAAAGGTTAGTATCAAATACATGCAAAAACCATGAAAGTCTTTGATAGAATGGCTTGTCGCTTTGCTGATACCTAATTCCTGGTCAAATGCAATGGAAAGCCCCGTTAGGGCCATAATGATGAGCAGTAGGTAGAAAATAAGGTATAATGCTTTAACTGTAAGGTCATGCAAGGCCAGGTTAGACTTTTTACTGTGCTTACGATAAGTTTGATAGGCATGCTTTAGCTTACAAAAAAAATGCTGCTGTCCAGGTTGAAAAGGTTCAGCCAGCAATCGAAACAGGAGTAAGGCCGCAAGTGCATAACCAAAATAGATATGGATGCCCCAAACTTTATCTTCCAGGCCATGGGCCACACTTTTAGCTTGCAGCGCAGTTACCGATACACCAGATTCCTGCAATTGTTGCTGCACATAACTGGTATTGCCCTTTACATCAAATAAGGTTGAGTTTAATAACACAGTTAATAGTGATCCGGTAATGATTAATAGGTTTAACCAATGCCATAGCCGAATAGGGGCACTATGTTTTTTAACTTCGGTTGGGTGGTCAATGTCATTTCTTAGCGGTTCAATGATAGCCATGTTGATTGCGTTAAAAGCATCTGGAAATTTGTTTTCCAGATGCCCTGGGTTGTTATTTTACTTTTAAATTTAAGGTAATAATGTTGGAAACCAAACCAGTAGACCTGCTGTAATGTCCGTATCTCAGTTCCAGCATATTGAGGTGCTGCCAGCCAAATACACCATGAGGAGGTGCCAGTCGTATACCTGCACCATAAAAGTCGCTGTTTAACGTCGACAGGTCATAGTCACTGGTAAAATATGCGGCTGAAGGATCATGCTGCCCATAAGGCGCAAAGTAACGTGTGCCGGTTTGTTTATTGTAACGATAAAATGGACTCAAAGAAATAAATGAAGTTAATTTTACCGGAACTTCTATTTCTGCAGTATGTGCTTTGATGCCCCAGTTATCCATAAAGTATCGGTAATAAGTCCGGATGATGACCTGATCACTTGCAAAGTAATTTAACCTGGCTGCAATGGGTAATTTGTAACGCTGATCGGGTAAAGTTTCAGCTCTTAAAGAACCATCTGTAAAGTAATCACGCTGGTATTTGGTGGCTAGTAAACCTTTTTGGTAAGCCGGCTCAACTATGATCATCGCCTGTAGCTTTTGGTTGATAACCTGTGAAATTGAGAAAGAGGCACTGAATGAATTTCTTGGACTTGATCCCTCGCTTCTGGATTCTCTTCCGTTGCCAAGGCTCGCTGCAGCTCTCAGTTCAATGGGTAAAATGACTTTCCACGTATCTAAAAATGCCTGCAGTTTAAAATCAAACTGTGTGTTTTTATCTTTCGACAAGCGGGTAAGATTAAATCCTGCACCTAAGGATTGGTAATCATACTCAGTTGAAAAAGATCCCGTAAAACCAATAGCATTTCCGGTCTTTTCATTACTATGTGTCCAGTTTAAGGAAGGGTAGACCCGCGTATCAGCCATGGAAGCAGAAGAGATGGTACTTGGGTCTATTTTATCAGATGAAGCCGAAGTATAATGATCTACGCCCAGTTCAAACAGAAAGGTGTTTTTATTTCCGGCTTTGTTAAGTTTAGACAACTGCAAATCAAAAGTGTTGGCAAAATCAGTTAGTTTTTCAGTTCCAATACCGCCTGTAACGGCCGAATTATTGCCATTCTGATTGTAGTATGCTGATACCAGATTGATTTCATCAATTTTAAGTTTTCTGCTTTGGTAATTGCTGGTATCTGAAGGAGTGGGTTTAATTTTAATTTGTCCATTGGCACCTAAAACGCCTAGGAATAGCATGAGTACATGCAAATAGATTTTTCTCATGGCTTCAGTTAGTTACAGCCACAACCACCACCGCTTTTGCCACCATTGGCACCTGAACCACCTTCGCGGTATAACTGGAAGCTTTGCTCAAATTTCTGCGCCTTTCGTGAGGATAACGTCATTTCGGCATCATTGAGTTTGTTTTTTTGATAAGGTTTTACTGTTGCACATGCGCTTAATAGGCTCAGCGCAAAAAAGCCAGTGCCTAGCAGTACTGATATTGGAATGGACGTTTTCATATCATTGTTTTACATTAATATTTCTGGAGGTATACAAACGGTCCTCATCATCTATAATGATGCAAGCCACATGTTGCAATTGGTTGATCAGGTCAAGGCCAACGTTAACGCCCATTACTACAACTGGTGTAGTCAGGGCATCAGCTAATTCTGCGCTCGGACAAATGATGGTCACACTTTTGATTCCACTAACTGGAAGACCAGTCTTTGGATCGATCGTATGGGAGTATTTTCGGCCGTTAATGGTGGCAAATTTTTCGTAATTTCCAGATGTTGCAATGGCCATGTTACTAATGTTTAATGAAGAGAAGGGTAGTTCACTTTGGTTGGGATCAGCAATACCAATGGTCCAGGGCCTGTCATCTGGCTGCATACCCCAGGTAGTCAGATCGCCAGCGGCGTTCACAATACCTGCTTTAATCCCCAGGTTTTGCAATACTTGTTTTGCTCGGTCAGCTGCGTATCCTTTTCCTATACCCCCAAATCCAATGCGCATACCCTCGTGTTTTAGCATGACTGTTGAATTCACTTTATCTACCATTACATTTTGGTAGTTGATCAGGCTTACCGATTGAAGTGCGGATTCAAAATCAGGAAGTGAGGTCATATTCACATCAAAATTCCATAAGCTTTTATCAATAGAGCCATAAGTAATGTCAAAGGCTCCTTGAGTAATGTCGGATATTTTTACAGCGCGTTGGATCAGCCCGATCACTTCCTCGTCGACTTTAATAGGCTTTATGCCAGCATACTGATTGATTAGGCTAGTTTGGCTGGTATCTTTGAAAGTGCTGAACAATGCTTCAATCCTACTAACCTCTTCTATAGCTAAATCAATTGCCTTTTGGCCTGTAGTCTCCTTATCAGCTATTACGGTGAACTCAAAACGATTGCCCATCAGTTTTAAAACGCGGCGACAAGATTCCGGAGTCTTCATTATTAGTTAATTACCTGATTCCATGGTTTTGATCTCCTGAACAAATTTTTCAGGACTTTTATTTGGGTAGCCATCCCAGGATTTCAGTACTTTACCATTTTCATCTACTAGTATTGTATATGGGAATTTACCATCAGGGTTGTATTTTTCTGCCAATTCCTCATTTTGTTTAACCTGTGCTGAGGACAACTGATTCTTCTTTTGGCGTGGAAAGTCAGCACGTACTAATACTAAATGTTCCTTAGCATAATTTTCAAAGGCTTCTGATTCCAGAATTTCTTTTCTTAATCGGATGCACGGACCACACCAGTCTGATCCGGAGAAATTGATTAAGATTTGTTGGTGTGCAGTTTTAGCTTTTTGCTGTGCTTCATTGAAATTGCCATTCCAGATGATAGCAGCGGGAAATAATCCAAGTAAGGTGATCAATAATAGTTTCATAATGTTAACTGTAGATTCTTAATGAAGTGCCTGTTAGTTGTGTATGGTAAGTGGTTAGCGATCTTGAAGCCGGGCCGTTTGTGACGCTTCCATTTTCTGAAAATCTAGCGCCATGGTTGGCACAATAAAATCTGTTGGCGCTTCCCTGGTAAATTAGTCCGTAACTTTCATGTGTACAAGATCTTTGAACTGCAACAAATGCTCCAGAGTTGTTGCGGGCAACAAGGACTCCATTGGAAACCAGGTATCCTCCATTGGAGGTTAGTGCCGAATTAACTGATGAAGTAAGGTCTAATGTAAAGTTAATGCCTGTTGGCCCCGAAGTATCAGCAGAGGGGGAGTTGGAGCTTTTGGAACAACCTGCACAATTGATTAAAGCGAAGGTCGCTGCTGATAATCCGATACTGGCTAAAAAATCTTTTCTGTCCATGACCTTAATTCATTAAATATGAATCTAATATCCATGGGAATTCTGAAGACATTGTGAAGTTACTTGTTAAAATATGTTAACGTATTGTCATCTAAATTGTATTTTACCTGCTATTAAAGATGATTCTAAATTGGTGTTGTCTTTGTTCATAATGATAACTCAGTTGGTAATGCTGTCTTAGGCATACTTGTTTCAAAATTGCCAGTCCCAGGCCTGTTCCATCTGAGGTGTTGTCTTTGTAAAACCTTTCAAAAATTTTTAAAGGATCAAGTCTGGTCTGCGTACCAGTATTTGAAAATATAAGGCTATCCTCAGTTAAAGTAATCTGTATGGAACCTCCATCGTAATTGTGTCTTATGGCATTACTGAATAGGTTATTCACTAATATCTCTATAAGAGAACGGTTCGCGTAAAGAGTAAATGCGGCGGTCTCTGTCTTTACCTTCAGGTTTCTTTTTTGAATCAATTCCTGGAAGTAGCCCAGCTTCTCCTCCAATAAGGTCTTCAGGTCGATCTCTTCTCTGGCCTGGAGTTGGTTGTTGTCAATCTTAACCAGCAGTAGGAGGGACTGATTTAGCTTAGTCAGTTTGGAGGTAGCTTTATATAGATCTGCCAGAATTTCACTTTCTTCTTTGCCCAGGCTATTAAACTGCAGCATGGTGTCTAATTTTGAATTGATCACTGCAAGGGGCGTCATCATTTCATGTGATGCATTTTCAGTAAACAGCTTAATCTCCCTGTAATCCGACTTCACCTTTAAGGAGACCTCAAGAACTGCTTTGTTCAATTCTTTAAATTCCTCTATATTGGTCCGTATGGGTTCAAAAACCTTCTCCTTGTTAATGTTAAATGCTTTAATGTTGGTTAGCAATTGCCGGAATGGCAACCACATTCTTCTGATTAGGATTCTGTTGACCAGCCAGAGTACGAATAACAAGACCACAAGGGGTAATAGAATGATCAGGATGATGCTTTTGATTTGTTCCTGTCGCTCAAATTTCGATGCCGTGATGATGACCTCGTAACGCTGACCTTTTATCAATAATTGTGTTTTCAGGTATCTTGCGGATTCTTCGTGTTTTTTCTTGGGGTTATAGAAAACCGTATCGGCAAATAATTTGCTGCTATGACTAGGCCTGCTTATTTTTCTATACTCCACAATGACATCATCGAAGCCATCTGGTGATGGCAGAATGTTTTTAACATGCGCAAAGTCCTTTACTTCAAGAAGTTCTTCGTATAGATGATCTTCGATCTGCTTGTTGATGTATTGACCCAGCGTTTGATAAAATAGAAATCCTATGGCCAGTAGACCTGTGAGTGTAATGACAGCTAAGATTCTGTTGTAACTGGTAAATAATTTCATGTTTCACTGAATTTATAACCTACTCCGTAAACGGATTGAAAATAGTCTTTGCAGCCCGAATCTGTCAGTTTCTTTCTAACATTTTTAATGTGGGTATAAATAAAATCAAAACTATCGGCCATATCTGCATCATCTCCCCAGATGTGCACTACAGCTGCCGATTTGGAAATCACTTTGTTTTTGTTGGCCACAAAATACAACAGAAGGTCAAATTCTTTTCTGGTAAAGTATACGAGTTGACCATTTACTTTGGTCTCCTTTGAAACCGTATCAATTTCTAGTTCATTGAAATGCAAAAGGCTATTCCCATTAAAATTACGACGTCTGACGATGGCCAGTAATCTGGCGTAAAGTTCGGATAAATGAAAGGGTTTTATTAGGTAATCGTCAGCCCCTATGCTTAATCCTTCAATTTTCTGATCTAAGGAATTGCGTGCAGATATGATCAGTACGCCATCTGCTTTATTGATCTTTTTAAGGTGCTTTAATAACTGAAGTCCTTCTCCATCCGGTAGGGTTAAGTCTAATAAAACGCAATCATAATCGTAAATGGATAGTTTTTGATAGCCTTGTTCATAGGTTGATGCCCAGTCACAAATGTTCCCTTCAGCTGTCAAATACTGATCAATACTTTTCCTCAGGCCTTCTTCGTCTTCAACGATTAGAAATTTCATATGTAAATATGGTATTAAAATCTGAAGACTATTTGAAGTTTATGAAGGATAGTGAATCTTCTAAAAGACAATTGTTGGAGCACAGTATCTTACAAGACTACTTATCCCAATCATCAAGGGTTTTTATGGTTTCTAAAGCTATTTCTTCCAGCGCTTCGTTGGTTAGAAATGCCTGATGTGGGGTAACCAAGACATTTGGCATTTTCATTAATTCTGAGAGTAATGGATCTGCTACCTGATCGGTTTCATGATCTTCAAAAAACAAGCCTTTCTCATTCTCATAAACATCAATACCTAAATAGCCTATTTGACCATTTCTTAAAGCTTCTAATGCATCCGCGGTTTTGATGAGTCCTCCGCGCGCAGTATTGAGGAGCATTACGCCTCTTTTCATTTTTTCGATACTTGCTTGGGTAATAAGATATTTAGTTTGTTCTGTTAGCGGGATATGTAAAGAGATGATATCTGAAGCTTTGTATAAGGTGTTCAGATCAACTTCATTTATGTCTTGGAGGTTTTGCTGAGGTATAATGTCATAGCCAAGAATTTTACATCCAAGGCCTTTGAAAATTGGAATTGCGGCCTTGCCAACATGTCCCAGACCGATCAAACCAACTGTTTTTCCATAGAAGTTAAACCCAGTTAACTTGTTGAGGCTAAAGTTAAAATGTGAGCATTGCTGGCTTGCCTGCACCAAATGACGACTTAAAGCCAACGCAATCGCTACGGTATGTTCAGCAATTGCCTGTGGTGAATAGGCAGGGATGTTGGCGATTTTTATCCCGCATTTTTCTGCAGCAAGCCTATCGATATGGTCTATTCCAACAGATCTTGTAGCAATGTATTTTATCCCCAGGGCTGCCAGTTTATGAATCACTGGTGCGGTTACATCGTCATTGGTGAATACCACAACGGCTTCGGTCTCTTTAGCGTAAGCGGTAGTTTCCGTATTTAAAGTGCGAGTGGTAAAAATAAGGTCATGCCTGTTTTGATTTGCATGTAGCATCAGACCTTTCTCAATGGCTTTTGTACTATAAAAAATTGCTTTCATGATCAAAAGATGAAGTGAAATAAACTGAATTGATTCAGATGCGTTAGTTATAGAAATCTTAATCAAACTTAAATTATTTTCTTCGATGAACAGGTGATTAGCATCAATCAATAGGATGACCTGTGTCATCTATTTTTTTATCGGTTTTATGAAACTTTGAATTGGAAATACATCCCAAGAGAACCGTCAATAAGCTCGATTATTTGTTTATTAATTCCAAAACCATGAAAACAAAATACCTTAATCATGATGCTTCGCAGTACTGGTGGCTGATGTTTTATTCAGGAATATTATTTATAGCTTTGGGAATCTGGATGCTGGTAGCTCCTGTTTCCTCCTATCTTTCTTTGAGCTTGCTGTTTGCTTTCGGGATGATTTTCGCCGGAATTTTTGAAACCACATTTGCCATCAGCAACCACAAGAGACTTCATGGCTGGGGCTGGAACTTAAGTGGTGGTCTGATCGATATTTTTTTAGGGAGTTATCTACTGAATCTCCCACTACTGACAATGGTGGTTATGCCAATAATAATTGGTTTATGGATGCTTTTCAGAGGATTTATGGCCATAAGCAGCTCTATAGAACTGCGTGCATATGGCGTGTTGGATTGGGTTTGGCTTTTATTAACAGGGATACTGATTGTTATCCTATCTGTATTGATCATTGGAGATCCTTTTTTTGGGGACATTAATATTGTTGTATGGACTGCCTTTGCATTCTTGGTGTCAGGAATATTCCGAATACTATTGTCCTTGCAGCTTAAGGGGTTAGCAAGGGTTTAGCTAGGAGTTTTTAGTCGACTGTTTATTAGGTACAAAAAAAGTTAGAAAATTATCATGAGTAAATCCGAGATTGTATTTCTTGATGGACCGCAATCCAGATGGAAAGAGTTTGTGTTCACCTTAAAGACCATGAGGGAGTTTATCCGTGGATTTAGGAAACTTCATTTTCTGGGCCCTTGCATCACCATATTTGGATCCGCTCGTTTCAAAGAAGGACATCCTTATTATGAGCTGACAAGAAAAGTAGGAGCAGAATTTGCAAAACTAGGTTTTACGATATTGACCGGAGGTGGTCCGGGCCTGATGGAGGCAGCCAATAGGGGAGCCAAAGATGTTAATGGACGCTCTGTAGGATGTAACATCGAACTGCCTTCTGAACAGAAACCCAATCCTTACCTGGATAAATGGGTAAGCATTAATCATTTTTTTATCAGAAAAGTGCTGTTGGTAAAGTATTCTTTTGCCTTTGTGGTGATGCCTGGTGGTTTTGGTACGATGGATGAATTCTTCGAGGCTTTAACGTTGATCCAAACCCATAAGATCAGTAATTTCCCAATAATCATTTTTGGAAAAGAATTTCATCAGGAACTCATTGCACATATTGCCCATCTGCAAAAAGAGGGAACAGTTGCGGGCCAGGATACAAACCTTTTTCTGGTTACCGATAGTATTGAAGAAGCCATTGCTTTGATAAGGGAAAAAAGTATCAAACAGTATGGCCTGAAACCTGAGCAGAAACTGCGCCCTTTTCGCTGGCTTTTTGAGCGGAGCTAATCAATTGTTTTGATGTGGACAATCATGATTAAAGATGATGAGGGTCATTATTTAAACGGCTGTTAGTTAGGATCTTTGAACTGTAGTTTGGCCATTAAACACAAAATAATAATCCCATGAAAAAGATCTTAGTCCCTACTGATTTTTCTTCTTCAGCAAAAAATGCAGCAAATTATGCGATGCATCTTGCCAAGCAAATCAAAGCTAATGTTAAACTGTGTAATGCCGTTATGGTTCCCCTGGATGTTCCATTGGCTGCACATGTTGCGGCGCCCATAGTATCGTTTGAAACCCTGGAATATGAAGTTGAACAGGAGCTAAAGCGTTGGGCTGGAAGGTTGAAGGAAAAGGATGAGCTTGAAACTGCTCCAGATACGTTTCATCCCTTGGTTGAACATGTTGTGGGCGTAGGCAGTGTACCGGATGTGATCACAAATGTTGCTGCTAATCGTGAGGTAAGTTTAACCGTTATGGGAATGTCCGGAGCCGGAGGCTTAAGTAAGTTTTTATTGGGCAGCAGCAGCAGAGGGATGGTGGAGGCTACCGAAACACCTCTTTTACTGGTTCCTGATGAAAGCAGGTTTATGGGCTTACATAAGATTGCTTTCGCAACGGATCTGAGTAAAACAGATATTGCTATTGTTCATATTTTAGCAGGTTTTGCCCGGGTTTTTAATGCGGAGATCTTAATTGTACACATCAGCGAAAAAGCACGGGACAATGAATACAACAATCAACATAAAATAGATGTCTTTCTAAATGAAGTAACCAATAAAGTAAATTACCATAAGATCTACTACCAGCATGTGATGGATACTGCTGTGGGGGATGGGTTAGACTGGTTAGCTGAATATGGGCAAATCCAAATGCTGGCTATGGTTCATCGGAAACACAATGTACTTCATAAATTGTTCAAGGGCAGCTATACACAAAAGCTCAAAAAACGAATCACAATTCCCTTATTGGTATTTCCTCCGGATTGTGGGAACAGAACATTGTAGCCTAATCCAAATCCTAAACTTTGTATGATGAAAAAGATTTTAATTCCAACAGATTTCTCGGTTCCGGCCGAAAATGCTGCGCGCTATGGCCTTGAGCTTGCAAAGGTTCTGAAGGCAGATGTACTACTTTGTAATGCAATTAAAGTACCTGCGCAGGCGCCCATGGCAGCCCAGGTCGCATGGCCTTTGATGGATTATGCAGATTTGAAAAAAGAAATTAGTGGTGATCTGGATGAGCTGGTTAAAACCCTGACTGGATCATGTTTTAGTGAAGAACAGTATTGTCCTACAGTAACTTACGAAACCAGTATAGGGGAGGTTTATGAGGTGGTTTCTACTCTGGTTAAAGAGAAGAAGATTGAAATGGTGGTGATGGGGATAGCTGGTGCAGGAGGATTAACTCAGTTTGTACTGGGAAGTAATAGCAAGGAAATGATTGAAAAGGCTGAGATTCCGCTATTACTAGTACCTTTTGAAGCGAATTTTAAACAGATTCGGAAAATTGCTTTCGCTACAGATTTTGATGATCAGGATATTGCTTCCCTGCAATTTATCGCAAAATTTGCAGCGTCCTTTGATGCAAAAGTCATCATTGTTCACATTACCAATAAAGAAGTGGCTGCTGATGGTAAAATGCAGAGTAAAATCGATGCTTTTTTGAGTCGTGTAACGATGGATGTAAATTATCCGCACATCAAGTTTGAATATGTTTGGAATATTGACATCGACAATGGACTGGAGTGGGTAGCAGAGCAAAAAGAATTGGATATGATTGCGATAGGTCACCGTCGTCATAATTTACTGGAAAGGCTTTTTAAAGGAAGCCATACACAGAAACTTTCCAGACATACTAAAATTCCGCTTCTGGTATTTTCACAGCAATAATTATCATACAAAATCTTGCAAAATGGACTACATAAAAAAGTTTAGCGAAATCGATAATAATGATCTTGCGGAGGTTGGAGAAAAGAACGCTACTCTTGGAGAGATGTTCAGTCATTTAACATCCGAGGGGGTGTTAATACCTAAGGGTTTTGCGGTTACGGCTGCAGCGTACGCCTATTTTGTGAGCTGCAATCATCTTGAAATTGCACTTTCTGAGCTAATGAAAAAGCTGGATAAGCGGAAATATGCAAATTTATCAGAAATTGGAAAGCAAGCCAGAAACTTGCTTATGGCTGGAAGAATGACCAATGATCTTGGAATGTCTATAATTGGAGCTTATGATGCGATGTTTGAAGACGGGATCCAGGAAGTGGCCGTACGGAGCAGTGCAACCTCAGCATATTTACCCGAAGCTAGTTTTGCCGGCCTTCATGAATCTTATCTAAATATTCGCGGAAGTTATGCACTGCTTTATGCTGTAAAGCAATGTTATGCCTCTTTATACACCGATAGAGCAATCAAATATCGGGCGGACAAAGGTATTGATCATAACAAAGTATCCATTTCTGTTGGTATACAAGAAATGATCCGTTCAGATATTGCTTGTTCCGGTATTGGTTTTACGCCGGGACCTGAATCTGCTTACCCTGATGTCCTGCATATATCTGGCATTTGGGGACTGGGAGTGGACACTGCTCAGGAAAAGTTGAGTCCCGATGAATTTTTAGTCTCCAAGTCAGCGCTTGAGCAAGGTTCTACAGCAATTCTTCAAAAGAATCTGGGTAATAAAGCGCAAATGATGGTTTATGCAGATGAAGCAGATGAGGTTAATTCAACAGTGCGCATAATTACCCCTTTAAATCTTCAGAGCAAGTTTGTTCTTGAGTATTATGAGGTTGAAAAATTAGCTAAATGGGCCCTTATTATTGAAAAACATTATAAGAAGCCAATGAATTTTGAATGGGCAAAGGATGGAATCGGTCACCAGTTGTATATTATTCAGGCTTTTGCACAAGAGTTTAGTTCTTCAACTTGGTGATGCGACCAATGTCAATCAATTCCATCTGATTGCCTTTTCTTTCGATTAAACCTTCTTCCTTAAAATCTGAAAGTGTTCTGCTCACTGTTTCCATAGCAACCCCAGCCAATTCAGCCAGCTCGTCTCTGGAGATATTCAGTAAGGTAGTTGATGGTGATTTACAACTTAACCGGATTAAGACCTGCGCAATTCGCTTGCGCACCGAAAGATAAGCAAGTTCCAGCAGTTGTTCTTCTTTCTGGTGGATGTCATTGGATAATATTTTGATAAACTGTCGACTGACTTCAGGATATTTATTTAGCAGGTTTACAACGAGGTCCTTTGGCAATAAACATAAAGCAGCATCTTCAATAACTTCTGCAGTTTCCGTAAAAGGCTCTTCGAGCAGGAGCGAATCTAACCCAATATAGTCATCAGGTTTGTATAAACCGGTAATGAACTGTCTGCCATCCAATGCACGTTTTATGGTTTTAATGCTCCCTTCTATCAGCAGGTATAGGCCCTGAGGGGTATCTCCTTCATAAAACAATACTTGTTTTTTTTTGATGCGCTTGATTTTCCGGCCGGCAATGAGTTCTTTGAGTTCTTTCATGCCATTGCCTGAACCTAAGGAGAGTTGCTCCAAGTGATTTAATGTAGATCCGTAAAAGTCCTTCTGTCTTTGGGACTTGTTGATTCTGGTTTCGATGGCATGCAACAGTTCAAGGTCATCAAACGGTTTCGTCAGGTAATCATCAGCACCCATTTCCATGGCTTTCCTGAAGTCTACCCTTTCGGTCTTCGCGGTTAGAAAAATAAAGGGTATTTCTGAAGTAGCAGGATTTTTGCTGAGTAAAAACAAAACCCCATAGCCATCTAATTCCGGCATCATGATGTCACATAAAATGACATCGGGCTTATGGCGGGTAGCAAGATCAATCCCCGTTTTTCCATTGCCAGCAGTAAAAACTTTGTAGCCGGACAGTTCCAGAATCTCTGAGCAGCTTTCCCGGATATCTGCATTATCTTCTATGATGAGTACAGTATTCATATTACAAATGTATTTGAGATCTATTCCGCATCTTTATGGTTGAAAGTTAAGCAATTAATTCCATTAATAGAGGGTGAATTGCCATCTTGTTCAAGGTGAGAAATTCCTTAAATGCACTGTAAGTCAGTTTGTTTTATTTTCTTAATATGAATGTCACTATTAAGAGGCTGCGCTACACCTTATCATTTGATAAAGATCTTGTACATCTTTGAAATGGCATAGTTCTGTTCCTGGGTTTAAAGTGGCAGCCGTCCCACAGGCTACACCGTACTGAACGGATTCAATCATGTCTTTCTGACTGCAAAGTCCCATTATAATACCGGCCAACATACTGTCGCCTGCACCAACTGTACTTTGTACATTAACTTGTGGAGGAGTAATCCGAAGTATGGTGTGGCTGGTGACAAGCATAGCCCCTTCTGGGCCTAGAGAGGTAATGACTGCTTCGCATTTATAGTTATTGAGGACTGCTTTGGATGCTAGTGCTACTTGTTCTATACTAAGTGATTCCTGGTTAGCCAGTGCAGCCAGTTCCTTCAAATTTGGTTTGATCAGAAAAACTCCTGCTTCAACAGCATGCCTGAGTGACTCACCTGAAGTATCCACAATAAGATTTACTTTTTTAGCCCTGCAGATTTTGGCTATTTTTGAAAAAATGTTAGCTGGTGCCCCAGGGGGCAAACTTCCACTGATGACCAGGTATTCCACATCGCTTAATTGCTCAATTGCTTTCAGGCAATCCTGCCATTCAGTAAAGCTGATTTCAGGTCCCGGCATCCCAAAACGGTATTGTCTTTGGGTAGCCATTTCTTTTATTACGAGGTTTTCTCTGGTTGGGTTAATGGTTTTGATGGGAAGGGTAGTTATATTTTCCTTCTTCAGTAGTTTTGTAAAAAACTTTCCGGTATATCCGCCGGCCAGATATATGGCTGTAGCATTCCCTCCAAGTCTTTTTATTGCTCTTGCAACATTTATTCCACCACCTCCGGGCTCATAAATGGGAGCACTGCAGCTTAGTTTTTTTTCCGGGATTAATGCTGGTACAGTGGCGCTCTTGTCAATGGCAGGGCAAAAGGTTAGCGTGACAATTCTGTTATGCGGTATAATCATAGTCTTTGAGTAATTGTTTTAGTTGAACACGCCCCATATGAATTCTGGTCTTAACAGTCCCTATTGGAATTCCGGTTTGTTCCGCTATTTCACAATATTTGTAACCCAGTATGTACAGCTCAATGGGTTGGTAAAGCTTTCTGGAAAGTTTTTTCATTGCTGAAGCAACGTCCTGTTGTGTAAATTTACCTTCTCCCTTATTTTGTGTGACTTGATGATATAGGCCCAAGGTGCTTACCTCTTCAATCGAATTCGTAATTGCCCGGCCCATGACGGTTTTTCTATAGTTATTGATATAGGTATTTCTCATGATTACAAACAGCCATGCCTTTAGGTTACTACCACTCTTAAACTGATGACAATAACGGATTGCTTTGACCAAGGTGTCCTGAACCAGGTCATTGATGTCCTGACGATCCGAGGTAAATTTATAAGCAAATGTTCCTAAGGTAGCAATCTCTTTGGTTAGTTGCATGTTGAATGCCGGGCTGCTTTGGGTCACTATGGTCTGCATGATTTTTTGGGGATTATTTGATATAAATTTCCAGTTAAATGCATCAAGATATCATGAGCAGGCACACATTAAACCGTGATTTAAATCATCCAATGCCATGTCCTAAATCATGTTGTTTAAAGCAAAATTCGACCATCTTTACTTTGTCTAATTGATACGGTTATGAATGAAATTATCCTTCAATCGCTTGGAGCTGCAGAGACAGTTACCGGCTCAAAACATTTGCTAAAAACACCGGAACTTACCATATTGATTGACTGTGGGTTGTTCCAGGGCATTAAATCATTGCGTGAACAGAACTGGCATGGTTTAGGTTTTGATCCTTCGGAGATCGACCTGATTATTCTTACCCATGCGCATCTTGATCATTGCGGATACATTCCTTTATTGGTAAAAAGAGGGTTTAAAGGGGATATTTTCATGACGGGTCCTACAAATGAATTGGCACAGCTCATTCTACTCGATAGTGCCAAAATACAAGAAGAGGATGCAGAAAATGCCAACAGGCATCATTATACCAAACATAGTCCGGCCAAGCCTTTGTATACCATTGATGACGCAAAGGCATCATTTAAGTATTTTAGGGTCCGGGACCCCAATGTTTTTGTTCGTTTAAGTGACCACATCCATTTTCAGTTTAAAACCTGTGGACATATCCTCGGCGCCAGTTCGGTGGAGTTGACTTGTTTTGAGAAGAAGATCATTTTTTCAGGTGATATCGGACGTCCAGAGAGTGCAATTCTTGCCAGCCCAGATTATTTTACTGAAGCTGACTTTATCGTTATGGAGTCCACTTATGGCGACCGCCTTCATGGAGATCATGATCCTTATGATGCACTCGCTGCTGTGATCAATGAGACGATCGCTCAAAAAGGCAATGTACTGATTCCGAGTTTCGCAGTTGGCCGGGCTCAGGAGTTGATTTATATGCTGAGCATTTTAAAGAAACAAGGGAAGATACCCTTGAACCTCCCGATCATTATGGATAGTCCCATGGCTTCCGCTGCTACCCGTATTTCATTAAACTATGCAGATGATTACATGAAGATTAGTGCGCTGGAATTTCAACAGATGAACAACCACATTTCCATTAATCAGGATTATAGCAACACCATAGGCTTCATTAAAGATCAAAGTAGTAAAATCGTGATTGCTGCAAGTGGCATGCTGACCGGTGGACGGGTATTGGAATACCTGAAATACTATGTGGGCGACAACCGGAATTCCATCCTGATGATTGGCTTTCAGGCTGAGGGAACGCGTGGACGTGCCTTGCTGAATGCAGCACATGAAGTGAAGATCCATGGAAAATATTATCCGGTTAAGGCCAAGGTGCTAGAAGTCCAGGGCTTGTCTGCACATGCAGATCAATCGGAATTAATGAACTGGATCAGAAAGTTTAAAAAAGCACCCACCCAAATTATGCTGGTTCATGGAGAACCTTGTGCTCAGGAAGCATTGAGGGTGAAAATTCAAACGGAGCTGAATATTCCCGTAAAAATCATGAAGCAAAATCAAGACGCCTTGTTGTTTACCTGTGAAAATAGTGTCGTGTTTCCTCGATTGCAAAAACAAATTGATGAGGCTGACACGAAAGTCAAACGATGAACATGACTTTCTGCACTTTCAGCGCAGGGTTCATGAGGTATTTTCTTGGAACTCCAGTAGGAAGTTCTGTCAAGCAAATCTGCTCTGGACTTAGATTTTCAAGGTACATCATCAATGCGCGAAGGCTGTTCCCATGGGCAACCACTAGCACAGTCTTACCTTCCATCAATTTTGGGGTAATGTGGGTGTAGTAATAGGGTATTACCCTTTCTGCGGTATCTTTAAGACTTTCCCCACCGGGTGGAGCGACGGTAAAAGAGCGGCGCCAGAGCATGACTTGTTCCAGACCATATGCTAAAGCAGTGGCATCTTTGTTTAACCCTTCAAGTTTCCCGTAAGCCCTTTCATAGAGCTGATTGCTCTGGTATACCGGGATATTTTCTAAACTCAGGGCTTCCAAAACAATATCAAGGGTATGTACCGCTCTTTTAAGCGAGGAAGTAAATGCGATTTCAATATGCTCATTTTCTAATAACACTGCTGCATGGCTTGCTTCCAATTTTCCTACCTCAGTCAGGTCAATGTCTTTCCAGCCTGTAAAGCGGTTTTCTAGATTCCATAGGGATTGCCCATGCCTGAGCAGTATCAAAACAGGTTGTTTTTTAGCCATCTCAAGCAATTTCAATTTGTTTATCCAGGTATACATCTTGGATGGCATTCAGCAACTCAATGCCTTCACTTAATGGTTTCTGAAATGCTTTTCTGCCTGCGATAATTCCGGCACCACCTGCGCGCTTATTGATAACTGCTGTTCTAAGTACTGATTTAAGATCATCTGTGCCATCTGAGGCGCCACCCGAGTTGATCAGCCCGACCCTTCCTGAGTAACAATTCAAAACCTGGTAACGACAGAGATCGATGGGGTGGGGCGTACAAAGCTCTGTATACATTTCCTGAACATATTTGCCAAAACTGTTGCCATACTTGTTCAGTGCTTCATAGCCCCCGTTGTTTTCAGGAAGTTTTTGTTCGATAATGTCAGCCTGCAAACTTACCCCAAGGTAGTTCGCCTGTCCGGTAAGATCTGCAGAGGCTTGATAATCCACTTCATCCTGTATAAAATTTTCATTGCGCAGATAACACCATAATATGGTGGCCATCCCTAGTTCATGTGCTTGTTCAAAAGCATTGGATACTGCAATTAACTGCTGGCCAGAGCCTTTGGATCCAAAATAGATGGTGGCTCCAATGGCGACTGCTCCTGTATTCCATGCGTTTTTTACCGATGCATACATCACCTGATCATATTTATTGGGACAGCTGAGCAGTTCATTGTGATTGATCTTGGCGATTAAGGGGATTTTATGGGCATATTTTCTTCCGATAATGGCCAGGTTACCGGCGGTAGCGGCAACGGCATTACAGCCGCCTTCAATGGCAAGTCTGATGATATTTTCAGGATCAAAATAGCTGCGGTTAGTACTGAAAGATGCACCTGCACTGTGCTCTATGCCCTGATCTACGGGTAGTATGGATAAGTATCCGGTACCTGAGAGCCGTCCTGATTTATAAATGGCTTGCAGACTACGCAGTGTTTGATTGCTTCTTGCTGAAGCGACATAAATCCGATCAATGTAATCCGGTCCAGGAAGGCTAAGGGTCTCCTTGCTAACTGCCTGGCATTGGTAAGTGAAAAGACTTTCATTTTCTCCAACCAACTCAACGATTTGGTGGTAATTCATAGCTGTAGTTAATTAATGTTAGGTGGTAAGACCAGTAACGGTAAGACCAATCTTTTCGCTAATTTTTGCGTTTGGCTACCGAGTAGAATTTCATTGATGAAATTCCGGTTTTTGTGAATGACACTTAACAACCCATCCTTTCCACTATTATTGCATAGCTTTTCCAAGCCCTTTACAATGGATTTATCTACGGCGGATTGGCAGGAAATCATAGGGTAATGACATTCTTTTTTTACCAAAGAAAGGAATTGCTGTTGTTGCATATCTTTTTCTCGGCTTGGATCCTCATGGCAAATATTCATTAGAATAATTTCTGCTTTCAAGAGACTGGCCAATTTTGCCAATTTATTAATTGTAGGAATCTCATCCGTATTCAAATCCGTAGCAAATGCGATCCATTTGATCTGAGTTAGTTTTTCCTTGGGCGATACCAATAGTAGCGGCACTGCTGCTGTATCTAACAGGTATCTGGTATGATTACCGAGTAGCAAATGCTTAAGTCCACTACTGGCATGGGTTCCCATGATGATCAGGTTTATATGTCTTTTGGAAACGATGTTGTCAATCTGGTCTGTCATCACGCCGGTTTTGCATGCGTAACTTACAGGCGGATGAAATCCTTTGCCGTGGTCATGATGCTCCAGGTGCTTTTTTAATCTTTTAAGCTCCTCTATGCTTTCTTCTTCAATCAGATCATAGTTTCCAAAAGGTAACAGTATGGTTTCGTATTGAGGAATTTCCGCAGGTACATTAATCACATTGCAAAGGATCACTTCGGCTTCCAACAACTTTGCAAAATCATATCCATATCCGACTGCATGGTTTGCCGTTGGGGAAAAATCAGTTAACAATAACAGTGTTTTCATAATGAGTATATTGATGAACAAAGCAACTTTCTTAAACAAATTTCACGTAAATAAAAGATGGAAAACGTGATTGATATCATTGAAGAGGATGATGCTGAACATGATCTTTTTTGCCTTTTAAGCTTTTTCTCAGGGATGGCCTGTTTCAAATCAATACGATTAGAGCAATTGCGGAACCTCCCATAATGATAAAAGTCATCCATAAAAGTATTTTAGATAACCAGCCGCTTTTATATTCACCCATTATGCTATCGTTGGCGGCAATTTTTATGATTAAAAAAAGTAACGGAACGGCGGCAACCCCATTCATCACAGCTGTATAAATGAGCGCTTTTACTGGATCAATGCCTATAAAATTCATGGCCAGCCCGACTAGGGTAGAGATCATAATGATTCCATAAAATCCATGCGCTTTGTTTAATTTCAGATTTAAGCTTGCCTTCCAGTTGAAAGCTTCTGCTACTGCGTAAGCTGCTGAACCTGATAAAACGGGAACAGCCAATAAGCCCAGACCTATGATTCCTACCGAAAATATCAATTTAGATAAATAGCCGGCATTTGGAAAGGAGTGAACCAATGGCTCTAATGCTTTTGCCGCATCAGCCGCATTTTTAATGTCCCTCACTCCACTGTTGTGTAAGACGGTCGCTGCCACTAAAAGTATACACCAGGTGGTAAATTCAGAAACGATCATCCCTATGTTATTGTCTTTACGCATGGCATGGATTAGGTTCCAGCTAATTTTGGCCTTTCCATTTTCTATCCATCCGTTTTCCTGCTCTTCCTCAACCTCTTGTGAGGCTTCCCAAAAAAACATGTATGGGGTAATTGTGGTTCCAAATACTCCGGTTATAATAAATAGGAAGGAAAAATTGAACTCAAAATGTGGAATTACTGTGGCCTTCAATACAGTTTCCCATGGCTGATCAATGATGAAAGCCGTGATTGGGTAGGCGAACAGGGTGAGCGCAAGCCATTTTAATATCCTCGAATAGACATGGTAGCTTGTAAAGATTTCAAGGAGTAGAATGGTGCCTGTAAAACTAAAAGTAAGGGCTATAAAAGGTAAGGGAAGGAGCAATTGTGCTGCTGCTGCCATAGCACCAATATCAGCGCCGATGTTAATGGTATTTGCCACTACAACCAGGCCAACTACGAAATAGAGTACCGGACGACTGTAGTGCTGTTTTACAACTGCTGCTATTCCTTTCCCTGTAACCAGACCAATACGGGCGCAGGATTCCTGAACCGCTGTCATAAAGGGTAGCATGTACAATGCAGTCCATAATTGACCATAACCAAATTGGGCTCCTGTCTGAGCGTAGGTGGCTATGCCTGATGGATCATCATCCGCTGCTCCGGTGGTTAACCCTGGCCCGAGAATACTGAGCCATTTCCACTTCTTTTTTAATCTCTTTTTATACATTTTAGGTATTCAAATTGATATTAAGGCTTAATAGTTTGTGACTAAATCCTATGATAAAAGTAAATACTTATGGCTTTTGAAAATGTGATCAAAATCATCCTTATTTATGATGATAATCCACATCACGATGCTAAATCATTTGTAGATAGGGAAAGTAAAATTGATTTAGATCAATACTGAATTACCTAAAGATAGAACAGAACGCTTGAAGTCATTGTATCTTTAAACCAAACGTCATCATGTTCCTGATTAAATTATGTTTGAACTACCTTATTTAGAGATTTGTGCCGAAATCTTCGATAAAAGATTTAAAAATAGAGTGCTGCATAAGGTAGATATTCAACAGGAAAAATGTCTTAATGTTTCTATACTGGAACTAAGGGAAAGTCTGGTTGGAAATGAATTGAAAAAAATATGGCGCGAAGGTTTATCCTTACGGTTTCAATTCAAAAATTATGCTGTTCTTGAGTTGAGTTTATCGGATTCTGCGCAGCTGCATGTGATAGAACAAAATTCAGATTATGCTGATTCCGATTTATTGAATCTTTATTTTAGCAGTGGGCAAATGCTATCTGTTAGGGATACTCAGGAATTAAGTAGATTTCGTTTGAAACCTGTTCATGAAAGTGTTCCGGATGTGTTCAGCAAGGAAATGACTTCTGAGTATCTAATAGAATTATTATCCAGTACAGAAGAGGAAATTAAATCGATATTGGTTGATCAAGGGCTGATTAGAGGGATCGGGGAGGCTTACGCTGATGAAATTCTTTGGTATGCAGAAATTTCTCCTTTTTCAATAGCAAGTAAAATCCCCCTGGATAAAGTAAAAATACTTCATAAAACTATTAAATATGTTTTATTGGATGCCATTAAAGAAACAAGAAAGTTAAACGCTTTAAAATTTGATAAAGTTGATCCAGATTTATTGATGATCCATAATGCAGATAGAAAAAATAGTCCTACAGGAAAGACCATTAAAGTAAAAATATGGAACGACACCACCACTTATTATACTGATGAACAAATGCTCTATAAATAAATTTTCATATGCTTTCGTTATTTGTAACGACGCACTAAGCGGATGATATAAAAACGGAAATAGTCATAAAATAAGGCAATTATCAAAAGCAGAATGGGTAATAGAAACTCATCAAATTGATACCACAGAAATAAAAATGTACCCATAACCCCGCCTAATAGAAAAAAGCTAACGATGACTGCCCTCAGCAAAATACTACGCTTTATCCTTAACGTTAGTTTCCATCGTTGAATCATGGCCAATGAAAGATCAGTTCCCAAATCGGTGAACATCCCTGTAAGGTGGGTCGTCCTGACCACTGAGCCTGAGATCATGGAGACCAATGTATTCTGCATTCCCATGGCGAATAGTGGACTGCCGGCATAGTACTCGGTTTGATGTAAGGAGCCATTGTGACCTTGTTTTGATTTTTCTCTGAATACAACGAGGGCAATTGCGAGTCTTTCCGCTGCCGAAGCATCTGAAAATGCTGAAATGTTATTGGCAAATACGGTGAATTCATGGCTTAATGCCTTTAACAGACTAAATGCAAATTGAGGAGAACGCTAAAGAACTTCAAGAAAATCTTCTTTTGGTATAAAACTGGTCGAACTGTCCTCTAAGACCGCCGCTGAATCCTTGACAAGTAAATGCACGACTGGACAAACACACTGGGGATTATTACATACCTTTTGAACAATTGATCCCTAGCCATACCATTTCTGAATAAGGTGGTCAGTAGCTTTGGAGTGTCCAGAAAGCCAATATTATCTTCTGAACTCAAACCGCATCTAAAGTAAAGTATTGCAATTTTACTACTCATGGATAACAGGATTTCTTTTATCTTGTTTCACCCATATTAATCTGGAAGTATCGTATCCGATAGCTCTGGCAATCTTAAGATAATTTGTTTTTACATTATCCGGTATGCTTTTTTCATGGGATAAAATCCACAGGTAGTCTAAATTTTTCCCAGCAACTAAAGCATATTGGTAATTATTGTCAATCGCCAATACATTGTAACCCGCATAAAATGGCCAAAAAAAACTGACCTTTAGCGCGCCGATGTTTTTATCGCCTCTGAATTTAGCAATTCCCTTTGCGGACTTCCATTCCTTTGTTTTATAGTTATAACCACTGTTTAGCACTTTTACATTCCCATTTTCGTCTAAACTGTATTGTGCTACAGTATTATCCAGATCTTTCTCAAAACGAAAGTCAAAACGGGCAATTTCATACCAGCTACCTAAATAGCGATTTACTTCAAAATTGGTAACAGGTTTTGCTTTTTTAGGCACCGATGCACATGAATTTAAAATTACCATTGCTACAATTGCGAGGATTGTCGGAACGAAGATTTTATTTTTCATCATGATCTGCAGGTTTTTGAAATATTTTAAAAAAATAAATGTTGAGTAGAAATTGCGTGTAACCATACACTGCATCTTCTATTGGAATAGTAAGCATCCGAATATTTAAAAAGTTCTTCGGATTGTAATTCACAATCGGAGATTCCAAACCAGCACCCGTCAAAACACCATTCACAGGAAAAAATCCAAGCATCAGAATAGCAAATACAAAAGATGCCTGACCTATCCAGGGTACTCTTACTATAAAATGCAGATAAATTAGCGTTGTTGCTGTTGCTATAGCTGTTACAAACGTGTAGGCTTTATCATGATGTATCAATGCCATAACTACGCATACGATGACACTGACAAAAACAATAATGTTGTTAAAGGCACTTAGCCAACCAAGATTGAAGAATTTGTCCAGGCAGAAATAGGTAAACACACATGAAAATGGAATACAGATGAAAAAAAGCCACTCTTCTATAGGCAGCCCCAAAAGAACCCATCCCGTAGTATAAGCTGTATTGAACCACCATACCTGATGAGCGGTAAACCATACGTCCCAGGCAATAAAAGGAATAGCGACTAAAACGTTCGCTTTCAGAAAGGCAGGAAAATGCTTGTTGAACTGAATTCTCTTATCAAAAGAGAAAATAAAGCAAACACTGATGGTCAGTAAATTTATTAATAAGTAAGTGTAGGGTTTCATTACTTCGCATTTTTATAATACATTTTGAAATATTTCAGTGGAACATACAAAAAACCAAAGCATTCACCATTTTCTTTCCCCAGGTGTTTGTGATGCTGTTTGTGTGCCCTGCGAATAGCCAGTAAGTAAGGGTTTTGGGTATTTGCTAAGTATTTAATGCGTTGGTGTATAAACACGTCATGTACCAGGAAATAAGCGATTCCGTAAAACGTAATAGCAAGCCCGATGTAAAACAAGTAATTATAATGATTTAGGGAACCAAAATAGATCAAAGCAATAGCTGGTAAAGCAAAAATTACAAAGAAGTAATCGTTTTTTTCAAAAGGACCTTCAGTGCTGTGGTCGTGATGGTCATGATGCAATCCCCATAAAAGACCATGCATGATATACTTGTGAATGAACCAGGTGGCACCTTCCATCAATATAAATGTTACCAGTAGGATAATGAAATTCATCTTTAACGTTTTAATGGACTAAATAGCTGTTCCAACACCTGACGGCGGTAGTCGAAAATATACGTTAATTTTTTCTTCACCAAAAACCTGTGTACCATCTCGCCAATGATACCAAAGGGTAATTCATAATCCAAGGTATCTATCATCAAAACTCCCTTCTGGTTTGGGATAAATTCATGATGGTGTCTCCATAATTTGTAAGGACCTTTTTTCTGAGAATCTGTGAAGCTTTTTTGGTAGTTAACCGCTGTAATTTGTGTCTGCCACTTCAGTGGAATACCCAGCACAGGGGATACCGTATAATCGATAATCATTCCTTTATAGATGTCAGCCTCAGGCAGATTACTTAATACCACAAAGCCCATCTCTTTGGGTGTAATACGCGAAAGATTGTGCGGGGAAGAAAAGAAATCCCAGGCTCTATCTATATCACAATATAGTTGTTGCTCGCTATTAAGTTGATAAATCATTTTTTATTTTTTAGATCAGCGACTGTATCATGTTTTTTAAATGAGTAGAGGTAATGTCTTTGTTGTTGGTTTTGATAAATTTTTCGTCTTCCTCAATATTTTTTTTGTATCCCAGAAAAGCGGGACTGTTTTTTTGAACCGACAATCTGAGGATTCTGATTTCTAAATTGCTAGGTTCTGCCATTACCGCGTTATCAATATTCTTTTTGCCTTTGTTAAAGGTTTTGAGTTTTGATATTGGATTGGTAATATGTTTTGCCCATATCATTTGAAAAGCACCCAGGTAGCTGAGGTGTACTGAACTTTCCTTACCTGTACTCAGCCCTTTGATCATTGTCAGACAGATTTTTTTGTCTGAAACAGCTTTTTTGTAATTGGCCCTAATGCTTTCTAAATCCATACTTTGCCCATAACAAGAAATACCAATCAGGAAAAAGACAATCAAAATCATTACTTTTTTTAAAATCATAGTATGGCAATCTTATATTGTACATAGCTAGTCATTGCAAGAGAGAATTTTTGTCCGTTTGGAATACGTATTCTTTGGTTCATAATTTTTTCTGCTGGCGTACCCTTTATTTTTTTGAACAATGACAGGTAGTATTTGTATGCCAGGTAAACGCCGAATTTGGAAGAAACAGGAAGTTTTTTGATTCCGGTTAATGCTTCGTTAAACTCTGCTTGAATCTCATTTTCAATTTCTAATTTGATGTTGTTGTTGAATGTTTTCATATCAATATTAGGGAAGTAAGTGCGTCCCAAGACGTGGTAATCGTCTTTCAGATCGCGTAGAAAGTTTATTTTTTGAAAGGCTGAACCTAATTTCATGGCATAAGGTTTTAGGTTATCGAATGCTTCTTTATTCCCCTCTACAAATACTTGAAGACACATCAATCCTACAACTTCAGCCGAACCTAATATATACTGGTTGTACAAATCTGAATTGTAATCTATTTGCTGTAAATCCATTTGCATGCTATGCAGAAACTGTTCGATCAGGGCTTTGTCAATGGCAAAATTATTCACCGTATCCTGAAAGGATTGTAAAATGGGGTTAAGGGAGATGCCCTCTTGAAGGGCAGTCCAGGTTTCTGTTTTAAAACGTTGCAACAGGCAAGCCTTGTCATAACCCTGAAAGCTGTCGACAATTTCGTCGGCCAGACGCACATACCCGTAGATGGCGTAGATGGCAGGACGAATGGAAGGCTTTAGCGCTAGAATTCCTAATGAAAAACTGGTGCTATATTTTTCCGTAACCGCTTCGCTTACCTTATAAGCCAATTCATCAAATAATTTTTTCACGCGTTTTTTATTTTTAGGTGGTTTACTTCGTTAGCTACAATTTTACCGGAGATAATTGATGGAGGGACACCAGGACCGGGCACGGTCAACTGTCCTGTATAGAAAAGATTAGACAAATGTCTGTTCTTAATGCCGGGTTTCAATACTGCAGTTTGGCCCAAGGTGTTGGCCAGACCATAAGCATTGCCTCCGTAAGCATTGTAATCGCTGATAAAATCATCCACACAATAGCTTCGTTTGTAATTTAGTTTTGCTAATAAATCTTTTGCTCCAGTGTGCTTTTCTAGGCGTTTGATCATATGCTGAAAATATTGCTCACGAATTTTTTCATCATCATTAAGGCCGATTGCTAGTGGCATCAGCAGGAAAATGTTTTCGTGTCCTGTGGGTGCTAAATCAGGATCTGTTTTGGATGGGCAGCACACATAGAACAAGGGGTTTTCAGGCCATTTTTTTTCTTCGTAAATGCTCTTAATATGTTCATCCAAATCATTTTCAAAAAATAAAGTATGATGTTTAAGATTAGGAAGTCTCTCTGTAAACCCTAAATAGTAAATCAGGCAAGAGGGAGCAAATGTTCGACTTTTCCAATATTTTTGATCATAGTTGCGCAATTCGCTGTTTAGCAGAGTTTCGGTATGATGGTAATCCGAAGAAGCAATAATAACATCAAATGCCTTAAACTCCCCATTTACGACGATTCCCCTGGCAACTCCTTCTTCAGTAACGATTTTTTCTACGTTTTGGTTAAAATGAAAAATGGCACCTTGTTTTTCCGCTACTTTTTTCATGCCCAATACCAACTGGTAGAATCCCCCAATGGGATACCAGGTACCCAAAGCATAACCTCCATAGTTCATTAGGCTATAAAGTGCCGGAATATTTTTCGGAGAAGCCCCTAGGAAAATAACAGGGAACTCCATTAAGGTTTTTAGTTTGGGATGTGAAAAATATTTACTAATGTAACTTCTGAAATTTGACAATAGATCCAGTTTTAAAGCGCTCCTGGCAATTTTAGGAGATGCAAACTCCAGCCAGCTGTAGCATGGTTTGTTCGCAAAATCCCGCATGCCAACTTCATATTTATACTTTGCAGCGCTCATGAAGATATCAAGTTTTTTACCTGCTCCTGTTTCCAACTGCTCAAACAAATTTTTTAAATCCTCGTAAGATTCCGGAACGGTAAGCAGTCCATCCTCAAAAACCATTTCAAACTGGGGATTAAGGGATACGAGATGATAAAAGTCACTTGCTTTATAACCAAAGTCCTGAAAGAAATTATCAATAACATCGGGCATCCAATACCAGCTTGGCCCCATATCAAATACATAGCCATTTTCTGTTGTGAATTGTCGGGCTCTTCCTCCAGGTTGAGGATGCTTTTCATAAACATGTACTTCGTTACCAGCCTGCATCGCATAAGCGGCAGCAGAAAGACCGGAAATTCCTGCCCCAATTATCGCTATAGTTTTTTTTGAATCTGATGCTTTCACGAAAGAGTTTTGTTTTTTTAATCTCAGTTACTAAGTTTCTTGATAGATGCAATAGCTTTAATTGCTTTTTAATAAAAAATCATGATAAGCGACATGGATAAGTTGATCGGGCGCTATATTCTTATCATATATATCTTGGTGAAAGCGATCCAGTTTCTGAAGTAGTTTAATCAATTGCATTTTTTCAGTATAGCTAAGGTTTCCGGTCACAATTTGACTGGCTTGCCTGATTTTTTCCATGATATCTTCCAGGGCTTCAATTCCTTTGGTTGTAATCGAAATGATTTTACTTCTCTTATCTTCTGAAGAATCGTGCTGCTGGATCCAGCCTTGCCCAATTAGGCGATTGATGATTTGCATACCTACAGGTTTATCCTGGAGGTTCTTTTTAATCAATTCGGTTTTTGTCATTGATCCAAAGGCCTTTAGATTAATTAAGTATATAAAATCTTCTTGAGTGCTGAACGCTGAGTCACATATAGCTGATCTGGAATAGGTTTTTGCGTATCTATTCATGTGAACAATTAAGGTGTTGATCTCACTATCTGCACTTCGGCCATTTTCTTTCCCCATCCAACCAATATCATAGCCGGGATTTTGCACTTCTTTTTCACCATCATAAATCCACCGTTTGAAGCCAATCAAATCTTTTGTATAAGATTTGGAGTCAACGGTAGACTCAAATTTTTCCATAAGGTCAATAACTTCTTTGATCAGTTGATAATTCATAACGATATAATTGAATTACAAATATACTAAATATTTAAATTATAGTATATTTTAATACTAATTAACTTTTATTTGACTATAAAATCTGTTATTCCTGGATAAACCACATCAAACTGATCCCCCTTCGCCAATTTTGCCTTGACCCAATTAGTGTTAATGATCAGGACATTAGATGTTGTTTTGGAATTGGCGGAGTGAGGTCAATCATTTTGGTTTTTCCAGTCTAGTACTGGTCAGTCATGGTTATCTAAAAATAGGGCTTTGCTTAAACCTTCGGGTTAAGTCTATGGCAGTTTTTACTTAAATTGATTTATATTGGGACAAAAACAATACACCGTTTAAATTTCAATGCAAAATACTGGCCTATGAAAACATTTATCTGCCTGATCATCTTATTTACTGCGACCAGTTTTATCGCAGCCCATGCGCAATCTGTTCAGCCTTATCTGGCTATTATTAAAGTCAAAAATAAGAACAGTCATAAGGGGATATTACAAAGAGTTGATTCTAGTCATGTATTCATTAATTCTGAAAAAGGGATGGAAACTATTCCTGTCCAGTCTATCAAATCAATCAAAATACGGGTACCTAAGAAAGACTACCAGTTAAAGAATTTCACGCCTGATACCCGTAAAAACACAAATTACAAACAAAACGCTGAAGGTAAATTCGTTGACGAATGGGGGAATGAAGAACCTTCCTTAACAGAGATAAAAGATGGTGCTATTGCTTCAGTGCTTGGTAATGTGCTGATCAATAGCGTTGCGCTGCCTATCAGTAAGATCAATCCAAGTATCAGTAACTTTAAAATCAATTACGATAAGTCTATCTATATTAGTCGATTGAATGAATTGTCCTATTATTCGATTCATTATCAAGCGAACCCGGATACAGCAGCTGAATTGCGCAAACTAAAAGAAATATCATTGAAATCTAAGTAACAGCAGCAATTGAGTTACAGAAATATGCTTAGAAAGTCCTAGGATAGTATACTCCATTTCATTTTCCTTTTTTTGATACTGAAATTGAGCAGTGATCGTGTTTTTTTGTAACCCTGTATTACTCATGAGGCAGCTCTCAGTGATGAATCTGATATTTTTTGGTTAAATGACCATTCCAGGATTTCATTATAGGAAATAAATTGACACTCCTAAAAACGTGTGCACTGGTTTAGCTGCAGTTCTATATAGAAATGATCAGGGTTTTCTCTTAGCAATCACTAAAACTGCAGCAACAGCGAAATTTTCATAACGTATTTATATATTTATAAAAATGCTTACGCCTAATCAAAAATCAATGTTCTTCGTGATGAAAAAAAACATCGGAATTCTCTTTTTTGCCGTCCTTTTGTTGATCAGTTTTGCTTCAGTTGAGCGCTCAGCGGGTCAGACGGCTAAATTACCCACAGCCTGGACCAAGGTGGCTATGGAATCAAAAATTCCATTTCCGGAATATCCCAGACCCCAACTTGAGCGCAAGGACTGGCTGTGTTTAAATGGAAAATGGGACTATATAGGAGGTAAGGACGTCATGAATGCCCTGAATCCCGCTAAACCCATAAACTTCGGCGGCAAAACCGATCAAATACTTGTTCCTTACTGTCCGGAGTCTGTACTTTCAGGAATTGAAAGAAAACAGGAAATAAATATGTGGTATCGCAGGAATTTAGACATTCCAGAATCCTGGAAAGATAAACAAGTAATCATTCATTTTGATGCCGTTGACCACGATGCGACTATCTTTGTCAACGGACAAAAAGCGGGATCGCACGCGGGTGGTTATGATGCTTTCAGTTTGAATATCACTCCTTTTTTAAAAAAGGGCACTAATGTACTCATTGTTGCCTCCCATGATCCAAACGATGGCCGGGCACCATCAGGTAAAAATGGTCCACGTGGCGATTATACTTTTTCGTCGGGAATTTGGCAAACGGTTTGGCTTGAGCCGGTAAATAAAAATTACATCAAGAACATTCGGCTACTGCCTGATTTGGCCAATAGCCGCCTGAAGGTAGAGGTGGATGCAGACGCCGCTCAAGTTTCTGCAGTGGTGCTTGACGGAAAAAAAGTGGTTTCTCAAACTAATTCTGAAGCCGGAACTGCATTTTATATTCCAATTAAAAATCCAAAACTATGGTCTCCTGATGCGCCTTTTTTATACGATTTGAAGTTGACTTTAAGCAGTAAAAATGGGGAGGTAACCGATGAGGTAACCAGTTATTTCGGAATGCGTGATGTGAAACTTGGTAAAATGAACGGTGTAATAAGACCGTTACTAAATGACAAATTCGTTATGCAGATCGGCCTACTTGATCAGGGTTACTGGCCCGACGGAATTCTGACCGCGCCAACAGAAGAGGCGCTAAAATATGATGTGGAATTTACCAAGAAAGCAGGATTCAATTTGATTAGAAAACACATGAAAACTGAGCCAAAACGATTTTATTACTGGGCCGACAAACTGGGTTTACTCGTTTGGCAGGACATGCCGGCAATTTGGTACCAACATGAAGACACAGCCAGAACACGAACAGTTTTCCGTAAAGAGCTAAAAGCCATAATAGACGATCATTACAATTCCCCCTCTATCATTACCTGGGTTCCATTTAATGAAAACTGGGGTGCATTTGATGTAAAAGAAATTACGGACTGGGTAAAAAAATATGATCCATCAAGACTTGTAAATGGCAATTCTGGCTTCAACAACAATCCCGGTTACCAGAAAGCTGCTGGGGATCCTGGGAATGGCGATTTTGTAGATACCCATATCTATATCGGACCGAACGATGCTTCGGTTCCTGATGATAAGCGAGCAGCATCACTCGGTGAATTTGGAGGCGTGGGTTTATTTGTAAGGGGGCATATGTGGCCTGTGGAAAATAACGCCTATGCTTATGAGCCTACCAAAGCTGCGCTTACAGACCGCTACATTCTTTTGCTAGATCAGGTTGAGCAGCTCATGAAATATAAAGGATTAAGTGTCGCGGTATATACACAAACGACAGATGTGGAGCATGAAGTCAATGGCCTTTTGACCTATGACCGCGCTGTTGAGAAAATGGATATTGAAAGAATCAGGGAGGTTAATCAGGCTGTGATTAACGAAGGGAAGAAGCTCAAATGATAAGATTTGTTTTCTTGTTTTTTTTTCAATCCTGTTCAGCAACATAAACCAAGACCACATTTTCTAATTAAGCAGTTGAAAGCGTAAGTAAATTAGGTTTAGACACCCAATGATGCACCGATGGTTACTTTCGGTGATCAGACCCTGAAGGAATTAAAAAAATTGCAAAAGCCAATTTATTTCCTCTGTAATATTTCGAAATCCGATAGCAAAAGCTGAGTTAGGCTCGAATAAATCAATGTTTGAATAACACATAATTGTAACTTTGACTGTTACACTTTTGATATGGGATTGGAAAAAATTCAGCATATAATCAAATATATTGAGGAACATTACCATCAAAATGTTTCGATTCAAAAATTAGAGCACATCTCTAATTATTCTTATCGGAATGTCCAGCGTGTATTTAAGGCTATTTTTAACGAATCATTAGGCGCATTTCAAAAAAGACTGAGACTTGAGCATGCTTACAAAAAACTGATTTATACCAGTGATACCATCACTGATATTGCTTATGCTGTAGGTTTTGATAGTTTGCAGTCTCTTTCTAAAGCTTTTAAAAAACAGTTTAAAGTTTCACCCATTCAGGCAAGAACAGAAAAGCTGATGGTTTTTGAAAATTTCATCAATAGCAGTAGGGAAGAAGACAAACATATAAATTATGAGCTGGTTTTTTTAAAGGAAATGAAGGTGTTTTACATTGGAATCCAAACAAAAAACTATAACAACGACGAAATAGAGTCACTATGGGATAAAATTGATACCCTTACCGGAAAGGACAATGCCACAGCATATTTTGGAATCATAGTGGATCAACCATTAATTACCGATAAATTAAAATGCAGGTATGAAGCTTGTATAGATAGCGCACCTACCGGTAATGAATTCCTTTCGACAAGTATTTTTGGCGGCAGATATGCCAAGTACATCCATAAGGGGAGCTATAGTTTAATAGAAGATACCTACAGGCAAATCTATAAAGACTGGCTTGCTAACCCGGTACTTGAATTTGATAGTTCTCCTATTATAGAACATTATGGGAAAAATGATTCTAACACCCGAAACATGGATGACTACATTACAGAAATCCTTATTCCGGTTAAAAAAAAATAGTTGTCAATTTTGGACAACAGATCGATCTGTATTATCAGTTCCTTTGTCAACAATTGACTGTTTAAACTTAAAAAATGAACAAAATGCTATTTCTGATGATATCTATATTAACTACTTTTTCTTCCTGTCAAAAGAGTGAAGAAAATTATCAACCTGCAGATTCTGCAATAATGTATACCATGCCCGAAGAGTCCGCCCCGCACGAAGGCACATGGCTTCAGTGGCCTCATCAATATCAATACGGTATTACTTATCGCAATAGGCTGGATGACACCTGGGTGAAAATGACACAAGCATTAGTAGAAAGCGAAAATGTTCATATTGTTGCATTTGATGACGCAGAAAAAAAGAGGATCATGCACTTGCTGGATAAGGCAGGTATTCCTTTAACCAATGTGGATTTTAAAATTCATCAAACTGATGATGTTTGGGTCAGAGACAATGGACCAATCTATGTACGAGACCAGAAAGGGCAGCTGATCATTGAAGATTGGGGTTTTAATGGTTGGGGCAAAAAAGCAGCTTATCAAAATTGTAATGCCATTCCTGCAAAAATCGCCAATGATCAAAACAAGGAAAAAATCGATCTGAATAAGGTCATGATAAATGAAGGTGGGGCTATTGAAATTGATGGTAATGGAACACTGCTGGCAACTAAAAGCGCTATCCTGAATAACAACAGGAACCCTGATATGACACAGGCCCAAGCAGAAGCAATTTTCACTAAATACCTGGGTGGAACCAAATACATTTGGTTAAAAGGAAAGGCCGGTCTTGAAATCACGGACATGCACATAGATGGCTTTGCCCGGTTTGGTAATACCACAACTTTAGTAACCATGAATGAAGATGATTTACTAGATTGGCAAGTTCCCGATGAAGATATTCGTACCCTTTATGCAGCCACTGATAAAAATGGAATACGCTATAACATTGTGAAGGTTCCTTTAACACAAAATGATGTGGTAACAACTTATGGCAAAAAATTGGGTTACAAAGGTTCCTATGTAAATTATTATATAGGAAATAAAAAAGTACTGGTTCCTAATTATAATGATCCTAATGATGCTGTAGCAAACAAAATCATACAAAGCCTCTATCCTGATAGAACCGTAGTTGGGATAGATGTGAGAGACTTATATGCCAATGGAGGAATGATTCATTGCGTAACGCAACAACAGCCAAAGGACAAATGATAAGAAACATAAAAAACGAGATGAAACCTACTTTTTTCTTTTTAACCTAGATATTACTTTAAAAGTGCCAGGCTTAGAAGCAGCCAGGCACTTTTAAAGTAATGACCTGGAATTTATCACAAGTGAAATGATATCAAGGTTATAAATTATGGGTTTCGTATTTCCCGGTAGCTTTTGTCAAGTCAATTCTGTATACCACAAGACTATCGTGGTCCTCAACCTTAATTCCATGTGAGCTATCTTGTGATGGCCGGTTAGTTAAAGGCATAATCCGGTGTATGATGCCCTGCATAGCCTGTTGACGTTCCTCACCCGTCAGTTCAACAAAATCCCCCCAAAGAATAGCACTTTTCCAGCGAAAAGTATCCTTGATCTGGTCTACCTGAAAGCATACCTTTGGATTGGCACGCATCATCTCTATTTTCTTCCCATTCCCAGAATGGGCGTAAATCGCGTTGTTTTTGTACACATAATTAACCGGTACTACGTACGTTTCACCATCTAAATGGCAACCGATCCTGCCAACAATCTGGCTTTCGAGTAGATCAATCAGCTCTTTTTTATTTAGTTCTCCCAGCATTTTTTATGATTTATAAGTTTTAAACCCAATTTAAATTTTCAGTAAGCAATTACCATGTTAATTGCTGCTTAAGACAGCCTACTTATTCGTAGGTAAGAATATCTTGATCAAATATGGAAAGAAGGGACAGAATTATCTATGATCTATATCACTTTTACAGGGACATTTACTAAGCTCGAAGTTTTAAATGAAGTAATATTAAAATTAAAAAGATCTTTTCAGTAAATACGATCCTAATATAAGGCTAGTCAAAAAAGGTTATCCTGCCAGGATAGGGAGCACAAAAAGAACTATTTAAAATAATTGTAACTTTTGACCGACCAACATTGTCTCCTATACAAATACATGGATACTGAACGTTATAAACATTTTTTAAATAGTCACAGTAAGCTTTACCGTTTTGCCTTGTCTTTGACAAAGGATAGCGATGATGCCAAGGACATTCATCAGGAATCATTAATGAAACTCTGGCAGCTGAGGGATGAATGGACAAACTGGGAAAACTTTGAAGCTTACGCAATGCGGATGGTACGTAATACTTTTCTAAATTATTCTAGAAAAAAAAACAGTCAGCGGTATACCGCTTTGGAGGATATTACAGAAGATCTTTTGCCTAATGATACGGACAGAGAAATGGTACTGACCGATTTAAGAATGAGGTTTAATGCGCTAATCAACAAACTACCTGAAGTGCAACGGAACATTTTGTATCTGCGTGAAATAGAAGAAATGGAATACAAGGAGATCAGCCAAATACTGCAAATCACCGAGTCGCAGGTTAAGGTTTATCTGTTTAGAGGAAGACAATACTTAAGAAATAAAATGCATGGAAAAAGATAAGATGATGTTGCTGCTTGAAAAATATTGGAGGGCAGAAACTACGATTGAGGAGGAAAGACTAATTAAGCAGCATTTTGCGACGCAGGAACTAAATGATGGGCTTTCTGAAGACGAAACTTGGTTTGAAGCAATCAAAGATTTTAAAGCCATAGAAAATAATGAAGTTCAGTTTACAGAAACAAAGCCGAAGACCGGAGCTAAGGTGATCCACCTCAGTGCGCTATTAAAGGTCGCTGCAACGATAGTGCTGATCGCAGGTATCACTTTTTTAGGGTTAACCGTTAACCATAAATTGCAAGCTAAGAGAGACCTGGCGCTTCAGCAAAAGGCAGAGGCCAGTTTATTTTCTATTTCAAAGGCACTTAATCATGGCTACAATAGTCTTAATGAGGCCACCGAATCGATGTCAAATATTAAATCTCCAAAACAATAATATGAAAACTATAATTCTTTCCATATATCTTCTACTCAGCACAGCTGCATTTACGTCCGGCCAGGGGAAACCTGCATCCCAAACCAAAACGATGATCGACCTTTATTTTAGCCGTTATTCCGATGAACCAAAATATGAGGTAAACACCATGGGTGAGGCCATGGTAAAGCGCACGAACGAGATGCACATGTGGTCACATCCCAGTATTGCACGCATTATGAAACAGGTCAAGGTTTACAAGTATCTAAATTTTAATAGTTCGCCACAACATTCAGAAGAAATCGTTAACCAAATAGATAAAGCGGTAAACAAAGACAACTGGTATAAAGAGTATTTTAAGTGGGAACTTAATGACAGAACATCTTCGGTCATTTACACCCGCGGTAAAGAAAACATGGTCACTGAAGTAGTTTATTTTACAATCAGTGCTAAGAAAATACACGTCAGTTGCTATGTAGGCGATAACATCGATATGGAAAGCATCCGTTCTCTTGTTTTGAATAAATAGCCAAACCATCAAATCATCTTAATTCTAAATTATGAAAAGATACATTTTTATCTTAATGGGATTCTTATTGCCTTTTTTTTCCATTGCTCAGCTGCAATCCGGTCCTGGCTCAAGTCTTGTAGGGAAGGTAGTTGATAGCGAAACAAAGCAGCCTTTAGCACTTGCAACAGTGACCATATTTGATCTAAAAAAGGATTCAGGTCTGGTCGCAACTGAAAGCACGACTCCCGATGGCAACTTTTTGTTTAAGCTTAAACCAGGCCTATACCTGGCTAAGATTAGTCTTGTTGGTTACCTCAGGTCAACAAGCAAACCGTTTGAAATTTCTATCACAAACGCCAAACAGGATTCATTATTAGTAAGCATGCATAAATCTCAAAATGAACTTACCGAAGTTGTTATAAATGGTGCAAACAAAACCATTGCGTACATTCCTGGCGGTTATAAATTCAATGTAGATAAGTCTATTGGAGCTACGGGTAGTGTTTTTGAGCTACTCAGGCAGGTTCCGGGAGTAACTATAGATGGCAGCAACAGCATAAAACTTCAGGGTAAAGGTCCCACTGTACTTGTCAACGGCCGGAAAGTAAACATCACAGGTGACGATCTGGCGGCTTATTTAAAAAGTATATCCGCAACACAGGTTGCTGATATTGCTGTCAACAGCAACCCAAACGCTAAATTTGACTCAGCTGGTGAAGGTGGCATTCTTGATATTAAACTCAAACAACACAGGGTTCCGGGGTTCTATGGAAACATCTCTTCAAATATTTCTACATTGGTCAGTACGGACAATAGTGCCAATGTCAACTTCAAGAGAAGCAAGTGGGACATCTCAGGCAGCTACAGTTATACCTACAAAGAAGACTTTTACCATAGGAGCAACTATTATGAGAACAGGAATCTGCCAGATTCCCTTTATATTTTCAGACAAAAAAGTTCAGCAGACCGCAACCAGAAAAGTAGTTACATCAGAACAGGGCTTACCTATGAGATGGATTCAACCAGTTTAGTAACTTTCAATTTCTTTGGGGCAAGGTTTAATTTGAGCAGTCCCAGCCATTTGACTTCAGAAATATTTAACAGGGCTGACATTTTCCAAAATAATTATTTACAAAATGAAAGCAACCTTACTCACAACAACTTTTACATCAATGATCTACTGTATAAAAAAACTTTTAGAAATAAGGATATCCTGAACTTGGGATTCAATTATTCCAAATACAGTAACCGGTCAGATCGAACATTTAACAGAAGGTTTTACGACATCAATAATCACCCTGTTTCTGACAACTATGAAGATAACAGGATGATAAACACCCTGCGGCCATACAAGCTTACCGCCACCAACATTGATTATACCGCCAATATCAGTAAATCTATGAAGCTTGACCTTGGAACTAAATTTACCCATACCAGTACAGGCAGCTATTTCATCAACGCAGTTTACGATACGCTGACCAACATTTACGTCAACGATCCTATTTTATCAAATAGGGTTGATTACAGGGAAAATATCACAGCCATCTATGGACTGCTGTCAGGAAAACTAAAGAAGTTTAACTATCAACTTGGTTTGCGGTATGAGGGCTTTAATTATAGTTTAACTTCACCTTCGTTGACTTCTCCATCAAGCAACAGCTATTCTAATTTTTTCCCAAGTCTTAACTTGTCTCTTGCTTCCAGTGACCATCAATCCAATTATTCATTAAATCTGGGCAGGCGTATACAGAGGCCAGGATATTCGATGTTAAATCCCTTCCTGAATGTAATATCTTTAGGTCAATATAGCAGTGGGAACCCTTACCTAAAGCCTTACCTGATAAATAAAGGCGAATTTCAATTTTCAAGAAGTTATGGGAATGGAAATTTCTTTATGGCTTCTTTATTTGTAGCTAATTCAAGCAACATCTACAGCGCGGTATTCAAATACGATCCGGTAACAAATATGAATTTTGATACTTACGAAAATTTTAGGAGTACACAACAGTACGGCGGTTATCTGGTTTTACAAAACACAGTAACTAAATGGTTCAATTTAAACGCCTATTTAGCCGGAACTCAGTCAACTTTTTCCACGAAGATTTCAGATGACATTCTATTCCCTGGTAACCTTTCCTTTACCGGAAATTTAAGCCTGAATTTTACAGCAAAAAATACAAAGTTTCAAGTCTACGGATATTGCGTGACAGCAAACAATTACTTTCAGCTTAAGAATGCAACAAATGGTAATATAAGTATAGCAGTCCAGCAAAAGCTCTTTAAAAGCCGTATGACCGCCTCCTTAAACTTTGAAGACATACTCAATATTAACCAGTTTCCTGTTACGGTTAATACGACCAATGTATATATTCATTCCTTGAATAAGCTGCAATCGCAATATGTTCGATTTGGTTTCAATTATGCGTTCGGTAAAAGTTTCAATAGTAAAAGCCTAAAGGATTTGAAAAAAGACAGCCGCATTGATTAGAAATCAGTAAGAAATTGATTGAAAAGGAGCTACTTTAGACTTTCTCCTTGTCTTGTTCTGCCATAGCTTGTCATTGAAGCCAAGCAAAAATGAAAGCATAAACAGAACAAGACAACTTGCAATTGGTTTACATACAAAAGATGTAAATTCCGTTGGTAAGCTGATATACTTTAAAAACATTTCCTGACCCCTGCAACCTTTAATATTGACATTGCGTCTTCTATATTGTATTTAGCTTGCTTAGCTGTTATAGACTTTCTGATAATAGGGATCAAATGTTATTAGAAATGCTGGAAATTTTAATGATTTTTATAGTTAGCCAATACCAAATACAGGACAGATCAAATTACTTTCTTAGCACAAATAAATATGAAGTTTTTCCCCAGCTATATTTCATCAATATTCTTTTTTCTTACTTTTCATCATTACAATGGCTTTTGTCAGCAAGCAACTTCTGAGAAAACTATTCCTAGTAAACCTAATCTAAATGAGCTTGACGCTAAGATCGCACGGTGGCAAAAAGATTTAAACATTCCTAATGTTGCCGTTAGCATAATAGAAAATAACAGCGTAGTAAAAACAAAGGTATACGGGAACTTAAATAATGGAGAACCGGCTCCAAAGAACATGATATTTGAAGTGGCCTCTTTAACAAAAGTCGTGTTTTCAACTTTGGTGCTTAAATTGGTAGAAAAAGGGGAATGGAGCTTGGATGAACCCCTCGCTAAATATTTCACTGATCCTGAGGTTGCAGTAAGTCCTTTTTCAAAGAAAATAACAACCCGTCATATATTAAGTCAACAATCTGGTTTTGACAACTGGCGTTGGATGAATCCAAGTGGGAAATTGATGTTTAATTTTGAGCCGGGAACAAAATTCAACTACTCGGGAGAAGGCATGGAGTACCTCCGATCTGCAATTGAGCAAAAGTTTCACAAATCACTATCTAAACTATCTGATTCGCTTCTTTTCAAACCGCTAAACATGTCCGATACTAACCATGGCTGGGACGGTAAAAAGAATTTTGAAAGATATGCCAGAATGTATGATGCTGATGGCATAGAAATTAAAAAGACAGATTATTCTATTCAGGCCAGTGCTGCTGCAGGCTTAACCACAACTATTGGTGATCTTTCAAAATTTGCAATTGAAGTCTTAAAAGGGACGCATCTATCGAAATCCTTGTATAAGGAAATGATAAAAACACAAGCCGTAATTAATCCAAACCTTCAACAGGGCTTAGGCTGGCGTATAATCAATGGTTTACCAAACAACGAATACGCGCTTCAACATGGGGGTAACGACCCCGGTGTAGCGGCAATAATTGTTTTACTACCAAAATCTAAACGTGGTATTATTGTTTTAACTAATGCTGATAATGGTTTAATTATGTGCAATAACATTGTTAGGGCTACTTTTCCGGAAGGTGGTGAAATAATACACAAGGCCTATAAGAGTACCAAATTGAATGAGGTACCTTCAATACTAAAGTTATCAGATAGTGTTATAAAAATGTATGAAGGTAAATACAAGAGGGAGGACGGAGTGGAAGTAACTGTCGCTTTAAAAGATAATGGATTGGTGCTGAGGATGTCTGGAATACCCCTTCTTAATTTGCTACCACAAAGTCCAGATAATTTTTTCCTTATGGATTTGGATGCGACGGTTTTCTTTACAAAAAATACTAACGGAACTATTAATGCCGTTTCAATAAAAGATGGGGGTAATGTCATTAAATGTCTCAAAATTACTGATTAGCTCAGTTTAATTGAGGATTGAGTGATCATTTTGAGGGGTTAATGCGTATTAACACTTTTTCGACCTTAAACGAAGCTATTGACTGAGTTAAGTAACCACACTGGTAATGTGGTAGGCAATGCACAAGAGGCAGATAGGGAAATGGAGGAAACTGTAGAAAAAGCTGCATTTGGTCATACTCAGATAGCCACTTGTCAATAATCTTTTCTCCTTTAAAGGCTACTTGCGTTCTTCGTGTCTGATATACAACAAGATCAGATACAAAATATGCAAACATTACGTTATTCTCTCACCATAGCTGGTATAGCTTTCGGTTCATCCTTATTTGCCCAGAGTGGATTCTCGGGAAAAATTAAGGCTGAATATGTTCCATTCTCCAATTATGTAAGACCGATAGATAGCCTTAAAACTGGATCTACCAGTGACTTTAAGCGAATTCAGGCCGCCTTTAGCATTCCCATTTCAACAAGATTAGACGAACTTGGGCGACCAAAAATCTGGGCTGTCGGAGTAGAGGGATCTTATGCTAAAATGACTAACCGAAACTATGAGGAACCGTTATTCCCTACAGAAATGCTCAATGCGCAGATTGGTTTAATCCATTCCAGGCACATTAGTAAAACCTGGTCAATCATGGCGATGGCTTCAGTAGGGGTTTATACTGACATGGAAGAAATTTCATCTAAAGACCTACTCGCCCAGGGGGGTGTTCTGTTTATTAAACATTTCAACCCAAGATTGGCACTAGGGGTGGGGCCTGTACTGACCAATACCTTCGGTGTTCCTATGGTTATGCCGGGTTTATATTTCAATTGGTCTACCCAGGGGCGTTACAAGCTACAAATCAATTTCCCGAATGGAATCGAATTTGGTGCAAAATTGAACGATGCGGTAGAACTTAAAACTGTTGTGGAACTGAGTGGCATGACTGCCGAAGTAAACCGGAACAATACTTCAATGCTTTTAGGCTACCAACAGGTTGTTGCTGGTTTACGTCCCGAAATTAAATTGAGTAAATCACTGTTTATCCAGTTGACTGCCGGCACATCACTTGCCCGCTCTTTTAGTTTGACCAGTAGAAGATTGAAGGATTTCTTTAAGATGAAGGATGAGGCGGATCCTCGTTTTACGACTACGTTTTATGGATCCGCTGGATTGTCATGGAGTTTTTCCAAACGCTAGCGGCTTAAAAGTTTATTGTAAACCACCTCATTTAATAAATCCTCCCTGCGGGTTCTGGAAATTGGAAGTTCTTGTCCATTGATGAAAATCCGATTTCCCGATACTTGGTCTATATGCGCAATATTAATTAGATAGGATTTATGAATTCTAAAGAAGTTATCCCTAGGAAGTGTTTCTTCCAGGGATATCATCGTTTGGTGAATCACCAGTTCCTGATCTTTAAAATGGAGTTTGGCATAATTCTGCATACCTTCAATATATAAAATATCGACCCAGGATATCTTTCGGAAGCCATCACCCTGTCTAACGTATAAAAATGTATCTACTGGTTGCGGATGTCGCGGGCTTAAGCTCATCATATGCATCTGCCTTGCTTTCAAGGCAGCTTGGTAAAAGCGCTTAAAGGGGATTGGTTTTAATAAATAATCTACGATCTGAAGTCGGAAACCTTCTAACGCATGTTCTGAATAAGCGGTGGTTAGGATGGTAAGTGGGGGATGTTCCAGCGATTCTAAAAAATCTAGCCCGGATAAATAAGGCATATTAATGTCCAGAAAAAGAAGATCGATATTCCCTTTTCTTATATATTCAGAGGCTTCCATTGCTGAAGAACAAGAGCTTGCAACAGTTAGAAAGTCTAACTTCTCAATGAAATCAATAATTCCAACCCTCGCCAGGGGCTCATCATCAATAACCAGGCATTGCATTGCAGGTTCAGTTTGTAAAGCGTTTGAGTTGAATGTGGTAGTCATGAGATTGATGGATTTAATTGTAAGCACAAATGCACCTTATAGCTTGATTCTGTTTTTTCAATATTTAGTTCATGTTTGTCCGGGTATAGAATTTCCAGTCTTTTTTGAACGTTGGTCAAGCCTATTCCTCCACTATCTTGTTTGCGTGGCTGTTGTGCCGAATTGGAATTTTCAATGTTCAATTCCAGGACGTCGCCTGATTGTTTTAATATCAAATGTACATAGCCCTTTTCTGTAGGTAAACGGGATACATGTTTAAATGCATTTTCTATAAAGGGTACCAGCAATAATGGGGATATTTCACTTTTGCCATTCTGAACGGTCCAGTTACATTTCACTTCAAGTTCATCTGCCCATCTGATTTGTTCTATCGCAACCAAATCTTTCAGGTATTTCAGTTCCTTTTCCAATGTCACAAATTCACGGTTGCACTCGTACAATTGGTACCGGAGAATATCTGAAAAGCGAATTAATAATACAGAAGCGCGGTCAATGTCTTTCTGCATAAGGATATGGATGTGATTAAGTACGTTGAACATCAGATGTGGATTAATCTGATCCTGTAAAATCCTGAGTTGTGCTTCCAAATGTACCTTAAGTAATTGCTCATGATTTTTCTCCATGAGGCTATGCTCCTGGTAAAAGCGCAAACCGCAGGCTGTAGCATTGATCAAAATTGCAGAGGGAAGGTTGCTGTAAAATCTGAGTAGAGATTCTCCATAGGCTTCTATTCTTTGGGGAGTATCGAAAGCAGTCCCCATTACATAATGCTTATAAAACCACAATGGGATGGCTGTTAATACAAAAGCTAAAAGCAAGGTCATCAAAAGGCTTTGTCCTACAAATAAGCTCATTTTTCCTTTAACAAGGGCGTTTGGCAGTAGAACATCACTAACTGTATGGGCTATAACAATGGCTGCCGTTACAAATGCCAGCGATTGTAAAATTGCAGGTACAGGCTGAAAATCCTTTATCATTTGCGCCCAAATGGATATACCTAGGAGTAACCAGTAAAAGCAGATAAAAAGCCAGTGTTTATTGAGTAGAGTCTTTTTCATACATAAGATAGACTGTCCGAAAGGCAACAGTTCATAGAGAGCCGTTCCGTTCGGACAGTTGGAAATAGAGGGTAAAAGTAGAAAGAATTTTAGAAGATCATGAAGCCGATGCTGGCCTGAATGGAATTAGGTCTTGCCTTAAATTCTTTACTCATATTGGTCAATGCACCTTCATATCTTAAATCGAGGGTTAATTTTCCAACATCTACACCAACTCCTGCCTGATAACCGACATTAGATCTGTCGAATTTCTGAAAGGATTGGGATGCTTGTTTCAAAACGGAAGCCTTGTCATTCAGTACATAAGAATAAACACCGCCACCAAAAATTCTAAAGTTTAAATTGTCTGATTGTAGAAATTTATAACCAACCAATACTGGGACTTCAATGCTGCTCCATTTGGCTTGTTTGGCACTTAAACTACTGTTTTCAATCTTTGATTTTTTTTGGGAGTACAATACCTCGCCCTGCATGTACAATTTTGAAATATCTATCCGTGTTAAAAGCCCGCCATGATAGCCCAGCGAATATTTAGAGTCAAGATTACTCTTAGATAACGAAAGGTTAGAGAAATTAGCTCCTCCTTTAAGGCCAAAATGTATTGGGCTTTTGCTTTGTGATTTCGCTTCATTGGTGATAAATGCGGCACCTACCAGGAGTAGCATCATCAGATTTTTCAATTTTAATTGTGTTCTCATTTGTTTTTATTTTCTACAAAAGAGGGTAATTCGCAAGTGTGACTGAAAATGATTTGATCAATTGCAGGTTTGAATTGACAAATGGCTAAATTCCAAATCTATCCCAATCCGGCTCCAATCATGGGGTTTTAATAGCGAAATATGTTCTGACACTGCAACGTGCTTTCTTGGAATAATCACAATCCAATCCTGTGCATTCAATTCTTCATAAGCTGCAATTACTGTTTTTCGGTGTACTCCCAAAGTTTTTGCAAGCTCCCGACTGCCAGGCAGAAGCGTTCCGGCTTTTAATACTCCGTTCCTGATTGTCAGGAAACATCTGGACTACTATATATATTAAAACTGGATTGCAAAGGTAGTCCTTATTAAAAATAGATTTGCAGTATTAAATAAAACACTTTTAAAATGGATTACAGTATTAAAAAAGCAAGTATGGTTGACTTAGACGTGGCTACGGATTTATTCAATCAATATCGAATTTTCTACCGTCAACAGCCTGATTATGAAAAATGTAAAGCGTTTATACGAGAGCGTTTAAAGCAAGGGCAATCCCATATCTTTTTGGTTTATGTGGCAGATCAGGCAGTTGGGTTTGTTCAATTGTATGAACTTTACCACTACATTAAACTTGGAAAACAATGGCTGCTAAGCGACCTATTTGTTGATCCAAACTTTAGAGGTAATGGCCTTTCGGTAGCATTAATTGACCGTAGTAAAAAATGGTGCAATGAGACAGGTGCTTGTGGTTTGATGTTGGAAACCGAAAAAACAAATGACATTGGCAATACGCTATACCCACGTTGCGGGTTTGAATATGACGGGTTGCACAACTATTACTATTGGTGGAAGTAAATTTGATAGGGACAAGTCTGATTTATTTGTAAATTTTTCAAAAAAAATGTTGATAGCTGCGCTACTAAAATGCGACTATCTTTAATTAATTAAACAAAAATGATAGCAGTAATATTTGAAGTAGTTCCCAAGGAAGGGAAGAAAGATGAATACCTAAACATCGCAAAAATGCTAAGAGGCGATCTGGACAATATTCCCGGCTTTATTTCCATAGAACGGTTTCAAAGTCTTGTTGATCCAAAAAAAATCCTTTCGCTTTCTTTTTGGGAAAATGAGGAAAGCGTGAGGGAATGGCGAAACCAAAAAATGCACAGAAATGCACAGCAAATTGGCAGAAATTCCGTATTTGAAGATTATAGGTTGCGCGTCGCCACAGTCATAAGGGATTACGGTATGACAGAGAGAGAGATGGCTCCTGCAGACAATATTTTTTAAACCAATAAAAAAAAATCAGGAATATGATTACATATCAGATAGAAGAAAAAATAGGAGCAGAAGAATTTAGGCAGGTATTGGTAAACTCTACACTAGGTGAAAGACGGCCTGTAAACGATCCTGAAAGGATTGCCGGAATGCTACAACATGCCAACCTCATTGCAACTGCACGGGATAACGGCAAACTAATCGGAGTGTCAAGGTCTTTGACAGACTTCGTGTATTGTACCTATCTTTCGGATTTGGCGGTAGATGAACGCTATCAGAAGAGTGGAATAGGTAAAGCACTAATCCGTATGACCAAAGAACATGCACCGAAAGCAAAACTTATCTTATTGGCAGCACCCAAAGCGGTGGGTTACTATCCCAAAATCGGTATGAGCCAATGGGAGCAGTGCTACATATTGGACAATGTAGAAGATTTGAAATAGCGAAATCAACCTATTGTAATCAGGATTTTTTTTTAAAAAAATAAAAATAGACGATCCTAAAACTAAGGATTGGTCCTGTTTGGATAACTAAAAGTTAAAGACCAATGGCAGAAATAATAGTATTAGAGGGCAGACACGTGTTACTGCAACCTTTGAAACATAGTCATATCAAAGGACTTATTGAAGCAGCTAATGAAAATCCTTCAATTTTTAAGTGGACGTATGTACCCCAGGACGAACCGTCAATGACAAAGTATGTGGACAGGGCAATTGAGTGTAGAGATTTAGGAATTGCATATCCTTTTGTCATAGTTGGAAAAAAAGACAATCAAATTAAAGGAACTACGAGGTACTGGAACATCGAAAAATGGGAATGGCCAAGTGGACACCCTTTGGATAGAGCAGCTAAATTGGACGTATGCGAAATAGGCCATACTTGGTTGCGCGAAAATGCGATACGGACAGCCATTAACACAGAAACTAAATTACTGTTACTAACAAACCTGTTTGAGAATTGGAATGCGTTAAGGGTGTGTTTTAGAACAGATGTAAGAAATAAACGTTCACAGGCAGCAATAGAGCGTATTGGGGGAAAATTCGAGGGGATTTTGCGTGCAGATAGAATGGCAATTGATTACACCATCAGGGACTCTTGTAAGTATTCTATTCTGTTTTCCGAGTGGCCGCATGTAAAAGAAAACCTGCTTAAACTTTTACAATAACATAAAATGATCACAACGAAACCAAAGTAGTACACTTTTGTTTGATACAGACTTAGATAAATTCTTTAGAGAGTGCTTCGTCGGGCTGTGGTTTGTCGTTAATGCGTTTTTGACAATGGATGCTGCAAATAAATAATAGCCAGATTGATTAGTAAAAAAGGAATTTCAGCGGATCCACCTTTTAAATAAAGATTTAAAAGGTGCAGACAAATAATCATCAGGTGAATAACCAAACCAACAGAACCCCTGGAAATAGCGGTTCAATTGAATAGCCATACTTAAGATTCTTCACAATTATAGATCTGATTTAAACTTTCCATCCCTAAAATCCATTATTGGTCACATTCTTAAAAAGCGTAAATTCCTACCTTGTATCATTGTATCAAATATACAAGACAATGAAAGTTGAAATAAGAAAGTATGAACAACTGCTGATTGCCTTTTTTGGTTTGATGGCGATCCTGGGTTATATTCTACAGCGTTTAAATTTATTCCCCATTTATACTGCTGGTTTTGAACAGTATAGTATTACCCATCCCAACCTTCAGTTTAATTATGCAGCTCATCTTTTGTTACCACGGGTAGGCGTAGTGGTTTTATTATTGGCTGTTTATTTTTGGATCAATTTGTTTACCATCCCACAAATTCGGCGGGCAAACTACAGGTCGTTCCTTATTTATCCATGGGTTTTATTTCAGTTACTGTTACTCAGCTTTCTTCTTGCCGTTGGGGTAAACGTTGCCAGCTATTATGCGCATCCAGCCTGGAACAATTATGGGGAATTTCGTTTGCTTGCTTTATTTGGATATAATGAAAGTCCTTTAACAGATTTATGGGCAGGGTTTGACAGGGCGTTGATTTTATTACTCGTTTATGGAATTTATGCTTGTATTCGAGAATACGTTATATACCGCATCAAAAACTCCGGCCAAAAAAGTACTTACCAAATTTTGATTGCCAATCAAATGAGTGCTTGCCTATGTATCTTTTTAATGTTGCCTAGCCTGGCATCCACCTTCCACATCATTAACGATGAGGGTATATATCGTGCTTATTTTGTTTTTATACCGGCTGTTATATTTGTTTATTTCAGTAATACCTACTGGCTGTTTCCACGCTTTGCAAATACATCAGGAAATGCCTTTCAATTGATCTGGCGGCTTGTAATTTCTACCTTTTTCTATTCAATTCCCATTGTCCTGTTTCCAAACCGGGGAGGCGTAACGCCAAACATGCTGCTAATTAACTGGATCATTCAACTTGTTGTTGTGACACCGATTACCTGGATGCTTTATCAGCAACGCAAGGATAAAATAAGAGAATTAAGAGGTGCCGAAATTGCATTGTCCAAATCGACAGCAGACTTGCAGTTTTTGCGTTCGCAGATCAATCCTCACTTTCTTTTTAATATCCTCAACACGATATATGCCATGGCCCTGATGGATGGTTCCAAAAGAACAGCCAGCGCGGTACAAAAGCTGGGCGATATGATGCGATTTATGCTAGATGACAACCATATGGACTTTATCCCTTTGAGCAACGAGATTAACTATCTTCAGAATTATATAGCACTCCAAAAATTGCGCATCCAGAATTCGGAAGAAATTGAGATCAATGAAAAAATCACCGTTGACAATTGCAGCTACGAAATCATCCCTATGTTATTGATCCCTTTTGTGGAAAATGCTTTCAAACACGGGATTGACATCAATCAGAAGTCAAGGATAAACATCATATTGACATGTGACCAGCAAGGCATCCGGTTTAACGTGAGGAACAGTTTGCATCAAATAGACCCCAATGACCCTGAACGAAAACATTCCGGCATAGGCCTTCAAAACGTTAAAGAACGGCTGAAAATGTTTTACCAGGGCCAGCACCAGTTAACTTGTGAAACAACCGAGAAAGAATTTATTGTGGATCTGACTATTAAAACTGAAATCTCTAAGATATGAACATGCTACGGGCCATAGCCATCGACGACGAACCTTTCGCATTGGAAGTTGTAAAAAGCTTACTGGAAGAAATTCCTTTTATAGCACTTGCAGCCAGCTTCACTAAAGCAGTTGAAGCCATTAGTTTCTTGCAAGAAAATGATATCCAACTGATTTTTTTAGACATTAAAATGCCCGGCCTGTCAGGTATAGATTTTATCAGATCATTACCAAAACCGCCAATGGTAATCTTCACTACTGCCTACAGTGAACATGCCGTTCAAAGCTTTGAGCTGGATGCTATTGATTACCTGTTAAAGCCATTTTCATTCTCGCGCCTGTTAAAAGCATGTAATAAGGCTTACGAGTATCAACAAATGAAAGACAATAATAATAAGACAGCTTCGGAACCTTTACCTGTTATTTTTATAAAAAGTGGCGTTGAACAAATCAGAGTAGATCTTGCCGATTTGCGCTACGTCGAAAGCATCGGCAACTACATGAAGCTGCACTTAAACGAAATACCACCCGTAATGTCCCGTCTTACTACCGCTGAGGCCGAAGCTTTGTTGCCATCCAATGTCTTTATCCGGGTGCACCGTTCATTTATCGTAGCGAAAGGAAAAATAACCAAGGTGGATAAAAGAAGTGTATGGCTGAGTGAGACCGAGATTCCTATCGGCCCATCTTATACAGATGAAATTGAAAAACTGCTAAAATCTACACCTAAATAAAGGTATCACAGTAACCTAAACCACGAATGAACTTTAAAAAATTAATGACAATAATATTGTCAATTGGATTCGCTTTGCCTGTTTTTTGCCAGCAAATAAAGCCCCGGACACTGACTTACGATCATACCATCAAAGGTATGGTAATTGATACCAGCAATAACCTGAAGCTTAAGGACGCTTCAGTCGTCATTTTAAACAGTAAAGATTCTATTATAAGGCAATTTACAAGAACTCAACCAGACGGGAGTTTCTTGATGAATGGGATGCAATACGGTAATTATATACTTTATATTTCATACCCAGGTTATGTAGACTACACGGAGAAGTTCTCCCTGGATTCAAATCGAAGTACCATGGATTTTAGTATGATCGGTCTGATGCTGAAAACCAATCTGTTAAAAGAGGTAGTTATAAAGGGAACCGTATCCACCATTCGAATCAAAGGAGATACCACAGAATACAATGCCAAAGCTTATGCATTAGGTCCGAATGCAAAAGTAGAGGACTTGTTAAAAAGACTACCCGGAATTCAGATAGATAAGGATGGCAAGATTTCCGCTCAAGGTCAAACGATAAACAAGGTACTGGTTGATGGAGAAGAATTTTTTGGGGACGACCCAACCCTGGTTACCAGAAACCTACGTGCAGATATGGTCGATAAGGTACAGCTCTTTGATAAGAAAAGTGATCTGGCGACGCTAACCGGTATGAATGACGGCAAAACTGACAAGACGCTGAACATCAAATTGAAGGAAGATAAAAAAAATGGTTATTTCGGAAAAGCCGATGTGGGAGTTGGAACCGATGGTTATTATAGTGGACAACTGATGTTTAATTCCTTTAAGGCAAAGCAAAGGTTCTCGGTCTATGGTATTACTGGAAACAATGGAAAAACAAGCCTTGACTGGCAGGATAATTCTAAATATGCCACTTCAAATATTGATATTTCTTCGCCAGGAATGATGATTGACCTTGGCGGATACGATGAGCTGGAATCTCACAGTGGCCGGTATGATGGCAAAGGTTTACCGCTCGCCCGTACCGGTGGCGTTCATTATGACAACAAATGGAAGGGTGATACACTCAGCGTTAACGCCAATTATAAGATCGGGGCATTGACTGTAGACGGAACAAACAATATTCAGACCCAAAATAACATTCCAACCGGCCAGCTTAACAGCAACGCTGATCAAACTTTTCATAGTCATGTTTTTCGTCAAAAAATTGATGGGGTTTTCCAGATCAAACCTGACAGTACTTCCAGTTTCAAAGTTACGCTAAATGGCGGCATCAAAAATACAGAACAAACTAATCAGGCTTTTACCAATACTGAAAACGAAGCAGGTACGCTGTTGAACAATAATTTACTAAATAATTCGTCCAAAACGGATCAACACAACCTCTCCGCTGGAATGCTATTCACTAAAAAATTAAACAAACCAGGCAGAACTTTTTCTTTGAATTTTATTGGGTCAATCAATAAAATCAATAGTACAGGTTTATTAAATTCAAAAATCAACTTTTATTCCAACAGTTTTCAAGACAGTACCCAATCGGTTGACCAGTTTAAAGCAAATGCCATATCTAACAATGGAGTAAATGCCATTCTAAATTACTCAGAGCCGCTATCGAAATCAATGTTAATGATAGTGAATTATGGTTTCGCCGCTGGTGGTAGTGCGTCAAATCAAAGAACATTCAATAAATCAGGATGGGGAGGCTATAGTTCCATCGACAGTCTTTACAGCAATAATTTTGAAGTAAAGCAATTATCGAATCAATTGGGTCTTAACTTCAACCTGGTTAAAAACAAAACTATGCTCGCTTTCGGGAGTAAGGTAAGTACCGTTGATTTCCGACAGTTGGATATTTACTCAAAAAGCAAGCTGAACCGAAATTTTATACTCTGGAATCCACAGGTTAATTTAGCATACAGCATCTCCCAACAATCTTCTGTCAGACTAAACTATGATGGCAATTCTGTAGAGCCGACAGTAGCACAGTTACAACCGGTCCTTGTCAATAATGACCCCTTAAATATCACTCAGGGTAATCCTGATTTGAAGCCGTCATTTGCGCAGCGCATTTTTGTCGCCTACCAATCGTATAACCCGCTAAACGGTCAGCTGGTCGGAATATTTGCTGGTTATCAACTGACCGCAAATCCCGTGGTAAGTAGTCTGATGGCCGATTCCTCGGGCAGAACGATTAACAGGTATATTAATCTGGGAGATCGAAACACCCGTAGCTTTAACTTCTCTGTCTTTTTTGACCGTAAGATTAAGCCACTAGACCTAAATGCCGGACTCAACTTGAACATGAATGGAAACACCTATTATAACCTATCCAATACGGAACTGAACCGGACAAATTATACCGTATATACCTTACAGGCAAGGTTTTCAAAAGCTAAAATTAACGTTTATGAATTTAATGCCAGTTTAGGACCTACGTATACCATTAGCGGATCGTCTTTACAACAAAATATTAATAACAATGGGAGGGGGTTCAGCAGCAACGGAGATTTTACACTATACCTGCCTAGCAAATTTCAACTTTCCACCAATGCCAATTATCAATATAATAGTAAAACAGAAACTTTTGCCCAAAATTTTCCCAGAGTAATTATTAATGCCTCCTTAAGTAAGTTGTTCCTCAAAGAACAGACGCTAAAGCTTTCCCTTTCAGGTAACGACCTGCTGAACCAGAATACCGGTTTTAATCGGAATATATCAGGTAACCTTATCACCCAAAGCAATTACACCACAATAAAAAGATATTTTATGATCTCGTTATCTTATGATTTTAATAAGATGGGGGCTAACAAAACACCAAATAAATAAAACGATGAGAAAATTAATGCTAACCTTAAGCGTCCTGTCAATTATAACCATTTCCTCCTTTGCACAAAACGTAAGGTTTACCCGCTCAGGATTAATCGAATATCAAAAAAAGGTAAATATGTACGCGATCATACAGCGCGGTATTAACAAAGAAAATGAAACCCTTTTAAAGCCGGCTTTTGAAACTTATAAGGAACAACATCCGCAGTTCAAGGAACTGAAAAGCACCTTGACGTTTGCTGATGGTAAAACATTGTTTACCCCTGTTGGTGTGAATACTTCAATCACAAGCTATTTCAATGATCCGCAAATAGCGATGCAAAATAACATCGTTTATTCGGATTTAAATAATAAAAAGCTGATCAGCAAAAGAAAGGTATTTGATGAAACATATTTACTAAAAGATAGCCTAAAAAATATAAAATGGAAGTTTACAGATGAAGTTCGCGATGTAGCAGGTTATCCTTGTCGTCGGGCGAATGGTCTTACACTTGATTCTGTTTACGTAGTAGCGTTCTATACCGACAAAATTCCAGTTTCAGGTGGCCCCGAGTTATTTGGTGGCTTACCAGGAATGATCTTACAACTTGCGTTGCCCCATGAAAATGTAAGCTGGATTGCAACTAAGATTGAAGAAGTTGAGCTTCCGGCAAATTCAATTTTACCACCAACAGGCGGCTCAATCGTTAACCTAAACGAGCTGATCGATAAACTTAAAAGTGTTTACAAGGACAATACAAAAAATGCATTTGAATATTTAAAAGCATTCTTTCTGTAGTACTAAATATTAGCGCTTCCGTCAGGCTCATATAAGATTGAATTTTCGGGATTTGAATATATTTGGCCTAAAGGCTAGCATACCTCCTCAGATAAAGGGTGGAAGTTCGGCTGAACAGTTTGGACCGAAATGGAGTGACTACTATCTGGTTCTTCCCCAATTTTGGTGGTCACGTCGAGTTCTCGGTTTTTCCTTCCACCGAAAAATATTCCTCGCACGACCGAAAGGCATGTTTTAGCGTTCGATGCAAGGCGAGGTTTTGTTCTACCACCAAAATTGGGGAAGAATCACTATCTCCGAAATATACAACCTAAAGAAGTATTGTGTAATTTTCAACAACACTAAAACATTACAGGAAGAATGAGATTACTATTTTTTGGCTTTTTAATATTATTTACCACAAATTCCTTTGCCCAAAACAATGGAAAGTTTGTAAAAGAACATCAATCTAATTGCAAAATATGGTTAGATGAACCAACACCCACAGATAGCCTTACTTGGAACGGCAATTGCAAAAACAATTATGCATCTGGAACTGGCTTTTTGCAATGGTTTCAAAATCATAAATTGGCAGCGACCTACAAAGGAGAAATGAAGCAAGGCAAATTTGATGGGAAAGGGAAGTTTGAAATTATTGGATATGCCAGTTTTGAAGGAACTTTTATTAATGGTGCTTTAAACGGGAAAGGCGCAGCCTATTTTAACAATGGTGGTAAAACCATTGGCAATTTTGTAAATGGCGAATTTTTAAATCTGGATGACAAATATTTACCTATACTGAAAAAACAAACCATCGCCATCAAAAACAGTATGGAAACTTATGGCAACATAACTAAAGTCGATAACCTTTTCTATTACGGACTCGTTCCTAAAAGCCCAATACAGGCTGTTTTAGTTTTATTCCCGTCAACAGGCGAAACAGCTGAGAATGTGATCAGCTGTAATAAAGATTTGATGCAACAAGTTTATGATAAAAATATTTTAGCTGTGGTAGTGAGTGCGAATTACAACAATACGCTGGATACAGATACAACGGCTAAACGCTTTTTCGATACGGTCTTTGAAGACATCGTGATGAGATACAAAGCACCAAAAGATAAATTTATTTTAGGTGGACTTTCGCTTGGCGGGATGAACGCATTGCAATACACTGAAATGTCTCGTAATCCAAAACACATCACTTATCTGAAACCTTTGGCGGTAATAGGCATTGATCCTCCAGTAGATCTGATAGATTTGTATAACGGCGCAAAGACGGCCATCGTTAAATACGAAAAGGAAGGTAACAAATTATCGGAAAGCAAAAAAATGGCATTGCAGGAAGACCATTTCCTGGTGAATGAATTTGAAAAACAATATGGTGGTTCGCCAGATAAATTTCCAGAAAAATATGTAGAAGGCTCAATGTTTACGCGAAGTAGAGATGATGGGGGTAATGCGAAATATTTAATTAACGTTCCGACAAGATTGTATTGCGACCCGGATATAGTTTGGCAGCTTAAAAACAAAAGCAGAGATTATTATGATTTGAATGCGGCCAATCTCTCGGCTATGACCAATTTTTTAATGCAAAGCGGAAATACAAAAGCAGAATTTATTCCCGCCATTGGCAAGGGCTTTAGAGTTGACGGAACAAGACATCCACATTCTTGGTCAATTGTAGAGCCAACAGACTGTTTAAAATGGCTATTAAAATTGATAAAATAAGACTTGACACCATCATAACCACCAAAATTGGGGAAGAACCGCTATCTCCGAAATACACAATTCATCATCAACCGTGAGGGAGAAGCACTGGTATAGAACTTGCTGCCACTTTTGTAATAATCCACACTTAATCTTAGTTATTGAGGTCAACGGTTTTCACAATATCCTTCAATACCCAATCCAATTCCAAATCTTTACCTGCTAAATAATCTTCAATCTGGTAAGTAATCGGAATATCCGGCATAACACCTCGGCCGTCGATATTTGTGATATCACCAAAATATGCGGGGATATTTCCATATTTCAGCAGCAATTGACTATGAGGCAGGGTAACGCTTTTGTGTACACCTGCTGTAAAGATATTTTTACTACCGCCGGTCTCTTCACCCACAAGCGTTACGTTTTTTAGATTTTTCAAATTCGCTGCCAGGAGGCTACTTGATGAAAAGGAACCTCCGTCAATCAACACGTATATTTTTCCTTTAAATGTAAAGGAATAAGGTTGGATCATTTGGTAGTTGGACTTTGGTGTGCTGTCAACCCAGTTTCTTATTTTCGGATTGTCGTACAGCTTTCTCTGTTGTTTGATCTCATCGGGAAGTCTGTAAAAATACCTAGGGATATCTAGCAGGTGACTGTAAATCCTGGCAGCCCAAATTAGTTCTCCGCCGGTATTCCCTCTTAAATCGATAACTAGGGCTTTTGGCTTACGCTTTTCTATGTCTGCAAAAACACCCTCATAACCCACAAAGTTAGGTTCATTATAAAAAGTGCGGAGTTTAAGATAGGCAACATTTTGATCAGCAGATAATGTCCTATATTCTGTAGTAGGCGGCGGCATTCCACCAATGCTGTCAAACCCCTTCTCCTGACGTGCTGCTAACTTAATTTTCCTAGAGGTTCCTGATGATTTGAGCGAAATGTCCAGCGGCTCTTTTCCCGGAAACAAAAACCGATAACGCTCTGCAAACAAACCAGCATTATTCATCAAGTGCTTCTTGTAAGTTGTATTGTAACCATCACTGGTGATGTAACTGTAAAGGCTATCAATTAGCCTTGTTGCAGGCACTTCATTAATACTCATGATCTCTGTGCCTTTTATAATTGTAGAATCGGCAGATAAATTTTTCGTGATAAACAGCCTTTTTCCGGTCACATAGTAGCCGAACTGATAAATGGGGTGTTGCAGTGATGGTTTTTTCAAAAAAGCAATGTCCTGCGAAGTGAATTTCGAATAATCTATCTCTACCGTCAAATGCCCATCGCCTATACTGCTGATCACCCGTTGTAACTTGATATACAGCGCAATTGAGGTAATTGGCTTATCTATTGTTTTTCTTAAACTGTCGAATTTGTAGTCAAGCGCTTTTTTAGGGATGTACAGATATAAATTCGGATGCTCTCTTTCCAGTGTAGTTTTTACGAGATCAATATCTTTTTTAAGATCAGATGGCTGATATAATTGTTTGGACATCTGATCCAAATACTGTGCATTTACATTGAACGTTGCACAAAAAAATAGTACAATAAAAACAAGGGCCGAAAATTTCATGTCACTAAGATAAACCAAGCAGACGCAATTTTAAAACAGTATAGACAAGATTTTAAGCTCGGAGCATTGATGGAGTAGAAATTAGCTCTTCAAATCATCTATAGTTTTTTTGAGTTCAGATAAACGATATTATTCATTTTAGTCTATTTCTATGTATTCAGATTCTCCTTTGTCGTTTCCATTTGTCAACCATTCCCAATTTAAAGACAGTTTCATTTTACCATTCTGCGTTATTACAATTTGCGCTAGTGCTTTACCCGCTTTCAATTGATTATCTGTTGTTAAACATTGATAAAGCATATTTAATTGGTCACCTTTTAATTCAGCTATAATTTTCCCGTATCTTATTGTTCCTCCAGAATATTCGGCAGTAACAAGACTGTCATCTTGTTTATAGTTAAAAATGGTTTCTGTATTTACTTCTCCATTATTGGAATTTTGAATCAATACAAATCTTTTATTATTAAAGTCAAATTTATTCATTTTGTCTGTTAGTCTTATTTTTGTTGCCTTTCAGTGCTTTTGCTGGTAGTTAGGACAATTTTAAGCCATTTATGCCTTAAAATTGTTCCTATACTCTATTTTATAAAGATTTTACTCTTAGTGTATTTGCTTGTAATTGCTAAGATAGAACGATTTTTTATAAGAGGAATTGATTTTTTAAGTCAATTACTTTGTGTCAAATTAGACCTGTGAATCTATGGTTATGGAATTCTGACGTTTGAAACATCTATTAGATAACATTAAACAAAGCCTATGAAGAATGCATACTCAACCCATCACTGGATGAAATTTAAAATCTCAATTTTGTTCGTGCTGTTATTTGCTTTCGAAGCCTCTGGACAGGAGTCCCTTAACTAGATTAATAAAAATGCGTATGAACTAAAATCAGATTCCACTAACAACGACCTATCGTTTTTACTTAATGAATTAAGAATTAAAAACATAGTTGGAATAGGTGAGGCTTCCCACGGGACTCATGAATTCTATGTTCAAAAAGCACGGATCATAGAATTCCTCATAAGTAAATGCAATTTTAAATTGCTTTCATTTGAAACTCCACAATCTATGATTGTGCCAATCAATATATATCTGCAGACTGGGGAAGGAAATCTGAAGGAACTTATGAAACATATGGCTTTATATAGTACGGAAGAAATCTATAACCTATTTCAACGGATAAGAAAATACAACAAAGATAAGGCATCGGAAGATAAAGTGGTTTTAATTGGTTTAGACAGGGAAGATTATTGGGGCGACCCATATACCCGCGATAAATTTATGACGGAGAACCTCATTAAATCCTATGAAGCAAAAAAAAGGAAAACTATAGTTTGGGCACATAATACGCACATTATGAAAGATACTACTTCTAACTCTCTCGCAATGGGTTCATATTTGAACCAACACTTTAAGAACGAATTTTATGCAATAAGTTTTGACACTTTCAAAGGGGCAGTTAATATTTTGATGGGGGACACAAATTGGACATACAATGGGCTGCCGGCAAGCTAAAATCCGCCACTATCCATGCCGGTAAAAATGAGAGCTGTACTTTTCTATACAATGGCAAGGAGAAAAAATTACAACTAGTAGCAGGTAAAGATTATATTATCCTTTAATAAAGTCCCATCTGGAAAGCGTTATTAGTTATGATTTCCAGATGGGACTGTTTCTCACGTCGTTTATGTATTTTTTTATATCTGCAACAACCTCCAAGTCGTTAAAAAATTAGTGTGTTCGTAACTATTATAGATGTATCTTGTCCTTTTGCGGCTTGTCTTCAGGTCGATTTATATTTTACTGCTTGGATAAAAATACTTTTAAGCGAATAAGATGCATGCGTTTCATGTTTAGAAAGATATATTTACATTTGTACTTACCGATCGTCGAATAAAATGAAAAATAGGATACATATTTTCAATTCACTTGAAGCTGCGAAAGAAAAGGAGATACAGGATATTATTAAACAATCACCTGTTGACCGTTTGAGGCAGACTGTCGAACTTATTTTACGTGCGTATCATGTAAGTAGAGAGGACCTAAAAAACAGAACTGCTACACGCAAAATCAGAATAATCACAACTGGATGAATCTGTTTATAGAAAGACATCAGGACTTATTAAAGGAACTTTTATTAAACAAAGTTGATTTTATTGTAATTGGTGGTTACTCTGTAATATTTCATGGCTATGCAAGAAGCACTGGAGATGTGGACTTATGGCTAAGGCCTGATAATGTAAATAAGTTGAAGTTGTTGGTTGTTCTAAGGCAAATGGACTTTGACGAAGAGGATATACAGCACATAGCTGAGCTTGATTTTACAAAATATATTGTCTTCTCGATGTGGGATGAGCCAGAAAAAGTAGATTTTTTGACCAGAATTAGCATGATAGAGTTTGAAGACGCTGATAGGAGAAAAATTATCGCAGATATTGATGATATAAAAATTCCATTTCTTCACCTTAATGACTTAGTGTTGTCTAAATTTAATACTGGTAGATTGAAGGATAAAGCGGATGTTGAAGAATTGCAAAAAATCCATAGCGGAAAGGGAGGTGATTTAGGAGCATGTGTGAAGGAATAGGAGAGTTGAAGTAGTTGCTAGGGCATAGTTATGGTTTTCATTGTAGATGTTAACCCTTATGAGGGTATAAAGTTCGGTTAGAATCATTTTTTCATAGTTACGGTTGGCGTTATTACTTCCTACAAGTTCTTTTGGTATCATAGTAGCGTTTGTAAATTGGTCATTACTAGTTTAAACATATTTAGATTAAGTAACCAAATCCAGAGAATCCCATATGGAAAGTCACTTTTCTATCGATTTTTACTGTTTATTAAACTGTTGAAATCAATATTTTTTTTAAGCTTAGGCGCCTATTTCTCTTGTCATCAATATATTTTTTCATATCTGCAATTACCTTCAAATCTTTAAGAAATTGGTGTGTTCGAAGTATATCGGTGAGCACAGAGAAAGCCTTAGAAAAATCTAAGACTTTTTGCATTTAGGTGCTTTTGATCCCTTTTGTCCATATCTTCAAAGATTAAATTGACGAACTTCACTTTTATCAGATTAGCAAATGTTTAACAACGGGTTGTAACTATCAATTTTGAATAAATGTTATCTTTAGCAAACCAACCTAAATGATTATGGAAAATTTAAAAGCCAAAGAAATGATATCCGCAGGACTACTCGGGTTAAGCGGTTTTGTTGCTCCATTTTCTTTCATATGTATAATTTACCATTTCACTGATCTTGCTAAAAGTCTTTACCCATTAAAATATCTTGTGATAACTTTTATAATATCGTTAGCAGCTTTGCTTTATTGCTTTTATGTACTAAGGTCAATGAGGAAGTACAGGCAAAAAAATAGTGGTGACTGCATTTAATTATAGGTTGTCCCAACTCATGAATCACTACCTTAAATATTAACCTTTTGCAGTTGAACCGGATTGTTTTGTCCTGTTGCTACTTGTCATCGGGTCGATTTCTAGGAAACACGATTTAGCCAACTTGATGATTTATTGTTAACCATGAAAATGAAAAAAAATGAAAAGTAACCTATTATTCGACTTCACAGTCGACAAATCTACAAATACAGTATTTGTAAACAGAGAATTTGCGGCAGGTCTCTCTTCAGTTTGGGACGCATTTACAAAACAGGAAATTCTTGATCAATGGTGGGCACCTAAGCCCTGGCTTTCCAAAACCAAATACATGGACTTCAAAGAGGGTGGACGCAGATTTTATGCAATGGTAGGCCCTGAAGGCGAGGAGCACTGGTCCATTCAGGATTTTACGGCTATAAGCCCCAAAACAAATTTTAAATTCTTGGATGCGTTTACGGACAAAGATGAAAAAATCAATCCACAAATGCCCGGTTCAGAGTGGAGCCTGAACTTTAGTGAATCAGATGGGCTGACCAGTGTCAATATCGTAATTAAGCACAAAACACTTGCTGATCTGGAGAATATTATTAATATGGGCTTTAAGGAAGGATTTACCATGACACTGGATTACCTGGCCACCTTACTAGCCAAATAAATGCAATGAAAAATCGATCTGTAATCCAGCTGGATTACAGATTTTCTGAACTCAGCCCTAAATGCAAAACCCAGACATTTTACTGGTATAGTGTTTGTCCGGATTTACGGTAGGATAATCTACAGACCATATGATCTTCTATGAAAAATAAAACCGATGAAATGCGCTTAAGATATGGATTGAAGGAGAAAGACAGCATATTATCTGTCTTGGATGACTTCTGGGATGAAGATGAGGTCAGGGAGTATTGCTGGCAGGTACTGCATACTTATCCTGATCTAAACAAAGAAGATTGGATTATTGGAATTGAAGGCGGGGATTTTGTTTACAGTTTTGCCGGTAATTTCGTTCTCATTACGGATGACATTTGGAGCTTTAATTTAGTAGGTAAACCACCAGTATTGGCGTTATTGACAGAAAAGATGAAGCAGATAAGGAATATCCGTTAAAGTAATTTTTCTGCCCTTATTTACGTTGTAAACGGCAAAACCTGCAGGCATACGGTGCTTGTTTCAATGAAAACAACAAAATTCCCAGTAGATTTTTTGAAGCGATGGTCTGAATTTTTGTTAAGCAGCCGGATCATTCCATCAAAAGATGGAAATTTTGAACTCACAGATGATGTCCATCTTGATATCAAAGAAACAAATAAATCAACAAAAGCGTCTTCAAGCACTCAAGACAAGACACTCGAAATGAATTAAAATGTTTCTATTTACAAATGTTGCCAGCGCTCAATCCGGAAATAAGCGAGTTCTTCTTCATCTCTTTTTAAGTTCATTAATCGCTTAAGTCCTGCTTTCTCAAGAACCTTTTGTGAACCAATATTTTCCAGATCGGTAACTGCAACAACCTGACTGGTGTTGGTATACTTAAAACAATAAGCTACCAGAACTTTACTGACTTCGCTGGCAATACCTTTACCCCAATATTTTTTGGCCAGAACGTAGCCAATTTCAACCTGATCTGAAATGTACTTGAAATTTCGGGTAAGACACATTCCTATAAAGTCCTGGGTCTGCGCATCAAATATTCCCCATCGGCCTAATGGACCATTTTCATAATCGGCTATCGTATCATTAAATAATTCCTGGTATTGTATGGTTGAGCGTAAAGGAATGTATCGGGCAACTTCCTCATCTTCAAAAAGGGCAATGAACACCTGCTGCTCTTCAGGTATAAATTCACGTATGAGAATGGTGTTGCTTTGATAAAGGTTAGCCATATGTTTTAAATTTCGAAACAGTTACTGATATGCAATTTTTGCGACGTCAAATCTTTGGTCATAATGAAAGATGTCATAGATTAAACGTGCAAGTATCATCTTAATTTCCAAAGCATCTTTAAATTGATCAAAATGTTAGTGATAAATCCATTGTCCTTCCCTTAAATTAAAGCCCAGAGCTTTAAGTTGATTGACCTTCTCAAAAATATACTGATAATCATACTCAGCAATAACATCATAAAATAGCTTTATCTCAATGAAATGATCTCCTAAAGCAAAGCTCGCAAATATGTTCGGATCTGTCTTAAAATAGAGTTTGAAGCCTTTACCTGTTCCATTTACCAAATCAAATAAGGCATCATCAACCTCCTGACTATCATACTTTGGGCTAAAACTAGCCTGCTTCCAGTTGATAACTTTGTTTTCACTTTCTCTCAGATATTTTGAGAAAAAATCTACTTGGTACTTATATTCTGGTTTTGCCAGCAATTTACTGTAGGTGCTGATTTTCCATTCTTCCTCTGCAATAGATAGGTAAAATGGATTGTGAAGGTTCCTGAGCACATCCAGCCTTCTATTGATGATCTCTAAAGCTTTATTATGATAATGAGCATAAATATAGTCTGCTTCCTCAAGGTATTCGGAAATCTGTTTTTCAAGTTCAGCCTTTTCTATTTCATAAGCCTCAATGAGCTCTTCGAGATCTGATTTCATATCAAGTTATCGGTATGGTGAAACCTTTTAATTCCACATGTCTGCATTGGTAATTGCTGATCACAATATACTGAAATGAAAAGATGGAGCCTAAAAATCTTTTACCTATCGTTCTTATAAACTTCCATCAATGCTTCGTCTTTTCCTGCTGTATAATTTTTGATCGAATACTTCACATCGCGATCAGGCTTTAGCGGCCCTTTCTTTCCTTTCCAGCGCTCCCAGTATTTGGTAGAATAGGCAACAACTATTTTAGATTTAGGTAGACTAAAACCTCTTACTTCACCATAATGGTTGATATTGCCACTTGTAGCCTGACCAATAAAGATGGCATTCGAATTTTTTTTCAGGTCAACCGCATTCATGACAGCTGATGAGAAGGTTTTTTTGCCGATCAGCACAAAGAATTTTCCTTTCTTATTTAAATAGCTACCAGAAATCTTTTCAATAAAAGGATTCAAAATGGCCGAACTTCCTCCACCGTTGTAGCGCAAGTCAAGTATAATCTTCTCGGGTTTTTGCCCGTCAATGATCGGAAAAAGTTCTTCACTGAATTTTGCAAAGGGATATTGTTGGTGCTCTCTGCATTCGCTGTAGTTGAAATAAAGGATTTTTTCATCCGCATTGTAATCGAACCAATAATTGCTCTTTTCTTTGTGCGAGAGCAGACTTCCCCCGGAGCGAGCCAGGTTCAGCCTGGTGACGTCTTTACCCGCCACTGGTCTTAGGGTAATCTTTTGTATCTGCCCACTGCTATTGCTCAATGCAAATGTTGCGGTCGAATCGTTATCAATTAACTCCAAACCATTTAACAGCACTGGATTGTTAAGGTGTTGCAAAAGACGATCATCGAAATACGAAGGATTTTCATGCTGAATGATTTCCTTAAAACGAGCGAGCACTTCACTAAGGGGATGCCCGTTTATACTTTCCAGTTTGCTGTTCAATACTGAAGCATTTGCAGAATCGACGCCTACAACGAATAAACCTTCCTTAAAAAGCTCGAATTGGATGGGTAAAATTTTGGTGAAATCTACTTCTATAAAAGTGTGCTCATCACCAATAGATTGTGTCAGCTTAAAAAGTTCAACAATAAAGCGATTTCGGTCAAATCCGTTAGACCTCATGGATACCTGGTCTACTTTATTTTCAAATTGGCTACGGTCTATTTTAGCAAAAAGATTGGTATGCTTAACAGGTAAAGTTTTTTTTAGAAATTCTAAATCTTCCATAAAATCAACTTTTGATAAAGTTTGTGAAAAAGAGCTACCGCTAATCAGTGCAAGTAGGAGCGTAATGATCTTTTTTTTCATTTGGTTCAATAGTTGGTTACGAATTTAGTCAATGGTGTATGCAATAAAAAAGACAAACATTTTTTAGATATGTTGCATCAAAAGATAAGTAAAAATGTAATATCCTAATAACACTGTTTCTAGTCAGTTGATGAATTCCTCGTTTGTTTATTAACGCTTTCTCTTATCTATTCAGCTGATGCAAATAGTTTTACCAAACCATATTCCGCCAGCATTGTTATAAGCATTCAAACTTAATACGATGAAAAATCAAATTCTTGATCTTGAAAAAAAGTATTGGAAAGCGATGGAAAGCCATGATTTTGATACTGTAAAAAGCCTTACTCACTTCCCTTGTATTGTAGCTGGGAAGGATGGAGTAAGAAGTGTAGACGAACCTATTTTCAAAAAAATGTTTGAATCAGGAAAAGGTAGACAGCTTAAAGTGCTGGACATTTCTGATGCTGAAATTCAAATCATTGGAGACAGTGCAATCATTGCCTACCTCATCACACTTGAATACACCATGGAAGGCCTGCAATCTTCCGGGAAATGCGCCTGTACCTCGACCTGGGTGAAGGATCAGGAAAACTGGATTTGTGCCATGCATACCGAATCTGATTTAAAAAAATAGTACTTATTGGGTATTTACTGATAGCCATATACAAAAGCACAACTACTGGTATGGCAACGGAGCCTGAGGGTTAAATTTTGAAGATGATATTTTGCATTCGACTGTAAGCGCATTTTAAATGCACGTATGGATCAATACATTAAAACAAAACGTAAAATCTATCGTATACTATGACAAATTAGTATTTTGCAGAAGCAAACCGCAATTACAGTAAAATTTATAAATCACTTTGTTTATAGTATCCTGCTTTTTTAATGGGGAACTCATTATTAGCTAACATCTGTTTATAAATTCTGGTACAAGCCTCAACCGCACCTTTTCCATCTTTTGGATAAGTCATTGTAGAATCATGATTATAACCTATCATATGGCTTATTTCATGAATAGCAATAAAACATACGTCCTTGCTGAGATAATCATTTAATACGTGATTAGCCACCCCAAAAGTGGAGCCGCCACCTAAACCGGAAACATTCACCACAACCCCACAATTGAACTGTGGTATGGCAATCATCTTCTGGAATGCAATTTCCTTTTGAGCTATTGTTAAAGGGCTGAGCCCATCGTTACCTATTATCGGTTCTGCAAGATAAGCGGTTTTCGTTTCATTGGCCTGAATCAGATAAGCCAGGTTAATGATCAATCCTGAAAATCGTCTTACATCTTTAGCCTCAATGTTTTCTTTCCAATTGTCTGTGGTATTATCATTCACATCAAAATCAGTATACTTTATTTTCCAATGTAGCTTGGCCAATTTCTTTAATTTTCTAATGAGCTCAGTTTCACCAGTAAAATCAAAGTTTACTTTATCTACTGCAAGTCCAGCCCCTTTGTAGGGAGATAAATCTATTTCAACATCATCTGTATCAACAAATTTTGAGCTTCCGTCAATAAAGGGATACTTTATTCTCTGCATCCCATGCGCCCTGATTTTTTTGACTTTAAAAAGTTTGATTTGCTTTGACGAGCCTGCAATGGTCAGTAATATGGTGGCATCTTCTATATCAACAGGTGCAAAGTTTGCCACTTCAATAGTGGTTTCATCTATTGCCTTTACCCGCAAAACCTTTCCAATATCATATCGACGCGACTCAGCCGTTAATAAGGCCATAGATTCACCATCCTGAAACATCAGTTTGGAATTATTGTCATTATCAAAAGAAAACTCCTTTAAGGAAATAGCTTGCGCATCAGGAACGTTATCGTTCTTTTTTTTACAGCCAAGGAGTAGAATGATCAGGATAGGCAGGATAATTTTTTTCATAAACAGGATAATAAGCGCCAATATCGGAATTTCTTTAATTAGTAACTCCAAATATCCCCTTTCCGTTTAAGTTAATTTAGCTGATGAAAAAATTCTTTTTCGACTTAACTTAAATACTAATATTTTTAGTATTATATTTGCTTGTTCATTTGAATTACTCATACAATGAGTTAGGAAAGGGGGATAACATCATGAACGCAAAACAGGAATTAGTCAATAAACTACAACAGGATATCCTGTTGTGGCAGGGCTTTAAAGCCCAGGGAACGATGACTGAGGAAGTGATTGGTCTTGGAGCAATTGAAAAAGCATTTCCAAACGGAGTATTTCCCAGGAAAGCCATTCATGAATTCATCACGGTATTGCCCGAACATGCAGCAGCCAGTGACGGATTTATCGGTGGTTTGCTATCGGTATTGATGAAAGATGGAGCAGCCTGCGTCTGGATCAGTACGACCAGGAAGTTATTCCCGGTTTCCTTATGTACCTTCAATGTGGAACCCGACCGGATCATTTTTATGGACGTTACCAGAGAAAAGGATGTACTCTGGATCATGGAAGAAGCTTTAAAATGTGAAGGTCTTGCTGCTGTAGTGGCGGAACTGAATGAACTCAGTCTGATTGAATCACGCAGACTCCAGCTTGCCGTGGAAGAATCAGGAGTGACCGGATTTATTTTACGTAAAGATGCCCGAAAAGCCATAAGTACAGTAGCTACCGCACGCTGGAAGATCAGCCCCGTCCCAAGTGTAACCGAGGAGGGAATGCCCGGTCTGGGCTTCCCACGCTGGAAGGTGGAACTCACCAAAGTCCGTAACGGAAACCCAGGCAACTGGATCCTGGAATGGGGTGGAGATCGTTTTGTAGAAGTAACACCTGCTTTAAAAACAGCTGCATGGTACGATCAAGGAAAACTACAAATTGGTTAAACGGTTAAAAAATGCAAAAGCGTTATGTTTCCATATGGTTCCGCCAGTTACTGGCAGACTGGCAAGTTATCCGCAGTCCGGAACTTGCTGAGGTACCTTTTGTTTTTGCAGCACCTGATCATGGACGGAATATGATTACTGCAGTCAGCCCAATAGCCACTTCACAGGGAATTGAAACAGGGATGCGTGCCGCTGATGCCAAGGCCCTGTGTCCAGGACTGGAGGTGTTAGATGATAAAGCAGGTCGTGCCACCAAACTACTGAACAGACTGGGAGAGTGGTGTGTACGCTATTCACCTGTAGTAATGGTTGATGATTTTTCTTTTGATGGTTTGTTTCTGGATGTAAGTGGCTGTCCCCACCTTTGGGGCGGAGAAAGGCAATACCTGAAAGAAATCGTATCCAGGTTAAAAAGCAAAGGATATACAGTACGTGTGGCAATGGCGGATACCCCAGGTGCAGCCTGGGCCATCGCCCGTTTCGGAAAAGTAAGCCCACTGATTGCAGCTGGAGCGCATACTGAAGCATTACTTGCTTTACCACCAGAAGCCTTACGTTTACCCGAAATCACCCTGGCTAAGCTACGCAAGCTAGGCTTTTACCAGATCAGAAGTTTTGTAGGGATGCCCCGTTCAGTATTACGCAGAAGATTCGGAGAAGATTTTTTAACCCGTCTGGCTCAGGCTTTGGGTACTGTGGATGAACTGATTACCCCCTTGCAGCTGCCTGTTCTCTTTCAGGAACGTTTGCCCTGTCTGGAACCGATTAAAACCCGTACAGGTATCGAAATGGCGATCAGCCGATTACTAGAACATTTATGCCTTCGCTTGCAGAACGAAGGGAAGGGTTTGAGAACCGGGGTATTGACTTGCTACCGAATTGATGGTAAAGTAGTCCAGGTTTCCATAGGCACCAGCGGAGCAACCAGTAGTGTAAGTCATTTGTTTAAACTTTTTCAGTTAAAGATTGATCAGATCCGACCGGCACTGGGCATTGAACTGTTTGTCTTAGAGGCACCTAAAGTAGATGATATTTTACCCGGACAGGAAGCGCTTTGGGCGGGTAAACCAGGACTGGACGATCAAAGTGTGATCCAGTTATTGGACCGCGTGGTTGGTAAAATGGGAGCCGAGGTGATTCACCGTTATGTCCCCGCAGCGCGTTACTGGCCAGAGCGCTCTGCAAATCGTGCAGTTTCCATTACCGATAAACCAAGCACTGACTGGCATATTGATAGACCACGTCCCACTGAATTGCTCAATAAACCTGCCCCAATTGAAGTAATGGCGCTGATCCCAGATCATCCGCCAAAGTTTTTTATTTACAAAGGCATCCAGCATTTAGTAGTCAAAGCCGACGGTCCAGAACGCATAGAACGGGAATGGTGGCTGGATGCAGGGGAGCATCGGGATTATTACCAGGTGGAAGATGAACTTGGACAGCGTTATTGGCTGTTCCGTTCAGGTCACTATGGTGGCGAACAGCGCTATCAATGGTTTTTACATGGATTTTTCGCTTAAATAAGGAGGAAACAATGGAATACAGTGAATTACAGGTAACTTCTAATTTCAGCTTCTTAATGGGAGCTTCCCATCCCAATGAACTCGTGGATCAGGCAGCAGCTTTTGGGTATAAAAAAATAGCCATTACCGATCGCAATACATTAGCTGGCATTGTGCGAGCACATGCAGCTGCCAAACAAAAGAACATTCAGCTCATTCCAGCCTGCCGGCTGGATTTACTGGACGGACCAAGTTTGCTGGCTTACCCAAGCAACAAGGATGCTTATTGCAGACTGTCGGCTTTACTGACCCTTGGGAACTTGCGTGCGGAAAAAGGATCCTGTCACTTGAATAAGACGGATGTATATGCACATTCGGAAGGAATGTTGTTTACCCTGATTATGCCGGGTATATTGAACCGTCATTTCAATTTTGAAGATTCCTTTATTAAAGATTTGCAGGAGTATAAAGAAGCGCTGGGTAAGCAGTTGCACCTATCTGCAACACGGACTTACCTGGGTAATGATGACAAGCTGATCTTTCGCATCCGGCAGTTATCTGATCGGTTTGAGATACCTGTAGTGGCTACTGGAGATGTACATTACCACAATCCTGCACGCAGGGAGTTGCAGGATGTGCTGACCTGCGTCAGAGAAAAATGCACCATTCAGGAAGCAGGCTTCCGCTTGCATCAGAATGCAGAGCGCTACATGAAACCTGTTGATGAAATGCACCGTCTGTTCCGTAACTATCCCGAAGCGATCCGCAATACGATGGTCATTGCTGAAGCCTGTACTTTTGCACTGGATGAACTGAAATATGTCTATCCGGAAGAAATCAATAAAAGTGGGCGTTCACCCCTGGAAGAACTGGAATACCTGTGTATGAAAGGTGCGCATGCCTTTTATGGTGAGGTTATCCCGGAGAAAGTGCTGAACATGATTGCCCATGAAATGGACTTTGTCCGTAAGATGGATTATGCGAATTACTTTCTGTTTGTGGAAGACATTGTCCGTGAAGCACGCAGTCGGGGGATATTGTGTCAGGGAAGGGGGTCGGCTGCCAATTCAGCCATCTGTTTCTGCCTGGGTGTGACCTCTGTTGATCCGATGAAATTTGATTTGCTTTTCGAACGTTTTATTTCTTCAGACCGGAATGAACCACCGGATATTGATGTGGACTTTGAGCATGAACGGCGTGAGGAAATCATGCAGTACATCTATACCAAGTATGGCCGTGACCGTGCGGCCATTGTGGCTACAGTAACCCAATTGCACCAGAAGGGTGCTTTACGAGACGTGGGTAAGGCGATGGGTTTATCCGTGGATACCATTAACCGGCTGTCCAGCTCCATCTGGGAGTTTACAGACGAATGGTTTGAAGGCAAGCGTGTAACCGAGCAAGGATTGAACCCACAGGATCCCCATTTAAAGAAAACCTTGCAACTGACAGCACAGATGATGGGTTTCCCCAGACAATTGGGACAACATACCGGAGGTTTTGTGGTCACCAATGGGAAACTGACTGATCTCTGTCCGATCCTGAATGCACGGATGGAAGACCGTACAAATATTGAATGGAACAAGGATGATATTGATGCATTGGGTTTTCTGAAAGTGGACGTACTGGCTTTAGGTATGCTGACCTGTATCCGTAAGGCTTTTGATTTGTGTAAAGCACATTATGGTTTAAACCTGACCCTGGCAAATATCCCTCAGGATGATCCGGAAGTTTATGGGATGATCAGTGCTGCCGATACCCTGGGAGTATTCCAGATTGAAAGCCGGGCACAGATGTCGATGCTACCCAGGTTAAGACCTAAATGTTTTTATGATCTGGTGATTGAAGTAGCCATTGTCCGACCCGGACCTATACAGGGAGATATGGTACATCCTTACTTGCGACGCAGGAATGGAGAAGAACCTGTGGTATATCCATCTCCTGAACTCGAAGAAATTTTAGGGAGAACCCTTGGGGTACCACTTTTTCAGGAACAGGCAATGAAGATAGCCATTGTAGCAGCTGGATTTACCCCGGCCGAAGCAGATGGTCTGCGCCGCAGTATGGCCACTTTTAAATATACCGGAACGGTCAACCTATACGAAAAAAAGCTGATTGAAGGAATGAAGGCGAAGGGGTATAGCGAGGAATTTGCCAAAAGGATCTTCAGGCAGCTGGAGGGTTTTGGTAGTTATGGTTTTCCGGAAAGTCACGCGGCAAGTTTTGCCTTACTGGTTTATGTATCCTGCTGGCTGAAACATTATTATCCGGATGCTTTTGCGGCAGCTTTACTCAATAGCATGCCGATGGGCTTTTACCAACCTGCACAAATTGTCATTGATGCACAGAAACATGGAGTAGAGGTACGTCCGGTTGATATCAATTATTCTACCTGGGATAATTTACTGGAAGAGAAATCGGGGAAATATTATGCGATCCGTTTGGGCTTTAGACAGATTAAAGGGCTAGGACAGGAGGAGATGGATGTTTTGGTGAACTGTAAGGGAAAGGGGTATAGGACGGTTACTGCTTTGCGTGATGTGGGGATAGCAATTAATACATTGGAAAGACTGGCAGATGCTGACGCATTCCGCTCTATTGGTCTGGATCGCAGAAAAGCGCTATGGGAGGTATCTGCCTTACAGGATATGCCGGTGGAGATTTTTAAAGGGCAACCCTCTGAAAGTGTATTGGAAGCGCAGGTGGAATTGCCACTCATGAGTCAGGGGGAACATGTGGTTCAGGATTATGCCACTGTAGGCTTGTCATTAAAAGCACACCCAGTGAGCTTTGTACGTCCACAACTGGAAATGCTCCGCATCTTGTCCTGCCATCAGATCAATAAGGACGCACGTAACGGGCAACTGGTGAAGGTTGCAGGGCTCGTACTGGTGCGACAACGGCCAGGAACTGCTGCTGGTGTATGTTTTATTACCATTGAAGATGAAACTGGCTTTAGTAACCTGGTGGTATTTGAAAAGTTTTTTGATACTTATCGAAAGGAAATTTTACATTCAAGGCTGCTGATGGTAGAAGGCCGTTTACAACGGGAAGGAGAGGTGGTGCATGTGGTAGTCAGCAAATGTGTGGACTTGACCAAACTAATGGGAAAACTTGTTCAGCGGGAACAGGAGGAATTGCCGGTATTGACTTTATCACGTTCTGATGAGAAAAGTGCACCTTATCCCTCACAAAACAAACGGATAACGGTTCCTGGAGAAGTTCCAAAGGAAACCTTTCATGGGGGAAGGAATTTTAAATAACTTATCGACTTTTGGTCAAGCCCTTGCGTTCGTGTGACACTGAAAATCCAATTATATTAAGGGTCTGCAATCAATACAAAGACTGAAATTTCATCCTAGTTGGCGCGCCACCAGCTGATAGATATTGTATCTGAAAGAAATAAAAATGGAATTAAAAAAATAAAAAAGGGACATACCTGAACTTTATCAGGCTGTCCCCATTGGATGAGCGCTATTTTATTTCCTTTAATCTTTAGGCCTATGTTCGTGAGGCTTTAAAATAGGATGTTTAGGCTTTGTTTCTGGCCGCACTCTTCTCCTTTTGTCATCTTCCCCATTGTCTTTTTTGGGTTTTGGTCCAGGTTTAATAGCTTGAGTTGTTTCCATAATTAATTTCTAGAAAATTTAAAATAAGGTTGTGGTTTTGAATGCTGTAAATATAACAGGCTGTAAATCTGTTTACTTACGGTTTTCCGTAATGCAAGAGAATTTTAAGACGAACCTTATCTATTTATGTTCAAAACCACATAGGGTTTTACCATTTTTCTCCGCCTCGGCTATGCTAGTTTGAACAAACTGATCCTTACAATTTTTCAAAGCTGGGCACTTATCACTTAGATGATACTTTCTGGCAGATCCTTTATCGCATATGTATGCTTTGATCCCGTGATTTGTATACAAATAAACACCGATGGTTACTAATGAAAGCACCATCATCGGCACAATAGCCTTTCTGGCTATTGAACTGTTTTTAGTGGGGAGAAAGGAACTATTTTTCTCAAATTCTCTTTCCTTAGTTAACTCAGGTAATGTCTCAGAACCTTCTTCTTTTTCTTCATCCTTATCAGGAATTCCAGATTCTTTATCCGGTTTGATGTCCAGTACATAATCAACCCCAAACTTATAGGGTCTAGGTTCGAAATCTATAAGCCATGCCAGAAGTTCCACATTTCTAGGATCCGTATCTTCTATTAGGCCTTTTAAGAACTTAACTAGGGGTCTTAATTTATCTGCGTCGAATCTCTCGATACTACGGCTATAGTCTTCTAATTTGGTGCCGAAATTGAAAAAATCTTTTATGAAGGCATCATCTTCCTTCTTGGTTCTTGACCTTAAAGCAACAATGGATTCATTCCGCAGTTTTGCAGGTGTGGGATGTGCCAAATTTAAAGAAAGTAATCCCTTTTCTTTCTTGTCGTGGTAATTAGAAATCACCGCCTTTTTATAATCCTCGAGCATTATCCAAATAATTGATAAGTAAATGTAGCCGGAATTTTCGGATTCTTTTACGGTTTTCCGGATTTCCGGTGGATTTATCGGAATCCTCGGAACCGCCTGCTAATTAACGATTTCAAGCCCTATACATTTGCTTCCGTAATCAGTTCGAGGGTCGATTAGCTATTGTAACTCATGTACAAACAGATTGCAAAAAATGAGAAGAAGTTGCGGTAGGACGTGACCGGTTTGGGAAGCAGTTACTGCCGCCCGCAATGGAATCTCATTCTACTTCCCAAAAATTTCAGAAGCGCTTCTGAAATGCAATGTAGCAACCTCCGCGTATGGATCGCGGAGGCCTACCAAGTATTTCAATTCTAAAATTTTTGACAATGTTTGCATTTTTATTTGCTTTGATCATGGGATTCGCAACCCCTCATTATAACACTCCAAAAGATTGTGGTAACGGTACAGTAACAACCTTTGGCGATCCGCCACTTCCTGGTGATCATGGTGGCGAAACAGGTAATAATCCTCCTAGAAGATAGTCATGTTTCAATGCGGGCAAGATTTTGCCCGCATTTTTTATAAATTAGGAGAATAATTAAAAATATTGAAAATACTAATTACGTCTCTTCTATTGTTGCTGTTCATTTCTTGCCATCAAGAAATGAAGCAAAAAATACCACAATTTGATAATGCGTACTATGATCGTGCATGGTTTTTTTGGGACAATAATCTCCCAGACAGTAGTTTCATTTACTTCAATAAAGCCAAAGAGAAGTCATTGAAGGATGGCGATAAAGTAAAGGTAGCCAAATCCCTAATCAATATGGCAATCATTAGTGGTGATAAAGGGGACTACTTTGGTAGTCAGGAAATCTCACTTTCTGCCATTGCCTATCTGAACCCTAACATTCAAGAACAAAGCGAGATACTTTCCTCGAATTACAATAATTTAGGTAAAATGGCCCATGTTTTAAAAAAATACGAGGAAGCCAATCAGTTTTATCTGAAAGCAATAGCGCTTACCAAGAATGAAAATTCCAGGACCATCTATTTCAATAATATTGCGATCAATTTAAGTAGCTATGGAAAGTATAGCGAAGCCTTGAAATATTTTGAAAAATTAATGGGTGAAAAAGGAATTAGCGGGAATCCAATCACCTATTCAAGGATACTGTCTAACAGTGCCAAAACCAAATGGATGCAAAACCGCTCTTACAAACCAGTGCCAGACTTTCTAAAAGCCTTAAGTATAAGAGAGCGGGAAAAAGATTTGTGGGGACAAAATGCAAGTCTGGGCCATCTTGTTGATTACTATTTTGATGCAAAACCAGATTCTGCTTTAGTTTATACCCATAGAAAATATAAGATTGCTCAAGCAATAAGCAGTACTGACGATCAACTCAACTCTCTTCAAATGCTGATCAAGCTTAGTCCAGCCAACGATACCAAGCGTTATTTTGAAATCTATCAGCATCTTGCCGATAGTGTACAGCTTGTTCGTAGTGCAGCTAAAAATCAGTTTGCACTGATTCGTTATGAAACCGAAAAGAATAAAGCTGAAAATCTAAATCTTCAGAAAGATGTTAACGAGAAAAAGTATCAGATTACCAGACAACGTTTTTTCATCATTGCCTCATTAATTTTAATTATTGGAGGATCTGCTTTTGGCTTGCTTTGGTATAAAAAAAGGAGGCAAAAAATAGAGCTGGAGGCTGAAAATATGATTCGGGATAACAAGTTAAAAATTCATAAAAAGGTACATGATGTAGTTGCAAATGGCCTCTATACCGTAATGTCTGAAATTGAGAATAAGGAAGAGCTGGATAAAGAAAAAATCCTGGATAGAATAGAAATACTCTACGAAAGGTCCCGAGGCATTACCTATGATGCTTATGACGAAACCCCAATTATTGAACCTGATCTCAAAGGGAAAATTAATAGCCTCATGGCATCCTATGGTACTCAGGAAAGAAGGGTATCTCTTGTCGGCAATGAGGATGAATTATGGGAACAGGTAAGTGTACAAGCTAAACACGAAATAATGCATATTCTTCAGGAGCTAATGGTAAACATGGATAAACACAGTGCTGCAAGTAATGTGGTGATCAAGTTTGAGCATATTAAAAACAAGGTGAATATCTATTATACTGATGATGGAATAGGCATTAAAGGGGTACCAAAATTTAATAATGGGCTCACCAATACGGGAAACCGTATTCAAAGTATAGGTGGTGAGATTACTTTTGATTCAAATAACGAAAAGGGATTAAGCATTCACATTTTTTTCCCTACTACCTAAACAGATATCATGTTCGAACGCGTATTAATTGCTGAGGATCACGAAAACACCAGTCTATCCGTTAAACGGGCGCTAATTGATCTGGGAGTTGAAGATCCTAAATATGTAGCCTATTGTGACCAAGCCTTATCTTGGATTCGGAAAGGATTAAACATCGCTCAACCTTATGATTTATTTATCACTGATCTTTCCTTTGTAGAAGACCATACCATTCAGGAGATTACTGATGGCGCAGCCCTCATTAAAGCTGTCAAAGAGATTCAACCTGAGTTAAAGATATTGGTGTTTTCTGCAGAGGGTAGGCCAGAAGTCATTAGTTCTTTGATCAGGGACCTTGGGATCGATGCTTATGTGCGTAAGGCCCGTCATGATGTCCAGGAGCTCAGATCAGCTATAGAGTCGATCGCTAAAGGGAAAACTTATTTTCCTATTCAAATCAGGCAAACCACACGAGAAAACAATTCATTTGCTTTTACGCCATACGATACAACAATTATACGTTTGCTTGCTCAAGGCGCGAAACAAAAAGAAATCCCCCAATATCTTAAAGAACATAAGATTATACCTACTGGTTTAAGCAGTCTTGAAAAGCGACTTAATCTGATTAGAGATGTGTTGGGCTTTTCAACTAATGAGCAGCTTATTGCATATTGTAAAGATTTCAAAATCATTTGATTTATTATCGGTTTTTGCTTTACGGTTTCCCGTAAGGAAAGTCTGATCTTCCTCTATACATTTGATTCATAATTAGGAACTAAAACTTTAAAATTATGAAAAAGAAGTATTATGTAAACACACATGCGCAGGCCAATGGCGATCATGAAGTCCATAGTGAAAGTTGCATTTATCTACCAGAAATAGCTAACAGAAAGTATTTGGGGGAATTTTATTCTTGTGAACCTGCAGTAACTGAAGCGAAAAGAACCTATCCAAAATCTGACGGGTGTTATTACTGTTCACGCGCGTGTCACAAAGGCTAAAGTGGCTTGAAATACAATACATTTTTACTTCGGCAATTCGAACCAAAGAAAGTTTGTTTCACTATAGTCAAGTTTAATTGTTTATTGCATTGTAATCAGTTAAAAAAATTAACCCAAATAATTGTTTTATTGAAATCTTTTAATAAGATTTGAAGTAACCAACCAAATTTTTCTTGAATTGCGCTTCTAAGGAGTGCGATTCATGGCTTCTAAATCGTAATGATTTAGAAGCGAATATTATGTTACCGCTCGATTCTCTATTTTTCGGATACTTTCCAGTGCTTGTTACGTGTAGTTAATATCTACAATGCCTAAAGTGGCTTATTGTTATCAGTATAAATTAAATCATAAGTGTAAACTATAATGAAAGCTAAATTAGCTAGCTTCTTTTTTTGGATGAGGAACAGTTTTGTATTTCAAAAGCCAAGATTTCTGGATTTGGAATACGTAGACTACGTAATTGGAAGTAAGCCATTTTTTTTGATATCATGGAATATTAGATATGCTTACAAGGTTAGAGTAAAAAACACGAAATTCTCGTCCTTAGAAACGCATTCTTCAGCATACATAGCCATTCCTGTAGAAACTGATGTTCTTGAAGTCATAATATCAAATAGCTGGAGATCAGAACGACAATTTATTAAGCTTACAAGGGTTGTTATCTCCGATAAAATTGAGTTCAACATGTGCCTAACAGGTGATCTTAAAAAAAAGACCGAAGTTATTATGCCTTCTCCTGGAACAAATCCAAAAACAATCACTGTTAAAACACTCAATACCAGCATTAAAAACCTAAGCGGTACGCCAAAAATAATAAATCTTAAATACCATTAATCTAACAAGCATGGATAGTGAACTTTACCAATCACCAAAATCAAGTAAATTTATGCGGCTTTTCTGGAAGGCTGCAGGAGCAGACAGATTTATTCTGGAAAGAAGTACTTATGGCGACCAGATTAAATACGTCTGTTTAGGCGGTATTATAATTGCAACAGGGGTTATGGCCGCTATAGCTGGAGGATATGCATTTTATACTATTTTCGCTCCGAAGGGGAATGCAATTGATTCCTTTAAAACTGTAGAAGGCGTTGTAGGAGATTATGATCCAACCGACATACCAACCGCCTTAATATCCATTGTATTTGGAATAATCTGGGGAGCAATTATCTTCAACATTGATAGGTTCATTGTAACAAGTACAGGAAAAGGAGATGGGACAGAAGCAATAACCAGAAAAGAACTTGTTGGCGCACTGCCAAGAATAATTATGGGAGCCATAATAGCTTTGACAATATCAAAGCCGGTTGAAATCAGAATGTTCAAAACAGAGATTGATGTTGCCTTACATGAAAAACAAATACAGCAACAGCAAGCTTACAAAGCCAACATAGATAAGGTGTTTAATTCTGAAATCGAAAAGAAAGAGAACTCGATAAAAAAAACTTTGGATAAAATTGCAGCATTAGAGCTTATCAGTACTGAGCGAAAAGCAAATATCGCATATGAAACATCTAATGGTGATTGCAAAACAAAATGTATAGAGTTTAAACAGCAACTGGCTGCGAACGAAGCCGAAATTGCGTCAGTTAAAAATGATCCTGAATATATTAAAGTTAAAAAAGAATTAGATGAACTCGAGGTGGATAGAAATCGTAAACTTAAAGAGTCTGATAAGGTTTCCGCAGGATTAGATGGGCTTCTTGAAAGAATTAAGTTGGCGCATGAACAAGCGGGCTGGGTAATTTCGCTATTTGTAACGCTACTTTTTATGACAATAGAGCTAACACCCATTTTCTTTAAATTAATGCTAATCAAAAGCCCATATGACTACATGGAAGAAAACATAAAAGAGTTAGTTAAAGCAGATAAGGGTATTGAAATCCAATATAATTTCTATCCTGACGGAGAAGGACACGAGCGTGATAATGTAATCAATCATCAGGTAATAAAAGTTTTAAAGGAGAAAATAAGATTGCTCGAAGCCCAAAGTGAACTTAGTTCAAATGCTATTGATCGATGGAAGGATAAAAAACTTCATGACATCCATCAAAACCCAGATGAGTACATAAAAGAAGCTTAGATGTCAAGACAAGTATATATCAAATTTTTAAATAGAAAATCAATTGTAAGCTTGATTGGGATTGATTATGCTATTCTCCAAAAGACAGATAACGATAACATTTCCAAGTTCTATTTATCTGGATCTTTGGTTGTATTAATAATGATAATAAGCTTTTTATCTGTTTTCTATGCATTCGAACTTATGTTTAGCATGTGGCACGCAGAGCTTCTTTTGTCTTCTTTTTTTTCTTTAATGTTCTTTAACATCTACATTTTTTTGATCCAAACTTTTTCAAAGGAAGTTTTTCCTACTACGTATAAAATTAAGTTTTTTAATTTGTCGAATCTATCGAGAATTGGTTTTGTGCTTTTGATAGGGTTCCTGATTGCCCAGCCCGTTAAAATATTTTTTGTGCGGCACCAATTAGATAATGACATCGTAAACTACAAAGAACAGCTCTACAATAATTTCTGCAAAACAAATACCGATCTTTATAAGGCGGATATAAATAAACTAACTCATGAACGACAACACTATGCCTCATTAGGGCCAGGTGAAACCATTAATGAGCAGGTAAAAAAAATAGAAACACAACTCTCAAACATTCAAAATTTAATTGATGAAGCAAATACAAATGCATATACAAAAATACATCAATCAAATTTTTTCATAAAGAGAATTGAATTTGCAGGTAAATATTCGATAGCGAATTTTATTCTCGTTGTTATTCTTGGAATATTTTGTGCACCAATTGCACTGATTTATTCAATTTCGGGTAATAGTAGATATTATACACTAAAAAAGCACAGCGATAAAACTTTAGTTGAAGAGGATTACAAAAGATTTAAACAGTATTATTCAAAATTATTCCGATTTAAATATGACCTAGACGTTGAATTCTACGAGCCCTTTATAAATCCTCCCTTTAATACTATACGAAAACCAGTTCCCGAATATCGCAGTCAGGAAGATTTCTTTAATAACCTTATAGATCTATGATAAATTTTTCTAAAGATTATTATAAGATTCTAGAACTAGAACATGGCGTTCTGGAAGATCAGATAAAACTGGCCTACAGAAAGCAGGTTAAACGTTACCATCCTGATCTTTATCCTGGAAACATTGAGTTTGAGAATAAGATAAGAGAGATCAATGAAGCTTATGAGATTTTAAGTAACCCAGATGATCGGTCAATTTACGATCAATATTTAAAAAAGGAGGAAAAGAATCCTCTCACGAGTAGCCGTTACGAAAAAAATACTCGAACATATACCAGGACAACAACAGTAGATGTCGAAACCCGGACCTATTTGAAGGGCGTGATTTTTATTAAGTACAGAGGATTTCATGTGGATGCCGATGCTGAGAATATTTTAAAGGAAACATTTTATAGACTTAATACAACCCAGATAGATGCTGAAGTATTTTTCGAAAATATGTATTCATCGGAGCAAGTACCTTTAGAGTTTAAGAAGGTTTTTGATGCGCATAAGCCTTTTGATCTGAATATTAAGCAACCTATTAATTGTCAAATCCATAGAGAAAATAAGATTGAATATTACAAATTAGATGTACTAGATCTTACTATTCCTCATCCGCAAATTGTCAATGTTACTAAACATGAAGGTGAGAGTTTCGGCACCCTTACAGGACAATTTTATGGGTATATAGCTAGGAAAGAAAAACATGAGTTGGTAACAGAAGTTACAGAGTGTTTTGGAGAAACTGGACTAAAAGAAGAAAGGGAGGAAAATGGCAGGACTGCCTATAGAAAACAGTATTTTAATACGGATTGTACAACCTATTGGGGTCAGTGGGTAGAAGAAGAGTTACGAGATACTTATGTACCAACTGGAAAAACAGAAACAAAGGGTGACTACGTAAGATCTACTTACTATAAAAGCGATTACAAAACAACCTACACCGGAGGCTGGGTATATAAGCAACCAGCAGGGATAGTAAAAGACAATGGGTGTTTAGGCTCCGTATTTGGGGCTATCGGAAGTACTTTTGCTATTTTATTTTTCTTATTTCTTTTGCCTAAACTTATTTTTTTACTTCCATTTATTTTACTTCCGTTTCTCCTAAATCTTTTGCCTATTAGATTTTGGAATTGGTTTTCTAGTGCTGTTGTTTGGTTAATATTTGGATTTTATGTCTTCGCTTTAGCTTCTACAATTATAAACCATAAAAGGAATAGAGTTCAAGAAACAGCGAACATACCTAAACCAAGGCCTATAGAATCAAAATTAGTTCCAGTGATAGAAAAGAAATCGAAAGATTTGAGGCTAGACACATTAATTACACATACAATGAGTTGGGATGATTACGATGGTAAAACTTACAGTGGTAGTTTTTATCTAAGTAAGAACCATCTTCAGAAGGCGCATACTTACAAGAATGAATTGCCAATTTCTGTGATTGATGAAAGGAGTTATGACGAAGCAATTTTCTCTTTAAAAGAGTTTGATAAAGCCAGTTTGGGTGGTTTATACAAGATGTTCGATTCGTTACGAATTTCAAATAAACTCCCTGCAGACAAGTTTGCTGAAGCAATTGTATCTTTTGTGCAAACAATACCTTATACTATAATTCTTCCAAGCTCTTGTAATTCAAAATTCTACGAAGATGAGTTTACAACAAAGTATTTGTCATCAAAAAACGCCAGATGTGATGGGAATGAACGTTTCGGTATAAATACACCGGTAGAATTTCTGAGCTCCTTAAATGGTGACTGCGATACGAGGACTTTATTACTTTACACGGTCTTGGACCATTATAAATATGATGTTACCCTCTTAAGTAGTGATTATTATAGTCATTCAATAATAGGAGTAAATCTTCCATATGATGGAGTAACATACAATTATAATAACCAGCGATATATACTCTGGGAAACTACTGCACTTAATGCAAAACCCGGAATATTACCCAATGAGATTTCAAATACAGATTACTGGCGAATATCTTTAAAATCCAAAAAAAATGAATAAAATTAAACTATTTACCCTACCAATTACAATTCTGATCTCCTTTGTTCTGCTCCTGCTCATTATCCATTTGATTTTGAAGCCATTTAAAGCGAAAAAAGACGAGGATGGCAATCTCAAATTAGCCTATGGAATTTGGTTTTTTGCTTTATTTATGTCGGGTGCATCCATTGTTGCAAATGTAGTGCGATTAAGTTTGGAGGTGGTTGATAATGTCACCAAAATCCGACCAGATCAATTGATTCTTCTAATAATCCAAAGCATTGCGTCTATTACGATCCTGGCTTTTCTTTGGTTTCTGATCTGGTTCTACGTTACTAAGTTTTTAACGAAAATCGTAGTATTCACGGGAAGTGATGGACAAGAGATGAGCGCTAATAATTATACCTACTTCATAATAAAAGGAAGTATTCTAATAGGTATCGTGCTGAGTCTTTCATCAGTTTTAGAGTTGCTGTTAAGGTTAGTAGTTCCAAATATAGAAGTCCCATTTTACCACTAAACACTACTTTTATGAAGATATTATTAATAGCATGTGCTTGCTTTTTATTATTAGCTATAACTAATCTTCCAATAGGTTATTTTACATTCCTAAGAATCATTGTAACCATCGGTTCTATATTAGTTGTAGTACAGGATTTTAAAAAGGGAATCAACCTATGGGTAATCAGTTTTGGAATTACAGCCATCATATTTAACCCATTGGTCCCAGTGTATTTACATGATAAAAGCATTTGGATACCAATAGATATTGCAAGCGCTGTTTTGTTTTTCTCTAAGGCATTTTCTAATTAATCACCGTTAATATGAGAACAATCATACTATTATTGGCTATATGCTTAACAACATTTTCAAGCTGTAATAACGCCTCCACATTCCAAGACATTGAGGTAAAACAGCCTCATGAAGGGGAGCTATCACAAGAATTTGAAAATTCTAAAAGTCCGGATACTACGATGGCATCCCCCCAACAACCTGTTTCAGAAGAAGATCGTCTAGGTAGCGAAGGATGGAAAACTAGCGATCTTTCAAATGGAGCAATGCCAGACTGTTACAATTATCGTCCTAGATATGGAGAGTTGAACAATAAGCTTGTTGTAACAGTAGGTGGTGGTACAGCCGTTGTAATTAAAATGATGTCTATCTCTTCTAATCGGTGTATTAGGTATGTTTTTATAAATAGTGGCAGCACATATGCAATAAAAAACCTGCCTGAGGACCAATATTATTTAAAAATCGCATATGGCAAAAAATGGATTTCAAAAGCAGAAGATGGGAAGTGCTTAGGGAAATTTATGTCTAATGCATTATATGAAAAGGGTGAAGATATTTTGGATTTTAATAGACAAAAGGTTGCCACAGGATATAATATTCCAAGCTTTAGTTTAGAATTAGATGTCATTTCAAACTCAAGCGTTGACTCATTTAATTCGAGTGGAATTACAGAAGACGATTTTAATAATTAATTCGATTTTTATTATCTTTTAGTTGACATATAACTATTTTGAGTTAATTATTGCTTTTCTGAGGTAAATTGGTAATATTTGAGTTAACCAGATATTGTATTTGTATCGTAGGGATGCAAATAGATTTTTTAACGCTACTCAATCATGAAAAATCTTTTAGTGTTGATGCTGTTTAGCAGCATGTTTTCCTTTACCAATATCTCACCGTTTGTTGAGAAAACTACTGGCTATGGATATGTCGCAACTTGTAGGGGTGCCGATAATTGCAGGGCTTGTAGTTCATGCAAGTATTGCGGCCATTGCAACTCAGGGGGGAGTTGTGGCGTATGCTCTCCTAAATCGCCATCTTCCAATACGCTAATTTCTAACCCCAAACCACAAGCAAATACATCAGCTAGCTCCCAATGTAAGGGGATCACTAAGAAAGGAGCTCAATGCAAGCGTATGGTTAAGGGGGGCGGATACTGTTACCAGCATAAATGAACATAATATTCTATTACTTAACCAAATAAACTATGGACTTTAAAGATCAAATTGCACAATTGGCCGCTCGGGTAGAGAAGATGGTCCCACAGATTCAGACTGAAGAAGCTACAAAGAATGCATTAGTAATGCCTTTTATACAAATCATGGGTTTTGATGTATTTAATCCATTCGAGGTAAATCCTGAGTTTATAGCGGATATAGGTATCAAAAAAGGGGAGAAGGTTGATTATGCAATCATGAAAGATGGCGAGCCTATCATTATTATTGAATGTAAACATCATCTGGAAAAATTAGATCCTCATAACTCTCAATTGTTTAGATATTTCCATGTATGCAAAGCTAAATTTGGATTGTTAACCAATGGATTGGTTTATCGTTTCTATACAGATTTGAATGATGCAAACAAGATGGACGAGAAGCCTTTTTTTGAATTTAATATCTCTGAAATTAAAGAAGCGCAAATAGAAGAGCTGAAGAAGTTTCACAAATCCTATTTCGATGTAGAAAACATATCCAATACCGCTTCCGACCTTAAATATACCAACGAGTTAAAAGCGCTCATTACATCTGAATTAAGAAATCCTTCCACTGTATTTGTAAAGCACTTTGCTAATCAGGTATACCAAGGTAAGCTGACTGAGAAAATTCTAAACCAGTTTACGGAATTGGTTAAACGTTCCTCAAATCAGGTTCTAAATGATGCGATTACAGATCGTCTAAAAACCGCATTAGTGAAAGAAGAGGCAAACAGCAACGAAACAGAGGGGAAGGTTACCGCAGAACCGGTAATGGCTTCAGAGAATGGTGTTGTAACAACAGAAGAAGAGATCGAGGGATTCTTTATTGTTAAGTCAATATTGAGGGAGATAATAGAACCTAAACGGATTACACATCGTGATGCACTATCTTATTTTGCAATATTATTAGATGATAATAACCGCAAAACGATTTGTAGGCTGTATCTCGGAAATAAGAAATATTTGGTTGTTCTCGATGAGAACAAGAAGGAAGTGAAGTATGAAATAAACTCAATTGATGAGATATATGGGCATGCTAATTTGTTAAAATTAGTGATAGAGAGGTTGGAAAAGAAATAGATTTTATATAACCCTATCAGCAATTAAAACTCATTCCACCTTTTCTGACTTTTTTTCTATAATTTCAGCATCTTAATCAACGATTAATAAATTTCATCAATTTATTGATATTCCTGCATGAAAGAAATAGAAGAGATCACAGCAAAGCTGATTGCGTTTCGAGACGAACGTGATTGGTCACAGTTTCACAATCCAAAAGATTTGGCGGTAGCCTTAAACATTGAAGCCGGTGAATTGCTCGAAGCCTATCTATGGAAAACCTCTGAAGAAGCGAAACCAGAGAAAGTAAAGGAAGAATTAGCAGATGTATTTGCTTACGCATTTCTATTGGCTGAAAAGTATGGCTTTGATGTGAAGCAAATCGTATTGGACAAAATCCAGAAAAATGCAACAAAGTACCCTGTTGACAAAGCAAAAGGAACTGCAACAAAATACAATGAACTATGAGACTATACGCAGGTTCCTCAGCTAATTTTATAGCGCTAAATGTCAACAACCAAATCGCCGACCTGTTAAAAGTAGAATTCCTCAAGCAATTTGGATTTCAGCCATCACAAAACGAAGTGATGTCCTGGCGAAACTCTTTATTCCGTCTTTCGGATATTATGGAGCGTGCTAACCTTACAGATCAGGGCGTAATGGTAGAATACAAATTACCACTCAGTGGTAAGCGTATCGATGTGGTAATCTGCGGTAAAGATGAAGATCAGAAAAAAAATGCTGTCATAGTCGAGTTAAAACAATGGGATAAATGCAGCTTTACAGATTACGACAGTGATTACGTAGTCACCTGGGTAGGAGGAGGTAATAGGCCCATACTTCACCCAAGTGTTCAGGTTGGGAATTACATGTATTACTTGCAGGATAATAGCACTGTGTTTTACGAGGGGGATCAACCTGTAGGATTATCTGCATGTAGCTACCTCCACAATTATACCTTTCTTAAAGACGATGTATTAACAGATGCACGTTTTGAACAAGCCCTAAGCCGATTTCCTGTGTTTACATCTGACGATAGAACGGAACTATCCAGCTTTATCACCAGCAAAGTGAAACATGGTGATGGGATGCAAGTATTGGCTGAGATCGAGGATAGTCGTTTAAGACCTTCAAAGAAGCTCCTGAAGCAAGTTTCTACTGTAATTAAGCAGAAGCTGAAAGGAGAACTGAAATTGTTTGGCCGGGCTAAGGCTCAGGGCGATTATATATTGCTCGATGAACAATTGATTGTCTACGACGCCGTCATGAGCATTGTACAAAAAGGACTGGAGCATAAGCAAAAACATGCCATTATCGTTAAAGGAGGTGCTGGTACGGGTAAGTCAGTTATTGGTTTGCAGTTACTCGCAGATCTTACCGCTTTAAACCTTAATGCACATTATGCTACCGGATCTAAAGCATTTACAGAAACCTTACGAAAAATATTAGGACCAAACTCCAATAGTCTTCTAAAATACTTTATGTCTTATGGCGAAGCAAAATCTAATGAAATCGATATTTTATTGATGGATGAAGCGCATCGTATTCGTGAAAAGACTGGATATCCTTTTAAATCAACAGGTAAGCTACAAGTTCAGGATCTATTAAATGCAGCTAAAGTATCCGTTTTCCTGATCGATGACTATCAAGTCGTACGCAAGGGAGAAATAGGCTCCGCTGCATTTATTAAAGAGCAGGCTGAGGCTGCAGGATGTAAAGTATACGAGTACGACTTACAGGCGCAATTTCGCAACGGAGGATCAGAACGCTATAGTGATTGGATAGATCATATGCTAAAGATTCGTAATACAGCGCATCCGGAGTGGATAGACGAGCCTAATTTTAAGTTTGTTATTATGGATTCGCCTGAAGCATTAGAAGCTGTAATAAGGGCTAAAGTTAAAGAAGGATTTACCGCAAGAATCAGCGCTGGATTCTGTTGGCCATGGTCCAAGCAGCTGGATGAGAACAGGGAGTTAATCAATGACGTTCAAATTGGAGATTATTCAAGGCCATGGAACGCACAAGAAGGATTAACAGGAATGCGTAAGGGTATTCCCAAGTCTCAATATTGGGCTTATGATGAAGGTGGGGTAGATCAAGTTGGTTGTGTTTATACAGCTCAAGGCTTTGAGTTTGATTATTCAGGAGTGATTTTTGGCAAAGATCTTCGTTATAATCCTGACACAGCGGAGTGGGAAGGCTTCCCAGAATTTAGCTATGACGGTCAGGTAAAAAGCAGTAAAGACTTTCTACAACTTGTAAAAAACACTTATCGTGTCCTTTTGGGTCGTGGCATGAGTGCTTGCTATGTTTATTTCATGGATAAGGAGACAGAAAGATATTTTAGAAGCAGGATAAGGAAAGATTAGGAGTTTAGCAATACCCATTCTTTAAGGAAACTTAAACCAGATTAAAGCAAATAAGCTTGAACAATCCCGTTCCCATTTGGTATCTTTTGATACAACTGTTACATTCAGGAAAGTTGCCTTTGAATCTACCTCAAAGCTTTAAATTTCAAATTTTGTCTTAATTTTTGTATTTTTACACTAAATCATCGATTTAAAAATATGTCAGATTTAGAGCTTGAAACTAAACATGAGAAATATCTGATTACAATCAGAAATCTGAGGGCAAATAATTTCAGTAAGGATCTGCCATTTCTTATTCTTTCCGAAAGTCTCCCTGAAGGACAAGTTTATAAAGAATTTGCTGATGGACGCATCGAAATCCAAGAAGTTGTATCTGCTGGAAAAAAATTCCGTACACGAGTAATTAAGGTTCTTAAGGGATTGCAGGCAGATAGCGTCCGTAAAGCTTATGGATTACTCTAAGCCCACTCTGCTAGTAATTTCGGGCCCTAATGGTGCAGGCAAGTCAACTCATATTCAGACCATGCTACCTGACTTTTTTGAGGGATTGTTGTCTTTTGATAGAGTCGAACTCGGGTAGACTTTGAATTAGAGCTTCAGACAAAAGGGGTTCTAAAAACAGATATAATTCCTCGTGCTACTCGCATGATGGAGGAAAAGCTTTTTGAGGAAATGAAAAAAGCTATAAAGAATAACGAGCATTTCGTATTAGAGACCCCACTCTCACATCCCGATTATTGGAAGTATATAGATATGTTTGAATCAGCTGGTTACCAGGTTCAATTGAATTAGAGATTGTATTGGTAGGGTCGAACAAAGAGTTCTTGAAGGTGGGCATCTTGTCAGACCAGATACAATTAAAGGTGTATTTAATGATAATCTGATGCATATAAATAGTCAGTATCAAAGTTTTCAAAGGATAGAACTCTATGACGGAATGCTAGTACCGACCTTGCTTTGTAGTTTAGATAACAACATCATTGAATACTTATCTCCTAAAGCACTAAAGAAAGCTTGGATCAAAAAGGGATTACCATTGTTGTATGCACAACTCAAAAACTTCAAAGTAAAAAATAGTTAGGCTAGCAACAATTATCTGTAACAGAGTCTGGATGGAATCGGATTATGATCAAAGTACTAGGTTGCATTATCCATTGGAGTTCCTATTTTCTGTTGATCCTACAGCTGAAAAAAATAGATTTATCTTTTTTAAAAAAGAATGTCCAATTTTACTTGTTGGGTTGTCACTGTTTGATATCACATTAAAAATTAAAGGAATATGAATGAATTTTTATTGATTTTCAGAAGAGATTTCACCAATAAGGAAGCACAGCCATCTCCTGAGGAATTGCAACATTCGATTAAAGCCTGGCAAAACTGGTTCGGCGGGATTGCGGCGCAGAATAAACTGGCAAGACCTTTACAGCGTTGGGATATTGCCGGTCAAGTGGTAAAATCAGATAAGCAAGTGATCAACGGTCCCTTTGTGGAGATCAAGGAATCTATCGGAGGTTTGATCATTGTCAGGGCAGAAAACTATGAAGAAGCTGTTGAAATTGCACAGAACTGCCCGATCCTGGAGCTAGGTGGAAATGTAGAGGTACGGATGGCTACAGAGCCTGAAGGTTAAATTCCGGTGATGACATCTTTGCATTCGAGTGTAAACGCATTTTAGAGGTACATATGGAGCAACATGAATTGATCCCAAACCTATTCAGGAACGAGTACCGAAAAATTGTTTGCGTACTTTGCCGTTTGTTTGGTATCGCTCACGTGGAAACAGCTGAGGATATTGTGAGTGATACTTTTCTTGCAGCTACGGAGATCTGGAGTGCAAGGGGAGTGCCGGAAAATCCAACTGCCTGGTTGTATACCGTCGCAAAGAACAAAACCAAAAATTACCTAAAGCGGGATAGTTTGTTCCAGCAGAAGCTATCTCCTGAGCTTCAGTATCAAGCAGAAAAAATGGAGGAATTTGAGCTGGATCTGTCCATCAAAAATATAGGAGATAGCCAGCTGGCCATGATCTTTACCATATGTAATCCCCAGATATCTACTGAATCTCAGGTCGCGCTGGCGCTGAATCTGCTTTGCGGCTTTGGCATTCAGGAAATTGCCGATGCTTACCTAACCAATAAGGAAGTCATTTATAAAAGACTTAAGCGCGCAAAGGACCGGCTGAAAGCAGTAAATATGAAGATTGAACAGCCAGGTTTAACGGAGATCAGCTTACGCATGGATACAGTACTGACCACCTTGTATCTCCTGTTTTCTGAAGGCTATTATTCTACTGCACAAAATACGACACTCCGAAAGGATTTCTGCGCGGAAGCAATGCGTTTGGTCTACCTATTGGCGGATCAGGAAACGACAAATCTTCCAGAAGTAAATGCTTTGCTTTCCCTGATGTGCTTTCATGTTTCCCGCTTTGATACCCGTGCGACCCCAGAGGGAGAGGCCATTTTGTATGGTGATCAGGATGAAAGTCTATGGAATCAGGAATTGATAGCGCAGGGTAAATATTACCTGGGTTTATCCGCCAGTGGCAGTCGGCTGACCAAGTATCATTTGGAAGCCGGCATTGCCTATTGGCATACACATAAGGCAGACACCACTGAAAAATGGCAACAAATTCTTCAGCTTTACAACAACTTGCTGGTACTTGAATATTCGCCAATTGTGGCCTTAAACAGAATGTTTGCACTGGCCAAAGTCGAGGGGAAAGTAACAGCTATTGCTGAAGCAGAAAAATTGAAACTGACCGGAAATCATTTTTACTATTCGCTGTTGGGTAACTTGTATACAGATGTCGATGATGCACTTGCTTTACAGCATTACAAGCAGGCACTGCTACTGGCAAGTTCGGATGCTGATCAGCTAATCATCAGCAGACACATCCGGCATCTGAATGGCTAATCTTTATCCGATTTGTCCATCAAATTGTCCAGACTCCATTTGTAAGAAGGTAAAGAAGCAAGTAGCAAGGCACCGGCACTGGCACTGAATACAGAATAGTTTAACGGCGCTTTCAGGCCAAGGACCAGGGTCATCATAAGCCCGAAGGACAACAACAATATAAAGCTTCCGATCGCAGTTGTCTTTGTTTTATAACCAACAATCAACAGCAGGCCAAACAGCGCTTCAGCTACTGTCGCGGTAATGCCCATAATATCGGAAAGCTGTTTTGGGAAAAATGGGAGCAGGGTATGGGTGTACTGCTGAAAAGACGCCCAATTGCCCCAGGCAATATTTGCCTGTCCTGCCATACCCAGCCATCCAATTCTGTCCAGGACAGCAGAAAGGAAGGCAAGTCCTAATGCGATACGCAGGAATAGTTGTGCTGCATTGCTGTATTTTTTCATGGGTTAAGCTTGCTTTTGTATGATGGATTCAATGTACTCAAAAACTTTTGTTAAATGCGAAAGGCCGCCTGTTTTCTGGTCAGACGACCTTTAGACATAGAAAGATTGTAATGCCTACTTATCTTAAGTTACCCGGTTTGCGGATCCACTCTCCATAGGTTTGTTTGCCGGTACGAGGCTGATCTCCCGGAACAAGGGACTGGTCATTGATTTCTGCACCAAAATATGGGGCATGAACGTCTGAGATCACTTGCCTGATGTCGTTTTTAAGGTCTAAATATTGCCTGACGATTGCATCAAGACCGATTTTTTCAGGACCGGCCACTTCTGTTGATCCGTTTAATGGAGATCCGGTGGTGACCTCTGCCAATGCCGAAACTACATCTTCAGCTGCAATAGGCTGGAACAATGCCGGCGAAACGTGGACCTGATCTCCCTGGGTTCCTGCCTGGGCAATACCACCTACAAACTCAAAGAATTGTGTAGCATGCAAAATAGAAAAAGGAATTCCGGATTCCTGAATCAGTTTCTCCTGTGCAAGTTTGGCCAGAAAATAGGTGTTGGCGTTCGGACGGTCGGTACCCACAACTGATAGGGCAACATGGTGTTTCACACCAGCTATTTTTTCTGCCGCAATCAGATTTCTTCCAGAAGTTTCGAAGAAATCAAATACTGCTTTTTGTTCAAATGATGGAGAGTTGGCTACATCGACCACCACATCTGCCCCAGTTAATGCTGCAGCGAGACCCTCTCCGGTAACGGCATTTACCCCGGTAGCCGGGGAAGCGGCCAATACTTCATGTCCAGCCTCGCTTAAAGTTTTCACCAGTTTTGTTCCAATGAGGCCAGTGCCTCCCATTACGACAATTTTCATATGTTAATGCTTAAATTTTGATTGTTTTATAGCAGTAACAATCGATGTTTTAAAATTGGACAGATTCAGTTGTTTTTATTTCTCCTTTGTTAATACCTGCGATTTACAGCAAAAATGACCGCTTAATCCAAGATCGAACTGTCGCAAATAAAAGAAAAGCATTAATGCCAAACCCAAGAGTTTCCATTACACTACCCAAGTGGCGCGCCATTCTCTATCCTTTACTCAAATGGGAGCGCCAGCTAATCATTCTGAAATGATACCACCTGCAATTGTTTGCAGATGGATCATTTAATTTGGTTTAAATTTGCAGGATGTATCTGAAACAAAATCTAATTGTAGATCGGGAGATAAAGGATTCCTTTCAGGTTTCCCTCCTTGTTAATTCCGGTTTTGATGAAACCCAGTTTATCAGTGTAACTTATAACCGGATATTCATTCTTCACAAGGCAAATAAGTCAAAAAATATCTAGGATTTATCAAAACACTAACTTTTCATCCGTTAATTTGATTACTAATATTTTTAGTTTAAATTTGAATTCCTACTAAAAATCAAGGTAACCTTAATGGATTTCAATGCATTGCCATTTCCGGAAAAAATTGCTCCTGTAGTTACTGCTTCGGAAATCCAGCCATTGAGGTCTTACGGGGAAACGCCCTGGCACCGGGACTGGAAAATGGCTTTTCCAACTTCGTTCCGGGAGGTCTGCTTTTGGGATGAAGCGAGCCAGCAGCAACATCGCGCCGATGTGCATACACCCTGCGGTACCACACTTGAATTTCAGAATTCGCCGATCAGCATCCAAGAACTGGAAAGCCGGGAAACTTTCTATCCTAAACTGGTGTGGGTACTGAATGGTAAGAAATTTAAGGGCTTCAGGATTTTGAAGCATTTGCCTGATGTGGATGATCCCCGGCTATCGGACTTTGAGTTTTGCCACAGTGATCATCTTTCTATGATCAGACGCTCAGAGCTGTTACATGGAGCAAGGCGTCCGAAAATACTAAACTTTTACCATCCCGAACTAAAGAAAATACCGCTCACCAGTTACTATTACTCCTTTTGCTGGAAACATCCGCATCAGGTATGGTACCAGTCAAAATGCCCCATTATTGTCGATCTTGGTGGGCATTTTCTTTATCAGCTCAAACAAAGGCAACAGCTATCAGGAAACTATCCCTACCTGCATATGATTCCGCGAAAGGAATTTATTGAAAAGTATAGGGCTTAAGAGGAAACAAGTTCATTCCAACTTCCATCAAAGTAATAATTAAGCAGGAGCTTACCATTGTTGCCTGCCTGGGGAGATCACCATCAGCAGCAAGAAACTCAAGATCGGCATCCTTTAATTGAAAAGTATAGTGGCGACTTCGACATCAGTGTTTTTAAAGATGAACACCGGGTAGCGCTTTCATCCATTACAAAAGCGAAAATTTAAAGGACACTCGTCGGCTTCTAAATGCCGTTCATTCTGAGGAGGGCTGATCAGGTAAAACCATCCCTTCAGCACGCAAGCAAGTTTTTGACTGAACCGCAATTATTCCTACAGGTTGAGTATTTTAAGCCTGATAGCACCTTTTAAACCATTGTAGAATTTACCCGGCAATTTTTCAAAAATAGGATCCCCTGGTGAAATGACAGCAAACAGGGGCATGCATTACAAGCCTGCTTTTCCCCGACAAATATCCTGTCAATTGGCATAATAAATCCAACAAGAAAATAACCTAAAACAATAAATATTTTCTAACACATCCATTCCTTCAAAAAATAGTAGGGAGGGCACATTTATCTAAACTAAAAGTTTATCAAAAATAATTCATTACACTATATTTGAATCAATTAATAAAATTACATAAAGCTTTAAATGAGCTATATTTTACCCTGTTTTTTTAGTGAAACCCTCAAAATACTAGGTGTATTTTTGGGGTTAATTTAAAGGAAATACATCACCCAGACAACATGACGCCTTTGTCTATACCCCACAACATTGTCATTGAAAATGTTAAATCAGTTTGAAAAATTTTAGTTTCTTTTTTGAATTGCACCCAGGACAAAAATATTAAACCGACATTTTTTTTAGACTATTGTTATCAATTCCAGTATTTAGATTAGGTTAGTAAAATCCTCATTTCAAACCTTCATGCCAGGTCCAAATCCTTATTATTTTTCTTGTTCCTTTTTGCCTGGCAACCGGGGACTACACACCCAGAGTCAGCAACCGCAATTTGCTATGCACTTTCCCACTATCTATTTATGCGCAGTGAAATTCGGGGATAAGCAACTCTGATGCTTCATCACCCTGGCTTTACCCGATATGTTTTGCCTGCAAACCAAAGGGTCTCATTCTGAAATTTGACACCTAAATACTGAGCACAGGTAGACCTTAAATCACTTCATAGAAAAATAGAGACCAATGACCAATAGTAGCTGGCTACAAATCACCATCAAAAGCCTCTTTATACCACTGATTTTGGAAGGGGTGAATAGATATACCGCTAAAGAAAAAAAATAGATAAGCAAAGCCAAAACTGCGACTATTAGAAGATTAGGGCCTTCAGGATCATCGAAAAAGAAAAACAACATTCTGGAACAGAACAAGGCCACTACCGCTAATATGATTAACGAAGTCTTTTTCGATTTAAAATACAGATTTGAGGTGCTACTGCTCATTTCTATGAAAATAAGCATTTTTCACCCTAAAATAAGCTAGAGGGATAAATCATTACCGACAAACCAGCAAATCCTTTACTTAAGTTTCAACCGAAGATACCGCCCAAAACAAATCATAGGTCACAAAATAATACTAATTTCCATTCACAGCTCCCAGTGTTTATCTTTGCAAAGAGATGATAAAACAGCACATTGAGGAAATCTTCGGGAACATTGATATTTATTTATTTGACCAACTGGCCAAAGGCACCTATGACAACTGTAAAACTGTTTTAGATGCTGGATGCGGAACGGGAAGAAACCTGCTTTACTTTTTAAAAAGTGGCGCAAATGTATTCGGTGTAGATAAAAACCCTGAAGCTGTTGCACAGCTTAAAAACTTTGCCAGTGCCTTTCCCCATATCAATATCGAAGAAAACTTCAAAGTAGCACCGGTAGAAAAAATGCCTTTTGAAAATGAAAGTTTTGATCTGGTCATTAGCTCCGCGGTCCTACATTTTGCAGAGAACCAAGAGCATTTTGATGCCATGTTAAGCTCCATGTGGAATGCCTTAAAACCCGGAGGATACTTTTTCTGCCGCCTCGCCTCAGAAATCGGAATCGAAACTTCTGTCAGGTTTATTGGGAATGGCCGATACATCCTTCCTGACGGATCAGAAAGATTCCTGGTCAACCAAGAAATGCTCCAGCGGCTCACCAAACGACTTGACGGACACATTTACGAACCCATCAAAACCACCAACGTACAAAACATCAGAGCCATGACTACCTGGTGCGTGCGAAAATAGAATGAAAGCCTTATCAAATGTTACCCATTTAATGTTGTTTTTTAACAAAAACTATAGTAGACAAAGAATGCCAGGAAAAGCCATTTTTATTTTACTGAAGTAGACCAAGAGTTAATCTTTAAGTAATTTGAGGGCAAATGCAAGGATGGCACATAGAAAAACAAACATTTATAGCCTTAAAATCAACAAATGAAGTCACTTTCCTTTTCCCCTTGAGTTAGTTTTGAAGCATTAATTTAACCAAATATGCAAAAAACACACACACTTCTTTCTTGTCTCATCGTTCTGCTGTTTCTATTTTCAAACACCAGCGCACAAGTGACTTTAAAAAATCCTATTCTTCCTGGATTTTATCCGGATCCGGCAATATGTAGGGTTGGAACGGATTATTACATGGTAACCTCGACTTTTGTCTATTTCCCAGGAATCCCGGTATTTCACAGTAAAGACCTTAAAAACTGGAAGCAGATTACAAGTGCGATTGACAGGCCTTCACAAATGGATTTTATGGGGGAACAGATCTCCAGAGGCTTGTTTGCACCGGCAATAAATTATTATAAAGGGACTTTTTATATTACTTGTACAAATATTGATAAGGGTGGTAACTTCATCATCACCGCAAAAAATCCTGCGGGTCCCTGGAGTGACCCGATTTATCTAAAAGAGGTGAAAGGTATAGATCCCTCTTTATATTTCGAAGATGATAAGGTCTTTATCATATACAACAGTGATCCTCCTGATTACAAGTCATTGTATAGCGGACACAGAACCGTAAAGATATACGAACTGGATCTGGCTACTCTGAAACCCATAGGCACTGAAAAAATGCTGGTAAATGGGGGTGTGGATATTAGTAAAAAACCAGTTTGGATCGAAGCGCCACATATCTATAAAAGAAACGGATACTATTATTTAATGGCTGCTGAAGGAGGAACAAGTGTTAACCATTCAGAGGTGATTTTCAGAAGTAAAGACGTCCGCGGACCTTTTATACCCTATGAAAAGAATCCTATTTTGACTCAAAGGCAGCTGGATCCTAAACGAAAAAACCCGATATCCTCAGTCGGCCATGCAGACTTGGTAGATGGACCTGATGGGAATACGTATGCAGTTTTTTTAGGAGTTCGCCCATATGAAGGAGATTTTTATAATACTGGCCGGGAAGTATTTATTGCACCTGTTAAATGGATAAATGATTGGCCAGTTATAAATCCTGATCATGTAGAAGTACAATATGAGTATAAAGTAAACTGGAAAGAAGTGAAACCAGACAATCAACTGCCTATTACGGGGAATTTCGATTTCAAGGCTCCATTTAAAGATAGCCTCAGTACAGCCTTTTTATTTCTGCGTACCCACAATCCCTCATGGTATAATTTTAAAGACAATAAAGACGCACTTACCATTAAGCTTCTTCCGCAAACAATTTTGGAAAAAGGAAATCCTGCTTTTATTGGAAGAAGGCAGCAGCACCTGTTGAGTTCAGCCTCAACAGAGATGAGCTTTTCTACCACAAAGGCGAATGAGAAGGCAGGCATGGTTATTTTTCAAAACGAAAATCACTTTTATTTTATGTGCAAATCATATGATAAAGGAAAAGATGTAATTCAATTGTTTAAAGGCAATCCGGCTACTGATAAAATGGATTTGTTAAAACAGGTTGAATTGCCGTCTACTCAAAAAAACTTGTACTTTAAAATTAGTTCCGAAGGTGATGCTTATTCGTTTTGGTATGCTTTACAAGAAAACAACTGGAAACCCTTAGCCGATAAAATTGATGGAAAGTATTTAAGTACACTGGTCGCAAAGGGCTTTGTTGGGGCATTGTACGGTATGTATGCTACCTCTGAAGGGCAATCGACCGATAACAAGGCTGTTTACAAATGGTTTGGCTATAGCGGGAATGACAGCACTTACGAAAAGTAGCCATTTATTTGAACATAAAATATACTGAAAGTGATCTGGCAGCATTTCTGGCAGATCACAAAAAAGCCTCGGCGTTATTTCAATAGCCATTTGGAACATTCTGACTGGCACCTACACTTTAAGCAACATGAAACCATATAGATTAAAAGCTGAAAAATTTAGATTGATCCTCTTTGTATTGGGGATTTTAATAAGTTGCAAGACACAAGGCCAAAACCCATCGGGTATTAAAGGGCTTAAAGAATATTATAAAGATTACTTTCCTATTGGTGTTGCAGTGAACAACAGAACTTTAAAAGGTGAGGAGGCTCAACTTCTTTTAAAGGAATTTAATAGCATTACCCCCGAAAATGCCATGAAAATGGAAAGCATACATCCTCGGGAGGATGTATATTTCTGGCGTGATGCAGATTCGATGGTTAACTTTGCTCAAAATCACCAAATAAAGATTAGGGGACATAATTTATGCTGGCATGAACAGGTTCCCGATTGGATGTTCAAAGATAAAAATGGTCAGCTGGTTACAAAAGAAGTTCTTCTTAAGCGGTTGGAAGATCACATCACCACCGTTGTAAAAAGGTATAAGGGAAAGATTTATGCCTGGGATGTGGTAAATGAAGTAATAGGTGATGCTGATGATGAGTTTATAAGGAACTCTTTATGGTACAAAATCTGTGGTGAAGAGTTTATTGCAAAGGCATTTGAGTATGCTCATGCTGCTGATCCCGATGCGCTACTTTTTTACAATGACTATAATACAGAGCGGCCAGTGAAACGTGATAAAGTTTATCGCCTCCTCAAAAAGCTCATTGCGCAAAAGGTTCCGATCCACGGGGTAGGGCTACAAGCCCACTGGTCGGTTTTTGAGCCATCCGAGAAGGAATTACGTGAGGCTATTGAGTTGTACTCTTCCTTAGGCTTACAAATACATTTTACGGAACTGGATATGTCAATTTATCCATGGGAAAAGAATAAAAGACAAAAAAGAGCAGGAGAAGCCGACGAGTTAACACCGGCGCTTGAACAAAAGCAAATTGACCAGTACACGAATATTTTCCGAATCTTTAGGGAATATAAGAAGCACATTTCAAGTGTTACTTTCTGGAATGTTTCAGACCGGTACACCTGGTTAGATAATTATCCGGTTCCTGGGAGGAAGAATTACCCTTTATTATTTGATCAGAACTTACACCGTAAAAAGGCTTATTGGGGAGTTGTAAACTTCAAATGATTTGGCTTCCGGTGAACTGATTTAAACTTTTGTAGCTAAAAAATAAACATTTGTTGCTACCGTATGCCTAATTTGTAGTTACTTTCGTTATTGAAAACCAAATATATCACTTGTAACTGTTTCGGCTGAAGGCAAACATCAATCGGAATCATAATGTTTGACAGCCATTTGATTTGAAATTTTCTGAATTTTGGCTGTTCGGTATACACATTTAAGTAACTTTAGGTAACCATAGACCATGTTGAATAGGGCCATATTTAAAAGATTTTGTTGTTGTTTCTTCTTTTTTGTTTTGACAGGCGCTTTAGGATATGCGCAACAGCAAAAAGTGAACTTTACCGCTTTGAAAACTAAAGATGGACTCTCTTCCAATATGATCAACGCCATTTTAAAAGACAAGTACGGCTTAATGTGGTTTGCAACCGAAGATGGACTGAATAAATTTGATGGCACCAATTTCATCGTTTACAAATATAAATCTGACGATCCCTCTGGATTACAGGCCAATGACGTTCGTGCATTACATGAAGACAAGGCGGGTAATCTATGGATCGGAAGCTCCGGAGGATCTCTGAGTTTATATGACCGGAAGAAGAATTCCTTTATTACTTTTCCTGCGGGGAGTCCCGAAGGCCTGAGTCAGGACAATGTGCGTGCAATCCGCAGCGATTATACGGGTAAAGTATGGGTCGCGACCTATGGTGGTCTAGATGTACTAGATCCAGAAACAAAAAAAATCACAAAGTTATCTGTTAATGGCGGCTCCAGGGGGTCAGCGCCACCTATTGTGCTAAACTGTCTTTATGAGGACAGCAAACATAGAATGTGGGTCGGGTCTGATAATGGGCTCTATTTATACGAAAGACAAACAAACTCATTCCAGTATTTTAAAAGCAATCCATCGGATCCTTCAAGTCTGAGTGATAATTATGTTTCGTCAATCACTGAAGACCCTTCCGGTAATTTATGGTTTGCGACAAGAAATGGGCTTAGTTTTTTACCTCCGGGTGGGAAAGGATTTAAACATTTCAGACATGACCGTACAGATCCAAATACATTAACCAATAATATTGTACTGAGTGTTGCAGCAAACAATACGGGGCAGCTGTGGGTTGGGACTGATGATGGCTTAAGTGTTCTTGATATTAAAAGAGGAACCTTTAAAAGTTACAATGCAGATCCAAGGGATATATACAGTTTGACAGGGAGATCTATAAGCTGCATTTATATAGATAACCAAGGCATTTACTGGTTGGGGCCTTACCGCGGAGGGGTGAATAAATACGATACCAATCTGAATCTTTTTCAACTAAAGCAGAGTAATATTTTCAACCGAAATGGATTAAATGCCTCTATTGTAACTTCGTTTGCCGAGTATAAAGATGACGATATCTTTGTTGGGACCGATGGCGGGGGACTTAATGTTTTCAATCGTAAAACAGAATTATTTAAGCGGTTTGATTTCCCTTTAGCAAATGGGGCCAACCTGAGTAACATTTCGATCATGAACATGGAATTAACCAGGTCTAAGCAATTGTATCTTGCAACTTATGCCAGCGGCCTGGTGGTGATGGATGTAAAATCCGGTAAATTTCGGCAAATCACTTCCCGTAATCGTCCGGATGCGCTAAATTCAAATGATATATTTTGTGTCAAAGAAGATAGAAAAGGCAAAATATGGGTGGGCACCAATGGAGGAGGTGTGGATGTTTTAGGAGCCAATGATGAAGTGCTTGTGAAATACTGTAAAAATCCTAAGGCAGCAAATGAACATGATTATCCTGGCAACAACTTTATCCGGTTTATTGAAGAAGACAATGCAGGCAGGATCTGGATTGGATCCTATGGCTCAGGAATTGCCGTCTTTAATCCTGACAGCAACAATTTCGCCATTCATAATAAAGCAAACAGTAAACTGCCCAATGACCTTACATTGTCTATTCTAAAGGACCGTATGGGAAACATATGGGTCGGAACATTCAGTGGTGGCTTAAGCTTATTCGATCGTAAAACGAATCAGTTTATCACTTTTTCTGAAAAAAATGGCCTGAATAATGGGACTGTCTATGCAATCGTTGAAGATAAGCAAGGACGAATATGGGTCAGCACAAATAAAGGAATCAGTAGTTTTGACCGTAAAACGAATAAATTCACCAATTACACCATTTACAATGGAGTTCAGAATAACAATTTTGTACTTGGTGCCGGTTTCATTTCGGCTGATGGGGAGATTTATTTTGGGGGCGCTGACGGCTTTAATTATTTTAATCCTCAGTATTTTAAGAAAAACAGAAATGTGCCATCAGTTCTTTTTACGGATCTTAAAGTGTCCAATATTTCAATTATAGCCTCGCCGGACGGCCCTATAAAGGAACATATTTCAGTTGTGAAGGATATCTATTTAGATTATAAACAAAATTTTACGCTGAGCTATGTGAGTTTAAACTACACTGCGCCTGAGCAGAACAGGTATTTGTACCGTTTAGAAGGTTTTGATAACGAATGGATTGATGGTGGGACTTCAAAATCTGCCTCGTATACGAACCTTGATCCAGGTGATTATGTATTTCATGTGAAAGCCAGTAACAATGACGGGCTTTGGAATGCTGGGGAAACCTCCATAAAAATACATGTCATGCCTCCATTTTGGCGTACCGCATATGCCTATGTCTTGTATGTGAGTGTTGTTTTGGGCACACTCCTTTATATCCGACACAGAGGGATTCAAAAACTGAAGATGGAATTTGCTGTGATTCAGGAAAAAATGAATGCACAACAGCTGATAGAACAGGAGCGTAAAGAGGGGGAACGATTACGCGAGCTGGACAAGCTGAAAATTAAGTTTCTCACGAACCTGAGCCATGAGTTCCGTACACCGCTTTCACTAATTATCGGGCCTATTGACAGGCTACTGACGGAAAATAGAAGTGCGGAAATTGCCGCCCCTTTAAATATGATCAAGCGAAATACAAGACGCTTACTAAACCTGGTTAATCAGATCTTAGATTTCCGGAAAATGGCAGACCAGGAATTAAGGTTAAATCTCTCAGAGGGAGATATCGTTTCCTTTATCAAAGACGTTTTGGCATCCTTTGAAGATCTTAGCGAAAGGAAGCAGATCCAGCTTGTATTTAAGAGCCAACTGAATTGTTTTTATACCTCTTTTGATGAGGATAAAATAGAGCGTGTATTGTTTAACCTGCTGTCTAATGCATTTAAATTTACGCCTGTTGGAGGTACGATATCCCTGGAATTAGAGAAAAGTGCGCTTCACATTGAAGCTAAGGAATCTTTATTGATGATCAGGATTTCGGATACGGGTATTGGCATCTCGGAAGAAAACCGGGAAAGAATATTTGACCGCTTTTATCAGGTTGACACGAGTGCCTCTGTTTTGAATCAGGGCAGTGGGATCGGCTTGTCTATTGCCAAGGAATTCATCAAAATGCACGGAGGAACTATAGTTGTTCAAAGTGAGCCAGGGATTGGAAGTAGTTTTATGATCAACCTTCCGTTTTCCGCAAGTACCACAGTGGATGAATCCATACTGGATTTTTCAGGATCCTTTAAAACGGAAATCCCGCAGGAGGCAGTTGTGAGTCTAGAAGAGACCTCAAGCGGTATGGAAATCCCTTCTGTTTTATTGGTGGAAGACAATGAGGATTTCAGGCTTTATCTTAAAGATAGTTTGAAGAGATTCTATAAGATCTATGAGGCCTGCAATGGTCAGGAAGGATGGCAAAAGGCCCTGGCGCACCACCCTCAAATTATCGTGAGCGATATCAATATGCCTTACATGAATGGAATTGAGTTATGTTATAAAGTAAAGTCTGATAAAAGGACCAATCATATCCCGATCCTATTGCTAACTGCTTTAACCGGCGAAGAAGAACAGATCAGGGGACTGGAAACAGGTGCTAATGATTACCTGACCAAGCCGTTCAATTTTGAAATCCTGAATGCCAAAATTAAAAACCTGCTGGCATTGAATAAAACGCTCAAAGATACTTATACCAAACAGATCAAGGTTCAGACACCGGAAATCGTCATAGAATCCCATAGCGATAAGTTATTGAATAAAGTGATCCTGTATATTGAGGAAAACCTGAATAACCCTAAACTTTCTGTTGAAGATCTGAGTAAGCATGTTGGAATGAGCAGGGGATCTTTGTACCATAAAATCTTAGAATTGACCGGTCAATCGCCTGTAGAATACATAAGATCAGTTAAATTGGATAAAGCGACTGTCTTACTTGAAAAGAGCGATTTCAACGTTTCTCAGATTGCTTATATGGTTGGCTTTGCAACCCCAAATTATTTTGCAAAGTCCTTTAAAGCTAAATTCAATATGCAGCCGACTGAATTTATACATTTAAAGCGGAAGGTGGATGTTGCTTTGGTTGGAGAAATCAAACATTAGAACATTTCTTCTACAATAATATTCAAAACTTCCCGGTAAAAGGAGCTCCATTACCTAGTTTTATACCTCGCTAGCGTGGATATTTTGTAGGAGTCAGAAGATGCACAGTTGATTTAAAAGCAATAATGATTATCATGATGAACAATAGTAATGTTTCAGGATTCCGTTTATCCGTATTGACCGTAAAAAGAACAGGTGTCTTTTTTATAATGCTTTTGTTAGGCCTCAGCAAAAGCTATGCACAAGATGAGAATTTTCATATCTACCTATGTTTCGGACAATCCAATATGGAAGGTCATGCGAAGTTTGAAGGCCAGGATACCCTAAATGTAAGTGATCGTTTCCAAGTACTACAAGCTGTGGATTGCCCTGAGCTTGATAGAGTAAAAGGAAAATGGTACAATGCGGTGCCGCCGTTAACCAGATGCAACACCGGATTAAGCCCGGCTGACTATTTTGGAAGAACAATGGTCGGCAATCTTCCGAAGAATGTAAAAGTGGGTGTCATTAATGTCGCAGTCGGTGGCTGCAAAATTGAATTGTTTGATAAGGAGAATTGCAAAACCTACATTGCCAGTGCTCCTGGATGGATGACAGGAATGATCAATGAATATGGAGGGAATCCTTATGAACGCTTGGTTGAGCTAGCGAAAATCGCCCAGAAAGACGGTGTAATTAAGGGCATATTGTTACATCAGGGTGAATCCAACACAGGTGATAGCTTATGGGTGGAGAAGGTTAAAGCGGTTTACATCAATTTACTGAAAGATCTGAACCTTAAAGCAAATTCAGTACCCATACTTGCCGGAGAACTGGTACACGCAGATCAGGGAGGAATTTGCGCGGGTATGAATGGTATTATCGGACAACTTCCCAATGTGATTTCGAACGCATATGTCATCTCTTCTAAAGGATGTACTGCCGGAGCAGATAAATTGCATTTTGATGCTGCAGGATATCGGGAACTTGGTAAGCGGTATGCCAGCAAAATCCTATCATTATCAGGGGAAGGTACCAAAAGAAAATGACCTGAACCGTTCCTCAAAACAAACCTTTAATATAACCAAATATGATTAAATTGAATAAACGTTTCAATGTCAGCCAGTCCTTGCTTGTTGCTGCGCTGTCTTTGTGCTGTATGCCCGTTTTTTCACAAAAGATTGTGGCACCTGCCGCTCCGGGTTTTGACCTTGTTGATGTTGCCATACCACATGGGAAAATAGATACGGTCAGTTACTATTCCAAAACCGTAGGTAACATCAGAAAGGCGATTACCTATACCCCTCCAGGGTATTCAAAAAGTAAAAAATACCCGGTTTTATATTTGTTACATGGGATTGGCGGGGATGAAAAGGAGTGGCTAAACGGTGGCACCCCACAGGTGATTCTGGACAACCTTTATGCGGCAGGTAAGCTGGAGCCTATGATTGTGGTAATGCCCAACGGACGGGCTATGAAAGATGACCGCCCAATTGGCAATATCATGTCAAAAGATAAGATTGAGGCATTTTCAACTTTTGAAAGAGACCTGCTAAGCGACCTGATTCCCTTTGTTGAAAAGAAGTACCGTGTGTATAAAGACAGGGAGCACCGTGCAATTGCCGGACTATCTATGGGTGGTGGGCAATCGCTAAATTTTGGTTTAGGTAATCTGGACAAGTTTGCATGGGTAGGCGGTTTTTCCTCAGCCCCGAATACAAGAGCACCTAAAGATCTATTACCAGATCCTGCAAAAGCAAAAAAAATGCTCAAACTGTTATTTATATCCTGTGGTGCAAGTGATAACTTAATCATCAACAGTAAGCGTACTCATGACTACCTTGCGCAAAATAATGTGCCGCACGTCTATTTTATTGAACCTGGATTCCATGATTTTAAAGTTTGGAAAAATGGATTGTATATGTTTTCTCAGCTGCTGTTCAAACCGGTAGATACCGCTTCTTTTTCTAAATATGCGGTTACAGGAATGCCTGCCTCAACTAATATTGGTTCGAACAAGTATCCTCAGATTCTACCTGACCACAGGGTAGTTTTCAAACTTCATGCACCGGAGGCCACAAAGGTCCAGGTAGATTTAGGTAAAAAGTATGATATGATAAAGGATGAATCCGGGAACTGGAATGTCACTACAGATTCTGTCGGAGCGGGATTTCACTATTATTCGCTAATTGTCGACGGCCTGCCTGTAGCTGATCCTTCAAGCGAAACTTACTATGGCATGGGCAGGATGGCCAGCGGTATAGAAATCCCTTTCACATCAGGAGCTTATTACAGTTTGAAAGATGTGCCGCACGGCGATGTCCGTATTAAGAAGTATTTTTCAAAAGTAACCGGTTCATGGCGCCAGCTGTACGTATATACACCGCCTGATTATGATGCGCAGATCAATGAGAAATATCCGGTACTCTATATACTTCATGGCGGCGGTGAAGATGAAACAGGCTGGGCAAACCAGGGAAGAGGAGATCTGATCCTGGACAACCTCATTGCAGCCCAAAAAGCAAAGCCCATGATTATGGTAATGCCTGATGCTAATGTTGGGGGATTAGTTTTTGCTGAGGATGGATTAAAAAAATTCGAATCTGAGCTCAAGGAGGTGATCATACCAATGGTAGAGAAGAATTATCGCACAAAAAATGATGCATCTGGCCGCGCTTTAGCAGGATTATCGATGGGAGGGATGCATACCCTTTACACGGGAATAAAAAACACCGAAATGTTTGCCTATTTGGGTGTGTTCAGTTCAGGTTGGATTGTTCCACGCCAGAATAGTATAGCTGAGGCGCAGTACACATTTATAAAAAGCAACAAGGATAAAATAAATACCAATCTTAAACAGCTTTGGATTGCTATGGGAGGCAAAGAAGATATCGCATATACCAATTGCCAGCTGATGCTTGAGAAATTTAAGGACTTAAATGTTAACTATGCTTATGAAGAATATCCTGGCGGCCACAGCTGGCCGGTATGGAGAAATAACCTTTACAAGTTTGCGTCATTATTGTTTATGTAATTCCCTTTACACTATCTCATGCTGAGTTTTCTAAGAAATCTGAATCTGTATGCCCTTGGTAGTCCGATGAATAAATTTTTAATTGCCGGACTGTTCTTTTGTGGAGAAATAAAAGCCCAGGAAAAGCTCTATCCAAATACCTTCCCCCTGGGGCAGGTAACCTTACTGGAAGGGCCTTTTAGTAGGGCAAGAGACCTTAATGTTCATGTGTTACTGGCCTATGATGTGGATCGGTTGCTGGCTCCGTATCTTAAAGAAGCCGGATTAAAACCAAAGAAAACCAGCTATAAGAACTGGGAAGGCTTAGATGGGCATATTGCGGGACACTATTTGACTGCTTTAGCACTCAACTATGCTTCTACCCGGGACCCTGAATGTAAGCGCAGGATGGATTATATGGTGGCTGAATTAAAAGCCTGCCAACAGCATGTTTCTGCTGTCCAACCAGACTGGGCTAAGGGGTATGTTGGTGGAGTACCAGGGAGCAGCCAAATATGGTCTGGTTTGAAAAGAGGTGATTTTAAAGCTTATCGCAACGCCTGGGTTCCCTGGTATAATGTGCATAAGATGTTTGCGGGTTTGCGGGATGCCTGGGCATATGGCGGGAATCAGGATGCTAAAGAGGTCTTTTTAAAATTCTGCGACTGGGCAATTGATCTTACTTCCGGCTTATCTGAAGGTCAAATGCAAGCCATGCTCGATACCGAGCATGGAGGTATGAATGAAGAACTGGCAGATGCTTATGAAATTACCGGCGACCAGAAGTACCTGATCGCTGCAAAGCGGTTTTCGCATCAGCAGCTGCTGAAACCAATGTCGGAACAGGTTGATAACCTGGATAACAAGCATGCCAATACCCAGGTACCGAAAGTTGTTGGCTTTCAGCGTATCGCTGAACTTAGCCATGATGTTGAATATGAAAAATCCGGTAGCTTCTTTTGGGAAACGGTTACAAACCACCGGACACTTGCATTTGGCGGAAACAGCAGGAGGGAGTTTTTCCCGACTGCGGCCGCCGGCTCAGATTTTATAAATGATGTGGAAGGCCCGGAATCATGTAATACCTATAACATGTTGAAACTGACACAGGGCTTGTTCAGAGCGGAACCTTTAGCAAAGTATGCTGACTTTTACGAAAAGGCTTTGTACAACCACATCTTATCTACCCAACACCCGGAGCATGGTGGGTACGTTTATTTTACCCCGGCAAGGCCCAGACATTATCGTGTATATTCTGCTCCTAACGAAGCCATGTGGTGCTGTGTGGGTAGCGGAATGGAGAACCATGGGAAATACAACGAGTTTATTTATACCCATCGTAAAGATTCATTGTATCTGAACCTTTTTATCGCCTCAGAACTAAACTGGAAAGATAAAAGGATAAAATTAAAACAGGAAACGGCCTTTCCTGACCAGGAGAAAACTAAACTTAGCATCATTGAGGGAGCTGCCAAATTTACCCTGATGCTGAGATATCCATCCTGGATGAAGGAAGGTGCCATGCAAATATTGGTAAATGGTAAAACGATAAAATATAAAAAAGGTCCCTCATCTTATGTTGCTATCGAAAGAAACTGGAAAAAAGGCGATGTCATTAAAGTGACTTTGCCAATGCAAACAACAATTGAACGAATGCCAAATGTTTCGGAGTACGTGGCCATTATGCACGGACCGATATTACTTGCTGCGAAAACTAAAACGGAGGCATTAGCCGGACTCATCGCAGATGATAGTCGTTGGGGGCATATTGCTGCTGGACAAAAATTGCCTCTGGATAAAGCCCCTATAATTATTGAGGAGAATTTTCGGACAATTTCTAAAAAGATCAAAGCAGTAAAGGATCATCCGATGACGTTTTCCTTTGCAAATGAAAAGATCATAAATCCAGAGAGACTTGTATTGGAACCTTTTTATCGTATCCATGATTCGCGATACATGATGTATTGGATGACCTTGACGCCAGTACAATATGTTACTTACCTGGATTCGGTTGCAGGAAAAGAAAGGGAAAAACTGGCACTTGAAAAACGGACAGTAGATTTTGTGGCGCCAGGCGAACAACAACCAGAGATAGATCACGCCATGCAGATTGAAAATTCCCGTACAGGTTCTTCTGCCAATGAATTCTGGCGAGAGGCTTTTGATGGCGGTTATTTTAGTTATCAGTTGTCAACGCGTGACCTTGATTCCTTGTCACTGCATATTCGATATCAATCTACAGGTATGGCGGGGAGACAGTTCGAAATTTATATTGATGACCAGAAGTTTAAAGCAGTCGATCATACAGCGGGTTTTAAGAAGTCTGGTTTCTACAATGAAGCGTATCCTATTCCTGCAGCTATGTTAAAAGGAAAACAGCAGGTAAGGGTGAAATTTCTGGCCTTACCAGGAAAAACTACCGACCCGGTTTACCATGTCAGGTTAGTCTCCCGAAAGTAAGTTAGTAAAGGGCTGTCCAATTGCGACACATCGGCATTACCTTACTGATTCAACAGGAAATTTGAACATTTTTAGCTGTATAATGAAGATAAGTTCCCTTGTTAGCAGTTGACAAGTTTTAATATTGCCTGTAGCTATAATATAGATTCATAGCGCTAACCAAATAGTAGATTAAGTATAATGGGAATTAAAATGCGTTTCAGTTTTTTTTTATTATTCCCTTTCAAGGGATTTAAGCCTGAGCTGGTATGTTTTATTGGCGGCTTATTTTTTTTGTCAGGGATTTCAACAGGTTCTTTAAAAGCCCAGGAGCAGGGCGCTTCAAAATTAAAGCTCTGGTATGAGCAACCCTCGGGGAAAACCTGGGAAAATGCATTACCTATCGGAAATGGAATGCTTGGCGCCATGGTTTATGGTAATGTGGAAAAGGAAACATTAAAACTAAATGAACATACCCTATGGAGTGGTGGCCCCAATCGAAATGATGTTCCAGAGACATTCGATTCTTTAAATAAAATTCGCCAGTTAATTTTTGAGGGTAAACATAAGGAGGCGGAAGACTTATCCAACAAAGTGATGTTCGGCAAAAAATCTTCAGGCCAGATGTTTCAGCCAGCGGGGAACCTCCATCTGGAATTCACAGGACACGAAGCCTATAAGAATTATTATAGGGAGTTGGATATTGAAAAAGCCATCGCTACGACATCCTATACGATTGGAGATGTTACCTATACCAGGACAGCATTTGCCTCATTTGGTGATCGCGTTGTGGTCATGCGGTTGACGGCGAATAAACCTTCGCAAATTTCCTTCAGGGCTTCTTACACCTCGCCGCACAAAAATGCTGCTATCAACGTGACACCTGAGAAGGACCTGTCAATTCAGGGTTTGACAAGCGACCATGAAGGGGTTAAGGGCATGGTAAAATACGAGGTGATCAGCCGGTTTAAAAGTGAGGGAGGATTGGTCACCACGACTGATAGCACCGTTAGTATTAAAGGAGCCAATGCGGTTACGATATACCTATCTATTGCGACCAACTTTAACAACTATAAAGACGTTAGTGGGGATGCACATAAAAGAGCACTTGAATATCTTGATAAAGCAAGCTTAAAATCATTCCCTTCAGTATTAGGTGCACATATCAGTGCTTACCAAAAATATTTTAACCGTGTTCGCCTGGATTTGGGTACCACAGCATCTGTAGAATTGCCTACAGATAAGAGATTAATGAATTTTAGAAACGTCTCAGATCCTCAATTTGTGACATTGTATTATCAGTTCGGTCGTTATTTATTGATCAGCTCATCACAGCCTGGTGGTCAGCCGGCTAATTTACAAGGCATCTGGAATGACAAGTTAAATCCACCCTGGGATAGCAAATACACCATTAACATCAATGCGCAAATGAATTACTGGCCCGCTGAGCCTACAAATTTATCGGAGTTACATGAACCATTCTTAAGGATGGTAAAGGAAATGTCTGAAACAGGCACAGAAACCGCTAAATCTATGTATGGTGCAAGGGGTTGGGTGGCACACCATAACACGGACATATGGCGCATAACAGGCCCCGTTGATGGTGCCCTCTGGGGCATTTGGAATGGAGGTGGAGGATGGTCCAGCCAACATTTATGGCAGCATTATTTATACAATGGAAGCAAAAGTTATTTGACAAGTGTATATCCCATATTGAAGGGGGCAGCTGTTTTTTATAAAGATTTTTTAGTAGAACATCCAAAATACAAATGGTTAGTGGTTAATCCAGGGACTTCACCGGAGAATGCACCGCAAGCACATGGCGGATCTTCTCTGGATGCAGGAACAACCATGGATAACCAGATTGTTTTTGACACATTTACCTCCACCATAAACGCGGCAAGGATTCTAAATAAAGACCCGGAGTTTATAGACAGTTTAGTGCAGATGCGCAAACGGTTACCACCCATGCACATTGGCAAATACGGACAATTGCAGGAGTGGCTTGATGATGTTGACAGTCCTGAGGATAAACATCGACACATCTCTCATCTTTATGGCTTATTCCCATCTAATCAGATCTCAGCATACCGCACACCTAAATTGTATGCAGCGGCTAAAAACACCCTGCTCCAACGGGGGGATGTATCAACCGGATGGAGTATGGGCTGGAAAATCAACTGGTGGGCGAGAATGCAGGATGGCAATCATGCCTATAAGCTGATTCAGAATCAACTTAGCCCTCTAGGAGTGAATCCTGGTGGAGGCGGCACCTATAACAATTTGTTTGATGCACATCCTCCATTTCAAATCGACGGCAATTTTGGTTGTACCGCCGGCATTACAGAAATGTTGATGCAAAGTGCGGATGGAGCATTGCATTTACTTCCTGCGATTCCTGATCAGTGGAAAAAGAAGGGGAGCATTAGTGGTTTGAGGGCAAGGGGAGGTTTCGAAGTAGTTACGATGGAATGGGCAGATGGAAAAGTGATTAAAGCCATCATCAAATCTACCATTGGTGGAAATCTCCGCCTGAGGGTTCCTCATCCGATGAAAATGAATGTGGCTGGTTTGAAGAAAGCGATAGGAGAAAATCCGAATCCATTTTATGCGCTGGAAAAAACTCCGGAGGCGATCGTCTCTGAAAAGGCTGACTTAACGATGCCAGTGCTCAACAAGACATTTCTTTATGATATCGTTACCCAACCTGATCAACTGTATACACTGATCCTAAATTAACCAACCAGAAATGAATCAATGGATCTGGTAAAAGTTGTTCTCAATAAGTAGTGATTTACCGCTTATATATTCTATATACTGATGAAATTAATAATCCTATCGTTTAATTTTCTGCTTTGTGTATTGTGCGCTAATGCACAAAAAAGTGGTACTTACCTGGTTTCAGGTCCTGATAAAAAAATAGAGGTAACCTGTAATCCGGTTCAGGCGATTTACAGTGTTAAGTATAAAGGGGAAATTGTGCTTACTGATTCCAAAATGGGAATAAAAAGAGGGGATGAAGACTTCTCTAAAGACCTGGAGGTTCTGCGGACTTCTATTTCTCCCGGGATGCAGGACAATTATACCCTATCTAACGCAAAAAAGAGAAATGTTACTTATCGCGCGAACCAACTGGTAATAGAAACCAAAACAATTTCGGGAAAGCGAATGAATGTTATTTTTCAGGTATCCAATGATGGTGTTGCATTTCGATATGAATTTCCAGAGTACAGCGATGATCTTAAGACAATAACGGCTGAGACAACGAGTTTTCACTTTCCGGAAGGAACAAGGGCCTGGTTACAGCCCAAAACAGAAGCTCAAACGGGGTTTGAACATACTAACCCTTCCTATGAAGCTCATTACATGATGGATATTCCGGTGGGAACACCTTCAAGTAGTACTAACGGTTGGGTGTACCCCGCTTTATTTAAAAGTAAAAATGCTTGGGTAATCATTACGGAATCCGGTTTGGAAAGTAATTATTGTGGTACTGCCCTCCAGCAGTTCTCTAATGATGGGGAATATCGCATCAATTTCCCACAACCAGCTGAAAAAATCGCAGGTGGAGCATTAAATCCGGAGTCTACTTTGCCCTGGAAGACACCCTGGAGGATTATTGCAGTTGGAGACTTGAAAACAATTATGGAATCAACTCTGGGGACTGACCTGGCTTTGCCAGCAAAAGAGATGGATGCGTCTTTCATAAAACCTGGTAAAGCATCCTGGAGCTGGGTGTTGGAAAAGGATGGAGCCACAATATACCCGGTACAGAAAAAGTATATTGACTATGCTGCCGATATGAAATGGCAATATTGTCTTATTGATGCAAACTGGGATCAGACCATAGGATATGAGGCTGTGAAAATGCTGGCGGATTATGCAAAACAAAAGAATGTTGGATTGCTCCTTTGGTACAATTCTGCCGGAGACTGGAATACTGTAAAATTTACGCCAAAAGATAAGCTGGTTAGCCACACAGATCGCATAAAGGAATTTGCCCGTCTGCAGGACATGGGCATAAAAGGGATAAAAATAGATTTTTTTGGAGGTGACGGGCAATCTATGATCGCTTATTATCAGGATATTTTAGAAGATGCAGCGAAATACCATTTGCTGGTTAATTTCCATGGTGCCACACTTCCAAGAGGATGGCAACGGACTTACCCCAATCTGATGACTGCTGAAGCTGTTTTTGGTTATGAAATGATCACCTTTAGTCAGGATGCCGCTAATAAGATGCCGGAACATGCGGTGATGAGCTCAATGGTCCGGAATGTCTTTGATCCGATGGATTTTACCCCCATGTGTTTATACCAGATCCCTAATATAAAGCGCGTGACCACAGCGGCTTTTGAGCTGGCGACTGCCATTACATTTTTATCGGGAATACAGCACTATGCAGAGACCCCGGATGGGATGGAGCATGTTCCCGAGTTTGTAAAGGGATTTCTGAGAGGATTACCCAACAGTTGGGATGATGTTAAATTTATTGATGGTTATCCGGGAAAATTGTACGTCATTGCCCGGAAGTCAGGAAACAAATGGTACCTGGCAGGCATTAATGGAGAAAAGGCTACCAAGACATTGACTTTAGACCTTTCCTTCTTAAAAAATAGAACAGGAAACTTTATTACTTCTGGCATGGACAGCAATAATTCATTTGATTCAAAGCGTTTCAAAGTAGCGTCAGCTGGAAAAGTTAAAATTGACTTAAAGGGAAATGACGGCTTTGTTGCGGTTTTTGAATAGCGGAAAGGATTGAATAGCGTCATTCTAAATGTTAAGTTTGGGTAGGTTCCCTTTTAAACAAAAACCTAGATAAGATGAAAAAAAAGATTGCCTTTGTGGCTATAATTACCTTAAAATTTCTTTGCCCCCCGGTATTTGCTCAATATCAAAAGGCACAAAATCCCCTTATTTTTGCGGATATACCAGATATGTCTATGGTGCGTGTAGGTAATTCCTACTACATGAGCAGCACAACCATGCACATGAGCCCGGGCATACCGATTATGAAGTCAAATGATTTGGTAAACTGGCGTATTGTAAGTTATGCCTATGATACACTTGGCAACGTGGATGACCTCAACCTGAAAAATGGCAAACAGGCTTACGGACAGGGAAGCTGGGCAAGTAGTATGCGTTATCATAATGGTGTTTTCTATGTGAGTACTTTTGCTCAGAATACAGGAAAAACCTACATATATACCACAAAGGATGTAGAAAAGGGCCCATGGAAAGCAAGTTCTTTTAAACCAGGTTTTCATGACCATTCATTGTTTTTCGATGACAATGGCAAAGTCTATATGGTTTATGGAAGTGGGAAGATTAAATTAGTAGAACTAAAGCCTGACCTGTCAGGACCAAATACTGATGTTCCCGAACGTGTCCTAATAGAAAATGCAAGTCTCCCTTCCGGAAAAAACATCGGGCTTCCGGCAGAGGGCTCTCAATTGTTTAAAATTAAGGGTAAATATTATCTCTTTAACATTACCTGGCCAAAAGGCGGTATGAGGACGGTGGTTATCCATAGAGCTGATGAACTAACTGGTCCCTATGAAGGTACGGTTGGGCTGCAGGATATGGGCGTGGCCCAGGGAGGACTTATCGATAGGCCTAATGGTGAGTGGTATGCTTACCTTTTCCGTGATTTCGGTTCGGTAGGACGTATCCCTTATTTGGTGCCTGTTAAATGGCAAGACGACTGGCCGATACTGGGGAGCAATGGGAAAGTTCCGGACACGCTGGATTTACCGGGGAGTAAGGGTTTGATCCCAGGTATTGTTGCCTCTGATGAATTTAGTCGCCGGCGGGCTGAAGCTGATTTACCGCTGGTTTGGCAATGGAACCATAATCCTGATATGGCGTCTTGGTCGGTTAGGAAGAGAAAAGGTTATTTGCGGCTGACCAATGGACGATTGGATGATGATTTCCTGAAAGCAAGGAATACGTTGACCCAACGGACGATTGGACCATTTTCCGCTGCAACTACCTTGCTTGATGTAACTAAGATGAAGGATGGTGATTTTGCTGGGCTGGGTTTACTGCAAAAAAAGTATGGGCAAATTGGTGTGATCGTTGAAGGGAGTGTTAAATATATAGTGGTCATGAGCGTAGATACGGCTGATCCTGTGGAAAGCCAAAGGATCAAGCTTAACCAGAATAACGTTTATTTTAAAGTAGATTGTGATTTCAGCCAGCGGCATGATCTTGCCAACTTCATGTATAGTCTCGATGGAAAGAACTGGAAGAAAATAGGAAGTTCATTAAAAATGGCTTATACCATTCCACACTTTATGGGCTACCGGTTTGCTTTGTTTAACTATGCCAGAAAACAAACAGGCGGGTATGCTGATTTTGATTACTTCCGTATTTCAGATCAACGATCTTCCACAAACTAGCTCCTAAAATACGCCCGTATTTGCAAATACCCGACTGAATTCCCGGCAACGCGAAGAGCAGTAGTCCTCAGGGACCGAAGCCAGACCACCATCTCCTCAGTTTAAACAGGACGATAGGTAATGATGATTCCCCGGTATAGATCCACCATATTCAGGAAGAAAATTATAGGTGTCCCGTGCGTGAATTGTTATGCTGCTGAATGCGAGACACCTTTTAGGATTTCTGTGATTCCGCGCCGAAGCTGTAAACGCTTTGGTTAATAAGCAGCTGTTAAAGCAGTTATATCATGCGCCCAGCTGTGAAATTGCTTTTTGGTTTAGCAGGAATAAATTTTTATATGGTAATTATGTTTCAGGAGATTTTTCTTCTGAAATATCGATGTGTTGTTACACTTAATATCGCTGTTTTTGACTACGCAAGCCCTGTTTTTGCTGTTTTGAACATCAAGTATATAAATTTAAACAATTGTACCAGTCTAAAAAATGATGCAATCTTAAATTAGGTTAACTGAATATAAATCAACTGCAGGCTCCAAATTGTGGGGCGGCATTAAACCAAACAAATCAATGAACAGGCATCTTTATGTTACTCTAATTCTTTTCGATTGACGACGACGCTGCAGTAAGAAGTTGCTGACCGCCGGCTCTTATAAACCGGGTCCTGCAAACGGTAGCTGCACCGTAGGAATTCCTAGTGGTTTAGCGCTTTTGAATCTTGCGGAACAACGAAAGTCAGTGCTTTAAAGCACGTCAACTGATCAAACTAATCCAAATGAAACTACCCATCTAATTGACTGGGGCGGGTAAGCTATGCCCCTAAAAATAGCTTTTAATTTTTTAAACCAGGTATAAATCAAACCAAATGTATGACAGAAAAAAATTACTACAACTAGGATTCCATAGCGTGTATGGAAAATATAATTATCAAAACTAAATCCTCTAAAATGATTTTAAATAATGGAAAAATATACAAAAGTGTGCAATGAAGGCTGTCTTATGCGATTTCTCAGACAAGCATCATCACAAAAAGTTTGCTTTTCGGTGTTTGTTTTTCTTCTGCTAACCATTACGGTCAGCGCACAGCAAAGACGAATTACAGGTACTGTTGTTGACTCGCAAAAAACACCACTGATCGGTGCAACAGTTGCGGTTAAAGGTACAAATACAAAAGTATTAACCAACTCAGACGGTCGTTTCACAATTGAGTTGCGAGGAGGAACGACAACGCTCGTGGTTGCTTATGTCGGTACGATTAGTCAGGAGATCAATATTACCGGCAAAAGCAACATTGAGGTTGTATTGAGAGATGAGAATAAGGACTTAAATGAAGTCATAGTCGTGGGCTATGGAAAACAAAAAAAGGAAAGTGTAGTTGGAGCAATTACACAAGTAAAGGGAGAAGTACTGGAGCGGGCCGGTGGTGTGTCAAGTCTTGGCGCAGCCTTAACAGGTAATTTACCCGGTGTGATTACCGTGGCCACTCAGGGAACTCCGGGTGCTGAAGATCCGAAAATCTTCATCCGTGGCCAGAGTACCTGGAACAACAGTGATCCCTTGGTTTTGGTGGATGGTATTGAGCGCTCCATGAACAGTGTTGATGTGGGGTCCGTGGAAAGTATTTCAGTTTTAAAAGATGCTTCTGCCACAGCAGTATTTGGTGTAAAAGGTGCCAATGGGGTTATCCTCATTACCACCAAACGTGGAAAAGAAGGGAGAGCAGACATCCGTTTCACGGGTAACGTCACGATGAAAATACCTTCTTTGCTGGCCAGTAAATTCGATTCTTATGATGCCATAAAAATTCGTAATCTGGCCATTGAGCATGAACTGGGCCTTTCTCCATCTTCCTGGAGTAAATTTGTACCATCACCTGAGTTGACGAAGTATCGTAACCCCAGTAGCCAGGAAGAAGCTGAGCGTTATCCGAATGTAGATTGGGGGAATGAGTTGATCAAGAAATCTGTCATGTCTTACAATGGTAGTGCAAATGTTTCCGGTGGTACAGAGTTCGTCAAATATTTTACAGCGATAGATTTTTTGAAAGAAGGTGATATCATTAAAAAATTAGACAATGGAAAATCCTATCAGCCAGGATATGGATTTAACCGCATCAATGTTCGTAGTAATCTGGATTTTAATTTAACTAAAACTACCGTTCTAACGGCGAATCTCGCAGGCTCCTATGGGGTAAAACAAGATGCCTGGAACCAAGATAGTTGGGAATACCGGATTTGGCAGAGTATATACAGTAATGCGCCGAATATTTATTATCCAAAGTATTCTGACGGGGGATGGGGTTACTATCCGCAAGAACAGGTTTCCACAATCAACTCATTGGCAACCATGGCAAACAATGGGATTCGCAAAATCACTACTACCCGGATTACTACTGACTTTACGCTAAAGCAGGACTTAGGTAAGCTTTTAAGTGGTCTGGCTGCGAAGGGAACTTTCTCTTTTGACAACTCGTTTCTATCTCAGGGAGGTATTTTTGACAATGGCACAATTCAACAAAAATACATCAACCCTATTACAGGAGAAGTAACACAGAGTCAGTATTTGGGGACTAATCAATTCGACTGGATTCCATCTCGTTGGAGCGTTAATACTGATGCAGTTCAAAATGGTGCAACATTCCGTAAACTATTCTATCAGGCAGTACTGGATTACAATAAGGCATTTGGTAACCATGCGGTCACTGCGATGGGCTTGTTCAGCAGGGATAAGTACGCTGGCGGCAGTGAATTTGAGCACTTTCGTGAAGACTGGGTAAGTAGGGTTACCTATAATTTCGGGCAAAAGTATTTTGCCGAATTCAATGGAGCTTACAATGGTTCTGAAAAATTTGGCCCCAACTATCGCTTTGCCTTTTTTCCCTCTGCAGCAGTTGGATGGATGGTCAGTAAAGAAAACTTTATGAAAAATCTGACCTTCATCAATACTTTAAAACTTCGTGCTTCCCGTGGTCAGGTTGGTAATGATAACATTGCAAATCGTTGGCTCTATTCCACCACTTGGACTTATGGAGGTAACACTCCCTTGGGATCATCAAGTGATCAATATAGTCCTTATACCTGGTGGCGTGAAGCCCAAACCAGTGTTGGTAATCCGGACATTCATTGGGAGAAAGTCACAAAGACCAATTATGGTGTTGAATATGCTCTGTTCGATGATCTTTTGTCAGGAAGTGTAGATGTATTTAGCGAGTATCGCACAAGTATTTTACTAGATGGGGCCAGCCGCTCAGTACCTTCTTATTTTGGAGTTCAACCGCCTACGGCCAATTTGGGTATTGTTCGGAATAAGGGCTATGAGATCGAGGTTCGCGCGAATAAAGTACTGAATAATGGCATACGGTTGTGGGGTAATTTCAGTATGACACATGCCAAAGATAAAATTATTGAAGCTGATGATCCCCAGTTGAAGGATGACTATTTAAAAAGGGCAGATAAACAAATTGGTCAGACCTATTCCTATTTAAGCAATGGATATGCGAATAACTGGGATCAGGTTTATGGTACTGTTCAGTTGAATACGAACGATAACCAGAAACTGGTTGGCGACCTTAAGATGGTTGATTATAATGGGGATGGTATTATTGATAATGAAGATATTGTTCCATACGGATATCCTCAGCGTCCTCAGAACAGTTATAACGCAACATTAGGTTTTGAATGGAAGGGCTTTAGCACCTTCGTTCAATTTTATGCGGTGAGTAATGCCAATCGTTTCTTGCAATTGGTGAGCTTCTCCGGACAGGACCATTACGACAATGTATATAAGCAGGGCTCATATTGGAGTCCGGGGAATCAGAATGCTGATGTAGTTATGCCCAGATATGCTTCTCAAATGCCCTATTATGGTACTAGCTATTTATATGATGGATCTTATGTCAGGCTGAAAACTGCCGAAGTAGCTTACACTTTCAAGTCTTCTCAATTAAAAAGAATTGGGCTTGGTGCATTACGGGTTTATGTGAATGGCAATAACCTATTGTTATGGACTAAAATGCCAGATGATCGCGAAGTAGATAACGGGGCAGCTACGGCTTACCCGACTGTAAGGCGTATCAATTTTGGTTGTAATATAACTTTTTAACTACTGTATATATGAAAAAGTACACAAATTTATTTTTTAAGTTTTTTGTCTTTCTTGCAATAGTAGGACTAGTTTCTTGTAAAAAATATCTGGATAAAGCACCGGGCGCTGATGTGTCGCCAACAGATGCTTTTATTAATTTCAACAATTTTCAAGGTTTCACTGAAGAGCTTTACAGCTGTGTACCCGAGTATACCAGTAAAACCTGGGCTGCCAATTGGATTCTCGGTGACGAAATAATACATAAAACTGGTGTAACCTGGCTAAATGAACAGTTTGATAATGGAGATTCCTGGTCCTGGACAACTGCTGAGTGGATTTCGTGGTTGGATGCAGGTCGATACAATTCGGATCAAGGCAGTGGATTCGGCAAAGGGTTATGGCCGAACGCCTGGTACGGTATCCATAAGGCCAATTTAGGATTGGCCAATCTCGACAAACTCGAGGGAACTCAGGAAGAGAAGGACCTGATCAAAGGACAGCTGTTGTTTTTCCGTGGCTGGTTCCATTTTGAATTGATGACTTATTGGGGCGGACTTCCCTATATTAATGAAGTATTGTCGGCCAGTACAAAATTGGAATTGCCACGTCTGACTTATCAGGAAACTGCTGATCTTGCGGCAAAAGACTTTAAGGAAGCTGCAGCGCTATTACCTGTTGATTGGGATAAAACCAATGCAGGTAAGACCACTTTAGGAAAGAATCAATTGAGGGTTACAAAGGTAACTGCTTTAGGCTATTTAGGTAAGAATTACTTATATGCAGGCAGTCCATTGATGAATAAATCCTCAACAGGTGCAGCAACATTTAATGCAGATTACTGCAAAAAAGCAGCTGAGGCATTTGCAGAATTGCTAAAGTTGGTCGACAGTCAGGAAACCTGGGTTAAGCTTGTTGATTTTTCTAAGTACAGCACGCTTTTCTATACTAATGGCGGAAGTTTTATCCCCGGATTTCCGGAAGCCATCTTCCAAAACCCCGTTTATAGCGCCTGGTTTGCCGGCTGTCCATGGGGTCCAAGTTCTGTCTTTGTTGATGGAAATATTGGCGGAGGATATACCTCTCCGAATGCTCGTTTCGTAGAGAATTATGGAATGGCCAATGGACTTCCAATTGACGATCCTGCATCTGGTTACAACCCTGCAGATCCCTGGGTGAATAGAGATCCGCGCTTCTACAATGATATCGTTATTGATGGTGATCAGGTTATTAAGGGCTCTGCTCCGGCAGATAAAGAAAAATACCGGTATGCTAACTTATCGAACACCGGACACAGCCGCAATAGCTCATCAACCAGTCGGACTGGGTATCTACTCCGAAAATTGACACCTATGACAGCAAATAGTGTAGATAATTTCCCTAACAATTATATGCATTTGTCATACATGCGTCTGGCCGATGTATACCTCATGTATGCAGAAGCAGTGCTACAGGGGTATGGCTCGGGTAAGAGCAATGGACCAAATTATATCAGTGCTGAAGACGCATTCAATAAAGTAAGGCGACGCAGCCATAGCGGTGATGTTGCCCAGAATTATGTTTCAGACAATTCAAAATTCATGAGTGAAATCATTCGGGAACGAGCAATGGAACTCGGTTTTGAAGAGGAAATCCGTTACAATGATTTGCGGCGCTGGTTACTTGCGGGGCAACTGAAATACAGGGAAAAGACCTCCATTGATTTTGATCGTGGTGCAAATGGGAAACCAATTAATATAAAGGAAACGGTACTTGTAACCCGCAAGTTTGAGGATAAAAATTATTGGCTACCGCTGAAAATAAACGATGTAACGCTTTATCCTTCATTCGGTCAGAATCCGGGATACTAAAAGCATAGTTTTTAAAGCTTAAAAAGGAAAAATAATGAAATACATAAAAATAGTATTGGTTTCATGTGGATTGTGCCTTGGGTTTATATTGGGAGCTGTGGCACAAACTACAGAGACAGAACCAGACACCTCGGGCATCGATTCCTTAGTTCATGTCGCTTACGGAACCGTAAGTCTTAAAGATTTAGCCGGCGCTATTTCCATATTAAACCCATCTTCTTACCTGGATAAGCATTATGGAACTTATCCATTGGATGGTACTGAGGCATTTATAGGCGGCAGTAATCTTTGGAATATCGGAACAGCACTGGTATTGATAGATGGGGTACCTCGTTCCCTGGTTGACATTACGGCAAATGAAATTGAGCAAATATCTTTTTTAAAGGGAGCCAGTGCCGTTGTTTTATATGGGAGCCGTGCAGCTAACGGGGTAATACTAATTACCAGTAAGCGTGGTAAGGCGGGAAATCGCCAATCCAGAATACGTGCCAATGCCGGTATCAATGTACCAAAATCTTATCCTGAATATTTAGGATCAGCAGAATATATGACTTATTACAATCAGGCCGCTAAAAATGATGGACTGGCACCACTATATGATGATGCTACAATAAGTAATTATGCCTCAGGCTCTAACAAGTATCGTTATCCTGATGTTGATTATTATTCTTCCGATTATCTGCGCAAGGCATACCATACCTATTCTGGTAATGGAGAGTTTTCAGGAGGGAACGATCGGGCACGTTTCTATGCCTTTGCCGGTTTCGAAAGTCAAAATTCACTGCTGAATTTTGGAGAAGGAAACAATGAGCTCAATACGCGCTTTAATATACGTGGTAATGTTGATCTGAAGTTAAATAATACCATTAGTGCCTATATAAACGTATCTACAATATTTGCTAATAGTAGAACTGCATTGGGGGATTATTGGGGACAGGCTGCTATTATTCAGCCGCAGCGTTTTGCTCCGTTGATCCCTATCAGCTTAATTGAAGCAAATGCGCAGGCAGCCCAGGCTTTGGTAAAAGGGAGCCGTAATATTATAGGTGGAAAATATTTGTTGGGCGGTACCCAGCAATATCTGACCAATCCAATAGCCGATGCCTACGCTGGAGGATATAACATTTTTACGAGCCGTCAGTTTCAATACACCAGTGGGATAGATGTTGACCTTAAAAAGACATTGAAAGGCTTGTCTTTTCATGGACAGGTAAGCATTGATTATTCGAATACTTATAATCAGACGCTCAACAACACCTATGCAGTTTATGTTCCAACCTGGAGTAACGCAGCAGATTCTATAACTCAATTGACCCTATATAATAAAGACAGTAAAACAGGGACTCAGAACTTAACCAATACCTTTAGTGACCAGCTGATCGATTTCAATTTTCATGTAGACTATAAAAATACATTTAATGAGAAACACAATGTTTCGGCAATCTTACTTGCATCAGGCCTTCAACGCCGTATGACGGGAGATTATCAGTATCGGACAAATAGTAATCTTGGGCTACAACTTTCTTATAATTACGATCATAAATATTATGCTGACTTTAGTGGAGCAGTTGTCAATTCAACAAAGCTGGCTGCCAATAAGCGAGTTGCCTTTTCCCCAACAGTTAGCTTGGGATGGCTTTTAAGTGAAGAGGGTTTTCTTAAAAATTCAGAGGTGGTTGATCGGTTAAAATTAACCGCATCAGCAGGTATCATAAATACGGATCTGGACTTCGATGTTAGAAATTACTATCTGTATAATGCCGTTTATTCGTCAACCGCTTTTTTCTCCTGGGCTGATGGAACGTTTACCAATCGGGCTACAACGATCTCACGTGGTGAGAATTTAAATCTTTCGTATGCTAAAAGAAAGGAAGTTAACCTGGGGATAGATGGTGCTTTATTTAAAAATAAACTGGATTTCAGGGGAAGCGTATTTTTAATTGAAAAGAATGGAATTCCATTACAGAGTTTTACCCAATATCCAAGCTACTTTTTTACTACATTTCCAGAGACATCTTTTGTACCCTACACAAACTTTGGAGCAAATAGCTATAAAGGGGCGGATATCCAGTTTAACCTTCATGAAAAGCTAGGGGAGGCTAAACTGACCATAGGTTTAGCGGGTACATATGTGACTACAAAAGCCCTTAAGCGTGACGAGCTATTTGCAGACCAGTACAGAAACAGGGCCGGTAAACCAATAGATGCCATATTCGGTTTAGTAAGCGAAGGTTTCTTCAACAGTCAGAACGACATTAATGGTCATGCATCACAAAAGTTCGGTGTAACCAAGCCTGGAGACATTAAGTATAAAGACCAAAATCAGGATGGTATGATAGATGACAGGGACGAAGTGATGATCGGCCGATGGATGAATCCTTTTACTGGAGGTTTGAATATTACTGCCCAGATTAAAGACTTTACCCTGTTCGTATTGGCAACCGGATCATTTGGAGGAACAGATATTAAGCGTAATAGTTATTATTGGGTATCAGGTGCCACTAAGTATTCTGCAGTTGTTCGGGATTCCTGGACGGAAGAGACTAAGAATACCGCAACTTACCCAGGGCTGTCAACCCTTGGGAGTAACAACAATTTTCGTACTTCCGATTTCTGGTCTTACCGCACTGACCGAATTAATATTGCCAAAGTTCAGTTAACGTATAGCTTCCCGGGAAGGGTACTTAAAAATTCTTTCGTAAAAGGCTTAAATATATATGCCAGTGGCAGCAATTTGCTAACTATTTCCAAGAACAGGGAGGTAATGGAGTTAAGCATCGGTTCAATTCCCCAAACACGCTTCTATAATCTTGGGCTTAAAGCCGATTTTTAAAGTTGATTATTAAAAAATTAAATTTATATGAAAAGAAGATTAGTTTTTATTTTGATATCGGTGATAATTCTTTCAGGATGTAAGAAAATTTTGTCCCCTGCCGATGAAAATATCCGTGATCTTAGCGAGATATACAATGATGCAGCATTTGCCGAGGGGCTTTTGCTCAATGGCTATGTTAGGTTACCTGGAGGGAGTTATTCATTTACCGATGTAGCTACTGATGACGCAGTATCCAATAATCCCACGAACAGCTATCGTCTAATGGCTACGGGACAATGGTCATCCTTAAATGACCCAATGGAACAGTGGACGGGTGCGTTTGCCGCTATTCAATACCTTAATTTAATACTGGCTGAAACAGACAAGGTGAAATGGGCAACTACAGGCCAGTTTACCAAAGAAATGTTTAACGACCGGACAAAAGGAGAGGCATATGGGCTACGAGCTTTGTTTATGTATAATTTGTTACAGGTGCATGCCGGTTGGGCAGGAGGAAGTTTACTAGGGGTACCCATTCTTACCGCTCCACAAGACAGTAAATCAAATTTCAGAGTACCGCGTAATACTTTTGAAGAATGTATGCAGCAGATTTATAAAGATCTGGATTTGGCTGAACAGTTCCTACCACTTGATTTCGAGAACATTTCCTCGGTCAATCAGATTCCATCAAAATATGCCGGTAAAACAACAGTTGCTGATTACAATCGTGTATTTGGGGCTTACAATCGCCAGCGTATGACCGTACGAATAGCGAAAGGTATTCGTGCAAAAGCTTCTCTTTTGGCAGCCAGTCCTGCTTTTAAGGGTGGCACAACCGTTACCTGGGCAAAAGCTGCTGATGATGCAGCTGCCATTCTCGATTTAAATGGCGGATTATCGGGCATTGCAGCTAATGGTCATTTTTGGTATGCGAGCAGCAATGCAGGTGAAATAAATGGATTGTCGGCAGGCTTGAATCCAAAAGAAGTTCTTTGGCGCAGAAATGTGAGTGATGCGAATGCCCTGGAAAGAGATAATTATCCACCTACCCTTTATGGAAATGGCCGTGTTAATCCGACACAAAATCTTGTTGATGCTTTCCCGATGGCCAACGGCTTTCCTATTAATGATCCGAACAGCGGGTACCTGGCCAGCAATCCCAATGCCAATCGCGATCCACGCTTGGGCTTGTATATAGTGGTAAACGGCAGTAAGGAAGGTTCTCAAGGCAAAACGATTTATACAAAAATAGGCGGAACTGATGACGGTTTGAATGCTGTTCCCACATCAACCCGTACGGGTTATTATATGCGGAAGTTGCTTCGTGAAGATGTGAGTGTTGATCCGGCAAATTCAAATATGCAGAAACACTATGTGCCATATATCCGCTATACAGAGTTGTACTTAGCTTATGCCGAAGCAGCTAACGAAGCCTGGGGTCCAAATGGTAAAGGCACACACAGTTATTCTGCCAGGGAAACTATAGCTGCGATCCGAAACAGAGCGGGAATTCAACAACCTGATCATTTTCTCAGTGCTATAAACAGCACCGACGATATGAGAAAGCTCATCCATAATGAAAGACGACTGGAGCTTTGTTTTGAAGGATTCCGTTTCTGGGACCTGAGAAGATGGAAAGAAAGCCTGGTTGAGTCTGCAAAGGGTGTAACCATTAATGCGGATGGCAGCTCTGTTGTTGGTCCTGTAGAAACGAGACTGTACAATGATCATATGCTTTTTGGACCAATACCATATAACGAGATACAGAAATGGGGATTAACTCAAAATACGGGCTGGTAATTTTAATCACATCTAATTGACAAATCAATGAAAAAAATATTTTTTTTATTACTAATAGGATATTCGTTATTGACGGCATGTAAAAACGCTGACGTAGCGTTCCCGGACTATAAATACACCACGGTTTATTTTGCAAATCAATATCCGGTAAGAACGATTTTGCTGGGAACGAGTTATGTCTCCGACAATGCACTGGACAAGGCGCATCAATGTATCATCTATGCCACAATGGGAGGTGTTTACAGCAATAAACAGGACCGTACCCTTGATGTGACAGTTGACAATTCCCTTTGTCATAATCTGACATTGGAAAGTGCAACCGGTGACAAGGTTTTGCCTATGCCGGCTAATTATTATTCGCTGCCTTCAGACATGAAGGTTACGATTCCTTCAGGATCGATGATGGGAGAAATCAAGGTCCAATTAACGGACGCTTTTTTTGCTGACCCTCTGGCTGTTAAAACAACTTATGTTATTCCGCTAAGGATTACGAAAGTTGTGAATGCAGATTCTATTTTAAGCGGGGTACCAGCAAATGGTTCTGGCCGAAATCGTCTAATTCCAACAGACTGGTCGACCCAACCAAAAGACTACATCCTGTTTGCGGTTAAATATAAAAATCCATGGGATGCAATTTATTTGCGTAGGGGAATTGAAAAATCGCCAGACACAACAGTAGTATATCATCAAAAACATGTGGAATATGATCAGGTAGTATCAACTGTTGCAACCAAATCGATGGACGAAGTTTTAATCTCCTTGAGAGGTAAAACCAAAGGCAATGTGGACCTCCCTTTTCAGCTGCAGCTCAAATTTGATAACAATGGCAACAGTACCCTGACAAACCCGGCGGCAGTAAATTATACGGTTACCGGAAAGGGTAAGTATGTTAAAGACGGTGATATGTGGGGGGATAAAAAAAGGGATGTGCTTTATCTGGACTATCAGGTGAAATTCGGTGCTGCTACCCATGTGTTTGCAGATACCCTGGTTTTGCGCGACAGAGCCGAAAGTTTTCAGCTTTTTACCCCTTATTATAACAAGTAAACGCTTAACTGCGCTTATGCCGGATCGCGTGACTTAAAAGTCACCGATCCGGCATTTTCATTAAAGTACTTAGAAGACCAATTCCCCATTGGCGCATACCTTTAAATCTAAATTCCTTCCGCTTAATGGCAAAGGTTGGCAATTCATTTCAATTCAAGTCTTGTGTCTGCAGGACTTCAGCTGCTCCCGTGTTTGAGGAACGATATCGGATTTTATCTCCCGGAGAAGGACCTGCTCTCATTTTCATGTATTTCCATTTAATCCGGCAGTAGAATTGGCTTTAAATCGGGTATCTCTCAGGATATTGTTTGTATTGATCTGAGAGAAAACTAGTGAATTTCCGCTTCAACCTTTTATCCAGGTCTATGTGCTATAAATGTGCTCTGATTTTGGGCTGCTGTATCGATTTTGTTATTGCTATTGAGGAATAACCTTGCATTTGAATGCACGTTTTATGTTAACATAAGTGCTCTTCTCTTTATCATTTGAGGCATCCGTGGCTTTAATGGGAGCCTATATTTGACCTTCATCTAACCAATAATTAACCTATCAGGCCAAAGGAGCTTTGATCAATAACAGACTTTTTCGCACATGTTGACATCAGTAATTAGTTACCAACCCGACCGTATTGCGTTTGCTTTTTTTCATCCCGGTGATTTTTAACTGGGGAGATTTCTGCCTGAGCAAGCAGAAAAAAACAGGCAAGAGGAGGGGGGTAGTGTTGACTACAGACTAAAATAAACCAAAATAAACCAAATATGAACCAAACAATTTCTATTAAGAAATTACCGATCTTTTTGTGGTTGGTAACTTCGATGGTGCTCCTGCACTTAAACGGGCATGCCCAGGAGAGGCAAATTACAGGGAAGATAGTAACAATAGATGATGATGCTCCATTGCCGGGAGCTACAATACAGCTGAAAACAAAAAAGACATCGGCATCTACCAATGAACAGGGACTGTATACTATACGGGCGAATACCGGAGACATCCTCGTCTTTAAGATGATCGGCTTTCAACAGCAGGAAGTAATGGTAGGCGATGCCAGTATCATCAATGTGAGCTTAAGGACCGAACATACAAAACTGGATGAAGTTGTTGTAATTGGTTACGGGAACAAAAGCAGGGGGGATCTTACGGGCTCCATCTCCTCGGTGTCAGGAGCTGATATCGTTAAAACGCAGCCCACAACGATTGATCAGGCTTTACAGGGAAAGGTTCCCGGTGTTGTTGTACAGCAGATCTCAGGTCAGCCCGGTGGCGGTGTCTCTGTGCAGATTCGCGGCTTGTCGGGTTTTAGCAATAATCCTCCCCTGTATGTAATTGATGGGGTACAGATATTGCCTTCAACTGGCGATAAGGGTACCAATCCTTTATCAAGTATCAATCCTTCTGAAGTAGCTTCGATAGATATCCTAAAAGATGCATCAGCTACCGCTATTTACGGAGCCCAGGCAACTAATGGTGTGGTCATCATTACCACAAAGAGAGGAGTGTCTGGCCCCCCGGTAATCAGTTACGATGGATATGCCGGAGGCCAGGCCTTGCCTAAATACTACGATGTAATGAATTTGCGGGAATATGCAACGTTCATGAACGAGAAAGGGGGCATAATTGGTTATGATTTAAGGCCTCAATTTGCTAACCCACAATACCTGGGCGAAGGAACGAACTGGCAGGAGGCCTTGTTTAGAACAGCGCTCATGCAAAACCACAACTTATCCCTTACCGGTGGCGATGCCCGAACGACATACTATTTGTCCGGCACCTACTTTGCTCAGGATGGGATCGCTTTAGGTTCTGATTTTAAAAGGATTTCAACCAGGTTAAATCTGGATAACAAAACAACAGATTGGTTAAAGATTGGCGCAAGTTTGCAACTGGCGAATGTAAAAGAAAATGTAACTACTTCACAGACGGGCGTAATTCGTCAGGCATTAAATCAGACTCCTGATGTGAACATTGTAAATCCTGATGGCACCTGGGGCGGAAATGACCCCAATGTTTATGGTGCTACAGGGACTAATCCATTTGCTCTGGCGAGTATCGTAAAGGACTTTAAGAATCGATATGAGTTATTTGGAAATGCTTATGGCGAAATCCAGTTTGCAAGAGGGCTTAGCCTGCGCAATGAAATATCGGGGAATTTTTCTACTGCTTCTGAAGACCAGTTCGATCCCATTTATACAATGGGCGCATATTCTAAGACCTCCAATTCGGCAACTTATTTTAGCGGTAAAAACAGCTTTTATTCACTTACCAATTACTTAACCTACTGGCATTCATTTGGCAACCAATTTAACTTAAATGCGATGGTGGGACATGAATCTAAAGTGTGGGAATACGAAAACGTATCGGCAACCAGAACAAATTTTCCAAGTAATAATGTACAGGCAATAAACAGTGGTGATGCGACGACAGCAACTAATGCCGGTGCAAAAGGCCAAACTGCAGGAGAGTCTTATTTTGGGCGTCTTGATTTAAAATACAACAATAAGTATAACCTAACACTTAATGTGCGCAACGATGGTTCTTCAAAATTTGCCCCTGAAAACAGGTGGGTAGCTACTTATTCCGGAGCATTTTCCTGGAAATTGAATCAGGAAAGCTTTCTGAAAGACATAAAAGCAATTAATGATTTGAAACTTCGTGTGGGTTATGGGTTGCAGAATAATCAGAACATACGTGATTATGCTTATGGCTCAACATTAACAACGGTGGCTACCTCATTATCGGGTAACGCGCAACTATTGGCTGCCAGTGGCAATCCAGATGTTAAATGGGAAACAACTAAAAGTTATAATACAGGTTTAGATGCAAGCATTTTGGACAGAAGGATTGAGTTTTCTGTGGATGCTTACTATAAAAAAACAGATAACTTACTACTGAGTCTTACGCTGCCATTGTATTCAGGAATGATTGATGCGACAGGTTATGCTCCGGGATCTATCCAATCGCCATATATCAATATTGGTTCTGTCAGCAATCGGGGATTCGAATTTGCGATCACCACACACAATGTGAAAAGCAAGAATTTCAACTGGAGAAGCAACCTGACATTGTCTCACAATAAGAATAAAATTCTCGCCTTAAATACCGATGCTGCCGCTTTATATGGTTATGCCGGGAGTACCGTCATCACCAAATCCATTGTAGGCAGATCTATAGGAGAGTACTATGGATACCAAACCCTGGGTACTTATAAAAATGCCGCAGATTTCGCAAAATATCCGGCAATACCACAAAAAGGAGGAACTGCATTACCAGTTACCAACGGTTCCGGAGGGGTGTGGGTAGGCGATGTGATCTTTAAAGATCAAAATAACGATGGTATAATAGATGAAAGTGATCAGGTTTTCTTAGGTACACCAAATCCGAAATTCCAATTTGGGATCAACAACAGCTTCAACTATAAGAACTTCGATTTGAACATTTTTATGTCCGGTAACTATGGCAATAAGCTTTTTAACCAGGTAAGGGTCGATGCAGAGAACCCAAATCAAAACTTCGGATATTTTAAAAATGTACTCAATTATGCACGAATCGGATTAATTGACCCTGCGGGTTCAGCTTCGGACATTAACAATGTGTACATTACCAATCCTGAAACAACGATCACCAGAATTAGCCAGAGCAGTGGCAACGGTAACCAGCGTTTTTCTGATAAATACATCGAAGATGGCTCTTTTTTAAGATGTAAAAGCATCACGCTTGGCTATAATTTTTCAGAGAATTTCCTGGCTAAAATACATCTAAAATCATTGCGCCTGTATGGTCAGGTAACCAATGTGTTCACCATAACAAAGTATAAGGGGTATGATCCTGAAATAGGTTCATGGAATCCTTTGGCTGCAGGTGTGGACAATGGATACTATGCACAGCCACGTGTATTTACTATTGGTGCCAACATCTCTATTTTAAATAAATAAGACTAAAATTATGAAACATATTAAACTATACCTATTCACTTTGTTTGCCGCTGTAATCCTGGGCGGATGTAAAAAAGATTTCCTGGACAGGGCACCTTTGTCACAAATAACAACGGACAATTTTTACAAAAGTTCATCTGATTTAAGACTTGCTACCGCTGCACTATATGCACAGCCATGGAACGATTGGAATGGTTTTCCTTTACTCGGTATCGGTGATATTTTGAGTGGCAATATGCTACAGCCTTACAATGCCGATTTGGCTCAGCTGACCTCATTTTCAATCACCAGCGATAATGGACAAATCAGTACCTCATGGCGCTGTTTTTATAAAATTGTAGGCCACTGTAATGCCAACATAAAAGCAATCAATGCAAAACTGCCGGACAGCGTACCCGTACAAAGTAAAAACGGTGCCCTTGGCGAATTAAAATTCTTACGAGCTACGGCTTATTTTCATCTGGCTCAGTTATGGGGTGCGGTGCCTATCATCGAAGACAATGATCAATTAATTAAAAATCCACTGTTGCCTCGTCACTTGCTTAGCGATGTCTATAAATTTATAATTAACGATTTAAGGTTTGCGGCAGCTTCATTGCCGATTCGTGATCAGCCTGGTCGTGTCACTACCTGGTCCGCCCAGGGCATGTTGGCTAAAGTATACCTGACAAGAGCCGGAATTAGCGGAAGCAGGAGCCAGATGGATTTAGACAGTGCTGCTTTCTTTGCTAAAAACGTAATCAATACAAGCGGTCTAACACTTTTGCCAAATTATTATAACCTTTTCAGAACACAGTTTAATGACAATCCTGAGTCACTTTTTGCCTTTCAGTGGGCGCCAGGTGTAGGCTATGGCAATGGTAATGCCATTCAAACCCAGTTTGCACCGAGTGGAGCTATAGTGCCTCCAGGTGGTGGTTGGGGTGGGGCTATCGGACCAACCTTCGACCTGGATAGTATCTATACACCACAGGATTCGATACGCCGTAAAGCCACGTTCATGCTAACCGGTGATCATTATCCGGAATTGAATGCTTCCGGGGGTGGCTATACAGCAACCGGTTGCAGTGTTAAAAAGCATATTGTTGGTACCGCTACAGATAACAATTCACCCACTATGGACATTTGGTCATCTCCACAACACAATACCGTATTGCGTCTGGCAGATGTCTATTTAGTGTATGTTGAGGCTTTATTGGGAAACAATAGTTCCACTGCAAATTCGGAAGCATTAAGAGTTTTTAATATGATTAGAAAAAGAGCAGGTGTTGATGAGGTAACAAACATTACAACGGAATCACTTAGGAATGAAAGAAGAATTGAACTGGCTTTTGAGGGACAATATTGGTTTGATCTGGTGCGTCTTTCGTATTACAATCCGCAGGGGGCAGTTACACTGCTGGGTAACCAAATTCTGAAGAATACAAGGGTGCAGTTTACTTATGATCCATCCACGGGTGTAAAAACCAGATCTGCCAGTGATATGGTGATCACAGCCCCAACCATTGCGACGTTTACCCTGCCGATACCGGCTACTGAGATTACCGCTGACCCGAAATTACTGGGTGCTCCGGTGGCCTATTACTAAACTGAATTATTTATTATTAAATGATAACATATGAAAAAGCTACTAAACAAAGCTAATAGCCTTTTATTACTTGTTTTATTTGCAACAATGTTCTTTATACTGGAGGGTTGTAAAAAAGAAAACTCATCATCATCAACTGGTATCCCGGTGATTACAGGGGTACGTAACTACGTAGCCAGTCCCGGAGACTCCCTTTTAACTAGTGTGGGTACCGGAAAATGGGTCGTTATTTCAGGCCGTAATTTAAAAGGTGCACTTCAAATTTATTTCAATGGCGTAAAAGGCGCTTTCAATGACGCATGGTTTTCGGATACAAGTGCTATTGTATTGTTACCTGAGGTGATTGCCTTTCCTCTGGTACAGGCTGCCGACCTCAATACCATACGCTATGTAACCGTACATGGGGAAACCACATTTTCGTTTCCTATTGTTGCTCCTGCTCCTACAATTTCCGGCATATCTAATGAAAGTGCCAATCCAGGCGACTCGGTTAAGATAAATGGATTTAATTTCTTTTTTATTGAGCATGTCAGTTATGCCGGAGTAGAAGTAACGGGCTTTACAGGTTCCAGTGACGGCACCGCTATCAGTATGGCTGTACCGGCAAGCGTTTCATCAGGTGGTCCGGTCACCGTGGTCACAAAATCAGGGTCAGCAACAACCTTTTATCATGTTCATGATTATGTAACCGGGGTATTGAATAATTATGATGGAATAAATACCTTTTCCTGGGGATCTGATGTTTCAAACAGTTCTGTGAATTTTCCTGGAAACAATGGTAATTATGGCGTCATGAAGGCCTCAAATATTCCTGCCGGAAATGGAAACTGGTGGGATGGCGGACGGTCAGTCAATACGAATGCAGTTCAATGGGTCCCTGTTGCCAATTTACAGGATACCTTAAATAATTATGCATTAAAGTTTGAAGTAGCCGTTAATAAGCCATGGGTGAATGGCTCTATTCAGATTGTAAAAGATTATACCTGGACTTATTTTGCTCTTTACCGCCAATGGAAAAACGCCAATGGTTCCACCACACCATTTAAAACAAATGGCTGGCAAACAGTTACCATTCCATTGTCAAATTTCTTAAGCAATGGCCTGCCAGCTTCAACACTGACCGAATTACTTGGTTCAACTGGAAATGGCGCGCTTAACCTAACATTTATGAATGATGGCACCACAACAGTCGATAATTTTGAGGCGGCCATAGATAACATCAGAATAGTAAAAATAAAATAAATCAAAATATAGGTCCGTAGCGTTACGGGCCTATAAAGTTTGTATTTAGTTTATAACAGGTACTCAGCCTGGGAGATGTATGATCATTAAAGAAGCGTAAGGGAACTGAATGGTGTTGACGCTAAGGGCTTACCTTAACATTCGTCCTACAAATAGAAACATTTGATCCATTCCGGAATGGGATTTCTGGGGTATTTTTGACTTTGATGACCAATTGGCCTCCAACGGGAATCGAATCTGAAAAGCATTAGCGCGATGGGCTATCGGCCGAAAAAACCAACTATAAATATAAACCAAAAAAAATAAACAGTAGAACGAAAAACCAATGAATCATTTTGGAATTATAAAAATTAAAGGGCAACAATCCTTCCAAATATTACTGCTACTAATTACTGTGCTTATTTCATCCTGTAAAAAAAAAGAGCCAGTTCAAGCTGAACTCAGTGTTTCTTTAGCTGAAGTCGCTTTTCAGCCAGCAGGAGGAAACTCCAATATTACCATTACCAGTAATGCAAAATGGACCATCAGTAATCCTGCAACTTCCTGGATACAGTTAAATAAAACAGCAGGGAATGAAGGGAGTACGGCTCTTCAATTAACGGTGGTGCCTAATGGTACCGGTGCTTCACGATCCGCTACCCTGGTGGTCACTTCAGACAATGGTCAGGCCAGAAGGGTTATCCTTTCACAAACAGGTGACCTGTTTCCGTCCTACAATACCTCTCCTAAAGCACCGGATGAAACGGGCATGAGCAGTACGGCTGTTCAACTGGCTGCTAAAATGAAATTAGGATTGAATATTGGTAACACAATGGAAGCCCCGGGCGGAGAAACCGGATGGGGCAATCCCCAGATTACAGAATCCTATATTAAATTTGTAAAGCAGACAGGTTTTAATGCAATACGGATTCCCTGTGCATGGGATTGGCAGCATTTAAGTGATCGGTCAAAAGCCAAAATAGATCCTGTGTGGCTTAATCGGGTCAAAGAGGTCGTTAAGTATTGTGTTGATAACGACATGTATGTGTTGCTGAATATACATTGGGACGGTGGTTGGTTAGACCATAATATCAATAAGATTAAGAAAGACTCGGTCAATGCCAAGCAAAAAGCTTTTTGGGAACAGATCGCTACAACGATGAGGGATTTTGATGAACACCTGATGTTTGCAAGTGCCAATGAACCTCCCGTTGAAAATGCTGAGCAGATGGGCATACTAAACAGTTACCACCAAACATTTATCAATGCAGTTCGCTCCACGGGAGGTAGAAACAGTTACCGCGTACTGGTTGTTCAGGGTCCTGGTACTGATTTCGAAAAAACCAACAACCTGATGAATACCCTCCCCGGCGACCAGGTTCCAAACCGTATGATGGTTGAAGTGCATAATTATACGCCCGCACAGTTCACAATACTGATGGATGGAGATGCCACCTGGGGTAAAATGTTTTACTACTGGGGAACGGGACATCACTCCACTATTGAACCGAGCCGTAATGCAACCTGGGCAGAAGAAAATGAAATATCGAGATTATACGCACTGATGAAAGCTAAGTTTGTTGACAAAGGGATCCCCGTGATCATGGGTGAGTATGCGGCTTTTCGAAGAACAAGTGCCAATAACCGCCCTTTGGATATGGCAAAACATAATGACGCTGTGGACTACTGGAATAATTATTCAACCAGAGAAGCGATTAAATTTGGTTTCAAGCCATTTTATTGGGAACAAGGAGATGTCATGGACCGCAGAAATAACAAGGTCCGTGATCAACGTACTATAGATGCCCTGATTTCAGCCGCAAAGTAATAATTGACCATATGAATAAACTAATAATAACTATCTTTCTGCTCCAGATGAGCGTTTTCGCGAAAGCTCAGTACCAAACCCAGCCGAATGAAAAGGGTGCCGGCTTTTACCTAAATCCCATTTTTGCAGGAGATTATCCGGACCCAAGTATTTTACGGGATGGTGATGATTATTACATGGTCCATTCTTCTTTTGAGTATTATCCAGGCTTACTGATCTGGCATTCAAAAGATCTGATTAACTGGAAACCGGTGACCCATGCTTTACATAAAAATGTAGGCTCGGTGTATGCCCCCGATTTGGTGAAGTATAAAAATAAGTTCTATATCTATTTCCCTGCAAATGGCACCAACTACGTGGTAACGGCAGATTCTATAGCCGGTCCCTGGACTGAACCTATTGACCTGAAGATCGGCAATATTGATCCGGGGCATATTGAAGATGAACATGGCAAAAGATATTTATTCTTTAGCAGCGGAGGATTTGTACCGCTGTCTGACGATGGTCTTTCGATTACCGGAAATCAACAGCGTTCCTACAGTGGCTGGCCTATACCTAAAGACTGGACTATCGAGTGCTTTTGCTTGGAAGGTCCCAAGCTAATAAAAAGGGGAGAATACTACTACCTTACAACAGCCGAGGGTGGTACAGCCGGTCCTGAAACTGGTCACATGGTCATTTCCGCACGGTCGAAATCGCTATCCGGCCCCTGGGAAAACTCTCCTTACAATCCGATTATCAGAACAACAAAGCAATCTGAAAAATGGAAGTCAAAAGGGCACGGCACCTTATTCGACGATGCTAAAGGTAATTGGTGGATGATATTTCATGCTTATGAAGCTGGCTTTTACAATAAGGGCCGTCAGACCTTACTACTGCCGGTAGAATGGACCAAAGATGGCTGGTACAAAGTACCCGATGGTGTAACAGATAGCAAACCGATCAGGAAACCAAATTTAGTTGAGTCTAAAACGGACTTTACATTGAACGATAATTTTAAAGGAAATAAATTAAAGTCTCAATGGGCATTCTTCGAAGGATTGGATACCAATAGGTTTAACTTATCTGATAATGGATTGACAATTAGTGGAAAAGGGACTAATGTAGCCAATAGCTCGCCTTTGTTGTGCATTCCATCGGGCCATTCGTATATGGCAGACCTGGAGTTATCAATAGCAGGAAAAGGAACAGGTGGCTTGGTTCTTTTTTACAACAACAATGCATATTCAGGCATCCTGGCCAACAATGAAAGCATATTTGCCAATTTACGTGGCTGGCAGTTTCAAACGGAAAAGAATGTGATAAAAAATCATGTATTCCTTCGCCTGAAAAACATCAATAATACAGTGGATATGTATTATAGCACAGATGGTACGAAGTGGAATAAGATTGAAAGCTCTCTTGAGGTTTCTGCCATGCATCACAATGTGCTAAGTGGGTTCTTAAGCTTAAGGATAGGCTTGACCTCAACGGGCGAAGGTAATGTAACGTTTAAGAATTTTAAATTTACTCCAATAAATTAAACTAGTAAGCGATTTATGAGAATACTGAAAAATATCGCACTCAGCGCTGTATTAATGGTTTTCACTGCCTTTACAGGTCAGGCTCAGTTCCCTGTTTCTGTGAATGTCGAGGGGGGCAGTATACAGGGAGCCCTAGAAAACAATTTAACTATATTCCGTGGAATTCCTTTTGCGGCTCCGCCAGTTGGTCCATTAAGGTGGAAAGCTCCCCAACCAGTTGTAAGATGGGACGGCGTAAAGCAAACTACACATTTTGCAGCTTCACCTATGCAGGGTGGAAACCCGGCAGCCGGCAAAAGTGAGGATTGCTTGTACCTGAATGTATGGACCCCTGCAAAATCAAAAAAAGAAAATTTGCCTGTCCTGGTATGGATTTATGGGGGAGGGTTCAGCACCGGATCAACCGCAGAACCCTGGTATGACGGACAGAAACTGGCACAAAAGGGGGTTGTTTTTGTTAGTATTGCTTATCGCGTAGGTCCTTTAGGTTTTTTAGCACATCCGGCACTAAGTGGCGAAGGACCCGATCATGTGTCTGGCAACTATGGTTTGCTCGACCAGATAGCAGGGCTTAAGTGGGTGCAACAAAACATAGCAGCCTTTGGTGGTGACCCCAGAAAAGTAACTATTTTTGGTGAGTCGGCCGGAGGAATCTCAGTTAGTATGTTGTGTGCATCACCTCTGGCTAAAGGCCTTTTCCGGGGAGCGATTTCACAGAGCGGGGGATCTTTTGGCCCCATTAGCGTGAAAACATATCCTGGTGAAAATATGAAGGCACTGAAGCAAGCAGAAACTGAGGGATTGGCTTATGCCGCAAAAGCAGGAGCGACCTCCATAGAAGACCTTAAAAAGCTGGAAGTGGAGCAGCTCCCTATGGACTGGGGTGCTGGCAGCTCCTGGCCTGTAATAGACGGATATGTGATCCCGGATGTTCAATATAAACTATACCAGGCAGGCCGCTACAATGATGTGCCGGTACTTATTGGCTACAATTCCGATGAGGGACTAAGTTTCTCTCCTGGAAAGAGCCCTCAAGAATATACCGATGGGGTAAAAGCACGTTATGGACAATTTGCTGATCAGTTAATTAAGGCCTACCCGGTAGGTGAAAATTCTGTTCCCCGCACGGCAAGGAATTTGTCGAGGGATGCCGCATTTGGATGGCACAACTGGACCTGGGCCAGGCTCCAGTCAAAAACGGGGAAATCAAAGGTGTTTTACTATTTTTTTGACCAGCATCCAAATTACCCCGAGGGTACTGCTGAATACGGACACGGCTCTCCCCATGCACAGGACGTTTCCTATGTTTTCCAGCATATCGATCCTTTGAATCCGAAAACTTCCGGTTCAGATTTAAAGATCTCCGCCGTCATGGGGGATTACTGGGTCAACTTCGTAAAATATGGGAATCCTAACGGAAAGGGACTGCCCCAATGGCCGGGGTTTCACACAGGACAGCCATCAGTGATGCATTTCGCGGAGACACCTCATATTGGATCAGTTCCCGACGAAAAGTCACTGGAGGTATTGGATCAATATTTTAGGTGGAAACTTGGTGTAAATGAAAAAGGCCAGGAATAGGGTTTTAGGAAATTTGCAATACGCGCCCTCTAAAACGTCAGTTGTAGTATTTTGCTAGGGCTGGCGTTTAAATTTTAACAATTACCCGCCAAACATTACTGATCTATCAGGGCTGAGAGCGGGTTGTTCTTTAAAAATATCCAGATTTAAGTGTAGCTTAGCTATACCAATATTAAACAATCAATTGTAACGATTTGGCTTTAGTTTTCATTATTTTCTGAATTCCGGAGAATGACTAAAGCATTTAATAGAAAAATATATGTTTCGGTTTCTAGCTTTGATCAGCGCATTCCTATTGTGCAATTCTCTTTTTGCACAGGAAAATGTGTATCAGTTTTCCCATCTGGATATTTCTGACGGCTTATCGGACAATCAGGTAAATGCGATATATAAAGATCACAGGGGATTTATGTGGTTTGGAACCATGGCCGGTCTCAGCAGGTATGATGGGTATGAATTCAAGGTGTTTAAGCATAATTCAAAAGATAGTACGAGTTTACCTAATAGCTATATTGTCAATATATTTGAGGGGCCGGAGAAAAAAATATGGATTAAATCCAATCGTGGTTTCAGTATTTATGACCCTTTAACTGAAAGGTTTGAGCGATTTCAGGATAAACATTTTAAAAAATATAAAATTCCCGGCGGATACCTCAAAGAGATCAAGACCGATAACAGAGGAAGGTTCTATTTTTACATTGAAAATCAAGGTATTTTTTGTTATGATGCAATCCGTGATACAACAACCGGATATGTTGATAAAAGTGATGCACCTCATTCGTTAGATGCTGGTCAGATCAGCGATTTTATTGACGATCTAAAAGGTAATTTATGGGTTATCTATACCAATGGCGTTCTCGATAAGTTTAATTTAAAGAAACGGAAGGTAACAAACAGGTACTTTACAGTTAAAGATCATTTAGGAGCGCAACAAAACTCTTTCAATCTCAATCATGATACTGAAGGCAATATTTTTATTTATAGTGCCGGTAACCTTTCCGGCTTGTACTACCTCAACGTAGCCAGTGACAAGTTCCGCTATTTTGGAAAAAAGCAAGATCATTCGGGGCTAAGTTCAAATAATGTTAGTCAAGTTGTAGAAGGGGCTGATGGAAATATCTGGATAGGGACTGATCATGGGGGAATCAATATTTTAGATAAACGGACCAACAAAATAACTTATATTTTAAGTAAAGAAAATGACCTAAGAGGTTTAAACGACAATAGCGTAGCCGGTTTGTACAAAGACAACAACGGCATCATCTGGATAGGTACCTTTAAAAAAGGGATCAGCTACTATCATAAAGACATTTACAAGTTTCCCCGAAATAACTATTTAACAGGGAACAACGTCATCCATAAGGATATAAACTCCTTCGTTGAAGATAAGCAGGGGAATTTGTGGATAGGAACAAATGGGACAGGTTTAATGTATTTAAACAGAAAAACAGGTGAGATTAAGACCTATCGTAATCAACCCGGGAATGATAATTCCCTAAGCAGTGATGTGGTGATTAGTCTCTGCGTTGACCATTTAGGTACGCTATGGATCGGAACTTATTTAGGCGGTCTTGACTCATTTGACGGGCAGAAGTTTAGTCATTTCAAATATACAGCAGACCCGTCCGGCATCTCGGACAACCGAATCTACGCCCTACTGGAAGATTCATCGAACAGGCTGTGGATTGGTACTTTAAATGGTGGATTGGATCTGTTTGACCGGAATACAAAGAAATTCAAGCACTTTAACCCATCAGTAGAAAATACTTTAAATGCTTATGGCATTTCTTGTATATATGAAGATAAAAACAAAAATATCTGGATTGGTACGACCGCGGGGCTTAGTATCCTTGATCATAGAACCGGTAAATTTAAACAACTAGTAAATGACCGCAAGAATTCGAACAGTCTCATACAGAACGACGTGAATTCAATTGTTGAAGATCGCAGGGGATGGATCTGGATAGGTACTGTGGAAGGTATCAGTATATATAATCCGACAACGGGAAAATTCATTAATTTAAGTGAAGATATTGGTTTACCTGAGAATACAGCCTTAGCACTTCTTGAAGATGAGGAGGGGCACATCTGGTATAGCTCCAGAAAGGGGCTTTACAAGATTTCTGTAGTTTTATCGGGAAAAAACTATACATTCCAATATAGTAAATACAACATATCCGACGGATTGCAAGGTACCCAGTTTAACATCAATGCTGTTTACAAAACGAAAGCAGGTGAGCTGATCTTTGGAGGACCAAATGGCTTTAATATTTTCAGCGCGGGTCAAATCAAAAACACCGGTTTTCCGTCTGAATTGGTCATTACTGACTTAGAGGTGTTTTATGATAAAGTACGTGTTGCTGAAAGGGTAAATGGGCGTACTATTCTTCCCGAAGCCATCACAGGGCTCAAGCATTTAACCCTCAGCTATAAAGAAAATATTTTTTCACTTCAATTTGCGTTCCTGAACTATTTCAGCCCCAATAAAATAACCTACAAATACAATTTGGAAGGATTTGATGGACGCTGGCTTACCGTTCCCTCGGAAATACGCAAGGCTACTTTTACAAATCTTGACCCAGGAGAGTATACCTTTTATGTAAGGGCTTTTAATGAAAACGATGTGATACCCGTAGCTGAGTCTAAGCTGACAATTACGATTTTACCTCCCTTCTGGCGTACAACCTGGGCATATATACTGTACACACTGGCAATTGGCTTGTTGCTACTGTTTATCCGAAGCAGGGGGATCAGTAAGTTAAGACGCGAATTTGCTTTAGTCCAGGAAAGGATTCAGGCCCGGCAGTTACGTGAACAGGATCGTAAAGAAGCGGAAAGATTAAGGGAACTTGATTTGTTGAAAATTAAATTTTTAACCAATTTGAGTCATGAATTCAGAACCCCGATTTCATTGATTCTGGCTCCGGTAGATAAACTTTTAATAGAAGCCAAAGAGCAGCGAGGTCATGGTCAGTTAACCATGATAAAACGAAATGCGAGGCGTCTATTAAATCTGGTAAATCAATTACTCGATTTCCGTAAAATGGAAGAGCAGGAATTGCTGCTAAATATCAGTGATGGCGAAATCGTATCTTTTTTAAAAGACGCAACAGAATCTTTTTATGACCTCGCTGAACGTAAACAGATCAAATTAACCTTCAAAAGTACTATTGAAAATTTGTTGGTGTCATATGATCAGGATAAGGTGGAGCGTATATTGTTCAATCTGCTTTCGAATGCCTTTAAATTTACTCCTTCCGGAGGCAGAGTGAGTGTTGAATTGCAAACCCTGCCGCATCAAACCAGGAAGGACAAGATTTTATTAGAGTTAAAGGTGTCAGACTCGGGAATTGGTATTCCAAAAGATAAACAGGAAATTATTTTTGAGCGTTTTTTTCAAAATGAAACCTCTGCTTCTATTCTTAATCAGGGTTCAGGAATCGGCCTCTCCATTACCAAAGAGTTTGTGAAAATGCATGGAGGTGAAATCAATATAGAAAGTGAGCCCGGTTTGGGAAGTTGTTTTACGGTACACCTGAATGTTGCTTATGCAGCACTTTCGGAGCAGGAATTAGCTCAGGCTGAAGCTATTCATTTGCCTCAGAAGGAAACATCGAAAAAGGATGGGGGGAAAGCATCTGCTGATAAACGCTTGGGTACAAAAAATGCCCCTGTTATTTTGTTGGTGGAGGACAATGAAGACTTCAGATTTTATCTCAAAGATAACCTGAGCATTTTCTATAAGATAGAAGAGGCCTCCAATGGTAAAGAAGGTTGGCAAAAGGCACTTGCACTGCATCCGCATTTGATCGTTTCAGATATCAGTATGCCTGAAATGAATGGTAATGAATTGTGCGAGAAAATCAAATCGGATGAAAGAACAAAGCACATTCCCGTCATCTTATTAACGGCATTAACTGCTGAAGAAGAGCAGCTTAAGGGTTTGGAGACCGGAGCGAACGATTACATGACCAAGCCTTTTAATTTCGAGATTTTACATTCTAAAATCAAGAACCTGCTTACGCTGCACCAGACCTTTAAAAGCACTTATTCCAGACAAATTAGCATGGCTTCACCAGAAATGGAAATAGAATCGGATGATGCTAAATTCCTGAATGCTGCATTGCTTTACATTGAAACGAATCTTCATAATCCACAACTGTCCGTAGAGGACCTGAGTAGACATATTGCCATGAGTAGGGTATCTCTGTACAAAAAATGTCTGAAGGTAACCGGCAAAACTCCTGTAGACTTTATCAGATCTGTTAAGCTGGAGAAAGCAGCGGTATTATTGGAAAAAAGCGATAAAACTATTGCTGAAATATGCTACATGGTAGGTTTTAGTACACCTAACTATTTTGCTAAGTCATTTAAAATAAAATATAATGTACTTCCTTCTGAGTACATAGTAGAAAAAAGGAATAAGCAACCAGACTAGGTTAACATTTCTTCTCACTTATTTAACATTATTGCTCTGTGATCGACGTTCGGGATTGTAGTTTCGTGTTCTAAAAATCAGCCAATTATAATCCTATTTTAAACAATTAATGAAATCAATATTCTTAACTATAGCAGCTATAGGGGCCGCATTGATGGTCTATGCGCAACAGAACCAACCGGTTTATCTTGATGTAAGCAAACCTATATAAGAATGCGGATCCACACAAAAAAGTGAATGCTATACAAAACTAAGATACTTGATTAACCAAATATTATACAGATAAACATGAATTTATATTCTTATTTTTTAGTTGCGGGTACATCGGCTTTATGCTTTTTAATGGGCGGTTCTGCTGTTGCACAGCAGAACAAAGTCGCCCCAATAATCATCAAGGCAGAACGCAATACCCTCCTCCGGAGTTTTGTCGACCTTAAAGGAGGTAAACGCGTTACCCATGCCATCAGCATAGGTAGTCCACTACAGGTTCATTACACTTACGACGCCGACAATGGCCAATTAGTTCTATTGTGGAAAGGTGAATTTCTGGATGCCACACCAATGTGGCACGACAGGGGCGATGGTTCCTCGCGGCCACTTGGAAAAGCGATCCAACTTGGAGATGCCACACCACAGATTCAGCGGTTGGCAACACTACAAACTGAATTTAAAAAAGACACAACGGGGTCTGGCTTTAGACCTAAGGGTTATACGCTTGATGCGTCAGGTCTGCCGAAGTTTAAGTACCTGACATACGGATTGAGTGTTAAGGATGCGACAATGGTGATTGACGGCGGCCAGGGCATTCGGCGTGAAATTGAGCCAGAAGGAAGTGCCAATGACTTATACCTTTGTCTCGCCAGAGCAAATACTATCGAACAGAAAGATGGTAAATATGTCATAGGAGATAAAGCGTATTCCATTACTGTTGCGGATGAGGCCGTATTGAAGCCTATTGTCAGAACAATACAAGGAACTCAGGAGCTCCTGGTTCCATTCAAAAGTAAGATCGTTTACGCTATTCTTTTTAACCAATAACCAGATGAACATTTATTTCAATTATAAAAACGGGATATCGTGCCTGTTGACAATGACATTTATACTGATGTCATTAATATGCTTTGCCCAGGCAGAATCTCCAAAGGAAGATGATTATTTTAAGATCATGAAAGTATCTGCTCCTGAAGGGGAAATACTTGAAGTGGGCGGACTCTGTACACTGCCTAACGGCGATTTGGGTGTCACTACCAGAAGGGGGGATGTTTTCATCGTGAAAAACCCTTCATCACTGAAACCAACATTCCAAAAATTTGCATCGGGTCTTCATGAGGTGCTTGGACTTGCCTATAAAAACGGATCATTTTATTGTGTTCAGCGAGGGGAACTCACTAAAATGACAGATACAGACAACGATGGGGTAGCAGATGATTTTGAGACTATTTATGCATGGCCATTGTCGGGAAATTACCATGAGTACAGTTTTGGTCCTAAGCTGGCTGCTGACGGATCGTTCTTTGTAACCCTGAATCTTGGATTTCCGCCCACCTGGTGGAATCCAACAAGCATGGTTCCATGGAGGGGCTGGGCACTTCATATTTTTGAAGATGGAAGGATTGAGCCCTGGGCTGCAGGTATGCGCTCGCCCTGTGGGATCAGTATGATTGATGATCAGCTATTCTATACCGATAATCAGGGCGACTGGGTTGGCTCAGGAAGTATCATGCAAGTAAAAAAAGGCGCATTTATGGGACACCCATCCAGTCTGGTGTGGACTAATCTGCCACAGTCTCCTCTCAAACTCAGCACAGAACAGTTCTTTGCTAAGAATCAAACAAAGATGATTTACGACAGTAAGGGAAACAGTGTGAAGCCTGAAAATGATGTGAATGAAAAAGTGGTAACCGAGTATGACATGAAAAAGAATTTTCCAGAGCTCCAGCTACCTGCAGTTTGGCTGCCTCATGGAATCCTCGGTATTTCAAATTCGGAGATCGTAAAAATTCCTTCTGGCTCTTTTGGTCCTTTTGCTGGCCAGCTTCTGGTAGGCGACCAGGGGCAGAGCATGATTAGCCGTGTGTTTATGGAAAAGGTAAACGGTGAGTATCAAGGGGCTGCATGGCCTTTCAGAAGTGGGTTTCAATCAGGTATCGTGCGTCTGGCCTGGGGTAAAGATGGATCATTGTTCGCCGGGGAGACTAACCGTGGCTGGGGTTCTGCCGGTGAGGCTACAGAAGGGATTCAGCGACTCGTGTGGAACAATAAAATTCCTTTTGAAATGCTCCGTATAAAAGCTATGCCAGATGGGTTTGAAATAGAGTTTACCAAACCTGTTGATAGAAAATACGCCTCAGATCTTGCTTCTTATTCAGTGGAGAGCTTTATCTATAAATACCACAGTGTCTATGGAAGTCCACCGGTAAATAGCCAAAAGTGCAGTGTAAAGGGCGTTCGCGTTTCTGCTGATGGCCTCACTGCCCGAATTATTGTAGCCAACCTGCGCAAAGGATATATTCACAACATCACTTTGGATGGCATTCGCTCACAAGAGAACTACTATAGCTTGGCACATCCAACAGCATATTATACCTTAAATAACATCCCGGAAGGGAAGGTACTTAGCCCTACCGAAGTAAGCACCAGGAATTCATCTGCTATTAAAACACAGTCTCTTGAACAAAATAGAAGTTCATTATCAGGTAAAAAAGCATCAATGTCGAAAATTCCAACTTACGATCAGGTGAAAGGCCTCCTGGCTAAAAATACCTGTCTGGCTTGTCACAATGCGGAGAAGAGACAAGTTGGCCCCTCTTTTAAAGAGATCTCTGCCAAAAAATATACTATTGAGGAACTAACGAGCCTGATTTATACACCAAAACCGGAGCACTGGCCGGATTATTCCACACCGATGCCGCCGATGACTAATGTTCCAAAAGATGAGGTTACTAAAATCGCGACGTGGATAAAATCATTAAATAAATAATTATATTCAATAACTAAAAAAATTCCACTGATATGATGAAACGATTAATGTTAATTATTGCGATGTTCTCAACCAATGCAATGGTAGTTCAGGCACAGCAGGCAGGTAAACCGGAAGATACCGAGGTATGGACCCCCGTGCCTGCAAAAGTAAGTCCGGCTAAGCTGGCAGGAGCAGCACCTTCAGATGCCACAGTTCTTTTTGATGGGAAAGATCTGGACCAATGGGTGAATTCCGACAATGCTGCTTCAGAGAAAAAATGGAAGTTATCTGATGGGATCATGACGGTAGATAAGTCTGTAGGTGATATCCAGACAAAAGAGCAATTTATGGATTTTCAACTTCACATTGAATACAGGATTCCGGAAAATATAACCGGAAGCGGTCAGAGCAGAGGTAACAGCGGTATATTTCTGGCTGCCCTTCCCTGGGGGGCTGGCGGATATGAGTTGCAAGTGCTGGACAATTATGAGAACAAAACCTATGTAAACGGGCAGGCAGGTAGCTTTTATAAACAATCCCCACCATTGGTAAATGCCTGTTTAAAGCCGGGAGAATGGCAGACATATGACGTAGCCTGGACTGCGCCCCGTTTTAACGAGGATGGCTCTGTAAAATCGCCGGCTGTTGCAACAGTTTTTCACAATGGAATACTCATACAGAATGCGACGGTACTTAAAGGAGATACACCTTATATTGGACAGCCAACTTACAGAAAGCATGGCGCCTCATCAATTAAATTACAAAGTCATGGAGATAAAAGTGAACCGATCAGCTACCGCAATATCTGGTTGAGAAAATTATAGTAAATCATGTTCGAATATCACAACTGGCGGATCCAGGCTTAACACAAATCAAAACATAAGTTAGCTAAAATGCGCAATACAATTGAAGTGAACCCCAAAAGTTTTTATCGAACTTTTGGGGTTCACTTCATAATGATACCTCCTCTTAATTTCCCTTCAGTGATACTACCAGAATTTCACATATAAGGCAGCAATAATCATTAACGTTAGTACGATGAGTACCATTGTTGATTTGTTGACTTTGAACATTTCAGTATCTAGTTCAAAAGCCTTAGGATTGACCTTTGGTCCAGCCAAACTCATGACAATCATGATCAGCATGGTAAAACCAAACGACAAGCCCATACAAATGTGGAAAGGAATTTCATAAGCTCCTGCACCGTTAGGGTAGGCAGTATACAACAAGGTGTCATTACCAAAAATTCCCGGAGCCATCTCGTTAAAGAACACTGAGAGTAAAAAACCTGCCAACACGCCGGCAATCGCTGCACTGCCTGTTGTTCTTTTCCAGAACATACCCAGTATAAACATGGCAAAGACGCCAGGGCTGATAAAACCGGTATATTTTTGAATAAAGGTGAATCCGCCTTCTCCGCCTATACCCAGCAAATCATTCCAGGTAAACAGTACTGCAAGGATCATCCCAACAAATACTGTTGCACGTCCGACAAATACCAGATTTCTTTGCTCAGTTCCTTTGTTAAAGTACTTGGAATAAATATCTAGCGTAAAAATCGTTGAGATGCTATTTACCTTTCCGGCAAGAGAAGCTACAATGGCTGCAGTCAGTGCAGCGACAGAGAGTCCTTTCAGACCTGTCGGTAAAAATGTTAGTACCGCAGAATAGGCACCGTCTTTTCCACCAACAAGTTGCGGCAAATGACCACCTTTGTACAGCACATAAGCTGCAATACCGGGAAGCATCACAATCAAAGGCATCAGCAGTTTAAGAAAGCCAGCAAAAAGGATTCCGGTTCTGGCTGTTTGAAGATCTGCACCCAATGCCCGCTGAGTAATGTATTGATTGCAGCCCCAGTAGTTCAGGTTGATGATCCAGATACCAGCTACGTAAGAGGCCAGGCCCGGAAAAGTCAGGTATTTGCTGATCTCAATCTGGCTTGAACTCTCCGTTGGTTTTGGAATGATCATTTTAAAATGCTCAGGGGCCTGTTCCATTAAAACATTGAATCCGGCAATGGCATTGGCACCAACACCGAACTTCTGACCCACAACAGTTAAGGCAATGTATGTGGTTACTAAACCACCAAAGATCAGTACTGCAACCTGGATCACGTCAGTATAGGCTACAACTTTCATTCCTCCGAGAGAAATGACCAGGGCAAATACTGCCAGTCCAATCATAATCACATGCAGATAATCACCGCCGGTAAGCCCATTGATAGCCACTGCTCCCAGGTAAAGAATAGAAGTAAGGTTAACGAAGACATAGAGGAACAACCAGAAAACAGCCATGATCAAAGCCACGGATTCGTTATACCTGGTCTTTAAAAATTGCGGCATGGTGTAGATCTTGTTTTTAAGATAAACAGGAATAAACCATACTGCTACGATGATTAAAGCGATGGCTGCTATCCATTCATATGCAGCGACGGCAATTCCCAGAAAAAAGCCCTCTCCACTCATTCCGATAAACTGCTCAGCAGAAATATTGGAAGCAATCAGGGAGGCGCCGATAGCCCACCAGGTAAGTGTTCCTTCGGCAAGAAAAAATGCTTTCGCATCATGTTCTCCTTTTTTTCGCTGACGGTAGACATAGTACCCGTAGCTTGAGACTACTAAGAAGTAGATGATAAAGACTACATAATCCGTAGTCACTAAACTATTATTCATACATTATTTGGTTAAGTCTTGGTTTATTTGTAGAACATCTCATTCCAGTGCAGCTCATTTCTGAACTGATCCAGTTTGGTTTCGGCTCCGATATTGATGTATTCCATTCCAGCAATATTTGCAAAGTCCTGCAAATGCCTGGTAGTTAAGTTTTGGCTATAAGCTGTGTGGTGTGCACCTCCCGCATAGATCCAGGCTGCGCAACCATTTTTCATGTCCGGGAGAGGTTTCCATAAGACCCTTGCAACTGGCAACTTAGGCAATTCATGTTCAGCCTCCACTGCCTGGACTTCGTTAATCAATAGCCGGAACCTGTTACCCATATCTATTAACGAAGCATTTAACGCAGGACCACCAGCGACGTTGAAGACAAGACGAGCAGGATCTGATTTTCCTCCGATCCCTAATGGATGGACTTCAAGAGAAGCCTTGCCCTTTGCAAGTGAGGCATCCACTTCCAGCATATGTGAGCCCAGGACCATTGGATTTTCGGGGTTAAAGTGGTAAGTATAATCCTCCATAAAAGAATTGCCCCCTTCAAGACCAGAACCCATAACTTTGCAGGCCCTTACCAGTGCGACTGTTTTCCAGTCACCTTCACCGGCAAATCCATAACCAGAAGCCATCAGACGTTGTGCAGCAATACCGGGTAACTGGATCATGCCATGCAGGTCTTCAAAGGTATCTGTAAAGCCCTTAAAGTTTCCTTCCTCGAGGAACTTCCGCAAACCCAGCTCTATTTTAGCCGCCTGATAAACAGAATTGCGCTGCGCACCGCCTTCCAGTAGGCTGGCATCCATATGATAGCTGCGCTCATATTCCTGGAGCAGGTTCTGAATAGACTGATCCTCCACACTGTTGATCACCTCTACCAAATCCCCTATGCCGTAGGTATTGACTGAAAAGCCGAATTTCATTTCAGCTTCCACCTTGTCTCCCTCGGTCACTGCAACATAACGCATGTTGTCACCGAACCGAGCAAACTTCGCACCCTGCCAATCGTGCCAGCCGGCGGCAGCACGGGTCCAGGTGCTGATCTGCTCCAGTACTTCTTCATCCTGCCAGTGGCCTACAACGACCTTACGGTCTTTGCGCATCCTGGACATGATAAAGCCAAATTCACGGTCACCGTGAGCACTTTGGTTCAGGTTCATGAAATCCATATCAATGCTGTCCCAGGGAATATCGCGGTTGAATTGTGTATGTAGGTGGAGTAGGGGTTTTTGCAAAATATTGAGTCCTCTAATCCACATCTTGGCAGGGGAAAAAGTATGCATCCAGGTAATTACGCCGATACATGCCGGTGATGAATTCGCCTGCTGCAGGGTCTGGAAGATCTCATCAGGAGTCTTTACGATTGGTTTGTAAACCACCGTGACAGGGATTTGCTCAGCCTGATGCAGTGACTCTGCAACTTGCTGAGCATGTTGAGCAACTGTTTTTAGGGTTTCCTCTCCGTATAAATGCTGAGTTCCGGTAATGAACCAAACTTCTAAGTTTTTTAAATTGATCATGTTATCGTATTTTATTTCTTTTTATGTAATTATTGTCCGTAATAACTATCGGGGCCGTGCTTGCGTTCAAAATGCTTTTTAATCAGGGCATCCTTAAGTTTCGGTGCCTGAGGATTGATCTGCCTGGTGAGCAACGCCATTTGTGCTACCGATTCGAGGACTGCACTGTTATAGACCGCTTTTTCTGCTGTTTTTCCCCAGGTAAAAGGAGCATGGTTGCCTACCAGGATCATTTCTACCTCGCGGTAATCTAGCCCCAGGTCCTTAAAGTGATTGAGGATCTGAAAGCCAGTTTCGTATTCATAGTTACCGCTGATCATTTCATCGCCCATTGGTGCTGCACAAGGAATGTCAGTAGTCAGGTGATCGGCATGTGTTGTACCAAAAATGGGGATGTCAGATTGGGCCTGAGCCCATGCTGTAGCATAGGTAGAATGGGTATGTACAATTCCTGAGATATCCTCCCAGTGTTTGTAAAGCACGGCATGTGTCTGGGTGTCTGAGGAGGGGCGGAGCTTTCCTTCTACTGTGATTCCATCAAAATCTACGATTACCATATCCTCAACTGTTAATTTATCATATGGAACACCGCTGGGTTTTATGGCAAATACCCCTCTGTCACGATCCGCAGCGCTGACATTGCCGAAAGTAAACAACACCAGGTTTAGCTTTGGCAACTGCATGTTTGCCAAATAAGCTTCTTGTTTGATATGCTGATAAATGCCCATTATTGATATAGTTTGGATTCCTTTTTATTGTGTTTTTCAATATATCTGCCCAATGAGAGGTATCGCTGATAGTGCTCTCGATATGCCCTGCTACGTTGAGGATCGGGTTGATACTCTTTTTCAAAGCCGGTGCCCATAGCATTCATTGCGGTTTGAATATCCTCATGAATACCTGCTGCAACGGATGCAAACATTGCTGCCCCCAGAGCACATGTATGCTCAAAGCGGTGGATACGGATCGGCATTTCCAGAACATCGGCCATCATCTGCATGATATAGGGTGATTTTTTTGCTACACCGCCGATACCAATGATACCTTGCACAGGAACACCCTGTTCTTTAAACCGATCGACAATGTTTTTTGCTCCATAGCAGGTGGCCGCTGCCAGGGCACGGAAAAATCGGGGAGCATCTGTACCCAGGCTCAAACCTGTTACTGCACCTTTCAGCTCCTGGTTTGCATCAGGTGTACGTCTGCCATTGAGCCAGTCCAGGGCCAGTTCGAACTCGTCGTCGTCCTGTAATCCGGCAGCCTGCCTGCTCAGTTCTCCAATGATTTTGAGACTGATTTCCTCTTTCAGGGCGAGGGCAGTTTGTTGATCAATGTACTGAGATTCGGTCAGCAGATGCTCCAGTGGCCAGCTGATCAGGTTTTTAAACCAGGCGTATACATCACCAAAAGCTGACTGTCCGGCTTCCAGACCAGCCATTCCAGGGATGACTGAGCCGTCCACCTGCCCACAGATCCCCCTAACCAGCGTTCCCTCCAGGTCCTGGTTCGGTGCCACCAGAATATCACAGGTACTGGTTCCCATTACCTTACTTAGGTAATAAGGCTCAATTTGTCCACCCACGGCACCCATGTGTGCATCAAAGGCACCAGCTCCAATAATGACATCTGTATCCAAACCGAGTTTTTCAGCCCATTCCGGGCTTAGATTTCCGATGCTGACATCAGCAGTATAAGTCTCACGCGGCATCAGCTTCCGGTAGCCAGCCAGAATCGGATCAAGGGAAACAAAAAAGTCTTCAGGTGGCAGACCATCGAATTCATCTGCCCATAATGCCTTATGTCCCGCTGCACACCTGCTGCGCTTCATTTCTTCAATATTTTTTTTGCCGCATAACAAGAAAGGAATCCAATCACAATGTTCTACCCAGGAAACAGCAGTCTTACGTACTTCATTATCTACCCTAAGGGTATGAAGTAGTTTTGCCCAGAACCACTCAGAAGAGTATATTCCACCTACGTATTTTAAATAATTAACGGGGAATCGCCCTGCATGCCTGTTGATCTCCGCAGCTTCCTCCAGGGCAGTATGGTCCTTCCACAAGACAAACATTGCATTTGGATTCTCCGCAAACTCAGGCCTAAGCGCCAGAGGCGTTCCGGTCTGGTCAACGGCCACCGGGCTAGATCCTGTAGTATCCACTGAGATTCCCCTGATCAGCCTGGCAACATTGGCTCCGCCTGATTTGGCAATGCAGTCTTTTATAGTGTAAGTAAGCCCCTCAATATAGTCAAGAGGATGTTGGCGGAATTGATTGACGGACGGATTACAATACAATCCCTTGTTCCATCTGGGATAATGAAAAACGGAAGAAGCGATTTCCTTTCCGTCTGCCGTATCAACCAGCACCGAACGTACAGAATCTGTACCATAATCTACTCCGATCACATAGTTTGTAGTATTCATAAAGTTTATAAATGTCTATTTAACGTTTATTTGTTTTGGCAAAAAAAATGATTTGGGTTTAGTATATCGATAATTGATATACTATTTGCGTGCTGCCTGGCAGTATACATTGATTACAAAACTGCGTTACCACCAGCTTAAGGGAAGAGTTATTTCATCAACCGAGCTTGCAATCAAATCGGGTTTAAACGCATAATGACTTTGCGAATCTTTGGTGGCAATACCCGAGAGCACCAATATGGTTTTATATCCCATTTGCACACCACCCTGAATATCGGTTTCCATGGTATCACCTATTACTGTTGTTTCTGCGGTTTCCAGACCTAAAAATTTACGGGCTGAACGCATCATTACCGGACTTGGCTTACCGGTTACAAAGGCATGTCGTCCTGTCGCCTCTTCAATCATAGCGGTGGTAGCCGCAATTCCCAAGTTATTCCAACCCGGTTTTTTTGGTGAAGGGTCACGGTTTGTAGTGATGAACTTGGCTCCGGCCAGAATCATATCTACGGCGCGCTGAACCATTTCAAGCGTGAAATTCCTTCCCTCACCAAGTACAACGTACTCCGGATCTGTATTGACCAGTGTAATCCCATTTTCGTGCAAGCTACTGATCAGGCCGCCTTCTCCCAGCACGTAGGCGGTGGCAGAAGGACTTTGGTCAGATAAGAATTTCCCTGTGGCCATTGCGCTGGTATATACATGTCGGTCCTCAACTTTGATACCCAGACCTTTCAGTTTGCGTCTGATCTCCAAACTGGTCCTTTGACTATTGTTGGTCATGAAAGTAAATGGAATATCATTTTTGATGAGGTTGTTGATAAACTTATCAGCGCCAAGGATTAGTTCCTCCCCGCTATAAATTACCCCATCCATATCGATTAAAAGTCCTTGTTTCATTATTTGGTTTTTGGTTATAACAAATATATAATTTAATAAACGTTTTTTTGACGTTTATTTTATAATAATTCAGTTATAAGTGGTAATTTTCGGCACCGAAGTAAGGCCAGGTTATTTTTAACAGCGCCTAGCTGATTTTCGGACTATTCAATGCAAACCAAATTTTGTTAAATGAAGCATAAAAGTATTAATGAATTAGAAGATATCGCTACTCAGGTAAGAAGGGATATTGTTAGGATGGTACATGCCTGCCAATCTGGTCACCCGGGAGGATCATTAGGCTGTGCAGATTTCTTTACTGCACTGTATTTTGAGGTAATGAACCACGGTACTGATTTTACAATGGATGGAAAAGGAGAAGACTTATTTTTCCTATCTAACGGACACATTTCACCGGTTTTTTATAGTGTTCTTGCCAGATCTGGATACTTTGATATTAGCGAACTAGCTACTTTCAGAAAATTAAACTCAAGGTTACAAGGTCACCCAACAACTCACGAAGGACTTCCGGGCATTAGAATTGCCTCTGGATCTTTAGGTCAGGGAATGTCTGTTGCTATTGGTGCAGCCCAGGCTAAAAAGCTTAATAAAGATCATTCAACTGTATATGTTTTACTGGGAGACGGTGAATTACAGGAAGGTCAAAACTGGGAAGCCATTATGTATGCGCCTCATAATAAGGTAGACAACCTGATTGCTTCAATTGATTATAACGGACAACAAATTGATGGTCCTACTGAAAAAGTATTATCTCTTGAAAACCTACAAGCCAAATTTGAGGCTTTTGGATGGCATGTGATTAGCTCTGATGGTAACGACATGGATTCAATTGTTAAAGCATTACATTATGCTAAATCATTAACAGGAAAAGGTAAACCAATTTTGAATTTAATGAGTACCCAAATGGGTGCTGGTGTTGATTTCATGATGGGATCACATAAATGGCATGGTGTTGCTCCAAATGATGAGCAACTTGCTACTGCCCTTGCTCAATTGCCAAGTACCTTAAAAGATTATTAATAGAAAACTCGTGAAAACCTGCGGAGCAAGCTTGAACACGGTTAATTAAAAATAGAAAACTCGTGAAAAAATATACATACACTGAAAAAAAAGATACCCGCTCTGGTTTTGGAGCAGGATTACTTGAAGCAGGTAAGAAAAACCCTGAAGTAGTTGCACTTTGTGCTGACTTAGTGGGCTCTTTAAAAATGGATGCCTTTATTGCAGCATTCCCTGAGCGCTTTTTCCAGATCGGTATTGCTGAAGCAAACATGATCGGTATTGCCGCCGGATTAACCATTGGCGGTAAAGTTCCATTTACCGGAACTTTCGCTAACTTTTCAACTGGAAGAGTTTACGATCAGATTCGTCAATCAGTAGCTTACTCTGATAAAAACGTAAAAATCTGTGCTTCTCACGCTGGTTTAACCTTAGGAGAAGATGGTGCAACTCACCAGATCCTTGAAGATATAGGTTTAATGAAAATGCTTCCTGGCATGACTGTAATTAATCCTTGTGATTATAACCAAACTAAAGCAGCTACTATCGCTATAGCTGAGCATCATGGCCCGGTTTATCTACGCTTTGGTCGCCCGGTAATCCCTGTATTTACTGATCCTGATCAGAAATTCGAGATTGGTAAGGCATGGATGGTAAACGAAGGTACTGATGTAACTATTATTGCTACCGGACACATGGTTTGGAAAGCAATTGAAGCTGGCGAAAAACTAGCAGAAATGGGCATCGATGCTGAAATTATTAATATCCACACCATTAAACCTTTGGATGAAGAAGCAATTCAAAAATCTGTAAAGAAAACAGGATGTGTGGTTACTTGCGAAGAGCACAATAAATTTGGTGGATTAGGTGAAAGCGTTGCAAGATTACTTTCAACTGAATTGCCAACTCCTCAGGAATTTGTTGCTGTTAACGACAGCTTCGGAGAAAGTGGTACGCCAGATCAATTAATGACTAAATACGGATTAGATTCAATAAATATCATTGAAGCAGCTCAAAAAGTAATTAAAAGAGCAAAATCATAACTACTTCCTGGCAGGGTATTTTCGGGCTGACTCCGGTTGGCCTGAATTACTTACACTGTCCTGACTCGAATTGCTTCAGGCCACAGACACCGGCATATCATCACTCCTGGAACAGAATCAGCTTGCAGCAGACCTATTGCAGTTCCGTACCCTTGTTTTTTGGTAATAAGTTCAGAAACTGAAACTGGGCTTTATGTTTGGCCTTATCCAGCTTGAAATAAAATGCTCCTTTTTTTGAAGCGGATTTATCTTTCTGACTCTGTTTGATCAACAGGCCGCTGGCAGATATTTTACGGATAAAATTTCTGTTGTCCACCAGCGTGTCGTAAACTTCTTCATAGAGCACCTGAAGTTGGGGAATGGTGAATTTTTTGGGTAGTAGCTCAAAAAGTATCGGTTCCAGAGCCGCTCTGTAACGAAGCTTATTAATGGCATCTTTCACCATCAGGTCATGATCAAATATCAGCGTGGGTACTGCTTTGAGCTCAAACCACTCTGCATGAAACCTGTCATTGATCTGGGTACTATACTTATTGATGTCGATTAATGCAAAATAAGCCACAGAGATAGTTCGTTCTATAGGGTCTCGGCTTAGCTCTCCGTAAGTTTTGAGTTGCTCCAGGTAAAGGTCATGTAAGCCGGTCAGCTCCAGTAGAATTCTTTTGGCAGCACCATCCAGGTTTTCATCGGCATGGACAAATCCCCCCATTAAACTCCAGTGGTCCTTGATCGGCTCAATAGCACGCTTGATGACCAACAGCTTTAGCTTTTCACCATCATATCCGAATATAATGCAGTCGACTGCTACCAGAATGGGGTTTTGACTAGCATATTTAGCCATAGTAGAGATTGGTTTAGATTGAATTTATGTAAAGACCTTAGATTTTCATGCTTGCCGCTCAGCCATTTTCAGCAACAGCGAAAGTAGGATTTTTTTTAAAATCTAAACTCTATTTAAAAACAAAAATAAATAAACGTTACAATGACGTTAATAAATTATTATTTTAGCACTTACCTAATAGAACTGTATGAAAAAGATAAAATTTGGAACGCTGAGTCTTCTTGGCATGTTGTTGTGCCTGCAAGCTTGTACCGGCCCAAACAAAACGAACACTAAAAATGCTAACCCCGATACCCTCGCTATGGACCAAAAAAAAGACCAGCAGATGAACCTGTATACACTCAGAAATAAGAACGGAAGTTCGGTGACCATTACCGACTATGGTGCCAGAATTGTATCCCTGACAGTCCCTGATAAAGACAATAAGCTGACAGATGTAGTTTTGGGTTATGCGAATTTGAAGTCCTATAAAAAACAGGGAGAGCCATTTTTCGGAGCCATTATCGGGAGGTATGGGAACCGGATCGGTAAAGGTAAATTCTCCCTTGACGAGGAAGTATATCAATTGCAACTAAATGATGGAAAGAATACCTTACATGGTGGGCTCGATGGTTTTCATGCGAAGACATGGCGTGTGAAGCAACAGGACTCCTCCAGAATTGATTTCTTTTATACTGCTGCGGATGGCGAGGGCGGTTACCCTGGGAAGCTAGATGTGCAGGTGACCTATACTTTCAGTGAGGACAATGCCCTAAAAATTCATTACCTGGCAACAAGTGATAAAAATACGGTTGTTAATTTAACCAATCATGCCTATTTCAATCTGAACGGGGAGGGGAATCCTTCTATTTTAGATCACCAACTCGCTATTCAAGCCGATGCTTATACGCCGGTAGACTCTACCCTAATTCCAACAGGTGCAATCACTTTAGTGAAGGGTACACCCTTTGATTTTACAAAAGCTAAAATGATAGGGAAGGACATTGATGAAAACAATCAGCAGCTGGGTTTTGGTAAAGGGTATGATCATAATTTTGTGCTAAATCGTCACACCTTGGAACAACCGGTGGCGCGTGTCAGTAGTCCTTTAACAGGTATTCGCATGGAGGTGTTTACCACTGAGCCAGGGCTTCAATTCTACAGCGGCAATTTTCTAACCGGAAAGGATAAAGATGGAAAAGGAGGGGTATCATATCCGTTTCGTTCAGCATTCTGTCTGGAAACCCAGCATTTTCCGGATTCCCCGAATAAGGAGAATTTTCCATCCACAGTTCTTAAACCAGGCGCTGAGTACCAAAGCACAACCATCTATAAATTCTCTAAGTGATAGTAAGACTACATTAAAACACTTTCATCTATACTCTTGAAAATCCCCGTAATCAGGAACCTTGTAGTCGTCCTGAGTTTACGGGGATTTTGATTATTAGGTTTTTCTTTAAGCTTTGGACAAAGATTCTTTGATGTTAGTTCCTTTACCAGAATCAGTCAAAGGTAGATAGGGCAACGTTGAATTGGATATGTTATTTGTTGATCGGAATGCGAATACCTTTTAAAGTCGGCACTACAGGAACAATATTTCCATCTGCATCAAAATCAAGTTTGTCAATGCAAACCTCCCTGTTGTAACCGGCTGCTTCGCCCATTTTTATTCCGTTTGGTCTAGTGAACCGGTGGTATACAATGTACCATTGATCTTTACCTGGAACCTGAATAACGGAATTGTGCCCGGTTGCGTAAATGCCTTCTTTTTCATTTTTAGTTAGTACTAGGTTTTTTTCAGGGACAGTAATTTTTCCGATTGGGGAATCCGATGTTCCGTAGCGCACGCCATAATTGGCGTCCCGAGTATCGTTTTCTGACCATAAAAAATAGTATTTTCCATTTCGGTAGAAAACTTCAGTGCCTTCACGATAGGTATGATCCGGTGTAATTATACTGACAGCGCTTGTGTCTATAGATATCATGTCCTCATTTAGTGGCGCTACAGCCATGTAACCATTCCCCCAGTACAGGTAACTTTTGCCTGTCCTTGGATCAGTAAATACATCAGGGTCAATCTCCTGGCCATCTTTAATGTTTTTAGGATGACCGGCAATGAGTGCTTTACCGCTATCGGTAAATGGGCCTGAAGGGTCGTCGGCCACTGCAACACCTATCTTCTGAGCTGCAGTGAAGTAATAATAATACCGGTACGCCCCGTTAATCTTTTTTTCTGCGATGCTCGGCGCCCAGGCATTGCTGGTTGCCCATTTCACATCTTTGGGCAGGTTAAGGATTATCCCTTCGTCTTTCCAGTCTGCAAGGTTTGCAGAAGAGAATGTCTTAAAATAATTGCCAGACCAACCCGTAAAGCCGTCACTGGTCGGGTAAATATGATATTTTCCTGTCTTATTGGAATAGATGATTTCCGGATCTGCATAATAACCATTGAGTATAGGGTTTAAATCAACAGCGCCTGTAATATTAAAAAATTTCGGTTGATGTCCGGGTACAGTCACTTTTACCCTGACAGGTCCTTTCGTTAAATTATAAGGGGCTTTTGGGCTAATCTGTATTCCGGGCAGCATGACAAATTCCGGATCCAGCGCTTTAAGCGACGAAGCTGTTTTCACCGGTAGATACAACCTGGCAGCAGCTGTATCTAGAACTACATTATTGAGTTTGATATTGGGACTTTGAACTGAACCTATAAACTGATCAGGACTGTACCATTTTCTTTGTAATCTGATGGCCTCCTGACTGGTGATTGGCAGTACAGTTCCGTGACGCGGATGAAAATTCATTCGAATGGAATTGTCCACTACTTTAAATTTTCTAAGATCTTTGCTCTGGGTAAACTGGTATTTTCCTTTTGTATACAGGTCATACATTAAAATATACCCCTTTCCATCGTTCAACTTGAAAACCCCGGAACCTTCTACCGGATCAGTCGTCTGCTGAACGCTACCCGGTTGCAAAACATACCCTTCTTTCAATTTGTCGGATATCGCAACCCTGATCCCCAGGTTCTTTCCTTCTGTTTTAAAAAACAGATGATATTTCCCCTGGTCATAAATGATATCCCCATCAATACATGCATGTCCTTCCGGATGGATAAAAAGTTGCTTTGGGGCTGTCTCCAGATCAGTAAAATTTTTATTTGCATAAGCCCAATAAATAATGTCAGGTCCATCACCGTGCTGCATTGACCAGTAAAGCATATACTTGCCGGCTTGAGGGTCATAGATGGTCTGAGGTGCCCACACACGGTTCAAATTTTCATTCCCTGGAAAGCGCTTTTGAATGTTTACTACACTTGAACTCCAGGTTAGCAGGTCATCTGATTTCAGCAGTACCATGGCCCGGTTGGAATTCCATCCCTTGGCAGATACCATATCAGTAACTACCATGTAGAAGCTTTTACCGTCAGCACCTCTTAAAATATGAGGGTCTCGTACTCCGCCTGTTGAACTGATGGCAGCCGAACTGATCACTGGTTGGTTATCATTCAGAGCGCGATAGACAAAGCCGTCCTTACTGAGGGCAAAACGGATAGATTCTTCAGATTTCTCGTTGCCGGTAAAATAGGCAAAGAGATAAGCAGTGCACTTGTTTGATTGTCCGCAGGCGAGACTAAACTGCAGCGTTACAGTAAAAAACAATAAAACGATTTTTAATTTGTATTTGTTCATTTTTCAATTTGTGTTAATCATGGTACCCAAGACGGCCTGAGTGTTGTTTTTATTGTCGGTAAGCTATATATTGAAATAGGACAGCGCTTTCAAACCTCGTTGTCCAGTAAAATTACGAATTTCAACAATGTACACAGGAAGGTGTTCAGGTACTAAAATGTATGTTTACGTATTCTTTTGGCGTCTTATTGGTGATGGATTTGAACTGCTTATGGAAACAGGTAACGTTGTTGAAGCCCGACTCATAACAAACCTCCTTAATGCCCATCTCTTTCTCCAACATCAGTTTCCTCGCATATCCTATACGGACTTCAGTCAGGAACAAAGAAAAGGTTTTTCCCGTGTGATTTTTAAAATACCTGCAGAATGAATGTGGAGTCAAATCCACCATTGCAGCAACTTCCTCCAAGCTAATTTTATGTTTGAAATTGCGAAGCACAAAATCATAAATTTTGTTCAGCCTCTCCTTTTTTGATAAACGGCGATCATATTTAAAACCCAAAGACGAAAGACATGGCAGTTTCTTAAAACTGGCAAAAGTTATCAGACAATCCAGCAATGCAATTATTTTTTGCATTCCGTCGAGCTGGTAAACACATTCTATTTTTTTCTGGATGATCGCAGCACGCTTCCCTGAAATCAGTATCCCGTTTCTTGCCTTGTCCAAAAGAAATTTTATAGAAGATACTTCCGGAAGCAATAGAAATTTCTCACCCATGAAATTATCCATAAAATGTATTACAGTGGAATAGGCTGCCCCTGGGTCCTCTATCTCATGCTGATCATATTTCCAATAATGAGGCAGATCTGTTCCGATTAAAACTACGTCACCGGCTTCAAAACGCTGGATATGGTCACCAATAAACTGTGTCCCGGAACCCTTGTGGAAGCAGATCAGTTCAATTTCCTTATGGTGATGCCAGGAATTATTGACGTTGGCAATGGTATCCTTTCTAACGCTAAAAGAGCGGTCTGCTTGATTGGGGATGCTTATTTTCCTGGGCTTCATGATGCTACATTTTTTGAGTTTGACATTTTAAAGCCAGTTTTGGATGCCGATTTTGAGTTTACTGACTACCTAAAGCATGCCTATGAATAACTCGGTAAAATGTCCTGATCAATCAATCTCAATACTGTTTTTTTAAAACGCAAGCTGCCACACTTGTTTAAATTGGTACTAAGATAGATAATAAATAATAAACGTCAAGTAAACGTTTATTATTTATTGAAAAGAGCTAAGGTAGGCGAGTCCAGTCATTACTGTATATTTCGCAGATAGTGGTTCTTCTCCACTTATGGTAGTGAACTTGGGGCCAGCTCATTCCGAAATGCCTTGACTAGCTATTCCGTGAAAATTTGACCGCGGATAAAGTGTCTATAAAATATTAACAATTCCGTTTGTTCTATAATTCTAGTATCCCATGGAGCTGATCCAAATGGAACAGAATCTCCATATTCGGTGGCTTTTGTTTAATTGTCCTTTTAAAAATTTGTCTTTTTATTTTTTACGATATACTAGTAATTAGTTACCCCGATGGGCAAAGAGATCGGCTTACCTTTATCGCAATAAGGGTTCTTAGCCATAGCTATCTTAATTGTAAGAATATTGACGTAATTTAGTAATTACCATGCTTTTCGTGAAAAGTGATTTTTCTATAATTATCGTTTGATATTTATCCATAAAAAATGAGGGGTTACAAATTTTTAATTACAGGCTTACTATTCAGTTCTTTCGCTGTTATTTCTTACAAAGATTGCAAGGCCACAGAGGTAGAATCTTCTATGCGCTACATTTCCAATGACCGGATAAAATTGGGAATAGATTTAGCGTTAGGCGGGGCAGTGACCTATCTTTCTGATCAGGAAAACGGGGGTAAAAATATGATAAATAGTTTCGATTGGGGCAGACAAATTCAAATGTCCTATTATAGCGGGCCATGGCCTTATATTGGTCCAAACGGTGAAAGACCAACTGCTGAGTGGGAGGGGTTGGGTTGGAATCCGATCCAGTCAGGTGATGCTGGAGGACATAGGTCCAAAGTAATTTCTTTTGAAAAAAAAGGTAATTACTCAATGCTGGTAAGGAGTATTCCTATGCAATGGCCTCATAAAACAGGTGTTCCGGGCGAGTGCATTTTTGAATGTTTGTATACTTTAAAAGGCAGTGTTGTGACCATGAAAGCTACCATTATAAACAATAGGTCAGATAAGACACAATATACCTCAAGCCCACAGGAAATGCCGGCTATCTATACCAATGGCAATTGGTACAAGGTTGTATCTTATTTGGGAGATAAACCATTTGAAGGAAAACCGACAACAACTATTGTTGATAAAACTGACAAAAAAGGCTGGCCTTGGGTACATTTTTATACTCCGGAAAACTGGGTAGCCTTACTGGACGATAAGGGATATGGAATCGGAGTTTTTCAGCCCGAAGTAATGACCTTTAATAGCGGATTTCATCCAAATGATTCATTAAAGGGATTTGGCGGTGAAAAGGATGTTCAGACGGGCCATATCGCTCCGATTGGACGACAAATTCTGGATCATAATATCAAATGGACTTACGAAACATCGCTTATACTAGGAACAGTTAAAGATATTCGCGGCTATGCAAAAAAACATTGGCAGATAACGGCCAATCCGCGCTGGAACTTTAAGAATAATAGAGAGAACTGGTACTACTCGGGCAGTATGACCGACTCCGGATTTCCCTTAAAAGGAGGATTGGATATTACGTTTAAGAAAAATTCTGCCCTGGTAAGTCCTGTAACTTTTTGGAAAGCGTCAGAAACAGCTTACCTGGAAATAGAAGCAGAAATAAACACCTCTGATAAAGAATTATCAATAGAAGTGGAAATTCAACCAACAGGTAAATCTGATTTAACAGATTGGTTGAATTGGACAGAAGGAGCGCATATTGTGGAAAATGAAAGAAAAATAAAAGCGGCAAGCTTTCCTGAAAGTCAGGCCATTTCCTCTCAGCATAAAATCGTTGCTGATGGCACAAGTAAAAAGTATCGGATCAATCTGTCAGATATAAAAGGATATACAGGAGCTATGAAAAATCTAAAGATTAAATTCTTGAATGATGGCAAGGCAAAGATTAAAAGCATACAATTAAATGATCGTAATTAGTTGTACCTGCCAGCAGTGACTCAATCGTTTGTTTCTTTGAGATTGGTATTTTCATCGCGCTAGACCTAAAACTAGTCCTCCAAGTTCGTTTCAACAATTAAATTGGCTGAATTAGCTAACGGTAAAAATGGGATTGAAGCCTAATTCTTCCTGAATTGTTTTCGTGAAAGCTTAACTAAAGAATTAAATTGTTTATTGAAATTAGATAAACTGTTGTAGCCGCTTTCATATGCAATTTCAAGGAAGGATTTGTCAGTTTCAATTCGTAGTCGTTTTGCATTACCAATCCTGGTTTTGTTTACAAATTGGGATCGCACACAAATCCCATTTTTTAGGATGAGCTAAATAACAAAGTATTTTTGAGCTATACAACAAATCTGTCTTGTGGTTTTTATGTGAACTTTGTTTAAAAAACATAAGGACATGAAAAGAATAGATCAGGCTTACATCAATGGCCAATTCATAACAACACATGGAACCGAGATTTTTGAGTTGGTTAATCCTACCAATAATCAAAAAATCGGCACATTAATTTTGGGCGATGCAAAGGACACTCAATTGGCCATCGCAGCAGCAAAAAAGGCTTTCAAAACTTTTTCTGCTACAAGTGTGACTGAGCGGATAGCGATACTCGAAAGACTAAAAAACGCAGTAAATAAAAGAAGGCAGGAACTTATCGATGTAATGGTGCTTGAATATGGGGGCACAAAGCAGTTTTGTACGATGAGTGTAGAAAATGCTATTTCAGCGTTCGACGATATGATCGCAACGTTGAAAGATTTTAAATTTCAACGGAAAGTAGGTAACAATACTTTGGTAGAGATGACACCAGTTGGTGTGGTGGGGATTATTACTCCCTGGAACTCTAGTAATAGTTTTATCTGTAGTAAACTGGCCGCTGCAATTGCCGCAGGCTGCACTGTTGTGGTAAAGCCTAGTGAGATGAGTGGCATGCAGACGGCACTCCTGGCTGAATGTTTTCATGAAGCCAATCTGCCTGAAGGCTTATGTAATATCGTAAATGGATTGGGAAATGTTGTAGGTACGGAAATTGTAACACACCCGGATATTGCAAAAATATCATTTACAGGATCGACATTAACAGGAAAACGAATTGCCCAAATGGCAGCTGATACCGTAAAGAGGGTTACATTGGAACTGGGAGGGAAGTCACCCAATATCTTACTGGAAGATACCAATTTTGAGGTGGCAATTCCACAGGCCATATTTGGCGCCTATATGAATAGCGGACAGGCATGCATAGCACCTACACGTTTATTGGTTCCGAAAGCTAAACTCGAAATTGTTAATCAACTGGCAAAAAGGGCTGTTGAAAGTGTAGTCGTTGGAAATCCGGCAGATGAAAAGACCAATGTGGGTCCCATGGTTTCAATAAAGCAGTATGAACGTGTACAACACTACATCAACCTTGGTCTTGAGGAAGGAGCAACCCTTTTAGCAGGAGGCTCAGGTAAGCCCGAAGGCTTGGAAGATGGAAATTTTGTTAAGGCTACAATTTTCACCAATGTCCGTAACGATATGCGCATTGCACAGGAAGAAATTTTCGGCCCGGTACTTTCTATTATTCCTTTTGAAAATGAAGACGAAGCCGTCTCTATAGCCAATGACACGACATATGGTTTGGCTGCATATATTACCTCTGCTGATGAAAACAGGGCTTTGCAGGTGGCTTCCCGAATTGATGCTGGTCGGATTTGCATTAATGGTTTCAAGCACGATCCTTTAGCGCCGTTTGGGGGATTCAAACAATCTGGGATTGGCAGGGAGTTTGGTACATTTGGATTGGAGGCTTATTTGGAGCCTAAAACGATATTGGTATAGGGATAAAATAATCTATATTGTAGATACTATGACTGCAAGTACTGAATACATCAATTATTCTTGTCATTTTACTGCCTTTCGAGAGGGCGAGCAGTTTGTTTCCCATTATGGACTGGGAATGGTCGTGTCTGGAGAAATGGAACTGAACGATGGAACTGAGCGTAAAATATTCAGAAAAGGGGATGTGTATCTAGTTAGAAAAAACCAGCTTTTAAAGTATGAAAAGAGACCAATAGTTGATGAAGAATTCAAATCACTATCGATTCGATTTGATGACAGGTTACTATATGAAGCGAGTGCTCAGGAAGAATTTGTGTTAAAGGAAAAAGTTGAAACAGCTGCGTTTATTGACTTGTCTGAGGTGCAGCATCTGCGTTATTTTATGGAATCGCTTTTGCAATATCGTGGTCTCTTAGAAAACAATGCCCCTGAACTGTTAAAACTAAAGCAAAGTGAGGCATTGCAATTGCTGTTTGCCCATAACAACAAACTTAAAGATATACTTTTTGATTTATCAGAGCCCTATAAGATCAATCTTGAAGCATTTATGCACAAAAATTACCATTTCAATGTCAAGCTAGAGCGCTTTGCTTACCTCACCGGACGTAGTTTAGCTACTTTTAAACGGGATTTTCAGAAAATATTTCAGCTATCTCCACGAACCTGGTTGCAAAAGCGGAGGTTAAAAGAAGCCTACTACCTGATCAAGCAAAAGAAATCACGACCATCCGAGATTTATCTGGATCTGGGCTTTGAGGATTTATCTCATTTTTCCTTCGCCTTTAAAAAAGAATTTGGCGTATCGCCATCACAAATAAATTAGTATTAAAAACAAGGAACGAACCCGGTTTGGCCAAGTCCCTTGTTTTCACTACAGAAATTGTCTCCTCATAAAAGGATGGATCCTTTTCTTTCAGAATGATTGAATTTTAAAAGCATGGAGACAATTATTGTGGTGCTGAAATTCTGGAACCCATCGGCAATATCCGCTCTTTATGATGAGTTAAAGAGCGGATAGTTTTTTTGTTTAATTAATAATCCAGGTTTTGTTGTAACACTGGTGCATTTCTGTCAATTTCTGTCTGAGGAATTGGCCAAAATTCATAATTGTCTTTGTAAATTGTCTTTACATTTGGGGTAAGTGGGTTTTGTACAAAACCATTTAGCTTTTGTTTAGCAATTCCCCATCTTCGCAGATCAAAGTAGCGTGAACCTTCCAGCGCAAGTTCTACACGACGTTCATGTCTGATACGTTCTCTCATATCTGCTTGGTTAAGTCCCGCTGGCAGAGGTGGCATATTAACACCTGGTCTGGCACGTACTTCGTTTACTTCTTTATACACGCTGGCGTCCGGACCCGTGGCCTCGTTTTGTGCTTCGGCGTACATGAGTTTAATATCCGCATACCTCAGTAGTACATAATCCTGATCACCAATGACTGATTCAGATGGGTCGGTTAATTTAGGATCTACCCACTTTTTTGCAGGATAGAACCCATTTACCCATTCATTTACTCCTGGAGTAGCTACAGTTGTGGTGTACGGCCAGCCTTGGGTCCTGGTATCGCCAGGGAAGAAGAAGGTCATTGTTTTTCTTGGGTCTCCTGTCTCATATTCGTTGATCAGGTCCTGCGTTCCCTGCACATCTTTCCATCCCGGCCCGATAAGGAATACATCCAGCGCACGAGGATGTTTAATTGCCGGTGCCTGAAACTGGACAGAAAACATAATTTCAGGGCTGGAGCGTTGGTCTGGTTTATAGAAATTACCTGGATAACTGCTGTTCAGGGAGAACAGTCCATCGGTAATGATAGTCTTTGCCATTGCCGCAGCTTCCGGGTATCGTTTCTCGAATAGCAGTGCCCGTACTTTGTAGCCCATAGCCGTGGCCTTCACCGCATGGCCATTATTGAATTTTACATTTGGCAGGTAGGCGATTGCAGAGTCCAGGTCTTGCTGGATCTGTTTTAAAATATCGGCTCTTGGTGATTTTTCTCTTGTGCTTTTGAAGCTTATTGACAATGGGTCTTCGGTTACCAAAGGGATATTCCCATAAGTTTGGGCCAGCCAGAAGTAATTGAAGGCACGTAAAAAGAAGGCTTCACCTTTGTAGTTTTTTAGTTTTTCACCAGATATGGCTTTTCCGATATTGGCCAGAAACGTGTTCGTAGCGGCAATTGCGACATAGCTTGCCGAGTATACACTCGAAGCAAAATTTCCACTGTTGGGTGAAAGCCCGGAAATCAGTGCATCCTGCGCACCACCAAGATTGTGTTGGCTATAAGAGTTGTCACTAAAATTGTCCCACCAGAAAGGCCCGTTATGGTACACATCTCCCGTGGCATATAATGTTCCGTAGAGACCCGTTAGTGCCAGATTAGCGTCAGCTTCGGTTTTCCAAAAGATAGTGGTGGACAATTTGCCTGGCGGATCAAGATCCAGCTTCTTGCAGGAAGCAAAACAAACCGCTCCGATAATCAGTGTGGGTATGATATATTTGATATAAGTTTTCATGTTTTTGATTTTAAAGATTAGAACTGAACTGATGCGCCGAAGGTGAATGTCCTGTTCTGCGGGTAATTGGCAAAACCATACCATGCATCAGGCTTGTTGTTGATGTCTTGTCTTTCAGGGTCAGTTCCCTGTTTTAATGGGGTAAATAACGCAAGGTTATCCACTGCAGTGTACACTCTGATGGCTTTTATCCCTTTTATCCATTTTTCAGGAATCGTATATCCAACCTGGAGATTCTTGATGCGCAGGAAGCTGGCATTGTACAGGTGAAAAGTACTCTGGTAATTGGTGATTCTCGGATAACCGTAAAAACCCATGTAGATTTTAGGCATGGTGGTAGAAGGGTTCGTAGGAGTCCAACGGTTCAGCCAATCGGTGGTTGGTGGCGCCCCTTGGGCAAAAGGATCTGTACCCCATTTGTACAGGTACAATTTGTTGCCGTAGGATCCATACAACTGTATGCTCGCATCAAAATTTTTCCATTTGGCACCCATAGTATAGGAGTATTCGAATTTGGGATATTGTCCGGGCATTACACTACGGTCATTTGCATCAACCTTACCATCACCTGTAATGTCTTTATAACGGATGTCACCAGGAGTAGGGGTACCTCCAAGAGAGGACTGGTCCGGAGCATTGTTGATCTCATTCTGATTTTGGAAAATGCCGTCCATTGTATACAGGTAGAAGGAATTGATGGGCTGACCATTTTGCATGATGGTTTGTCCGTCTGGCCCAGTTATCTCAGGGTTTCCGAATGATTCCAGCTTGTTTTTATAAGACTGGAAGTTGGCCACGGCGTAATAGCTGAAATCACTTCCTATCTTGTCCTGATACTTCAGGCTAAACTCAAACCCCTTATTTCGTACAGAACCATTATTTACCGTTGGTGGGTTTACACCTAGCCATAATGCTACCTGAGAATTTCTTAAAATATCATAAGTGTACTTGTTGAACCAGTCAGCAGTAAAGTTCAGTTTATTGTTGAAGGCGGAAATGTCCAAACCCAGGTCAAATACACGTGAGGACTCCCAAGTGAGGCTAGGATCCACAGCATTGTTGGCTACAAACCCTGAACTCACATTACCTGCAAAGGCATAAGAATTTTGAGTCAATATGTACTGATAAGGATATTCAGGAATGTTTTGATTGCCCAGTTCTCCCCATGAACCCCGTATTTTCAAGTCATTCAGCCAATCTACATCTTTCAGGAAATTTTCTTTTGATAAGCGCCATCCTGCTGAAAAGGAATAAAACAGACCCCAGCGTGTATCACTAGGTAAACGCGAGGTGCCGTCATACCTTACACTACTTCCCAGTAAGTATTTGTCATCATAATCGTAGTTTACATTACCGTAGAACGAGCGAATCGCCCATTCAGATGAAGAACCAGCATTGGTTTGTCCATTTGCAGAACCTGCGTTCAGTTCGGTCAGTGAGTTTGCAGCATAGTCGTTACGCGCAGCATTCACATAGGTGTATTTATTGGTTTCCTGCTGCACACCGGCCAATAAAGTAAGGCTGTGCTTGTCAAATGTTTTCCTATAATTGAACTGACTGTAAATGGTGGTATGGATCTCATCGTTCTGATTGGTAGAAAGACCAAGATTTCCATTGTAATTTCCTGCAAAAGAAAGATCACTATAGTAATAGAGTGGAATTACCGGAACAAAATTCTTCACTTTATTTAGCTCGAAATTGATACCGCCTCTGTTTTCCCATTTTAAATCCTTGGTGATGTCTATATCCAGAGATAAGTTTCCTTGTCCGTAATAGTTGGGGTTTTTAGCTTGTATCTCCTTAGCCACAAGAATGGCATTTTTGTTTCCAAGCTCACCTGAATAGGCCCTGGTGATCCATTTTCCATCAGCTGCCTGAGGAGGGTATAGAGGAGATTGAGACATCGCAGAAATGTACTGATCGGTACTGCTGCCCGCAAACCCGCGGTTGCCATACCTGAACTGCATGTCCGTACCCAGGGTCACACGTTTGTGAACCTTTGAAGACAGACCAAAATTGAGGGTGTATTTTTCATAATCATAACCCAGCATGGTGCCCGGCTGATCGGTATACCCTAATCCAAGGCTATAGGTGGTTTCTTCCTTCCCGCCACTTAAGTTCAAATAATGGTTTTGCGTGTTTACTGTTCTAAAGAGGTCGCCCAACCAGTCGTAGTTTGGATACTTTACGCGGTCAGTAGCATTTTTATAGAGGTCAATCTGCGCCTGGGTATAAAAAGAAGGGCTACCTGAATTGACCAATGCTTCATTCATCAGCGACATGAAGGTCGCCGAATTAGTAATCAGCTTCGGTAACCGGGTTGGAGATGAGATGCCAAGACTATAGTCGTAGGAAAGCTTGAATCCTCCACTCTGACCCTTTTTGGTTTTAACAACGATCACACCATTCGCTCCTCTGGAACCATAGATTGCCGCAGATGCGGCATCTTTCAATACGGTGATGGATTCTATATCATTTGGATTGATAACCGATAAGCTTCCGGGCAATCCGTCCACAATAATCAGCGGATTGGTACCAGCACCGCTAAAAGTCCCGACACCGCGTATTCTAAGCTGGGTGCTTTCATTTCCGGGCTCAGCTGAATTCTGGATCACCGATAATCCCGGCAACTGACCCTGGAGTAGTGAGGTAGGATCAGTAGCGACACGTTTGGTCAGCTCTTCTCCCTGTACGGAGACGATAGCGCTGGTTAGCTTGTGCTTGCTCTGTGTTGAATAACCTGTTACCACTATTTCTCCAAGTGCCTGCTTATCTTCTATCATGGTTACGTTTAGTGTACTTTGTCCATTTAAGACAATTTCCTGAGTTGAGAATCCCACATAGCTAAAAGTTAGGGTGCCTTTGCCTTCAGGAACATTTAGTACATATTTACCGTCATTTGCAGTAATTGCTCCTATGGCAGTTCCTTTCAATTTAACACTTACACCGGGTAGGGGATTGCCATTTTGATCACTGACTTTTCCTGTTACGTTGATGAAGGCCAGCCGCTCAGATATCGGCCTAGCGATGATGGAAATGGTTTTCTTATTGATGAGATAGGTGAAAGGTTGTTCGGCAAAGAACTTATCCAATGCTTGTGATAAAGGCATATTCTCTACCGACAGGGAGACCGGTTTGGCCATGCTGATCAGCTGAGAGCTATACAGAAAATCATAACCACTTTGTCGCTGAATTTCGAAGACGACCTTTTCAAATTGAACGTCTCTCACATGGAGGGTTATTTTTTGAGCAAAAGAACTTGCACTAACCTGCATAATTGCAATTAACAATAGCGCAAAGGTTAGTTTCATAATCCTGAAAATTTTAAAATAAGCATGACGATGCGTTCTGAGCTTTAAATCAGTAAATATTTTATACATTTGGTTGTTGGGTTTAATTTAAAAATTGATTGTTCCACAATTGATATTTGGTTATGCTAACTCAGCGAAAGCTGGATGATCAGGGGCGGTACGAACGCTCCTGATTCATTAAAGATAACCGGTGTGTTTGCTGTATTATGCCATCACGATTATCCTCCTTCCTTCAATTTTAAAGTGAATGTTTCCTGTTAGTTCCAATCCCTTCAAGAGTTCATTGATGTCTTTATTTTTTGCATAAATCCCTCCGAAATTCTTGTGTTCCATGTTACCGCGATACTCTACATCTACATCATACCATCTGCTGATCTGGGTCATGACCGCCTGAATGTTGTCATTCCTGAAAATAAAGTAGCCATTTTTCCATGCAATGACCTGATCGGCATCTACTTTCCTGGTTTGAATTCTGCCGCTAGGATTTCCTGCTATTGCCTGCTCACCCGGAATGAGTAGGACAGATGATCTTTCATTTGTGACACGTATGGAACCTTCCAATAAAGTGGTTTTGATCTCTGGATCTTCTTTATAGCAATTGATATTGAAATGCGTTCCCAATACCTTTGCTGTCATTTTATTCGTCTCCACAACAAATGGCATGCGCTTGTTTTTTGCCACTTCAAAATAAGCCTCACCTTTAAGTTTAACTTTTCGCTGCCCGCCGCTGAAGGCAACCGGATAGGTTAAAGAGGATTCTGAATTCAGCCATACGCTCGTACCGTCGGGAAGGGATATAGTATATTTCCCACCTCTTGGAATGGTAATGGTATTTATCGCATTTGAGTCAGGTTTATCCGGTTTCCCGGTAGGATCATAGGTCAATAGGCCATTTTTTATTTTTTTGATTGACACTTGTGAGGACTTAGCGATCTCTCCATTTTTGGCGTCATTCAAAATCACCTCAGACCCGTCACTTAGGGTCAGTATAGCCATATTACTACCTGGTTTGATGCGCTTGCTTTTAGCAATTCCCTGGCTTTTTGGAATCAGTTTTTCCGGCTGTTTCTTAATGAATAATGTGCCTATCGTCAGTATGATGGCCGAAATGGCTGCTGCAGCAATCCACCATTTTAGTTTAAAGGTTTTTCTCTCTTTTTGTGCAATGGTAGTGTCTATCCGCCCGAGTATCCTATTTTTGATGAGCTCCTCATCAAGAGATAAATCGCTTGGCTTTTCACCTTCGAGAACAAAATTGTCTCTGTATTGCAGGAGTAAAAGCACTTCATCAGGGCTTGCGTTTCCTGCGATATACTTCTCATACAATAGGATATACTGTTCAGGGGTCATACTTATTTGGTTAATAAGTATAATGAGTCAGAAATTGAGACGGAACACACATACTTTTGAAAATATATTTTCATACTAAAAATGAGCGGTTTGTTGTTGAATGATTTATCATAAACTATTGTTACTTTTAGTTAACCAAATATTTATGATGAGTCAGCTTACGGACAAAGAATTATGGGACCAGGTTGGTTTGGATAGTTCCTCGGCTTTTCATGTTTTGTATGACCGACACTGGAAGAAAATTTATAAAACGTGCTGTCACTATATGAGAGACAATACTACCGCTGAAGAGATCACGCATGATGTATTTGTCGCATTGTGGACAAGACGGCACTTCCTGAAGATTGAGAACTTCCAGAATTACCTGCATGTTACTGCCCGCTACCATGTTTTTAAATTCCTGAGGGCTGTAAAAATCAACTGTATAGAATATATTGATGCCTATCAGCAGCACAATACCCAGTTAACCTATAACCTTGCTGATCAGAAATTAGAAGAAGAAGATCTGGAGTCAAAGCTTGCTGAAATCCTGGAAGGATTGCCTGCGAGATGCCAGGAGATCTTTTGGTTAAGTAGGGTGGAGAACCTAACCAATACCGAAATTGCCGAAAAGTTAACCATATCAAAAAGAACGGTTGAAAACCAGATTACAGCAGCCTTAAAACATCTAAGGGCGGTGTATCCGCAATCGGCTCATTCCCTTGTATCTGCTTTTTTCCTGTACGCGCTGTTAAAATATTGATTAAAGATTCCTATTCTATTTGCTATTCATTAAAAGAAACAACATTCATCGGCTGTCTCTTTCTCTAACCTTTTGTAATGAAGTACCTGGTGTGAAGTCTGGACTTTTTAATCTTTATGGAAATTCAATGCGCTGAAATCAGCGAAGATGATTCTTACAGAGCCGACTATTTCTAGCTCTTTTTCTGTAGGGAAGCTAGAGAAATGCACTTTTGAAAATGAGTTTCCCAAATCCCGGAATGTGAGCATTCTGTTTTTTTGAGAAAAAGTGGTTCCTCCATACTTTTTCTTAAAAATACAATCTGTTCATGGTTTGAAGATTAAATGCTAATGAGAATTTTTATAAAGGAATCTTTTGTAACAATGGAACGATGTTTTCTAATGACTTCTGAAGCATAGCTTCCTGTTTTTTCTGATCTGAAGGTCTTGAAATAAGATTGGTAATCCAGTTGCTATTTTTATAAATAGCTATAGTAAGTTTTGTTTCCCTGTCAGCTTGTTTGATCAGGGTGAAATAAATTACCTGATCTCCTTTTTCATTCGTTTCACTGAACTCTATTCTATCATCTGTATAGGAATAGCTGCTGGAATAGTACAGTGTTTTTCCGCTGTTTAATGTCCATTTGCTCTTCATACCCATCCTTGGCAAAAAGTGATGGAGTTCCTCTACTTTTTCTACACCTTCCCACCAGAGGTGGCGGAATTCAAATGCACCTGTAGCATGAAATAAGGTAATGATGTCAGTATTATAGACACTTGAAGCAGACTGCATTTTCTTTTTTCCGGAAAGGCTTAACGGGGGTAATGGATCATCAGAGATTTCATTTTTTAATTCGCTAAGTTGTGTGTAATGAAAGTGTATTTCTCCAGACTCTGTCTGCTTCATGCTGTCAGTCCAAATCATCCATTCTGTAAAATCAGTAGGAGGGAGATGATTTAGGAGGCCTTCCGTAACCAACCAATACTCATGCTGCGCAATGTCGTTCTTCAACAATTGGTGTGCTACAATGACGTCTTTACCAATTAGCTTGCTGAAGTTCTTTACATTGTATTTAGTGAATTCTCCATAGTGTGTAATGACTTTTAAGGAAAGGCTGGCTGCAGAAGTACAAGCCTTGCATTGGCAATACCTCCTCTGATCATACGCCATCAGATTTTTGTGAAACTGGCAAAACATCTGCGCCACTTGCTGATACAATTCTTTAAGTTGCGGCGGTTCTCCGAATTTATAAAAAAGGATGGCATCGCCTTCTACTTCAGAAACTTCAAGTCCCATTTGATTTGCATTAATGATCAATTCAAGCAATTCTTGTATGATCACTCGGCTATGGTTAATTTCAGATTCTATAACAAATCGGGTAAAGCCACTAATGTCAGGGATAAAAAGCAGGCCTTTTGTTTCCATTTTCTATTAAAGTTACAAACAATAAATACATTAGGCAATCCTCCTTATTAAATTGTACTGATAAAAACTAGCATTGAAAAGAAGGAAATTGTCACATACTTACTTGCTACGTTCATACACTTCATTTTGACATGGACAATTTTTTAGTAACTGTGAAATGACAGATTAGATTTTCAACTGACTGAAAAATCTGATTTTCTTTACAAAGTAAGCATACACTATACTTGCCGGATATTGGCCAACATGTTTTTGAAAGCCAATCTGTTTAGCTGTTCTTTTCTTTGCATTGGCAGATAGGCTTTTAAGGAAATGAAAATGCGCTTTATTGATAGCAAATGCAAAATCTGTTTTCCCTTGCAGCAAAAAGTGAATCCAAGCAACAAAATCAATGCACATTCTGATGAATATTCTTGAATAAGCATCGCCTAACGGCAGATTTTTTTGAAGAATGATGAGGTTGTTTCTGAAATTTAAATAGGTTTTATAAGGATTGTTTGCGCTCAAAGTACCACCGCCAACGTGGTATATTTCTGCGTCGGCACAATAAACTACTTTGTAGCCAAGGTTTTTTAAGCGCCAGCAAAGGTCTATTTCTTCCATATGCGCAAAAAAATCAGGATCTAAACCTCCAACTTCTTTCCATTGCTTGCTTTTTATGAATAGAGCAGCACCGCTGGCCCAGAATATCTCTGATGAATTGTTGTACTGACCATGATCTGCTTCGACAGTTTCGAACAGCCTGCCTCTGCAAAATGGAAACCCATGAAGATCAAGGTAGCCTCCGGCAGCTCCGGCGTATTCAAAATCATTTCTGTTCTTTTGCCACTTTATTTTAGGTTGCGCCGCAGCTATAAGATCATCGCTCTCCATCAAATCTATAACCGGTTGAATCCAATTTGGTGGAACTTCTACGTCTGAATTTAACAGCACATAATAATCAGCATCTACTTGCTCTAATAATCTGCGATAGCCTTCAGCAAATCCATAGTTGCCATCGTTCTGTATAATCCTGATATCAGGATAATTGCTGCGTACAAACTCAACTGAATTGTCGGTTGAAGCATTGTCGCCAACTATTAATTGTAAATTATTGTATTTAGATTGAATTACGCCGGGTAAAAATTGCTGAAGCAAAGCCTGCCCATTCCAATTCAAAATCACTACTGCTACACTTGGTTCCATTTATCCTGCGTTTTAATGTTTATTGTGCTTCCATCGCCTATGGCTCCATAACCAGTAAGCAGGGTTTTCGTTGATCATATTTTCAAGGATATTGAAACTCATGTCCGTTATTTGATGTTCTGCGGTTTTACTTGGATCAAGACATATCGTCTCACAATCTACCTCGTAGTAACCGGTTTTTATATGCTTCATCTTGAAGTAGACAACAGGCCTGTTGGTTTGCATGGCAATTTTTTCTAATCCAAGTAGTACCGGCGTTTCCTGATTAAGGAAAGGAAGCCAGTACTGAATCTCGTTTCCCGCGGGAGTTTGGTCGTTAGCAAAACAAAACATGGTGAGCTCATTTCTTGTAGCTGCCAATGTCCTAAGCGTTTGCCTCATGGCAATAAATCTGTTGCCAAATTTAGTACGCATTTTATAAAACCAGCTATCAAATAGCTTGTTGTTAAGGGGTTTATATATTACGTAATTTTGAAAAGCAAGAGCCTGGCTAAGTGCCAGCATTCCCCATTCCCAATTGCAATAATGACCTGTACAGGCCAATATGCTCTGGTTATTTTTAACGTGTTCAGCCACTAATTCCAGGTTGTTAAGCTTAACACGTTTTGCAAGCTCTGACTGAGAAATGGAAGCCATTTTTATTGTTTCCAAAACAAGACGCGCAAAGTGTTTGTAGTAGTCTTTCTCAATTGTTATGATCTCCTCAATACTCTTATTAGGGAATGAATTGGTGAGGTTTTTTCGCACAACCTTTTTACGATAGCCCACAATATAATATAGCGGATAGTACAATACCGCTGCAAAGAAGTACAGCAATGGGGTTGGGAGCAAAGACAAAAAGTTCAAAAAAAAGATTCCTATATAAGAAAAGGTTTTTTTTATCATTAATTTGGCGAATTGAGAATGCAAACATAAATTATCAGATGCAAAGTTCAGCTATATTCCCACTTTTTTATCTTCCACCTATTAGTTATTTTTCTGGTTTAAAAGACTTTGAGGGTAACTTTTTGATTGAAAAGGAAGAGCATTTCCCCAAACAAACCTACAGAAACAGAGCAAGAATATACTCACCAAACGGAAGCCTGGATCTTATTGTGCCCGTTATTAGGGGCGAAAAAGTACATACAAAGGTTAAAGACGTTAAAATTAGTAACGATTTTAACTGGCAAAGGCTACATTGGAAGAGCCTTGAGAGTTGCTATCGCAATTCTGCGTACTTCGAGTTTTATGAGGATGAGTTCGCTCGTTTTTATAATAAAAAGTATGAATTCCTGTTTGATTACAACCTTGAAATATTGGATTGGTTGTTGAAACAGCTAAAACAGAATGTAAAACTGGATTTTACAACTGAATATATTGATGATGTTCCCTCAGAGTTGGACTATAGAACCAATAAAATACATTTTAAAAATGTTGAGGACAATACAATATATAAGCCTTATTTTCAGGTGTTCGATGATAGAGAAGGGTTTAAACCAAATTTAAGTATGGTAGACTTGTTGTTTAACCAAGGTCCACAAGCTAAATCATATATATAGTATGAGTAAACAGGCAAAACGTAAACATCATAAGCATAAAAAGTATTCGCTGCCGGCAGCGGGCTCTAGTCCGGGATTAATTTTCATTGATGAAAATGCTTTAAAACCTGTAATTAAGCTATATAAATACAATGCAGAGCTCTACGAGGTTAAAGAACTTAGTTCTTTAAGTAATGTAGCTCAAATAGTTGCTGATAAGAGTTTTACGTTTTGGATTGAGATTAAAGGATACAATTCTCTTGAAATGTTTGAGACTTTATCCAGTGATTTTAATGTAAATAAGCTTGTTTTGGAGGACATCACGAGAACTTACCAGCGACCTAAGTTTGAGGAGTATGAGGGATATGATTTTGCCGTAAGCAGAATGCTTAATTTGGATGAAAACAAGGAACTGGATAATGTACAGGTATCTTTTTTATTAACAGACAATGCATTATTTACACTTCAGGAAACCTACGAGGACTGTCTGGAACCTATAAGAGCAAGGTTGAGAGGCGGAAAAGGCAACATCAGAATTGCAGGAAGCAGTTATTTAATGTATGCCTTAATGGACATCATTGTAGATACTTATTTTGTGATTTTAAATGCCTGGAGTGAGGATCTGGATGCCGTGGAAGATCGTTTGTTTGATAAACCAGATAAATCAGTGATGTTCGACACGCAAATGATTAAAAGAAATCTGATTGGTATAAGAAGGGTAGTTTGGCCAGAACGGGATAAACTGAATGATATACTGAGAAGTGACAGTACTTTAGTTACTGAACAGACAAGACTCTATATTAAAGATGCTTACGATCATTGTATTCAGATAATTGATGTTGTTGAATCCTTAAAGGAGATCTCCATTAGTAATCTGGACATGTATTTATCTATGATAAGTAACCGAATGAATGAGATTATGAAGGTGCTTACCATTATCTCATCCATCTTCATTCCTTTGACTTTTATAGCAGGAATTTACGGAATGAACTTCGCCATTCAGGATCCGGTTACCGGTAAATTACTGCCCAAAAACATGCCTGAGTTGTACGCAGCGCATGGTTATTTATATACAATGGTTGGTATGGGGCTTATTGCAGTAGCACAAATCATATATTTCTGGCGTAAAGGATGGTTTAAATAGGGTTGATTATTCTTACCTTAGCGGCTTATGCAATCTTTCGATCTAGACAAAACAGACGTATCTAAGATTAAGGCTGCTTTAGGCCGTAGCGATGAGGAACTAAAGGTTATCCTCGAAGAATATCACGCGTCTGAAATTGCGATCTTATTCGAAAGTTTAACTAAAGAAGATAGGCAGCGCATTATCAATCTCTTATCTGTAGAGATTGCTTCTGAAGTTATCTCAGAAATGCACGAAGAGTCACATCCTGAGGAACTTTTACTTCAGCTTCATCCAGATAAACGTACAGAGATTGTTGAAGAGCTAGATTATGATGATGCGACAGACATCATTTCTCAGCTGGAGGAACACGAGCAGAAAGAGATTCTTGGCGACCTGAGTGAAGATGATGCTTCCAGCATCCGTAACTTATTAAGTTACCACGAAGAAACCGCCGGTGGTTTGATGAATACGGAGTTTATCCGTATCAATTTAAATCTTACCAAAAAGGATGCAATCGACGAGATCATCCGCCAAAGTGAAGAAATTGAAGAGTTTTATACCGTTTATGTTATTGATGATGAAAATACCTTTCAGGGGATTGTTTCTTTAAAGGACATCATCAAAGCTAAAGGTAATGTAAAAATAACTGAACTTGTTAAGGCTGAGGTTGCATGGGTTCATCCTGATACGGATCAGGAAGAGGTTGCGAGGCTTATTTCGCAGTACAACATCACCAGTATTCCCGTTTTGGATAACGACATGAAGTTGCTCGGACGCGTAACTTTTGATGATGTTATCGACGTTCTGGAAGATGAAAATACCGAGGATATACTAAAAATATCAGGGGTATCAGAGGATGAGGAACTAAGTGGTAACTGGATTGAGGCTGTGAAATCGCGTTTACCGTGGTTGATATTAAACTTAGGGACAGCGTTTCTTGCTTCAGGCGTTATCCGTCATTTTGAGCCTACCATTAAACTTATTGAAGTATTACCTGCTTACATGACAATTATTGCCGGAATGGGCGGTAATGCAGCCACGCAGGCGCTTGCTGTAACGGTAAGAAGGATTTCATTATATGACCTGACCGATAACCAGGCTTACAGAACAGTTTTAAAGGAAGTTACTGTAGGCTTAATAAACGGTGCGGTAACCGGGTTAATCGTATTTCTATTTGCCGTATTCTTTGACTCTAATCCAATGCTTGGGTTGGTGATTTTCCTGGCCATGACAGGTAATTTATTAATAGCCGGAATAACAGGAGCGGGTATTCCATTAATTTTAAAGCGGGTTGGAATTGATCCGGCCATTGCTTCTTCAATAATTATTACAACATTTACAGATGTTTTCGGATTTTTACTGCTGCTGGGATTAGCAAGCAAACTTTTACTTTAATTCTATTATTCATTATTATATGCAACCAACAAAACACAACTGGACAAAAGAAGAAATATCAGCCATATATCATAAGCCATTTTTGGATCTCGTTTACGAGGCCGCAACAATACACCGCGAGAATAAAGACTACTCTGAAGTGCAAGTGAGTTCTTTGATCTCAATTAAAACAGGTGGTTGTGCAGAGGATTGCTCTTATTGCCCTCAGGCAGCTCGCTATCACACGGATTTAGAGGTTCAGCCACTCATGCAGGTTGGGCAGGTAGTAAGCGCCGCAGTTAAAGCTAAAGAGGGTGGTGCATCACGTTTGTGTATGGGGGCAGCATGGCGCGAAGTACGTGATAACCGTGACTTTGACCGTGTAATTGAAATGGTAAAGGCTGTAAATGATATGGATATGGAGGTATGTTGTACCCTTGGTATGCTTACAGAAAACCAGGCTCAGCGACTTGCAGATGCAGGCTTGTATGCTTACAACCACAATATCGATACTTCAGAAGATGATTATAAACGTATCATCTCTACCCGTACTTATGACGATCGCTTAAATACTATAAAAAATGTACGTAAAGCAAAATTAACGGTATGTAGCGGTGGTATTATTGGATTAGGCGAAACTGAGGAAGACCGCGTTTCTATGCTACAAACATTGGCTAATATGGCTGTTCATCCTGAGTCTGTTCCGGTAAATGCGCTGGTTCCTGTAAAAGGGACGCCGCTTGAGTCGCAACCACGTGTTCCAATTTGGGATATGGTTAGAATGATTGCTACAGCTCGTATTGTAATGCCAAATTCGGTTGTTCGTCTTTCGGCTGGTAGAAATGAAATGAGTACGCTTGAGCAGGCATTTTGCTTTATGGCAGGCGCAAGTTCAATTTTTGCAGGTGATAAATTATTGACTACACCAAATCCGGCCTTTGTTGATGATATGGCTATGTTTGAATTGTTAGGCTTAAAAACGCGTGATGCCTTTAAAAACGGCAGGCCAGCAAATACTATTGCAGATAAACAACCTGAAGCTACAGTTTAGTAGCATTATAACTTAATCACAAAAAAAAAGTTCTGTGGTGTATTTGCCATAGAACTTTTTTTTTGTGATTAAGTTATAATTTATAGCGCTGTAACTCTGGTTTCAATATTGCCTTTTGTAGCTTTAGAATAGGGGCATGCCCTGTGTGCTTTTTCGGCAAGATGCTGAGCTTCTTCTGTACTTATCCCAGGGATGTGGACATCTAAGTCTGCTGATAAAACAAAGGAGTTACCATCTTTATTAAAAGAAACCTGAACATCTACAGTCGCTTCTGATGTATCAACGCCATCATGTTGTGCAATTGAACCTAATGCGCCTAAATAACATGCTCCCCAGGCAGCAGCAAATAACTGCTCTGGATTTGTAGCTCCACCTTGTCCACCAAGCTCTCTTGGCTTTCTTAAATCGAATTCTATTATTCCGTCACTAGATTTGATATGTCCATCACGACCGCCCTTAGCGATTACGGATGCAGTATATAGTTTTTCCATATTTATTATTTAAACAATGGAACTATAACAACATCGGCAGGGCTAAAGTTTTATATTTTGATTTTTTCTGAAAGTTTATAGATGTCATATGCAACTTTTTGGATCATATCGAACTGTTCTGCAATAATTATTGCATCACTTTGTTCCTCTGGAACAGTGCTTATATTTCTTCTAATCAGTGGAACATTATTTACAACACCAGTATTCTTTAGTAAATTCTCATTAGCCAGATTTAAGAGATAGACCGTATTTTGCGTTATTGGATTTAACTCATCAAATTCGGGGAATACAAAAGCATGCTCTTTGCTGTACAGTGATAAAGTTGCTATGTATGATGACAAAAGGTGATTTAACGCTGTAAACTGATGTAATTCTTTCATCAAAATCTGCTTACTTTTTGGTTCAGAAAACATTCGCTGAAACAAAGACGCAAGGTTGGCCGTTGCTACATAAATTTCTTTTCTAGCTACTTTATAGTTGGTAAGGTCGGTAACCTGCTCAGAATAAAACAGCTTAACCTGCTCAAAGTATTTTATGTTGGCGGTGAGGGTATCCGTCATAGCTTCTTTGAGCTTCTCATATTCCCAATTTGGAAATAATGAATAACTGGCGAGTAAAGCAATACCTGAGCCTATTAGCGTGTCATAGATTCTTTCGCGAGCCAAAGAGAGCCCTCCAAGTCCAAGAAAATCAAATAAAACCAGTATATATGGTGTCATGAACAGCACGCTTACTACATAATTTTTGCGCTGAAAACTATAGCAGCCTATCATGCAAACTAGTAATATCACAAATAAGGTGTTCTTATCATGGATATAGACCAATATTCCCATACCAACAAAAGCACCAATGACTGTACCTACCAGACGTTCTATATTTCTCTTTTTAGCCAGGCTGAAGCCAGGCTTAGATATAACAAGTATGGTTAATAGTATCCAGTAACTATGTGAAAAACTTAAAGATTTTGCGACGATAAAGCCAATCAACATTACTATAGCTACCCTTAAGGAATGTCTGAAAGTTGAAGAGCTAAAAGTTATGTTCTCAAAAAGTAGTTTATGATCTATGTTTTGTCTTGTAATAAACCGCTCTACTTCAATTTTACGCGGCTTCAGGTTCTTTTTCTCACTTTTATTGAAATATCCATTAATGGTTTTAATCCTAGATAGGATATTCTCTATGTTTACTTCAATATTCTTTAAAGCTATGATTCCTAATGTATTATATTGGCTTGTCGTATTATTAACTTCAAGTAAACTGATCTCATCTTTTAGCTTAGCCACATCTTCAATTAGGGAATTAGGTAGGCTAGGGGTACTGCCCGTTTTTAAAGAGAAAGCAATATCATCTAATTCATCTGCAATCTTTATAATTACTGATTCATAGTGAGTTAAGATCCCTGAGGCATCGAACTGTTCATGAAGCTGTTTGTAATTGTAATAAGTAGACATGACTTGCTCAAACAGATCTACCATATCCACAAAAACGAGTAGGAGGAACCTGCCTTCCGGAGTTGTTTCTCTAACTATTTCTCTAGTTTTAAATAAAACTTCCCTGACAGCATCCTGCTTTTCGTGTACAGTAACTTGTAACTGAAGCAATTCAGCATAATTATCATCATAATCAGTGTTTTGACGATAAAATTTGGCTTTCGCACGTAAAAACTCACTTACGGAGTGAATTGAATCACTGAGTGTTTGTTGAACAAGACGAAATGGTCTTAATCTATAGAAAAAATAACTAAGAAGCGTATACCAAACACTGCCAGCAAAAATAAGCAAGGCAGAGAATAAAACTTCGGTCCATGGTCTAATGTCATCGATACTTAATACCATGATCAACAATGCAGCTGTTCCAATTGAAGCAGCCCTCAATCCATAAAGAAAAAACATGGAGAACACAAAGCTAAAAACAGCAATTACAACACCAGTAAAATAGATGTTTTTATTTGTAAGGCCAACTACTATAAATATGAGTGTAATTAAAACTGTCGTAATTAACATTGCATTTCTGCGATGTATAATTGGACCTGGTGAATCAACAACACTCACACAGAGTGCACCTAATGATACAGTCATTCCAAATTGAAGCATTCCAAATTGGGCAAGAATTAAGGATGGACAAAGTATACCAAGTGTAATTCTCAGGCCATCAGCAAAGTACGTGCTGAGTAGGAAATCATGAATACTTCTTATGGGACGATCAAACATATTGCAAATTTAGCGGATCAAATACCAATAATTTGACAATTTTTAAAACTATGTATTAGCAAATCACTTATTGCAAAATAATAAAAAATCTGATAGTAAGACCTATGAATCACATTACCTTAAAACTAAAATGCTACATTTTCTAATCAAGTCAGCGAATAAGGTTCTAGAGTGATCGTTGATTCAATATATAGAGATATCGATCAATTCGTCTTTTGTTTTGCTGTTGCAATAAACTTGGATACAGGTTCATTAAAATATTGACTATCAGCATCACTATGGCAAAAAGGTACAAGCCGTGGATTATTTTGATTAGGATGAATATCCCCATGAACAGGAAGGCAAAATGATGACTGAGTTCAGCTTTCGTCATTTCTAACCTATATTCTCCCAGCTCACTCATCAAAATTCTTTTTGTGATTGATAACTTGGGATTTAAATACTTAAAGAAGCTATTCATGATTATCCATTTGAACGGCTCCAGGCCAAGCATTTCATTAACCTTCTCATCTTTGATGAAGTTTAGGTTTGATAGCCTTTGCTGATAAAAGTCAGTTTTTGAAAGTAGAGCAGTAATGATCATGCCAATGATCCAAGAAATAAAAGCGATGGAGAGACTAAATGTAAGATACTTATTCATGATTGAGACGTCGTACTTGCTTTAAAGGTTCTTTGTTTGTCCAACGAAAATAGTAAATGTGGTGTCCAAAAAAAATTGTGATTTCCAACAAACACATAAATAGATATGATGAAAAAAAATATAGAAGGAATACCTGAATTTAATAGGAGAATACTAAATTGGATAGAACTGCTTTTACCTTCTTCACAGGAAAAAAGAGCTTTGAGCATTGAATATGGAGTCACTGGAACTTCCTTATTAAACCACCTATCCAAATCGAGAGAGTATAAAACATTGAGCGACATAAAAAAGGCAATAACTTCTTTTGGCCAAAAAGCTATTCGATATTTAGAGGACGATAATAGCTTTGATTCAGGTAATTAGTTTAATAATGATTTACTGTTGGATATTCCGCTGCATAGTGGTTCTTCGTCACTTTTGGTGAACTATGCTGACTTAAGGCCAGAATTGTTGAATGTAAGATTTTATAGTATATTACGAAAACAAATTAATGACTCTTATGCCTAAAACTAGCCTGCTCATTGTTCTTGTCTTGCTGTCTGCAATAGCCAAAGCACAAAAACCTATACTTTTTAAGATCAAATACTTGCCTGCGCATACCTACGAAATTGTCTCTAAGGACTCTATCGATTTGAAAGTCATCTTAATTGACCAGAGTGTCGGTGCAGAGAAAAAAGCAGACATGACAGACCATCCCTTAATTATGGTCGTGACCACTGAATGGGGTATCACCCTAAAAGCGGATGCCATGACTGCTGGTAGATTTCCGGTCGCGCTGATCGGTCGTAAATTTTCAACAAAAACTACATTAAATGGAGCTGAGGCCCCAATACCTCCAATGCCTCCAGTTGAAGGGATAAGGGTTAATGGAAAAATTGACGCAGCAGGTAAAATGTCTTTGGATACAGCCACGGCCGCCGATGATGTCAAAAATGCAGTTAGTCACTTAACAGGAGGAATGCCAAAACATTTAAATTTTCCAGATCGGCCGATGAAAGTAGGTGATACGTTTAGTCAGGATGAGGATGTGAATGCCATGAATATGCCTGATTTTGGTATTGATATGAATTATCCGACGAAGGTGACCTATAAACTTATCGCTATAAAAGGTAACTTGGCCTATTTTGATATTACATCAGCATTTAGTTTGAACGTTGAAAAAGAAGCTCAGGGTAAAATGGTTAAGCTAATCGGGACAGGTACCGGAACCGGCAAAATGGAATACTTTATCGATAAGAGCTACCCGAAGTCGACAGTAAACGCTACAGAATATATGCTTGAAATCACAGGTCCGAACACCAAAGGCAATCTTAAATGGATTATATCTAAGAAGGCCAAGTATGTAGTGACCAAGGGCGGGCTTTAGCTTATCAGCTAGTTTTCCGGCTGGCATCAATAAAAAAGGATAGTAATATGTTCAGTCTGATGTAATTTATCCCAGCGGTTCCATCCAGCTTTTATCGGCCTATGATTGATCGTGTCTGTTAATGAACCTAGACTTGACCCGTAGGGTAAACCTTTTCCGTAACCTGATTAGCTGCAAATAAATTGATTTTCAATGTATCAGATTTTTTGTATTAATATCTCTTTAGAATCATCTATTGTTTTGTTAACACTCATCGATTGAATTGGACAACTCATAAATAACCATGGAATTTGCACCAAGCCAAGCTGATCCATATAAAGAATTATAATTAATATTATGTTAAGTAATAAAATACATACCCCCTTTAGAAGGGGTATTATTAATAATAATGTTTTAAAATGAAATTAGATATTAGAATTCTTCCAGCTTAGATTTAAGCTCCTGAACTTTATCAAGTTTGTTCTTTCGGGTGTAGATTTCTATCAACAGCTGAACCGTCGGTTTATCATTCTGATTGATTTCATGAGCTTGTAGCAAAGAAACTTCAGCTCTGTTTATGAACGATGTAAACTTTTGGTTTTTATCAGCGCTATTTAATTTTAAAGCTTCATTGGCAGATTGTATGTAAGCAACGCCTAACTGATACAAAGCATCAAAATAATTTTCATCAATGCCAAGCGCTTTGTTGTATGCTAATTCCGCAGTTCCCAAGCCAGAACCGGTTTGGTGCAGGTATCCATACAAGAAATACAATAGTTTGTTTGAAGTATCAGCTTTAAGTGTGTTTTCAATAACCTTTGCTGCTTCATTGTATCTTTCATTGTCAAGCAATAAGTTTATATAATTATTATTAAGATTAACGTCACCTGGATTTAGCCTTATACCGTCTTCAAGCGTTTTAATCGCTTGATCTACATCTAGTTTTGAAGTGTAAATGTTCGCAAGATTCTGAAATATAGCTGGGTTTTTTGCACCATTTTCTTTGGCTCTTTTAAAATATTCTAAGGCATTGTCAAATCCTCTGATGTTTTGCGCAGCTAGGGCTGTATTTATTGCCAAAGCTGTATCCTTTGGGAAAAAATCACTCACTTCTTTCAGTAAACCAAATGCTGCAGTGAAATCATTTTTTGCAAACGCAGCATTTGCTTTTTCTTGTTTCTTTATATTGATATTGTATACTGCAGCTTGTATTAAACGTGTATTAGTTTGGAATCTATCTAATCTTTTTGCCGAATCAATTGCATCGATAGCCGAAGCAAAATATTTATCTGAATTACCTTCATTTGGATCTGTTATTGCAACATACGAGCTTAAATAAGCTTTTATTGCCCAGGTTTCAGGCCATTTTTTTGTCTTTTTATCATTCTGTGCAGCCTCACTTGCCCTTATCCCTTCCCCTATTATCCCAAGCTGTGCATTGGCATCCTGCTTTTTGTTGATGGCCATTTGTAATTTACCCACGCTATTTCTGGCAATTAAAAGTTGACTCTTTTGAGAAAAAGCCAGATTGCAAGTTGTTATAACTAAAAATATAGTGCTAAAAAAAGATATCTTACTCATAATACAAACTTAAAAAAAAAGAGGGATAAACCTATCCCTCTTTTCATATTCAAAAAAAACTATTGTCCTTATTTTAACTGAGACAGTCTTTTTTTAATGGCTTCATAATTAACGTTATCATTTTTAAACGCATAAATGATTGCTAAGTTTTCCAAAGTATTTACATGTTTTGGATCAATATCAAGGGCTGCTTTGTAATAAGGGATTGCCTGATCAATGAATTTAGTCATTTTAATACCCAACTCATTAAATTCTTTAGTTTTCTTTGGATCTAAAGCATTTCTTTGAGTTTGGATTGCTAATGCTTGTTTGTAGTAAGTATCTCCAAGCAAAGATTGATAGTTAGCATTTTTAGGCTCTTTTGCTACCAATTTATTTAACATTTCCTGAGATTTAGCGATATCTCCTCTTTTTAGATAGATGTCAGTTTCAACACCGATGAAATAAGGATCCTCAGGATATTTAGCCGATGCTTCTTGTAGCAAGGCAATACCCGCAACGCTATCCTTTATCTCATCAAAAGAAGTTTTGATGATGTCGGAGTAAAGCATTTTAGAATCTTTGTAATTTAACTCAATAGCTTTTTTAAAGTTTCTAACTACCTCAGGATAGTTTTTTGCTTCTTTTGCTACAACACCTGCGTTGATAAACATTGCTGTGTCTGTAGGGTTTCTAGCAGTTACTTCATTAAATGCGGCTAAGGCACCAGCAAAATCTTTCTTTTGATAAGCATAGATTCCTCTGTTTCTCATTGCATCTTGAATAGTTAACCTTGCATTTTCAATGTTATCCTTTTCAGCGCCTTTAGTATCTAAAGCTTTTGCTTTTTCTAAAGCCTCTTCAGCGATCTTTTGATTTGCAGAAGAATTAGCAGCATCTAATGAATCAACTAAAGCGATTCTTGATGCAAATAATGCTCTGTACGACCATGATTCTACTAAGTCTTTAGATTTTTCATGAGCAATTGCTTTGTCAGTATGACCTAAGCCTTCATTCAAAGTTTTTAAATTGTCAGCCAAAGTTTTGTCTTTGTTTAGAGACAAAAGTGCCCATTGTTTTTTGGCAGCTTCTACTTCACTCTTTTGCGCATTAGCAAGTGTGGCAACACCTACAAATAATAAACTAAAAAGTATCTTTTTCATTTTATTTAATATATGTTCAACAATTTTGATTTTTAATCTTCAGTTTCCTCTTCAGCACCTTCATCATCTGCTTCCTCTTCGCCAGCTTCTTCAGTGGCTTCCTCTTCAGGAGCCGCTTCAAGCGCCTCGCCGTCTACCACAATGTGGCTTTCAGTTGTTTCTTCAACTTCATCCTCATCATGATCTATTCTAGCAACAGAAGCAATTTCGTCGTTACCTTTTAAGTTAATTAAGCGAACACCTTGCGTTGCTCTTCCCATTACTCTTAATTCGCTAACTACAATTCTAATCACGATACCTGATTTGTTGATGATCATCAAGTCATCTGCATCAGTTACGTTTTTAATTGCAACAAGAGTTCCGGTTTTTTCAGTAACGTTAATGGTTTTAACACCTTTACCACCCCTGTTTGTAACACGGTAATCTTCGATGTCAGTACGTTTACCGTAACCTTTTTCAGATACAACAAGAACAGTAGCTCCCGGATCATTAACAGCAATCATGCCAACTACTTCATCATTCTCATGTGCAAGCGTTACACCACGAACTCCGGTAGCAGTTCTACCCATAGGTCTAACTTTCTCCTCGTTAAAGCGAATTGCCCTTCCAGAGCGTAATGCCATAACAATTTCACTTGTTCCGGTAGTTAAGCTTGCCTCAAGTAACTGATCTCCTTCATTAATGTTTATAGCGTTGATACCATTAACCCTAGGTCTCGAATAGGCCTCTAGAGAAGTTTTCTTAATTGTTCCTTTTTTGGTACACATGATAATATAGTTATTCTCAAGGTACTCCTGATCTTTAAGGTTCTTAACCTTAATAAAGGCTTTAATTTTTTCTTCTTTAGGGATATTAATGATGTTCTGTATTGCTCTTCCTTTACTTAATCTAGAGCCTTCAGGAATTTCGTATACTCTTAACCAGAAACAACGACCGGTTTCTGTAAAGAACAACATGTAATTATGGTTTGATGCAATTAACATGTGTTCAATGAAATCTTCATTTCTTGAATCACTGCCTTTTGAACCTTTTCCACCTCTTCCCTGAGTACGGTATTCAGTTGCAGGAGTACGTTTGATATAGCCTTCATGAGAGATGGTAATTACTACATCCTCGTCTTCGATGAAGTCTTCCATGCTCATGTCTTCTGCAGAGTGTACGATCTGAGTTCTACGCTCATCACCGTATTTATCTCTCATTTCAATAAGCTCATTGGTGATGATCTCCATACGTTTACCTTCATCATCTAAAATAGACTGTAGGTATTCAATAAGTTTCATTAACTCGTTGTACTCATCTTTAATTTTATCACGCTCCAGACCGGTTAACCTGCGGAGTGTCATATCAAGAATAGCTCTGGCTTGAAGATCACTTAATCCAAATTTCTCCATCAAACCTACTCTCGCTTCTTCCGGAGTATTTGAGTTACGGATCAATTTAATTACTTCATCTAAATGATCAAGCGCAATTAATAAGCCCTCTAAGATATGTGCACGTTTTTGTGCTTCAGACAATTCAAACTTCGTTCTGCGAATCACCACTTCATGACGGTGCTCAACGAAATATTGAATTAGATCTTTTAAGTTTAGTAATTGAGGTCTACCTTTAACAAGTGCAATGTTATTTACACTAAATGAGGTCTGTAAAGCAGTTTGCTTAAATAAGTTGTTTAATACTATTGAAGCATTGGCATCGCGTTTAATCTCATAAACAATACGGATACCATCTTTATTAGATTCATCCTTAATGTTCGAAATTCCCTCAATTTTTTTCTCACCAACAAGTTCAGCAGTACGCTCGATCATCATTGCTTTGTTTACCTGATAAGGTATCTCAGTAACGATAATGGTTTCGCGGTCTTTTGTTGTTTCAATTTCAGCTTTGGCACGCATAACGATACGGCCTCTTCCTGTTTCAAATGCTTCCTGAACACCATTGTAGCCATAAATTATGGCTCCTGTTGGAAAATCCGGTGCTTTGATATGTTTCATCAATTCAGCAACAGTAACCTCATTGTTTTCAATATAGGCTATAGTTGCATTAATTGTTTCAGTAATGTTGTGAGGAGGCATATTTGTAGCCATACCTACTGCAATACCCGATGATCCGTTGATTAATAAGTTCGGGACTTTTGAAGGAAGAACTGTAGGTTCCTGTAATGAATCATCAAAGTTAAACTGAAAATCTACTGTATCTTTATTGATATCAGCTAGCATATCTTCAGCTATCTTCTGGAAACGAGCCTCCGTATAACGCATTGCTGCCGGAGAGTCACCATCAATTGATCCAAAGTTACCTTGTCCTTCAACCATCAAGTAACGTAAGCTCCATTCCTGAGCCATCCTTACCATGGTATTGTATACAGATGAATCACCATGTGGGTGATACTTACCCAGTACCTCACCTACAATACGCGCAGATTTTTTATATGGTTTATTGTTTGCTAATCCTAAATCGAGCATACCGAATAACACCCGGCGGTGTACAGGTTTTAATCCATCACGTACATCAGGTAGAGCCCTTGATACGATAACCGACATCGAATAATCGATGTAAGCTGATTTCATTTGCTCGTCAATATCGATCCTTATTATTTTGTCGTTTTCTTGATTTTCTAAATCTTCTGCCATAAATAGTAATGTTCCTTAAGAACGATTTAAATGTGGTATTCTTATAACCTTGCGAATCTAATAAAAAAAGCGCCATTAAGGCGCATTGTGGAAAAATTTTAAAGTAAAAATTAGGCTATTATCAGGCCCATTCAATGCCTTTTTTAAGCTTGCTTAAAGTATACGATTCTTCGCTGTCAGGAAGGGGCTGGTGATTGTATACCCATTTGGCCATCGGTGGCAAACTCATCAATATTGATTCAATTCTACCATTGGTTTCAAGACCAAATTTTGTTCCGGCATCATATACCAAATTAAATTCAGCATACCTGCTTCTTCGTAGGTATTGCCATTCCTGTTGATGCTCATCAAATTCCTTATCTCTGTTTCTATCAATCAGTTCAGTATATGCAGGGATAAATGTATTGCCAACGGCGATGGAAAAATCAAGAAGCTGATCAAATGATAAACCTGTGTTTTCGGGTTTCAATCTGTCGTAAAAAATACCGCCTACTCCCCTTGTTTCTTCACGATGTTTAATGAAGAAATAATCATCTGCGTGAGCTTTAAATTTAGGGTAAAAAGAAGCATCAAATTGGTCGCAGGTTTGCTTTAAAAGGTGATGGAAATACCTGGCATCAGTATCGATAATATAATGTGGGGTCAGATCTATACCGCCACCAAACCATCTTGTTTCATCGTTCATCTCAAAGTACCTGATATTCATGTGGATAATCGGTACAAATGGATTGTTTGGGTGCATTACAATAGATACGCCTGTTGCAAAAAACTCATCGCTATCTACTTTAAATGCCTTTTTTATTGCATCGGGCAATTTACCATGAACAGCAGAAAAGTTAACTCCACCTTTTTCAATAACATTGCCATGTTGCATAATACGGGTACGACCACCGCCGCCACCATCTCTATTCCAAATCTCTTCTTCAAATTTGGCTTTACCATCCGCCAACTCCAGGCTTTTGCAAATCTGATCCTGAATTTGCTGATAAGCCTCAACTACTCTATCTTTAAACACCATTTCTTTAAAACTATACACCAAAGTTAACCTTAATAAAAAGGCATCATTCCTTTAATTTTCAGATAGTACATTTTTTTGACACTACTCCTCTTCAAAATTCAAATCACGACCGTAAGTCTCATCTAAATTATACAAACCGATGTATGCAAGTCCTACTGTGAGTACTGCCAAACACAATGCTGCGTTTACAATACCCATTTTTACTACTAAAAACTGAAATAATATGGTTACCAGAATTAAAGAACCTCTTACCATATTTGGAACGCTGGTAGTTACTGTGGCACGCAGGTTTGTTCCAAACTGCTCTGCGGCGATGGTTACAAACACTACCCAGTAACCTGTAAACAAACCAAAGAACACACATAAGGTATAAAAACCGGTTGCCGTCCATCCTGTGTTTAACAGGTACACCAACATGGTGCAGAATGTAAGGGTTATAAATATGAAAACTATCTTTTTACGGGTTTTAAAAACCTGACTCAGTGCACCACTTAAAAAGTCGCCCAGTGAAATACCGATGTAAGTAAACATTACACCTTTTCCATTGTCAAGAATGTCTACCGCGTTTAAAGCTTTGCCAAATTCAGGCGCAATACCAACAAGAATACCTACTACAAACCATAGCGGAACAGCAATGAGTATGCAGCTTAAGTACTTTAAGAATCGTTTCCAGGTAAAAAACAGCATAAAGAAATTGCCTTTTGCAACCTCTTTTTTTGACATTTTTTCAAATAATCCGGATTCAAAAACACCAAATCTTAATAGCAATAGAATGATGCCCAGACCACCCCCAACAAAGAAAGCTGTTCTCCATTCAAAAAGATCACCTACTATATAAGCTGCCACTGCGCCCATAAGACCAATTCCGGCTACCAGCATGGTACCGTAGCCTCTCTTTTCCTTACTCATACTTTCACTAACCAGTGTAATGCCTGCTCCAAGCTCACCCGCCAGACCAATGCCGGCAATAAACCTAAGTGCGGCATACATTGGGATGGTGGTTGCGAATCCGTTGGCAATATTAGCCAGAGAATACATGATTATAGAGCCAAACAATACAGAAAGTCTGCCTTTTTTATCTCCCAGAACTCCCCAGAAAATTCCTCCGATAAGTAAGCCGGCCATTTGCCAGTTCATTAAATACAGCCCGGTTTCGGTAATTTTATCTGCCGGAACACCTAACGAGGCTAAGCTTTTGTTTTTAATAATGAGGAATAAAAGCAGGTCGTATATATCTACAAAATAGCCCAATGAGGCTACCAGAATTAATAAGAATACGCCCTTATTCTGTTTGCTGTTAATCATATAAAGTTTGTTTGGTTGCTGAAAGTACAAACAAATTTATTTCTGATAAAACATTTCATAAAAAAACCGTGTATCTAAGCAAAATAAGCTTAAATACACGGTTTTTATAATTGCTCGTTTTAAAGCCTGCTATTGCTTTATAGTTGTATCAGGTAGTGTTTTTGTAGTATCAACAGGCATTTTTTTAGTAGTGTCAACGGGTTTAATGTTTGTATCGACAGCGGTGCTGTCTGTTGTCCCCGACATATTCTTTGTTGAATTGCAGGAGGATGCCGCTATTGTTAAGCATCCAGCAAATGCAAGACTTAAAATTAACTTTTTCATAGGATTGATTTTAGTTTACGTACTGCACAATCAACAAGGCCAAACCCTAAAAGTTTTAAATTATTTTAAACTGATCAATGAATAACACAAAAAAAGGCCTTTCCGTTTTATCAGAAAAGCCTTTAAAAAATTAACTATTATTTATTTTTTCGGCATTAAAACACCATCTATTACAAAGGTTACCCCATTACTGGAAATCACATCAGCGATGGTAATTTTTGCATCGTTGACCCACCATTCGCCATTTTTCTCAGTTAATTTGAGTTTCTGACCTTGAACAGTGGTAAGTTCCATTCCATTTTTTAGATCAGAAGATTTATAGCTACCTGGAACCACGTGATAAGTTAGTACACTGGTCAGGTCTTTTTTCATTTCTGGTTTTAACAGATTATCAACCGCCCCGGCTGGCAATTTTGCAAATGCTTCATTGGTTGGCGCAAATACCGTGAAAGGACCAGTTCCACTTAAAGTTTCAACTAAACCAGCTGCTTTTACTGCTGCTACAAGCGTGGTATGATCACTTGACCCCATCGCATTTTCTACAATGTTTTTTGAAGGAACCATCATTGCTCCACCAACTTCAACTCCTTTTTCTACAACTACGGTAGTATCAACAGTAGTCATTGAAGTATCAGTAGTCGTTTCTGCTGTTTTAGAAGAGTTACAAGCTGAAACAAGGGCCAATAAGGCTAAACCTGCAGTTAAACTTAAAAATTGCTTTTTCATAAAATTTCGTTTTGTTGTTTTAAGTATTTCGTTTTCTTCACCTATAAACGAGAATAACAACAAAGCGGATTTTTACTGATGCATTTTTAATTTATCAAGCAGTTCTGGCGAAACATTTTCGGCATAAGCACCATAAGCATCAATCAATACCCCTTTCAGATTTCCTACAGGTGATGATATGGCATAGATCACGGCGCTATCATCGGGATCATTCATACCTTCAAATCTGTAAAATTCATCAATCTCAAATTCCTCAGGCATTAACTGCATATCTATGGATTTGCACTCAATAAATTCTGCGCTAAGCGTAAAATCGTACTCATAACCCCGTTTTTCAAGGTCAGATACAGCAGCTGTAAGGGTGTCATATATATACATACTCTAATTTACTAAAAAATTACTTTATCCTGCTACATAAAATTTCATAGTTCAATAAACTTTCTGATATTTAAGCATCATGGTTGTATCAGAGAAAACCCTTAAGTGGGGCTTGTGTTTATACCCTCCCATGCTGTTTCAGCGTATATGGGTTAAAAAATTTCACAAAGGATTTAGGGGTGTTGATGTGAAAATCAATAAAAGCATCTTTAATAAAAACTATAACGGCTCTATATTTGGTGGTACAATCTATGCAGCCACAGATCCATTTTATGCTTTACTTTTTGATCAATTGCTTCAAAGAGAAGGTTTTAAAGTGAGAGTTTGGTTAAAGAGTGCTTCGATACAATATTTAAAGCCTGGCAGAGGTAATTTATACTTTACCATAACCGTTACAGATGACATGCTGAATGATGCCATCGAAGCCTTAAATACTTCAGGGAAATTTGTTAAAGCTTATCCAATGGAGATCACTAATGCAGAAGGTGAGATATGCGCAACGGTAATGAACGAGGTTTATGTACGCAATCTTCATCAGGGCGAGCAACCCAGGATAGCTTATTAAATATCACTATTCGCTTAAGAACATACACAAAATGAATATCAGGAAACTAATTTTGCAAGGCGAAGGAACGACACTGGATTTCAAGAAGACGATTACTAATAACGAAAAAATTGCCAAAAGTCTGGTTGCATTTGCCAATAATAAGGGCGGGCAGCTGCTTATTGGGGTGGCCGATGATGGCAGCATTAAAGGTGTAAAATCTGAAGATGAGGAGCGTTATATGATTACTAAATCGGCACACCAGTTCTGTAAACCCGCAATAGAGCCCGATTTTGAAGAGATTTATGTTGATGATAAATTAGTACTTGTTGTAAAAATTGCTGAAAGCGATACAAAACCTCATTATGCGCTTGATGAAAATAAGAAATGGTGGGTATATTACAGAGTAAAAGACAAAAGTATTTTAGCCAGTAAGATTATAGTTGATGTTATAAAGAAGAGTGGTAAAACCGAGGGCGAACTAATTACTTATACTGAACAGGAAAAAAAGTTGTTTGAGCACCTTAATCAGGAAGGCCGAATTACCCTTAAGCAGTTTAGTAAGCTTACCCGAAGTTCGTACCGACAGGCGCAGAAAATATTGGTTAGCCTCATTTTAAGTGGAGTTTTAAAACCCAATACATCAGAAAAAGAAGAGTTTTTTACGACCATGTAAAACAAGATTACTTGGTTATTTGAATATCATTATTTTAAATATGTGATGTAAAAGCGTACTGTATTTTCATAAATCACAATAAAATAGCCGACTTTTGCCAAAATGCTAACTACCTTATATAATAAATACAAGCCCTATTATTCTGATAACTTGCGATTGGCGATGCCTATCGTGGTTTCTCAGCTAGGTCATACCCTGGCGCACCTGGCGGATAGTGTTATTGTAGGTCATTTTGCAGGTACAATTCAGCTGGCAGCAGTTTCATTGGTAAACAGCTTGTTTATGCTCATCCTGGTTTTGGGTATGGGCCTAGCTTATGGTTTAACACCATTAATAGCTCAGGAAAGTGGGCGTAAAAACTACGAAGAATGTGGTAAGCTGCTTTCTAACAGTTTGATTATAAACTTCTTTATTTCTTTATTGCTTTATGCTTTTGTGCATTTGGGTACTTTGCTGGTTATAGATCATATTGGTCAATCGCCTGAAGTTGTTGCTTATGCAAAACCATATTTGGGCCTTCTTGGTGTCTCTATCATTCCATTAATGATATTTCAAACGTTTAAGCAGTTTGCCGAAGGATTGGGCTTCACCAAACAAGCGATGTTTGTGTCTATCTGGGGTAATGTAATTAACATTGTTCTGGGGGTTATTTTTGTTAAAGGCATGTTTGGAATAGCTCCTATGGGTGTAAAAGGTGTTGGCTGGAGTACCTTGATTGACCGTACCGTTATGGCAATCGTAATGTCTATATATGTCTTAAGATCACCAGTTTTTAAGGTTTATATTAAGCAATTTAAGCTTAGTTTCTTTGATAAAGTACGGGCACTTAAAATCATAAAAATTGGTGGCCCCGTGGCATTACAATATTCCTTTGAAATCAGTGCCTTTAGTGGTGCTGCTATTCTTATCGGAACCATAGGCGCAGTGGAACAGGCGGCTCATCAGGTGGCTATAAATCTAGCTTCTATTACCTACATGATGGCTAGTGGGATTGCTTCTGCTGCAACCATTAAAACTGGTAATAACTTTGGAAAACGCAATTTTATGGACCTGAGACGGTCAGCTATTGCTAGCTACCATGTAATATTGTTGTTTATGGCAATAACAGCACTGTTTTTTATATTGGCAAACAATTTATTGCCTTTTCTTTATACCGAAGATAACGCCGTAATTAGTATTGCTGCTCAGCTACTTATCATTGCCGGATTTTTCCAGCTGTTTGATGGCACCCAGGTGGTTGGTTTAGGTGTGTTAAGAGGTATTGGTGATGTAAACGTACCCACATTTATCACCTTTGTTGCTTACTGGGTTATCGGTATACCATTGGGCTATCTTTTGGGGATCAAGCTAGATATGGGTGTAAATGGAATTTGGTATGGCTTAACATTTGGATTGCTCACTGCATCTATCCTACTGTTTCTCAGGTTTCAAAGCAAAACCAGGGTTTTGCTTACCAAAACAGCGATGTAGTTAAATTAACTTCTTCCAGCCCCCCTATTTCACTATTAATCAATAGCTATCGACAGATTTATCAATAAAAATTTTGTTTATTCAGAAAGTTGAATTAATATTGTCGACTAATTCGATAGATTTAATGAGTATCCGCGAAAACCAGATTAGAATAGCCGTAAACAACAAACTACAAGAAAGTAAATGGAAGCGAATCGCTTATCTATGCCTTTTTATACTGGCAGCGCTGTTTATCGGTCTTGCTATCTATACAAACCTCACTTACGAACAGGCTGTTGCATTTGGTCAAGATATTTACAGTCAACTTGATGAGAAGTTTCTATGGATGCTTCTGGTAGGATTTATGGCTCAATTAGTTGATGGAGCATTGGGGATGGGCTATGGGGTAATCTCTACAACGCTCCTATTATCGGGTGGTTTAAATCCGGCAGTAATTTCTGGTAGTATCCATACTGCAGAAATGTTCTCAAGTGGAGCTTCAGGTTTTAGTCATTATCGCTTTGGTAATGTGAATAAAAAGCTTTTTAAAACATTGCTAATTCCCGGTGTATTGGGTGCAATTGCAGGAGCGATATTATTGGGATATGCGGGCGAAGCATTTTCAGGTTGGATAAGACCGGTAATTTCAATTTACACATTGCTATTAGGTATTAGAATATTAACCAATGCATTTAAAGAAAAACAGAAACCACAAAAGGTAAAACGTGCCGGATGGCTTGCTGGTGCCGGAGGTTTTTTAGATTCTTTTGGTGGTGGTGGATGGGGACCATTGGTTACCTCTACCCTGATCTCAAAAGGCCGTACACCTAAGTATGTAATAGGATCAGTTAGCTTAACCGAGTTTTTTGTAACCATGGCTAGTGCGATTACATTCTTCTTTATTCTAGGTGTTAGTCACTGGCAATCGATACTGGGATTGATTGTCGGAGGCGTGATCGCAGCACCTTTAGCAGCTCGTTTGGTGGGTAAACTTCCAATTAAAAAGATGTTTATCGGAGTTGGGGTAATTGTGATTATATCCAGTGTTCGAATCATCTGGATGTTTGTCGATAAATTAATCTAATTACCTTATTGTCTTAATAAAAGTTAAAAAACTATTGTTTAATTTTACAATAGAATAAAACGCTCTTTAGTATTGTCATCCAAATTAACACTCTGAATACTAGTATGTAATATATTATTGTTAAATTAGTGTTACCCATGGACCAGAATACAACAGAACTAACAAAACATTACTGTCGCAATTGCTCAAAACCATTAGATTACCGGATTCCTCGGCAAAGAATTGTAAAGACAGTTCTTTTTTGGGTACCGCTTAAACGGTACAAATGTATGATGTGCGATAAAAAACAATACGTTTTGGCTAAAAACTAAGTAGAAAATTGAAACTAGTTTCTAATTCTTCCCTATAGCTTGTTTGCCTGCACTTAAACTCAGCTAGGATTCTTGTAGGACTTTTATAGGACTCTAGTCCTATAAAAGTCTGAGAACACCACCAGAATTAAGGTTTTCTATGCGGATACTTCTATTTTATAGATAGTAGTCTGAGCATAATTTTCGCCAGGTCTTAGCACCGTACTTGGAAATTCAGGGATATTAATACCATTTGGATGGTGTTGTGTTTCAACGCAAAACGCACCAAAAGCTTCATAATTTCTTCCGCCTTTACCATGTTTTACGTTAAGATATTTGGCAGTGTACAAGTGAGCAACAGGTTCGGTAGTGTATACAGAAAGCTTTAATCCACCTGTCTCTTCGGTTGTTTCAGAAGCTAATGTAAGTTCACCATATTGTTTATCTAATACATAAGTTTGGTCGTATCCTTCTTCAGGATCCCAATCTCTACCAAATTCCTTACCTCCTAAAAAGTCGTGATGCGTACCTTCTACCGGTATGAGCTTACCCGTAACTACATAATTATCATCCTGTTCAAGGTAATTGCTTGCAGGCATTCTATGGTGGTGCCTAGCAATTGAACCTCCCGCAGGAGCAAGATTAAAATAACCATGATGTGTTAAGTTGATCGCAGTTGCTTTATCTGTAGTTGCTTTAAAATCAAGAATTAATTCATCTGCATCAGTTAATTTAAAAGTTAGTTGGATGGTTAGGTTTCCAGGGAAATTTTCTTCACCATCTGGGCTTACGTATTGAAGTGTTACAGTTGGATCAATGGTAGATAAAACATCCCATACCCTCTTGTCGTAACCAGTGTCGCCACCATGCAGGCAGTCGCCGCCTTTAGCTTGCGACAGTTGGTATGCTTCACCATCAATTGTAAATCTTCCGTTTTTAATACGGTTGGCATAACGGCCGACAACAGCTCCTAAATAAGGGTAACTTGCTAAATATTCATCGCTGATGTATTGGTCAAATTCATCAAATCCCAATACAATATCCTGCTTTTCTCCATTTTTATTGGTGACTACAAAGCTGCTTATTATAGCGCCATAGTTATATATTTTTACATATGTTCCTTTGGTATTTGTTAATTCAACAGCAACAATTTCTTTGCCGTCTATAATTTTACCGGTCTTTACTAATTTAGTCTTCATTTATATATAATAAAATGCATTTTATGTCGAGTCGAACCGGTACCATTCGGTTCATAATTGTATATTTAGGGCCAGGTATTTTTTAGAACCACTTGTTATTTCAAACAATACTATAAATACTTTATTAAAACTAAAACATTAATTTAAAATATTACAATGAAAGCGGAATTAACCAATAAATTCTTTGAAAAGTATGGACAGCAAGCAACAGCACATTATTTTACTCCGGGTCGCGTAAATTTAATTGGCGAACATATTGATTACAATGGTGGCTTAGTAATGCCTTGTGCAGTTACTTTAGGTACGTGGTTAATTATGGCTCCAAATAACGATAATGTAATCAGATTTAAAAGTTTAAATTTCGAAGAAACCGCAGAAATTGAGTTACAGCCATCTTATACCAAAACAGGTTCAGAATGGTTTAATTATCCACTGGGGGTTTTTAACGAAATCTCAAAAAAACATACCATACCTACAGGTTTAGACCTTTTGTTTTTTGGTAATATTCCAATCGGTTCCGGCTTATCCTCATCTGCTTCTATTGAAGTAACAATGGCTTATGCCTTAAATGATTACTTCAATTTAGGTTATGAAAAAATTGAGATTCCTTTATTGGCTCAAAAAGTAGAAAATGAATTTATTGGTGTTAATTGCGGCATCATGGATCAGTTTGCTGTTGCTTTCGGAGAAACGGATAAAGCAATAGTTCTCAGCTGCGATACTTTAAAATATAAAATAGTTGACTGCGATCTTGATGGTTATTCATTGGCTATTATCAATACCAATAAACCTCGTAAACTGGCGGAATCTAAATATAATGAAAGAGTTTCCGAATGCCAGACTGCTCTTGAACAAATAAATCAGGAAATTAAACTTAATAATTTATGTGAGCTAAATGCAGAGAAATTTGCATTACACAGCCATTTAATTACTGATGAAACTGTTTTAAAAAGGGCAACTCACGTAGTTAAAGAAAATGACAGGGTTAACTTGGCTGCTAAAGCATTGAATGAAGGTAACTTACAGGAGTTTGGCCGTTTAATGTATGCTTCTCATCAATCATTAAAAGATTTGTATGAAGTAACTGGAGTAGAACTTGATACAGTAGTAGATTTCTGTACTGATTATGAGCATGTTATTGGCGCACGTATGACTGGTGCCGGCTTCGGTGGATGCGCTATCGCTCTGCTTAAAAAAGGACAGGAAGACGATTTTGAAAAAAAACTTACAGACTTCTATGCAGCGCGTATTGGCTACAATCCTGCAATATATATAAGTGAAATTGGTAATGGTGCTTCTGCTATTTAATCTTAATTTTGCTGCTTAAACAGATTAAAGGTATTTGATGAAGAAGCTAAAGTTAGATGAACTAAACCGAGTTGGGATTGATGAATTTAAAGAACAGGATAAGTTACCGGTAATCGTGGTATTAGATAATGTGCGAAGTATGCACAATATCGGTTCTGTTTTTAGAACGGCTGATGGTTTTGCTATCGAAAAATTATACCTGTGCGGAATTACGGCTCAGCCTCCGCACAGAGAAATTGAAAAAACTGCACTCGGCGCTACCCAATCTGTAGCGTGGGTTCATTTCGAAACTACTTTGGATGCCGTAACTTCTTTGAGAGCAGATGGTTATCGGATCATTGGAATTGAACAGGCTGCCGGTAGCATTATGCTAAATACTTACAAACCTGATTTTTCTGAGAAGTATGCATTGATTTTTGGAAATGAGGTTAACGGGGTTAGTGATGAGGTTATGGCTCAAATTGATGAATGTATCGAAATTCCGCAGTTTGGCACAAAGCATTCTTTTAATATCGTGATCTCTGCCGGTATTGTTCTTTGGGATTTCTTCGCTAAATTAAGGCTATAAAAATATTTCAATAGCTTATGGAGAACGGTTTATTAAAGAAAATGTATTTTAAACCTGGCTTTAAGGTTTTACTTGCAAATGCTCCGGAAAATGGTGTTGCTATTTTAGGCGACACTAGTTCTATAACTTTAGTTGGCAAAGAAGCTGATGACTATAATGGATTATTACTTTTTGTAAAGGATAGTTCGGAATTAATCAGAGAGTTAAAAACCTGGGCTCCAAAAATTGATGATAAAAAAACAGTTTGGGTGGCCTATCCAAAAAAGACTTCGGGAATAGTTACTGACTTGAAGATGGAAAAATGGAAAGAGCTGGATTTGTATAAACTCACTCCTTGTGGTTCGGCAGCAATTGACGATACCTGGACGGGTCTTCGAATTAAGCCAATTGATCAGGTAAAAACTTCAGGAGTTGGAAACAACGAAATTAAGACCAACGAGTTTTCTGAATTTATTGATGTAGAAAATAAAAAGGTAACTGCACCACCTGAATTGGCCGCCTTATTTTTGCGATATTCGGAAGCTCAGATTTTTTTTGACGCGCTAGCGTATTCTCACAAAAAAGAATATGTACTCTGGATACTTACTGCCAAACAACAACTGACCAAAAACACCAGATTGCAAAAAACTATTGAAATGTTATTGGCGGGTAAAAAAAATCCGACTATGAAATAGTTCTGACATAGCTTATTCGCATATCCCCTTACTTTGTGGTATGCGAATTTTTTTACTGTTTCTGCTCTGTGCTGCTTTAGCAAGTTGTAACCATTTCGAGTTTAGCCCAAATCAATCATTTGATAGACTTTCTTTAAAAGATGTAAATGCCACCAATCTCAAAAAATTGGGTACTGGCGAAAACGATGATACCGTAAGTTTTGTTTTAACTGGCGATACTCAGAAATCCCGTGATGAAACCGTTAAATTCTGTAAAGCGGTGAATGCCATTAAAGGTATTGATTTTGTAGTTCTGGCCGGTGACATTACCGAATTCGGAGTATTAAAAGAAATGCTTTGGATTTCAAGAACCCTAGAAGATCTTAACCCACCTTATGTTGCTGTTATTGGAAATCATGATGAAACCGCAAGAGGTAAAGAAGCCTTTTTACACATGTTCGGCGAACTCGATTATTCATTTGTATATGGCGGTATAAAATTTATCGGTCACAATACCAATAGTCGAGAATATAATTTTAATGGTCAGGTACCTAACATCCCATGGTTAAAGAATGAACTTAAGCCATCTCCTGGAGTTACCGGCTATGTTGCAATTTCTCATGTTCCCGTTAATTCAGAAGATTTTGATGGTAAATTAATCAAGGATTATACCAGCACATTTGCCGAAACTCCTGGCTTCCTGGCCTCACTTCACGCACATACCCATAACTACAAGCTCTTTTATCCGGATAATTCGGGTATCCCGTATGTGATCACAAGCGCAATGGCAAATAATGAATTTCTAGTTGTACAGATTGTAAATAATAAAATAAGTTTTGAGAGAGTATATTTTTAAGTTCCGTTTCGTTTTTTTACTGCTATTATTATTGACTAGTACTAAAATATCAGCACAAAATTTTAAGTTTTTGATTCCAGATGAGGCAATTGTACAGTATGCCGGTAGTATCGGTTATTTTAGCGGAGGTGTAGGTTATGAGCTTTTTGGTAATAAAAGAGGTAATTTAGATTTGCTTTATGGGTTCGTACCAGGTAGTAAAGGTGGGGTTTTGAATATAGCTACTGCTAAATTTGGTTATAGACCCTGGAGTATTAAAGTAAAGGATTGGGGAAAATTTTATCCTTTTAATCCCGCAATATTTGCTACTTATACTTTTCATAAAGACCTGTCCTTCAAGTTTCCAAGCGGACAATATGCCCATGATTATTATTACTGGTCCGAAGCTTTACGTCCACATCTTGCTTTCAGTAGCGAGATTGAGCTAGATGCAAAAAAGCTGCTGAAAAATATTGGTATCAGAGCTATTGGTCTTTATATTGAGGCAAATACTAATGACTTTTATCTGATCAATTACTTCCAAAATACTTCTGCACTAACTGTCACTGATATTTTTCAGTTAGGAATAGGCATGCGTGTAAAGTTTTAAAACGGAACCGTTGTAAAAAATAAAAGAAGCCGTATCATTAATCAAAAGATGATACGGCTTCCTTTTTTGTTTGTTGTGAGATCCGTCCTGAGTATTTCCTTACTATGCCTTTTTTCTTTGAATATTTCTTGAAGTGTACAAAAAACAGCTCTTTTAAGCTGCTTTTTTCCTTATGTTTTGTGCAATTGCCAATAATCCCCACTCTATTTCTACTTTTTGCTTACCTCTGAGCATGAATCTGCGGAACCCGTGGTTCTGTTTGATATTGGCAAAAACAGGTTCTACATCATGACATCGTTTCTTTCTGTGGCGGATTCCTTGCTCGGTATTGAGTAGATGATGTGCTTTTTGCTTATGTCTTTGCAGATTTTCGTTGATTTCTATCAAGCGGTCGCCTTTGGATTTGTGGCAAGCGCCATTTAGTGGGCAATTGTTGCAATTTTTGGCTTGAT
>NZ_JABSNU010000020.1 GCF_013266735.1 Pedobacter foliorum
CATTACAAATAAGATATGGAAATCAATGATGTTGTTAGGAGAGAAAAATCTCCTAACAACATCATTGATTGATAAAATATGGATAAATAAATTTGGATTTCAACATAGAAGGACCTCGCACATGCTATGCGTAAACATGCTTAAACGAGATCCTGAAATAAATTCAGGATGACGGCGAGGTGATCCATGACGAGAAGGGGAGCCATACAATAGCTCCCCTTCTCTATTACTTAAACATATTCTTCAATGCTTCTAATTTCATTTGTAAATCCCCTTCCGGTAGCAGCTTTTCCTTTTTCGCTCCGCTATTGTTACCCTGAGGTTTAGAAGGCTTTCTATTCTGATCTGGCTTACCTGCACTAACCGGCTTGCCACCACTAACTGGCTTTTTAAAATTACCCGGTTTCTGATCCGCTTTTTTAGCCTGAGGCTTAGGAGCAGTCGCTTCCGTTTTCATAGAAAGCGAAATACGCTTCCTTACAACATCAACCTCCACAACCGTAACTTCTACTTTCTGATGCACTTTAACCACATCATTAGCATTAGTTACAAACTTATTAGAAAGCTGACTCGTATGCACCAATCCATCCTGATGAACACCTATATCTACGAAAGCACCGAAATTGGTGATATTAGTAACGATACCCGGCAATTTCATGCCAATCCTTAAATCAGCAATTGCATTTACGCCATCAGTAAAACTAAATATTTCGAACTGCTCACGCGGATCTCTGCCCGGTTTTGCAAGCTCACTCATGATATCATTTAATGTCGGCAAACCGATCTCTTCACTTACATACTGCTGAAGCTTAATCTGCTTTCTCAACTCAGCATCTTTCATTAACTGAGCAACACTGCAGTTTAAATCGCGCGCCATTTTGTTAACCAAAGCATAGCGCTCAGGGTGAACAGCACTGGTATCAAGCACATGCTCCGCATTTCTGATTCTTAAAAATCCAGCAGCCTGCTCAAAAGCTTTATCACCTAAACGAGGCACCTTTTTAAGGCTCTCTCTATTTTTAAATGCACCATGCTCATTGCGATAAGTTACAATGTTTTGCGCCAACTGCGGACCAAGCCCTGATACATATGCCAAAACCTGTTTCGACGCAGTATTTAACTCAACCCCTACCGCATTCACACAACTCATTACAGTATCATCCAAAGAAGCCTGTAGCTTATTCTGATCTACATCATGCTGGTATTGCCCAACGCCTATCGACTTAGGGTCTATTTTAACAAGCTCTGCCAATGGATCCATCAAACGACGACCAATTGAAACAGCTCCACGAACGGTAATGTCCTGAGTAGGGAATTCCTCTCTGGCAACCTCAGAAGCTGAATAAATAGAGGCGCCATTTTCATTAACCATCACCACAATGACATCAGCTAAAGCCAATCCGCGGATAAATACTTCCGTTTCTCTTCCTGCAGTTCCGTTACCGATAGCAATAGCTTCAACATTATGTTTAGCACATAGCTTTTTGATCGTTTCCGCAGCCTCAAGAACACCTCGCTGACCATTATGCGGATAAATAGCTGTGTTTTCAAGCAATTTACCTTGCATATCCAGGCAAACAACCTTACATCCCGTACGGAATCCAGGATCTATTGCCAGAACATTCTTTTGTCCCATTGGAGCAGCCAATAGCAATTGTCTTGCGTTTTCTGCAAACACACGGATAGCCTCTTCATCAGCTCTTTCTTTAGAAAGGCCACGAACCTCAGTTTCCATTGCTGGCCCTAGTAAACGCTTATAGCTGTCCTGAATAGCCAGTTTAACCTGTGCAGCACTACTATTATTGCTTTTCACAAATTGCTTTTCCAGAATCTGAATTGCTCCATCCTCTTCAGGCATTGTTTCAAGCTTTAAAATATCTTCATTTTCACCTCTGCGCATGGCAAGGATCCTGTGAGAAGGCACCGTTTTAAGCGGCTCACTCCATTCAAAATAATCTTTGTATTTGATGCCCGCTTCTTCCTTACCCTTAACAAGTGTAGATTTAAAAGTGGCCGTATTTTGAAAGTATTTTCTCATTGATGTTCTAGCATCAATGTTCTCATTTATAATCTCAGCAATAATATCGCGGGCACCTGCAAGCGCTTCATCAGTTGATGACACACCAAGTTCATCATTAAGAAACTTGCCGGCTTCCAATTCAGGATCTTGTTTGCCTTGCTCCAATATGGTAAGGGCAAGAGGCTCCAGGCCTTTTTTACGGGCTTCCGATGCTCTCGTTTTACGCTTTGGCTTATACGGAAGATAAATATCTTCAATAGTAGCAATATTGGCAGCCGCGTTTATTTTCGCCTCTAGCTCTGGAGTTAACTTATCAAGTGCAGCAAGTGCTTTTAAAATCGCTTCTCTACGCTTATCAAGCTCACGAAGCTGCTGAAACCTGTCGCGGATGGCTGCAACCTGCACCTCATCCAAACTCCCTGTCATCTCCTTACGGTAACGCGAAATAAAGGGAACAGTTGCTCCTTCATCCAGTAATTCAATAGTAGCGATAACCTGCTTTTCCGCCACTGCGAGTTCAGCAGCGATTATTGTAGAGTGATTACTCATTTTGATCTCTATTTGATGTTACAAAGTACAGTGGGGTCAAAAATAAAAAAAATCCCGCATAGGGTTTAACTAGCGGGATTATATTTACTTTAAATTATTAGTCTTATTTTGCTGTGTACATAACTTCTTTTACAGCTTTAATTACCTTTTCTGCATTAGGTAAACTTGCTGCAATAAGAGTTGGTGCATATGGCAACGGTACGTCAGCGCAAGTGATACGCAATACCGGAGCATCAAGATAATCGAAAGCATTTTTTTGGATATTAAATGCAATTTCAGAAGAGATAGAAGCCAATGGCCAAGCCTCTTCAACAATTACCAAACGATTTGTTTTCTTAACAGATGCAATGATCGTTGCATAATCAATAGGACGTACAGTACGTAAATCGATTACTTCAACATTAATTCCTTCTTTAGTTAATTCTTCTACAGCCGGGTTTACAACACGGGTAAGCATTTTACCAAAAGTTACGATAGTTACATCAGTACCTTCTTTTACAATGTTTGCTTTACCAATTTCAATGTAGTATTCGCCTTCAGGAACTTCACCTTTATCACCATACATCACCTCAGATTCCATGAAAATAATTGGATCCGGATCAATAATAGATTGTTTAAGCAATCCTTTAGCTTCGTAAGGAGTAGATGGAATTACAACTTTTAAGCCTGGGCAGTTTGCATACCAGTTCTCAAAGTTTTGAGAGTGCTGAGCACCTAACTGACCTGCATTTCCAGTTGGCCCACGAAATACGATTGGCACAGAAAACTGACCGCCGCTCATAGATAGCATTTTTGCTGCTCCGTTAATAATCTGATCTATAGCAACCAGAGAGAAGTTAAAAGTCATGAACTCGATGATTGGAATCAATCCGTTCATTGCTGCACCAATACCAATACCGGTAAAGCCCAACTCAGCAATAGGCGTATCGATAATGCGTTTCTCGCCAAATTCATCCAACATTCCCTGACTAACTTTGTATGCACCATTATACTGTGCAACTTCCTCGCCCATCATAAAAATGTTTTCATTTTTGCGCATTTCCTCGCTTAAGGCTTCACGTAAAGCTTCTCTAAATTGAATCTCTCTCATTGTATATTCAAATGTTAATTGCGGCAAACTTAGATAAAATTGTTTTTATATGCAATTTATTCGCACACTGCTCCATCATTGAAAAGAAACTTTTACACTTGAAATATATCCATGTTGCAATAATCTGCTAACTATCTCTGACAAATGTCTTTATAAGGACAATAACCACAGTTCTCTTTGTTCTCAGTTTGCACAAACGGAATGCTTTCATCAAACAGTTCTTCCAGCTTTTCTTGTAACTTATTAGCGAACATAGATTTAAAACTTTCAAGGCTCTGATCCTGTAAAAACAGCCCTCCTTTTTGCTTTTCTTTAAACAACGTGCCTTCCTTAAAATTCCGAACAGTATAAAGATGAGGCTCTACATATTGGCGCTGTTTTACCTGTTCATATACATAAGTATAAAATAATGTTTGGATAAGCGCCTTGTTATGATCCTTTGCCTGATCCTCAAAAAGCGAAGGAAAATCTTTGTACTTCAACTGATCCTTACCTGTTTTATAATCAACAATTCTGATCTTCCCGTCCTTTACATCAACACGATCGATTATACCATACAACCAAATATTACGATTTTTCGCCATTGGATAGAGCATCACATAATCGCTTTTATTTTCTAGCTCCTCTATTTTAAAAGGTGTAAGTTTTTCGTCATTTCTTAAAATTTTAAGCGCATATTGCTCCAACACCTGCAATACAATTTGTTGCAATGCCGGAGTTTGAGTACCAGTTTTGGCGGTATTAAGCTTAAGTTCCTTAGCCAGGGCGAACTCACAAAGGTCTTTTAGCTTCTTTTCTCTTTCCTTAATATAGTCTGCCGTTACCTCAGCACCTACAGCCGGCTCATAGAAAACTTCCATCACGGTATGCAGTGCACTTCCAATTAAATTGGCTTCTATCCTATCCGGCAGGTCTTTAGGCTCTTTTAAACCTGCAATATTCTTATAGAAAAACCTTAAAGAACAGGTAACATAATCTGTAAATGCAGTTGCAGAGATCTTTTTATCATACTTAGCAGTGGAGTTTCTTTTAAAATACTTCTCCAAGCCCTTTAATACTTCTCCCTTTTTTTCAACGACAATCTTCAGATTTCTGGGATTCTCAATTGGCTGATTCTGCTGCACGCGATGCGAAAACGTACAATTGGTTTCGAACTCCAACTGCTTTACAAAGCGACTTTCCTCACCAGTACTTTTTTCGTCGGTAACCCCATTATAAACCAAAGTCACCTTTTTTGCAACGTGTAGTAGCCTGTAAAACAGATATGCCGAAATTGCATTCTGATGCTCCAGAATTGGCAAACCAAAAGCACGCCTGATGTTATCAGGAATAAATGATGGGTTATTGGTAATTTTAGGAAGAATCCCTTCGTTTACCCCCAAAACTATAAGTTCATCAAAGTCCAGATTCCTGCTTTCCAAAAGCCCCATTACCTGTAAACCAGCAAGTGGTTCCCCCTCAAAAGGCACGGTTAATCCCTGAAGCGCCCTTCTAATCAGCTTAAATACAAACTTCGGATTCAAATCTTTTGCGCCCTCAGCTTTTAGCTCTTCAAAACTATCGGTAAGTGCGTTAAGGGCTTTAACTGCTTCGGTAGACAATAAACTATCCATTCTTTGCAGTTTCCCTTCTTCTGATACATATAATAATACACTTGCCAGATGCCTTATTGTGGTAAAGGAATCGGCAAAAGGATTAAAAGTAATCGTGGCAATCTTGCCAACAGGCAACAATTCAGCTCTACTAAAAGACACCTTTTTCTCATCAACAATCTGATTGTGCAGCTCGTTACGCAAATCCGCATCTATAGGAATCAGCGGATTAAACAGAAAAGACAACACGTGTTTATAGTTCACATCAGCATCTGACAACAGGGCCTCCTGGATGCTTAACCACAAATCGCATAAGCCAAACAGGGCCGACTGCTCAAAGGGATAACCCATCGTAACATTCACACTATCATCATCTATGGTCTGTAAAGCCGGAATCAACAACTTCTCATCAGCAAGAATAATTGCCTTTCCACCCTCCCGAACCTCACTATCCGACAAAAGCTCAGAAAGCAATTTACCCTGAGCAACATTGCCCAATGCCTGCACAACCACAAATTCCTTTGCAACATCACTAAGCCTTGCCGGAGCCTTTTCAAACTGATTAACCAACCCTACTGTATGTACATTTCTTCGGATAAAATGCCCGGCCTCCTGCAATGGATTAGAAAAATAATGAGCATCTACATCAAAATAGAAAGAGCACCATCCCTTTTCCTGCCACTGTTTAAAAAACCTTTCCTCTGCTTTCGACAAAGCATTAAAACCAACAAACACCGTATGTTTAAATGATTTTAAAAACTCAGGATCAGAATCTTTTCCTTCTGCAAGGTTACGATACATCTTGGCATTGGTAACCAAATCCTCCTTAGCCAACCTTGCATGGAAATTAACATAAAGCGCAGGCATTCTTTGCCACAGCTCTATAAACCTTTCCTGCATCTGGTTCTGCTTCTTCGCAGAAAACGACCCCCAGAATGTTCGCATAAACTGCAATTGCTCTTCATCAAAATTCGGGAATTGCAGTTGCAGCTCGGCTATATCTTCAATTAAGCCAAATATCTCTTTGGCATTGGCCAGATAGTAATCTACCTGACTAAAATCGCCAAGTATAATTTCTGCCAGAGGATAAAACTCATCGGGCGAAATCACCTCTTTACGTTCTGCTTTTAGCAGTTCGTTGTAACAGGTATATAAAACAAAGAATTGCTTAAGCTGACCGGCAACCACAAGTTCCGTACCACGTGAAAGGAACTCCTGAATGGTGTACATCTGCGGACTCCAAATCGGCTTCCCACTTACCTCTGCCAAGTATTTCTTTAAATACAGCTGAGGCCTTTTGTTATTAAAAACAATGGCCACATCCTGCAATTCATTACCAAAACGTTCTAAAAGATCGGTAGCTACTCTGTTTAAAAACTTTCCTTCGTTCACACTTTTCATTACGATACTTTTAATAATTCTCCAGTTTCGGCATACCAGATATAGGCGTCTATCTGTTTAAACTCATCCATTTTTAACAGGCTATCCCTGTAACGGTTAATGTCGTCTATGTATTTATTATGAGGGGCGCCAAATTTAAAATCAAGCAACACCGCCTTATCCTCCATCACAAAAAGCTTATCAGGACGTTTTACCTCTCCCCCCTCCAAAATCATATCCCTTTCACTAATGATGCTTTTCGAATTTTTAAACCACAGCGCTATTTCCTGTTGATTAATCACATCAATAACCGCCTGCTTTACCTCATCACGCTCACTGCGTCTAATCAGGCCTTCCTGCATTTTCACGGCAATCAACTTATCCAGCTCTTTTAAATCTGTGATGGTTTCCAGAATACCGTGTAACACCACACCTTTTCGCTGTCTTGCATTAAACCAGCCATCCTCATTGTTCTTTTGGTAATTAAACTTAGAAGTTAAACGCTCATTCACATAATAATCAGACACCTTTATGGCGCTTTCGTTAATTTCAGAAACTTTCTTAACCGCAGGCCTCAACTCCCCAAAAGACATTAGCTTTTCATCCAACACAAAGCCCGAACCCTCCTCTGTTTTAAACAGATTCAGTAATATATTTTGAAACTCGTTTCTAACCGAAACTTCCTTTTTCTTCTCTACAATTGTTGTTTTAGGGCATACCATATACAAATACTCCCTTGCTCTGGTAGTGGCTACGTATAATGTATTTAGCGTATCCATATAATTGAGCAGCATTTCTTCAAAGTACTCCCTCGCAAAAGCTGTCGAAGCAAGCTTACTACTATAATCTGCAGGCAAAGTGCTAAAGTTCCCGAACCCTGCCGGAGCAGCATTTACCCATAAAATCTTCTTAATAAATCCGCTAGGCGTATCTAATTTCCAATTTAAAAACGGAATAATTACCGCCTTAAACTCCAACCCTTTCGATTTATGAATGGTCATGATCTGCACCGCATCTTGATCATCCGCAGCAGGCAACGCTTTATTCAAACCTTCCTCATCCCACCATTCTAAAAACATGCCTAAGCCCTGATCGCCACCACCTGCAAACACACCAATCTGATCTCTAAGTGCCATAATAAATGGAATATGATGTTCATTCTGGCCTGTTCCCAGTCCAAAAAACTGCACCATTCTTTCCATCAAACTAGTCATCGGCAACTGCCTGAAACTTTCAAAACCACTACAGAACTCCTCCGGAAAATAAGCCGTAAGGCTTTGAATTGGCTGATTAGCAATGTCCATCCAGTCCTGAGCGTTTAGCGCAACTTTCTTATCTACCCCCCCAGGATTATTTATCTGACTAAACAACCTTGCACAAGTAGCCCTGTAAATGGCCTGCTCATCTTCCCGAGCCACTAACATCCTAAATATATTGATGAGCAACTGCACCGCAAGGTTAGATGAGATCTTCAAAGCATCACCCGAAATAACCTGAAATGTTTTGCCCGCAGCGGCGGATAAATCATCTTGCCTATCTAACAAGGCCGAAATCATTGTTTCTGCCTCGCGGTTAGCTTTTACCAACACACAAATATCTTTCATAGCAAAGCCATGAACAGATAGCAATTCAATGATTTTATCTACTGCATGCACTGCCGCCGCCGGACTTTCATCTTCGGCTTCTGCATCATCTTCTTTATCTAAAAACTGTATTTCTATTTTACCACCATCCAAAGTTTGGGGTGTAACTTTCTGAGAACTTCCTTCGTAAGCACGATCAATAATCTGGTTATACTCCTGATTCCAGTAGCTCAAAAGATCTTCCCTTTCTGTATCTGCAAGAATTCTATTAAGCTGTCTTTGCAAAATAGAGGGCAAATGAGCATATAGAAAATTATTAAAAGCAATCACATTGGTAGTACTTCGTCGGTTAAACTCCAGGTTTTCCTCAGCAACATTATGCGCCTGCACATCATGCCTTACATTACTATGCAAAATACGCCAGTCGCCACTGCGCCACCTATAAATAGACTGCTTTACATCGCCGACAATAAGGTGTTCGGTAGTATTCCCTTCAAATTCCGAAAGCGCATTCCTAATCAATGGCAAAAAGTTGAGCCACTGCATCGTGCTGGTGTCCTGAAACTCATCAAACAGGAAATGCTTGTATCGGTTTCCCGTTTTCTCCCAAATAAAAGAAGGGTTTTCAGCATCTGCACCTGTAATACCCACCAACAATTGCTGGGCATCACTAATCAATAAAGCCTTATTTTCTGCTCTGTAATTCTTTAACTGCTGAGCCATTTCCTGCATCAACCGCAAATAAGAACTGTTTTTATGAATAGCCTGCCATGTAAAGTATTGCTCTGCACCCTCTTCATAAAAAGTAACCATTTTCTTTAATCCTGGGTTCAGGTCTTCGTACAACTGCCTTACTCCCGATGTATCTTTTAATGTGCCATGTGGCCACAGGTCAAAATCATCAACCATATTGGCCAAAGCAGGAAATATGGTATAGTCCTCATTCAATATCTTATCCAGCTTTAGCAGCGGATTAAGAGATTTACGAGCCAGCTCTTCGGGCAAAACACCCGAAAGATCAAATATGTATTTTAAGTCTGTAGCCTGATCAAACAAGGCCTTATTGAAAGCCTTGATGCCCGAAGTTACAGTTTGTTTTAATGCATTAAACTCTGCCGATCTGTCCTCTCCCATCAGCAACATGGCTTCCTGAAAAGGATAGTACCGTTCTTTAAAAATCTCATTAGCCAGATCCTTTAAAGCACGCTGATAATTCCAATCCTTACCATCACTAATCCGATCTATTGCAAGAGCCGTTACCCATTCCAACAACTCAGGATCAGCCTCCATCTGTAAATTAAGTGCTTTAACCAGCTCTTCCTTTACTTTATCATGGTTCATTTCCAGCTTATAGCCACTGTCCAGATTCAATTCAAAAGCAAAACTCCTGATTACCTTTTGTACGAAACCATCAATTGTACTTACAGAGAACCTGCCAAAATCATGCAGAATATTGCTGTAAATTACCTGTGCTTTTGCTTTAATGTCCTGATCCGAAAGTTCCGGATAGCGCTCTTTTAAAAGAGGCTTAAAATCCGAAGGCTCTCCTTTTGCAATAGCCTGTAAAGCACCCAGTATCCGCTCCTTCATTTCGGCCGTTGCCTTATTGGTAAAAGTTACAGCAAGAATTTCTCTGTATTTACCCGGGCCGCTAAACAAAAGTGTAAGGTAATGCAGGGTTAGGCTAAAAGTCTTACCCGATCCGGCAGATGCTCTAAGCAATTTTAAAGGTTGTTGAGGCATTACGTAAAGCTATAACTTATTTAGAAAAATATGGTCACAAATAAAATCTACTATTTAACTAGAGAATATTAAACTGGTATTACATTTGATGTTAGCTAATCTATTAATTTTGCAATTAAATTATTGAACAATGAAAAGGATAGCCTTAATACTACTTATTGCCATAGCAACTGTAGGCGCAAGCTCTGCACAAGAGAAAAAAGAAGCCGTACACATCTACAATCCTAAAGCAAATGCCCGCGCAGATATTGATGGCGCTGTTGCAAAAGCTAAAAAAGAAGGAAAACATGTGTTTATACAAATTGGCGGTAACTGGTGCAGCTGGTGTATTGCTTTCCATAAAATGGTAGACAACACGCCTGCCTTAAAACAATTCATTAACGATAATTATGAGGTTGTTTTGGTAAACTATAGTCCCGAAAACAAGAATGAAGTTGTTCTTGCCAGCCTGAATTACCCTCAACGTTTCGGATTCCCTGTTTTTGTAATCCTTGATGGAAACGGAAAACTATTGCACACTCAAAACTCGGGTTATCTGGAAACAGAAGAGACAGATGCAAATGGAAAAAAGAAAACAGGACATAGCGTAAACGCTGTTACCGATTTCTTAAAAAACTGGACAGTAAAAGCGGTTGATCCTGCAACTTACAAACAACAAAAAGCAAAGTAATTACTCTTTGTCGCCATACTTAAAGAACGAATTCACAGTAACGGGCAGTCTCCCTGTAGGAATCAACTGATTCTTAATTACAGAGGCGGCTGCCTTTTGCATGAAATCTTCTTTCTGATACGCAACAATTAAACCCTTGCTGTTTTCAAGACCAGGCAATGCCGATAAGTTATAAGGATTAGCAAACAAAGCAAAAACGGCATTGCTTAACGACATATCCTTAATAAACATCTTCAAATCATTACTTAAAATGATGCCATTACCAGGCCTGATGCGGGTATCATGAATACCTATAATTACCTGATCAAAAACATTGATATATCTTAAAACCTTTGCAATAGCCGCAGCATTGGCATTTCTATCTAAGGTATAGAATACTGAGTTCTTATAATAAGCCCCTAAATCTCGTTGAAACTCAGTAACCCCGGGAGTCCCCAAACTAATGATCACCGTTCTTCTGTCTTTAGACAAACGACTAATGTTTGCCTTGCCCCTTAACAGCGTCATAGAAGCATCAGCTAGTTTCTGCAACAACACCTGACTACCCGGTCTGTTTACATCTGCAAGTACGTTTCTTTCATTTATAGAATCGCGAACACTTAAACCAGCCCAATATTTAGCAGTAAGGATTTTCTTAACGCTTTCGTCAATTCTATCCATGCTGATCCTGTCTTGTCTAACCGCTTTACGAACCAGCTTTATTGCTCTGTCACTATTTTCTGAAAGTTCAAGAATGTCGTTACCTGCAATAACACCCATTACATCCGCCTCTCCATCTTTAAAGTATTTAACCACTCCTTTCATGCCCATAGCATCAGAAATAATTAAACCTTTAAAGCCAAGTTCTTGCTTTAAAATACCAGTAACAATAGGTTTAGACAATGTAGAAGGCATATTTGGCGTATTATCCAATGCCGGAATATTCATGTGCGCAATCATTACCCCTGCTGCCCCCTGACGAATCAATTCTCTGAAAGGATAAATCTCCAAACTATCCAAACGCGCTTTGGTAAACTTAAGCTGAGGAAGGTCATAATGAGAATCCACATCAGTATCGCCATGCCCCGGAAAGTGTTTAAGACTAACCAATAAGCCGCCATCCTGCATTCCCCTCATATACTCGGCAGCCTTTGTGGCTACGTTGTACTTATTCTCTCCAAAAGAGCGGTAGTTTATCACCGGGTTTTTAGGATTATTATTTACATCAACATCAGGCGCCAAATTCATGTGCATTCCGATGCGTTTGTAATCCTTAGCCACTTCCAATCCCATTTTATAAATCAATTCCTTATCCTGAATTGCTCCTAAAGCCATTTGATAAGGATAAGAAATGGTGCTATCTAAACGCATTCCTAAGCCCCACTCCCCATCAGAAGTGATCAATAAAGGCACTCTTGATATAGACTGATACTGGTTTGTTAAAATAGCCTGTCTGCCGGGACCTCCCTGAAAGAACACCAATCCACCAATATGTTCCTTTTTAATCACATTGGCAATCGAGTCTTCGTATGCTTTTCCTAAATTGGTATGTGCCCTTACAAAGAACATCTGCGCAATTTTCTGACGTCTGCTCAGTTTATTGAAAACAGAATCAACCCATTCATTCTTTTCAGTAAGTGTTTGTAAGTAAGATTTCTTTTGAGCCTTAATTGAGGATACTGAGATAGATAATAAGGATGTAGCAATCAGGAGATGTTTAACGTTCATTATGGCAGTAGATTGTTTAAATTTCAAAGTTATAAAAAAAAGCATCCTATACAGGATGCTTTTCTAAGGTTAAATAGGAATATTATCCTCACACACAATTCGGGATTCATATTTTTATTGCTTTCGCAATTGTTTATATAGCTTTTACTAATTATCTTTTTTTGAAGTCTTATCAGAAAACAAATCATCCGTTTTCAAAACTTTTTAAAGTTACACTCAATTTTTCAATTTCCTCACAAATGACTCAATAAGTTTAACTTACCCTTCAAAAAAGCAAGTGTATCTAGAAACTATAACCCAATGATAGTGCAAATCCTTTATTCTTTATTTTATCCTGATTCACATCATCCTTAAGAGCCTTCTGAAAGTCCATCATATATCTGGCATTCACATTAATATTCGGTGTGATACTATACCCTAAACCAACCGCAGCACCTGCCAACGACTTACTAAAATTCTTTGTGTCTGTCGACTCTGTTTGAGCATTATCATTAACCAAACCGGTAGATTTTTGAGAAAGCAGGAATGATACCTGAGGACCTGCAAATATTGTTAACTCTGGCGTTGCCTTATACCCAACCAATACCGGAACATCGATATAAGATACTTTCGTATCAAAATCTGCTGTATTTCCGGCAACCGACTCACTCAACTTAGCTCCTTTTTGAATGAACATTACTTCCGGCAAGAAAGCAAATCCACCACCTAAAGGTAAATCGCCATAAACACCAGCCTGAAATCCAACTTTTGAATCTGTTGCATAATCCTTATCGGCAAACTGAAATTTACCCATGTTCATCAAGTTAGCACCTGCCCTGATACCAAACTTCATTTGATCATTTGCAGCCGACTGTGAAGTCTGTGCATTTGCCTTAAAAGCGAAACTACTTACCGTTAATCCTAGCGTTATAATGAATAATTTTTTCATGATTTTCTATTTAAAATTCATGGAAGGTATTGTAATAACCATGCCAAAGAAACCAAAAACAAGGCTTCGGGGCACATCAAAAAACCACGCAATTAACTCATTTACTGTAACTTAATAACAAATTAACGATAAGAAACAATGCCAAGCAAACCTCTATAAGCGAACCTCTTAAGTGTGTCTCCGATTTGAGACACTATCATAAGATCAGCCCAATCAATTTGCTAAAACACCCGTCATCCTGAATTTATTTCAGGACCTCGCATTAGCAAGGTTTTCTTTCTCTTGAGGGGTCCTGAAATAAATTCAGGATGACGAGCGCACAAGATGACAAGCGCAAAAAAAAACGCAACAAAAAAGCCTGTATCATTTAATGATACAGGCCTTCTATAAAACGATACAGGCTCTCTCCAAAAAAGTAAAGTCCTAGAATTTCAATCCCAATCCAACCGAAAACACCTGGTTTTTATATTCCGGAGTTTCTTTAGATCCGTTCTCATTGTTCTTTTGGAAATCCAGTGAATAACGGCCATGTAAATCTACTTTATCAGTTACATCAAACCTGAAACCAATTACACCGCCAACCAAACTCTTCTTAAATCTATCTGATTTATCTTCAATGATTGTTTCTTCACCTGATCCAAATCCGTTTTCAAACTTGTTTTTAGTAGAAGTAAGGAAAGATACCTGAGGACCAACAACTAAATTAAGTCCTGAACCACCAACATTAATAGTCGCCAAAATAGGCACATCAATAAAGTGAGTAGTCTGAGTAAAATCACCAAAAGCAGTTTCTGCTTTATACCCTTTTGTCGAATACAATAACTCCGGAGTAAATGCCAATCCTTTTATCAAATTGATATCCAAAGTAATACCGGCATTAAAACCAGGATTAACTTTTGTTTTAAAATCATTATTACCGTCACCTTTAACAATGTTCGATAAGTTTAAACCGCCCTTGACACCCAATCTGATTGGGCTCTGTGCATTTGCTGCACCGGCTACAAATAGGCCTATGGCCAAAACAATTAATTTCTTCATTTTGTGTAGTTTTTTCCTGACCACCTGAAAGAAATGTGCCAACTTTTAGAAAACTACACCTTTATAACCTTTAAACCTTGGCAACCATCCATTTAAAACTTGTTACAACATTCATTTTACCCACAATTATTTTAAGAGAATTAATGAGTAAACCCTATAATTTGTATCAAATTTGATACAAAAACTCCTGCCATTCCCGGCATAAACAAATCAAAATAATTGCACACCACTTCCTTTTACTTTCGATAATGATTTCTTATACTTACGTTTAATTACATATTATTCCAAATATAACGTATGAGCAAGTATATTCTATCCTTTGATCAGGGGACTACAAGTTCGAGGGCGATTGTTTTTAATAAACAAGGAACCATTGTTTCAATTGCACAAAGAGAATTTCAGCAGATATACCCTCAGCCAGGCTGGGTAGAGCATAATGCCACCGAAATCTGGTCAACCCAGGTTGCTGTAGCTACCGAAGCCATCGTAAAAGCAGGCATCACCCCTAATGATATAGCCGCCATAGGCATTACCAATCAGCGTGAAACCACCCTATTATGGGATAAAACAACTGGAGAACCACTTTGCAACGCCATCGTTTGGCAAGACAGACGCACCTCTGCCTACTGCGATGAACTAAAAGCAAAAGGCCTCGCCAAAAGCGTACAAGAAAAAACAGGACTCATTATAGATGCCTATTTCTCGGCCACAAAAATCAGGTGGATACTAGACAACATTCCCGGCGCAAGAGAAAAAGCCGAAGCCGGAAACCTCGCCTTTGGAACCATAGACTCCTGGCTAATCTGGAAACTAACCGACGGCAGAATCCATGTAACTGATGTAACCAACGCATCAAGAACCATGATTTACAACATCCACACCCTAGAGTGGGATCAGGAATTACTCGAACTTTTTAATATCCCCCGCAATATCCTTCCCGAAGTTAAATCGTCAAGCGAAGTTTACGGAGAAACCACAGGCAATGTACTTGCAGCTAAAATACCTATTGCAGGCATAGCCGGCGACCAGCAAGCCGCCCTTTTTGGACAAATGTGCACTGAGGTAGGCATGGTAAAAAACACCTATGGCACCGGCTGTTTCATGCTCATGAACATTGGCGACAAACCCATCACCTCGCAAAACAACCTCGTAACCACCATCGCCTGGAAAATAAACGGCAAAGTACAATATGCCTTAGAGGGCAGTATTTTTATAGGCGGCGCCGTTGTGCAATGGTTACGAGATGGACTCGGCTTAATTAAGGCATCGGCCGATGTAGAAAAACTAGCCTTAAAAGTAGCAGATACTGGCGGCGTTTACCTCGTTCCTGCCTTTGCCGGACTTGGCGCACCTCACTGGAATCAGGATGCCAGAGGCACTATTACCGGCATAACCAGAGGTACAAATGCCTCACACCTTGCCCGCGCAGCCATCGAAAGCATCGCTTTCCAAACCATGGAGGTTTTAAATGCCATGGAAGCAGACTCAGGACTAAAAATTAAAGAACTACGAGTAGACGGAGGTGCAACCGCCAACGATATACTTATGCAATTTCAGGCCGATGTACTTGACACCACAGTAATCAGGCCTCAGGTTACCGAAGTTACTGCCTTGGGCGCCGCATATCTGGCTGGCTTGGCAGTAGGTTATTGGAGCAGCATGGACGACATTAGCGGCCAGTGGAAAATAGACAAAAGCTTTAACGCCGGAGAAGCTAAAAACATAGAAGAGCGTATAAAAGGCTGGAATAGAGCCGTAAAAGCAGCAAAAGCATACGCAGAAAATTAACTAAATAATAACTTAATCCAATCCTCATGTCTCCATTTATAGCCGAAATCCTTGGTACTATGTTTTTGATTTTATTAGGCAATAGCGTTGTTGCCAACGTGGTTTTAACCGGAACCAAAGGAAACAATAGCGGCTGGATGGTAATTACTACAGCATGGGGCTTGGCCGTTTTTGTAGGCGTTGTTGTTGCCGGCCCATATAGTGGCGCGCACCTCAACCCTGCCGTAACCATCGGATTAGCCATTGCAGGAAAATTTAGCTGGGCTAATGTCCCGACCTATATTGCCGCTCAGTTTATCGGTGCAATGCTTGGCTCTACACTCGTATGGCTATTATTTAAAGATTTCTACAAAGGCACTGAAGACAAAGGGTTAAAACAAGCTACCTTTTGCACAGCTCCTGCCATCCCAAATACGATTTCGAACCTAATTAGTGAGATAATAGGCACTTTCGTATTGATTTTTGTGATATTTCATTTCACCGATGCTTCATTAGGCTCGGATAAATCCCCAATTGGATTAGGCTCTCTTGGCGCTTTGCCAGTAGCCTTCCTTGTTTGGGTAATCGGACTGTCGCTTGGCGGCACCACAGGCTATGCAATTAATCCGGCAAGAGACCTTGGCCCTCGAATTATGCATGCCATATTACCCGTAGCCGGCAAAGGCGACAACAACTGGGGCTATGCATGGATACCTGTAATTGGGCCTATTATCGGCAGTGCACTCGCGGCTCTACTATATTTGTGCACTAAAATATAGCCCTTCTTCCATTTCTTAAGTTTAGTCTATAAAAGGCAGGTAATTTCAGTATTACATTGCAGTTAGAAACTATTGTCAAATCACAGGGAAATAACTAGGAAATCACTGAATTGCGTACCGCTTGCTAGGGGGTTGGATTGGGGTTTCTAGTTATTTCCCAGTGATTTCTCAATTACTTATAAAGGCTTACCTACTTTACGTTTATTTATAGATGTACTCGCCTCTTTAACAGGAAAAAACATGTCTTTTAAAGACAGCTTTGCTAATAGATGACTTAAATGATTTCGTTATCTTAAGCCCTTCAAAATGCACCGCATTTTGGTAACCTAAAAACCTAACAAAACCAACCACAAATGAAGAAAACTTTTTTAAAGTTAAGTATGCTCGTCGGCCTGATTTTGCCGTACGCAGCAAGTAATGCACAGGTTAAAGAAGGCCTTACCGCCAATGCTGAAGAACCCGAAGCCATCAGAGATGCAAGAATGCGATGGTTCAGAGATGCCCACTTTGGCATGTTTGTACACTGGGGACTGTACAGTGGTGCAGCCGGAGAATGGGATGGCAAAGATTACGACGGCTGTGTTGAATGGATTCAAAACATGGCAAACGTACCAGCTGATGTTTACGAAGCTCGCTTAAAACCTCTTTTTAAACCGAAAAAAGACTTTGCCAGAGAATGGGCAAAAACAGCTAAAGATGCTGGTTGCAGATACGTTATTTTCACCAGCAGACACCATGAAGGTTTCGCCCTGCATGATAGCAAAACCACCACTTTCGATGGAATGGATGTAACTGGCAGAGATTTGTTCCGTGAAATTGTAAACGCTTTACATGAACAAGGGCTTCGTGTAGGGGTTTATTTTTCATTGGTAGATTGGCACCATCCTGATGCTTACGTAGAGCATGGTTTACCCGCACCTGCAGGTGTAAAAAATGACACTCGCGATAATGCTAAATATGTTGAGTATATGCACAAACAAGCGGAAGAGATGTTCTCAAACTATGGCCCTATCGATGTGGTATGGTGGGATTACAGTTCTAAAGAGATTCAGGGTGAAAAGTGGGGTGCTAAAGATTTAGTGGCCATGGTGAAAAAGCATCATCCAAACATCATTATGAACAACCGTTTGTATGCTTTTGAGCACAATAGCGAATACACTCGTGCAAACGGAGATTTGGTAACGCCCGAACAGTTTATCCCGGAATCGGGTTTTAAGGGTATGGACTGGGAATCGTGCATGACCATGAACGGTACCTGGGGATACAGCAAAAACAACCAGCGCTGGCATACAGAAACGGAATTGGTTCATAATATGATAGACATTGTTTCTAAAGGCGGCAACTATTTGCTAAATGTTGGCCCTATGGCCGATGGTACTATTCCTGCAAAAAGTATAGACTTAATGCATGGCATCGGCAGCTGGATGAACGTAAATGGAGAGGCTATATATGGCTCCAGAGCCAATACTATTGGCAAGGTTAATTGGGGTCGCATTACTACCAAACCGGGCAAGTTCTTTTTACACGTATTTAACTGGCCGGAGAACAACAAATTACACGTTCCATTTGCTCCGGATAAAGGGGTGATACCTCAGGCATATTTCCTTGCCGATGGTTCTAAAACTCCATTAAAGGTAGAAGCTAACGAACGTGGTTTGTTTATAGATGTAAGCAATAAGGCGTTTAAAAATGATGCTGCAACTGTTATAGCGTTAGATGTTACAGGAACTTCTCTTGTTGCTCAGGGTATATTTCCGGAGGAAGATGGTTCATTTAAATTATTGGCAGGTGATGCAATATTGACAGGTGGTATCGCCCTGTCGGTTGGCGAACAGGCAATATTACACAGCTGGACTGCTCAGGATGCTACCGTAGCATGGAATGTGAATGTTACGCAGCCGGGTAAATACAAAGTGATTCTGAGCACTGCTTGTACGGATGCTTCGGCAGGATCTAAGATTGCGGTTAGCTTGGGTAAAACCACCCTTCCGGGTGTAGTTAAAGGCACGGAAAACAGCTGGGGCGCGTATAAGGATTGGGATATGGGAACGGCCGTGATTTCTAAAAAAGGAACGAATACGATATTGGTGAAGGCGATTACTAAACCGGGTTTGGGAGTTATGAATTTGAAGAATATAAGGCTTGTGCCGGTAGGGAAGTAGTTAGGTCGGTAAGTAATTTATCGCCGTCCTGAATAATACACTCGTCATCCTGAATTCGTTGTGCCGGCGAAGGCCGGTATCAGGACCGCGCATCTGCAAGGCCACCTTTCTCTTGAGGGGTCCTGAAATAAATTCAGGATGACGGGTGTAAAAAAGACGAGTGTAAAATACAATAGCCTGCTCATTAATCATGATGCAGGCTATTGTATTTATTAATAGGGATGATTTGTATTTAATAGAATCGCGTACTTAATCAACTCTGAACAAGCGCCATTCCGACGCCTGAAATATCGAGATATTGCCCCAATTTGCAGTAACATACCAACGGTAATAAGGATATGCTTTAGTGTTTTCGAAAGCAAAAGCTCTTACTTCATTCCTATCGCTGAATTCTACTGTTCTGGAATCTAAAACATCCCATACTTCGCCATCCATTGATCCTTGCAGGGTCCAGGTTTTTGGATCTCTAACCTTTTCATCATTACCAGTAGTTATTGAATATACTCGAACAACCTGTGGAGCCACAAGCGTTTGCTTCATCCAGAAGTTGGCATTAAAACCTCCCGAAAAGAATTTGGTGCCATTGTCACCGTCAATAAGTTTTAGCGATCCCTCTCCTCCAAATGGTCCATTGCCATTTTCATTAGACACAGCTAATGTAGCCCCTTTAGTTACATCGCTGATTCCACCAAACGACCCTATCATCTTTTTCAATTCGATTGTAGAGCCTTGTTCGGTAGTTACATTAAGTGTAACTGTTTCTATCTTTCCTTCGGTTATTTTCTTTATTGGAGAAGCCTCTGTTGAAGTAGTTTTATCGGCAAAAGTCCATTTGAAATCTTTAAAAGCAGTTGCTGATACAGCAGCGAATTTAACATTACCATCAGCAGTTGGTTTTGCCTGAATGGTCAATATTTTCTCGGGGCTGATGTTTATGGTCATTTCCTGTTGGGCAACATAACCTTGTCCATTTTCTACCCTTAGCAATACCTTAAATATACCTGCGTATAAGTAAGTATGTTTGGCGGTTGGCACTATTGCGACACTATCGTCGCCAAATGTCCACCTGGTACTTTTTGCATTTAGAGATGTACTCTTAAATTCAAAGGTGAAGGCATTATTTGGATCGCGGATAATTTCGGCCACGGCTCTTGGTTTTGGCTCTTCGGGCACAGCTTTAGCTACTTCTTTATCTTTACTACAGGAGAAGGCAAGTAACATTAAGCCTAACACTCCTATTTTATATATATGTTTCATATCAATCACGGATTAAATCATTTTTAAGCTTTATCTAAAACAACTATGGTTTTTTAAATACGCGGAACTCTGCCATCTGGAAATAATAATCGCCTTGGTTTTTAAGAACGTTTAATCTGTAATAGCTAAATGCCTTGGTATTAACAAAATCGAATGTTTTGGTTTCATTATAATTTTCAAATACTTCGGTATTGCGTTCATCCAGTACTACCCACGATATCCCGTCATTAGAGGCAGAAAGGTTCCATATTTTCGCATCTCTAGAATGCATATCTTCTGCACATGTGATACTATAGCTATTTATTACTATTGGCTGATCATATTTCAATTGAGCCCATAACCGTGAACCCATTTCTGCTAAGAATTTGTTAAAGTAATTGCCATCTACCAACTTTGGAGATCCTTGCGAAGCACCCGGTCCATTCGGATTGTCCATAGAAACTGATAACTGACCTGCGCTTGTTACGTCAGCAGAAAGCAGTGCCGCAGGATCAAGAACAACAGTAATTGTTTTATTTTCCGGATTAATCAGGTTTTTGGTGACGTTGGTTAAGGTTAGCGTTAATGCCAGTTTTTTTGTCACATTATCTCGTATTATCGGCATATAAACGGTAATCGCAAATTTCGCTGTATTTTGACCAGGAAGAAACTTAGCAACCTTATCTAATCTATAGTTTTCAGGAGCTAAAGCAATGGCGTTTGCAGGTAATTTACCACTTGCTACCATTGCAGGTATATTGCTTCCGCTTCCTTCTATAGTTGCATCAAAGCCAACACTCTCACCCAAACCATTAAGTTGTAAAGTAAGTGGAATAGCTAAGCCTTCGGCATTTTGACCGAACTCTCCTCCACCTGGAATATTAACTATTCCAGATGTACCGCCCTTAAAGGTAACGTAGTGGATATCCTCTAGTGTTAGTATTTTTTTAGTATCCAATACTACTACAAAGCTCTCTTTTGATTGTTGTACAGAATTACCCTTGCTTGGTGATGATAATTTAACTGCAAAGGCAACTTGTTTTCCAAAGTTCTTTTCTAGAACACTGGTTGCAATGGCTACCTTAAAAGTGGTTTTCTTCTCGCCATAAGCAACATTAACTACCGCAGGAGCATCATAAGTTCCTACTGGTAAGGCTATGGTATTTTGAAGTGTGCCGTTCTCTATTAGGGTAGTAATGGTATCCTGATTTTCCTTTAAATCTATCTCGAAAGCATTGCTTGCCGGGATAGAAAGTAAAACATCCAAAGAAACCCACACTTTAGATTTATCCTTTACTACCTCTCCTACTTCTGGTGATGCAGATACCTTTACACTTCCTGTTGATTGAATCCCAAAATCGTCGAGTTGATTGTTCTTGCAGGCACCACCTAACAAAATTAAGGAGGTTAGCATGCAGATAAGGGATTTGCTATTAATCATTTTAATTTTTTTCATCAGTATATAATTTCTTTATACAACCTTATTGATCTAACCAAACTCTACCGTCTAATTTCCAGCTCTCTTGAACAGGTATTCTTAGCCAGCTTAACAGCTGCGTAGTCATGTCCATATTTCTGGGTACAGTAGCTCCAAAGTCTGAAGCACTTGGCGCACACATCAGGTCGCTGAATTTAGCCCACTCATAATTGCCTTGTATTTTGAAATCGCTTCCGGCAGCACCTTTATCTTTAAAGACATTACCTGAGCCATCGGTACACGGCCAATAGCCAAGCAAATAGTCAAAAAACGGATGGTTTTCGTCGATCTCAGTATCGCAAGAAAATTGGCTGATTACTGATGCAGGTAGCGCTACTTTCCAAATCCTTACATCGCTTACAGTACCGTCCATTATTCCATGGCCATCACCGGCCAAAACACCTAATGTAAGTGGCTCATTGCTATCAAAATCTCCCCAATCAGTCACATCTCTTTTATTGTTCTCTTTCCCATCTGTATAAGTTGTGATAATTATACGGCCACCCTCATTTGAACGGACAAAAGCAAGCGTATTCCAGTTACCATCACTTATTGATCCGCCAAGAACCTGATCTGCTACTTTATCAGTTCTAATATTTAAGTGCCAGTTGTTGTTCTCGAGGTAAATTACCCAACCCTTTGTAGGCCAGCCTCCAGCCCATTGAGGCCTTTTACCGATAACTGATGGCCAGGAATAACGGTAATTTCCACTTGGCCCCGGATTCTTTTTAAGCTTTAATTCGACAGAAAAAGGTGTTTTATCTCCGAAATTAAATAACTCAGAATTTAAAGCCGTTGCTCTAACACCGTCATTTACATTTCCATGAAGCCTAACACCCACTCCATTATACTTATTGCCTAGAAATGGTTTATTTAATATCCTTACTGAATATTTAGGATTATAGATAATGGTAAACGTATTTACTTTTGGGTTACTGAAAACAGTTTTATCATCTTGCTCAACAGGGATTTGATAGGTGCCGCCATTGTTTGACACGACAACAACCAGCCAACTTTCGTTTGCATAGTTTGGTCTGCTTTTTAATGCCTCAAGCATTTCTCCTACTTCAGTATCAAAGCGTTGTATTGCGGCCTTGTATTGAGGTTTACTTACATCATAGCCATGTTCTGCTCCGGCCTCTCCTATTTCTTTAAACTGACCTACAATAAAAGAAGCAGTATCAGTTTTTAAAGAGTTTACAATTCCAGCTTTTACTCCTTCATCGTTACCCGGTGTTTTACTTACATCTACCCCTGCATTTAGTTTTTCGCTAAACATTGGTGTAGCAGCAAACGACACAATTTTAGCATTTGGTTTGGCAGCTTTAATGCGGCTAAAAATTAAGGGATAGTCCTGAAATTGACTTTTACTGAAGTCATCCCCTATCACTCCGTGTTTACTTGCCTTAACTCCTGTAAGTAAATCTGTCCAGTTTGTTCCGCTTTCCGGATTTTCATCATCAGCCAGTGAATTCCACGAGTAAATAGAGTTACGCAATAGCGAACTTATTACGGGTGTTCTGGCATCTCTTACAGAAATACCTCTCGCACCGTCGGCAATTAGCAACAGTACTTTAGGATTTCCGAATGCTATGGAAACACTGTCGGTATAAGTTTTATTAGGTATTTCTCTTTCAAAGTCTTTATTGCAGCCCGTCATCACCATAAACAAGGCAATGAGTAAGGCCGGATATAATTTGAATTGATTTTGTTTCATCTTTAAATAGTTAATGGTTTATATAAATTCCAATTCAATGATTATTCTAATGTTACGCGGATTATATTCTGAACAGGTGCATTATCGAATCTGTTAAACTGACCTATCAGCAGTAAGGCGCGTTTACTATCGGCAGACACTGTTTCTATTACGTCATTTAATGATCCGTTAAAGAGTCCGGTAGCATTGTACCCTTCAGCTAATTCTCCATTTGGATTTAAGATCATAAATCCGTTGCGAGTAACGTTTCCGTATTTTTTAAAGTCGCCAAATACTACAATCAGACCATCACTGAGTTGTTTGGCACCATATACATACCCTTCAGTAATTGTTTTAGCTACAAAGCTTTTGTCTTCTGTACCATCGGCATTAAGCATTACGATTCCGTTTGAAGGGGAACCATTAAATGTTTTGAAAGTACCTGTGATTAAATATTTACCTGTGGTTTCGTTGTAGGTTACTGAGCTTATTGTTGAGCTTGCTCCTGAGCCAACATTAAAACCGGCATCTTTTGTACCATCGGCATTAAGCCTGATGATATATGGAACCGGAGCATCATCAAATGTGGTAAAAGAACCAACAAGTACCATTTTACCGGCATTTGTACCTGCCTTGGTATGCATATAACTTATTACAAAACCATTTGCCCCGCTTAAGCCTTTACCTGTACCTGCGTTAAACCTATAGGTTTTATCCAAAGATCCATCGGGATTAAGACGAACAATCTGTCTGATTTCTGTACTATCCAAAATGACTGAATCTTTTGTTTGGTAAAGATTCGGCTTATCGTATCTGCGGGAGATGTAGTACCTAAAATCGCCAGTTGCTGTGATTTTATCCTGGTAATTGTAAATTTTAGAGATGAAACCGTTGGTTCCGCCATTGAACCTCGGAAAGAACTTAATGGTTTCTGGCTTGGTTGGTGGATTAAACACCTTAATCCCTACGGTATCAATAGTACCATTGGTGTTTAATCTTGTTATGTTACTGATGTTTTCCTTTCTTTGGTTGTATCCGGAAAACCCACCTGCTATGATAAACTGATTACCGACAGCAAGCATATTTGACAAATAACCATTTGAAGCGGTTCCAACACGTAGGGTTCTGTCTATATCTCCGTCTAAAGATGTTCTTACCAATCTATTGATAGGCACAGCAGTTCCTTTATTGTCGTAGTTTGTAAAACCACCAACAAAGTAATACTTTCCTTCATCAAGTTTCAGCGCCGCAGCTACAGGTCCATTTGTGCCATTAACGACTCTAAAAGTAGGATCGAAGTTAATCAATCCCTTCACTTTAAAATCAGGTCCAAATACAATGTTCCCACCTATTAGTATTGAAGTAACCCCTGAACTTGCCGTTTTGGGTACTTTTACTGAAATACTGGTTTCGGTAATCTCCGTTACATCGGCCTTTTCGCCATTAAACATAAAAACAAGTTTGTCTTTATATTGCTCAAGACCAGTGGCAAGAATGGTTACAACGGTACCAGGCTCGCCTTCTTCAGGAACAGGCTTTTGTGTTTCATTAATTTTAATTCCAAGAGCTGGTTTCCCGTGTTGATAAGGAGGATCAAACACCTCCTTAGATTTTTTACAGCCACCTATAATAAAGATAGTTAGCGCAAAAATTAATACTTTAAGATTTGACTTCATATGAATTAGTTTAGATCTGTATTTTTTATCTGGATAAATATTATCGATTTCATACCTGATTAATTATTTAGAACGGATGACATCATTTAGAAAACCGACATAATCTATTCCGAATGGGGCTCCATTGTAAATGAGGGCATGAACTACACCATTATTGGGCTGAATATCTGATGAGGACAAATAGTTGATAACCCAATTATCTTTCGGCTTGGAAACATCAGGAACATAATTTAAAATCAGTTGTCGGTAGCCCATGTACTTAACTCCGTTGGCCTCATTATAAATTACCCCCATGTTATAAACAGCGCCCTCATAAGAGAGGTAATTTTGGCCGGGATAAATTGGCAGTACCGCTAAGTCAATCTGTGGAACATCTGCCAGTTTAATTTCACCTTTAAATACATAGCGCAACATAAATTTTCTCCAGATTTCTGGATTTATGTCAGTGAAGTTCTTAACGGTATCTTTGTAAAGTGCATACAAATAAGGGTTCAAAGTTTTTATAGTTTCTTTGATAACCCTATCATTAGGGGCGAAGAAGGTTATATTTTCCTTTTTAAACACATCCTCAAGACCTGCGATTTTAATGATTTGTGCGACTGAATCAAATTCTCTAGGTTTTGACTCAAGGAATTGAAGAATATCTCCATTAAATTTTGCCTGTGCTTTGCCACCATCTCTATAATAATCATCCTTTGAACATGAGGCTAAGCCCAATACAAAGCATACCACTATAAAAAGGGACCCTTTAATATATTTTAGCATGTAATTTTTCATATCGTTTTCTTTTAAACCGGCCATTATTTACCTCCAGTTAACCAGTATGTATTTAAAGTCATGTATGGGTTGTTATTCCGCGCTGCCTCATTTATGGGCCATGTCCATCCCCCACGATTAAACTGATCGAGGGTTAGTGGGTTTGAAGTCCATGATCTGCTAAGGATTCTCTTTGTACGAATCAAATCGAAGTAATGGTGTCCTTCGCCAATTAATTCTCTTGAGCGCTCAAGAAATACGAAGTCTTTTACAGATCCTGATCCATCGTAAGGGGCTGCTTCTGCACGTGCTCTCACCATATTTACCAATGTTGTTGCTTCCGCATTGCGGCCGAGGTTTGCTTGTGCCTCAGCACACAATAAGATGGATTCTGCATAGCGGAAAACCAGAAAAGTATTATCGGGATTTACGTCTTGATTGCCGGAAGCATAAACGTTTTGACCATACTTTTGCATAATGAAGTCACCATCGTTTGCATACATGTTTTCGAACCAGGCTTCTTTACGCTTATCGGATTCTATTTCCGGATAAATCTGCTTCATGTATTCTGCTTTGAAATAAGCAAAACTAACTTGGAAGGATGTTTGAGGACGTTTATAGGGATAGTGTAAAAACATATCGCCAATGGATGCAAAGTTATTTACCGCATCGTTGTAGTTGATACTTCTGTAAAACTCAAACAAACTCTCATCGGATCTGCCTTTCATTACTAAATTCCAGTCTTTTAAGTCCAGCAATTTATAGGCTCCACTTTTTATCAGCTCGTCGCCAAGGCGTGCAGTTTCTTCCCAATATTTTGAGGCGTTTGCGCCATCAAATCCTGCATTCCACATGTTCATGTTCATCAACAAGGCAATAACACTTCCTTTACTGGCTCTAACACCTTTAAGGGCAGGATCTGAGAATGTCCATTGCATATCATTTACACTGCTTTTTAAATCAACAATGCATTTATTGAACACGGACACCATGTTTTCTCTTGGAGGTGCATCTGAATAAAAGGCCTTAGTATAATAAGGTACATCTCCATATAAACGAACCAGATAAAAGTAAGCCAGGCATCTTATGAACTTAGCTTCGCCTATGTACTGTTTGGTCTGTTTATCACTTAATGTTGGGATACCTTGTTCCAGATTAAAGACAAGGATATTTGCAGATTGTATTACCCGATAATAGGTTGTCCAATCTGTTAACGTGCCAAAGTTGTAGAAATCCCATGGCAATGGATTGCCATACAACAACTGTAAAAGATCATTTTTCCCTAGTACCTCAACAAAGCGTCGTGCCGGGGCCAAACTTGTATTTAACTGGTGCTTTACTTCGCCGGCTCTATATTCTCCGACTGCACCGGCATAATGAGTTGCATTAATTTTGGTGAAGAAGTTTCTGGACATGTCATATATCACGGTCTCTACATCTTCCTTGTTTTTGTAAAAGTTATTGCCCGTGAGCTTATCCAGTGGTGTAACATCCAGAAACTTTTTACAGCTAAACTGGCCAAGACCACATAATAAAAGCAGGGAACAAATTATATATTTTTTCATATCAATTTTATTATGTCAATAATTAGAATTCCACGTTCATACCAAAGTTGTAGGTGCGAGGCACCGGATAACCACCGGAAGCATCCCTTCCTAAAGCAGTTACGTTTTCCGGATTCGGGCCGGAATAAGGAGAAAATGTGATTAAGTTATTTCCGGATATATATGCTCGGAAATTATTAAGGCCGATCCTTTTAGCTAATTTTTTAGTGAACATATAAGAAAGCGTAACGCTGTTAAACTTAAGATACGAACCCTGTTCAGCCCATAGCGTTTGATCTAACCTGAATGGTTGGACAGCGCCATAGCGTGCATAATCATAAGCATATGGATATTTTGTTACATCACCAGGCTTTTTCCAGGTATCCAGATCATCAAGAGGAACAACCGCTCTTAAATCGAATGGATTGCTCATGATTCTGAAACGATCGGCTAGTGCATTATTTAGAATGGTGCGCAGTAAGGTAAATGAACCGTAAACATTTAGCCCCCAACCTTTATAGCTTAAATTGGTTGACAATCCACCTGTTACAACAGGCTGAGAATTTCCTGATATTTCATAATCTCGATTGTCAAGTACATAATCGCCATTTACATCTTTAAAGATTGGATCTCCTCCCTGGAAAAATCTTCCGCCAGTACTATAGGTTAGCCCTGTAGCCGGATCAACCGGAACGTTTTCAGTTGTAGAGTATACGCCTTGGTTTACACGCAGATAGTTAGACAAGGTATTCTTACCTACCCTGTACACAAGATGCTGCAAAGATTTGTCATCACCATCAAATCTGATGTATTGTCCGTTATACTCTGCTGGAAGCTTGGTTAAAATATCACGATTAATGGCTCCGTTGACAGATATAGACCAGTTAAAAGGACTACTTGTAGGAAGCGGCCTAACTGTTATTGCCAATTCATAACCATAATTTGCAATACCAGCATCGTTACTCAAAACTTTATCAAAAGCTACTGCATTGCTTAAGTTACTTTCAAACAAAAGATTGTCAACTTTCTTATAATAAGCATCAAAATTTAATTCGACTTTACTGTCGAATAGACCTGCATCAAATCCGAAATTGTATTGAGAAGTTGTGGTTGGTTTAAGCTTAGGATTTGGTACTTGCCCATAGTCAATTCCCATAGTAGGGTTGTTATTATAGGTGCCGGTATTTTGGTATAAACCATAAATGTTCGAAAGATTTGCTGTTGGTGAAACGTTACGGCCCCAGCTTAAACGAAATGCACCGTAGCTAAGCCACTCAATATCTTTAAGCCATTCTTCTTTGTTAAAGTTCCACCTTAATCCAATAGCTGGATTTTTAGCATAAGGATTTTCTAAGCCACTACCTGATGAACCATCTAAACGGTAAGAAAGGTCGATTACATATTTTTTCATGTAATCATATGAAAAGGCAGCTGCAAAAGATGCAAGACGAGCATTCTTAAAGTTGGTTAGAATACCTCCACCTGTTGAATAATACCCATCAAAACCTAAAGGCCCTTGTAATTGATCGTTTGCGGTTTTATTCTGAACAATAATGCCTGATTGTCCGGTAACTTTATACAGTTCATTGAAAACATTCGCAAAAATATTGTGCTTCCCATTAAATGTTTTAGCATAAGAAATGTTACTTCTGCTATACAAATTAGAACTGCGCCCGTTAAATGAATATACTCTGGCAAATTGCCTGTTAGCCGCAGCTGGTGTAAAAGTATCTTCATTGTCGGATGTAAAATCATAACTTAAAGTACTTGCAGCCCATAATCCCGGTAGCAGTTGATATTTGACATCAATATTAGCCCTGATATTTCTGGAATCGTTATTATTCAACGTTTTTAAAGCAGATACTGCACCCAGTGTAGATTGAAAGAATGAGGGGCCCGGCAATAAAGAAGAAGCCTGACCATTCTCTGCAACACCACTTTGAAGTAAGCCAACTCCATCTCCTTTATTTTGTTTACCAATTGAACCAAATACAGATGCAAAAAATTTCAATTTTGGAGTTGGGTTGTACTCCATGTTCATGTTCATATTGTACCTATCGAAACCGGTATTTTTAACTACCCCTGTTTCAGAGAAATAACCAACATTGGTTTTATAGTTAAACTTTTCATCACCACCATCGAATGCGAGGTTATGACTTTGGTTAAACGTGTTCTGATAAAATACACCTTGCCAGTTAGTAGAATTATTATAATAATCGTTCAAACTGTCTGTAAGGAAATATGTTTTTGATAGTTTATCTAAATCTTCCTGCGTTAAAGCATTGGCAAGAATGTGGTTTATTTTTGAGTTTCGCTCCGCGTTACCACCTAATGTTTCTCTAAGCTTAGGCGGTGTATTCATAAAAAAGTTAGAGGTGTAGCGTACGCGTGGAATCTTCGAATTCCCCCTCTTGGTAGTAATAATAATTACCCCATAGGCACCTCTGGAACCATAAAGTGAGGTTGCCTGCGCATCTTTAAGCACCTCCAGACTTGCGATGTCTTCCTGAGGGATTAAAGAAAGTGGGCTCACACCTGGTCCTTGTTGATTATAACCGTATTCAGCAGCTTTATCTGCGTCAATTGGCACCCCATCAATTACATATAATGGTGAGGTTGGCTGCAAAAAGGATTCGCTTCCGTTACCGGTTACTGCAAGTGTATTCAATCCACGAATAGTAGAGGTTCCTCTAAATCCGGGAGCTCCGGTGTTTACCTGTATGTTTAAACCGGCTACCTTTCCTTGCAATAGCTGCTCAACGTTTGAAACAGGAACATCCATAATATCCTTACTAGTGATGGTTGTAGATGATCCTGTACTGGTCTCTTTAGACCTCACCTGATAACCCCGCACAACAACCTCATCCAATTGGCTATTACTTTCGTGTAGGATTACGTTTACAGAGGTTTGTCCTGGTTTTAATTTAACCCTTGCATCGTTAAATCCTACAAAGTGAAACACCAAAGTACCTCCTTCATCTACATTTACAGAGAACATTCCTTTGCCATCTGTAGAACCAATTACTTTTGCCGGAGTACCTGAAAGTATGGTGGCACCCGGTATACCAAGGTTGGTTGCTTTTTCAATAACCACACCTTTAACTAATACTTTTTTAATTTGAGCCTGAAGATCACTGAACATCAGGCAACCAAATAAGATCGATAAAAAGAGTATTTTCTTTCTCATAATATTAAATCCTAGCATAATTTATTCGTCTTGAAATTTTGGATTTTCCCTGCGGAAGTGAAAAACTATCTCCCAGTCGCCTGCTTTAAATATGTTGTACGTTAGTCCGAGATAGGCGGTTGTTTTCATCCCCCCAAATCCTCTTCTTGAATATTTAATGTATGAGGATGCCTGTGAACCATTTGGTGCATATGGAGTACTTATATTTACCAATGGAATAGGATATGCAACATCGTATTGTACATAGGTTGTTGTTTTTTGCATGTTAAAACCATGTACCAGTTGCTCCCATTTGGTTTCATTAAACTTTGCCGGATCAATAACCTGTTCATCTTTATCTAAGAATTTGAATCGTAATGAATGTCCGTTTCCTCCGGTGAATGGCCTGATGTAAACGACCACATCTTTCTGATCTGCGTTACTTATCAGTTGTAAATCTGAAGGTGTTCCTATTATATTTCCAATATCGGCAAGGATGTAATCTCTTTTGTTTGGATTGTTCGGGTCTTTTGGATCTCTGGCTACTGCTCCTGTAAATGGATTGATATCTGTTGATGGTTCATAAGGTCGTTCTCTCCATGGTCTTATCTGGAAGTCTCTAAGCAATACTTCTCCGCCTGAATTTTTAACTTTCAAATCAAAAAGGCGCATATCCTGAACGCTATTTGAACTATCTGCAGGTCTTGGATCAATTAGCTCATCAGTTGATGATTGCCACATGATGAACTGACCTGAAGACCTGATCTCAAACATTGGATGATCTTCAAGTTTCCTTTTTGCATTGATTTGTTCAAGTGAGGTTTCCTTACCTGTGTAAGCTGAAGTCCATACCCATGTTTTGTGAACTTTAAACATATCATCATATGGTTTTCCATCACCATACCTTGCATTTACAATTTCAAATTGCATTGGCAATGTTGAATTATCTGCATTGAGGGTTCCCATTACTGTTGTTCTACCTAAAACCGGTTCAAAGACCTTATTGCTATAATTTAGCTTGCCACTCAGATAATCTTTTTCTTCAGGCAAATCAAGTAGCTTCCTACAACCAGACACCAGTATTAGTGCGGTAAGTAAGAGCAGGTTATATTTTAATATTTTCATCATTTCTATAAAGAATTAAAATTTTATAACTGTAATATTTGATTAGGGTAGCTTAGTGAAAATGAACTCATAGAAATTCATCGGCCCATTTGTGATTTTAAACTTAAACACATGCTTCCCTTTGGTTAGCTGAACCGTTCTTTTTACAGGAGTGAAATTCTGATACCCATTAGTATTGGGAACTTCAACCCTGCCACCGGTAATGTTAACATCATCCATTTCAGCGCTTACAGTTTTGTTACTTACAGGAGTAGAAAGCAACATTGAAAGCTCGTAAGCTCCGGTTTCGGCTACATCTACTGAATATGCAAGCCACTCACCGGTAAGGCCTTCTCTTATCGCAAAAGTGTCTCCATAGCCTTCAATATCTACTGACTCAAATGGACGGTATCCACCCCCCTGATTAGCCAATGTAGCATCAGAATAAGCAACCCCTTCGCCTCCCAGGTCAAAATCAATAGCTTTAAATTTGCCAGGAATTGCAAACGGAACACCATAGAAAGGTGTCCTTACTTTAGGAATAAAAGTGATTCTCTTTACAAACTCATCAAACCCGAATACGTGATTTGGTTCTACTATATGTACAATACCATTAGTGGTTTTGATATTTACTGAACCTGTTGTAGTGTTTACCCAATTCTTTACAAAAATACTTTGTTTGGTATCGTCGAATTTAATGTAAGCAGGTCCACCACCGTTGTAACCTGATGCGGTTGAAGACTCTAATTTACCATGCATCATGCGGTTATATTTAACCCCATAAAATGTTAATCCATCCTGTTCCGTCAATAACTCTGTTGGGTATAGGCCTCTGATTACATACTTGGTCATCAAAGTATCCAGATGTTTAATATCCACGTTGGACAGAAACAAAGGGTCTTTACCGGTAGTTCTACGTAGGTTATTTAAATTGGTCATGGCCAATTTAAAACTGGAATTGCTAAGAGCAAACAAAGTAACAGGATTCTTTTTCAGCGTATCGGCAAGTCCAACTCTATCGATAACCAGCAATAATGAATCGTAAATACCTCTTTTACTTTTTAAATAATCATAAGTATTTAAGGGTACATTTTTTTCATCTACGGCTGCCTCATAAAAGCCCTTGTCTTTACCGCATCCACTGAAGAAAATGATTATACAACAGCATAAACCTGCAGCCATATTACCTAATAATATTTTAAGGTTTTTCATATCTAATCTGTTATTTATTTCCAATAAGAATTTTGAGTTAATAAAGCGTTCTGCTTGATCAGGATACGAGATACCGGCCAGTAAATACCCCCAGTTTCAATAAGCTTGGTAAAGGCAGGATTTTTGTGTCTGATCTTGTTGTATCTAATCAGATCGTACCATCTGTGGCCTTCGCCCATTAGCTCTCTTTGGCGTTCTTTAAAGATGGCGTCTATCAGATTTCCATTTACCTCTTCCTTATACGCAGGTAAACCTCTGTTTGCTCTTATGCTATTGTTTAAAATATCGATAGCCTGAGGACGTTCTCCTAATACGGCTAGCGCTTCTGCCCTAAGCAAAGCGATGTCTTCAAGCCTTGTGAATACAATTGTACTGGCAAACATTTTGAATGTCGGATCAGAAACTCCGCCTAGAATTACTTTTATTTTACTGAAAATCGGATACTTCCCATTAAAATTGCTGAAGTACTTATCATCAACCGGCTGACCTAGTGTATCCAAACTAAAGCGCTGATCTTTGGGTTCATTAAAAATAGACAGGATTGAATCTTTACTTAGATAAATATCCGGGATAGGCTTATTTACTACAGGAGCAGCAAGTGTTAGCTCTTCAATACGGCCCGTAGGTGAGGCCTCGGCATGGCTATAGTTAAAGTTAAAGCCAAGAATGTGACTGTTCTTTTTGCCATAAAAAAATCCGTGCGGCTCTGTAAGGTCATAGGTACTTTGGAATCCAGTGGCAGCTTTACCATAGTTGTCCATTACAAATTTGGTGTAGACAGCTACTTTAGGATAGTTTCCTTGCCATGCTGCTATGTGCGATAATATTGCATAAGCTGTTAACTTACGTGCAAGTGTACCCTCCCATCTTACGGAAGTTTCATTGTAATAAGCACCAGGTTGCTGAGGATCATCGGCACTATATCTATAAGGTAAAACATCTGCAACGGCCAATATTTCAGCTTCGGCAAAGGCTAATACTTTTGATTGATCCTCTCTCTTTTTAGCTTCAAATTTACCATCGTGAGAACTGATGATCAAAGGTACATCACCCCATATTCTGACCATATAAAAATAAGCAAAGGCTCTTAAAAATCTGGCCTGTGCAATATCAACAGTCATATTATTCTCAGTGTATCTTGGATCTGCTGCTTTAACATCTCCTACTTTTTCAAGAAAAAGATTAGCTGAATTGACCACAGAATACCACCTTCTCCAATTAGAAAGAGCTTCCAATGATTCGTAATCTGCATTTAAATTATTCTTTACAATTGCTTTTAAATCCTGACGGTTGGTTACAGTAAACTCGGCTGGTCTAACATCACCATACAGCCAATGCGCATTATTGTCGGCCATGGCAGATCTGGCAAGTCCATAGATACCCATTAAGCCAGCCCTTGTATCCTCCAGAGAATTCCACATGTTTTTTTCTCCAACCACTCTTGTCGAATCTGTATCAAGGATTTTTTTACAACCTGCCGATAAAAGGGATAAAAAGATTAAACTATTTAATATTATTTTTTTCATGATATCATTTTATATGATTCTATATTTCAATATCTTAAGATTTACAAATCCATCTTAACACCCAGCGTAAATGTGGTTGCGTATGGCATTCCAAAGCCTCTATCGTATCCCGTGTAATTGATTAATTCCGGATCCTGTCCTGTGTATGGTGTTATGGTAAACAGGTTATTTGCTGTACCATAGATGTATAGTCTGGATAGTTTTAATCGTTTTTTATTGATTACATCGGTAAGTTCATATCCTAAAGACACTGTCCTTAATTTTAGGAAAGAAGCGTTTTCGAGAAACAAATCCTGATCTACACGATATGAGATAACCGGACTCCATGGATTATACAATGGGTACTTGCTGAAATCGCCTCTTTTCTCCCAGAAAGTGATCTCTTTAACGGAGTTGATGGTATTACCACTTTCCTGATTGATGAAATTGAAGTGATTTGACATTTCCTGGTTTATGACTTCCCTTCCCAGGTTAAAATAAAACTGCATGCCTAAAGTCCATTTCCCGTATTTAAAATCGTTGTTAAAACTACCGGCAACGACTGGAAGCGCATGTCCTCTTAATGTTTTATCATTGTCATCAATTGCATTATCATTATTAAGATCTCTCCAATTCGGATCACCTGCACCTAGTGTAATGCCATTAAACTTTTTAGCAACACCTCCTACAACAGGAACTTCTTCATTGGTATTATACATTCCATCGTTGGTGTATAACCAGTATTGATCAATAGCGTGTCCAACCTTAAATAATCTGTCGCCAATTGCAATTTCTTTTAATCCGCGTGGTAAGGCGACCAACTTGTTTACGTTATAATTTAAGTTTAGGGACGGTGTCCACTTAAAGCGATCATTAGAAATTATATCGCCTGACAAGGTTAAATCAATACCTTTATTGTTTACAGAAAGTCCACTTTCATAAGATTGGGTATAACCATATTCAGCATAATCCGGAATTGCCAGCAATTGATTTTTATCTGTTTTAGTATAAAAATCAAGAGACATGCGTAATCGGTTGTTTAATACGGCAACATCAGCACCCACATTTAGCTGATCGGTATAAGACCATGGAATACCATATCCTACCCATCCGTAATTGTAAGGTCTGGTAAGTACGGCAAATGCATTATAACCAGGACTTAATAAGTTCCCAGTATAACCAAGCTCTGTAGTATATTGAGGCCCTTGAGCAAAATTATCATAGTATTCCGCTCTACCTAACCTACCTGCACTTACACGTAAACTCAGTTCATTGAAACTTGAATTGGTTGTAAGCAAATCATTTTTAATATTCCATGATGCGGACACAGCAGGTGAAACAAACCATCGGCTGGTAGGTTGTGCATTTGTAGATGCATCTGCACGCAATATGAACGAAAGGGTATACTTATTATCGAAATTATAAGCCGTTTTGCCAAAGAATGAAAGCATGTTATTCTTTGTTTTATCTAAATATTTAAATGTTAAAGATTTAGGAAAGGATAACGGATACAGATAATCCTCAGGTTCTGAACCATCACCTCCCAAGGCTGGATTGGAATTCAATAGGTTTAACTTTATATAATCGTTGGTTCCTTTATAAGCAAATGCATAATTATACTTATAGGTATCATAATGAACCGACTGACCTAGTTCGAAACGGAAGTTATGAACTTCATTTAACTTCAAATCATAACTTGCAGTGTTGTTAAACATTAACCGCTGGTTGAAACCATAGTAGTTAGATGCGTAGCTGTTTCCTTCAAGCAATACCTTGGAATAATAAATATCCCTGTAGCCCTCATTATAATCCATACCAAAATGTGAGGTAAACAAAAAGTTCCCCAGATTTATGGAAAGGACAGCAGCACCTTCAACAATGTTTGACTTGTTGTCATCATAACCATTTTTAAGATCTTTTAAGAAGCCGGCATAGATGTCCTTATTTGGACTAAAAGGTGAACTCAAGTCGGGGATGTAATTCATCTGACTAAATCGATCTCTCAAAGAGTTATTCCTATCTCTTTCGACACGATTCGCATTCACGGAGGCTGAAAACGTTAACCACTCTAGTGGCTTCATATTGACGTTCAGCATCGTACTGTATCTGTTCAACGCAGTTTGATCTGCAATTCCCTCATTGCGCACATTGCCCAATGAAAACCGGAAATTGGCCCTTTCCGCTCCACCTGAAATGGCCGCATTAATGGTGTGTGAAACCGGATTACGGTAATATAGATCGCTCCAGTTTGATGGCCCATAGTAAGAACTACTTAATGAATCACTCAAATAAAGAGGATATACTTCATCATCAGAAAAACGTCCGTTAGGCGTGTACTTGTAATAAAATTGTTTTCTGAAATTGTTTTCATACCTCCCATTCAGCGTTGTAACCTGAGGTCTCAAACCGACAGAAACATAGGAATTGAACGATATTTGTTTTTGAGCGGAGGGCGTTTTAGAGGTAAGAACAATGACTCCATTTACACCCTTCGGCCCATAGGCCGCAATGCTCGCTATATCAGTCAACACCTGTACAGAAGCAATATTTTCCATATCTATATTCGTTAATAGATTGGTAGCCGGCCCTATTCTGTTGAATTTGTATTGCTGGATATCAAAGGCAAATGGATGTTCACCTATTAGTGGAATCCCATCAAGAACAATCAAGGGTTGGGTTTGAAATTGCTCACGTGCAGATAAAAGAGGCTGTGATGCACCGTGAATAAACATACTTTGAATAGTTCCAGGCTCACCGGAAGGCTCCTGAATGTAAAGTCCTGCAGCTTGTCCCTTTAAATACTGCTGCAAAGAAACAGCAGGAGATGTGACAAGTTTTTGTGGATCAATACTGTTTGCTTTTAAATTAAGCTCCGAAAAAACAGGGTTTTTATCAGACCGTAATTTAAGTAGGGTACCCTCTGTACTCCCGACAGTATCAATTTTCTTCTTTTTTGAGGTGTCTGACTGTATTTTAACCCCACTATAAAAAGGGGTGTATCTTAAAATACGCGCAGACCCGGGTGTTCTCCCGAAAGAAATTGTTGTTACGCACAACAATCCCGTCAACGAAATAATTGCAATAAAGCGCATAGCAGATAATTAAGTATTAACTGATTTAAAACCTTTAATTAATTAATTGCTTAAAAACTACCCTGATTTTTAAAGTATAGGCAATACGAAGCCCCTCCCGAAAATGCGGGAAATAGAATACCTTAAACTCAGAATAAGTTAAATTAGCCTGGCTACCAAAGCAAAGTAGCCTAATAAGAATTAGTTTCTTCTAATCTTGCGAAAAGAATACATCTTGGGGGGAAATAATCCCATGGGGGGAATTGTAGAGCATGAATACATAATTTGGTTTGTTAGGTTATTATTAGGTTATATTTATTTGGTACTTGTAACGATTTAATTCTGCTAAATCGTTTGTTTGGTTAAAACAATATTACAAACAAAAACTTGTATTCCAAATAGATAGAGCATCTGAAAAGCTAAAATCGCTCGATAAACAGCTTATAATATATTACGCAAACGGTTGTTTCCTGACCTAAACCGCGATATTTATTTTCGTTTTTTTTTCATTTTTTTTTTGCAAACCACTGTTTTTATCTCTAAAAAATTTAAAAACCAATAGAGAGCTGATATTATTTACTCATTTTCAGACAAATAGGTCAAGATGTTTTATCACGCAGTGGAGCCTTTTGCATGAGGTAGTTATTTTTAGATACAATAAAAGAGCCCGTATCATTATCCATGATACGGGCTCTTTTTTACTTTTATAATACTGAGACTGGCGGAGAGTGAGAGATTCGAACTCTCGATACCCTTTTGAGGTATACACACTTTCCAGGCGTGCTCCTTCAACCACTCGGACAACTCTCCCTTTTTCAGGATTGCAAAAGTAGGATTTTTGTTGTTACAGAATATTAATCGATAACAGTGATTTTCACCATGTTGGTTTTACCTTTATGCTCCATTGGAATAGCAGCCGTGTTAATAATCACGTCTCCTTTTTTAATCATTTTGTATTCCTTAAGCAGGTTGTTTACATCTTGAATAGTCTCATCAGTACTTTCAAATTTGTCGTAATAAAAACCTTGAACACCCCATAAAAGGCTTAAAGTATTTAATAGAGATCTGTTACTGGTGAAGATATAAGTTAAAGCCTTAGGTCTGTGACTTGAGATTTCAAAAGCAGTGTATCCGCTCACAGTCATAGAAACGATACCTACGGCGTTTGTTTGTTTAGATAAGAAACAAGCTGTATCACAAATTGCATCGCTTAGGAAGCTCTCAGATTTCGGTTTAAGGAACTTCTCCGGGTGGAATGGATAGTTGTTAGTTTCGATGTTCTGAATGATCTTCTGCATTGTCTCGATAACGATAAGTGGAAACTCACCTACTGAGGTCTCACCACTTAGCATTACTGCATCAGCACCATCAAGAACAGAGTTTGCAACGTCGTTAACCTCAGCACGTGTTGGCCTTGGTGTAGTAATCATACTTTCCAACATTTGGGTAGCAATAATTACCGGTTTCGAAGCAGCTCTACATTTTTGTACAATCATTTTTTGTAACAAAGGAACTTCTTCCATTGGCATTTCAACTCCTAGGTCACCACGAGCAACCATGATACCGTCAGAAACAGCAATGATTTCATCAATATTTGCAATAGCTTCTGGCTTCTCGATTTTAGCGATTACGCGAGCAGTTTTGCCTCTTTGTTTGATGATATCTTTTAATTCAATAATGTCTTCAGCATTACGAACAAATGAAAGTCCGATCCATTCTACATTGTTTTCAAGAACAAACTCAAGGTTTTTTCTGTCTTCAACAGTAAGAGAAGGGATAGAAACTTTCGTATTAGGTAGGTTCACACCTTTTCTTGAGGTAAGGATACCACCGTGTACGATTTCGCAAACAACCTCATCTACAAGGTTAGTTTCGATAACGCGCATTTGTAGTTTACCATCATCTAAAAGGATGATTTCGCCTGCTTTTACGTCTTTTGGGAAAGTATCATAAGTGATGTAAATACGTTCTTCATTTCCTATGCACTCTTGCGTAGTGATGATCGTACGATTTCCATTAACTAAGTTAATACCACCATCCTGAACCATACCAATTCTAATTTTAGGGCCTTGTAAATCGGCAAGGATACCTACATTATAATTGTATTTTTGATTGATATCGCGAATGGTATCCAATACTTCCTGATGATCTGCCTGAGAACCGTGTGAAAAATTTAAACGGCAAACGTCTAATCCGGCGTTAAACATACTGTATAAAACTTCCGGTTTAGCTGAAGCAGGGCCCAGGGTGGCCACAATTTTTGTTCTGGAATGAAATGGTTTCATTTAGTTACTTAAATTTATTATTGACGGGCAAAACGCCGATTTTCCACATAAAAAACCGATGTCCGTCTGATTATTAATGTTATTTGTCTGATAATGTAAGTTCAAATATAGTGTATTTAATACACCTACAATATAAAATTTACATTATCAAATTTTCCCTTGACTTCAATTTACGTGGATCTATCTGTGCAGCAACCTGAATATCAGGCAGTTTATTCAATCCGTTAAGTATAAAATTAAGATCTTCTTTATCAATGTACTGATGAATAATCATAAAAAAATCTACTTTATTCATTTCAGGAATTAAAAACCCTTCTGCATTTCGATTGTTAAGTATGTAATATTCAATCTCCCCCTGTTCAACATAAAAATAATATTTCGAAAATGGCAGCGGATCTTCATCAATATTAAAGTAAACCTCATGATCCTCAACCTTTTCAAAGTTAAAATTAAGGCTTGTATTTATTTTATGACAGAGCATATAATCTTTCAATGAAGCAGTGATGGCAATTAGTACAAAATCGAGGTCTAATGATAGTTTTAAGTAAGTTTTGTTCAAAACGCAGTATATTTACGGGATTACGAAATTATAAAACTAATTTTACTTTAATGTTCGAAATAAAAACATTAAAATTGATAGAGAAATAAAAACATTTGAAATGTGTAAGAATTTATTTTTCTTTGCACTGAATTATTTAACCATTAAATTATAACATTATGTCTGATATTGCTTCAAGAGTTAAGGCTATTATCGTTGAAAAATTAGGTGTGGATGAAAGCGAAGTTACCCCAGAGGCTTCTTTCACTAACGATTTAGGTGCGGATTCTTTAGATACAGTAGAACTTATTATGGAGTTTGAAAAAGAATTCAATGTAGCAATCCCTGATGATCAGGCTGAGACCATTGGTACAGTTGGTCAAGCAATTGCTTACTTAGAAAAAAACGTTAAGTAAAATACGGTCTCCGTATAATCCGTATAAATGGAAGTAAAAAGAGTAGTAGTTACAGGGTTGGGTGCGCTCACTCCTATTGGCAGTACAATCCCGGAGTTCTGGGAAGGCCTGTTAAATGGGGTGAGTGGCGCTGGCCCCATTACAGGTTTTGATACATCAAAGTTCAAAACCAAGTTTGCATGTGAGCTTAAAAACTTCAATCCAGAAGATTTTTTGGACAAAAAGGAAGCGCGCAAGCTAGATCCATTTGTTCAATATGCTTTAGTATCCACAGATGAAGCCGTAAAGGATGGTAATTTCGATTTTTCACAAATCGATACCAACCGTGTTGGTGTAATCTGGGGTTCTGGCATTGGCGGCTTTAAAACATTTCAGGATGAAATGAAGAACTTCTTTTTAGGCGATGGTACTCCACGCATGAATCCGTTCTTTATTCCTAAAGTAATAATTGACATTGTTCCGGGCCATATTTCTATAAAATATGGACTTAGAGGCCCCAATTTTGCTACAGTTTCTGCATGTGCTTCGTCTACAAATGCAATGATCGATGCGTACAATTATATTCGTTTGAATATGTGCGATGTCGTGATTAGCGGTGGATCTGAGGCCATTATTAACGAAGCAGGTATTGGTGGTTTTAATGCAATGCATGCCTTATCGACCAGAAATGATGATCCTCAAACAGCTTCAAGACCGTTTGATAAAGACCGAGATGGTTTTGTTGCCGGTGAAGGTGCAGGAACCATTATTTTGGAAGAACTAGAACATGCTAAGAAAAGAGGTGCTAAGATTTATGCCGAATTAGTTGGCGGTGGAATGAGCGCAGATGCGAACCATATTACAGCTCCACATCCGCAAGGATTAGGTGCTAAAATGGTGATGACAAATGCCCTTAGAGATGCTGGTTTAACTACTGCGGATATTGATTACATCAATGTTCATGGAACCTCAACTCCTTTGGGAGACATTTCTGAAACAAAAGCTATTGTGGATTTATTTGGAGAAGATGCTTATAAATTAAACATCAGCTCTACAAAATCTATGACAGGGCATTTATTAGGTGCTGCAGGTGCTATTGAAGCAATTGCCTCTATCCTTGCAGTGAAAAATGATATAGTACCTCCTACTATTAATCACTTTACTGATGATCCTGCGTTTGATCCGAAATTAAATTTCACATTTAATGTGGCTCAAAAAAGGCCAATTCGTGCTGCTTTGAGTAATACTTTTGGCTTCGGAGGTCACAATGCTTCGGTGATTTTCAAAAAATACGAAGAATAAAAAGCACTTTGTGGAGGCTATTTTAGCCTCCTTTAATTTTGCAATAATTTAATGCCATTATTTGACCTGTATAAGCTTTATCTGTCATCCGATAAAGACTTTATAAAAAAGTTGAACAACATTTTAGGCTTTGTGCCTGGTAATACTGTTTTATATAAAATGGCGTTCAGGCACAGGTCTGTGGCAAAAATTCTAAAAAATGGCAGCCGGAGTAGTAACGAACGTTTAGAATTTCTAGGCGATGCTATTTTGGGAGCCGTAATTGCAGAATTACTGTTTAAAAGCTATCCATACAAAGAGGAAGGTTTTTTAACAGAAATGCGCTCAAAAATTGTAAATCGCGCCAATCTTAATCAACTTGCAAGAAAAATGGGCTTTGATCAGCTGATCGTTTTTGATCAAAAAGCTGTAAACATCCAAACAAAACATCATTCTATGTTGGGTGATGCATTTGAAGCTCTTGTAGGCGCTGTGTATCTTGATAAAGGATACAATTTCACTAAAGATTTTCTGCTTAAAAGAATTGTAAAGCCGTATATCGATATTCATACATTAGAGCTTACTGAGACTAACTTTAAGAGCAAATTGATTGAATGGTGCCAACGCCATGGTAAAGATATCTCGTTTGATATGATCCAGAATGGTGAAGGTGAAAGTGCAAAGCTATTCACAATACAGGCTGTTATTGAAGGTGAAAGCTTTGGTACAGGTAGGGATTACAATAAAAAGAATGCTGAAAAGCTTGCTGCTGAAAAAGCTTGCGAAGCCCTTTCTATTTAACTTTTACTTTTTTAGGGTGTCAGTATATTTTTTATACGACTCTCTTATGTATTTAATGGCATCGTATTCTGTCCAGTTTTTAGCCTTCTCATACTCTGGTCTGTAATCAATCATATACTTCTCGAGAATATCTCCTTTTAAATCAGTATTATTTTGAATAATAGATTCATTAAAAAATCCATCTATTAAGGTCTGCTGCATTTCGGTTTCATAATAACGGCCAAATCTTCTTGCATTTTTTGGTGTTCGGCCTAGCAACTCATAAACTGCCGTAAGTGGTTTAAAAAGAAAGGATAAGAATGGTGGTTTCCCTTGGTAAAATGAGCCTTTGTTTCTAAAATCTCTTTTTATATCATTTAGTTCCTGCCTTTTTGTTTGCCCGATAATATTAACTTCCTTTAATGTTGTGCCTCTATCTAAATAAACGATAAGGTCTTTCCCTGGTTGGGCAACAGCTATTCCATCAGAATATTCCATTTTAATTACCAAAAGGCTATCGCCCGGTACGGTCTTTATTTGGAACAGGCCAAAATCGTTACTTAATACAAACAAACCGGTTCTTTTATTTACGATTTGAGCTGCCGCAACGCGCGTCTTTGTCCCCTTTTCTAATATTGCCCCCTTCAAAATAAACTCTTGCTGGGCTGAAACAGGAGCTATGGATGCCGCAAAAAACAGTAGGAATACTAAAATATTTAAATAACCAAGCCTCATCATCTAACGAATATTTTTTGTAAACTTAACTATTGTTTGCCAATGACCTAAGTTAAAAAAAGTTAAATGAGTTTGAAAAGGCAATAAATTATATCTTTGCACATGATAAAATCAATGACAGGGTATGGCCTGGCTTCTACTGATCAAGAAAACATAAAGTTTGCGGTAGAGATAAAATCTTTAAACAGTAAGTTCCTGGAACTTAATTTAAAACTACCAAGAGCATTCTCGGATAAGGAATTATTGCTGCGTAATATCTGCAGCAAGGAAATAGAGCGCGGTAAAGTAAGTGTTTCTATAAACATAGAACGCAGCGAAGAAAACTTAAAAGGGGCAACTATTAATGCTGCCTTGCTAAGCAAGTATTACAAGCAACTTGAAGAAATCAATACCCAATTAGGAGCCAATTCTAATAATCTTTTACAAGCTGTTCTTAATTTCCCTGAGGTAATTAGCTATTCTGATGAAGAGGTTAATGAAAATGATTGGGATATTTTAAACAGTACTTTCGCTAAAGCTTTAGAGAGTTTTAACCAATTCAGAATTGCAGAAGGGGTTGTTTTAAAAACTGATCTTGAGCTGAGAATTAAAAACATTCTACAGTTCTTTTCTGAAATTGAAGTTTTGGAACCGCTTAGAATTCCTCAGATCAGAAGCAGATTAAATCAGTTTCTGGAAGATAATGTAGGAAAGGTAAACGTGGATCAGAACCGTCTGGAGCAAGAGTTAATCTATTACATTGACAAGCTTGACATTACTGAGGAAAAGATTCGTTTAAGGAGTCATTGTGATTACTTTATTGAAACATTAAAAAGCAAAGATGCAAACGGGAAAAAGCTTGGTTTTATTTCTCAGGAAATTGGAAGAGAGATTAATACCATGGGAGCAAAAGCTAACGATGCGCAAATACAGCAGTTGGTTGTGGGAATGAAGGAAGAGCTAGAGAAAATTAAAGAACAACTATTAAATGTTTTGTAAGCCATTGGCTTAAAGACGACAACACAAAAAATGAAACAAGGTAAACTTATCATATTTTCTGCACCTTCTGGGGCAGGAAAAACAACAATTGTAAAACACCTACTTACGAAATTCCCTTCGTTAAGTTTTTCTATCTCTGCAACAACACGTCAGTTACGTGGAGATGAAAAAAATGACAAGGATTATTACTTTATCTCTAAAGAAGATTTTCTGCACAAAGTTGCTCACCAGGAGTTTGTAGAGTTTGAGGAAGTTTATAACGGTACTTTTTATGGCACTTTAAGGTCTGAAATTGACCGCATCTGGAATGATGGCAAACATGTGATATTTGACATTGATGTAGAAGGTGGATTACGCTTAAAACGCAAGTATGAAGATGATGCCCTGGCTATTTTTGTTCAACCACCATCTTTAGAGGTGCTGAAAGAACGTTTAAGTGGCCGTGGCACTGATAGTGCTGAAAAACTACAGGAGCGCTTTATAAAGGCTGAAAAAGAGCTTAGCTATGCCGACAAATTTGATGTTATCCTAAAAAACTATGATTTAGATACGGCATGTGCTGAAGCTGAAAAATTAGTTGGAGATTTTATCAATAGCTAAATAATGAAAACAGGGTTATTCTTCGGGTCCTTTAACCCCATACATATCGGACATCTAGTAATTGCTAACTATATGGCTAGTTTTACCGGACTAAAGGAAGTTTGGCTGGTAGTTTCGCCTCACAACCCTCTGAAGAATAAAAACGGTTTGACAAATATGTACGACCGATTGGAGATGGCCAAATTAGCCACCGAGAACTCTGAGAAAATCAGGGTTAGCGATATCGAATTTGGCCTGCCTCAACCCTCTTATACCATCGATACACTTACTCATTTACAAGAAAAGTACCCAGGAAAAGAGTTTGTGCTAATAATGGGGGCTGATAATCTGGCTTCCATTAAAAAATGGAAAAACTATGATGTTCTTTTAAAGAATTATCAGATTTATGTGTATCCCAGACCTGGAATAGATATCAGTGAATGGGAAAGTCACCCTTCAATTATAATTACTGAAACTCCTCAAATGGATATTTCATCTACTTTTATTCGGAAGGGAATTAAGGAGGGGAAAAATGTTCAGTATTTTGCCCCTGATAATGTGCTTACTTTCATAGAAAGTAAAAATATGTACCGCTAAAACTGACGGTACAATGAAAAGATTGTAGGTTTTTTATGTAAATCTATTCTTTCCTTCCTCCACAATGCAATTGGCAATGTTTTAATATACTCATCTTCTGAAGTAATGTTACTGGCAATACTCAATAGTGTTTGAGGTTGACAGCTCTTTAATACATCTTCAAATAAATGATTGTTTCTAAAAGGCGTTTCTATAAAGATTTGAGTCTGCTTGTTTTTATCTGCTAATTGTTCAAGTTCTTTAATTTTTTTAGCTCTTTCCACTTTATCAATAGGCAAATAACCATGAAAAGTAAAACTTTGGCCATTAAAACCTGAAGCCATTAATGCCAGTAAAATAGAACTTGGCCCAACAAGTGGAACTACTTTAATACCTCTTTTATGTGCTTCGGCAACGATATCAGCTCCCGGATCCGCAATTCCCGGACAGCCTGCTTCACTCATTAAACCAACATCCCTACCCGTCATTAGTTCCTTAAAATAGGGAACAAAGGAATCGTTGCGTTTATGCTTACCATAATCATGGATTACAAGATCGCTCTGAGGTACTTTTATTCCTGCTTCCTTCAAAAACTTACGCGCTGTTTTCTCATTTTCAACAATGTAGGTATTTATGGAATTGATGGTATCTCCAAGATAACTTGTAAAAGATTTATGAGCTGCGTTTTCTGCCAGAGGTACTGGAATAAGAAATAAGGTGCCTTTTGTCATAGATTTTGTTTTGGTTACAAAAGAAGAAAATAATTCGCTGGAAAGCGCATTTGATGGAGTAAATATTATAAGCAGATCGTAATCTTCTATCTAAATGTAGTCTATTAAAAAATATTTTTCGTAAATTGTTTAAACTAGAAAACCGATTAAATATTGGCTTAAACCACACTTAAGCCAATAATATTACGTCCAGCCCTATAATCATAATGTAATATTTTATAAATAGATTAAACTTTTTAGATTATTTGGAACTCAAATTGATATATAAATATCGTTAGGTAAATTTAAAACACACACGCAATGAAAAACATCATCAAATTACCGGCTATTGTGCTGGGGCTCATGCTCCTCTTAACCGGAACCGCTCAGCGGGTTATGGCACAAGACGAGGATATTTCCTTACAGTCTTTTTACGATGAGTTATCTCCTTATGGCACCTGGATTCAGGATTCGCAGTACGGTTATGTTTGGCGACCAGATGTGGAACAGGCAGATTTCAGACCTTATTATTCAAATGGCCGATGGGCTATGACTGAGTATGGTAACACATGGATTTCAAATTACGACTGGGGATGGGCTCCTTTTCATTATGGAAGATGGGTTTATAATCGTTATAGTCAATGGGTATGGATTCCTGACACCGTTTGGGGTCCGGCATGGGTAAGCTGGAGAAGTGGTGGCGGATATTATGGATGGGCACCTATGGGCCCTGGGATGAATATCAATATTAACTTCAATATTCCTGATCTTTGGTGGGTATTTGTTCCTCAAAGAAATATCTATTACAACGATTTCCCTCGTTACTATTCACGCAGAAATGTAACTATTATTCATAATACAACTATTATCAATAATGTTTATTCAAGAAACAACCGTAATTATTACAGTGGTCCAAGGGCTGACGATATCAGACGTTCAACCAGACAAGCAGTTCCTGTCTACAACATAGATAGAACTAGCCGACCAGGCAGAAGTAGCATTAGCGGAAACAAGGTTGAAATCTATAGACCAAACGGCAGAAGCAGTAGAGAAACTAATGCAGGAAATGTAGCTCCAAGAAACCCGGTTCGTGGTGAAGGATATGCAAGTCCTAGAACTGATCGTAATAGCGTTGACAGAGGCAATACAGATGGAAGAGTATCTAATGGCCGAGTACCAAGAGATGGCAGCCAGCCAGCGGACAACAGAACAACTGATGGCACAAGGGTAAATAGTCGTCCAGAAAGAGTACCTCAAGGGAACACTTCTCCATCTCAAAGACCAGATCGTCCAACAAGACAAGATCAAACCCAACCCAGACAGGAAGTTCAACCTAGACAAGATATTCAGCCTAGACAACAGCCATCTCAGCCAAGACAGGAAAGAATTGAGCCACAGCCAAGACAAGAGAGACAAACAAGGCAGGAAGTTCAGCCTAGACCTCAACCTCAACAAAGGCAAGAACCGGTTCAACAACCTAGACAGGAAAGAGCTCCACAACAAACAAGACAAGAAGCACAGCCTAGGCAAGAACAAGCAAGGCCTCAGCCTCAAAGATCTGAACGCGTAGAGCAAAGCAGACCCTCAAGAGGTTCTGAAAGTAACGGTGGTGGAAGAGAAAGCAGACCATCAAGAAGCGGAAGAGACTAGGTAAATCCAACATAGAAAAGGCGGCGCAAATGTGTCGCCTTTTCCTTTTACACATTCCAAGCTTTTTTTTCCTTATCTTTGCAGCCTTTTATCAAGCACAACACGCTTAAACTCTTTATGATTAACCCGGAAATAGAAAAACGAAAAACATTTGCCATTATCAGTCACCCCGATGCAGGTAAAACTACATTAACCGAGAAATTCTTACTTTTTGGAGGGGCTATTAATACTGCCGGGGCAGTTAAACGGAATAAAGCAAACCAAAGTAATACCTCCGATTTCATGGAAATTGAGAAGCAGCGTGGAATTTCCGTGGCTACCTCTGTTATGGGATTTGAGTATAGCAACAAACGCATCAACATATTGGATACTCCAGGTCACAAAGACTTTGCTGAGGATACTTATCGTACTTTATCAGCAGTTGACAGTGTTATTTTAGTGGTTGACTGCGTAAAGGGTGTTGAAGAGCAAACTGAAAAGTTAATGGCCGTGTGCCGTATGCGAAATACTCCTGTTATTATCTTTATTAACAAGATGGATCGCGAGGGTAAAGATGCATTTGATTTGCTTGATGAAATTGAGAATAAACTTAACATCAGCTTATGCCCTCTTTCTTGGCCTATTGGGCAAGGACATACTTTTAAAGGGGTATACAGCATATACAATAATCACCTTAATTTATTTGAGCCAGACAAGACTAAGATTAGCGAGCCTGTTATTGAAGTAAGCGATCTGAATGATGAAAACCTAGGCAAATTTTTAAAGCCAAAAGAACTTGATGGCTTAAAAGGTGATTTAGAACTTGTGGATGGTGTTTATGGCAAGCTTGACAAGAGTATGTACACCGAAGGGTTACTTGCTCCTGTATTTTTTGGAAGTGCCATTAACAACTTTGGGATAAAAGAGCTTTTGGACACCTTTGTTCAGATTGCCCCAAGCCCTAGAAGCCGTGAGGCTGAACAACGTGAAGTTCTTGTGAATGAAAAGAACTTTTCAGGTTTTGTTTTTAAGATCCATGCGAACTTAGATCCTAAACACCGTGACCGTATTGCTTTCCTAAGAGTATGTTCAGGGAAATTTGAGCGTAATAAATTCTATTTCCATACCAGACAAGGTAAAAAACTAAAATTCTCTAATCCAATGGACTTTATGGCCAATGAAAAGAGTATTGTAGAAGAAGCATGGCCAGGTGATGTGGTAGGTTTATACGATAGCGGTAACTTTAAAATTGGCGACACCCTTACAGAGGGAGAACAATTGCAATTTAAGGGCATTCCTAGCTTCTCTCCTGAAATATTTAAGGAAGTTGAGAACAGAGACCCTCTACGCACTAAACAGCTTGAAAAAGGCATACAGCAACTTACAGAGGAAGGCGTTGCACAGCTATTTACACAACAACCTGGAAACAGGAAAATAATAGGTGCTGTTGGTGAGCTTCAATTTGAGGTTATCGCCTTCAGACTTGAGCATGAGTATGGTGCTAAAGCATACTTCAGAACCTTAAGTTATGGCAGATCAAACTGGGTAACATCTAAAGACAAGAAGAAATTAGAAGAATTCCTAAAACGTAAGCAACAGCACATCGGTCAGGATAAAGACGGCAACCCTGTTTTCCTTGCAGATAATGAATTCATGATCAATATGACCATGAGAGATTATCCGGATATCGAATTCCACAAAACTTCAGAATTTAAATAGCTTTTATTTTAGCTTGCTTAGTGCTGCTTTAATTCTTGGCAACATGTCTTTAATATCCTGCAAAGAGCATCCACCAACGGAAGCTCTAAACCAGGCCATTGATTCGTCGTTTCCAAAAGCAGAGAATGGAACCAACGCAGCCTGAGCTTCTTTAATTAAGTAGAAATTTACATCTGCACTATTTTTAAGCAATTCACCTGATGGTGTGGTTTTACCTATGTATTCGATTTTAAGCGTCAGGTAAATAGCCCCCATAGGGATCACTGAATCTACATTAAAGCCTTCTGATTTTAATTGCTGAAATCCGTTATGTAATTCATCAAGACTTATCTGAACTTGCTTTTTAAATGAGTTCAAAAAGCTATCAACAAGATCGTTGTTTTTAAAGTATTTGGCTACTGCTACCTGCTCAGCTTTAGGTGCCCATGCTCCGATATGACCAAGTAAAGCTTTCATTTTACTAACAATAACTTCCGGACCAAAAGCCCATCCTACCCTAACGCCTGTAGCAGAAAGACATTTAGAAATTCCATCTATATAGATTACGTATTCTTTCAGTTCTGGACGTAAACTTACCGGATTAACGTGTGTACGCCCAAAAGTTAGCAAAGAATAGATTTGATCGTACAAGATGTAAAGAGGCTTCTCATCGGCACCTCTGGTTTTGTTTTCTTCAATTACCACCTCACATATCTCTTCCAGTTGTTCCTGAGTAAACATGGTACCAGTTGGATTTAACGGAGAACAAAGCGCAAGTAGCGTTGCTCCCTTTAAGTGTGGTTTTAACTGAGCAGCAGTAGGCATAAAGTTATTCTCTACTGTGGTTACTACAGCAACACCTTTTGCTGATGAAAGGTGACAATAATGGTTATTGTTCCATGATGGAGCAGGATAAATCACCTTATCACCCGGATCAATTAATGCAAGATAAGTTGCATAGATCAAAGGCCTTGAACCTCCAGCTATCAAAATATCCGACACAGCATAGTTCAATGAATATCTATCCTTTAAAATCTCAACTACCGTTTCACGAAGGGGCAAAATACCCTCTGCAGGTGGATAGTTGGTCTGATTATGATGGTAAGCATCAATAATCTCATCTTTAAGTTCAGCAGGGATTGGAAAAATCGACGGATCAAAGTCTCCAATTGTCAGATTCGCAATCTGCCCTCCCTTTCGTTTCATATCATTAACCTCGTTACCTATTTTAATGATTTCAGAGCCGATAAGGGTGTTTGCTAATACTGATACATTCATTTCTTATGCTTTATATTGTAAAGATTAAGACAGCAATTGCTGGATTGCTTCTTTCGTTTTTTCAAATTTAAATTGAGACAAGATTTCATCCATCATATCCTCAATGTCACCATTACATAGGTTGCCAATGCTTCCCTCGTGTGTATGGTGTATTTCTGTACCCGGTGTAAACGTTCCATTTTCAATTGACTCACCTACAATTTTATATGCTTCTCTGAAAGGAGTGCCTTTTAATGCAAGTTCATTTACCACCTCTACACTGAACAAGTACGCATACTTTTTATCAGCAAGAATATTGTCTTTAATGCTTATGTTTTGCAACATGAAGGTAGTCATTTCCAGACATTCATTTAAAGATGTGATGGCAGGAAACAAGTTCTCTTTTAATAATTGAAGATCTCTATGATATCCTGAAGGAAGATTAGTAATCATCATCGCAATCTCGTTTGGCAATGCCTGTATCTTATTGCAACGTGAACGAATCAACTCAAACACATCAGGATTTTTCTTATGAGGCATGATGCTTGACCCGGTAGTTAGTTCATCAGGGAAGCTAATGAAACCAAAGTTCTGGTTAATGAATAAGCAAACATCCATTGCCATTTTAGCTAGTGAGGCAGCAACAGACGACATTGCTTGTGCTAAGATGCGCTCTGTTTTTCCTCTCCCCATCTGAGCATATACTACATTATAATTTAGCCTTTCGAAGCCTAATAATTCAGTAGTCATTGTTCTGTTTAAAGGAAAAGAAGAGCCATATCCTGCTGCAGATCCCAAAGGATTTTTATTGCAGATCTTCCATGCCGCAAGCATTAATTCCATGTCATCAACCAGGCTTTCAGCATATGCACCAAACCACAATCCGAAAGAAGATGGCATAGCTATTTGCAAGTGGGTATAGCCGGGTAAAAGTTTATCTTTATGAGTATTGCTTAATTCCAGTAGCTGACTAAATAAAACGGAAGTATTACCAACCATTTCCTCAATGCAATTTCTAAAGAAAAGTTTCAGATCTACCAAAACCTGGTCATTCCGTGATCTACCACTATGGATCTTTTTACCCGCATCCCCAATTCGTTGGGTAAGTAGCCATTCTACCTGAGAATGTACATCTTCAACAGTATCATCAATCGTAAAGTTACCAGCTTCAATATCGGCATAGATATTTTTAAGTTCTTTTTGAATTTCCTTAAGCTCATCTGCGGTAAGTAGGCCGATGCTTTCAAGCATTTCAACATGTGCAAGGGAACCAAGCACGTCAAAAGCAGCCATTTGCAAATCCAGTTCCCTGTCTTTACCTACAGTAAAGGTTTCAATATCTTTATTTACGTTTACGTTTTTTTGCCAGATCTTCATTATAATCTATTATAGATACCTGCATTATTCAGGTAGGTTTTGTGCAAAAATACACTTTTTTTGCTGGTAGTTTTAAGAGATTAAAACAAAGGTACCTACCATAATCAGTATAGCGCCTATTGCCGTTTTAAGGGTTAAAACTTCTTTTAAGAAAATAACTGACAAGATTATTGTTAAGGCAACGCTTAATTTGTCGACCGGAGCAACTTGAGAAACTTTTCCAATCTGTAATGCTTTGTAGTAGAAAATCCAGGACAAGCCAGTTGCCAATCCAGAAAGAAATAGGAATAAAAGGCTATGTTTTGAAAGTTCATGAATTCCCTTAAATTCACCTCTTGCCATTACAATTCCCCATGCAACAACCACAATCACAATGGTTCTTATTGCCATTGCTAAATCAGAATTTACGTTAGCAACCCCTATTTTACCAAAGATGGCCGTTAATGAGGCAAAGAAAGCTGATAACAAGGCATATATCCACCACATAATATTTTACGATTATAAAGGTTCATAAATTTAAACAAAATATATCCTGTTTTTATGAACCTTTATAATCATATCTACTACAACTTAACAAACTCAACCCTTCTATTAGAAGCTTTTCCAGCAGGAGTTTTGTTGTCAGCAATAGGCACGGTCAGTCCTTTCCCATCGGTCTCCATTCTATCATCCTTTATAGAAAAAGTAGTATTAAGGAACTTTTTAACGGATCCAGCGCGTTTTTTAGATAAGGCAAGATTGGACGCTGCACTTCCATCTGAGTCCGTATGGCCAATTATTTTGATTTTTACATCAGGATTTGTAGCTAAAGCATCCCCAATTTCTTTAAGAACGGCATATGACTGCGGTTTTATCTGATCTGAATTTACATCAAACAAAATTCCTGAAGTCACAAACTTCCCTTCGGTTATCAATTTTGACCGAGTATCTGGTTTACCAGAAGCCACCTTAATATTTGAGATCAGGTAACTGTAATTTTCGTCATCATATCCACCTGTCGTCTCAGTTGCGAAAAACAACTGGTTAATTGTTGCCCCAGGATTTACTGCTTTGGGAACATCAAACACCTTAGTCTCATCAATCCATAACCTTAGTCTGCTTCCCTGTATCGAAAGGGCGTAATGAGCCACTTTTCTTATCGTTTTTCCAAATCCACTTAAAGTCTTACGATCGCTTCGAAATACTTCTTTACGGTCGCTATAGCTACGCATTTCGATGGCTGTATTCAGTTTTTCATTGGGGTCTATTTTGAACTCAAACGAGTTAACTCGACGGTGGTCGTTTAGAAATTTATTGTCATCATTACTATCTGTACCACTACTAAAAGCGCCAAATGATACAGGAGGAAGATAATATCCTGATTTAGATACCACATTTAAAATCATATCCCATTCGATTGTATAATCATTCCCAAATGTTTTTAGCTTACTTCCAGATAAGTACTTCCCCTTACTTAATTTTAGCCAATTCCCTTTTGGGGATTCAATGCCAACTAGCGTACCGTTTGCGTTAGAGTTCCAGTTTAACGGGAGCTCTCCAATATTATCTTGTACAAAATCTTCTGCATATAACACCTGCTCTCCAGGTATGAAATCAAATTTGGAATAGCTGGCGATCTGCTCCTGCTTCTCTTCTGGAGCTTCGGTTGTTCCGCTTTTTTCTTTTTCAGCTTTTTCTTTTTCTTCAAATGCTTTATCAATCTGCTTGTCAACTACTTTGTCTGCAGCCTTATTTGCCCCACGCTCAACAGCTCTTTCAGCAACATTCTTACCTAGCCTTTTAAGAAATTGTGCATTCCCTGCGAAGCTGCAAAGCGATACAACAAGTAATGTCATTATACTTTTCCTGTACCCACCACTTTGTTTTCTCTCATTTGATCTAATAGTTTTCATTAGAAAATTTATATAAATTGTTAATAATAGTTTATTAAAAAATGTTCTTAGCTCTTTCATTTACCTTTTGCATAAAACTCATCAAACCTTATTGTTTTAAACATATGCTCAACCACATAAATTAATCGCAAATGTTCATCTTCATGCCCGTGCTGAACTTCAATATTGACATACGGAATTCTGTTTACCTGAGCATACACAGACAAGGAGCCGTCCAATGCACTCACACTTTGCAAGACGGCATTGATATTCTGCTGTTTCAGATAATTGAAAAAGGCAGGTTCCGTAACAAAAATCAGATCATCGGTATCCATTTCAGGATTAACATAAATGCTGTCAGCTACTCCAAATAAATACCCGCCGGGCTGATAAGATTGGATACCAAAATTTTCGTCGGTATTATTATGAAGGGTTATTATATACCCTAAACTATCAGGCTTATATACATCAAACAAGGATAATGCAAGTCCACGAGCTCGCTTTACAGTTCCTTCAACAGTTTTACCAATGCTGTATTTCTTTAAGCTTTTCTCTAATCCCACGTTGTTAAAGATTTGATTTGGATCAAAAGCATACCTTGGTGGCTGTCCTCCAAAAGAGATATTTCTAACGTTTCCGTATTGGAGTTCAGTCAATGATCCACCATTACTTCTGCAGAAAGCTTTAGCCGCATTTAGACCCGTATTTTCATCATCATGCAATACCAAAAAACTTAAGTTCGGCTTTTCATATATAGACTTAAGAATGCCTATCCTTTTATCAGGCAAATCAAAATAGGCATATTCAGTGGCAATAACTGTCGAATCTGATTGCCCACTACATATGAAAGGACTAAAGCAGGCAAGCGCCAATAAAGCAAGTAATAACCTTAACATGGCTTGTCTATTGAGAATAAGCTCTTATACTTACGCGGAGTGATATTAAATGTGCTTTTAAACACACGGATAAAAGAGCTTACTGATTCAAATCCTACCATCATTGAAGTGTACGCAATCTGGTAATCTGCATGTTCTAAAAAGTACTTAGCCCTTTCTAGCCTAACTTGTGTCAGAAACTGATAAGGCGATACCCCATAAGCCTCCTTAAACGTCCTTAGCAAATGATTTACAGACAAACAAGAAAAGCGCGCAACATCGTTCAGGTTAAATTTTTTATTATAATTATTACTAATAAACTCCTTTGCCAATATCAATCGCTTAAATAGCTCTTGTCTCGTACTTGCCTTTAATGCCCCCAGCCTTTCCATTCGGCTATTAACCTCTCTGCCTCTTATTCTATAAAAGTTTAGCAGACAATGATGCAGATACTCATTGATCAGTAACTCATCCGCTTCTCCTTCAATTAACTGTTGATATAAATGCATTACAGTAAATCGCATATCACCACTAAAAGGATAAAATGACTCCAACATTTCCGGCATTTCATTGTTGGTCTCGGTAACGCCCGACAACAGACCTGTGCTGCTATAATAAGAGCTGTGAAAATCTGACAAGAAATTAGCACTCACCGAAACAGAAAGAATATCTACTGGGTCATAAGAATCAATAATACTTGTGTAATTGGTTCCTGGCGGCAGAAAAAGAAAGCTATCCGGAAAGATGCTAACCCTACGTTTTGCCATTAGGTAATCCTGTCGGCCCCTCAAAACAAACTTAAATGTGTAATGATTCTCCTGCGTCTGCGCAGTAGAATTCCGAACAGTATCGCAGGAAATCCTGTTTCGGTTGCTTAGCTCTCTAGCGTATCTCATCACAGAAAGCGTATGAAGATTGATAATTCCGTTCTTCAAGTATTGAACACTCGTTACCGAAAGCATCAATAAAATCTGCTGATAAACCACGAGGGGAATATGCCGGAGCTTTAATAAAGTTAATTCCCAACGATTTCATCTCACAGTATTTCTTAATACAGTCGGATGTTGGGATAGTAATTTTGGCAGTTATGCCAGGGATGTAAGTCTTTTCCATTGCCTTTAATTTTGTTTAGGTAAAATTAAAAGCGTGGGATACGCGCCACATCCGCAGCCTGCGGTAGTTTTATAAATACGTAATTTACTTAGTTTTAGATAAGACCTCTCTTATAAGCTTCTTTAACAAGGCTAACCATATTCTTAGCATTTAGCTTGTGGCTGATGTTTAAACGATGAGTTTGAACGGTTCTTAAACTAATAAAAAGACTTTCCGCAATCTCATGATTGGTAAATTCCTTTGCAATTAGTCCAAGTATTTCTAATTCTCTCTTTGTTAGCACGACCTGTTGTGCAGACCTTTTTTTCCCTAAAAGCATTTCATCCATCAGATTCTTTTGAATCTGTTTATCAAGATATTGATTACCCATCATAACCTCCTCAATTGCATTTATCATGGTAAGTTGATCCGTATTTTTAAGTAAATAGCCTGCTGCCCCATTTCGGATCATTTGTTTCACATAAAATGATTCATCCATATTCGTTAATGCCAATATTTTTACGGAGGGATAATCTTTTGCGATTTGCTGACACAGATCGATCCCACTCATATCGGGCATTTGGATATCTAATAAGAGTACATCCGGCAGTGCAATTTTTAAATTATTAAGTAAGGAATTCCCATTCTCTGCAGCGAACACAATACTCAAATGGTTCTTTTTGCTTAGCATTGCCTTTATGCCTTGAATGACCAGCAGATGATCATCGGCTATTCCAATAGTAATAGGTATCATAAACTTGTATTTTGTATAATCAATCCATTTTCTTGCTTAACATACTTCATAACGTCAAACTCGACAAAAACAGTTGTTCCATTTCCCGGTGATGAGTCAACTTCTATATAACCATTTACAGCATCAACCCTTGATTTTAAGTTACTAAAACCAAGGCCTTCACTTTCGCCCATTTTTACTCCTACTCCATTATCCTCAACTGTTATCGACAGTGCATTTTCATGGTAACTCATTTGCACCAATACATAATTTGAATGCGCATGTTTGATCACATTATTTATCAATTCCTGTATAACTCGGTAAACCAGTAACTCGAAATTGCTTTCTAATCTTGGTACTTCCCCTACTTTTAGGTAATTAATCTTAAACCCTGGTGACTGTAGCCTTGAAAAATAGGTGGCCAATGCTTTATTTAAACCAAACTTCACTAATAACTCAGGGGCAAGATTATGTGCAATCATCCTAATTTCCTGAGAGGCGCTATCCAGCATTGACACTGTATGATTAAAATGATTATGGATGTCTAGATAATTCTGATCGTTTTGCAAGATACTCAAGTGCATTTTTGTTGCAGATAATAATCCACCAACACCATCATGTAAGTCCTTAGCTAATCGTGATCGCTCAGTTTCTTCCCCGTCAATCATAGCCCGAAGTACCTGCATCTCTTTCTCCTTTTGAAGCAAAGCAAGGTTTTTGTTTGCAATTCTTTGCTTATTTCTATACCAAAAATAGATCAGGAGTGTAAATGCAACCAAAGTAATAATGACAAAGATTGAGACTACTATATAATTGTCTTTTTGAGATATTTTCAATTGATTTTTAGCATTAAGTAGCTTTTGTTGAGCAATCTCTCTTTCTTTCACCGAGTTTTGAAATTCGGCTTCCAATCGCTGCACACTCTGCTGAAGATCCAAGCCTAACAACCTAGCATTTAATTGTTCGTACTCCTTTCTATAGTGCAGAGCATCTCGTAATTGATTTTGTTTTTCTTTAAGCTCAGAACCTAACAACAAAAGCTCTCTAAGCATATTCTCTGACTCTGCCCTACGAGCATAATTTATTCCTTGAAGCAAATGGTATTCCGATTTTTGGTAATCGTTTAGCTCATAATAGACCCTAGCCAGCCCTCCATTTGTATAGATTAAACAGTCTGAAATTTTTAGTTGGACTGCTAGTTTATAAGCTATCTGATAAAGATCTAATGCCTTTTTATATTTGCGCTCCTGAACAGCTAGTTCAGCCATATATACATAGGTATAGGTTAGTGTCCCTATATCCTCAGTTTTTTTGACCATGGGCAGTAACTTATCAAAAAGCGAACTGGACACTTCAAATTGGTTATTCAGCGCTCTTGCCCTAGCCAATTGCATTAGGGTCATTATATCAGCAGAAACATTCTTATTCCTTCTTCCCAAACTTTCTGCCTTTAGCGCATACTCCAATGATTTCTTTTTATCCTTAAGCTCAGTAAAAACAATTGATAAAGTATTGAATGATTTCTGTATCTCTAACTTGCTTCCAATCCTTTCCAAAATTATTGCTGCGTCGAGCAAATTATTAGCAGCCATTTGAAAATGCCCTAAAAAAATACCCGCCAATCCTCTTCGTGAATATGATTGAGCCAAATGTGCATCACTTTTAATTTTTTTACTTAAAGCAACCGACTTAGATGCCACATCAAGTGCATCACGATATTTTCCTTTAATAAGAAGTACTATTACATACATATTATCTGCAGCAATAACTCCTTTTAAATTCCCTGTATTATTGGCAATCTCTAATGCTTTTTTGCAATAATTTTCAGCTTTATCAGGCTGGGTATCTACAATTTTAAATCCCGAATCTAATAAGTGTTTAATTCGTAAGCTATCGGCCTTGTATTTATCACTTTCATACCCGGATTTTATTTGCCCCTTTAATCCACCCACTGTTAGGCATAAGAAAACCACAAGCTTTAACCGAAAAGAATATGATGAGAGATTTGACATTAACGTAAATGTAAATATTTTTATGGTTTTGGTTAACAAGAACAATCAAAAATAAAAACAGAATCTACTGACAAACAAACAGATGACTTCCGAACAGATAGAATGAGATGACCATTTCCATGAGTAATCTTTGTTTCATAGTTTAGTTTTTTTGAATGAATAATAAAGTCATTAGCCCCTTAAAGACTACAAGGCGCAAATTAAGATAAACACCAAACTAAAAATATCCGAGAAACACTAATTTAAATAGAACCAAAGCAACCCAACCTTTAGAGAAGGTGAAGGTGAATTAAGGAATGTTTATTATAAAAGGCCTGCCTCAGAATGAAGACAGGCCGCAAGAAGTATTTTATTTGCCGTTTATGACCGGCTTAAGCATTTTAATATAAAGCTCAATGCCTTCGGCAACCTCATTAACAAAAACGTATTCATCAGCCATATGAGAGCGTGCCGAATCGCCAGGGCCAACCTTTACCGAAGGAATGCTCAACAAAGCTTGATCAGAAGTTGTTGGAGAACCATAAGTAGTTCTTCCAAGTGCTATCCCCGATTGAACAAGTGGATGCTCTTTATCAATTGAAGATGGTTTTAATCTAATAGATCTTGGTGTCACCTCGCAATCAACATTAGTACGAATAATCTTTAGCACCTCTTCATTGGTATATGCATCAGTTACCCGCACATCCACTGTAAAAGTACATGTAGCAGGAACCACATTATGCTGAGAGCCTGCATTGATGATCGTAACCGACATTTTTAATGACCCAAATACCTCTGAAACTTTAGAGAAACGATAATTCCTAAACCATTCAATATCTTTAAGTGCTTTATAAATTGCATTATCCCCCTCTTCACGTGCAGCATGACCTGCTTTCCCTGTCGAAGTACAATCTAAAACCAACAATCCACGTTCTGCAATTGCAAGATTCATTTGAGTAGGTTCTCCTACGATTGCAAATTCAAGTTCCCCTAAATCAGGAAGTACACATTCAAGACCATCGTTACCCGAGATCTCTTCTTCAGCCGTTGTAGCCAAACAAATGTTGTAGCTCAATTCTTCCTGTTCATAGTAGTATAGAAAAGTGGCTATAAGCGATACCAGACATCCTCCTGCATCATTACTGCCTAGTCCGTATAATTTGCCATCTTCTACTTCTGCATCGTAAGGATTGCGCGTATAGCCCGAATTTGGCTTTACAGTATCGTGATGAGAATTTAAAAGCAATGTAGGCTTGTTTGCATCAAAGTGCTTATTGTAAGCCCAGATATTATTGAGCTTACGATATGTTTTTATATTGCGTTGCTGCAAAAACTGTTCTATCGCATCAGCCGTCTTATCTTCCTCTTTACTAAAAGACTGAATGCCTATTAGTTTTTTCAACAATTCTAAACTATCTTTTTGCAGTTGTTCTATCATAAGTAATTATTCTTTAGTGTATAGAGCTCCAGCCTTAATTGCCGATAACTTAATACCCTTAATTAAAGATGAGCTGAAGCCATTATGCTCCATCTCGTTTAATCCAGCTATTGTACATCCCTTAGGCGAAGTAACTTTATCAATCTCCTGTTCCGGGTGTGATTGCATTTGTAATAGCAAATCTGCTGCACCTTTTGCTGTTTGTACAGCCATTTTTAATGCTTCATCTGCATGGAAGCCAATTTCAACACCACCTTGCGATGCGGCTCTTATCGCACGTAAGAAAAATGCAATTCCACAAGCACATAATGCAGTTGCAGAAGTCATTAGATCCTCGTTAATTTTAACAACTGACCCAACAGTTTCAAACATCCTGATCACCTCGTCTACATTTTCTTTTGAAGCATTGTCAGTGGCTACGCAAGTCATAGATTGACCTATAGCTATTGCCGTATTAGGCATCGCTCTTACAACTTGTACTCCCTCCCCCAGTTTATTTCTGATATCAATACAACTTACACCAGATGCAACAGAGATGAAAACTTGTTTCTTCGGATCAACTGCAGGACGTATTTGTTCCAGTAACTGATTAAGTTGTTGTGGCAAAACAGCCAAAACCACAATATCAGCAGCCGCAACAACAGCAGCATTTTCGCCGCTTACCATAAATCCCTGATCAGAAAATGCAGTTAAATTAGAAACATTACGCCTTGTAAGCGTAATCTGACCGGGTTGTGCATAATTAGCCTTAACTAGCCCTTTGGCTAATGAGACACCAATATTTCCGCTTCCTAAAATGGCAATACTGCCTTTAAACTGGTTCATAATTATCTGATTAATCGGGTTCCGAAATTCTGTTGATCTATTTGTGGCAATTCATCTGCCTTGCCAATATATACTGCATTAACTCCACTTTTTATAGCCTCAAATGCATTGTGCAATTTAGGGATCATTCCTCCTGAAACTACACCTTCATTTTTCAATGTTTCAAACTCTCCCATTCTAATCACAGGCACCAATGATTGATCATCATCAATATCCCTCATAACACCACGCTTTTCGAAACAATAAATTAAAGAGGTATCATAAAGAGAAGACATGGCGACAGCAACAGCAGATGCAATTGTATCTGCATTGGTATTTAGTAATTGCGATTCTCCATCGTGGGTTATAGCACACAATACGGGAACAAGACCTGCTTTTAGCAAGCTATCTAAAGTATCTGAAGATACCGAAGACTCATCAAGATCACCCACAAAGCCGTAGTCAATATCCTTTACAGGTCTTTTAACTGCCTTGATTATATTCCCATCTGCTCCTGTTAAGCCAATAGCATTACTGCCTTTAGCCTGTAACTGAGCAACCATGTTCTTGTTAATCAATCCGGCATAAACCATGGTAACTATCCGCAGCGTTTCTATATCAGTGATACGTCTTCCTTCTACCATTTTGGCTTCTACACCTAATGACACTCCCAGTTCGGTTGCAATTTTACCACCACCGTGAATTAAAATCTTATCTCCGGGAAGAGCTGTAAAATCAAGTAAAAACTGATTTAGTTTCTCTGAGTTATCTATTACATTCCCGCCAATCTTAATGATACTTAATGTTTTCATTTATTATTCTCCACGTCATGCTGAATTTATTTCAGCATCCCAGCCATGCTAATCTACCTTTCTCTTTCGGGATCCTGAAATAAATTCAGGATGACGATTGCTTTAAATCAACTCTTCCAACATTTGTTTTAGCACTGCCTGCGCTGCCCATAAGCGGTTTCCAGCTTCATGGATTACTAATGAATTAGGCCCATCCAATATTTCAGAGGAAAGCTCAAGGTCACGGCGAACAGGTAAGCAATGCATAACTTTTGCATCGTTTGTTCCTACTAATTTTTCATTATTCAGCATCCATCCTTCAGGATAGGTAAGTACTTTTCCATACTCTTTAAAGCTAGACCAGTTTTTAACATAAACATAATCTGCTCCTTTTAATGCCTCATCTAAGTTATGCGTAATGGTTGCGCCAGGAGTAAAATCCTCACTTAACTCATATCCCTTTGGCTGAGCGATCGTAAAATCAAGCATTCCATCCGCTTGGGCCTTACACATCCATTCTGCAAATGAATTAGGAACAGCCTGAGGCAATGCCTTAATGTGAGGTGCCCATGCCAATACCACTTTTGGTTTGGCTGCTCCACTCCAGGTTTCTTTAATGGTAACAAGATCCGCCAAACTTTGTAGAGGATGACGAGTAGCACTTTCTAAACTTACTACAGGAACTTTACAATATTTAATAAACTTATTGAAAAAGTCTTCGTTATAATCCTCATCTCTGTTTATCAGCTTAGGAAAAGAACGCAAGCCTAAAATATCGCAATACTGACCCATTACGGCAGCTGCTTCACGAATATGCTCTACAGTAGTTCCGTTCATTACCACACCATCTTGTGTTTCTAATGCCCAGCCTTCTTTGTCCATATTCATTACCATCACATTCATACCTAAGTTTAATGCTGCTTTTTGAGTACTTAAGCGCGTGCGTAAACTTGGGTTTAGAAAAACAAGACCAAGAGTCTTGTTTTTTCCTAAATGCTGATGTGAATAAGGGCTTTCCTTTAGTGCCAATGCGTCTTTAACCAATTGGCCGATGTCTTGTACATCATTTACTGAGGTGAATTGGTTCATCCTTTTAAAGCAATTTTAAATTCTTTCAAAAATTGATCTGCCTGATCCTTAGTTAAATTTAATGCAGGTAAAAGTCTAATTACATTTGGCTTAGCTTCACCTGTAAATATTTTATGTTTAAATAAAAGGTCTTTTTTAACGTTAGAAAGACTTTCAGGAAGGTCAATACCTATCATTAAGCCACGTCCACGCACTTCTTTTACCTCTTCAATTTTCTTTAATTCTTCTATCAGGTAGCTACCTACTGTTTCGGCATTTTTCAATAAATCATCTTGTTCAATAACCTCAAGAACAGCCAAAGCTGCTGCACAAGCAAGATGATTACCACCAAAAGTAGTACCTAACATACCATGCCAAGGCTTAAACTTCGGCGCAATAGAAATTCCGGCAACCGGAAAACCGTTACCCATTCCTTTAGCCATAGTGTAAACGTCAGCGTTAACACCAGCATAATCATGAGAATAGAACATTCCAGTTCTACCGTATCCACACTGAACACTATCTGCTATGTAAACTGCATTGTATTGGTCACAAAGGGAACGGATCTTTTGTAAAAAGCTTACTGAAGCTTCTTTTATACCTCCAACACCCTGAATTCCTTCAATAATTACTGCTGCCACATCATTTCCATACTCAGCAAATGCCTGCTCTAAAGCAGCTTCATCATTATGAGGTAGAAAAACGATGTTATCAGTTTCATTTACAGGAGCAATAATTTTAGGGTTATCAGTAGCAGAAACGGCTAAAGATGTTCTGCCATGAAAAGCGCCCTTAAATGCAATAACTTTCTTTCTGCCATTGTAAAAAGAGGCCAGTTTTAAAGCATTCTCATTAGCCTCAGCACCAGAGTTACACAAGAAAAGCTGATAGTCTGCCTTTCCAGAAACCTGACCTAACTTCTCTGCTAGCTGTACTTGCAAAGGAATTTTAACTGAATTAGAGTAAAAACCAACCTTATTAAGCTGGTCAGTTAGGCGTTGTACATAGTGAGGGTGAGTGTGCCCGATTGAAATAACAGCATGACCTCCGTAAAGGTCCAGGTATTCTTGTCCTTCAGCGTCCCAAACGGCACTGCCTGATGCTTTAACTATTTCTATATTATTTAATGGATATACGTCGAATAAATTCATTTTTTATTTTTTTTTGCTTTACGTCATCCTGAATTTAGTTCAGAATCTCGCGATAGCATGGGTTAAATAGGTTAAATACTAATTCGAGATCCTGAAATAAATTCAGGATCTCGAACAACAAATTAAAATCCAGCTGCTTTAAGCCGGAGTCCCGTACCCTCTTCTAACCCAAATATCAAATTCATATTTTGTACTGCCTGCCCACTTGCTCCTTTTAGCAAATTATCGATTATGCTTACAATAAAAAGTTTACTGCCATGCTTCTCTACATGTACTAAACCCTTGTTGGTATTTACTACCTGCTTTAAATCGATGTTTCTTTTGCTTACGTGAGTAAAAGGATGCGTCGCATAAAAATCCTCATATATGCGCTGCGCCTCTTCAGCGGTCAAATCACTCTCAAGATACATTGCTGCTAAAATACCTCTAGTAAAATCCCCACGCTGAGGAATAAAGTTTAACACCTGGTTAAAGCCAGGCTCAAGCTGTTTTAAACTCTCACCTATCTCATTAAGATGCTGATGTTCAAAAGCTTTATACACCGACAGGTTGTTGTTACGCCAGCTAAAATGAGAGGTTGAAGCCAGACTTTGTCCAGCTCCGGTTGATCCGGTTGTTGCATTGATATGCACTTCACGACTCAACAAACCTTTCGATGCCAAAGGCAATAATCCCAATTGAATACAGGTAGCAAAACAACCTGGATTAGCAATATAACTTGCCTTTTGTATTGCTTCACGGTTTAATTCCGGCAAGCCATACACCCATTTGCTTCCTGCATTAACTTTCAATCTGAAATCCTGACTCAAGTCAATTATTTTAATGCGACTATCAATAGTATTCGCATCTAAAAACTTCTTGGCATCACCATGACCTACACAAAGAAACAAGATATCAATTTCTGAGGATAATTCACCTGTAAAACGCAAGTCGGTATCACCAAACAAATCTGTATGTACATCAGAAATAAGGTTTCCCGCATTACTGTTACTATGTACAAATACAATATCAACAGTTGGGTGGTTCACAAGAATACGAAGCATTTCGCCTCCGGTGTATCCTGCACCCCCAACTATACCTGCTTTAATCTTCATGATTGTTTACTTTATGCCAGATCATTACCTGGTTACCAAAAATCTTTGAAAAACCTTTAACATCTTCGCCGCTCCATGCGTTATTCATTTCACCGTAGCTACCGAATTTATTGCTCATTAAGTCATGCTCCGATTCAATACCAATAATATTGAAACGATAAGGCAACAATTCAACAAATACATCTCCACTTACCGTTTTCTGAGTATCTGCTAAAAACGCCTCTATGTTACGCATAATAGGATCATGGAATTGACCTTCGTGTAACCAGTTACCATAGAAAGAAGACAATTGCTCTTTCCAAGAAAGTTGCCATTTTGTTAAAGTATGTTTTTCAAGAGTGTGATGAGCTTTAATAATCACCATTGGAGCCGCAGCTTCAAAACCCACACGTCCTTTAATTCCTATAATGGTATCGCCAACATGGATATCTCTACCAATACCATAAGGCTGTGCAATCGCCTGTAATTTTTGAATTGCTCTAACAGACTCAAAAGTTTCACCGTCAATACCTACCAATTCACCTTTTGCAAAAGTTAAGGTAAGCTTGCGTGGCTCAGTTACAGAAACCTGAGTTGGCCATGCTTCTTCCGGTAATGTCTCATTAGAAGTTAAAGTTTCTTTTCCTCCTACAGATGTTCCCCATAAACCTTTATTGATAGAATATCTTGCTTTTTCTGCGCTGTAATGAACACCATGATTGCTCAAATATTCTATTTCCGCTTCGCGGGATAATTTCAAATCTCTAATAGGAGTGATGATCTCTACATTCGGGATGATGATATTAAAAATCATATCAAAACGAACCTGATCGTTACCTGCTCCTGTACTTCCGTGAGCAACATAGTCAGCACCTATTTTCTTAACGTAGTTTGCAATTGCAGTTGCCTGACTTACACGCTCAGCACTTACCGATAACGGATAAGTTGCATTTTTCAATACATTTCCGAAAACCAAATATTTAATACAGCTGTCATAATAGTTTGTGGTTTCATCAACCACAGCATGAGAAACAACACCTAAAGCATAAGCACGTTTTTCTATTTCCTCTAATTCTTCATCAGAAAAACCACCAGTATTTACAATAACAGAATGCACTTCTAATCCACGATCCTGTGCTAAATAAATACAGCAAAATGAGGTATCCAAACCTCCGCTAAATGCTAAAACAACTTTCTTCTTCATCTTTATAACAGCTATTTAAATAAAACGGTAAACATTAAAAACAGAGATTTCAAACCTCCTTTATCATCAGGTTTTGAGCTAAGCACCAAACGTTGCTTAATACGCATAAAACGTTCGTAAAGTTTAGGTTTTTTGTGTAATTCTTCTGCAAATTTCTTAGCAACATCATGTTTTTGTTCCACTGGATCATATAACATTGCGGTACACATACAATTCTTACGTTCCTTCATCTTTAAAATTTCGAAGTTCACGCAGCTTTGACAACCTTTCCAAAATTCTTCATCCTGGGTAAGCTCTGAATAAGTTACAGGCTCATACCCTAAGTCCGAATTGATTTTCATTACAGCTAGTCCTGTAGTTAAACCAAATATCTTTGCTTTAGGATATTTTTGTCTTGAGAGATCAAAAATCTTTTCTTTAATAGCATGAGCAAGTCCTGCTTTTCTGTATTTGGGACTAACTATTAAACCTGAATTGGCTACAAATTGTCCATGTGTCCAGGTTTCTATATAGCAAAATCCTGCCCACGAGCCATCCTTATGAAAAGCTATAACAGCCTTTCCATCTGACATTTTATTTGCTACATACTCCGGAGAGCGTTTAGCGATACCTGTACCTCGGGCTTTTGCCGATTCTGCCATTTCTTCGCAAATTTCTTCTGCAAAGGCACGATGTTCAGGAAGTGCAACTTGCACTATAAAATCGTTGATATTCATTAATATGTTAACGAAAAAAAATAAATGTTCTGATTAATTGTTTTTTGAGAGGCAATCCTCTGTGGAAATGCGTAGAGACTTTACGCAGAGATTTACTCAAATCCTCGGCGTATAATTTTGCCGATTAGTGGTTACAAAAAAAACGGGTCGCAAACGCTCAATAAACAAACTTCTAGAGGCAATATTTTTTGCTTCTACAATAGAAAGTTTATGGGTCGCGTGCTTAATCATTTTCTGTGTATAATAATTCTTTAAATGAGTTGAGGCGCAAAGGTTTAAATAAATATCGAGTTGTGCAATACGTTTTTAATTTTTTTACATTTTTATAATGATTTTCTGCACTTAATTTAACGTCCAAATCTGAAGAAATGCGACAGAATATTTGGACGCCCATCCATCATCTCAATAATCATATCCATACCTATTACAGAAAAAGTAATCCCATTGCCCCCAAAACCAAGCAAAAAGTGGCTTTTTGGGTATTTAGGATGCGTTCCTATATAGGGCAAACCATCCTTAGTTTCACCAAAAGTACCTGCCCAGCAAAAATCTTCAATGAATGAGCTATCAGGAAAATATTTTTTTAATGTTTTTTCTAATTTCTCCTTTTTTCTGTTCAAAAGCAGATCTCTTCGCAAAGCATTCTTAAAATTTTCATCTTCTCCACCCACAAGAAGTCTTCCATCTACCGTTGTCCTCATATATAAATATGGGGAATCCGTATTCCAAAATAAAGTTTCCGCACATCCTTCAGAATGTAGATCCCCCTTTTCGCTAACCATTGCATAAGTACTTTTTAATTGCACAATCTTCTCGGGTATCATATTTTGAGTTTCATATCCCGTGCAATAGATAATATGTCTAGCAGTAATTTCAGCCTCTGTGTTTAACCTGATCTTTACAAAGTCTTTGTCATAGCTTACTTTTTTAAGTTCAGTTTTATCAAATACGCTCAATCCTCTTTTAGAATTATAGTGCAGCAAATCATGGGTTAAACAAAACGCATCTACACTTGCCCCATCTGCAGATAGAATTGCCCCTTCAGCATCAACGCCATAAATAGTCCTTATTTCCTTTTTATCTAGCCATTTCACCTCAATACCTGCCGATTTACGTTCTTCATATTCCCGCTTTAACCATTTAACATCTTTACTCTTCCCAGCAAAATAAAGAGATTCCTTTTTTTTAAATCCACATAGCGATTCAATCTCTTTCACAAGGCTTTCCAACTTATAAATAGAATCTCTGCATGCAAGATAACTTGCTATTGCTCCCTGCTCTCCTATCAATTCCTTCAATTTATATAACGGAATATCAATTTCATACTGAAGCATAGATGTGGTAGCAGAAGTACTCCCGTTAGCAATTTCTCTCTTATCAATTAATATAGTTTCATACCCGTTATTTACACAAGCATGTGCCATCAAGGCGCCCGTAATCCCTCCACCAACAACCAACACATCGCAACTCGAATCTGTCCTTAAGGACGGATAGGAATGTATTATCCCATTTTTTACTAGCCAAAATGGCTCATTTGACCGAACATCCATAAGTTTTAATTAATCAAACTATAACAATCTTGTTTGATATGTGTTTTAAACCCACAAAATTTAAACTTTACGTAAGTTTAGCCCTATATTGAAATTTCCTTTGCGGATATTATGAAAAAGTATTTACTAATATTATTTCTTTTTGTTGCTGGCCCTGTTCTTTCGCAGGACATCCACAATGCTCGTAAAATGGTAAAGGAGCTTACCTCAAAAACCATGTGGGGAAGGGGTTACACCAATAATGGGATGGGCAAAGCCGCAAATTTTATTTCTTCTGCTTTTAAGTCCTACGGACTCAGCCCAATGAGTGGCACTGATTTTAAACAGCCATTCTCTTATCCCGTTAACACCTTTCCGGGTAAGATGCGAGTTACCATTAATGATAAAAAACTTAGCCCCGGTAAAGATTTTATTGTAATGCCCCAAAGCATCGGAAAAATCGCCAAGGGGAAATTTGAACAAAAAGACAGCATTACTTTTGCCGACACTAGCCAGCGCGTAGTTGCTGTACTTAAGGATAAACTTACCTGGTCTCCAGCCATTCTCCAAGATGATTTCACTGGCATACAAATAAATAAAAAAGCGATAAAAGGCTACCCTATTAACTTTGAAATCAACATTGAAAATTCATTTATTCCTGAATTTAATGCTGCTAATATTTGTGGAATAGTAAAGGGCACCGAAACCCCAGACTCTGTATTAGTTATTACAGCACATTACGACCATTTAGGCGGAATGGGTAGCAAAACATATTTCCCAGGAGCCAATGACAATGCAAGCGGAATTTCCCTTCTATTGTCACTTGCAAAGTATTACGCCGCTAATCCCCAGCCCTACACAATGGCATTTATTTGCTTTGCTGGCGAAGAGGCAGGATTGCTTGGCTCTAAATATTTCACAGAACATCCATTGCTGTCCCTGGAAAAAATTAGATTTTTAATCAATGTAGACATGGTGGGCACTGGTCAAACAGGCATTACCGTCGTAAATGCTACCATCCATACTAAAGAGTTTTCAATACTAAATCAGCTTAACGACAAAAACAAATACCTCATAAAAATCAATTCAAGAGGCAAGGCAGCTAACAGCGACCACTACTTTTTCACAGAAAAGAATGTTCCTGCATTTTTTATTTATACTACCGGAGGAATCGATGCATACCACGACATTTATGACCGGGCTAAAACCCTTCCTTTAACAGAATACCAGGATCTCTTCAAGCTCTTTGTTGATTTCAATGCGGCATTAATGAATAAATAACCCCTATTTTTCATTTTATTGGCTTTACTTTAAACCAAATTCGCTTAATTTCGTTTTATAATAAAAACAACAACTTATGTTCGATAAATTAATGGCAGCCCAGCAGAAGGCTGATGAAATAAAAAAAAGATTAGATACAATTTCTGTTTTTGGAGAAGTTGAAGGTGGAGCAATACGTGTTACTGCAACTGCAAACAAAGCAATCACGGCAGTAGAAATCAGTGAAGAATTCCACAAACAAGCAGACAGAGAAGAACTTGAAGAATTGCTATTAACAGCTATCAATAAGGCATTAACACAAGCAGATCAGGTTAGCGCTACTGAAATGCAGGCAGCAACCAAAGATATGTTTGGTGGATTGGGCGGAATGTTTGGTCAGTAAAATACAAAGCCCCGTTAATATGAAAAATCATGTTAACGGGGCCTTTTATAAGTTAAGAGATTAATGCGCAGCTAACCAGTTATCTCCCTCACCAATCTCTACTTCAATTGGAACAGTCGTTTTAATAGCTGTCTTCATCCTATGAGAAATAATCTTTTTCATCGCTTCAACTTCAGTCCTTAACACATCAAAAACCAACTCATCATGCACTTGCATCGTCATTTTTGATTGAAGTTTCTGATCCTGAATGTCCTTATGAATGTTAATCATTGCTACTTTAATCATATCTGCGGCAGAGCCCTGTATAGGCGCATTGATCGCATTTCGCTCAGCAAAACCACGTACAGTTTGATTAGCCGAATTAATGTCTCTTAAATACCTTCTTCTGCCTAGAATAGTTTCTACAAATCCATTCTCACGCGCAAAATTCATCGTATCAGACATATACTTTTTAATGCCCGGATATTGCTCAAAATACTGATCAATAATCGCAGCAGCTTCTTTACGTGGAATACCCAAATTTTGTGATAAGCCAAAAGCCGATTGACCATAGATAATCCCAAAGTTTACTGCCTTTGCATTTCTACGCTGTGTAGCATCAACTTCTTCAATTGAAATACCATATACTTTTGCCGCTGTAGCAGTGTGAATATCAATACCTTTATTAAAAGCATCCAGCATGTTTTCTTCTTTACTGATCTCAGCGATGATACGAAGCTCGATCTGAGAATAATCCGCAGATAGCAGAATATGGTCGGCATCTCTTGCAATAAATGCTTTGCGCACTTCCCTACCCCTTTCTGTACGGATAGGAATATTCTGTAAATTCGGATTATTTGAACTTAACCTTCCTGTTGCGGCAACAGCCTGATTGTATGAAGTATGAACACGCCCGGTTTTAGGATTAACAAGCAACGGCAAGGCATCAACATATGTAGACTTCAATTTTTGTAACTGTCTAAAGTCTAAAATATCCTGAACGATATCGCTTTTATGAGCAAGCGCTAATAACACATCCTCACCGGTTTGATATTGGCCAGTCTTTGTTTTTTTTGCTTTAGGATCTAACTGCAATTTATCAAAAAGAACCTCTCCAAGTTGCTTTGGTGATGCCAGATTGAACTTAATACCGCATTTGTCATAAACGTTTTGTTCAAACTTTCTGATATCAAGTTCAAGCTCCTTGGAATAGTTGATCAAGGTCTCCATATCTATCCTAACCCCTTCCTTTTCAATATCTGCAAGCACATAAATCAAAGGATTTTCAACTTCTGTAGCAAGTTTCTCCGCGTTGAGCTGTTGCAGCAATGGTTTAAACACATTAGCAAGCTGTAAGGTTATGTCGGCATCTTCTGCCGCATAATCTACCACCTGCTCAACAGGAACATCGCGCATATTTCCTTGCGACTTCCCTTTAGCACCAATAAGCTTAGTTATTGAAATGGGCGAATAACTCAAATAATTTTCAGCCAGCACATCCATATTATGACGTGTATCAGGATCAATCAAATAATGCGCAAGCATGGTATCAAATAGTTTCCCTTTTACAGATACATCATACCATTTTAATACAAGCATATCGTATTTAATGTTCTGACCTATTTTGGCAATATTTTCGTTTTCAAAAACAGGCCTAAATACTTCAACAATAGCCTGAGCTTCTGCTCTTTCGGCAGGTACCGGAATATAATATCCCTCACCTGGTTTTATGCTAAATGACATTCCTACAAGGTCTGCAAGATTCGCATCAGTACCTGTTGTTTCAGTATCGAATGAAATACTTTCCTGCTTTAAAAGTAGTGCTACAAGCTCCTTATAAAGCTCCGGAGTATTTACTAATTTATAATCGTGTTCAGTATTTTCAATGGTTTTGGATGCCACAACTTGCTCAAACACTTCCGAAACCGCAACTGTTGGCTTCGATTTGCTTTCAGGTTGATCTACCGCGTTACCAAAAAGATCAATTTGTTGTGATCCTCCGCCTTTACCTTCGTTTACACTAAATCCATCACCAAAAACACGTTTACCGATTGTCCTGAACTCTAGTTCTGCAAACAAAGGCTCCAGTAATTCTCTGCTAGGTTCTTCAAGTTCCAAAGCCTTTTCATCAAAAGGAACAGGAACATCAAGTATAATGGTTGCCAACTTTTTAGAGATCATTCCCTGCTCAGCATAGGTCTCCACATTCTCACGCTGCTTTCCTTTAAGCTCATGCGAATTTGCGATAATATTCTCTACAGAGCCGTATTGCTTGATTAACGACTTAGCCGTTTTTTCTCCAATCCCAGGAATTCCAGGAATATTATCAACTGCATCACCCCACAAACCAAGGATATCAATTACCTGCTTAACGTTCTCAATCTCCCATTTAGCCAACACTTCTTTTACACCTAAAATCTCCATATCATTACCCATTCTGGCGGGTTTATAAATGAAGATATTTTCAGACACTAACTGTGCAAAATCCTTATCAGGAGTCATACAATACACCTGAAAACCGGCTTTCTCAGCTTCTTTAGCTAAAGTTCCAATGATATCATCAGCCTCATATCCATCTTTTGTAATTACCGGAATATTAAACCCTTCTATCAGTTTAAAAATATAAGGAAGTGCTGCAGAAAGATCCTCTGGCATCGATTCTCTATGAGCCTTATATGCTTCAAACTCTATATGTCTTTCAGTAGGTGCTTCTGTATCAAAAACAACCGCTATATGCGTTGGCTTTTCCTTTTTAAGTACTTCCAGTAAAGTATTTGTAAAGCCCATAACTGCCGAGGTATTCACTCCTGTAGAGGTAAACCTTGGGTTTTTACTTAGTGCAAAGTGAGCCCGGTAAATGAGCGCCATGCCATCAAGAAGGAAAAGTTTTTTCATTGGTATCTGATTCATTTAATGATTGTGAAAGTTACTACTTTCAACATATCTCAAAGTTAATAATAGAGATCGGATTAGATAACAAACACAAAAGAAATTCCGTTATTTGAGTAATTATGAACAGAGCACTTAAAACCTTCGCTTTATTGACAATGCTTTTAGTAGCTGCATTGCACTCATCTGCACAGGATGCAGTAGTTATTGCTTCAGGAAATTTTGTTAGAGGAACAATACAGGGGACTGATTTTTCGACAGTTATTCTTAAGAATGATGACGAAACCATCTCTCAGTATAAAGCTAGCGACATTAAAGAGTTTTTATGGAATGGTGAAACTTATGTTAGCAAGCCCATTGTAATTAAAAAGAAAATGGAACATCGCTTCTTTAAAATCATAGAACAAGGTGCTGTAAATTTATACGCAATTGGGGGTACTACCAGTATTGAACAACCACAGCCAAAACGAGCACGCATTAGGCCATCTGTTGGCATTGGAACAGGAACCGGTGGCTTTGGCGGAGTAGGCGGCGGTGTTGGCATCTCCTTTGGAGGAGGCAGAAGAAATGATTCTGAGCCAACCAATCGCAACCTCCCAACTGCCTATTTTATTGAAAAATTTGGAACAGGTCCGATGCAGGAAATCCCTGCGGATGGTGGTAATTCAGCTGGAAAAACACAGCTCATAAAAAGCATTTTACTTCAAAAGCTTACCAACGACGAAGATCTTGCGGAGCGCATTAAAGCAACAGAAGCTTTTGATGCTAAATTAATTAAAGCTTTTGTTGCGGCATACAATGATATGCAGAAAAAATAACCCTAAACTACCTGCTTATACAACCCTCCACATGATCGTTTACCATGCCTGTAGCTTGCATGTGGGCATAACAGATTGTTGTTCCAAAGAATTTAAAGCCTCTCTTCTTCATATCTTTGCTAATCAAATCTGAGATTTCAGTTCTTGGAGGCACATCACCCAAAGATTTAACAGGATTAAGAATAGGTTTTTTATCTGGCAAAAAGCCCCACATATAGTCGGAAAATGAACCAAATTCATTTTGTATCCCTATAAAAAGTTTTGCGTTGTTTATCGCGGCATTAACTTTCAGTCTATTTCTAATGATACCGGCATCATTCATCAACCGTTCCACATCAGCTTCAGTAAATGCTGCAACCTTTTCTACATCAAAGTTGGCAAATGCTTGTCTGTACCCCTCTCTTCTTTTTAAAATAGTGATCCAGCTTAAGCCAGCCTGAGCACCTTCAAGAATTAAAAATTCGAATAAAGTTTTATCATCATAAACCGGCTTACCCCATTCTTCATCATGATATTTAACGTACAAAGGATCGGTTCCGCACCAACCACATCTAACTATTTCTGACATTGTTTATAAACTAAGTTCGTCCCAATATTCAACTGCCCTCCTGTAGTGAGGAATTACGATAGAGCCCCCGACCAAATTGGCGATCATAAATACTTCATTAAGCTCTTCGTTGGTTACCCCTTCGTCGTAACATTTTTCAAGATGGTATTTAATACAATCATCACAACGTAAAACCATCGATGCCACAAGACCAAGCATCTCTTTGGTTTTCACATTTAATGCGCCATCAGCGTAGGTGGTGGTATCTAAAGCAAAAAACCGCTTTATATTTGTATTGGCGGTTTCCATTATCCTGTCGTTCATCTTAGAACGATAGTCGTTAAACTCTTCTACTAATTGTCCCATTTTGTTAAAGTTAATTCTGAGTACCTGTTTGCAAAAAATCGAGTTTCAATCTTATAATTCAACCAGAGGATCCCAGAAATGCTGTTTAAAATTCTGGATTTTATCGTTTTTAACTACCACGCCTTCTTTCTCCAGCATTTCCTGCATCAAGTTAGGCTCCGGGAAGTGAAATTTACCGGTCAGCAAACCACTACTATTAACCACTCTGTGGGCTGGTATTGCCGGATGGGCCAGATGAGCATTACTCATTGCATAACCCACCATTCGGGCTGAGCCTCCGGCTCCAAGGCTTTTAGCAATTGCTCCGTATGAAGTCACCTTCCCTTTCGGGATTAACCTCACTAGCTCAAAAACCTGGTCATAAAATGATTGCTCCATCTAATCAATTCATATTCAGCTCTACATTAATCAAAAGAGAACTGGATGTAATTTATGTTCTTGTCGTGTTTCAGATAAATCCTTTCATAATGCGTTTTGATTGCTAAAACAGCATCTGCGAATTCCGATTTATATAACTGATCTGTACTTTTATGACAAATCAATCCCAGTTCTTTAACCGTCTCCACAGTATAAAGATACAAACCATCATTATCAGTTTTCAAGTTTATTTTGCCCCCTGGTTTTAGAAAAGTTTTGTATCTATCTAAAAATCCCGGGAAGGTTAAGCGCTTTTTCTCACGGCTATCCTGTGGTTGAGGATCAGGGAAGGTTATCCATATTTCGTCTACTTCATGCTCACCAAAGAAATCCACGATATCTTCAATCTGAATCCTTAAAAAAGCAAGATTTGCGATCCCCTCATCAACTCCAGTACGCGCACCACGCCAAATCCTATTTCCTTTAAGGTCAACGCCTATAAAGTTTTTCTCAGGAAACATCTTTGCCAATCCAACAGAATATTCGCCCTTGCCGCAAGCAAGTTCTAAAACAACCGGATTGTTATTTTTAAAATGCTGAGACGCCCACTTACCCTTCAATTCCTTACCCGCATCAAGCTGATAAACATTAGGAAAGGTGTCTATTTCTGCAAATTTTCTTAACTTATCTTTACCCACTACTAAAATTATTTTTATGCAAACTTAGGCAAATTGTTATTCCATACATATTGTCCTTCTGAATTTATTTCTGAACCTCCCATTAGCACCGCTTTCTTTCCCTTAAGGGGCCCTAAGCTAACCTACCAATGACAAAGAGCATCCGTCATGCTGAGAGCCTAGCATTAGAAAAAATGCAAAAAAGTGATAATGACAATTTTCATTATCACTTTTTTAATACCCTAAAGAAGCTACTTGAATTCCATATTAAGTTCTAAGGCAAGT
>NZ_JABSNU010000021.1 GCF_013266735.1 Pedobacter foliorum
AATGTTTTGCCCACTGAAGTCCAGGCTTTTGCCTAAAGTTACATTTCCCATGGCTGTTTTTATAATAAATTTACACGTTGAAATTTGCTACTTCAAACATATAAACTGAAATAAATTCAGGGTGACGAATATTATCTGTCGTTGGTAATTTATTTTGCTTTGGGGTTTCCCCGAGGTCAATATGATGAGGGTACTAGCTAGAGTACCCTCATCATGAGAATAGATGGTTGCTTTAAACCAAATGACCCATTAGCGGATCTGTAAAGCTTTCTTTTGAGTGCTCGGCATGGCCGGCAAATTGCTGACTATAACCAGCATGTTTTTCTGCAGTAACCGTTAAATCATACCAGCTATGGCTTGATTTTAGGTCTATAGGAATAAAAATTTCTTCCTGATTTTTCTTTAAAACAGCTTTAATAGCTGCCTTTTTGTAACTGTTATCTTTTACAAGCAAATTAACTAAATCGCCACCGGCTAAGCGTTTAACGTGTAATAACACATTGCCATTTACTCGGCTACCATCTTTTTCACTTTGGTACATTAACGAAACCTCAATTTTAGGGTCGTTGGCAGTACCTTTATACCTACGGTAAAAACCGTTGGCACTGTACACTTTTAAATCATAAGCGCCATCCTTAAAGCTGTTTAATGGCCAGGTATAACCAATAGTATCACCCGCATCAACGGTAAAGTTCCAATTGTTGTCATTAGCGTAAACGATGAAACCTGCGCCTTTAGCCTTGTCGCCAAAGAACTTGTTACCGGCAGTAAAATCAATTTTAAACTGACCGTTTGCTGTATCCAATGCGCTATGAGCATAAAGTTCGTATGGAATTGCGTTTGCAGGTTTAATTCCAGGCTCCTGTTTAGGCAAATTAGGATTGCCTTTAGGGTTTTTAATGATGCCGGCAATGGCCAACTGATCTAAGTTTTTAAAGTTGTTAGGCAACTTGGCGAATTTCGCTTTGTGGATACTCTCCAGAAAAGGTAATCTTTCAACTGCTTTTGGCAGTGGAATTTTTTCGCCGTTGTAAGGTCTAAATATCGAGGTTAAGTCGCCGCATAGGCTTCTTCTCCATGAGCTGATGTTATCCTCATAGATTTTCTGGCCGGTTTTGTGACTTAAAAACTGCTCTAAAAACTGGATAGAAGAGGTATGGTCAAACACTTGCGAGTTTACGTATCCGCCTCTAGACCATGGCGAAACTACCACCATTGGTACTCTAAAGCCTAAGCCTAAAGAGCTTTCTCTATCACTGTTTTCTCCTTTGTAAAGGTACTCAGAGCTGTTGTCTAATGATTTTGAAACTATTCCGGTTTCAGGATTTTTAGGATCAGGAGATACAAATGGAGGAAGATGATCAAAGTATCCGTCGTTTTCATCGTAAGTAAGAACAAAGATGGTCTTTTTCCATACTTCAGGGTTTTTGGTTAGGATGTCTATGGCTTCTGAAAGGTACCAGGCACCATACCATGGCGCTCCCGGATGGTCAGAAAAATTGCATGGTGCAACCAGCCACGAAACGGTAGGTAATTTGCCGCCATCAACATCTTCACGGAATTGGTGCAGTACATCACCTTTAGGGATTTGGGCTGTTCTTTTAGTGCCATTATCATCGTAAGTAATGGTTTCCAGTTTGTGGAAATCAGGGTCGTTACGATTGGTTACAAAGGCTCTTCTATGTAGGTCTTGCTGCTCAGGAGTTAATTTGTCAAGGGTGTTTACCTCTAAGAATTCAATCTCCTTAGTTAGAAAGTCTAGTTTCTTTTTTAATTTATCGTCTGATTTGTCTTTTAATTTCGCTTCGACTTCGGTCTTTTCTTTGCGCAGGCCAACCAAATGTTCAGGATGTCTTTTTACATGGTATTGTTTAAAGAACTCCATGTCGTTATCTGTAAAGTTAGCCAACCAGCTGTCTTCTTCGTCCTCCAAACCAACACCAACGCTTAGTTCGTTTTGGTATATTTTCCAGTCTACATTGTGTTTAGAAAGGCGCTCCGGAAATGTACTCCACGAAACGTTTTCATTACCATCAATATAGCCGTTAGAGTGGTGGGCAAGAGATGTTGCATTTTGTTCTTCGCGGACTTTGCCAGTCCAGAAAAAGCAGCGGTTAGGGCTCGTTCCTGTTAAAATAGAACAGAAATTATGGTCGCAAACGGTAAAGGCATCGGCAAGAGAATAGTAGAAAGGGATGTCTTCGCGGTTGTAATATCCCATGGTTAATGGCATATCTTCATATTCTTTATTGCCTGATTTTTTGGCTTCTAACCAGCCATCGTTTCTGCCGTTGTTACGGGCATCGACCTGATTTTCCCACGAGTGTGGAAGTGAGCTCATCCAGGTTGCTTTTGTATCTTTAATGTTTAACCTGAATGGCGCATAGGTATGACCTTTTTTATTGCTTTGCAACCATACAGGGTATTGGTTGAGTAGGGTAATTGCTCTTGGATCGTTAAATCCTCTTACGCCTTTTAGTGTGCCAAATGCATGGTCGAATGACCTGTTTTCCTGCATCAAAAATACTACGTGCTCTGCATCTAAAAAGGTACTGCCTAGTTTAGGGTTTATGGCCATTGCTCTTTGTATTGCTGGAGGTAGTATGCCTGCAACCCCCAGTGCGCCGGTTAATAAGGTTGCTTTCTTGATAAAGTCTCTTCTGCTTTCCATTTAATTCAGGTTGTTTTATTCAGGTTAATTGTGGTTCGTTTTGTAATTGGTGTTGTTGTAATTGGTGTTGGTTTTTAATACGATCGTCATCCTGAATTTATTTCAGGATCCCTCAAGAGAAAGAAAACCCTTCTAGTGCGAGGTCCTGAAATAAATTCAGGATGACGATGTGCAAAGACAATTATATAAAAATATGAATTCTATCCTTATTTAACTTGCTTTATTTTACCCACCAAACTTGTTGGTTAATTTTATCGTTACCTGCGCCGAACTGCGATTCAATTGCTTTTGAAACATTGGTTTGGTTGTTATCATATTCCGATAAAGGATAAATCCAACGGTAAGGAATAGTAACTCCGGCAGGGCGACGGAACTCAGGGTATCCGGTTCTAAGGTTGTCGTAAAAGGCACTCCATCCCGACTGGAAGAAGGTTCTTAAATACTTTTGAGTAATGATCTGCTCCATTTTCTGAGCTGTTGTGGTGCTCAAAGCAAAGTTGTTTATCGGCAATGCCAGGTAATCATTTGCTTTTTCTTCCGTTACATAGGCTCCGTAAAGTTTGGCGTAAGATTGATAGAATTTAAAAGATGCTTTTACACCATTTTTGTAGTGTTGGTTCGCATCGCCGGAAATCCAGTTTCTTACAATTCCTTCGGCTATGATGAACTCTTGTTCTGAGTAACCCATTAGCACTAAAGGCTCATTGGTAGCGTCGCTTGGGAAACGGTCGTTTACTTTAGATACCTTACCATCTGCCGCTTTTATACTGGTTTCAGCATATGGCGCTGCAGGATCGCCGCCTTCGTAAGAAGTAAAATCATCAATTGCTTTACCTGCTTCTTTACCAATTTTTGTTTGTGTGCAATACAGGAATAAACGTGGGTCTTTTCTGTTTTTAAGGTGATCTATAAAGGTAGAAGACATAAACATACCCGATCCGAATCCGCTTGAGTTGAACTCTGGATAGCGGTTTCCTTCCTGATCTAAGAAAATTAATTGGCCATCATTATCTGCATCAGTAGTGCCTAAAATTGGCTCGCTTTGTACAATCTGAGCAAAGGTTTCTTTAACTTTCAGGTCGTTGTCGCTTTCTTTTTTAGACAAAGTCATTAGCACTTTTAGTCTGAAAGAGTTAACCAGTCTGCGCCATTTTGCGGCCTCACCTTTGTAAATGATATCGCCGGCAATAGGTGCGTTAGTGCCTTTAAGCATGGTATTTGCTTCGTCAAGTTCCTTAAGGATTCCTTTAAAAACGGTTTTCTGATCGTCGTAAACAGGAGGCTTGTAACCTGTCTGATCTTCTCCTTTTAGGGCCTGACTGTAAGGTACATCACCGAAGGTAAGGGTTAGGTTGTAAAAGTAGTAAGCTCTAAAAAATTTGGCTAAGGCGATGTAAGAGTTGTCGTTAATACGAGTGGCTTCTTCAATCATCTTGGTCACATTTCTAAGAGAGGAGTAGGCATCAAAATCACCTCTTCCCCATTTAAAATACTGGCCTTCGCTTTCTCCGTCTGTTTGTACAAGCATGCGGGTTGCATACAAAGGCGAACTACCGCTGTAGGCACGGAAGGTATCCCATTCTATTTTGGTTAGCAAAAGCTGAGGGTGGGTTTGTGTCGGTTTGTTAGGGTCTATGTTCATCAGATCCTGATCCTTGCATGATGACAGAAGGATTACCCCGGCTATTAAACTATATATTAATTTTTTCATTGTTCTGTTGTTTTAAAGGTGCTAATGTGTTTGCTGTTAAAGTTTTACACTTAATGATAAGCCGATAAATCTTGCTGATGGATCTTGTAGGTTGTTGTCATCGCCATAATCAGGATCTAACAGTGGCATTTTCTTCCACATCAATGGGTTGTAGCTGTAAGCAGATACGTGAACTGATTTTAAGCTACCCATTTTTATAACCTTTGCAAGGTCGTAGCCTACAGATATTCTTCTTAATTTGAAGAATGAGCGGTCAAAAACGTTAGCAAATTTCTTGTTTTCTTCTTCAGTAACTCTAGCCTGGTATGGATAGATCTGACTCCATGTTTGCCAGTTTACGGCTGTAGTGTTTTTCTTATAGGTACGTGTATCAGAAAGTACTTTTCCGTTTACGTCTCTTTTAAGTTCTCCGCCAGTAATTACTACACCTTCTGGAACATAGATTGCTTTTCCGGCAGCGTATTCTGCATCTCTGAATTCAACAGAACTTGGGTGTTTACCACCCCACCACATTTTTTCGATAGTTACAGAGCGCATAACACCGCCCCATGCTCCATCGATATCGATGTTTACATCAAAGCCTTTTATCATGAACTTGTTTTGTAAGCCTAAGCGCCAGCTTGGATCGCTATGACCAAGGTTTACATTGAAGTTATCTCTTGTAGGTAAGCCTGTATTTGGATCTAAAATTACTTCGCCTGTCGCGCTTTTTTGCCATACGGTTCCGTAAAAACTATCTGCTCTATCGTTTAGTTTCAGGTCTCCGAATTTAGGCTGGTTGTCGTATATTTCAGTTAGTTTTCTTTCAGAAGTGCTCCAGTTTACAGCAATATCCCATTTAAAGTCATCGCGTTTTATGGCATTGTAGTTGGCCATTATTTCCAGACCCTGAGTTTTGTATTTGTTGCCGTTTACTTTACGTGTTTTAAAGCCAGATGCTTCTGATGTAGCCGGATCTATGATCTTGTTCTCATCTATCACATTGTAATAAGTAAATTCTAAACCAACCTTTTTAACCAATGAGGTAGATAAACCAACTTCGTACGAGGTAGATTGCTCTGGTTTGATATTAGGATTGATAAGGCCAGCTGGGTAGGTAACTGATGGTGTTGTTCCGTAAGTTACGTCTTTTGTATAGGTAGAAGCGATGCTATATGGAGCAAGATCGTCTGAGACTTTTGCCCATGAGGTATAAAGTTTCAGGTAATCTAAAGCTTTAGGCATTTTTATATAATCTGAAACCATAGTACTTAAGGATGCAGATGGGTAAAAGTATGATCTGTTTTCTTTTGAAAGAGTTGATGACCAATCGTTTCTGCCGGTTAGGTTTAGGTAGACTGCATTGAATATATCGAAGTTTGCTGATCCGTATACACTTCGGATAGATTTCTGCTCCAGGTAATTTGTTGCCTGTACCGGACCTTGAGTGTTGTTTAAGCTGTAAACAAAAGGAACAATTAAGCCATCACTAGATGCATATTCTTGTTGTATATCTCTGTTAAAGGTAGATGCACCCGCGTTTAGGGTGAAGGTTAAATCTTTAGAGATCTCTTTGTTGTAAGAAGCAAGGAAATCCAGATCTACGTTCATTTGCGAGTTGTTCCACATCTTGTAATCGCCATTTCTTGAATCGCCATAGTTCATGTACGACTTAGGGCTCTTCATGTTATCGAACGATTTCTTTTCGCGACCTGATGCTCTTGCCTGTAAGCTTAAGCCCGGTGTTACCTGCCATCTAAGTTTTGCTTGTCCACTTAATACATTTCTGTCTGTTGCTTGTGTAAGTTCTTCTGAAGCGAAGTATGGGTTGTTGTACCAGGCGTAGTTATAGTTTGCCTGTCTGTAACCTTCCATACCCGGAACATACATGTGGTCTCTAAGGTCTTTACCGTTTACATCGTCGCCCATCCATATTAAGATGGTGTACATGTGGTTTTTAGGTCCGTATCCGTAACGTGGGTAATTTGGAGAGCTAACTTTATTATAAGATAGGGTTGCGTCTAATTGTAGGTTACTTGCAAGGTTAAATGAAGAGTTGAAGTTTATACCGCCTGTTGTAAGTGAGGTATTTGGCACCTGACCTCTTTGGAATCCGTATTTACCTGATGCATAAAACTGTGCTTTGGCTCCTTTGTAGGCAACTGAGAAATCGTTGTTAGTTACTATTCCTGGTCTTAGAAAATCGTTTAAGTTGTCGTGTCTAACCCAATCAGTAGGTACTCTTTCATATTTAGATTTATCATCATAGATAGTTCCTTTAACGTTTCCGTACCATTCAATAGTTTCGCCGGTTTGTTTGTTTCTTAGTGGGCTGTTCCATTGTGCTATTTTAACACCTGGTTGAAATTTAGGCCCCCAGATCATATCACCATCAGAGATACCACCATCTTCACCGTCCCAGAATTCGTATTTTCCGTTAGATCCGTTTCCGTATTCGGTTTGTGTTTTAGGGAATACAGTGAAACCTGCCGTAACCATGTTGTTGGTATTGATGTTGATTTCCAGTCCGTCCTTATCTGCATTTTTTGTAGTGATTAAGATTGCTCCGTTTCTACCTCTTGAACCGTATAAGGCAGATGCTGTAGTACCTTTTAGCACGTTTATGTTGGCAATGTTATCTCCAGAAACATCAAAAAAGTCTGTTTCAACAGGGATACCGTCAATTACAATAAGTGGATTTTTACCTCTTAAAGAGAAGCTTGGCGATTGGAACATTCCTGTAGGATTGTTTACTGTTAAGCCAGCAACTTGTCCGGTTAGTGCATTACCAATGTTCATCGTTTTTGATTCTGACAATACATCTGTTTTCACTTCTTGTGTTGCGTATCCAAGCTTTTTCTTTTGTTGCTTAATACCAATTGCAGTTACTACTACCTCGCCAAGAGTTTTAGAGTCTTCTAGCAAGGTAACATCTAGTTGCGATTTACCTGCTACGGAAATATTTTGTGAAATGTAACCCAGGTAAGTAAATGAAAGGGTGGCATCTGCAGCTGCAGAAATACTGTATTTACCTTCAAAATCTGTAACTGTAGCTTTTTTTGCGTCTGCTACACTTACACTAACGCCGGGTATACCGTCGCCCTTGGTGTCTTTTACGACCCCTTTAATGAGATTTTGTGCTAATGCTGCCTGAGCGAAGAGAAGGCACATAACACTAAATAAAAGTAGTTTTCTTTTCATATTGGAGTTTGATTTTTACAGCGCAAATCTAGAGGGGTGCTGTAATCTCAATATGAAAATGGGATTATGGTTTTGTGTTTTTTGTGCAAAAGAAAGCCGGTGCCTATAACTTAAAGGTTATAGATTAAATTAATTGTTAACTATGTATTAGCTTTCTGTTTTCTATGAATAACGATGTTGTTTTATTTCCGTAAATTTGCGGCATTATAATTTAATATTAGGAAACTGTGTCGTTAGATAAATTAAAACTAAGCAAGTCGCTGGTAACAGCAATGAATGATGCCGGATATATATCTGCTAAAGAAATTCAGGCAAAAACTATGTCCAGAATAATTGGCGGGCAAGATATTATTGCTGTTGGACCTGAGGGCTGCGGTAAAACCACGACCTATGTACTTGGGGTTTTAATGCGTTTAAAATACAGTACTGATGAGGCTCCTAAGGTATTAATTCTTGTTCCAGATCAGGAACGTGTGCTTGCTGTAATTGAAGAGTTTAGGCTTTTAAGTAAAAACCGTAATCTGCGTATTATCGGCCTGTACGGCACAGGAGGGATGGATGAAGTGATTCAGGAACTGTTAGACGGTATCGACATTGTTGTTGCTACACCGACCAGAGCTCGTGCAGTATACTTAAAGCTTGGCCTTAACTTAAACAGATTGCAGATGCTGATTGTTGATGATGCTGAAGTAATTGTAAAACAAGGAATGCAGTTGCCGGTTTGCGAGTTAGCAAGAAGCGCAGGTAAGGTTCAACATTTGATTTTTACTACTGTTGTTCATGATAAACTGAACCTTATGATTGATCAGTTTATGAACTTCCCTACTACTTTAGAGGTTGAAGATCTTGGAGAGAGCAAGGCAATAACTCATGAGCTTTTGTTATATCAGGTGCCTAATTATAAAACAAAAGTAAACTTACTGAACCTGTTATTACGTGATGACGAGGTATTTGATAAGGTTGTAGTTTTTGTGAATTCGAGATTAACAGCACAGAAGCTAGGTAAAAGTTTACATTCAGCTAAGCCTGGTGAAGTTTCTGTATTGAATCCGTTGTTTTTTGACGAAGAGGGTTTTGATCATATTGAAGATTTTAAAGATACTGCTGAAGCCAGGGTTTTAATAGTAGCCAATGAAGGATCTGCAAATGTGGATTTATCTGGCATTCCATTCTTATTCCACTTTGAGGTTCCTGAGCAAAAGGAGCAGTTTTTGAGTCGCGTAGTAAAAGCAGGAGAGGAAGAGATTGTGGCCATTACTTTTGCTACTGATATGGAATTGGTAGATTTAAGGAAGATTGAGCAGTCGTTAGGCGCTAAAATTCCGGTTATGGATTTACCTGAAGATTTAGTGATTGATAAAGTTGTTAAAGCTTCTACAAAAATTAAGACCGTAAAAGAAACTGTTGAGGGGCCTAAAGGTGGCGGTGCTTTTCATGATAAAAAGGAAAGTAACACTAAAGACTACAACTACGGAATAGGGCAGAAGGCTAAAATGACCATGAAAAAGAAACACGGTTAATTTTCTATATACGGCGCTAACTTTTCTTTAGGTATAAACTCCACTCGATAAGGCATAATACTACTTTTTAGCATCCAAAGGAAGGTTCCTTTGAAGTTGGTAAGTACTACAGTATGCCTTTTTGAGGTGCACTGTAAAATTGTAGTATCTGCTACCAGATAGGAGCTTCCCATACGATCGTTATATATCTCCTGTGGGAGTTTTGTTTCTGTAACCAGTTGGGAGGTCTTGTCGCTTTCATTTAGCTTAAATACCAATGTTCTGCTTAACTTTTTACTAGTGCCATTATCGAACAGCATCAGGTTGCCTTGGCTGTTCATGTGGACAGAATGGCCTTGGTCAAATGTGCTTCCTTCGGGCATTTTAAAGTCGCCATCTTTACCAAATTTCCAGATTACTTTGCCTGTTTTAGCATCAAGCTTCCAGATTTGTCCGTTATTGTAAAAGGAGATCAGGTAGTTGCCATCTTTATCAAAACTTAGGCTATTGGCATGCATCCAGTCTTTTTTATCTCTCATTAAGTTCTTGTCCTTTAACGGATCAAGCTCATCAAATACCTTCCAGCTCCATATTTTCTTTCCAGTTCTATCGAGTACTAAAATGCCATCGCTTTTTACGGTGTCTTGTTTGCTGCCGCCATATTTGCTCAGGTCCATTATCTTTTGTTCTACACACAAGGTAACAACCTGGTTTTGCTTGTTTAATATGATTTCGTGATGGATGGTTTGCTTAAAGTCTTTTTCTCCTTTTTTGAGGTGAAGTAGAGTATCACCATTTAAGGACACTTCAAGTATTTCATTGCCATAGCTAGTTGGATATTCATCGTTACCAAGAATTGAGAGTAAGGTTTTGTTTTGTGTAAAGTGGGTTGTTTTAAAGCCTGTTCCATTTACCTGATGATACCATCTTATTGCTCCTTTAGCATCTATTAAGAAAATAATGCCTGGTATTTCTCTTCTGTAAATGAGCATATAGCCTTCTTTAAAAGAGGTAGGGATTACTTTTGGATCGGGAGCATAAACTTTAAAGAAGTCCTGTATCCACATTGGGAAGTCATTTGTTTTAAAGTCGTAGGTTTTGCTGGTAGCCTGGCAGTTTTTGGTCTGTGTAATTACACGATATTGGTATTCTTGTTTGGGTTTTAAGTTGGTCATCACTATGTGGTGATGCTTTTTGTTTGTAGAAATGGGAGTTTTTGATAACTGTTTCTCTTTTCCTTTTATCCAATATTCAATTGAAACATCCAAAGGTTGTTTGAGTTCTACATCTGCATTTACTCTTAGGCTATTTCTGTCAGGAGCGCTGAGTTTTATTTCTATGATTTGTTCTTCGCACTGATTGGAACAGGCGCTTAACAGGAACAAAAAGAATACAGGAATCAGTCTCTTGATGAATAGCATATGAATAGTTTTTAGGAGTAGTACAAGGTAAAGGGAAATTGTATAGAAACAAAAATCGGGATACAACAATGTTAAAGTTGCCGTATCCCGATTAGCTGTATTAATTATTAAAGTCTTCCTGCATTGTTCAGGTTAGGGTTTAAATCAACCTGAGTTTGAGGATAAGGGAAATATCTGTGTTTAGCAATATCAATTGCAGCTGGTTTGCCAACTGATTTTAGATAAGCGTTAACTACTTCCTGGTATTTACCCATACGAATTAAATCTGCTCTGCGTTTGCACTCAAAGAAGAATTCCCATCCGCGTTCCTGTAGGATTTTATCGCGAAGGCTTTCTTTAGTATAAGTGCTTGCATCACCAAGTAGGGTTGCTTTTGAACGTCCTTTTACTGAGTTGATAAGATCTATACTTGCTTTTGTTGGGCCATTTACTTCGTTTAATGCTTCTGCCTTGCAAAGAACAATATCTGCGTAGCGAAGAATTGGAATACCGTGACCATCATAATAGGTTTTAGAACCAGCCGGATCTGCATATTTTTTAGTAGCAACGTCTGGTAAGTAGTATTTACCGGCAGGAGGGGTAGTTTGTCCTGCAGGCGCCTGCATATAATCTAAACCATCGGTTCCTTTGTAGCTGTAAAAGAACATTTCACGACGTTCATCATTTGGTGCGTATGAATTCCAGAAGCTCCAACTCACTGCATAATATTGCCAGCGATCTGTTACAACCGGATTATTTAGTGGACCAAAGTGGTTCATTAACTCGGTTGCATCATTTAATGCATCAGCCAATGAACTGAAGATAGATTCTTTACACCATTTGTTGCTTTCGGCAAATAGACCAGCATATGTTGGAAATAACTCATACTGGTGTAGGTCTTCTATTTTTTGAATGGTTTCTAAAGCTTTTGGCCATTGGTGTTCTCTCATGTACAGCTTTGTAAGTAATGAAAGGGCAGCACCTTTAGTAGCACGACCAACGTCATTAGTAGGGTAGATTGCTTTTCCTTCGTAGTTAACAGGAAGGTTTTCAGCAGCAGTTACTAAATCATTTATTAGGAAAGTGTTGATAGTCTCGACACTAGCAGGAGGTGTTTTAGCTGTATAGTTAGGCTCTTTCATCTCTTGCTCTGTAATAAGAACTACTGGGCCAAATTCATCAGTTAAATCGATGTAAGCCAGTGCTCTTAGGAATTTGATTTCCGAAAAATACTGCTTTGTTTGCGCTTCTGTAAGCGTTTTTATTTTTGGAATATTGTTTAATGCATTGTTTGCATCAGCAATTAATTTGTATTGATGCTGATATGCAAAGTTTATGTATTTGTTGTTGTTTGACCATTGCGCGTCAGAAAGCTGTGAGATATCCCCTGATTGAAATGAGTGACCGATATCAGTTGTAAAGTCTGTAATGGCCATTTGAAATCCGGCATAGTATTGATAAGAATCACTTACACCACTTGGTTGTTTCAAACGGGCATAGATTCCATTAACTGCAGCAACGGCATCAGCATTTGATTCAAAAGCATTAACATCAGTTAAAGAGCTATAAACGCTAGGTTCGGCCGTTCTTTTACATGAAGCAAGACCTATTAAACAAGCTGAGAATAAAATTATAGTACGTTTCATAATTGACAATTGTAATAGGTTAGAAATTTAATTTAAGACCAAGAGTGAAAGAACGGTAAGCTGGATAGGCATTGAAATCTAAACCTGCTCTTAAATTAGCACTGGTAGGATCAGAACCATTATTGTTAGAACTAACTTCTGGATCAGAACCTGTGTACTTGGTTATTGTAAATAGATCTTGGGCTGTAAAATAGATTTTAGCATTACTCACTCCTTTTAGGAATCCGATTTTTGAGGTAGGAATGTTATAGCCTATACTTAGATTTTTCAATTTTACATAAGATGCATTCTCAACAAATCTTGAGTTGATATAGCCACCATATTTAGAGGTAAAGTATCCATTTCTAGGAACATCAGTATTGTTGTTTTGTGGAGTCCAACGTTGTAAAGCGTCTGTACCTGTGTAGGTTTCCAATAATAAACGATTCATGTTATATAAGTCTGCACCGAAGGCTCCTTGAAAAAATACACCTAATTCAAAACCTTTATATGTGAAACTATTGTTGAAACCCATTACATAATGAGGATAAGCATTTCCTAATATTTGACGATCACTTGAAGTAATTAATCCATCACCGTCTAGATCTTTATATTTTGGATCGCCTGGTTTAGATAATGGTTGTGGGGCGTAAGTTTCACCTGTTTTAACCACACCATCGTAAACATAACCGTATAATTGACTTAATTCTTTACCTACTTCAAGTTTTGAAAAGTCTGCTGCCGGCACACTTCCATCAGGGTTAGCTGTTTGAGAGATAATGTAAGGTCTGCCATTTAAATCTATTGCTTTTTGTTTATTGTAAGCAATGTTTAACGTTGTACTCCAGGTCATGTTATCTGTCTCAATATTTCGGCTGTTGATAGAAAGTTCGACTCCTTGATTTTGGATTGCTCCTCCATTGATTAATTGGGTTGAAAATCCGAAGATCTGCTCAACTGGAATATCTAGTAATAGATTTTTCGTTCTCTTACGATAATAATCAGCGGTAACACTTAGTCGATCTTTTAAAAAGCCCATGTCTACACCTGCATCAAATTGGTAAGTGCTTTCCCAGGTTAATTTTGAGTTTGGCAATCTACTAGCGTAAAGTGCACCATAGAGGTCACTTCCTTCCCCTAGTGAAACTCCACTTGGTACATAGGTAGCTAAGTAGGTATAATTAGGAACCCTGTCATTACCTGTTACACCGTAACCTGCTCTAACTTTTAAATTAGAGAATACCTTATTGTCTTTCATGAAATCCTCATCGCTTACTCTCCATGCTAATGACCCTGAAGGGAAGTAGCCAAGTCTGTATTTAGAAGGGAATTTTGAAGAAACATCATTTCTGAAAGTAAATGTGGCTAGATATTTATCCTTTAAAGCGTAGTTTAAACGGCCAAAGTAAGAGTATCTTTTTTCTTCTTCTTTAAGACTAAGTGCTCCGATCCTTTCAGCTCCAGCATCTAATCGATTGTAAAGGAACTTATCGCTAGTGAATTTTTGTACTTGAGTATAGTGTCTTTCGTATTGGTCAAATTGATAAGAAAAACCACCCACTGCAGTAAAAGAGTGGATGTTGTTAAATACTTTTTTATAGGTAAGGTATGTTTCCGCTAAATTACGGGTTGTATTAAATTCATTAAGAGAGGCTTGTCCTTTAACTTTTTCTCCTGAAACAAGAGTCATAGGTAAATAAGTTCCTTCTTTTGTAGCTGAAAACTCTGTTCCTCCACTAACGTGTAAGGTAAGCTCATCTAGAATTTGTAAATCACCAAAAATGTTGGCAGTCATTCTATTATTATAGCGATCATTTGTTGGTTCAAGTAACCATGCTAAAGGATTGTCTTTACCATTTCTACGACCATATGTTCCATCTGCATTGTAAGGTGCAATAGCAGGTGAAGTAAACATAATGCCATACAATACATTAGATGGTACGATGTTACCATCGTAAGTTTTGAATTGAGAAAAAGACCTCGCAGCATATACATTGGCCCCAGTCGTAAATCTCTTACTAACTCTATGATCAATATTGAAACGACCTGAATAGCGGTCGAAATCAGTTTTCTTTAGTGCCCCTATTTGTCCGAAGTAATTTCCTGAGATAGAGATACGGGTATCTTCATTACCACCGCTAATGTTTATGTTGTGGCTTTGTACGCTTGCATTTCTTGTTGCAAGGTCAAACCAATCAGTATTGGTTGTGCTTGCCAAATCAGCCGCAGTATATTCTGGTGGATTACCTTGTTCAATGGCTTTTGCATTAGCAATAGCTTTGTAGTCAGTTGCATTCATCAAATCAGGTTTGCTTTTGATTCTTTGAGTTCCGTAATAGCTTTCAAATTCTACTACTGATTTTCCTGCTTTACCTCTTTTGGTAGTAATGAGAACAACCCCATTTGCACCACGAGAACCGTAAATAGCTGTTGCAGATGCATCTTTAAGGATTTGAATATCCTCAATGTCACTTGGTGAAATGGTTTGCCCATTGTCAGTAATGAAACCATCAACTACATATAAAGGCTCGTTGGTAGATTTAATAGAGTTACCTCCCCTGATGCGAATAAGCGTATTACCTCCCGGAGCTGAGCTAGCCTGAGTAACCTGTACACCTGATGCACGGCCCTGAATGGCTTGCGCAACGTTTGAGGTAACGCCACCTAAGTTTAAACTCTCTTTTGAAATGGAGCTAATTGCACCGGTAAGGTCTTTTTTCTTAGAAGTACCATAACCAACAACAACAACCTGATCCAGTTCGTTTTGAGTTTCTTTAAGTGTTACGTTTATTTCTGATTTAGTTCCAACAGTAAATTCCTGGGGATCGAAACCAATAAATGAGAACTGTAAAACACTTTGCGCATTTGGTACCGTAATAGTATAACTACCGGAACCATCCGTAAGTGCTCCGGTTTTGCCACCCTTTACCTTAATGTTAACTCCGGGTATGCCTTCTCCTTTAGCGTCCGAAACTTTCCCATTCACCTTTACTCCGGTTTGGGCATAACCCTCAATGGAGAGGAGAAATGTTATTAATAATGAAAATAGTAGAAATTTAGATTTCATATTTATTGGTTTATATGTTTATTGTTTTAGTTTTTGAAAGAATGGAATTGATTTTAGGAGCGTTCTTTCTGTAATTAAAAAACAAGGCGTAGGGATATCTGTGCTGAAGCAAAAATGAAAAAAGTCAATAAGGAAGTCCCTACGAAGTTTCATTATAGTTTAGGTTAGTTGTTTATTTTTTTTCCACTCAGATCAACATTTTAAATGTATGAACTGATGTAACGTATTAAAAGTGAAGGTAGAACTAAAAATAGTTGGGAACTATTGAATTGTAACATAAACGTTGCGCAAACGTTTGCTTTGTCTTTTTTGTAGAGAACTACCGTCGGAATTTAAAAAGCGATTAATTTATCGTTAAATTAATCACTTATTAGAAAGGTATAAAGTGCCTAGTTGTTTGTTTTTTTGCTTCTGTGCGCAGGAAATAGTTGATTTAACCCTTTTTAAATGCAGAATCGGATGGTTTTGCGAAGGATAAAATAAACTGGATTTTATGGTTATTGTAAATGTCAATATATCAGTGTGTTAGTTTGAATGCAAACGTTTGATATACTTTTCGGGATTGTTACTTTAAGCTTTTGGCTTCATTCCAATAAATATCCATTTCGGCGAGGGTCATATCATTAAGTGCTTTGCCGTTTTCTTTTGCCTTGGTTTCCAGATATTGGAAGCGTTTGATGAATTTCTTGTTGGTTTTTTCTAAGGCATTTTCAGGGTTGATGTTAATGAAACGAGCATAGTTAATTAGCGAGAATAATAGGTCACCAAATTCAGCTTCTGCTTTTTCAATATCAATAGCCGCGTTGTCGGCTACATTATATTCATCTTTAAATTCCTGTAATTCTTCTTCAACTTTTTCCCACACCTGTTCCTTATTGTCCCAGTCGAAACCAACACCTCTTGCTTTTTCTTGAATACGACTTGCTTTTACCAGAGAGGGCAAACCAGCCGGTACTCCTGATAATACAGATTTGTTACCTTCTTTAAGTTTTAGTTGTTCCCAGTTGCGTTTTACATCATTTTCGTCCTGAACTTCAACATCTCCATAAATGTGAGGGTGTCTGCTAATTAGTTTGTCGCATACACTGTTAAGCACATCAATTATGGTAAAATCATTAGTTTCAGAAGCAATGCGTGCATAAAAAACAAGGTGCATCATTACATCTCCCAGTTCCTTTTTTACCTCATCCAAATCTCCCTCAAGGATAGCATCTGATAATTCATAAGTTTCCTCGATAGTTAAATGTCTTAGCGTTTCCATGGTTTGCTTTTTGTCCCATGGACATTGAGTACGTAAGGTATCTAATACAGTTAATAGTCGTTGAAATGCCGAAGCTGGATCGTTTGCGGTAACTGGAGGTATATTATTAGGCATTGGGTAATTTATTTTATGACGTTAAAGGTAACCATCATTGTGGTTAAAAAAAGAACAAGAAGACCGAATATAAATATAATATCGGCCGTTCTCTCTAATCCATAGTTTGCAGGCCCTTTTCTTTTCATGGATAGAAAGGAAAGAATACATGCTGTCATAAATAGAATAATTGCAAGAGCAGTAGTTTCATCAATGACGGTACTATCACTCATTTTTGCAACCTTAAGGGAGGTTAGTACTATAAAACAGAGGCCAAGTAAGGTGGCAGAAGTGTTAAGTATATGTGGAGTTCTGTTTTCAGGCATTTAATGCATTTTTAAAATTTGTTTATTCCTGTTCTTCGAGCTTAATGTTTTTGGTTAGTCGATACACCTTACGTTTTTTCTGTGGTTTTTCTTCTCCACCAAGCAAGATTCCCCACGGTTTTAACGAGTCTACACGATCAAATATTATCTTTAGCATTGCCAGATAAGGAATACATAAGAACATACCTGATATACCCCATATCATTTCGCCAACTACTATGCCTATAAAGGCGAATAAGGCATTTATCTTTACTTTTGATCCAACTACCAAAGGCATCAATACATTTCCATCTAATGCGTGGACACCTGCAAAGGCTATTACTACAAGCAGCATTTTAGCTGCACCTGCTGTGGCAAAAGTGATAAGTGAACTGATGAGTAAAGCAGTGAAGATGCCAATGTAAGGTATAATGTTAAAGATACCGGCTATTAAACCTAATAGAACTGCATATTTCACATTTAAAATCCAGAGTACTAAAACCATTAATAGGGTTACAATAAACATTTGGAGGAATAAGCCTGTGATGTATTTCTTGATAATGTATTGGATACGTCTTAGTATTTCACTAACCTTATCTGCATGTTGCTCTTCAAATACGGAGGTTAAAAAAGTGAAAAGTACTTTACGATAGTTTAGAATGAAAAAGGTAAAAAGAAGTAGAAAAGACAAGAAAAGCAGGGTAGAGGATAGGGTAAGCAATGTTGCTCCTAAAACTGTTGCACTGGTAGAAACAGCGCTGCTGGCGCTATCTTTTAAATAGTCTATTTGCTTTTTGGTATTGATGTTAAAGGTATTGGAGATCCAGTTCTGGATATCGTGAAAAGAGGTCTCTCCTTGTTTTTTAAGTGCAGGCCAGTCTTGCCACAAATCTGTAAGTTGATTAGCTAAAAAGTATAAGATACTTGATATAAATGCGATCATTAGTATAACCGATACAATTGAAGCCAAGCTTCTTTTAAAGCGCCATTTTTGTTCCAGAAAATTAGAGAGGGGTAGTAAAAGTAATGCCAACAGAAATGAGGTTAGCAAGGGTGCAAGTAATGTTTGTCCTAAAATAGCCAGGTATCCTAAACAAATGATTGCAAATAGCACTAATGCTAGTTTGGCATAAAAAGGGAGTGCGATGTTCCTCATAGATGATTGGTTGAACCCAGTTAGTGAAAGTTTAACGTAGGGAAATTAACTAAAAACAAACGCCCTGCCAAATATTTAGCAGAGCGTTTGTTATATTAAAAGAAATGTTATTCCCAGGCACTCGCCTCATCCAGAATAGCAATGTCTTCAATGTTTAATTTTAAGGTTACCGCTTTTTTGATATCCTCTAATTGACCTAAACTGGTTACACTTACAATTGGAGCGGTTATAGACGGCCGGGCTATTAACCAGGCTAGAGCTATACTTGCCTGATCTGCGCTGTATTGTTCTGAGACTTCATCAAGCGCCTTTAATATTTTAAAACCTCTCTCGTTAAGGTATTTTTTAACTCCCCTCCCCCGTTGACTTTTGTTTAAGTCTTCTTCTGAACGATATTTTCCTGTTAAGAACCCACTTGCAAGGGCAAAATAGTTAATTGTTCCTAATTCGTTGTCCAGTACAATTTGCTCATAGTTTTTTTCGTATCCTTCACGCTGATATAGGTTGTATTCTGGTTGCAGCGTTTGGTATTTAGGTAGATTGAGTTTCTTTGCTATTTCTAATGATTCAATTAAACGCTCTGGTGAAAAGTTAGAGGCCCCAATCCACCTGACTTTGCCTTCTTTGATTAATTGATGATAAGCCTCTAAAGTTTCTTGTATTGGTGTGTCGAGATCATCGTAATGTGATTGATAAAGATCTATATAGTCTGTTTTTAATCTTTTTAAAGAATCTTCTACTGCCTGAAAGATGTACTTTTTAGATAAACCTTTTTTATCAGAAGGCAACGGAGCGCCAACTTTTGTGGCAAGTATAATCTTATCTCTGTTCTTTTTCTGGGACATCCAGTTCCCAATTATTGTTTCTGATTCGCCACCTGAGTTCCCGGGTATCCATGCAGTATATACATCTGCTGTATCAATAAAGTTAAAGCCTGCATCAGTAAAGCCATCAAGTATTTCAAATGATCTTTTTTCATCGGCAGTCCAGCCAAATACGTTACCTCCAAAAGCTATTGGATAAATAAACAAGTCGGAATGTCCTAGTTTTCTCTTTTTCATGAGCTGTAATTTCTGTTGTTAAGGTAGGTTGCGTGAGAGCAGAATACTTCTTTAACAAAAATAACAGCGTCATGTTTCTATTATCGTCGGCAGTTTGGAATATATAGATAACTATTTGGTTTCAACTGTTTTGGTTGCTCTTAGCATTTCTCGTTTTCCGGGTGCTCCGGGTAGCTTTTCTATGGTAAAGCCTACGGCTTTGAGTGCGCGCTTAAGTTTTCCGGTGATGGCATAAGTAACAAATATCCCTCCTGGTTTTAAAAACTGACAGGTATGGACAATGATTTCATCCGTCCACATTTCAGGTTGATGCTGAACTGAAAAGGCATCAAAGTAAATGAGGTCGAATCTTTGTGCGGTCTCGAATCTATGAAGATAGGTTTGCACAATTTTAAGCTGTTGATCAGGCAATAGGTTTACCGCTTGCAGTAATGCTTTTCCATAATTGTCGATGAGACTCTTCCAAATTGCATCTGATACATATGCATTGTAGCCTGTTGATTCTAATTCTTCAATCGTTAAAGGAAAGGCCTCTAGTCCTGTATATTTAAGTGCTACCTTATGTTCTGTAGAATGGGCAATGCTCATTAGAAAATTAAGACCTGTACCAAAGCCAACCTCTAAAACAGCTATTTCTTGATCAGGAAAGCTGGCTATTGCATGTTTTAAGCCTGCATCAATAAATACATGTTTGCTTTCTTGCAGTGCTCCGTGTTTAGAGTGATAATTTTCGCCAATACTTTCGTTGTACAGGGTGTTTGAACCATCGGCGGTTTGGATAAGTTTATTCATCCGTACAAACTTAGATAAAATAGTTTTTAACTTTAGGTCTTAATTGCTTGTTATGGATATTGAAACATTTAGAGACTATTGCCTGAGCCTAAAAGGAACTACAGAGGGTATGAAATGGGATCACCTTTGCTTTATGATAGAAGAAAAAATCTATGTGATTATGTCGCTTGAGGAAGGTCGGTTGTCTATTAAATGTGATCCTGATGAGTTTGATATGCTGGTAGCCAGACCTGGAGTACAGCAAGCATATCATATGGCAAAGCGGCAATGGATATCGTTAGATAGTTTGGAGGTATTGCTGGAGCCTGAATTGAAAAGCAGGGTAGCAGAATCCCGAACCTTTGTGCTAAGAAAGCTCAGCAAAAAGGTTCAGGAGAAGTATAACTAACGGCTATTTACCTGATTTAACCCTGCGGCCTTCTGACTCAGAACTGCTGGAACGCTGACGGGCTGCTTTGATGTCATTACTTCCAAAGCGGTAAGTGCAGGTTAAACGGAATACTCGACTTTCCCATTTTTCTCTAACTGTATAATTTTGTGAGGCTAAGGCGCTTGTAATCTTTGCTCTTTGCATATTAAAAAGGTCATTTGCTGCGAGTTTGATATTTAATTTTTTATCCAGTAATGATTTACTGATGCCGAGATCAATAGAATACTGAGGATCAATGAATATGGTTCCATAAACCTGTTTAGACTGGTAATAGCCAGACCACTCTACATTTAGCGTTGGATTTAAGGTAATGGTTTGAGTTGTATTGAAGTTAAATGCAGCTTTTCCACTTTGAAATGGTTTACCTAAAATGTCAGGTGTTTTAAAATTATTGTAGAAACCGGTAAAGGTATTTGTGCTGCTCCACCACTTGGTTATTTGTATTGGGTAACTAATGTTGAGGTTGAATGCATCTTGTGTTGCAAGATTCTGATTAGAAATGAAGATTGTTTTCTTAACTGTATCTGTTAACAGTACATCGGAAATTACATCAGTAGTATGACTGTATCCAAAGGTTACATTTAAGGTTTTTTTGTAGGAATAAGATAGTTCAAAGGCATTTGTGTACTGTGGTTTTAGGAATGGATTACCAAATCTATAAGTGTATAAGTCCAGATAATAAATGAATGGATTTAATGAACCGTAATCAGGGCGATCAATTCTTCTGCTGTATGAAATTCCCATATCATGATCTTTTGACAATTCCTGATTGATAAATACGCTTGGAAAAAGATTAATATAGTGTCTGTTAACTACTTTTTGCTCTGTAAGCGAATTTCCTTTTGAATTGGTTTGTTCAGCTCTTAAGCCTAATTGTACAGATGTTGTTTTAAATTTTTTACTGAAGTTAGCATAGGCAGCATTAATGTTTTCATCGTAAAGGAATTGGTTGCTTCGTTTGGTGTCGTTCTGCCATTGATTGTCTTCATAATTCTCAAATATGAAGTTGTTGTCTGTTTCTACAAAGCTTGATTTTATACCAACTTCAAGTTTCATCTCTTTATTAATAGGGTAGGTGTAGTCAGTTTTTCCTGCCCATATTTTGGTTGTTGATGGTGTCGCGTTTCTGAAAATATAGTCGGGTTTAGAAGGCTGCCCCTGATTATTAAGGTATCTGTTGTTGAAATTATTATCCTGTCTGCCTATATGTTCAGAATAATCTGCGTCTATAGTTATTTCCTGGCCAAGGCTATCTATTGTTCCTTTATAGTTTAGGTTGTATGACATGCCGGTATATTTATATTTATTAGGATTTTGGGCCACCACTGATGAATCAGTTTTGGAAGGCTGATTGCCTATTAAAGTGAGTACATCTGAGGCGTTTTTTCCGTTTGCATTATATCCATTAAAAGCAAAGCCAATGGTGTTCTTGTCGTTAATAAAATAGTCTATACCGCCTTTATAGTTGCTGTTGTTTCTAAGTCTAGTATTGTCGCTAGTTTGATCAAAATAGGTTTGATCTGTTTCCGTATTGTTTACCCTGGAAATATCTGTACTACCAAATGACTTGTTGCGACCGTAATCATAATTTCCAAAAACATTGATTTTCTTTTCGCGATGATTTAGGTTTAGGCCACCATTTGCTTTGTAGTATTTGCCATAGCCCACACCTCCAAGTACAGATCCATTGGTGCCATAATTTCGGTTCTTTTTCAATTTGATATTGATGATACCTGAGTTACCTGCTGCATCATATTTTGCTGAAGGGTTGGTGATTAATTCGATGGATTGGATAGCATTACCTTCAGTAGATCGAAGTAAGTTGGCCAATTGCTCTGAAGATAGATAAGTAGGTTTACCATCAAGCATTACTGTTACCCCTTGCTTACCTTTTAGGCTAATTTTGCCATCTTTATCAACAGTAACTCCAGGAGATTTCTGTAAAATCTCGAGAGCTGTGTTACCTGCCGCCAATGCACTATTCTCTACATTTATTACGGTTTTATCAATTTGTCTTTCTATCAGTGGTTTTTGTTTAACAATTTCAATACCTTTTAGTTCTTTCGCGTCTGTAGCCAATTGTACATCGCCAAGTTCATGAGATTTTTTGGTAGGACTTATAGTGTAAGGCCCCTTAAATACCTTTTTATACCCAACTACATAGATGGCTATTAGGTAATTACCTTGTTTAATTTCTTTTAGTTGATAAGTGCCATTGTCGGAGGTAAGTGTACCTTTTATAGCAGTTGAGTCTTTGGCGTTTAACAAGCTGATGGTAGCATATGGAAATGCTTTTTGTTGTTCGTCTAAAACTTTACCGGATATTTCTCCGGTTGTATTGTCTGTTTGTGCATTTGCTACCGTAAATAGCAGAGTGCTAGCGAATAGGACAAGAAGTAAAATGTATTTATTAGGTTTCATAATATGCATAGTTTTTCCACATACGCTTTTAAGCATATTAATTGAATATGTGAATGGTTTTGTGATTCTTATTTAGCTATTTATAAGATGCTCAAATGGTGTAAAAGGTTACAGTGCAGATGAAAAAAAATGAGAAATTGTATTTTAATGTGCTAATTAGCAGATTCCCGTAAATAAAAATGACCCGAAATTACTTCCAGGTCATTTGAATTGTTGAGCGTTGAGTTTATACTTTTGATCTGTTTTTTAAGAATCAGATTTTATAATTACTTCTTCGGTTTTACTAAAATTCCAAACTTGCCTTTGCTCCATTCTCTCTATAACTAGTGAGAAGTTCTTCTCATTTTCGTTGATTTCCAGTACGTTGCCTAAGTTCACTAGAGAGTCCCCAATAGCCAGTTGTGAAATACTAATGGCTTTTAGTGCTTGCATAGGTTCCGATACGTCATTCATAATGAGAGATTATGGTTTGGTTAGTTAGGTAGTTAAACTTTTTCAAAAATACTTGTTAGAATTTTTCTAAGTGGTGACATACGTATTTTTTTATTAATTTTAACCCATGGAGAAACCAAGAAAGCGTATAGCTGGAGCAATCAGAGATAAAGAAAGAACAATGCTTAAATTGATTGCTGCGGTTGGTGAAATCATTAAAAGTGAGGGCTATACGGCATTAGGGGTTAATAATATTGCTAAAAAAGCAGAGGTTAATAAGAAGTTGATTTACAGGTATTTTGATAATAATGTAAATAATTTGATAGAAACCTATGTGAAAACAAAGGATTATTGGATTAGTTTGTCGGGAGATATGGAAAAGCTTATGGCCGAATCTCAAATTGACAATGGCAGACCAATGGTTAAGACGATTTTAAAAACTCACCTTAGTTTCTTTTACACTGAAGAGGAGATGCAGAAGATTGTGATTTGGGAAACCAGCGAGAAAAACAAGCTAATGAAAGAGGTTGGTTTAAAACGAGAGGCATTTGGGGAAGAGGTTTTTAAGCTATTACTGCCACATTTCGACAAAACGGATGTTGATTTTCGTGCTATAATCGCGTTGCAGGTATCAGGTATAATTTTTATGGTATTGCAGGCTAAGGCTAGTGGAAATCCGTTTTGCGGGATTGATATCAATAATCCAGCTGATATGGATCGAATATTAAACTCGTTGGATCAGCTTACTGATTTGTTATACGATAAGGCGTCATCCTGAGAGTATCATCCTGAAAGCGTCATCCTGAATTTATTTCACTGTTGTCCGGTTAAAATCTAAACACACCATTAAATCATTTAAATTAAGCTAAAAACAGTGTTTTTTTTGTCTTTTGAAAAAGCAAGCCCTCTGTTTTTCCCATTTTTAAAATTCCTATTTAAATCCGGCTGTCCGGAGAAAATTAGATTATAATTCGTGTTTTAGCATTCTTAACTCTTTATAGCTGCAATATTCAGGAAAATAATATTTCAGAAGCCAAATATTGCAGCCATTTGTAAGTCGGCTGTCCGGTTAAAATTTATTATAAAACTTTCTCCGGACAACAGTGAATTTATTTCAGGATCCCTCAAGAGAAAGGAAGCCTTGCTAGTGCGGGATTCTGAAATAAATTCAGAATGACGAGGTTATTGTAATGACACGGTTGTCATAATGACGAGACTATCATTATGATTAGGTTATCATAATGATGAGGGGAATTACCACATTCTAATTCTGTCTTCAGGTTTCTTGAATAGTTTATCACCCGGTTTAACATCAAATGCTTCATACCATGCATCCATATTTACAGGGGCGCCAATAGTTCTATAAGGGCCTGGCGAGTGCGGGTCTGTTTTAATCAGCTGCGCTGCACTTTCTGGTAAAATGTTGCCTCTCCAAACTTGAGCCCATGAAAGAAAGAAACGCTGATCTGGTGTAAAACCATCAATCTTTTCGTTCGACTGGCCTTGTTTGGTTAATTTGAATGCGGTGTACGCAGCATTAAGGCCTCCAAGGTCACCAATGTTTTCGCCCATGGTTAGTTTTCCAATTACATGAATGGTATCTAACACAGTGTAAGCATCAAACTGTTCTCCTAATGCCTTTGTTTTAGTTTCGAACTTGGTTTTATCTTCATCTGTCCACCAGTTACGCAGATTACCGTCTTTATCGTATTGACTTCCTGAATCATCAAATCCATGAGACATTTCGTGTCCAATTACTGCACCAATACCACCATAATTAACGGCATCATCAGCATTTGGATCAAAGAAAGGGAATTGCAGAATTCCTGCAGGGAATACAATTTCATTCATTGTTGCGCTGTAGTATGCATTAACTGTTGGAGGGGTCATTCCAAAACGGGTGCGGTCTACAGGTTTGCCAAGTTGATCTATCATTTCTTTATAACCCCATTCACCTGCATTTCTTAGGTTTTGGAAGTAGGTTGTGCGACTAATCACCAAACCATCATAGGTTTTCCACTTATCTGGATATCCGATTTTTGGAACAAATGCATTTAGTTTGGCAAGTGCTTTTTCTTTTGTTGGGGCACTCATCCAATCCAGATTTTTGATTCTGATTTCAAATGCTTTTCTCAGATTACTGATAAGCTCAGTCATCCTTAATTTTGCATCCGGCTTAAAATATTTAGCTACGTAAAGTTGGCCTAGTAGTTCTCCAATTGTGCCATCTGTTAATTGCGACATTCTCTGCCATCTTGGAGTTTGAACTTTTTGCCCGCTTTGTACCTGATTGAAAGTAAAGTTTGCAGCCACAAAAGGAGAACTCAGATTAGGTGCTGAATTTTTTAGAATGTTCCATTCCAGATATGTTTTCCAGTTTTTAAGTGGTACGCTCTTTAATATTTCATCAAAAGCCACAAAGAATTTAGGCGAAGAAACAAGTATGGTATCCTGTGCGTTTACTTTTAGTTTAAGTAGCATCTTAGCCCAATCAACAAATGGGGTGGTTTTGCTAAAATCCGCAACAGTGAACTTATTGTAGGTTTTATAGGGATCGCGCATTTCTACACGTGACATTTGAGCATCAGCTAGTCTCTTTTCTATCGACAATACAGTTGCTGCTTTTTTCTTCGCCTCATCATTTTTATAGCCAATTAAGCCAAAAAGGGTAGTCATATAGTTTGTATATGCTTCACGAATCTTTACACTTCTGCTGTCATCTTTCAAATAGTAATCGCGATCTGGAAGCGTTGTGCCTCCTTGTCCAAGTTGAGGTACATATTTGGTTACATTTTTCCTATCCTGACCAACGCTAAATCCAAACATAGGAGAGGCAAGTCCGCTTACGCGCATGTATGCCGTATGGTCTAAAATATCCTGAATGGATTTAAGCTGTTTAATTTTTTCTAAATCTGCTTTAATTGGACAGTAACCTAGTTTCTCAATTGCTGAGCTATCCATTGCTGCTGCGAAGAAATCACCCACACGTTTTTTTACTGATCCCTCCGACACAGATTTATCTGTAGCAGCATCTTCTACAAGCCCTTTTACAGCATTGATGTTGAAATCCCTTAACTCGTTGAAAGTGCCCCAACGGGTTTCTTTTGCAGGAACAGGGTTGTTTTTAATCCATGTGCCACTGGCATAGGTGTAAAAATCATCGCCAGGTTTTACGCTGAGATCCATATTGGCAGGGTCGATAAATTTTGCAGGAGATTGGGCGTTCGCAGTATAGCTGGTCGCAAGAATTCCTAAGGCAGCAATATGCCTGGTCAGTTTTGAAATATTCATAAAGTTAGTCAACAGATTTTATAACACTTTACCTATGCAAGAGAATTCCTGCTAAATGTGGTGTTTATAATTACATCAATGCGGTAAATGTAATAAATACTGTGAAACAAGTATTTTGTCTATTGAAAATATTACTTGTTAAACCAGTAGTAGATTCTAGTTAAGCTAAACCGCCTAAGTAAGGAACCTGTAAAAGAAAATAGTTTTATCGTTTTCATGACTAAGTCAGTTATACCTATTTAACATATTTTAACATATTTTATTGTGTGAGGGTTGTAAAATATGTTCTATTGTTTGGTAGGTATGGGCTGCTCATTGCGTTTTAGCCATGCTTAATTTTTTTCGCTGACCAAGATATAGTCCGAAAACAACGAGTAAAGTTCCAACAACTGTGTACATGGTAATAGGCTCATTCATTAGCCACCATGCATAAAAGAAGCCGAAAAGCGGACATAGAAAAAGCCATAATGATGCCTTTACAGTATCTATTTTTAATAAGTTGAACCAACAGATAAGGCCAACAACAGATACAGCAAGACTTAGCCATAATGAAGAGAATATTAATCTGTGATCCAATTGTACGGCTGAGAAATCACTAAAGATAAAAGTGAATGGGAGTAGGAATATACCTCCAAGTGCCACTTGCCATCCATTGATTAAAATATTGGGCAAGGTCCATTTTACTCTTGCATAATATACACTTGCAAAGGATACGCAGACCATACTTAGCATCAATAAACTGACCCCCATGATGGTTGTACTACTGTCTTTTAATAATGGATAAGTAGCAATTCCGATACCTACCATGCCGATTATGATGCTAAATACTTCTTCTTTTGATGGTTTACGGCCAATTAGCCATGAAGATAGTAGCACAATTAATAGTGGGTTCGTTGAAGTGGCCAGACTCCCTATACCTGCTGCCGTATACTTCATAGCGCATACATACAAGCCCAGGTAAACGGTTGTATTTAAAAGGCCAAATATTGCAAGGTGCTTCCATTCTTCGGCAGTAGGTAATTTATATGATTTGTTAAATATATATCCAACTGAAAGTAATACAAAGCCTGCAAGGAAGAAACGAATATTTGCAAGAACCAATGGGGGAGATGATAAAATGCCAAACTTTGTGGCTACTGATGCCGAAGCCCACAGCATTGCAAATAGTAACCCGATAAAGATATTTTTCATTAATAAACTATTGTTTTTTATTACGATTGAACAATCATAATAAATTTATGATGTTTTTCACACATCAAAGGTAATCAAGCGAACGATGTAATTTGCGTTATTTTGTATAAGTTTGGCTCTAACTTATTATTTGGTACTGATGAAAAAACTGATTTTATGTCTTCACTTGTTGTCGATTGCGTTTTATGGTATAGCCCAGAATAAACAATTGACCATTCAGGATGCAATGAGTAATGCACGCACTACTTTGGCTCCTGAAAACCTTTCTCAACTTCAATTTATATACGGTACAGAGAATTATGTGTACGCAAAACGAGTAGGAGGTGAACCGGTATGGATGAGTGGCAATTTTAAAACTCAGCAGGAACAGCTGTTTTTATCGTTGGCTCAGTTAAATCAGAAATTAAAAGCACTTCAAAAGGATACTTTAAAGGCGATGCCTTTTATTCAGTTTAATCAGGGACCTGATTGGATATTAACCATTAACGGAAGTAAGGTTGCTTTTAATCCTGCAAAGAATACTTATAAGGTTGTTATAGATGCAGCTATTGCCGGTAAAACTAACGTAGAAGAAAGTAAAGCTGGGTATATCGCATATCTGGATAATTTCAATTTGTTTGTGGCTAATGGTTCAGATCAGAATCAGGTAACTAAGGACGGTACTAAGGATATTGTTTATGCTTCGTCGGTGCACCGTGATGAATTTGGCATATCAAAAGGAACGTTTTGGAGCAATAGTGGTAAATCGCTCGCTTTCTATAGAATGGATCAAAGCATGGTTTCGGATTATCCAATTATAGATTGGACTACAAGACCCGCAAAAAATGTAAATATTAAATATCCTATGGCTGGCGATAAAAGTCATGAGGTAACTGTAGGAGTTTATAATGCAGTAACTAAAGCTGTGGTTTACCTTAAAACCGGTGAGCCTGTTGAACAATATCTTACTAATATTGCCTGGAGCCCGGATGATAAATACATCTATATTGCTGTTTTAAACCGCGGACAGAATCACATGAAGTTAAATCAATATGATGCAACAAGTGGTGATTTCGTTAAAACCTTATTCGAAGAAAAGGACGAAAAGTATGTAGAGCCATTGGAGCCTATGTTGTTCCTTAAAAATGATCCCTCTAAGTTCATCTGGCAAAGTAATCGTGATGGATGGAATCATTTGTATTTATACGACTTAAACGGAAAAGTATTAAAACAGTTAACTAAAGGTAATTGGGAGGTGCTTGATGTAAAAGGTTTTAATGCAAAAGGCGATCAGTTGTTTTATGTTTCTACAGAAGAGTCTCCAATCACCCGGAATTTATATGTACTTAATTTAAAATCAGGTAAATCAAATAGGATTACACAAGGTCGTGCGGTACATAATGTACAGGTAAGTACTTCTGGAAATACTGTGATAGATAATTACAGCAGTCCGGAGCAGCCTAGGGTAATTCAGTTAATAGAAACTGCAAGTGCTAAAACAAAAACGTTATTAAAAGCGGCTAATCCTTTATCTGATTTTGCTACTGAAAACTCATCGATCTTTACTATAAAAAGTAATAGCGGAGATGATTTGTATTGCAGTTTATATAAACCAGTTGGTTATGATAGTACCAAAAAATATCCTGTTATTGTTTATTGGTATGGTGGTTCTCATGCACAACTTATCTTAAATTCATGGAATGCCGGAGCTGGAGATTATTGGTTCAGGTATATGGCAGAGCGTGGTTATGTGGTATTAACTATCGATACTAGAGGAAGTGACAACAGGGGTAAAGCTTTTGAACAATCGATGTTCCGTAGAGCGGGTGATGTGCAAATGGAAGATATGATGAAAGCTGTTGATTACCTGAAAGGCTTGCCTTATGTTGATTCTGCTAACATGGGATTATTTGGCTGGAGCTTTGGCGGTTTCGATACGGTCGACTTTATGGTTACTCACCCTGGTGTGTTTAAAGCTGCCGTTGCAGGTGGTCCGGTAATAAACTGGAAGTTTTACGAGGTAATGTACACTGAACGCTATATGGATACTCCTCAGGAAAACCCTGAAGGTTACGCTGCTACAGATTTGAGTAGCAAGGTTGATCAATTAAAAGGAAAATTGTTACTAATTCACGGTATGCAGGATCCGGTTGTGGTACAGCAGCATTCTGTCGACTTTGTTAAGAAAGCTGTTGATAAAGGTGTTCAGGTTGATTATATGATTTATCCTGGTCATGAGCATAATGTAATTGGTAAAGATAGGGTGCATCTATATCAGAAGGTTACAGATTACTTTATGCAAAATTTGAAGTAAGCAGAGCTTATGGAATCAGCAAATCTTTGATCTTCTGATTCCATAAATCTTTAATAGATTCCTAATGAATTGTCTTTTTTCTTTTTGTAATCAATAAACCATAAATTTGTAGCATGGGAACACTAATTGTACATCCAAAAAATAAAGAGCAGTTGTCAGTACTGAAGGCTTTTATGAAAGCTCTTAAGATCTCTTTTGAGGAAAGTAAGGGTGATTATTCCGTCAATGAACTTGAATCCGTCAGTGATCAAAATCAAGTTAAAGAATCAAATGCAGTTTATAATTCAAAATTTGTTGAAAAGATAAAGCTTAGTGATGAAGAATTTAAATCCGGAAAACATACTTCAATTAAGACTGAAGATTTGTGGAAATAATCTATTCTGAACAGGCTCAGTCTGATATTAAATTCTGGGTTAAATCTGGCAATAAACAAATACAAGCAAAAATTACATCACTCCTTAATGCAATAGAAAGTAATCCATTTCACGGAATTGGTAAACCTGAAGCTTTAAAATACGAAATGAGTGGCAAGTGGTCAAGACGTATTGACGAAGAACACAGGTTGATTTATGAATTATCCGAAAATCAGTTACAAATTAAAATTCACTCGCTAAGAGGACACTATAAATAAAATAATGAGCATTTCCACAAAATACGACCCGGCGGCAACCGAAGACAAATGGTATAGCTACTGGATAGAGAAGAACTTTTTTCATTCTGAGCCTGATGAACGTGAGCCTTACACGATTGTAATACCTCCTCCAAATGTGACTGGTGTTTTGCACATGGGACACATGCTAAACAATACAATTCAGGATGTACTGATTCGTAGGGCACGTATGCAAGGTAAAAATGCTTGCTGGGTACCTGGAACAGATCATGCATCAATTGCTACTGAGGCCAAAGTTGTGGCGATGCTTAAAGAAAGAGGCATCAGCAAAAAAGACCTTAGCAGAGAAGAGTTCCTGAAGTATGCATGGGAATGGAAAGAAAAATACGGAGGTATTATTCTTGATCAGTTGAAAAAACTAGGCGCAAGCTGCGACTGGGAGCGTACCCGTTTTACTATGGAAGACGACTTGTCGGAAGCAGTAATTGATAGCTTTATCCATTTATATAAAAAGGGAAGAATCTATCGTGGTGTGCGTATGGTAAACTGGGATCCTGCAGGTAAAACCGCAGTTTCTGACGAAGAAGTTATCCGTAAAGAGGTAAATCAAAAGCTATACTATATAAAATATTCGGTATCTGGAACCAATGATTTCTTAACCATTGCAACCACTCGTCCGGAAACAATCATGGCAGATGCTGCCATTTGCGTTAACCCTAACGACGAGCGTTACCATCACCTGAAAGGTAAAAAGGTTTTTGTACCACTAATCAACCGTGAAATACCTATTATTCAGGATGAGTATGTAACGATGGATTTTGGAACAGGATGTTTAAAAGTTACTCCGGCTCATGATCTGAACGATTATGAATTAGGGGTTAAACATAAATTGCCTGTAATAGATATCTTAAATGAAGATGGTACATTAAACGAACTTGCTGTTGTTCTTGTTGGTGAAGATCGCTTTATAGCAAGAAAAAAGATTGCTGTTTTATTAGACGAAGCTGGTCATTTAGATAAAGTTGAGGATTATAAGTCGCAGGTAGGTTTTTCTGAACGTACCAATGCAGCTATTGAGCCTAAATTATCTATGCAGTGGTTCTGTAAAATGGATGAGATGGCCAAACCAGCATTGAGAGATGTATTGGAAGGTGATGTTAAGTTAATCCCTGAAAAGTTTGTTAACACCTACCGTCATTGGATGGAAAATGTTAGGGATTGGAACATCAGCAGACAATTATGGTGGGGACAACAAATTCCTGCATGGTATGATGATAAAGGCAATTGGGTTGTTGCTAAAACTAAAGAAGAAGCACTTAATGAGTTTTTAAAACTTAAGGATATAGATGGCGTATTTACTGAGGCTGAAGCTAATGGCTTTAAACATCAGTTGGCTCCTTTTGTAAGTCAGGATCCGGATGTAATGGATACCTGGTTCTCATCATGGTTATGGCCAATATCTGTATTTAATGGTTTTAAAGATCCTGACAATAAAGATATTAACTATTACTATCCTACTAATGACCTTGTAACTGCTCCTGAGATTTTATTCTTCTGGGTAGCTCGTATGATCATGGCTGGACATGAGTTTAGAGGTCAGAAACCTTTTACAAATGTTTACTTAACAGGTATTGTAAGAGATAAATTAGGCCGTAAAATGTCTAAGTCGCTGGGTAACTCTCCTGATCCAATTGGGCTAATTGAGAAGTATGGCGCTGATGGAGTAAGGGTAGGTATGTTATTGTGTTCTCCAGCCGGAAACGACTTAATGTTCGATGAAAGCTACTGCGAGCAAGGCCGTAATTTTGCTAACAAAATCTGGAATGCTTTCAGGTTAGTTAAAGGTTGGGAAGTTGATGCAAATCTTGAAAACCCTAATCAGCAAGCTATATTGTGGTTCGAGAACCGCTTTAATGAGGCTCTTGCCGAGATTGAAGATAACTTTAAACAATACCGTCTGTCTGAGGCATTGATGGCTTGTTATAAACTGGTATGGGACGATTTCTGTGCCTGGTACCTTGAAATGGTTAAGCCTACTTATCAACACCCTATAGATGCTGAAACTTTAAAAGTTACCATTGGTTTCTTTGAGAAGATTCTAACCTTGTTACATCCATTTATGCCTTTCTTAACAGAAGAATTATGGCATGATGAGCTTTTCGGCGAGAAAGGTGAATTAGAGTGCTGTATTGTAGCAAGCTATCCTGTTGTTGGCAATGCTGATGCACAATTACTTAAAGAAGTAGAGGTGATTAAAGGTTTGGTTGCTGAGATCAGAAACGTTAGAAATACAAAACAGATCTCGCCTAAAGAAGCACTTCCCTTAGCGATTAAAGTAAACTCTGCTTTAGATTTCGAGAAATGGTTAAACATTGTGTTCAAACTGGCTAACATTAATCAGGTTGAGTTTGTAAACGATAAGATTCCTGGAGCTGTAAACTTTATGGTGGGTAATGATGAGTTCTTTATTCACTTAAATGAAGCTATCGATGTTGATGCTGAAATAGAGCGTTTAAACGGAGAGCTTACTTATTTACAGGGTTTCTTGAAATCTGTAGATGCTAAGTTAAGTAATGAGCGTTTTGTACAAAATGCAAAACCTGAGATCATTCAGAACGAACGTAATAAAAAGGCAGATGCTGAATCGAAGATCAATACGATCGAGGAAAGCCTTGCTGCTTTAAAAGGATAATTTTAATGAAGAGGGTGTACCATATAAACCATGATCACCCTCTTCACTTTTAACTTGCCTTCTTTAATGTTATACGGTATGCGCACCTTCTGTCGCCCGCAATAATGTGATTTACCCTTGTAATATCTACATCCTTACCTAGTACAAACTTAAAGGTATTTAGTTCTGAAGAACAAAAACCCTGACAAACTTGTGCGGCTGCGCAAATTGGACAGTGATTCTCTATTAGTAAATAGCCCTGTTCATCTTTACTATACTCAGCCATGTAACCTTCTCGGGTACGGATATCTGCGAGTTGAGATATACGACCTTCCAGGTCAGTAACGGACTGCAATTCATTTGAATATTTTTCTTTACCGGCTTGCTCACCTGCTGTTATCACTTTGTCTAGCGCTTCATCGCCTAGTGTGGCTTTTACCAGTTGTATTAATTTAACGGTTAGCTCAGCATGAGTATCAGGAAAACCTGCGTTTCCCTCCTCAGTTAAACTAAAGTATACTGTAGGCCTGCCAACTCCTTTCGATTCATTGGTCGACTTGATTAGACCCTCCTCACTTAATTTAATAAGCTGTAGGCGCGCACCTTCACTTGTAATCCCAAGTTCCTTTGAAATTTCTCCCGCGGTTAGTGCACCACGGGTTTTTAATAGCATTAAGAATCGATTTGTCTTCATAATCTAATAAAACAAGCGTTTAGTTGTTTTATTAACAAAAGTACTAACTTTGCTTAACTTTTTAATGATATAAGGAATTATAATTTGACCTGATCTCCAATGTAACCCTTATAACTACTTTACTAATGATTAGAACCTAAGAATATGAAATCAATTTAACACTCAATACTTAACTAAATAATTCAACACTTAATTCAAGCGGTAAATAATCGCTGTTAACCTTAACTGCCAAAAAAAGAGATTTTTTAGGAGACGGGGAACTTTTATGCCCTAAAAGAAAAATTACATTTATGAAAACAATACAATTACTCTCATTAATTGCCGGAACGCTGCTGTTTGAAGCCTGCGGACCAACGCAAACTCAAACACAGGAAGAAACCATTCAGGAATATCCGGTTTCCACACTAGAAGCTAAAGATGCTGTTCTCAATACCGACTATACTGCAACCATTCAGGGACAGCAGAATGTAGAAATAAGGCCCAAAGTAGATGGTTTTGTAGAGCAAATACTTGTTGACGAAGGTGCTGTTGTTAAAAAGGGGCAACTTCTTTTTAAAATAAACGCTCCGCAGTACGAACAGGAAGTAAAGACCGCTGCTGCTGCCATAAAAAATGCAGAAGCCGAAGTGAATACGGCGAAAATGCAGGTAGAGAAAACCCTGCCACTGGTAAAAGAAGAGATCATTAGCGATTATGAACTTAAGCAGGCAAACTTTAATTTACATGCTAAGGAGGCTGCTTTAGCTCAGGCAAAAGCAAGTCTAGCAAATGCCCGTACCAATCTCGGATATACCAGCATAAGTAGCCCTGCCGATGGGGTAGTAGGGAATTTACCTTATAAAACAGGTAGTTTGGTGAGCAGTTCATCACCTCAACCACTAACAACGGTGTCAAACATTGCCAGTGTTTTTGCTTATTTCTCTTTCAATGAAAAACAGTTTTTAGACTTTACAGAAAGTAATAAAGGGAAAACCATAAAGGATAAGTTAATGAGTATCCCTCCGGTAACGCTCTTGCTGGCCAATGGATCAGAGTATTCAAGAAAAGGGAACCTGGAAACCTTAAACGGTTTAATCAATACAGAAACAGGTTCAGTTAATTTGAGAGCAAGCTTTCCTAATCCAGATGGCTTGATTAGGAGTGGAGCCAGTGCTCTTATTCGCATTCCATTAAAAGTAAACAATGCACTATTAGTCCCAGCTAAAGCAACCTTCGAAATGCAGGAAAAGACGATGGTTTACACAGTTAAAAACGGGACAGTAAAAAGCACGGAGATAGAGATAATGGATGTCCCTTCAGGTGAATTTTATGTAGTAACGAAAGGATTGAACCCCGGCGAGCAGATTGTGACAGAAGGAATGGGAAGTCTGAAAGATGGAATGAAAATCAAACCAAAACACTAAAATATTATGTTAAAGAAATTTATAGATAACCCGGTATTGTCTACCGTTATATCGGTTATCATTGTTATAATTGGATTGCTAGGGCTATACTCATTGCCTATTTCCCAGTACCCGGACATTGCGCCGCCTGCGGTAGAGGTAAGCACATCCTACCAGGGAGCCAGTGCAGATGTAGTTATGAAAAGTGTAATTGTTCCACTCGAAGAAGAAATCAACGGAGTAGAGCATATGACATATATGACTTCTAAGGCAAGTAATGATGGTAGTGCCAGCATTACCATAAACTTTAAGCAAGGTACAGATCCGGATATGGCCGCAATTAATGTGCAGAACAGGATTACTAAAGCCACAAGTTTATTGCCTGCCGAAGTAATTAAAGTAGGTATTACGACCAGTAAGAGATTGAATAGTGAGGTTTTTAGCTTCCTCTTATATAGTGAGGATGGAAAATACGACCAGAAATTCCTTGATAACTATTTGAAGATAAATGTGATGCCTCAAATTAAAAGGGTTGAGGGAGTAGGAAATGCAGCGGTATATGGTGGCATGGATTATAGCATGAGAATCTGGCTTAAACCGGATGCAATGGCAGCTTACGGGCTTATCCCATCTGATATAACAGAGGCGCTTGCAGAACAGAATATTGAGGCCGCACCAGGTAAGGTAGGAGAGAACAGCGGTCAGCCGTTCCAGTATACCTTAAAGTATACCGGCCGGCTTGAAAAGCCTGCCCAGTTTGAAAACATTATCCTTAAGTCGGTAGGCAACGGACAAGTACTTAAATTGAAAGATATAGCTCAGGTTGATATGGGCTCTTTTACTTATTCCAGTACAATCATAGCTCAAGGTCATGAATCGCCGTATGTGGCAATAAACCAGACTTCCGGTTCCAATGCCAATGAGATTATAAAGAAGTGTATTAAGATATTGGATGATGCTTCATTAACCTTTCCCAAAGGTGTAAAATATAGTGTGTTTGCCAATGCCAATGAGTTTTTAGATGCTTCAATTTCTAAATTGATTATTACCATTATTGAAGCTTTTATATTGGTGTTTATTGTAGTATTTATCTTTTTACAGGATTTCCGCTCTACATTAATTCCGGCTATTGCCGTTCCGGTAGCTATTATAGGAACGTTCTTTTTCCTGAAGCTTTTTGGGTTTACCATTAACCTGCTTACATTATTTGCCTTAGTATTGGCCATTGGTATTGTAGTAGATGATGCCATTGTGGTAGTAGAAGCAGTGCATGCAAAACTTGATCAGGGAGCTAAATCAGCTAAAAAAGCCACCATGCATGCCATGAGCGAAATTAGTGGAGCGATCATTTCAATTACACTCATCATGGCTGCGGTGTTTGTTCCTGTAACCTTTGTTACAGGTTCGGTAGGGGTATTTTATAAGCAATTTGGTTTAACACTTGCTGTGGCTATTATCATATCTGCGGTAAATGCACTTACATTGAGCCCGGCACTGTGCGCATTGCTGCTTAAACCCCACGACGAAAATAATCAACAGAAAACAGGCTTTTTACAACGCTTTTATGCAGGATTCAATGCCTCATTTAGCACCATGACAAACCGTTACAAGAAGTCGGTTATTTTTCTGATCGGAAAAAAGTGGATTGCATTTGGGATCATCATTGCATTTAGTCTCTTGTTCTGGTTTTTAGTAAAAACCACTCCAACCGGATTTGTACCTAATGAAGATAGCGGATCTATATACGGTAACGTGATTTTGCCTCCCGCAACTTCTTTAGAGCGAACCGAATTTATCGCCAATAAAATAGACAGTATTGCGAGGTCTATCCCTGAAATTGAATTGTCATCAAGGCTTGCGGGTATGGATTTAATTAGTGGTGCGGGAAGTTCATACGCAGCTATCTTTATTAGATTAAAACCATGGAAAGAACGAACAAAAAAGGGGCAGGATATTAAAAGTATCGTGAACCAGCTGTTCGCTAAAACTGCAGAAATTAAAGGAGCAAGCATCATATTTTTTGCCGCACCAACATTACAAGGGTTTGGAAATAATGATGGTTTCGAATTCCAATTGCAAGACAAAACCGGAGGCAGCTACAAAGCCTTTGATGCGGTAATTGGCAAATTTATGGCCACGCTAAATCAGCGTCCTGAAATCATGTATGCCGCTACGTCGTACAATACAAGTTTCCCGCAATACGAGGTTAATGTAAACGTTGCTAAATGTAAAGAAGCAGGTGTTCCGGTTAATCGGGTGCTTGGAACTTTGCAAGGTTACCTGGGCGGTATTTATGCGTCCGACTTTAACCGTTTTGGTAAGCAGTACCGTGTAATGATTCAGTCAGAAGCCGAACAGAGGACCAACAAGGAGGCAATCAATAGAATATATGTTAGAAATGATAAAGGAGCTATGGCTCCGATATCGGAGTTTATTACACTTAAAAAGGTCTACGGACCAGAATTTTTAAATCGTTTTAACTTGTTTACGGCCGGTGCAGTAAATGGCGCACCTAAACCGGGTTATAGCTCTGGCGATGCGATAAAGGCAATTCAGGAAGTAGCAGCCCAAACTTTACCACAAGGTTATACCTATGAATTCTCGGGCTTAACATTAGAAGAGTTGTCTAGCGGTAGTCAAACCCTATTAATCTTTATGCTCAGCTTGCTGTTCATTTATTTCTTGTTAAGCGCACAGTATAAAAGCTACATTCTGCCATTCTCGGTATTACTTTCTCTGCCGATTGGATTGGCCGGAGCATTCTTATTTGCCCGTTTATTTGGGCTTGACAATAACATATTCCTGCAAATCAGTTTGATTATGCTTATCGGTCTGCTTGCAAAAAATGCGATCCTGATTGTAGAGTTTGCCTTGATGCACAGACTTAGTGGAATGAGCTTAATCCAGTCGGCAATTTCTGGCGCTACCGCGAGGTTAAGGCCAATTTTGATGACTTCATTTGCCTTTATTTTCGGCTTGCTTCCACTGATGGTAGCTACTGGTGCAGGAGCGTTAAGTAACCGCTCAATAGGTACTGCAGCAGTTGGAGGGATGTTAATCGGCACGGTGTTCGGAATATTTGTAATTCCTGCGTTGTTTGTGGTCTTTCAATCGCTACAGGAGAAAATATCCGGTGTACGTAAAAACAATGAGGTTTTATAATCCGTAAGAAATGAATACAATGAGAAAATATATAGGGCTGGTAATTTTGCTGACAGTATTGGCTTCGTGCCAGGTGTCAAAGAAATACGAAAGGCCAACAATAAATACCAACAATCTTTACAGAGATCAGCAGAATACAGACACAACTACGATAGCCACAATGCCCTGGCAAAAGTTGTTTAACGATCCTCTTTTAATAGAACTGATAACAGAAGGGTTACAGCAAAATCTGGATTTAAAGATAGCCGTTGAAAATATCAATGTAGCTAGAGCAAGTTTTAAACAAAGCAAAACTACCTTTTTACCAGACTTAAACGGTAATGCAAGTATAACCCAATCAAAGCTAGCTTTTCCGCAAGGCTTTGGTATCATCAGCTCCTCAACTCAATATGATGTTGGACTAACAGCCTCTTGGGAAGCAGATATCTGGGGTAAGTTAAGAAGTAGTAAACGAAGCGCATTGGCAGGTTTATTGCAAACTGAAGAAGCAAGAAAGGCTGTTCAAACACAATTGATCTCTGATATCGCAAATAATTACTTCATGCTTTTGGCATTGGATGAGCAACTGATGGTTTTAGAGAAAACAGTTGTTAACAGGAAAACGGATGTAAGTACTATGAAATCTTTAAAAGCAGCCAACATCGTAACTGGTGCAGCCGAGGTACAGAGTGAAGCTAATCAATATGCTGCGGAAGTGGCTATACCACGTTTAAAAAGGCAGATCAGAGAAACTGAAAATGTGATGAATGTTTTACTTACTCGTCAGGCTGGCTCAATAGACAGGAAATCTCTCGAATCTCAGCAATTGCTTTTGGATTTGAATATTGGTATTCCTGCACAATTGCTTCAAAACAGACCCGATGTTAAACAGGCAGAGTATGCTTTTATGAAAGCTTTTGAAATAACTAATGTCGCCCGACAATCGTTTTACCCGTCACTGAATATAACGGCCTCAAGTGGTTTTACCAGTTTTAGTTTTAAAGATTGGATTACGCCATCGGGTTTGTTTGCAAATATTGCAGGAGGGATAACGCAGCCCATTTTTAATAAAGGAGCAAACAAAGCAAGGTTAGCAACAGCGAAGGCTGCTCAACAGGAATCAGCGTATTTGTTTCAGAAATCCTTATTAAAAGCAGGAGAGGAGGTCTCTAATGCATTGTTCTCTTACCAAACAGCAATTGAACAGCAAAGCATAAGAACTAAACAATTGCAGTCGTTACAGAAGTCTGTAGATTTTACCAAGAAGCTATTGCGTTATAGTTCTGCTACAAATTACACAGATGTATTAACGTCTGAACAGCATCTATTGTCGGCAGAACTGGATAATATTGGAGATAAATTACAGCAGTGGCAAGCAGTAATTAGCCTTTACCGCGCTCTTGGCGGTGGTTGGCAATAAAAAATAACATAGAGAAGACGGTTTGTTTTTATAGAAACTGATATTCAGGAAGGTCTTTTATAAAAACAAACTGTTCCTCTTTGTGGTCTATCGTTGCATAACAATGCATTAATCCGTTAGTTACTACCAACCATTTTGCCTTATGGATGGAGTTGTATCTTGATGCCTGATCAAATGTAGCTTGAGTAATTTTTACAGAAGGCGCTTTACATTCAATCACCATAATCCTTTCGCCGAGCCTATTAAATATTACAATGTCGCTTCTTTTTTGAAGTTGATTTAAGTTAAGGCCGCCCTCTATTTGAATAAGTGACTTTGGAAACTTCTTTTCCAGTATCAAAAACTGGATAAAATGTTGTCTAACCCATTCTTCTGGCGTAAGTACCAGGTGTTTTTTTCTTACTTCGTCGAAGATAAAATAACGCGACTCCTTTAATGTAATCTTGAAAGGATATTCCGGCAGGTTAAGTGGTGTAGGTGTAAATGACATTTCTGTAAAAATAGGCAAAAAAAATTATCTAAGTTTACACCATAATATGAGTGCTGCAGATATAATCAAAGACATTAAAGCCAGAAAGTTTAAGCCTGTATATTTATTACACGGCGAAGAACCTTATTACATAGATCAGATCATCCATTATATGGAAAGTAATGTGTTGAATGATATGGAAAGGGGATTTAATCAAACTGTTCTGTATGGGAAAGATACAGATATGGCTACCATAATGAACGCTTCCAAGCGCTATCCTATGATGTCTGATTATCAGCTAATCATTGTAAAAGAAGCTCAGGATTTGAAGTGGTCTAAGGAGACAGAAGGCAGCAGTAAAGAGGCTGAGTTTGTGCTCAACTACTTTGACAAACCTATGCCAACCACCATTCTGGTACTGGGTTATAAGTACGCCAATTTCGACAAGCGTAAGAAGATTTATAAAGCCATTGATAAGAACGGCGTGATATTTCAATCTGAACTGGTAAGAGATTATAAGTTAGCAGGGTGGATAGACGATCTTGTAAAAGAGAAGGGGTATAAAATTGCACCACAGGCTTCTGCTTTAATGGCCGAATATCTGGGCACAGATCTTTCAAAGATTGCTAATGAAATTGAGAAACTGCTTTTAAATATCACCAAAGAAACCACAATTGATACTGATCTTGTTCAACAGAACATCGGGATCAGTAAAGAATACAATGTTTTTGAATTGCAGAAGGCACTGGCGGTAAAGAATGTTTTAAAATGTAATCAAATCATTAATTACTTTGCCGATAACCCTAAAGCTAACCCGATGGTTATGGTTATGGCCAACCTGAATTCTTATTTCTCAAAGATCTTAAAATACCATTACCTACAGAATAAAGGAGATGCAGCTAAAGAGTTGGGTGTAAATCCATACTTCGTTAAAGATTACGAAGCAGCAGCCCGTAGCTATAGCCTAAACAAAACCTTTGATATCATAAGCTTATTAAGGGAGTACGATTTAAAGAGTAAAGGGGTAGATAGTACAGGTAATACTACTGATGGCGAGCTGTTGAAAGAATTGTTATTTAAAATGCTACACTAATCATTTTTCAATAAAATAAATTAACTATGATACAAGCCAAAGGATATGCAGCACAAGATGCTGAAACAGATTTAGCAGCATGGGATTTTGAGCGTAGAGAAGTAGGACCTCATGACGTTCAATTGGAAATATTATATTGCGGAGTTTGTCACTCCGATCTTCACCAAATAAAGAACGATTGGTTCCCCGGGGTATTCCCAATGGTACCTGGCCACGAAATTGTTGGTAGGGTAATTAAAGTGGGTGATCATGTAAAGAAGTTTAAAAAGTATGATCTGGCCGGTGTTGGATGTATGGTAGATTCTTGCCAGACTTGCGAAAACTGTAAGCAAGGATTAGAGCAATATTGCCTTGAAGGTAGTACGCAAACCTATAATAATAAAGGTAGGGATGGCGTACCAACTTATGGAGGTTATTCAAACAACATTGTTGTTCGCGAAGAATTTGTACTTCATATTTCAGATAAATTGCCACTTGCAGCAACAGCTCCATTGCTTTGTGCAGGTATTACTACATATTCGCCTCTGCGCCACTGGAAAGTTGGTAAGGGACATAAACTAGCCGTTTTAGGTCTTGGTGGTTTAGGCCACATGGGTGTTAAGTTTGGTGTAGCTTTTGGTGCAGAAGTAACTGTACTAAGTACATCAGCTTCTAAAGAAGAAGCGGCTAAAGCTTTAGGTGCACATCACTTTGTAGTGACTTCTGATCCTGCTCAGGTTGATGCAGTAAGAGGTTCATTTGACTTTATCCTTGATACTGTTTCTGCAGAGCACGATATGGATATGTACTTGTCATTACTAAGAACAAGTGGTACACAAATTTGCGTTGGTGTTCCATCTCAGCCTTATGCAATTCAGCCTTTTTCATTACTGGGTGGTCGTAAAAGTATTGCAGGTTCTGGTATCGGAGGTATCGCTGAAACTCAGGAAATGCTTGATTTTTGCGCTGAACATAACATCGTTTCAGATATTGAAGTTATCGATATTAAGGATATAACAGCATCGTATGCGAGAATGCTTAAAGGCGATGTGCGTTACAGATTTGTAATTGATATGACTACGCTTTAATATATAATCATTTAAAAGAGGATGCCCAAAAGGCACAATCATCATTCTGAATTTATTTCAAAATCCCGCAATTGCTATTCAAAACCTTGCTAGTGCGAGATTCTGAAATAAATTCAGAATGACGATTAACATAAACATAGGAAAATCTTTATTGGTCTTTTGTCAGTACAAAAGTGGCTCCACCTTGCTGAAACGTCATTTGCTTTTTTTCAACATCAAAAGTTCCAGTAATACCTGCAGATTCGAGGGCAAATACATTCGCTTTTACCGGTTCAAGCGGAAAGGCTGATTGTCCTGTTGCCTGACCATAAAGAATACCATCTTTCTTAGTGATCGCAATTTTAAAGGGTAATTTATCTGTTGAATAGATGCCTAAGTATTGATCGAGGTCTTCTGGTTTAACAGAAAATGTATTAGCATACGAAGGGATAGTGTAAGGCTTATTAAACGCTATACTTAGCACACCGATTGTCACATTGTTCATTAGGGTGTTTACTCCATTTGCAGTAATAGCAATGGCAGTTTTGTCTGTCGGATAATATGCAAGTACCGATTGGAAACCGTCAATACCTCCATTATGCCCATAACCTTGTCGTTCATAAAAAGGTATTACAAACATTGCCATCCCATAATTTCCTTGCAGAGTTTTCATTTGCGTAAGGCTCTCCTGACTAATCAGCTTGCCATTAAACAAGGCATCTATAAACTTTACCAGATCTGAAGGGGTGGAAACCAGAGCTCCGGCACCACAAGGAATGCTCATATCTGTCTCTGAATCTGGTGTCCAGCTACCAATCCATTTATAAGAATTAGCCTCCTTATTTGATGGATTTATTTTACCTCCATAATAAGTGTCTTTTAATCCTAGTTTTGTTGTTATTCTTGCTTTTAAAGCTGCATCATAGGTTTTCTTATCAAGTTTTTCGATAATAAAGCCTAGCAGTACGTAATTGGTGTTACTGTATTCGTGTTTGCTTCCCGGCTCAAAGACAGAGGCATGTTGAAACTTAGCCAGTAGTTCTTCCTGACTTACCTTTTGAGCCAGAGTAGCAACGTAACCCGGATCGTTGGTGAAATTAAATAGTCCACTGCTATGGTTCAATAGATTCGCAATCGTAATTTTCTCAGCATTGGGTAATTGAGGGAAATAGGTAGACAAAGGTGTGGTGAGGCTAAGTTTACCTTCCTGAATCAATTGAAAGATCATTGTTCCGGTAAACATCTTGGTGATTGAACCGATACGATATTTTGTTTGTGGTGTAGCGGTTATAGGTTTAGCACTGCTACGGTTGGCATCTCCAATTGCTTTACTATAAACAAGCTTACCATCAAGCATTACCGCAAGGCTCATCATCGCCTTATTATTTTTATCAAGAGCATTGAGTAAACTATCTAGCTTTGCTTTATTGAGAGGGGGCGAAGCAGTTTGGGCACAAGAGCTAAAGGCAATGAAGAATAAAAGGGATAAGAAAGCTATTGTTTTTTTCATATTAGATTAGGAAGATAAGATACTATTTGCTCACAAAGAGCGGAAGTTAAGCGTTAAAATAAAGATAACAATTTTCTATAAGAGTATTAAAGTTCATTTAGTTGAATGATAAATACTCTTTGATTTTGCATAAACGAAAGCTTATATCGTCCAATTCAAAATAATCTCTACAAGATTCAAATCTGCATATACAAAAAGAGTTCGAAAGCCTTTACTTTGAGGTAACATAAATTTCAAAGAAGCAGATGCGCAGTATTGTTATATTCATATTTATCATATTTTCTCAAATCTATTGCTATGCACAAAAGCTAGAGATGGAACTAGATAGTATTAATCCAATCATCCAGAATGATAGTCATGGTGATTCTATCAGAAAACATTTTTCATATACCTTTTATAGCCATGAAGCAAAAATGACAAAGCAAAAGAATCTGATGATGATGGCTTTCTTTTCCAACAAATTAGCAGTCAACCATGAGTACGTACTATCGAAAATACCGGAGCTAAAACTACTTCGCAGTCCTAAGGCATATGAAATAATATCTAGACCTTTTAATAGCTATTCAGGTGCCTATGCAATACCTATATTCGATTCTACCGGAATCATGTTAACTGTAAATGGTATAAATGCTTCAAACGTGCAACAATACCAGTTTCGGGTACTGGAAGATAATCAAAAAATTGTGATGCCATGGACCAGGCCTAAGTTATTTACCAAAGCATATATGATGACAAAGATTGCCGATTCAACGAAAATCGATGAATTTGCAGCCTACCTGGGTCAGTTCAAAGGAAATTACGGAACTTCTCTGACCTTTCAGGTAAGAGACATCAATACTCCTGACAGTATAAACACATCAATGACTGCCTATTGGTTAAAATGGAAGCCTAGAGTAGTAGGTGTATTTACCTTTTCCCAACTTCCTGAATTTTTGACCATTTTTAAACAACAATGGAAGAGGATGTCATTTGGTGAAGATGCTAAAGACTGGAGTGCAGACTCTACACTTCTAAAACTTAAAAAGAACTTCCGTCATGATGAGAATAACTTAATTTTCTATCTAGATGATATCATTATATCAAAGAACATCATCGAGTATAGGTTGGTAAAAGAAAGCGACAGCACGAAATGGGCTGTAAACGATTTCGACTTCAATCTGGTTTGGCTCAAAAATTTGTCACCTGGCAATTATGAACTGCAAATACGCTATAGCGTACAGCGGATGAATGTCTGCAAATATTTATTTACAATACAGGCGGCGTGGTACCAGACTCTATGGGCCAAAATAGGGCTTACAGTAATCGGCCTGCTCGCCATCGGTTTTGTCGTACTCCTATGGCGTTCAAGAAAACAAGCTGAAAAACTAAAAGCGCAAGGGACACAAAAACAATTGGTGCAAACCGAACTAAAATCTATTCGATCTCAGTTCAACCCGCATTTTGTCTTCAATGCTCTCAGTTCTATACAAGGTCTTATTACAAAAAACGATTCGGAGAATGCATCAAAATATTTAATCGAATTCAGCAACTTGATGCGTGATTCACTAAAGGCAACTAATAACGAATTTGTAAGCATTTCAAGTGAAATAAAGATACTGGAGAACTATTTGAATCTTGAAAAATTGCGTTTTGGCTTTAATTATAAAATAGAAACAAGCCCCCAAGTAGACACCAATGCAATTGAAATTCCGAGTCTATTTTTACAACCATTGGTAGAAAATGCAGTAAAACATGGAATATCCGCCCTACAAGAAAAAGGATACCTAACCGTATCATTTGAAAAAGTGGATAACGATATGGTTGTTCAGGTAACAGATAATGGTAAAGGGTTTAATGAAAATGCTGAATCTAAGGGGTTTGGCCTGCAGTTAACAAAAGAAAGAATTAAACTATTGAACCAAACACTCAATGACCAACAAATTAATTTTTCGGTAAAAAGAATGAATGATAAAACACAAGTGATTATTCATTTCAAAAATTGGTTAATATGATAAGAGCCGTAATTATTGATGACGAAAAAAACAATATTGAAAATATTGTACAGCTACTACAAAAACATGAACTGCCAGTAACCATTGTAGGTTCTGCCACTGATGCCGACGACGGGGTTGCAACAATTGCAGCAACCAACCCTGATTTATTGTTTTTAGACATTCAAATGCCCGAAAAGAATGGATTTGATGTACTTAAAGCATTGCCACACCATCAGTTCGAAGTCATTTTTGTTACGGCTTTTGATCAATATGGGATACAGGCCGTAAAATTCTCTGCTATAGATTACTTACTAAAACCCATCAATCCTGATGAATTAAAAGTATCGATTCATAAAGTAGAAGCAAAGCTTAATCGGAAAAAGGAGAACCTTCAACTGGAAAATCTGATGGAACTAATTAGAGACAAAGACGCTAAAAAAGACCACAAATTAGCGTTAGCCTCAACTAAAGAAATCAGATTTGTGCATACTGAGGAAATTATTCGTTGCGAATCATCTAACGCCTACACTCAATTCTATTTAACTGACGGAAAGAATATCATGGTGTCAAAACCCATTTTCGAATATGAAGAATTATTAGCGAGTTATGACTTCATTCGCTGCCATCAATCTCATTTAGTAAATAAGAAGTTTATAAAAAGCCTGGTCAAAGAAGACAGTGGATACCTTTTATTAAACGATAATACCCGTATTCCCATCTCCAGGGGTAAAAAAGAAAACCTACTAAAAGCTTTACACACCGTTAAAAAATAAACCCAAACGCTATGAAATATTTAATGTTTTTCTTCCTGTCATTCTACTGCATTCAGTTAAATGCACAAAGTGTTTCTCCTATTACAATGGAGGATAAAAAAATGGATGCCTATCTCATCAATCGCAAACCAGCCATATTGACTATTCTGGTGAAAAATCTTCCGGATAGCATTAAAAAAGTAGATGTGCAGTATACGCTGGTACAGCTCGGAGCAGGGTTCCAGGTTAAAAAATATACGGAAACTGATGCTACAGGGTTATCGAAAATAACTCTTGATCAGAACTTACCTTATCAACAAATATGGTTAAGCGTGGGCAATTATTTATACGCAGGCATATATGTAAATGAAGAATTAACTGTTACCATCGATGCAGGTAAAACATCAAATGCTAGCGTTTACATGATTGGTGATGGAGTAGCGTATTCAGGTAAAGATGGGGAGTTGAATACAGTAATGAATAAAAATGTGTTGTTTAAAAAGAAGGAAAAAGAACTTATACAAGATAGCTTGGGGAGTTTACGCAATTCAAGGAAAAAGTATACTGTTGATTCCTTCCTATTTAAAACCGACTCTATTCGCAAACAACTAACAGAAATAGATAACGAGTTCATCGCTAAGTTTCCTAATTATGGTTGGGCGGTTAAAAATGAGACTTTGTCTGAGTTTTATGGAAATCTTTGTGTAGCCTACTGGGGTAATGATATGCCTGATAAACTTTTTAAAGAAGTTAAGAACCATAAACCTTATTTTACAAGTAATGATGGCGCTTTGTATTATCAGTATTTGAAGAGTTACACTCAGGATATAAAACCAAATAGGCTTGAAAATACCTTGAAATTATGCGACAGCCTATATACAGAACAGAAATCTGATATATTAAAGCTATATTTTTTGCGATCAGAAAAAGATAGCTTTTCCGAGTCTTATCCATCGATTATCAATAGTATCAAAACAAAATGGTGTAAGAAAATTGCAACGGATGAATTTGCTAAAGCTACTATTAGTCAAAAAAAGATAGATAGCTTGTTTGCCTTATCTAAAACATTAGAAGCAGTAAATATTGGCACTCCATTGATGAAATTACCATTCGAAGCTAATCTATATCAATTAGATACACTAACAAACGTTAATGATTTTATACTTAATCTAAAATCAAAGTTCTCAAAAAAAGCACTTATTGTTGACTTTTGGGCCACCTGGTGCGCTCCTTGTTTATCGGATTTACCATTTAGTAAAAGTCTTCATGAGAAAAACAAAGATCTAGCTATAGAATACGTTTACCTATGTACTACTGATGGTTCAAATATTGATGTATGGAAAAATAGAGTTGCAGACCTGCAAATTCCAGGCACCCATATCTTTGTCAATGAAAAAATTATAGCCCAATTAAAAACTGCATTTAATGCAGAAAGCGGGTTCCCATCTTATGTGGTCGTAGATGTTAATGGTAAAGTGAATCCTAAAGTAATCACAAGAATGGAGATGTTAGATAGAGATAGTATAAAGAAGGTAGCAGGGCTATAATTTGTGTAAGTATCTATAGATATTAATAAATACCCGTAGATTGATTTTACATAAGTTTTTTTTAACAGATACTGGCGTTTTCTTTTTTTGCGCAAAGATATTGGCAGATGCACAAACGCCTAGCAATGCGTAAATTTTTTGTCTATCTGCTAAATTTATAAGATTAGGATATCTAAAAATGTAAAACGCGTACAATGTTATATAGTAAAAAATATTATTTTTACTATATAACATTTGCAACTAAGAAAATAAGTTTTATAAATGGCGATAACTAATAAAAAATAGATAAAAAATGGAAGCGCTTTCAAAATATCCCAATATTGAATTTTCAGGCTCTATAAAGCAGCATGGATTATGTATAATAGATAGTAGGGTTCATGGTCTTTTTGCAAGTTTCTACTGCATTTTATACGGGTTATACATTTGTGAAATGGAGGACATCGAGCCAATAATTTTACTTGGACCTAATCATTTATACTATGAAGAGGAACATGGAAGTAATATTTTTAATTATTTTTATTCGCAGGAATATGATGCTATTCCTGAATTGGGGAAGATTCTTGTGGTAAATCCTATTCCTTTCTTGTATTGGTGCCGAATTTCTACTTCGGAAAAACTAAAAGCCAACATGTTGATAAAGAAATATTTCAATCTCCAGATTGAATTCAAGAAGCTTATTAGGTTATTCAAGAAGGAGAACTTTGGCAAGAGCAGAATCCTTGGTGTTCATTACAGAGGAACTGATAAAATTCAGGAAACCGATCTACTGCCATTTCGAATATATGTAGAGAAAATAGATTTTATGTTGAAGAATAATATGTGCGATAGAATATTCTTCTCTACTGATGAATTGAGATTAAGGTTATATATGGAAAAAAGATACAAGAAAAAGCTAATTATGTATGATCTTGAAGGTGATTATAAAGATACTTTAAAGAATAATAAAGGCTTACATTTTTCTACTTCAAGTCCATTCTTACATGCTAAAGATGCACTTATGGAGTGCTATCTACTTTCAGACTGTACCATGCTTTTAAGTTCTCATAAATCTTCAATGTCATTGTTCGCTACATTTCTCAATCCGAATTTAATCCACATCATTATTGAACCCTAAAAAAAGTGAAGTAATTCTTCTCTTTTGAAGATAGTATTCTTTTCCCATTACTAGTTATTTTGCAGATGTAAATAATAAGGAATAAAAGTATATTTTTGTCAACGGTTTTGTCAATGAGCACATGTAAAACCCTTTTTAAATATGAATAAAACACAACATTGGTTAGTAAAATCAGAGCCTTTTAAATACAGCTGGGATAAATTTAACGAAGACGGCAGAACCTTTTGGGATGGTGTACGCAACTATCAGGCACGTAACAACCTGAAAGAGATGAAAGAAGGCGATCTGGTTTTATTCTATCACAGTAATGAAGGTAAAAACGTAGTCGGTATAGCGAAAGTGGTAAGAGAGTTTTATCAAGATCCAACTACCGACGATGCTAACTGGGTTGTAGTTGATCTGGCGCCGGTTGAAGCATTAAAAAATCCGGTAAGTCTGGAGCAAATCAAAGCAGAAGAAAGCCTAAAAGATGTTTCTTTAGTTAGACAAGGCAGACTATCTGTAATGCCCCTTAAAGCAGAAGAATTTGATAAAATACTAGAGATGGGGAGCTAAACTCAATGTATCCCAGTATAAGGTTCTGCTCTTACATATTTCTTAGTTAAGAGCAGGCCTACACTCATGATCAAGCTCGATCCCAACACCACCACAAACAAGAAAGAAGTCCCTATTTCAGGAATCTTAAGCGCATGAGGCAAGTTAAAGTACAGTAAAATACTAATCAACCCTCTGGGAGCAATAAAACTCTCAGCGCCGCTGTTTTCCCTTCTAAATATTTTAAGATATACCACCCTAATCACAAAGATAGAGGCGAGCATAATCAACCCATTCACAATAACAATTTGATCATTCAATTGATAAATGTTCATTGTAAAACCGAATATCACAAAGAAAAACGTTCTTAAAATAAAAGCACTTTCAGCCGATAACTGATGTAGCTGAGTTAAGTCGGTGGCTAAGTTCTTGTAAATAAATTTACTCCTGAACCACGCATATTTAATAGTGTCCGCATTGTTCAAAAACAAGCCAAAAGAAAGTATTAAAACAAGGGCCGACAAATGATACGACTGCCCAATCGCATACACCATTATCAATATAGAGATGATCAGGAAGAACTTAATGTGATGCGCTATTTTCCCCATAATATACAACAACACGATGCAGGAAATAGCCGATAACACTACTATCAATATTGTATTTAACCCCAATCCTGTAAACGAAGAGGTAGAAATATGAGGATTAGAAATTGCAAAGTTGAACAGTATAATCCCCAGAATATCAGAAAACGAAGACTCATAAATGATAAACTCTTTGCCCTTTTTAGATAACGCTGCGGCGGATGGAATGGCAATAGCAGAACTAACTACACTAAAAGGAATTGCGTTACTAAAGCAAGTGTAAAGATCGCGACCGGTAATCTCGTATATAATAAAGGTGATCACAGAAACCGAGGCAACCAGTATTACCAAAGCCGATAGAAATGCACCTTTAATAATTTTATTCTTATCCCGATCATACTTAAGTTCAAGAGAGCCCTCAAAAACGATCATGATTAAACCCACAGTACCGAGGGCAGGTAAGATCTTTAGAAAATCAAAAGTTTCAATCTTAAGATTATCTACAAGTACGCGCAAGCCTATTCCTAAAATCAGTAGCAATAGTACAGATGGCAATTTAGTTTTACTGGCAACAAGGTCAAACAAATAAGAGAAGATGACCAGTCCGCTTAAAATAATCAGTGTAGTGTAGGTCGTCATTTTTCCTATTTATTTAATAACAGCATTCCTGCTGTTATTGTTTACTCCTTAAAAAATAGGGCTTTCAATTCAATAGCATCATTAGGCAACATTTTACCACTCAATATTAAACGCAATTGTCTTCTTCTTAAAGCCCCGGCAAATAATTCAATTTCTTCCTCAGTTTCAGGTTTTAATTCCGGAACAGGGATCGTTCTTCCACTCTGGTCAACAGCTACAAAAGTATAGTAAGCCTCATTAGATTTCACTCTACTTCCCGAAGGGATATTTTCAGCCCATACATCAAGTCTTACCTCTACAGAAGTATTAAATGAACGGGTAACCTTGGCTTCAATAGTAATTACATCACCAAGTTTTATGGGTTGTTTAAATGATACATTATCCACAGAAGCAGTAACCACAATTCTATTGCAATGTTTTTGAGCCGATATTGCAGCTGCAATATCCATCCAATGCAATAATCTTCCACCCATTAAATTATTAAGGGTGTTGGTATCGTTGGGTAAAACCAACTCATTCATTATGGTGAAGGAATCCTTCGGATTTTTAGCTTTTGTACTCATCTCAGCACAAAAGTAAGTAAAATTCAACAGACATCACTTTTACCGGATAAAAGCAGGATGTTAAAGTTAATCAAACTATGACGCCAAGTTTCTTGTTGATTGTGTATCTTAGATGTATGTTATTTTCTAGTATCCCCGTTGTCATTAAATTATCTCCATCATTGTAGGGGCATGAAAAATCAAACGCTGATACAATATTTTCACTGGTATTATCAAGAAGACGTTAAGCTATGGGCGCGAGTAGCCGAAGAAGTATCCACACTTGTTGATTTAGGGGTTACAGGCGCTTGGTTACCACCTGCTTACAAAGCAACTTCAGGCGATACATCCGTAGGTTACGACTGTTATGACCTCTTTGACCTTGGCGAATTTGATCAGAAAGATTGCGTAGCCACCAGGTACGGAACCAAAGAAGAATATATAAATGCAATCAGCACATTAAAGGCCAATGGGATAGCTACAATTGCCGATGTGGTACTTAATCACAAGGCTGGGGGAGATGAGCTTGAGAAAATAAAAGTGCGCAAAGTAGATCCTCAAAACCGTAAAGAATTCATTTCGCCGGTTATAGAAATTGAGGCATGGACTAAATTCACCTTTCCCGGCCGCCAAGGGAAATACTCAAGTTTTATATGGGATTACCGCTGTTTCAGCGGCCTCGATTTTGCTGCAAACTTAAAAGAGGGAGGGATCTTTTCCATACAAAATGAATTCGGCGAAGGATGGGAAGATGTACCTTCTAAAGAACATGGTAACTATGATTACCTGATGTTTAATGATATAGAATCAAGAAATCCGGCGGTAAGACAAGAGCTAAAAGAATGGGGCGAGTGGTATTACAATACCTGTGGGATGGATGGTTTTAGGATGGATGCAGTAAAGCACATTTCCCATAAATTTTTAAATGAGTGGATAGACCACATGAAGAACACCCTTAAAAGAGAGTTCTTTATAGTAGCCGAAAATTGGGTGGTTGATAATGTAGAGGACCTTGAAACATACATAGAACTTACCGAAGGCCGGATGCAACTCTTCGATTCTGTCTTACACCACAATTTATATGTTGCCAGTCAGGAACATGAAACATACGACCTTAGCAAGATTTTCGAAGGAACCTTAACAGAATTAAAGCCATGTTTATCAGTCACATTTGTTGACAACCACGATTCTCAACCTTTGCAGGCATTAGAGTCGTTTATAGAGGTCTGGTTTCGCCCATTAGCATACGCACTTATCCTTTTACGTGAACAAGGGATGCCCTGTCTGTTCTATCCCGATCTTTATGGCTGCTCCTATAAAGACAAAGACCATAATGGCAATGAAATAGAGATAGAACTCTCAGCAGTGTTTGAACTGCCTAAGTTATGTGACGTCCGTAAAAACCTCTCCTATGGCGTCCAACACGACTATCTGGATCATCCAAATTGTATCGGATGGACACGAGAAGGCACAGATGAGCACCCTCATTCCGGCATTGCCGTAGTGATGAGCAACAGTGGTCCTGGTGTTAAAAACATGGAAATGGGACTTAAACATGCCAACAAAACTTTTATAGATGAGCTTGGTAATATAACCGAACCTACGATAGTAAATAAAGATGGATGGGCAACGTTTCTATGTGCCGAGAAAAGCGTTTCTGTGTGGGTATTAAAACCAGACTAAGGCTGGATTAAAACCAAACTAAAGCCTATTTACCGTTTTACGTTGCCAACGTTCGAATAGCCTATTAATTCTTCCCAGCGCATACCCGGTTTTTTATAATAAGCAAATACCTGATAGGTATTTAATGTTTCAAAGAAAGAACCCTCAAAAACTGTCTGATCAATTTTTCCGGTATCCTTATTTAACCAAATATATTTGTAGTCGTAAAGCCCTTGCTTAAGCAATATGTTGCCATAAAAGCGCTTGCGCGACGAGTCATAATTAAGCTTACTTGCTTCGTTTAAAACATAATTGTTAAAACGGCCAACAACATAAGCATCACCATTTGGGGTAGGAGGTACGGCATTTAAAGTGAAAAGAACATTCGCGTAATCACCCTCAGTTGGGTCATCGCTACCTTCCTTATTCCTGATAAAGAAATTACCATTTTCATCAACCAGATTGCTGTATTTAGCCTTACTGGTATTGATGTCCTGAAAAAGAACAACATTCGTTGCAGAGTCTTTAATAATATCTTGCACATTGTCGCCCTTGTAGCGCAAGCTGCGGATATCAAACTTTCTAAACTCATTACCTGCCGGAAAATCATTGCTGTTTATCTCATTGTAAGCCAATGAACCCGGCTTAATAAAGTTTGGTTTTGTGTTTACAATTGCCGTCTGGGGATTTCCGTTTTGCATCACTATCGCTTTCAAATCCGTATACGGGTTCTGAATTGGCGATTGATGTAAGATAGTGAAGTTAACTTTCTGATTGCTAAAACGCAGTGATACCTGCGAACTGGCCACCACATCTACAGCGATATTGGCCGTGTTATTTACCACATAAAACTGCTGAGAAATAACCGGTTTCTGCTGATTACCCTCTTCATAAACCTTTAAAATATAGTTGCCTGCAATTTTAGGTTTAATCTGACTGTTCGGTAAAGTTAAGTGGTAGTGGGTGTACTTTTGGATAGTCCCAAAAGAGTATTTAAAGTCACTGATCCTGTCTTCAGTTAAGGTTTCCAGATAATCAATGGTTGATAAGCGAGACGATTTCCAGTCCGAAGTGCAATGCTCAACCGTGTACCAGTAGTTTTTGCTACCTGCATTCAGGTCGTCAAATGAAAACACTAAGAATTCGCTTGATTTTAAAGTAATTACCGGTAGGGACTGTTCTTTTTGCGAGTTGTAACACTGTACCGTTTTTATTTGAGGCTGGTACACCTTGTTTTCATATACAAATTGCTGATTTTGAGCAACAGCAATTTGTATACTTAACAACAGTAAAAAGAATAATCCTGCGGGTTTTATCATTTACTTTCTAGTTCCATTATGTCAGAAGCCAGCTCTTCCCAAGTATTTTGGGCAGTATCTAACTTATGTTTGGCAGCTAAATATCTCTTATTTGCTTCGGCAAGTTTACCTGCGTCCGAATAAACTGCCTCATCAGCAAGCTCAGCCTCAACAGCTTTAACGTCCGATTCAAAAGAAGCAACCTCAACCTCAATCTTTTTCAATTGATCGTTTAGCTTTTTAAGCTGTTGCACAGTGTTTGGCGCAGCAGGTTGTTTTTGTTCAATTGCTTTTTTAACCTCTTTTACCTCTTTGTCAGGTCTAACAGGAATATCGCTAGGTTTTGCAGGAGGTCTTTTGCTATTCCACTCTTCGTATTCAGCATAAGTTCCAGGATATTCTTTAATGTCTTTATCCTCAATGAACCAGATTTTATTGGCAACATTATCTAAGAAATACCTATCGTGAGATACTGCAATAAAAGTACCCTCATACTGCTGTAAAGCCTGAATAAGGATGTTTACAGATTGTATGTCAAGGTGATTCGTTGGCTCATCCAGAATCAGGAAGTTAGAGTCAGTTGTTAGCGATTTAGCCAAAGCAACCCTCGATTTCTCCCCTCCGGATAATACACGGATTTTCTTAAACACATCATCACCCGTGAAAAGGAAACATCCCAATATACCACGTAATTCAGTGTCAGTATGTTTAGGCGCAAAAGCCTGTAACTCTTCAAGAATGCTGTTTCCAAGGTGTAACGACTCCAATTGATGCTGCGCAAAAAATGTAGTAGTAACATTATGACCAGTTTCACATCTACCTGTAAAACCTTCAGCCTCAGCAATAATTCTCAGTAAGGTCGATTTACCTTTACCGTTGGCACCAATCAAGGCAATTTTATCACCTTTCTCGATGATACCTTCGGCATTATCAAGAATATCCACATTAGGATAGCTCTTAGTAGCACCCTCAATTGTAACTACGTGACGGCCTGAAGGTTTAGAGAACTTAAACTGGAAGTTTACAGTAGGGTTGTCATCATCAACATCCTCTACGCGCTCCATTTTATCCAAAGCCTTCATTCTCGACTGAGCCATTTTAGCTTTAGAAGCTTTCGCTCTAAAACGTTCAATTAAGCGCTCTTCCTGCTTAATTTTAGCCTGTTGATTTTTGAATTCTCCTTTTTGAATTTCACCACGCAATGCTTTTTCTTCAAGGTAGAAACTGTAATTTCCAGCATAAGAAGTTAACTTTCCTTTGCGAGATTCAACAGTTTTGTTTACCACCTTATCTAAAAAGTACCTATCGTGAGATACAATTACAATAGCACCTTCAAAAGTTAAAAGGTAAGTCTCTAACCATTTAATAGACGGTAAATCCATGTGGTTGGTAGGCTCATCCAGTAACAAGATATCAGGAGTTTGCAATAGAATTTTAGCAAGCATAACACGCATACGCCAACCTCCAGAGAAGGTATTTAGCGGTCTTAACTGATCCTGAGTACTAAAACCCAAACCGGCCAGAATCTCGTTAGCTCTATATTCTATATTATACCCGTCTAAAGCTTCAAATTCCTGTTGCTTATCGCTCAGTTTATTTAAAACTTCTTCAGAATAATCTGTTTCTATTTTTTTAAGTAGTTCTTCAATCTCATCGTGCAATTGGTTTTGGCGTTCAAAAGCCTCCATTGCAACGTGTAATATACTATGGTGAGAATCGTAAGAAAGTAAATCCTGGTTTAAGTAACCTATTTTTAAGTCTTTAGACATAGAAATAGTACCCGAAGAAGGAGCATACTCACCTACTATTATTTTTAAAAGTGTAGATTTTCCTGTTCCATTGGCACCAATTAGCCCAACTCGGTCTCCCGGTTTAATGTGCCAATTAGCCTCGTCATATAAAGCTCTGGAGCCTATCAGGAATGTTAAGTCGTTTATCGAAATCATGTGGCTGCAAAAATACAAACAAATTCCTATCTTCGTCCCATGTACCGTTTAATTAAGCCTATATTTTTTCAATTTGATCCCGAAAAAGTTCATTATTTCGTCGTTAAGCGATTGAAATGGTTTCATGATCACTTCCCGCTTGGTCAAACTATCCTTAGAGGGAGCTTTGATGTTAACATTAAGGGACTTGAGCGCGAAGTTTTTGGTATTAAATTTAAAAATCCTGTAGGTCTTGCGGCAGGTTTTGATAAAAACGGAGAGTACATAGAAGCATTAAGCGATCTTGGCTTTGGCTTTATAGAAGTTGGAACAGTTACACCTTTGCCTCAGCCGGGTAATGATAAACCAAGGATGTTCCGTTTGCAGGATGATGATGCAATTATCAATCGCATGGGCTTTAACAACAAAGGTGTAGATACCCTTGCTGAAAGACTTAGATTGTTAAAAAGCAAAAACAGCGACATCGTTGTTGGCGGTAACATCGGTAAAAACAAAAACACTCCTAATGAGGATGCGCTAAGCGATTATATAAAATGTTTTGACCGTTTATTCGATGTAGTCGATTATTTTGTAGTAAACGTAAGTTCTCCAAATACGCCAGGATTAAGGGCATTGCAAGAAAAAGAACCATTGATGCAGCTGTTGAATACCTTACAGCAACGCAATAGTAAAAATAACATCAGCAGACCAATTCTGCTTAAAATAGCTCCAGACTTGACTAATGAACAGCTCGACGATATCGTAGAGATTGTAATGACGACAGGCATCGCAGGGGTTATCGCTACCAATACAACTATCGATAGGAGTACTTTACAAAGTCCAGAGCCACTTAGAAGTGAAATGGGAGGCTTAAGTGGTAAGCCACTAACCAATCGTTCTGTTGAGGTGGTGAAGTATTTATCTACCAAATCAAACAAAGCATTTCCAATCATTGGAGTAGGAGGGATTCATTCTCCTAAAGATGCGCAGGCTATGCTTGATGCAGGTGCTTCATTGGTTCAGTTGTATACTGGTTTCATTTATGAAGGTCCGGGACTGATCAAAAGAATCTGTAAAGAGCTAGTTCGGAAACATTAAAATATTTCATGAGATTGAGGAAGTTTGAGGTCATTTGACTTTGGGCTTAAGCTGCTTCGCGCCTAGCTTTGAGTAACACCACAATCGTTGCAGGATGAGTCTACCTTGAGTCCACCTTTTTTCTAGGAAAACGTGGACTCAACGTGGACTGACTGTGGACTCACCGTGGACTGACTCGAGCCCGAGTTGGGAGAAGCACAAAGGAAAATAAGGATTAACTCCGTCGTCCTGAGTTTATTTTGCTTCGCAGCTTCTTCGAGGTCAGGACCTCGCACTAGCAAGGCTTTCTTTCTCTTGAGAGATGCTGAAATAAATTACCAATGACAGATTGTTTTTTAAACACTCTGCTAATGTGTTCGTCATGCCGCCGAAGGGCGGTATCTCGCACTAGCTAGGTTTTCTTTCTCTTGAGGGGTCCTGAAATAAATTCAGGATGACGACCGATTATACAAAATTGTCATTACCACTTTTTTGTATTTTTTCTAATGCTAGGCTCTCAGCATGACGATCGTAAAACTAAAAAGGGTAATCATGATTCATGATTACCCTTTTAATTCCTTTTAGAAAAGACTTACTTATGCGTTAGCTGTAAGTTTTAATAAAACTGCGTTGTTTTTAGCTAACTGATCTTTTGTAGATTGACGTGAACGGCTACCTAATTCGATGTTAGTAGCAAGTTTCAAGTTTTTCACATCTAATTTTGCGAAAGTTTTATTTCTTCTGTCTTTTCTTTTTAATCTAGTAACTGCCATGTTAATCTTTTTTATTTATTATAAACTTGAGGTCGAGAGCGGATTCGAACCGCTGTAGGAGGTTTTGCAGACCTCTGCCTAGCCACTCGGCCACTCGACCCTACTGATTTTCAGGTTGCAAAAATAGTAAATAATACTTAGGATGCAATTTATTTCTAAAAATTTCTGCAAATATCTGCACAAAGAATTGCTGCCGATATCGCAACGTTCAATGACTCAGCGCCTCCCACTCTCGGAATAGTTACCGGATTTGTAATTAAATTTATTATTTCAGGTGAGATACCTTGCCCTTCATTGCCCAAAATTACAACACCCTCTTTTCCCCATTTTGTTTCATACATGCTGGTTCCGTTAAAAACCGCACCAAAAACAGGCACTTTTATGTCTTTCAAAAGTGTTGGAAGCTCTTCGTAATAAACATTCACCCTGCTCAATGAACCCATTGTAGCCTGTACAGTTTTTGGGTTATAAATTTCGACAGTGTTATTAGAGCATATAATTTGTTTAAAACCAAACCAGTCAGCCGTACGAATAATTGTACCAAGATTGCCCGGATCCTGAACTCCATCAAGCATTAAAGAAAACGATCCTTTAAGACTGCTAACATCCAGACTACGGCTTTTTGGAATATGTACCAGCGCAAGTACACCTTGTGGCGTTTGTAAAGTACTAATCTTATCCAGTTCCGCGTTGTTTACTTCAAATAACTTTATATTTGCAGGCAAATTGGGCAGTAAAGACTGATATTGAGCCAGATAATATATACTATGTATCTGGTACGAAGATTCAATAAATTCTACAATAGATTTTATACCTTCAATAATAAATATCCCATTTTCTTTACGGTACTTTTTTTGATGTAACGATTTTATAAAACCTATCTGAGATTTTGAAAGCATACTATAATAATAAAGCGAATGTCCAATTTCATGCAATATTACTATTTATTCTTGTTTTTGTTACGGGATGCTCTTCAACAAAATATATTGCAGACGATCAGGCCATCGTTAAAAATGTAGAAATTGATAGCATAAACAAAGCTTTTGAAGAAGAAGCATTCAATTATATTCAAAAAGATATCAGACCAACATCAACAATAGGTATCAATGTGATCATCTATAACATGTTCAATACCAAAGATGGTCGCTATAAAACTTCAAACATAAGGCCACTTGGTACACCGCCTCCAATTTTGGACAGTACATTGGTTGAGATTTCGCGTAGTCAGATAGAAAAGTTTCTGATGAGTAAAGGCTATTTTATGGCTAAGGTGAAATCAGAGGTAAAAGTGAAAAATAAAAGGGCAGAAGTTTTTTTTAAGGCCGAGCCCGGGCCTGTTTTTTATGTCAACAAAATAAAGGTTGATATTCCTGATTCAACCATTAAAAAGTTTTACATGGATAGTAGAGCTACTCAGACCTATTTGAGGGAGGGAATGAGGTATGATGACGATTCTTTGGCGCATGAGCGGGATCGTATTTATACCGTGATGAAAGGGAAAGGTTATTTTGATTTCGTAAGACCTTATGTAAAGTATGAAGTTGACTCGAATTTAAATTCCAGTAAAGCCAATGTTACTTTGCTAATCGATGATCCTATTGACAAGCCTAAGCATGAGCAATATTACATTGGTGAGGCGAACGTAATTATTGCGCCTAATTCTGATGGTTTTCCTGATACGCTTACCATGAACGACAAGACAATCAGAGGTTTAAGGTATACTGATCTTTCTAAAAAATTCAGGAGAAACCCGATAGTGAGGTATAATTTTCTGCACCAAGGTGATATGTACAGCATAGATAATGAGAATCTTACCTATGATAGGATGTATGAACTTAACGTTTTTAAAAATGTTAAGATAGATTATAACAGACCAAAAGACAGCCTAAATAAAGTATATCCGGTTATTCAGTTGATTCCGCAAAAACTAATGAGCAACCGTGTAGAGGGTGAGGTTCCTTTTAACGCTGGTACAGTTGGTTTTACTTTATCAAACACATATACCAACAACAACCTATTCCGCGGTGCAGAGAGATTCGAGTTTCAGGTTAAAGGTGGGCTGCAATCTAGAATTGGGCAAGGAAACTCACTATTTCGCGATATTTATCAACGAGATTTCTCTATTAGTGCCAACCTTACTGTGCCAAGGTTAATGTTGCCGCTTATTACTGCCAGACCAGGCAGAAGGGGTGGAATGCCACATACCATATTTTCTACCAGTTATGTGTACGCACAGCAAAAAAGCTTTTTTGAACGCCATGTATTTCTAAGTTCCTTAACTTATGAGTTTGTGGAGTCGAAATCTAAATATCACTCTGTTACGCCTTTAAACTTTGAGTACAGGTTTGGTGGACTTCTTTTTGATCGCAATGATCCAAACAATCAAACTGAGTTACTTAAGAATTTTTACAATCTTTTGCTGTTAAATAGAAAAGATATTACACTGGGTATTAAATACACCTACTCTTTAAATGCTGATAAATTGTTGTCGAACGAGAGCTTTGTTTATTTTAGAGGAAGTATGGATATGGCCGGTAATATGTTGCAATTGGCTACCAAAATTGCAGGTGTAAAGTCTAATCCTAAAGATAGTGTGTATGCTAAAATATTCGGCTTGCCATTTAATCAGTATATGCGACCAGAGGTTGATGTGCGCTGGTATAAAGGCCTTGGAGGCGATAAACAGTTTGTTGCTCGTATAAATAGTGGTATTAGTTATGCTTATGGTAACTCTTTGGCTATTCCGTTCGAGAAATTGTTTTTTGCAGGTGGGTCTAGTGGTGTGAGAGCTTGGCAAGCCAGAACTTTAGGTCCGGGAAATTATGATAGAGGAAAAGAACTTACTTCGGATACTGCAAGACGAGCGTTATACGGACTAGATCAACTTGGAGAGCTACATATTGAGGCAAACCTGGAGTACAGATATAAGCTGTTAAACAAATTCTTTGGAGCCAAATTAAAAGGGGCTATATTTTTAGATGCAGGTAACGTTTGGAACGTTTCTAATACGGGTGTGAAGTCAACATATTTCGACTTCAAAAAACTGGGTAGCCAGATTGCATTGGGTACAGGTATGGGTTTCAGGTACGATGTGCAATACTTTGTATTTAGGTTTGATGTAGGTTTAAAACTTAAAGATCCACAGTTTGAAGGTTCGGAACAATGGATGTTTAAACGCTTCTTTACAGGTAATAAGAAGTTTAAAGACGACTACTACCTAACGCATAGTCCGGATAGGTATCGCTTTGTGCAATACAATTTTGGTATAGGAATGCCTTTTTAAGCGATCTGTTTAAAACAATCGCTTTAAGCCATCAAATATAGTTTCGAAGAAAGTTGATAGGTTTAAACCATTGCTATGGTTAAAATAGATAAAGACTAATAGGATAATCACAGCAGCTATAATAAACCGTCTGAAAGCAAAGGCTAAAAAGACAATCAGGGCAGGGAATAATACAAGCCACATGCTGTTAATCACATAAGGGGATAGGGTGCCATCCTTTTTATAAACATACAGCAATTTGCTGTGTGTGCCTTTATCATTTTGATGTTTAATGTATACAAAGGCAGATTTCTCCAATTGTAACGGAAGCACACCAACACCACCGTTAAACTTAATCTCTTGGGTAAAACCACTCACGGTAAAGGTGTAAGTACCATTGATTTTTTCTATTGGAACATCTAAAGAGTCGGCCGCTATAATGGCAAGTTTGCTGTTCTTTAGCAGGCTTTCTTTAACAATAAAGTTATTGATGTCTGCATTTTGGGCGAAGCCCGAAACAGATGTTACTAACAGCAAAATCAACAGATATACTCTTCTCATTCTATAGATCGTTTATTGTAAATCAGATACCCCAAATGTAGTAAAACCCCGTTTCTTTTTATCGGATCGTCGTATAAATTGTAACTAAGGCTTATTGGGCCAACGGGGGTGTGGTATACCAGGCCTGCAGTAGCGGCATATTGCCATTTGGTAAATGGGTTCATGCGGTCTACTCCCTGGAAACCTATTTTTTCAAACTTCTGGTATGGTAAAAACACATAGCCCTCAAGCCTTAAATCAAGGTTTCTTTTGATGCTGTATACATTTTTTAGGCCGCCGGCAAAGTAACTTGTGGCCCTAAAGTTCTCTAAAAACACCGATCTGCTGTCTTGTAACGGATAAAATGCAGGAGATGCAAGTATGGTTGAGTAATAGTTTGAAAACAATGGCTGATTGGAAATTACAGCTTCTAATAGGTAACCTAAGGAGTATTTAGGTTTGGTAAGGAAATAGTTCTCGTCGCTAACCTTTAAGTTAAACCATTGCCTGTATTTCCTATCTACATTGGTTTTGTCGGCTGTAAACTCAGGAGAGATAAGGTTGCCATCGGTAAAGTCACCATCTGTAATATTGCCGGGGGTAAAGCTCTCTCTGCCTGCATAATAATTAAGGCTCAGTAAAAAGTTACGTCCTTTGTTGGCGTATTGCTTGCGATTAAAAGTATACTGTTCAAAAGCAAAAGTAGATCTTGATGCATTAAATACGGTTTTATCTAACCGATTGCCCACCTCAAATGTATTGTTCGGACTATACCCATCGTAGTTGTTAATAAACGAGGTGCTTAGCGTTACCTTGGCATTTCGGTTTAGTGGAAACCCAATCTTCAAATCTACTTTTCTGTCTGTTTGCTCAATATAAGTAGGGTGAGGGTTTTCGATAAAAATGGAGCTGGTTTTGTAATAATCGAAGTGATTATAAGTCATTTCCATGGCAAGGAACAAGGGGAGTCGCGAAGGGAAATCGACCCTACCACTAACTTGCAACGACTCGTAAAAGCGTCCGGAATATAGGTTTGTGCCAAAGGTATACGACTTGCGATCCAGGTAATTGTACTGCATACCCAAAAAAACGTTACTGATTGGTCTTGAAGCTATGTTTCCTCCGAAATCTATTTTAAAGCTCTTTTGAGGTTTGGCTACAATTTCAAAGTTGTAACTGTCGGATATTGGGTTATAGGTTATTTTGGGGTAAATTGTTTCAAAGGTTTCATCGGCAACCAGTTTATAGTAGCCTTGCTTAATATCCTCAAGGTTAAAAGTGTTCTGGTCTCTTTTAAAAAGACGTTCGATATACTTTTTCTGCTGGGAATTAACGCCCGAAACGGTGATGCTACTAAAAACAAGGTTAGGTTTTTTATTGTTGAACTGAGTTCTTTTAATCATCAGATCTCCGGTGGTTACCCTGCGACTTATCTTTTTCTTGATCTGCTCCATATCGGCCATTGTTGCATCGTAACCCTGTTTTATCAGAGCTGCTACAGGATTAAAGTTCGTTACAGAATATCCTCTTAGATTCGGCTGAATGTAAATGCCGTTGGGGCCAATAAGCGTAGAATCTGATTTAGACAGGAACATGAAAACCATGAGGCGGTTCATTAAGCGCTCATCATTGTTTTTAGGATATTCAGTAAAGTTTTTTGAAGATACGTTAGAGCCGATCATGATGTCGGGATTAAAGTCCTCCTTCATTACATCGGCTGGGAAGTTGTTGTACAAACCACCATCAAACACGTATTTGTCGTCTAGTTTTATTGGTCGGTAAATGAGGGGAACAGTCATTGTTGCCCTAACGGCTTCGGTTAAACTGCCCTTTTTTACGGTAATACTGTTTTGCGATAACACATCAGAAACCATGCAACGGTAAGGTACAAATAGGTTGTCGAAGTTGTCTTTAGCTATCGCTGAAGCCTGCGAAAACAGCTCTAACAGTGCGAAGTTTAACGGGATATCATTAACCAGATTAGACCTGAAATTTATCCTTAAGTTAGAATCTACAGAAAGCTTGGCGGTAATTACCGAGGGGTTAATGCTTTTCTTTTGAAAGAAAAAGGTGTAATCGCTGTTGTATTTTCCGGTTACCCAATTTTGAAAATCACTGCTTAATGCTATTTTCTCTATTTGTGTGGGCGAATAACCTGCGGCATACATGGCACCAACAATGCCCCCCATAGAGGTTCCGGTAATGTAATCTATCGGAATGTTGTTTTCTTCGAGCGCTTTTAGTATCCCGATATGGGCTAGTCCTTTTGCGCCACCGCCACTTAATACTAAGCCTACTTTTTGCGCATTTACATTTAATGCACCTATAAATAGAATCAGTAAGAGTAGTCTTTTTATAAGCATAGCATTCTAAAAATAGGAGTTTTATTTCATAATGCCGATCTTATTATCAGTTTAACGAAAATATGCTGTAAGTTAAAAGTGTAGCGAAACTAACCCATAAAATATATGGGATGAATAACAAGCCTGCAGTTTTATCAATTTTATAGAATACCCGGGCATTTATAATGATTGCAATAAGCAGGGCTACAACTTCAATAAGCGCAATGCCGAGTTCATGTGCGTAAAAGAACAGGAACGACCACGTTAAATTTAAAATAAGCTGTATAAAGTATAAAGCAACGGTACGTGGGAAATGCTCAACTTGCTTTCTTTTTTGCCAAACCAGATAGGCTGAAATTCCCATTAAAATGAAAAGGGTAGTCCATACCGGTGGAAATAGCCAATTTGGTGGATTAAAAGAGGGCTTGGCCAAAGTTGGATACCAGGTTTTAACAGATTGAGACGTAAACCATGCGCCGATAGCACCGATAGCTAAAGGAATAGCGATATTAATAATAAAGGCGAATGGTTTAAATCTCATGTTTCTGTATAATTTGTGTGCAATGTTACAAGTTAATTTTGTTTAACAACAATCATCCAGCCTTTGTTTTTTGTAACAGGTATTTCGTCGGTTGCCGAAAAGGTTCTTGCGGGTTGAAAGTTCTTAACCTCAGGAGCAGTAACTGTTGCCTTTGCAGGATCAATTCCTAATGCTTTCCAATCTATGATCAGTTTTATTTTGGTGTCTTCTTTAGCCCAACTTGCAAGTGCTATCAGTACACTTTTGTCTTTCTTGTAAATGGTTGCAATTACATCAGGGTTGTTGGTTTTTACCGGATTGTTTTCTACCCAGTAACCGATCATTTTAGTGCCTTGCATACCAAAGTCATCCCAGGCTTTCCATATTGCACGTGGATCTGCGCCGTCGCTCCATGGCATACGATTAGTCATGCCGTAAACCATTCCTCGCCATGCGTTGCCACCGTCTTGTAGCATTTCGCCCATTAAACCGAAAGGTATGCCCGATGATTCTGTTAAAAAGAAATCAGGACTGCTTTTCTCGTAGTCGAAATACTCACCAAACCAAAGGCGGTTTAGGTAAGGGAAATGTTCCATGTACAGGTTCGCACTGTTGTTAAAACCATCGCTTTTGTTGTATTGGTTTGCTGAATGCAGGTCTATAATGCCTGGGTGACCATTTTGAGTAAGTACACTTTTTACGCGTTTCATGGTGGTTCTGTCGAAGGCAACGTCATCAAGGTATAGGCCATCTATGCCTACATTGTTAACTAACCAGTTCATGCCTTCAACGTAGTAGTTGTGCCAACGGCTCATTCCACTGTTCACTACGGCTGCATCTTTAATTTCGGGGACATACCATGCCGCGATGTAATCATCGCCAAGGTGTTCTTGCAACCATGAATAGCCACCACCTTTTCCTGGCGAGTAAATCTCATGACCCAAGCTGCGGAGTGGGAATGTTTCGTAAGCACTGTTAGATAATTCGCGAACGGTATTATAGATTTTTACCTTAAGCCCTTTTGAGTGTGCTTCATCAATATAGCTTTTCATTTCCTTGTGGGCAATAAAAGGGTAGTTGATGAACGGATTAATAGGAGTGGCGTGGTGTATATTTATTATTGTTGCGCCTGTTGCCTTAATGGTATCCAGGTTGTTGTACTTGTGGTAAAAGCGGTTGCTCCACTGGAAATCAGTATTGATGGGGTGGAAAGGCGTAATCAACAACGTGAAGTTGTAGTAGAGGGTATCGCCTTTTTTCATAAAGCGCTCTCCACTGTAGTTGTCGGCCAATATAGACTGTCCTTTTTTAGCGATTTTAATACCACCTTTACCATCGTTACCCCACGAGGTTGGCAGTAATAAAGGTTTCTGTAAGTAGAAGTTGGTATTTAAAGGACGTACGTAGTGGTTGTCTCTTAGTGAATACTGCAAACCTGCATTTACATCACCAATCCATGCGCCATCTTGGTTTTTGTTGGCCACGTCCCATTTCCAGTTCAAAGAATCTGGTCGGTATCCGCCTTTTTGACCAAGGCCCATCATGTACTTAGAAGCCTGAGGGCTGAAAGGAAAGTGCAAACTGATATTGTCTAATTTTATATCATTTACAGCGATGAATTTAACGGTATAGGATACAAAACCATCAAACTCAAGAGCCGCATTCACCTCCATATTTAAACTGTCGGATGTGCTTTTTGAAGTCCATTTTACAATGCCTGCTTGCTTGTCTGTAAAATTGATTTCTGAGGTTTTAAACTTAATGTCCTGATGATTTGATCTGGTTACATGAAAATGAACCGACTCTACAAGGATGTTTTTAGGGGTGGAAGATAGCTCTGTCATTTCTGGTGTAAAAAAGGTCTGGATCTGAGCAGGTAAACCATCTTGATTTATCGTGAACTGTCGGCCTAATAGGGCAATAGTTTTCTCTTTTATAACCAGAGGGATGTAAGGTGCGATAACCTCGTTTTTCTCTGCCATGGTAGAGTTTAGCCACTTTAAGCGAGTTTGTTTTTGAGGTTCATTTATGCCTCCATCTGCTAAAACTGTGTTGTTTACAGTTAATGCGATTTGAATGGTGGTACTGCCCGATCCTTTGGTGGTAACGGTCGCTGTACCTGTATATAAGCCTGCACTAATGTCTTTTGGAATATCTGCAAGTATCCACAACGCTTGAACTTTGTTCTTAGCTACGTTTACTGTTTTATGTAGCGGACTGCCATCCCAGTTAACACCATCGGTATTTAAGCAAGAAAATGCTTTTGCAGAAATGGCTTTGCCTGTTTTACTTTTTAGATCGCTAAAAACAACTTTAACATCAGTTAGGTCTTTTTTAACCGGATAAATACCAAGCTGGTAAGTGTAGTTTTCTCCTTTTGAAGCAGTTCCTGAGAAGCTGTTCTTAAGACCTTTGGTAATCCATAGCTGCGGCAGATCGTTCTGCATCTTTATAGGATTAAGCCTGTCTTCAGTAAAAACCAAGTAGTCTTTTTGAGGATGCTGTTTAATCAGGGCTTTAGTTTCTGCTGCGGTTGCAATCACTTCCATAGGGTAAAAACTGCTCATCGCATTAATGGCCTCTATGCGAACAAGTTTAGCCGGAACAGCATTGGTTGTCGATTTTGGCCACTGGCTAATGGTTGTTGGGGTTTTTCTATACTCCGCATTTGGGTAATTCGAACGACCTTCTACCTGGTATGGCATATAGTAAACGTAATAAGTGCCCGGGCCTGATGTTGGCTCAAAATAAACTGTGCCTTGTTCTCTGTTAATGTTTAGAGCTTTTACGTTTGCGATTTTGCTGTTTGTTTTGGCATCAACAACCCAGATGTCCTTAAGCTCTGGATGGGTATCTCTCCGTCTCCATTCGATAGTTGCCTTGGCTACATTCCCTGCTCCACCTACCGTTAGGACAGCCCTGTGGTTCCCCAAAGAATCCGGGTTCCAACTGTCGTTTCCGATACCATATTTGATTTGTTGAGCGCTAACTCCTGTAAACAGGAATAAGATGAAAATGACTACTAAAGATGGTTTCATTGTTGTTTTTAGATTTAGAGGTAAAAGTAACCATTCTGTAAATAGACTGGTAAAGGACTTATATGTTATTTGTTAGCAGTAGTTTTTTTGAGCTGATTGCAGAATTTCCTACGTAAAACGTCTTTTTTTTAAAATAAAAGATGGAAGTTTGTTTTCTTGAATAATTTAAGTTTAAATGAGCAATAAAAAAGGATTTACCACTACCATACTTCATTCAGACCGTCTTTTGAAGCCAGAATTCGGTGCATTACATCAACCTGTTCATAACGCAGTAACCTGGGGATACGATGATGTCCAGGGATTAGTAAATGTATTTCAAAACAAAACAAAGGGCTATGCTTACTCTCGTCAGGGTAACCCAACCACTACCGCACTTGAGCACAAAGTAACTCAAATGGAACAAGGCCTGGCATCTGTCTCTTTTTCGACAGGAATGGCTGCTATTTCTTCGACTATACTTGCTTTAATGAAAGCAGGCGATCACATTATTGCCAGTTCATACCTGTTTGGTAATACCAGAAGTATTATGCAGACTTATATGGATTTGGGTCTGGATATCTCTTTTGTTGACGCAACAGATGTTCAGAATATCAAAAATGCCTATCAAGAAAATACCAAAATGGTGTTTGTAGAAACCATTGCAAACCCTGCTACTCAGGTTGCAGATCTTGGTGCTATAGGTGATTTTTGTGAGGACAAAAAATTAATATATGTAGTAGATAACACCATGACTTCACCTTATTTGTTCCGTCCGGTTGCAGTAAAGGCGAGTCTTGTTATCAACTCTTTAACTAAATATATTGGCGGTCATGGTAATGCATTAGGTGGAAGTGTAACTGATACCGGCTTATTTGATTGGCTTAACTTCCCGAACATTGCGCCAATAATCCGTGAGCAAATCCGTCCGGAAATGCAAGGTTTAACGCAGATCAGAAAAAGAGGACTACGTGATGGCGGTGGTACACTTGCCCCTGAAGCAGCACACAGTATTTCTGTCGGTTCTGAAACCATTGCTTTAAGGCTAGAGCGTGCTTGTAGTAATGCAGCTGCACTTGCCGAATTCCTAGATAACCATCCTTTAATTAGCAAAGTTTATTACCCGGGATTGAAGAGCCACCCTCAGCATAAGCTAGCTTCTGAGTTATTCCTTCGTTATGGCGGATTAATGAGTTTCGCACTTGTTGATGGTATCGATTGCTTTAAATTCTTGAATGAACTTAAATTGGTGATCAAATCAAGTAATCTTGGTGATACGCGTACGCTTGCAATTCCAGTTGCTCATACTATATTCTTTGAGTTAGGTAAGGAAAGGCGCGATGAAATGGGAATCCCTGATTCTATGGTGAGGTTGTCGGTGGGTATCGAAGATTTTGATGATCTAAGAGAAGATTTCAGCGCTGCTTTTGCCGCTGTTTCTAATTAATAAGCTGATATATAATGAACAAAATACTAGCATGCTTGTGTTTAAGCATATTCATTTGTTTTGCAGCGACTGCACAACAAAATAAGATTTCAGGAACTGTTAAAGACACTAAAGGAGTTCCTGTAGTTGCTGTAACTGTACAAGTGTTAAATACAAACCTGAGTACGGTTACAGATTTAAAGGGTTCGTTTGAAATTGCCAATGTTCCTTCCCGTAAATTGAATTTAAGATTTACAGCTGTAGGTTATGCTGCGGTAAATAAACTGGTAACCGATTACAACAAGAACCTTGATGTTACTTTAGAAGATGCAGACTTGAGGCTGGACGAAGTGATTGTTTCTGCACAAAAAACTGAAGAGAATGTTCAGAACATTCCTGCTAGTATATCGGTTTTATCATCAACAAAAGTTAACGATTACAGGATTCAGAATACTAGAGACTTAACAGCTATCGTTCCAAATCTTTATAGCAGCAATCCCGGCGACGGAAGAAATGTAACCTCCATCAGAGGGATTGGTACAACTTCTTACGATCCAGCGGTTGCCACTTATATTGATGGTGTAAACCAGTTTGGTTTAGATACTTATATCGCTTCATTGTTTGATGTAGAAAGGATAGAAATATTGCGTGGCCCTCAGGGTACCCTATACGGAAGAAATGCGATGGGCGGTGTGATTAACATCATCACCAAACAACCTACAAATTATACAACCGGTTTTGCGGGTGTTGATGTTGGTAACTATGGTCAGCAGCGTTACAGCGCAGGCATCAGAACCGCATTAATTAAGGATAAGCTGTTTTTTGGCGCAGCAGGCTTGGTTAACAGACAAAGTGGGTTTTATACCAATGAGTTTAATAATTCTAAATTTGACCGTTTACATGGATACTTAGGTAATTATTATCTGAAATTTCAGGGCAGCTCAAAGTTTGCTTTAACTTTAAATGTTAAGCATAATGAGAACCGTAATGATGGAACTTTTCCATTAGCTGCTTCTGTTGGCGATGCATTAAGTAATCCTTTTAAGGTAAATCAGAATGCTTTAACTACCATGTTCGATAATCTGTTTAACGCATCTTTGTCTGCAAATTATGCTGGTGAGGATTTCAATTTTACTTCGCAAAGTGCATATCAGTCTAATTATAGATATTATAATAAGCCGATAGATGGTGATTTTTCTCCGATAGATGGTATCACCGTTATTAACAACTATGGTAAAGACTGGAATAAAATACAGGTTTTAACACAAGAGTTTAAATTCAGTTCGCCTTCATCATCAGATTCGAGACTTAAGTGGGTTGGTGGTGTGTATGGCTTTTACCAACATAACCCTGTAAAACAAGGGACGTTTTTTGGCGAAGATGGTGAAGCTGTAGGTGCGCCTGCTCCAAACCTTTTGAGTGTTAGCGTTAACAGAGGGAAAAGCTTTGGCTTAGCGGCTTATGGACAAGTTACTTATGCTATTACAGATCAGTTATTGGCTACCGCAGGTTTGCGTTTCGATTATGAGCATAAAAAACAAAGTGTGGTAGGAGAGTTAGTGATGCCAGGTGAGGATCCTATGATTTTTCCAAAAGATACCACTGGTAAAGCCAATTTTAATGCGCTATCACCAAAAGTGAGTCTTGCTTACTCGTTTACAGCCGATCATAACTTGTATGCAAGTTACAGCAGAGGTTTCCGTGCTGGTGGACTTACGCAATTGGTTTCTGATCCAGATATAAAACCTTTGGTTGCTTATAAACCTGAGTACAGTAATAATATAGAGGTAGGATCTAAAAACACTTTTTTCAATCAGCGTTTAAGTATTAATGTTGCCGCTTTTTACGTGAAGTTAACTGATGCGCAGACCCCTGTGTTAGTCTTACCGGATGCAATAACAGTAACCAGAAATGCAGGAAAATTAAGTAGTAAGGGAATTGAAGTTGAGCTATCAGCCAGACCAGTTAAAGGATTAAGTGTTGATTATAACTTCGGTTACACTGATGCAAAATATAAATCACTGAGCTTGCCAGTAGGTAAGCAGACGGTAAACTTTGATGGCAATAAGCAGGTTTTTACACCTGACTTAACTTCAATGCTTGCTTTGCAATACAGCTATCAGATTGAAAGTCTTAGTAAACTGGATTTAATTGCACGTGGTGAGTGGGCGTTTGTTGGGGATCAATTTTTTGATCTTCAGAACAGATTTGAGCAAAAGGGCTATCATTTGTTTAATGCCAAAGTTGGTGTTTCTAATAAAAGATTTGATGTGTTCTTCTGGGGAAGAAATCTGACCAATAAAACATATGTAGATTATGTTTATGATTTCGGTGTTGCCCATTTGGGTAATCCAAAAACGTATGGGATTTCATTAGCTGGCAGATTTTAAGAGTATAAGCTATAAGTTTAAAAGTTATCAAAAGCCCAGGCATTTTGCCTGGGCTTTTTTTGTGGGTGCTATAAATGCTATCGTCATCCCGGCCTTTGCCAGGATGACGATAGCGTGTGTGTTATGTGTACTCTTTATAATAAAGTTAGGTTAATCTAATTTTAATATTAGGTTTGTCTTTTTTTATAATTAGATTTACAGAATAATTATAAAATATGTCAACACGATTACTTCTAATTTTCAGCTTTATCCTTTGTCTGGTCACTTTAATGGTGGCTTGCCAGAAGATTATGCCATCGGCACCTGCCGAAGACGAGCTGCTCGATGGACCGGTAGAGGGATTAACCTATGAGCAAAGCCAGCGCTTTTTACTAGGCGATGTGGCATTCAACGATGAAATATTTACACCTGAAAAAGGACTTGGGCCAGTGTTTGTAGCCACTAGTTGTGGTAGCTGCCATGCTGGCGATGGTAAAGGGCATCCTTTCACCACTCTTACCCGTTTTGGACAAACCGATGAAACTGGTAACAAGTTTCTACATCAGGGAGGCCCTCAATTACAGAACAGGGCAATACCAGGATATAAGCCAGAGCAAATACCTGCAGGGGCTACTTTTTCTAAATTTACTCCACCGGCAAATACCGGATTGGGTTTCTTAGAACTGGTTTCTGATGCTGATATTTTGGCGATGGCTGATCCTAACGACGAAGACAATGATGGAATTTCAGGCGTGCCTAATTACGGTCATTTAGTAGGATATGTTGTCCCACTCGCTAATGCTATTCCTAAAGGCGGAAAATATATACATCGCTTTGGTAAAAAAGGCGCAGCCTATAACTTGTTACACCAAACAGTTAATGCATACAATCAGGATATAGGTATAACCTCTAGTTACGATCCTATTGATGTTTATACAAACTTGGCTATAGATCCTGAGATTTCTACTCAAAAAGTAAACGATGTGGTATTTTACTTGCAAACACTAAAAGCACCCATTCAACGAAATCAAAATGATCCGGCAGTTCAAAGAGGCAGTCTAATCTTCAATCAAATCAACTGCGCAGGATGTCATAAACCAACCTTAAAAACTGGATCTTCACCAGTTGCGGCTTTATCAAATACCGAATTTCATCCGTATACCGATTTACTTTTGCATGATATGGGACCCGGGCTTGATGATGGATACACAGAAGGATCAGCCAAAACCTATGAGTGGCGCACACCACCACTATGGGGCTTAGGCCTTTCAACAAATTCACAGGGTGGACAGTACCATTTATTACACGATGGAAGAGCAAAAAGCATTGAAGAAGCAATACAATTACATGGTGGCGAGGCTACAGCTTCTAGAAACAAATTCACGCAGCTTTCGGGCAACGAGAAAAATGATCTTCTTAAATTCCTAAAATCACTATAACCATGCAAAGAAAAGACTTTATAAAAACCTGCGGATTTGCCTGCTTAGGAGGTATCGGAATTTCTACACTCCTGGAAGGCTGCGCTACCGCTAAAATATCATCAGGAGCAATAGCCGGTAGTGATTTGGTTGTACCATTAGCTGATTTTGAAGTGCAGCAAGCAAAGAAAAAACAGTACAAAAGATATATTATCATTAACAACGATCAGCTTAAATATCCAATATGTGTGTATCGCTTTGATGAGCAAACGTATTCGGCATTGTGGTTAGAATGTACCCATTTGGGAGCCGAATTACAAGTGTTTGGTGATAAACTACAATGTCCGGCTCATGGTAGCGAATTTGATAATAAAGGTGTAATGCAACATGGCCCTGCTGATGCCAATCTGCGCACTTTCCCGATAATTGTTGAAAAGGATCAACTAAAAATTTCCCTAAAAGCGGTATGAAAAAACTAGTTACTATATTAACCCTCATTCTCATTACTGGTTTTTCTGTACAGGCTCAGATAGATCCTAAACTTTTGAAAAGTCCGGTAAGAGATACTACAAAACAAATTCTAAATATGGACGCTGTTTATGAGCGCCCTTTTATAACCGTCGGAAAATTACCTGTTTCAGTTGGTGGCTATATGGAAGCAAACTGGCAATACCAGGGAACAGATGGAGTTTCTGATGGACACCAGTTTCAGTTTAGAAGAATGACTTTGTTTGTGGCTTCAACCATTAGCAAACGCATCAAGTTCTTGTCAGAAATAGAATTTGAACCTGCCGACAAAGAAATAGCCATTGAATTTGCCGCCCTCGATCTGGAACTTCATCCAATGTTGAATTTAAGAGGAGGGATGATTATGAACCCAATAGGTGCATTTAATCAGAACCACGACGGCCCTAAATGGGAGTTTACCGATCGTCCGATTGCTATGACCCAAATGTTGCCTGCAACCTGGAGTAATGCCGGATTTGGTATCTATGGGAAATACTACAATACCGATTGGATGTTTGGGTACGAGCTTTATGCATCTAGCGGATTCGACAATTCAATTATCGCCAATGGCGAAAACAAAACCTTCTTGCCGGCTGCTAAGGAAAACGCGGAACGGTTCGAGGAAATGGCAAGTGGTGAACCTCTGTTGACTGGTAAAGTGGCTGTCAGACACAATAAGATAGGCGAAATTGGACTCTCTTATATGGGTGGAGCTTATAATAAATGGCGAAACGATGGGGTTATCGTAGATGATAAAAGAAGATTGGATGTATTCGCAGTCGATTTTAATACTGTATTGCCAATGCTTAATACGTTTATTACCGCAGAATGGGCATGGATAAAGGTTGATGTTCCGACAACCTATTCGCAGCAATTTGGCAACAAACAGCAGGGTGGCTTTGCGGATATTGTACAACCGGTATTAAAAAAGAACATGCTTGGCTGGCAAAACGCAACGCTTAGCCTTGCATGCCGATTAGAATATGTTGACTGGAACGTAGGGAAGTTTAGAGAAACCGGAGGAAATATAGGCGATGAATTGTGGAGTATAATGCCTGGCGTTAGCTTTAGGCCGCGACCTCAAACTGTATTGAGGTTTAGCTACAGAGCGCAGTGGCAAAAGGATCTTTTAGGCAATCCACCAGCTAGAACTTCGGCATTGCAGTTTGGTTTGTCTACTTATTTTTAACTGAGGGGTAGTGTTTACTATTGCTTATTGGTAGTGTTTACCTCTGCTCATCGTCATCCTGAATTTATTTCAGTTTATATGTTTGAAGTAGCAAATTTCAACGTGTAAATTTATTATAAAAACAGCCATGGGAAATGTAACTTTAGGCAAAAGCCTGGACTTCAGTGGGC
>NZ_JABSNU010000022.1 GCF_013266735.1 Pedobacter foliorum
TAAAAACGGGTTTCTTGTTGGCCATATCTACTACTGATTTACATCATAAATGTATGAAAATCAATAAGTTAAATCAAATTTAAAACGAAAAAAAACAACTTAAATTGTTAATAATCAAGACTATAGGAATACAGGTAGACGCAAAAGAGCCCGTATCACGATTTATGATACAGGCTCCTTTTTTTTCATCCCATTGACAGTCACTCGTCATGTTGATAATCACCCGCCATGTTGATAATCGCTCGCTATGTTGATAGTCGCTCGCTATCCTGAATTTATTTCAGGACCTCGCACTAGCAGGGCTTTCTTTCTCTTGAGAGATCCTGAAATAAATTCAGGATGACGATTGAGGGGAACCAAATCGTAGTTAAACCTTTTTGCCTCCCTCTTTTTGCGATATCCTATCCTATCCTATCCTATCCTATCCTATCCTATCCTATCCTATTTACATTCCGTTGGTGCAAAAGTGAATCTGCCTCTTTCAAAATTGATCGGCTTTCCTTTTACAAAATACGATTTCCCTAATGAAGTTTCAATCTGACCAACACCCAACACCAATTTGCCGTCTTTTTTCAATAACGCCAACGGATTTTTATAAATGGTTTTGTTTGTGCCAATCTTAAAGGTGTAATCAACAAACAATGTATCCCCACTAAATTTCCCGGCAATTAAGCCATCGTTGGTTCCTTTTTCCAGATATTTTATAACCAAACCACCTGTAACTTTTCCCTGAGCAGAAGTCACTACATTCAGATGTGCAGTATCTACCCCATCTATAGCAATAAAACATTCTTTACTAACCTGGGCATCTGCAGTATCCATTTTGGTACTATCTTTCAGTTCCGAAGTTTTATTTCCTCCCTGGGTACAGCTAAATGCCAAAGGCAAAGCTATAAGTGCTAAATAAAGTGCTGATTTTCTCATGGCAATAATTTAAGTTGATGGATTTAATACTTAAAGATAAAAAAGTAAATTGAATTATTTTACCCTCAAATAAAGCGTACTATATCCGTCGTAATAATTATCGCTAAGAAATAATGAGTCCTTTCTTAAAGACACTACATACTTTCTTATTTCTTTAGCAGGTGTATCAACTTCATTAAATGATATTGCGGTTTCAATTTGTCCGGAATAAATGCTTTTTATTGTTGAGAACTCGTATTTACCTTCCTTAACAAGATTTCCATTTTCCAGCTGTTGATAGGTATCTTTAGATTTAAATGCCAAAACAGACCTTTTCCCTTCTTCGGCCGGTTTAGTTTCTCCTGTAAAACCGCCCCTCGAAAACTTAAGCTCCCAATTCCCAATCAGTTTTTGCTCAATATTTGGTTCAGATTTTTGTTTCTCGCAGGAATAGAAACCTACAGTTGTAAAAGCAAGAATCACCAAAAAATACACTTTCATATCCATGTTTTAAGTTTTGCAGCTAAAACGGATTAAAAGCAAAAATCGCTACACCTTTGGCATTTTTTAATGCTAAGGGCGTAGCGATCTATATAATTCAGATATGAATTTTAAACTTAAGCTGTTTCCAGTTTTACAATATTTCTGTAAGGGAAAGAGCCAAAAATATGTCTGCGTGCAAACCTACCCGGCGAATCAGCATTTACTAATTTTACATAAACAGCTTTAGGAACACCGAAGTATTCGTAAGCACTGCCATCAAGAAAATGAACGGTTAACACTAAACCTGCCCAGCTATAATCAGCAATACCACAAGTTGCAGTAGTTTGAGTATATTCATCAAGCGAAAGCGCAAGCGTTTCCGGAGCAATGCTAACCAGGAAATGGTAAGCTTCAATAATTTCTTTGCTTTTGGTTTCTGCTTCTAATTTAGCTTCTTCGCTATCCTGAAACTTGTCAGGGTGCCAATCTTTCATTAAACCCCTATAAATGGTTTTTAATTCTTTTAATTCGGCATCCTTCTGTACACCCAATAACTTCCTGTAATCAACTATCTTCTTCATAAAATTTGCGCGAAGGTACGGAGATTTTTCGACTAATCACATTAAGTTCCAATTAATTAAGAAAAATATTCTTTAAGACATGTTCAATTCAAGCTGAATTTCCAGTTTATGTTTTGGGGGCGTTGTTAGGGCCTTACTAGGGCGTTGCTAGGGCCTTGATAGGGCCTAAGCCCTGTTAAAGCCCTGGCAAAACCTTAGTAACAGCCTCAGTATTACTTAATAATTAAAATTCACTCCTAATAAAACTCTAATACATTTGCATTATTATAAATTAACAAATACTATATATTTGCGAGATATGTTCAAAATTGGATTAGCAGAAGATGATGTAAAAATAGCCGCCTTGATAAAAAGCGGGCTAGAAGAACATCAATACCATGTTACCCCTATTCATGATGGCAGTTTGGCTCTTGCAGAATTTAAAGATCATGAGTATGATCTGGTAATACTTGATATTATGATGCCCGGCTTAAACGGAATAGAAGTTTGTCGCGAATTGAGGACAAAGAACAAAAACCTCCCTATCCTTATACTCACAGCTCTTGGCTCTATTGAAGACAAAGTAATTGGCTTAAGCTCCGGTGCCGATGATTATCTGCTTAAACCATTTCACTTCAGAGAACTACTGGCTCGTTTGGAAGCGCTCTTAAGGAGAAGCGATAAAAAACCGGACGGTCAAAACACCCTCAATTTTGCTGATATTACTATGGATACGTATAGTAAATCTGTTAAAAGGGCCGGAATACCAATTGAACTTACGGCTAAAGAATACATCCTTTTAGAACTGTTTTTAAAAAACCCCAACAGATTACTATCCCGACAGTACATTGCAGAAAACGCATGGGACATTAGTTTTGATACAGGAACCAATGTAATTGATGTTTATATCAACTTCCTTAGAAAGAAGATTGAAAAGGGATTTGATAAGCGACTGATACACACAAAAATTGGGATGGGCTATATCCTAAAGGAGGCATGAAAATAAAAGATCGGCTGGCATTATACTTTACGCTAATCAGCACATTGGTGTTACTTTGCGTGCTTTCTGCCGTATATTTTACTTTCATAAAATTTATGCAGGCCGAGTTTTTTGCCCGACTTACAGATCGGACTATGGTTACGGCAAAACTTTATCTGGAAGCCGATGAAATATCGACAGACTCTCTAACCCGTGTACGTGAGCAGTACCTCGAAAAGCTAAACGGAGAGGTAATCCGTATATACAATAGCAAAAATGACGCAACGTTTATTGGCGATGATCAGCAATACTGGAATCATGAAACTATCGAAAAGGTTAGGCGATATAAAAAAATCAGGTTTAAAGATGGAAACCGACAAGTAGTTGGTATTTACTATAAAGACAATCAAGGTGATTTTGTAATACTTGCCTCTGCGATCGATCAAAGCACCATTTCAAGAGTAGATAAACTTCTGAAAATAATGGGAGCCATTTTCCTTGTCATCTTTGTAGGGCTTTTGCTTTCTGCACGATGGATTGCAAAAAAAATACTCCTCCCTCTAAATCTTTTCATAGATCAGGTTAAGCTCATTAAATCTAACAACCTGCATTTTAGGGTACAGGAAGGTGCTAATAAAGACGAAATATACCTACTGGCACAGAACTTTAACAACCTGATGGAGCATTTGGAGCAATCCTTTATTTTGCAAAAAACTTTTGTAGCTAATGCGTCGCATGAACTCAGAACGCCTATCACAAGAATGATTATTGGAACTGAAATCGCGCTTTCTCAAGACCGTAGTAAGGAAGAATACCAAAAAGCCCTAACATCAGTACTTGAGGACGCTGAAAAGCTGGAAGACATTATTAGCAGTTTACTTAAGCTTGCTCAGGCTGATTTGGAATACGGCTCTACTCATCTAGAAAAAGTGCGTATTGATGAAATGCTATGGAGGCTTCAACAAGAATGGAATCAAAAATCGGATGCCTATAAATTGGTAGTTGAAATGAAAGATCTTCCAATGGATGAAGATCAGCTAACCATTTCCTGCAACCCTACCCTATTGCAAATTGCCATTGACAACCTCATTTCCAACGCTTTTAAGTTTTCGGATTCGCAACCTGTAAAATGCACGCTTGATGTTAAAGAAGATGGCATCCATATTTTTATTGCTGACACAGGTGTAGGAATAGACGCTGCAGAGCTAAATAATATCTTTAATCCGTTCTACAGTTCCTCTACCAAACCCGAACATACCGGCAATGGAATGGGCTTATATATGGCTCATAAAATCATTACACTTTACCGCGGAACAATCACAGTATCGTCACAAAAGGACGAAGGCACTACCTTCCACGTGGTGTTCCCTCCATTTTAACCCGATTTTAATTTCTCTTTAATTTCAGTTTAATTCATCTAAAGTAGGTTTGACCAAACATTATACAAATGGTCATGATACCTTTTAGATTCAATACCTTTTTAAGCTGTTTACTGCTCTTATTTTCTGCGACCGCAGCTTCTGCACAAGCAACAGATTCGATTAAGTTAAGCTTACAGGATGCCGAAAGTCTTTTCGTAAAGAACAACTACCAGCTAATAGCCAAGCAATACCAAACGGATCAGGCAAGAGCCGATGTGATAACTGCTCGCTTATTTGACAATCCTGAAATCAGTTACGAGAATATCCTATACAACAAAGACACGAAGAAATTCCTCCAAACGAATAGTACTACGGGGCAATATCAGGGTGCTCTATCTCAAATGATTAAGCTTGCCGGTAAGCGTAATAAAAATATTAAGCTGGCTACAACTGGAGTTAAACTGGCCGAATATGAATATTTCGATTTGATGCGCACCTTGCGTTATACGCTCAGTTCTACTTTTTACAAGACTTATTATGATCAGCAATCTGCCAAAGTGTATCTGGAGCAGATTAATTCCTTAAAACTTTTATTGAGCGCTAATGAGCAACAATTAAAGATGGGAAATGTTGCCATGAAGGATATCATAAGGATTAAATCTCTTTTATACAGTCTGCAAGGCGAATACAACAGTCTGCTTAATGATATTGAAGACCTGCAAACTCAGATTAAACTAATGACAAACATCAAGCCTGATGCAAATCTTGCTTTAGTTGTTTCTGCAGATGAGGAAAACAATTATCAGCCGGATAAAAAAGCATATAGCAACCTACTTGATACAGCAATAACCTATCGTGCAGATCTTCAGCTGGCTAAAACAGGAATCGCATATGCGGAAAACAACTTAAGATTACAAAAGGCCAATGCTGTACCTGATGTAGAGCTGTCTCTTACTTATGACCGCAGAGGTGGTTATCCAGACAAGTATACAGGTATCGGAATAAAACTTCCAATCCCTTTATTTAACAGAAATCAGGGAGAAATAAAGAAGGCGAAAATTGCAATTGACGAAGGGCGTTCTAATCTAAATCAGCAAGAAGCAATTCTGGAAAATGAAGTGTATAACAGTTATGCTTCGGCACTAAGGACAGAAAAACTATACCGTGGTTTTGATAGCAATTTCAATTCTGATTTTGACAAACTGATTGTAGAAGTGATTAAAAACTTTAAAAACAGAAACATCAGCTTACTAGAGTTTATGGATTTCTATGATTCTTACAAAGCGAATACGCTGCAAATGAACACGCTAAAATACGAGCGGATGAACGCCAAGGAAGAAATCAATTTTGTTACCGGATCAACCATTTTTAAATAACGCACACATGCAAAAAATCATTAAAACAATCGGCGCGATCACTGTTTTCTCTGCCGCTGTTATACTTTTACCAAGCTGCTCGGAGCAGTCAAAAGAGGTTCCTAAGGAGGATAATTTTGTAGTTACAGACTCTTTATTGAAAAGACTGGAAATAGATACGGTACAGGGTGCTAATAACCAGGCCGACCTTAATTTCTCGGCAAAGATTACGGCCAACGAAGAACGGATGTCTAAAGTTTACCCTATGGTAAGTGGTTTGGTTCAAAATGTTCCGGCCAAACTTGGTGATCGTGTAAGTAAAGGACAACTACTAGCCACCATGACCAGTGCTGAAATGGCAGGCTTTGATAAGGAAGCCATCAGCTCTTCGGCAGAGTTAAGGAATGCCCAACGCAGCGTAAAACTTACTGAGGATATGTTTAAAAGCGGATTGGCTTCGGAAAGAGATCTTGATCAGGCAAAAAATGATTTGCTGGTTAAACAGGCCGAAGACAAAAGAAGCAAATCTATTTTATCATTAAATGGAGGCAATAAAAATGGTACTTATGCATTAAAGGCACCAATATCTGGTTTCATTATCGATAAAAACGTAACCAGCAATATGCAGGTTAGACCAGACAATAATGCAAACTTATTTACCATAGCCGACCTTTCTGACGTATGGGCTTTGGTTAATATTTACGAATCAGACATCTCCAAAATTAAAGAGGGCGATGAGGTTAACATTTCAATCCTATCTTATCCAGACAAGGCATTTAAAGGTAAAATAAGTAAGATATACAACATATTAGACAATGACAGTAAGGTAATGAATGCACGCGTAGTGATTGATAACCCCGGTTATTTATTGAAACCGGGAATGATGGCAACTGTACAAATTGCCACCCGAAATGGTGCAACTTTGCCGGTGGTAAGTACAGATTGTCTCATTTTTGACAACAATAAATACTACGTACTGGTACTTGATCCTGTAAAAAAAGTACGCATTCAGGAAATAGAAATAGGTAGAAAGTTTGAAGACAAGGCTTACATCAGCAAGGGCCTTAATGCCGGCGACCGGGTTGTTGCCTCTAAACAACTATTTCTGTACGACAGTTTGAAACCTCAATAACCACTTAACTTACAGTAATGAATCAATTCATTAAGTCGATCATAAACTTTTCCCTTAAAAATAAATACTTCGTATTTTTTGCCACCTTTATTTTAGTGCTGGCGGGATATCTAAGTTTCAAGAACACTACTATTGAGGCTTTTCCGGATGTAACTAACACCAACGTAACCATTATAACACAATGGCCCGGTCGTAGTGCCGAAGAGGTTGAAAAGTTTGTTACCCGACCACTCGAAATTGCGATGAACCCTACTGAGAAAAGAACAAGTATCCGCTCTTCTTCTCTATTTGGATTATCGATAGTTAAAGTCACCTTTGAAGACAATGTTGACTATCAGTTTGCAAGGGTACAAATTAACAATCATTTGGATGAGGCCGACCTCCCTTCTGGTGCAAAACCAGAAGTACAACCTCCATATGGTCCTACAGGAGAGATTTTCCGCTATACACTTAAGAGTGATAAGAAATCTGTTCGGGAACTAAAAACCTTGCAGGATTGGGTGGTACAACGTGAACTGCTTTCTGTACCCGGCATAGCCGATGTGGTAAGCTTTGGTGGAGAAGTTAAAACCTACCAAATCACCGTTGATCCTCAGAAATCTTTACAGTATGGGGTTACCGCAACTGAGCTTTTTGATGCTGTTTCTAAGAGCAATATTAATGTTGGTGGTGATGTAATTGAGCAAAGCGGACAAGCTTATGTAGTTCGCGGAATTGGTGTTTTAAACAACATCGATGAGATCAAGAACATCATTATAGATAACTTTAATGGCACGCCGGTATATGTTAAAACCATTGCCGAGGTTACAGAATCGGCCTTACCAAGGTTAGGGCAAGTTGGTAGAGATCATGATCCTGATGTTGTTGAGGGCATAGTTGTTATGCGCAAAGGCGAAAATCCAAGTGAGGTAATACACGACCTTAAAGAGAAAATTAAGGATGTAAATGAAAACATTTTACCGGGTGATGTAAAGATAAGTCCATTTTATGACCGTGAGGATCTGGTAAACTTTGCCACTCATACGGTAATGCACAACATGCTTGAGGGGATCATTTTTGTCACTCTGATTGTGTTCTTATTTATGGCCGACTGGAGAACCACATTGATTGTTTCGGTAATTATCCCATTGGCACTCCTCTTCGCCTTTATTTGTTTAAAACTAAAGGGAATGTCGGCCAATTTACTGTCTATGGGAGCCATAGATTTCGGGATCATCATAGATGGTGCGGTAGTAATGGTTGAAGGGATTTTTGTGGCCCTCGATTACAACTCCCATAAAAACGGTACAGAGAAATTTAACCGGATGAGTAAATTGGGTATCATTAAAAGAGCTTGTCTGGAAAATGGAAAGGGTATTTTCTTTGCCAAGCTGATTATCATTACCGGTTTAATGCCAATCTTCACTTTCGAAAAGGTAGAGGGTAAAATGTTCTCACCATTGGCATGGACACTCAGTTTTGCATTGTTAGGTGCGCTATTATTAACCTTTACACTTGTGCCCGCAATGGCCAGTGTATTGCTGAGAAAGAACGTTAAAGAGAAACACAATATATTTTTAGAGTTTCTCACAAAAGTTGTGATGCGAGTTTACACGGCATGTTTTAAAGCCCGAAAGCTTGTATTTGGTATAGCTATGGCCATACTTGTGGTTGGACTGTTTAGCTTTAAATTTTTAGGTACAGAGTTTTTGCCTACGCTAGATGAGGGATCGATATATGTAAGAGCAAGTGCCCCGCTAAGCGTTTCGTTGAATGAAACCAAAAAGCTTTCAAACGAAATGCGTAAGATATTCTTAAGCTTTGAGGAGGTAAAACAGGTGATTTCGCAAACCGGCAGGCCAAATGACGGCACCGATGCTACCGGATTTTACAATATGGAATTCCTGGTCGACATTTATCCTAAATCGGAATGGAAACGCAAGCAAACCAAAGAGCAACTGGTAGAGCGTATGCAGGAAAAACTGAAAGGCTACCCCGGTATTAGCTTAAACTTTTCTCAGCCTATTTCTGATAACGTAGAAGAAGCGGTATCTGGCGTAAAGGGGTCTATTGTTGTTAAAATGTTTGGCAACGACTATACCTTTATTGAAAAGCATGAACAACAAATATTTAACATCCTAAAAACAGTTAACGGAATTGAAGATTTAGGGATTCTTAGAAATTTAGGTCAGCCTGAATTGCAGATCAACCTGGATCAAAGCAAAATGGCTCTGTATGGAGTTAGAACTGAGGATGCAAACTCTATTATAGAAATGGCTATTGGCGGTAAAGCAGCCACCCAGATTTATGAAGGAGAGCGAAAGTTTGATCTTAGAATCCGCTATCCTGAAGACTTCAGAAAAGATGAAGCTTCAATTGGAGCCTTACGCATCCCTACTATTTCTGGCGCTAAAGTCCCTTTAAGTGAGATTTCTACTATTCGTAAAATTACAGGCCCTAGTATCATTTACAGGGATAAACACGAACGCTATGGAGCTATTAAATTTTCGATAAGAGGTAGAGATATGGGAAGTGTTATTGCCGAAGCACAAGCAAAAGTAAAGGCTCAAATTAAACTTCCTAAAGAATATAAACTGGAATGGGCAGGTGATTTTGAAAACCAACAAAGAGCTACCAGTCGTTTGTCGGAAGCTGTACCTATCAGTTTGTTACTTATATTTTTCATCCTGTTTGTACTGTTCGGAAACATCAAAGATTCATTATTGGTATTAAACAATGTGCCGTTTGCCATGATTGGTGGCATACTTGCCCTGCTGGCTACCGGAGTAAACTTTAATATTTCGGCAGGGATTGGGTTTATTGCCTTGTTTGGAATATGTGTGCAGAATGGTGTAATTCTGATTACCCGATTTAAAAGCAACATGGTTGAGTTAAAACATCGTCCTGATTGGACTTTTGCTGATGCACTGAGAGATGGTGTTGCCAGCAGGATGCGTCCGGTAATTATGACAGCGCTAATGGCTGCAATTGGTTTAATGCCAGCTGCATTATCAACAGGAATAGGTTCAGAAGCTTCTAAACCTTTAGCAATTGTGGTTATTGGAGGTTTAATAACCAATACTTTGTTTAACCTATTTGTATACCCAATAGTTGTCTATTGGGCATACCAAAAAAAGGTTAAGCATTTAAGTTTACCATCTGTACCCCAGAACTAATGCCTATAAGTCCGGTGCTTTGTAAAGTTGTACGCTTGAAAGTACCGGGCAGGCATTTGATTCTAAAATGTTTACCCTGATTTTGCTGGTCTTTACAGTTGGGAATACTAAAATTCTTTTATGTCCAATAGTAGTTTGAGTATCTAAAGGTTTAAATTCAGATCCTTCCAGATATTCTACAGAGAAAGATTTAACTCTTTGCCCTAGTTTAATATACTCCTGAAGTACAATACGGTTTAATTCAGTCTCTTTACCCAAATCGATAGTAATCACTGCATTTTTAACCTGATCATCGGTACTCCAATAAGTCTCGTTGTTTCCGTCGGTTAAGTTTTGCGCAGTAAACTTCTTGTCTTTTCCTCTGATGTTACTTACTGTTACTTTTTTACCCTTTGCAAGGTCAGTTTTGTAAGCTACATCAAGATACTTTTTGAATTCCATTAATCTGGTAGAATCCGTTGGGTGGATTAAACCATCACGATTTACCGGCACATTTAACAACAAGTTACTATTACGTCCAACTGAAGTGTTGTAAATAGATTCTAACTGATCAAGTGTTTTAACCTGATTATCGGTATTGGCACTATAAAACCAACCTGGTCTGATAGACACATCAACCTCCGCAGGAATCCAGTATTTACCATTCTCATTTCCTGTATTAAGCACTTTACCTTCTGGAGCCTCTGCTCCTACTCCAAAGCCATCAGTATTTAAGGTAGACCAATTGGTTTCTCCTGCAACACCTCTTTCATTACCCATCCAACGAATATCCGGACCGATATCACTAAATATTACTGCCTGAGGTTGGTTTTTACGAACTACATTATAAAACTTAGGCCAGGCGTAAGCTTGCTTTTTCTCGCCTCCATTTGCACCATCAAACCATTGCTCAAAAACACTTCCGTAATTGCTCAGTACTTCATTAAGTGTATTGGCAAATACATCATTGTATTTAGGAGTACCGTATTCAGGGTGGTTACGATCCCATGGAGATAAGTAAACTCCGAATTTTAAACCGTACTCTTTACAGGCTGCAGATAGTTCTTTTAACACATCTCCCTTGCCGTCTTTCCAAGCGCTTTCTCTAACAGTATGTTTACTGAATTTACTTGGCCACAGGCAAAAACCATCATGGTGTTTAGCCGTAATGATGATTGCTTTCATACCTGCATTTTTTGCTGTACGTGCCCACTGGCGAGCATCTAGTTTTTTAGGATTAAATACCTTTGGATCTTCATCGCCATGCCCCCACTCTTTATCTGTAAATGTATTTGGGCCAAAATGGATAAACATATAATATTCCATTTGTTGCCACGCATACTGATTTTTGTTAGGAACCGCACCATAAGGTTTAGGTGCTGCTACGCTTGATTGCCCATAACTGTTTGCAGTAAACAATAATGAACATAAAGCCGCAGCGGAATAGGTTTTTAATAGTTTCATTGTGTATGGTTAGATAAGAACTTTAAAATTGCGATTAAAGTGGTGTTAAAAATTCTATGATTTTGTCATAAAAATAAACGATTTCGGCAAATATTAAAACTTATCTATTACAGAACTGTTATTCTGTAATTATAGCCAATAAAATGAGCCATCTAATGAAAACACATGAAACTAATTTGAAACTTAGGTCGGGAAAATTCTCCATTGAAAAGCATCATTACGAGAACATAGGTCTTACAGAGCGTATGGTTTCGGTACTGTTAAGCGGTATTTTAATGACCAGAGGTATAAGACGCCCACTTAAAGCGCAGTTTTTATATGGGGCTTACATGGCTTACAGAGGGTTTACAGGCAGATGTTTCTTTTATGAAAAACTTGGCATTGATAGCAATAAACCGAGAGCAATAAATATTAGGGGCGAATTTGAAATAGATAGACCTGCCAATGAAGTGTACGCTTACTGGCGCGATTTAAATAACCTTCCGGGAAGTATTAAGCACTTGCTAAATGTGGAGGTGATTGATGAAAACCTGTCTCATTGGAAAACCAATGTAATGGGCAGCTTATTTTCGATAGACTGGGATGCAGAGATTATTAAGGATGAACCGAATCGTTTAATTGGATGGCGTTCTTCTCCAAGTTCATTGATAAGTCATGTTGGCCGGGTTAAATTTACTGAAACAGCCGATAAAACAGGTACAATTTTAAAGGTGGTTTTATCTTATCATCCTCCTATTGGAGGGGTTGGCCTAGGTTTAGCCAGATTATTAAATCCTTACTTTGAGAGTTTATTAAAAAAGGAAATCAGGAGTTTTAAACATACTATAGAAAACAGGGTTCCGATATATGCTAACGGAACCTTGTAAAATATGTTTTGTGCTTAGATTAAGAGGCTACGCTACCTGCACCTAAAAGAGCTACAACTCCCAAAAGGAAAGAAATAGTATTAAGACCTAATACGGTAATGGTAATGATACCCCAAAACTTAAAGAACGACTTCATTTTGCCCATTGCTACACTTAGCGCCGGCTGATCTCCAAATAATACGGCCTGTTTTGCCGAATTAGCATATTTAAACAATAACAAGCTTGGGTAAAAATAAAGCAAAGCAAATAACAGAACCAAAACTGTAAGGAAACCTCCTCCAAATGCTGCCCAAGGGTTATTTGCTGCACCCCCTAAGCTGACGTTCATTGCAGTTATTATTGCTCCTGTACTAAATGAAAACAGGATCATGATTCCGGTTAATACAAAGCCTACGATAGATAGAAATTTGGTCCACCTGGCTGTTTCGTATATGTAACTACGAATGTCTTCTGTTACAGTCAACAAAACTTCTTCTACTTCCTGAGGTTCATTTTGTGTTGTTTCCTCAGGATTTTCTTTCTCAAAATCTTCCATGTTTAATTGTATTGTTTTTTTAAAGGCTTTTAGCTTGCCTAAACATAAAGAATATTTTTAAAAAATTGATACCTTTGCGCCAAATCAAGAAAAAAACATACATGGCATTACAATGTGGTATAGTTGGTTTACCAAATGTTGGAAAATCTACTTTATTTAACTGTTTATCTAACGCAAAAGCTCAGGCTGCGAACTTCCCTTTCTGTACTATCGAACCAAATATTGGTGTTATTACTGTTCCGGATGATAGATTAACTAAACTTGCAGAACTCGTAAACCCTAACCGAATTGTACCGAATACAATTGAAATTGTAGACATCGCCGGCTTGGTTAAAGGAGCTTCAAAAGGAGAAGGTCTTGGTAATCAGTTTCTAGGTAACATTAGAGCAACAAACGCGATCATTCACGTTTTACGTTGTTTTGATGATGGAAATGTGATTCACGTTGATGGATCGGTAGACCCTATCCGTGATAAAGAAATTATTGATACTGAATTACAGCTTAAGGATTTGGATACTGTTGTAAAACGTATTCAGAAGGTTGAAAAAATGGCTAAAACTGATAAAGATGCCAAAAGAACTTTCGATATTCTAAGTGTTATAAAAACTCACGTTGAGAGTGGTAAATCTGTTCGTTCGGCAGCAGTTGCAGCTGAAGATTTTGAATTTATTCAGGATTTAGGCTTACTTACTCAAAAACCGGTAATGTACGTTTGTAACGTTGATGAGAATTCAGTTATAGATGGCAATGCTTATGTTGAGCGTGTTAAAGAAGCAGTAAAAGATGAAAACGCTGAGGTATTGGTTATTTCTGCTAAAATTGAATCTGAGATTGCTGAGCTTGAAAGCTATGAAGAACGTCAGGAATTCCTTGCTGATTTAGGCTTAACTGAGTCGGGTGTAAATAAACTAATCCGCGCTGCTTACAGATTATTAGACCTATACACTTACTTTACAGCCGGTGTACAGGAAGTAAGAGCCTGGACGATTACAAAAGGATTTACTGCGCCTCAGGCTGCCGGTGTAATTCACACAGATTTTGAAAAAGGATTTATCCGTGCTGAGGTAATTAAATATAATGACTTCGTAACTCTAGGTTCTGAGAATGCATGTAAAGATGCCGGAAAACTAAGCGTTGAAGGAAAAACTTACGTTGTTGAAGACGGAGATATTATGCACTTCCGTTTTAACGTTTAACGGTTAAAAATTTAACAGTTAAGAGTTTAAAATTTTACAAAAGCGCCTGTATCAATAATATTGATACAGGCGCTTTTGTATATGGTCATTTTTACACGATTACTTTTTTTACTATCGTCATCCTGAATTTATTTCAGGACCTCTCAAGAGAAAGGAAGCCTAACTAGTGCGAGGTCCTGAAATAAATTCAGGATGACGGCGGTATAAACATAATTGTCGCTATCACTTTATCGTATTTCTTCCAATACTAGGCTCGCACCATCATCACCAACAATATATCTTCTATCAGAAAGCGCTACAACAGCACTCCCGTGAGGAACAGCACTGCTACAGAGAAATAGATGATCAAGCCTGTTACATCCACTAACGTGGCAACAAACGGCGCAGATGAGGTTGCAGGGTCAGCGCCAAGTTTTTTAAGCAATAAAGGAAGCATTGATCCGGCAAGTGAGCCCCATAATACAACGCCTACTAATGCCACCCCAACAGTTATACCTATAAGCATCCAGTGCGGACCATACATATCAGTAAAGAAGGTCCATGCAAAAATTCTTAGGAAACCTATTGAACCCAACACAAGCCCTAGCATCAAGCCAGAGATAATCTCTCTTCGCATAACTCTCCACCAATCACCAATGGTGATTTCGCCAAGAGCCATGGCCTGAATAATTAGCGTAGATGCTTGAGAACCGCTATTACCTCCACTGGAAATAATTAAAGGAACAAACATTGCCAAAATAACTGCTTTAGCAATATCAGCTTCAAAATGCGCCATCGCCGTAGCGGTAAGCATCTCTCCAAGAAAAAGTACAACAAGCCAGCCAATCCTTCTTTTAAACAAACCTAGAATAGGCATATCTAGATAAGGCTCATCTAGGGCTTGGGTACCCCCAATTTTATGTATATCTTCAGTATATTCTTCGTTCGCAATCCATAGGATATCATCAACCGTCACTATACCTAATAATACGTTGTTATCATCAACAACAGGCAATGCAACCCTGTTATTCATCCTAAATATATTAATGGCTTCTTCCTGATGGTCACTTGCTTTTAAAGCAATTAATCGTTTATCCGTAAGGTCTCCTATTTTAGCTTCGGGATCTGCAAGTAAGATTTCCCTGATCCTGATGTCATCCAACAGTATGCCATCCTTATCAATCACATAGATTACATCAATGGTCTCAGAGTTTTTACCGTAACGTCTGATGTGCGAAAGTACACGGGTTACAGTCCAGTCCTTTTTAACAGCAACATAGTCTGGAGTCATTAACCTACCCACACTATCTTCCTCATAACCAAGAAGTGAAAGTGCCTCTATCCTATCTTTAGCGGGCAAAAGTATAATCAGTTTTTTAACAGCATCACCTTTCAGTTCACTAAAAAGTGAAGTACGATCATCCGGTGGAAGTAAATTGATTAGTTCTGCTAACTTATTACCTGGAAGCTTTTTAATGATCTTTTCCTGAGTAGGAAAATCAAGGATACGGAATACGTTTACAGCCCTTTTAACAGATAATGTTTCAATAAATTTTACCGCGTACTGGGGGAGTTCGTCTATCAGATGTTCTACGTCCGAAATATTCAGATCATCTAAATAAACCTTTAATTGAGCATCGTCTTCAAGCTCCAATAGCCTTGCGATTTCTACAACAACTTCCTCTTCCATATACACTAAATTCTTTACATGATTTTCACTGCTTTACGGCTGCAAAAATGCCTTTTTATTTTTAAAAAAGGCATTTATAATGAGAAAAATATCAGAATAAATATAAGCACTACTAAACATGGAGACCTTTAGTGAAAAATGGAGGACTCAAATAGCTATTTTAATAAACAAAATAACATAAATTTAGTCGACCAAATATTTCACATAACCATTAGACATGCTAAGAGCTACATTAATAGTACTGACTTTTATTTGCCTGACTACTTCAACCAAGGCCGCAATAACAACATCGAAACCTATCTCTCCAGAAAAAACTGACTACAAATTCAAGGGTAAAATCTCCAGAAAAGTACTTGAAAATTATTTAGATCGGTCTATAACCATGCAAAGAATGCTTACAGGGGAAGGTAATTTTGATGATAACCTAAGGATGATTAAAAATATTGGCGCCAAGTTTATCGGTCGTGCAGTTTGCCAATGGGGAGGTGAGGCTGATCTTCTAAAAAACTTTGAACAGGAAAAGCAATTTGCCGCGAGAGTACACAAGATAGATCCGGATATTATACTACAAGCATGTATTTTTGAAATTGTAACTCCTGAAATTGAAAAGGTCCCAGTACCGGAATGGGCTTTTAAAGCGCTTAATCTTCCAGCAGAAAAACGAAACTTTCGCTATGCGGACATTCTATATGCCGATGGAAGGATGAATAAGCATTGGGGTAATTCTGGGGTGCCCGACATCAGCAGACCTGAGACTAAACTTTTATTCTATTTTCTTGCTGCTTCATACATAGATGCGGGCATTGAGGGCATACACTTTGGTCAGGTTGAGCTAATGAATAAAAATGACCAGAACCTTGATCATTACGCACAGGTATTGAATCTGATTAGAGGATATGCGGCTAAACATGCAAGAAGAAATATGCTGATATGTGATTCACACGTGCCAAGTGGTGGTTTTTTACGTGAAGGTAAATTATTAATGGACTTTCATTCCTTTCCCTTAAGAATTTTGGAAACACCGGAAAAACCTGAAGAGGCAATTCTTAAAGTTGGACATTCAGATGCTCTTTTTAACCGCAGCAAAGGGGGCATAACTCCAAGCGGCTGGTCATGTGAGCACCTACCCTACTTAGTTGAACTTGACAACTTTGGGGCAAGCAAATCCCCGGGCAAACCAGTTGGAGACATCTATGTTTGGGGTTATGATGAGATCAGTTGGTTTGCAAAACAAAATGATCAGTATCGTCGTGATTGGTTACACTACGCCTATAATTGGCTTGCAAAAGCTGACCCTAATGGGTTTCTTGAAATGCCAGGAAGCAGACAAACGACAAGACTTACAGATAAGAAATGGTACGACGCCAATAACCGTAGTGCAGCGGTGCCTAATGGCCATGGCGACGAAGATACGATTAAAGATATTTGGGCAAATGGGAGAACTAAGTAATAGTTATAACGCTTTCTTTAACCCTTCCCATTTTACTACCCATGAGCCGTCTTTAGGAAAACCCGGAGCGTTGCCGGCAGGTGCGCCATCCCACCCAGCAGCCATCATGGCCACTGCGTAAAGCAAACCGCCATTGCCTGGAAAATAAGGAAACGGTCCGCCTCCGTCAACCAAACCATGTTCTTCTAAACGAAAACCGGGGTAGTTGAGCAAATAATCTAATGCTTTATCCCCTTGGCCTAGTTTTGCAGCGCACATGGCTAGCATAGGGAAGTCCCATCCCCAGGTATGGCTAAATTTCCAGGTCTCACCTACCTTTTTTAATGTTCTTTCCATTGTAGGCACATCAACTCCATCACCTGGTAACATACCATATGCACCAATCAAAGCAGGGTGCTCAAAGGTGTAGTTTTTCCACATGTCATCAATGTTTTCCCATGAAACATACAGTCCATCCTTTACCGGAAGTGGTGATAATTTATCCAATACGTCTGTGTATTTCTGACTTGCCGGCATTTTCAATCTCTTGCGCCATTCCTGAGCAATTTTTAAACCTGTACGCCAATAACTAAGCTCATACGTAGGATTGATTGTAGTGCGAGGATCTGCATTTTCGGAAACCACCTGTAGGGGGTAGCCCAGGATATATCGGTTTTGCTCCTTGTTATAATGTGCATACGAAGCCATAAAATCAGCAGATTGCAATACCACATCCTTCCATTTATTAAGCGTTTTCTCATTTGGATGAGCCCTGTAATCCAGTTCCGCGAAGAATATTGGGTGTGGTTGTTGCCAAATCAATAAGGCTGTGATTTCTAAAGGCCATTCCCAACGGGCATGGTCTCCAATGGTTTTCGGCCATCTGGCACCTTCATACCCTTGTTTTTTCGCCCTTGCCGCAGATGATTCCAAATGATCTCCATATGCTTTTAAACTTGGATCAAGTAATGGCCACCTGTCCCACAGCGCATAATGTGTACCATGCCACCACATCATTTCATAGTGATATTTACCATACCAACCATTGTTAACCAATCCGCTTTCTTGTGGGGGTAAAGATCCTGCCTCATTGATAGCCATAACATATTGCGAGAGCACTATACGCCTTTCCAGTTCTTTCCACCTCGGATCTTTACTTTCAGACAAGTCTATTGCCCCTCCGCTTTTCCAGAAGTTTTCCCATTTCTTAATGCTCTCATTATTGGTCTGCTGGAAAGTTGGTAAGTTAGATTTTATAGGTTTTTTAGAGAAAGAAAGGCTGATTTCTGCCTGATCCTTACCTGCAAACTGAAGTTCGTATCTATGTGCTTTTGTTTCTTTTATCGTTCCTCCATTCTTACATTCTAACCTAACATCATATTCTGTATTGTCCAACTGTCGGTGAAAGTCTGTCCTTCCATTAGAAAATACGGCCTCTGTACTATGTTTACCTGGGTTATTCCAGTCTGCTCCATTTCCAAATTCCCCCATTGAAGCATAAGGAAATTCAATAAATGCACCGATAAGACCATCATTCAGGTTATCTGCTTCTATTTTGACAGCTATGGCGTCTTGTGTAGGATGTCCAGCGGTTGTTACTTTTATCTTACGCCCTTCCAGTTCAAATGTACTGGTGACTATTCCGGTCCAGAGATCTACTTTTTGAACCGGATTTTGCAAATCATTTAGTACAGCCTTTGTTCCATCTTTCTTCTTTAGTATGAGGCCTAGTCTACCGAGATTGATGCGTTGCGGATTGCCCCTCATCCAATCAGAAAGCTTTTCTTGCTCTTTGTTTTGAATATCGTACCTGATCATTCGCCCTTGCGCTTCCCATTCCTGTCCTTTAAAGTCCGCAGGTGTTTCTGAAGTAGGTAAGGGAAACTCATGCCAACCCCAGTTAGACATAGTATTACCAGCCTGAGTAAAGGTTTGCATGCCTGTAATATCAAAACCATAAGCAAACTCACCATTCCCCACCTGACTTGGCCCTTTTAAATTTCTATCAGTGACAGTAATGTTATGCCTGGTAACTACAGCTTTACGATCAATCTTTGATGGTTGTTGCTGAAAGGCCTTAGTATTTTGAATGGTAAGAATAGAAAATATCTGGACTGCTATTAATAGTCTCAATTTGTTCATAGCTGATGTGTCGTATCTGGTTATCTTGAATTTTAAAAATAGGCATATTCATTTGAACTTGCATCCTGCACTGACCTGATATTTTAGCTTTAATCCTAATAAAAGCTTTTTTATTTACTAGCAAAATTTGCAAAGGAGCCAATAATAAAATTAGTTTTACTGATCATAAAATCAGTTACTCAATACACAGATGAAAATCAATGCGAAGCCCTTATTGATAACTTTAACTTTAGGCATTTTAACAGCAATAGGCTCCATCTCCATTGACATCTATTTACCCGCATTTGGCATAATGGCCAATTATTTCAAAGTGCCGATTGTTCGTATTGAGAGTACAGTAACATTATTTCTTTTCGGTATGTCTTTTGGTCAATTACTTATTGGCCCTTTATCTGATGTGTGGGGAAGAAAAACACCTTTAAGAATCGGCTTAACGGTCTATGTTCTTTGCAGCATTTGCTGCTTACTAACCAATTCCTTCTCTTTATTTTTAGCGCTCAGATTTATCCAGGGACTTGCAGGAAGTGCCTGTCAGGTAATTTGCCGAGCGTTGGTTAGCGACATCTATAAGGATAAAAATGCAGCTCACGTTTTCACTATTTTGCAGATAATAATGGGCGTTTCTCCAATATTATCACCTATAGCTGGAGGTATGTTAGCCGAAGGATCTACCTGGAAGTATTTATTTCTAATTATGGCAGTTGTTTCAGGATTAGGGCTGGTTGGATGTTTAACCGTTTTACCTGCAGGAAAAGCTGCATCAGATGATAAAAGACTAAATGTTTCGGGCATATTAAACAGCTACTCCTATTGTCTAAAACATCCAGCATTTATTAATTATGCTTTGGTGAGAGCCATTAGCAACAGCGCGGCATTTTCTTTTATTACAGCTTCGCCATTTATATTTACACAGATTTATGGGCTAAGTAAAAAGCAATTCGGCTTTATGTTTTCGGCTTTGGCCATAGGAGTAATCTTTACAGGAATACTTAATACAAAGTTACTGAAGCATTTTGAGGTTCAAAGAATCACCAAATTTGCCATCACTTGCCAATTGGTTACAGGCTTATTACTGATAATTACATTGCACTTTAATGGTTCTTTCCCGGTTTTACTGGGTTTGATTTTTATATTCCTGTCTATGCTTGGCTTGATTCTTCCCAATACGACTTCTTTGTATATCGGATCCATCCCTTCATTCAGCGGATCTGCCTCTGCGTTGGTCGGAGCACTAAGCTATCTATCTGCATTTTTGATTACATCAGTACTAAGTTTACTCTATAACCGTACTGCATATCCAATGATTTTAATGATGTGCTTTTGTGCTTTACTTGCCTATTTGTGTTTAAAGTATAAAAACCGAAGGGGCTCATATAATGAGACTTAGATAGTTTTCCTAATATGATCTGCTAAGTCATTTTCTACTGAACTCTCACTTTTCTCCAGTTGATCAATAATCCTTTGGCGCTCTACTTCAGATTTGTTCTGACTTAATTTCTTCTGTCCCTGCAAGTCGGAGACCTCTAATTCAAAAGCAACAATTCCTTTTATCATCCCTTTTTTAAACTTATCAGAAAGACTATTCCACTGTTCCAGGTAACCCTGTTCATAAACCATAATCATTTCTTCTAATGTTTTAAGCTTAGAGTCTTCATCTGTAATAATTTTTGCTTTCCCATAAGCATGTACAGCAATGTAGTCCCAGGTAGGCACACTTTCTCTTTTGTCGTAATGTAAAGGCGAAATATAAGCGTGAGGTTCGGTAAAGATAACCAATGAAGTATTTTCTTCTATGTATTTAGGCTGCTCATTAGCTAATGCAAAATGACCACTTAAAATCAACTTACCCTCCCTTTCAGTTATAACAAAAGGTAATTGTGTGGCTAAAGGAACATTATTATTAGTGGTAATTATTGTTGCAAAACTATATTGCTTCATAAAGGCAATTTTTTCAGCTTCGCTATCAAATTTGAACATACTAGGTATAAACATAAGTACAGGTTTTATTCGTAAATCTATTTATTATTTGGCAAATTTCTTGGTTCCGGCAACACATAGAATTACGCCGACAGTTACCCCTAACATACCCGAGCTTACTTGCTCATGAAGTAAAGTAGCTGCTAGTGCCAAACCAAAAAATGGTTGTAATAGTTGTAACTGCCCTACGGTTGCAATACCCCCCTGAGCCAAGCCCCGATACCAGAAGATAAAGCCAATAAACATACTAAACAAAGCAACATAGGCTAGGCTAAACCAGGCCGCTATACTAACAGCAGCAAATGATTCTGGGCGCAAAAAGAATGTTAGCGGTGCCATTACTGGCAAGGACAATACCAATGCCCAGGAGATTACCTGCCAGCCCCCAAGTGTCTTGGAGAGTTTGGCTCCCTCAGCATATCCAAGTCCACATAAAATAATGGCTGCTAGCATCAGAACATCTCCAATAGGAGAAGCAGCAAAACCTTGTGTAATTGAATATCCTACAACCAAAAGACTGCCCACTATTGAAAAAAGCCAAAATATTGCAGGAGGACGTTCTCCCCCACGCATTATTCCAAAGATGGCGGTGGCAAGTGGCAACATCCCCAGAAAAACAATAGAATGCGCAGAAGTAACGTGTTGCAAAGCCAATGCGGATAGAAGAGGGTAACCAACCACCACGCCTAATGCGACAATAAGTAAAGGAAATATCTGCTTCTGTGTAGGCCGCTTTTCTTTAAAAATCAACAGAACACAGAGCGCAAGTACTCCTGCAATAGTTGCACGCGCAACTGTTAGAAATACCGGATCGAGATCCAAAACGGCTATTCTTGTTGCCGGTAATGACCCACTAAATACAATTACACCAATAAAGCCATTAGCCCAACCGCTGGAAGATTTCTTCTTATTTATTATTTCTGTCATCTATCTAAAAATTTCTGTTCAAAATTACCCTAGAACACATAACAACTACAGCCCCAGTTTTGTAAATTTGAATGGACACAGTTAATAGTTTCAAAAAATGGCTAAGGTTTATTTATACAGCGAAATAGCAAATGGAATTGCTTTCCAAATCAGAAATGGAGTTTTAAAGGCTGGGGAAAAACTTCCCTCTGTAAGGATGCTTTGTCGCGAACATGGCGTTAGCATGAATACAGCAAAACGTATATTCCTCGAGCTAGAAGCACAATCCTTAATTGAATCAAAACCGCAATCAGGCTATTTTGTAAGTAAATTACTTCAGCAAAAATTGTCTCTTCCGGACATCAGCCGTCCTTCGCTTATCGCTAATGATAAAGAACCAAATGAATTAATTACTAAAGTTTATGCTAAAATGGGCAGAGATGACCTTACACTGTTCTCAATCGGGGTTCCATCTGGCAATTTATTGCCGTTAGCAAAACTAAAAAAGGAAATTTTACATGCTATACGGGAATTAAAGGAAGGAGGTACAGAATATGAGCCGCTTCAAGGCAATGTTAAATTGAGAAGAATGATTGCTGTACGCTCATTAACCTGGGGCGGAAATTTGAATGAAAATGACCTGATTACTACCAGTGGCGGCATGAATGCCTTATCATTTTGCCTTATGGCTTTGGGGAAACCCGGTGATACTGTCGCAGTAGAAAGTCCTTGCTATTCAGGGATTTTACAGCTTGCAATAAGTTTAGGTCTTAAGGTACTGGAATTACCAACACATCCAATTACAGGAATAGAAATAGATGCCCTAAAAAAGGTTATCCCCAAAATTAATCTTTGCTTATTGGTTCCTAATTTTAACACTCCTTTAGGCAGCTGTATGCCTGATGAACATAAAAAAGAGGTTGTCGAGCTTTTAGCGAAACATGGCGTTCCCCTTATTGAGGATGATATATATGGCGATCTTTATTTTGGTTCTCAGCGACCAAAATGTTGCAAATCTTTCGACAAGGAGGATAATGTTTTATGGTGCAGTTCTGTATCTAAAACACTAGCTCCAGGTTATCGTGTTGGCTGGATTGCCCCTGGTAAACACAAGGAAAAGTTACTTAAATTAAAGTTTGTTCATTCTATATCTTCAGCTTCTATCATTCAAGAAGCGGTTGGTAACTTCCTAAAAACTGGTAGATATGAAAATCATCTTCACCATCTTCGTAGTGCTTTAAAAAGCAATTATCAGAACTATATCCATACCATTGCTGAGTATTTCCCTGTAGATACAAAAGTAAGTAGGCCACAAGGAGGGCTTGCACTTTGGGTAGAATTTAACAAAGACATTGATACCATAAAATTATATGACCTGGCCATTAAAAAGAATATTAGTATTTCGCCGGGGCGGATGTTTACCCTACAAAACCAGTTTGAAAACTGCATGAGACTATGCATAGGCTTGCCTTGGTCCGATGACCTCAAATTCAAACTAAAACAACTTGGAAACCTTGCAAAAATGATTTCATAAGGTGGTGGAATCTGTTTAAACCTGTCAGAAAGCCATTGACACACCCTAACTCTTTAGCAAATGCAATTGAAATAGGTGAAATTCCTTTGTCAATTAGGTAAAATGAAGCCATTGCTCATATTGCCAATCATAAATATTGAGCCGATTATTTTATTTAATCGGCTCAAAAGCCTAATTGAATTAATAATTATTTTTTTTGTATATTCACTATATGAAAAATAACGAACTCAATAACAAGCAATTCACCCTATCTGAACCACTATCCCTAGTTGGACTATTACTATTTCATCTTTTACTTTATTACATGATCTTTCATTGACATGAACGGGACAAATAAATACCTAAATCGAAAAGTTAGAAGTAAGTTCTACAGGTTTTTACGTTTAGCTACGCTTATCCATTTGATAGGCGCTGTAGTCTATGTAATTTTTAAAGGTTAAATCTTAATGATCGTTAAATACGAACCCTTGTGGATTGGGTTGTTATCAACAGCTTTTGCATCGGTATTTATTTGGATATATTTAAACAGATTCAGAGTTAAAATTTTCAGTTATTTCAAATTCTTTAAATCATCTGAGAAGAAGAGCAGTTAATCTAAACCCTAACCAAAGTATAAAAAAAGCCCTTAATATTTAAATTAAGAGCTTTCAAGTGTCCCCGACGAGATTCGAACTCATATCGTTGGTACCGGAAACCAAAATTCTATCCATTGAACTACGGAGACCAAGTCCGCAAATATATAAAATTGATTGAATACATTACCGTCTGTTTCAGACATTACATCATTTAGTTAACTGTATATTCATCAAACTATGTTTCTCCTTCCCATTCGTAGTAACTTTCATATCCTTACTTTGAGAAATCACAATAAAAGTTGAAGTAGTTTTTAGATGAAAGGACATCGCCGCATGTCTAAAAGATGCTGGAATATCAGGTAAAATGACTTCCAGAGTCACATCCTGTCCATTTCGTTTAGTATTTATTTTAATACGATCTCTCAACCATATATATTCATAAACTTCCTGCCAAGGAGCCATCCACAAATTATCAGTTCCACCTAATCCATACCTTTTAGCAATTGAGGTCATATAGTACTTAAAATCAGGAAAAGTCAAACTAATATCCCATAAATTATCATTCCCAACACCATGAGTAAACTCATTATACCACAATACCTCAGGTTGTTTAAGAAGTAAATCTATTTTATGCAAATGCTGATCAATATCGGTAAATTCCTTATCTGAAGTACTTTTAATAAATTCCCTTTGATAAACCAGTCGATTAAGATTAACAGGTTTATCAACTTTTATAACAGGACCTGCACCATTGATAGTACCTACTGCCACTATCCCGTTATCAAATGCTGCTTTAGCATATTCATCTTGATAACCAGAATCACCCTCCCCTCCAGGAACAATAAACTGCGTCATTTGAAACCCTAATCCTTTAAACACTGCAGTACCATTTTCCCGAACTTCTTCAGAATAATTGGTCCCATGCTTTGTGGAATGATGGTAACTGTGATTCAAAATATCCCACCCTGAATTATAAAGTGTTTTAACTTCCGACCACGATAAACTCCCTCTGTTTTCGGGTGTTTCAGTAAGACTGGCAGCATTAATTGCAATGCCCATACGAAAAGGGATTGAATTTCCACAACCATCCGAAAAAAACAGACCTTTCGATAAACTACCATCTCCTCCCTGGTCTTTCTGCCACCCATCAATAAAAGGAGCACTAATTTTACCTCCATTTAACAGCGGATAAGCACATAAAAAAGCTGATCGATAACCGTCATCTAGCATAAAACTATAGGCCATTCGCTTGTTATACTTTAATGCGGCCTTTTCAATACTAATGCCGGCATTAGTATTAAGCTTGATCTTAACAAAGATTGTCTTGCTTTGGGAAACAGGATGGAATGCAGAAGCAAATGAGTTACTTGCTACTAACACCAAACTAACACAACCACATATCAGCAATTTTCCAATCGCACCTTTAGAGACTTTCATACTTCATCTTGTTAATTGGATAATTCAAAATAGGGCTTCATAAAAATAGATAATTAATCGAAATATTAACATTCCGCTTTAACTATTTAATACAAAACAATATATTTACCATATCATGCTCCGCATAACGGATACTAAACACAAATAAAGGTTTACGCCTCAGCAAAATCGTTATAACAAAGAACCAAACTAAACCTAATGAAAATACATTTAACTCTATTTATAATCATATTTCTTGCAATTGCAGGGTGCAGTAAAAAGCCTGCTGAAAAAGATCCAGATACCGGCCCAAGCTTAGGTAATGACTCATTAGTTTCCAGATTAAAATTAAAAATCACCGACAAGCAAAATCTTATTATTAAAGTTTTAGTGTTTAAAGATAGTAGAGGCTACAACGTAATTGCCGGAGCAAAGGACAAAAAATACTGGATTGGATATTTTGATGCCTCAGGAAATCAATTAAAAGTTCAAACTTATACACAAGACCCAACTGAAATTCCAACTGCAAGCGGAGGCAAAGTATCTGTCGGATATAATTTTTATACCAGACTAAAAGAGGTAAACAAGGCTATTTACATCGTCAGACAAATGAGAGAGAGTCAGATCAACAATCCTTCTGATCCTTTTATTGAAGACTTTACAAAAATTGACATGAATACCAATGCAATCACCAATAGTTACACTTCGGTAATACCAGGTAAAGATGAACCTTACACTTCCGAAATATTACCTTGGACCACTAACCTTACTCAAATTACAAAAAGCAAAATAAACACCTCTGGTAACATAGTAAGTTCCGTTAATTCTATATACAATGAACAAGGAACCTTAGTTGGTAGTTTCCCTTCTCCAAGAGACCTTAAGTATGCAGAAAAAGCCCTATCTGCTTCAGAATATATCCTAGTAACAAGTGATTTTCGTTTTACGTGTAAAAAACTTGCCGACAATTCTATAAAGTATGATGTAGATCTTCTGGAAAAAATTGGGGCAATTAGAAGTGGCGTTATTAACGAAGTAAAGATTAACAGCAATTCAATTGAAATCGATTATTCAGTGATCAATCAAAATGGGGTGACCATTAATGCTAGACCTGAAATAAACTTGACAACCGGAGAAGAGCTGTAACTAGACTACAAGGCATATTTGGTAATAGAATTGTTATATAATTTATTAAAGAATGATTTTCTCTTTGATAAACGTTCTATTTGTTAAAAAAGAATTATGCCCTCTGTTCAACAAAAATCAGCCCCACTTTTACTTGTCTTATTAGCCTTTTTAATTGTTTATCTGGTATGGGGTTCCACCTATTTCTTCATTTCTAAGGCTGTAGCTGGTTTTCCTCCATTCTTTTTAGGTGCATTTAGATTCATAATTGCTGGTACACTTCTACTTGGTTGGTGTATTTTTAAAGGCCTCCCGGTATTTAATAAAAAGAACATATTCCATGCAGGAGTTAGTGGCATACTCATGCTGGGTGTGGGTAATGGAATAGTGATCTGGGTTGAACAATTTTTACCAAGCGGCCTTGTTGCCATCATGGTTTCGTCAGCAGCGATCTGGTTTGTAATACTAGACAAGGGTAAATGGAAAGAAAACTTCAGCAATAAGTTTACTGTTGCCGGTTTAGTTATAGGTTTTTTAGGCGTAATTCTATTGTTCTGGGAACAGCTCACTGCTAGTTTTTCTGTTGAACAAGACTCAAGAAATGTTTTAGGGATGATCCTTTTGATTATTGGCCCTATCGGTTGGGCTGGTGGATCCCTGTATTCAAAATATCACCCTGCGCCTAATACGCCTGCATCAGTTTCTACTGCATGGCAGATGCTGATTGCCGGAATAGTGTTTGTTCCCGGAAGCATTATAGCAGGAGAAATGAATAGCTTTCAATTTCAAAATGTACCCGAATCTGCATGGTGGTCAACGGCCTACCTAATTATATTCGGTTCAATAGTTGCGTTTAGTGCCTATGTGTGGTTATTACAGGTTCGCCCCGCAACTCAGGTTAGCACCTATGCTTATGTAAACCCAGTGGTTGCTGTATTACTAGCTGTATTTTTTGCAAATGAGATTATAAGCATTGTTCAGGTAACAGGTTTAGTTGTTATTCTGGCTAGCGTTTTACTTATCAATTTATCTAAATACAAAAAGTCGCCCGTTAAGGCGACTTAATTTTCATAAACTATAATTAACCAATATTAATTACCGCTAATTTGCCTCACGATAATTAATTCTGGTGCTGAACTACTGAATAATATTTCAGTTCAATAATGTCATTTGGCAATGGTTTTGTATTCCACGATTTATGAATAGCTAATGCAGCCCCAACCGCAGTTGCCTGCGCCATAAAAGCTGCAAACACCTCAAGTTCAGGAAAAACTACAGCAAGTAAATTCATAAATATGCTATTCTTGCTAAAACCTCCATCTACAAATATCCGCTTCACTTGTGTTCCTTTAAGAACCCTATTTGTAGCTATATATTGTTGATTTACCAGGTCTAAAACCAGCTGATGATATGCAATAATATCGGTTGCGAAATCAGTCAGATCACGTTCTCCAAAAGAAGTAATGTCTGTTTGGGCTTTAAGCTGCAATTCTTCAATAATCCTTACATCATATGGAACAGCTCGATAAGTAATAATGTCTGTACCAAAATGAGCGGCAATTCGTTTTACCTGCTGCTCGTGTTCATATCCAGAGAAAAGACGCGATGCCTTAACCGGTTTGCCCTCATACTGCAAGTAACAAAGGCAGTCATTCTCCAGTTCTTCTGCCGTAAGCGGAGAAGAATTAAATGGATTAAAACTAATACACCAAGTACCTGTAGATAATAAAATGAATGGCTCATGGAAATTCACAAGATAAGGCACCAAAGCTGCCGAACTATCATGAAACCCCGCTCCTACAGCATAGTTATTGCCCGGAAATGCTGCAGGCATCACACTGTTCGAAGGAACAATAGGTGCTAACTTTTCAAATATCCCTTCCTTTTTAACCCACTCATGATAAGTGTTTTTAGTGAAATCCCATAAATTGGTATGACAACCTATACTGGTCAAATCAGAGTAGGTCTCACCTGAAATCAGATAACTAAGATACTGTGGTAAATGGAGCGCATATTTTATCCTATTGAACAATTCAGGCTTTTCATACTTAATCCTATACAGCTGCATTCCCGAATTCAAACTACCTAAAACCGGCGATGCGGTACGGTTAGAAAACTCTTCCTTTCCTCCGTAAGTATTATAAAACTGTTCTTTAAGCTCCTCAGGATATGCTTTCAGGTAATTATATAACGGTGCCAAAGGATTACCATTTTCATCCAAATAAACAAAACTGGCACCATAGGTTGCAAAATTAATAGACTTAATTTCGAAAGCCGGGTTTCTGAATACCTCCCTTAAAGAGTCAAAAACAGATAACCTTAAACTTTCCAAATTTTCACAAGGATCCCCATCCTCATCCATCGTTTCTGTAAACCTTGCCGATCTTTCAAAAACTATTTTATAGTTCTCATCAAAAAGAAACAGCTTCTTATTGGTTTTACCAACATCAAAAATTGCTATTACAGGGATCGCCTTCATCTTAACTCCCATCAATTACAACCCGGTTGCTACCGTTTTTGATCCACGATTACTAATTAACTCTTGTCTCACTTTAAATGTCCTGAAAGCCTCAAGTGGCGCTAATGCAGCCCCTGTACGTAAACGTGCTTCAGCTACTAACGGACGTACATCAGTTCTGAAAGCTTGTTGCAATATCTCCTGACAACGTGCCACATCATTAATAGCTTGTGCATCCTGTAAAGCAACACGATCAACAGATAAAGCTTGCGCATAAGCGATCATAATGGCCTCTACAGATTGTAATAAATCTTCAAGTGGATCTTTAACATTATGCGAAGCATCAATCATCCAACCCAAATCCTCTCTATGATCCATTCCCCGAGCATCCATACCTTCAACAAGCTCATTAAATATTAGGAACAACTGATAAGGCTTGATACTTCCTGCAGTTAAGTCATCATCTCCGTATTTCGAATCATTAAAGTGGAAACCGCCAAGCTTTTCTTCCATTAGCAACAAAGAAACAATCTGCTCAATGTTTGCATTTGGCAAGTGGTGACCAAGATCTACAAGGGTATATGCCTTAGGGCCTAGTTTGTTTGCATATAATAAAGACTGCCCCCAATCTCCAACTGTTGTCGAATAGAAGTTAGGTTCAAAAGCTTTATACTCTACAAATATCTTCCAGTCGTTTGGCAGAGCTGCATAGATTTCGCGTAAACTTTCCAAAGTATTTTGGAAGGCTTTTCTAAAATTAAGCTGACCAGGGAAACAAGATCCATCAGCCAACCATACAGTTAGCGCTTTAGAACCTAACTCTACCCCCTGACGAATAACTTCTATATTATGTTCAATTGCATGTTTCCTAACCGCTTTATCAACATGCTGCAATGATCCAAATTTATAACTCTGTGCCTGATCTGGCTGATCCTGAAACGTATTTGAGTTCATAGCATCAAAACGTAAACCATGTTGTGCAGCCAAAGCTTTAATTGCATTTGTATTATCAGCCGTATCCCATGGAATATGCAATGAGATAGCACCGCTTGAGCCATTAAGCTTATGAAGCAAGCCAACATCTTCAATCTTTTCCTCAATATTTCTAGGCTCACCTCCCGACGAGAAACGTCCAAAACGTGTCCCACCAGTACCTAAAGCCCAGCTTGGTATAGCAATCTGGAAATCTACCAGTTTCTGAATAATGCTCTGAGCATCAGAAATCTCTGATGTAATGAAATCCAGCTGACGTTCATGTTTAGCCAGGCGCTCGCTGTTATGTGATTCTAAGTGATAATTTTCAAGTTTCATTTGTGTAGGTTTTAAAGGTTAACGAACAAAGGCATTTGCAACACCCCCATCCACATTCAGTACATTACCTGTCGATTTATTCATGAGTCCACCAACAAAGGCAAAACATGCGTTAGATATATCTTCAGGTAAGATCACTTCATTAAGCAAGGTACGCTTTGCATAGAAAGCTGGCAACTCTTGCACACTAATTCCGTATGCTTTTGCTCTTCCGGCAGCCCATTCGCCTTCCCAAATTTTGCTATCAGATATTACAGCATCCGGATTAACGGTATTCACACGAATATGATCTGCACCCAGTTCTGCGGCATTTAATCTGCTTAAGTGCAACTGAGCAGCTTTAGCCGACCCGTAACCAGCGTTGTTTGGACCAGAAACCAACGCATTTTTACTAACTATGTTCAACACATCGCCACCAACATCCTGCTTACGCATTACCTCTACACCTGCCTGGGTAATAAGAAATTGCCCTTTAACAAGAATATCATATAACAAGTCCCAGTCTTTTTCAGTATGCTCTTCAATTGGTTTCGAAATAGAGATACCAGCGCAATTCACTACTATATCTACTCCACCAAACTCTAAACTTGCCTCTTCAAAAGCATTCTTAATGCTTGCAGCATCAGTTACATCTAAAATTACTGCGGTATAAGCATCTTTACCAAATTCATTGTTAAAGCTATCATTGGCTTTTTGCAATCTGCCAGCATCATTATCATTGATTACAGCACATGCACCTTCTTCAATAAATTTACGCGCAATAGCTTTACCAATTCCGCCGGCGCTGCCAGTAATGAGGGCTACTTTACCAGAAAGTGGTTTTGGTTTAGGCATTCTTTGCAGTTTAGCCTCTTCCAAAAGCCAGTATTCTATATTGAATGCTTCCTGTCTCGGTAAGGAAGTATATTCAGATATGGCTTCAGCGCCTTTCATTACATTAATGGCATTAGTATAGAACTCGGCAGCAACTCGGGCAGTTTGTTTGTCCTTAGCAAAGGAGAACATTCCTATTCCGGGATATAATATGATTACAGGATTGGCATCACGTATCGCAGGACTGTTATCATGTTTGCAAGAATTATAGTATTCAGCATACATTTTACGGTATGCTTCAAATTCAGGGGCTAATCTTTCTTTAAGTGCTTTAACATCACTAATATCTTCGTTGGCATCAAGCTTAAGTACCAATGGACTAATCTTAGTGCGTAAAAAATGGTCAGGGCAACTTGTTCCAAGTGGAGCCAAACGATCCAGATCATTTGAGTTGATAAACTCCAATACCCTTGCATCATCAGTAAAATGACCAGTCATATGACGCTCACTTGAGCAAAAACCTCTCAACACAGGAGCAATAGCCGCTGCCTGTTTACGACGATGATTCTGTCCTGCACTTTCAATTTTCTGACCTCCAAATACAGGTTTATTTTTACCAAAGTTTTCTTCAAGATACTCGGCACATCTTTCAATTACCTCAAGCGTGTTGATGTAACTTTCAAAAGCTGTATCACCCCAGGTAAACAAACCATGTGAGCCCAACATAATACCTCTAATTCCAGGGTTTTCATCTAAACATTTGCGCAATTGCAATCCAAGCTCAAAGCCTGGTTTTTGCCATGGCACCCAACCAATTGTTCCATTAAACAATTCTTTGGTGATACGCTCCCCATCTTTAGCCGCAGCAATTGCTATTGCAGCATCAGGATGCAAATGATCAATATGTTTAAAAGGCAAAAAGCCATGCAATGGAGTATCAATAGAAGGTGCCTTAGATTTCAGATCATAGATGCAATGATTAAACAACTCAACCATTTCATCCTCATGAGCAAGCCCTCTGTAAATATTTTTAAGATTGCGCAGGCTATCTACGTACAAAGCAGCTAAACCACTTTGCTTTAATGTACCTAAATCGCCTCCAGACCCTTTAACCCACATCACCTCAGTATCCTCTCCGGTTAAAGGGTGTTTTGCGATAGCTTTGCAAGAGGTATTCCCACCCCCATAATTTGTCAGCCTCAAATCAGCGCCTAATAAATTTGAACGGTAGATTAACAATGCAACCTCATCACCGGCCATTTCAGCGGCCTTTGCATCATCCCACAAATAACTTACATGTTTAAAATCAGTTGTTCTAACAGTCATAAAAATATTTCATTAATTAAATTTGTTTTTACTTAATCGAATTTCCGTAGCCAACAATTAGCACAGAAATAATAATGATAGCTATACCGGCTATTACGGTACCAAAAGTTCTCTTTTTAACACCCGACCATTCCTTTAATGCTATACCCCAGGCATTAGCTATTAAAATGATAAATGCCATGTGTAATATCCATGAACTGGCTCCGTTACCCAGTTTACTTTCTCCCATTCCATAGAAAAAGAACTGCAGAAACCATGTTGTACCTGCTAGTGCAGAAAACACGTAGTTCTTTAATAGAGGTGTTTCTTTGTTGGAATAATCACCAAAAGTTTTGTTGCGGAAATTCAATATCATACACCAGATCAGGTTAGTAGTTAATCCACCCCATAATATGATGATATACGTTACATTGTTTTGGAATAGAAACTCTCCCTGACCAGGGTGTGTACTTTTCCAGATCTCATTAGCCTCATTAGCCATATCCTTACCAGCATCAATACCAAAGGCAAAACAAGCACTTAGGATACCTGAAATAATAGATACGATAAGTCCTAAGCCAATCTTATACTCTTTATTAGATGGGTCTGCTTTACCTGCGGCTACCAGATCTTTTTCTTTCATTCCGCCAGCTTTACCGCAAACTATGATACCTATAATACAGATTACAAGACCCAGTAAAACCATTTGTCCCCATTGGCTATTCAGCATATCTGAGAAGCTATCTTTACCAGCCTTTGGATTAAAGTCATAGTATATAGAAGGTATTATTGCACCGAAAACAGAACATAATCCGAGGATAATTGAACTACCAAGAGAAACACCAAGATACCTCACACCCAATCCGTAAGTTAATCCACCTATTCCCCAAAGCGCTCCAAAAAAGTAAGTAAGCAATAAGATTTTACCATTAGTAGAAGCAATGATATCAGCAAAACCAGGAATGGTAAGCCAAGCCGCCAAAGGTGGTACAAGTAACCACGAAAAAACACCACCTACAATCCAGTAACTTTCCCAGGCCCATCCCTTAACTTTCTTATAAGGAATATAAAAACTACCGGAGGCAAAGCCTCCTATGAAATGGAAAATAACCCCAAAAATTACCTGCATATTTATTGAACTTTATATTTGGTTAAAAATAATAGTCCTAATTTATACAAGTAGATTTTCAAAACTGTCATGTACTATCATGAAGAAGTGCAAATAAATGCACTACAGCCTAAAAATAATTAAATTGATGCTCTGCGGGTATAGTAAAAAGGTACTTCAACATGGCGTCTGGAGTTGTCCAGTATAAGATTAGCAGCCACAGTACCCATAAATTTAAAGTCAGTAGAAATAGTAGTAATACCATTCAATAATATTTTCTTTAAAGGTGTTTCATTGTAAGATATTACTCCTACATCCTTTCCTATTTTGAATTTCATACTAATCAGTCTTTCTAATAAATTCACAAGATCAGCTTCCATTAAATTAATAAAAGCTTCACCTTCATTTATCGGCTCCTGAGATATATCGCTAACTACATAATGAGAAAAAGCATATTGCTGACAAAAACGATGAAAACCATCTAAAATCTCTTTAGGGAAATAACTTCTTTTAGGGAAAATAATCTTCAATGTATGATATTTACTAAGCTCATTACGTGCTTGCTCTAAAGCATCATATATATTCTTTTCGAAATTCTCGTAAGCAGCCGCATAATCACCATCAACACCCTTAATTTTTTTGTCCAATAAAACCAGCTTTTCTTTTGGAATGGTATTGATGATATCTCGTGCGTATTCTTCGCCTTCAATAAAATGAGGAATAATCACATAATGTGAATATTCCTCTTTCTTATCATTTAGAAATCTCTTAAAAAGTCTGAAATCATTATTGTAGATGTAAAAATCTACTGAAACATCTTCGCCTAGTGCCGCGATAAATGCATCATAAACGATCTTTTTGTGTGCACTAAGCTTATTAAAAAGCAGAAACACTTTCAGTTTCTGTTTAAAATCAATACTCGAAATATAATAGCCCTTACCGGGAACTGAATTGATTACGCCAATGTTTTTAAGATACTTATATCCTTTTTCAGCAGTATCTCTGGATATCTCCAGCTTATAACTCAGCTCATTAATAGAAGGTAATAAATTATCCTTCTTTAATTTACCTAGTTCAACAGCTTTTATTATTGCGCTCGACAGCTGCAAATATTTTGGCGTTGCAGAATACTCATCAATATGAATAAAATCAAAAAACTTAGTCTTCATCTTTCTAAAAGTAAGTATTTTAATGCAATTGCCTAATATCAGACAAATAAGTATTACCTAATTTCGAACTGGTATTTACCAGCTCCTACATTAGTTTTAACCATAACAGCTTTACCGTCCTTATATGCCTTTTTACCATCTGCTAATGGGAAAGTAATTGTAGCACTGGAATTTGCAGGAATAGTTACTGTATAAATCACAGCATTTCCTGATCTTTTCCATGAAGAAACGATTTTACCATATGGGCCATCATGCTCTGCTTCAAAGTGCTCTAATCCCGTAACAAAATTAGGACGAAGCTGAACATTCTTAAATCCAGGTTGTAGCTCATCAGGATGAATACCTCCAAGGCCTTTAAAGAACCAGCCACCTATTTCACCAAACATCATGTGATTTAATGAGATGTCTCTTTCTGCTTTTATATCCCAGTTTTCATATAAAGTCGTTGCTCCATTAACAATCCACCATCCCCACGAAGGGTAAGTATCCTGTGCCGCTAATTTATAAGCAGTTTCTGCCTGACCATTATCACTCAATGCATTTAGTATTGCTTTAGCTCCTAACACACCAACATCCAGATGCATTCCATCAGCTGCGACTCTTTTAGCAAGATTCTCTGCAACTTTTGTTTTAAGCTCTTCAGGTACCAATCCCCATTGCAGGGCTACACTTAATTCAGTTTGTACACCTGATGCATAAATACCCGTTGCACGGTTTAAATATTTATCGTTGATTGCTTTTTTAATTTTCTCAGCAAGGTTACTGTAGTAACTATAATCCGCCTGTTTGCCGAACATTTTCGCTGCCTTTGCAAGGATAACTGCATCCACATAGTAATAAGTAGAAGACGTATATTCTAACGAAGATTGTGACTTCACAGGAACCCAATCACCCCTACCAAAAGTTGTTAAACCATTAGGACTAATTTGCTCTATGTAATTCACATATCTTTTAATACTGCCATAAGAATCCGATAGCAATTTACTATCACCATAAAACATGTATATATTCCAAGGAATTATAGCAATTGTACTCGTCCAATCAGTTCCATTGGCCGATCCATAACCCCATCCACCTGTAGGTATAATATCTGGGAGCACACCGTTTGGCTGTTGCTCATCCCTATGGTCAGCAAGCCATTTTTCGTAAACCGTAATACCATCAAAATTGAATAGTCCAGTCTCAACGGCAAAATGCCCGTCACCGGTCCATCCGTTTTTCTCTCTTTGCGGACAATCAGTAGGATATCCCATTAAGTTAGACAGGTAAGAGTTATTAGTTGCCCACCATAACCTGTCAATCAACTTATTAGAAGAGCTTATTTTACCTGTAGGAGTAACATCACTGTGCATAAAATAACCGGTGATGCTTTCCTTAGTTAACTGAATAGGTTTGCTACTAGTTACCTCTACATATTGAAACCCTTTGTAATTAAACTTAGGCATAAATTCAAGCTCTCCTTTACCAGATAGCGTAACGATATCAGTTTGAAAAGGATCAGTATTGTCCTTCGGACGATAGTAAACATCGATATTAGAAAGATCAACTCTTCCATTTGCATACAAACGTTCGCCATGTTTAACGCGAATGGTGGTTCCTTCCTCGCCGCTTACCTTAATTTTGGTAACTCCAGAAATATTACGACCCAAATCAAACACATATACCGTATCATTAACTTTTTGCATTGTTTTAGAAGGAATTTCCTCAACATTACGAATTGGCTGCATTACCTGACTTACCAGGTTATTAGATGGAGCTGCCCTTAACGAGATGCCATTCCATTTCTTATCATCAAAATCAGCAGTGTTCCATCCTGGTTGTTCTTTACGGGCATCATAATGCTCAGCAGTATAAATATTATTCAGTACTATCGGGCTTGAGCTGGTTTTCCATCCATCACCAGAAGTAACTACATCAACCGATCCATCTTCATAGGTAATTCTCAAATCCAAGCAAAAAGTAGGTCTTGCTCTCCATGGCGCCTTATCGAAATTCCATACCCCTATAGATTGGTGATTATACCAACCATTACCTAATAAAACACCTACAGCATTTTTACCACTCTGAACTTGTGCAGTAACATCATAAGAAACATATAAAGTACGTCTGTCAAAACGAGTATACATTGGATCCAGTCTGTGGTTTCCTACCTTTTTACCATTCAAATATAATTCATACAAACCCGCAGCCGCGATATATGCCCTTGCCGATTTAACCTTTTTAGCAGGTTGAAATACTTTTCTAAAATATGGAGCCTCACGTTTATCGATATCATTTCCATCACTGATCCAGGTACCTTTCCAGTTACCAATTTTCATCATCCCGGTTTCAAAACTTGCTACCGGAGCTGATGAAATAAGTTTACCATCTTTATCCCAAAGCTCAACTGCCCAAAAATATTTGGTAAATGCCTCAAGCGGTTTTCCATTATAATTAACAAGACTGGCAGAAGAAACCACTTTTCCCGATTCCCATGCAAGCCCCTTTTTCCTTACAACCTCTGCAGAATCTTTACCTACAATAACTCTATAGGCAGTTTGCTTAGCACCCTGACGATCATCCGTCATCATCCATGATAAACGCGGGTTTAATAAATCAACACCTATTGGATTTATTAAATGTTCACATTGTAAACTTGACGGTCTAGTTTCATTAGAATACGCCTTTTCTACAGCAGAAAAAGCAAAGAGCAATAGCAAAAAAGAATAAAGAAGTTTCATTAAAATAGTTCAAGTGAAATTTAGTGTGTTTACAATGTTAATTTTCTTGGGCATTTTCAGCAACCCGTACTGTCCTGCTCAAAATACAAAATAATTATTTTATTAAATCCTATAGGATTACTAGATTATTTGTATATTTGTGCCAGCAAATGGTTCTTAAAACTTCCTGCTTATCAAGAAAGACTGAGGGATTGGCCCTATGATGTCTTAGCAACCTCTACAATTCATTGTAAAAGGTGCTAATTCCAATTCGCTGCAAAGCGAAAGAGATAAGATGAAATAGCGTTACGCTACTTATCAACCATCATTAACCAAATCTAATTCTGTTCAAGACAAGTATGTGAAGGGCTGACCTAAACAATAAATGTATAAAAACATGACACAGAAAGTACACCAAAAAGAAATGCGCTGCTCATCTCCACCTAACAACTCCTCTGCCGGTTTTATGGCCGGTCAAAAACGAATGCACTGCTGCAATATCTAGTGCAACTAAAAGAATTTATTATACACCCATTTATTTAATTCAAATGTTAAAAACATACAAATTTTTTGTAGGGATTCTTTTATCCTTTTTTTTCCTACAAACTGTACAGGCACAATCTGTTAAAATAACAGGTACTGTTACAAGTAACCCAGATGGAGAGACCATCCCAGGGGCCTCAATTACCGTAAAAGGCAAAAAAACAGGAACCACTACCGACAATAACGGTAAGTTCTCTATTACTGCCGATGTTAATGATATATTAAATGTTTCCTATATCGGATATACCACAAAAGAAGTAACCGTTACAGCTGCAAGCACTACACTAAATATTAAGCTTGATGTTTCCGCAAATGCTTTAAGTGAAGTTGTTGTTACAGCCCTTGGCATTTCCAAAGAGAAAAAATCTCTTGGATACTCAGTTCAGGAACTAAAATCTAAGGATATATCAACAGCAAAAGAAACCAACATAGTCAATTCACTGGCAGGAAAAATTGCAGGTGTACAAACTACCAGCAGTCAGGGTGATATGGGTTCTTCAAGAATTATCATCCGTGGAGAAACTTCCATCTCAGGCTACAACCAACCACTTTTTGTTGTTGATGGAGTTCCTGTTGATAACTCACAAAACCTTGGCACAGGTGGCTCAAGAGATTTTGCAAACACCATTTCAGATATTAACTCAGAAGACATAGAGTCTATCAGTGTACTAAAAGGCCCAAATGCAGCAGCATTATATGGATCACGCGCTGCAGCAGGTGTTATACTTATTAAAACTAAAACAGGAAGAGGACAAAAAGGACTAGGTATCAGCGTTAACTCAAATACAACATTTTCAAACTTGCTAACCATACCTGATTATCAAAACTCTTTCGGACAAGGTACAAGTGGCAAGTTTAGCTTTGTTGATGGAAAAGGCGGAGGCATAAATGACGGTGTTGATGAAAGCTGGGGACCAGCATTAGATGGCCGTTTAATCCCTCAATTTGACTCCAAAGGTGTTGCAGTTCCATTTATCGCACATCCAGACAACGTTAAAAATTTCTTCGAAACAGGTTATACCCTTAATAATGGTATTGCTATTGCCGGATCAGGAGAAAAACAAGATATCCGATTCTCTTACAACAACCTTACTCAAGGCGGTATATTACCAAACTCTTCTCAAGACAAGAATTCATTATTATTAAACACCACTTACAGAATTACACCTAAGTTAACATTAAACGCATCAGCAAACTACATCAAAAGCAATGCAGATAACCTGCCTGCTACCGGTGGAAAACGTGCAACAGGCCCGATGCTTCAATTTACATGGTTCGGAAGACAAGTAGACATTAGCAAGCTTAAAAACTATAAAGACGAAAACGGAAACAACTTTAACTGGAACAACAGTTACTATAGCAACCCTTACTTCATTGCTTATGAAAATACAGTTGGTCAGAAACGTGATCGTATCATTGGTAGTGCAGAATTGAATTACAAAATCACTAGCGCATTATCAGCCAACTTCAGAACAGGAAATGATTATTACACAGACCGTAGAAAGATCAAAATTGCTTATGGAACAAATGGTACACCATTCGGTTCATATGAAGAAGATTCATATACAGTTAATGAAAACAATACAGAAGGTCGTTTAGAATACATTAAAAAACTAAGCTCAGACTTCTCATTAGATGTTTTGGCTGGAGCTAATATCAGAACTTCAACCTTCGAACAAAACAATCAAAAAGCAACTAAACTAGCTGTAAACGGCTTGTACACATTAAGTAACTCAAGAGACCCGTTAGTATCTTCAAACTTTTACAGCAAACTTAAAACCTATAGTTACTTTGGATCAGCTCAATTAGGCTTTAGAGACTATGCTTACATCAATGTAACAGCACGTAACGATTGGGATTCTAGTTTACCAAAACCAAATTTATCTTACTTCTACCCTTCTGTTAACGGAAGTTTAATTCTTACTGAAGCTTTCGACATTAAAAATGATGTACTTAGCTTTGCTAAAGTAAGAGGAGGATGGTCTAAAGTAGGTAAAGCAACAGCCCCTTATCAACTTACTGATACATATAGCTTTACAACTCCATTCAACGGAAACCCTCAACAATCAGCAAATCCACTAGCGTTAAACCCAAATCTTCTACCTGAGATTACCAAATCAGCAGAAGCTGGTTTTGAAGTAGGATTGTTTGATAACCGTATTAAGCTAGATCTAAGTGTATACAACACCAACAGTATCAACCAAATTTTAAGTGTTGATGTTAGTTCGGCTACCGGATATTCACAGAAACTAATTAACGGTGGAAGCATGAACAACAAAGGTTTAGAAATTCAGCTTGGACTAACCCCTGTTAAACAAAAAGATTTCAGCTGGGACATCAATTTAAACTACTCACTTAACCGCAGTAAGGTTACTGAGCTAGATAAAGAAGGACTTATTAGCAGTTACAACATTGGTACAAGTGGAACTTTAGATGTACTGGCAGCAGTAGGCCAACCTTACGGAACTTTCTTCGGAACAGCTTATCAACGTGATGCAGCAGGACAAATTGTGGTAAGTGCTGATGGCACACCTGTTATTAATCCATCAAAACAAATCCTTGGTAAATTTACACCAAACTGGGTAGGTGGAATCACAAATAGCTTTACTTACAAAAACTTCAATTTAAACTTCCTTGTCGACGCCAGAATTGGTGGTAAAATATTCTCAGGAACCAACTCTACAGGAACTTACACAGGAGTACTTGCAAGCACTATGAGAGGAAGAAACACTGAAAATGGTGGACTTACCTACACGGCAGGTGGCACTACATTTAACGACGGGATGATTTTTGATGGCGTATTGGCCGATGGCACAAAGAACAGTAAAATCATTCCTGCCGAAGAGTATTACAAAGCTACAACCAAAGCAGATGAGCAATTTGTTTACAGCGCTTCTTATATAAAACTAAGAGAGGTAAAACTAAGCTACAACATTCCTTCTCAATTCGTTAAAAAGATTGGCTTGCAGGATGCTACATTCTCACTAGTAGGACGTAACCTATGGATTATCCATAAAGATGTGCCAAACATCGATCCTGAAACTGCATTAAATACAGGAAATGCTCAAGGTCTGGAAAGCTTAACACTTCCAACAACAAGATCATTTGGTTTTAACCTTAACTTCAAATTCTAGAACATCATGAAATTCAAATATATTCCAATCCTATTTTCTGCAATCATAGCAACCTCTTTCACCTCTTGCAAAGATGAGCTGGCAGATATCAATAAAAACCCTAATGCTGCAGAAAATCCACTGCCTGATTATTTGTTAACTGGTGCAATAAAAAACACTACTGATGCATACTGGGGGACCAACAACATCAACTCAAGTCTATTATTCATCCAACAATGGTCAAAAATACAATACACTGATGCAGATCGTTACATCTTTGCTAACACAGACCTTCAGGACTTATGGATTACCGGTTACACAAAAGGCATTATCAATCTTAACAAACTAATTGAGATAGCCGATGCGCAACAGAATACCAACTACAGAGGTGTAGCTAAAGTATTAAGATCATGGACATTCCTTTTATTGACAGATGCTTATGGCGATATCCCTTATTCTCAATCTATTCAGATAAAGCAATTTGTAACCCCCGAATATGATACACAGAAAGATGTTTATTTCGGATTACTTGAAGATTTGAAATCAGCACAAGCTGATTTAAAGCTAGATGGTAAAGCAATTGCAGGCGATATCATTTACAGCGGAAAGATTGATCGTTGGAAGAAATTCACAAATGCGCTAAGATTACGTATTGCTTTACGTATAGCAGATCGTGAACCGGAAAAAACCAAAGCTGTACTTGCTGAAATTAAAGCTGAAGGTGGTGATTTCATTAGCAGCAATGCTGAAATAGCACAATTGGTATATTCAACCTCTCCAAATCAAAACCCGATCAGCAATACCTTTGATACACGTAACGACCATAGAATCAGCAAAACAATAGTAGATAAACTGAAAAGCTTAAGCGATCCTCGCCTACCAATATTTGCTAGTCCAACTCAAGATGCTACACCAGAAACTTATGTTGGTGTTCCAAATGGTTTGCTTACAAGTGATGCCAATAGCCTTGGATTAAACAAAACATCTAAACCGGGTGCTTATTTCCTTGCTCCATCTGCCCCTGCAGTTATCATCAGCTATTCTGAAGTATTGTTTGACCGTGCAGAAGTAGCCGCACGTGGTTTTAGTACTGAAAATGCAGCGGCACTTTATAAACAAGCTGTAGAAGAATCATTAAGACAATATGGAATATCAGAAGGAGCCATCACAACTTACACTAATCTCCCAGCAGTAAAATACGACGCTACTAACTACAAAAAATCTATTGGAGATCAGAAATGGATCGCTCTATTTGGTCAGGGGTTAGAAGCCTTTACTGAGTGGAGAAGACTTGACTATCCTGAACTTGCACCAGCAGTTGCCGGTACATTAGGTGGAAAACTACCGGTAAGATTTATATACCCGGGGCGTGAGCAATCACTTAACGGTGTAAACTACAAAGCCGCAGTAGCCAGACAAGGTGCAGACCTACTTACTACTAAGCTATGGTTTGATGTTAAATAGCAATTATCCGGAATTATAAATTGATCTGGAAATAATAAGAGGGGTGCTTAACAACACTCCTCTTTCTTTTACCCCTAAAAAACACATTAAAAACCTACGTTACAACACCTTACATGCAAATAAATTTATTGAACAATAGCCTTCCCCCATTGTTCGTATAATTAATTCTTGTTATTTTAGTTCAAACTAACTTAACAATTAACGTCATGTCAATCTACACACCTGCTCCTCATAGCAAAACACGGGTATTGATCGGAAAACTAATTCTATCCATACCGAAACTCCTTCAGGAACTAACTCCAAATGGAATTGAAAATTCCAAGTTCAACTTTATGAAACCAAAATCTCTCGAGGAAGAGTATCTTTTATATCGTAAACGCCGAGCTTCAAAATACAAACAAAACCGTAGAGCAATAAGTTACGGACACAAAAATTTGCTCATGCTTTGGCCAGATCACTTTAAGTCATTTGAGGATTTCAAAATGTGCTTTAAGCCAGTACCAGAAGGCATGCCAGCTGAATTGATGTTCATAATGAAAGTTTGTATACGCCATATCTTTACTACTTATTGTGTGGTATACAATTCAAACCTTCAATCTATGACTTTAGGCCCTGAAAAATCTTATTACTTACAGCTTTCAGAATTGATAAATGATCTTAAAATACTTGAAAAAGATTATCTAAGTAAGTACAGTTATTTTGCAATGCCAGACATTAAATCAATAGATCTTATACCTATATACGAATTTATATTCAGAGCATTAAAGGATGAAGGTTTAGAATGGGAATATAAAAACGAAAATCTACTTCAACTGAGAAACGAATCAATGCCGGATGAGGAAGAATTAGAGGACGAAGAACTAGATGATGATGATGAGTATAACGAAATCAAAGAGTTAGAAGAAGAAGCCCTCAAATATAGGCTGCTTAAAATACACGAGCGCCAAAAGATTTGGGACGATTATGACGAGAATGATCATTTTCTCAGTATCGACGCTAAAAGACAAAAACGAGGCTCAGATGTATATGGAAATATTGTTCCACTAAAGTTTTTGAAATTTATGTCATATTCGCATGTCCATGATAGCTTTCAACATTTAGGGGAATATCCCGAAATTGCAGACTCCTTTGAAGAAGAAATAGATCGTCTAAAAAACCTTAAATGTATAGAAAGTGGTAAGGTTCAAGCTTATTACAATGTTTATGGTAAATTCCCCAAAGGCTATCCTGAATCTGAATATTCATATTTTTAAAAGGAGGTGTCCAAAAAGGCTAAATCATCATTCTGAATTTATTTCAGTATGATGATGAGCATAATGAAATAGTAATTAAACCTTTTTGGACACCCTATTTTCGTTATCACCCCCTCTTAAATCTTACTTTCAAAATGATAAACACCAGAACCAATCTCTTGAGTATTTCCTGGTAACACGATTTTTGCTTTAGTATTAGCAGGTATGGCAACATCTAGCTTCAACAATCCATTCTCCAACGTCCACGAAGATTTCACTGTACCATAAACAGTTTCTAATTCAGCAGCTGCGTTCGTAATTTTACCACCTGGTTTTGGCGATATTACAATATACTTATAACCTGGCTGATCAGCTACGGCATTAATACCAGCAATAGTTTTATACATCCAATCACCAATTGCACCATACGCATAATGATTAAAGGAGTTCATATCTGGAGTCTGGAAACTACCATCTGGCTTAATACCGTCCCAGCGCTCCCAAATTGTTGTAGCACCCATCTTTACAGGATACAGCCACGACGGATAAGTCTCCTGCATTAAAAGATCATAAGCAACATTATCATATCCAAACTTGCTCAACACATGACATAAATAAGGTGTTCCAAGAAAACCTGTGGTCAAGTGATTACCATAATCTCTAATATTCTGCACCAAACGTCCGGCAGCATTTAGTCTTAAATTCTCAGGCAACATATCAAACTGCAAGGCCAATACATAAGCCGTTTGAGTACCCGAAATCAACCTCCCATTAGGAGTCATATATTCTTTTACATACGCTGCTTTAATATCAGCTAAAAGCGAAGTATACTTTGCTTCATCGTCTTTTTTACCCAAAACCCTTGCAGCATTAATCAACAGTTGAGTAGAGTGTGCATAAAATGTTTGGGCAATCATGTATTTATCAGTAACGGCTGCCCTGCCATCATTATCATCATCAGGTCTGTAAAAAAGCCAATCACCAAAGTGGAAACCTGTATTCCAAAGATTGTCTTTGGAGGCCGAAGTCATAAACTTCACCCACCCCACCATACTTTCATATTGACTTTCCAATATTCTTTTGTCACCATATGCCACATACATATCCCAAGGAATGATAGTTGCCACATCAGCCCATCCTGCTGCGCCAGATGAGCCATCACCAATAACATTTGGAACTACAAAAGGAACACTACCATTCGGCAACTGATCTAATTTTACATCCTTAAGCCATTTCGTAAAAAAGCCTGCAACATCCATATTGTAAGCTGCAGTGGCGGCAAAAGCCTGCGCATCACCAGTCCACCCCAAGCGCTCATCACGTTGCGGACAATCCGTAGGCACATCAACAAAGTTCCCTTTTTGTCCCCATTGTATGTTATGCTGCAATTGATTCAACAACGGATTAGAAGTAGTAAACTTACCTGTAGTTTTCATATCAGAATACAAAGCAATAGCAGTAAGATCACTTTCCTTCAAATCTCCGGGATAACCTTCAACCTTCACATACCTAAAACCCTGAAACGTAAAGTGAGGTTCAAAAACTTCCTCACCAGCACCTTTAAGAATATAGTTATTCTGTTGTTTTGCCGACCTTAAATTAACCGTATAAAAGTTACCTTCCTTATCCAGTACCTCAGCATGACTAAGCGTTATTTTTGTTCCGGCAGCACCTCTGGCTTTCAACTGAACCCAGCCCACCAAATTCTGTCCAAAATCAACAACTGTTTCACCTTTTGGTGTTTTAATAATCTTTAAAGCCTTAAACTGCTCATGCTTTTTAACAAGAGGACCACTCATACTCACTAACTGGTCCTTGCCTTTACTTAAAGTTCTTACCCCTGTCCAGCTCTGATCTTCCTTATATCCGGCTAAAGCCCACCCCTGTTTCTCAAATCTTGCATCATAAGTTTCACCATTGTAAATATCAGAACCTAAAATCGGTCCATTAGATGATTTCCATTGATCATCAGTTTGCACAGTTTCCTTGCTTCCATCCGAATACTCTATCTCAAGTTGAAAAAGCAGTGCTCTGGTATCACCATAAAAATTATGCTGACCTGCAAAACCGATATGCCCCTTATACCATCCATCACCCAAGGTAACACCTATTGCATTACTACCCTTTTTCAGAAAAGCAGTAACATCATATACCTGATATTGAAGATGTTTATTATAACTAGTCCAGCCCGGTGCAAAATAACTATCACTGATGCGTTTACCATTTATTTGAGCCTCATATAAGCCCTTAGCAGTAACATAAGCCGTGGCCGACTTAACTTCTTTTTTTAATGAAATCTCTTTTCTAAATAGCGGACTAACCTTAGAAGTATCCTTTCCAGATACAGTTATCCATTGTGCAGTCCAATCAGAATCTACCAGACCTGTTTGAAAAAGCCGTGGCTCAGACCATACCGAAGTATTGCCGTGATTGTCCTTTACCCTAACTTGCCAGTAATATCTCTTCTTCGATTGCAACTCAGTTCCGGCATAATCTATCAATACAGACTGATCACCAGAAACACTCGCTTTCCACACCAAATCTTTACCTGCCTTAACTGAAGCTTTATTTGCACCTACCCTAATCTCATAAGACGATTGCAAGGTATTTTTCACTGTCGAATTTATCTTCCAGCTAAACCTCGGTTTTAGGGTTTCTATACTTAAAGGATCTTCCAGATGCTCAACCTTAAGGTCATTAACGCTTAATTTTTGAGCAAAAACAGTAAGATTAAAAACAAACAAGAGAGCAAATACTGCAAAGAATTGCAGCAACTTTTTAACACATAATTTCATATTCGGTTTAATAGTGAGTTTTCGGGAAAAGCCCAAAAAACTCACTATTATCCGTAATTAATTCGACATATGTGTCATGCACCGTCCTGTCTTTATTAATTACTGACCTACAAAACTGTAAACTTTACCGGCTACAGTTTTAAATCCGTACTTATATCCATTCTCATCTTTGCTGCTTTTCACTGCAACAACCGACTTTAAAGTATTAGGAACGCGAAGATTACAATCTCCACCAGATAAAGATTTAACAGACAACTTAACAATCTTTCCGTTTTTCCACTGCATATCAACAATTTCAAAATTACCTCTTGCCTTTAAACCTTTAACATCACCATTTACCCATGCATCAGGTAAAGCAGGCAACAATTGAATCTCTCCCGTTTGACTCTGCAACAACATCTCTGCAACGCCGGCAGTATAGCCAAAGTTACCATCGATTTGAAATGGAGGATGTGCACAAAGCAAGTTGCTGTAAATTCCACCACCTCCGTTATAGTCAGTACCAGATCCACCAGCAAGCTTAATAAAATTATTAAGGATAACATAAGCATGGTTACCATCCTGTAATCTTGCCCAGAAGTTCATTTTCCAAGCCATAGACCACCCTGTCGATTCATCACCACGTGCTAACAAACTTACCTTAGCTGCTTTAGCAAGCTCAGGAGTTTGTGTAATACTGATTTGTTTTCCAGGATGCAATGCATAAAGATGCGAAACATGTCTGTGTTTATCAGTTGGGTCATCACGGTCAGTCTCCCATTCCTGTAATTGTCCCCACTTACCAATTTTTGGTTTTAGTAACTTACTTTTCAAGTCAGCAATATGAGCCTTGTAATCTCCATCAATACCTAAAATATCTGCTGCTTCAATATAATTGGTAAACAAGTCGTAAATAATCTGCTGATCATGCGACACACCATCTTCTTTAGGGCCATGCTCTGGCGACCAACCATTTGGAGCCACTATCGTCCCATCTGGTCTTCTCTTTAAATGGTCATCCCAAAATTCAGAAACCTCCTTTAAAATTGGATAAGCAAATGTCTTTAAGTAGTTTTTATCCTTAGTAAAATCGTAATGTTCCCAAAGCGCTTGTGCATACCATGCACTGCCTGGAGTATTCCATAAAAAGCTATCACCTCCAAAAACATTGTTTTCTGTTTTCACTGTCCATCCGCGTACATCACCATATTCTTTCCTGGTGTGTAGTTTCGCAACTTCACGTATGCTATTTACGTAATCCAGATATGGAACATGACATTCCGAAAGATTAGTCGGTTCAGCAAGCCAGTAGTTCATTTGAATATTGATGTTAGAATGATAGTCGCTACCCCAAGGAGGATTTGAACTATTATTCCACAATCCTTGCAAGTTGGCTGGCAACCCACCTTTACGCGAAGAACCAATCAACAAATATCTACCGTACTGAAACAACAACGCTTCTAATTCCGGATCTGCTTGTTTATTATGATTGATAACCCGTGCTCCTGTTGGTAAACTTCGGTTAGCAGCACTTGTTGCACCTAAATTCAATGATACCCTACCAAACAAGTTTTGGTAATCTTTCACATGATCAGCCAACAACGTTTTATATGGCTTAGCAGCAACCAGATTTAAGATCTGCTTGATCCTGACACCAGGCTCCTCTCCTTTCCAGTTTAACTCTCTTTTATTACTATAATTTGTTGCAGCTGTAAAGATTATGGTAATAGCATCAGCCTTAGTAACCTTCAATTTTGCGCTTCCATTTTTATCCGAAACCACACTGCTCGAGCCATTTTCTATTTTTACTAAAGCAGTAGCCTGATAGGTCATACCATTCCCAAGATGTCCGGTAAAAGTTAAAGTTGTACCATCAACAGAAACTTGTGCTCCGTGATCATCTTTAAGCCCAATAACAGCCGAATAAGCATTTTTTTTATCGGCCGTATAACGAAGAACCATTACTTTGCTCGGAAAACTGCAGAAATATTCTCTGTTAAATTTAATATTGTTCTTTACATAGTTAACTCTATGTAAAGCTGTATTCAGATCAAGCTCCCTTTTATAACTAGTAAAGCTCGAATCCCTACCCTCAAAATCAATGAATATATCACCGAAAGCTTGGTAAGCTCCCCTGTCGTTTTCATCTCCTGACCATAAGGTATTGTCATTAAACTGAATATGTTCCTGGCTAACCCCTCCAAAAACCATCCCGCCAATTCTGCCATTACCTATCGGATAAGATTCAGTCATCCAATCTTTGGCAGGCTTATTATCCCACAGTTTTAAGTCCTGCACGACTTGCCCTGTTTTTTTAACCTGAGCAGTGAGACTGAGCTGAAATAGCAGGAAAATAAATAGTGCATAAATTTGTTTCTTGTGTGGTTTCATTTTGTGATATACAGGTTTAGTGTAAAAAGTTCTTCAATGATACCTAAATAAAGCTCAAAAAAATTCAGCAATTCTTACATCATCTTAAGGAATTTTAACATTAAACAGGTAATGATCACTTATAACAACTGTAATTTTTAATCACCAATCCTCTTATAGATATACTGTCTGTCAGCATTTATTAGTAGCTCCATTTTTCGGCTTTTTCCAGAAAACACAGCATCCACCGGATCATTTTCATTTACAAAAAACTTATCATTTGCATAAGGCTTAAGCTCAATCGCCCCTTTTTTCCTAATCATAGTAACTACTCCTGGTGCAACGGTTATTTTCAATGTATCATTAGCTAGATCATTATAATAAGAACCCTGATAAGTATCCAATATTTTCTGATCTACAGGAACCTTGCTGTATTTAAACTTTTTGATGCCCAGCATCCAGGTGTACAAACTATCCGTGTTGTAAGCAGAAGTCCAGCTGTCATGACCATCCTCAGGGAAAACGGTAAACTTAACATCCGGATTAACAGGCCTCAAAGCATCAACCATATCCTGACTCTGTTTAAGTGGAACGATATTATCTTTACCTCCATGAAAAACCCAAACTGGTGTATGTCTAATGGTCCAAACTTTAGATACATCCCCACCCCCACAAATAGGTATAACTGCAGCAAACATATTAGGGTATTTCATAGCCATATCCCAACTGCCATACCCCCCCATACTTAAACCGGTTAAGTACAAACGATCCTCATCAATTCTATATTTCTTCTTAACTTCCTTCATCAGGCGCATCAAGTCGGTACTTTCCCAACGTTCTCCCTCAGGAACTTGTGGCGACACAACTATAAAAGGGAACTGTTTCCCATTGGCGATCAGCTTAGGCAAGCCATTTACAGCCACCTTGCTTACATCATCTCCGCGCTCACCGCTTCCATGTAAAAACAATACCACAGGAAATTTTTGTTGATCATCTTTGTTATAGTTTTCAGGTAAATAAAGCAGATACTTTATTTCGTTGATATATTTTTCCTGAGTTTGCTGGGCAAAAGTAACACCGCATAACAAATTGAAAACGATAAGAAAGGAGAATAGGGGTTTCATATTAAACAATTTAATAATCAGACTCTTAATATACGAGAATGTTACCAAATATGCTATAACAACCTAAAAGCTAAATCTTTCCCTTTTTTATGGAGGCAATATCCCCAAGGTCTTTTTTTCTCCCAGAGGCTTCTTTATTTTTGATAAACTCACTGACATTAATAAAGTTAACCTTAAGATTATCTACCTCACCGTCCACTCTATTTATATAAGCCTCATCAAATTCAACTCCTGATATTGCATTTAAGATATCTATTCTTAGAGGAGGATATCCCAATTGAGTAACATAGTTTTCTTTTAAAAAATCTTGTTCAGTTAAACCTAAAGACCCAAAACCAAAATCATTCAATACCTTGATCATTTTTGATGCATTCTCAGCACTAGGTTTAATCCAAATATCTAAATCTCCTGTATGTCTCGGGCGACCATGATATGCAAGTGCATGAGCACCAACTATCATATAATCAACCTTATGAAGATTGAGCAATTCTATAAAATCAATAAAATCCTGTTCGAAGATCATAATTTCCTTTGGTGCACTACCTTCTCAATTTTTTCAGGAAACTCGCCATCTGACCATGTAAAATAATTTTTCCTTAGGCGACTAACTTCAGATAATCTCTCCGAAACAGGTCTACTAAGCCAGAATAAAACATCAAGACGATCTTCATCTTCCATTTTAACCTGATTAACTACCATAACTATTTTTCTTTCGTGCTTCATGCCTTAGAATTACGATTAAATCACTTAAACATCGATCTGCTCATTACAAAAATACGAAAAAACAAGATGTTTTTTTAACTATCCTAACTCAAAGATAATATACCTAAAACATTGACAATTGCTCATCTGAGGACGAGCTAGGTTTGCTTTGAAAAACAAACTCTTCAATTACTAAAAATTGACTATTACCTTCACGAACACGAAGAACTATTCTGTCGCAGCAAAAGTTTAATTTTATTTTCTTGTCCTTAAATAAGGTATTTGCTACTGATAATTTTTCTTCATCTAGCTTTCTACCTATTGTTATGTGAGGATTAGAACTGTTATAAGTCAACTTAACTTTTAGACCTTTCTGAATTCTCTTCATAAGTGGCTTCAGTATAGTTTCAGATTCATTGTCCGGCAATATACAAATTACACTATTTGTTCCTTTTTCATATGCACCTACGTGATCAAATCTTAAATCTAGAGGGAATTCAGTCTCGCAAAGTTTACGTAGTTGGGATTTAATACTGTCCAATTTCCCTTCTAAATCTGCTTCAAACTCACCAATTGTTATATGGGCTTTTGAATTCCTACTGCCATACCAACCAATTAAAGAGGCAAGCTCGTCCTTCAAAGCCCTTACCTCATCCATTACAGATCCAAAGGGATATATTGCTATTGAATAAATCTTACTCATAACTTAAAGGTATGAGATTACTTCTTACTCCTGGCCTTATACCTTTTATAAGAAACAAATGCCAAAGCAAAAACTACCGCCAGCGTAATATAAACCCACGAAGGAATCGGTACAGGATCACCCTGCGCATACGAATGCAAACCAGTTAAGTAGTAATTAACCCCAAAGTAAGTCATGATGATACTAGAGAAGGCCAACAGCGACAGCAAATTAAACAAGTACTTACTTCTTAAGCCCGGAATTAAACGAACGTGCAATACAAACGCATAAACAATAACAGAAATAAACGCCCATGTTTCTTTCGGATCCCAGCTCCAATAGCGGCCCCAACTCTCATTTGCCCACACACCACCTAAAAACGTACCCACAGTAAGTAAAAACAAACCTACCGTTAACGACATCTCATTAACAATTGTTAATTCAGTTATCGAAGCCTTAACCTTTGCACTAATTTTATTGTTATCAATCACATAAAGTATCAAAACAACTGTACCAATCAATGCACTTAACCCAAAGAAACCATAACTAGAAGTAATAATTGCTACGTGGATCATCAACCAGTACGACTTTAACACAGGAACCAACGGAGTAATCTGAGGATTCATTTGAGAACCACCATGCGCAAATCCCATCAAAATAACTGCAATTAAACAACCCGCAGCAGGTATAAATGCATTACTGTTTCTATACATCAGCAAGCCAGACAAAACACCTATCCAACTGATAAACAATACCGCTTCATAACCATTACTCCAAGGCTCATGCCCCGAAATATACCAACGAGCGCCCAAACCAACAGCCTGCAAAGTAGCGGCAATGCCGATCAGTATTAAAACCACTTTAACCAGTGTATCTAGCGATTTAGAATTCTTAAACAGCTTCATAAAGGCAAGCGAAAGTATCACCACCCCTAAAATCGCATAAGTAATCATCAAATTCAGGAATATATTCCATGAATTATAACTGATCTCCCATTCAACTTTCGACTGTGAAGGCACTACATTCTTGCCATATTTTTGCTGTGCATCATTAATATCTTTTAACGCTGCATCAGCCGAAGACCAGTTACCTGATACCTGCGCCTCATTTACAGACTTAACATAACGACTAATAGCACTTGGCTTAACCGAAATACTATCCAAATCACTAATTGTCATAGCAATCCATGTATTATTTGCATCACCAATAATTGGAGAAACACGTAAATACTGACCATAAATCAATTGCTCCATAGCCTGTAACTTATCGTTCAGATCAATTACATCCTTATCATAGCTATTCTGCTCAGCCGGTTTCTTAGCAAAAGCCTTTGCATAATCGTCTTTTAATCTAAACTCAGCAGTGCCATCAGGATTAATCTTTATCAGATTTACCATCGAAGTATAACCTTCAGGATTCGCACTCACAGTATTAAGCAAATCAGGACCACCTTTAGTATTTACCTTAATCAACGGAACGTTGATCCAGTTAAAAGGCATGGTCGAAATAGACAAGAAAAACTGGTTAGCATTTAAGGTATGGAAACGATCCTTACGGTGTAATTTCCTAAGGATTTCCAACGCCATCGTGTTAACCGGCTCTATCCTACCGTCAATATTTTGCACCAATAAATGACCAAATTTATCAGCATGAGCTGCATCTATTTTAATAGACGAAGCAAATTGTACCGGATCTAAAGTTTTAGTCGGCAAAAACAGTTGCGTATCATTATGCTCATGTTTGTGCTCAGATGTGCCACTATCACCAGGCATCACAGCATTAGCCGCACTTGGTACAACATTGTGATTATGATCGTGAACCTCACCATTTTCATGAATATGAGTAGTTGCACCATCCGTACCGTGCATATCTATCTTCTGACTAAAAGCCGCGCCAACAGGCAGGAAGAAAAGCAACAATAACAATGCTTTCGATTTAGAGATCGTTTTTAACTGCTCATTCAATTTCGAGAAGTGAGTCCCTTTCCAGAACAACGTAACAAACATGCCTAAGAAAAGTAAAATATAACCAACATAAGTAACGTTTGTACCCAGCGAATCGTGGTTTACAGACAAAATAGTACCCTTTTCATCCTCATCAAAACTTGCCTGAAAAAAGCGATAACCCGAATGATCCAATACATGGTTCATAAATATTTTATACGGCGTTTCATTAGCCCCATCCAAAATCATTACATCAGAAGAGTAAGAAGCCGGACTATTACTACCCGGATATTTCTCCATCTTAAAATCTACCAATTTCAATTCAAATGGCGCTTTATATATCTTAGAGCCATAAGCCATAGAAATCCTTAACCCACCAACTTCACTTTGATGTTGGAAATTTGTCATTCCTTTTCCGCCGTAAAACGAAACCGTATCAACAGCAGTTGGTGTAGTGATTTGTACTTTAACCAAATCCAAATCATGCTCATGAGTCCTCTTATCTCCCTCAAAATACATAATACGACCCGGTATTGCAGGTTCAGGAACAACAAATGCTAGTCCGCCGTAAGTATACAAACTTCTTAAATTGAAAGGCTGAGCAACATTATTACCAACAACAGGTTTTCTTTCCTGAGTAGCCATAATCATATAATTACCCTCGTATGGCGAAGAAATTTGAAGTGCACCACTTGCATCTGATATATTAATAGCTCCCGGAGTTTCTTTATTAAAAGAAACCAACATGTTCTGCATCAACTGCACACCACCCGTAGGAATATATTTATTTACACGTTTACCATTTTCGAGTACAACAAGGTGTAAGGTTGGTTTACCAGTAGTACCGCGCACCAATGAATCCTGCGCTCTTGCATAAAAATCGACAACCTTTAGCTTAACACGCTCTCCGTTATAATCGTACTCAGAAGTAAACGTCTTTTTAAAAGGCTTTAAATACACCGGAATGCGGTTAGAAGTTAAATTAGCAGGCACATCATCATATGCCAATGCTGCATCACCCTTACCTATCTGCACCTTAATAAAGGTCTTATCTGATATAATGTCTTTACTAGTTTCGCCTTCTCGGATATGCATCGAACCCTCAAAGCTTATATATCTGGTGATATAACCACCAATAAAAATGAGCACAAATGCAAGGTGAAACACCAACAAAGGCCATTTTTTACGTTGCAAAAGTTGGTATCTGCCAATATTCCCGATAAAATTCAATACCAGAATTACCATAATCAATTCAAACCACCAACAGTCATAAATTAGTGCTTTAGCGACTGATGTGCCATAGTCATTTTCCACAAAAGTGGCCATTGCCATAGAAAAAGCATAAAGCAACAACATCACACCCGTGGTACGAGTTGAAACGAGAATTTTACCTAACCTTTGAATCATTATTATTGTTTCTGTTTTTATTTCTACCGATAAGATTTCCTGAGCCTTACCCTAAAAAATGATTTGTGTATTATAATTGGTGGCAAAGATGCCCCTAGCAAATCAAAAAAAATAAGGGTAAATGAATTTATGGCAAAAATAAGACTAAACATCATGGCATTCTCGCAAAAAAATTACAGAATCACTAATAAAGCTGAGAAAACGGAAAAGATATCTTCCTATACAAAGCATCATCCAAACCATAAATATCCTTAAAAACATGGACTTTCCCTTTTTCATCAACCTTAGCCGTACAGTAGTTAATCCAAACAGGTATTTTAACCGGCAGTCCTATATATTTTGCTTTCGGATAACCATTGGCCATTGCTTTCTTAATCTGATCAAACTTATCCCCTTTACCAAATAACGCATAAGCTAAGTTCAAAGGCTGTTCCACACGAACACACCCATGACTTACCGCCCTTACATCTTGCTTAAATGGCGACTGCACAGGAGTATCATGCAAATAAACACTGCTCTCATTATTAAATAAAAACTTGATCCTGCCCAGAGGATTTTGTTCACCAGGTTGCTGTTTAAAAGAATAAGCACCTGTTTCTTCAGTTTTCCAGTCTATAGATTCAGGATCATAAACCTGCTTACCATTTCTATATACATTGATGTCATTGTTGGCAAAATAGTACCTGTTCCTTTTTGCATATTTAATGATTTCATTGCCAGCAATACTTTCTGGAATGTTCCAAACTGGATTAACCTGCACGCTGTAAATCATACTCGCCAATTGCGGAGTTTCCTTATTCGGGATCGGCTCTCCCACACAAACCTTCATACTAAGCACCGGTTTTCCACTATCTATTACACTCAATGTAAACTCCGGAATATTTACCAGAACATACTTCCCAGCTACGGGTTTATTCTTCCACCTTAATCGCTCCAGGTTTACAACCAACGCACGATATAGTGTATCATTTTCTACTCCAGTTTCTGCTTTAAGCGCTTTTTGCAATGCGAGGTAATCAGGCTCCTTTGGCTGTATACTCTCCAGATAAGCTTTAATATCCCTTACTTCAAATACCTGCATAACACTTGTGCTATCGGGTCTAAGCGTTGGCGTGCTATAATTTGTGTAAACCCTTGTCGGATCAACAAGGCCAAACTGCATGGCTGTACTATATTTAATCATCACATCTGCCACAAGCAACTCCAACTCCATAGTATTCCGATAAACCTCCCGTTCTTTTGTCCGAGTTTTTTTATTACCGTAATTCTCCAACAGATCTTTCAAACGACTTACCGAAAAAACGTCTGGCGCTATTCCATGAAGATTAGCGTTCATTAAATAGTCTTCTAAAGTTTGTAGCTCATGTTTCGGCATAAACCTTGGCACAAGCACCGGCTGATAATTGTTGATTTTATAAAAAGAATCTATCCGATCCGGATAATTAAAAGCAAGATGTCGGGCTTCAAAAACCTTTTTAAATTCGGATGCTACATCAATCCTATCTATCTGTTTTATAACTGGAGTGACTGCTTTGTTTAGTTTAACCGGTGGAATTGAAGTAAAACTACGTTTAGCAGTACAGGAAAGACAAAACAGTGCACAAGTCATCGCAACAATGGCTACCTCCCTCCAAAAAGGGAGTTTGAGGGGATGATTTATTTTAAACATCTCAAAGAGATTGGCTTAACTCTAACAAACAAACTTTGTAAGTTGTTTTATGAAAGCACTATTGACAAGGCATAAAATAACCCGCAACAAATTAATGCTGCAGGTCATTTAAATTAACGCTCTCATCACAAACGTACTCACCAATTATGAAGATTTGATGAAGATTTGCTAAATATTTAACCAATACACTAATTTCACTACTAAAGCCCTGTTTTTCACAGCAAAAGGCTCTGGCAAATAGTTATCAGTATATACAATAAACAAGTCAGATGCAGGGCGATACCTCCATTGGAACCTGGTATTTACGTTCATATTCTTCATTTGTTCATTGTATTGCACAAAGCCGGTAAGAAACAATGTATTTGTCATAGTCACATCCAACCTTGGCCCTACCAACCAAAAATCGTTATACCCCCATGGTTTCGGCATATCCAACTTATTGTAGTTTGCACTCAGCGCAATACTAACATAAGGTTGAAAACGGTAGCCAAATTCACCACCCAAGGTTAATCGTTTACCATCGGCATAGTATCCGCCATAGCGAGCGTTTAAGGTATAAGTGAATAGGCTCGAAGGTTTAGAAGCATAATCGACACCAACAGTACTCCAATTATGTTCACTTCCGGCTACCAACGTATCTATTTTTGTACTTACAGGATCAAATGGTTGCAACAATTTAATATAAGTACCAGACCCCCATACAGTAAGTGTATTTCTACTTCTAAATACCACGCCATAAGAGCCCAATAGTTCATTGTCGGTACGGTGCATATTCTCGTCAAAGAAATTGGTTGATGAAATTTGAGGGCCATGGCTCAGCACCGGTCCTTTTTTAGGGAAGAAAAGACGTGTAATCTGAGGCGCCATTTTTATGTAACCCTGACGTGGCACATAACCTACCTCGGCAGTATAATTACGCCCCACATATTCATGCTGCCAGCTAATATTCCATTTACCACTCGTGTACTGCAGATTGGCAGCGTGTGTCCAATCTTTACCATTTTTTCCGGGACTAAAAGATTTAAGTACCATTACCTTTCCAGTCCAGAAGTTATTTGCCGAAGCAAGATTATACTCCATCCCGAAGTTTCTATTGTACTTGGAGTAAGTGGCTGTACCAGGTGCCAAATCACCTGGATTATAGTTTAAAGACTCCTTGTTGATCAACAAAAAGCCAACATTAGAGCGGGCAAACACACGACGCTGCAAGGCCGCTACCGTAAAGTTCTGAGCAGGCAAAGCCGTTGAGCCCTGCTTTTCCGTTTGCATATTCATTACACCCAGTCTCCAGTCCTTATTTAATTTACCACTTAAACGCGCACCAAATTTAATAGGCACCCCCAATCCTATTCTTCTGGAAAAGAAAGGGCGAATACCTGAATATCCGAAATTGGTAAACTGATCACCGTTTTCCAGGAAAAACTGTCTTCTTTCAGGATAAAACAACTCAAATCGATCTAAGTTGGTTACTTGTTTATCAACATCTACCTGCGAGAAATCGGGGTTTACAGTAAGGTCGAGATTTAGGGAAGAAGTAACAGCCACCTTTGCATCAAGCCCTACATCTTTACGCCATGTTGCGGGCTTACCTGCCTGAAAATCCTTAATAACGCCACCAAGTGCATAGGGGATTAAAGAAACAGTGGTGCCCGGATCTGGCGGAGGCATATCCCATACCAATGTACCCGTATAAGCTAAAGAAGCCGAAGGAAACTGTCTTGGCACTGGTGCCCAGCTACTTTTCTCGGTCGTTTTTAGATCGTTCCTGCCAAAGTTTATTCCCCATTTGGTTATACCTTTCTTATATCTGATACTTTTAAAAGGGATTACAGCTTCGAAAACCCACTTATCGGGATAGTTTTTTACAACAGAATGCCATTTATTATCCCAACTCAAATCTACCTTTCCTCCGTCGTACATCAGACCATCCCATTGTGCTCCCGCAGCATTGGCACCAAAGGCAAAACCGTTGGTTTGATCGTCGAAAGGATCCATGAACATGATAAAATTGTCATTCTTAAGAAAGGAAAAGTCACGACGCAGAGATTCCACCATATAAGATCCGGGTGCACCATTATAGTTTACTACTGATAAATAAAGGTTCTGCTGATCGTAAGTCATCCGTACATCGGTGCGCACTTTTGCGTAGCTGGTGTCCATTGGCAAAATCATATAGAAATCGGATGCTACATCGGCATCTTGCCATGCCTGTTCATCTATTGCACCGTCTATTTTGATGGTTGATGAAGCTTTGTTGATTTTTAATTGGTAAGCATCGTTCTTTTTTTGAGCTGAAAGAGATAAACAGAAGAAACAAGCAAGTAAAAAGAGGTTAATTCGCACGGTAGGTTTGATTCGGTTAAGAGCGCCAAAGTATAAAAAAAAGCGAGGGGCTGCAACATCACAATTGTAACATAATCAAGATATTGACGCCTCTATTCTTAAAAACATTATAAAAATTAACAAAAGTATAAGCAGAAATAACAAAATACCCCTACGTAAAAAAGATTATTCATAAGTTTACGCTGAAAAACCTACACATAAACCACAATAATGAAACAAAACTTCATTTCTTCAATGATCAGGGTGGCGATTGCCCTGAGTTTACCCCTTGTTTTCTTCGGCTGTTCAGTTAAACAGTCTTCACCAAACCCAAAATGGGAGCAGCTTTTCGATGGAAAAGACCTAAATGGCTGGGATGTTAAGATTAGAAAGCATGATCTAAATGATAATTTCGGGAACACTTTTAGTGTTAAGGACGGAAATATCCAGGTTAGATACGACAAGTATACCGACTTTGATGAGCAATACGGCCACTTGTTTTACAAAAAACCTTACTCTTATTACCTAATTGGAGTAGAATATCGCTTTAGAGGCGAACAGGTTAAAGGTGGCGCAGGATGGGCATACCGCAATAGTGGTATCATGATTCATGGTCAGGACCAAAAAACAATGAAAAAAGATCAGGACTTCCCTAATTCTATCGAGGTTCAGTTGTTAGGCGGCGCAGGCAATGGCGAGCGTCCTACTGCAAATCTTTGTACTCCGGGTACACAGTTTGTAAAAGATGGTAAAGTGATTAAAACGCACTGTATCGAATCTAGTTCGAAAACTTTCAACGGCGAGCAATGGGTACGTGTTGAAGTACTTGCCCTTGGCGATTCACTAATTGTACATTATGTAAATGGCGAAGAAGTATTGCGTTACAACAGACCTCAATTAGATCCGGTTGGTGGTGCTGAAGAAGGTAAGCTTTTAACAGGCGGTTCTATCTCACTGCAAAGCGAAAGCCATCCAATCGATTTCAGAAAAGTTGAAATCATCAACTTAGAAAAGTATGCCAAAAACCCTGCTAAACTAAAAGAGGTAGTGCAGAAACTAATGGCAGAAAAAAGAGTAGCTAAACAATAACACACTTATAGTAAACACCTAATAGAATACACAAATGATTAAATTTTCTTTAAGTCTTATTTATTCTCTGGTATTGTTCCTGGGACTAAAAAGCTTTTTTGGCGAACCTAAAGCCACTTCTTTTGATCCACCTGAATTAACAATCACTCCGTTTGCAGGGCCTGATGTTACACCCAGTCCTGCTTGTTTAGCCGTTGCAGCAACCGGTGAAGTTTTTGTTGGCGTTGATATGATTGGATCTTTAGGTAAAGATCCTAATAAAGGTCGCATCCTTAAATTAATTGATAAAGACAATGATGGCAAAATGGATCAGCACATAGAATTTGCTATGGTTGATAACCCTCGTGGTATTATTGCTCAAGGGGATAAGGTTTTTGTATTACACACTACTTTCTCTAAAGAAACAGGTAAAGCTACAGGTATGGACCTGGTAGTTTTTGAAGATAAAGATGGTGATGGTAAGGCTGATGGCCCTGCCAAACCTCTTATAGAGCACATCAGTAATGCTAAATACATTCAAGAACGTGGAACTGACCATGCTACAAATGGAATTAGAATGGGGATCGACGGATGGATTTACATCGCAGTTGGTGATTTTGGTTTCCATGATGCGGTAGATCGTTCTGGTAAAAAAATGACCATGTTGGGTGGCGGTATTGTTCGCGTTCGTCCTGATGGAACTGAAATGGAGGTATATACTCATGGAACTCGTAATGTTTACGATGTTGCTATTGACCCTTTAATGAATGTTTTCACTAGAGAAAACACTAATGATGGTGGTGGATGGAATGTGCGCTTCTCACACCATATCCAATCTGGAGAATACGGATATCCTGTATTGTTTCAACATTTTACTGATGAGATATTACCAGCTCTTGTAGATGTTGGTGGTGGTTCTGGTACTGGCGCATTATATATGAGCGAGCCAAACTGGCCTGAAAAATACAACAATGTACCAATGATGGCTGACTGGGGAAGAAGTATGTTGTATATCCACAGGGTTACAGCTGATGGTCCTACTTTCACTCAAAAAGAAGAAGAATTTATTAAACTTCCTCAAATTACAGATTTAGATGTAGATGGTTCTGGCCGACTTTATCTTGCTGCATGGGATGGCGCTGGTTATTCTGGTAGCCCAAGCAAAGGTTATGTAGTTCGTGCTGTGCCTAACAATTTTACTTATAAAGCATTTCCAAACGTAGCAAAAGCTTCAGTTAAAGAATTAACAGAATTGCTTAAATCAGCAAGTGCTGTAGGTCGTTTAAGCGCTTCGCAAGAGTTAATTGCACGTGCTAGTAAACAAGGTACTGCTGCTGCTTTAAAAGTTGCTTCTAACAAAAAACTTCCTCTAGAAGTGCGTGTTGCAGGTATTTTCACTTACGCACAAGCTGCAGGAGTTGATGGAATTCCTACTTTATTAACATTTCTTAAAGAAGATAACATCAGAGAATTCGCTTTAAGAGCGCTTGCTGATCGTAAAAACAACTTACAAAATGTTCCAACTGAACCATTCTTAGCTGGTCTTAAAGATGCTAATCCGCGTGTTCAGGCAATTTCAGTTATTGGTTTAGGTCGTTTAGGTCATACAGAAACTGCTTCTGCCCTATTGCAGACTAAAGTTCCTGCATCATTTGTACAACCGGCTAAAAATGTTGAAGGCCCTCATGCTACGCCTAACTCTGCTATCGTGTTACCTCACTTAGCTGTTCAGGCATTAGTAAATCTTAAAGCTGTTGATGCTACTGTTGCTGCTATTAATGGCGAAAACTCAACTATTGCATTGTGGACTTTACGTTACATGCACGATCAGAAAGCTGTTGATGGTTTAATTAATGCTTATCAGAAATCTACTGACGATAAATTAAAGAAACAGATCTTAATTACTTTAGCTCGTCTTTATAAAAAAGAAGATGTTTATGATGCTTCATGGTGGTGGGGAACAAGACCAGATTCTCATGGCCCGTACTACAAAGGTGTTGTTTGGGCAGCTTCTCCTGCTATTGAGAGCTTCTTAAAAGGAGAATGGGAAAAAGCAGATGCTAACGGTAAACAATTCTTTACTGACTTAGATGAGCGTAACCGTATGGATATTGCTGCATTTGGTGTTGAAGATAAAGTTGCTGCTGTTGAAGAGCCTAAAGTAGATCTTGAAAAGATCAAGAATCAAAAAGGTCAGGTTGGTAAATCATCAATCGAGGATGTTTTATTGGCTATCAACAAATTAGATGGTGATGCGGTTAAAGGTAAAGCATTATTTACCCGTCAGGGATGTATTGCTTGTCATAGCATCAGCAAAGGCGAAAAAATGAAAGGTCCATTTATGGGTCAGATCGGTTCAATTATGAATCGTGAGCAAATTGCTGAATCTATCCTTAAGCCAAGTGCTTCAATTTCGCAAGGTTTTGCTACGGTAATGATCTCTGCTAAAGGTGATAAAACTTATATGGGCTTTATTACTGAAGAAACAGCTGCAAAGGTTGTGATGCGTAATATTGCCGGTGAAGTTTTCACTATTAAAGCAAGTGATATTTTATCACGTAAAGAAATGGATTCATCGATGATGCCGGCAGGTTTAGCTAACTCATTATCGTATGAGGAACTTGCTTCGCTTGTAACTTTCCTTTCTCAGCAGAAGAAATAAGGATTAGTATTAAATGTTAGCATTTAAACATTATAAAAAATGCCCTGTAGAGTTTTCTACAGGGCATTTTTACTATAAGGCACACTCATTTATTATAATGCACATTCGTTTATTATAAGTTAAACTCGTCATCCTGAATTTATTTCAGGACCTCGTTTAAGCAGGTTTTGAATAGCGATTGCGAGGTCCTTCTATGTTGAAATCCAAATTTATTTATCCATATTTTATCAATCAATGATGTTGTTAGGAGAGAAAAATCTCCTAACAACATCATTGATTTCCATATCTTATTTGTAATGA
>NZ_JABSNU010000023.1 GCF_013266735.1 Pedobacter foliorum
CTTCTCGATTCGCCTCGCGGGTCATCTTTATATATCTTTAATGTTCTGGTTTGTGTTTCAGCCAAGTCTTATTGCTCTTCGCTTTCTGTTTAACCTTTTCATTATTTCAATCTTTTTTATTTCGTTACTAAACTCCGTTTGGTAACCCCCGTTTTGTTTGGGACTGCAAAGGTAGAAATCTTTTTCTATTTGTCAAGACTTTTATTTTCTTTTTTTCTTTTTGTTTTTCTGAACTTTCATTCTGATAAACTCAAAGAGACAAACCTCCTTTACAACCTTTCAAATACTCAATTTCACTAATCCTTTTCTCTGTTTCTCTTCCTCCGAAGCGGGATGCAAAAGTAGGAAAATTCCACCAACCTCCAAACCCTTTCCCATTATTATTTCATGAAATCTCCTAACTCATTAAAAGCTAGGCAGAAAATTAAATGGCAGCTATGAAAAGGCTTCATTCCAACACCAATAACAACACAACCTCCAGTCGAAAGCTTACCTCTATATATATGAACAACGCTATATTGAGGTCCTGAATTAAACCAAAAATAACAAACCATTAGATTCCTAATGAAATGCTTTCTAACTAATCCCATTCTTAGGTCATATAAAGTGCATAATGTCACTCATTGCGTCGATATCCGTCGTAAGCCGCATAGAATGTAGAAGTGTATTGATATTTCGCTATATTTAATTCATGAAATCAAAAAAACCGATTGATATTAAAATACGATGAGCTGAACAACATTGTTCAAAAGTTTTAATCAAGACGGTATTGCCATTTAACTGGATTGTTTTTGGTTTGGTTTCGGATTTATAAAAAATCGGAATTTGGACCTATAATATAGTCGCTCCTGACACCACCTTAAAACGCACCTTGTTCGGACCTCGTTCGACCAGCGGCGAACGAGGTCCGAACAAAAGCGGTAGAAGAAGCGAAGGAGTTGAAGAACCAAAAAAAAGTGATAATGAAAATTATCATTACCACTTTTTGTACTTTTTTAGTACCAGGCTATCAGGATGACAATCGAATATAAATAGTATATATATATAGTGTACCCAACCAAGAACCACATAAATATATAAACAAGAAAACGGAGACTCGCTTCTTTCGATTTGAGTTCTCCGTTTCCACCTTTTTACCGCCATAGCTATAAAAAGGCATCAATTCTTCTTTTACTTTACCATTTCGTAGTATTCTTAGTTTTCACAAACTTTGAACCCCGTCTAAGTTATCTCTTTGTGAATCATCCCGTAGGCTTCTTCAGCTGAAATACGTCTGTCTTGATGCAGCCTACATACCTTTGCGCTGGGCTCCGGTAATCTTAAATCTCGTGTTCTCTGTCTCCTTTGAACTTCGAGTTTTTCTTTACTGATCTTCGAAATTTCCAGAATCTTTTTGCCCTTGAGCTAAGTTTTCTTTTTGGAATTTCTTCAGACTGTCAAAGTACTTCGCAATCGATAGATCTAATTTACATACTTAAATCATTGAAAACAAGGAAAATGTGATATTTTTTATTAACAAGCAACCAACACCTCACTAACAACTTATCAACAGCTAAAACACACCTTATCAACAGGTTTTTAACATAATTACCAACAAACGCCAAAACAAAACACATCTGTAATTCAGTATTTTACAAAAAAGAAAAACAATTAATGTGAACATCATCATTTTAAGTTACCTACTCCTTTTCAAATCAATTTGGAATCGTGATATTTATTAAATAAAATTAAAGCATGAACATGTTACGCCCCCTCCCTATTGTATCTTTTTTGTTTTTGGGCTTACTATACTTAAGTAGCTGCAACCAATCAGAAAAAAAGGCTCCCAAAATCACAAAGGACTCACTAAAAAGACGTTCCATAAAAGAGTGGAATAAAACAATCCCCGGAAACTTCAATTCCGAACAGGAACTTTTCTTTGATACACTCCAAATAGAATCATTCATTACAGCGCATCCGCAACTAGAAGAATACGCTCCCTCTATCCGTAAATTTTACAACAGCAGGCATTTTGCCTTTGCATGGTACAATAAAAATGGGTTAATAGAACAAGCAGGCAACCTTACCGATAGGGTTAAAAACCTAAAAGATGAAGGAATAAATAAAGATGTGCCTTATCGTGCCTCACTGGATTCGATGATTTACGCCAAACAAACCAAAAAACCAGACATTAATCTGGAACTGATGCTTACTGCCCAGTATTTTGTTTTCGCTAAATTGGCATGGGAAGGTATGGATGCTTCTATTAGTAAATCTGCCGAATGGTTTCTTCCACGCAAAAAAATTGCATACGATGCATACTTAGATAGCATGATTAAAGCTCCTGCTAAATTCGCAGGCACAACGGTTGCTCCTGTTTACAGGCAGTATGATCTCCTGAAAAACTTCCTGATTAAATACAGAGACCTCGAACAAAAAGATAGCTGGCAACCTATTGTGGCCGATAAAAAATCATATAAGCCGGGTGATTCTTCTGAAGTAATTGCAAAAATCAAAACTCGACTGTTTAAACTGGAGGATTTTAAAGGAGACACCACCAATACGCACTATGATGATGAGCTTCTAGCAGCTGTGAAACAATTTCAAGAAAGAAATGGAATGGGCGCAGATGGTTCTATTGGACCAGGCACATTAACAGAGCTAAATACCTCATTAAAAAAGCGAATCAGGCAAATCTTGGTAAATATGGAGCGTAGCAGATGGTTGCCGGTAAAAGTAGATTCAAGCTATCTTGCGGTAAATATTCCAGAATTTAAACTACATGTTTACCATTCAGACAGTTTGTTATGGAGCGGAAATGTTGTGGTAGGCCAATCTCTCCATAAAACAGTCATCTTTTCGGGCGACATGAAATATGTAGTATTTAGCCCTTACTGGAATGTCCCAACAAGCATAGTCCGCAATGAAATTTTACCTGCCATGCGTCGCAATAAAAACTACATTAGCACGCATCAAATGGAAATAACGGGCTATAGTGGTGGTTTGCCGGTAGTACGACAAAAACCAGGGCCTAAAAACTCTTTAGGGCTTGTAAAGTTTTTATTCCCTAATAGTTACGATATTTACCTCCATGATACTCCTGCTAAATCACTATTTGGAGAATCCTCAAGAGCATTTAGCCACGGATGTATAAGGGTAGAAAACCCTACAAAACTTGCAGAATTTCTGCTTAAGGATAACAAAGGTTGGGACGCCACTAAAATAAAAACAGCTATGAACTCGGGTAAAGAGCAATATGTTACCCTTAAAAAGAAAGTTCCTGTTTATATAGCTTATTTCACGGCTTTTACAGACCGTAATAACCACCTAAATTTCCGAAAAGATATTTATAGCAGAGATGAGCCATTGGCCAATATGCTGCTTAAAGAAGAATAATTATAATTTTTCTTAATCCTGCTGTAGCGATTTCCCAACGAGCCTCGTTTAGGTGTTGAGAGCGTTAATTTAGATTCGGGGTCGGCTCAGGTGAGCCGGCCTTGTTTTTTTACTTAATTACGAACTCTCAATTACTAACCCTAAACCAAAACTTATGGCGACTAAATCCTTTACTAAAAGCTCTTACTCAAACTCCTTTGTAATTTGCATTATTGCTATTGCTATACTGCTTTTAACTTTACTGATGCAGTCCTGCAAAAACAATGATCCGGCTCCAGAGACTCGTTTAACTCTACTGACCGTTACTAACACTTCACCAACATTAGCTACTTATAATTTCTATTTAAATAATACTAAAATACATAATGGAGCCCTTCCATTTGGAGGCGCTATACCTTATATACGCTTAAATCCAGGAATATTTGCAGCTAAACTTACTACCGAAAGCAGTTCTGAAAGCTTACTTTCAGAAAGTTTAACGCTTGAAAATGGCAATGCCTACTCCTTGTTTGTTATTGGAAAAGGTACGGCGCTTGATTACCTTCTTATCACTGATGAGATTAAAACTCCCGGAGATGATAAAGCACGTGTAAGGTTTATCAATTTATCACCAGATGCCCCGGCGCTTAATATTGCAACCAAAGATGGTGTTGCTATAGCTACCGACAAAGCTTTTAAAGCTGTAAGTGAATTTATTGAAATCCCTGCCAAGGTTTATACTTTCGAAATTAAAGATAAAGCTACAGGTGCTCTTAAAACAGAAATTAAAGATTTCGACATTAAGAAAGGTAAAATTTATACCATTATCTCAAGGGGTATGCTTACTCCAACCGGAACAGAACATCCTTTTAGCGGACAAATTACCGTAGTACAATAACACCCTACATCTCCTCCCTCTCAATGGCGGCTATTTTTTCTAATCGTTTAACATGTCGTTCCTCGTTAGAAAAAGTAGCCTTGAGAAATGCCCTCACGATATCTTTGGCCAATTCGATGCCTATAACACGCTCACCGATACATAAAACATTTACATCGTCGTGCTCTACAGATTGATGCGCTGAATAGGTATCATGACAAACACCTGCCCTAATACCCTTAAATTTATTTGCAGCAATACTAACTCCCACTGAGCTGCCGCACACCAAAATCCCCCTATCACCTTCGTTATTAAGCAATGCACGAGCTACATGTGTAGCATGATCAGGATAGTCGCTTGGTGCGTGAGTATGCGTTCCTTTATCAATTACCTCATACCCTTCATCATGCAACATTTTTATCAATATCGTTTTATAAGTAAAACCCGCATGATCTGATCCAATTACTACTTTCATAACTTAATGTGTTTTATAAATTCAGGTTTTATTTCTTTGATTCTAATTCTTCTACAGTAAAGGCTTTTTGTCTGCTTTTAAATTTCTGACGAACACCTACTACATCTTTAACATCTACTTTCCCTGCATTGTTTTGCCACGAGCTTCTAATAAAGCTTAATAATTGCGCAATATCTTCGTCAGAAATCTCTTCGCTATGGCCTATTCCAGGCATATCGCCTGCAATTTCCGGCGCCTTATAAACATGACCATTAACATTTACCGGCCCTGTTAATCCAAACAAAACAATTGACAACAAGGTGTTTTTGTCGCCATTTACCCATTGCGACTTATTTAAAGGAGGTGCTAAAGATGCTATCCCATTTCCATCGGCCGAGTGACAGGTCTGACAGGTTGATAAGAATAGTGCCGATCCTTTAGGATATTGCTTAGCAAGCACCTTTGGGTCGCGATTCTTTTGAGCGTTATTAAAAGCTGTAATTACACTTTGCAATTGCTTGTTTATTCTCAGGTTTGTATCTGGCTCAAACTTAGCTATGGTTTCTTTAAAGCTTTCCTCGCGATAGGCTAAATTGCTAATCACAGCGTCAGATACAAAATTACTATTAGGGTATTTTTTAACCAGATTTACCAATAGCTCATCAGCAGAGGTTTCATTAAATGGCTTAATATACCTGGCCAAAAATGCTACATAAGGAGCTGCAAGCTCATCGTTATTTGCAACAATTTCATTTAACGCTTTGATGTAATACCTGTAGGAGCTCTGATTAATTACAGATGGAAGCACTGCTAATGTTTGCATACGTATTGGCCAATCGGTGTTTTTCAACAGCGCCAATACTTCGTTAGTTTCTAAAGCATTAAGCCCTTCTAGCGTCCACAAAGCATGAATTACCAGCAATGGATTGCTTGTTTGCTTTATAATAGATTTTAAAAGAGGAATTGCCTGTTTGTATTTCCCATCTATCAGCGTTTGCTGAGCCATATCTCTTATAAATCCATTTGAACTTCCCAAAAGCTCAACCAGCTTATTGGGATCATTAGGAATATTTGTAAAAACTGTTTTTTTACCTTTAGGAACTACCTTATAAATTCTACCACAGTTTAAAGGTTGCGTTAGGCTTCTGGCCTTAATTTGCCCAGATAGATAAGGTGTTACATAAGTTTTATGCTGTATTATACCTCGGTACATATCAATAACATATAAAGCGCCATCAGGGCCATTATATAAACTAACCGGCCTGAACCTTTCGTCTACACTAGCCAAAAACTCCTTGCCTTTATATGCTTGTTCTCCTTTTACCACGTATCCGTTTTCGGTTAAAACATCTCTTTTAATTAAATTTGCTGATGGCTCAGCTACAAATGCATTAAAATCAAAAGCGCTACCAAACAAGTCTCCTCGGTATATTAGAGGGCTACATGCAGCCGTAAAGTTCACTAATCTTAAACTATCATCTAAAATACCAGCCGAATAGCCTCTGTTTACACCTGGAGTAGGCCTAATTGGGTACACTCTATTATTTGGCACTGTTCTTTCCGAAAAGCCATCTACTCCCCTTTGGTTTTTATTGGCAGAGCCGAAACCAGGAGTAAAGTAATCACTTATTACATTTGATGAATTATCATTATAGTATAACCGTCCGTAATTATCCTGACTAACACCCCATTGTCCTCTAAAATGCGTGTTTTCAATTAACCACTTGTCACCTTGCTTTCTGTATCTTTTGCTTGATTTTGCGTTATAAATCCAATTATCCAATGCTCTTAACAACCCATTTGGCTGATGCTCTACATTACCTTCACCTGCATATTTATCATCTACAAGTGTTCTTTTTACTGGCTTATCGTTTTTAAGCTCATAGTACCATAAGTTTGGTGGTTCTGCAACCAGAATACCATCTTCAATTAAGCAGATAGCTCTAGGTAATACCAATGAATCAATCACCAACTTACGCTCATCAGCAACACCATCCTTATTTTTGTCTTCCAGAATAATGATTTTCCCGGTAGGCTTATCCTCACCGGTACCAAGCGTATCAGGCATATATCCATTCATTTCTACCACCCACATACGGCCTTTGTTATCAAATGACATCGCAACCGGTGTTGTTACCATCGGCTCGGCTGCTATCAGTTTCACTTCAAATCCATCCTCGACCACCATTTTACTAATGGCCTCATCGGCAGGAACCACAGATGCCAGGTTAAAATCTATAGGCTTATTCTGTACAGATGTGTTAGTAGTAGCTTTCTTGTAACTCTGACATTGATATAAAGAAAAAACAATAAGTGCTAAGAATATATATATGTAAACTTTCATAATAAGGATAAAACGCGCTGATAGTTAACTGTTTTTAGAAGGAATTTGTTGAAGTACTTTTAGTAAATAGCCCCAGAATTTCTGTACTGAAGAGATCTGCACTTTTTCATCAGGAGAGTGTGCGCCGTGAATTGTCGGCCCAAAAGAAATCATATCCATACCCGGAAGATGAGCGCCCAAAATACCACATTCTAAACCTGCATGGCAGGCATTAACATTAGGTTCCGAATTAAAACTTGTTCTGTACAAATCGGCCATTAGCTCTAATATTGCCGAATCGGCATTAGGCTTCCAACCAGGATAGTCTCCACTGCGAGAAACATCACAGCCAATAATCTCAAGAGATGCTCCAACTGCGAGCGCAACATCTCTTTTGGTGCTTTCTACACTGCTGCGTTGTAGCGACTGAGTAACAAATTCTCCATTTCCAATAATAACCCTTGCCAGGTTAGAAGATGCCTCTACAAGGTCTGCAATATCAGGGCTCATTCTAAAAACCCCATTAGGTAGTGCATAAATTGCGTTAACAATATTGGTAAAGTCAGCCTCCTCCATTACAAAGCCTGGCAGCTCTGTTTCTGTTGCAGAAATAGTTAATGAAGGCTCAATGGCATGGTATTCTGCTTCAATAATTGAGGCAAATCTTGTTATAAATGCGCTAAACTTTTCTTTCTGAGTATTTTCTATAGCTATTACCGCTTTTGATTCTCTCGGAATTGCATTTCTTAAACTTCCGCCATCTACAGAACTCAATTGAACACCTATTTCTTTATTAGCTTCATAAAGCAATCGGTTCATTAATTTATTTGCATTGGCTCTGCCTTTATGAATATCCATTCCGGAGTGTCCGCCAAGTAAACCCTTTATAGAGATTTGGTATGCTATTTTATTGCCCGATAGCTGCTTTTGTTTGTAGCTATAGATCGTGTTTGTATCTATACCTCCGGCACAGCCTATGGTTAGTTCATCATCTTCTTCAGTATCCAGATTAAGTAAAATAGTACCAGATAGGTTAGTTGGATCAAGCTCCTTCGCTCCTGTCATCCCGGTCTCTTCATCAATTGTAAACAAAGCTTCTATTGCCGGATGAGCAATTTCTGACGAAGCAAGAACACTCATAATAGTAGCTACACCAATGCCGTTATCGGCGCCCAAAGTAGTTCCTTTTGCTTTTACCCAATCGCCATCTACATACATTTCTATGCCTTGGGTATCGAAATTAAAAACAGTATCACCATTCTTTTGATGAACCATATCCAGATGCGATTGAAGTATTATGGTTTGCTTATTTTCCATACCTGCTGTTGCTGGCTTTTTAATAACCACATTACCGATATGATCTTCTACAGTTTCCAATCCAAGTCCTTTACCGAAATCGACCATAAACTGTATTACCCTTTGCTCTTTTTTCGAGGCACGAGGTATTGCATTTAAACTGATAAAATTATTCCAAAGCGCTGCTGGCTCTAAATTTTCGACTTTCATTCCCATCTCATTTGTATATAAACAAACTTAGAGAAAAGTTTTTACATACAAATAGCGCTAATCTTTTATCATCTTATTGTTGCACAACATCTGTATTAGTATGATATTAGCGCTTTCTATTAATAACACCATATGAAAAAAATACTATTCTCTTTAATACTTTGTGCATTTTCTACCATAGCTTTTTCACAAACACTTACGCCTGGCAGCGCATTACCTGCAGCAGTTTTCTATAAAACTGATGGAAATTCTTATTCAACAAATCAGATTCCTAAAGGGAAAAAAGCTTTACTGATGTTCTTTGATGCTACTTGTGAGCACTGCCAAAGAACAGCAGCAAATATGTCTAAAAGGACAAAAGAATTAACTGGAATAAATATTTATATGATTACTCAGGATGAGCAACGTTCTATAGATTATTTCTTTAACAAGTTCGGTAAACCGTTACAGGCTTTAAAGAATGTTACAATTTTACAGGATAAAGATCGCGTATTCATTCCTTTGTTCCACCCAAAACAATACCCATCACTATACCTTTACGATAAGTCCAAAAATCTTACATTTTACTCTAGCAACGAAAAGGACTTACAAAAGTTCTTCGACCTGATGAAGTAATACTATTTTATTGTAAGCGCCATCCCATAACTCAATACGCTTTTTAAGCGATTCAATAGTTGCCTGCTCTGCTGTTTTCCAGTTCTCTTCGCTAGTACCGCAAAGATCTGAAGTCATTTCAAGAGCAAGGTGACTGTGATGATCTCCATCAACTTCTATATGCCTGTCGAGGTAATATTTAAACAAAGAGATCTGATCAGGGAATTTCTTATTCAGGTCGTTTACTATAGTTAAGAACATATTTGGAATCAAATCTTCCCTACCAAATGTAAACGTACTTGCCTGTAAATGCGGCTGATTGCTATTGATGATTTTAAAAGTAAAATCTACAAAGTTTTTAGCTTCGACTGGTGTTTCAGATAATTCATAAGCCTTATTCAAATCTCCTGTTGCTTTCAAAGCATTTACAAACTGATCAATCTGAGCAGTATCGGCTCCACATTGATTCATTGCTTCAAGGTACATCTCAAAATGACTCTTTCTCTCGCCTTTGCTATCTACATCAGACTCTTCGCCGGCTACAATCTCATTAATCAAATACCTGTTATTTGCTGATCCAACAGGAAACCAAGGAATAGTTGTACAAGTAAGGTTAATCTGAAGCGATTTTAACAGCGACATAAAATCCCAAACTGCATACACATGATATTGCATGAAGATTCTTAAATCTTCAAGATCATTGATAACTGAATAAACTTTATGATTGATTATCTGTTGCCTTAATGGCTCTATTTCGCTTTGGATTCTTTCCAGTGGTGTATTACTCATCATTCCTTTTTCTTGCAGGCTGCAAAGGTAAAAATTTACCACCAAAAACCCTGCACTTTAACACGTCCATTAAAACCTGGCAGTGCTTTAATTATTTTTCTGAGCTCAACAACCATTGGAACATTCCCTGCTAAATAAATGGCACCACCATCAAGGCTTTGTTCGCGTAGCCATTCTTGCAGGTTATCAATATTGTTATGCATCTTTTGAGGGATTGCCTCTAGCGTAGAATCAAAGTAAGACATAAATGCTTTTCGGTGCTCTTCTTCCTTAATTACCACAGCTCCCGAGACATTCCCCTTGCCCGCCAATTGCTCTAAAGCCAAAAAGTGCCCTATTGCAGAACTATCCCCAAGGCAGGTTAATGAGGCAGAAGCAATCGGTTTTGTAAAAGTGCTTGAAATTCCAAGGTAAGTAATGTCATCTTTCGGCTTTAAGGTAGCTGCCCATTTGCTACCGTCTCCATCGTGTGCAGCATCAACATAAAGCGTACAGGTCTGCGTTTCGGCATCCCAATGGGCAGGTGTATAGTCTCTGTAAACCCCATTGGCAACTTTACATTTCATATGTTGTACACTTTGCCATTTGCTCATATCAACCCCCGGTAGGTGAAGATCTATCTCGTAAAAAGTTGAAGGATTCCATGCACGTACATCAAGAACATGCCCAGTCTTACCAAATTGCTTTTCGAATATTACAAGGGCCTTCTTTTTTAGAATATTCATAATTTTCAGTTTTTATGTATTGCAAAGCAACACTAAAAACGGACAGCAGGAAATGAAGAATATAGGGTAATTATTGGACTATGCGCGGTATATAGCTCTAAAGGCACCAGCTGATTTTCCGACAAACTTAGTAAACAATCTCGAGAAGTAAGTATGATCCGAGAAGCCCAATTCAAAGGAGATTTCTTTTACCGTTAAATCGGTATAATACAGCAACCTCTTTGCTTCAAGAACGATCTCATTATGAATCCAGTAACTAACCGGAAAGCCCGTATGCCCTTTAACTACCTCATTTAAATAAGTAAGTGATATGTTTAATTTCTCGGCAAACTCGGCCGGACTTTTAGTTGTTTTAAAACTTCCCATCAGCAGACTCCTAAACTGACTATTAATTTGAATTGGTCTGGTATTTTGCTTTTGCGCAAATTGAGTTTGTGAAAGATAAAGTTCGGCAATCATGCCGATATAGGATTGAGCAAGAGAATGCGCAATCGATCTGCTTAGCGGCTCCTCGATGCGTAGAAACCTATCATACGCCAATTGCACACATTGCTTAAATTTTACTGCATTCTTATCATCAAGTGTGAGCGGCTCGTTAACTATGATGTATTGCTCAAAAACAGTCCTGTACTCTTCATTAACCAATAGGGTATCAATAGCAAGAAACCAGCCCGTAGCATTCATATGGCCTATGTTATGATGAACCTGACCTGGTGCCACATACAATACTGCGCAACCATCAATGTAAAGGGTTTTAAAATCAAGCATGAAACTGCTTTCCCCTTTTTCCTGAAATATAAAAATGTAATGGTCGTCTCGGTGTGCACCCAAAAGCGATGCACGTTCTTTAGCGCCCTCAAAGTAAATCATCTCCATGCCCGTCGAAGAACGTTCATGGAGTTTATGCACCGGAATAATGTTTTTCACGGTACTAATTTAGAATTTTTATGCGTAGTTCAATTTAGCAACTCTTTTGGTTCTGGCAATAAGCATCCATGCAAACGCTGCACCTGTTAATGCCATTATTGAACCCACAGAAACCGGAGAAGTATAATCAAAACCTGCTGCCAATGGCAAACCGCCTAAAAATGCACCAAGCGCATTACCTATGTTAAAGCTGGCCTGACTAACTGAGGCCGCAAGCATCTCTGAACCTTTAGCTGTATTGATCATCAACATTTGAATTGGCGAGGCAGCTGCAAAAGCGATTGCTCCGGTTACAAATGTCATGATGATAGCCATAACCTGATTTCCTGACACGTAATGCACTATTAAAAGGCTAATAGACATCGCTACCAATAAGGTAAGCGTTGCCTTTGCAGGCGATATTTTATCTGCCAGTTTGCCTCCAATAAAGTTACCTACTAGCATCCCTAATCCGGCTACAACCAAGATATATGTGATTGAATTTGCGGCGAATCCGGAAACTTCGGTAAGTAATGGAGCAATATAGCTATACCATGAAAACAACCCTCCTGTACCAATTGCAATCATTAATATGATTAACCATGACTCTGGAAGTTTAAAGAAGTTAAGCTCTTTACCTAAATCGCGATTTTTGGTAGCAGGAAGTGCAGGCATCCATGATTTTAAGCTTAACAAGGTAACTATACCTACAATAACGATGATTACAAAAGTATATCTCCATGAGTAATTATGGCCGATATAAGTCCCTAGCGGCACTCCTATCACGTTTGCTATGGTTAACCCTGCAAACATCAGTGAAACTGATTGCGCCTCTTTACCCTTTTCTGCTATACGACTTGCAACTACAGAACCTACCCCAAAGAAAGCTCCGTGTGGTAAGCCTGCCAGTAAACGAGCGGCAAACATCGTGTTATAATCTGGTGCAAATGCAGAGAAGGCATTAAAGCCTGTAAACATCAACATCAAAACCATTAGAATCTTTTTGGGAGGATAACTACCCGCAATTACAACTAGTAATGGCGCGCCAATTACAACACCTAAAGCATAAGCAGAAATAAGATGCCCTGCCTGAGGTATGGTAATATTTAAATCTTTGGCGATATCTGGCAAAAGGCCCATCATCACAAATTCTGTGATCCCGATTCCAAGGCCTCCAAGGGTTAAAGCAAGCAAACTTTTCTTCATAATCTAAAGGTACTTAGTGTAAAAAATACACAATACAAAAGTAGATAATAAAATGACTTAATTAGTCTGTTTTTAGTAAAAAAAGTTTTGGCTTATTTTAAGTTGTTATTTTTCATATTCAACTCCAACTCATTGATCCTCTTGGTTTGCTTTTTCTCTTTTGCATAACCAATTAATTCCTGATATGCCGCAAAATGATAAGGGTTTACCTCAATAGCTCTTTCGTATAAAATTTCACTTTCTGCTTTTCTCTGATTAACCTGTAGCAGTTTTGCTGAAGTGTATAAATAATCGGAAGTATAAATATTGTCGCCTGTAGTATTTACCCGCTTTAGCAATTCCGAAGCTCTGGTTCTATATCCGGTTTCGGCGAGGAGCCTAATATATCTCAATTGATTAAGCCCTTTAACATACAACTTACCAGCTATAAATGGCTCCAAATATGTTTTAACACTGTCTCTGTCCTTCAGTTCATTGTAAAATTCAGCAATTCGCAGGTTGTAATCAGGCCTATCATTACCAGATGCCTTTAAAATTCTCTGAGCCTCTTTTATGGTAGCTATAGCCTCATTGTACTTTTTGTTTTCAGCAAGTGCATCCGCATACATTGTTCTAAGTTCAAAGTTTTGAGGCTTTTGATCGACCAGCTTCTTTAAAATGGAAACCTGCATTGTATCTCCAAGAGCGGTCTTTAATGATGCAGAAAAAGCAACAGCTTCATCTTTTCTATCTCTTAAATAGGTAGATACTGTAGCTCCTGTTTTAACATATTGATCGGCTGCTGCAATGGCTTCTTTTAGTCGGGCATTTCTTCTATACATTTCACGAAGTAGCATATTGTTCTTTGCCAACTCCTGAAAATCATCTTCTTGTTTAATAGATTGCTGCAGATAAGCCGCTTGTTGCTTAATAGATTCTTCTTGACTAATCTGTCGGGCCGTATATTTAGCGGCCGCCAAATCAGCATAAACAACATAAATCGGAGCATAACCGGCATCAATGCGCTGTGCTTTTGTCAACCACTGCTCTGCGCCATTAAAATCCTTATTGTATATTTTCAGATTGGCAATGCTCAAATAAGCAGGTAGGTACTTAGCGTCGTAAATTAAAGCCGTATCCAGATACGCTACCGCTATTTTTGAATTACCAGAACGACTAGCCAAATTAACATAAACCTCTGCCCAATTGCTAGCCATGGCCTTCTTATCACCTGCCAAATAGGCTTTTTCTTTAGCAATCAATTTATCCAGAAAACTATACATATCAGGATCTTTAGATTTTAGATCTAAGGTGGTATTCATAGATTTAAAATCTAACGGATGCACCTTTACAGGTTCAAAATACGCAGGGTATGTTTGCGCAAAATACTCGCTTTCATTGTTTTGAGAATAATAATCGAGTGTGCGTTTTTCTTTCATAGCATTATAGTACAGCGCCCTGATCTGCCTATTTTCGGCATCCGTTAATACTGCGCCATGAAACAAATGAACATACTCGTGCAATACCACATTTCGCTCCATAAATGCCCCGCGTTCTACATATTCTATTCCGGCAGCCCCACTCCCAACACCTCTGATATCCATCCACTGCCTGTTGTCAAAGGTGGTCATATACCTAAAAGCCGGAGCATTCATTGCTATTGCCAAATCTTGATGCAATGGTGGTATCTTAAAAGTATTACCCTGCTTAGATAGAAATGGAAAATACGCGACGGAAGAATAAAGCTGATTCCAAACCATCGCTTTTGCTGTTTCTCCTGGATAGTAACTTACATCAGAAAACACCTTAGTGAAGTTTTTAATATCCGTGATTCTTGTATTAGCTAATGTTTTGGTAATAGGCTCATACGTATCCAAAAAAGGAATTCTTTTCGATTTAATAACAGCAGACAAGCCATTATGAGCTGGTCCATAATGCTTTTTCTTAAGCAAAATAGCTTTAAAAATACTTTCGGCTGAATCGAGACGCATTTCCCTATCAAGATCAAATGCACTGTAATAAATGGAAGCTCTATGCATTAAAGGTAAAACAGACTCGCTGTACTGTTTCTCTACAGCCCTTGTAACGGCTATTGCGCCCGCTACATCATTATTTTTAATCAGATCATCAGCTTTTAAAAGTGCTTTTCTGATTACTTCATCATTGGGCTCGGCATAATCGGCATAGGTTAAATTGGTATGGCCATTGCCCCAATGCCAGTGGGTTTGATAATGAAGCGGATTAAGTGCCAATGCCAGCTCCCATTGGGCCGCCATAGCATTAAGCTGGGTTGCATCTACCCTTCTCCATATCGCATATCCGTAGCTAAATCTTGCATCAGCATTGAAAGGATCTAGTTCAAGTGATTTAATTAAGGGCTTTTCGGCCTGTTCAGGATGCTGATCCCAAAAGTAAACATCAGCTTCAAGCTGATATGCCTTAGCACTTTTTGGATTTTTCTGCTGGATCTCTTTGGCAATTTGCAATGCACTTTTATACTCCTTTTGAAGCAACTTAACCCTACCCAGTAAAAGAGATGCTTCTTCACTTTCAGGATTATTTTGAAGAACTTGCTTTGCCGTATTTTCGGCCTTTAGTATACGCCACGCCTGTATCTCTAAAAAGCCTTTTAATAGCAATGCCTTTTCGTTTTTATGTTCTTGCTTTAGTACCCGAGTTACTATAGCTTCTGCTTCTTTATACTTATTATTTAAGATTAGGTAATCAACTTTAAGCAAATGATAATCTAATGTATTATGATTAAAAGCTTCAATCAAACTATCGGCTTCCTTCCATGCTCCTAAGTTTAACATACTACCAATTACAGACACAGAATCGGGCATATTCCCATACACAATAAGAAGCAGCCTCTTCATCTTTGCTAGCTTTGCAAAGACTTTTTGTGTACTATCAGGATTAATAGTCTGAGACCTGGTTGTTGCTCCGCTAAGAGTAAGAAACAAAACCAGAAAAAAGCAGAATCTTTTCATATTTGCATTAAATATAATAGTTTTCTCCATTCTCTTTTTTTTATCTATTACACGATTTTTAAGCGGCTGCTACACAAAATGATAAAATTTCAATTTATTAAAACACTATGGTACGGAATGTGTTACTATCTAAGTAAAAACATCTATTATGAATTATAAAAAATTAATATCTAACCGCTTGTCCAATTTCCCAACTGTCCCAACTGACAAAACAGGAGCCGTAATAGGACTATTAGCTGGATTAGCGGTAGGTGCTGTTATAGGGCTTTTATTTGCTCCCGACAGCGGAAAAAAAACAAGAGAGAAAATATCTGACAAAGCATTAGACCTTGCAGATAATGTAAAAGATGGTTTTCATTCCATTAAGGATAATTTCAATAATGGAAAACAAAGCCTTAGTGGATTAAAAAATCAGGTTGTAGACAACGTGAAAACCAAAGTAAACACTGTTTCGCAAGAATTTAAAGACTTTAGAGATACAGAACTAGAGAAAGCAAAATCAGCAATTAAAAACACTGCCGATGATGCCAACGATGCAATACAAAACGCCTAGTTTTTTATTTAATATCGAGAGCTATCCTTTGGTGGTTAAAAAACATTTTGGTTATCGGTACAAGCATTAATCCGCATAATCCAAAAACAACAAAGGATACTCTTAAATTAAATGCATGCGCAAGGTATCCAATTAATGGAGGTCCTAAAAGCATCCCTGTTATCGAATAAGTGGCTATAATCGATATAGCCATACCCGGCGAATACTTTTTTGAAGCTCCTGCCAAGGCATACGACATTGGTATGATTGAGGCTGTTCCAAATCCTACAAGAGAAAAGCCGACCATTGCAGTCCAGAAAGTTGGAAATATAACAGCCAATGAAATGCCAGATACAATAAATGCAGCACTCATGATGTATGTTTTGGGCATACCAATTCTTACGATAATGAAATCGGACAGGAACCTTGAGGCAGCCATAAATGTCATAAAGATCAAGTATCCGTAGGTGAATATAGAGACATTTAGTACTTCCTGAAAGTAAATCCCACTCCAATCAAACATCCCTCCTTCGCATATTGCGCATAAGAACACAACTATACCAAGGTAAAAGATATAAGGATCTGGCTTACTTAATATCAGCTTATTACCCGTTTCTGACTTATCTCCTTTTAATAAAAATTGATATGAATATAGGGTTACAAGCAACATCAGTCCGGCAACAATAGAGAAATGGACGGCTAAGCTTACGTTAAAAGTTAACAAAAGCGTGGACAATGCAATTCCGGCTATCCCACCTATGCTCCAATACCCGTGAAATGAGCCTATTATCTTTTTTTCAAACCTCTTTTGTAGTGTTAAGGTTTGTGTATTAACCGATATGTTGAATATTCTGGTTGTAAAAGCGAACACACATATGGCAAAAACAAGGCTAAGCGTATTGTGAGCAATTCCTATTAAAGCAAGTGAAAATGCATTTAAGGCATAACCAACTGCCAATGGCACACGACTATTATATTTAGACACTAACCAGCCAGAAATCGGTAAGCCGATTAAAGAACCAACCGGCATCGCCAACAGAATAGTTCCCAACTCTGCCTCGTTAAACCCAAATGCGGTTTTTATGGTTGGAATTCTTGATGCCCAGGTAGCAAAGCTGAAACCTGAAATAAAAAAGAAAAGGCTTAAGAAAAACCTATGTTTACTGTTTGAAATCATTAACAAGAGATGAAAAAATTAAATTAATCACTCTAAAGTGCAGCTAGTCGTAATTAATAGGATACAAATGTAAACATTCCTTTTGGAGCTGAAAAAACTATTTAGCAAGTTAATTAGATTATTTTTTTCATGGAACTTGATAAAATTATTTATTGGATTCTGATAGTGATTTGGGTTGATGATGATGAAAATCCGAAAGGAATTGTAGAAATTTGAATAACCAAAAAGAAATAATGGAAGAGTTAAAAGAGAAATTATTCGGATTAGAAGAAAAAACGTCAAGATTAGAGCAATCAATGTTTAAACTCGAAACAACGATGTCTAAGCTAGAAACCACCGTGTTTAAACTCGAAATCACGGTACTCAAACTAGAAGAATCGATAGCCAGCCTCATAGAACTTGCCAATGGCACCCATGCAACGATAAGAGGGATAATTACAACAGTTGACGAAAACTTTGCTAAAATAGATGAAAGGTTCAATAAAATGGAAGGAAGGTTCAATACAATGGAAGGAAGATTAGGCAACATCGAAAAGGAACTAAATATCCTCACAAAAGATACATCAACCAGCTTCTGGCATGTAAGCACCAAACTGGATAGCATCTCAGAAGATACATCAACTACCTTCGGGCATTTAAGCACCAAACTGGACAGCATCTCAGAAGAAATCGCCAAGATTAGCATCGCAACCCGATACGAAGAGGAGTTTCAAAATCTAAGAATGGTTACAAAATAAGTAAGGGATCTTTGAATAAGGATTGTTGGGGTATTGTATGGGGATTGCGTCAGTATCAACTAGGCTACCCCTTCGCTTCTCCTACGTTTCCCCTACAATGCGCATTCGTTCTGAAACGAAGTTGTAGTGTAATTGGTTCGGATTTCATTCGAGTTTGATACTCACACAATAGTGACACATAGTGAAAGCACTAAGTCGCCTAGGGTAGTTTTTAAACCTCTACTATTTGTTTTTCCAAAAAATAACATAGCTTTACAAAAAACTTTAGGGGTGCCTTGCGCTGAGATATACCCTTTGAACCTGATGCAGTTAGTACTGCCGAAGGGAAAAGTAGAAGCAAATCTATTGCTATCTTTTCGTCCCACTATGGGCAATCTCTATAGTTTTTCCAATTTATTTAAAGATGGAAATAACTGTAAATCAACAAAATTACGAGTTTAACAACCCTTGTTCTGTAGAACAAATGCTGTCTGTTATTAACGTTCAGGCTAAAGGAATCGCTGTAGCCATTAATCAAACCATCATTTCTAAATCTGCCTGGGCCGAGCACGAGTTAAAACATGGCGACCAGGTAATTCTCATTAAAGCCACTCAGGGCGGTTAATGACCCAATCTAGTATTAAATCAATCCTTCATTATAAATTAAAGCATTTATGAAAAGTGAAAAAACGCCAACCGAAGAAGTGATCAGTCGCAGCCCCTTCCCTGCCTCACGCAAGATTTTTGTAAAAGGACAATTGCACGATATTGAAGTTGCAATGCGGGAGATTACTTTGAGCGATACCAAGATTCACAATGGCTTCGGCTTAACAGAACCAAACCCTCCGGTAACAATTTACGATACCAGCGGCCCTTATACCGACCCTAACGCACATATTGATGTAAGGGAAGGTTTACCAAGACTAAGAGAAAAATGGATAACCGGCAGACTGGATGTAGATCAATTGGATCATATTTCTTCTGATTATGGTCAGCAACGTTTGGCCGATAGCAAATTGGATTCGTTGCGTTTTGCTTATATAAATAAACCTTACAAGGCAAAAAAAGGCGCTAATGTTTCCCAAATGCACTATGCGAAGAAAGGCATCATTACTGCCGAAATGGAATACATTGCCATTAGAGAGAACCAAAGAATAGACCTTTTAAATGAGCAATTGGGCGCTCAATATGATGTAATGAGCCACCAACACAAAGGCCATAGCTTTGGAGCAAACACACCTAAAGGCTACATTACACCAGAGTTTGTACGCGCTGAAGTAGCTTCGGGCAGAGCTGTAATTCCTTGCAACATTAACCACCCAGAGTTAGAACCAATGATTATTGGTCGTAATTTCCTGGTTAAAATCAATGCCAACATCGGTAATTCGGCTGTAACCTCTTCCATTGAAGAAGAAGTTGAAAAAGCGGTATGGGCTTGCAGATGGGGTGCGGATACGATAATGGACTTATCGACCGGCAAAAACATTCACGAAACCCGCGAATGGATTATCCGTAATTCACCAGTTCCAATTGGGACAGTTCCAATCTATCAGGCATTAGAAAAAGTGAATGGAAAAGCCGAAGATTTGACTTGGGAGATCTTTAGAGATACTTTAATTGAACAGGCAGAACAAGGTGTAGATTACTTCACTATACATGCAGGTGTGTTGTTGCGCTATATCCCGCTTACTGCAAAAAGAGTAACCGGAATTGTATCAAGAGGTGGATCAATTATGGCAAAATGGTGCCTTGCACATCACAAGGAAAGCTTCTTGTATACTCATTTTGAGGAGATCTGCGAGATCATGAAAGCTTATGACGTTGCCTTCTCTTTGGGCGATGGTTTAAGACCGGGCTGTATTGCCGATGCTAACGATGAAGCCCAGTTTGCTGAATTGGAAACGCTTGGCGAATTAACCAAAATTGCATGGAAGCATGATATACAGACTATCATTGAAGGTCCTGGTCACGTACCAATGCACCTGATTAAAGAAAACATGGAGAAACAGTTGGAACATTGTTCTGAAGCTCCTTTCTACACTTTAGGTCCATTGACTACTGATATTGCTCCGGGTTATGATCACATCACTTCAGCCATTGGCGCTGCAATGATAGGTTGGTTTGGAACTGCAATGTTATGCTATGTTACGCCAAAAGAACACCTTGGCTTACCTAACAAAAAAGACGTTAAGGATGGTGTAATTACCTATAAAATTGCTGCTCATGCTGCCGATTTAGCGAAAGGTCACCCAGGTGCACAATACAGAGATAATGCTTTAAGTAAGGCCAGATTTGAATTTAGATGGGAAGATCAGTTTAATCTTTCGCTTGATCCGGATACTGCAAAGGAATTTCATGATGAAACCTTACCTGCCGATGGTGCTAAGATCGCTCACTTTTGCTCTATGTGTGGACCAAACTTCTGCTCGATGAAAATTACGCAGGATGTTAGGGAATATGCCGCAAAACAAGGCGTTGATGAACAAGATGCACTGACCAAAGGAATGGAAGAAAAATCTAAAGAATTTACTGAAAAAGGCAGCGAAATCTATTTGTAGATGAATGTAATTGTAATTTCTAACCCTTCTGCCCTTAGTAATGAAGCTAAGATAATTAATATGTTGTTTGAAAATGGATTAGATGTATTTCATTTAAGAAAAAATTCAGGTACTAGATCGTATTGCAAGCAGTTGATTTCCGAAATTGATGAGGTATATCACAACAGGATCGCCTTGCATCAGTTTCACGGCCTTACAGCCGATTTCGGGATTAACCGATTACATTACAAAGAGCAGCAGAGAAAGCAATTACAGGAGGCTAAAACAGGGCTTAATTTTAAAGACACGGTGTTGAGCACTTCCATCCATCAACTTGAGGACGTCAATGATTTGAAAGGATTTGATTATGCTTTTTTTGGACCGGTATTTAACAGCATATCCAAACCGGGGTATGCTGGTGTACTTGGTGCCGATTTTAGGTTACCGCAGCGATTAAGCAGCACAAAGTTGATAGCACTTGGTGGAATCAATGCCTCTAACTTTGATGAAGTTAGTTTAATGGGATTTGACGGGCTTGCACTATTGGGTTTTATCTGGAATGACCTTTCGAAAGCTGTAAGTAATTTTAAAAGTATAATGGAAAGATGTTAGCAAACAGACCATACGCAATTAGTATTGCTGGATTTGACCCTAGTGCCGGCGCTGGTGTTTTGGCTGATGTAAAGTGTTTTGAGCAGCATCAGGTTTATGGTTTCGGTATCTGCAGTGCGTTAACCGTACAAACAGATAGTGAATTTTTACAGAACGACTGGTTAGATTCGATTCAAATCATTGCACAACTTGAACCTTTAATGACCAGGTTTAAAGTAGTAGCTTGTAAAATAGGGCTAATCAAAGATGTTTCTGTTTTACATGAGGTGATTGTTTTTTTAAAATCAAAAACACCTGATTTAAAGATCATTATTGACCCTATATTAAAGTCTAGCTCAGGGTATGAGTTTCACGATTGGGCAAATGGAATACGGGCATTAGCACCTGTGCTTAAACAAATAGACCTGATTACTCCGAACTACAATGAAATGCTGAGTTTAGGAGGCCAAATAGAGTCGATAAGCTTTTGGGCGCAGTATTGTGCTGTTTTGTTAAAGGGAGGCCATAGCCCAGCTTTAAGGGGCACTGATTATTTGTATGAGAGCGGTAACATCCATGAATTTAGTCCTGGGGTTGCTGATGTTCATCAAAAACACGGCTCTGGGTGTGTTTTATCCGCAGCTATTACAGCAAATGTGGCATTGGGTTATTCCTTAAAACAGGCTTGCAGCAATGCTAAACTATACATCGAAAAATTCTTAAACAGTAACAACACCCTACTTGGGTACCACTCATTATGATTGATAAACTACATTATATATCGCAGGAAACTGACAACATCAGTCACCTTGATGCCATTGAAAAAACACTTATTGCAGGCGCTAAATGGATACAACTGAGGGTTAAAAATAAGCCTGAAGAGGCGATTCTTGAACTGGCTATTAAAGCTAATAAGCTTTGTAGAACTTATGGAGCGAGACTGATTGTAAATGATCATCCACTAATTGCGCTAAAAGCTGAAGCTTATGGCTTGCATTTGGGGTTAACTGATATGCCAATTGCCGAAGCAAGAAGCATTGTTGGTGAGCAAATGATTATCGGCGGTACGGCTAACACCTTTGATCATGTTAAACAAAGGGTGGCTGAAGGTGCTGATTATATTGGATTAGGCCCTTATCGCTTTACCAATACCAAACAGAATTTAAGTCCTATAATCGGTTTAGAGGGCTATGAAGCAATTATGGAACAGGTTTCTATATCGGGCATCACCACTCCTATTATTGCAATTGGAGGTATTGAATTGGCAGATATTCCTTTGATTATAACTACCGGGGTGCATGGTGTAGCAGTTTCAGGGGCATTAACCAATCAGAATGACACAGCAGCCATCATAAATAGAATTTATGAAAATTTATTAGCTCCGTCATCCTGAGTGTATCGTCGTCATGAATCGGTCGTCATCCTGAATTTATTTCAGCCCCCCTCAAGAGAAAGGCTCCCTTGCAGGTGAGAGGTCCTGAAATAAATGCAGGATGACGGAGAAGCGAAGCAGGATGACGAACTAAAAACAACACTGAATACCAACAACATAAACAAATTATTATGTTAAAAATAGCAAAATCAAAATGTTAAAAATAGCAGATAAAATATTTAAATCCCGCCTATTTACAGGAACCGGCAAGTTCAGCTCGGCTACTGAAATGGAAAGAGCATTGCTTGCTTCGGAATCGGAACTGGTAACTGTTGCACTAAAAAGGGTCGATTTGAAAGACAATGATGATGATATTTTAATTCACTTAAACCATCCTCATATTAACCTTTTACCGAATACTTCCGGTGTTCGCAATGCAAAAGATGCTGTTTTTGCGGCTCAAATGGCAAGAGAATCTTTAGAAACCAATTGGATTAAGCTTGAAATTCATCCAGACCCTAAATACCTTATGCCCGACCCAATTGAAACACTAAAGGCTACAGAAGAACTGGCAAAATTAGGTTTCATTGTACTTCCGTACATACATGCAGATCCGGTTTTGTGCAAACGATTGGAAGATGCAGGTACATCGGCAGTAATGCCATTGGGCTCTCCTATTGGCAGTAATAAAGGTTTAAAAACAATAGACTTTTTAGAAATTATTATTAGTCAGAGTAATGTACCAGTAATTATTGATGCCGGAATTGGCGCACCTTCTGATGCAGCTAAGGCTATGGAAATTGGTGCTGATGCTGTTTTAGTAAACACAGCCATCGCAGTATCTCAAAATCCTGAGCTAATGGCCAGAGCTTTTAAAATAGCCGTTGAGGCAGGCAGAATGGCTTTTGAAGCCAAGCTTGGTTCTGTTAATTTACATGCTGTAGCAAGCAGCCCATTAACCTCATTCTTAGATGACTAAATTCACAGACCTCTTTGAATCCTGCAGCTGGGATGAGACCAGTAAAAGCATTTACGCTAAAACCAGCGCAGATGTGGAGCGCGCTTTAAATTCACCTCAAAGAACATTGGAAGATTTTAAAGCACTCATTTCTCCCGCAGCGGCTCCTTACCTGGAACAAATGGCACAGCTTAGTCAGCAGCTAACCCTTAAGCGCTTCGGCAAGGCCATTCAGATGTATGTGCCGCTATATCTTTCTAATGAATGCAATAACATTTGCACTTATTGCGGGTTTAGTTACGACAATAAGGTTAGGAGGAAAACGCTTACTCCAATGGAGATTATGCAGGAAGTAGCCGTGATTAAAGACATGGGATACGATCATGTTTTACTGGTTACTGGCGAGGCCAATCAAACGGTCCATACCGAATACTTTAAAAAGGTATTGGAACTTATCAAGCCTCATTTCTCTCATATATCAATGGAAGTTCAGCCATTGGATACTGAAGATTATAAAGAACTTACTCCTTATGGACTAAATACAGTTCTTGTATATCAGGAAACTTACCATCAGGAAGACTATAAAAAACATCATCCAAAGGGAAAAAAGTCTAATTTTCAGTATAGATTAGAAACTCCCGATAGATTGGGTGAGGCCGGAATCCATAAGATGGGATTGGGTGTACTGATAGGTCTGGAGGATTGGCGAACTGATTCCTTCTTTACCGCAATGCACCTAAACTACCTCGAAAAGAGATACTGGCAGAGTAAATATAGCATCTCATTTCCGCGCTTACGCCCATTTAGCGGAGGTTTGGAACCTAAAGTTGTGATGAACGACAAAGAGCTTGTTCAACTGATCTGTGCATACCGATTGTTTAACGAAGAGGTAGAATTATCAATTTCTACACGAGAATCCATCGTTTTTAGAAATAATATAGTGAAATTAGGGATCACATCTATAAGTGCAGGTTCTAAAACTAACCCTGGTGGGTACGCAGTTGAACCGCAATCGTTAGAACAGTTTGAGATTTCTGATGAACGCAACGCGAAAGAAATAGCTCAAATGATCAGCTCTCAAGGTTATGAACCTGTATGGAAAGACTGGGATGTTAGCTTAACTAAAAACTAAATTGACAATGGATAGCGCTGAACTAAAGAGATATAACAGACAAATACTACTACCCGAACTGGGTGTAGAAGGTCAGCAAAAGCTAAAAGCGGCTAAAGTACTGATTATTGGAGCTGGTGGTTTAGGTTCTCCGGTGCTACTTTATCTTGCCGCAGCCGGAATAGGAAAAATTGGTGTTGTTGATCATGATACGGTTGATGAGAGCAACTTACACAGGCAAATACTGTTTAACAGTACTGATGTAGGCAACAGTAAAGCTGATACCGCAGTAAGTAAGTTGCAATTGCTTAATCCGCATGTTAGTTTCGTTTCCTATCCTTTTAAAATTGACACAACCAACGCAAATTCATTAGTTCAAGAGTATGATTTAGTTGTAGATGGCTCAGACAACTTCCCTACCCGTTATCTGGTTAATGACACCTGCGTTGCCTTGAACAAACCATTGGTATTTGGTTCTATATTTAGATTTGAAGGTCAGGTCTCTGTGTTTAATTATAATGGCGGTGGAGATTATAGGTCGTTATTTCCTGAACCACCCCCTACCGATGAGGTTCCAAATTGTGATGAGGGTGGAGTAATTGGAACTTTGCCTGGTATTATTGGTAGCTACATGGCTAATGAAACCATTAAATTGATTTGTGGGTTTGGCGAATTGCTATCTGGTAAATTACTTATTACTAATGCACTGGATAACTCGTCCTTAATTCTTAATCTAGGTAAAAATGAGAAGCCAATTAAAACAGAGTATCAATCCGTTTCGGATAAAAACTATAATAATGGCTATGAAGAAATAACACCGGAGGCATTTGAGGAATTAAAAGAATCTTTGTTTTTAATCGATGTGAGAGAGGATTTTGAATATGAGGAATACAATATAGGTGGATCTAATTTCCCATTATACGAACTCAACGATCATCTTCACACCATCCCTACTGATAAGAAAATTGTGCTTTGCTGTACAAGTGGTTTAAGAAGCAGGATAGCTTATAACTTGCTAAAAGAAAAAACAGATGCTCAGATGTATATCCTAAGCCTCAACAAATAAGTTAAAATTTCTTTCAATATTTTAACCACTATATATTCTTTTCTACATAGACTTGCAGTGTAGATCTACAATCTTAAATAAATCATAAAAAACCTCAAAAATTTAAATGAAAAAACAGATTGTAAAAAAAGAAAGTACTAGTAAAAAAACAGAAGTTGGTAATACAGTTAAAAAAAAGCCGGTTAAAAAGGTTATAGACAAAGACGGAGAAAAGAAATTCAGAATTCAGGAACTGATGAATAACCTAACTCATAGTAGCTATAAGTCTATGAGAAGGGAATTACCTAAGCTAATTGGCAAGTGTATAAATACTTTAGACAACTATAGTAACATACCAATTGACTCAAAAGAGGACATCCCATATCATGCGGCGCTCACAATTGAAAAGTATTTTTGCATTGAGGCAGGCTCTCTTAGCAATTTACCCACTCAGTAATGTTACCTTTGCAATTCATAAAGAAATACAGTCATTTCTGGCTTATCAGAAATGACTCAACATAGTGACCATGATAGCAATAGGACAATACAACGATTTAAGAATAATAACTAAAACAGAAGCAGGACTTATTTTAACCGAAGGGGAGAAAGAAGTATTACTTCCTTATAATGATGTTCCAAAGAATGCCGAAATAGGTGATAACATAACGGTATTCGTTTATGTTCACAAAGATGGCAGGTTAATGGGTACTACAAAAAAACCTTTAGCATGTGTTGGCGACTTTGCTTATCTAACGGTTGTTGATGACAGTGAAGATGGTGCTTTTATGGATTTGGGCCTGGATAAAGACATTTATGTTCCTAAAAGAGAACAAAAGCGTCCAATGTTTAAAGGAGATCGTCACGTAGTTTATGTTTTTCTTGATGAAAGTAATGACCGCATGGTTGCTTCTTCGAGGTTAACCAATTTTGTTGAAGAGGAAGATATAGATTTAGAAGAGGGTGATGAAGTAAGTTTACTTATCGTTGATCGTTCTGACCTTGGATATAACGCCATCGTAGACAACAAATATATCGGACTACTGTACACCAATGAATTGTTTGATGTGCTTAACCCGGGTGAAGTTAGAAAGGGTTGGATTAAAAAGATCCGTGTTGGTGGTAAGATTGATTTAAGTCTGCAACCAATGGGTTATGGTCATATCCTTGATACAAAAGATAGCGTATTGGACGATTTAAAAGAAAGCGGTGGTGTAATTCCTCTAGGTGACAAAAGCTCTCCTGAAGAAATATACGCAAGATTTAAGATTAGCAAGAACGCGTTTAAGAAAGTAATTGGTGGATTGTATAAAGATCGTTTGATTACCGTTTCAGATCACGAAATAAAGATATTGGTTGATCACGAAGCAGAGTAACGAGAAAAACAGTACAAATAAAAAAGAGGCTGATCATAATTTGCACGGCCTCTTTTTTATTTGTACTTCCGTCATCCTGAATTTATTTCAGGACCTCGCAACTGGTATTCAAACCTTGCTTAAACGAGGTCCTGAAATAAATTCAGGATGACGAACGCTCAATAACAGAGCCAGTCTTTTAGTTAAATCCTTTTCAATTTTAAAAGTTAAATCCTATTGATAAATATGGCATTGTTGCTTCCCTAGAGAACCCTACTGTTGCCTGTATCAAAATTACCTCACCAGGAATCACGTACAATCCACCACCGTAACCATGGTGCCATCTTGAAGATGATTCTCCTTTTTCCCAAACCCTACCTAAATCATTAAAAGCGATCATCCCAACAGTTCCAGGAACTAGATAAGAAGTGAAATTAAACAGCTTTAACCTCATATCAAGGTTATGGTAAGCCATTGTAGTCCCCGTAAACCTTTTGCTGTTAAAACCTCTTAAACTACTAATTCCTCCTATTTGCATGTACTGAAAGAAAGCAGGAGCACCAACAACAGTACCTCCACCTATCCTATTGGCAAATACCAATCCTGATTTTCCAGGATTAATATAGAAACGAAATTCGGAAGTTACAGCGCCATACTTATCATTGGTTTTATCAACCCTTTGTTGTGCTGTTAAAGATGTTTTCCAGTATAAACCTTTTTTAGGGTTAGTTATATTATCACGACTATCATAGGTCCATCCTGCTACAAAGCCGGCATAGTATTTATCCGAAAAGATCTCTTCTGATGGATTAGCGGCATTGTAGTCAGTAAAGAAGCGCTCTTCATTTCCTGATTCTGTACTAGTATAGAACGACCCTAACACACCACCTTCTATTCTTAGGTGTTTATTCAACTTTCTGCTTAGCCTTACATCTACATTTAAGTAGTCATAACGATTTCTGTAATAAGAAATTCCATCCTCACGATCTGACTCCTCATTATCATCATTATGCTCATGGAGATATTGTGTATTATTTCCAATTCCGAAGAAATTACTCAAGTTATTCGGCCCCAGTAAATTTGCATGTACAATTAGATCATTATTGCCTACAGCCTTTTTAAAATCGCCCAGGTAATCCAGAATAAATGATTTCCTTCCGGTTGAATAGTTAGCCCAAAACTCGTGTTTTGATGCGTATGGGTCTTTTCTAAAGCCTTGTTTTTCTATAATATAACCTAAACCGACCTGTACACCCTGATCTATATTGTAATTCAGATTAAAAAGAACTCCAGACCTGTCATACAAAAAAGAATTCTTATCAAATTTGTTTACAAGGGTGTCTTTTGCAAGACGCATCTTAGCCAAAGCATTATCCGGAAATTGATTGGACTCATCAGAACGGTCATATATGTAAGGCTTAGTTGAAACATCTTGGGCTATTTCGAACTTATCAGCATCATCTCCCCCAATCATCCTAACTTTGATTTTTGAGTTTTCTTTACCTCTAACAGAAAAAACATCCTCTCCTGCCATTCCAAACAGCCTAACCTCTTTAGTTACATTAGGATCAAATGTTCTTTTATATACTAACCTTCCGTTCTTACCTTCCTTATTGATATTATACACAGTGACCTCCACGTTTCCGTTATCTGCATAATTGACATCAAAGAACTCCTTTTTATCAGAAGTTGGTACATCAACATTTATTGATAAAAACTTATAGTATTGTAAAGCAAACGTATCTAATTTATCTCTCCTTGATTTAAAGTGACCAATCAATTGATTACCACTAAGCTTAAATACTGTATCGGGCATCTTTCTGAAGGCTGTATTGATCAGATCATCAGTTAATTTATCCTGAATAAATTTAACTGCATCCTTCCAGTCCTGCTCATTAAGCTCATTTAGAAAATACCTATCGAAATACCTTTCGTTAAAGTTCCAATGGTTTACATCTCTAATATTATCACTATAAGGCTGTAAATGTGACTTTAGCCACTGGTGGTTCAATATCCAAGGGAATACTCCTGATGTTTTATAGAACACTTTATCTCTATCTCTAGGAACAGGAATATAAGTGGTTTCGCCCTTTGCCTTCTGAGCCAGCCAACGCCAGTTATCTTCGTGTCTATCCCAATCCCCCAGAACAAAATCAAGCAGTCTGGCTCTTAATGTTAGCTTCTGATCTGACCTATGGTCATTGTCCTCTTGTATTTTACGTTGTACTTTGGCCGTGTTATCTGTTTCTTCCTCAAAAGGAGATCTTGGCTCTAACAAATAAGCAGCATTTGCAAATTTCTCTCTGTACTCACCCAATCCCTGATCATCTCCTACATAGACGATTTCCGGCTTTGAATGAGGGATTTCTAGTGCATCAGCTAAAGGAGGCACAATCAAAGCTGCGAAAGGATGATTCGTAGAAACCTGATCCTGCGCAATATCTTTAGCAATGGTTGGTCTTAAGTTTTCAGGCAGGCCCTGTTCAGGATATTTCTGTATAGTCCTTAAAACATACTCTCTGCCAGTTGGATCTACTAATCGCAATGAACGAGTTTGCATACCGCCTCCCAGTTTAACGATCTTTAATCCGCCTTTTTCTTTCTGAAGGTCAATAATCCTAATTTTTACAGGCGTTGCCCATATCTGACGATAGCTTTCGCCAAGCCAAAACCTATGAAAACTGCTTACACTATTGTACTCAGGTGCTATTGCAACTGTAATGGAATCTGCTGGTTTCTGCACCTGAGCTATCACGGGGATAGACAAGGTGATTAACGCGGCGCTAACGAGCTTCTTTAGAGGGCGCATATTAGTTAATTATTCTTTTTAAAGTTACTCCTACCCTTAGCGCCTTTAATCCCTCTACACCTTGTAATTCTTCTATTTCTAAATGTTCAACGTCGTTATTCAATAAACCACGATTTTGAAGCTTTTTAATATATCCCAGGTATTCTCTTGATTCAGAGCTATTAAAATACACTATAGCAATCTTACCCGGTTGTGTTAACCTTTCGGATGTATCTTTAATATGAGCCTTATCAATTCGCTTTTTAACCATCTGGTAGCGAATATTATAACTACCCTCTACATCAAACCTTTGTTCATCTATTCTAAAGCTCACATCAATAGGCTTGTCATAAACAAAAATAAGCTGTGTCGTTTCCAGTGGTAATGAGAAATATGGCCCTAAATTACTTGTCGTTTGAGCAATCTCTGCCAGTACCCTCAACTGTTTTAATCTGAATGTATTCAGTAAATCTTCAGGCATTGGGATTTTAGGTCCTATAGATTGTCCTACATAAATATCGAATTCCACTCCGTCTGTTCTAAACTTTTCGAAATAACTTGGATAAACATTCTGAATTTCTGCATTAAACTCATCAAGATGGCGTGTTACTGCCACATTAATCATTTGCATACTCTTCTCGTAACGTTCTCTGTTTTCAAAAACCTTTCCGTTAACACCTGTAAGCGTAAAATATCTATCTATTATACTCTTTATTTCAGGATAGTTATCCCTTAAATGATTCAGGGAAGCCGGTATTTGTCGCTGTAAGTAATCTTCTGTTTTTAAGATTTCACGATCAGAAAGCTCATCCAAATCTTTGTACTTCCAAATTGCTGCCTCATATGGTATTTCGCTCTTTTTACAAGCTGAAACAGTATTTCTGATAGCGGTAAGCGTTTCTTCTAGTATTTCGAAATGAACATACAGATCTTTCCTTATTGCCGAATTACGCTGTATACTTGAGTTCCTAATGTCTACAGCCCCATAAAAAGGAAATACATTTCTAAAAAATATAGGTTCAATTGGCAAGTTTCTATCTCTGGCACCAGATTGTATATAATTAAATGCTGCCTCGTGGAAACGCCATTGAACTGAAGGCTGTAATGCGGTAAACTTATCCGTAATTACATCCTGAATTTCATTATTAAAATCTATAATGATGTTATGGAATAACTGCGCCAACAGAGGAAAAGAAGCTTCTATTTTAGTAAGTGTATTTCCATTAAATTTACTTGAGTCTTTTGTATATAGCTCTAATGCCCCTACCAGCTTTCCATTATAATATAAGGGAAACAAAGCATACGATTTGATTCCTACTTCATCCAACAAAGTAAGCATAGGGTAAACTTCATGCTCTTCGTCGGTTATATCTGGAAAAATAAGGGTACGCGGATTATCAAGATAATCTTGAATCAAATGCAAATACTCAACATCATCCTTTTCTCTTGCCAATTGTACTACTTTGCTCTGAAAACCTGATTGTTCATTAATCAGTAGTTTCTTATTGAGTTTAAGGTATGGAACCATACCAAAGTTTATCTCATCAGATCCAACAAGCGTTTTTAGAGCAGTTGCAATATCCCTGCTATGTTGTCCATTTTGAGATTCATTGTGCTCTATAACCAGATTTTTAACGGTTTCTAAAGCATACTCAGCTGTAACATCGGTTAGGGTTACAATAGATATCCCCTCAATACTAAAAATATCGGGTGGTATTATCTTGGTCAATATCTTTAATGAGTTCCGTTCATCCTTAATATAGTCTTTTACATCCTTTAAATTATATTCAGGTAATTTAGTCTTTGCCCTGATATCCAAAAAACGAGTATCCACATTTAAGCGATAATACTTAAGCAAATGGGTTTTAGGATCTATAATAGATTTAACAGTGAACTTATTGTTGTTTAAGGAGAAGTTGTAAAACTTCTCAAGAATAAGGTTATAAAAGGTCGATAGCAGACTTTTATCCATCTCCTTTTTTGATGGCAAGCTCAAATCTGATTTTAAACTGCACATGGATGGCTCCATAAATACACTATAAAATGCATCGGTACCATAATGAAAACACGGAGAAATGGGTGTACCTAATGCCCAAAATTGCTGACCTTCATCATTAATAATAGGCGACAACGAGGTATAAATTAACTCAAAAAGTGTAGAATACTTCTTAGCATCCTCAGGAGCTATTGGATTTCTAAGCTCAGGATAATGATTAAATTGCTCTAATATATATTTGTAGAAGTTAATCTTGGCAGTTTTTTCCTCAATCGCTCTTCTTTGAACATATTCAATAAATGGATTTAAGGACAATTTAATATCTGCACCTATCGGATGTCTTCCTGGTTCCTTTACTGTTTGATTTAGATTTAGCGTTACTGATTGCATTGATATATTTGTTACAGCGCCTTAATAACAACATTAAAACCCTGAAATAAATTCTTTAATAAAAATAAAAAACCTGTTCAAAGGTAGCACCTGTATTTGCTAAATAAGTAAAACGAGGGTAATTATTTAACAGCTCCTGTGCTACTTACTGCTGGGTGTATACTTGAATTTGATAATATTGCCATCTGTTAGCTCGTCTCCTTCGTTGGATATATATAGATTCAAGTCCTTATCAAATGCAATCCCCTCAGGCTGATTAAAGATAGAAGAACTTAAATGGTGTGCTTCTTTTACATTCCATTTATCATCGGTTATAACCAAAAGTTTGCTTACTGACGAAACAATATACCACTCATTCGTTTTAGGATTTTTAGCCATTGCCGAAGCCCTCAGGTCATTCTTAAATTTAGGATAAACAGCTTTAAGTTGTTTTAAATCAATTTTAAAGCTACCTGAGTTTACCAAACTATCCGTAGATGGGTTATAGTCAAGTATGTATCCCGTTACTGTTTTTGCTTTTTTATCAATCGGACAGTTTTTACACAGTATGTATAGCTTGTTGGTAGCAGCATCTGCGTATAAACTTTCATATTCTGCTTTTGGCACCAAATGTTTTGTCTCTTTTACAACATCCGATTTCTCTTTAACTGCTTCTGAAAAAGGGAAAGAATATAATGCGCCATTACTTTTAAGAATAAAGACCCTATCATGAAATATGCTTACATCCTCATAATCTCCTCTTGATCCGAACCTCATATTCTTTTGTTCTTTCACATCCCATTTTTGCCTAAACAACTTACCTTCCTCATCCTGAATACTGTAAATTGTATCACTATTACTATCATGAAAGGCAATACCTGATATTTCCAGCAAGCTAGAAGGCATATTGAACTTATCTGGCTTTGTTAGGTCATAGCCTTTAGGGCTTGTGTATTTACCTAATGGGCTTTTACATGCATAGGCTCCAAAAAGAGCCAATAAAATAACAATACAGAGGCATTTAGAGTAAATTCGCTTCATAAGCAACTTAGGTTTATATTGTATTAGTATCTTTCAAAAATTTATAAATTGATTCCTGAGCATTCTCCTGTAACTGTAAGTTAACTATTTTCATTATAATTTCCCTTAATTTTGGATCATATAATGGGAAACAGACCTCAATTCGACTATAAATATTACGATTCATCCAATCAGCCGAGCCCATAAATATTTCCTTGTACCCGCCATTCTCAAAAATAAATATTCGGCCATGTTCAAGATAGCGATCAACGATTCGGGTAACGGTTATATTTTCACTTAATCCGACTTGCCCAGGGATTAAACAACAGATTCCTCTTACTATAAGCTGTATTTTAACTCCTGCCTGTGATGCTTCGTAAAGCTTAGCTATCAGAATCTTCTCTTCAAGGTTATTTAACTTAATAGTAATTCCATTAGCTATCCCCTCTTTGGCATTGTCAATTTCTCTTTGTATAAGACCAATAAATCTGTGCTGCAAATTAAATTGAGCTACCAATAAATGCTTAAAATCAATCTGATCTTCCAGCGAAGGTGCTTTCTTACTTTTACGCAAAAACCCAAATAAAGCTTCCAGTTCTTTGAGCATCGGCTGATGAGAGGTAAGCAGAATTTGATCTGTATAAAACCTTGCTGTTGATTCATTTAAATTCCCGGTTGCCATCAAGCCAATAAACTCTTCATGCCCACTAATAACTCGCTTTGCAAGAGCAACTTTAGCATGCACCTTTAAATCAATACTGCTGTATACAATTTTTACTCCTGCAGCTTTCATTTGCTTAGCCCACTTAATGTTATTTGCCTCGTCAAATCTGGCTTTTAACTCAACCAGAGCGGTTACTTTCTTGCCATTTCTTGCTGCAGTCATTAGTGCACTTACAATCCTCGAATTGTTTGCAACCCGGTAAAGTGTAGTATATATCTCTTCTACATATACATCGTTTGCAGCCTCATTAAAAAATCTAAGTATTGAGTCGTAGCTTTGGTAAGGAACATTAACAAGTAAATCTTGCTTTAAAATAAGATTAAACAACGTATCCTTTTCAGAAATCAGAATGGATGATAATGATGGCCATTTTGGATAGCTAAACTCTTCGCCATTTAATGGAAAACTATTCAGGTCTTTTAGATTATGGTATCGCCCCCCTTCTACAATGGACGCTCTTCCCAATTTCAGCGAATAGATCAGGCGATATAAATTCCTTAGAGGAATACCTGGCTCAATTAAGAAACGCGTTGCAAAACCAAAATCACGTGTCTCCAGTTGGCGTTCCAAAACGGTTGTAATATCCCCTTCCAAACCATTGTCAATTTTCAATTCCGCATCACGGGTTATTTTAATATTAAACACCCCCATTATGGTATCATTTGGAAATAGGTACGATAGATTATACTTTATAATATCTTCCAGAAATACAACATACTTATGTCCATCATGATCTAAGGCATACAAGCGCTGTAAGCTCTCTGATGGAATATTAATTAACTCAAGTCTTTCCGCTCCCACCGTATCCTTCAATATTACCAACTGATATAGTTTATTGTTTTCTGCAAAAAAATCGGTAAGGTCTTTATCGATGCAAACAGAATAAATATAAGCTAACACTTCGTTAAAGAACAGGTTTACAACCTGATCTGTTATTTGTGAAGGAATGGGTTTGTTATAGATCCAGTGAATATCCTGTTTGGCCAACTGAGGTAGTATTTGGCTTGCAATGATTGCTCCAAATTGCTCTTGTTGTCTGTTAATTTCCGCTTTAGCAAGAGCATAATTACCTGTCGAGTCAATATCTTGTACATGCTCATCAACTGCCATGAGTACTGGCATCCTCACTCTGTAAAACTCATCCAGATTTGAAGAATAAATAGAAAGGAACTTAATCCTTTCCAGAATTGGGACGGTATCTTTTGATGCTTCCAGAAGCACTCTTTCATTAAACCCAAGCCAGCTCAGATCTCTGTTAAAAAAAACCGTTTCAGCCATAAGGTGGTTACATTGTTACCAGTGCCGACGCAATAATAAAGGCCAATACTGCTGCTACAATACCGAACATAAAAACGTTGTAGGCAATTCTTAACAACCTGTATTTACGACCTAAAACTACACCCTGAGCGTATACGTCCTTTATCAAACTACCATACAAGAAATCACGATCGTCCATCATTTTTATCATACCACTTTCGTAATCAGGCAAACTCATGCGATAAAAATTACCAAAAAACAGCAAATTTACACGCTTCTCCTTGATGTCATCGGGCGTAAACACCCCTGTTGGAATTGAAGGTCTGGTAGCAAGAATAGAAAACACCATAGTAACTACGCAAATAATGAGCAGAAGTAACGTTGGTATAATCAAATGAGGATTATCCTCTAGCTTACGTAACAATACACTCAAAATAACCGAAAGGATAATAGAATTGGTAGAAATCATAATATGAGCCTTATTATCAGCCATATCACTTAAGCGCTGGTGGTTGGTGGACGTTATCCTAAACATCGTTTCAATACCACGACTTGGCTTATCATCCTTATTCTTTTTACTTTCCTTTGATCCGTTTTCCTTCGAATCGCCAGTTTTAGAAATTCCGGTCGTATCCACGTTTTGTTCTGTGATGAGTTTATGTTCCAGCTCCGCCAGATTTAATGCTTTTTTCGAGTTAAGCAATTGTTGACAGAACTCTGTATGATAATGATGAGCTTTGAATAATGCTATCGTCTTAATTCTCCAATCAGCCTTATCAATTTTATGTTTTATAAATGCTTCGGCCTCTTTACGCATTAATCGATTGCGTTCCTTAAAACTGTCACTTCCCAGATGAAAAAGGTCAGCGTCACATACAATCTCCTGTAATAATCCTGCAGGCGATTGAGGCATTTTAGTGGCCATAATACAACCCTTCACCTGCTCTATTATGTCAGGAGTAACACCTTTATCTGATAAAAAATCGTTAGCTAAGCTTGTTCCCTTAATTTCATGCTGACTACAATCAAACAAGTATCCCATATCATGAAACCAACTTGCTGCAACAACAATAAAAAAATCCTGATCCGATAACTGGTAATGGTTAGCAATCCTAACTACGTTTTCTACAACCTGTTCGGTATGGTGTAAATTATGATAAGTGAACCTTTCGTCTTCGTGAGACTGAAACAAGCTTGCAACATGCGCTCTAAGCAGATCTAGTAATTCCCGGTATTGCATTTTTCAGTAGTTAGTAGGTACGGTATTTATTGTATAAATATGGGGGTTTAAATTTAATCTGCAAACTTTAATCGTGCCTTCATCAAAAATACATTATAAGGTTTCCACATCGACATCAGAAAATACAATTCATCACTATTCTCACTTGCAGGATGCATAAATGCACCATATAAACCAGGATAATCTGTTGCCTTTGCCAATGTTTTCTCAGCACTCCAAGGCCCGTTAATATTCTCTGCATCTCTTAATACAATCTCCGCCTTCTTTTCATTCAAATAGGTAATTATCCAACGTTTAAATTTTTTATTAAAAGCCAAAGAAAGCTCACCTAAGGGTGCATCTATTATTACATCAGCGCTATTCTCTTCATTTTTAACCCAACCTTTCGTATTATTCCAGTATTCATACGCATCCTGTTTTAAAATATCAGCTTCTTTGAAACGTGCAAGATGAGCCGAACCCCAACGTCCCGGAACAGTACCTATCATATACACAAAACCATTCTTTTTAGCATAAGCAACTTGTGCAAAGCTACTTAGGGAACCAAAACGCACTTCATTGCATTTAGCCCAATTTTGCCCATTATCAGTTGATTTGTACAAGCCTGAATAATTTGTTGTCCAACTGCCAATACCACCCCATTTCCTTACATCCATATAATGAACATAATCAGCACCCGCTGCATGTATTGCAGCAGTTGGAATAGTGGTATGGCTACCTGTCCCATCAATAATATGCGGACTTGGAACGATCTGATGTACTACCATATCGTCAAAAGTCAATCCATCCGCTAAATTTTTATCGGATGATAGCCCTAATACATTTGAACGCCAATCACCAGCACTCCCAGGACCTCCTTCATTTACTACTTTAAAGTCGGTACCGTAAGTATCTCCGAAAAAGAAGCCTACTTTTCCATTCCCCATTTTCCAGGCTATCCCTAAATCTGTCCCACCAACATTATAAAGCTCATTAGTTCTATTTGGATTAGGTAAAGTTTCTCCCGAAATACTTTTACCGGTTACCCTGGATACGCGTTCCAAATCAAATGGAATAATATCTCTTTTTACTGCTATAAACGCATAAAATGATACCGAAAGCAGACTTCCTGCTGCAATCAATACCGAACTTCTGATGTACTTATTCTTTAACATATATCTTTTAACCTAATAACCCTAACAAATCCTTTTTCGTTAGCGTCTTAAATATCGACTCTTCAGTTTTGATCAACTCTGTAGCCAAATCCTTTTTAGTGTCCTGCATCTTCATAATCTTTTCTTCAATGGTATCAGGACAAATCAACCTTACCGCAACAACATTTTTTTCTTGTCCTATCCTATAGCTCCTATCTATTGCCTGATTCTCGACAGCCGGATTCCACCATGGATCTATAATATAAACGTAATCGGCTTGAGTTAAATTCAATCCGGTACCTCCTGCCTTTAAACTGATTAGAAAAACGCGGATATTTGGATTGTCCTGAAAAGACCCAACCACGGCCGACCTATTTCTAGTTTGGCCTGTTAAATATTCAAACCCAATATTTCTATCTACAAGCTCCTGTTTTACCAGATCAAGCATAGTAACAAACTGAGAGAATACCAGAATCTTATGATGAGGAGATTTATTTTCGATCTGTTCAATCAATACCTCCAGTTTAGAAGATGTGTTCTCATGCTTACCTTCCTTTAAAATTGCGGGCGAATTACAGATCTGTCTTAATTTCGTAATCCCCTGTAAAACATGCATACTACTCTTAGCCAGCTCATCATCGGATTTACCTATCAGATAGTCGCGAATTTCCTCCTTACTAGCTTCATAAATATCGCGTTGTTCAGTTCCCATTTCACAGTAGATCACCATTTCTGTTTTATCAGGCAATTCCTTAGCCACTTGCTCTTTTGTTCTTCTGAGAATAAATGGATTGATCTTTTTCTGTAGGTCAAGTGCACTCCTGGTATCTTTAAACTGATCTATCGGCACTGAATAAAGCCTTTTAAACTGCTGTTTAGTTCCTAATAAACCAGGGCAGGCAAATGACAATTGCCCATACAAGTCAAATGTATTGTTCTCTATTGGAGTACCCGTAAGCACAACTTTATTCCGCGATTTTAATAAGCGAACTGCCTTATAACGCTGCGATTCCGGATTCTTAATCGTTTGCGATTCATCAAGAAAAATATAGTTAAATCTATAATCTTTAAGGAATCTGATATCGGCCAATAATGTTCCGTATGAGGTTAAAATGATCTCATAATTATCAAAATCATGAACTACTTTAGCCCTATCCGAGCCATACACTGTCCTTATTTTTATGGATGGGGCAAACTTTTCTACTTCTTGCTGCCAGTTAAAGATAAGTGAAGCAGGCACTACAATCAGATTGGTATTATGATGGCCTTTTTCCCTCTGTGAAAGAATAAATGCAAGCACCTGGATTGTTTTACCTAGTCCCATATCATCTGCCAAGCAAGCGCCAAAGTTAAAACCATCTAAAAAGTTTAGCCAGTTTAAGCCTTCCCGTTGGTATCCACGCAGTGTAGCATTAAGCCCAGCTGGAACCTCTACTTCTTTAATAGACTCAAAACTAGATAGCTTAGAACGATAAAGTTTCATTTCATCTTTAACTACTCCATCTAATTGTTCCAACTCATAAAGCTCTTCCACTGATGCATAATTAATCTTCGAAGTCCGTATAGTTTCTTCCACAACCTCTCCTGCACTAAAATAACCTGTAAACTTCTCAATCCATTCATCAGGTAATATGCCAAGTGTTCCATCGTCCAACTGAACAAACTTACTCTTGTTACGAATTGAGCGATGCAAGTGTTTTAGAGAAACTGCTTGTTTATCAAATTTAACTTTTACAGAGGTTTCAAACCAGTCTATACCACTAATCACGTTAATGGAAATATTGGCTTTATATGGATTTAGATTGTTGTTTTTTAGTTCGTTAAATCCAAGGATAGTAATCCCTTTGTCTCGCCATGCCTCAAAAGCATCCAAAAACCAATTGTTCTCAATAAATCTCTTTTTATGTAGATAAAAACAATCCGCATGTGCTTTTTCAGGCAGTTCTTGCACTTGCTCCTCAAAGAACGGGTGCTCTCTTGAAATGTTAGATATGAATTGAAATTCTATATCCTCATCTCTATTTAGTGTAAATATATTTCCTCTTTTATCCTTTGCCTTGATTTGCTTTCTGGAGAGTATTGGAATTTCCAGACTACCATATCTGATAACCGGTGTAACCAACACAAAATCTTCAGATTCAGACAAATAAATAATCTGTTCATTATCAAGATCAAACCCCTTCTCTTCTATCTGTTTTTTAGTGGCAGGTTTTAAATAAGAGTAATTGATTTTAACCTTATCCTCTAACTTAGAAAGTATGTTTTCCTGAAACAGTTCAAATTCCGATCTATGAACAACTATAATATCATTATGCTGTTTAAAGAAGGCCAGTACACTCAAAAAATAAGCATTATTGATCAGATAAAGTATATTGCCTAACTGAATAAAATAATGATACCTCACCTTCAGCATATCTAAAGCAAAAGGCTTATTTTCCAACATCAACCTTGCTGATATCTCAAAGAAGTCTCCCTTCTCATCAACGGTTAAAGTCAGATCAACCTTTAATACCTTCAGCTGTCCGGGCACTATAGAGGTTGCCGTTATATTAGTAGAAACCTTATCATCATGAAGATAAACATCTAATCCTAGTGGGTTTTTAGCCAATGCTTTAAGCCCTTCCAAATCAGATTCTGATTTACCTGCATCATAGTTATTTCTGAACTTAGAAATACCGGCATAAAACTTCAATTCCTCCTGACTTTCTGTTTTCCAGATCATGTCAGTAGGGTCGATAAAGCTGAGTGGGTTTTTAGGTTTACCGCTTACAGTAACTTCAGCTTCTGCAAGTTCTATTACTAAATGTCTGTAAAAACGATGCTGACTGAAGATCAGCATCATTTTAGTATTTCCCTTTGTTTCAGATACAGGCAATTTAACACTCTGCGAAGCATTTAAAATTGGCTTCAGTGTCGAGAAGTCAAAATGTTCCGAGTCGTATCCTTCTTTTTCCGTCATTCAGTATGGTAATAGCGATGTGCTAAAGATAATAATAAAATAAGGGCATTGGAGGGTTATTACGCTTTCAGATCCCCAATTAAACTTTCTCCAAATGTTTAATAACAGCCATAAGGTCCTGATCGCCCAGGCCACTCTCATTCATAGCCGCACTAAAAGTATTCAAAAGTGGTGCAGACAATGGAGAAGAAAGACCTGCTTCTTTTGCAAGTTTAAGATCCTTAACAATATATTTCAAAGCAAAAGCTGCCGGGTAACTGTCGTTAATAACTGAAGGGGTTTTAAGTTTGATGATTCCATTTCCACATGCGCCCTCATTAATAATGGTTAGCATGTTTTCTTTACTAATACCATTCTGTTCAGCAAAAAGAACAGTCTCAGCCAAAGCTTGTATGTTAATGCCCAATAGGTAATTGATGGCTAGCTTTGCAGAACTACCTGCACCCGCACCACCTAAATACAAGGATAGCTTTCCAAGTACATCAAAAAGAGGCTTTGCTGTTTCATAATTTTCAGTAGTTCCTCCTACCAAGATAATCAATGTTCCATCCTGAGCAGGTTTTACACTACCAGAAACAGGTGCCTCAATAAAATTCATCTTGTGCTCTTCGCAAAGGGCAGATAAATATTTTGACGTTTCCGGAGCAACTGTACTCATATCTATCAGCAACTTTCCAGAGTTCTCTCCAGAGAGCAAACCATTCGTTTCATTGTAAACTTCTTTTACTGCATTATCATCAGACAACATGGTAAATACCACATCACAGCTATCAACTAGCTCCTTAAGATCTTTTGCTGATTGTGCCCCAGCATCAATCAGCGCCTTTTCTTTATCCTTATTTCTATTAAAAACTCTAACCTCATAACCAGCTTTTAATAAATTTGCTGCCATAGCAGTCCCCATATTGCCAAGCCCGGCCCAACCTACCTTCAAATTACTCATATTTTTTATTTCCTTAATTAAGCAATGGCCTAACCATAATATCTTTATAATAGATTACACTACCCGGATCATGACCTTGTAAAGCAAAGGTACCATCAGAAATAGCCCTGCCACCTACATTCTCCTTACCTACGTTTTCAGGCTCGGTATATTCAACAACAGTTTTACCATTTATTTTAATGGTAACGTTTTTATCTTTCACCATGATATACTCCTCATACCATTCATTGTCTTTCACGTAAGTTTCCTTCACATCCTGAACTGCGTACAAGCTTCCCGTCCTGCGCCAATCGCTGTGAGAGTTATTTACTTGCACTTCATAGCCTTTGCCTGGAAAACCCTCCTGCTGAAACGCAGTATGAAAGTAAATCCCAGAGTTCGCTCCTGGTTTGGTCATTACCTTAGCTTTAAATTCAAAGTTCTTAAATTTATGATCACTTACCGCACCATCATAAAATAAATGTGAAACAGGCCCTGCAACTTTTATAGTCCCATTCTCTATACTAAAGGTTTCAGGATTTTGATTCTTCTTCCATCCGTTAAAAGTTTTACCATCAAACAAACTAACCCAACCGTCTGATTTTTGATGCTTTACGCTAGAGCAAGACAACAAAAAAAGAGGAATAGAACAGAGTACAAGGAATTTTTTCATTGTCTTATAATTTTAAGTTTAATATAAATTTATTTTAAAATAGGGTGTCTAAAAAAGGTTTGTTTACTCTACTCATCGTCATCCAGATAGGTAAGAACATCATCCTGAATTTATTTCAGGATGACGATAACGCCTTATTTAGACACCCTTATCGATTTACTAAATATTAGGCAATTCCCACCCTTCTCTACGTGGCAGTTTCACAAACTGATTTGCCTCGTCAAAATTGGTTATTTTCATTGCTTTAGCATCCCAAAGGAGTCTTTTCCTTCCAGCATTACCCTCTATATTCCAGCTTCTGATTGCAAGATTACCAATCAGGATGCTTTCAGTAAATGGACCTGCATATTCAAAGTTGGAGCTTGTTTTACTTTTACCATATCCTTCTAAACAAGCATTTACCCATTGCTGATAATGTCCTTCAGGTACACGTGCAATTGCTTGCTTAGGCATAGTGGTCGTTTTCATCAATTTTGAAGGCAACAGACGAGGATTTGCACCATAGCAATCCACAATCATTTTACTTTTTGTACCGATGAAAAGTGCACCACCATCGCTAGCTCCAAAAGCCTCTCCCGGCAACAACTCATCCGGTAATTTTGGAAGTAAACCTCCATCATACCATGATACATCTATAGTTCCTTTATTATCCTTACGAGGGTATTTCAAATGAATGATTGAAGCAGCAGGGAAACCTTCAGGGTATTTAGCCTCTTTACCATCAGGACTCCAGCTGGTTGGAATACTACATTCTACCTCTGTAGGGAAGTCAATTGGCAAAAGACGGAATACAGGATCCATCATATGGCAAGCCATATCTCCTAATGCACCTGTTCCAAAAGCATTAAATCCGCGCCAGTTCCATGGCATATAAGCTGGGTTATAATCTCTGTATTTTGCTGGGCCTAACCATAAATCCCAATTTACTTCATTAGGAGTTTCAAATTTACCTGTAGGCGTTGGTAAGCCTTGTGGCCATATAGGTCTGTTTGTCCAAACCTGCACCGTATGAACATCACCTAATAATCCGGCATTATGTATTTCCATTGCCTGACGAACCCCATCACTCGAACCACCCTGATTTCCCATCTGAGTAATCACCTTAAACCTTTTAGCAGCAGTAGCCAATAAACGGGCCTCATGAATATCATGAGTTAAAGGTTTTTGAGTATATACATGTTTACCCAACTGCATAGCAGATATTGTAGCAATTGCATGGATATGATCCGGTGTAGAAATTGAACATGCATCAATATTGTTCTTTTCTTTATCCAGCATCTCTCTAAAATCTTTATAATATTTGGCCTTAGGGAAACGCTTACGCGAGGTAGCCGCCTGTCGATCATCTACATCGCACAGACCTACAATATTAACTTTAGGATTTTTCGCAAATTCGCTGAGGTCGCTTTCGCCCTTACCACCAACGCCAATGCCGGCAATATTAAGTTTATCACTTGGAGCAATAAAGCCCTTGCCAAGCACATGGCGTGGCACAATCATGAAACTTCCTGCAACAATAGAAGCGCTTTTAATAAAGTTCCTTCTGGATGCATCATTTGTGTTTGATTTTTTTACTGTCATTATATTTGGTTTGGTTTATTGCAATCTTTATAAAGCATTCTATCTATTTGACAAAAAGCACTTCAATTTCTGATCGATGTTAAAACAGTAGAAATATACAAAGATCAGCCTTAAAATAACATTATGTATTTGTTACGTTACATTAAAAAACTTGCGTAATGCTTTAGCCTTCATGTATCTCTACACGTAAATTAATAACTATTTCTTATAAAGTTATAATTAAGGTATATTTATCAGTATTGGATGAAGGAAGTTACACATGAATATGGTATAGATTTGTTCTGGAAAAATAACCTGGCAGAACAACTAGATGGCTATGTGGATGGCAATTACCTCCGTATACCTCAGGAAATTCATAGTGGAACTCGTTATGTATTACCCATTAGCCCTTTCACCACTGCCTTAATAATAGACGTAACATACAACCAACCTGTAACTTTTCATCAACGAAATACCAAAGATGATTTTATAGGTGTTTACTTTAACCTTACCGAAGGAGAAGCATTTCATGTACTTGATGAGGTTTCAAGACCAGTAGGCCGATGGAACTACAATCTTGCCATTATGGACAGCAGTCTTGATGCCGACTACATTATTCAAGAGGGTAGTAAGACTTATATGATCTCCATTTTCATAGCCAAAACAGCTTTTAAAGCTTATCTTGGAAAGCTACCTCAGTTTAAAGAAATACTTGATGAAGTTTTCGATAGTAAAAAAAACACCTTCATAAGGTATGAAAGAATGACCAATGAAGCTTGGTGGCTAATTGAAGAATTGCGCAAGATAGATATGGATGATCCTTTATATGATGTATTTCTGAAAGGCACCGTATATGCATTAATGGCAAACTATATGGATCAGGTTGCCAACCAGGAAATCCTGATTGAAAAAGTTGTAAAAGAAGACCTAACTGCAATCATCAGCTCACAATCTACCTTGCTCGACCTTATTACAGAACCCTTTCCCGGCATATCTTCACTTGCAAATACGGCATGCATGTCCGAAACCAGATATAAAACGTTGTTTAAGAAAATAACCGGACTCAGTCCGAATGCTTTCTTCCTGATCAATAAGCTATCCTCTGCAAAACAAATACTCGAAAACGGTGAAGTAACCATAGGAGAAGTTTCAGCACAGTTTAATTTTGCCACCCCATCACATTTCGCTGAGCTTTTTAAAAATGCATACGGTGTAGCACCAAAAGATCACCTTAGCTATTTCTAATTATGTCAGCTCCTGTTCTTCATATCAAGCATTATTACGCATTAGCCCCTCATTGGCAGCAACCAATGGCAAATGATCTGGGTGCCGAACTTATTGAAGAAAAATTACTGGAACTACCTAAAAGCATAGGCCAGGGCGGATCTTATTTTCTAGAAGTAATACCTGGACTTTCCTTGCTTTTAGCTGATGTAACCTTCCATACCCCCATTACGTTTACTCGACTAGCTACTACAGATCATTTCTATTTGGCATATTATGACCTTAGCGATGAAATTAGCAGTCATATTGTTGAAGGCACTGATCATAAAATTGGTTACCGCTCAAAACTTGGAATGGGTTTTATGGATAGTCAAACCGAAAGCACACTCATCCCTACCCTTAATGAAAGGTATTACAGTCTTAGGCTTTTTATGAGTAAAGAGCTTTTAATCTCGTTGATGGGGAACAGTAAACCCCAGAATATAATAGAAGCATTATTTGACGAGACAAAAAACACATTATTCTTTTATAGTCATATAGACAGCAGCACCCGCCTCTTGTTAAAAGAATTAAAAGAAAGATCGTTTAACGATCCTTCTTTTGAGTTGCATGCAAAAGGAACTGCTCTCAAAGTTTTAACGCACCTGATACGAAGAGCAAGAAACTTTGAACCCATCATTCAAAAGCTATCATCATCAGATACCACGGCAATATTAAATACTAGTCAGTATCTACTGGATAATTTACCATTAGATTTTCCGGGTGTAACCTTCCTTGCTGAACTGGCAGGAATGTCTGAATCTAAATATAAAAAGCTTTTTACCAAGATCGTAAAAAGCAGTCCTAAGAGTTTCTTTTTAGAAGAAAAGCTGTTGCTTGCACAGAATTTACTCCAAAGTGGCAACTTCCATTCCATACGTGAAGTAGCCTTAGAAGTTGGCTATAGCAAAACCGGATATTTCTCTGAAGCCTATAAAAAGGCATTTGGCACACTTCCTCAAGAAGTTTTTATTAAAACGACCAATTAACCTTTCTGTCTTAATCCGTTAGCATTAAACCTTTTTCTGGCAGCCTTGCCAGCAGGGCGACTGTACCTTTGTATCAACAAAAAAGATATAAACAGTAATCAATAAAACATTAATTAGAAAGTTATGAAAATGAATGCAAAAAAAATGTTAGCCATAGTTGCTTTAGCTCTTCCAGTATTATTTACAGCTTGTAAAAAAGATAAAGATGCTACTCCTCAACCTGAAAATGCGATAACCAATGTAAAATTTGTTTATAAAAGTGATGTCTTAAGTACAAAATCTGCTGACACCAACGGCGTTGATCTAAGCAAAGCGACCAGATTAAAAATAGTATATGGAGTAAAAGAAGGTAATATTAATCTGCCTTACTATAAAGAAGCCGAATTAATCCTTTCGTCAACAACAGAAAAGGCTACTACTATAGACCAAAAAATCTTCACATTTAAAGCAGGTACAATTTTAACTATAAAATCAGCTACCCTAATAGATGCAACAGGAAAAACAATAGCTATTGCACCTGCAGATGAATTTAAAGTAAGCAGTCCAGAGGGAACAATAGTAATGGTGCGCGAATACACTGTAACCAAACTCGAAAGAAAATAAGCATAGCAATTCTTAATACGTTAGCCTGTGCTTTAAAATTAAAGCACAGGCTTTTCTATTTGATCACCTATCTGATAGCTACTTAACATCAGTAAAATAAATTTTTATATGAAGCCTAAATCAGTTATTACAAATGGGGAATTTTCATTTCCTGCACTAACACACAGATCAGTATTACATCCTGAACAAATCATAATTGATGCCTTAGCAACATTTATCAATGAAAGGGCTGAGTTCCTTCCTGTTTATGAATACGGTAAATGTATTGGAATTATTTACTGCAATGATTTAATTGACTTTCTAAATCATGAAGACGCTGAAGGAGTATTTCTAGCTCATAAAATCAATTTCGATTTGAGGAGTGCTGTTATAGCTATGAATAATTCTATATAATCTCAAGCTACTTATACTTCTCAAGAATCTGCTCTAACTCTTCCAATGATTCCCGAAGTAGATCTGCGGTTGCTAATGCAGTTACAACTTTACTAACATGAAGTATATTGATCTCATGAACCATTCTTAAAAGTTCTTCCTGCTTAAATTCAAGCCGGGCTTTAAACTCAATTAATTCATTTTCAAGATCAACATTTAGCATGAGAGTTTGGTTTTAGTTTAGGTACCGCTAAGCACTTGTTGTAATTAGCAAATCAATATAATATAAAGATAAAGAATTCTCTAATAATCTTTACCTACAAGCAACTTTCTTTCTCAAAATAGTAAAGGCCCAACTATTACAGCAGGCCTTTACCGAATAAAATGCGCTTATTATTTGTATTCACTTAAAAGGATATCCATATCCCCCATAAGCTTCTCTACATCAACATCATTAGTACCATCATAAACACCTCTAATGCGCTTCTCTTTATCAACAAGTGTGAGAAACCCACCATGAACAAAGCCACCAGGAGCTTGCTTGTCTTCCTGAGCAGCAGCTAAGTAATTACGTTCAGCGAGTGCATAAATTTCATCTCTCGATCCCCACAAATACTCCCACTGCGTTCCTTTAATTCCAAGTTTATCAGCATACGCTTTCATTCTTGAAGGAGTATCATATTTTACATCAATGGTATGAGAAGCAAGTTTTACTTCAGGATTCCCTTCATACTTTTTATAGATCTTCAATAAATTACGATGCATGACAGGGCAAATTGTAGGACAAGAAGTAAAAAAGAAATCTGCCACATAAATTGTCCCTTCGAAATTCTTTTCAGTTACCACAGCGCTATCCTGATTTAATAGCTTAAACGGAGGAATAGTCTTGAATGCAGTATCCGCAACTGTTTTCCCATCAACTACCTTATCCGAGATTTCCATTTGTAGAAAAGGCAGTCGCTTAGTTTCATTCTTACAACCAACTGCAAACAACCCAAATCCCAAGGCTATTAAAAGTAAATTCCTCATTACTTCTTGAATTTATTTAAGTACTCATCAGACAACTTAATTTCTTGCTTATACAAGCTATCAATAACCTCAATCTTTTTCCGCTCATCCTTAAAATACTGTACAGCTACTTCGTTTGATTTACCGGTTACATCTGGCTCAAACTTGTGCATCCAGTCATTCATATCATTCTCAGCTTGACTTAAATCCTTAACCATAGCAAGGATTGTTTCTTTTTCCTTTAAAGTATCTACATCAGGAAACTTAGCTTTTAACCCACTAAGGTTCTTCAGCAAAGTATCTAATTTCATCTGATTATTTACAAGCACACTATGATCACCCATTACCACATCATGAAACTTCATTACTTCATCACGAACAACTTTATAATCCGTTGTGTCCTTATTTTGCTGCGTACAAGCAGCAGCTATTAATGCTATAAAAGCGATAACTAGTATTCTTTTCATTTTTTAAATATTAAAATCTATAAACCACTTATGTGTAATGCACATAAGTTCTGCACCAAACTTCGCTATGGTCAATCAGTCTGCACCCAATTGTCCTGTAAATTCACCTTCTCAGAAATGGCCTAGGAATCATTGCGCTTCTTCAACGCATTTATTCCAGACTTTGAAGAGAACGGTTAATTTCCCTTTGGCGGATGAAATATAGAATTTTTAATACACTGCGGTATCCCTGTAGAAAAAGGAATATGGAATTTAACTTCCGCAAAAGAATATTGCGTAAAAACCAGTGGCTTTACAATTAAAGCATCCTGTATCTGTGTTTTTTGCGACTGCCGTTCCTGCTTTTGTTCTTTATCCTGTGCCTGCTTTAACTTTTTCATTAAATAGCACTTACCATTACAATGCATTTCCGGTTTATCTCTGTTTTCGCAGAGTTCTGCAGCAATATATTTCTGATTTACCTCAAAACCCATAAACACAAATAAATTCGAGCAATTTGCACTAAGCAAACTAAACAAAAGTAATATGGTTATGGGTTTTAATAGCATTTCGCGACAAATGTAAGCATCATAAACGACGATTCATTTATCTACTTTAATATAGATGTTGGTTTTTTATTCTCGTCGATAGCTACAAACGAAAACTCTCCCGTTACTGCCTTTTCTCTATGATCAGAATACATCTGCTCAATAAAAATCTCGACATTAACCTTAAGGCTGGTATTTCCGATGTGACTTACCCTACCAACAAGTTCTACAATAGTACCTGCCGGAATTGGTTTTTTGAAGTCTATTCTATCACTACTAACCGTTACCATGATTTGTCTGCTAAAACGGGTAGCGGTAATAAAAGCTACCTCATCCATCATATGCATAGCAGTACCACCAAATAACGTATCGTAATGATTGGTTGTATTTGGAAATACGGCTTTGAAAATTCTAGTTTCCGAAGCCGTAATTTTATCTTCTAATGTCATTAATTCGATTGTTTGTTTCTTAGGTTACCCCATTTCAAATAGGTAGCTCCCCATGAAAAACCAGCACCGAATGCGGTTAATATCATTTTGTCGCCATATTTGAAATCATCTTTAAAGTCCCATAAACACAAAGGAATAGTTGCAGCGGTTGTGTTACCATATCTATCAATATTAACCTTAACCTGATCTTCAGATAACCCAAGATAATCACCAACGGATTGGATGATCCTTAAATTAGCCTGATGAGGGATTAAGAAATTGATTTGTGAACTTTCTAGATCGTTAGACTTCAAAACCTTATTACAAGTATCGGTCATACCCTGAATAGCCGCTTTAAATACAACACGACCATCCTGACGAACGTAATGCAATTTATCATCAAGCGTTTGTTGCGAAGCTGGATGCTTAGATCCTCCGGCAGTAACAATTAAATTCTCTTTACCGGTACCATCTGTTCTAAAATAGCTATCCATCAAACCAACTGGCTCTTCAGTCTGCTCCAATAAAACCGCTCCGGCACCGTCTCCAAAAAGAATACAGGTATTGCGATCAGTATAATTAATTATAGAACTATTTTTATCAGCGCCAATAACAACAACTTTTTTACAGCGACCGCTTTCAATCATACTTGAACCAAGAGTTAGTGCATACAAAAAACCGCTGCAAGCAGCATTGGTATCAATACCCCATGCATTCTTTAGACCTGCTTTTTCACAAACCATACTCCCTGTTGATACCATTACGTAATCTGGAGTAGAGGTGGAAACAATAACACAATCAATTTCATCTGGATCTACATTTCCATCTTCCATCAATCTTTTCAAGGCATAAGTAGCCATGTCGGATGTAGCAATATTTGGATCATTTACTATTCTTCTCTCCTTTATCCCGGTTCTGGCAACAATCCACTCGCTATTGGTATCTACCATCTTTTCAAGGTCATGGTTACTTAAAATAGTGTCCGGAACATAACCCCCAACCGCGGTAATCACCGCATTTTTCCTTATTCTCATTTATGTTTATGTAATTCTGTAAAAAGGGGCAGGCGCAAAACCTGCCTCTTTTTTCTACAAAGTTACGGCTTCTTCTACATATTCCCGCAGTACTTTTGCAGCTGCGACCATTTCTATTAAAGCTTTTTTTGTTTCATCCCAATGTCTGGTCTTTAAACCGCAGTCCGGATTCACCCAAAGTTGGGCTGCAGGAATAACAGATTTGGCTTTTTCAAGCAACAAAACCATCTCATCTTTGCTCGGAACACGTGGCGAATGGATATCATAAACCCCTGGTCCTATTTCATTTGGATATTTAAAATCAGCAAAAGCATCCAATAGTTCCATTTGCGACCTTGAACACTCTATTGTAATTACATCGGCATCCATATCGGCGATGTTCTGAATGATGTCATTAAATTCAGAATAACACATATGTGTATGAATTTGTGTTTCATATTTTATTACCCACACATTACATATTATTTTTTGAGTAGTGTACCTTTGCACTATTCTAAAAGCACTGTTATGAAATTTAACCGATCCATTCTTCCCGCATTTTTACTTGGCACTGTAATGTTTTTGGCCTCTTGCCAGGATCAAAAAAAACTTCCTATTTTAGGTCCAAGAGAAGCCGCAACAATTAAAAACGCAGATGGCTCAACCACAGTAGATACGGTTTATAAAACCATCCCTGCTTTCAGCTTTTTAAACCAGGATAGCACACTAATCAACAACGATACTTTTAAAGATAAAATCTACATCGCCGACTTCTTTTTCACATCTTGCACAACAATATGCCCCACAATGCACCGTAGCATGAAAACCATATTTGATAAGTACAAAGACAATCCTGATGTGATGTTCCTTTCGCATACCATTGATTTCAAATACGATCATCCTTCAGTTTTAAAGAAATATGCACAAAAACTAGGTGTAGATGGCCCGAAATGGCAATTTGCTTATGGTTCAAAAGACAGCATCTACAAAATTGCTGAAAAGGATTACTTAGTTGCAGTAATTGAAGATAGTACAGCTAAAGAGGGGTATGTACACCAGGGTTGGTTAATTTTAATTGACAAACAAAAGCGCATCCGCGGAGCTTACGATGGAACTAACCCAGAACAAGTTGCACAATTGACCAAAGACATTCCGGTTTTACTTGCTGAAGATAAGAAGTAACCATGCGTAAACTAGTATTAAGTACATTGTTTTTGGTTACAATTGCAATGATGGTTTATTCTTGCCAGAGTTCAGATCAGCTAAAACAGGACATTTACTATGCAAACGGTCGTGACCTGTATATTAAGCATTGCCAAAACTGCCATGGCTCAAAAGGAGAAGGGTTAAATGAATTAGCTCCCCCTCTTACAGATACTGTTTTCCTAAAGGAAAACAAACAGAAAATAGCTTGCTATATAAAAAACGGAGCATCAGGACCAATTACGGTAAACGGCAAGAAATACGATGGCAAAATGCCCGATTTTACAACTCTTGCTAATATAGATATTGCACAGATAGTTGTTTACATCACCAATACGTACGGCAATAAGCAAGGCATGTACAGCCCAGAGCAAATAGCAGAAGATTTAAAAAACTGTAAGTAAAAAGGGAACTAAAAATACACAATCGCCATCCTGAATTTATTTCAGTTTATATGTTTGAAGTAGCAAATTTCAACGTGTAAATTTATTATAAAAACAGCCATGGGAAATGTAACTTTAGGCAAAAGCCTGGACTTCAGTGGGCAAAAC
>NZ_JABSNU010000024.1 GCF_013266735.1 Pedobacter foliorum
TTGCCCACTGAAGTCCAGGCTTTTGCCTAAAGTTACATTTCCCATGGCTGTTTTTATAATAAATTTACACGTTGAAATTTGCTACTTCAAACATATAAACTGAAATAAATTCAGGATGACGTTAATACTGCCTTCATGTAACATATTAATTACTATTAAAACGCTTTAGTAAAGCTTAATGTACCTTTATGGAACACAAACAACCAAATGAACCATTTTACTAAATCAATTCTTGCATTTGTAATGCTTGCAGGCGCGTTTTTAAATGCCAAAGCGCAAAATTACACAGTCAAGGGAAGCGTATTAGATACCGCAGGATTACCATTGCCCGGTGCCGTTGTTAGAATTAACTGGGTTAAAGATAGTCTGGGTATATCTGCTAATACCGACGGAAGCTTCGTCTTTACCAAAGTTAAAGCAAAACAATTTACCCTAACAGCAGCTTTTATCGGGTTTGATACCTTTACCAAACAATACATCATTACCCAGGGCAATAGTCTGGATATTTCTAATATTAAGCTAAAGCCAACTTCTAATACCCTTGATGCAGTAGTTATTTCGGGCGTGCCTCCAGTAAAAATTACTGAAGATACGGTAAGTTTTAATGCGGCTTCTTTTCCGGTTAGGGAAGGGGACGCGGCAGATGAGATATTGAAAAAGCTACCGGGAATAAAGGTTGATAAGGATGGTAATGTAACCAATCAAGGAACACCTGTGACCAAAATTAAGGTGAATGGAAAAGATTTCTTTGGGACGGATGTAGCTACGGCTATCAAAAACCTACCGGCAGATATCATTAAAAACCTTCAGTTTATTGATGACTATGGTGATCAGGCAAAATTAACGGGGATAAAAACCGGTGAACCTGAAAAGGTACTTAACCTAACCATACAGGAAGATAAGAAAAAAGGATACTTTGCCCGCGCTCAGGGAGGCTTAGGCAATTTAGATAGATACAATAGCAGTTTCAGAGGGAACAGCATGAAGGGTGAGCGCCAGCTCTCTTTTGATGGTACAGTAAACAATGCCAACCAAAGAGGCGGTGGTGATGGTATTACGACTAGAAATGCCGCTGGATTGAATTATAGAAACGAGTGGAGCCCTAAGCTTTCGGCTAATGCGAGTTATAATTTTGATAACTCTAAAAATAATACATCCAGTACAGCGCATACTCAGAACTTTCTGGATAGCTACACTCGTTTAGAAAACTCAAGAAACGATAATTTAAATAAGAGGTTTAATCATGATTTTAATGGTAATGTAGAGTATAAGCCTGATACCATGAATTTCTTTAAGGCAACCCCACAGATTTCTTACAATACAAATGCAGGAAGTAATACTGGGTTTTCTGCCATTACACAGAACGATCTTGTTACCAACAGGAACAGTAATAATAGTAATACTTCATCGAACTTGTTCTTAAAAGTGAACCTGTTTTATAATCACAAGTTCGCAAAAAAGGGAAGGAACTTTAGCTATTGGGGTGGTGGAAATTATTCGAATGGTGATAATTTCAACAATGTATCTAATGATTATCTGATTAGTGAAGGTGGAGTTGATTCAACCAGATTGCAAAATCAACTGAACAATCAGAATAATAATAATCTTGGTCTTTATTCTGGGTTTTCTTACATGGAGCCCTTATGGAATAAAACATTTATTGAATTGAACTACAATTTTAGCAGGTCTGCTACTTCGAATATTAGAGATACACGTGATGTAGTTTCAGGTGAGGAAGTGTTTAATCCTGATTTAAGTAATAATTACAATTATCAGTTTATTACCAATAAGGTAGGGGTAAACTATCGCTATATTGGAGATAAACTCAATTATACTTTAGGAGTAAACGGTCAGCCTGCTGTTTTGAGGGGTCAAAATTTAAGTAAAGACGTTAGCACTATGCAAAAAACGTTTAACATTATTCCTTCGGCAAGGATGGTGTATAAGTTTTCGAATCAGGAATCATTTGAGTTTAATTACTGGGGTCGGAGCAATCAACCCGGGTTTTTCCAATTACAACCAATAGCTGATAACTCAAACCTTCAAAACGTAATTATAGGTAATCCTAATTTGAAACCAGAGTTTGTTAACAGTATAAATGCAAGGTATAAACAGTCGGATTGGAACAAGGGGCATATGTTGTCGGCTGGTATTTCGTATAACCAAACAGGAGATAAAATTGTAACTACAAAGGTGCTTATTCCAAATACTGTAAATCAGGTAACCAGTTATACCAATACTGACGGGTTTTATAATTTGAATGGAGATTATAATTATTCAAAGCCTATTCTTGAGCGCAAGTTTACCATAGAGTATTCTGGCTGGGGTGCATTAAGGAACAATGTGGCTTTTATTGATAACAATAAGAATGTGGCTAAAAATACGGAGTGGAGACAGGAGCTTGGGTTTAGGGTTGATCTTGAAAATATAATTAACCTAAGACTTGAAGCATCTTATTCGCAAAACAAAACTACCTATTCACAGTCGGCATTTGTAGATCGTCAAACTAATCGTTTTCAATATGGATTAGAGGGGCGTAACTACTTTTTTAAAGACCTAACTGTAGGTTACGACTTTAGCAAGCAGATTAATTCGGGCTTTGATAACTCTTTTGTAAGGAACCCTACAATCCTTCGCCTGTTTATGGAATATAAGTTCCTTAAAAAGGATATGGGCACGCTTAGATTGGATGGTTTTGATTTGTTTAATGAAAACTCGGGTATCTCGAGAGACGTTTTTGATAACATAATTGTTGATAGACAAGTGAACAGACTTGGAAGGTATTTTATGCTTTCGTTTATATTTAAAGTAAGGAAGTTTGGAGGGTAAGGGATATGTAGCTTTGAGTTAAGTGGCACTTAATTTGTTTAGGTAAGGATTAAGTATAAAAAAAACGCCTAAATTTGCCGCTAACTCACTTGCTTTGAAAAAAACTATACTACTAGCTATTGTCTTAATAACGATGCTTGCATCGTGTAATTGGTTTAAAGATGTACCTGAAGTTGGTACTGTGTTATCCGATCACTTTAAAAATAAGCTGTACAAAAAATTCGATACTGCGGTTTATAATGTTGTTTTTAAGAAACACTTTGATTCCTTAAGCCCTAAATTTTCTAATCCTAATACATTAAAAAACTATTATTATTCGAATGAATTTAAGCCGGAACTGGTTACTAAATTCTTTGTGAATGGCGGATTGGATAGTTTAAAAGATTATATAGATAGGAGTGAGGAGCATGGGTTCAGTTCATCGTTGTTTAGAAATAAACAAATAGAGTCGCTATTGGCAACCTTACATGCCAATAAATTCAAGTCTATCGAAGAAGTATATCCTGTTATTGCCGATCTTGAGCTAAATGCTGCTGAAGGCCTCATCAAATACAATAACTTTGTTTATTACGGTGTTGTTAACCCAAGGAAATTATTTAGCAGGTATTATGTGCCTGTAAAAAGACCTGATAGTTTAAGTGTAACTGCTGTTATTCAAACAAAAGACATTCAGAAATTACTAGTAAGTATTCAACCCTCTTCTCCTGATTATAAAGTATTTCAAAGTAAGCTTTCAAAATATAAAGCAGATTCAGGTAGCAAAAGCTATATGGTAAAAACCATTATGGTAAACATGGAGCGTTTGCGTTGGAAGTTACCGGAGCTTGGCGACGAGTATGTGCAGGTAAACATTCCCGACTTCTCACTTACCTGGTTTAAGAATCAAGATACACTTACACAAATGAAGGTTTGTGTTGGAGGTAAACGCGAAGAGGGGTACGCTGATAAAATTAAGCAATACCTGAAATCAGGAAATCTGGATGATAAACCGAAAAACCATGAAACGCCATTATTGTATAGTAAGCTAAATTCAATACAGGTAAATCCGGTGTGGAATATTCCGGCCAGCATTGCTCAAAGCGAGATTTACTGGCAGGCAGTTAGAGACCCGTATTATCTTTCGAACAGTAATATTAAAGTTTATTACAAGGGTAAGGAGGTGAAAGATCCTGATACTATACAATGGAGTAAGTATTCAAGAGAAAGTCTGCCTTTCCAGTTTAAGCAAGGTTCGGGAGAGCGAAATGCTTTAGGTAAGTTTAAATTTATATTTGATAATGGATCGAGCATTTATTTGCACGATACCAATAATAAAAGTGCATTTGCTAAAACTAACCGTGCCATTAGCCACGGTTGTGTTCGTGTAGAAAATCCGTTACAATTTGCCGAAACTTTGGTGAAAGATAAGTACGAATATGATCAGTTAAGGATGGAAGTTAACCTGCCACCAATAGATACCACTAAAATGGAGGTGTTTAGGAAGAAAATGGCTAAAAAGACGGATACAGTAAATATTTTTAAATTAAGACCTAAGTGGTTTGGTGTTAAAAAGCCTGTTCCCTTGATCATCAATTACATAACCGCCTGGTCGCAAAATGGTGCCCTTCAATTCCGACCAGATGTTTATGGTTTAGACGAAACTTTATGGGATGCTATGAAAAAATTCATGTAAAAGTTCTACCTTTGGTTTTTAATGAATTTCCTATACCCAGGTTTTCTTTTCGCTCTGCTGGCAATAGCCATACCTATTGTAATTCATTTATTTAATTTCCGAAAATTTAAGAAAGTATATTTTAGTAATGTACAGTTCTTAAAGGAAGCTAAAGAGCAAAATTCTTCGAGAGAAAAGCTTAAGAATCTACTTGTGCTTTTGTGTCGTGTATTGGCCATCGCATTTCTGGTATTGGCTTTTGCCCGACCATTTATCCCATCAGGTAATAAACACAATCCGGCGCAACGAAATGTGATCAGTATTTATATCGACAATTCGTATAGCATGGAAACCGTAAACAAGGAGGGGAGTTTACTGGATGAGGCTAAACGGAAGGCAAAGGAAATTGCCAGGTCATACGATATCAATGATCAGTTTCAATTGATCACTAACGATTTTGAAGGTAAGCACCAGCGATTGGTTAATAAGGATGAGTTTATTCAGCTGCTGGATGAAATAAAGATCTCTGCAGCAAATAAAACCCTACAACAGATACTTAATCGCCAACAAGCAAGTTTTGCTGCCAATAGAAACGAAATCTGCTATTTGCTTTCTGATTTTCAAACCACCTTTGCAGGCAATAAATCTTTGCAGGCTAACAAGGATATCAATTATACTTTTATTAAGTTAAATGCCAACAGCCTGCCGAATATCTCGGTTGATAGCATTTGGAGTCTTTCACCGGTACACCAACCAGGGCAAGCCGAGAAGGTTGTTGTTCAATTAAGAAATTACGGTGAAGAGGATGCCTCAGGCGTATCTTTAAAACTAACCATAAACAAACAGCAAAAAGCCATTAGTAGTGTAAATGTAGAGGCCGGAAAATCTGTTAAGGATACACTATCATTTAGCGGATTGCAGAATGGCTGGCAGAAGGGCGTTATCAATATTAAAGATTTTCCTTTAACGTTTGATGATGACCTGAACTTTAGTTTTAAAGTAAGTAATGAACTGAAGGTGTTAAATATTGCAGGTAATCCTTCTGATAAATTTATAAAAGCACTTTTTGCCTCTGATAGTTATTTTAAGCTAACTGAAATGTCGGAATCCAATATTAAGTATTCCAGCTTTTCCGACTACAGTTTAATCATTTTAAGTGGACTAAAGGAACCATCATCAGGTTTGGCTCAACAGTTAAAAGGATATGTACAAAATGGTGGGTCGGTCGTTGTGTTTCCAGACCTTGATGCAAATGCCACTGTTTACACGTCGTTTTTAACAGGCTTGTCGTTGCCGGGAGTTCAACAACTAAATTCCGGAGTACCTGTTGCAAGCAGTATGGATTTAAAGAACTCCGTTTTTAAGGATGTGTTTGATCAGATTCCTCAAAACATGGATCTTCCATTGGTAAACAGATATTTCAGCTACGCAGAACAGAATACGAGTGCAAAAGAGAATATTTTGCAATTGCCTTTAAATAAGCTACTGTTTGCAAAGTATACCGTAGGAGCAGGGAAAATATATCTTTCGGCCAGCTCATTAGATATTAAGGACAATAATCTGCCTAAGCACCCTGTTTTTGTGCCATTAATGTATAAAGTTGCGTTTGGAAGTGCAAAAGAGCAGCCATTGTATTATACTATTGGTTTGAACAACCTAATAGAAAGCGAAAAAATTAGCCTTTTGGCCAATCAGTCTTTAAAACTGGTATCTGATAATTTTGAGGTTATCCCGGAGGTACGACAAACTCCAGGAAAAACTTTGCTGTATGTAGCAGATCAGGTAAAGAAATCTGGCTTTTATGAATTGAAAAAGGCAGATTCTGTTTTAGCTGTTGTCGCATTTAACGATAACCGTACAGAATCTGATATGCATTACGCTACAGAAAATGAGCTGAGCAGCTTGTTTGGTAAACAAAAGGTGGCTGTATTTAATTCTAAAAAAGACGCACAATCATTAAATATCGAGACTAAAAATAGCAGCAGCGAATTATGGAAACTTTGCCTAATTTTAGCTATTGTTTTTTTAGCCGGTGAAATACTACTTATTAGATTCTTTAATAACATAAAAAACATAGAAAGATCATGAACCTTCTAATCACGGGCATAACCATTGCCGATCCAAACAGCCAGTTCAATCAAAAGAAATGTGATGTTCGTGTAGAACAAGGAAAGATAACGGCTATAGGGAATAATCTGACTGCTTCAAATAACGAACAAGTTTTTGATGGCGAGGGATCTATTCTTTCTCCGGGTTTCTTTGATTTAAACTGTTCAATTGGTGATCCGGGTTTCGAAACCAAAGAAGATATAACTACTGCTACTGCGGCCGCCGAAGCAGGTGGGTTTACAGGCATAGCTGTTTTACCTAATACTAAGCCTATAGTACAATCTAAGGCTGAGGTTGAGTACATCATTAACAGAGCTAAAAACAACCTGGTAGATGTGTTGCCGATAGGAGCAGTTAGTCAGGGGATGGAAGGTAAAGAGCTTGCTGAGCTTTACGATATGAAGCAAGCCGGCGCAGTAGCGTTTTCTGATGGTGGAAAGGCTATTGTTGATGATGGCTTTATGAGTCGTGCTTTACAATACGCACAAGGTTTTAACGGACTTTTAATGGTGTATCCTGAGAATAAATCTATCGCAGGGAAATCGCAGATTAATGAGAGTAAAACCAGTGTTTTACTAGGCATGAAGGGTGTACCTGCATTGGCAGAAGAAATGCACATTAGCAGAGACATCTTTTTAGCTACTTACCATGATGCTCCTGTACATATCAGCAATATCTCTACGGCAGGTTCTGTAGCGCTTATAAAGAAAGCGAAGAAAGATGGTGTTAAGATCACTTGCGATGTTGCCGCCCATCATTTGGTGTTTACCGAAGAGTTGCTGAATGATTTTGATAGTAACTATAAGGTGAAACCTCCTTTGCGTGGTAAATCGGATGTTAAGGCATTGATTGCTGGTTTAAAAGAAGGAACTATTGATGCCGTAGGATCTCAGCATCGCCCACACGAAATAGAGTTTAAGGATGTCGAATTTGAAATCGCATCTTATGGTATTATCGCCCTGCAAACTGTTTTGCCTTTGCTTATTAAAGCGGGTCTTGATGCGGCGCAGATAGCCGAAAAGCTTTCGGTAAACCCTCGTAAGTTGTTAGGACTTGCAGTTCCTGTAATTGCAGAAGGTGCTGAAGCTAATTTTACAGTATATAATCCTGCATTGCAATGGGAGTATAACGTAGATAACAACTATTCAAAATCTGCTAACACTCCATTATTAAATAAAAAACTGACCGGTAAAGTTCAACTGGTATATAATAACAAACAATTACAATCTTATGGATAATCATGTAAAAGTTGCGCTAATTGCATCGTTAGATAAATTCGCAGCAGTATCTGGTAATGACTCGGTTAAATTAGAGGAAAGCCTTGTTGAAGTATTTAGCAAAGACCTTGGCTTTTTAGAGAAAGTTGAAGAGTTTGATGAGGTTTTTGATGAACATCCGTCATTTGAAGAACTTAGAGAAGTTTTCTTTGATTTGTTGATGATCAATTTCTTTTCTAATGATATCAAGAAATTGGAAGAAGATTACCTGGAATCTGATGAATGGGCAGATATTGAAGAGGAAACAATTGATAGAGGTACAGAATTATTAAACTTATTGCTATATATTAATGAATGTCATGATGAACGCATAAAACCTGAACTAGGCGATTTCCTTAAGGAATTCTTATTGGTTGAGGAGGATGAGTTCCAGGATGAGTTCCATATTTATGAAGACCTGATCAGCAATCAGAATTTGATTGAATCAAGTGTTGAAGATATTTGTGGTCATGTTGGCATGATTGAACTTGGCGACGAAATGCAAGATCTTTTTGTTCCATTTATGGTTTTCTTCCATCAGCCTAAAGCTAATGATAAGGTAATTAAGGATCTCGAAGACTATAGTTCAAACAAAGAGTTTGATATTGCGGTATATACCTTAATCGCTAACTTTAATGCAGCTACAGCTTAGACATTAGCTTTTATTATTAATTAATATATTAACATTTATTTAAAACTTTCGAATGGAAGAATTAGTAGTTGAACCCAAAAAGAATCCCAATATGTTAGCGTTTAAAAGCGCAGCGGCATATTCTGTTTATTTTTTGGTACTCATGTTTGTAATGAAGTGGATGGGAATAAGTCAGAAAGACCCGAATATCAGCACTGCGGAGAGTATAATTTATTCTTTTGCATCTTATATTCCGTTTATAATGGCAGTTGTATTTGTGCAGACTACTTACAAAAAGGAATTAGGGGGCTATATAACTTTTGGTAAAGCTTTTTCTTCAGGATTCAAAGTAGCTGCATATTCCGGATTATTTATTGGCATATTAACAATTCTTTATTATAAAGTGTTGGATACGAAAACTATGGATGATCTAACGGCAGCAGCTGTTAAAGAAGCTGGTGATGATGAAAAGAAATTAAAAGGTGTAGAGATGATGAAGCCATATATGGCTCTTGCTATCGCTTTTCTAACAGCTGTGAGTTATAACCTATACGGATTGATTATCAGCTTAATCGGTGCGGCTGTTATTAAAAAAGAACAACCTCTTTATGAAGAATAGTATTTTAACGATATAAAATACGCGACTTGTTAAAAAAGACAATTATTAAATCCATTAATGGATTTAATAATTGTCTTTTTTTGTTTATTATTGTTTTGAGGTTGTTCAAAAAGTGAGGTAGTAATTTCTGTGTTCCAGCTGCTTATGTTGATTGTTGTCGGTTAATAAAGAACTTTTTATTTCTGAAAGACAATAGTAATTAAAGCTCTCAATTATCTCGACTTATGTCGGGCTCTCAAATCAGTAAGGTTTCTTTTCTGTTTCGAGATACTATGGAATACAATCGATGTGAAGAACGAATTGTTTGTATAGTCTCTTGCTTGAAACACACAAAACCAAATATATATGAGATCTTTTAATCGCAGATCTTTCATCGTAAACACTGCGCTTGCAGGTTTAGGTGCAGGTTTGCTTCATTCTTTGCCTTCGCTAGGCAAGGCGCCGTTACATACGGAAACAGGAAAACGTATTGGAATTATTGGATTAGATACTTCGCACAGCGAGGTTTTTACCAAAGCAATTAATGGAGGTGGCCCGGAAATGAAGGGCTATAAAGTAATAGCAGCTTATCCCCACGGAAGTAAGGACATCCCTGCTGCATTAAAAATGAAACCAGGCATCATTGAGGCTGTTAAGGCAAATGGGGTTGAAATAGTAGACTCGATTGAAGAGTTGATTAGGAAGGTTGATGTTGTTCTGTTGGAAACTATTGACGGAAGGCCACATTTTGAACAAGCTTTACCGGTGATGCAGGCTGGCAAAAGGATGTTTATCGACAAGCCTATTGCAGCTACACTGGATGATGTAAAGAAAATCTTTGCGGCTTCTAAAAAGTACGATGCTCCAGTTTTTAGTTCTTCGGCATTGCGTTTTGATGGTAATGTGCAAAAGGTTGTTTCTGGAAGTATTGGGAAGGTACTAGGAGCCGATGTTTATACTCCGGCAGAGATTGAATCGAACCACATGGATATGGCCTGGTATGCTATACATGGAATTGAAATGTTATTTACGGTTATGGGGCCGGGTTGTAAAACAGTAACCAGAGTTTATAACGATGGTGTCGATTTTGTAACAGGTGTATGGGAAGATGGGCGAGTAGGAAGTGTACGGGGAATACGAAATGGGGCTTCAAATATTGCAGGTACTGCTTTTGGAGAAAGTGGAATAAGTCCATTGGGACCATTTAATTCTTATTCTCCACTAATAGCTGAGATCATCGGTTTTTTTGAAACGGGTAAACCTCCTGTTTCTGAAAAGGAAACTATGGAAATTTTTTCTTTTATAAAGGCTGCAGATCTAAGCAGAAAACGTAATGGTTCACCAGTTTCATTGGCTAATGTTTAATTGTTAAAATGAAATCAAATTATCTGTTATTAGGTGCAGCATTTTTTATTATAGTGTTTAGCTCCTGGATCTGGAAAAATACATACACGAATCATCGTTTTCAAGTATTAGGCAAGATCGATACAAAAGTTCCTGATAGTAGCAGGTATACGCGCATTGTATTAGCCGAAGGATTGGATGAACCTATGGAAATGGCCGTGCTTCCTAACTTAAATGTACTTTTTGTAGAGCGTAAAGGGGCTCTAAAGCTTTATGATAGTAAAACAAAGGCAGTTAAAACTATAGCAAATATTAATGTTTTTAGTGGCATAGAGGATGGATTGTTAGGACTAGCCCTTGATCCTAAGTTTGCTGAAAATCATTGGGTGTACCTTTATTTTGCAGTAGGTGGAGAAGAATCAAAAAGTAGATTAGCACGGTATCAGCTAGTTGGGGATAAGCTAATTAACAAATCAGAACAGGTATTGCTCGAAATCCCAACTCAGCGTAAATATTGTTGCCACTCTGCAGGTTATCTTGCATTTGATTCGAAAGGTGTATTGTATCTATCTACAGGTGATAATACTAATGCAGAGGAAACAGAAGGATATACTCCTGTGGATGAGAGACCGGGAAGAGGATTGGCGGATGATCAGGCAACTTCTGCTAGTACTAATGATTTAAGAGGAAAGATACTTCGTATTATTCCCAAAGACGGTGGCGGTTATTCTATTCCTGAAGGGAATCTTTTCCCTAAAGATGGTTCAAAAGGCTTGCCCGAAATTTACACGATGGGATCCCGTAATCCTTATCGGTTTAGCATCGATCAAAAAAATGGCTATGTATATTGGGGGGATGTTGGTCCGGATACAAAAGTAGAAAGTGAAGATGGCGAGTACATGAGTTTTGATGAGATTAATCAGGCTAAGAAACCGGGATTTTTTGGCTGGCCGTATTTTTTAGGGAACAATCAGGCATTGCCGTTGTATAATTATGCGACTAAGCAGCCTGGAGAAAAAAAGAATCATGCGAAGCCTTTAAATAATTCACCAAATAATACCGGTGAAAAGGAGTTGCCTCCAGCTCAGGCTGCAATGATTTGGTATGGTAAAATGCCTTCTAAACATTTTCCTCTGGTAGGAAGTGGCGGTGCTACTGCAGCTGCCGGTCCGGTTTATTATAGTGATCTATTCCCAAATGCGCCCTATAAGCTTTCGGAATATTATAATGGTAAATTATTTATTTACGATTGGATTAGGGGCTGGATTATGGCGGTTACTTTTGATGAAAGTGGTAACTATAAACAGATGGAACCATTTTTAAAACACCTTAAGTTTTCTGCTCCTGTAGATATGCAATTTAGTAAGGATGGTGCAATATATATGCTTGAATATGGTACTAATTGGTTCTCTAAAAACACGGATGCAAAACTCGTAAAAATAGAATATCAGGAAGGAAATAGAAAACCTATAGCGGAAATTGCAGTTGATAAACCTTATGGTGCGGCGCCTTTATCGGTTAGCCTGTCGGGTAATAAATCAGTTGATTTTGATAAAGACGATAAGCTTGATTTCAGCTGGAAGATAGCAGGTAAAACAATTAATGGATTAGAAATAAAGTACACCTTTAAGAAACCTGGTATTTATAGCGTTGAACTAAATGTTAAGGATAATAAAGGCGCAGTAGGAACCGCAATTTCCAAAATACATGTGGGGAATACACCGCCGTTGGTAGATATTAAAAGCAATTCAAATAGAAGTTTTTATTGGGATGGTGAGCTATTGGATTATCAGGTTGTGGTTAAGGATGTAGAGGATAAGGTGATAGATCAGAATAAGGTGAAGGTCTCGTTTGGTTATTTACCTCATGGAAAAGATGTAGCGGTTATCCTCGCCGGGAATCAATATCCCGGGGCTTATAAATACCTTAAAGGGTCGGGGATGTTGGCTAATTTGGATTGCAAGGCATGTCATTCTATGGATAAGGCTTCAGTTGGTCCTACTTATAAGTCGATATCGATGCGTTATGCCGGCAAGAAAGATATAGTGAAAACGCTAGCTAAAAAGGTTATAGAAGGTGGTAGTGGAAACTGGGGAGAACGGGCTATGTCGGCACACCCGGCGGTTTCTCCGGATGATGCTGCGGAGATGGTTAACTATATTCTTTCGCTTTCTAAAAAGTCGGGGAAACTGCCTCTTAAAAATAGTATCTCTTTAAAAGACCATCTTGGAAAAGGAAAAGAAGGAAGCTATCTACTGAATGCTTCGTATAGGGATAAAGGAGCCAATGGTATTGAGCCTTTAGATGGCAGAGCTTATATTTCTTTGCGCAATCCTTATGTTCAGGCAGAGGATTTTGATAAAGGAAATGTTCGTATAGCTACCATTACTACGGCTTTTATGGCTTATGCAACTGGAATAGCAGATCAGAGTTATATCAAGTTTAATAAAATAGATCTGACAGGTATAAAACAGCTTAAGTATAATGTACAGGCCATTGGGGGCGGAGGAAATATTGAATTGAGATTGGATAGTATGAATGGGCCGTTAGTTAGCAAGTTTATTGTGCCTGCAGTGGCTGATGGTAAGACAGATTGGAAAGAGTTGACTGCCGCAATAAATGCAACAAAGGGAAGTCATGATCTTTATTTTGTGTTTAGTGCCTCAGGAGATCAGAAGCATGATCTGTTTAATCTGGATTGGATTTATTTTTCTAATAGATAAATAGTAAGGGGCTGTTAGAAGAATGCGAAATTCTTCTAACAGCCCCTTAGCCTAAAAAATCTATAATTACAGATTTCTGATCCAGATGTTACGGAAACTCAATGGTTCACTAGGATCTCCATGAGATTGTAACTTAATTGGTGAAGGACCATGAGCTTGTCTGTAAGCTGGAGCTCCAATGTATTGCGTTGGGCCTAATAATGTAGTGTTATCCTGAACCAACACTCCGTTAAATAGAACAGTAACTCTTGCAGGAGTTTTTACAGTTTTATCATCGTTAAATGTAGGAGCAGTCCAGATTACATCATAAGTATTCCACTCGCCCGGTTTGCGGGTTGGGTTAGCAAGAGGTACAGCTTGTTTGTAAATACTTGCAGCTTGTCCGTTTGTATAAGTGTCGTTTTTATAAGAGTCAAGAATTTGTAATTCGTAACCAGCATCACCTTTACCAATAGAAGCAAGGAAAAGTCCGCTATTACCTCTACCTTGGCCTTTTCCAGTAATGTTTGCAGGCACTTTCCATTCCAGGTGTAACTGATAGTTGCCAAATGATTGTTTGGTTTCTATGTTTCCTGATTTTTTGTTAACAGTAAATACTTTGTTGGCAACAGTCCATTCAGCAGGTTTAGATCTGTCTTCAACCATTACCCATTGATCAAGGTTTTTACCATCAAAAAGTATGATAGCATCAGAAGGAGGTGCTATACTAAGTTCCATTGCTGATACTACTTTAGGAACCGGGGTATATACTTCGGTGTCTTCAGGCTTAGCATCTTGTGCCTGAACAATGTTAATTCCTGCTATCATTAATGTAGCAAGCATAACTGATTTACGCATGTTTATCATTGTGTGATTTAATTTATAACTATTCAAATTTATAATTAAATGGGATTAATCATAGTAATTCTATAAGTATTTTATTTGTGAGGGCTAATATTGTTACAGATAAAAATAGCCTCAGATAGTGACAAAACTTAACAATTTTGCACATATGCATATTTGTTAAGTTTTAAGTAAGTTTGCACAGTTTTAAGCGTTGTAATCACACATGGATATTTCTGTTGTAATCCCCCTATATAATGAAGAAGAATCGTTACCTGAGTTAACTTCATGGATTGCTAAAGTAATGCAAGAGCATAACTTTAGTTATGAGGTTCTTTTTGTTGACGACGGAAGTACTGATACTTCCTGGAGTATCATCGAGAATTTAAAGCAGGAATATAGTTCAGTAAAGGGAATTAAGTTCAGAAGAAACTATGGTAAGTCCGCAGCTTTAAATGTGGCTTTTGAGGCTGCACAGGGTGATGTAGTGATTACTATGGATGCCGATTTACAGGATAGCCCAGATGAAATACCGGAACTTTTCCGTAGAATAAAAGAGGAGAAGTTTGATATTATATCCGGCTGGAAAAAGAAACGCTACGATCCGATTACCAAAACGATACCTACTAAACTCTTTAATGCCGCCACTCGCAAGATGTCGGGCATTCAATTAAATGATTTTAATTGTGGTTTAAAAGCTTACCGTAACGATGTGGTAAAGACCATTGAAGTTTATGGAGAGATGCACCGTTATATTCCTGTAATTGCAAAATGGGCAGGATTTAAGAATATCGGAGAACAGGTAGTAGAACATAGAGCCCGTAAGTATGGGGTTACTAAGTTTGGAATGAGCCGTTTTATTAACGGGTTTCTAGATCTGTTGTCTATCTTCTTTGTCGGTAAATTTGGTAAACGTCCAATGCACTTTTTCGGTTCATTAGGGGTTTTGAGTTTTGTACTGGGAACATTTATGGCTTTATGGCTTATAGGTGTTAAGTTGTACCATATATCGATGGCTATCCCATATAAAAGAGATGTAACGGATCAGCCCTTGTTTTATATTGCGTTAGTGGCTATAATACTTGGGTCTCAGTTGTTTTTAACAGGATTTGTTGCAGAACTGGTTACCAGAAATGCTACCGAGCGAAATCACTATTTAATAGAAAAGGAGATTTTATAACAAATGTTTTTCTCGATTATAATCCCCCTTTACAATCGCCCTCAGGAGATTGATGAACTGCTAACTACACTTACCAAGCAAACGTATACCCAGTTTGAAGTACTGGTAATTGAGGATGGTTCTGTAAATGATGCTAAAGCTATTGTCGATAAATATGCCAATACGCTTGATGTAAAGTATTTTTTTAAGCCTAATGAGGGACAGGGTTTTTCGCGAAATTATGGATTTGAAAGAGCCAAAGGCGATTACTTTGTTGTTTTTGATTCTGATTGTCTGATTCCTGAAGATTATCTCGAAATAGTTAAGGACTATCTTTACGAACATAAACTGGATGCCTACGGTGGTCCGGATGCCGCTCATCAAAGTTTTACTCCGGTACAAAAAGCTATCAGTTATGCCATGACTTCACCATTTACAACCGGGGGAATAAGGGGTAATAAAAAACATATCGGACAGTTTCATCCGCGCAGCTTTAATATGGGGGTATCCAGAGAGGTGTGGGAAAAGGTTGGTGGTTTTATTTTAACAAGGCTTGGTGAGGATATTGAATATAGTATCCGTATTCACGAACATGGCTTTAAGATTGGATTGATTCCGGCAGCCCGAGTTTTTCACAAAAGACGCACAAGTTTTAGTCAGTTTTATAAACAATTGCATTTTTTTGGCAGGGCCAGGATAAATATTTATAAACATTTCCCTTCCGAATTGAAATTGATACATTTCTTCCCGGCAGCATTTACCTGTGGTGTGATATTTACTGTGCTTATTAATATATTTTATTGGCCTTTAGCATTCATTTGTAACTTTGTAATGCTGGTATACTTTATGTTGATATTTTTTCACTCATGGCAGGTTAATAAGTCATTAAAAGTTGCATTTTTGAGCATTATTGCCGCATTCATTCAGCTAACGGCCTACGGTTTGGGTTTTATACAAGATTTTATTAAAAGAGTAGTATTTAAACAACAATGATAGAATTTTTAAAGGAGAGTACATTTGCTGTAAATGAGGTGATTAGCAAGGCCTGGACAGTGACCAAAAGGAATTACTTTTCTATTGCGACACTGTGTTTTTTGATGTTTATTACTTATGCCGCATCTAATTTAATGGCATTCTTCATGAGTGAGGTTAATGTTGCTTTACGCATGTTGATGTCATTCACTTTCATCATGTTTTATTTCACAATAAACCTATCATTGTTCAGGTATATCTTTCATTTGCTTGATGATGAAGAAAATGACGTAAGTATTGTGAGTACAATTCCGACCAGACAACAGATTATTAGATTCCTTATTGGGTCTCTATATTTTATGCTGTGTATTGTAGGGGTTTATTCTGTGGTAATTCTTATCGCTTTTCCATTTATTTATACTGGAATTCGAATGGAAATCATCACTAATGTTGCAATTTCTGTAGGTATTGTTGCCATCTTTATTACTTGGGTACGTATTTCTTTCTTCCCATTTTTTATCATAGACAAAAACATGGGGCCTTTTGCATCCATTAAATATAGTCTGGCTACTACCAAAGGTAATTTTACAAAAATATTCCTGCTGTTACTTGTGCTGGCTGGTTTTCATTTGTTGAATCTTTTCTTTGGCTATATTCATTGGCCAGTAGTTGCCTTTTTTGTCAATGTATTGAGCTCTTTTATTATTGTTCCGCTTGCCAGTGTTGCACTTACTGTTGCCTATCGTAAAATGATGAGTGAATACAAAGGAGATGCTGAACCTGATATTATACACAACATAGTTTAATCAGAACTTATGGGATTAAAAGCGGCATTAAGTAAACCGTTTGCGGCCTTTATTGTAAAAGGCATCAATAAATGGAAAAAAAATGCAGTGGGGGCACAGAAGGAAACTTTAAGTCAACTCATTGATTCTGCAAAAAATACGGCCTTTGGTAAAGATCATGGTTTTGCTGCTGTTAAAACTTATGAGGATTTTAAAAAGGCAGTGCCTGTTAGAGATTACGAAGAGTTAAGACCTTATATTGAAAGAGTAGTTGCAGGTGAGCCTGATGTAATGTGGAAGGGTAAACCCCTTTACTTTGCAAAAACATCCGGTACTACATCTGGCGTTAAATATATTCCGCTTTCTAAAGAATCAGTACCCGAGCATGTTAAGGCTGCCCGTAATGCTTTACTTACCTATATTCATGAAACGGGAAACACCAGTTTTATTAATGGTAAGATGATCTTTTTACAGGGAAGCCCGGTATTGAGTAAAAAGAACGGTATTAACGTGGGTAGACTTTCTGGTATTGTAGCTCATTTGGTTCCAGCTTATTTGCAGAAAAATCGCTTGCCTTCTTATGCTACAAACTGTATTGATGATTGGGAGCAAAAGGTTGATGCCATAGTTGAGGAAACCTTTAATGAAGATATGACCCTGATTTCGGGGATACCACCGTGGGTACAAATGTATTTTGACAGGCTTACGCAAAAATCCGGAGGTAAAAAGATTAAAGACATCTTTAAGAATTTTAGCCTGTTTGTGTATGGGGGAGTTAATTACGAACCTTATCGTGCTAAAATAGAAGAAAGCATAGGCAGGAAAATCGATACCATTGAAACTTATCCGGCATCAGAGGGATTTATCGCTTATCAGGACAGTCAGCAAGATAAAAGCTTATTGTTATTGGCAAATGCAGGTATATTCTATGAGTTTATTCCGGCAGATGAGTATTACAACGACAATCCTTTAAGGGTTAGTCTGGAGGATGTTGAGCTTGAAAAGAATTACGCTTTGATACTCAATACAAACGCTGGTTTGTGGGGGTATAGCATTGGAGATACCGTTAAGTTTGTATCTAAGAACCCATATAAAATATTGGTTACCGGACGTATTAAGCATTTTATCTCCGCTTTTGGCGAACATGTAATTGGCGAAGAGGTAGAACATGCTTTACTTACTGTAGCTAATGAAGAAGGTGTTGGTATTACAGAATTTACAGTGGCCCCTCAGGTAGAGACTCCACAGGGTGAATTGCCTTATCATGAGTGGTTTGTAGAGTTTTCTAATCCCCCAAAGGATCTGGATGCTTTCAGTAAAAAAGTAGACGAAGCACTACAAAAGAAGAATATTTACTATTTTGACCTCATTGAGGGGAAAATACTGCAACCTCTGATCATTCGCTCCTTACAGAAGGATGCTTTTGTGAACTTTATGCGTAGTCAGGGTAAGCTTGGCGGACAGAATAAAGTTCCAAGATTATCGAACGACAGAAAGATTGCAGATAATTTAAGTAGTTTTATAAATTGAAGAACATATCCATTTTAGGCGCAACTGGTTCAATAGGAACACAGGCCTTAGAAGTTATTGAGGCAAATCCTGGATTGTATAAGGTTACGTCGCTTACAGCACAATCAAACGCTGATTTATTAATTGCCCAGGCTTTAAAGTTTAAGCCTTTGATGGTTGTTATTGGCGATGAAAATAAATATCAGTCAGTAAAAGCAGCCTTGGCAAGTACAGGGATCAAAGTTTTGGCCGGTGAAGATGCGTTGTGTGAAGCTGCGAGTTTGGCAGAAACAGATTTAGTGCTTACTGCGATAGTGGGCTCTGTTGGTTTAAAGCCAACTATTGCTGCTATAAAAGCTAAAAAGGACATCGGGCTAGCCAATAAAGAAACACTGGTAGTTGCAGGCGATTTGATAACTGACCTGGCTAAAGAGCATGGCGTAAAAATTATTCCTGTGGATTCTGAGCACTCGGCAATTTTCCAATGCCTGGTAGGCGAGGCTTTCAATACCATTGAAAAGATTTACTTGACTGCTTCGGGCGGGCCATTTAGAGGTAAAGAGCGCGATTTTTTAGCCAATGTTACAAAAGTAGAGGCGCTTAAACATCCCAATTGGGTAATGGGGGCAAAGATCACTATTGATTCTGCTTCTCTAATGAATAAAGGGCTAGAGGTTATTGAAGCAAAGTGGTTGTTTGATCTGGACGTAGAACAGATAGATGTAATTGTACACCCACAATCTATTGTACATTCGTTGGTGCAATTTAATGACGGCTCTATGAAAGCACAGATGGGCTTGCCTGATATGAAATTGCCAATTCATTACGCTTTTGCATATCCAGATAGAATAAGTAGCAGTTTTAAACGTTTCAATTTCATGGATTATCCTGAGCTAACGTTCTCACAAGCTGACAGAAGTACTTTTAGAAATCTTGATCTTGCATTTGAAGCTTTACGCAGAGCTGGAAATATGCCTTGTATTATTAATGCTGCCAATGAAGTGGTGGTAAATGCCTTTTTACAAAATCAGATTGGCTTCCTGGAAATGAGCGATATTATAGAGCAGTGTATGTCTGATATCAGCTTTATAGCCAAGCCAACACTCAATAATTATTTAGAAACCGACGAGCTTACACGTATATTTGCGGGTGAGCTAGTAACAAAATAAGTTTTTTACAGTCAAATTTAGAAACATTTAAAATCATATATGAGCGGATTGATTATGGCGGCCCAGTTACTTCTGGGATTATCGATATTAGTTATTTTACACGAATTAGGACATTTTCTTGCAGCACGTGCTTTTGGAATTAAGGTAGAGAAGTTTTACCTGTTTTTTGACGCCTGGGGCGTTAAACTATTTAGTTTTAAAAAGGGCGACTGTGAGTATGGTATTGGCTGGTTGCCTTTAGGTGGCTATGTTAAAATAGCGGGTATGATAGATGAATCTATGGATACCGAGCAAATGAATCAACCTGCTCAACCTTGGGAATTCAGGTCTAAACCAGCTTGGCAGCGCTTAATAGTAATGCTGGGTGGTGTTATTGTAAACGTTGTTGTAGGTATCTTGATTTTCTGGATGCTAACCTTTAAATACGGTGAAACATTTATTCCAAACAGCGCTGTACAGAATGGTATTAACCCAGGCAGTATCGGTAAAGAAATCGGACTTCAAAAAGGAGATAAGGTAATTGCTATTAATGGCAATAAAGTGATTCGCTTTGATGAATTGGTTAGTTCAAAAGTTTTACTTGGAAACACAAACTTAACTGTTATCCGTGGAGACAGAACGCTGGATATTAAAGTGCCTGAGAATATCTTAAATAGAATTTCTGAGCCTGATATGGGAATTGAATCATTTATCAGCAGGATGCCTCTTTTAAGTACCAGAATAGATAGTATCGTGGCAGGAAAGACGGCTGAGAAAGCAGGCTTAAAAAAAGGTGATAAAATTACTTCTGTAAATGGTATACCTATGAAGTATGATGTTGATTTCAGATCAATTGTTCCAAAATATAAAGGTAAAACGGTAGATCTAGGTATTGATAGAGGTACAGAGAAGTTGTCTGTTAAAGTTCCGGTTGATACTTCTGGTACTGTGGGTATTGCGTTTATTCCTACAAGCCAGATAAAAGAAGAAACCATTAATTACGGTCTTTTTGCTTCGCTTCCAATTGGAGCTACTCAAGCTTGGAAAGTTTTTAGTGATAATGGTAAAGGAATTTGGAAAGTGCTTACTGGTAAAATCCAGGCAAACAAGGCATTTTCAGGCCCTGTAGAGATCGCACGTAAAGTTTATGGCGGAGAGTGGGTTTGGGCTAGATTCTGGGCCTCAACAGGCTTTATTTCTATTGCTTTGGCATTTATGAACTTGTTGCCTATTCCTGCTTTGGATGGTGGACATGTTGTTTTCCTGGTTGTTGAGATGATTAAAGGAAAACCACTTGGTGATAAATTTATGGAACGTGCTCAAATGGTTGGTTTTGTTCTTTTATTATCATTAATGGTCTTTGTGCTCGGTAACGACATATTTAAGGCCATAATGCATTAGGTTCTTATGACTGATTATTTTGCATTTTATGGCTTACCATTAAGTTTTAATCCTGATGCTGCTCTTGTAAAACAAAAGTTTTATGAGTTCAGTAAGAAGTATCATCCTGATTTTTATATCAATGAGAGTGATGAGAAACAGGCTGAAGTATTGGAATTAAGTACAGTAAACAATAAAGCATATCAGGTTCTAAGTGATCCTCAGAAAAGGTTGCATTATATTTTGGAATTGAAAGGCTTATTAAAAGAAGGGGAGAACTATGTTTTACCGCAAAGCTTTTTAATGGATATGATGGACATTAATGAGGCATTGATGGATCTACAGTTTGATCCTGACCCTGTAAGGTTGGCAGGATTGAAAGAAGATGTTAATGGTGTAGAGAAAGGCCTGTCGGAGGAAATTATCTCGCTAACGACCTCTTTTGATGCTCAGGACGCTGATGAACAGAATAAAACTCTTATCGCGGTAAAAGATCTTTATTACCGTAACAAATACTTGCTAAGGCTTAGGGAAAGTATTGCTAATGCATCTGCTTTATAGGCTTGGCTGTTAAATCATTGTAAAAAAGTAAAATGCTACTTTTTTACAATGATTGTTTGGATACCTTTGCCGAAAATCCACACATATGAACACATTATCTATTTTTAGAAAAGTTGCCGTTGCAGAAGGACTTTCATACGTCTTTTTGGTATTTATTGCTATGCCCCTAAAGTACTGGGCCGACTTGCCTTTGGCTGTAAAATATACAGGTTGGGCTCATGGCGTTTTATTTGTGCTTTATATGGTTATTTTAATTATGGCATGGCAAGAGTACAAATGGAACCTTAAAAAGGTGGTACTCATAGGGTTTGCGTCTTTATTGCCATTTGCCCCTTTTTTGGTAGATAAAAGACTTAAAAAAGATAATTTAAATAAGTCTTGGTAATTAGTTTTTCAATTAATACATTTGCATCCCGCTAATAAGCAAACGCCCAGCTGGCGGAATTGGTAGACGCGCTGGTCTCAAACACCTGTGGGAAACCGTGCCGGTTCGACTCCGGCGCTGGGTACAGATCCCTCTTTACGAAAGTTGAGAGGGATTTTTGGTTAAAATCATCTTTTAAAGCTCTCAAATTGTGTTTTTTTGGTTCGACCTTCGGTTAAGGTAAGTTGTTAATAGCAACCGTACTAAATTCGAACCACGCGTCGAATTTGCTTTATGTAACTGTTATATAAAAAGAACAGATATTAACATGGATTGTCTCTTACCTGCACTGGAGAATCCGTTGTCCCAGACCATTTAATTTTGGGCTATTTTGATCACTTTTGTAATTTATTATAATTATTAAATAGGCAGATTTTTTGATGCTTTATAGCCCGAAATTTCCACGTACCGCTCAAAGTAGGTTCTAATAGAATTCTAGAACCGGAGGCTATCCTATTTTTACTCATGTTGCAATCCCTGTTTTAGAAAAGACCACGAATAAAATGATCATAACTAGTAATAAAAGTCCGTTAATCCAATGCCGGTTTTTCCATGGCTTTAAATCTACTGTTTGTTTATTTTGAGCAACATAAGCGGTTTCCATAGGAAGTAATTTTCCGATGATGAGCATAATAGCAGTAGTTAGTAAAAAGAGAATGGCCAGGACATGTAGAAAATGGATACCTGTATCGAATACAATTTGGGTAAGGATGTAACCTGCAAAGCAAAATGCAAGTCCAATTTTAGCGGCAATAGGAGGTACCCGTTTTGTGACAAAGCCAACAAACATAATGGTAAAGATAGGGATGCTGAAAGCTGCATTTATCTTCTGCATAAAGGTATAAAAGCTGTCGGTAGAGAAAATGATCAGGGGCGCAATAAACATCGCCAGTAAGGAAGCAAACATTTCAAATCTCTTTGAGTTTTTGAGCATATTGGCTTCTGTAACAACCATTCCTTTTTTTTCTTTGAAGGGTTTGTAGAGGTTCAATATAAACAAAGTACTGGCACTGTTAAGCCCCGGCGAAAAGGAAGTGATTGCTGCGCCAAAAATAACTGCTGCAATGAAACCACTTAAGATAGGAGGAGATACATCGCTTACGACTCTTGAAAACACCTCGGTGGTGTTTTGCATGTTGCTATACAGGTGAACAGCAATGATTCCAGGTAAGATAAAGAGTAATGGGCCAAGCAGCTTTCCTGCACAGGCAAGCGCAATGCCTTTTTGACTGGTTTTTAGATCTGATGATGCAAGTGCTTGTTGAACGATTACCTGTTCTGTGCCCCAGTAAAAAAGGTTCATTAAGATCATTCCTGTAAAAATTGTAGAGAAGGGAACAGCATCGGCAGATGTACCTATAGAATTAAAATGTTCCGTTTTTGAGGTAAGGATGGTGTGGATGCCCAATTGTAGGCTGCCATTGCCCACATGACTCAATCCGAAGTAAGCCAGTAACAATGCCCCGGTAAACATACAGATTCCCAAAACAAGGTCTGAGATCACAATGGCCTTTAACCCACCCAAAATAGAATATAAACTACCTACAAGACCGATGCACCAAACCAGAATCCAGATGCTGCTTGCATAACTGATGTGCCATATATCAGAAAAATGAAACAAGCCATTCAGGGCAACTGCACCACTGTAAAGTACTATAGGCAGCAGGTTTACCATGTAGCTGATCAGAAACAGGAAGGAAACCAGTTTCTTGGTGCCAGCGTCATACCTGTTCTCCAGAAAATCCGGAGTGGTGGACATGGCGCCTTTTAAATACACGGGAATCACAAATTCGGAAACAACCAGCATGGCAAATACGGAGCTTATTCCCCAGGCCATTACCGTCATGTTGTTCACGTAAACCGATTCGCTGCTCCCTACAAATTCTGCGGCGCTGATGTTCGTGAAAAATAAGGCACTGCCTACAGCAGTAAAACTTAAGGTGCGGTTGGCCAGAAAAAGACCTGCGGAGGTCGTAATTTTATGCTTTCTGGTTTTGAACCAGGAAATCACTCCTACAAGGAAGGTAACAGCAATAAAGGTGACAAAAGCCGTTGTATTCATCTGAGCAGGTTAAAGTGATTTTCTTCTGATCAGTACGGTAGGTATGGTTTCCTGTACTTTTTCTTTTTTCAATACCGCCTGTGCCACTTTTATGCCCATTAAAGAGAAATCGGCAGAGTAGGTGGTGATGCCACCACCAATGATTTCTTTAACCACCTCATCGTTATGCGACAAGATGCCGATATCTTTGCCTGGCTGTAATTGTTTTGCTTCGCAATCTTTAAGTATTTTCCATATTTCGGAGTTGTTTAGGGTAAAATAAACCTTTCCCTTTTCTACGCTTCCGGGCTCATATTCGTTTAAGATTCTCGTGTTGACCTTGAAATCTTTAGTGAATCTCTTAAATGCTTTAATGATCTCAACCGGATCCAGCGAACCGGGTATATGGAAAAAGATCATTTCATCAAATTTCTTTATGGTTTCTGCCAGTTCTGCCAATACCCCATAGGTAGACCGTTCAAATTCCTGGGTAATGTAGTTAAACTCACCTTTAAGTGGTTCGTAGCGATCAAACATGATGAACTTATTGCTGGGTAGCATCTCCAGCAGGTGTTTGGTTTTGGGGTGAGGTATCGGAGAAATCACGTATACACCATACTTACCTTTAATCATATCCAGCATGGTTTCGAACATGGTGATGTTGCCATGGTGAAAAAAAACATCGATATGCACATTTGGACCCAGTTCGTTTCTGAAGTTTCGGTAAAATTGTTCCTGAAAGGAGTCGATCAGGTACATGAGCAGCGCCACCTTTAAAGTTTGTTCCGTGTCGTCATTTGCAACAAAGTATCCGAGTCTGTTTTTTGATTCTACAATTCCACGGCTGATGAGCTCTCGATAGCCTTTCATTACCGTTTCCCTTGCAAAGCCAAGCTTTTTGATCAGGACGTTTATAGAGGGTAGTGCCTCTCCCTTAGAAATGATTCTTTCGTCGATAGCATTAATTATACCCTGTACAAATTGCTCGTGTTTGGAATAAGAAGGTACTTCGTCAAGTTCCTGTATTTTTTCAAAGATGGTTATCATATTGGTAGGTTGGGCTACACTAGTCTATAGGTGTAAAAAATCTTGTTTATCTTTTTTTTACAAGGTAATAATTTTTTGATTAATCATTAAGCACAAATTAAGGTAGTTATGAAACTAAAATTTGCAATTATAAAAAAACTTCCTTTATATTTACTTATTGATAGAACAGTATAGACTAGACTAGTAGATATACTGTACTGTTACTAACCAAAAATAAAACCAAATATGAACGTGAAACTTACTATCCAAAAGGTAGGCTATCCTGATTCACTCCGGAAAAAGCTTATGCTATTACTGCTCTTTTTTGTTTTTTATGTCCATGCATTTGCGCAACAGCAGATCACAGGAAAGGTAACGGACAATAATATTGGCTTACCAAATGCCACGGTACGGGTAAAGGGAACCCAGCTAGGTACCAAAACAGATGGTGACGGGAAATTTAAACTGAGTGTCCCGGATAATGCGGTACTAATTTTTAGCTATATTGGATTTACAGATCAGGAGATCGCCCTGAATGGCAGGAAGCACATTGAAGTGCAACTTACGGAGGCAGTCGGCTCCGGACTTAATGAAATCGTGGTTGTGGGCTACGGAACCAAGAAACGTGCAAACCTCACCGGAGCTGTCGCGACCATTAGTGGTGCGGAATTAGCCAAATCACCATCGACCAACCTGACCAACTCCATTGCGGGTCAGGTTCCAGGGTTGATTGTAAATGCCAGAAGCGGTGAGCCGGGTAATGACAATGCGGATATATTTGTTCGTGGGAAAGGTACCCTTGGTAATTCAGGTGCTTTGGTGGTTATCGATGGGATTCCGGATAGGGCAGGTGGTTTCGCCAGGTTAAATCCGGCCGATATCGAATCATTTAGTATCATAAAAGATGCAAGCGCAGCTATTTATGGTGCAAGAGCGGCTAATGGCGTTATTCTGATCACTACAAAAAGAGGTAAGTCAGGTAAGCCGGTACTTACACTTGGGACCAATTGGACCAGCACCCAGCCAACCCGAGTTCCTCAGATGCTGAGTTCCTACCAGTATGCACAGGCAACAAACGAATATGATGCCCTGGTAGGGCAGCAGCTTACCTGGAAGCCGGAGGATATTGAAAAATTCCGTGATGGTTCTGATCCGTTAGGGCATCCAAACAGCAACTGGTGGGATGCCATAATGAAGAAACGCGCATTACAACAAAATCACATCATGTCGTTAAGCGGAGGAACAGATAAGGTAAGTTATTTCTTCTCTGGTCAGCATCAGAAACAAGATGGGATTTACAAACGAGATGCCGCCTATTACAAACAAGATCAGGCGAGGGCAAACGTGGATGTGAGTGTGACCGATAATTTTAAAATAGGAATTGATGTATCCTATCGCAATGAATTTCGTAATGCGGCAAAAAACGGTTATGATGCAGCTGGTGTTTTTAGGGAACTATGGCTAGCCTACCCTTATCTGACGCCAATTTATCCTAACGGACTTGTGGGTGTAGGTATTGGTGGCGGGCCGGATAACAGTATGGCATACATTACCTCGGGTGAGGCAGGATATTCGCGTTTTACGACCGATTATCTGCAAACCAAGGCCTCATTTAGCTGGAAGCTGGATAAGGTTACTCCAGGACTTTTTGTAGATGGTTATTATGCCTATGACAAAACCGCATCTAAAATAAAGGCCTTTACTAAAACACCTCCACCGGCATACAGGTATGACCCGGCTACAAAAGATTACGTAAAGGTAGCTTCATCAATAGCACCATCGCTTATTGAACAAAGAGGAGACCTCCGGGAGCGATTGCTCAATTTAAGGCTGGGGTACTCTAAAACCATTAGCGACCACACGTTTGACGCCTTTGTGGCCTTCGAAAGCTTCAAAGGAAATGCCGATACCCTTAATGCCTCAAGATCAAACTTTTTAAGCAACAGCCTCGATCAATTGTCAGCAGGGAGCCTTATTGGCCAGCAAAATTTTTCTGATGCTGCAAAAGCTGCCCGTATCAATTACATCAGTCGTTTATCATACAACTATAAAAGTAAGTACCTGATTGATTATACCATGCGTTACGATGGTTCACAAAACTTTCCTCAAGGAAAACGCTATGGTTTTTTTCCCGGGGTTTCTGCAGGATGGCGCATTTCTCAGGAAGACTTCTTTAAATCGGAAGTGATCAATGAGTTGAAACTGAGAGCCTCATGGGGTAGAACAGGTAACGACAGGGTGAGCGACTTCAATTACATTCAAAGGTATTTGCTGGGTACAGGTTATGGTTATTCACTGGGATCAGGGGCCTCACAGGTTTCCTCATTGATACTTGGGCCAACACCTAATCCTAACATTACCTGGGAGCTGGCTACTACCAGCGATATTGGCTTAGAATCACAGTTTTTTAATGGTAAACTGGGTGTCAATGTAGATGTATTCAGGTCTATGCGTTCCAACATCCTGATCACTAGAAGTGAATCAGTTCCGGGTTATACCGGGCTGACCCTGCCAAATGAAAACCTAGGAAAAGTATTGAGCCGTGGTATTGAACTTGAAGCTACGCACAATAACAGGATCGGCAATTCCTTTACCTATAATATCAGGGGTAACATCACATTTGCCAGAAATAAGGTAATCTTTATGGATGAAGCAGCAAATATTCCTTCGTACCAGCGTAAAACAGGTATCCCTATTGATTCCTGGTTCCTGTATCAGTCAGATGGTATCTATCAGAATCAGCAGGAAATTGACAATAGTCCACACCCAGCAGGAACAGGTATAGGCGATATCAGGTATAAAGATGTAAACAATGATGGGGCTATAAATGACCTTGATAAAGTGAGGACGCCACTGGTACGTACGCCAGAGCTCATGTTTGGCTTGGCTTTAGGAGGATCATGGAAAAACATAGATGCCTCCGTTTTCTTCCAGGGACAGGCCAGGGCAAAATCCTACCTGGCACCTGCAGGATTAAACATGGCGACCGAGTTTTTTGACCAGAGATGGCAAAAACCTGGTGACACGAAATATCCAAGAAACTTTAGCGGTCCAACCGGAAGAACTTTTGGGGTAAATACACTTGAATCAGATCAGTGGTTAAGAGATGCTTCATTTGTAAGGCTCAAAAATGTAGAGTTGGGATATACTTTGCCAAAATCGGTATCCGAAAGGTTAAAGATGCAGAGTGCAAGAATTTATGTCAGCGGTACAAATCTGTTTTCTATCGACAAGTTCGGGCCGTCATTTGATCCGGAAGTGCCAAACAACTCAGGACAATACTATCCGCAACAGCGTTTGATCAATATTGGCGCAAACATCACTTTTTAAAAACTTATAAAGCATATCATGAAATTGAACATAAATAATTTTAAAATCAACAGCGCTGCTTTACTCGTTTGCACTGCGTTGATATTTGGAGGATGCAAAAAGGCATTAGACCTGCAACCTCTGGACTCTTATTCTGAAAAGGATGTTTGGTCGGATCCGAAACTGACCCAGGTTTTTGTGAACAACATTTACAATGAAACGGTGCTGGCCTACCAGAACGGAGGTTTTGGCTGGGCAGCGCAAACCGATGAGCTTTACGGGAACTTTAACTGGACCAATGAAAACCTGTACGTGCGCGGAGAAGCCACACCGGACAACCAGACCTCTGGTTCTTTGAACCATTGGAATAAAATGTATGCCTCTATCCGTTCCAGCAATATTTTCTTCACAAATATTGAAAAGCTATCCGGCGCAGATGAAGCAGTAAATACTATGAAGGGGGAGGTACATTTTTTAAGAGCACTGGCTTATTTTGAGCTGCTGAAAAGATTTGGTGGGGTACCGCTTATTGCAAAAGTTTATGATGTGAACGACAGGAGCTTTGATGAAAAAAGAGCCAGCTGGACAGAGACTAAAGACTTTATACTTACAGATATTGCTGAAGCGTTAAAAACATTGCCAGCGGTTTATCCCAACGACCCTGATAAAGGACGCGCAACAGCAGGGGCAGCACTCGCCTTAAAATCGAGATTATTGTTGTACGCTGCAAGTCCCTATTTTAATAAAACCAATGACAGACAATTGTGGGAAGATGCTAAACTGGCCGCAAAAGCAGTGATTGATTTTACCGGGGTAAAATATGCTTTGTATGGCAACGCAGCCAACGGTACCTATAATAAAACCTTTCTTGATTTCTTTAATCCGGAAATTATTTTTGGGAGGGTATATAGTGGTTTGGTGAAAGCTGATCGGTACAATACGGTAAGCAGAGATTTGAGTCCGAATGGCTATAATGGTTACAGTGCGTACAATGTTGTACAGCAGATGGTAGATGATTTTGAGATGGCCGATGGTACAAAGTTCAGCTGGAGCAATCCTGAGCAGGCAAAAAATCCTTATTTGAACAGGGAGCCTAGATTTTATGAGACCATATTGGCAAACAATCAGCAGTTTAAGGGAAGATTGACTGGTTTTTTTGAAGGAGGCGATGATTCTCCGCAAAGTCCTTATTCGCCATGGAATGCTTCGAAAACAAGGTACTGTGTGAGGAAGATGGTAGATGAGACCCATGACTGGAATGTTCAGGATTATGATGCTACCCAATGGGCGGTTTTCAGATTGTCGGAAATTTACCTGAACTATGCAGAGGCTTGTTCAGCACTGGGTGAAGACGGAGAGGCACTGACTTATCTGAACAAAATAAGAACGGAGAAAGCAGGCTTGCCTGTGGCTAGTGGTGCCGGAACAGCATTGATGGAAAAAATAAGACATGAGCGCAGGATTGAATTGTGCTTTGAAGGACATCGTTATTTTGACATCAGGCGATGGGGAATTGCAGAGGTGGGTTCGGAAGATGCCAAAGGTGTAATTATTAAAAAGCAAAGCAATGGTACGTTTACTTATGAGATCATGACGGTTCAGGAGCGTACCTGGGTTCCTAGTTTTTATTATTATCCAATTCCAAGGAGCGAAATACAAAAGAATCCAGCTATCATACAGAATCCAGATTACAAATAAATTTATAAGATAGATGCATGTTCGTTATGTAGCGAACACAGGCACATTACACCAACACATTCGTCATTCTGAAATAAATTTAGGATTGGTTTTAGGATGACGAGTGTTTATTTAATACCTAATTTAATATGAAATATTTCCCTATAAAAAGTTTATTATTTTTCCTGTTTCTGCTGTATGGCGTTACTGATGCGAATGGACAAAACCTGCGATGGTATTTGATGAAAAACGGAGGTATAGAATGGGCCGTGAAAAAAGGCGCAGCCCATACCGATCAGATTGAAATGAGTGGAAAGCAGATTTCAGCAATAATTACTTACGGTGTAGATGATAAAAGTAATTTCATATTAAAAAGGAAACTGGTGTTCCCAATGCTGCGTATAATCCCTAATGATACACGGGGAAGTCTGATCAGGGATTTTGATCAGACGATACCGTCAGTATCCATAAACGGGAAAGCAATAGAAGAGCAGCCTGATGCAATTTCATTTAATGGCGCTATAAAAGTGAAGTCGGCTATTGGAATGATAAGCTTTTCGCACGAGCTTTTCCCATCGGTTGATAAGCCCGCATTTATTGAGCAATGCATCTTTAAAAACAAGGGAACAAAAGCTGTTGAGATTACCATTCCAGAATTAGACAGGACAGATAGTACAAAGAAGAGCGAAGGGGTTTATGGAACTTACCTGTTAAATACTAAAATCTACGGATCGGGAAAATTCACCTTAAAGCCGGGCGAAGAGCAGTCCTATGCGATTGTTCATTCCGCAAGAAAAACCGCTGATCAGGCTTATGATTTCTCTTCGGAATATGAATCCTTAAAACGCAAAAAATTCATCACTGAAATTACCCAAGCGCTGGTGCTAAAAACTCCGGATGATACGCTGAACCAGATGTTCTCATTTGCGAAGATCAGGGCTACAGAAAGTATTTTTGATACCAAAGGAGGGCTGATGCATAGTCCGGGTGGTGGCTCTTATTATGCAGGAATCTGGGCAAATGACCAGGCCGAATATATGAATCCGCTATTTCCGTTTTTAGGTTATGCTGCAGGAAACGAAAGTGCGATGAATAGCTTTAGGATGTTTGCAAAATACATGAACGACCAGTACGAACCAATTCCCAGTTCCATTATTGCAGAGGGAGAAGGAATGTGGAATGGGGCGGGGGATCGTGGAGATATGGCCATGATTGCCTATGGTGCATCAAGATTTGCGCTTGCTTATGCTGATACTTCCGAAGCACGGAAATTGTGGCCGCTAATAGAATGGTGCCTGGAGTTTTCGAGAAGGAAGAAAAGTGCTGATGGTGTAATCGCATCCGATTCAGATGAGTTGGAGGGTAGGTTTCCTGCAGGGAAAATAAACTTGTCGACCAATACACTTGCTTATGGCGCACTGATCAGTGCCTCGGATCTTGCAGCTACGCTGGGCGAAAAAGCTGTGTCAGAAAAATTAGCTAAGGAAGCTATTGCCCTGAGAACAGCCATTGAGAAGTATTTTGGTGCAAAAGTACAGGGGTATAATACCTATCGTTATTTTGACGGAAATGATAAACTAAGGTCGTGGATAGGTATGCCATTAGTAATGGGGCTATACACCAGAAAAGCAGAAACTGCAAAAGCATTGCTATCACAGCATTTGTGGACCAAAGATGGGATGCTTACTGAATCGGGATCGAAGACGTTTTGGGACCGCTCACTTTTATATGCCGTTCGGGGATTGTTTAATGCAGGCATAACCGATACCACGCTGAAATACCTGAAATATTATACCTCAAAACGTTTGCTTGGTGAGCATGTCCCTTATGCTGTTGAGGCCTGGCCTGAGGGAGACCAGCGTCATTTAGCGGCAGAGAGCGGTTTGTATTGCAGGGCCATAACAGAAGGATTGTTTGGGATGCAGCCTAAAAGCTTTAAGTCGTTTTTATTGCTGCCTTATCTTCCTGCAGGTTGGAAAGAAATGTCGCTAAATCATATCAGGGCTTTTGATAAAGATTTTAACATTACGGTGGTTAGGGCTGGTCAGAAACTAAAAATTATTGTAGAACAAGCCGGTAGTAAAAAGCAGGAAATCAACTGGGACGGACTAAAGGCAGTAGAAATAAACTTATACTAAACACATGAAAAGAAACCTTTTTGTATACTTATTACTTTGCCTTTGCTGCAGCGCATATGCCCAAAATGGCGGAGTAACTTTTACATCATCAGATGCTGCATTGCAGACTGCCTTCGGCAGGGCGAAAGAAATGGCGTTAAGCTATAAAGGAAAACCAGGTGACCCGGTGGGCCCATGGTATGAATCGGCATTACCCCCCAGATCAGCATTTTGCATGCGCGATGTAGCACATCAGAGTATTGGGGGAGAGATTTTAGGATTGAACAAGGAGAACAAAAATATGCTTAGGCTATTTGTGAGCAATATATCAGCATCAAAAGACTGGTGTTCTTACTGGGAAATTAACCATTTGGGCAAACCTGCGGTTGAGGATTACCGTAATGATAAAGAGTTCTGGTATAACCTGAATGCGAACTTTGATGTGTTGACTACCAACTGGAAATTGTATCTGTGGACCGGTGATGAAGAATACATTAAAGGCGCTGCTTTTGAAAATTTTCATGAAAAGTCTGTTACTTCATTTATTGACAGTTGGGTATTGCAGGCTGATTCATTATTGAGCAGGCCGACCCATCCAAATGCTCCTGTGCCTTTTAATGATGAAGATTCCTTTCATCGCTGTCGCGGTTTACCTTCTTATTCTGAAGGGGTGCCTAATATTAAAATGGGAGTAGATTTGATAGGAGCAATATACAGAGGGCTGATGTCGTACGCTTCGATACTCGATGTGAAAGGTAAGGCTAAGGAAGCCAAATTGTACAGGAAAAAAGCTGCAGCATATCAGAAAAGCATAGATGATTTGTGGTGGAACGAATCTGCTTCACTTTATAACACCTATTATTCGACTGACCACAAGTTTGGAATGGAAGAAGGAGAAACCTTTTTGCTGTGGTTTGACGCATTGAAAGACGGCGATAGAAAAGAAAAGACCATACAGCACTTATTGTCTAAGGATTGGAATGTAGAAAATCTATCGTACTTTCCATTGATCATGTATCAGAATGGACAAGCCGAAAAGGCTTACAACTATATGCTTCATTTGACCAATCCTGAAACGAAAAGAAGGGAATATCCTGAGGTGTCCTATGGGGTAGTTAAAGGTTTTGTAGAAGGATTGATGGGTTTAGAAGCAGATGCGAGATTTGATCGCATCACGACTTTGTATCGAGGTAAAAAAGAGAGTATATCGGAGATTAAAGATGTACCTGTGCTGAAGACATTGATTACGGTAAAGCATGTAGGGAATAAAAGATCCAGACTAACTAATAATGGTAAAAAGAAAGTCTTGTGGCAGCCCAGGTTTATAAATGATCAGGGAAAATTGATTATTAAAACTGCAGTTTGGGTGCAGCCGAAAACTTTTAAAGAAATTAGCCAGATCTAAATTGAAGTGATAGATTGATGTTTCAGTCTGCATACAATGAAGTGTGTTTTAAATATTAGATGAATATATTGTAATGATTAGATTTTTAAATGCTAAGGTTATTTGTTTTCTTATGGCACTAGCGCCAGGCTTAGTGTTGGCGCAAAAACGGGAATCCAAACCTAATGTGATTGTTATTTACGCTGACGATTTGGGTTATGGTGATGTTGGGGCATATGGTGCTACAAAAATTAAAACCCCTAATTTGGATCGTTTGTCCAAGAGCGGCATTCGTTTTACAAATGCACATTCCTCTTCGGCAACATGTACACCTTCTCGTTATGCTTTGATGACAGGTAATTATCCTTGGCGGGTTAAGGGGACTGAAATCTTATCCGGTGATGCAGCGCTGATTATCCCTTTGGATAAAATCACCTTACCTAAGCTGTTCAAGAATGCAGGCTATACTACTGCTATTGTTGGGAAATGGCATTTGGGTTTAGGTGAGGGAGTGAAAAAAGACTGGAGCACCAGGGTGTCGCCTGGACCCAATGAAACAGGGTTTGATTATTCATTCATTTTTCCGGCCACAGCAGATAGGGTGCCTACCGTTTTTATGGAAAATCAGCGTGTAGTGGCTCTAGATCCTAATGACCCTATTGAGGTCGATTATAGAAATAAGGTGGGCAATGATCCAACCGGAAAAGACAATCCCGAATTGTTAAAGATGAAAGCTTCTCCTGATCATGGTCATGACAATACGATTGTAAATGGAATTGGTAGGATTGGTTTTATGAGTGGTGGACACAGTGCAAGGTGGGTGGATGAGGAAATTTCTACTACCTTTTTAACCGTGGCTAAAAACTATATGAAACGAAATGTTAATCGGGCATTTTTTCTATATTTTCCGGTGACAGAGCCTCATGTTCCGAGAATGCCAGCTACAATGTTTAAGGGCAAGAGCGGGCTTGGTTATCGTGGTGATGCAATTTTACAATTAGACTGGACAGTTGGGCAAATTCTGGATGAGGTGGAGACTCTGGGGATTAAAGAGAATACGATTATTGTTTTTAGTAGTGATAATGGTCCGGTATTGAATGATGGGTATCAAGACGGAGCAGTAACGCAACGAAATGGTCATCTGCCTGCGGGGGTTTTGCGAGGCACTAAAGGTAGCGTTTTTGAAGCCGGAACTCGGATTCCTTTTATGATATCAGGACCTAACATTGCAAAAGGTAAGGTGTCTAATGCACTTATTGGGCAAATCGATCTTTTGGCTTCGTTTTCTAATCTGTTGAAACAAAATGTGCCTGTTGGTGAGGCAAAGGATAGTCAGGATTTATGGAGTACGCTGTCTGGATCTACAAAAACTGGCCGCAAAATCTACGTGGAGCATTCGGAAGGTTTGGCGCTTGTTAAAGGGGATTGGAAATACATTGAACCTAATGCTGGAGTTTCTTATAGAAAGTCAACGGACACTGAAACTGGTAATTCTCCAGAACCGCAATTGTACAATTTAGCAGAGGATATTGGAGAGAAAAATAATCTTGCTAAAAAGTTTCCTGAAAAATTGAAAGAGCTGCAGAAATTATTGCAGCTAGAAAAGGATAAGAAATAGATTGATGATGTGTTAGTGGAGATTCCGCTGACTCAGTTCTCCCTCATTTTTGTTGATTGAACCCTAAGTGTATATTTTAGAGATAGTGGCTCTTCCTCCAGTAACACCGAACTTTAGAAAGTTAAAATTTAGGTTGTAATATTATTCTAATATTACAACCTAAATTTTGTTTTGAATTGTGATGTGATATTGTTTTTTTGTAGTAATTAATGAGCAGTTATTTTACATTTTTTGCGATTGAAAAATAGAAAATAAATGAGTTGATGCATTTTGATTTGAAATAATACAGACCCAAATTTATACCCTTATATTTCAGGATGGTTATAGTTGATAATCAATAAGTATTGTAAGTTGAGAATGCAATACTGCCAGCCCGAATTGAGAGGGCAAAATGAATTTATTTTCATTTTGCCCTTTTTTACTCTTAAGAAATCGATAATTGACTGCTTAAATTGTTAGTGCAGCTGCCTTATTAGATTGAATACGTTCTATGACTTCTTTACGAATTGGTAATTTGGCTATTTTGATTAAATCGTCTTTAAATTGTTTCGTCCTCAATATGGCATAGGGTACAGATCCTTCTTTACGAAAGTAGAGAGGGATTTTTGGTTTAAATCATCTTTTAAAGCTTGTAAATTGTGTTTTTTTAGTTCGACCTCCGGTTAAGATAAGTTGTTAATAGCAGCCGCATTAAATTCGAACCGCCTATCCTCTTTGCTTTATGTAACTGTTACATAAATAGCACAGGAATTAACATGGGTTGTGCTGATGTGCTGGAGAATCCGTTACTCCAGACCCTTTGATTTGTGCTGGTTTGATCACTTTTGGAATTTATTATAATTATTGGAAAGGCTGATTTTTTGACGCTTTATAGGCCCTTTTTGAATGGTTAGTTTTTCGCAGAATAGCTAGTCAAGGCATTTCGAAATGAGGTATTCAGCAATTTCGGAGTCTACACTAAAGAGTAAAATCTCATTACTCTAGGAATTCATAGCAAATGGCAAAGAAAACAGTAGAATCTGCAAAAAAAACAGAGGTTTTACTCCTTATATTAAATGAACCATTAAGGGATGTCTGTGAACGGGGAAACCAAAATTTTATTTACCCTTATTTCAGTCAGAAGATTGACCGTCAAAATCAGTAAAAATTAGATCATTCACAATAACATTTGATATTTTCTCATGGTATTCCTTACAAATTTATAACTGTGTTCTAAATGATGCAAAATTATCAGTTTAAACCTGTGTGGTCAAAAAAACATCAATATTGATCAATATTGGAATAGTTTAAAAATATGGTTATAAGTAATTTGCCTGCTTATAATTTCTTTTACAACAAATTTAAATTGCCTACCACATATTATCAGGTCCATCTCCCTATGTGGTTTCGCGTAATATATGCTTTGTTTGATAGAACAGTTAGGGATTTTCCAACATGCTGAGGTATTGCAATCTGAATGATCAAGAATTAATTTCCCTGCTTAAGGAGGGTGATGAACTTGCGTACACAGAAATTTACAACAGATACAAAAGGCTCCTGCAAAATCATGCCTATAAAAAAATGGGTGATTTAGAAGAAGTAAAAGATGTGCTGCAGGAGCTTTTTGCAAACCTTTGGACGAAAAGGGCCGAAATACCTACAATCATCAACTTGTCAGGATACCTTTATACTGCACTCAGAAATAGAATTTTCAATATAGCTGCGCACAAACAGGTAGCATCAAAGTATGTAGAGTCCCTCCAAACCTTTATAAACGAAGATCATTGTATCGCGGATCATTTGATCCGGGAAAAAGAGTTCGCCTTGCTGATACAGAAGGAAATGGATGCCTTACCACCCAGGATGAGAGAAGTTTTTGAGTTGAGCAGGAAATCTGGCTTATCCCATAAAGAGATTGCCAATCAACTGGAGATCTCAGAACAAACTGTATCCAAACAAATCACCAATGCAATAAAAACGCTTAAGGTGAGATTGAGCATACTGTTTATCTTATTTTTTTTACTGTTTTAAGCGGTTTTAAGGGAAAAAAAAATTTTTATTTTTTTTTCAATTCATCTACCTGTTACCCCCCTCTTTAATTGTCTTAGTATTGAATTGGATATAAACCGCCCTCGAATTTATGAAAGAACAAGACGCTAAGGACTTATTAAAGAGATATATAGCAGGGAACTGTACCGAACAAGAAAAAGGTTTACTGGAAACCTGGTACCTGCAACATGAAATAAAAGATCTTTCTCAAATAGCTGAGGAGGATAAGGAAAAGCAATTGGATGAAATTTTTAGTTCATTGCCTATCCATCACAATCACGCGCGTCGTATTTCCTTGTGGCCAGGCATTGCTGCCGCGGCAGTAGCTTTAATTGCCCTTGGCTCAGCTCTTTATTTTTATCGTTATAAACTTCCTATGCAAGAGGTTGCGCAGCATCAATATGTTAATGACATTAAACCTGGAGGAAACAAGGCTGTACTTACGCTTGCCGATGGACGTAAAGTTGTCCTGGAAAATGCCGCAAATGGTGATATTGCCAAACAGGCAGGTGTAACAATTACTAAAACAAAAGATGGTCAGTTGGTCTATGAGGTTGCCAAGGTAAATGAAGACCCTGATGCTCCAAATCCCTTAAATACTATCACAACGCCCAAAGGTGGCCAGTATCAGATCAGTTTACCGGATGGAAGTAACGTATGGTTAAATGCAGCATCATCGCTGCGCTACCCGCTGGGGTTTAACAAAAAAGAGCGTAAGGTAGAGCTTACAGGTGAAGCTTATTTTGAAGTAGCCCATAATGCCGCAACGCCATTTAAGGTTAAAACCAATACTCAGGAAGTAGAAGTACTGGGCACCCATTTCAATATTTCTTCCTATCAGGACGATGAAAATATTAAAACTACCTTATTGGAAGGAAGTGTTAAAGTCTCTCAAATTCAATCTAAGGTGTCCAAACTGTTAAAGCCCGGCCAACAGGCAATAGTAACCAATACCATCAATGTAACTAATGTTGATGCAGAACAGGCCATTGCCTGGAAAGAGGATTTGTTTATGTTCAATGAGGATAACCTGGATCATATTATGCGCATGATTGCCAGGTGGTACAATGTTGAAGCTGTTTTTAACGATGAAAGCCTTAAAACTGAATTGTATAGTGGTTCAGTATCAAAGTTTGTCAATGTTTCGCATGTATTGAAAAAATTGGAATTGATGGGAGGAGTTCAATTTACAATTGAGAATCGAATAATTAAGGTTAGCAAAAAATAAGCTTACAAAAGCTTAAAATTAAATGTGAACCACACACACAAATGATATAATATAACCAAGTATTAAACCAACAAAATTATGAACAATCTGAAAGAAAAAACAGAGCCTTAGTGGCAAAAAAGCCGGAATAGAAAAAAACCAGCACCCGACTGCAATCGGAATACTGGTAATACTGTTCAGGTAGCCCAAAATTGTCAAGAAACAACATCTTAAAGCTTAATCTTAAACATTCAAATGTATAAAAATTCTACAAAATTTATATGCAGGCCCCGGCCGTACATAAATAAAATCTTACTAGTTATGAAACTAGCTACAGTTATACTAATAGCGGCAATAATGCAGGTAAGCGCAAATGGCTTTGCGCAGCGGTTAACCCTTAACAAGGGAAGTGTAACCCTGAATACTGTATTTAAAGAAATCAGGAAACAAACAGGTTATAATGTTTTATGGAAGCCGGATAAACTGAATGCCAATAATACAATACAAGCCAACTTTAGCAACGCTTCCTTAGATAAGGTGATGGAGGAAATCCTTTATGGAAAGAACCTGACTTACACCATTGATGAGAAAACCATTATTATTAAGCCTATGGCCAAGATGATTGAGACCATACAGGAAGTAATTACAGTTACAGGAACGGTAACAGAAAAATCAAATAAATTACCTCTAATTGGTGTTAATGTGGTCTCAGTCGAAGACAATAAGCTTGGAACAACTACCGATGCCAATGGTAATTTTGAAATTAAAGTGCCTGCCAACAGCAAGTTGTTGTTTAAAATGATCGGATTTCAGGATATAGTGGTCGAGGCAAAAGCTCGTCTTAACATTGAAATGGACCAAATGGTCAAGGAACTTGAAGAAGTTGTGATTGGTTACGGAAAACAGCAAAAGGATTTAGTTACCAGCTCTGTTGTAACTATGAAAATGGATGAAGCCAAAAGATCCATTCCAACCACAACCTTGGGGAACTTACTGGCAGGACAAATGGCAGGGGTTAGGGTAAACACCCCAGCAGGTCGTGCCGGAACTGCTCCTGAAATTAAAATTCGAGAAAAGTCTTCCTTTAACGATCAAAAAGTTTTGTTTGTTATTGATGGTTTGGTTACCGATAATGCAGCTGATTTTAATAATTTGAGTCCCAATGATGTCGACAACATCACGACCTTAAAAGATGCTGCTGCTACAGCTGCATATGGTGCACGTGCTTCTGGAGGTGTAATCGTGGTTACAACCAGACGAGGAGAAAGAAATCAGAAAGCTAAAATCAATTATTCATTTAATACCGGCTTTGATAAAAGAGGGAAAAATGCAGAAAGAACCAGTGCAATTGAAACCGGAGAAATCTATAACCGCATTAATCCAACTGCAGCTGATCGTTGGACCCAATCAGATTTTGATTATTTCAAAAATATCAACAATGGTTGGGGATATGACGTTATAGAAGATATCTGGCAGGATCCTTCTACGACTACACATAACCTCAGTGCCTCAGGGGGGACAGACAAACTCAGTTATTTTGTAGGTGGTTCTTATGTAAAACAGAATGCTTTCCAGAAAAATACATCTTTCGATAAATACAATTTTCGCGTTAACCTTACGGCCGATATCACTAAAAATTTAACCTTGTTTGCCGGGGTTTCCGCAAATAATAATGTTACCAAAAGACCTCCTGGAAAAGCTGAACACGATGAATACCGTGCCGAATTATTAAGGCAGCCATATAATCCGGTATGGACAGATGCAGGCAATCCTATTGCCTGGGACTGGAACAATGAGGGAGCAGAAATGAGGGGTGATGGAGGATATGCCAAGGAGAACTCGTTAAAACCGGTCATTAATTTAAAAGGGACGTATAAAATTCCTTTGATCGATGGCCTTAGCGCTTCTGCTCAGTACATCAGGGCATTCGATAATTATCGTAGCAAGACTTATTTTAAGCGCTATAATATGTGGGTGATGAAAACCTTCGACACACCAAAACAGATCAGTACCAAAGAATCTGATATGCTAACAACCAAGCTGTCGGGGCATAATTCAGAATATCTTTCCGAAGAATATACCTGGGGTGATGCGGCTCAGCTGAATTTTCAGTTGAACTATGACCATACTTTTGCAGAAAAGCACCATGTGCAGGGATGGCTTACCTATGAAAAGGCAGAAAATAAAGGAGGTGGTTTAAATGGAACCCGTGAAAGGTTTCCCACAATCTATACGGATCAATGGTGGGCCACCAGTGGCGACCGTGTGGATTCTTTTGTTGGGGGGAAAACAGAACAGACTACCGGACGAAAATCATACGTTGGCCAGCTATTCTACGATTACAGTGCCAAATACCTGGCCAGTTTTACTTTCCGCTATGATGGGTCCTATAAATTCGCTCCCGAAAACAGATGGGGATTCTTCCCATCAGGCTCAGTGGGTTGGGTGGTCTCTCGTGAAAACTTTTTCGAGAACGTAAAAGGAATTGATATGCTAAAAATAAGAGCTTCTGTCGGTACAACCAGTGCGGATAATGTTGATGCATGGCAATATCAACAGAAGTACGAAAACTACAATTCTGCATATTTTGGAACTACACCAAGCAATAATGTTGGTATTGGTTATGGAGGAATGGTTAATCCTGATATTACCTGGGAAAAAACGCGGACTTATAATGTTGGTGTTGACGTAAATTTCTTGCGCCATTTTAATGCCACTGCAGAATATTTCAAAACAAAGACCTATGACATTCTTATTGGTAGAGTTGCTCAGGTACCTCCAACTTTTAGCCGATCACTGCCTTCATCAAACTATGGTGAATATAGGTCCAATGGTGTTGAACTCACCGTTGGTTATCGCAACAAAAGCAGTAATTTGAATTACTATGCAAATGTAAATGCCAGTTATGCAAATGCAGTTCCAATTTTTAAAGACCAAAACATTACCTATCCATATCAAAATGAATTGAATCAATCAAGTTCAAGGGTAGTTACCTTTATCAATACAGGCATGCTTCGTACACAAGCTGATCTGGATGCTTTTGTTGCTGCCAATCCGAATTATAAATTTCAGGGCAGGGCTCCAGAGTTAGGTCAGCTAACCTATGCTGATTTGAGCGGTAAAGAGGGTAGACCGGACGGTATTGTTGATGACTGGGATCAAACCGTTGTTAAGACAAATACCAATCCTGTTTCACTAGGTTTAAACCTGGGGATTGAATGGAAAGGAATTAGTCTTGATGCAAGTTTTGCAGGTAACCTGAACACGTACAGAATGGTGAATGGCCTGGTAGATGGGAATGTGGAATGGAACCGTATGTGGAGACCATGGGCTTATGATGCATGGACACCTGAAAATCCAAACGCTTCATTACCCAGACGTTATTCTGCAAATGATGGAACCAGCTGGGTAACCAATACTCCCAGTACTTTTTGGTTAAAAAGAGCTGACTTTTTAAGGTTACGCATGTTGAACGTTGGGTATTCTCTTCCTGCCAGTATTACCAATAAAATGGGGATTGGCGGCTTGAAGTTTTATTGCAGCGGATCCAATTTGTTTATCATTAGTGGATTCAATAAGAAATATTACGACCCGGAAATAGGTGGGGGCTTTAGCTACCCTTTAATGAAGTCTTTCAATTTCGGTGTTAATCTGTCGCTTTAAATTATTCATAAAAAACTTTAAGAAACATGAAACTCAATAATAAATATGTAAAATTCTTCCTTAGTGGCCTATCTGCAGTATTGCTGATGTGGGGTTGCAAAAAAGGATTGGATTACCCAAATAATGGGGTAATAGGACCGGAAATGGTATGGGGTGATGCCAATATGATCAAAGCTTACCTTAATGGTATCTATGGGAAATCAATGCCGGAATGGCCATTTAACGGCGCCAGTTCAGATGAAGCGATCAATGCTCCTAAAGATTTCGGGAATTACTTGCGTGGTATTATTTCAGAAGCAGGTACCAATTCAGGTCTTGACTACAACATCATAGATAGAGCCAACTTTTTTCTGGATGAATTGGTAACCGTTCCTACCACTGTTTTACCAGATGAACTAAACAAACAATACACTGGTGAGGCGAAATTCTGGAGAGCCTGGTCTTATTGGCGTATGGTAAACCAGGTGGGAGGAGTTCCTATTATTTTACACAAACAGGATTTTAATGATGTACCGGGTTTATTCAAACCCCGAAATAAAACTTCAGAATGTGTTGCCCAGATTGTTAAAGATTTAGATAGTGCCATTTTGTTACTGCCGGGTGTTTATTCTAATGCCGCAGCAGACTATGGTCGTATTACCAAAGTTGCAGCCATGGCCATGAAAGGACGAGTATTGCTTAACTACGCAAGTCCATTGTTTAATCCTACTAATGACCCTGCACGCTGGCAGGCAGCCTATGATGCCTGTAAAGCAGCAGTTGATTTTGGTGCAACTCAGGGGCATGACCTGCATCCAAGGTTTCATACCATCTGGACTGATGAGCGAAATAAAGAAGTGATCATGGTAAATCAGTTCTTTTATCCGGGACACTCTAATAACTTTGGTTTCCTTCGTCCCGGTGCCGACAACACCAATCAGCCTTTGCTATCACTCTTATTAGCTTTTCCTAAAAAAGATGGATCTCCTATGGAGTTTGATAAGAATCAACTGAACAATCCAGCCTACAACAGTCAATTCATGACTGATTTTTATACCAATCGTGATGATCGTTTTTTTTCTACCATTTATTGCGGTGGAACACCACAGCCAACACCTGAGGAACAAGCTCCAGGTTATATTAAAGGGATGAGTTTTTGGAGCGTTTGGCGTCAGGATGGAGTAGATAAATATACCAATATTGCTCAAACTATTCATCCGGGTTACGGCGGTAATATGGGCTGTACAGGATTCTTTCAACGTAAGGGTATTGATACCACAGTTAATACAGTGGATCGTTTCAAGGCTCAAACAGATTGGGTAGAAATGCGTTATGCCGAATTGCTGATGAATTATGGCGAATGTGCCAATGAATTGGGTAAATCATCAGAGGCTTTAGATGTATTAAAAAGAATCAGAAAGCGAGCAGGTATTACTGCAGGTGTGGGAGGGAATTATGGTCTTACCGCATTAACCATCACTGATATAAGGGAAGCTTACATTAATGAACGTTTTGTTGAGTTTGCTTTTGAAGATAAGCGCTTCAATGACCTTCGTCGCTGGAAACGTTATGATATCCTGAATAACCAAATGGGAAGGCATGGTTTGTATATTACAGTAAAAGACATGAACAACTTGCCTTTGCCGTATGAAAAAATCACTAGTGCTGATGCACGTGCCAAGCTTACCGCAAACTATATTGATAATCTTGATGGCGATGGAACCTATAAATTTAACCTCGATTTGAATCACTGGTTTTATGCACTCCCACCATCTCAAATTTCTCAGTCAAAAAATGTTTTACTGCAAAATAAAGAATGGGGTGGAACTTTTGACCCATTACAATAATTGAATTTGGGGGCTGGTTAGAGCCCCCTTTTTACTTTTCCACACATTGAAGTCTAAATAAAAGAATCTTGAAAAAATCTTTACACACACAAATGTTCCGAAACGCCTGCTTACTCCTGTTTTTATTTGTAAGCGACACAAACGCTCAATCGCGGCAATTAACAACATCATCATTACCGGTAAAACAATTTGCTCATCCAGATCGCATCCGGTATGATGGCTCATGCATGAGCATCGAGGGCAAAGATGTTTTTATCTACAGTGCCGCGTTCCATTATTTTCGATGTCCGCAGGAGCTATGGCGTGATCGTTTCAGAAAGATCAAGGAAGCGGGATTTAATACCGTAGAAACTTACATTCCCTGGAACTGGCATGAACGCAGTATGCCCTCAGGACTGAACGATAATTCCAAATTCGATTTTAAAGACCTGAAAGCCTGGTTAAAGATGGCTCAGGATGAATTTGGGTTTTACACCATTGTACGTCCAGGACCATTTCTTTGTGCTGAGTGGTCGGGCGGAGGTTATCCCCGCTGGCTGGCCAAGTTTGGTCCCGGTAAAGGCGATTTGTGGTTACGCAGTGCCGATCCTGAACATATCAAATGGTCTGTTCATTGGTACAATGCGGTTTCTAAAGTATTAGCCCCGGAACAGATTAGCCGGAAGAAGAAGGGACAAAAGGGCATCATTATGTTTCAAATTGAAAATGAATACGATGCACATGGTACCAAAGACAAAGAAATTTTCCTAAAAGCTTTGTATCATTCTTATAAAAATAATGGCATTGATGTACCCTTGTTTACCTGTCTTACCAGCGAGACCAGGGCCAGCAAAGACCCTGAATTGTCGCAGGTATTCGATTGCGATAATTATTACGTGGCCAATTTAAGTGATGCACCAAGTTGTGCCCGCCGGATGTATGATCTTCGCAAAAAACAAATTGATGCTCCTGGCTTCGTAACGGAATTACAGGGAGGTTGGTTTTCTTTGGTAACCGGAGCACTGAGTGAAGAACACTATTCTGATGCGCGTCATTTTAAGGCAATTGGTTTAATGAGCATGCTTGGTGGAGGTACCGGAATCAACTACTATATGTTTTTTGGGGGTACTCATTTTGAAGGTTGGGGCGCACGCGGTATGACCACAAGTTATGACTACAATGCGGCCATCAGAGAAAGCGGTGCAACAGGACCAAAATATTTTGCGGCCAAAGCCATGGGTGAATTTATCAATGAATATGGAACTAAAC
>NZ_JABSNU010000025.1 GCF_013266735.1 Pedobacter foliorum
GCAACAGGCAATTAGCACTAATTTCATATCGGGCACGCTGCACAAAGAATTTAAATACTAAAATACTTATTTTCAGATTCTTATTGAAAAAACTTTCTGACTTGTCATTGGTAATTTATTTTGCTTCGCAGCTTCTTCGAGGTCAGCATCACATACAAGCAAGGCTTCCTTTTTCTTGGAGGTCCTGAAATAAATTCAGGACAATGACCAATTAAACAAAATTATCATTACCACTTATTTTTCTTATATTTAATTTTTCATGTCAATAGAATCCAATTGATCGGTGATAGGAAAAATTAAATAGGAATTGCTACTTCCCCAAGTTCCTATTCACTAAATATTGGGCCGTAAAAAGGCCCAATCGGGAACCAATATTATAGTCGTCCCTGTTACCACCTTTAAACTCACTTCGTTCGGACCTCGTTCGACCAGTGTCGAACAAGTGCCGAATGAGATATGTACAAAAAACGACTCAGTTTTAGGACCCAAAAAAAATGTCATTTCCTCCTCTTAGCATTTCCAATTTCAAGCCATCAAGATGACAGCGGGATTTCGTACTTTTGCAACAATCATTAAAAACACATTGGAAAAGAACGCAAAAATATATGTAGCTGGTCACCGAGGTATGGTAGGCTCAGCCATTTATCGTAAATTGATTAAGGAAGGTTTTACAACTCTGATCACCAGAACTTCGGCAGAATTAGACTTGCGCAATCAACAGGCAGTAACTGATTTTTTTGAATCAGAAAAACCTGAGTATGTATTCCTGGCGGCTGCTAAAGTAGGCGGCATTATTGCCAACAATACTTACAGAGCTGATTTCCTTTACGAGAATCTTTGCATCCAAAACAATGTAATTCACCAATCATATAAAACCGGTGTAAAAAAGCTGATGTTTTTAGGCTCAAGCTGCATTTATCCAAAACTTGCACCCCAGCCTTTAAAAGAAGATTATCTGCTTACAGGATTATTGGAAGAGACCAATGAGCCTTATGCTATTGCTAAAATAGCCGGTATAAAAATGGCCGATGCTTATCGTTCACAGTATGGCTGCGACTTTATTTCCGTAATGCCAACTAACTTATATGGTTATAACGACAACTATCATCCACAAAACTCTCACGTACTGCCTGCTTTAATCCGCAAATTTCATGAAGCAAAAGTCAATAACGCTCCGGAAGTTAACATCTGGGGTTCTGGATCTCCAATGCGCGAATTTTTGTTTGCTGATGACCTGGCCAATGCTTGTTACTTTTTAATGCAGGAATACAACGAGCCTGGCTTTGTAAATATTGGAACTGGAAAAGACCTCACAATAAAAGACCTTGCGCTATTAATTAAACGCATTGTTGGATTTGAAGGAGAGCTAACCTTTGACAGTAGTAAACCAGACGGCACACCTCGCAAATTAATGGATGTTTCTAAATTACATTCATTAGGTTGGAAGCATGAAATAGAGCTTGAAGAAGGCATTAAACTAGCTTATCAGGATTTTTTAGAGAAGCATAGTTAAAATTGATATATTTGCTAAAGAAAATAAACTTTAGCTATATGACCTTAGTTCAACTAGAATACATAGTAGCGGTAGATACTTACAGAAGTTTTGTAGGCGCCGCCGAAAAGTGCTTTGTTACCCAGCCTACACTCAGTATGCAGGTACAAAAACTTGAGGAAATGCTAAATGTAAAAATCTTTGATCGCAGCAAACAACCCATCATTCCGACAGAAATAGGGGCTCAGATTATCGAACAGGCACGCTTAGTGCTTCAGGAAAGTCATAAAATTAAAGAGATAATTAGTAGTCAGCAGCAAGATGTTGTTGGCGAGCTTAAGGTAGGTATCATCCCCACCGTAGCGCCTTACCTTTTACCAAGGGTAATTGCCTCAATGATGGAAAAATACCCCGAGCTTAAACTCCTGATTTGGGAATATACCACCGAAGACATCATTCATCATTTAAAAACCGGAATACTGGACTGCGGAATATTAGCTACTCCACTGGGAGACAATTCAGTAGAAGAAACCCCGATGTATTATGAAAACTTTGTTACTTACATCAGCAAGAACAGTAAGCTATATAAAAAGAAAACGATAGATGCCGACGACCTGGAAGATGAAAATATCTGGCTATTAAATGAAGGGCATTGCATGCGATCTCAGGTGCTAAATATTTGCAGATCTACTAAGCAAAATCGTCTTCAGGGACTAACTTACAATACAGGAAGTGTTGAAACACTTATCCGTATGGTTGACATGAATAACGGAGCTACTCTGCTACCAGAGCTTGCATTAGAAGAGTTAAGCAACAAACAACTAAGCAAAGTAAGGCATTTCAAATCTCCTGAACCTGTTCGCGAGATCAGTTTGGTTACCCACAAAAACTTTATTAAAAAGAGAATGCTCAACGCGCTTAAGGAAGAAATCTTAGCTGTTATCCCTAAAACAATGCGCCAGAAAAAGAAAAAGGATGTGGTAGGGATATAAAAATATCTTACTACTCCTAGTTAGGCTTTTAAACAGAAGAGGCCGGTGATCAATATCACCGGCCTCTTGCTTTATCAGTTTTTTAAAAAACTAATTATGCTTTTTTGAAACGTTCTGCAACTGCATCCCAGTTAACTACATTCCAGAATGCTGAAATATAATCAGGACGTCTGTTTTGATACTTCAAGTAATATGCATGTTCCCAAACATCCATACCTAAAATTGGAGTGCCTTTTACTTCAGCGATATCCATTAATGGATTATCTTGATTTGGAGTAGAAGAAACTACTAATTTTTTATCAGCACCAACGCTTAACCAAGCCCAACCTGAACCGAAACGAGTTGCACCAGCTTCAGCAAATTTAGTTTTGAAATCAGCAAAAGATCCAAAAGCCGCATTGATTGCTTCAGCTAATTCACCTTTAGGCTCGCCACCTTTATTTGGACCAATAACTTCCCAGAACAAAGAGTGATTGTAATGACCACCGCCATTGTTTCTTACCGGAGCTGGAAATTTAGAGATATTTTTAACGATTTCTTCGATGCTTTGGCTAGCTTCTGGCTTGCCTTCTAAAGCTTTATTTAAGTTTGTAACGTAAGCTTGGTGATGTTTACCATGGTGAATTTCCATAGTTTGTTTATCGATATGCGGTTCTAATGCATCTGTTGCGTATGGTAACGCAGGTAATTCAAAAGCCATATTATTTATGATTTAAGTTTAAAAAATATTTTCGGACAATCTCGGCCAAATTGTATTTCAAAAGTTCAGGATTAAATGCTGAGAATAACTAAAAAACAATTCAACTGAGCAAATATAACATTCGGAGGTTAAGTTTTGTTCAATTATTTGTCAATATTAACCCCTTTTATTTATAAAAAACCGTTTCATCAAATCTCCGCACTGAGGAGCCAAAACATTTCCTTTTAAAATTGTTTTGGGATGTAATAAAGGTGCCCCTTTAGTTGTAAATCCTCTTTTGGGTTCTGGCGCACCGTAAACGATGCGACCAATCTGCGTCCAATAACTTGCACCAGCGCACATTACACAAGGCTCAACAGTTACATAAAGTGTGCAATCTTTTAAATACTTACCTCCTAAGGTTTGCGAAGCTGCTGTAAACGCCTGCATTTCTGCATGTGCAGTTACGTCATTTAACTGCTCGGTTAAATTATGTCCGCGACCAATTATCCTGCCCTTACAAACCACTATCGCTCCAATTGGAATCTCATCTGCATCAAATGCTTTTTGAGCTTCCTGAAGTGCTAAAAGCATAAAATGCTCGTCTTCTGCTCCAGGATTTTCTTCTTCTGAAAAATTATAATAACTCATTTAGCACAATTTACTGCCGTTAGGCACTTTGCCATTTAAGGCCGTTAACACAATATCTCCATTTTCGTCGGCAAAACCAGTCACTAAAAACTCGGACATAAATTTTCCGATCTGTTTTTTAGGAAAGTTAACCACTCCTACTATTTGTTTGCCGACTAACTCTTCTTTAGTATAATGTGCAGTAATCTGCGCACTGCTCATCCTAACCCCAAGGTCTCCAAAATCTACCTTTACTTTATAGGCTGGTTTCCTCGCCTCCGGGAAATCTAAAACTTCAAGAATAGTTCCCGCCCGAAGTTCTACTTTTTCAAAATCATTCCAGGTTATTTCTTCCATAAAATACAATTCTGCACCATCATTTACAAAAGCCGTAAATTTATTAAATTACTTCGCAATCTACTAACCTCTTCGCTTTCCTTCCACTACTCACCTCTCAACCACTCCGCAACTTTCCTCACCATGGTCAATCTCCTCTCCCCCCTTAATTACCTCCCTGCTTTCCAAAAAAATTAGCATCACAGAACAGACGTTCTCAGGTTGTGCCCACTTCGGGCACCTAGCTGGCGCAGCCTGTGAAGAGATTACTAATTTTTTCTATTACTTTTGCACCATGATTGATGTAATACTCAAAAAAGGTAAAGAAAAAGCTGCCGTACTTCGCCACCCATGGATTTTCTCTGGTGCACTCGATAAAGTTAAAGGTAAGCCTTTAAATGGCGAAATAGTATCAGTATGGTCGGCAGAGAAAGAATTTCTTGCCTATGCATATTACAATGGCCAATCAAGAGTAGCCTTACGCTTGTTAGAATGGGATCAAAATACTGAAGTGAACAAGGCATGGTACCAGCAAAAGCTTAGAAGTGCAATTGCATCACGCAAGCATGTATTAAGCAAAAACACCAACACTTGCAGGCTTGTATTTAGTGAGGCCGACTTTTTACCAGGATTAATTGTAGATAAATATGCTGATTTTCTATCTCTGCAAATTTTAAGTGCGGGTATAGAAACAGTTAAAGAAGATATCATCGATATTTTAAGGGAAGAGTTAAATCCTACCGGAATATTTGATAAAAGCGATGCCGGAGCACGTAAGCACGAAAACCTGGAAGCTACCCAAGGATTACTATGGGGAGAAACCCCACCAGAGTTTATTGAAGTAAAAGAGAACGGAGTCGTTTACCACATCAATATCGCAGATGGGCAAAAATCAGGCTTCTATTGCGATCAACGCGACAACAGATTAATTCTTGCTGAATATACCAAAGACAAAACCGTACTGGATTGCTTCTGCTATAGTGGCGGTTTTTCATTAAACAGCTTAAAGCAAGGCGCTTCTCATGTAACAAGTGTAGATAGTTCTGCTCTTGCTATAGAGACTTTACAGCATAACCTTAGCCTCAACGGACTCGATCAGGATAAACAAACGAGCATACAATCAGATGTAAACAAACAACTTCGTGTGTTTAAAGAAGAAGGTAAGAAATTTGATGTTTTAGTCCTTGATCCACCAAAATATGCGCCATCACGTTCTGCATTAGACAGAGCTGCTCGTGCCTACAAAGACTTAAACAGACTTGGAATGCTTCTTTTGGAAAGTGGTGGCATACTTGCTACGTTCTCCTGTTCAGGTGCAGTAGATCTTGAGACATTCAAGCAAATCATCGCGTGGGCTGCATTAGATGCGGGCAGAGAAGTACAAATCATTAAACAATTTAGCCAACCTGAAGATCACCCTGTACGTATTTCTTTCCCTGAAGGTGAGTACTTAAAGGGATTGCTTTTAAGGGTATTGTAATATTTAACTATCGTCATGCTGAGAGCCTAGCATTAGAAAGAATACAAAAAAGTGGTAATGACAATTTTGTATACTCGGTCGTCCTCCTGAATTCATTTCAGGATCCCGCAAGAGAAAGTAAGTTCTGGCAAATGCGAGATACCGCTCTTCAGCGGCATGACGACCGCTATATACAACGAGCAGAATAACCTCTTTGTCATTGGTAATTTATTTCAGCATCTCTCAAGAGAAGGATACTCTAGCAAGTGAGGGATGCTGAAATAAATTCAGCAGGACGGAAAGTTTCGAAATTAAACTGGCTAGCCAACCTAATCTTCCGGCAATTTATCATACTCCCCTTTTAAAGCGTAATAGCCAAAAACGACCAGGCCTGCACTAATAGGGATAAAAATAAATAAGATAATCCCCCACTGCAACGCAGTGTTTGTTTTTGCCACTCCTTCTGGTGCAAGACCTACTTTTTCAATAGCCTGCATAAACATAAATATGATGGATGCCGGACCAAGTATGATCCAGAATATTCCTAATGCTTTTTTTAATCCGTTCATCGTAATTTCTCTTTTATTTGACTTTAATGATCAGCCTCGCCGTGATCCGGCTTTTTGTTCGATAAATAAATTGCTCCTATTACAAAACTTAATGCCGCTATCCCAATTGGATACCACAAACCAGATAATGGCGTAGAACCCGAGAAACTAGCTATCAGCGTTGCAATAAAAGGCACTAGACCTCCAAACACTCCATTACCTACATGATATGGTAGCGACATAGAAGTATACCTTATTTTTGTAGGGAAAAGCTCTACCAAAAATGCTGCAATTGGTCCGTAAACCATAGTTACCAGTAAAATCTGGAAGAAAATCAGGAACACGAATTTCCAGAAAACCGGAGTAGAAAGCTTTTTATCCTTAAAAGCATCCGGAGCAATACTGGCCGGCTTGCTCAAATCAGCATATTTGGTATGCGCCTGAATCTTTGTAAATGAAGCGCCGTTTAGCAAAGTAACCTGAGAAGTGGTAGTAATCAAACTGTCTGAGGTATTTTCAATCAAAGTTCTCGTAACAACAGGATTGGACACCTCTTTAATATCACTTTGTGTAACCTGACTTACATCAGTGTCATCAAGGAATATCTGATATATCGGTCGGTAAAAAATAATCCCCAGCAACATTCCTGTTAGCATAATCCACTTTCTACCTACCTTATCACTCCATGAGCCGAATATCACAAAGAAGGGAGTCGCAAAGGCTATACCCCACAAAAGAATGTATCTTGAGTCGTTAAAATCGACTTTACAAGTATTTTCAATAAATGATTGAGCATAAAACTGACCTGTATACCAAATAACACCCTGACCCATTGTAGCACCAAAAAGAGCCAGCAAAACCATTTTAAAATTTGCTTTGTTACTAAAACTTTCCTTCAGCGGATTTTTAGAGACATTGCCCTCTGTTTTTAACTTAGTAAACATTGGCGACTCATGCATTTTCATTCTGATGTAAATGGAAACGCCTACCAATAAAATAGATAGCAAAAATGGAACTCTCCAACCCCAGGCAGCAAAATCTTCTGCACCAAGTATATTTTTAGTCAATACAATTATCCCTAATGAAAGGAATAATCCTCCTGTTGCCGTAGTTTGAATCCAACTGGTAAAGAAACCTCGTTTATTTGCAGGCGCATGTTCTGCCACATAAGTTGCAGCCCCACCATACTCACCTCCTAGTGCAAGGCCTTGTATCAGGCGCAAAATCAACACTAAAATTGGAGCTGCATAACCGATACTCGAATAAGATGGAATAAGACCGATAAGAAAGGTGGACCCACCCATAAGCACTAAAGTCAAAAGAAAAGTATATTTTCTACCGATAAGATCGCCCAAACGGCCAAATACCAAGGCGCCAAAAGGGCGAACAATAAACCCTGCTGCAAATATTGCAAGGGTATTTATTAATGCTGAGGCTCCTGCATCGGCAGGGAAAAGTTGTGATCCTATAATAGTGGCAAGACTCCCAAAAATGTAGAAATCATACCACTCAATTAGTGTACCCAGGGACGACGCCCCAATCACTTTAAAAATGCTGTTCTTTTGCGGTTCAACGTTCATATATAGTTTAGAATATTTGGCTTTCTACTAAACTACAACTATTATTAATTACCAGCCAAACATTTTAACTATAATGCTAAAAGTAATTACTCTTCCTCCCTGAAATAAACCTTATAGTAATTCATAGATTTATCATCATCAAACCCCTTTTCTATCAGCTCTTTATCGCCATGGATATAAATATGAAAGTTTTTATCCAGCTTAAGTACGCTTTTAAAAACACGGGCTTGTTTCTTTACAGCAGCACCCGAAATATCAAAGCTATCAGGAATAGGAGCATCAAACTCCTCTTCATAGCTTTTCTTATAGTTTTTAAATGCTTCTATACCTTCTGAATTACCAATAACCTCATTCGAGAACTCATCAATATCAAAGCTTTCTTTCTCTTTGAAGTATTTCATAGACTTGTTTAACAAATCTATTTTATCTGCCTTAGAGATATCAAAATCCTGATCTAATTTCTCTGTAACAAAGTTTTTGTATACCCCCAACACGTTGTTTGTCTGATTGAAATTATCGTTTCTGGTTTTCAATTTCAAAAACTCATCCTTCCAATAAACAGCCTCTGCGCTACGATTGGTTTGATCAATTACAGCCACTCTGTAGCCTTCTTCTTTGTCGGTATTAAAGATAAGGCAGCCTTTATCAAGCTTGTTGATGTTGATCGCTTCCTGCTCATAACTTAATCCAAAACCACTATTCTCGGGATACACCTTCAAATAGGTTTCCTTGGTCTCTGATTTAAAGATACCAATGGCATCATGAAGCTCGCCTTCAATCTGCACATTTTCAAAATAAGCCAGGTAAAGTTCTCCAGATTTTATTTTCGGATGCCCTGATACATCATATAGATATTTGGCAAGCTCCTTACTATTTTCATGAAAGGTCTCTCCCTTTTCAAATATCTCTGATGCAAAATGATATACTTCATTTAAATTCAGATCTGAATTGGGATGAAAAAAACGGTAAATCTCGTTTACCTTTTCGTACGGGCTAAGAAAATATTGCTGCAACAGGTTACTCAACATATTGTCTTGTATTGCTACCGACTGCTCAGACAACACGTAAAATTCATCTTGCGATTTGTTTCCAATTCTATGAATGGAAAGCTCGGCAAGGGAAGCTTCAAAAAAAGAAATCATTAATGGTATTAGTTTTTAGTTTCCTCTTCGCGAGGGGTATTTCTCAACTCAATAGGTTTTTTCGCATTTTTCTTCATTTTCAAATTCAGCATCTCTACCAAAATTGAAAAAGCCATTGCAAAATAAATATATCCCTTAGGAATATGCTGATCAAACCCTTCAGCTAATAGCGAGACGCCAATTAGTAACAGGAATGATAATGCAAGCATTTTTACGGTAGGGTGATTGTTTACGAAATTGCTTATTGCACTTGCCGAGAACATCATGATTATTACCGCAATAACAACTGCTGCAATCATTATTTCAACATGTTCCGCCATACCTACGGCAGTAATTACGGAGTCTAAAGAGAACACAATATCTAAAAGCAGAATCTGAATTATTACACCGGTAAAGGAGTACACCTTTCCTTTCAGTTCTTTTTCCTCTTCACTTTCTAACTTATCGTGTATTTCGTGAGTACTCTTATAGATTAAAAATAGCCCTCCTATAATAAGAATTAAATCACGACCGGATATTGATAATTTATTCAACCATTCGGCATTAGAAACGCCAATTAAATCTCCCAGATTAAACAATTCTGACGTTAAGGTCATCACCCAGGTAAGCGACAATAATAAAAGAACACGGGTAATCATTGCAAGAGCCAAGCCTATCTGTCTACCTTTTTTTTGCTGATCTGCAGGTAATTTACCTGACAAAATAGAAATAAAGATAATGTTATCTATCCCTAAAACGATCTCTAAAACTGTCAGAGTCAGTAGTGATATCCAAGCTTCCGGGCTACTCAATAATTCCATATTATGTAAAATTTATTTTGGAGCTAAGATATAAAAAAAGCTTGCTGAATTTATCAACAAGCTTTAGTTGTGTTTGGTTTATCGTTTTATTTAAATGATACTGAACCGTAATCGGAACTGATCTTCACTTTGGCTCCACCCCCGTTACCTATTTTACCCGTGTAATTTTTTGTTGTAGAGTCTCTGTCTCCTCCGTCGATAATTTTCGCAGAAACCCTGTTGCCATAATTAAATGAAGCATAACTGGTGTGAACATCAAAATCTGCGTTAAAGGAATTATTAAAATTAATACCTATTCCAAGATACGCTCCATCAACAGTTAGTGATTTACAACCATTGCCTACCTCATCAATACTTAATTTATTGTATTGCATATCAAACTTTCCATCTCCTCTTAAAGTACCTATACTTGCACTTACATATTGAGCATCCAGATCTAAATTACCAACCGTGGAAATCGCTATGTTGTTGTATTGCTGGTTGATTTTAGCATTGCCTTTAATGGTATTGATGTTAACATTAGCATACTGAACATCCAGATCCAGATTCTCAACGGAGCCTATAGTAAGTCCTGAGCCATATTGCTGTTTGACAACGGCATTCCCTTTAATGTTAGTCACATTAACTCCAGTATATTGAGCATCAATATCAAGTGAATTAGCCGTCCCTATGGTTAACCCTGATCCATATTGCTGCTTAACCACAGCCTTATTTACAGCCTGGATATTAGTTTGCCCGTACTGCACTGAAATATAATTATTTGTATTGCTTAAACTCTGCGCAGTAAAATTACCGTATTGAACTTTTACATAAAGCGGTCCATTTAAATCTCCCATATTTACATCACCGTAATTTTGCGATACGGTTAATGAATTGGATGCTGGCATATAAACAACATAATTTACCTTCACTTCTCTTCTCCATCTTCTACCGTTTCGACTTCCATTCCCCCAGTTACCATTCTTTTGCTCCATTTTGGTTTTAAAAATAACCTGATCTCCAGATTTACCAGCCTCAATGGTAATGTTATCCAATAGTTTCTGAACGTCAGCATCATTATTACTATAAGCTTTAATGTCTACATCTACTTTCACTTCCTTTCTATCCCATATTTTAACTTGTATAGACCCGTATTGATTACCAAGTACAATTTTTTCAGAATTATCTATAGCAAAGGTTTTGCTAAACGTTTTTGATCGCATTGGATCATCGTCTCCCTCACTTCCATTCAGAGTAAAACTGACAGGCTCAATTGCTTCAATATTTGTTTTACTCGAAACATTAACTGCCACCTCCGTATTTATTGCGTTTTCAATACTTACAGATTGTGCATTGGCGATGCTTGCTAAAAGCATCAGAGATAGAATACCTCCTGTTAAATTTTTCATATTTTATTCTCCTTTTTATATTGACTAACCTCATTAATAATAGATAATTGCTGGTTGATTACCTGTAGCTGCAGCTCTAAGTTTTTTACCATTGCCCTTACCACCAATTTTTGATTCGGACTGTTTTGCAATTGTTTCTTTAAGTTTTCATAGTCAGCACCTAACTTTTGTAAATCCGAGCTGAACTCACTGTACAGCTTTGGATTTTCCTGTGCATAAACCATCAGGCTATCCTTTTTCTGTTCAATAAGACTGGCAAATTTCATTTCTTTCTTCGCATATATTGGATTTACGTCCGCTATATCAATCCCTGTTTGTTTACTACGATAAGTATATATAAAAGTAATCGTCATCACCACGGTCAGGGATGCAGCTATAGCGAACCACAACGGCACCCTCAAAGGCTTTTTTACTTTTTCTTTGTCTAATGCTGTTTCAATTTTACTCCACAACTCATCTGAAGGTGTTCCAACATCAAAAGATTTTTTATGCTCTCTGATATACTCTTCTAACTTTTTGCTCATCTTATACTCCTCTCTTTTCTAATAAGCCATTCAACTTCATTTTGGCTCTCATGTATTGTGTACGTGATGTATTTTCTGATATTTTTAGAATATGAGATATCTCTTCGTGATCATATCCTTCAAACAAATACAGTGTTAACACGACTCTATAACCATCAGGAAGGCTGGCCACTGCCGCTCTGATTTCATTTACCTTTAATTCTAAATCTTCTTCATCCTCAGCCCCATTTTCTGGGATGTCTATGTCATCAATATTTATAAATTCTGCTTTCCGCTTTCTTAGCTGATTAATGGATTTATTAATGATGATCTGCTTTAGCCATAATCCAAAAGTTGTTTCACCTCTAAAGGTTTCTATTCTTGTAAAGGCATCTAAAAAACCCTCCTGTAAAACATCTTCTGCCTCAGCTTCGTGGTTAACTATCCTCAGAGCCACGTTATACATAGCTTTTGCATACAATTTGTAAATTTCAAATTGCGCTTTCCGATGGCCTTTCCGGCAATCTTCAACTAGCTCCACGTGCTTATCTATGTATACTGTTTCCAATGTTTTTCTGATTCGTTTAATATGACAACTGCTTTTTTAAAACGTTGCATGCATGCTTAAAAAACTTTTCATTTTCTTTAGTTTATTAAAAACTTAAAGAGATAATAAATTAAATATAACAAGTAAAATCGCCAGGCTTTAAAATATGTGGTTCAAAATGAATATTTTTGCCGCTTAATTATTTTAAGAATGTTAAGAACAACTACTTGCGGCGCTTTAACCATTCAGAACTTAGGAGAAGATGTAATCCTTTGTGGTTGGGTACAGAAATCAAGAGATTTAGGAGGCATGACCTTTATAGATATCCGTGACAGATACGGGATTACCCAGTTGGTTTTCAATATGGATGATAATCGTGAATTATGTGAAGCTGCCCGGGGTCTAGGAAGAGAGTTTGTAATTAAAGCCAGTGGATTGGTCGTAGAACGTTCTAACAAGAACCTTAAAATGCCAACAGGCGAGGTTGAAATTAAAATTACTGCACTTGAAATATTAAATGCAGCTAAACTTCCTCCTTTCTTAATAGACGACGAAACTGACGGCGGTGATGATTTACGCATGAAATATCGCTATCTGGATTTACGTAGAAATCCGGTTCGTAACAACATGATTTTACGCCATAAAATGGCTCAGGCTGTACGCCGATATTTAGATGGGTTAGACTTTATTGAAGTTGAAACTCCTGTTCTTATTAAATCTACACCTGAAGGCGCAAGGGATTTTGTTGTTCCAAGTCGTATGAATGCAGGTGAATTTTATGCACTTCCACAATCTCCGCAAACCTTTAAACAATTGCTAATGGTATCTGGCTTCGACAGATACTTCCAAATTGTAAAGTGCTTTAGAGATGAGGATTTACGTGCTGACAGACAACCTGAATTTACTCAGATAGACTGTGAGATGTCTTTCATCGAGCAAGAAGATATATTAAACACCTTTGAAGGCTTGATCCGCACCTTGTTTAAAGACATTAAGAACTTCGATTTACCTGAGGTACCAAGGATGCAATATGCAGATGCAATGCGCTTTTATGGTTCAGACAAGCCAGATACGCGCTTTGAAATGCAGTTTGTTGAAATCACAGACCTGGTTAAAGGAAAAGATTTCCCTGTATTTGATAACGCAGAACTGGTTGTTGGTATTAACGCGAAAGCTTGTGCAAGTTATACCCGTAAACAGGTTGATGAGCTTACAGACTTCATTAAACGTCCACAGATTGGTGCAACAGGCTTAATTTACCTAAGACACAATGAAGATGGTTCTTTAAAATCATCTGTAGATAAATTCTATAACGAAGATGAGCTAAAAAAATGGTCAGCAGCATTTAATACTGAGCCAGGCGACTTAGTATTGGTTATGGCTGGTCTTCAAGACAAAGTGCGTAAACAATTAAGCGAACTACGTTTAGAAATGGGTAATCGTTTAGGATTACGCGATAAAAATAAATTCAGTGCACTTTGGGTACTTGACTTCCCTCTATTAGAATGGGATGAAGAATCTGAAAGATACCATGCGATGCACCATCCTTTCACCTCTCCTAAGCCTGAAGACATTGCGCTTCTTGACTCTAAACCAGGTGAGGTAAGAGCAAATGCTTATGATATGGTAGTAAACGGAACTGAAATTGGTGGTGGTTCAATACGTATCCACGACAGAGCTTTACAGGCCCTAATGTTTAAACACTTAGGTTTTTCAGCTGAAGAAGCACAAAAACAATTTGGTTTCCTAATGGATGCATTTGAGTTCGGTGCTCCTCCACATGGCGGTATCGCATTCGGTTTTGACAGGTTATGCTCTATCTTTGCCGGTCTTGACACAATTCGTGATGTAATTGCATTCCCTAAAAATAACTCTGGCAGAGACGTTATGATTGATAGTCCATCTACAATTGACGACAAGCAATTGAATGAATTGAAAATAAAAACAACTGTTTAATACAAGGAACAGATTTAATATAAAATGCCTGCATCATGATTTATGGTGCAGGCATTTTTTTTGAAAACCGCCTTATCAAATCGTTACTCTGAATTTATTTCAAGGTCTCGTTTAAGCAGGTTTTGAATAACTTTTGCGAGGTCCTGAAATAAATTCAGGATGACGCGATCGTGTTAATTAATACGTTTCACTATCTGGTGGAATGCCATAGTCAACATCCGCACCTTCTTTTGTCTTCTTTTTCCTAGAACCTGAAAACCAAGATTTAACAGCGTTAAAAATAGCTGACAAATGTTCTGCATCTAAGGTTTTACCTACCTTATTTGATGCTAATCCAATTAGCGTTTTCGTAAGAAATCCAGACCCTCTAAACAATGTAGTATTCATAATAAAAGGCAATACAAAAGACATTACACTACTACTAAGATTCAGTTTATCATCTATCTTAAGAAAGGCAGACGGAGTTGCATATTTTTTAATAAAGCCCCCTAAAGTAAATTGTTTCAAATATACTTTGGTGTCGCTGAATAATACTCCTTCCTGCATCATATACTCAGCCTTTAGGCTAGCTACCTCAGCATGTAAGTCTTCAAGGTTGCGAATATTATATTTTCTTATCTTCTTCATCCTTATCCGCCAATTTGTTAAAGTAATTTCTGATAGTAAAGTTAATTATTGCCTTCTCGATGTATTTGTCTTTCGTGTAATAAACGATCAGTGCCAAAAAGACATAGATTAACGCCACGCAACCAAAACCTCTTGCATAGCTTCCAAGGAGATCTGACAAGAATAGGGCTAATGTAAAAGTACCAAACAAAAAAGCCAGAATAAAGCATATAGCCACAACAGCATTGGTTACTAAATCTGCAAATATCTTCGATATTTTCTCTACAAGATATAGTCGCGTATACTCAACTCTGGTATCTAAATAACTTTTCGCATCTTCATATAAGTCCTCAATACCCTTTTCTTTATTTTCGTGATTCTCCTCCATGCTGTTCGTTTAAAACTTGATTATTAAGCGTGTTCTACATCGTCAACAAATTCCTCTTCAGATTGACGTAGTTTAGTTTTAACAGAATCTAAAACCTTATCTTTTAAACTGGTGAGGTTATTTATTTCATCAGCCGCTTTATCTCTAATAGAATCTGCAAGATCTTTTAATGATTGACTTAACTTATCTCTGGTATCACTTCCTTTTTCAGGCGCTAATAACAATCCTAATGCTGCACCTGCAGCCAAACCGGCTAAAAGCCCTACTAATACTTTTGAATTATCACTCATGACATTTTAATTTTATGTTTAACATTTATGTTTTATTTCCAGGATCTGTATTATTATAACTCGCTATGCTTTAAAATTGTTTTAATTCTCTCCAATCTTTCAGATGCCATAGCGCTAGTTTCATATATTTTTATCAATAATACAAAATAAGATATCAATAATGGTCCAAATACCAACCCCAATTTCCCAAACAAAGGCACACCAATAACTACGCCAATTACAGTAACAACGGGATGAATAAATTCGACCTTGTTCTTTAGTTTTTAAAACCAGAGTGTTCCCTCGTGATATATTGGAATCCTAATCAGGAATAAACTTCCTTGAGCCAGTCTTTTAAGCTTGATGGAGCCATTATGAGTTGTTAATACACGTTGTGCATGTGTAAGCCCTAAACCACCAGCCCTCTTCTTCGTTGTAAAGAATGGCTCAAAGATCTTCTCTTGATTTTTAGGATCCACACCTACCCCATTATCTTCAACTCCAATCTCATACATACCCCTATCAGCTGTACTTGTTATATGAATCATCTTAGGGTAACTCTGCATAGACTCCACCGCATTGTTAATCACACTAATCAGTGCATTTTTGATTTTAGGCTTATCAAGTAACACTTTTTGTTCCGATTGATGAAACTGGGTGGTCAACTTTATATTGTGCCCTACTATCAAATCCTCAACATCAGAAATAGCCTCTTCAATTACCGTTAAAATATTGTGTCGCTGAAGATTAAGCGTCTTTGTTTCCGTACTGGAGATAAAGTTTTGCATCAGCTGATTTACCCTATCGCAATTACTCTTTATAATCTCCAGGCACGATTGAACCGTTTCATTATAAACAATTGCAGGCTCTGCAGCTAACTCATCTAACGCCAGGTTTATGGTGCTTAAAGGATCTCTGATTTCCTCTCCTAGCCCTTTTGCAATATGTTCAGAAATAGACATTTTACCCAAGCTAACTGATCGCTCTTCTATATTTTTTCTATAACTAAGATCATGGATTATAGTATGATAAACCTCCTTTACATTAACCATATCGGTTTGAATAAATGAGGATAGACTACAGTAGCAAGCCTCGACTCTACCCGAAATCAATTCACATTCAAAGTCACTAAGAGAGCCGCTACGCTCCATTAGCTCCCTAAATTTTTCGCCATCTTCAGCATTTTTAAAAATAGCACTTGTATTTAATTGGAGTATTTCCGAACGCTCATAGCCAAGAAATTTTAATCCTGCGCTATTAATGTCATAAATTTTCCCAAAATAGTCTGACACTAGAATAGGATCCTTTGCCTGCTCAAAAATAGCCCTATACTTCCGTTCGCTATCTTTCAGCGCCTTTGTCACACTCGCCTCCTTAATAGAATAGCGAATGCTGCGATCCAACGAAGAAGGCTCTATTTCGTCCTTTATCAGGTAATCTGCCGCTCCTATGTTCATGGCTTGCTCGTCAATAGCTAAATCACCCTTACCTGTAAGTATGATTATAGGTTGCTCACACCCCGAGTTAATTGCTTCATTAAGCAAATCAATGCCAGTACCCTTTCCCAATCTATAATCTACCAGGTAAACATCAAATTGTTTCTTTAAAATAGAGCCAATCCCTTTCTCATAACTATTAACCCACGATAACTCATACGACGACGAAATCTGATCAAACACACCCTTAGTAAGGATGTAATCATCTTCATCATCATCAATTAATAAAACTTTTACCTGTCTCATTATTACACTCTTTTCATTTGTTTTGTTTCTTTGGCAGAATAACCACAAAAGCCGCCCCATTTCCAGGCCTGCTTTCTGCAGAAATAAATCCTGAATGGTTATCGGCTATCCTCTTACATATTGCCAACCCAATACCTGTACCTTCATAATCAGCACGCGAGTGCAAACGATGAAAAATATCAAATATTTTCAAAGCGTCCTCAGTTTCAAAGCCGATTCCATTGTCCTTAACTTCAACCACACAGTAGATGTGATTTCTATTAGCCTCTGGTATATTCAAATCATAACCGTATTTCATACTGCATGACATTTCTATACAAGGTGACTCATTTTGATTGGTGAATTTCAGAGAATTTCCAATTAGATTTTGAAAAAGCTGCATCAATTGACTTTCAACACCTTCTATTTCATCATCTTCAAGGTCAATCTTTACCGTTGCCTTCTTTGCCTCTATTATAAAATCAAGATCACTTAATGTTTTACTTACAATGTCAGTCAATCTAAGTTTAGTAAAACTTTTATTGCCTCTTGTAAGCTTGGAAAAGGTTAAGAGGTCATCAATCAAAGCACGCATTCTCTCTGATGCACCTCTCATTCTACCAATATAATCCTGGGCTTCTTCATTCATCTGCCCTGCATATTTATCCTTTAAGCGATCACCAAAAGCCTGTATTTTTCTTAAAGGCTCTTGTAAATCATGCGATGCTACATAAGCAAACTGCTCCAAATCCTGATTGGACCGATTCAGTTCAACTACCTTTTCTTCAAGCTGCACCTGCGCCTCTCTTAACTGTGTTACATCCTGTGTGTTACCAATATAAGCATAGTTATTATTAAGGCCAATTCTTTTATATTCGGCAGTTGTAAGTACATGCCTGATCTCTCCGGAAGGCAGTACAATCCTGTAATTTATCTTAAATAGTGTTTTGTCCTGCTTGGCTTTATAAAAATTATCCATAAAGAACTGAATATCATCTTCATGAACAAGTGCTTTATAAAACGCGAAATTAACAAAGACCGAATGGGGTAGAAACCCATGTATGTTATACATCTCATCGGACCAGAGAATAAACTCTTTCCCATCAACCCATTCCCAGCTTCCACTGTGTGATACCATTTCCGCTTCTCTTAACAGAGATTCGTTTATTTTAAGCTTTAAAACCGCTTCTTTAAGCTCTGTAACATCCTGTATAGTACCAACAAGCTTGGCCTCCCCTTCGATGTAAAACCCTTGCCCCAGCACATACTTTCTTGCACCTGATGGCTGTATAATTTGGTATTCTACAGCAAAAGAGGTTTTGTTTTCAACAGCAGATTTTAACTCTTTAGCTACCTTTTCTCTATACTCCGGAGCAATAACCTGCTCATTGATCGAGGCGTCCGGCAAAAAATCATCATTCTTAAAGCCATACACCCTGTATAACTCTTCGGACCATTTAACTTGTCTGCTTTCTACAAAAACCTCCCAGCTACCAAGGTGAGTAATACGTTCGGCAAGGTTAAGCACTTCAACCCGTTCATTTAGATACTTGTTCTGCTTTTGTAGCATTGCTGCCTCAGCCTTTAGTCCATTAACTACCGACATACTCCTAAAAAGGAAATATGCCAGTACCAATAGTCCAATAAAGATGACAGTAGCTACCAATAACACTTTATGTATCCAAATTAATCGCTCTCATTTTATTGTACAATGTTTTTCTATCGATGTTTAGAATTTTAGCCGCCTTGGTTTTATTAAAGTTTACTTCTCTTAAAACTTTCAAGATGGCATCATACTCTGCTTCCAGGGCTGCATTTTTTAAATCCCTTGGCTTTTCGATACGTGAAATTGAGCTTTCAATGGCCGATGCCTTAGCATAAGTAGAAATTTCAAGCGGAAGGGCTTTCAATTGTATTTCCTGACTTTCAGTAAGCAAAGTAGCTCTTCTCACTACATTTTTAAGCTCCCTTACATTGCCTGGCCAGTTATAGGTTAAGAAACAGTCTACAACTTCTTCAGAAAAGCCCTGAACATTCCTTGAAAGCTCTTGGTTTGCTACATCTAAAAATGTGTATGCGAAAACCATGATATCATCACCACGCTGACTTAAAGGCGGTAAGCCAATAGAAAACTCATTAAACCTATGGTAAAGATCTTCTCTAAACTTTCCTTTCTGAATAGCATTCGAAAGATTTTCATTCGTTGCAACGATAATCCTTACATCCAAATCAATCTCTTTTGTACTTCCAATTCTTTTGATTTTACGCTCCTGTACAGTTCTTAGTAAAGCAGCTTGAATATCATAAGAAAGATTTCCAACCTCATCTAAAAATAACGTACCGCCATTAGCCATTTCAAAATGACCTATTTTAGTATAAAGCGCACCTGTAAACGATCCTTTCTCATGACCAAAAAACTCACTACCGGCCAATTCCTTTGTTAACGAACCACAGTCCATTGCAACAAAAGGGCGGTCTTTCCTTGGGCTATTTAAATGGATTGCCTTGGCAACAGATTCTTTCCCTGTACCACTTTCTCCAGTTAAAATCACACTATATGATGTTGGCGCAACCAACTGAATTTGCTTTAAGAGTTCTTTTGAAGCAGGACTTTGTCCAGCTACGAAGTTATCTACTTGCTTATATGCTTGCTTGGCTGCTTTTTGTTTAGGCGTTTCAGATGAAGTTTCAGATTGATTGGTATTTAATGCAATCTGCGTTTCTATCGCTTTATTTATCGTGTTTAAAATTTCATCCGGATATAAAGGCTTGGTGATATAGTCATATGCTCCCAGCTTAATCAACTCAACAGCCAGTTTAATATCTGAATAGCCGGTAATAATGATTACACCTGTACTAGGATAACTTTCCTTTATTTTAATCAACATCTCTCTCCCGTCTGTATCCTCTAGCCTATAATCACATAAAACAAGATCATAAGCTTCCTTAGCCAGGTAATCCATTGCTGCAACTCCACTTGTAGCTGTTGACACACTAAATGAATTCCTGGTTAAAAATTTGGATAACAGCACTCCGATGTTTACCTCATCGTCAACAATTAATATTTTTCTCATATCACCTAAAAATTAGAGCGCATTATTATGAAATAAATATAACTAGTTTTTTTTACCTGGGAAATATTTTCTACAGTTTTATAGAAAAAGTATACAGTTTTTTTCACACATCACGACAAAGCCCCATTGATTCTCAAAAAAGAATCAATGGGGCTTTACTATTTGAGGACTTTATTTCCCGATAAACACCGGTTTTCTCTTTTCAAGAAAAGCCGTAGTTCCTTCCTTAAAATCCAAAGTATCAAAGCATTTACCAAATTCTTTGATCTCAGTTTCGAAGCCATCAACATCATATTGCAATGATGCATTTATAGATTTTATAGCACTAGCGACGGCCAATGGCGCCCTTAGCTTTATTTTATTTAAAATTTCTTCCGCTTTAGCAATGAGCTCTGCTTGTGGAACAGTATAATTCACCAATCCTATTTTTTCTGCCTGAGCAGCGGTAATCATATCAGCAGTTGTAATCATCTCAATCGCCTTGCCTTTACCAACTAACTGAGTTAATCTTTGCGTACCTCCGTATCCTGGAATTAATCCCAGACTAACCTCCGGCAAGCCCAGCTTTGCATTATCTGAGGCAATACGAATATGGCAAGCCATTGCCAACTCAAGTCCGCCACCCAAAGCAAATCCGTTTATAGCGGCAATCACAGGCTTAGGACAGCTTTCAATAGCATCAAATACGTTTTTATGTCCAGCTCGCGCAAGCTCCTCACCCTCTTCAATACTATAATTAGAAAACTCCGAAATATCAGCTCCGGCAACAAAAGCTTTCTCTCCTGCTCCGGTAAGCAAAACTCCACGCACCTCGTCATTATTCGCTGCAAGCTCAATTGCTTCCGCCAATTCAGTCAAGGTATCTTTATTTAAAGCATTTAACTTATGTTCACGGTTTATGGTAACATAAAGAACATTGTCCCTTATTTCCGATAAGATATTTTGATTAGCCATAATCTAGAAATTTCTGTTTTCAGCAACCCAATTTTTAATATAATCTACTATTGTCACCATTGTAGTCCCGGGCGCAAATAACTCCCCAACACCAATCTCCTTAAGCTTTTTCATGTCACTTTCGGGGATAATCCCTCCGCCTGTAAGCAAAACATCGGTCAATTGTTTTTGCTTCATGATCTCTACAATTTTAGGGAAAACAGTCATGTGAGCACCCGACAGGATAGAAATCCCAATGGCATCAACATCTTCCTGCAAGGCGGTATTTACAACCATCTCAGGAGTTTGTCTCAATCCTGTATAAATTACTTCCATACCGGCATCCCGTAAGGATGTTGCAATAACTTTTGCGCCTCTGTCATGACCATCCAACCCAACCTTTGCCACTAAAACCCGTATCGGCCTGTTTAACGTTTTGCTCATAATTTATACTAATAGTAGGTGGTAAATGTAAGTAAATTAGCGCTTTTATGTTAACTTTGGCACTAAATTTACAGTTTTTATGAGTGAAGAAAGATCATTGAACTTCATTGAAGAAATCATTGAGAACGATTTAAATAGCGGAAGATACGAAACACTAATCACCCGTTTCCCACCAGAACCGAATGGATATTTGCATATAGGCCACGCAAAAGCCATATGCCTAAACTTTGGACTAACAAAAAAATACGGCGGCTACACAAACCTTAGGTTTGACGACACCAATCCGGTTACTGAAAAAACCGAATACGTAGACAGTCAACAGGCAGATATTAAGTGGCTTGGCTTTGAATGGAAAAACGAATTATATACTTCTGATTATTTCGATTCACTATATGAATTTGCCGTAACCCTTATTAAAAAAGGTTTGGCATACGTAGACGATAGCACTGCTGAAGAAATTGCCGAATTAAAAGGAACACCTACTGAAGCAGGTAAAGACAGTCCATACAGAAACCGCAGCGTTGAGGAAAATCTTGATCTTTTCAGCAGAATGAAAAGTGGAGAGCTTCCTGACGGAACTTGCACCCTGCGTGCGAAAATAGATATGGCTAGCCCTAACATGATCATGAGGGATCCAGTTATCTATCGTATTAAACATGCAGAACATCACAGAACAGGCAACAAATGGTGCATTTACCCAATGTACGATTTTGCACATGGACAAAGTGATAGCATTGAAAGCATTACACATTCTATCTGTACTCTTGAGTACGTGGCGCATCGCGAATTGTACGATTGGTTAATTGAGAAACTTGAAATATTCCCTTCTAAACAATACGAATTTGCCCGTTTAAACCTTTCTTATACGGTTATGAGTAAGCGTAAGCTACTTCAATTGGTAAACGAAGGTGTGGTAAGCGGATGGGATGACCCTCGTATGCCTACAATAAGCGGATTAAGACGTCGTGGTTACACTCCGGAAAGTATCAGAGAGTTTTGCGAAAGAATCGGAATTGCTAAAAGAGAGAACCTTATTGAACTTAGTCTTTTGGAGTTCTGTGTTCGTGAGCACTTAAATAAAACTGCAAACAGGGTTATGGCGGTATTAGATCCTATCAAAATGATCATTACCAATTATCCTGAAGGACAAAACGACATCCTTATTGGTGAAAACAATCCTGAAGCAGAAGATAAAGGCGGAACAAGAGAAATCCCTTTCAGCAATGAACTATGGATTGAGCGCGAAGACTTCATGGAAGAGCCTGCAAAAAAATGGTTCAGACTAGCTCCGGGAGCAATGGTAAGACTTAAACATGCTTACATTGTGAAATGCGAAGACTTTAAGAAAGATGCTGATGGTAATGTAACTGAAATATACTGTACTTATATTCCTGAATCTAAGAGTGGAGAAGATACAAGTGGCATCAACGTTAAAGGCACTATTCATTGGGTTAGCAGCAAACACGCTAAAAGCGCTGAGATAAGAATGTACGATCGTCTATTTACTTCGGAATCTCCAGATGCTGAAGAAGGCGATTTCAAAGACTATTTGAACCCAGACAGCATTGAAATCATAAAACAAGCGTATATAGAGCCTTACTTAGCAAATGCAGATAAGGATGCTCGTTATCAGTTTATCAGAAAAGGATACTACTGCTTAGATAAAGATTCTACTCCGGAAAACCTGGTATTTAACCGTACCGTTTCCCTTAAAGATGCCTGGGCGAAAGCCAATAAATAGGCAGGATTATTATCCTAACGACTAAAAAAACGGTCTGATCATTCGAATGATCAGACCGTTTTTTTTACATATACTTTTTATACAAATTAAACAGAATCAGCTTAACCGCCGGCGTCAATTCCGGTGTTACATCTGTTTGCACAAAGTGAATCTTGAATGCTACAATTGCAGCTGGAACATTACTAACGTCATATCCAATAATCTTCAACGCCAACGTAGTATCAAAATTATCTGGCGGCATTACAAGAACGCTATCATACCACAACCCATACCCCTTTTCTGCGAATCTTTTCCATGGAAAATTAGCCGGATCAACCTTTCTCCTCGGCGCCACATCTGAATGGCCGATAAAGTTTGCCGTTGGGATTTTATATCTGGTTTTTAATGTAGAAAGCAAAGTCATTAAGCTTTGTAGCTGAACCTCAGAATAAGGCTCAGTACCTGAATTATCAATCTCAATCCCAATAGAAGAAGAGTTTAAATCCGTATCGTTACCCCACTTGCCAACACCGGCATGATTAGCTCTTAAATAATCATTTACCATCTGAATTACCTTACCATCTCTTCCAACCACATAATGTGCGCTCACCTCTGTTTTGGCAATTGTAAAAGTTTTTATAGTCTGGTCAGAAGATTTCTGAGCAGTATGATGAAGAATTACAAAATTAGGCCTGCGTATTCCAAAATTAACTGACCCAACCCACGACTGAAGCGCCGGATCAGGAAGCGAAGCCCCCTGATCTGTGGGAGGCATTGATTTTATAGTCTCTGCAAACTCCCCCGCCTTTTTCTTATACACCTTGTTTGTAGCAGCATATTTACCTGTAGAACAGGACGAAAGTATAAGAATAGCAAAAATATAGAGGTAGTTTTTTTTAAATTTGATCTGATGTATCATAATGAAAAGATAGAGGGTGTGAAATTACTATTTTTTACTACTTTAGTCGCAATTAAATCTGTGCTACCAAACCTGCTTTGCCTAATGCAGGCCATGTAGTCATAAAAACACTAACTAAAACATGAAACTATTATAAGCCTTATTTGCTTATATAACTAACGTATAATTGCTTATGATAGCTTCACAGGTGCAAAAAAAATCATATATGAAAAACATTAGCAAAGCAAGTCTTTTTATTGCTGGATGCTCAATAATTGCAGGAATCGCTTCATGTGGCGGTCCCCAAGACAAAAACACAAACGGTAAAGAAAAAATAACTTCATCAAACGATAGCTTACAGAATTATGTAAATGACCGTCTTGATATCTATGAAAAGGTAAAGCTAACCAGCAATCTAAATGACCTAACCATTAATGAGCGCAAAATACTCCCTCTATTAATACAATCTGCTCAAATAATGGATGAGTTGTTTTGGAGGCAAGCCTACCCTCAAAGAGATAGTTTATTAAACACGATAAAGGATGAAAAAACAAAGTCTTTTATCTGGATTAACTATGGTCCCTGGGATAGACTTAATGGCGATAAACCGTTTGTAGCAGGCATTGGCCCTAAGCCAGACGCAGCCAGCTTCTATCCTGCGGGCATGACCAAAGAAGAGCTTAAAAACTCTGATGTGAAGGATAAATACGGACAATACTCTGTTGTAAAAAAGGATAGCACAGGCAAATTAACTTCAATTCCTTACCATGTACTTTTTGCCACCGAGCTTCAAAAAGCCTCGAACCTCTTAAAACAAGCTGCATTACTTGCTGAAGACGCAGGACTTAAGAAATACTTAACACTACGTGCAGATGCCCTGGTAACCGACAACTATACTGCCAGTGATTACGCATGGTTAGATATGAAAACCAATAATCTTGATATTATAATTGGCCCTATCGAGAATTATGAAGACAAATTATTCAATGCACGTGCGTCTTACGAAGCTTATGTATTGATAAAAGATAAAGTATGGAGTAAACGATTAGCCAAATATGTAAGTATGCTTCCGCAACTACAACAAGGGTTGCCTGTTGATGCTAAATACAAGAAAGAAAAACCAGGCACAGACTCTGAATTGAATGCGTATGATGTAGTTTATTATGCCGGTGATTGCAATGCAGGGTCAAAAACAATAGCTGTAAACCTTCCAAATGACGAGATCATTCAGCAAAAGAAAGGCACAAGGCGCTCGCAGTTGAAAAACGCAATGAAAGCCAAATTTGACAAAATTCTTATCCCGATTGCAAAAGAGCTTATTGATAAAGATCAGCAGCAATACATCAATTTTGATGCTTTCTTTGCGAATGTAATGTTCCATGAAGTTGCTCATGGTTTAGGTATTAAAAAAACCATTACAGGCAAAGGATTTGTTAAGGAAGCTTTACAGGAACAATATTCATGGCTTGAAGAAGGCAAAGCCGATGTTTTAGGTCTTTACATGGTTACCGGATTGCTTAAAAAAGGAGAACTGGAAGGCGATATAAAACAGTTTTATACTACTTATATGGCTGGTATCCTTCGTTCAGTAAGGTTTGGAGCAGCAAGTGCACATGGTAAAGCCAATATGCAATGTTTCAATTTCTTTAAAGAGAATGGCGCTTTCATTAGAAACGAAAACGGCACCTACAAAGTCGATTTTGCTAAGTTTGAAACTGCAATGAATAAGCTAAGTAACTTAATTATAACCCTTCAAGGAAATGGAGACAAAGCTGCTGTAGAGAAAACGCAAAAAGAAAACGCGGTTATTTCTCCAGAACTTCAAACAGATTTAGATAAATTAACTAAAAAGGGAATCCCTGTTGACATCATCTTTGAACAAGGTGTTGATGTATTAGGTGTGAAATAACCTAAGCGGAATATGTACTAAAATGCCCTGCATCAATTATGATGCAGGGCATTTTTATTATTTCTTTTTTAAACAGCTAGGTGCTTGCTAATAATATCTTCCAGTTCCTGAATATCAAATGGCTTAGACAGATAACCATCAGCTCCTGCTTCCGCAGCTAAGGCTTTTACGTCGTTATTAGCAGAGAAATAGATTACCGGAATGCTTTTCAGTGTCTCATGCCCCTTAAGCTCTTTGGTGGCATCTATACCACCTACATCAGGAAGCCAATTGTCCATAAAAATAATGTCCGGCACATAGGATAACACCTGGTCTATAATATTATTAGACGTCGACGACGTCTTAATGTCATAACCTGCGTCTTCCAGAATAATTGTGCACAATTCTAAAATTTCTGCATTATCATCAAACAAGAACACTCTTTTATTCTTCTCCATTTTGAGGCTATGGTTAACTATAAAGTTTAAGATAACAAATTTATAAATTCTGCAATATCTTCTATACTTAAAACGCTATCTATTTTCACATTAGCTTGCGCTTGTGCCGGCATGTAAGCTACCTGAGCAGTCTTTGGATCCTGAATTAAAGCTGTACCACCCCAAAGTTTAACGGTTTTCAATCCATTTACCCCATCAGAGTTCGATCCCGATAACAGAAGACAGGCCAATTTTTCTTTATAAACCTCTGCCGCAGTTTGAAACGTAACGTCAATTGCAGGCCTCGAGTAGTTGATTTTCTCTGAATAATCTAATGAAAATGTTCTATCCTGTTCTATTAGTAAGTGATAATCTGAAGGAGCGATATAAATAGTACCTGCAATCAGAGGCTCCTTTTCATCTACCTCTTTAACTTTAAGTTTAGTACGGCTCGACAATAAATCAGGCAATAAAGAATCTGTTCCGTGCTTACGGTGGATAACAATAACAATTGGGAACTTTATTGCAGCATTAATTATTGGCAGTACTTTTAAAAGCACATCCAAACTCCCCGCAGATCCTCCAATAATAAATGCTTCACACTTTTTCATCGTTCCATTTTCCTCCAGATTTTCTCTGAATCCAATCGTTTATACTTGTCAGTAATTCCTGAGAAGTTAATTGTTTCCTTACTTCCGAGAGCCAAATAACCTAATTCTTCGAGACTCTCATCAAACAGATTTAATACTTTCTGCTGCAGCTCCCTATCAAAATAGATCAGCACATTTCTACATAAAATGAGTTGAAACTCATTAAATGAGTAATCAGAAACCAGATTATGCGTAGAAAATATAATCTTGCTTTTCAGTTCGTCATCAAACTTTGCCAACGAATAATTAGCAGTATAATAGCTCGAAAAGTCTTTTAAACCACCAGATAAGATGTAATTCTCAGAATACTGCTTCATGCTATTCATCCCAAACATACCTTGCGCAGCCTTCTCCAATACGATCGGATTTAAATCTGTAGCGTAGATTAAAGACTTATGAAGCAGGTTTAGCTCTTTCAAAATAATAGAGATCGAATATGCTTCCTCTCCTGTTGAACAGCCTGCAAGCCAAATCCGGATAAATGGGTATGTTCCGAGCTTTGGCAATACTACATCTCTTAATGTTTTAAAAAAAGAGGGGTCTCTAAACATTTCTGTTACATTAACTGTAATCTGCTCTACAAACCGCTTAAAGTATAAACTATCATTATTTATCTTATATCTGAACTCTGCAAAACTTACCGCCCTATCCAGGCTGTACAACCGTGCAATTCTTCTCTTTAAAGACGCTTTTGAATACCCTGTAAAATCATATCCATACTGCTCCAGTAGGTCTGAGAGTAAAACCTCAACATGATCGTCGTTAATTACAGAGAGTTCCAATTCAGTTAAATATACTTTATGAGCAAACTTGTTAACTCTTCAACATTAATGGGCTTAGAAACATAACCAACCGCACCAGCATTAATACAACGTTCCCTATCACCGACCATAGCCTGTGCAGTAACCGCTATTACAGGGATATGCTTAATCTCCGGACTTTCATCTATTTTGGCAATAGCTTCGTATCCGTCCATCCCAGGCATCATCATATCCATCAACACCACAGCAATCTCTTTATTCTCTTTAAGCAGGTCTATCCCCTCTTCGCCGCCAGTTGCCGTTAAACATTGATAGCCCTTTGCTTTTAAAACAGCTGACAAGGCAAAAATGTTCCTATTATCATCATCAATTATTAAAACTTTCTTCGCCATATAGTTACACTTTATTGTAAAGCCAAACACGCAATAATGAGATCAGCTGATCAATGTCAACAGGTTTCGAGATGTAATCTGATGCACCTGCTGCAATGCATTTCTCCCTGTCGCCCATCATTGCCTTGGCAGTAACAGCCAAAACTGGTAAATATTTATATGCAGGAATCTTTCTGATTTCCTTTGTGCTTTCATATCCGTCCATCTCAGGCATCATCATATCCATTAGCACAATATCTATCAATGGATTCTCTTTAAGCATTTGTAGCGCTTCTTTTCCGTCGGTAGCTGCTAAAACTTTCATTTTATGCTGTTCCAGTGCTTTTGTTAATGAGAATATATTTCTTACATCGTCATCAGCAATCAGAACTGTTTTGTTATTCAGCACTTCATACAAACCTCCAAGCTTTTCAGAAGCCTGCTTTTTATGCTTGCCATCCTGTTCTTTTTCTTCTATAAGATGCAAAAACAGACCGGCCTCATCTAATATCCGCTGATAAGAATGAGCTGTTTTAACCACAATTGAGTCTGCGTATTGCCTAATTCTGCTTTCTTCTCCTTTAGATAAGTTTTTCCCGGTAAAGATGATGATCGGCAAGTTTTCCAATCCCTCACTTTTCTTTATGGTTTCTAGCGTCTCGTAGGCATTTTTATCAGGGATTCCCATGTCCAGAATCACGCAATCCACTTCTTTTTCCTGTAAAGCACCAATCCCTTCGGTAACATTATTAGCTACCTGAGTATTGATATTATAGTTACTTAAGAAATAACTTAAAGCCTGTGCGTGCTGCTTATTTTCCTCTACAATAAGTACTTTTTTAGGCCCTTTGGTTAATGCATGCTCAAGCTTTTGGAAAATCTGAGCCATATGCTCAAGAGCAACCGGTTTATTAATAAAATCTACCGCTCCTTTCAATAAGCTTTCCTTTTTAACCTCAAGCGACGACATGATGTGAACAGGAATATGCTTGGTTTTAGGATTAGACTTTAACTCTTCCATTACCTGCCAACCATCTTTAACCGGAAGTTGAATATCCAATAAGATAGCCAGCGGTTTATAATGATTGGCCAATTCTATCCCTACATCTCCTCTTACCGCTACAATGCCTTTATAATTCCTTTTACGCGTAAAATTCAAAAGGGTCTTAGCAAATGCAGTATCATCTTCTACAATTAAGATTACCTTATCATCTTCATTAATATTGTCTCTGTCGTCCTCCACTTCTTGCGGAATGCGATCAACAGTAAATCGTTCCAGAACAACCTCTTTTTGTTTTTCTACCTGAGCTAAAGTCTCTTCCGCATGTAATTCTTCCTGCTTAACTACAGCTAATCGATCCACGGGCAAAGAAAAAGTAAACTCACTACCTACATTTTCCTTACTGGTCAACTCAATTTCGCCGCCTAAAAGCTTAGCCAACTCTCTACTTATAGAAAGACCAAGTCCTGTACCCCCAAACTTCCTTCTGGTCGAACCGTCAGCCTGCTGAAAGGCTTCGAATATCAGCCCAAGTTTATCACCAGGAATACCGATGCCTGTATCAGTAACTTTAAACAGGGTGTACTTATTCGCTTCATCTCGGGAAACTGTTAACGAAACCTTACCATGACTTGTAAATTTAATTGCGTTAGAAAGCAGGTTCTTTAAGATCTGTTCTAACCGCATTTTATCGGTATTAATGGTATTTATATTTTGGTCTACATCAATAACCAGATTTAACCCCTTACTCTTAGCCAATGGATCAAATAATGAGCGCATATCCGTTACAACCTCACTAATACTGATGTCATCGAACTCAAGTTTCATTTTACCTGCCTCTATTTTAGACAAGTCGAGTATCTCATCAATCAGCCCCAGTAATCCCTGTCCAGAGCTCTGAATTACATCCGCATACTCTACGTATTCTTTGTCAAGTTCTTTATTCTCCGACATCAATTTAGACAACAAGAGTATCGAGTTTAAAGGGGTACGCAGCTCGTGCGACATATTGGCCAGAAACTCCGATTTATACTTAGTGCTCTGCTCCAATTGCTCTGCTTTCTGCTGTATATCTAAGTTTCTCTCCTGTATCAGTTGGTTCTTTTCTTCAAGCAAACTGGTCCTTTCTTCAAGCTCCTGGTTACTCTGCAACAATTCCTCCTGCTGTACCCTTAACTCTTCTTCTGAAGTCTGTATTTTTTGTGTTTGAGCTTCCAGTTCGGCATTTAACCCCTCTAATTCACTATGCTGAGCCTGCAATTCTTCTGCCTGTGCCTGAGTTTCTTCTAAAAGCTCCTGCAGCTTTTTACGGTTCTGCGCTACATGTATTGCAACGCCAATATTGCTAGAAGTACTATTAAAGAATTCCAATTGCAATGGACTATATGCACCCAAAGAGCCCAATTCCATTACTCCAATTACCTCATTATGCCTTATTATAGGGAATGCAACAATATTACGGGGTTTGGTAGTCCCGGCAGTAAAGCTAATCGTCATCTCCCCTTCGGGGATGTCATTGATTAGTATCTGCTTTCCCGATTTAAACACCTGCCCAACAAGGCCATCTCCAACTTCTAATCTTTCTTTTGCCCCATTTGTTGCCAACGAATAACTTCCTGCAAGATGCAATCGTTCATCATCCTCTAATAAATAGCAAGCACCTACCGTACTATTTGTGTGTGCTATAATGTCCTCAATGATGTCGTTTGTTAGCTCCTCAACACTCTTTTCACCCACCATTTTATCATTAAGAGAAGCAATACTCGATTGGAGCCATTCCTTATCTGCTAAAAGCGCAAAAGAATACTGAAGCGATTCAGCCATTGAATTCAATGAGCCGGATAAACTACCCAAGCCATCCTTCTGCTCATCATTCATCCTGATCTGGTAGTTTCCACTAGAAACCTGAGCTGCAATCTCCTGAATAACCTCAATCCTATTGTCCATCTCATCCTTCTTTTGCTGCAATTCTTTCTGCAATCTCCTTCGGGTATTAAAGTCTGATGAAACCCTTCTATAAAAAAATACAGTAATTAAAATGGCAAAAAACGCGGCAATAAGAATCAAAATCGGAGTATATCCTGCCAATTTATTCATACTAGCAGTCCTGTTGTCAAGCAATCGCTTTTCCTCGGCCTGCATTTTCTTTATGGTGGCTCTGGCTTTATCCATATACACCTTTCCATCCAACAACTGGCTTGTGCTAACGCTCCCTCCTTTGCCCTTTAAATCAATGGTATTGTCAATAATATCTAGCCTGCCTTCAATAATATCCTGCAACTCTTTAGCGCCTTTCTGCTGAAACGGATTGTCTCTTGTATCAGCGCTAATTTTGTTTAATAGGTTAATCGCAGTTTCCCTTGCGCCTCTATATGGTTCCAGAAAAACCTTGTCACCAGTTAGCAAATAGCCCCTCTGACCTGTTTCCGCATCTTTTAGTGTCGATATTACGCCATCCAGATCAGTCATAACCACATTGCTATGCGAAACCATTTCTGCATTCTGAATAAGGTTCTTTATGCTTACAAAAGATGCCATCGAGGAGATAAAAAGTATCAATAACGATAGCCCTAAGCCAAATCGGAGATTATTTCTTAAAGATTCTTCTTTCATAAAATTAATGTCTTTTAATCTGTTTCAGCTAGTCTGTCTCAGCACCAGAATTTATAGGTAAAATGAAATAAAACTCAGATCCCTCACCGGGCGTACTTTTCACGCCAACCTCTCCCCCGTGCCTTTTTATGATTTCGGCAGAAATAAACAATCCAATGCCTAGGCCCTGAAAATGTATCGCTGTTTCTTCTACCCTATAAAACTTATCGAATACTGATTTTTGCTGATCTGGTGCAATCCCAATTCCAAAATCGCGAACCCCCACATAAACCTTTTCACCAATCACATTCACATTGATCTGTATTTCGCTGGTGCCCGGCGAATACTTAATGGCATTCGTCAAAAAGTTAATAATTACCTGTTCAATCCGCATTTCATCGGCATAAACTTCCAGGCCTATTTTTTCTTTTCTAAGGATATTGAATTCAGGATTAGTCTGGCGAATAATGTCAATTACGCTATCCAACAGTTCATCAATCGAGAAACACTTCTTATTAAACTTAAGCTTCCCGCTCTCAATTTTTGAGATATCCAGTAAATCTGCAATCAGCTCATTTAGCTTCTCTAACTGGATCTGTGCTTTCTCCAGATGTTTCTTTACGGTTGGGATGTCGCCTTTTTCAACGCTTCTTCCCAACAATTGCATATAGCCCTTAACGCTGGTTAGCGGAGTCTTTAATTCATGACTGGCAATACTGATAAATTCATCCTTTTTACGTTCTGCCTGCTTTCTGTATTCAATTTCATCCAGCAATGCCTTCTGAATTTCAATTAGCTTTCTGCTCTGCTCATAAATCCGGTAAAACGTTTTTACTTTCAAAAGCAAAATATCCATATCAACCGGCTTGGTAATATAATCCAAGCCTCCCGATGAATACCCTTTCGTAATAAACTTAAGCTCTTTATTTACTGCTGATAAAAAGATGATGGCTGTTTCTTTAGCTTTGCTATACCCCGAGATGGCCTCTGCAACTTCAAAACCGTCCATTCCCGGCATCTGTACATCCAGAATAATCAGGACGTATTCATTCTTAAGAACTTTTTTTAAAGCTTCTTCACCTGAGGATGCGGTATCAACTTCAAAATTATGCCTTTCAAGAACCCTTTTTAAAGAAATCAGGTTCTCTGGAGTATCATCTACAATTAATATCATTAGTAAAGAGGAATAAGCTTCTAATTAGCATTAGCAAATAATTTGTATAGTAGTTTTGATCTAAAGTTAAACAACTCCAGAGAATATTGAACGTTTAAACCTATATATATCTTAAAGGAATAACAAACTAATAGGCTTATTTATAATTGATTTGAACTAAAAGTATCCCCTTGATTAATGTCTCCGGTCTCAAAACCCTTTTTAAACCAATACATTCTTTGTGCAGATGTTCCATGGGTAAAAGCATCAGGAACAACCTCTCCCTGCGCCTGCTTTTGCAATTTATCATCACCAATAGCATTGGCCGCATTTAAAGCTTCCTCTATATCCCCTTCATCTAATCTAAAGTCTTTTAGGTTTTGAGCATGATGCGCCCAAAGACCGGCAAAGAAATCTGCCTGTAATTCTAATTTAACAGATAAGCGATTGTACTCAACCTCACTTAACTGCCCTCTGGCTCTCTGCATTTTATCAGAAATGCCTAATAAATTCTGTACATGGTGACCAACCTCATGAGCAATTACATAAGCCTGAGCAAAGTCGCCGGCTGCACCGAATCTATTTTTTAAGTCCTGATAAAAGGACAAATCGATATATACCTGATGATCTCCCGGGCAGTAGAATGGCCCTACAGCAGAACTTGCGTTTCCGCAGGCTGATTGCACCATATTGGTAAACAATACCATCCTCGGTTTCTCGTATTCCTTACCTAAGCTTTGGAACTGCTGCTCCCAAACCTGGTTTGTTGATTCCAGAACTCCATCAACAAATTTACCCTCTGCATCAGTCGGGTCTCCTTTTTTACCTTCAGCTTGTGTAACATTATTTACGGGAAGTTGACTAACCAACCCTGTTAGATCTTTCCCAAAAAGAAGACCTAAAACTACAATGATAATACCAACACCGCCACCTATGGTGCCACCACTCATTCCCCTTCTATCGTCGATATTACCGCTTCCTTTTCCGAACCATTGCATATAATTATTCTTTAATTTGGTATGACAAGAACCTGAGGCAATTGTCATACCAATTTACGAATAATTAGTTAAAAGCAGTTACCGCGTTTTTTATTCTTTGTACAGTTTCCGCAGCGCCTAAAGCAACTGCAATATCAAATATTCCAGGACCAAATTTACCACCAACAAGCATTATTCTAAGTGGCAACATTAACTCACCTGGTTTAAATTGATGTGTTCCCGCCAGTTCCTTAAATTTCTCCTCTAACTCCGCAGCAGTAGCGTTATCAGTTATCATGGAGGTATAAGCATCAAAAAATGCAGCTTTCTCGGCTGTCCATTTTGGTTTTACCGCAGCCAAGTCATACTCAACTGGAGCCACAAAAAAGTAAGCGCCCTGTGCAACAAAATCGCCCAACAGGTTACATCTATCCTTAACCAAATTGATTACATTCAATAAAGCAGCGTCATCTTTAATTTCGATGCTTTGCTCAGCAAATGCAGCTTTTACAGTTGGTAATAATTTTTCAGCATCCGCATTTTTAATCCACTCGTGGTTATACCATTTGGCCTTTTCGAAATCAAACTTAGCACCCGCTTTACTGATACGCTCAACAGAGAATTTCTCAATTAGCTCTGCTAAAGAGAACAATTCCTGATCTGTACCATCGTTCCAACCAAGCATGGCTAATAAATTCACAAAAGCCTCCGGCATAAAGCCAAGCTCTTTAAATCCTTTGGTTACATCTCCAGTTTTAGGATCAGTCCAGTTTTGTGCATAAACCGGGAAACCTAATCTGTCGCCATCACGCTTGCTTAGCTTTCCATTTCCATCTGGTTTTAATATCAGAGGCAAATGAACCCACTGGGGCATGATGTCTTCCCATCCAAGGTAACGCCACAATAAAATATGTATTGGTGCAGATGGAAGCCACTCTTCACCTCTAAAAATATGACTGATTTCCATTGCCTTATCATCAGCCACAACAGCTAAGTGATAGGTTGGCATGCCGTCAGCCTTTAATAAAACTTTATCGTCAACAAGGTTGGTATCAAAACTTACATGTCCTCTAATCAGATCTGTAAAGGAAACCAATTCGTCTTTAGGCATTTTAATACGCACAACATGCGGCGTGTTATTGGCCAAAAGTTCAGCTACTTCACCTTCGCTCAAAGTAAGTGAATTGCGCATTCCTTCGCGAGTCGCCAATCCGTAAGTGAAATTAGGAATCTCCTTACGTTTAGCATCCAACTCTTCCGGGGTATCAAAAGCATAGTAAGCGTAACCATCAGCAATTAACTGATCTGCATATTGTTTATAGGTCGCTTTACGCTCACTTTGACGATAAGGGCCAAATTCTCCACCTTTCTGAGGACTCTCATCCGGAGCCATTCCACACCATTCTAAACAAGAAACAATGTATTCTTCTGCTCCTTCTACAAAACGCGTCTGATCAGTATCTTCAACACGTAAAACGAATGTTCCGTTGTGCTTTTTAGCAAACAGATAATTAAACAAAGCGGTACGTACACCACCTAAATGCAGCCCTCCTGTCGGACTAGGGGCAAATCTTACTCTTACTTTCTTTTCCATAATAACACTGCAAAGATATATTTTTGTAATTTGCCTTTTTCATAATCTATGAATCCTTACGAGAAAAAACGACGATGGAAGTTCTTTTTGCTGTTCTTTGCCATTATTATTGGAACAGCATCTGTTTTTTATAGTGACTTCTTTGTTAAAAAGGTGGAGCGCGAAGAGCAATTAAAGCTTCAGCTTTATGTAAAAGTAACAGAACAGTCGCTTATTATGTACGATGACGACCGCTATACCAGCTTAATAGAGCTCATTAGAGCCAATACTAAGCTGCCTATTATCATAACGGACTCCTCCAAGATGGAAATCCTTAGTTTTCTGGGCTTAGATTCAACCAAAACCAATTACGATCTTGAAAAAAAGGTAAATGTAACCTACGATCCTGCCTATTTCGCCCGCGAATTAAGAAAGATGAAAGAGCAGCACTCTCCAACCCCAATTACCGGCTTGGATGGCACACGGTGGTGGATTTTCTATAAAGACTCTACCACTTTAACGCAGCTCCGTTACTTCCCTTACATACAATTAGCGGTAATAGCCCTGTTTCTACTTACAGCATATGTGGCATTCAGTTCCGCGCGTAAGGCAGAGCAAGATCAGGTATGGGTGGGTATGGCCAAAGAAACCGCACATCAGTTGGGCACACCAATTTCATCCCTCATGGCTTGGGTTGAACTGATGAAGTCACGATTTGATGCCGAAGATGATCCGCTAATAGCCGAAATGGAGAACGACATTAAGCGTTTAGAAGTAATTACCGATCGCTTTTCAAAAATAGGCTCCAAACCAATCGTAGAAGATCATGTGGTTTACACAGTGATCTACAATTTTGTGGAGTACTTTAAATTACGCACCTCCGACAAGATCATTTTCACCATCAGTGGCGATGAACAGGTGCGTGCATTATTAAACGTCCCTCTTTTCGACTGGGTAATCGAGAATCTCCTTAAAAACGCGGCCAATGCCATCGAAAACGAGGGTACCATTACCATAAACATCATTGAAAACTTAGCCAAAGAGGAAGTTCTTATTGATGTAACCGACACCGGAAAAGGTATTGCCAGATCTAAATTTGATGCCGTTTTCCAACCCGGTTATACCACCCGAAAACGCGGATGGGGCTTAGGTTTATCCCTTACCAAACGTATTATCGAGAACTACCACAGCGGACAAATATTCGTCAAAGAATCAGAACTTGGTAAAGGCACAACATTTCGTATAGTTTTAAAAAGCAGCATAACTTATGAACCGACCTCAAACGCATGAGTACCCCGTATGGGCTGAAACATACATTAAGCTAGTTGGCGACGATGTAATGGAACAACTTGAAAAACAGTCCACAGAATTTCCAGATTTTATTAATTCCCTAATAGAAAAGGCAGATTACGCCTATGCTCCCGGAAAATGGACCATCAAAGAATTGATTGGTCATATTATCGATTCCGAGCGTGTATTCGTGTACCGCCTAATGTGCTTTGCCCGTGGTGAACAACATGCGCTACCCGGTTTTGAAGAGGATGATTATGTAGCCAATGCACACTTTTCGGACAGAAGTTTGTTAAGTCTATCAGAAGAGTTTGCCCTTTTACGAAAGTCGAATCTGTATTTATTCAAGTCTCTAACAGAAAAGGAGCTTAACCGAAGCGGAACTGCTTCCGAAAGACAGATTACTGTTAGGGCAATCCTGTTCGTTATGGCGGGCCATATTATGCATCATTTAGGAATCATTAAAGAACGATATCTATGATCTGGTTTACTGAATTTTCTCCGGCAAAATTAAATAACCGTCCTAAAAACCACATGGGCGGCTTTTTAGACATACAATTCACTGAGGTGGGCGAAGACTTTTTAACTGCAACCATGCCGGTTGATGAACGCACCCATCAACCGGCCGGAATATTACATGGCGGTGCTTCGGTTGTATTGGCCGAAACCCTTGGTAGTGTTGCTTCTTATATGTGTATCGACCCTGAAAAGTATGTAGCTGTTGGTTTGGAAGTAAACGCAAATCATTTACGCCCTGTAAAGAGCGGGCTTGTAACGGGTATTTGCAAGGCGCTGCATATTGGCGCGAAAACTCATGTCTGGGAAATCAAGATTTATAGCGATAAAGGCAAAATGAATTGTGTGAGTAGACTTACTGTAGCGGTTATTAATAAGCCTTAATTTTTATAGCAATTAGAGATTAAATTATACACAGATAAAATAAATCAATATCTTTGCGGCCTAAGTATTTATTATAATGACTGAACAAGAAAACAACAACAGTTTTGACTGGGTTTATTACATTTTAGGTATGTTCTTTGGAATTTTAACAGCTGTTATTACAACCGGAAGTTTCGGAGCTGCTATTTTAGGAGGCATCGTCGGCTTTATTTTTGGCGCCATTTTCTTAAATGGAATCGTAAAAGGACGCGAATACTAAACCTCGGTTTTCTTAACCACACCTTCTCCCTATGAAGAAATTATTGGTTTTTGCGTTATTTGCAATGTTTGCCGGCAAAACAATGGCTCAGGATGTAAAATTCCCTGCGGTTGACTCTAGCCCTGCTGATATTGCTTATTTCCCTACTAATGTTGCGAAAGCAAAAGACGATTCGGCTCCTCTAATCAAGGTAGTCTACTCTCGTCCCGCTAAAAAAGGACGCGAAATTTTTGGTGTGCTTGAGCAATTTGGCAAAGTATGGCGTGTTGGTGCAAATGAATCAACAGAGATTAAATTCTTTAAACCGGTAGTTATTGGTGGCAAAAAGATAAAAACCGGTTCTTATAGCTTATTTGCTATTCCAAATAAAGACATCTGGACGCTGATCATCAATAAACAGACTGATAAATGGGGTTTATTCTACAATCAGGACAAAGATCTGGTAAGAGTTGATGTTCCGGTAAAAGCTTTAACCAGTACTGTTGAATCGTTATGCATTACCTTTACAGCGCAGGACAAAGGGGCAAATTTAATTATTGCCTGGGATAAGACTTTCGTTGAGCTTCCTATAGAGATAAAATAGTTTTTTAAAGGGTTTTAGCCCTTTTTCTTCTTAGGATGCTATCAAAGTATATCAATGCGATAATAACATCTATAAACAGGAAGACAGCTAAAAACCCTGGGGTTAAAGTCTTATCAACTGCTCCGCCAAGGTCTATTTTTACCTCCGGCAATTTATAGGTAACGCTGGTATTGGCTATTGCATATACAAAAACACCAACAATAAAGGCCACAAAAATAGCAGCGATACCATAGATAATTCGGTTATCGACGCGTGTTTTTAATGATATCGGAGCCCTTTCTAGCTTAGCCTGCTCCATTACATTACGAGTGAACGACATAGACGGCTGTTCTAGCTCCATGTCTTTCAATAATCTGGTTAATTCTTCGTCGTTTAGTTCCATAACAATTCCTTTACCTCATCTTTTAATAAAAATTCTAATCGCTCTTTAAGCTTCGCTCTTGCTCTGTGCAGCCTGATTTTGACTGTATTTGCCGGCATATTCAATGCCTGAGCAATCTCTTCTAAGCTTTGTTCTCCTTTATAAAATAGGGTAACAATCATTACATCATCGGGCTGAAGCGTAGCGATTGCCTCATCCAGGTACTTGTTGGTCGACCTGCTTTCTGCTAAATTACCACTTAAATCAGATTTATGCCCTTCTAATTGCAGTTCGTTTTCTTCGCCATGTATGGATTGCGTTTCAATCCGTTTTTTGCGCAAAAAAGACATCGCTGTTGTGTAAGTTATGGTATATAGCCATGTAGAGAACTTAGAAGTTTGCTTAAATGTACCAAGTGCCCGGTATGCTTTCACAAAGCAGTCCTGGGCTATTTCTTCTGCATCTTCTCTGTTTTTAGCAAAGCGAACGGCAAGGGTAAATACAAAGCGCTGATGGCGCTTTACCAACTCCGAGTAGGAAGCGGTATTACCCATCAGGACTTCAGTAATTAAGTCTTGGTCTGTTTGCTGTTGCATATACAAGCTATGACGCTAGTGCATGCCTGTAGGTTACAGGAATTATGTCGTCACCCTGAATTTATTTCAGGAGGACCTCGCACTTGCAAGGCGGAATAGCGCTTGAGAGGTCCTGAAATAAATTCAGGATGACGAACGCGTAAAACTAATGGCTTCCTGCAAAGAACTTCAACCCTAATATCGATCCAATTAGCGTTACAATAAAGAATATACGCCAGAAATTAGCTGGCTCCTGAAAGTATACAATCCCGACTATTACGGTACCTACAGCACCTATACCCGTCCACACAGCGTATGCAGTTCCCATTGGTAAGGTTTGAGTTGCCTTATTTAAGAAGTAAAAGCTTAACATAATACATGCTGCAAAGGCAACACTCCATTTAAGGTTAGTAAAGTTATTGGACAGCTTTAAACAGGTGGTAAATCCAACTTCAAACAATCCGGCTATAATTAAAATGATCCAGTTCATAATTTTTTTTCTGCAAAATTAGGGTGATTGAGCTGCCGATCACTTTACATAGGATAAAAAATGAGCTGCTGCTTAAATAAAGATAAAATATCTGCGAGAAACATTTTTTTGAAATCTGTGTAACCTGATAAATTTTGATGTAGTCATAGTACACAGAACACGAATTCGAATTCGGAATAACAAAACATAATAGAACACTAAAATAGAATAATATGGGACCAGAATTAGTATTTATAAGCCTTTTTGTTTGCGCAACAGCGATGGTATTTGGCATAAGATACATGTCGAACAAAGAAAAAATGGCAATGATAGAACGAGGAATAGATCCGGGAATAGCAAAAGCCAGACAAAGTGCCCCGACTCCTTTTTTAAGCTTAAAATTTGGATTATTGATGGTTGGCCTAGGGTTAGGCTTACTTACTGCATTATTCATTGTGATGCAAACAAGTATAGAAGATGAACAAGCAGCAGCACTATTTTTCGGATTGATCTTCATTTTTGGAGGTTTGGGATTGATCATCTCTTATGTTGTAGAGAAGAAATGGCTTGATCAGCAGAATGGATAGGTTTGCAAGGCATTCGTTTGAAAAGAGCCTGTATCATAAATCGTGATACGGGCTCTTTTGCGTCTACCTGTATTCCTATAGTCTTGATTATTAACAATTTAAGTTGTTTTTTTTCGTTTTAAATTTGATTTAACTTATTGATTTT
>NZ_JABSNU010000026.1 GCF_013266735.1 Pedobacter foliorum
TCTGGTAATAATAAACTGATAAGGGTTTCTGCAGCTGCGCTCAAAATGAAAATTGTCGTTTGATTTACAATCGCAAAAGAAAGAAATTATTTTCTTCCCCCCAAGAATTCCGCTTGATCCAGTAAACCCTGGTCAGTTTATTGTTACCGGAAGGTATTCTCGATTATTTTGAATTAACGCAGGTAGAAAAAGAAGGTAAGATGTTGAATATCTACCTTGAGGAGAAAAATATAGCCCCCGATGGCTATTTCAACAAAGACCTTGAGTTCAAAGGATTCTTTCCAGAGGTCAGTATTCAGGATTTTCAGATGCGTGGTCAAAAAGTCGCTTTATGTATTAAACGACGTCGCTGGACGGTTAAAAATAGCGGAGAGATCATCAGCAGAGATTGGGATTTAGTAAGGAAAGGGGCACGAATGACAACGGAATTCGGTCTTTTTTTTAAAAAAAATATTTGGATAATCATCCGATCAGCTGCTATCATTTAGGTCATTATTTATTATTTACTTAATTTTTTTGTAAATTGCGTCAGTGTAATGACTTAATTTACATGAATTACGTCAGTCGTGTGACTAAATTATCAAAAATGAATATACCAAGATTAGCGCAGCAGCAAATGGTTGCAAAACTAGGTACTCAAAAAGTGCTGATGTTGTATGGTACCCGTCGTACTGGAAAAACCACTATCATTGAAAATATTGTGAGCAAATATCCCAATGATACGCTTTTACTTCAGGGAGAAGATATGCAGATTTCGGAAATTTTGCAGCGTCGGACAATCGCAAATTATACTCAACTGATCGGCGGTAAGAAAATAGTGATTATAGATGAAGCGCAAACGATACCTGAGATCGGTAAAATATTGAAATTGATGATTGACGGGATCAAAGGTATTACCGTCATTGCAACTGGTAGTAGTAGCTTTGATCTGGTATATGCAACTGGAGAGCCGTTAGTTGGAAGAAACATCATTTATCAATTATATCCAATCGCTCAAACAGAATTGTCAACCGTTGAAGATTATATAACTACTGCAAGAAATTTAGAGCAAAGATTGATTTATGGCAGTTATCCGGAGTTGTGGCATTTAGATAGTTTACAGGAAAAAGAGAATTATTTGAAACAAATGGTCAGCAGTTATCTGCTTAAGGATTTATTGACCATAGAAAATGTGAAAGGTGCAGATGTGTTGTACAAATTATTACAAATGCTCGCCTGGCAAGTTGGAAGCCAGGTAAGTACAGTAGAGATTGGAAATAGTTTACAGTTAAATAAAATTACCGTAGAACGATATCTTGATCTATTGAGTAAAGTATTTATTATTTATCCCTTAACAGGGTATAGTAACAACTTGCGCAAAGAAGTAACTAAAAGTAAGAAATGGTATTTTTTTGATAATGGATTAAGAAATGCACTGATCAACAATTTTAGCCCTTTAAGCCAACGCAATGACATTGGGCAACTGTGGGAGCAATATATACTGAGCGAAAGGATTAAAAATAACACCTATAACGGTCATTATCCTCAATATTTTTTCTGGAGGACTTATGATGGGCAGGAGGTAGACCTGATAGAATCTCATAATGGGAAACTACATGCATTTGAATGCAAGTGGAAAAATAACAATGCGAAGAAACCAATTGCTTTTGGGAAAGCTTATCCTGATGCTTTATTTACCATATTAGATCAAGAGAATTACTTGGATTGGGTTACGAAATGAAAATATTGTCCGGTCCTATAATGTGATTTTTAAAGGAACGGTCTGATACAGGTTTCATTTTACAGTCAACAAAAAGCCAGTCCTATAAAGTTAGTCCTTTACTTTGAACGCAAGATATGAGGATAATCCCATGTGGGATAACGATTTTTATGGTAATTACTGCACATAGAATCAACGTTGAAGATGTGTTAAATACCTATTTTTCATGTTGTCAATATACCTTCTCATGTTTGTAGCAACCCTCAAATCCTCAAGAAATTGGTGTGTTCGGAATGCATCTGGGAGCACAAACAAAGTTTCCCATATGGGAAAGGTTCTTGCAAAACATTTTTCGAAAGCCTTTAGAAGTTCTCTGAAGGCTTTTTTGTCTCAAATAGACCGATTTACAGACAAATTGAATCAAGTGGATTTTTTGTACCTGCCTATCGAGCAATCGATGAAAAGCCAAGGTTACTGGCAATGGGGGGTTACAGTAAATGAACACGTGGTTAGGGCTGCAGTAACTAGGATAGCAGCTCAATTTTATGGTAATGCGTTTGGCTTTACTAATTTTTATAAGCAGGAATTCGGGAAGCGCTTTATTTACATAGATGTTATAATAGATAAATTGGCTTATTACGAAAAGCATCGTGAGCAATACCCCACGTTTAAAAGCTTCGTGCCTATACTTCTAACTGCGTTTGAAGGCATAAACAAAGACACCATTTACAGATTACAGGAAAAGGTAGAAGAGTTCCGAAAGCCTGAGGTCGCTAAAATTCCAAAGCCTTATGATTTCGCTCGTGATAGTACAACCTATTTTATCTTGGGTACTCATGAAGCGAACGAGGACGTTCAGGCATCTCTGAAAGCATTCGTCATAAAATACCGGAACATGATCTCCAGTAATAGCGTAATCATAACTGACGAGGAAGCACTAAAAATGCCGTTAGCTAATAGTGACCTCGTTATTTTTGGAACGCAAGAAGGCAACATATTTCTGAAGAAATATATTGACCGAATGCCTGTGAAGATTTTAAAAGACAGGGTGTTGACCGACAAAGTATTGATGGGTAATGATTATCAGGTAGTCACGTCATGGGTTAGCCCATTTAATGCAAAAAAAGCAATGGTTATTTATACGGCTCAAAAGACAGAAAATATTAATAATTTTGACTTTTCACCTGTGAAAGACCAGTACCATTATTGGGTTGCTAAAAATACAATTACAATAGATAAAGGAGATTATAGTAAATATTTTCAAATGTGGATGTTTAGTTTTTAGGGATTTCTAGTATTAAAATCCCCTCCTTATTTGAACTAAATAGTAAATCCCATATGGGGAAATCGGAATGTGCAAATTTCCCATATGGGATGGCATTCTTGATCTAAAACGAGTAGGATTAAAAAGCCAAAAATCATAGTTTGGGAAACTTTGAACGCGTATATCTCATGTCGTCGATATACCGTCTTATTTCCGCGACTACCTTCAAATCTTCGAAGAATTGGTTCGTTCGGAATATATCCTGGGGCACATCCAAAAAATCCCATATGGGATTTTTTTTTGACATTAATTTTCTCCTATAAAAATAAAAGGGCTTTCAATTGTTATAAGCGGGGTCTGCCATTTTTTAAAGGAAGTTCCACTAAATAATTCCTGTACTCGTCTTTTTCTTCAATATTGATTTGGTTTAAAGGGACGCCGTTGCTTAGTACACGCTCCCATGAAATATGCTTAACAATATCTTCCAATTGCTTGCCGGTGTACCCCATGGCATATAAGCCACCAACAATGCCGCCCATACTGGTGCCTGTAACGTAATTTACTTTTATCCCTAACGAGTCAATCTTTTTAAGCAGACCAATATAAGCCAATCCTTTGGCGCCACCACCGCTTAGGGTCAGGCCGATTTTTTGAGAAGCCTTATATTTGATGTGTGAAGCCGTTTGTGCGAAAGTTCCAAGACTATAACATAAAAGAATGCCTACAATTACCAGTTGGGTTACTTTTTTCTTCATCTGCGCACAGGTGGATAGGGATTAATGAACTTAGCGTCGAAGATATATAATTCTTGGACTAGAAGGTGCATATTTTCTGACCAAAAACCTTGGGATCGGAGCTGAATTTGCCGTTAACAGTTTTCCTGGAATTTCAGCAATGAGATTCCCTCTTTTTTATTATCTGATAATATTGACATCAAAATCCTAAGAATCTTGCAGAAAAATGCTACGCAGGGTAAACTATCCGATATGAGATTTTTTAACGCTGCTTTTTAAAATTTGCTAAATTTGGGAGAAAATTTAAAACATGAAAAAAATATTTCTCGTAACTTTATTAATGAGTTGTTTTACGCTGGTTAGGGCACAGAAAATAGAAGTTTATGGAGCTTATGGAATAGGCTCTGCGCAGGAAATAGTAGATGGTCTGTCTGATATGGCTACTTCATTAGGTTCTGCAGGGTTAGTAGGCAGTAGCACTGACCATCGGTATGGGCCAATCATGGTAGGTTTTAATTACTACCTGACCCCGCGTTTGAGCGCTGGTGTATTATATTCGAATACGTCATCAAGATCAGCTATTTCCGGTGCAAATACTGCTGACTCGTATTATAAAAATACTTATAATGTTTTTATGGCTAGAACTGATTACCGATATGTGAATAAGATAATTCAGTTATACTCAGGGATTAGTGTAGGTACATCGTTTGCTAAAACCAAGCCCGACAATGCCTCCAATACTAAAACAGCGAGTACCACGGATATTGCTTATCAAATCAATGCTTTCGGTATAAGAGCGGGTAGAAAGATAGGTGCTTTTGCGGAGTTAGGTTTTGGGTATAATGGTATTATAAATCTGGGCGTTTCGGCGAAGTTCTAAAGTTTATTGACCAATCCTTGGTGCTGCGATCGTTGCAGCACCAATAATAGTTTGCCCCCTTAACAATAAATGATACGAAACAAAATCATATTCTTTTTTGCAGAGCTGAGGGTAAAGAGCAGGAACCCGACGAATTTAGCGCCTTAGAAACACCGCCTACCTATTCAAAAAGTAATGACTTAGACATGCATCTCAATGTATAGTCGGGCATTTTTTCCGGGTTGTTGCATTTTGTTTTTATCCTTTACACCAATTTACTGAGATAATTGAGCTGATCAGTACCTATGAAAGTTACTCACGTCTCGAGCTGAAAGAAACGGCAGCTCTTAAACTAAAGCTTGAATCTCGCCGTGCAGCTTTGTGTGGCAGGAAAGAATAGAGAAACTACGATATATTTTTCCAAAAGCAGATTGATGAGCTCAAGCTTTAAAGGTCAATACTTCACCTTTGAGAAATATGAATTCGAGAGTTTTTTGCTATCGTATTCGGAACCCAACCTTAGCGAGTTTGATACTTCAAATTACTCTACTAGAGATGAACTCGTTTTTCAACATATCTCTAGTAGAGATAATGTGATTTTTTATACACATAAAAAACACCCTACTAGAGATTGTGTTGCACCATTTGAATTGAATTGTTTAGCCCTTGTATGAAACCATTATCGGCCAAATTTCACTAAAGAGCCTATTTTTATCCTTTTTTCTTTTCAAGGTTCGCTTGTATTTTAACGAAAAATCTCTACTAAGGGGTTCCTGGGCAACCAACTCACTAATCCGTGCAATTTTCCTTAAATCATCAATGTTTTTTTTGAGTTCAGGTCGAAGGGGAGCACAAAATCTTTTCAATTGATTTTTTAAGGAGTTTGTTGCTGCCACTCAGGCTTTGCGTCGACTTAGGATTTGAGGCTAATTTACATTAACGGTATCACATATGGAACCATTTTATTAAATATTACTAAACATTTGTTTCGTAATATTGTATTTTAAAAGCTTTTAATTGCAATGCGAAAGACAAGTTCTGCTGTTATAATGAAAGTTTAGTTTTGCTAAACAATACTTGATGAATCATGGCCAATAAAATTTTAATTCGATTTATTTGGTAAATATTAAGGAAATTATATACAGATTTGTTTAGTTTAACTATACCTACCAAATACTTCCAAATAAAGGGCGAACATGAAGATGACCAACAAGAATGATGATTTGTCTCTGCTGCAGAAAGTAGCAGGAGGTGATGAGCCGTCATTTAGTTTGTTGTTCAACAAATATCGGGCAAATATCTATACAACTGCATTAAGAATCACGGCAGATGAATGGATGGCCGAGGAAATTCTTCAGGATACTTTTTTAAAGGTATGGCTTAACCGGGAAATGCTTCCTGATCTGGAGAATTTTGGAGGATGGTTACATACCATTGCCAGGAATCTAACCTATAATTCAATAAAACAGGTTCAAAATGAGAAGAAGAAACTTCTTAATGCAGCTAAAGAATCAATTTCAGTTTATTACAGGCAGACCGATTACTTAGCCGAAGATAAAGAGTTTGCGCACATTTTAAGGCTGGCAATTGAACAGCTCCCTCCAAAACAGAAGCTTACCTACCAGCTGATCAAGGAACAGGAAATGAAACGGGATGAAGCAGCACAGGTTTTAAATGTATCTTCTGAAACCGTGAAATGGAACCTGGATCAGGCAATGAGAAGTATTCGTGCTTTTTGCATGGTGTATTTGAAAGATGCCCCATTAATTGTTGGGCTATACATTTCTGCAAAATATTTTTAAGTCTTACCCCCCAAAGTCTTTTTGTTATTGTCTATTCTTTTTTAACCAGATATAATGCTGTTACAAGCATTTAAGGAGAATTCAATATGGACGCAATCAGACTTGAATATTTAATCGGACTTTCAATTGATCAGAAAGCTTCTGCCGAAGAGCTGGCAGAAATGGCTGAGTTGATGGCCTTACCAGAGCACGAGGAGCTGGTTAAGGAATTGCTTTTTAAAGCTTATGAAATGCCTAAAAATGAGGTGGATATTGATCCGGAAAAAGGAGAAGCCATACTTCAGGCAATTTATCAGACAACCCCTGTTTCAAAGAAGCCGGTAAAGCTGCCTTTATTAAAATGGATTTCAGTAGCGGCTGCAGTCTTACTGATCGCATCAGTAGGGATTTTATTCTTAACTCATAAAACGAAACCGCTTCAGCAAATGGCATCAAAGCATAGGCACGTCATTACGCCGGGAGGCAACAAGGCCATGCTGACTCTGGCCGACGGATCTAAAGTTGCGCTAACTGGGGGAGCAGCAGGCAAAGTAGCCAGTCAAGGTGGGGTACTGATCACAAAAACAGCTAAGGGGCAATTAACCTATATTAATACCGGTTCGGCTTTGTCTTCGAATGGTTACAATGTGATCGAGACCCCGAAAGGGGGGCAGTATCAGGTTACCCTTCCTGATGGAACCGGTGTTTGGCTTAACGCAGCATCTACTTTAAAGTATCCGGTAGTATTTGCAGGGGGAGAGCGTAAGGTTGAACTGAATGGGGAGGCTTACTTTGAGGTTGCCCACAATAAGAAACTTCCTTTTAGAGTGGTAAGCAACCATCAAACAGTGGAGGTGTTGGGCACACATTTTAACATCAACAGTTATCAGGAGGAAGGCATACAGAAAACTACCTTGCTGGAAGGAAGTGTAAAGGTTTCTGTTTTAAAAAGTACTTCTATCCTTAAGCCGGGCCAGCAGGCACAGGTTTGGAAAAATAAAACCATTGAAGTTTCTATAGTAGATACAGAAGAGGCTGTGGCCTGGAAAAACGGTTATTTCAGGTTTCACCGAGAGGATATTGAAAGCATCATGAGAAAAGTATCCAGATGGTACAATGTGAATGTGGAATTTAAAGGGGGCATTTCTGATGAGAAGTTTAATGGAACCATTTCGAGAACTAAAAATATAAATCAGGTACTGGAAATGCTGGAGACGACCAATGCTGTTCACTTTAAAATTGAAGGAAGGAGGGTTAGTGTGATGAAGTAGTACTACCCATCAATAATCCAAGAAAGCCAGGAACCGACACTAATCGAAATCCTGGCCTGGTCTGGAATATCTGAATAATTTAACAATTAATCTTAACTGTGTAATGCCAGGCATCTCGACAATGAACGGGCTAACACGTAAACCAAACTGAACAAATGTACAAAATTTGGAAACCAAACTTATGCGCTCTTACCAGAGGCGTAACAAAACTCCTATTGGTTATGAAACTGACCATTTTATTATTAACCACAGTGATTTTACAACTAAGTGCGAACTCGTTTGCGCAAAAAATCACCTTGTCTGAAAAAAATGCGCCCCTGACCATGGTGTTTGAAAAGATCAGAACACAGACTGGGTATGATTTTTTAGTTACCGAAACAATGCTTAAAAATGCCAAACCTGTAAGTATTCAGGTAAACAATGAAGAGTTTTTAGAGGTGTTAACAAAGGTGTTCGAAAATCAGAACCTTACTTTTGTGATCAAGAGCAATTCTATAATTGTGAAAGACAAACCGTTCTCGGTAATGTTCCCGCGATCCATAACTGAAATGGTGATAGATATTTCGGGGAAGATTGTAGATGAAAAAGGCCTGCCCATACCTGGGGTTACCATAAAGGTAAAAGGTTCGGGCATTACTGCCATTACCAATGGGGAAGGTAAATTCTCTATTTCAGCACCACAGGGGAGTATTCTTCAATTTAGTTACATCGGATACAAAAGCAAAGAAATTACAGTCGGCGCTTCTTCAACAATAAACATCAGCATGGAGCCGAGTAGTAATGCCTTACAGGAAGTCACTGTAGAAGGGGCTATGGGTATCCAGAAACTCGATAAGAATCTGGGTTATTCTGCTACCCGTGTAGGGGGAGAGGAAATAAATCGTACCAACACCGTGAATCCTATCGCTGCTTTGCAGGGTAAAGTTGCCGGGGTGAACATCAACGTGATGAGCGCTGCCGGTGTTCAGACTTCCCCATTCATTCAGATCAGGGGAGCAAAAGTCCTAGGAAATCAACCTGGACAGGCAAATAATCAGCCTATTTTTGTGGTAGACGGAAATGTTTTAATGAACAATCTATCGGATGCGGATAATGCAGATGGTGGCTCACAGTTAAAAAACTTAAATCCGGATGATTACGAATCAATTACGGTGTTAAAAGGTGCCGCTGCCACTTCCATTTATGGATCCCGTGGCTTGAACGGTGCAATTGTAATTACAACCAAAAAAGGTAAAACAGGCTCAGGATTGGGCATCGAAATCAATTCTACCTATCAGACGCAGCAAATTTATAAAAGCCCAATGGCTTTTCAGAATGTTTACGGCCAGGGTAGTGCATTAACACGGGAAGGTAATTTTGCCGCTGATGGTACTCAGGCCCAGACGGTTGGTAGCTGGGGTCCTGCAATGGACGGAAGTCTGCATCCTGTTATTTTTGACCCAGCCCGTAAGACAGCCTATTCTGCGCAACCCGACAACTGGAAAACCTTCTATCAAAATGGTAGTTACGTCAACAACAATATCGCTATCGGTGGAGCAAGTGATAAATTCAATTATCGTTTATCGTATTCTAATAACTCAAGTAAAGGAATGCTGCCCAACAACGGTTTGAAGAGAAATTCATTTGACCTGAAAGTTGGTGGTGAAATCAATAAAGTATTTTCAACTGATTTCGGTATCTCTTATGCAAACACAAAGACCTCCAACTATTTTTCGCAAGGGAGGTATTACTACGGTGGTGGGCAGAACCTAGCCTTTAATACTTATTATTTGCCAAGAAACCTGGACATGCAGGACTGGTACAATACTTACCGCAATGCCGATAATTCCGTAAAACCGGGTGCATTCGGTAACTTAAGTAGTGTGGTTAACGCATTTTCAAGATTTGACAAGAACAATTATACAAAAAGTGAAAATTCGGTTTTGGCTTATTTACAGTTAAAAGCGCAGGTAACGCCCTGGTTAGATTTATCGTCCAGAGCAAACATCAACTACCAAAAAACCTTCGGTGAAGAAAAGAACTATGGTAATGATAAAGACAATCGAGGGGGCTATTATGGCGCTAGCGGTTCTTATTCAACTGACTATACGCTCTTATTTATGGCTCATGCGGCTAAAAAGGCATTCAATGATGATTTGAACATCGATTTAAGAATTTTTAACGAGATTTACGGGAACAGGCTGTCTGAAAATTATGGCGCCAGTACCAACGGAGGACTGGCCGTACCTAATCAATTCTTTTTAGGAAACTCTGCATCAAATATTCAAAATAACATTTACTATAATGCAAATGGGGATGGCCCTAGTTATCCGAACCTGCTGACTGTAGGACTGGCAGGGGTACTGAACTTAAACTACAAAGAATATTTTAACCTGGAACTATCAGGACGTAATGACTGGTTATCCACCTTAACCTATCCTGTAGATGTTACTGGCGGAGCCAATAATAATACCGTTTTTTATCCTGCAGTTAACCTTTCGTATTCTTTTTATGATCACTTTAAGGCGAGCATGCCAGGCTGGTTGTCTTCTGCTCGTTTGAGAGCCTCTTTAGCTTACGTCGGCAACGCGGGTGTAGCTGGAGCGTTCTCTACCGGAAACGGGTATTCTCCTACCAATATATTTAACCAGAATAACCAATCTGTCGGATCGGCCAGCCAGATTAACGCAGATGTACGACCAAATTTAAATTTGAAGCCTCAGCGACAACGTTCATGGGAATTCGGAACGAATTTTGGCCTGATTAAAGAGCTGATCAATGTTGATTTTACCTGGTATAAGACCAATACGATCAACCAACTGCTGAATCTGCCCGCTGTAATGGAAACCGGATACAGCAAATTATTTATCAACGCAGGTAATATACAGAACAAGGGTTTAGAATTGTTGGTGAATTTCACTCCGCTTAGAGGTAAAGACTGGGGCCTTGACTTCGCTGTAAATTTAGCGCAGAATAGAAGTAAAATTGTATCCTTTGGTAACGGAATTAAGGAATGGGAACTAAGTGGTGGATATGATGGTGCAAACGTTTATGCCTATGAAGGAGGAGAATTTGGTGTGCTGACCGGAGAAAACTGGGCAACCGGAAAAGTAGATTCAAAAACAGGTCTTCCCTTAATAGAGGTAGGTAGTATTCAGGAAAACACGAATCCAAATGTAAAATACAGGATGCAGGACTACAACCTGGTGACCAATGATGGTGGGGCTGAGCCTAGGATTAAAATCGGAAAGGTTGAACCCGACCTGGTTGGAGGTATTACTGCGAATTTAAGGTATAAGAATTTTAGTTTGTTTGCGCAGGTAGATGGACGATTTGGCGGATCAGTTTATTCAGAATCTTACAGCTATGCGATGGGACAGGGTACATTGGAACAAACGCTTGAGTTTCGCGATCAGGCACACGGTGGTGTAATGCGTACGGATTCCTACAATGGTCAAACCCGGTACGATGGGGTAATACCTAATGCGGTATTCAATGAAGGTCAAATGAGTCCGCTTAAACCAGGTGTCAGTATTGCCGGTAAGACTTTCAAACAGGCATACAATGAAGGTTTAGTGGAGCCTTGGAAAGCATCTTTATACTACAATACTTTTTATGGCTGGGGTACCAACCTGAACACCAATGGCTCTGTGACTAAAAACTCATGGATCATGCTACGCGAAATTACTTTGGGATACAAATTGCCCAATGCTATTGCAAACAGTGTTCATTTAAGAGGGGCGAGGATCAACTTTACAGCCCGTAACATTGGTTATCTGTATAAAACGCTGCAGGCTGATCAAAATCCTGAATCTTTGCAAAGTAATGATCCTTTCAGACCCTACATCACTGGCGGAGTTCCATTCTATCGCAATTTCGCCGTATCGCTTAACCTCACCTTGTAATACCTCAATCATAAGACATGAAAAAGATAAATAAATATATAATCGTATTATTTGCATTATCAGCCTTGAGTCAATCCTGTAAAAAGGAAATGATCGAGCTGAATACAAACCCAAAAAAATTAAATGATGTTGCGCCAGAATTCTTATTTACAGGGGCCACACTTGATATTAATATAAATGGCAGAGACCGCTCAGCAGCGAGGTACACCACATCCATGAAATACATGCAGTACGTTACGCCTGAAGGCGCGGATGCAAATGGATTGGCTGGCGCATACTGGGATCCCGGAAAAAACACTGGGCCTAACCCGGGTTTTGTCTATTATGAGGATTATTATACCGGTGTTGGCAGAGACATGAATCGCATTATCGCTAAGATTGATGATATGTCTGATGCTGAAAGATCTGCTTATCAGGGCTTGAAAGCCATTTGCTCAATTGTAGACACTTACCATGCCTGGAGAGTGGCCGATATTTTTGGTGCAATGCCTTATACCCAGGCATTTAATGCCGTTACGTTTCCATTACCAGCATATGATTACGATTACAATCTGTATACTGTATTTGACCAAAAGTTAAAAGAAGCAGCTACTTTAATAAAGGATAATCCAAACGGCCAGAAAAATATTAGCGCCCAGGATTTATTTTATAGTGGTGATTATAATAAATGGCTGGCCTTTGCCAATACACTACGGATAAAAATTGCGCAGCGATATGAAAAACGGGATGCTCCGCATTTAACTACTGTATTGGCCGACATTGCCGCTAATTTTGGTAGTAATATCATCTCTACTACAGATGGCTCATTTGGATATAACCAGACCAGAGATTGGAATAATAATGTGGATGACATTAACCTTATTTTGTTTGGTTTTAATGCTGCTTATCCTTTTGTAGAATACCTGAAATCTACTAACGATCCAAGAATTAAGTTTATGATTCGCGAAAATGATTTTGGAACCAATTATTCTGGTTATAAGAATGTACAAGAGAATGGGGATGCTGCGGCTAAGGCTGCCTTGCTGTTGCCAGAGAATCAGCAAAGATATTGGGGGAAACATACATTTCCAGCTTCAGTAGATCCAGGTTATGGCGCTTATGGTGCCAATCGATTTAAAACATTTACGGTTACTGGCGGAACCCAAAACTTAGGTTATCTATCGGCCATTCAACCTAGGTTATTTGTGAAAAATGGTGGTTTTGGTGGTTTTGACGCGAGGTCGTCCCGCGCTTTAATGCACGATGATGAATCTTACGTGGATGGCGCTACAATCAAGATGAGAACATTCTATTTGAACTATGCTGAAACGTGTTTTATGATGGCAGAAATTGCAGAAAAAGGAGGCAATGGACTGGGTAAATCTGCGCAAACATGGTTTAATTTAGGCGTTCAGGCATCTTTTGATCTGTACAAACAGGTTGCGGTAGCTACTAACGTACCTAATGCAACAAATGTCGTGATGGGAGATTTCAGTTCTAAACTACCTTACACAGGTTTACCAAGTATTTACTCCCAAGCCTGGGTGAATTTTTTAATGCAACCGGATGAAGCTTGGGCAATGTGGAAACGTACCGGCTACCCCCAGTTTACTGACGTTAGAGCAGGAAACAATGGTAAGATCGGGGACGGATCGGGAATTGCATATCTGGAGAGTTTATATGATGGGAGTAAAAACTTACTTATCCCTAGAAGAAATTCTTTGAATTTAACTTCAGGATCTGAACCAAATAGGGGTAACTATGATAACGCGATTAAAGCGATGATCAGTAAAGACCCTGCTTATGGAACGGGAACAACCGATACAAAAGGACGCATTTGGTGGGATAAACAATAAAAGATCATATCCTATTCTTAATAGGTTGGTAGTTTGGTTTAAGCCGCCCGGAAGGGCGGCTTTTTTCAAAATAGGAAAAAAGATTAAAAACGAAAGGTCCGAAAGACAAGCTGTAGCAGCACAAGACAGTGAATAAAAGTGAACACACTGTCCATAAATGGACATTTTTATTTTTATTTTATAATGTAAAATACACATTATCAGATGATTGTTGTTGGTGTGTGAATTGCAAACAGTTGCCGTAAAATTGTAAATGAACATTAAAATTCCAGATTTAGTAAGGCAGGTGAAGCAACAGCAAGTGGATGTGAACTCTTTACAAAGAAATGCTTTGGATAAACAAATCTTAGAAAGTATACTTAGCGTTGGCGTTGGTAATCAAAATTGGCTCGAAGAACAACAAGATCAATTTGCACCAGGGAATAAAGGGCCGAGGATATTGAGCAGTCAACGGTTTACGGGGTACTTTACTTTGGGTGGAATTTTTATAAACAAATATTAAGCAGTGGCTACTACGATAAAGAAACATCAAAAGCTAAGCAATGAAATAATAAAGCATTTGTATTATAACAAAATGCTAACGCTTACAGAATTGAGTGTATTGAGTAATAAAAGCTTACCTATGGTTACGGCTATTGTTAATGACTTAATTGATGAAGGTTATGTTTGCGAATCTGGTTTGGCACCGTCAACCGGAGGGCGCCGGGCATCGACGTTCCTCTTAAATCCTGAGAAAAAGCGCTTTGTTGTTGCAGTAGCAATGGATCAGCTGGTTACTCAAATGGCTATTTATGATTTGTTAAATGAGGAACAAGGATCTATACAGACCCTTTCACTTAAGTTATCCGACGAAGAACAGGCTTTTGAGAAACTAGTGCACTTTATAAAAAATAATATCTCTGAATCAGGCATATCAAAGGAGAACCTTCTTGGGGTGGGCATAGGGATGCCTGGATTTATCAATGCCAGAAAGGGTGCTAACCACAGTTTTTTTAATTTAAATGATGGCGGTACGCTGGCTAATTCTTTAAATAAAGAACTTGATCTACCTGTGTTCATAGATAATGATTCCAGCCTTATTGCTCAGGCAGAATTGAAGTTTGGTGTCGGTAAAGGTTACGAAGATGTTATGGTGGTTAATTTTGGATGGGGTGTTGGTTTGGGGATGGTAATTAACGGGAAACTCTTTAGAGGACACAGTGGATATGCCGGAGAGTTTAGTCATATCCCACTATCTAATACCAATAAACTGTGTTCGTGTGGAAAAAGAGGGTGTCTGGAAGTAGAAACATCCCTGCTTGTGCTCGTCGACCGCGCCAGAACAGAAATGGCAATGGGTGCGACATCGAGAATGGAAAGCCTATTTGCTGATGCCAGACAACTTGCCGGCGATCATCTTTTGGCGGCTGCCAAAAATGGCGATCCATTAGCAGTTTCAATTCTTTCAGATGCGGCATTTTTAATTGGCAAAGGATTATCAACACTTATCCATATCATGAATCCTGAGCTTATCATACTGGGTGGAAGAGGAGCAATGGCCGGTAAAATATTAATGGCACCGGTACAACAAGCCATAAATGAGTTTTGTATCCCACGATTGGCGGAGCATACTACTATTGTCGTTTCTGAAATAGGTCATATGTCTGAACTTCTTGGTGCAGCAACATTAGTTATAGAAAACTGTGAGTTTAAATGAAAACTTATAAATACCAGATGAAGAGGCTTGTTAAGAATTTAATAACTCCATGTGGGAAATCAAGTCTTTGCAGATTTCCCACATGGGATGACGATTTTCATTGTAATTACTGCACTAATAATCAATGCTGAGGATATGCTAAACGCGTATTTCTCATGTTGTCAATATATCTTTTTATGTCTGCAACAACCCTCAAATCATTAAGGAATTGGTGTGTTCGGAGTATATCAGAGGGCACGTTCAAAAAATCCCATATGGGATTTTTTTTTGAGAATAATTTTCTTCGATAAAAACAAAATGGCCTTCAAGTGTTTTTGGAGGCCTTTTTGTTAAACTTTAAATTAAATGAAAAATCGATTTCGAAAGAAAAATAGTTAGTTAATTGAAAAAGAATCGACTGCAGGGCTTCCCATATGGGAATTTTTATCAAAAAACTGATAAAACTGTCAGATTGATAGACCTTTGTATTCCCTTAGAAAAATATGTAATATGTTTGGCAATCGATTGTTATGTGCAATATTTTTTTTACTTTAGCTATGTTTATATTGGGTTGATTTAAACCATAGGGATAACGAAAGTATAAAATGACTGTTTATTGCTCACTTACGGATGATGAACTATTCGGGCTTTTTAAGTCCGGAGAGAAGTCCTGTTTTGATCAAATTTTTAAGCGTTTTTATAAATCTCTTTGTCATTTCGCTCAAAGTATAGTCGGAGATAGGGATAAGGCAGAAGACGTCGCCCAGGAAGCGCTCATCTCGCTTTGGCATAAACAGGACGACTTTAAAACACTGGCAAGTCTACGTTCTTTTCTTTATGTCTGTGTGCACAATTCTTGTTTCAATGAGTTGGAAAAAATGAAAGTCCGTACGAAATATCAGGATTCTTTAATTCAAGGAGAAATACAATCCGATACTACTATATTAGAATCATTAATTCAGACCGAAGTCGTGAGAAGGCTATTTTTGGCTGTTGATACCTTGCCAGAACAATGCAAGAAGGTAATTTCAATGACTTTTCAGGATAACAAAACACCGAAGGAAATAGCAGAAGAATTGAATGTAAGTGTCAGTACAGTCAATAATCAGAAAATGAGAGGGATTTTACTCCTACGTAAGAAGCTATCTAACGAAGATCTTACTATTGCCATGGCTATATTGTGCATCGGGGGCGCCCTGGTTCACGTTTAAAAAAAAATATTTTTAATTCCTTTAGATAGAATCAAAGTCTTCCTGTTCTATATGTAATTGCCCCTAAATGGGATGAATTAGCGTATGAGCAAAGAAGAAATTAATAATTCATTACAAGTAGCAGATCTGATTGCAAATTATATCAGTGACCAAATCACTGAGCCAGAGCTTCAGTTACTTTTGGCCTGGATTGAAGAGCTCCCTGAAAATGGGATTGTCTTCGAAAAAATTTGCAACGAGAGAAATTTAAATACGGTAAACTTATCATTTAAAGCATACGATGAGGATTTAGCTTTGCAAAAAGTGAAAACTCGTCTGGGAATAACTCATGCTGAACCACCGATAGGGAAATTACCAAAGTGGATCGCTGCAATAGCTGCTGTAATTTCGTTAATTGTCTTTACTGTTTATCTATTTAAAAATACAGCTCACCTTAATAATGACAAAGTTAATCCCACTATATCAAGTAATGTTATAGAACCAGGCAGGAATAAGGCAACGCTTATTCTTGACAATGGCAAAAGGATAACACTCAGTGAGGCAAAAAAAGGAGTCTTAATAGATGCTGCTCAGGTTAAATATAGTGATGGGAGCAAGGTCAGTACTTTTGATAAAACTACACCAATGACTATTTCTACCCCGCGTGGTGGAACCTATCAGATTACTTTAGCTGATGGAACACGGGTTTGGCTCAATGCATCCTCAAGTTTAACTTATGTCCCTGCGCTAACAGTAAATGGAGAACGTAGGGTGAAACTTGATGGAGAGGCTTATTTTGAAGTTGCAAAGGATAAACTGCATCCTTTTGTGGTAGAGAGTACAGGCCAAAAAGTAAGGGTATTAGGTACTCACTTTAACATAAACGCTTATTCGGACGAGAAGGATACTAAAACTACGCTGGTCGAGGGGAGAATAGACGTTAACAACGTAATCTTAAAACCCAACCAACAATCCATAATGTCTGATCACTCAAATCGACTGGAAGTAAAGGAGGTAGACCCATCTCTGGCAATCGCCTGGAAGGAAGGTGAATTTAAGTGCAGAAGGGAAAGCTTGGAAAGTTTGTTACGAAAAGTAGCCAGATGGTATGACGTTGATGTGGTATATGAAAATGAAACTGCAAAACAGCAAACCTTCAGTGGGACGCTTAGCAGAGCCGATGACTTCCAAAAGGTTTTAAAGCGTATCGCACTAACCGGTGAAGCAAATTTTAAAATAGAGGGAAGAAAAGTGATCGTGATCCGCTGAACTAAATAAGCTTAATAAATAAACCAAACATAAACCAAACTTTAACACCATGAGCAAAAATTTACGATGTTGACCTGAACGTATAGGGGCTAAATAAAAAGGCATGAAAGTTTCTGACACTTCCACGCCTATAGTTTGAGCAACCCTCGCCGATCAAAATCGGCAAAAAAAAATCTACGACAATTCTTTGTATTACCCAAACCATGCAAATTTATGAATTTAATTGTTTTAAACAATGCAGCCGGCTTACGATTCCGGCTGCGAAAAACCTTATTAGTGATGAAGTTAACAACACTAATGCTTATACTCAGCCTGATGCAGGTCAGCGCATCAAGCCTGGCCCAAAAAGTAAATTTGGTAAAGAAAAACGCTAGACTTGACCAGGTTTTCGCTGAAATTACCCGCCAGACAGGATACAATGTATTTTACGCGGATAAGAAAATTAGTGATGAAAAGAAAATCGATGTTGATTTTAAAAATGCAACCTTAGATGAGGTAATGAAAACCATCCTTAAAAATGACGATCTATCTTATGTTATTGAAGATCAAACGATCATTATTACTGAAATTCAAAGAAAAACTTTCCCAAAGATACTCTCCGGTTTTAGTATAAATCAGAACGTCAAGTTAAAGGGAGTGGTAAAAGATGAAAAAGGTGAACCCCTTCCTAATGTATCCATAAAAGAAAAAGGCACTTCAAACGGAACCTCGACAAATAATAATGGTGAATTTGCCATCGAAGTGAAGGACAATTCATCCATTTTACTTTTCTCCATCATTGGTTTTTCTAAACAGGAGAAAACGGTGGACGGAAATTTTATGACCGTAGTAATGAAAGAAGAGGTCTCTACCTTAGATGAAATGGTAGTTGTGGGCTATGTTGAACAAAAGAAAGGTCTTTTAACCGGGTCGGTAGCCACAATGAAAATGGATGAGAATCTGACTACAATTCCAACTACTGCAGTAGGGAATTTGCTTGCAGGTAAATTGGCAGGTGTAAATGTCAGTACTCCAAATGCGACACCGGGTGCTACACCAAGTATAAAAATACGTACCGAGTCATCGTGGAACACCCAAGATGTACTGTATGTGATTGATGGGGTTGTCCGCGGGGCCGGTGATTTCAATAACCTGAGTCCGAACGAGATTGATAACATCTCCGTTTTAAAAGATGCTGCTGCAGCGGCTGTATATGGCGCCCGTTCAGCTGGAGGTATTATCGTTGTAACCACAAAACGAGGAGCGATCGGTAAACCTACTTTTCAATATTCATTCGGCTATAGTGCTGACGCACGCACAAAAAATCAGGAGTTCACCTCCGCAGTAGAAACGTTTGAATTAAATAATAGGATCAACGGTACTTCCACAACCGCGGATTTCTGGTCACAGGATGATATTAACTATCTTAAAGGAATCAATAATGGCTATGGTTATGATCACTTGAAAGAAGCTTGGGTAACACCAACCACAATGACACACAATTTCAGTGTAAATGGGGGAGGCGAGAAAGTCAAGTATTTCGCCAGCGCAGCTTACATTAAACAGCAAGGTTTTCTGGACCCAATGCGCTATGATCGCCTGAATTTACGCGTGAACACAACTGCTGAGATCACTAAAAATGTCGAAGCGTTTGTAGGTTTTTCATTGTCAAATGCAAGACCACAAAGTGTAGATCCGGAGTTCAATTCAGAGGGTACTTATCAAAGTCTATTAAGTGATAATCCGGGAACTCCTTACTATACTGATGGAGGACAATTATTAGGATCCGGTAGCTGGAACTTAATGTCTCGGACAGACGGTAGCAGTGGGTATTATAAAAAGGAAAATCTGGATCCAACATTTACGACCAGCATAAATTATAATATGCCTTTCTTAAAGGGGTTGAGTGCCAAAGCATTATATGGAAGAACCTGGCATTATGAAATAACCAACAGGTTTTTAACCACATATGATATAGCAACAACTCGTTTTATCGGCAATTCCACACATATTTTTTCAACCGCTGATGCCGATATTACCGGGTACCACAAAGCAACTTGGCCATCAAAGGATGTGATTGAACGCTATGCTAACTGGAACGGTTCCCAACAATTAAATTTCCAGCTGAATTATAACAATACTTTCGGAGAGAAACACAATGTTTATGGATCATTGGTCTCTGAATGGAGCGAATCAAGTGGATCTGGTGTGTCTGCAGGTCGTGAAACATTTCCTGTGTATCTGACAGATCAGTTTTGGGCGGCAAGCTCTGACCGTAAAGATACCTATGGTGATGGTGCCACCGATTGGAAAGAAGGTCGTAGATCTTATATCGGGCAGTTCGGATACAACTATGATGAAAAGTATTTATTTAATTTTTCTTTCCGTGAGGATGGATCGATGAAGTTCGCTCCGAATAAAAGATGGGGATTCTTCCCTGCTGCTTCAGTTGGATGGATAGTATCCAAGGAGAAGTTCTTTAATGTACCTTTTATAGATTTTATGAAGTTTAGAGGTTCAGTAGGATTAACCGGGAATGACGCAGTGGGTGGATGGCAGTGGCAATACTCATATAGACAGGGTAACTCATCCTATTTGGGAACAGACCCTTCAACGAACGCAGGGATTAAGTATGGAAGTGTTGTTAATCCAAATTTAACCTGGGAGAAGGCGCTTACCTACAATGCCGGTGTTGATATAAATTTTGCAAAAAGATGGAACATGTCACTTGATTATTGGCATAGAGATTCTTACGATATTTTAGGTGACAGACAGACGACTTTGCCTACTACTTATAGTCAATCGATGCCAAAAGAGAATTACGGTGAAATGTCGGCACAGGGATTTGATTTGTCTCTTGGTTATAACGGAAAAACCAATGACCTGAGTTATTTTGCCAGAGCCACTATGTCCTATGGATGGAATAAAGTCCTTAAACAGGATTTCGCACAGAATGCTCAAAGTATTGATATAAAGCAAGGTAAGTCAAGTAATTACATTACAGGTTATGACTATTTTGGAATCCTTAAAACCCAGTCTGATCTGGATGCATTTAATGCTGCAAATCCAAATTATAAGGTTGATGGTAAATCTCCTGAGTTAGGAATGATGGTGTATAACGATTTGTCGGGACCAAATGGTACTCCTGATGGCGTCATAGATTCATGGGATAGGGTGATACTTCGATCGGAGAACTTTCCAGTTGTGTTTGGACTGAATCTGGGAGGAAGCTGGAAAGGCTTCAGTTTGGATATGATGTTCTCCGGAAGATTGCGCGAATGGAAATCCTTTATCGATTTGCAGGAAGGCGCGGAATGGCATCGCATGTGGAGAGATTGGTATACAGATAGCTGGACTGTTGATAATCCCGGCGCTACCTTGCCAAAAAGACAGCCCTATAACCAAGGAGGTACCTATAGTAAAACGAGTACGTTTTGGTATCAAAGAGCTGACTTCATGCGTTTGAAATACCTGACTTTAGGGTATGATATTCCAAAGTCTGTGTTTAAAGGAGCATTACAGAATGTTCGTTTGTTCCTTTCTGGAACCAATCTCTTTGTAATTAGCGGTTTTGATCAATATGACCCTGAAATGGGGTCAGGAAAAAGATTTCCTATAACACGGTCTTATAGTTTTGGTGTTGACGTAAAATTCTAGAATAATGAAATTCAAATTCAATATATTTTTCGCGTTAGTTTTGGCGCTTGCTGGATGTACTCGTCTGGATTATAAAGATAACAGTGCAATAAGTCCCGAGAATGTGTGGACAAATAAAACGATGATTACTGCCTATGTGAATGACATCCAAGGCGGAATGATGCCCGGATGGCCGGTAAATGCAAATGGCACCGACGAAGGGATGAATGGACCCAAAGACATGGGATCTTATACCAGAGGACAACTATCGATAGAAAACTCAGGTTATGGACTGAATTACTCCAACATTGATAAAATTAACTTTTTCCTGGAGCAGGTAGAAACCGTGCCGGCAAATGTACTCAATGATGGAGAGAAGAAAGGGTTAACAGGTCAAGTACTCTTCTGGAGAGCCTGGGACTACTGGGCCAAGGTGAAAGAAGTTGGTGGAGTACCACTAATACTAAAACCACAGGATGTAAGTAATTTCGAATCTCTGCTGGTTAGCCGAAATAGTACGACGGATTGTGTGAACCAAATTTTGGCGGATTTAGATTTGGCTATACAATATTTACCCGCAAAGTGGGATGACAATCAATATGGCCGCATTGACAAAGGCGCAGCAATGGCGTTTAAAGGGCGCGTCCTGTTGTGGTTTGCCAGTCCTTTATTCAATTCTTCCGGTAATAAAGAAAGATGGCAGAAGGCATATGATGCGAATCTGGACGCCTTTAACTTTTTAACCAGTAATGGGAAAGGCCTTTATCAAGGGAAGTATGCGGACATCTGGTATAAAGAGCGTAACGAGGAAGTCATTATGGTGAACCAATTTTATTTTCCAGATCATGCATTTAACCAATCCAGTATACATCCAGAGCCTTTTTCAGGTGGTAGTGCAAACAATAATGAAGCAATTCTTCCACTTTTACTGGCATTTCCAAAGGCCGATGGATCCAAGTTTGTAATGGATTTGGATCGCTTGGCAAGCGATCCTGTGTATAACCAACAGATGGTGAATGATTTTTATATGAATCGTGATCCTCGCTTCCATGATGTGATTTTTTGTCCTGGTACAGTTTATCCTACTCAAGATGATTTTGTTAAGGGACAAAGTTATTGGAATGCCTGGCGGACTGAGCCGGATGCAGGTTCAACTTCAGGATTCAGGTATATTTCTTTAGTTCTAAATCAATTGTCTACTGGAGTAGGAAGCAGCAGTACGGAATACTGGCAGCTAAAAGGACTGGACCGTTCTTTAACAAGGGCTTTGTTAGGTCAGGCATCCACAGATTGGATTGAGATTCGCTTTGCAGAGGTTTTGCTGAATTTAGGTGAATGTGCTAACGAAGTAGATAAAAGCGCTGATGCTCTTGATGTTTTATATAAAATTAGGAAAAGAGCTGGCATTCAATCCGCTGATGGCAAATATGGAATAACAGCATCTTCAAAAGAAGAAATTCGCCAGGCTTATATGGATGAGCGTTTTATTGAACTTGCCTACGAAGGAAAGCGTTGGGGAGACTTACGCCGATGGAAAAAGTTTGATCTTTTGAATAAAATTAAATATCGCTCTGGATTACATGTGGTGTTAAAAAATCAGACGGATCTAAATAATTTTGATTGGACAACTGATATGTATACTCCAGAGATTCGTAGCAAATTTAGGTTTGACTTTATCAAAAATATGGATGGCGATGATAGTTACAATTTTAATCTGGACTTAAACCATTGGTTTTATCCTTTGAAAAAGGATGACTTAGATCGCAATTCCAAATTACAACAAAACAAAGAATGGGGCGGAACTTTTGACCCGTTACAATAGGTGAAGTAAAGGGGCTGGTTAGAGCCCCTTTCTATTGGATTCCATATCCATAGTACTGGAAACGAATTAATGAAGTAACAGAAGTGTATAATTACGCTGTCTAATGGATTTTTATTTGGCAAAAATAACGTCAAAAATGGTCAAAATAGTATCTGTAAAAAGACCAATAAAGTTAGTCCTTTGAAGTAGCCATGAAGAGGGGTGAATTAAATGCAAACCCTGGGTTCTACATGAGAATAATGTTATGTTTTTGAAAATCATTTTTTTGTTGGATGTCCATGGCTGGAATAATATAAAAAAAATATAAATTGATAATGATTAAAAAGTTAAGTTGGAATGTGATTGGGTTGATACTCTTTGTGTTCCTGAATATAAATAGCGTTGTATGGGCCCAGCAATTAACAACATCATCATTGCCTGTAAAACAGTTTGCTCATCCAGATCGCATCCGTTATGATGGCTCATGCATGAGCATTGAGGGGAAGGATGTTTTTATATATAGTGCCGCCTTCCATTATTTCCGTTGTCCGCAAGAGCTGTGGCGTGATCGTTTCCGAAAGATCAAGGAAGCGGGATTTAATACCGTGGAAACTTACATTCCCTGGAACTGGCATGAACGCACAATGCCCTCAGGACTGAACGATAATTCCAAATTCGATTTTAAAGACCTGAAAGCCTGGTTAAAGATGGCTCAGGATGAATTTGGGTTTTACACCATTGTACGTCCAGGACCATTTCTTTGTGCTGAGTGGTCGGGCGGAGGTTATCCCCGCTGGCTAGCCAAGCTTGGTCCAGGGAAAGGCGATTTGTGGTTACGCAGTGCCGATCCTGAACATATCAAATGGTCTGTTCATTGGTACAATGCGGTTTCTAAAGTATTAGCCCCGGAACAGATTAGCCGGAAGAAGAAGGGACAGAAGGGAATTATTATGTTTCAAATTGAAAATGAATACGATGCACATGGCACTAAAAGCAAAGAAATTTTTCTAAAAGCTTTGTATCATTCTTATAAAAACAATGGCATTGATGTACCCTTGTTTACCTGCCTTACTGCCCAAACCAGGGCCAGTAAAGACCCTGAATTGTCGCAGGTATTCGATTGCGACAACTATTATGTAGCCAATCTAAGTGATGCGCCAAGTTGTGCCCGCCGGATGTATGATCTTCGCAAAAAACAAATTGATGCTCCTGGCTTCGTAACGGAATTACAGGGAGGTTGGTTTTCTTTGGTAACCGGAGCACTGAGTGAAGAACACT
>NZ_JABSNU010000027.1 GCF_013266735.1 Pedobacter foliorum
ATGCAAAGGTCAAAGCTTTCAGAGCAACTTCTAGAGGGGTAAGAGATGTCAAATTCTTTCTGTTCAGACTTTCTAAAATCTATGCTTAAAGTTTCATGCCCCCAAGAATTCCGCTTGATCCGGTTTACTCGGCTTGACTCAAAATAAAAATTGTCGTTTGATTTACAAAGGCAAAAGAAAGAATTTATTTCCTTCCCCCCAAGAATTCCGCTTGATCCCTTCAATACTCAAAAACGCCATAAAATAAAAAAGGATACAGTTTTTAGCTGTATCCTGTCTTGTGCACTTGTAGGGATTCGAACCCCAAACCTTCTCATCCGTAGTGAGATGCTCTATCCAATTGAGCTACAAATGCGTTTCTTTTATTAATTCCGTTTCGTTAATGGACTGCAAAAGTAATGCTTGAAATTCAAAATAACAACATTTTTTATAAAATTATTCCAAGCATTACCCTTACAGGGCAGCATTATGCTTTTACTGCTTTCTTAATTGCATCAAAATCAGGCATATTACCTGCATCTTCTAAAACTTCAGCATGGCTAATTTTTCCTTCTTCATCCACAACAAAAGCCGCTCTTTTAGAAACACCCTTTAAATTAAAGACAAAATCCTCGTAAAATGCGCCATAAGATTGAGAGATTTCTTTGTTAAAATCCGAAAGTAACGGAAACTGGTAAGCTTGATCTTCTTTAAACTTAGCCAAAGTAAAAGGAGAATCGACTGAAATACCTACAACTGCGGCATTCATTCCTTCATAGTAACCAAAACTATCTCTCATAGTACATAACTGAGCAGTACAAACACCTGTAAATGCCATCGGAAAAAAGTGTACTACAACTTTTTTCCCTTTATAATCTGAAAGAGATACTTCTTTCAACTCAGAACTGAATAATTTAAAATCTGGGGCTTTATCGCCAACTTGTAATGCCATATTGTAATTAAGTTTATTTTTCAAATATAAATTTGTGTACGACTTGTTTCAAATCAAAAACCAAAAAATGACCGCTTGGTAACTACTTCTTTAATTGATCATCCAAAATTGCCAGTCCTTCCTCAAAACTGTGAGGATTATATCCTAGGTCATGAATAGTCTTATCTAATACAAATCCTGTTCTTACCGGTCGTTTTGCAGTTTGATTAAGCGTTGCTGCACTGATCTCATGAATCAAGCTTTTATCAAGCTTCCAGTAGTCAGCTACTTTTTCTACCAATTCACAAACACTCATCATGTCTTTTCCAGAAGCATTATATATCCCCTGCGCATCCTTCTCAACAGCAAGTAAACAACAATCGGCTAAATCCTCAGCAAGCGTAGGCATTCTCCACTGATCGTTAACCACATTTATTGGAGCGCCTTTTTCTAAAGCACCCTTAGCCCATAACACTATATTACTCCGACTCATATCACTCACTATACCGTATACTAATATAGTACGCAATATTGCCCATTTGCATTTCGAAGTCTTAACAGCTTCCTCCGCTTCCACTTTTGTTTCCCCATAATAACTTAAAGGACTAACAGCAGCCTCCTCAGTATAAGGTCCATTTGCACCATCAAAAATAAAGTCGGTTGATAAATGCACCAGTTGGATATCATATTCTTCACAAATGGAGATCAGGGTTTTTACTGATTCTACATTTAACTGATAGGCAAGTTCTTTTTGATCCTCACAAGTATCCACGTTGGTTAAAGCCGCCGTATGAATAATCGCATCAGGTTTATAACGTTCTATAACTTCCCTAACATTCTGAGGATCCAGAATATTCATTTCAGCATAAATATACCCATCCTTAACAGGAAAACGATCCTCTCCTTTTGATGTTGCAATTAGCTTAAATTGCTTCGTAGTAAATAACCGCTCCGTTATTTTTTGACCTAAAAGGCCGTTACTTCCTGTTACAAGTATGGTTTTCATTTATGTTTCTTTACAATTTTCAACAACCAATAATACAGCAAAAATCACTATTTAACGCGTTAAAAGGCATAATTCGAGCCTCAATAATACTCGCTAAAATATTGATTAAAAAACTGTGGAAAAACTTTTTATTTATATATGTATTTCTTGTATAAAAATTTTAACTTTGCAAACCGAATTGTAGGCCCATAAAACAGCCTTTAACAAATTGATATTTATAATTTTACCCAAAACAATATATGCCTAACATTGGAAAAATAGCGCAGATTATAGGACCGGTAGTTGACGTGAGTTTTGCTGACGATGCTCATTTACCTCAAATTTTCTCTGCATTAGAGATTGAAAAAGAAAACGGACAGAAAGTCGTTTTAGAAGTTCAACAACATCTTGGTGAAGACCGCGTACGTGCAATCGCAATGGACTCGACCGATGGTTTGGTTCGTGGAATGAAAGCAGTAGATACTGGTGCTCCTATTCAAATGCCAGTTGGCGATCAAATTAAAGGTCGCTTATTCAATGTTGTTGGTGAAGCTATTGATGGTATTAATACAGTTAGCAAAGCTGGCGGTAGACCAATCCACAATGCCCCTCCAAGATTTGATGAGTTATCAACTGAAACTGAAGTACTTTTCACAGGTATTAAAGTAATCGACTTACTAGAGCCTTATGCAAAAGGTGGTAAAATCGGTTTGTTTGGTGGTGCTGGGGTAGGTAAAACAGTATTGATCATGGAGTTGGTAAACAACATCGCGAAAGCTTACGCTGGTTTATCTGTATTTGCTGGTGTTGGTGAGCGTACTCGTGAGGGTAATGACCTTTTACGTGAGTTTATCGAATCTGGTGTAATCAACTACGGTGAAGATTTCCTTCATTCAATGGAAAAAGGTGGATGGGATTTGAGTAAAGTTGATACTGAAAAATTAAAAGAATCTAAAGCAACGTTGGTTTTCGGTCAAATGAACGAGCCTCCTGGTGCACGTGCTCGTGTAGCATTATCAGGATTAACAGTTGCTGAATATTTCCGTGATGGTGATGGCGAAGGCGCTGGAAAAGATATCCTTTTCTTCGTTGATAACATCTTCCGTTTCACTCAGGCTGGTTCTGAGGTATCTGCACTATTAGGTCGTATGCCTTCTGCTGTAGGTTACCAACCAACTCTAGCTACTGAGATGGGTTTGATGCAAGAGCGTATTACTTCAACTAAACGTGGTTCAATTACATCTGTACAGGCTGTTTATGTTCCTGCGGATGATTTAACTGACCCGGCTCCGGCTACAACTTTCGCCCACTTAGATGCTACAACTGTATTATCTCGTAAAATTGCTGAGTTAGGTATCTATCCTGCTGTGGATCCATTGGATTCTACATCACGTATCTTGTCTCCAGCTGTTTTAGGTGATGAGCACTACAACACAGCTCAACGTGTTAAAGAAACATTACAACGCTATAAAGAATTACAAGACATTATTGCAATCCTTGGTATGGACGAGTTATCTGAAGAAGATAAATTAGTTGTATCACGTGCACGTCGTGTTCAGCGTTTCTTGTCTCAGCCTTTCCACGTTGCTGAGCAATTTACAGGCTTAAAAGGAGTTCTTGTTGACATCAAAGATACTATCAAAGGATTTAACATGATCATGGATGGTGAAGTTGATGAGTATCCAGAAGCTGCATTTAACTTAGTTGGAAGCATTGAAGAAGCTATTGAAAAAGGTAAAAAACTATTAGCCGAAGCAAACGCTTAATTTTTAAAGCGTACATAATATATATATGACACTAGAAATATTAACCCCAGATAAGAAAGTTTTTGAAGGTGACGTAACAGCAGTTACTGTTCCGGGTACAATGGGTTCTTTCCAGATACTACATGACCACGCACCTATCATCTCTACTTTAGAAGATGGACCTGTAATTATTAAATGTAAAGCTGGCGATCAAACCTTTAACATTAAAGGTGGCGTAGTTGAAGTTTTAAAAAACAAAATTATTGTGTTAGCCGAAGGGGTTGCCTAATATTTAATCATACAATATTTAAAACAGCCTGTATCATAATTTGATACAGGCTGTTTTTTTTATAAGCGCATCCGTTATATGCACACCCGTCATCCTATTATGCAATCGTCATCCTGAATTTATTTCAGGACCTCGCACTCGCTAAGCCGTCTTTCTCTTGAGTGGTTCTGAAATAAATTCAGGATGACGATCGCTTTAGCAAAATGCATAAAAAATACGGCCTGAAAAAACCAACATTCCAATCAACTTTTTCAAGGTTTTCCACATTTTAGGAAGAAAACTCACGAATTTATAATGCTAGCATAACACCTATACCGAATACCGATTTCATATTTGGTATAGCGACCACCACGTTAAGATATGAAAACAACATACAATTAAGAATATTATTTCAAATAAATAAAAAATAACAGAATTATATTTTTTTTGATTTATTTTCATTAGCCTATTGATAGTTTAACTGCCAAGAGGTAAATTGGATTCTATAAAACAACAAGAAATTAAACAACGATATGAACCTTTCAATCAACGTCTTATTTACTGTAATTGTCAATGTAAGTCTCCTACTGATTATTCAGAAGGAAAAGGCGCTATAAAGGAATATTTAATACTTAAAATATACTAGAGCGCCACCACAAGTGGCGCTTTTTTAATGAAACATCTAAAATACAAAAACATACCTAACAAAAAATGCAATATTTCAACTCAAATACCATTCTTTACCTAAATGGGCGGTTCGAAAAAGCAGCCGATGCAAATGCCGATTTGTATGGTCAGTCGTTACACTACGGCTATGCAGTTTTTGAAGGGATAAGAGCCTACGGCACTCACAACGGCACCCGTATTTTTAAAGCAAGAGAACATTTCGAAAGATTAAAACGTTCTGCAGAATTAGTACATATTCCATTTACATGGGACATCAACAAATTAATAAAGCAGACTTATAGATTATTAGAAATCAACAATTTAAAGGATGCTTATATCCGTCCTTTAATATACTGTCCACCAGCTATGTCATTGGTTGCAGCAAAAGAAGCTTCGATCATGATTTGTGTATGGGATTGGGACGCTTACCTTGGTCATAAATTGCTTAAAGTTTCAATCTCAAGCTATGAGCGCCCAAACCCAAAGTCCACTCCTATTGAAGCTAAGGTTAGCGGCAACTATGTTAACTCTATACTAGCCACTACAGAAGCCAAGAGCAAAGGATTTGATGAAGCTTTATTGCTTGATATGTATGGAAATATTGCCGAAGCTCCGGGCGCGAACATCTTTATTGAAAAAAATGGCAAATTGTATACCCCTCCTCTTGGAAACATTTTGCCAGGCATTACCCGCGCTACAGTAATAGAGCTATGTCATATTTTAGATATAGAAATTGTCGAAAAGCATTTAACCGTAAAAGATCTGAAGCATGCAGATAGTGCATTTTTCTGTGGCACGGCTACCGAAATTGCGGGAATAGCATCAGTTGACGAATATACATTCCCATTAAAATGGACAGAGAGTGTTGGCGCAACAATACAACGTACCTACAGATCTTTGGTATTAGAAAAACAGAATTACGAAGTAATCATATAACTATTATAATAAGTAAATAACAAAAAAGACCTAACCACATAATATGTCACAAACACCAGAAATCAATCGCTACAGTAAAACTTTTACTCAAGACCCTACACAACCGGCTGCACAAGCAATGTTGTACGGAATTGGTTTAACTAAAGCAGATATGGATAAAGCTCAGGTTGGTATTGCCAGCATGGGATATGATGGAAACACCTGCAACATGCATTTAAATGATTTAGCCAAAATTGTTAAAGATGGTGTATGGAAAAATGACATGGTCGGTTTAACATTCAGCACTATTGGTGTTAGTGATGGTATGTCAAACGGAACTGAAGGAATGCGTTATTCTTTAGTTTCAAGAGATGTTATTGCAGATTCAATTGAAACCATTTGTGGTGGACAATACTACGATGGATTAATCACTATACCTGGTTGCGATAAAAACATGCCGGGTTCTATCATGGCAATGGGCCGTTTAAATCGCCCATCTATCATGGTTTACGGTGGAAGTATCCACTCTGGAAACTACCAGGGAAAAGCGTTAAACATTGTTTCAGCTTTTGAAGCATTGGGACAAAAATTAGCAGGTAACTTAGCAGAAGAAGATTTCCAGGGTGTAATCAAAAATGCTTGCCCTGGTGCAGGTGCATGCGGTGGTATGTATACAGCTAACACTATGGCTTCTGCTATCGAGGCTTTGGGTATGAGTTTGCCTTATAGCTCTTCTTACCCTGCATTAAGCGAAGAAAAAAGAAATGAATGTTTAGAAGCTGGTAAAGCCATCAGAGTTTTATTGGAAAGAAACATCCTTCCTTCAGATATCATGACTGATAAAGCATTTCACAATGCTATCGTAACTGTAATGGTTTTAGGTGGTTCTACAAATGCAGTGTTGCACTTAATTGCAATGGCTAAATCTGTAGGCTTAAACTTACAACTTAGCGATTTCCAAAAAATCAGCGACAGCACTCCTGTACTTGGCGATTTAAAACCAAGTGGAACTTACCTGATGGAAGATTTACATGAAATTGGTGGTGTACCTGCTGTTTTAAAATATCTGATAAAAGTTGGCTTAGTTCATGGCGATTGTATCACTGTTACAGGTAAAACCTTAGCAGAGAACGTTGCTGATGCTGTAGATCTTGACTTTGATAAACAAAAAATTATATTCCCTATAACTGACCCTATTAAAGAAACCGGACACTTACAAATGCTTTATGGTAACCTTGCAACTAAAGGCTCTGTGGCTAAAATCAGTGGTAAAGAAGGAGAGAAATTTACCGGCCCAGCCCGTGTATTTGACGGAGAGAAATCGCTCATGGCAGGCATCCAGAGTGGACGCCTGAAAAGTGGAGATGTGGTCGTGATCAGACAGGTTGGTCCTAAAGGTGCCCCTGGTATGCCTGAGATGCTGAAACCTACTTCATTGATTATTGGTGCAGGCTTAGGTAAAACTGTTGCTTTAATTACAGATGGTCGTTTCTCTGGTGGTACTCACGGTTTCGTGGTAGGTCACATCACTCCTGAAGCATGGGATGGCGGAAACATCGCGCTAGTTCATGATGATGACATCATTACTATTGATGCAGTAAACAACTCAATAGATGTCCATTTAACTGAAGAGCAATTGGCAACCCGTCGTGCGGCTTGGACACAGTTACCACCGCCCGTCACCAAAGGAGTACTCTATAAATACCTTAAACAAGTAAGCAATGCAAGCGAAGGCTGTGTTACAGATGCTTACACAGACTAATTAATTAGAAACCCCTATACCTAAATATACAACAATGGATACAGCACACGAGGAAGCAACAACCTTAACAGAACCTAAAAAAACTACTACTGTTTCAGGCTCTGTAGCTTTATTGGAAGGTTTAATAGCTGAAGGTACCGATACTATTTTTGGTTACCCGGGCGGAGCCATCATGCCTATTTATGATGCACTATACGATTACAAAGAAAAACTACAACATATTTTAGTACGCCATGAGCAAGGCGGCACACATGCCGGCCAAGGTTATGCACGTACTTCAGGTAAAGTCGGCGTTGTTTTTGCAACCAGCGGTCCTGGCGCAACCAATCTGGTAACAGGTTTGGCTGATGCTCAGATAGACAGCACCCCTATGGTTTGCATCACAGGTCAGGTTTTTGCACACCTATTAGGTACTGATGCGTTTCAGGAAACTGATGTAATTAACATCACCACTCCTGTTACAAAATGGAACTATCAGGTAACTGATGCCAATGAAATCCCTAGTGTACTTGCAAAAGCTTTTTACATTGCTCGTAGCGGTAGACCAGGACCGGTTTTAATTGACATTACCAAAAACGCGCAGTTACAAATGTTCGAATACGAAGGATACACTCCTTGCGAACATATCCGTAGCTACCGCCCGAAACCTTTAATCAGAAAAGAATATATTGAGCAGGCAGCAGCGTTAATTAACAGCGCAAAAAAACCTTTCATCTTATTCGGACAAGGTGTATTATTAGGTAATGCAGAGCAAGAGTTTAAAGCTTTTGTAGAGAAAACAGGTATTCCTGCAGCATGGACAATATTAGGTGCAGGTGCTATCCCTACAGATCACCCATTAAACGTTGGTATGCTTGGCATGCATGGTAACTATGGTCCTAACGTACAAACCAACTCTTGCGATGTTTTAATTGCAATAGGAATGCGTTTTGATGACCGTGTTACCGGCCGCTTAGATAAATATGCAAAACAGGCAAAAGTTATCCATTTGGATATAGACCCTGCAGAAATTGATAAAAACGTAAAAGCAGACGTTCCGGTTTGGGGCGATTGTAAAGAAACGTTACCGTTGTTAACGGCACTAGCTGAGCAAAAAGAACATACTGAATGGGTAGAAGAATTCAGAGCTTATGATAAAACTGAGCAAGAAACAGTTATACAAAAAGAACTAAACCCTGAAACTGGTGAACTTACCATGGGCGAGGTTATCAATAAATTAAATGAGTTAACCAAAGGTGACGCTGTTATTGTTACCGATGTTGGTCAACATCAAATGGTTGCTTGTCGTTATGCTAAGTTTAACAAAACCAGAAGTAACATTACCAGCGGTGGTTTAGGTACTATGGGCTTTGGTTTACCAGCTGCAATTGGTGCTAAGTTTGGTGCTCCGGATCGTACAGTAGTTGCTATTATTGGTGATGGTGGTTTCCAAATGACTTGTCAGGAATTAGGAACCATTATGCAAAGTGGCATCGATGTTAAAATCATGATTTTGAACAACAGATTCTTAGGAATGGTTCGTCAGTGGCAGCAATTGTTCCACGAAAAACGTTACTCTTTTGTTGACATTACCAGCCCTGATTTTGTAAAACTTGCCGATTCATATTACATCGCAGGTAAAAAAGTTTCAGAGCGTGAAGACCTTGGTGCTGCAATCGACGAAATGTTGAACCACAAAGGTTCTTACCTTTTAGAGGTAATGGTTGCCAAAGAACACAACGTGTTCCCAATGGTTCCACAAGGAAGTAGTGTAAGCGAAATCAGACTTAAATAATTAAAGATCATGAGCAATTCCAACGACATAGAAATAACCGGAAAACAGGAATTTACGATTACTGCATATACCGAAAATAGAATCGGCATACTTAACCGTATAGCCATCATCTTCTCAAGAAGAAAAATTAACATTGAAAGCTTAAACACCTCTCCTTCAGAAATTGAACACATTCACCGTTTCAATATCGTAATTCACGAAACTGAAGAAGTAGTTCGCAAGCTTGCCCGTCAGATAGAAAAACAAGTTGAAGTATTGAAAGTATATTACAATACTAACGAGGATATCATCTGGCAAGAAATGGCACTGTATAAAGTACCTACAGATACCATCGCAGAGAAAGTATCAGTAGAGCGTTTGCTTCGCGAAAATGGTGCAAGAGCAGTTGTGATCCGAAAAGATTATACTGTTTTTGAAACTACCGGACACAGAGAAGAAACCGATAAACTAATAGAGGTTTTACAACCTTACGGTTTAATTGAGTTTGTTAGAAGTGCAAGAGTAGCGATCATTAAAGACAGCGATGGCTTTAACCGCAAACTTAGAGAGTTTGAGCGCAGAGAACCGGGAGAGGATGTGATTGAAAATGAATTCCTTGATAAAGAGAAAAACGTATTTAGCATGTAATCCGCTAAAAAGCGAATTAACATTATAGAACTATAAGATGGAGAATTACCTTTTTGCAACGATAAGACAAACCAGAAAAAACTTTATTGAGTTGATTGAAACATCAACAATTGAAGAATTAAATGAGGTGCCGACAGGTTTTAACAACAATATGATCTGGAATTTCGGACATATAATAGTAAGTCAGCAATTGCTTTGCTATAAGCTAGCAGGGCTTACTCCTACTATCGATCCTCAGTATATCTTGTCTTACCAAAAAGGGACAAAACCTGAAAAGTTCATTGAAGCTGAAGAAATAAATGATTTAAAAAAACTGATGCTCAGTACTATTGATGACCTGGCTAAAGATTTACGGAATAATGTTTTCGTAACTTACCATGCCTTTACTACCAGTTATGGTGTAGAGTTAAACAGTACAATTGAAGCAATTCAGTTTTTCCCGATACATGATTCCTTCCATTATGGCTGTGCGTCATCAATTAAAAAAGCGATAAATAATAAGTAAATAAGAACCTTAAAAACAAAACCAATAAAACGATGTCAAATTATTTTAACACATTACCTCTTAGAGAAAAATTAAACCAATTAGGTGTTTGCGATTTCATGGACAGTTCAGAATTTCTTGATGGCGTAAATGCACTAAAAGGAAAAAAACTGGTAATTGTAGGTTGTGGTGCACAAGGCCTTAACCAAGGTTTAAATTTAAGAGATAGTGGTTTAAATGTTGCCTATACTTTAAGAAAAGAAGCTATCGAAGGCAAAAGAGATTCATGGAAAAATGCGACAGAAAACAACTTTACTGTTGGCACTTACGAAGAATTAATTCCTACAGCTGATGTAGTGATCAACCTTACTCCTGATAAACAACATACTGCCGTTGTAAACGCAGTTATGCCGTTGATGAAACAAGGTGCTACTTTATTGTACTCACATGGTTTCAACATTGTGGAAGAAGGAATGCAGATCCGTAAGGACATTACGGTTATCATGGTAGCTCCAAAATGCCCAGGAAGTGAAGTAAGAGCAGAATATGTAAGAGGTTTTGGTGTACCTACCCTAATCGCTGTACACCCTGAGAATGATCCTGAAGGAAAAGGTTTAGCACAAGCTAAAGCTTACTGTGTTGGTACTGGTGGCCACAGAGCTGGTGTTTTAAAATCATCTTTTGTTGCTGAAGTAAAATCAGATTTAATGGGTGAGCAAACTATTCTTTGTGGTTTGTTACAAACTGGTTCAATCCTTTCATTTGATAAAATGGTTGAAAAAGGAATCGATGCTGGTTACGCGTCTAAACTTGTTCAATACGGTGTTGAGGTAATTACTGAAGCATTAAAGCATGGTGGTGTATCTGGTATGATGGACAGATTAAGCAATGTAGCTAAAGTTAAAGCTTTTGAAATCTCAGAAGAATTAAAAGACATTATGCGTCCTTTATTCCAAAAACATCAGGATGACATCATGAGCGGTGAATTTAGCCGTACAATGATGGAAGACTGGGCTGCTGGTGATAAAAACTTATTAGCATGGCGTGCAGCTACTGGCGAAACTGCTTTTGAAAAAACTCCTGCCGGTGATGTTAAAATTGGTGAGCAAGAATATTTTGATAACTATACTTTAATGGTTGCTTTTGTTAGAGCAGGTGTTGAGTTGGCTTTCGAAACAATGGTACAAGCTGGTATTAAACCAGAATCTGCTTACTACGAGTCATTACACGAAACTCCACTTATTGCAAATACAATTGCACGTAAAAAGTTATTCGAAATGAACCGTGTTATTTCTGATACTGCTGAATACGGTTGTTACTTATTTGATTACGCTTGTAAACCATTATTAGCTGATTTCATGACTAAAGTAGATACTGACCTAGTTGGTAAAAACTTTAACGAAGGTAAAGATGGTTCAGTTGATAACAGAACACTAATTGCTATCAATGAAGTTCTTCGTTCTCATGAAGTAGAAGTAGTTGGCGCTAGATTAAGAAAAGCGATGACTGCAATGAAATCGATCAAAACAGCATAACAATAAAGTAAAGCAGCTGTATCTGATACAGCTGCTTACAAAAACAATATAATGTCAAAACCCGTCGTCCATATCACCAACCTAAATTTAAAGTACCGGAACAAACCTGTGTTGCAGGATTTGAACTGGACTATAAATGCTAATGAAAATTGGTTGGTATGCGGCACAAGCGGAAGTGGCAAAACCTCATTAGCAAAAGCTATTGCTAGAATAGGCCATAGTTACAGCAATATTGAAACTAGTTTTAATCCTCAAAGCAGCTTACCTGCATTAGCCTATTACGTGGCTAATTGGTTTCAATTTAAAGATTTAGAAGGTCAGTCTAATTTCTACTATCAACAGCGTTACAATAAGCAGTCTACAGAAACTACAGCCACAGTAAAAGCTGAATTGGAAAGTTTCGGCAAAAAACATGCACTTCAATTTAATGAAGTAGACGGAATTTTAGCCGCATTAGGTTTTTCAGAATTGAAAAACTCAACACTTATCCAGTTATCCAGCGGAGAACATAAGAAATTACAATTGGTTAAGGCCTTATGGTTAAAGCCTCAGTTGTTAATCCTAGATCTTCCGTACAACGGATTGGATGTACTTTCACGTAAAAACTTAAACCTTTTACTTGAAGAAATTTCTGAAGCAGGTTCACAGTTGATTTTAATCAGCAATGAAACCGAATTGCCCTCATGCATCAATCGCATCGCGACTATTGAAGAAGGCAAGCTAGTAGAAATTTCTGCTGATGAACGTAGCTGGAATGATATAGAAACCTTCGACAAGCAGGTGCCTACATTTTTGAGCGAAGCAGTTATAAATGCTTCATCAGAAGAGATCATTAAAATGATCAATGTAAATATCAGCTATGGCGAGAAACAGGTATTAAAAGATATCAACTGGGAAGTTAAAGCAGGAGAAAAATGGGTGTTACATGGCCATAATGGCTCTGGAAAATCAACCCTGTTAAGTTTAATCTGTGGCGATCACCCTCAGGCTTACGCTAATGATTTCCATTTATTTGGAAACAAAAGAGGAAGCGGAGAAAGTATCTGGGAGATTAAAGAACGAATAGGTTTAATATCACCAGAATTACATTGGTATTTTGATCCTTCGGCAACTGTTTGGCAAAGTATTGTTTCAGGATTTTATGATAGCTCAGGCTTATTCTGCGATCCGGGATATTCAAAAAAAGCACAGACTGATGAATTAATTCATTATTTCGGGCTTGATGAATACAAAAACACCCTGATGAATGAACTTCCTCTTGGCAAACAAAGATTGGCACTATTAGCCCGTACCATTGTAAAAAATCCGGAGCTACTGATACTTGATGAACCTTGCCAGGGACTAGATCAACAACAAACATTGCATTTTAACAAACTGGTTGATGAATTGTGCAAAAACGGAACAACACTAATATATGTTGGCCATTTTGAATCACAAATACCGGGCTGTATTGAGAAAAGAATTTTATTAGAGAACGGTGAGGTAAACTCCGTTGAAATATTGCACAAGAAACCTATACTAACTTAAAAAGAAAATTATGTTACACGATCCAAATAGAGTTTATGTGTTTGACACCACGTTGCGTGATGGTGAACAAGTGCCGGGTTGCCAATTAACAACCCCAGAGAAAATAGAAATTGCTAAGGAATTGGAAGCTCTTGGTGTGGATATTATTGAAGCAGGTTTCCCTATTTCAAGTCCAGGTGATTTCCAAAGTGTGGTAGAGCTTTCTAAAGCTGTATCTGAGCCTATCATTTGTGCACTTACACGTGCAAATAAAGGCGATATTGATTCTGCAGTTGCTGCATTGAAATATGCAAAACGTCCGCGAATCCATACAGGTATTGGCTCGTCTGATATGCACATTAAACATAAATTTAACAGTACAAGAGAAGATATCTTAGCGCGTGCTGTTGAAGCTGTTAAATATGCCAAACAATTTGTAGAGGATATTGAATTCTATGCAGAAGATGCTGGTCGTGCAGATGAACGTTTCCTAGCCCAAATGGTAGAAGCTGTTATTGCAGCCGGTGCTACTGTGGTAAACATACCTGATACAAACGGTTATTGCTTACCTGATCAATACGGAAGCAAAATCAAGTTCTTGAAAGAGAACGTAAAAAACATTGACAATGCCATCATTTCTGTGCATTGCCATAATGATTTAGGTTTAGCTACAGCAAATTCAATTGCAGGTTTACAAAACGGTGCCCGTCAAATTGAAGGTACTATTAATGGCATCGGCGAGCGTGCAGGTAATACCTCTATTGAAGAGGTCGTCATGATTTTGAAGACACACCAGGTATTAGGTTTACATACCAATATCAACACTAAAAACTTTTATGAGTTGAGCCGCATGGTAAGTTCACAAATGCGTATGCCGGTACAACCAAATAAAGCAATTGTTGGTAGCAATGCATTTGCGCACAGTTCAGGTATTCACCAGGATGGATTCTTAAAAAACCGCGAAAACTACGAAATTATACGCCCTGAAGATGTTGGTTTCCCTGATGCAAGTATTGTACTTACCGCACGTAGCGGCAGACATGCTTTAAAGTTCCATTTGGAGCGCTTAGGTTTTAACTTAAGCAAAGAGGAATTGAGCGACGCTTACCATCGCTTCCTTACAGTGGCAGACAGTAAATTAGATATTAATGATGAAGATCTTTTGTCGATGATGGGCAAGCAACAATTGGCTTAACCCCTATTCACAAAAGGAATTCACAATAAAAAAGAAAAAAAATGAGCAAAACATTATTTGATAAGGTTTGGGACACTCACGTGGTACGTAAGATTGAAGGAGGCCCAGATGTGCTTTTTATCGATCGCCACCTTATCCACGAAGTAACAAGTCCTGTTGCCTTTTTAGGTTTAAAAAGCAGAGGAATAAAAGTATTATACCCTGAGCGTACATTTGCTACGGCAGATCATAACACGCCAACAATTAACCAGCATTTACCTGTTGCTGATCCACTTTCAGCTAACCAGTTAAAGGCATTAGAGTCTAACTCTAATGAGTATGGTATCAGTCACTGGGGATTAGGTCACCAAAAAAATGGTATTGTCCATGTTGTAGGTCCAGAATACGGAATTACACAACCTGGTGCTACCATCGTTTGTGGTGATTCACATACTTCTACGCATGGTGCTTTTGGTGCTATCGCTTTTGGTATTGGCACTTCTGAAGTAGAAATGGTACTTTCTACTCAGTGCATTATGCAGCCAAAACCTAAAAAAATGCGTATCAATGTGAATGGTAAATTAGGTGTAGGTGTTACTCCTAAAGACGTTGCATTGTTCATCATTTCTCAACTTACTACTTCTGGTGCAACTGGATACTTTGTTGAGTATGCCGGTGATGTTTTCGAAAACATGACTATGGAAGGCCGTATGACGGTTTGTAACTTAAGTATCGAAATGGGTGCCCGTGGCGGTATGATTGCTCCGGATGAAACTACTATCGAATACGTAAAAGGTCGTGAGTTTAGCCCTAAAGGCGAAGCTTGGGATAAAGCATTAGCTTATTACAAAACGTTAAAAACTGATGCTGATGCTGTTTTCGATAAAGAACTAACTTTCGATGGTTCATCAATTGAGCCAATGATTACTTACGGTACTAACCCGGGAATGGGAATGGGAATTTCTCATGACATCCCTGATGCTGCTCACGCAGAAGGTGGTGCTGCAACCTATGCTAAATCATTAGGTTATATGGGCTTTGCCGAAGGCGAGTCTATGATAGGTAAGAAAATTGATTTCGTGTTTGTTGGTAGCTGTACCAATGGTCGTATCGAAGATTTCAGAGCATTTACTTCTATCGTAAAAGGCAGACACAAAGCTGATGATGTAACTGTATGGTTAGTTCCTGGTTCTCATATCGTTGAAGCTCAGATTAAAGAAGAAGGTTTACTTGACATTTTAACTGAAGCTGGCTTTGAATTACGCCAACCTGGTTGTTCTGCTTGTTTAGCAATGAACGACGATAAGATACCTGCAGGAAAATATGCTGTAAGTACCTCGAACAGAAATTTTGAAGGAAGACAAGGTCCTGGTTCAAGAACCATGTTAGCCAGTCCGTTAGTTGCTGCAGCTGCAGCTGTTACCGGCGTGGTTACAGACCCAAGAACATTAATTGAAGAACTTGTCTAAACACACTTAAAAGATTAAAATGGCCTACGATAAATTTAATATCCTAAAAAGCACCGCGGTTCCACTTCCAATTGAAAACGTGGATACCGATCAGTTAATCCCTGCTCGCTTTTTAAAAGCTACAGAACGCGTTGGATTTGGCGATAACCTTTTCCGCGACTGGAGATATAACCCAGATAACACACCGAAAAAAGACTTCGTATTAAACAACCCTATTTATAGCGGAAAAATACTTGTTGGTGGTAAAAACTTTGGTTCAGGTTCATCAAGAGAGCATGCTGCATGGTCTGTTTATGACTATGGATTCAGATGTGTAGTATCAAGCTTCTTTGCTGATATCTTTAGAAACAACTGCCTAAACATTGGTGTATTACCAGTTCAGGTTAGTCCTGAGTTTTCTGAAAAGATCTTTGCTGCAATTTTTGCTGATCCTAATACTGAACTGGAAGTAAACTTACCAGAACAAACCATCACACTTTTAGCAACCGGCGAAAAAGAAACTTTCGAAATTAGTCCTTATAAAAAAGACAACATGTTGAATGGTTTCGATGACATCGATTACCTACAAAGCATAAAACCAGAAATAGAAGAGTTTGCATTGCAACTTCCTCTTTAAGAGACAATGTAAGCTACTCATCGTCATCCCGACCTCAACGAAGCTGCGAAGCAAAATAAATTCAGGATGACGATGAGTATAAAGAAAACAACGTAAGATCCCGTACATGGAAAGAAGGAAAATAGAGATAATGGATACTACACTCCGCGATGGAGAACAAACATCGGGTGTGTCTTTTTCCATTTCAGAAAAGTTAACCATAGCCCAGCTACTATTGGAAGAACTCCATGTAGATAGGGCTGAAATTGCTTCTGCACGTGTATCTGACGGAGAATTTCAGGCTGTAAAAGCCGTTATAAATTGGGCAGAAGCAAACGGATATGCAGATCGCATTGAAGTATTGTCTTTTGTAGATAATGGCGTTTCTATTGAGTGGATGCTAAACGCAGGTGTTAAAGTTCAAAACCTGCTAACCAAAGGTTCATTAAACCATTTAACGCATCAGCTTAAAAAAACACCTGAACAGCATTTTGCAGAAATTAAGCATGTTATTGATCTTGCTATTGCCAACAACATTGCTACCAATGTTTATTTAGAAGATTGGAGTAATGGCATGCGTAACTCTCCGGAGTATGTTTTACAGTTATTAGATTTTCTGACTACTCAGCCTATAAAAAGAATATTATTACCGGATACGCTAGGTATTTTAACACCTGGCGAAACCTTTAAATATATTACTGAGCTTAAACTAAAATACCCTGATACCCATTTTGATTTCCACGCGCATAACGACTATGATCTTGGTACAGCAAATGTATTGGAATCTGTAAAAGCCGGAATAAGTGGTTTACATTTAACGGTAAACGGTATGGGCGAAAGAGCCGGGAATGCAGCGATGGCTAGTGCTATTGCGGTAATTAACGACTTTGCTCCTGAGGTTGAAGTAGGGCTTAAAGAATCATCAATTTATAAAGTTAGTAAGCTCGTCGAAACATTTTCCGGTGTTCGAATCCCTTCAAACAAACCTATTGTTGGCGACAATGTGTTCACCCAAACAGCAGGTATTCATGCTGATGGTGACAACAAAAACAATTTATACTTTAACGACCTTCTACCAGAACGTTTCGGTAGAAAACGCAGTTATGCATTAGGAAAGACTTCCGGCAAAGCCAATATTGAAAAAAACCTACAAGAATTAGGCTTAAAACTAAACGATGCCGACCTAAAGAAAGTAACTCAAAGGGTTATTGAATTAGGCGACAAAAAAGAAACAGTAACCAAAGAAGATCTTCCTTACATCATTTCGGATGTATTAGACAGTAGCCTTTACGAAGAAAAGGTCGTTGTAGAATCTTACGTTTTGATGAATGCAATGGGTTTACGCCCATCAGCAACCATTTCTGTGGTAATTGAAGGAGAAAAGTTTGAAGAAAATGCGCAAGGCGATGGTCAGTTTGATGCATTTATGAATGCACTAACCAACGTTTACGCCAAGAAACAAAGAAGCTTACCAAAACTGATTGATTATGCTGTAAGGATAGCTCCCGGAAGTAATTCGGACGCCTTATGCGAAACAATTATTACCTGGGAAACTGATCAGAAAGTTTTTATAACCAGAGGACTTGATTCAGATCAGACAGTTTGTGCTATTAAGGCTACCCAGAAAATGTTGAACATTATTTAAGGGTAAAATTAGTATCATAACAAAAAACTGGCTATAATTAAACAAATATTAAAAAACACAATTAGAAAATATATGAAACTTAATATCGCTCTTTTAGCGGGAGATGGAATTGGACCTGAGGTTATTGATCAGGCAGTTAAGGTATCAAATGCCGTAGCACAAAAATTTAATCACGAAATTGTATGGACTTCTGCCCTAACCGGCGCTTGTGCAATTGATGCTGTTGGCGAGCCTTATCCGGATGCAACACACGATATCTGTATGGCAGCGGATGCTGTTTTATTTGGAGCTATTGGTCATCCACGTTATGACAATGATCCAAAAGCTACCGTTCGTCCGGAACAAGGACTTCTAAAAATGCGTAAAAAACTGGGCTTATTTGCAAACGTTCGTCCAACATTTACTTTCCCATCTTTAATTGACAACTCTCCTTTAAAAAGAGAGCGTATTGAAGGTACCGATCTTATCATCTTACGTGAATTAACAGGTGGTATTTATTTCGGCGAAAGAGGTAGAAAAGACGATGGCAATACTGCTTTCGATACTTGTACTTATACTAGAGAAGAAGTTCAGCGCCTTGCTAAATTAGGCTTTGAAATGGCTATGACTCGTAGCAAAAGACTTTGCTGCGTAGATAAAGCTAACGTATTGGAAACTTCACGTTTGTGGAGAGAAACAGTACAAGACATGGAAAAAGATTTCCCTGAGGTTACTGTAAGTTACGAGTTTGTTGATGCAGTTGCGATGCGTTTGGTTCAATGGCCAAATTCATACGATGTATTGATCACTGAAAACTTATTTGGTGATATTTTAACTGACGAAGCATCTGTAATTTCTGGTTCTATGGGCCTAATGCCATCTGCTTCTATCGGTGTTCATACATCTTTATTTGAGCCAATTCACGGTTCATATCCTCAAGCTGCAGGTAAAGACATCGCTAACCCTTTAGCTACTGTATTATCTGCTGCAATGATGTTCGAAGATGCTTTCGGATTAAAAGAAGAAGCAGAATTGATTAGAGCTGTAGTAAACAAATCTCTTGCAGAAGGTATCGTTACTGAAGACCTTTCAGGAAAAAACAAAGCATACAAAACAAGTGAAGTTGGCGATTGGTTAGCTAAAAACATCTAATAGTTTAGAATATATAGCTGCTTAGCTATTATATAATAGCTAAGCAGCTTTTCATTATCAATGCATTAAATACCCGTCATCCTGAATTTATTTCAGGATCCCGTTTTAGCAGGTTTCTAATAACATGTGTGGGGTCCTGAAATAAATTCAGGATGACGGCGTTTAACAGAATAACAGCGTTTTAAAAGAAGTTCAAACTTCAATAATACCGCCCCTTTATACATTTCAGAAACCATGACAGAGAATACTGTTAAATTAGATTCCAAAGCCGCATCGCAACGATTAGCAGATGTTGTAAAGCATACCCCGCTCATCTACAACTCTAAGTTATCTGAAAAATACGAGTGTGAAATATACTTAAAGCGTGAAGACCTTCAAATTGTACGCTCGTACAAATTGCGTGGCGCTTACAACATGATCAGTCAGTTAACTCCAGAAGAATTGAGTCGCGGAGTTGTTTGCGCCAGTGCCGGAAATCATGCACAGGGCGTTGCTTTCTCTTGCGATAAACTCGGCACCAAAGGCGTTATTTTTATGCCCGAAATTACACCTAGACAAAAGGTTAAACAAACAGAAATGTTTGGCAACGGCAGTGTAGAACTGATTTTAGTTGGAGATACTTTTGACGACTGCCTGATGGAAGCTTTGGCTTATACCAAAGAACACAACATGACTTTTATCCCTCCATTTGATAATTATAGCATTATTGAAGGTCAGGGTACTGTTGGTGTAGAAATATTAGAAGATCTACCTGGTGTTGAGGTTGTGATTATGCCAATTGGTGGTGGTGGTTTAGCTGCCGGAGTTGGAAGCTATTTAAAGAACGAAATTCCAAATATACGGTTGATAGGTGTTGAACCTGAAGGCGCCCCATCTATGCTAAAAGCATTTGAGCATGGTGGCCCCATAACTTTACCTGAAATCAATCGTTTCGTTGATGGCGCTTCTGTAAAGCGCGTGGGTAACCTAACTTACGAACTCTGTACAAAGGTACTTGACAACATGTTACTGGTTGCCGAAGGAAAAATTTGTACCACAATATTAAAACTTTACAACGAAGATGCTATTGTAGTTGAGCCAGCCGGAGCATTATCTGTAGCCGTACTTGATGCTTGTAAGGATAAAATAAAAGGGAAAACAGTAGTTTGTGTAATAAGTGGTGGTAATAATGACATCGAGCGCATGCAGGAAATCAAAGAGAAGTCTTTGCTTTACGAAGGACTTAAGCATTACTTCATTGTTCGTTTTCCGCAAAGGCCAGGAGCACTTAAGCTTTTTGTAAACAATGTACTTGGACCGCATGATGACATTACGCGTTTTGAGTTTATTAAAAAAACCAATAAAGAAAATGGCCCTGCATTGGTTGGCATCGAGTTAACTCATCGTGCTGATTATGATGCTTTAGTGCAAAGAATGAAGGAGTTTAAGTTTGAAATTATAGAACTTAACAATGATAAAACACTTTTCGAATATTTGGTTTAACTTTATGGAGTACAACAATATTCTGTAGAACAATTTAATTACAAATTTTATGGCAATAAATTTGCTTAACTAAATTTAAAACACACAAATCACATGAAAAAGCTTTTATTTTTAATCCTTTGTACCACTACGCTAGGCTTAGTGTCGTGCAAAAAAGACACCATCGTTAATCAAACGACGCCTAACAGGACTTTCATCTATACGATAAAGCCAAGCTCTTGGACGTTAAATGCAAATAAAGATACGTATACCACAATACTGGATATTCCAGAAATTGACAATATAACTTTAGATGACGAGGGTGTATTGGTTTACATAACTGATCCTGATAATGCAAATGTTCAGAAACCATTACCCCATACATTTAATTTTACCGCATATAGTTATGAATTTACAAAAGGAGAAATAAGAGTTTTCATACAAAATTCTGATACAGATAAACTAATACCTGCTGCCCCAACAAAACCAATTACGGCAAAGGTAATTATCATTCCTTCAGATTTCCAACCATAGCTATCAGCTGTGTAGTTTTAGGATAAAGGTTAAAAATTAATTATACTCCAAAAAAGAAGCCGTATCATTAATCAAAAGATGATACGGCTTCCTTTTTTGTTTGTTGTGAGATCCGTCCTGAGTATTTCCTTACTATGCCTTTTTTCTTTGAATATTTCTTGAAGTGTACA
>NZ_JABSNU010000028.1 GCF_013266735.1 Pedobacter foliorum
GTTTTTTGTACACTTCAAGAAATATTCAAAGAAAAAAGGCATAGTAAGGAAATACTCAGGACGGATCTCACAACAAACAAAAAAGGAAGCCGTATCATCTTTTGATTAATGATACGGCTTCCTTTTTTCGATATAATGACTAGTCCTAAATATCGCTTTATAAAACTATGCTTTACGCAAAACTATAAAGTGCGAATTTTAATGTTTCTCCACTGGCTAGAGCCCGGGTGTTCTTGCAAAGCAATTTTACCTTTTGCAACTTTCGCAAAGTCAGCAAAGTCTTTGTTTTTAAATTTACTGTTAGCAACCATTTGGTTCCATTCGTCGCTACCAATTTGACCTTCAAATGTTTTGATGCCATTTAACCAGAAAGTAAGATGTCCTTTATCCTGGATCAATTTAACTTTGTTCCATTCGCCAACTGGTACCGGTTTAGAAACCGAAGCATCTCCAGACATATCATACAAACATCCCGCAAGGTGATTCTCTTTTTTGTTGTCGCTAGCATCAATATTATCTAATACTTGCATTTCAGGACCTGTAAGGTAAGTAGCTCCGTATTTAGGATCTTCCTGAATATCGAAGATGATTCCACTGTTACCACCTTTAGATATTTTCCACTCCAGGTTAAGTTCATAATTCTCATAAATGCCATCAGTAACTAGATCGCCTCCACCTGTTGACAAGGTAGGATTAAAAACTATTGCGCCATCTTTAACCTCCCACTTTGCACCTGCTTCTTTTTTAAGATAGGTGTGCCATCCTTTTGTCGTTTTTCCGTCAAATAACAATTTCCAGCCAGCCTTTTTTTCTTCTTTTGAGAGCGTATTAGGTGTTTGAGCCATTGCAGTGGTAAATAAGAATGCAGAGGCTGCTAAAACGATTAATTTTCTTTTCATGAGTTTTTATTTTGAGGATGCTAATATAAGAATTAGCTTAAATAATCAAGTCTGTAGTTGAAATATATCAAACACTTTTCATTTTGGGTTTAATGTAGCTTTTTATACAAAAACACTATTCGAGGTAAACTGTTGTAGCTGTTATAACGTATGTATTTCAATAATAGCTCAATGAAACTATTCTATCTATTTGTAGTTTTTTATTTTGCAGGTATTGAAACTGTACTTGCCCAAGTTGGTAGTTCTGTGGGTAAAGATTCATTGGTTACACAGAGGTATTTTTACAACAAAGAGTATAGCGATATTTATAAGGAAAATGGAGATTTGTCGTACATCTCGCCCAGAGGTGAGTTGTCTGGCCCTATTAAGTATGTCATTAACGGAAGAATTACCAAGACTTACATGATATTGGCTATACCTGAATCACCTGTCGCTTTTGCTATGGTTCCCGACTTTACAGTTAAGGTTATCGATGAAAGATCTGCCGGTGTGAGGACGCCGGATTTGAAACTCGGGGGTACGCTATATTTTCGGCTCAGTCAATCCCTCAAGAATTATAAGTACGCAACGTTAAAATTTACCCATCATTCAAATGGTCAAGATGGTGAAGCATTAAATCCGGATGGCACCATAAATGTCAAAACCGGCAATTTTAGTACTAATTACCTTACTGTAGGCTACAATTTTGGCAACCGAACCAAGCCGCTTAATTCTATTTATTACACATTAAATCACTATGGTGGCTTTGAATGGCACAAATGGTTTAATTATGAAAAAGCACTTACACATGATTATGGGTTTACAAGGGTGCTGTATGATTTTTCGCTTCGCAGATATGTTAAACAGAAAGAAAATTGGCGCGCAAATGTTGGGGTAAATTACGCGGTAAACCCTATGGATAATTATGATGCTTTTGCTATAAAGAAACGTCTTAATGTAGAAACGTCATTTAATTACAGTTTCCCTTTTATGAATAATGTGTTTTTAATGGCTGCTGTGGGCTATTATGGCGAGGATCCGTACAATATCTATTACCGAAACAAGTATAGCTATTTGCGACTAGGTATATCTACAGGGTTGTAATATCTATTTTATGAAATTGTTATACAGGCAATTGACGGTTTCTAATAATATGCTGTTAAAACCATTGGTGTAAATAGTATTAGAGCCATTGGTGATAACAACTATTCCAAACTTTTCCTTTGGTTCAAAAAACATAGCGCTATACAATCCATAAGCAGAACCAGTATGCCCTGTCATAATCTTTCCCGGTATCAGGTTGTCGACATTCGCTATTGCCAAGCCATAACCCTCTTCTTCGGAAATTTTTGTTTGCATTAATTTATCGCTCTTTTTGCTAATGATCTTTACACCTTTATACTTACCCTGATTCATGTGCATGGTCATGTATTTAGCAAGGTCAGTAGCGGATATCTTCATTCCTCCGGTTGGAGAAAATAGAGGCGTACTGTAGCCCATTATATAGTTTTTTAACTCTTCTCTGCGCGGTGCATAGGCGGAAGGATCTGGGGTAAAAGTTTTAGAAACCTTATCGTATTCATATAAAGTTGTGAATAGACTATTGTCTAATGAATCTACACAATAGCCGCCATAGAGCTTCAATGGATCTAGGATGTGATGCTTTACATATTGGTCGAACCTTTCTCCTGATAGTTTTTCTATTACTGCGCCCACCATATTAAAATTCAGATTGCAGTATTTGTACCCTTTTCCCGGTTCGTAATCGTTATAGCATTTTGTCCAGTTCTGGCTTTTCTCCGGGTTAATAACATCGAAATTGAAATAGCCTTCACTATCATTTATGCTAGAGGTGTGGGAAAGTACCATTTTAAGGGTAATGATGGTTTCAGGGAATTTGGGGTTTCTTACTTTGAAACCAACCAATTTGCTGAAGTCATCATCTAAAGATAGTTTTCCTGCTTCTGCAAGTTGCATGATGGAAGTGGTAGAGAAGGATTTGGAAATAGAGGCAATTCTGAAAATATCCTTATCTGTAAGTGCTGTATTGCTTTCAATATTTTTAAGACCAAAGGAGTTTGTGTAAATGATGTTGCCCTTTTTTACGACTGCAACTGATAACCCTACGGCATCCAGTTTTTTCATGATGTCTTTTATCTCAGCCTCTGCTTTGGCAGCCTGACCAAAGCTAAATAAAGAGGTACTTAAAATAAGGATTGTTGATGTAATGTACTTAAGGGTTCTTTTTATCATACCTTTTGTAGTTGATTATCAAAGTAGTATTTGGAAGCAATTTGCGAACTCTTTCAACTTCTTCATCTGAAATTTTCCCACTCAATTTAAAGAGATCAATCTTGATTTTCGCTATTTCATTAGGTATTTCAATATCTCCCAGAAAGGTTATTGATAGGTTTTTAATTTCCTTTAGTATCAGTAGTTCTTTAGGGAATGTTTTTACCTGAATGTTTATTCCATCAAAGGGGTCTTGTGCATCGAGTTTAAATTTCTCTTCAAGGGCAACATTAGTTGTATCCTTTATCCGAATCATCCAACCTATTTGAGGTTTTAGGGTAAAGGTCTTTTTATTTTCAGTAACTCCGGCAAAACCAGCCCAAAGCTCTAGTGGCGTATTTTTAACGTTGCCATTAATAATTTCCGAATGGATAAGGTCTACTTTCACTATTTCATTAGGAAGAGTACTTCCGTTTTGCAAATCTTTTAGGTTATTCTTTTTTCCATCTTTATTGTAAGGAAAAAACTTAACGATCCAACCATCAATAATTTTAGGCGCTCCATATTTCTCTAAGGTGTGGTATTTAAACATATTCCTCCAAAAATCTTTATCTATTTTGCCTTTAGAAGCCTTTACAAATCCTTGTAAAAGTGGTTCTATTTCATCTATCCACCAGTCGAGTTTGTATTTTCTGAGATATCTTGCCTTTTCAAGTACTTTTTCCCAATCTTTAGGAGTGCCCTCGAGTGTGATTTCGGGAATGCCGCATGAAATTGTAATAACTATATACTTAAAATATGGTTTTACAGCTTCCATTGTAGTAATTTGAGATGCGATTTTTGAAGCTGGTGTTGTTGTCGTAAAATCGGAGGTGGTAGCCTTAATTAATTCCTTGCCGGTAAAAGTGGCTATTTGCTCAGTAAAACCGGAAAATACTTTCTCCCAGGGACTATTGGGATTATCTAAATGTATTTGATTGTTGTTGACAATGAGGCTAACCTTACCATTATGATTTACAAAAAGATCTCGAAGCTGCTCCGCATTATTATTTACATGGCGGGCAAAGCCTTGATTTATCAACAACGAAATCATATCTGGTGATATTACAAATGATCTATGTTCGGCATAGGCCTGATACATTCCTGCAAAAAAAGAATGATTGCCGAAATAAACAAGGCTATCTGGAGCATTACTCTGAGCTACAATATTGTATGGGAAGTCAATTCTATTTTCGCTAATGTCATGCTGGTTGAGCATTGCCTCAGATAGGATTAAGTTTTTGTAAAGATCTTTAGAAGAAATTAGTCCTAGAGGCTTATCTGGTCTTTTTAGCTCCTCAACCTTAAACGTAATGCTTTTTTGCGCGTAGGTAACAAACGAAGTGAGTATTAAAATTAAGGTTAACTTTTTCTTCATGTTTTTAGAGCGTTACTTCCGATTGGTTTTAGTGACTTATAGATTAAATATAGTGAAAATAATTGTTCGAAATCTGCGGTGAATTTCTAAATTGCCGCCATGATCGATTATAAGATAGAAGCGGCAAGGGCAGCCTTGCCTTTCATTAAAACAGGGCAAGTTGTAGGTTTAGGAGCGGGAACAACGGTATCTCATTTGGTAGATATGGTTAAGCAGGATGAGGATTTAGCTGCAAGTGTTACTTTTACTTCGTCGTCATTTAAAACCACTGCCTATTTACAGCAAAACGGATTAAAGGTGCAGTCGCCATCGCTACTTAAAAAGATAGATGTTTATTTTGATGGTTGTGATCAGTTTGATGAAGAACTGAATGCTTTAAAAAGTGGCGGTGGAATTCATACCACCGAAAAGATTCTGGCGGCAATGGCAACAGATTTTATATTGATAGGAGATGAGGGTAAATTCTCCGAAAAACTGGATGCTACTTATCCGATAGTGTTAGAAATACTACCGCAGGCTTTGCAAATGGTACTTGGCAGATTGTCGTTTGAGTTTCCGGGTTCTTCAATAAAGCTGCGCATGAGCACTCAAAAAGATGGTGCTGTTATCTCAGACAATGGAAACCTTTTGGCTGATGTTCACTTTGCTGAATTACCGGAATTGCAAAAGCTAAACGTTCAAATTAAAATGATACCGGGTGTGGTAGAGCATTCTTTATTTTACGGGATGGCTACAAAGGCAATCATAGCAGGTAAAAATGGAACTAAGGTAATTACGCCAAATGTGGCTCAACGTGTATAATTACATCTTTAATACTTAAATCTGAAGCCAGGAGTTCGTCTTTTACCTGATGAGCTACCTGGTGTGCAGTAAATACATCGATGGTGCCATCTACTTCTATGTGCATATCTACATAATATTGTAGGCCCATTTTTCTGACGAAGCACTTTTCTACTTCCTTTACTTCGATATGCTGAGCGGCTATTCTGGAAATTTCTGCTATGAATTCGGGTGATGGTGCGGCATCCATAATTTCTGAAAACGCGGGACGTATGATTTTTATAGCATTATAGATGATGAATACGCAGGCCATTAATGCTGCCCAGTCGTCTGCGCCTTCATATCCTTTGCCTAATACAAGGGCAATTACAATTCCAATAAATGCTGCAATAGAGGTAATTGCATCACTTCTGTGGTGATAAGCGTCTGCCTTTACTGCCTGACTGTTTAATCGTTTTCCGATTTTAAGTACATAGCGGAACAAAAGTTCTTTAGTAAGAATTACTACAAGCAGTACAATTAAAGTGTAGCTTTTAGGAAGTCCGTGGGGTGTTCTGATGTAATATATAGAGTTATATGAAATCCATCCAGCCGCTGCTATTAGAAATAAACCTATCAGTACTGCTGCTACTGGTTCGGCTTTTCCATGCCCATAAGGATGCCCCTGATCGGCAGGTCGTTGGGCATAAATAAGGGCTAGCCATAGTAAGCCTGAACTAACTACATCTGCGCCGGATTCGGTAGCATCAGCAATTAAAGCATAGGAATGACCAAGGTATCCTGAAAGGCCTTTTACAAATATTAAAGCTATGCTGATAATGATACCTAGCTGAGTAGTTCGTATGGCTTCTTTAGAAGTGTTTTTTGATGATAATTCCATTGCAAAGTTAGTTGTTAGTGGCGCGCCCAAAAGGAATTACCGGGAAGGGTAGAGTAGTCATCATTGTCGTCATCATTATCGTCATCCTGCTCGGTTCGTCATCCTGAATTTATTTCAGGATCTCGCAATCGCTATTCAAAACCTGCTTAAACGAGATCCTGAAATAAATTCAGGATGACGACAATGATGACGAACCGAGCAGGATGACGACAATGATAACCGACCTTACCCTTCCCGGTAATTCCTTTTGGGGCGCAAAAATAGTGTTTTAGATGGATGTGTATTGTATGTTTTTTAATAAATTATGTGTTTTTGAATAAATTATAGGTTAAGAGTTTAATACCGCTAACGGAGGAGTGTTTAACACTTTTCTGCTACTAAGTACCCCTGTTAACACCACCAAAAAACAAATCAGGGTAAATAGCAAAAGTATTGGAAGCAGGGAAGGAGTAAAGCTGGTATCAAAGCTGAATACGGCTAACAACCAACTACCTCCAAGGGCAAGAATTATCCCTGCACCGGCAGAGAATGCACCTAGAAACAAGTACTCAATAGCTGTAATTACAAGAATCTGTTTTCGACTTGCGCCAAGAGTTCTTAGTAATACGCTTTCTCTTAAACGCTGACCTCTGCTAGTTAATACTGCCGAAACGAGCACTATCCAGCCTGTTGCCATGCTAAATGCTGCCATAAACTGGATTACAAAACTTATTTTCGACAACAGTTCATCCAAGGTTTTTAATATGAGCCCTAAATCTATAACAGATACATTAGGAAATTCTTTTACAACAGCACTTTGGAACTTGGCCGAAACATCGTTTGAGGTAATTCGGGTCATCAATACATGAAACTGCGGAGCATCCTCAAGTACGCCTGTCGGGAAAACAACCCTAAAATTGGTCTGCATTCTTGCCCAATTTACTTCTCTTAAACTTCCGACAACAGTGGGGATCAATAATCCTTGTACATTAAAAACGATACTATCGCCAACGCCCGCACGAATATGTTTGGCGTAGCCTTCTTCTAAGGATACATATACCTGTGCCCCTGGTTTTACTTTGCCTTTCCATACACCTTCTGTTACTTTTTCTGCGGAGGTTAGTGTGTCCTGAAAAGTTACCCTAAGCTCTCCCTGTGTTGCACGTTTAGAATCTTTAGTTGTATCCTTAAGGGCTTTTTTTGCATATATCTTTTCAATTCTAACGGTTACAACCGGTACCTGATTCATTACCGGTAATTTATAATCTCGGGTTAGTTTTGCAACAGCCTCCTTTTGTTCGTTTTGAATATCGAACAGGATCATGTTTGCTTGATTTCCTTCGGCAGATATGGTTACTCGTTTTATTAAAATGCCTTGTACAAAAAATAGAGTGCAGATAAATGCTGCTGACAAACCTATAGACACCGTAAGCATAAGGGTTTGGTTATTTGGCCGGTAAAGGTTAGCAAAACCCTGCCTCCATAAATAGCTGGAAGAGCTTGGGATGACTCTTTTTACCGCCCACATCAGGAGTCGGGATAAACCAAAAAGTAAAAGGAACGCAATCAGGATACTTGCAGTAAACACAGCTGCCTGCATCCAGCTACTCATTTGGAATCTGGTAAAGGCCAGTACAAAGAGTAAGATAAGTAAATATACGAACCATTTTAGCGGATCTCTTGGGTCGGTTGATTTCTCAAACGAATGCCTGATGGCGTTTAATGGAGAAATGGTACGTACAGAAAGAAGTGAAGGTAGTGCAAATAAAACTGAAATGATTAAACCCAGTAATACACCTTGTCCGATGGCAAGCCATGAAATTTGCAGCGTAAGTTCTACAGGTATGAAATCCTTTAGTACCATTGGCAGTGCAAACTGTATTATTGTACCTAATGCCGCGCCTACAACGGCGCCAATAAATCCAATAAAAACAATTTGGATGAGGTAAATTAAAAATGCCTCCCATGCTTTTAAGCCCAAACAACGTAGAGTAGCTATGGAGTTTAGTTTTTCGCCAATGTAAACATGAATGGCACTTCCAACACCTATACATCCTAATAGTAGCGCAATAAAACCTGATAGTTCAAGGAATCTGCTTACATCTCTGAACGACTTTCCGGTGCTTTCCTTTTTAGATTCTACAGTTTCTGTGTCGAGGTCTTCCTTATCAAGTAAAGGTTGAATTTTTTTTACCTGAGTTGCTACAGCAGATGGTTTATTGTATCTGTAGTAATACTTGTATTGGATTCTGCTGCCTATTTTGGTTAATCCGGTTTGCTCAAGATACTTTAATGGAATATAAACTACAGGCGCTACAGTAGCTGATATTCCGGTTTGTCCGGGTGCTTTATCCAATATTCCTGCTATTAGGAAGTTAAGGCTGCCAATTTTAATGGAGTCGCCGGGTTTGGCGTTGAATTGCAGCATAACTGTTTTATCAACTAATGCCCTACGCTCTTGCTGAAAAGTCCTTGCAGCATTTACCGGAGTAGTTTCAATGGTGCCGTAAAATGGGTAATTACCTTCTAGTGCCCGCACCTGCACCAATCTGCTACCTTCATTTTTAAGAAAATAGATCATTGATGCAAAGCTTCTTTCTGATGCTTTTTCATCCCCTAAGGTATCCAGTACGGCTTGGGTTTTTGCACTCACAGGTTTGCGAGCTTGTATGGTCAGATCTGCTCCGGTAAGCATTTTAGCCTGATTATCAATGTCGCGCTGCATGTTATCTCTAAATGAATACACAGCTACTAACGCTGCAATTCCGAGGATAATTGACGATACGAAAAGAAACAGACGAGATTTATTGCGACGCGCATCACGCCAGGCCATTTTAAAAAGCCAGCCAATGTTTACAGATCTTTTAAGTGCGGGATTATCTTGTTGCATTTGGATCGTCTGAAATGATTACGCCACCTTTTATTTTTATGATTCTGTTTGTTCTCATAGCCAGTTCCAGATCGTGGGTAACGATGATCAGCGTAGTTCCGGCATCTCTGTTTAGTTCAAACATTAGTTTTTCTATCTTTTCGCTGGTTTCTGCATCCAGATTACCCGTAGGCTCATCGGCAAAAAGTATAGCCGGTTTATTGGAAAATGCCCTTGCCAGCGAAACGCGTTGCTGTTCGCCTCCTGAAAGCTGAACAGGATAGTGGTGCGAGCGTTCTGCAAGACCCACTTTATCTAATAAATCCATGGCGTGTGCCCGAATATCTTTTTCTCCACGTAACTCCATTGGTACCATTACGTTTTCAAGCGCGGTTAAGGTTGGCATTAGCTGGAAGTTTTGAAATATAAAACCTATGTAACGGTTGCGCACTGCCGCCCGTTGGTCTTCTGTAAGCTCATCGAGTTTGATGCCGTTTAGTTTAACGGAGCCTGTGGTCGATCTGTCGAGCCCGGCACAAAGTCCCAGGAGTGTAGTTTTGCCACTGCCGGATGGGCCTGTAATTGCAAGGGTAGAGCCTCCTTCTACAGAGAAATTAACGTTGTTAAGTACGGTAAGCTCTTTACCCGCACTTTTATATATTTTACTTACGTTTTCAATATGGAGTATGTTTTCTGAAGGCATATTATTAATAAATAGGTATTTTTATAGCTAAATATACGAGGCCTAATAAGTAATGGCTAATTTTAGAATTATATTACATAGATATGTTACGTTTTAAAGCTTCAACCCTGATCGTCCTGTTATTCGTTGTGTTTGCATCATGTGGGAACAAACAAAGTAAACAGATTGATGAAACATCAAATGCAAAGCCAGCTGAGGCAGTGCCTGGAGCTACTGAGGTTCCGGTTAAGGAAAAAAACATCTTATTCTTTGGCACAAGTTTAACCGCTGGGTATGGGCTTGAACAGGGGGAGGCATATCCCGAATTGTTACAGAAAAAACTGGATTCACTTAAACTTCCTTATAAAGCAATAAATGGCGGACTAAGCGGTGAAACATCTGCCGCCGGAAAAAACAGGATAGATTGGTTGCTGAAACAACCTGTTGCTGTGTTTGTGCTCGAATTGGGCGCTAATGATGGCTTGCGTGGAGTAGCGGTTAGCGAAACTACGGCAAACCTACAGGCTATAATAGATAAGGTTAAAAAGAAATACCCTGAGGCTAAAATGATTTTAACCGGAATGGAAGTGCCACCTAATATGGGTGCCAAATATGCTTCTGATTTTAGAAACATGTTTAAGGCGCTTGCTGCTAAGAATGAAATGGTTTTTCTGCCATTTTTGTTGGAGGGCGTGGCAGGCATTCCTAAGCTAAACCAGGGCGATGGTATTCATCCTACTGCTGAGGGACAAAAAATAGTGGCAGAAAACGTTTGGTCGAAATTGAAAGGCGTGTTGTAATTAGTAAAGATTTTTTTTATTATCTTCATTATCTAATCAAATAGGAATAGTGTATGAACATAGTCATTAAAATTTGGGTGCGCAACCCTGAATGGTACTCTAATGATCAAAAAAATCCAGATAACCGAATTCCAAAACACTCTCATAGTGCAGCTTTTAAATTCTCGGAAGAAGTAACTAGCTATGCTAAAGTGGATACAGATACGTATGAATTGATAATCTCTACCGAAGATGATAGTAATGAGAATTCTGCTGTTCTGGGTACAGTTGTATTGAAAGATGTTCATGTAACTGAGTTTAATCATGGAGAGGATAGCACCCCTGTTATTATATCAAATGAGATCATTCATGATATTGTTACTACTCAAAAGGAAAGCGGAAAGATCTGCTGGGATTATTTCCTTAAAGAGAATATCGATATTTTAAATCTGGAATCGAATATCTGGCTATCTGCTGCCCATAGGGATCAGCTTCTTAAGGAGGTTCCTGGCCTTACGCTTGCTTAAAGTAAGATTTTGTGTTTGACTAAGTAAGATTGTTTATTTGCTTAAATAAATAGTAAAAGGCATATTTATAGCTAATTTATTTAGTTTTTAGGTTGTTTTGCTAATTTATTTAGCTTAATTTTGTCGTGACCTAAATTTATTTGTCATGAGCGAAGGGAAGCAAATAATTCATATGGATCAGGATGCATTTTTTGTGTCTGTAGAGATTAAAAAAAATAATAAACTTGCCGGAAAACCTGTAATCATTGGTGGTACATCAGATAGGGGAGTGGTAACCTCATGTAGTTATGAGGCCCGTAAGTTTGGAGTACACGCCGCCATGCCAGCCAGAATGGCAAAAATGCTGTGTCCACATGCAGTTTTTATTAAAGGCAATATGGATGCTTATTCAAAGGCATCCCACGAAATTACCGATATTATTAGGGAAAGGGTACCGCTGTTTGAAAAAGCCAGCATTGATGAGCATTATATAGATATGACGGGCATGGATAGGTTTTATGGCTGTATGACCTATGCACATGAGCTTCGGGAAACTATTATTAGAGAATCGGGTTTGCCAATTTCTTTTGGCTTGTCGGTAAATAAAACGGTTTCTAAAATGGCAACCAATGAGTGCAAGCCAAATGGAGAGAAGAATGTTGAAGCATCAGGCGTGCAACCCTTTTTAAACCCCCTTTCTATCAGGAAAATTCCGGGACTAGGCGAAAAGACTTTTATAAAGCTTAGTGATATGGGCATCAAGAAGATTTATACGCTAGCCCAAATCCATCCGGATCAGATGAATATGCTGATGGGTAAAAATGGCTTGTCGCTACTTCAGAAAGCTAAAGGCATAGATAATAGTCCGATAATTCCTTATGCTGAGCAAAAAAGTATTGGTACACAATGCACATTTAAAGCAGATACTATAGATATAAATATGATCAATAATCTGCTTACCGCAATGGTAATGGATATTGCATTTCAGCTGAGAGAAAAAAAGAAACTTGCAGCCTGTATTACGGTAACAATTAGGTACTCCAATTTCGAAGATGTTACCAAACAGGCCTCCATTCCTTATACATCACTTGATAGTACCTTTATTCTGAAGGCAAAGGAGCTTTTTAAGCAGGTATATACCAAGAGGATGTTGTTGCGACTTGTTGGTGTGCGTTTATCTAATTTGGTAAATGGTTTTGAGCAAATAGATATGTATAGTGAGTCGCAGGAGCAGTATAGTCTGGTGCAGGCAATGGATAAAATCCGCAAGCGTTTTGGCGAGAAGGCAGTAACAAGGGCGTCCGTTCTGGATATTAATGTATAAGCCATGTATTTAAATGTTCATTCTCAATATAGCCTGCGCTATGGTACTATGCCTATCGAAAAACTCATAGAGGAGGCAGCTTTTCGTGGGGTTACACAAATGGCGCTTACCGATATTAATAACTCTACAGGGGTTATGGAGTTTATGAGGGCTTGCAATAAGAATGGCATTAAGCCTATTGGAGGTATTGAGTTTAGACGAAATAAGCAATTACTTTATATCGGGGTTGCCAAAGATAAGGAGGGAATGAAGGAGTTGAATGATTTCCTGACTGAGCATAACCTGGAACAGAAGGAATTGCCCGACAAAGCAAAGGCCTTTAAAAATGCAGTTGTAATTTATCCTTACAGGAATGATATTGAAACAAGGGTATTAGGAGAAAACGAATATCTGGGAATTCGTTTTGATGAATTACATAGTTTGCACGGAAAGGATATTAATCACATAAAGGATAAATTACTGGCATTGCAACCTGTTTTTGTGGCCGACAAACTCGAGTATCGTTTGCATGAGTATTTAAGAGGCATAGATTTGAATACGCTGCTTACCATGGTTACACCCGAAGATAAATGTAGTAGTACCGATCTATTTTTGCCGGCAGGGGAGCTGGAAGCGAAATTTAGTAAATATGCTTTTATACTGGATAATACGCGGAAATTGATGGATGGCTGCAAGATGAATTATGCGCAGGGAAAAGTTCACCTCAACCGTAAAACCTTTACAGGGAGCACTAATGATGATAAAGCCCTACTTGAAAAACTGGCAATGGAGGGGATGGCGTATCGTTATGGAAAGAAGAATAAGGATGCGCTAAAAAAAGTAGAGAAGGAGCTGAAGGTAATTAATGATTTGGGGTATTGCGCCTATTTCTTAATTACATGGGATATTATTCGTTATTCTATGGCCAAGGGTTATTATCATGTGGGTAGAGGATCGGGAGCCAATAGTACGGTAGCTTTTTGTTTACGTATTACTGATGTAGATCCGCTGGAGCTTGATTTGTATTTTGAACGGTTTTTAAATGCACAGCGCACCTCACCCCCTGATTTTGATATTGATTATTCCTGGGATGAGCGTGAAGATGTACAGGATTACATTTTTAAGCGCTACGGAAAAGACCATACTGCGCTGCTAGGTACAATGAGCACCTTTAAAGATCGCTCTGTTATCCGTGAGATTGGTAAAGTAATGGGATTGCCAAAGGCTGAGATTGATGGTTTTACAGATCCAGCCAAAGCTGCGGTAAACCGAGATAATGCTACTTTTAAAAAGATCACGGCCATATATGAGATGATGAAGGAAATGCCCAATCAAAGAAGTATTCATGCCGGCGGGGTTCTGATTTCGGAAGAACCGATTACCTATTATACTGCATTGGATTTTCCACCTAAGGGAATGGCAACTGTACAATGGGATATGTACGAGGCCGAAGCTATTGGCTATGATAAATACGATATATTAAGTCAGAGGGGGATAGGGCACATCAAAGAGGCGGTAAGATTGGTAGAGGAAAACCAACAACGTAAAATAGATATTCATCAGGTAAAGGTGTTTATGAAAGATGCCAATCTGAATAACAAATTAAAAACGGGCGATAGTATAGGCTGTTTTTATATCGAATCGCCTGCCATGCGCCAACTGCTTACCAAGCTTGGCTGCGAGAATTATCTGACGCTAGTTGCGGCCAGTAGTATTATTCGGCCGGGTGTTGCTCAGTCGGGTATGATGAAGGCTTACATTCAGAATTTTCATAAACCAGATGCTGTAGAATACCTACATCCGGTAATGAAAGAACAGCTGGAAGATACTTTTGGGGTAATGGTTTATCAAGAGGATGTGATTAAAATTTGTATCCATTATGCCGGAATGGATGGTACGGATGCAGATATCCTGAGACGGGGAATGAGTGGTAAATATCGTTCGAAAATAGAATTTAATAAACTGGTAGAGAAGTTTCATGATAGTGCAAAGGCGCTAGGGCGACCGGAGAATATTACAGCGGAGGTATGGAGGCAGGTATATTCTTTTGCAGGTTATAGTTTCTCTAAGGCGCATTCGGCCAGTTTTGCCGTAGAAAGTTATCAGAGTTTATTTTTAAAAACCTACTATCCTCAGGAATTTATGGTTGCGGTACTGAATAACTACGGAGGCTTTTATACGCGCTGGTTGTATGTTCATGAATTGCAAAAGGCCGGTGCAAAGGTACACTTGCCTTGTGTTAATGTAAGCACATCTGTGGTTTCTATTAAAGGGTCCGATGCGTATCTAGGGCTTATTGGTATACAAGGGTTTGAGAATAAATTTATAGAATTGATTCCTGAAGATGTTAAACTAAATGGTGCATTTGCCGACCTGGAAGATTTTGTGAAACGTACAGGTATGGGACTGGAACAGGTAATTATCCTAATTAGGGTTGGAGCTTTGAGGTTTACAGGTAAAAGTAAGAAAACGTTGTTGTGGGAAGTTCATATGATGTTGGGCGGTAAAGTTAAACCTGTTAATCATGCGGAACTTTTCCATCTGGAAAGTAAACATTATGCGCTGCCGGAACTGATTAATACTGAACTTGAAGATGCTTATCATGAATTGGAACTGCTTGGATTTCCTTTGTCGCTCTCTATGTTTGATCTATTGAGAACTGCATATAGAGGAGATGTACGCACAAATAATCTGATTCAGTATGTTGTTGGCCAAACGGTTAAAATGGTTGGCCTATATGTTTGCGAGAAGACTGTGCATATGAAGAATGGCAAGAAAATGTGGTTTGGTACTTTTCTGGATGCTGATGGAAATTTCTTTGATACCACACATTTCCCTGGTAGTACACCCACTTATCCTTTTAGAGGAAAAGGCTGTTACCTAATATTAGGTAAGGTGGTAGAAGATTTTGGTTTCCCAAGTGTTGAGGTGGTTAAATTTGCAAAGCTACCCATAGTTGATAACCCTGTGATGGCTTAGGTTTTGTCTGTGGCTTGGTGAAACACTGATTTTTGAATAAGTACAAAATTTGGTATTTTATTTTTCTGAGATGATAATGCCAAACAAAAAATTGTCGGAAACTTAATAGCCGGAAAAAGTGCGGAATATATAATGTTCTTTGCTTTTGATGTAAGAGAATAAGACTTTTGTTACTAGAATTGTGTGCCTAAATTGTAGTCTCATAAATTAATTTTTGTTCAGCACTTTTCTTAGTTATGTCTATTTAGATTTTTAGACATGGTTATATTTGGTTTTTAGGCATTGTTGTTCCTGCATCGAACAGCAATGCCTTCTTTAAAATACTCACAACGATTTTCTTTTATTAGCTGTCCTGATTCAGTTTTGAGGTTTTTTTTGTATCCTTCATGAAAACATACACCAGTAAGGAGATGAAAATACAAACAGTAATATACCAGTAGTAGTATTCTTCGTGATGCCAGTTTTTTAGTTGCAAAGCAATATATTCTGCTGATCCACCGAATATGGCAACAGTTAGTGCGTAAGGCAATCCAACCCCTAAGGCTCTAACTTCGGCAGGAAACAGTTCGGCTTTTACCACCGCATTGATACTGGTGTAGCCACTCACAATAATTAAAGCAATCATTAAAAGGAAAAATGCTTGCCATTGAGATGTGGTATGACTTAGTGTGGTAAGTAACGGAACTGTGCATATTGTACCCAATACACCAAAAGCGATAAGAAGTGGTCGCCTTCCTATTTTGTCTGACAAAGCACCAAATAAAGGTTGCAAACAAGCAAAGATGAAAAGTGTTAAAAACGACATTAGTGTAGATTGCTCCTTTGTCATGTGAACAGTGTTGACAAGGAACTTTTGCATATAAGTGGTATAGGTATAGAAAGCCAGTGTGCCACCTAATGTTAATCCTATTACTGTAATTACGGCTTTAGGGTGTTTTAATAACTCTTTTACTGTTCCCTTTTTTTCTGTTCCGCGTGCTTTTTGGTTTTCAAAAGCTTTTGTTTCGTCGAGGTTTTTTCTGAGATAAAGCGCTACGATAGAAAGGATAGCCCCGAAAATGAATGGGATGCGCCATCCCCATTCCTGAAGTTGAGTTTCGGAGAGCAGTACTCTTTGTAGGACTAATTGAATAGCAAGGGCAAGCAGTTGACCGCCTATTAAGGTTACGTACTGAAAGCTGGAGTAAAAACCACGTCTGTTTTTGGTGGCCATTTCACTTAAATAGGTTGCGGATACGCCATATTCGCCACCAACACTTAGTCCCTGAAGTAGCCTTGCCGTTAATAATAATATAGGTGCTACAATGCCGATGGTTTTGTAAGTGGGAGTTAGTGCAATTAAACATGAGCCAAGCGACATTAATAATACGGAAAGAGTCATGGATTGTTTGCGGCCAACGCGATCAGCTATGCGACCAAAAATATAACCACCCAGTGGGCGCATTAAAAACCCTAAGGCAAATATTCCAGCAGTATTTATTAATTGTACAGTAGGATTCCCTTCGGGGAAGAAAGAAGCAGAGAAGTAAATTGCAAAAGCGGAGTATGCATACCAATCGTACCATTCTACAAGATTGCCTATTGAGCCACCGAAAATAGCTTTTAGTCTTCTTGCAGAGATTTTATCTTCGTTTTCGTTCATTGGTTCTATAGTCAAATGTAATTTATAATGTTTAATTTTTTGTGGGTAATAATTGGTTGTTCTAAATTTTTTATCAGCTGATACAATATTTCGTTTCTAAATGCGTCTTTATATGGAGAGCGTTAATTTAGATAGGCAGGAATGGTTGGTATGATCATTCCTGCTTTCTTTTTAAGCTTATCCTATTTCCTTTTTAAGCTTATCTCATTACGCTTTGTTCCTTTCCCTTTGTTTCCTTTCCTTTTTTATAGTTAAGTCTAATGTAATAAGTGCGCGCGTTAAAGTGTACTCACGTTGAAGTGTACTCGTGTTAAAGTTTAAGGATATCTTTTATTATATGTTAAGTGTATACTATGTAGTTAGGTGTGTACCATATATAGTGTATACCATATATAGGTATAGATTATAATAGGTGTATATATAATTATATATAATAGTGTATACATAATGGTGTGTGTGTCTGGATTTAGGTATTGGGCGAATCGATCGTCATCCTGAATTTATTTCAGGACCCCGCACTAGCAGGGCTTTCTTTCTCTTGAGAGATGCTGATGCCGGCCTTCGCCGGCATGGCGAATTCAGTATAGCGAACGCACGTTGTCATTGGTAATTTATTTTGCTTCGCAGCTTCTTCAAGCTCGGCATTCCGCAATAAACACTGGTAATAAATACACCTAATAGCTGAATATAAAAAAGTAAGGTATCCCTTGGATTCCGGCGCTGTGCCGGCTTTGTTCCGGTTCGGGAGAAATCAGGCTTTTTTGAGGGGTTTCTCAGGCTCTTCCCAGGCCAAGCTGAGGTAAATCGCCTGAGTTGTGCCTGGGTAGAACCTGGGCGATGCCCCGGCGGGTTACCCCGGGAGCCGGGCAGATCATGGCCTGCC
>NZ_JABSNU010000029.1 GCF_013266735.1 Pedobacter foliorum
ACTGTTAATGGCGCAAACCTTAAGGCTATAGAAGTAATGCCATATCCTAATTCAGCAGAGTTCAGAAAATAACTGTTATTTGTAAATGATTATTAAATAAAGATGTCTAGAATATTTCAAAAATGCATTGTGCTTACCGTCATCCTATTGATGCAGACTGGTGAAGCAAACAGTAAAAGTAAAAACCCAAGGGTGGATTATAACCTGAATACAGGCTGGGCATTTTATAGGGGTGATGCCAAGCAGGCCCAGATGCTCAATTATGACGATACAAAATGGATGCCGGTAGTTTTACCACATATCATGCAATTGGAAAAGAAACACAATGGAGCTGATATCATCTATGACGGTGTTGGATGGTATCGCCGTTACTTTAAATTATCCAAAGACCAGGCTGATAAGCGGGTTCTTCTGAATTTTGAAGGAATTATGAGCAACAGTGAAGTGTTTGTAAACGGAGAAAGTGTCGGTATCCATCATGGAGGATACGTTGGATTTACAATGGATGTTTCGAATAAAGTAAAATTCAACAATGAAAATAACGTGATCGCTGTTCGCGTATCGGCAGAATATGATTCACTGACGCCCCCGGGAAAACCACAAGGCCGATTGGATTTTTATTATTACAGTGGTATTTATCGTGATGCAAATCTGATTGTAACCGATAAACTTCATATTACAAGTGAGCTGGCTCAGCATAGTACCAGGGCAAGTGGTGTTTTTGTAACCTATCCCCAAGTAAATGAGCAGCAGGCAGTGGTTCATGTGAAAACTGAAGTTGCCAATTCGTATGCCGCTGCGAAAGAAGGGTATTTGCAAACCTTGCTTAAAGATGCAAACGGAAAAGTAGTGGCCCGGAGCAAAAGTAAATTTCAGCTCGGAGCAGGTAAGCATAGTTTGATTGAGCAGGATCTGAATTTGATTAATCCTAAATTATGGTACCCATATACCCCTTATTTGTATTCGCTAGAGAGCCAGGTGTTGTTTGAGGATGGAAAGGTAGTAGATGTTCGAACTGAAAAGATAGGCGTCCGTACAATTAAGTTTACACGTGATGGAGGTTTCTTTATCAATGGAAAGCATCTGTATCTGGTAGGTGCCAATCGTCATGAAGCTTTTCCTAACATCGGTGATGCAGCATCAAATTCAATGCAGGAACGAGATGTTATTGATATGAAAAAGGGAGGATACAATGCTGTAAGAGCGGCGCACTATCCACAGGATCCGGCTTTTTTGGCCGCTTGTGATAAATACGGGCTGCTGGTTGTGGAATGTGTGCCGGGCTGGCAGATTTTTAATGAAAATCCGGTCTTTGCTGATCGCCTAGAATCCATTACACGAAACATGATCAGAAGGGATCGCAACAGAGCCTCCATTGTATTATGGGAAACTGCGTTGAATGAAACAACCTACCCGCTACAAGTTGTTAAACGTATTTTTGAGGCCGCGCATGAAGAGTATCCAGGAAATCAGCTTTATACCGCCGGCGATTATTTTAGCCATGAAGAAACAGAACCCTATTATGATGTTTTCTACAAGCAGGTTAGCAAGTTTCCAAAAGATGGAAGCGTGATGAGTAATTATTTGGAAGATCAGATTGCTATCAAGCCACTTTTTGCCAGGGAATGGGGAGATGGTGTAGGAGAAAAACCTCGGGTAAGCATGGTCGAAAACGAGTATGAGCAGATGCGGCAAGGGCGTAGCCGTCTGACCCAATTGAACGGTGACGGATATTTTGACTGGTGTATGCTGGATGCCAACCCTCGAATGGGCGGACATTTTATGTGGAGTTACAATGATTATACCAGGGGTGCAGAGGAAGAAACGATGTATTCTGGAGTAGTAGATGTGAACCGGTATCCGAAGTTTGCCTATTATATGATGCAGAGCATGCGCCCTAGTGCAATTTCGCAAAAAGGACTGTATGAGGGACCAATGGTATTCGTTGCTTCCTTTAATTCATCAGGCAAGTACAAAACATCAACTTCCGACATTACAGTTTATTCAAATTGTGATGCAGTTGAGCTGTATAGAAATAATAAGCTCATTGGAAAACAGACTCGTGCTGAGCGCGCAAAGGTATATCCTCATATTGTGGCCAAAGGTGGGAGTCCAAGTTTTGTGTTCGATGCCGGTGGTTTTGAGCCAGGAGAACTGAAGGCCATAGGATATGTAAATGGGAAAAAGGTGACTGAGCACGCAGTTCGGACGGCCGGTGAGGCCGATCATTTGGAGATTGTTATTCCTGATCACCATATCGCTCCTATAGCAGATGGATCAGATATGATTCCCGTTTATTTTAAAATCTGCGATGCCAATGGTTCAGTAGTGCATGATGCAAAATCTGAGATTTTTATTCGTGTTAAAGGCGAGGGTACATTGATTGGTGACGGTATATCGAGGGTTGAAATCAATCCTCAGGCTGTAGAGGCCGGAATCGGATTTGCGTTTATCAGAACATCCAAAAAAGCGGGAAAAATAGAAATCCAGGTTGAATCCAAAGGGATGAAGGCCGGCCAGTTAACCATAAACACAGTCGCGTACAAAGGGATGCATTTGCCTGATGGTACACATGGAGAATTTAAAGGGCAGGAAGAAGATGGTGCAATAGTGAAGCCCACCAAATGGGATAAAGGCTTTCTTACTAAACCCAAAGTGGAGATCAGCAATGTTGCCACAACATCTTCCCACCCTGATTTTCCTGCAACAAATTTATTAGACGGCAATGATTACAGCTGGTGGATTGCCAATCAAGATCAATTTCCTCAAGTGGTTACTTTGACCTTGAAAGAACCAACAACTGTAGTAGGAAGTCGGGTAAGATTTCAAAAAGATAGTTCAAAGTATGGTCATAAGGTGGAGGTGTCCTCAGATGGTAAAACCTGGGAACTGGTGTACGAAAAGGAATGTACAGGCTGGGACTTTAAACCTGTCCGTTTCAAAAAGACAATCAAGTATTTCAGAGTCTCGATATTATCTGCAAGCGAGGGTAGGGCTGGACTGGCAGAAGTAACACTCTTTAAAGATAAATAAATGAAAAGAAGAGAGCTTATAAAAGGTATTGGTTTAGTTGCCGGAGCATTGTCCATACAGGGCGGTGCAATGGCAGCAGAACCGGTTGCCAGTCCTAAAACGAAAAGGATATTGCGTATTGCACATCTTACCGATATACACATGAGGCCTGAATTGAATGCCCCGGATCGTTTTCGTCAGTGTATGAAAGAAATAAAAAAGCATAAAATTGATTTCTTCTTGAACGGGGGTGATACGATTTTTGCGGCAGATTATGGGAACATCACCCGGGATCGTGTAGAGGCGCAGTGGGCGATTTGGAAGGAACTGAGAAGTGAGCTAAGTGAATATGAAATGCACAGCTGTTTAGGGAATCATGACATGTGGTGGGCAGCCCCGGACAAGCAGGATGCCATGTACGGGAAACCTCATGTGGTAAAACAATTGAATATCCCTAACCGGTACTACAGTTTTCAAAAACAGGGATGGCATTTTGTAATTCTTGACAGTAACAATTCCAATGCAGGATCTTTGGATCCTGAGCAAAGAACTTGGCTGGAAGCAGATTTAGCAGCATTGCCTAAAGGTACACCGGTATTATGTTTAAGTCATTATCCTATTTTGGGAGTAAGCACCATTATGGAAGGTGGCAATCATACCGATTCTCGCTACATCACCGATTTGTTTTATAAACATAAGGATAAAAAGATCACCTGTTTAAGCGGGCATATCCACCTGCTGGATGCTGCCGAATACAATGGCGTGAATTATTATTGTAATGGTTCCCTGAGCGGCTTTTGGTGGGAAGAGGGCGATAAGCAATCTGCAGGCAAGGGCTATTATCGCGAAACAGCTCCAGGTTATGCTATTTTAGATTTATATGAAGACGGCCGGGCGGAGAATAAGTATATCGAACATCATTATTGATAAGTAATATTCAAATTTAATACACACAAATTAAACTTTTAAAATGAATAGGTTTTTGTTTACGCTGTTTTTGCTGTCTTCATGCATTTGTTGTACAACACTGAATGCGCAATCCACTATTCCGGTTTCGGCCCAGAAAAAAACCATTAAACGGAAAACACCGATTATGGGATGGTCCAGCTGGAATAATTTTAGAGTGGCCATTAGTGAGGATATTATTAAAGCACAGGCGGATAAATTGATCTCAACCAAACTAAGAGATGCAGGTTATAATTTTGTAAATATTGACGATGGTTTTTTTGGCGGAAGAAATGCGAATGGTGATTTGCTAACACATCCAGGACGTTTTCCTTCTGGAATGAAGGCGTTAGCAGACTATATTCACAGTAAAGGGCTAAAAGCAGGAATATATTCTGATGCAGGTAGTAATACCTGCGCATCGGTGTACGACAATGATACCATGGGAGTAGGGTCTGGTTTGTATGGGCATGACGAACAAGATTTGAATTTGATGCTCAAAACCTGGGGTTATGATTTTATAAAAGTCGATTGGTGTGGAGGAGAAAGATTAGGCCTGAGCGAAGAAGTCCGCTATACACAAATTGCCGATCGTATTAGAGCTATAAACAGTAATGTATTATTTAACATTTGTCGTTGGCAGTTTCCTGGTAAATGGGCTATTAAAATTGCTGATTCATGGCGTATTTCCGGTGATATCGGTAATGAATTTGGCTCTATTTTGCGCATTATTGATAAAAATGCAGACTTATGGGAATACAGTGCTCCCGGGCATATTAATGATATGGATATGCTACAGGTTGGAAGAGGTATGAGCTATGAAGAAGATAAATCGCATTTCACCATGTGGTGTGTCATGAATTCTCCACTGTTACTCGGGAATGATCTTAGAACAGTTTCAAAAGAAACATTAGATTTGGTTACAAACAAAGAGATCATTGCCCTAAACCAGGATAAATTAGGTTACCAAGCACGCCGATTGAAAAAAAATGCTGAACTCGAGGTATGGGCAAAGCCATTAGTTTCGACAATGAGTGGTGAGGTTGCTGTGGTTTTACTCAATAGATCGGCAAAAAAGGAGGTTATTACATTTGATCTTGATAATATTGGCATTGATGCTGCAAGTGGTTATAAAATCCGTGATTTATGGAAGCATAAAGGCAGTAGACTAATAAAATTGAAGTCACAAAACTTTGAAGTACCATCCCATGGAGTAATAGTGATCAAGGTTAGCGGTAAATCAAAACCGTTAAATATTTTCCAGGAAGGTAAAAAGCTTTGATTAAATCTACTTTAATTGTTTCAATCTCAATTATAGTCAACTTTTTGTTTAATACGTTCGTCTCTGGGCCAGACATAAAGGATGAACCGTTATAGATAATTAACTACTTAAATTGTTAATGCAGATGCTTCTTCGGTTGAATACGATCCATGACTTCTTTACGAATAGGCAATTTGGCTATTTTGATTAAATCGTCTTTAAATTGTTTCGTCCTCAATATGGCATAGGGTACGCTAGAAAGCCTTAGAGAAATCTAAGGCTTTTTTGGTTTCTTACTTTTCTTTCCTTTGTTATACCAGATTAAAAAGCCGGTAACAGGCATAGCAGCACAGATTAATGAAACAAAGAAAGCAAGTAGTTTCGTCGGGATCCCTGCGAAAGCTCCGGTATGCAAGTCATAATTCATACTCTTGAATTTTTCCCCACCTTTTACATCTTGATCACCATATTTCATCAGCAGTTTTCCTGTATTACGGTCAAAGTAATACCATTCGAATACATGTGTTCTATTTTTGGCTAGCCGTACTTGAACATCCATTGGATCTGTATTCTTTTCCCTAACTCGGATTGATAACACATCAGCTTGAGGATATACCTGAAAAAGATGAGCAATTGCACTGTCGGTAGCCTGAGGATGGTAGGACTCATTTGGTGTAGACAAAGGAATGGACCTCTTTTTAATAGTTTTCCCTCCATTGGCTACAAATTGAACGGATTTTTCGGCCCATGGAAAGGCGAAGACGAGACCTGTTATGCAGATTAATAATGCAGGGATTAGAATGTAAAAGCCTAATATATTATGTAAGTCATAGTTCAGACGCTTTATTCCTACACTGCGTTTAAATGTAAGACCTTTCTTGAAAGCCTTTGCCTTCCATTTCCGAGGAAACCAGAGAATAAGACCACTTAGTAGTAAAACAAAAAAGCACAGTGCCGAAATTCCAGTCACCATACCGCCCACTGAGTCACCCAATAACAAGTTCATGTGTAGATTCAGTACCAGTTGAAAGAACTCATTCTTCGAGTTTTCCAAGTGCACTATTTCTCCATTGTAGGGGTTGATATAGACCCTGTAATAATATTTATAATAGTTCCAGTGTCCAATTGCTTTTTTATCGGTCAGAGAGGCTCTAAATACCCAGGTACGGCCTTGGGCTGGATAGATCTCACTGCGAGAAATTTTAGTATCGGGGCCTAGTACCTGTTGTGCCCGATCGCGCAGTTCGCTAAAGTTTAAAAATTTAGAGTTTCCCTCGGTTTCAACATAATATCGTTTATGATAAAAGTATTCTTTCAGTTCATCTGAAAAAACGTTTATACAGCCGGTTATGCTGACAATCAACACAACCAGGCCCGTAATCAGACCTAGCCATTTATGCACCCAGAAAAATATTTTCCGCAACATTATTAAAAGTTGTATGAAAGGTTAAGACTCATGGTAGCACCGTTGCCCCGCACATATTCAGCATCAATTGCTCTGTATTGACTTACTACAGGGTAATAAGAACTGTTCAGAAGGTTTTCTACACCAAGTCCGGCAGACCATTTACTATTAATCCGGTAGCCGGCCGAAAGATTGAAAAGACTTACCGGTTTCACTACACCTTCGCTATTAGCATACAAACCATTAGCGCGAACATCAAAACGATCACGACTTCCGGTATATACCCAATAAAGTTTCATGTCAAGTGAGCTTAATGGTCGGTAACCAAGGTAAGCGGTAGCTTTGGGCGGTGCAATGCGTAAGCCGTTCATATATACTTTTGTGCCACTTGCCTGTTCCGCTTTACCTTCCACAAATGAGTAACTACCTCCAAGTGTCCACTGCTGGTTAAAGTAAACATCAGCTGCAATTTCATATCCTTGTATGCGTTCTGGTTCGCGCTGAGGTACAAGGAATCCATCAATATCAAGAAGGTTGGCCCCAAGTTTGGATGTGCTGATATAATAAGACGCAGTTAAATTGACAATACCAAGTCTGCTGCTGAAACCTGCCTCGTAGTTATTGGTAATAATAGGATCCGTGGCAATGCTTTCCAGTGTATTACTAGTTGCACTTCTCAATATACGGCCCAATTCATTAATTGCAAATCCTTGAGAAAAACTCACAAAAGGATTGAAAATATCATATTTGTTGTATCGTAAACCTGCGTTGAAAGTAGTTGCATTGTAAGGGATTTTACCTCCGCTTACCGCAATGCTGCCTTCACCATTGGGGCCTTTGGCGATAGTTTTGAAATCTTGTACCTTAACGTCAGCATTTTCATAGCGGATTCCGGCCTTCAATACGAAGTTGGTCATTATGTCCATTTTCATTTGGGCGTATGGGGCAAGATTGAGCATGTTCATATCCGGAATATATACCCTGCCATCTGTAAGGATCTGGTTAGTTCGGTCATTTAACAGATCAAGTCCATAAGTCAGTTCTCCGTTACCGAAGGTACCCATCTTCCATGGTGTGTTTAATGTTAAACGAACACCTTTTTTGAACGACTGTATCTTAGTTTGACCCGGGCCGTACCAAGCTGTTGCCTTCTCTACATACCGGTTCATAGAAACAAAACTATTGTAATAAGCCGAAACATCAAGGGAGCTACCCAAAGGCAAGGCATCGTTATGATAGGAAATTAGGGCATTATGGTTGTATGGCGTTCCGGCAGGTTCTCCTGGATCATCGCCTTTTTTACCAACAGAAGGACTTTCTAAGTATTTTCCTATTACATTGATATAGTCGCTGCTCTGCACACTTCTGAATAGGTTGTATGAAGCGATAATCTCGCTATGTTCATCTGGCTTATAAGCTAGTTTGATAAAAGTATTATAAAGTGAATTCTCGCCAAGTCCATCTGCCTGAGCATTTACGTTTCCTTTAGCGTCTCTAAGTACGCCTGTATAATTGTAAGTGCCGTTCACTACATAAGAGAACTTATTTACGGTTCCTGAGAAACTTTGTGAAAACCTGTATCCGGCTGTATTTGATGGATGTACAAGGTTACCATTTAATCCAACGCTGGTTGTGCCGCTAAACGTTTTGTCTGCAACAGGTTTTTTAGTAATAAAGTTGATGATACCACCTGCAGATCCATTACCATAAATAGAAGTTGCCCCCTTAATGACCTCAACGCGTTCAATAGCTGCGGGATCAAGTGTACGGATGTCACGACTTCCATTCATAAGAGGTGTAGACTGAGGAATACCATCAATTAACACCAATACCTGACGGCCGCGGAGGGTTTGTCCGGAATTGGTTGCCTTATTACTGGAAGTTCCAAGTCCTGGAATTGTATTTCCAAGTATTGCAGAGACTGAAGGGTTAACATTTAGCTGTTCCTTTACATCTCGAGCGGTAAGGATAGTTACAGAAGAAGGGACATCTTTAAGGCTTTCCGGTTTTCTACCAGCTGTAACAATGACTTCAGAGAGCGCATTTCCTATCTCAAGTACAAAAGAAACTTCGGTAGTAGTATCAGCGGTAAGTTTTACCTCTTTAACTGCAGTTTGATAACCAACCAAGCTGACACTGATACGATGGGTGCCCGCAGAAAGATCCTTGATCAGAAATTTACCTAGGTTGTCAGTAGGAGTGCTTTTGCCGCCGCTAACTACAACAGTTGCATATTTCAGCGGCTGGCCTTCTGTATCGTTAACTGTACCTGATAATGTAGCCTTCGAATCATTGTTGTTTTGTCCGAATGAGATAAAAGGTGTGATAGTAAGAAGCAGAGCTGATAGAATCAGTAATAATTTATATTTACTTATTAATAAAGTGGATTGGTTTTGAGCATGCGTTTTGATTTGGGAATCTGGCATAGTTTGTTTGTGTAATAATTAAAACTGCCGGCAAAGGTATTCTTATTTAGATTTAATACAAACAACTTTAAATGAAAACTTATTTTATTCTTCTTAATATTGCATATTAACCTTTCACTCATGGTCTACAAGAATAAACCTCTAACAATTGCAACTATCTTCGTTTTCTTCATTTTCTATTCTTTTGGGCTTTTAGCTCAGGATACGACAAAGCAAGGAGGAGATGCCAATAAGGATCTTTTATTCTTTATGGATGGGAAAGAGATACTCAGATCTGGGATGAATAATATTAATCCGGATGATATCGCGATGGTTACTGTTCTTAAAGCAGAATCTTCTAAATCTTATGGAGAAAAGGGTAGGAATGGAGTGATCTTGATTGAGACTAAAGTTCACTGCCGACAAATTTTTCAGAAGTACTTGTCATCAAAGTCCACCAAGTACCAAGAGGTACTTACCAGTAACGGAGGCGATAAAAAAATCCAATATATCTTAAATGGAAAAGTATTAAAAAACAATTACGAAGGTGATCTTGCAAGCATAGCTGATAGTACATTTATTAGCGTTGATGTTATTGAAGCTGCCGAATTAAAGAGTTATAATGTTTCTGAGATGCTATTTGGAGTGGTCATTAAAACGAAGGTTAAAGAGAAGCCAGTAATTAATGAGATCCCTAAAAGTAAATTTGAGCCCGAACTGTTAATTATCTCCCCTGGTAAAATTAGTTTTGATCCTTCAGCAACTAAGGCTATTGAAGAAAAAAATAAGGCGTTAAAATCAAACATTAGCAATCAGGAACAACCAGATTTGTCAAATGAAAAGGCTGAAAATATAAGGTTGATGAGGCAAAGTGCCATTGCATATATGGAGAAGCTAAACTTTTTTAATCAAATCCCCATGTTTTCTCAAAATTACCTCGGCTATCGTTTTATTGAGCGTTTCCCAAATACGCTGATTCTTCTAAAAGATATAACTGCAGAGAATGGACTAAATGATCTGGCAAAGATTGCTGTAGATGAGAAAATGCCTTATGTGCTAAGCTTCCCGTCTGCGCATGTAGCAAAAGAAAAGGGTAAATTTGTATTACACCTTAAGGTGCAATTATATGAAGCTGAAAGCAATTCCTTAGTGGTAGATAAAGAATATACTGGTGATCAAATTAATCAGGGGTTTGAATTTACTTGTGATGGTTCTATTCAGTGCATTATTAATAATGCATTATCTGCTGCTCTACCAGATGTGATTCTCCAAATTGCATCAAATAACAGGACATTACAGGGTGAACGGATTTTAGCCCTAAAAAGGTTTGAGATAATTAAAACCGATATCTTTTTAAAGAACTCAGATCCATCATTAATCAAATCTGTAATTGGTGAATCGGATAGTACAATCAATCTTCCTGATTTGTATCAAACGTTCTATAGCGATGATAAAAGTAAATTCGTAGGTTTCTTATTTCGTAAAGTGGATAAGCAAAATCTAAAAGGTCTATCGGATAGCAAAACGGATCATAATGTGAAGATATTATCAGGTAGTACTATTAGAGATAAAGATTTTCTGGATATCCCACAGAATTATGCATATATCGTTAAAGGTGTTTTAAGCAATGGCCGTTGGTACTATAAAAAAGATATGGTCACTTATTTTGAGGCAGAAAATGAAAGCGAAGGCAAGTTGGAATATCTAAATAACTTGCAGGGTTGGGGATATTTTAAAGAGGGGCTTACTGATATTGATTCTGATTTTTGGGAAGGAAAGCTATTTGAGAAAATAGAGGATAAAAGAAAGCATCCAGACTGGGATGAACACAAGGATATGTGGGAAGATGTAGAACGTGAAAACAGGAACTATATAGGGATGTATGAATTAGTTGCCGAGCGTTTAAAAGAAGAAAAATCTGCTACAGAAAAGGTGCTTGAAGATAGTATTGCTAATAATATCTTTAAGCCATTTTACGATGCATCTATTAAATCAAAACAGCATCAAATTTCTGGCTACAAGTCTGCTTTGAAAGACTTTGTGTTAATTTATGATTCAAATAAAAGGGTTATCATCAATCCAATCGAAGTTAAAGATGATAAAGGGATAGTTACGGTAAGGTATTTTGTGATTCTCTCAGGCTCAGATGAAATTTACGAATGGAATTATTTTCCGAAATCTATAAAGAAAAAGGGAGTAATTAATAATAGCGTCATGGAAAATTTGGCTACAGTTACCAAGTGGGATTATAGCTATGATACTTTGGATGATGAGCAGTTTTGGAATAATTGTGTTTTATTAAAAGAAAATGGTATTTATCGATATTTAAAAAGTCTTAAATAGTCAGTTTGTGTTTAATTTACACGTTTAGGAGTATTGGATGACCTGGAACCAAGATTATCCAATATCCTCTCAAATTTTTTGAGATAGTGTAATGGAAAAGAGACGTAGTTGGCGAAAAACCTTAGTGGCTTACGGCTTTAGAAAATACATTGATGACCACTACACCACAGATAATTAGGATAATACCAATTATTGCCGGAAGATCAAGCTTCTGTTTAAATAGAAAAAGTCCAACTACGGAGATCATAACAATGCCAATTCCAGACCATATTGCATACGCAATGCCCAGATTGAGCTTGTTGAGGCTAAGGCTCAAAAAATAAAATGCGGTTGCATATCCTATAACAGTTAAAACTGATGGTGTTAGTTTGCTGAATTGGTCGGATGCTTTTAAAGCCGATGTTGCAACAATTTCAAAAATGATAGCAATGAATAAAAAAAGGTAGGTTTTTAACATTTCTAGTCAGTTATAGTTTGTTCTAATCTTTGTTTGATGTTCAAATTTTTGACAGCCAAAGTAATGCAGGTGGCTGCTACAAAAGGAAATGTAAGCTGAATAAAGTTAAATTTATTCATTAAAAATGCAATAAACACCGATAGTATTACCGCAACTGCTGCCCAAGCACCATCTTTGGGTTTATCGCCGGCAAAAACGATGGCACATAAAACTGCATTGTAACTAAACAAACCCATCTCGATGGCTTCTGTAGGGGCAGAAAATAATGCGGATAAAGTAGCTGCCAATATTGCTCCTGCAATTCCGTAAAGTGCAGAAATTGGTGAGTTGATAAATACGGCTATAAAGAAAATAATCCCCGAAATGGCGCTTCCCTGAAAAATAACCTCACCAAAACCCCTTAGTGCAAATGTGAAATCATTGGTAATGTGTGTTTCGGCGGTTAGCAATTCGGGAGCTGCAATTGGATAGATATGATGAAAAATATAGATGAGTGCCCAGGTAACCAGAACAAATGGAAGGGTAAAAACGGGTATTTTTTTAACAATACACCAGTGCTGTATTATAGTTGCCAAAGCAGAACCAATTATAATGGCTACCCAAGTAATAATAACCGGTTTAAAGAACAGTGTAAGTGCTACGCCAACCAGAGCTGCACTAAAACCGTATAAACCTTGTTCAGTTTCCTTTTTGTCGTATCCCAATACTTTGGCTGTAAGGGTACCAGCCAAAACAGCTAAAACCGCACCTAAGCCCATAAGGATAGAACCATAAAAGATACCAAGTAAGAAAAGTAGTCCGGTTAATGCATTCTCCTGAAGCATAATCTGACCAACGCCTTTCAATAATGTACTCAAAAAAGGTAGTTTTCGTTCCAATAACTCCATAGGTGGTTTAGTTTTAAATAAGTACAATAAGGTATAATTGTGCTGTGGTAAATTAAGATGTCTTCAAGATTAAAAATATTAAAATTAAATCATTCTTTTAGCCAAAAATGAGACTAATTGATAGTCAATTAAAATATTTCTAGAAATGGAGGGTGCTTTAAAGAGTATCGAGTTTGCTTATGCTTCTGGCTATAACCGTTTTATCGGCTTTAGATTTAGTCAGTTTTAAGGCTGTTTGAAAATGAGAACGAGCTATAGCGTTGTCAATTCCTGTATATAAATTGCCCAAGAGCGCATGATATAAATGATTATTGCTCAGATTTAGTTTCTCTGCGGCTATAATTGCTTCGTTTTTGCCATTGGCTTTTGATAATGCGTAAGTTCTGTTTAGGGCTGCCATTGGAGAGTATTCTAATTGCAGCAACTTATTGTACAGTTGCAAAATGCTTTCCCATTTCTCTTCTGTGTCTTGCTTTAGGGTGTGCCAATAAGCTATACCTGCTTCCAAATGGTATTTGGAGAGTTTGTTTCCTACAGAAGCATGGGTTAAAAAGTATTGTCCTTGTAGGATGAGTTCTGCATTCCAAAGATTTTCATTCTGATCCTGATAAAGGATTGTTTCTCCGTTTACGTTTACCCTTGCCTCAAAGCGGGAGGCGTGAAAGCACATTAAGGAAATTAGTGCGTTTACGGCTGGTTTGTTCGTCGATTTGTTTTCAAGTAGTAGGTTGGTTAGGCGCATAGCTTCCAGACAAACGTCTTTTCGTAAGGTTACATCGTTTCCTGATGAATAATATCCCTCATTAAAAAGAAGGTATAATGTTCTTAAAACTACTTCAAGCCTGTCTTCAATTGCTGATGGATTGGGGAATTCTATTTTAACCTGCTCTTCTCTAAGTTTTTCTTTAGCACGAAACAGCCTTTTGTTAATCACCTCCTTGTTGGTTAAAAATGCGGTAGCTATTTCATCAATTCCAAAACCACAAAGAACACGGAGTGATAAGCTGATCTGGGCTTCAGAAGAAATGGAAGGGTGACAAATAGCAAACATCATTTGCAGCTGACAATCTGTAATGTTTTGCTCCGACAAATCAATCTCAAATTCCTGAATTTCGGAAGTGCTGTTTTGGATTTGGGGCATGATCTTTTGTTCGAAAAGGGTATTCCTTTTCAAATAATCTTTGGCCTTGTTTTTTGCAACGGTATAGAGCCAGGCAACAGGGTTTTCGGGTAAACCTTTTATCCCCCAGGTTTCGGAAGCCAACAGAAAAGTATCGCTGGAGATGTCTTCTGCAATTTCTATATGCTCCAAGCCAAATATTTTAGTGAGTACAGCGGTAAGTTTTCTGTACTCTGTTCTAAATAAATGTGGTATTAATTCTTCTGATTGTTCCATAGTGAAAGTTTACCCTAATTATATTCATCGTCGTTATCAATTAACGATGAGTATAATTGATAACGACGATGAGCATATACACAACTCAGCGGGGTTAGGGCTTACAAAGGATTAATTGCTCTAACCTCTACACTTCCGCCAAATTGATAAATAGGACAGCCTTTGGCCATTTCTGTAGCATCCGCTAATGATTCCGCTCTAACAAGCGTATATCCTCCAATGGCTTCTTTAATTTCCATAAATGGCCCATCGGTAATTACATTTCCCGGTTTTACGGTGTTACCTTCAGAGCTTAAACGGTTACCTCTGTCAACCAATTTGTTCTGTGCAGCGATACCGCCAATCCAATCCATCCATAGTTTAGTTTCGGCCTGCATTTCTTCAGGAGAACCTTTAGGCACAGACTGATAATCATTTCTAAATACAAATAAGAACTCTTTCATTTTGTTTAAATTTTAATGGTTAAAAACAGATGACGATTGTAATCTCCGAAATTGGACACCACTAAGTTATTTTTTTTAACCATTAAAAAGAGATGTTAATTGCATATGTTATTGTGCGTTTGTTTCTGTATAAGTTTTAAAGTTATTAAGAATTGCCTGCCAGCCACCTCTCTGCATCTCAATTGGATTTTCAGATTCTGCTTCAAAAGATTCGGTTACTGTAGTGCTATCACCGTTGGCCACAAATTGAATTTTCACTTTTCGGTCATCACCAAGAGTGTATGCAATTAGTTCATTGGTTTTAACTTCGTCGTAAACACCGCCAAAGTCGAAACCAAAACTTCCATCTTTTGCTTCCATTCGAGATGAGAATGAGCCACCTACACGTAAATCATTTTCTGCTTTAGGAGTATGCCAATCTTCAGATGGGCTATTCCATTTAATAATATGTTCAGGGCCGGTCCAAAAGTTCCAAACTTTTTCTACTGGGGCATTTACTGTAGCTTCTATTGTAATTGTTGTTTTTTCGGTTGTATTCATTTTGTTTAATTTTTAGGGTTATTGTTTATTCTTTTGGATGATTTAAAAACAGTTAATTAATTAAATAGCTGATGATGTTTCAAAATTGCAACGAAAAAGCATAAGGCAAGGTGTGTGCAAACGACAATGTAAGGGGGAATATACGACAAAACCTTTGGCGCTTTTATGTTTGTTTTTAGGTAACCTTTTTGTGAATAACATCATCTTTCAATAACTTCATTTAAATTTAGTAGAAAATGCTGTTTTAATAAATTAACTGTATTTTTATTTGACACTACTCCTGTTAAGGAGAACACACTCAACCAAATGAACCAAATATTATGACTAAAATTACAATTCCAAATTTAACAGATCGAAGATCTTTTTTAAAGAAGTCGGGGCTGGTACTGGTAGGAAGTACATTAGCTTATCAATCTGGCTTTGCTTCGCCATTGTTTTCTTCCGCTAAATCTAAACTTAAAGTAGGATTAATAGGCTGCGGTGGTAGAGGTACAGGTGCTGCAGCTCAGGCTTTGCAAGCAGATCCTGATGTAATCATTACCGCACTGGCTGATGTTTTTGAAGATAGACTAGATGGAGCATACGCTGCTCTTGTTGAAATTGGAGGTGATAGGGTTAAAGTAGATAAAAAGAATAAATTTATAGGGTTTGATGCTTACCAGAAGCTGATTGATTCTGGTGTGGATGTAGTATTGCTTACCACTCCGCCGGCATTTAGACCAGACCATCTAACCGCTGCAATCAATGCAAATAAACATGTTTTTTGTGAAAAACCTGTAGCAGTTGATGTACCGGGTATACGCAAGGTTTTAGATGCGGCAAAGAAAGCGCGCGAGAAAAATCTTTCTCTGGTATCTGGTTTTTGTTTCAGGTACGATTTGCCAAGCAGAGCTACTTTCGGCAGAATTTTAAATGGAGATTTGGGAGACATAAGAACTGTTTCTACGTTTAGAAATGGAGCTGGAAACTGGTCAAATCCTCGTCAACCGGGTTGGACAGATCTTACCTATAAAATGCGCAACTGGCATTATCATAGCTGGCTTTCGGGCGATTTTATCGCTGAACAAGCAGTGCATAGTCTTGATTTGATGTCGTGGGCAATGGGTGGAAAGATGCCGATAAGTGCAACCGGTACTGGTGGCCGACAAGTGCGTGTTGATGAGATTTTTGGTAACATATACGATCATTTTGCCATCGAGTTTGAATACGCAAACGGAGCTAAAGGATATCATTTCTGCAGACAGCAAGAGGGAACTTCGCATCGCAATAGCGTAGACGTATTGGGCTCAGATGGAAATGCCATTATTAATGTAGGTAGCAAATATGAAATCACCGGAAAGAACAAATGGCTGTATAACGGAGAGAAAAACAACATGTATCAAACTCAGCATAATGAGATGTTTGCCGGCATAAGAAGTGGAAATCCAATAAATCAGGGTGAGGAAATGGCAAATAGTACCATGTTGGCTATTTGGGGACGTATGGTTGCTTATAGTGGACAAACGCTTACGCTGGATCAGGCAATGAAATCTACCGAAACACTAGGCCCTAAAATAGAAGATTATCATTGGGATCTTAAATGGGAAGATCGTCCGGTAGCTTTACCTGGTATCACCAAAGTAATTTAATCAACATACCTTATAGATATGAAAATATTAACTGGAATAGGTATGACCTTTCTGTTCGTTCTGTTTTGCAAACCATCATTATATGCGCAGTCGAAACCCCTTAAATTTGGAACCGAATTAAAGTTTGAGCAAACAACAAGTGGAGGTAAGGCTAAAGGTGAAGCGATCAATTGGATCAATGTAAATACCGATCCGGATACCTGGAGGGTAGAAAAAGATCTGCTCATTTGTAAAGGCAAGCCTATTGGGGTTATGCGATCAGAAAAATTGTATGAGAATTTTATCCTTCAGGTTGAGTGGAAACACATGGAAGCAGGGGGTAATTCGGGTGTATTTGTATGGAGTGATGCTAAGCCGGGAGCTGAAAATCGTTTGCCGGGTGGGGTAGAAGTACAGATGCTCGAGCTCGATTGGGTAAATCAAAATATTTCTAACGGAGTGAAACCTCCTATTGCATATGTTCATGGAGAGCTTTTTGGGGTTGGAGGTGTACAAACAGTGCCAGATAACCCGAGAGGTGAGCGCAGTAAATCGGTAGAGAATCGTTGCAAAGGAAAAGGGGAGTGGAATAGCTATACGGTGGTTTGTGTGGATGGAACTATTAAGTTATCGGTAAATGGCAAGTTTGTGAATGGGATCAGTAAATCAACGGTGAGGAAGGGATACTTATGTATGGAATCTGAGGGGGCAGAGATTCATTTTCGTAATTTAAAGATAACGGAGTTGTAAGTTTTTCCGTCATCCTGAATTTATTTCACTGTTGTCCGGTTAAAATCTAAACACACCATTAAATCATTTAAATTAAGCTAACAACAGTGTTTTTTTTGTCTTTTGAAAAAGCAAGCCCTCTGTTTTTC
>NZ_JABSNU010000002.1 GCF_013266735.1 Pedobacter foliorum
ATGCAAAGGTCAAAGCTTTCAGAGCAACTTCTAGAGGGGTAAGAGATGTCAAATTCTTTCTGTTCAGACTTTCTAAAATCTATGCTTAAAGTTTCATGCCCCCAAGAATTCCGCTTGATCCCTTCTAGAGGGGTAAGAGATGTCAAATTCTTTCTGTTCAGACTTTCTAAAATCTATGCTTAAAGTTTCATGCCCCCAAGAATTCCGCTTGATCCGTTACAAGAGCATAAAAAAGGGGAAAAGTATCTTTAAAAGACTCTTTTCCCCAGCTACGGGTGGAATATGGGGCTCGAACCCACGACCCTCGGTACCACAAACCGATGCTCTAACCAACTGAGCTAAAACCACCATGTGTTTTCAACGGTACAAAAGTACGATTTAAAATATTTTATTCAAATCTTTTTTCAGTTAGATTAAATCTTTTTTTTAATCCTTTAAATCTCAGTCGATTAATTTTTACTGTAAATATAAAAAGTACCCTAAAAATTGCTTTTATACCTTAAAAAGCTAGATTTGCCTAACATATGATTGAACTTTATACCGACGGAGCAGCTAGCGGAAACCCAGGGCCGGGTGGATACGGAGTGATTTTACGCTCAGGTTCCCATTATAAGGAATTGAGTGCAGGATTCCGTTTAACTACAAATAACAGAATGGAATTGCTGGCTGTTATAGTAGGCTTAAATGCACTAAAAAGTCCAGGGCAAGAAATCACTGTATTTTCAGATTCAAAATACGTGATCGATTCAGTAGAAAAGAAATGGGTATTCGGTTGGGTGAAAACTGGATTTAAAGGCAAAAAGAATAAAGACCTTTGGATGCGCTTTCTTAACGTGTACAAACTACACCATGTTAAGTTTGTTTGGATAAAAGGGCACAATAATCACCCTGAAAATGAACGTTGCGACGAGCTGGCAGTTGCAGCATCTAAAAACAGAAGCGCATTGGGCGTTGATACAGAATTTGAAATGGAGAAGAGCAAATCCTCTTTATTATAAGCATAGCCTGTTTTTTACTGGTAATATTGTCCATGATTTAACAAAATAAGTCCATTTTTAGAGCTTATATAAAACACGATTTTTAGTAACCAAAATATTTCGATTCATTAGTAAAAGGAAAAACTTCAATAATAACTATATTGTTGGCGTCTTTTTACAAAATAAATAGCGACTAAACTTTTAGCTTAATTAGTATGGACGAAGTATTTTTGAGTGATAGAATAACAAATGTAACCTATATAATTTTCAAACTTTAATTAACCAAACATGAATTTATTAAAAAATAGATTTGCCTTAAAACTACAATTTGCTGTTGTTTTAGTGGCTGGTCTGGCGGCCTGTAAAAGTGTAAAGACAGGTGGATCTAGTGCTTCTGTTAAATACGCTGAAGCAAAATTGGGCTGGGAACTTGGTTCTCAAGCTTACACTTTCAGATTATTCACTTTTGCTGAAGCAGTTAAAAAGATAGATAGCTGTAACCTAAGATATGTTGAAGCTTTCCCTGGTCAAAAAATAGGTGGTGGTATAGAAGGAACAATGGGTCCAGATATGGACGACGCTAAAAGAAAAGCTGTTTTAGCCAAACTTAAAGAAAGTAATGTGAAAGTTGTAGCATTTGGTGTTACAGGTGCTAACAGCGAAGCTGAATGGGTTAAATTGTTCGAATTCTGTAAAGCAATGGGTATTCATACCATTACTTCTGAACCGAATGAGAAAGACTTGCAAATGATTTCAGATTTATGCGATAAATATCAAATCAATGTTGCTATTCACAATCACCCTGAGCCTTCTCATTACTGGAATCCTGATATCGTGTTAAACGCTATCAAAGGAAAAAGCAAACGCTTAGGTGCATGTGCTGATATAGGTCATTGGGTGCGTTCTGGATTAGATCCAGTTGCATGTTTGAAAAAACTTGACGGACACGTATTGCACTCGCACATGAAAGATCTTCATGAAAAAGGTAAAGGTGGACATGATGTACATTGGGGAGAAGGTGTTTCTAACATCCCTGCAGTTATCGCAGAATTAAAAAGACAAAACTTTAAAGGAGCAATCTCAGCTGAGTACGAATACAACTGGGAAAGCAATAGTGCTGATGTAGCTGCAAGTGTAGTTAACTTCCGTAATCTTGTATCTAAATTGTAATAAGCAATAAACATGATAAAATTGTCATTATTGAAACCAATAACAGCACTGTCGCTGTTATTGGTTTCTTCATATATAGCAAACGCACAATCGCCGGAAAAACCCGATGAGAATAGGTTTACCAAAGTTGTGCTTCAACAAAAATTAGAAGAGCCAATGCAATTCCAAATCCTCGATGGAGGTAAGGTTTTGTATGCAGAGCGCAAAGGAAAATTAAAAATATACGATCCTGCAACCAATAAAATGGATGTAATAGCTGATTTTACCGTTAGTAGAGAGTATGTAAGTAAAACTGGTGAACGTTCTGAAGGTGAAGATGGATTGCAGGGAGTTATCCTTGATCCTAATTACGCTAAAAACAAATGGATCTACATTTTCTATTCTCCTAAAGATGTTTCGGTAAACAGACTGTCTAGATTTACTTGGGCAGGTGGTAAACTGAACATGGCTACAGAAAAGAAAGTATTAGATGTAGTGGTGCAACGCGAAGAATGCTGTCACGTAGGTGGCGGTATGTTATTCGATAAGGACAACAACTTGTACCTAAGTACCGGTGATAATACCTTTTCAAGATCATCAGATGGTTTTACACCAACTGATGAACGTCCGGGAGAGGCTCCCCGTGATGCTCAGAAATCATCTGGTAACACCAATGATTTAAGAGGTAAGATTTTACGTATCCACCCAGAACCAAACGGTTCATATACCATTCCTGAGGGTAACTTATTCCCTAAAGGAACGGCAAATGCCCGTCCTGAGATTTATACCATGGGTAATAGAAATCCTTGGAGATTAGCCATTGATAGTCATACAGGTTGGTTGTATTGGGGTGAGGTAGGTCCGGATGGCTCAAATTCTTCAGAATCAAGAGGTCCAAGATCTTACGATGAGTTTAATGTGGCCAAAAAATCGGGTAACTATGGTTGGCCTTACTTTATAGGAAACAACCAGGCATATCGCCAATATGATTTTGCGACTAAGAAATCTGGCGAGCTTTATGATGTGCTTAAACCGGTAAACAATTCGCCTAATAATACAGGATTAAAAGTATTGCCACCTGCAGAATCAGCTATGATCTGGTATCCTTACGCAGCTAGCGAAGAGTTCCCGGTAATGGGAAGCGGTGGTAGAAGTGCTGTAGGCGGTCCGGTATTTCATAAATCTGATTTTACCAATGCTAAATACTTATTCCCTGCTTATTACGAAGGTAAATGGTTAATCACTGACTGGGTACGTGGTTGGATATTGGCGGTAACTCTTGATGAGAATGGCATGTACAAGTCTATGGAGCGTTTCTTGCCTGAACTTACTTTAAGAGGGGCTATTGATATGAAATTCGGTCCAGATGGTAGTTTATATGTACTTGAATATGGTAACGGATACTTTAAAGACAATCCTGAAGCTGAGCTTATCAAAATTGAATTCAATGGTGGTAATCGTAAACCTCAGGTACAGGCTACTGCAAATAAAACTGCAGGTGCTTTACCTTTAAAAGTGAAGTTGTCTTCAGAAGGTACAACTGATAGTGATGGCGATGCATTAAAATACGAATGGAAAATCACCAAAGGTGGAGTGTTAAAACAAACGTTTAAAACTGCAAATCCTGAAGTACAACTTACAGCAGCAGGTGTTTACAAAGCTACACTTACTGTTACCGATCCACATGGCGCTAAAAACAGCAAATCTGTTGATTTAGTAGCAGGAAACGCAACTCCTGTGGTTAAATTTAACTTTACAAAAGGAAACTCAAGCTTCTATTTCCCGGCTAGCATTATCAATTATGCAGTTAGTGTTACAGATAAAGAGGATGGAAGCCTTGCCGATAAAAGAATACCGGCTTCTCAGGTTTCTGTAGCCATCAACTATTTGTCTGAAGGATACGACATGACAGTTGTAGCGCAAAACCAAAATCAGTTTGATGTTTCTGCTCAGTATGCTAAAGCGAAAGCATTAATCAAAAAAAGTGATTGTAATGCTTGTCATGCTGTAGATACTAAATCTTTAGGCCCATCATTTACTGATGTAGCTTTAAAGTATAAAGGAGATAAAACTGCAGAAGGAAAGCTTACCAAAAAAGTGATTGATGGTGGTTCAGGTGTTTGGGGCGATGCAATGATGCCAGCGCACTCATCAATGTCTACTGCTGAGGTAAACTCTATCGTTAAATATGTGTTGAGCTTTAGCGAAAAGAAAACTGCTCAGAAATCGTTACCGGTTACAGGTTCTTACACTACAAATGTTGAGCCTGATCAACCTAACAAAGGAAGCTTTATTTTCAGAGCTGCATATAAAGATCATGGAACTAAACTTGCTCCGGCACAGTTTGGAGAAGATGTTGTTGTATTGCGTCATCCTTATGTGTTAGTTAATAATACTGATAACTCAAGTGAAATTAGCTTTAACGACAATAAATCTGTTGCTATAGCTAAGAGTAAAGGTGCTTATTTACAACTTAACAAAGTTGATTTAACAGATATTAAACAGATTGAATTTGTTGGTTCAGATAAAGTATCGGCAGGTAAAATTGAAATTCGTATAGATTCACCGGAAGGAAAGCTTATCGGACAGTCATCTGTTAAGGAAAACGGTAGTTTAAATACCGTTGCAAATATTGAAGCGCTTAAGGGTAAATACAATGTTTACTTTGTGTTTACGGAGCCTTCGGCTCGCTTAAAGGCGATTAGCATGAAAAATCTTTAAACAAGTTAAATTAAATATTAAAAAGGTGGCTTACTATAAAGTAAGCCACCTTTTTAATATACCTTATTTATCACCTTACCACTCTGATCCAACACAACCTTACGTTCCTCAAGTAATTTCTTCAATTCAACTTTATAATAGAACTTTTTAGCTTCTTCATAACGATCTACATCATCAATTCTGAAACCTTTATAGCTTTGTTTTAGCGTATTAAATACTGCTGCTGGCAATTCCGAAGAGCGAAGCTCTTTCTTATGCTTTACAATTGCTCCTTTGTCATTTAACCAAACTTCATTATCCCTTCTGGCTACGTCAAATTCCACATTGTATAAGTCACCTTTGCGTTCCCATTCAACTCTGGTAGCTTTCGGAAACGATTTATTAAATGAATTTAATACAGTAGGAGGAACTTCACTGACAAGTAAATCCTGAGCATAAGTCAAACCAGAAATAAGCAAGCAGATTGCAAGTAGTAGTTTCTTTGTCATAGTAAATTGAGTTAATGTTTTTATTTATAACAAGTGTTTTACTTATAACAAAGGAAAAAGGAAAACCTCCTTAAAAAAATGAAAAAATAAAAAATAACTCAATTACAGCTTTGCCATTTTTAAAGCGTTTATTTTATTGATGATCTGAATGTTAGATTCCTGTTCCGTACTAATCAATTCTTTAAGCGAAATGTTATCCAGCAACTGATCTACAGATAACTGGATCATTTGCCATAAAGAGCGTACAGAACAATCTACCGAGTTGGTACATAATTTCAGTGAACCAGAGTAATCTTCGCAAAACTTATTGCTATAAAGAGAACCGCCAAGCACCTTCATCACCTGATTAATATTGATCTCTTCGGCAGGTTTAGCCAAAATATAACCACCCTTATTACCGGGTGTACTATTTATATAACCGGCCAACCGAAGCGTACGTGTAAGCTTGGCCACATAGGCCGCAGAAAGTCCTTCTGCATCACTAATCATAGGAATGCTTGCTCCTTCTTTATCTCCATGTCGGGCTATGTGGAGTAGTATCCTTAAGCCATATTCTTCCTGAGCAGTGATTTTCATATTACATCATTCCTAATTCGAACCGCGCTGTTTCCGACATCATGTCTCTATTCCACGCAGGTTCCCAGGTTACAATAACAATAACCTCATTTACACCTTCAATTTGTTTTACCTTTTGCTCTACTTCCAAAGGGATAGATTGCGCAGCAGGACATCCCGGAGCAGTAAGCGTCATCACAATCTGTACATTATTTAGCGGAGGCATTATCTCCGTTTCATAGATAAGCCCTAACTCATAAATACTTACAGGAATTTCCGGATCGTATATGGTTTGTAAACAATCAATCACTTTCTGTTTCAATTCTTCTTTATCCATGACCTTCAATTTATTTATGATCAGTTTTTTGACTGCCAATTGCCTGAAAGGCGATAGCATAGTTTTTCATTTGTTTTATCATTGAGAGCAAGCCATTAGATCGGGTTTGTGCCAAATGCGTCATCATACCAATCTCTCCTATAAAATCCAACCGGGCGTCAATAATTTCGGTAGGAGTATGGCCAGATAATACCTTTATGAGCATACTGATCAAGCCTTTCACAATTACCGCATCACTATCAGCTTTAAAGAACACGCGACCATCGTTGTAAGAAGCAACCAGCCATACCGTACTCTGGCAGCCCTTTATTTTATTTTCATCGAGCTTGTGTTCATCTTCAAGTACAGGCAACTTTTTGCCCATATCAATAATGTACTCGTACTTATCTTCCCATGAATCAAACAGTGCAAAGTCCTCAATTATCTCTTTTTCTATCTCCAGTATCGGCTTAATATTCATTACGAAAGCATTTTTATGGTTTTATTTAAACCTGTAATCAGTGCGTCTATTTCTTCTTTTTGGTTGTAAAGAGCAAACGATGCTCTTATGGTACCCGGAATACCAAAGCGTGCCATTAAAGGTTGTGTGCAATGGTGCCCCGTTCTAACTGCAATTCCTTGATTATCCAGTAAAACTCCCACATCCTGAGGGTGTATATTCTTAATTATAAAAGATACCAGACTTACCTTTTCTTTGGCATTGCCGATGATGGTTAAACCCGGAATGGCTTGTAATTGAGCTGTAGCATAAGCAAGCAGTTCTTCTTCATGAGCTCTTATAGCAGGTTTCCCGGTTTCTTTAATGAAATCCAGAGCTGCGTTTAGTGCAATAGTATCTGCTATATTCGGTGTGCCCGCTTCATATTTATAAGGCAGGTCGTTATAGATGGTTTTTTCGAAAGTAACTTCCTTAATCATCTCTCCGCCGCCCTGAAAAACAGGCATAGCTTCCAGTAATTCTTTCTTGCCGTAAAGTACACCAACCCCTGTTGGCCCATATACTTTATGCCCAGAAAAAGCAAAAAAGTCGCAGTCCATTTCCTGTACATCTATATCAAGGTGTACGGCCGACTGTGCCCCATCTATTAGCACCTTAGCGCCAACCTGATGTGCCGCCAATATAATCTCTTTAACAGGATTTACGGTGCCTAATGAGTTGGAAACATGAACAACAGAAACCAGTTTAGTTTTGTTACTAAGCAAAGCTTTATAAGCATCTATCAAAAGTTCGCCATCATCATTAACAGGAATAACTTTTAGAACAGCACCTTTTTCCTCACATAGTATTTGCCATGGAACAATGTTAGAATGATGCTCCATGCCCGAAATAATGATCTCATCACCAGTTCCTATGTTTTGTCTGCCCCAGGTGTAAGCAACCAGATTAACCCCTTCTGTAGTACCTCTGGTAAAGATAATCTCTTCTTCGTGCAAAGCACCTATAAACTCTTGTGCGGTACGACGGGTAGCTTCGTAAGCCATAGTAGCTTCTTCGGCAAGGGTATGGATGCCCCTGTGTATATTGGCGTTGTAATGGGTGTAATAATGGGTAAGCGCATCAATAACCACTTGCGGTTTTTGCGAAGTAGCCGCATTGTCAAAATACACCAAAGGCTTGCCCTTAACCATGCGGTTAAGTATCGGAAACTGCTGTCTGAGATCTAATATGCCCATGTTATTGAATAGCTAAATGTTCATAGATAAGTTTAGAAACATAAGAACGTAAAGGCTCCGGTTTAATTTGATCAATAATATCAGCAGCAAAAGCTTGCAGTAAAAGCACTGCGGCACTTTCTTTTGGAATACCCCTTGCCCTTAAATAAAACATAGCTTCTTCGTCTAGCTGACCAATAGTACAACCGTGAGAGCATTTAACGTCGTCTGCAAAAATCTCTAGCTGAGGTTTTGTATTTATAGTTGCATTTTCTGATAACAAGATGTTCTTGTTGCTTTGGTAAGCATTGGTTTTTTGCGCATCCGGCTGAACCATAATGCGGCCATTAAATACCGCTGTTGAAGTATCATCTGCAATTCCTTTGTACAATTGATTGCTAAAGCAATTTGGCTTTAAATTGTCTATCAGTGTATGGTTATCTGCATGACTTTTACCTTTCAACAAGTACAAACCATAAAGGTGAGTTTCATTGCCTGCGGCATCAAGTACCAGATTCATATTGTTACGTACGATGCCTCCGTTTAAAGTAATGGTAACGGTATGCACGTAGCTTCGTCCAATTTGTCTGATATGTGTACTGCTTACCTGACTGGCATTTGCCACGTCATTTTGGATTTTATAATACTCTACATAAGCGTTCTCCTTAACTACCACTTCCATCACCTGGTTGTTAAAACTGTCCGACGAGCCAAGGGTAGTATAGCTTTCCGTTAGTTGGAGCTTGCTGCTTTCATCAACTAAAACCAGACTTCGCGGTAGTGCCAACGAAGGATTTTCTCTGGCATCTAAAATATGATAGCAATAAACGGCATGCTCAGGTTCTTTACCTTTAAGCACATGAACAAAAACCCCACCATCAATAAAAGAGGTGTTTAAGGCATGAATGCCATTATTTAAGTAATTACTGCTCTGATTCAAATGAGCGGCAACAATGTCTTTATATTCGCCTTTAGCAGCATCTTCAAGGGGTAATACGATAAGATCAGTAGCCTCCGAACGGATGGTAGAAAGATTGGCCATAAAGCGACCGTTTACAAACACCAGCTCATTTGCTTGTTTATAACCCGGTAATCTTAGCGCATTAACATCCACTAAAGTAACCGAAGAGTTTTCTGCTATTTGATATTCCTTATTGAACAGACTGCTTACATTGGTGTACTTCCAATCCTCATCACGATAGGTAGGCACGCCATCTTTAGTGAACTCATCAAATCCATTCTGCCTCAAATTGGCAATTGTACCTTTCGGATTTGCCTCTTGTAGCTGCTCAAACTGATCTTTAAAATAAGTTATGTTGTTCATTGTAAAGTCTTTTAAATGGACTGCTACTGATTGGCAGCTAAATCAATATCATCAGTGATGAAGTCGTACCCTTTTTCTTCCAGTTCAAGCGCCAGTTCCTTTTTGCCCGATTTAACAATACGACCGTTGTAAAGCACATGTACAAAATCTGGATGGATATAATCAAGCAAGCGCTGATAGTGGGTAATCAGTAACATGGCGCGATCGGGGCTTCTTAGCTTATTGATGCCATTAGCAACTATACGAAGCGCATCAATGTCCAAACCGGAATCAGTCTCGTCCATGATGGCAAGTTTAGGTTCAAGCATGGCCATTTGAAAAACCTCATTGCGTTTTTTCTCTCCGCCAGAAAAACCTTCGTTGATAGAGCGACTCAATAAACGCTGATCTATTTCAACCAAAGCCATCTTTTCTTTCATCATCTTTAAAAAGGCAACCGCATCCAAAGGTTCCTGCCCAAGGTATTTACGCTTTTCATTTACTGCAGCTTTAATGAAGTTGGTTGTACTAACACCCGGTATTTCTACCGGATACTGAAAGGCAAGAAACAAACCTTCCCGAGCCCTGTCTTCGGTTGATAATTCCAGCAGATCTTTACCTAAAAAAGAAACGGCACCTTCTGTAACTTCATATTCTTCTCTGCCGGCAAGAACAGAGGCAAGGGTGCTTTTTCCGGAGCCATTTGGCCCCATAATAGCATGAACTTCCCCTGGTTTAATATCGAGGTTAATTCCTTTCAAAATTTCTCTTCCGTCGATGTTTGCGTGTATATTCTTTACTGATAGCATAATTCTTATAAATTTTGTTTAACCTACACTGCCTTCCATGCTAATGGCCAGTAGTTTTTGTGCTTCTACGGCAAATTCCATTGGCAACTGATTCATTACTTCTTTGGCAAAGCCATTTACAATAAGCGCCACTGCGGTTTCTGCATCGATGCCTCTTTGTTTACAATAAAAGAGCTGATCTTCTCCAATTTTTGAAGTAGTAGCTTCATGCTCTACAATTGCCGTTTTATTTTTAACCTCTATATAAGGGAAGGTGTGTGCGCCACATTTATCGCCGAGTAGCAAAGAATCGCACTGCGAATAATTACGCGCATTGGTGGCCTGTTTACTGGCTCTAACCAATCCTCTGTAGCTGTTCTGACTATGACCTGCAGAGATTCCTTTAGACACGATTCTGCTCCTTGTATTTTTGCCAAGGTGAGTCATTTTTGTACCTGTATCTGCCTGTTGATGGTTGTTTGTGAATGCAACCGAATAAAACTCACCAATAGAATAATCACCTTTTAGAATTACACTAGGGTATTTCCAGGTAATAGCTGAGCCTGTTTCAACCTGTGTCCAGGAGATTTTAGAATGATCGCCTTTACAAATACCACGTTTAGTTACGAAGTTGTAAATACCACCCATGCCATTTTTGTCGCCCGGATACCAGTTTTGTACAGTTGAATATTTAATTTCTGCCTTGGTATGAGCTACAAGTTCTACTACTGCAGCGTGTAGCTGATTTTCATCTCGCGTTGGGGCTGTACAGCCTTCAAGGTAACTCACATAGCTTTCATCTTCAGCAATAATCAAGGTGCGTTCAAACTGACCCGCATTTTCTGTATTGATACGGAAATAGGTGGAAAGCTCCATTGGGCAGCGCACTCCCTTAGGGATGTAGCAGAATGAGCCATCGGTAAATACCGCCGAATTTAACGCGGCAAAATAGTTATCCGTCATAGGAACTATCGATCCAAGGTATTGTTTTACCAATTCGGGATGTAGCTGTACCGCTTCGCTGATGGAACAAAAGATGACCCCGATTTCCGAAAGTTGCTCTTTAAATGAGGTGGCTATAGAAACACTGTCCATCACCACATCAACGGCAACTCCGGTAAGTCGTTTTTGTTCATTTAAGGAGATTCCCAGCTTCTCAAAAGTGGCTAGCAATTCCGGATCTGCCTCGTCAAGGCTGTTTAATTGCTTTTTAGGCTTGGGAGCCGCGTAATATATAATGTCCTGGTAATTGATGATGGGGTACTTAATGTTTGCCCATTTTGGTTCCTCTAGCTTTAACCAGTGGTTATAAGCTTTAAGTCGCCAATCTAGCAGCCATTCCGGTTCGTTCTTTTTACTCGAGATAAGTCGGATGGTGTTTTCGCTAAGGCCCTTGGCAATTACGTCTGTATCTATGTCTGTTACGAAACCGTATTTGTATTCGGTTAATACGGCCTGTTCCAGAGTATCTGGTTTTTCTTTCATAGTAGCCTATATTAATTAATTGAAATATTAATATATATCAAATATACGCGGTATAAACTGTTTGTACAAAATAGTATAAACAGCGTAGTGTAATAATTGATAGTGAGTTATGGAGAGGGGATGGCGTTACCTGGAAATCATGAAGATATTGGTCAGATTTTATCAAGCTCTGACTGGATAATGTCTGGACGATCACTGGACAACCACTGGACAATGTCTGGATAATTGGTAAACTATCTTATATTCATGGTCATATAAATTATTTGTAATTTTAGACTAAGATTCGAGTCAAACGAATATAATGAATTGCAAACTGGTACAGCCGCCTGATTATCTTAAAAGATTTGTTCGCTACTTCTGGATTTTAGAGGGCGGAAGTAATGGTTGCGCGCCTACAACATTTGTTGCGCTTCCAGACGGTTGTCCGGGAATGATTTTTGGGCAGGCAGAGCAGGGTTCGTTTTTGGAATCTCACAATTACAAACTGCCGGAAGTGTTTTTATACGGACAAACTACTAAACACACGGAAATTAGTACGGCAGGAAAATTCAATACTATTGGGGTCTATTTTTATCCAGATGCGGTAAAATCTATATTTGGATTTAGTGCTGTTGAAATTACAAATACCTGCTTGGATGTGGATTTGACCTCAAAAAAGACCGACTACAACTTATCAGAAAGACTTTTGAATGCTTCATCTCTGGCCCATCAAATAGAACTAATTTCAGATTATCTGTTTAATTTGATTCGTAAAAACAGGAAGGTTCCTGATGATTTAACACATTATGCAGCATCTAAAATGATCAGTTCAAATGGTAATATCGCTTTAAAAGAATTGCAGCAGGATTTAAGAATATCAGAAAGAAGCTTTGAGCGCAGATTTAACCAAAATGTAGGAATTAGTCCGAAATTGTTTTCTAGAGTATGTCGTTTTCAGGCATCTTTAAGTCAGTTGAGAAACAATAAATATAATATCCTTACAGAGGTAGCTTTTGAAAATGGCTACGCTGATCAATCTCATTTTATCCGTTCTTTTAAAGAATTTACAGGATTTAGTCCGGAGCAATATCAAAAGCAATCAAATGAGCTGGTAGAGAATTTCCCTGAACTCATTAAATAACTCATCTTTTATTTAAATAATATTTAGTGTCGGTTTTGTTCTATTCATGGTTTTGTATAGCTCATAATTTTGGTAAAAAAAGAAATTATGATAGCAATAACAGGAGCAAACGGAAACCTTGGTAAAGCAACTATAGGTTTTCTATTGAACAAGATTAAGCCAGAGCAGATTGTGGCGATAGTAAGAGATCCAAAGAAAATGGAGGATCTAAAAGATTCAGGTATTCAAATTCGCATTGCCGATTATGACGATCTTGAATTGTTAAAAGAAGCATTGAAAGGAGTTGATAAGCTATTGCAAATATCGGCAATAAGTATAGGCGAGCAGGGTATCAAAGAGGAAGCTAATGTGGTTAAGGCCGCAAAACAGCAGGGTGTGCAACACATTGTTTATACAGGTGCTGTAAAGCCAAAATTGGATGCGCGCTTTATGGCAACGCAACAATGTTTGGCAACAGAAAAGGCTATTTTGGATTCAAGAATACCCCATACCTTTTTTGGCAATAGTTTGTATATGGAAACCATCCCAATATTTATTGGCGAGGCGCTGGAACATGGCAATATTTACTATCCGGCAGGTAATGGAGCAGTAAGTTTTGTATTGCGTATGGACATTGCTGAGGCGCTAAGTAATGTACTTGCAAGCAATGGTCATGAAAATAAGCGGTATGAAATAACGGGTTCAAAGGCTTATACTTTTAAAGATCTGGCGGCTATTTTAACCGCAGAAAAGGGAGTAGAGGTTTCTTATGTGAATATCCCTAATGTAGTTTTAGCTGAAGAACTGGGTAAGTTTCAAATGTCTGATGATCAGATAGGCTGGCAGTTGAGTTTGGCCGATAGTATTAAAGCTGATGAGTTTTCTTATGTTGACATTACACTGGAGAATTTATTAAAGCGTAAACCATTTGAGCTTAAGGAATATCTAAGAAATCTTTAGTAATTTATGGAAAAGTTAAATCGTATGATGTCTTTAACGAATATAGTTTTGGTGCTTGCGGGCACCACAACTGCACTGATGGCAGGATTATTTTATGCCTGGTCTTGCTCAGTAAATCTGGGATTGGCAAAGCTGTCGGATGAAGGGTATTTAACTGCAATGCAGGAAATTAACAGAGCCATATTAAATCCGGTATTTTTTGCAGGATTTTTGGGCGCATTGGTGTTGTTGCCGCTAAGTGCATATCTGCATTATGGTTCGCCTTTACAACTTAAATTCTGGTTACTGGTTGCAGCAGCATTGTGTTACATTATAGGAACTTTTGGAGTCACTATTTTTGGTAATGTGCCGCTTAATAATGCATTGGATGTTTTTGATTTGAAATCAGCAACTGCTGAGGCAATGAGGGCGCAAAGGATTGGATTTGAAGCCACTTGGAATTCATTAAATACCATTCGGGCGGTTACCTCTACTTTGGCTATTGTATTGGTTATAATTGCATGTTTGTACCCAGATGGGGCACAAACACACAATTAAGAATTGTTATATAGTTTTAGGGGTATATACTTTAATTACACCATCGTTTTCACTGCTTACTACCAATAAACTTTTCTTGGTAGGACTGTTTTTTGCAGCAATAAATAGTACTCCTTCAGGAGCATCTCCACATTTTAAAAGTTGTAAGAAAACTGGTTTAACCGGATTGGTTACATCATATACCGCTACTGCATCGGCTCTTTCCATACCTACAAAAGCAACTTTTTTGGTTCCAACGGTTCCAATAGTTATTCCTTCCGGTTCAACACTTTTGTCGTCACTTCTGCTGTCTTCATAAGTGTTAGCGGCAACACATTTGGCGTCCAGTTCGTTTTTACTGTCGAAAATCTGACTTCCATTGATGCCATTCCAAACGCTAAATGAACGAGAACCTAATGAATATAATGCATCAAAAACTCCATCACCATCGGCATCGCCTAAGGTTGTTGTAATGTTAAGGCGACCAAGTTTACCATCTTTTTTTAGCTCAGCTGCATTTGGGAAAACAGTAGGATTAAGTGTAATGTCCTTAACTTTTTTCATTTCTGAGAAAGCATCGTATTCTCTAGAGTCACCTTCGTTGGCGGTAAATAGGTAAGGAGTTCCGTTTTGCTCAAGTACGGCAATAGCATCAGGCATATAAATACCTTTTACCGGCCATTTTGCAGCAGCAAAACCACCGTCTTTATCACTAGGATCTATTTCGTTACCATCTGTGTTGTAGTCTTTAAACCCAAGAGGGAATATGTTGGTTATGGTTTTCGAAGCAATATCAATTTTGGCTATTGCATTGTTTTCCTGTAAGGTAACCCATGCAGTTTTTGAATCGCTAGATACGGTAATGTACTCAGGCTCTATGTCGTTTACAAAGTTTTTACCTGGGCCAAAAACTCTAAATCCTTTAGCTGTAAGAGCAGCTTGCTGACCGATCATAGAGGAGAAGTCGATAGTAGTTACGGCGTAGTTGTCGTTAACAGATATGATAGAGATTGTGCCAGCCGGATCGCTTTTGTAATCGGTGCTAGGCTCGCCTTCGTTGGCTGTTAAAATATATTTTCCATCAGGAGAAAAGGTAACCATATCGGGCAAGGCACCAACGTTTATTTCACTGATTTTGCTATGGTCGCTGGTTTTAAAAACAACAACTTTACCATTAGCCTGTTTGTTGTTGGCTTGGATAGCTGCGGCTAGTTTGCCATCGTGAACTGCAACGCTATTAACTGCACCTCCGTATGGGGTAACGCTAATAAAGCCAGTAGCTTTCATGTTTGACGGGTTTGCAAAATCAACCACCTCAATTCGGTTAATCTGATTTGGCTGACCTTCATTTTCATTTTTTACGACAAAAAGTTTGTTAGTAGCGGGGTCAAATGCAGAGATTTCGGCAGCGCCTAATTCTCCAATATCAAGAGATCCTATTTCAGCATAAGTTGATGGATCTTCGTTTAAAACAACCTCTTGGTCTGTTATTAATTGCTCTTTTGTACAGCTAAATAGGCCAATTGCAAGTAAACTAAATAGTAGCGTTTTTTTCATGTATCGAATATGTTTAAGCTACGAATGTATTGTAGGTAGATTACCACTGCCTAAGTATAAGATTATTATATTGTTAAAATAATTTTAGGTGTTGTCCCCATTGAGACTTACTTAGTTGTCTATCATTATAACCAAGCAATATCTATGAAGCGCTCTCATTTTGGATTATTGTTATTTCTCTTGATTTTTTTGGCATTTGTACCAAAAGATGATGATCCCATTGAGAAATTGGTGACCTCTTTGCAGAAATGGTCAGAGACTAATCCTCAGGAAAAGATTTACCTCCACACAGATAAACCCTACTATGCATTGGGCGATACCATTTGGTTTAAAGCTTACGTAACTGTAGGTAGCAGACATCAGCTTTCGGCCTTAAGCGGTGCTTTGTATGTTGATCTTATTAATGAGAAAGATGTTGTTGAAAAGACATTGAAATTGCCATTAACCGCAGGTATGGCGCTGGGTGATTTTACATTGTTTGATACTATGGATGAAGGTAATTATAGAATCAGAGCCTATACTAAGTGGATGCGAAATGCAGGTGAGGATTATTTTTACGATAGAACCTTTGCTGTAGGAAATGCATGGAGTAATGCTATAATAGCCAAAGTGGCATATCAGTACAAAATGATAAACGATAAAACTAACATAACTGCTGTTATCAATTATCGTGATCTAAATGGTAAACCTATTTCAGATAAAAAAGTTAGTTGTCATATTATTACGCAGGGGTATAAATCGGAAGAAAAAAAGGTAAGAACGGATTTAGATGGAAATGTCAAGATTGAGTTGCCAAATGATGAGCAACTGGATTTAAAAGGAGGGCAGATACAAACTGTGATTGAAACTGATGATAAACAAAGTGTGAATAGGAATTTCCCAATAAAGGTTGCTCTGTCGCGAAGTGACGTACAGTTTTTTCCAGAGAGCGGAAGTTTAGTGAATGGAATATCATCAAAAGTAGCGTTTAAAGTAGTGGGGATGGATGGACTTGGAATCCCAATAAAAGGTACTATAACTGATTTGGATAATAATGTTATAGTTGAGTTTGAAAGTCTACATGCAGGAATGGGAGCTTTTACTATAAAACCTGTTTCAGGAAAGGGTTACAAGGCAAAGATTGCTTATGCCGATGGTTCAGAAAATGTATTGGAGCTTCCTAAAGCTGAAGACAATGGTTATGTATTGGCTGTATATCAGCCGGATCAGGATAGTGTGTTGGTAAGGATTAATGCTTCTGCTAAAGAATACAATGCCCTTGAAAATGTTGCACTTATAGCTCAGTCAGGAGGTGAGGTGGTTTTTGCTTCCCAAGTAAAAATTACTAAAGGGATAACTTCAATCTGGCTTAAAAAGAATGATTTTCCAAGTGGCATTGCTCAATTCACTTTGTTTAACAGTAATGGAGAGCCGTTAAATGAACGGATCGCTTTTATAAGAAGTAAGGATCGGATGAAGATTTCTATAAAATCAGATAAAGCAAGCTATAAAGTAAGAGAAAAGATGGATCTAGGGATTGAAGCTAATGATCAATTGGGTAAGCCAGCAATAGGGAGTTTTTCAATATCTGTTATTGATGAAAGTAAGGTGCCTTCTGATGAGATTATGGAGAATACAATTTTATCAAATACACTCCTTACTTCTGATTTGAAAGGATATGTAGAAAAGCCCAATTACTATTTTATAAGTGAGGATGAGACGACAAATAAGGCACTTGATTATTTGATGCTTACCCAAGGGTATAGGAGGTTTGAATGGAAGGATTTTACAGATGAAAATCCCAAAGTAGCCATATATAAGGCAGAAAGCTTAGTTAATGGTATTTCTGGTAAAGTAGTAACCTTAGGAAATAAACCTGTTCCTTATGGAAAAGTTACGTTGTTGTCAATAAAGTCAGGAATTATTGCAGATACGGTTGCAGATGTAAATGGAAGGTTTGCATTCGACAAATTTGTACTTACGGATAGTTTGAAATTTACTGTTCAGGGTAGAACTCAAAAGAATGGCCGTAAGGTAGAAGTGATCATTGATCCTCCGGCAATGCATTCGATAAGTAAAAATAGAAATATTGCTGACCTGAACCCAGACATAGCTGAAAGTACCAAAGTATATCTGGAAAATAGCCAAAAGCAAAAGATGGCATTAGAGAAGATAGTTAAGTTAAATAAGGTTAATTATTTAAAAGAGGTCAAAATAAGGGCTAATGCAAGTGACCGGAGGCCAAAGAAACAGAAAGAATATAATTTAAATCCTGGAGAAAACCGCTACGATCAAATTATTAAAAATGAAGAGTTACAAGCTTGTCTCGACCTGAGAAATTGTTTGGAAGGCAAGCTAATTGGTGTTGTTTTTCTAAGTCTAATGACAAAGTTTGGTCTGGTTACCGTACCGTTTTCAACAAGAACAGTTACCAGAAGCTTTGAAACGGCTATGTTGGTAGTTTTAGATGGTTTTGCTATTAGAGTAAGATTTAAAGATGATCCTGAAATATCCAAATTGATGGGGATATTTGATCAACGAGATCCGAATCCACTGGATATTGCAAGTATCGAAGTTTTAAGAAGCCCTAGTTTAACTGCTGTTTATGGCGTTGAGGGAGTAAATGGAGTTATTCTTATTAATACAAGATCGGGTGGAACAAGAGGGACTGAGTATAATCCTTCAATCTTTAGTTTTTCGCCTAAAGGTTTCGACAATGCCAGAATCTTTTATTCTCCACGGTATGATCATAAGAAGACAATTGTTGAGTTGGCTGACTTGCGCTCTACTATCTATTGGAACCCTGTTTTAAAAATGGATAAAAATGGCAAGGCGAAGGTTAGCTTTTTTAATGCCGGTGATCCTGGTACTTATAAAGTAGTTATTGAAGGTATAAATGCGGATGGAGAGTTAGGGAGGCAGGTGTATCGATATATCGTAGAATAAAAATAAGCAAGCAATAGTTATGAGGCGCTCTAAGGTTGGATTATTGTTATTTCTCTTGATTTTTTTGGCATTTGTACCAAAAGATGATGATCCCATTGAGAAATTGGTGACCTCTTTGCAGAAATGGACTGAAACCAATCCTCAGGAAAAAGTATATTTGCATACCGATAAGCCTTATTACGCATTAGGCGATACGGTTTGGTTTAAGGCCTATGTAACCATTGGCAGCAGGCATCAGCTCTCTGCATTAAGTGGCGCTTTGTATGTAGATCTGATCAATGAAAGAGATTCGATACAACAAACTTTGAAACTTCCGGTTACGGCAGGAATGGCTATTGGAGATTTTGTTCTAAGTGATACTTTAAATGAGGGTAATTACAGGATAAGATCTTATACCCAATGGATGCGCAATGCCGGTGAGGACTACTTCTTCGATCGGACATTTATGGTAGGAACTGCTTTTGGTAATGAGGTGATAATTAAAGCAGATTATCAGTATAAGACCGTCGACGATAAGCCGGTTGTCACAACAGTACTAAATTATAAGGATGAGGGGGGTAATTCGCTTTCTGATCGGGAGGTGAGGTATGAGCTGGTTGTTAACGGAGCTACAATAGTTAGTAAAAGTAAGAAAACTGATGTTAATGGGAATATAAGTATTGATATGCTCAATAATCAGAAATCTAATTTGATAGGAGCTTATATTAAAACTACGGTATTGGCCGATAGCAAGATAAATATTACCAAAGTGATTCCTATAAAAGCGGCGCTTTCACAAACTGATGTGCAGTTTTTTCCTGAAAGTGGCATTCTCGTAAATGGGATATCTTCAAGGGTAGGTTTTAAAGCAGTTGGTGCAGATGGTTCTGGGGTAGCCATTAAGGGTGTTGTTACTGATAATGAGAATAATGAAGTAGTAAGTTTTGAAAGTGAGCATGCGGGTATGGGGATGTTTAACTTGAAGGCTGAACAAGGGAAATCATACAAAGCAAAAATTACTTATGCTGATGGTTCAGAAACAAGTTTAGCGCTTCCAAAGGCGGAGCAGGAAGGGTATGTTTTAGCTGTTTATCAAACGTCAAATGATAGTTTGCTGGTAAGGATTAATGCTTCCGCCGATCAGGTGAGAGATCAGCAACTTGTTAGCTTGATTGCACAATCAGGAGGGGAGATGATTTATGGCTCCCGGGTAAAAATAGTTAAACCTTCAACCTCGGTATGGCTACAAAAGAAAGATTTTCCGACAGGAATTGCACAGTTTACACTGTTTAATGGGAGTGGAGAACCTTTAAATGAGCGGATCGCCTTTTTAAAGAATCCCGACCTGATGCATTTAAAAGTGAGTGTCGTTAAATCTGAATATAAAAGTAAAGAGAAGGTTGAAATAGAATTGGATGCGAAAGACCGTATGGGTATGCCTTCGGTAGGGAATTTTTCTGTAACAGTAATTGATGAGCAGAAAGTACAATCAGATGAAAATTTGGAAAGCACCATCTTGTTTAACATCCTCCTGACTTCAGATTTGAAGGGGTATATAGAAAAGCCTAATTATTACTTTTTAAAGGATTCGGAAGAGATAAACAGAGCTTTGGATAATTTGATGCTAACACAAGGGTATAGAAGGTTTGTTTGGAAAGAATTATTGAATCCTGTGAAGAATAAACCAGTTTATAGAGCAGAACAGTTGGGCGTAGAGATATCGGGAAGGGTTCTTACTCTAGGCAACAAGCCTGTAGCTAACGGAAAGGTGACCTTGATGTCGTTGACAGCAGGAATAGTACAAGACACAACAACCAATGCGGAGGGCAGATTTAAGTTTGTAGGATTAGTACTGAAAGATAGTATAAAGTTTGCAGTGCAGGCAAGAACGGCAAAGAATGGGAAGCAAATAGAAGTGGTATTGGATACTGTGCCAAAGCAGTTGTTGACTCAGAATAGAAACATTGCTGATGTTAATACAGATATCCCCGCAAGTATTAAAGCATATCTCGAAAATAGTAAAAAGCAGGATCAGGCTTTCTCAAAGATGGGTGGTTTAGGTCGTACACAAAGGCTAAAGGAGGTAAATATCAGGGCAAAGAAGCTTCAAAGTGAAAAGTATACGGCTCAAGGTATGTTTCAAGTACCTGAAGGTCATTCTGATCAAACTTACATTATGGAAGATGGAGATAAATGTGCAACGCTTGGTATTTGTTTACAAGGGAGATTGTATGGAATTACTTTTACTAATTATCAAAAAGGCTACTGTTCAATTGCTAATTATCCCCACGTTCGTAGTGGGAATATTTTGAGTCCGGTAAGTGTTTTTCTTGATGGAAGAAAAGTGTCTGATTGTGATGAGTTGAGGGGTATTTTTGAATTAAATGTCGTAGATCCGGCTAGCATAGGGAAGATTGATGTTGTTAGATTGAGTATGACCTTTGATCAAGGGATATATATAGTAACAAAAAGAGGTTGGGCACAAAGACCAAGATACATTCCTTCTATTACCAACATTTCTCCAAAGGGTTTTAATAAGGCCCATCTGTTTTATTCGCCTCGTTATGATCAAGCCAATGCCAATGTAAACTTGCCTGATCTTCGTTCCACGATTTATTGGAATCCGACTTTAAAAACAGATGAAGACGGTAAGGTAAAGTTTGATTTCTTTAACGCAGATGGACCTGGTAATTATAAAGTTGTTGTAGAGGGAATTAATGCTGCGGGTGAATTAGGAAGGTTAGTGTTTAATTACAAAGTAAACTGATTTAATATGAAACGTTCTCTTTTGCTTCTGTTTTTTCTTCTTGGTATTCTGGCATTTGTGCCTAAGGATGATGATCCTATTGAAAAACTACTAGGCTCTTTGCAGCATTGGTCGGAAACTAATCCTCAGGAAAAGGTATATCTGCATACCGATAAACCCTATTATGCATTAGGCGATACGATTTGGTTTAAGGCCTATGTAACTATCGGTAGTAGGCATCAGCTTTCTGCATTAAGCGGAGCTTTGTATGTAGATCTGATTAATGAAAGAGATTCAATACAGCAAACATTAAAACTTCCGGTTACGGCAGGAATGGCTATTGGCGATTTTGTGTTAAGTGATACTTTAAATGAGGGAAACTATAGGCTAAGATCTTATACTCAATGGATGCGCAATGCCGGTGAGGACTACTTCTTTGATCGGACATTTATGGTTGGAAATGCTTTCGATAATGAGGTGATAGCTAAAGTTGATTACCAGTATAAAACAATTGAAAATAAACCGGCAGTGGTGGTTCAGTTAAATTACCGAAACGAAGGAGGTGAAGTACTTTCAGGTAAGGGAGTAAATTATGAAATTGTTGTGGACAAGGAAGTAATGACAACTGAAAGAGTGAAGACTGATGCTGATGGAAATATAGTAGTTAGCATCTTTAATGACCCAAAAAAGGATTTAAAAGGTGCTTATCTGCAAACTACAATAAAAATAGATGGAAAGAAAAGTGTTACTAAAACAGTTCCGATAAAGGCTGTACTTTCACAGAGTGATGTGCAGTTTTTTCCTGAAAGTGGTAGCCTTGTTAATGGAATAACTTCGAGGGTTGGCTTTAAGGCTGTAGGTGTTGATGGATTAGGATTGCCGATTAAAGGTGTTGTGAAGGATAGTGAGAATAAGGAAGTGGTCAGTTTTGAGAGTTTTCATGTTGGTATGGGAATGTTTAATTTAAAGCCGGAGTCTGGTAAAAGCTATCATGCAGTTATTACTTATCCCGATGGATCAGAGATGAAATTAGATCTGCCAAAGGCTATAAATCAAGGGTATGTACTTGCGGTTTATCAAACCTTAAATGATAGTTTATTGGTTAGGATTAATGCTTCAGCAGATCAGGTTAAAGCCCAGGAATTTATTAGTCTCATTGCACAATCAGGAGGCGAAGTGATTTATGGATCACAAGTGAAGGTAATTAAATCCTCAACCTCTGTCTGGCTACAAAAGAAAGATTTTCCGACAGGAATTGCCCAGTTCACTCTTTTTAATGGCAGTGGAGAGCCCTTAAATGAAAGAATTGTGTTTGTAAAGAATCCGGATCTGATGGAGCTTAAATTAAATACAGTAAAGGATAATTACACTGCCAAAGGAAAGGTAGAAATGGAATTGGAAGCTTTGGATTCTAAAAGAAATCCCGTTATTGGTAATTTCTCTCTAAGCGTGATTAATGAAACGAAAGTGCCATACGATGAGGCGTTTGAGAATACATTGCTTTCAAATACGCTGCTTAATTCTGATTTAAAGGGCTATATAGAGAAGCCTGGTTATTATTTTGCAAAGGAAACAGAAAATGCAAATCAAGCTCTTGATAATCTGATGTTGACACAGGGATACAGAAGGTTTGTCTGGAGCAATCTTGTAAAAGAAAATAAGAATCCCCTTACTTATAAAGCTGAACAGCTTACTTCAGAAATCTCCGGCAAGGTGCTGAGTTTAGGTGGTAAACCTATTGTTAAAGGAAAGGTGACTTTATTATCCTTGCGCGCCGGAATTGTAAGAGATACAATTACTGATGAATCAGGTCGGTTTAACTTTGATCAGCTCGTACTTACTGACAGTATAAAATTAGCTGTGCAAGCAAGAAGAGCAAAGAATGGTAAGAATGTAGAAGTAATATTGGATAGTGTTGCAATACAAAAGCTAACTAAAAATAAGAATACGGCCAATATCAATGCCAATATTTGGGGCAGTATTAAAGAATATCTGAATAACAGTAAAAAACAAGATGAAGCTTTGGCGAATGTGGGTGGATTAAGTAGAACTCAAAGGTTAAAAGAAGTTAATATTCAAGCTAAAAAAATAAAACCAATAGTTAGAGTGCATAACTTAAATGGGCCAGATCATTATGATCAAATTATCAAAGCAGAAGAACTTAAAGCATGTGCAACTTTAGCAGGATGCCTGGAGGGAAGATTAACTAATATTATTCTTAGAAAGGTTTCAATTTCGGAAATGTGTCCTCCGGTTACCTGCGCATTTTCGGGGAGAACTTCAGTCGCTGAATATAATAAAGAGTCTGCAATGTTAATTGTTCTTGATGGAATTCAGTATAGTCCTAGTGATGGGAATTGTAACGTAATAGGTGGGATTTTTGATTTTGGAGATCCGTCGCCTGCTGATATAGAAAGTATAGAGGTTTTAAGAACTCCAGGGTTAACTAATATTTATGGAAACAAAGGAATGAATGGAGTGATATTGATCAATACTAGACGAGGTGGGAGTGGTAATGAAAGATATACTCCTTCGATAGCCAATATTTCTCCAAAGGGTTTTAATAAAGCCCGTCTGTTTTATTCGCCTCGTTATGATCAACAGAATGCTAATATGAAATTGCCTGATCTTCGTTCCACCATTTATTGGAATCCAATTTTGAGAACTGGTGAAAATGGTAAGGTGAAGTTTGATTTCTTTAATGCGGATGGATCTGGGGTATATAAGGTTGTTGTTGAGGGTATTAATGCTGCTGGGGAATTAGGTAGGTTAGTTTATAGATATAGAATTGATTAGTTTAATGGAAAAAAAGAACAAATGAAAGTTATCATTCTGGTTTTATTTTTATTGACATTTCCGCTCTTTAATTGTCTAGCCCAGTTCCCTTTTTATGGAGATCTGCAAAAGCCTAAAGGGAAAGTGAAGTCATTTACTGAGACTTGCTATGAGACTACCGGGGGTATAAATACTTTGGTTCAAAAAAGAAGTTATGCTTATGACTTAAATGAGAAACTGATTGAACAAAAGATATATGATACCATAGATAGTAACTCCATAGAACAGACCATAAGTTATGTATATGAGAATAAGGAACTCTTAGAAGAACAAGGTGATGGTGAACATGGTTACAGGATTAAATATATGTACTATGATAATGGAAATATGATGGCGAAAAAATATATTTCTGATGCTGTGAAAAACTTGGAACGCTATGAGTATGACAATAAAAATAATAGGAGCTTACGCGTTTGTTATGATGGATATGGAGAATTAAAGCTTAAGGAGGTATATAGGTATGATAACTCAAATAACCTCATATTAAAGCAGTGGAATGATTATGATACTACTTTAAATAGCGGAAGTATTGCCTATTCAATTGAATCAACATTACTGTGTAGTGGGGAACGGGCTTATGCTCCAAATGGACATTTAAAATACTCAATTACTTATGAATACGATGACAAGAATAATATGGCTCAGGAGATTAGATATACCGGAGGAGGCTATGTTGACTGGAGAAGGAAATATTCATACGAGTATGATGTGAAGGGTAATTGGCTTACCCTTAATAACAAAAATAAAGCAAGTACTTATTTAACCAAAAGAGATATTAACTATTATTAAATATTATGAAACGAGCGCTCTACATTCCTTTCTTTTCCGTTGTAATTCTGGTTTTAGCATTTATTCCCGGTGATAATGATCCGGTTGATAAGCTAATTGCATCTTTGCAAAAATGGGTTGAAACTAATCCACAGGAAAAAGTTTACTTGCATACTGATAAGCCTTATTATGCAGTTGGTGATACCATTTGGCTTAAAGCTTATGTAACAAGTGGGAGCAGACATAAGCCATCAACCCATAGTGGGATAGTGTATGTAGATCTGATTAACGAAAGAGACTCCATACAGAAAACGCTTAAGCTTCAATTGACTAAAGGAACGTCGGCCGGAGATTTGATATTAGCAGATGATTTTAAAGAGGGTAACTATAGACTAAGAGCTTATACGCAATGGATGCGTAATTCGGATAAAGATTATTTTTTTGACCGTACTTTCATTGTAGGTGATCCCTTTCTTAACAGTGCGGATGCCAAAACGAATTCCCCGATTGCAAAGAAGGAAACTAAAGGAAAGGAAAATAAAAAGACTGATGTTAAGGGTGAACTTTCTGAGAGTGATGTTCGGTTTTTTCCGGAAAGTGGAGATTTAGTTAATGGGATAACATCTAAAGTAGCTTTTAAAGCTATTGGAATTAATGGTGCCGGAATAAGTATTAAAGGTAAAATAAAAGACAATGAGGGTAAAGAAATTGCTGGTTTCTCTAGCTTGCATGCCGGGATGGGGGCTTTTAATCTAAAGCCAGAATTAGGGAAGAGTTATGTGGCAGAAATAATTTACCCGGATGGATCAGAAAAACAAATAATGCTTCCTAAAGTGAGTGATGATGGTTACGCTGTTTCAATTAATCAGGATAATAAAGATAGTTTAAGTGTCAGTATTAAAGCTTCTTCAGGTTTGTATCAGTCGGCAAAAACTGTTGCTCTAATCGTGCAATCCTCTGGAGAGGTTATTTATTCTTCTTCAATAAAAATAACCAAACCGATAACATCAATACGACTCGCCAAAGGTAGTTTTCCTACAGGAATTGCCCAGTTTACCTTGTTCAATAATGAAGGCGAGCCTTTGAATGAAAGGATCGCATTTGTTAAAAGCAGGGATCTGATGCAATTGAAGGTGGAAACTGAAAAGACAAGTTACAATACTAAAGAAAATGTTGAGATAGAGTTAGAATCAAAAAATCCATCAGGAAAACCTGTGGCCGGAAATTTCTCTGTAACTGTAATTAATGAGGGTAAGGTGCCATTTGATGAGGCTTCGGAAAGTACAATACTGTCAAACCTATTGCTTAGTTCTGATTTGAAAGGCTATATAGAAAAGCCTAACTATTATTTTATTAATGAAACCGAAGAAACTAGTAGAGCTTTGGATAATCTGATGTTGACGCAAGGCTATCGGAGGTTTGTGTGGAAGAGTCTTGGTCAGGCTTTTACTCCAGTTTACAAAACGGAAAAGTCGGGTATAGAAATTTCTGGAAAGGTAGTTACATTAGGGAATAAACCACTTGTAAATGCAAAAGTGAATCTGCTTTCATTAAATGGAGGTATCATGGAAGATGCCAGGACATTTTCTGATGGAAGATTTAAGTTCGAAGACTTAATGTTTAAAGATGGTTTTAAGTTTGTAGTGCAGGGCAAGACAAGTGATAACCGAAAAAATGTTGAGGTAATATTAGATAGTGCTCAGGTGGAGGGTATTACTAAGAATAGAAATTTGCCGGATGTTGGTAATGGCACTAGCACAGATATTAAAGTCTATCTTGAAAATAGTCGAAATCAGGATCAGGCATTGCCTAAGTTCGGCAAGTTAAGTCATGTTCAAAGGCTTAAAGAAGTAAAAATAATAGCCAAGAAAAGGGAAAGTGAAAAACTTGCTCCTCAGGGAATGATGCAGATTCCTGAAGGACATGCTGATCAAACCTTTTTTCTTGAAAAACCTGAAGTTTGTGCCAATTTAGGGATTTGTTTACAAGGAAGATTACATGGGGTGCGTTTCGGGAAGGGAGGAAAAGATGGGGTAGTTAACAATTATCCATTATATCATGATACTTTAGCTGATTCAGTGCGTCTTATGCAGGTTATAGTTAACGGAAGAAAAATTGAGGACGATATGGAGATTGCTGGAATATTTGATAACAATGACATAGATCCTGTTGATATTGTTAAAATTGAGGTGGTTAGGAGCAATTTGGCATTGATAGGGTTGTTGGGGAGATCCTCTATTCTTATTTACACAAAAAGAGGTTACCTGAGAAATAAAAGATATACCCCAAATATTGTCAATTTTTCGGTAAAGGGTTTTGATAAAGGGCGTGAATTCTATGAGCCCAGATATGAAAATGGGGATAAAAATAATAGGATTCCTGATTTTCGTTCTACGATTTACTGGAATCCTGCTGTGAAAACTAATAATGAAGGTACGGGTCTCTTTGATTTTTATAATGCGAATGAACCTGGGATTTACAAGGTTGTTGTAGAGGGGATTAACTCTGCAGGTGAATTAGGGAGATTGGTTTATAGGTACACAGTGAAATAAATTAAGCTGTTGTCCCTATTCTGTTGTTCTGAGATGTCTTTGTTTATATATACGCAATCATATTTAAAACAATGGAAAATCAAAGCTTCATAAGATTCCTTAGGATTGGGCTGATGTTATCAGTCCTAACTTTTCTGGCCTTTGTGCCAAAGGATCAAGGACCGGTTGAGAGATTAGTAACCGCATTGCAGAAATGGATAGAAACTAATCCACAGGAAAAAGTGTATTTACATACCGATAAGCCTTATTATGCACTTGGCGATACCATTTGGTTTAAGGCCTATGTAACTGTTGGTAGCAGGCATCAGCTATCTGCATTAAGTGGTGCACTGTATGTAGATCTAATAAATGAAAGAGATTCGATAGAAAAATCTTTAAAACTACCGGTTACTGCTGGTATGGCAATGGGTAATTTTAGTTTAAATGAAGAGCTTAAAGAAGGGAATTATCGGGTAAGGGCTTATACCCAATGGATGCGAAATACAGGTGAGGATTATTTCTATGACCGTACTTTTATTGTCGGTAGCCCATATAGCAATGAGATTATTTCTAAAGTTGATTATCAGTATAAGGTAATTGATAACAAACCGGTAATAACTGCCCAATTGAGTTATAGTGACGATGAGGGGCAAGCCATTTCAGGACGATCGGTGAGTTATCGGGTAGTAGCGCATGGGGAAACCATAACAACCAAAACTGTAAAAACAGATGCTAATGGAGTCATTTATATAAATGTTCAGAATGATAAGGCTGCAAATCTACAGGGAGCTTATATCCAAACAACTATAGAAACTGATAGTAAATTAAAGATTACTAAAGATTTTGCAATAAAGGCAGGATTTTTAAATAGTGACATTCAATTTTTTCCAGAAGGTGGTGGTTTGGTAAATGGGGTTGCTTCAAGAGTAGGTTTTAAGGCTGTAGGAATGGATGGGAAAGGTGTTTCGGTTAAAGGAAAGGTGGTAGATGAGCTAGGAAATGATGTTGCTGACTTTGAAAGCCAGCATGCAGGAATGGGGGTCTTTAATTTGAGGCCCGAAGAAGGAAGAGCTTATACCGCGAAAATAACCTATCCTGATGGTTCGGAAGGGTCTATTGCTTTGCCTAAAGCAGAAAATAAGGGGTATGTACTTGCTGTTTATCAACCAAATAAAGATAGCGTACTGGTAAGGGTAAATACATCGCCTGTTATGACTGGTACTCCATTAAAAGTTAGCCTTATTGGGCAATCCGGAGGTGAAATAATTTATGCTACATCACTTGATATTACTAAATCCGTAAACTCAATCTGGCTGCTGAAGAAAGATTTTCCGACAGGAATAGCTCAGTTTACGCTGTTTAATGAAAGTGGTGAGCCTTTAAATGAAAGGGTTGCTTTTATAAAGAACAACGACCAGATGAAACTGGAGATTACAACCGCAAAGCAGAGCTACAAATTGAGAGAAAATGTAAGTGTAGGACTTCAAGCTTTTAATTCAAATGGGAAACCTGTAGCAGGAAATTTCTCGGTAACTGTTATTAATGAGGATAAAGTGCCTCTGGACGAAAGTAATGAGCATACTATATTATCCTCAACATTGCTTACTTCAGATATTAAAGGGTATGTGGAGAAGCCCAATTATTATTTTAATGCGGAAAGTGAATCTTTAGATAAAGCCTTAGATAACCTGATGCTGACACAGGGGTATAGACGCTTTACCTGGAAAGAACTTTTAAGTGGTTCTTCGGTTAAACCAGAGTTTATGTCCGAAAAGTTAGGGACAGTGATTTCTGGAAAGGCAGTGTCGCTAACAAATAAGCCTGTAGTTAAAGGAAAAGTAACATTAATGTCGATGAGAGCTGGCATACTGGAAGGAACAACTACTGATACGCTCGGACGATTTAAGTTTGATCAGCTGGTTTTAACTGATAGTGTGAAATTTAGCGTACAGGCCCGGACAGAAAAGAATAAAAATAAAGTAGAGGTGATTTTGGATCAACTTCCGGAACAGAACCTAGGTAGAAATAAAAATTTACCGGATGTAAATACTGATATCACGGGTACAACTAAAGCCTATTTGGAAAATAGCAGAAAGCAGGAGGAAGTATTGGTAAAGATGGGTAAACTGGATAGGGTACAGAGACTACGGGAAGTGAAAATCAGCGCAAAAAAGCTGCAGATTGAAAATTATTCGCCTCAAGGTGCGATGGTAATTCCTGAAGGTCATGCTGATCAAACTTATATAATTGATAATCCGGAAACCTGTGCCAGCTTAAGTATTTGTTTGCAAGGTAGGTTGCAAGGCGTGCAGTTTAGAGAGTATATTAATGGACCTGAAAAGATTCTTCTATATCCTCATTATCTTGAAACAGATTTTTCACCACCTAAATGGGTTCCTTTACAGGTTATTTTAAATGGCAGGAAGCTTGATGTTAGCGAAACAGCTGATATATTTTCCTCAAATACAATAGATGCTACAGATGTTGCTAAAATTGAAGTTGTTAGGCAGAATGCTGCTTTGAAATCATATTTGAAAGGAGCTGCTTTGTTAATCACAACTTATAAATCAAGGAAAACTAAATATGACCCGAGTATAGTTAATTTTCTGCCCAGAGGTTTTAATAAAGCCCGCGAATTTTATTCGCCAAGATATGATCGTCCGGGGCTCAATAATCAGGCTCCAGATTACCGCTCAACTGTATATTGGAATCCCGGAATAAGAACTTTCGATGCAGGGAAAACCACATTTGATTTCTTTAATTCCGATGTAGCAGGGAACTATAAGGTGATTGTTGAAGGAATTAATGCTGCGGGTGAACTAGGTAGGCAGGTTTATAGGTATAAAGTAGAAGGCGGGGAGTTTCAGGCTCAGCAACCGATAGTTCAGAATGCTAAAGGTGTAGTTTCGGCATTACAGGATTTTCATAGTAAACTACCAGAGGAGAAGGTTTACCTACATACTGATAAACCTTACTATAATCTGGGTGATACGATTTGGTTTAAAGCATATTTATTTGATCCTTCTTATTTATCTGCTTCAGAAAAAAGCGGGTTGCTGTATGTTGAACTTAATGATGATAGTGCTGAGGTAGTTAGAAGAATAAGTATTCCTATAAAGCAAGGTTTAGGCTGGGGACAAATCCCATTGCCTGCAAAGATTTTTCATGAAGGGGGATACACCTTACGTGCTTATACCAATTGGATGCAGAATTTTGGAGATGATTATTTGTTTAATAAGCGTTTTTATTTAGGTAAGCCTAGTCAGAATATATGGCTAGTGAAATCGGAGGCAACAATTGATAAAGTGGCAGACAAAGATCAAGTTAAAGTAAATATTAACCTGATGCGTTCTGATAAAGTTCCTCTTGGATTGCGTGACGTAGGGATTAGAGTAATGGAAGGTGATAAGTTGCTCTTTAAGGAAGAACTTAGAACTACTAATGAGGGGGATTTAGCACTGATGTTTAATCTCAAAGAAAAGGCTGATGGCAAAAACATAAGAATAGATATTAAAAGTCTGGCAAAAAATGATGGGAGTCAGGTACTAAGTGTCCCATTGAATATTAAACGTCAGCAAAATATTGATCTACAATTTCTACCTGAGGGTGGTGCACTAGTAGCAGGATTAAAATCGTTTGTTGGTTTTAAAGCAGTGGCCGAAGATGGAAAAGGAGTGAATTTTGAAGGGGATGTTTATGATAGTAAAGGAAATGTGATTGCTCCAATTGCCAGTTTAGTTAATGGGATGGGATCATTTGAATTTATCCCTAAGGATGGTGAAAAATATACAGCTAGGTTAACTAGGCCACTAGAAAATGATAAAAGTTATTCTTTGCCATTGGTAAAATCCACTGGAACTGTTTTGCATGTGGTTAATAATAGGGAAAGTGACTCTCTTGAAGTTAATGTAATGGCTACTTCGGGCGCCATTAATTCTGATAGTACTTATTATGTAATAGGTACTTCACGAGGAATAGTGTGTTATGCAGAACAGGTGGATTTTAAGAAACCTAAGCTGATGATAGGTAAAAGTAAGTTTGCAACAGGCATAGCCAGGTTTACTTTGTTGAAAGGAAAGCGTCCTTTAAATGAGCGTATTGTATTTGTCGATCATCAGGATCTGGCCACGGTTAATGTAGTGCCTAATAAAAGAAACTTCCTAAAAAGAGATAGTGTTGCTTTGGCTATTGAGGTAAAAGATGTAAACGGAAATCCGGTATCAGGGAGCTTCTCTTTATCGGTAACTGATGATTCGCAAGTTAGGGCAGATAGTTTAGGGAATCATGATATTGCAGCTAGTTTGTTATTAAATGCAGGATTGAAGGGTGTAATAGAAACTCCCGGGTATTACTTAAGTAAGAAAGATAAGCAAACCTGGACAGCGCTTGATAACCTTATGCTTACGCAGGGGTGGACAGGCTACAAATGGGATGATGTATTTAATGAATCAGCAGCGCCTAAATTTATTGCTGAGAAGGAGTTTAAAGTAACAGGTAGAGTGACCAATCTTTTTAAAAAACCTATATCTGGAGCTCAAATGCTGATATCTTCACAAAAACCGTTTTTTATAACAACTGCAATAACTGATCCGCAAGGCAAATTTATGTTCTCGGCTTTGCCTCAAATTGATTCCGGATCTTTCTTTATTCAGGCCAGAAGTCCAAAGGGGAAAACTATGAATTTTGGAGAAGTAGAAGTAGATCGACAACTGTTTCCTCCGGCCGAAGAAATGTTTAGAAATAAAATAATGCCCTGGTATGTAAACACTGATAGTACCCAACTGAACTACGTTAAAAATAAAGCTATCCTATTAAAAGAAGAAAAGTTGAATGCTGGAGGTATTCCTTTAAAAGAGGTTAAGATTGTTGATAAAAAGGTCATAAAGGGTTCATTTAATAAGGGTAAACCAGCTGATTTGGTTTTTGATGAAAAGGACATCAAAGAATCTGCGGTGATGAGTCTGTATCAGTTACTTAAACAAAAAGTGCCCGGATTTAGAGTGGTTTTTGAAGATGGCTTTGCAAAGATGAAGATGAATAATTATGATTTGATGATTAGTATTGATGGAAAACCACTTCCCATGTTTTATAGTGATGTACATGATGTAATTGATCCAAGAGTTGAGGATATTAAACAGGATTTGGAAGACTTTAAAATTGCCACTTTTAGGGGGTTGGAGGTTTTCTATACCAGAGCAGCTAAATCTGCATTTACTGGGGGTAGTGGTGCGGGATCTGCAGGGGGTACAGGTGTGGGGTCTGCAGGGGTTGCTATGGCTAACTATGCAGCGAAATTTGGAGAAAATGGGGGAAAACAGCCAAATACCTCAAGAAGGGAGGTTGAGATGGCTGTTGCTCTATTAACAACCTTTAGTGGTACCGGCTGGCATAGAATTAACAAACCTGATGTCGCTTTTTACCGACCTCTCCCAATTATGTATCCGCAGGAATTTTACCGGGCAAAGTATGTTGCTACGAGCGCTTCAGCGATGAATCCAGATTTAAGGGCAACTATACATTGGGAGCCAAACGTTGTAACAGATGCTCAGGGAAAAGCAAATGTGTCTTTTTATACTGCTGATATTCCAGGATCGTATACTGTAACCATTGAGGGAAGTAATATGAACGGCGTTATTGGAAGTAGTCGATATAAACTGCTGTTACCTAAAGAAGTTAGTAAGTAATTATCTCTTAATTTTTACACCTAATAAATATGCGCTTCATGATAATTTTTTATATTTATGAAATTCTAACCAACCAGAACAAACCGTATGAAATTTAAAAACGCTCTTAAAATTGCGATTCCTGTGCTATTAGTTGTCGGGGCTTTCTCTTTTACGCCAAAGGATACTGATCCTGTAGAAAAATTAGTAGCATCGCTGCAAAAATGGACAGAAACCCAACCACAGGAAAAAGTATACCTTCACACTGATAAACCTTATTACATGGTGGGTGATACCATCTGGTTTAAAACTTATGTAACTATTGGAAGCAAGCACCAGCTTTCTGCACTTAGTGGCGCAGTATATGTTGATCTTTATAATGAGGCAGATTCACTTGCTCAATCATTAAAGCTACCTCTTATAGCGGGTATGACTAAGGGTAGTTTTGTATTGCCGGATAGTAGTTCTCACGATGGTAATTACCGGATTAGGGCCTATACACAATGGATGCGTAATTCTGATCCTGCTTTTTTTTACGATAAAGTAATTAGGGTTGGTAACTCAGTTGCTAACACTGTTTTTTGTAAAATAGGCTATGAATATAGTAAAGATGGATCGAAGGATGTTGTAACCGCTGTATTAACCTATTCCAATGATAAAGGTGAGGCTTTAAGTAATAGGCATGTCGACTATGCGCTTTTAGAAAATGGCTATGAGAAAGTATTTAGTGGTAATAAAGAAACGGATAATTATGGGCAGCTAAAGATAAAATTAGATGGCGGTAAATCGGGTAAGTTACAGGATAAGCATCTGACAGCGAAGCTTCAAACGAGAGAAAAGGAAATAGTGGTCAAGGATTTTTCAATTAAAAGCATATCAACACAAACGGATGTTCAGTTTTTTCCGGAAAGTGGACCGTTAGTAAGTGGAATACGCACTAGGGTTGCATTTAAAGCAACAGGGACTGATGGATTAGGTGTGCCAATTAAAGGGGTTATCATTGATAATGATAGTAAAGAAGTAGGAACTTTTGAGACAACCCATCTTGGAATGGGACAATTTAGATTGCTTCCTGAAAAGGGCAAATCTTATCAGGCAAAAGTGACTTATCCTGATGGTTCTGAAAAATCGATTAAATTACCGGCAGTTCAGGAAAGCGGATACGTTCTTTCTGTTTTTAACAATACTGAAACAGATACGGTACTTGTACGTATTGTGGCCAATCCTTCTATTATTGAAAAAGGGGCCCAAACAGTTAGTCTGATTGCTCAAGCTAGTGGTAGCGTTAGTTACGCAAGCAGTATGCCAATAAGTAAGGCGCAAACTTCTCTATCGATACCTGCAAAGGATTTGCCATCCGGAATAACTCAATTTACATTGTTCTCTTCTACCGGTGACCCGATGAACGAAAGGGTAATTTTTATCCAGAACAATGATCAGATGGATGTTAAATTATCTACAGCTAAAAAAGTTTATGCAGGAAAGGAAAAGGTAGAAATAGACTTAAATGTAGCTGATGGAAGCGGCGCTCCTGTAGGAGGTAATTTTTCAGTATCTGTAGTTAGTGAAGATGCTGTTCCGGTTGATGAGACGAAAGAAAGTACCATATTTTCTCAAATATTGTTAAGCTCTGACATAAAGGGCTACATAGAGAAGCCTAGCTATTATTTTAACAATCCTACTGAAGAAACTAAAGCAAATCTTGATCTTTTAATGCTTACCCAGGGCTACAGAAGATTTGTTTGGAAAGATATAACGGCTGGTAAGCCATTTCAGCCTGCTTTTCAAGCGGAAAAATTAACCACTAATGTTACAGGAAGATTATTGAGTTTGGGAGAGAAGCCCATAGCTGGTGGAAAGATATCCTTGATAAATAATAAATTAGGGGTGGTAATTGATACCGTAACGAATGCACAGGGTTATTATAAATTTAGTGATCTCTTAATTACGAATGAGATCAGCTTTACCGTTCAAGGTAGAAACGCAAAAGGTGGTAAAAACGTAGAAATAAAAGTTGATAAGATTCGTGATCAGGACAGAACACCAAATTTTAATATTGGTGATTTGGATACTGATCTGGGTAAGTCAATGTTAGCTTCGCTTGAGAATAGTAAAAAGCAGGATGCTGAAATGGTAAGGAACGGTCAAATGGGAAGAGCACAACAACTTAAAGAAGTAATAATAAGTGCGAAAAAGCGTAAGAGAGCATTTGGCTATGACCTTATATTGGATGGACATGCAGATTTTACTTACAGACCAAATAATGTACAGGCATATGGGACACTTTTGGAATGGTTAAGAGCTACAATTGGCAATGTTGATTTTAGATCTTCTGAGGCTGATTGTGGACCTGTAACCTTGCCATTTACAAGAAATGAAAAAATGGGGGTATTTGTGGATGGTAGAAGAATTAACGATTGTGAAGTTCAGGATCTGTTTTATTTAGATCCTCTGGATATTGAAAGGGTAGATGTTGCTCGTACTAATGCGGCTATAATCAGTATGGCTGGAGGGCCTTGCTTGTTCTTGTCAACGAAAAGGGGAGTTGGAATATTACGTTCAGGATATAATCCTGAAGTTGTAAGTTACGCGCCAAGAGGCTTTAATCCCGTAAAGGAATTTTATGCTCCGGTTTATGATAGCAACAGTCGTATAACTGATTTAAGAAGTACCGTTTACTGGAATCCTGGAGTGTTGGTTGGTGCAAATGGAAAAGGGAAAATTAGCTTTTTTAATGGAGATACCAAGGGTGTTTACAGGGTAGTTATTGAAGGTATTAATGGGGATGGTTTGTTAGGCAGACAGGTGTATAAATACGAAGTTAAGTAAAAGATATTTTTCTTGAATGATTTGTCCCCAATTGGGACCTCATAGTTGTCTTTGTATTTGATAACCGAAGTGTTATCAAATACAAAGACAACTATGAAATTGAAGCGCTCCCTTTTTCTATTTTGTGCAATAACTCTAATTGGTGTGTTGGCTTTTACAAGTCGAGATGAAGACCCAGTTGAAAAGCTGGTAACTGCTTTGCAGAAATGGACAGATACTAATCCCCAAGAAAAAATCTATCTGCATACCGATAAACCCTATTATATTGTTGGTGATACCATATGGTTTAAAACATACGTAACCATAGGAAGTAAAAATCAACTTTCGGCATTAAGTGGAGCTGTTTATGTGGATCTGATTAATGAGGGTGATTCAGTTGCCCAGTCGCTTAAACTCCCTTTGACCGCTGGGATGGCCAAGGGAAATATTGTTTTATCTGATACAGTTTTACCTGAAGGAAATTATCGTTTGAGGGCTTATACCCAGTGGATGCGCAATGCGGGTTCTGACTATTTTTACGACAGAACCTTTAGTATAGGTAATTCTGTAGCTAACGCTGTTTTTGCAAAAATTGATTACATCTACACTCAAGATGGAACAAGTACCAAAGTAAAGGCACTATTAAAATACACCAATCAGAAAGGTGAACCTTATGTGGATAAGCCCATCAGGTATGAGTTAAGAAAAAGCTATAAGCTACTTGCAACCGGAGGCGGTAACACCAATGAACTTGGCGAAATCTCTGTGAACATTCCAGATTCAAAACCTGGGGACGTTTTGAACTCATACTTATTAACAAAGATTGCTATTGCCAAGGATGCAAATATTGTCAAATCATTTCCAATAAAAACCGCCTCATTAAAAACAGATGTTCAGTTTTTTCCTGAAGGGGGTAGTTTGGTTAATGGAGTGAGGTCAAGAATAGGATTTAAGGCAACTGGTACCAATGGGCTGGGGGTTCCTGTAAAGGGAGTAGTTATAGATAGCGAAGATAAAGAGGTGGCAGAGCTGGAAAGTAAGCATCTTGGGATGGGGTATTTTCAACTGACACCTGAGCAGGGTAAAACCTATCAGGCAAAAATAACTTACACTGATGGATCAGTTAACATCTTGAAGCTGCCTGACGCAGTTAATGATGGGTATGTGCTTTCTGTGTATAACAACCCGGAAACTGATACCATATTGGTAAGGGTAAATGCTAATGGTTCTACTTTGAAAAAGGAAGGTCAGGCTGTTAGTCTGGTAGCTCAATGTGGAGGTACAGTTCAATATGCAGCTAGTATTGTTATTAATAAAGCTGCTACTTCTATTCCTATTTCCGCTAAAGATTTTCCGTCCGGAATTTTGCAGATCAGTTTGTTTTCTGAAGAGGGTAGTCCTCTGAATGAAAGGGTTGTCTTTTTACAGAGAAATGATCTGATGGATTTGAAAATTAATAGTTCAAAAAAGGAATATGGTGTGCGGGAAAAAGTAGAGATGGAAATTGATGCCAAAGACGCTTCGGGTAAACCTCTTGTCGGGGATTTTTCAGTGTCAGTAATTAATGAAACTATAGTTCCTTCCGATGAAACTACAGAAAGTACGATAATTTCTCAACTGCTGCTAAGTTCTGATATAAGGGGTTATATAGAGAAACCTAATTACTATTTTTATAAACCTACAGATGAAACCAAGGCAAATCTTGATATCTTAATGCTTACTCAAGGATATAGGAGATTTGTTTGGAAGGATTTGATATCAGGTAAACAAGTGCCACCAATATATAGAGCGGAAAAGTTGGTTACTGACATTACAGGTAAGTTAGCTACTTTGGGGAATAAGCCTGTTGCAGGGGGTAAGGTTACATTAATGAATAATAAGCTAGGGTTGATTTTAGATACCGTATCCGATAATAATGGATTGTTTAAGTTCAGCAATCTGCTTATTACCGAGGGAATTGATTTCATGCTTCAGGGGAGGACATTGAAAAATGGAAAAAGATTAGAGCTTCAGCTTGATAAAGTGACGCAGCATGAGCCAACGTCTAACGTGAATATAGGAGATATTAATACCAATATACCTGCAGTGCTTAAAGCCTCAATAGAAAATAATATTGAACAGGATATGGATTTGCAAAAACATGGAAAGACAGGTCGAGTGCAGCAGCTAAGGGAAGTTCAGGTAAGTGCAAGCAAAAAGTGGGGGTTTGGAAATCATATCAATGAAAATCAGGCAGATGAGGTGTTTAAGCCGGATAGTCGGAGGCCATGCGCAACACTTAAAGAGTGTTTAGAAGAAATGGATAAAACAAGGGTTTCATTTACATTGAATAAAGGTGGACTATGGCAGTTAAAAGGAAATTATGTTACATTAATAGATGATGTGTTAATTGAACCTGAGGATTATCAGGAGCTTCTTTTATCTGATGTTTCTGATATAAGAAAGATATATTTCTCCTATCAAAGCAGGGTTATGTCTGCAAGATTATTGGCCAGTTACATGGCCAGATTTGACCCAAAGGACCCTCCTTCAGTAATGGCAATTTATACTAAAAGCGGCAATTTTCGTAAAAAGTATGATCCTTCGGTGGTTTATTATACACCAAAAGGGTTTAGTGCTGTAAAAGAATTTTATGCACCTAAATATGATAATCCTGCAGCTAGTAACCCGTTGACAGATTTAAGAAGTACAATTTATTGGAATCCAGCTACAGTTACAGATCAGGAGGGTAAAGTTAAACTTACTTATTTCAATTCAGATAATAAAGGAACTTACCGCGTAACTGTTGAAGGAATTAATGCCGATGGTTTACTGGGTAGACAGGTTTATCGTTATACCGTGAATTGATTGAGTAATCTTATTTAATAATGTAATTATGAAATTGAAAGTTTCTCTTTTCGCTATTTTCACACTATTTATATTAATCTTTTTGGCCTTTGTGTCGAAAGACGAAGATCCGATAGAGAAGCTTTTAGCATCTCTACAGAGCTGGACGGACAATAATCCTCAGGAAAAGGTTTACCTGCATACAGATAAACCTTATTATGTTGTTGGTGATACCATTTGGTTTAAGGCCTATGTAACAATAGGAGCCAAGCATCAGCTATCTGCATTAAGTGGTGCAGTATATGTAGATCTGATTAATGAAGGTGATTCTCTTGCTCAGTCGCTTAAGTTGCCGCTTATGGCAGGAATGGCTAAGGGGAGTATCGTGCTCTCTGATACCTCTATTCGTGAAGGGAATTATCGCTTAAGAGCTTATACCCAATGGATGCGTAATGCAGGGCCAGATTACTTCTACGATAGAACTTTTAGTGTAGGTAACTCTGCAGCAAATACTGTGTTTGCGAAAATAGATTACATCTATACCAAAGATGGAGCGCAAACAAAAGTAAAGGCGCTGATAAAATACACCGATCAAAAAGGAAAACCGTATGCCGATAAAGCTGTTAGGTACGAATTAAAAGAAGGCTTTGAATCAATTGTTACTGGTGGAGGTAAGACGAATGAGTTGGGAGAGCTGAGCATAAACCTGCCAGATCGAAAGAAAGAAAGTAAAGGTAGTGCTTATGTTTTAACAAGGATCACCATTGCGGATGGTGAAAATGTTCCTAAATCGTTCCCTATTAAAAGGGCTTCGCAGCAAACTGATGTCCAATTTTTCCCCGAGGGTGGAAATCTTGTAAATGATATAATAACAAAGGTGGGGGTAAAAGCAATTGGGGTAAATGGTTTAGGGGTGTTGGTACAGGGAGTTGTAATTGACAATGAAAATAATGAGGTTGCCAAATTGGAAACTACACATTTTGGTATGGGATATTTTAGTTTGAAACCGGAACAAGGTAAGACCTATCAGGTAAAGATAACCTATCCCGATGGATCCGTAAATATGTTAAAGCTGCCTAAAGCAGTTAGTGATGCTTATGCGCTTTCTGTGTACAACAATTCTGGAGCCGATACCATTTTGGTAAGGATAGGAGCGGGCAGTTCCATTTTGAAAAAAGGAGATCAAGTTGTCAGTTTAGTCGCCCAATCAGGAGGTGATCTGCAATATGCGGCCGACATTCCCATTAGTAAATCGGTTACTTCAATTCCAATTCCTTCAAAGGGCTTTTCTTCTGGTATTTTACAATTTACGCTCTTTTCTAAATCCGGTGATCCACTTAATGAAAGGATTGTTTTTGTACAAAAGAATGATCGTATGGATTTGAAAGTTAGTAGTTCTAAAAAAGAATATTCGCTAAGAGAGAAAGTCGAAATAGACCTGGATGCTAAAGATGCTGTGGGGAAACCTTTAGTGGTTAATTTTTCGGTGTCGGTAATTGATGAGGGGGTAGTTCCTTCAGATGAAACTAACGAGAATTCTATATTCTCTCAATTGTTATTGAGCGCTGATATAAAAGGTTATATAGAGAAACCTAATTATTATTTTTACAACCCAACAGAGGAAACCAAAACGAATCTTGATATTTTAATGCTTACTCAGGGTTATAGAAGATTTGTCTGGAAAGACCTGATTTCAGGTAAACAAATTCCCCCAATATATAAAGCAGAAAAGCTGGTAACCAACATTACCGGAAAGCTAATGACATTGAGCGGTAAACCTATGGCTGGTGGTAAGGTTACGCTAATTAATAATAAGCTAGGCTTAGTTTTAGATACGGTTTCTGATAGCAAAGGGCAGTTTAAGTTCAGTAATCTTCTGATTACTGAAGGAATTGATTTTACTATTCAGGGTAGGACAGTAAAAAATGGTAAAAGATTGGAGGTACAGATTGATAAGGTCGTTGGACAAGATGTTACGCCAAATGTTAATATTGGCGATATCAATTCAGATATTCCTAAGGCGCTCATGGCATCTATAGAAAATAGTGTAAAGCAAGATCTGGATATGCAAAAACATGGTCGAATGGGGCGTAATCAGCAATTGAAAGAAGTCCGGATTCAGGCAAGTAAGCTGCCTAAATTTGGTAACACCATACTTGAAAGCCAGGCCGACCAGGTTTTTAGACCAAATCCAGGACAAAATTGTGGCACGTTTAAAGACTGTCTGGAGAAAATGGACAATAACAAAAGTGTATTTTTTGAACTCGTCACGTCGGTAGATTGCGGGCCTATGTGGGTGGCACGTCCCAAATCAGAGCCAGAAGTGTATGCCGTAACTATTGATGGATGGCTGCTTGAAAGTTGTGATTTTCAGGAGCTACTATTGGGAGATGGATCAAACATTAGTAAAGTATATTTTGCCTATGATAGTTACGCTGTAAGAGCCAGGTTACTCAGAGGGAGGTTTGGTGGATCAAAGCCCCCACCGGTAATGGCGATTTATACGAAGAATGGTAATTTTCGCTCAGGTTATGATCCTTCTTTAGTGTATTATGCTCCAAAAGGCTATGCTTCGGTAAAGGAGTTCTATGCACCTAAATATGATAATAGTGGAGTGAATAGCCCTCTTGCAGATTTAAGAAGTACCATTTACTGGAATCCTGCAACAGTTACTAATAAGGAGGGTAAAGCTAAAATCACTTTTTTCAATTCGGATAATAAAGGAACTTACCGTGTAACTGTTGAAGGAATTAATGCCGATGGTTTATTGGGTAGGCAAGTGTATAGATACGAGGTTAGATAATTTCAATCCCTGCATCCTTATAGTGCTGTAGATTCCCTTCTTTTGGATCTATGTCAGTTATTATTGTGTCTAGTTCGTTTGTTGCGCAGATGTAGTAATTTTCAGCTGTATCTAATTTTTCAAATGTTGAAAGTGCAATGATATGTTTGGATGTTTCAACCATGGCTTTCTTCATCTGGCTATCTTCGTAATTTAGGCCGGTAACTCCAAGGTTAAGGTCGATACTGCAAATGCCTAAAAAGCAAATGTCGGCACGCACATTTTTAATGGCCTGTATAGCATCATGCCCCATTGTAGAGAAAGATGATTTATTTAATCGGCCACCAACAAAAATAACCTCAGCATTTGGATGATCTTCGAGGACGTTGGCTACGGGGAAGTTGTTGGTTACTACAGTTATATTTAGTTCTTTAGGTAAGTTAGTTGCGACTGCTAATGCAGATGTTCCGGCGTCGAATATAATCACCTGGCCATCTTTAATGAACTTTAAGGCTTTGGCAGCAATTATCTCTTTGTGACCAACATCATAATTCTCCCGTTCTCTATAGTGTCTTGGAATAGGGGAGTGCAGAACTGCCCCACCACGTACTGCTTTAAGCAAACCTTCATCAGATAGCTCTTTAATATCTCTCCTTACGGTGTCTTCAGAAACATTTAATAGTTTGCTTAAATCCCCTAAAAGTACCTTGCCTTCTTTGGTAATGTGATCTATTATCTGTTGTAATCTTTCGGCCTTTATCATAATTGTTTTGCAATATTATGCAATATTAAGAAAATTAATTTGCAATATATTGCAAATTGTAGTATTTTTGTTGCAACTTATTACAAGATACTAATTAAATTAATTATGAGAAAAACAATAGCAATTGATATGGATGGTGTACTCGCAGATATTGAGAACCATTTCATAAACTGGTATGAAAGAGACTACGGTGTTAAGGTGAACCGTGAAGATATGTTAGGTGTACTTGAATCTGAAGGGTTTCCGGATAAGACTGCGGTTCAAAGATTTGTTTATACTCCCGGATTTTTCAGAACAATACCTGTAATGCCAGGAGCAATAGAAGCAGTAAAAGAGTTAATGGAGACTTACGATGTTTATGTGGTATCGGCAGCAACAGAATTCCCTCAATGCTTATCTGAAAAACAAGAATGGTTAGCTGAGCATTTTCCATCTATTAGCTGGAGAAACATCGTTTTTTGTGGAGATAAAAGCATTATCAACACGGATTATATGATAGATGACCACTGTAAAAACCTTGATTTCTTTAAGGGTAAACCGATTATGTTTACTGCTGCACACAATGTTTACAAAACGCATCATGAAAGAGTAGATAACTGGAATGATGTAATGGCCTTCTTTGAGAAAGAGGAAGTTCCGGCATAATAGCCTTTAGTTAATCTGTCGAAAACGTTTTCGATAATAAATGCTGATTAACATGCATTTAATGTTCTAAACAAGATTTATATTTAGTTTTTATACCCTTTATTACTGCATTAGTAAATAGCGGTATAAAGAAACTAAATATAATATGAGCCAAGGCAGTAAAATACACAGAATGATTCAAACCATGCGTTGGTTTGGGCCCAAAGATCCGGTAAGCTTATCAGACATCAGACAAGCTGGTTGCACCGGAGTTGTTAGTGCACTTCATCATATTCCAAATGGAGAAATCTGGACTGTTGAGGAAATCTTAAAACATAAAAATATAATTGAACAAGCTGGTCTTGAGTGGGATGTGGTAGAAAGTGTACCCGTTCACGAAGCTATAAAAACTCAGGATAAAGGCTTTGAAAATTATATATCCAATTATAAAACTTCTTTAAAGAATCTGGCTTCTTGCGGTATATCAGTTGTTACCTACAATTTTATGCCGGTACTGGATTGGACAAGAACGAACCTTGCTTTTGAACTTGAAAATGGAGCTAAAGCTTTAAAGTTCGAGAAAGCAGCGCTTGTTGCATTTGATGTATATATGCTCAATAGGCCAAAAGCGGCTGATGACTATACCTATCAGGAACTTGAAAATGGTAGGTTGCGTTTTGAACAGATGTCTGAAGAGGAGCGTTTAGTACTGCAAAGAAACATTATTGCCGGCCTGCCGGGAAGCGAAGAGAGTTTTACGTTAAACCAGTTTCAGGAAGCTTTAGATAAGTATAAAGGGATTGATGAAGAACGGCTTTCGCAAAATCTTATTCATTTCCTTTCAGAAATTGTTCCGGTTGCCGATGCAGTAGGAATAAAACTTGCCATTCATCCTGATGACCCACCTTATCCTATTTTCGGTTTGCCAAGGGTGGTTAGCACAGCACCACAGGTTCAAAAACTGTTCTCTGCGGTTCCATCATTGAATAATGGACTTTGTTTCTGTACAGGTTCGTTTGGTGTGAGAGAGGATAATTGCCTGCCCGAAATGGTTGATGCATTCGGCGAAAGGATTCATTTTATTCATTTGAGGAGTACAAAAAGGAATGAAGTGGGAGATTTTTATGAGGACAATCATTTAGAAGGGGATGTAGATATGTATCGTGTTGTAAAGCAAATTCTGTTGGTACAACAAAGAAGACAGTTGAGTATTCCAATGCGACCAGATCATGGTCACCAGATGCTTGATGACTTAAAGAAAAAAACTAATCCCGGTTATTCTGCTATAGGCAGGTTAAAAGGCCTCGCTGAATTAAGAGGATTAGAATTCGCAATAATAAACCAGTTATCAGATAAATAATATGAAAGAAGGAGCAGTAATACCTGAAGATTTTTTGCTGCAAGGCAAAAAAGCGGAAGTACTTTTTAATGAATATGCAAAGCACCTTCCTATAATTGATTATCATAATCATTTGCCTCCACAGGAAATAGCGGAGAACAAAAAGTTTGCTAATCTAACTGAAATCTGGCTTAAAGGAGATCATTATAAATGGAGAGGCATGCGTGCATTGGGGGTTAGTGAAGAGCTGATTACCGGCAAGGCTCCAGATCAGGATAAGTTTATGGCCTGGGCCAGGGTAGCACCTTCAACAGTAAGAAATCCATTGTTCCATTGGACTCATATGGAACTTCAAAATCCTTTTGGCATAAACTCTTTTTTAAATGCTGATTCCGGTAGAAGAATTTATGAGCAATGTAATGCATTACTTACTAAAGATGAGTTTTCTACCCAAGGCTTACTGAATCATTTTAAAGTAGAAATGGTAGGTACCACAGATGATCCTTGCGATGATCTTAAATATCATAAACAACTTAGTGAAAGTGATTTTTCAGTAAAAGTAAAGCCTTCATTTAGGCCGGATAAAGCTTTGCTGATTGATAAAACAGTTCAGTTTAAAGATTATATAAAGCAACTTTCTGCAGTTTCAGGAATTGTAATAACTGATATAAATGAGTTGCTTGCTGCTTTAAAACAGCGTGTTGATTATTTTGCTCAGCATAATTGCAGTGTTTCTGATCATGGATTAGCTACATTGCCTGCAACTTATAGCTTAACTGACACAGAGAAAAGGGAATTTGTTAGTTTTTTAAAAACTGATGATGCTGTGTTTTCTAATCCTGATGCTTTTGCAGGTTATGTTTTAACAGAATTGAGCAAACTATATCACGAAAGAGATTGGGTACAACAATTTCACCTGGGGGCAATTAGAAATAATAACCTGGGCATGTTTAATAAAATAGGCGCAGATACAGGGTACGACTCTATTGGCGACTTTAAACACGCTGAAAGACTATCAGGGTTTTTAGGGAATCTGAGCATTACAGATCAGCTTACTAAAACCATTATCTATAATCTTAATCCTGCAGATAATGAAGTTTTTGCTGCCATGACCGGTAATTTTGCCGATGGAAGAATGAAAGGTAAGATGCAGTTTGGCTCCGGTTGGTGGTTCTTAGATCAGAAAGATGGTATGGAGAAGCAATTGAACGCATTATCTAATATGGGGATGGTAAGTAATTTTGTAGGTATGCTTACAGATTCGCGTAGTTTCCTATCTTATTCGCGTCACGAGTATTTCAGAAGGATATTGTGTAATCTTTTCGGAGCAGAAATGGAGAATGGAATATTGCCGAATGACGAGAAGTGGATTGGGCAAATCATTAGTGATATCTGTTATTACAATGCTAAAGAATATTTTAAATTAGGTTAGGGGTTAATCCCTAACCTAATAAAAATACGGTCATACTTTTAGGCCCGTGAGCTCCAAGTACTAAAGATTGTTCAATATCTGCAGTTTTGGATGGGCCTGCAATAAAAGATCCAAATCCATATTCAGCATCACCTATTTTGCTATAAGCATCGTGCATAGTAGCAACGATGTCTGCCTTATTTACTACAACAGCTAGCTGCTGACAAATAAAAGGCACAGCTCTTTGGTGCATCAAGTCTTCAGTAATCCACAATGCTGCATTTTCTGCAACACCAAAATGAGCTTTAATTACTGCCAAATCAACATCTTCATAACTATGAGGATCTTTGTTCTCCCATCCGGATTCTGTTACTGAGGCAAGTTCAGGTAGGGTAGAAATTAGTCTCTTTTTAGCTTTAAATTCCTGTTGAATATATTGTGCGATCTCTTCAAAATTGCTAACCTCAACTACAGCTCCACCTATGGTTGTCAGCACAGTTTTAAACTGCGTTAGGCTGTCCATTCCGCCAGGTACAGTACTTAAGTCTGCCGGTAGTGGACGTGGGCCTGGTTGATTTGTTTTTACTTTAGCCAGTATTTCTTCTCTGCTAGTCATTTTTATTGTTTTGTTTATACCATTCTCCAAATGATTGCTTTGGTGGTTCAGGCATTTCTCTGTGTTTATACCAAAGATTTAATTTGTTGTTTACCGTGAAAGGTGCATGTTTTAGCACGAAGCGGCCTGCTTTTCCGGCAAACTTGTATATAGTCGGATTTGATAAGGTAAAATCCATCGCCTTCATGGCTATTGCCTTTTTCGGGTCAGCATATCCCTCTTTTACAATGACCTGGCGCCATTTATAAAGCTGCTCATGAATGTTTATTTTTACCGGACATACATTGCTGCACGACCCGCAAAGGGTAGAGGCAAATGGAAGATCGGCGTAATTCTTCATGTCGAGGTTTGGAGCCAATATAGAGCCTATAGGGCCTGCAATTGCAGTATGGTAACTGTGGCCACCGCTTCTGCGATAAACCGGACAAGTGTTCATACAAGCTGCACAACGGATACATTTAAGGGAGTTGCGGAAATCCTCTCTTCCAAGTTGCGTAGTTCTTCCATTATCCACCAAAACGATATGCATGGTTTGTCCGGGTCTTGGTTTCTTGAAATGACTTGAATAGGTAGTGATAGGTTGTCCGGTTGCACTTCTGGTAAGTATTCTTAAAAATACAGAAAGGTGTTTACGTAGAGGTAGTAACTTCTCGATTCCCATACAGGCGATGTGTACATCGGCAAGATGCGCACCCATATCTGCATTACCTTCGTTTGTACATACTACAAATTCACCGGTTTCTGCTACTGCAAAATTTACTCCTGTAATCGCGGCTTTTCTGGTAATGAACTTTTCGCGTAAGTGGTCTCTGGCTGCTGCTGTTAGATATACAGGATCTGACGCCCCCTCAAGAGTGCCAAGATGCTTGTGAAACAATTCGCCAATTTCTTCTTTCTTTTTATGGATACAAGGAAGTACGATATGGCTAGGTGGTTCTTCGGCTAACTGCACAATGCGCTCGCCTAAGTCAGTATCTATAACTTCAATATCGTTTTTATGGAGGTAATCATTTAAATGGCATTCCTCAGTAAGCATTGATTTGCTTTTAACGATGCGGTTTACACCGTTTTCCTTTAAAATGGAATGCACTATTTTATTGTGTTCTTCGCCATTTGCAGCCCAATGAACTTTTATGCCGTTCTTTTCTGCATTGGCTTCAAATTGCAACAGGTATTCGTGCATGTTTGATAGCACATTGTCTTTTATTTGTGATGCGGTTTCGCGCAAGGTTTCCCATTCAGGTAAACTGTGCGCAGCCTTATCCCGCTTGGCCCTCACAAACCAAAGCGTTTCATCATGCCAGTCTACACGCGCTTCATCTTTATTGAAGATGTCGGATAATTGAGCGTGATCTTTTGCTCCTGTACTCATTTTATTACTGTTGGTTGTGGGTTTAAAATTCCTGTGCGTTTAATATCTCTGCAATATGTATCACTTTAACATTGCTGTTTTGTCTGCGTAAAATACCTTCCATATGCATCAGGCAAGACATGTCTGCTGCGGTAATGTACTCCGCGCCACCATTAAGGTGATCTGCAACTCTGTCTTTACCCATTTTTACAGAAACAGCTTCTTCAGCAACACAAAAAGTACCACCAAAACCACAGCACTCATCAGGACGTTTCAGGTCAATTAGTTCTAAACCTTGGACCATATTTAGCAAATGTAAAGGTTTAGAGAAAGGAGCCTCAACAAGTTCTGTCATTTGAGCCAGCATCAATCCACGCTGTCCGTGGCAACTTTGGTGTACGCCAACTTTATGTGGGAAGCTTGCAGTTAATTTCTCAACTTTAAGAACATCTGTAAGAAACTCAGTTAGTTCATAGATTTTTTTTCTGATCCCAAGGGCTTTGTCTTCGGCCTTTTCAGCATGAAGGTGATCCTTAATGTGAAGTACGCAGCTCCCGGAAGGGGATACCACATAATCAAACTCTGAAAAGTTTTCTATAAACAGATCGTTGCATCCTTGCGTAAGGTGTTCAAAACCGGAATTGGCCATTGGCTGACCGCAACAGGTTTGTTTAGTGGGATAAACCACATCAACGCCTAGTTTTTTCAGTAAAGTTAAGGTTGCAATTGCGGCATTTGGGTAGAACTGGTCGATGTAACAGGGGATAAAAAGTCCAACAGTCATGGTTAAAAGTATCTGGTCTTACTTGGTTTAGGTTGTGTGTTTAAGCAAATATAATTATGCTATGCGGTAAATATAAGGTTATTAAGAATATTATGCAGAATAGTTTGTTATTTAGAAAGGAAACGATTTCATATAATGATATTCAGATTAAGTTATTTAAATCAGAAAAACTTAATCTAAAGAATTTAACTAGGATTACTAGAGCTAATTATACATTATAAATACTGATAAATTCATTTGTTGGTATTTATGAAAACGTTTTCATATTATTGTATTATTGGTTAGCTTGGAAATTATATAAGCTTAAGCCGGTAACCCTATATCATATTTAAATGGCCAATCCAAAAAAGGCACAACAAAATACAATCCTGGATATCGCAGAAGCTTTAAAGCTTTCACCTGCAACAATTTCCCGTGCGCTTAGTGGCCATCCTTATGTAAAGGAGAAAACAAAAAATGATGTGCTAAAAATGGCTGCACAACTGGGGTATAGACGTAACAATATGGCTTCGGGACTTAGAAGCAATAAAACCCATACCATCGGACTTATTGTGCCAAGGATTTCTATGTTTTTTCATGCCGAGGTAATTACTACCATTCAGAATGGTTTGCATAAGTACGGCTATAACCTGATCATATGCCAGTCTAACGATTCATTAGATATGGAGAAAGAGCTTGCTGAGATACTTTTTTCTTCCAGAGTTGATGCTTTAATTGCGGCCTGTACATTGCACACTGTAGATTTTAGTCATTTCGATAAGCTTTTACTAAACGGTACGCCCGTAGTTTTTTACGACCGTGTACCTCTAAATGAGCAACATGCGGCAATAATAAAAGGCGATGATTTTAGGGGAGGTTATATTGCAACCACTCATCTTATTGAAACAGGCTGCAAAAGGATTGCACATATCTCTGGTCCTTTAACCTCAAATTTATACCAGGATCGTTCCTCTGGGTTTCAGCAGGCTATGGAACAGCACAAACTTCCTGTAAATAAAATCTGGGTGTTTCATCAGGAATTAACACATACCAATGCGAGAGAAGCCATGCGGAAAATGTTTGAAGGAGAGGTAACTCCTGACGGCGTGTTTACAGATAATGATACCAGTGCTATAGCTGCACTTGAATTTGCAAGAGAAAAAGGAATCAACGTTCCTGGCGACTTAAAAATTATTGGCTACTCGAATGATCCGCGAACTTCAATAATTACGCCTTCAATAACTACGATAGAACAATTTCCAGATGAAGTGGGTAAAAAAATAGTTGAAACGCTAATGGATTTGCTAAAGTCTGGCGGAAATAATGTTGATGAGAGAATTCAACCCATAATTATACCTGTGCAGTTAATTAGAAGAATGACAACCTGAAAACCGAATATAAAACCATATAGATGATGAAAAAACTATTAATCGCAGTCTGTTTTTTACTGATAAATAATGGCATGCTAAGCGCTCAGAACAAGAGCGTAAAAATGAGTCAATTGATAGATGATCAGTTTAAATTTGCAGATCAGCAATACAAAGTTCTGGCAAAAAATGTTCCTGCTGATGTAATGCCCAAAACCTATTATGAAAAAACAGGTAAAGTAGAAACTAGTGATACCAAATGGTGGTGTAGTGGTTTTTTTCCGGGCACACTGCTTTATATTTATGAATACACAAAAGATGCTGAGATCCTGAAGGAAGCTAAAGCTCGCCTTGCAATTCTAGAAAAGGAAAAGCATTACACAGGTAATCATGACCTTGGTTTTATGATGTACTGCAGCTTTGGTAATGCCTATCGCATCTTTAAAGATCCATCGTATAAAACAACAATAGATACTGCTGCAGAATCTTTGTCTACACGCTACCATCCAGAAGCGAAAGTAATCCAGTCCTGGAATTCAAGTAAAAAAATGGCAGGCCCGGTTATTATAGATAACATGATGAATCTGGAGCTACTAAGTTGGGTTAGCGATCATGGTGGTGACAAAAAATACAAGGAGATTGCGATTACTCATGCTAATTCAACCATCAAGAATCATTTCAGACCAGATTTCAGTTCATATCATGTTGTCGATTATGATATGAAAACCGGTAAGGTATTGCAAAAAATAACAGCGCAAGGTGCTGCAGATTCATCAGCATGGAGCAGAGGACAGGCTTGGGGTTTGTATGGATATACCATGATGTATCGTTTTACTAAAGACAAGCAATACTTAAAACAGGCAAAAAGTATTGCTAAATTCATGTTAAATGATCCAAGTATGCCTGCCGATATGATTCCTTACTGGGATTACGATGCGCCAGGAATACCTAATACCTACCGTGATGCTTCTGCTGGAGCTGTTATGGCTTCGGCATTATTAGAACTTGCTCAGTATGCTGATAAAGCAGAACGCAAACAATATTTAAGTGCTGCAGAAACAGCATTGAAGACTTTGGCTTCTGATTCCTATCGTGCAAAACTAGGAGAGAATGGCGGGTTTTTGTTGAAACACAGTGTAGGTTCAATACCTCACAATTCGGAAATTGATGTTCCCTTAACTTATGCCGATTACTACTTTTTAGAAGCCTTACACCGTTATAAAAACTGGTATTTATAAACCGCATTTAAAAAAACAACAAGAAAATATGCAAACACATTTTGAAAGCCGCTACGCATTAAGTCCAACTGAAACTAAACAAATGGTTACAGCAGATTTGCGTAAAAATTTTCTAATCCCGGAAATATTCGAAGCCGATCATATTCATCTTACCTTATCTCATTACGATCGCTATATAGCTGGAGGTGCAATGCCTGTAAATGAAACTATTGAACTTTCAAATCCTGATAGCTTAAAAGCAGCCTACTTTTTAGAAAGAAGAGAAATGGGCATTATCAACGTAGGTGGTAAAGGTACTATAGTTGCTGATGGAGTAAGTTATATTCTTGATTTTAAAGAAGCTCTTTATATCGGAAAGGGAACTAAAAACGTAACTTTTACTTCTGCGGATAAATTGAAGCCTGCAAAATTCTATATCAATTCGGCCCCTGCTCACCATAAATATCCTACCAAAAAGGTATCAAAAGCAGAAGCCGAAATTGTTGAATTAGGAAGCCCGGAAACAGCAAATCACCGTGTTATCAATAAACTGTTGGTGAATAGTGTTTTGCCTACTTGTCAACTGCAAATGGGAATGACTGAGTTAAAGAGTGGAAGTGTTTGGAATACCATGCCTGCTCATACTCACGACCGACGTATGGAGGTTTACTTCTATTTTGAAGTTCCACAAGGTCAAAGTGTTTGCCATTTTATGGGTGAACCACATGAAACCAGACATATTTGGATGCAAAATGAGCAAGCGGTGATTTCACCTAACTGGTCTATACATTCAGGTGCTGGTACTAGTAACTATACTTTTATTTGGGGTATGGCTGGTGAGAATCTTGATTATGGCGATATGGATCATTGTGCTATTAATGAGCTTAAGTAACAATTATGAGAAAGGTATTTGCACTTTTATTGTTGCTACCCGGTGCGTCATTTTTTGGACAAGCACAAACAAATACAGCCAAAACAACCATTGTTATTAAGAACTCATCTGATATAGATCGGGTAGGAGAAGTGTTGTCTATTAACTGGGCAAGTGTCATCACAAGATATCCGAGTATTGATACTGCTAATTTCAAAGTGTTGGATGCTGTTACCAAAAAGGAAGTTCCTTTTCAGTTGGAGCATAAAGGAGAAGTAGCGATTCAGAATTTATTGATACAGGTTAATATTAAAGCAAAGGGGAATGCTAAGCTCTTAATTGTTGAGGGTAAACCTGCAGTTATGGCTAAAAAAACCTATGGCCGTTATGTTCCTGAACGTTATGACGATTTTGCATGGGAAAACGATAAAGTGGCCAATCGGATGTACGGAAAGGCTTTGGAAACGAGAAAAGACAATGCTTTTGGGATAGATATTTGGGTGAAGAAAACCAATAAACTTGTAATTAACGATTGGTACAAAAGAGGAGATTACCATACCGATCATGGTGATGGAATGGATTACTATAGCGTAGGCTTAACATTAGGGGCGGGAGATATAGCGCCTTTTGTTAAAGATTCTGTGTATTACTCTAAAAATTATCACAATTGGAAAGTATTGGATAATGGTCCATTGCGAACCTCTTTTCGATTGTATTATGACGAACGGGATGTAGCTGGTAAATCGGTAAAAGTGGTAAAAACAATAACTCTGGATGCAGGGTCTCACTTTAATCGCATACAAGCTGATTATTCTTATTCAGGAGGTGCAGATCTTCCGGTAGTGATTGGTATAGTTAAACGTGCCGAACCGGGAGCTATTATTATGGATGAACAGCAGGGTATATTAGGCTACTGGGAGCCGGAGCATGGTGTAGATGGAACTACTGGTGTAGCAACAATACTTCCCGCGGGAAAAGTAAAAATGAATACGGATAAGGTTCATTTGCTTACTCATACTTCGGTAAAAAGTAATGAACCGTTGGTGTATTATAATGGTTCTGCCTGGAGTAAGGGTAACGAAATTACCAATGCAAAGGCATGGTTTAAGCTTCTGGATACTTTTAATCAGAAATTAAAGCAGCCCCTAACTGTAAAAGTGCAATAAGAAAAATAAAAAAATGGCAGTGCTTGATTTATTCAATTTAAAAGGAAAAATAGCTTTAGTAACAGGTTGTAAAAGAGGTATAGGTAAAGCTATGGCCGAAGCGCTTGCAGAAGCCGGTGCCGACATTATAGGTGTATCAGCAAGTTTAGAGCTATCAGGTAGCGAGGTAGAAAAATCTATAACCTCAATTGGTAAGCAATTTTATGCCTATCAATGTGATTTTAGTGATAGGAATTCACTTAAACAATTCATAGATCAGGTAAAAAAAGATCACCCTGTAATAGATATTTTGGTAAATAATGCAGGAACTATTTTAAGAAAGCCGATAGCTGAACACCCTGATGAGTATTGGGATGAAGTGGTTGCTGTAAATCAAACTGCTCCATTTATCCTGACAAGGGAAATTGGAAAAGAAATGGTTTTGAGAGGTAGTGGAAAGGTTATTTTTACAGCTTCACTATTAACATTTCAAGGTGGTATTACTGTGCCGGGTTATGCTGCCAGTAAGGGTGCAATTGGTCAGTTAACAAAGGCTTTTGCTAATGAGTGGGCTGCTAAAGGAGTAAATGTAAATGCTATAGCACCAGGATATATTTCGACCGACAATACCACTGCGCTGAGAGCAGATGAGAATCGTAGTCGCTCTATTATGGAGCGTATTCCGGCTGGCCGTTGGGGTGATCCTGAAGATTTCAAAGGGCCGGTGGTTTTTCTGGCTTCAGAGGGGTCTTCTTACATGCACGGCACTGTTATGACGGTAGACGGTGGCTGGATGGGGCGATAAAGCTATATTGATAGAAATTAAAGTAGACCCTGTTGGTTAGCAATGCTTATCAGTTCGGCCATGTTTTTTGCCTTTAGCTTTTGCAATATGTTTTTCCGATGATTTTCTACTGTAAATTTGCTTAAGAAAAGGTGTTCTGCAATGTGAGGAGTTGTGATACCATTTGCAATTAACTTGAGGATTTCCGTTTCTCTTTTTGTGAGTTTGGTTAGCCGGTTTTCTTTTAATTGAGCCTGTATAAGGATATCATTAATTGCTTTGCTGAATGTGATTTTACCATTCAGCGCCTCTTCAATGCAAAACATAAGTTCATCTATTGAAGCATCTTTTAACACATATCCGCTTGCGCCATTTTCAAGCATCTTCATAATGCCACTTCGCTCCTGATGATTACTAAAAGCAAGCACAGTGGTTGTTGGCGATATACTTTTTATTTCTTTACATAAATCCATACCGTCTATACCGGGTAATACAATATCCAAAAGCACAATCTTAACCGGAGTGGCTTTTAAGAAAGGAATAAAATCCATACCATTGGTAAAACTTCCAATGAGGTCAAATTTTTCTTTCTTCATTAAAAGTTTTGTCAATCCTTCAATAACAATAGGATGGTCATCTACAATGGCAAGGGTGGGTTTAGGTAGTAACATTCAGTTCTATATTTATGGAAGTACCTTGTTCGTTTTCTTTTGATAAAATTTCTATTGTTCCGCTTAGATGCTCAACTCGGCTTTTGATGTTCTTAAGCCCAATACCTTGGTTTTTTAAAGGCGCACCGACATCAAAACCTTTGCCATCATCATCAACGGTAATGAAAAATACATCTTCACTTTGGGTGCATTGTAAAAGTATATTTTTGGCATCGGCATGTTTGACAGCATTGGTTAATGCCTCTTGTACAATGCGATAAATGGTAATCTGCTCCTGGACAGGTGGCTCGGTCTGTATGTTTAACCATTGGAACACTACATCTAGGTTTTGGGTGCTTAGCGTTTCACATAAATCACGTAGCGCAGCCTCTAAACCCAGTTTTAAAAGCATTCCGGGTATCATATTATGCGCTATACGCCGTAGTTCTGTTATCGCATTTTCCAGCTGGACAACCACATTCCCTAACTCAGTATCAGTGTTGTTGGTTTTTTCCTGTGTGTAATGGGTTAAATTGACTTTAGCGGTAGATAGCATTCCGCCTAAACCATCATGTAAGTCGCGAGCTACCCGGTTTTGTTCATCCTCTTTAGTATCCAGCATTACCTGCACCACATCTATTTGCCTTTGCCTTTCTATATCTATCAGCTGTTGCTGATGATTTAGTTCTTTTTGTGTAGCTAACTTTTTGCTGTTCCTATAAAAAAGCCAGCCCAAAATAGCAATCACAAATAAAAACAAACTAGTCAAACTCAATAACCAATTTAGGAGACGATTTTGTTTGATTTTATAATTGGCATTTTCGTTTTCGGCATGCAGAGATACAATTTTCTTCTCCTTCTCTGCAGTTTTGTATTTTATTTCCAGATTGCTGATATCCGTTTTTAGTTTGCTTTCGCTTAAACTATCTCCCAGCGTTTTACTTTTTTTTAACCAGATATAAGCTTTGGCCATATTGCCGGTTGTATAATGAAGGCTGGCTAACGCATTAAATGTTTTTAATCGGTTTTGAGTTAAAGAGTTTGTCTCTTTTTGCTTCACCAAATCCATTAAAATTTTCTCTGCCTCGGGGTAACGTTTTTGATCAATAAGAATGGTGTGCTTATCGAAAGCGATTTCTTGTAAGGAGTAATTATCATTTAGCTCTTTCGCTAGTTTTATCGCCTCGTTGGCATGTTGTAGTGCTTTTTGATATTGTTTGGTAGCTGTAAAATATGTGGTGGCACATTTATAATAGTCAAGTAGAAATATTTCTATGCGATAGGGAGAAACCACATTTTTTGATTTGTCCAGCAATATTTTGGCTAAATCCAGATATTTTTTTGTTTGCTGGTACTTTCCTAAACCAGAATAATTATCTGCAGCAGTTAAATAAGCATTTACCAGTAAAAAATATTGACTCGAAGGTGCATTTTGAAAATGTTCAATACCTTGATTCAGATAGGGAATTGCCTTGTCGTACTGTTTTAAATTCATAAATATCGCAGCTATTGAAATGTATTCAGTACCCAGCCATATTTTGTCACCTGCTTTTTTTGATAATGGAAGAACATGATTAATCAATGCATCTAAGGCTCCTTTATGATCATCCTGATGTTGTTGCACTAAGGCGTAGTTATGCCAGGCCCCGGCTCGTTCCTGATAAGCCTCTTTGGTCGAGAAAGCCGAAAGCTCTTTGTCGGCTTTTAAATAATTGATCTCACTTTTAGTGCCATCTATTCCTAAATAATAATTAGCTAAGTAAGAATAGTAGATCGCTTTCAGGTAAGGATACTTATCGCCGTGTGCCTTTCCCTTTTCCAGATAAGCTTTTGATTTAGTCGTATCCTGTTCTCTCCAAAAATCAGATAGTAAGAAGTAGTTACGAGCCTTTATACTATCAGAACTGGTTTTCTCGATCAATTGATTAAGACTATCGAGATACTTTTTGTCTGGAGTAGAAGATTGCGCGCTACTCTTAAAAAATGTCAGAAGAAGAAGTAAACTAAAGCAACATGTTTTCATTGGCCGAGGGATGTATGGTGAATTTTTATCCCCCGATAAGGTTAAGCATAATCTATATCTTATGGAAATAAAATGTAGAATATAGCTGTTTACAGCTATATAAGAATGACTGCTTATAGTTATTGTGGTACTTATTCTCGGGATATAACTTTGAATAAATAAGTCAAAATAACAAATACAACCTATGAAAATCAAAAAAAATGTAATGATGCTGGCCTGCGGGATGATAGCTTTAACTGTTTTATTCTCTTGTAAAAAGAAAGATGGCGACAGTCCATCAAGTGATAAAAAAGCAAAAATTACCATAACCCTTTCAAGTGAATTTAAAAAGGCGGAGAGTGATAAATTTGATGTAACCCTTGTTGCATCTAAAGGCAATGGGACAACTGTAGACTGGAATGTGAACGGAGTTCTGGTTAAAGGTGCTTCACTAAATTTGGGTACCGATGATTTTAACGGAGGAAAGACAATAGTTATAGAATCAGCCAGTGGTTTTTATACAGGTGCTTTAAATATTGGGGGTTTTGAATTTGGTGCCACACCTTTTACTGTTACGTACAAAGTTGAGGTTAATGGGAAATTAATTGATGAAGGATCTCAAAGAATAGTGAAAGATAGAGATCCAATTTTCACAAAAACTATTCAATTATAAGTAAGTATTGCATCTCAAACCCTTAAATACAATGAATGAGTAATTTGCTGTGCAAACTAAAGAGCCCGTATCATTTTGATTAATGATGCGGACTCTTTAATTTATGCGGTAATGTGCTAATTTTTTTTAATTAGTAACCGTAAAATTGTTTGAACTTGTTACAGTTTGTCCATTAGTCATTACAGTTAATTTCATGGTACCAGGATTTAAATTTGACGGTACAGCAACAGTGATTGTATTTTCAGTAATACTAGAAATTGGCGCTTCAATAGTGCCGAATTTAACATAAGCACCATAGTTTTTTGCAAAACCATCACCTTTTATAGTTACAACAGTTCCAGCATTTCCTGAGGTAGGCGAAAATGAGGTAATGGAAGGACCAACGATTTTGAAATCCTTGGCAATTGTAAGTTTCTTACCACCAACAGCTAAATAGATTTTTACATTTCCTTCATTTATGCCTCCAGGAACTTCAACCCTTAAATTTGTAGTTGAGGTAGGATTGCCATATATAGCTACATCTCCAAAGTAGACAGTATATAATGCGCCGGGAATAAAATTCCCTGTAATATTTACTTCTTTACCAGGACCACCAGATACAGGAGAAAAATCAGTAAATGTGTAAGGTAATACTTTAAGTTTTTTTGGAGTAGTTATTGTATGAGGGGGAAATGTTATGCTAACTGTGTAATCGCCAGCAGCCAGGTTTTCTGGAACAATAATGTCATAACCTCCGTTATAGTTAAAGTTAATTTCAGCACTGGTACTTCCAATTTTTGCAGTAACTGGAGTTGTATCGTAGGGCGGTAAATTAGGTCCTGAGATATAGAATGAACCTCCAGGTAAGGTGACTTCTGTTGACATTACAGTAATTTCAGGAGGTAGAATTGTAAACTCTCCGGGTAAATCAATCTTTTTATTGTCTACCATGACAGATATTTTTGATGTTACCTTGTCTGTGGATGGTGCAAATATGAAAAGCGTACCCGAATATTGTGGATTTACAGGGTGTTCACCAAAAAATAAGTTAATATAATTTGAGTAACTGTATGGGTCCGATAGGTTATCTCCCGAAAAAGCAATATACGTTCCTATTGGTCCCGATTTTGGTGAAAAATCTTTAACATTAGCTAATATTGTAAAGCCATTTGAGGTAGATACTCTTTGGCCGGCAATAATTACTTCTACATTAAGTCCATAACCATTTGGAGCTGGAATCCCTTGAGGAACTTCAGCTATTATTTCTGTATCAGAAACAGATATTACTTTTGCTTTCGTATTATGAAACATAACAGTTACCGAACTATCGGATTCAGCATAAAATTTCCCTGAAATTTTAACAAGATCCCCTGATTTTCCTGAAGTAGGTGTAATGTTTCCAGCTTGTTGACTAGGTAAAGTGATCTGTATTAGTTTTCCTAGTGCGGTTCCTTTTTCGTCAGTTATGTATGCTCTAACATAAACAATTGGTGAATAGTAGGGACTACTTGTACTGAGGTTGCGAACTTCCTTTGTAAATTCACCCTGTGGTATGTTTTTACCTAAAGATATTTTTGTCCCCTTTCCTTCGCTAACATCAGACGTTAAGCTGTATATAAAACCATAGTCAAATGGGTTAAAATTGCCTTTGTTTACAATGCTACCTGTAAAAGTTGCTGCATTAGGTGCCAGTGCAGTAGCAGATAATGTTTGAATTTCAGGACCTGAAAGGTTGTCTTTTTTACAACTCTGTAGCTGAAAAAAAACGAATAGAGCTGTCGCAATTAATAATACATTCTTTTTCATATTGAGAACGATAATTAAAATGAATAACCAACACGAACACCATTTATTAGTGTCGGGCCAAATGTCGATGCCGATTTTTTGCCGGTATCATTGAAGTTGCTATTCGGTTGGCCTGTATTTGGATTTTGACCTGTAGATATTACCTCGATGTTTTTATATTCCGTTTTCGATATATTGAAGTTAAATTCATAACCAATAAAGAAATCCTTGGCAACATAAAAATCAAAACCTGCAATTAAGTTTAAGCCATAACGTGTGTATGCATTTTCTTGTAGCTGATTATAATAGTTTGGACTGTTCGGTATGTAAATAGTTTCGAGCCAACCATTTTTAATAGAGGTAGAAGAACCATTATCCTTAATTTCCTGACTTGATGATCTACTGCTTATTGAAAAGTCGGCTGCAACATAAGGAGACAATCGTTTGGTACCTTTAAAGTGCTTTTCTACACCAAAGTTAAATCCAATTAAAGTACTTTTTCTTTCATTGTTAATGAAAACACTTTGTGTACCATAAGGGTTGTTAAAATTTGCGGTAGAGTCTTTTTTGCTGACATTAAAACCTAATCTTAAAGCTATGTCGGGGCTAATAAAATATCTTACTTTAATTTGATTAAGAGAGTTGTTTAAACTTAAGTTTCCTTTGAAAGGATTGAAATTTAGCTCAGTAACTATAGAGCCTGTACTTGGTTTGAAAGGTTGTTGAGCTTTGTCAATTTTTTTTGATATTGTATCAACATTAATTTGTGAGGTTTGGGCATAGCATGCCGTGCTAGCAATTGCAAGTGCAATTGAAAAGAGCGTTTTCTTCATGTCGTTAATTTTTTTGCCAAATGTAGAAAAGAATTTATTCATAATTATTCTCAGAAGCTATTTAATTTAATTGTAAACTTTTGTGGTTGATAGCCAATTTTCGTAAAACAGTTGCGTAGTATAAGTAATAATCGTATCTTTGCCTCGCAAATAGTAACTCATAAATTATTTGCTATGCAACTCGATCCCAATAAATTTATCGCCGAAGGACTAACATACGATGACGTATTATTAGTACCTGCTTATTCTGAAGTTCTGCCACGTGACGTGGATACCGGAAGTTTCCTTACAAAAAAAATACGCATTAATGTTCCTGTAGTTTCTGCTGCTATGGATACTGTAACTGAATCTGGTTTGGCTATTGCCATTGCTCAGGCAGGTGGTATCGGTATGCTACATAAAAATATGAGCATCGAGCGTCAGGCAGAGGAGGTTAGAAAAGTAAAACGCTCAGAAAGCGGAATGATCCAGGATCCAGTTACTTTAAGTAAAGATGCTAAAGTTGCCGATGCTTTCCAGATTATGAAAGAATTTAAAATAGGTGGAATTCCTGTTATAGATTCTGATGGTAAACTGGTTGGTATCATTACCAATAGAGATTTACGCTTCCAAAAAGATATGCAACGTAAAGTTTCTGAAGTGATGACCAGCGAAAATCTGATCACCGCTGCTGAAGGTACAACCCTTTTACAGGCTGAAGAAATTTTACAAGATTATAAAATTGAAAAGCTTCCTGTAATCAGTAAAGATGGTAAACTGGCAGGATTAATCACTTTTAAGGACATTCAAAAATATAAAAACTACCCTAAAGCTTGTAAAGACGAACGTGGTAGATTACGTGTAGGTGCTGCTGTAGGTGTAGCTGCTGATAACATTGATCGCGTTGCTGCATTGGTACAAGCAGGAGTTGATGTGGTTACAGTTGATACTGCTCACGGTCACTCTAAAGGCGTTATCGATATGGTTAAGGCCATTAAAGCTAAATTCCCAGATCTACAGGTTATTGCAGGTAATATTGCAACTGCAGACGCCGCAAGAGCATTAGCTGAAGCCGGAGCTGACGCAGTAAAAGTTGGTATCGGTCCAGGTTCTATCTGTACTACCAGAATCATTGCAGGTGTTGGTGTACCTCAGTTATACGCAGTTTTTGAATGTGCACAAGCATTAATTGGCACAGGAATCCCTGTAATTGCTGATGGTGGTATCAAACAAACAGGAGATATTGTTAAAGCTATTGCAGCTGGAGCAAGCTCTATCATGGCAGGATCTTTATTCGCAGGAGTAGAGGAGTCGCCAGGTGAAACCATCATTTACGAAGGACGTAAGTTTAAATCGTACCGTGGTATGGGTTCTGTTGAAGCAATGCAACAGGGTTCTAAAGACCGTTATTTCCAGGACGAAGAAGACGTAGTTACCAAATTAGTACCAGAAGGTATTGTTGGTCGTGTACCTTATAAAGGAACATTGGCTGAGGTGATTTATCAATATGTAGGTGGTCTAAGAGCAGGTATGCACTACTGTGGTGCTGCTACGATTGAAGACTTGCAGAAAGCTAAATTTGTACGTATCACTGCAGCCGGAATGAGAGAGAGTCATCCACATGATATTTCAATCACTAAAGAAGCTCCAAATTATTCACGTTAATAATTTGATAACATAATTTAAAAAGCGTCTTGATCAATATTGATCAAGACGCTTTTTTTGTACACCACGTCATCCTGAATTTATTTCAGAACCTCTCGCCAACTATTCGAAACATGCTCAAGAGAGGTCCTGAAATAAATTCAGGATGACGACAGTCTCTTATTGTTTAGCCTGTTAACTGTCTGTTTCTCGTGCCAAATCAAACTCAACTTTGACAATAGTCTAACAGAGTCTGAGTTGAGCCTGAGGAGAGTCTGAGTTGAGTCTGACATGTTAACCACACTAAGCAATTTCTAATACCGATTTTATAGAAATTCGTCTGGCCCCAATTCCCAGGTCCACGGCTTTTTAAAATTCGAAAAATTCTTAAGCGTTTTAAACGTTAAATTCTGCTCAATAATCTCGTTTGCTGAATCTGTATTGCTCATTTTCCCGATAGTGATAATTCGCTTTTTGTTTACAAAATCATACTTTTTGCTATTCATATCCCCAGATCCACTATGGTAAGAGTAATTGCTTGCTTTGGTAAGTTGCCAGTCTTTGTCCTGATATTTAAAGCTGTAAGTGAGTTTCCATCTCCAATTTCCACCGCCTTCAAAAGCGAGGTTAAGTATATTGTCGGTAATTGCCAGCGGACGTAAAGGATCGCCCATAGCACCACCTTCTTCGGATCTTAAAACGAAATCATTGTTTTGGGTAACCAACTTATAGTTTCTGCCCGATTTAAAATAGACAGCAAGCATTCTGGGTCTTTGTGTTTCGGTAATGAGTTCGGTAGTATTATCTCCATATGCCCTGTTTTCTTTAACGGCAGCATAAAACTCATAGATCAAGGCTAAATCTTCAACCTTATCATTGTTTAAATCTCCGTAAACGGAATCTATAACTTTCCACTGTGCGGGAATGAGTGATTTTATTGTTTTTCCTTGTGGATTAAGAGCCGGATACTTAAAAGATTGAGCATACGTAGCAGAATAACAAAACAATAAAAGCGCAATTAGTCTTATTCTCATATTTCTATACAACGATTAAATATGATGATTTATTCTAATTATCGATTTAATAAAAAGCACAAAAGCCGGAATCCTCCGGCTTTTATGGGTATTAGCTATATTTGTATCGTGATTTATTGAACCACTTTACCGTCTTTGTCGATCTTAAGAGATCCTGATTCTTCACCTTTTTTAACGTTAATCAGATAATACTGAGACTTGTCTGCGTTAGTAACAAGAAACGCTGCAGTTGGCGTCCATTCTTTAGCCGGTTCAGCTTGTAAAGTTTTTTGAACCGCTTCTGGAAGGTCTTTCAATTCAACTGGAGTTTTTGTAGTACTATCTTGTCTTACAGCAACTTCTACTGAGTTTTTAATGTCGCTTGCTTTTACTGTTGTTAATCCGGCTACTGCTAAAAATGCTGCTGATAAAATGATCTTTTTCATAATACTTATTTTAAATTTTCAATTAAATATTCTTGTTAATTATGATTAAACTATGCTACATAATAGTGCCTGAATAGCGGTTTTTTGGCACGGAGCTGATTTTCAGTAGTTTATTTTGTTGAGGCTTTAGAAAAGTTGTGGAGTTCTTCTACAGTTTGTTGAACAAGGAAGCAGGTTAAGCCAAATAATTCTACCTTTGCATAAAAAAAGACCATGTCAATTACCTCAAACGAAGAACTTTTAGGAATGCAACAGATCAGTAATGCTGTAGCGGAAACCCTTAAACAGATGAGGGCTCGTGCTACTCCGGGTATGACTGCTAAAGAATTGGATGATTTTGGAGGAGCAATTTTAAATTCATTGGGCGCAAAGTCGGCACCAAAGCTTACTTACGATTTCCCCGGGTGGACGTGCATTAGTATAAACAATGAGATTGCACACGGTATTCCAACAGACGATAAAGTTTTAAAAGAGGGCGACCTTATTAATATTGATGTATCTGCGGAGTTAAATGGCTTTTGGGCAGATAATGGTGGATCTTTTATTTTAGGGGAAGATTTAAATGACCTTCAGCCGCTTGTAGATGCTTCTAAGCAAATATTGCGTAAAGCTATAAATCAGATCAAGGGAGGGGTAAAGATTGCAGATATCGGCAAATTAATTGAAACCGAAGCTCGTAAATCTGGTTATAAGGTGATCAAAAATCTTGCTGGACACGGTGTTGGCAGAAGTTTACACGAAGAACCACACGATATTTTGAACTGTTATGATAGATTCAATAATACCCGATTCAGAAAAAATTCTGTTGTAGCTATTGAAACGTTTATTGCCACTGCGTCAACTTATGCAGATCAGGAAGAAGACGGTTGGACATTGGTTGGGAATAAAGGGGGGTATGTAGCACAGCATGAACATACCATAATAGTTACTGACGGTAAGCCAGTTATACTTACCTCAGTAAATAACATTTGGGAATAAATTCGGGATGACGATATTATATAGCTAATCCTTTTTTACAAAGGATTAGCACCAACACCTTCGAAAGTAATCTTTACAGGTTTTATCAAACCGTTTTCATCAAATTCCATTTTTTCTATACAAGTAGCCCTGTGATTACCATGGGTTTCTCCTAATGGACGACGGTGGTATATAATGTAATAGTCGCCTGTTTTAGGATTTTTAATCACTGAATGGTGACCAGCGCCAGTAGCAATAGATGGATCTTGTTTTAATATCTTATCAATACGTGTGAATGGGCCTAATGGTGAGTCTGCTATTGCATAAGCTACAGAATAATCCGGACCAGTCCATCCGCCTTCAGACCACATGAAATAGTATTTTCCGTTTCTGATAAACATAAAAGGACCTTCAACATACCCCTTTGGAGTTACTTCTTTATAAGTTGTTCCATCAGGAAAAGGCACTATGCTTTTAAAGTCATCGCTCAATTTTACAACATTGCAATGCGACCAGCCACCATAAAATAAATAGTACTGTCCGTCTTTATCTTTAAAAACATATTGGTCAATTGGTTGTGCTCCGTTGTGAAATTTATCGATTAGTGGTTTTCCTATAAGGTCTTTAAACGGGCCATTTGGTTTATTTGAAACAGCAACTCCTATACCACCTAATTCATTATTGTTTTGAATATCGTTAGCACCAAAAAACAAATAATACTTGTTTCCTTTTTTGGTTATTGATGGCGCCCATACTGCTTTTTTAGCCCATTTAACGTTACTTGTGTCAAGAATATGTGGGTGTTTTTTCCACGTAACTAAATCCTTTGAGCTGTAAGCATCCATATAGGTTTGTGCTTCATATTTATCTGAGTAGGTGGGGTAAATCCAGTATTCTTTACCAAAAATTGCGCCTTCAGGATCTGCATACCAGCCTGGAAATAATGGGTTACCAGAAGTTTCTTTTGATTTTTTTTGTGCGGATAAGGAAAATGCTATGAACGAAAGGCAGAGCAAAAGGTAGTACTTCTTCATTTTAGTGTGTTAGGATAGTGTAATTGGTTCAATTTTAATTAGAACCTAAGGTATCATTTTATATCCTTTTTCACTAATACTCTATTAAATCCATAGATTTTATTTGTTTTTTAAATAAATGCAGTTACATTTGCTTTCAATTGATAAGAAACACAAACCAAACAATGGAAAAATTTTTACACTTAAAAAAAGAAATTGCGCTCTGCAGTCTAAATCAATTGAGATATTCTTCTCACTGTTGTTGCTGTTCCATGCAATAGCATTTCACGCTATAAATTATTAATAAAGACAGGATTAGCATCCTGCCTTTATCAGGGCACTCAGTACGCAACGCCAATCACTTACTGAAATGCCAACTCGTTTCAACCAATAGAATTTTATTAATTAAAACTTTTTAAAGTTATGCAAAATTTTAAAAAGGGTAGGCATTTCTATAGTGCTTATTCCTTGTTAAAAAAGACGCTGCTATTGAACAGCAGTATCGTGGTATTATTTCTGTTACCACTTATTTCTTTTTCACAAATCCAACCCCTTATTAACTCTACACTGAAAGGTCAGGTAGTAGATGCAGCCACCAAGCAGGGAATACCTGGAGTTAGCGTCCATATTATTGGAACAACACACACTGTACAAACGGATAACGACGGTAGATTCGATTTTGTAACAGGACAGAAGTTTCCATATACCTTAGAAATCCGATATATCGGTTACGAAAAAAAAGAAGTCGTGGCCAACGGAAGTCCGATTTTTATAGAGCTTAAAGAAGCCTCAAGTCAGCTTAATGATGTAGTAATTGTTGGTTATGGCAAGCAGGATAAGAAGGATCTGATCGGTTCAGTTTCAAAAATCGATCTAACCGGTGCTAAAACAATACCTGAGGCTAGTTTTGATGCTCAGTTACAAGGAAAAGGTGCGGGAGTACAGATTAACACAAATACAGGTGTTCCCGGTTCTGATGTATTTATTAGAGTAAGGGGAGCAACTTCTATTAACGCAGGTAATGATCCTTTATACGTGGTTGATGGTGTGTTTATTAATAACACAAGTCTTCAGAGTATTGCACAGGACAGGGCAACATCTCCGCTCGCGGATATAAATCCATCAGATATAGAGAGTATAGAAGTGTTAAAAGATGCAAGTGCAATTGCCATATACGGTTCCAGAGGGGCTAATGGGGTAATAATTGTAACCACAAAGCATGGCGACTATGGCCGTAAATCTAAAATTGATTTTAATGCATCTGAAGGAAGGGGCTGGGCACCAGAAGACCGAATCTGGAAAACAACAACCGGAGTTGAGCATGCACAACTGGTAAACGAATACAATAAGAATATGGGTAATGCACTCCCGTTCAGACCTGCCACTGAGATTATTAATGGTGTTCCTGGTCGTGGACTTCCGGAGCAGCAACCTACATACGATAGAATGAGCTATTTGAACAGAACAGCTGATCTACGTAATTATGATCTATCTGTCCAAGGAGGTTCTGAAAAAACAAGATATTATTTAGGTGGAGGTTATACTTATCAGGAGTCCATCTGGAAACCAATGTCGTTTGATAGGGCTAGTTTTAAGGTCAATATCGATCAGAAATTAAATGATAAAGTTACCATAGGAACCAGCAATACACTTTCTAAAAGCCACAGAGATCAGGCTCGTCCTGCAAATGGAGGTAATGGAACACTTTTGCAAGCTTCGCTAAACATACCAACCTATCTGCCCATTTTTGCAGCTGATGGAACCCCTCTTAAATGGGTGAATTTTGATAACATTGATGTATTGACCAGTAAGGTAAACCTTTGGTCGAACAGCTACCATTACATTGGAAACACTTATTTGGATATAGATATCCTTGAGAATTTAAAGTTTCACTCTAGTGTTGGTGTAGATTATAACAATTATGAAGAAAATGAGTATTGGGACACCCGAACTATTTTAGGGGCTTCGGGAGGTCGCGGTACGCAGGCAATAACGCAATCAAGCACTTTAATTAATGAGCAGACTTTATCTTATAATACTCAATTGGGCAAGCACGGTATTGGTGCATTAATTGGTAACACCTTACAAGGTGTTGAGATTAAAAATGTTTCGGCAACCGGAACCAATTTCCCAAATAACTCTTACACACAAATATCATCAGCAGCTACACAAACAGCAGCACAGTTTAGAACTAAAAGTGCATTGGCATCCTTCTTTTCGAGGTTAAACTACAACTATGATAAAAAGTACTATGCAGAATTTACAGTGCGTGCCGACGGTTCATCGAGATTTGGAAAGAATAATAAATGGGGTTATTTCCCTGCTATAGGTGCTGCCTGGAGAATTAATCAGGAGAATTTCCTGAAAAATGTATCAGAGATTAGCAACCTTAAATTTAGAATCAGCTATGGCCTTACCGGTAACCAAAGTGGTATTGATGATTTCGCTTCCCAAGGATTATGGAACGGAGGATATGGATATTCGGATAAGCTTGGTAGTAGTGAAGGACCTGGTATTGCACCATTGCAAATTGCGAATCCGAACTTAAAGTGGGAAAAAACAGCGCAGTTCAGTACAGGTTTAGATTTAGGCTTGTTTAAAGACAGACTATCGTTTGAATTTAATTACTACAATAAATACACAACAGATGTATTGCTTCAGATTGCGACACCAGCCACAACAGGTTTTTCATCTTACCTGACCAATTACGGAGAGATTAGTAACAAAGGGTTTGAACTGGTTATAAACTCTACTAATATTCAGACTACTGATTTTACCTGGAAAACCGATTTTAATGTATCCCAGAATATCAATAGGATCGAGAAAATACCAGCGGATATTCCATTTGCAGGTAGAGATCTGATCAGGTTACAGCAGGGAAGTTCTTTGTACTCATACTGGGTTTATAAACAACTTTACGTTGATAAAAACACTGGAGATGCAGTATTTGAGGACAAAAATGGTGATGGAAAAATTACTGCTGATGACAGACAAATTGTAGGCAATACCTGGCCTAAATTTTTTGGTGGATTTAATAATACGCTAAACTATAAAGGTTTTGATCTGGGTATTTTCTTTACCTACTCATATGGTAATAAAATCTGGAACCACAATAGAATGCTTGGCGAAACAGGAGGTACTCTTGATGCTAACAGGGTTTTATTAGCAAGTCAGCTAGATAGATGGACAACACCCGGACAGGTAACCAATACACCAAGATTAACTGCAGCTAATTATTCCAGACAAGAAAATAGTCGCTTCCTGGAAGATGGCTCATTCTTAAGATTGCGTGCACTTACAGTTGGTTATGTACTGCCAAAAGCACTTACAAAAAAGGCGAAAATAGATAAGTTAAGGATTTACCTAACAGGAAGCAATCTGTTATTATTTACCAAATATACAGGTGCCGATCCAGAGTCGAACCTTGGCACAGGTAACATTCAGGGTTATGATTATGGTACACCACCACAACCTCGTACCATTCAGCTTGGTTTAAACTTAACTCTATAATCGAACATTAAAATTATATACTGATGAAAAATTTAAAATACATTATAGTTTTACTAACTGCGGCATCAACTCTCATCTCCTGCAAGAAATTTTTAACCATAGATCCTATTAATGCAGTATCAGATGAGAACCCAATATTTGATAAAACATCAAGCGAAACAGCGCTAAGAGGGGTTTACAGACAATTGGCCTCAGCAGGTTATTATGGCGAAGGCTATGTTACACTAGGCTATTTTCCAAGTGGAGATATCAAAAACCTTACTACAGGAGGCGCGGCAAATCTTGTAAACGTAAATTTCAGAGCAGATGATACGAATTTCAATACTGCATGGTCCGCTATTTACATCACCATAAACAGAGCAAACAATGTAATTAGTAGAGTGCCTAAAGTACAGGATCCACTACTTACCCAACAATTAAAAGATCAATATGTTGGAGAAGCAAAGTTCATCCGTGCCTTAGCCTATTTTGATTTGGCAAGAGCTTGGGGTGGGGTGCAAATTGTACTTGAGCCTACTACTTCGTTAGAAAATCGCAGAGAAGTAAAGCGAAGTACATTGAATGAAACCTATGCACAAGTACTGAAAGATCTTGAAGATGCAGAGCAGTTATTGCCGAATACCCTTAACAGAATAAGAGCGACTAAACGCACAGTATGGGCATTAAGAGCCAGACTTCATTTGTATAAAAAAGAATGGGCATTGGCAGAAGAGTACGCTACAAAACTGATCAATCTTTCGTCTGACTATACTTTAATTAAACCGTATAGCGCGTGGTTTGCAGGTAATGCGCTAGGCACTTCAGAATCCGTATTTGAATTGGAGTATAGTGCAATTAATCCGAGTGCTATCAGGGCTCAAATGCAACACCCAACAAATGGGGGTACTTACAGGTATGCTCCTAATGATCGTTTTGTTCAATTACTTAATGATCCAAATATTTCTGGTGGTAGAAAAGCACTGATCGGTAGTGTAACACAAGGTGGAACCACCATTTGGTTCGGTAATTTATATTACAGATTACCCGCTACAGATCCTGCCTACATATTCAGGATTGCAGAGCTTTATTTGATAAGAGCAGAAGCAAGGGCTCATCTGGATAACTTGTCGGCTACAACAGGTGCTTTATTTGACCTGAATAAAGTGAGAGAACGTGCAGAAATACTTCCTTCAACTGCTGTAACGCAGGCGGATATTTTGTTGGCAATAGAGAATGAACGAAGAATAGAGTTTGCTTTCGAAGCACATCGTTGGTTCGATTTGGCAAGAACAGGAAGGGCAAAGGCTGTATTGGAAGCATTAGATCAAAATACACATGTAGAGGATTATGAGTACTTGTTCCCAATCCCGATAACCCAAATACAGTTGGATCATAGTTTAGATCCGAATCCAGGCTATTCGGGTAAATAATTTATTGTTAGACAGATAAACCATACATCATGAGTTTTTTTAATACAAATAATTCACAATGGTCCGGCAAGGAAAAGATTGTGTTGCGTTTCTTTATCCTCTATTTTATTATCCAGGTAGTTCCACTCGATTGGAAGTTTTACAGAGATCTTTTTTCTATAAATCCGATAGAGTTTTCTTTTTACGATCTGTTTAAACTTACTAAATATGCGCCTCAGTTCTTTTCCCTTACGGGATATGCCAACTGGGGTGTGGCAACTGTTCTAGCGGCCATAGGTACGTTAATTTGGGGCAATATAAAAAGAGAGTTTGATTACAATAGCCTTTATTATGGCTTAAGAGTAATACTGCGTTACAGATTGGCTATCGGAATAATTGCTTATGGATTTATCAAGCTTTTTCCATTGCAGATGCCGTATCCATCGTTAAGTAACCTGCACACCAATTATGGAGATTTCTTTGCATGGAAGATCTATTTTCATACAGTAGGTATAGCACAACCTTATGAAGTGTTTTTAGGTTTTGTAGAAATTCTTGCCGGACTGCTTCTTTTCTTCAGAAGAACGGTAACGTTTGGCAGTGGTTTAATTCTTGGTTTTATTGGAAATGTATTTGTTGCCAATATTGCCTATGATGCAGGTGAGCAGGTTTATAGTCTTTATTTGGTAATTATCGCAGCATTTCTTTTTGCTTACGATGCGCCACGTTTATATAGTTTACTTGCATTAGAGCGCCAAACTATAGCCAATAAGTTTACACCGTTATTTGCAACTAAAGGCATCCGTAACCTGAGGGTAGTTTTAAAAACAGCCTTTGTTGCATTTGTAATCTTGTTAGGAGGGACTACTTATGCCAATTATAGTAAAGAACCCTATAAAATACCCAAAAGCAAAGGACTGGCAGGAACGTACGGATATTATAACGTTAGAGAATTCCGGTTCAACAACCAGTTGATCCCTTATTCTACAACAGATCCAAACAGGTGGCAAAATGTGGTTTTCGAGAAATGGGCAACCGTCAGTATTAAAATAGCACGACCAATTAAGCTGGATCCATCAACTGGTGATGGGTATTTTGATAATGATATCGATAGGAATTATGAGTCGGCAGGAGTAGGAGGAAGGCAGTATTTTGCTTATACATCAGATACTGTCAATAAGAAAATTGTACTTAGGAATAAGAATAAAAACTATGCTGGAGAAGGTTTTACACTTGAGTATAAACAGCTAAATGATTCAACAATTGTTTTAACTGGGGTAAATGAAAAACGAGACTCAGTATCTGCAATTCTGGATAAGATAAATAGAAAGTATATGTTGTTTGAGGGTAGAAGAAAACCTGTTAAACTTTAAATCCCTCAAAAATGACTGTATTAGAAAATAACATACAAACATGGAATGGCTACGAAAAGTTCTCTTTTCGTGTAGCCTTCATATTTTTCTTTTTATTGGTAGTGCCATTAGATGCCGATTATTATCAACAATGGTTTACAACAGATTGGTCGCATCTACACATTCGTGATATTGGGAAGTTGAGCGGATCATCGTTTAGCCCAATTAAGGTTCAGCCCGCTCAACCGGGGTCTGGCGATCTTGGCTCTATTCAAGATTCGTCACTAGATTTTTTGAAGATCAGTGCAGAGAGTGCCAATTTTGGAATAGCAAGCTATATTAACTGGGGATTGGCATTTGTACTCGGGCTAATAGGAGCCGTGATTTGGTCATTGCTCGATAGAAAAACTACAAATTATCGAACCCTATATTATTTCCTAGTTGTTGCGGTAAGCTATTCTATGCTGATTAAACTACAAGGACTTACGTTTTCCAAAGTATTTCCAACGCAAATGCCAAATCTGGCACTTACACAATTAAATACCCCTTTAGGTGATTTTACCCATCAGAAGTTGTATTGGATACAGTTTAGCTTTGTTCATGGTTATGAGGTGTTTGCAGGATTAGCAGAACTTCTAATCATGTTGCTGTTGTTTTTCAGACAAACAAGAGCGGTAGGAGCTGCACTGGCAATTGCCATGGTTGGAAATATTGCAATTTCTAACCATACCTACGATGGAGGAATTCATTTGGCCGCCGCATTTTATGCATTAGGTGGTGCCTTTGTATTGTGGCGTTATCTGCCGAACATCTGGAATTTAGTGGTTAATGAAAAAGATACGAATCCTGCTATTTACCATTATCCGTTTGAAAAGAAATGGCAAAAATACTTCAGGCTTGCTTTTAAGTCATTTGTATTCCTGATGTTTTTTGTTTTAAGTGCCTACTTACACTGGCAAAATTACACCTACGATTCTTATAAGGTTCCTGCTCAGAAAGGCTTAACAAATTCGAGAGGTTTTTATGAAGTGACAGAGTTTAAACTGAACAACAAAACAGTACCATATTCTCCTGTCGACTCATTAAGATGGCAAAATGTAACATTCGAAAAATGGTCTACCATCTCGTTTACAGTCTTCAATACTTTTATGATTCATGGCGAGGCTGGTAGAGGCAAGCAATTTAAAGATGTAGATAGAACTTATGAGTCCGCCGGAACAGGTGGTGGAAGAAGACATTTTTACTACAAGGCTGATACCATAAACCATGTGCTTTATTTAGAAAACAAGAACAAGGTTTATAAGAATCAAAAGTTAAAGCTTAACTACTCAAGGCCAACAGATTCCAGGATCATCTTGTCAGGTTTAAACGAATATCAGGATTCCATTTATGTAGTGTTGGATAAGAAAGATAAAACATATCCACTTTATCAAAGTCGCAGGCAACCTGTTGTCTGGAATCCTTAACTAACCATTTATTAAAATAGTAAATCAAATGGAAGAAGAACCAATTATAGCAGAACCATCATATATATCCTATATTCAGGAGGTACCTCACGATCATAACGATTGGACCGAACTCCAAAAAGTAGCTTTTCGCATTGCATTTATCTACTTCGGACTGTTTTCAATTCCGCTTGATTTAGGGTTTTATCAGATGCTGATCAATATGGATTATGCGCATCTTAATTACAGACACCTTACCGAAATTGTCGCCTTTTTTAATCCTCAATTCATTAACATATTCTCTGAAAGTGGCTTTTTCGGGCCAGCTAGTTATATTAATTTACCCTTTGTACTTTTAATTGCTTTGCTTGGGGGCTTTATCTGGACAAAGCTTGATAAAGATAGAAAGGAATACCGATCCTTGTATTACTGGCTACGGGTTGTAGCTAGGTATAGAGTTGCATATGCAGGTATAGGTTGGGGTTATAAAAAGCTGTTTGTAATGCAGATGCCTACTCAAAATGAAGGATTATGGAATACTGAATTGATCGATTTCTTTGCTAAGCGACTTTATTGGGAGGTAATCAGTGTATCGCCAAGCTACGAAGTGTTTCTAGGCTTTGCAGAATTCATTGGAGGATTTCTATTGTTATTCAGACGCACCACAGGTATTGGTGCAGCCATTACTTTTGTGGTATTTGGAAACATAGCAATTTCTAATCATGCTTATGATATAGGGGAACAGGTGCCAAGTGCAGGTATGGCAATGCTGTCAATTTTTATTTTATGGTATGACATACCTGGGATATGGAGTCTGATTGTGAAAGAACAAGACTCAAGAATTGTACATTTTTACCCCGAGCTAAAAACAAAATGGCAGAAATACACAAAACGTTTCATCAAATATGCCTTTAACTTTGTTTTCGTTTTCCTGTTTTTTGTTTTTGAGGTGTATGCCTATACACATAACGACTTCTACAAAATTCCGAATACACCGGGCTTACCTAAATCAAGGGGCTATTATGAGGTTACAGAGTTCAAGCTAAATAATAAAATGCTCCCTTATTCACCTTTTGATCCTGTTCGCTGGCAGGATGTAACTTTCGAAGATTGGTCGTCTATGAGCTTTAAAGTTGCAGACAGGCCGCAGGATATTGAAATGTTTGCTGCAGGAAGTTATCCTGGAAACGAGGAGGTATACGACGGAAAATGGAGGATAGATTGGAGAGGAGATATTAGAAGATATGGCAAGCCTCACAAACGTAAAAAGCATGATGATTCAGTAAGAGACATTAATGTTACCTGGGAATTATCGGGTATAAGTGGAAGAATTTGGTATTATTACAAGGCCGATACCATTAATAATGTATTGTATCTGCAGAATAAAAACAAGTCAGACAGAGCACAGAAGCAGGTTTTGCATTACAGTCGTCCTACAGCAAACAGAATTATTTTGCAGGGCACCAATGAGTTTAAAGATTCTATTTATGTAGTGTTAGATAGGTCTGATAAAAAGTATCCATTATTGCAAAGGAGAAAAGGTAACTCGGAACAATAATTATATATTCCTACCTTCACAATGCAGTAATAAGACAGTTAAGTTAGAATAAATTATCAATAAGAAAGACATATAATATAGTGGGAAAACCAGATTTTGATGCAGTAGTTGTTGGTTCAGGACCAAATGGTTTAGCAGCAGCTATTGCACTGCAACAACAAGGACTATCGGTATTGATTATAGAAGGAAAGGATGAGATTGGTGGTGGATTAAGATCTGCAGAACTGACTTTGCCAGGCTTTGTACATGATGTTTGCTCAGCAATTCATCCTCTTGCAATTGGCTCTCCATTTTTTAATACGCTTCCACTTCAGGATCATGGCCTGTCATATGTTTTTCCCGATCTGGCAGCCGCCCATCCATTTGATGATGGTACTGCTGCTGTACTTGGCAGTTCTATTGAAGAAACGGCAAGGTTACTCGGTACCGATGAACAGGCTTATCTTAAATTGTTAAAGCCACTCGTTAAAGACTGGCCAAATATTGCAGCTGATGTTCTAGGGCCTTTGCATTTCCCTAAGCACCCTATTGCTATGGCCAAATTTGGCTTAAATGCACTTACCTCTGCTACTTTTTTAGCTAAACGATTTACCACTAAGGAAGCAAGAGGATTATGGGCAGGGATGGCTGCACACTCAATTCAACCGCTCTCTAATCTAACAACCTCAGCAATAGGATTAGTATTGATGGCTGCGGCACATTTAAAAGGCTGGGCTATTCCTGTGGGAGGCTCTAAAGAAATAGCTAATGCACTAGCTTCTTATTTTATCTCTTTAGGCGGTAAAATTGAAACAGGACGCTTTATAAAATCTTTAGATGAGTTACCATCTTCTAAAGCGGTACTTTTTGATGTAACACCTAAGCAATTATTACAGATAGCTGGTCATAAGTTTTCTGCCCTTTATAAATGGCAATTAGAAAGGTATCGCTACGGAATGGGAGTTTTTAAAGTGGATTGGGCATTAGATGAAGCCATTCCCTTTACTGCCAAAGAGGCAAGAAGAGCCGGAACAGTCCATATTGGCAATACCCTCGAAGAAATTACTTTGTCTGAAAAGCTTAGCTGGCAGGGCAAGCATGCAGAAAAGCCATTTGTATTGCTTGCACAGCAAAGCTTATTTGATACATCAAGAGCTCCAGAGGGTAAGCATACTGCTTGGGCTTATTGTCATGTGCCAAATGGTTCAGTAACAGATATGACCGAAACTATTGAGAAACAAATAGAACGTTTTGCTCCCGGTTTTAGAGAACGGATACTGGCAAAACATACCATGAATACCGCACAGGTTGAGGCTTACAATCCAAATTATATTGGTGGTGATATCAATGGTGGTGTAATTGATCTGGGACAGATTTTTACTCGACCGGCTTTGCGTAGTTCACCTTACCGTACTTCTGCAAAGGGTTTATATCTTTGCTCCTCATCAACGCCTCCGGGGGGAGGGGTACATGGAATGTGTGGTTATCATGCTGCAAAACGTGCTTTAAAAGACGTTTTTTCAATCTCAATTTAATATTTAATACAAAACAAAAACAATACACAAATCAAACTAAATTCTAATGTCAGAAACTAAAAAACTAAACATTCATGAAGACTGGGTAGTTGTTATCCTTGGAGCGCTAACAATTATTTTAACCCTTTCCGGACTCCTATTGCCAGTCCCGGTATTTAACTGGGCAAGCGTTGCGGATCTTTCATCATCAGTACTCTCTGTGTCTAATCTTGAGTATATCGGATTACAATTTATATTGGTAATTATCATTGCCGCATTGGGCGCTTTTTTAACTGGTAAATCTGTTAAAAGTGCTGTGATAACTTTCCCATCTGTTTACATTTTAACGATGGTTGCACTTGTGCTTGCTGGTAACAGTCAGGTTAAAGCATTGAATTTAGAAGCTGTGATTTTTAGTTTGGCTATTGGTTTAGCCATCAGTAACTTTTTTACTTTGCCGGAATGGTTTAAATCATCTTTATCTACAGAGCTATTTGTTAAAATAGGATTGGTACTATTGGGTACTAGCGTTATTTTCTCAGATGTATTAAAAGCAGGCTCTTTAGGCTTAATTCAAGCTTTGGTAGTGGTATTGTCTGTATGGTATTTTGCCTTTTGGTTATGTAAAAAACTAAAGATCGATGATGAATTAACTATGATGATCTCCAGTGCAGTTTCCATTTGTGGAGTATCTGCAGCAATTGCTACATCTGGAGCAATTAAAGGTGATTCAAAAAAACTATCGTATGTGATCTCTATGGTGCTGATTACTGCAATTCCTATGATGATTTTTATGCCTTATATTGCGGCCTATTTTCATTTTCCTCAGGCGGTTACGGGCGCATGGTTAGGTGGTAGTATTGATACTACGGGAGCTGTTGTTGCATCAGGATCATTGGTAGGAGAGGAAGCCTTAAAAATTAGTACAATTGTTAAATTCTCTCAAAATGTATTATTAGGAATCGCGGCATTTGCCATTTCAATATACTGGACCTATACACAAAATCCTGCCGGAAAAGACAAGGAAACTAAACCAACGCTTAAAGTGATCTGGGAACGTTTCCCGAAATTTGTAATCGGTTTTATTGGAGCTTCTTTACTGTTTTCATTCTTCATTACCCCAGAGGTAAATGCCGAAGTTAAAGGTAGCTTAAAGAACTTGCAGGGGCTTTGGTTTGTATTGGCATTTACCAGTATAGGGTTAGAGACCAATTTTGCAGATCTATTTGGTAAAAACAGCAAGAAGCCTTTCTATGCGTTTTTAATTGCTCAAGGTTTTAATATCATTATTACTTTGATTATTGCATTTATACTTTTTAAATAGAATAACAAGACATTGTTTCCGAGGCAGAGTTTTTACTCTGCCTCATTATTTACCAAGTGTTTTGATCCCGCATATTCAGAAGGGGTCATTCCGAACTGTTTAACAAAACATCTTCCAAATTGTGCCTGCGAGTTAAACCCAGTCAGGGAAGCAATCTTTAATATTTTATAATTCCCTTCAACTAGTAATTCAGCAGCCTTTTTTAGTCTGGTTATATTAATCAATTCATGAGGTGAAAGATTAGAGATAACCTTTATCTTTCTGTACAGCGTTGGCCTACTCATGTTCATAGCATCTGCAAGCAGATCTACGTCAAGCGATTTATTGTCAATATTTTTATTAATGATTTCATTTAACTTTTCAAGAAATGCTTCATCTGCTTTATTGTAGGCCATGCTTTTAATATGAACCAGAGGCGAACTTGCAAAGTAATTCTTAATCTTATCACGACTGGCAAGCAGGTTTGAAATCTGAGTAAACAAATGATCAGGAGAAAATGGTTTTTCCAGGTAAGCATCCGCACCAACTTCTAGCCCCTCTATTTTAGATTGTAGTGTGTTTTTTGCTGTTAGCAGGATAATCGGGATATGAGTATATTCCAGGTTATCTTTAACTGCCTTGCACAATTCATATCCATCCATTACTGGCATCATAATGTCACTAATAATTAAATGGATGCTTTTTTCTTTTAAGATGTTTAAAGCTTCCATTCCGTTGTCAGTCTGAATCACCTGAAAATCCTTAATTAATTTATCAGCTATAAACTCCCTGATCTCAATGTTATCCTCAACTAGCAAAATAACCGGGGATTCTATGTTCTTATTTTCATAGACAACCTCTTTAACTCCTAGAATTTCGTCTTGCAAGTCGGCATTTATTTTAAATTCCCTTTCATGATGTTTAGGTAAAACAAGCGTGAAGGTATTCCAAATGCCATCGTCAGTTTTAAGCTGCAATGTTCCTTCATGCAGTTCAGCTAATGAACGAGCTAAAGGCAAGCCTATTCCGGTGCCTCTTTGGTCTTTGTTACTTTGCATTCTATAGAATGGCTCAAAGATTTTTTTATGTAGGTTAAAAGGAATAAGATCTCCATCACTTTTTACTTCAATTTTAAAGGTATGTAAATCTGAGTTTAAAGCAATTGCAATCTGACCTGAAGAATATTTTACTGCATTGTCAATCAAATTACTTAGTATTTTATTTAGCGCTTCGGGATCTGCATAAGCATAAAATGGTTTCTCTGGTAAATTAACGCTTAACATGAGTCCCTTTTGTTCCATAGCAGATTTATATCTTAAGTAGTTTTCTTCCAACAACCTGCTTACATTAATGTTTACGAAATTGAGGTTAAAGCCTTTAATCTCTGTTTTTCTGAAGTCCAGTAGTTGGTCTGTTAGCTCAATTAACCTATTGGTATTCTTCTTCATTATTACCAGGTCTTCTGTAATAGCAGGTACTTCCTCAGCTTTTTTCATTACTTCCTCTAAGGGGCCTTTAATTAAGGTTAATGGGGTCCGAATCTCATGAGTAACATAGGTGAAAAACTCAATTTTAGCATGATACAGTTCTTTCTCTTTTTTTGATTCCCATAACTCAATTTTACGTTTATTTTTATTGCTTATGCGCTGATGATAATAGCGGATAGCATAATATATTCCAATTGCAATTGTTACTGCATAAAATAAAAAAGCAAGTGGGCTGGCCCATAGAGGAGGTTTTATAATGATTTTTAGCTCGGTAACTTTGTTGCTCCACACGCCACTGCTGTTTGTTGCTTTTAATTTGAATACATAAGTGCCCGGAAGCAAGTTTGTAAAATATACCTTCCTGTTAGTTTTTAAATAGGTCCAGCTTTTATCTAGCCCTTCCATTTTAAAGGTATACTCTGTCATTTCCGGTGCAGTATATCCCAATGCGGCAAAGTCTATGCTAAAAGTGGATTGATCATGAGCTAGCTCAATCTGGTCTGTAAAGTTAATTGAGCGGCTTAGCGGAGAATTCTTTTTATTAATTTCAATCTCTTTATTATAAATCTGAAAACCGGTAATGTAAACCGGTGAGACAAAATTATTCTCTCTGAACTGATCTGGAAAGTAACTAATTAACCCCTTTACGCTGCCGAAATACATTTTTCCGGTAGTGTCTTTAAATGCAGAGCTATAATTGAATTGGTCGCTCAGCAATCCATTTGCCTTTGTGTATGATTTAATTCGATTAGAGGCAGGGTTAAAGCATACAAGACCTCTTGAGGTACTTATCCAAAGATTTCCATTTCGGTCTTCGAGAATTTTATAGAATACATTACTTAAAAAGCCGTTTTTGCTGTTATATCTTTTAAAGTTTCTTTCCTTTTCGTTAAACTGGTTTAAACCATTCTCCGTGGCCACCCACAATCCTCCTTTTGCATCTACAAACGTGCTATTTACAGCATTAGAACTTAAACTTTTTTTGTTGTTTTCTTCGTATTTATAGTAGCCAGAGGTTTTCTGTTTCGGATTATAAAAGTATAATCCATCTCGTAGGGAACTTGCCCAGATAGTGCCTTGGTTATCTTCAATCAAATTTGAATAATGTAGATTGCCAGGCACTTCATTTAACAAAGTGAAATCATTGTGTGTTCTATTATAGCGGTACAAGCCAAATGAGGTGCCCACCAAAATTTCTCCTGACCGGGTTTTGAGCAGACTTTCAATAAAATTGCTTTTCAATTCATTTGGGGCATGCCCAGCACTATAATGTCTGATAACCTTCGAAGTTTTTATATTCATCACGTCCAGACCACGCTCAAAAGTACCAATCCATAGCTCATCATCTACAACAAGTAACCCGTGAATGTTTGTATGTGAAACGCTCGTCTTATCTCCTGTAGGTTTAAAATGCTCAAAATGACCTGTACTATGATTTAATTTATTTAGCCCTCCATCTTCAGTACCAATCCAGATGTTACCTTCTTTGTCATTACAGATTTCTCTAACAGCATATCCACTTAAAGTATTGCTTCCACCTTGTGGGAAAAATTTTTCGAAGGAAATGTATTGATTAGGATAGTAGTTTACACCGCCAAAATAAGTCCCAGCCCATATTCCACCTTCTTTATCTTTGGCTAAGGTATATACTGCATTGTCCGAAATTGAGTAAGGATCGTTAAACTGATTACGCAGATTGCTGTACTTGTCTGTTTTTACGTTGTAAATGAATAAACCGGATTCTGTAGCTATCCAATATTCATCATCATTTTTAGCAATAAAATCTCTTGCATAAATAGCAGTTTGATCTGAATTCGCAACTAAAATATCCTTGTAAGTTAGTGTGCTGGTATCAAAAGATTTTACACCTTGATTAGATGTCCCAATTAAAAAGAAACCTTTTCCAGTATCATACAGCTTCTCTATCCAGGCAGAGATGGTCGGTTTGGAATTGCTAAACACGTTATAGCTTTCAAACCTATCCTTTAAGTCGTTATATTTTTGGATAAAACCATCAGTTGTCGAAACCCATACCTCGTCGTTTGCACTAATACTTAATGATGTAGCTCCAGAATGTACCCTTGATTCAAAAGTATTTAACTTTTTGGTTTGTTCATTATACTTGCAGAGCATTAGCCCGGCAATGTACCAGATATTGCCTTTGCTATCTAGCTTAATGTCTCGTATATCTCTGTTTTTTGTTGGGGTTATAAGGTCAAAACTTTCATTTAAAGGATTGTATTTATATAGACCAAGTAGCGTGCCTACCCAAATGTTCTCATTTTTATCCTCGTACAGGCTATGTATAAAATTATTACCAATGCTTTTAGGGTTGTCGGGATCATTTCTAAAGATTTTAAACGTGTAACCATCAAATCTGTTTAGACCATCTTTAGTTCCAAACCATAAGAATCCTTTTCTATCCTGTAAACTGCAGATCACAGAATTATAAGATAAGCCGTTTTCGACTTGGTAATGTCTGAAGGTATAAGATTGTGAGAATGCTGAAATCAGCATACCCATGAGTAAGGATAATATCAATAAAAACTTGTTCAAGGCTATTTAATATTGGTTAACATAAAGATAGACCGAAAAAACCGGCAATAAGGAATCTAAATTCCCTATTCCTACTATTCTAGTGCCATTTGAGACAAATTGAACAATGTTTGATCAGTAAGATCAAATGTTAATTCCTCAATTAGCATAACAATTCATGGCGCTATGCAGTGAATTGAACCAACCAAATATAAATTATAAATGAGCATGAAAAAAAAATTACACTTTAGCAAAGAGTTAAAGCTCTGCTTTATTCTTAGTTCATTATTTATCCTCTGTTGTCAAGCTGTATTTGCACAGAGTAACGTAACCGGAACAGTATCTGATAAGTCCGGGCCATTAGTAGGTGTTGGGGTGCAGGTAAAGGGAGCGTCTGCATCTACGACAACAAATCAGAATGGCGTTTATACTATTTCCGTACCTAATGCAGGAAATGCTGTTCTTGTGTTTTCTTACATCGGTTTTACGACCCAGGAAGTTGCCGTTAACGGTCGGTCTACTGTTAATGCATCCTTAGTCGAGTCAGCATCTGATTTAAATGAGATAGTTGTTGTTGGTTATGGAACGCAGAAAAAGAAAGACCTTACAGGAGCTATCTCTATTGTAAAAGCTGCTGACGTTCAGAAGAGGCAAGGAACCACTGTTGCTGAATCATTACAGGGCTTAGCTACCGGAATAAAGGTAAGGGGAGGTGGGCAACCCGGATCAGAAGCCCAGATACAGATCAGAGGGTTAAAAAACTTTGGAGATAACAATCCATTATATGTAATTGATGGATTGGTTACCAGTGCAAACCGAGATTTTAATCCTGCAGATATTGAATCTATTCAAATTCTTAAGGATGCATCTGCTGCGGCTATTTATGGTTCAAGAGCAGCAAATGGCGTAATTATCATCACTACGAAAAAAGGTCTTGATGGTCCAATGAAAATAGAGTTTTCAGGAAAAAGTAGTGTGCAGACAATGCCTAGGTATGATGTTGCCGGGACTGAAGAGTTTTCCAGACTAAATTTTATGGCTTATGATAATGCCAAGGTTAAACGTCAGGAGCTAGATCTAAATACAAATACCGACTGGCAGGATGTTGCATTTAGAACAGGAAATGTACAAGATTACAATTTAAGTTTCTCGGGAGGAAGTAAAGATGCTTCTTATTTTGTTTCGGGAGGATATTTTGGGAATAAAGGAACTGTAATCAGTACCGATTTTGATCGGCTTAGTTTTAGAGTAAATACAAAGGGAACCAAAGGTATATTTACAATAGGAGAGAATTTGGCTATTAGTAGTTCTAAAGTCAACGAGATGTCAGGTAACCCAATAATCGATGTGATTCGTATGTTACCTACCATACCGGTTTACGATGCAAGTCACCCTGGAGGATATGGTTATGGAGATGAGTCAAAAGCCAGAACCTTTGGAACTAATCCGCTCGCTATAGCTAATCTTGAAGATCGTGTTAATCAAAACTTAAGAATCAGAGGTAATTTATTTGCCGAGCTGCAGTTGCTTAAGCCTTTAAAATTCAGATCAAGTCTTGGTTATGAAACCAGCAGAGATCATTACACCTATTTAAAAAAAGACGGATTCTGGACACTTAACCAGGCTTACGATCCCGCAATACTAAATGAGAATAGAGGAGAATCATCAACAGTTCTCATAGAAAACACACTTACTTTCAATAAAGAGTTCGGTAAGCATTCATTAACAGTTATCGGAGGACAATCTTATCAAAAGGATAATTATGCAATGATGTGGGGTACAAAACGTAATATTTTGCAGAACTCAACAACAGGTCATTATTACGATGTTTTAGATCAGGGGAATGAAGCGCTTACCGGTGGCTATAGGAACCGCTCAGATCTGATTTCTTACTTTGGTAGGTTAGAATATAATTATGCTGATAAGTATTTGCTAAATGCAGTTATCAGAACTGATGGTGTCTCTCGATTCGGTCCTGACTATAAATTTGGGAGTTTTCCATCTGTATCAGGCGCATGGCGCATTAGTAGAGAAGATTTTTTCAAATCATCATGGATTGATGACCTGAAAATAAGAGCTAATTATGGAACTTTAGGAAGTAGTGATATTGGTGCTTATGAGTACATGGCTTTTGTTAATACTTTCTCTGCAATTCCAATGGGGCCAAATCAAAACCTTCAGTCAGGTTCAACACAGGTACAGCTTGCAAACCGTGATTTGCATTGGGAAGAAGTAACCCAACAAAATTATGGTATTGATGCTGCTTTTCTTAATAATAAACTTTCAATTAGTGGTGAGTATTTTATCTCAAAAACAAAAGGAGTATTAATTCGTTACCCTTTGCTTATTTCAACAGGTAATGATGGTGGCAATCCTTTTGTAAATGGTGGTATATTGGGTAATAGAGGGTTTGAATTAACCGCAACTTATGCAGAAAGTTCAACTGAGTTTAAATACAATGTTACTGCAAACTTAACTACCCTGAATAATAAAGTTTTAGGCTTGGGTTACAACAAGAATAAAACATTTGTTGGGAATACAGTTACAGAAGTTGGTGAGCCAATTGGAATGTGGTATGTTTTGCAAACAGATGGATTATTCCAGAATCTTGATGATGTAAAAAATTATAAAAATTCTAAGGGAAAAATAATCCAACCCGGAGCACAGCCAGGAGATATTCGCTATAAGGACAATGATGGTGACGGCGAAATCACCAATAAGGATAAAGTAGTTGTTGGAAGCCCGTGGGCTAATTATGAATTGGGTTTAAACATAGGTGCATCGTATAAAGGGTTTGAATTTTCTATGGATTGGTTCGGCTCTTTTGGAGCAAAGGTATTTAACGGGCCAAGGAGTGTAATGGATAATTTCTCTGACAATTCTAATTACCGTGCGGGAGTTCAACCATGGACACCAGAAAACCCAAATACAACTGTTCCTCGTGCTTTTTATAGCAGTACAATCAATGCAAGGGGAGATACCGATCGGTGGCTTGAGAATGGAAGTTTTGCACGCATGAAATACATCGGTATTTCTTACAACATTCCAAATAAACTGTTAAAAAGAATAGGGTTTAACAATGCGAAGGTGATCCTTTCCGGACAAAACCTTATCACAATTACTAAGTACACTGGGCTTGATCCTGAATTTAGCAATAAAAGTGTTTTTGAAAAGGGATTTGACTATGGTGCATTTCCAAATTTAAGAACTGTATCTCTTGGTTTAAACTTCGGATTTTAATATTAGAAACATGAAAAAGATAATTTCAAAAATATTTGTGCTTAGTGCACTAGTCCTGATGTTCTCCTGTAAAAAGGATTTGCTAAACCAGGATAATCCAAATACATTAACTGTCGACCAGTTTTGGAAAACTGAAGGTGATGCCCAGAAAGGGGTAAATGCAGCTTATGCTATGTTTTACCAAAATGGTGGATGGAACAGATGGATATATTTTAGGCTTGATTTAACATCTGATGAAGGATGGAGTAATAGCCCATGGACTGAACTGGGCGATTGGACTCGTTTCCAGTACATTAATTATAATTTCTGGGAAGGGAATGTGAATACTTACAGAGACACCTACAAGGCGATTTTCAGATGCAATCAGGTGCTAACGTATGTGCCCGATATTCCTTTTACAGATGCTAAAAAGAAGGCTGAAATACTTGCGCAGGCTAAATTTTTGAGAGGTTTTTACTACTACTATGCGGCCATATTATGGGAGAACTTTCCTATTGTAACCACTCTTCAAAAACCAACTGATTTGCCTCAGCAAAGTTCTTTAGCTCAGGTTTGGGCACAAGTAGAAAAGGACCTTACAGAGGCCAGTGCTGATTTGCCTGAACAATGGACAGGAAATGAAATCGGAAGGGCTACAAAAGGAGCTGCGCAGGCATTATTAGGGAAAGCATTAATGCAACAACACAAGTGGTCTGATGCTAAAACCGCATTTGACTATCTTGTTACCGGCGCAGGTAAAAATTATTATGATCTTGTTGATTATAAAGATAACTTCAGGGCAGAAAACGAAAATAACAAAGAGTCTGTTTTTGAAATTCAGTTTTCTGATGTCAACAAAAATGCGGAAGGTGATGGTCCAAGTGCAAATGTGGGCAGTAACCGAGCTCAGTTTTTTGCACCCAGGAGTATTGGATGGTCAGATGGACAGGCCAGATTCTGGTTGGTCAATGAGTTTAAAAAAGAAAAAACTGTTGATAATAAAATTGATCCAAGATTAAGATATACATTGTTTTATCCTGGTCTTGAAGCTGATTTTGGCGATAAGATTTACGGTAGAAGTTGGGAGTGGGGAGCCGATGAAGCTTGGTTCAAAAAATACTCGAGAGATTATATGCGTAATAATGAAGATTATTTTAATCAGGTTAACAATAGGGTAATTCGTTATGCCGATGTTTTATTAATGTATGCTGAAGCATTAAATGAGCTAGGGCAAACAGCCGATGCTTATCAATACGTAAATCGTGTACGCACCCGAGCAAACATGGCCGCTTTGGCTACTGCTTACCCCACAATTGGAAATGATAAAGATCTATTCAGAGATCGATTGAAGGTTGAAAGGAGTTTAGAACTTTGTGGTGAAAGCGTTAGATGGGCGGATTTAAAGCGTTGGGGTGATCTTGATACTAAAGTGAATGTAGATAAAGTGGCATTACGCGATCCTGACTTTAAGAACTTTGTTGTAGGAAAACATATCAGATTACCATTGCCTCAGGTTGAAGTAGATAATAACACAAATCTTTCACAGAACCCTAATTATTAATTCAAAAACTATGTTTTTAAGAAGTGTAACCGTTATTCTACTATTGCAAGCTGTAATTGGTTGTAGCAAGAGCCAGAAAAAGTCTGAACCGAATATAGATAAGCCAGCACCTGTTATAACTACATTCACAAATCCTTTGCTTAGTAGTGGCCCCGATCCTTGGGTTATCCAAAAGGACGGGTATTACTATTACATGAATACCCAGGGAAGCCAGGTTTCTATACTTAAAACAAAAACGCTTTCGCAGTTAAATAGGGCAGAGGTTACAGTGGCCTATAAGGCACCAGCTACAGGTGCCGATTCAAAGAATATATGGGCACCGGAACTACATTTCCTGAACAATAAATGGTACATCTATTATACTGCAGGATCCTCAGGAGATTTAGCTACCCAGCGTATGTTTGTTCTCGAAAACAGTAGTGCCGATCCGACAAAAGGCGCCTGGGTTGTAAAGGGACAAATAAAGGATAATAATGCTGATTTCTTTGCTATAGATGCTACTGTATTTTCCAGTGATGGTAAAAATTACATCATCTGGAGCGGGCATATTTCGGCTTCTGATAATACACAGCGATTGTATATTGCTCAGTTAGCTAATGAACCATGGAAGATGGCAACAGCAAGAGTCGAGATTTCTACTCCTACATACGATTGGGAAAAGATAGGGTTGCCTTATGTAAACGAAGGCCCTGAAATTCTGAAGAACCAGAAAGGAAAAACTTTTCTTATCTTTTCTGCCAGTGGTTGCTGGACCGATGATTATTCTTTGGGGATGATTACTTTAAAAGATAATGGCGATCCATTGAAACCAATTGATTGGACAAAAACAGATAAGCCAGTGTTTACTAAAAAACCAGAAAATGGAGCTTATGGCCCTGGTCATAATAGCTTTTTCAAATCACCCGATGGAACGGAAGATTGGATACTTTATCATGCTAATCCCAGAGGGGGATTAGCATGTTCTAACGACCGTAGTCCGAGGATGCAGAAGTTTACCTGGAATGCCGATGGAACACCAAATTTTGGTGAACCTGTAAAAATTGATACGCCAATCTTAAAACCATCGGGTGAATGAGGGCTGTAATTCAAATTTTCGCGGCGGCACAGTTCTGCCTATTTTTATCTTTTGGATGTGGTAAAAAGAATGAAACGGTTGTTGCTCCGCAAAAATTATCTGTCAATAGTCATATCGAATGGGATTATAGCACCTTAAAAAAAGTTTCATCATCTGCCGCAGGCGAAAGGTATTGCGGGTATGCAAGGATGATTCAATTGCACGATCAATCGTTGTTAGCCGTTTATGAGGCAAGTGGAAATATTGTCAGCGTAAAAAGTACTGATCTTGGAGCTACCTGGTCGGCACCTGTTTCTGTTGCCCAACGTGCTGATGGAACAAATATGTCTGTGCCGGATATATTGGAGTTAAAAGACCACTCCTTACTTGCTTGTTATAATCCAAGACCATACGATATTTCCCCTGCCAGAAAGTTCGGTATTCGTACGAAGAAAAGCTATGATGGCGGATTAACATGGAAAGACGAGAAGCTGCTTTATGAAGCCGGTTATGAATTTAAGAATGGATGTTGGGAACCATCTGCAATACAATTACCTGATGGAGAGATTCAGCTATACTTTGCTAACGAAGGAGATTATCTCAATTCTGACGAGCAAAATATCTCTATGCTACGTTCCAGTGATAACGGATTAACATGGACTAAAAAAGCTGAGATTGTAAGTTTCAGAGCAGGGAAACGGGATGGTATGCCTGTACCTTTATTGCTTAATAATGGAAAAGAAATTGTTTTTGCTATAGAAGACAATGGCTTTGATGCTTTTAAACCTTACATCATCAGAAATTCTATAAAAGACAATTGGGCAAGTACAGTAGATGCCAACAGTACTAACCGAAGCTATGCACTAGCAGATAAAATTGACGACAAAATTTATGCCGGTGCGCCTTATTTAAGGCAATTAAAAAGTGGAGAAACTATCCTTTCCTATCAAGGTACAGAAGGCCGTACCAATAAAATGGAATTTGCAGACATGAAGGTTGTTGTTGGAGATGATCAAGCTCGTAATTTTAATAGAAAATCTACACCATTTATTATTCCTGCAAACAAATCTTGCCTATGGAGTAGCGTAACTGTTTTAAATGATAACACCATAGTAGCAGTAACCAGTACAAATGCTTATTCCAACCAATCTGAAATCTGGATGGTAAAGGGGCGTCTGGTGCAAGATCCAATAGCACTTGCGGATCCTACTATATTTTTGGACAATGGTACTTACTATCTCTACGGTACAAGCAGTGATAAGGGATTTGAGGTTTACGAATCATCGGATTTAAAAAGCTGGAAAGGGCCGGTTGGTAAAAACAACGGTTTAGCTCTTGTAAAGGGAGAATCTTTTGGTAGTAAGGGCTTTTGGGCTCCACAAGTTTTTAAGCATAAAAACAGCTATTACATGGCATATACAGCTGATGAACAAATAGCCATAGCAAAAAGTGATAGTCCACTCGGCCCTTTTAAGCAAGAACAGATAAAATCTCTTTCAGGCATTGGCAAACAGATTGATCCTTTTGTGTTTTTTGATACTGATGGTAAAACGTATATGTATCATGTGAAACTTAAGGAAGGCAATAGGATTTTTGTTTCCGAAATGAAGGCTGATCTTTCAGATGTAATACAACAAACCACCAAAGAATGTATTAATGGAGAGCTACCATGGGAAAATACAGAGAAAACAGATTGGCCAGTTACTGAAGGCCCAACAGTAATAAAACATAAAAATCTTTATTATATGATCTATTCTGCAAATGATTTTCGCAATAAGGATTATGCAGTAGGTTATGCGACTTCAACTTCCCCTATAGGACCGTGGAAAAAATATGCCGGTAGTCCAATTATAAGTAGAGAAAAGCTAAAGTATAATGGAACGGGGCATGGCGATTTGTTTACTGACAAAGACGGGAATTACAAGTACGTAATGCATACTCATCATTCTTCTGTAAAGGTATCACCACGGTCGACCGGAATTATAGACGTAAAGTTTGCCAATGAAAAAGGGAGCGAAACCGATGTGTTGGAAGCTGATAAATCAACATTTAAGCTTCTTTATACTAGCGCTGCTGCCAAATAATTGCACCAAATTTAATAACCATATACAATGAACAAATTACTAAATTTTAACTAGAACCACTTAAAATGAGAAACCTAAAAAACTATTACTTAGCATTATGCCTGCTTGCACTCACGTTTCAGTCATGCGTGCAAAAACAAGCTGAACAAACATCGCAAACAGAACAAAAACCCAGAGAAATATGGACTGTTGAACAGGCCAATAAATGGTACGAACAATGGGGATGGTTAAGAGGTAGCGATTTTATACCTAGTACCGCAATTAATCAATTAGAAATGTGGCAAAAAGAAACTTTTGATCCTACAACTATTGATAAAGAATTAGGTTATGCAGAGGGAATTGGCATGAATTCAATGCGCGTTTACTTGCACCATGCAGCTTGGCAACAGGACAAAGCGGGGTTTAAAGATAGGGTAAAACAGTATCTTGATATCGCAGATAAACATCACATGTCGACATTGTTTGTGCTATTTGATGATTGCTGGAACCCAACCTTTAAAACCGGAAAACAGCCTGAACCAAAAGTTGGAATCCACAACTCTGGCTGGGTAAGAGACCCGGGAGATTTGTATTATCAGGATTCAACCTTGGTTGATTCCCTTGAAACTTATGTTAAAGATGTATTAACGACATTTAAAGATGACAAGCGCATTGTGCTTTGGGATCTTTATAATGAACCTGGAAACTCAGGATACGGAAACAAGAGTATGGATCTGCTGAAAAAAGTATTTGAATGGGGACGTACAGTTAACCCTAGTCAACCACTTTCTGTGGGTGTATGGAAGCTTGATCTGAAAGAATTGTCAGATTATCAGATTCAAAATTCTGATGTTACCACTTACCATAATTATGGAGATGTAAAAGACCACCAAAAGTGGATTGATACGCTTAGAAGTGTTTCTAAACGCCCTCTTATTTGTACTGAATACATGGCCAGATCAAGAAATAGCTTGTTTAGTAACATTATGCCCATCCTTAAAAAGGAAAATATTGGGGCTTACAACTGGGGCCTAGTTGCCGGAAAAACCAATACTATTTATGCATGGGATAGTCCAATGCCTGACGGAAAAGAACCTAAACTTTGGTTTCATGATATTTTCAGAAAAGATGGTAGTCCATATAAAAAAGCAGAAGTTGATTCTATAAAAATGCTTACAGGTAAACAGTAAGTACAGAAAACGTAGTTTTTCTTAAAATTACAGTAAAAGAGGGCATCCAAAAAGGCGTGATCGTAATTCTGATTTTATTTCAGAATCTCGCAAATACTATTCGAAACCTGCTTGAATGAGGTTCTGAAATAAATTCAGAATGACGATGAGTAGTATCAAATAGTAATTAAGCCTTTTTGGACACCCTCTTTTTGTTTTAAGTAAATTGGGGTTGTAGTTGGCCCTTGTTGTTCCCTGATGCACACCTTGACCGCACCTCACGCGTAGCTTCTGCGGGCTTTCTGCGGGAAAAAGTCCCTTTTTGTGCACCAGGTCCGCAGAAGCTGCGCAGAAGTTACGCAGAAGCCCGAAGCGAAGTATTATAAAAGGTCTTTAAGAACTGGAAAATAAATGCAACTAAAAAGTATAAATTATTGTATGTTCATTGATGAAAAATCAGCATACTTTGTAAATGGGGCCATTTGATATAGATAATCAAACTTTAAATGATCTGGAGATATTTGAAAGTGCTTCAAATGAGAAGAGCATTTTCTCTTTTTTTGATTTTACATCAACAATAGGTGGGAAAGAGAAATTAAGAAGTCTTTTTAATCATCCCCAAACTGATATTCAGATTATTGAAGAGAGAAAAAGTCTAATTGGATATCTAATGAAGTGTGATAAAACTATAGCATTCAATAAAGAATCTCTTGATTTTATTGAATATTATTTACGACAAAATGATAAGCCACGGCAGGCAGCAACTTTGGATATTATTGGGGTTACTACCAGATTTTTCCTAAAGAATAATCAAGAACAATATTTAAGGCAGCGCGGTGCTCAGGAAGTATTAGAACTGATTCACTTATTGTACGATTTTTGCAGTGAATTAATTATCGACGTAGCTCCTAAATTACTACAGACACTCAACGAAAGAGTTCACGGAATTATAAACAGACAAGCCGATATTAAGCGTCACAATCAATTAAGACCTAAAACATTTAAACTCTTTGAATTGGAGAAATATGATTTTCTAATAAGAAATTCAGAGGTTTTAGAAATTAAGGAATTGCTTGAAATTTGTTATTCACTAGATGCTTACTTATCAGTAGCAAAATCTGCAAAAACTTATAACTTATCATTTCCTTTATTTATAAAATCAAATGATAGATCAATTGAAATAAAGGGGGTATTTCATCTTTTTGTGAAACATCCAGTACCTAATGATATCTATTTTAATACTGATAAGAATATTTGTTTTATTACAGGAGTAAATATGGCAGGCAAGTCTACACTCCTCAAATCTGTTGCAATATCCATATATCTGGCCCATTTGGGCTTTCCTGTTCCAGCTGAAAGCATGGAAACAAGTATTTTTGATGGCTTAATTACTACGATCAATCTTTCAGATAATTTGAATCAAGGATATAGTCATTTTTACAATGAGGTATTAAGAGTAAAACATGTTGCTCAAAAAGTAACTGCATCAAAAAATATGATGGTTATATTTGATGAGTTGTTTAGAGGGACAAATGTAAAGGATGCATACGATGCTTCACTCTCAATTATAACAGCATTTAGCCAAATCAGAAATAGTTTTTTTATCATTTCTACACATATTGTTGAAGTGGCTAAAGAGCTTAATAAAAACAATAATATTAACTTTTGTTTTCTGGAAACCTCAATGGTTGATGGAAAACCGATGTTTACGCATAAATTAAAAGAAGGCATTACTGATGAGCGAATGGGTATGTGGATAATAGAAAATGAGGGGATAATGGAAATATTGAACGGTAAAAGCATATCGTAGTAAATAAATGCCTGCCAGATTTAAGTATTTATGGTAATTTTGTGCAATTACAATTAATAAGGAAGTAACTCGGTGAGTTTAAAACAACACACCGTTAAATATAAATTTAAAGTGAATATGAAAAGAGTAGTAGTAACAGGTTTGGGCGCTGTAACCCCTGTGGGAAATACAGTAAATGAATTTTGGGACAATATAGTTGCCGGCAAAAGCGGCGCAGCTAAAATTACAAAATTTGATACCTCAAAATTCAAAACCAATTTTGCTGCTGAAGTGAAAAACTTTGATGCCGAAGCCTACATTGATAAAAAGGAAATTAAAAAATATGACCTGTATACCCAATACGCTATTGCAGCAAGTGATCAGGCTATTAAAGATTCAGGATTAGATTTTACTACAATGCCTGAGACTGAACGCTATGAAGTTGGTGTGATCTGGGCATCAGGAAATGGTGGTATTGGTACTTTTGAAGAACAATTAAAAGAGTATCACCTGGGTGATGGTACCCCTAGATTTAGCCCATACTTTATTCCAAAAATGATTGTTGATATTGCAGCTGGTGTAATTTCTATACGTCATAAACTTCATGGGCCTAATTATGCTACGGTTTCGGCCTGTGCATCTTCTAATACCGCAATTATCAGTGCTTTTGATACCATTCGTTTAGGTAAAGCCAATGTTATGGTTGCTGGTGGATCTGAGGCAGGTATTACTGAGTCTTCAGTAGGTGGTTTCAATTCAGCACATGCGCTATCAAAAAGAAATGATGATCCGGAAACGGCTTCACGTCCGTTTGATGTTGACAGAGATGGTTTTGTAATAGGTGAAGGTGCTGGTGCTTTGATTTTAGAAGAACTGGAACATGCTCAAAAAAGAGGCGCACATATTTATGCGGAAATTGTTGGCGGAGGTATGGCAGCAGATGCTTATCACCTTACCGGTACTCCTCCGGATGGCTTAGGCGCATCTTTAGGTATATCTAAAGCACTTGCTGATGCAGGAATAACTCCTGATAAAATCGATTACATTAACGCACACGCAACTTCTACAGGCTTAGGAGATTCTGGAGAGTTAAGCGGGATTAAAAAGATATTTGGCGATTTGCCTGTTAAAATTAGTGCGACTAAATCTATGACCGGGCATTTGCTTGGTGGTGCTGGCGCAATAGAAAGTGTAATTAGCATACTTGCCATTAGAGATGGTATTATTCCTGGAACTATCAATACTAAAAACCTTGACCCTGCGATTCCGCAAGGATTAAATATTGTGTTGGGTAAATCTATTCATCAGCCAGTTAATTACGTGCTGAATAATACATTTGGTTTCGGTGGTCACACTGCAACTTCGGTGTTTAAAAAATATGAAGCATAGTAGGTAGCTAATTGTTTAGGTAGGATTTTTATCTAAATACGTTATGTATTTACGTAGGGTCGTCATCCTGAATTCATTTCAGGATCCCGTTTGAGCAGGTTTTGAATAGCATGTGTGGGATCCTGAAATGAATTCAGGATGACGACTTTATCATTTTAACACGGCATTATACCAAAGCCCGAATTGGTCTTTTGTTCTCCTAAAAATAAAGATATAACTTGGGCGCATAAATATAACTTAGTCGTAAGAATTTAACTTGGCTACATGAATATAGAATTCAATAAGAATGAAGATGTTAACAAACAGTCGGTTTATGAATTAAAAACACGGCTGAGAAAGATATATAAAGGTGGAGGGGAGAAGAATGCAGCTAAACAAAAGGACAAGGGGAAACTATTGGCAAGAGAGCGTATCTCTTACCTAATAGATAAAGAAAGCGAGTTTTTAGAAATCGGAGCTTTTGCTGCCGATGAAATGTATGCTGAGCAAGGTGGCTGTCCATCTGCAGGTGTGGTATGCGGTATTGGCTATGTGTCGGGTAGACAATGCATGATTGTTGCCAATGATGCAACTGTAAAAGCAGGTGCTTGGTTTCCTATGACTGCTAAGAAAAATCTTAGAGCGCAGGAAATTGCCATGGAAAACAGGTTGCCTGTAATCTATTTGGTAGACAGTGCAGGGGTTTATTTACCGATGCAAGATGAGATTTTTCCCGATAAAGAACATTTTGGTAGGATGTTCAGAAACAACGCCTTAATGTCCTCTGATGGGATTGTACAAATTGCTGCAATAATGGGTTCTTGTGTAGCAGGAGGTGCTTATCTACCGATTATGAGCGATGAGGCGATGATTGTTGATGGCACAGGTTCTGTGTTTTTAGCTGGATCTTACCTCGTTAAATCGGCAATTGGCGAAGATGTAGATAATGAAACTTTGGGTGGTGCTACTACTCATTGCGAAATTTCTGGTGTTACCGACTATAAGCATCCTAATGATCAGGCTTGTTTGGATAGTATTCGCAACATCATGAGTATGTTAGGTGCGCCTCAGGTAGCAGGATTTGATAGAATTAAACCTGTATTGCCAAAGCTTGATCCCGAAGAAATTTATGGCATACTACCCGAAAACAGGGAAAAACCTTATGATATGCTCGAGGTAATTCATCGTTTGGTAGATAACTCTGATTTTGAAGAATATAAGCAGTTATATGGACAAAGCATCATATGTGGATTAGGAAGGATTGATGGCTGGGCGGTTGGTATAGTTGCGAATCAGCGTAAAGTTGTTAAATCTAAAAAAGGAGAAATGCAGTTTGGTGGAGTAATTTACTCTGACAGTGCTGATAAAGCTACACGGTTTATCATGAACTGCAATCAGAAGAAAATTCCTTTGGTGTTTTTACAGGATGTTACCGGTTTTATGGTCGGTAGCAGATCTGAACATGGAGGCATCATTAAAGATGGTGCTAAAATGGTAAATGCTGTTGCAAACTCTGTTGTGCCTAAGTTTACCATTGTGGTAGGAAACTCTTATGGTGCAGGTAATTATGCAATGTGTGGTAAAGCTTACGATCCTCGATTGATTTATGCATGGCCAAGTGCTAAGATTGCGGTAATGGGTGGCTCACAGGCCGCTAAAGTGTTGTTGCAAATTCAAGAGGCATCACTAAAAGCCAAAGGAGAGGTAATTACACCGGAAAAAGAAGCAGAGTTGTTAAAGGAGATCACCGATAGGTATGACAGTCAGACTACACCATATTATGCTGCGGCAAGGTTATGGGTAGATGGGGTTATTGATCCTTCAGAAACCAGAAAAGTAATTTCTATGGGGATAGAGGCTGCTAATCAATCGCCTATAAAGAAGCAGTTTAGTGTAGGTGTAATACAGACCTGATCGGATTTATAATTTAGAAATCACAATGTTGCACTTGTTGTGTACTACCGTTTGATGGATAGCAGGATAAAGCGTAATTTTGTATTTTAATAAGAAAGAAACATATATGTCAGAAGAAATAGAACACGTTAAATGTTTAATTATAGGTTCAGGCCCTGCAGGATATACTGCTGCTATTTATGCAGCTCGTGCAGATCTTAAACCGGTTATGTATACTGGTATGGAGCCGGGTGGTCAATTAACTCAGACTACCGATGTTGATAATTTCCCGGGTTACCCTGGTGGTATAATGGGCCCTGAGATGATGGAAGATTTCCGTAAGCAAGCTGAGCGTTTTGGAACTGATATCCGTTTTGGATATGTAAGTTCTGTAGACTTTTCATCTTTGCCTCATAAAGTAGTAGTTGATGAGATTAAAACCATCACTGCTGATACTGTAATTATCTCGACAGGTGCTACAGCCAAATGGCTTGGTTTACCTAGTGAACAACAATATAATGGATTCGGTGTATCGGCATGTGCGGTATGTGACGGCTTTTTCTTTAAAGGACAGGACGTAGCTATAGTTGGTGCCGGTGATACTGCTGCTGAAGAAGCTACTTACTTAGCTAAACTTTGTAAGAAAGTATACATGATTGTGCGTAGAGATGAATTCAGAGCTTCAAAAGCGATGGTACATAGAGTATTAAATACGCCAAATATTGAAGTAATCTATAACTCAGAGACTAAAGAGATTTTGGGTAATGGTAAAAATGTAACTGCCGTAAGAATCGCAAACAATCAAACAGGTGTAGAAACTGACTTGCCTGTTGAAGGTTTCTTCGTAGCAATTGGTCATAAACCAAATACGGATATCTTTAAAGGATGGCTGGATATGGATGAAACTGGCTATTTGAAAACTATCCCTGGAACTACTTTAACGAATATTGAAGGTGTTTTTGCTAGTGGAGATGTTCAGGATCATTATTACAGACAAGCGGTTACAGCTGCCGGTTCAGGTTGTATGGCTGCTCTGGATGCAGAGCGCTTCCTTGCTGCTAAAGAACATGAAGTGAAAGAAGTGATATAATTAACACTTTAATAAATATATAGGCAGAATCATACGATTCTGCCTTTTTTTTGCTCATCTTTTTATAAGATTTTTTATCTTGGGGCTTGATTTAAAATAAATTATTTAACCTAACACATGAAGAAACTATTATCAGTTGCTCTAGTGGCATTTATGTCTGTTGGTGCTTTTGCACAAACGGATGCCAACATGGGCATTATTCCGGCACCAGTATCTGTGAAAAAGAAAAGTGGGTCGTTTAAGCTGGATAAAACCGTTGTATTGATGTCTGCAGATGCAGCCAATGCAAAGATGGCAGATTTACTAAATGCCTCCATTACCACCAAGGCAGGATTTGCACTGAGAGAGACAAAAGCTTTAAAAGCTAATGAAAGAGCAATTGTGTTAACTTCGGCAGGTGCTGATAAATTACCGGCAGAAGGTTATACTATTGACATCACTGATAAAAAGATCACTGTAACAGGTAAAGAGGCTGGTTTATTCTATGCGGTTCAGTCGATGATCCAATTGATGCCGGAAAAGAAAAACAATGAGGTAACAATCGGTGCCGCAGAAATTAATGATTATCCTCGCTTTAAATACAGAGGAATGCACCTTGATGTAGGTCGTCATATGTTTCCGCTAGCCTTAATTAAAAAGTACATCGATTTGATGTCTCAATACAAATTGAACAATTTCCACTGGCATTTAACCGACGACCAGGGATGGAGAATTGAGATTAAGAAATATCCTAAATTAACAACTCTTGGTGCAACCAGAAGTGGTACCATTATCGGTCATCACCCGGGTGTTGGTACAGATAATAAAGAGTACAAAGGCTTTTATACTCAACAAGAAGCTAAAGAAGTTATTGCATATGCAGCAGCAAGATTTATTAATGTAATCCCTGAAATTGAAATGCCAGGACATGCTTCTGCGGCTATCGCAGCTTATCCTGAATTGAGCTGTTTCCCTGACAGAGATACTTTTGTTGATGCAAAAACACCTTGGTCAGGTTCTAGAAAAGGAAAACAAGTACAACAACAATGGGGTGTATTTGATGATGTTTTTGTTCCTAGCGACAATACCTTCAAATTTTTAGAAGATGTAGTGGATGAGGTAATGGCAATTTTCCCATCTAAATATATTCACATTGGTGGTGATGAAAGCCCTAAAGAATACTGGAAAGAAAGTGAGTTCTGCCAGAACTTAATTAAAAAACTTGGTTTAAAGGATGAGCATGAATTGCAAAGTTATTTCATCCAAAGAATTGAAAAACACATTAATGCAAAGGGTCGTTCTATCATTGGATGGGATGAAATTCTTGAAGGTGGTTTAGCACCTAACGCTACCGTAATGTCTTGGAGAGGTACTGAAGGTGGTATTGCAGCTGCAAAACAAAACCATGATGTGATCATGACCCCAGGTGGGCCAATTGGACTTTATTTTGATCATAAACAATCAAACTCTGTTGATGAGCCAACAAATATTGGTGGTTTAGCACCGTATTCTTTGGCTTATGCTTATGATCCAATGCCAAAGGAATTAACTGCAGATCAGCAGAAACATGTTGTTGGTGTACAAGCTAACCTTTGGACTGAGTACATCGAGACTCCGGCAAAAGTTGAGTATATGGTTTTACCAAGAATGTTCTCATTAGCGGAGATTGCATGGAGTAAGCCTGATCGTAAAGATTTTAAAAATTTCTCTGAGGAGCGTATTCCTGTACATTTGGCTAGATTAGATAAAACCAATACTAACTACTGGGTTCCAACTCCACTAGGATTAACAGCTGATAAAGTAGTGAATGGTGAAGATTTCAGTATTGAGCTGAAAGCACCAATACCAGGCTCAAAAATCTACTATACTTTAGATCTTACTCGTCCATCTGAAACAGCTAATTTAGTTGATAGTCCAGTTAAGGTGATTGTTCCAAAAGGAGAAAAACGTGTTTTAAAAACCATTGTAATTGCTCCAAGTGGTAAACGTAGTGTTGTTACTGAAACAATTTTGAACAATGGTGCTCCGGATGTAAAAACTAAATAGTAGTTTGCATTGTAAAACTTTGTATTTACATTAAAAAGTAAACGATGAAATTGATGAAATACTTAATAAAGCAGTCCCTTTTATTTTCGGGGCTGCTTTTATTAGCTTCCTGTGGTGATTCTACTAAGAAAGATGAAACTGTAAAGCAAAATAATACAGCTGTAGAAAAGCCAAAAGGTCAGTTCGCCTTTTATAAGGATATAGAAATAAGACCGGGTATCAATTTTGAGGTGGTAAGTTGGGGTAAAGGAGTTGATAGCCTAGGAGGTTACCTTATACTAAGGTCAGACTCTCTTAAAAACAGTTATAAGTCATTATCTAATGAGCGTAAAGGTATTATAACCGATTCCTGGAACATGGATCTGGATAATGATGGTAATCCTGAGATTTACATCGAATTGTTGAGTAAGAAAAATGTTCTGGACCTCAATGTTTACGAATATGCTGATGGTGGTTTTAACAAAATCAGCTTCCCGGGATTAAGTGATAATGCAAAAAAGAAATATGCCGGAAATGATAAGTTTGTGATTAAGGACGGTAATCTTTTCCGCACTTTTCCTATTGTAAATTCAAAGGACAGTACTGAAAAAGACGGTACTTTAAAAACGCTTCAATACCGACTTAGCGGTAATAGCTTCTCAGTTTCTGAGGTAAAAGAATAAGTCTATATTAATTTATTGGTTTTGGCCACATTTATGGCGTCAGCTTTCGAGTTGACGTCTAACTTAATGTAAATGTTCTTTACATGAGTTTTAACAGTTTCTACATCAATAAACAATTGATTAGCTATCTGTCCTCTATCTTTTCCTTCTGCTATTAATTCCAGTATCTGTGTTTCTCTTTTAGTAAGTGGCGAGTGTTGGTTCTTTTGAAGCGACATGATAACCTTCTTTGAAACATCAGGACTCATAGGGCCTCCACCATGCATTACCTCTTTAATGGCGTCAATTATTTTTGATGAAGGAGTGTTTTTAGTGAAATATCCAGAAGCTCCATTTGCCAAAGCATCAAGTATTATTTTTTCGGTTTCATAAACGGTAAGCATAATGATGTAAACATTGGGTAGCATCTTTTTTAACAGAGGCAAAGCATCAATTCCATTTGTTCCTGGTAGTTGTATATCTAGTATGATCACATCTGGATTGTCTTTTGCAATCTTAAGCTTTGCCACATCAAATGAAGCATATGCATTTACTACCGTATATGGAGAGGTGTTGTCAATTAGGTAGTGATAACCTTCTCTAATGGTTTTATCATCCTCAATAATTACAATTCTTGCGGCTTCCTGGTTATGCATTTTTAAAATGTTTTAGAGTCGAAAAATTAACAAGTAAAAGTACATTCGTTCCCTTGTCATTAGAAGTAATATTTAAATCAGCATTAATTCTCTTAGCTCTCACATACATATTGTTCATTCCATGCCCATCTTTAGCGTGTTCTATATCAAAACCAATTCCATCATCCCGAAGTGTAATTAACAGCATTCCATTGTTTAGTCTGGCTTCAAAATTAATTTGTTTTGCTTTAGCGTGTTTCAGTGCATTATGGATTGACTCTTTGAATATCATCAATATGTTTCTGCTCATATCTAGTGATAGCTTTGTGTCTTTATTGTTGAGGTTAATATCATATTTAAATAGGATAGGAGTCTCATTAACCATCTCCTGACCAAAATCTTTGATGTGGTTTAAAACCTGACTTAATGAATCGTTTTTGGGATTAAGTGACCACAAGATATCTTTAGTTCCGTTGTACAACTCATCCACATTGCATCTGATTTTTTTTAGAATGTTTCTTTTTTCTGTGTCGTCATTATCAATCATACTTCCCAATACCTCTGATAGCACTGTAATTCGGGTTAGTTTGTTGCCTAAGTCATCATGGAAATCTTCCGCGGTCTGCTTTCTGATCTTAAATTGTTCTTCCAGCTTTATCTGTAGTCTTAATTTACGTTTACGTTCATTGAGGGTCAGGATTATATATACCGCCAACAGGATTAATAAGAGAATAAATACGATAATGAAAAATTTAAAAATAGGGGTTTGGTAGTATGGCATCAGTATTTCAAAAGAAACTGATGCTGTATTAACTGATGAAAGTCCGTCTTTCGTTACCGCCTTTACTTCGAAAGTATATTTTCCAGGTGGGATTGCGGTAAAATTCATTGAAGAATTGTTGCTTGGCTGGCTGTACTTATTATCTAAGCCAATTAATCGGTATTTATACATTACAGCACTAGGGTTACTTAGGTAAATACCGGTGTAATTGATATTGATGTGGTTGTGGTAGTAAGGCAGTGTAAGTACACCCTTAACGTATTCTTGCTTGTAATTAGGCGATACGTTTATAGAATTGATGTAAATGTAGGGATTAACTTTTTTCTCAGAGCTTGGGTTTATTCCATAAACAATAACGCCTTTGGTAGTGCCAATCCACACATTGTTGTCGTGCTGAAGTATCGCATTTTGGTTGCATTCAACTAACAGTTCATCTTGGTTATTTGGTTGTATGATAGAAAAATCTTTACTATTAATTCTATCAATACCTCTTCCGGTTCCTAACCATATTGTCCCTCTTTTATCTTCTAATATACTATAGATATGATCGGAGGCAAGTCCTGATTTTGTATTAATGAACCTGGTTGTTCCGGTTTTAACATTCCAGACTAATAACCCATAATCAGCAGTTCCAAAAAGTACGTAATCTTTGTGCTTAAGCATACAAAGTATGCTGGAGCCTGATAATCCCTTAATGTTTAATGGAGTAATTGTTTTTTTGTTGACGATTAACCATGCTCCATCTTGAGTGCCTGCAACTATTGAGTCGCGCCCAAGTTCCATTAATCCACCTCCAAATTGTTTGGTTACTCTATTGAATTTTCTGCTTTTAACATCAAAGGTTAAGCATCCATAACTGGTTGATAGCCATATTGTGCCGCTGCTATCCTCAATCATCGCATTGTAAGCCACATGTTCCTTTTCAGTATCCATACGCTCCATTCGCTGGCCATTGTGCATCCAAAGCCCGCCACCCGGAGTACCTATCCATACATTGCCTTTATGATCGTTGTATAAGAAATTAATGCGGTATGAATCGGGATTTTCTGAAGGGATTTTTATGCTTTTAATTTTTTGATTCTGCTTGTATTCATATAAGCCACCATATGAACCTAACCATATTGTTCCGGGAGTTGGACCATTGGCAATTGACATCACAATTCTACTATCTATTCCTTGTGTTTCATCAAATGTTACGTAGCTATTATTGGTAAATCTAAATAATCCCGAACCATCTGTTCCCAGCCAAATGTTGTTCTCTATATCTTTAAATATTTCATTAACAATATTGTCGGTAAATCCATTGTTAGAGTTGAAATGGAAAAGGTTGGTGGGAGTGATGCAGTAAGCTCCGCTGTTTGTACCTATCCATACCGAACCTTTGCTATCTTGAGCTATAGAGTTGCATTTGGTTGTGATTTCATTGTAAGCTTTGCTAATGATGTTGTTCTGCGCAATATAGATGCCTTTTGGAGTTAATAGCCATAGTTTTCCTACATTAAGTTGGTCTACTAAAATATCTGTAACGATTAGGTCTTTAATTTTATCATTTAAAGGCGAGCGCAACCATTTGCCTTTTTCCAAATGATATATTCCCTTGCCGTAAATGGCTACCCAAATATTGCCGGAATAATCTGTTTTAAGGGCAGTAACTACTTCGGAGGTATCATTTGAAATAGCTATTGGTTCATCCTTTTCGGCATTAATTAAACGCTTGCCTTTTAGGCCGTAGACAATCCCATTCTGATCTGTGGCTAATACATTTACCCATTTTTTAGTATCAGCATAATTGCTGAAGCTATTGCCATTGTATTTTGAAAGGCCTCTGGCAGATCCTATCCATATTTCGTTGTTTTTCCCTGCTGCTAAAGAAAGAATGAAGTTGCTGCTTAGTCCACTTGTTTTAGTGTAATTGATAAACTGTTTGCCATTAAAACAGCTGAGCCCACCAAGTGTTGAAATCCACAATCGACGCTTGCTATCCTGCGTAATGGCAGTTACCTGTGATTGCGTAAGTCCATCCTCTATGTCATATTGTTCGAAATTGTAACGCTGAGAAAAACCATCGAAACAATAGATGAAAAGGATGAGAAAAAGTATTAATAGCTTTTTGCCCACTGGATATAGAAATAGTAAGTTAATCTGACTGTAAATATATTTATCAATATACTATTAAAAAATCACCCTTGAAGGGGTATTTTTTTCATTTACCTCAATATACCCCTTTAGGGGTGAAAAGAAACACGATATCCCGGTTTAATTTTGACTAGAAACTTTGATCATAGAAGTTGATTAATTGGAGCGTTTGATGATGATTTAAGGATTTGAATTTGAGTTGTATACGTTAATTTAATTGTGATGGATAGTAAGAAAATACTTGTTGGTAATAATGAAATTAGAAGCGAAACTTCTTATAATACCAGCTTCACCGGCCTAACTGGAAAGTACTCCATCAATATGGTATTTAATGGGGCGGCTGACTATAAATTGGGTAAAAGAGATTTACGGTTGCATCCGGAGAATTTCATCTTTTTAAACAGTAACACCAATTACTCCAGCAGGATTGATTCGACAACACAAGTAAATTCACTTTCTATATTTTTTGATCCTTATTTTGTAAGGGATTTTGAGTACTCCTTGAACGATGAAAGGCTATTATTGGATAGTCCGTTTAACTTTAAGTATGAATCCCCGGTTTTTGTAGAGTCTATTTATCCGTTGCAGGGTGGGTTAAAAGATAACCTGATAAATTTAGGCTCACTTATCAATAGTAATTCAACTAACCAATTGCTTCTAAATGATTGTCTTCATAACTGCTTGCTTAATTATTATAGTATTTACAACGCTGAGGTAGTAAATAGAACAGCCTCATTAAAGTTTCATAGCTATATTACCAAATCTGAGATATTAAGGCGGTTGTCTATTGCCAAAGATTATATCATTAGCAATTACAATAAAAACATCCGGCTGGATGATATTGCACAAATGGCTTGTTTGTCTGTAAACCATTTGCTACGAACTTTTAAGCAAGCATATCAACAGTCGCCTCATCAGTTTTTAACAGCAATCAGATTACAGCAAGCTAAATACTATCTAAAGAATACAGACTACCCAGTTAGTGAGATTGTGGATATGGTGGGCTTTGAATGCCCAAGTTCGTTTATCAGACTATTTAGAAATTCATTTAAAGTTACTCCCGGCCAGTATAGATAACCTGTGCCGTATTTTAAGGTGCTTTTATAGCACTTCACAAATGTTTAATTGAAAAGAATAAAAAAAAGATCATGAAAAGGAAAATCCTATTGTGTGTGGCGATACTCAGTATCTCCTTCACTTCTGCATTTGCTGATAATGGTAAACCAGCAGCAAGTGTGAATTTAAAATCAAGCTCTGTAATAGAGGCTTACATTGATGCGAATGTGCACTGTAATGCCGCATTGCTTAATCAGGTGATGCATAATGAGGCTGTGTTAAAAATAACCAGGCAAGGCAAAATTGTTGAGCAAACTAAAAAAGAATTGGTAGATTTTTACAAAAAAAGAGGTGACATTACATTGAATTGTACCCCAAATTTCGAAATCTTATCAAGTTGTGATTGCGTCGTTATGGTAAGGGTAGACTTTAAATATCCTCTGTTTACACAACAAAACTATGTAACTATTGTAAAAGATGAGGAAGGCGTTTGGAAAATAAGTCAGATCAACAGATTTAATGGATAAAGAAACTTGGTGATTTTCGCTTATCCTTAATAAAGTACCCGTCTTATATTTGAATCAGGAAGCCCACTAGTAAATTTGGATAGATTTAAATTTGGGTTAGTTAATAATAGAAGTCATCCCTTAGGTAGGATGACTTTTTTTATGCCTGTTCTTTAAATTGACTACTAATACGTTCGAATTTCTCAATCAGAAGATCTAAACGTTCTTTCTCCCTTTTTAAATATGCTTTGCGCAAAAAGGTTGCACATAGTGCCATCCAAAAAATTGTAAAGGCAGATATTCCGATTTGAAACCAAAGGTCCAGATTGTTAAGCATCTCGTAGAAATAAAGTATAAAGCCAAGACACAAGGCTGCGGCATAAAACCAATACAGCTTATTGTAGATCGAGAACTTATTTAACTGGTAAATCTTTAGTTGTGATAGGAATTCTTTTGGATGTTGAGTGAAATCATTCCGTGATATTATTTTGTAATCTTTATATAAAATAAAGGTAGATACAGCTATAGCAATAATGATGATGCTTAAACCGGCCTGTGTTGTCCATGAAGTGAATGGGAAGAATATCAAGAGTGCAACGAGCGCTGCAAATGAGATAATCATTCCAAAAATGTTCAATAGAGACCTCGTTTTAATGCCTGATACCTCTTTTTTTGCTTGCGAAAGCATTTCCTCAGATGAGATTTTTACCTCAACCGAATGCGACTGCCAAAGCGATTGTATATGATCAAATTCCTGCATGCTGATTGTATAATTCTGTAAGTTTTTGTTTAATGCGATGAATTTTTACTCTAAGATTCCCTTCACTGATACCAGATATGTCTGCTATTTCATTATAAGGTAATTCATCGAGTACCATTGTAATTATGAGGCGATCGTTTTCTTCTAATTTTGATATTGATTTATAAAGCAGCGCAACCTGTTCGTTTTTTTCTGAGAATTCCTCCGGACGGTTTTCTATAATATTGTCTGTAAGTTCATCTTTAGCCTGCCTTTTTTCCGACCTTAAGTAGGTTAAGCAGGTATTAACAGCAATACGATAGATCCACGTCGAAATCAAAGATTTATTACGGAACTTGTCTAAATTTTGCCAAACTTTTAAAAACGTTTCCTGAAGTAGGTCATTGGCAGAGTCTTCATCGCCAGTATAACCATAACATAAATGGAATATTTTCTTGGAGTTTGTGTCGAAAATTTGTTTAAATAACTGGTCCTTTTGTTCCACTAAAATTAAGTTGATAACCCTTAGAGGTTATTTATGGTTGATTGTTACTACTAAAATGCGAATTTAATTGGTTTATCAACAAACTTTATGGAATAATTTAATTGTTGTAGTTTTACACCCACAGAAAACATTAATTTAAGATAGATGTCTAAAAACAACGGATTAACATTCTTTATCTTTTTAGCTTTAGTATTGGGAGTTGCTCTTGGATACTATTTAAATGTGAGTTCATTCGGTACTTTCAATGATAATATTGCTAATGCGGATAACAGAGTTAAAGCTATAGATGCTCAGATTATCAAAATTAAAGACTCTACTGCAACAGCTTTTCTTGAATTAAATACGGAGAAAGTTGCACTAGAGAAGGTTCGTCATGAAAATGAAGTTTTACGGGAAAAGAAGCTGGAGCCACTTACACTGTTAAGTGATATTTTTCTTCGTCTTATTAAGATGATTGTTGCTCCTCTTGTTTTTTCTACGCTTGTAGTTGGCGTTGCAAAGGTTGGCGACATAAAAGCTGTAGGTAGGATAGGAGGAAAAACCATGCTTTGGTTTTTGAGCGCTTCTCTTTTGTCGCTAGTGCTTGGATTAATCATGGTTAATATTTTTAAGCCTGGTGAAGCTATGAATTTACCATTGCCTCCAAGCAATATAGATACAGGTATTCATAAAGTTGCATTATCCTTAAAGGATTTCATCTCTCATATTTTTCCGAAAAGTATGGCAGAAGCAATGGCTACCAATGAAATTCTTCAGATAGTAGTATTTTCATTGTTCTTTGGTGTAGCTACAGCTGCAATTGGAGAAAAGGGGCAAATCATTATCAAGTTTTTTGATGCTGTGGCACATGTGATTTTAAAAGTTACTGGCTATGTAATGAACTTTGCACCATTTGCGGTATTTGGAGCGATGGCAGCAATTGTGGCAAAACAAGGTTTAACCGTATTGTCTACCTATGCATTGTTTATCGGAGAATTTTATTCTACTATGTTATTGCTATGGGTGGTGTTGATCATAATTGGATTTTTTATTCTTAAGTCGAGGGTATTTAACCTGATGAGCAGGATGAAAGAACCTGTTCTTGTAGCTTTTAGCACAGCTAGTAGTGAGGCTGCTTACCCAAAAACGATGCTTCAATTGGAACGCTTTGGGTGTAAAGATAAAATTGTAAGCTTTGTTTTGCCTTTAGGGTATTCTTTTAATCTTGATGGATCGATGTTGTATATGACCTTCGCCTCATTATTTATAGCGCAGTCATATGGTATACATTTGTCTTTTGAACAGCAGATAACCATGCTTTTGATTCTGATGCTGACAAGTAAGGGAATAGCGGGTGTTCCAAGAGCATCTTTAGTAGTAATTGCAGGTACCATTGCAACTTTTAATATTCCGGAAGCCGGATTGGCTCTTTTGATAGGTATAGATCCATTGTTGGATATGGGAAGGTCTGCAACCAATGTTATAGGAAATAGCTTGGCTACAGCCGTTGTGAGTAAGTGGGAGGGTGACCTTACCGAACCATTAGATTAAGTAACAAATAATAAAAAACGATTAATATGACTTCCAAAGGGAAAAAGATTTTTTTAGCGCTAAGTATAGTAGTGCCTTTCCTAATTTATTGCATTGTGTATTATACCCCAATGATAAAAAATGCACCTTTCAGATCAGCCGATTTTGTTTCGTTTGAATATAAATGGGGAGTAGGGAAGACCCTTGCCAATAGTTATAATTCTGCTACCGGTGATTATCAATACCTAAACGACAAGGATTCTTTAGTTAAGACTCATGTGAAGCTTAGAAAGAACGATATGATCTATTTGCACAGTAAGGCAAATGAGTTGGGCTTGTGGAATTTCCCTGATGTAATTGCAAATAGCGGATCTGATTTGAATTCGCCAAAGACACTGCGTTATGAAATTCAGTTTAATTACAAAACCAAGTCGAAGAAAGTAATTTATTTTACTGATTACAATGAAATACCTAAACTAAGAGACGTTGCTGCTCAAATGCAAAAGCTCATTGGGCAAAGCATCAATGATGCTGAAGAACGTTACGGGAATAAAAAGTAATTCTGTTGTGGATTTAGAAAAATTAATTCTATATTTGCACCTCGATAAAAATAAACAATTTAAAATAATAAATATTTAACAATGTACGCAATAGTAAATATAGCAGGACAGCAATTCAAAGTTGCAAAAGACCAGCACCTTTTTGTACACCGTTTGCAAGGAGATGAAGGCGCTAGTATTGAATTTGACAATGTATTGTTGGTTGAAGATGGTGGTAAAATCACTGTAGGAGCTCCTACTTTGAAAGGTGCTACAGTTTCAGCTAAAATCGTGTCTCATTTAAAAGGTGATAAAGTAATCGTTTTCAAAAAGAAACGTAGAAAAGGTTACAAAAAGAAAAACGGTCACCGTCAGTATTTCACTAAAATCCAGATTTCTGGTATCAGTTTATAATTAGTTGTTAAACAAGGATTACCAGGTTAATCAGGTAATTATTAAAATATAAAACAATGGCACATAAAAAAGGAGCCGGTAGTTCGAGAAACGGACGCGAGTCGCATAGCAAACGCTTAGGTATCAAGATCTTTGGTGGTCAAGATGCTATCGCTGGAAACATTTTAGTACGTCAGCGTGGTACAAAACATCATCCAGACAAAGGAGTAGGTATTGGTAAAGACCATACTTTATTCGCTTTGGTTGATGGTACTGTAATCTTCAAAAAGAAACAAGATAACAAATCTTATGTTTCTGTATTACCTACAGTAGCTAAAGAAGTTGTAGAAAAAGCGCCTGCTAAAAAAGCACCTGCTAAGAAAGCTGCTGCACCTGCAAAGGAAGCTGCTGCTGAAAAAGCACCTGCAAAGAAAGCACCTGCTAAAAAAGCTGTTAAAGCTGAAGTAGAAGCTAAAGCTGAATCTGCAGAATAATAAGATATTAACCTTATAAAAAAAGGGTTTCAACATACGTTGAAGCCCTTTTTTTATAATTACTTTTCTTGAGTTTTTTGTAAGTGATGCTTTGATGTCTCTTGAATTATTGCCCCTTTAACTCTTTCATTTTAATTGCCATTAATTCCTGTTCTAAGGACTCTATGGTTTTTTTAAATCCAGCGAGTGATTTTTCAAGGTTACTGATTAGAGATGGGACCTTGTTGGTTGGCTCAGGGTTTTCAATATCACTAGTTTCCCCATGTAAGATCCATTCGTAACTTTTGCTATAATATCTAGCGATCAAATGCAGTGTGTCAAAAGTGGGATACTGATTTCCTAATTCTATTTGTGAATAGTTACTTCTGGATATATTCAATATGCTAGCTATACTCGCTTGAGATAGATGGTGATCTATTCTCAAATTTTTGATCCTTTCTCCAATAAGTACTTTTGACAGTATTTCTTGCATAGTTGATTTATATTGTGTTGATTTGTATATGGTCGAATTAGAAACCTCTTAGCTGGTTACAAATTCCAAACCATAAAATGAACTGGGATAATTATTAGGGAAGAATTGTTCCATAGACCTTATTTGTATTAAGCTAAGGCTTATAAAGTGATTTAAAAAACCGCGTATAAAATGAATTGTGGGCAATATAATAGTTTAGATAAGATTAACAATGCAGGTTAGTAATGTATGGGAGCATTCATCTTGTTCATTTTTTCTAATTGATAGAAAATTTGAAATAGTATTTTTCAAAATTGTTCCTGATAATAATTTACGGGAATTTATTGCTGGTTTCCCTAAAATTGGGGACAATGTTGAGGAAATAATTGCGCAAATCTATAAATATAAATTCTTAAAACTACTTGAAAAGTGTTTTAAGAATAATTGCTTCAGTATCGACATGAGAATTCCGGTTGAAAACGGAGGCGTTGACTTGCCCTTTCAAATTGTGTTTACTCCTTTAATGAAAGGTAAGATAGAGTGCGTGGTTTGCACTGTTATAAAGAATCACCAGCGTTTAGATCATTTAAATAAGCTTAATGATTATTCACATCTTACTTCTAATCAATTACGCTCGCTTACTGTAAATGTATCTAATCTGTTTAATGTTACTAGCTATAGCCAGTTAAATGGTTATGATGTTTCAAAAATAAATCAATTACTAAGTGATGTTAATTATCAGGCAAAAAAATTGGATGCTGCAATCAAGGAGCTTTGTATGAATCTTGGTAAATCCGCAAGTAATAATCTTTTAGAAAAGGACTCTGCTAAGCAAGGGAAGAAACATGTGGTGCTTGTTGATGATGATCTTATGACTATTAAAGTGCACCAAGCATTGATAAGAAATCAACATAAAGAAAAGCATGTTGTCTTGTTTAATAATCCCGAAGCCGCACTTGGTTACATAAGGCAGAATAAACCGGATATTATTCTTTTAGATTTACATATGCCTAATATCGACGGTCTTCAGTTTTTGCAAATGATGGACGACAACAATATTTTTATTGATGTAGTTGTCGTCTCATCCTCTGTTGATCCAGTTGATAGAACCACTGCAACCTCGTTCCCTTTTGTAAAGAATTTTATAACTAAGCCACTAACGAGTGAAAAGGTGAGATTAATATTTGATAATTAATACTCTCGGCTCATTAGCTCTTCCGCTAACGTAATAATTTCTGATTTTCTGGATTCTTGTGCAGTAATCTTACTTAAAGCTGTAAATGCTTTGTCCAGGTAACTTTTCATTTCCTGTGTAGCTAGCTCTCTGATCTTATAGCTATGATATAAATCAGTAATGTTTTTGATCTTATCTTCCATGTTTTTGTTGGTGAACTGATCTGTAAGTATGATATGATCCTCTTTGCTTACAAGTTCCTGTAGTTTTAGTAACAGGAAAGTTTTTTTGTTTGCGATGATATCACCAGCTATCTGCTTTCCAAATTTCTCAGGGTCGCCAAACACATCCAGTATGTCATCCTGAAGTTGAAACGCAATTCCAAGGTTCTCTCCAAAAGTATAAATAAGATCAGCTTCTTCTGGTGTTGCTTTTGCAACAATTGCACCTAATTTCATAGCTCCGCCTAGCAGGACAGCTGTTTTAAGGCGTATCATATCAATATACTCCGGGATACTTACATCACCACGGTTTTCAAACTCCATGTCAAGTTGCTGACCCTCGCAAACACCTTGAGCAGTAGCATTAAAAGTATTTAAGGCAGGTTTTAATACGCTTACATCAACATTTGTGATGTGCTTGTTGGCTTCAACCATCATTACATCTCCGCTGAGTATAGCTGTATTGGTGCCCCACTTTTCATGTACAGTTTGTTTGCCTCTTCTAAGAGGGGCATTGTCCATAATGTCATCATGGATAAGTGTAAAGTTGTGGAAGGTTTCAATAGCCATAGCTGCCGGTAATGCTTTAATCACATCGCCGCTAAATAGATCAACTGCCATTAGTAGCATGGTTGGTCTTACTCTTTTGCCTCCTAAGCTCATAATATAGCTTATGGGCTCATATAAGTTGCCAGGATATGTTGGGTATTGGATTTCGCTTATTGCTTGCTCTACGTGCTTTAATAATTCTGAAGGAGAATGCATTCTTTTTATTGTTGTTATCTAATCCTGTACTAAAATAAAATCTATTTGACGTTTAGCCAGATCTACTTTCTTTACTTTAACTTTTACCTCGTCGCCTAATTGATACTTTTTCTTTTTACGTTGGCCTACTATACAGTAGTTCTTTTCGTCAAGAACATAGAAATCATCAGAGATATCACGAAGTCTTATCATTCCTTCGCATTTGTTTTCAATGATCTCCACATACATACCCCATTCAGTAACTCCTGAGATAAGGCCCATGAAAGTATTTCCAATGTTTTCTTCAAGATACTCAGCCTGTTTGTATTTAATAGAGGCGCGCTCTGCATCAGCCGCACGTTTCTCCATTGTTGAGGAATGAGATGCTGCTATTTCATATTCCTCTTCATTTGCTGATTTTTCGTTGTTTAAGTAAGCAGCTAGAAGTCTATGTACCATAACATCGGGATATCGCCTGATAGGGGAGGTAAAGTGGGTGTAATGATCAAATGCCAATCCGTAATGACTGGTCTTTTTGGTCGTATAAACAGCTTTTGCCATAGAACGAATGGCTAGTTGTGTTAGCACATTCTGTTCTTTTTTACCTTCAACATCTTCCATCAGGTAATTCAAAGATTTTGCAATCTCTTTGTCCGATTTCATATTGATCTTGTAACCAAAACGCGCTGCAAAAAGCGCGAAATTACCAAGGTTTTCAAGGTTAGGAGAGTCGTGAGAACGATATACAAAAGTATATTTCTGTTTGCCTTTTCCTTTTTTTGCAATAAACTCAGCTACCTTTTTGTTAGCAAGCAGCATAAAGTCTTCTATAAGCTTATGGGCATCTTTACGTTCTTTAACGTACACGCCAATTGGTTTGCCGGTATCGTCAAGTTTAAATTTAACCTCGGTACTTTCAAAGCTAATGGCGCCATTTTTAAACTTCCTGTCGCGTAATATATAAGCCAGCTCATTAAGTTTAAGGATTTCATCAGTGTAATCACCTGCCTTAGTCTCAATTACTTCCTGAGCTTCTTCATAACTAAAGCGTCTGTTCGAATGGATTACTGTGCGACCAAACCATTCTGTAATTATGTTTGCTTCCTTGTCGAGCTCAAACACAGCAGCAAAACAAAGTTTATCCTCATTAGGACGTAAGGAACATACCCCATTACTTAAGCGTTCAGGAAGCATAGGAATCACACGATCTACCAAGTAAACTGAGGTAGCTCTTGAATATGCTTCTTTATCAAGGTGGCTGTTCGGTATAACATAGTGAGATACATCTGCGATGTGTACACCTATCTCAAAATTTCCATTTGGTAATGTTTTAAAGGAAATGGCATCATCAAAGTCTTTCGCGTCAACAGGATCGATAGTGAATGTTACAGTCTCTCTAAAGTCTTTACGTCCTTTTAAGTCGGCTGCCGTAATCTCTTCCGGTATTGCATTGGCTTCCTTTTCAACTTCAGGAGGGAATACAAGTGGAAAACCAAACTGCGCCAGGATGGCATTCATTTCCGTGTTGTTCTCACCCTGCTCGCCAAGTATAGTGGTTACTTTTCCAATTGGATTCTTGACACCTTCAGGCCAATCGGTAATGCTTACTTGTACTTTTTGTCCATTTTTAGCACCATTAAGGTCGCTTAAAGGAACAAAAATGTCATGAAGCATTTTACGGTCATCAATATTTACAAATGCAAAACGATCAGAGATTTTTATTACTCCAATAAAATCTGTTTTAGCACGGGTAATGATTTCAACTACTTCACCCTCATTTTTACGACCACTCTTTTTGGCATAGATATAAACCTTTACCGTATCACCATTTAGTGCATTGTGAAGTTTGCGGGCTGATACAAAAATATCTTTCTCAAACTCGTCCTCAGGCACTACAAATGCAGAACCATCAGCAGTCATGTCTACCTTGCCGATAATAAAAGTCTTCAAATCCTTTAGTTTGAATTTTCCTTTTTCAGGTTCTAAGAAAATACCTTTTCTCGATTGCTCTTTTAGCACTTCAAGAATTGTTTCTTTTCCGGCAGGATCTGTTATATTTAATTTAGCGGAAACCTGTTTGTAGTTTAGGGCTCCATTGCCATTTTTCTCGAGTACATCACTAATCAATTGTATTAAAACAAGTTCTAAGTGCGATGATTTCTTTTTTGCCATAGTAAAAATATGAATCACCCGAAGGTAACAATTTGAACCGATAGATTGTTCTATTTTGTACCTTTGATTAGGTAGCTATACAACATAAAATGATAGAAGACAGAGAAAGAAAGACCGGCAAGGAATTGCTAATGATCCTTATAAAGGCAGTAATTTGTTTACTGTGGATTTATTTTGATTTCAATAATCCACAAATCTATAGAGACTATCCTGACTTGGCGAAAGTAGCGGGCGCTTTAATGATTTTTCTAGGGCCAAGTCTGGTAGTCTCTATCATTAGATTAGTAATTATTTATTGGTACATCAAAAAGCATAAATTTAAGAGTAACATCAAGGATAATTTCATTCTGGGTATCAACAGGATTGAGTCAATATTAAATACTGTATTCTTTATACTGGCCTTAACTTCATTCTCGGATCGGAAATTAGATGAACTAGTATTTAGTGTTTCCATTGTTGCTGCAGCATTGGCGGTTACATTTAAAGACTATGTAGCCAATATGATCAATGGCCTAATTATCATGTTTTCGGATCGACTTTCATTAGGAGATCACATTAAAGTAGGGGAGCATGAGGGTAAGATATTAGACATTACGCTAATTAATATGATCTTGCAAAATGAAGATAGCGATATGGTCATTATTCCCAATTCCCTGGCTTTTAGTTCTGTTATTGTAAACCAGTCTAAGCAAAACATCAAAAAACTAAGTATTGAGTTTGAGATGTCTCTGGCTAATGGCTATACACCAGAGTTTATAGAAAATCACTTAAATAAAGCTATAGAAAATTATTCAGACAATGTGATGCCCGGAGGCCTTACCGTTAAAACCATAGCAATCAATAAAGATGTAGTTATTTTTAAAGTGATGATCTTATTGAAAAGATATGATAAGGTTAAAGAAAGAGAGATCAGAAGGGCAATTAATACCACGTTGATTAGACTATCTGCTGTTTTGAAAACTGATTAAGAAACAACGTCGAAAGAATCTTAATTATATTAAAGATGCCGAGCCTGGGATGGATGCTATGAGCCTCCGGGTATATTCTGCTTGCGGATTGTTATAAATATCGTCGGGATATCCTTGTTCCTCAATCTTCCCTTTATTCATCACAATCATTCTATCAGAAATATGCTTTACCACGGCAAGATCATGAGAAATGAAGATGTAAGTAAGTCCAAATTCTTGTTGTAACTGTCGTAATAAATTCAATACCTGCGCTTGCACTGAAACATCTAGAGCAGATACTGATTCATCGCAAATAATAAAACGGGGCTGTAAGGCAAGGGCTCTGGCGATAACAATTCGCTGGCGCTGCCCTCCAGAAAACTCGTGTGGATACCGGTTAAAATGTTCAGCTTTTAAATCTACACGTTCCAATAAGCTCAATACGTGATTCTTCCGTTTTGCATCATTATCAAATACCTGATGTACTTGTAAAGGTTCCATTAATGCATTGCCTATAGTAAGCCTTGGGTTTAAAGATGAATATGGGTCTTGAAAAATTATCTGTACATCCCTTCTCATTCCCCGAAGGTCTCTTCTGTTTAAAGAAGTGATATTATTGCTATCAAAGATAATCTGTCCGGATGTAGGTTCAACCAGTCTTAAAATACTGCGACCTAAAGTAGTTTTTCCGCATCCTGATTCACCTACCAGACCAAGCGTTTCCCCAGGAAAAACATTAAAGCTTATGTGATCAACGGCCTTTACATAATCGGTGGTTTTGCCAAATAAGCCCTTCCTAATTGGATACCAGGTGCAAAGATCCTTAACCTCTAATAGCGGCTTTTGAGTATAAAGATCAGCTCTTCTCTGAGCTATTTCAGCAGAAGTATAATTATTTTGCTCCATTAAGTAGGCCATTGCGTGATCAGCATCTTCATTCAGAAAGTCGGCCACTACCGGTAACCTTTTTAGTAGTTTATTTGGTGCTGGTCGGCAGGCAAGTAAGCCTTTGGTATAAGGATGCTTGGGGTGGAGAAAAATCTGCTCAGCGGAACCTTGTTCAACAATTTCTCCCTTATACATAACGGCTACTTCGTCAGCAATTTCACTAATAACAGCAAGATCATGAGAAATGAATATCATTGCCATATCGCGCTCCTGTTTAAGTTTAAGTAGTAGCTCCAGGATTGTTTTTTGAACTGTTACATCAAGTGCTGTGGTTGGTTCATCAGCAATTAAAATTTCAGGATTACAGCTAAGCGCCATAGCAATCATTACCCTTTGCTTTTGTCCACCGGAAAGCTGATGAGGATAGCTGTCAAATATTTGTTCCGGCCGAGGCAACTGAACTTCTTTAAATAGTGCAATGGTTTTATCTTTTGCAGTATATTTATCGAGCTTTTGATGTAGTACAATAGCTTCTTTAACCTGAGCCCCGCATGTAAATACAGGGTTTAAGGAAGTCATAGGTTCCTGAAAGATCATTGCAATTTTATTGCCTCTGTATTTTCTAATTTCTTCAGCCGTTAGGTTTAGCAGATTGATTTTATCAAACTCTATTGTGCCACCAATTTTTGTGCTTTGCGGGTCATGAAGTCTCATGATAGAGAAAGAGGTAACGGATTTCCCAGATCCCGATTCTCCGACAATACCGAGTACCTTACCTTTTTCGATAGAAAAGCTTACATCGTTAACTGCTTTAAGCCAGGTTTTATCCTCTTTATTTAGAAATTGTATGTCGAGGTTTTTAACGTTCAGCATTGATTTAACGGAACAGATTTTCAGGGTGAAAATAATTGCCATCAAGATAAGGATTTTATCGTCTAAATCCATCTGATTGTGCTATTTTTGCAAAATGGAAAGAGAAATCCTTGATACCAAGCGTAAAGCCCTAAAGATTAACTTAAATCCCAGGATTTACGGGACCTTCGCAGAGATAGGTGCAGGACAAGAAGTGGCGCGTAATTTTTTTACTGCAGGTGCAGCTTCCGGTACGGTTGCAAAAACAATGTCGGCCTACGATATGACATTTAGTGATGCAATTTACGGTGTGGAAGAGTCTGGTAGATACGTAAGTAAATCTAGACTATTGAAGATGTTAAATCACGAGTTTGATTTATTGACTGAAAGATTGAGCGGAGAGAAGTATGATGACAGAACTTTTTTCGCCTTTGCAGATACAGTAACTACACTTAACTATAATAAATCCAACGATCCACATGGCTGGATTGGACTTCGTTTCCAATCAGAACCTGATGGAGAGCCCAACGAAATATTTTTCCATGTACGCCTACTTGATACTGATGCTGCATTACAGCAAAACGTATTAGGGATAATTGGTGTTAACCTTGTTTACGCAGCGTTCTACTACAATCAGGATCGCAAAGCGATGATCGAATCGCTGGCCGATAATTTAACTGTTGGTTCAGTAGAGATTGATCTGATCTCGGTAAACGGCCCGGTATTTAAAGGCGCAGATAACATTTTGTTAAACCTTTACCTGATTGTTAAAGAGTTCTCTGATGCTGCTATTTTTGATTCGCAAGGACAACCTTGCTTACCTAAAGATTTGCTGTATAAAAAGGACATTATGATTTTGCGCACAAAATACGAGCAAAAATCACATCCAAATTTTAGCATGCTTAACAAAGCAGTCGATCAATTTGTTAAGACTGAAAATGTACAGGAAGATAATCTTAGTGTGCTGATAGAGGTATTGATGACTAACGTGTTGTCAACCGGAGATGAGTTACATGAATTAGACCTTAACTCTGTTGCGAAAAGAGCAAAAGAAATGTGTAAAACCGGAAATAAAGTAATTGTTTCCAACTTTACCCGACACAATAAATTGGCTAAATATTTGGATCGTTGCCGTCCAAAAAGTGTAGGTATTTCTACCAATATCAATAACCTTAAGTTTGTGTTTAATTCAACTAACTTTGGTGAAAACTACAGCAGTCAGCTGTTAAGTTATGTGAGTGATATGTTTAGCAAAAACGTAAAGCTTTTTGCTTATCCATTCCTTGATAAGAAAACAAATGAAGTTGTTACATCTGCAAATATGCCTGTAACTCCCGATGCGAAACCTTTATTCGACTTTCTTATTCTAAACGGGTATATCGAAGATATTCAGGATTATAGTGATGATGATGTAAAAACAGTTTAAAAGAAACTGTTTTTACAAAATACTATAAATCTTTGTATGGGTTTTTAATTGCAATTCCCATTAATCTGTCAGGATGTTCAATTGGTTTAAAACCAAATTGGGCATATAATCCATGGGCATCCTGAGTAGCCAGCATATACCTTCTTAACCCTTGCAGGTCTTTATGGAAAAGCATTAGCGACATCAGCTTTTTTGATAAGCCTTGTCCTCTATATATTTCTTCTACATAAACATCAGCCAGGTAGGCAAAGGTCGCCTTATCCGTTATCCATCTGGCAAAGCCAACCTGTTTAGTGTCTTTGTAAATTCCAAAGCACAAAGAGTTCTCTATAGATCTTTCAACAATCTCTAAAGGGATATTTTCTGCCCAGTAAGATTGGGTGCTCAGATAATGATGAATAGCAATAGGATCTATTTTATTCTTATCATCTGAAAAGATAAAACCATGATCTTCAATTTCCATTAGTTCCTCATGTTAATGAATTGCAAAGGTTGTCCAAAATCTTCTTTACGGCAAAGTGCAATTACACCTTGCAGGTCATCAATACTTTTACTTTGTACGCGAACCTGATCATCCATCATAGATGCCTGTACTTTTAAGCCACTGGCTTTTATTTTTGCAACAATCTTTTTTGCAGTTTCTTTATCTATACCTTCTTTAACGGTAATCTCCTTGCGGATCATATTACCTGATGCATATTGTTCTTTGCCGAAATCCAGACTTTTAGCGTCAAGATTCTGCTTTATCATTCTTGAAATTATAGAGTCTTCTATAGCTTTTAAGCGCATATCGTCCTCTGTAACTATGGTAATTACATTGGTCTTTTTATCGTGGTCAATAGTGCTTTTTGAAGTACTGAAATCATAACGGTTAAGGATCTCTTTTTTTGCGTTATTCATTGCATTATCAAATGTTTGAGCATCTACTTTACTTACAATATCGAAAGTGGGCATGATTATAGCTTTATAGTGAAAAATATATTAGATTTAAGTGAAAATTGATTTCCTGTACAAAAAAACGAAATTATTACGATAGTTGCGACAATCCATAAGCTGTAACATTAAAACTTAGAACATATGAAAACCAATAACTCAAAGGTGCAAAAAAAAGGCTCAAAAAAGGCAGCTAAAAAAGAATTAGAGAAAAGTTTGAGAGAGAAATTTTTGGAAGTTGTAAAACATCTGGGGCATGATGCTGAAAGGATAGGTAAGGATATTGAAATTGCAAGTAAGTTTGTAGCCAAAAAATTAGCTAAGAAATTTAAAGAAGTAAAATCAGTTGTAGACCATAAAGTTGATGAGGTAGTTGCATCAAACGAGCCGGTTGTTAAAAAGGTTGAAGAGCTAAAGAAAAGTACATTAAAGGGAGCTAAGAGTGCTAAGAAAGTTGTAGAAAAAGCAGTTGCAAAAGCAAAACCTGTTGCGCAAAGCGTTAAAGTAGCAGCAATTGCTACAGAAGAAAAGGCGGCTAAAGCAATTTCAAAATCAATACCTGATGTAGCAGCTAAAGTAGCAGAAAAGACTGCTCCAAAACCGGCGCCAAAAGCAATTGCCAAACCAGCAGTAAAAGCAGTAGCAAAACCAGCGGCTAAACCAGCGGCAGCAAAACCCGTTGCTAGTAAAGCACCTGCTAAGAAAGCAACTAAACCTGCTGCACCAAAAGCAACTACAGAAAAGACAAAATAACAATCTGGGGTTTATAAGCAGATTGAGGGTTAAGTTTGAATTTAATAATTGAGTAATAATTAACAATTACTTAACAATAGAATTCGCAGTTTTGAGGAACAATAATATTTAATGAAAAAAAGGGCGCCGTTTCTAAATAGAGAGATCAGTTGGTTATATTTTAACGAGCGGGTTTTACAAGAAGCTGCCGATGAGACAGTACCGCTCATAGAACGGATAAAATTTTTATCTATCTTCTCATCAAACCTTGAAGAGTTTTATCGGGTAAGGGTAGCAACTTTAAGTCGACTATCTAATCTAAATGATAAAGCAAAGGCCTTGCTGGGTTTTAATCCTAAAAAGGTTCTAAACGAAATAAAGAACATTGTTGTAAAACAGGAGCGCAAGTTCGAACAACTGTTTCAGGCAACATTAATGAATGAACTGGCGCAGAACAGAATCTTCATTTTAAACGAAACTCAGCTAAACGTTTCGCGCGGAGAGTTTGTGCGTAATCATTTTAGAGACAGGATACTATCAAACCTGGTTCCTATTATGATTGATTTGGAAAAGCCATTTCCAGAACTTAAAGATCGGTATTTGTATTTCTTCGTTCGGCTTTCAAAAAAGACATCAAAAAAGAGTGAGAAATATGCGTTAATAGAGCTGCCACCAGACTTGCCGAGGTTTCTTGTGTTACCTGAAACTAATGGACTTAAATTTATCATCCTTGCAGAAGATATAATTAAGTATTGTTTGGATGATATTTTCTATGTTTTTAACTATGATATCATAGATGCTTATTCTATTCAGGTGACCAGAGATGCAGAGCTTGATATCGATAAAAACGTAAGCGATAAGTTTGTTGAAGACTTGAAATTGAGTTTGGACAAACGGAAGAAAGGTAAGCCGATGCGTTTGCTTTATGATACAGAAATGCCGTTTGATATGCTTACCGTTCTGGTAACTAAACTTAAAGTAGAAGCCGAAAGTTTAATCCCGGGAAACAGGTATCATAAGTTTGGTGATTTTATTGCTTTTCCTAACGTAGGATCTAAAGACCTGGAGTATGCACAAAACGTACCTTTAAAAGTTGCTGGTTTACATCGTACAGAAAGTATTTTCAATAAGCTAAGCGAAAGAGATTATCTAATCAATTTACCGTATCAATCTTACGATTATATCATTCTGTTTTTACGCGAAGCGGCAATTGATCCTAAAGTAACCGAGATCAACATTACGCTGTATCGATTGGCAGAAAACTCCAGAGTTGTAAATGCATTAATCAATGCAGCTAAGAATGGTAAAAAGGTTCATTGTTTGGTTGAATTGAAAGCCAGATTTGATGAACGGGCAAATATATTCTGGACAAGCAAATTAGAAGAAGAGGGGGTACATGTTAATTACGGACTAACGGATTATAAAGTACACTCAAAAATCTGCCTCGTAAAAAGAATGGAGAAGGGAAGGGCAGTTTATTACGCCAATTTAGCTACCGGTAATTTCAACGAGAAAACGGCTAAGCTTTATTGTGATCATAGCATCTTTACCTCTAAAAAGGAAATCACACTTGATTTGCTTAAGCTTTTTAATGCCCTGAATAAAAGAATGGTAATAAAAGGATTTAAGCATTTGATTGTTTCTCCGCTTGAATCAAGAACCAAAATTTACGGACTTATAGAGAGGGAGATAAAGTTTGCAAAACAAGGTAAAACGGCTTATCTGATCTTAAAGGTAAATAGCCTTGCCGATGAAGGTATAGTGGAGAAGCTTTATGAAGCTAGTAATGCCGGCGTAATTGTTAAACTCATAGTTAGAGGCATTTGCACTTTGGTTCCGGGTATAAAAGGCTTCAGTGAAAACATTACGGTCATCAGCATTATTGATAAGTTTCTGGAACATGCCAGGGTTTTCATATTTGGCAATAATAATAAAGAAGAAATGTTTCTTTCGTCAGCAGATTTGATGAGTAGAAATTTTGAACATAGGGTAGAAGTAGGCTTTCCGGTTTTAGATGAAGAAGTAAGACAGGAAATTAGAGATATCATTGAATTTCAGTTACAAGACAATGTAAAGGCAAGAGATATAACCCGCCTAAACAATAATAAATACCATAAAAACAGACTCACAACAAAAGTTAGGGCGCAGGTGCAAACCTACAATTACTTAAAAAATAAACATCAATAAAGCAATGTTAAGATACGCTGCAATAGATATAGGTTCAAATGCTGTAAGGTTATTGATTGCCGATATCTCAAAAACGGAAAAAGGCTATAGTTATAAAAAGAATACTTTAGTTAGGGTGCCATTAAGGCTTGGAGATGATGCGTTTCTTGATCAACGATTGTCAGATCGTAAAGCAGAAGACCTTATTAAAACAATGAGTGCCTTTAAAAACTTAATGGATGTTTATCATGTAACTGAATACCTGGCTTGTGCTACATCAGCAATGCGCGAAGCAGAAAACGGTGCTGAAGTAATAAAAAGGATAAAGGAAATTACAGACCTCAACCTCGAGATTATTGAAGGTCAGCGTGAAGCAAATATCATATACGCAAACCATATTGAAGAGAATCTTGATGCTAAAAAGAGTTACCTTTATATTGATGTTGGTGGTGGTAGTACAGAACTTTCTGTTTTTGTAAACAAAGAACCAGTTGCTTCTAAATCTTTTGATATTGGAACCATTAGGATTCTAGATAATCAGGATAAAGATGAAACCTGGGAAGATATGAGACTATGGGTTAGGGAAAACACTAAGAACCTTAAAAATGTAGCGGGTATTGGAACTGGTGGAAACATCAACAAGCTGTTCAGAATGTCTGATGAAAAAGAAGGAATGCCTTTGTCGTTTTTAAAACTTAAGGGATTATATAACCAATTAAACGGGCATTCTTTAAAGGAACGGATCAGTGTATTTGGGCTGAACCCTGATAGAGCAGACGTAATTATCCCGGCCTGCGAGATTTACATCACCTTAATGAAATGGACAGGTATTAAGCAAATCTATGTACCTAAAGTTGGATTGGTAGATGGAATAATTAACTTGTTGATTGAAGAGAACTTAAAAACTGAAGCCTACGTATAGGCTTAAAGATAAACAAGTGCAAGGTATGCACCATGGTGACTAACCGAATTGGGGTTAGTCATTTTATAATCAGGAGGGGCTTGATCGGTTATTTTAACCCTAACCTTTTCAAGTTCCTCCTGTTTAGTAGAAGCTATGGTATGAACATAGTTTTTATCGAAATTGCTTTCCGTAAAATATACCTCATCTTCATAAGAAACTTTTCCTGTAGCCTTATCATTGTAAATAATCAGGTTGTTGCATTTAAGCTTAAGCGGAGCAAACTCACGAATCTTAGTCTCCCTTGAATAGATTTTGTAAGCAGATTCCTTCATGCTCCACAGCAACCAAACCATAAGAGAAGAGCAAATACCAGAGGTGATCATAAATTGCTCTTCGTTATTGAAAATCTTATCCAGATAGCCTTTTCTTTTCCAATTGCTATCAATAACAGCTTGTTCCAGATCAACTATATCATTGCCTATCATTTTGTTTTTAGCTTATCTTCAATAATTTCTATCGCAGCATTTACATTCAACATGCGTTCCATCGAGAGGTTATCTATTTCTATATCAAATTCCTCTTCCACATCTAAAATTACATCAACCAGATTCGCAGAATTGATCTTCAGATCTTTAATGAAATCTGTGGTTTCATTTATTGAGGCTACTGCATCCTTATCTTGCGCATAGGTGGCAATAATAGGGGTAAGCCTTGCTATTAATTCTGCTCTGTCCATATTTTATTTAGCGTATTTTTTTAAGATAATACAAGCATTTACGTCCCCAAAGCCAAAGCTTGCCTTGGCCACAATATTAACATTTGTGTTCAACAATTGTTGTGGAATTTTATTGAAATCTATAATGTCAGTTATTTCAGGATTTAGATCCTCGCAATTGATATTGGGGAATACAAAATCCTGATGCAATTGTAATATTGAGGCGATGCATTCAATGCTTCCGGCGGCGCTTAGGCAATGGCCTATTGTTGATTTTAATGAGTTGATATAAGGGAAATCTTTGTTTTTTCTGTCCAGTGCAATACTCCAGTTTTGAATCTCTGTCGCGTCTTTGGCGGTTGCAGTAAGGTGCCCATTTATCGCGTCAATTTCACTGGCTTTAATACCGGCATTTTGCAAGGCCCCTTTAATACAACGTTGTACAGCAATACTGTTTGGAGCTGTCATTGTTCCGGAACCTCTCTGACCGCCAGAGTTGATATGACCACCCAGTATTTCGGCATAGATTGTTGCACCTCGTTTAAGCGCGCTATCTAAGGATTCTAAAACCAAAGCTCCTGCGCCACTTCCGGGTACAAAACCACTTGCACTGGCACTCATTGGTCTTGATCCCTGCTTTGGAGATTGGTTATGTTTATAGGTGCAAACTTTCATAGCGTCGAAACCAGCCCATATATAAGGTCCACTGTCACTTGTGCTACCAGCAAGCATCTTCGTCGCCTGACCGGTTTTAATTCGCTCATAGGCCATTAAAATGCTTTCTGTTCCGGTAATGCAGGCCGATGAGTTAGTGGTGGTTTGATTGCCAAGACCAAGCTTGCCACCAAGGTAGGCGCTAATGCCACTGGCCATAGTTTGTACCACCACGGTACTGCCAAGCTTTCTCAGTTGCAGTTCATCAACTTTATAAATAGACTCTCTGAATTTATCTATGCCAGAAGTGCCAGTTCCAAATATTGTTCCGCTGTCCCAATCAGGTTCATCACTGTCTTGATTGATGTCGAGTCCGGCATTTTTCCAGGCATCCATACCGGCAATTACGCCATACAGGATGCCTGTGCTGTTGAAATTTCTTAGCTCTAAAGGACTAAAATATTGAGCAATAAAATCATCTGATAGCTCAGGTTTACCTGCTATCTGACAAGAAAACTGCAATTGTTCTAACTGAGGGTCATGATTTATACCCGAAGTGCCATTTTTAATGGCCTCCGTAAATGCAGTTAAGCCAACTCCATTTGGGGCAACAACACCTAATCCGGTTACAACAACTCTGTTATGCATTCATTTTATTGGTTACCATTCCTGATATAGTGCCTTTACAAACTACTTCATGTTGTTCATTTATCATTTGTACTGTACAGTTTAGTTTTTTAAAGCGGAAGTATACTTTTTCGGCAATAACCTTTACTTTTTCTCCCGGAAACACAGGTTTCATAAAGTCGATGGCAGTGGAGGTAAGCATTACGTGTCCCGGTACACCGCCTTCGGCACTTCCTGTAAGGTATATGCCTAAACAAACTAGGCCAATTTGAGCCATGGTTTCTGTTAAAATTACTCCTGGAGTAACAGGGTGATCTTTGAAATGGCCTTTGTAAAAGTCGAGGTCTTTATCGAAGGTGAAAGTACCACTTGATCCATTTTCATCTATGTGGAGTAATTCATCTACAAATAAAAATGGTTTTGAGTAAGGTAAGTGGGTTAAAATTTCTTCTTTATTCATGTTAAATTATTCTTTGCTAATATTAATGTAAAACTAAATAAAATCGCCCGCCCTGCCTAGTGGTTACTTTACCATTTCAACAATATCCTTTGCGCAGAAAAGCCTGGTCCAAAGCTTAACATCAAACCCAAATCCCCGGGTTTTGGCTCACCCTCCATAAATCGTTCTAAAACATAAAGTACTGTAGCGCTCGACATATTCCCAAATAACCTTAAAACAGCTTTAGTGTCTTCAATGTTCTTCCCTAATTTACCAAATAGATCGTCAACAAGCTGTACAATTTTTTTACCTCCCGGATGAAAAATCAAATGATCAATATCATCAATCATCAAATTGTGTTTTGCCAAAAAGGGATGGATTATATCCGGGAAATGACTTTCTATTGTGTCAGGAACATTAACATCTAAAACCATTTGCAATCCGCTATTTACCAGTTTAAAACCCATCATCTGCTCTGCGTTGTAGAAATGATACATTTCATCCGCAATAATTTCAGGCCCTACATCATCAACATGAGAAGAAAGCAATGTACACGCTACACCATCACCAAAAATTGCAGCACTAACAATGTTGGTCATAGAAAAATCGTTTACCTGAAACGTAGCTGTAGGCGATTCGTATGCAATGATAGCAGCTCGTTTTCCAGGGTTAGATTTCAGAAAGTTATTTGCGTATATCATACCCGAAACACCGGCGGCACAACCCATTTCTGTAACCGGTAAGCGAACTATATCTTGCTTTAATTTTAAATTATTGATGAGGAACGCATCCAACGATGGAATCATAATACCTGTACAGCTTACGGTAATTAAGTAGTCAAGGTCCTGAGCTTGCCACGAAGCTTTTTCTAGAGCTTGTTTTAAACATGCTGTGCCAAGCTTTATTCCTTCCCTAACATATATGTCATTCCTTTGTTCAAAAGTCAAATCACTAAAAACTTCTTCCGGCGACATGATGGAATAACGCTGATCTACTCCTGCGTTTTCAAATATCTTTTTTACTTTTTTAATAAAGCGTTCATCTTGTCCACTTAACCATGAATCTAAAAAGGGAACAATCTCTTCAGTTTTTCTTGAATACTGGGGCAGCAGCTTACTAACGGTTTTGATCTTGACGCTCATGGGAGATTTTTATGGTTTTGCTAATCGAAAGTTGGAATGATCCATTGATACCGGAATGCCCATTTCCATTTTATGGTATGTTTTTTAAAGTTCAACGCTTTGGAATAGGATAGGAGGTCTTGCTTTTTAAATCCTCTGAGTATTGAAACCAATCCGTCATCTTTAGACATCTTATTGAGCCTGAAAACAAAGCATATTAGGGTAAACAAATAATATGCAACAGCGCTTCTATGTAAATCATTAACAACAATGCCTATCCTTGCTTGTTTTCTAAATCCACTCATTAGTTTTAGGATTTCCGCATCTTTGAAATGATGAAGTGTTAATGTGCAAAGGATAATATCATACTTTTTGTATTGTTCAATTTCATCGAAAATATCTGTACATACGTAGCTGATGTTGGAGTAGTTTTTGGACAACTGCCGGGCGTGGTTAACGGTATAGCTGTTGGCATCTATTCCTACCAAATTAAACTTTAAGTTGTTGTTGGTAGCGTAGCTTGCCAACGTTCTCAACATATCACCATTGCCACAACCTACATCTAAAATGCTGATCTCCGCTGGTGTATGGTTTTTAATTAAAGAATTTACCCCCTGCAGTGTCACCTTATTTCCACCTAGCAACCTGTTTATGCTTGCAATTTTGTCTAAAGCATCCCTTAATATTTCTCCTTCCATAGAGAAATTGTCCATTATTTCAGGCTCTTCGCTTCTTCGACTGGTGTTTACAAGCATTTAGATTATCGGTTTACCGTGGGTCTTTTTTATTATAGCAGGTAATATTAAAGGGAATTTAATCAATAGATTTAACAATGGAGCAAACAGTTTTTCTTTTCTTATAATACATGATAAGAGTTTTCCAACAGCAAGTCTTTTTTTAAAATTCCGATTCCATTCTTTTTTATAGCTGCTTTCAAATACAGATCTGGAGGAGATTGTTCCGTTTAAAAATTGAATGGTTAATTCAGCACAAATTTTGGCACTATGTATAGCCATCGCCATGCCGTTTCCGCAAAGTGGGTGGATTAACCCTGCGGTATCTCCAATCATCAAAACATGATTAAAGACCGGCTCTTTTTTCTCAAAAGAAACCTGACTTATCGTTAATGGCTGATCAAATAATGGAACACATTTTTCAAATATCTCTTTTAGCTGAGGGTTCTGATAAAGCACCTGCTTTTGAAAATCTGCAATGTTTTTGTGAGTTTTAAAACTTTGGTAATCTGTTAGGTAACAGATGTTGATAACACTATTCTCTACTTTAGATACCCCACAATAACCTCCTTTGAAATTATGAAGCGCAACCAAATCATCAGGGAAATCTCCATTGTAATGTGCTTTAACCGCAAGCCATGGCGACTTTTTTTGAATAAATAGCCGTTCCATTTTTTGATCTAGAGAAGAGCGCTTCCCATAGGCGCCAATTACTATCCTGGCATTGAGTAAGCCGCTTTTTGTTGTGCCAACGCTAAAAGTTTCATCTTTAAAATCTATTGAGGTTACTAAGTCGGTTATAATATCACACCCATTTTGCAAGGCCTTTTCGTTAAGGAAATTATCAAGCGTAAACCTGCTAATTCCAAAGCCACCAAGCGGCAGCTTGCTGTGTATTGTTTTTCCTGAAGCAGATGAAATTGATAATCGGTTAATTGTTGTCGGCTCGAGTTGAGCAGGATCGAGATCAAGCCATTTTAAATAGGGCAGAACCTCATTAGAAATGTACTCGCCACAAACCTTATGATGAGGGTAGGTGTTTTTCTCAATTAGTGTAACCTTAAACCCGAATTTTAAAAGGTGAATGGCATAAGTTAAGCCAGCCAAACCACCACCAACTATAATTACGTCATTTTCGGATTTCATAGTGCGTAATGGGTTTAGTAATTACAACACTATAAAAGTCGATATTGTTCGTTAATAATTATGTTTCAATTTTAAGAATCTTAAACATTAAACTCATCTAATGAATAAGGCAACTCTTCGCAAAGAAAGCCGTACCTCATTAAAATTTTTCTCACAGCAGGAATATAAGATCTGGCACTAACTACTCTCAATATTTTATCCTCATCCTCGAAAGCAAAGGTCCAGTTTTTTGTGCCAAGCAAATTGTCCATTTTGTGTTTTATGGTACTCAGATCATGCATATCCCGTACCGAAGTTTTAAAAATAGTAATGTCCATCATTTTTATTTATTGGGTCTCTGGTTACCCGAACTTAATAGTTATTTAAAGATGATTTATTTGTATGTATTAGAAAAGAGAATTTGTGCCGAAACGGACAAAAATGAAGTTGAATAGTAATAACTATTTCCTGGCAAGCCAATCTAGAAATTGAGGAGTCTTTTCTTTACTTATGGTGATGGTTTCCTTAAACGGTACAGAAAGGTTTATGATCAGTTTGCGAGAGAAAAAGTGAGCGGCATCTTTAACAGCAGCTCTGTTCAACAGGCATTGTCGATTAACCCTGAAAAAATCGTCGCCACACATACGTTCCAGCTCTTCCATTTTTTTATTTACACCATACATCTTATCATCAAATGTAAATAAGCATGTCTCTTCATGTTTAATGTAAAACAAGGCAATATGCTCCATTTTTATGGGGATGATCTTGTCTTTAAGTGTAACTAAAATAGAAAATGCTTTCTGTTGAGGTTTGTTTGCAAATAGATCAAGAATAGAATCGTAAGAAACGGCCGAAGTAGTAAATTCCTTGCGTAAGGTTTGATATTTTTTTAAAGCCTGTTCAACTGTCGAAGAAACAATCGGCTTTAGTATATAGTCAATGCCTGTTGTACGGAAAGCGTTAAATGCATATTCATCATAAGCAGTACAAAAAATGATTGGCGCTGTAACCTCTACAGATTTAAATATATCAAAACTTAACCCATCACCGAGTTGAATATCACTAAAGATCAGATCAGGCATAGGGTGCATTCTAAAATAGTGAATAGCTTCTTTTACAGAACCTAAGGTTGTAACAATCTGAGCATTAGGTTGTAGTCTAATGATCAGGTCAGCAAGATCCTCAGCTGTTATTTTCTCATCTTCTATAATTACAATCTTCATGTTTTAATATTTTTAAGCTAACAGAAAAGGTAAGTCCATCGTCTCTGATGTCAACTTCGTCGCCGGATAACAGGTTATATCTTTCCGCAAGATTGGCTAAACCACTTCCTGTAGAATATTCCTGGTTTGATTTAAGCTGAATGTTATTGATTACGCTTATCCACTTGCCATCTTGTCTTATGGTTATATTAAGTGGGGCAGCATCCGTAAGTTCATTGTGTTTAATCACGTTTTCCAAAAGTGGCTGAAGAGAAAAGACCGGAAGCACAAGACCTAAACTTTCTTCTTCCTGAATATCTAAATTAAAGCGCAATGCATCACCAAACCTTACTTTTTGCATTTCAAGGTAATCTGCACATAGTTTAAGCTCATCATGTAGTGGTGCTATTCCAGTTTTATTAGTTGATATAGACACGCGTAGAAAGTCGGACAAGCGGATTAAATAATCTTCAGCTTTTTCAGGACTCCTTTTAATTAGTGATTTTAAAATGTTGAGTGCATTAAAAAGAAAATGTGGGTGTATTTGCTGAAGCAATAATTCATTTGCAGCCTGAGATCTTGCAGCAATTAAACGTGAGTTTTCCAGCTGTACCTGAGTGTTGAAATCCTGTACGATAATAAAGTTTTGAAGGAGAAGGGCAATAGCATTAATCACGAATCCTTGTATGCTAAGGTACAAGTAGATGATATTCCCTTTTACTTTAAATGGCGTTCGTTTAAATATTAGGTCGTGACTGCTAAGGTATTGACCAAGCCAATAGATGAATAAAATGACAACGGTACTCATTGCAAAGCTTAGCACATAAAACCAAGCTGGACATTTACTTAAGGTTGGTGTTTTTTCGTCTCTAAAAATCACTAATAAGCCAATATTGGACAAACATATCATTATCATAAGAAGGATAAAGAACACCGATTTTTGCAGAGCAATATATAGTTGTCCATCTTCTATAAAAGAGGAAAGCATTAAAAAGAAACTGACCGCTATAGAAAAACAGCAGCTTATTCTGACTAAACTTTTAACAGGAAGTTTCGTTTTCATTTTGTGCAAATATATTCATGATTGGCGAAGAACTTTTATTTTATCACAAAGGCCGCGTTTATGTTGAAAAAGGGAGCCGATATTTTGGTTCTCGACCTATAATCATTTATCTTTTCATTTACTTTTATCAGACGGGTCGACATCGAGTTTTTGTAGCCTCCTTTTAAACCTAATAGCAAGTTTTTCTCAAATAGATAATCATATCCCAGATGCATGTAAATATCGGTTGAAAGCCATTCGTAATTCCCTGACCTGAACTGCATTTGAGCATCTTGTTTTAGAAAAAAGGAATTGCCGTTAAGTTCAACACCAGTGCTAACCCAGCCATTTAATGTACTGGATCTTCTAAATATAATTTTTTGAGGAAGTACTGCATCCAATTCCCAAAGACTATTAGTGAATTTATGCCAATAAGAGAATAAAGGAAAGAAGGGGACGAGGCTCGACTGGTCTAAATTTACAAAAGCACCTAAAGTGGTTAAAGTTTCAGGGCTTGCTTTTAAGATCATTGAAGTTGAAAAGGAGCCGGTTAGTTTTTTAATGCCAATGAAATTTGAGCTTCCAAACAGGAAGGAAACTCTGTGGAAGATAGGTCTGTTGAACAATTTACCACTATACATTACGGAAAAGGCGGCATCAAAATCATCTGTGTTCCAGTGTGATTTGCGGTATAAATCAGGAGTGGTTTTGTTAAAGTAAGTTGTGTTTTCACGCGTGTATGTAATACCTGCGTGCATAGAAAGTTTGTTTTTTGAATAAAGAGGAATGATGGTTGAAATATTGAAACGATTGGAAGAAAGTTCTCCCTCATGCTCCAAATTGCCATTTTTAGAATATACTTTATAGTCAGAATCGCCGAAATAATCTTTTTGAATAGTTACAAGTTTAAAAACAGGATAACGTTTTTGAATCGTTTTATTTTTTTCAAGTGTATCCTGCGCACATAAAGTGCTTGTGCCGGTAACCAACGATAATGACAATAATAAAATCCTCATGAAATTGTGTTTCCACAAAAATGAATGCTTAGGAGGATCAATTAAAGGTGTTTAGTGCCGAAACGGACAAAACAATACCTGAAGTGTCGGTGTATTTTGATTTGTTTTTAAAGATGTGATAAAGAAGGGAAGATACTTTTAAAAATCATAGCATCTTAATGATCTCATTTTTCTCATGTTTCTAGGCCCTAAATAAATACCTACAGAAAATTCATGACTACCATAATTGTAATACTGTAGCTTGTTTAGCGAATAGTCATAAGAATAGCCAATTCTTAAATTCTCTGTTGCAAAAAGCTCGAACATCATGCCTAATGCATTTTTTTTAGTAAGGTTGTTTTGCAGATACTTTTTATTGTACAAAGGAACAGTTGTTCTGTAAAAGCCACCAATCCATACTTTTTCATTAAGCAGGAGGAAGGCATTAACGTCAAGAGAAGTTGGACCTTTAATATCGTCTTTTAATAAAATAACAGGTTTTATAGCCCATCCGTAACTAATGGGTATCATAGTTCCTGCTGTTAAAAATATGTGGGGTTGAGGAACAGGAACAAGAAGGTTGTTACTATAGCTCTTTGCTGCCCAGCTCGCTATGAGGTTACTTGCAGAAAGTCCGGCAAAGTATTTTTCATTAGAATAGAAGATTCCGGCTCTGGCATCAGGGAAAAACCTCGATTGCATTCCATCCGGGATAATTTCGTCACCTGGATCTATAGCATCTAATTTATCACCATCAAGGCTAAGTTGCATTACGCCTGCCGCTAAACCAAAAGAGAGTTTAGAGTTTTCATCATAACCCAATTGGATTTTATAGGCATAATTGGCATATGCAGAAAGGTTCTTTTGAGCACCTATTTTGTCGTTTGAGGCAATAAATCCAAGACCGACATCACCTTCTTCAATAGCACCATCCACTGCCACAGAAACTGTAGTTGGTGCGCCCCTTACGCCAACCCATTGGGCGCGGTAAAAAGCTTGTATATAAAGTTCTTTTTTATAACCTGCGTAAGCCGGGTTAATATGAATGGTATTGAAAATGTATTGCGTAAACTGACTGTCTTGTTGTGCATTAGAAGTACAAACAATTCCGATAGATATAAAAAATAGGAGTAAGATTCTCTTCATTATTGTCTGCCTCTTAATAAAGTGATGTATCCCTTATATATTTTCCATTCATTACCTATTTTCAGTTTTAACAGGTAGAAGTAAGTACCCTCATTAAGTCCACGGCCAGTCCACTCATTATTGTATCCTTTTTTAAAGTAAACGGTTCCTCCCCATCTGTTTAGGATGGTGATTTCATTTTCATAGTGGTCTATGCCACGTATAGTAAAGGTTTCATTTTTTCCATCTCCGTTTGGCGTAAATACGTTTGGAATAAAAATATCCGACACTACTGTTGTTGCGGTAGAGGTATTGTTAGCTAGAATAGGATCTGGTTCATTTGCCGAAACTGTAGCCGTGTTTATAATTTCACCAGGTTTGATTGCCTTTGTTTTTATTCTTAAATCGGCAGATTCTCCGTTTTCCAGTTTGTCTATTTCCCATAGAACGGTTCTGGTAGCAAAGCTATACCTTGCACTACTGCCTGCAGTAGGGGTGAGCTCTTGAAACTCTACTTCTGGAGGTAGTTGATCGGTAACTTTGATATTAGTTGCCTTGTCGCTTCCATTATTTTTTACGTTAATGGAATAGTTAAATGCGTCGTTTAGTGATAGTGCGCGGTTGTCTGATGTTTTAGTAATCATCACATCGGCACTTAGTAAGTTTACTGGTGGGCCTAAAACAATGACTTTGTCAGAAACATCTGATTCACAGCCTCCTGAATTAAAGGATACTACGGTATAGATACCAGGGATGGTAACAATGTATTCGATAGTCGTAGCATCCGGTATAATTTGATTGTCTTTAAACCATTGGTAAGTAGATGCGTTAACAGAATTTGCCCGCAACTTTAAAGTACCTCCCGCAGGGAGATTCACAGTTTGCGGATCAGCAGCTTGCGCAAAGCATGCCGTTGCACTGAGCAACAGCATACTTGACACAAAACTTATTTTTCTGTTAAACATGAATACTGAAATAATTAATCTAAGAAACTGATATAGTTGGTGTACCAGGTTTTGGAGTAACTTTTATTGTCGTGCTTCCGGTTTCTTCACATGGTGTTCCTGTAGATCCTTTCACTAGCTTGCCTCCTTGAGCTACATATTTAGCTTTTGATGTAATGGTATAGGTACCCACAGTAGTACTAGTCATGTTAAATTTTGTTTGATCAGTAGCATCAACAGTACCTGCATTAGTAGTAGATCCTGACCAATCATAAGCAAAATCCACACCTGCAGGAAGAGTATTGCCTGCAGTAACAGCAGCAGCAGCAGTTACTATTGTTTTAGTAGTATTTGTTGATCCAGCCTCACAATAGGTTGAACTTGCTGGTGTTAGAGTTACTTCAAATGGAGGTAATAGGTAAACATCTATAGCCGAAGATACATCACCGGTACATCCACCTGGAGCAGCACTAATAACATGCGATTTCCAAAAATGCTCACCAGCACCTGTAAGATCTGTGCCTCCTGTTACTATTAGAGCTCCAGTTTCCGTTGCTGATACTACTTTTTCAACTACAGCGGAGCCTGCGATAGGTACTCCTGCGGCATCAACTTTCTGCCAAAATACTCTATCTCCTGTGGCCAATGTATAGTCAGGGTTGGTATAACTAAGAGTTACTGATCCTGTTCCGCAGATATAAATATCTGGAGTTGCAGCTAAAACACTTACAGGTAATACAAAAGCAAATAGTAGTGCTATTGTTAATTTGATTTTTGAAATTTTCGTTTTCATGATTATTTTTTGTTTAAGTAAAAAATGTGATTATTGAGTTGAAATATGTGCTTGTCCAGGTTTTGTATGTACCACTACATTAAAATTTATTGGGGCGCTTATACAGCCATTTCCGTTTCTGACAGTAAGAGTGCCTGAATAAGTTCCCGCTGCAATATTTGCAGGAACAGTTATGCTTATGGGAGATGATGGTAATGTAGAAAATGGAACGTCCGAAAAACCTCCGGTTTGCGCTAAATTACCCCATGTTATACTATATACTGTTGGGTTTGCAATTCGTGCAGAGTAACTTAAAGAAGTGTTAGTAATCTCTTGACAGACAAAAGGGGTACTTCCTAAAGTAATGGATGGTGATGGGTTTACCGTTACTATGACTCCTTCTGTATTTGTACAGCCATTTTTAGTTAGATAGTAAACATATGTAACTATTATCGGTAGTGATGTGGTATTGATTAATTTTTCGCTTATTGATCCAATGGATTCATCAGTAACAGCAGCATTACTTAAGCCAGGGACAGCAGCCCTAGTCCACGTAAATGTAACGTCATCTGTAGTGCTTTCAGGAGTATAATTAAAAATTGTATTACTACAAATTGGGGACGGAGTTTGTGTTGAGCTAAGTTTTGGTATTGGATTAACAGTTACTTTAATTTCAAAATCTTTAGAACATCCATTTACAGTTAAATTATAAATATAAATTACATCAATTGGTAAAGTTGTTGTATTAATTAGTGTTTCATTTATTGGTCCTGAATTGGGGGTTGTAACCGCACTATTACTTATTCCTGAAACAACTGCCCTTGTCCAAGTTAAAACCGTTCCATTTATTGAGCTAATAGGATTATAATTAAAGACTGTATTGCTACAGGTGGCAGTTGGTAAAGGAGATATTAGTGTTGGTGTTGCTTTAACGACTACCGTTGCTGTTCCTGTTTGACTTTGCACACATTGAGTTGAACTGTTGTCCTTTACGCTAATTAGGTTATAGATAAACGATCCAGATACGTCGGTAGGAGCGGATAGGCCTACTGAATTTCCAGTAGTGGTAGAGACGGTTTGGGAATTGCCCCCATTAATGTTGTAAGTGAAAGTATATGGTGCTGTACCGCCATTAGCAGTAAAAGTAATTGATGGAGCCGTTGCATCTTTGCATATTGAGGCTGTACCTGAAATTGTAGCTGTAGGCAATGGATTTACAGTAACTGCAACGGACACGCGTGGGCTTTTGCATGTGCCATTTGTGGCTTCTACATAATAAGTATCACCGTTAGCCGATGGTGTAGCCGTAGTATATGTTGTACCTGTAGATAGGGATGTTCCGCCCGAAGCAGTTGCGTACCAATTGTAAGTTAACCCTGCGGTTGGATTTGAAACTACAAATACTCCTTTTGCATCAGAGCATATCGCAGCAGCAGTTGGGAGCGGAGAAACAGGTAAATCATTTATCGTTATATTTACTGCGCCTCTAGTTAGTAATTTGCAGCCAAACCTTACTGGTTGAATGTAAAATGTTACTGTGCCTGTGTAAGAAGTAGTATTAATTGTTGTTCCAGTAATTAAATTTCCACCAACTGGCGCATCATACCATTCAAATGTAGTACAGTTATCAGTTGGCGTGGGCAGTGTAACTAGATCTCCCTTACAAACGGAGATATTATTATCAATGGTAGGTGCGGAAGGGAGTTTTGTGTTTGTTACACGCTGAATTTCATGTATATTGATTGTTGTTAATACGTTTGCTAGCCCGCCGTTAAGAATTTCTATTCTGTCATAGGGCTCAGGCGTAGGTGCTAAGATAATAGCGGCTCTTGTGTTGTTTGCTAATAATTTGATTGATAGTAGATTGCTTGATTGATCTAGGGGAGGGCCAACAGGAGAAGCCCCTAAATATCTTTGTATTGAAAAGCCGGTAAGCAGGTTTACACCAAGTAGCGATGCTCCCGTAGATACAATTATTTTTATTGAGTCGCTCGGTAAACTTGGACTTGAAAACATAACTAGTTCTCTGGCTTGGGCCAATAGGCCAACACCACTAAACATTACAGCATATGAGTTTATATCGCCATCTATAGATTTTAGTGCATCAGATACCCCAACACTGACATTTAAAGCGCCGATACCAAGATCTTTTACACCATATAGTACATCTACAACGTCCCCTTTGGTACAATCAACAGCAGGTGTAGGTTGGGTATAATAAGCATCAAAAATTTGTGCGTTTTGTGCTAAGCTTAATAGTGAGCCTAAAACAATTCTAACACCCCTATATGCTTTTGGGCCTGTACTGGTTGATGGGGTAATTGTAAATTCGAATGTATTGTCGCCAGGTAATAATTTTAATAAGGATGCATTAATAATTTGCGGGGTTCCAATCTCTGATCCGTCACTGTTTATACCAACTATTGATAAATTTGGAAGTAAAGAAAGAAGTGCTGCTGATAAACCTAATTTTACTGTAGCCGGGGTTCCTGCATTAACTTGGCTACTCCAAAAGAGATCTTGAGTTACAGTTCCAACACCTAGTAATCCTAGTCCACTAGTCATAAGTGAAGCAGTAGCTGGATTCCCATCTACGGCATTATCTTTATTTGTAACATTTCCAGTTATTACGCTTGACCAGGTTGTGGAATTGGCATAAACTCTTTTAGTTAAAGTTGGACAGATTGTTCCATCGTAAACCGTAACTGTAGCTGTTCCAGAACTAGAACAGGGGCCATTTGTAGAAATAACATTGTAGGTGTATGTTCCTGGGGTAGAAAATGGGCCGACTGTTGCAACACCTCCAGAAGAGGTAATTTCGGTCTCAGTTTGGTCATACCACTTTATTGTAGATCCAGGCGAAACAGCAGTCAATGTTACACTGATTCCTGGATTTATTGCGGAGGCCGATTGTATTATGGAAAGGGGAGCTGGTGAAGTAATTGTAATATCAAGACTTTGATCACTATAGCAGCCAGTAGGCAAGGTATATCTTACCCAATATTTGTTTACACCAGGAGGAGGTGTCACTGTTGTAGATGTTAAAGCCGCTCCACCTTGTGCAGTTGACCACAAATATGTGCCCCCAGCAATATTTGAAGTTGGATTTAGTGTAGTTAAATCTATTGAATAACCAGCGCACCATAATTGGTTTGGAATTGATGTTAAAGTTGGGGTTGGTAATATTGTAACGGCAAATGTTTGTGTGTTTTCGCAGCTAGTAGTTAGATCTTTAGTTGTATAACTTATAGTTACATTTCCACTTTGATGTGTAGTCACTTTACCATTCGCATCAACCTCTGCCTTAGTGGGATCATTACTTGTCCAAACACCGCCAGATGTAGCATTTGTTAATGTGATAGTAGATCCGTTGCAAACGGAGTTAAGCCCTGTAATTGGGCTGTTTTGTGGTAATGGCAGAGATTTTACTTGAACATTGTATCTTAATTGATTGCTGCAACCTGATTTTACTCCTTCAACGTAGTAGTTGGTAGTTGTTCCATTAGTTAATCCTGTAACAGGATAAGATGCGCCTGTAAAAATGGGGCTTCCTCCTGAAGCAACACTGTACCAATTATAAGTTACTCCACTTTCGGGGTTTTGAATTTTAATTGTAGCTGCGGTTCCACATATATTCAATAGGCCAAGGATAGAGGCATTTTCTATCGAAATATTGGGTACTTTTTGCACCTCAACTATATTTAGTCCACCAGTAAGGCTAAGTAGTCCTCCAAGCTTAAATTGAACCCTGTCGAAAATTCCACTAGGAACAAAATCAAAAGTGTATTGCGTTTGTCCTGTCAATGTTATATTTAGCAAACTCCCTAGTACAACAGGGCTTCCAACAGGATTGGCTCCATTAAAAGCTTGCATAGACATATTTCCTAGAACGGCAATACCCCCAGGAAGTATGAATGAAGTTCGGATAGCATCACCTGTATTGGAGTTTTCAGGGAAATAAATAATTTCTTTTGCTTCACCTAATAAGGTTACGTTTAAGTTAGCAGATGTAGTGATATTGCCATCAATAGCATAGCCAGGGGTTTGGATCGAACTTAAAAGACCTGTTTCAGTGGAGGTAGCAAATGGTAATCCACAGTTAGAAGGATTTGTTACATTATAAAATGCATAGTATAGATTTGCCTTGTTATTAGTTGATGATAATAAATTGTAGTTTAGTTTTATGGTAATAGAATTAAAGGTATTGGTAGAAGTTATTCCTATAAAATAGTTGTTGTCAGGAGAGTTAAATATTAGGGGAGAGGGAATAGCAACAGGTGATCCCGAATTGGCTGCCGTAATTGTAATGTTGTCAGCCGAACTTACTTTTATGTATACTGTCTGGTTGGCAGGAACGGTTGTACTGAATCCCAATTGAATTGAAGCGGCTCCACTAAGTGCCCCAACTGACATTTTTGCAAATAGTTCATTAGAAGATGCTGCATTTCCCTCATCAGTTACTCCAGAATTTGAGCTTATGACATTGTTTGCATATATTCTTCCTTGCCCCTTAACCTCTCCTCCAAAAACCATCAACATCACTGTGAACAGTAATGCTAAACTTGGAAAGGATGAACGGCAAATTTTTAACACTATGAGCGGTAAATTAGTTTAACCTATACTATCTGTGAATAATTTTTAGGACAAATAATTACACCGTTGTATAGTTTAACAAACTTATTACAGTTCCTTCAATGATTTTCGTTCATTACATTCAGTTTGACCAATCTTATGCTCCATGCTTTAAGAGTGGAAATTAGTTTTTGGGTGATTTTTTTGTTTTTAATATATTGTTTTACAGGTTGTTTTGTTTGATGGTTGAGTTCATTCATTTTGTTCACAATTAAGCCTTAAACAAAGTTGTTTCTATTCACTTATTCTGTTGATCAATTTTCTGCCTAAATTATACTAGATGCCCTAGATTTTCGTTCAAAAATCAAATCCGCGTGCCAGCGTAATCAAGGAACTTTATAGCAATTTTTCGAAAATAAAAAAGGGATTGTCTTTTCTTTAATTGAAAGTTAACATGAATAATATATTGTGTGTTTTTTTGGACAGAAGCTTTAGCCTGCTTTCGCTGTTTTGCATAATCTTTTTAACATAATTAGGTCTCGTAAGGACCATATTTCGTGCTGGGAGCCAGAACAGATTAGTCAGGGGATGAGCAGGAGTTTGGCAGGGGCAACTCAGGCGATTTACCTCACGCTGGCCTGAGAAGAGCCTGAGAGACCCCTCAGAAAAGCCTCATTATTCCCTACGGGGAATACAAGCGGTTCCGACTGGGTACACAACAGAAGTAACAGAAAGAAGTAGATTTTTTTCCTAAAACGGAGGGGGTGGGGGCGAAAGCACAACTGTTACAATTTTAAGAGTATCAGAGTTCCCAGTTTGCCAATCAGTATACCCAAAATATTGATCACCTCTTAAAAACATGCTGTCATATGAATCAAGAAACTGATTAAATAATGCGTTATATATTGTGTACTCTTCCTTGTCATCCAGATACATTACTTGCAGTCCATCGATTACCATCAAATTAACAGCATAAGGTATAAACTTGTAGTCATTAAACTTGGTTTCAATGGTTTCTTTAAGCTCCTTAAAGATCGATTCGAATTCTTTAAATGGGGATGCTGTTACTATATTTATTGAAGGATAATGCATTGGGTAAGCACCATCGCCTTTCTCAATTATGAAAGTCTCATCCACACCATAAATTGTGAAAAAATTACCGACTAAACTTATTGCAAAGCTCAGCTTTTTTACGGTTTTGAAAGTTTCTGTTTCGGTTTGTTCAATTATTATATCGGCACTATAACTAGGAGCTTGTCCGTAGGTAGTTCCTATTACTTCCAAATTATAGTGTTTACTGATTTCCTCTGTGAATTGAGTCCATGACTTATATGTTTCTGCTTCATTAATAGCACTACCTAATTTGGTGCCCAGTTCCTTTATCCCAGGGTAGTCAAAGTATGCATTTGATATTCGCTTAATTCCTATCGGATAAATGTGCTTAATTGCTTCGTAAATAGGCCAAAAATCCTGATTGTGGGTGTTAAAAGAAAAATTATGCTTCATAAGGTAAGAGCTGGTGGGATTCTACGAAACAAGATAAGAAATATATTTTTACCTTATGTAAGGGAAGTTATGGGAGGAGGAGGTTGTATGATGTCGTGTAGCTTATAACGTCTCGATTTCTTTGATGGAAAGGCCTGTGGCTTCAGCAATTATATAGAATGCAATATCTTTGTTTTTGAAATTACGGGCAATTTGCTTTTTTTCTTCCAAAGCCTTGGCGCGCTCTAAAAGAGTGCCTCGCTCAATACCTTGCTCAACGCCTATTCTTTTGCTTCTTTCTAATGAAATCTCTCTAACACCCATAGGTTCAGTTATTCCAGTTAGTTGTTCAGCTTCTTGTTCAAATTTAATCATCATCTCCTTTTCTGGAGGAAGTAGCCTGTTGAACCCTTTGTCGAGAAAGATGAATTCTTTTTTCAAGTCTGTTTGCTCGGATATATATATATATATATGTCGGTTAGGAGTCAAATATATATGGGTTTTGGATTAAGAAACAAATAAATACTTTTCTTGATTATCTGATTGTATGTTGTTTTTGGTAGAAGTCAATAATTTGAAAGTATTGACAAAAACTTATAGCACTACCAATGGCATCCTAAATAAGCCAAAAAACTTGAATATGGGTATTGAAAGAGAAATTATGCTTCATAATATAAGAGCTGGTAGAATTTGACCAAGGCAAGATAGAAAATGTATTACTGATATCAGAACCTATTAAGGATGACCTTTTTGAGTTAATTGCTGTGATGTAAGTGTTTGTTTATTAGTCTTGTATGTGGTTTCGTGTTTTCTGTATGTTAACCGGACTGGTCTTAATTGGGTGAAGAATTTATAATTCTTTAATCTTTTTGATGTATTGTCTTAATAAACAAAGTTTAGTTTTGCTAAACAAATAAAAAAGTTTATTTTTACTAAACAAATCCAAATAAAGTTTATATTTACTAAACAAAATACCAAACAACTACAAAACAAATACCAAGCAAACACTAAATAAACAATCACCAAACAAACAAACACCAAGCAAACAAACAACCACCAACCAACCAATCATCAAACAAAGGAGTGTAGGGCTCTTTAGATAAGTAACAAGTAATAAGTATAAAAGGAATAAGGAATTCTTGCTGATAGAAAAGTATACCTGTTCCCTAAACAAATTTTGAAAGAATAAATTATGGAATTACTACCCAAATGTATTTGGAAAACTATGTTTCTTTTTCTCGTATTCCTCGGAATATCGAAAGTACACGCACAGGATACCCTGGTGGTAGATAGTGTGGTATTATCCAACCGAAGTGGTCTTGAGAATGTTTTACAAGGCAACATAGCCGGATTAAGGATAAAAAGCTGGTCAGGTACTCCTGGTGCCCAGTCCATCATTAATCTTCGCGGATTAAACCTGGATCCAACGGATCAATCTACGATGCCACTTATTATGATTAATGGTGTCCCCATTATCTCAAGTCCATCAAATGTAACCGGAATCAACCCCCTTAGTTATTTTTCTTCCGATCAGATTGAACGAGTCGAAGTCATTAAGGAAATAGATCTCCTTGCTAAATATGGGGTATTGGCGGCAAATGGAGCGCTTAATATCATCATGAAAGAAGGGAAGACCGGAGCTATTCATGTTAGAGGAAGTGCTTTTGGCGGAGCCAACTTCTTGCAGGACATGGACCACCAAAAAGATGCTTTCTATAATTTCAATACCAGCGGCCGTAGGGCAGTTTATGGGAACGGAGGCATAGTTAATGAGCAAAATATAGTTGTTGATGGTGGTGGCGATTTCGGTTCTTATCTGTTTGGTTTAACAAATTATCAGGATAAAGGCACAATAAAGGGTTCCGGATTTGGACGCCAGTCTTTATTTCTAAACGCCAAGTATAATATTTCAAAGGAGTTTTCGGTACATTTCTTTAATAACCTGGCACTTGCGAACAGGAATGGCCGCTATGCAGGAGAATTTAATCGCGATCTTCTTCTTCCTGTTGTTAACGATGAGAGTTTCTTCATGAATAAGAATAGAAATATCGGGTTGGTTTCTTCTATGGCACTCAATTATCAGTTTAGCCCTAAGTTTAAAATCAGTTCGGTAGCCGGATTGTCTTATGAAGGTGCTAGTCGCGATATGTATGTTCCTTCAAATGTATTAGATGGCAATATTTACGCAGCAAGCGCTGCATATAAGAGACAGTTACTTACCGTAAATACTTCCTTAAACTATCTTCATGATTTCTCCGACGCCTTAAAATTAGACATGACGATCGGAAACGAGCTCAGAAACACCGATAACAGATTGACTTCGGTGGATGGGAAGCGCAGTCTGGAAAACGGAGGCTCTAATTATGTAAAAGTAGTTACCGGGTACAATGCAAGTCAGACAAATGCATTTTCGGATCACGAGATGGAAAAGCTATTTTCCTTTTACGGAATCTGGAAATTCAAATATAAGGAAGACATGACGGTAAACATGGTTCTTCGTACAGATGGAAGTTCATTCTATGAAAAGAAATGGGCGTTATATCCGGCGTTAGGTATTCATTATGATTTGAAAAACAGCTTAAAAATACCAGTTAAAGTTAATGCTTCAATCGGTAAAACCGGAATATTGAATAAACCGGAGATTTATAGAGGACAATTGGAGGGATATGGAGATTATTTCGGTGGTAATGAATTAGGTATAGGCCTGCTTTATCCGGCTTTTCAAGATGCAAAGAGTATAAATGTTTATCAGTTTGATGCCGGAGTTGCAGTGGATATTAATCGATCCATGAACTTTTCTGTTAATTATTTCAATAAGATTTATAAGGATTTTATCTACCAAAGATACTTGCCTAATATTAATGGTATTGATTATCAATATGAAATGGGCGGATCACTTGGCCTTTCAGGATTTGAATTTAATCTTGATGGAAAATGGATAAACAAGCGCGACTTCAGCTGGTCTAGTAACTTGAATATAGCTGCCTATAAGAATAAAGTAAGGACCATGCCTGCCGATATTAACAATACCAATTTAGTTCACCTGAGCACGCTAACAGAGGGGGATGCTTTAACTTCCTTAGTTGCCTATCAAGGTAAACAACTAAAAATAATTGGTAACAGTGAACCTAAGGCCTTTGGAGGTATTAGTAATACTTTGAGGTATAAAAATATTTCGGCCAGCATGACATTAACTTATGCATGGGGTGCAGATGTTTCAGCTGAATCTTTTACAAGTAAATATTACGCAGACAATGTAGGCAACGACTTTCCACTTAAAAATGGTGAAAGCCCGTATTACACCACCAGTACAGATGCTAACGGTCGTACCATTTATCAAGGAATTAGACAGGTTGAAGACGGAAGTTTTATTCGATTGAATAAGGTAGCTGTTTCCTACAATTTCGGTTCTATGTTTAAACGTATGGCATCAATTAGTGATGTGGTCGTGTTTGTTCGTGGAGATAACTTGCTTACACTGTCAAAATATAGCGGCGTTAATCCGGAAGAGAATATCGCCGGAATTAGGAAAAGCGACTTGAGTTTTACTGGTACCCCACTGTCATCTTCGGTTGTATTGGGTTTGAAATTGGTTTTTTAACATTGATGATATAAAAAATGGACTATATGAAATTTTGGAAGTTCATCCCGATCGTAGCACTAACTCTCCTTTCTTCGTGTAAGGATTCCCTGACGATCGATGATTTAGAAAACAGGACTGTTGCTAGCGGCTATTATAATTCGTCGCAACGAGTAGAACAAGCTGTTATTGGGGGGTATGTTAATCTTAGGAGAGCATTATTGGCTAATTATGCCTGGGTAATGTATGGTGAGGCACGAACAGGAGATCTGAACGTTGCCGTTAACTACCAGCAAGCGGTAGCAAACCAACAGCTTACTGTCGATCAGCGTAATGTGAAACAGCTTACTGACTGGGGATATTTCTACGATGTGATAAAAGATGCAAATGATGTACTTGATATAGTAAATAAGGCAGATGCTGGTGTGCTAAATACCTATCATCGCAATTTGTATAAAGGTGAAGCATTGGCACTCAAATCTATGGCTTATTTCTACCTTGCCCGAATCTGGGGAGAGGTTCCCTCTGCCGAAAAGAATAATTTCGGATTGCGTCTAACTATCCAGGAGTCGGTTACTCAGGCGGCCACTTGGGCTACAGAAGCTCAAGGACTTTTGCCTTGGTTACATATCAATGATGATGGTATCGAAAGCTATGCTTTAACGGCTGTGAGATTTAATAAAACAGCAATTAGCTCACTCTTGGCTCAGGAGGAATTATGGCTTGGTAAATCACAAAATGCATACGACATGCTGAACAAGACATTTACAGTAACTACCCGTGATAGTATATCCAATTTCGGCTTATCGGTTGGGGTAGATAGGCGGACTGAGATTCCTAAATTACCTCTGGATGAATCTATTGTAAGTATGCCTCTGGATAGGTTTAATGAGATTTATCCTGCGGGAGATGGCCGCCGCCAAATGTTTAATGTTTCAACCAGCGATAAGAAAGCTACGCTGATCACTCAAAATGCAGATATAATGGAACTTCTGCCTGCACGTGAGTTGAACCTGCTTTTTGCGGAGGCAGCCTGGAGAAGCGGACGCCTGGAAGAAGGGAAAACGTATCTGGTAAAGGCAGCGGTCGGAGCAAAGGAAGATTATACCGCCTTAACCGAAGCAACATTTGCAGATGCACTTTTACAAGAACGCAGACGCATGCTGGTTGGTGGTGGACAGCGCGTTTTCGATCTGATCAGGTTTGGTAAAGTAAGTACATATATCCCGGTATTTACCGAAAGCGATGTGCAAAAAGGAGCTGCCTATTGGCCGCTTTCAGCGAACAGCTTAAAGAATAATTCATTGAGTCAAAACAGTTATTGGTTATCGAAAAATTAAATCTAATGAAGACATTAATTAAAATAGCTTGTTTTCTTTTCGCAGTATTGATGATTCCTGTGAGTGTAATGGCTCAATCGGTGAAGACCGGTAAGGTAATTGATCAACGCGGAGAAACGGTGGTCGGGGCGACAATTAAAGTACAAGGTAAGAACGTAGGGGCCGTCACTGATGCGTCAGGAAATTTCCGCTTGCAGCTGAGTGTTGGCGATGTATTACTCTGTTCGTATATAGGCTACCTGCCTGTTAAGATAGTTTATAAACGTGATGCTGACTTAACCATCCGTTTAAACGAAGACAGTAAAACACTCGGAGATGTGCTGGTTGTAGGTTATAAAAGTCAGTCCAAAACAGAGATCACAGGTTCGGTCGCTTCTGTGAAGATGGATAAAATAACCGAAACTCAGGCGGCTGAGTCTTTCGAATCATTATTGCAGGGAAGAGTAGCTGGAGTTAATATTCAGCTGAATTCCGGTGAACCGGGTGCTACTCCTGTAATCATCATCAGAGGTTTGGCAGCGGTAAGCCGCGATGATGCATCGCAGATGTCTGAGCCTTTGTATGTAGTAGATGGAATTCCAATCATCTCAAAAACAAGTAGTGAGTTTGCAGTTACCAGTACCAACGTACTGGCTGATCTTAACCCAAGTGATATTGAGGATGTAGTTGTTCTGAAAGATGCTTCTGCTGCTGCTATCTATGGATCTAGGGCGGCTAATGGGGTAATTTTGATAACTACCAAAAAAGGAAAAACGGGCAAGCCTCAAATCAACCTCAATATCCGTACAGGTGTTAATATCGTTCCACAATTGCTTGATGTGGCAGGCGGTAATAAAGAGCGTGAGCAGGTAGCACGTCTTTACAATCTTTATGCGCCCTATGGCACATTTATGCCTGCTATGTATACTGATGTAACCAATCCTTTCTATCACAATTCATCAGATTGGCAAGGTTACTTGTATAATACATCAATTACTCAGGATTACAATGGTTCGATTCGTGGTGCTGGCGACTTTGGTCAGTATAGTATCAGTTTGGGATATATGGATAACGTAGGAATCAAGTTTAATACTGGGTTCAAAAGATATAGTACTATGGCCAGTACTACTTTTAATGCTTTTAATAAAGCCTTGATTATAAATAATACACTTGCAGTTTCGCGCACAGATAAGACCAGGCCACCTGGGGCGCTTGGAAGCAATTACTCATCCTTACTTCCACTTCCTAACAATCCGGCTGTAAAAGGTGCAGAAGTATACGAGTCAGGAAACATTGCTGATGTTAATGACCGTGTACGTTTTAGTTCAGATGCTACGTTGAACATAACAAAGGACCTAAGTTATAAAGCCAGTCTGAGTATGGAATACCTTCGCGCGATGAAGGATTCTGTTGGAGAATCTAGACGTACGCTGAGAGTGGCAAACAGAAGTGCAGTAGGAGAAAACCGAAACCTGCTTTTTCAAAATACAGTAACTTATGCGCCTAAGTTTGGAGATGGGCACAGCCTTAGTATTCTGGTAGGGCAAAGTGCGGAGAAACTGGAGTCTAAAATTACTAAGGTAAGCAGTGTAAGCAGTGCTCAAACCCTTTCGCAAACCGTTAATTGGCCAAATGGAGGCAGTATTGGAAGTAGCGATTATACGGCCAATACATTAATGTCTTACTTCAGCCGCATGGATTATTCTTACAAGCAAAAGTATTTGGTTGGAGCTTCCATTCGTACCGATGGGTCTTCTAAATTCGGTAAGGCTAACCGATGGGGTGTATTCCCCTCTGTTTCGGCAGGATGGAATTTCAGTAAAGAAAAAGGTCTGGCTGATTTGAGCTGGCTAACGAGTGGAAAAATACGGGGAAGTTATGGACTATCCGGAACGACTTGGGACAACGATTATCTTGCCTTAGGTTTGATGGACGGTGGTCAACTTGATCAGTACAATTCCCTTATTCAGATTACTTATGGTGGAATGGGAGGTTTTACACCTACCTGGAAAAATGGATTCAAAAATGAGAATCTTACCTGGGTTAAAACTTCAATGGGTAATATTGGTTTAGATCTATCCTTATTCAAGAATAAGATTGAATTCATCTTTGATGCTTATGAGAAACTGACCAAAGGATTGCTGTTAACCACCTCACTGCCTACCACTTCAGGGTATAACGAGGTTTACCGAAACGCAGCAAACGTGCTCAACAGAGGATTGGAATTTACGTTGAATACCAATATGGAACTAGGCCCTAGTGTTACCTGGAGCACAGGTTTGAATTTTGCCTACAATAAAAATCGTGTTATAGCACTTCCCGACGGAAATGCTGACATTATTAAAATCAGTACTTCGGGCCAGGACTTTGGATCGATCGTTCGTACTGGTGCCCCTCTTAATGGATTCTTTTTTTATGAATCACAGGGGATTTACCAGGCAGAAAGCCAGATTCCAGTAAACCCCAAAACAGGTAAAAGATTAATTGGATTGCAAAACAAGGCACTAAAGGTCGGCGATCGTAACTTCAAAGATCAGAATGGCGATTACAAGATAGATGTTGCCGATCGTGTATATTCCGGAGACCCAAACCCGAAATGGACAGGTGGATGGACAAATGATTTATCCTATAAAGGATTCAGTTTGAATGTAGTTTCAACTTTTGTTATAGGTAGAGATATCGTCAATAACCAGTTGCTGGACAGGCTTAAGCTAGGGAAGAATTTTGCCGGAGGATCCTCTCTTCCAAACTTTGATAATTATGCTATCTGGGAGAAAAGTGGCGATATCGCCAAGTATCCTACCTTAAACCCTTGGGGTGATGCTTCGCAAATCATCAACTATGATTCAGAATACGTTGAGGACGGGTCTTATTTCAAAATCAAATCGGCGACTTTGTCTTACAACTTTACAAAGAAACTGTGGAAGCATCTTCCTTTTGATAGAGCAAGAGTTTATTGCACGATGGACAACGTGGTTACTTTCCAAAAATACAGTGGTCCTGATGCAGAATTGGTTACAATAGATGGTTTCGACGATTCTAAAGGCTATCCGATGAGAAGAATGGTCTTGTTTGGGATTTCTTTAGGCTTATAATTTATAAAAAATAAAAAGATGAAAAATAAGATAATTACCATGTGTCTGCTCATTTTGATCCTTACAGGGCCAAGCTGTAAACGTTGGCTAGATGAGCTCCCTATCAATACGGTTACAGAAGATCAGGCTTGGAAGACGGGAAGTGATGTTGAGGGCGCAATAGCTTCGGCCTTTGCTATTTTCCGCAGAGGATTGTCTGGATTAACGAAAGACGATACCCCATCAACTACACGTAATGGGTCGTGGGGCGACTATTATTTCTGGGGTGATGCACGTTCGGGTGATTGGATTACTCCAAACAACGACGGGGATTGGCAAGCTGGTTTCCAAAATCATTTGATCCAGCGAACTGAGCTGGAGCCAATGACAAACTGGAGACTCTTTTATCGTACAATTGAGCAATGCAATCTTGTACTTGAGAAAATCCCAAGTATTAACGATGGGCTAACACAGGAAAGAAAAACCCAACTAATAGCTGAGGCTCATTTTTTGAGAGGAATGGCACATTTTTACGCTGCGAGAATTTGGGGAGATGTACCTATAAATCTTAAAGCCCGTAATGTGGATCCTATTGGCAGAGAGCCTCTTAAGGCTGTTATGGAGATGGTTGTTAGTGAGGCTGATCTGGCTATTCCTAACCTTCCATGGCAGTATAAAGGGACAAGGAAAGAGTCTATGTCGAGAGGTACAAAAGGTGCGGCTTTAGCTTTAAAGGCACATGCATTGATGTGGCTTAAGGATTACCAGGGTGCTTCGAATGCCATGAAAGAAATTATGGATTCCAACATTTTTAAACTGGTAACCATGGATGGATTGAGAGTTTTATTTAATACAGGAGAGTCGGAAGAGGTAATATTCGAGATGTACTATGATGTTAAAAAGGGCGAGTATTCAGACTACTATGGTCACATTATGACCTATTATCTAATGAATCCTTATACCTCAAGAGGGGAACTGTCATTGGCTGTGCCTAAATCAAAGATTTTAGAAATTTATCCTGACTATGCTAAAGATAAATCGGATAAAAGAGTTCCGGCATTTTTTGAAAGTATTGATGTTTCAGTGAGCAACAGTGAGCTTCGCCCAGTATTGCCTGATCCGCTACAAAATGGTGAGCGCGCAATCATGTTTGCTAAATTTAGAAAGGTAAAAGACAGAACTTACAATTTAATGGATGCACCGGTTCCAATTTTCCGATATGCTGATATATTGCTTTTAAAGGCAGAAGCTGATGCTAGACTTAACCGCATCAGCGATGCGCTTGAGAACCTGAACAAGGTTCGGTTGCGAGCTGGCATTCCACTTTTCACGAGAGATGATCAACCAGTAGTGATTGATGAGATTCTAGAAGAAAGGCGGAGAGAATTAATTGGCGAGTTTCATCGTGTTTACGATTTAGTTCGTGTGGGCCGTCTTCATGAATTCAATCCATTTATCACCGCGCAAGGTGAAAAGGATGGAGCTGGATTTTTTCCGGTCAGCGACGAAGCTTTCGCAAACAATCCAAGAATGGAACAAACTTATTACTGGCAGTTTAATCAATAACCTCAAAATACGCAGTTGAAATGATAAAATTAATTAAAGCAATCGCATTCATTGGAATCCTAATTATTGTAGGATGCAATGACAAGTATTTTGCCGATGGAGGTAATCTACCCATCGACCATTCTGGGGCTCTAGGAGTCTCCACTATGGATTACCTGAAAAGTAAAAGTGAGTATGATACATTGTCTAGGCTCATCACCCTCACTGGCTTGGAAGAAGCTGTTAACGCAAAAGGAAATACATTTCTGGCACCAAGGGATTATTCAATACATAATTATTTTAAATTGATATTCCCGGATCCTACAAAGCAACCCGAAACATTAGATGCTATTCCTGCTGAAGAGATGGTCAAGATTACTCAGATTCTAAAGAATTACATCATTCCTAATGAAGAAATAGTAGGCAGTAAATTGTCGAAAACATACAGTTATGTAACAACTTTAGGCGGTACAAAAGCTCGGTTTAACATTGTGCAGGATGATTATTTGGGTAATGTAAACTTGGGAGCAAAGTTCATCATCTTTTCTTTGAACCTTAGTACCTCGGATCAGTTTACATTTTATATGCCGGTTGATGTTGCAACATCAGACTTACGTTCTACGAACGGGGTGTTGCATTTACTGAATTCTAACACACATATTTTTGGATTTAATTAGAGTAAAGGAGATGAAACGCAAAAGAAAAATAGCAAGGGTTTTAACAAGTACCATCTTAGTATGCGGATCACTATTGATGAGTGCCTGTACTAAAATTCCACAAGAGGGAAGTATAGCCCCGGATATCACCTATAAAAACAGAAAGCAATATGCAACTTCAGGCTTAGAGCAGAATATAGGCGTTTTTCAGACCTCAACTTCTACACTGCCGCTGAATTTTGAAATTGTAGATATTAAGGAGGTTAGTGGTAAAAGCATAAGTGCCTTAAATGAGAATATAGCAATTGTTAAGTATAAAGCACCCATTATAGGTAACGAAAGCCCTGCAGAATTGGCTTTGAAAACAGATACGGTAATGACCCCTGCATTGAGCATAAACAAATATACTGGTCAGGTAGAAGTTTTGGAGGGCAATAAGATTCCGGCAGGGGAGTACCACTTTAATATTAAGGTAACTAACCAATCGGGTAGTAAGATATTGCAAGATGCACTTGTGATAGAATTTAAAGAGTTTGAGGTGAAAACATGGGCGTCTGGAATGCTAAAGCAACCTGAAATAGAACGTGTTGGAGATACACCTAACCAAATTCGGTTTGTAGGATATTTAGATGGTGCTCCACTTGCCGGCGACCAGATTGATTTTACGAAAAACCGTGCAGCAGGGTTTAAAGGAACATTTGTGAACGATGCAAATGATGGTGAAATATGGAGCGTGAATTTTCCGGTAAAAGAGGCAGATACTTATTGTACCTGGAGAATGGTGAGTTCCTCTGGAGGAACCAATACAGTAAGTTATGAGGCATTCAATTTCAATTTTGTGATAGGCCTTCCTGGTAGTTATGTGATTCGATTATATAAATAAAGAAAAATGAAAAGCTTTTTTAAATATTCCCGCTTAATGCTGACGGTCTGTCTGATGACCGGTCAGTTTGCTTATGCACAGACGGGCAAAAGCAAAAAGATCCTTGTGATTGGAGTAGATGGTATTATTAATTCTGCCATTGATTATGCTTCAACACCCGGTATCGACAAGCTTACTGCAGATGCATCATACAGTATGAATGGCTATGGAGGTATTCCTGCATATGCAAGTTCAGGTTGGGCAACAATGCTTACCGGTGTTTCTTCTGATAAACATGGAGTAACAATAAACAAATCTTTTGCTGGGAACAAGTTTGCCCAATACCCATCTGTTGTTAGCAGAATTAAGTCTGGTGCTCCGGCTATTGTGTTGGCTTCTGTGGTTCGCACACCTGAAATCAACACGTTATTAAATCAAGCTGCTGATCATAAATTTCAGTTTGGTTCTGATGAGGATGTTTACAAGAAATCTGTTGAGATGTTGAAGCTCCCGGAAATGGGTGCGGTATTCTTACAGTTTAGTAGTCCATCAGAAGTAGGAGCGGATGTTGGATATCAGCTTCGTCAGGCCAGGTATATATTAGCCATCCAAAAGATCGACGAGTACGTGGCAGGATTACAAGCTGCTATTCAGTCACGTAGTGGTTATGCCAATGAAGATTGGGATATTTTCTTTGTCTCTACACACGGAGGAACAGAGTCTGGGGTGCCTCAGAGCACTAGTCCTGAAGAGGTTAATGTACCTATTATTCTTTCTGGAGGTGAGCTGGACAATAAGGAATTGGTTGGAGCAGCATTGCCTCCTCGTGAAAACGCTGATAACATCCTTACTATCAATAAAGCGGCTTCGGGCGATAGAACTTATGTACGGATTCCTATTAAGGGTACGGCACTACAGGGCATGAATAAATTTACCATTGAGACCTGGATAAAAGCGGGCGCTAATTCAAGCGATCCTTCGATTATAGGTGATAAAAACTGGGATTCAGGTGGTTTGCCGGGTTTTACCATTTGTAGAAGTGGATCAAACTGGAAGATTAACATTGCCAACAATAAGTCAGAACGTTATGATGTGGGGTCGGGAAAAACGATTGAAGATGGTAATTGGCATCACCTGGCTGTTACGTTTGATAAAACTAAATCAATTAAGATTTATCAGGATGGTGAAAAAGTAGCGGAATCTGTTTTAACCTACAAGGATGGAGACAATATGGCTTCACCATTCGATTATCTATGCCTTGCACAAGATGGAACACAGACCTATAGTGGTGGAGCACCAAACTGGGCAGGTTCTTTTAATGAGGTAAGGATATGGACTGACGTACTTTCTACTGAAACTATCCAAAAGTATATGTACCTCCGCAACATTGAAAGCAGCAATCACCCAAATAGGACTGCGCTGAACCTTTATCTAAAAATGGACGATGTAAGGGGTACCGTGGTGAGAGATTATAGCGGTAAAGGAAACAATGGTGAACTGGTTGGGGCTGCTAGTGAACGTCACCCGTATTATCCTATTGGCCTTACAGATGTATCTGTAAATATTTTGGGTCACATGGGGATGCGTGTTGATGGCAGCTGGGGATTGGAAGGAAGTGTACTGAAGTCGAACGTTCCGTTTCGTCTTTTTAAAGTGAACAACTAACATTTAATGATATGGCAAAGAAATTGAATTTGAAATTCGCCTTTACTATGCTGGTTGCATTGATTGGCACTCTAGGAATGAGCTCCTGCAAGAAGGAGCTTCTGCAGCAGGGAGGACTTAATCCTGGACAGCTCGTTGCGGGCAGGATATATGGGACCTGGGCAAACCCAAAGGATATTGTTACTCCTAAAAATGTGCCTGCAGATGTGTTTGGCGCGATGCGTTTGGTATTTACTACTGATGAAGCAGGTAATCCATCTAAATTCATGGCACAGGACTGTCCGGTAATATTTGGTAATACTACTGGTACCTGGGGAGTATCCGGAGATGAAAATAAAGCTAAAGTTACGCTCACGAGTGTTGAGCCCGTTAATGATTTCGATGTAAAAGTATCCTCAACTTCCCTGATTCTTTCATTTTATATGGGATGGGAAAATACGGATACCAAGGAAACAGGAAAAGGAAACTTTAGCGTTACGCTGACCCGTCAGTAATACTGATCTGAAATAAATATTTTGAACCAATTCCAATAGAAAACAGGGATATGAAAATAAATAATACTATCAAGAAATTTGTTGCACCGTCAGCATTAATCATGCTTTTTGCTGTATTTTTCACGTCATGCAAAGAGAAATTTGACTATACAGTTGATACTGGCAACCCGGTTGTGATTAGTTATAATCCAACTTCAGGAGTGGAAGCTGTTGCAATTACCAGCAATCTGGTAATCACATTTGACGAGATTATCAAAAAAGGAACAGGGGGAATCGTAATTACCGGAAAAACAGGTACAAAACGTATAGATGTTGCCTCTGATGAAGTTACCATTGGAGCAGATAAGCGCGTGCTGATCATTAATCCGGAAGACTTTGAGGGAGATGAAGAGTACACCGTTAGCCTGGAAAAGGGAATCGTGACAGATCTGTTGGGGAATGCCTATATGGGTATGCCTGAAGGATTCACGTGGACCTTTAAAACAGTAGGGAAAAGTGGTCTTCCGCTAACATCTCTTAGTCCTATACCGGGGAGCACAGATGGTTCATTGCTTAAGCTGGAAATGACTTTTGCTGCGGATGTAAAAAAAGGAGCAGGAAATATCACGGTGTTCCAGTCGCCAGGTAACCAAAAGATTGCAGAATTGGCTGTTACCAGCCCCGCAGTTGTGATTGAAGGGAAACGCGTAACTATTAAGCTGCCGGCACCTCTGGAATTCTCTACAAGTTATTATGTACTTGCCGATCCGGGTACGATTACCGATGCCAACGGGAAAGCATTTGAAGGGTTTGCAGAACCTACTTCATGGAGTTTCACAACAACAAGCGGTAGTGCAAACGCATTGATTGCACATTTACCATTGGACAATGATCTGTCGGATATTAGTGGAAATAAGTTAGATGCAATGCTTGGGGAAACAGCCAGTGGCAAAATTACCTTTGTTACAGATGCTGTTAGGGGAAGAGTTGCTTCATTTGCTGCGGGCTCTTATGCTGTATTACCTAAACACAACTTATTGAGACCAGGGCTTAGTCAAAGTTTCAGCTTTAGTTTTTGGGTAAAAGTGAAGGGCATAGGATCGGATCCTGCAATCTTCTCTAACTCTAGTTGGGATAGTGGTGGTAACCCAGGTTTTGTGTTAGCTACTGACGGAGGAGACACCTATACAGGAGCATCAGGTAGAGGCTGGTTGCTTAAGATAACTGGTGATGCTGCGGGAGCAAGTAACCGGATGGACTGGAGAGCTGGTGAAACTACACCAAAAGCCCCTCCATTGTCTGATGATAAATGGCATATGGTGACAGCTGTACTTGATCAGACAGCTAAACGACTGCATGTATACATTGATGCAACTGAATATATACAGGCCACGAAACCTGCCAGTTACGACCTTAATACCTTGCTAGGCCCACTTTGGGATTCAAAGAATGATTATCCATTTACAATTTGGGAAGATGGAACAGGACTTTACAATGCAGGTGATGATACCAGAAAAACGTTAACCGGTTTAGTAGATGATGTAAGGATTTACAAGAAAGCACTGAGTACCGCTGAAGTGGCAGGGCTATATGTAGCTTACTAAAAGTAATTGACTGATAAAAGAATAGATATGAAACGTATTTTAGGTATATGTGGGATTTTGTTACTGGGCTGCATGAAGTTGCAAGCCCAGCAACTACCAAAGGGTAAACCATTGTTTGAGCATGTAGTCATCATCGGAATTGATGGATTCAGTAGCGAGGGGCTAATGAAGGCTGATGCTCCTGTGATGCATAAGATGATTGCTGAAGGAGCTTTTAAGTATGATGCAAGAACAGTATTGCCATCATCAAGTTCTTCGAACTGGTCAGCTATGATTCTTGGCGCAGGCCCTGAAATCACTGGGATTACTTCAAACGACTGGAAGCCTGATGGTAAGGGGATGAAGCCTGTTGTGGTTAATAAAGTGGGCCGTTCACCGAGTATTTACGATATTGTACGTCAGCAGCGCCCTAAGGCAGAGCAAGGGGTTGTTTTTCACTGGGATGATTATGGTCGCTTATTACAAAAAGAAATGGTTAACCATTATGAGCATGCTGAGACAGAAACTGAAGCCGCTGTGAAGTTTTCAGAATATATTGCTGCCAAAAAACCTGTTTTTGCATTACTTCATTTAGATCATGTTGACGGTGCAGGGCATAAAAACGGGCACATGTCTGCAGCTTATTTACAATCTATTGCCAAAGCAGACAGCTTAATAGGAATGGTTTTAAAATCGATTGAAAAGTCGGGAATGAAAGATAAGACCTTGGTGATGATTGTTTCTGATCATGGAGGGATTAATAAAGGGCATGGCGGAGAATCTGCGGAAGAAATCACCATCCCGGTTATTTACTACGGACAAGGAGTTAAAAAAGGATATAAAATACAGCAACCTGTATACCAATATGATGTGGCGGCTACTGTGGCATTTGCCTTGAACCTAAAGGTTCCTTATTCATGGACATCGCGTCCTGTAAAGGCTGCTTTTGTTGGTTTTAATGAGCCTGAAAACCTATCTGTTGGGCTTGAATAGAGTGTTGTTTTTAAATTATGAATAATCCAATAATATGCATTTACATCAGTCAGATATCGTAGCAAAAGTTGATGAAATATTCAGCATGTATGAAAAATATGGAAATGAGGAATATGGGGAGGATGTAACCCAGTTGATGCACATGATGCAGTCAGCAAATTGTGCAATCAAAGAGGGTGCTTCCAATGAAATGGTGATTGCTGCTTTTCTGCATGATATAGGTCATTTTTTAGAGGGTAAAGAAGATATGGGGGGATACGGTAGGCAAGATCATGACCATCTGGGTGCAGAATATTTACTGAATTCCGGTTTCCCGGAGCGATTAGCAAAATTGGTAAACAGTCATGTGAGCACAAAAAGGTACCTCACTTTCAAAGACCAGAATTATTTAAATGAGCTTTCGGAAGCCAGTAAGATCACCCTGAAATTTCAGGGTGGCCCTATGAGTGCCGCTGAAGCACTCGCTTTCGAGGCAGATCCTATGAAAGACCTTTATATTAAGATTCGTTTGTGGGATGACCTTGGAAAAGAGACCGATCTTTTGGTTACTAAGGATGAGGTAATGAACATGAAACAAAGGGTTACAGATTACCTTATGCAAGTACACGAGGTAAGAGAATAAGAAAGCTATTTATATTGCCATGAGGATTGGAAAGAATATATACCAATTTTCTTGAAGCGACCTTATGGCAAGTTCGACTGTGGAGCTAGTACTTGTTTTTCTTAGCATATTTTTTCTGTGCTGCTCTACTGTTGATCTGCTGATGAATAGCGAATCTGCAATTTGACCGCTGTTTTTTCCTTTTACAAGATGACTGAGGATTTCTTTTTCACGTTTGGAAAGTATGGTTTTACTGATTTTACCAACAGATTTCCCTTTTGATACATCATAGTAGCTTGGCTCGCCTTCTAAGCCAATAAAAGATAAGGTCGAGCCATTCTCTTTTTTTAAATGACTAATAACTGTATGAACATCTAGAACTCTGATTACAGCTCCTTTTTCGTTAGTTTGTATAGTTATGGCTTGCTGTAAAATACGGATATTCTTACCGTCTTTGCGCCTTATTCTATAGTCGTAGCTTACTTTGTACTTTAAAACCTTGTCAGCAGGAAGTTGGTTAAAAAAGGCGGTAACCTGGTTTTCGAAATCAAGAAAATAGGGTAGATCATCAGGATGTATATTCTCTAAAATAAAACTAAGCGTAAACTCTTCCTCGGAAGACAATCCTAAAATTTTTGTGACCGAATTGCTTGTCCATTCTACTTGGGCAGTAGGGCAATTGAATATGAAGTAATAGAAATCCCCTACATGAAAAATGTTTAGCATTTTTTTATACAACTCTATTTCCTGAGAAGGGGATTCATTTTTGTTGTATTTGGCTATTTTATACCAGATTTCTTTGGTATTGTCATTTTTAGCGGGTTCAATATCTACCATTTTTCAAGTTTGATATAAAGTATTAGCTTGTGCTAAAGGATAGTTTGAATTATAGCTAAAGCAAAGCGTTACATTGTACAAATGTAACAACCCCAGACTATGTAAAAAATACACCTTTAGGCGTATTTAAATGTAATTAACCTAAATTAAACCCTGTAAAATACAAGATTTAATGAGCTGAGCCGTGTTTTTACACTCAGATTTAGCTAAAATATTATTTCGGTGTTTCTTAACTGTAAGGGCACTTATAAAGAGTTTTTCAGCTATAGTATTGTTATTTAGTCCCTCGGCAATATATTTTATGATATCTATTTCTCGTTTGGAGTATTTTGGTGCGTTTTGATTGTTGTTTCCCGCATTTAAATTCATGTAGGAGGGTTCATTATCTAATCCGATAAGGGAAAATTGATAGGTATTGGAGTTGCTCAGATGGTCAATTCGTGTGTGGATGTTTAAGGATTTTCCATAACCTCCGTCGCTATCCAGCGTTAACATTAAAGCCTGATGATTCATTAATGCATATTCGCCATTTTTCATCCGTGCGCGAAAGCTATAATTCATTTTGTACTTTAACATTTTTTCTCTTCCCACATTTTTGTAGAAAAAATCGGAAATTAATGATTCGGTTTTTGCTACAAAATCTACGTCTTCCGGGTGAATAGCGTTAAGTACATCATTAAAAATTACGGTTTTGGGATCAAAGCCATGCATCTCATAGATAGAAGGACTAACATTTGATAATGACATGTCATAGAAATCTATTACGTAATAATAAAAATGGCCAGTACTTATTATAGAATTTGTTAAATCATCAAAGCTTATTTGAGGAAAAGAAGTATTCTCTTTGGCTTTGTTTTCCGCAGAAAACCAAACCTCATGAAGTTTCTGTATTTCAGTGTTCATTAAATTGGGAGGCATTTAGATAATACTAAAATACTGATTTGTTACTTATGATGCCAATTTGTTTAGAATCTTTTGTCTCCTGTCACAATTTACCCCTCTAATTGTCAGTTATGCCCTCTGTTAATTGCATTTAAGTGTAGTAACTTAGTATAGTTAAATTGCTTAATCCTAAAGCTTAAAACCTATGAAAAATTTAATTTATCCCTGCTTAACGCTCAAAGGTAAAATTGCAGAGGCATCTGATTTTTACATCCAAACATTTGGTGATGGAAAAGTTAGTCAAACCTCACCCTTTGTAATTCAAATTGAATTAAGTGGACAAAAGTTTATGCTACTTAATGATGGGCCATCTTCAACACCTAATCCGGCTATTTCGTTTATGGTTATGTGCGAAAGTGGAGAAGAAACCGAAAACTACTGGCGTAAATTGATAGATGGCGGAAGTATTTTAATGCCTCTTGATAGTTACGATTGGAGCCCCAAATACGGTTGGGTACAAGATAAATTTGGCGTTTCCTGGCAATTGTATACTGGCGATAAACCAAATGCCTCACAGAAGTTTTGTCCTACATTAATGTTTACCGGTGCCAAGGTAGGAGAGGCTGCAAATGCATTGCATTTTTACACCAAATTGTTCCCTAATTCGAATGTTGAGGGCATTATGAAATACAGTGAGACCGATGGTGATAATGTTGATTTTGTGAAACATGCTCAATTTACGATTAATGGCCTTGTAGCAATGGTCATGGATAGTTCTGCGGGCCATAAATTCGGCTTTAACGATGCCATTTCGTTGGTTGTAGAGTGCGAAACACAAACCGAGATTGACAAATATTGGGAACAGTTAACAGCAAACGGTGGACATGAGGTTGCTTGCGGTTGGTTAACTGATCAGTATGGTATTAGCTGGCAAATTATACCAAAAGCACTAGGTAAATTGGTTAGCGATCCTGAACGCGGCCAAAGGGTAATGGGGGCGTTAATGAAAATGAAAAAATTGGTTATAGCAGATCTGGAAAACGCTTAGTATTTATAGGCTTGCCTAAATTCCAAAAACTCTGGTTAATTCCTCTGAGCTTATTTTGCCATAGTTTTCAAATAGGTGATTCACTATCTCTGCCTTTTGTTTCTTTTTATCATTTGAATCCGATGCCATTTTAATCAATTCTATTTGTTGTACCAGCATTTCTTTACTAACTAGTATGGGGTAGAATTTGGCTATTATAGACGATTTAGCCTCTCCATTGGCATTTGATTGATAGCATAAAATTACCTGATCTTTAATCGGTCCTGATTCTGTTGAAAAAAGCTTGTTAGAGAAAATGAGCCCATTTTGGCTATGCTCTATTTTTCGAGTTATTGTAGTGTTGTCTGCCGTATATTGTACAAAAAAAAAGTTCGAATTATCTAGTTTATAAGACGGTTTAATAGCTAATGGTTCATTTTCAATTAGCAAGATACGATCTTCAGTTTCGGAAGATGAAAAATAGGTTTCTGGGGTATTGCCTTCCGACATAATAGATCGGGTACTTAAATGATGAGTACCTGAAGCAGGGACAAGATTTGCTTTAAGGACCGCTAAGAGTTCGCCCTTGCTATCAATTTTTGCTGTTTGGGCTGTAATGTCAAAGCGCCCCTTTCCTGGGCTTATACACGATATTTTTGATGTCTTATCACCAAATATAAGTTTGTCGTCTGGGTTAAGTGCATCTCCAACCTTTACCGGGCTTTTTGTTCGGCTTAATATCACTTTACCCTTTATAAAAGTAACATAGTATTTTTCGGCAGGAGAAAACACTGTTGTAAATGTTAAGAGGAAGACTAGAAGTAAATTTTTCATAATTATTTTTCGTTAAAATAAGATTCACGTAATTCTATGACCCAGGTTTTGAATTGATTCTTACTCCATTCAGCCTGTCTTAGTCGTATTATATATCGGATTAAATTTATGTAAAGTGTTAGAATTAATACCTGGATATGGATGTTGAAGAAAAAATAGGAACAGACTGACAATACCGATAGGTATGTAGCACTTACTAATAAAGGGCCTAACCACTTTATGTTTTTAACCTTTACATCATCGTCTTTTGGAAAAAGCATCAGTCTGGAGAAGGCTGTATATGCAACTATCAGGAAAATAATCCAATACCAGGTTATTAAATGATATCCGGACTTTAAAGTGAGGTAAACATTTAACAAAATCAACGTTCCAGGAGTCGGACCGAAAACGGTTTCATGGATGTCACTATTAAAATCTCCCATCACAATGATTCTATTAGCCAAAAAATCGCTTGCAATTATTTCATCTGGGAGAATAAGCAAATCTGATAGACTTACAACTGGATATTCCCCTTGTTCAAATAACTCATGAGACCTGATCTGATAGTCAATTATTATTGAGTTTAAACTTGGCTTATTATTATCCCAGTGCCAATCCTCAGTGTAAGAAAAAGCCCTTTTCTCCAGTTTCTCGTACATGTAGACAGGGATAGTTGGTTTGTTGTCATCCTGAAATAACTTGAACTTTAGAAAACCCTCACTGGCCCTACTGTAATCTGCTATTGCATTTGGGACTTCGATGTCCAGTTTTTCAACTTTACTGTCATCATCGAAATGAGTTGGGAAAACAATGTCGTTTATTCCTTTAACACTGTTTTTTAGCAAGCTGTCATTTTCTGATACACCTTTTAGAAAAACATCGCAGATGGTGAATCTTACTAATTTTTGGTGCTTTTTTAATATTGTGAAAAACTGAGCTAGTTTAGCGCGGTCAGTAATAACTTCATTTCCTAACGCATCTTTAAGCGGGATTAGTGCCTTGTCATATGCCAGATTTATAAATAAGAAATCCTTTTTAGGAGGGTCTTCATCAATTTGTAAAACAACCCGTTTTAGTATTGACGACCATTGGATAAGCATTCGTTCATCGCCATAACTGTAATCTGTATTTACCCAGAAAACAGTAAGAACAAAGAGAACAAAAGCATGAAGAAAACTTATTAGCCATTTAATCCATGTTTTCATTTCTTGGTAAATATAAAATCTCCGCCTACGTGCCCAGCCAGTTCAAGCGTGCCATATCTTGGTTCCGTTTTCGATTCCGTCATCACTGCTTCAATAATCTGGTTGATGAACATTTTTTGCGCGGTCAGGTATTTCTCTTTGTTATCACTCAATGCCTTTACCAAGTACTTCATAAATACGCTTACATCAGGTACCTCGGTGTCGTTTCCAGAGGTGATGGCAACTCTTGTAATTTTGTTTTCCATTTCTTTGATAGCCGGAGGTGCATCTTTTAGACCCCGGGTTTTGAATACCGAACCAGAAAAACAGGCGTCTGTAATAAGTAAAGTGTGTCTGGAGGGGAGCTTTGCAATAAGGTCCAGCACATCCTTATTAGGCAACCAGGTATTTATATCTTTATATTTAGCATCTGTTAACAACCAATACCCCTTTTTTTCTTTTTCTACCCAAATGCCATGGCCGGCATAAAAAATCAGCAGATTATCCTCAGGCTGCAAAGTGCTGGTCAACTCCATCAATTGCCTTTTAATTTCTTTATTCCCCGGATTAAACAGGGTTAAAATGTTACTTTCAACAAAATTATAATTGCTTTTAAGGATCAGTTTTAATTTGATGGCATCAGCAATAGGATTTTCCAGGGAAGGAATACTGCTATCGTCGTAGTTTTGTGCAGCAATCAACAAACAGTAATTCTTACCTTCCTGTGTAATAACCGGACTGATTTCATTGCCGGCAACCTGGGTAATCTTTTCAATTTCAAAAACCAGTTCCCCGTTATTACCCGATGCATCTTCTGCTACCAAGGTAAATTTATTGATTCCATCGACCAGCCTTACATCCCCCCAAAAATCACCACCATTCTGTGCATATATTTTGTTGCCATTGATGGTTACACTTTTAAGACCTGATGGGTCTTTTGCGACTCCTTTGATCATGACAGTTGCTTCCGCAGCGGTAATTTTAAGGCCTCTTTTAATATCAGGTTCGGTAATGACAATTTCAGGTGGACTTTTATCAGATTTTGCTTCTTGTACCAGGTGACTTTCCAACTGGGCCAATCCGTTTATTGCAGGCTGGTAATCATCTTTATACAGTAACGCAAGCTCATAATCTGTTTGGGCTTTGGTGTAATCCTTTAAGCCAGCATGAGCTTCGGCTCTCCCAGTCAGGTATCTGTACTTTGCCCATGAACCAGATGTTTCATTTATTATCAGGTCATTATACTTAAACTCAAAGGCAGCTTTAAATTTAGCTATGGCAGGTTCATAAGCCTTTGCAGCTAATTCGATAAGACCTGAAGTATAAGCAACATCGGGAATTTTCTCGGAAAAAGAAGCTTCTTTAAAAGCTATTCTGGCCTGGGCAACATTGCCCATTTTTGCGTAGGCTTGAGCCTTAGTCAACTTTGCCTTGTCTCTCCAGTACCTGGATATTCCTTTGTCTTCTTTTCCTACCCTGTCGCATAAAGCAATGGCCTCTTCGTATTTCTCTTCGGCCAACGCAAGCCTGGCACTGAGATATACAGGTGATAATTGCCGATCCCCATGTCCCCGCTTTCCTTCATAAAATTTATTGAGCGTATCTATGCAGTGCCGTGCAGCTGTAAAATCACCAGACTGTATAGCCATTTCTCCGAAAGCGGTATATTTATCACTGGTTAACAGCCCACTATTGGTTACCTGGCCAAGCATATCGGTAACTAAACCACCCAATTTTTCCAGGGCACGGTAATCATTCAACGTCTGTTTTAGGTCTCCGTCAAATACATTTGCCGATGCCCGATCATTATAAGCCCGAATCAAGAACTTATCTACAGACTGGTATGTGTAACGGCGTACTATATTCCCTTCATTTTCTACGAGGATGCGGGGGTACCCCCTTATCACTTTCAAAATTAAATCCCATTCTGCATTTGCGCCCTTGATATCTCCAATCTTCATTTTATGTTTAGGAAAATCACTCAGTGAATTTAGCAATGGGTAAGTGGTTATCGATTCCCGGTATTGCTTATCTGCAGTAACATAATCTCCTTCTTTCCAGCTTTTTTTAGCTTGCTCATAAAGTTTATATGCTTTTTTATGAGCTTCAACATCTTTATCTCTTTCCTCTCCAGATTGTGCAAATACCTGCATAGCTATGCAAATCATCAAACCTCCCAGTAATAATGTACCTTTTATCTTTTTCATTTCTTATTAAATATAAAATCACCCTCAACATGCCCCGCCAATTCCAATGTACCATATCTGGGTTCTGTTTTCGATTCTGTCATCACCGCTTCAATAATTTGGGTAGTAAACATTTTTTGTGCAGACAGATATTTATCCTTGTTTTCGCTCAAAGCTTTTACCAGGTACTTCATAAATACGCTTACATCAGGCACCTCAGTATCATTACCAGAAGTGATGGCTACACGCGTAATTTTGCTGTTCATTTCTTTCAACGCCACAGGAGCATCAGCTCCAATACTACGGGATTTAAAAACAGAGCCTGAAAAACAGGCATCAGTAATCAAAAGTGTATGTCTCGAAGGTAATTCCGCAATCAGATCCAATACCTGTTTGTTTGGTAGCCATGTATTTACATCATTTCGCTGTGCATCTGTAAGCAGCCAATAACCTCTTTTCTCTTTATCTACCCAAATACCGTGACCAGCATAAAAGATCACAAGGTTGTCTTCAGGTTGCAAAGCTTCTTTTAATTCCAGGAACTTCTTTTTAAAATCATCGCGTTGCGGATTAAACAGACTATAGATATTATCCTCCCCAAAATTGTAACTGTTCTTAAGGATGAGTTTTAGCTTTATTGCATCAGCGATAGGGTTTTCCAGGGAGGGGATTGTTGAATCGTCATAGTTCTGACTGGCAATAAATACGGCATAGTTTTTACCCTGTTTTTCTGTTACCGCTATAGGTGTTACTGCAATTGGTGTGGCGGCTTTTTCTATTTCGAAAACTTGTTTGCTTATATTTTCCGCCAGGTCGGTTGCTATAATCTCAAACTTGTTTACACCATCCGCTAATGCGACTGTTCCCCAAAAATCACCTTCCTCTTTTGAATATATCGTCTGTCCGTTAATAGTGGCAGATTTTAGACCCGAAGGGTCTGAAGCAATTCCCTTGATCATGATATCTTTTCCGACGGCTACAACTTTCAACCCTCGCATATTGGTGGGTTCTAATATCTTTATTTCTGGACCGGTTTTGTCGGCTTTACGGGCCACAATCTGATTTCCTTCCAGTTTGGCAAGACCATCTAATGCAGGTTGATAATTGGGATTATAAATCAATGCAGCATCGTAGTCCTTTTTAGCATTACCGTAATCTTTTAAACCCAGGTAAGCTTCAGCGCGGTAAGTGTAGTACCGAAATTTCCCTCTTCTTTCAATTTTATTCAAGGCAATTTTGCCTGGCTTCATCGCCTCGGTAAACATTGGAATCGCCTGGGCATATTCTTTCTGACTCAAAGCTAATAATCCCTGATAGTATGTCAGGGATTCCCAAACTAATATCCTGTCAATTTCCTCAATACTTTTCTTTAAATTTTCTGTATCACCTTTTCCAAAGTAGGCAAAAGGGAGCATTGATTTAGACATTTTTTTGGCAAGCCTGTAATCTTCTCCTTCAACACTAATTCTGTTAAGCCTGGAAATAACCTCATCATATTTTTTTTCTAATAACAAGCTGTAAATTCCTGACACAAAAATGCCACGCTTATAATCTGCTTTTTCAGCGAGTGATTTTATAGTTTTGAGATTTTCTAAATCGCTTGTTTGATAACATGCGTCAATTGCCAACCAACAAGATGTTTGCTGCAAATACGTAAATGACTTTGCAGTTCGTGATTGCAAATGTTCAATAGCCACTCTTATTCCCACAGCAGGGTCACCCATATCAAGATTACTTACAGTTTGAGTATAAAAATTGACCTCGAGGCTACCTTCCCGACTGTCCTTGCTACTTAAATTCTGTTTTTTAAAACTTGCAATCAAAGCATCCCAGCATCTATTTGCACCTTTAACATCACCAGACTTTAATTTTTCAAATGCAATGGTCGACAACTTTGCAACCGGAGCCTTTTCATTAGCTTCAAATAATAATTTGTCCGCTTCCAGTATTTTTCCTTCTTTTCGTAATTTATCGCTTTTGGTAATTAATTCTCTTGACTCCCTGGCTTCATTTCCTGACTGAGCTAATAAATCGCCTGTACAAAACATTAAAAGCAATATTGTTAATAGTTTTATTTTCATTTTCTTACTTCTTAATAAATATAAAATCTCCTCCCTCATCACCGGCTTCTTTAATCTCTCCATATTGCGGTACTTGTCCATTTGCGCTATTGTTGATTACAGCCTCCCTAAAGCTTGAATACAACCTTTCTGCTGATAAATATTTGGCCGTATTTTGCATAAGGCGTTTTACCAGATATTCAATGAATACGCTTTTATCAGGCACTTCCTTTAATGTTCCGCTAGTCATTGCTTTTCGACTCTGCATGTCATAAAGCTCTTTTATGGCTTTTGGCGCACCAGTTAAAATAGCTCGGCTTTTAAAAATACTCCCAGCAAAACAAGCATCGGTAATGAGCAATGTATGTTTGGATGGAATGGCAGTGAGATACTCTTTTAAATCGGCATTGGTAACCCACGAAGAGCGGATTGATCTCCCTGCATCAGAAGGAAACCAATATCCTTGTTTTCGTGCAGGATCCCATAAGCCATGGCCTGCATAAAAGATCAGAACATTATCTTCAGGTGTTATTTTATGTGAAAGGGTTTCTAATGAACTAAATAGTTCTGCACGTGTTGGATTTGTTAATAAAGTAACATTTTCCTCATCAAAAGTATAACCCGTAGTTAGTATGTTGTGTAATGATTTTGCATCCGCAATGGGTTGATCCAAATCGGGAATACTTTCGTCATTATAGTCTTGAATGCCAATAATAAGCGCATAATATTTGCCTGTTGAGCTTATGGTTTTTACATTTACGGGTACAATTGGCACTGGTTGCGGGTCTTTACTGGCAGGATTTCTATTAATAATAAAGTCAAATTCTCCAGTATTCATCATCCCGTCGGTGGCCTTTACTTTAAGCTTATTGTCGCCTGTAGCTAGCGTGATGTCTGCAGAGAAGTTTCCTGCTCCGTCTATCCTGGCATTAATGCCGTTTACCTGTACTCCTTTAATACCGCTATTATCAGTAGCTGTTCCGGTTACTGCAATTTTACTTCCGCTTTGAACTACTTTTAAACCACGAGTAACAACAGGGTTGGTGATGGTAATTTGAGGTGGGGTTTTGTCTGAACCTGCAAATGCTGCAGCAATAGATGGGGGAGGGGATAGCAGATAATTTATCTTCAAATAGTCAACGCCAAGTGTAACGCCTTCGCCAATGTCAAACCCAATATTACTGCCATACATTTCGATACCTGTTTTTTTAAATACAACTACATCATTAATGAAACAGACTACAGATGAACCTACACGTACAATCTTTATTTTATTGTATTGCCCTGGTTCTGATTTCACCGCTTTGGCCGCAGTTGTATCTTCAACTTTTGTATAGATATCAGACTTGTCGAAAGAAGTAAAGGCGACCACTCCATTGGACGAGAATACAAAACTATTATTTACAGAAGGTTTGCTTGGAAGACCTCCAAAGATAATTCCAAATGTTGATCCCTGGTCTCCACCTTTTATACGTGATATGGAAGCCTCTATGCTAAAATCCCGACTAATATCCATGTCAAAGTTTAGGACCTTTTCAAAGAATTTGTTTGCATTTTCTTCATTCAATAGCAAAAAACCAGAATCTGTTCTAACGGTAAAATTATCTGTAGGTTCTTTATCCCAGCCATCTGGGGTAGTAAAATCGGAATGAAATATTAATTCTTCATTTGCGTTGGTTTGCGCAAATAAAGAATTTAAAGAAGTAGCTGCCATCAGTAAGAACAGCATTAACCTAAATTTTTTCATGTTTAATTAATTATTGGTGTCCCATTTCTACCATCATTGGTACAATACTTTTCCCTTTGCTAAATCCATCAAAGGCAATTTTATCATTGGAGAATTTGATGTTCCCAGCTTCAACTATTTTTTCCTCAAGAACTTTAAAGATTCTTTCATTGAAACTGCCTTCACTAGTCTTGATTTTTGAAATGAGGTCATCAATATTTAATTCATCTTTGCTGTATAATACACATAGCAGATCTTTTCCCGGCTTGTCATCAAACTCTATGAAATGATCTTCATCAGGAATGGCGACATCATTTTTTTTGTCGGTAAGTGCGGCACTTATGCCATCTTCATAAGGGAAAATTTTGGTGATTTCATTACTCAGGTCGGTACTGATTGCGTAAACATACGCAGGCTCATTGTTAGAAATGTAAATACGAAATCTGGTTCCTGAATTATACGTGGATTTGGTTTGATAAATAGATAAAGGGCCGGTGGTTGACTTTGCAGGAGTTACTTTTAAACCTCGAGTTGAAGTTAGCAGTGTAACAGGCATATCTGCATTGTTAGCAAGAGTTAATCTGATACTGCCTGAAAGATCTGCAATTGTAGGTGAAGCCTCCGGTAGATCTATAAATTCATATGCATATCGGGTGAATTTTGCAAAATCTTCATACCTGACCCAGGTATAACCCTTATTTCCCCACCTGGTTCCCCAACTGTTCTGAACTTCAAATGCTCCGCCAAATTGGTCATCACTATAACCAACCACGCACATAGCATGACCGCCGTAACTTTCTAAAGGTTGTTCTGTAGGAGTCCATACTTCTTTTGCACTCATAAATGAATTCGGACAAATCATACCAAATACTACTGGTTTTTTCTCAGAAATAGACTTTTTTACAGATTGAATTTTTAGTTGAGAGGAAGCTCCAGCATCAAAAAGACGCATATAATCCTTGATTTTGGAGGATTTAGCAAGTGCCAGCTGACTTTCTGTAATGGACGGGGTACATACAACGGGCAAGTCCTTGTAATAAATTGCCCCTTGCTGTTTCATTATTTCCATAGCGTAGGAGATTACCGATCCCCCAACACATGAATTGTCATTAGGTTTAAGCATCCGGAATAAAAATGCCGGAGCATAAGCATTATCAGTTATCGTTTTTTGATCTAACCAATTATTTTTAATTGCCTCAACAATGGTTTTGCCACAATAGGCAACTGCCCATGAAGTACAGGTGCCATATGAACCCTGGTTACCGGGAGTAGGGGTATATGCTTTTATACTTGCTGATGGAGGTAAAACTGTTAAACTTCGGGTGAGTTTTGCTTTTTGTGGAACCGAAGCATAAACTTCGTCGTTAAAATCCATGCCTGTAACATATTGGGCATGAGTAGAATTAGTAAGGATTGCTAATGACAATAAGCAAATGAGAGGTATTTTTTTTGTCATAAACTAAAATACCCAAAATCAAATGCATAAAAAATACCCATTTATGGGTATTTTTTATTTAAATCTATTTGTCAATTTGGATCTATTATAAAGACGCTAATGTGGCTTTTATGGTTTTATCTAATGCGCGTTGTACCGCATCTTTATATAAAGCAAAATTAGCCAGACGAGCTTCTTCTGAGTCACTTTCTCTGAGTGCTTTTTTGCCATCTTTTACTTCCTGTAACTCATTTTTGTGTAGATCACCAAATGTTTCAGGTTCTTTGTTTTTTAATATCCTCACAGTGTGTGAATATTGCTCATGAATATCAATAAGAATTGCTAAATTCTTTTCATCATAATTGTTTATGCCAACAGTTTTTGTTGACAGCTTTTCAAGCTTTCCTCTTTCTTTTGCGTAACCCATAATTGTTGCAATATACCAGTTCTGTTTCAGAATTATACTATAGCTGAAAACGTGTGTTAAGTTTATAATAAAAACTCATGAAAATTATCTGGAGTAATTATTTTAGTCTCCGTATCCGGATAGGCATCTAAGAATGTTTTAGGGAATTTAGTTTTACTTTTTACATTCCATTTTACTTCATAAGCATTCATTAAGCCGTTGCGCTCTTCAATATAATCAATTTCCTGTTGGGCATGCGTACGCCAGAAATATTGATTACAATTAATTTGCTCATAAGCAAGGAATTTAACACGTTCGCTAACTATGAAATTTTCCCAAAGTGCTCCGATGTCCTGACGTAATACTGCTGGGCTAAATTGGTTAATGACGGCATTTCGAAGCCCATTATCATAAAAATAAAATTTGCGACTCTTTTTTAATTCATTACGTAAATTTCGACTTAATGAACTAAGTCTGAATATGATAAAGGATTTTTCTAATAAGTCTATATATTTTTCTGTAGTTTGGTTATCTAACCCTGTCAACTGCCCTAATTCATTATACGACACTTCACTACCAATTTGAAAAGCAAGCGCTTGTACTAGCTTTTCCATCTTATCTGGTTTTTGGATTCTTTCCCATGTAAGAATATCTTTATATAGATAGCTACTGGAGAGCTGCTTTAAACGCGATTCTTCTTCCCCAGGATTATTAACAATTTCTGGATAATAACCATAGATTAATCTATGGTTTAGTAAACGTTTCTCTTCGAGAAGCCCATGATGGTTAACCATTTCAGAGAATGAAAACGGATATAAATTGTATTCCCATTTACGACCAGTTAATGGTTCATTAATACTATTTGCAAGTTCAAATGCCGATGAACCAGTAGCGATTACTTTTACCTCTTTAATTTGATCAATAATTAGTTTTATACATAGTCCTATGTTTTCTATCCGTTGAGCTTCATCAATAACCAATGTTCGCGCCTTTCCAATTAGAGATCTTAAAAGACTTGATGTTGGGTTAGATAACAATGCACGAATATCTGCGTCATCACCATTCCACCATAATACATCAGTTTTAAAGTTGGATGATAGTTGTTGCAATAAAGTACTTTTGCCAACCTGGCGAGGCCCAAGTAATATGATGGCCTTTTCATCGTTTAAGCGGTGCTTGATTGATTCTGTTATTGCTCTTGAAATCATGAATTTTGCGATTACAATCGCAAATATAATATAAATTTTGCGATTGTAATCGCAAGTTTAATGATTTTTTGTAGCAATTATACTATAGCTGAAAATGTCTATCGAATAGTTGCTCAATTTTTAGAATGGAGATTCGTCCTTTTCTGCCTGGACAAACCTCTTTTTCAAAAAACTGAGGGGCATAATAGTCTAGTTTTTTTATCTCATTTTTTGTGATCAGATACAGGTAAATTTCTCCTCCGTCGTAAATATAACTTCCAGTTCTATTGCCATCTTTATCAATACATGCATGGCCATCAACATAGTCATCGGCTAATTGCCAGGGTTTTTCCTTTCCAAGGTTTTTCCAAAAATTGAGGAGTTTTTTACGGCTAAAATAAACGGGTTGGAAATAAATATTGACATCAATTGGGACTAAATTTACAGCGACATAATTCCTATGTCTAATTTTCAACGCTACTGAAAACGGAAGTTTAATCCTCTTATCCAATCGGGGAAGGGCTTTATATGTATAGGCCGTTATGGTGTCCGATTTTTTGCTTAAAATATAATAAGGTGAAAGCGGAAGCCAATTGGATGAATGCTGAAAAATAATTGTGCTATCGGCATTGGCCTGAAGAAACAATTGTAGCTCGTTTGGCTTCTCTTTTTTTTGTGCAAATACTGCAAAACTGATAGTGCCTAAAAGGAACTTTAATAACAGCGATCTGAGATTCATTAATGTGTAAGTCGAAGTTAAAGAAACGTATTTTTTTGCTATAAACAGAGAACTTTTGGAGCAATTAATTGTAAAAGATAATGTCGGCAATTTGACAATTGAATTTCAAGAGTTTAGAATTCTCTGTATATCTTTGAGCCTTAATATTCTTACCAATGAAAACCGCCAACATACTAACTATTAATAAACTGCTATTATTTAGTTTATTAAGTGCTGTGATATTGAATTTCGCTGCACTATCTGCATACGCTCAAACAAATGATAAAAGTGACCCATCCCCTATAAAGTTTCCAACTCCAAAGGGAATTGAGAATCAGCTTTTTTATTTGCAAAGAGATCCAAATACCAACACTATTATTTGTGAATTAAATGCTAATACAAATGGTGAAGTGGACAGAACGGAACCAATTCTTGTATATTGGATTCGCTACGGCGATAGTGGCGAGAAAAAGGATTTAAACTATATCCAAAGGAAATTCGCTTATGGAATTCAAGCAAAAGAAATAGGTAAAGATCATTTTGAACTTAGGTTTGTATCTCATAAAAAACTACCGATGTATCTGCTTAGATCTGATAAGGATAAAAAGTTTCATGTTTACGTTACCGTTAACAATAAAAAGATTCAGCTCGACAGGATTTTTGTGCGAATAGAAGGTGGTTCATTTTGGCTCCCAAATGTTAAATATGTTGAGCTAAAAGGCATCAACACTGAAAACAACGCTGCGGTTTTAGAACGAATAAAAGTTTAAGAAAGACTGTACTTTCCTACTTCTGATCCATCATCCTTTAGCATAACTAAATCCAGCGTTTTACTATCAGCTTTTATTTTAATAAGGGTACGATTTCCATCTTTCGGTCCGCCACCAATAATAACAGGGTAGGGGTGTTCCGCGGATGGAGGCCAAACGCCGTAAGTATGCGTGTGGCCTGAAATTACCATGTCTATTTTGTGCTTTTTAAACAACGGAGCAAACAATTCCTGGCAATGCATTGGTCCATGCCAATCTCCCGAATGATACAAAGGAATGTGCATCATAACCACTCGGAATTTTGCCTTTTTATAGGCGCTTGATTTCATGATTTCCTCCAGCCATTTTGCTTGCTCTTTGCGGTAACCATCAAAGTCTACAATTCCGGCATATACTGGGTGATCGTCTGGCTTATCTTCGCCGGTATCTAATACAATATTAAAAACAGGCCCCCACTGATAAGCAAAGTAACCCTTGTCGTCTTTAGTAGAAAAATAGTCCTTTAATTCACGCGAAAACTTCCCTCTGGTTTCATGATTACCACGAACAAACATAAATGGTTTTGTGCTGGCAAATACATCTGTAGATGGCTTCAGCATATTGTCAATTATCTGTTGCTCATCCTTTTGGAAATCAAAAATATCACCATTGAAAAATACATAATCGTAGTCCTCGGTGTTTAATTTTAAAAGGTGTGGAATTGAGGCCGGACGATCATGTATATCGTTTAGTACGAGCCAGGATACTGACTCAGGGTTTGCTTTAGGTGTGTTAAAGGAATAGGTTTCACTGGTTATTGTATCTCCGTATTTTAAAGAATAGGGTTGGAAATCTGTAATTTCCTTAGATAAAACTCGATAGCTGTATTTTGTACCTGGTTTTAGGTCTTTTAATTTAACAAAGTTGATTCTGTTGTGAGCATCTACAAGACCGTCGGTTACATGGTGAGCTTTTAAATTTAGATTGGTTCCCTCACCATATTCAACCCAGCTATAACAGAGTTTGTTAGTTATCCACCTTATTGTCATGCCTTCTGCTGATGGTAATTGCAGATAAGGTTTAGTTAGAAAAACATGTCCATCTTCTGGAATTGCAGCAAAGGATTTTAGTACTTCGGCTGAACTGCTACCGGGTAAAAAGGCAGCTAGTGAACCTAACATTCCAACTTTTGAAACATTTCCTAGAAATTGTCTGCGTGGCAGGGCATTGTTTTCTTTTTTCATTACGAATAGGGGGGTGGTTCGTTTGGTGTTTTAATTGCAAGATAGTAAAATTTAGATATTTTGCTAATGCACCTCGCCATCCTGAATTTATTTCAGGACCCCACAAGAGAAAGGAAACCCTGCTAGTGCGATGAAGCCCTGATAGGTGAGGGGTCCTGAAATAAATTCAGGATGGCGAGGTGCATAAAAAAGGCAACACGTTGGTGTTGCCTCAGTATAATTGTTGTTTATTAACGAATTATCTATCTCGTACTTGTTAGTTATCTAACAAGCTTGCTGCTGCATCATCAAGAAACCAGGTAACACTACCATCAACAGGGTTGATTAATTGTGAAGGATACAATTTTGTATTCTTTTTAGGTGCTTCAATAACGTGTTTTACAGCTTGAGCCTTTGACTCCCCAAAAACAAGGAATGCAATGTTTTTCGCCTTGTTAATAAGTGGTGCAGTAAAGCTGATTCTGTAGGTCGAAAGCTTTTCAACAAACACTGAATCTATTTCTACTTCTTTATTGTCAAGAATAGTAGTTCCTGGGAATAATGAAGCGGTATGTGCATCATCACCCATTCCTAAAAGGATAAGATCGAATATGATATCTGCACCGTTAAAATGAGCAGATATAGCTTTATTGTATTCAATCGCAGCCTTTTCAGGAGCCAAAGTAGTATCTACATAAAATATATGATCTGCAGCAATATCTAACGGATCCAGGATTGCTTTTTTAGCCATTAAGCCGTTGTAGCTTTCGTGGGTAGGCAATACATTACGCTCATCGCCAAAGAAGAAATATACTTTAGACCAGTCAATTTTATCGCGATAAGTAGTTGCTAATAACTCGTACAACGCTTTCGGAGAATTACCTCCGGTTAATACAAAATTAAAGCAATCATTTTCAGCGATTGACTTGTTGGCAATAGTTACTATGTAATCTATCAGATCCTCAAATAATTCGCTTTGAGTTTTATAAATTAATAAGTTCATTATTCTTTATTTAGTGGTAAAGCAAACCAGTGGAAACCATCTCTTGCGATTAATGCTTCAGCGTCTTCTGGTCCCCATGAATCTGCTGTGTAATTAGGGAAGCTTAAAGATTTTTTGCTTTCCCATGCGTTGATTACAGGCATTAATAATTCCCAGGCAGCTTCTACCTGGTCAGCGCGCATAAATTGCGTCTGATCGCCTGTCATAACGTCTAGTAAAAGAGTTTCGTAAGCTTCAGGTGTATCTGAACTGTAAGTGCCTTTGTAATCAAATACCATATCAACAGGATTCAATACCATATCTAAACCCGGTCTCTTACCTTGCACTTGCAAACGGATACTCATTTCAGGTTGAATACTTATGATCAATCTGTTTTGTTGCCAGTGCTCAGTTACTCCCGATGGGAAAATATGGTGAGGAACATCTTTAAACTGAATGGTGATTAAAGAAGAAGTTTGGAACAAACGTTTTCCGGTACGTACGTAAAACGGAATTCCCTGCCATCTCCAGTTGTCTACAAAAAACTTAATTGCAGCAAAGGTTTCAGTATTTGAATTAGGATCTACGCCATTTTCATATCTGTATCCCGGTACTTCTTTTCCTTCAACCCAGCCTTTAGTATATTGACCTCTAACTGTGCTGAAACGGATGTCTTCAGGGCTAAACGGACGCATTGCTTTCAATACATCAACTTTTTTATTCCTGATTTCATCAGCATCAAAGTTAATTGGAGTTTCCATACCAATTAAACAAAGTAGTTGAAGCAAGTGATTTTGAATCATATCTCTCAAAGCACCTGCACTTTCGTAATAACCACCCCTGTCGCCAACACCAAGTTGCTCTGTTACAGAGATCTGGATGTGGTCTATATAGGTGCGGTTCCAAAGCGGCTCAAGGAATGAGTTCGCAAAACGGAAAGCCATAATGTTTTGTACGGTTTCTTTACCCAGGTAATGATCTATACGATAGATCTGTTTCTCTGTAAATATGCCGGTAAGTATGGTGTTTAATTCTCTTGCAGTTTCAAGGTCTCTTCCAAAAGGTTTTTCGATTACAATACGACAGTTGTCTTCAGTACCAGCTAACCCATAGTCAGAAAGACATTTAGCGATAAGCGGGAACAGATTTGGAGCTACAGCCAGGTAATAAATAACCTGAGTTTTAGGACCAAATTCTTTTTGAAGTTTCTCTATGCTTTTTTTAAGTAAACCAAAGCTTTCAGGAGTTTCTACATCAACAGAATTATAAATAACATTTTCTGCAAATTTATCCCATTTATCCTGCTTTACCTTTCCAGATCTAGAGAACTTGTTTACGCCATCCATTAAGTTTTCTCTAAACTTTTCATCATTTAGTGGTCTGCGGGCAGTTCCAATGATGGCAAATTTATCTGGCATGTAGCCATCAGAATATAAGTTATAAAGAGCGGGCGCAAGCTTGCGATAATTTAAGTCACCGGTACCTCCAAATATTACTACTATGGTTGGGTTAACGTTGAGGCTAGTTTTCATTAGAATGTTATTATATATGCAGTGTAGGTTATAATATTATTAATTGTTTTCGTTCCAGTTTGCATGGAAGATACCTTCTTCATCAATACGCTCAAAAGTATGTGCGCCAAAGAAGTCTCTCTGTGCCTGGGTAAGATTTAGTGGAGAATTTTCTGTTCTAAGAGAATCGTAATAGGTTAGGGCAGAGGCAAAGCAAGGAATTGCAATACCGTTGCTCAATGCTGTGATAACTACGTTTCTTGTACCAGGTATAATTTCTTTTAACTGGTTTTGGATGCTCTCATCAGAATACAAATGAGGAAGCTCAGGTTGTTTTTTATAAGCTTGATAAATATCTTCAAGTAATACCGCACGGATAATGCATCCACCACGCCAGATTTGAGAGATTTCTTTCAGATTTAGTTCGTATTTGAACTCCGCCGAAGCTTGCTCCAACAAGTGTAAACCTTGAGCATATGAAGTGATCATCGCAAAGTAAAGCGCTTGCTCTAATTGTACTTCAAACGCTGCTGTATCTTCAACTTTAGTTTGTTGATGAGGAAGTGCTTTTGAAAGTGCGACACGAAGGGTTTTGAATTTTGACAAGTCACGGGCACTTACCGATTCATTAATTGTTGGAATTGGCAATTGTAAATCCATCGAAACTTGTGAAGTCCATTTTCCTGTTCCTTTAGATTTTGCCTGGTCTTTGATCACATCAATCAGGTATCCACCGGTTTTTGGATCTTTAACTTTAAATATGTCGCGGGTTACTTCCAATAAGAAAGATTTTAACCTGCCATTGTTCCATTTCTCAAATGTGCTGAATATTTGGCCGTTGTTATAGCCAAGTACATTCTTTAACAGATCATAAGCTTCAGCAAGGATCTGCATCATTGAATATTCAATACCATTGTGTACCATTTTCACAAAGTGACCTGATGCTCCAGGGCCGATGTATGTTACGCAAGGATCGCCATTAACTTTTGCTGAAACAGCTTCAAGGATAGGTTTTACAGCATTATAGGCAGTTTTATCTCCACCAGGCATCATGCTTGGTCCAAAACGTGCACCTTCTTCACCACCAGAGATACCCATTCCAAAGAAATGGATGCCTTTGTCAGAAAGCTCAATTGCTCTTCTGCTAGTATCAGTATAGTGTGAGTTTCCACTGTCGATAATCATATCGCCTTTATCAAGCAAAGGAACAACTTCCTGAATTACGCTGTCAACGATAGCTCCTGCAGGTACTAAAAGCATAATTCTTCTTGGAAGCTCTAAGCTTTGTACAAAATCGGTTAATGATTCAAATCCTTTTAAGTTATGGGCTTTGCCATCTTCTTCAAGCTTTTGAAGCATGCGCGCGTCTTTGTCATAACCTGTAACCTGAAAGCCATTATCGGCCATGTTAAGCAATAAATTTCGGCCCATGGTTCCGAGGCCGATCATTCCTAAAGTATATTTATTCTTCATTATTTTATTTGTCGTTAGGACGAGTTGTGAATACGTGATATTTTTCGGCTACTTCCCAAAGTTTAGCACCTCCTTTGATGCCATCCTTGTTCGTAACCAAATGGATATTATGATCAAGCTCAAAGGTAATGTGCTTGGAATTTCCACCGCCTATATATAAGGTGTCGTAGTTAAATACAGTTTTGTAGATCTGAATGATTCGCTGTAGGCGTTCATTCCAATCTTTCTTTCCAATTTTTTCTAAAGCCTTAGTTCCTATGTAGTCGTCATAGTCTTTGGTTTTTGTAACCGGTAAGTGAGCTAGTTCAAAGTGGGGGAGTAGTTCGCCATCATAAACAAGTGCAGTACCAAAACCGGTACCTACTGTAAATACAATTTCGAAGCCAATGCCACTAACTATTCCAAGAGCCTGTTGGTCGGCATCATTTATTAATCGAACCGGTCTCTTAAATAAATTACTTACTTGCTGAGCAAGGTCAATGTTAGTCCATTTATTTTTAGCGAGGTTAGGTGCTGTTTCTACTTTGCCACATCTCACATAGCCTGGAAAGCCAATAGATATTCTGTCAAAGCTATCATCTAAAGATGCCACAAGTTCTTTAATGGTTTTGATGACCTCTTCAGGAGTTGAATTTTTTGGAGTAGGAAGCTTTTTGAATTCAGAGAGCAGGTCTCCTTTTGAACTTAAGATGCAAGCCTTAATGCTGGTGCCACCAATATCTATTGATAAAATGTTGTTTCCGCTTTCTTTTTTTTGCTTAACTGGCATATCTGTTTTATATAAAAGGCCTGTCTTTTTTAATATACTTCAAAATAACAAATTTTCATCCATTAAAAAGGGAATGTTTGTGCATTTATATTTTAATAATTACTACAACGTGATAATTTTAGGATTATCTCTAAAATTGAAAGACTACCATATATATATAGGTATAGGAAATTATAGGGTGCAGTTATCTGTAAATGACAGTACTAGGTGTATAAATGACACCTAGTTACGATATCGTTGTAGTTTAGGTTTGTTTGCAATAAACGGCCTATTTAGCAATCGAATGCATAAAAGTAATAATGTGTAAAAAAAATGATGTAAAAGATTTGGATTATAAATTATCTTTCGTATTATTGTTATAGATAATCGATTTAGCACCATAAGTCATTATCGGGAACCAAATACTAACCTAATAAGCCAAACTATGAATCAAACTTTTACTAAAAATCTGTGGGGTGAATTCTCGCTTCGAAAACACGATTATTTTCATGGGCATTACATGCCAACTTTAAAAGCTAAGGCCGGACTACGTGTGCAAATTGCCGCAAAAATTCCTAGCTAAAACGTTTTAAAAATATTTTAAATTATTTACTTGTTGTTGTTTAATCTGCTTGAGCGGCAGGTGAGATGGCGTGCTTGTATCTAAAATTTAATCTATTCGTTTCTGTACAGTCAAATTAAAAAAGGTTTTCAATCAGTTAATACTTAATTATCTGTTATGCGCTTTATTGCAAATATAACTTTCCTGGGTTTGTTGTGTTCATCAACATGTTCTTTTGGTAATGCCGCTAGGTCTGCCTGTAATTCGGATGTTTCTTCTTTTAAGATGAGTTTCCAAAAACAGACTGATTCTACCGAAGAGGATTCTGCCAAATTTAAAGTAGATACTACACGCTTCCAGCCTAAGTCCAAGAGGACCGTTTTTTCGCGGTTGGAATCTAAAAGTGATAATGTCGATCCTAAAAAGCTCGCTATTTTCCCTGCATTTACATTGCAGCAGTATTTAAAAGGTGAAGCTGCTGGTCTTTATGTTCAAGAACCGTCTGGCGAGCCAGGTACGGTTCAGAATATGTTTATTCGCGGAACATCGCAACCGCTTGTATCTCCACGCGAACAATTTGCGACTCAACCGCTGGTAGTTCTTGACGGAATACCTTTAGTTGGAGAGCATCCTTTTGCTTACGACATCCAACAATTTAAATTTGATAGAATAGGGCCTGCAACCAACAGTCTTTCTAATATCAATATGGATAATATTGAATCTGTAAAAATATTAAAGGATCTTGGTTCTACTTCTATTTATGGTCCTAGAGGGGCTAACGGTGTTATAGTGTTAACATCTAAGAAAACTGCTACCGTAAGAAAAATAAACTTTGAGTCATATATAGGTTTAGCAACACCTAGCCCGGTAACAACTATAAACGGTAAATTCGAGAATAGTTTTAGAAGACAATTCTATGATAAGTATACCGCTAATGGAAGTTATTCTGATATTGACACATACCCACTTTATTTAAGTGATTCATTAAACAACGATTTTTACGGCCCTGCTAACTGGAACGACTTGTATTACAAAAATGCCTTGTCTTATTCAGTAAATGCCGGAATATCAGGTGGTAGCGAAAGAGCTAACTTCCGTTTTGGTGTTGGGACCACTACAAGTGGGGGAGTAGGCGATAAAACTGGTGCTGATCGTTATACCAGTCGCTTTCAAATTAATATGAGACCAACCGATTGGATGGCCTTTACTGCTATTATTAATGCAAATCGCGTTGATCGTCAGCGAAATAAGAATGTTAGAGATCGCTTGTCTCAGGTGAACTACATACCGGATTTAAGTTCTCCAATAGCACCTAATAGCTTGAAATACGGACAATATCTAAATGAATTTGATAAAGGATTCGATAATAACAGATCTAATATTGTTGAGGCATTAGTGAGGGTTGGTATAGATCTGGGTGCATTTAAATTCAATTCAACATTTGGTGTTGACAATAATGAAGGCTATAGAGATATTTTCTATCCTAGAACTTTGTTACAAACTACCAATTATGCTTCAAACTACTATGGTTATAGCAGAAGGGCATTTTTAGACAACACTGCTGTTTACGATCTGAAGTTAAATGATGTACATTCATTTAATTTTGCAGTTGGTTCTTCTTTTCAATATGATACTTATAAGTATAACTATGCTTATGCTTATAAAGGAGCGAATGATTTTGTAAAACTGAATTTATTAGTTACTGATCCAAATGCAGGAAATTATTTAGAGCCTTTTGTATTTAAAAGAGAACTTGTTTGGAAATTTTTGGATAAAACCAGAAACAACATGATCTCATTTACAGGAAAAGCAAGCTACAACTATAAAGAGGTGTATACTTTTTCTGCCATGTTACGTGCTGATGCATCATCAAATCAGCAACCAACTAATCGTTGGTTCTATTCGCCTATATTCTCAGCAAACTGGGATATGAAAAAGGATTTTCTTGATAAGAATGATGTTATTTCTGACTTAAACTTACGTGCTAGCGTTGGACGAATGGGTAGAGCAGAACAATTTGATAATTTCGCTCAGGGTCCTCAATATACTGCCTTCATAGGTTTTACAGGTAACTTAATTGCTCCTGGTTATAATGGTTTTGCCACTTTAACTAGACCTTATAATTCTGGTGCTATTCCTTACGGTTTAGAATGGGCATATCAAGATCAGTTAAATGTTGGTATTGACGCTGCATTTCTAAAAAATAGAATCAGGGCTTCGGTTGATGTGTATTCGAAAGAAGATAAAAATCAATTGTTAGCAGTACCAGGCGCCGCAGAATACGGATACAACACTGTTGTTAGAAATGGAATGTCTATCGCAAACTCGGGTATTGATGTTGCAATTAGTGCTGATATCTTGCCTTCAACAAATAAAGTTTCATGGACCTCTTCAATTAATCTGAACTTCAATAAAAATAAATTAAAAGCATTGCCTGGAGGTTTATCTGAATTAATTATTGGTGATAGACTTTTAAAAGTTGGTGAGTCTGTAGATAGTTACTGGTTATTGACAAATCAGGGTATCTATAATACGGATGCGGATGTTCCTGTAGGTGCAAATGGCGAAAAAATGAGCTTCAATGCAGTTACATTAAAAGGAGGAGATCCTAAGTGGAAAGATCTTAATGGTGACAATATTATCAGTAATAAAGACAAAACTTTACAAGGGCACGCCCTTCCGGTTGTTGCTGGTGGATTTAATAATGATTTCGGTTATAAAAACTGGACTTTAAGCCTAAACATGTATTTCAATTTGGGCAGAGATTTAATAAATCAGGAAATGGCTAACCGTTTTGATTTTGTTAATCGCGAAGGTTTGAATAACATCAACTCTGTTAGAGAGGTTACTTACTGGGAAAAAAGAGGAGATTACTCCAAATATCCTTTGTATAACCCATGGAGCTCAGCAGCACCTTATCAGGTAAATCAGGATTTATTCCTTGAGGATGCTTCGTTCTTAAAGTTAAGAACATTATCGTTAGGTTATGATTTAACTAAGATGATGAAAAAGAAGATGCCAAGACTAGAGAGATTTTATGTTTATGGTAGTGTGCATAATGTTTTCACCCTTACCAAATATACAGGACAAGATCCTGAGCTTGTAAACTATACAGGTTACGATACAGGATACGGAATGCAAATTCCTAGAACTTATATGTTGGGTGTAAAAATGGATTTTTAATTCAATATCACACATAGACAAATAATATTAAATACCATTTAAAATAGACGAAATGAAAAAAATAGTTTTGCTGAGTCTTATCTTTTTTACCCTGATAACAGGTGGCTGTAAAAAAGCATTAGATATAAACTCAACCCGTGTGGTAAATGAAGGGAACTCCTGGAATAATCTGGAAGATTCAAGGGCTAAATTACTTGGAGTATACGGGTTAACCAGAGCAGCTTTAGCAGATAACAACGGACATTGGATATATGGTGATGTACGTATGGGTAACTTTGATAGCCCTATTCGCCAGGATCTGAAAGCGATTATAAAAAACGACCTGAAAGCGTTTTATCCTGTTGTTGAAGAGCTATCAAACTGGAGAAGATTTTATGCAATAATAAATGCAGCAAATATTTTCCTGGAGCGTATTCATGAGGTTAAAGAAAAAGATGGAAGGTATACAGATAACAATATGACTGTTGACGTGGCGCAAGTAAGATTTTTGCGTGCATTTGCTTATTTCTATATGATTAGAATTTGGGGTGATGTGCCTTTTATTACTTCATCACGTGATGGTAGTTTTGAAAACGTAAAAAGAGCTGATCACAATGCAATTTTAGAATTTGTTCAAGCGGAAATGCTTGCAGCTGCTGAAGTTTTGCCATACAGATATAGTGTGAATGATATTCAGCAACCAGGTCAGTATTACAATGAAGGAGAGGGAAGATGGAATGGAACATTGGTGAGAAAATTAAGTGCTTATGCTGTTTTGGCTCAGGTAGCTGCGTGGCAAGGAAAATATGCGGATGTAACTGTATATACTAAGAACGTACTTGATAATTACGGAAGAGCTGGTATGTCTTATTCGAACACTGATTATCTTGCTGATCGTCGTGGAATTTTTTACGATAAAAATAATAACCAACTTCTTGCTTTTGGTTTTATCTTCGGACATCAGGATGCTACATTTGTTGGTAATATTGAATCATTAACTCTTGCTGAGCCAATCGTAAACAAAAATCTACCGGATATTTTTGTTCCAAAGGATTCTATTCTATCGATATTTAAAGAGACTAATGATGGAAGGTTTAACATCGATAGTACCGGTGTTACGCACTCTCAACTTTACTTTACCAATTTCCTTGGTAAGTATCCAATCTTTAGTAAGATAAAATGTATGCAGGATGGATCTAAAGATCCTACTTTCAGAATTTTCTCAAGTGCAGTACTTTTTACAAGATTAGAAGATGTTACCTTATTAAGAGCTGAGGCACTTGCTGTATTGGGTGAAAAACAAGGAGCTATCGATGCCCTAAATATTGTTCGTCAATTTAGGTACAATGTTGACAATGCCGGCTCACGAGTAGACACTTATATTCCTTATTCTTCTGAAAGAAGTGGAAGTCTAATCAATGCTATTTTCAATGAGCGTAATAAGGAGTTTATGGGTGAAGGTTACAGATGGTTTGATTTAGTAAGATATCATAAAATTGTACAGAAGGATACTAAGTTTATGCAGTTGATTAACTCTGGCGGTATTTATTGGCCGATAGCTCAGTCTCTAATTGATCAGAACCCTGAGTTAGTACAAAATTCTTATTGGAAATAACTAAGCATTAATAGATATGAAAAAATCAAGTTTATATAGTAGATATTTAGTAGCATTCTTGTTTAGTGCCATCATATTTCAAATGGGCTGTAAGAAAGAAAAGGGCTATTATCAAACCCCAAATATTAATTCGGGTACCAATTTAGACATCTATGATTACCTTAAAAGTAAACCGGGTGTTTATGATTCATTGCTACTGGTTATTGATAAGTTAAAAATGGAAGGAACGCTCAGAGATAGTGCTATCACTATATTTGCAGTGTCTAATTCAAGTTTCCAGATTGCAATTAAAAACTTAAACGATGCCAGGAGAGCAAATAATAAGAAAGCAATATATTTAACGGAATTAGCATCGGGTAAGTCACCTAACATTGATCAGGAGAAGGCTAAAAATGATAGTATTCACCTGGATACTTTGGTTTCCAGATATATCATAAAGGGACTTTTTAAATCAACAGATTTTTCTGTGGGTGATGGACGTGATCTTGCCAGTATCCGTGGAAGTTATCCTATGCATGGTAAACGCCAGTATGCTGATGCTCAGGGGATGCAAAATGGAGGACCAGAGGTAATCGAGTTTGCAAATACTAAAAGAAGTGTATTTACTCCTAATTGGGCATTTGCATATACTAGTTCAGTTAATATTCAGGCAAAAAATGGGATAATTCATTTAGTTCAACCGGACCATGTATTTGGATTCGATGAATTTGTAAGACGACTTACATTTATACCACCACCAAAAAGTGTGTTTGATTTGGTTCTGGATAAATTCTATGTTACGTTTAACAATCCTGATTATAAGGATGGAACAGCTGATCCAGGTGAGAACTTTACTAAGTTATTTGATAATAATGTGTTGACTAAGTTTATTTGCCACTTTAATGTGCAAAATGTTAAGCCGGTAACATGGACTTGGGAAGCTCATGAACCGATTGTATCGAATGTTTATACATTGACTACAGCAAACGATTCACAACAATATCCTCGTAACCCTACTTCTTGGAAGGTTGAAGGTTCTCAAGACCGCCTTACCTGGACTATACTGGATACCAGACAGGATATGAAATTTGAGTCAAACTTTCAGAATAAAATCTATGATTTTAATAATGTAGTTGCTTATAAATATTATCGTATTGTATTTCTGTCCAACGCAGGGGATGATTTATTCCAGATGTCTGAGTGGACAATGAACTTCAGAAAAGTTTACCAATAAAAATGAGAGACATGTTTAAATTGACAAATGTTATGCACAACATATTAAGATATAAAGTAGTTCTGTTTTTGACTTTAATGATTGCTTTTTCAGGATGTCGCAAGATATTTGATCTGCCGAATGAAAAAGATTATTTAAGCACAAAAATGACATACAACAGATTTGAATTTCCCATAACCTTGGGTAGGGTAAATTTATATCAGGGCGTTTTTAATGCTGATAATTCATCATTTCCTATGACCTTAGAAATCATAAATCCAAGATTTGGAGATGGCAGGTCAGCTGCAGATATGCTTGCTAAAAGGCCGGTATTGGTATGGACCGGTGAATATACCGGTAACGAAAAAAGTTTAGCTGAAATTGAAGCAAAAAGAAAAATAGAGGAGCGCCCGATGCTTGAAGTAAGACCCTCAGGTGATATCGTTGTTTGGGAATCAGCTACAAGTGATGTAATTCAGCCAAGAGATTCAATTTTATACCCTCAGGATATCAGGTACTTTGATGTAAAAGTTAAGAATTCAGGAGGCACCAGAATTATGAAAAATCTGTGGCTGAATCCTTTTAGAGAAATTCCTTATTTCCCAGCAGATGATATCAATCCATACAGTGGCAAGCCTAATACTACCACACCAGATGGAACTAATTTGAAACATAATTATCCTGGTATTTATGGAATGATAGGTGAGGGGACTAATGATGAATTAACAGCAACCCAAGGTGGATTAAAGGGATTGGTATATACTTATATCAGAAAAGTACCTGGAGGTACCGGAAATTCATTAAGATTCAAATTTTTAAATAAAGATTCGGTTGCAATTGATCCGGCTAAATTTAATCAAACGAAATGGGATCAGTTGGTTCACGGCTTTAACATGGAAAAAACCAGCGAGTACGTAAAGTATGATGTAGCTTATCCTATTCCCGTTGCCAGAATCCCAACTCGTTTTACTACGGGTGGTGTTAACAATTTAGGGGGTGGCAACATTGCACACGTTGAATTTGTTTATTCACGTAACGGATTCGCAGGGCGTAGAGAGCAGGGTGTGATAGTTCAGGATTTCGCTATATATGAAAAAGGCGATTGGGAGATTGTGTTTCACTTTAAAACAGTGAATCCGAAATTTGAAGATGAATAGAAATGTTAATGATAAAAATTAATACAATGAGAAAACAAATAATTTTGCTATCGATTTTTTTCAGCTGCATTTTTCTATGCAAGGATTTGGTGGCGCAAACAAAAAAGGTAACGGTTAGCGGAACTGTAACTGATGCAGGAACCAAGGAAACTATGGTTGGTGTTAGTGTTGCAACAGGAAAACCTTTAAAAGTACTTACACAAACAGATTCTAAGGGACATTACTCTGTATCGGTAGATGATGGAGCATCCCTGGTATTTTCATATATCAGCTATGGTACTAAAACAGTTAAATTAAACCCCGGACAAACATCATTGAATGTGTCCATTAAGGAGGATAATAAAACTATGGAAGAGGTCGTTATTCGCGGTTATCAAAAGAGAACCAGAGAGGTAACTACAGGATCTTCATTTATAGTTACAGGTAAAGAAGTACAGGATGTTCCGGTTTCAAACGTTGAGCAATTGCTTCAAGGTAAGGTGGCAGGTTTAAATATCCAGTTAAATACGGGTGCTCCGGGTTTACGTGGTACAGTAAATATTCGTGGTTTATCAACCATCAGTACAACCGGTTCAGGTAATGAGACTTTCCTACAGCCAACTTCACCTTTGTATGTTATTGATGGTGTTCCTATGGATGCCGATAAAGCTTCTGAGTTTGGATTCCAGCAGCAAGGTCCTGGTGTAAGTCCTATATCTCTAATTCCGCAGGAAGATATTGCGAGTATTGAGGTTTTAAAGGATGCAACCGCTACAGCGCTATACGGTTCAAGAGGTGCATATGGTGTAATTTTAATTCAAACAGTACGTGGAAATTCTGAAGTTCCTCGTATCCGTTACACTGGTAACTTCTATATGAATGCAATTCCTAAGCTACGTGATATTTTAGGCGGTACTTATGAACGTGATATAAAATTACGTCAAATTAACAACTATGGTAGGTTTAATGATATTAAGAACATCTCTAATACACCATTTTTAGCAGATAGTTTGAATCCTTATTACAACAACTCAACCGACTGGCAAGGTGTTTTTTATCAGAATACTTATAACCAAACACATAACGTGCAATTGGATGGTGGTGATAGTAAGTTCAGCTATAAAACCAATTTGAGTTATTTCTCAGATAAAGGTATCATTAAGAATACCGGTTTCGATAGGTATAGTTTGAACATGAATATGGACTACAAACCGACATCTAGAATTACATTTTTTGGATCGGTTAGGGGAAATGTTGGTAAAATTAAAAAAGCAAATGGAGTAGGATTATTGCAAACCGGTGTTGCTGATAATGGTAAAAAATCATCATTATTACCTGGTCCGTCGTTCTTTCAGGCTACAAGTGGTGTCTTATCAGCATTGAAGACAAATACTGATGCAGGACCTAAGAACCTGAATACTTATATTGAGGGGCGTTATGAATTGATTCCGGGTCTAAATATTACATCAGCCGCCAGTTATGATTATAATAGCGATACAGAGGATACCTTTACACCTGCTGCTGCAAACAATCAGTTCGCTAAAATTTTCTCTTTCTACGGTTATACTTCGCAATTATATAATAGGAACAACATTTCATATGTTAAATCTTTTGAAGAAAAGCATAACCTATTTTTTAACTTCTTTAGTGAGATGTATGTTAAAAAGGGCCAATCTAGTATTACAAGATTAGAAAGATCTCCAAACGACCAATTCCAGGGACCATTGGGTTACGATGGTTATTATTCAAGAGGTGGTGGTATTTTAACTACTTTCTACGATCAGAATCAGATTTCATTTGCGGCTGCTTTCACTTATGATTATAAAAAGAAATATATTTTAGATATTACTTATCGTATTGATGGTACTTCAAATAATGGAAATAAGGATCCATATTCAAAAAACCCTTCAGTTGGTTTGAAATGGAACTTCAATAAAGAAAATTGGCTTAAAGATATTAAATGGTTAAATTATGGTGATATCAGGTTAACAGGTGGTAAAAATATTTATCCGGTTGGTAATTTGGTTGATATCTATGGAGCTTACACTCCGAGAGGATTCTATAACAATAATCCACGTATTGGTATTGATTATGGAAGAGTACCTAATCCATTGCTTAAACCAAAAAATGTAACTCAATTTAACTTAGGTTTTGACTTAGGCCTTTTTGATGGTAAATTGGATGTTATTTTTGATACTTATTATAAAAAGGTTAGCAACGAGTTGTTCCCTAGTTTCTTGTCTAACACCCTTGCTTTTAATAATTTTACAAGTAATGATGCAGGACTTTCAAACTATGGATATGAGTTAACTTTAAGTAGCAGACCATTGTCTAAGAACAGTAAATTTACCTGGGCAGTGAATGTGAATGGAGCGATAAATAATGACGTCTTAACACAGCTTCCAATTGAATATAATGGTCAAGTTATTGCTTTTGATTATTCTTCAGGTTATGAGCAACATATCGCCAAAAGAGTAGGTAGAAACTCATTAGCTAACTACTTGTTTGTTAATCAAGGTGTATATGATTCAACTAGTGATGTGCCTATTGATCCGGTTACAGGTTTAAGGTATAGAAATGCTAATTCATCAAACGTTTTAAATTCGTTCCAGGGTGGTGATACTCGTTTCTTAGATTCCAATGGAGACTATATTTTGGATGGTAGAGATTTGCAGGTTGTAGGTAATACACAACCAGTATTAACAGGAGGTTTATCTAATACGTTAACGTATAATTTTGTATCTGGGTCTGCTGTTTCACTTAATATCTATGCTACCTATACAGCAAAACGCTCTATTTTAAATAATGCATTAGCCGACAGATTAAGATTGTTAAAAAATCCGTTTGGTCAAGATGCGGTTATTCCTGTTGATGATTTAAATATGTGGACTGGACCTGGTTCTACTAATGCCAGATTTGCTAATGCTTTTGACTACGCACATGAGCAGTATGTTAATAACTATAGATACGCACAAACACTTTGGATGGAGTCGGGAAGTTATTTTAAAATTAATCAGATAACTCTTTCTTATTCTTTTGCTAAGAAAATGGCCAAACGAATTGGATTAAACAGTCTCCGTACTTTCCTTTCGGCTAGTAATATCATTACATTTTCTCCATATACAGGGCCAAATCCTGAGGGAGTTACTGCAATTGGTAGAGATGGTTCTGGTGGCTACCCGGTACCTAGAGTATATAACCTTGGTTTTAACGTAGGATTTTAATTGAAGTCACAAAACTAATAAGACATGAAAAGATATATTATTTGCTTATTTATTATTGTAAGCGCTTCACAATATGGGTGTAAGAAATTTCTGGATATTACTCCAATAGATAAACTTACAGGAAACAATTTTTACAAAACCAGAGAGGATATGGAGGCAAATATCACCGATATGTATGGTGAGTTATTTGATAAGTATACCAGAACTTCATTTGCAGGAGCAACCGGAGAGTTTCGTTCGGGTGAGGTTATTCCTGCTGCACAAGGCGGTTTGGGCCGTTCAGCATCGGGGTTAATTGGTGGGCATACCAGGCAGGCGCCTAATTCTCAGGGAAGTACAGAGCAGCAAAATGTTCCTCGTACTTCGGTTAATGATAGACTTTTGTTAGTTGCGATAGGACCTGGTGATTTTTCAGGGTATAACTTTAGGGACTTAACCAGATGGGATGAATATTATAGAGTTATTCAATCGGCCAACCTACTGATCAGTAAAGTTGAAGATGGCATTCCGGCACTTACCGCAGAAGAATCTAAACGTTATATAGCTGAAGCTAAATTTATTCGTTGCTTTACCTATTTTAATTTGGTAAGACTGTATGGTGATGTAGTTTATTATACTGCAGCCTTTCAGAAGGATCCACTACCAAGAGAGAATATGGTTTCAGTAATCAATAAGTGTATAGCGGATCTTAAAGATTTTAGAAATGATTTGCCACTTTCGTTTACTGATCCATCAATGAGAGGAGTGAGGGCCGCAAGAGGTGCTGCAATAGGTTTGTTAATGAACATGAATATGTGGAATGCCGGATTTGACAGTCCTAACAAAACTGCTTATTACCAGGAAACAGTTGCTCTTGGGAAAGAGATTGTTGCTAGTAATGTTTATCGTTTACTTCCTTTAACAGAATGGGCTAAAGTAGTAAAGGGCCGTTCTGAAGAAAGTCTTTTTGAGTTATTCAGGACATTAAATTACAACCAGGATTTGAATGATCCCTATGCTCAGGCAAACGCTTATTCACCTTTTGGCGACGCATTTATTCACTTTCCTTACAAGCAACCTGAATACACGCACAGATATAGTTACTCAGTTTTTTCGACAGAATATATGAAGAAGTTGTATCCTGATGCATCTGATTTGAGATTGTCAGTTTGGTTTGTTGCACCTTTTGATCAGAATCCTTCAACGTTCCAATTGAGGAAATTTGCCTTGAACACATTTGCTGATGCGAATAACCCTAATTTGGACTTGAATCCGGATAATACCTATTTAATTATGCGTTATTCTGATGCTATTCTATTGTGTGCAGAGGCAGCTGCCAATTTAGGAGGTGAAAATGAAGCTATAGCTATCGAATACTTGAATAAGATTAGAGGTAGAGCAGGTGCACCGGTATTCGGAGCTGGAAGTGATGATAACAACTTAAAAGATGCGATTTTCATAGAACGATCTAAAGAATTAATGGGAGAGGGAAGTCGTTATTTTGACCTTGTTAGAACAAGAAGAGTATTAAACAGGGAGTGGACAGATAATCCATTGACGGCTGATAAGTTTAACAGAGGAGGGTGGACTTGGCCTATTGATGATAGTGCATTAACAAATAACCCAATGATGAGTTTAAATTCTTATTGGATCGGTTCAGGTCTTTAATTTTAAATAATAGATAAGTAGATGAAAAATATTATTAAACGATACTTTAAACCTGCAGCAATACTATCAGTTTTGCTGATTACAGTAATAAGTTCCTGCAAAAAGGATGAGTATTATAATGATGGCGGTAAAGCCAATCCTGTTTTTAATGGGAATATAATGCAGTATCTTGAATCTAATGATAAGTTTGATACCATAGCTCAGATAGTTAAATTAGCAGGAATGGAGGATGTTTTTAAGAATGAGAAGATTACTTTCTTTGCTCCTACTGATGAGGTAATAAGACAAACAATTGGATTGGTAAATACGGATATAGCAGATTTAAGTGGAAGACTAAATCAATACCTTTATAGTTCAGGAAGAGATACAATTCAAAAGCTTTCTGACATACAACCACAAATCTGGAGAAAGTTTTTGAGCAGGTATATCTATAAAGGGGTCCATAAGTTAAAGGATTATCCTCAGATAGATTTTGGCTTAAGAGAATTGTACCCTGGATCTTTCTACTACACTTACGACGGTGAAGTTTCAAACATCGGTGTAGTCTATAATTCCGTAAATGGAGTTAGTTATGTAGGATATCGACAATTGGCTCTTTCTTATCTGTTTGATCCATCGGACCCTAGTAATATTACTACGGCAGCTGTAGCCTCCTCGGATATCCAGCCAAGTAATGGTGTAGTTCATGTGCTTGCAGTAACTATTAGGGAAAAAATTGGGGATGTGCCGACTGACCTTAATGCTAATTTCTTTGGATTTAGCCTCGAATTTTGGAATGACGTAGCCTTAAGTAGGTAATAACGAGGGATAAGAATAATTAAAATGTTAATAAAAACAATTTAAGATAAGCATATGAAATTTTTTAAATATATAAGTCTTTCAGTGATTCTTGCTACTGCACTTTTCAGTGGATGTAAAGAAAAGGAGGCTTCATTTGAAGATCCTTATAGTGGGGGGATTGCTCCATTAGGAATTAAAATTGATCGCCAGCAAGTACCTGTTCCAGCTGTTGGAAACCCTGGGACGGTAATTAACTTTAAAGCAACTGGTTTAGTTCCTCATAAAGATAAAATTGAGTTTTTATTTAATGGCGAAAAGGCAGAGATTGTAGAAATAACCGATGCAGGAATTAAAGCAAAGGTTCCGGGTAGAGCAAGTTCCGGTGTTACAGCATTTGTAATTGATGGACAATTGGTGTTCGGACCAAATTTTATCGTTACCGGTTTCATTAAAAAGGATCCTACCTATAAAGTGGTATCCGGAACAGATGGCGGAGTGGATAAGATTTATGAATTAGCGGGTGGTAACTTACTCCTTCTTGGTAGTTTTACAAATTATGATAATAAAGGGATTGTAAAGAAAATTAACCGTATTGTAAGAACATTTCCTGATGGTACCTGGGATCGCTCATTATTGAGTGGAAGTGCAGCAAATGGGAGTCTTTTTGGTTTAGGTATTGTAAATGGAGAATACTTTTTGGGTGGTAGTTTTAGTGGCTACGCACAAAGAGGCGGAATTAACAATATAACTAAAGTAAGCAGTCAGGGAACTATTGATACGTTGGCTGTTGAAACTTATACTAAAAAGTTAATATATGTTCCAAAGTTCAATGGCGGAACTGATAATGCAATTCTTGAAGTTTTTGCATTTAATAATAAGATAATTGGAACAGGAAACTTTAAATACTATTTGTCTCGTCGTTATGATCAACCAAATAGAAAATTAAAAGACAGTACAATAATTGATACGATAGAAATGCGTCAGCTTGCGCGCTTTAATCCAACCGGTACTCTAGATAAAACCTGGAGATTCGATCCGAATGCTATCGGCTACGGGGGTGCAAAAGGAAAGAGTTTACCTGGGGCGAATGGCTATATTTCCAAAACACTTATGCATACCGATGGTAAGATTGTGGTTAGTGGTAACTTTACCAAATTTGATGATCAGCCGGCGGGGTACATTGTACGTTTAAATGCTGATGGAACTATTGACCCTACATTTAATGTGGGTGAGGGTGCAGACTTCGTAATAAATCACGTAAGTTATAGTGAGGTTACTAAAAAGTACATTGTATGTGGTGCATTTAAAAAGTTCAATGGTGTAGCTGTAGAATCTCTAGTGATGCTGAACTATGATGGTTCAGTAGATCAATCTTTTGTTCCTAAGAAATTTGTTGGTGGTTTTCCTAATTTTTCTAAGCAACTTAAAGATGGGTTATGCTTAATCGGAGGATATTTTAAAACTTATGATGGGGTTAACAGACAAGGTTTCCTTATCACAACTGATAAAGGCGAGATAGCCGAGGGGTACAATAATGTGGGGAATTTGTTGGGTAGTGGAATGAATACTGTATTTGAAACCAAATCTATTGATGGCAAGAGAGCATTATTAATCGGTGGTTCATTCTTCCTTTTTGATAATCTCGAAACTAATAATCTTGTTAAGGTAACACTAGAAAATTGATTATATTAGATAGATATAATCCAGAACTGAACCAAATGAATTATAAACCAAAGAATATGAAAAAACATCAATTCAAATATTTTGTTAGTCTAACACTATGCTTGCTGGTGTTTGCATCATCCTGTAATAAGGATTTCGATAAAGTAGTACCTGATTCACCAGATAATAGTGGGAATGTTACTTATAAAGTACCAAAAGTTCTTTATCTGATAGTAGATGGAGCACGTGGTTCATCTGTAAGAGATGCAGGAACCACAACGTTGCGAGGTTTAATAGATAGCGCAGTTTATACCTGGGCCGGTTTAAGTGATAATACCAATTATACCGAGGCGACGAACTGGTCAGATATGTTAACCGGAGTGAAAAAGGAGAAACATAATGTACTTACAGAAGATTTTGCAGGTAATAAATTAAGCGAATATCCGGTTATATTTGAGCGGATAAAATCTCTTAGACCAAACTTCCGTATTGCATCATTTGCTTCGTCGGATGTTTTTAAAGCAAAGTTAACCGGTGGAGCTGATGTTTCAGAATCATTTGCCGGGAATGATGATGCGTTAACTTCGAGATTAGTAGATTTTGTGAAGTCTGATACGGCATCACTTATCTTAGGACAATTTGGTGGTGTTGAAGCAGCAGGTAAAGCTGCTGGATTTGATAATAAGTTTGCTCCTTATAAAGCAGCTATCAATAAATTTGATAGTCAGGTAGGAGATATTTATGCCGCAATTAAATCTAGACCTAATTACAAAAATGAAAATTGGTTAATTATTGTAACTTCTAATAAAGGTGGTAATTATGTACTTCCACCAGCTGAAGATGATAAAACGATTTTTAGTAATGCCAATGTAAATACATTTACTATTATTTATAACAATAAATATAATCCAACATTTATTCCAAGACCGTTCCTGGGAAATCCAATTTCAGGAAATGCAGTTAGGTTTAAAGGGGATCCTGATAAAACGGTTGCTACACTGAGCGGAGCTGCATCAAATGAATTTAATTTTGGAGCGTCAGATTTTACGGTTTCTGTTAAAGTAAAGAAAGGTAAAACAAAAAATACTTCAAAAGGTGATTATTGGTATCAATGGCCATCTATTTTAGGAAAAAGAGATAGAGCAGGTTGGGGTGGTGATAATGCTCCAGGTAATCCAGGATGGGACATTTGCTTGTTCTATAATGGATGGCGTTTCTTTTCTGCCGGTGGTTCAGACTTTAATAATGGTATTGAAGTGGGAGGATTAGATTTTAGTGGAGAGATATGGCATGACCTTACTTTTGTAATTGAAAGGAAAGCAGATGGAAGTAGATATCTTAGAATGTATACCGATGGAGTTAAAGGAGTTACAAATGATCCAGGTGGGGCAGGTACATATGATGGACCTAAAGGTACAAGGACTTCGCCTGTAGCTGTTGACGTTAAACTTAGAGGAGAACCTAATTTTAATAACAATGCACCTTTACGTTTAGGTTATGCACCTGGGGAAATGGACGGTGATTATGGTAACATTAATTTAAATATGGCTGAGTTTAAGATTTGGAAAGTGGCTTTGTCTGAGAAAGTGATTAAGCAATTTGCTTGCGATCCAACAATGGATTCGAGTCATCCAAATTATGATCAGCTAGCGGGATACTGGCCTTTAAATGAAGGCGCTGGAAACATACTTGCTGACAAAGGACCTTTTGAAGCGCCATTTACGCTTAGCGGTACTTATAGCTGGGAGAAATTTTCCGACTTAATTTGTACACCAAGTAATACTAATTTAGGCGTATTGGTTCCTAAAAATTCTGATGTGCCAACTCAAATTTTAAGTTGGTTTAATATCCCTCGTCAGGAGACCTGGGGATTAGACGGAAGAGTTTGGATAGCAAATTAATATTTACTGTTGGGACTCTTTTTTAACACAGAGTCCCAATAGATTATTTAAACAGATCATTATATATATCAAATATGAAAAGAATATTTACCCACATGCATTTATGCCTTTTGGTTATTACCACAACATTGATGGTGTCATGTGAAAAGGAAAAATTATCGAATGTCTTGGTCAATGAAAAAGTAAATGCGGTAGACCTGTCGTTAGCTAATAAAATTGATATTGGCGGTGGTAATAATTTTTCATTAGACAATGATAAATTAATTATTCCGGTGACAGTGAATTTGTCGGGAGCAGCTGGAAAAGCATTTAATGTTCAAATTACAGGAAATATTGATACTATCCCAAAATTAATCACTGACGGGGTATTACCTGCAGGTACTATCGCATTGGAAGAACAAATGTTCAATTTTCCACCAGTGCTTGACATTGCTTATGGGGTTACAAGTGCCACTTTTGATTTGTTAGTAAGCCGTACTTTTATTGAGAGAAATTATGATAAAAAGTTGGCAATTGCAGTTAAAATTTCAGGTCCATCCAAATCCAATAAAGTAGAAGCTGGGAAAGGTGTTGCCGTAGTACTTATCGACGCAGCGCAGGCGATTGCACCTGATAAAGTTCATTATGTTTCTTTTGTTGGGGGAGGTAAAACACCATATTTAGTGCCAAATGCAAATAATTTCGTAATTGGTTCACAAGATATAACTATTCCACTTTCACTGTCTCTTGTTGGAGATGCGGGCCCTGATTTTACAGTTGATTTTGTGAGAGACGATGCAGTGGCAACTGAATTGATTAATAACGGGACATTGAAAAATACAAGTCTTTACACTGGCCCTAAATTTAGTATTCCTGTAGGAAAACTAAAATTTGCTGACGGCGCAACAAAAGTAGAAACTTCAATTTTGCTTAACACCTCTGAAGCAATGGGTGGAGTGAATAATAAGAAAGCTATAGGATTGAGATTAAAAAATCCTACCAAGTTTCAACTTGATGCAAATAAAGCTACAATGGTGGTAGTTTTTGATCCGGTTGCTTTTAGCAGACCTTATACTGTACCTTTTGTAATTAAAGGTGGTATTGGTCAAGTGTCTGATATGATCCCGGCAGCATTCTATGATCAAGGTGGTGAAGGTGTCGCTTATCATGATGACAATGGTAAAGATGGGATGACTAGTTTCCGTCCAGGTGAAAATGTTGACGTAGGTAATTATAATCCACCAAGTGTAGTGGGATGGTGTAATACAGATGAGTGGTTAACTTACACGGTAAATATTGAAGCAGATGGTGAGTATGAATTGAATACTTTGTTAGGTTGTCCTGGGGATGATGGTAGATATAGTATTTTAATGGATGGTGTTGCAATTACACCAGTACTTGCAGGTGCTAAAACACCTGGATCATATGGTGATCAACAGCCAAACTACAGTACTGTTCAACTTACAAAAGGCAGACACATCATGAAATTCTATGAAAATAAAGGTGCTTATGACGTAAGAGGATGGATCTTTACCAGAAAGAAATAATTATTTTGTAAGTACATTAAAATAAATGAATCAGCAACAGCGATGGCTAAACAACATTCATCGTTGTTGCTTAAAAATATACCAAACTTGAAATAGTATGAACAAACTTTTTATTTTGCTATTAAGCATAGTTATTTTCACTTCCTGTTCTAAAAATAAGGACATAGAAGCTGAACCAGCCGAACAAAACCGACCATTTGTTGATTTTGAAGTCGTTCCAGGGGATGATGCATTTACCTTTGATTTTAAGAATAATTCAAAGGATTATAAGAAACTTGAGTGGCGTTTTGGAGATGATAGTATTTCTACTGAAGTTGCTCCAAAACACATATTTGCTACAGCAGGTACTTTTGAGGTTAACTTAAAAGCTATCGCTGAAGATGGATCGACAGCAAGAAAAGTAGTGCTTGTTAAGATCATTCCTGATCTGGCTTTAAATTTTATAGCTGAAAGTCAAGGTAGTGACAAAGTTAAGTTTAGTGTGAAGTCTGCAAATGTGGTAGTTAAGAGCCTGTCATGGGATTTTGGAGATAATTCGGGTATATCTTTAGAACAAGCTCCAATTAAACAGTATAGTGCCGGTAATCTGTATACCGCTAAGCTTACGGTAACAACAGAGAAAGGTTCTGTATTTACAGTAAATAAATTGGTAACAAGTAATGGAACTGTTAAAGATGTTACAACTAACTATCTGTTAAATGTTGGCCCTAAATTTATTCCTTCAGCTAGATTTGGCAGTAGATGGGGAATTGTAGCAGATTGGAGAGTTAACGCTGCTGTATTGCAACGGGATGGCGGCATGGGGGGCTGGGATGAATGGGATGGAAATAGTATGTCAATGGAATCATGGGGTGGAGAACCTGACATCATTAACGGAAAAATTGAACAAACAACCTTATTGCCTCTTCCTGCCGGTGAGTATTTTTATACCTTGGATTTTGTTGGATATCAGTGGAAAAACGAATTCTATACTGTAATAGCAAAAGGTAAAAACTTACCTGATGTTACCAATGTCGAAAACAATCCTATCGTTTTAGGTTTTACAAAATCTAAAGGTAATTCAGATAGTTCACCAAAGAAATTTACTACTGGATTTAAAGTTCCGGTAGAAGGCGATGTAACGGTAGGTTTCGTGGCTACATTTATAGACCCTGATCAATATTTCAGACTTAGATCTATAAAGCTTTACCAATTGGATAAGTAACAAATAGATAGCATACTAAAAAGCAGCTGCATTCGCAGCTGCTTTTTTATTTTAAAGCCTCATAGATTTCGGTAAAAAGCAAGCCGCTTCCACCACCGTAATGATGTACAATGGGGATCTTTCGGTTTACTTTCCTAATCGCGTTCTCCAACTCGGTTTCTTCCGTTTTTTCCAGCCCTGCACCAACCAACACCAAATCAAAGTTTGCCGATCTGAATGTTGTAATTGCCTGCTCCAAGGTGTTTGCCCCAATAGCACTCATCTCAGTATTGGAATTTACCAACCTCACCACAGTATTTAGAATTTCCTGATGGGCACAAATCACCAAAATCTCAGTCTTTTTCATAATCATTAATAATTCATAGGAACCTCCATTAAAAGGATTTCCGTTTCGTTAATTGCTTCAATGCTTATTTGTTCGGTCTTCCAAATGCCAAATCCATCACGTTCATTCAAGATTTGATCGCTGACTTTTACATCCCCCTTAATAACAAATACATATAAACCATTGTCTTTGTTTTTAAAACGGTAATCTGTTTTTGTCCCTTTATCAAATTTACCAATATTAAACCAGGCATCCTGATAGATCCAAACACCATCATCATTCTTATTAGGCGATAAGATTTGGGTAAACTGATTTGGTTTCATCCTGGTGTCGTACCTTTCCTGATGATACCTTGGTTCTACATTACGTTGATTGGGAAACAACCAGATTTGAAGAAACTGAGCTGGAATATCCTTGTTTTTGTTAAACTCTTTGTGATAAATCCCAGTACCGGCACTCATCACCTGAATTTCTCCCGCCTCAATTACACCTTCGTTATCAAGACTATCCTCATGTTTTAAAGCCCCTTCAAGAGGAATGGAAATGATCTCCATGTTGTCATGAGGATGTTCTCCAAAACCATTTCCACCATTAACCCAGTCGTCATTTAACACCCTTAAAGCACCAAACTGAATTCTTTCGGGATTGTATTGCATGCCAAAGCTAAAAGTCTGGTAGCTTTTAAGCCAGCCATGATCTGCAAGCGTACGTGTTGCCGCTTTATGTAATATTGTTTGTGCCATTTTAATTTTATTAAGCAAATTCTAATTAGACGGCATCAAAGATGAGCTGTCTGGCCAATTCTATTTCTTTCTGACTAATTGTATGAACCCTTCCGGCATATATTTTCATAGTAACCTTAGCATTCATTTTTTTAATTAGACCTTCACTCACCTCAACTCTCCGTACCGGAACATGAGGATCTGGATCTCCGGTGGTGATCAAAATAGGTGTTTGCTGGAAATCACCTTTATAGTTACTCATATTTACCTCCTTACCAATTAACCCACCTGTAAAGGCAACTGCGCCACCATACCTTGCCGCATTTCTGGTAATGTACTCAAGCGTTAAACAGGCACCCTGAGAAAATCCGACAAAGTAGATTTTATCTTGAGGGATGCCCGATGAAATGATCTCAGCAACCAGGTCTTTTATTACGGCTAGCGCAGAGTCCAAAGCCGGTTGATTTTCATCAATCGGAGCAATAAAACTGTAAGGATACCAACTGTTATTGGTGGCCTGTGGCGCAAATAAAGCAGCATCCTCTATCTTTAAGTGATTATTTAAGGAAATGATATCTTCAGCAGAAGATCCGCGACCATGCAAAAATACAATGGCCCTTTTAGCTTCGGCAACAGGAACACCTGCGGTTACAATATTTTTATTGTGCGTATACATATTAGTTTAATTTAGGTAAAATGCTTTCAATTTCAGCTCTGTTGCTTTCATATTGTGCTGGAAGCTTAAGGTTTGAGCCTAATTCTTCTAAAGATTCATCAACCGTAAAACCAGGATTATCAGTAGCGATTTCAAAAAGCACACCACCCGGTTCGCGGAAGTATAACGAGTAGAAGTAGTTACGGTCAATTTTTTGCGTAATGTTCAATCCCATTGCAACCACTTTGTCTCTGAAATACATCAACGCGGCCTCGTCTTTAACCCTAAAGGCAACATGGTGCACAGAACCTGCGGCAATGTGGCCGACAGCTTCACCGGGCGCTTCAACTAAGTCTATAATAGCTGCATAACTTACGGTGTCAGTAACAAAACGCGAACGGTTAACCTCAGTTTTCTCTAATTTATAACCAAAAATATCTGTCAAAACTTTAGCGGTACTATCCATTTTATTGGTGGTTATGGTTACATGATGAAAGCCATGCGTTGCATTTTCTTTGCCTACTTCTGGCGTAGTCCATTGTGCTCTGGTATCTGGAGTTTTAGCTTCAGTTAACTCAAACTTCAATCCATCAGGATCCAAAAAAGTAAGGTAACGTTCTCCAAATTTTTCAGCAGGTTTATTATAGATCACATTATTTTGCTCAAATCTGTTTTGCCAAAATTCTAAACTCCCTTTCGGTACGCTATAGCCAATTTCAGTTACCTGTCTGGTACCGCGTCTGCCTGCACTCATGCCTTCCCAAGGGAAAAACGTTAAAATGCTTCCAGGTGTTCCTTGTTCATCACCATAATAAAAGTGATAAGTGTGTGGATCATCAAAGTTTACCGTTTTTTTAATAAGACGTAAACCTAATATGCGAGTATAAAAATCATAATTCTTTTTTGCGTTTCCTGCAATCGCAGTAATGTGGTGCAGGCCTAAAATTTCGTTGTTCATAACTACCTATTTTAATGGTTCGATTACTTATTTATTAAATAACAGTACAAATTTAGGGGGAACTTTTATTTTAAATCTTACCATAGATTAAGAAATGCTTAACTTTAGATATAGATATTTAGGTATGATTAAATTCATTCTCTCCCTCGTTTTATTGGTGGTAAGCCTGGCATCCAGTGCGCAGGACTCTATTAGCGTGAAAATTTATCCTAAATATGATAACGTAAGCAAGTTTCATAGGTTTTTGTTTGGAGAGAACTATCGTAAAGAATATGCATTGAGTACAACAGTGCCAATTATTCGCGTGTCGGTAATTAAAGGTGGACTAACGCCAACTAAAAGGGGCGGAGGTAATCAATCTCACTCGCTCCGACTGGTTGATAAACAAGGTAAAGAGTGGGTGCTCAGAAGTGTAGAGAAGTTCCCCGAGATATTGTTGCCCGAGGTATTCAGGAAAACATTTGCAGGTACGGTAGTAAAAGACAATATGTCTGCCCAGAACCCATTTTCAGCTTTAGCTGTTCCTGATATAGCCGATGCCGTAAATGTGCCGCATAGCGATCCTATGATAGGCTGGGTAGTGCCTGATACTGCTTTAGGAGAATTCTCAAAAGTATTCCAAAACACGCTATGCTTGCTCGAAGAAAGAGAGCCAGTCGGTGATACCGACAATTCGGAAAAGATGATGCGCAAGTTAAATGATGATAACGACAACACATATGATGGTCCGTTATTGTTAAGAGCAAAAGCATTAGACGCTTTATTAGGCGACTGGGATAGGCACGAAGACCAGTGGCGATGGAAGCCGGAAAAGAATGCAGCAGGCCACATTAATTATATTGCCATACCAAGAGATCGAGATCAGGTTTTTTACTTGTCAGAGGGGCTTGTGCCCAGATATGCCCAATCATCCTGGTTATTGCCAATGATACAAGGTTACGAAAGGAGCCTACCCGATATTAACTGGTTTTTTTGGGAAGGAAGAGCAATCTATGGCAAATATTTCTCTGGAATTGATGAAAAGGAATGGAATCAGATCGTAAAAGATTTCTGCGATTCTCTAAACGATGAGGTATTTGAAAAAGCGCTTAAAAAACTGCCTGAGCCGGGGTATTCGCTTCGCCATGACAGGATACTTGCCCAGCTCAAAGAAAGGCAGAAGAACCTTCCGGAATTGATGAGCAAATACTATCATTTTATTAACAGGATAGTAGATATACAGGCCAGTAATAAAAATGAACTCATTAACATTACAGATGCTCCTGATAATGCCTTAAACGTAACTATTCGCAAAATATCTAAAGAAGGACATATTAAGGATGTTATCTTCAATCGAACTTTTAATCCGAAAGTAACCAAAGAGATCAGGTTGTACGTAAAAGATGGCAACGACAGCTTAATCTTAAACAATAAAGCCTCAGCCATCAAACTCAGGATAATTAGTGTAGAAGGAAAAAAGAATTTCCACGTAGAAAATTCACTTCGTAAGGTTCGCGTTTATGGAAAGGATGACAACATTACCTTTAGCGGAAATACAAACAAGCTACTTACACGGTTAGATAACGATACTTCAAATACTCACTTTGTATACACCGATCTATATAAAAGAAACATGCTTCTTTTAAATGCCAGCTATAATATTGACGACAGGCTATTACTCGGCTTGTCGTATAAAATTATCCAGCCTGGATTTAGAAAACTACCTCACGGAAGCATCCATTCATTCTCATTTTTACATTCTTTTGCAACGGCGGGCTTCAGGTTTAATTATAAAGCAGAGTTGTTTAAAGTACTTGGTAATGCCGATATTGTATTGCAAGCAGATGCTTTTGCACCAGAAAACTCTCAAAATTTTTATGGTTTAGGTAATGAAACGCCTTTTAACAAAACGGGCGATTTTGTAAGGTATTACCGTGCAAGATTTAGCTTGTTTCAAATTGATCCTTCAGTAAGATGGAGTACACCAAAATCTACCTTCAGTATTGGTCCATCCCTGCAATACTATAGATACAGCAAGGAAGATAATGAGGGGCGGTTTATTACCAACACTTCGGAACTACACTCTCCGGATAGTGCAACCATTACAAAAGACAAGTTGTACGCCGGTGTAGTAGCTAATTTTGTAAACAACAACCGCAATAGCGATATTTTGCCTACCTCAGGCACCTATTTAGAAAGCAAATTTCAAGCTTATAAAGGAATAAATGGCGTTTCAAATTCTATGGCTCAGCTTAGCGCTGCATTCTCAGTTTATAAAAAAATAGATAAGCACAGCCGATTTGTTTTAACTGATAGGGTTGGAGGTGCGGTTACTGTTGGCAAACAGGCATTCTATCAATCCAGTTTTCTGGGAGGGCAGGGCAATTTGCTTGGTTATCGTGAATTTAGATTTGGCGGTGAGCACAGTTTGTACAATAATTTTGAATTAAGGATAAAAGTTGCAAACTTTATGAATTACATACTTCCCGGTCAATTCGGCCTGTTGGGTTTTCATGACGTAGGTAGGGTATGGAAAAAAGGCGAAAAATCTGATGTATGGCATCAGGGATATGGAGGGGGAATATATTTTGCTCCTGCTTCATTAACTGTGTTTCGCTTTGTAATGGGACGTTCTAATGAAGGCTGGTATCCTTATGTATCCATGAAATTCAGATATTGAGAAGTATCAGAATTCGGTAAATTACTTATTTAGGCTAATGAGAAATGCAAGAAAAGCCGTAATTTAGCTCCCTAGCTTAAAAAACTTCAAAAATAAATAGTGATGAAGAAGAATTTTATATCTAATTCTAAAGAATCAATAAGAATGTTCAAAAACCCACTTTTTGAGGGTTTATCTAAAGTGCCATATTTTGTTCCACTTATCGTTTATGTACCGGTTGTGGGATATTTCTCTTGGGAATCATTTAGCAAAAATGGGATTTTAGGTTTCTTGGGACATTTTCTATTGGGTTTATTTATTTGGACTTTAACTGAATACGTACTCCACCGATTTATATTTCACTTTTATCCAAAATCTGAATGGGGTAAAAGAATTCACTTTATTTTTCATGGCGTTCATCATGATTATCCAAACGATGCACAACGTTTGGTAATGCCTCCATCAGCAAGTATACCACTGGCATTGGCATTTTTTTTCCTATTTAAATGGATGCTTGCGCCTGGAATGCTAGATGGTTTTTTTACCGGATTTATTTTCGGATATTTATGCTACGACATGACGCATTACATGTTGCACCATGCTCAATTTAAAAGTGCTTTTTGGAAAAAGCTTAAACAGCAACACATGTTGCACCATTACGATGACTCAACCACAAAATACGGAGTTACCTCCGATATTTGGGATAAAGTTTTCGGTACTAGGTAAACGAGTTTTGAGCTAACGGCTTGTATCATTTTTCAAATTCAATTTAGGAAGTAAATTTACCTCTTTAGGGTAGGTTTGGGCTTTTGTTTGCAGCCTACTTAAGGCCTATGCTTAGCTCGGCTTTCATACCTACCTAATAGGGACCTCGTTCGCCGCTGGTCGAACGAGGTCCGAACAAATTCCGTTTAAGTGTAGTAAATGCTTGCACCCCTTTTTCTGATCCAAAAAAAATCCGAATCCCCCGAAAACGTCTATTATTAATTGAAAATTTACGCAACGGTTTGCGCATTGTATTTGGTTGATTCTTTAAAATAAAACAGCTAACTAGCATTAGTTTATAAAAACTGTTAATTTAAAATAACCAAACAACTTCACATGAATCGACTGTTATCAATCGCTTTGCTGATGATTTGTACCTTCAAATTATCTGCACAAACCAAAATTTCTATCATCCCATTACCGGCGAAATTAGAAGAGCGAAAGGGGAGTTTCACCTTAGATAAAAATGTATATATCAGCTATCCTACAGCTGATCTAAAAGAATTGGCAACTTTTGCCCAATCATCAATACAGGAAACTGCGGGGATAAAACCGGAGTTGCGTACAGGCCTGTGGATGCAGAGAAATGCAAAAACCATAAAGCTTTATATAGATCCAAAAGTTACGGCAAAAGAAGGTTACAACCTTGAAGTTACAGAAAAAGGAGCCACTATAACCGCAGGAACAGAAAATGGCCTTTTTTATGGCATACAAACTTTATTGCAATTGGTGCCTGTTAAAGGCGAAAAAAAACTGCCTTGTGTTTACATTGAAGACGAACCTCGTTTTAGCTGGAGAGGTATGTTAATGGATAATTGTCGCCATATGTTCTCTGTAGCCTACATTAAGAAGTTTATTGATCAGCTGGCTAAGCATAAATTAAACAAGTTTCACTGGCATTTAACCGAAGATCAGGGCTGGAGAGTTGAAATTAAAAAGTATCCGAAATTACAGGAAATAGCGGCCTACAGAAATGGAACACAGATTGGCCCAGACAGAAAAAAAGATGTTGATAGCATTAGATACGGAGGTTACTATACCCAGGAACAGATTAAAGAAGTTGTTGCTTATGCCACATCAAGATTTGTAGAAGTAATTCCTGAAATTGAAATGCCGGGTCACTCAGTAGCTGCCATCACCGCTTATCCTTATTTGGCTTGTGGTGATGTTAGTTTTGAAAACGGAAAACCATTTGAAGTAAGAAAAGTATGGGGTGTTTCTAAAGATTTGTATTGTGCAGGAAACGATAGGGTTTTCACATTTTTGGAAGATGTGCTAAATGAGATAATGCCATTATTTCCTTCTCAATATATCCATATTGGTGGTGATGAAGCTCCGCATGATGCATGGCATACTTGTCCGAAATGTCAGGCTCGCATAAAAAAGGAAGGCTTAAAAGATGAGGCCGCACTGCAGAGCTGGTTTATTCAGCGCATGGAGAAATTCATCAACAGCAAAGGCAAAAAGATAATTGGATGGGAAGAAATTATGCAGGGAGGCCTTGCTGATAATGCCACTGTTCACTCTTGGTTAGGAGTTGAAAGTGGTTTAAAAGCAGCTAAGAGTGGTCATGATGTAATTATGTCGCCATATTCACATTTGTATATTGATGGCTATCAGGCAGATCCTAAGATTGAGCCAATGGCTATTGGGTATTGGGTGCCGCTCGACAGTGTATATGCTTTTGAACCTGTACATCCTGCGTTAACCGAAACTGAGGCCAAGCATATTTTAGGCGCTCAAGGTAATTTGTGGACAGAATTTATCGGAACTGAAGACTATTTAGAATACATGGTTTTCCCTCGTATTGCAGCTTTGGCTGAAATTGATTGGACACCAAAAGCATTAAGAAATTTTGATGATTTTAAAGGCAGATTGACTACTCAATATCAGAGATACGATAAACAGGGATTGCAGTTTAGAATTCCGGTTCCGGTTAGAGAAACAGTTGTAAACGCTGATAGCTCGGTTAAAGTAACACTAGCCGATCCTACAAAGGCGAGTACTATCAGGTTTACCACCGATGGATCTGATGTAAATGAGAAATCTCCAATATATAAGCAACCGGTTGCATTAAAAAAAGGTGAGGTAATTCGTTATGCTTTGTTTTTTAACAACAAACGTAAAAGCTCTACAGACTATTTTCCTAAAGCCGTAAAACAAGCAAAGTAACATAAAGGCTGTAATTGAATAATTCAATTGCAGCCTGATTTTTTCACCGACGTTTTCTTACCATTCGTCGAGTTTTTTGTCTGTTTTGGCCGGATACTGCTGGTATGATTTGGTAATTACCCTCATCTTTAGGGTAAGTTATTCATTTGACAGATCATAAAGCGATGAACACAATTAGTTTTAAAACCTCGGTAAAAGATAAATATGAGTTGATTTCTATCAGACCTATATTAGATATCATATTTGGTGAAAGTAATTGGTCGTTCAAAACTGATGGCATTGATAAAATATTGAGTGTGGTAAGTTCTGTTCCATGCGCCCCAATGGTTAACTACATCCTAAAAGATAAAGGTTTTCATTGTGAGGAATTAACCCCATCTTTAGGTTTCTAAAATTGATTATCTTTGTGGCAATATGTTGGAAATCAAAGCTGTAAATTATAAGGTGCTGCTGTTTCGCTGGATAGCAGGGCTTTTTATATTGTTAAACATATTTGCATTTTCTGGTGCTGTTTCCCGTGTTTTTTCTGTTAACTTAACACGTACTACAACTGAATTAAAAGTAGTTAGTAGGGTTGTAGCCGGTAGTAAGATATTTTATAAGAGTTTTGTGGACAAGCTCAACAGAGTTTATCCTGATCTAATTTCATTAGAAAGTGCTTTTAAGAACCTAGTGATACTTAAGAACAATATTGTTCATGTTCAGTTCACTACAAATTCTATTTTAGTACTTCTTATTAATTTTCTAATAGGATTTATGCCCGCGGTGCTGTTTCTTTTTTATCCAGCGCATCAAAAGAACGAGTCTCATACTTGCGCGTCATTCTGAGACCTTAGCATTAGAGTTTAATCGGCCGGTCATCCTGAATTTATTTCAGGACCCCTCAAGAGAAAGAAAGCCTTGCTAGTGCGAGGTCCTGAAATAAATTTACTGTTGTCCGGAGAAAGTTTTATAATAAATTTTAACCGGACAGCCGACTTACAAATGGCTGCAATATTTGGCTTCTGAAATATTATTTTCCTGAATATTGCAGCTATAAAGAGTTAAGAATGCTAAAACACGAATTATAATCTAATTTTCTCCGGACAGCCGGATTTAAATAGGAATTTTAAAAATGGGAAAAACAGAGGGCTTGCTTTTTCAAAAGACAAAAAAAACACTGTTTTTAGCTTAATTTAAATGATTTAATGGTGTGTTTAGATTTTAACCGGACAACAGTGAAATAAATTCAGGATGACGACTGCTTTAGCAAGTTCGTGTAGTTTTCAAATACCATTAATTATTTTTTTCACGGAAGGTTTATAGCCGAAAGGCTTTTTCCTATAATTTTTTTTATGAAACGCTTTAAAAAAGCAATGCGTTTTTCGGGACTCATTGTATTGATAATATTGGCTTGTTTTGGAATAGGACTAGGCGGTACTCCGCCGGTAATACCGGTTTTGAGAACCAAGCAAGAAACAGAATTGTCTGAAACCAAGGATGATGATGAAAATGAAAGAAAATAACTTACTTTTAATATAGGTTAGGAAATCTTATGAACAAAACAATTGCATTACTCCTTTTTACTTTTGCATCAATCACAGCAATTGGGCAAAGTCCAAAACATGATTTACGATTCAATAAACTGGCATCCCAATGGGATGAAGCTATCCCTTTGGGTAATGGAACATTAGGCGCTTTAATTTGGCAAAAAGGAGAGCGATTGAGGTTTTCTTTAGATAGAGTCGATGTTTGGGATATGCGCCCTATGAAAGGCTTACACCGTAAAGAATTCAGTTATCAATGGGTAATAGATCAGGTAAATAAAAAGGATTACGCCCCAGTCCAGCAGTATTTTGATGCGCCTTATGATAATGAGCCGGCACCTTCAAAAATACCAGGAGGTGCTCTTGAATTTGAAACCAAAGATTGGGGTAAGGCGCAAGATGTGCATTTGTCTATAAAAGATGCAGTTTGTGAAGTTAAATGGGCAAATGGAGTTATACTAAAAACTTTTGTTGATGCAGTAAAACCACTTGGCTGGTTCAGATTTGAAAATGTAAGTGGTGATTTTAAACCACATTTAATAGCACCAAGATATCAGGGAGAAGTTAAAGTTTCGGGTGATCCGGTGGGTGGTGATGACCTGTCGAGATTAGGATATAAGCAGGGAATGATTAAACAAAACGGGAACAGCATCACTTATCATCAGGAAGGATGGGGCGGATTTACTTACGATATTAACGTTAGATGGAAAAGGGTTGACAGCAAAACTGTTGAGGGCGTTTGGAGCATTTCCTCACAGTACCCTAGTAAGCCAGTAAATAAAAAGGCGGCGGTAGTTACTCAAGATGCCATTTCAGCTAATTTTAATAAGGACTTAACTGCCCATACTAAATGGTGGGGTAATTTTTGGAGTAAGTCGGCAATTCACGTGCCTGATACTTTGATAGAAAAACAATGGTATTTGGAACAGTATAAGTTTGGTTCGGTAGCCAGAGCCGATGCACCCCCGATTTCATTGCAGGCAGTGTGGACTGCAGACAATGGCAGAATACCACCATGGAAAGGTGATTATCATCATGATTTAAATACCCAGCTTAGTTATTGGCCTTCTTATAGTGGTAACCACCTTGATGAGGCGATGGGTTACATCAATCACATGGAAGAGAATAAAGCAAACTATAAACGTTATACTAAGCTTTATTTTGGTACAGATGGAATTGCAGTACCCGGTGTAACTACTTTGGATGGTACAGAAATGGGCGGATGGATACAGTATTCATTATCGCCAACCGTTTCTTCATGGTTAGGTCAGCATTATTACCTGCAATGGCGCTACAGCATGGATAGGACTTTTCTTAAAAATAAAACTTATCCATGGATCAAAGGAGCTGCCATATTTCTGGAAAATATAACTGTTAAAGATGCAAATGGATACAGAAAATTAAAAATCAGTTCAAGTCCTGAAATTAACGACAATGACCTTAGCGCATGGTTTTCAGAAAATACAAACTATGATCTTGCTCTAATGAAGTTTACCTTTAAGGCAGCGGCAGAATTAGCTACTGAACTTGGATTAAAAACTGAGGCTGCTAAGTGGACCAAATTGTTAAATGAGTTTGATGATTTTTCAATAACGGATAACGATGAACTTAAATTTGCACCTAGTTTAAACTACAAAGAATCGCACAGGCATTTTTCTCATATGATGGCAATTCATCCATTGGGATTAATAAAATGGGAAGATGGAGCGAAAGCACAGTCTATTATAAAAAATACAATTCAGCTATTAGATAAAATCGGACCAGATTACTGGTGCGGTTATTCTTATTCATGGCTTGCAAATATGAAGGCAAGAGCCAAAGATGGAGAAGGTGCTGCAAAAGATCTGCAAATATTCGCAAAGGCTTTTTGTTCTATAAATAGCTTCCACTTAAACGGAGATCAAACAAAAACAGGGTTGTCGAAATTTCAATACAGGCCTTTTACACTTGAAGGAAATTTTGCATTTGCAGCTGGTTTGCAAGAAATGCTATTACAGAGTTACGCCGGCTTTATTGAAATTATGCCTGCCATACCTGCCGAATGGAAAGACGCTTCGTTTGAAAACTTACGTACCGAAGGTGCATTTTTGGTAAGCGCTAAAAAAGCAGGTGGACAGGTAGATGAAGTTAAAATAGTTTCCGAAAAGGGCGGTGTAACGAAATTGAAGCTTCCATTTAAGACGCATTTTATTGTCTCAAATAAAGATTTTAAAGTAAAGTCTGATGGAAATGGATTTTTAGAATTGACGGCTAAGCCAGGTGCGGTATTGGTGTTGAAAAATGGTTATGAATAAGCACCTCTCTTTAGAATGCCAATATTGCTTAATAATTTGACAAATACAGCTAATTTCTAAAGCTGTAATGTCCTTTCTTTGAGTACCAAATAAAATAATTACTAAAGATGAATTTGTCCCAAAAGACCTGCATTTCGTTTTTTTGCTTCACCTTAAGTGGTTTGTCGCTATTCGCACAGACAGATCAGGAAGTAAAATTTAAATCTCCAGCTAACCATTTTACTGAATCTAGTCCTGTTGGCAATGGTCGACTAGGCGCTATGGTATTTGGTAATCCAAACAAAGAAAGGATTGTTTTAAACGAAATTTCTATGTGGTCGGGTGGGGTAGAAAATCCAAATAGGAACGATGCCGCAACTCATTTGCCGGTTATTCAACAATTACTGAAGGATGGTAAAAATAAAGAGGCACAAGAGCTGTTACAAAAGTATTTTACAAGCGCCGGAGCCGGTTCTGGTTTTGGTAATGGAGCAAACGTAAAGTTTGGATGCTACCAGATACTTTCAGATATGTTTATCAATTGGAGAGATACAACTGCAAAAGTAACGGGTTACAAAAGAACTTTAAATATAGATAAAGCCATTTCTGTTACAGAATGGAGTAGATCTGGCGTGAACTTTAAAGAAGAAGTAATTGTAAGTGCTCCTCAGCAAGCCATTATTATTCGTTTAACTTCCAGTAGACCAAAAGCGTTAAATTTTGATCTGTCGTTAAGCAGGAAAGAAAATGCAGCGTTTTCGTCGCAGGGAAATGGACTTACTATGACAGGGCAATTACCTGCAGGTGATGGCGACAAAGGAATTCTTTTCGCAGCCTTTGCAAAAGCCATTTCATCGACAGGAAAAATAACCGCTAAAAATAATTCACTTACAGTTGATGGCGCAACAGAATGTCTTATTGTAATTAGTGCTGCAACAGACATGAACTGGCCAAACGTAACGCAACGTGGTGCTGCACCATTACCTGTAGCTAAAAAATACGTTGATGAGGCAAGCAAACTTCCATGGCTAACTTTGCAAGCAAAGCAACGCGAAGATTTTCAAGCTTACTATAATCGTTGTAAGATTCAGCTTGGAGATAAAGAGGATGCCGCTATTGCAGCACTTTCTACAGCAGAGCGACTGATGCGTTTTGCTAAAGGAGATCGTGATGTAACCCTGCCAGCCTTGTATTTTAATTTTGGTAGATACCTTTTGATTTCAAGTTCTCGCCCTGGAGGCTTGCCTGCCAACCTGCAAGGGATTTGGGCTGAAGAGTATCAAACTCCATGGAATGGAGATTATCACTTAGATATAAACGTTCAAATGAATTACTGGTTAGCTGAGAATACAAACTTAGCTGACATACATAAACCCCTAATTGAGTTCACTAAATTTTTGGTTGCCCCAGGACAGAAAACGGCAAAGGCCTATTATAACAGCACAGGTTGGGTTGCGCACGTGATCGCAAATCCATGGGGATTTACTGCTCCAGGTGAGCATGCCTCATGGGGTTCAGTACTTTCTGGCGGTGCATGGTTAAGCAGTCATTTATGGCAACATTATCTGTATAACCCAAATAAAAAGACATTAGCAGAGATTTATCCGGTACTAAAAGGAGCAACAAAATTTTATACCGATATCTTAATTGAAGATCCGGTAACAAAATGGTTAGTAACTGCACCGTCAAACTCTCCTGAAAACTCCTATAAAACAGAGGAAGGCTTTGAGGGACAAACTACAATGGGTCCAACTATGGATATGCAGATAGGAAGAGAAATGATGAGTAATACCATCGCTGCGGCTAAGTTGTTAGGAGTAGATAAAAGCTGGACAGACAGTTTACAGCAATTAAAAGCCCGTTTAGCTCCTAATCAGATCAGCAAAAGAACTGGCGGGATACAAGAATGGATTAGAGATTATGAAGATCCTGAGGTAACGCATCGTCATGTTTCCCATTTGTATGGCTTGTATCCTTATGATGAAATCACTCAGTTAGAAACACCTCTATTAATGCAAGCAGCCAGAAAAACCTTGGAGAGAAGAGGTGATGGAGGTACTGGTTGGTCGAGAGCATGGAAGGTAAACTTCTGGGCTAGACTTGGTGATGGTGATCATGCATGGAAGGTTTTTAAAGCGCTACTGGCACCTGCTGTTGCTGGAAGCACGATTTCTATGACAAGCGGTGCGGGAACTTATGCTAATCTGTTTTGTGCACATCCACCATTCCAGATTGATGGAAATTTTGGTGGTACAGCAGCTATAGCTGAAATGTTGTTGCAAAGTAATGGCAAGAACTCTGTGATACGCTTGTTACCTGCATTACCAACAAATGCTGATTGGAGCAGTGGTAATGTAAATGGAATGCGTGCAAGAAATGGTTTTGAGCTTAGTTTTAGCTGGAAGAACAGTAAACTAACCAAGGCTGAGATATTGTCAGTAAGCGGAGCTGAATGTTATGTTCAGTTATCAGCTGGAACATCTGTTTACAATAGTGCAGGTAAAAAGGTGGCACTAAATACCGAAGCTGGTAATGTAGTTAGCTTTAATACCACTAAAGGAAGCAAATATTTTATAAAGTAAGTTTAAAAAGGATGTACACTTTCATCTAAAATTCTATTCCATTCCCTATGTCTTTTTAAGTATGTTACTACAAACGGACATAAGGGAATGAGTTTATAACCATTGTCTTCTATATAGGTTAATGTTTTCTCAACTATTGCAGTTGCGGTTCCTCTTCCTTTAAGCTCTTCAGGAGCTTCCGTATGAATAAGCCATATCTTTTTTCCGTGTTCCTTGTAATCTATAAAGGTTACATAATCATCTGTTTTAAGTTCAAATCTGTTTTTCTCTGTATTTTTAGTCAGAGGTAAATCGTTAAATTCTATATTCATTTTTTATAGTATTTAGTGTGATATATGCTATAACAATTTAAGCATTTAAAAGTTTATTCCAGGTTTTTGTGAAAAATAATAATTGCTATTTAAAGTATTTATTTTAACTTTATAAAACAGGGTAAACGAAAGTTTGTCCATACAATTGAAACCAAATTTAGAACGTATGTACCGTAGGCTTTTTTATTTAATGCTGACGTTGTTTGCTATTGTATATGTTATTCAGGCATGTAACAGTCCCTCTACCGGCCATGTTGCCGAGGAACAGCTGCCTGATACCATTAGCTACAATTTTAATGTCAGACCAATTCTTTCAGACAAATGTTTTATTTGCCATGGCCCCGATGCGAATAAACGGGAAGCAGATTTAAGGCTGGATATTGCAGAGGAAGCGTATAAAGCATTAAAGGAAAACCCTTCGGTACATGCTCTTGTTCCATTTAAACCTAATGCCTCAGAAGTATTTTTAAGGATTGCTTCAAAAGACTCGGCATACATGATGCCTCCAAAAGATTCAAACCTCAAATTAACTGCTAATGAGATTTCTATTATAGAGAAATGGATTAAGCAAGGTGCTAAATACGAAAAGCACTGGGCCTTTACTCCTCCAAAAGCACCACAAATGCCTAAGGTTAAGGATGCTAAATGGACTAAAAATGAAATAGATTACTTTGTGCTTGATAAACTTGAGCATAAGGGAATAGCGCCTAATCCTGAAGCTGATAAGGAAAGATTATTGAAACGCGTTAGTCTGGATATTACAGGTTTACCTCCTTCAATTGAGGTGATGGATAAGTTTTTAGCTGACTCTAGCAGTAATGCCTACGAAAAAGCAGTTAATGCTTTATTGGCAAGCCCTGCCTATGGCGAAAGAATGGCTTTGCATTGGTTAGATGTTGCCAGGTATGCGGATTCTCATGGTTATCAGGATGATGGTTACCGTACTCAATGGCCATGGAGAGATTGGGTAATTCATGCTTTTAATGAAAATATGCCTTACAACAAGTTTGTGAGCTGGCAGCTTGCCGGAGATTTGATGCCTAATGCATCTAAAGAACAGCTTTTAGCTACAGGCTTTAACAGAAATCATAAAATTACTGAAGAGGGCGGTGTTATTGATGAAGAATATCGCGTTGAATACGTTACTGATCGTACCAATACTTTTGGTAAAGCTATTATAGGGGTTACGCTTGAATGTGCTCATTGTCACGACCATAAATACGATCCTTTCTCGCAAAAAGAATATTATCAGGTATTTGCCTTTTTTAATAACATAAAGGAGGTAGGTCTCGAATCGGTTATTGGTGGACCGGAGACTTATGCTAAGAAACCTCTTATGGAAATCAGCAATGCTGATGTAAAGGATATCATGAAATTCATCAATAAGCAAGATACAGGTAAGTTAATCGTATCTATTATGGGCGATCAGGATACCGTTCGCAAAACCTATTTGCTAAAGCGGGGCGTGTACGATGCGCATGGCGAGGAAGTAAAGCCAGGAACCCCTAAATCATTACTTTCATTCGACGAGAAATATCCTAAAAACAGATTAGGACTAACCCAGTGGTTGTTTGATAAGAAAAACCCACTTACTTCAAGAGTGTTTGTAAATCAGGTATGGCAAGAGTTTTTTGGTCGCGGTATCGTTAAAACCTCCGGAGATTTCGGAATGCAGGGTGAACTGCCTTCTCATCCGGAATTACTGGACTGGCTTGCGGTTGACTTCATGAATCATGGTTGGGATATCAAGCGTTTGGTGAAACAAATTACATTATCTGCAACCTACAGGCAATCGGCTGTAGTCTCGCCTGAAAAACTAAAAACAGATCCGGATAACATCCTTTTAGCAAGAGCACCGCGTTACCGTATTCCCGCAGAATTGGTTCGTGATGTGGTACTTTCAAGCAGCGGTTTGTTGGTGAATACCATAGGAGGCCCAAGCGTTAAGCCATATCAGCCAGCAGGGCTTTGGGAAGCTGCTACATCTGGTCGTGGAATATTAGCTAATTATAAGCAAGATCATAAAGAGAGTTTATACCGTAGGGGGATGTATACTTTTATTAAGAGAACGGTACCGCCTCCTGTGATGGGAATTTTTGATGCCAGTAATAGGGATCAGTGTGAGGTGAAAAGGCTAAAGACCAACACTCCACTTCAAGCATTGGTAATGATGAACGATCCGACAGTATTGGAAGCTTCGCGTGTTTTGGCTGATAAGTTATTACAGGAGAATGGAACAGCTGAATCGAAAATCAGCAAAGCATTTAGAAAGATTGTATGTCGAAAACCAAAGGATAAAGAAATAAAATTACTGGCATCGTATTATGCAGATCAGCTGAAGGTATTTAAGCAAAAATCTAATGCAGATAAAGTTTTAGCAGTTGGAGAGTATCCGATTTCTGCAAAAGCCAACAAGACTGAGCTTGCTGCCATGATGGGAGTAATAGCTACAATATATAATTTAGAAGAAACGATTACAAAATCCTGATTTATGGAAAAGAATATTTTGGAGCATGGGCTTAATTTTAACAGACGTCGTTTTCTTTCAAGATTAAGTTTAGGGTTAGGGAGTGTTGCACTCGGATCATTATTAATTCCAGATTTGTTTACAGGAGCTATGGAAGAAGCCGGTCTTCCTCCAGGGATTCCTGATTTTGCTCCCAAAGCTAAAAGGGTGATTTATCTGTTTCAGAATGGTGCACCGTCACAATTGGAATCTTTTGATTACAAGCCTAAACTTAGAGAGATGATGGGGCAGGAGTTGCCGCCATCCATCAGGGCCGGTCAGCGCCTTACCGGTATGACTGCAGGTCAATCGTCGTTTCCTTTGGTAGGTTCCTATTATGATTTTAAACAGTATGGACAATCAAGAGCATGGATTAGTGATCTGTTTCCCCATACAGCCAAAGTTGTAGATGACATTTGCATCATCAAATCGATGCATACCGAGGCGATCAATCATGATCCGGCACTAACATTTTTTCAAACCGGAGCACAACAAGGGAATAGACCAAGCATGGGTGCATGGCTTAGCTATGGTTTAGGTAGTGAAAACAAAAACCTACCAGCCTTTACAGTACTGCTTTCGCGTGGTAAAGGTAACGGACAGGGTGTATACTCAAAACTGTGGACAAACGGATTCCTGGATTCAACACATCAGGGAGTTCAGTTTAGCAGTGGCGAGGATCCGGTACTTTATTTAAAAGATCCTGAAGGACTGAACAGATTTGAGCGCAGAAAAATGCTTGATAAACTGGCAGAGATGAATGAAATGTCTTATCAGGAATTTAATGATCCGGAGATCACTGCAAAAGTGCAACAATATGAAATGGCATACAGAATGCAAACTGCTGTTCCTGAAGTAACTGATATTTCTAAAGAACCAGATGATATTATAAAACTTTACGGACCTGATTGTTTGGTTCCGGGAACTTTTGCTGCCAATTGTTTACTGGCGCGTAAGTTAAGCGAAAATGGAGTTCGTTTTGTACAACTGTATCATCAGGGATGGGATCAGCATGGTAATTTACCTAATGAAATGGCAGGTCAGGCTAAAGATGTTGATCAGGCATCAGCAGCTTTAATAACTGATTTGAAACAAAGAGGATTACTTGATGAAACCTTGGTCATATGGGGAGGTGAATTTGGCCGTACCAATTATAGCCAGGGAGCAATGACCAAAGATAATTATGGTCGTGATCACCATCCACGCTGCTTTAGTATTTGGATGGCAGGCGGTGGAATTAAACCTGGAGTGTATGGTGAATCGGATGAGTTTGGATATAACATTATAAAAGACCCAGTGCATGTTAACGATTTTCATGCAACGGTTCTTAATCAATTAGGATTAAATCACGAGAAGCTTACATTTAAACATTTAGGCCGTCGCTATAGATTAACAGATGTGGCAGGCAAAGTAATTAAAGACATTATAGCATAAACAATATTTTATGAAAAGAAGAGAGTTTGTAAAGCATACAGCAGTAGTTTCGGCAGGGTTTTTTATTATGAAAGACACATTTGCTCAATCCAAAGGACCTGAATATGGTCATAATAACATGCGTTATACCATGGATAATAAATGGGGACAATTGAACCCGTTAAAAAATCCGGTAAATGATTGTCATGAGATGGTACAGGACAAGAAGGGAAGAATTCTTTTACTCACAAATGAGACTAAAAACAACGTACTGATTTATAATAAATCGGGTAAGTTGTTAGATTCCTGGGGTCATGAATTTCCGGGAGCACACGGATTAACGCTTGCAAAAGAAGGCAGTAAAGAATTTCTTTTTATTACAGATACCAACAGACATCAAGTGTTTAAAACCACTTTAGATGGGAAGATATTGATGACACTTGACTGTCCGATGGAAACCGGCGTGTATAAAAAGAACGAAGAATTTGTACCTACTGAAGTAGCTGTTGCCGACAATGGCGATTTCTTTATCGCAGATGGTTATGGCTTACAGTATGTTATGCACTATAATTCCGAAGGTAAACTACTGAGCTTTTTTGGTGGAAGAGGTACGGAAACAAAGAATTTGGATAATGCACATGGCGTTTGTATAGATAAAAGACAAGGTGAAGCAACTTTGCTAGTTACAGATCGTACCCGCAATTGCTTTAAGCGCTTTGATATGGCTGGAAATTTAAAGGAAGTAATTGCCCTTCCTGGAGCTTGTGTTTGCAGACCGGTTATTAAAAATGATTATTTATATGCTGCGGTATTACGCTCGCCAGATTTGAATAAAGAGGGTAGTGGCTTTGTTACCATTTTAGATAAGAATAATAAAGTGGTTTCTAATATTGGAGGCAGCAAGCCAGTTTATACTGATGGTGTTTTACAGCCGATGTCTCAGGCAGAGAAAATCTTTCTGAATCCGCATGATGTATGCGTAGATGACGATGAGAATCTTTATGTGGCACAGTGGGCGTCTGGAAAAGTTTATCCTTATAAATTTACCCGCGTATAAGTTTCTATGAAGATTACGCTTAAGGGTTTTACAGAAAATGCATTATTTGCGTTAAACATTTTTATTGTCTTCTTATTGGTATTTGGCGACAAGATTTCTGTGCCATATTGGTTACAGCCATTAGGAAGGCTGCATCCAATGGTACTGCATTTTCCAATTGTACTTTTAATGCTGGCCATGCTGCTGGAGTTCTTTCGTTTTAAAGAATCGTATACTGGAGAAAAGCTATATCAGAATTTTACCACAGGGTTATTGTTAACCGGAGTTTTGTTATCTGCGGTAACGGTTGTTATGGGGCTGTTTCTATCGAAAGAGGAAGGATATAGCGGTAGTACTTTGCAATGGCATAAATGGACAGGAGTAAGCATTGTCTTTATTTCTTCAATTATCTATTGGTCTAGAAATTCTGCCTGGTATAAGGCACCCGTGGCTAAAATTGGAGCGGTTATTACTGTTTTATGCTTAATTCTTACTGGCCATTATGGAGCATCATTAACTCATGGAGATAATTTTGTTCTGGCAGCAGTTACGCCTGCAAAAGAAAGGGTGCCGGTTGATAAGGCTATAGTTTTTGATGACGTGATCATGCCCATATTTAATGAGAAGTGTTTAAGCTGTCATAATTTAGATAAGGCAAAGGGCAGCTTAATTCTGACCGATGCTAAGTCGATGCTTAAAGGAGGAAAGACCGGTAAGTTATTTGTGCCTGGCAAACCAGAAATAAGCTTGTTACTGGAAAGAATACATCTTCCTGTTGATGATAAAAAGCATATGCCGCCTAAGAGTAAATCTCAGTTGACAACTGAGGAAACCGCTATTTTAGCACTATGGATTAAGGGAAATGCTGATTTAAAGAAGAAAGTGTTAGATCTGCCGGCAAATGATTCACTAAGAGTACTTGCAGCTAATTTGTTAGGCCCTGTTGCATCTGCTGAGGAAAACTATGATTTTTCAGCTGCTGATGAAGCAACGGTTCAGAAATTAAATAACAATTACCGTGTGGTTTATCCTTTGGATAAGGTGTCGCCTGCATTAGAAGTAAACGTATACAATAGAAGTGTTTACAAACCTGAAGCTCTAAAGGAATTATCACCTATTAAAAAGCAGATTGTATCATTAAATCTAAATAATTTACCTGTTAAAGATGAAGAGTTAAAAACAATAGGGGAGTTTACAAATCTGCGTAGACTAAACTTAAACTTTACAGATGTTAAGGGTGATGGGCTTAAGTATTTAAAAACGCTAAGCTATTTAAAGGCGTTATCGCTATCAGGAACTAAGGTTAATTTCAATTCGGTTAAACAACTTGCCGGTATGAAAAACCTTAAGGAATTAACCTTGTGGAATACAGGATTAAGTGTAGCAGAGATTGCTCAATTACAAAAGTTGGGTAAAGGATTGGTAGTTATCGGTGGGTTTAAGGATGATGGAAAGAGTCCTGTTAAATTGAATCAGCCTCGTTTAAGTACAGATGTTTCTATTTTTAAAAGCACATTATCGCTTCAGATTAAACATCCTGTAAATGGGGTGCAAATTAGGTATACTACTGACGGATCGGAGCCTGATAGCCTTAAATCTCCATTGTACAATAAGGAAGTAATAATTAAAGAAACTACAACTTTAAAAGCAAAAGCATATAAAGTTGGCTGGTATAGCAGTGATGCAATCAGTTATAACTTTTATCAGAGTAATTACAAGCCTGATAGCATGGCTTTTTTATTACCACCGAATGAGAAGTACAAGTCTGATGGAACAAAGGTGTTGATTGATAATCAGCTAGGTGAGAATGATGTGAATACTGGAAAATGGATTGGTTTTAGAGAAAATAATATGGAAGCCATAATGTTCTTTAAACAGCCAATACCTTTAAAGTCAGTTACACTTAATGTAATGAGGCAGGTGCCTGCTTATATCTTGCTACCTCAGGAAGTAGAAATTTGGGGTGGTGCAGATAAAAAAAGTCTTCGTTTATTGAAGGTTATAAAGAATCAAATGCCAGCCAAAGATGAAGGTAATGCACTTGTGAAGCTAGATGCAAAGTTTGAACCTCACAATGTTTCTTGCGTAAAGATAGTGGGTAAAAACTTTAAGAAGCTACCACCGTGGCATCCTGGTAAAGGTGAACCAGCTTGGTTGTTTGTTGATGAGATATTTTTAAACTAAGCACCCGTTATGTGCGTGGTCGTGTCGTCATCCTGAATTTATTTCAGGACCCCTCAAGAGAAAAATAACCCAACCTGTGAGGGGTCCTGAAATAAATTCAGGATGACGATAAATTTAAGATAACGATAAAATCAGAATGACGACCTATTTTTTATTCAAGTCAAAACTTAAGTCTGTTGCTACTTTATAATGATCTTCTACCATACGAAGAGTTCTGGCTGCAAATCTTCTTACATCTATATCTCCGTATGTAGTTGCCGATTTAAATAAATCAAGAGTTTTTACATGATCTTTTACCACCATTCCCATGTAATGTTTGTCAAATTCAGCACCCGGCAATTTTGCTATTTCATTTAAATGGTTTTGATCTGCTGCAGGAATAGTAGTAGGAATTTTTATTTTTTTCTTGTCAGCCAGTTTCTGTAAATTAATGTTTGTTTTGGTATGTTCTTTAACCATGCGGGATGCAAATTCTTTAACTCTTGGATTGGTCGATTTTGATTCAGCTAGTTTCCCCATTTCTACCTCCATGTTACCGCCAATAGCCGCGCTTTCTAAAAAGAATTGCATTCCTTCACCACGGTTTACAGCCATAGTATCAGTCATTGTTTGTTCTATAGAAGAATCAGCCAAGGTATTAGTGGTGCTATTGTCTGTATTGCGGCACGCATTAAAAATAAGTGTACCAAGTAATACAGCTGGAAGTAAATTTCTAGTTTTCATGATTTCAGAGTTTAAGTTGGTTAGTTAATATAGCTACACTTAAATCTTGAAAATGTTTCTGAATTGTTAAAATAGTTTGCTATTCAATAGAATCTATAGCAGTTTCTTTATGCACAGGTATGCAGAAACAGAAAGTAGATCCTTTGTCTTTAGTGCTTTCTACCCATATTTTTCCTCCTTCACGCTTTATAATTTCAGAAGAAATATATAAGCCCAAACCAAGCCCTGCAAAGGTGTGCTGCATTTCACCTTTTACCCTGTAAAATTGTTCGAAAACTTTGTTCTGATCATCTATTGAAATGCCAACTCCAAAATCTTCAACACGTACAGTTACTTCATGGTCTTTTAACGAGGTTGATATTATGATTTCGTTCGCATTCGGCGAATATTTAATGGCATTTGTTATCAGGTTTGTAACTACCTGCCCGATCCTTTCTTTGTCGGCAAATACTATTCCTGTTGGGCTGTATTTTTCAATAAGTCTATGAGTTTCTGTGGTACGCTGAAGATCTTCAATCAGGTCTCTAATTAATAATTCGAAATTAAACTCCTGTGCATTGAACTGTAATTTACCTGAGTTTATTTTTGTAACATCAAGAAGATCATTAATGAGGCTGGTTAGGCGGTCTAGCTGACCATCCATTTTGTGCATCATCCTGGCTTCAACCATTTCTCCTTTTTTTAGGAGCATCTTTTCCATTACCTGCGTGTAGGCTTTTATACTGGTAACAGGAGTTTTTAATTCATGACTTGCAATCCCAATAAAGGCGTCTTTTTGTTGTTGCAGTTCTTTTTGTAAAGTGATATCAGTGCATGAGCCTATGTAGCCAGAAAAGCTTCCGTCGGTTCGGTATTGAGGTTGTCCGCTCGCAACACACCAGTGAAGTGTTCCGTCTACATGATTAATTCTGAATTCCACATCATGAAGGGTGTGGGTTGCAAGTGTGTCTAAAAATCGAGTTATTGAAGTTTTTCTATCTTCAATATAAACTGCATCTATCCATCCGGAAACCATGTTTTCATCATAAGAAAGACCGGTCCAGTCTATCCATGTTTGGTTAACATAGGTAATCGCTCCGTTTTCATTGCACATAAATAAACAGGCAGGGGAGGCAGATGTAATCTTTTTCAAAAGATGCTCACTATCGGCAAGGGCTTTCTTTAATTTTAATTGTTGTGCTAAACTCTTTTTTTCTTCGGTAATGTCTAGTAAGGTGCCAAGAATTCTGTATGGATTTCCATTAGTGTTGTAGTAAACTTTACCCTCCACTCTTACCCAGTGTACCGATTGGTCTTTCCACAATACCCTGGCTTCATAAAATAGTATTCCCTTTTTGAGTGCCTTTTTATGGCTCTTATTTCTTATTTTAAGATCGTCAGGATGGAAAACTTTAACATAATCAGCTCGACAAACCGGCTGATCAAATCCAAAAATATTGGCAAATCTTATGGAGGTAATCATTTCTCCACTTATGAGATCAAGATCATATGTGCCTAAATCCACCGCCTCAAGCGCTAGTCTGGTTCTTTCTTCTGCTTCTTCTAGCTGGCGTCTTGCGTTGACTTGATCAGCGATTCCTGCTATTTCTCTTTCTTGAAGCTTAAATAATTCTGTAACATTACTTGGTGAATGAATTAGGAACATCACATTTCCATCATCATCCAAAATAGGGGTGTTGGCTGTAGTCCAGTAACGCTCTTCAAACTTTGTGGTGTCAGGTATTGGAATGTCATAACGATAATTGCTCATCGTATGTGGTTTTTTAGTATGTATTGCCTCATTAAAAGAAAATATGGCTTGCTCTATATTTTTCGATTCATGATCAATAGGGTTAGCAGGAAATGCTGCAAAGACAGATTTTCCAATTAATGCATCTCGTTTAGTGTTTGTTGATTGTAGGTAAGCTTTATTTACCTCCAGAATTGTGTAATATGGACTGTCGGTGTTTATAATTAATTGCGCCAGAGGGCTATTGTTAAATATTTCTGTGTAGCCATTCCGAGAAATTCCTTTGTCCATATTTTTTGCTGCATCTTCCAAATCGATTCTAAATATATTAAAAAAAGCTAAAATGGGATGTTTTAAAAGTAGTGGACGTTGTCAATATTAGGATTTTAAAATATATTTCATAAATGAATGAATATTCATTTATATTTGTTCCTGAAATTGAAAGGCAGCATGAGAGTAAGAGATTTGAATAAAGTAGAACTGGTGAAACAGAAAGCAATGGAACTGCTTGTGAGGATAGGGTTTGAGGGTTTTACGATGAATAAGCTAGCTAAAGAGTGCGAAATATCTGTAGCTACATTGTACATCTATTATAAAGATAAAGATGACTTGATTTTGCAAATAGCAAAAGAAGAGGCCGAGCGAATGAGCAATGTTATGCTTGAGGATTTTGATCCGGAAGTATCCTTTGAAGTAGGTTTAAAGCAACAATGGAAAAACAGAGCAAAATGTATGCTCGAAAACAAAATAACATCTCAATTTCTTGAACAGCTGAGAACATCTACTTATCAGGAAGAGGTATATGGAACGATAGTGAGTAATTTCAAAATAACCCTTGGCAAATTCATGCATAACGCTATAAAGAAGGGCGAAATTAACGACATGCAATTAGAAGTTTATTGGTCAGTTGCTTTTGCCCCATTATATAACCTTGTAAGGTTTCATTTTGATGGAAGCAGCATTGGCGGAAGACCTTTCGTTTTAACAGATAAAGTACTCTGGGACACTTTTGAGCTAGTGTTGAAGGCACTGAAAAAATAATACACCTATGGAACCAGATTTTAAAGATATTCTGCTTTTTAAAACAAACATTCAGACGGCTGACGATAAAAATCTTATAGCCAAAGTAATGGAAAAGCACAAAATCAAACAATGGACAATTGATCAACAAGACGTTGATTGCGTGTTGCGTATTGTTTCTCCGGCGTTGAAATTAGAAGAGGTAATTCATCTGGTTTCAAAAAATGGATATCAATGCGAAGAACTGATTTAATTAAAAAAACTATGGAACAATCCTCTACTAATACAATTTTACCCTTTAGTAATTATCAGAAATTGGTAATTGCATTATTGGCTTTACTTCAATTTACAATAGTCCTTGATTTTATGGTATTAGCACCCCTGGGTGATTACTTAATGAAATCATTGGCAATCACTCCAAAAGGTTTCGGATTGGTGGTGTCTTCTTATGCGTTTAGTGCCGGAGCATCTGGGATATTAGCCGCTGGCTTTGCTGATAAGTTTGATAGAAAGAAACTACTTCTGTTTTTTTATATAGGATTTATAGTAGGTACGTTAGGTTGTGCCTTATCAACCACCTATTATATGCTCTTAGGAGCCAGAATAATAACCGGATTATTTGGAGGTGTTATTGGGGCAATTTCTATGACAATTATGGCCGATCTTTTTGAAGTTAATCAGCGAGGCAGAGTGATGGGCTATGTGCAGATGGCTTTTGCCGCAAGCCAGGTTTTAGGTATTCCGGTAGGTCTTTATTTTGCTAATCTTTGGGGCTGGCATTCTTCATTTTTAATGATAGTTGCTTTGGCAGTTGTTGTCGCAATCTTCATTATCGTAAAGATTAAACCAATAGATAAGCACCTGGCATTACAGTCTGATAAAAGTGCTTTTTTACATCTATGGCATGCGGTTTCGAACAAATCTTATCAAACAGGTTTCATTGCTACTGCTTTTTTAAGCATAGGAGGTTTTATGTTGATGCCATTTAGTAGTGCATTTCTAATCAATAATATAAAAATTACGCCACATCAGTTACCAATGGTATTCATGTTTACCGGTATTGCCTCTATTATTGTAATGCCTTTGATTGGAAAACTAAGTGATAAGGTTGATAAGTTTATGCTGTTTACGGCCGGATCTGCGCTGGCAATCGTTATGATTTTGATTTATACAAACCTGGCAGCCATTCCACTTTGGCAGGTTGTGGTAATTAACATGGTGTTGTTTATGGGGGTTATGAGCAGGATGATTCCGGCAACAACGCTTACCATGAGTATACCTGATATGAAAGATAGGGGGGCTTTTATGAGCGTTAATTCTTCGCTTCAACAGATGGCTGGGGGTATTGCCGCATTGTGCGCTGGATTGATCGTTACTCAAAAAAGTAACACAAGTCCACTTGAGAATTACGGTATTCTAGGTTTGGTAGTTTCGGTAGTAATTGCCATTTGTTGTTTCTTTGTTTATCGCGTTAGTGTTATGGTAAAGAAGAAACAAGCTAATGCGGTTGAAAGCTTACCGAAAGAGGAATTTCAATTATCAGAAGTTTAATAGAAGTTTATTACATCATTTATCCCGAATGATGTAATAAACTTCTATTAAGTTTTAAAATGACACTATTTTATATAATATTTGCCGGTGTTATTGAAACAAACCTTAAAAACCATATCCTAAATCTATGAGAATTAAAATTCTACTGACTATTGTTCTGTTGACCTCTGCAATAACAAACATTTACGCTCAAGAAGTTGAAGGTAATCTGAATATTCACACTTTTGCAGACAATAGAGAGTACGCCAGATCAAACCGATTTTCTCAAACTATATTTGGAGTAAGGTTTTCTCCTGAAGTTGGATTGTTACTTGATAGCACTCACCGAATTAGAGTAGGATTTAATGCGCTTCATGAATTCGGTTCCTCAAAATTTACCGATAAAATTGATCCCGTAGTTTACTACCAATATGTTAAACAAAATTGGAATTTCAATATGGGAGTGTTCCCAAGACGAGAATACCTGTCCGATTTTCCTAGAGCAGTTTTAACTGATACACTAAATTACTACCGACCTAATGTAGAAGGTATGTTGCTTAAGTTTGAAAATGAAAATTGGAAACAGTTGTTGTTTATTGACTGGACAAGCCGTCAGACTGCAACCGCCAGAGAGAATTTCATATTCGGATTATCTGGAAGGTATAAAAAAGACATGTTCTTTATTTCTCATTATGCGATGATGTTGCATGATGCGGGGCCTGCAATAAATATTCCCGGCGACCATATTAGAGATAATGGAGCTCTTGTTGCTAAGATAGGATTGGATTTTGGGCACAAAACATTTTTAGATTCATTAACATTCAATACAGGAGGCTTAATGTCATTTGAGCGTGAACGTAGTGTAGGAGGATGGAGAACCCCAAAGGGGATATTATTAGAAATGTTTGCTGAATATCATAGATTTGGTATAACGAACTCCTTTTACAAAGGAGAAGCGCATCACATAATGTATGGTGATCAATTTTATACAGCTAAAACTTATAATAGATTGGACTTAAGCTGGAGACCAAAAATATATAAAGGTATTGAGGGGCAGTTTACTTTGTCTTTCCATTTTCTGGATGGTGTAGTTGATAGTCAACAAGCATTTGCTATTCGATACAATATATCGGGAAGCAAGTCTTTGAAAAAGAGCAACGCCAACTAATTACCTTAGGTAAAAAATGAGATTCCGCTAACATTGTTTATTTGCAACTTTGTTGCATTGTTGGGCATTGTGTTTAATTTTGTCTGCAATAATTAGCAGTACATTTTTATACATAAATCAACAATGATGGAAGACAGTAAACACTTTGATGTAATTATAATTGGGGGCAGCTATGCAGGGCTTTCTGCCGGAATGGCTTTGGGACGCTCATTAAGAAACGTTTTAATTATAGATGGTGGAAAACCTTGTAATAGGCAAACTCCCCACTCGCATAATTTTGTAACTCATGACGGGCAAACTCCTAAGTATATAGCTGAAGCGGCAAAGGATCAGGTACTAAGGTATAATACAGTATCTTTTCTGGAGGATGTTGTAACTAGCGGCTCAAAAACAGAAAATGGTTTTATAATAAATACCCAAAGTGGAGCGTCATTTGCCGCAAGTAAATTATTGTTTGCTACAGGCTTAAGTGATCAGATGCCAGACATAAAGGGCTTTGCCGAATGTTGGGGGATTTCTGTTCTTCACTGTCCGTATTGCCATGGATACGAAGTTAAACATGAGTCAATTGGATTGATTGTAAACGGGGACATTGCTTTTGAATTTACCCGATTAATTAGCAACTGGACCAAGGATCTTACGCTGTTTACAAACGGAAAGTCTACCTTAAATTCGGAACAAACAAAGAAAATTAAGGAGCACCATATTGAAATCATAGAAACTGAGATTGCCGAAATTGAACATAAGGACGGCTATGTTAAGAATATAGTTTTTAAAGATGGGAGCAAACAAAAGCTTACTGCAATCTTTGCTAAAATAGCATTTAAGCAGCATTCTGAATTACCTGAACAACTAGGTTGCGAAATTAACGAACAAGGTTTTATTCAGGTTGATGATCTCCAAAGAACTACAATCCCTGGAATTTATGCAGCAGGAGACAATACCACAATGGCTCGCGCAGTGTCTGTTGCAGTAGCAGCTGGTACAAAATCCGGATCGTTCATAAATAAAGAGTTGATTGATGAAACATTCTAATGTAATTAGTGTATTAAATGTAAAAGTCTATTAACATACTAGACTATTAATGATTATTCTTACTTTTGCAGCAAACTTTATTTTGTATAAATAAGGTAGTTCTAAACTGCGAGAAGTTTAATGATTGAATTAAAAAATATAACTAAGAAGTTTCACCAGAAAAACAGGGAAATTATTGCCTTGTCAAAGGTGTCACTAACCGTGCCTAAAGGGAAGATATTTGGGGTAATAGGGGCTTCAGGAGCTGGTAAAAGCACGTTAATTCGTTGTGTTAATCTGTTGGAAAGACCAACTTCGGGCGAAGTGATTGTTGATGGACAGAATCTTATGGATTTGTCAGCAACTGACTTGGCTAAGGAAAGAAGACAGATTGGAATGATCTTTCAGCATTTTAATCTTTTATCTTCCAGAACAGTTTCCGAGAATATAGCTTTCCCTTTGGAGTTGGATAAATTACCAAAGCAAGAAATTAAGAATAGAGTTGCTGAGTTGTTGGCCCTAGTAGGTCTGGAAGAGAAGCACAATGATTATCCTGCAAATTTGTCGGGCGGACAAAAACAGCGCGTAGCGATTGCACGTACTTTGGCTAGCAATCCTAAAGTGCTTTTATGCGATGAGGCTACCAGTGCACTTGATCCTGCCACTACAAAGTCTATTCTTAATTTGTTAAAGGATATTAATAAGCGACTAAACATCACTATTTTGCTAATTACACACGAAATGGATGTTGTAAAGAACATCTGCGATCAGGTTGCGGTTATTAGCGATGGTGAACTGATAGAACAAGGGTCTGTGAGTGAGATTTTTGCCCACCCAAAAACAGATCTTACTAAAGAATTTATAGCTTCCTCTTTAAAGATTAATATTCCTGAAGAATATCTGGAAAGATTAACTCCTAAGAGAGAAGCAAACAAAAATCCACTATTGAAATTAGAGTTTACAGGACAATCTGCAGATGACCCGGTTTTATCTGAAGTAAGTCGCTTATTTGACCTGGACAACAACATTATTTATGCTCAAATTGAATATGCCGGTGGCGTTAAATTTGGAGCAATGGTAGTGGAGGTTTCAGGCACAGAAGAAAATCATCAAAAGGCATTAGCATTTTATAATAACAAACAAATAAGAGTGGAGGAGTTGGGGTATGTCTGAATCGATGATTTTGATGCTATTTAAGGGAGCTTGGGAAACAATTATCATGACCTTTGTGTCTGGTTTTTTCGGTTTTGTTATTGGATTGCCAACAGGTGTGATGCTATTTTTGACCAGAAAAGGCCAGGTATTGGAGAACAGGGGACTTAATAATACGTTATCAGTTGCTGTAAATGTTTTCAGGTCTATTCCATTTATTATACTGATCGTTTGGATGATACCCTTTACCAGAATGCTGGTTGGTACCTCAATAGGTGTGGAGGCAGCTTTAGTTCCATTAAGTATTGGTGCTGCACCATTTATTGCACGTATGGTAGAGAACAGCTTAATTGAGGTTCCACATGGCTTAGTAGAGGCAGCAAGAGCTATGGGTGCAACTCCTTTTCAAATTGTTTACAAAGTATTGCTTCCAGAAGCACTTCCATCTTTAATTAATACGGCTTCTATTACCTTGATTACTCTTGTTGGTTACTCGGCAATGGGTGGAGCTGTTGGAGCCGGTGGATTAGGCCAGATAGGATATCAATATGGATATGTAGGGTATGATGTAACCGTAATGAATACTGTATTAGTTTCACTTGTAGCGCTGGTATTCTTTGTACAATTTACCGGTGATTTTATCGCTAAGAAAGTAGATCATAGAAAATAACTTATTAAAAATAACTCATGAAAATAGAAATCAAAGCACTTGCATTAGTTACAATTTTAGCCACTGTTAGTTTGTTTGGCTGCGGTGGTAATTCAAAAAAAACTATAGCAAATCATATTAAAGTAGGAGTTGAATCTGGTCCTGAATACGTTGTTGCTCAGGTTGCCCAAAAGGTGGCCAAAGAGAAATACGGATTGGAAGTAGAGTTGATCAGGTTTAATGACTATGTGATGCCTAATGAAGCACTTCATCAAGGAGATATTGATGCAAATGCATTCCAAACCGGCCCTTACTTAGAGGTGCAGTCAAAGCAACGTGGATATAAATTTGCTATAGTAGGTAACACTTTTGTGTATCCTCTAGCCGGTTATTCAAGAAAGATTAAAAAGATCGAAGAGCTTAAGGATGGTAGTACCATTATCATTCCTAATGATCCTACAAATGGTGGAAGAGCACTGTTGTTGTTGCAAAGCGCTAACCTGTTGAAATTAAAAGATGGAGTTGGGTTGTTGCCAACGGTGAATGACATTGTAGGAAATCCAAAACAGCTTAAGATTGTTGAGCTTGAAGCTCCTCAATTGCCAAGAGCATTAGATGATCAGAATGTTACTATTGCAGTTATCAATAATACTTTTGCTACCCCGGTTGGATTAGTTGCAGAACGTGATGGACTTTTTGTAGAAGATAAAAAATCTCCATACGTAAATATTATTGTAACGAGAGAGGAAGATAAAAACAGAGCAGAGATACAGAATTTTGTAAAGGCGTATCAGTCTGATGAAGTGGCTAAGGCTGCAGAAATAGAATTTAAAGGCGGCGCTGTAAAGGGCTGGTAATTAAAAGAGGGTTTTTTAACCCTCCTTTAAACTCTTCCATTGCATTCTTGTTGTTGTTTACTCAACCTCGTTATGCGAAGAAGATCTTGTATTTTTCAGTAAGTTGCCCTGTCATTTTTGCGATTAAATCAGCAGGAGGTGGCCCCTCAGGATGAACTACTTTTAGTTCTCCATCCTGAGGTTGACTGAACTCTAGAAAATAGTTGTGTAAATATCCTGGTGTAATCAGTGTAAGAAATCTTGCAGATTTTGTGTTAATCACAAAACGGTGAGGAACCATTCTAGGAGCAAAAATGGCTTCTCCTTGTTGTGCATGGATTACCTTATCCCCAATTTGAAAAGTCATTTCTCCATCAAGCAGATAAAAGGTTTCGTCTTCTTTTGTATGTTTGTGTGTTGGTGGCTCTACACCTTGAGGTAAGGTCATTTCTATCAATGCCATGTCGCCTTCAGTTTCTGTGGGTGATATTAATGTTTTGAAAAATCCCCCTTGGTAAGCTCTAAAATTTATAGCTGATTCTGCTTTCATAGTGTTTTTTAGTTTATTTAATTGTTCAAAATTTATGTCTTGTTTTCTTTGTTTTGAGTAGGTTCTAAGTTTGTTTAGCTTAGATGCTCCCTTTCACCGTATCCCCAAAACAGAATTTTAGCAAATGTATTTAAATAGTTGTTTTTTAAAATATAAGTTACTGATCTTTAGTTAGAAAGGTGTTTTGTGAACATTTCTATGTCAGATTTAGGAAGCGAACGATACTCTAAATAATAATCTACTGCTGGATTTTTAGGCAATGCCAAAAAGTGTAAAGAATAGCTGGTTAATGGCAATAATATTCTAAGCCATGAGGTGTAACTTCGTTTTCAAACCAAATTAGATTTCACCAGATTAAAGAGGCTAGCTTCCTATGAATTATTTTGTTCGGGTATTTTTTACAAGTGCTTTTTTGATGCTTTGTCCTGGCTTTGGACAGCAATATGTGCAAGCACAAAATAATGTTTACCCACCAATTACGGCAACAAAGCTGGGAGCGTTAAATCCACTTTCTCCAGATCCTATTTTCAACTACAGTTGGGTTAATCCTAAAGCATCAGACGGACTGGAAAGCTATAATCTGAAACCCATTAGCTGGACTACATCAGCTCCTGGTAGTTTCGATATGAAGGAGTTCAAGCAAAACGATGTTATTGTGGTAAATGGGAAGGGAGCTATCCGTTTCGATTTCGGACAAACCAACGCCGGTTGGCTTGAATTTGAATCGGCAGATTTAATTGATAGCATAACCATGAGCATTAGTGAGTACAATGAGCCGGCAATTGTAAATAGTGGATCTGTTAATCCAGTTAAAACACTAACTCCTGTTAAGCATGGCCAAATATACCGCCTGGAATTAAACCCTGAGCTTTATGAAGGGGTAAGGTTCGGTTGGATAAATGTGCTTTCTCATGCCCAAAAATGGCATGTAAAGAACCTCCGTTTGGTTTGTCAGGTTAAACCTGTTAACTATCAGGGAAGCTTTTCGTGCAGCGATCCGGAACTTGCCAGAATATGGTATACAGGTGCGTATAACGTTAAATTAAACCTTCAAAAGGACTATTTTGGTGCGATATTAATGGAGCGAAGCGATCGCCATTCCTGGACAGGTGATGCTTATCCATCGCAGGCGGCATCTATGGTTGCTTTTGGTAATTACGATTTTGTAAAAGCCAATATTGTCAATACGGCCGATCTAAATAATGGTATTTTAAGCTACTCTTTGTACTGGGTTTTAAGTCTTATCGACTACATAAATTATACAGGTGATGTTGAATTTGCCCAAAAATACATCGATAATGCCAGTAAAAAACTAGACTTGGCCTTTCAGCATTATGGGCAATCGCCCAAGTTAGATTTCTTTGGTTGGGATGAGCGTTTAGGAGCCGGTTTCGAAAACCCTAATACTGCCGAATCACAGCGCGCTTATGCTATGCTTAGCATCCGTTCATGGATTGAATTTGGGCACTTAATGAATCAGATTGGTAGGGTAGATCTGGCAAAGAAATATACCGATTATGCTCACCAAAAAATAAATGAGCAAAGAAAGCGTGAAAACTGGACTAATGATTTCGGACTTCATGCATCAGCTGATGCCATTAATACCGGACTTACCACGGCCAAAGAAAACAACCTGTTTTACAACCGTAATTATACCGATAGGGTAAATCGTTTGTCGTACTCCCCATTTAACCAGTATTTCATTATCGGGGCAATGGCAAAAATGCAAAAGTACAATGATGCAATAAGCTCAATTAAAGACTGTTGGGGAGGCCAGATAAAGTACGGAGGAACAACGTTTTTCGAAGTATACCGCCCAAGCTGGAACTCAATACTAGAGCAAAATGATGCCCCGCCTAATAACCAATGTGGATATACCAGTTTAACACACCCGTGGAGTAGCGGAGTAGTTAAATGGTTATCGGAAGAAGTGTTGGGAATTAAGCCATTAGCGCCAGGATTTAAGGAGTTTGAAATTGTTCCGCATTTAGGCGATACCATCTCTTTTGTTAGTGGAAGCACACCAACATTACAAGGCATAATCTCTGCCAATTTTAACATTAAATCAGGATTAACTACGCTTACCATACCTAAAGGCACAAAGGCGAAACGGGTTGCTATTCCATTAGGAGGGAGTACAGTAAAATCGCTTTACCTGAACGGAAAGCTTATCTGGAATGTAAAAGCTCAGGCAACTTCAAAAACAATTCACATCAAAAACGGCTACTTAAATTTAAGTAATCTGCTGCCGGGTAAATATGAATACAAGGTTGTTTATGATAAGGTTAAAGAACCTAAAGCAAGTAATGATTTACCATGGACTTATGCCATCAATACCTTTAAACAGGATAGTTTAACTTCAGGAAAATGGAAGAACAACTACGGAAAAGAAGGCTATATGTTGTTCAATCAACTTGGAAATGGAAAGCATTTGCAAAAACTACCCGCATACATTTCATCAGTAACTTTAAGGAACGAAGCAAATGTTCATTTGGAGCTTTCTGCTAATAACAGCCTATTAAGTGATTCTTTAAACGCAAATCAAAATCTTGGAGCTATAGTTACCAAAGATCCTAATCCAACGCAACAAACCATAACAATGGATATTGAGGCCAAAGATGACCAGCTGCATCAGGTAGCGGTGTATTTTTTGGACTGGAATGATAAAGAACGACGATCGGCAGTTGAGGTGTTTGATGCAAAAACACTCAATCTAATAGCGCCTGTACAGCTAATAAAAAACTACCAAAAAGGAAAGTATCTGGTGTTTAACTATAAAGGGCGCATAAGAATCCGAGTAAACCATGTAAGAGGAGAAAACGCTGCCGTAAGCGGGGTGTTTTTTGACCAAGATAATTAACCCAGACCAACGCCATTAACGAAAACTTTTAAAATATAAACTCCAAAATAAATGAAAACACAAATCACACAACAACAGATTGAGAATTACAGTGAGCATGGTTTTCTGCTCATCGAAGATTTTTTGGATAAAGAAGAACTAGCGCTTTGGCGTGAAGCTGTTACTGAGGCATTAGAACAGCGTGGCGGAAGAAAGCTTCCGGGTAAAGAAACAAAGACAGGAGAGGAAGATGGGATTAATAAAGATGCCGACTATTTTGGAAAGGTATTCGATCAAATGCTTAACCTATGGCAAACCAATGAAAAAATAAAGGACTTAATGCTCAACCAAAGTCTCGGGAAAATGGTTGCGGATTTAGCAGGTTGCGATGGAGTAAGGATATGGCACGATCAGGCCTTAGTAAAACGACCTTGGGCTAATCCTACATCATGGCATTTAGATACCCCATTCTGGTCTTTTTCAGATCGTAGGGCCCTGTCTATTTGGATTGCCTTAGATGATGCAACTCCCGAAAACGGTTGCTTGTATTTTATACCCGGCTCTTACCATACAACCACATTTGAGAACCCCGGAATCGGGAAAAATATGGATGAGGTTTTTAAGTTTTATCCACAATTTCTAACCACAAATGCAGTGTCTGTGCCTATGAAAGCTGGAAGCTGCTCTTTTCATAATGGCTTAACCATACATGGGGCTGGTGCCAACATGACTAGTGGTTTTCGTAGGGCAATGACTTGTGCTTATATGCCGGATGGAGCTGTTTTTAATGGAAATCAGAACATTTTATCTGATGAGCAAGTAGCTAAATTGGAAATAGGAGATCCGCTAAATGATGATCAGCAAAATCCATTGATCTACTCTAGATTATAGCTTAGTTTGTCTATATTCCTTTGGGGGCAATCCATTCTTTTTCTTAAACAAACGGGAAAAGTAAAATATAGAATCAAAGCCAGTTTGGTAAGCTATTTCGTTAATGGTTAGGGTAGTAGAGGTTAGTAGGTCTCTTGCCCTATCTAATCGTAAATTAAGATGGTATTGGTTTGGCGATTGCCCCGTCATTTCCTTAAAAACCTTTCTGAATCTGGAATATCCCATAGGCAGTTCTTTAACCATTTCTTCTAAATTCACCGGATTTTCAATAGATTCCTGCAATAGAAACTTAGCTTTAGAGATCAGTTTCGACTGGTTTCCTATATCGGGTGTTTGATATTTCGATACGGCATTTATCAATCCCAAAATCTGTAAAGTAACGCCCGATACAATCTGACGATAGCCAATCTCAGCAGCAGAAACGGTTTTAATTAGTGTATGGAAAAGCTGAAGCAAATCTTCATTATGGCCAACATCTATAAATGGATTATCGGAATTAAAGATCCCTTTTTTCATCAATTCATCGGGGTAAGTTCCATTAAATCCTACCCAATATTCTTCCCATCCATGCTGCGGATGTGGTTTGTATCTGTGCCATACACCAGGAAATAACAGGAAGCAGGTTCCCGCTTGAATGTTGTACGCCTTGGTTTTTGCCGATTCAAGCAAACCTTCTCCTTTTGTAATGAAAACGATGTAATAGCCATCAAGTATTCTTCCTTTGTCCCAGGTAAAGGAATGATCTATTGGGTGCTGACGGTTGTTTGGGTAGTTTTTATTAGGCTCTACTTTGGCAGAGCCTACAGTGTTAACGTAAAAACCCCAGTTTTTTTCAAATTCACTTATGTTAAGGTATTTGCAATAATTCTTCATACCGGTATTTGGTTGGTTTTATAAAGCTAGTTGTTTTGTCAAAAAGTGCAAATACTATTTTTGTATAAGGGGTTCCATAAGTAGGCTGTCATAATGAGTGCCTCTCGAAAAAGGTGCGCTCGTCATCCTGAATTTATTTCAGGACCTCGCAAGAGAAAGAAAGCCCCGCTTGTGCGAGGTCCTGATACCGGCCTTCGCCGGCATGACGAATTCATGATGACGAGCGAGTTAAAGAAAATATATCAAAAAACACAAAACACTCAAGCCCTACCGCCATACAGGACAGCACAGGTTGCCGATATCAAGTTTTTATTATATAATTGCTATACACAAATAACCAAATAAGCTTTTTTCACGTATGAAATCAAACAGAAATAGGTCTGTTAAACTGTCTGTATCACTAGTACTGCTCATTTTAATAGGTGTTTCCTTCACCACTTTTCAAAAGTACAATCCAGGCCCTAAGGTCGAGAAGTTAAAACTTTTACCAAATTTTAAAGCAGAACACCTGTACAGTCCATCTGCAAGTAAAACCGGCTCATGGGTATCTATGGCTTTTGACGACAAAGGACGTATCATCACTTCCGATCAATACGGGTTTTTATATAGACTTGAAATCCCTCCAATTGGTTCTGATACCACTAAAGTAAAAGTTAAAGTAGAAAAGCTGATTGTAGGAGACTCAACAGTATCTAAAGTAGGAATGGGATATGCCCATGGTTTATTATACGCCTTTAACAGCTTATACGTAATGGTCAATCACAATAGTGATGACAAATTTAAAAGCGGAAGTGGTCTTTACAGATTACAAGATACAGATGGCGATGATCAGTTTGATAAAGTTACCTTACTTAAATCATTAACTGGAGAAGGTGAGCATGGCCCACACAGCATTGTGCTTTCGCCAGATAAAAAGTCAATTTACATGTTGGCCGGAAATTACACTGACCTACCGGAAATGGACAATTACCGATTGCCTAAAACCTGGCAAGAAGATAACGCACTGGCTACATTAAAAGATCCAAATGGTCACGCTACAGACCGTTTCGCCCCGGGAGCTTTTGTAATGAAGACCGATCCCGAAGGAAAGAAATGGGAGTTAATAAGCGGTGGATACAGAAATCCCTTCGACTTTGCCTTTAATGAGGATGGCGAAATGTTTGTGTATGATGGAGATATGGAATGGGATTTCGGAATGCCATGGTACAAACCAACCAGAATTTCACATTCTACAAGCGGAAGTGAATTCGGCTGGCGTTCTGGAAACACCAACTGGTCACCAAGTTATGTAGATAACCTACCTGCAATATTAAACATCGGACAAGGATCTCCAACGAACCTTGTTAGTAGCTACAATGCACGCTTCCCTGAGAAATATCGTCGTGGTTTATTGGCTTTCGATTGGACTTTTGGTATCGTTTATTCAGTTCAACTTATTCCTGATGGATCTTCCTATAAAACAGTTGCTGAAGAGTTTTTGTCTGGTCAGCCTTTGCCACTTACCGATGGTTTAATTGGCCCGGATGGAGCGCTATACTTTTTAACTGGTGGTCGTGGTTTAGAATCAGATCTTTATCGTGTTTATTATGGTGATAACTCGCTGCCAAAGGACCCATTGGCTAGCAATTCATCTGCAGGCAATATTGAAGCACGTAATTTAAGGAAGCAATTAGAGGAGTTTCAAGGAGCGCCAAATCCAGATGCACTGAAATTAGCCTGGCCAAATTTAAAAAACAAAGATCGTTTTATACGTTATGCAGCAAGAATAGCTGTTGAACATCAGCCGATTGCTGAATGGAAAGACAAAGCATTAAACGAAAAAGATCCAATTACATTGATACAAGCAACAGTTGCTTTAGCCAGAAATGGTGGTAAAGAGTTAAATAGCAAAATGCTGAATAATTTGATGGGTATCAATTATTTATCTTTAAATGAAGCTCAGAAAATGGACTTGTTGAGAACCATTGAATTAACTGTGCTACGTACCGGTAAACCGCAACCAGCTGATCGTGTGAAGCTAAGTAAGTATCTGAATGCGCAATTCCCTGCTAAGAGTAACGAAATCAATCGTTTCATGACCAAAATTCTGGTATACATTGGCGATGAGCAAGTGGTATCAAAAACTATGGCCATAATTGATGCAGCTAAGGATGAAACCTTAGATCAGAAAGAATTTACAAGCTCTTCAGATCTAATCTTAAAAAACCCTCAGTACGGATTAGATATCGCTAAAATGTTAGCTAAAACACCTCCTGCGCAGCAAATTTATTATGCTGTGGCATTAAGTGAAGCTAAAAAAGGATGGACGCCAGCATTACGTACCAAATACTTTAAGTGGTTTTACAAAGCCTTTGGGTATAAGGGCGGTAACAGTTATATTGGCTTTATTGATGATGCAAGGAAAAAAGCACTAGCCAATGTTCCAAAAGAGCAATTCGCTAATTATAATAAGCTTTCTGGCGATGGCTTGGTAGATAATAAACAACTTAAATTAGTAGATATAGTACAACCAAAAGGACCAGGTAAAGACTGGAAACTGGATGATGCATTGGCTGTTGTAAAAGACAGTTTAATTGGAAGAAACTATGCTAATGGTAAGATGATGTTCGCCGCAACATTATGTAGTTCTTGCCATGCTACAGGCGGAGAGGGTGGTTCTGTAGGACCCGATCTTACGCGTTTAGGTACCAGATTTTCTGAGAAAGACATTCTGGAGTCAATCATATCGCCAAGCAAGGTTATTTCAGACCAATATGCTGCAAAAATTTACAATCTAAAAGACGGCAGTTCTATTGTTGGAAGATTTATGAAAGAAACTAAAGACAAAATTTACGTGTCTCAGAATCCTTTTTCTCCTCAAACACTGCGCGAGATTAAGAAAAGTGATATCGTTAAAACCTCAGTATCTGAACTGTCAGTGATGATGCCAGGTATGATAAACAGCTTAAATAAAGAAGAGCTAAAAGATCTAATGGCTTATTTAATTTCCGGTGGAAATAAGGATAACAAGATGTTTCAATCGACAAGTAAATAGCCTATCATAAAAAAAATATATAGTAAGCACCGACATTACGTTCGGTGCTTTTTTTTTAGAACTAAAAATCAGAATGTTCTTGCTAATTAACTTTTGTAATTAGCCGCCACTTATATTGACAATTAAACCTTTTTAATATTCAATTGTCAATATAAGTGGCATATATTAAAGCCGATGTTATGAAAAGGAATCTTAATAGGATACTAGTAATGCTTGTATTTGCATCATTGGGATTGTCAAGTTGTTCACTATCGTATCGTGACAGGCGCGAAAGAGAAAGGCATGAGCGTAGAGATCATCATGATCATGATCACCATGGTAATGATGGTTATTATCATTACCGGGGCTTCTAATTATTTAAATTACATCTAAAAGATGTTTATAGTTAGATTTTAGGATATCCATAGCCTCATCCATTCTACCACCCAATATTAATTTACCCATTGTTATGGCATAGCCTTTTGTTTGTTCCCATTCTATTTTAGGTGGCATCGCTAAAGCGTTTGAGTTGGTTAGTATATTTAAAAGTACCGGGCCATCCTCTTTTATGGCTTGCTCCATAGCTGCTTTAACATCTGCCTGATGATGAACAGTAATGCCTTTAAATCCCATGGCCTGCGCAACAAGTGCAAAATCCGGATTTATCATATCTGTTTCATTATCAGGTAGTCCATCTACTTCCATTTCTAGTTTTACCATACCCAGGGCACGGTTATTAAATACGATTAGTTTGATGGGTAAGTTGTATTGTTTAATGGTAGCCAGGTCTCCAAGTAGCATAGATATACCACCATCGCCGCAGAGGGCAAATACCTGTCTGCCGGGATAACACAGAGCCGCTCCAATGGCCATTGGCATGGCATTAGCCATTGAACCATGGTTAAATGACCCAAGGAATTTCCGTTGGCCTGTTGCGTGTATATATCTGGCGCCCCAAACGCAACTCATGCCGGTATCTAAGGTGAAAATGGCATCTTTTGCTGCCATATCATTTATTACAGATGCCACATATTCCGGTTGTATCATGTCTTCCTCACCAACATTATTCACATAAATTTGAAGGTTATGCTTTACTTTATCATAAAAGTCGAGCTGTGCTTTAAGGAAGCTGTTGTCTTCCTTTTTAGTGATTAATGGTAATAATGCCTGAACAGTATCTTTAATTTTGCCACACAAACCCAATTCCAGTTTAGCTCGTCTGCCTAGTTTTTCGGGTTTTTCATCAACCTGTATGATCTTGTTTTTAGTAGGCATGAAAGGCGTGTAAGGGAAATCTGTGCCAAGCAGCAACACAACATCCGCTTCGTGCATGCTATGATAAGCGGATGGGAGTCCTAATAAGCCGGTCATACCTACCTCATAAGGGTTGTCGTACTGCATACTCATTTTTCCACGAAACGAATAGCCTACAGGAGCTTGTAGTGCAGCGGCAAGCTGTACCACCTCGTCGTGTGCCTCATGAGCTCCATATCCGCAGAATATGGTAACTTTTGGGTATTTGTTGAGTATGTTAGCAAGGTTTTGTAATTCATTGTTGGCAGGTCTTAAAATCGTTTCACATCTGAAATTTTGTCGCGAGGCATTGCTTTCTTCTGCAGGCATTGCCGCTACATCACCCGGAAGGCCAAACACGGCTACCCCTTTATGATGAATGGCATGCTGTATTGCGGTTTGGAACATCTTTGGAGCTTGTGCCGAAGTAGTTGCCACCTGGTTGTAGCAACTGCAATCATCAAATAGTTTTATTGTATTGGTGCTCTGGAAATAATCCAAACCAAATTCAGGTGTATTTATTGTTGAGGCAATGGCAATTATCGGTACACCGGTACGGTGGGCATCATATAGTCCATTTATAAGGTGAATATGACCCGGGCCACAGCTTCCTGCACAGCAGGCAAGTCCATCCAGTTCAGCTTCTGCGGCCGCTGCATAGGCACCAACCTCTTCATGCCTTACATGTATCCATTTTATTTTTCCGTTTCTTCTTACTGCGTCATTGAGATGATTTAAGCTGTCTCCGGTAACGGCGTAGATCCGTTTTACTCCGTTTTCTACCAGCATTTCTACCAGTTGATCTGCCACTATTTTGCTCATGCGATTAATTTTAAGTTGAATAAATCAGCCTTTTTTACCCATATAAATAGGGTGTCATCTCACAGTTCTTTTATAATGGAAGTTAACCATAATTCTATTAAATAACTAATCTCAGTCTTATCCGTCTATAACTCTTTACAGGCCAATCGGCCTATTGCCAGTATACAGATTTGGTTGCTTTTTTGGTGTATAATCCTTCAAAGGATGTAATGGTTACGGCGGTGAATGCTATTGATAGGTATTCTTTGGACTATTCGGTTGAGTTGCTTTTAGATTTGTTAACGACAAGTAATTCTACACATAACATACCTGCGATATCTTTAGAAAGAATTAATCCCTCAAGTTAAATGCGTGTAAATAAAAATCTGGCAATACTAACACTTTCAATTATAGTTTGCTTTATAGTTGCGAGCTGTAACCGTATGGGGCCATTTAAGCCATCTTATTTTGTGGCATCAGGTACAGCTATTGGAAAGGAAACCTGCAATGCAGATACTGTAAAAGATTACTGGCTTATAGAGATTGCTTCCTCTCCTTTGGTTCGGCAGCAATATGGCGATACCCTCACACTTAATGGGATCAAATATTTCAACGTGATTAAAACAACTGGTCTTCCGGCTGTATTAAAAACAATTGGACAGAAGGTAGGGATTGATTTTAAGATGGCAAGTGCAGCCACATTAACTGCGAATTGCTCGGTAAACAATCCGATAATTTATAAGCTTAAGGTTGTTGAGGTGGTAAATAGTGGTCACTCTTTATTTTAAAGTGTATTCCAATAAATCATTTTTTGATCTGCCGTCATCCTGAAGTTATTTTAGTGTTTAACTAGGAAGCAGGCTTGATAAGTTGGTTTGAATTACCTAAAGTAAGGATGGTTTAGGTTTTTAAAGAGCCTCCTATCGGAATCGAACCAATGACCTACTGATTACAAGTCAGTTGCTCTACCAGCTGAGCTAAGGAGGCTTTTTTAACGGTCTGCAAAACTAGAAAAAAATATTTAAGAACAAAATAAAAAAATGGATTTAAGGCATGTAAGTCCATGTTTTTCTAAATTATTTGGCTGTTTGATTCGATACAATTACGTTAAATCTTTTGGGTATATTCAGTTCTATGTTATTGTTATTTAGTGAAATATAGACACATCGCCCTTTGTTATTTTAAGCTAAAAGTATTAGAATTAATATGCTCCTGGTAAATTATAAAAAGATGAAGATTATTTTACATCATTTACCGTCCGTCATCTATGGTAATCTTTCGTTTGCTTTTTTGAACTCCGCTTTCTAAATGCCCGAATTGCCAGCTCAGGCTTAGGCCAAATGATCGGTTATAGCTCTGAAATCTGTAATATTGTTTAAAATCAAACCCGGTAAGGTTACGTTCATAGTAACGAAACTTGGTGAAGGGATTGTTAACTGTAAGAGAAAGATTGAGCTTATCTTTTACTAAATCGCCATATAGCCTTAACGATTGGTAAAATTGAAGGTTAGTTTTTTCTTGCAGAAATGTTTCTGGGGCATCTATATTAAAAGAGCCGGAGGCTTTCCATAAATCACTCAGCGTATAGGTTACATCTGCACTCATTTTGGCATTATAACCGGAGTTTTCCAGATGCCGTCCTTCTATTGTTCCTTTTAACCAAACTCGCGAAATCAAACCATTGGCTGACCAGCCCAGTTTCTCTGCTAGCTTTCCTCCGGCACTTAGGTATAGCTTAAGCTGCCTGTCGTAACCTGTGTTCGCATAAGTGGTGATGGTTGCATTCGCTGTGGAATCATATTGTGAAATCTGTTGTATTAAGTTGTTGGATAGAGTATAGCTTAAGTTTGCAGAGAAAGTGGTTTTGCTATCCTGACTGTAATTCAATTCTAGATGATGACTTAATGCCGGTTTTAGATTGGGATTTCCGTAAGAAAGTATATTGGTGATGGATCTGTCTGCAAAAGGATCAAGCTGGTAAAACCTGGGGCGCTCTATCCGGTTAGTATAACCCATTGTTAGACTACTGCCCATGTTGATGTTGTACATTAGGGATAATGCGGGAATCAGGTTGAAATAATTAGTTTTAGGAATCTGGGATGCTGATTTGTATTGACCATGCATAGTCGTGTATTCCAGTCGGTAGCCAGCTTTAATACCCCAGGCACCAATGCGGTAATGATAACTGTTGTATGCCCCGAAAACGGGCGAGCTGTTCTTAAAGTTATTGACTAAAGAGGTGTCTGATTGGGTCCGTTTATAGTCACTTGAATTGTATCGGAGTATTGTTTTAATGCCGGCTTCTATGGTTAAAGATTTAAGGGGCCTTACATAATCTCCCTGAAAAATGTGTTCCTTGTAGCCGCTGGCACTTTGTTGTAGAAAAGAGGTTAGATGGCTATTGATTTGTTGGGAAATGTCGACGTGGTTTACCTGAGGATTATCATTACTCACATACCTGTAAGCGAAGGTTAGTAGTTGCCCGGGCCTATGGCTAAAACTCCGTTGAAAACTCAGGCCTGCTGTCATTCCAGTCCAACTGTATTTGTTCCTGGCATCGAGAAGGTATTTTGAAAAGTCGGGGTTTCCTTCATTAAGCTCAAACAATCGTGAATTGTATACCTTATTGTAGCCACTGTAGGGACTAAATTCTGCTGTAAGTAAATTTAAGGTGTCGGGTTCGAAGCTCAATTCTGCGCCTCCAAAAATTGATCTGCTATTGTTCTTTTTGGTACTGTTATTTTCCATTTGTTCCGGTATGGAACCGAAAGTTTGTCTGTAATAACGTTCTGCGGTTTCGGGAGTGCTTGTACGATCAGCACCCCCGTTTATTGCAATTGCGAACTTTCCGGATTTTAGGGTGAGGTTGCCTCCTAATGACGGCCCACCGGTAGGAAGTTCATGAGCAAGCCTTACATTCCCATTATAACCATCCGACGCCCTACGCATTAATATGATATTGATGAATCCTGCTGGTCCTTCTCCATCGTATTTTGAAGAAGGGGTAGTGATGACTTCAATACGTTTGATTGCAGAGGCGGGCAGGTTACGGAGGACATCTCTTGGATTCGCGGCCATCATTCCGGATTCCTTACCATTAATCAAAATACGGTAGTTTGTGCTTCCTCTCATTTTGAGCTGGCCAGCTGCATCTACAGAAAGCATGGGTACTTTGCGCATCAGATCCAGACCATTTAAAGTATTGTGTTCAGGATCTCCCTGTACATCATAACTTAAACGGTCTATTTGCTGACGTACCAATGATCTGGTTTTTTTGATTTGGATTTCTTCTAATTGTCGGCTGGTGGTATCTGTTTTTTTGTCATTGCTGTTTACCTCCTGGGTAAAACCCTGATTGGGATAAACTAAAAGGTAAAATAGAAGAATGGTAGAGGAAGAAATGAGGCGCTTACACATGAATTTCAATCTTAGTTTTTATTTTTATTAAATAGCAGGTGGTCCAGACTGATTTTACCTGAGCCAATAAAAAACAGATAAACGAACAGCAGGAGTAATAAAAAGGGATGTTGATCATCGGTAAATATTTTACCATTACCAAGCACAGTTGAGATCACCAGCATATCGATGATCAGTATCAATGCGGCAATTCTGGTAAATAATCCGAGCATTAATAAAATACCACCTATTAATTCAGCGCCTTTACCTATGTAGGCCATTAATACCGGAGCGGGGAAATGTATGTCTGTAAGCCAGGCAACATTACCGTCCATATGTCCTTTGTTGAAGGTGCCCAATCCGTGGACAAAAATTAGGAGGCCGCTGATCACTCGTATCAGAACCAGCCAGTTTTCAAAGAGAGCTTTTGAGGTTAATAGTGTTTTTAGCATAAATTTCAAATTAAATGTAACTTGGTCAAAACTAAACCAGAGGGTAGGATGGGGCGTGTAAACAGTTGTAAAAAAGTGTAAAATGAATTGTAAAATATGGTAATCACACTTGTAAACAGGATTATAGGAGCTTTAATGTTGTCTTTTCTGCTTCTTCAAACGGGTGTTGCTTTTGCAAAACAGGAATCGGGTACACGACAAATTATCTCGTTTCGAAAGTTAGGTCATCAATTGTTGCTATCTGCGGGCGATAGTACCTCGAGGATACTTTCTGTTGAGGAAGAGAAGGAGGGTAGTTACAGGATCTCTTTTGATAAATCTTTTGCTCTGATTCCGGATACTCTTGCAGCTATTGCTACCAGATTAACATCTAGTAACGATTTACAAGGAAATTATACCCTTGCTGTTTACAGAAAAGGTGGCGATCAGCTCCTATACGGGTTTACAAGTGAGGATATTTCTAAAGGAACGGCTCCCTGTATGGGCAGGGCATTACCCATCGACAACTATGAAATCCATATTCAGGTTTCTGATGTTGCAGTGGCTTCTGGCGGGCAAATTTTATCTCTAAATCAAGGAATACTTTCTTTCTTATTTATCGCGGGCGTATCAGCTGCTGGTTTTGGTATTTATAAGAAGCGATTATTGAAAAAAAACAGTTCTAATTCTATTGCAATAGGTAAATATATGTATGATCCTGCCAAGCAGATTCTGAGTTATGGAGGAGAAGAAGTAATATTGACTCCTAAAGAGCAATCTCTGCTAAAGATTTTTCTAAAAAATCCGAATGAAGTAATCGACCGTAATCTGTTGTTAAAGCTGGGCTGGGAAGACGAGGGGGTAATTACAGGTAGAAGCCTTGATATGTACGTTTCCAAACTCCGTAAGAAGTTTTCTCAGGATGATGCCATATGTTTTAAAAATGTTCATGGCAAGGGATATAGCTTGAATATAGAAGGAAGTATCAAAGTCAACATGATTTAGTTATATTCGCTGCATTTTGTAAGGAGTATATATAGATTGTACGACATTTTATCTTGTAAGGATGTTAAAAAACCAAATAGCCGCACATAATTATCTGTGTGTTTTAAAGAAGTTTACCGGGGTAAATTTGTCAATAAATAAAAAGATGAACACAAATGTTGTTGAAAATTATTCAAGACTCAAACCATCTTTATTTATATTCCCTGCAGTTTTTTTAACTCTAATTGTTTTGTTTCTTTATAAGCAGGATGCTCTATCTGTTGATAAATGTATACAGATTCAAAAGAATACTTTCCTTTTTCTGAATTCAAAATTATCTCAATTTCCGAAAACAATTTTTAACCTTACCCAGTTTGGAGATGCAGTAGTTTTTTTATCCTTCATAAGTATTTTTATTATATATGCGCCTAAAATTTGGGAGTCTTTAATATCAGCTTCACTGGTTTCATGTATAATTTGTACCTCACTAAAAGAAATATTTGCAGTACCAAGGCCTGCTGCGGTATTTGATAGGGATAGTTTCGTAATTATAGGAAAAGCACTAACCGGGCACAATAGTTTACCATCGGGACATTCAATTACAGTTTTTACAGTACTTACAATTCTGTTGTTTGCATTTATGCCCCAGAGGTTAAACTATAAAATTTTATGGGTTGTTTTTATAACGGCTGTAGGATTGATCCTTGTGTTTACAAGGATAGGTGTAGGGGCACACCATCCGCTTGATGTTATTATAGGCGGAACTATCGGATATGTTTCGGGGCTTTTAGGTATTTTTATTAATGAAAAGTATAAAATTTGGACTTGGATAAACAACAAGAAATTCTATCCAATTATTATTTTCTTCTTTCTGTTTTGTTGTGTTTCGTTGGTGAGTAGGTTGTTGGATGATAATTTGATCATATTCTATTTATCATTAATCACCGTAGTCATTTCACTATATAAAATTATTACTGTTTATGTTAAAAAATAATGTGAAAATAACTCATTTCGCTTTGTTAATGAGTTTTCTTAATTTTTTATTCTTTCACTTTCCTTTTTTCAGTTATGTTGTTAAAAATGTTGATTACAAGAGTTTTAATGGTGTTTTTCTCATCATTAGTCTAATAATTGTAGTATTGGTTGTAAATGCTTTAATTTTCTACCTGATTTGTTCTTTGTCGCGTTACGTTGGGAAGTTTTTATTGGTCTTATTCTTTATTATCAGCGCAGTTGCAGTCTACTTTATTAATACTTACGGTGTTTTAATAGATAAAAGTATGATTGGTAATATACTCAATACCAACTATGCCGAGTCTAGCAGCTTTTTTTCAATAAAATTAATAATATACCTAGTCGTATTTGGTGTTCTTCCTAGCATTTACATTATTAAAGTGAAAATAATAAATGAAACATGGAAGAGATTTGGAATCACCTCATCACTTACCTTATTGTTGATTCTGACTTTAGTTTTTGCTAATGCAAGCAATTGGTTGTGGATAGATAAAAATGCAAAAGTAATAGGTGCGTTGCCAATGCCTTGGTCGTATGTAGCAAATACTTATCTGTTTTATAAAGACAAATTCAAGAGTAATGAGAAAGAAATTTTGCTGCCTGATGCTACAATAAAAGACAATCAGAAATCGGTTGTAGTCTTGGTGATAGGGGAATCTGCAAGAAGCCAAAATTTTTCTTTATATGGCTACAAGAAAAACACGAATCCACTGCTTTCTAAAATGGATAACTTGTTTCATTTTGATGCTACTTCTTGTGCTACTTATACTACCGCAGGTGTGAAATGCATTTTAGAACATACAAATACTGATAAGTTGTATGAAATTTTGCCCAATTATTTATATAGGAATAATGTAGAGGTTATTTGGAGAACCACAAACTGGGGAGAGCCGCCAGTTCATATTAAGAATTATCAAAATAGAGAAGCTTTAATGCCTAATTGCAAAGGCGAAGGGTGTAATTATGATGAAATTCTTTTAGCTGGACTAAAAGATCAAATATTAGCCAGTAAAAAGAACAAAATATTGATAGTATTGCACACAAGTACAAGTCATGGGCCTACATATAGTAAGAAATATCCACCTCAATTTGAGACTTTTAAGCCTGTGTGTAATAGTGTTGAATTAGGGAACTGTTCTCAAACAGAACTAATCAATGCTTATGACAATACGATTGTTTACACTGACTATATTTTGTCTAAAGTAATTGAAGATTTAAAGCAATTAAACGAGTATAAGAGTACTATGATTTTTGTATCAGACCATGGTGAATCTTTGGGAGAAAAAAATCTATATATGCATGGGGTACCTATAAGTATTGCTCCTAAGGAACAGTATGAGATTCCTTTTATAGTTTGGGTATCTAATGGTTCGAAACAAGTTAAGGCTAATAAGGTATTGTCTCAGAACAATGTGTTTCATAGTGTTTTAAACTTTTTAAATATCCAAAGCCCTATTTACGATGAGGGAATGAGCATTTATAAGTAATTAGTGTTCTCATCAAGGCAAAGATTCTATATTTTAAGGATAATTCGGGAGATTTATAAGGATAAGAATTGATTAATTTTTGCATATCTTAGAATAATGACTTCATTCTAGCAGGTCTTAGAGAAAGGTCTGCTAAAATCAAATCAAGATACTTATGCCTAAAATAATAAAGTTAACTCTCTTATGCATATGCGGCCTTTTGTTTTTTTTGTCATGTAAACCGTTTGACGCCATAGTAATAGGTACGCCTATTATAAAAGCAGGTACAGCTAAAATAACAGGAAGGATAACGAGTAAGAATGACGTTAATAAGGATAGCATTTATGTGAATATTTTTGTTCCACATCCAATTACGGGAGAGGTGGTTCAATATAAAGCGCTTGCTGATCGATCAGGGAAGTTCTCGATTGACGTTGATGTGGAAACGAATATCTCTCTAATTGGCTTATACACAAGTTTGAAGCCGTATAAATCTCTTCTTATTAAATTGACAAGCGGCGGTGTTACAAACGTTGATGTCGCTTATGATTCGAATTTTGGTTTCGAAAAGATTAACATTACACCAACTGGTATGACTCAAAATGATATGAAACGAGGTTTGGAGGTTATAGGTGAAATGATTGAACTTAAGCCTAATAAGGCACCAGAACCTCTGTATAACAAAAACCCGAATGAATTTCTGGATCAAGCTAAGGCTAGTGTGTTGAGAAGATTAGAGCTTTTAAATAAAGATTCATTAATATCAAAGGAATTTAAAGGAATTCTGTCTAAAGATTTTCGGATATGGATATATAACGTACATGCTTTTGATTACGAAGCAGCGATGAGGCTTAATTATCGAAACGTTTCTCAGGATCGCTTCAATGAGCCTGTTATCAAGAAGGTTGATAGGTCGTATTATCGTTTTTTGAAAGATTTTAATCTTAATGATCCACAGTATCTAATTTGTTCTTCATTCTGGGAGTTTCAAAAAACAATCCTTCAAAATGAAATAATAGGGCTCCCTGAGATAGGAGAGAGTGACATTCCCTCTTGGTTAGCAAAGGTGAAAGTTGTTTTGTCGGATTTAGTCGGATTCAAAGATGGCCAATATTATGATGTTTTAGCTGCTAATGCCTATGGCAGACAGCTAAATGAAGAGGTAAAACCATTGAGCGAAAAGCAAAAAACGAACATTGCTGCCTATTGGAAAAAAGGAGAAATTGCAAAGATACTATTGCGAAAAAACCAACAGGTTGTTGAATTAGACAAATTCAAATCACCTGTTGTGGTAAACGACATCTCATCAGTTCCTGACGATAAAGTTATGGAAACAATTGTGGCTAAACATAAGGGTAAGGTTGTTTTTATTGACCTTTGGGCAACATGGTGTGGCCCTTGCCTAGATGCAATGAAGCAATTCGGAAGTGCAAAGGGGGAATTTCATGATAAGGCTGTTGCATTTGTGTATTTAACAAACGCTTCTTCTCCTCGAAAGCTATGGGAAGAAAAAATTAAAGGAATAGGAAGTGAACATTATTATCTGAAAGACACTCAGTGGGAATACATCATGAACCATTTTGGGCTCGAATATATTCCGTCATATCTATTGTATAATAAAGAAGGTGTGTTCATCAATAAAGTTTCAGCCTTTCCTGGAAATGAAAAAGTGAAAGCGATGATTAACGGCCTGTTGTGAAATGAGTAATTCCAGCTTAAAAATAGCAACAGTTAATCTATATCGAGAATATCTCCAGGTTTGCAATCTAGCACTCTACATATTGCTTCCAGCGTATCAAATCTGACGCCTTTTGCCTTTCCTGTTTTTAAAATGGAGAGGTTAACTATGGTTAGACCAACTTTCTCGGAAAGTTCTGTTAAAGACATTTTGCGTTTGGCGAGCATTACATCTAAATTTATGATTATAGGCATATGAGTTAAATAAAGGATTCGTTTTCTTGCTTCATATTTACACCTGCTTTAAAGGCTAAAGCAAAAGCTAAGAGTGCTAGTCCTACTAGGGTTTCTGATCCGATTAAGCCTGTTCCATTTTGTAGCAGATAGCCGGAATCGTTAAGATGTAATTTCTCAATACAATTAATGAATAATTCCTGTGTTATCCATCTTATAATTGGAAGTAATATTAATGTAATCGCTCCAAATAGAATCATGGTCGCATTTCTCTTTGTAAACACCTCATCTTTATTAAAGGAGTTAAATAGTTTTTTGATACAGTAAATTATTAGGCCAATGAGTAGCCAATAAATTAGCTGCGAAATTTGGAACAAAATGGCTGGAAATGAAAATAATTCGCTATGGGACTTAAATCTTAAATGAATTAGAGATTGATTAGTTGGTTGAACTACTACTATGTTGTTGAACCATTTATCCAAAGCTTGAGCGGACACTTGATCTTGAACTTTGTTTTTAGCTATAACGTCATAAATCTGATAATCTCTGGTACTATTACTCATTGTAGGAGCTCCAGAAGAGAATAATTTTATGACTAGAAAAAACACATAAAGTACCAATATTACGGAGGCTAAAGAATTAAGGAATTTGATGATTTTGTTGTCGGATAGTCTCATGTTTATTAGAGTTAATTCAAAACAAAAGTAAAGATTATTTAAAATAAAACAACTAATTATTATTGTTTTATTTTAAATAATTAAATTTTATCAATAATATGGCTACTGGGGTCTTTTGGTGGAAAGGTTAGAAAGGCGAAAAAAAAGCGCAAACATTACAATTAATTAGTCTTAACCTTTATATCCTTGAACATGAACGGATTGTCACTGATTCTCAGCGCTTTCTTACTTGCGGTAGTGATGTTCTTGAGAATAATCTCATTAGTTTTGATATAGGGGAACTTTTCCTGATAGGTACTGTCTGTCATTTCCGGATTGAAATTGGTGAAAATGGAAGGTCCCTGGTAATTATCCGAATGCTTAGAATCGTCAATTCTGAGATTTTCAATGGTGATCCGTTCCGGCATATAGCACGTATAGCCGAAATCATGCTGACCTGAATAAGATCCGCTTATCAGGGAAGCGCTGATGGGTTTGCCGCCTGCTGGCACAAAGACGCAGTTACGAATCACCAGCTCTCCCTGCCAAGTACTGCCGTAGTCGGAGCGCAGGTTGACAAAGCTTCGTCCATTGACAGTGGAGTTTTCGATTGTTAAGAGTCCACTGCCAATGGCATTGATCCCCATGTGTCCAAGGGTTGAGTTGCGGATGGTGGCGTTGGCAACCCCTTGGTGCGCATCAAATCGGGAGAGTGTACAACTATCATAAAGGAGATTTTTGCAAAAGTTTGAGCCTAAAATCCCCCAATACTTATTGTCGTTGATGTCGTTGGTCTGGCTGCAATTCAGGAAAGATACATTAAGGGCACGGTTGACAGAAAGGTCGTAGGTGCCCATTGTTACAGGTTTACCTGCTGCACCGATAGTGCTATAGGTTAGGTGTCCGGTTAGGATGGTGTTTTTTACCGTTACATAGGCGCAGTCACCGATGCTAATGAAGCCTCCATATGGCGCACCTTGGTCTCCTTCGCCCTTGATGTGATGTTGCAAGCCTTCAATAAGCACGTGGGATCGTCTGATCGCTATGTTCCGATTATAATACGTGTATTTTGATTCGGCTTTATTGGCAATTGTGGTGAAGTGGCCTCCGGTGATTTTCAGCAGATTCTCATCGATGGGTAGAGCGGTGAGATCTGTGATCTGTTCGAAATCCCAGATGATTGGTGCATTCATATCCACGTTGCCGTTTTTGTCTGCCAGAAAGATATCGGTTTGCGAAGAGCCATTGTTTTGGTTTAGTCCAAACCGGATGTATTGTTTTACGTTGGAATTTGTGACCGTGATTAAACATGGGCCGGGTAAAGACACAGCGATTTTTTCCTGGTTCCTCTTAAGTGAGGATATCGTTTTCAGTTTAAACGGTTTTAATGATGAACTCATTGTGAAAACAGATGCATCGCGATTTTCTACTTCGGTATCATCAATGATGAAGGCCGCCGTGCCGAAATCTGTGTCCGTTTGGATGAACGCTGTGCGTTCCTTCCCTCCAATATAGTAGGTGGCTCCAGAGTCGGCTTTAACCAAAAGGCCGTGCAGGTTGGCAAATGCATGGGTTGCGGCGATAACATCCATATCATCAGTCTTTCCATTGCCTTTAGCACCGAAGTCACTGTAGTGAACAAATCCGGCGGCTTTAAACTTAAGAACTTCCTTTGGTGATACGTTGATCTGTAATTCCTCGTTGTTGTTGGTGTATACCTGGGTTTTATGCTCCTGAGATGTGATCACTACATTATTTTCAAGTGCGGCTTTATTCTGTGCCTGCGTTACCAATACACAGTTTAAAAAGAGGAACATTAGAAATGTGCACTTCATGATAAGGATTAGTTTAGCCGTCATTAATTTTAAAATGGTCAGTAAGATTTTTTGAAGGTTGTCTTATGGATTAAGATATGTATAAACCGGGTATGGTACAAACTTTTTTGTGCGGTGTTATTACTATCTATTACTCACAGAATCACTCACCAATCTTATGGGGAGTAATGGGTATTTTGGTTTCGATTAAAACAAAAAAACCTGAAATCTTACGATTCCAGGTTTTTTGTAGGTTTTGATACCTTGGCGGAGAGTATTGAATAGTAAAATTGGTTGCTAATTGGAGGCTCTAGTGAGGTTAACAAATTCATTGTATAGCATCGCCTGTTGCGTTAATTGCATTATTGGCCTCAGAATGCTTGCCGCAAGACTCTTTATAATACAAAATATTTTTTTCTCTTATCTATTTGTTATTCATGTAGATATTTGTTTAGTTAAATGTAAGAATTATATTTATAACCTCCGAATAATTATGGTTAAACCATTTTAATGCGGAGGTTGATGATGATTGATTATTCATATCGTTTAAGAAAATTTGTAAATGAATAATTCAATTGGCGAATACCTTAGGTTAAAGTTAAGGAGTAAGAACATTTCAAATAAAGAAGCTGGGGCTTCAATTGGTTTATCTGAGTCAGCCTTTGAAAAAATTTTAACGCAGGATGATATTTATGCTTCGAGAATAGTTAAGTTATCTGAGCTTCTAAAAGAGAACCTTTTAGAATATTACTATAAAATCGAACCGATCAAATCGCTGATTCTAATGGAAAAAAATGAGCATAAATCTGCTCTACGCAACCTTAGTGATAAGATTGAATCGCAAAAGGAGGTGATTGATAGTAAGGAAGAGTTGTTGGTAACACAACGTAAATATATTTATGAATTGGAGACACGTCTTAAGAAATAAAGCTTGTCGCTGGTAAAATGGAAGAAAAAGAAGAAAACCGTTTACGGGTAACCGAATTTAAATTGTGGTTGGAATTTGAAGAGGTTGATCCAGATTCATGGGACAAAGAAAACGACTTTGCAAATATTCATATTGAGACAGCTGATGGCAGACTTTATGGAATAAATGTTTGGACTTTTAAGTTTTTGGAAACTTCAATAGCTCAAGATATAATGGAAAAAAGCAACTTAAATGGCCGTTATATTATTCCTCCAGATTTATTTGTTAGAGAGCTGACAAGGGAGTGTATTAATGAGACAATAACCGACCTGCTTAAAATAGATGATCTAGAAAAAGTTTTAAATCCAAGTATTTTAAGTTTAAAGGAAAATAGCAAATGATAGGCTTTTTATATATAGACGATGATAAAATTGGTGAAGTTGATTTCAAGGTAACTGATGAAAGTATGGGTGGAATTGGAGGTAATTTGATTTCAAATGAGAATTACAGAAAATATCAGCAAATCATCCAACAGCATTGCACAAGGTGTGGAATCTCTAATATTGATAACTTTAATTTTAGAATCGTGCTTGAAGATAATACTGAGCTGATACCTCAAGGTGGTATTGGCGTAACAGACTTGGTCGAGTTTGATGAAGTTTATGTGGAATCAGTTGGATTAGATTTGTCAATGTTAAAAGGAGAGGCGTTTAATAAAACAGGAAAATAAGAAAGCGGGAATGATCTCCGACCATTCCCGCTTCATCTAAATTAACGCTCTCATATGTAAAGACGTTAATCAGGGCTAGATATTGTGTTACCCGATAAATTAAGTTACTGCATACTTCTTTTTAAGTGTTGCCATATCAGCACCAACTTTAATATCCAGTATTTTAGCATAGTGTTGTGTGGTTTGAATATTAGTATACCCGAACATCTTAGATATACCAATAATCCGTGGTGAGTGTTTGCAGTTAGAAGCGAAGATTTTTATCCCACGTAAGATGGTCAGATTGTAATACTTATAATTTTTTGTTGGTTGGTTTGAGCCTGACTGGCTCCTCCGCTCTCCTAATAACGCTGGATTTTTTTGCCTTAAAGCCGTATTTTGCTACTTCTAATTAGGCGGACTACTTTATCTAAACTATATTTGGGCAGTCGTATTTGTAGAGAATTTTTATGCTAAAAAAAGGAGAACATATAGAGGGTACACCCTCGGAACTACAGTCCGTTTTAGAAAATGATGCCGAAGCAAGTGCTTTTTTTGAAAGCCTTTCTAAATCATATAAGCAAGGGTACTGCGACTGGGTAGGTAGTGCAAAACAGGAAGATACCCGAAAAGTACGGGCAGGGAAGGCGTTGATCATGTTGCAAAACAAACAAAAAACGCTTAAGACATAGATAGTTACTCGCCGTGCCCTAACAAAATGAAAGATTAGATATTAAAGTTTTTTATTTAATTTAGATAGAAGCTTTTACAGAGCATAGATTATATGACGCTACTCTTTGAAACTAATGTATTGTGGAGTACAGACTATGAATTGACTCAAAAAAATGAGTACGATCATATGGCAGCGCAATTTTCTGGGATTCCACCAATTCATGATCATCAAGGCGATTTGAGACTTACAGATGGTAATATTCTAATTGAAGGTGACGTTGATTTAATAATAAACCTCTCTGATATTGAGCAGCTTTATCGGGGTTTTGATGAATTTTATCGGCCAAATTTTATTAAAAATTTGGGATTGTTTTGCCAGCCGGTTAGAATAAAATATACCGAAAGATTTTCGATACATACCATCTATTTAATAGCAGGGTACAATTTTTTGGGCTGTACGAATGGAAAAGCATTGTTTAATATGCTTCAGAAGATGCTTTCATGATTTGTATCTGCTATACTTTCACTCCAAATGAGTACCCCACCAAAGCAGTTAATGCCATGGCAATTGTTCCCCAAAGGGTAATCCGGACAACCGCTTTTGCGATACCGGAGCCTCCCGTACGTGCGGCGAATGCCCCCAGAATAGCCAGAAAGACGATCGAAAAACCGTACAAGAAAAATTCCATATTCTTTACCGGAAAAAACAGAGCTATCATAAAAGGTAAAGTACCACCTGCTGTAAACGCCGCGCCAGAGGCAAGGGCTGCTTGAATAGGCTTGGCCTGTGTGATTTCATTAATGCCGAGTTCGTCTCTAAGGTGTGCTTCGAGAGCATTGTGTTGGTGCAGTTCTTTAGCAACAAGGCTGGCTGTTTCTTTTTTTAACCCGCGCTTTTCGTATATTTCTGTTAATCTTTGCAGTTCAATTTCAGGCATTTCATCCAGTTCTTGCTGTTCTCTTTTGATATCAGCTTTTTCTAAATCGGTTTGCGAACTTACCAATACATATTCTCCGGCAGCCATTGACAGTGCTCCTGCAACTAGCCCTGCTAAGACGGCTAAAATAATCGGCTCTCTTGTACTGCTTGCCGTAGCGACGCCAATGGCGATACTGGCAACAGATAATATCCCATCGTTGGCTCCCAGTACGGCTGCACGCAGCCAGTTGCTTTTGTGTATATAGTGATTATCTAAATAATTGTCCAGTGCATCTGTTTTTTTTTACTGCTTGCCATAACCTTTTTTTTCTTTATCTGACTGCTATCGCTAATAAACGACTACCTCATCACTAAACATGAAACCTTTTTTCTCATTCTTTGCCGTAATCCGAATGTAACGAGCCACATTTCCTTTAAGATCAAAAATGAAAGTTTTAAACCTTAACGAAGCATCTGTGTAAGGCACGTCGTTGTCTACCTGTTGTATAGTTTTGAAATTGATTCCATCGGTAGAAAGGGCAATTTTAACATTGGCCGGCATATATACTCCCGGACCGGTTAATTGCATATACCTCATTTTTAATTGGTGTAATGCTTGCTGATTTTCCATGTCAATTGTTACATCCAGATCACCAAGGAAACCTTGCCACTGTCCGTCTCCATAAGTAAGGTCGCCGGTTTGGCCGTTCACCAGTGTCAGCTCTTTTTGTGCCGGATAACTGCTACTATACTCATTATTATAGGTTACTTTTTTACCGATTGCTTTATGCACGTCGATTTCCAGCTCCTGTACTTTTCCTGCAGGGAGTTGATCCTTGAAAATTACGGCTTTAACTGTTCCGGTTTGCGCTAAGGAAATCTCGTTTTGATACAATGGCGACTTAACTGTTGGCGTAGTTCCGTCCAATGTATACCTGATTTCTGGTTGGAATTGCTCTGAATTGATCGTTATCCGGGCAATTTTAGTGGTCATATCAAGATTAGAAATGATACTCAGCTCGTTGGATGGCGGATAATAATTTACATTAAACTGCTGTAACAGCCGATAGTGCTTTTGCAGGCGGGATTGAAAATCATCCCAATTTTTCTGGGATACTGATGTCCATGCAATTTCTGAAAGTGCAATTGCTCTTGGGAAAACCATATAATCAACCTGATTAGAGGTTGGCATGTATTCGGCCCATACATTGGCTTGAACACCTAGTACATGTTTTCGGTTTGCAGGGTCAATTTCGGCAGGAATTGGTTGGTAGCTGTACACTTTTTTCAAAGGAAGGTAGCCACCAATAGCTTCAGGCTGCCCGATGGGGTTCGTTTGGTAGGAATCCAGGTAAAGGTGCGAGCCTGGTGTCATGATCACATCATGTCCGGAGTTGGCTGCTTCAATTCCTCCTTTTTCACCACGCCAGCTCATTACTGTCGCATCTGGGGCTAATCCACCTTCTAAAATCTCGTCCCAGCCAATCATTTTTCTGCCTCTACTGGTCAGGAAAGCTTCGATTCTCTTGATCGCGTAACTTTGTAAACCATGTTCGTCCTTCAGCTTATGATCTTTAATTACCTTTTGGCATTTCGGACATTGTTTCCAGGCTGCTTTGTCTGCCTCGTCACCCCCGATATGGATGTATTTGGAAGGAAAGATCTTCAATACCTCATCCAGCACATTTTGAAGAAAAGTAAATGTGTCTTCATTGCCAATGCAGAATTCGGAATTCTTGTAAGGCAGGCCATAACAGGATAAATTTGGGTAGGCTGCAAGGACTTCTTCACTATGTGCAGGCATCTCAATTTCGGGAATCACAGTAATGCCTCTTTTAGCGGCGTAGCTGATCAGCTCTTTTGCTTGCTCGGCAGTGTAGAAGCCGCCAAATGCAGCTGGACTACCCATTTCTGCATATTTCCGGCCATTGTTCCACCAGGTTTTCCAATTTGCATCGGATCTCCACGCTGCAAACTGAGTAAGCTCCGGGTATTTCTTAATCTCTAAGCGCCAGCCAGCGCCATCGGTAAGGTGCCAGTGGAAGGTGTTTAGCTTGTATAATGATAAAAGATCGATGTATTTTTTTAGAAAAGTAAGGGGTAAAAAGTGACGGGATACATCTAGCATTAATCCGCGGTAGCCAAATGCCGGATGATCTTCGATCCATACAGCAGGTATCGATTTGGTGTCTTTCCTTGTGTACGCGATTTGACGTAACGTAGAGATACCAAGAAGGAGGGCCTGTGGCTGATGCGCGGTAATCATAATTCTGTCCTTCATGATTTCCAGACGATAGGCATTTTGAGCAAGGGTATCTTCTTTAGATGCCTTAACTAGGATGATGCCTTGTTTTGGCAGATGCTTGATATTTTTTAACGTCTTTACTTGATTGAATTTCAAGTAAGGATGTTCCTTCAGTAGTGCTGCTGCGTCCTTAAAATCGGCACTGGCAAAAACTTCAGTTATTGGAGTGTATAGATAGTGTCCTGTTTTAGCAATTTGAACGAGTGGTTTTGGGATGATAAATAAAGAATCCTGTGCAACAGAAATTTGAGGTGTTAAATACAATGCTGTAGCAAAAGAAAGGGCTGCGACCCATTTAGTAATCTTCATGATTTTTGGTTTCGGGTTTGTGTATTTCAAATTTACGAATTATAAGGAGAAGAGCATTTAATTAAATGCATGGGCTTCGTAGACTTTGACTTTAATTTACTGACCGAGTGATTTGCTTACAGGATCCGAATTCGTGCGAAAATTGGTGCTGATTTAAAACAAAAAAGCCTGAAATCGAAAGATTCCAGGCTTTTTGTAGGTTTGATACCTTGGCGGGGAAGGAGGGAGTTCATTGGAACACTTGGAGGGAATATTTTTGATTTTGAGGGATATTTACCGAAAACAGTAATATTCTAAATCTTGTAGGTGCTATTTCAATAAGTATTCATGAGCGGGAATGACATGAATGATCTTTCCATTTTTTTCGAATTGATCTTTTTGTGAAATAGTGACTAAGATTCCTTCTTCAATATTAAATAATTCCAGGGCTTCAATCATACCATTGAGTTCTCTATCTAGATTATCTGGATTTAATTCATAACATACCTGAATGGCTTGATGAAAAGCTCCATTTTTAAATGCAATAAAGTCACATTCTCCTTTTTCTGAAAAATAATAGATCTCTTTGTAAGTTCTGCGAAGGTGTAAAAAGATGAGATTTTCGAATTTACGACCATTGTCTTCAGTAAATGATCCTGAATTGACATTGACCAGACCTGTGTCAATTGCATATACTTTCCTCGGGTTTGCAATCTGTTTTTTTATTGAGTAACTAAACTTAGGAACAAAATGCAATAAATAGGAATATTCCATACGTGATAAATACTCTAATACGGTGCTGGTTGCACCTACTTCAAATATCTTTTTAAGATTGTTACCTGATACAGGCTTCCCGACATTTGAAATTAAATACTGGGCCAGACGCTGTAGTGTTCTAACATCTTTGATACTGTAACGGACTGCAATGTCACGGATCAGTATGTCTTCAAAAAGATGGTTTAGAATGTCGTCGGCTCTTTCTTTAATGTATTCTGGAAAGCCTCCGATTGTTAGATAGTTAATTAGTGATTCCGCAGAAGGTTTTAATTTCTGGTGTGAGATGAACTCGTGATAGGAAAAAGGAAATAATTCTTTAGTAATATGTCTTCCAGTAAGTTTTGTTCCTAGTTCTCTACTCAATAGTGAAGCATTTGACCCAGTGACAACGATCTTATAGCCTTCGTCTAATTTTTGTCGTACATACCTTTCCCATTCGGGTATAATTTGGATTTCATCAAACATTAACACCGAGAGATTCTGTTCCCGTATCAATTCGTCTAACCTTAGAAAATCCTTGTTTTCAAATTCATATAGCCTGGGGTCTTCAAAATTGAGGTATAGTGCTTCAGGATATTTACTGCTTAATAATTGAAAGAGCAAAGTGCTTTTTCCACACCTCCTTATTCCTGAAACAATAAGGGCATGTGAAGCTAGATTTGGTAGGAATTGCAGAGCATCTCTTTTTAAGCCTATATCCTTGTTAGCTATATTAAGACTTTGTGCCTGTATGATCTGACCGAGGATGTTTTGAGGTATCATAAAGAAAAATGTTTGACAGAAAAATACAATAGTTTTGTTTAGTAAACAAAGGTATTGTTCGTTTGGATTGAAAGGTATGCTTTTTCAGTTTGCTTATCGTCTTAACAATCAAACTAGATTGGGCAACTTTATGAAAAACATATTAAACCTAACGGCAGTGGATACGCACCAGCCAATGGTACCAAAGTTTATTACGAAGTATACGGCGACGGTAAGCCTGTCGTTCCCAAGGACATGGCATACACCTTTTTCAGATAGAAAATTATCACGGGCAACTTCAGCTAATTCCCTAATTATGCTATGTAAGTGTTTTTGAATTACTAACTTGGTTAAAATAATGCGCTTTTAATGAATTGGGTGATCTTATATGGTGACAAGTAAGCCTGAAATTATTACTTTAACGACAGATCGTTTGATCGTTAGAGATTTAAATAACAGTAATCTATTGTTACTTAGATATAGATTGCACTTAACAATGCCATATCAGTACCCTCTTTAACATCCAGAATTTTAGCGTAATGTAATGTTGTGTAGTTAGTGTTGGAATGGCCAAGCATTTTGGATCCCGAATGATTCACCAATTGAATATGAATTTCGGGGTATTTCTGGTATCCACTGAAAACAAAAAATCCTGAAATCTTTCGATTCCAGGATTTTTGTAGGCTTTGATACCTTGGCGGAGAGTGGGGGATTCGAACCCGCGGACCCTTTGACAAGTCAACAGTTTTCAAGACTGCCGCAATCGACCACTCTGCCAACTCTCCGCGACAAAAGTACAAACTCAAATCGATTCTACAAACTCAGATTCACATATATTTTATATTAATTTAATATGGAGAAGTTTGTGTATGCTTAATCGGTTGAGCCACAACTTTTTTGCGGTTGAGCTACTTTAAAATAAAAATTTCATAACCCTATTATTTATCTTTCAAATTTTAAAATTGTGTAAGAATTAGCAGGAAAGTCATATAAAGGAGCTTTTCCTGTTAGCTTTATTTTCGAATACACGGTCTTGTGTTGATCAGGATGTGCAGGTGTATTTCTTGAAGTTAATGCACCTTTCAAAGTAGAAATAGATACATCTTCCTTTCTGCCTTCAAAATCCAGATCTAATTCTGTGCGTACATCCAAGCCGGTATTTACTACATGTAGTACCAATGTTTTCCCATCTTCACTGCGAGTTGCGGTTACATCCAGATCTCCCTCTGCTGTACTTTTAACAAGTAGTGGCAAGTGCTGTTCTGCCTGCATTTTTTGAGAATAGAAGGGAGGCATGCCCCATACCTGATCACCTGTAAAGAAAATCTGTCCTTGATCCCAATCGTTGTCGTTTTGTAAATAAGGCTGCAAGGCATTTGCAGGACTAGACGTCAATACAAATTCACTATGTCTTCTAATTGCATTCAAGTTAGTTGCATGGCCTAAAGCTCGCTGTACACCATGTTTACTGCCGTTTTCTTCAAATACAGCTATCTTCATTTTAGTTTCAGGATCCCACTGTTTAAACATGCGTTGCATTTCAGCAAGTTGCTTATCGGTATCCAAACCAGCCCTTGGATCATCGCCACCAACATGAAGATCCCAATAGTCGGCTTTGCCATTCAATTCTTTGAAAACATACTCCATATTAGGAGAGCCTGGGCGCCACCATGCCGCATGGATAAACTTTAATGAGCTATCCTTTTGTTTCATGGCTTGTTGTAATAGTTTGAAACGAGTTACATATTCCTCATAAGCTTGTTTACTATCGCCATTAAAAATCACCTCTTCGTTGCCTATCTCAATGTATTTTACATTGTATGGCTTAGGATGTCCACTCTTTGTACGTTTCGCTCCCCATGGGGTAGATGCGTCACCGTTCAAGTACTCTATCATGTCGGCAACATCTTCTGGTGTCTCATAGATGTTGATTGCGAAGGATGGTTCTATTGATGTTGCTTCACAGAATTTCAGGAACTCCTCAATTCCAAAGCCATTGGTAGTGTACCAGTTCCAGTGCCCGCGGTATGGAGGACGCTTATCCGGATCACCTATCATATTCTTGAATTTGTATTCAGGTGAGTTCACCATAGTTCCTGCATAGCGCATGAAAGTTAGTCCCTGAGCTACCAATGCATTTCCAATATCTGCTCGGATTGGTAAACCTTTAAACTGATCTTTACCTGTGCTCATCAGCACTGCCTGATCTACCCAAAGCTTTCCTTTTGAGGAAAGGTATATTGCTAATCGTGCGTTCTTATCTGCTGTGTTGGATGTTAACGTAAATGGACATTTTTTCCAAGAATTGCCAATACCGTTAAGTTTACTAGAGGCATAAGTTTTACTGCCATCCGCACTTTCAAGTGCCACAGTTACGGGGCCAGTAAGCTTTTCTCCTTTTAAATAGACGCGTCCTTTAAATACCTGATTCTTGCGTAATGCTAAGCCCCAACGATTTAAACTGCGGTTTGCAATACCAACCTTTCCGGTGCCACCTGTAAAAGTAATTACCTGTGAATTTTTACCATTATAGGCTGTATTATTATCTACATAGAAAGTGCCTTTTGCTTCACCTGAGCGTATGATGTCCCAGTTGTAACTTATTTGTTCGTCTGCTGTATTTAAAAGTTTTACTGGTGTTGTTTTACCGTTTTCCTGTAGTGTAACATTGCGAAATTCCATCGCAGAACGCCAGGTGCGCAAGCCAATTTTTCCTTTTAATAATGGATTGCGTTCATCTTTGAAAGACAATACTTGCTGTCCGTTTAAAAATACGACCAGCTCAGGGCCATTAAGTGCTACTTTTATTTTATTCCAGTCTTCAGGATTTACATTAACCGCGGCATCTTTAAACGATTCGAAGTTCTGCATATGCTTTCCTAGACCTATTTTTTTACCATCCCTAGTTAAGCTAATCTCATATCCGTCAAAAATATCATCACCAACTCCTGCATTTGCAACGCGAACAAGCAGTGCTCCGCTTTCACCTCTTCCGGTAAATCTCATTTCAGCCTCAACACTTCCGTTTGTAAGTTCTTTTGGCTCATAAATCAGTTTTGCACTTTGATCAGGTTCAACACCAATGTGGTGTACACCATTCATCACTACATCGCTGGTTGTGTTTCTACCCGGGATGATGGCAATGGCACCGTCTTTTGCTGTCCAATACCCTGTATATCTTCTCCAATTGTTGAAATTTACTCCAGTTGATGGCTCTTCGAAGCTTTCGCCGAAAACACGCTGATCATAGAAACCGCCATAGATTTCGTGGTTCACATCCTCTATGTTAGTTCCATAAATTAACGGACTAATCTTGTTTTGAACTTGATTACTATTTATCGAGATACGGCTTTGCTGCGAAATTGGTAACCAAACTTTATAGCCTTTTCCTTCTCGGTTACCAACTGTGTAATAAGGTATGGCACTAAAAGTTTTGCCATTTGTGAGTTTACCTGTAATTACATTTACACCCTTAAGCATATCTGCACGGTATTGCAATTGCATAGTGGAATTGGTATCAATAATAAGTTGATCGATATCGCCATTATCAACACCCTCAAGACTATACACTATAGGTCCTGATGCAATTGAAACCATGTTTTTTAAATCTTTAACCTGACTGTTTGCGGTAACAAGACGTGGTTTCATTGGCAACTGCAACTCTACTAAATCTCCTTTTTTCCATTCTCTTTTGATAACTGCATAGCCATTGGTGATTGTTGCTTTTTCGGCAACTCCATTAACAAGTAGGTTAAAACCTGCGTTAAGGTTAGACTTGTAAAGGTCAAAAGGATTTTCTTTTCCTTGTGCCCATCCCGGAATTCTAATGTTTAAACTAAAATCAGATTGCTTTTCAGGATTTACATTCAAAGTTATTTTTCCTTCCCATGGGTAATTGGTTTTCTGAGAAATAGCGATCGCCTTTTTATCATCCATCACAATCTTTGCCTCGCTGCTAATAAACATATTAACATATAAGTTGTTGCTTGATGAAGCGTAAATATATTCCGGCAATTCCGATACCATTTTCAGGAACATCGGCGGACAGCAAGGGCAGGAGTGCCATTCCCACCGAGAGTGGTCGTGAGCGTTTAGTGGGTTTTGATAGGTGTATTTATCACCTGATAGGGAAACACCGGTTAATACGTTATTGTACAAAACTCTTTCAAATTCGTCCATGTATTTACCGTCGCCGGTTAATTCATTCATCCTTTGGCTAAAGAATCCGGCACCTACAGCGGCGCAGGTTTCTAAGTATGCACCGGTAGGGAGGAAGTAGTCTGCGCCAAATTTCTCATCATGTGCAATTGCTCCAACTCCACCTGTTACGAACATTCTGCGACCAACCATATTATCCCAAAGTCTGTTAGCAGTTTGTATATATCTCGGATCTTGGTTTTCTAAAGCTACAGCGGTAATACCGGCAGCTAGCAAAGTTGCACGCACTGCATGGCCTTCAATAGTTTTTTGAGCGAAAACCGAAATTGAATCCTGTGCATAATCACCCCATGTTGGTCTTGGGAATTTCTGTGTTGCGCCTTCGTTATATTTTTGGTCTTTAATCCATTGCTCGGCTTTATCGTTACCCCAGGTTTGCCATAGGGGATATCCCGTGTTATTTCCGCGGTTTTCTATCCAGAATCTAACCAGATCATAGTAATCTTTTTCGTTTACCGGAATGCTGAGTTTTTTCTTAAGGTCTGGATTCTCCTTGTAAAGCCAGTACAATTTCATTACCGCTTCTTCTGGTCCTGAATGTGCAGGAACGATATTTCTTTTTGGAGCCGGTCCCATAAGTTTGCTCATTTGATTTGCAAATCGGGTAGCTACTTCCAAAAGTTTAGTTTTACCGCTAGCCTTGTAATAGTGAACACCTGCCTCTATTAGCATACCTGCATTGTAAACATCATGTTGGAAACGTAATAAACCGCCATTGTCTCCCCAACGGTGAGTAGGCTCCATCAGATCTGTATAGGTATTGATATAGCCCGAGGTATCAGCTTTTTGCGCGGCGTATATGCGGTCGATATAACCGTCAAGTCTGGCCTGAAGTTTTGCGTCTGGATGTTGAATGGTTAAATCTCCTATACCACGGATGGTTTCATAGATTAATCCATCAAACCAAGGTAAGCCAGCATGTTGTCCGGTACCTTTTTTACCTGCTGCTATCTTGTCGAAATTCTCAAAAACATTGTTTTTGCCTCTTTCTTCTGCCGACTTAAGGTGTTGTCCTTCAAATTTGTTCAGTACATCGTTGGCAGTAACGGTACTCCAAATCTCGAATTTAGGACTCCAGAAGGCATCATTAATCTTTACTGTTTTTTCTTGCGAAATATGACTCGCTTTATGGTTCACCACGCCGAGTCTTTTACCCGAGCAGCTAAAGAGAATCAATGCAAAACCAGTAATGACGTAAGTATAGTTCTTTTTCATTTGTGTGTGATTGAGTATCCAAATATATAAATACTTTTTAACTGGTACGAACTGGTATGATTTTTTATTGTAAATTATAGTGAAAATGTCTGAACACTATTTATATTTGCCGGATATTATATAGATTAGTGAAAGAAAATAGATCGAAATATAAACTTGTGGTGAGTCATGTTATTGATAGGATTCAGTCGGAAGAATATCAGAAAGGTGATCGCATCCCCTCTATAAATGAATTCAGGAACACCTATAATTTGTCGCGGGATACTGTGTTTGCAGGTTTACGTGAATTAATGTCTAAAGGTATTATTGATTCAAATCATGGTGTCGGTTATTTTGTTACCAGTACTAAGACCAACTCATTGCGCAATATATTCCTGCTGTTTAATGAATTTAATGAGTTCAAAGAAGATTTGTACAATTCATTTATGGAAGCTGTGGGTAGCTCTGCTACAGTAGATCTTTACTTTCATAATTACAATAGACGGGTATTTGAAACGCTTATTAATGATTCCAATAATAAGTATACAGACTATGTAATTATGTCTGGAAAGTTTGAGGGTATTCAGTCATTGTTGGAAACATTGTCGGGTAGGGTATTTCTGCTGGATCATTTTCATTCTGAATTAATGGGAGAGTACTCTTCTGTTTCACAGAATTTTGAGAAAGATACCTATGAAGCATTAGTGTCTGCTATTGATCAGATCAGGAAATACAAACGTATTTTAATGGTGCAGAGTGAAGAAAAAGAGCCTTTAGAAAGATATGATGGACTTAAGGCTTTTTGCAATGAGTATGGATTTGAACATAGCTACCTCTCTGATACAGAGAAAAGAGAAATACAAATAGGTGATCTCTTTATCGTGGTTAAGGATAGAGATTTGGTGGATTTGCTTAAACAGGCAACTCTTCAGGGGTTAATTCCTGGGGTAGATTTTGGGATTATCTCTTACAATGATACACCTCTTAAGGAATTGTTAGCTGGGGGCATTACGACGCTTTCTACTGATTTTAAGCTGATGGGGCAGACAATGGCTAAGCTTATTGAGGCTAAGGGTGTTTGTACTGTTGCAAATCCTTGGAAGTTGGATGTTCGAAGGTCTTTGTAGGGAGGAGAGTTTTTACTTAAAATACGTCATCCTGAATTTATTTTAGGATCTCGCAAGAGAAGGGAAGCCTTGCTTGTGAGAGGTCCTGACCTCGAAGAAGCTGCGAAGCAAAATAAATTCAGGATGACGATGAGTGTTGAAAATTAGCTTAGAAAAATCAGTTTAGAACGCGTAGCGCACCGTAGCTCCGTAAGTTCTTGGATCGCCAAGTACACCTGCATATAGTCCAGAGTTTCCGGCTGCTGCCTGCAATTGTTCGAAGTAGTTAGTATTTCCAATATTTCTAACCCAACCAAAAATGGAGATTTTGTCTGATTTGAATCCTAATCTTCCGTTCACTAGTGTATAGCCATCAACATTTAACACTTTTGAAGGTGTTGGGTTCGAAGAATATTCTGAACGGTAACTAACATCCCCAGCGATAAAGAATCTACCATCTCTGCTACCTACTCTACCAGGAGCGCTCAATTCTGCACCACCTGAAGCATTCCATTTAGAGATACCTGGTATTCTGCCTCCTGAGGCATCTTTAAACGCTACTTGAGTAGCAGTACCATTAACAAGTTCCGTATGACCGGTTTCTTCTAAAGGAAGTGGTGCATTGGTGAATTTTTTATATTTACCATCAAGGTAAGCTACAGCCGCATTTACAGATAAGAAACGCTCTAACTGATAACTACCATCTATTTCAAGACCTTTTACGTTCACTTTTTCTGCATTGGCAAGGTAACCTCTGTTTACACCCAATTGAGGCGATTGTACGTTGGTTTGGTAATCTTTAATATCTGTATTAAAAGCGGTTACGTTTACAATAGCACCTTTAAGAGGCTTTGTTTTAATACCTAACTCATAGTGCTGAACATATTCTGGTTTTACTACAGCAAGAGATAAATCTGCTTCTCCGGTACTGGTAGTTGGCAAACCACCTACGTTCACACCCACTGGTTTATAAGCAGTAGAGAAAGTTCCATAAACATTTAACTTAGGATTAGGGCGGTACGATAATGTAACGTTACCAGATAAATTATTGTTATTAACGCTGGTATTGAATTTCTGATTGCTATAAACTAGCGCTTTAAGGGCAAGTAAAGCAGGATCGGTAGTTTGCAGACCACCATAAGTTACCCTGTCGTAATCAACATCTTTCTTGTCGTAAGTAAACCTTAAACCAGGTAAAACGTGCAGGTGTTCTACAAACTCCCAGTCAGCCTGTGCAAAAATTGCAGTACTTAAAGATTTGATGGTTGAATTGGTTTTAATACCAAAGCCATCTAACAGACCAGGGGTTGTGTAACCTGCCTGAGCACCGGTCGCAGATGTTTGTACAAATCTCCATTGATCTTTACCCACCTCTTCGGTCTGCGACAGACCTTTCAAATTTTGAGCAAGTGCAAATACACCGATCACACCACTTACTTTCTCGGCGATATCACCCGCGTATCTAACTTCTTGAGAATATTGATCATGACGTGAGTTACCTTGTGATTTGGTTAATGCAGCCACTTCTGAGAAATCCCTGTCGTTTGTAGGATCCCAGTTCCAGAATCTCCAGGCAGTAGTAGATGTAAGTGTTCCATTTCCTATTTTATAATCTACGTTTAAGGATATACCACCAATTGATTGATCCTGTTTCCAAGGTGTATTGGTATTGATCTCTCTTGAAAAAGGATCTATTTTAGGCTGCTGATATCCTAAATCGGTAATGATTTTGGCATATTGGCGGTAAGCGCTTCTTTCTGTAGTAGTTACGCCAGCGATTACCAATGGATAACCTGCCGGATGCTGAATGCTTACATCACTGCTTAACAATATTTGTAATTTATCTGACGGGGTATAATATAACTGACCTTTAAAACCAAGGTTGTTTTGGCCACTGTATCTGCGTTGTTCTCTGGTATTAAAAATTGTACCATCTCTTTGCGTGCCTGATATGGCTAACTTTGCTGCCAGATTTTTTGCAACAGCTCCTGAAACCGATGTTTTTGCTTGTATAAAGTTGTAATTTCCAACATTCAATTCAACTTTTGCTGTTGGAATCAGTGTTGGTTTTGTAGTAGTGATGTTAAAGGCACCTGCGGTTGTATTTTTACCAAACAAAGTACCTTGAGGGCCACGCAGAATTTCTATCTGTTCAATATCAAGAAAATCTGTTGAGGTAGCCGCCGGACGAGCCTGGTAAACTCCATCTACATAAAAACCTACTCCAGGATCAATACCGTCGTTGGTTAAGCCAAATGTTGACCCTAGTCCTCTGATGTTAAGTGTGGTGTTTCTGGCATTTGAAGCATATAGCTGTACAGAAGGAACCAGCTCTTTTAAACGGTTAACGTTAAAAGCTCCTGCGTTTTCTGCAGCCTGACCACCGATAACAGTAATTGCAATAGGTACATCCTGTAAAACTTCAGAACGTCTTCTAGAAGTTACAACTATTTCGTCTAGCTGAGCATTTTCAACCAAGGTCAGTTCCAAAGGAGTATCCTGAAACTTCAGAACCTGAAAATCCTGAGCCTTATAGCCGACCGAGCTAACTTGAAGATAGAAGGGTGGCTGTTGCTCTGTAGTAATGCTGAACTCGCCTTTATCATTGGCAAATGTATTGATTTTGGTACCTCTAATAAGTACGGTTGCATTGGGTACAGGAACACCATTGGCTCCCTTTACAATTCCCGTTACCGTGCTTTGGGCAAACGCGACGCTCGCTGTGAGTAGAAATGAGAAGAGAATAAGTAAACTTTTTTTCATGATTTTAATATTAAAATATTTGTTTGGTTATGCGCAGTTAAATACTTGGCTTTATGCGCGGTCATTTTGTTTGTTTATTATGGTTATTACCTGCGAAAAAAAATGCAAAGCAGGTCCATGGGGATGTTTTTTGACATCCTCTATAGGTGTATTTTAAAATTTGTTAATTGGATTTGTAAACGTTAGTTCTTGGTAGCGATTACAGAGGCCTGAATCAGCAACAACAATAACAGTCTAATAGGAAGTACATGTCTTCTTTAGCTATTTTTCTTTTCATTTTTGCAAAATGTAAATCTCTTTTCATTTGATTACAGGTGGTATACAGTTATTTAGTTCTGCAAATATATAATATATTTTATTACTTGCAATAAAATCCATAGAAATAGTAGATTATTATGGAAATTAGTGTTTATTGTTATATTTACGTTTAAACATGTAAATTATGTATGAGCGAAGAAACAGAAAGTTATGACCTGTTATTTTTACGTCTTAAAGCCGGCGATGAGCAGGCTTATAAGGAGATTTACGAAAAATTCAGTAAACTTTTGTTTCAGGCAGCTTATAATAAAGTAAGAGATAAAGTTGTTGCAGAAGACATAGTGCAGAATATCTTTATATCCATCTGGGAAAAGCGGGAAGAGTTGATGGTTAGGGATGCCAGACATTATTTGATGGGCTCTTTAAAATATGCGGTAATCAATTACATCAGATCGCAGGTAATGGAGAATAAGTACCTGGCATTTTCGAAAAACAATTCTGGCGGCGAAGAAGAGATTTTTAGCATGATTGAGGTAAATGACTTATCTGCTATTATCGAAAAAGGGATTAGCTCACTTCCTGATAAGACTCAGGAAATATTTAGATTGAGTAGATTTGGGCATCAGTCTACCAAAAACATTTCAACGGATCTTAAGATTTCAGAAAAGACGGTGGAGTACCATATCACCAGATCCATCAAATTTATTAGGGCTTATTTAAAGCATTATTATTTATTTCTTTAGCTTTTTTGTTTCTGTAAATCAGTTTGTTATCTTTTTTGTGAAAAAAAGTATGCACCCAGGCTAGGGTCTGACTCAAGTTGCGTTACTTACAATTATTAACCAAATATAATTGTTCATGAACAGGACATCTTTTTTAGATCTACTTAGCAGGTATCAGCAGGGGCATTGCACTGAAAACGAGAAAATATTCGTGGAACAGTGGTATGAATCCTTAGGTGAGCAAGACCAGGTAAATTTAAGTTCTACTGATCTTTCTAATATGAGTGCGCGTGTTTCCGACAAGTTATTCAGGAATATGCCGCAAACGAAAGAACCTATCCGCCGCAGCATTAGCTGGTATAAGATAGCGGTGGCTGCTTCTATAGGGATCGTTCTGGCTTGTTCTGCTCTATATGCTTATAATTACAATAATGCTGAGGCTGCCTTTAAAAAGGATAATGGTGAAAGCACACTAATCAGTAAAACCAACACAAGTACCAAAACACTTCAGGTTGAATTGAATGATCACTCTGTGGTGACGTTGCAACCTAATGCCAGTATTATTTTTCCTGCAACTTTCAGTAAAGACAAAAGAATGGTTTATCTGAAAGGAGATGCCTTTTTCTCGGTTACCAAAAATCCTAAGCAGCCTTTTTATGTGTTTAATAACAAGTTAAGGGTTAGGGTATTGGGGACTAGTTTTTTTGTTAGAGGTGAAGCTGGGCAAGTTGCAGTAAGTACCGGTAAAGTAGAAGTGAACGAGAATACTTGCAGAAACTTGTTCCACTTCCTCAAGAAAAAGAAAGTTGATGGAGTGTTGTTAACGCCTAACCAAAAGGCCGTGTTTGACGAACAGCATGAACAAATACAGAAAACTTTGGTGGATAAACCTCTTCCTTTGGCTACTTTAAATCATACGCCTTCAGCAGTCAATTTAAAATTCTCTGAAACGAGCTTAGCAGAGATTTTTGAATTGCTATCAAAAGTTTACGGGATCACCATAAATCTTAAAGATCCGGAAACGAGCAAATGTGAATTTACCGGTGATATTAACAATAAGGGGCTATACGAGCAGCTGGATTTAATTTGTCAATCCATTTCAGCTTCTTATACCGTTAAGGGAACCGAAATATCTATTACAGCGAATAATTGCAATTAACCAAATAACCAAACGTAAATTAAACAGTCATGAAAAAAAGCTTTACCAAAGACTCTCCTTAAAATAACTCGCATACCAGTTTTGATTTAATACCCTATAAAAAGACCGGCAATGTGGGCCATTGCCGGTCGATTTAAAATACATCGTAAAATGTATAATGGTATTGCTATGTCCAGTTAATCCGATTTATTAATGAACAATAACCAAAGTTATGAAACAAAAGTCATTTATTTCTATAGCAATTTATGCAATGAAATTTTCGATATACCAAATAATAGCCATTACATTATTAACCTGCACAGTGTCTGCTAAAACCTCTGAGGCTCAGGGGATATTAGATAAACGTGTGTCCTTAAAAGCAGATCAACAGAATTTTAAATCTATCATAGAGCAAATTGAGTTGCTAACCAACGTAAAGTTTGTCTACAGCACAAAGTCAATTAAAGCAAGTAAAAAAACTTCCGTTACTGCGGATAAAGAAAAATTAGGTAGCTTTTTAGACCGGCTGCTAAGTCCATATCATGTAAACTACAAACTGATCAGCGATAGGATTCTGCTTTTTGCCGAAAGCGAACCGGAATTACAAATTGTAAGTAAGGCGGCTGCGGATGGAGTTGTTTCCGGAGTCGTATCTGATGGTAAGGGAAATGGTCTTCCGGGAGTAAGTGTGTTGGTTAAAGGAACAACTGTGGGTACACTTACTGATCAGGATGGTCGTTTTTCTTTGAAACTACCCAATGCAGATAACTATGTGATCACCTTTACTTATATCGGTTACATTACTAAAGATGTGAGTATTACAAGTACTGAAATCAGTAAGCCAGTACTTGTTTCCCTTTCTGAAGATCAGTTGCAGCTGGATGGGGTAGTGGTTACTGGTGGTGGTAATCCAAAAAAGAAACTAGAGTCGAGTGTCGCAATTACTTCTATCAGTAATAAAGACATCAACAATAGGGCTCCCCTAAATAGTATTGACCTGCTAAAAGCCATCCCTGGTTTAACTGTAGAAAGTACAGGAGGAGATGGTCCGGGAAATGTGTGGGTGCGTGGATTCCCTCAACAAGGTGGATACATTTTTCTGGGGATACAGGAAGACGGATTGCCTTTATTGCCTACAGGTTTTAACTCTAATCCATCTATAGATCAGTATTATAAAACTGACTTGACCATTCAGAACGTGGAAGCAATCAGGGGAGGAAATGCATCAATTATACAAGCAAATACTCCTGGAGCCGTGGTAAACAATATCAGTTATGCAGGAGCAGAAAAGGCATATGGACAATTTAAGTTTACCACAGGGATGTCGCAGGGATTGTATCGTGCCGATGCCAATACAGGAGGTAAAATTAATGATCACATAAAGTACAACATTGGGGGCTTTTACCGTACAGACAATGGCGTGGTTGATCCTGGTTTCTCTCCTGCCAATGCAGGTGGGCAGATTAAAGGTAATATGACCTTTAGTTTTAATAACAATAAGGGGTTTGTACGTGTTTTTGGTAAATACCTGAATGATAAAGTACAATGGATGTTGACCAGCTATTATCCTTATGATGGAACCGGAAAACCAAGAAAGTACGGTTCATATGATATGGTTACGCAATCTATTACCCCAATTCAGACAGCATGGAGTTATACTGATCCTAATGCCGGTTCGTTTAATTTTAACCTGAGCGATGGGATGCATACCAAACTGGGCTCAGGTGGCTTTCAGTTTAATTACCTAACCGATAACGGATGGCAAATTGTTAACAATTTCCGTTATCAGAAAACAGCTACAAACAGTGCATTCTCTATACCTGCGGGGATAAAAGCACGCAGTGCTGCAACTCCTTACTTTTATCCTGATGGTAGTCCGGCAGCATTTAATTCCGGAGATCAGGTGATTACCAGTTCAGTTGGAGCACAGATGAACAGGGATGTTCAGGTAATCAATTATCTTGACTTTAAGAAAACGGTTAAAAACCATAGTTTAGCTATTGGTGGTGGGATACATCAGTACAATAGAGATGACTTACGTTATGCTTTTAGGTCTTATTCTGAATTTAAGGAACATCCGAGCCTTTTATTGCTTAATCCTACAGATGAGGAAAGAACACCGCAAACCAAAACCACTGTAATTGGTGATACAAGAACTTTATCAATTTATGCCAGTGACGAACTGAAAATAAGTGAAGCATTCAGGTTGGATGTTGGGGTACGTGTTGACAACCAACATGTTGAAGGTAAGCGTCCTTTTTATGCCTTTAATGCAGATGGAACACCTAACTATACCGCTGCTTCTAAGCCAACAATAGCAGGTTATACCCCTTACAATGAAAGCATCACCAATTGGGCAGCTTCTGTTGGTGCAAATTATAAAATCAGTGCTACAGCGAGTATGTTTGCTCGTGTTACCAAAGCTTATAATGCTCCAAATATTGGTGATTACAATGCGACGGCCTATAATCCGGCGAATATTAAAGATCGTCCGGTTTATCTGGCAGAATTGGGTTATAAGTATGCAAAAAATGACCTGGCTATTTTTGCTTCAGGAAGTTATTCTGCAATCAAAAATACCTCGCTAACAATCAATGTACCTACAACAGCTGCTGGTCAGCAGGCTCTAATTGCTTTTGGTTCAACCCGTACCTGGAGTGCAGAGTATGAAGTGTCTTACAAATTGTTTAAGCCATTAACCGTAAGGTTTACCGGAACAATTCAGGATTCTAAATACACTGATTATGATGCTTCTACTAAATCTAATAGTGCAGTTATGGCCGAATTTGGAGATAAGGTGTACAGTTTCACAGGAAAGAGAACAGAAAGAGTACCTATTGTGAATACTGAACTTTCCTTGAACTATGAGTTTGGAAAAGCCAGTCTGTACGTTTTAGGAAATTATGTAGGCAGTAGATTTACTTCACCTAGTGATAGTTATAAATTACCTGCATATCTCATTATGCGTGGTGGTGCCGGATACAAGATTACCAAACAGATTGATGTTCGGTTGTGGGCCGACAATTTGCTGAATGCAAGAGTGCTTACCGAAGGGGATGTTAGAGGCGATCAGTTCCGTGATTTTTCTACCATCGCACCTGGTACACTATCTATCGGAAGAACGTTATTACAACGTACTTTCTGGGGTTCTTTAGCTTATTCCTTCTAGTAATACCCGGGTCGGATCTGAATCGTCCGGCCCTTTTTTTAATGTTATTTCTAATCCTAATTCAATAACTATATGAACAACAGAAGAGTTTTTCTACAGCAATTGGGCATGGCTGCTATGGCGGCAATGTTGAGCGAGTCGGCCATTGCTGCTACAATGGGCAATATGGGTAGCCAGATTGGCTCACACAAAATCGGGTTGCAATTATTTACCTTAAGAGAGTTGCTTTTAAAAGATGTAAAAGCCGTTATTTCAAAGGTTTCTCAAATTGGTTATAATACGGTTGAGACTTATTATGGCTATCCTGGTGCGTACGCGGCAGAAGGTTTTTGGGGCTTGGATGCAAAAGCATTTCGTGCCTTGCTGGAAGCCAATCAAATGAGCTCTCCAAGTGGGCATTATAATGTAACGGCTTATTTATCGCCAGATGGAAATGAGGATGTGCTGAAATCTCATATCGAAACTGCGGCTATTGTAGGTCAGCAGTACTTCGTGGTTCCGGCAATGCCAACAGAAATCAGAACATCCGGTACCATCGATGACTATAAACACATGGCAGAGAAGTTTAACAGGGCAGGTGAACTATGTAAAGAACATCAGCTTAAACTTGCTTACCATAATCATGCATTTGAGTTTAAAGATCAGGGTAATGGGCTTACTGGCTATCAGACACTGCTTAAAGAAACTGATCCGTCACTGGTAGGTTTTGAATTGGATATCTTTTGGCTTATTAATGCTGGCTATGATCCTTTGACTTTATTTAAGGAAAATCCGGGTCGTTTTAAAATGTGGCATGTAAAGGATATGGACAGGGCCGACAAATCTATTTATACCGAAGTGGGTACTGGCAGAATTGACTATAAAAGTATTTTGGCCCAAGCTAAACTATCTGGCCTGGAAAACCTCTTTGTTGAGCAGGACATTATCAAAATTGATCCTTACGAGAGTATTACTCAGAGTTTAAAATATGTAAAAGGCTTGTTGGGCTGATCATAGATCTTAAGACTAAATATGAACAGAAGAGAAGCCATAAGAAATGTTGCTTTCCTGATGGGAGGCGCATTGTCAGCTACAACAATTGGGGTTTTCCTTGGAGGATGTAACTCACCATCTACTGCAACTAATATTGACTTATTTACCAATGACCAGTTGAAACTGATCACAGAAATTTCGGATATCATTATTCCTGATACTAGTTCTCCCGGAGCTAAGGCTGCTGGTGTAGGGCCATTTATTGCCCTGATGGTAAAAGATTGCTATCCTCAGGATGCCCAGGAGGCTTTTGTTGAAGGTCTGGATAAATTAGAAAAGCAAGCAAGGGATCAGTTTAGTAAATCTTTCCTGGAACTTTCTCAAGAGCAACGCACCGAGCTATTGGGGAAACTCAGGGAAGAAACCCTTGCTGCAATTAAAACAGAGCAGGAAACATTGGGGCAACAGAAAAGTCCTGATGTAGCGAATGATATACTGCCTAAGGAAAAACCGAAAACAGTACCCAGGTTTTTCTCAATTGTCAGAGATCTGACTTTACTAGGATATTTTACTTCAAAGATTGGTGCTACCCAGGCCTATGAGTACATCCAGATACCCGGTCGTTATGATGGCTGTGTAGATTTAAAGCCCGGTCAACGTGTTTGGGCATCGTAAACCTTTTATTATTAAATCATGAGCAACTTAAATATTAAAGCAACAGCGCAAAATACATACGACGCTATTGTTGTAGGATCGGGGATTAGTGGTGGCTGGGCTGCAAAAGAGTTAACGGAAAAAGGGTTGAAAGTTTTACTTCTTGAAAGAGGCAGGAACATTGAACACATTAAGGATTATACTACGGCGATGAAAAAGCCATGGGAGTTTGAGCATCGTGGCAAGATTACCGAAGCACAGAAAGAAACGCACCCGATTCAGAAAAGGGATTATCCTTATACAGAATTTAATGAAAGTTTTTGGGTAAATGATTTAGAGTGCCCTTACACTGAGGTTAAACGCTTTGATTGGTATCGCGGTTTTCATGTAGGTGGAAAATCATTAATGTGGGGCAGACAAAGCTATCGCTTTAGCGATTTAAACTTTGAAGACAATTTGAAAGACGGGCATGGGGTTGATTGGCCGATCCGTTATAAAGACCTTTCTCCATGGTATGATTACGTAGAGAAGTTTGTGGGTATTAGTGGGCAGGCAGAGAACTGGCCGGCATTGCCTGATGGACATTTTCTTCCTCCGATGGAGATGAATTGTGTAGAAAAGGAAGTTAAAAAACGCATTGAGGCTAAATGGAATAAATCCAGAATCATGACCATTGGTCGCACCGCCAATTTAACTGTTCCTCATGGAGGTAGAGGGTCTTGTCAGTATCGTAACCTTTGCAGTCGCGGTTGTCCTTTTGGGGCGTATTTCAGTACGCAATCCTCAACACTTCCGGCTGCTGTAGCTACTGGTAATTTAACTTTACGTCCTTTTTCTTTGGTAAACAGTATCATTTATGATAAAGAAAGTCAAAAGGCGAAAGGTGTAGTGGTGATTGACTCTGAAACCAAGGAAACGACGGAGTATTACGCTAAAATCGTATTTGTGAATGGATCAACACTTGGAACAACATTCATTTTGTTAAATTCTGTTTCCGATGAATTTCCTGACGGACTAGGTAATGGTAGCGGGCAGCTGGGGCACAACCTAATGGATCACCATTTCCGCTGCGGCGCTAAAGGGAAAGCTGAGGGCTTTGATGACAAGTATACTTATGGACGAAGGGCTAACGGAATTTACATTCCAAGATACCGAAATATGGGGAATGATAAACGGGATTATGTAAGAGGTTTTGGCTATCAGGGGGGAGGAAGTCGTGGTAATTGGCATGCAGATGTTGCTGAGATGGCTTTTGGTGCAGACTTTAAAGAGCAGATGACTACTCCAGGTGCATGGGAAATGGGATTGGGTGGATTTGGAGAGTCGCTGCCTTATTATGAAAACCGCGTTTATATAGATAAAAGTAAAAAGGATAAATGGGGGCAGCATGTGTTGGCTATTGATTGCGAGTTTAAAGATAATGAACGTAAAATGCGTGTTGATATGATGAATGATGCGGCTGAAATGTTAGAAGCAGCAGGACTAAAGGATGTTCAGACTTTTGACAATGGCTCAGCTCCGGGTATGGCAATCCATGAGATGGGAACTGCCAGAATGGGACATGATCCTAAGACCTCAGTACTTAACAAGTGGAATCAGATGCACGAAGTGAAAAATGTTTTTGTAACTGATGGCTCGAGTATGGGATCTGCTGCATGTCAGAATCCTTCGTTGACTTATATGGCATTAACCGCAAGAGCCTGCGATTTTGCAGTTAGCGAATTGAAGAAGGGAAATCTTTAAGGTCACAATTTCCGCTTCTTTGTTCAGTTTGTCTGTCTCCCGTAGGTTCTCCTTTAGGGCAGAGGATTAATTATTCAATTTTGGTAATAATTAAAACAATTACCATTAGTTAAATAAAAAAAATGAAGAAGTTAATATTGATCTGCCTGGTTCTGCTATCTGTTAAAAGTTTTGGTCAAACCAAAAGTGAAGGTTTTGTTCAGGTTTTGTTAAATCGTTTGGAATTTGGCATAAAAGCTGGGGCCAATTACAGCGATTTTACTGATGCTAGTTTTGCTACTGACCCTTTAGTAGGCTTTCATGCAGGAGGTACAGTTGCTTTTAAACTAGGCAAAAACTTTTCAGTACAAGAAGATATTCTGTTCTCGGCAGTAGGAGCGAAAAGTAATAACAATGAATTTGGAAAGCAGGATATTAAGCTGTATTACGTTTCAGTGCCGGTGCTATTTAGGTACAAAACTAATTTTGGTCTGTATGCTGAAGCCGGTACTCAGGCCAGCTTTAAGGTAAAGGAAGATGTGGCAGGACTAGCAGGAGGTGACTTTGCCAAGAAACTGGATTTTGCTGCTACGGGAGGTATAGGATTTCAATCTAAAATGGGACTAGGTATAGGAGCAAGATATATTTATGGACTGTCTAAAGTGGGTAATTTTGATGCTTCCGGATCAAGGAACAACTTCAAAAATAACAATGCACAAGTTAGCCTGTTTTATACGTTTAAATAAATACAGTATCATTCTACCAAAGCATCCCGGTTGCGAAAAGTAGCCGGGATTTTATTGTTACTTTTATCATATGCAAAACCAAATACCCTATAAGAGTTTAATGGTACTGAACTGCATTATAGCCTTAATGTCGTCTGTTTTAGTTGCTGTTTTTCTAGTAGCCTCTACTCACGATATTTCGGGAGCGACACTCCGATTTGTGCAGACTTTTTTGTTTATGGCAATTACAGGTTTTTGCAATTTGGGCCTGTTGCGTTTGTTTGGAGTCGAAAAGCCGAAATTTTACCTTTCTAGTTACTTGTGTGTGGTATTGGTGTGGGTTTTGGTAAAAACTTTATATTCGGTAGTAACAGGACAAAAATGGGAGGGAGAGGGGCCAAATCTTTACCAGTCTTACGCATTAGCAGTTCTTTCCATATGGATTTTGAATACAATGATACTTGTGCTGCAGAACCTGGTTATTTTGCAGCAAAGAAAAACACAAACTGAAATTGAAAATTTACAGTTAAAAGCTAATATGAGCGAAACGGCCAACTTGTTACTGAGGCAACAGATTCATCCCCATTTTTTGTTTAACGCATTGAATACAGTCAAATCACTTTATAAAAATGATTTTAAGCAAGGTGAAAATTATTTGGTACATCTAGCTAATTTTTTAAGGGTGTCAATCTCTAACCAAACTACTACAACTACTTTGATAAAAAACGAACTTGAGTTTTGTCTGGATTACTTGAAAATGCAAAGTATACGTTTTGGTACTGCAATGGAATATGCAATTGATATTTCTCAAGAGCATATCGAAAAGGGCTATCTGCCTTTTTTTTCCTTACAGCCACTGGTTGAAAATGCATTGAAGCATAACAGTCTGACAGAAGAGTCTCCGATATTGATTACAATTAAAGACGAAAATGGCTACCTACTGGTGTCAAATAATTTACAACCGAGGAGTTATAAAGAGACGTCAACAGGGCAAGGCCTGCTAAATCTGGCTGAGCGTTATCGTTTGCTTGGTGAAGATGCCATCATAATAAGTGCTGATAACTCTTTTTTTACAGTGAAAATAAAAATATTAGCGCTATGAAGGTAGTATTAATAGAAGACGAAAGGCTTACTGCCGAAGACCTGAAACAGACTATAATGCTTGTCAATCCTGCGGTGGAGATTGTGGCCGTCTTAAAGTCTGTAAAGGAAGGTAAAGCCTGGTTTAAATCAAATACCAAGCCTGACCTAATCTTTAGTGATATTCAGTTGGGAGACGGTTTAAGTTTCGAGATTTTGAGTAATCTCCACGTTCCTGTTATATTTTGTACCGCTTATGACGAATACGCCCTAAATGCATTTAAAGTTAATGGTATTGATTATCTACTTAAGCCTTTTACCGAAGAGTCAGTTGGTGCGGCATTGCAAAAATTCAAGAATCTTACACAAGTTAAACAAGATGGAATCATACAGCAGTATGAATCGGTTAGGCGCTTGTTCTCAGATCTCAAAACTTCAACTACTAAGGCCTTACTCATACATTTTAAGGATACAATCATCCCTGTTAGCATCGGAAATATTGCTTTGTTCCACCTGGAAAATGAGGTTGTTCATTTGCTTACATTTGATAAATTAACTTATTATCCAGGTAAAAGTTTGGAAGAACTGGAAGATATTGTAGGGAGCGAATTCTTTAGGGTAAATCGTCAATACCTGGTCAACAGGAAAGCAGTTGTTAATGCATCCAGTTTGCTTTCTCGTAAATTATCTTTGAGCGTTTCAGTAGTAGTAAAGGAGAGTATTACGATTAGTAAAGAAAGAGCCCCTCTTTTTCTTAAATGGTTGTCTGGTAGGGGTGGTTAGTTTTTAAGTAAATAAACTGCCGTAAATTCAGATGATTCTCTGATAGTGCTTCATAAGAAAATAGCTATCTTTAATAGAAAAAGTAAGTTTAAATAACTACAATCATTATGAGTGTAAAGAAATCGCCTGGAGTATATATTGCAGAAAAGAATGTGTTTCCTAATTCTATAGTAGCAGTTTCTACAGCAGTGCCAGCCTTTATTGGTTACACAGAAAAAGCCATAAATGGAACCACGTCTCTATCGAATACACCATTTAGGATAAGTACACTTTTGGAATTTGAAACATATTTTGGGGAAGCGCCTAAAACGGTGTTTAGCTTTACTGAGTCAGAGGATTGTAGTGTTGCACGTACCGATAGGTTTAACTTGTATTACAACCTTAAGCTTTTCTTTGCAAATGGAGGCGGTACTGGTACCTGCTATATCGTATCTGTCGGAAGCTACTCCGATGATTTAAATGGCGATAAACTTATTGGTGGAATTGATGCGCTTTTAGAAGAGCAAGAACCTACAATGATAGTTATTCCTGAAGCTGTTTGCCTGCAAGACGCTCAAAGTTGCTATGAAATACAAAAGGCAGCTTTAAAGCATTGCGGAAGTACTCAAAGTAGAGTAGCTATACTGGATATTTACGACGGTTACAAAGATCGAATAGATCCTTCGGGAGATGTAATTGCCAAGTTCAGGGAGCAGATAGGAACAGAATTTCTCAACTATGGGGCTGCCTATTATCCCTGGCTTAATACCTCGGTGGTTGGCAAAGAGGAAATATCTTTTGCCAATATCTCAAATGAGGATGTTGAGAAATTCAAAGCTGTTCTTAAATTGCGCGACCCTAATCTTGCAAATTACATCGACGTAATAGGTACGGATACAGATAAAATAGTACTGGATACTGCTCACAAGGAGTTGTATAAACAAAGTGCGTTTTATTCGTTAATCATTAAAGAAATGCAAAGGCAGATTAATCTTTTGCCTCCTTCAGCGGCTATGGCGGGTGTTTATAGTATGGTGGATATTACAGGAGGAGTATGGGAAGCTCCTGCAAATGTTGGATTGGTAGATGTGATTAGCACTGCAGTTAATATATCTTCTGAAGATCAGGAAGATCTCAATATTCCACTTGATGGTAAAGCTGTAAATGCAATCCGATATTTTACAGGGAGAGGCATTTTAGTATGGGGAGCGCGTACGCTTGAGGGGAACTCATCTGATTGGAGATACATCAGTACGCGTCGTACTATGATCATGATAGAGCAATCTATTAAAAATGTAGCACGAGCATATGTATTTGAGCCTAATGTCTCCAGTACATGGATAACTTTAAGTAGTATAATAAATAATTTTTTTTTAAATGTATGGAAACAAGGAGGTTTAGCTGGAGCTAAACCTGAACAAGCGTTTTTCGTGAAAATTGGGTTAGGCGTGACTATGACGCCACAAGATATATTGGATGGCAAAATAATCATAACTGTAGGGGTAGCAATTATGCGGCCGGCAGAATTCACTATAATTTCGTTTCAGCAGCAAATGCAACAAAGCTAACTTTGCTTGTATTTAAGCGAATATCGCGTATATTTATGGCTCAAGTCCAATTTTATACAACTCATTAAACGTGAAAAACCTAATCTTAATCGCATTACTCTCTTTTTCTACAGTTGCTTTAGCTCAAACAAAATCAAATACTAATTCTGAAGTAAAAAGTATAGAATCTCTAGGCATAGCTTTGGTAGATGAACAACTTGCTGCATACAATACGAGGGATTTAGAAGCTTTTTTAAGTACGTATAGTGATGATATCAAAATCTATAGCTTTCCGAATAAGCTGTCTGGAGAAGGTAAGGATTATATGACTAAAGTTTATGGGAAATTCTTTAAGGAAACTCCAAATTTACACTGTGAAATTGTAAACAGAACAGTTCTTGGTAATACGATTATTGATCATGAAAAAGTAACTGGATTAACGGGAGGTGCTTCAATGGAAGCTATAGCTATCTACAAGTTAAAAGACAACAAAATAAGCGAGGTATACTTTATAAGTAAGTAATTCAATTCATGTTGTTTAACCTAATCTTTTACATTAGTTTTTATCCCCATAATTAAAAGCCACAAACATATTCCTATTTCGCCTATACTTGCTGGTAAGGTTACATATTTGGCATAACCAAATTCACCGTAATTAGGTAAAGCGGTTCGTCCCAATACATTTATGAGGTAGCCAAAACATCCAAGCATAAGGAAAACACCTAAAATTTTAGGGAGAGTTTTAGAATGATAAACCAAATACCCAAAGGGGAATAACCAGAGTCCCCAAAAAATCTGAACGATTAATAACCCGCTATCATAGCTCTCAAGAGAAAATAAAACACGCGATTGGAGTTGTTGCTGGCTTAAATCTTTAAGATAATCAGCACCACTGATGATTGAAAGTACATCAAATTTATGTTGCAGGTTGAGCAATGAAATAGGGACGCTAATCAAAGCGAAAATGACCATTAATTTAGCGTAATTCTCATCGACATGTCGTAACAGCCTGTATAACACAATTGGCAATAATGTAAAGGCTAGATAACAGATCATACTGCTAGCAATTCCCATTCGGTATAGTTGTTGGGATGAGGTGATATGTTGAAGTGTCTTTGCAGCATCATTCCAAAAAATCAGTTGAGAAGGGACATAGGCAAGACTGAACATACCCGTGAGTACTACTACCAAATAAATAGCTCCGGCTATTCGTGCGGTTTTTTTGTTTGCATCTATCTTTGGATTCATGGTATTTGGTTAGTTAGTGGTCGTTTGTTTAGGCCATTTCCAGGCATAGCAAATAATTAAGCTGGTTAAGATAATTTCTATAAGTGCTAAGTAACTGTAGAAAATCATCCATTTGCTAGTTGTGGTAAACAATATCAGAATCATAATCAAGGTAAAAAGACTTCCAATCCCAATATTTGCCGAACGATTTATGCTCGGCTTTAACACCAGGGAAAGAAAGATCATTAAACTTGGTATGGTCATTAACATAGCAAAAGCCAACAAAGAATATGGCGTTGTTGTGCCTACGCCCGAATGCCCATCAATTAATTTCTGTATGCGGTCTGGAACAAACAGAGAGAAAAAATCGCCATAAACGTAACAGAACATTACTGAGGCCCATAAGGCTGAGAGTTTAATTTTTACACCTACAGGGAGATTCTCCAGATGGATGTTTTTTGAGCGATTTGAAGCCATGTTATACAGTTTAACTCGATTAGAGATATAAGTATTTAATTGCTTTTCAACTTAACCTCAAAGTAAACTAGGTTTGTATTTAGTTAAGTTGTTAAAATACAGATGTTTGGTTTGTCTTCGTTTAGATGCTCAGGGCTTAAGTTAGTTACACTATTTTACTGTTTTTTCAAGTTCACGTTTTATGCTTTCTATAATGTCTTTGTTTAGTAATGTGTTACTGTCTCTTTTTATAGTTTTTAGCGCAGCGTTACGAACAATGTTTATGATGTTTCCTCCGGTAACCTCATACTTATTTGCAATCTCATTTACATCGAGAGTATCTTCAAGAACCATTTTGTCAGAGAAAGCCAGTTTCCATAATTTTACTCGTTGTTCTGCATCTGGTTTTGGAAAAGGAATTATAGCCTGAAATTTGTGGTTACATGTATTGTCAATATCGGGCTTAAGATTCGTTGCCAGGATGATAACCCCAGGGAAATCTTCTATGCGTTGTAGTAAATAAGATATTTCCTGGTTGGCATATTTATCATGAGCATCACGAACTTCTGTGCGTTTACCAAATAATGCATCAGCCTCATCAAAAAATAAGATCCAGTTCTTGTTTTCGGCTTGCTCAAAAACACGGGCCAGATTTTTTTCAGTTTCTCCAATATATTTGGAAACTACCATTGAAAGATCAACCCTATAAACATCTAGTCCGCTGCTTTTTCCCAGTAAGCTAGCGGTTAGCGTTTTTCCTGTTCCCGATGGGCCATAGAACAATACCCTGTAACCGGGTTTTATAACTCGCTTCATGTTCCAGTCATTCAGCAACGTATCACCATGCCGAATCCAGTCTTGAATTCCTTCTACCTCTCTTTTGGTATGGTCATTAAGTACTAAATCAGCCCATTCAAGATTTGTTTGAATGCGCTTGGCTGGAAAGTCTGGTCCAAAATCTGGCTGCAGAGCTACTCCATTTGTAAAATGACTCAGATACTCAGGAGTGATTTGAAGTAAACGATTTAGAAGTGGCTCTTCTGAACGTACTGCCACCAGTTTTATAATATTGTATTTTAGAAGAGGATTAGTTTGGCTGAGCAGTTGCATCACCGAGAAACGTATTTGAAGATCGTTAGCCGCTAATATAAATAAGGCGGTTTCTTCTGTAGGTAAAAACCTATTGGAATTTTGACTTACTATGCCTCCAAATTCTGTGAAAGGACGATCGGAAGCACTGTTTTTAACAAGAAAAACATCCAGTAAATTTGGTGTGATATGAGGTGCTAAGGCTAGGGCAAGTACGATTCTCTCTGCAATACTCAGTTTGTAATAGTTTACAGTTTGCGCGTAAATAGAATCTTCATCCTTTAATAAAGGAGGTGTGATTTCTGTAATAGACTGATAGGAGCAGGGGCTGCCAAAATAGAGCAACATACGTGTTTCTATAACTGTTGCAAGCCATTGCATTTCTGCTTTGAGGCTTAATGCATTCTGTTGCGTTAGGTTTAAATCCATTCTGTCGCCATTTTAAATAGGGAATGATAATTCTAAATATAGCTATTTAGAATTTTTGTATTGTTCTAATACGGAAATCTTTATTTGCTCACTTCGGCCTTTATGGCCAGGTCGGTAAAGTCTGGTGAGAAATAGCTGTACGGAAGCCACGCTCTTCTGAAATTCATGCCCCATATGTTCAAGTTATTCGTTTTTACAGGAGATATGCCAATGGCGGGACGATAATTGATAACCTGGTTCGTAGTTAGGCCATCCGCATTATTTAGTCTCACATAGCCCATGTTGTGAAAATCCCGAACCCATTCTACAGCAACAAAAAACTCGGGATCAGGAATTATGATGTTAAGATCCGTTAAGTCGATCTTTATTCGCCTCCTGCCATTGCTTTTAGCCTCGATCACTTTCGAACACAAATCCCGGCCGGGCCCGCGAGTTAGGCTGTCCAATCCGTAGATCCTTACGCGGAATTTGGTGTATTCCGTCCCCGTATAGCTAAATAAAAGGCGATAAATAGAGACATTTTTCAATACACCGCCAATCTTAGGGGCATCAAATCGCTGGGCAAGCTGCAACCATTCGAATGAAGTGGCTCTCTCGCTTACACCGGCATAATGCTCGACGTCGTTCGAATCGAAATCATTGAGTAACGTATCTAGCTTGGATACCGATTGTTTTGGAGGTGCCAAAAAAGCAATTCTGACCAGTTGGATGCTGTCCCGGCCCTCTAGTTCCCGGATAGGGAACTTATAGACCCGATAGTTTTGGGCAGCAAAAATAATGGTGTCCCGCATCGCTGATAAGTTGCCCGGAATACTAAATACACCATCATTTTCTGTATTAATGGCCAGCCTTGCCCTGATGATGGACACCGAGACGCTTGAAATGGGCAGTTTGGTCTCGCTGTCGACGATGTGAAATAAGTTTAATTTATCCTGAGCATGAACCCTAGTTATAAACACCAGCAGCAAAAATGTAAATAATGTCTTCATGTCTCAGTAGCTTATAGTGGCCGATAAGGCAATTTCACGCTTCTCTTCGGGAATTTCCGAGTCATAGAGCTGCCATTTGTTTTCATGATTTTTAATCCAGGATAGGGTAGGTTTTTTCTTTTTATATTCGATCAGAGCGGGCTCGTAAAGCGTTGCATATTCTGATACATCTTCCAATATCTGGTTTCCTTTTTTGGTGACCTTTCGTACTTTTTGCGCGTAAAATAACTTGATGACCTCGTTGAATGGAATGTGCATCCATTCTATTGTAATGTAAAACTCAGCGGAGTTGATGATGATGTTGTCTTTGCGAAGATCCAGTTCAACCCAGGGCGCCTTATCCGTAAGGTTAATGATTTTACTGAATAGCAACGTATCTGGCGCGCAGGTCTTTGGGTCTACAGACATGACATGGAGCAAAAAACGGGTTTTGATGTGAGAAGTCACTAGAGGCTTGTCCGGATACTTTGTTTCGTCTAATTCTCTTCTTCCCAGATCTACCTTGGTCAGTACCACATTTCCCTGCGGGGCGGTAAACAATTTAGCGAAAAAACGATTCCTGGGCGAAAAGGGGTAGGTGACCACTGGCGGAAAAGGGTCTGTATTCACTTCAGGCGGGTCTTCCTTAATATCGCTTAGGTCAAATTTATTTAAACGGACAGTTTTAAGTTCTTCATTTGTAATACTAACCTCTTCCAGCGTAGTTGTGGTCGGTACCAGGGAAATGAAGCCGTTCTTTTGATAGGAACTGGTGAGGAGTTTGAAAGTCTGGTAGCCAACTGAACTAAAAATGAGCGTATCCTTCACAACAGAATCAGCGCTTGCTATTCTAAAATATCCTTGCGCATTACTCGTAACGGTGATTCTTTCCCTAGCCAATCGTATATTGACATTGGGTACCGGGGCCTCTGATTTTTGGTTGATGATTTGTCCTTCAAAAACAGTCTGGGCACTGACCTTTATGGAACTAAGGAATAAAATAATTCCTAAGAATAACTGGAGAAATTTGGAGCGTTTCATATACTAAGATAAGATTTGTGGTTTAAAAAACAGATCCATTCTTGTATTTGTACATGGGTTTGTGTGCAGTTGAGCGGCAGCAACGAATCAACATAAGTAGAAGACTCAGCCGAATCACTCACCAATCTTATGGGAATTAATGAGATTGGTGGATTTCGTTTAACAATAAAAATTAACAAATTCTATGTACCCTTATTTTGTCGTCGCTAATACATAGTTTGTCATTAAAAAATCTTCCTTAAAACCCATTTTCAAGTAAATATTCTTACCGAGTCTAGAAGATTGTAGAGTGGCTGTTTTAATCTTCTTGTCAATTGCCCCATTGATGAGAAGCACCATAACTTCTTCTGCAAAACCTTGCTTTCTAAATTCTGGAATGATACCTAATCCATGAATACCTATTACGCTTCTCGTTTCATATGTAATAACTGTGCCAATTGGCTTTTGACCAAGATAAACAAGGTAATAAGAAATAGGCTGCTTGGTTCTCATTAGTATTTCCGAAGAAATTTTGTAGCCAAAACTCTGTGGGTATATGTCAGACCATAGCATTGCTTCATTTTCATTGTCTATTCTTTTTAAACTAATTCGGTTTATAGATTCAAACTTTTGATCGAATACTAATGACATTCCAATCTGTTCGGATTTTTTAACTAAGCCAATTTTTTCAATTACAGAATGCTGCGTGTTTTCAAAATCACTCCAATAACTTAGGGATAAAGGAATTTTAGAATCTTTCATTACCTCGGCTATTGTTTGAAAAACCTTTTCTTTTATATTTTCATCAGCATCTAATACTTGTTTAATGGTATAGAATCTGGGTTGTGAGTTTATACTCAGGTTTCTTTCATTAAGCCAAATACGATTTGGCCATTCAGAATCGAGGATGGGACAATAGCTAAAAGATTTTTGTTCGATGTAATTTTGAAAGGCTTGCGCTACTGTTTTCCATAAAGAAATCAGGTTGTTAATATTATACTTCTGGTTTGTAGTCATGTTATTTTGAATTAATGAAAATAATTCCAATAATCATTGCTGTGGCTCCGATCATTTTTTTCGTTGAAATGGGTTCAAGAGGTAGATTAAACCATCCGAAATGTCCGGCAATGACAGAGAATATAAGCTGACCGCATAATCCTAAAGACATCATTTTTGCAATGCCTAACTTAGGAATTGTGAAATAGTATAATGTTATTCCTGTTATGCTAAACAGCCCCCCTATAACCCATAGATGTGTTGGAACCTGTTTTTCGGATTGAAGATTGAGTGTGTCTTTTGAAAAAAGTAGAACAAAAATTAAGGCAAATAAAGCACCACTTGTATAGGTGGCCATGGATGCTAGAATTGGTTTTTTTAGTAAGGATCCTAGCTGTGTGCTAAAGCCTGATTGAATAGCTAAACAGACGCCTCCTAAGAATGCTATTGTGGACAATAACTGTTGATTCATATAATAAATATTCTATTTTAATGTGTTTTTTAGAAACATCAATGTATGTTCCCAAGCTCGGTTTGCCATTGTTAGATTATAATCTGGCGATTTGGGATTGGTAAATGTGTGTTTAGAATTACCGTAAGTAATAATCTGCCAATCAGCATTCGAGTCATTCATTTCTGAAATGAGATTGTCATAATCTTCTTTTGATACAGTAATGTCATCGGCAGGGTGGAGGACCAATATTTTTGAAGTGATTGAATTGTTTTTTCTACCAGGGTCTTTTGCTAATCCTCCATGAATAGAAATCACAGCGGTTAGGTGAAGATTGCCACGGGCGGCTTCCAATGCTCCTGTACCACCAAAACAGTAACCGATAACGGCAATTTTTTCTGGAATCGCACCACATTGTTTAAGCTCCTTTAGTGCCAGAGAAATTCTTTTTTGGTATTCTTTATGGTTTTGTTTGTAATACTTGGAGCTTTTTGATGCTTCGTCAATATCTCTTGGAATGTTGCCCGCACCATAAATATCGGCTATAAAAGCAATATAGCCTTGCTTTTCCAGTTCCAAAGCGGCATTCTTAGCTTCGTCATCTATTCCTTTCCAGGCAGGTAGGATGAGAATGCCAGGTAGCTTTTTTCCTGCATTAGAACTTACTAGACCATTTAAGACCTGCTCGCTGTCTTTATACGTAATTAATTTCAGCTCATTTTTTGAAGTGGAATTTTGCAAATCTGTCATTTCTGTTGCCATTTTTTTTAATAATGAAACAAAATTACCAGTCGCAAATCATACCACTCTTTACATATGTTGATTAGTCTATTTTTTCTTGAAATGTTTTCTGATTCTACTTAATTGTGTAGGTGTTACGCCCAAGTGTGAAGCAATATGTTGCAGTGGAACTCTTTTGTCAATATCGGGATAAGCCTTGAGGAGTTTCATATATCGAGTAGTTGTATTCTCCATGACCAGTGAAATTTCTCTTTGCTCTTTGTCGATAATCCAATTTTTTTCAAGATAAGCGATGTAGAAATTTTTAAGATCGTCATGTAGATAAATAAGATCTTTATATTGCTGATAATTTATGCTTATAAGGATTGTTATTTCTATGGCTTGCAAAGTAAACTCGGAAGGTATTTTCAATATTGCTGAGACACTAGAACCAGCAAAATGCCTTTCCAGAAAAATATTTTTATTATACGTTTTGCCTTCTATATCGGTAAAATAAGCAATCATTGCGCCTTGACAAATGAAGTTAATATGCTTCGAAACTTGTCCAATATTCAATAATATTTCATCCTTTTTCAAGGTTTTAAACTTGATTATCTTTTCAAGAAGACGAAATGATTCTTCCGAAATTGGGTAATATCCTATAATAGTTTCTTTAAATTCCTCTATATATGTTTTATGTTCTTCAATCACGCCCATTTGTTTATTAAGATATTTGGTTAAATATATATCCGATCACTTATATAGTGGAATCAGGCAAAAATAGACAAAGTAGGAGGATTTCTGAAATCCTAAAAGGCGGTGGTGTAATCAGTTTCGTTCAGGAGATTGAGACAAAATCAGTTCCTGCGACCATTCATTTTTTAGCGGACAGACTAAAGCCGACAGTTCCAGAGACAGATAACTGATGCTTTATAACCGACTCTCTTCATAAGAATTATAACGCAGTTATTTTCATCAATAGACAGCGCTATTTCTGGTGTTTCCAGAAGCGCCCCTTGCCGTCGGCGATCCATTCCAGGGCTTCATCTATCCTTTTTTGCCGGGTCTGATCGGTTTTCGCATCACTGATCCAGATGATATATTCCTTACGGAAAGAGTCTGACTTACTTTCAAAGACATCTTTCGCTTTTGGACTGCCTTCCAGCGCATCCAGGAAATAGTCGGGCGTTTCCAATACCTTGGGCTTTTCCACTACAGGTTTTTCTCTTTGAATCTTTACGCCCTTTTCGTTTAGCTGTACCGCCTCCTTAATCATAACAATAAATTCCTGATCAGAGATCAGTTCACTAAACTGCGTTATTTTACCCAATAGCCGCTTGATCGGTTTGAGATCCTTGGCCGCTTTTAGTCGAGAATCGCTCATTAATTCGCCTTTTAAAAAGGTAAACGCGCAGTGTGCCTTATGTGAAGCCATCACACACATATGATCGCCCTTATAATCAAAATGGGGAATGCCCCATTTAATAGTCTCTTCCACATTCGGGCAGTTTTCATGGACAAGCCTGCGCCAGTGTTCAAGGATCGGTCTTGCAAAATCTTCTGCCTTAGTGATATAGACATCTATGGCTGGATCGTAATTCTTATTCTCCATTTCCAAGCGGTTAAGACTGAGCGAACTGACTCATGTCCATATATACCAATTCCCATTTGTGACCGTCGAGATCGGCAAAACTATGCTGGTACATAAAGCCGTGATCCTTTGGCTCGGTATAAATCCTGCCGCCCAAAGACTGGGCCTTACTGATAAAGGCCTTAACTTCTTCCGCTGAATTCGCATCCAATGCCATCAGCACTTCAGTTTGCTGGTTGGCATCACATACATCTGTATCGATAAAAGTTTTGAAATACGTTTCGGTAAGCAACATCACAAAAATGCTGTCACTGACCACCATACAACCGGCCTTATCATCGCTGAACTGCGGATTGAATGAAAAACCCAGGTTTGTGAAAAAATCTACGGATTTGTCCAGATCTTTTACTGGTAGACTGATAAATACTTTGCTTGGCATATAATTAAATTGATATCACAAATAAATGCAGATTTGTACAAAAAAGCTCGGTTGAAATCTTGGATTTACAGGTCAATTTAATTACCTGTGTGTTGCCTGCGGAACGCAGAAGGGGAGAGTCCCGCATGTTTTTTAAAGAACCTACCAAAATTGTTTGGATCAGAAAACTCCAGCTGGTAAGCAATCCTGGAAATCTCCATATCGGTGTACCGAACCAGCGATCTGGCCTCAGTGGCCATTCGTTCTGTAATAAAACTCAGTGCATTGCGCCCCGAAACTTGTTTAACAGACTGGGAAAGGTAATTGGCCGTAACCGAAAGTAGGTCTGCGTACTCCTTGACACTACGCTTCTGGATATAATGACTTTCAATCAGCTGGATAAAATCCTGCATCAATACTTGCTGTCTGCCAGCGGGCAGCGCCCTCTGCTTCCTTTCCAGCGCAAAGCCCTCCAGATGACACAACAGCCCCAAAAGCTTCAGCCTTGCTTCCAGGTGGGTATCTTCACCTGACTGTTCATAAGCGGAAAAAACAGCTTCAAAATGTGGAGTCAACTCAATAAAAGTATCATGATCAAATCTGAACAGATTGGTGCGGAGCTGATCAAACAGCGTAAACTGCTTGTGAAACCCAGGCCTGAAAAATGAAAAGGCCTCCGGCTTAAAATAAATAATATAACCCTCTAAAGCATTATTGTGCGCGAAACTATAAACCAGGTTGGGCGAATGGAACACCAGATAGGAATCCGGATTTTCTACCAATTCCTCACCGTAACTGACATTCACCTTTCCTGAATTGAACAGCAATGCAAAAAAATAAAAGGCACGCCTGAACGGTGGCCGGTATACCGACACCTGCGGCTTATCCAGCGGTTTTAACCTCAGACAATAGAAATCAGGGTTCTCTGTTCTGCCAGGCCAGGGAATAGAGGCCAGAAAATCATTGATATCCGTATAAAAGGGAAGCTCTGGTTTCATTTTTTCCATAATCTCTACAAAACGATTGACCGAAAATAGCTTTTTAAATATTATTTTTTTTCCTCTCAACAAAAAAGCCTGAAATCTTACGATTCCAGGCTTTTTGTAGGTTTTGATACCTTGGCGGAGAGTGGGGGATTCGAACCCGCGGACCCTTTGACAAGTCAACAGTTTTCAAGACTGCCGCAATCGACCACTCTGCCAACTCTCCGCGACAAAAGTACAAATACGACTTGATTTTGCAAATTCAGATTTAGATATTTCTGCTTAAAAACGATAACGCGCTAAAAATGAGTAAGAAAAATTTATCTTTTCCCTAGTTTATCCTCTATTGGAGCCGCTTTTTTGAACAAATTGAAGTTCGGTCTGATGATTTTAACGCTGCGTTTCGACAGATCTACGCTTGCATTTAGCTCAAAGCCGACTAAAAGTATCAAAGAATTTAGATAAAGCCAGATCATAATTACGATAAGTGTACCGATAGATCCGTAAATTTTATTGTACGAACTGAAATTATTGATGTAATAAGAAAAGCCCCAAATGGAGATAAATGCAAGTATGGTAGCAAGCCACGAGCCTGCACTAAAAAACTTCCATTTCTTTGCGTGCGCTGGGCCATACCTATAAAGGATAGAAATTGTTACGAAATATAATATTCCTAGCAAAGCCCATCTGGTAAGTTGTATAGCCAAAGTGGTAAAGCTCTCCCGAATATTAAGCTTGCTTTCAATACGGTTTAGTGCAAGCTCACCAATAGCCATTGCCGTAATACAAGTAATTACAGAGAAAGCAATTATCAAGGTAAGTAAAATAGCAATCAGGCGTTGTTTAAGCCAGCTACGGGTTTCAATAATTAGCGACGACTTGTTGAAAGCCATCATCAGGTTGTGTACCCCATTAGTGGCAAAGAATAGCGACAAAATAAAACCGAAGGACAGCAATCCTCTATTTTGCTTATGCACTATCTCATCAAGCGTAGTGCTAAAAGCCTTATACGCATCCTCAGGTAAAACCAAAATAATCAGGTTCATCAACTGATCCTGAAAACCAATTTTCTTGGGTATAAAAGGGATCAGTGTAAATAAGAAGATGATGGCCGGGAAAATGGCCAACATGAAATTATAAGCCAATGACGAAGCTTTATTCACCAAAGATTCTTTACCTATCTCTTTAAAAAAGAAAGTAGCAACAGTATAGATAGGAAGCGGACTAAAGCCTGGTAATACACAAACTTTTGTCCAGCTAATAAATAGAGAATAAAGTCTGATCTTTAATAGCTGTTTATGAATCCACTCCATTTTTTAAATAAAATAACTTCGGACATTTTTCATGAAACTTTCCGGCGGTTGACAAGGCCTTCTGGTTTCTTTGTTTACGAAAACAAGTGTAGTTTTTCCGGTGTTAATTAGTTCTTTATTGTCATTGTAGATTTCGTAATCTACTGTTAATCTAACTGTTGGTAATTCGTTAACAATCGACTTTATGGTAAGTGTCTGATTATAAAACGCGGGCTTCAAAAACTTCGATTGAAACTCCAAAATCGGTAACATCACCCCATCTGCTTCCATCGATTCGTATGTGATACCCGAACAGGCTTCAAAACACTCTGTTCTGGCCAACTCATAATATTGAGCATAGTTGCTATGGTGTACTACGCCCATCTGATCGGTTTCTACATAACGAACTTTAACCGTGCTTTCGTGTACAAACATTACTTAAAGATATTGCGTTTATTTAAAGCATCTCTATATTTTTTTGCATTCTTTTCATGTTCCTGAACAGTTACTGCAAAATTATGATAGCCCGAAAAATCTTCCTTAGCACACATATAAATATAGTTATTATTATCGCGGTTTAATACAGCATCAATAGCATTGATACTTGGCATCATGATAGGGCCCGGAGGCAAACCAGCATATTTATAAGTATTGTATTTCGATTGCACACTTAAAAGTGAATTGGTAACACGTTTAACCGTAAAATCATTATTAGCAAAAATAACAGTAGGATCAGCCTGAAGCAATATTCCTTTATTTAAGCGATTTAAGTACAAACCTGCAATAATTGGCATCTCTTTGTCGTATAAAGCCTCTGCATCAACAATTGAAGCTAAAATAGAAACCTGAATAGGAGTAAGGTTTAATGAAGCAGCTTTTTGTTTACGCTCCGCATTCCAGAACTTATTGTATTCAGTGTGCATTCTATCAAAAAACTCAGGCGCTGAAATATTCCAGTACATTTCGTATGTATTAGGAATGAACATTACGTAGCTGTTATCTTTATTGAAACCATACTTTTCAAGTAAAGCAGCAGAGTCAAGCAGGTTGATGAAAGTTAAAGAATCCGGTTCAAGATTTCTTGCCAGATAGCCCGCAAAGTTTTCCTTTTTTCTTAAGTTTTGAAACTTAAGTTTTACAGGATCCTGATTACCAGATTTCAACATATTAATAATGCTGCGGTTACTCATCCCTTTTGTCAGTTTATAGCGACCTGGTTTTAGAGAACGCGCAAGTTGCATTTTACCCGATGCTTCGCTAAAAGTACCTATGTCAGTTAACATATCTTTTAGTTTAATCTCTTTAAAAACGTCGTCAATATTGTATCCTGTTCTTACGTACAAATATTTTTCGTTGCCCGTAACGTTCGGAGCCATGTACACTTTATATAGTTTTAGTCCGTAAAAGCCACCAGCAATTAAAACAACCAATAGTACGCCTAATATTACTTTGGTGCTTTTTTTAAGGCCTGTTTTGTTTTCTTCGTTTGACATATGTAAATGATAGTGAATTATTTCTTATTAGATAGTGTAATGTTTACCGGTGTGCCAATTTTAACTTTAGTTACAGAATCAGTTGCAAATGGATCCTGCTTAATAATTACAGCATTTGCTGAATCTGTTATAGTGCCTTCATAACTAACTGTTCCAAGATTTAGCATTGCGCCATTTCTTAATGCAAATATTGCTTCGTCTTTAGTTAAACCAACTAATGTTGGAATATCTACTTCTTCATTTCCTTGTCCATTGCTCAATAAAAAGTCTATTCTCGACCCTTTAGGGATCATTTCTCCAGCTTTAATCGGTTGGTTGCCAAATGAAACTTCTAATACAACATCCTTACTCACATCTGGTTTATATGTAGTGTCTCCAAGTTTCAAGCCATAACTTTCAATTATACCTTGTGCCTGCTTAAATGATTTAAATAACACGTCTGGAAATTTCACATTAGGCGCTTTATTCATACTTACCGTAAGGTAAATGGTTCTGTTGTCTTTTACAAAAGTTGCAGGATTCGGGTCCTGATCTATCACAGTTCCCGGAGGAGTGTCCATAATGTACACCGAATCTACTTCATAGCGTAATCCTAATTGCTCTAATTTACTAACTGCTTGCGTAAGTGATAATCCTTTAAGTGCAGGTACATTTAAACCCTGTCCATGTTTGGTATAATACCTTAAGCTAAAGAAGGCGATGGATAGAATTACTGCAACAGTGATTGCTGCAGCGAGAAAGTTATTTCTGAATGATTTTGTTTTTAAATAAGATATGAATTTGCCCATGCGTTTTTCTCTTCTGAAAGTATTGCGCTCAAATTTAGATTAAAATAATATTTTATTGGAATTAAAATAACATCTGCACCAACTAATTTATATTTGTGTGCGCAATCAATACGATTAGAATATGAAGAAAACAATAGCATTGCTAACCGGAGGCACTACAGGCGAATGGGTAGTGTCAGTTAAAAGTGCCGCCACTATAGCACAAAATTTAGATGCCAGTAAGTTCGATGTTTATAAAATTATGCTTACTCAGCAGGGTTGGTTTTATGAACCTGCTGATTCTGTAAAGATAGAGGTAGACCGCAATGATTTTTCTATTACCATAAAAGGTAGAAAAATAATGTTTGAAGGTGTATTTATAGCTATACATGGAGCACCTGGAGAAGACGGGAAATTGCAAGGGTATTTTGATATGCTTAATATCCCTTATACAACTTGCGATGCGCTTACTTCTGCCATTACCATGAACAAAGGTTATACAAAGGCAATTGTACAGGGAATAGATCAGTTGCATGTGGCTAAATCTGCTCAAATCTTTAAAAATGCACCATACGATTTAACTCAGCTTAAAAAAGATCTTAAGTTACCATACTTTGTTAAGCCAAATAATGGTGGTAGTAGTATTGGGATGAGTAAAGTAAGTCATGGTAATGATCTGGAAAAGGCACTTGAAAAAGCTTTTCATGAAGATAATCAAATTCTGATTGAGGAATTTATCTCAGGCAGAGAGTTTACTGTTGGCGTTGTAAAGCTTGATGGTAAGATAAAAGTATTGCCAATTACAGAGGTCGAAACTGCTAAAGAGTTTTTTGATTTCGAAGCAAAGTATACTCCCGGTGTTGCGACAGAAACAACTCCTGCGCCAGTTAAGCCTGAAACCAGAGATAGGGTAGCGAAAATTGCTGAGGCTGTTTATGTTAAGTTAAACTGTCGTGGTGTAGTTCGCATCGATTTTATTCTGACTGAAGATGAAGGTGATTTCTATTTCATAGAGATAAATACCATACCAGGCCAAACGGCTACTAGTTTTATCCCTCAGCAAGTTGCCGTTATGGGAATGAAGCTAAGTGATTTTTATACAAAGTTGATTAAAGAGACAATAGGGTAGTGGTAGTTGTAGTTTGGAATTGTGGTTGTAGTTTGCAATTAAACACGTCATCCTGAATTTATTTCAGGACCTCGCACCAGCTATTAAGCAACCTGCTAGTGCGAGGTCCTGATACCGGCCTTCGCCGGCATGACGAATTCAGGATGACGATCGATTAAAACCTAACCCCTACACTAATACCGGCTCTTAACCCTGCCCAAGGCCCATTAAAACTAACTTTCGCTCCATTACCATTTACAGTAGATTTAGTTTTTACGATTGGTAAGTCACTTAAATCTTCCAAAGTATCACGTAAAGCCTGCTGCTCCTCCGGACTTAAAGTCTTATTGCCAGAAATATCTCCACTAGAAGAACCATAATTTGGACCTAATATCCACCAGTCGATGGCAACTCTTTTGCCTATAATCCATTGGGAACCAAAAAGTACACCGCCTGTAAAAGCGGTAATGTTTCCTTCAAGCGGCATTGTTTCCGTTCTGATGTCGTGTGTAGCTGGATCTTCAACTTCAAAATCAAAGGGAACCTCTGCACTATATGTAGCGTATCTGACAAAAGGAGCTACATAGAACCCTTTAAAAAATCCTTGCCCCAAATAGAACCTCACCTCTGGAGTAATCGCGAAGTTGCTTGTTTTAAATTTCTTGATATTTTCTCTTAACTGATCGTCGTCTTTAATTTGATCTTCAATTACAGAGCTAAATGGAAGCTTTGATTTAGGCGAGAACCTGATACCAACCGCCACTGAGATTTTTGGCTTTATTAACCGCTCATATTGAAAAGAGTAATTCTTTAAAAGAAGCGCAGGGATATTCCATTTAACTATGTTTTTTTGGTCAGATTCATCGTCATCTGAACGCTGAGCTTTTACGCTTGTTGTACTCGCGATTAAAAGCAAAATCATCCCACTTAAAAGTGTGATAGTTTTAGTAGAATTACGTCTCATAAATTTCCCTTTTAGTTATTATCCTATTTCCTCTAAGTTACATATGGATAGTGCTTGAAAAAAATACCCATTAGTAGGTATTTTTTTAAGGGTATGCTTATCTTAGTAAATCAAGTTTTGCTGCAAATCATGACGATTAAGTATTTATTAGACAGTAATTTTAAGCCAACATCTTATGAAAAAGGAGATGTAATTTACGAACCGGGAGCTCAACCACGAGCTGTTTATTTTATAAAAAGCGGTAAAGTGAGGATGGTTACGGTAAATGATGATGGCAAAGAATTTATTCAGGGCATCTTTAAAACGAATGAATATTTTGGCGAACCGGCATTATTACTTAATAAGCCGTATTTGGCATATACAATAGCTACTCAGGATTCAGAAATTATAGCGGTAAAGGGCGATGATTTTCTTAAAATGCTAAAGGATCATCCGGATTTTAGTATGAAGCTTATTCAAACACTAAGTCATCGTTTGTTCTACAAATCTATGATGCTTGAGGAGTTGGCAAATGAGCATGCAGAACACAGAATCAGAACATTAGTGGCTTACCTTTTTAAAGATGTAGAGCATGGGCAGGAGTTAAAAATAACAAGGCAGCAGCTTGCAGATATGAGTGGATTAAGGGTTGAAACAGTAATTCGCATCATTAAAAAGCTGTCAGATCAGAAGGAATTGAAGCTGATAAGAGGTAAAATCATTAAGATTTAAGTATGATCTGGATCATAAATTAAATGTTTAATGTATCGTATTTTTGTATCATAATATTAAAGTTATGAAACCAATATCAAAAATACAGGCAGTTGTTGAGTGTAAATGTCCAAGATGCAGAAAAGGCCAAATATTTTCGGGTAAGCTTTATGCTTTTAAAGGACAAACAACTAATGAGTATTGTCCAGTTTGTAACCTTCGCTTCGAAAGGGAACCAGGCTTTTTCTATGTAGCAATGTTTATTAGCTACGCAATGAACGTTGCAGAAATGATTACCATCGCCGTTGCCACATATATATTAGGGCTTGAGCTCACTTACGAGAATCTGTGGATCTTTGTAGCAATTATTATGGTTGGAGTATTTCTTTTTGCTCCGCTAAACTATCGTTATTCCAGAGTGTTTTTGCTTCATTGGCTTACACCTGGTTTAGGGTATGTTCCTGGAGTTGAAACAGCTAAAGTGAATTAGGTGTTGATTTCGTTATAGATTTTGACACAGGTTGTCACATTTCGTTAGAGGCTATCACCTTTCGACATAGGTCGTCATTCTGAATTTATTTCAGAACCTCGCACCAGTAAGTCAAGAATGACAAGTGAGGGGTTCTGAAATAAATTCAGAATGACGATGTTAATAATTAGCAAAAGGTGACGACCTGTAACGAAAGGTGATGACCCGTGTCGAAATATGCGACCAAATGCGCTATACCTTTATAGTCTTCCAACGGCCAATTTTAAACAGGATATAACCCGCTACCGCTATACCCGTTTCGGCAACAGGAATGGCGATAAATACACCTACAGGCCCCAATCCCATATCTTTGGCTAAAAAGTAGCCCAAAGGAATCTGGAATAACCAAAATCCGAAAAGGTTAACCCAAGTAGGTGTCCATGTATCTCCGGCGCCGTTAAACGTACTAATCAGTACCATACCGATTCCATAAAATATGTACCCAAGGCTCATAATTTGAAGGGCATTTTTGGCAACATCCTGTATCAAAACGTCGTTAGTAAAAAACGATATAAAATACCTGCCAACTCCAAAGGTTAATCCCATAACCAAAACCATGTAAATTACTATGTACTTAGCGGTTTTCATTACCGATTGTTCAGCACGATCAATGCGTTTTGCGCCAAGATTCTGACCAACCAATGTAGCTGCAGCATTACTCATTCCCCAGGCCGGAAGCATAAAGAACATCATTAGCCTTAAAGCCGTTTGGTAACCTGCCGATCCATGATCACCACCAGTAGTAGCCACAAGTTGCGCTAAAAATATCCAGCTGCACGATGCAATAACAAATTGGAAAATGCCCGGTGTAGCAATTTTTAATAATGCTTTTATCTGTTCCCAATGAGGTTTAAAATAATGCAACTGTACTTTTAAAAGACTTTTTCCGCTTGCAAGGTGATAAACCTGATAACAAACACCAATGCCTCGTCCGATGGTTGTTGCCATTGCGGCACCTGTTAATCCAAACGCCGGTATTGGTCCAAAACCATTAATTAAAACCGGACATAGAATGATGTTGGCAATATTGGCAATCCACAAACTTTTCATGGCTATAGCTGCATTACCCGCACCCCTAAAAATTCCGTTTATAAGAAAAAGCAATACAATGATAATGCTGCCACCCATCATAATGCGCATAAATGTTGTGCCTTGTGCGGCTGTTTCTGCCGATGCACCCATTAGCAATAAAATGTCTGTAGCGTAAATAAGTCCGATAACGCTGATAATCACATTAAAAAATACAGCAATTATGATGGCCTGCATACCTGCTTTTGCGGCAGCTGCCGGATCTTTTTCGCCGATTCTTCTGGCGACAACGGCTGTTGCGGCCATGCTCATGCCTATGGCAAGTGAATAGATAACAGTAAGTACAGATTCTGTTAGCCCTACAGTTTGTATAGCGTGACTGCTGTTGTGCAAATGGCCTACAAAGTAAAGATCTACCAGTGCAAAAACAGATTCCATAGCCATTTCCAACATCATCGGGATGGCTAGTAAAATAACTGCTTTACGGATACTTCCTTGCGTAAAATCGAGTTCTTCGCCTTTGAGGGCTTGTTTAATAAGTGTAAAAATTTGAGATAGCTTGCCTATTGAAGCTGTATTTTGTTCTAACATTGGGTAGGGAAAAAAGTAGTAAATAAACCGTGTTCAGCAAGAAATGCTGTATCTTTATTTTCGTGAAAAGGTGGAGTCCTTGGTTTTTTAGAACCTCAAACGGACTGCAAATACTTTCATCGTAATGCGGTTGAGTTAAAAAACAAATATATATTATTTACAAATATAATTCTAGCTTTTTTAAAATTTTAATTAAAACTTTCTGGGAGAGAAGTCTTGTTCTTGTCTTGAATCGGACTGGAGTCAGTCCACAGTGAGTCCACAGTCAGTCCACGTTTTTCTAGGAAAAAGGTGGACTGACTGTGGACGCAAGGTTTATCGAATGTGGAATGAATGGGAGGGACTATGGAGTTAGTATTAAGCAGTTAAATACTGTATGCTTTTATCATTTCTTCGTTTACCTTGCAACCTTTTCCGGTGGTGGTGTCAATCATTACATAATCGAACCAACCATCAGAAGCAATTTTTCCGGTTCTTTTGTTCTCAATTTCAAACTGCACACGGCAGCCTTTTTCATTGATAGTTAAAATTCCGGTACGAATAGCAATCACATCGCCAAGAATAAGCGGGCGTTTAAAATCTACCAGTGCAGTACGAACTACCCATCCGAAACCACTGTTTAAAAACGATTCCATGGGCATTTTATAAAATTCGGCCATCTGATCATAACGCGCAGCAAGTACGTAATCAAAATATTTGCTGTTATGTACATGATTAAACATGTCTATATCATCAGGACGTACCTTTAGTTCACTTTCGAAAATACTGTATTGGGTTTTTTCCATAAAATAAGTTGTTACTGCAACAAAAATAGGATTTAGGAATGGGCAATTTATGGTCAGATCAAATTTTTACCCCTACTTGTTAATCTTTAAAACTTACACTATCTTTGCACGCAATTAATTAATCATTTAAACTTTAGTATCATTCAAGAATGTATTTAAGTAAAGAAAAGAAAGCTGAAATCTTTAAACAGCATGGTGAAGTAGAAACTAACACAGGTTCTGCAGAAGGTCAAGTAGCGTTATTTACATACCGCATTGCTCACTTAACTGAGCACTTAAAGAAAAATCGTAAAGATTTCTCTACTCAGTTATCACTACAAAAATTAGTAGGTAAACGTCGTGGTATTTTGGCATATCTATTTAAAAAAGATATTGGTCGCTACCGTGCTATCATTAAGGCTTTAGGTCTAAGAGATATCATCAAACCTTTGGGGTCGAAAGACAACAAATAAGCGTAATTGTATCAGGAAAAGCCATTCTTTAGAGAATGGCTTTTTTAATTTAATGATGAAATTGTTTGAGTTTTATCTTAAGTTTGGAAAATAAAAAAACAACAATATATAAACAAGGTGTATCGAAAGAGGAAAATGCACCACAACAATTATTAAATGAATGTAATAAAAAAATCGTTCGACTTGGGCGATGGAAGAACAATCGAAATTGAAACAGGAAAATTAGCTAAACAAGCTGATGGTTCGGTAGTAGTAAGAATGGGCGATACGATGTTATTGGCAACTGTAGTTTCTACAGTAGGTGCTAAAGCAGGTGTTGATTTTTTACCTTTATCTGTTGATTATCAGGAGAAATATGCTGCCGCAGGCCGTATCCCTGGGGGTTTTCTTCGTCGCGAGGCAAGATTATCTGATTATGAAGTTTTAATTTCACGTTTAGTAGATCGCGCTTTACGCCCGATGTTCCCTGAAGATTATCACTCTGATACTCAGGTAATGATCTCATTGATCTCTTCTGATAAAAATATAATGCCAGATTGTTTAGCTGGTTTAGCTGCTTCGGCTGCTATCGCGGTTTCAGATATTCCTTTTAACGGGCCAATTTCTGAAGTACGTGTTGCTAAAATTGATGGTCAATTAGTAATTAACCCTTACGTAAGTGATTTAGAGCGTGCTACAATGGAATTCCTTGTTGCAGGTACTGAAAGAGATATCGTAATGGTTGAAGGTGAGTGTGATGAGATTTCTGAAGCTGAAATGGTTGAGGCAATTGAATTTGCTCATAAAGCAATCGTTATTCAGGTTCAAGCTCAAAAAGAACTTGCTGAACTTGTAGGTAAAACTGTAAAACGTGAATATTCTCATGAAGACAGCAACCTTGAGTTAAGAGCGCAAGTTTTTGCTGCTACTTATGATAAAGTTTATGCTGTAGCTAAAAGCAACACAAGCAAAGGTGAGCGTGGTGATGCATTTGCTACTATTTTAAAGGACTTTGTTGCTACATTAGGTGAAGACATTGATGATGTAACTAACTTCCTTGCTAAAAAATATTTCCACGATGTACAATATGATGCTATCCGTAACCTTGTTTTAGACGAAGGAATTCGTTTAGATGGTCGTGATGTACGTACTGTACGCCCTATCTGGAGTGAAGTAGGTTATTTGCCTGCTGCTCACGGTTCTGCAGTATTTACACGTGGTGAAACTCAATCATTAACTACTGTTACTTTAGGTTCTAAAGATGATGAGCAAATGATTGATGGTGCTTTCATCAATGGATACAACAAATTCTTATTGCACTACAATTTCCCTGGTTTCTCAACTGGTGAGGTTCGTCCTAACAGAGGTGCAGGTCGTCGTGAAATTGGTCATGGTAACTTGGCAATGCGTTCATTAAAGAAAGTATTACCAGGATTAGAGGAAAATCCTTACACCATCCGTATCGTTTCTGATATCTTAGAATCTAATGGTTCATCATCAATGGCAACTGTTTGTGCTGGTACATTAGCGCTTATGGATGCTGGTATTAAAATTAAAGCTCCGGTATCGGGTATCGCAATGGGTTTAATTACTGATGAGAAAACTGGTAAATATGCAATCCTTTCTGATATTTTAGGTGATGAAGATCACTTAGGTGATATGGACTTTAAAGTAACTGGTACTGAAAAAGGTATTGTTGCTTGTCAAATGGACTTAAAAATCAATGGTTTGAAATGGGAGGTGTTAACAAACGCTTTAAATCAAGCTAAAGAAGCTCGTTTGCACATCTTAAATGAGATGAAGAAAACAATTTCTACACCTCGTGAGGATTACAAAGACCATGCTCCACGTATCGTTTCTTTAACTATTGATAAAGAATTTATTGGTGCTGTAATTGGCCCAGGCGGTAAAATTATTCAAGAAATGCAACGTGAAACTGGCGCTTCTATCTCTATCGAAGAGGTTGGAAACAAAGGTATCGTTGAAATCTTTGCTGATAACAAAGCTGCAATTGATGCTGCTGTTACTCGTATCAATGCAATTGCTGCTAAACCAGAAATAGGTGCAACTTACAGTGGTAAAGTAAAATCTATTATGCCATTTGGTGCATTTGTAGAGATTATGCCAGGTAAAGATGGTTTACTTCACATTTCTGAAATCGACTGGACTCGTTTAGAAACTATGGACGGTGTGTTTAAAGAAGGTGATAAAGTTGAAGTGAAACTTTTGGATGTTGATAAACAAGGTAAAATGAAACTTTCTAGAAAAGCTTTATTGCCTCGTCCACCAAAAGCAGAAGCTGCTCCGGCTGAAAATAAACCAGCTTAGTAATTAAGCTGAAATAGTTATACTGTTTGCTTAAAGCGATCGTCATACTGAATTTATTTCAGCATCTCGAAATAGAAAGGTAAACATGTCATGTGCGAGATCCTGAAATAAATTCAGGATGACGGCATGGAGGTTACAACATGACGAAACGCATAAAAACAGAAACCAAAAAACCCCGCAATTTGCGGGGTTTTTTGGTTTAAAATGGGTTATTTATTTATATTTACAAATGTAAACCAGCTATAATTTTAAAACACATTCCCTATGAAACATCTTATTGCTCCCTCTGTACTTTCAGCTGATTTTGCTAACCTTAAACGCGATATTGAAATGATAAATGCGAGTGAGGCAGACTGGTTTCATGTGGATGTAATGGATGGCGTATTTGTGCCGAACATATCATTCGGTTTTCCGGTAATGGAAGCAATAAAAAAATACGCTACAAAGCCATTAGATGTTCACTTAATGATTGTTAACCCCGATCAATATATTGAGCGTTTTGCTGAAGCGGGAGCATCGGTAATAACTGTGCATTACGAAGTTTGTACACATCTACACAGAACAGTTCAGGCAATTCATGCAGCTGGATGTAAGGCCGGTGTTGCAATTAATCCTCATACTCCGGTATCGTTACTGAAAGATATATTGGTAGATCTGGATATGGTTCTTGTGATGTCGGTAAACCCTGGGTTTGGCGGTCAGAAATTTATACCTAATACGCTAAACAAGCTTAGAGAATTAAGAGCAATGGCACTGGCTATTAACCCTAATTTGTTAATTGAGGTTGATGGCGGGGTAGGAATACAAAATCTGGCTGATTTAATAGAAGCAGGTGCTGGTGTTTTTGTTGCAGGAAATGCCATTTTTGGTGCAGCCTCTCCAACAGCTATGATCTCAGAATTAAAACAACTTAATGCACAATTGAAATCATCATAAGCCTACAGTTTTACAACATAAATGCATAGACTCTGCCTGTTGCTATCTATTTTATTATTTGGTTTTACGTATGTAAGTGCGCAACCCATAGTAAAAGTGACGGGTCTAATTACGGATGATCTGAAAAATCCATTGCCTATGGTAACCGTTAGTGTGGTTGGACAAAATCAGTCGACAGCTTCTGATGAGAAAGGTAACTACAATATTTATTCAAATGCCACTTCCTTTACGTTGAAATATAGCCTTTTGGGTTATAAGTCTGTTTTGGTTGAGTTTAAAATAGATAAAGCCGGAAGGATCATTCAAAACGTTTCTTTAACGCGAAATATAAACGAGCTTGAACAGGTAACCATTACCACAAGAGAAAATCAGCTTAGAAACAGTACAACTATTAATATTGCCGACATTGCTTCTATACCTTCTGCCTCAGGCAATTTTGAGGTAGTGCTTAAAACTTTGCCCGGTGTATCTACTAACAACGAACTGAGCTCTCAATATAGCGTCAGGGGAGGTAATTTTGATGAAAACCTGGTGTATGTAAACGATGTTGAAATCAGTAGACCTGTATTGATTAGAAATGCCCAGCAAGAGGGGCTGAGTTTCATTAATAGCGATTTATTAAGTTCAGCAAAGTTTTCAGCAGGAGGTTTTGAATCTCGCTACGGCGATAAATTATCATCAGTACTGGATGTTAAATACGACAGGCCGGATAGCAGTGAAGCGACATTAAATCTCGGAATGCTAGGAGCAGGTTTTAGTACTAAAATTCTAAATAAAAGCAGTTACTTACTTGCCGGATTGAGGTATAAAAACAATACAAGCATATTAAACAGACAGGATAATAAAGGAAGCTATGCTCCTAATTTTACTGATGCTCAACTCATTTATCATCAGAATATTTCCTCTAAAATGAGCGTTGATTTTCTTGGGAGTTTTAACAGCGGGATTTTTAAACTAATACCCGAAAGCAGAGAAACTCAGTTTGGAACATTAAGTACGGTGATGCGGTTGCAAACGGATTATAGCGGTAAGGAAATAGACGATTATCAGACTGCCGGTGGAGCTATAACTTTAGCATTTTATCCGAAATCAGATTTGGTAATTAAATGGATAAACAGTTATTTCAGTACAATTGAAAGGGAGCGGATAGATATTGAAGGTAGATATGTATTTGACGAATTGAGCAATAGCTTTGCCAATGGAAATTTTGGTTCGGTTAGAATTAACAGAGGGATAGGTAAGTATATAAATTATGCACGCAATAATCTGGAATCTGAAAATCTGAGCTCAGAGATAAAGGTGGATCAGGATTACGAGAATCATACGTTTTCACTGGGACTAAGGTTTGAACGTAAAAATTATACAGATAATTTAAATGAGTATAGCCTAATAGATTCTGCCGGATACATACAACAAGTAGGGCTCAGTAATTTTTACCAGGATAATCTGGTTAATGTTAAAAACAATCTGGCTATTCAGTATTACACTGCTTATATTCAAGATAGTTATACTTTGTCTGCTAATTCTACTCTTCAACTTGGGGTTAGGGGTAATTATAATACTTTAAGTAGACAGTTTTTGCTTAGTCCGAGGTTGTTGCTGGCTTACAGGCCATCAAGCAATAATAAAATTATAAGGTTTACTGCGGGCGTTTATCAGCAGGCTCCTGACTACAGGAGTATCAGAGATTTTAATGGAGTTCTTAATTTAAATCAGCTGGCACAGCGGTCGTACAATACTTCGGCGGGTCTGGATTACGCATTTGATGGGTTGGGTACACGTTTAAAATTTACCTCTGAGCTTTATTTTAAATACCAGGATAGGCTGATTCCTTACATGATGGATAATGTACGGGTTAAGTACCTGGCTGATGAAGTAGCTAAGGGATACATTTATGGCGCAGATTTTAGCGTAGGAGGGGAGTTTGTGAAAGATTTGTTATCCTATTTTAGGGTTTCTTTGATGAAGGCCAATCAGAATATTAAAAATGATGAGCGTGGTTATTTAAGAAGGCCAACAGACCAAAGGATTAACTTTTCGGTGTACTTTCAGGACAGATTGCTGAGCAGTCCTACCTATAAAGTGCATTTGAATATGTTGTATGGCTCTAAATTGCCAATAGGAGCGCCTCTTGTAAAGCGTTATTCGGAGGATTTTAATATCCCGGCTTATAAACGTGTGGATATTGGATTTTCTAAAGATTTTTTAGACGATGCAGGAGTGAAAAAACCGAGGCTGCTGGATAAATATTTTAGTTCGTTTTCCGCTCATTTAGAGGTATTTAATTTGTTAAATATTGATAATACGGTTTCATATTTATGGCTTAAAGACATAGATAACGTACAATATGCTATCCCTAATTATTTAACTGGCAGGCAACTAAATTTGAAATTGATCATAAAGTTCAAGAATTCGAAATAATAAATAATATAAAACTGTTACATTTACAAGCATTAAAAATCACTATAAAAATGAGACACAATTTCGGCGCAGGCCCCTGTATTTTACCTCAGGAAGTATTTAAGCAAGCAGCACAAGCAGTTCTAGATTTTAAAGATGGTTTATCCATTTTAGAAATCTCTCATCGCACATCTGAATTTGAAGGTGTGGTAGCAGAAGCAGAAAAATTAGTTAAGGAATTATTAAACGTACCTTCCGGATATTCTGTTTTATTTTTACAAGGCGGTGCAAGTTTGCAGTTTGCAATGGTTCCAATGAACTTATTGCCTGAAGGAAAAACTGCCAGCTATCTGGAAACAGGCGTTTGGGCAAATAAAGCTATTAAAGAGGTATCTACGTTTGGTAAAGCAAACATTGTTGCTTCTTCAAAAGAATCAAACTTTACCTTTATTCCTAAAGATTATAGTATTCCTGAAGACAGTGCTTATTTCCACTGCACTTCTAACAACACTATTTACGGAACTGAAATGTTCAGCTTACCGGAAACCAATATTCCTGTAGTTTGTGATATGTCTTCGGATATCATGAGTAGAGTAATTGATGTTTCTCAATATGATTTGATCTATGCAGGAGCTCAAAAAAATATCGGTCCGGCTGGTTTAACAGTTGTAATCGTTAAAGATGAGATCTTAGGTAAATCGGGTAGAAAAATCCCTTCAATGCTTGATTATAAAGTTCATATCGATGGTGGTTCTATGTACAATACTCCTCCGGTATTTTCTATATATGTAGCTATGCTTAACTTAAGATGGTTAAAATCTAAAGGTGGTGTTGCTGAGATTGAAAAAGAGAATAAAGCAAAAGCTCAGGCTTTGTATACTGAGATCGATAGAAACCCATTGTTTAAAGGAACTTGTGCGGTTGAAGATCGTTCTAGAATGAATGTTTGTTTTGTAATGGAAAATCCTGAGCTTGAAAAACCATTCTTGAAATTTGCTGAAGAGAACGGAATTGAAGGTATTAAAGGACATAGAAGTGTTGGTGGTTTTAGAGCCTCTATTTACAACGCACTTCCAATTACGAGTGTTCATACACTAGTTGAATTAATGCAGATTTTTGCTGAAAAAAACACCAAATAAAATATAAATTAATGATTAAGATACTTGCAAACGATGGGATTGATCCTATCGGTAAAGCGTTATTAGAAAAAGCAGGTTTTGTTGTTGATACCGAAACTGTTCCTCAGGATCAATTGGTTGAAGCTTTAAAAAACTATGATGGTATTACAGTTAGAAGTGCTACCAAATTACGTAAAGAACTGATTGATCAGGTGCCTAACATTAAGTTGATTGGCAGAGGCGGCGTAGGTATGGATAATATTGACGTTGAATATGCCCGCAGTAAGGGTGTTGCAGTGGTAAATACACCTGCAGCTTCTTCGTTATCTGTTGCTGAATTGGTATTTGCACATTTGTTTACCGGTATCCGTTTTTTACAGGATTCAAACAGAAAAATGCCTGTTGAAGGAGCTACTAAATTCAATGCTTTGAAAAAAGCATATGCTGGTGGTGTTGAACTTCAAGGTAAAACTATGGGTATCATTGGTTTCGGTCGTATTGGTCGTGAAACTGCTAAGGTTGCCCTTAGGTTAGGTATGAATGTATTGGCTTACGATCTTTATCCTGCTGAAGGTACTTTACCATTGACTTTCCAAGGTGGTGTTTCTGTTGAGATTCCATTCAAAACAGTGTCATTGGATGAGGTAATTGCAAACAGTGATTTCATTAGCTTACATACTCCATTTGCTGATAAACCTATTTTAGGTGCAGATGAGTTTGCTAAAATGAAACAAGGTGTTGGTGTTGTAAACTGCTCAAGAGGTGGTACTATTGATGAAGAAGCATTAATTGCTGCTTTAGACAGTGGTAAAGTATCTTTTGCTGGTTTAGACGTGTTCGATGACGAACCTACTCCACGTGCTGCTATTTTACAACATGCTAAAATCTCTTTAACTCCTCATATTGGAGCTGCTACTAATGAAGCTCAGGAGCGTATAGGAACTGAACTTGCTTCGTTAATTATCGAGCATTTTAATAAATAAGACTATTGGTCAAAGCTATATTTTTGTATAGCTTTGACCATATTCATAAAAAGTATGCCCCTTATAAAGCCTTTCTGCGCGCTTAAACCTGCAGTAAACTTACAATCTCAGGTTGTAACGAGGCCGCTTGAAAATTATAGCATGGGGGAAGCAAGATTAATTGCTTCTGAAAGTAAGTGTACTTTTCTTCATCTGATCAACCCGGAACTAGATAATCCATATTTAAGGGGTACAAGAGAAGAGTTGGTTTATAAAAAAATCAGTGAGAACCTTGAGGGGTTTATTGATCATCAATTTCTTGTTAAACAGGACAAACCTGCCATTTATATTTATAGAGTGAAACATAACGGACTGGTGCAAACTGGCATCTGGACGCTTACTCATATTAAAGATTATTTGGAGGGGAGGATAAAGAAGCATGAATCTACTGTAGAACGCAGAGAGAAGCTTCTGGCAGACTATCTACAGCAAACCGGGCTAGATGCTAACCCGGTGTTAATTACCTATCATCCTGATCAGATTATCGATTCGATTACTGAAAGGTACACTCAGATTAAACCTGATCTTGATTTTACATTTGCTGATGGTACTACACATCAGGTATGGGCGGTTTGTGATGATCAGGATCTAAAAGAATTGGTTACTGCATTTGGTAATATTCCAAGTGTTTATATTGCTGATGGGCACCATAGAGCCGCCTCAATGGCAAAGATGGGATTGCATAAACAGGCTTTAGATGATGGTAGGCATACCGGAATGGAGGCCTATAATTACTTCACTACGGTTTATATGAATACCCGTGAGGTTAAAATATTGGAATTTAACAGGCTGATTAGGGACTTCGGCGATTTGAATCCTGAGCTATTGATTGAACTATTAAAACAGTCGTTTTTAGTACATGAATCACATGATGCTGTTAAGCCTGATCAATTGCATAAAATAGGAATGTATTTTAATGGGAAATGGTATGTTCTTGAACCAAAAACAGCAATTTATGATAAGAATGATCCTGTTAAAACACTGGATGTGCGTATTCTTCAGGATTTTATTCTTGCTCCGATTTTAAATATAAATGATCCAAGAACTGATGCCCGTATTACATTTGAGGGGGGATCTACATCAGTTTCTGAACTTCAGATGAAGGTTGATAATGGTCTTTATGCTTTAGCTTTTACCTTATTCCCGGTTTCTATAGATCAAGTTATTGCCGTGGCAGATGCCAATGGGGTGATGCCTCCGAAATCAACTTGGGTTGAGCCTAAATTTTTGGTAGGGCTCTTAACCAATTATTTCAATTAAGAGATTGCGTTAAAACCCAGTACCTGTAACCTAATATTGCTTTTTGGAATGTAGTTAGTTTAAGCGGGTCTTTTTTATAAAGACTTGGCAAAACAGCCTTGTTGATTTTTAAAAGAATTTTAAAGACTGCTTTTTGCATTATGCTTTTTTAAGTTTTTTATAGAATAAATAACAAGCTACAAATAGAGTAAGTGTAAGGAACATAACTATGTAGTTTGTAATTTGTTTTTCTTTATTTGCAGCGTCAAAATCTTTCTTTAATTGCTCATTTTGATCCTGCAGTTTCTTTATAGAAGCTTTGTAGTTCTCAATTCTGCTTGTGCTGCTATTCGCTTCATTTCTAATACGTTTGACCTCTTCATCTTTGTAGTTCATTAGTATTTTGAGCTCCTTAAAGATGTTGTTGTCATTTAAAACAATCTGGCGTAATATTTCATTTGAATTTTTTATATCGTCTTTGGTTTGAAATCCAAAGATTCCAGTTCTGGTATCTAAACTTTGATCGTACTGGCCAAATTTGGCACTTCTCTCATTTAGTAGTGCATTTACTTTTAATCTTTGTGTTTGATAAGCAGTTGTATCTGTTTGAAAAGTTGCGGCTTGTAAAGAAGTGCTAAAAAGAAAAATAATAAGCAATACGTTTTTAATCATGATTAAATGTTTTTTAAGGAACAAGCAAACTCCATGCCTTAGCTTTGTATTGTAAATATAATAGATTTTTTAAGGATGGAACTCGATCCTGATGATATCGTTGAGGTGTAAACCTAACAAACCACTAGCTTTTCCTTTATTTATGGCAATTTCCAGGTGGTTGCTAATGCCAAAAAGGCAAAGCTTTTCTCCTTCAGGAACCTCATTATAATGCCAGCTTAATTGAGTAATGGTTTCACTTTTTCTGAAGTACAATGTGAAATCGCGATTACGCTGGATTTTAGTGAAAAGATCTTTCGTGATGTTGGTGATTACGTTGCAGAAAGTATCGATATAGATTACGCTACCTCTGATGATATCTCGTTCGATTACAGGATTTAATAGCATCCTTTCTTCGATACTATCAGTGGCTACACCAATGTCTCTAAGTTTAGCGCCTTTGGCGAGTTGAGTTGCTGCTTTAACAAAAATATCAACCAATGGGAAGTGAAGATATTTTAAATCCTGCATGATATTAAGCTCTACAATTTCTTCAGGCTTTTCATTAAAAAGTAAGGAGAAGATACCATTGTCGGCCCCAACAAAGAAATGATCTTTGTGTTTAAGTGCTATATATTTTGTGTTTTCGCTGAATACAGAATCGATACCAATAAGGTGCACAGTTCCCTTTGGAAAGTAAGGGTAAACGTTCTTTAGAACGAATGCCGCGTGCGAAATATTAAAGGATGGCACTTCGTGAGTTACATCAACAATTGTAGCTGTAGGCAGGATACTCAGGATACTACCCTTAAGGGCAGCCTGATAGAAATCTTTAGAACCTAAATCTGTTGTTAAAGTAATAATGGCCATTAAAAATTGAATATTTATTCTTAATCTTGCGTAGGTGGTAAAACGCGTACAAATATTCAACTTTTAAATCAAAATATACACTCCAATCTAAAAAACAATATTTTGAACGAACTAAAACTAACATTAGAATCGGTAGATCCGGTACAATTTTGGGGTGCTAACAACGAGCATTACGAGCTAGTTAAGAGTGCTTTCCCGAAATTAAAAATTGTGGCAAGAGGTAATGAAGTAAAGGTACTTGGTGACGAACAGGAACTGAAAGTTTTTGAGAAAAAGTATGGTCAGCTGATTAGCCAGTTAGAGAAGTATAGTACTTTAACGGCAAATGATGTTGAATCTATTCTGGTTTCAAAAAAAGTACAGTCGGCCGACGAACCTGCTGCTGAAAAAACAAGCAATGGGGGAGGTGGAGAAGTCATTGTGTTTGGTACCAATGGTTTAATGGTAAAAGCAAGAACCGCGAATCAGCGGAGGATGGTGGAGAGCATCAATAAGAATGATGTGTTATTTGCTATCGGCCCCGCCGGAACCGGAAAAACTTATACTGCCGTTGCACTTGCTGTAAGAGCATTAAAAAATAAAGAGATTAAGCGTATCATATTAACCAGGCCTGCTGTTGAGGCGGGAGAAAATCTTGGATTTTTACCCGGAGATTTGAAGGAAAAGGTTGATCCTTATTTGCGTCCATTATATGATGCATTGGATGATATGATTCCTGCTGAAAAACTCAAGTTATATATTGAAAACAGGACTATCGAGATTGCTCCATTGGCATTTATGCGTGGAAGGACACTGGATAACTGTTTTGTAATTTTAGATGAGGCACAGAACTCTACTGATTTACAATTGAAAATGTTTTTGACCCGTATGGGGCCATCAGCTAAATTCATTGTAACGGGTGACGTAACACAGATAGATTTACCGAAGAAACAGATGTCGGGTTTACATAACGCACTGCGTATTCTTGATGATATACCGGGCATTGATATTATTTACTTAACAGGAGAGGACGTTGTAAGGCATAAACTTGTTAAAAGAATATTGAAGGCTTACGGTGATATTCAGTAAAACTAGTATTTAGATATTACTACTTAGTATTTAGACATTGGTATTGGTACTTGGGAATTAATATTTAGATATTTGCAATTAGAAACGTGTGCTTGGCAATTAGAGACCTTGATCTAATACTAAGTACTAACTACTAAAAATAAAATGACAGCGATTAAAGAAACAAATTTTAGCTTCCCTAAGCAGACAAATTTTTACAAAGGAAAAGTGAGGGATGTTTATACCATTAATAACCAGTTTATGGCAATGGTAGTAACTGACAGGATATCTGCATTTGATGTGGTTTTACCTGAGGCAATACCCTTTAAAGGACAAGTATTGAACCAGATAGCAGCTAAATTTTTAGGTGCAACTAAGGATATTGTTCCAAATTGGGTTATTGAGGTGCCTGATGAAATGGTTACAATAGGTCGTATTTGCGAACCGTTTAAAGTGGAGATGGTAGTTAGAGGCTATTTAGCTGGACATGCCTGGAGAGAGTATAGTGCAGGAAAACGCAGCGTTTGCGGTGTGTCATTGCCTGAAGGCTTAAAAGAAAATGATAAGTTACCTAAACCAATTATAACGCCTACAACTAAGGCATCTGTTGGTCATGATGAGGATATATCAAAAGAGGACATCCTGGCTAAAGGGATTGTTTCTGTAGAAGATTATGCTCATTTGGAAAACTACACTTATGCATTGTATGAGCGAGGTACACAAATGGCTGCTGAGCGAGGTCTTATCCTTGTAGATACTAAATATGAATTTGGTAAAGTTGGTTCAGATATTTATTTGATTGATGAGATTCATACGCCTGATTCTTCGCGTTATTTTTATGCTGAAGGTTATGCCGAAAGACAGGATAAAAATGAGCCACAGAAACAATTGTCGAAAGAGTTTGTAAGAAAATGGTTAATAGAAAACGGTTTTCAAGGTAAAGACGGACAAACAGTTCCTGTAATGACCCCTGAAATTGTGAGCTCTATTTCTGATCGTTACATTGAGCTTTATGAGCAAATAACAGGAGATAAGTTTGTTAAGAATGAAGCTGCTGACGTTGTGAACAGAATTGAGAAAAACGTAGCCGATTCTTTAAATCAGCTCTTGTCTGCGTAGGTGTACAATCGACTCCAAATATTAAATAAATAATAGAATTTTAACTACATTCGTATCAAACTAAATAAATCAATATCATGAAATTTTCAGTTGATAAGCATGAAAAGTATGTTGTTTTGAAGCTTAATGAATCTAAGTTTACAAATGACAATACCCCGAAATTGAAATCTGAATTCATCTTATTGAATACAGAAGGATATCGTAATATCGTATTAGATCTATCGTCTATAAAGCAATGTGATGACTCTCAGGATTTGAGCAGTTTACTTGTTGGAGATAGACTTTGCAAAAAATCTAATGGCCTGTTCATTGTAACAGGAATAAATGAGGTTGTAGCTAAAATATTGGAAATGTCCAATTTAGACCAATCTCTAACTATTGTATCAAAACTTGATGAAGCAACCGATCTGATCTTTATGGAAGAAATAGAAAAAGAGTTGCTAGGGAGTGTAGATAAAGATTAATGAAATTTGAGGTTACTATTTTAGGGAGCAGCTCTGCAACACCCGTATATAATAGAAATCCTACTTCACAGCTATTAAACTGTAATGAGAAGTTTTACTTGATTGATTGTGGTGAGGGTACTCAGCAGCAATTGATCAAGTATGGCTTTAAAGCAAGTAAGATAGATTATGTGTTTATAAGCCATTTACATGGCGACCATTATTTTGGTTTGATAGGTTTGTTATCGAGTCTTCATTTAAACGGTCGTGTTAAGCCTATTAAAATATTTGGCCCTGAACCGTTGCAGGAAATTCTTGCACTTCAATTTAAATATTCAGAGACTATAATCAGGTATCCAATTGAGTTTGTTGTAACTCAGGCCAATGAATCTGCTCAGATTTTTGAAAATGCAGATCTTGTTGTGGAATCTTTTGTGTTAAATCATAGAATTCCTTGCACTGGTTTTAAGTTTACTCAAAAGAAAAGATTGCGTAAGCTTATTGTTGAAAAACTGGAAGAGGATCAAATAGATATTGAGTATTATCCTTTGCTGAAAAGAGGGGTAGATCTTGATTTACCTGATGGGAGGGTTATCCTGAATAAGGATTATACTATGGATTCTGATACCCCGAGAAAATATGGGTATTGTTCTGATACGCTATTTGATGAAAGGTACTTTAGCTGTATTTCAGATTGCGATTTGCTATACCATGAGGCTACGTTTTTACACGAGATGTTAGATAGAGCAAATGTAACGCATCATACTACAGCTTTACAGGCCGGTGAGATAGCTAATATAACTAGGGCGGCTAAATTGCTTATCGGACACTTTTCGTCGAGGTACAAGACTTTACAGCCTCTTTTAGATGAAGCGAAATCTGTTTTTGAGAATACAGAGCTGGCAATAGAGGGGAATACTTATACCATATAAAAGATAATATATTATACGATCGTCATCCTGAATTTATTTCAGGACCTCACAAGAGAAAAGAAACCTTGCTTCTGCGAGGTCCTGAAATAAATTCAGGATGACGGGAACCATTAACAAAAAACTTCATTAACAAAAAAGACCGCTTCATTAATGAAGCGGTCTTTTTTGTTAATCTATGTTATGGCTATTTATCCTTTTTCCCACCACCAAATATGGAGAAGTGAACGTAACGTTTAGGATTCTCTTTTAAATCTATCATTAGGTTGTCCAGACTTTTTGATGCATTGTTTAAGTTGTCATACATTTTTGTATCGTTAACTAACAGGCCTAGTGTTCCTTCGCCACTATTGATTTTACCTACAATGCTTTGAAGATCTACAACAGCTTTGTTTGCGTTGTCTATAGTTTGTTTGAAATTAGCTGCAGCTACCTGATCTGTTATTGAATTGATGTTGTTCAAAATGGCTGATATTTTAGCATTGTTTTGCTTAAGGTTACCCGAAATTGCTTCTACGTTTGCTAGAATTGCAGAAATGCGTGAGCCTTCTGAACCTACCAAATTATCAACTTTTTTAGAGGTTGACTCTAATGAAGAAAGGGTAGAGGCTATACTGTTAAAGCTTTTGTCAACATTCTTCTGGAAGTTCGGATTTAAGATTGAGTTTACACTTGTAAGGATAGAGTCCATTTTACCTATAATTAACTCAGCTTTTTTCTGAACCGGTTGTACTGTCTCAAGAATACCTTTTTGCACATTTGCATTTAGTGTGTCACCATCTTGTGCAAAGTCACTTCCTGAACCTAAAGCCATAACAATAGCTTTGCTGCCTAAAAGGTCTGTGCTTTCAAGCTTAGCTACACTATTTCTTGGGATTTCGTATTTACCTTTAATTTTAAGGGTAGCTAAGATAGATCCGTCAGGTAGCAATTGTAGTTTATCTACACGTCCAATCTGGTAACCATTAATTAAAACGGGTTTGGATACCGCAAGCCCATCAACACGTGAATATTTTGCATATAAAACAGTTTCACTTGAAAAAATGGCATTTCCTTTTAAAAAGTTATAGCCTATGATTAACAGGGCAATAGAAAAGGCAGCTAATATGCCTACTTTGGTTTCGTTTGCTATTTTCATTCAGTGTATGTTCTTGGTATGTATTTACTTAATTTGTTTCGGTTTCCTTTTTGTAAGTTTTAATTGCCTTATAGATTGAATTAACAATCTCCTCCTGACCATGCGCTGAATTCATATATTCTTCTTCGGTAGGGTTAGAAATAAATCCAATTTCTGTTAGTACCGCTGGCATCCCACATCTTTGAAGAATTAAAACACCTTGTTCCTTAACTCCTCTGTTTACTCTGTTGTCATCGTGGGTATAATTGTCCTGAATCAATTTAGCTAGTTTCAGACTTTTATCCCTAAATATATTTTTGAACAAAGATAGTATAATAAATGTTTCGGGATCATTAGGATCATAGCCGTTGTAATTTTGCTTGTAATTCTTTTCAAGCTTAATATCTTCATTCTCTCTAATCGCAGCATCTTGCTCATTTAATCGGTGAGATCCTGCCACAAATGTTTCGGTACCGCTTGTGGTTTTATTTTTTACGTAGGAGTATTGTGGAATCTTTTTGCCTTTTCTGGTTTTTGAGTAGCCAGTAACAATTCTTTTGTCGGGCATTGAATTGCAGTGAATGGAAATAAAAAGATCTGCTTTATTATCATTTGCCAGGGCAGCTCTTTTGTAGAAATCTACATCTACATCTGTTTTTCTGGTGTAAAGGATTTTTACTCCGGGTAATTCATCTTCAAGTTTTCTGCCTAGTTTTAAGGCCACTTTTAAGGCCACATTTTTCTCTAATGAAAAACTTCCTCTTGCACCGGGTTTACTCCCTCCATGGCCAGCATCAATAACAATGGTTTTAACTTTGTAAGTTTGGGCAAATACTAGTTGAGCGCTAAATAAACATAATAGTAATAACAGGGTTGCATTTTTCTTTACACTCATCTAATAATAGTTATTGATTTAACTTATTTATCCTTCTATGCTCTTTTTATAGTTTTCAATGGCTTTTAACAAGCAATCGGTAATTTCTTTTTGACCGGCTTCAGAATTCATGTAATCCTCTTCTTCTGGATTGCTGATAAAACCAATTTCGGTTAATATTGCAGGCATACCTGCACGCGCCAGAACTGCAAGACTTTTCTCCTGAACGCCACGGTCAATACGACCCACGTTAATATATTGGTCTTGTACTAACTTGGCTAATTTTAAGCTTTGGGTTCTGAAAGTATTTTTCATTAAAGAAAGGATGATGAAATTTTCAGGATTATTTGGGTCGAAACCTTCGTAGTTTTCCTTATAGTTCTCCTCTAAAAATATAGAGGCATTCTCTCTCTTAATTGCTTCGTCTTGCTCATTTACGCGGCCCATACCTGAAACAAAGGTTTCAACACCTCTTGTAGATGTACTTTTTCTACTAACTGTACTTGTTATTGGAACTCTTTTTCCTCTGCTGTTTTTTCTATAGCCGGTTACTACAGTTGATCTGTATACAGGCATATCATTACAGTGAATAGAAATGAAAAGATCTGCTTTTGCATTGTTTGCAATAGCAATACGTTCATAAAGAGGAATAAAAACGTCTTCAGTTCGTGTATAAATTACTTTTACATCCTTCATATTGGCTTCAATTGCTGCTCCAAGGTGTAAAGCAGTTTTTAAAGCAACATCTTTTTCTGTAGAGTAGGCGCCCCTTGTACTTCCATCTTTTCCGCCGTGCCCGGCATCAATAACGATAGTTTTTATTTTATATTCTTGCGTAAATGCTTGATAATTAGATAGAGTAATAATAACTACAGAAATAAATACAATCAAAATTGCATTTGGTCTGAGCAATGGTATATTTTTCATTAATTTTGAACGTTTTGGATTAAACATTAATGCAAAAATAACATTCACACACGAATTTGAAACTTTTACGGTACATCATTTTTTTAAACTTCCTTGTTTTATTAACATCTGTTGATAATCGGGCACTTGCGTCGAACAGTTTTTCATGGCAGCAAATAACTAAACAAGTAGATACAACTAAAAAAGGTAACGCACAAAGCGCGCCAAAAGATACGGTAGTTAGTGAGAAAATTGAATACTCTGCTCGGGATTCCAGTTATTTTGATAAGGAAAACGAAATGGTTTATCTGTATGGAAATGCCAGAGTTAAATATCAGGGCATCGAATTGGATGCAGACTATATTACCTATAATTCAAAAACGAAACTGATTTATGCAAGTGGAAGAACGGATGCTAAGGGGAAGTATGTAGGGAGGCCAATTTTTAAAATGACCGGACAATCTACATCGCTTGCAGATTCAATATTCTATAATACAGAAACCAGTGTTGGACGTATATGGGGAGTGTTTACTGAGCAGGAGGGTGGTTTCTTTACTGGAGGTAAAGCAAAGAAGCAACCTGATGATGAAATTCATAGCAAAGGCCAAACTTATAGTACCTGTAATTTGCCCCATCCACACTTTGGGATTTATATTACAAAAGGTATTGTAACAGAAAAGCAAATTATTACAGGGCCTGTATATTTAAAGATAGAGGACATTCCATTGCCTATTGGTTTGCCATTTGCATTTTTCCCCAAGCCTAATAAGAAGTCGTCGGGAGTTATTTTACCAAGTCCGGGAGAAGATGCTACTCGGGGTTTCTTTCTTAGAGAGGGAGGCTACTATCTGGGACTAAATGATTATTGGGATGCAAAAATGCTTGCTACAATTTATACCCGAGGCTCATATGAGGGAACTTTGTTGTCTAACTATACTAAAAGATATAAGTATAACGGAAATATAAACTTTAGGTATTCAAACTCAAGGTATGGCTTGGAGGGAACTCCGGAGTACAACCCTAGAAAAGATTTTAACTTACAGTGGACGCATACACAGAATGCAAATGCTAGGCCTGGTACTACGTTTTCTGCCTCAGTAGATGCAGGTACTAGTTCATTTAATCAAAATACTGCAGGAGGTAGTAGCTATGATTACAACCAGTTTACTAAAAACACTTTAAGATCATCAATCTCATATGGAAAGATCTTTGGTAATGGGATAACTCTTGGTGTTGCCGCTTCAGGTTCACAAGAAACACAAAACAAGACCGTGAGTTTACAGTTGCCAGACATAAGTTTAAGTGTACCTACTTTTAATCCGTTTGATTCTAAAGATAGATTGGGTGAGCAAAAATGGTATCAGAAGATCACAGTAGGTTATAATATGCAGGCCAGCAATAATATATCTACGACTGAAGATCAGTTATTCAAAAGAGAGTCTCTTAATAAATTTAAGAATGGGGTTAGTCACCAGATTCCAGTAAATATGGCATTTAATATATTGGATTATTTTAATTTCAATACAGGGGTGTCTTACACGGAGAGATGGCAATTTCAAACGATAAGAAAGTCTTATTTGAAAGTGCTGAATAGCAGTGATCAGGAAATTATAGATACGGTACCCGGTTTTAAGCGTAATGGAGAGTATAGCTTGAATATGGGTGTTTCTACAAAGATTTACAGTACTGCTCAGTTTAGCAAATTTGGTAATTTTAAAGCTTTGAGGCATGTAATGACGCCTCAGGTAAGTTTTAGCTACAGACCTGATTTTTCTGATATAGCTAAAGGATATTATAAGAATGCCTTCTATACTGACGGAAGTCCAAAGATCGGTTTTGATGGAAAGCAACAAAAATATTCAATCTTTGAAGGATCCCCTTATGGATTTCCGGGTGCTGGACGTAATGCTTCAATTTCTTTTAGTCTAGATAATACCGTAGAGGCTAAAGTTTTAACTCCAAAAGATACTACAGGTAAAGGCGATAAAAAGATTCCGATTATTCAGGGTTTAAGTATTAGCGGTTCATATAATTTCCTTGCGCCAAGCTTTAAGTTGTCGACACTAGGATTTAGTGGAAGATCGCAGTTTACTGATAAATTAGGGGTTAATTATTATGGTACTTTAGATCCATATAGAACCAAGGATTCCGTTGATGCTTCAGGAAAGTTAATAAGAGTACTGATGGATGACTACGTTTGGAATGTAGGTAAATTGCCCCGACTTACCAATTTTGGATTCTCCTTTAACTACAGTCTAAATCCTGAAGCATTAAAAAAGAAGAATGAGAATGATAAAAATTTAAAGGATAAGGTAGCGAAAACCGGGATGACACCAGAGCAAGCTGAGGAATTAGCCAAAGTAAGCCGTGATCCTAATGCATTTGTAGATTTTAAAATTCCATGGAATTTTGCTTTTAGCTATACTTTTAATTACAATACAGATAGGGTGGGACAAAACTCAACGATAACAAATACATTGAACTTTAATGGTGATGCAAACATCACCACGAAATGGAAGGTTCAATTTAACTCGGGCTGGGATTTTAAAGCGAGTACCTTCTCTCAAACCTCTTTATCAATTTACAGAGATTTGCACTGCTGGGATATGAGTTTTAGCTGGATTCCTTTTGGAGCCTATCAGTTCTATTCTGTAGATATCAAAGTAAAAGCGTCAGTACTTCAGGATCTAAAACTGAGCAAGAGAAAGAATTACTATACCCGATACTAATATTTGAATTTATGCTAGCTGAAATAATAACTATAGGTGATGAGATTCTTATTGGTCAGATTGTAGATACCAATTCAGCCTGGATGGCTAAGGAACTTAATCTGATCGGTATTAAAGTAAAACAAATTACGTCTGTATCTGATGATGCGGATCATATCATTGAAGCTTTAACATTTGCAGAGAAAAGAGCCAGGATAATTCTAATCACAGGTGGCTTGGGGCCAACTAAAGATGATATTACTAAAATAACTTTGGCTAGGTATTTTAATATGGGCATCAGAAGAGATGAACCAACACTAGCACATATTACTGAAATCTTTGCGCGTTTTAACAAGCCAATGATTGAATCTAATATGAAACAAGCTGATGTGCCAGATGGTTGTACTGTTATCAAAAATGAAAATGGAACAGCACCTTGCATGTGGTTTGAACATAATGGTAACATCATAGTATCTATGCCGGGGGTTCCGTTCGAGATGATGTATTTGATGCAAGAGCAAATTCTTCCACGTTTAAAAAGCGCATTCAAGCTCCCTTTTATTGTTCATAAAACAATACTTACAGCTAATATAGGAGAGTCATTTCTTGCTGCTGAGATTGAAGATATTGAAAACAGTTTACCTGAACATATTAAACTTGCATACTTACCAAGATTAGGGCAAGTACGTTTAAGATTGAGTAGTGAGGGTACGGACGAAACAATCTTGAAAGGTGAGGTTGAGGTGTATGCGCAGCAAATTATTGCCAGGGTAAAGAAAAACGTTGTTGTAGAAGAAGATATTGCTCTTGAAAAAGCGATTCTAAATATAATGGATAAGAGGAAGCTTACACTTTCGACAGCTGAAAGCTGCACTGGAGGTTACATTGCTCACCTTATTACCCAGCATCCGGGTTGTTCTTCAGTTTATGTAGGTGGAGCAGTTGTGTATTCTTATGAACTTAAAGAATCGGTATTAGGTGTTAGTTCTGAAACACTAAATAATTATGGTGCGGTGAGTGAGCAGACCGTAAAAGAAATGGCTCAGGGAGCAATAGATCATTTTAAAACGGACTATGCAGTAGCTGTAAGTGGAATTGCCGGCCCGGATGGCGGTATGCCGGGTAAACCTGTTGGTACAGTGTGGATTGCAGTAGCTAGCAGCAAGGGTGTTGTTGCAAAGGTTTATAATTTTGGAAACAAAAGAGCTCAAAACATAGAGCGTTCAGCCATAGCGGCTTTGACCATGATTTTGAACGAACTTAACCAATATGGGGATTAAGTGTTCAAAATACTTTACTTTTGCATCCGATATCAATCATAAAATAAAAAATGGCTCAATACGAATTATTGTTACCTAAAATGGGGGAAAGTGTTGCGGAAGCAACCATCATTAAATGGGTTAAGCAGCCCGGAGATATGATAGAGATGGATGATGCGATTCTGGAAATAGCTACAGATAAGGTTGATTCTGAAGTTCCTTCGCCAATAGCAGGTAAGCTAATTAAACAGTTATTTAAGGAAGATGAAGTGGTACAGGTAGGTACTGTTATTGCAATTATAGAAACAGATTCTTCAGTTGGTGAGCATGTGCCAGTTACTACACAAGAAACTGCTCAACCTATTGTTGAAAGTATCCCGGGTACAGAACAATTGGTGTCAAATGATACAGTTAGAAGTGCTGTGAAAGATAATAGCTCCGATCGTTTTTATTCTCCATTGGTAAAAAATATCGCTACACAGGAGAATATTGCTGTAAGTGAACTGGATTCTATATCTGGTACAGGTGCTGAAGGACGTTTAACTAAGGATGACTTGTTAAATTATATTCAAAATAAAAAGACAGGTGGATCATTAGGTAACGCTGTTTCGGAAACACCTAAGAGTGCAGAACCAGTGGTTATTGTTAATGCTCCCACGAACAATCCAAGTGTACAGCCTACTAAACCTGTATCTCAACCATTGACTAGTGTGAGTGGCAGTGATGAGATTATAGAGATGGATAGGATGCGTAAGCTGATTGCCGAGCATATGGTAATGAGCAAGCAAACTTCTCCTCATGTAACATCATTTGTTGAAGCAGATGTAACTAATTTGGTTTTGTGGCGTGAGAAAGTAAAAAATAGCTTCGAAAAAAGAGAAAATGAGAAGATTACCTTTACTCCATTGTTTATAGAAGCTGTTGCTAAAGCAATAAAAGACTATCCAATGATCAATGTTTCTGTAAGCGGAAACCAGATTATTAAAAAGAAAGATATAAATATTGGAATGGCCGCTGCTTTGCCTAGTGGCAATCTGATTGTTCCCGTTATTAAGAATGCGGATCAGTTTAATTTGGTTGGTTTAACTAAGTCGGTAAATGATTTAGCAAGGAGAGCGCGTATTTCAAAGCTTAAACCTGATGAAACGCAAAATGGTACGTTTACGCTAACTAATGTAGGTTCGTTTGGTAATGTGATGGGTACGCCTATTATTAATCAGCCACAGGTAGCTATTTTAGCTGTAGGCGCAATTAAAAAGAAACCAGCTGTATTAGAAACAGAATTTGGCGATGTAATAGCTATACGACATATGATGTTCCTTTCACTTTCTTATGACCACAGGGTTGTAGATGGAGCGCTTGGAGGTTCTTTTGTTAGAAGGGTAGCAGATTACCTTGAAAACTGGGATTTGAACAGAGAAATATAATATAAAGTAAAAGGCCCCATTTGGGGCCTTTTCACTATCAAAACAAAAATAATAACTAGTTAAATAACACTTCCTCCTCAGAAATCTTTAAGATTTGCTGATCTGTGTAAGTGTACCTACCAGTATGAGCAATAAAAATATCCTTTTGCTCAAGAAGGTCGCGGTTAGCCAATAAACTCTTCAGGCTAACATTCCCAATTACATATTTGTAATCATTGCGGGAGAACCGCTCAATAATATTATCTATCTGAAGTTTGTCCAGCGTATACTCATGAGTATAACGAAGATAAACTTCAATGTTTACATTATCAGTATGTACTAATCCATTATTCTGATGGTATTTCTTGTACTCATAACGATAATCATATCTTAATGCAGCTATGTCTGATAGAACAGCAGCTCCTGTAGGGTGGCCGCCCGCGCCTTTTCCGAAGAAAAATTGCTTATCTGCAAAGGCCGCTTGAACAGTTACTCCGTTATATTCGTTTTCTACATTAAATAAGAAATCATCAGATTTTACAAATTTTGGCAATACATAAGTAACAATCTGTTTAGTGCTTATTTTACGTGCAGTAGGTACCAGCTTAATTTTAAAGTTCTTTTCTCTGGCGTATTTAATGTCGTGCTCAGATAAGTTTTGTATCCCTATGTTAAGTATCTTATTTGGATCAATAAACAATCCGTACGCATGAGCAGTTGCGATAGCCAGTTTAAATTTAGGGTCGTAGCCTCCAACATCAAGGATAGGGTTGGATTCGGCAAAGCCAAGATCCTGAGCTTGCTTTAATGCAACACCGTATTCAAGATTTTCATTAAATATTTTAGATAAAATATAATTTGAAGAACCATTGAATATTCCGCTGATGCCATGAAGTAATTCATTATCGTAGTACTCTTCAAGATTACGGATAATGGGTATACTGCCACAAACTGCACCTTCATATAGAAGCGAAGAGTTGTGTTTCTCCTGCAACTCAACCAACTCAGCCAAATGAGTAGCAATCATTTTTTTATTAGCAGAAACTACATTCTTTCCACTAATTAATGCTCTTTTTACAATGTTATATGCGACTTCCGCGTCATCAATCAATTCAACTATAGTGTTGATTTCACTATTGTCTAATATCTCATCATGATTTGTGGTGAAAAGATGCGCGTCAAGGCTACGTTTTTTCTCAGGATTTTTAATAGCTATTTTAACGATTTCAAGGTTTAGATCCTGACCACGAATAATATCATGTAGTCCTTGACCAACAACTCCAAAACCAAATAAACCGATCTTAAGTTTCTTACTCATCTAAATACTATGCTGTTTTATGTAATTTAATTATTTTCTTATTTGCACTCTCTTTCAAGAATGTTCCGATTATGTTAGTCAAAATGTCAGTTTCAATTAAAAAACCATCATGACCATAAGCAGAGCTAATACTTTGAAGTGCTGCTCCAGGAATATTCTTTGCTAAAAAATCCTGTTCACAAAGTGGGAATAAAACGTCGTTTTCAATTCCTATTACTAAAGTGTTTGCTTTAACTAATGATAAAGCATCAACTATACTTTTTCTGTTACGGCCAACGTTATGGCTGTCCATGGCTTTACTTAAGTACCAATAGCTGTATGCATTAAAGCGCTTACATAGTTTTTCTCCCTGATAATTCTGATAAGAAGCAGCTCTAAATGAACCAGTTTTGTCGTTTACACTTTCTAATTGAGTAGCTGAGTAAGCCTCGTAAGTGCGGTAAGATAATAAAGCAATACTTCTTGCAGCTTTTAAACCTTTTAGACCACCATCTGGTTGCTGGGCATAAAATGTACGATCCGTGCCAATTGCTAAACGCTGGCTCTCGTTAAATGCAATTCCCCAAGGGGAATGCACCGCATTTGTAGCCACAAGAATTAGATTTTCTATGCTTTTGTTATCAGTAATAGCCCATTCTAAAGCCTGTTGACCACCAAGGGAGCCACCAATTAAGACTTTAATGTCTTGAATGCCGAGATGCGATGCAAGTAAGCGATGAGCAGCTACCATATCTCTAATGGTGAATTCTGGAAAAGCAAGGTAATAAGGTTGTCCTGTTACTGGATTTACACTTAAAGGATTAGTAGTGCCATAATTAGAACCTAATACATTTGCACAAATGATAAAGTGTTCTTCAGGATTAAACAGGTCATTATTACCGAAAAGCCCTTTCCACCAATCCAAAACATCTGCATTGGCAGTGAGTGCATGGCATACCCAAATTACGTTATCTTTTTTGGCGTTTAATTTGCCATAAGTTTGATAAGCAATTTCTAGTTTACGCAGTTTCTTACCGTTCTCCAGTTTAAATTGTTTTGTGTATACATATGTTGCGGTAGTGCTCATTCTTTAGATCTTGTATCGTTTATTGTTATTTGTTTATTGCAGCAAAAGCCTGCTCGAAATCAGCTTTAATATCATCTATGTGTTCAATTCCTACAGAAACACGTAGTTGGCTTGCTGTAATACCTGCTGCAACTTGTTCCGCATCACTTAACTGCTGGTGGGTAGTTGCCGAAGGTTGTATAATCAGCGTTTTTGCATCACCTAAGTTTGCAAGATGGCTCACAAGTTTTAGGTTGTCTACAAATGCAGTTGCTTTTTCTTTATCTCCTTTCAGTTCAAAAGATAACACTGCGCCGAAACCATTCTTTAAGTATTTCTTAGCATTTGCATGGTATGGACTGCTTTCAAGCCCTGGATAGTTTACACTTTTAACAGCTTCATGGTTCTCTAACCAGGTAGCTAAAGCAAGGGTGTTATCAACATGACGTTGTACGCGTAATGATAGTGTTTCTAATCCCTGAATTAAAAGGAAAGAATTGAAAGGAGAGATGGCAGGGCCAAAATCTCTTAAACCTTCAACGCGTGCACGAATAATGAATTGAATATTGCCAAAAGGACCGCCAATTCCAAAAACATCGTTAAAAATTAAGCCATGATATCCGTCAGATGGATCAGTAAATTGAGGGAATTTGCCATTACCCCAGTTATAATTTCCTCCATCAACGATTACACCACCAATACTGGTTCCATGGCCGCCAATCCATTTAGTTGCTGATTGAACAACAATGTGTGCACCATGCTCTAATGGCTTAAACAAGTAACCGGCAGCACCGAAAGTATTGTCTACTATTAAAGGTAGGTCGTGTTTATTTGCAATAGCAGATAATTTTTCAAAATCAGCAATGCTAAAAGCAGGATTGCCTATGGTTTCTAAGTATATCGCTTTTGTGTTTGCATCGATTTTTGATTCAAAATCATTGGCGTCATCACCATTGGCAAATCTAACTTCAATACCTAGGCGTTTAAAGCTTACTTTAAACTGATTGTATGATCCGCCATATAAATGTGAAGATGATACAAAGTTATCACCTGCTTGTAGAATATTATTTAGTGCAATAAATTGGGCCGCTTGTCCGGATGCTACTGCTAAAGCCGCAACACCACCTTCAAGAGCTGCTACTCTTTTTTCGAAAACATCAGTCGTTGGATTCATGATCCTTGTATAGATGTTACCGAATTCTTTTAGCGCAAATAAATTTGCACCATGCTCAGAGTTCTTAAAGCCGTAAGAGGTAGTTTGATATAATGGAACAGCCCTTGAACCTGTTGTAGGATCAATTTCCTGGCCTGCGTGTACTTGTAATGTTTCGAATTTGTGAGATGTTGACATTTTATATTTAGTTATAAGTGGTTCTTATTAAGTTCTTTGAATGGATACGTTTTACTTGATTTTAGTTTCAGAAACGTATATAGTTTTTTCGTACCCCTGTAAGAGGCCTTCCGTATGAATCTGAAATGCAAAAGGAAGATTTGTAAATTATAGTATGCAACAGCACATGCAATTAGCCTGCTGAGGATAACAATAATTGAATAGATTCGAAGTAATTCTTACAGTTTTCATTTTGTTTCAATTTATCTTTCCAAATGACACCATGTCTTTTGGTCAGGAATTGGCACCTTCTCCATTTTGGGAGGGTTGCCAGTGGGTCAAAGAGCCTGTCTCTCGCCACTTCTTTATAAATCAAACCTTTTGTTAAGGAAGGTTGACTTGATTAGCTTTCGCTAAATGATAATGCAAATGTAGATTTAAGTTAATAAATATCCAAAATTATATTTTGGATATTTATTAACTATTTGTATTTCAGTATTCTAATTTGTGTTTTTGATAAAATTCTTAAGCTTTACTCAGCTAATGCTTGATCCAAATCGGCTATTAAATCATCAATGTGTTCTAGTCCTACAGATATCCGAATTAAATTTTGCGGAGTTTTAGTGTCAGGCCCTTCAACAGATGCACGATGTTCAATTAAGCTTTCAACTCCACCTAAGCTAGTCGCCTGTGCAAAAAGTTTAACTTTATTGACCACTTTTCTGGCTTCATCAGATCCACCTTTGACTAAAACAGAAAGCATTCCGCCAAAACCAGTCATTTGTACCTTTGCTATTTCATATTGAGGATGACTTGCTAAACCTGGGTAATAGACAGCGTCTATAGCTGGGTGTTTTTCAAGGTGTAATGCTAAGGCCATTCCGTTAGAACAGTGTCCACGCATACGGTATGCTAGAGTTTTGATACTTCTCACTAAAAGAAAGCAATCAAAAGGAGAGGGCACTGCACCGCCAACTTGTTGTATGTTTCTGATCTTTTCCCAGAATTCGCTTTTTTCTGCTGTAATAAGAACACCACCAAGGACATCACTATGACCACCAATATATTTTGTTGAAGAGTGCATTACAATGTCCGCTCCAAAATCAATTGGATTTTGCAAGCATGGGGAAGCAAAAGTGCTGTCGCAGGCAAGTATAAGATTATTCTCTTTGGCAATTCTTGAGACTCCTGAAATATCTGTAATTTTTAATAATGGATTTGAAGGCGTTTCTACCCATATAAGAACAGTGTTTTTTTTAATGAACTTTGCAATGTTATCAAGGTTCGTAAGATCAAAAAAATCTATTTCAAGAGTATCTTTAAAAATAGTTTGCAGTTGTTTTTTAAAGCCCCAGTACATATCGTCAGGTGCAATGATATGGCTTCCTGGTTTTAATGCCTGAAAAACGGCCATACCTGCGGTGTTTCCTGAAGAGAATGCACAAGCCTCTACACCTTTTTCGAGCGCTGATAATGCTTTTTCCAGCGCTGATCTGTTTGGATTACTTACTCTACTATACATGTGTCCACCAGAGTAGCCACCGTCTTCATCTCTAAGAAATGTGGTAGAAAGATTTATGGGAGGTGTTACATCTTTGGTGCTGATTTTATATAAATTTCCAGCATGTATAGCAAGTGTTTCTGGCTTCATTATTACGGGGTTAAAAGTTAAGAATAGGCATTGGGTGTAGCAAAGTTAAGGGTATAATGTTATTCGCCTTAAGTTTTGGCAAGATTTATGTAATTGAAATATCAAATTAAAGAAGAATATGAAAAGAATATTACTGATAGCAGCCATTTTATGTAGTTCGTTAATGGTATTGCAAAGTTGCTCGCCTAAAGGAGGAGCAGTTCAAAGTTTAAAGAAAGGTAATGTAACTGGTAATTGGGTTTTAAATGATATCACATTTGAAGGTGTACCACAAGCCGCAGTAAAATCATTGTTTGATGAAGGTTCTTATACTTGTTTTCAAGGTAGTACCTGGAGTTTGACTAATAGTGGTAATGGTAGCTATACCTTGCCAGGAGGCGGAGCTTGCCAGGCAAAAACTCAGAAAATATATTGGTCTGTAAGTCCGGCAGATGAAACTTTTCAGTTTAAAAAGATCTTTGAAGGTGAAAAGGCTAAAAACGTAACATCAGGTTACAGGTCTGTTCTTTCTTCAACTGATGGTAACACTATGGTAATTAAGTCGCCTGTTGAATATGGATCAAAAACTGCTTACATCGTGTTGAACTTTGTTAAAGCAGCGAAGTAGTAAAAAAACAAACTAGTGTTTAACTAGTTTATGGTTAGTTTGGTTTAGGAGAAAGGGTTCAATTAGATTTGAACCCTTTTTTTGTGGTTTTATTTGCGAATTGAGTTTTAATCTTTACATTTGAATTAATCTGATGATATGATGAATTAGCATGAAGAATCTTATACAAAAAAAGTCTTTGGCGGATGAAGTGGCCTCGCGATTAAGTGAGCAGATATCTCTTGGTCAGTACAAAGTGAATGAACAGTTACCGATAGAACCGGAGTTGATGAAAAACTTTGGAGTTGGACGTTCAACCATAAGGGAAGCTATTAAGATATTAGCAAATTCAGGGTTACTTAGAGTGCAACAGGGAATTGGAACCTTTGTGGATCAAGCTATAGCAAACAGGGAGCCTATGGAGCTAAGGTTGAAAAGGGCTAATGTTAAGGACCTGGATGAGGTTAGACAATTACTTGAAATGAAAATTGCAGAGCTGGCAGCACATAACCGAACTGAAAGTGATATCATAGCTATAAGAGCTCACCTGGGAAACAGAAAAAGGGCTGCTAAGGCTGGATTAATTGATGAATGTATAGAAGCTGATGTTCAGTTTCACATAGCAATAGCTCTTGCATCAAAGAACGAAATACTGGCAGATTTATATAAATCGGCCTCCATCCACTTAAAAAACTGGTTTCTTCAAACACATCCGGATGTTAAAGTATTTGAAGAAACTTATATATATCATGAGCAACTGCTAAAAAGTATTATTGCAGGAGATGCTAAGAAAGCATGGACCATTGCAGCAAAAATATTAGGACACGTATCTCAGTAAAAATTTATAACAAAACATCAGATGATCTGATCTAAAACAATGGAAAAAACATCTTTTACAAATACAGCCGTTATTGATTCAAAAAAGATTGCTCAACAAACGGTTTTCTCTATTTTATTTACCATAAGCTTTACTCACTTACTTAATGATATGCTTCAGGCTGTAATTCCTGCTGTATATCCCGTAATGAAAGAAAAGTTTAATCTTACATTTACCCAAATCGGTCTCATTACTTTAACTTATCAGTTAACGGCATCAATACTTCAACCATTTATCGGATTTTACACCGATAAAAAACCGCGTCCGTATTCTCTTGCAATAGCAATGGGATTTACATTATTGGGCCTCATTGCGGTATCTTTTGCATCTAGTTTTGTTAATATTCTTTTGGCAGTAAGTTTAATAGGAGTGGGCTCTTCAATATTTCATCCAGAGTCATCCCGCGTTGCACATTTAGCTTCAGGTGGAAAAAAGGGATTGGCACAGTCTATTTTTCAGCTGGGGGGTAATGCAGGAAGTGCTATAGGTCCGCTTTTGGCAGCGATTATAGTTGTCCCTTATGGTCAATTTTATATGATATGGTTCTCATTAGCTGCAATTTTAGGTATTGTAGTCTTATCGAGAGTTGCAAAATGGTATCAGGAACAATTGGAATTAAAAGCATTAAATAAAAGTGTTGTTAAAGAAGAAGTACATCATCATTTATCCAAAAATCGTGTGGTGATTTCCCTTGGTATTTTATTGGTTCTTATCTTTTCGAAATACTTTTATATGGCTAGTATGACTAGTTATTACACATTCTACCTAATGGATAAATTCAATGTGTCGGTGCAACAGTCTCAAGTCTACCTATTTGCTTTTTTAGGGGCTGTTGCTGCCGGCACATTAATTGGCGGCCCATTGGGTGATAGATTTGGTCGCAAATATATTATCTGGATATCGATCCTTGGTGCTGCACCATTTACTTTATTGTTGCCTTATGTTTCGCTTTTCTGGACAGGTGCTTTATCTGTTGTTATAGGGCTTATAATTTCTTCAGCATTTTCTGCAATATTGGTATATGCTACTGAACTTGTACCAGGAAAAGTAGGAATGATTGCCGGTTTATTCTTTGGCTTTGCTTTCGGAATGGGAGGCCTAGGTTCCGCTATCCTTGGCAAACTTGCAGATCAAACCAGTATTGAATACGTGTTTAAAATTTGTGCTTTCCTTCCATTAATCGGAATTTTTACTGCATTTCTACCAAACATAGAAGGCCGTAAAAGAAAATAATATTCGCGCTCCATTGTACTCCTATATTTATTAAACTATTAATGAAATGGGAGTACTTTTTAGGTTCTATTTACAATTGAGCGAAAAAAGGCGGTTGGTAATTGGCCATGCTATAAAGATGGCCAAATTAGCCTGTTATGTGTGTTAGTTTACAAAAATGGCCGCCATAAGGCAGCCATTTAGGACTATTATTGCGAAAAGTTTAGAAATTACCTGGCGTGGTAGTATCCCACCATAAGCGTGATGCAATATCGTCTTTACCGGAGCTTAAAAAAGTCGCAGCTTCGGCAACAGCAGCAGTATTACCTGTTCTTTCTGCTGGCACAAATACTAGTCGCTTTATCCATTGATCGGCTGTTATTACACCCCAATCCGGACTACTGTCATTTTTAGCAACATGTGGAATTTTAGGGTAGCCTGTCCTTCTAAAATCTACCCATGCTTCTAAAGTATTGGTAAAAGTAGCTAAGTATTTTTGTGTGATAATTTTTTCCAGTTTCAGTTCATTAGAGTCACCAGCATCCCAGGCTATTGTAATGGTAGAAAGTGCTGTGAAATTATTTTTACTGTCTTTTGGGTCAATATAGTTGATTGGTTTACTTGTTGCATCAGTCAAGTAAGCATCAACACCTGCGGCTCCCCAGTCGGCAAAAGAAAGGCGGACTCCATTTTCATAGTTTGTTTTAGCATCTCCTGCGTTTGCCCATCCTCTTAATGCTGCTTCGGCTTTCAAAAAAGCTATTTCCGATGCAGTAAACCCTCTTCTGTTTTGTACTGATTTGAAATCTGTACTCACTGTAGAATAGGAAACTCTGTCATCTTTGGCATTTATGAAAGCGCCGCTGCGAATACCTTTATATTTGTATGCAGGATGGTCAGTAACTAAACTGGCATCACTTACTTCAGCAAAATATTTGTTCATACGTCCGTCTTTTAAACCCACCATAAAAGACTCCATGGTTGCACCCATACGGGTATCGTTCCAGTCAAAAGAAATCATCGAAACAGGCATTACCTCTCCATTTAACGAAATAAGGAAATTCTCGGCATTAGTACTAATTAATCCAACTGGGTCGGCCAGAGCTTTTTCTCCTTGTGTTTGAGCAACTGTAGGGCTAACCTTAACCAAACGCATGGCCAAACGGAAACGTACCGAATTAAGTAATTTTAACCAAGAAGCGACGTTGCCTTTATAGCTTGGATCGAATTTGGTAAATCCGGTGTACGAAGTGTTGGCTTTGAAATTTGTTTCAATCTCATCTAACTGCGTGAACAGATTGTTATATAGATCCGACTCCTTGTCGTATTTGATCGAACCTAAGCCAGCCGTACCATAGTTCGAATAGATCACGGGACCATAGATGGCCGTTAATTTCGAGATAGCCAATATCCTAACCAGTTTTGCCCAATCAGCGAATAATGGTAGTTTTTTTTCTTCGGCAAGCTGTATTACCTGTTTTGATGGAGACATTACACTTCCATATATGCGATTCCAATATGCATCAATCCAGCGCAGGTAATAAGTAGTATTGTTTACCCCTGCAACATAAGGAGTTGGAGAACCCATATATCCCATCCAGTTATCATAGCACAGATCTTCTTCAATTTGATGGCCCATCAGATTAAACAACATAACTGAGAAGGAAGATCCAACCAGATTAAAATCCTGCTCTAACATTTTATCTGTTATCTGATTTGGATTTGTATTTATCTCTTCGAAATTCTTGGTGCAGGAGTTGAGTACGATCAAAGCAAGCACCATTAAACATATTTTTTTCATTATTTTAAGACATTAAAAGTTTAACTTAAGATTTAGCCCGTAAGAACGTGTACCAGGTATAGCAAAAATATCATTAGCCTGCATGCTATTGTTGGTACTCATCGCCTGCTCCGGATCGAAAGGTGATTTTTTATAGAAGAAAAACAGGTTACGCCCGATTAGCGAAATAGAAGCTGATTTTATAGCTGTACCCTTAATTGGCAAATTATAAGCTAAAGATACCTGTGCCAAACGGACATTGGTGCGGGAAAATACATAAGGCTCCATAATCCCATTTCTATCACCAATTGTTGAATAGTACAGCGCAGGATCAATTGAGCTTTGAGGGGTAGTGCCCTTTACGGCATTAATTGGAATACTTCCTGCATCTCGTGCTTCGCCAGTTCTTTTACTTACTCCGTAAGAATCCAGGAAAGCCTCAGTTTTAGAGAAAGCAACACCTCCGAACTTAGCTGTTACCAGAGCACTTAAACTTAAGTTTTTATATGTAAATGTGTTATTCCAACCGGCTATAAAATTTGGATTTAAATTTCCAACATATTCCTGTGTAGCAGCCTTACTCGGTTTTCCAGCATCATCCAATATAATCTGGCCTGAAGCATTGCGTGCAAATTTGAAAATGTATAAGTCGTTAAAAGAACCACCAGCTTTGATTATTGAATTAAAACCTTCGCTATCGCTACCTACCTGATAACCGGGGTTATCGGCAATCAACTCTACAATCTTGTTCTTATTCTGCGATAGGTTAACAGATGTGTTCCACTGGAAGTTTTCGTTTCTTATTGGGTCACCACCTAGTGTCAACTCAAAACCCTGGTTGGTAACCTTACCCGCATTCACGTAGTAAAAGGTGTAACCTGAACCCGAGGGAGCTGGCAAAGATAAAAATTGGTTGGTACTTGTATTTTTATAATAGGTAAAATCAAGAGTTAATCTATCGTTTAGAAGACGACTTTCCAGGCCAATCTCATTACTGGTTATTTTTTCAGGTACCAATGTCGCAAAAGGTGTCTGTGTATTTCTGGTAATTCCACCTATGCCGTTCGGTCCACCTGCACCACCGATAACATTACCCGGGTTTACGATATTATAGGGTACCTCATTTCCGACCTGCGAGGTCGATGCCCTTAGTTTTAAGAAATTGATTTCTTTGGGCATGGTTACCATCTGACTGATTATGGCAGACATCCCCGCGGAATAATAAAAATAAGAATCGTTTCCGGTCGTTGCCAAAGTAGACGCATAGTCGTTACGCCCTGCCAGATCTACATAGATCATATCTTTGAACCCTAGAGAGGCATTGGCAAATAAGCCCTGTTTCTGAACTCTGCTATAGGTCTGATTGATAACCAGATTATAAGGTAGGTTTGCAAAACTGAAAAAGTTCGGGTACTGGAGCGGTGTTGTGCCGTTGGCAAAAGTCATCCCATCATTAAACGTGTAATCCTGGATACTTCCCCCCAATACGCTGTTCAAACTGAATTTACCAAAAGTGTTGTCATAGCTTAAAATGGCATCACCATATAAGGCCTTGTCATTATACTTGGCGTAATTCCATGTTCCGTTAGAACTTACACTTACCGAGTTGCCCCCTGCAGCATAACGATAGTCTAATAATCTGTCATTATAATCAATGTTCCCACGTACATCAAATTTAAAATGTGGTAAAAATGCGTATGAAGCTTTTGCTGAAGCAATTACTCTGTTACTAGTAGAAAGTTTTGGGTCATTATGTAATTCCCAATACGGGTTGTTTTGTTTTTCTTCAGTAGAATACCAGTTTTGTTTATACAGATTTCGTTCAGTATTAAAAACCTGATAATTGGTTTTGTAATCATTAAAATCTCTTTCGCGAGCAAATAAATATAATCCCGTTAACGGATTATTGTAATAACCGGCTCCAGGGCGATTTTTTGACTTTTCATTAGAGAACCTTACATTTCCACTCAAAGTCAGTTTATCATCAAATATTTTTGTCTCCTGACTAAAGGTAACATTATGCTTATTGTAAGTGCTGGTTGGTACAATGCCCGATGCATTATTATTTCCATACGAGAAATAAGTAGTTGTTCTTTCATTCCCACCTGATATTGAAAGTGAATTAATAGTATTTACACCGGTTTGAAAAAAATCATTAATGTAATTACGTTGGTAATCTCCTTTTGTTTTGGACCAACTGTAATCGCTACCACCTATTGCACCATAATCAAATTGAAATTCAGGTAATGTAGCAGCATTGCTGAAATTTATCGTAGAATTTAAAGCGATAGCAATTTTGCCGGCCTGACCTTTCTTAGTGTTGATTAAAATTACGCCATTAGCTCCCTGGCTACCATATAAAATAGCTCCATTGGCACCCCTTAAAATAGTTACTGACTCAAAATCGTCTTGATTTAGTGCAGAAAGACCATCTCCGCCATCCGTTCCACCATAAGACCCCGGCTGCCCACCTTTGTTATTTACTACAGGCACCCCATCAATTACAAAAAGCGCTTCGCTACTTCCAGCAATTGATTTTGAGCCTCTTAATACCGTTTTTGTTGAACCTCCAACACCGGAATTACTGATGCCAATATCAACACCAGCAGCTTTACCACTTAAAGCCTCCATGAAATTGGGACTTCCGGCTTTAGTAAGTTCTGCGCCTACAAGTTGCTGTGCAGCGAAGGTCAACGCTCTTTTCTCACGTTTAACACCTAAAGCGGTAACTACTACCTCTGTTAGATTTGCGTTACCGGAAGGTTTTAATGTTATAGTTACGGTGGTTAAATTGCTGATATCTACTTCCTGAGATTCCATGCCAATATAGGAAACTACTAGTATGGAGGCATTATCAGGAACATTTAACATAAACTTACCGTCACTACCGGTAACCGTTTTAGCCTTGGTACCTTTTGCAGCAATGGTTGCACCAGGAAGTGGTAATCCGGTATCATCAATTACTAATCCGGTTACAGTCTTAGCAACTGTCTCACTTACATTAATCGGATGTTTTACCACCTTGGAGAGATTTGGGAATAGGCTTTTGTTTACTACAATACCCTCAGCTTTAGCGGTATTCTGTAAGCCAAGCGCAGCAACTGCTACGAGTGCTAGCTTCCGCAAGCCTCTGGTTGTGCTAGAAAATGTGATTTCTAGGGCACTGGTTGTGGAATGAACTTTCCTCATTTTCATACATTTGTTTAGTTTAGTTTAATAATATTCATTAATACAGTCCATTATTTACAAATGGTTAATTGTAAATGAGCTTGGTTAGCGAATTCTTTGATGTCTCAAAGCAATTGACAGCACACAATGATCCGTATTTAGAGAAGAGACCTATTTCAGAAAGAAATTGCCTACAGAGAATTCATTTTTTTTGAAATTATTTTTAATCGCTACATTGCAGTGGAAAAAAATGAATCTATTTAGCAATTGAAAACAGTAAAGCCCGACTTATCCAGTCTGTGGATCAGAATGTCTGTTGAAGACGATGTTAAATCCTTTGAGGCTTTATACTATGCGCTATTCAATAAACTTTTTAAATTTTGTTGTTACTATGTAACTCAAAAGGAGATTGCTGAAGATATCATTTCAGAAATATTTGTAAAGTGCTGGGAAAACAGAAAAGTAAACCTGCATGTAATCAACCCTGAAACATATCTGTTTGTTGCGGTAAGAAATCAATCATTAAAACATCTTAAAAAATATTCAGGGATTCGCATAACTGAGTTAGAATTGTCGGGCGAGTATCCATTCTCGGACAATAGTAATCCAGAGAAAGAGCTGGAACGAAAAGAGTTACATGTTGAATTAGATAGTGCAATTGAAAAACTTCCATTGCAGGCAAAAATGGTTTTTAGGTTGATTAAAGAAAATGGAATGAGATATAAAGAAGTTGCTGAAATTCTAAATATATCTCCAAGAACAGTGCAAACACAGCTTTTTAGAGCTATTGATAAACTAAGGGTTACACTTTTCGCATATAAAGAAGGTAAGGATCAAAGTGGCAACAATGACAAACTTATTAGTGGAAAAATTATAAGTCTTATTTTTTTAATAAGCATAACAAACTATTTTTTAGAGTATTGTAGGCATTTTTAATTAAAAACAGTACTATAATAATAACACAACAAAAAACACAAATGACTGATCAAAGATTTACGGAGTTACTGGGCAAAAGATTAGCTGGTGAAATTTCACCAAAAGAGCTTATTGAGCTTAAAGAACTACTTTCAAAAAGTACCGTTCATAGAAATGAGTACGAAAATCTAACCGGTTATTTTAATGACGAAAAATCAGGTACTAACAATATTGATTCAGTTTTTGAAAAGATTAAACAACAAATAGCTGTTCCGGAGCCTAAGCCTGTTCAAAATATTGAAAGGCCTGTAAGAAGAGAATTTATTAACTGGTACCGAATTGCGGCTGTTATTGCCTTTTGTATCTGTTCTTTTGCTGTATATTATTTTTTTCCAGATAATTCAGCCGGGAAAAACGATATTACTGAATGGAAAGTTTTGCAAACCCCGAGTGGGGATAAATCAAAAATTATACTTGAAGATGGTACTCAGGTAAACTTAAATTCTAAAACTCAATTGAAATATCCAGCGTCTTTTAGCAGAAAAAACAGGGAAGTACATTTGAATGGCGAAGCTTTTTTTGATGTTAAGAAAGACTCTGAACACCCTTTTATTATTCATACGAAACATATGAGTATAAGGGTATTGGGAACTGCTTTTGATGTAAAAGTTTATGAGGATGATTCATTTATTGAGACAACTTTGGTAAGAGGGCTTATTCAGATCACATTGAATAACAAACCTGCTGAAAAGATCATATTAAAACCAAACCAGAAGTTTACCCTTGCTGACAAAAACAATGTTAATTATACAATAGTTCCTTTGACTTATTATAATTCAAGAGATAGCAGCAGCAACAGCATAATGGAAATCTCCTGGTTAAATGATAGGTTAGTATTCAAGAATCAAACATTCGTTTCTATTGCCCGAGAAGCTGAAAGAAAATATGGCGTAGAGATAAGATTTAAGGATGAGAAAAAGAAAGATTATACTTTCACGGGAAAGTTTGAGAAAGAAAGCATCGATGAGCTATTAAATGCTTTGAGATATATAGAAAATTTCAGCTATAAAAAAGAGGGGAATATTATATATATTTATTAAAATCCCTCTAACCAATTTACCATCAAGACCCGAGTACGAAGCTTATGATGAAGACGATGCGGCACGTATTGATTTTCTGCTTCCTTATGATAGCAATTAATGTCCATTCGCAAACGAAAGTGACATTAAAGCTCGAATCGGCAAGTTTTGATCAAGTTATTAATGAGATACAAAATCAGACCTTTTATCGATTTGTATTTAGTGAACGTAAAATTCCTGATAAGAAAATTACCATCAATGTTAAGAATGAGGAGACCTTTAAAGTACTAGACCAGATTCTTACAAGCACCAATTACAACTATAAATTTCTTTCCAAGAATCTTATTGTTATAAAACTGAGATCGGCTGAAGATAAGGATGTTGATTCAGTAAAGATGCTGGATGAAGTTATAGTAACAGCCTTAAATATTAAAAAAGAGAACAGAAAAATAGGTTATTCAGTATCAACTGTTGATGGCTCTTTATTAACAAAGGCAAGGGAATCGAACCTTGCCATGGCATTAGAAGGACTGGTAGCAGGCCTAAATGTTAGTGGTGTGAATGGAGGGCCAGGCTCGTCTGCCAGAATACTGCTAAGAGGTGCGGCAAGTAAGGATGCAGGGCCTCCTCTTTTTATTATTAATGGGATACCTATAGATAATACTCAGCGTGGAAGTGCAAATGAATATGGAGGTGTAGATTATGGGGATGGAATTAGTAACATCAATCCTGATGATGTAGAGACTATTACTGTATTAAAAGGATCTTCGGCTTCTGCTTTATATGGTGCACGTGCTGCAAATGGTGTGATCATAATTACAATTAAAAGTGGAAAAAAGAAATCGGGTAATTCTGTTGAATACAATTCCAATTTCTCATTTGACAATCCTGTAAATAATACTGATTATCAATACATATATGGTCAGGGCACTCAAAACTTAAGACCACAAAACATTGCAGGAGCAATTGCAACCGGTATACTTAGTTGGGGAGAAAAGATGGATGGACAGCCAAGCGTACAAATTAATGGAGAAAATCGTCCATATTTACCGGTAAAAGACAATATTAAAAGATTCTATAGAACGGCGCCAGCTTTTACAAATACCATTTCTCTAAATGGCGGATCGAATAAAAGCAGCTATCACGCATCAGCTTCAATTCTTGATTATCAATCTATTTTAAGAAATAGCGATCTGAACAGAAAAACCTCAAACATATTTGCCTCATATGACTTAACGAAAAAACTCACACTCACTTTAAATGGCAATTACATTTATGAGCGGGGCAAAAACAGATCGTACCTTAGCGATGGTCCTATTAATGCAAACTATGGTATCAACGCCATAGCAACAAGTGCAGATCAGGCCTTGTTAGCCCCGGGATATGATGTAAATACGGGAGCTGAAACCAGGTGGAACGCGGATGAGTATAAAACTAATCCATATTTCACCATCAATAAAAAAGAAGACAATGCTACACGCGACAGGTTAATATCCTCAGCGCTTATCAAATACGATTTAAGCAACAGGCTTTTTATACAGGGAAGATTTGGTTATGACATCAGTAACGACCATGTTATAAGTATTGTACCAACAGGAACGGCTTTTTCTATAAATGGTCAGGGGGGGATAAATGCCTTAAATCAATCAAAAACATCAGAATTAAATACTGATATTCTTCTTTCAGGAAACAGAGACATTACTAAAGACCTGAACATAGATATATCTGCAGGGGCAAGCTTTCGCAATAGAAGAACAAAATCTAATGAATTAACAGGTACCCAATTTATCATACCCTATTTGTATACAGTTGATAATCTATCGGCTGTTAGCAGCAAAGATGCACTTTCAAGAATTGTTACTCAGTCGGCATACTATACAGTTGACTTTGATTTCAAAAAATACCTTACTATATCATCTACCGGACGATACGATGTATATTCTACACTTCCCAGCAATAACAGAGGGATTTTTGTTCCAAGTGTCTCAGGAAGCTTTATATTCTCTAACTTTTTGAAAGTAAAAGGTCTGGATTTTGGTAAAATAAGAGCAAGTTTTGCTCAAACAAGCGGAGAACCAGCAGTGCCTTATACTACGCAGATCTATTATTCTTCAGACAAATCTGTAAACGGTGTTCCTTTAGGGAATTTTTCAAGAGATTTACCAAACTACAATCTGAAACCATTCACCTTAAATGAATTTGAAACTGGTATTAATTTAAAACTTTTTGGCAACAAAATAGATCTTGATTTCACTTACTTCCGCAGGATTACCAATAAGGAAATTATTAATGCCGGACAATCTGTAGCTACAGGATTCACATCTGCCTATGTAAATTTAGGTAAAACCCGTAATACAGGTATTGAAACTTCTATACAAACCAATTTTGTAACCAATGAAAATTTTAGTTGGAAGGCAGGAATTAATGCCAGTCATATAAATAACTTATTGATATCAATAGATGGTATCAGTAGCTATGCATTTGGTGGCACTTATCGACCATTAAATGCAAATACTGCACTTGTTGTTGGCAAGTCGATTACTCAGATTATGGCTTATGATTACCAGCGTGACAAAAATGGAAACATTATTATTGGTTCAGATGGGGTTCCAAAGCGAGGAGATATGAAACCAATGGGTAGTATTCTACCATCTTACTATGGAGGGTTCAGTAATAACTTTCAATATAAAAGCTTCAGCTTAAGCTTTTTGATAGATTATAAATTTGGGAATAAAATCCTGTCGGCTACGGAAAATTACTCCTATGTTCTTGGTCTTAATAAGGCAACGCTTTATGGTCGTGAAACAGGTATTGTTGCTAACGGTGCGTATGAAAATGGAGAAACAAATACCACAAATGTTCCTGCCTACAACTATTACCCTGCATTGGCTACAAATATCTCTGCACTCTCTGTGTTAAATGGGAGTTTTATAAAATTAAGGCAAGTTGTGCTTGGCTACACATTCTCGTCCAAAATATTAAATAAAACGCCTTTTAAAAATGCATCAATTGATTTAATAGGAAGGAATCTATTAACTATCCTGAAGTATACTAAAAATATAGACCCAGAATCCCAGTTCTCTCCCAGTCTTGCTTATGCAGGAATAGAAGGAGCATCATTACCCGCAACAAGAACTTTTGGTATAAATCTAAATCTGAAGTTTAAATAACTGTACGCTATGAAAAAAGCAATTATTCTTCCATTGATTTTAATTATGATAATTATTTTTAGCTGCAGTAAAGAACAGTTGGATAAAATAAATAATGATCCAACAAAATCTAATGCTTCAAGTTATGATCCCAATAACCTACTTTCAACAGCACAGTTAAAATTCGCAAATAAAGGTTATTATCAGTTGCTTTATCAAAGCACAATGGTGCAGTTACTTGCATCTACTTATTACTACTATAATAACGGAGATAAATACCTAAATGTAGCGAGCTTTACTGATTATCAAGGAAGGATTTTTGAGGAGGGCTATGCAGAAGCCTCTACAATAAGAGAAATGCAGCGACTTGCAACTGAAAAAGATGCTGATAAATATTCAAACCTAATCAGTATTGGCGATATGATGTTTGTGTTAATTTTACAAAGAATAACCGATACTTATGGAGATATACCTTATAGTGAAGCTGCAAAAGCCAGGCAAGGGATTAAATACCCTTTGTATGATAAACAGGAAGATATCTACAACTCCATGTTATTAGATTTAGAAAAAGCCATTGCAAATTTGAACCCTGAAAAGCCCAGGCCAACCGCCGATCTGCTTTACAACGGAGACATTAATAAATGGAAAAAGTTTGGCTATGCTTTAATGATACGGGTGGCAATGAGATTAAGTAAAGTTCGACCAGATATCGCTCGGCTATGGGTTGAAAAAGCCGCGGCTCATGCTTTTTCTGATGCAAACGACAATGCAATTCTCATGACGGATGCTGCTAGCTCAGGTAGCCAAAATAGCACTTCAGCTGCATTACGTGTGTTTTCAGATTATATTGAAGTAAAATGGAGCAAAACCTTAATTGATTACCTAAGAGATACCGGAGATCCAAGATTGGGGGTAATAGCTGAGATTCCTCAGGATGGTCTTGCAAAAAATATAAACCAAACATTTTCAGGAAATACAGATGCATCAGCTCAAATCGGGCTACCCAATGGATATGATTTGCTTGGAGGAAATACGGATATTAGTAAACATCCATTGTATCCCGGGGGAACAGGTTCAGGTGCTGATTTTGCTCCACTAGGTAAATATTCAAGACCAAGAACCTCTGTGTACTTGAAACTTGGAGGACCGATTTTTATCATAACATATGCCGAAACAGAATTTTTACTATCTGAGGCAAAGCTGAAGGGTTGGAATGTTTCCGGCACTGCGGCTCAACATTATTCAAATGGTCTTAGAGGCGCATTACAATCAATGGAGCAGCAAGATGTACAGGCTGAAATTGCCCCTGAAATCATTAACGCCTATGTAAATGAGCATCCGCTAAACCAATCTGATCTGGAAATAGCCCTTGATCAAATTAATACCCAGTATTGGGTGGCTACAGGCACCAACTTTAATTTTATTGAATCGTGGTTAAATTGGAAAAGATCAGACTACCCTAAATTGATACCTGTTAAGTATATCGGTAATGTAACTAACGGAACCATCCCCAGAAGAATGATATACCTATCATCTGAAGCTTTGAATAATCCTGAGAACTACAAAGCTGCAGTTACTAGATTAAATGGTGGTGATGCCCTAACATCAAGGGTGTGGTGGGATAAGTAAAAATCAGGTGTCCAAAAAGTAGGGATCGCTATTCTGAAATAAATTCAGAATAGCGATCGGCAGAATCAAATGGTAATTAAACCTTTTTGGACATCTTCTTTTAGGTTAAGATAAGTTTAAAAATATTTGTAAGCACATAATTTGCTTGGTTTTACTAAATTTATCCCATCTAAACCTCATGTTTTGCTTTTTAGTAAAGTATGATACTTTTTAAGCTATATAAATGAATCATTTCTCTTTAAAAACAAAGTCTTTTTTAGTTGCCTTACTTACAATAGGCTCGTTCTTTTCACTAAAAGCCCAAACTTATCAGTCGGTTAAACAAATTGCCGAGAGAAGAGTGCCATGGTTAGCTTCATCTTTGTCATTTAGTATAATCCCGTCCGACAATTGGAATGAAGTCTTCGAGCTTTCCATGCGAAACAATAAAATACATATTGGAGCATCAAGCTCCAGTGCAGCATCATCTGCTTTAAATTGGTACTTAAAATACTATTGTAATCGAAGTATGTCTCATTTTGGAGATAATCTTTCGTCGGTAACAAAGCTTCCTGTAATTAAGCAGAAAATAAGAATTGTTTCGCCGTATCCAGTTCGCTATGCATTAAACTACTGTACCATAAATTACTCGATGAGTTTTTATAAATGGGAAGACTGGGAAAGAGAGCTGGATTGGATGGCTTTAAATGGAGTAAATTTGATGTTGGCCCCAGTTGGTATGGAGGCGGTATGGCAAAATACTTTAAGAAAGCTGGGTTATTCAGAGAAGGAAACGCTTGATTTTATTGCAGGACCTGCCTTTAGCGCATGGTGGTTAATGGGGAATCTTGAAGGTTGGGGTGGTCCGGTTAGTCAAAATTTTATAGATCAGCAGGCAAAGCTTCAACAGAAAATCCTTAAAAGGATGAAAGAGCTTGAAATAGAACCCTTAATGCATGGTTTTTATGGAATGATACCAACTTCCTTAAAAACTAAAATGGACATCAAAGTAATTGAGCAAGGTAAATGGGCTGGCGGCTTTCAGCGCCCCGACTTTCTTTTAACTGAAGATCCTGCTTTTTCGAAGCTAGCAGATATTTACTACAATGAAATGAAGACATTGTATGGAAGAGAACTGCGTTATTTTGGTGGGGATCCTTTTCATGAGGGAGGCAGTTCAAAAGGAACTGATGTAACTACATCGGCCGCAGCAATACAAAAAGTAATGCAGGATAATTTTCCGGGTAGTACCTGGGTGTTGCAAGGCTGGCAGGAAAATCCTTCTCCTAAATTGCTAGACGGATTAAATAGAAAAAAAACACTTGTGATAGAGTTGTTTGGAGAAAATACCAACAACTGGGAAAAGCGTAAAGGTTATAATGGAACTCCTTTTGTTTGGAGCAACGTAAGTAATTTTGGTGAAAAGAATGGTCTGTATGGAAAACTTCAACGATTTGCTGATGAGGTTTACCGCGCTAAAAACAGTCAATACGGAACCTTTTTAAAAGGCGTTGGAATTATACCTGAAGGTATTTACAATAATCCGGTTACGTTTGACCTGATGCTTGAGCTTGGATGGCATAAGGAGCGTGTAGATGTTAAGCAATGGATTAAAAAATATCAGGCTTTCCGTTATGGAAAAACCACACCGACATTAGAGAAAGCTTGGCAATTGTTATTGGAAACAGCTTATAGCAGCCCTGATATTTATCAGGAAGGACCTTCTGAATCGATATTCTGTGCCAGACCAGGTATTGATATTAAAAGCGTTTCTTCGTGGGGAACTAGGAAAAGAAACTATGATCCGGCCAAGTTTAAAGAGGCCGTTAAACTTTTCGTAGCAGCGTCCAATGATTTTAAGGACAATGAAACATATCAGGTTGATAAAATAGACTTTGTAAGACAGTTGCAGGCTAATATTGGTGATGAGGTTTATCTGGAAATGACAGATGCCATTAAAGCTAAGGATGCAGTGAAATTTAAAAAAAGCAGTGATAAATTTCAGCAGTTGATTCTTCAACAAGATTCTTTATTGAGTTCATCAAAATATTTTTCATTAAATACATGGCTAAAGCAAGCCTTGAATTTTGGCAATACGGCTGAAGACAAAGCCAATGCTATAAAAAATGCTAAAATTCAAATCACCTACTGGGGGCCGGATTATAATGCGGCAACAGATCTTCATGAGTATGCTCATAAAGAGTGGAGCGGTTTGCTAGGTTCATTATATTTATCCCGCTGGAAAAAGTTCACAGAACAGGAACTGGCAAAAATGAGCGATCCGGAAGCTCCAATAGTCGACTACTTTAAAATGGATAAAGCGTGGACGGAGGACCAGGAAATGTATGCGCCTCAGCAACTGTCTGACAAGCAGCTAAATGATTTGATAAATAGAATTGTAAAGTAAAAATTGGTTAGCGCTCTTTACATAACCCTGACAGGTAATATCCCTTAAAAAGGGGTTATCTGTTGATTTTATCTTACTTTTGTTCATTATACGTTATAAATGGATACTACTTCAAAACTAGCTCTGATTTTAAACGATCCAGATCTTCCTGAGGCACTTAAATCAATTGCACAAAAGGTACAAAATCAAGAACGGATTACTTTTGACGAGGGTGTTTATCTTTATGAACATGCCGAATTGGGTTACCTAGGTACTTTGGCTAACTATATAAGAGAACAAAAGCACGGTGATAAGACTTATTTTAACCGTAACTTTCATTTAGAGCCGACTAACCTTTGTGTTTACGATTGTAAATTTTGTTCATATTCCCGCTTAATTAAACAGAAAGAAGAAGGCTGGGCATTAACAATGCAAGAGATGCTCGACGTTGTTAAAAAGTATGATGATGAACCTGTTACCGAAGTACACATTGTAGGAGGGGTTTTACCTCAATATGATGTTGCTTTTTATTCAGCTTTATTTACTGCAATAAAAAAACACCGCCCTGAACTTCATGTTAAAGCACTAACTCCTGTAGAATATCATTATATATTTAAGAAGGCTAAAATTGACTACGCCACTGGTATGAGGTTAATGAAAGAAGCCGGATTGGAGTCAATTCCTGGTGGAGGAGCAGAGATTTTTCATCCTGAAGTTAGAGACCTTATATCTAAAGATAAATGTACCGGCGAACAATGGTTGGCTATACACGAAGAATGGCATAAGTTAGGGATGCGTTCTAACGCAACGATGCTATACGGTCATATCGAAAAATATGAACATCGTGTAGATCATATGGAACAATTACGCCAATTGCAAGATAGGACAGGAGGCTTCCAAACTTTTATCCCACTAAAGTTCAGAAATCAGCACAATCAAATGAGTAACGTACCTGAGGTATCTGTAATTGAAGACCTGAGAAATTATGCAATTGCGCGTATTTACATGGATAACTTTGATCACATAAAAGCTTATTGGGCAATGATTAGCCGACAAACAGCTCAGCTTTCACTGAACTTTGGAGTAGATGACATAGATGGTACACTTGATGATACCACCAAAATTTACTCAATGGCCGGTGCAGAGGAGCAACATCCTGCAATGAGTACCCAAGATCTTGTAAATCTCATAAAACAGGTAAAACGCAAGCCGATAGAAAGAGATACTCTATATAATGTGGTAACAGATTATACCGATTTCGTTTTTGAGAATGAAGTGAAGCCTCAGTACTACAAATTACCTGTAATTAACTAATGGATAAGGAAATATACATCATCAGACATGGTGAAACGGAATTAAATAAATTAGGAATTGTACAAGGCCGGGGAATTAATAGCGATCTTAACGATACCGGAAGGAGTCAGGCCGCTGCTTTTTACGCAATGTATAAAGATGTGCCTTTTGAAAAAGTTTATACCTCAAAACTAAAGCGTACACATCAAACAGTTCAAGGGTTTATTGATGCTGGTACTCCATGGAAACAAGTGGCTGGTTTAGATGAGCTTGCATGGGGTAAATGGGAAGGTAAACCTAATGATGATAATGCAATGGCTGCATTTAAAGCGATTGTACAGGCATGGAATGATGGCGATTATGATGCTCATTTTGAAGGAGGAGAGAGTCCTAATCAAGTGTTGGTTAGGCTTAAAGAAGCGATGGATCTTATCAAATCCAGAAAAGATGAAAAGCTAATCTTAATTTGCATGCATGGCCGTGCAATGCGTTTATTGCTCTGTTTACTTATGAACAAGCCTTTGTCAGAAATGGGAGATTTTCCTCATCAAAATACTACACTTTATAAAGTTGAACTTACAGGCGATGAATTTAATATCATTGAGTTCAATAATACCGACCATTTAAAATAATTCCATTGAGTAATATTAAAATATCTGCAGTTTCCTATACAAATACTAAGCCCTTCATTTACGGAATTGAGCATTCGGAAATTTTAAGTAAGATAGATCTAAGTTTAGATATCCCATCAGATTGTGCAGCAAAATTAATTAATAATCAGGTTGATATAGGTTTAATTCCTGTGGCAGCTATACCATACGTGCCTAATGCCAATATTGTAGCAAACTATTGTATTGGTTCAGTTGGAGCAGTGAACTCGGTATTTATTTTTAGTGATGTTGCCATTTCAGAAATTAAAACCGTAAGGTTAGATAGCCATTCTCGTACCTCAAATAATCTTGCAAAAGTATTGTTGAAGTTTCACTGGAAACAAGATATCGAATTTACAACCGATATCAATGCTAAAACGGATGCTATAGTTTTAATAGGCGACAGAACTTTTGGTAAAAAAACTGATTATCAGTTTGCTTATGATATGGGAGAAGAATGGATGACCTTTACTGGCTTGCCGTTTGTTTACGCAGCATGGGTCGCCAATAAAACTATTCCTCAATCCTTTATTGATGAATTTAATAAAGCACTAGCCTTTGGCTTAGGTCACCGATCTGAATTATTAAAAGACTTACCTGTTCGCGATGATTTTGATTTAGACGATTATCTATTCCACAAACTCGATTTCGATCTCACAGATAAGAAAAGAGAAGCATTGGATTTATTCCTATCCTATATTGCTAAACTTTAAACCTATAAACATTTTTTAAATTTTCAACAAATCATAAAGCCTATATATCAAGATAGTATCTTTACGATTTTGTAAACAGAATCATTTTGGCTAAAGATAATACTAAAGAAACCCCGTTAATGCAGCAATACAATGCTATTAAAGCAAAGTATCCGGGCGCATTATTACTGTTTAGGGTTGGCGATTTCTATGAAACATTTGGCGAGGATGCAGTTAAAACATCACAGATATTAGGTATTGTACTTACCAGAAGAGGTACAGGCCCAAATGGTGCTTTAGAATTAGCGGGCTTCCCACATCATTCATTAGATAATTATCTTTCAAAGTTGGTTAGAGCAGGCCAAAGGGTGGCAATTTGCGACCAGTTGGAAGATCCTAAAACAACAAAAACAATTGTTAAAAGAGGTGTTACGGAATTGGTAACGCCTGGTGTAGCTTATAGCGATAACATCTTAAGCCAAAAATCTAACAATTATTTGGCCGCTGTTTATTTTGATAAAAATAGTATTGGTGTATCTTTTGCAGATATTTCGACAGGTGAATTTCTTGTTGCACAAGGAGATGTGGAATATATAGATAAACTTTTACAAGGCTTTAAGCCAAACGAAGTCGTTTTTCAGAAAAGTAAAAGAAAAGAATTTCTTGAGAATTTTGGCGACAAGTTTTATACTTTTCATTTAGACGATTGGGCATTTACCAGCGATTACGCAAATGAAATTTTAACCAAGCATTTTGAGGTAACCTCTTTAAAAGGATTTGGAGTTGATAAACTACAAACAGGGATTGTTGCTGCGGGAGTAGTTCTTCATTATTTGAACGAAACTGAGCATCGCAATTTAAAACACATTTCATCAATTTCTCGTTTAGAGGAAGAGAAGTTCGTATGGTTAGATCGTTTTACGATTAGAAACCTGGAGTTGGTTAGCTCTACAAACGATAATGCTGTTACGCTTTTTGAGGTACTTGATCAAACATCAACTCCAATGGGTGCCCGTTTGTTACACAAATGGATCATAATGCCTCTAAAGGAATTAAAACCTATTCAAGAGCGTTTAGGTGTTGTTGAATTTCTGATTAAAAAAGAATCTCTTTTAGATGAGTTTTTAACTCATATCAAGCAGATCGGTGATTTGGAAAGATTGATTTCCAAAGTAGGACTACAAAGAGTAGGGCCTCGAGAGCTTTGTCAGTTAAAAAAAGCATTATATCATATAGAATCTGTTAAAAAGATAGCTGAAGAGGTGAAAAACCCTTTCTTATCTGTTCTTGCAGATCAATTAAATCCATGTTTAACCATCAGAGAAAAACTCGAAAGAGAATTACAGCAAGATCCACCTGCTTTGTTAATCAAGGGGAATGTAATTGCTGATGGGATTGATGAAGACCTGGATAGGCTTAGAAAAATAGCCTTTGGAGGTAAAGATTACTTAGTTGAAATTCAAAAAAGAGAAGCAGCCATTACTGGTATACCTTCTTTAAAAATAGCTTTTAATAATGTTTTTGGATATTATTTAGAGGTTACCCATACGCATAAAGATAAAGTACCTGCAGACTGGATTAGAAAACAAACACTTGTAAGTGCTGAGCGATATATTACTCCTGAACTAAAGGAGTATGAAGAGCAGATACTTGGTGCCGAAGAAAAAATTCAGCAGATAGAAGTTCGCTTATACAATGAATTGGTATATCAGGTATCTGCATATATTAAGCAAATTCAATTAAATGCTTTTCAGATCGCACAACTAGATGTGTTGTTGTGCTTTGCTCAATTGGCGATTAAAAATCACTATGTAAAGCCTGAAATTACCACGGGAAAAGCTTTAGATATTAAAGGTGGAAGACACCCGGTAATTGAAAAAAGGTTACCTGTAGGAGAAGAATACATCACCAATGATGTGTTCTTAGATAATGATACTCAGCAGATCATTATCATTACTGGTCCCAACATGTCGGGTAAGTCCGCTATATTAAGACAAACAGGGCTAATTGTATTAATGGCTCAAATGGGCTGTTTTGTGCCGGCTAAAGCTGCGAGTATTGGGTTAATTGATAAGATCTTTACAAGGGTAGGTGCTTCTGATAACCTTTCCTCTGGAGAGAGTACATTCATGGTAGAAATGAATGAAACGGCCAGTATCCTAAACAACATTTCGGATAACAGCTTAATTCTCCTTGATGAAATTGGTAGAGGAACAAGTACATACGACGGTATTTCAATAGCTTGGGCAATTGCAGAGTTTTTGCATACGCATCCAACCGCACGACCAAAAACATTATTTGCCACTCACTATCATGAATTAAATGAGCTGGAAAATACCATGAGCCGCATTAGAAACTTTAATGTATCCATTAAAGAGGTCTCAAATAAGGTGATTTTCTTACGTAAATTAGTGCCGGGTGGCAGTGAGCACAGTTTTGGTATTCATGTTGCTAAAATGGCCGGTATGCCTGCTAAACTGATCAACAGGGCAAATGAGATTCTTAAAAAGCTTGAAATAGACAGAACAGAAGGTCAAAGTATTAAAGACAGCATTAAAAAGGTTCAAAATCAGGCTTATCAGTTACAAATGTTTGCCATTGATGATCCTGTTTTAGTAAAAATAAGAGATACGCTTAACAACCTTGATGTAAATATACTTACCCCGGTTGAGGCGCTCTTAAAGCTTGATGAGATACAAAGAATAATTAAACAATAAGGCTATGATAATTTTGAAACTACAGAAGAACAATATTAAAGGCATACTTTTTATACTTATGTTAATTGTGTTGTCTTCATGTGGTTCAAGAAAACCAACTGTAAGCCCTAATTCAGCTTCTAAGGTAGCTTATGCCATGTCGCATTTAAAGAGCAAGCAATTGTACCGATTTATTAATGACTGGACAGGGGTAAGGTATCGTCTTGGAGGATTGGATAAGGGTGGAATTGACTGCTCAGGTTTTGCTTTTTTATTACAAAAGGATATTTATGGTATTAGCCTGCCAAGAAGATCACGCGATCAAGCAACAACAATTAAAGAAAAGAGCATTAGCCAATTAAAAGAAGGAGACCTTATCTTTTTCTCTTTTGGTGGCGGTGCAGTTGATCATGTTGGCATATATCTCAATGATACTTTTTTTGTTCATGCTTCTACAACCAGAGGTGTAGTAGTTGATGATTTAAGTTTACCTGCTTATCAAAAAGCAATGGTTAAAGCAGGCTCTTTTAAAAACTAAACAATGTCAGAACAACAAGATTCCTTCTGGAACAAATACAAGCGCTTTGCAACAACCGAAATATTAATGTATTTGATTATGGTTATCGGAATAGCGTTAGGCATTATTTTTCTAAGCTAGTCTGTTTTAAAAACTACTTTGCCATTATCAGAACTGCTTACATCACTAAAAAAGCGCATAAAGTTTTCATACGTATCAGCAGGATATGTTCCGTTATTTAGTACGAACTTCCTGTTGTAGGTTAGTTTTTTACCTTCCATTTTTACTTTTATAGTATAACTCCCAAAAGGTGACTTAATTTCTCGGTCTTCAGGTTTTGCTTCTATGCTATATCCATCGGGGACATTGTAAACTATCTCATCTTCATCAGTAAACCCCCTGTTTACATATACGGGTAGTGTTCTATTTCTAACTTCAGGAATTGAATTTGTTTTATTGAAAGCATTAAGAACCATATAAATTCGGTTATTGGTGCGGGGGGCATATTTCTGAATAGTGAAATCTAATGATTCTGATGTTACCGGGTTACTGTCTTTTTTTTGAGTGAGTTTAAGATTACTGAAGTCTATATTATCGATATCGTATTCTTCCTTTAGCAGCTTCAATTGTTCAGATGTAGGTTTGCCAATAATACGGCGGTAATTATCATATTGAGAACCACTAAAGTTCGTTTGAAGCTTACCATTGATATTTCCATCCTTATCCAGATTAAGTTCCGCTTTGCGTTTTAATAAGCTGGCGGCGGTAGTTAATACTGGCGTTTTTAGCAGTTTTCCTCCTTCTTCTGTGCAGGCTAGCACAATACGGTCATCAGTAAAGCTACCTAAATAACCAAACGGGCTGTCCTGACTGGTACATTCTAACCAAGTTGTGTCATTTTTAAGTGGTACACATAAAATAATATGATTACCCTGGTCCATACTTGCAAAATCCACATCCATACTTTTTTTATAGCTATCGCCATATACAACGCAATAAAGACTGTTTATGCCCACAGCCTTTAACAAACTCTGTGTGTAGTTTACAAGTGCTTTACAATCGCCATAAGAAACACGGTGTACTTCTGAAGCTTCAAAAGGTTGAAAACCACCTATACCAATTTGTACACTGATATATCTTGTTTTCTTTTGAACATATTCATAAATCTTTTTTGCCTTCTCTTTATCAGTATCTAATCCTTTTACCAGATCGTTCATTTCTTGAATGATGTCAGGAGAAAGCGTTTGCCTGGTTTTTACAAGATCATCATAAACCCACTTACCTAATTCCTGCCAATTGCTGTAATTTCCTTTATGCCCGTAATAAGTAAATTGCTCTGGCGCTATTTTTACGTAGGTAAGGTAATTGTCCGGATCTGGTGCGTAAGGTTCGCGCTTAAGTGCACTTAGGTTATTTACTTTCCAGGTCCGACTAGTTAATTTATCTGTTTTTTCTACTTCAGGACTACCTTTATAATTATACTCCTTTACACGTATTTTATCATCAGGTTTCGAAATAAACGTATAAGTGTTTTTCTCAACAGAAACATCAGAGTAGGGGGTGGCATACCAATCGGGAATAATAAGGTTTTGTTTATACCTTATTTCATACTCGTAGATAATGGTATATGGATAGGCTAAAACATTTGGAACATATTTTTTAATCCGTGCATCTTCAAATAGAGAAAAGTCATTTGCAGCACTTTCATCCAGGAAATTGCTTAATGAGAATTTACCTGTTGGTTTTCCGAAAGCATCCATAATAATACCTTTAGCACTTTTAATGGAGGTAGCCTTGTTATAGAAAATATACAGGCCTGCAGCTTGCTCTCCATTTTTATTCAGAATTGTAACTGCTTTTTTAACATTAAGGATTACATTTTCCGGAGCACGCATGTCAACAGTAGTCTCCATATTTCTGATTACGGCATTGGCTCTGCTTTTTAATGCAGAAGGAATGTTTTCAACGTTATAATCAGGCTGTTCCTGTGTATATCCATTAAAAGCAGCAGCAATCAAAATCAGTACTAATAATCTCTTTAGCATTTACTTGGTTTTTTTAAATACAATATCGGTTTTTTGTACTTGTATAATTCGGCTATAAAACTCCTTGAGCGATAAATAATCCTCAGAATCGTAAATAGGTTTGTTAAACTGGAGCACTTGATTGAAGATAAACGAATCATCTTGCATTGCTGTTGAAGTCAGGTACTTACCACCATTGTCTGCAAGGGCTAGAGACATATCTTTTGGCTTATCTGCAACACTAATATTGGCCGGGAGTTTAATGATCATTGAAATTCTTTCTTCATTTGCTGCCCCTAAGTCCACCGGATAAGTTCTTTCATTTAAATTGAAAGGATTTTTACTGATACGGTCAATAAAGAAGGGGTTGAAGTACGATTGGTCAGCATTTAAATTGTCGAATACCTTCATCTCAATTTCATATATTTCAACAAGCTGGTTATCTAAACTATCCACATTTTCTATAGAGTGTTTAAGTATGCTAATTCCAGGCATTTGCTCGTCTAATTTCTCCACATATTCATCAACAGAGTTGGCAGCTACTATACGTTGGCGCTTTTTAAGCGCGGCATATCCCGATGAATAAGTAGTTAATTTACCTTTTAGCTTCCCATCACTGGTTAATTCACCATCCAAAATATACTTTGTCGACTCCTTTTGACTGGCTTTTAAATCATACCAATAAGAAGGCTTTTTCAAATTTATAACCCTGCCATTTCCATTTATACACTGCAATGGCAATAAGCCAAAAGGTAATAGCGGTTGAGATGCATCAAGTAAGTAACTTTGATCGCCGATGTTTACTTTAGCAACCACATAATCAAAATCACTGATCACGGGATATAAATTATTAACTACTCCATTTGCCCTGGTTGATAGTATTACGGCTTCAGCATCCAGATTTGCAGCACTCAATGCTGCAATTAAAGCAAGGTTAATATCTCCGGTATTTCCTGAATGTTTTTCTAAGGCAGTTTTAATATTAGTTTCACTGTACATACCAATAAAACCATTCATTTTTATGTTCTTTCCAATGTAAGTGTAAATTGCTTTTGCTTTACTAAGGTCATCACTGGCATTTCCTATTATCTGCGGAAGAAGCTCTTTGAAAACATCTTTCCTCTTCATTTGATCCCCGAATGCTTTTTCCGATACTAGTTCATAATCAACGTCTTTCCAGGTTTTAGTGATACTTTTTTTACCCCCATTCATTAACACATAGTCAGAAAGTTCATAGTAAATAGCTGATTTGAAGTTGCTTGGGGCGGTCATATAATCTTCTTCAATCAAAGCCGGAACATCTTTCATGATGTAAGTCATTTTTGAGCAGTCAATTTTAGTTCCATTAATACTAAGGCATTCTCTCTTTAATTCAGCATTTTGCTTGGCAAATTTTTGCACTCCTCTTAATGAAACATTGTAGTTGTACATCGCAGGAATATTGGCTATATATTCACTGTGTAGTTTTGGTATATCAGATTGAAACTCCCAGGTTTTGAAATTGAAAACGCTTGGTAAGCTCATACGATAGCTATACTCTATAATACTTCCATCCATCAGGTTGGGCATGGTAAACTTTGTAAGCGAAACGTATTTGTTCCTTTTCTCAGTAAATACCTTTTTCTTATCAAGCTCTGTAGTAACCAATTTTCCGTCTGTAAAGTTGATTGTTGTGGCTTTTAACTCTTTAATTTCATCTTCACCATCACGGTATATCCTTAAAGGAATCACAATATTTCCATGATTAAAACCTTCTTTATTGAAAATTTTAATACGTACGTGGTATTCAAAATCGATGTAAGTTTTTCCAGTGGCATTATCAAGTTGTACTGAAGCAGTTCCAAATTCTTTGATTACCATGGCATTGGCAGTGCTATCTAGACGGGTATTTTTTAGTTCAACATCACTTCCGGTAATTTTGCCGTATTCAAAGTCCTGTGCGTGTAGGTAGGCGGTCGAAAAAAACGTTAAAAGAAAGGTAATACAAAAGAGTTTCATACTGGAGCGATATTGTTATATAAGATTGATTTAGCAAAGGAAATAAAAATATACATTAAAACCATTTGTTTCTGAATTTAGCGGATTGTCAAATTAAGTTAAGGATTAATGGATGATTTTTACGACTTTTGAAAAGCTACAAAATGTTAAAAATGAAATTAAATTTAAATCGTCCGCTTGCTTTTTTTGATCTAGAAACTACAGGAATTAATGTTGGTGCTGATCGTATCGTAGAAATTGCAATACTAAAAGCTATGCCAGATGGCTCAGAACAGATTAAAACTTTACGTATTAATCCTGAAATGCCAATACCACTACAGTCATCATTAATTCACGGAATTTATGATAAGGATATCGCTAATGAGCCAACATTTAAAGATGTAGCACAAGAACTTGCTGATTTTATTGGCGATGCTGATTTAGCCGGATACAACTCTAACAGATTTGATATTCCTGTTTTGCTTGAAGAGTTTTTAAGAGCAGGTGTAGATTTTGATATGAACGATAGAAAGTTTGTTGATGTTCAGAATGTATTCCATCAAATGGAACAACGTACATTACGCGCTGCATATAAGTTCTATTGTGATAAAGATATCGTTAACGCGCATTCAGCAGAGGCTGATATTACAGCTACTTATCATGTTTTATTAGCTCAGATTGAACGTTATAAAGATACCGAGTTCGAAGATAAGCAAGGTAATATATCAAAACCAGTACAGAATGATGTAGAGGCTTTGCATACTTTTACCAATATGAATAAACCTGTTGATTTTGCCGGCAGAATGGTTTTTAATGAAAATGATGAAGAAACTTTCAATTTCGGAAAACATAAAGGTAAAACAGTAGAACAGGTTTTTGATATTGAGCCAAGTTACTATGCCTGGATGAAGCAAGGTGACTTTCCTTTATACACCAAGAAAAAGTTAGGTGAAATATGGGATAGATGGAACAAAAAAAAAGAAAAATTAAAGATTGAAAAACAACAGCAAGGTCAGCAGGCTCAGGCTCCTAAACAAGCCCAACCCAATGTAGCTAGTAAGCCTACTACTCCAAATCAGGCTAGACCCGTATTTAAACCTCAGCCAAAAAAGGAAAAACCTGCAGTTGATGTTACAAATGATATGTTGGAACAGTTAAAAATGAAGTTCGGAAAATAGTCGAGAGACCCGAATAATATAAGTTATTTAGAACTACCCGGATTAATTATTCGGGTAGTTTTTTTATGAAATCTATATTCCTTGTAAGCCCTTTGAATTTAGTTCTTTTAACTGCCGAGTTTTTGAATATGCTTTTAAAAACATCCTCTGTGATGTCCAGCCAGTCTTCACGTTTCATGTTTAGCAGGTTCTCATTAGGCTGAAACTTCGGCTCAGTATTGGGTACAGAAAACCTGTTCCATGGGCATACATCCTGACAAATATCACATCCAAACATCCAGTTCTCCATTTTATCATTAAACGTTTTTGGTATTTCGTCTCTCAACTCAATGGTTAAGTAAGAAATACATTTCTTCGCATCAATAATAAATGGCGATAATATAGCATCAGTAGGACAGGCATCTATACATTTAGTGCATGTACCACAATGGTCTGTTTCAAAAGCATTATCATATTCCAGTTCTAAATCCACAATAAGTTCAGCCAGAAAGAAGAATGATCCGCTTTTTTTACTAATCAGGTTGCTGTTTTTTCCAATCCATCCAATACCGGCACGTTTTGCCCATGCACGATCCAAAACAGGGGCGGAGTCTACAAAAGCTCGACCACTAACCTCACCAATCTCTTCTGAAATAAAATTAAGCAGTTGAAACAGCTTATCCTTGATCACCAAATGGTAGTCGGTACCATAAGCATATTTGGATATTTTTGGCGCATTAGGGTCAGTCTGTTGCGCTTCAGGGAAATAGTTCAGTGTTAATGATATTACGGATTTTGAATCATCAACCAGTAACCGGGGATCTAAACGTTTATCAAAGTGATTTTCCATGTAAGCCATTTCCCCATGGTAATTATTGTTAAGCCACTTTTCGAGCCTTGGTGCTTCATCTTCAAGGAATTCAGCTTTGGCAATACCGCATTGCATGAAGCCTAATCGGAGGGCTTCATCCTTAATCATTTTGCTGTATTTTGCCGAATTACTGTTCATGAAATGCAAAGATAACCTTTGCTTATCAAACCTTTAAGGTCTTTAATTGTTTATTAAGTAACTAAAACTTACTGTTATGGATAATGAAGATGTTAAACACTCGCAAGAGCCGCTAAAACCTCATAAGCCAGTAGAGACGAATTATTCAAAGCATCAGGATGATCCGGGACCATCACGTCAGGCAGTAGATGAATATGATAAAAACGGAGCCGCTCCGGTATTAAAATGGATAATTCCCATCCTTGTTGTTGCTTTGTTGATCTATTGGCTGTTTTTTAAAGGCTAATGAAGTAAGATGATTAAAATAGTTTACCTGTTTGACCAGGGAAATTTCTTTTCAAATGCTTATACGCAGCTTCCGTAGCTTCGCGACCACGAGAGGTACGCATTAGAAAACCTTCTTGTATAAGGAAAGGTTCATAAACCTCCTCAATCGTTCCTTCATCATCACCCACTGCGGTAGCAATTGTTTTTAAGCCAACAGGGCCACCTTTAAACTTATCAATAATGGTGGTTAGGATTTTATTATCCATTTCGTCCAAACCATGCTCATCAACATTTAAAGCATTAAGTGCATAGCGGGCAATTTCTGTGTCAATCTTGCCATTTCCTTTTATTTGAGCAAAATCTCTTGTACGTCTTAATAGTGCATTGGCAATACGAGGGGTACCGCGACTTCTCCTTGCTATTTCATATGCACCTTCTTCAGTAATTGGAGTGTTTAGTATATCTGATGATCTTAAAACAATCGTCGTAAGTAATTTAGCATCATAATAGGCTAGTCTTGAGTTAATCCCAAACCTTGCTCTTAAAGGTGCTGTTAATAAGCCCGAACGGGTTGTTGCACCCACTAGTGTAAATGGATTCAGACTAATTTGTACTGAACGGGCATTAGGTCCGCTTTCCAGCATGATATCAATCTTAAAATCCTCCATTGCAGAATATAAATACTCTTCTACAAGTGGACTTAATCTGTGTATCTCATCAATAAATAGAATATCTCCCGTATCCAGATTAGTAAGTAATCCTGCAAGATCGCCTGGTTTATCTAAAACAGGGCCTGAAGTTATCTTTATTCCTACACCCATTTCATTTGCAATGATGTGCGAAAGTGTAGTTTTGCCTAAACCCGGAGGGCCGTGTAATAAAACATGATCTAATGGTTCTCCTCTTAACTTTGCAGCTTTTACAAAGATTTTAAGGTTCTCCATGATTTTCTCTTGCCCCGTAAAGTCCTCAAAAGCTTGTGGACGCAGCACTTTCTCTATATCACGTTCAATAGGAGTTAGGCTTTCAGAAGAAGGATCAAGGTTTTCGTTCATTTATTTTAGTGCTTAATTCCTTTCTCTTCCAAGATCCTGAAATAAATTCAGGATGGCGATTCGGATGAGTCAAGGTGATGACTTGCTTAAGTCAGTATAACATGGCGTTCAGGTACAAATAATGCAGTATACTTAAACCATCTAATACAGTATACTTAAACCATTCAAAAGTACTGTTAAAAATTAGAATTATAAAAACTTAGCTGCAACTTTGGCTTCTTTAACACCATTGGCATAATTATAAAAACCTTCACCAGATTTTATTCCTTTGTTACCTGCAGTAACCATATTTACCAATAGGGGGCATGGAGCATATTTAGGGTTTCCAAATCCATCGTGTAATACACGTAAAATGGCCAAACAAACATCTAAACCTATAAAATCCGCAAGTTGCAAAGGTCCCATTGGATGTGCCATTCCTAGTTTCATTACGGTATCTATTTCTTCAACACCTGCAACATTTTCATAAAGCGTGTAAATCGCCTCATTGATCATGGGCATCAATATACGGTTGGCTACAAAGCCAGGATAATCATTTACTTCTACAGGAGCTTTTTCAAGCTGCTTAGACAGGGCCATTACAGTGGCAGTTGTCTCATCACTTGTGGCATAACCACGAATCACTTCAACCAGTTTCATTACCGGTACAGGATTCATAAAATGCATTCCAATAACTTTATCGCCACGGTTAGTAACTGAGGCTATTTTGGTAATAGAAATAGAAGAAGTATTACTTGCTAAAATGGTTTGAGGCTTGGCAAATGCATCCAAATCCTTAAATATCTTCAGTTTTAGGTCGAGGTTTTCGGTAGCAGCTTCAACAATCAAATCTGCGCTAGCAACACCGGTTTGCATATCAGTAAACACAGTGATATTTTTAAGCGTTTCTGCTTTTTGCATCTCCGTGATGGCCCCTTTTGTAACCTGGCGATCAAGGTTTTTACTGATCGTGTTTATTGCCTTTTCAAGAGCTTCCTTGTTAATGTCCACAAGGTTTACTTGATGTCCGAATTGCGCAAAAGTATGTGCAATACCGTTGCCCATAGTACCTGAGCCTATTACCGAGATGTTTTTCATTTACAGTTTTTTTACGGCGCTAATCTATTGATAATCCATGAACCATCCACAAAATCGTAAACAATTCTGTCATGAAGTCTGCTAGGTCTGCCTTGCCAGAATTCTATATGAGTTGGTTCAACCAAATATCCTCCCCAATGTAACGGACGCGGGATTTCCTGACCTTCATATTGGGTAGTAAGTTCCTCAACTTTACGCTCCAAAGATTCTCTGCCGCTAATTACCTTGCTTTGTGGAGATGCAGTTGCACCAATTTGACTTCCTATTGGACGAGAATGAAAATAATCGGACGAAGCCTGTTCACTAACCTTACTTACCATCCCCTCAATACGTACCTGTCGCTCTAATTCAGGCCAAAAGAAAACCAATGCTGCTTGAGGGTTCTCAACTATATCTACACCTTTTTTACTTTCATAATTGGTATAGAATACAAAACCATCCTCGTCAATATCCTTCAGTAATACAATTCTTGCCGATGGCTTTCCAAACCTGTCACAAGTGGCAAGAGTCATCACATTTGGTTCATATAACTGTGCATCCACAGCATCTTTAAACCACTTTTTAAATTGAAGAATTGGATTAGCATTTACGTCATTTTCAGAAAGACTTGCAGAACGATAATCTTGGCGTAGGTTTTGTATATTTTCTTTAGTAAGGTTCATACACAAAAATAGGGTTAGTTTAGTTAATTTTGTTTTAAATTTCTAAAATGTTAAGTCGCTTAGAGCCATCTGTAGGTAAATTATTAATTTCTGAACCATTTTTAATGGATCCCAATTTTAGACGTTCTGTAGTTTTAATTACAGAGCATCAGGAAGAGGGAACGGTCGGTTTTATATTGAACCAAAAAAGTGCGCTTCTATTAAGCGATTTGATTCCAGAACTGGAAAACGCGGACTTCCCGGTGTACATCGGTGGCCCTGTTGGAACTGATACAGTCCATTTTCTTCATCGCTGTTATGATAAATTAAATGATGGAGAAGAAATAGCCAAAGGCGTTTATTGGGGAGGTAACTTTGAAGCCTTAAAAATTCTGATTACCAGTAAAATTATTGACCCAAGCGAGATAAAGTTTTTTATTGGTTATTCAGGTTGGGGAGTAGAGCAACTTAAAGAAGAGCTTAAAGAAAACACCTGGATAGTATCAGATAGTTACCATGCTGATGTTGTTTTTTCAAATGATGAGGAAGATTTGTGGAGAGAAGTAATCATTAACCTTGGCCCAAAATATGCGCACGTTAGTAATTTTCCAAGTAATCCTAATTTGAATTAGATAATTGTAATTAGTATTTAGATATTAGTGCTAATATCTAAATACTTTATGAAACCAATCTTGCTCTCCATCGTTTTAGTTTTTTGTTTATTTTTTGCTGCTCTGGCTCAATCTTCTAATGACTATTATAAAAAGGGAATGGCGAAGCTGGAAGTAGAAGATTATGCAGGGGCTATAGTAGATTTTACAAAATCTCTCGAATTAGATTCGATTGATTCAGATACTTATCTCTATCGTGCCAAAGCAAAGCATTTTATGGAGAATTATAAGGGGGCGATTGAAGATCTTGATCAGGCTATTAAAATCTCTCCCAAACATTATGATGCTTATTGTTGTCGATCCTTTTCCAAGTTTTCGTCAAAGGATTATATTGGAGCGATAAAGGATGCTAACATCGCTGTTGAAATCGATCCTGGAAGTATTAAAGCATATGAAGCCCGTGCAATGAGCAGTAGAGAAATTAATGATCATAGTTCAGTCATTGGTGATTATACTTCTATTATTGAGCTGAACCCAAAAGATTCAAGTAATTATACTTTTCGTGGGTATTCTAAAATGGATTTGAAAAACTATGAAGGTGCTATTGAAGACCTTACTAAAGCTATTGAACTTGGTGATAGCTGTAGCCTTAATTATGAAAATCGCTTACAAGCTTACCTTGAACTTAGGGATTATCAGGCTGCAAAACAGGATTTGAATAAGCTTATTAAACTTAATCCGGCAGATGAATGGAATTATAAAAAGCTTGGGGATATTGATAGAGAACTTAAAGATTTCGCTTCAGGGATCAAAAACTATAGTAAGGCCATAGCACTTAATCCATTTTTAGCTGACATTTATAGAGATAGGAGCGTAATGTATTCGAGTAGCAAGAAGTTCATGGAGGCTTTATCTGATTGTAATCAAGCCATCAGGTTAAATCCAAAATTTATAGATGCATACGTAACTCGAGCACTTATAAAAACCATACTTAATGATTTTAAGGGTGCGATGCTTGATATAAATAAGGGGATTGAGCTTGATCCAAAATCCGGTAAAGGATATTATTATCGAGGGATGATCAAACTAGATCTTAAAGATAAAAAGAATGCCTGCGCCGATTTGACGAAAGCTAAATCATTAGGTTTTGAGGTGCTAGAGGCAGATTTCAAAAAGGCTTGTAACTAAACCCAAAGAATTCTTTTAAAAAAAGAAGAGATCCCGGCTTTAATCAAAATCTCTTCTTTTGCTAAAAACTTATGTTATATACTAACCTTCTAGTTCTGTAGCGCTTTCTTCAACTTTCTTTCTAAGCTCATCTTTGTAAGCTTGCATTTTAACAGCAAGACTTGCATCAGCTGTTGATAGTATCTGAACAGCAAGTAAACCTGCATTTTTTGCGGCATTAAGTGCAACAGTAGCAACAGGAATACCATTAGGCATTTGTAAAATTGAAAGGATAGAATCCCATCCGTCAATAGAGTTCGAAGATTTTACTGGAACTCCGATTACCGGTAAAACAGTAATAGAAGCTACCATTCCAGGTAAATGCGCTGCGCCACCGGCACCTGCGATAATCACTTTTAAACCACGATCAGCAGCCTGCTTTGCATAATCAAACATCCTTTCAGGAGTACGGTGAGCAGAAACAACTGTCATTTCGAATTCTACACCGAATTCTTTAAAAACATCAGCAGCATCCTTCATAATATGAAGATCAGATTTGCTGCCCATTATAATGCCAACTTGTACGCTCATTAGGAAATAACTTTTAATGTATGTTTAATATAATTTGCTTTTTCTATTGCACTTTCGCGGTTTTGGTCAACAACAGTAATGTGACCCATTTTACGGAAAGGCTTGGTATATTTTTTTCCGTACAAATGTACGTATACACCGTCAATCGCCATGATTTTTTCTAAACCATGGTATTTTGCTACTCCATTATGATTTTTTTCACCAAGTAGGTTAATCATTACCGCGTTGTTTATTGAACGGGTGTCACCTAATGGCAGGTTAAAGATAGCCCTTAAATGCTGCTCAAATTGAGAAACATAATTACCTTCAATGGTTTGATGACCACTATTATGAGGACGAGGGGCCAATTCATTTACTAAAATGCTACCATCTCTGGTAATGAACATTTCGACCGCCAATATTCCTGTGATATTTAGTGATGAAGCAATGCTTTTAGCAATAACTTCAGCTCTTTCCTGAACAGCTTCAGGATAAGTAGAAGGAGAAATCAGGAACTCAACCAGATTTGCCTCTGCATTGAACTCCATTTCAACCATTGGGAAGGTTTTCATATCCCCATTAGGGTTTCTTGCCACAATTACTGCAATTTCTTTCTCGAAATCTACAAGTTCTTCAATTAAACAAGGACCATCAAATGCATTTTCAACATCAGCTGCACTATTAATTTTCATTACCCCTTTGCCGTCGTAACCATCTTTGCGCTGTTTAAGCATATAAGGGAAAGGAATGTTGCTATTCAACATTTCCTCCTTACTGTTTACCAGTTGAAACGGAGCAGTAGGAATATCATTTTCTTTAAAAAACTGTTTTTGAACACCTTTATCCTGAATCAAACGGATTACCCTCGATTGTGGGTAAACATGTTTTCCTTCTTTTTCTAACTGTTCAAGGGCCTCTATATTTACTTTTTCTATTTCAATAGTAATGATGTCGGCTTTCTTTCCAAAATTATAAACGGTATCGAAATCAGTAATTGAGCCACATTCAAAGTAGTTAGCTATATGTTTACAAGGCGCGTCGTTGTCGGGATCTAAAATTAAAGTGGTTAAGTTATAATTGATAGCCTCTTGTATCAGCATTCTACCTAATTGTCCGCCTCCAAGTATGCCCAATTTTAAATCACTTATCTGTTTTGCCATATCAATATGAAAAAGTTATGCTTATTTTGCACAAAAATAACAATATAAACGGATTGATGGATGCAGATGCTATAATTATTGGAGCCGGAGCTTGTGGATTGATGTGTGCAGTACAGGCAGGATACCTCGGAAAAAAGGTTATTCTACTAGAAAAAAGCGATAAACCGGGGGCTAAAATCCTGATCTCTGGTGGCGGTAGGTGTAACTATACCAACCTGTTTGCCAGTGATGAACAGTTTATATCTAACAATAAACATTTCAGTAAATCGGCATTTACACAGTGGACTGTAGATGATACCATAAGTTTTTTTGAAACTTATGGCATTACAGGAAAAGAGAAAACTTTAGGTCAGCTTTTTCCGGACGGTAAAAATGCGAAAGATATTGTAGAAGTATTTACTACAATATGTGCCGATTTTGAACAGCAGATTATTTGCAATGCACAGGTATCGGAAATTGAAATTATTAACGATAACTCCTTTGAAATAAAATACGAAAAAGGAGGGAAGCAACGCATTCTAAGGGCTCCAAAGCTGGTAGTAGCTACTGGTGGATTGCCAATACCCAAAATGGGAGCCACAGATTTCGCACTTCGTTTTGCCAGAAAGCATGGCTTAAATATTATCGAAACTGCACCTGCTTTAGTTCCTTTAACCATTACTGGAAAGGACGAAGATTGGTACGCGCAGCTTTCAGGAAACAGTGTTTTTTGCGAAGTAAGTAATGATCGTATTGCTTTTGAAGAGAATATTTTGTTTACCCATTGGGGGTTAAGTGGCCCAGCCATTTTACAGATTTCTTCTTATTGGAGAAGGGGCGAAGAGATTAATATCGATTTGCTGCCGGGTAAAGATATTACAAGCCTTATTGAAGACGAGAGAAAGATGAACGGGAAATCTCTACTTTCTACCGTATTTAATAGGTTTTACCCTAAAAAACTTACTGATGCAATGAGTAAGTTTTTGCCGATAGAAAAGCAGGTAGCATCATTAACCAAGGTAGAATTGGAACTTATCCATAAAACCATACACTTATTTAAGGTAAAACCTGCCGGAGATAAGGGCTACGATAAAGCCGAGGTAATGAGGGGTGGTATTGATACTAATGAACTTTCCTCTAAAACATTGGAATGCAAAAACATACCTGGGTTGTACTTCGGTGGCGAATGTGTAGATGTAACCGGTTGGCTTGGTGGCTATAACTTCCAATGGGCATGGGCTAACGGATTTGTAATCGCCCAGAATTTGTAAACTGTCGGTTTCTTAAAATGTTAATTCAGGTACAGTTGCCGAGAATTTAGTGGGAGTAGAGATTGCTTCCATTAAACTTACCCTAAAATCATCCTTTTGAATATTAATCAGCCCGTATTGTGTAAACCACGAGTCTGCAGCTCCAGTTAGATGTAAAAGAAAGCCTTCATTTTTGAGCTTAACCAGTAAATAATAGAAGGCGATTTTGCTGGCATTATCCACCGTATGAAATAAGCTTAAAGAGGTGAAATATCCATTTATAGCAAGGCCTGTTACACCACCAACAAGAATGCCATTTTGGTATACCTCAACGCTATGTGCAATTCCCATTTTATGAAGCTCTAAGGCTGATTGTATAAATTCAGGAGTTAGCCAAACCCTGTTCTTTTTACCATTTGTACGGGAACAGCCAGTTATTGTTTCTTTAAAGTTGGTATTTACCTTTATTTGTAGTTGTGTTTCCGGTGGTAGTGTTTTTTCTTTTTTTAAGCGACGTAATAAATCCTTTTGTACTTTAAAATCCTGTATTGGGATAATTCCACGCCATTCCGGATCTTCCCATATGGAGTTTTTACCTCCATATAAATTAGGCAGGAGGTTTTTACCCTGTGAAAATCCTTGGAAAATAATAAAGGGTGTCAGTTCAAAGTGACCATAAGACCAAAGTATAGCATTGATCTTACCTCCGGATGTTTTTGTTAGTCCAAATTGAAAGAATCGCTGCAAAAGTCGCTTTGCCGATTGTCTAAAATTCTCTGGAATAACGGCTGCGATTTGTTTTGGTAGTATCCCCATAACCGTTCATTTATAATAAATTTAATGAATGGTTATGATATAATATCCAAATGTTGATATTATTTTAACTAAATAATATCGCTTAGATCTTGTTGTGGGAGTGTTTTTGAAGGGTTAGCAGGTTCTTGCGGGGGCATTGCTAGGGCTTATGGCCCTAGCAACGCCCTATTAACGCCCTACTAAGGCCCCAATAACACAAGAGATATTTACTCGCAATTTGGAGTGGTGAAAGTCCAGGTTTCAGCGTTTCCGGTTGGGAAGCTATAAACCATTCCTTTGCCCATCTCAAACCACAGTTTACCACGTAATTTCTCGCGACCACCAATCTCGTTCATTGATAAACTATCATAAATACGACCGTTTACCATTACATATTTAATCTTCTCAGAGTTCCTGATGTCATCTAATGGATTAGCATCCATAATTACCAGGTCGGCAAGTTTGCCATTTTCCAGAGAGCCAATTTCTTTGTTCATGCCCAAGTATAATGAACCATTAACAGTAGCCGATCTGATGGCTTGCAAAGGAGTCATGCCTCCTTGTACCAGCATCCAAAGCTCCCAATGCGCTCCCAAACCTTGTATTTGTCCGTGAGCACCTAAGTTTACTTTAGTACCGCCATCAGCTATTTGCTTAACTGCTTTCGATACCTCGATATGTCCGTAGTCTCCATATTCTGAAGTAGTTCTTCTTCTAGAGCGCGAATCAATAATAGGGCGAGGTGTAAACGCCATCAGTCTTTCGTTTTCCCATACGTTGGTTCTGTCGTACCAATAGTTTTCGCCCCATTGGCTACCGTAACTTACAATTAGGGTAGGTGTGTAAGCTACTTTTGTATTGTTCCAAAATGAAATTACATCTTTATAAACCGGAGCAACCGGGATGCTGTGTTCGATACCTGTATGGCCATCAGAAATCATGTTCATATTAGTAAAAAAGGTTGAGCCTCCCTCAGGGACCACTTCCATTTTTAATTGACGGGCAGCTTCTAAAATCTGCTGGCGTTGATCGCGACGTGGCTGATTGTACGATTTTACAGAGAAAGCGCCTACTGCTTTTAATCTTCTAAGATTAGATAGGGCATCATCTAAACTGTTAATTACCACTTTAAAATCGCCATCGGCACCGTATAATATAGATCCGGTAGAGTATAATCTTGGGCCAACCATACGGCCTGATCTGATCATTTCTGACTGACTGAACACCATTTCAGTGTTGCTTGATGGATCGTGTGAAGTAGTTACGCCAAAAGCAAGGTTGGCCAGATATGACCAGTCCTGTTGTGGGCTGATGCCGTCAGGACTAGTACGCAAATGTGCGTGTACGTCTATTATGCCCGGCATTATGGTTTTTCCGGTTACATCAATCACTTTGGCACCATCAGGTATGCTTACTTCGCTAGCCTTACCAACTGCCGCAATTTTATTGTGATCTATTATAATAGTTCCTTCTTCAATTACTTCATCGCCTTTCATAGAAATTATTCGGGCACCTTTTAAAGCAGTTATGCCGTCAGGAACATCAGTTTTTAAACGTAAACCAATAGCAATCCCTGTTGAATCAAGTGGTGGGATAGTTTGTGGAGCACCTTCTATAAAGTTAAAGGTGTTTTTAATTTCACGACTAAAATATTGCTCACCCAATGTCCATAGCAGTTTGCTGCCATCGTTACTCCAATGTAAATAAGTACCCGCATCTTTTGTAACCCTGGTTAGCGGAATGGCTTTGTTGGTTGATGAAAGGTCTAAAGGAGCACCTGTAGTAACCATTGGGGTAATATATGCGTTAAACAATTCAGTAAAAGCCATCCATTTTCCATCTGGACTAGGACAAAATTGGGTAACATATGTAGAGGTGTAATGTGTAAGTGGTTTGCCTCCATTTAAGTCGACACTTTTAAAAGCTTTTTTGCCATTCTCATAGCCTTGAAAAAAGATACGGCTATCATCTTTATTAAATTGAGGTTTTATGCCACTTTCAGATACCAGTGTTTTTCCGGCGCCATCTGCCGTCATGGTAAAAATACCCGTGCCACGGCCGTATGCATAGCCCAAAACATCGTTCCCTACACCTTTGCGGTATACAATTTTATCACCTTTGGTAGAGTAGTTTGGAGAGTAATAAAAACCTTTTTCTTCTGTTAGAGGTACTGTTTTGCCCGATTTTAAGTCGGCTTTTTTTATTGCTCCCTTAAATTCATCGCTCCAGGTGGTGTAAATCACAGATTTTCCGTCCGGACTAATGTCTGGTTCAAATTCAAAATCAATACCATTGGTAACTCTTTCAGGTGTACCATTTGGAAGCTCCTTTTTGTATAAAAAGCCTGCAGCATTAAAAACTACAAACTTACCATCGGGAGAGGTGGTTAACTGCCTGATCATTTTTGAAGTGAACTCGGCGCTAAAAACCTGTTTTGGGAAATGCAGCGACTCCTGTATGGTTTGTGTGCTGGTTACTTTAAAAGGGATATCTGAAATGACCAATGAGCTTAGCTCAATCTTTCTGATTTTTCCTTTAGAATAGAAAATGATATTTTTAGCATCTGGTGTCCACGCAAAGTTTGGATAAACGCCAAATATGGCCCATGTTTCTTGTTGGTCATGCGTTAAATCTTCAGTTAGCGTCCACTCTTCGCCTGATTTGATATTCTGTACAATGAGTACCGATTTTAGTCTGACGCGTTTTACGTAAGCCATCATTTTGCCATCAGGCGATATTTGCGGACGGGCAGAACCTCCCGGTTGCTCTATCAGATCAGTTAATTTTCCGGTAGTTAAATCTAGCTGACGGATGGCGTAAATTACCCCATTCGGATCTTTGCTATACTCAAAATTAGGGCCTGGTGATACATCTTCACTAAAATATAAATATCTGCCATCAGGCGATACATTAGGTTCGCCGGCATCTTGCTGGTCATTTTTTCTTTGGGTTAGTTGTACGCCTTCGCCGCCATATATGCTATACATCCACATTTCTCCGGCACCTAAAGAGCGACTTCCGGTAAAGTGTTTGCGGGCAATCAAATATTCGCTGTTAGGCATCCAGGTAGCATTGTTTAGCAGTCTGAATGTTTCTTTGGTAACCTGTCTTTTATTAGAACCATCGCGGTTCATAATCCAGATGTTGTCAGCTCCGTTTTTATCACTGGTAAAAGATATGTATTTGCCGTTCGGACTAAAACGGGGTTGTACCTCCCAGGCAATCCCTCCGCTTAAAAGTGTTGCCGTACCACCTGCAACAGGTATGGTATAAATATCACCTAAAAGATCAAAAACAATGTCTTTGCCATCGGCGCTTACATCTAAATTCATCCAGGTCCCTTCGTCTGTACTAATGTTAAACGTTTTAGTTGGACCTTGATATTTTTCAATGTCCCATTTTTTTTCCTGGGCGTAACTGAAATGGAATATAGTTAGGAAACATAATAGAGGTAATGATGTTTTCATAAGCAGCGGCTGTTATTGAGCCCGCAATTTAGTAATATCAGTTCATTTTTATAGTTTTGGGCTTAACCTTTTTATGAGTGAAGTAGAGATATTAAAACGATACTGGGGATTTGATAGTTTTAGGCCCTTGCAGGATGAAATTATCAGGTCGGTTTTAAACGGAAATGACACCTTAGCATTATTACCTACGGGAGGAGGCAAATCGCTTTGCTTTCAGGTACCGGCAATGGTAATGGAAGGAATATGCATTGTTGTTTCGCCTTTGGTAGCGTTAATGAAGGACCAGGTAGAGGGTTTAAAGGAAAAGGGCATTAATGCTGTGGCCATTTACGCAGGTATGGGTAAAAGGGAAATCGATATCCTTTTGGATAACTGTATTTATGGCAATATTAAATTTCTATACCTTTCGCCGGAGCGCTTACTTTCTGAGTTGGTAAGGGAAAGGATTTCTTACATGAATGTAAATCTTATTGCGGTTGATGAAGCACATTGTGTATCGCAATGGGGTTATGATTTCAGGCCACCTTATTTATTGGTTAGTGAAATCAGGGAGATTCATCCTAAGGTTCCTGTTTTAGCTTTAACAGCCACTGCTACCCAGTTTGTTAGAAACGATATTGTAGATAAGTTAAAGTTTAAAAATGCTAAGATTTTTGTGCAGAGTTTTGCACGTAAAAACTTGAGCTATGTAGTTTTAGATGACGAAGATAAACACAGGAAACTGATAGATATTGTAAAAAATGTAAAGGGCAGTGGACTGGTTTATGTGCGTAACAGGCGTGAAACTTCTGAAATTGCGCTGTTTTTGAAAAGGAATGGTATTGCCGCTGATTTTTATCATGCAGGGGTTGAAAAAGAAGAGCGCTTTAAACGACAGGAGGATTGGAAGAAAAACGTAATCCGTGTAATGGTTGCCACCAATGCTTTTGGGATGGGTATTGATAAACCTGACGTTCGATTTGTAGTTCACCTGGATTTGCCAGATAGCTTAGAAGCGTATTATCAAGAGGCAGGTAGGGCAGGAAGAGATGGGAGACGATCTTATGGTGTTTTGCTGTCTAATAAATCAGATCAGATGGCTTTGCAAGCCAAATACGCCAATAGCTTCCCTACGCTAGAGGAGATTAAAAAGATCTATCATTATTTGGGTAACTATTTTCAGTTGGCATTTGGGGCAGGTGAGGGCCTAAGCTTTAACTTTGATATTGCCGACTTTTGCAAAAGGTTTAACGTTGGGGTAATAAAAACACTTGCGGCATTGAAGTTTTTAGAACGCGATGGATATATCACCTTGTCGGAAAATGTTTTTTTACAATCGAGGGTGTTGTTTACAGTTGGCAATGAGGATGTTTATCGTTTTCAAATAGAAAATGCCGGCTATGATCCACTTATCAAGGCCATTTTAAGATCGTACGGTGGGGCTTTTGATCAATATGTGAAAATTCAGGAAGCAGAAATCGCTAAGAAAGTAAGAATGTCGTTTAATGATGTAGTGAGGTTGTTGAATAACCTACAGGATCAGGGTATCCTGTCTTATTTGCCTCAAACAGATCAGCCACAGCTGCAGTATATACGTGCCAGAGTTGATTTACTACATATAGATATTGATGTAAAATATATTGAACTGCGTAAGAAAATTCAGACAGATCAGATAAATGCTGTTTTGGCCTATGCCGGAAAACCGGAATGCAGAAGTGTTCAGTTGCTGACTTATTTTGATGAACCTGATTCTGAAAAATGTGGAGTTTGCGATATCTGCCTTGCTGAGAAAAAGGCCGATGATTTAGCTCAGCTATCTGATACGATAGATTTTGAGATTGTTACTTTGCTGCAGAGCAATAGTCATGACTTAGCTGAATTGATAGCAGGCATAAAAGTTGGCGCCGAAAATGAAAAACTAAACCGGATAAGAGAATTGCTTGATGCCGGAAAAATTAAGACAGATGGGAAAAATTATTACCTTTAATACTATGAGAAGAATTATTGCTATTGCCCTTGCTATTCCTGTTCTTTTGGCAGGATGTTCTACTGAATGTATTAAGGATTCAGGTAAGCACGTTGTTAAAGATGCCGTTGTAAAGAATTTTGATCAGATAAAAATTACAGGAGCCATTAAATTGGTGATGACACAGGATAGTTCTTATTCTGTAAAGATCGAAGCAGACTCGAACATTATTAATCTGGTTAGAACAGATGTGAGTAGCGGAGAGCTTAGGGTAAAATTGGAGGATGGAATGTATTGTGGATCAGACTCAGTTGTTGTTCGTGCAGGGATAGGTGAATTAAAGAGACTGAATACAGTTGGGAGTGTTAAAGTTGTTGGCGAAGGCCGTATTTATGCAACTGATGTAGATTTAAAACTTGAAGGTACATCGGATGTTACGCTAGATTTGAGTGCATCTAAACTGACCACTAAAATTGATGGTATAGGCAAACTTGCTTTAACAGGGCAAGCAGGTGTACATAATCTGACAACTAAAGGGACTGCCTCAATACATGCATTCGATTTTGTAGCAGGTATTTATGATATAACAATAGATGGGATGGGTAAGGCTAATATAAATGTACTGAACGATTTAAAAATTAAAACTTCGGGTACAAGTGAGGTATATTATAAAGGAAATCCTAAAAATGTTGATGAGAAAAAATCAGGAGCTACCAAATTGGAGAAAGTAAATTAACCCTGAATACTGTTTTTTAGCTACTTTAGCCGCCTCATTTAACACATGGAACAAAAAAACGACAAAAAAGTCATTCGCTCCTGGGCATTTTTTGACTGGGCTAATTCAGCATATAATTTAGTAATTACCTCTACCATTTTTCCTACTTATTATACAATAATTACTACTACAAAGGAACATGGTGATAAAGTTTCTTTTTTTGGAAGAACTTTTACCAATACTGCCTTGTCGAATTATGCGCTTTCTGTAGCGTATTTGATAATGGCTTTGGCGTTGCCGATCCTTTCATCTATAGCAGATTATCGCGGGAACAAGAAGATTTTTATGAAAATCTTCACCTATATAGGTGGTGTAGCTTGTATGGGTTTATATTTCTTTAAACTGGATACCTTGGAGCTTGGTATCATTTGTTTTGCTATAGCAGCCATGGGATACATAGGAGGGGTGTTGTTTAATAACTCTTACCTGCCGGAAATTGCTACCATTGATCAGCAGGATGCCGTTAGTGCTAAAGGCTTTTCTTACGGTTATGTAGGTAGTGTTTTACTTCAGATTATCTGTTTTGTATTTGTATTAAAACCTGAGCTATTTGGTATAACCGACCTGTCATTTCCGCCAAGACTATCCTTCTTGCTGGTTGGAATATGGTGGATAGGCTTTGCTCAAATTCCATTTAAAAAACTTCCGGCAGGTAGCCCGAATTATTCTGCTATTAACAAAAGCGTGGTTAGAAGCGGTTTTCAGGAGCTTTCTAAAGTATGGAAACAGTTAAGCCACATGAAAGTGCTTAAAATGTTTTTACTGGCATTTTTCTTTTATTCTATGGGTGTGCAAACCATTATGCTTGCAGCCGCTGGTTTTGGAGAAAAGACCTTGCAACTGGGTACCTCTAAGCTTATTGTAACCATTTTAATTATACAGTTGGTAGCCATATTGGGTGCCATGATGATGTCGCATTTTGCCAAGAAAATAGGTAACGTTCGTGTGTTGATCTTTGTTGTACTGGTTTGGATTGCTGCTTGTTATTGCGCTTATTTTATCACTAATGAGTATCAATTCTACGGATTGGCTGCTATAGTTGGTTTAATTATGGGAGGGATTCAGTCGCTATCAAGATCAACATATTCAAAATACTTGCCTTCAGATACACCGGATACTGCCTCATTCTTTAGTTTCTATGATGTAACCGAAAAGATGGCAATTGTAATTGGTTTGTTTAGTTTTGCCTATATTGAAGAAGCAACGGGAGATATGCGGAATTCTATAATAGCTTTGGCATCATTTTTTATAATAGGTTTGGTATTTTTGTTGGTGCTTAAAAGGGTTGAAAAGCAATCTGTTTTATAACTATCGCCATCCTGAGAACCTAACATTGAAAAAAAATACAAATTAATCGATCGTCATCCTGAGTTTAGCTCAGGATCTCTCGAGAGAAAGAAAGCCTCGCCAATGGGAGATGTTGAAATAAATTCAGGATCGCGAGCGTTTTATATTAAATAAAATGGTCACTTTTAACTTAAATAATAGAGAATATAATATTAATGAGAATAGAATTATTTGTACCCTGTTTTGTTGATCAGTTGTATCCGGAAACGGCTTTTAATACCATCAAGTTATTAGAAAAAGCTGGTTGCGAAGTGTTCTATAATTCGAATCAGACTTGTTGCGGTCAGCCAGCCTATAATGCCGGTTACTGGGAGCAAGCTAAAGAAACGGGCAATAAGTTTTTAAGTGATTTTTCAGAAACTGATTATATAGTAGCGCCATCTGCATCATGTGTAGGCATGGTTAAAAGCGGCTATAGCGACCTGTTTACCAATACAACCGTACACAACAAGTGTAGAAACATACAGTCAAATATTTTTGAGCTTTCAGATTTTCTGGTAAATGTTTTAAAAAGAGACTACTTTGGTGCGGAACTGGACGGGAAAGCTGTTTATCATGATTCTTGCAGCGGTCTGCGTGAATGTAAAATCAAAGAAGAACCAAGGTTACTTTTATCTAAGGTGCACGGACTAGAAATGGTAGAGATGAAAGATACCGATATGTGCTGCGGTTTTGGTGGTACATTTGCTGTTAAATTTGATGCCATTTCGTCTGCAATGGCTGAGCAGAAAGTAAATAACGCGCTGGAACAAGGTGCCGAGTATGTAATTTCTACAGACTTATCGTGCCTGATGCACTTACAGGGGTATATCGATAAAAACAATGTTCCTCTTAAAACAATGCATTTAGCCGATGTATTGGCAAATGGATGGTTAGAAAGTACAGAATATTAATTAACGATTTATAGCTTATCAAGGCCATTCCATATAGTTTCGGCTATGGCCTTCATGCCGCTATCTGAAGGGTGCTCTGATACTCCATAATTGTCAAATAAGCCTTTTGCTTTGTAAGTTTGATCGTAAGATAAATTTTTGAGGGGAACAAATTTTGAATACTCACTCATTATTTTGTCAATCGGATCATTACCCCAGAATGAGCCCGCTGCAAGGACTTTAACATTTGCATTGTTTTGCTTAAGAAAGGTTAAAAGCTGAACATATTTTCCTTCAAATTCTGATTTATTTAAACCAATCTGTTCAACATTTTCGCCAATTCTCAATATGATAAGGTCAGGATGTAAGTCTTGAAATTCCTTAAAATCCTTCTGGTAATTATATGTTTTGTATTCGCGTTCAAAACGGCTGATATTTCTTGCTGTTACCATACATTTAGGATTTAAGCGTTTAAAGTTGGCTGTTAATAAATGTACATAGTCAAATTCGGGTGCGCTTGCAGCCATTCCCCAGTTACCAAGCCAACCTACCTTAATATCGGCTGGTGAAAACGTAATACTGTTTCCCAGAATTAAAACATTGGATATGGTGGTATCTATTGTAAGCTTAGTGATTGTTGGAGGGGCACTAGTTGGCTGTTCTTTTTTACAGCTTGCAAGTCCAAGAATTGTAATTGATGCGATGAGTATTAATTTCTTCATGATTTAAAAAAGGCCTCTAAATATATAATATTTAAATTCCGATCTGGTATGGCTTAACTTCAAACTATTAGCAAAAATAGGTTATCCGTATTTAATTTTCTGTTAAATTTTAGTTCTTAAATAGTATCTTTGTAATAACAGCAAACAATGAAAAGCTGTTATTTATGCATTGTTTTATTGCACGTATAATAGACTTTGTGTAAAGTATTATAAATCAATTAATTATTTAAATCATAGTTGTAGATGATTAACATTACACTACCTGATGGCTCTAGCCGTCAGTACGAAAAGGGCACAACTGCCCATCAAATTGCATTATCAATTTCTGAGGGTTTAGCCCGCAATGTTTTAGCAGCTGAAGTTAACGGCGAGGTTTGGGATTCATCAAGACCAATTGAGTCTGATGCTTCTTTAAAGCTTTTAACGTGGAATGATACTGCCGGTAAAGCTACTTTTTGGCATTCATCAGCCCACATTATGGCTGAGGCATTAGAAGCTTTGTATCCAGGTACAAAGTTTGGAATCGGCCCTGCAATTGAAACCGGATTTTACTATGATGTAGATTTTGGCGATAGAGAGTTTTCTTCAGATGATTTTAAAGCTATCGAAGCAAAAATCATTGAATTGGCAAAACAGAAAGAGGTTTTTGTTAGAGAATCAGTTTCAAAAGCAGATGCTGTTAAGTATTTTACCGAAAAAGGAGATGAATATAAGTTAGACCTTATTGACGGCCTTGAAGATGGTAAGATCACTTTTTATACTCAAGGAGAATTTACCGACTTATGTCGTGGCCCACATATCCCTAATACAGGGTTTATTAAAGCTGTAAAATTGATGAACGTTGCCGGCGCTTACTGGCGTGGTGATGAAACTAAAAAACAACTTACCCGTATTTATGGTGTGACTTTCCCTAAAGCAAGTGAGCTTACTGAATACCTTCATATGATTGAAGAGGCTAAGAAAAGAGATCACAGGAAATTAGGTAAAGAGCTTGAACTATTTGCTTTTTCTGAAAAAGTAGGTATGGGATTGCCATTGTGGTTGCCTAAAGGTGCAGCATTGCGTGAGCGTTTGGTGCAGTTTTTAACTAAAGCACAAGGTAAAGCGGGGTATGAGCAAGTAGTAACCCCACATATTGGTCACAAGAACTTATACATTACTTCTGGTCACTATGAGAAATATGGTAAAGATGCTTTTCAGCCAATAAAAACACCACAAGAGGGAGAGGAGTTTTTCCTTAAACCAATGAATTGTCCGCACCATTGCGAAATATATAAAGTTAAACCACGTTCGTATAAGGATCTTCCTTTGCGTTTTGCTGAGTTTGGTACTGTATATCGCTATGAGCAAAGTGGAGAGCTTCATGGTTTAACACGAGTTCGTGGATTTACGCAGGATGACGCGCATTTGTTCTGTCGCCCAGATCAGGTAAAAGACGAGTTTAAAAAGGTAATCGACCTTGTACTTTATGTATTTAAATCGTTAGGTTTCAATGATTATATCGCTCAGGTTTCGTTAAGAGATCCTGAAAACAAAGCGAAATATATTGGAAGTGATGAGAACTGGCATCTTGCAGAAACTGCTATTATTGAAGCCGCTGCAGAGAAAGGTTTACCAACAGTTGTAGAATATGGCGAAGCTGCATTTTATGGCCCGAAATTAGATTTCATGGTTAAAGATGCATTGGGTAGAAAATGGCAACTTGGAACTATTCAGGTTGATTATAATTTACCGGAGCGCTTTGAACTAGAATATACAGGTAGTGATAACCAAAAACACAGACCGGTAATGATCCATAGGGCTCCATTCGGTTCCCTGGAGCGTTTTATCGCTGTTTTGATTGAACATTGTGCTGGTAATTTCCCATTATGGCTTTCACCTGAACAATTTATTATCCTTCCTATCTCAGAAAAGTATGAAGAATATGCAAAAAAAGTTTCAGATGAATTAAATAATTCCGATATTCGCGGGCTGATTGACTTTCGTGATGAGAAGATTGGAAGGAAAATCAGAGATGCAGAGGTTAAAAAAATACCTTATATGTTGATCATTGGAGAGAAGGAAATGGCCGAAGGAAAGGTTTCTGTAAGGAAACATGGAGAAGGTGATTTAGGTGAAATGACCCTGCAAGAGTTTAGTGAATTATTAATAAAAGAAATAACAGTTTAAATAAAATACAAATTTGGCATTAGGCAGACCAGGATTTAATAGGGGACCACGTCCTCCTTTTAAGAAAAAAGAAGCAGAACATAATATTAATCAGTTTATCAGGGCACAAGAGGTAAGATTAGCTGGAGATAATGTTGAACCGGGGATCTATCCTTTGGCAAAAGCTTTGGCCCTTGCCGATGAGTTAGAATTGGATTTAGTGGAGATTTCTCCAAATGCAGTTCCGCCAGTATGTAGAATAATCGATTACAGCAAGTTCGTTTACGAGCAAAAGAAAAAGCAAAAAGAGATTAAAGCTAATGCTAAGCAAACTGTTATTAAGGAAATCAGATTCGGACCTAACACTAACGATCACGATTTTCAATTTAAACTAAAGCATGCTGTTAGTTTCCTTGAGAATGGTGAGAAAGTTAGAGCTTATGTTCACTTTAAAGGTAGAGCAATCGTTTATAAAGAGCAAGGAGAAATCTTGCTTCTAAAATTTGCTCAAGCTTTAGAGGATATAGGTAAGGTAGAATTGTTACCTAAATTAGAAGGCAAGCGTATGTTTTTAACACTTGCACCAAAAGTTGCTAAGAAATAAATAAATTACATAAATTAAAACAGGTTATGCCAAAAATGAAAACCAATTCCAGTGCTAAAAAGCGTTTTTCGCTTACTGGAACAGGTAAAATCGCAAGGAAGAACGCATACAAAAGCCACATCTTAACAAAGATGTCAACTAAACGTAAGCGTAACTTAGGTCAAACATCAATGGTGTCTGATGCTGATATGGGCAACGTTAAACGTATGCTTGCAATCGGTAAATAATTAAATTTTTAACCAGGTATCCGGTAGTAAGTTTGCTGTAATACGCAACACCGCTTATCAAAAACAACAAAAACATGCCACGTTCGGTAAACGCAGTAGCTTCGAGAAGAAGAAGGAAAAAAGTTCTTAATTTAGCCAAAGGCTATTGGGGATCAAGAAGCAAGGTTTTCACCATTGCTAAAAATACGGTAGAAAAAGGTTTGCAATATGCATACCGTGACCGTAAAGTTAAGAAAAGAGAATTTCGTGGATTGTGGATTCAACGTATCAACGCTGGAGCACGTCAACACGGTATATCTTACTCTCAATTAATTGGTAAACTAGCTACTAAAAACATCGGTTTAAACCGTAAAGTTTTAGCTGATTTAGCTATGAACCATCCAGAAGCTTTTAAAGCTGTAATTGATGCAGTAAAATAGATATAACTTAAGGTTATAAAAAAAGGGAACTAATTTAGTTCCCTTTTTTTATGTCGTTTATTTTATAAATTGATGTATTGACCAGCACTCATAATATGTTCCTTGTCAATTCTGCTTATAAAAGGAACCTTGCCAATTACCCTTACACCACTATAATTCTCGATGTAATCTTCAGTTTCATGGTTCGCAGTACCATTAAATATTAAGCCCTCAACAGGAATGTCATTTGCCTTAAGTACTTCTAGTGTAAGCAAGGTGTGATTAATGCTTCCAAGGTAGTTTTGAGAAACTACGATAACCTTTGCTCCAAGTGACTTGATAAGGTCGCATATAAGCTCCTTGTCGTTTAATGGCACCATTAAACCTCCAGCACCCTCAATGATCAGACTATTGTTTGTAACCGGTTTTTTAATAGAATCAGTAGTGATATGTACGCCGTCTATTTTAGCTGAGAGATGGGGCGAAAGCGGTTGACCAAGTCTGTATCTTTCAGGATGTATAACTGTTTTTGTGTTACTTATCAGGTTTCCGACAAATAAGCTGTCACTTATATCCAAATCTCCTGATTGTATAGGTTTCCAGTAATCTGCTTGTAGTTTCTCCGTTAGGATTGAACTTACAACTGTTTTACCAATGCCAGTTCCTATTCCGGTAATGAAATATGTATTATTCATGTTCTTTTAATAATGTAAGTTGGTCTACGAGCATTTTAATTTCTTTGTCGGTATTAAAAAGATGTAAGCATATTCTTAGTCGTTCTTTCCCTTCCGGAACAGTTGGACTTAAGATTGCGCGAACATCTATACCTTTATTTTGTAATGTCTCGGCAGCAAATTTAGCTTTTTGATTGCTATTATATATAATAGTCTGTATGGTGCTTGGACTGGGAATAATACCTTTAATGCTGGAAACGACAGAAGTATATAATGCAATCTTCTCAGCAATTAATGGCTGATAATTTGTTTCAATTAACATTTCATAAGCAGCTTTGATTGTTGCAATAGCATGAATAGGAGCAGCTGTTGAATAGATGAAAGAACGTGCAAAATTTATAAGATAATTGCGTAGAGCTCTGCTGCCAAGGACAATTGCTCCGTGGCAGCCTAATGCTTTACCAAAGGTTACGATGCGCGCAAATATCTTGTGTTCTAATCCAGCTTCTTGTACTAACCCTCGTCCGGAATTTCCGAATATACCCAAAGCATGCGCTTCATCAACAATCAGATTTGCTTCATACTTTTCACACAAGGTATTTATTTCAGATAAAGCTGCAATATCGCCGTCCATAGAGTAAACACTTTCTACAACCACATAGATATTGCCCTTTGAGACCTTTAATTTAGCTTCAAGATCCTCTAAGTTATTATGCTTGAAGGAATATCTGTTTGCATGAGTAAGGCGCGCACCATCTATAAGACTCGCATGAATCAGTTCGTCAGATATAATGGTATCGCCACGTTGCGCTAAACTTGAAATAAGACCAACATTTGCATCATATCCTGAATTAAAGATGAGGCCACTTTCAGCATGATGAAAACTAGCAATAAATGCTTCAGTTTCTTCTGTGAATGAATGATTACCACTTAATAAACGAGAACCTGCAGAGCCATTACGGTATTGAGGAATGTGTAATAATAATTCTTCAGTCGCCAATTTCAACTCAGACGATCTTGCAAAGCCCAGGTAATCATTAGAACAGAAATCAACAGGAAAAAACTTTGTAGATAATTTCCTTAAAGAGCCTTTTTCTGTCCTGTTGAGTAGTCTTTCGTTTATGAATTGTTCAGCTTTATTCATTTATTGCTGTTCTGTAGCTTATTAGTTCTTGTTTAGCTGAGATATTGATTTCTGCATTTGAGACATCATATTCGTTAGCGTTTCAATAGTAGGTTCAGGTGTAGGGTCAGGTAGGGTAGACGATATATAAGCTTTTGCTTTCCAGATTTCCAGAATATCCTCTGCTGCTATAGTGTAAGGATCATAAACCTTATTATCTGAGATTAGCTTTAACTCTTTGTTTTCTTTGAAACGATTACCGGCTCTTTTATAAACTACGCCTTCATTTTTACTAATAATAACGTAAGTTTCACCAGTTTTAACATCATTCCAGTTGTCAAGGTATTCTCCTAGTATTACGCTTCCCGATTGAATAGGCAACATAGAATCTCCAACAATTTCAAAGGCTCTGAAGGTGCCTTGTTTTAAAAAGGGTAGAGGCAATTGAAACTTTGGAAGGTCTTTAATGTACTGCGGATCTGAGAAACCATTTAAATATCCGGCACTTGCTTTAACAGGAACCATCTCAATATTCTCGTTATCATCTTTATCTACCGATATACTCAGAATCCTAAGATTTGAACCCTGACTTTTAGGTTTAGGTTTCCAACTATCGTTTATATTTTCATTGATGAATTCATCAATAGTCAGTTCAAAATATTCTGCTATTTTCTTTAGTAAATCATATTTTGGTTCCGCTCTGTCCTCTTCGTAAGCACCAATCAATGATCTTTTAATTCCCATTGCATCAGCGAATTGCTGTTGTGTGTGGCCTTTTTTCTTTCTTAAGTACTTAAGGTTGGATGAAATATTTGACATAAAATAAAAATTTAAAATTTATTTGTTTTTACTAAAATAGTTAGTATTATTGTGCCAATAAAGTTAGTATTATTTATTTGAATATCCAAAAGGAGTACTAATTAATTTAGTTTATAACAATTTAAGCTTAAGGCCATGAAAAAGTTCGTATACATTGTAACAGACAGAAACCGTACTAGTTTACACGTTGGAATGAGTTCTGATTTAATTAAAACATTGGATTTCTATAAGCAAATGCCTTCTTTGTTTTTTGATAGCAGTCAACAGCTTACCAGATTGGTATACTTTGAAGAATTTAAAACGGAAGCACAGGCCTTAAGCAGGTTTAAATTAATGAGCAGATTCACCAGGATGCAGAAGGAAAGGGTAGTAAGATCTTGTAACCCTGATTGGGTTGATTTAACTATTGGATTGGACTTTGAGCACATCATCTCAAGCAAGAAGATGATCAATCAGGTTAACTTGCCATTTAATATGTACTCTTAAATATAAAAGGCCGGAAGATGTGTTTCTATCCGGCCTTTTAATAATACTATTAAGTAATGTACAGCCTACCAACCAGGTGCAAATGTTAACCCGAATACACCGGCTTTAACATCTTTACGCTGGAAAGGAAAAGCATAATAAGGTTCTAATACAAAGTATCCAAATACATTTACTCTAAGAGAAATACCGGCACTTAAAGCTGGTACTCTTTCAGCAGGCTTTCCGTTTGGTAATAAAACTCCATTAGGTTGGCTTTTGAAAGCTATTTTTGAATCTTCATCCCATGCTAACCCTGCATCAAAGAACAAGTTTAAATCTGTGAATAAAAGCTTAGAGGGTATTTGTGCTAACTTTTTAGGGCCGGTAAAAGGTAAACGTACTTCAAAGTTTACAACAGCAATCTTACTTCCCGACAACTGATTGATATCAAAGGTTCCTCCTAAATTATTGCTTTTATACATAGAGTTTGCTTCATAACCTCTAATTAAGTAGGGATACCCTGCATACAATGGATATAGGTTTTCGCCATCTCTCCCAATTCTAATGTAGTTGTAAGTTCTAGCTGCTAATGTGAAAGGTTTAAGACGCACATATTTCCTTAAATCAACAGTAATCGCCGAGAAACTATAGTCTCCAAAATATTGTTCAGCTCCAACTCTGTATCTAAAACCATCAAGAGGAGAGGTTACACCCATGATAGAGTTATCACCAACAAATGAAGCATTAGCCTGGAAAATGGTAAAGGAATTGAACGGTATACCTAGTTCTTGAGAAGCCCGGTCTGTTGGTATCTTTTTCTTCTCCGAGCCCAGATAGTAATAACCAGTTTCATCATAATAATTACTGATACGATCTATACGGTAGCTGTAACGAGAAAACGCACCACCAAGTTCAAACCTATGCACCTTATTAAATGGATATGCTCCAAATACCTGAGCTTGGTCTTCAAATGTTCTTATTAAGTTAGTTCTGTCGTTTATAACATTTAGCTTGGTGCCATCACTCTGGTCAATTTGTTCCGCTGCAATGTCTCTAAAACCGGTAATGTATGGGATATGAGATAATGCAAAACCCCAGTTAATTCTGCTTTGCTGATTGATGTAACCTACAAGGCCCCCAAAATCATAGATTTCTCCATTTACAGATAAGTTGGCAACAATTTGATTTTTACCCAAAATATCACTGAACATCCCAACAATACCACCTTGAACTCCTGTTCCAAACCTGCTGGTCGAAACCCCAACGCCACTATTCGCGAGGTAATCAAGTTTAAATTTAGGTTTGTAAGGAATCAGCCTCATAGAATCAGTAAGCGTTTTTTCAAACCTTTCAAAGTTTCCAAGATTAGAATTTACAATATCCACGCCCGTATTCTCCATTGGAGGTAATATCGCAGCATCAAAATTTACCTCGTTAATGTCAACTGGTTTTGATTTGAAATTGCTGAGAGGGGAGTTGTATAAAGTATATCTCTGATAACGATAGTAACTATAAACTATATCATCATTTCTGGAAACCGAAATAGCTGGCGAAAACTCCGTAACCCCACTAATACCTGTAAAGTAGTCAGTAAGTTGTTTTGCTGTGTTTTCTGCAAGGTTGTATTCGTATAAATTCCTAAAACCATCTCTGTTAGATAAGAAGAACAACCTTTTGCTATCACCGGAGAATTGTGCATTTAAGTTATTTGCACCGGGGAAAACAGGTATATCAGTTAGTGATTTACTATCAATATCATAAACGGTTAAATTAATTGGATGAACAGCATTATTGCCATTTTTCTTCATAGATGCTCTATCCGAAGAAAAAACTATCTTTTTTCCGTCAGGAGAATAACTTGGTGCATAATCAGAATAAGCATCATTGGTAATTGGAGTTACCGTCTTAGTTTTTATGTTGTAAGAGAAAATATCACTTTGTCCTTCCGCCATGCCTGAAAAAACAAGGTCATCACCATTTGGCGACCAGGTGAGGTTTCCAAACTGTTCAACAGTGCCCATGTCTGCTTTTAAAGCAACACTTCCATTGTCTACATTAATCACCATCAACTGATTTTTACCTTTACTAAATATACTGAAAGCAAACTGCTTGCTATCTGGCGACCATGCACCGGCTGATTCCAGAAAGTTAAAATCATCAATATGGGAATTCGCTACCTGACTACTTAGCTTTCTCATTATTTTACCCGTTTTAGCATCAGCTAAAAAGAGGTCTATTCCAAATAGATCTTTCTCTGAAAGGAAAGCCAGATATTTTCCATCCGGACTGATAGCCGGAGCAACGTTCATGTTTCCAGCATTCTTGTTGTCGATAATTTTTGTGCCACTGATTTTAATCTGAGAACTATCGGCTTTTAACATTGGACGATAGTGAGACTCAATTGCATTTTTCCATAATCCTGACAATGTATTGTCATCGTAGCCGAAGGTATATTTTAAACCATTCTCGTATCCAAATCTTGCCGTTGCCTTAAACAAAGGCACAATAGTCGTATCACCATAAACAGACCCTACGAAAGTCCAGAATGCTTGTCCGTAACGATAAGGGAAGTATTTGTTAGAATTGGTTAAATCCTTTAATGAAGGGATGTCTCTATTTAACAATGCATCCCTCATCCACATTGAGGTAAAAGCGTCAGTTTTTCCAACAGACAGGTATTCGGCCATACCCTCAATCATCCATAAAGGAATCTGACTGATATTTTCCATGCCAATAGAGTCCTTTTCAAGAAGGGTATGGTACTGGAAAGCATGAACCAACTCGTGACCCAAAACGTGTCTGGTTTGGTTATTTAGTTCCATTACAGGCATAATCACCCTGTTTTTCAGTGATTCAGTTACACCGCCTGTACCTACACCAATTTCTCCCTGCAAAGCTGTTGTTTGCTGAAAATCAGGGTGATTGTTGTAAAGGATAATGGGATTTTTTGTAAGGAATGTATCTCTAAATATTTCCTGGTGCATTTTGTACCAGGTTTCTGCATCCTGAGCAAACTTTTGAATCAGCTTTTCATTTTTAAGGTAATAATAAAGCTCAAAATGGGGAGTTTGGAGAACTTTAAACTTTTCATTTTTATACCTTACTTTATTCTGTCCAAAGTATTGAGCCTGAACGGATACAGCAGATATCATTATGAAGATTAACAGGGGGACTAGTCTTCTCAAAAATGTAGAGTTCATTATCATAGTATGACTATTATAGGTTGCGATTTATAAATATTAAGGGCTACTGTTGTTCGTTTTTCTTTCTCTCTTTCTCTTCCTGACGTTGTTTTCTCTTTAACTGACGTTCTTCTTTTTTAGTTAGAGGAACTTCAGTCGCAGGCTGTTTAATAGGCTCAGGTGTTTTATTCTCTTCAGGCTTTGGAGTTATAACTTCTTGTTGAACAGGTTGAACCTCTTCAATAGGAGGGACATCAAAATTCGTTGAATCAACAGCGAGACTATCTGTACTAGTCGTGTCAACTGTGAATCTAGGACTTGGACAGTTAATCTCTCTCGTTATTTTAACTTTCGATTTAGGGAAAGGCCCCATTGTATATCCTGTACTCGGATCTTTGTAAACCTTCTCCATAAACTTGGCGAAAATAGGCAGCGCCGTTCTCGAACCCTCACCAGACTCTCCATTTTTAAAGTGGGCTGTACGTTCATCACAGCCAACCCAAACACCGGTAACAAGGTCTTTAGTAACCCCCATGTACCATGCATCAACGTAATCAGACGAAGTACCTGTTTTACCACCAATCTGATTGTTGTTTTTCCAAAGATCCCATTCCCACAGTGCTTGTGAAGTTCCACCAGGTTCTTCCATACCACCTCTAAGCATGTACAACATTAACCATGATATTTCTTCAGTAAGTGTTCTTTTTGTTTTTGGTTTAAACTCTTCAATAAGGTTGTCATCCTGATCTGTAATTTTCTCAACAAGAATAGGCTCAGTTTTGATACCCCCATTTAAGAAAGTTCCATAAGCTTTAACCATTTCATATACAGAAACATCATTTGGACCAAGACTTACAGAAGGTACAGTAGCTAAATGACTATCAATACCGCATTCATGTGCCCATTTTACTACATTTTCTGCACCTACTTTTTCAGTAACCTGAGCTGTAATTGTATTTACTGATTTTGCCATAGCCCAGCGAAGGGACATTTCGCGATAGCTATTACTCCAATCCGCATTTCTAGGCTCCCAATATTCAGTTTTTCCATTCTCCTGATAAGAAATTCGAACAGGTTTATCTGTAAATTTATCACAAGGGCTCATTCCTGATTCCAACGCAGCTAAGTAAGCAAAAGGCTTAAAGGTTGAACCTGCTTGTCTTTTAGATTGATTTACATGGTCATATTTAAAGAACTTATGATCAATACCGCCAACCCAAACTTTAATCTTTCCATTAAACGGATCTAGCGTCATCATACCTGTATTCATGATTTTACCATAATACCTAATAGAATCCATAGTAGAAAATAAAGTATCTCTATCACCTTTCCAGCTAAAGATTTTCATCTTCTTTTTCTTATTGAAATAGGCATCTATGGAATCAGGGTTGTTGTTGAATTTCTTTTGCAGAAGCGCATAGATAGGTAAGTTTTTCTTAGCACGCTCAGGATAATCTACCTTTTTCTTTTCAGAATCTTCCCAGGGATCTTCATTACCCCAAACATTGTAAAACCTTTTTTGGATGGTTTTCATTTGTTCTTCAACAGCTTCCTCAGCATATTTTTGAAGTTTCGAATCTATTGTAGTATAAATTTTCAGACCATCTTCATATAGATCATAATCATTGTCTTCACACCATTTTTCCAGATACTTGTCAACTGCAGCTCTTAGGTAAGAGTCACCATCACTACCCTCATCAATACGTCCTTCTTTAAGTTTTATAGGCGTGTTTTTAAAGCTATCTAATTGAGCCGCATTGATATAATTGTATTTGTTCATTTGCGCCAATGCAACATTCCGTCGCTCTAGTGCTCTTTGAGGATTTTTTATTGGATTATACAAGCTGGTACCTTTTAACATACCAATTAATAAGGCAGATTCAGGAATGTCAAGCTCATTCGCCTGCTTGTCAAAATATATCCTTGCAGCCGTCTTTATTCCATATGCATTATTGCCAAAGGAAACTGTATTCAGGTACATGGTGATGATGTCATTTTTAGAATAATTCGACTCCAATTTCACCGCTGTAAGCCATTCTTTAAGTTTAGGGATGATTGTTCTAAGTAAAGGAATGTGGCTTAAAATTCCTTGCGATTTATTATATCGTGTACGATAAAGGTTCTTTGCCAATTGCTGCGTGATAGTACTGGCACCTCTTTTATCACCAGTTGCTGTTGATATTCCACTTGACAACAGGGAACGGAAATCGATACCCATGTGGCTGTAAAAACGCACATCCTCTGTTGCAACGAGCGCATTAATTACACTGGGTGCTATTTCGTTAAAGTTTACCGGAGTACGATTTTCTTTGTAATAGCGACCAATTAATTTCCCGTCGGAGGTGTATAATTCAGAGCCTACACGTAGAGTAGGGGCTTTTATATCTTTAGAGGAAGGAGAGTAACCAAATAACCATAAAAAGTTAAGTTGCAACGCACAAAAGAAGATAATGATACCAAAAAGAACTATGCTCGAATAACGGATGTACTTATTGCGAATTTCTTTAAACATGTGATAAAGATGAAAAAAAACGTAAAACTGTTAGTGTTAAATAGTGTTAAAATTGCAACGCAAACAAAAAATCCTGATTCTAAGAATCTGGATTGATTATGAATTTAGGCTTTCTAAGCCAAAAAACATAAACAAAGATAATAAAATAGCAGTTCACTTTTTCTACTTAAAGCCTGCATTTGGTTAGTATAAACACTATATTTAACTAAAACATATCTCCTTATGAAAGACGAAATAGAACAATATCTCGCTATACCAGGGAAAAAGATTTCTCTTAAAAATTATGATACCCATTACAGAGGTAATCTCCAGAAAGAAGAAGGAAAGGAAAGGTTAGTGGATATGAAGTTGAAGTTAAGTGTCTCTCAGGAAACACTATATGCGGAAAATACACGCTCTGTGCTGATTATTTTTCAGGCAATGGATGCAGCTGGAAAGGACAGCGCAATACAGCATGTCATGTCGGGTTTAAATCCACAAGGTTGTCAGGTTTACAGCTTTAAAACTCCAAATTCAGAAGAATACGATCATGATTTTTTATGGCGCCATTATAGGGCCTTGCCAGAGAAGGGTAGAGTTGGAATCCATAACCGCTCACACTATGAGAATGTATTGGTTTGTAAGGTACATCCTGAATATGTGCTTAATGAACATATTGCCGGATATCAGGATGTAAAAAAGATAGATAATGAGTTCTGGAAAAAACGTTATGAAAGTATTAGGAACTTCGAACAACATTTAAATAACAATGGAACAGTAATTATAAAAATCTTTCTGCATGTTTCTAAAGAAGAACAAAAGCAAAGGTTTTTGGATAGGATAAATAATCCCTCAAAGAATTGGAAATTTTCTTCCGGTGATATTGAAGAACGAAAATTATGGAAGCAGTATATGACCGCCTACGAAGAAGCAATAACGGCTACTTCAACAGAAGGATCTCCCTGGTATATTATTCCGGCAGACCAGAAGTGGTATGCCAGATTAGCAATCAGTCATATATTAGCCGAAACATTCAAAAAACTTAATCTTAAATTCCCTGTACTGGCAAAAGAAGAAGCAGAAAAGCTAGATCAAATAAAAACGCAACTACTCAATGAAGAGTAAGATTGCAGTTTTTGCAAAGCAACATAAAAAGAGTAAAGTTATCAATCCCCAAAAATGGGGATAATGTTACCTCCGGTATATTAATACTATGTATATTTAGCTTGATAATTAGAATCTTTATTGCTGCTTTCAAAATATGACTCAAAACGCTCTTATTCAAAATAGGATTAGTAATGCTATAGCTAATATTTCTGCAATTGCCGATGAACTCCCATGTGTCGTCATTATTCACGACCTTAGAGACTGGTCTGTAGTCTGGATGTCAGATAGAGGGCTCAAACAACTTGGTGTTACACTCGAAGAGGTCACAAAAATAACTGCAGAAGAATATTACGCAACATATTTCAATCATGAAGATGCCCAAGATTATGTGCCCAAAATACTTGGCTTGATAGACGAAAATAACGACGAAAAAATGTACACCTATTTTCAACAAGTCCGCTTATCAAGTTCCAGCGATTGGACCTGGCATATGTCAAGCGTAAAAGTTTACTTACGTGATGATAATAACAAACCTTTGCTAGTAATGACAATTGCTTTACCAATTGATTCTATGCATCATATGACTGTTAAAGCCTCCAGATTGCTCGAAGAAAATAACTTTTTACGTAAAAACTTAAGTCTTTTTGCGAAATTAACCAAGAGAGAACGAGAAATTCTTGGCTTAATGGCATTGGGTAAAACTTCAGCGGAAACAGCCACTGAGCTTTTTATCTCCACAAGTACGGTAGAAACCCATAGAAAAAACATCAAGCTAAAACTCGATACAAATTCTTATTATGAGATATGCCAATACGCAAGAGCATTCGATTTAATCTAAGCACAATTCCTTAAATGTAATCGAGCTTGTCTGAAGCTATTTATTTAGGTACATTTGCATCGCTTTTGGTTCCCGATGTGTTTATTCGGGATTAAAAGGGAATACGGTGTAAATCCGTAACTGTCCCGCAGCTGTAAGCTTCATAACGGTGTTCAAATCAAGGCCACTTTTTCTGATCTTTTAAAAAGGGATTAAGGATTGGGAAGGCAGAATTATCGGAAGTAAGTCAGAAGACCTGCCATAAGTAGTAATATTTCATAGCTTTCGGGGATTGAAGCTTGGAGTGAGTGCTTGTTTTTTGTATTTCATTTCCTTGATCTAACTGTTTGCTGTGGGTAATAAACTCACAACAAAATGAGAAGAAGTAAGAACGCTCTTGTAAGCGTAAATTATGTTTTTTTTACTTTTCTGGCTATTATATGGCTGGGTACATTTACGTCTGTTCAGTCGTTTGCACAAACCGATTCAACTAAAGCTGATTCTATAAATAAAGTAAATCAACTTAAAGAAGTACAAATCAGGAAGGTAAAGATTACTAAAAGACAAACATCTTCCACACCCTTACAAATACTATCAGGTGCCGATCTAGAAAAGCTAAATAGCCTCTCAGTGGCTGATGCAGTTCGTTTCTTTTCAGGAGTACAACTTAAAGACTACGGAGGCATTGGAGGCTTAAAAACCATTAATGTGCGTAGCATGGGAACCAATCACACCGCAGTATTTTACGATGGTGTACAATTAGGCAATGCACAAAATGGGCAGGTAGATCTTGGTAAATTCTCATTAGATAATATAGAAGAGATAGAACTATACAACGGTCAAAAGAGTTCTATTTTTCAATCAGCAAAAGGATTTGCTTCAGCAAGTTCGCTATACCTTAATTCTAAACAACCTGATTTCTCCGATGGCAGAACCCAGAAAGTTCGTGCCTCAATAAAAGGAGGGTCGTTCGGGCTTATAAATCCATCCTTATTGTGGCAAAGTAAAATAAGCAACAATGTTTATAGCTCCCTAAGTGCAGAATATAAAAATGCCAATGGAAAATATAAATTCCGATCTACTAATGGCGTATATGATACTACAGCCGTAAGAAAAGACGGTGATATTGAAACCATGCGGTTAGAGTTGGGGCTAAATGGTATGCTAGCCGACAGCAGTAAATGGAAGGTAAAATTATACGGGTACAAAGACAATCAAGGATTGCCAGGTGCAGTTGTAAACAATGTATTTGCATTTTCCCAACGGATGTGGAACAAGAATTTTTTCGTCCAGTCTTCCTACGAAAAGAATATAGGTAAATATAGCTTGATGGCAACAGCTAAATATGCAAACGATAATCAACGTTATCTAAATCCTGATATAATAACCGTTAATGGATTGCAGGAGAACAATTATCACCTACAAGAAGTATATGTATCATTAGCCAATAAACTAAAAATCACCAATTACTGGGATGTCGTATTGTCTACAGATTACCAGCGAAACGTGTTAAACGCAGATCTTTATCGCTTTGCATACCCTGTAAGAAATACAATATTAACAGCTTTAGCTACCCAGTTTCGCTTTGCAAGATTTGATATTCAGGCCAATTTACTAAACACACTTAAGTACGACAAAACCCAAAGCGGACCGGCTGATATAAACAGAAATGAGCTAACACCAACAGTTATGCTATCCTGGCAGCCCTTTAACCAAAAGGAATTTAGGTTACGTTCATTCTATAAAAGCATTTTCAGGATGCCAACCTTTAACGATCTTTACTACACTTATTACGGGTTTATCGTTTTAAAACCTGAGTATACAAAACAATACGATTTAGGATTTACCTATATAAAAGGATACGATAATAGGATATTGAGTCAATTTTCTATACAGGCAGATGCCTATTACAACAATGTTAAAAATAAGATAGTTGCAGTGCCTGGCAATAATCAGGCAAGGTGGAGTATGATGAATCTCGGACTTGTTGAAATCAAGGGTATAGATGTAAATATCCAATCTGCATGGCAGCTAACTGAATACGTAAACCTTACTACAGGTATTACTTATACCTATCAAAATGCAATAGATGCAGATAAGGCCTCTGCAAGCTATAAAGATTTAATTCCTTACACACCAAAACACAGTGGATCATTCTTAGCAAGCGCAGCATATAAGAACCTATCTATGAATTACAGCTTCATTTACATAGGAGAACGCTATAATCAAAGTACAAATAACGTATATAACTATGTACAGCCATGGTATACCCACGATTTAGCTTTGCATTACAACACAAAATTAAATCGAAGGGAAGTTCGTCTTACCGCAGAAGTCAATAACCTGTTAAATCAGGATTATGAAGTAATCACTAACTTTCCCATGCCCGGTCGCTATTATCGTATTGGATTAACCTATAACTATTAGCACTTATGAAAAAGAATAAAACACTTAATGCCATTAGTTTAGCAATTCTAATTACTTCATTAGGACTTACAACATCCTGTCGTAAAGAACTTAAGCCGGTACCAGAACAGCAAGAAACACTACTAACACCAGATCCATCCGCTCAGGTTAAAGGGTTTTATATTGTAAATGAGGGCAATATGAATATGAATAAGGCATCTTTAGATTACCTTGATTATACCACTGGAATTTATAGAAGAAACATTTATAACAAAGCAAATCCAGAAGTAGTAAAAGGGCTCGGCGATGTTGGTAATGATATAGCCGTTTACGGTTCTAAGCTTTATGTGGTAGTAAATGTTTCCAATAAAATAGAAGTCTTAGACGTAAAAACAGGCAAACGCATCAAACAAATCAACATCATCAATTGCCGCTACGTTACCTTTCATAATGGTAAAGCTTACGTGAGCGCCTATCTCGGTACAGTTGGAGATCCTAAAGCACCAAATGGAATTGTTGCAGAAATAGATACCACATCTTTAACGGAAACAAAGAGAGTAGATGTTGGTCGACAGCCCGAAGAAATGGCCATTGTTGGCGAAAAACTCTATGTAGCCAATTCAGGTGGATATAGTCCTCAAAAATATGAAAGAACCGTTTCAGTAATCGATCTGAGTTCATTTAAAGTAACAAAAAATATCGATGTAGCCATTAACTTACACCGTTTAAAGGCAGATAAATACGGAGATCTTTACGTAACCTCCAGGGGTAATTATTACGATGTTCCCTCAAAAATGTTTGTAATTGACACCAAAACCGATCAGGTAAAAAAGACCTTTGATATCGCAGTAAATAACCTCACCATTGATGGAGATATCGCTTATTACTATGGCTCAGAATGGAACTATAACGAAGCCCAGTACACCATAACCTACGGTATGCTCAACGTAAAAGACGAAGTCATACTCGACCAGAAATTCATTACCGATGGCACCGAAAAATCCATCACTATACCATACGGGATAGCAGTACATCCAATAACCAAAGAAGTCTTGGTTACAGATGCCTTAAACTATGTTTCACCAGGTAAACTTTACTGTTTTGATCCTAGCGGAAAAAAGAAATGGTCGGTTACCACAGGCGATATTCCGGCTCACTTTGCTTTTGTATATAAATAACCATATCTAAATTAAAAAATGAAGTTCTATCAAAAATCAATTCTTGGCCTTTCAGCAGTTTTACTTTGTTTAAACTCTTGTACATCTCCAAGTGATCCTTATTATGATGAGGTGCCATACACGCCACGTTTGGCTACAAATACCAGCGGCAAATACATCAGTAAAATATATGAATATTCACCTGCTCCGGGTCAATTTATAAATACTGGGTTTGGAACCATGGAAGCCACAAAGCAAATCGTAGGGCAGGCTTACAATAGCCTTGTGTCTTTAGGAGGATACGGCGGGTATATCGTTTTTGGATTTGATCACTCAATAGAAAACATTTCAGGGGCTGATTTAGGAGTTTACGGAAACCCATTGTATGGCGAAAATATGGAGTGGTCTGAACCTGGAATAGTAATGGTGATGCGCGATTTAAATGGAAATGGATTACCTGACGACGGAGAATGGTTTGAACTTGCCGGAAGTGAATATAAGAAGTCCGAAACCATTAAAAACTACAGCATTACTTACTATAATCCCAAAAATTTAAAAGACGACATTCATTGGAAAGATAACCAGGGTAAAGAGGGGGATGTATTAAGAAACCTATTTAACAAGAATAATTATTATCCAGAATGGGCAAAAAATCAAGATCAGCTTACTTTTACAGGAACGCTACTTAAAAGTACGCTTATGGACGGTGATATTATCACAAATAAGCCACTTCAATGGGGCTATGTAGATAATGGTTCTGAAGACTTTAAATTGCTTACAGAAACTACAGATCCTTACAACTCTTTTGATATTGATTGGGCAGTTGATAAGAATGGCAGTAAAGTCAATTTAAAATATATAGACTTTGTTAAAATCTATACAGCACAAAACTCAAATGGAAATCCTTTCGAACCAGACAGAGAAAACTACCGTGCAAGATGGCTTGGAGAGGTTTCTACTGAGATTGGGGGAGCTGTAGATCTTAAATTACATTTAAAGAAATAACCAATCTGTAATATGAACTATAACAAACTACTACCTTGCTTTTTAGCCGGGCTTATGGCACTAACCATTGCCTCATGTAAAAAAGATAAAGTTAATAGCGATGAGCCCGAAGCGCTAATGCCAAAAGAAACCGTTGGTGTTTATATGCTTTGCGAGGGCTATATGGGCCAAAATAATAGCACCATCTCATATTACGATATCAAAACAAAAGCTTCAGAAAAGGATTACTTTAAAAAAGTAAACGGATATGCATTGGGCGAAACCGCAAATGATTTACAGCGTTACGGTAGTAAAATGTACTGTGTTGTATCAGGTTTACAAGGAAAGAAAAACTCTTATCTGGAAGTGATAGATGTAGCTACAGGAAAGTCATTAAAGAGAATACCTTTCTTTGATGCCTCAAGTGAATTTATGCCGCGCTATGTGGCCTTTAATAAAAACAAAGCTTATGTATCTGGTTATGATGGAAAAATCTCCCGTATTGATACTGCAACTTTAACTATTGATTCGAGAGTTGAAGTAGGTGGAGCACTTGAAGGACTAGCAGTAGTAAATAACAAAATCTACGTTACAAACTCAGATCATTCAATTCATCCCAATGGCAAAAAGAATGTTGTTTCTGTGGTAGACCTTACCACTTTTGCAAAAATAAAAGACATAGAAGTTATCCATAATCCAGTTAGAATTGCAGCAGCAGGAAACGGAGATTTATTGGTAATTTCATGGGGTAATTTTAGCGACATACTACCCGGTTTAACACGTATTAACAGTACAACCGATTTAGCTACAGGTAACTACGAATACAGCGCAGGTGCATTGGCAATAGGAGGTAATACGGCCTATTTAAGTCTCGACTGGGGAGCATCAATAAAACCGTTTGATGTAGGTACAGGCATACTGGGCAAAGAGTTTGTTACTGATGGTACTATTACTGCCGGAGCATACGGAATAACTGTTAATCCTGTCGGTAACGAAGTTTACATTGCCGATGGCGCAACAGATGGAAAGGCATACTGCTTTAGTGCATATGGAGGCAAGAAGTTTGAGTTTGCAACCGGACCCTTGCCACAACATGCCGTTTTTAAATATGGATATTAATAACAATATAAATAGAACAATCATGAATAAACCAGTACTAAACTATAGAAAACCAGCATTGCTTGCAATCATAGGCAGTGTTTTAGGATTAGCATCTTGTAAAAAAGATAAATTACCAGTATTAAATGAGCGACCAGTTTCTACGGCCGGTGTATATGTATTGTGCGAAGGCTCATTTGGCTTAGCAAACAACAGTACCATTACTTATTACAACCTTGCTGAAGGTAAAGCAACACAAGATTATTTCAAACTGAAAAATGGAATTTCTTTAGGAACCGATGCCGCTGATTTAAAACAATACGGTAGTAAAATGTATTGCACTGTAACTGGGGCAAGGGACACCAAGCAGGATTCCTATGTTGAGGTCATTAACATTGCGACAGGAAAATCAATAAAAAGGATTTCTTTCTTTGATGATAAAAACGACTTTATGCCTCGTTTCGTTGCTTTCTATAAGAACAAAGCATATGTGTCTGGTTACGATGGCTATATCAGTAAAATTGATACTGCTAGTTTAGCTATAGAGTCAAGAATTCAGGTGGGTGGTGCATTAGAAGGCTTGGCAATTGTAAACGGAAAGTTGTATGTAACAAACTCGGATCAATTTTATTATCCAAGTCCCAATAATACATCAGTTTCTGTGGTCGACCTAGCTACATTTACAAAGAAACAAGACATCAATGTCGGTTTTAACCCTACAAAGATTGCCGCAACCGCAAATGGCGATCTGTTTACAATAGTAAAAGGAAATTACGCCGATATTCCAGCTCAACTCATTAAATTGAGTAGCGTAACAGATAAAAAAGTTGACGGTTTCGACATTAACCTTGCCGGAATTGCAATTGTCGGAAATAGTGGTTATACAGTTGTTGAAGGAACATATCCTATCAACTATTTAAAAACTTTAAATGTAACCAACGGAGCAATAGGACCTGATTTTGTTAAAGATGGAACAGCTGTGATGACTTCGTATGGCATCACCGTAAATCCATTAGGTAATGATGTTTACATTGGCGACGCTTTAGGTTATGCAGCTGCTGGTAAGTTCTTCTGTTTCGGCGCTGATGGTAAAAAGAAGTTTGAATTTGCAACAGGTGGTTCACCTCAAAGTGCGGTATTCAATTACAACTATAAATAACGATATTGTACTCATTAAATCTGCCTGTTATGAACATTAAACATTACCTGCTTTTCGCTTTACTAAGTATCAGTATCTTATCTGCTTGTACAAAGGACGAGGATGCGGAGCAAGCTCCTGTGGTTGATATGGTAATTAAAAATAACCCAATTAACAGCAAGGTTAATGAACAAATCGCGTTTACCACGATTAATGTAAACAACAAGGCTTACGATGAGGAATGGAAACTAGATGGGGAGGTTAAAAGCACCTCCTCATTTTATAATTTCACCCCTGTAAAAGCAGGTATTTATAACATAGAGTACACAGCTACAAACGGTAGTGGTACTTTTAACTATAAATATGTAGTAAATGTCGGCGTGCCAACAGTACCATCAAATCCTGGAAGCAATCAATATGTAACCAAAGTTTTTGAATACTTACCAGCTCCTGGTCAATACACCAATAAAACTATTGGAACACTTGAAGGAGCAAAAAGTATCGAAGGTAAACAAGGCATAGTATCTCTAGGCGCATGGGGCGGATATATTGTACTCGGTTTTGACCACACAGTAATCAATGAAAACCAGAAAGACGACATTATTATTTATGGCAATGCACAATCAAACTGGGCAGAGCCTGGAGTAGTATGGGTAATGCAAGACGAGAATGGAAACGGTAAACCCGATGATACCTGGTACGAGCTAAAAGGAAGTGAGTTTGATAAAGAAGGATACATTCGTGATTATGAAGTAACCTATACAAAACCAACAACGGGAGGTAGCGTATCATGGAAAGATAATAAAGGTAAAACTGGAGTTGTTACCATTGCAGGAGCTACTTCACAAGCCTTTCCATCGTGGGTAGAGGGTACCGAATATACACTTAAGGGAGCATTACTACCTTCATCTGGTATTAAAGCAGAAACACCAACATTTATCACTAGCGCACCATTTGCTTTTGGCTATGCCGATAATAAAGTAGGTGGCGACAGTATAGATATTGCAAATGCCATCGATAAGGACGGAAAAACTGTACACCTTACCGGTATCGATTTCATCAAAATTCAAACAGGTATTCAAGCCGATCTTGGCTGGTTAGGCGAACTATCAACAGAAGTGTTAGGCGTTGCCGACTTAAATCTTGCCAAATAAGCCCCCAGTTAGCAATTAAACAATCAGATCAATTTTATAATAAGCCGCTCTCAACAAATCATAACAACTAAATGAACAACATTTTTCTTAAAAAATCGCTTTTACTTGTAGTATTAGCAGGAATCCTATTTTCTTGTAAAAAAGACAACAACAAAGAAATTCAACAACCAGAACCAGGTAAATTCGAAAATGGGTTCTTTATCATTAACGAAGGCTGGTACGGCCACGGTACAGGTTCAGTAACCTTTTTCGATAATGCCTCACGCACTCTAAAAGATAGCGTTTTGCAAAAAGAAAACCCAGGTAAAGATTTTGAACCTAAAAGCTCAACTGTTCAGTTTGCAACAATATTCAATAAAAATCTATATGTAGTAAGTAAAATAGGTGGACCGGTTGTAGTAGCTGATGCTAAGACGCTTAAAGAAGTAGGACGTATCCCCGCATCATCGAAAAGTGACTGGCGTGCTTTTGTCGGTCTCGACGAAAATAACGGGCTTTTAAGTAGCAGCAAGGGAATCTTTAAAGTTAACCTTAAAACTTACGATGCCACTACTCAAGTTGCAGGAACAAGCGGCCAAACTGGCGATATGCTTAAAGCCGGCAAATATGTTTATACCCTTTCTCAGTCCGAAGGTGCCGTAATTTATAGTTTAGCAGACCTAACCGTGGCCAAAAAAATAAAAGGAGTTACACTAGGTTTTGCACAAACTCCAAATAATAAAGTGTGGTATACCAAAGGGAAATTTCTGTACAACTCAGACCCTGTAACATTAGCTACCGACAGTGTTGAGTTGCCATTTACACCAGCAAGTACATGGTTTACCTGGTTCTCTTCGCCAATAATTGCTTCTACAAAAGAAAACACAGTTTTTCTTTTAAAATCACCCCCATTTGGCGGCGGTAAAATGCTGTACAAATATACCGAAGGAAATCCGGCAACACTTCAACAACCTTTTATAACAACTCCTGATAAGCAATCATTCTACAAAAAGAACCTCGGTTATGATGCTAAAACAAATCAGATCATAGTTACAACCGTTCAGGATGGCTATGGAGAGAATTACGGAGTAAACAATATCTATTTTTACGGCGCTGTATCAGGTAATCTGGTTAATAAGATTTCTTATTCAGGATATTATTTTCCGGCAATGTTTGTATTTCATTAAAACAGGTGCGTTTTTATAATAGAAACCTTGCTTTTTAATACCATAGAAATAATATAACTTTGTGTTATAAACTTTTTGAGTTGTAATCTTTAAAAATATGTCTGAATTTAAATTCAATCCGCGTACTGCCATTCTTCTGTTAATTATTGTTGTGATCAGCCTCATTCGCGTTGCTGCGCCACTATCTGATAATTTCAAAGACATCGCAAATTTCTCTGCAGTAGGGGCGATAGCCTTATTTGGAGGAGCATATTTTAATAACAATTACAAAGCTTTTGGATTTCCCTTAGTGCTTTTATTGTTAAGTGATATTTTTATTGCCAAAACATCGGGTTACGGTTTCTTTTATGCCGGCTGGTATTGGACTTATATCGCGTTCGTGATGATGGTTCTTGTTGCCAAAGTACTTATTAGAAAAGTAACGGTATTAAGTTTTTTAACTGCGGCTCTTTTAGCTGTTCTTGTGCACTGGATAGTTGCCGATATTGGTGTAATGTATTTCCCTGGATTGTATGAGCCGACCTTAGCAGGATATATTAAATGCCTAGGTGCTGCAATACCTTACGAAAGACTATTCCTTTACGGAACGCTAGCTTATGGTACTATTATGTTCGGCGCATTTGAATTGCTTAGAGCAAAGTATCCGCGTTTAAGCATGTCTGTAAACACAACAGTATAGTTGAGTTTTTCAGTATCGTTGTAAGTAAAGTATTTATTATATTAAAGGCTGTTCTTTTAGAACAGCTTTTTTACTTTAAGTCGATCGTCATCCTGAATTTATTTCAGGACCTCTCAAGCGCTATTCCGCCTTTCTATTGAGAGATCCTGAAATAAATTCAGGATGACGACCGCCAGCAAAACAACTAAATTAAACGCTAACTAAACTAAACGTTAACAATCCAATCCCACCATATGAAAAAAAATCTTGTAGTATTAACCGGAGCTGGTATCAGTGCTGAAAGCGGCTTAAAAACCTTCAGAGATACTGACGGACTGTGGGAAGGATTCAACGTTTACGACGTGGCCACCCCTGAAGCCTGGCAACGTAACCCTGCACTGGTACAAGACTTTTACAACCAAAGAAGAAAGCAAGTATTAGAAGCTCAACCAAACGCAGCCCATAAAGCCCTTGCCGAGCTTGAAAAATATTTCAACGTTCAAATCATTACCCAAAACATAGATGACTTACATGAACGTGCCGGCTCATCTAACGTTACCCATCTACATGGTGTAATTACCCGATCACAATCAGATATAAACCCCGAACTAACTTACCCAATAACTGGATGGGAAATTAAAGAAGGAGAGTACTGTGAACTTGGTTCACAACTACGACCACATGTAGTCTGGTTTGGCGAAGCTGTACCAATGATCGAAATAGCAGCTTCAATCTGCTCAAAAGCAGATGTTTTTATGCTGATAGGAACCTCGTTGGCAGTTTATCCGGCTGCAGGATTAATAGATTTTGTTCCAAAAACAACAATAAAATACATAATAGACCCTAAAATACCCGAGGTAGGTCGCTATAAAAACATCGTAAAAATAGAAAAGGCAGCAACATCCGGAGTAGCAGAGGTAGTAGAAGCACTAACCACTACATAATTGTAATACCCACATTCCAGCCAATCCAACCTTTGGCTCTTTTGCTAATGTAATCATGCTTTGCAGGAGCTATGTTCTGTTTGTAACCCTTGCCGCTCGAACCTTCAGAAGCATCCGTAGAGTAAATAGAATAAACCGGACCACCAAATATCGATACACCTTTGATCAGCTGAATCTGGAGGTTAGTTTGAAACCTGTGCAGGAAATTCGAATAATCCCAATTGCCAAGGTATAAATACTGAGAGGTTATCTCGGCAGCTACAGAGAACCTGTTACTTAGTATAAAATCATGGCCAAACCCTAAACCAGCAGTCTCAACATTGGCAGAGTCGGCAAAGTTTTTTCCAGCCAATATGATGTTGTATAAGTTAGCATTACCCATTTTAAAAGATGCATTGGCGTTTATAGTTTCATTAGTAGAGAAACTAAGCTTATGATAACCATGATGTACATAGTTTATTAAACCTAAGCTATAGCCATCAGAACGACCAGAAATATTTACGATACCAATCTGTAAACCATCCATTTCCTTTGCGTAATTAAAGAAACCGGCAATCTGAGTTCCTTTCATTTTTTGCGAAGTCATGTTGCCAAAACCGGCTATCTGCATACCATTAAGGTTTTTAGACGTTAAATTACCAAAGCCTGCAATCTGAATACCCTTCATATCTTTAGATACCACATTAGCAACCCCGCCAACTTGCACACCTTCAGCTTTTTCCTTAACATGATTAAGTAATCCGGCAACCTGTACACCTTTGTAATTTGTGCGCACGTCGTTTAATACACCTGCAACCTGTACGCCCTCTACCGAACCACCAACACCATTAAACACCCCCGCTATCTGCAGTTTTTTAACATTTCCTTTAGTGATGTTAAACATCCCGGCAACCTCAACACCATCAGTTCCTGCAGTATAGCCCCCTAAAATATTCAGAGATACCTTATTAATTACCTGCGAACTCATTATCCCATGCGTACTTAAACCGGGAGTAAGAGAAGCCTGAAAAGGCGTGTTAGCAAAGAAATCAGGAATATTTAAACTCTGCATACGCTGTTTCGAAGAAATAAAAAACCTGCTAATACCCGAACTCTCAATAGAATTGAAAAACTCACTACCCTTTTCAGAATCTTCATCAACATAACCCTCGGGCTTAACCGTAATATCAGCCAAAAAAACCAGCGAAGTATCTCTGTAGCTATCCTTACTCGCAGTTAAAGTCACTTCAGTATGTTCGCCTTTAAACCGAAGCCTGAAATAACCATCGTTATCCGTAAGTGCCGATTGAAGTAAACGCTTTTCATAAACACTTGCCTGTTTTACTTTTTTGCCTGTTTCCGTATCAACAACATAACCACTGATGATATACAGCTTTTCAGCGCTTGTAATGTTCTCGGGCTCTATGGTAAGGTGATTTGCCGCATAGCGAAGAATAATGTACTGACCGGTCTCTTTATAGTCTACCTTGCCATTAAATATGCGATCAAGCACATCCCTAACCTGCATATCTTTTGCCTTTATGTTTACTATGCTGTCCTGTTTAAACAGAGAGCCGCTGTAAGAGAAATAGAAATCTCCGGCTTTACTCATTTTATTGAGCACCTCAGAAATCGGCTGCTGCTTCATATCCAGATTAACCCTTTTATCCAAATTACGCATGTAATTGGTCACAGAAGACTGTGCATTACAATATCCGGTTACGACTAATAGGGCTATGATTATTGTTAATCTCATTATTTAATTTTAGACAGTACAATCTGCCCATCGTTACGATCTATTTTCAAATTCTGCATAGTCACAGTAATTAATTCCAGATTTTTATCCAAAGGAGTAATTTCTTTAAGTGTAGTATTAAGTGTTTCATTCGCAATGCTAGCATCCTGTATCACTATTTGAGCATCATAAGCCTCATTTAAAATCTCTGCAACCTTCCAAAGTGGAGTTTTCGAAAACACAAACTCTCCGCTGCGGTAGTAGTTATACAACTGATCGGTATTTTGTTCCTTAATTAATTTTGGTGATGCCTCTTTAATCAAAACCTTTTCTCCTTTACGTAATTCGACTACCTCTTTACCTGTGCTCACTTTTACGATACCTGTTTCTACAATTACTTCAGTTTCACCTTTTAAGTGCTTCACATTAAAGGAAGTACCAACAACAGTTACCGAAACCTTATTTACCTGAATTACAAATGGCCTCGATTTATCATGAGCAACATTAAAAAACACATCCCCCTTTTTAAGCTTAACACTACGATCTTCTTTAAAATCAGTAGCATAGCTGATCTGCGAATTTTTATTCAAAGTTACTTCAGATCCATCAGGAAGATGTTCTGTGATCACCTTATTGCTCGCTGTCAGATCTGTATAGTTTGCAGGGCCAAATACATTATACGTCATCCATGCTCCGGCAACTAAAACCAAAACAGCGGCAATTTTTAACCATCCAAAAGACTGTTTTATTGGACGCACAATAGCTTCATGTGAGCTAGAAGTTTCCGTACCAGAAGCTCTAGCTTTAAATTTAGTCCAGGCCTGTTCCTCATCAATATTACTTGTACTACTTAAACTTTTACTTGCAGTCCAGATTTTTTCAAGTTGAGTATACTGCACCCGGTTAGAGGTAGCCTCATCCAGCCATTTCTGTACAGCAATACTTTCTTCTTCACTTGTTTCTTTTAAAAGAAACTTTATCAATATTTCCTCGGTCATCTGTTCCTCTTAATTAAAAAAATCTTTGTAATACATGATTATGCCTGGTAAAATGAGCGGAATGAAATCGGCCAGTTTCAAGCGCAATATTTTTAAAGCCTTACCCATCTGATTTTCTACTGTTTTAATAGAAAGATCCAGTTGCTCGGCTATTTCTCTATATTTCAATTCCTCAAACCTGCTCATCTGGAAAATAGTTCTGCAATGTTCGGGCAATTCATTTAACGCTTCCCGAAGCTTAAATTGAAGCTCAGTAAGCTCTACCCTTGATGATGCTGCTTCATGATGATCATTCATCGTATAAGCCGCAAAATCCTGGTATTTTGTTTTAACCTTTTGGTGCTTTATGTAGTTTAAACTATCATTATAAACACATTTGTATAAGTATGCTTTAATTGAAGTTTGCACATTTAACAACGCTCTCTTTTCCCAGAATTTAAGAAACATAGATTGCACAATTTCCTCCGCAGTGTCTTCGTCCCTTAGCATTACGTTGGCATAGGAGTGAAGCTCTTTATAATGTGCTTTGAACATTTGTTCAAATACTTTATCATCATAATAAGGAGAGGTAGTTTTAATAGGGGTATGATTTAATTCCACTAATTCAGTTTATCAATAGGTTGGTTTGTTTCAAGTTTATATGGTTGATAGAGTGTGTTGTTGTTAGATTGATCTGTTTTTTAATCAAATATATTAGTTTTTCTTAAGCCGTCCTTAAACTTGCCGTCATCCTGAATTTATTTCAGGACCTCGCATCATAAAGGCCTTTTTTATCTTGAGGGATCCTGAAATAAATTCAGGATGACGGCTATTGTTACTACAATACGAGCCTTTCTCTAAATCTCAATCCGCTTTAGAAACTCCATTCCCGAAGCGCTATTCACAGTTATCAAATCAATGTACTCAACCTTTGGAAACCAAAAGGAACCACCGTTAACCCTAACAAAAACCCTTTTCAACAATAAATCCTTACCCTCATCCTTTATGTAAATCTTATATTTATTATCAATTTCCGACCTTTTAAGATACAGCGGCATCTTTTTATAAGCCACCAATCTTATCTCATATTCATCATTCGGTAAAGCTTTACATTTAACCCCATAAGCAAACCTGCGCTCAATACCAGTTAACTCCTTGTATTTTATTTGCTCCGTATACCTGATCCACGATCCTTTAACCGGATTTTCACGATCTAGCACACCATCACTTTTAAAGTTAAGCTCATAAATTACTGTATTAGCATCAGGATTTCTCTGAAGAAAAAACAGCAGGTTTTCTCCTTTAGGAGTAGGTAGTCCCGATGTTTCTTGCTCATACCCCTTTTTTAAAGGCTGACTAAAAACATGTAACGACTCACTAAGCAATAAAATGATCATCAATAATATACCCGCAAACTTTAAAGTATTCTTAGTACTACTACTACTACTACTACTACTACTACTATTAATCCTAACCTTTGGCTTTTTACTATGTGTAAGCTTGTGCTTGTAAATCTTACCCGGACTAGCAAAAATGAAGAACAACATTTCTCTTATTCCATCACTCTGTTTCACGTCCTTAATCATATCTCTATACTCATGGAAGTTCAAAATAAAAGGGTTAGTTTTATTCTCTACCGGAGTAGTCAGACCATAGATCGGTTGTTCTTCTTCGTATTGAAAGGTTCCAAACAAGTGATCCCAGATCATAAAAGTAGCACCAAAGTTCTTGTCCAAATACTTCTCCTGACTACCATGATGCACCCTGTGATTAGATGGAGTACCAAAATACTTTTCAATAAAAGGGTGTAACTTTCCAATAGCCTCAGTGTGCACCCAAAATTGATATAACGTACTCAACTGACTCGCTACAAAGAATATAACGGGGTTAAAGCCCATTAAAGCCACCGGGATAAAAAACACAGTTTTAAAATGCTGCACCCAGCTTTGTCTAAAAGCGACCGTTAAATTGTAATGTTCAGCCGAGTGATGTACCACATGTGTGGCCCAAAAGAACCTGTTGAAATGAGAGATTCTATGCGACCAATAGCTACAGCAATCATAAATGATAAAGCAAGGAATCAAAGTCCACCAATTTAGGCTCATTCGCCATGGCAAAATATTATATATCCAAACAGCACCATAAAGCAATACTGCTTTCATTAAAAGATTAACCGCCAAATTTCCAAGGCCAATAAAAACCGACCCGACAGTTTCTTTCTTTTCATAGCTTTTATGCTCTGCAAAGTGCGAAAATCCACATTCCAATGCAGTGCAAAAGAATACCAAAGGCAAGGCATATACCAACAGATCCGGGGCACTTTTCTCTAACTGATGGATGTCATTAATCGGAATCCTTGCTGCTCCGAAAAGAGAGATGAAATTTTGCCAATATGATTGAATCAAAGCCATAATAGTTATGTTTAAGAGTCGTGTATTTATCCGTTGCTAAGCTATATTAACTAACTGTGCCAGAACATACCTATAAGTGGATATTTTAAGTATTAGTTAATTAGATGTCGCAATAAATGCTTTTAAAGTTTAATTACTTTTCCTGATCCGCTGATGTCAGAATTAACCTGAGGACTACCCCAGTAGTAAACTTTACCACTACCGCTTATTTTAGCCTTAAGTAAGTCCTGCACTTTTATCTTAACATCACCACTGCCTGAAACATCTATGTCAGCAGTTTTAGTGTTTAGCTTTTCCAGATCAGCATTGCCAGAGCCTGAAATATCAACTTTGGTCTGTCTTGCATTAAGCGGTTCGTCAATCTCAACCTCCCCAGATCCGCTAATAGAGGTTTTAAAAACATCCACATCAGGAAACTGACCTTTAATTTCAACTTCGCCGCTGCCGCTTAACGAAACACGGTCTATCAATGGCATTGTAATAAATACCTCAATGTCATCGTGCCTAACACTGGCTTGTTCGTATTCTAGGTACAAAACATTGCTCATAACCTTGGTTTTAAAACGAGGAATCAAATTGTCAGATCCTTTTAAAATAACCTTAAAATCGGCACCATATACTATATGGATAGGGTTGGAGCCACTTCCACTTATTCCTGTAAAGCTGCCTGGTTTGCGTTCCTCTGTGATTTTGTCGCCACTAGCTGTTAGTCTGTCCTTTGAACAAGAAATAAATAGCAGACTGATGTAAACGTATAATAGTAAGTTTCTCATAGTAGGTTGTTTTTTTAATGTATTATAAATGATGATTGTTAATTCTAATTAAAGGTTGCAATTGGTTTAAAAGATTACCTGAATACCTCCGGTGTATCCAACGTATAGCCCTTGAAAGTCGTTACCCCACTTGTTTTGCCATTTCGATATATAATGTTTGTTTAGTGCTTTGCCTTCAACAGTATTGGTGTTTACGTAGTTAAGAGAAGGACCAGCATAGATTTCCAGAAATTTGGCAATCTTTAAAGCAGGCAACACACGTAACGAAGTGTTAAAGTATTCACCATCTTTAAAGCTCTCCAAAGTAGTTGCTGTTAACTCTGTATTTAACCTAAAGCTTTTTGATTGAAAGAAATGCGCTCCAAAACCAGCCTCAATTGCATATACTTCCTTGTCGTTTTTAAAGTTATAACCAACCCCTAAAATCCCATAAAGCACCCTACCTCCAGATCTGAAAGTTAACATTGTAGTCAGATTTTCGGTAGTACTTACGCCTATACTTTTCTCACCGTTTTTAATGATGTTTACAATACCTATTGGAAAATCGCTGCTCTCTGCAATATTCATAAAACCAGCTATCTGAGCTCCTTTAACTTTTTTTGCAACATTTATAAACCCTGCAATTTGAGAACCCTTTACATCCTTTGCGGTATTGATGAAACCTGCAAGCTGAGAACCTTTTACATCCTTAGCAATATTGGCAAATCCCGAAAACTGCGATGCAGTTACATTCTTAGCGATATTAGTAAACCCGGCGAACTGAGCGCCATTCATGTCTTTTGCAACGTTTGCAAAGCCTGCAAACTGCGCACCTTTTACACTTCCCGAAGAGATATTGCTGAACCCGGCGAAAGCAAAGCCGTTGCCACCACCATAAGTATTCGCAAAGCCGGCAAATAGTCCACCATCGGCATTTTTAATTACATGGTTAGAGAAGCCTGAAAATAGAAACCCTTTACTATCATGAAGCACAACATTTGAAAGACCTGCAAATGCAAAACCGCGTTCGGCAGCAGATACGCCTCCAATCAAATTAAAAGAAAGGTTATTAGTATCTAAAGGAGCGCGAGTTCCATTGGTGCTTAAAGGGTACACAATGCCAATATGCATTTTTCCCGGCATCTGATTTTGCGCATTTGCACTGATACTGGTAGTCAATCCGATAGCTAATAATACTGAAGTTGTGATAAGAGATTTAATGTTCATTGTTGTCTTGTTTTAGAGTAAGACAACATGATGAACTTATACCCCTACGTGGGAAGTAAAAATATTATGACCGTCATCCTGAATTTATTTCAGGACCTCTCAAGAGAAAGGAAGCCCTGCTAGTGGTAGGCTCTGACCCCGAAGAAGCTGCGAAGTAAACCAAAATCAGCAAGTTTATTTATTTAAAAGACAAATAAACTTGTCTTTTAAATAAATAAACTGTACTTTTAGTCGTTCATACTAATCTTTAAATTATGAAAGCGCTTACCAACCTTACCAAGTACATCGGATTACTCCTAATCGTGTTGGGAACAATGATCCTATTCACATCCAAATCCTCAACTGCAGAAGTCCCTTTGCTAGTTGGCTTATTTACATTGTTTATCTCTAATCAGAAACGGGAAGATGAAGGATCGGGGGCTATTAGAAGTTCTTCTGCTTTTTTTGCATTAATAATTGGTTACACTATTAAGCTGATCATTACATATCTTTATAGTAATCAGATCATTACTTTCAATCTAACCTCAATTAATTACTTTCTGATCATTGTATTCTCACTTGCAAACGTAATCCGTTATTCGAGACTGTACATTTTTATGGCCTAACCAGAATCTGATGAAAAACACAATAAAGGTGGAACGCGCCAAGCACGACCTTACTCAAGCTGCTCTAGCAGATAAAATAAATGTTTCCAGACAAACCATTAATTCTATTGAGATTGGGAAGTTTGTCCCATCAAGCATACTGGTATTAAAGATTGCCGCCGTTTTTAATACCACTGTAGAAGAGATTTTTACACTAGAGGAGCAGGATTGGAAATAATGTTTCTTCTTCCAACGGCTAAAACAGTAAGCGCTATAACCGAAGTCCCTGTCATAATTGCTACCATCGGCACAGCCGATGTTTGCTCAAAAAAGCCTACACATGCCGAAGCAAGCGCACCTAAACCCATTTGAAGAGCACCCATCAAAGCAGAAGCACTACCCGCATTCTTAGAAAAAGGCGCAAGCGAAAGCGCTGCGGCATTTGGATTTGCAACCCCTAAGCAACACAAGAATAAAAACAAGAACCCAACAGTTTCGGCAAGGCCGAACCAGCCATTGATACTACCAATCAGAAACACCAAAACCGTAATTACCTGTCCAATAATAGCAGCATAAATCAATTGCTCACTTTTATATCGCTTTAGCATCAGCGTATTAACCTGACTAGCGCCAATAAATCCTGCCGAAAGAAAAGCGAAAATCCACCCGTAAGTCTCCTCCTTTACCTTAAACAACGACATAAATAAAATAGGGGAACTCGTAATATATACAAACAAACCCGCAAATGCCATTCCACCAGTAAATGCATATGTGTAAAACTGAGGTTCACGTAACACAGCTAAGAAGTTGGTTATTATCGGTTTAGGTTTTAGCGACATTGTAGTGTCAGCCTTATAGCTTTCTGGCAACCAAAGCCAGCTGGCTATCAGATTAAACAAGCCCAAGCCAAGTAAAATCAAAAATACTGTATGCCAGCCAAAAGCCACTGTAACGTAACCACCTACGGTAGGCGCTATCATTGGCGAAACACTAAGAACAAGCATTAACAACGCAAAAACCTTAGCATTTTCACTAACCGGAAACAAATCTCGAACCATAGCAACTGAAGCTACAGTAGCCGCACAACTTCCAATTGCCTGTACAAATCTTAATATAATAAACGAATCAATATCCTTAACCAAGGCACATCCGGCAGATGCCAAAATATAAACCAGCAAACCAATGAACAAAGGCTTCTTCCTGCCGAAACGATCTAATAATGGACCGTAAAGCAACTGTCCAGCCGAAATACCGATGAAATAACTAGATAACGACCACGCAACTTTTGCCTCACTGGTACCAAGATCTTTGGCTATTGCCTTAAAACCTGGCAAATACATGTCGATAGAAAAGGGGCCAAGAGCAGTTAACGAACCAAGTATTAAAATTAAGAACAGATATCTTTTTTGCGTCATGCTACAAAAGTAAGTATTTGAAGATGGGCTATCTGTCACATACGAGTATAAATTCGGCTATAATTACTTTGCGTATTGCCAGAACCTACCTTTTTCCTGGGCAATCCATTCTAAAGCTTGTTCCATTCTTTTTTGCTTGGTGGCTTCCGTTTTGGCGTCAATTATCCAAACCAGATAATCCTTTCTAAAAGAGGGCGATTTGCTTTCGAAAATTGCTTTAGCTTCTGGGTGTAGTGCAAGTGCCGCTGCAAAATAATCAGGTATTTCAATGACTTTAGGCGCTTCAGCTTTTTGAGGCTTAGGCTTTTTTATACCTTTTTCATTCAATTCCATAGCTTCTTTGATGTAAGCGACCAGTATTTCCTTTGATGGTAAATCTGCTAACGATTTAAGTTTTACCATATATCCCATTTTTTGTCCTGCTTTTACACTTTCAATCACTCTGGGGTCATTCATCAGTTCCGCTTTATAAAGGCTGAAGCTACAATGTGTTTTTGCTGCAGCCAGAATAAGCATCATATCTGCTTTGTAATCAAAGTGAGGGTAACCCCATTTAATAATTTCTACTACTTCCGGACAGGTCTCATGTATGATTTCCCTTAAATAGTTAAGAATGGGTTTTGCAAAATCCGCAGATTTTGCAATGTATTCATCAAATGCTGGATTAAATTCTGACATTTTTATAGTTTTATTGTTTCTTTTTTGATTTTTTAAGGATGAAATCCGCAAGCTTGCTAATATCCTCCGTATTTATGGCTCCATTCCAGGCAGGCATTCCTTTATCAGTAATTCCGTTAGTGATACTGGCTACAATTGATTTTTTATCAGATCCATATAGAAACTTTGAGTTGATAAAACCTTTAGCTGTTGGTGTACCCTGCAACTTGTTTCCATGACAGGATGCGCAAAGCTGTTGAAAAATACCCGCCGTTGTATGTTGAGCTTGTTTTGCTTGAGTTTTTGTCTGACTTAACTTTTGCGACTCCAACACCGAAGTTCCAGAAGGTCTCATCCTTAAAATCATATCGTCATGCCCATCACGCGGATGCCCTTCTCCTGGATCATTCATTGAGGTCGAGAAATAAATATATCCGTCTGGGCCAGTTACCAACGACCTGATTCTACCATATTTATTTTTGATCATAACCAGTTGATCAGTAATTTTATTATTAACTAGGCTAAGGTTTAAAATGGCTTCTCCACGGAGGCAGGCGACTAATAATTTACCTGTCAATTGAGGGAATTGAACGCCATTGTAAAACAGAATCTCACTAGGGCCAATTGATGGGGTATATTGTACCAACGGAGACTCCATGCCATCACGTTTGTCGTCATGATGTATACCAGGCCATCCATAATTACCTCCCTTTTTGATAAGGTTAATTTCATCTCCACCAGTAGGGCCGTGCTCCGATTCGTACAGTAATCCCGTTACAGGCTGAAAAGCTATACCCTGTGGATTACGGTGGCCAAAAGACCAGATCTCTTTGCGGGCGGTGTCATTTTTAACAAATGGATTATCAGTAGGAATGCCACCATCGTCATTAACTCTTAGTATCTTCCCGTTGTAAGCTTTTAGATCCTGTGCCAGCATTGGCTGATCTGCATCTCCAGTGGTGATGTACAATTTTTTGTCGGGTCCAAAAACAAGTCTGCATCCGGTATGGTTCTGATTTGCAGGGATATCCTTTAAGATCACTAAAGGGTTTAATAAAGTGTCTTTAATTAATTCATATCTTACAATACGTAATTTCATACGATTGTCAGATAGGTAATTACTTGCTAAATAGATTTGTTTGTTTTTACTAAACGAAGGATGTAAACATAACCCTAATGCACCGGATTTATTCCTGAGTACAACATCGTTGAGATTGAATATAGGTTTAGTAACTAGTTTGTTATTCCTAATGATCCTTACCCGACCTTCCCTTTCTGTAAACAATATACTTTTGTCCGGTAGAAACACAATCTGCCATGGTACTCTCAGGTTTTCAGCCACAGTATCAATCTGATAGCCTTCTTCCGGTAAAGCCACAGGGAAAGATCCGTCGATAAAAGCAGAGCTAATTAATCCAAACAAGGATATGAAGGTAAGGAGTAGCCTATTTTTTTGCATACCTGAGGAGGATTTGTTTGACTTCCAATTTAGGGAAATAATTTCATATCCATTTTAAGAAATTAGATTCAATTGTTGCCTCAAAATCTCGGTAAATATTTAAATTTAGAATCTCGGTTGGCAGAAATAAGACAATTGCTTAACTAAAATTGGAATTGAAGTGAAAAAAATAGTATTAACATTTATAGGTTTTTTACTTAGCGGATGGGTTGTTGCACAGGTCACGATGATCAATCCAAAAACAGATACCCGCTTACTAAAAGATTTTGAAAATAGAAAACTAGGACTTTTTGTTCACTGGATGGCTTGCCACACTCCTGAAACCGGAGACTCCTGGTCTATTGGAAATGGCACACCCAAACGGGTAGCCGATTCCATTACCTTGGCTTGGAATCCTTATAAATTTAACCCAAAGAAGATCGTTGATTTCGCAGTGAAAGCTGGATGTAAATATATGGTTGTAATTTCCAAACATCATGATGGATTTGCCATTTGGAACAGCAAGTACAGTGATTGGGATTTAAAGCGCAGCAAATTTAAACGGGATATTTTAAAAGAATTGGAAACGGAGGCGCACAAGCGAGGGCTGTTGTTTGGCATTTATTATTCTATTGCTGATATCCATTATGCGGGCTGGCAATCAATGCCTATAGCGGGAAAATCGCCAGATATACCTACCGGAGGAAAAGATGCCTTTATTAAATTTGTACATAATCAGGTGAAAGAGCTGATTGTAAACTACAAGCCGGATATTATGTGGTTTGATGGACACTGGTTAGATCCGCTATGGGGGCCTAAAGAAGGAAAGGAACTATATAGCTTTGTGAAACAGTTAAAACCTGCAACATTGAGCACCCGTTTGTCGGTTACAAGAGCAGAGGACGATACAAAAGGCCCTGAAACCTTTGTTACAGATGGCGCTGCCGGCGATTTCTTCTCATATGAGGCAAAGACAACAGATGCGCCTTCTTTCCCTTGGGAAGCATGTACCAGCGTGAGTTATCCTGTATATGCGTATGAGCCAGATGCAAAAATGCACACCAAAGCCGAACTTGTTAATACCTTCAATAAGGTCATTTGTGGAAATGGAAATTTCCTACTGAACATAGGCCCCGAACGAACAGGCGAGCTGCCTAAACGGCTAACCGATCGTTTCCTGGAATTTTCTTCATGGGTAAATATGTACAAAGACGCAGTATACAATACTTCAGGTGGGCCGTTTAAACAAGGTGATTGGGGCGGAAGTACCTATAAAGGAAGTAAAATATACCTGCACCTCAGGAAGTCCGCTAACTCAATTCACATTTTATTTGAACAAATAAAAGGATATAAACTTAAATCAGTCATTAACTTGAAAAGCGGCAGTAATCTGAAAATAGAACAGGTTTCTGATGGTTACATTATCAATACTTCATCAATTGATGCCAAAGAATTGATTCCGGTTATTGAATTAAGGTTAGACAGAAACTACGTTTTTGAAAAATGGATTCAACTATTAACCTAATTATATAAATTAAAGACCATATTATATAAGCCCTCCCAAGGCCAGCCATAGTACCTTTGTATTATAAATAATTAAGATTATGGCTTTACAAGAAAATATAGAAACAATTTCTTTTCCCGTGTTGGGGATGACTTGTGCCAGTTGTGCGGTAAGTGTTGAATCGATGATAGGTGCACAAGCTGGCGTAAAACAAGCTGAGGTAAACTATGCAACCCAAAAGGTAAAAGTTACCTATGATGCAGATGTAATACAGCCAGAAGGAATGCAAAAAGCAGTTCAGTCGGTAGGGTACGACTTAATTCTGGATACAGATAAAGGAAACGAAAAACAAGAACAGGTACAGGCCGACAATTATAAAGCGTTAAAAAAGAGAATCATTGCCGCAGGAATATTAACTATACCTATAGTAATAATAGGCATGTTTTTTATGGATATGCCTTATGGAAACTACATTATGTTGGTTTTATCGGCACCAGTAGTGTTTTACTTCGGTAAAAACTTCTTTATAAATGCTTTTAAACAAGCAAAACACAGCAAAGCGAATATGGATACACTGGTTGCATTAAGCACCGGAATTGCCTTCATTTTCAGTGTGTTTAATACATTTTATCCTGAGTTTTGGCACCACAGAGGACTACATCCACATGTGTATTACGAAGCTGCCGCTGTAGTAATCGTGTTTATCATGCTAGGTAAATTGCTCGAAGAACGTGCTAAATCAAACACTTCATCTGCCATTAAGAAACTAATTGGGTTACAGCCAAAAACGGTGATACTTGTTACAGAAGATGGCGAAAAAGAGATTCAGGTGGCTGATGTTAAAGCAGGTGATAAACTGTTGGTTAGATCGGGCGAAAAAATCCCTGTAGATGGCAAGGTTTACGAAGGAAGTTCTTTTGTAGATGAAAGCATGATTACCGGAGAGCCCGTGGCTGTTTCTAAGCAAAAAGACGATAGTGTTTTCGCAGGAACCATCAATCAAAAAGGCAGTTTCCGCTTTATAGCAGAAAAAGTTGGTAGCGAAACTATGCTGGCACACATTATTCAGCTGGTACAGGAAGCACAGGGCTCTAAAGCACCGGTTCAAAAACTGGTTGATAAAGTAGCCGGAATATTTGTACCGATAGTGATGTTGATTGCAATTATCACGCTGGGTGTGTGGTTGTTATTTGGCGGGGAACATGCCTTTACACAAGGGCTACTCGCTATGGTTACTGTACTGGTGATTGCTTGTCCTTGTGCGTTAGGACTTGCAACACCGACAGCAATTATGGTTGGAATAGGCAAGGGGGCAGAGAGTGGTATTTTAATTAAAGATGCCGAAGCGCTTGAGCTTGGCTACAAAGTAAACGCCATCGTTTTAGATAAAACTGGAACCATTACAGAAGGTAAACCAGAGGTGACATCTATCCATTGGGCTGATAATTTGCCCGAAAACGTGGATCTGTTAAAGCAAATATTTGCCGCTATGGAACAAAGCTCAGAGCATCCACTGGCCGAGGCAATTTTTAACAGTCTTAAGACCGATTTTGAGAATCATAATAAAGGAGTTAATGGTGGTAATAAAGGACTTAATGGTCTAGATAAAGAGCTATTAAAACCTGCCAGTATCACAGATTTCGATAGCTTAACGGGTAAAGGCGTGTCGGCAGTTTATAAAAGCAAAAAGTACTGGGCTGGAAGTCATAAGATATTGGCTGATCACAATCAGATTATATCCAGTGAATTGAAAGTACAAGCTAAAGTGTTACAAGATCAAGCCCAAACCGTAATTTACTTTGCCAACGAAACACAAGTACTTGCTGTGGTATCAATTGCCGATCAGATAAAGAAAGGTTCAAAAGAAGCTGTGGCCCGACTTATTAAACAAGGTATAGAGGTTTATATGCTTACCGGCGACAATAAACAAACTGCGGCTGCGGTAGCGGCAACGGCAGGGATTACCAACTATATGGCCGAAGTATTGCCATCTGATAAGGCTGATTTTGTTAAAAAACTACAAGCCGAAGGAAAGGTAGTTGCCATGATTGGCGATGGAATAAACGACAGTCAGGCGTTGGCACAATCCAATGTGTCGATAGCGATGGGTAGAGGTTCTGATATTGCGATAGATGTGGCAAAGATTACGCTTATATCCTCGGATTTATTGCAGGTTCCAAAAGCTTTGCAGTTGTCTAAGAAAACGGTTAGGACTATTAAGCAGAACTTGTTCTGGGCATTTATTTACAACCTAATAGGGATTCCAATTGCAGCAGGGGTGCTGTATCCGGTTAACGGGTTTTTATTGAACCCAATGATTGCAGGTGCTGCTATGGCTTTAAGCTCGATATCGGTAGTGAGTAATAGCTTGCGATTGAAATTCGCAAAGCTGTAAAGGCGAGTGGGATATCTGTTCAGCGTCATCCTGAATTTATTTCAGGACCTCGCACTAGAAAGGCGGAATAGCGATTGCGAGGTCCTGAAATAAATTCAGGATGGCGAGAACTTTAAAAAACTAACAGTCTGAAAAAACATAACATAATAACAACAATTAAATTCAAAAAATATGCAAACTTTAAAATTCAAAACAAATATCAAATGTAGTGGTTGTATCGCAACGGTAACACCTCACTTAAACGGCTTAAACGAAATAGAAAACTGGGAAGTAGATACAGTAAACCCTGATAAAATACTGAAAGTAGAAGCAGAGGACGACCTTAAAGCCACAGAAATAATTGCTACCTTAGAGAAAGCTGGTTATAAGGCTGAAGAAATATAAGTACTAAAGAAGATACATCAACCAAAAAGCATTAACACAGAAAATATGACATTGTATGTAAAAAATATGGTTTGCGACCGTTGCATTATGATCGTTGATGAGCGGTTACAAAACCTTGGTTTTTCTGTAAAACAAATTACTTTAGGAAAAGTGGATGTTATTCCGGATCCTAATCCTGAACAATTAAAAGACATTGCTTTCGAATTTCAGGCCTTAGGTTTTGAGCTTATCCAAAAGGAGAAAAACCAACTGGTAGAGCAAATTAAAAATGAAGTAATCAATTTGGTTCACTATTCTGACTTAGGCGAAATCAATCAAAGTTTGATGCATTTGGTGGCTGATAAATTGAATAAAGACTATAATTATCTGAGTAGATTATTCTCAGAATCAGAGGGTTTAACTATCGAGAAATACATCATTCAGCAAAAAGTAGAAAAGGTAAAGGAGCTGTTAGAGTATGGCGAACTAAATCTGAATGAAATATCCTTTAAAATGGGATATAGCAGCAGTGCCCACTTGTCAGCGCAATTTAAATCCGTAACCGGACTTTCGCCAAGTAAATACAAAGCCTCATCCATTGCAAACAGGAAGCCTCTTGATAAATTGACTTAGATAAGATTTATCAATACACCAATTATTGCTGAAACTAGTATTAAGTATGGTTCTTTCACCTGCTTTATATAAATTAAAGCTAAGACAGAAAACAGCGCGATTGCAGTTGTAGGAATATCTACAATTGCTCGTGTTGCAATAATGATTACTGCACCCACAAGCGCCCCAATTACAGCACCGGTAATGCCATCTACAAAGGCTTTGATGCTGGGGTTTTTTGCTATCTTTTTGAAAGAAGGGGCAAGGGCGACGGTAAAAAGATAGCAAGGCAGAAAAGTGGCCAATGCTGCCACACAAGCACCCGGAAATCCTGCTACCAGATACCCGATAAAAGCAACGGTGATTACAACAGGACCGGGACTGATCATTGCTACTGCAACCGAGTCCAAAAACTCTTGTTCATTAAGCCATCCGAATTCCTGAACTACCCCTCCATGCAAAAAAGGGACAATAGCCAATCCGCTACCAAACACAAATGTTCCTGCTTTTAGAAAAAACCAGCCAATTTCCTGTAATGTTTTACCCTCATATTGCCAAAAACCGATGCTTACTAAAATCAGAGAAGGAGCGGAGGCGGGTTGTTTAATCCACTTTGGTGGAGCTTTAACCAGCATGTAAATTACACCACAAGCTACAAAAAGTAAAACATCTTCTCTTTTGGTTATTACGGTGATTACTACGCCAGCAAGGTAAAATATCCAAAGTAACCAATTTGATTTAAAGGCTTCGAGATTCAGTTTGCTTACCGATTTAATGGTGAGTTTGTATGCGCTTACAGTGATAATGCCAATCACCGAAGCACTTACTCCATAAAATACAGCTTGCATGCCGGGTAAACCGCTATAAAGTTTATATGCAACCCCTAGTATAACTACCATAATGAATGAGGGTATTACAAAAGCAAGGCCTGCTAATGTTGCCCCTAGCAATCCATAATGGACAAAGCCTATATAGATGCCTAGTTGAGCAGCCAAGGGGCCTGGAGCAAGCTGTGCTAATGCCAGGCCTTCCTTATATTCATCGTCTGAAATCCATTTTTTTTGTTCAACAAGGTCTCGTTGCATGTAGCCAACCAGAGCTACAGGGCCGCCAAAACCCCATGTACCAAGTTTTAAGAAATAGAGCACAAGATCGGTAAGTTTGTATGTGGAGGTATTTTTCATGATGGTTAGGCTGATTAAAATGAAATTCCAAACTGAAAGCCTATGCCGTAGGTTGAAGATTGGTCGTTTCCGAAACGAGCTGGTAGGGGAATAGCAACAAAGTAACTGCAGGCTTTGTTTTTCTTTATTACCTTGTTGAATACGGGGGTAATGCCATATCTGCCAGAGGTTTCGAAGGCTAGGCGGCCGGCGAAAGTAAAGCCGTCGCCAAGTGCGACCAGGATGCCTGGATGAAATAGTACATTGTTGACTTTACTGTTTGTACTGGTTGCTTTTATAAATGGTACTATTTCACTAGAGAAGCCTATTTTATCGCTTTTCCAGATGTTTATGCCTATGGGTAAGCCAACTACGTAACTGTCTTTAAAATTGGTGTGGGTACCATCAGTACTAAAAGATACAATAGGATGAATAACACCAACATAACCAGTTACTTTTGGATAGGTAGTTTGGTGTTGTTGCGCTATTACGGTTGTGCTTAAAATGGTATACAGAAGTATGGTGCAGAGTATCTTTTTACGTTGTTTTGTTTTCATAGCACAAGGCTACAGCATTTATAGAAGCTAAAATAGAACGTATTTTACTGCTGGTATAGAATTTACTTTTTAGGAGGGGTTTTTCTGTATTGGGAGGGTTTTAGGCCTGTTTCTAGCTTGAAGATTCTTGTGAAATGGCTTTGATCGGAAAAGCCGGTTAGGTAGGCGATTTCTGATAAGGAGTAATCGGAGGTGGTCATGTAGGTAATGGCTTTGTTGATGCGAAGTTTTCTGATGTACTCACCAAAGGAAAGGTCGTCGAAGTATTTAGAGAATTCTCTGGATAGGTAGGTGGGGTTGATGTTTAGGTTGTTGGATATATTGGTGAGTGTGAGGGTCAGATTTGTATCTATCTGATCTTGAATAATTGTTTTTAATTCTGTAGCCCAAGTAGGGATTTTATCTGTATTTCCTTTTTTAAGAAACTTCTGATATACTTCTATTAATAGTTGCTCAACGGGGCTTTCTGTATGTTTTACGTTTTGGAGGTGTTTGGCCCAGGTATATAATGCGTCGTATATTACCATGCCGGCTTGTAATAGTTCCTGGTCGTTTTTAATGTTATAGGCCATTCCGGAGGCTATTGCCCATAGTCCTGAGGCCTGACTTGCTAAATTATGACGATCGGTATCTGCTCCTCTTACAATTGGAGCCATTATGTCGAGGGCGGGATCGTTGAGGTTGTACTTTTTTATGAGTGCATCAAAGGTGCATTGGTCGTTTTGATGGGTGAGCTCAACGCCGGGTACGTCGAATGGTGTTGCGTTTATTTCGGCAGCTTTTTGTATAACTTGATCAAAGGGTACGTAGTAAAAGTGGGCGTTTTTATCGATGAAGTTTTTGATTAGCCAGGGGCATGCTATTCTGTCTATTTTTGGGCGCTCTCTTGTGATCCAGTTCATAGGCTAAAGTTACGTAACGTATTCTGTTTGGCGTTATATTGAAAAGGAGTTGTTTTTCTTGTTCAACTTTAATGTGGCTTTAATGCGGTTTTAATGTCTGCTTGTTATTATTGTACGAAGTTAATTTTATAGATTATGTTGCAAAATACGTTGCTAGCGGCTCTTGGTACACCGGAAATTGCGGTGATTTTGGTTGTTGTTCTACTGCTTTTTGGTGGTAAAAAGATTCCTGAGTTGATGAGTGGGCTTGGAAAGGGAATCAGGGAGTTTAATAATGGAAAGGATGGCGTAGGTGATGTTGATAAAAAATCTGCTGATTCTGAGCTGCCGAAATAGGTTAGATTAAGGGAATGGGGCGTAATCAAAGGGTAACTGATCCGCTACTCGGAGTGTAGCCCAATATCCTTCGTTTATTACGGCGTGTTGGTCGGCCAGGTTACCGTGAGTATCTACAAATGTTTCTGGGATTAGCATAGTTAGAATAGAGGTTGTAAAATTTCCATCGCTTTTTTTCTTTTTGTAGGTAATGAATAGGGAGTTGTTGAAGGATAGTTTGTAGTTTCCGCTTAACGATGTGGGGGTTATGATGTTATTGTAGGGTACGTTTCCGGGATATAGAATGTTGTAGCCTGTTTTTTGTCCCCATTTGCTTAGGTTACCAGGACTTGGGGTGTTGGTAGGGTTCAGTGTGTTTGAAGGCTTGGTTGCTTGGGAGAAGACAGTGGTATCTTCGGGAGCGTAGTCTCTTCCATTCCATCGCATTGTGATAATGGTATCTGATGATTTGAACTCGTTTCCCTTCCAGTTTTCTAAGATAGGGTGTGTAGGGAAGGCGTTTATTGTTTTGACTTTCTCTAATTTTTTAACCACAAAGCCATCTTCTGTTAATTGCTTATTGACTAGTGAATGCATGAAATGGGTGAGGGAACCGTAGTAGGCTTTTTCTCTGTTGGTTTTCCATCTTTTTAGTTCTTTGCTATCGGTAGAAGTTGTCTCTTCGAAACGGGTGTAGCCTGAATAGGATGTACGGCTGGCATAATGAATAAAATAGCTCAAGTCGTAATATACTTTATATCCTAAGGCTTTATTATCAATAATTAACGGTTCGCTTGTTTCTGCTGTTAAAACATAGGAGGTGTCGTTGTAATGGAAAGAAAGCGCTTTTGGATTTTCTATAGTGCATTGTTGGTCGGTTTTTCCCAAGAAAAACATTTTAAAAAGAGAGTAGTATTCTTCCCAATGGGGGTCGGCTGTTATGACTACTTCTTTGAGTGATTTGGTGGTTTGGGATAGTTCGACTTTTAATGGAGGGTTGTATTGTTCGCTCATTGGAACAGATACTGGATGATAGCCTACGTAGGATATGATTAAATTGTAATTACCTGATGGAATATTTTTTAAAACAAATTTTCCGCTGTCGGAAGTAATTGTGGCTTTGGTGGTATGGTCGAGATAAACGCTTGCTCCAGCTAATGGCGCTCTTGTTTTGGCATCTATGACTGTTCCTGTGATTTGGAGGAAGGTTTGTTGGGCATAAATTGAATGGTAGCTTATAATTATAAGTAGGGTTAATAGGAATGTTTTAAGGGATATGAGGCGTGAGAGTCGCATTGTGTAATAGATTGGTGTGTTTTACTGTTTGCTGGAGCATTAGGCTTCATAGTACTTGCATGAAGTTACGATTTAGGTTTGATAGTTTATATAAGGGGGGGGATTGTTTAATCTGGAAAATGGAAGTTGAAGATAAGTTAGTTTTATATGATTTATAAATAATTTATTATTTTAGAGTATAACTAAATAAATGTAATGGGAGTAATTGAAGGAATTAGCATCGTCATTTTTCTTTTGCTGTTTTACTTAGGCTATAAAATGGCCCAAAAAAAGGGTATGGGTGGTGTTGGGGGGGGTGATTATGGTTGCGCTTTTTAATTGGCTTGGTTTGATAGTCATATTTTTTTCGCCAAAAGCCGAAAAACCTGATCCTGATCGGGCGAAATATGAAAAGGATTACAGAGATACTTACTATTTTATTGGGTTGTTATTTCTTGTGTTAATTATATTCGTTGCTATTGTCTATTTCAGCAATAGAGCTACATAAAATATAGCGCAATAAGTAATGCGGCATCAAACAATAATAATTAATCTTCAATTGGTAGCTTAAATTAAGCGTATTAGTACTCCTTTTCTCTTCATTACATTTTTATAATCCCATTGGATTTCTCTGGATTTTTGAAGCCAACGAGATAGATCTGCAAGGTTGATTTGTTCTATAGCAGTGTAGGTAATGGAGGCGTCTTTAAATTTACCAGTGTTTATTTTTAGGTCGGCTTCATTAAAGTCGGCACCGCTCCAGAACATTAAACGGATGCCTGCTTTAAGTTTGCTATAGCCTACAATTGGGTTTTCGTTGAGGAACCAAACTGGATGGGTATGCCAGATTTTACTTTGGGCTTCTGCTAGGGCGTGGTTAATTGTGACGGAGAGGATGTTACAGATTTCGCGATCTGTAGGGGACTGTGAGTCGTTATAGCTTTGTATATCCTTGTCCATGATGTTTCTTATGAATCGGCCGATTTTATATGTTAAACTAAAATATGAATAATTAATATCATTTGGTTTACTGTGGGTTGTCTTTGTATCGGATTAAGATGTAGGAGGGTTGATCAAATGGTTTTAGTGTTGATTTTTGGTGAATTACAAATCCGCAGGTTTCTAGAAAGGTTATAAGGGGATCGGTTTGAAGTACTTCCATCCAGACGGCATATTCTGCTCTGCTTATTGATAGGCACTTTTGCCATAGGGATTCTCTTGATTCTGCATTGTCGAACTCGGGGAGGATGTGGAAATAGGAATAGTGAAGAATTCTTTTTCCGTTTAGTGCTTCAGGATAAAGACTTGTTTGTTTTACCATTGCAAATCCGGCAGGTTCATTTTTGGTGTAGACTATAATTAATTGATTGCAAAAGACGTTTAATTCGCTTACAGCATCAAGATAGTTGAGTTGTTGTTCGATGAAGGGGGTAAGTTTATCTGTAGGGACAATGTTGTGATACATTGCCTTAAGTTTTGCTTGTTTAAGGGATAATAAGTTTTCTAATCCTTGTTCTGAGGCTACTGTAAATTTTGATATTACTTCCATTTCTGTTTTTTTATAAGCTGTTTTCTTAAACAAAAGTATGGTTAGTGGGTGTCGATACAGGGTGCAGAATTTGTAAAAGTAATCGGTACAGTTAGGGTTTTAGGAAGTTGCCGATCTTTTTAATGGCTTCGAGACTAGTGTCTGTAATGCGCTGTGAAAATATCATTCTATAATGATGACTGTATGAGTTTGTGTACGAAAAGGTAGATACAGGAGTGAAAAGGATCCGGAATTGCTCGCATTTGGCGTAAAATAATTCCATGTCGACTAATGGGGGTAATTGAATCCATATGCTGTATCCGCCGAGGGGAGCGTGGGCGTAGGCTTGTTTGGGGAAATGTTTTTTGAATTGATTTAATAGGGTTATGGACTGGTGTTCTAGTTGGCGACGAAAGGATCTTAAATGTCTGTCGTAACTGGTGGAACTGAGTAGTTTAATGACTACTTCTTGATTTAATGGGGTAACGGATCTGCCTAATGAGAATTTTATTCTTTCCGCTTCCGAATAGTAGCGACCAGCGGCTAGCCAGCCTAATCTAATGCCTGGGGCAATAGTTTTTGAGAACGAAGAATATGTGATTACTAAGCCTGTTGTATCAAAGTTTCGGATGGTTGATGGTCTGGAATCATTAAAATAGAGGTCGCCATAGATGTCGTTTTCAATGATTGGGATTTGATGTTGAGTGGCTATTTCGAGCACTTTCTTTTTCTTTTCGTCGCTTAACAGGATGCCTGTGGGGTTTTGGAAATTGGGTGTTAGGACGATTGCTTTTATTTGGTTTTTATCGCAAACATTACGGAGGTAATCGGTATCAAAGCCATCTTTATATCTTACGGGAATTTCTATTGTTTTTAAACGCAGGTTTGCAATTGTTTCGAGAATTGAAAATACGCATGGGCTTTCTACGGCAATTATGTCGCCGGGAATTGTTACTGTAGCCAATGCGATGTATAGGGCTTGTATTGCGCCATCGGTAATTAATAGTTCTTCTGGTTGAATAATTGCGCCGTGTGCTGCTGATCGTCTTGATAGTAATTCTCGCAATTCTGCGGATCCGTTGGCGGGGTAATAGCGAAGTAGGGCAGCGCCTTTTTCTCGAATTACTTCCTGCATTGTTCTTAAGACTAGTTTTTGTGGTACAAAAGTATCTGATGGTACGGCAACATTGAATGAGGTGTATTCGGAGTGGTTTTGAAGGGAGGAGGTTAAGCTGATGTTGTTTTGAAAAACGGGGTCGCGCGGTATGGGTGGTAAATCTGGATATACATCAGCTGCGGTTTCGGCGTTGTTTTGCACAGCTACAACGTAGCCGGAGCGGGGGAGGCTGGTTACTAATCCTTTGAAAACGAGATAATCGTATCCGCTTTGAACGGTACTTGTGCTGAGTTTGTATTCTTGTTTTATGCTTCGTGCGGAAGGTAATTTATCACCAGGTTTTAAAATCTGTTTATTGATGTTTTCTTCAATAATTGTGGTAAATATCTTATGCCTGTAGTGTTTCATGTTTGTTTGTTGCAAACTGTACTGGGCAAATTTACATATTGTTGTTCTGTACTTAGTATAGTAAAAGTTATATATTTTTCACAAATTGCAATTTTTACACACACGAACTAAATGAAACCTAACCTAAGTAATGAATTGGCCACCAAGCCACACTATCCCATATTGGATGGACTTCGCGGTATTGCAGCGATAATCGTCGTAACATTTCACCTAGCTGAGCCATTCTCAACAAGTAATTTAGATAAATTCGTTAATCACGGTTATCTAGCTGTCGACTTTTTCTTTTTATTATCGGGTTTTGTAATGGGCTATGCTTACGATGATCGCTGGAATAAAATGACCGTCGGCAATTTTTTTAAACGCCGGGTTATTCGTCTGCAACCATTGGTGGTGTTGGGGATGACTATGGGCGCTATTGGGTTTTATTTTACGGACTCAACGCTATGGCCGCTTATTCATGATGTACCTGTTTGGAAGATGATGTTGGTTATGTTGGTGGGGTATACTATACTGCCTGTGCCTTTGTCGCTTGATATTCGTGGTTGGCAGGAGATGCATCCGCTGAATAGCGTGGGCTGGTCTTTGTTTTTTGAATACATTGCGAACATTCTTTATGCGGTGTGGATCAGGAAGTTTTCTAAAACGGCATTGAGTGTTTTGGTGGGTATTTCTGCTATTGCTCTTGTTCATTTGGCGATTTCAAATGGTGATGTGAGTGGTGGTTGGACATTGAATGTGGAGCAGGTGCGGATTGGATTAACTCGTGTAATGTTTCCTTTCTTTGCTGGTTTGTTGCTTTCGCGCGTGGCGAAACCAACTCGAATTAAAAATGCTTTTTTGTGGTGCAGTCTTTTAATAGCTATTGTACTTTACATGCCACGCATTGGTGGCGCGGAGCAGGTTTGGTTGAACGGGATTTATGACTCTGTTTGCATTGTTATCGTTTTTCCGCTTATAGTTTATATTGGTGCAAGTGGCGTGATCCATAGTGAAAGGGAGAACAGGGTTTGCAAATTTTTAGGGGATATTTCGTATCCGCTTTATATGGTGCATTATCCGCTGGTTTATTTTTACGTTGCCTGGGTAAGTAACAATAAGGGGATTACGATTGCAGAGGCGTGGCCTTATGCGCTGCTGATTTTAATTGGCGGGTTGGTTTTGGCTTATGCTGCATTGAAATGGTATGATGAGCCGGTTAGGAAGTGGTTGAGGAAAAAGTTTGCTTAGGAGAGATCTTTTGATCATGAAGTGGCTGTGGTTTTACATTTAGTATCTTTAACAAAAAGCTGTTTTTATTGAATCCTGAAACAACCATACAAATATGTCTGCATATAAACGTCGCGATTTCTTAAAACTCTCTTCTTTATCGGCCTTGCCGCTTATTGGATCTGCTATTTTGCCAATAAATACTTTTGCTACAGAAAAACCAGGGTTATCAAAAGATAGTGAAGCAGTTTATTTTATTAACGATGGGATTTTTTATCGACCAGAAGATTTTATTAATAAGCTACAGGAGATAAATGCAGCTAATCCAATAGAAAGAGATAGTTATGCCGAGGGTGGGACCATAGAAAAACTTTTAAAGAAATTTGTAGAAATTACAGGAAAAGAAGCGGCTGTTTATTTGCCAACAGGAACGTTAGCGAATCAGCTTGCGATTAGTGTTTTATGTGGAAGCAATACTAAAGCATTTGTGCAAGAAACCAGTCATGTTTATCGAGATGAAGGAGATGCTGCTCAAACCCTGTTTAACAAAAGATTAATTCCCTTAGCAGCAGGACAGGCGCATTTTACATTAGATGAACTTAAAAAAGCTATTAAATACCATAAAGATGGTGAAGCATTTGTTGGCGAAGTTGGAGCCGTATCTATAGAGACACCCGTAAGAAGGTGCGACAACCAGGCTTTCCCTTTAGAAGAAATAAAAAAGATTTCGGCTTATTGTAAAGAGCAAGGCTATAAAATGCACCTTGATGGTGCTAGGTTGCACATGGCAACCGCATTTACAAATGCAACAGTTAAAGAGTATGCCACGTATTTTGATACAGTTTACATGTGTTTGTATAAATATTTGGGTGCAACTGGTGGCGCTATTTTATGTGGGGATAAAGCTGTGATTGACCAAATGCATCATCTTATTAAAATTCATGGAGGTGGAATTTTTACCAATTGGCCTAGTGCTTCTATCGCTTTACATCATTTAAACACAATTGATGATGTGATGGAGAAAATTAAAGTAAAATCGGCCAGCCTTTTTAATCAGTTTGAACAACTTAAAGGCATCAAAATTAATCAGGCTCCGAATGGTACAAATCAATTTAATGCCTCAATAGCTAGTGGAATTGATCCTGTTAAACTAAATAAAAGGTTAAGGGAAGAGCATAATATTGTTTTCGGCCAGCCAAGAGAAGATGGTTTTGTAAAAATTAAAGTAAATCCAACTTTGTTGAGAAGGGATAATCAGCAAATTATCGGCTCCTTTAAAGAGGCAATCGAATTCGCGAAAGTGTAAATTATGTTAATTGCCTACTTTTTCTATTTCTTCGTACTTATAAATTTGCATTCTTCCACTGGCTTTAAAGATGCTGTCTTGCTGTTTATCTCTGCTGTATTTGGTCAAGATCACAAAGTCTGAGCTTATGAAAATTGCACGCCAATTTGATGCTAACCCTCCATCTTTGGAATAAAATGAGGCAGGATCCTCCTTTTGCACTGGTGCTTTGTACAAATCTCTTTTCCACTTATAAAGGTTGGTGTTGTCGTCGCTAAATTTATTTTTTTTACAACCGAGAGCTACAATTAGTAGCAAAGCAATCAAAATGTTCTTCGCCATGTTATTTCTTTTTTTGAAAATAATGAAAAAAAATGATCTGGATAAATTTTACATTGGTATTTAACATAAGTTAGGTTATAGCTGAGGGTGGCTTTGATTTTTCGAGAATATTTTATTTTACAATAGGTCGTTAATCATCGCTTTTACTTTGTCGTTTCCAGGAAAGGCGGTAAATTTATTGATAAGCACACCTTCTTTATTATATAATAGATACGATGGAATACCTTCGAATACAAAATGGTTCATGATGTATTCCCACTGAGTGTCTTTCAGATAGTAATGTTCACTTCCAATTCCTTTAATTTTTTCTTCCCATAGCTTTCGTGGCGAAGAACCGTTTGTTAGATACACAAAGACGACATCCTTGTTGTGAAAATCGCCCTTTGTACTTCTAAATTGCTGCGTTGCATCCAAGCAAGGTAACTTTGCTTGAAGGTTACTTTTGAGGTGTAGCATTAAGTTTGGATCTTAATTCCTCAACAGAGGATTCATCCGGTCTTGGAGCATATAGGGTTTTTACATGATGGTTTTTATCCAGTAATAGGTATCTGGGAATTTCTTGTAAATTAAGTAATTTATTAAAACCGGAAGTGCTGGTGTGGTCAAAAATAAACTGGTTTTCTTCAATATTGTCCATGATACTTGCATTCTTCCATACGGTGGCATCTTTATCTGTAGAAAAATAGAGATATACAAAATCTTCATCTTTCAAGATCTTTTTAGCTGTTTTTGAATTTGCAATATCCTTTCTGCAAGGTGCGCACCAGCTTGCCCAGAGATCAATGTAAATCCCTTTATTTTGATATTTACTAAGGATTTCCCGTAAGGTGCTTTTTTTGTTAGCTTGTAAAGGTGTTAGGAAGGTATGGTCTAGTATTTCATCGGGAAGCGGTCGGTTTAAAACAAAATATCTTTCCTCATTTTCTTTGAGATAACTTAAATAGATGGAATCAGGCTTCATGCTATAGGCAAAATTTAATGCCTTCTTTAACACGGCTTCATCTTTTGAAGATTGTTTTAAAACATACTCTCCAATCAGATTGGCATTCGCGAAATTTCGACTTTGGCCTTGAAGGTTTTTCATTATATTTTCAAAGACTTTTTCAATGTTTTGGCTACTCTTGTTGTTAAAACGAGCAATAAACTTTTGATAAAGTGCAAACCTGTATTCACTTAAGATAAGTAGTTTATCCTGATTTAATTTGTATCTGTCTGCTTCCAATAGGTAATCTTTAGGGATGGTGTCTTCGGATAGATCTTGTAAGAGGAAATAAATTAAGCTCACGTATCTGAAGTTTATTGCGTTTTGAGCAAAAAGCATTGTTTGCGGATCAAGAGGGTTTTTAGATCCATAGGCTTTAATGAAGTTGTGTTGATGAGCTTTCCATTTACTTAATGTATCTGTATATTCTTTTAATTCTTTGAATTGGAAGAGTTTAGGAGCACTTAGAGTAGCATTTGATACCAAAGTAAATAGGTTATACCTTGAGGCTGTTTTTCCGGTAAATGTTAATTCCGGTACCCCATTGTTTTCATTGATATCAAACTTTAATGAATCTCCAGGTTGAAAGTAAAGTTTCCAGATCTTGTATTTCGCTCTGAAAATTAGAATTTCAGGAGCTTTGAGATTGAAATTAATATCAAAATGACCGTCCTTGCTATATACAGTTTTTAATTTCTCTTCTGGTCCAATTGGATAAAACTTATACGACCTTAGTATTGAAATTTCCTCAACACTACTATCGCTGCAAAATCCGGATAATTTAACATTATTTTGGGCTTTTGCAGTAGAAAACCATAATAGGAGAATAAAAATAACGGGTTTTTTTAAGAGGCGCATAAATTAAATTTAATATAAAATTTTAAATAATGAAAATTAGATAGTTCTCTTTTGTTTCATTGTTATTTGCTATTTTGTTAGCTGTTCAGGAGCAAATATGAAATATATTACGTGCTTATTTGAATTGATTTATGAGGATATTTGAGATTTTTCTTATGCCACTATTTGTTTTTAGTTGTGCTGCCTGCACTTTGAAAAATAGTATAAAAAGGGGAGGGAGTAAGCAAGTGAGCAATTGTAGGACCTGTCTTGATTTTGCAAGTATGGACAAAACATTTCATTTGGAAAATATCCAAAATTCCATAAGTGAAATAGAAATTAGGACCTATTCAGTAACCATGAAGCGTATTGCGGTTAGTGTTATTAAATATAAGGGCGAAAAATTCTCAGCTTATGTTTTTACAAAAAAGCGAATTTTGATCACTAATAATGGTGTCCCCCCGGATCCTTCATTTAGTTCTTACACGATAGAGGATAAGAATTTAGATTCGATTGTTAAGGTACTAGAACGATATCACATATTTACAATACCTGATCCATCTGATATAGCGATTGATTATAAGGGAAAGAGCAAAACTGCGAGGATAAGTAGCTCTATTCAAGCGAAAAAGTTGAACAAAATTCATGAGTATGGAATTGGTGTCGATGTAGGAGACTTAGCAAAAGAGAATCCTGAAGTCAAAGAGTTGCAAGATCACCTTGCAATTCTTAGGGCTTTCTCTGATTTAACCGGTTCAATAGATGAATCGAGATTCTATCAATAATCCGTTGTGAGTATATCGGATGTTAATTTCATTAACAACTCCTCATTTGAGCTGATTGTAATTGTAGCAACTCCAAATCAAGAAGGCTGTAAACAAAACTGTGAAAGTATGCTCAAAGAGTAAAATAAATAGTACAGGCGCCAAAACCCAAACTGATTAGAAATGCAAATTGTGAAAAAAATATTACTGACACTGATTATAATGTATGTATTGTATGATGTGATAGGACCCTTTATTGGAGATTTCTTTCTTAAGAGAAATGGTGTTTGTACTAAGGCGATATTAACTTCAGCAACAGTTCGTGTTCGATATCATAAAGGTGAGTTGAAGTATCATTTTATTGTTAATGGTGTTACTTATGAAGGCAATTCTCTTGAGTCAGACAAAAGTAGAGTTGGGGATAGTATCTGTGTGATATATATGGAAAGCAAGGTGTCTACAAACAGACCCGTAAAGTATTTCAACGATTCGCATTTACCTAAGTGTAATTGTAAATAAGGTGGAATTGCAGATACAAGCCGAACCTCAGCTGTGAAAAGAACAGATAAAAGTTATGTAAGAAATCTTAAATCAACTCATTATATTTAAGTCTCAATTAAACCCATTAAATGGAATCCATCATATCAATAAAAAAGCTGCTATTTATTGGACTTCTATTATTAACGGCTAGAATAGATGCGCAAGTATTGACATCAAAACAGATAGATAGTGTTTCTGAAAAGGTTTTAAGCGCCTTTGATGTACCAGGTATAGCAGTTGCGGTAATTAAGGATGGGAAAGTTATTCACGCAAAAGGTTATGGAGTTCGCTCGTTAAAATCTGGAATAAAAACTAATGAAAATACTTTGTTTGGAATTGCATCAAACACAAAAGCCTTTACTGCGGCAGCGTTAGGTATATTAATTGATGAGAACAAAATTGGCTGGGATACAAAAGTTACTGATGTGATTCCTGAGTTTAAAATGTTTGATCCTTATGTTACAGCGGAGTTTACCATTACTGATTTGCTTTCTCATAGAAGTGGCTTAGGATTAGGTGCTGGAGATTTAATGTTTTGGCCAGATTCATCTATAGTGTCAAAAAAACAGGTTATCCATAATTTAAGATACTTAAAACCTGTTTCGAGTTTCCGAACGAAATGGGATTATGATAACTTACTTTATATTGTTGCCGGAGAGGTAATTGCCAGGGTTTCAGGAATGATGTATGAAGATTTTGTTGAAACGCGTATCATGCAGCCTTTAGGTATGACAAATAGTGCTATGTCTTTTAACCGTTTAAAAGATAAAAGCAATAGTATAGATGCTCATGCTCCATTGAATGGCATAATAACAGCAATCCCAAAGGATTTTAATGAGAGTAGTAATGCTGCAGGAGGAATTAATACTAGTGTTAAAGATTTAAGTAAATGGGTTTTAACACAATTAAATGAGGGTAAATATGGCGATAAGTTAGATAAAACTTTATTTAGTAAAGGTGCTCAAAACCAAATGTGGACTTTGCACAGTGTTATTCCGGCAGGAAAAGGATTATATAACAGGCATTTTTTCGGCTATGGGTTAGGTTGGTTTTTAAGTGATGAAAATGGATACTTTATTACAGAACATACAGGTGGTTTAGCTGGAATGGTTAGTGAGGTTACCTTAATACCAGAGTTGAAATTAGGAATAATCGTTTTGACCAACCAACAATCTGGCGGTGCATTTTATGCCATTACTAATTCAATAAAGGATGGGTATTTTGGTATTAAAGGAAAAGATCGAATAAAAGAACAAGCTGATAGTGAAAAGGCAGAAAAAGAGTACGGTAAAAAGGTGACCGATAAAGTTTGGGCAGATATTGAAGCAGAACAAAAGAAGATTACTAATAAACCAGACTCTAGAAATTATCTTGGAACATATTCTGATGTTTGGTTTGGTGATGTAATTATTAGTGAACTAAATGGCAAAATGCATTTTCAATCGAAAAACTCTCCAAAGCTTAAAGGTGATATGATTTTTTACAAGGGGACAACCTTCATTATTAAATGGTACGACAGAAGTTTAGATGCTGATGCATTTGTTAACTTCTCATTAGATAATAATGCCATACCAAATGGCTTTAAAATGGAAGCAATCTCTCCACTAACAGATTTTAGTTTTGATTTTCAGGACCTCGACTTAAAGAGAAAACAGTAATTGAGCTTCGAAAGTGGTGTTTTATTGCTTTTACGTAATGAGAAAATTGGTTCTTTCACACTTATGGTGGTATCAGCACCGCTCTATTCATATACTGCCAGTTGCTTTACAAGTGGATCTTTACCCTCCGAACGGATAAAATAGAGGCCTTGTCGCAGATTTGGAAGGGAGATAGTGAGTTCTCCTTTAGCCTGGTTGACGGCAGATTTCCATAGTATTTTCCCGTAAAAATCTCTCAAGGTAATGGTTCTTTGTGCAGGTGTCAGAAAATCGTATTTCACATTTAATGTGCCATGTGCTTTTGCAGGATTGGGATAAATACTTAATGATGCTGCTGGATTTGCTTTTGATTGCTCATTAATAGTTAATGTAGCTGTTGAGGCTGTTTTACAACCTGTATTGGTTCCACCAACTACAACTGACTCGATGTATACAAAACCTTTGGTACCTTCTATCCGAATCTCATAGGTAGCTGGTGGAAGGGCTTTAAACTCTGCGTTTGTTATTCCTGCAGGGTTTGCTTTTCCATTAATAAAATAAGAGTATCCCGTTGTTGTTCCGTTTACACTGGTGATAGCTATTTTTCCGTTTGGTCCGCATGTCGCATCTGTAACATTTATTTTTACATCTGCAATGTTACTTCCGGTTGCTGTAATGTCGTCCAGTATGATGTCAACTCCACCAGTTTTTACCCCTGTGGCAAGGAATCCTATTCTGGCTACCTGTTTTTTGTCGATCTCGTCTCCTGCAAATATTTTTGACATGGGAATGCTTACCAGCTGATATTGGTTGGTAAATGATTTTATGTAACCACCGGCTTTTAAGTTTACAGCAGTTGTACTTGCAGTAAATCTGTCTTTCAGGAATACCTCAAGCTGATAATTCTGATCAGGTTTGTCCATTTTGATGTAGAAGTTAAGGTAGCCTTTAGAACTGAGATCTTTCAGCTGTGTGTCCTGAGTATCTTCATTCCAATCCCAGTGAACGGAAGCAAATCCGTCTGTAGCCATATCCAGGTGCATACGCATGCTTATAGGTTCTGCTTTTCCTCCTGTTTTTTCTATTTTACAGGTACTTTCATCATTTACCAAAATAGGTTTTCCGGTTTTGATGCGATCTCCATCCCAAAGCACGGTTTTTTCTGCTTTTTCAATCACAGTATAATTCAGCACGGTATCGACACTGTTTTCATCTGCATCCGTTGCACTCAGTCTTATTCCTTTTAGACCTTTACTTATTTGTGAGGGTATTTTAAAGCTGAAAGTGTATTTCCCGTTCAGAAGTTTCATGTCTTGCTTGTTACTTCCGTCAATAGCAGAAAGATCAAGTTTAACGGTCTTAAGGTTGTTGTCGGGATCTGTTGCTTTTGCACTGATTGTAACTTCTGTTTTGCCATCGGCATAGCCTTTAGCAGGGGTAATGGTAAGGTCGGATATAGCCGGTTTATAGACCGGATGTGTATAAGGAAGAACTTTAATCTCATCTACCCAAACATTAAATCCTTTGTTGGCAGTGTTTGACGTGAAATTAAATTGCCATACCTGATTGAGGTGGATGTTTGAACCCGATGTAAATGCGGCTATGGGTATTTTGACCCTGGTGTAGGTGGTTTTACTGAATGAACTGATGTAGCCGCCTGCCTTTAATGAAACACTTGCAGAGCTTTCGAGCTGAGCCGAGGCATCGCGTAAACTGACATCAATATCGGAGCCCTCGGGAGCGTCGGAGCGGATATAGAATTCGAGCGCTCCATAATCGCTGATGTTTACAGCATCGGCAGGATTATTTGAATTGGATAACCTCCATGTTAAGACATTGTATTTATTGTAATCGTGTTCGAAATGCATGAATAAGCTTCCGGGAGCATTATTACCACCTGTTTTCTCTGCTCTTACTTTGATAAGTGATGCCTTACTGTCGACCGCATCAAAAAATGCTTCACCTTTTCCTTTGGTAATTGCATCTCCATCCCAGATCATTAAGGAAGGTGTTTTTTTGATCACCCTGTAATTGATGAAGGATTCGGCAGTTAATTTTGTCGCATCTTCTGCTCGGATCTTGATGGATTTTAAGCCAGAAATACTTCCTGAAGGAATTTTTTGAGTATAAAGATAAAGAGATGGGGTTTTAGGATCTTGGATAAGGACAGTACCGGCCTTGCCGCCTACGGTACTCAAATCTGCTGTTACCTTGACGATGTCATTGTTTCCATCGCTTACTTTGACTTTCAGTTTAAAGGCCGCTGTTCCGTCAGAGTAACCTACTGCAGGTTCAACTGTAGCCTCTTCTATATCTGGATAAATAGAGAGGTCTTCTTCCGTAAATACAAAATGACATGCAGTTAATGCAGGTAATTTGTATTCAAAAGTATTGTTGGTGATGACTTTAACATTTTTGAGCTGACGGACGGTACTATTGGTATTGTCGAACGCCCATACCCTTGCGCTCTTATATTTACTGGGGCCTGTTACTGCAATTGTTGCGAGGATAGCCCCATCTTGACTTTTGTTCATGGCTATGACATGCAGTTTATTGTCGCTGTTACCCTCAATAGCAGCATGGATGGAAGAGAGGGCAATATTATTTGTTACCGATTTTACGGATACATCTCCAAATTTTCCACCTTTGCCATCGTAATTTCTATAAAGATCGAATCCGGATTTTACATAGCCTGTTACTGCACCCCAGTATGTGGCCAGGTATAGCCCTTGTTTGCCAAATATCCCTAAAGCATCGGCTTGGGCAATACCTCCGGAGGCATGTCCGGTTCCCATGTAACTGTATTCTGTAATTGCCAGTTTTGTTCCAGGATAATGGGTATTGATGTGCTGTTTGATTTTGGGTATAAATGGAAGGAATTGCTCTACTTTGTAAGGGTCTTCACCAATCCAGGTATCCTCAATATAGCTAGGATCCCAAAGGGATCTTGTCATAGCCATGCGGGCTGCATTGCTGGCATAATCTGACCGATCGCTGAAGGGATCTGCTCCGCTGTTATTGGTTTGTGGGTACCAATGTAAATCGAGAACATCTAGGAGTCTTTTCTTTAAAGAATCGCCTCTTTTTTTCATTCTGGCGAGATAAAGATCGATAAAGGTACTATATGGCCCTTTTTGCTCGTCCCAGTCTGGTGCAAACTGCAGATTCTCAAATTCGGAGACACCCCATGAGGCTGGACCATAGACCTCTGCAGTAGGATCCATTTCCTTGATTAGTTCTGCAAGCTCAAAGGATTGCTGCATGAGATATTTAACGGATACATGATTTGGCCCCCACATTCTGCTATGGGAATCGAACCAAAGGCCTGGTTCGTTGTCTAAGGCGTAGCCTTTTACCCCATTTTTTGTGTTGCTTTTTCCGAAATTCTGTAGCAGAAAATTGATCTCTTCTTGGGTATACATATAGGAGTCCTTTTGGTCGGGGGTAAGACTTAAAGGTAATTTTGCTGTAGGTTTTCGGTGTATCACATTTAGCCACCTGTTGGAAGGGGCTGCTTGTTGTGGGGTTACCGCTCCATTTTTATCTTTTGTAACGTATTTTGCCATGGGAAGGGTAACCAGGGAGTATGCTCCCTGGGTTACTGATCTGGATTGAAATGATTTTAGGGCAGCACCGGGTATATTGTAATTGTTTTCGGGAACTCCTTGTTCCCAAGGGACGTAGTTGTCACTTTCGTGGTACCAGTCTCTGCCGGCATTGGAGGCATTGTTTTCCCAATTGTAATTGGTTATTCTGTTGCCCCCTAGGCGCTTAGATGCGGCATGAGGGTAATTGTCGTTTGTGCCGTAAATTAGGGGACTGATGGCTTTTCTTTCCAGGGCTGTACTGATCTGAAGTTTTACTTTTGTTTGGGCCATTGCTTGTATACTAAATACAAGGAACAGGAAGTGAAGACTTTTGGAGAACATATAGATAGGGGTTACCGCTATCAAAATTAGCGTTGCTCTGCAATAGAAAACATTCTCAGATCATTAATTTTATAATCTTATATTTATATTAATTCCTCATTGGAAGTGGTAGCAATTATTAACTAACTCATGAAAAATTCTTTAATCTATTGTTCGGAAGCTTATATTTTAGGATGCTTATTTGTTTTGTTAAGTTTCTCTTCTGCAAAAGCTCAGTTAGATAGCTCATCTAATTATTTTTTGAAAAAGGGAAAAGTATATACAGGTGTTACTTTTGGCTTTGATAATAGCAAAATTGAAAATGAGGACAGATTAATTGTACTTATAGAAGATCGTAAAAACAACTCATTTGACGCGAAATTTGATGGTGGCTATTTCATCAAGGATAATTGGTCTGTTGGCGGGCTGATAAATTACGGAAGTTCACGGCGTGAAGGAGTAGATGTAAGCACACAAAATATACGCTCACAGGTTAATCAGGCATCTAAATTTTGGGGAATATACGGAACCACCAAGTTCTATATCCCTCTGGAAGCTAAAAATCGTTTTTTTTTATTTAGTGAGGTATTGCTAGGGGGAAGTTTTAACAATCAATTAAAGGAATCAACCACTGATGCTGTCTTAACAAGAACCTTTGTAAAGGACCGTGTTGCTGAGTTACGATTTGTACCTGGAATTATGATTAAAGTAGTTAGGGGATTCGGCGTGGAAACAGGTGCTCAAATTGCAGGCGTTAACGCAAAGTGGTCTAGGACAATGGTTAATGGGGAGCCGTATACTAAAAAGGAGTCTGTATCAGCCAATCTTTCTATAAATCTTTTAAGGTTATCATTAGGTTTTTATTATTTTTTTGATACCAAAAAGAACTAATAACATGAAACACGGACGGAAAATATTTACTTTAATTCTTCTTATATCAGTTTGCATCTTTTCATGTGTCAAAGAAAATTATTTTGGTAAATCAAAGCTTAAACAAATTCTCCTTTTTTCAATAGAGAATCAAAGCGGAAATACCCGTATTTTACAGGATAGTTTAAGTATATACTTAACAGTAGCTAACGATGCCAACATACATGCACTGGTTATAGATTCCATTTTACTCTCCACCTTCGCATCAATATCACCTGATCCAAAACAATCACAGGATTTCTCCAAACCTTTTACTTACAAAGTAACGGCTGAGGATGGATCTTCTGTTAATTATACTGTTTTTGTTAGCAAAGAGACCGGTAATCCACAGCTTGAAAATTCAGGATTTGATGATTGGTATATCCCAGAAGGGAAGTTGTATAAACAGCCGGGAAAAGATGCCAACACCATTTGGGCTTCAGCAAATGAAGGTGTAACAACCACAGGATCGAATAAATTTAACACAGCTCCTGTCTTAATTGCAGGAACTGACTTTGCTGCTCAACTGGTAACAAAAGACCTGGGAGCAATTGCTCAGATCACTAGACAACGAATGGGGGCGGCAACATTATTTACGGGTAAGTTTGTTTTAAACATCATAAATCCTTCTTTGTCTGCCCAATTTGGAATTCCATTTCAAGCTAGGCCTTCGGCTTTTAGTATTGAATACAATTATAAAGCCGGTACGCCCTACAAAGATGGATCAAATAATGTAATCAATAAACCGGATTCAGCAGATATTTATGTTTTACTTGAAAACAGAAGCGATCTAAATGCAATAAAAAGAATAGCTACGGGATGGTTACGTACTGCTAGCAGTGATAATACCAGCTATAAAAAAGCTACCATTACATTAATTTATGGCCAGTTGCCGGGCGCGACTCCTGCCTATCAAAAACCACAAAATGGACTATATGGATCTACAGCCGATGTGGTGACACATATTAGTGTGGTATTTGCCTCTAGTGCAAATGGCATTAATTACGAAGGTGGTGTAAATAGTACGCTTCTGCTAAACAACTTCTCATTGGTTTATTGAAAATGAAGACTTTTACTGTTTATTAGCCAAGCTGTCAAATCAGCGGAAAGGTTTTTTTCTGATATCGATAGTTTATTAATAGCTTAGAGAGTATAACGCTAATCAAAATGAAAACCCAGAAAACTTACTTTTACGCTAAAGTATCTTTAGCTATTGTGTTCTTTATGAACGTTTTGTTGCTGACAAATACGTACGCCCTTAAGCCGGAGAGACAATATGTTGCAAAACCGGATGCTGTTGGTATTAAATATGAAACTTATAAGATAAAGGTTAATGATTCGGTTACTCTGAATTCGTGGGTTTGTTTGCAAAGTGATTTGAAAAGACCTTTTATAGTTGTTTCGGGTTCGGATGCAGGGAATATGGCTAATTCTTTAGGGCAGGCAAAAGCGCTTTTTGATGAAGGGTATAATGTTGTTTTGTATGATTATAGGGGTTTTGGTGAAAGTTCTGATTTTAAAATGAACCCGAATATGGTGTATTACAATGAGTTTTCGGCAGATTTGAATAAGACAATAGAATTTGTTAATGCTAAATTTCGGCCAAAATCGATTGTTTTGTACGGGCTTTCGATGGGAACTATTGTTTCGCGGATGAGCGTTAATAGTACTGGTGTTATAAAAGGATTGATATTGGATTCTTTTGTCATTAATCCAAAACTTGTTGTTGAAAGGGTTCTTGCTTCAAAAAAGAAAGATCTTTTATTGCCAGAAAATGCGTCGGTGTACGTACAATCCAATACGATAGTTGTTGGTAAACCGATTTTGATTTTTTCGGGACTTAACGACCCTATTACCAAAACAGATGACTATAATGAGTTTCTTTCGAAAAATCCTACTTCTAAAATGGTGACTTGGGATTGTAACCATCTTGAATGTTTTACGTCGATGGGGGATGATCCGAATTTGTATGTTGTGGAGGTGAATAAGTTTGTTGATGGGTTGTAAGGGGAAATTTAAGTTAGATAATTTGTGTTGACAATGATAAATGAAAAAAAGAACCATTATAGCTATCATATTTTTAGTGCTTGCGGGCTTTTTATATTTCTATTTTAATCATACTCGTGGTTGGAGAGAGTTTCAGGGGAATGTAAATACTCCTAAGGAGTATTTGGCCAATATGTGGCTAGACACATTACTCCTACAGTGCCAAAACCATTTGTGCCCGGAGAGTGGGCGAAAAATTTTGACGCTTGGGGTAGAGCAGGTCTCCCTCCTCCAGATGAGGCGCCTCCTGCCGAGCAGGCTATTATAGATGTTGAATTTAAAGGGCCGAGTTTGGATAGAGTTGATCCATACTTTATAGTCTCGCCGCAAGGATTTTATAGTCCCAAGTATAAAATTGAAAGTAATTCTGGACTGCCAGATTCCCGATCTACTATCTATTGGGAGCCAAACATTATTACCAATGGAAAAGGGGAGGCATCAGTCTACTTTTATTCGTCAGATCTCCCCGGAAGTTATACGATAAGTGTTGAGGGGAGCGATTTGCAGGGAGAGATAGGAAGTTTGAAGTCGACAATAAAAATTGAGAAGTAAGTTGTAGGCTGGAGTTGTTTTTGTTATTGTTGGGGTATCTGTATCGTTTGATATTTACGTTTTTGTATCTGTATCCCCTGGAGGTGATTTCCTAATTTTGTTGAATAAGTTTAACGTTATGGCTTCAACAGAAAAAAAACAATCAGAGATCAGGCTTCGTGAGGTGTATTTATCAGATTTAAAATTGGTTATGGACCTTTATCATAGTGATTTAGCACCTGTTAAAAATGTAAATGGTTCGGGAAATGGACTTACTTCCGATTTTGGATTGCCAATTGGTATTGCAGAACAGAATGGTAAAGTGATTGCTTATTCGCGAGTAAACATTGATAGTAAGGGCATGCCTGTTTTTAATATTCATAGTGCTGAGGCTGCTGAAGCCAATATAGTTTGCGAGAGCCTGAATAATTTTTCGACTAAGCGTTTCCACACGATCTGGGGTGCAAATGCAGAGCAAGATTCATCTAATAAGCCAGTTATAAATGCTATTGATAGGTTAGTTGATTGGCTTAATCACTGTAGTTAATGCGTATTAATCATCGTATTTAAGAGCGATTGGGTCTTCTTTGAATTTGTAATAGTTGAAGTAAAAGATTAGGTATGCCAGGGTTATGTTTATGAGCGTTAAAATGCTCATTAGCTTAAACAATATGGTCATAAATATTATCACGAAAGTAAAGAAAACGGTTTTCATGTATTTTTCCTGATCTAAGCCGATTAGGTACAGTGAGTTCGCGAAAAATAATATAATACTTAAACAGAAGATGTATAGGCCTAGGGCTTGGGTTGGAGGAACGTTGAATAGTAGCCAAATAAGTTCTGGAAGTAGCAATACGCTGTAAGTGGCCAGTTGCGAAATGAAGAGCTTGAGTCGGGAGATGGGCAGGGCTTTGGTAAATGTTAGAAAGGTAACTTCAAATTGTCGGCCATCCAGTATTAGCAGGGAATGTGATGCTGCTATCGCCAGCATTGCTATCGCGGCTACGCGTATATCTGTTTTTACATCGGCAAATAATAGAAATACTCCGATGATGATTAGGTAGGATAAAAACTTAATGATGAGGTATTTTATCTTTAGATTATCGAAAACATAGTAAATGTATAGGGTGAAAAGGGGTTTCTTAAATCGTTTAGTTAATTTTAATATCCAGGACGATTTGCTTTCGTTAATTTGTTTTTGGATTAGCCAGGTGTAAAATAAAGCACTGAGGAGTAATAAGGCGGCAAGGTAAATGAGGATGATAAGGGCTGACAAAAAGTACTGATGGCTGATTGCAATGATAACGCTGAAAAGCATATAGGCCAGGATGGGTATGCTTACTGCGGTTTGTAAGATTATCCAGCCGATTAATTGTTGTGGCCTGGTGTAGCTGTTGATGCTGTAAAATAGGAATTGTTGATGGACTTGGTGGATTTTACCTGCGATAAAATGCCAGCATTTTATGGTGTAAAGGAAGAGTACGCCAAATACGATCATCATAATTAATGGCTTGGCTACAAAATATAGCATTACTGATGTGTGGAAGCTTATTATGCTTTCTGGTGGGCCGGGAGCAACTATGATGTATAGTATGAAAATAAATATTGGTGCATGGGCTTGGTAAAAGCTTTTGGCAAAGATTTTTAACAAAATATTGGTTAGTGGTTTTAGCATGCTAACTTATTTTTAATGTTTGTTCTTCGACTAATAATGCTTTTGTATTTGGTAGATAGGCAGGGTCTAATGGTTGGTGTGAGGTGATTAGAAATGTGGTTCCTTTTTGGTTGTGTTCTTTGTGTATTAGGCCGTAAAGGACTTTAAGGGAGTCGGTATCTATTGTGATGAGAGGCTCATCGAGTAGTATAATGCTTGGGTTGCCAATGAATGCGAGTAGTATTGAAAGTTTTTTGAGCATCCCGCTTGAGTATGAACTTACTGGTGTTTGGATGTAATGCTGCATTTTTAGGGCGTCGATGAGGTTTTCTTTTTGGGTTGTTGGAGCGTTTTTAGCTGAAACAAATAGGTCGATCATTTCTAATCCTGTAATGAAGGTTGGAAATAGCGGCTCTGCTTCGCTAAAGTTGACCATCTTTCGGTATTTAACGGGGTGTTTTTTTAAACTCGTTTGGTTGTTGATTAGGATGTCGCCCTGAAAGGAAAGCATGCCGGCCATTGATTTGAGGAGTGTGCTTTTTCCTGATCCATTAACTCCTTTTATCCAATATATGCCTGTTTCTAAGTGTAATTCGGGGATTTGTAGTGCTGTGTATTGTCCGTATGATTTCTTGAAGCTTTGTAGTTGGATCATATATTTGGAAGTATCTGCTCTGTTTGATTAAATGTGGAAGGAGTTGTTACAGGTTAGGTGCATGTTTTCTCGAGATGCATCAACCTAAAAGTCATAATGCGTCTACAGAGGTACAAAACTGGTAGCCACATCGGATTATGATGTGGCTGATAGTGTTTATGTGAGCAGAATCAATTAAGATTTAGGAAAATCTGCCCCTACTGTGGTTTCTTGCCATGCATCGAAGTCTTGGGCGAGTTCTTCAAGTTTTTTACGTGCATTTTTGAGTGCGGCAGCGCCGAGTAATAGCCGTAGGGGTGGGTTTTCTGTTTCTACCACTTTTATTATTGCTTTTGCGGCACGTATTGGGTCGCCTGGTTGGTTTCCGTTATAGCCTCTGATGTTGTCCTTGTTGCTGCCGGCGGTGGTTTTGTAGTCTTCAATTTCATTTTCTACTTCGTTGGCAGAGCGTCCTGCCCAGTCGGTACGGAAACCACTTGGTGCTATGATTGTTACTTTGATGCCTAATGGTGCGGTTTCTTTAGCTAATGCTTCGGAAAATCCATCGACAGCAAATTTAGTTGCATTGTAGTAGGCTAGTGCGGGAAAGGCCATTAAGCCGCCAATTGATGCGATGTTAATGATGTGTCCGCTTCGCTGTTTTCTCATGAGTGGCAGTACTGCTTTGGTCATGTTGGCTAGTCCGAAGAAGTTAATGTCGAACATTCGTCTGGTTTCATGATCGTCACTGGCTTCCACGGAGCCAAAATAGCCTATACCTGCATTGTTTACGAGAACGTCTACCCGGCCGAATATTTCGGTTATTTGTTTTATTGCATCGTTTATGTGGTTGTGTTTGGTGACATCTAGAGTGATGGCTATTGAGGTTTCGGGGTATTGTTTTACGATGTCTTCAACATCTTTAATGTCGCGAGAGGCAACACCTGCTTTATAACCAAGTGCTAATACTTGTTTTGCTAATTCGCGACCAAAGCCTGTAGAACAGCCAGTGATAAGCCATACTTTTTCCATAATACTTGTTTTATAATTTAATATGTAAGTAACACGATAAATGGATAATGGTTGTCAATATTTCATCATATTAGTATTTTGTTGATTTTAAAATAGTATATATGCGGTTTGAAAAGTAACAGATAAAATATGAGTAATAATTTAATTGATCACCCCGGGGTGATTATCGGGTTTGCGGTTGTTGTAGTTGTGATGCTGCTTTTAGATTTAGGTGTTTTTAATAAGAAGGTACATGCTGTAAGTAGTAAAGAGGCAGCTATATGGTCGGTAGTGTGGATTAGCTTGTCGATGATTTTTAGTGGGGTAATTTATATGACTTCTGGGTTTGAGAAGTTTACGCAATTTCAATCGGCATATTGGATAGAAAAGGCTCTTTCTGTTGATAATTTATTTGTTTTTATACTGGTTTTTGCTTTTTTTAAAGTGCCTAAGGAGCTTCATCACAAGGTTTTGTTTTGGGGTATTATTGGGGCATTGGTATTTCGGGCAATCTTTATATTTGCTGGTGTTGGATTGATTAATTTAACTTATTTGCCGGAAATGATGGTGTTTGGACATTTGATCCGTATTAATGTTGTTTTGCTGATTTTTGGTATATTCCTTGTTTATGCGGGGATAAAATCGGGAATGGCTGACGATCATGATGATGAAGAGAAAGATTTTACTAAGAGCCCTGGTGCTCGTATAATTTATAAGTTTTTTAAAGTGAGTAAGAACTTTGATGGAGCCAAGTTTTTTACTGTTGAGAATGGAGTGAAGTTAGCTACTCCTTTATTGGTTGTGGTTGCTGTTATTGAGTTTACTGATTTGTTGTTCGCAGTGGATTCTATTCCTGCTATTTTTGCGATTGCTCCGGATGATCCGCTGATTTTATATACTTCGAATATTTTTGCAATACTTGGTTTGAGGGCTTTGTATTTTCTGCTAGCTAATTTTATTCATATGTTCAGCTTGCTGAAGTATGGTTTGGCTATTATTCTTGCGTTTATTGGTGTTAAGATGGTGATTGCCCCTTTTTATCATATCTCATCTCCTTTGTCGTTGTCGATAGTAGGTGGTGTGTTGATTTTGAGTGTTATTGCTTCGATAGTATTTGCACCTAAGAAGGAGGTTGAGGCTTAGGTTGAATGTGAGATCCTGAGATAAACTCAGGATGACGAGCGTTTTAGTAAGATTATATAAACAAAAACACCTGGCCATTTGACCAGGTGTTTTTGTTTTACGAGACTAATATACTACTAAAGCATTAGTAGTATTGTACTACTTAGTATAATGTAAATTCTACTCTACGGTTTTTCTGACGACCTTCTGCAGTTTTGTTAGATGCGATAGGTTGGTTTGGACCGTAACCTGTAGCTTCGATACGTGAAGCGTTTGCACCTTGTGATACTAAGTATGCTTTGATCGATTCTGCTCTGTCTTTAGATAAACGTAAGTTTAACGCCATTGAGCCAGTGTTATCTGTATGACCAGCTAATTTCAAACTAAAGTTTTTCGCAATTAATAGCTCAGCTACTTTGTTCAATGTAGCGAAAGAAGTAGGACGGATTGTTGATTTACCTAAATCGAACTCTAAGTTTTTGATTGCTTCGTCAACAACTTTACGGTCAGCTTCTGTTACAACAACCTTAGTTTCTTTGATGATTTCACGTTGAACTTTAATTGGACATCCTGCTCCATCTACTACCGTGTTTGCTACAGTACCTGGGCATTTGTCGAATTTGTTAGCTACACCATCGCCATCATCATCACCAAGATCCTGAGCGTATTTAGCTGCCATAGCTTCTCTTTCTCTTCTTGCATTTTCTTCAGAAGATGATAATGCTTTTCTTAATTCTGCGCTTTCAGCTGCACTTTCTTCGCGGATAGCGGCAATTGGGCTGAAGTTTTGTAATTGAGAAGTTCCTTTTCTTCCTAAAGCAATTTCGATACCTGCGTGAGCGTATGAGAATTTATCGTTAGCGCCAGCTGTTACACCATCAAAGTTGTTAGCTTTCATGAAGTTAACTGTATAGCCTAAGTCGATGTTAACACCTTTTGATAAACCTAGTTTAAAACCTGCTCCAACTGGTACGAACCAATTTTGACCGTAGCCAGTGCTTGCTCCAGCTGGATTGTCAGTTGTAGCTGCTGATGACATATAACCTGCTCCGATAGTTGCGTATGGAGAAAGGAAATTGCGTTTTTGGTTTAAGCTCATGTTGGCAATTGTGAAGTTACCGCTAATTGCTGCTGACCAATCGATTTTAGATTCGAAAGTTGATTTTGTACCGCCTGCTACTTGTGCTCCTCTAACTTTACCTCCAAGAAAATCCGCCTGGATGCCAAATCCTGGTACTATTTGTTTCTTGATATAACCTCCGTAACCCCAAGATTCGTAAGGAGTATTGAAGTTTCCATTTGTTCTGTTGTTGAACGGAGTGTAGTGCGTTAGCATACCACCGTTAAGACCGATAGACCAAGTACGGAAGTATTTTTTTGAGAATCTTTCTGAAGATTGAGAGTCAGCTTCTTGTGCAAATAATTGCGTTGATAATCCAACCATGGATAATATCATTGCTGCTTTTGTAATTTTTGATTTCATTTTTTATAGATTAGATATTTGAGTTCTTTTCAGTTTTATAATTAACACTGAATGATTATCTGCTTGTAATAACCTTGCCAAAGCCATTTTTATTTGACTTAAATTCAGAATTAGTTAGTAATCAGTTGATTGTGTTTGAGTCTCATTTATACCAAAAAAAGGAAATCTTCGTTAAGAGGATAAAGATTTTGTATAGTTTTTTATACAGTTTGTGCCTGAGCTGATATTTTATAACTCGAAAGTTTCACCTTTTTCAGGTAAATTAACTTGGTATCCGAGCTCCGTTAGGGCGTTGCTTAGTAGGGTCATGCTTTTGATTTCTCCGTGAACTAGAAACACTGCTTTAAGTTTACTGGCATCTTGTTGTTTTACGGTGTTGACAAGGTCGTTATGATCGCCATGGCCACTTAATAAATCTGTTTTCTGGATGGTGGCGTAAACCATGAGGTCGCGGTTTCTTAAACGAACGATTGGGTCGCCTCGTAATAATCTATCGCCTAAGGTTCCTTTTGCACAATAGCCGATAAATAGAATGGTGCAGTAGTAATTCTGAATGTTATAGTAGAGGTGGTCTTGGATTCGGCCTCCTTCGAGCATTCCAGCTGAAGATATGATGATGCAGGGTTCGTGGTAATTGGATACCGACATGCTTTCGCGTTTGTCTTGAACGTATGAGAGTTCATCGAATTCGAATTCGTCGCCTTGTTTACGATAGAAATCCTGGGACTCCTGATTTAAAAGGTGGTGGTGTTTTCGATATATGTCGGTAGCAAAGGTTGCGAGTGGGCTATCGACAAATATTTTAACTGGTGGTAGGAGCCCATTGCTAAAGATTTTGTTTAGTGAATATACGAGTGCCTGCGTACGACCTATACTAAATGCGGGGATGATTAATCGGCCCGGATATTTAATGCACGATTCGTTTATGGTTTCTATAAGTTTGTCTTGCAGGGTTACATCGTGACTGTGTAATCTGCCTCCGTAGGTGGATTCGGATACAAGGTAATCTACTTGTGGTATTGGTTGTGGATCGACCAGGACAGGGTAGTTGGTGCGCCCTATATCGCCTGTAAAGGCTATCTTTTTTTCTACACCTTTATCTTGCAGTGTTAAAACTACGGCTGCTGCACCTAATAAGTGGCCAACGGGTATAAAGATTAATGATACATCATTGTTTAAGCGGAATTCTTTATTGAAGGCTATGGTGACAAACCTATCCATGGTGTCGTTTACGTGTTTGTGAAGATACAATGGCTGAGGGCCGGGTCTTCCTCTTTTGCCTTTTGTGCGTTTGTTTTGTTTGCCTATAAATACATTTACTGAATCGAGTAGTAGTAATTCTGTTAAATCGGCTGTTGGGGGTGTAGATAGTATTTGTCCTTCAAAACCGAGTCTGACTAAGGTTGGGAGGTTCCCTGAGTGGTCTATATGGGCGTGTGTTAGGATAACGACATCTATTGACGATGGATCGAATGGGAAGTATTGGTTTTCTTCCTGAAAGGTTTCTTTTTCGTAGTCGAGCCCACAATCAATTAATATATTATAATCTTCTAATTGTAAAAGGTGCATGCTTCCAGTTACCTGTTTTGCTGCTCCCCAAATGGTCAATTTCATAGTTTTTGGTTATCCTAATAAGGGCAAGTTATCATTTTAACGGCTAAGCATAAACTAAATTTATAATTTACCTTTTGCAAGCCAGTGTACCCAGTTGGTTATCTGATAATTATATTTTAGCTGTGTGGATGATAGATTTGTGTTTATTACTTTCCAGTTTGTAAGTTCGTTTACAAAGGTTGGTGGTACTAAGCCAGAGTTAATAGTTGCCTGGGTATAAAAATCTTGCTTGGTGGGGTGGTTGGGCGTGCAGGCATTAAATGTATAGCCAAATGTTTCTGTTTCTATTATTTGAGTGCTTATGCCGATACAATCTGTTAGGTGGATTAGATTGACAGGAGCTAGTCCGTTAAGAGCTTGAGCTTTACCCGCGAAGAATTTGCCTGGATCTCTGCCCGGACCTATTAATCCTCCGAACCTAAGGATGGTTGTTTTGAATGTTTGTTGGTTTTTGAGTATGGTTTCTGCCTCAACCATTGCTTTGCCTGAGGGGGTGTCGGGGTTAGGTGGGGTTAATTCTGTTACTTCTGCATTATGATCGCCATATACTGAGGTTGAGCTTATAAACAGGATGCTTTTGATGTTGTTTGCTGCTTTGCAGATCTGGGCTATTTTATCGGGGAAACTTGCTTGTTCGGCACTGCTTCTTTTAGGTGGTATACATATTACTAATGTATGGCTGTTGAAAAAGTCGGGGTGGTAGTTAATACTTTCTTCTTGAAAGTTAACTATGTATGGGTCTATTCCGTGGTTTTGAAGTAATGGTATTTTATCAGCTGTTGTGGTTGATCCTTTTACTTTATAACCTATTGAGGTTAGGTGTTTTGCTAGTTGAAGGCCATACCAGCCACATCCTAATATGCTGATTGTTTTGTGCATGAGGGCTTAGTATTTAGACGGATTGCAGATTGGGTTGATTTGGGATGAGGGGGCATAAAAAGAGCCTGATCAAGGTCATGATACAGGCTCTTTTTAGATTGAATGATGATTAAAGAACTTTTACGTTCTGTGCCTCTGGGCCTTTTTTTCCGTCGTTCAACTCAAATTCTACACTGTCGCCTTCATTTAGTTCTCTGAATGAATCTCCTGCTATAGCAGAAAAATGTACGAAAATATCTTTTCCTCCATCTTCTGGAGTTATGAATCCAAATCCTTTTGCAGAATTAAACCATTTAACTTTTCCTGTTGTACGCATAGTATTGTTATATATTTCGATGTGAAAGTAATCAATTGAATATTAAAAACAAAATGCAGCAATTTGCGCTTATTTATTGGATTAAAGAAACTTTGAAGTCCGGTTTTTGTTATATTTAGTGGTAAAAATGGACTTGTATGATAAATAAATTGAAAGGGGAAGGGAAGCTGGATGCGAGGATTAGTGATGTAGATTCTGATAATTTGGGTTTGGATGCTGACCATTCGTCGGATGCCCCATCGTTACTGACACGATTAAATGACGATAATGACCGAATTTCAGGAAATCCTGATGGGGAGAATGATGTTGATGAAAATTATAGTAGCGTAGTGTACAGTCCGTTAGATGATAAATAGCCTTTTTGGCATCATTTTTTCTTGACTTGTGGTTTAAACTAAACTGTATAGTCATGAAATATTTATTTTCGATAGTAATAACAACTACAATGTTATTATCAGCGTGCTCGAATAACGCAAAGGAACAGGCTCTTATTAAGCAACAAGCTATTGCCGCTGTAAAAGACAGTTTGAAACTAGATAGTTTTAAAAGAGCAGAGGTAAAAAAACAGGAGGATGCTAAAATAGCTGCTCAGGTAAGGGAAGAAAAAAGAACTTTATTATTAGCTGAAAGAAATGAAGCTGCGTCGCAGCCTTCCCATAACTACAGTAATGAAGCTTCTGCCCCTGCAAAGAAAAAGGGATGGAGTGAAGCTGCTAAAGGTACTGCAATTGGTGCCGGGGCAGGAGCACTTGGAGGTGCACTAATTGACAAGAAAAAAGGAAGAGGCGCCATTATTGGTGGTGTTGTTGGTGCTGGTGCTGGATACTTGATTGGAAGAGATAAAGATAGGAAATCTGGAAGGGTGCAACCAAAGAATTAAATTGTTACACTTAAGGGGGGGCTTATATCGGCCGTCGCCGGTATGACGAATTCAGAATGAGGTAAGTAAAAAAAAATGGCTGTTACTATGTAACAGCCATTTTTTTGTGTTAATTTTCGTGATATTTATAATAATTTGAGAACTGTGGAATATATTCTACAATAAGGGTTGTTTTTATTTGGTTTATCCTGCAGTAAAAGGGTATGCGTAAAGTTTGAAATGCTTGTTATTTGTATTTATATCATTGAAATACATCTATTAATGGCCGGTTTTAGTATGTAAGACTATTATTGGCTTGATTTTTTCAATTGTGAGTGTAAATACAATTGAAAAGATGAGACTTCAGATAGGTTTGTTATTATTTATTATTATTTCTTTGAGTAGCTGCTCAAAGGATTCAGGATTTAGTAACCCTGAGATGGTTATAAATAAGGAAGGATTATTGAGAGTTGAGTGTACGAATTGTGAAGTGAATTATCGCATTAATAATAAAGATTTTAGTGTTAGTGTTAATGAAAGCAGTGACATCCCTTTTTATTACGCAGGTGATTTTAATTTAAAAACCGAAGTGGTATCGAAAGAGGAACAGAAAATAAGAGTATTGGTGATTGACTCTTTTGGTAGAGTAGTTTCTAATGAATTAAGTAGTAAGTTGAAAGGTGAGGTTAGTAAAAAGGAGTTTGCTATTACTACAAGATGATATATGATTTAGGAAATAGATAGCGAATTGTGAGGGATTAATTTAAAATTTTAAGAAAGGAGATAAGAAAATGGACAGTAATACAATAAATAAAAAACAAATTTTAGTTGTTGACGATGAGTTAAGTATTCTTAGATTGCTAACATTTATATTGTCTGCTGACTATGATCTTGTAATTAAGAAAAGTGGTATTGAAGCGATCAGTTGGTTAGAGGAGGGCAACGATCCGAATTTAATTATATCTGATTTGATGATGCCTTACTTTGATGGCAGTACATTGATCAGGAATCTTAAGATAAGTGGTTTTTATAGAGATACACCTGTTATTTTATTGTCTGGAGCTGAAGACTTGGAAGCGAAGGTTAAAGAAATGCCTTTTAAAATAGATAGTTACCTTGAAAAACCATTTAATCCAGCTGTTTTGAAATCTAAAATAGCAGAGCTAATAAACTAAGAAGAAATTAATTCCCTAGAATATGACATCCCCAACCATTGAATTGTATAAAGTGAGTGCTAAAATAGTTTATTTTGGAAAGCTACTGAAAGAAGTGATAGCTGAGGAACTTGATGGAGACATCACATATATTGAAAATCCTGCTGATTTTAAGAATTACCTGGATAATCAATCTTTACTGAGTGTTCCTGATATTGTTTTGATAGAAGTTGATGAAAACCCCTTATGCTTTGATCAGGTAGCATATATCAAAAAGAATCCTTTACTACAGGGACTCATTATAGTGTTAATGGGTGTTAAAGAGGATAAGGCATGGAGGAAACAGGCTTTAAATCTTAGGGTTAATGATTATTATACTTATCCATTTCCTTATGAAGATTTTTGTGAGCGATTGAATTTTTTGGTGAAATTTAAACTGATTAAGCCAAAGTTGATGGACATAGCGCAACACGCGGAGGTTGAATATAGGATCCCTAGAACTAAGAGGGTATTTGATGTATTAGCATCAGGATTTGCCTTGTTGTGTTTGTCACCTTTGTTTATAATTGTTGCTATACTAATCAGATTAGAATCAAAAGGGAAGATTGTATACAAAAGCAAAAGAGTAGGAGCGGGATATAAGATTTTTGATTTCTATAAGTTCAGATCTATGAGGAGTGATGCTGATAAAATGCTTGCTTCTATGGCTAATCTTAATCAATATGCTAACTCAGAAGAAAATAAGGATAATAAAACAGCATTTGTGAAATTTAAAAATGATCCTAGAATAACTAAGGTAGGTTCGTTTTTGAGGAAGACTAGTATTGATGAATTACCTCAGTTAATAAATGTGCTAATCGGCGATATGTCGTTGGTAGGCAATAGGCCATTGCCGCTGTATGAAGCAGAACAGTTGACCACAAATGAGTGGTCTACCAGATTTCTAGGCCCTGCTGGGTTAACCGGTTTATGGCAGATCAGCAAAAGAGGTCAGGATGATATGTCTGAACGTGAACGTAAAGAGCTGGATAATTATTATGCCTCTAATTACTCGATTTTCCTAGATATGAAAATAATACTTAAAACTATACCTGCATTGATCCAAAAGGAGAACGTGTAAAAGCTGAAATTAACCTATTACCTATTATATGACACAAAAAAATATGAAAACTTTATTTAAAACTATATTAACTGCATTAGTGTTTTTAAGCTTAAATACTTTTGCTCAGGAATCAATGATTGATGATGTTAATTACACTATGCTTGAGAAATATATTCAATCAGCAAAAGAGAATTTTCCAAGAAAGAAAGTGTTTGAAGGGAATGTAGAACGTGCAAAGAGTGTTGTAAGTGCAGCTAATATATCTTATTTAGACATTTTAAGTGCTTCTTATATTTACAGACCTGATGATAAAACTGCTGTAAATACGCTAAATCCATATAATTTGAATGGATTTCAATTTGGCGCTAATATTAACATTGGTCAGTTTCTTCAAAAGCCTGCTATGGCAAAAAAAGCTAAAACTGAGCTTAAAATTGCTCAGCTCGAAAATGAAGAATATGAAAGCACTTTAACAATGGAAGTGAAAAGAAGATATTATAACTATATTAGATTGTTAAATGATCTTAAAATAAAAACACAGAATGTGCAGGACAATGTAAGTGCTGTTGAAGATCTGAAGAATAAGTATGAAAAGGGTACAGCTCAATTAGAAGCTTACAATTATGCAAGATCAAAAGCTGCTGATGCCAGTTCATCAAAAATTCAGGCTGAAGCAGATTATTTATTAGCAAAAGATTCATTAGAAGAAATTATTGGTAAGAAATTAACCGAGATTAAATAAATAGAAGCAGAGTTCAATAAAACAATATGGATATAAGGCAATTTTTTAAGCTTTTAAAGCATTACAAATGGATATTGATCATAGTCCCGGTGGTAAGCGTAATAGTAACGGTGTTTTTTGTTAAGGATTTGCCAAAAAAATATGTGTCTAAATCTCAAATTTCGACCGGATTGATAGATCAGTCTCAACAGATTTCTTCCAATGAAAACAATAATCAAGATTACTTTAGGGTAAATTCGCAGTTTGCAAATATCATGGAGATCATGAAAATGGATAAAACGACAAGTGTATTGTCGTATAATCTGATAATTCATGATCTGGAAAATCCTGATAAAGCATTTACAAAATATTCTGATGAGATCAAAAATCTTAGTCCACCACAGAAGAGAGCATTACTTGATGAGTATAAAAAACTATTGGCGAACAAAACAGTAATTACTCCAGCTCTAAACGGTAAATTAATGGTTTTTGATATTCTTGAATCCATGAAGTATGATGCCGTATCTTTAAATAAAGAGCTGACAATTTATCATATAGACAATTCAGATTTTATTACGATTCTATTCACTTCAGAAAATCCTAACTTTTCGGCATTTGTAGTTAATTCACTTTCATCTGATTTTATCAGTACTTACAGTATTGATGTGGCTAATAACCAAAATAAATCTAATGTATTATTAGATTCTCTTTTGAAACAAAAGGAGAGTTTAATGAATGAGAAGAACGCCGCGCTGAAAAATTATAAAGTAAATAATGGAGTACTCAATTTGGATAAACAATCTGAAATTATTTACAAGCAGATAACCGATTATGAGCAAAAGAAATCCGATGCTATTAGATTGATTCAGTCAAACCAAGGGGCTATATCTAATATAGATCAGAGGATAAACGGTAATGATCAGACTTATGCCGGTGGGAGCGTGATTGCTGATAATAACAAGATTGTTAACATTAAAAACCAGCTTAAGATTGCTAATGAGCGTTATGTAGACAATAATTTTAATCCTGCAGATAAGAAGAAGGTTGATTCGCTGCAAAGCATGTTGTCTGAGCAAATGAATAATGCTTCTAACCGTTATGTTGCAGATCCAACAGCTAATAAACAGAGTTTAATTACTCAAAAGATGGCTTTGGAAGTAGCTTTGGACCAGGCTAGAAGTAGTATAAGATCAATTGACTCAGAATTAAACCAGCTTAGAGCAAAATATAATACAATGGTTCCCTTTGACGCAGGTGTTCAGAATTTTGAACGAGACGCTGATGTAGCGACAAAGGAATATCTTGAAGTACTAAATAGATCAAACACAAACAGTTTGGAAAAGAAAATTGGCTTAAAGCTTAATCTTGCTGAGGCTGGTTATCCGGGAGTGCCAGAACCTTCAAAAAAGGTTTTGTATGTAGCACTTTCAGCTGTGGCTTCACTCGTAATTTGTTTGATGGGTATTTTGGTTGTCTTTTTACTGGATAAGTCTGTAAATACTGTTAGGCAGTTGCAAAAAGTAACAAATAATAAAGTAATTGGTCGAATTAACCTGATCAAAAAGGGTAGTATAGAGGTTAGGGATCTCTGGAAAGAAGATCATCCTGACAGTGAGCACTTAATCTATAAAGATCTGTTGCGCTCTCTGAGATTTGAAGTAGATCAGCTACTTTCTGAAGGTGGTAATAAGATTCTGGGAATTACCAGTTTGTTATCTGGTGAGGGTAAAACATTTCTGACTTCAAGTTTGGTTTATGCTTTTGCTATGACTGGAAAGAAAGTATTACTAATAAGAGGTGATATAGAGCCTGAGCAAGTATCGCCAGATCAAAAGTTAATCCCTGAGCAGTTTTTTGAAACATTTATTATTAAGAAAAAAATTCAGATTGAAGATTTGATTACTGTTTTGAATACAAAATCGGATAGCACTTCTTTGTTTGAGATTCAAAATAAGGATAATTTAAAATCGGGATTTGGTATCTTAAAGGATGAGTTTGATTTAATTATTGTCGATATTGCTAGTCTGGAAAATATCAATCGTGCTAAGGAGTGGCTACTTTTTACAGAAAAAAATATTGCGGTTTTTGCTGCTGGGCAAACAATAAGTGACGAGCAATTAGAAAATTTAGAATATATCACAAAACATCCTGGCTTTATGGGTTGGGTACTCAATAAACAAGTTGAAAGTTAGGTTTAACATAATAAGTAAGCAGATAAAAATCTGCTTACTTATAATAATATCACTTTCATGAGCAAAGTATTGAATTTTAAAAATAAAAACACATTTCTTGTTTTTGGCATACTTACGTCATTAGTTGTGGGTTACTTCACTTATGCATTTGGTGTTATTATACCTGTTTCTATTATTGCTGCAAGTATTGGCTTGGCATTTTTAATTTCAACATTTTTAAATCCACGTGTTGCGATAATTACATATTTCATTTACTGCTTTGTAATCAATTCCTTGCTTAAAAATGTAGATGGGGTTCCGTGGGGTTACATGATGGAGCTACTTTTGAGTTTAACATGGTTTACCATGTTGATCAATAAATCTAAATTTAACTGGGCTGCCGCAAAAAATGATTATGTATATATTGCGTTAGCATGGTTTATTATCAACTTATTAGAAATTGTAAACCCGGCAGGTGCAAGTTTGCTAGGGTGGCTAAATGAGGTTAGGTTTACTGCCTTTAACTGGGTTGTACTAGCCCCCTTGGTGTTTTTAATGTTCAATAAAAAGAAAGATGTGGACATTTTTCTGATGTTGATAATAGGGATGTCTGTTTTGGCAGCTGTGTATGGAATGAAGCAACTATTTATAGGTGTTTCGGCAGGAGAACAAAAGTGGTTGGATGAAGGTGCTGATTTTACCCATATTGTATTTGGAAAACTGAGAGTGTTTTCGTTTTATACAGATGCGGGACAATTCGGAGCTTCACAGGCTGAAGTCGGGCTAATTGCATTGGTTTTAGCTATGGGGCCTTTCAAAATCTGGAAAAAGGTGTTGCTTTTTTTGGCGGCCGCCCTTTTATTTTATGGGATGCTTATTTCAGGAACTAGGGGGGCATTATTTGCTCTAGTTAGTGCGGCTTTTTTTGCAATATTTTTAAGTAAAAATTTTAAAGTATTGATTGTTGGGTCGATGATTGCGTTGCTCTTTTTGGGGTTCTTAAAGTATACCACAATTGGAAATGGAATTTATCAAATTAACCGCTTTAGAACGGCACTAGATCCAACAGATCCTTCTCTTAATGTTAGGTTTAATAACCAAAAGAAACTTGGTGAGATTCTTTCAGGAATGCCCTTTGGAGGAGGAGTAGGGGTTAGTGGGATGAATGGAACAATTTACAATTCTGATAAGCTCTTGTCGACAATACCACCTGATAGTTACTGGGTAAAGGTGTGGACAATGTATGGGATTGTGGGGCTACTAATTTGGTTCTCTATGAATATGTATATTTTAGGTAAGTGCTGTGGAATAGTTTGGAATTTAAAAGATGACCAACTTAGGGTTAAAATGATTGCATTAACGGCAGGTACTGCCGGCCTATTTTTTTGTAGTTATGGAAATGAAGTTATGAACGGATTTCCGTCTTCTATGATTCTCTATATGTCATGGGGTTTTGTATTATATTCACCAAATCTCGACCAGAAAGAACACACTCTAGGTTTAGATAATAAAGCATAAATTGCTATGATAGATATTTTTAAAGATATAGTTTTTGCGATAAGCTCAGTAATTGGAATTTATCTCCTTTTTAATTGTTTTTATCTGTTATTTTTTGCAATAGCTGGACACTTTTTAAAGAATGAGAAAAAAGGAATAGTAACGGCACTTAAAAAGATTGCAATTCTTATCCCAGCTTATAGGGAGGATGCTGTTATTCTAGAATCTAGTTATAGAGCTATAAATCATAGTTATGATGGTGAATTTAATGTGTTTGTGGTTGCTGATGGACTAAGTGAACATGCTATAGAAAAAATGAATGGGTTTGGTTGCACTGTTATTCCTGTTTATTTTGAAAAGAGTACTAAGGGAAAGTCACTATTGAATGCCATGAATCTTATTCCTGCAGATAGGTATGACATAGCTTTGGTATTAGATATCGATAATATTATGGCTGACAATTTTCTTAATGATCTAAATATTGCTTTTGCTGAAGGACATAAAGTTGTGCAGACACATAGAACCGCAAAGAATCTGAATACTACTTTTGCATTTTTGGATGCTTGCAACGAAGAAATCAATAATCATATTTATAGAAAAGGTCATTATGCAGTAGGACTTTCACCTGCATTGATTGGATCAGGAATGGCTTTTGAATTTGATTACCTGCATTCGTTATTAAAAGATATAGGTGAAACGGTAGGTGAAGACAAGGAGATGGATTTCAAAATAGCAAAAGATAAAAACAAGATTGTTTATCTGAATAATACTTATGTGTATGATGAGAAAATTGAAAACGCTAAGGTCTTTACGCAGCAACGAACCCGATGGATTGCTGCTCAAATAGAATTCTTTAAAAAATACTTTTTTGAAGGATTTCGTGAGCTGTTTGTGAATAGGAATTTTGAATTTTTTAATAAAGTTCTGCAATCTATGCTCGTACCTAGGATGTTGCTTTTGGGATTGTTGTTTGTTTTATCGATAGCTGGTTTGGCTTTCCTAAAAGGTACTTTCTCTTATTACTTTATTGTTCTATTTGGTGTTTTGTGTTTTACATTATTAATTTCTCTGCCTTTAAAGTTTTATCGCGATAAACGTTTAGTGTCGGCTGTTTTTAAAATTCCTTATGCATTATGGTGTATGGTGATTGCATTATTTAGAATTAAGCGCGCAAAAGTTTCATTTATGCCAACTCCTCACACTTCAAAATCACAAACTGATCAATTGTCTCAAAAGTAATATAGTATGCCATTTGAAATATTAGCTTTACCCGCAATCGCATTTTTAGTCTGGGGATTTATCAACGGATACAAAATTGAAAAAAAGAAAAAATTATAACGCATCCCAACAGGCACAACATGTTTAAATTCCTTAATTCCCTTCCTTCAAAATTAACCAGGATTACATCAGGGGGGAAACTTATCAGAGAGATTGACGGACTAAGGTTTATGGCCATACTTCCTGTTTTAGTACAACATTTTACAGAAAGATTTGAACGAAACACATCTATTGATTTTACGCCTCTTGCATCCGATAATTTCATTAGCTTTTTGGCAGCTCGTGGTTTCTTAGGTGTGTATATATTTTTTGTAATTAGTGGTTTTGTATTGGGGCTTCCGTTCGCTGCCCATAAATTTCAGGGGAAAAAAGAAGTTAAAATTGGTAATTACTTTTTAAGGAGAGTTACAAGATTGGAGCCACCTTATGTGATATGGATGACCTTATTCTTTCTGTTGTTTGTTTTTCATAAACATGTTCCTTTTTTGACGTATTTTCCTCATTATCTAGCTAATATTACTTATACGCATGCTTTGATTTATAATGAATGGTCGCCTTTTAATCCGCCAACGTGGACTTTGGAGATTGAGATTCAGTTTTATTTACTAGCGCCTTTCTTAGCTATGTTGTTTTTCAAGATCAAAGAAAAATATTTGAGAAGAATTTTTAATGTTACTATCATTTTACTACTGGTATTGTGTCAGCAGTATTTCCAGTTTTTTAAAGTGCCTTATAATTTCACAATACTTGGACATCTTCAGTATTTTCTTGTTGGATTTCTTTTAGCTGATCTTTATTTAAATGATTGGAATGAAATTAATCCGAACACTTTTTTTGATTTTACAGGTGTTCTTGCACTATGTTCTCTGATTTATTTTTGGAGCTGGGATTATGAATTGTTTAACAGAATAATGGTTCTAATCTCTTTATTCGTGTTTTTTGTTTCTGTATTTAAGGGTAACTATCTGAACAGATTTGTAGTAAACAGATGGATTATGGCTATTGGAGGGATGTGTTATACTATTTACCTCATTCATTTGCCTTTTGCCGAGTTTTTAATTTTACTTACAAAAAAGATTCAGGTAAGTTCTTATTACGCTGTGAACTTGTTTGTGCAACTGGGCATATTTATTCCAATTATTCTCTCAATTAGTGCCGTGTTTTATTTTTATTTAGAAAGACCATTTATGAATAAGGACTGGCCTAAAAACTTTTATTTGAAGTTAAAATCTTTGTTTTAGTGAACTGATGTTCTGATTAGGAGTCAGAGATTTTTAAATTATTGTTTATTACAAAACCCATTATCTAAGCTTGATATGAGCCAAGATCTAATAAAAAATAGAGATATCGTAATAGTTGGCCAGCAAGCCTGGGACATCCAAATTGGTAGTAATTGTAAGAATTTGGCAGTGGAGTTTAGTAAATACAATAGGGTATTGTATGTAAATCCTCCTTTAGATCGGATTACAAAGATAAAAGATAAAAAAGACCCTTTTATTTCTAAAAGAATTAATGTAGTTAATAAGGTAATAAGGTGTTTAACAAAGCAATTTGAAAATCTTTGGGAATTGAATCCTGATAGAACTATTGAATCTGTTAATTGGATTAGGTTTAGGCCATTGTTCAGATATCTTAATAAAAGGAACAATATTAGGTTTGCCTCCTCTATAAAAAGAGCTATGAAGGAGCTTGATTTTAAGAATGTAATATTATTTAATGATAATGATATATTCAGATCATTTTATTTGAAGGAACTGCTATCTCCTCAGGTTAGTGTTTATTATTCTAGAGATTATATGTTGGCCGTTGACTACTGGAGGTATCATGGGATGCAATTGGAGCCCGAGTTGATTGAAAAAAGTGATGTAATTGTAGCCAACTCGATCTATTTGGCGAATTATTGTAAGAAATATAATCCGCGATCTTTTTATGTTGGCCAGGGTTGTGATCTGACTTTGTTTAAAGATGATAGCAATTTGCATGTTCCTAAGGAATTGGAAGAGATAAAAACTCCCATAATTGGCTATGTAGGAGCGGTGAGTACGAGCAGACTTGATATTGATATTTTAGTTCATATTGCAAGGGAAAAGCCAGAGTGGCAGGTAGTTCTTGTAGGCCCGGCTGATGATCAATTTAAGAATAGTGAATTAAATGTGATGAAAAATGTGCATTTTATTGGGCATGTTCCCGAATCCCGCTTACCAAGTTTTATAAAAGGATTTGATGTTTGCTTGAATCCACAATTATTAAATGAACTCACAATTGGTAATTATCCAAGGAAAATTGATGAGTATCTAGCTATGGGAAAACCGGTTGTAGCCACTTTAACGGAAGCAATGGGGACCTTTAGCGAATTTGTTTATCTCGCAACGAGTAAGGAAGAATATGTTCGGTTTATAGGGGATGCGTTATCTAACAATTCGACGGAATTAATAGAGGCCCGAAAGTTGTTTGCTTCTTCACATACATGGACAAATAGTGTTGCTGAAATTTATAAAGCTATAAATTCTACCGTTTAATTTATTTTGAATGATGTCTATCTCAGATAAAATAAAGTCGAATCCTAAGCTAAAAAAACTAGTTCAATGGATGTTGGTTTCTAGCTATAAGCCACGGTTGTGGGTTAGGATATTTATAAATCCATTTAAACATACACGAGGGAAGTCATCTGTTGTGAGATGGAAGACCAGACTTGATTTATTTCCATTCCATAAATTTGAGCTAGGTGAAAACTCTCTTGTTGAAGATTTTTCTGTTATCAACAATGGCGTAGGTGATGTTCATATAGGATCCGATACCATTGTAGGGATTTCTAATATTATTATTGGCCCTGTTGAAATAGGGAACAACGTAATGCTTGCACAGCATATAGTAATTTCAGGATTGAATCATGGATATTCTGATCCAGTAATACCCCCAAGTAGGCAGCCCGTTGTTACCGCCAAAATAGTGATAGAGGATGATGTTTGGATAGGTGCAAATTCTGTTGTAACGGCTGGTGTTAGGATTGGGAAGCATTCAATTGTAGGTGGGGGGAGTGTAGTTGCCAAGGATATTCCTGAGTATTGTGTTGTAGTAGGAAATCCGGCACGTATTATTAAGCGTTTTAATTTTGAAACTGCTACTTGGGATAAAATTGATAAATGACATGAATAGACGTAGGGCATTAAAAATAGGTGGGGTAGCTTGCTTTTCAGGTCTGTTTTCTTATTCTATTTATAAAGCTGTTTTCGAGCTGGACCATCCGTATAAAGAATATTTCTCCGAACATAAAGTTTTACTTGCGGAAGTAGTGGATTGCATTATCCCTGAAACTCAAACTGCAGGTGCTAAAGCTGCAGGTGTACATATTTTTATTATTGGGGTTCTTGAAAACTGTTCCTCCGCAATAGAAAGAAGCAATTTTTACAAAGGATTGGAGTCGTTAAAAAAATACTCATTAAATAAGTATGGAGCCTCTTTTATGAATTGCAACGAAAAACAAAGGAATGAAATAATTATATATTTTGAAAATAAGGGAGAAATTAGGGCAGGGATTGCAGGAAAGATAAGAAAGAAGATATTGGGGGAACCTTTTTTTAGCTTACTAAAACGATATACTATCGACGGCTATTGTAATTCCTATTTGGGGGCTTCAAGTAATCTAAAATATGATAAAATACCTCAGACATACGAACCTTGTATTAGTTATAGACAGGGAGAACCATCGTGGGCGACTAAATAATTAAAGAATAATGCAGATCAGTGGAAAACTAAAGCGGGATAATACCTATGATGCTATTGTAATAGGGTCAGGAATCAGTGGGGGATGGGCAGCTATGGAATTATGTAAGCAAGGTCTTAAAACATTGGTGCTGGAGAGGGGTAGAGATGTTGAACATGTAAAAGATTATCCCACAGCCATGCTAGATCCATGGGATTTTAAATTTGGAAATAACAATACTGTTCAGGATGAAATTGATGATCCTGTTCAAAGCAAAGTTTATAATCCAGGGAATAAGCATTTCTTTATTCGTGATAAAGAGCAACCTTACTTACAGGAAAAACCTTTTGATTGGATTCGTGGAGATCAGGTTGGGGGGAGATCCTTAATCTGGGGCAGGCAATGCTATCGTTGGAGTGATCTTGATTTCAGCGCAAACCTGCACGATGGGCATGGAGTAGATTGGCCAATTAGATATTCTGATATCAAGTCATGGTATGATTACACCGAGAGTTTTGTAGGGATTAGTGGAAAGGCTGAAGGACTTCCTCACTTACCGGATGGGAATTTTTTACCCCCCATGGAACTCAATTGCATAGAAAGACATTTGGCAGAATCTATTAAAAAAAATGATGATCATAGGATAATGACAATTGCCAGGGTTGCTAATTTAACGCAAGCCTGGAAAGGAAGAGGTACCTGTATGAATAGGAATCTTTGTACACGAGGATGCCCATTTGGTGCTTATTTTAGTAGTAACAGTTCAACAATCCCTGTTGCAAATTCGACGGGAAATCTTACATTACGCCCTTTTTCTATTGTTTCTGAATTAATTTATGATGAGCGTACGCAGAAAGCTACAGGAGTTAAAGTTATTGATAAACTAAGCGGTGAACTGCATGAATTTTATGCCAGAATAATCTTTGTAAATGCGTCGACAATTTCAACAACTGCATTGTTATTGAATTCTGTATCAAGCCGTTTTCCAAATGGTTTTGGTAATGATAGCGGACAACTTGGACATAATTTAATGGACCACCATTCCTCTGCCGGGGCAACTGGTATTCATCCTGGATTTAAGGATAAATATTATAAGGGTAGAAGACCTGCAGGATTTTTGATTCCAAGGTATAAAAATTTAATGCCAGGAAAATCGGATGAAGATTATGTTCGTGGCTACAATATTCAGGGGCACGGAGAAAGACAAGAATGGATTGACAAATCGAAAGAGATTGAAGGCTTTGGAAAGGATTTTAAAGCCCAACTGTCTACTCCTGGGCCGTGGTCTGTATGGATGGCAGGATGGGGAGAGTGTCTACCATATTTTGAGAATAAAGTTAGTTTAAGTGATACACAAAAAGATAAATGGGGCATCCCATTAACAAGCATTGACTTTTCATTTAAGGCTAATGAAACTAAAATGATGAATGATATTCAGCAATCTAGTTATGATATGCTTGAGCAAGCTGGGTTTGAAAACGTTAGTGGATTTAATTACGGCCATAATGGAGGAAGTACTGTTCATGAGATGGGAACTGCCAGGATGGGACACGACCCTAAAACATCAGTTCTTAATAAATTTAACCAAATGCACGCTGTTAAAAATGTTTTCGTAACAGATGGGAGCTGTATGGTCTCTTCAGCATGTCAAAACCCATCATTAACTTATATGGCTTTAACAGCAAGAGCCTGTGCATATGCAGTTGGTAAACTTAAGAGAAATGAATTGTAGTGTTTTATTCTACTGCTCCATAGGAAGGTGATATGGCATTTCTTAATGTTTCATAGTAATCTCTAATTACCAGATAATATGCTCTACCTTTATTTTTTGCCTTTGAATTGGAATTTAGTCTCCATGTGGTCTGACTTGAAAAACCAACGTCATTACTAGTTGTAAAGTATAGGTTTCCAAGATCTTCTGATTTAGTATCACCTTGTTGATTAATTGTTTTGTTCAGGGGATTCGAAGCAGGGAAATTGAAGCCAATATTATTAAATACCTGACAAGTGCCTCCTTGGAGCGTATACACGTCAACTAGATTTCCATACCAGTCTTTGGTTGTATTTAAATTTCCGCATGTATTGTTAAAGACCTTTACATTTACATATGTTAATCCCGATGTTACATATGCAGGAACTGTTTGGACTTCGAATGCAGAGTATTTCCTGGAATTAACCACAATGTTATTATAGATCAAGATTTCTTTTTTCGTAGTGCCTATTGAATAACACCAAGCCCTAAGTGCATTTCCTTGATGGTTGCTTATATAGTTGTTGTAGAATTTTCCATTTCCCATCATTTGAAATATTCCATTGTGCTCATTGTTGGCAGAATTAATATTATTAATTCTATTGTGGTGTATGGAGTAGTCTTCTACATTGCCAACCCATGCTATACTGCCTACTGTGGCTGAGTTATTGTATTCTAAATTAGCAATTTCTAACCCTTTAATTAAACCATTCATTGCTCCCCATTCTGCAGATCCAGGAAAACTAAAAAGTCTGGCTGTATTTTCAGCATAGATATTTAAGAACTTGAGATTCTTGGAATAAGAAGCCTCAGTGCCATCATATCTTGTACTTTGGTTATTGTAGATAATTACCCAATCTCTAATATTTTTGAAGGAAGCGTTTTGGATTGTAGCATTGTTATATGGACGAGATATTAGTATAGATCGGTAAGCATTGTCTTGAAATTGAAAGCCATACTTAAGTGTAGGATCACCAGTTCCGGAAATTATTACATTCTTTAAATTAGTTAGGTTCATTATAGCATTGTCGCCTTTCAGTTCTACCAGGCCTCCATTTATAATCATAATTGGGCATCCGTCTGTAGACTGGATATTTTGTATAGTAATACTCTTATATGATCCTTTGGATATCTTTATGCGATCTCCACAACCTAATTTTAGGGTAGCGCCATTGATTAACAGATTTCCAGATCCTGTCCCCACGGTTATCGTTTTCCCTATAATTGGAGGAACAATGCTTGTATCTTCATTAGGAATTGACGTTGGGGGAGGGGTAGGTGTTTGGGTTGATTCAATTACTGTGTTCTTTTTGCAGGCTAGGAATAGAAGAACTATGAAAATTAGGCTGTATTTTAATTTCATATTTTTTTGTTAATGTGTGTAGATAAATAGGAATTATAATACCCTAATTGGGTAAAATAATTACTTGAAAAATCTCTATTAAATAGAAGTCCCTTTTGCAAATGTAATTTTTTTGAGATGTAATTATAATTAAATTAACATTATTTTTTTTATAAGATCCTTATTTTTATTGATATGCGCTTTTTTTTGAAAGAAATATTTGTTCCAACTCCTATGTTAGGACTTTTTTTTTCTTAAAGATATTTTTGGTATGAAAATTATGCGTGGTTTTTTTTCTGTGTAACTTCTTGGTCTTAAGTGTGTTTTTTATATTTTAAATTTTAATTATTGTTATGATTTTGTTTGGTAATCTAGGAAACAAAGAACATCTTTAGCGGATAAAACGCGAAATAATCTCATGGTAAAAAAAATGTCAGTACTTTTAATTGGCTATGACTCTAATCTTTCTCTTGGAGTTCTATATTGTCTTCAACCACTTAATTGTGATGTCTATTTGTTAACCAGTAACATAAAGAATGCTGCAAGGTTTTCTAGATTTTTAAAGAAACTCTATTACCTGGAGGACAAGAATGATCGTGAACGGATTGAGGAAATAGTTACTACTCATTCCATTGATTTAATTATGCCTATAGATGAGCTTGAAACCAGAAATGTAAAGGTGCATTTGGAAGAATTAAGTAAAGTTGCTGTTTGTAGTTGGGCGACCGAAGTTGATATGTTTGATATTGGTATCAATAAAATGAAGCTTGCAAAATTTTTATCGAACAATGACATTCCTTGCCCTTTATTTGCTAGTATAGATAGTTTGAATCAAATGCAAGAGAGGGCTGATGCGATGGGATATCCAGTACTTATAAAACCTGACAGAGGTTCTTTTGGGAGAATGATTCGTCGGTTTGATGATTGGGAAGAGCTAAGTAAATATTACATAGAAAATGAAGGGCAAATTAATGATTATATTCTCCAACCTTTTATAATAGGAAGTGATATTACCTGTAATGTAATTTGTAATAATGGAGAAATAGTTTGTTATACCATACAGGAATCACCAGTTAAGAATGGACATGATTTCAGTTCTAATGATATACTTGAATTTCATGATGATTCTGAGGTGATAGATGTTATTTCTAAAATGATGAAGCTCCTGAAGTGGCATGGGGTGGCATGTGTAGATATGAGAAGGGATATCCGCGACAATTCTGTGAAAATTTTGGAGATTAATGGTCGCTTTTGGGCATCAGTGGTAAGCTCTTATATCAGAACGGGATTAAACTTTCCATTAATAATGGTAAAATTGGCTTTAGGAAAAGATCCGGAGATATCTAAGGCTAAAATAGGTAAACAGTTGTCATTAAAGCAAGTGATATCGTCGAAATTAAAAGGAAAGGGAGCTTCTTTTAAAGATACGAAGTATATCAGTTATTTAGCAGATCCTCTTGCAAGAGTAATTCAAGTTTTAAAGCTTTAGAATTTAACGCTCTTAATTAGTGTTCTCAAATCCTTATATCCCGAAGGAAATATCGACCAAAAACTGAACTTACTATAGCTCTGGAGTGCTTTGTATCCAACTACAACAGCAATAACGGATGGCACTATTGAGCCTAAAGCAATTCCATATACATTTCCAAATAGTTTGACACCGACAAAGTCGAAAACTAAATTTGCTGCTAGCATAACTAATATTTTGATAAAGTTGACTTTTGGTCGGTGAATAACATCGATAGTTAATGCAAAAAATCGGTCGGCTGGAAATAAGAGTGCAAATGTCATAAACAAACGTAGTACATTAGCTGCTTCTGTGTTTATGTACTTAGAGCCTCCAATAATATAGATTGCAAGATCAGCAAAGAGGAGTGATAATATAGCCACGGGAATTAGTCCAATAGTTAGCATGCCAATGAATTTTGACATGCTCTGTATTACCTCCTGTTTTCTTTTTTGATTATAAGAGGATGATAATATAGGTATTGCAGTGGCAATGAAACTTCTTAAAGGTATTTCAATTACTTCTAATAATTTAACTCCGAGATTATAAATTGCCAATGCGGCATCGCCTAAAAAAACTTTTATTATTATGGTGTCAGTGGTTTTAAAAAGACTGGCACTTAACGTCGTTCCTACACTAAATTTTCCGAAATTATATATTTGCGAATTACTTTCCTTCGATCTATTTTTTAAATAGGACAACTTACACCATCCGAAAATCAAAGTAAAAGTACTGGTGAGTAAGGAGGAGGTAAGATATGCGTAGAGAATATTATCTAATGTGTTCTTTTTTAAAAAAATTAACAATGCTACAAACCCTATGAATGACCCTGTGTTGATTACTCTGATGTATAATAATCTATCGAATCTCTGCTCACCCTGAGCAATATTTGAAGCAATGTAAAATGGAAGGGTAAGAATATAAGTGAGCCCAAACCATTTCAGTAACATGGAAAAACCTGTGTCATTTACATACTTTTCTAGAAGAAAAGCAGGAATATTCAATAAAATGAAACCAATAGTTATCAAAATAGCAATATACCAAGTTGAGCCAATTACTTCCCTTTGCTTACTTTCACTACTTCCAGAATAAAACTTTATGAATGCAATAGTTAGAAATCCTGATCTGAAAGTGTCAAGTAAAGAAAAACCTGTTATAAAAAAAATCCAGATACCGATTGCATCAAGAGAAAGGGAGTGGTAAAGTAACGAATAAGTAACAACGCCCAGTATAGACATTACTGCATTACCAGTTAGCGATAAGAAATGTTTATTCTGAACTTTTGACTTTAACGAATTGATGAAATCAGACATTCTATTTGTTGGGCTCTAAGATTGATTGGTAAAAATAGTCTAAAGCTTTGACTTTAACCATGGAATAAGCCATAAAATGATTGATTTTTGTAAGGAAAATGAGTTGACTTATATCGGCAAAAAGATTACTTTTACTAAAAATGAAAACTGTCTCCATAATCACTGTAAATTTTAATCAACCCAAAGTAACTATTGACTTTTTAAAGTCTGTAAAAGCAAATACTTCTGCTGAGGAAGTAGAAGTGATTTTAGTTGATAATGGGAGTATGGAAAATCATAAAGAAGCTTATTTAAAGGCATACCCTGACCTTATCTATATTTGGTCGGAAAAGAACCTTGGATTTGCGGGAGGGAATAATTTGGGTATTAAAGTAGCCAAAGGGGAATATCTTTTGCTATTGAACAATGATACTGAAATATCTGAAAATATAATTGATGTTTTGACTTCTGAATTTGTAAAGAATCCTTCAATAGGAATTTTATCCCCTTTGATTTTGTATTTTGAAGACCAGGACGTTGTACAGTATGCGGGCTTTACAGAAATGAATTATATGACTGCCAGAAATAAGGCAATAGGATATATGCAAAAGGATATCGGTCAATTCGACTTAGAAAGTAGAGAAACCGGTTTCTGCCATGGAGCAGCTATGATGTGCAAAAGAACGGATCTTGAAAATGTGGGATTAATGGCTGATCAGTTTTTTCTCTATTATGAGGAGTTGGATTGGTGTGAGAAGTTTAAACAAGCGGGAAAGAAAATTTGGTTTACCGGACGTAGTAGAGTATATCACAAAGAATCGATGAGTGTAGGGAAAGAGAGTAACATTAAAACTTATTTTATGACGAGAAATAGAATGCTGTTTATTCGGAGAAATACAAGTTTGCTAAATACCTTAATCTTTAGTGTTTTTTATATTCTAGTTGCCTGCCCAAAGCAAATTTTGATTTATTTACAGAAAGGAAGAACAGATTTAATTAAGTGGGTATTTAAGGGGGTTTTGTGGAATTTCAAACATTCTAAGGATAGCAATGAACTTGGTTTTAAAATTTAACGGTTGAAATGGTAATAGCATTCTGGATTAGTCTATTTTTAGTTGTTTATACTTTTGTTGGATATGGTTTTCTGTTATTTGTATTAGTAAAGATCAAAAGATTCTTTACTAAGCCATACAAATTTAAAAATGATTCAATACTGCCGACAGTTACTGTACTTGTTGCAGCCTATAATGAAGAAGATATTATAGAAGAAAAGATTGTCAATACCTTAGCATTGGATTATCCGAAGGATAAAATGCAAATTATTTTTATAACTGATGGATCTAGTGATCAAACAGCTGAAAAGATAAGTCTATTTGAACAGGTTACTCTTATGCACGAAGATGTTCGTGCCGGTAAGATGGCGGCAATTAAAAGAGCTATTCCATTTATCACAGGAGAGATTACCATATTTACTGATGCTAATACATTTTTAAATCAAAAGGCTATTTTAGAGTTGGTTAAGCATTATCAAAATTATAAGGTGGGAGCAGTAGCTGGTGAAAAAAGAATTCTAGTAGAGCAAAATGCCGATGCCAGTTCTGCAGGAGAGGGTTTTTATTGGAAATATGAATCTTTGCTTAAGAAATGGGATTATGAATTGTATTCTAATGTGGGGGCTGCTGGAGAACTGTTCAGTATAAGAACTTCTCTTTATCAGCCCGTAGAATCGGATACAATTATAGATGATCATATGATCGCAATGAGGATAGCGGAGCATGGTCATATTATTGCTTATGAACCGAATGCTTATGCAATGGAAACAGCTTCTGCAGATGTAAAGGAAGAACTGAAGCGGAAAATAAGGATTGCTGCAGGTGGTTTGCAGTCTATTTTACGTTTAAAGAAGGCTGCCAATCCATTTCATTACCCTATTTTTACTTTTCAGTATATTAGCCATAGGGTTTTAAGGTGGACAATTACGCCATTTTTGTTAATGGTTTTATTTATAATAAATGGATGGATTGCATTTAATAATGATTTGGTTCTATACAAGATCATTTTTGCTGCCCAGATTGTTTTTTATATGTTAAGCCTAATAGGTTTGTTTTTCGAAAAAAGAAATATTAGGGTAAAAGTGCTATTTATACCGTACTACTTTTGTGTAATGAATTATGCAGTACTGGCAGGTATTGTCAGGTATTTGAGAAAGGCACAAGGGGCTGCATGGGAAAAATCAAAAAGAAAATAGATTAATCTATTTTTTATTGACGGGTTTTATATTTTTATAAATGAAATTATGGAGGGCGTTGGTTGTTGATTTTAAATCTGCGGTTAAATACCATACATTGTTAATCCGCTTGCCAAGACTCTGACTGTCCAGTGGGAACCTGGCCTGGTCAATTGCTTTGTTTTTTGAACCTAAGATATTACTAGCAAATGTTAACATAGCCATATTATTCATGCTAGTTTCCAAATTGGGTAAGACTTGGGCAGCAAAAACAGGGAACATACTTTGCCCAGCATTTTTTATTTGGTTAAATAAAGCAACTAGAACTGATCTTTGTCTTTCGGTTCTTTCATAATCCCCATTTCCAACATATCTGATTCTGGTATACGCAACAGCTTGTTTTCCGGTTAGTTTTTGAAAACCAGAATTTAAAACGTGCTCAGCACTGGTATTTCCAATATTAGCCAATTCATCAAGATAGTTATTTAAATAAGTTAATTCTGTAGGCTTTACGTCTATGGTCACTCCTCCTAATGCATCGATAATTCTCGCAGCACTATAGAAGTCAACATTAAGATAGTCTTTTATATCCATATCGAAATTTTGATTAATGGTTTTTATGGCTAACTGAGGACCTCCAATGGCAAATGCAGCATTAATTTTATCCATTCCTTTACCTTCAATTTTAACATAAGTGTCTCTCATTATTGATGACATTTTTAATTGACCATTTTTTTGATCAATAGAAATCACCATGATCACATCAGAATTAGACTGGTCTTCCGGATTACGCCTGTCTACACCAAAGAGCGCTATATTAACCGGAGGATTCATCATTGCTTCAACTGATTGTCTCACTTTATTAGATATGCCCAAGGCCTCAGGTGTTTTATTTAGGACAACAGGCGCGGATACTGCATGTGGTTTAGATGTAGAATTAGAAGATAATGTATCTTGGGCATTTGTTGAAAACCAGAAAAGAGTTAATGCGCAGATTATACCAAGTGCTTGTTTCATTATTTTAAATTATAGTTCCAATAAAAAGTTTTAAAAAATGGATTCGATGTTGCCAGCGTCCATACATAGTTTTTATCAAGTATGGCTGTTTGAAGTCGATATGTACTGCCGTTCCTTATCATTTGGTTTGTTAAACAATTTAATTCATTCAGGTGATCAGTTAGCCCCTCTCCCGTGGCTTTAAGTATTGCTTCTTTTCTTGTCCATGCATAGTAAAAGCCATGTGCTTTGCTACTTTGTCTGTTTATAAAAGTACGCTCTAACTGATCAAAACAATGTTCAAGTAAAAGCTCAATATTGAAATCAGGTTTAACAAGTTCAATATCTATACCAACCTCTACACTGCTAACGGCAATGAGCAGGTAGTTTGCACTGTGACTTATATTAAATTCAATCTCGTCGATATATGGTTTTTTATTTGCCGCCTGCTTAAATACTATTTCAGATGCCGGAGTTGAAACGAAATGTGCTAGGATATTTTTGCTTACAAATTTACTTGCTAGGTATCTTTTTGCATCATTTTGATTTCTGAATTCAGTAGCTTTTTGAAATTCTTGATGGGTAATTAGATCCCCATAACAGGAGCTATATTGCCGATCATACTCTTGAATGTTGATTTTAAAAACATGTACAGCCTCCCTTTGCAGGCTGGTATGTTGAGGGAAATCTCTCCAATTAATTTCATGATCTAATAATGATTTAGGTATCTCCATTATTGAATCTATTTATTCTTTAAAGCATTTTCAAAGATTTCTGCAAACTCTTTATCATTTGGTGGGAACAGGAAGGTTTTGTGATCTCCAGGAACTTCATGGATATTTACACCTTTTTTTGCAAATTTATTCCAGCCCAAATATACGGGGTCATCAAGAAAATAGATTCTTTTTTTTACCCTGAATAGATCAACTTGAATATCTAATGGTTCCATTACATAGTTTTCGTATGCAATATCGTAGCTTTTATTTACTTCTTTATGGTATGAGAAAGCTTCATTATCGTCTTTTACTTCCATTCCAATTAGGTTTTGAACTTTGTCTTTAATTACAACAGATTGATAATTGTAAACCTCAGTAGGGTTGGTGGTGAATTGTTTGCTAAAGAAGAGCAGTTTATTAAACTGTCTGAGCGTCTTTTTATATAATTTGCCTACCGAGGTCATATTTAAACTTCTGCTGCCTACATAAGTGTCCATTATTCCAAGCATTTTTATTTCTTTACCCATTTTTAAGAGTTTTCTTGCCATTTCGTAAGCAAGAACGCCACCAAATGAATAACCCGCAAGTATATAAGGGCCTACAGGGTCATTATTAAGAATTTCTGCATTATAATAATCTGCGAGTTCTTCCATCGTATACAGTAATTTTTGGTCGCCATTAAGTCCGAGTGCCTGCATTCCATATAGTGGCTGATCTTTATCCATGTGTTTTGCCAAGGAATTGAAAACGAGTATATTGAGTCCGCTTCCATGAATCATATATATAGGGGTTCTTGTACCTGATTTCTTAATCTCTACCAAAGAGTTCCATTTAATATCTTTTTCATTCCCATTAATTAGTTTAGCGAATTTTTCAACAGTGGGATTTTCAAATAAACTGGAAAGAGGTAGTCGCTTACCTGTTTCTTTTTCAATAAGAAGCATAATGTCAACGGCTGTTAATGAATGTCCGCCAGACTTGAAAAAGTCGCTTTTGATACTGATTTTATCAATTTCAAGAGCATTAGCCCAGATGTTTGCGACCAGTTCTTCGGTAGAATTTCGTGGTGCTAAATAGCTTTCAGATGAGTTATCAATGTTCATTATTTCAGGTTTGGGAAGTTTTTTACGGTCAATTTTTCCATTTTCTGTAAGGGGGTATGAATCAGTAAAGACATATTCTTTTGGAATCATATAATCCGGAAGAAGATTTTTGAGATAACTTTCCCATTCAGTGATAAGATGAGAATTTGATTTTTCTTGATTTTGTTCAGGAATGATATAGGCAACCAACATCATATTCTCTGGTGAGTTGCCAAAAGGATTTACTATCGCTGATTTAACGTTGGGATGAAGAATTAGTGTTTGTTCAATTTCTTCGAGTTCTATACGATGTCCCCTTATTTTTATTTGCTGATCTATTCTTCCCAGATATTGAATATCTCCATTAGGCATTAATTTACCTAAATCTCCTGTGCGATACATTGTGTTTTCTGGATCACAAGAAAAAGGATTTGTAATGAATTGATTTGAAGTCATATCCGGAAGGTTATGATAACCAGCACCAACACTATCACCAGCTATATAGATTTCGCCTTGCGAATCCTCATTAACTCTACGTCCATTTTTATTAAGGAGATAAATTTGAGTATTAATAATTGGCTTTCCTAGTGTAATTGGCTCGTTAAGATCTGTAATCTCTTTCATCAATACCATTACTGCTGTTTCCGTCGGACCATAACCATTCCATACAGAGGAACATCGTGTTATCAGTTTTTCCGCTAAATCTTTCGATAAGGATTCCCCAGCGCTGATTGCTAGCATTTGTAATTTTTGTGTCCAACCGGCCGCAATAGTCATTTTCCAAGTTGAGGGTGTTGCAATCATCCAGGTAATTTGCTTGTTCTTTATAATATCGTAGATAAGCCTACCATCTTTAGAAGATTCGAGATCGGCTATAACTACTTCTGCACCACAAGTTAATGGAAGGTAGAGTAATACAGCCATATCAAATGAGATTGGTGTAATAGCCAATAATACATCTTCAGTTTTGATACCTGGTGTTTGTTGCATTCCGAGTAAAAAATTAACAACATTTCGATGTCTTATTTGTACTCCTTTAGGTTTACCTGTTGATCCAGACGTATGCAAGATATAAATCAGATCATCCCCCGAAACAACTACTCCTGGTTTATCGGTTGAATATTGACTCAAATCTTTTAATGCCGATTTTAAGTAGATTTCACTAATAGTAGTTGAGTATTGCTTTGCATACTTTTGTTCTGTGATTAAGAAGTTTGCACCAGCGTCATCTAGCATATAAGCTATCCTTTCTTTAGGATGGTTGGTGTCAAATGGAAGATAAATAGCCCCAGTTTTCATAATTGCTAACAAAGCAATAATCATTTCTGCAGAGCGGTCCAATGCAACTCCAACTTTATCTCTAGGCATCAAGCCATTCTTGATTAAAAGATTGGCAAATTGATTCGATTTTTCTTCTAATTCAGAGTACGATAATTTGGTTACTCCAAAACTCACCGCAGTGCGATCGGGGAATTTTATCGCTGCTTCACTAATCAACTCATAGACTTTTTGATTTTTGTCGTATCTGAAATAATTGTTATTATCTGTCTTGAGTTTATTAAAAGAAACTTGTTCGCTTGCCAATGGGATATCATAAAGAATAGTATCAGGGTTATTGGCAATAGAATTAGCTAAATTTTCAAATTGCTTATGGAATTTGAAAATTGTTTCTGGTTTAAATAAGGCTTTGTTATAATCCCAGCGTAGAGTCATATGGTCACTGTACTCAGTAAAATCTAAAGCAAGTTCGAAATTTTCATAAGCTTTAATGTTGGGATTGTATTTGCTTGTTAAATTATAAAAAGAGGTTTCATCATCGCCCCTATAGTCTGTGTTCATTACCACTGATACTAGAGGAGGGTGAGATTGATCTCTTCCTAAATTTAATTTCTTTAATAAACTCCCGTAGGTAAGTTGAGGGTGGGAGTAAGCATCTAAAATTTCACCCTTTCTCTTAATGAGATATTTACTGAAACTTATGTTTTCATCAATTATTGTTCTTAAGGGTAATACGTTAGCACAATGTCCTACTAGATTCTCATCTTGTGTTAACTGTCCGGCCATTGGAAGTCCAGTTATTAAGTCATCTTGACCTGTTAAACGAAAAAGAAGGATCTCGATTGCAGCCCTCAAAATTATAGCTAAACTGCAATTGTTTTTTATTGCAGTTTTCTTTAGTCCGGAATAAGCTTGATGATCTATACTAAACACCTCTCGGTTACTTTCGTATGTTCTAGTAATAGGTCGTGGAAAATCAATTGGAAGTTCAAGAGTTGGTAAATCATCTTTTAGTTGATTCAACCAATATTGTTCAATATTTCGATATTCATTTCCCTTATAATAATCTTTCATCTGTACTGCATATTCGCTAAATAGCGGTGCAGGGGATAGATCAGATTTTTTACCTGATACTATGCTCGAATATAAGTTACTTAATTCATGTTGGGCTATACCAAAAGACCAGCCATCAAATACTATATGATGTACAGTTATTGTGAAATAATGAAGTTTATCGGATAATTTGATCAGTACTGCTTTAAATAGGTGATCTTTGGTTAGGTCGAAAATAATGCGGGCATTTTCAATAGAAAAATTGGTGATGTATGACTTCTGTTCTTCGGTAGAGTAGGTCGAAATATCTAATGTACGCCATGAAGCTTGCTGATTATTATTAATGATCATTTCGGTCCCATTATAATTAAACGTAGACCTTAGTGATTCATGACGATTAACAAATTCGCTAACTGCGAATTTCATTGCATCTACATTTAATTCACCATTTAAATATTGAGAAAATGACAAATTATATGCCCTGTTTGCATCCTGACCACCAAGTGCACATGCTAACCAAATTTCTTTTTGAGCTTCAGTGGTTGGTACAATTGTTTGACCTGAATTTTTCAAGCTGAGTAATAAATCATTCTTAGACCCGAGTTCATTTTCTTTCGGATCCTCAGCCGAAGGAATCATTTTAGCCAAATCCTTAACTGTAGAATTCTCAAACAAGACTGCTATTGGTAAACGCTTGCCTATTTCTTTTTCGATAGAAACCATAACTTTTACAGCTAGGATTGAATGTCCTCCTAATTCAAAAAAATCATCATCACTTTTAATGTCGGCTATTCCAAGTACTGAGGTCCATATTTTTGCAATAATCTGCTCATTTTTAGTTATTGGTAATACTCCATCGTCAGATTTCTTAATTTTTTTTCCGTTTACTTTAGGGAGTGCATTCCTGTCAATTTTTGCGTTTGGTGTTAAAGGGAAACTTTTTAAAGCAATAAAATCTTCAGGAACCATGAACTTTGGCAAGTTTGCTCTCAGTTTCTTTTTCCATTTTTCAATAGTTTCTTCTGATAGCGTTATCTCTTTTTTAGAAAAAGGAGTTTTAGCGAAGTCATAAATGCTATCAGAAATTGGTTTGTTGATATATGGATTTGCCGGAATTGCATTTTCATAGGCTAAAGAAATAAAAGTTACATCAAAACAACCGTCCGTTCCATCTTTACTCCATCTAATATGTGTGCTGAAATTTAATTCAGCGCCCAACTGCCACAAAGTATTTGGATCAATACCCTCAGGTGCTTTTGATACTTCATATTTAATATCTTTCATAAGTACTTCGGAATCTGAAGTTTTTATCAATTGAAGTAACGCAAAGTCCTTTGATGTTCTTGAATTTAAAATGTTGTTGATTTCAATAACACCTGCACTATTGGTACTAAGAATATTTCTTATTTCTGATGTTAAGATATCAGAATTCCACAGAATGTTGATTTGAGGAACAACTTCTTTAGGTGATTCACCTATATACAACCAGATATCGTAATGATATTTAGTAGTTTCATTTATGAGCTGACCTTTCCTAAGTTGAATATTTACTCCTTTTATTTCAGGAATTAGCTTAGGTAAATTGTAAAAGAAGGCAGGGTCTGCTACAAATTCGTCATCTATTCTTACCCTGTTTAATATAGTGTTTTTGAATTGATCAATAGTGCTATTATCTGAAGAGCGAGGAAGGTGGTCCGTAGCATGATACATTTCAAGCGAGCTTTTGCCCTGCATATCTCCAATAAAAATGCAGCCTTTATTATTAACTGACGCACAAGATTTTTTAAGGACATCAATTAAATAATCAGCATTTGGGAAATACTGAGCAACGCTATGTATCAAAACTAAATCAAACGATGTTCCTGCAACAAAACTAAAATCATCAGCGGAGGCGGTATATGCTTTAACATGTTTCCATTTAGGTGAAACCTGAAGCTTTTCATTTAGTTTATCGATGGCAGTTTGTGCATAATCAGTTGCTAGGTAGCGATCAGATTCCGGTGCAAGTTCAAATAGTAATTGCCCAGCACCACTCCCTATTTCATAAATGTTTTTATATGGGAGCTCTTTTATTCTATCAATTGAAGCCTGTAGCCATTCGGCAGATTGTAAGGCAAGTTCAGATTTATTATGGTAGTGTTCAAGAAGAGTGTCATCGAGATTTTGCTCTGAAACATCAATATTCTTATTTGCTTCTGCACCTATATTATAGAGCGTATCCCATCTTTCTTTCCATGATAAATCATCGATTTCACTTAAATCCTCTTTTAGAACTACGTAAGCTATTAGGCGTTTGTCTGTTAAAGAGTCTTCTTTGGCAACCACTACGGATTGTTTTATGCCATCTAACAATGATATTTTTGATTCTATTTCACCCAGTTCGATTCTATGTCCACGAATTTTAACCTGCTGATCGATTCTTCCGAGGCACTGGAACTCTCCGTTTTCAAGTAACTTTCCCAGATCACCTGTTCCGTAAAGTTTTGCTCCTGTTTTTGTAGAAAAAGGATCTGCAATAAACTTCTCGTTTGTTAGTTCAGGTCTATTGAGGTAGCCGGATGCAACTCCTTCTCCACCAATGTATATTTCCCCAACCTCAAGGGGTGGTAGTTGATTAAGATTTTCGTCTAAAATATAGATTTGGGTTTGACGAATAGGCGCTCCAATTGTTATTAATTTATCAGTGCTTTGAACTTGTTTAATTGAAGACCAAATGGTTGTTTCTGTTGGACCATACATATTCCAAACCTGGCTAGATAGGTCGAGAAGTTGGGTTGCGAGTTCTTTAGGTAGCGCCTCGCCCCCGGTAAGTACTTTTAATTGATATTTCTGATTCCAGCCAGAATCAATGATCATTTGCCAGGAAGAGGGGGTAGCCTGCATAATGGTAATACTCTTCTCTTGCATTAGGTTTAAAAGCAACCTACCATCTTTAACCTGTTCAGAATCTGCTATAATTACTTCTGCACCGCATATAAGTGGAAGATAAAGTTCTAGGCCTGCGATGTCGAACGAAATTGTTGTAATCGCGAGTAAACGATCGTTGAAATCAATTCCTGGTGAATTTGTCATGCTTGATAAAAAGTTCATCAGATTGCGATGAGATATTTTTACTCCTTTCGGCCTACCTGTAGACCCTGATGTATATAAAATATATGCAAGACTATTAATATCTGGTTGCTTAGGAGAGATTTTATTATAATTTCCCAATAAAGGCCATATCTCCTCAATCACAATTTCTCTGGCTGCTGTTTGGTAACGTTCTTTATAGGCCGTTGAAGTCAGCAATACTTTTGCGGAAGAGTCGTTAAGCATAAATTCAACTCTTTCAATAGGGTATTCAGGATCTAAAGGGAGATAAGTAGCTCCTGATTTTAAAATACCAATTAAGCTAACAATCATTTCTAAAGAACGATCAATTGATAAGCCAACAACATCGCCTATGCCAATGCCTTTCTCAGCCAACAAAGAGGCAAGTTGATTAGATTTTTCAATGAGCGATTTATAATCTATTGTTGCATCTTTAAAGCTGATAGCAACTTTATTCCCGTATTTGTTAGCGATCTCGTCAATAAATGCAGTAAGCGTTTTATCGGAAGTTAAAGCAAGATCATTTTCTATGTTGGTTGTTAATTGTCTGCTATCTTTTTGTGGGAAAGATAGTGCAATTGTGTTGTCAGGTGTGCTAGCTAGTGATGACAACAGGGTTTCAAACTCCTCCAGATTGAGTTTTATTGAAGATGCTTTGAATAACTGCGTATTATAAGTCCACTCTAAAATAAAAGCCCCCTGAGATTCCGTAGCGTTTAAAAAGATCTCAAAAGTTTCATAGTCTCTCGGGTTGGAAATTAATTTATGCGTTAAATTATCGAAAGATACAGCACTATCCATTCCCATATCTATATTAAACATAATTGGAATTAGAGGGATTCTTGAAGGATCTCTTTTTATGTTCAACTTTTTAATTAGCTGACCAAAACTGATTTGTTGATGTTCATAAGCATCAAAGAACGCAGTTTTTCTATTCCTTAAGTATTCATTAAAGGAAATGGATTTATCTACTGTGCTTCTGAGAGGCATTAGGTTTACGCAATGTCCAACAAGATTGAACATTTCGGTAGCGGATTGACCGGCAGAGGGTAAGCCGATTACAACATCTTTTTTACCAGTTTTATAGGACAAAAATATTTCAAATGCACTTAATAATGTATTTACAAAGCTGCATCCTGCTTTTGCACCAATTGATTTTAATTGGCTAACTAGCTCAGCAGATAAAGGTTGATCAATTCTATTTGCATCGTAAGATCTAGGAATTGGCCTAGGGAAATCAGTAGGCAAATCTAAAAGAGGTATGTCTTCTTTGTATAAGTTTAACCAGTAATTCTCAGTTTTTTTAAATGAATCGCCTTTAGTAAAAATAGCTTCTTCAAGTGCATAATCACTTATTTGATGAAGTGAATCTAAAGTTGCTGTTAACCCATTTAAGTATCCATTGTAGTACTTGCTTAAGTCTTCCAATATGATGCCTATAGACCATCCATCGGCTATGATATGATGAATAACTAGCGTGAAATAGTGTTTGTCGGGGGTTAATTTATGCAGATGAAATTTAAAAAGTGGAGGTTTTTCAAGATCAAAAGGAGTGTTAACCTCTTTTTTAACAAATGCGTTTAAAATCTCTTCTTGTTCACCGCTGCTGTATTTAGTTAGGTCCTCGATTCCAAAGTCAAAAGATATTTTGTTGTAAATTATAAAATGTTCACCATTTGGACTGATTACAGATCTGAGTGCTTCATGTCTGTTTACCACCTCCTGTAATGCTTTTTGGAAGCAATCGAGATCAAATTGACCTGTTAATTCTAAAGATACCGATTCATTATAAGCAAGACTGGCAGGCTCACCTCCTATAATACATGAAAGCCATAGTTCTCTTTGAGCTTCATTAATTAAAACAGTTTTTACTATTTCGTTAGAATCTTCAAATGGGTTGAAGTCAATCTCAATAAAGTTTATGTTAGGGCGTTGATTTTTTTTCATGACTAATTGATGTGGATTTGAAGAAATTTTCCGTGTTGATTAGGATCTGCAATAAACCAAGAGGGGTTTCCTTGTTGATCTTTTCCAAGTTTTGCACCTGGTACCGGAGGATTACTTGTACTAACTACAATTGAATTGTCATTTGAAATAATGTCAGATGTGCTATTATCTAAAAAGAAACCTGCAGCAATCATTTCGTCCATACTTTTTACAAAGAAGCTTATCAATTGCTCAATGTCGCTTGATGATGTGGCTTCAGTTACAAAGCATGGGAATCCATCAAGTATATGGATGCCTTTTTCCCTCATTAGGGTAAACATCAATTCACTGTAAGGAATCTCTTCATGGAATTTAACTTTCCATAGCGACCCATAATTAGCAACAAAGAAGGGAAGGTGTCGCTTTTCTATTTCCTGATTAAGTGTTTTAGCAATGTAGTTGCCTTTTTCATTTATCTCTATTTGTAATTTTGGACCCTTTTCTTTCATATAAAGTAAAGATGCTTTTGCCGAAGCCAAAGCCAAAGGATGACGAACAAATGTTCCTGCGAAGTAAGTTACACCAACCTCAGGATATGAATTGTCTCCATAATTCCATGTTCCTCCGTCAAGCGCATCCATGAATTCCTTTTTACCGGCAATAACACCAATAGGAATACCTGCTCCAACAACCTTACCATACGAAGCAAGGTCGGCACGGACATTAAATAAAGCTTGTGCACCTCCCGGATGCATCCTAAAGCCTGTAATTACTTCATCGAATATTAAAGCAGAACCACTTGAAGAGGTAATCTTTCTCACTTCTTTAACAAAATCAATAGGGACAAATTCAGGGCGTCTACTTTGTATTGGCTCAATAATTACTGCTGCAATCTCATCAGCCCGCTCTTTGATTATTGCTAATGCTTCATCGGTTCCGTAATCTAGTATAAGGATGTTTTTAACAGCATCCTGCATTATTCCTGCTGCTGCTGGGAATGATTTTAATTTCTTTGTGCCTCTAACCAATACCTCATCAATAATACCATGATATGATCCTGTGAAGGCAACAATTAACGACCTTCCGGTAACGGTTCTGGCAATTCTAATACAACCCAGAACTGCTTCAGATCCTGTACTGCAAAGAGCTGATCTGTCGAATCCTGTAAATTCACATATTAGTTTACTAACTTCTGCTGCAAGTTCATGTTGCGGACCTACCTCATATCCATTTTCAATTTGGTCGTGCATAGCTTTTTTGATAACCTCAGGTTGGTAGCCAAGTAAGTTAGAGCCAAATCCATTTAAAACATCTATGTATTCATTACCGTCAATATCCCAAAGTTTGCTACCGCTTGATTTGTTTATCACAATAGGGTAGATTAGTTCTTTTGTTAAGGGTTTAAAACCCGAAACAACTCTAGGGTCGGCCATGTAGGTACGGCTTTCCTCAGCATATTTTTTACTTTTAAATGTTTTCTCGTTGTAGCTTTTAGTTAGTTTCTCAAGAAAACTCAACTGATCTTTGCTCAGTTCAGCCGATTGGCGGTCTATTTTTGGGGTTGCTCCAAATGGTTTTTGAATTTCAGTTTTTTCCTGAGGGGTCAGGTCCGGCTCTTGTTCCTGCGTAGGATTTGCTGACTTTACAGGAATCGGGTTAGTAACAGTATTAGTAATAGGAGAATTGTTCCCATTCATTAGTAAAACCTGCTTAGATAATATTTCTAGCTGCTGAGCTATTAATCCTAATGCTGAATCGTTGTAACTATTAGTATTTCCTAATGAAACAGGAGCAATAACTGGTTGATGATTTTCACTAGCAATTGGGGGGGTATTTTGTACTGATACTGGGGTTTCCTGAATAGTGTTCTTACCTATATAGTCTGTTAGTAATTCGATAGTTGAATATTCTTCATTTAGCTTTCTAAATGTGATAGGTAAATTAAATTCTCTTTTCAAGGAGATTGCTATCTGAGTAAGCAATAAGGAATCTAATCCTATTTCAAGGAAATTTTGATTTGATCCAACATTTTCCATTTCAATTCCAGACGCATCTTCTAGTACTTGTCTGATCTTTACCGCTAGATTATTATTTTTCATTACAAGAGGGTTATTTGTATTTTGGTTATTGGTTTTATTTGGTGTCACTTTGTTTAATGGAATAGCATTTACCCAATGTTTCTTTCTGTCGAATTGATAAGTTGGAAGATCTTTAAACAATCTTTTCTGATTTTTGTAAAAATTATCCCAATTTGGTTGTATGCCATTATTCCAAAGTTGACCTAATGTGTTTAGTATTATACAATAATCGTTCTCATTATTTGCTAGGCTCTGCATCGCCTTTATAGAAGTAGATTTCAGAGCTGCAATTTGTCGTACAAGTGTCGTAGTTACCGATCCAGGACCAACCTCCAGAAAAACCGGGTTGTCGTAGGTAAGTATGGTATCTATGGCTTTAGAAAACTGTACCGTGTTTCTTAAATGACTGGCCCAATATTCAGGGGCTATTGCCTCTTCATCAGTTAGTATTTTACCAGTGACTGTTGAGATAATGGGTATTTGAGGTACAGAAAGAGAAACTTTGGAAACTACATTTTGGAAATCATCAACTATTGGATCCATCATTGATGAATGAAAAGCATGACTTGTAAAGAGTAGCTTGTTAGGTATTTCTTTAGTCTCAAGAAGCTTGCTGAACTTCAGAATTTGGGTTTCTGGTCCTGCTATCACACAAAGTTTAGGGCTATTAACTGCTGCAATTGATAGTCCTTCACTTAATATAGCGGTTATTGAATCAACTTCACTTCTTACTGATAGCATTGATCCGGCAGGAAGTTCGTTAACCATTGCCCCTCTAACTGCTATTAGTTTTAACCCATCTTCTAATGAAAATACTCCAGAAAGGTGTGCAGCAACGTATTCTCCAATGCTATGTCCGCAAAGTAGAGTAGGAGTAAGGCCCCAATTCATCCATAATTTGGCAAGTGCATATTCAATTACAAATAATGCCGGTTGTGTGTATCTGGTTTGTTTTAGTAACTGTTCCGCTTGATCATTAGGTGAATTGGTGAATATTACTTCTCTAATATCCAGATTTATATGTTGTTTGAGTACCTCAGCACAGTGGTCTACAGAGTCTTTAAAAACAGGCTCGTCTTTGTATAGATCGGAGGCCATGTTTAAATACTGGGCGCCTTGACCCGGAAATGTAAACACGACTTCTTGCGGTAGTTCCCTTAAATTATTAGTTGTGCCTTCTTTTGGTCGTTCCAAGCTAAGCAGACTTACTAGTGATTCATTAGTATTGGCAATGGCAAATCTCCTGTAAGAGAAATCATTTCTTGACTTTTGAAGCGTGTAGGCAATATCTGCAATGTCAATATCCTTGTTTTTATTTAGATGGTCGGCTATTGATAAGGCATATTGTTCCCTGCTGTATTCTGATTTTGCAGAACAAGTAATAAGGTTGTATGGTCTGCCTGGTGTTGATAATGGAACAGGGTTTTCGTATTCTTGAATAACTACATGGACATTTGTTCCTCCAACACCAAAAGAGCTTACACCGGCAACTCTTTTCGAGTCAGAATTCCAGTCAGTCAGTTTAGTGTTTACATAAAAAGGGCTGTTTATAAAGTCGATGTTTTTATTTCCTTTTTTAAATCCAAGCGATGCAGGGAGCTTTTTGTGGTATAAGGATAAACAAGTTTTAATTAAGCCGGTTACTCCTGCAGCTTGTGTTAAATGACCAAAATTGCTTTTAATTGAACCTATAGCGCAGAATTGAGTTTTATCTTGAGGGCCGAAAGCTGCAACCAATCCGTCAAATTCAATTGGATCGCCAATAGGAGTTCCGGTACCATGTGTTTCAATATAGGTGATTTCTGAAGCTGCAACTCCAGCGTCATTTATTGCTTCTTCTATTGCACTTGCCTGACCATCAGCGTTAGGGGCAGTAAAACTTCCCTTTTCTGATCCGTCGTTATTTAACCCGATGCCTTTAATTACCGCATAAATGACATCGCCATCTTGCTCCGCATCCGCTAGTCTTTTAAGTAAAACAACGCCGGCGCCATCACTAAATACGGTTCCGGTAGCATCATTGTCAAAAGGACAGCAGTGACCATCGGCACTCAACATACTTCCTTCTTGGTAAATGTGGCCGCTGTTAATAGGTGTGTTAATACTTGAAGCGCCGGCTATGGCTGCGTCGCATTGTCCCGATCGCAAGCTATTAACAGCTTCTGCTACGGCAAGTAATGAAGTTGAGCAAGCAGAGTTTACACTAACAGCCTGTCCTTTTAGGTTTAAATGATAAGCAGTTCTTGAGGCGATGTAGTCTTTTTCATTAACTGTAAGCACCTGCATACCGCCGATGTTTTCAATTAATTCGGGATATTGTAACAAATTGTTTACGTAGTATGTGCTGCTACCGCTACCTGCATAAACGGCGATTTTTTTGTGGTAAACAGGGAATAAATGCCCCGTTTTTTCCAATACCTCCCATGCGATCTCTAAAAAGATTCTTTGCTGCGGATCCATTAAATCTGCCAGCTTCGGGTTAATTCCAAAAAAGGCAGGGTCAAATTTTTCTGCATCTTTAATTACTCCTCTGGCTTTAACATAAGCACTGTCATTTTTTAAACGATCAGGAATGCTGATGTCTAGTTCATCATCCGTGAAAAACTTAGTTGTTTCTCTGCCTTCTATGAGTAAGCTCCATAAATCATTAATAGTTTCAGCTCCTGGAAATCTACCCGCCATTCCTATTATCGCTACATCCTGAGAGTTAGTGGCGTTTTTATCTTTTTTAGCGGAAACATATTGCGCTGTAGTTTTGTTTTCAAGAAATTCGGCGATGCCTGCAACAGTAGGGTATTGGTATAGTTTGGTTATGGGTAAATGATAATTGAATTGATATTTTAACTCAACTACTGTTTTTTGAGCAAGAAGAGAGTTTCCTCCTAGTTCAAAAAAATTATCTTCAATACCGACCTTGTCATATTGAAATATATCAAGAAATAAGGCGGCAATATCTTTTTCTAATTGGGTTCCTGGGCTTTTGTAGAGCACATCTAGTTCAGGTCTTTTAAAATCTGGTTTAGGCAATGCTTTCCTATCAATTTTACCACTTGTTGTTTTAGGAAGTTCTTCGAGCCAAATAAAGCCCGATGGGATCATATAATCTGGAAGAAGCTTACTTATGCTGTGTCTAAGCCTATTGTTGTCTCCTGTAGCTTTATTTCCTGTTAAATAGGCTATCAGCGTTTTTCTGCCAGGATAGTCTTCTCTTAATGTCACTATTGCCTGATTAACTTCTTCTTCTTTCATCAAGGCAACTTCAATTTCGCCCAGTTCTACCCGATTGCCTCTAATTTTAACTTGTCCATCTTTTCGTCCTCCAAACTCTATTTCACCATTTTCTAAAAGTTTACCAAGATCCCCGGTTCGATATACTTTGATTTGACCTTTGGTTGAATGGCTTAGTTCGATAAATTTCGCATCAGTAAGTTCAGGTTGGTGAAGATATCCATTTGATAAGCAAGGGCCTGAGATGCAGATTTCGCCTATTTTACCATTCTCAAGAAAAGTTAATTCTTCGTCAATAAAATAAATTGAAGACTGTGCTATTGTTGCCCCAATTGTGGGTATTGATTCCCAATTTTCCGGATTTCCAGTGAGCCTTAATTCAGTTACCCAGATAGTTGTTTCGGTTGGGCCATAAACATTTACCAGGCAGGAATTTGGAATTGAAGAAAAGAATTCTCTTATGGTGTGGGTAATTTTAAGTAGTTCTCCACCTGTTATTAGCTCTTTTAAACTGATCGGAAATATATGTTCTTTTGCGGCTGCTTCTGTTAAATATTGAAGGGTAACGTAAGGCAAAAAGGCTTTATTGATATCGTTTGAAATGATGAAATCTAATAATTTCGCTCCATCAAGTCTGTAATCATCATTGATAAGATAAAGTGTTGAGCCAGTTGTTAATGGAACAAATATCTCTTGAAATGATGCATCAAAACTCAGATGACAAAATTGTAATGCCTTAACTCCTTCGCCATTAAGGGAATTGTTTTTTTGCCATTTTAAAAAATTACTAAGGCTTTTATGTCCTAAACATACTCCTTTAGGCTTTCCTGTAGAACCTGATGTGTAAAGAATGCATCCATTTTCAGATTGCGAAAAAATGGGTTTTAAAGGTGTTTCAGCGTATGATTTGTCAGAAGAAATAACGTCTAGCTCAAGTTTAATGAATATGTCATATTCATTTGATAATGAAATGCATGTGCTTACTTTTGAGTCTTCTTTAATTTGTAGTAGTCTATGCTCAGGATAGGTTGGGTCTAATGGTAAATAGGCTTTTCCTGCTTTAAGAATTGCCAATAACCCAATAATCATTTCTATAGAGCGAGTTGCACTTATTCCAATTATTTCCTGGTCATTAGTTTGGTTTAGAATTACATTCGCTAAACTTTCTGCTCTTTTGTTTAGTTCAAAATATGTAATTGACTTTTCACCAAAAATTACTGCGGTTGTTTCTGGAAAATCCCTAGCTGTAATATCAAATAACTTATGGATTAATAGTTCGTTCTGCGTGTTTGAAATTTGGTCTGTAAACATAGGAGAGTGATAGGTAAATTAAACTGATGCATGTTAGAATGCAAAAGTTATTCCCTTTTGTTACTTCTATAAATCGACCGGGTTTACCGCCAGCTAGTGGAGACCGTATGAGGTGGGTGGTGATGGGGCAAAAAAAAAGACCCTTATTGAAACAATAAGAATCCTTTTGGAGATTTTAGCTTTTAAAGGCTAAATTATTTCTTTTCTGGAGGTGTATTAACAATCTCTCCGAACTCGTTTACCCAGGCCATCATGCTTTCCAGGTCACCACCTGTGGAATTTTGCTGACGTTCAAGTTTACGCTGCTCTTTATCTTCCTTTTTCTTTTGTCTGTTTTTTTCTAGTTGCTTCTTCATGAAGGTAGCCTGAGATTTAGCCATAAATTCAATGTATTAGTTAAAAAATAACTTTCCTCTGGTTTTACCTGTCTGCCAGCATGTAAACGTATGTTGTTTACTATTTATATGGCTTGATATAATTAATTCTCGGGCGACAACGGATCAGTAGCCAGGAGGAATTGAAACCCAATCAAAAGGTTTGATTGGCAAGTAAATATTAAGAGAATAGTGTAATGATATCCCGTTTGTTACAAATGTACGAAATTTCTCGTTAATAATCAACATTCTTAGAAACTAGGTAGCAATTGTTGTGAGACTTATAGGTTGACAGTTACTATATACGTAGCTGTTACCTGTGCCTTTAATTCCTTAGTTGTGGCAGTTCTAAGTTCGCCGGTTAGGCTGTAGTTAAACGAAGGGGAGGTAAGAAAGCTTTTAAGGTCAGGAATTCCTAATACTAATGGAATGGTGAGCTTTGTTGCTCTTGAATCTGATGGAGCAGCTGTAGCAATTGATTGATCCGGTTGTCCTGCCGTATTAATCTTTACAGATATGGTTTCTATGTTTTGAATGTTGTTTAAACTATCAGCATTTAAAAGCTCTAATTTGAACTCTTTAATTTTTATGCTTTTTATATTCTTAGCTCCGAATTTCTCTGTTTGAATATTGATTAGAGAATCGAGATTTAGAGATTTTACATTCAGGTTTCCAATCGACATTAATGAATCAGTATCAGTGATTTTTGGAATGGTAAAAGATACTGGTTTTGGAGAGATGAAAATGTCGCGTTGGATGGACTCACTAATATTATTGCAAGAGAAAAGTACAGCTGTAATTATTAAAGCTGAAGCCAGCAAAATATTAATTTTAGTTCTCATATAAATTACCTTAATTTGATTTTTCATCTTGACAAAGATTCAAAATATTCTCCATACCACCAATTAAATCGTACGGAGAATTCGGAGTCTATAAATCAGTGTTTTTCTGTAAACTTCTCATATATTTGGTAGTTTTGGTCCGCAGAATATTATATTGTGATGTTATTTAATTAACTGTAATACAGTGATTTTAGTTCTATTTGATTTAAGTGTTTATTTATTTAAAGCTACTTTAAGTAGGCTTGTTTGTCTTAAAAATGCAGAATAATATTCTGTATTGCAATTAAACTATCTGTATTACAGTTATTTGTGCTTGTTTTAGTCTACTAGTACTGCTGTCTGTTGTAGGCGGCCGAAAAATCGCTTCGCATACTTTTAAAACGCTCTACCACGGTAGCTATAAATGCTTCATCAAGGATCTGAAAGATCTCGTTAGCCCCTCCTCCACTGAGGTCTAGTTCCGATAATTTGTAGCTCTGCTCCAGTGTTCCTTGCTGAAATTTGATGATGTATTTTTGGTTCATATTAAACAGGGTGATCTTGCAATCTGGGTGCGGAAGTTCTGCTATTACTCTCATGTTTTTATAATGATTTTTTGAATCGGTTTATTGAAATTTAACGCCCATTTCTTTTACAAGGAAATCAGCTTTGTCAATTTTTGAAGCTACCCATAATACGTAACGGATGTCTACTCCAATTGATCTGCTATAGCTGTCATTCCATGCATAGTCGTTTATTGTAGCACCGTAAGCGCGGTCAAAATTTACACCTACCAACTCGCCATAAGCATTCATAATTGGTGAGCCGGAGTTACCTCCGGTGGTGTCCATGTTGTAAAGAAAAGCAACAGGTACGTCGTTAAGGTCTTTCTTGGCGTATGGGCCAAAATCTTTATCTGTCCATAGTGCCTTGATTTGCTCTGGGTAAGAGAAATCGGGATTTCCGGTTGCACCTTTTTCAAGTATTCCTTTAATGGTGGTGTATGGTCGCATGTATGATGCATCTGCTGGCCAATAGCCTTTAACATAGCCGTAAGTTAGCCTAAGCGTGCTGTTTGCATCGGGAATGAAGTCTTTGTTTAGGAACTTTTCTTTGATGTTTACGTAGTCGCCCATAAGCCTGTTTAAAAGCCCATCTCTGCGGTCTTTTTCTGGTTTTAACTCATTGATCTGTTTTGCGATATCATCTTCAAAAAGAAGTAATCCATCATTATATGCAGAGATTGATTTTGGCGATTGAAGCAGTGTGTTTAAAACGTAATTGGCTTCTTTTAGCTTGCTTAGTTCAAAGGTGTTCTCAATGTACTTATCTATAGCGTCGTTGCTGTTGGCGCCTTTACTAGTGATTTTGTTAACAGCAGTTATTTTTTGGATGGCGTTAAACTGCGCTGCATCTTCAAGCATTCTTTTAAGTATTATTCTATCTGCATCTATTTCGAAAGATTCATAAGAGCTTGATAGTGTTTGCTTAAGTTTTTGGATGTTCTGGTCAAAGTAATCCTGTTTCTGAGCTGTGGGTTGGGCATTGAGTGCTGTTTTAAAGCTATTTATGTTTTTAGCAACAGTTAGCAGGTTTGTTGAAGTGTAAATCTGCGTAAGCCAAAGATCGCGTTGTGCATCGCTATTGATAAGTTTGTACAGATTGTCTATTTCACCCATCAGGTTTCCGTATTTGGCTTTGGCCTTAACGTTACTATTGATGAATTGAATAAGCGCTTCTTCTTCCTTTTTCTTTTTTGAAATAAGGTCTATTCCTTTTAGGCCCTGTAGTTTACCTCTGTAGTTTTTTAAAACATTTGCATTTCTTTTAATGCGGGTAGCTAATTTTATCTCTGTAGTTTTATCCTTTTTACCGATAGTTTCCATAGTTGTGTTTTGGAAATCATATAGGTTAGATACGTAGGGTAGTACAAACTTTTCTTGGTACTCAATAAAGGCTGCAGGGCGATGGCGGAACGTTTTGCCTGGGTAACCTAAAATAAACACGAAATCATTTTCATTTGTACCTTTTGCATTTACTTTTAAGAATTTCTTAGGGGTGTATGGTACGTTGTCTTTCGAATACTTGGCAGGAGAGCCATCTGGAGCTACATAAGCACGCATGAAAGAAAAGTCTCCGGTGTGGCGAGGCCATACCCAGTTGTCTGTTTCGCCTCCAAATTCTCCAATCTGTCTATTGGGTACATATACTAGTCTGACGTCTTGGATAGTTTTGTAGCGGAATAGTACATAGGTTTTTCCGATAAACATTTCCGACACTTCCGCTTTGATGCTTGGGTCTTTCTTCTCGGCTTCAATAGCGATGTTTTTCATTACATCGTTTATTATTTTTAATCTCGAAGCTGGGTCTTCTATTTGCGCTACAGCTCCTAGTACTTTGTCAGATACATCGTCATAACTGTCAGTTATACGGCAGGTTAAGCCTTTTGCCTCAATTTCCTGTTCACGTGTTTTAGCGACAAATCCATTGGTTATGTAGTCGTGTTCTTTTGTGCTGGCTAGTTGTACTGCGCTAAATGCACAATGATGATTGGTGATGATTAAGCCTTCATTTGAAACGAAAGATCCGGAGCAGCCGCCAACATTTACAAGTGCATCTACAAGGCTGATGCCTTTTGGATTGTATATGGCGTTCTGGTCAATTTTTAAGCCTGCTTTTTTTAGGTCAAGTTTATGGATTTCGCTTAAAGGAAACATTCCTTCTTCCCAAGGCTTGTAGCCCGATTGGGTTATTCCGAGCGCAAGGAGTGAAGTGAAAATTAAGGTCTTCTTATTCATCTTTATGATTAATATGGTAGTTAAAACTGCAAATTTAGGGATTTTAATTATGCTTTTACCCATTGATGGCAGTATTGAGTTCTTGGTTTTGTACTTTTGCAGTTCATTTACATAGGTTAAAATGGCAGAGGATTTACGTATAATAACTGATATCAGTAAAGAAGAACAGTATCTTTCTTTAATCCCTCAAATCAAGGGGTTGATAACCGGAGAGGACGATCAGATCGCAAATCTGGCTAATATCGCGGCAGCTTTAAAAGAGCAGTTTAAGTGGTTTTGGGTAGGTTTTTATTTGGTTAAGGGTGATGAGTTAGTGCTTGGTCCTTTTCAGGGGCCGGTAGCTTGTACCAGAATCAAAAAGGGAAAGGGTGTTTGTGGTGCTTCCTGGCAGCAGGAGGAGGTTCTTGTGGTGCCGGATGTTGATGAGTTTCCGGGGCATATAGCTTGTGCTTCTGCATCAAGATCGGAGATTGTTTTGCCTGTTTTTAATAACGGACAAGTTATTGGTGTGCTAGATGTTGATAGTGAATATCTTTCTCATTTTGACGATATTGATGCTAAATACTTAAAGGAAATAGTTAGTTTGTTAGATGTCTAAATTACCCTACTCTTTTTATCAGAATACTGATGTAAATGATCTTGCGGTCCAGTTATTGGGCAAGCTGTTGTTTACTAGGGTTAATGGTGAATTAACAGGGGGTATGATAGTTGAAACAGAGGCTTATAATGGAGTAGACGATAAGGCTTCTCACGCTTATGGAGGTCGTTTTACTGATCGTACCAAAGTGATGTATGAGGAGGGTGGTTTGTCTTATGTTTATCTGTGTTACGGGATTCATCATCTTTTTAATGTGGTTACAGCTTCAAAAGGAACACCTCATGCTGTTTTAATAAGAGGAATTGAGCCTTTTGAAGGGATAGATGTAATGCTTCGCAGGAGGAATATGGTTTCTTTAAAGCCAAATATTACTGCAGGGCCAGGAGCGCTTTCGAAAGCATTAGGAATAGATAAATGTTTAAATGCTAAAGATCTGCTGGGAGATGAGGTGTGGATTGAGGATAATGGCTTGGTTTTTAATGAAGATCAGATCGTTGCTTCGGCTAGGGTTGGTGTTGATTATGCTGAGGATCATGCTTTGTTGCCATGGCGTTATTATGTTAAAGGGAATAAATTTGTAAGCAAACCAAACAAATAGAATAGATTTTATATAGGTGGTAAAACCACTATTGTTGATAACAAATGGAATGGTTGATTTAATTATCAGCCTTTTTTATTGATATTTGAATCGATGAATTATGAGAGCACTTTAGCCTTTGCCCAGAGCCTGGATTATGCTGATCCGCTTAGTGGTTTTAGGAATGATTTCTTGTTTCCACAACAAAATGGTAGTCCATTTATTTACCTGTGCGGTAACTCTTTAGGTTTGCAACCTAAAGCTGCACGTGAGGTTTTGAATGAGCAGCTTAATAACTGGCATAACCTTGCTGTAGAGGGTTGGTTTGAAGGTGATAGCCCTTGGATGTTTTATCACAAGGAGCTAAAAAAACTGATGGGGCCATTGGTTGGGGCAAGTGCTAAAGAGGTTTGTCCGATGAACACTTTAACTGTCAACTTGCATTTGTTGATGGTTAGTTTTTATAAGCCGGTTAAGGGACGTTTTAGAATCATCATGGAGGCAGGAGCCTTTCCGTCAGATCAGTATGCGATTGAAAGTCAGGTTCGTTTTCATGGGTATGATCCAAAAGATGCAATTGTTGAAGTGGCGCCAAGAGTAGGTGAGTATACTTTAAGAACAGAAGATATTTTGGCTCGGATTGCCGAACAGGGAGATGAACTGGCTTTGGTGCTGTTTGGAGGGGTAAATTACTTCACTGGTCAGTGGTTTGATATGGAGGCAATAACTAAGGCTGGGCAGGCAATTGGAGCTATAGTAGGCTTTGATTTGGCTCATGCTGCAGGTAATGTTCCTTTGAAATTGCACGACTGGAATGTTGACTTTGCTTGCTGGTGTTCTTACAAGTATCAAAATTCAGGACCCGGAGGTATCAGTGGTATTTTTGTTCATGAAAAGCATTTTACAGATACCACATTGAATCGCTTTGCAGGGTGGTGGGGATACCAGGAAGAACAGCGATTTAAAATGGAGAAAGGCTTTGTGCCTGAGGCTGGTGCAGATGGATGGCAGGTGAGTTGCACTCAGGTAATGCCCATGGCTTTGTACTTTGCTTCACTGCAAATTTTTGAAAAGGCAGGGTTTATAGATCCATTAAGAAATAAAAGTAAAACTTTAACTTCTTATTTGTTCTATGTTATTAATGAGGTTAATAAGAGTTTAAATAATGAGCAATTTAAAATTATAACTCCTTTGGATGAGAATGACCGTGGAGCTCAGGTTTCAATAATTGCAAAACAAAAAGGGAAAGAGATTTTTGAGAAATTAGTAGCAAATAATGTTCTTGGCGATTGGAGAGAACCTAATGTAATTAGGCTAAGTCCGGTTCCTTTGTATAATTCATTTGAAGATGTATTTCGTACAGGAGAACTTCTATTGCAAATCAGTAAAGAAGTTCTTTAGTACAATTTAAAAGATTTTAATATGATAAACTATAATCCAAAAGACTGGTTCACTTTTATCTTTCACATACATAAAGCGGATACAATTAGAAAGCTGTGGCCGCTGATGGTTAGTGTTGCCGTCTTTTCTGGCTTAATTGCTTTTTTAGAACTTAACTATCTAAAATTGTCAGAGAGTACTTATGTGAAAAATATAGGGATGATGCATAACCTGCTTGGTTTTGTGATCTCTATGTTGTTGGTGTTTAGAACCAACACTTCATACGACAGGTGGTGGGAAGGAAGAAGGCTTTTGGGGGCATTAACAAATGTGAGCCGTAATTTTGCAATAAAGATAAAGGCACTGAAACTAAAGGAGGAGCATGTAGAGTTTTTCGAGTATGGCATTCCAAAATACGCCTTTGCTTTAAAAGAGCATTTGAGAGAAAAACAATATTTCGGTAAAAACAGTTTCCTAATTGAGGTTGATGGAGGGAAGCACATTCCTAATCAGGTTGCAGCCAGTATTTCATCTAAAGTATTTGAATTGCAGGCAACGGGTGCTATTAGTCAGGAGCAGTTGATTATACTTAATGCAGATGTTCAGCAGTTCACTGAGATATGTGGTGGTTGTGAGCGTATTAAGAATACACCTATTCCGTATTCTTATAGTGCTTTCATTAAGAAATTCATCTTCATTTATGTAATCACTTTGCCGTTTGGCTGGGTGTTTAGCTTAGGCTACTTTGTGGTTCCTATTGTGCCATTTATATTGTATGTACTGGCCAGTTTGGAGCTCATTGCTGAAGAGATTGAGAACCCATTTGGGGTAGATGCTAATGATTTGCCGGTTGATGAGATTTGTGATAACATTGAAAAGCATGTAGGGCAGATACTGCGATAAGATGATCAATATTGCCTGGCATCCCTTGTTTGCACATCCTCTACCAGAAGGGCATCGTTTTCCTATGCTAAAGTATGAGCTGATTCCGGAGCAGCTATTGCATCAGGGGCTCATTAGCAGGAAGAACATGTTTGCTCCAGAGATAGTGAGTGAGGATGTGATTTTACTGAGCCATAAGCTTGAGTATTGGAAGCAATTAAGGGATTTGACGCTTCCTGCAAAGGAGCAAAGGAGGATAGGTTTTCCTTTAACTGCGCAATTGGTAGAGCGTGAAGTAAGAATTGCGCAGGGTACTATTGATGGTGCCATGTTTGCAAAGCAGTATGGTATAGCTTTTAATGTTGCAGGTGGTACACATCATGCAGGTAGTAATTGGGGCGAAGGCTTTTGTTTGTTAAATGATCAGGCTATTGCCGCCAATTATCTATTGAATAATGGTTTAGCTAGTCAAATCTTAATTATAGATTTAGATGTGCATCAGGGAAATGGGACTGCTGAGATCTTCTATAATGAGCCTCGTGTGTTTACATTTTCTATGCATGGTGATAAAAACTTTCCGTTTAGAAAAGAGCAATCTGATTTGGATATAGCACTGGAAGATGGAATTGAAGATGAAATGTATTTAAATAAATTAAGCGCCTGTTTGCCCGGGTTATTAGAGCACAAACCAGATTTTGTGTTTTACTTATCAGGAGTAGATGTGCTTAAAAGTGATAAATTGGGCAAGCTTGCTTTATCTAAAGTGGCATGCAGGGAAAGAGATAGGATGATATTACAATTTTGCAAAGACAATGATTTACCTGTTCAGGTAAGTATGGGTGGAGGATATTCGCCTGATATTAAGGATATAGTTGATACACATTGCAATACATTTAAAGTTGGTATAGATATTTTTGAATAATTATGAAGATTGTTATTGCAGAGAAGCCTTCGGTGGGGCGTGAGTTGGCTAAAGTCTTCGGCGCTACTACAAAAAAAGACGGTTATATAGAGGGTAAGGGTTATTCTTTTACTTGGGCATTTGGGCATTTGCTACAATTGGCTCCACCTCAGGAGTATGGCTTTATTGGATGGAGAAGGCAACATTTACCGATGCTTCCTAAAAAATTTAAGCTTGGCATCAGGAAAATAAAAACTAAAGATGGCCTGGTTGAAGATCCTGGAGTTAGGAAACAACTGGATATCATTAAAAAGCTATTTGATGAAGCTACAGAGATTATAGTGGCAACGGATGCCGGGCGGGAAGGTGAACTCATTTTCCGCTATATCTATTACTTTTTGAAATGTAAAAAGCCTTTTAAAAGGCTATGGATTTCCTCGCAAACTGATGAGGCTATAAAAGAAGGCTTTAGGAACCTAAAACCGGGAACCGATTATGATACACTTTTCAATTCGGCACATTGCAGATCGGAATCTGATTGGTTAGTAGGGATGAATGCTACTCAGGCATTGAGTATATCAGCAGGATCGCGGTCGGTACTTTCATTGGGAAGGGTTCAGACGCCTACTTTGGCAATGATTTGCTCTCGCTTTCTGGAGATAAAGAATTTTGTTCCTCAACTCTATTATCAACTTGCAATACAATTAGATAAGGATGGTCAGTTATTTAAAGCGATTTCTGTAAACAACTTTGATAAGAAGGAGGAAGCAGAAGAACTGTTTGCAAAAATAGAGGACGTTGCTGCTGGCTTTCCGAATGGTGGTAAGATTTTAACCGTTGAGGCGAAACCAAGGAAAGAACCACCTCCGTTATTGCATGATTTAAGTAGTTTACAGCAAGAAGCGAATAAGCGAAAAGGATTTACAGCCGATCAGACTTTGAACTTGTTACAAGGCTTGTATGAGAGTAAATTGGTTACTTATCCGCGTACCGGTAGTAGGTATATCGGAGATGATGTATTTGCAGGAGTTCCTAATCTGATAGATAAACTAAAAGATCATAAGGACTTTGGTAAGCAGGCTGATTTTCTGTCGACTGCGACATTAAACAAGAGAAGCGTAAATGCTAAGAAGGTAACGGATCACCATGCTATTTTGCCTACAGGCGAATCTCCTTATCAATTGAGTGGTGATAAACAAGCCATTTACGATATGGTAGTTGGAAGAATGCTTGAGGCCTTCCATCAGGAATGTATAAAAGAGATCACTAAGATAACCATTGAGGCAGGCTCTGTTTTTATGGCAAATGGAACGGTAATTCGTTCTGCAGGTTGGAGATCGGTATTTAACGAGTCGGATGACGATAAAAAGGATGAGGAAAATCCATCTTTACCAAAAGTAAAGGCAGGCGAGGAGCTTCCAATTGTAAATAAAGCTTTGCTGGAGAAACAAACTAAGCCTAAATCTTTGTACAATGAAGCATCTTTATTAAAGGCTCTTGAAACCTCTGGAAAGGATATTGAGGATGAAGAGTTGAGGTATGCAATGAAGGATAGTGGATTGGGTACTCCGGCTACCAGAGCTGCAATTATTGAAACGCTGATTAATAGGGAGTATATTGTAAGGGAAAAAAGAAACCTGGTGCCCACAACTAAAGGCTTGGCCGTTTACGATGTAGTAAAGGATCAGAAAATAGCTCAGGCAGAATTAACGGGTCAGTGGGAGAAGAGGTTAGAAGAAATCCGCTCAGGAGCATCTGTGGCTGATTTTAAAGCTGAAATCACCGATTATACAAGGACTATTACGAATGAGTTGCTACAATCGGGAACTGGTTTGGCTGAGAAGTTTGCCAAAGAGGAGAAACCTGCTGAAAAAGTGAGTTAACAGATCGCGTTTTTGTAAGTATATTCGTTTTTAACTAAAATAATGAAAAGGAAAATTATGTATTCCATATTGATTATTATTGCTTTACTTGCTTTGACTACAGTTTGGGTGCTTAGCTTTCCCATTTTCGGTCGCGTGCCTGAAGGGGCTCGTTTAGAACGGATAAAGAAACTTCCTAATTATAAGGACGGTGGGTTAGAAAACTTGTCTCCAACACCTATGAAGCCTGATGACGTAAGTTATTGGGATATGATAAAGGGAATGTTGAAAGGGAATGATAAGGGGGCTCCTAAAAATGCTCTTCCTACTGTAAAACCTGATTTTACGCAAAATGATACGGAGACTAAGATCACCTGGTTTGGACATTCTTCTTATTTGGTACAAACTGATGGACAAAATATACTGGTAGATCCGGTGTTAAGTGAAAGGCCATCTCCAATTTCTTTTATTGGTAGTAAAAGGTTTCTGGGAACTGATTTTGTGAAAGCTGAAGATTTTCCGGAGTTGGATGTGGTATTGATCACGCACGATCACTATGACCATTTGGATTATGAAGCTATATTAAAGCTAAAGGATAAAACCAAACGATTTATTGTTTCGTTAGGTGTAGGATCGCATTTAGAACATTGGGGTGTTCCGGCAAGTAAGATTACGGAATTGTCGTGGGGAGAAGAAACTGTTCAGAGTAGTCTGAAATTTACCGCACTTCCTGCCCGTCATTTTACCGGAAGGGTATTTAAAAGAAATCAAACAGTGTGGTCTGCATTTGTTCTGCAAACTTCAAAAGACAAATTGTATTTAGGGGGTGACTCTGGATATGATACGCATTTTAAGACTGCAGGAGAGCAATACGGCCCATTTGATATTGCAATATTGGAGTGTGGGCAGTATAACGCTTACTGGCCTTTAATACACATGTTTCCAGAGCAAACCGTTCAGGCTGCCTTAGATTTAAAAGCAAAGGTTCTGTTGCCGGTTCACTGGGGTAAGTTTAAGCTAGCTATGCACGATTGGAATGAACCGATTATTAGAGTTGTAAAAAAGGCAGATGAAGAAGGCTTAAAAATTACTACACCTTTAATGGGTGAATCAGTAATTTTAAATGCAACTTATCCCTCGGGTAGATGGTGGTTGGCCGATAACTTATAATATTAAACAATATCATCAAATAGATGTTGTTTATATGAAGGTCATCTATAACTTAAAACAATGAAAACTGATTTTGTAGAAATTTTTCAAACCATTAGGGCGTCGCTGCAGCCTTACGCTACTGTGGGTTTTAGTAATAGAATAAACAGTGAGACTTCGTTTGATCTGTGGAGTGATAAAAATGTGATTATTGAAGGCAAAAAAAAGAATGAGGTTTTTTTTGCAAGTGTTACTATACAAAAGGAACATGTTGGCTTCTACTATATGCCTGTTTATGCTGAGCCGGATATGAAAAAAATTCTTGATCCCAATTTGCTTAAATTGCTGAAAGGGAAGTCGTGCTTCCATATCAAAAAACTTGATGATACATTGATGTCTGAAATTGAAGATGCGCTTGCAGCGGGGTTTAAACTTTATAAAGAGAAGGGTTGGGTATAGCAAAGGTTTGGCAAGATGATGTAATTGCCAGTTTTAAGGATATTGGTGTTACTACAGATTATATTGAATCGCCAGATTATTGTTTATTATCGGTTGGTTTTGGAAATGTTGTAATACATTGCATTTCATTTGAAAATACCTGCCGTCCTGAGGATCTCGTTTCCTTACAGGAAGCGTATCAATTGAAAGGTATCTCCCTGGTTCATTTATGGGAAGATATATGGGCAACTAGAAAAGCGCAGGTGATTGGACGGATTTCGTCTATTCTTGGATTGAATAAGCGAATACATGCGCGCAAAACCAAAATTGTTCCTATTACGCAAAAGGAAGCTGATGATTTCTTAAATGAAAACCATTTACAGGCATCGGCGAAATCTAAATATAAATTTGGTTTAAATTTGGATGATCAGCTTATTGCGGTAGGTTGTTTCAGTAATCTTAGATATATGAAAGGTCTTAAGCCGGGGTATAGGTCTGCTGAGTTGATCCGTTTTGCGTCTTTAACTGGATTTACTGTAATAGGCGGCTTTAGTAAGTTGCTAAAGCATTTCATTCAAACTTTTAATCCTGATGATGTAATGAGCTATGCGGATAGGGATTCGTCATTAGGGAAAGCTTATGAGCAATCAGGTTTTAAGCTTGCCGATATTACACCACCTGCAGAGATATGGTTAAAGCGAGATACTTTAGTGAGGTATTTTCCTCATCGATTACCCGTTAATAGTGACGGTTCTTTGATGGATGATGAATATATAAAGGTTTATAATACGGGGAATTTAAAATATATTTTATACTTATAATGCATCAAAATCCTTTACTGGTTATACTAGGTCCAACTGCATCAGGTAAAACCAAATTAGCTGTTAGACTAGCCGAATCCTTAAATGGGGAGGTCATTAGTGCGGATAGCAGGCAGGTCTTTAAGGGAATGGATATCGGTACAGGTAAAGATCTCAATGAGTATTTAATTAATGGAAGAGCTATTCCATATCACCTGATAGATCATAAGCTGGCTGGTGAAAGGTATAATGTAAATGAATTTAAGGAAGACTTTTATAAGGTTTATAAAGCGTTAACAGATAAACATGTTCTACCTATACTTTGTGGTGGCACAGGAATGTATGTTCATAGTATTCTTCAAAATCATGAATATACTGCCATACCTGCAAATCATCAATTAAGAGACATCTTAAAAGAATTGGATATAGAATTGTTAAGAGCCAAATTGTCTAATTATACATCTGAATTTACAAAGCACGCTGACCAGTCATCTCATAAAAGAATGATCAGGGCAATTGAAATAGCAGAATACCTTACTCATAACGACTTACAGGTTATTGAAAGACCCAAAATTGACCCACTAGTTATTGGTTTAACTTCTGACGTTGAACTTCGCAGACAGAAAGTTATCGATCGCCTTGAACTTAGGTTTGATGAAGGAATGATTGATGAGGTGAAAAGATTGCTTGATGAAGGTGTTACTAAAGACGATCTGGTATTTTATGGTTTAGAGTATAAATTTGTAGCAGCATACCTTTTTGATGAGCTTACTTATTCGGAATTAAAAGAAAGGCTCGCAATTGCTATATGCCAGTTTGCAAAACGTCAAATGACATTTTTTAGAAAAATGGAGAAGGATGGGGTTAAGATAAATTGGTTTAATACGGAATTGGATTCTGATGAGATATTTGAAGAGGTGGTAGCAGTTTATAAAAGTAAATATTAGCTCAATGGCATGCAATTTGTAAATGTTTAAATGTATAGTAAAAAGCTATACACTAAATTTAAATAAACGATCAAAAAATGAAAAATTCTACAAAATTCTTTGCTACTGCAGTAGCTGCGGTGGCGTTATTCTTCACTACTAGTGCTAATGCTCAAAAATTAGGTGTTGGAATTAATTTAGGAGTTCCAACAACTGATGGCTATAGCTTTGCTGTTGGTGCAGATGCCCGTTTACAATTTGATGTTTCAAAACAAGTATCTATTCCGGTAACCGCTGGTTATACTCATTTTCTTGGAAAAACAGTTGGCGGATTTGATGTGCCTGATTTTGGTTACATTCCACTTAAAGGCGGTGTAAAAGTATTCTTTGATGAAACCGGTTCAGGGCTTTATGGTCTAGGTGAAATAGGAGCAGGTTTTGGTGTAACTAAAGGTTCCGGAACTTCTTTTCTTTACTCTCCGGCTGTTGGATATGCTTTTAGCAGCGGTTTGGATTTAGGTGTAAAATATGAAGGCCTTTCAAAAGGTGGGGGTAATTTAGGACAAGTAGCTTTGCGTATAGCTTACGGGTTTAAGTTGTAGTAACCAAACTATATGTAGAAAGCCCTGTCTGGATTTCCCGGCAGGGCTTTCGTGTTCTTAATATATTACCTGTTTATTCTTTTTGGAAGAAGTAAGTAAATTATAATACTGAAATAGAATAATTTATTTGAATCCTTTGATTTTTTCAAAGGGTTTTTTAGTTATTTAAAATAAAAATGGGTATTTTAACCACAAAACAAAGAGGTGGGGCTATTTTAGGATTATACAAGCATGCTTTTGCTGTTCTAGAACTATTAATAGATTCATTAATTCATAAAAAATATAGATAAAGTATGAAAAAATATCTTGCGGTCGGGGTTCTGTTTATGGCTCTGTCTTGTACAAATACAGATAAAAAAAATACAGAAGCTTCAACAGATACCTTATCTGAAAAGAAGGTAGTAACTACAGCTGTTGTTGAATTAGCCGATAGTAAAGTTCAAAATATTTACAATGGTTATATCTATTTAAAAGATGCATTGGTAGAATCTAAATTTGAAGATGCTCAAAAAGCAGCATCTCAGTTAAAAACTATTTTAGCAAGTTTTCCAGGGTGTGAGAATACAGCAACAATTGCAGAGAAGATAGCTGCGGCTAAAGATATCGCAGGTCAAAGAAAAGAATTTACTTATTTGAGTTCAGATGTAATTGCGATGTTTAAACATGCAGATTTAAAAAAGGGCTCTATTTATGTTCAACATTGCCCTATGGCCAATAAAGGTGAAGGAGGTGATTGGCTTGCTTCGGAAAAACAGATTCAAAATCCTTATTATGGGGATGAAATGATGGATTGCGGTGCAGTTTTAGAAGAGATCAAAAGCAATAAGTAGATTATTAATCTTACTTGATTTTGACCCACATTTAATAATTATTTAACAGCTTTGTTATACATGATTAAATGCTAATAGAAAAGGATTAGTTAGTTTTGTTTATTATAAATTTAAGATATATATATGTCAGATATTGCAGAAATTAAGATTGACGGGAAGGTGTACCAATTCCCGGTTATAACAGGTTCCGAAGGAGAGAAGGCGATAGATATTTCCAAACTTAGAGATTTAACGGGGCATATCACTTTAGATTTTGGTTACAAAAACACAGGGTCAACAAAAAGTGCCATTACTTTTCTCGATGGAGAAAAAGGAATTCTAAAATACCGTGGTTACCCTATTGAAGAGTTAGCAGAAAAATCAACATTTCTTGAAGTAGCATATTTGCTTATATATGGCGATTTACCTAAACAAGCTGAGCTAAACGATTTTCAAGCTCAAATTAGCAGACATACGCTAATTCATGAGGATATGAAGAAGTTTCTTGATGGATATCCTTCTAAGTCTCATCCAATGGCGCAATTGTCTTCATTGGTATGTTCATTGTCAACATTTTACCCAGAGTCATTAAATGCAAATTCATCACCAGAAACGATGGATTTAACAATGATTAAATTGTTGGCTAAATTCCCTACTATTGTATCTTTCATTTATAAAAAATCATTAGGTCATCCACTTATTTATCCTAAAAATAAGTTCGATTACGTAAGCAATTTCCTAAATATGATCTTCGGTCAGCGTACTGAAGAAATAGAAATTGATCCTGTAGTTGTTAGTGCAATGAATACCTTATTAATTCTACATGCTGATCACGAACAAAACTGTTCTGCATCAACTGTAAGAATGGTAGGTTCTTCTGACTGTAATTTATACGCTTCTGTTTCTGCAGGTATTGATGCCCTATGGGGACCATTACATGGTGGAGCGAACCAAGCTGTAATTGAGATGTTGGAACTCATTAAAGAGGACGGCGGCGATACAGAAAAGTGGATCAATAAGGCAAAAGATAAAAACGATCCTTTCCGTATGATGGGCTTTGGGCATAGAGTTTACAAAAACTTTGATCCAAGAGCAAAAATTATTAAAAAAGCATGCGATGATATTTTAGAGAAACTTGGTATTGATGATCCAGTTTTAGAAATTGCTAAAAAATTGGAAGAAGCAGCATTAAGTGATTCATATTTTGTTGAGCGTAAGCTTTATCCTAACGTTGACTTTTACTCAGGTATCATTTACAGAGCATTAGGATTCCCAACGGATATGTTTACAGTTCTTTTTGCACTTGGTCGTTTACCAGGATGGATTGCTCAGTGGAAAGAAATGCATGAAAACAAAGAACCTATAGGTCGTCCTCGTCAAATATATGTAGGTCATACCAATAGAGAATTTGTTGGTATTGAAGAAAGAAAATAGATTAAAACATATATCTTAAATAAAAAACCTTAGCTGATTAGCTAAGGTTTTTTATTTATACAAAGTAGTAAATAAATCGTTCTATAACCCATTCAGAGATAAAGCCCGCTATCATATATAAAAACGTCAACGTTATCATTTTCTTGATGGTCACTTTTCTGGAACGCTGATAGAATACAGTTAAGGCTTTATATAGATACCAGATAATTCCAATAATTACCGCGCACTTGATAAGGTCACTAATTGTAGATCCTGTGCCAAATAAATCTCTCCTTAATGGAACTGTTATTATCTGAGTAATAAAAAAGGCAGTTGTTCCATGTATGGTAAATATAAGGTGATCCAAATAATAGATATGGTTTCTTCTGAAGTTCCACATAATAAATAAAGCCAATAAGGGCATCAGCAGGAAGTACTGCTTTGGACGATAATGCTCAAGCTCCTCTTTAACAGACCAATTTCCGGAGGCCGACTTTTGGTTGATTGCAATTTCGCGTTTCTTTAAAATCCTGTCGATCCAGGAATCACGATCTGATTCCTTTAATTTTTGCTGTCTTAACAGGTATGCACTATATGTGCTATCTTGTTTAATGATGTGATATTTTTGATAAGAGTCTAATACGTCATCATATTCGTCAGTCTTTAAACTGTCTTTTCTATGAATAATTTGGTTGATTTTAGCTTGTTGTTCAGAAAAACTAAGCGATTTAAAATCAGCGAGATCAAGTTTCCTTTGTAAATAGCTTGTTGATTTTCCTATAAATGAATCATCATCAATATCCTTATCTTCTAGTGATTCACTTAGCTCTTCTGCTGTTGATTTTTTAGAGTCCTTATTAGAAGAATGGAATTCTACTGCTGCTTCTTTATGCTCTAATTTATTTGGTACAACAATAAAGTATACAATAGAAACAAAGATGTACATACTAATCGGATTAATATATCTTGCTCTTTTTCCAGCTAAGTAATCTAATGTAACTTGTCCGGGTTTAGTAAGTAGGGGGACTAATGTCTGAAAAAACTTATTGTCGAAATGGAAATAATGGGCAATGCTATGACTAATAAATTGCCAGAAATTTTCTTTAAGCTCCAGGTTGGGTTGTCCGCAGTTGCTACAATAATGCTTTTCTACAATTTGCCCACAATTAAGGCAGTTGTGTTCTTTTCTATATTTACCTGTTGACATAGATTTATTAAAAACGTTAACTCATAATTTTTACAGTAATGGGGGTTAGTGGCCCATTGCTTTTATTGCTGACTCCTCAGCACGGTTATGTTTGTATTTGAAAATGAAAGGGAATAGAATTGCCAACAGCAGTGCATACGATGCGAAAGTAATCCATATTCCATGCCAGTTCTTACTATGGTCGGCGTAGGTGAAAAACTTATCAATAATTACTCCACTGGTAAAGCTTCCGAAAAGTGCTCCAAAGCCATTTACCATCATCATAAATAATCCTTGAGCACTACCTCTAATCGTGGCATCAATTTGAGTTTCCATAAATAGCGAACCTGAAATATTGAAAAAGTCGAAAGCCATACCATAAACAATACATGATAAAATGATCATCCATAAGCCCCCTGCCGGATCAGCAAAAGCGAAAAGACCAAATCGTAGTACCCACGCTAGCATACTTAATAACATTACATATTTGATTCCAAATTTTCTTAGGAAAAACGGAATTGCGAGGATAAACAATGTCTCCGAGATTTGAGAAATAGACATGATAATTGCCGGATACTTTACTGCTAGTAAATTTTCATACTCCGGGATATTCTTAAAATCATGTAAAAAAGTATCGCCGTAAGCATTTGTAAGCTGAAGGGCTGCACCTAAAAACATTGAGAAAAAGAAAAATACTGCGAACTTCTTTTGCTTGAATAGTGTAAAAGCTCTAAGCCCTAAAGCATCAACAAATGATTTTGAATCAACTCTGTTTCCCAAAGGAGGACATTTTGGTAATGTAAAAGCATAAATACCTAAAGCAAGCGAAACGGCAGAAGCAATATAAAATTGATTAGAAGATGCTTCATTTCCTGTAAGACTTACCACCCATAAGGCCGCGATAAATCCAATCGTTCCCCAGATCCTGATAGGTGGATAGTCCTTTACAACATCTTTCTGATTATTTTTTAAAGCTGAATAAGCAACTGTAATAGAAAGAGATAGTGTTGGCATGTAAAAGAACATGTTAACCAGTATTACCCAGAAAAATGTGGTTGGGTTATCTACTAACGGTAAAGAAAATAAACTTACCGCGCCAAGGATGTGTAAAATCCCATATAGTTTTTCAGCATTAATAAAACGATCTGAAATAATACCCATGAGGGCCGGCATAAAAATAGCCGAAATACCCATGGTTGAAAAGATTGCTCCAAACTCTGAGCCTGACCATCTTTTATTTTGAAACCAATAAACTCCAATAGTAATGAGCCAGGAACCCCATATAAAGAATTGTAAAAAATTCATTAGAGTTAAGCGAAACTTAACATTCATAAATAATAGTTTAGTTGGTTTTGAAAGTAATAGTTGAATATAGAACTATTTTAAAATTGTTAAGCCGAATTTCTCTTATTTATTTCATCACGAATTCTTGCAGCTTTTTCATAGGCTTCTTCAACAATAGCTTCCTGAAGTTTTTGCTGAAGCTCTTCCATACTTAAAGATTTGTAGTTACTACCAGGAATAGAAGTACTGATGTCTTCTGAACCTTGTTCTTTAGGAATCGCATCTATGTTTTCGAGAAACAAGAAATCATTTCCTTCAATTACAATTCCTGCTGAAGATAAAATGAACTCATAAGTGTAAATTGCCGCATTGAAACGAACAGCCAAAGCTATTGCATCAGATGTACGTGCATCTATTTCATGAGTAGTTTCACCATCGGTGCAAATTAGTTTTGCAAAAAATACACCCTCTACCAGATTATAAATCAAAACTTCTTCTATTTGGATGTTATAAGTCTGGGCAAATGTTTTAAACAGATCATGAGTTAACGGCCTGCTTGGTGTCATTTTTTCTATTTCTATTGCAATAGCCTGAGCTTCAAATGCACCAATAATTATAGGTAAACGTCTTCTTCCGTTTACTTCGCCAAGAACCAGAGCGTAAGCTCCTGATTGAGTTTGGCTATAGGATAAACCAACAATATCGAGTTTTACTTTTTTCATATTAAGTAATACCCGGCAAACTAGGTTTGCCGGGTATTTAATTAACCTTTATGTGCTTTTAATGCTTCTATTAATTTTGGAACAACTTCAAATGCATCACCAACAATTCCGTAATCAGCAACTTTAAAGAAAGGAGCTTCAGGATCTTTGTTGATTACAACAATAACTTTAGACGAACTAACACCTGCCAAATGTTGTATGGCACCTGATATGCCAATTGCAATATATAAGTTTGGACTGATAGCAATACCTGTCTGACCAACGTGTTCTGAATGTGGTCTCCAGTCAGCATCAGAAACTGGTTTCGAACAAGCAGTTGCTGCGCCAAGAAGGCCAGCTAACTCTTCAATCATTCCCCAGTTTTCAGGTCCTTTTAATCCTCTTCCACCCGATACTACGATTTCTGCATCAGGTAAAGACACTTTATTTGTTGCTCTTACTATTTCTTTAACAATAGCGCTAAGGTCTGTAGCTTTAATTTCCGGACTAAATGCCTCAACAGTTGCATCAACTGCCGATTCTTTAATGCCAAAAGCATTTGGATTTAAGGCAATAATTTTAATTGCAGAAGTTAATTCTGTAATTGCAAAAGCTTTACCTGAAAAAGCGGTTTTTTTAACTAAGAACTTTCCTCCATCTAATTGGGGTAATTCTACAGCGCCATCTACTAATCCGGCTTTAAGTTTAACAGCTATACGAGGAGCTAAACCTTTTCCTGAGAAAGAGTTAGAAAGTACAATGATATCTGTGCTTTCTTTTTTTGCTGCTTCAGCTATAATTGAAGCATATGCTTGATTTACGAAATTCTTAAGCTGATCATTAGAAACATTTAAAACTTTAGAAGCTCCGTAATTACCTAATGCTTTAAGTTCACTTTCATCAACATTACCTATAGATACTGCGGTTAAATTACTTCCTTGTTTATCTGCAATGGCTTTTGCATAAGATACCGCTTCAAAAACAGACTTCTTAAATTTGCCATCTACTTGTTCTACATATACTAAAACTGACATACGATCTTTATTAAATATTTTTTAAATTCTGAAATAGAACTCCAGTTAGATAACTTTCGCTTCCTGATGTAATAAGTCAATTAATTTAGCAGTCTCTTCAGCTGGAACCAGTTTAACTGTGCCACGAGGAGGAGGTGTCTCGAATTGCTGAACTTTTGCAACTTGTTCAATATCTTTAGCTTCAATAACTACAAGAGGTTTAGTTCTTGCAGACATAATGCCTCTCATATTCGGGATTTTAGGTTCAGCAGTTCCTTCTGAACAACTTGCAATAAACTTGCCAGTTACAGAAATAACTTCTTTTCCACCTTCAATTTCGCGTTCTAATGTTGCTGTTGTTCCATCATAGTCTAATTTTTTGATGATAGAAATAGATGGGATGTCAAGGAATTCACCAATCATCGCAGCAACCTGAGATCCATTATAATCAATAGATTCACGGCCACAAAGTATCATGTCAAATTCAGTGGTTTTAGCATATTCTGCTATCTGGTAAGCGGTAAAATAAGCATCTCTTGGAGCTGCATTAATTCTAACTGCGTCATCAGCACCAATAGCTAAGGCTTTTCTTATCGTTGGGTCCGTTTGGCTTTCTCCAACATTAATTACGGTTACCGTTCCTTTACCACCTTCACAAAGTTCAATAGCTCTTGATAAGGCAATCTCATCATATGGATTAACAATAAATTGTACACCTGCGGTATTGAATTGTGTATTATCGTTAGTAAAAGTTATTTTTGTTGTTGTGTCGGGCACATTACTGATACAAACTAATATTTTCATATGTATAAATTTGTTTTAAAGGTAATGAAGCTATTTTAGCTAAAATTGTCTTTTTGCAAATCTAATTAAAAAAGCAGGGATTAAAAATGCAAAGTACCCGTTTAGACAAACTATTAAATTTTTTAGAGAGCGATCCCAATGATCCCTTCGTTTTGTATGCCCTTGCAACAGAATATAATTCAGCAAATGACTCAGAAAGGGCATTTGAATATTATTTGAAACTTGTAGAGGAACACCCTGATTATGTGGGAACCTATTATCATTTAGGAAAACTTTACGAAAAAACAGGGAAAACTGATGAGGGAATAAAAATATATCAAAAAGGCATGGTTGCTGCCAAAAATAAAAGAGATATGCACGCTTTTTCTGAACTACAGGGGGCATATAATTCAGCTGCAGGATTAGATTATGAAGATGACTAATTTTTAAGCGAGTGAGCAGTAAGAAGCAATTTTTGTTTATCAGGAATGTGATTCTATTCACATTTACTGCTTTTGGAGGTGCACAGGCTCACCTTGCATTATTGCTAAAATACTTTGTTAAAGACGCGAGGTGTATTACTGAAGAGGAGCTTTTGGAACTGAATGCTTTAGCGCAGGTGCTACCCGGCCCGGCATCTACTCAAACGCTTGTAGGCATTGCTTATAAAGTAGGAGGGCTAAAGCTTTCCTTAATAACTTTTTTAATCTGGATTTTTCCTTCTGCGGCCATTATGACTTTTGCAGCAATCAGTTTTGCAAAGATAGATCATAAAGAGAAATTTGTCCAAATACTGGAATATATACAGCCAATTGCATTAGGTATAGTGGCATTTGGTGCTTATAACCTTTCAAGGCGAGTTCTTGTTTCTCAATTATCTATATTTCTTGCCATTTCGGCGGTAATTGCGACGCTTGTATTGAGGAATGCTTACGTGTTTCCAATGGCTATTTTAATAGGAGGGATGATCTCATCGGCGCTCGATGCCCCCAAAGAGGAGAGCGAAATTAGAGTAAAGTTGTTTTCAAATATAAACCGTAAAAAGTTGGTTTATTTTGTTGGAGTACTATTGTTTCTAGCCTTATTAGGTGCTGTTATTAACCGTACTTCTCCGTTTAGTTTACCGATAAGGTTGTTTGAGAACTTTTACCGGAATGGTATTTTTATTTTTGGGGGTGGGCAAGTGCTTGTTCCTCTTATGTTTACTGAGTTTGTGCAAATGAAGCATTATCTGCACTCTTCAGGATTCTTATCCGGTTTTGCATTGCAGCAGGCTTTACCCGGACCAACATTCTCATTTACAAGTTATGTTGGCGCACTCAGTATGAGGAACTTTGGTTATGGGGTAACTGGTCAGATACTTGGAGGGATAGTAGCTGTTTTAGGAATAAACTTGCCAGGGTTGATTCTGGTGTTATTTATTGTTCCGTTTTGGGAAGATCTTAAAAAAATAACACGTATTAAATACTCCCTATCTGGTATAAATGCCGTCAGTGTTGGCTTTATCATTGCAGCATTTATCCTGCTTGTAAAGCCAATAGGGTTGGATTATATAGCTATAGCTGTTTTGATAACCACCTTTCTTATTTTAAATTTCACCAAAATAAGCCCACCTTTTATTGTTCTTGGTGGGATATTATTAGGTTACTTTTTGTAGGAATAAAAGTTAGTCTTATTAGAAAGGTGCATCTTCATCATGCATGTCATCCATGCGTGATGGTTTAATGATCACGTTTCCTGCAGGTCTGTCAAAATCTTGTGAAGGGTGCATTCCGGCACCAGGGCTATCCATTGAGAATGAGGTAGGTGCAGAGAAACTTTCTTCCAAATCCGCAAATTTCACATACTTACCAATAAAGCGTAGTGGCACAATTCCGGTTTCACCGTTACGGTGTTTTGCAATAATTACCTCACCAACACCAGCTTGTGATCGCCCTTGCTCATCCTCTGTGATACCGTAATATTCCGGTCTGTATAAGAATAATACCATATCGGCATCCTGCTCAATAGATCCGGATTCACGTAAATCTGATAGCATTGGTCGTTTTCCGTTCACACCCGGTCTACTCTCCACCGCACGACTTAACTGCGATAACGCTAGTACAGGTACATTTAGTTCTTTGGCCACAGATTTAAGCGCTCTTGATATACTACCAATTTCCTGCTCCCTGTTGCCACCACCACTTTGTCCTTCTCCTTTACCATGCATTAGCTGCAAATAATCGATGATGATTAGTTGTAAATCATATTGAGATTTTAGCCTTCTGCATTTAGCTCTAAATTCGAAGATGTTAAGCGCAGGGGTATCATCTATTAATAGAGGAGCTTCTGTTAAAGTTCCTATTTTGCTATGAAGTTGTTGCCATTCCCACTCCGCGAGGTTTCCTTTTCTGATTTTCTCTTGCTCAATCTCAGTTTCTCCGGAAATCAAACGATTTACCAGCTGAACAGACGACATCTCTAATGAGAATACTACAACAGGTCTTTTGAATTGTACAGCTGCGTTACGTGCACAGGTTAGAACGAATGCAGTTTTACCCATTGCCGGACGAGCCGCAATAATTACTAAATCTGAAGGTTGCCATCCACCTGTAATACGATCAAGATCGGTAAAGCCTGATGGAACACCTGTTAAACCATCACTCTTGCCGCGAAGCGCCTCTAAAGTGGCTAAAGATTGCTTTACAATCTCATCCATCTTTTGAGTATCTCTTCTTAAGTTGTTTTGAGCAATATCAAACAAGTTTTTTTCTGCATGATCCAGCAAATCAAATATATCGGTAGTATCCTCGTAAGCATTCTGGATAATCTCCGAAGAGATTCTGATTAGTTCTCTCTGGATATACTTTTGAGAAATAATACGTGCGTGGAATTCTATGTTAGCAGCAGAAGCTACCCTGTTCGTTAGGTTGGTAATATAATATGCGCCACCAATCATTTCTAATTGTCCCAGCGTTCTTAGTTCAGAAGTAACAGTTAAAATATCTACTGGCTTAGACTTCTGGAAAAGCCCTTGAATGGCTTCAAAAATCTTTTTGTGCCCTTCATGATAAAATACTTCTGGCTTTAGAATATCAATTACAGTCGATAATGCGTCTTTTTCAAGCATTAATGCACCAAGAACGGCTTCTTCAAGGTCAATAGCCTGAGGTGGGATTTTCCCCATCGTAGTCATAGAATTGCTTAATCTATTTTTACGCGCTGTAAAGTTTGCCTTATCTTGTCCTTGTGTTCCGTTATCGCTGCTCATGGATACAAAAATAGGCAAAAATTAGGTCCCTTCTTAAATTCTTTATGAACATTCCCACAACTAAAATACTTTCATTTTGGTATGTCTCTTATGAATTTGAATAATTTGCTAACAGCAAGATGTTGATAAGCAAAACACTCGCTCATAAAAATTAGGTTAAATTAATAGCAATTTTTGAGCTATTTTTGCGCTTCAATTTTATGAAGATGGAAAACTCAAGAAGGTCTGCCAGACCTAAAGAAAATAATGAGTTCGTATTTGGTATACGTGCAGTAATAGAGGCTATTAAGGCTGGTAAAGATATAGAGACTATTTATATACAAAGGAATTTGACTGGTGAGATTATACTGGAGCTAAAACAGCTGTTAAAAGAGGTTGATGCACCGGTACATAATGTTCCAGTAGAGAAATTGAACCGGATGACTCAAAAGAATCATCAAGGTGTAATTGCTGTAATTTCATCAATTACTTTTCAAAAAATTGAAGACATCATTCCTATGATTTACGAAAAAGGAGAAACACCTTTGGTGTTGATTCTTGATGGAATTACGGATGTAAGAAATATGGGAGCGATAGCTAGAACTGCAGCGTGTGCTGGCGTTCATGCTATAGTTGTACCAACTAAAAATTCTGCGCAAATCAATGCTGATGCTATTAAAACATCAGCAGGAGCTTTATTTACCATACCGGTATGCAGACATCCAAATCTTCAGAAAATAGCTTTGTATTTACAGGAATGTGGTTTGCAAATTGTGGCTTGTACAGAGAAAACGAACGATTTAATATATGTTCCGGATTATACAACACCAACGGCTATTGTAATGGGGGCTGAGGATGAAGGTATTTCAAATGAAATCATGAGAATGGCTAATCATTTGGCTAAAATACCTATGATTGGCGAAATCAGTTCGTTAAACGTGTCAGTTTCTGCAGGTGTTATTTTGTATGAAGCAATAAGACAACGTTCGCAAGGATAAGAAATCTTATAAAGAGCCTGATCTTATGATACAGGCTCTTCAAATAAATATCCGCTATAGGCTAAGCCTTTAGCCACACTAATAAAATTATCTCCCGAATGCACTGGTGTATTTGGGAATTTTGTTTTAAAGAGCTCCTTAATAGCCGAAACCATGGATGTTCCGCCCGTTAAGAAAAGACTATCAATTTCATCTATACTTATCTGATTATTCAAAAGAAAATCATCCAGGTAAGCACTTATCTTTTTAAGATCCTTTTGGATAATGCCATTGTATTGATCTATGGATATCTCATCGTTAATTTCAATATCCATTTTTGAATATTGAAATTGTGAAACCTCGAGTGAAGATAATTCTACTTTAGTTTTTTCAACCGATTGGAAAAGGGAGTATCCAAGATTGTTATCAGTAAGCGTAAGTAGGTTCTTGAATTTTCTATCCTGTTTAGAGTAGTGATAATAGTTTTGAAGATCATTTTTAATCTTAATACCATTAAAAAAGTTCATTTGCTCCCACGAACAGATATTGGCAAACAAGGAAACAGGGACAGTCAGCATTTTTCCGGGAGCTGCCTCATACAAGGTGTGTTTTCCAAAGTGCGGGGTTCCTTTGTCCCACATAAATGCCGAATCGAAGCTGTCACCACCAATATAAATACCACCAGTAGCAATAATGTCGTTTCTTCTATCTTTATCGCCAACTTTGGCTGGGTCAAGTATCAAATAGGTAAAGTCAGTTGTTCCTCCGCCTAAATCTGCTACCAGTACTTTTTCTTTTTTGGTTATTGTCTTCTCATAGGCGAAAGCAGCACCTATTGGTTCAAATTGGAATCTCACCTCTTCAAAACCGGCATTTTCAGCTGCTTTGTTTAACCTTTTTTGCGCAAGGGCATCTTTAGCGGTATTGTCATCGTCAAAAAAAACAGGGCGGCCAATGATTGCTTTTTTACAATCATAACCTATAACCTCGTCTGCTTTTTCTTTTAATTCTTTTAAAATCAACGTAACAAGATCAGAGGCATTGTACTTTTTGTTGTGGATCCTGGTTTCAATAAAACTACTTCTTGGCAGAATACGTTTTATTGATTTCATAAATCGGCCTTTCATACCGTCCTTAATGTACTCTGAAATAGCTTGGTCACCCACTACATATTTAAGTGGCTCGGTGGCACTTTGTTCACTTTGAAAATAAAGTATTGAAGGGACAATAATGGTTTTTATGATTTCCTTTTTCTCTTCATCATAAATTGATAGGGCAGAATTGGTTGTCCCGAAATCAATTCCATATAAAAAATTAGACATTGCAACAGTAAAATTGATGTAAATAAAACAACACATCCGGATTTGGTTTAAGCCAGATCCGGATGTGTTAAAAGATTATAATTTAGTAAGTTAAATGTATTTTGTTCCGAACTTAGATTTTACATCAGCAACAATTTGTTTTATGCTTTGTTCCTCAGATCTCGGGCAAATTAATAGTGTATTGTTTGATTCAACAACAATATAGTCATGTAAATCTTGCAGAATAACCAATTTGTCTTTTGGAACGTTCACCATACAGTTAGATGAGTTAAACATCATCACTTTTTCTGATGGAATTACCGCATTACCAACATAGTCGTGTTCTGCAATGTCATATATTGAAGCCCATGTTCCAAGATCAGACCAGCCAAAATCAGCAGGAAGTACGTAAACATTGTCTGCCTTTTCCATAATGCCAAAATCGATAGAGATATTGGTGCATTGCAAGTATGCATTTCCGATAAATTCAATTTCGTTATTTGTATTATATAGGCCATTTCCCTGATGAAATATCTCATACATATCAGGCAAATGCTTAGAAAAGGCCTCATTTATAGATTTAGCTGACCAGATAAAAATACCTGCATTCCATAAAAAGTCGCCGCTTTGAACAAAGGATTTTGCCAGGTCTAAATTGGGCTTTTCAGTGAAGATTTTTACTTTATGAATTTGTTCATCGGTTTTTAAAGAACTTCCTGTGTATTGTATGTAACCATATCCTGTGTCAGGTCTGCTCGGTTTTATCCCTAACGTAATCAGGCAGTTATTTTCAGATGCTGCCTTTAACGATTGTTCGATAGCCGCAATAAAAGCATCCTGATTAGTAATAGTATGATCAGAAGGTGCTACTACGATAGTGGCATTTGGGTTAATTTGAGCAATTTTCATTGATCCATAAGAGATACAAGGAGCTGTATTTCTCATAATAGGTTCTGCCAGAATTTGATTTTCATTCAAATCAGGAAGTTGCTCCTTTACGATGTGAGTATATATTTCGTTTGTTACTACAAATATATTTTCTGGCGGACAGATTTTTAAGAAACGTTCGTATGTACTTTGTATTAGTGTTTTACCAACACCGAAAAAATCAATGAATTGCTTAGGATATTCTGTTCTACTAACAGGCCAGAAACGGCTTCCAACCCCACCAGCCATTATTAAAGCGTAATTGTTATTATTCATATCTGATGTTACAGTATCTTTAAATTATACCTTCCTGTAAAAGGTCGTGAAAATGTATCATGCCAAAATAGGTTCCATTATCAGTAACCAATAGTTGCGTAATGTTATTATCCTTAATCATATCTAAAGCGGTCATGGCCAAAATCTCCTTTTCTACCTTTTTTGGATTAGGGTTCATTAAGTCGCTCGCTTTAATGTCGGCTAAATTAGAATGTTTTTCTAACATTCTACGAATATCACCATCAGTAATTATCCCCAAAATCTCATTGTTTTCAATAACAACAACAGCACCCAAACGGTTTTGACTAATTTCTATTATCACATCTTTAACAGAGGCAGATGGATGAATACTTGGTTTCTCGTTCTTCAGGGCAATATCTCCTGCTTTTAAGTATAGCCTTTTACCCAGTGCTCCACCAGGGTGGTAGCGTGCAAAATCATCTTCATTAAAATTACGTGAATTTAACAAAGCAATAGCCAATGCATCACCCATGGCTAGCTGGGCAGTAGTACTTGTTGTAGGAGCAAGGTTGTGAGGACAAGCTTCCTTTTCTACTGATGTGTTCAATATAAAATCTGCCTGCATGGCTAGATCAGAATTCAGCTGACCAACCATACCGATCATTACGTTTCCGGCCTGCTTAAGCAGCGGAGTTAATACTTTAATTTCAGGAGTATTTCCGCTTTTAGATATACAGATTACAATGTCGTTTTTTTGGATCATTCCGAGGTCTCCGTGCACTGCATCTGCCGCGTGCATAAAGATTGCCGGAGTGCCTGTTGAGTTAAAAGTTGCTACAATCTTTTGCGCAATAATGGCGCTTTTGCCGATTCCAGTTACAATTACACGCCCCTCACTAGCTATAATCAGGTCAATAATCTTAACAAAATCGTCATTTATGTTCTCAATTAAGCCTAAAATAGCCTGAGCTTCCAACTGTAAAGTGCTAACAGCGTCGTCGATAATAGATTTTTTACTTTTCAAACAGAATTATTTAGTATATTGATGCTTTGAATTTGTGCAAAATTATGTTATTTTGAAGTAAAAATAGCACTGAATATTTTATACACGAAATGGATGTGAAAAAGTCGTTGTTTGACAACTTACAAACCTTTTTTGGTTTTGATAATTTTAAAGGTGATCAGGAGTCTATCATCACAAATATTCTTGAAAAAAGGAATACGTTTGTTATAATGCCTACGGGTGGGGGGAAGTCCATTTGCTATCAGTTGCCAGCTTTGATGGAAGAGGGAACTGCTATAGTAATATCGCCATTAATTGCACTGATGAAAAATCAGGTGGATCAGTTAAGGGCATTTGGAGGAAGTGATAGTATCGCACACTTTCTAAATTCTTCCTTAAATAAAGCTGAAATTACTCAGGTTAAAAGTGATTTACTAAGCGGACAAACAAAATTGTTATATGTTGCCCCGGAGTCACTTTCTAAGCAAGACAATATTGATTTCTTAAAATTGATTAAGATTTCTTTTGTGGCGGTTGATGAAGCTCACTGTATTTCTGAGTGGGGACATGATTTTAGACCTGAGTACCGAAAGATAAGACAGGTGATACAGGGTTTGGGCGAAGATATTCCAATTATAGCCTTAACCGCAACTGCAACACCTAAAGTTCAGCAGGATATCATTAAGAACCTGCAAATGTCTGATGCCACCTTGTTTAAATCATCATTTAACAGGCCAAACTTATTTTATGAGATCAGGCCTAAGAGGGATGTTATTAAAGAGATCATCAGGTATATAAAGTATAATACCGGTAAATCGGGTATTATTTATTGCCTTAGTCGTAAAAAGGTGGAAGAGGTTGCTGAAACCTTGAACCTTAACGGTATTAAAGCCCTCCCATATCATGCGGGCTTAGAACCCAAGGTTAGAGCCGAAACACAGGATAAGTTCCTTATGGAGGATGCAGAGGTTATTGTAGCCACCATTGCTTTTGGTATGGGGATAGATAAACCTGATGTTCGCTTTGTAATCCACCACGACATACCTAAGAGTATGGAAGGTTATTACCAGGAAACCGGTAGAGCCGGACGTGATGGTGGTGAAGGAATTTGTATTGCTTTTTACGCTCAAAAGGATGTAGATAAGCTTGCTAAGTTCATGAAGGACAAACCTGTATCTGAACGCGAAATAGGAACTCAGATATTAAAGGAAGTAATTGATTACGCCGAATCTGGAGTATGCCGTCGAAAGCAAATCCTGCATTACTTTGGAGAGAACTTTAATGAAACCGGTTGTAATTGTATGTGTGATAACTGCAAGAAACCAAAAAAACTATTTGAAGCAGAAGAATCATTACTGGTTCTGTTAAAACTGATCAAGAAAATAGGAGAGAAGTTTGATGATGCACATATATTGAGCGTTATTTTAGGAAATGAAACCGCACAAACAATTGCTTATGAACATAGTAAGCTTCCTGAATTTGGTTTAGGAGTTGTAGAAGGCGAGAACCATTGGAAATCGCTTATACGACAAGCTGTTCTAAATAACTTCCTATCAAAAGATATCGATAATTATGGTCTGCTTGGATTAACTAATGGTGGATTGAGTTTTATTGAAAACCCATACTCCCTTAAGTTTGTTCTAAACGAGCCAATTGAAAGCGCAGCAGATGATGATGAGGATGATGTTAAGCACGGCACTGGAGCAGTAGATGCTCAGTTACTGCAATTGCTTAAAGATCTGAGAAAGAAAATAGCTAAGCAAAAGAATGTACCTCCGTTTGTTGTGTTTCAAGACCCTTCGCTTGAAGAAATGTGTACCCATTATCCAATTTCAATGGAGGAGCTTAAGCAGATCTCCGGAGTTGGCCATGGTAAAGCACTTAAGTTCGGAGGATCTTTCCTTGAACTCATCAAAAAGTATGTAGAAGATAATGATATTGAGCGCCCGATTGACCTGATCATTAAAACACAGGCTAATAAATCTCAACTGAAAGTTTCTATCATTCAGAACATAGATAGGAAAATTGGACTTGAGGATATTGCTAAATCTAAAGGTATCACTTATGATGATATCCTTAAAGAGGTTGAGGCAATTGTAAACTCTGGTACTAAGCTTAACCTAAGCTACTTTGTAGATGAGGTGATAGATGAGGACCGTCAGGATGAAGTATTTGACTATTTCCAGTCTGCAGAGAACGACTCTATAGATGAGGCGTTAAAAGAGCTTGGAGAGGCAGATTATTCGCGTGAAGAAATACAGCTTATGCGTATTAAATTCATGTCAGAACTAGGTAACTAACAACAAAAACAACAATGATCAATTTCCCTTTAGATAATTTAAAAAATCAAGAATCAGGTAATTTCTTTTTAATGGCCGGGCCTTGCGCCATAGAAGGCGAGGAAATCGCCATGAGAATAGCCGAGAAGATAGTTACAATAACAGATAAACTACAAATACCATATATTTTTAAGGGGTCTTACCGCAAAGCCAACCGTTCTAAAGGAGATTCCTTTACAGGTATTGGTGATGAAAAGGCACTTAAAATATTAGAGAAAGTAAGCAAAACTTTTGGTGTACCAACAGTAACAGATATTCATGAAAGTGCTGAAGCCGCTATGGCTGCTGCTTATGTTGATGTATTGCAAATTCCAGCCTTTTTATGTAGACAAACTGATTTGCTAATTGCAGCTGCAAAAACAAATAAAGTTGTAAACGTAAAAAAAGGTCAGTTTCTATCAGCTGGATCAATGAAGTTTGCTGTAGAAAAGATAGTTGAAGCAGGTAACAATAAAGTAATCCTTACCGATAGAGGTAATACTTTTGGATATCAGGATCTTATTGTAGATTATCGTGGCTTGCCTGAAATGCAATCTTTTGGAGTGCCTGTTGTGATGGATTGTACGCATTCATTACAGCAACCAAATCAAAGCAGCGGAGTCACAGGCGGTAAACCAGCATTAATAGAAACTATTGCTAAAGCTGCAATTGCAGTAGGAGCAGATGGTTTGTTTATTGAAACGCATCCGGATCCTGCAAATGCAAAATCAGATGGTGCTAATATGTTGCACCTCGATCTACTGGAAGACCTTTTGGTTAAACTAATAAGAGTAAGAAAAGCGGTTATCTAACCGCTTTTTTTTATGGGGGTTGTTAAAGAAGTTATTATAACTTACTTATTATAAAAGAGGTTCTCCTGTTTAGCTTTCTATTTTCATCAGTGTTGTTAAGGGCGATGGGTTTTGTTTCGCCATATCCTTTGTAGGTTAGTCTCTCAGCTGCTATTTTATTCTCTAATAAATAATCATAAACTGCTTTTGCACGTTGCATAGATAGTTTCTCATTGTCTTTCACATTTCCAACATTATCGGTGTGCCCTTGTATTTCGATACTGACATTTGTGTTGTTTTTTAACAGATTAACAAGAGTTGTTAGCTCAGTAACAGATGCAGGCAGCAAATTATACTGATTGGTATTAAAGAATATGTTTTTCAGGATTACATTGGTGCCTACTTTTAGCTTTTCAAGTAAAATCTCTAGCACAAAGGGTTTATTCGTATAGGAATTGTTCAATTCATAATTTTCAGAATGAAACAGATAGCCATCAGCGCTAGCATTAAAGGCATAATTTCCTCCAATTGGCATTACGGCAAGGAAGCCTCCAGTTTCTTTAGAAGTATAGTCGTTGTATTCTGTTTTCTCATTTTTTAGATTCACTATCTGAATCTGTGCTTCCAAAAATGCCCCCGTTTCTTTATCCTTTACAATCCCTTTTACATAAGTAATTGGAAGTGGCTTTTTGTTTTCAGGCATTTTGAATTGGTAGATGTCCATATCTCCAAATCCTCCCTTTAAGTTAGAAGAAAACAAACCTTCTGTGCCATCTGGAGTTACAATTAAGCCGGTCTCCTCGTTAAACGTATTAATCGGGTAGCCCATGTTTTCCGGCTTTTCCCAATGACCTGTATCATCTAGTCTGCTTAAAAAAATATCTTTGTTTCCTAATCCTGGCCATCCATCAGATGAGAAATAAAGCGTTTTTCCGTCAGGATGTATAAATGGAGTATGCTCATCGTATGGTGTATTTATTTCCGGACCAAGGTTTTTAGGGGTATCCCAATATCCATCGCCTTTTAGTGTGCTTTTCCAAATATCATAACCACCTAAGCCTCCTGGTCTATTGCTTACAAAATACAGCGTGGTACCATCAGGGCTAATTGCAGGCTGCGAATCCCAGAATGGAGAGTTTAAAGGAGCACCAAGATTAAAAGGCTCACCCCAGTTATTACCATCTTTATGACTGACATAAATGTCGCATCTGCCTAGGCCATCTGGCCTGTTACATCCAGTAAAAAACAAGTAAAGCCCATCTGGAGAAATTGATTGTGCGCCCTCATTGAATTTTGAGGTGTTAATTTTATCACTTAATGGAGTAGGAGTATTCCATTCTTTATTTACTTTATGCGAGATATAAAAGTCCTCGTTTCCATCAATATTTCTACTGAAAATTAAGCTTTCGCCATCTGCAGTGATAGATGGGAAGTAATCTCTATAGCTTGAATTTATTTCTTTTCCGAGATTAACAGGCTCATATTTTTGAGGAGATTTTATTGCTAAAACGGCAAATTCACAATCTTTAAGGTATTTGCTAGCCTTGTTAATAAAGTCTTTATCATTGCCTTTGTAGTTTTTAATAAAGACGTTGATATGTTGTAATGCATTAGAATAATCACCGGTGTTTAACTCGGATTCTGCTAAACCATAAAATAATCGGGGATCAGCTTTTTCTGCACCAAGATTTAAAGCATTTGTATAAGCAGATTTAGCTGCTTCAAAGTTCTTGGTTCTGCGATTAATGTCGCCAAGCTGTATAAAGGCAAATTGAAAAGAAGGATCGTCTTTTACCGATTGCTGTAAAGCAGAAACAGCAAGGTCGTAATTATCCTGCTTTAAAAATTCCTGAGCTTTATCAAAATTGGTTTGCGCCTTTTTTACATTGCTGGTTTGCGCACCGACATATATTATTATAAAGAATAAGAAGGATGTGAGCAACGTTTTCTTCATTGACGCTTATATTAACGAGAATATTAAATATAGCGAAATAGCCCGAAAACCTATGGTATATTTAAATATTTATGTGTTTGCAAAGAAATTTCCCATTTAGGATTGGCCATTACATAATCAATAATCAAAGGAGTAATCTCTTTTGATTTAGACCATTCCGGTTGCAGGTAAAGCTTACAAGTATCCGAAACTGTCTCTGCATATTTCTCAGCCCATTCAAAATCACTTTTGTTAAATACAATTACTTTAAGCTCATTTGCGAAAGGAGTAATGTCAGGTCTTGGTGCTTTAAACTTCTTTGGTGAAAGACAAATCCAATCCCATTCACCGGATAGCGGGTATGCGCCCGAAGTCTCAATAAAAGTCAATATGTTTTTCTCACGAAGACGCTTAGTAAGGTAATCAAGATTATATATCAGAGGTTCACCACCGGTAATCACAACTGCTTTTCCTGGAAATGTATCCGCTTTGGTAACAATATCATCAGATAAAGTAAGTGGGTGAAGTTCTGCATCCCAGCTTTCTTTTACATCACACCAGTGGCAACCCACATCACAACCGCCTAAACGAATAAAATAAGCTGCTTTACCGGTATTAAATCCTTCTCCTTGTATTGTGTAAAACTCTTCCATTAAAGGAAGTAGTGTGCCGTCTGCTGGTATTTGATGTGCCATATATAGGGTTGCAAAGTTAAATAAATATCCGAGGGAAATTAGATTATATGTATATTGAGCAGATATAAATGACCTATCTGTGAAGAAATCATGATTATTTTAATCATTGATTTTAAAATAGTTGTTTAAAATTTAATAGAGTTCGATTTTGAAGTGGCATAAAATAGAGACAGAAATACCCGATGAGGAATTTGTGAAGCAGATTAATGTAGATGGTAAAAAGCTCTGCCTGGTAAAACATCAAGAAAAACTTTTTGTAGTACAAAACACTTGTCCGCATGCCGGTGGTATTTTAAGCGGAGGTTGGTGTAAAAATGGAAACCTCATTTGTCCAATTCATCGTTGGGAATATAACCTTGAAAACGGAAGAGGAGGTGAGGGGCAGGGCGATTACATAGATATTTACCCAATAGAAACAAGATCTGATGGGGTTTATGTAGGCTTTAAAGAAAGCTGGATTAAAAAGTTGTTTGGGAAATAAGGGTTAATTAACAGTACACTCGTCATCCTGAATTTATTTCAGGACCTCTCAAGAGAAAGAAAGCCTTGCTAGTGCGAGGTCCTGAAATAAATTCAGGATGACGAGTGTGTTAATAATAACAGGCCTAATTACCCGTAAATTTCTTTTTTAGCAGAAGCAAGTGTGTTCTTTAATAAACCAACAATGGTCATTAAGCCAACACCGCCCGGTACAGGAGTAATCCAAGAAGATACAGGAGCAACGTTGTCAAAATCAACATCTCCATATAGTTTGTATCCCGATTTGGTAGTTTCAGAAGTTTCTCTGTTCATACCCACATCTATAATAATAGCACCAGGTTTAACCATATCAGCAGTGATGAAATTCTTTTTGCCAATAGCAGCAATAATAATATCAGCCTGCAAACACATTTCTTTTAAGTTAGTAGTTCTGCTATGTGTAAGAGACACAGTACAGTTGCCAGGATTTGCATTGCGCGCCATAAGAATACTCATTGGGCTACCAACAATATTACTTCTGCCAACAACTACACAATGTTTACCAACTGTATCTATTTCATAAGATTTCAACATTAGCATAATGCCATAAGGCGTAGCAGGAATGAAGCATGGTAAATTACGCATCATGCGACCTAAATTGATAGGGTGAAAACCATCCACATCCTTACGATGATCGATAGCTTCAGTTACCTTTTCAGGATCAATATGTTTAGGCAATGGAAGTTGAACAATTAAACCGTCAACACCAGCATCCTGATTAATTTCTTTAACTTTTTGTAATAATTCTTCTTCAGTAACAGTAACATCGTATCTGATCAGTGAAGACTGGAAGCCAACTTTTTCACAGTTTTTCATTTTACTGGCAACATAAGTCTCACTTCCACCATCATTACCTACAAGTATGGCTACCAGATGAGGCTTTCTGCCACTAGTTGCTAAAAAATCTGCAGCTTCAACTGCTATTTCCTGTTTTATTTTCTCTGATACAAATTTTCCGTCAAGTAATTTCATCCTAGTATATCGTGCTTATGTATTTAGTCGGCAGTATTTAGTACTTAGGCTAGCTGCATATTCGAGCTATGTCTAAGTACTAAATACTATCTACTAAGTACTAATTTAAAAGTTAATCTAATTTCAATACCGCCATAAATGCAGTTTGTGGGATTTCCACATTACCTACCTGGCGCATACGTTTTTTACCTTGTTTTTGTTTTTCCAAGAGCTTACGTTTACGAGAAATATCACCACCATAACATTTTGCGGTAACATCCTTACGTAAGGCACTAAGCGTTTCACGGGCAATAACTTTTGCACCAATAGACGCTTGTATTTTAATCTCGAATTGTTGACGAGGGATTAGTTCTCTTAGTTTTTCACAAATTTTCTTACCAAAATCGTAAGCGTTGCTACGGTGAATCAATGAAGATAAAGCATCAACTGGTTCATCATTTAACAACATATCTAATCTAACCAGATCAGACTTGCGGTAACCAATCTGATGGTAGTCAAATGAAGCATAACCTTTAGAAATCGTTTTTAATTTATCATAAAAATCAAAAACAATCTCTCCCATAGGCATCTCAAAAACAAGCTCTACACGATCAGAAGTCAGGTAAGATTGATTTGCAATAATTCCTCTTTTCTGGATACAAAGTGACATTACCGGGCCAACAAATTCAGCTTTAGTAATGATGTTTGCTTTGATAAATGGTTCTTCAACAGAATCCAATTTACTTGGATCTGGTAAATCTGAAGGATTGTTTACAATAACTTCTTCACCTTTGGTAGTATGTGCAACGTATGATACGTTGGGTACGGTTGTAATAACCGTCATATCAAATTCACGCTCTAAACGTTCCTGAATAATCTCCATGTGCAGCATTCCTAAGAAACCGCAACGGAAACCGAAACCTAAGGCAGCAGAACTTTCCGGCTCAAATACGATAGAAGCATCATTCAATTGCAACTTGTGCATTGCCTCACGTAATTCCTCAAATTCATCAGTATCAACAGGATAAATACCTGCGAAAACCATTGGTTTAACCTCTTCAAAACCTTGAATCGACTCTAAAGATGGTCTGTCAACAGTAGTAATTGTATCACCAACTTTTACCTCACGAGCTTCTTTAATACCGGAAATAATGTAACCCACATCACCGGTTTTAACTACAGCACGAGGCGACATATCCAGTTTTAAAATACCAACTTCGTCAGCTAAATACTGTTTACCTGTGTTAATGAATTTAACTTTATCACCTTTTTTAATTTGACCGTTTATTACTTTATAGTAAGCAATAATTCCCCTAAAAGGATTAAAAACAGAGTCAAAAATCAAAGCCTGTAAAGGTGCTTCAGGATCTCCAACAGGAGCAGGAACACGGTCTACAATAGCTTGAATAATATCAGGAATACCCAAACCTGTTTTACCAGATGCAGGAATGATATCTTCGCGCTTACAGCCGATCAGATCAATAATCTGGTCTTTTACTTCCTCAGGCATTGCCCCAGGTAAATCCATTTTATTTAAAATCGGAATAATTTCAAGATCGTGCTCTAGAGCTAGATATAAGTTTGAAATGGTTTGTGCCTGAATTCCCTGAGATGCATCAACAATAAGTAGTGCACCTTCGCAAGCTGCGATAGAACGAGAAACTTCATAAGAAAAATCAACGTGTCCAGGTGTATCAATCAGGTTGAAATTGTATTCAATATCACCTACCTTATAGTTCATTTGTATGGCATGACTTTTAATAGTAATGCCTCGTTCGCGCTCAAGGTCCATGTTATCCAATAACTGGGCCTGCGATTCGCGTTGAGAAATCGTCTCGGTATATTCTAACAAACGGTCAGCCAAGGTGCTTTTCCCGTGGTCAATATGTGCAATTATGCAAAAATTACGTATATGCTTCATCAGTGGCGCAAAGATAAGGTTTTGAGCGGATTATTCCGCAGGTTTGTTTGCTAGCTCGATTAAATTTTTTACAGTCTCACTATCAGTAAGATCGTAACTGAACTCATCGGCTATGCTTCCCATGCTCAATCTGGGGTTTCTGAACTGCATTTCGCTCTTTACAGCATGCCTTGCAGAGGCATGAAATTCTTTAGCGCCTGTTATTTTAATGATGTCAGAAATATTACTTGCTGAAACACCTGCGCCCGGCATAATAATGATTCTGCCTTCAGCTTGTTTAATTAGCTTGGCAAGTACATCAGCGCCTTTAAGTGCCGAAGCTTCTCCTCCTGATGTAAGGATGCGCTCGCAACCCAACTCAATAATGTCCTCCAGTGCCTTTTCAAGGTCGTTGCTCATGTCAAAAGCCCTATGAAAAGTTACAGGCATTGGTTTCGCTGTTTCAATCAGCTCTGCACATCTTTCCTTGTCTACACTGCCATCGGCCTTTAAAATGCCAATAACTACTCCATTGCAATTTAATGATTTACAGATTTTTATATCTTCCTTCATTAAATTGAACTCCAACTCTGAGTACAAGAAATCGCCGCCACGTGGACGTATAATTGGATATACCTTTATTGATAATGTTTTTTTAGCTAATGCAATCTGAGCATAGCTTGGCGTTGTACCGCCTTCAGGTAAATTATCGCATAACTCAACCCTAATTGCGCCACCTTCCTGAGCTGCAAGAGCAGACCTTACGGAATTGGCGCAAACCTCCATATTTACCATGATACTAAATCTTAATAATAACTTTTTCCGGGAATTAACAGGTCATCTTTCTGCTCAGTACAAACGGCATAACTAAAGCCTTTCTGAATAGCGTAAGCGCCGTATTCACCTTTTTTATTGATGGCAAGAAAGCCTACCTGTATTACTTTTGCAGTTTCAGGTTTCTTTTTGATGATTCTCATAACCGCTTCTTTGCAAGCATCTTCCGGTGAATAACCTTGGCGCATCAGTTCTACAACCAAGAAACTTCCAACGTTACGAATCACCTCTTCGCCAACTCCGGTAGAAGTAGCACCACCAACCTCATTGTCAACATACAAGCCAGCACCAATTATCGGACTGTCGCCAACACGGCCATGTAGTTTGTAAGCCATTCCACTGGTAGTACAAGCACCGGAGATATTGCCTTTGGCATCAATAGCCAGCATACCTATGGTGTCGTGATTGTATTGATTTCCAGGTAATTTAGTGGGAGCAGCCTTTTGGTAAAGTTTGTTCTCTATGTTCATTACCGGAGCATATTTTGCAGTTTTAAGCCATTCTTTCCAGGCTTTTTCACTTTCCTTGGTCAATAAGTTTTCTTTTTTAAAACCATTTTCCAAAGCAAATTGAAGTGCACCATCACCAACAAGCATAACATGCGGCGTTTTTTCCATTACCAATCTGGCAACAGAAATTGGGTGCATAATGTATTCAAGACCAGCTACAGAGCCGCAATTACCTTGCTCGTCCATAATACAGGCATCAAGCGTAACATGGCCATCTCTGTCTGGCAAGCCACCATAACCTACAGACTGATTTTTTGGATCAGCTTCTGGTACATGTACGCCTTGTTCAACAGCATCTAAAGCTCTTCCGCCTTTGGAAAGTACTTTCCAAGCGGCCTGATTAGCTGCAATTCCAAAATCCCAGGTAGAGATTACAATAGGTTTAACATCAACAGAAGCCGATGTGGTCGGAATAATTCCGGCAATACTTTTTTTATCAATAGCAAGTAGCGAAGCTGATATTGCTGTTGTTTTTATGAATTTTCTACGATTAAACATTGTAGTGTTAAAGTAACTAAATAATTTTAAAATTATCGGCATCTCTTAGGAAAGGAAAACTACGGCGAGTTTTAACCAATTCCTCGTAACCTATGCTGAAGGTGTATAGATCTTCATCTTCAGGTTTGTAGTAAATAGTTTTTCCCATTGGGTCAATACATTGAGAGTGACCACTATGGTAAACTTCTTTGCCATCATGACCAACCCTGTTTGCTGCAATTACATAACTTTGATTTTCGATAGCGCGAGCAGGAATAAGTGCATTCCAATGACTCGACCTTTTATCCGGCCAGCTTGCTATTAATAGCAAAATATCATACTCTGCATTCTGATTGCGCAACCAAACCGGGAAACGCAGATCATAGCAAATGGCCAAACGTATTTTCCAGCCTTTTAGGTCTACAATTACTTTGTCCTCACCGGGAGCATAGTTTTTGTCTTCATCGCCTAATCCAAAAAGGTGACGTTTATCATAATGACTAAAAGTGCCGTCTGGTAACATCCAGATTAATCTGTTATAGTATTTATTGTTTTCTTTTATGATTAAACTTCCGGTAACTACGCATTCATATTTCTCGGCTGTTTGAGCCATCCATTGCATGGTTTTTCCATTCATCTCTTCTGCAAGCGATTCAGCATTCATGCTAAAACCTGTATTGAACATCTCTGGAAGTACAATCAGGTCAGTTTTTTCTTTTATCCCCATTGATAACCTTAGGGCAAGGTTTTGTAAGTTTTTATCTATATTTTCCCAAAATAGGTAGGCCTGATAAATCGTAACTTTGAGATTGCTAATATTCAGGTAATTTGGTTGATCCATTATTCTAATTTAAAGGGATGTAAATTATAACTTCATTAGTCCTTCAACGGCTTTTTCCAGTGTTTCGTGCTTTTTAGCGAAACAAAAGCGTAAAACTTTATGATCTGTATTTCTAATGTAGAAGGCCGAAACAGGTATGCTGGCTACTCCGTTTTCCCTAACAAGCTTTTGAGCCATATCCGTATCTTTCTCATCATTCAAGTGAGCATAGCTAACACATTGAAAGTAAGAGCCATGGCAAGGTAATAATTTAAATTTAGTTTCGCCAAGTAAAGAGCGGAAGAAATCCCTCTTTTCCTGGAAAAAATCAGATAATCCGGTATAAGTTTCAGGAGATTTAAGGTAATTGGCAATACCCACCTGCATTGGTGTATTTACGCTGAAAACATTGAATTGGTGTACTTTACGAAACTCTTTCATCAAGTTTGCCGGAGCTAAGCAGTAACCTAATTTCCAGCCTGTTGTATGTAGGAGTTTGCCAAATGAGGCCACAATAAAACTCCGGTCTCTAAGTTCAGGGTGTAAAGCCATGCTATGATGCTTTTTACCATCAAATATGATGTGTTCGTAAACCTCATCACTTAAAATAAGGATGTCTGTATTTTTGGTGAGTTTAATGAGGGCTTTAATGTCCTTTTCACTTAAAATACTGCCGGTAGGATTATGCGGACTGTTTAAAATGATCATTTTGGTGTTCACGGTAAACAACTTCTTTACCATTTCCCAGTCTATTTCATAATCTGGCGGTGCCATCTCATAAGGTTTTACCAATCCGCCCAGTAATTTAATAGCAGGAGCGTAAGAGTCATAAGCCGGTTCAAAAACAATAACCTCGTCACCTGGAATTATGCACGAAGATAGTGCTGTGAAAATAGCTTGCGTGCCACCGGCAGTAACTGTAACCTCGGTTTCAGGATTGTAAACCGCATCGTATAGTGTATTTGCTTTTTCAGCAATAAGCTCTCTTAGCGATTGTAAACCGGGCATAGGAGCATACTGATTAAAGCCTTTTTTCATGGCATCAGCAACAAAATCTATCAATTTAGGATCACAATCATAGTCAGGAAATCCTTGCGATAGATTTATAGCATTATGTTCTTCAGCTAGTTTAGACATCACAGAAAAAATAGTGGTGCCAACTGTCGGTAATTTTGAATTTATTGATATCATGTTTAAGCGAAAATAGAAATAATATTTATCCCGTTATATCGGAATTATTTAATAATTTCATTGGGCTATGACTTTTAAAACGAAAGAGAGCAGACTACTGCTCATTTTAGGGAGCTTCTTTGTTGCAAATGCTATACTTTCAGAGTTTATAGGTGTAAAGATCTTTACGGTTGAAGGCACTCTCGGCATCGAAAAGTTTAATATTAATTTATTAGGGGTGCCCAATCTTTCTTATAATATGTCTGCAGGGGTTTTAACCTGGCCTATTATATTTATCATGACAGATATTATCAATGAGTATTTCGGGGTAAAGCAAGTTCGTAATTTATCTATTTTAACAGCCGCTTTAATAGGATACGCATTCATTGTTGTAGGCGGAGCGATGCATTTGCAACCTTCCGATTTTTGGGTTACACAAAACATTAATGGAGAATCTTTAAATATGAATAATGCCTTTGCCGGTATATTTGGGCAAGGTATGTGGATCATAGTAGGTTCCATTGTTGCTTTCTTGGTAGGTCAGATTGCTGATGTATTCATTTTTCATAAAATAAAGAAAGTTACCGGCGACAAGGCCTTGTGGTTACGTGCCACCGGTTCAACATTAATTTCGCAGTGTATTGATAGCTTTGTGGTTATCTTTATTGCTTTTTATCTTAATCCTCAGTACCACTGGAGCTGGCAAATGGTTGCTGCTATTGGTCTGGTAAATTATACTTATAAGTTTGTGGTAGCCATCCTGATGACTCCAATACTATATCTTGTGCATGGCATTATTGATAGGTATCTCGGAAAAGATCTATCTCATAGAATGATAACAATGGCAGGCAGGAGTTAGTTACATCCTGCTTACCGATAGTATTTTAAATTCCTGTAATCCGTCTGGCATCTCCCAGGTAATAATGTCGTTGGTTCTGTAGCCAAATAATGCAATCCCGATAGGTGCAAAAACTGATACCTTTTGAACTTTAATGTTGGCTTCTTCGGGCATTACCAATTTAAAGGTAAACTCTTTTCCTGTTTTTGTATTGGCTATACGAGCCTCCGATTTTAAGCACACCACATCCTCTGGAAGTTCTTCTTCTGTGTATATAGTGGCTTCCTTTAATTCGATACGTAGTTTTTCTTTGTTGTAAGCGCTCATATTTGATTTCTCTAAATGTTCCTTTAGTAATTTAAAGTCGCTTTTTGATAATGACAATGATTTAGTTTCCATGATCTTAAATGTTTTGTGAAATAATATTTATTGGATTTTTTCAAAAAGTTAAATACGCGATGCAGCTGCTGCTGAAAACGCATTAAAAATTGAAAAAAAGAAAAAGCAGATTTTTATCAGGTGCTTTTAACCCCCGCATCGAAAAAAGAAAATCGAAATGATACGGGGCTTAGTTAATAAAGTCCTTACTAGTGGTTTGAAAACTAAAACCGAATGGATAGTTTTCTCTAAAAAACCTTTTAAAAAGTGCATACGCATGTAACTGATGCCTGTTATAGGCTTCAATTATAGCTTTTTGTATGTTCTTTTGGTATTTCATTGAATGCTAATGTCGACACCTTTTTCCTTATTTCAAAAGAAAATCGGCTTTTACATTGAAAAATGATCCGATTTTTACTTTTAGGCAGAGTTCTGTTATGGGGGCGTTGGTAGGGCTTTGCTAGGGTGTTGCTAGGGCCTTGGTAGGGCCAAAAGCCCTAGCAACATCCTATAAGTACCGTGTTAACGGTTACACAATTTACTGTTGATGTAAAGTGAATTAAGAGTTTTTAATTCTTCTGTCGAACACAAAAGGCTCAGACTTTATTAATCGGATTGATTTAAAATCTTGATGAAGGGGGTTAATCAGGTAATTGTATTCGGCAATAATAATAGAAGACGGAACTTTTAAAATGGCAGATTTACCATCGCTGATCCAATCTTCACCAATTTTTTGGGTTAAAGGGATGTTGTGGTATTCAATCCAGTCGGCCGGAAGCTTTTTAGTGTCTACAGGGATGATTCTAATGTCGTCAGGAATTTCGATGGTCATTACCTGAAACGATTGATTTAGTCCTATTTGATTTCTATGCACCACGTTTTCAAGGCAAGCTAACGAACGGGAGCCTGCACTATAAATCACCTCTACATCGTTAGGGTTCCAGCGTGCAGCTCTGCCCGAAGCAAATAGTTTGGTGGCGTATTTAGCTAAAGCAATACGAAATACCTGCATAGTTAAGCTAAATCACCGTGTTCAATTCTGATTAGCTCTTCTTCAATTAGTGTAATACCGGTAATGGTATCCATAAGATCAAAAGGGGTTTGGTTGCCAAGCCCGTAAGAAGGGGTGTTTAACCACTGATGAAAAAGCTTTGCAGAACCAAAGATTTCGATGCCTTTATCAAAAAGAGAAAAAGACTTTAACAGTTTTTCACTTAAGGCGGCATCTAGCTTTGATGAGTTTGAAACGTAGTTTTGTATCGTTTTTACGTTTGTTTTAAAAGTATCCTGAAATTCTTCTTTGGTGAAACCTGAAAGGTTTAAAAAATCAATGGCTGCTTTTGCTGATAACCCATTTTTAGAGTTGGTAAGCACACTGATTGGATTACCATACAATGATTGATAGGAAGCAATAACAGCGCTCTCTGAAACTACTGATACTTTTGATTTTGTTTTATATGGTTTTGGTGTATTTGCCATGATGCTTTTATCTAATACAAAACAAATATAGGAATTTTTTCTTTAATTATTGGAATTTTTTCTCATCGTTTTTTATAGCCATAATGATGGATGCCTTTTAATGTTTTTTCTACAGAATTAAGCATGTCATCCAGATCAAAGGGTTTGCTGATAAAACCGTCAGCGCAGGCTTCTGTCAGAACGGCTCTTTCGGCGGCATGAGCCGACATGATAACAATGGAGATATGACTGGTTTTTTGATCTTTTTTTAAGGCCCTGCAAATATCTATACCGTTGCCATCAGGCAACATTACGTCTAAAAGTATCAATTCTGGGTGCTGAATGCCTATTTTTTCATAAAATTCTTTCGCAGTTCCAGAAGTTGTCACCTCATAGCCGGCTTCTAATAGCACGTATTCAACAATAAATCGGATATCTGCGTCATCCTCAATAACATGTATAATTTTACCCATAGCATAATCATTTGTATAGCCTGCTTAAAAAAATAACCCCGGAACCAAGAAAAGGTTTTCGAAAAAAAGAGTTCGGGTACAAAAAGTGCAATAGAAGTGAAGTTATGCGCGTTTATTTCTAAAATAATATATATTTGGCTTATAAATTAAAAAATCAAAACATGGAAAAATTTTCAAAAGTTAAAGAATTGTTAGCTTCTGTTGAGGCTGATGCTGAGAAATTTTACAATTCTGGCAACAACGCAGCTGGAACAAGAGTACGTAAAGCTATGCAAGATTTAAAAGTTCTTGCTCAAGAAATTCGTGCTGAAGTTACTGAGAAAAAAAACGCTAAATAAGTAGTAATTTATTTGAATATCAGTAGCGGCAAAAACCGCTACTGAATATTTTATCTATTATATGCCGTACACACCCAATCCAAGCCGATATACTCAAATGCAATACCGCCGTTGCGGTAAAAGCGGGTTAAAACTTCCAGCAATTTCATTAGGCCTATGGCATAATTTTGGTCATGTAGATCAATTAGAAAATTGCAGCAACATATTAAAACTTGCTTTTGATAGTGGGATTACCCACTTTGATCTTGCCAATAACTACGGCCCGCCTCCAGGTTCAGCCGAAGAAAACTTTGGTAAGTTGCTAAAACGCGATTTTGCAGGTTACAGAGATGAGATGATCATTTCAAGTAAGGCTGGTTACACGATGTGGGATGGACCTTATGGCGATTGGGGCTCTAAAAAGTACCTGGTATCAAGTCTGGACCAGAGTTTAAAAAGAATGGAACTGGATTATGTTGATATTTTTTATCACCACCGTCCTGATCCGGAAACTCCACTTGAAGAAACCATGGCTGCATTAGATCTGATCGTTCGTCAGGGTAAGGCATTATATGTAGGTATATCTAATTACCAGGCAGAAGAGGCTGCACGCGCCATTCAAATTTTAAAAGAACTGGGTACTCCATGCCTTATTCATCAGCCAAAATACTCAATGTATGAGCGTTGGATAGAGGGTGGATTGTTAGATCTTTTAGGTAATGAAGGTGTTGGCTGTATTCCATTTTCTCCATTAGCACAGGGAATGCTTACGGATAAATATCTGAAAGGTATCCCGGAAGATTCAAGAGCTGCAAAGTCTCATGGATTTTTACAACGTGATCAAATTACCGATGCAAAACTAGCTCAGCTTAATAAACTGAATGAAATAGCTGCAGGAAGAGGACAGAAATTGGCTCACATGGCACTATCGTGGATTTTACGCGATGAAAGAATTACTTCTGTATTGGTTGGCGCAAGCAAACCGGAGCAGCTTGCTGATTCTTTAAAATGCCTTGAAAATACCAATTTTAGTGAGGATGAATTAAATACGATCAACCTTATTTTATCTAATTCTTAAATACAGCTTAATGGATTCAGCTCAAATCTTGCCTGTTTTAAATGCCGAAGAACTTCGTGTTTTAGGAGTGTTAATGGAGAAATCCAAAACTACTCCTGAGTATTATCCGATGACTATCAATGCGATTACAGCTGCCTGTAATCAGAAAACTTCGCGTAAACCGGTAGTGCAATATGATGATCAGACGGTAATTTTAGCGCTGGATACTTTAAAAAGAAAGAGCTTAATCTCTACTGCAACAGGTGGTTCTAGCAGAAGCATTAAGTATAAACACAATTTTGCTATTGTTTTCCCGGTAACCCCTCAAGAGGTGGCCATCATCTGTTTGCTAGTGCTAAGAGGTGCGCAAACCCCAGGGGAATTAAATACCAATTCGGGCAGATTGTATGAGTTTGAATCGTTAGAAGAGGTGCAATCTGTACTTGAACGTCTATCAGATCCCGAAATGCCTTATGTTTTGCAATTACCTAAACGCGCAGGACAAAAGGAAGTGCGTTATGTTCATTTGCTAAGTGGTACGCCTGATTTAACACAGGAAGATGCATCAGATGATAGTTACAGTAGGCCTGCAAGTGATTTGGAACAGCGACTGGCAAAAGTTGAAGAGGAACTTGCTTTAATGAAGGCCGACTTTGATAAGCTCATGAAAGAATTGATGGGATAAAACCTCCCTCAATACTATTTCTTGATGTGAACCTTAATTGAATCTGTTTTGATGCTGTCTTTAGCGATAACAGCAACACTATCTGCTTTTGTTTCAGCAACCTGAGCCTGTGGAGCCCTAAGCTGGATCTTGGTGTCATCACCACAAGCGCTTAGCAGTAATAACAGACCAAAAAGGGGTAGAAGAGTTTTCATAAGTTTTGACTAAATAGTTAATTTAGTCAAAAGTATACACTAATATTCATAAGTAAATACTTTTGCAAGTATTTTACATATCTATGGCTAAATGTTGTTTGTGTTATCGGCATGTATAACGCCAACCCTCAATGCTTTTAATCCGCTTAACCCTTGTAGGTCTTCTAAATCAAGTTCTTCAGTATCCTGATGTAAAACTCCGGTTTCTTGTAAGTAAGTAACAAAAGGCAGGTAGTCCTCAATATCTCGCTTGTTAAAATAGATTAATGCGATTTTATCAGGTTGTGTTAAGCGCTCATTGGTACCTCTGATATGAACTTTATCTATCCGCTTTTTAATCATCTGATACCTGATGTTGTAGGCACCTTCTACATCAAATTTGCGTTCATCGGCTCTAAAACTAATGTCAATTGTATGGTTATGGATAAACAATAGCTGGGTTGTGTATAGCTTTGTTGGCATGGCAGGTAGTAAAGCATGGGTCATTCGTACTACATTAGCCATTGATGAAAGCTGCCAAAGCCTTAGGTTTTTGAGGTGAAAATGATTAAATGTTTTATCGGGCGATATAGATTGTCCGATATAAATATCGTACTCAACACCATCGGTTCTGAATTTTTCAAAATAACAAGGATAAGATTCCTGTAACTTCTCTTTTTCGGCTTCGAAATAGTTATTAATAGCCGTATTTATCATCTGCATAGAAACTTCCAGCGCATATCTGTTTTTATGGACATCGCCATCAACAGCTTTGGTGATTAATAAATACTCGTCAATTAGCTTTTTAATTTTAGGGTCCTGCTGAGATAAGTGGAACAAGTAATCGCTTGATTCTTCCCTTAAAAAACTGTTAATATTGTTCTCTTCTTGAGTATTCAATGTCTCTAGCAACAATACTTGCTGCCATTTCCGAGAATTGAAAAGCATCTCCTCCATTAAAGACGAGTAGTGTTGGTTTTTAAGAATATCCAATGTCTCAGAAAGTAAACTTAAATGGTGACTCAGATCCGCTTTGCTGGCCGTGTTTCGTTCAATTGTAGAGTTTCTGATGTCGATAGCCCCATAAAAAGGATACACATCTTTAAAGCTAATGTCTTCGTTTCTAACAGGTAAATGCTTCTTTTTGTCATGCAGATGGTGCCAGGCCACCTCGTTAAATTTCCATTGAACAGAAGGCTGTATGGAGGTAAATTTCTCTTTTATAATGTTTTCCAGCTCCAGGTTAAACTCATCAATGTAGATCTGCAGTAATTGTGCTATTGGGGCAATAGCAGGTTCCAATAAGGCAAGGGTTTTCTCGTCAAATGTTTCTCCCTCCCAGGTATGTACAGCCAAAACGCCCACAATTACGTGGTCGTAAAAAACAGGAGTGAGGGCCAGAGATTTAACGCCCAGTTTTACAAAATTATGAAGCCAGTGAAATACCACCGGATCCTCTTCTAAAATATCAGGAGAAAAGAATGAGTTTGGGTTTGCAGAATAACCCTCAGCATACTGTTGGAATGTTTCGGGATCTAAATTATCTTCGCCCCATACCGAAAATAGTATTCCGGTGCCACCCTTTACATTACCGTAAACAGGCTTGTTGTTTACCCTTACAAAAGGAAATAGGTCGAACTCAATTTTGTTATTCTGAACTATTGTTTTTAAAGATTGGATTACCCCATTATAAGTCTCATCCTGGTCACCGGGAGTGCGGGTAAGTCGTATGTTTTTTATGTTTTCTACAGCCTGTATTGCGGTTACATCAGAAACTGTAATTACCGATATACCTCTGAACCTAAAAAGATCAAGTGGCAAAACTTTTTCGAGAATCTCATAACTGGAACTTTCTCCAATATATTGCTGAAGCTCTCTAAAATTGAGAGGAGGTAACTCACCTTTGGGAGTAACCTCTATAAAATCGGTGTTAATAGCTACATGGAAATAGCCTGAAAGGCCAGTATCAGTTTTAATACCCGCATGGTATTGATGCGTTTTTACAGGTACATGGAAGTTGTACAGTTCCTTTAAAATAAATGAATAAACAAGCTGTAAGCGCTCTTTATGGTATTCTGCAGGCGTTTTTGAGACCACATAGTCATCATTATCATTTTTCTTGTTTTCTAACAGCTGGTACATCAGTTCTGTACCATAAAAAGTGATGGGCTGTAATGGAAAGCAAAGTCCCCATGCCAATTTATTCTCAGTCGTAAGCGCAGGGGTAAGGCAGGCATACATGCTTTCAAGTAAGCTTTCATATTTATGTATGGTTTCAAGAGGTATGTCAGCTTCCTCTACATCATATTTTTTAAACTCTTTAAGTGCCGTTTTATACAATAGATTTTTTACGGTTTTCTCGCTTTTCACCCTTTCTTTCAGGTAGCTGATGAATGGTTTAAAGGAGATTGCTGAATCAACCTCAAGCTTATGTGCTTTATTTCCGGAAACGTCTAATATGATTTTTTTCATTTCGGATATTGTTCTTCTAAGGATGAAGATACTGACTTTAGATGCTTATATAGTCAATATGTAACATCTTGATTTAAATTTATTTAAAAATACTTGCATTAACTAAAAGAGATTGATGAAAACGGCTTTATTTCATTAGATTTAAGCAAGGTTTTAAACGTCTAACATTATCATTCATTATGAAAAATACATCAGGAAACATCTTTGAAAGAGCATCTACAAAAATTACAAACTGGACTGGCAGTCCCATAGCCTTTTGTGTGGCATTTCTAATTGTGATTGTGTGGGTATTATCGGGGCCCATTTTTAATTATTCTGATACCTGGCAATTGGTTATCAATACGGGTACAACAATAATTACGTTCCTGATGGTTTTCCTGATTCAGAAATCTCAGAATAAAGATTCTAAAGCCATTCAGCTTAAGCTAAACGAATTGATAGCTGCAAGCCGACATGCCAGTAACAGGATGGTTGATATTGAGGACTTAACAGAATCAGAACTGGATGTTCTCCATAAGTACTATCAAAAACTTTCAGATATAGCTGAGGAAGATCATGATATCCATAAGTCTCACTCTATTGATGCAGCAGTAATTTTGCACAGGGTGAAAAAAGAAAAAAGAGCACTGGATTAGTTCCGGTGCTCTTTTTGATGGTTATTAAAGTTAATTAATTTTCTTTAGCTCAGTATTAATTAAGGCAAGTTCATCCTCAGTAAGAGAAATGTTGATCGCTTTTGCATTATCAATAGCTTGTGTTGCGTTTCTTGCACCTGCAAGTACTATAGTGATACCCGGTTGCAATGTTGTCCATTTTAACACCAATTGAGATAATGAAGTGCCTTTGCTTATTGCCAAAGGCTCTATCGCATTCAGAAATGATTTTACTTTTTCAGGATCAAACTGACCAAAGTAACCGTTTCTGTGATCATCCGATTTTAAGGTAGCCTCTTTAAAATATTTACCGGTAAGCAAGCCTCTTTCTAAAGGGCTATAGGCAATAATACCGATGTTGTTGGCAACGGTGTAAGGAACTATGTCATTTTCAATTGCTTTGTTAAGCATGCTGTAAGGAAGCTGATTTGAAGCTATAGAGATCGTTTTTTCTGCTTCTTTTAGCTGATCAAGACTATAATTACTTACTCCGGCAGCTCTGATTTTTCCTTGTTGGATCAAGCTTTCAAGCGCTTCCATAGTTTCGCTTATTGGCGTGGTAGCGTCTGGCCAATGTAATTGTAACAGGTCTAAGTAATCTGTTCCCAATCGTTTTAAGCTTTCTTCAACCTCTTTTATAATGTTTGCTTTTGCAGCGTATTTATAAATAGGAACGGTTCTTCCGTCATCGTTAGCGTCAAAAAAGAACTCGCCTTTTCCGTTATTGCTACCGTCCCAAACTAAACCAAATTTACTTAATAGCTGGATCTTACTTCTGTCTTTACCTTTAATTGCCTGGCCAATAAGTTCTTCACTTAAACCAAAACCGTAAAAAGGAGCAGTATCCAAGCTGGTAACTCCATGATCTAAAGATGCATGAACGGCATCGATTGAATCCTGTTTCTCATTTCCTCCCCACATATTTCCGCCGATTGCAAAAGCTCCGTAAGTAATAGCTGATAAGTTTAAATCTGTTTTCCCTAATTTTCTGTATTCCATTGTTTTTTATTCTTTTGTTGCGCTATCTGAGATAGCTATTTAATGTCAGGCAACTTTTTCTGTGGTATGTATGGTAACATTACCATCAATAATATCTGCAGACTCCTTAATAAAATTTAATATATGAGGCGTTTGGTTATGCAGCTCTAAGCTTTCTTTACTTGCCCATTCTTCATGAAAGATGAACAGAGCAGGATCTTCTGCTGATTGATGAAGATCATATTGAATGCAGGCTTCTTCTTTTCTGGACTCTACAACCAGATTCAATAAGAGTGCTTTAAACTGATCAATGTGTTGTGCTTTCGCTCTGGAGATTGCTGTTAAGTAAATGCTCATGTGCTTTGTTTATAAAAATGTTGTTTAAGTGTTTAGTGTATCTTTCAAGATCAGCTGCAATATTAGCATTCTTTTCTACATCGTGAAAGTGCAAACCTGGCAGTGGTTTCATTCCTGTAAAGGCATTCATGCGGTGAAAACCGAATAATGCGCCATCATCAACACTGGTTTCATTAAAGAACTCTCCTGGCAATGTAAATGCTTCTTTTGGTGCGTTCCACGATGATGTAACCATGTATTTTTTGCCATGTAGCATACCACCGGTGCCGTAATTGATGGCCGGGTTTTGAGATGAACGCCCGTCGCTATGATAAATTCCACTTTGATGACCTTCCGTGAACACTACATCAATATATTTTTTTAATCCGTGAGGTACCTGAAACCACCAGATAGGGGTATGGTAAATAACGATATCAGCCCACACGTAGTTCTCAACTTCTTGTTTTGGATCGTAATCTTCATTTACATCTGTAGACCTGATTTCAAATCCTTCTTTGTCATTAAAAAACTGACGGGTGGTATCAAAAACTGTTTTATTAAAACGGCCTCCAGAGTGTCCAAAGACCTGTCCGCCGTTAATTACAAATATTTTTGTTGTTTCCATTTTAATAGAATTGATTTTACTTCTTAATTGTGATGACAAAATTACGGTAAGATCTATTACTATTAAAATAATATAAATCATATCTTTGTATTATAATTATGATAGATTGTTATGGTTAATTTAGAGTGGTTCAGAACCTTTAAGGCTATTTATGAAACCGGAACGCTAACAGGTGCGGCCGAGTCATTGTATGTTTCGCAACCGGGAGTGAGTTTGCATTTAAGTTCTTTGGAGTCGTACGTTGGCTACAAATTATTTGATCGTACCTCACGTAAAATGGTGTCAACAGAGCGTGGAAAGATACTTTACAACTATATACAGGAGTCACTTTGTAAGTTAGAAGAGGCGGAGCGACATTTTCATAAAAGTGCTGAAAAGGAAAAGCCGACAATAAGTATAGGTATGTGTTTCGAAACTTTTCAGTTTACACTGGAATCGTATTTACCAAGTTTAGAGTTTAATGTGATCATTAAATTTGGCGACTATCCTCAAATGCTAAGTGATTTGGATAATGGTATTTTGGATTTGATTATTACCCCTCATAAAGGCGATTATAAAGGCTTGGTTTATACCCCGTTTTTTAAAGAAAGAATTGTAGTGATTGGTGGCTCAAAAACATCAACTGAAGAGCTTGATCCTTTACTGAAAAGCAAAGATCTAAATGGTATACAGGATTGGTTAAAACGCCAAACCTGGTACGGTACAACTGGCGATATGGAGCATTTGCGTAGGTTTTGGCATATCAACTTTGGTAAAAGACCCGACTTTAAACCCAATTATATTGTGCCTAACATGAGTTCAATTATCCGCTGTTTAAGTGGTGGAAATGGCGTGGCTGTTATCCCTGATTTTTTGTCTAAAAAAGAGCTCGACTCTGGTAATGTAAAGCAAATTTGGGAAGGATATAATGTAATTGAGAATACGCTTTATTTTGGCACCAGAAAGAAAACGATGTACATGGAAGAGGTGAAACAAATTCAGGAAATCTTTTTAAAAGAAATGGTGAGCGACCAGGATCAGGAAGCAATAATTTTAAATTAAGTGATGCGCTTATGATTGTATATTCAGAAAGTAACTGTTATTTTGAATTATAATTAGTGCAGGTTTACTTAGCAATATAAGGAGGAGCAACCATTGAAAACACAATACTTTAAATACTTACTGGTAATTCAAATTGGTTTAATGTCTTTATTACCACTTCGTGGTTTTGCGCAGAATGGACTACAAAGATTAGATGATCAGATACTTATAGGGCTTTCTGAAACACGGACGCCAGAGAAAACTGGCTTTTTCATGTTCCTATCTAATAACAATGATGTAGTTAACGTTGGTGTTCCGGTAGGTTTATTTGCAGCCGGAGTAATTGGTAAAGACAAGGAAATGAGGCAAAATGCTTTCTACATATTTAGTAGCTCAGCAGTAAATGTCCTTGTTACAATGCTGGTCAAAAAAGCTGTTAAACGTCCGCGACCATTTCTTGCAAATGTTAAGATTAATGCAGTTTATCAACCGTCACATTATTCATTTCCCTCAGGACATACTTCTACATCGTTTACAACGGCTACAGCTTTGTCGCAAGCTTATCCGAAGTGGTATGTAGTAGCTCCGGCATATTTGTGGGCCAGTTCGGTTAGTTTCTCGCGATTATATTTAGGCGTTCATTATCCTACAGATGTAGCTGCCGGTGCCTTATTGGGCACAGGAACAGCGTTGTCGTTTAGGTTTATGAGGCCAAATTAGTTATTGTTCTTTCTTTGAAGATAGAGCTTTGCAGACTCGCTCATTGTAATGATCGCTCCACCAAGTATCACAATGTCTTTAATAACCAGTCGTCCACGGCCAGAAAGGTAAGGGAATCCCCATTGCTCATCTGTTAAGTGTGGTACCCAGCTTTCGGGTGTAGTAATTAAGAATGACAGGGTACCTAATGACATCAGGAATATCAAACCACTACCAATCATGCTTGCTAAAGGAGCTACCTTATGTAATGCTACTAATAGGCCAAGTGTAATCAGGAATATTCCTAAGCCTGCAGAAAATCCGTAAGTATTGTTGTCAATATGCCATTGATGATTAGCCGGTATCAATTCTCCTTCTTTATTCATGTGGGTTTTATAGTCATCAGGATGATTATAGAAGAAAGACATAAATGGGCTATTTGCTACAAATGGAACAACACCATCGGCCTCGTAAGCGAAAAATTTTAAGCCTCCTATCCAAAGGAAAACAACAACAATTCCAAAACGGATTGCATTTTTCCCCAATTGATCCAGATTGGCTATGGTATTTATGATAGAATTTTTCATGCTATTGATTTTTAAGCAAATCTATAGCTATGTTGGTTAGGGGAACATGGACAAAAGGGGCTAATCCTTGGACATATCCGCTACAATTGAGATACCTGTTTTGTCTCTAAAGCCTTGCGGAGATACTTTAGTGAATTTTTTAAATACCCGGCTAAAATAGAATTCATCTTGAAACTGCAAGTTATAGGCAATTTCTTTAATGCTTTGCCGGGTTAAATGGAGCTGTTTTTTTGCCTCAAGTATCAACCTTTCCTGAATTAGCTGGGAAGGAGATTTTCTGAAGTATCGGGTGCAACGTCTGGTAAAGTTGTCCCTCGACATGGAAAGTAATTCGGCGTAATCTGCCGGTTTACGTAAGCTGAGGTAATGTTCTTCCAGTAGCTGACTAAACCGCTCCATAAGTTCATCCCTTTCGCTATCCTGATTAGAAATTGCATTCATTTTGATGCTGCTCGATTTGGCTAAAAAGAGTTGGAGGTAGGCACGTGGCACGATATCAGAAAGGGTTTCGTGGTTCAGTTCTTCTTTCAAATCACTTATCACTGATTCAAAAACTTTTGCTTCTTTTTCCGTTAATCCTACAATTGGATCTATGTAAATGTTATTGAATAACAGCCCATTGCAGCGCACTTCTGTACGGTGAAATTCAATGCAATAAAAATCGCCATGAAACTGTAATTGCGTACATTTTACCGATTCCGCTTTTTCAAGATAGATGACTTGCAAAGGTGTAGAAAATAACAAAGCAGGAGCAGTTAAAGGAAAAATACCAAAGTCGGCATGGTATAACCCTTTTCCTTCTTTAATGAACAATACCGTGTACATAGTAGACTGAGCAGGTATACTGAGGTCGTTGTAAGTTGCTTCCTTTACACTTAGTAGCTGTTCTCCTGAAGGCGAAATTAGTTCTTGCATCTGTTGTATTAGGAAGTTTTATTCTGTTGCTTTATACTACTGAGTATTTTATCGTCAAAACCATTTTTTGCTAATATAGAAATGATAAAGTCGGTTTTTCCTTCAATGTAACTATCAATGTCAAAAGGATATTTTTTAGCGAGCTCCATTTTTATCGCTCCGTATTCTAATGCTACTTTCTGGTTTGAGCGAAGATAGTCTCTAAAAAGAATATGGTTTTTTAAGCCCATACTATCTTGGGTGCAAACATATAAATGGTGCCTAAGCCATCGTCTACCTGAACCATCTACCGGACTTAAATCTGAGATTCTTTCAAAAGCATCTCTGCCAACAATACCCATTTCTCCCAGATAATTATATCCAAGCTCTTTTAATATCCTGATAATCTCTTCGAAATTGGTTTTATCCTCGATGATGATGTCTAAATCAATAATTGGTTTTGCCGAAAGTCCGGGTACAGAGGTACTGCCAATATGCTCAATTCCAATAATGAAATCTTTTAGATGCACGTTGAATGTGTTGCTCAGTTCCTGAAATATTAATGCCCAGTTGCTGGAATAGGGGACAACTACAACTTCTTTACTTGCCATGATATGTGGTATAAAATTATTAATATTTTCTATTATTACCAATCTGTTCGATAGCTAGATATGAATATTCATATTCTTTTAGTTTCGTTTAAATGTATATTTTTATATAAGCGTTCATTACATTTCTTCTTTGTCTGTCTTTAAGGAAGTAGATTCCTGATAAATTAAATACTATAATATGAAACCAAGAGATATTTCAGATAGTAAAACTAATTTTTGGACATTGCAACCTGATGCTTTGCTGAAGCAACTTAATACTACTGCCGAAGGATTGAAAGAAACAGAAGTTGCAGAGAGAAGAAAACAATACGGTGCTAATTCTCTGGAATCTTCAGGTAAAAAAAATGATGTTTTATTGTTTCTTGGACAATTTAAAAGTCCGATTACGATTATCCTAATAATTGCTGCCGGCTTATCTTATTTCCTAGATGATCATGTTGATGCACTCATTATAATTATTATAGTTTGTTTTAGCAGTATGCTTGGTTTTTGGCAGGAGCGAAGTGCCGGAAATGCAGTAGCTCAGCTTCTGGCAATGGTTCGTATAAAAGCAACAGTATTAAGAGATGGGAAAGAAAAAGATATTCCTGTTGAAGAAATTGTTCCCGGTGATATCATATTGCTAAGTGCTGGTGATGTTATACCCGCTGATAGCTTAATACTTGAATCTAATGAGTTGTTTGTGGATGAAGCGGCTTTTACCGGAGAAACATTTCCGGTAGAAAAAGAGGCGGCGGTGTTGGCTGCCGATACTGCATTGGCAAAACGCACTAATTCTCTGTTCATGGGAAGCCATGTGGTTAGTGGTACGGCAAAAGGAATTGTGGCAGGAACAGGTATGAATACTGAATTTGGGCATGTAAGTTTAAGCTTGAAAAATGGTTCTCCTGAAACAGAATTTGAACACGGAATTAAGCGTTTTGGTTATTTCTTGATGCAAATAACTCTAATTATGGTTATTCTGATCTTTGGAGTTAATATGTTTTTGCACAAACCCGTATTGGACTCCCTGTTATTTACGCTTGCTATAGCCGTTGGTCTTACTCCACAATTGCTTCCTGCAATCATAACAATAAACCTTGCTCAGGGCGCTAGTCGCATGGCTCAAAAAAAGGTAATTGTTAAACGTCTTAATTCGATTGAAAACTTTGGATGCATTGATATTCTGTGCTCAGATAAAACAGGAACTTTAACAGAAGGGAATGTGACTGTAAATAAAGGTCTTGATAGTGATGGAAATGAAAGCACAAAAGTACTCGTATTAGCTAAAGTAAATTCTGCCCTACAACAAGGTTTTAAGAACCCAATAGATGAAGCAATTTCAAGACTCGACTTAAAAGATTATAAAGAAATGCAGCGCTTGGATGAGATTCCTTACGATTTCATCCGTAAACGCTTAACTCTGTTGGTTTCAAATGGAACTGGGCCGCAACTTATTACTAAAGGAGCGGTAAATCAGATAATAGATGTTTGTAGTCAAGCAGAAAACATAGATGGTAAACTCGTTCCAATAGCAGAGATAGCTGCTAAAATTGAACAGACCTATGAAGCGTTAAGTGCAAAAGGGTACCGTACTTTAGGAGTGGCTTATAAAAATTGGGATAGTAGAGGCCCAATTCATAAAGAGGATGAAAAAGATATGGTTTTTGCAGGTTTTGTTACCTTGTTTGATCCTCCAAAACCAGGAATGTCTGAAACGATAAAATCCTTAAATAAATTAGGCATTAGCTTAAAGGTAATTACGGGCGACAATGCGCTTATTGCAAAGAGCATGAGTGAGCAAGTTGGGATGAAGGATGCAATAATTCTTACCGGATCAGAATTAAGGCAAATGAGTGATGAAGCTTTCCGTCATCGCGTATTAAGAACTGATATTTTTGCTGAGGTTGAACCAAATCAGAAAGAACGAATTATTCTTGCCTTAAAAAAAGCTAAAAAGGTAGTAGGCTATATGGGAGATGGTATTAATGACGCATCAGCACTGCATGCTGCGGATGTAGGTATCTCGGTAAATACCGCAGTAGATGTGGCCAAAGAAGCCGCAGATATCGTTTTATTAGATCAGGACTTAAATGTGCTTATAGAAGGAGTTAAGGAGGGGCGTCGTACTTTTGCAAATACTCAGAAGTACATCTTTATGGCAACTAGTGCCAACTTTGGAAATATGTTTAGCATGGCTGGCGCCTCAATGTTTTTATCATTTCTGCCACTTTTGCCAAAACAAATCTTGTTAACTAATCTCATGACGGATATCCCTTCGATGGCTATTGCAACGGATAATGTAGATGAGGAATGGACAGCCAAGCCGAGAAAATGGGATATTGGATTTATTAAGCGATTTATGCTGTTCTTTGGTATATTAAGCTCCGTTTTTGATTACCTGACTTTCGGCGTTTTACTGTTTTTCTTTCATGCAGCGGAAAAAGAATTTCAGACAGGATGGTTTATTGAATCTGTAGTATCTGCAACATTGATAGTTATGGTTGTGCGTACCAGAAAAAGCTTTTTACAAAGTAAACCCGGTAAATACTTACTTTGGGCTACTTTGGCTGTCGCTGCTTTTGCTATATTCCTTCCACTGTTTCCATTTGCTTCATTATTAGGCTTTACTGCTTTACCTTTGAAATTCTATTTTGCAATGTTGGGCATTGTTGCTTTGTATATCTTTTCTGCTGAATTGGTAAAACAATGGTTTTACAAGCGTTTTGGTTAATGAGAACAGTAGGTATATATACCTATCATTATTAGTATTCCTGCTTATTGTCAGATCATAGGTTACTTATCAATTTTGATAAGAAAATTAATGATCATGAAAACATCTTTATCAAACCTCTTAAAACTATTTATGATCCTGGTTATGATTACCGGGACTATGTATTCTTGTAAAAAAGAAAAAGCTGAAAATACTCAGCCGGATCCTCCACAAATTACAAATGTACAACCTAAAAACCCTCAACCCGGCGATGTTGTTACCATTACGGGATCAGGTTTTGGTAATGTAGCCACCAGTGTAAAGGTTGCTATTGGAACCACTGAAATAAACGTTACAAATGTTACAGCTACAGAGATTAAATTTAGTGTGCCAGAGAGCCTAAACCCAGGAGATTTAAAGGTAACCATTAACGGAAATGTAGTTGTTAATAAAGATCCTGACGGAAGTACCATAAATCCGAAGGTGCCAACTCCAACATTTACTGCAATGACACCTTTAAAAGGTAAAACCGGTGATGTGGTTACACTTACAGGGACTAACTTTAGTACGCGAATTAGCGATAATAAAGTGTTTTTTGCTACCAATACCGGCGGTACAGTGGTATTGGCAACTATTAAAACGGCAACCGCAACTACACTTACTGTAGAAGTGCCTGCAAATGCAATTACAGGTGGTATAAAAATTTCGGTTAATAGTATTGATGCTATTCCGGCAACTGGCTTCAATACTACTTTTACAATTACCCAGGGGGACGTAACGGGTGGCAGTAGTGTTGATTATATTCAGGTAGTATCTGGTGGTCTTAAATTCAGTAAAATAGCTTCGGCAGCAAAAGAAATAGGAACGATGTATCTGGATAAGGTAAAGAATATCATTTATTATACAGATTATAGTATCCTAAATCAGACCGGGACCACAATATATAAAGTAAATCTGGCAGGGGCTACAGGACCTGAGGTTTTAACTGCTGATACACGTTTATCGGCTATTCAAAAACTTACATCTGATGCTAATGGAAATGTTTATGCCCTAAAATACAATGGCGATCTGAGTTACAATGTTTATAAGATTAGTCAAGATGGCGCTACTGTAACCGAATTAGTAAAGGGGGTAACAACAACGGCCAATAAAACAAGTGCCTATTACTTTTTTGTCAATTCTAAAAATGAGATTTGTTTAAGACCGGATCTTAAATACACTTCAACAGGCGAACGGATAGTAGGTAGTTCGTCTTTAATAGGACTGCAAATGAAAGATGGGGGAGCCATACATATGGGAGGTGTTGCATACATGACGCAGACAACCACTAATGCAGATGAAGCTAATAAATGCAAATTTATTAAATGGAATTTGGAAACCGGAACTTATGCTGATACCGACTTTACTCTTCAGGCTTTATTTAATGCTGATGATGCTGAAAGATTCAGTACCAGCCAAAAAATAGGGTGGTTAAAATACGCTACAGACAATAATGATAACATGTATGTGATGCTTGATCACTCTTACATTGCAGGGTCTGTTCGTAAAACCTGGATGATACGGAAAACTAAAAATGGAAGTGGAACATCTGCATCATTAGGATCATTTGTTTTAAAGCTCCCGGCAGTAGATCTTAACGATTACAACTCTACTGTTGAGTTTGTTTCTGATGCAAGTGGTAACCTTTATTTTAAAGCAAATGCAAAAGATATTCTTAAAATAACTCAATAAGTAATTCGGATTTTTTAAGTATTTTCAAGGAATGATTAAGGCGCTTTCCACATTGGTTTTTATAGGTTTGTTTTTATATATGCCTACTTATACGTGGGCACAACAAAAAAAAGCTTCTTTACTGGAAGAACAGTTAAAGGAAGTAAATAACCTAAAGAATACCAATGCGGATAGCGCTTTTCTTGTTGTATCCAATTTAACTTCACCTAAATAATGGAAACAAATAAGCCTATTTCCATACTCATTGCCGATGACCATCAGATGGTGATTGATGGTTTATGCAGTATGTTACAAACCGAGCAAGAGTATTTGGTAACTGGACGTGCCAATAATGGCCAAGACGCCTTTGATATGATCGTAGCCAAGCCAGATCATTATAAAATTCTGCTTACTGACATAAGCATGCCATTGCTAACCGGCACAGAGCTCTGTAAAATGATTAAGAGCCAGTTTCCACACATTCAAGTACTCATACTTTCAATGTATAATAATGCTCAGGCTATTAAGGAAGCAATTATGGCTGAGGCTGATGGTTATATACTTAAAAACTCAGGAAAAGAGGAGCTGTTAACAGCTTTATATCGTATCACTAATGAAGGAACTTATTTTTCGCAGGATATAGTACCGGTTATTTACAATCAATACCAAAAACAAAAAATACAGGATGAAGCCTTAAGTCAACTTAGTCCAAGAGAAAAGGAAGTTCTTAAGTTGATCGTAAGTGAAAATACCAGTGAAGAAATAGCAGAGAAACTATTTATAAGTAAGAAAACTGTAGATAATCATCGTCAGCACCTGCTGGAAAAATGCAACTGTAAAAGCACGGTAGGTCTGGTTAAGTTTGCTATTAAAACAGGACTGGAATAGTTTCTAGAAAATAATGTAACCCTTTTTAATCAGGCTGTCTCTAATAGTTATTAAATGAAAATAATAAATCTTAGAAACATGAAAATGATTAAAACATTAGCGTTTTCCAGTATGATTGCGCTGGCATTGTCTGTAATTGTAGCATTCATGTAGTTATGAACGGCAAGATTAGAGTACAATAGTACCAAGATATTTCTTTAGGGTGGAAATAAAAAAGAGGCAATGTCGGTAATTTTAGATAACCTCTTTTTTATATTTGCCAATTCTTATTATCAATTAGTCATAATACCTTATGAAACAGAATGGAACTGCGTTGAACACAACGGACAATAACCTTTCTTTAACCGAGCTTGAAGATTTACTAGGCGAGCAACATATTGGTACCTCTTATGATACTCCCTTAAGAGCTGATGCTTTTGAATTAGGAGATCAGGACAAAATTAAGATTATTGCCAGGCATTTTAAGGAAATAATGGAAACACTTGGGCTTGATCTTACAGATGACAGTCTTAGTGGAACACCTGGTCGTGTTGCAAAAATGTTTGTGAAGGAGGTGTTTAGCGGCCTTAATCCGGCAAATAAACCACAGATTACTTTGTTTGATAATAAGTATCAATATAACCAGATGCTGGTCGAAAAAAATATAACGCTTTACTCAAATTGCGAGCATCACTTTGTGCCCATTATTGGTAAAGCGCATATTGCCTATATTTCTTCAGGAAAGGTTATTGGTTTGTCAAAGCTAAACCGGATAGTTCAATATTATGCGCAAAGACCACAGGTGCAAGAACGTTTAACAATTCAAATAGCTAATGAGTTAAAGACTATTTTGGAAACAGACGATGTAGCGGTGGTGATTGATGCGGTTCATTTATGTGTTTCATCAAGAGGAATAAAAGACATCAACAGTAGTACTGTAACGGCTGAGTATTCCGGCGCATTTTTGGAAAAGGCAACTAAGGATGAATTTTTACAATATCTTCGATAACTTTTTCGCTTCAATAGTTAGTTTTTTTAGCTTACTGTACAGATGTTCCGGATTAAACGGTTTTGGTAAGTAATCATTCATTCCGGCTTCTGTAACTTTTTCCATAACATTGTCATTCACTGTTGCAGTAAGTGCTATTATCGGTATGTTGGCTTTAACTTTATTATCCATTTTGCGTATTGCCAATGCTGTTTGATATCCATCCATTACAGGCATGTAAAGGTCCATTAGGATAATGTTGAAATCTTCTAACTCCATTTTTTGAAGTGCGACAGCGCCATTTTCTGCAATTATTGGTCGGATATTCCAACGTTCTAAAGTTTTTTTAATAACAAGGACATTTACAGGGTTATCTTCCGCAACCAGCACTCTGAGCTCGGCTAACTCGAAGCCTACATTTATCGATTTAGTAGAGGTTTGTGTTTTGGTAATTTGGTATTGAAAATCTATATCAAAAAAGAATTTCGTGCCAACCTGAGGGGCGCTAACTATGTTGATTTTACTATTAAACATGGTTAGAACCTTTTTAACAATAGGAAGACCAAGGCCAGTACCCCCATAATTTCTGTTTATACTGGTGGACGCTTGCATAAAAGGCTCAAAAATGTACTGTTGCTTTTGAAGATCAATGCCAATACCGCTATCCTCAATGATAAAACGGATGGTTATCTGACTTTCAGTTAAGTTTACCGTTTCTATTTGTAAGCTTACGAAACCGTGCTCTGTAAATTTTATTGCGTTATTTAGTAGGTTCAGTAACACCTGAGTCAATCTTGTTGGGTCACTAATTACGATCTTACCCCTTAAATCTTCAGTGATAGAAAGATTTAAATCAAGCATTTTTTCACGAGCACTCAATTTAAGGCTTGAGTAGTTGTTTTTTATAAGTTCAGTTAAGTTAAAAGGGATATTTTCTAACTCTGCTTTATTCGAATCGAATTTGTTGAAGTCGAGAACATCATTGATAAGTAACAATAAGTTCTCAGCGGAAAATTTAAGAACTGCTAAGTTCTCTTCCTGATCTTCTCTTGGATTTTGAAGTAATAATGCATTTGATATTCCAATTACACCATTTAAAGGAGTACGCAGTTCATGAGACATTGTAGATAGGAAATCCATTCGGGCATCAGATGTGTTTTTAAGATCTGATAGTGTTGTAGTAAGTTTGTTATTGAGTTCTTTAAGCTCATTTTTTGTAGATGTGAGCTTAAGAAAATTGCGATTAAAAGTCTTGAAAAAATAATAATGCATATAAATGACCCACAAAAAATTATATGCAGTTACAAAAAGATAAGTAACCTGCGTAACCTCATATGGCCCGTTTCCGATATAGAAGTAGGTTTTGTCGTCAATAGCAGTATAGATAAGTATTGGAATTACATTGATTGTTGAATAGAACCATCCCCATTTTAAGCCGTGCATAAAGAAGCTAAGTGCGCTTGCGAACCAGATAAGCTGTAATGTCTCTACATTAATGTTACGCACATAAAATAATATGTTACTCCATACTGCCAAAGTGAGGAATAAAAGAACAATATGTGAAGTGAATTTCCATGCCTGGGTATAATAAATAACTGAGAGGAGTAATGTACAAGCAATGAAAACAGCGCTTACTCTTACGAGATGTTGTGTTTCTCCTCCGAAATAATAAGCTGCGATTAATATTGCTGTATACGGTAGGTATAAAATCAGAATATAAGTTAGCATTTTAACACGAGCCTGATTTATAGAATCAGTTTCGCGTTGCACTAATTTGCTAACGAATAAATTAATAGATTGAAGTAATTGGAGCATAATTATCTTAAAACATGCAAATTAAAGATAATTATGCACAAAATGAACAGCGTTTAATGACTGCATAGTAAGGTACAAGCACAGAATGCATGCTTGGGCGTTTTTAATGCATTTCGACACGAACTTGTGACAGACGAATAGTGTTTTTTAACTTGGTTTTTGTTTTAATAATCATATTTTTGGTTAACCGTTAAATTAATTGCTTTCCGGGCTGACGCTTATCTAATTAGTCCATCTAACCAAAAAAATAAAACCACAATGAAAAATCTAAAGGGCATTATATGTTTAATTGCAACAAGCATATTGCTATTCAATTCGTTCTATTCTACTGCACAAAGTAAGAAGCAGAAGTCAAAAAAACCACTTGTAGTATTTGTTACCGGCGATCATGAATACAGTAGCGAAGCTACCATGCCGCTTATTGCTGCAGAACTAGAAAAAAACTACGGAATGCGCACTATCGTTCTGAAATCTTCACCTGATTATAAATCTGAAGAGAACATTCCAGGATTGGAAGCTTTAAAAGAAGCTGATTTGGCTGTATTCTATTTGCGCTGGAGGCGTTTACCTGAAGATCAGGTAAAATACATTGATGATTATTTAAAGTCTGGCAAGCCGGTAATGGGCTTCAGAACAACTACACATGCCTTTAATTATCCGGCAGGACATCCACTTGAAAAGTGGAATGCTTTCGGTGAATTTGCATTTGGAGCGCCTCCGGGATGGGGAAAAGGTGGTCACACGCATTATGGTCATAATTCTACCACTGATGTTTCTGTTATCCCCGCTGAGGCTAAACACCCAATTTTAACTGGTGTACCTAATAATTTCCATGCTGACTCATGGTTGTATCACGTATTGCCACATTATCCTGTAAAAGGATCTAAATGGTTGTTAATGGGTAAATCTGTTAATCCTGATAAGGCGGCAATTGATAATCCTGTTGCATGGACATGGAAAACAGCTGCTGGCGGAAGGTCATTTATGACTACACTTGGTCATCCGAAGGACTTTAATGAAGAGGGACTTCAAAGGCTTGTCATCAACGCTGTTCATTGGACTTTAAATAAACCTGTTCCAAAAAAATGGGCAGGTAAAATAGAAATGAACGTGCCTTACAGAGACTAATGGCACAATTCTGAAACACACTTTTAAACCAAATATTACCTTACTTAATTCTTTATGGAACTTTCAATACATAATTGGATGCGATCCGAAACGATAGAGACCACCATTCGCAGAGCATCCAGTCTTGGTTACACTAAACTTGAAATTGCAGGGAGTCCTGAACATTACGACACCAATCTGGTGCGAAAATTATTAAAAGAATATGGTCTATCCTGCTGGGGATCTGTTACTTTGATGCTTGAAGACCGTAATTTACTTGCTAAAGATGAAGCCCAGAGGGCAAAATCTGTGCAGTATGTAAAAGATGTAGTCCGCATGGTAAAAGAACTTGACGGTCATATGGTTTCCGTTGTACCTGGTACTGTCGGAAAAATAGTACCTGATGGAAGGCCAGAAGAAGAATGGCAATGGGCCGTTGATTCTTTAAAAGAGATTTACGAATACACAGAACAATCAGGAATATTAATTGGAATAGAGCCTATCAACCGGTTCGAAACCTATTTTATAAATAGAGGAGAACAGGCTTTGGCTTTGGCTCAGGCTGTTGGACCTAACTGTGGTGTTTGTCTGGATACTTTCCATATGAACATTGAGGAGATTGATATGTTCGAAACCATCAGGAAAGCAAAAGGAAAACTGATAGGATTTCATGTTGCTGATAACAACAGAATGGCACCGGGAATGGGTAATCTGAACTGGAGAAAAATAATAGATACACTTCACGAAATAGGATATAATGAAGTGCTTTCTGTTGAGTTCTGCTCTCCATTAGATCGCACACCTGCTAATCCTTATCCAAATTCTATTGATGAAAATCCGATAGATTTATCTCCAGAGCAAAAGAAATTTTTGGAAGATCATGGCAGTACTTCAGTTTCAGAAGAGTTTTATACCATGCTTACCAGGAAATCTTTTGACACCTTATCTCAACTTATTAATAACACAAATTAAACCACAAAATAAACCTAAATGAAAATAACAAATGTAGAAGCGTTTTGGTTGCGCTGTCCCATTCCGAAGGAAAAGCAACACTTTTCTGACTATGGTCTGCTAACCAATTTTGACATGACTCTTGTTGTGATTACAACAGAAGACGGCCTTCAAGGCTTCGGAGAGGCTAAAGCTGCCGTAGGGTCTTCTGGCGTATGTGCATCAATTGTAAGTTGCATAGAAAATGAGTTAAAGCCTATTTTAATGGGCAAAGACGCAAAAAATATAAATCGACTTTGGGAAGAAATGTATAATGGTACACGTGATCATTATGCGCTTAGCAGAGGCAGAAGATTTCCAATTCTTGGAAGGAGAGGGCTTACTGTATCCGCAATGAGTGGTATAGATACTGCTTTGTGGGATTTAAAAGGTAAGGCTTTGGGTGTTCCGGTGATGGATCTGTTAGGTGGCTCTTGCCGTGATCAGATGCCTGCTTATGCAAGCGGTGGTTGGGCTGATGCAGAAAACATTGGTGCGCAATTAAATGGTTATGTAGCTAAAGGATTTAATGCAGTAAAGATGCGTGTTGGTATTATGGATCAAACGGTTCAAAACAGTATCAATCGTGTAAAAGCTGCAAGAGAAGCTCTAGGACCAAATATTAAATTGATGGCTGATGCGCACGGAACTTTTAGTGTACCTGAAGCTAAACAATTTTGCAGAGGAGTAGAAGATTGTAACCTATACTGGTTTGAAGAACCTATTAGTCCTGACAACAGACATGGAACTGCAGAAGTAAGAGCTTCTACAGCTATTCCAATTGCAGCAGGGGAAAGCGAATATACTAGTTTTGATATCCGCGACTTACTTGAAGTAAGGGCACTAGATGTACTCCAGCCTGATGCCGCCATCATTGGTGGTATTTCAGAAACCATGCGTGTAGGTCATTTGGCAAGTGTTCATCAGCTTGAATTGGCTCCTCATTGCTGGGGTTCTGCCTTCTCTTTTATGGCTGGCCTAAATGTGGCTTTTGCATCTGCAGCAGCAACAATAATTGAGTTCTCTCTAGGTGGAAATCCAATGATGTATGACTTGGTAAAAGAGCAAATAGAGGTTAAAGATGGAGTAATTGGTGCTCCAACAGCACCTGGATTAGGATTAACTCCTAATTGGGATTTCGTAAAGGAATTCAAACAGACAATTTAAAATAGGTAATTAAATAGTATTAAAAATATTTAGATATGGCACGTGCAGTAAAAATTAATCACGTTACACTAATTGTAAACAACCTGGAAAAAGCAGGCGAATTCTATCAAAATGAACTAGGCTTAGAACCACTTGCAGCATTTAGGTTTGACTACCCGGTTATGTTTTTCAAATTTAATGATGAGCAACAATTGCATCTTTCTGAATGGGAAGATACTACTTCCTTCCGTGGACACATCTGTGTTCAGGTTGATGACTTTAACAGCATTTTCTTCCGTATGAAAGAACTTAATGTTATTGATGTAAAACCTTGGGGTAAGGTAAGACAGTTACCTGACGGTGCTATGCAAATGTTTGTGCGTGACCCAGCCGGTAATCTTGTAGAGATTTCTTCGACTCCGGGAGGTGACGTTGATCCATTGATATTTGAAGATGAGTTTTATGAAGAAGGCTTGTACATTTCGAATAGGAATGATTTTAGAGGGTATAGATCAGATGATGCCACTTTATATCATAAATAGCCAATGAAGAAAAACGTTTTATTGCTTGAAACGATTGCAGATGATGCATTAACGATTCTTGAGGAGCATGTAAATGTATTGACCGGATATGATGAGGCCTCTTTAATTGAGGTCTTGAAAAATCCTGAGATACATGCTGTTATAACCCGTGGGAAAGGACAGATAGATAAAGCATTAATGGAAGCCTGTCCGGCCTTACTCATAGCTGCAAGGTGTGGCGTTGGTTTGGATAATGTTGATGTTCAGGAAGCTACCAATAGAAATATTATGGTAATAAATGCTCCTGGCTCAAATGCAGCTACCATTGCGGAACATAGTTTGTCATTAATGTTGATGCTGATGCGCAATATGTATGAATCTGTTTCTCAGGTTAAACAGGATAACTGGAATTGGCGTAATCAATACGCTGGTGACGAGTTGAATGGGAAAACGCTTGGGATTTTGGGAATGGGAAATATTGGTAAACGTGTAGCTAAACTTGGCGAGGCTTTTGGAATGAATGTTCTGTACTGGAGCAGGTCTCCTCAGGATCTTCCATATACGTATTTATCAATGAATGAGGTATTACAGCAGTCAGATGTAGTTAGTCTTCATTTACCATTTACAAAGGAAACAGGAACAATAATAGGAGAGGAACAACTTGCTTTAATGAAGCCTAATTCTTTACTGATTAATACTGCCAGAGGCGCTCTTATTGATCATGAAGCTCTTTTAAAGGCGCTTAATGATAAAAAGATTTCTGGGTTTGCTGCTGATGTTTTACCTGAAGAACCTCCGGTTCCAGGTTTCCCGATCTTGCACCATTTAAGAGCATTGGTTACTCCGCATTCTGGTAGCCTTACAGCTTCAACATACAGACAGATGTGTGTGCTTACTGTAAAAAATGTAGTTGCCGTACTTAAAGGTGAAACCCATGATGCCAAAAGCATATTTAATTATAAAGCACTTAAAGAGCGCGTTTAAAAGGGCGAAATTAAGCTTATTAAAAAAGGAATGCCGGCAAAGCCGGCATTCCTTTTTTTTATTCGTCATTGGTAATTTACTTCAGAATCCCTCACTTACTATTTCTAGGGCTTGCCTGTGAGAGGTTCTGAAGTAAATTACCAATGACAGATTGTTTTTTAAACACTCTGCTAATGCGTTCGTCATGCCGCCGAAGGGCGGTATCTCGCACTAGCAAGGTTTCCTTTCTCTTGTGAGGTCCTGAAATAAATTCAGGATAACGATCGCTTAAACAATTGTCATTACCGCTTTTTTGTATTTTTTCCAATGCTAGGCTCTCAGAATGACGATTGATCAATACTACTTTTCTAAAGGATGTTGTTTTAACAATTCAGCAGGGGAATAAAATCCTGTTTTACTTTTGGTTGCATTTCTCACTTGTTTAACCTTGGCAGGAGATACCGCAGATGCCTGATTGCCAAATGAATTTCTTACATAAGTTAATACAGCAGCTACTTCTTCATCTTTTAGCATACCTCCAAAAGGAGTCATTGGGACCTGGCCAGCGTATTTTTTTCCTTTAACTTCAATTGGTCCTTGTAAACCTTTTAACACCAGTTTAATTAAACGATCCTGACTGCCAGTAACCCATGCTGATCCTGAAATTGGAGGGAAACCAGATGATGGTAAACCTTTTCCGTCTGCTTGGTGGCAGGTAATACAAAAGCCTTCTCTGGCAAATATTGCTTTCCCTTTTACATACAGATTTTTTTCAGTACCACTAAGTACTGTGGTAAGCTTTTCTTCTTTTTTCTCTCCAACCGATCTCCCGTTTAAGTGTGCTATAGCAGTTTCATAAGCAGGTTTCATCCAATCATCAAGAGGCTTTTTGCCTGCTTCCATCTCAATAGGTAATGCTATTTCCTTTGGTAACCATGATGCGGCCGCAATCACTTCAAGGCGAACCCTGCCATGCTCATCACTGGCAGCCTGCATTAATAAATCTGCCTGATCTGCTACTTGGTGCCCTGTATATCTTAATACCCTTACAGCAGCTGCTCTTGCATGAAAATCCTTTGCTTTTAACATCTGTTTAAGTAATTGTACATCTACTTTATTAAGTCCCCAGGTTACCCAAAGCGCTTCTAAAACGTTGTGCTCATATCTTGGGTCATTTTTATCCAATTTGGCTACCCATGATTTCACCTGAGGAAGAACATCTGCAGCTTTACGACCACGTAACTCAGATCGGGTACGTGAACGGGCTCTATCTTCCGGTAATTTAAGGTTGTCCAGTAATTCAGGAATACTTGCATCAGCAATTTTTGGTGCTTTTATCAAAGGACGAGAAGGGTAGGTGATTCTGTAGATCCGACCGTGTACATGATCCCTTAGCGGATCACGGGCATTGTGCTGCATGTGGCCAATCAAAATGTTATGCCAATCTGCAACATACAAAGAACCATCAGGTGCAAACTCCAAATCCACTGGTCTAAAGTTTTTATCTTCAGCTATCAGTAAATCCTGTCTGTGTTTGCTCTTATAACCAGTGCCTTCATCAACAAGAGTATGTTCTTTAGTGCCTAAGAAACCGATGGTGTTATTGATTAGAAAATCACCTTGCAGTTCTTCAGGAAAATGGCGACTGGAAACAAACTCCAAACCGGAAGTAGGACGAACACGGTGTTCAGGCTGAAGCAAATCTCTTGATTTCTCCGTAAATACACCATATCGTGGTTTTACAGAAACGGGTAACATCCAGCAAACATCAGGACTTGACGTTTCCGCATAGAAATTCTGTCCCCATTGGTCAAATGCAATACCCCATGGATTTGGAACGTATGGTTGGGCAGTACGTTCTAAAAGATGGCGCTGTGGACTGTAACGATAAAAACCACCATTAGTAGCTCTAACTGGGCCATAAGATGTTTCTACATTGGTGTGCAAGAATACACCTTCACCCATATATATAGCTCCAGAAGGGTCAGTGGTAAAGGCGTGGATATTATGATGGGTATCATGATCATCGAAACCACTCAAAAGAATTTCTCTTTTGTCAGCTTTACCGTCACCATCTGTGTCTTTTAAGAGCATAAAGTTTGTTCCCTGCGAAAGGTAAACCCCTTCGGCAGTAATTTCAAATCCTAGTGGAAGATGTAAGCCGTCAGCAAAAGTTGTTTGTTTGTCGGCTTTACCATCATTATCTGTATCTTCTAATATAATTAGCTTATCATTTGGTTTAGCATCCCCAGGTCTATAATGAGGATAGCTAGGCATTGTTGCCACCCATAGGCGACCTTTATTGTCGAAGGTGATTTGGCAAGGATTAGCCAGATCAGGGAACTCCTTTTCTGAAGCAAAAAGCTCTATTTTAAATCCTGGTGCTACTTTAAGTTTACTCAGTGCTTCCTGACCGTATAGATACCTCAAACTGCCATTGTTTCCTGGAGTATAATTGGTTTTGACTACAGGGGGAGGAGTTGTGTTTTTATCAGCAGCAACAAGATCCATTTTTTCGCCATTTATAGCCTTCCAAATAGCTGTATCTCTTATCGCTGTCATTTCGCGGAGCCTTTTAATTTCTGCAGGATAGTTATCTGGTCCGAATGGATCATATCTGCGCCCGTAAGCATGTACCCCATTTGGGATTTTAAAGTCATTATGCCAAGTCCAGTTTTTCTCATGAACAGCAGCATTAACAAGAGCTTTGTTTTTCTCTGATTTTATAGAAACTTTGCCAAAAATCTGATCGGCCAATAAAGGTGCAAAACGTGCGTACCCTTCATCACTTAGCTGTGAACCATCTATTGTGATAAACTTTTCAGATGAATCAAACCAATTCTTGGTAGGTGAATAGGCATCAACAAAATGTACATTATTCTTTGCTGTAATTTCTTTCATCGCATCTGCATATAGAGACAGGTTAATATTCTCCTGTTTTCCATTAGGCAAATCAAATTGTTTAGATAAATCTTCGAAAGCGATTGGTGAGACTATAGCAAGTTGTGGTGCAGAAATGCCATTGTACTGTTGTTTTAGTGTATGTTTTATAAAAGCATCAAGTTCAGCCTTATAGTTTTCCAGACCTTTTGGCCCTTCAAAAGATTCGTTATATCCAAAGAAAGCGATAACTACATCGGCTTTGAGTCTGGTAAGCCATTGATCTTCGGTTTCAAAATGTCCTTGACTATCTGAGTTATTAGCCAATTCAGTCTGAAATTTTTCGGCTCCAGGGAAAGCCCATGGAGAATTTCTGCTGGCATGTGGTCGGAAACCGGGAGTGTTTCCACCATCGCACATGTTTCTAATATAGAGGTTGAAGTCGGGATATCGTAAGTGCATCTCTGTTTCGAAATGTCCATAGTTTAGCATTCTTGAGCCCAGGTTGTTTCCTATAAGGACAATGTGTGCTCCCTTTTTTAATTGGAGGGAAGTTGTGTTTGGAGGGGTAAATTGCAGGGTTAAGAGCGCAATTACCACACCCGCCAAAATTGTAAGAGTAACATTAGTTCTCCTTTTTGCGAATCTGATCATTTAATAAAATATTATACCTAACAAATAATAAATATAACTTTAAGCTAAAGAACCTCACCGAACTTTATGTAACTTCTTTGTGGTATTTGTTCGCTATTTAAAGCTTATAATTATAAACTAATTCACTGATCATTAATTCAAGAGTTCTTTCATCAGACTGTCCGATCATAAACTTCGAATAAATAATTTTTCCATTCTGATCTATTAAATAATTACTAGGATAGCCCCATGATGTTAAATTGCCGAGATCGGCCTCTTTGTTATCTTTAAGGGCCTTAAAAGAATAGCCACTAGATTTCATAAAGGGAATGACGTAATCATCCTGCTCAGGCATCCCATTAATTCCGAGATAAACGATTTGATCTTTGCTGAATTTCTTTAACACATTTTCGAAGTGTGGAAATTCTGCTCTGCATGGGCCACAGCCAGGGAACCAGAAAGTCAATAATACTACTTTACCTTTAAAATCATTGAGAGATACTTTTTGTCCGGTTTGATATTCTAATAACGTAAATGGAGTTGCTGGTATGGCCTTAGCCATTCTATTTTTTGATATTTCCTGATCAATTTCTGCAGTATCTTTGCCTAATTTTATGCCATATTTCAATAGTAAAGTTCTTAATTTATCGGTTGGTTGGGCGCTATATTTTAGCGCAATAGTATCGTAAGCAGCTTGTGTTTGTCCTAGGAGATCGGCCAGTTCTGCCTTTGTAAGCAGTACTTTTTCAGCAGCATTAACAAAACTGAGACTAAAGTTGTCTGTTAATTTTATATTATTGAGGGCTTCATGAGCCTCATTGTATTTTTGAGCAGCCATAAGTTTTTTGAAATTGATAAAATCCTTAGCCACTTTAATTTTTTGCTTCCATTCCAGTGTATTCGTTTTAACAACAAATACCATATCTAATGCCAATTCAAGAGCTTTATCAGGTTGATTCGAATTGATTAACAAGGAGAAATAACCACTCATTGCATCTCTAAATGCCGGTGATTTGGACGTTGAAAACCTTTTATAAAGTTGGCTGTAATAGGCATTTTGTATACTTTCATCTTCCTCATTTCTGATTAGTAATGATAATGCTTTTGCGGCATTATCTTCAGTCGGGAATTTCAAGGCGACGTCTAGTAATAATGAATCAGATTTTGCCTTATTGGACCCTAAAAATGAATAGGCATAGTAAATTGCGTAATCAATATTCTTTGGATCTTTGTTTTTGGCATTCTTTAAATATTCAGATTCCAAATTTTTATCCCCCCAACGCATTGCATCAATTGCCAGCATATACCAGCATTCTGCTAAATCAGGGTTAACCTCAACCGCCTTTAGTAAATAATTTTTAGCATCTGGTTTTTCCATTCTGTAAAAATATTCACCTAGTACAAATGGAATTGTAGATGAGGAAGGAAAGCGTTTTATCCATTGATCATACTGATTTTTTAGAGAACTGAAATCAGATGTTCTTTTCATATCAAATGAACGACGAAATTCGTCAAGATACTCCTTATGAGCATTTAAGTTGTTAGGATTGGCCTCTACTGCTAATCTGAGCTTTTTTAAATTTGCCGGTTCTTTAATCTCCTTTGGAGGAGTATTTAATCCTGGAATACTAGCAGCTTCCTGAGCGAAACTTGAGATTGTAATTATTGATAATAAGAGCCCTAATTTAAATTTCATATGATTGTTTTAAAAAAGCAACATAAATCTACTTATAAAATATGTGTTTTTTTTAGTGGTTAAAGGACTGGTTTTATTACTTTCAAATCATAAGCCGTACCTGATTTATTCTTATTTTTAGATCAAACTCCTCTTTTCTCTTTATTAAAAATAACTAAAATGAAGACACTTCCTCAGATTGCAATATTAGATGATTATCAAAATGTAGCCCTTTCATTTGGCGACTGGTCTACTGTCCAAACAAAGGCCGAAATTACTATATTCAATCATCATATGACTTCACAAGAAGAGGTTGTGCGTACCCTTCAGCCATTTCAGGTTGTTTGTGTAATGCGAGAAAGAACACCATTGTCGAGAGAGATTTTATCAAATTTGCCTAACCTTAAACTTATTGTTTCTACGGGCAGGCGTAATGCTTCGATAGATACAGAAGCCGCCGAAGAATTGGGGATAGCCATTTCAATTACCGGTTATCATTCTAGTGGAGCTCCTGAGTTAACTTGGGCCTTGCTTCTTGCAGTGACAAGACATGTTGTTGCAGAATCTACTTCTTTACGCAAAGGTAATTGGCAAAGGGAAGTAGGAGTAGACCTTAAAGGTAAAACCATTGGGATTGTTGGCTTAGGAAACATTGGCAGCACAATAGCACGTTATGCAAAGGCGTTTGAAATGGAAGTAATTGCTTGGAGTGAAAACCTCACTTCAGAGAAGGCAAGCGAACAGGGGGCAAGATTGGTTAGTAAGGAGGAATTATTTAAAACTGCCGACTTTGTGACCTTACATTTAGTGTTAAGTCAACGTTCCAGAGATACAGTGACTTCATCAGAGCTTGATTTAATGAAGCCAACAGCTTATCTTATTAATACCTCAAGAGGACCGCTAATAAATGAAGAAGATTTGATTGAAGCATTGAAAAGTAAAAAAATAGCAGGGGCAGCATTAGATGTTTACGATATAGAACCTTTACCTACCGATCATCTTTTTAGAAAAATGGACATTGTACTTGCAACACCTCATATTGGCTATGTAACAGAAGATACATATCAAATATTTTATGAGGATACCATCAGTAGAATTGAAGAATGGCTATTTGCTGATAGTGGAATAAGTTAATGATCGAAAGCAGCCAAATATTGTTTGTAATCAAATGCTACTTGTGCTGCGTATTTTTTTGAATAAGCCAATAGGGACTTGTGCCATTTGTTATCGGCAGCAAAAGCAGTTAACTCATCATTAATAGCTGATCCCTGAATACCACTGCTACGTAATTGTGCTGACGCAGTCAAAATGGCCATGTCGGTTAATACATTTTTTAAATCTTTGAGATTGTTCGCAAGAAGTTCAAATTTGATTTTGTCTGCGTAAGGTTGCATTTCCTGCAACACATAATCATCCTCTTTAAATACTGTTGTACTTAATAAGGCGGGTGGTACATTTTGCATTCTGTATTTATTGGTTGCCATGCGTTGGGCATTAGAGTCCCAGTGTGGTTGAAGGGTTTTATTATATGGAGCAAGAGAAGATACCGTTTCCTGTTTAAGTTCAATAAGTAAAAAGGAGTCTTTATCTTTAATTCCTTGAAGTAGAAACATGTATCGTTTTAAACCTATGCTGCCGGTACCTGCAACACGGAATGCAGCATCTTTAGCTGTAAAATCATTTGACCAGGTCTTGGTGTTTTTTAACCAGGTATTTATGTGCAATATAAGTGCCTTTTTTAGTTTAGGTTTTATTTCAAAATGCAGAACATTATCAATCTTAATTTTTAGATTTTTTCGATTGGAATCCGTTACTTTTTTGATAAGATCCTTTTCAGTTCTTTTTTTTGCGTTATTTAGAAAAAGACGAATAGTTCCTTTAGCTGTTCTTGGGTCAACATAATAAGCCTTGCCTGTTTTTAGCGTTTCTGTATATTTATTTAAAAATAAAACGGCCATTTCATCAGCCAGAGTATCCTTAAGTTTAAGTGTGTTAAAGGCAACATAGATGCTGGTTAGTATTCTTGCTAGTTCCCAATTTAATGGAGCTAACATAGATTCATCAAAATCGTTTAAGTCAAAATAAACTAAACGATTATTACCTTTATAACTGCCGAAATTTTCAAGGTGCAGATCACCGGAAACCCAAACTGTTGGAGATGTCGGAAATTCCTTTGCTTGACAGATGTCTTCATAAAAAAGATGACAAGTACCCCTGTAAAAGCGAAAAGCATTTTCTTTCATAGCCTTATACTTCAATTGAACCATGTCTTGAAGTAAGGGAGTGTTGAATTTTGTAATTCTATCAATAATTGTACTCATGCACTTTATTTTATTTAAAATTACCAGTCAAAGGAATCTATAGTTTCCTGATTCAATAACCAATCATTAAACCCTTCTAATTTATTTTTTTTTCCTGTTACCTGAACTTCTAAAGTAATCTGGCTATCAGATGTTCGTGCTACTTTCAGGTTGTTGTATTTAAGACCAAATACTTTTAGTTGATGAGAAAGGGTAGTGCTTTCTTGTTTATTTTTAAAAATAATCACATAATCCCGATGCTGAAAACGATCATCTATCCAGAATTGGATATAATCCATAGCATATAAAATAAAAAGAGAAAGTGCAACTGAAATACCTGCTAAAGTAAATTCTCCAATGCCAATAAGCATGCCTATTGCAGCTGCAATCCAGATAGAGGCTGCTGTAGTAATGCCTGAAACGGTTATGTTATTGCGGAATATCACACCGGCACCTAAAAAACCTACACCGGTAATGATATTTGCGGCTATCCGATCTCGATTGTCAACAACACCTAAAAGGTAGGAGCAGATGGTAAATATTGTGGAGCCAAAACAAATTAATGCCAAGGTACGGAATCCTGCAGATTTGCCCCGAATCTCTCTCTCAAAACCAAGTATACTACCACTTAGTACCGATAAAAATATTTTTAATATTTCATCATTGTAGATATGAGCAGATAGAAATGTTTGATTCATATTAAAAGCAATTTAATCAAATTTTCTGATGAAATTACTGCTAACCAAATCAATCATATTACACTTATTTCGCTTTATACAAAGTTTCAGACATATACTTAATTCCCTCGCTATAGCTTGTCGGTTTTACACCAAATGCTTGCTCAAATTTTGAAGAATTGAAGTTGTAATCATGGTCATATTGATAATACATTTCTACAGTTCCGGCAACAACCTTTTTGAATAGCCCTACCAATTGAAGCATAAATTTATTGATGGTAGTGTAACTAGGTTTAATTCCATAAATATTGGCAGCGAGAGTGATAAACTCTTTTCCAGTAATTGGTGCAGCAGTAGGTAAATGCCAGATTTGATTTCCTGAATTAGGAGTTTGACCTAAAAGATACATTGCTTTACCGGTATCAGGTATGTAAGTGAAATTGTGTAACACTTTTGGATCCCCAATCCATTGGGCAGATGTCTTTTTTGCATATTTGTCAAGTACCATCATATCCAGAAAGCTATTCATGGAATCAGTTCCGTAAAAGTCGGCAGCTCTGGCGATAGTGCCTTGTATGTTTCCTGCTTTAACCTCATCCATAAGTTGAGTGGCTATTTGTGCTCTTACTTCTCCTTTTGCACTAATGGGGTTGTAGGGTGTGGTTTCAATCATAGGGCCTTTAACCAGGCCATACATATACACGTTATCGAAAAATATGAGTCTTGTCTGTGTTTCTTTGGCTGCATTGATCAGGTTTTGCATAATTATAGGCCATTGTTGTTGCCATATTGCTTTATCATAGATCAATCCCGCACACATGTAAACCACTGTAGAGCCTTTTACCGCCGTAAGTACCTCTTGGTAGTTTAATAGGTCGGCCTTTTGCCAGGTAACATTAGTACCTGTAATTTTTGCAGGTCTGCGACTTACTAACCTTATGGCTTCGTTAGGATTATGACTCAGTAGTTCTTGTGCAAGTGCGTTTGCTGTTGGTCCGCCGGCTCCTAATATAGTATGCATGTCTTTCTGTTTGTATGATACAAATGTAATAGGCGTTTGTAAACCAAAACGTTAACAAAAGATAAGAAATTGTTTAAGTCTGGTACTTGCTAAGCGAATACTAAAGTTCTTTTTCTAATCCGTGAAAGTGATACCGGCGTTATACCTAGGAAATTGGCAATATAGTGCTGAGGTACGCGTTGCATAATTTCTGGTTCTGTTTGCAGCATTATTAAGTAACGTTCTTCAGGTGTTTTAGTAATGAAAGAGGTAATCCTGTCTTCATAACAGCAGATATAATACTCGGCAACCAATCTGCCAAAACGTTCCATTTTGTATGCAAGTAGTGGGTTTTTTAGCATCAAATCCATGTTTTTACTCGAAATGATGATCAGTGCGGTTTTATCAAGTGCCTGTATATAACCAGTGCAGGGTTGTTGGGTAAGGTAACTTTTGTACGAGCTGACAAATTCATTCTCGAAGCTGAAATAACCGGTTATTTCAGTGCCATCTTTAATGTGGTAGTAGCGTACGGATCCATTTATGATAAAACCGATGTCGTCACAAACTTTGTCTTTAACCGAGAAATGGTCTTTCTTTTCAACTGTTTTATAGTTCAGGTAACTGATGAATTCAGTCCATTCGTTTTCATCAAAAGTGATAAACTGAGCTAATCCCTTGCGAAAGATATTTAGTGCTTCATTTGAAATGTTTGAACTGCTCATAAGAAGTAATTAAAGAATATGTATATAATTGTAATAGTAAAAATAAGGTTTTATTTGATTCTCTATCATATATGTTTTCTTTTACCTTTTCGAACAGTACATGTTCATTTTTGAACATGTACTGTTTCTCAGAGCCCTTTTAAGGCGGGAATATTCATTGGCATATCTCTTGATCTTACTTGAAAAACAAACGATATGAAAAAAACCAGTTTCCCAATAATGACTTTACTTTTAATTTTTCTGATTAGTGTAAAAGTGTCCGCTCAGAAAAGTGAAATTGTAGATATAACAAAGGTTACGAATACAGTAAATCGAACTATCAGTGTGAAAAGTGGATCTCAAAATCCCGTTTTACATGTAAACCCTAGTCCTGGTTCAGGATTGATCAAGATAAAACATCGTGATTTTCAAACAGGAGTGATCGAATTTGAAGTTAAAGGAGAAGATGTTTTTCAGAAAAGCTTTGTGGGATTTGCTTTTCATTTACAAAACGATACTACTTATGAGGCAATCTATTTTAGACCATTTAATTTTATGGCTGTTGATGAATTACGTAAAAAGCACGCAGTTCAATACATTTCCCTCCCAGGTAATGATTGGCCAGAATTGAGAGAATCTTTTCCGTTAAAATACGAACAGCCAATTGGGCAGAATACTAATCCAGTCGACTGGTTTAAGGTTCGAATTAAGGTAGGCCCAAAAATGATTGATGTTTATGTAAATGATAGTACTGAACCTTGTTTGGAAGTGGCTTCCTTGGGTAATCTAAATACAGGGAAAATAGCATTCTGGGTAGGGAACAATTCTGGAGGAGATTTTAGGAATCTAAAAATTTCCCGAGACTAATCGTTTTTTAGGTTTTCATTTGTTTGTAACAGTATTTTCTTAATCAGGGCAATTTGCCCCAGGTGGTAGTGAGTATGTTCAATAATTCCTTGAATGTTTCTGTAGTAAGTTCCGTACTTCTCATCTGTGAAATTTTCCCAAAGCATGTGCTCAGGCAGTTGTTCAATCAATAAAGTGAAAGCTTCAGCGTCTGCAAAGGTTTTAGCCAATAAGTTTTCCCAATCTGTTTGGGATAGAATTGGAGGGAGATCAAAACTATACTTGTCACTAGCTCGAAGTGGTTCTCCTTGTAATACCTTAAGAACTGCACTTATATAGTAATTTACATGATAAACAAGAGTAGCTATTGTATTGAAAGAATGCACATGTGTGGTGGCCTGGTGCCAGTTTACATCTGCCAAATTATCTTTAAGGTTTGATGTAGTCCAGTTTCCTCCAAAATGAACATCTCTTAAATGCTTTGCTAATTGTATTGTTAAATTCATTTTTTGTTTATTAGTGAGCCGTTAGTTAATGATTCAACGTAAATATAAAATCTGCTTCATCAGTATTACCAACATAAAATTTAATTGTTGTTTTTGGTGATTTGATTAGAGGAGCAATAGGAGCGATGATAGCAGAAAACTGTATTTTTAGTAAATCCATGTCGGTATCCTCCGGTACTCTTATTAGCAGATCACCCCCACTCGACCTAATTTTCCATTCTTTAAATTCTTCATCTTTTTGGAGCATTTGCTTCCATTCTTGCTGGTATTTACTCATTTTCAAAGTTTTGAATAAAGTTACATTTAAACTGCATTTGTTAGGTGTATTTTGCAAATACAATACAGGAAAAACCGGTAACTTTAATAGAATCAAATTCAAAAGGATATGAATACGCAAGAAGTAGCAAATAGATTAATACAGCTTTGTCGTGAAGGTAAAAACCTACAGGCTATCGATGAACTTTATGATGAAAACATCACTAGTAAAGAACCTAAGGGAACTCCAATGGAATTTACTGAAGGTAAGGATGCTGTTAAAGGGAAGACTGTTGAATGGGAAAATATGGTTGAAGAGTTGCATAGCGCAAGCATTTCTGAAGCACAAGTTGCAGAAGACTTTTTTACTGTTGTTATGGATATGGATGTGACCTATAAAGGGATGGGAAGAATGGCTATGAAAGAAATTGCTGTTTATGAAGTTAAAGATGGCAAAATAGTGGCCGAAGAGTTCTTTTATAAGATTCCGGTAATGGCTAACTAAAAAAGTTACTGAGGATAGGCTACGCTTACCCTCAGTAACTTAAATTTTAATTTTTCAGTGAATTCATATCGATTACAAAACGATAGCGAACATCACTTTTTAACATACGTTCGTAAGCTTCGTTGATGTCCTGCATTTTGATTAACTCGATCTCTGAAACGATGTTATGCTCACCACAAAAATCAAGCATTTCCTGAGTTTCGGCAATACCACCAATTAAGGAACCTGCCACAGATTTTCTACCCATAATCATTGGTACAGTATGCAGCATGGGGTCTAATGGCCCTAAATAACCCACCAATACAATTGTGCCATTAATATTGAGTGTAGGAATATAGTGGTTTGTATCGTGTACATAGGGAACAGTATCGATAATCAGATCAAACTTTCCTGATACTTTTAACATTTGTTCTTCATCAGTAGAAATGACAACTGCATGGGCACCTAATTCAAAAGCGTCTTTTTCTTTTTCTGGTGATCTCGAAAAAAGTGTAACGTTCGCCCCTAGTGCTTTTGCTAGTTTTATAGCCATATGACCAAGGCCACCTAAACCTACAACGGCTACGTTGCTTCCTTTTCCAACTTTCCAGTGCCTTAGTGGTGACCAGGTGGTAATTCCTGCACAAAGCAATGGTGCGGTAGCAGCCGGATCTAGGTTTTCCGGTACTTTTAATACAAAATGCTCATCAACAACTACCTTTTCAGAATAACCACCGTAAGTCCGTGTTCCTAAATGCTTGTCTTTACTGTTGTAGGTGCCAGTAAAGCCTGGAATACAGTATTGCTCAAGATCCTGTTTACAACTCGAACATTCTCTGCATGAATCGACAAGGCAACCCACTGCCGCAAGGTCACCCACCTTAAATTTGCTTACTTCACTACCTACTTTGGTAACTCTACCTACAATCTCATGACCTGGAACAGCAGGGTAGATGGTGCCTCCCCAATCGTTTCGTGCCGTGTGCAAATCAGAGTGGCATACGCCGCAAAATAGAATATCAATCTCCACATCCTTTGGAGTCGCTTCTCTGCGTTCTATGTTTAATTGTTTTAATGGCGTTTCAGCTGACTGCGTGCCATATGCTTTTACTTCAAATTTTTCCATTTTTTTAGTTTTTGTACTTTAGTTAGTTACTAATGCAGGTTTAATATTATCTCATTACAAGTTGTTAGGTTGATCATCATTAACTTTATTATACTCTTCGTCGGTTACAGGTTGCAGCCATGTTACAGGGCCATCCTTTGTGATGTTACTGATGGCTATATGTGTAAGGCTGTTGTCGCGGGTAGCACCATGCCAGTGTTCTAAATCTGAAGGGATTTTTACTACATCACCTTTAGCTAGTAAACGTGCAGGTTTTCCTTTTTCCTGATAATATCCTTTTCCGTCCGTTACCAATAAAATTTGTCCTGCCGGATGTGTATGCCAATTATTTCTGCAACCTGGTTCAAATACTACGTTTCCAATGGAGTAGCTTTCAGTTTCATCCTTTGGGACTAAAATGTTTACCCAAGCGGTTCCAGTGAAATAATCTGCTGAGGCTTTTTCTCCTTTTGGGAATATAGCTGTTTCGTTTTCTGTTAATTCCATTTTTTTGGTTTTATATCTTGTTAATTATCTCCCTAGATCGTTATAATCCAGTTCTCTTCTCCAGTTCTTCAGGATATCGGTCGCCAACTACCTTGATTTTTTCTAATGCCGATTCAATTTCGCTCAATTCACCTGCTGAAAGCTCAATATCTGCTCCTCCCATATTTTCTTCCAAGCGTTCTAGTTTTGTTGTACCTGGAATTGGTACGATCCATGGTTTTTGTTCCAACAACCACGCGAGGGCAATTTGTGCAGGTGTTGCACTTTTTTGATCAGCTACTTTTTTCAGGAGGTCAACCAAAACCTGATTGGCCTCAAGCGCGTCCGCCGTAAAGCGTGGTACAATACTTCTGAAATCGTTGCTGGCGAATTTGGAGTCCTTGTTGAATCTTCCTGTTAGAAAACCTTTACCTAGTGGACTAAATGGCACAAAACCGATCCCAAGTTCTTCAAGTGTTGGGAGGAGTTCTTCCTCTGGCCGTCTATACCATAAAGAGTATTCGCTTTGAATGGCAGTAACAGGTTGCACAGCGTGGGCACGACGAATGGTTTGTACACCTGCTTCAGAAAGTCCCCAATGTTTTATTTTTCCTTCGCTAATCAGATCTTTCATAACACCCGCTACTTCTTCAATTGGTGTATTTGTGTCCACACGGTGTTGATAGTAAAGGTCAATTACGTCGGCATTCAGGCGTTTTAGAGAGCCTTCTACGGCCTTTCTGATCTGGTTTGGACTGCTATCTTGTATCTGTTTGCCATCCTGTATCTTAATGCCGAATTTAGTAGCAATTACTACCTGGTCACGGTAAGGAGCTAATGCTTCGCCCAGTAATTCCTCATTAGTAAAAGGGCCATACATCTCAGCAGTATCAAAAAATGTAAGGCCACGTTCAATAGCAGAATGAATCAAAGTGATCATATCATTTTTGTTGGGAGCCTCACCATAGGCATAACTCATTCCCATGCAACCTAATCCTATTGCAGAAACTTTAAGGGAGTTGTTTCCAATTCCAAGTTTTCTATATTTCATTGTTATAATGCTTTAATTGATTAACAATTGGTTTACTAGATTTGTGTAGTTATAATGAGTATTTTATTTACTCATCACTTTTGCTAATACAAAAGTCGCATCTAAGTTTCAATAGGTTGGTATACCAATTACTGGATTATGTACCAATATCACTGATTCGGTGTTTAGTCAATGAATACCAAATGCTTAATTTATCATCATACCGAAACTAAGTTTAAAGAACAATTATAGCAATCTAATGGTTATAGTATTCAGTATCTTATTATATAAATAATTGATTATGAAAGAGAAATTAAGCATTGTCCTCGTACATGGCTTTTGGGGCGGTGCTGCTCATTGGAATAAGGTTATTCTTGAGCTTGCAAAAAAGGGCTATAAAATTATTCGTGCAGTTGAAATGCCTCTAACCTCACTGGCAGATGATGCTGAACGAACCCGTAAGATGATTGCCCAACAGAAAGGTCCAGTTTTACTTGTTGGGCACTCCTACGGTGGTGCGGTAATTACAGAGGTTGGTAATCAGCCAAATGTAATTGGTTTGGTTTATATTGCAGCATTTGCCCCGGATGCTGGAGAAAGCCCTGGTAGCATTACTCAAAAGCACCCACCTATAGCTGCTTCAAATCTTGTACCTGATAGTGATGGCTATTTATGGATTAAACCAGAGTTATTCCATGAAAGTTTCTGTCAGGATTTAACAGCCGAAGAAGGTTTGGTTATGGGTGTTACGCAGAAGGCCCCAATTGCAAGTACATTTGGTGATACAATAACTGACCCTGCATGGAAACATAAGCCGTCCTATTATCAAATTTCCAGTGAGGATAGAATGATTGCACCTGAGAATCAAGAATGGATGTCATCGAGACTCAGTGCAAAAAGGATAATAACGTTAGATGCCAGTCATGCTTCGTTAGCTTCAAGGTCAGTTGAAATAGCTGATTTTATAGATGAGGTTGCAACTTAGTTATACTTAATCAGATCCGGCTCATTTACTACCATCTCCGGTTTACCTTTAAACATAGTTACTGTACCCTGTATGGTGATGGTTTTTCCGTTAATCTTATCAGCTAGTTTTTTCGCATTTCCTTTTAAGGCCAGCGTAAGCAGTTGATTTGGATGTGCTGCTCCTACATTAACCAGTACCATACTTTTAATGTCTTTAAGACTAAATACCTTGCCGGTTACTATTACATTCTTTCCAACTGAGTTTTTTAGATCTGCTAGTTTTACCACCGTTGCTTTGGGTAGAGGAGTGCCTGCAATTTTAGTAGCGGGTATTACAACTGCAGCAGGTGCTATGGGTTTTTCATTAAGATTAGGTTGTTGATCTTTGAAGAGCCTGTTTAGTTCACCAGCCAGGCGCACGCCTGCCTGAGCAATGCGTAGGTGGATAATAGCAATTGACTTTTTATAACTGGCTTCATCGATGTTTCCGCCTGGTTTTATCTCATCATAAATTTGAGTGCTCACCTGGTAGCTTTCCCATAACCATTGCATGGGACTGTCGGTTTGCCATTTTTTAACTTGTTCCGGATTTGCCCAATCGTACTTTTTTGCCATTTCTGTATAATTGAATCCTTCATGGTCAATCAATTTCCCATCCCAAAGGGCATGTAGATTGGTTCCGTTATTGTTAAATCTTACCTGTACATCATTGCCGCCTTTGTCTTCTGCACGGCTAACATGCATAGGCTGATGAGCATCACCAACAAGATGAATCAGGAATTTTAAGGCCTGATTTTTTTGCGCAGGATTAAGCGTTTTGTCTTTCAGATTTGCTTCCGCTTTTAAAATAGCAGTATAAATATTGTCTTTATCTTGTTTAATTACGTAATCTGTGAACTGCTCTTTGGTTAGTCCAAGTGGCAGGTTTATGTAGTGCCATGAAGCAGTCTTTTTGTATTGTGGATCATTACTAATTTCGTCTGCCCAAATGCTTGCATCACTTATAGTCTCGCCTTGCAGATAGCTGTTTACTATGGTTTTAGTATTCATTGTAAGGTGTTTTTCTGCAATAGAAGCAATGGCTTTATGACCTTTCTGTCCCCATGATACCAGGGCAATAGTCAATACAATTAAGGAAGCGGTTAGTGTATAATGTCTCATGACTCAAAGTTAATGAGTAATATTTTCACTATCCAGTAATGTTACTTTTTTGCCCATCTTTTTTTGGATTACTTCGAAATGATGCAATTCATTCTGACTAACCAGCGAAATTGCGTCACCTGCAGCCTCTGCACGGCCGGTTCTGCCAATTCGGTGAACATAATCTTTTGGTGATCGCGGCAATTCATAGTTAATCACAAAAGGCAGGAAATTAATGTCAATCCCTCTGGCCATTAAATCTGTGGCCACCAATACCCTAAGTTTGCCCGATTTAAAAAGATACAAAGACTCGGTTCTGGAACCCTGACTTTTCTTGCTGTGAATTGCTTTAGCATCAATGTTATTTTTGCGAAGCTTATTAACCACAGCATCAGCTTGGTGAGTAGAGGACGTAAATACCAATACTTGTTTCATCTCATGATGGTTAATCAAATAGCGCAAAAAAGGACCTTTCTTTTCATCCGAAACGATATAAGCTACCTGGTTGATTGTGTCTAGTGTATCTTCCTCCGCTTCAATTTTGATCACTACCGGATCATGTAGCAAAATTTGGTGGATGTTCTCAATATCAGGACTTAGGGTAGCAGAAAATAATAGGTTCTGACGCTTTTCTGGTAACAGGGCAATAATTTTGTTTACCTCTTCTTTAAAACCTAAATTAAGCATCTTATCAGCCTCATCTAGTACCAATGTTTCAATACTAGATAAATGTACCGCATTAGAAGCTACTAATTCTAATAGTCTTCCTGGTGTAGCAACAAGAACATTTACGCCCTGCATAGCCATCATTTGCGGGTTTATAGAAACACCACCGTATACAGCTAATGTTTTAATCGGCTGAGGAAGTGCTTTGCTAAAGGATTGAAAAACATCTTTTACCTGTTCGGCAAGCTCACGTGTAGGTACTAAAACCAATACATTCGCATGGCGATTTTTTACTCCTGCTGTTTCTTGTAAATTTGTTAAAAGTGGCAAAACATAGCCCGCAGTTTTTCCAGAACCTGTTTTGGCTATACCCAATAGGTCCTTTTTACTTAAAATGGCTGGTATAGCTGTTTGTTGAATAGGGGTAGGTACTGTGAAATTCTGATTTGCTAATGCTTTTAATAAAGCAGGAGATAAGCCTAAGGCGGTAAAAGACATATTAATGATATTTTGTGTAAAATTACGCAAAAATCATTGTTAGCCCCGGCTTATTTGGAATTGTTGATGAAGTAGTCCCATACAAGCTTTGAAATATCTGAAATAATCTTATCATTTGTGGCTTCATTTTCTCGTGTGTTACAAACGAAAACAGCTATTGCATAATGTTTTCCATTTGGCAATTTTACAATGCCGACGTCGTTAATTGCCGAAGTAACACCTTGTTTATTTGTATCAGAGGTACCCGTTTTGTGGCCAACAATTGTTCCCTTTGGTAATTGTCCTTTAAGTCTATTGGTACCTGTAGAGGTTTCTACCATGGTTTTCCATAAGAAGTTAAAGCTGGTTTTGGATAGTACTTTTTTTGTGTAAAACGTTGTTAGAAGTTCCGTAACAGCTTTTGGTGTACTCCAGTTCAAAAACTGCACATCCCATTCTTTATGCATTTCTTCTTCGTTGGCTTGGATAGCCACATCCTTAACTCCGAGACTATGTATATAATCATTGATGGGTTTTGGGCCTCCTATCAGTCTCATCAGGATGTCGCAGCCATTATTGTCACTTTGCGCAACGGTGTATTTGATGATTTCGGAAAGGGGTAAGTCTACATTTCCATTTGGGTGAGCGTCGCGAATAGGGCTCCAGGTATTGGGTAATAGTTCACTCTTTTTGATGTGGATTTTTTGTGATAGGCTTAACGTTCCTTTATCTACCTGGTTCAAAACAGCCATTGCAATATGAAATTTAAAAACACTCTGCATTGGGTAGTGCTTGTTGCCATTCACAGTAATAGTGTCTTTACTTTCAATTCCATATACAGAAACACCTACATCAGCTTTTTTATGGGCAATCACTTGTTTTATTTGTGTTCTTAGTTGTTTTTTCTGAGCGATACTGTGAAAAGAGGCAACTACAAATAGGAAGCAGAGAAATAGAAGTTTTTTAGTCATTTAGTTAGGGTTGTTAAAGCTGCCTATGTAAACCATATCGTTATAGTTTTCGAGCGGATTCTCTATGTTAAGCTCATCATCAGCGTAACATAGGATACAATTTACTGTAGATATGCCTTTGCTGATACAAGCCTGATAGATATCTACTTCTGTTTGATCATCCCAAACGGGTAGTTCTTCTATAGCAGCCTGGATGCTGATTCTTTTCCGACCATGGTAAATGGTAATCCAGTCTGCATCGTAGTCATACTGTTTGTCAATGTCTTTACTGAACTGAGATCGAAGGTTAAAGTCTGGCGTATCTCTTGGGTAAGCGTCATCGGTATTAAAGTTATGGTTGTCTTTTAAAAATTTGCTCTGATCAAAATACTTGTAGAACTGTTCTTCGGTTTTATTTTGTGACATTCCTGCCCAAATGTGGATGCGTTGCTCTGCCATTTTGTTTTTCTTGTTGCTATTAGGTAGCTATGTTTGTGTGACTGTTTCAAGGTACGGATTTTTTGCTGGATGATACTTTCTTGCAGTTCCTAAATTGAAAATTTGACAGTTATAAGGTGAAGTTTTCCCCTGATTTCTGAAATAAATTAAGGATGACGATCTTGTCTTTTTTGGACATCCTCTTTTTTGAATATTATAGTGTACCGATTACAGTGGTGATGAAGATCAGGTTTTCAACTAAGATTCGTCATTTTTTCAAGAACGATTGATACTTACTTTTAGATAGGAATTTTCAACTTACTTCACTGGATGAAATGGATTCTAGCAGATTAATAGTTAATTTAAAGCATTTAATCAGTGTATTAGGGTAAATTAATGGTGTAATATGGAGTTAAAGAGTATTGAAGCTGCAGAGGCAGTCAAATTGATCACATCGGGAAACAGAGTTTTTATTCATGGTGGCGCGGCAACCCCGGTTTGTTTGGTTAAAGCGATGCAAAATAGGCATACTGAACTTGAGAATGTTGAGCTGGCAAGTATTACGACTTTGGGAGATGTTAATTTTGATTTGCCAGAGTATCGAAAATCATTCTTTTTCAATTCTTTATTTGTTTCTGCAGCAACCCGATCAGTAGCCAATAGCAACAGAGGAGACTATGTGCCTATTTTTTTAAGCCAAATTCCACAGTTATTTTACGGAAATATTTTACCAATCGATGTGGCACTTATTCAAGTATCTCCTCCCGACAGGCATGGTTACTGCTCTTTGGGAACTTCTGTTGATATTGCAAAAGCCGCAGTTGATACCGCTAAGATTGTAATTGCACAGGTAAATAAACGAATGCCGAGAACGCATGGAGAAAGTTTTATTCATGTAGATAAATTAACAGCTTTGGTGCATCATGACGCTGAATTGCCAGAAGTGGATTATTCTTTTGATGCCAATGATATTGTTGGTAAGATTGGATATAATGTTGCATCTCTTGTTGAAGATGGAGCAACATTACAACTAGGGATAGGAAGTATTCCAGATCAGGTGCTCAAAAATCTTGGCGGGCATAAAAACCTTGGCTTGCATACTGAAATGTTTTCTGATGGGATCATTGAGCTTATAAATAAAGGGGTGATTAATAACAGTCAAAAAAAATTGAATCGTGATAGATCTGTTACCTCATTTATAACAGGAACACGAAAGCTTTATGATTTTGTTGATGATAACCCAACCATTCGTGTCATGAATATTGGTTATGTAAATGACACGAGCATCATTAGACAGAATGCGAAAGCAACAGCAATAAATAGTGCTATTGAATTAGATCTGACAGGCCAGGTTTGTGCAGATTCTATCGGAACCTATCAATATTCTGGTATAGGAGGTCAAATGGACTTTATGCGTGGAGCATCTCTATCCGAAGGTGGAAAGCCGATTATTGCACTTCCTTCTCAAACACATAAAGGTATCAGCAGAATCGTTCCATTTCTCAAGGAGGGGGCTGGTGTCGTTACTACCCGGGGCCATGTTCACTGGGTAGTAACTGAATATGGAATTGTAAATTTGTTTGGTAAGAGCCTCAAACAAAGAGCTAAAGCATTAACTGAGCTCGCACATCCTAACCATAGAGAAATGCTGGAAAAAGCCTACTTTAAAAGATTTGAGTAAATAAAATAATCGACTTATAGTCAGTTGTTTATGAATATTTTTTAATTTCATTTGGTAAAAAATGAAATCTCCATACACTTATGTCTGTAAATCAATTATAGACGATAAAAATGGATTATTCATTATATACAATTGAGGACTTTCTGACTGACGAAAGTTTTGTTAAATTTTGTTTGCGCGACAACAAGGAAGATATCGCATTCTGGGAAAACCTCCTTATTCAGAATCCTGAACTTTCTGAGAAAATACATCAAGCGGAATCTCTTTTCTTTTTACTTTCTGTAAAAATTGATCCACAGGAAAAGGAAAGAGAACTTTCTAAACTTAAATCTTCTATTGAACATTTACAGATATTAGAATCTGAACAGATACCTGTAAAAACCATTCGTTTGAAAAGTCGGACATTTTGGTTCTCATCGGCAGCTGCAATTTTAATCTGTATAGGTGTGTATGCGTTAATGAATAAAAAGGATTATAGCACTACTGTTCCTATTTACAACGAATACAGCAAAAACGCGGCAATAAAAACAGGATATAATGAACGGAAATCCATAACGCTTTCCGACGGAAGTATTGTGCTATTGAATAGTTTATCAATACTTAAAATAGATGACAACTACAATGAACACAACCGTGTTTTATGGATAGATGGAGAAGCCCATTTTAGTGTTGCTAAAAATAAGAATAAACCTTTTATTGTTATTTCAGGTAAAACTGCAACTACTGCTTTAGGTACATCTTTTAAAATTAACAATTACAAAATGCATACTTCTACCTCTGTAATGCTAACAACGGGTAAAGTTAGCGTTGGGACTGTTAATGATCAAGAAATTACAAATAAAGTTGAATTGATTCCTGGTGAACAGGTCGAAGTACTGGAGGCACAGAACAAGTTTACAAAGTCAAACTTCGACCTGCAGAAAGTAGAGAACTGGAGAGAGAGAAAGCTCATATTCTCTATGGCTTCTTTAAAAGATATTAAATCAGTTTTGAAGGAGGTCTATGGAGTTGAAATCAGAACAGAAAAGCAACCTAAAAAGCCAATTGCCTTTACTGGTCAATTTAAAAATGAGAACCTTACCGATGTGCTCGACGCTATCGGATTTGCTAATCACTTTACTTACACCATAAAAAATGATACTGTGACAATTGCATTCTAAAAATAAACAACCTAAACCAAACCAAACAATATGAAAAAAAACTTACAATCTTATTATTTCTTTTATGGGCTTTTATTTAAAATAAGCTTATGCGTTGTTCTAATCCTGTCAACTTCCGCATATGCACAGTCCAAGGAAAAATTGTACTCATTTAAATGGGAAAATGCCACCATCCTGGATGCGTTTAAACAAATAGAAAGTCAGGGAGAAGTACACTTTTCTTACAATCCACTAGATTTAAATGTAAACGCAAGATTTGATCTGAATATTGAAAAGCAGAAAATTAATAATGTTCTAGACGCTATTTCAAAAAAGGTGAATATCAAATATCAGATCAACGGACAGACTATAATGATCCAATCTTACAAACCGGTCATTGTAAAAGTGGAATTTACAGTAAGCGGAACAGTAACTGATGAAAAGAAAATCCCAATTCCTGGAGTTTCTGTAATTAATGTTACAGCTAATAAAACAGTTTCAACTAATGAAAATGGGAAGTTCTCTATTGCAGCCAACAAAGGCGATATCATTAGGTTTAGAATGATGGGTTTTCAGCAATCAGCTATTGTTGCTGCTGAATCGCAGAAAAATATAACTGTAGTTTTGAAAGAAGAATCGCTTGAACTGAAAGAAACTGTAGTTACTGCCTTAGGTATTAAAAGGGAAGAAAGGTCACTAGGTTATGCAGTTTCCGAGGTAGACGGCGAAGGATTAAAAAAAGCTAGAGAAACGAACGTAATCAATTCTTTAGCAGGAAAAGTAGCGGGTCTTATAGTTAACAGTACAGCAGGAGGGCCGGCCGGATCATCCAGAGTCATCATTAGGGGTAATACTACAGTTACGGGGAATAATCAACCTTTGTACGTAGTAGATGGTGTTCCAATTGATAATTCAAATTATGGAGGTACCGGCTCTGAAATGTACGCTCAGGGATATGATTTTGGAGATGCCATATCAGCAATAAATCCAGACGATATTGATAAAATTAGTGTGTTAAAAGGCCCTTCTGCATCAGCTTTGTATGGTGCAAGGGCTGCCAACGGGGTTATTCTTATTACAACTAAAAGAGGAAAAGGTAATTCTGATCTTGGTATCGAGGTAAACAGCACTGCGTCTTTTGAGAATCAGTTGACTTCCTTTGATGGTTATCAGTATTTGTACGGGCAGGGTCGTAACCAAACAATTAACACTTCTTCTTTGCAGGCCAAAACATCCATGTTTAATAATTTTGGTGCCAGATTGGATCCTGACCTTATGGTCATCTCTTATGATGATGTTTACAGACCTTATCAAAAGATTGGAGATAACATTGGCGGCTTTTTCAGAACAGGTACCACATTTACCAATAATGTTTCTTTCAGTAATGCCAACGAAAAATCATCTATCAGATTTTCTGCGACTGATCTTAGAAATAATGACATCATCCCTGAAAGTGGCATCAGAAGGAATTCCTTTACTTTTAATGGAACATCAAAATTCGGCTCTAAGCTCTCTCTGGAAGCCAGGGCTTTTTATATGGACGAGAATGTAAATAATCGTCCTGCTTTAGCTGATGATCCGGGAAATATTGGAAATGCTTTTATTGGGCTTGCAAATAATGTGGATCAGGCATGGTTTGCCAAAACATATAAAAACCCTGACGGTTCTTATATCGAATGGGGCGGTGGTCAATATCGTTTAAATCCATATTGGGTAATTAACGAAATGAAGAATACCACAAAAAAGAATCGTCTTTTGGGGGCTTTGCAATTGAACTACGATATCACTAATTGGTTGAGTATTCAAGGCCGTGGATCAACAGACCTTACCTATATTAATTTTGAAAAGTTCAGTCCCAGAACAACACCTGGTGTGGTGACAGGGGCGCTGGATCAGATCAACAGAAAGCATGTAACTACAGAAGCAGATGTATTAATTACCGGCCAAAAACAGGTTACGCCGTCTCTTTATCTGGCAGCACGTTTAGGTGGTAGCATTTCAAGAGTACATAATAATGCGGACTTTATGCAGTTCACAAACCTTACGGTTCCAGATGCAATTACTCCTACAAGCTTTACCGATAAGAGTATTATACCTGTCCCGTATAAAAAGAACTTAAACTCCATTTATGCCTTGCTTAGTGTGGGTTACAAGGGTTATTTGTATCTAGATGCAACAGTTAGGAATGATGCTTACTCTACTTTGAATAAAGATTATGTTTATCCCTCACTGTCTTCAAGTTTTGTCTTCTCCGATGCCTTTAAATTAAGCAATAAGGTTTTAACGATGGGTAAATTAAGAGCAGCAATTTCTGAAGTAGCCAGTGATACTGACCCTTATTTATTGGATTTGTACTATTCTGTAAATCCCTTGTCTTTTAACGGAATGTCTTATGGAGGACTGAATACTTCCAGAATGCCAAATGCCAATCTATTACCAACCCGTACGCGTTCATGGGAAATAGGTACGGAATTAAAGTTCTTCGAAAACAGAATTGGGCTCGATGTTACCTATTATAACCAAAGGTCAAGAGATCAGATCAATAATGTTCCTAGTCCTTTCTCTTCAGGTTTTTCTACGCGGATGATCAATGCCGGAGTGGTTTCAAACAAAGGGATTGAGGTATTGCTTACTGCAAGCCCGGTTGCCAGGAAAGATTTTAAATGGGATGTGAGCTTTAATTTTGCTCGTAATATTAATAAAGTTGAATCATTGGCCGATGGTGTACCTTTTTTAACCTTATCAGAGGCCAGATGGATGGGAGTTGCAGTAATTGCAAAGCCTGGCGAAAACTATGGTTCAATTCTATCTTTCGACTATCAGAAAGATCCTAATGGAAATGTTATACTGGATCCGACAACACTTTTGCCTTTACAAAGCGACGAAAGACAAGTGGTTGGTAAAGGGATTTACGATTGGACAGGTGGTGTTAGCAATACCGTTTATTTCAAAAACTTTAGTTTAAGTGCGCTTATTGATGTTAAGTTCGGGTCAGACCTGTTTTCAATGACAAATCTATTTGCCGCAAGTCGTGGCAGTCTGAATACCACCCTTGCCGGACGTGAAGAATGGATTGCATCGGAAGAAGACAGACAGGCTCAGGGTTACACACTTGATCAATGGAAGGCAATAGGGAAGGTGAGGGGCTTGGTTCCAGAAGGTGTTGTGAAGGACGAGAACGGCAATTTTATTAAAAACACAAAAGCAGTTGACCCGTCTGTTTACTGGCCACAGATTGTATCAAGTGGAGGCGTAGCCAGACCATATATCTACTCCGGAACTTATGTTAAAATGCGCGAGATCACCTTGGGGTACACTATTCCCGAAAAAATCTCTGCAAAATTTGGGGTTAGAAATATACAGGTGGCTGTAGTAAGCCGAAATCCATTTATTCTTTTTAGTGATGTGCCAAATGTAGATCCTGATTCTAATTACAACAATGGAAATGGGCAGGGTTTGGAGTATGGCTCTTTGCCAACCAGACGCAGTTGGGGCTTTAATTTAAACTTTAAGTTTTAAGAGATTCATCAAGGGAGATAAACATGAAAACGAATATAAAAAAATATGCAGCTCTAATTACTATAATGGTATTGATGCTGAGTGCCTGTAAAAAATTTGGGGATGTAAACATTGATCCTACCAGGTCAAGTAATCTTGATCCCTCGTTACAGCTCACAAACGTTCAACTACGCTTCTCGGGAGATCTGGAAGTAAACGAGAAATTGGGGCTTGTATTTACAATGCCTCTTGTACAGCAAATCGGAGGAATCTGGCTAAATAGAAATGGCCAGTTCTACGTGTACGACCGGAATTACCTTTCCTCTTTGTGGAATAATACCTACAATAATGATGTGGTAAATATTGTAGATGCGGTTAACCGCACTAAAAACGATCCTACTAAAACAAATCTGAATGCCATCTGTCGTATTATGAAGGTATATGAGTTTGCCAGAATGACAGATGTATATGGAGATATCCCATATTTTGAAGCAGGAAAGGCATTTACAGACGGAATAATACAACCGAAGTTTGATAAGCAGGAAGATATTTATAACGACTTTTTTAAAGAACTAGCTGAGGCCTCTGCCCAACTTGATGCTGCTAAAGATGCGGTAAAGGGTGATCTTTTCTACAACGGAGGAATTGCTTCATGGAAAAAATTCGCCAATTCATTGAGATTGAGGTATGCCATGCGTTTGGTAAAGATTAATCCTGATAAAGCAAAGGCGGAAGCACAGGCCGCATATACCGCAGGAGTATTTAGCAGTAACGCAGAGCTGTGTAAATTAGTTCATCAGGATGTCCAAAACAGCTATGTAGATATAAGAGGAAATGGCGTTTCAGCTGCCTTTTGCCAGTCTGAGGTTATTCCTCGTGTTCAAGATCCTTTCATTGAACAACTGAGAAATACCAATGATCCTCGTCTTTCACATATGGTAAAATATTATATTGATATTGTGAACAGACCTTTTGATCGTATAGACATAACAGATCAGGTCAAAGCGCAAATTGGCTATAACGGAGTACCTCCGAACGAATATATTTGGGACGGTTGGATGAATCCGATTACCATCGATATACCGGGTGTTGGACCAACTGAAGCTGTAAATAATGATCAAAAAGCACAATTGGCCAATTTCCTTATTAGGAATAATGCGCCGTTTCTTCATCAGACTTATGCTGAAGTTGAATTGCTTCTTGCCGAAGCAACAGTTAGGTGGGGGGCAAACTTTGGAGGAACAGCAGCGGAACATTATGCAAAAGGTATTGAAGCTGCAATTTCACAGTTAAGCCTTTTCCCTGGTGGGCCTTCCATCAGCTCAACAGACATCAGCAATTTCATAAAAGGTAATAACCTGATTCCGGGAAGGGAAATTGAGATGATCAATAAACAGCTTTGGATCGCATTGCTTTTAAACGGACCCGAGGCTTACGCGAATTGGAGAAGAAGTGGATTCCCGGTTTTAGCCTCATCTACCAATTACGACTCATCAGTTCAAACTACCCCTAGAAGGTTCGAATACCCGATTTTTGAACTGGAGCAAAATGCGGTGAATGCGGCGGCGGCCGTAGCTGCAATTGGCCCTGGTGGTAATACCTGGACAAACAGGGTTTGGTGGGATAAACCATAATGTTAAACCTAATTTTAATATGATGAGAAAGTCAATATTATTAATACAAATCGTTTGTTTGTTTGCAGTGATGGTTTCCTGTGCTAAATCCAAAGCAATAGATCCAAGTATTCCAGATAAAAAGAATAAAGAGTTTTATGTTGTTGGATATATATTTGGGAGTGGCGATTTAGATGCAGCTTCTGCTAAGCTGGATTTCAGCAAGATCACACATTTAAACATCGCATTTTTAAATCCGGATGCCAATGGATTGTTCAGTCCATCACTAGGATTAACAGCAGCCATAAAAAGAGCACATGACAATAAGGTAAAAGTATTGTTCTCCTTTGGAGGAGGAAATGCCCCGCAACATCTAAAAGAACTCATAAAACCAGATAAACGTGCTGAATTGGTTAAGGAACTGGTTAAACTGACCAATACCTATAATTTTGATGGAGTAGATGTTGATCTGGAGGGAGATTTTATAGACCTGAATTATGAAGGATTGATTGTTGAATTGTCAGCTGCTCTAAAACCACATAAAAAACTACTGACAGCTGCAGTTGCAACCTGGAACGGGAATGCAATATCAGATAAGGCGCTGGCTTTATTCGACCTGATCAATATCATGTCTTATGACCAGACGGGCCCATGGAACAAAGAAAAGCCAGGCCCGCATTCAACCTATGAAGCGGCAGAAGCAGATTTTGCTTATTGGAACACATCAAGGGCTATACCTGCAAATAAGCTCACGCTGGGCCTGCCTTTTTATGGATATGGTTTCGGTCCTTCAATTCAGGAAAGTTATTCATATGGTGATATTGTAAAAGGGTTTCCTGGTTCAGAGCTCGTTGATTTTGTTGTGGTACCTAATCAGGGAACGATCTATTACAACGGATTACCAACCATAAAGAAAAAGGTAAGCTTTGCTTTAAATAAAAGAGCAGGGGGCGTCATGATTTGGCAATTGTTCGGCGATGGGACAGGGGATAAATCACTTTTATCGGCGATAAATGCCCAAATTCAATAAGTGCAATAAAAGAAGTTATTTAAGATAATAAAGATATTCAGATGAAAAAAATAATATACCTTATATTCCCCTTGCTCGTATTTATGCTTGGGTGTAAAAAAGATAATAGTGAGGTTGGCGGAGATTTTCACCCCAGGATTTTTGACCAGGGCTTAGTATTTCAGTCACCGTCCAGAATTATACAAGAAGGGCAATCGGCTATCTATAACCGCTTGCTATTTTCTCCGGCTCCTGGTGCTAAAACAAAATTAAGCTGGAAGGTCGACGGCAAAGAGGTTTCAACAGATACTGCCTTTACGTTTACGCCCACTGCAGGTGGTGAATTTGAAATTAAACTGGAAGCAACATTTAATGGACAGACTGCAACACGCCTATCTAAGGTTTTGGTTAGCCCATCCACTTATACACCTAAAGTTAGCCCATTTGTAAACATGCCTTACCTTTCTGAAAATGGGGTTTCTGCTAATGTTACCTGGACTAATGTTTCGCACGTAGCTTTTAGCGGCGCAAGGGTACTCCCTGATGGAGGAATTGATTTTTCAAAGGGCAATCAGAACCAAAATATAGATGAACTCGTTGCGAGAGGCCACATGAACGGTGTTCCTGTGCTATTGGGTGTCGCAGGTCGACTGTCGGGAGTAGATGGATGGTCGCTATACAACAGTACTGATTTTGGATTGGTAATAAGTGATGCAGCCAAAAGAGCTCTTTTGGTAAAAACGCTAACCGAATATGTAGTAAACAGAAAACTGGACGGAATAGATGTTATGATGACAGACTTAAGTAACGACGTTTATGATGTCTCAGCTAAAAGTGCCCAATCAGTTGGCCCTTTTGTATCAGAATTGAAGGCGGCCCTACCTGCCGGAAGCATTGTTACCGCCACGGTAACTACAAACTATATGCACTGGGAATACACAGATCTTTCAAAGGCCGACTGGATAAATGTTCATGCATTTGAGGATGGTGCTCATGTGGGGCCCGGGGCTCCTTTAGGACAGCAATCCTCACTTAGTTTTATGAATGATGGCGCAACCATCTGGAGAAATAAAGGTATTCCTGCCAATAAAATAGTTTTAGGAATTCCAGCCTTTGGTGTGAGGTACCTTGAATTAGATGGAGATGGTAATAACCTGAGCTGGGGATCTTATGACTATATGCCATTTAAGGACATATTAGTAAAGGATCCAACCGCTGCGCAAAAAGAATTCACGGCTGCTGAAGCTAAAGGTGTATATTTCAATGGTATTCCTCTGGTGACGCAAAAAGCCAATTACATAAAAGAAAAAGGTTTTAAAGGAGCGTACCTTTGGGCAGGCGACTATGATGCAGCGGGAGAAAATTCTTTGATGAATACATTAAGCCAGATACTCAAATGACAATTAATCCAGTTGTACCATTGCGCAGACTGATTTCTATTGATGCTTTCAGAGCAATTGTGATGATATTAATGATTTTTGTAAACGACCTGTGGACCTTGATTGATATTCCGGGCTGGCTTGATCATGTTTCGGCAGATGCGGATGGCATGGGGCTTGCCGATGTCGTATTTCCCGCTTTTTTATTTATTGTTGGATTATCTGTGCCCTATGCTATAGAGAGCAGAAGAAAAAAGGGAGATGCCAATACTACTATATTTTTTCATATTGTAGCCAGAACAATAGCATTATTGATAATGGGTTTGTTCCTTGTCAATTCAGAAGGTTATGCAGATGATGCAATTTTGCCTAAGGATGTCTGGATGATTTTATTGGTAATTGCCTTTTTTCTGATATGGATGGCCTATAAAAAGCCTGAATTATTAAGCGTGAAATTGTTAAAGGCTGGGGGAGTTTTGATGCTGGCCATGTTGGCCGCCCTCTATAAAACAGAATCTGGCAATGGAATAACTGCTATGGGTATTCATTGGTGGGGTATACTGGGATTAATTGGCTGGGCTTATTTCATTGCTTCTTGTGTTTATCTTTTCTCGGCCGGAAAACCTATACTTCTGGTTCTTGCCCTTGTTTTTTTTATGTTCTTTAGCTGCGCCTCCAATTTAGGTTGGCTAGTGCCAATAGAAAGTATAAAAAAATACATTTGGATTGCGGGTGACGGATCTATGCCTGCATTCAGTATGGCCGGAATCGTTACCTCAATTTCGTACCGAAATCTTAGTTCTGCTAGTAAAAAATTCTGGATACAAATGGTCCTGTTCGCAGGTATTCTGATTGTCTTTGGCTTACTTACGCGCCCGATTTGGGGGATTTCTAAGATCAGAGCAACTCCATCATGGACGGCCATCTGCTCGGGCATAGGGGTTCTTGGATTTTTAGTAACGGTATACATTAGTGATATTCGAAAAGTAGTAACCTGGTATAACTATGTTAAATCAGCAGGTACCAGTACGCTTACCTGTTATTTAATACCGTATATACATTATGCATTAATAGGATTACTGGGTCTATCGCAGTTACCAGATGTGTTGCGTACAGGAGTGCCAGGTTTATTTAAATCATTGATTTATGCCTTGCTTATTGTATTTGTTACAGGTTTACTCGAAAAAAGAAATATCAAGTTGAAGATCTAGAGTTCGTTCAAGATCATAAGAATAAGAATAGAAAGAAGAGCATCACGCAAAACGTTGATTGCATTATGAAGGGTGTTGTAAACCGTTCTTTCTGTAAGCTCCGTTTTGTGTGAAATTTCTTTGAACGATAGACATTCAAAATAACGTAGCTGTACAATCTCCTTTTGCCTTGGTGTAAGTTTGTTAAGTGCACGCTCCAATCGTTTTCTTAGGTGCTCATCCTCCTGACTGGCAATTAGTATTGCTTCATAAGAATGAACAGAAACATATTGTTCATTAAGGTCTTCCAGATGCACAACGTTACCAGGATCCTTGCGGATTTCCTTTTGATAGGTTTTATACATGATCCTTTTATAAACGGTAAAAACATATTGTTGAATGTTTTGTACGTGGGTTAGTTTATCTCTTATTTGCCAAAGCTCTATAAACAGGTTTTGAATGCTCTCTTTAACGAGTTCTGGATTTCGGTATAATGACATTCCAAAACGATACAAGTCATCGTAGAACAAGTTGAAACAAGTATAAAGACCTTGTTTTTCGCCTTCGACTAAGAGCTTCCAGTTTTTTGTAATACCCTGATAATTATATTCCATGTATCTAGTTATCGAAGAAAAGCGTTGTAAGAAAACTAAAATAGGAAAAAAAATAGGATATGTTTACTTCAAGTTATGCTAAAATTATATCCTATAGGATTAGCTTTTTAAACTCAATCTGTATCCTACATAAACAAATGGAATTGTGCAGGTCATTACAATTGTAGTGGTTAACAATGCATCTTTTGAAAAGAACGAAACAACTGCACTTGCCAAGAAGCAAATTCCTAACTGAACCGTATTTTGCATAGCTGCAGCTTTTCCTAAGTTATTTGGGAATGATTTTAAAGCTTCTGCGACAACTATAGGGTAACACGCACCATTTGATAAAGCCATTAAACAAAATGGTATTAACAATATGGTTAATGTTGGGGTAATTAATATAGTAACCAGGTAGAGTGATATTGCACTTAGCGAGTATAATATAAGCAATGCCGGAAGTAGTCTCTTTCCTTCTATTTTATTTGATAAGCTTCTGTATCCATAACCTCCAACCAAAAAAGCAATGGTTTGAGGAAAAAAACTAAAGCCTATTTGACTTTCATTGTATCCAAGTTCTTTTAAAAAGAAAGGAGAACCGGTAAGCCAGGCAAAAAAAGCCGCCGAGCAAAGTGCATAAATTAATATATTTCCGAAATATCTTTTAGACTTTAAAAGTGATAAATAAGTTTTTTCTGATGGTGGACCAGCCGATTTAGTATTTTGGCTATTACCTATTTTAGTTTCTTTTATTGTTAAGGTATATAAGATGAGCAATACTGCAATTATAGCTAGCGCTATAAATATAGATCTCCATCCAAAATAATTTAGTAAAAAAGCACCCATTAATGGGGCTAGTGCTGGAGAGAGCGCCACTAAGGGCATAATAGTAGCAAATATTTTATTGGTTTCTTCCTTTGGGTATCTTTCGATAACTAATGCTTGCCAGCTTACTGCGGCTGCACAAACACCAATTGCCTGCACTAATCTTAGAAATAATAAGATATTTACATTTTTGGTAAAATAAATACCTAGTGAAGCAATTGTAAAGATGCTTAATCCCATTAAAACGGTTTTGGGTTTGCCAACTTTATCGGAGATTGGACCCCATAATAATTGTGCAATTCCAAATCCTGCCAAAAATAAACTCAGTGTAGCACTTACATTGCTTTTGCTGGTATTCAGATCTACACGCATTTTATCAAATGCCGGCAGGTACATATCTGTAGACAAAAATCCAATAATACTTAGTCCTCCTAAGTAGATGAGAAATAGAAAGCTGTTTTTTTTATTTTTTTTGGCAATTTCACTGTTCATGATGGCACAAAGATAAAACAAAAAAAAGAGGGCGTCTACCAGACGCCCTCTCATATTCATTTCAGTAAATGCTGGTTTATTTTCCTTTTAGCTTGTCGGCAAAAAGTCTCATGTAGAAACCGCCAACTACGCTTCTCGCTTTGAAGTTGTCACGAATACCAGTATTAGAATCATAGAAATCGTTTAAAGGAACACGTGATTCTGTTTCGATTGCATGTCTGTAAACTGGACTTACAAGTGCTTCAAAATCTTTTTGTGTAGGAGCAAAAGTTGCTGTCCATAAGATCCAGTCATTTTTAGTATAAGCTTTTCTGCTGTCTAGAGGTAAGCCAAATTTATTCTGTTTATTCAGATAATACTTGATCTCCGTATCATAAACTTTTTGTGGGAACAAGTTTAAATCTAAAACTTTATCCCAAACCAGGTTATATTTCTGGCTCCAGGTGTTTTTATCGTCAAAAGTTAACGCATAGTGATCACCAGCGTCAGCCATTTCTATCCATTTAGGTACCATGCTTTCAGCTATCGCTCTGTATTTATTAGCAGTTTCAGTATAGCCAAGTGTTTGAGCCATTTGAGCGTAAGAAGCAATCCCTACAATTGCCTTAACTGATAAGTTTGCATTTCTAGCCAAGTGACCGGCAAAATCATCCGTGCACAACTGTGTTTTAGGATCCAATCCTTCCTTGGTTAGATAATCTGCCCAGATAGTTAATGTTTTCCAGTGTTTTTTTGCATAGTCACCATTACCCTGAGCCTTAGTAATTGCTGCGGTAAGGATAATCATATTTCCGGATTCTTCTACAGGCATTGGCTCACCATAAGTTTGACCATTAGCCAATGGATAGGTTCCCAAATCGTGTGCAGCCCATGGATGAGGATATTTGCCGCTTTCGCTGAAATAGAAAATGCCGTTTAACATACCTTGCAATAAAGTCGGATTGTAAATTAAGTAAAGCGGTGCCGAAGGGTAAGTTACATCTACAGTATTGATGAAACCACCACTGTTATTTTCTTTAGACAACCATAAGATTTCACCATCAGGACTTTTTACCAAAGTATGGGCCGCAATACTCTGACGGTAACCTAGAATACACAAGTGTGCATATTCCTTGCCACCGGATTTAAATGCATCAGCATATACCTCTTTGTTAAAAGTCTCGCATTTCTGCATTACCTCTTTGTATTGATTAGCTGCATCAGTCAATTGACCTTCCATAGTTTCCTTACCAGAGTTGTTCCACCAAGGTCTTAGGTTGTTTTTGAAATATTGGATGGCTAAAACTTCATCATAACCTAGTTCAACGAAACGTTCTACAGGTTTTTGACCAACAGTTCCAAAAGGAACAACTGTATTTAATGCAAGCGACTTTCCACGTGATGCCGTAGAAACTGAAGAACCATTTCTGAAAGCATCAGCTGCAGTATTAGCACTTGTGATGAACTGTATAGCGTTGCTGGTTTTAGGCGCAGCTACATAGAAATAACCCCAGTCGATACGCATATCATCTGCGCCTTTTTGCAGAACCGGTTGTTCTACTGTACCTGCTTTAAGGATAGATAATTTAGCGGTTGAGTATTTTTTTGCAGTTACTTCTTGCGATGGCTTATATACAGCAATATTTGAAGAAGCACTTAAGAAAACTTTTACTGCGTGATTCTTTTTGTCATTGGCTTGCACATTGTAGGTGATATAAGAAACCGGGCGAGCCAGTAAGCCTAAATCATTCATAAGTAAAGGCGAAGTAAAGGTCAGTTTTAAATCTACTTTACCACAAGTAAAACTATAGATTGTCTGCGTAGCAGTTACTTCTACATTTTTCTGTTTCGCTAGTTGAATCTTCGCTGCATTGTCCTTTAGTTTATCAGCCAAACCAAAGTCCAGATACCTGCCACCAGCCGAATTAGCCAAGTGGATAGCGATCACATTCTGGCCAGCCTTCAAATCGCTTTTGTTGATCGGGAAATACTGAAAAGTATTGGTCCAACCTTGTTTTTGATATACTTTTTTTCCATTCAGAAACACTTCGATGTTGTCATCATGGTTCATCTTTAACAACAATTCATTGATGCTGGCAGGATTGGCAATATTGAAAACTCTTCTAACCCAGATGTCGTCAGATTTCCAAAGTGTTTTTACCTGCTTGGCGTCATCACCTATAGGAGCAGATCCCGACTTCCAGTCACTGGCAGCATAAGAAGCCGACATCCAGTTGCCCTGAGGAGCTGTTTCAGTATACTTAACTGTATATGGTGTTTCATCTGAAGTTCCAAGTATTGTTTTGTAGCTTGCCTCTTCCTGTCCGAGGAAGCGGTAGATGTTACCATCCACATTGATCAGACCTAAAAGCGAGTGATCTGCACCTGTCCAGTGTGTAGTAGTAGATGCATTAAGCTCATCTGTATTAGACCAGATGCTGAAATTAGGATTGTGGGTGATTAGCGGATAGGATGGTGCCTTCCTGTCCTGAGCTTGGGTTTGGCCAATTGCGAAAAAGCAAGTCAGCAAACCCAAAAACTTTAATCTGTTAGATTTGTTCATCTCTGTGTGTGTAGAATTAATTTTGGTTATTTGAACTGTAAAATTAGGTGATTGAGATGTATCAGGATTGTATTTCTGTCTCAACATTTAGCATATGCGTCTCAATCTTGCTGAAATATCCCCATATTTTAGAATTACATTTCAAATGGCCCAATAGATTTTAACTATCTAATTATAGAATTAAATGATTGTGATTATTTGTTCTAATATCATAAATTTATAAATAGTCAGAACGACCTATTAAATAAGTTCAACACCATAAATTAATAAAAATGGAAAACGAATCAAATGATATCAGTAAATGCCCATTTCATAATGGAACTATGAAACACAATGTTGGTGGTGGCGGTACCAGAAATCGCGACTGGTGGCCCAACCAATTAAAGTTAAGTATCCTGCGTCAGCATTCTTCATTGTCCAATCCTTTGAATGAGGATTTCGATTATGCAAAAGCTTTTAATAGCCTTGACTTGGAGGCCGTGAAAAAAGACCTTCATGCACTTATGACTGATTCGCAAGATTGGTGGCCGGCAGATTTTGGGCATTATGGTCCGTTGTTTATTCGTATGGCATGGCATAGTGCAGGTACCTATCGTGTAGGTGATGGCCGTGGTGGTGCCGGAGCAGGACAACAGCGTTTTGCCCCACTTAATAGCTGGCCTGATAATGTAAGTTTAGATAAGGCCCGCAGATTGCTTTGGCCAATTAAACAAAAGTATGGCCAAAAAATTTCATGGGCAGATTTGATGATTTTGACCGGAAATGTGGCGCTTGAATCAATGGACTTTAAAACATTTGGGTTTGCTGGTGGAAGGGCAGATGTATGGGAACCGGATGAGGATGTGTATTGGGGCTCTGAGAGTACCTGGCTTGGCGGCGACCTGCGGTACGCCCACGGATCAGAAGGTGTTGAAAAAGAACATGGAGTAGTGTCGTCAGACGATAATGCTGATGGTAATATACATTCTCGTAATTTAGAGAAGCCACTTGCTGCGGTGCAGATGGGACTTATTTATGTTAATCCTGAGGGACCTGATGGAAACCCTGATCCTGTCGCTGCTGCTAAAGACATCCGTGATACTTTTGGTCGCATGGCAATGGACGATGAAGAAACGGTTGCGTTAATTGCAGGTGGCCATAGTTTTGGTAAAACGCATGGTGCTGCTCCAGCAACGCATGTAGGTAAAGAGCCTGAAGCTGCCGATTTGGAAATGCAAGGTTTGGGATGGAAAAATAGTTATGGCTCGGGTAAGGGTGCTGATGCCATTACAAGTGGTCTCGAAGTAATCTGGACAAAAACACCAACCAAATGGAGCAATAATTTCTTCGAAAACCTGTTTGGTTTTGAATGGCAACTTACTAAAAGTCCTGCCGGTGCAAACCAATGGGTAGCTAAAGATGCCGGGGATATCATACCGGATGCATTTGATAGCTCAAAAAAACATGCGCCTACAATGCTTACCACAGATATTTCATTAAGAGTTGATCCGGTTTACGAAAAAATATCAAGGCGCTTTCTGGAAAATCCTGATGAGTTTGCTGATGCTTTTTCGCGTGCTTGGTTTAAATTAACACACCGTGATCTTGGACCTCGTGCTCGTTACCTGGGTCCAGATGTACCAGCTGAAGAACTACTTTGGCAAGATCCTATTCCTGCGGCAGACTATAAACAAATAGACGAAAATGATATTACAGTTTTAAAAGCAAAAGTATTGGAGTCAGGATTGAGCGTGTCGGAACTGGTTTCTACAGCATGGGCTTCAGCTTCTACCTTCCGTGGTTCTGATAAACGTGGTGGTGCTAATGGCGCGCGTATTCGTTTGGCTCCTCAAAAATATTGGCAGGTAAATAACCCGGCACAGTTACAAAAGGTGCTTGATAAGTTAGAAGGTATTCAGAAAGATTTTAATGGTGCGCAAGCGAGCGGTAAAAAAGTTTCTTTAGCAGATTTGATCGTACTGGCCGGTGGCGCAGGTATTGAAAAAGCGGCAAAAGATGCAGGACACACAATTGCAGTTCCTTTTGCAGCTGGTCGTACAGATGCTTCGCAAGAAAAAACAGATGTGGATTCTGTAGGCTTTTTGGAGCCAATAGCAGATGGTTTCCGCAATTACCGTAAATCAAAATTCCCTGTATCTACCGAAGAATTGTTAATAGATAAAGCTAACTTACTTACACTTACAGCTCCTGAGTTAACAGTTTTGGTAGGAGGTATGCGCGCATTGAATACAAATTTTGATGGCTCTAAACATGGTGTTTTCACCTCACGTGCCGGCCAGCTTACCAATGATTTCTTTGTAAATCTACTCGACATGAGGACCGCATGGAAGGCCGTGTCTCAAGATAGAGAACTATATGAAGGTAGTGATCGTGCCAGCGGTGCTGTAAAATGGACCGCTACCCGTGCAGATCTTGTCTTTGGTTCTAACTCGGAACTGAGGGCTATCGCAGAAGTATACGGAAGTGCGGATGCTCAGGGCAAATTTGTGAAAGACTTTGTCGCAGCTTGGAGTAAAGTAATGAATTTAGACAGATTTGATTTATTGTAATTAAATCATAGATGACTTTCATGAGCACCGTTAACTATAGCATGGCTATTGTTAACGGTGCTTTTTTTAGATTTGATGAAGCGGAAGAGGTTGTTATTCTATTTTCTTTAATAACCTATAATAAACTGCATTCCCTTTTCCATCGTCTAGAGACATTATCAGATTTCCCTTTTTTAAGAAGTCATTTACATCAATTGCAAACAAATTCACTCCCCATAATTCTTGATAATCCTTAATTTCTTTGTTGTCTATAGTCAAAAATTGGCCATCTAATTTATAATTTGGCGTTTTATTAGCTGGTAGAGAACTAAAGACTTTTTTCAAGTCTTTCAATGAATAATCATAATCTTTGTCGGACATCATTGAATATACTTTACCATTTTCATAGAATGCAAACCACTGATGTTTTTGAGGCCAAGGATTGACTTTGTTTACTTTTTCCTCATTTGGAAATTCAACCTTTTTCCAGAAACCGATCAACTCTGAAATTTTTGGAGGTCCGCCTGCTTCTGATTTATTTTCTTGTCCAAAAACAGAAAGTGAGAATAAGGTCAATAAAAGGAGTATTGTGTTTTTCATTATTAAATGCAAAAATCTTATCATTTGTCGTATTTCTATATTTTAGCTTAATTTGGTAATTATGCAATTATCACTAATGTCCAAATGTATGGAGTTTTAACTGAGCTAGTTGCTCCGAAATGGAGATTATTAGAATAAAACTTTCGTACATTTAAAAGTAGTAATTCTAAACAAATGCCTAATAACTAACAAAAATACAAATGAAATTATTTGACTTTGTTTTTGGAAACAAGTTGCCCAAAAGATTTTCTGAAAACTCTGAAGGAGATTTTTATGTTAAGAATCAGGTTTGTACTGCTTGTGGGGCTCCGGAAGCAGAGGCGCCTGACCTAATTGATCATTCAAAGACTGAGTGGGGACACTGCTACTTTAAAAGACAACCACAGACACCTGAAGAGCTTGAAAGAGCTATATGTGCCATGGAGGTTTCTTGTGTTTCAGGTATAAGATATGGTGGAAAAGATGAGTCAATCCTTAGGCAGCTTTATGAGAGAGGTTTAGGGGGTGAGTGCGACTATAAGCCTGCTAAGCACTAATGAAAAAAAACTTACTTTTTCCCCTCTTAATGATACTTTTATCGTGTCAACACAAGTCAAAGACGTTAGATGCGGGCCATTTCACTATTGAAGTACCAAGCAGCTGGAAAATATTAAAACAAAAAAGTATTGATTCTTTTGTTGGGAAAATTGCAATTGACGAAACGGACACTATTTCCTTTGACCTAGGTTGGTATTCAAGTTCATTGGAAGAAGAAAAATCGTACTATTTGGAAAATGACCGTGTGTTTTTACGAGATAAAGAGAAATCAAAATCCGATACGCTCTTTTATAAGTATTATGGAAGAAAGGATACTGTTAATCTCGAAAAATTTTTAAAGAATAAAGTAAGCTTTGAAATAATTGACAATAAAAAAGTTAAAATAATATACCCGAAGAAAACAGGACATGGTACAACGGGAATATATATTGACAGCGTTTGGGTCAAAGGTTCAGAAGTTGATAGATTTCAGTTAAATGGGGAAGACCTTAAACCCGAAAATGAAAAAAAACTACTTTATGCGATAAGAACAATTAAGTTCAAAGAATAACTAAGCTTAATGAGTTACTATTTGAATTTTAAAGGCCTCAATAAATTTCGTTAACTGCGCTGAGGTATCAGGGTTTGTTATTTCTCCCTGCTCATTTATTTTACCTTTTATCCCCTGGATTAATAAAGTCGTGTCTTCAGTAAATTTTGTCATCAGGGTGCGCATAATAAGCTGCAGTTCTTCGTGTCCCTTCTCACCATTAGCTGAAGCAGTGATTATACCGATTGGTTTATCACTAAACACAGTTACAGCAATACACCACTCAATCACGTTTTTTAATCCGCTTGGAATACTGAAAACATATTCAGGAGTACAAATTAAAATTGCATCAGCCTGATTTACATTTTCTCTGAAATCGAGAACTTCCCTTGGTGTATTTTCAATAGATAATTCAGGGTCGAAATGGGGTAGCAGTTTTAAATCAGAATAAACCGTAACGTTGAAATCATCTATCGTCATTTTTACAAAATTTTCTACAAGCTTTTGATTCGAAGAATTGCGGCTTGCACTGCCGACAATTGCGAAAATATTTTTCTTTTTACCCATTATTTATCCTTAAAGCTAGTAGATTTTTTGAGCAACAATATACTGATTGAATTAGAAAGAATTTTATACTAATTACTTTTCAATGAAGGCGAAATCCTTTTCTCTGGTGGTAATGCCTTAAATTCTTTATATGCATCCATCAAATAAAACTTCAAATCATCGTCATCCATCTTGTCTAGTTTTTTAATAGTTGGTCTATACAACACCATAAAGTAATCCAGCTCAGCTCCTGTCAGTGGAGTTAAGGCTTTGACGACCTTTTCATTAAAGCGTTGATCAATCTTGCGCTCAGTTACTTCACGCTCTAATTTCCTTTTAAAGCGCCTTGCAAACTTTCCCTCCCGACCAAAAATCCTTGAAAGGGAGAGTGCGAATGGCTGGTTCTGAGCCAGCCTAATAACTTTCGCTTTTCGATATACGTCTGCATACTGTATTTCAGGCTGAAATGCCTCAGCCTTGATTTCTACAGTATTAAGAAATCTGTTGTTCAGGATCATGTATTTACGTATAGGTTTTACATTGATCAAAAATAGTGTGTCGGAAAAGTAACCCGGTTGAATGAAAACCAGTGTTTGATTGACAGTGGCCTTAATTTTAAACTCGCCTTTAGCATTAGTTGTTGCCTTTTCTTTGGTGATAACATTGTTTACTTCAACATTTTCTAACAAGAGACGTGAATCCCTGTCGACTACTGTACCGGTGACAACCTGACCCGAAACCTGCTGTACCAGATAGCATTGTAAAATTAAAAGGAGAGCTATTAAACGCATACATAAAGTTATGTAATTACGATGGTTTAATTTGTTAACTCACAGTGGGCTAGGTGTTAAATAGTGTTAAAGTCTGCGGTCAATCAATTAGCGCCATTTGCAAGAACACCAAGAAATTTAGCCACAGCAACTTTATCATTTTTGTCAATATTGGCCTGTGAAAGTGAGCTGACAACAGTTCCTGTTGCAACAACTATTTTAAATCTATAATTATCAATAGGGTAGGTCTTCAGATCAGGTGGATTAACTGTAGCTGCACTAAAGAAGAAGTGTAATCTTACTTCTCCAATTAAAGTATCGTAATAAATGCTATAATCGTATGTGTTAAATGAGTCTCTGATATTAAAAGGAAGCGGAATCCATGCGTTTTGATTAGCTATGGGTTGAGATGATATGTAAACCATTACAATACCATTTCCATTCAAAAAATCTGAAGTTAGTGCCGCTGCTTTTCTTTCATAATATCTTGTGGTATACAATATGTAAGATCCAGGGCTAATTCCAAATCTGTAATAAGAGTACCAAAGCCAATCTGGGCTTGTTAATGAGAAAACATCAATCTTAATATTTGCATTTCCCATTGGTCCTTGTGGTCCTTGTAAAGCTGTTGGAGTTCCCCAACTGGTAGCGGTTTTTGGCCCATAGAAATTATAGGTCGTTTTATCTAAATAGTAATCGCCTACAGTACCTAAATTGGTTGCAGGAATTCCTGTTCCTGACAATATGGTTTTACCATTGGTGCCATTTGTTCCCGTTGCTCCCTGTCCTCCGGTTGGGCCTGTAGCTCCATTAGCGCCATTTGTACCTTTAAGATTTAATGAACTGCCCCAACCATTGCTTGTTTTTGGTCCGTAAAGATTAGCCGTTTTTACATCAAGATAGAAGTCACCGTTCTTTCCTAATGTTAAATTCGGAGTTCCTGTGCCATTTAGAATCGTACTGCCAGCTGGGCCCGCTATACCCGGATCTCCTTTTGCACCCACATCACCTTGTGGTCCTGCTTCTTTTTTACAAGAAGAAAAAATAAGCATACTCAAGGTAAAAATCGCCAAATAAAAATAGAAACGTTTTCTCATGACTTTAAGATTAAAATGCACTTAAAGTTCATCAAACTAGTACTCTTAAGATAGTATAAATGCGACAACTTCCTATATGATGGAAATTCTGTAGCTTCGCCAATAATAATTTACGCTAAAGATAAATGCCGGTATACAATTCATTAAGCGATCTCCAACTGATCGATCTTTTAAAAAAAGATGATGAAGCCGCCTTTACTGAGATATATTCCCGTTACGCAGAGAACCTAACCGGATTTGCCAGTTCTAAATTGTATAATTTGGAGGACCCACGCGATATTATTCATGACCTCTTTGTGAAATTGTGGGAAGAAAGGAAACTACTTAAAGTAGATCGAAACCTGGAGGCTTATTTATTTACCTTAGTTCGCTATCGAATCATTGATAAGATCAGAAAAAACATTACCCATGAGGACTACATTGGGATGGCATTGGCTCTGCATACAAGTTTAGGATCAGAAATTGAACAACAAATAGCAGTAAAAGAACTAAAACTGAGTCTTGGGAAATCTCTCGAAAAACTATCTCCAAGAGTAAGAGAGATTTACCACTTAAGCCGTGAAGAAAACTTAAGTATTCCAGAAATAGCAGAGAAATTACAGCTTTCTGAGCAAACCGTTAAAAATCAGCTAACATCAGCATTAAAGCATTTACGTCAGTCATTAACGTATCTATTCTTACTCTACTTCTTATAACATTAAAAAATATTTCATTTTCTTATAGTACCAATCGGTAGTTCATACGACTATTGTGAAAATCCGATAAAATGAATCGTTACAATATCGAAGCTTTATTAGACCGTTATCTAAAAAAAGAAACTTCCATCGAAGAAAATCAGTTGATTGAAAAATGGCTGGCAGAAAATGGAAATGCTGATTCCAACTGGAAACAGCTAGATAGTTCCAGTAAAGATAAGTGGCTGTCAGACGTATTTATGGACATTAAAGCTTCCATTAAGCAAAATGAACCTAAAGTTGTACCAATAAAATCACAAAAGCATTTATGGTACAAAATTGCCGGGGTAGCAGCAGCACTAATTCTGGTTTTTGGCCTTTACTTAACCTGGCCGCTATTAGAAAAACGGATGTTACCAACTGATTTAACTTCAATATCCATTCCTGATCATGAGAAAAAGCAAATAACACTTGCCGATGGCACCAAAGTTTGGTTAAATGCAGGCTCCGAATTAAAATATGCGAAAGCTTTTGATGGAAAAACAAGAGAAGTATATCTTTCTGGTGAGGCTTATTTCGATGTAAGACACGATGCCAGCAGACCCTTTCTAATCCATACAGGTAAGGTGCTTACCACGGTGCTTGGAACGGCCTTTAATATTAAAGAAGATCCAAACAACCATACACTTGAGGTTACCGTAACCAGAGGTAAGGTAAGTGTAGCTGATGATGGTAAACTTTTAAGTATTCTTACAAGTAATCAGCAGGTAAGTGTCGATTTGCTGACCAGAAAACCTACTGAAAAAACAGTAGATACTAAAACTGTCATTGCCTGGCAGGATAACGATATCCTTTTTGATGACATCACATTTGCAGATGCAGCAATACAGCTCGAACAGCATTTCGATGTGAAGATTGCCTTTAATAACGAAAAACTAAAAAACTGCAGATTCAGCGGTGCCGCATTGAGGGGAGATAAACTGGATAAAATCTTAGATGTGATTACTGACTTTAATAATGCGAGCTGGAAACTAACATCTAGCGGACACATAATGATCTATGGCGAAGGCTGCAATTAGTACTAATTAAAACCTATTTAGATGAATAACGACTAAGCTTTATATATGCTGGATATGCTTCAAGGAAGTATAATCAGATAAAATAACCCGTAAACCGACGGCCATCGGTCTACAGGTATCCCGGAATATCCGGGGTCTTAAATAATTGGAATCACTTAAAACATTTTAAAACTATGAAAAATTCTGCAATAGTGTGGAATATAGGGAAGGCATGTGCTTATCCCATTGGTATAACATTATTAAATAAACACTTTATAATCTGGTTGATGCGGGTAAGTATTGTCATATTTCTTTTCTTCTTAATTTCTTTACAATTCCTCATGGCTGTACCGGTAAACGGTCAGAAAATGAGCGACTATAAAGTGACACTCAAGTTGGAAGATGAAAGTTTACTAGCCGGTATAAAAAAGATCGAAGCACAAACAAAGTTCAGGTTCTACTATAGAAAATCTGAGATCAGAGAAATTAACGATCTAAACTTAATCCTTAGCACCAGAACAGTAGAAAATACATTGTATGAACTACTAAAGAATACAGATTTCTCTTTTCGGCAGATTGATAATAATATTCTGCTGGAAAGACGACAGCAGCAAGGATACATGCTAAAGGGGAGGGTAATTACTTCCGACCATAAGGCTGTTGAATTCGCTACAATACAAATCATCAAAGCGAGTAACCAAAATATTATAGCCTCTGCACTTGCCGATACTGCCGGCAGATTTAACCTTACCGTTTATGAGCAGGGCGATTACCTGCTTAAAGTATCTTCCTTTGAAACGGATAGTTTAACACAAAAAGTTACAGTAACAGATGCTAAAATCCTTCAGTTACCGGATATTATTCTTAACATATCAGCCATAAAATTAAGCGGTGTTACCATCTCTAGTAAAATACCTTTGATTAAACGATTAGCCGATAAATTGATATTAAACGTAGAAGGCAGCGTATACGAAAAGGGGGAAGATGCACTTAGGTTATTTAACGTTATACCGGGTGTCCAGGTAACAGGAAAGGATATTTTATTCAGAGGATCCGAAAGCGTTACGGTTTACATAGATAATAGAAGAATTCCGTTGATAGGAGATCAATTGCTCACTTATCTGCGCTCTATTCCTTCGGAGTCTATAAAATCGTATGAGCTAAAGGCTGTTCCTGGTGCCGAAAATGATGCACAAAATGGTGGCGTAATTATTAATATTGTTCTAAAATCTGAATATAAGTACGGGTTAACCGGCAACCTAAATGCAGGCTATTGGTATAATAGATATAGCAATGCTTTTGGTTCAACTTTTTTGAACTATAGAACCGGGAAATTGAATGTACAGGGCAATTTTAATTACAGGAATACACGAGCTTTTTACGAAGACAATATTACTCAAGAGTTTAAATCTACCGGAGTTTACAGTCCTCAAACCGAGAAGTATACGGAGCATCTTTATACTATTGGTTACAATGTTGGTATCGATTATAAACTAACTCCCCAACAAACAGTAGGAGTTGATTTTAACCTGTTTGCTAATCCTGGAGATATCAGTAATAATAGCATTACCAATATCAATTATTTAGCAAATAAACAGGCAAATTCCATTGATTCATCTTCATATACTAATAGGAGTACAACTTTTCGTTATGTTAACCAAATGACCAATGTTTTTTATCGCAATAAGCTCGACACTCTTGGTAGCAAATTAGATGTGGGTTATAGTTACATAAATTATAGTTTGAGAGACCCTGCCGCAATAGAAACCCAATTTTTAAATGCTGAAGGAGTTGAGTTTCATCCTCGTGACAGCTTATTTACCAAAACAATGGGTAAATCTATGATTCATGTAGCCAATATGGATTTAGAAAAATATTTGTCTAAGTCATTGGTGTTAAATGTTGGAGGTAAATACACTGCTTCAAAAACTGATTACTCTATAAATTATCGAAGTGGTTTAAATGATCAATCCCCATTGGACACATTGCAGTCGAACAGATTTTTGTATAATGAATATATATTGGCTTTTTATGGGACTCTTTCCCAGTCTTTCGATCAATGGAATATAAAAATAGGACTGAGAACTGAGCAAACTAATTATAATGGATTATCAGTAACAACTGGGCAAACTATTAACCGTAACCAGTGGGACTTATTTCCTTCGGCGTATATAAATAGAAAATTAGATGAAAGTCATTCATTTACGCTCTCTTATGCCAGAAGAATAAATCGCCCTGGATTTAGAGACTTGAATCCTTTTGTAGTTTATACAAACCTCAACTTTATCCAGCAGGGAAATCCAAATTTGCGTCCCTATTTTAGCAACAATCTACAGCTGGAATATTTATTAAAGAGTAAATATTCATTAACCGTTGGGTATCAAAACACCAATAATGCCATCGCAACCAATGTCACTAACATTGGCGACGTAATCATTTCAAAAGATGAGAATATCAACGACAATTACAATGTTTTTATGTCTGGGTATATACCTGTGCAAATAACAAAGTGGTGGGAGTTTAATACGAATGTTACGCTGAGATATAGAACCATAGATATCCAGACAACACCCCTGGTGCACAGATCGAAGTTTTCACAAAACATATGGGCAACAAGTAAGTTTAACTTGCCAGGCAAATATTTTGTTGAAGTCTCCGGATCTTTTAATAGAAACAGTTTTTATGATATCTATGACCAATTTAATGTCGGGAAACTGGATTTGGCTATTAAGAAAAGTTTTTTCAATGATAGACTCACCTCGAGGATTGAATTACAAGATCCTTTCCATTTGTATAAACCACAATACGAAATCAATACACCTGAGCTCAGAAGAAATGTACTAAGAAACAGATTGGATTGGAGTAGAAGTGTTGGTGTTTTCCTTAACTACAATTTTTCGAGAGGAAAAAAACAGAGCAACAAGGAGAATATAGACGCGGCAGGAAATGAAGCCAGAGGGCGTTTGTAATGCAAAAAATCCTTTTGAAAATAGAAGCCTTAGAGAAATCTAAGGCTTTATATAAGATTACATAATTAAAAATCAGATACCACAACACCTGCGTCCGGATTAACCTTGCTTCGATGCATATTTCCCCAATCTGACATGGCTTTCAGCATAGGTTGCATACTTAAACCGAGTTCGGTAAGTTCATATTCTACCCTTGGTGGAACAACAGGATATACGGTTCGCTTTACTACCTGATCAGCTTCTAATTCACGTAGCTGAGAAACCAGCATCCTTTCAGAAATCTGTTCTATAGAGTTTTTTAAATCACTGTAGCGCATAGTTTGGTGCATTAGCCTGCAAAGTATTGCAGGTTTCCATCTGCCTCCTAATACCGATAAAGAGTATGCCATGCCACAGCTATCGTTGATCTGCTTTTCGTTAATAGCATTCGTAGAAGATTCTTTTCTCATTTCTTACTTTTTTGTTAGTACCTGACAATTTAGTGTTTACCATCAAAAATAGGTATTAGTGCCTACTTTTGAATATAAATCAATAAAAATATCATGAAACGTTTAGAAAACAAAATAGCATTCATCACAGGCGGTGGTCGCGGAATGGGTGCTGCCATTAGTAAAAGACTTGCAGAAGAAGGGGCAAGTGTGGTATTAACTTATTCAAAATCCAGAGAAAAAGCGGAAGCTGTTGCCTCAGAAATTAACGCCAAAGGCGGTAATGCCAGAGCCGTTGAAGCAGATAGCATTGATCCGAAAGCTTTGACTAGTGCCATTCAAAATACAATCGGAGAACTCGGTACTATTGACATTCTGGTTAATAATGCCGGAATTTATATTGGTAAAGAATTTGAATCGCATACACTGGAAGATTACGAAGAAATTATGGCCATTAATGTTCGTGCGGTATACGTAGCTGCATTAGCCGTAGCAGCTCAAATGCCAAATAATGGTAGGGTCATCACCATTGGTAGCAATATGGCAGAGAATGCCGTCGGCCCTCAAACAACTTTATATACGATGAGTAAAGCTGCGCTTACAGGTTTCACACGTGGATTAGCCAGAGATCTTGGGGCGAGGGGGATCACAGTGAACCTTGTACAGCCAGGGCCAATTAATACTGATATGAATCCTTCGGATACAGCACTAGCCGATTTTCTGAGAAGCAGGATGGCACTTTCAGAATATGGAACGGGCGAGGATATTGCTGGTCTTGTTGCTTATCTGGCGAGTGAAGAAGGTAAGTTCATTACAGGTACTGCAATTACAATTGACGGTGGCCTTAATGCCTAATGTTTTATTTAATTTTTGCTAACTGAGATCTGTTTTGTAGATGGAACTTTCCTTGGTTTTGGACCTAAGCTTCTAAAATGGCTAAGGTCCTTCATTAATCCTATAATCAATTCCTTAATTAATTCAATATTGCTATCATCATGATTTAATAGTCTCAAACTGTCTTGCTCTGGAAGTTTAAGCTGCCGCTTCAATACAAGTGGTATTTTGTTACTTTGTGCCGTTAATGCATAAGCGTATAAGCTTAAACTTTCAATAAAACCTGATATTGTACGGTCATAGTATAGTTTTAATTTTTTTAAACTTTTAGAACGCTTAAAAAGCAGCCTATAAGGGTGGAATCTGATTGATTCCAAATTGATAATTTCATTTTGCAAATCTTCTTCTTCATCTATACCAAATCTTAAGGAAAGATCGACTTTATATTCAATAAGTCTTGTCATGGTATTAAGAGCGTTGTGAACGAAAGGGTCATCAATCTCTCTAAAAAAAGCTTCATGTTCTATGTGTTGCTCCCAGGGATCTTTGAAATCTTGACCATAGGATTTCATTGTTTTTTTAAAGGTGAAATGGTAAATATATTCATAAACATCTGAATGCATGTTCGTGATCACCACACCCAATCCTCTCATACAAAGGTTCAAATCAAACGGATCATTTCTAGATGGTTTCATAAATACTTTAGGTTTTATGTGTAACTTACATCAATAATAAATAATTTTAAAACATTAAAAAATTATCCATAGACAATTTTTTAATGTTTTAAATTGACAGCGTTTTATCCCCTTAATCGGATGGTTTCAGATTTTGAAAAGAACCAAATTTCATCCTAGATTATAGTCGGCCCTCGCACCATACTAAAAAGGGTCTTGTTCGGCCCTCGTTCGACCACAGCCGAACAAAGGGCGAATGAATCCGGTACAAGGTCCGAGGGATTTCAAGAACCCAAAAAGGAGCCAATTTTTTTGTAACCTAAAAACTTCTTATCAGCTTTAATAAAAAAACATCTATTTATAAGGGGCAATACCAAAATAATTATGGATATTTTTGTAGCGAAATACAATTCCATTTTGAAAACAGAACTTTTCCTTGTTACGCCACCTTTTACCCAGCTGAATACCCCGTATCCTGCGACTGCATATATCAAAGGGTTTTTGAACACTAAAAATATATCTTCAACTCAGGCCGATTTAGGTATTGAAGTAATCTTGGCTTTGTTTTCCAAAAAAGGCTTGGAAGATCTTTTTTTATTTGCTGAGGAGCAAAGTGACAAACCAAAAAGTTTAAATGCAAAGCGAATTCTTGCTTTAAAAAACGAGTACATCAAAACAATAGATGCAGTTATTGCTTTTTTGCAGGGTAAAAACCCAACCCTGGCTTTGCAAATTTGTCAGGAAGATTATTTACCGGAAGCCTCCAGATTTGAACAGTTAGAAGAGCTGGATTGGGCATTTGGCGCAATGGGAACGCAGGATAAGGGTAAACATTTAGCAACGCTTTATCTTGAGGATATTTCTGATTTTATTATTGAATGTGTAGATCAGAATTTTGGTTTTAGTCGTTATGCCGAGAGGTTGGGTAGGAGTGCAAATTCATTTGATGAGCTTTACGGAGCTTTAAATCAGGATTATACTTATATGGATAAGATTCTGATTGAAATTCTGGAAGAGAAAATTTCGGTCATTCAACCTAAGTTGCTGTTAATTTCTGTTCCCTTTCCTGGGAATTTGTATGCCGCTTTTCGATGTGCGCAATATGTGAAACAACATTATCCGGAGGTTAAAATATCAATGGGCGGTGGTTTTGCTAATACAGAATTACGTTCAGTGTCTGATAAAAGGGTATTTGAGTTTTTCGATTATATCTCGTTAGACGATGGAGAGCTACCTATTGAACTGCTGTATAACTCCATCATAAAAGGCGGAGAATTTAACCTTTACAAAAGGACTTTTCTATTGGAAAATGGAGAGGTTACCTATAGAAATGATGCTTTAAGGAGTGATTACAAGCAGTTTGATGTAGGAACACCAGATTATAGCGATTTGAAATTGGATCAATACATTTCGGTTATAGAAATCGTAAATCCAATGCATCGGATGTGGAGTGATGGACGTTGGAATAAATTGACAATGGCGCATGGATGTTATTGGGGGAAATGTACATTTTGCGATATTTCTTTAGATTATATTAAGGTTTATGAACCTGTTGCAGCTAAATTAATCGTTGATAGAATTGAAGAGCTAAGTCTACAAACAGGTCAGAATGGCTTTCACTTTGTGGACGAGGCTGCACCACCGGCTTTGATGCGCGAAGTAGCGCTGGAGATTTTAAGAAGGAAAATATCTGTAACCTGGTGGACAAATATTCGGTTCGAGAAAAGCTTTACCAGAGATTTATGCCTTTTGCTAAAAGCTTCAGGTTGCATTGCAGTTTCTGGTGGTTTAGAAGTTGCATCGGATAGGTTATTAAAACTAATTGACAAAGGGGTAACGGTTGAGCAGGTTGCTAAGGTTACTCAGAATTTTACGGAAGCAGGAGTGCTGGTTCATGCTTATTTGATGTATGGTTACCCGACACAAACTATTCAAGAGACTGTAGATAGTTTGGAAATGGTAAGACAGTTGTTTGAAGCAGGCGTTTTGCAATCTGGTTTCTGGCATCAGTTTGCTATGACTGCACATAGTCCTGTTGGCATGCATCCGGAAAGATTTGGTGTGGTAAAAGAGACTGAAGCTATTGGAACCTTTGCCAATAATGACATCAATTATATAGATAAAACGGGAATAGATCATGATAAATTTAGTTACGGCTTAAAGAAGTCGCTTTTTAATTTTATGCATGGCATTTGTTTCGATTACAAATTGCAAGATTGGTTTGATTTTAAGATTCCAAGGACCGCTGTTCCTTCGGATTTTATTGAGAAAGCCCTTGTGGATGAAAACAGATTCAATATTAAACCAACAGCTAAAGTAATTTGGCTAGGAGGGAAGCCAGATACGGAAAGTGTTGTAAAGCATAAAAAGGGTAATACTTTCGAAACAATGGTTTTAACTTTTCACGATAAAAAGGAAACCTTTAGTATTAATACCAATAAAAATGAGGGAGAATGGTTGATTTCCATGTTACAGAAAATAGCGGTCTCTAATGAGCAGGTTTATACTTTTCAAGAAATAAAAGCGGATTTTGAAGCTTCAATGGAGCATTTCGAACTATTTTGGCATTCGAAACCTATAAATAGTTTGAGGGGTTTTGGACTGTTAGTTTTATAACCCGTATTGTAAAACAAAAGCCTCACTTTTTTTGTGAAGCTTTTGTGAATCTCGGTCTATTACCCTTCCGTAGGGCTTAAAGGCAAATTGCTAAAAGAGTTTTTCTTGTGGTGGTTTTACACCTGCCAGTCTAAGATAAACGGTTGTTTGCCCTCTGTGATGTGCCTGATGCTCAAAAGCCTTAGCTAAAGCCAATCTTTTAGTCATATCGAAGCTTCCAAACAGTTTAACCTGTTCATCCAGTTGGGCCTCAGGCATCTTTTTAATATTATCAATCACAAAGTCATAACTGGCCAATACTAACTTGGTTACATTAGCTTTGGATTTATCACTGGTTTTTTCCAATTCGCCCTGGCCAAAAGGGCTTTTTGCACCTGTAGCAGCCGAAGCGAAACCATAGTTTGCATCCGATAGGTGTAATACTTGCTCTGCAAAAGATCGCATTTCAGGAGTAGGCTTTAAAGCATATCCGCTTTCTGGCATTGCATCCAGATATTCCTTAGTATAAGCTTTTGATCTTTCCCATTCCTTTACCAAATCAGCTACTTTTACTTGCGCTTTTGCCAATTGACTGCCTATGAGCAAACATAGTACAACTGCTAAACTTTTAAGTTTCATTTTTTTTAGATTTTAGGGTGAGTATTTATTTTTTGCTTCTAATAAATTTACGGATTTTTCCAATATGTAAGCTAAATTAAGTTGATGCCCTTTTACTGTTGTGATAAGACTGTATAACAAGAGCTAAAGCTCATTTGTTAGGTAAAGATTTAATAGATGTGGTTATAGGGAGTGGGGTTAATTCTACCAGTGCAGATGAATGGATATTGTTGGCAAAAAGTGAGGGCAGCTTAGTGCCAATTTGTTTTGCTACCTGGTTATGTCCGTAACAAGACCAATGCCCGTCATCGACATTTAAAATCCAGCTTTTTTGGTCTTTTCCTTTTTCTAATATAATATTTTTGATGTGGTATTTATTAGTCAATTCTACGATAGCCTGTTCAATTCCCGGATGAAAAACTAAGATTACTTTTTCCATGTCATAATTTTTAACGCAGTAGGCAAGCAATTTATTTACATCCGTTGCATCAAATTCGGGTTTTATTACAACAGAGTTTTCTTTAGCGTTTTTATGATCTTCTTTATTTTTTTTATCAACAACTAAGGCGAATTGTAAGTATAAGTAATACATGAGTTTAATATTGTAAAGTATATTTTTCACTCCAGGACTCTTTAAATTTCCATTTAGAATTGTATTAGTGTTTAGATCTATCTGTATTCGATCAGTATACCGTTGATTGAGAGAGGAGCTTTCTGGGAAATCGGCATTATTTACATAAATGAGGTGTAATTTTGGTTTGATAGTAGAATCTAATAGTTTACTAATCTGCATAGCTTCAATAAAGGTGACTCCAGGTCTTCCTGCTTCAAAAAAGCTGTAATCTTTAAAGAGGGATTTAAGAATATTTCCTTGATTGCAAGATGCCGGATTCATGATGTTTTCAATAAAAGAATCTCCAATAATAGAGATTGTAGTGTCTTTACTGGTATCGGATGTGCCTAGCCAACCATATTTATTTACTTCCCACTTTGTCTTTGCTTTGGTGTAATATCCTGTCTGACCAGGTATATATCGCTGTATTCCCATATCATCAACATACAATCTTGGAATATCCGGAACAAGCTTTTGTAATCTAATGACGAGTTCGGCGGAAACTCCAATCATAAAAGTAAATACCAATAGTTTTATCAAGAATTTCTTCATAAATAAATATCTTTTATAGCGGTAATAATTTCGTTTAAAATTGACAGTACATAAAGGTTTGAACTTGTCTCTTATAAGTAAGCATTGGATTATTTAGCTTAATGTTAAACAGGATAGGGATGGCATAATGTATAATGCATTCCTGCAGAACAATTTATTAAAGTAGAAAAGACTAAAAGAAATATAAAACTGAAGTTCTTATTGGCTACAAACCAACTGAAGAAATAAATGATAGGCAAGAATATGCCAAAATTGAGAGAATTGGAGAGCATAATTTCGAAATTAAAAATATCCTTGACTCTTTATTCGGTAGGGATACCCATAATTATCGAGCCTTAGAATAAATGTATAACAAAATTAAAACATTACAAAGGGCTGTGAATCAGGTTGTATAATTGTGTGGTGTTGTTGCACACTTTTTTAAAAAGTCAAATGAGTTAAATGTGATAACCTTTTTATTTTGTGAGGTATGGCTTCTTTAATTGCAAAATTGATATTAACAATCACTTAACCGACTGTTAATATGTGCTTGCTTTTAGCCTCTTATTTTTGCTTTGGATAAAAGCAAACCATCAATTATGATATTTAAGGGGTTACCAGATCGGACATTGATAGATCATTGTAAAGAGGGAAATGATAAAGCATTCAATGAACTTTTTAGGCGATACTTTAACAAGCTCTATCAATTTTCATTAAAATATGTGAAAGATGAATCCATTGCTGAGGGTTTGGTCTTAGATCTTCTGCTAAAGATTTGGCAAAAGAGTGACGAGATCAGAACTGATGGTGAGATTGCCCCTTATCTTTTTTCTGCAATGAAAAATACCCTGTTTAATCATATCCGTAAAAGACAGGAAGTCACAGTTCCTTTGGATTTAGTTTCCGAATGCGTAATGAAAAGTTCATCGCCTGCAGAAGACTTCGAGGCTAAAGAATTGCAGTTCGCTTATAGTAACACGCTCACTCAACTGAGTCCGCAACGTAAAAAGGTATTTGTAATGAGTCGCGAGATGGATATGAATCATAAAGAAATTGCAGCTGAGCTGAAACTCTCCCTTAATACAGTTGAAAATCATATTAGCGCATCTATTAAATTTCTGCGCAGAGAACTGCAAAAACATACAGATATAGCGCTTCTTTTGGCCATCTGCTTTTTTCTGTAAAATAATTTCATTTCCATTAGTGGTTGCCTTCAAAATATGTGTATTAACATATAGAAGCATCTAATTAATGAAATGGAGCAACAGGTAAATAAGCAAATCATCCTAAAATATCTTAAAGGCGAGTGTTCTCCCTCCGAATTGCAAACGATGAATTTGTTTATGCAAAGGGAGGATGCCGAACAGCTTATTGATCAGGTTTGGGCTGAGGAATGGGCAGATTTTCAGGAGCAACAGATTTCTGATCAGGAAATTGCAAACTGGAAAAATCGCTTTACAGAAGAGCGATTACAAGACAATTCGGTATCGGCTAAGAGAACAGGGATTAAATTCTTTGCCCTTCGCTATGCAGCCGTATGGATAACCATGTTGCTCAGTTTAGGTGTATGGTTTGGTGTTTCGACTTTAAAAAAGCAGGAAAGCAATAAGGTGGCAGTAACCATGTTTGAACGTGTTAATGCCAATGGTCAGCGTGTTCAGATCCGTTTGTCAGATAGTTCGATTGTGTATTTGGCAGGAGGGAGTAAGTTGAGATATCCCTCTCGTTTTACCGGAAACACACGTGAGATTAGCCTGGAAGGAGAAGCCTTTTTTGAAGTTGCTAAAAATCGCAAAAAGCCTTTTATTATTCATACGGGAGATGTGAGGACCCTGGTTGTGGGAACTTCATTCCGAATCAACGCTTTTAAGGATAAACCATTTTTAGTAGAGGTGGCTACCGGAAAAGTACGAATAAGTCATCAACAGGGAAATCGTGAAAGCCAACTAGCTACACTCATACCCGGACAAAGCATGCTTTGGAAAAACAATCACGCAATATTAGGCGAAATAAATGCGGATGATGTATCTGAATGGAAAAACGGCAGATTGGTTTTCAATGGAGCTACCTTAAAGGAGATAGCCTCAGTGTTTGAGCGCTGGTACAATGTGGATATCAGCTTTAAACAACAAGTAAAAGCGGAGCAACACATCACCATAATGCTTACAGCTAACGTTCCTCTGTCTGATATTATGGAGGTGCTTGCCACAACAGGAAAATTCCAATATAAGATTAAGGGAAGACAGGTTATTATTAATTAACAGAATGCAAACTAACAGCCTAAATATGTAACAGAGATACCAAAAACAAAACCCGTCCCTGAAACCAGGAACGGATTTAGACAAATAAGCCACAAGTTTTCGACGACCATTTGGCTTAATGAATTGACAACAGATTTACCGCCATAGGCGGGCAAACCCATTATTTAACAAAAATATGAAAAAAGGTTCAATCCTTCACTCAACAGTAAGACACAAACTTATCTTTCTCATGAAATGCTCCTCTATTTTATTGGTTGCAATCCTTACCTTAAGCAGTGTGCTATTTGCCAATGAGGCAAACAGTCAGAATCTGGATAGGTTGAAAATTTCCCTTCACGTTGAAAAAGCAGGGATCAAAGAGAGTTTACTGGCTATTCAAAAACAGTCAAAATTGCGTTTTTCCATATCCGATGATCTGCTTAATAAATACCCTAAAAATATTAAGCTCAATGAGGATGAAATCAGTGTAAAAAATGCGATCGAGCTCATTCTGAAAAACACAAACCTTCAGTACAGAATACTAAATGATTTTATACTAATTGAAACCAAACCGGTTCCTCAGCAGCCAGGTAAAATTACCGGGAAAATAATTGATGTTAAAGGCCAACCTCTGCCGGGTGCCAGCATCAGAATTGTGGAATTGAACAGAAATTTTTCAAACAACAACGATGGTTCTTTTAGCATAGATGTAAAGCCTGGTACATATAGTATTGAGGTTAAATACATGTCTTTTATCACCCAGCTCAAAAACGCCGTGGTTGTGGAAGAAGGTAAAAGTACTGCAGTAGACTTTGTTTTAAAAGAAGACACAGGTGTGCTTAATGAAGTTGTGGTAACTGCCCTGGGTATTAAAAAAGAAGTGAAAAAACTTGGCTATGCCGTTCAGGAAATTAAAAGTGAGGCCATAAACCGTGTACCCACTAACAATTTTGCAACGCAGTTAAGCGGAAAAGTAGCGGGCTTAACCGTTTTCAATTCTCCTAACCTGATGCAGCAAACTAAAATTGAACTGAGGGGTAGAGAACCTTTAATGGTAATAGACGGTATTCCGGTTAATTCAAATACTTATGATATCAATGCATTGGATATCGAGAGCATTTCCGTTTTAAAGGGAGCTACTGCAGCAGCACTTTATGGCTCAAAAGGGCAAAATGGTGCCATCCAGATCACCACAAAATCAGCAGGAAAAGAAACTTCCATAGAGCTAAGCCAAAGGTCAATATTTAGGGCTGGATGGATAGTTTTCCCGGAAACCCAAAACCAATACGGAAATGGTGAACAGGGGAAATACGCCTACTTTGATGGAATGGGTAACGGAACATTCGACAATGATTTTGTATGGGGTCCAAAAATGGATGTGAAAGATCCCTCAACAGCCAGCGGCTACTGGGAAACTCCTCAATGGGACAGTCCTTTAGATGCGAATGGTAAAAGAATACCTACCCCGTTTATTTCCAGAGGTAAAAACAACCTTAAAAACTTTCTGGAAACCGGAAGTACCATTAGTAATTATGCCTCTATATCCTCATCAAATGACAAGACCAGCATGAGATTGGGTTTAGGCTATGATTACACCAATGGAGAAGTTCCTTCTACTGAGCTAAAAAATTATAACGCAACACTGAATGTAACCTCTCAGGCTACTGATCGTTTAAAATTATCGTCAACACTCCAGTTCAATAAACAGGACTCACCAAACTTTCCGCGCGTCAATTATGGAAATACCAATATTCTGTATGGAATGCTGATATGGGCTGGAACGGATGTGGATATGCGGGATTTTAAAAATTATTGGAAAGCTGGTAAAGAGAATTATGAGCCGGTTTACTTTAATTATTCCTGGATCAATAATCCATACTATATGGCTTATGAGCAAACACAATCTTTAAGCAGGAATAAGTTTTTTGGTGTTGGTAGCGCAGATTATCAGATCTCTAAATCCTTTAGTGCAACCTTAAGGCAAAGTGCTGAGGTTTCGGGAACAACCAATGAAATGAAATATCCTTATGGATACATAGGCGCTAACGCCATCAAAGGAAATTATGAACTGACTGATGCAAATGTTTCGGAGTACAATACTGACGCATTTGTTAAGTACGCTTCTACTCAGGGTAAATTCGGCATCAATGCTTTTGTAGGAGGAAGTATTAACTTTAAGCAGAATACGCTTCACAATTCAAAAACACAGGGCTTGCAGGTTCCCAAAATTTATAACCTTTCTAACTCTATAGGTTCAGTTTTGTCAACCAATTCCTTAACGCAGTATGCCAGAAATAGCTTATTTGCTTCAGCAGATTTAAGTTATGATGATGCTTACTTCTTGTCGTTAACAGAGCGTGTGGATGTTTCTTCAGCACTTCCGGAAACGAATAATCAATACAGTTACCCATCTGTTTCAGGTTCGGTAATCTTATCCAAACTGCTTGGTATGCCAAGCTCAAGTTTCCTTAAAGTAAGAGGATCGTGGGCAATGGTAAGAGCAGATTTAGCTCCTTACCAATACTCCAGCTATTACAATCCTTCCATTATTTATGATGGAAACAACTCGGTAAGCTATTCTCCGGTTTTAGGGAATGAACAACTTAGGCCTCAAAAAACCACAGGATATGAACTGGGTACAAATGCTTCCTTTTTTGGAGGAAAACTAACAGTTGACCTAACAGCCTACAGGTATGTGGATTCGGAATCTATTTATGATCAAAATGCTTCGCTTGCTTCTGGCTTTACCAGATACAAGATCAATGGCAACAGGTTCAATCGCTTTGGTTTTGAAGCCATTTTAGGAACCAATTTAAAGATCAGTGATCAGGTAGAACTGACCTCTACCGTTAACTGGAGTTTAAACAGGAACAAGCTTGCTGAGATTTATGGCGGAGCAGACAATTTGGGTGGTATTAAGGTTGGCGATCGGATGGATTTGTATATGACCAATAATTCGATGCAGAAAGCCCCGGATGGCCAGTTGATCATTGGAGCCAACGGATTGCCGGTTAAGGATACGGAACTAAAAACATTAGGTCATATTGGTCCGGATTGGACAGCTAGTTGGTTTAACAATTTCAAGTTGTTTAAGCAGTTTAACTTCAGCTTTTTATTGGAAGGTCGTGTTGGCGGTATAGATCAGGCAAATCTTAATCAGCAACTGTGGTACTCAGGTGCGCATCCTGATGCAGTAGGACCAGACCGTGAGGCCTATACTCGTGGAGAGCCTTATATTGCAAAAGGTGTAAATCTGGTAAATGGCCAATATGTTCCAAATACCAACAAAACAACCTATAAAGATTTCTCAGAACAATATTGGTACCGCATGAATGGCGAATCCAATGTGTTTAGTCTAACTTTTCTTAAGCTTAGGGAAGTATCCATTGGTTACGACCTGCCAAAATCATTACTGGACAAGTTCAAATTGAACATTAAAGGGGCCTCCTTTAGTGTAGTAGGTTCAAATTTATTTATCGCCTCTGCGTTCCCGCTGTCTGATCCGGATATAGGTAATGGTGGAACTAATGGCAACCTACTTCAATTCCCTTCTTCAAGAAATGTAGGTTTTAACTTAAATGTGAAATTTTAACACTAGAACAGATGACTAAGAAAATTATATACCTAATGGTAAGTGTTATTATTATGCTTACTGCTTGTAAACAAGAAAAATACAATAAGGATCCAAACCGTCCGACTGAGGTCGGCGCACAGGCAATTTTGCCAAACGTGATATTTAATAGTTTTAAGAACCGTTATCCATGGCAACCCGGATTAGCAGTAAGACAGGCAACAGCCACTTCTGACAGACAGGCATTCCAAACCTATGAATGGGCAAATGGAGACTGGGCGGAATTTAACGTCCTTCGTGATGTGACTAAGATGATGGAAAGTGCAAAGGGTGCAAAGGAATATCTGGCAATCGGGAAAATCTTAAGAGCCCATAATTTCTTCTTTTTAACAAGAATGTATGGCTCTGTTCCTTATAATGATGCGCTTAAAGGGCAACAGTCCAATAATTACCAGCCTAAATATGACAGTCAGAAAGATATTATAGTAGGCATATTGAACGAATTAGAAGAGGCCAATCAATTGCTGATTAAACCAGAAGCTGCAATTACCGGAGATATCTTATACAACGGCGACCTTAAAAAGTGGCGTAAACTTGCCAACTCTTACAAATTGAGGATATTGTTGATGCTTAGCAAAAAGGAAAGTGATCAGGATTTGCAGGTGGCCAAACGTTTTAACGACATCATTTCTAATCCAGGTTTATACCCAATCTTTGAGCGTGATGAAGACGAAGCTAAAATAAGCTATCGTGATTATGAGAACATACGTTATCCGCTTTACATGGATTTTAATGTTCGCAACAAACGCTTTATAGGTAAAACCCTTGCTGATTTGTTAAAGCGATTAGAAGATCCGCGTTTGTTCTATTATGCAACTCCATTTCTAAATGCTGCCGCACAAGGTAAAACGGGTTTCGATGCTTATGAAGGGATTGATGCTTCAAAATCGCTTACTGCCGCTACCGAAGATGCATCTACAGGTAATTATAGCCGTGTTAACAGTCGTAACTATACTGAGCTGCCTATTGGAAAGCCCTCACTTGGATTTAGCTATGCTGAATTGATGTTGGCTATAGCCGAAGCAACTGAAAGAGGATGGGTACAGGCAAATGCAGCTATCTTCTACGAACATGCTGTTCAATCCTCATTCCAGTTTTATGATGTGGCAGGTTCAGCAGCAGCTTATCTGACTAAGAACCCACTTTCATCGGTAAAGGAAACTGCGTTGACTCAGCTTTATGAACAACGCTATATCTTATTCAATGCCCAGTCAGATTTTGAATTGTTTTTTCATTACCACCGAACAAATTTCCCAGTAATTGTTAATGGTCAGGGGCAAGCTACTGCTATAGTTCCATTCCGCTTACTTTACCCTACAGATGAGCAAAGGGTAAACGCCGCAAATTATAAGGATGCGCTGAAAGCACAAGGTTTCAATGCAGATAATATCCTAATGAAACCATGGTTGTACCAATAATTTAAGGTGATGAAAAGACTGATTGTAATTTTAATCTCGTTGGTATGCCTGCAAGAGTTTTCGCATGCCCAAAACAATAAACCAATTCCAGAATGGAAAGAAGGAAACCTGGACATTATCATTTTTAAAACCGGCAGAGGTGATGCCATATTCACCATTATGCCTGATGGTACGACTATGCTTTCTGATCCGGGTGAATTGGATTTGACTGATCCCAGAACAGAATCAGACCGGAACTCCAAGGCCTATCCAAACGCTTCAAGATACGCTGATGAATGGATTGCTAGTTACATACGCCAGGTTAGTCCGTCTAAGAAACCCTCATTTGTAGATTATGCGTTTATTACACACTTTCATGATGATCACTACGGATTGATTTATGATGGTGCCAGAAAATCTAAGTACGGAGACTATTATTTGTCTGGTATGACAGGCGTAGGGGATCAGATCTCCTTTGGGAAAATTTTGGATAGAGGTTATCCGAATTATAATACCCCTGTAGATATAAGAACGCAGCTTAAAAAGAGAAATGAGATTAAGGAATACAATACCCTGGTAAACTACATTCGCTATGCTGAAGAGAAAAAGAAGAAGGATGGCACAAAGATCGAACAATTTGAGGTAGGAAGTAATAAGCAGATCGTGTTGAACAATAATCCTAAAGCTTATCCTGATTTTTCAGTTAGGAATATACAAGGGAATGGTTGGGTTTGGAACAAGGCAACAGGAAAGAACTTCTATGTTTACCCGGATACGGCAACTTATGTTCCTTCGGAAAATGGTTTAAGTTTAGGTTACCTGATTAAGTACGGGAACTTCAAGTTTTATCATGGAGGAGATATTCCCGGGGTAGTTACTATTGGAAACCCTGAATATTATGATGTAGAATCAAAAATGGCATCTTCGATAGGAAAGGTTGATGTAGCTATTGCCAATCATCATGGAGGACGTGATGTTTTGAATCCTTTATTTATCAAGACCCTGCAGCCTAGGGTTTGGTTTGAGGTGGTTTGGTCAAGCGACCAGCCCTCGCATGAGACCTTAACACGCATGCTTTCCAAATCCATTTATCCTGGAGAGCGGGATTTGTTTGCAACAGATATCTTAGCTGCAAACAAGGTGGTCATTGGCGATTTGATTGATAACTCCTATAAATCTACCAGCGGACACATCTGGCTACAGGTAAAGCCAGATGGAAGTTATACGGTATCTACCCTTGAAACCATCAACAATAAGCTGAGTCTCAAAAATTCCTATGGGCCTTACTACAGTGAAAAGAAATAGCCCTTTATTAAGTTGTATAAAATTTTAATAACCCTTTAAGTCATATTTGTGAGAAAGTTAATTCTTCTTTTTATAGCCGTTAGTATGTTTGGACAACTACGTGCACAAGATCTAAAAACTAAAAATATAATCATTGTTACCCTTGATGGCTTTCGCTGGCAAGAGCTTTACCGAGGTGCAGATTCAGCCCTCCTCAATTCAAAATTCACTAAGGATAAGGATGAAATGACCAGAAAATTCTGGGCACCGGATGCGGCTAGTCGCCGAAAACTGCTATTGCCTTTTTTCTGGAATGTAATTGCAGAAAAGGGACAACTATACGGTAACAGGGATATGGGGAATAAAAGTGAGGTGGCCAACCCATATCATTTCTCCTATCCGGGATACAATGAAATCCTTACCGGTTTCCCGGATGTAAGAATCAATTTTAACGACCCTAATCCAAATCCCAACGTCAACGTTCTTGAGTATTTAAATAAGCAAAAGGGATTTGAGAATAAGGTGGCTGCATTTACTTCATGGCATATTTTTCCGGCGATATTGAATGAAAAGCGTTCGGGATTATTGATCAATTCTGGTTATGCCAATTTCAAAGATCCTAAAGCCAATGAACGATTGAAGTATTTAAGTGAAATCCAGCACAAGGTACCTGAGCTGCTCGGGCCAGATATACGCCTTGACTTTTTAACCTTCGAACTTGGCAAAGCATACCTTAAGCAATATAAACCACGTGTGTTGTATATGGGGTTTGCTGAAACAGATGATTTGGCACATGAAGGCAGTTATAAGTTCTATTTACAGTCGGCCAATAAAGAAGATGGGTTTTTGAATGAACTGTGGCAATACCTGCAAAGCGATCCGCAGTATAAGGATAAAACCACGCTAATCATTACCAGCGATCACGGAAGGGGTGAGGCACCATTGGAAAAATGGATGGGTCATGGAACGGATACACCAAACTCGGAACAATCGTGGTTTGCTGTAATAGGCCCTGATACTCCGCCAACCGGAATAGTAAAAACACAAACTACCACCTATCATAAGCAATTGGCTCAAACCATTTCCAATTTGCTTGGCTTCGATTTTAAAGCTGCCGCAGGGCACGAAGTTGGTGATGCTGTAGGCAGTGTTACCGGGAAGTAAACATTTTTAATTTTTTACTAAGCCATGAGCCTTACTTTGTAAAAAGTAGGTTCATGGCTTTAGATAGGTAGATATCTGTATTATTATTCAAGTGACACTCTGAAAACGCCGTTGGTAATTGCCATTGTTTTAGCAGATTTAGAGTTGTTGGCTATAAATGAGAATGTCCCTTCGGCCCATTTATCATCCGCCTTTGTGATTATCATTTCGCCACTTTTAGCGCCCCAATATAAAACATCATCATGTAAATTCATGTCAACATTGTTATGCCCGTCGCCAAATTTTCTTTTCTTAAGGGCTAAAAAATTCCTTTTGTCATAGTAAGGAAGACTAATAAATTCGCCATTGTTTTCGCCCATTATGCGCCCTGCAAGATTCGGCGGCATAATACCGGTGGCCTCCCAATCTTTACCATCTATTTTACATTTCATGTAATAGCCATTAGCTGAAGTAGCCACTGAACCGGGGCTGTTTTCTTTGCGGACGTTTTGTATACCCTTTGATAGCTTTTTAGCATCATTTTGCCCATTGCAGGCGGTAATTAAAGTAAGGATAAATGCCAGAATTAGTGGAAGTTGTTTCATCGTTGTAAGTTTTTAATTTTTATACTTTATTTACAGCTATACTCATATGTTTTATTGTTTCGTTACCTTAAAGGTGTAAGATATGCCATCAGCATCTGCTATTACTCCTCTTATTTCCTTACCTCCGGGCATAATTATTCCAAAGTAATAGGTGTTTTTTGTGGCACCCTTTAGTATAGCCCTAAATGATCCTGCGGTCTTGGTATAACTTAGGTTCAGAGTCATAATTTTAGGGTCAGGGGAGGGAACATCTAATATTAACCCCGGACTAAAATAGAGTGCGAGGCCTGTGGTTTTGGTAGTTCCCGTAGTGGTGGCTACACCTTGCCACTTCGAATTGTCAAGAATTAAATCTGTATAGGTGTTCAATTCCCCCGCCATTACAAAAGGAGTTGGGTTGGCTGGTGTAGCTTTTGTAATAACAAACTTGTTATCGTTGGTAATGTCACCTTCAAAAGCTGTCGCGTCCATATTCATGGTAAGGTGTTTGCCGTCCAATTTCCATGTGTATTTGCTGAAATCACCATAGGTTTGGCTAATAAACATAGTTCCATCAGCGTTAAACCAGTAGAATAAATACTGTGTTTGATTATCGGAGGTTGACAGGGTAACACTCCATCCCTTATCCTTTAGCGCAGATAGGTAGTCCTTATCAGGCGTTGGCGTATTCCCGTTTTTTTTACAGGCAGCGAAGCTGATGAATACGCATATCATTAGTATTAGCTTTTTCATGTTTTCGAAAGGTGATTTTTAATATAAATTTCGGCAGACAACCATTATTTAAATAGTAAAAACGCGACCTTTTGTAGTAAAAAAGCGACAGCTTACCCGCTGTCAGTAATAAAGGGGGATTTAAAAAGCGAAATCCGCAGATATAAAAGCAGATGGTGTAGTGCCCAGAAACTGCTTAAATTCTTTAATCAAGTGCATTTGGTCAAAATAATCATTATCATAGGCTAACGCCGCCCATTTTTGGTTAGGAGTGGTTAGTCTGTTATGCAATAAGTGCTGAAAGCGAAGCATGCGGGCATAAATTTTGGGGCTTACACCAATTTCTTTTATAAAGTTCCTTTCTAGTTGCCGTAAAGAGAGGTTGCAGTTGGTGGCCAATTGTAGAATAGATGAGTTTCCTTTTTGTTGTCTTAGTAGTTCAATAGCCTGATCTGTTACGCCAGAAAGAGGTACGTGTCTCGAAACCAGTTGCAATAAAAAAGGCTCTACAATGTTTATGCAGGTTTCTATATCAGGAGCGTATAATAGCTGCCTGGTGATGTTCTCAAATGGTAGTACACTAATATTGGAAGCAGGAACTGCTTTGTTTCGGAATTGATCCATAGGAATTCCCAGAAGTTGATACATTCCTGTAGCAGTGAATTTAACAGTAAACGAGATAAACTGCCCTTGAATACGAATAAGGCATTTTTTGCTGGTACGCAGGCCGCGTATAGTGCAACGATTAAAGGGAATTACCGCATTTGAAGAACAATCAATTGTCTCAAAGGCATCTCCGATAAAAAAATCAATAGAGTTTATTAATCGTAATGGCATCGCTTTTTCAAGGTAGCTGCCAGCCGGTATTAAGGTACGCCGAAAGGTATAATGGCTAATAAATGGACTTAATAGAGGCTGAGGTGCTGCATGGAAAGCGCCATTATCGTTTGCGGTTACTATTGTATTTTCCATTACATTATTTATTTCTCTGTTTATAACCAATTCGTTTTCAGAAACAAATTTAAGGGGCTTGTTGCTTTTAAGATTGTAAAAAAGCGCAAAATTTAGTATCTTAAGCAAATAAAAAAAGAACCGATGTATTCAAAAAGGTATTATCCGAATACAGCGCTAAGCGAATATATTTCGGCATATATTCTTAGTGATTATGGCGTTGATGGATTTGCAGATGATACAACTTGTATCTATCCATCGGGTTCAGCTATTTTGTGTTTTAGTTTAAATGGTGTGTTTTCATTTAAAGCAACCGGTTCTGATAGTATTATTAAGCTTACTAAGTTCAATTTCATTCCTCAATTTAAAACCCCAAGATTTTACGATGTGATCACTTGTCCCACAAAAGTGTTGCATGTTGTATTTAAGCCTTATGGTGCTTATAGGCTATTAGGAATTCCGCAGAATTTGGCATTTTATGAACACGGAACTTCATTGTTTGATATGCTGACCAATAAAATAGGATCTCTGTTAAATCATATTGAGGATGCTGCTTACAATAGCAATCTAGTAATTCATTTAGTGAACAGATGGCTGGAGAGTCAGTTTCTTAGTCATCAAAAGCTTGATGTCAGCAGTGTTAGTTATGCCTGTAGGCTGATTGAAGCCAATGAGGGTACTTTAGCTATTGAGCAATTAGCACAAAGCATGCGACTTTCGAAAAGAGCGCTTGAATACCACTTTCAGGAGCAGATAGGTTTATCTCCTAAATTATATAGCCGTATTACGCGGTTTAACGCGTTGTTCAATACCGTAAAGAACGATCGCAGCTCAGACTGGCAGGAACTGTTGTTTAAGTATAATTATTTTGATCAGGCACACCTCATCAAAGAGTTTAAATGCTTTTCTGGCAATTCACCATCCCGATTATCTCAAGTTAATCCTATCTTAACGGTTGATTTTTAATTCATATTATGGCGGGTAAGTTGGAAGTATTGACCGAGGTTCGGTTCGAACATGAGTATTTCAAAGGTACGTCTTCCATCGGGCGAGACTGGTATTTGTTTCGTTTCGCCAGAACCGATTAAACTTTCCTGTGCAGTTCTAAATCAGTTTCAATTGCTCGAAAACTCAGGAGATCATCCACTAAAAGGAAAGGTGGTAATTCCTGTGCTTCCAAATCCAAATTATACCTATGTGCCTGGCTTGCCTCAGCAAGAGGGTACTGAGTTGAAGCCTAATTATTCAGAAATTATAATTTAATAATCTTCTGAAAATCGATCGTCATGCACTCATGATTTTTCAAAAATTTTCTCTGTAATTAATAATTGCGGCCGCACTGCCGTGCCTGATCCGCTGGTGAACTTTAGAGGTGTCGCCGAGGTTTTTGGCAGGGGTAACTCAGGCGATTTACCTCACGTTGGCCTGAGAAGAGCCTGAGAAACCCCTCAGAAAAGCCTCATTATTCCCGACTGGGTATACAGCCGATTCCGAGCGGGTACCGGAGCGGACCAAGCAAAATCATTTACTTCCTGCTTGCGAATTAGTTAATTTATTGGAGTTTTTTGAAAGTGATGTTTCTTACCCTTGGAGATGTAAATTTTAACGACTTTATTTTGTGTTTCTTATCTCGTTCGAACAGAACCCGAATCGAAGAATTTTCAATATCAAAGCCATCTTTATAAGTAGCATTTAAGGTGAACTTGGTATTGCTGTTACGATGAATGACCAGTTTATCATTTTCTATAGATATTGATAATTTTGCTTCAACTTCGTCAGAATAGTATTCGCCGATGCAGTCTTTCAAAATAGCTGGACTATTATCTGCCTCTTCTACATTCTCATAAATTACCCCATTTTCGTCTTTTATATAAAATGGTCTCTTTTGGTCTGATTGAAACTTTATTCGGGATGATCCCAGGATAAATTCATTTTCTGCGATAGGCACTAATATTTTACCATTGGTAGTCTGTAGTTTATCATTTTTAACAATTAAACCGATCCCGGTATTTGTTAGCCGATCTTTGTACCAACCGGCATACGTGGTCAATATCTTAGGAGCAACAAGGATGGTGTCAATTTTTGCGTTTCCATTTATAGGCGACTTGTCTTTCAACAAAAGATCGCGTAGTTCCGTCAGTCCCTCTCTTCCTCCATCAAATTCGGAGGTGTTAGATAGCCAGGCAATTGATAATTTTAAATCCGGATAATATTCTAGTGTCGAACGATAAGCAGCAGTAGCGCCATCGTGCATAATGGCTTTCCACCCCCGAAGAGAGTCAATTCTTAACCCAGCAGCATAAGCGTTTTTTCGTCCGTTGTTAAGCGCAATTACGCTAAGTTGATTAGGAAGGAGTGAAGGGCTCCCTAGCTTCCCACTTAAAAAGTAGTTATTCCAACGTAATAGATCCTCAGCCGTGGTTAGTAACCCTCCATTGCCATATACATTTTCGAATGGCATATCGGTAAAGTAAGTACTATTACTTTTTCGATATGCAATTGCCCGATCAGGCACTATTCTGTTCAAGTTCGATCGCCATTGGGTATGCTTCATGCCAGCAGGTTCAAAAATAAAGGAACGAGTAAACTCTTCTAAACTTTTACCTGTTATGCGCTCTACAATGATCGAAAGAAGAACGTAATTTGAATTGCTATATAAATATTCATCCCCTGGTTTATTATTTAAACTTTGTTGATGAACGAGGATATTTAAAACGTCATTGTTACTGTATATCTTAGTTCCTCTGGGCCAGTCAGAAAACGCCATAATACTTCCCCAATCCTTAATGCCGCTGGTGTGATGGATTAGGTGCTGCAGCGTAATCACAGTTTCATAGTCTGGGAGTTCCGGAATATATTTCCGAACATCATCATTTAACGAAAGCTTGCCTGTTTGTTGTAATAATAGAATCGCAGCAGCTGTAAATTGCTTGGATACGGAACCGGCTTCGATAATTGATTCTGTAGTTAAAGACACTCTATGCTCTAAATCGGCAATACCCCAGGCCTTGGAAAATACAATCCGATTGTTTTGACTTATAGCAAGTTGACAGCCTGGACTAGTTGCCTGGTATCGTTCAAATATTTTTTCAATCAAAGCTAAAGTGTCCTGGTGTATCTGGGCAACTGAGGTTTGATAAATAAAAATAATAAAAAAGAGCATTAATTTTTTCATACAATTGTTATCAAATTAACTGATTTGTAACTACTGGAAATTCCGGTAAGCTTTTCCAGTAGATTCTAAAACCGGTTGATCATACAAGCTACTGGTAGCTAATGCTTTTTCTGATCACGGAATGGCATAGTCAAGGCTTCCAGGATATCCAATTAAAGAGCTAATATTCAATATTTTCGTGAAATATTTTACAAAATTGTAGAATCTTTTATTCCTAATGCAAATCTACTTTGTCCCCAATTGGGTTTGTTGAGTTGTCTTTACAGATAGCAGTCCAATTTACTTAAGGAATGAAATATAAACGAACGTGTCTCTTTTTTTTAGTCATCCCAATTGTCGCGCTATTTGCTTTCATCCCTCGTGATGAAAATCCTTTAGAAAAGATAATCAGCTCTTTGTCCAATTGGAGCAAAGTAAACCCTATTGAAAAGGTTTATTTGCATATGGATAAGCCATATTATGCGCTTGGAGATACGATTTGGTTTAAGGCTTACGTAACTGTTGGAAGCCACCATCAGCTGTCGGCAATGAGCGGGGCTTTGTATGTTGATCTTATCAATGAGAAGGATTCCATTTTAAAGACATTGAAATTACCGGTTTCTGCGGGAACTACATTGGGCGATTTCGCCCTTCAGGATGAATGGCACGAAGGCAATTACCGTATCCGTGCCTATACGCAATGGATGAGAAATGCAGGTGAGGATTATTTCTTTGATCATTTGTTTATGGTTAGTAGTTCAACGGCTGATTTGAATCTTGCATCTGAAGGGAATTCTTTAGGTAATAAAACAGCTAAAGTATCTGCTTCAAAAGGTCAGAAGAACGCATCAACTTACGACATACAGTTTTTTCCTGAAGGAGGCAATTTAATTAACGGCGTGGCTGCTAAGGTTGCCTTTAAAGCTGTGGCCCCGAGCGGTTATGGGGCAGCCATTAAAGGAACTGTTGTGGATGATCAGAACACAAATATCATAGAATTTAAAAGCGAGCATGCTGGCATTGGTTATTTCACTTTCAAACCAGAAGAAGGACGTAGCTATTCGGCAAAAGTAACTACGCCCGATGGCAACGAAACTACCATACCCTTGCCGAAGGCAGTTGAGGATGGTTATGCTCTTGCCGTTTTTCAACCAGAAGGAGATAGTGTGTTGGTTCGAATTAATGTTTCAGCTAAACAACTCAACTTATTGAAGCAGAATCCAGCTCCCGTTAGCCTCATTGTACAGTCGGGCGGTGAATCAATATTTACTTTGGGTGTAAATATCAGCACTGTGAGGACATCAATTTGGCTGAAGAAAAGTGAGTTTCCGATGGGAATAGCTCAGTTTACATTGTTTGCCCCTAATGGAGAGCCTTTAAATGAGCGCATTGCCTTTATAAAAAATAAGGATCATATGCAGCTAGAGGTAGCTTCTCCAAAGTCGACTTATAAAAGTAAGGAGAAAGTTGAACTGCAGCTAGTGGCTAGAAATGGAAAAGGAGCGCCGGTTCCGGGGAGTTTCTCCATTTCTGTAACTGATGAAAGTAAGGTTCCTGTAGATGAAGCAGAAGAAAGTACCATCTTCTCTAATATACTGCTTTCGTCTGATCTTAAGGGTTATATCGAAAAACCAAACTATTACTTCACTAAGGATTCAGAGGAGATAAACAGGGAGCTGGATGGTTTAATGTTAACACAAGGCTATAGAAGGTTCAGCTGGAAAGAAATTACAGGGACTAATCCAGTTCTTCCAAAGTTTAAAGCAGAGGAGCTGGGTTCGCCAATTTCCGGTGTGGTAAAAACATTGAGCAATAAAGTCTTTGCTGGTGCCAAAGTAAAGTTGTTTTCGTTGCGAGCAGGGATCATGTTAGATACCATTTCAGATGCGGCAGGCCGGTTCAGTTTCGATAACCTGGTGCTTACCGATAGCATTAAACTTACCGTGCAGGCCATGACAGCAAAAAATGGAAATAAACTGGAACTGATCATTGACACTGCCTCTAAAATGGGTTTGAGTAAACGCAAGTTCAAAAGTTCAGATTCATTGTCTTTCCTATACTCGATGAAAGCTTATGTAGAGCATGTAAAGAAACAAGACGCTCTGGTGAATAAAATGGGGGGATTGAGCAGGGTTCAGCGATTAAAAGAAGTAATTATTTCTGCCAGGAAGAGGGCTAGCCAGCAGTACACGCCACAGGGAATGTTCCAGGTTCCAGATGGTCACAGTGATCAAACCTTTGTATTAACAAAACCCGAAGGCTGCGCTACTTTGGGCATTTGTTTGCAAGGCATGCTTCACGGTGTTGTATTCCGCCCGTCTGGTGTGGTGCGAAACTATCCTTTTTCCAGAAATATTCCTATGAACGTATATCTGGACGGTAGGAAACAGGATGCACAAGAGATTAGTGATATCTTCGACAACAATCAGATTGATCCTTCAGATATTGGAAAGATTGAGGTTTCGCGTACCAATTTGGCATTGTTAAGTATGTTAGGCGGACCGTCATTATTGATTGTCACTAAGAATGGGTATTTCAGAAAAACCTACCAACCGAATATCGTCAATATAACTCCAAAAGGTTTTAATAAAGTGAGGGACTTTTATAATCCTAAATACGCCTCACCGGGTGCGGCAAATGTGGTTCCCGATCTCCGTTCCACAATTTACTGGAACGCAAATGTAAAAACCTATTCTACAGGTAAGGCTACCTTAAATTATTTCAATGCTGATGGCCCCGGTAGTTATAAAGTAGTTGTGGAGGGAATAAATGCAGAAGGTGAATTGGGGAGGCAGGTTTTTAGGTACAAGGTAGAGGCGGGTGATCAGCCATTGCAGACGGAATTTGCGAAAATTGAAGCCAATGCAGCAACTCGGGGATTAGAGAGTTTAAACATTAAATTACCTATGGAAAGGGTGTACCTTCATATCGACAAAACATCTTATAGCATTGGTGATACCCTTTGGTTTAAAGGATACGTAATGAGTGGATCCAATCTGTCGGCCACTAAAGTTAGTGGAGTATTGTTGGTTGAGCTCAACAATGATAGTGCTGAAGTGATACGAAGAATTAGTGTGCCAATTAAGAATGGAGTTGCTATGGCACAAATTCCGCTACCGTCCAAGATTTTTAGGGAAGGTAGTTATACGCTGCGTGCGTACACCAACTGGATGCAAAACTTTGGAGAAGGACATTTCTTTAACCAACGATTTTACCTTGGGCTACCGCAGGCAAACCGTTGGCTGGTTAAGTCATCGGCTGTGCTGGATAGTACTGAAAAAAGTGATGAGTTAAAGGTAGATATGAACCTGTTTAGATTGGATAGAAGTCCTGTGGCGCTACGTGATGTAGAGGTTTACTTGTATGACATGGATAATTATTTATATAAAGAAAAACTTCAAACAGGCTCAGATGGCCGACTCCAGTTTAGTAAAGTATTATCCAAAAGGGTCAACGGTAAAAACATCAGGGTGGAAATAAGGAGCCTTCATCCGGCAGATAAAAGCCAGGTACTACAGGTTCCACTTACTATAGCGCGTACGCAAAAGATAGATCTCCAATTTATGCCAGAAGGAGGTAAGTTGGTTGCCGGTTTAAAATCTGTGGTAGGTTTTAAGGCGCTTGCTGAAAATGGTAAGGGTACATCTGTTGAGGGAAGCATTGTAGATAGAGAAGGTAAGGTGGTTGGCAGTTTTTCCTCCGTTCACAATGGTATGGGATCATTTGAATTTATGCCCTTAACCGGGGAGACTTACACTGCTAAAATTACAAAGCCATCAGGATCAACTAAAGATTACCCTATGCCAAAAGTGAGTAAAGAAGGGGTGGTTATGACGGTGCAGAACTTACAGGAAAGTGATTTTGTAACCTTAAAAATAACCGCAACGCCTAAAGCACTTACTACTGATAGTACTTATTATCTGATAGGAACTACACGTGGTAAAGTCTATTTGTCTGAGCAATTGAGTCCGAAGGAGCAGACATTGAATATACCAAAAACTACTTTCCCAACGGGGGTGTCTCGATTTACATTGTTAAAGGGTACTCAGCCAATTAATGAACGTGTTGTTTTTATCAACCATCATCAAGAACTGGAGGTTAGTCTTGTTCCGGCTAAAACTTCGTATACCAAACGCGCACCCGTAGAGCTTGATATTTTGGTGAAAGATAAAGCTGGGTTTCCCGTTAAGGGGAATTTCTCTCTTGCTGTTACTGATGATAGCCAGGTGTTACCGGATAGCTCTGGGAACCTTGGTATTGCGGTATCCTTTCTAATGAATTCTGGCCTAAGGGGAAATATTGAATCTCCTGCTTATTACCTCGGGAAAACCGCATCTGTTACTGCTCATGTGGACAATTTGATGCTTACTCAAGGTTGGACTGATTACGACTGGAAAAACGTGTTCAATTTTCCCAAAAAGATTCCGTTTGCTGCTGAGGATGGTTACAGGATTACCGGCTTGGTTAAAAATCTGACTGGTAAGCCTGTGGTTAATGCTCCGGTAATGATCTCTTCACGAAAGCCTTATTTCATTAATACCGCAACAACAGACTCTACAGGACGATACGTCTTTAGTGATTTGCCTCCAGTAGATACCGGATCGTTCTTTATTCAGGCAAGAACTGCAAAGGGTAAGACGATGAGAATGGGGGAAATTACTGTTGATCGTTTTAGGGCACCAAAGATTCCGGCAGGGATAGCTGATGTAGTAATGCCTTGGTATGTTAACAGTGATAGTACGCAGATTAAAAACTATAGCAATCGGCTCCAACTGAGAACGGGTGACAAAGATTTTGTGGGCGATGGGGTGCAATTAGCTGAAGTTAGTATCAAAGCAACTAAAATAATTAAAGGTTCTCAGAATCCTTATGGAGAGGGTAAATCCGATTTAGCTTTTGACGCGATTGACATCAAGGAATCAGGTACGACAAATCTCTATCAGCTCTTAAAACAGAAACTACCAGGTTTCAAGTTAATCTATGACTACGAAAATTTGAAGGGTGATCCGGCCATAAGAGTAGGGAAGTATGTGGTTGTTATTGGTAAGGATATTAATATAGATGGTCGAGCGCTAGAGCTTACAGCCGAGCCTGCAGGGTCGATTGAAGGATTCAAAGATGCATTGGCTGAGTACCAATTGGCTAACATCATTGGGGTGGAGGTCATCTATAGTAGAAAATATACAGTTGGGACTGTATATGGGGCAGTGGGCTATAGAGAATATGAATTTGCAAAAATCGAAATCACTACTATGAATGGAAGAGGTTGGTATAGATCTATGAAAAATGATGTAGCCTATTACCAACCACTACCCATCATGCATCCTCAGCAATTTTATAGTCCAATGTACACCACTCCGGTTAGCTCAAAAGATTCGCAAAGCGACAATAGGTCTACGATCTTTTGGGAACCAAATGTTTTAACGGATTCGGAGGGCAGAGCTAAAGTTTCATTTTATACTTCAGACGTTTTAGGCCGATATACCATCAGTTTAGAGGGAAGTGACATGAAAGGTGCATTTGGAAGCGGTAGGAAAGGGGTAATTGTGAAAGAAGAATAGGTGTTGAATTGCCTTTCATCATAGATTAAACTAATTGTTTGCTGATACTCTTATGTATTCTAACAAATCATGTTAGAGAAAGCAAAACTATTATTTATTTTTACTATCATCTATGAAGAAAACTATATTAACATTAAGCCTGTCGTTTCTTTTTATTTCTCTTTTTGGGCAACAAAAAACTTATGATCTGATCATAAGTCATGCTAAAGTTTTAGATGTAAAAACTGGTAATATAGCGGCTAATAGAACGATTCTGATATGGAAAGGTAAAATTGAAGCAGTAATCTCCGAAGGATCAGCTAAATATAAAGCTAGAAAAGTAATCAATGCTCAGGGAAAGTTAGTGACACCTGGTTTTATTGATACCCATATTCATCCAACGGATGTTTTTGGAGATTATAAAAAAGCACCGGCTTTTTTGGCTAAGGATTCTTTGAAAATTTTACGTAAAAAGCTTTCTGATGAATACCTACCCTTTGGAACTACCACTGTATTAACGATGGGGCAACCTGAAAATTGGCTGGATCCACTTTTAAAATGGCAAAAATATCCCCAAGCAGATTATGTTGACTTATTTATAGCAGGAGGTGCACTGATTTCAAAAGAGAAACGTGTGCCTTATATTGGGCACACTACAGTAGAAACAGCTGAGGCTGCAAAACAAAAAGTAAAGGAGTACTATAATAAGGGGATTAAGAGAATTAAATTATACTATCGCTTGCAAAGTCCTGAATTTATATCAGCTTACAAAACAGCAGATAGTCTTGGCATGGGAATCTATGGTCATATTGGTGATTTTAGTTCTGACTATCTAACAATCAATCAAACGTTAGATATTGGATTAATCAATTATGAACATGTAGTCACTATTCCGAATGCTATAATTACATCAGATAAGGACAAAAATTTATTAGCAGACCAATTTAAGGAGCGTTTTGGAGAATTAAATACGGAAGCAAGATACTTGGAATGCTATCTGGAACAGTTTCGTTATATTTATGAATGTAAACTTCCGGAATTGGAAAGTTTTATCAATAAATTGGTCCAAAACAAAGTGACTTTCAGCACCACTATACACAGGGTTTATGAACAGTTTCAGCCCACTTATTATTCAAAGCCCAATGATACTTTACTCACAGCAGCTCAAACTAAAAGATGTTTGGAGAATTTTGGAATATTAATGGAATGTATAAAGATAATGCATGACAAAGGTATTGAAATTCGCTTAGGCTCGGATGGACCGAATGGTGGAAAGATAAATATTTCTGAGCTAATCTTACTTTGTAAATACGGATTTTCAGCTGCTGAAGCTTTTAAAATTGCCACAATAAATGGTGCAAAAGCAATGAAAATTAGTGATCAAGTGGGAACAGTGGAAAGTGGTAAACAAGCCAACCTTTTAATCTGGGATGAAGACCCATTTATCGATTATAATAATTTCAGCAAGAAGAAAACAGTTATTAAAGATGGAGAGGTATTCAAAAAATTAACAATCTAACATTTATAAATTATATGGCAATTAAATCGCCGGTCGACGTTGTAGGCCTTACACTTTGTTTGGAGGTAAAAGTATCAGATACTATTATCCCGGATTATTATTCACTAATCTCTGTAGAGACTCATCACGAGGTAAATCACATCGCATACGCTGAACTAATCTTTGCTGGCGGAGCGATGGAGCCCGGGGTTTTTCCGATTAGTGACAGTGATAGTTTTGTATCTGGAAATAAGATTGAAATTCTTGCGGGTTACAGTGGAGAAGATAAAGTATCTGTATTTAATGGTGTAATTGTTAAAGAAAGTATTGAGGTTAGCGGTAACGGTGGTTTTAGGCTGATGGTGAGTTGTAAACAAGAGGCGATTGGAATGACTTTTAATCATATAGATGTAACTATGCTAGAGTTGAGTGCTGAACCAGTGTTACGGCTTGCTTTTGGCGAGAGTATCCAGAGTTTTAATGTGGAGAGTAATATGTTTACCGAAGCAGCCACGGAAAAGTCAGAAATTGAGGTCAATCCAGACGCTTCCTTGGTGAAAATAGACCAACCGGATTTGAAAGGGAGTGTCAGTTTTCAGGGAAATGGGGCAGTCCATCCCGGGGAATTTGTCTTACTGGAAGGTGTTGGCTCCCGATATAGTGGGAAGGCCTTTGTTTCTTCGGTAAGCCATCATATTGAAGATGGTATTTGGAAAACAACTGTGGGCTTTTCAAAAACTCCTCCGTACCTGGCAAAAGACGATGACAATTATGTCAAGTCGATTGTTAGTAAATGGGGACTTAAAATTATTTTTGATGATACAAAAAGAGCAATCAAGTTGGAAACTCCAGGAGGGAACTCTTTCGTTTTGGATGACGAAAATAAAAAGATCGTAATTGCTGATCACAATGCAAATGTGATTTGTATGGATTCTAATGGAATTAGTATGGAGAGTTACAAAGATGTTAACCTTAAAGCACGTGGGGATATTAGGTTGAACGCCGATGGGAAAATAGAACTGGCGGCTAAGATGGATGCAGTTGTTTCAGGGTTGAACGTGTATAATAAAGCTCAAGTTAGCTTTGTGGCTGAAGGAGTAAGAACTGCTGAAATAAGCTCTTCTGCTCAGACCAAAGTTAAAGGAGCTATTGTAATGATTAATTAACAGATTATGGGAATGATGGCTGCTAGAATAACAGATATGCACGTATGTTCAATGGTTACCCCCGGTGAACCACCGATTCCACATGTAGGTGGGCCTTTGGTTGGGCCTGGAGCCCCTACAGTTTTGATCGGTGGTTTACCGGCTTCTGTAGTGGGAGATATGGCTATTTGTGTAGGTCCTCCGGATTCAGTGATAAAAGGCTCTGAAACCGTGTTGATTTGCGGGAAACCCGCAGTAAGAATGGGTGATCCTACCGCACATGGTGGTACGGTTGTTTTAGGATTTCCGACGGTTTTGATTGGAGGGTAGTAATATTGAAAAACACTGACCCTAAGGTTATTGTGATTTTACCCTTGATAGTTTAGAATATTTTTTATAATCTTGAGGTGAGAGCGTTAATTTAAGAGGCGGCGACTGTCCATTAATTTAGGCAGCGCCGCCTTCTTTTTTCATTAAAGGAGCTCTAAAAGACCATTGTTGAAAGGAAACCTTATAAATGACTGAATGTAGAACACTTTCAGACGCTCAGCTTGTAGACCTCCTGAAGGAAGGGGATCATCATTCATTTACTGAGATTTATAAACGGTACAGTAGCTTGCTTTACATTTATGCCTATAAAAAGCTTCAGGACAAGGAAAGTGCCAAAGATATTATCCAGGAGATATATGTCCATTTATGGAATTCCAGGAGTAATTTAAATATTCAGACTACACTTTCCGGCTACCTTTACAAGGCTGTTTTAAACCGTATACTGAATGTTTTTCGGCATGTGGCCATCACAAAGGAATATGTCTCATCATTCAAAGAAGTTACAGACAATGCATCTGCACAAACGGACTATCGCATTAGGGAAAAAGATCTTAAATCATTAATTGAAAAAGAGATCAACAACCTGCCAGAAAAAATGCGCGAAATATTTCAATTGAGACGTCAGGAATATTTAAGTAACAAAGAAATAGCAGAACGCTTAAATATCTCCGAACATACAGTAGCTACTCAAATCAAAAGAGCATTGAAAACACTTCGGGGAAAACTTGGACTGTTACTTTTTATATATGCTTTTTTAACAGGGATGTTGAAATAAATATTTTTTTTCTCTTCATGTACCCGATTACTAATTCTGACGTGTCTTTGTTATGATTATCTTAAAAAACGCATAGGGTAGATTATGAACGATGAACAAGTAAAGGACTTATTGGAGAGATTTCAGGCCGGGGCATGCTCCGATCAGGAACTTGAAAAAGTGCGTTACTGGCTGCACAAATTCCGTGAGGATGAGCAGTCCGGTTTGTCACAGATTGATCTGGAGACTATCGATGATCAGATGTGGCAGCCTATTCTTAAAGCTACTCAGCCGGAAACGGCCAGAATGATACGCTGGCCATTACGGGTAGCAGTTTCAGCAGCATCGATCATTATCATCCTGGGTGTTTTTATTTATTTCTTCACCAAAGACTCTTCGTATAAAACATATGCAAATGACATTGATCCAGGAAAGAATACTGCCGTACTCATTTTGAGCGATGGTAAAAAGATCAATTTGTTAAATGCTAAAAATGGTTTGCTGGCCCTACAATCTACCACTCAAATTACAAAAACCGAAGAAGGAGAAATTATTTATACCTCTCGAAATGAGCCGCCCCCGTTACAGAACGGGGGCAAAAGCTCATATTCTGGAATTTCAAATACGATTCAAACGCCACGTGGCGGACAATATAAGCTCTCGTTGCCGGACGGCACGAAAGTATGGCTAAACGCTGCTTCATCTCTAACATATCCGATTTCTTTTGGTTGGCTTAAAGAGCGTAGAATAGAGCTGAGCGGCGAAGCCTACTTTGAAGTTGCTAAAGATAAATTACGTCCATTTTTAGTACAAAGTAAAACACAAACTGTAAAAGTATTTGGAACACGGTTTAATATCAGTACCTATTCTGATGACCAGTTTACAAATACAACGCTGCTTGAAGGTAGTGTTCTGGTTAACCAGATTACCCTTAAACCCGGACAGCAGGCTGTGAATTCAGGAACGGCGATTAAAGTGAATGTTGTGGATCCCAATGATGTTATTGCCTGGAAAGAAGGAGAATTTTCTTTTAGAAACGAACCTCTTCAAAATATCATGAAGAAAATATCAAGATGGTACAACGTGGATGTTGTTTATCAAAATAAAGAAGCCGGTAAACAGATTTTTGGCGGTACCATATCCAAATATGGAAAAATCTCACAGATACTTCACATGCTAGAGTTAACCGGTGATGTAAAATTCAGGGTAGAAGGAAAAACAATCACCGTTTTATAGAAAATTTAGTTTCCCGACTAGAGATTCATCAAAATAATGTAATTTGCATCAAAAAATTAATGCACAGAAAAGGTGTATTAATTGAGACTATTAGTATAAATGCGATTACTTACCTCTATCATATTTGCTGGTTTATTATTGATCAGTTCATCCATTTTTGCTCAAAATCTAACCTTTGTAAAGAAGGAGGTAAGCCTCATCCGCCTCTTCAAGGAGATTAAGAAACAAACGAACTTTAACGTGATCTGGAATGAAGGTAAACTTGATGCAGAAGTTACTATTAATGCCGATTTCACAAATGCTTCTTTAGAGGAAGTAATGACAACAGCTCTAAACGGACAGGGACTTACCTATACCATCAGCGATAAAACAATCATCGTGACCGTAAAGGAGCTGTCTTTTGCAGAAAAGGTGGTAAAGCTTTTCAGCTCCATTGAAGTAAGAGGTAGCGTTAAAGGTGAAGATAACCTCCCGCTTAGCGGAGCAATGGTAAGTGTTAAAGATCGTAAGAAATATACTTATACGGATAGTAATGGTGAATTTAAATTAGAAAGCATTCAGCCGGATGCCGTTTTAATCATTTCATGTCTTGGTCATCAACCAAAAGTAATCAAAGCAAATGAAGACCTGAAGAACCTCAAACTAACAATGATCAGTGGTGAGCTGAAAGAAGTGGAGATCGTATCTAATGGTTATCAAAGTTTACCAAAAGAAAGAGCAACCGGATCTTTTGTTCAAATAGATAAAGCTTCAGTAGACCGGTCTGTTACAACAACGATACTGAATAGGTTAGATGGTATAAGTAGTGGGTTAATATTTGCCTCTCCTGAAGCTCGGAAAATTGGACAAAGTGCTATTGAGATCCATGGTCGTTCTACTTTATTTGGCAACGCGGAACCATTAATTGTGTTAGACAATTTTCCATATGATGGGGATTTAAACAATATCAATCCCAACGATGTGGAGAGTATCACGATACTTAAAGATGCTGCCGCAGCGTCTGCATGGGGTACCCGCTCAGGAAATGGAGTAATTGTGATTACTACCAAAAAAGGGGCTTTGAATACTGCCCCAAGAATTGGATTTAATGCCAGTGTATCAGTTAGCAATAAACCTGATCTCTATTATTCACCGCAACTCAGTTCTTCTGAATTTATTGATGTTCAGAAGTTCTTATATGATAAAGGTGCCTATAATATTGTAATTAATGACGGTTATTCTGCTCTTCCTCCAGCTGTAGAAATTTTTCGAAACCCATCTGACCCGAATTATCAGTCTAAATTAAATGCCTTAAGAAACTATGATATCCGGGATCAGTTATCAAAATATTTTTATCGGCCTAGTATTAATCAGCAGTACCAGGTAAATATTGGTGGAGGGGGTCGTAATCAAAGATATTATGTTTCCGCTGGCTATGATCGTAATTTGGAAAATAGAGTTGGGAATAGCTTTAACAGGATCAATCTAAATGTTAACAATACCTATTATTTTTTCAAGAATAAGTTAGAATTATCCAGTGCTATATTTTTCACAAAGAGTAATGATAAGGCCGGTCCATCTTATTATTTCAATAATCCTTATGACCAAGTTGCAGATATAAATGGCAATCCATTAGCTGTAGCTAATACATTAAGGTTATCTTATGCTCAAACAGCCGGTGATGGGAAACTACTCAATTGGTTATATAAGCCTTTGGACGAACTCAATAACAGGTATAATACTGAAGAGACAAATCTAAATGATTACCGGATCAATCTTTCTCTAACTTATAAAATTTTGAATGGTTTAAGAGCATCTGTATTGTACAACTATGAAAAGGGTAAATCTAAAACGGATGTAATTCATGAGTTAGAATCTTTTTACACTCGGAATTTGATCAATAGAATTACTCAAATTGATCCCGCTACAGGAGCAGTGAAATACCCTATTCCAATGGGCGATATCAATTCTAACCAAATTTCTTATAATGAATCCCATAATGGGAGATTTCAACTTAGTGAAGAGAAAGCATGGGGAAAACATGCGGTAAATGTGGTTGCTGGAACGGAAGTAAGGGAGCTAAAAGTAGATGCTGCTCGAAATGTATTCTACGGATATAATAAAGTAACGGGTAGCAACCGAAATTCGGAAATTAATCTTGCAATTGATTATCCTTATTTTTATGGGCCTAATTCGGAAAGGTTAAAGCTGAATAAAATAACTAGTGGTTCTGTTGACCGTTTTTTTTCCTATTATTTTAATGCGGCTTATACATACGCAGAAAAATATATAATTTCTTTTAGCGCGAGAAAGGATGAATCGAATTTATTTGGAATGAACACTAATCAAAAAGGGGTACCCTTATGGAGTACGGGTTTTTCCTGGATACTTAATAAAGAAAGTTTTTATCATGTAAATTGGTTGCCTTCCTTGAAATTAAGGGCAACTTATGGATATACAGGAAATGTAGATAATAGCCTTTCGGCGTATTTAACAACTGAAACCAGTATATTTACCAATCCTTATAATTCACCATATTCCACGATTACAAATCCCCCCAATCCATCTTTCAGATGGGAGAAGATAAGAAATACAAACATTGGAGTGGATTTTTCATCAGAGAACAATAGATTTAATGGAAGTATAGACTTGTGGCAGAAAAAAGGATTAGATCTTATTGGGAAAAGCCCTATTTCCCCACAAACCGGTGTAACAATATATAAGGGTAACTCCGCAAACACATTGACCAAAGGCATAGATATTCAATTAAACCACATTAATCTCCAAGGAATAGTGAAATGGTCTACAACATATCTGTATAACTATACAATCAGTAAAGTAACCGATTATAAAGTCTCGAATGGAACAAACAGCAATGTAGTTTCATCTAATTATACTAATCCTTTACAGGGCTATCCCTACCTGGCTATTTTTAGCTATAAATATGCCGGATTAAATAAGACTGGAGATGCACAAGGTTACCTAAATGGAGCAGTGAGTACAGATTACAGCGGGATTTATAATTCTACTAATCGAGATGAATTGATTTATAATGGCTCTGCAAGCCCTACAAATTTCGGCAGTTTATTAAATACTCTAGAATATAAAAATTTTAGTTTATCTTTTAATATTTCCTATAATATGGGTTATTATTTTAGAAGAAACTCATTAAATAATGCCGCGCTTTATGAGGGGCTTTACTTGCAGTCTGATTATGAAAAAAGATGGCAAAAGCCTGGAGATGAAAATCATACTTTAGTTCCAGCATTGACGTATCCGGTCAATATCGAGAGGACTAACTTGTATCTTTATTCTGAAGCATTAGTTGAAAAAGCAGATAATATCCGATTGAAAGATATTCGTTTGGTATATACCTTTCCTGTAAGATCTGGCCTTCCTTTCAAAAATTTAAATTTATTTGCGTATGCTCATAATGTTGGTATTCTTTGGCGAGCGAATTCCTATAATCTAGATCCCGACTATCCAACTGGCATACCTCAAGTAAGAACAATTGCTTTTGGGGTCAAAGCAGATTTATAAAGGACAAATTTAAACCACAAGAAAAAATGAATATTTCAAAAACCTGGATTTACATTATAGCGGTATTACTGATTATTCCTTCATGTAAAAAATCAGATTTTTTAAATAAAAAACCTAGTTCATTAATAAATATCCCATCCACTTTAACAGATTTTCAACTCTTATTAGACAATACAATAGTAATGAATACTACAGGGGGACTAAGCCAAGTCTCAGCAGATGATCATGAAATATCATCCACAAATTATCAAACAATAAGTACGACAGAAAGGAATGCATATATCTGGGATAAAGTTTTATATGGTGCTGAAATTGGTATTCAGGATTGGAATGCCCCTTATCAGCAAGTTTTTTATGCCAATGTCGTATTGGAAGGCTTAGCAAAATCAGATAGCGCAACTTCAGCACAGGCTCAAACTCTTAAAGGATGGGCATTATTTGCCCGTGCTTTTGCTTTTTACGACCTAACCAGAAATTTCTGCAAAGCCTACGATGACAAATCTGCTGACCAAGATCTCGGCATTCCATTAAGACTTTCTTCATCAATTGATTATTTAAAACCAAGAAGTACATTGCAACAAAGTTTTAATCAGATTTTTGATGACCTAAATGCGAGTATTGCCTTGTTACCGTCGGAAAGACCATCAGCCAATTTGAACCGGCCGTCAAAAATTGCTGCTTACGCATTATTATCTAGAGTCTATCTTGATATGCGGAATTATAAAGACGCAGAATACTATGCAGACCAAACCTTAACATTTTACAGCACTTTAATAGATTATAATACTGTTAATCAAACCTCAACGACACCTTTTTCTAGAACCAATGATGAATTGATATGCAACTATAGTCAGGTTCCGACTTATGGGTTTCTCACTGGTAGTCATTCAACATACCCTGTAAGGATATCATCCTCATTAATTAAATTATATTCAGAAAATGACCTTCGTTTAAAAGTATATTATAGTGAGGTGCCAGAAGGTGGATACTACAAAAAGCGCGGATACAATGGAATGGGTTTTTATCCATTTACAGGACTGGCGACTGACGAGCAATATTTAATTAAAGCTGAATGCCTAGCCAGAAGAGGAGAAACAAAATTGGCTATGGACAAATTAAATCTTCTGTTGATCAATCGTTTTGACAAAAGAATAACATTTAAACCTTTAACAGCTCTTTCTTCAGAAGAAGCATTGTCCAAGATTTTATTAGAAAGAAGAAAGGAGTTGGTATGGAGAAATTTAAGATGGCATGATATTAAACGTCTGAACAAAGGGGGGGCTAATATTACATTAACACGGACTCTTAATGGGATCGGCTATACCTTACCACCAAACGACGCCAGATATGTATTCTCTATTCCAAATGATGAAATTGCTTTAAGTGGTATCGAACAAAATAACAGATAAGCCACTTCAACAATTAAGACTGCAAGTTAATGCAGTCTTAATTATAAGCATTTTATAACATCTATGGTATATACAAACCGTTATTCGCAGATTGAGCAATGGGTGTAACAGATGGCATTGCACTTACTGGAAAACTCGTTCCTTGAGAAGTTGAATATGCCACATAACATTTATGATTAGCATTTCCCAAACAATTAGCTGGGTCAATTTCTTCTTCAGTTTCTCGATAGAAGCCAGAACTAGTTAGAACATAATAATAGGTTGCAACACGCCTTTTTGAAGCCAAACTTGTAAACGTACTTGCACCCAATGCAACTCCCGTTGCAAAAAGCCCGATAAATAATCGTTTCATAATAATTAAATAAAAAAATGTTGGTTTATTTTTACTGGATTTCTTTTAACAGGCCACAGTATTTCCCTGTATTTTCATTCTAATTTCTCTATTTCTTATACAGCCTAAGCCCGAAGACGGCCAGTGCTATAAATATCATATTGAAAAAAATATGCTGCGTCCAACTCAAAGAGCTGATTACGCCCCCGCAGAGACAAGGCAGCGTAGATCCTGAATTCACCATGTACACCAGATATACAGTGAATACAATCATTAAAAGGAGAGAGAAGAAAAGTCCTGTTCTTTTGGTTTTATTGATCAGCAGTAACCCACTTAGAATGAGTTCTGTTATAGGAATTAAGTAAGCTAGAAGTATATTGAAATGACCGAGCAGGGGAGACTTCCCCAGCACTTTAGTGAAACGATCAAAAGCCATGGATTTACTTGCTGCTGTATATACAAAAAGCATAATAAAAACAAAAGTGATCACATCAAAAACGAGTTCTTTTTTTTTTGTGGAGAGCGGAAAGGTCGATTTTTTGCTTAAAGTTGTTCCCATATTCTTTAGAGTCATTTCTTAATCAAATTCCATAATTAAACTTCGAAATATATTGTTGATGCAAACTTCTTGAGAAGTTAGCGGAAAAAACTGATCCGGAAGTAATAAAAGAACCGTGACTTATCGATTTTAACTATTTTTAACATAAATACCTGATAACCTTAGGTATATCACCATAAATTCATTTGATCTTACCTTGGTTTAGCCGTTCAGAAGGCTTGATATATTGGTTGAGACCGAGTTAGTTTATAAAAACCCACCAATAGTTACGATGAGAACGTAAAAACCCCATCAATTGATCAATTGATGGGGTTTTTACGTTTTGATATTTAATCTGGTGATCCCGCTGGGATTCGAACCCAGGACCACTACATTAAAAGTGTAATGCTCTACCAGCTGAGCTACGGAATCATTTCTCATCAAACAAAAAACTTTAAACTCCTTTAAAGTTTGGTGATCCCGCTGGGATTCGAACCCAGGACCACTACATTAAAAGTGTAATGCTCTACCAGCTGAGCTACGGAATCATGCTCCTTTTGTTTGATGAGGGTGCAAAGATAGGATTATAAACTTATTTTGCTAAATATATTTCGAAATATTTTCAATTATTTTGATGTTTTTAGCTAACTCTTTAATTCTCATAGCAGTGCGTTTTCACTATTTCTGAAAATAATTTTATTTAATCCTTTTCATTACGATCGGTTCAGGGATATCTACTATTAAAGGCACCTTTTCAACGGTAACAAAACTAGAGTCTAAACCAAAACCTCTCTTTTCAGAAATACTTAACAGCTTTAATATCCTGTGGTACGACATCGTTACACGCTCAATAAACTTCAAACTATTAGAGTTTGATATGATCTTCTCTAAAACAACAAATCTAAAGTCTCCGGGGATCTTTTGCTCTTTTAAAGATTCATATTTACTGGTGATGTCAATCTCGCCACTAAGTACTAATTCTTCAACTACTTTTCTGAACAATGCATTAACCCTTTGTTCAACCCTAAAACCTAGTCTAAAATCGATTCTAATCAATTTTCCCGGTATCATTTGGTCTACTTCATATTCGAGGGTATAAGGCTCGTCAGTAACGTCTACGTGCAGCAACCAGTAAACATCAGCTCTTTTAGGATGCTTTTGTATAATGGAGTAAATAACTGATGATTCAACCTCACTATTAAAGTTGGCACTAGTTAGGTAAACAAGGTTTGATGCGTATTTAGCAATGGACTGATCGGCACTTATATTTTTAATCAGTTGATAAAAATCCTGAATGTCTACAAACTTCATGTATCTGTTTCTGATTCTGCGTCCATTAAACCATGTCCACATTACTGAGAATAATGCGATACCCAGGATTAGAGTAAACCATCCGCCATGAAGAATCTTCGCAGCATTACCAGCTAAAAACGTTAATTCAATAATACCGTAGATCAATAAGAATATCGCTATTAAATACTTTGGTACCTTTTTTCTCATTAGGAATACTGAAACCAGAATAGTAGTCATTAGCATGGCTACTGTGATGGATAAGCCATAAGCGGCCTCCATATTAACTGACTTCTGGAAAATCAATACCACAATAATACAGCCTACCATTAATATCCAGTTCATTGAAGGAACATACAATTGGCCTTTCTGCTCACTTGGATAGTTAATTTTAACTTTTGGCCATAAATTTAACCTAACAGCCTCTGCTATTAGTGTAAATGAGCCTGAAATAAGCGCCTGACTGGCAATGGCTGCCGCTACAGTTGCAATTGCGATACCATAGATCAGGAACCAATCTGGCATTAAATGATAAAATGGATTTACATCACCTAAATGGGTACCTTGTAAATGCCATAGCCAAACACCTTGGCCCATGTAGTTTAATATCAAACATATCTTTACGTAAATCCAGCTAATTCTGATGTTAGAGCGTCCACAGTGACCTAAATCAGAATATAGGGCCTCAGCTCCGGTAGTACATAAAAACACCGCTCCGATGATTAAAAAGGCTTCTGGATTGGTGGTAAGGATATGATAAGCATAATATGGGTTAATCGCCTTTAGTATCTCAGGCAGTTCCATGATTTGAGCAAAACCTAAAACAGCAATCATGGTAAACCAAAGCCACATAATAGGGCCAAAGGCTTTACCCACAAGTGAAGTTCCGAATTGCTGCAAGCCAAAAAGGAAAATGATAATGGCCAGTACAATAGGTACAGTAGGCAAATCTTGATAAATAAGCCCTAAACCCTCAATAGCAGCCGAAACCGTAACTGCAGGGGTCATTATACCATCGGCAAGTAAGGCAGCTCCACCCACCATTGCAGGTATAATCAGCCATTTGGCTTTTCGCTTGACCAAAGAGAAAAGAGAGAAAATCCCGCCTTCACCCTTGTTGTCAGCTTGTAATGTGATAATAACGTATTTAATGGTGGTTTGTAAAGTAAGTGTCCATACGATACAGGATAGACCTCCTAAAATGAGGTCTTGTGTAATCAGTCGATCTCCGATAATAGCTTTAAATACATAAAGGGGAGAGGTACCGATATCCCCGTAAATGATACCTAAACTAATTAGTAAACCTGCTGCACTTAGCTTTTGAATGTGTTTATGATGGCCCATGGCTTTTTAAAAATAACGCGGCAAATGTATGAATAATCTGTAATGAAAAAACCCCGGTAGAAAATTAGCTGTAAAGCCAAGATTCTTACCGGGGTTAGGTGATAAAATCACCTCTCCGTACAACTTACTTTTTATGGATTCATCTTAACAAGAGAAGGGTTATAAAGTTTGTCTGTAATGCCTTTTAATTTGGCTGCAGGCACTTTAATTACTTTTCTGTCATAAGTCATCAATCCGTTAGTTTCTTGCTCAACATCAGTAGTTTGAGTATATACTGCTGCAGAAAGTCCTTTTTTGATCAATCCTTCCATTTCGGTTAAGAATGATGCATATTTATCAAATAGCTCATCAGCAGTTTTAAACGACTGATATCCCCAGTTGTCTTTTTCTTTCCATGTGTGTCCTGGTACAGGTAATCCTAAACCACCATATTCACCTAAAACAATTGCATGAGTTGGGCCAAATAAATCTGGTCTTGGCATTCTAGGGTTAGGGTAGTGGTGTAAATCAACAATGTCACCGGTAACTACGTGGTTACCACCACTAGCACTGTTTACTAAGCGAGAAGGATCTTTTTCTTTAGTCCACTCCGCGATTTCTTTAGTTTTGAACTGACCCCATGCTTCATTAAAGGGAGTCCAAACAATAATACTAGGGAAGTTATGCAAATCATCCATGATCTTGTTCCATTCCTTGCGGTAGATAGCTTCAGATTCAGCAGAACGATCTTTATCAGTGCCGCCCATAGTACCTAAATTAGGCTCCCACTGGTTACCCAAATCTCCACTTGGCATATCTTGCCATACTAAAATACCTTGTTTATCGCACTCATAATACCAACGAGCCGGCTCTACTTTAATGTGCTTACGGATCATGTTGAAGCCCATTTCTTTGGTTTTAATGATGTCGAATATTAAAGCTTCGTCAGTTGGAGCGGTGTATAAGCCATCTGGCCACCATCCTTGATCTAATGGACCGTATTGGAATACAAATTTGTCATTCAATAGCATTCTCTGGATACCATTTGCATCCGGACCCATTGATGATTTACGCATTGCAAAATAGCTTTTTACTTCATCAACAGTTTTTCCATTGCGTACTACTGCAACTTTTAAGTCGTATAGAAACGGACTAGATGGAGACCATAATTTAGGGTTAGCAAGAACCAATGTAGCTTCTTCGGTAGCATCTACTTCTTGTTCAGAAACTTTAGTAGTACCATCAAAAGCAGTAATTTTTAACTTATCGCCAGCTTGTGCAGATTTTACATCAGCAGAGATAGTTAATGATTTGGCATCAACATCAGGTGTTTGTTTAGTTGAAGCGATATAAGTTGGAGCTACGCTTTCTAACCAAACTGTTTGCCAGATACCGGTAACTGGTGTATACCAAATACCTTCTGGTTTTATTTGTTGTTTACCTCTAGGTTGAGGGCCGTTATCAGTAGGATCCCAAACGCTAACGGTTAATTCTTGTTTGCCACCTTTTTTAAGGAAAGGAGTAATGTCAAAAGAAAATGGATCAAATCCACCTTCGTGCGTGCCAACTTTCTTTCCATTCAAATAGATTTCTGATTTCCAGTCTACCGCACCAAAATGCAATAAAATGGTGTTTTTCATATTAGAAGGAATAGTGAAGCTGGTTTGATACCATAATAAACTGTCTTTGCCAACAGTTTTACCTACACCAGATAAAGAAGATTCAACTGCAAAAGGAACTAATATTTTACCTTGGTAAGCTTTTGGCTCGCTTTCATTTTTTGGATTTATACTGTAGTTCCATAAGCCGTTTAAGTTTTTCCAGTTGTTACTACGTACCAATTGTGGTCGTGGATACTCAGGAAGTGGTGCTGCCGGGTTTAGTTTTTCTGCCCATGGAGTGGAGATTTTTCCGGGTACAGGCTTCCAGGTTTGTGACTGTGCTGAGACTATCAGCGACTGGGAAAGGCATAGCCCGATTAGTAAGGAGAATAATTTCATAAATTAATACTTGGTTTAATGATTTGTGCGTTCGCTTCCGGATTTTTGGCCAGAAGGAATATTCAAATAAAGCAATAATGTTTTGACAAATCGGCTCAAAATTTAGTCAAATCGTCGCAATTTGATTTGAAATTAATTAATTTGGCCACTTCAAGAATCTAAGGATAACTGCAGCGTTAAATTTTTACAAACTAAACTTGAAAAAGCTAATCACCACTACTCTTTTTCTATTTATTTTTCTGAACCTACTTAAGGCACAACCTTACTATTTTAGGCATTATCAGGTAGAGCAGGGGTTATCTTATAATTCGGTATTTAGCATTATTCAGGATTCAAAGGGCTTTTTGTGGTTTGGAACAAAGGATGGTTTAAACAGGTTTGATGGTTATAACTTTAAAATATTTCGAGCCAAGCCGGGTGATACCACCAGCCTCCGGAATAGTGTAATCAGAGCAGTTTACGAGGATGCACAAAAACAAATTTGGGTAGGTACCTCTAACGGATTGTATCAATATAATGATACAACACAGCAATTTAAAGTATTACCAATAACTCTAAATAAGGGCGTATGGGATATGAAGAGCTATGGTAATGGCGATGTTTGTTTTATTGTAGATCGCAGGCTTTATAAATTTAGCAGGTCTAAAAATGCTGTTGAAGAGTTTAGTAAGCATCAGGATTTTGAGGTAGCTGTAATCACTATTTCCAAAGATGGTACTTTATGGGCGGCATCACCGGATGGATATTTAAGACGGTATAATAAAGCCAATGATACCTTTACTGCATTCAATGTTTTTAAAGATTCAGCACCTGTCATTTCACATTGGATAGATAGGATTTATGCTACAGAATCCAACTCAATTTTGATTGCAACATCACATCAGGGGATAAAGCTTTTTGATCTTGCTACATTGAGTTATAAGGATATTTTAACTTTTAATAAGGATAAAACGAGCATTTTTGCGAAGAACTTTATTCATTACAGCGGTGATGAATATTGGATAGCTACCGAATCAGGTGTGTTTGTTTACAATCTAAAAACTGGTAAGTACACTAATCTGCGTAAAAACCCAACGGACCCTTATGCAATATCTGATAATGCGGTTTACACTTTTGCTAAGGATAAAGAGGGGGGTATTTGGGTAGGCACTTATTTTGGTGGGGTTAATTATTACCCAAAACCATTTACCTCTTTCAATAAATTCTTCCCTCAGAACAACAAGCGCTCCTTAAGTGGGAATGCCATTCGTGAGATATGTAATGATAAATATGGCAACCTTTGGGTAGGAACAGAGGACGTAGGAGTGAATAAGATATCGCCAAATGGTGATTTCAGCAGTTTTATTCCTGATGGCTCTAAAACCAGTATTGCACATACAAATATTCATGGTTTAAAAGCAATTGGCGACGAATTATGGATTGGGACGTTTGAACAGGGACTAGATATTTTGGACATTAAATCAGGTAAAGTTATCCGGCATTATGATATGGGGCCTGGTCCAACTGCCCTTAAGAGTAATTTTGTTGACTGTATTTACCAAACTCGTTCTGGTGAAATTCTGGTGGGTACTTCTATAGGATTACACCGCTACAATAAAGCTACCGATGATTTTAGTCTGGTTAAAGAGGTGCCAAAGGATTTTCATTACATGTCAATCACAGAAGATGCCAACGGAACCATCTGGACAGGTACCATAAGCAGTGGTCTCTTGTATTTTAACCCTAAAACCAACAAACAGGGTGTTTTTAGAAATGATCCCAGGAATGACAAAAGTCTTAGTGATAATTTTGTGAATAGCGTATTCGTCGCAGCTGATAAAACACTGTGGGTGAGTACTGAGGACGGATTAAATGAATTTAATTCTAAAGATAACACCTTTAAAAGGTATGGTACTAAAGACGGCTTCCCGAGTGATGTATTCTATAAAACAGAGGAAGACAAGGCAGGTAACTTGTGGTTAAGCACTGCTAAAGGATTAGTTTGTTACAATCCAAAAACCAAGAAGCTAAGGGTATACACTACCGCAAATGGCTTATTGAGCGATCAGTTTAACTATAACTCATCCTTTAAAGATGCTACTGGCCAAATGTATTTTGGTAGTGTAAACGGATTGGTCGCTTTTAATCCGGCTAATTTTAAAACAAATACTATTGTTCCTGAGGTTTATATTACAGGATTTCAGGTGTTTAATCAGGAATTGCAGATCAATTCAGAGGGCTCTCCATTAAAAAAATCCATTTCTTATACAGATAAGATCAATCTTAAATATGATCAGTCTACTTTTAGTATAGATTTTGCAGCATTGGCCTATACCGACCACGAAACAGCAGAGTACGCTTATAAACTGGAAGGTGTGGATAAGGAATATACCCACCTTACGAGGAATAGGAGGGTGTTCTATACAAAACTAAGTCCGGGTAAATACACGTTTCTTGTAAAAGGAGCTAACAGTAGTGGTGTATGGAATGAAACACCAAGAGAGCTTGTTATCGAAATATCTCCTCCGTTTTGGTTAAGTGGTTGGGCTTATTTGCTTTATGTAGTGATAGCTATTGCAGCAGTTTATGCCTTGGTTGTTTACACTAGCAATAAAATAAAGCTAAGAAATAAGAGGCGCATTGAGCAGTTGGAGAATCAAAAGGAAAGGGAGCTTTATGAAGCTAAAATAGAGTTCTTTACCCAGATAACCCACGAGATCAGAACACCACTTACCCTAATAAAGGGGCCATTGGAAACAGTGATTAAGAAATATGCGCCAGCACCTGATGTGCTTAATTACTTGCTTACAATGGAAAAGAATGCAGATAGGTTGTTAGATTTAACAAACCAGCTGCTCGATTTCAGGAAAATTGAATCTAAGGAATACAGTCTTAACCTGATGCAAAACAACATCAGTGAAATTTTAAGGGAGCACTATCTGAGGTTTAAAAATGCTGCCGAAGACAAGCAAATCCACTTTCAGCTCAACTTACCACAAACTGATTTTTATAGCAAAGCTGATGCTGAAGCGCTCAATAAAATTTTAAGTAACTTATTAAGTAACGCTATTAAATATGCTGAAAAGCGCGTGGATATTGTGTTGCAGGTGCCTCAAGAGGAGGGTAGCCAGTATGTAATTACTGTGAAAAACGATGGCTATCTGATTCCCGAAGAAATGAGGGAAAGGATTTTTGAATCTTTTGTAAGACTAAAAGAAACCTCAAACCAAATCGGTACAGGAATTGGGTTGGCACTTGCACGCTCGCTATCTCAATTGCATGGCGGTACCTTGGCATTTCTTGCAGATGAGAGTAATATGAACGTGTTTGAGCTGAAACTGCCATATTATCCTTCAAATGAAGCTATAGATGAAAAGCCAATTCAGCAGGAATTCATTGCATCTCCGATTTATGAAGAAGAAACGAGAGAAACTGAAAAGACAGCAGAAGAGGCGAAACCACTGATATTGCTGGTAGATGATAATGCAGACATTCTTCAGTTTATTGCAAAAGAGTTAAGCTCATCATACAATTGTATTACCGCTTCGAATGGTCAGATCGCGCTAGATGTGCTTAAAGAAAATGCAGTACAACTGATTGTTAGTGATGTGATGATGCCGGTTATGGATGGATATGAGCTATGTCGACAAATAAAAACAAATCTGGATTATAGCCATATCCCTTTGATTTTGCTAACTGCAAAAAGTGCTTTTCAATCGAAAATTGAGGGCTTGGAAGTAGGTGCAGATGCCTATATTGAGAAGCCATTTTCGCCACAGCATTTACAGGTTCAAATTCAAAATCTGCTGTTTAACAGGAACCAGTTAAAGGATTACTTTGTACGTTCGCCTTTAATCCATATAAAGAGTATTGCGCATACAAAGCCTGATGAAATCCTTTTAGAAAAACTAAACGATTTTATTCTTAAGAATATTGGGAATCGAGATCTTGATGTCGATAAGTTGGCCGAGACATTGAACATGAGTAGGGCAACTTTCTATCGTAAAATAAAGTCTATTTCCAATCTTTCGCCAAATGAACTGATCAATATTACCAGGTTAAAAAAAGCTGCAGAGCTATTGGTTGAGACAAATTATAAGATACAGCAAATCGCAGATCTTACCGGTTTTACCTCTCAATCACAATTGGGTAGGGCCTTTACAAAGCAATTTGGAATGACTCCATCAGAGTACGCTCAGAACAATCTGAAAAACTCATAAGCGGATGTTAATCATGCTTTCGTCGGGGAAAATTTCTAAATTAGAGAACCTAATTATCCTTTTATTATGCTCAGATCAATACTAGATAACGATTTCTACAAATTTACGATGCAGCAAGGTGTAATTCGTTTGTTCCCTGCCGCAAAAGCTCGATATGCTTTTATAAATCGGGGTAAACATTCATTCCCTGACGGTTTTGCTAAAGCACTGCGTGATGCCGTAAATGAAATGGCACTTCTAAAACTGAGCAAAGAGGAAAAGCACTTTTTACAAGTAAACTGCCCATATATGGATCCGGTTTATCTTGATTTTTTAGAAGGATACCGCTACAATCCGGAGGAAGTACACATTACACAGAGCGGAGATCAACTTGAAGTACATGTGGAGGGATTATGGTACCGGACAATTTTGTGGGAAGTTCCATTAATGTCACTTATCTGTGAGTTATTCTATGTACTTAATGATTCTCAAAGGATATCAAACGACGAGGTGATTAGCCATACTAAAGAAAAGATTGAGAATTATAGGCGTTTAGGAGTTACTGTAGCTGAATTTGGTACTCGTCGCAGGTATTCCTATCAGGTGCATAGGTTGGTGCTACAGTCGTTAAGCCAATATGGAGAAGGCTCATTTATAGGTACAAGTAATGTGCATATGGCTATGATTCATGGAACAAAACCAATAGGTACACATGCCCATGAGTGGTTCATGTTTCATGCTGCACGTTATGGTTTTAAAATGGCCAACGCAATGGGCCTGGAGCACTGGGTAGCAGTTTATCGTGGTGATTTGGGCATTGCCTTATCAGATACTTATACCACAGAAGTGTTTTTTAAACAGTTCGATAAGATGTTTTCAAAACTGTTTGATGGGGTTAGGCATGATAGCAGTGATGCATTGCTTTTTGCCGATAAAGTAATTGCGCACTACAACAGCATGGGGATCGATCCAAAAACCAAAACCATAATTTTTTCGGATGGCTTGAATTATGAAAAGGTGGCGCGTATTGTCGAGTATTGTCGTGATAAAGTTGGGATGTCGTTTGGAATAGGCACAAACCTTACTAATGATGCCGGACCTGCTGCAATGAATATTGTAATTAAAATGACGGAGGCTCAGCCTAAAGATGGGGAGTGGACAGAGGTCGTGAAACTTTCTGACGAGCATGGTAAGTACACAGGTACCGAGCGCATGATTAATCTGGCCAAAACAATTCTTGGAATAGATTAGCATTTATTTTACGCAACGAATTTGTGGTTATTTCTTTAAGTCGCAGGAAATTATCTAATTTTCCTACTTATAACGAACCAACCACATGAAACCAAAAATTTTACTTAGCCGCTATGTAGCGGTTTTTACCTTTGCTATTGCTTTTTGCGGTACAATCAACTCATTTGCTACTCCTCCTGCAAAGCAGATTTATCAGATTCTTGTTTATCACCTAAAAAGTAAGACACAGGAAGAAAGGGTTGATAAATACCTTTCAGAGGCTTATTTACCTGCTGCCCATCGTTCGGGTATTAAAACTGTAGGCGTATTTAAAGATGCTGGTATTGACACAGCAGTGGATAAAAAAATCTATGTATTTCTTGCTTTTCAGTCACTAAAACAATTTAGTGACCTATCGCAATTGCTAGCTAAAGATAAAGAACTGGCAATAAAAGGAGCTGACTATATCAATGCTGCTCATAACGACGCTGCTTTTGTAAGGAAGGAGTCCATTCTATTAGAGGCATTTTCAGGAATGCCTACGTTAAAGAAGCCTGTATTTACTAACGCCAAAAGTGAACGTGTTTACGAATTGCGTAGCTATGAAAGTGCAAGTGAAAAACAGCATGTAAATAAAGTTCAGATGTTTAACAATGAGGAAGTTGAAATATTTGACAGGATAGGAAGTCAGCCTGTATTTTATGGCGAAGTGCTTTCGGGAAGCCGTATGCCCAACCTTATGTACATGACCACTTATAGTGATAAAAAATCTAGGGAAGAACATTGGAAAACCTTTATCGACGATCCGAAATGGAAACGCGTATCGGCTTTGCCTGAATATCAGAATAATGTTTCAAGGAATGATACCCGTTTTCTTGTTCCAACAGAATACTCTGATTTATAAGTTTAATTTATAGCTATTATTTAATACTGGATATAAATTTTATGAATATAAAACGTACGTTTTTACTTGCTTTATTGACGGTTACAAGTAGTGTTTTTGCTCAAAGTAAGCACAGTAAAACATCCCGATTTAAAAGTTATAAAGGCTTGATTATGGCCGGCTATCAGGGTTGGCATAATGCACCCGAAGATGGCGCAGCTCGTGGTTGGTATCATTATCAATCTAAAGGTAAATTTGAACCAGGTAGTACAAATATAGATGTATGGCCGGAAACTGCCGAGCTGAAGAAAGTATACCAAACGCCTTTTGTGCTTGCAGATGGTAGTCCGGCATATTTGCCTAGTGCACATGATGCTTCAACCGTAGAAACTCATTTTAAATGGATGAAAGATTACGGGGTTGATGGAGTTTTTATGCAACGCTTCGTGGCCGAAATACGAGGTAAGTCAGGACGCAATCATTTCAATACAGTATTAGGAAATGCGTTGAAATCTTCTCAGAAGTATGGTAGGGCAATAGCTGTAATGTATGATTTATCTGGCACAAGGGATAGCGTTGATGTACCCGTGCTTATTAATGATTGGAAAAATCTGGTCGACAGCATGAAGATCACCAGTCAGGGAAATAATCAGACTTATTTGTATCACAATGGGAAGCCATTGGTAGTTTTATGGGGTGTTGGCTTTGGTGACAATAGAAAATATACGCTTAAAGACATCGATAAAATGATCGATTTTTTAAAGAACGACCCTGTTTATGGTGGTTGTTCTGTGATGTTAGGCGTGCCAACGTACTGGCGCGAATTTGGAAATGATACCGAAAACAACCCTTTGCTACATACAATTATTAAAAAAGCAGATATTGTTCATCCATGGACAATAGGAAGATACAGTAACGAAGCTTCTTATAACAGGTACTCGGAAGTTCAAAAAGGGGATATAGCTTGGTGTAAACAAAACAAATTGGATTATGTTGGGGTTGTTTTTCCTGGTTTTAGCTGGCACAATATGAATCCTAAATCGCCATCTAATCAAATCCCTAGAAACAGAGGGAAGTTCTTTTGGAAACAGACCTCTTCCGCTATAAAAAATGGTGTAGCAATGCTTTACGTAGCCATGTTTGATGAGGTTGATGAGGGGACAGCGATCTTTAAAGTGTCTAAGAATCCACCGGTTGGCGCAAGTACATTTGTCACTTTTGAGGAAGATATTCCTTCTGATTACTATTTATACCTCTCGGGCTATGCAGGTAAAATGCTAAGGAAACAGGTTGCTTTTACTGAAGATGTTCCATTGCCACCAAAGCAGAAATAATTTTACTAATTTCCCATTGTTAATCAATCAGGTCATTAAATGAGAATTACGTTAAGTAGAATCGGTTTCGCGTTGTTTTTTTTGTTGCTAGCCACAGGTTTGTGTTTTGCTCAGAAAAAGATTAAAAAGCAAGTAGTTTTGAGCGATCGGGAGTTTTGGCTACAACAAATGGACAAGATGGTGAGACCGGTACTGTACGATCTTTCTAAAGACAGCTTGAGGATAAAAATGCCGCAGGTAACCTCTAATACTTCAGATAATAAGGCACAAAGAATTCAAGTGCAGTATCTTGAAGTGTTGGGCCGGGTTTTGAGTGGTATAGCTCCTTGGTTACAGCTCGAAGACGGTAGTGCTGCTGAAAAAGTGCTGCGTCAGGAATATCGCGATATGGTTTTAAAGGGGCTAGCCAATGCTTTGGATTCAAATAAAAAGGATTTTATGCGTTTTGATGTAGCAGGTCAGCAATTAGTAGATGCCTCATTTTTGTCGTTTGCTTTTGTGAGAGCTCCCTGGCTTTGGGAAAATCTTGGCAAACAGGAAAAAGATCGGCTGGTTAATTCTATAAAAACTACAAGGAAATTTAAACCAAGCTTTTCGAACTGGTTGCTTTTTTCGGCAATGAACGAGGCTTTTCTGTGTAAATATGGATTTGAATGGGATCCGATGCGGGTTGATTATGCCATGCAGCAATTAGAACAGTGGTATGTTGGCGATGGACTCTACTCAGATGGACCTGTATTTGCTTTCGATTATTATAATAGTTACGTAATTCATCCTTATCTGGCATCAATAACTGAAATTGTTAATAAAAAGAATAATGTGTATAGCGGGTTAGCCGATAAGATAAAAAGACGTAATGAACGTTATGCGGTGATTCAGGAAAGGATGATTAATAGCGATGGTACCTATCCTGCTGTTGGTCGTTCTATCATCTATAGAGGTGCGGCTTTTCATCACCTCGCAGATATGGCATGGCGTAAAGCATTGCCAAAACAATTGAGTTCGGCGCAGGTACGTGGCGCGCTTACGGCGGTAATTAAAAGAACGCTTGAAAGTCCAACTACCTATAAAAATGGCTGGCTAACACTTGGTTTGTACGGAGATCAGCCTTCAATATGCGATTCTTACAACAATCAGGGAAGTCCCTATTTATGCACCAGCATCTTTTTGCCACTTGGTTTATCTCCTGAAGATTCTTTTTGGGCTGATGCACCTCAAAAATGGAGCTCCCAGAAGATTTGGAGTGGTGAGGATTTTCCGAACGATCACAGTGTTGACATCAGATGATAAAATGATTAAACTTTAGTATGTTTGCCCAAATATTAGGAACCTTCTAATTTTAGATCTATTGGCCTCTTGGTTTTGGTTTAAGGAAAATGACGGAAAGAGTAATACTTGTAGATAAAGACGATAATGAAATTGGAACAATGCCTAAGATGGAAGCTCATCTGTTAGGTAAGTTGCACCGTGCATTTTCGGTTTTTATCTTTAATAATAAAGGCGAGCTGCTGTTACAGCAGCGTGCATTAGAGAAATACCATTCAGGTGGGAAATGGACAAATACCTGTTGCAGTCACCCAAGATACGGCGAAGAAACGCTTGATGCAGCCAACAGACGCCTACAAGAGGAGATGGGGATGGTTTGTAAATTGGACTATGTGTTTAATTTTACCTATCATGCTGAGATGGCGGATGGCTTATCGGAGAATGAATTTGACCATGTTTTTTTTGGTTTAAGTGATGAAGTTCCTATTCCGGATCCTGCTGAAGTTTCTGCTTTCAGGTATGTGGATATGAAAACTTTGGAGCAGGATATTAAAGTAAATCCTGATATTTATACAGAGTGGTTAAAGATTTGCTTTGACCGTATATTAGAATATTATAACAAACGAAAAATATAAATATGATTATAGAGCCTAGAATGCGTGGGTTTATTTGCCTTACGGCACATCCAAAAGGATGCGAGCAAAATGTAATAAACCAAATCAACTATGTAAAATCAAAAGGTGAAATTGAAGGACCAAAAAGGGTTCTTGTAATTGGAGCCTCTACAGGATTTGGATTAGCATCGAGAATAACAAGCGCTTTTGGATCTGGCGCAGCTACGGTTGGCGTTTATTTTGAAAAACCACCGGCACCGGGTAAAACTGCTTCGCCGGGATGGTATAACACTGCAGCATTTGAAGAGCAGGCACATAAAGCCGGTTTATATGCTAAAAGTGTAAATGGTGATGCTTTTTCAACTGAAATTAAGCAAAAAGTGATTGACTTAATCAAAGCTGATTTAGGACAGATTGATCTTGTTGTTTATAGTTTAGCTTCTCCTAAAAGGGTTCATCCGGTTACAGGTGTTACTCATAATTCGGTTTTAAAGCCAATTGGAGAAACCACTTTTACCAATAAAACTGTTGATTTTCATACAGGGGTAGTTTCTGAAGTTTCAATTGCTCCTGCAAATGAGGAAGAAATTGAAAATACTGTTGCCGTTATGGGTGGCGAAGATTGGGGAATGTGGATTGATGAATTAAAGGCTGCAAATTTATTAGCTCCAGAGGCTATTACTGTTGCTTATTCTTACATAGGTCCAGCGGTTACTGAAGCTGTTTATCGTAAAGGTACTATCGGAAGAGCTAAAGATCATTTGGAAGCTACAGCTTTTACGATTAGTGATAAGTTGAAAGATATTAACGGAAAGGCATTTGTTTCAGTAAACAAAGCATTGGTTACGCAGGCAAGTTCTGCTATTCCTGTAATTCCTTTGTATATTTCTTTGCTTTATAAAATAATGAAAGCTGAAGGTACTCATGAAGGATGTATCGAGCAGATGCAACGTTTATTTGCTGATCGTTTATACAATAAAACCGGAATTGCTACTGATGAGCAAGGAAGAATTCGTGTTGACGATTGGGAAATGAATGCGGATGTACAAAGTCAGGTTGCAGCACTTTGGGCTGAGGCAACTGAAGAAACACTTCCTCAAATAGGTGATTTAGCTGGTTATAGAAGAGACTTCTTAAACTTGTTCGGCTTTGATGTTGACGGTATCGACTATACTAAAGATACTGACGAAATGGTTGCCGTACCAGGATTGGTATAAGGTTTAAAGCGCTTCTATAAGCGCTTAATCAAGCCATTCGTCATCATGAATTTATTTCAGGACCTCGCAGATGCTAGTTAAAACCGGCTTAAACGAGATCCTGAATTTATTTCAGGATGACGAATGGCTTTTTTGTTATTTGCTTTTTGCGCAAACGGTTGCAATAACTCATGCAAACGTTTGTTTGCTTTTTCTCCAAAATCCGCATTATTTTCTCTTAAAATAATTGATTAACATTGTGTTAAGGGATCATGTGCTTTCAAATCCAAGATAGTTTCTGGCCCTTAAGAACCTAAACACACAACTAAAACCAAATGTTAACCATGAAAACCAGTTTAAATAAGTGGCTGATGCTCGCTGTATTGTTAATGAGCTCATTATCCATGTATGCCCAATTCAATATTATCCCCCTTCCGGTAAGTATTAAAGAAAACGGAGCCTCATTTACTATTAATGGGCAAACAAAAATTTATTATGATAAAGGATTAAAACAACAGGCAGACTTGCTTTATGCCGCTTTATCACCGGCGACGGGTTATGATTTTGTAGTTTCAGATCAAAAGAAAGCTGCGAAAAATATCATCGTATTAAAAATAAGCAAAGGTGGCACCCCAATAGGTAAAACCGATGCACTAAACAAAGAAAGTTATAAGTTAAGCGTTAAAAATGATGTAATCACCATTGAAGGTAACAGTGCCGTTGGTGTTTTTTACGGGACACAAACGCTTTTGCAGATGCTTCCGGCCGAGATTTACAACAAACAGCTTCAAAGAAAAGGCGTTTGGAAAATTAAAGGTGCTGAGATTGCAGACGCTCCATCTTATGAATGGCGCGGTATGATGCTTGATGTTGCCCGTTATTTCTTCGGAAAGGATTACGTGTTGAAGTTCATAGATATGATGGCTATGTACAAAATGAATGTACTGCATTTTCACCTGGTAGATGATTCTGGATGGCGTTTAGAGATCAAAAAATACCCAAAACTTACTTCTGTAGGTGCCTGGAGAGGCGAAGGTACAGAGCGCACCGGAGGCTATTACACTCAGGAAGATATTAAAGAAATAGTGGCTTATGCTACCGCCAGAGGTGTTGATGTTATTCCGGAAATTGAATTACCGGCTCATGCTTTAGCATCAGTGGTTGCCTATCCTGATTTGTGCTGTACCGGCGAGCAATACACTGTTCCAACTCAACACTCAATTAGCAAAGAGATTTACTGTGTTGGAAAAGAATCGACTTTTGATTTTTTGGCTGATGTGTTTAAAGAAACTTTTGCTTTGTTCCCTTCTAAATACATTCATATAGGTGGTGATGAGGCCCAATATGATCGTTGGAAAACTTGTCCGCATTGCCAAAAAAGAAAGAAAGAGCTTGGTGTTAAAACTGAAAAAGAGATGCAGGTTTATTTTAACCAGCGCATTCAGAAAATGGTAAAAGCTTATAATAAAACCATTGTTGGTTGGGATGAAATCATTGAAGATGGTTTAAAAGAGAAAGCTGTTGGTATGATCTGGGCCGATTCAAAAAAAGCTTTTAAGGCTTCAGAAGCTGGTCATTATTCAGTAATGGCATTAACCGGCCATTGCTATTTTGATGTTGCAGAAAGTAATATTCCAGGTGAGGTTAAAGCAGCAACATGGTTGCAGCCAATCTCTTTGGAGAAAGTTTATCAGTTGAATCCAATGATTGAAGGTTTAGATGCTAAATATCGTCCGCAGATATTAGGCGCAGAGGCTACGTTATGGTCTGACCAGTTTATTCATGGTACTATACTTCAGGAAATTGCTGCGATCAATGAAAATCGTTCAGAGAAATATTTCGAATATTTAACTTTTCCAAGGATGTCGGCTTTGGCTGAAGTTTGCTGGACACCTCGTGAAAAACAAAGCTGGCCTGATTTCGAAAAAAGAATAAGAACTCATTACAAACGTTACGATAATGCAGGTTTTGGATATCGTGTGCCATTGCCTAAATTAATTGGTAGTGAAAAAACTGCAAATGGCTTTACTATAAAACTAGAAAAAGATATTGAAGGTGCGGAAATCAGATATACTACTGATGGATCCCGTGCTACAGTTTATTCTCCCGTTTATATCCAGTCGGTAACTGTACCTAAGTTGTCAGATTTTAGTGCAATTACTGTGGTAAACCGCAATCAATATTCACTTCCACTTTATTTTCCTGAGAAGTATGACAAGTTTAAAAAGTATGGTCAGTTGGTTGCAGAGTGGAAACCATCATCAGTAAAAGGGAAAGATTTTGGAACGTTTGAAATCAATGCTACCGGAAAAATCAATGAAAACGGTGAGTATGCGCTGTCATTCTGGTACACAGAAGGTCATTCGCGTTTAGAGATCAAATCTGTTGAGCTTTATAAAAATGGCGTTAAGATAGCTGAAGATGTTCATGATGGTTATACTGGAACAAGCCAGGAAAATAATGAATATAAATTTAAAGTTGATGCTTACGAAACTGGTGCAGCCTTTACAATGAAAGCTGTGGTAAGGGGAGATGTAGACAATGATTCGAATGGTGCTGTTTTTATTAAAAAACAGTAATTTCGTGGCATGAATAATATCCATCCTCAGTTGAGGACTGTTAATGTAATTCGTTATGTAACGCCATTACGTGAAGGAGGCTCAATGCCTGCTATTGCAGAGGCTGATGACGAATTTCTATATGTATTGAAGTTTAGGGGGGCCGGACAAGGAATAAAGGCCCTCATTGCAGAAATTATTGGAGGCGAAATTGCCAGGGCACTTGGTTTTAAAGTGCCCGAAATAGTTTTTGCAAAATTAGATGAGGCTTTTGGCCGTACTGAGCCTGATGAGGAGATTCAAGATCTGCTTAAAGCGAGTATTGGCTTAAACCTGGCTTTGCATTATCTTTCCGGTGCGATAACATTTGATCCTACGGTTACTACTGTTGATGCAAAATTAGCGTCACAAATTGTGTGGTTGGATTGTTTATTAACTAACATGGATCGGACTGCGCGTAATACAAATATGTTGATCTGGCATAAAGAGTTGTGGTTGATAGATCATGGCGCATCTTTATACTTTCATCATTCAATGCAGAACTGGAAAGAGCAGGCTGTAAGGCCATTTGCACTGGTTAAGGATCATGTTTTACTGCCTCAGGCAAGTGAAATTGAGGCAGTTGATGCTGAGTTTAAAGCTATTCTGACTAATGAGCTGATTGATTCGGTTGTAACATTAATTCCGGAAGAATGGTTGATTGATGAGTCGGGCCAGGAAACCGCAGAAGAACGCAGACGTGTTTATAGTCAATTCCTGATTTCGAGGGTTGCTAATTCAGAGATTTTTGTAAAAGAAGCACAAAATGCAAGAGAGTCACTTATTTGAGTACGCAGTTATTCGTGTGGTTCCAAGGGTTGAACGCGAAGAATTCATTAACGTGGGTGTGGTTCTGTATTGTGCGAAGCAAAAGTTTTTGAAGGCTTTGATCTCTTTAGATGAAAGCCGATTGGCCGTTTTTAAAGCCGATTTGGATTGTGATGTGCTAAAGGCTAATCTGATTGCTTTTGAGCGGATTTGTGCAGGAGAAAAGGATAGTGGCCCTATTGGTCAACTTGATGCTGCCTCGCGCTTTAGGTGGCTTACTGCTACCCGCAGTACTGTTGTGCAAGCATCTAAAGTTCACCCCGGATTTTGCAAAGATCCGATGGAAACACTTAATAAGCTCCATAATCAGCTTGTGCTTTTCTAATGGAGTATTTTAAAAAGTTACTTGATTTACTTAAAATTGAGCGACAGGAAGACCTGGATTCTTACCTGAGACTTACAGCTTCGGCTTCTGTAGCTGATCGTCGTGAAAATGGATTGACATGGTATCCTATTGCTATCCGTGGTTCTGAAACGGGGAGAGGCGATTACCTTACCGTAGAGGTTGAACGGACAACCCATCATGATATTTCGCACCAGCTTAGGTTTGGTGCATCGGCAGTATTGTTTTCTAATCATGATCCTAAACAGGATAGGATTGAAGGTACAATTAGCCATCAGAATGGAAATAAGCTAAAGATTACTTTGCTTACAGAAGAGCTACCTGATTGGGCCAGTGATGGTAAATTGGGTATCGACCTGCTGTTTGATGATAACAGTTATAATGAGATGCAGAATGCGCTTAAACTAGCCCAGAAGCCAAATGATAATGCTGCAGATTCAGTTTTAACTGATGTATTAACAGGACAGAAAGCGCCTACTTTTGATGTTACCTTAACAGATGTTGTAGCTCATCAGTTAAATCCTGTGCAGCAAAAGGCGGTTAACAGGATTTTGCAGGCACAAGAATTGGCCATTGTTCATGGTCCGCCGGGAACGGGAAAAACAACCACACTTGTACAGGCCATTAAAGCTTTGATTGCCAAAGATGGTCAGAAAGTACTTGTTGTTGCGCCTAGTAATACGGCTGTGGATTTGTTAAGTGAAAAGCTTGCTGAAGAAGGATTGAATGTATTGCGTGTGGGAAATCCGGCAAGGGTTTCTGAGCGCTTATCATCCTTAACCATGGATAGTAAAATTGCTGAGCACAATGAGACTAAAAACCTAAAGTCGCTTAGAAAACAGGCCAATGAGTACAAGAATATGGCTCATAAGTATAAGCGGAATTTTGGTCGTGCAGAACAGGAACAGCGTAAAGCGCTCTTTAATGAAGCACACAAGATCATGAAAGAAGTAAACAATGCTGAACAGTATATTATTGATGATGTTGTAGCAAAAACTCAGGTGGTTACCGCGACATTAATTGGGGCAAACCATTATACAGTTAGAGATCTTAAATATAAAACAGTAGTGATTGATGAGGCCGGACAAGCTTTAGAGCCTGCTTGCTGGGTGCCAATATTGAAGGCCGAAAAGGTAATATTAGCTGGAGATCATTGTCAGTTGCCACCAACAATTAAGTCTACGCAAGCTGCAAAAGCAGGCTTAAGCAATACTTTAATGGAAAAGTGTACTGTGATGCATCCTGAAGCAGTTGTTTTGTTAGAGGAGCAGTACAGGATGAATACAACGATAATGGGATACCCATCATCAGTATTCTATAAAGATAAATTAACTGCGCACCCTAGTGTGGCTGATCGCTTGTTGTTTGCTGAAGAGCCTCCATTGGAATTTGTTGATACTGCAGGTTGTGGATTTGATGAAAAACTTGAAGGTACAAGTACAACAAACCCTGAGGAAGCTGTGTTTTTGTTAAAGCATTTAACGCAATTGGTTGCTAAGCTGGGTGATCATTATACAGATTCTAATTTTCCGACTATAGCAATTATTTCTCCCTATAAACAACAAATAAACATTCTGAATGATCTAATAACCGGTTCTGAAGAGTTAATGGTTTATAAGGATAAAATCAGTATTAACACTATTGATAGTTTTCAGGGACAGGAACGAGACATTGTTTACATTGGTTTAACCAGAAGCAATACGGATGGTGCAATCGGCTTTTTAGCTGATACCAGAAGGATGAATGTGGCTATGACGAGGGCCAGAAAGAAACTGGTTGTTGTAGGCGATAGCGCTACACTTTCGAGGTCGGAATTTTACTCTGGTTTTATCAACTATGCTGAAAAGTACAAATCTTATGTAAGCGCATGGGAATTTGTCGGTTTTTAATCATAGAAATAATGAAATTAGCAGGATTGTGATTAATTTCATTCCTTTACAGTATAATCAAACATCACTCTTAAAATGAACGAGGAATTTTATCTTCATATCTATAATAAACAGCTAGAAATTGAGGCTGTACCTTCTAATCAGGAAGTTGCCGAATGGGCAATGAATTTGATGAATTTGTTGTATCCTGAGCGCTTAACCTCTCCAGATTACTCAATTAATGAGATTAAACGTTTGTTTCTAAAACAAGAAAAAGAACTTGTTAGGATATTAAATGGTACTAAAGCTTGTGAGAATTGTAATAATGAAGCTGTAGCAAGAAAGATTTTTGAGAGTATTCCGGAGTTGTACAGAAGGATGAATACCGATATTTCTGCCATCCTTGAGGGTGATCCGGCGGCTAAAAGTGAGTTTGAAATCATCAGAAGCTATCCGGGTTTTCTGGCAATTTCTTTATATAGAATTGCACACGCTTTATTGCAGGCTGAAATTCCGATTGTGCCTAGAATCCTGACAGAATATGCCCATTCTATTACGGGAATTGATATTCACCCAGGTGCTGTAATTGGTGAGTATCTTTATATTGACCATGGAACAGGTTTAGTTATTGGTGAAACTACTGTGATAGGTAATTATGTAAAGCTATATCAGGGTGTAACCCTTGGTGCACTTAGTGTAGAAAAGTATATGGTAAACATTAAAAGGCACCCAACAATTGAAGATCATGTGATCATTTATTCGGGGGCAACTATATTGGGTGGCGATACTGTTATTGGAAGTAATTGTATTATTGGTGGAAATGTTTGGTTAACTAAAAGTGTTCCTCCACATTCAACTGTATATCATCAGTCGGCAGTTAAGGTTATTGAAACCAAACAACCTTAATCGTTGAGTCTTTAATAAAATTGTAAATCAGAGTAAACCGTAGATTAATAATGGGAAATATTATTGAGTTTGTTGGAAACACCCCACTTGTAGAAATTCAGAAATTACATACCAATCCGAATGTTAAGATCTTTGCTAAACTGGAAGGGAATAATCCAGGAGGTAGTGTAAAAGACAGAGCCGCCTTAAATATGATCCGCAGTGCGATAGATCGTGGTGACATTAAAAAGGGTACAAAACTGATTGAAGCTACAAGCGGAAATACAGGGATTGCTTTAGCCATGATTGCAGGTATTTATGACCTGGAAATTGAGCTGGTGATGCCCTCTAATTCAACCCGCGAGCGCACCTTGACTATGGAAGCCTATGGCGCAAAAGTTACCCTGCTTGAGTCTATTGAAGTCTGCAGGGACTACGCTGAAGAGAAAGGTGCTCAACCAGGTTATTTCCTTTTAAACCAATTTTCTAACCCTGATAATTACCTGGCTCATTATAAAACTACAGGTCCTGAGATCTGGAAGGATACCAATCAGCAGATTACACACTTTGTAAGCTCTATGGGTACTACAGGAAGTATTATGGGTAATTCTATGTTCTTAAAAGAAATGAATCCTGAGGTACAGATCGTTGGTTGCCAGCCAACTGAAGAATCCTCAATTCCAGGAATAAGAAGATGGCCTGAGGCTTATCTTCCAAAGATATTTGATCCGACCAGGGTAGATAGGGTAATGGATGTTTCTCAACAGGAAGCAACAGAAATGGCCCGTAAGCTTGCTAAGGTTGAAGGCATATTTGCCGGAATGAGCAGTGGAGGTGCGCTTGCCTGTGCTTTAAAACTTGCTGAAGAACTTGAATCAGGACTTATTGTATTCATTGCCTGCGATAGAGGCGATAGGTATTTAAGCAGTGATCTTTTCGGGTAACAAGCTTGTAACGATAACGATTGCGTAAATAATTTCCTCCTAAAACAATCATTCTTTATATTAATTATGTAGAATTGTTTTAGACAGAGTGAAATTTCAATATGACTATTTCTAAAGATATTCTAACCAGTATAAAAAATGAAAACGTTATCATTCCTGATAACGCATTGCTAAATCTTCCTGAAAAGGTATTGCAGTTTGGAACCGGTGTTTTGCTACGTGGGCTTCCAGACTACTTTATTGATAAAGCTAACCGTAAAGGTGTGTTTAATGGCAGGGTTGCGATTGTTAAATCAACCAGTAAAGGCGATCTGAAAGATTTTAACGCACAAAATGGTTTGTACACTATTTGTGTAAGGGGACTTGAAAACGGACAAACCGTTAAAGAAAATATTATCTCTTCTTCTATCAGCAGGGTTTTGTCGGCGGATAACGATTGGAACGAGATATTGAAAATTGGGCAGAGTCCGGATCTTCAGATAGTTGTTTCTAATACCACTGAGGTTGGGATTGTTTTATTAAAAGAAAACATTGATTTAGCTCCTCCAGTATCCTTTCCTGCAAAGCTATTAGCCGTGCTGTATGCTCGATATAAGGCACTTGGCGAAGCTAAAGAGGCTGATATTGTTATTGTCGCAACCGAATTAATTCCAGATAATGGAAAAAAATTAGCATCTATTGTGTTTGAACTGGCGGCATTTAATGAGCTTGAACTTGAGTTTATAAACTGGTTGAAAGCTCATGCGCATTTCTGTAATTCTTTGGTTGACAGAATTGTGCCGGGAAAACCAGATGATGAAACATTGCAAAAGCTGGAAGAGGAATTGGGGTATCATGATAACCTGTTGATTATGGCTGAACCTTATCGTTTATGGGCTATTGAGGGGGATGAAAAGGTTGCCGAACTGCTTAGTTTTAAAGAAGTTGATAAGGGTGTAATTGTTAAAACTGATATAGAAATATACAGGGAATTAAAGGTAAGGCTGTTAAATGGTTCTCATACTTTAACATCAGGAATAGCTTATTTAGCAGGTATTGATACTGTAGCAAATGCGATGGCAGATCATGCGATAAAAAGCTATACTGCAAAAGTTATGCAATCTGAAATTGCTCCGGCAATACCTTATGAAGTTCCCGGTGATGAAGCAATGGTTTTCTCAGCGGCTGTATTGGATAGGTTTGCAAATCCATATATTAAGCATTTGTGGATCAATATTACTTTTCAGTATACCATGAAGATGAAAATTAGGATCTTACCTGTTTTAAATCAATATTATAAGCTGTTTAATAAGGCTCCTGTAAATATGGCTTTTGGTTTTGCTGCTTTTTTACGCTTTATGAGATCTCATAAAAAGGAAGAAAATCAGTACTTTGGGCAATGTGATGGTAAGGAATACTTAATTACCGATGATCAGGCAGCTTATTTTTATGAGAAAAGTAGGTTAAATGAGGCTGACTATGTTAATGAAGTACTGTCTGACCAGCAGTTATGGGGAACAAACCTCTTGGAATTTGAAGGGTTTATTAAAAGTGTAGAAGAAAATTACAATAACATTATAGCATTTGGCATTAAAGAAGCACTGACCAAAGCAAAATAGAAAACAACCTAACCAAATACTAAACCAAATATAATGAACGAAAAAAAAGTAGGTAACTACAGGTGGAGGATCTGTGCATTATTGTTTTTTGCGACCACTGTGAATTACCTTGACAGACAGGTGTTAAGCTTACTTAAGCCGCATTTGGAAGAAATTTTTGGATGGAGTAACAGTGATTATGCGAATATTGCTTCTGTCTTTCAATTTACTTACGCCATCTCCATGCTTTTTGCCGGAAGAATAATTGATAAACTTGGAACTAAAAAAGGATATGCCTGGGCTATTATTATCTGGTCGATAGGTGCGATAATACATGCTTTTGCTATACCAATTGGTCAAGGTGTTTCTACTGTACTTGGGTTTATGGGAATTGGAGTTGCTTCTGTTTCTATAGTTGGATTTATGGTTTCGAGGGCAGTATTGGGATTTGGAGAGGCTGGGAATTTTCCGGCTGCCATTAAAGCTACTGCGGAGTATTTTCCTAAAAAAGAAAGATCCTTTGCTACAGGGTTTTTTAATGGAGGAACTAATATTGGTGCGGTACTAGCTCCGTTGAGTGTTCCATTTATAGCTGCCAAATGGGGCTGGGAAGCGGCTTTTTTCTTTATTGGTGCAATCGGGTTTATATGGCTTATATTTTGGTATAAATATTATGATAAAGCAGAAGATCAAAAAAGACTTTCTGCTGAAGAGCTGGCTTATATTCGATCAGATGACGAAGTGGATAGCTCCGGTAATGTAATTGAAGACACAGCTAAAGTGTCGTGGTTTAAGCTGCTTACTTACCGACAGACATGGGCATTTGCTATAGGTAAATTTATGACAGATGGAGTTTGGTGGTTCTTTTTATTTTGGTTACCTGCTTATTTAAAAGATCAATATGGGATGATGGATACGCAAATTATGCTTCCCCTGGCTGTATTGTATAGCATGACTATGTTTGGTAGTGTGGGGGGAGGCTGGTTCCCAATGTATTTTATAAAGAAAGGACTTGAACCTTATGACGGTCGTATGAAAGCAATGTTGGTAATTGCGATATTCCCGTTGGTGGTTCTTGCTGCTCAACCATTGGGCCATATATCTTTTTGGTTTCCTGTTTTGTTAATTGGTGTTGGTGCTTCGGCGCATCAGGCATGGTCGGCAAATCTGTTTACTACTGTTTCAGATATGTTTCCCAAAAAAGCTATTGGTTCAGTAGTTGGTATTGGGGGAATGATCGGTGGTTTAGGTGGTGTGTTTATGACAAAGTTAGGTGGTGGCTTGTTCGATCACTACAAAGCGCTTGGACATATTGAAACCGGCTATACAATTATGTTTACCATATGTGCTCTGGCATATTTGGTTGCCTGGGTATTAATGAAAACACTTGTTCCTAAATATAAACTGATTACCGATCTTTAATTTATAATCTATTTAACCTCAAACAATATATTAATGACTTTTAAAGATCATCTCGATTCAATTTTTGTTGAAGAACATGAAATTCCAGAAGAATTCCGACTCACAGAAGAGGTTCACCAACGAGAATATTTAAGTAACGGAAAAATGCATTCCTGGAGTGGAGAAGTACATGAAGTGCTTTCGCCAATCTGTATTAAAACGCCTGCAGGATTAAAGCGAAAGGTAATTGGTACATATCCATTGTGCAATGAAATTGAAGCTGCTGAGGCACTTAAAGCTGCCGTTAATGCATACAATAATGGTAGGGGCGAATGGCCGACGATGAGTGTTTCGGACAGAATCACTTGCGTAGAGAAGTTCACGCACAGAATTATTGAAAAGAAAAATGAAGTGGTTAAACTACTGATGTGGGAGATTGGAAAATCTCATGCAGATTCAATTAAAGAGTTTGACCGTACAGTAGAATATATCTATGCAACTATTGACGCGCTGAAAGATCTTGATCGTCAGTCGTCTAAGTTTAGCATAGAACAAGGAATTGTAGCGCAAATCAGGCGTTCGCCACTCGGTGTGGTTTTATGTATGGGACCATTCAATTATCCATTGAACGAAACCTTTACGACATTGATTCCTGCATTGATAATGGGGAATACATTGTTATTTAAACCACCTAAGCATGGTACTTTATTACATTATCCATTGCTTGAAGCATTCAGGGATTGCTTCCCGAAAGGTGTAGTAAACACGATTTATGGTCGTGGTAATAAGATCATTCCTAACCTGATGAAATCCGGTGAGATCAATGTGCTTACACTGATTGGTTCGAGTAAGGTGGCTAATGAACTAAAAAAACTTCATCCTAAGGTAAATCGTTTACGTGCAATATTAGGATTGGATGCGAAAAATGCTGCAATTATAACAGCGAAGGCTGATGTTAAGCTGGCAGTACAGGAAACAGTGTTGGGAGCTTTATCATTTAATGGACAAAGGTGTACCGCATTAAAAATTGTATTTATTCATCGTAGCCTTGCAGATGTATTTTTGAAGGAGCTTTCTGAAGCTGTTGCTAAACTTAAATTTGGGATGCCTTGGGAAGATGGGGTATCTTTAACTCCATTACCTGAACAACATAAACCTGCTTATATTCAGGACTGTATTGCTGATGCAATTGCAAATGGGGCAGAGGTAATGAACGAAAATGGTGGGGCTACAAATGAATCATTTGTGTTTCCTGCAATAGTTTATCCGGTTAAAAAAGGTATGAAATTATATACCGAGGAACAGTTTGGTCCGGTTATTCCCGTTGTTCCTTTTGACGATTTGGAAGAGACTATTGAGTATCTTATTGAATCTACACATGGGCAGCAAGTCAGTATTTTTAGTAATGACGATGAGGAAATTGCAGAGCTAATAGATCCACTAGTGAATCAGGTAAGTAGAGTAAATGTAAATTGTCAGTGCCAGCGAGGCCCGGATGTTTTTCCTTTTACAGGTAGAAAGGATAGTGCCGAGGGGACGCTTTCTGTGGTAGATGCGCTAAGGTCTTTCTCTATCAGATCTTTGGTTGCTACTAAGCTTAATGAAAATAACAAGCATTTGATTAATGCAATTGTTGATAGTAATAGCTCTAACTTTTTGAGTACGAAATTCTTGTTTTAGGGGATTTTACATCTTTTTTCTCCCGTCATTGATGATTTATTTCATAATGACGGGATTTTGTTTTTCTTCATTTTAAACAACATCAATTTGCAAATTACTTCAGTATAACATGCTAATATTGCTTAATGAATTGACAGTATAATAGAATTATTATTCTGCATTATCCTTTTCTTTGCTATAACCAAATCACAATTGTATGAAAAAGTTAAGTTTGCTTATTGCCGGATTGGTTATGTCATTTTCGGTATTTGCACAAAAGAATTATTTAAAAGAATCTGAAGCTGCTAAAACCCAGCGTATGCAATGGTGGCAGGATGCTACCTTTGGTATGTTTATCCACTGGGGACTGTATGCAGTACCTGCCGGAGAATACAATGGCAAAAGTGGAGGTGCTGAATGGATTATGGAAACACATAATATTCCTACGGCAGAATACGAAAAATACGCCGCTCAATTTGATCCTGAGAAATTTGATGCAAAAAAATGGGTAGAAATTGCTAAATCAGCAGGTGCTAAATATGTTGTAATTACCTCAAAACACCATGATGGTTTTAGTCTTTGGGATAGTAAGGTAACCAAATATGATATTATGGATGCTACTCCATTTAAAAGAGACATCTTAAAGGAACTTTCCGATGCGTGTAAAGCTGCAGGTATTAAGTTTGGATTGTATCATTCTATTATGGACTGGCATCAGCCTAATGCTAACCCTAAGCAAAAACCTGAGGTAGCACCAGACTTTAACAAATACAGAGAAGAATATTTAAAACCTCAATTGGCTGAGCTGATTAAGAAATATGACCCGACCATTTTGTGGTTTGATGGAGAGTGGATTCCTGAATGGACTGAAGAGCAGGGTAAAGATCTTTACAATTATTTACGTAATCTTAAACCGTCTCTAATTATAAATAACCGTGTTGGTAAAGGACGTAGCGGAATGGAGGGAATGAATAAGTATGAGCATGCTGCAGGCGATTTTGGTACTCCTGAACAGGAAATTCTGAAAACAAATTCACAAGAATATTGGGAAAGTTGCATGACCATTAACAACAATTGGGGATTTGCTAAATATGATCATAACTGGAAATCAGCACAAACCCTTATTGATAACTTAGTTGATGTAGCGGCAAAAGGTGGTAATTATTTATTAAATGTTGGACCAACAGCTGAAGGAGAAATTCCTGCACCAAGCGTAGAGCGTTTAGGTGAAATGGGTAAGTGGTTAGCTATAAATAAAGAAGCTATTTATGCTACTAATGGTTTAGAGAACTACAAGCAAGGTGATAACATTAGATTTACTCAAAGTAAGGATAGTAAAAATACCTATGTGGTGTTTAATAAGTTTGATAATAATGAGTTGGTGTTAACTGAGGTTCAACCGAAAGATGGTTCTAAAGTTTACATGCTTGGCGTAAATAAACCATTAGAATGGACTAAAAGTAACGGATCTGTTGTTGTAAAATTACCAACTGATTTACCTTGTAAATATGCCTGGACTTTAAAAATTCAGCGTAATTCTAGTAACTCTAAATAATTATTAAAGATGAAAAAGTTTGTACTGTGTTTTTTAGTGAGTTTAAGCTGTTGCCTTCCCGGCATTGCTCAAATTAAAACCTTACCATTTAGCAGGTACATAAAAGAAAGAAAGGGACTTTCCAATGCCTACCAGGCTATTTCAATTCAAAAAAATGCCACAGTAGCTTTTTTGGGAGGTTCCATAACTTATAATGATGGCTGGAGAAATAAGGTATGTGCTTATTTAAAAGAGCGTTTTCCGGCTACGAAGTTCCACTTTATTGCTGCAGGAATTCCTTCATTGGGGAGTTTGCCGCACACATTCAGGCTTGGCCAGGATGTGCTGGATTCAGGTAAAGTGGATCTTCTTTTTTTAGAAGCAGCGGTTAATGATCAGGTCAATGGAACGGATAGCATTACGCAGGTAAGAGCGCTTGAAGGAATAATAAGACATGCAAGAACCAGTAATCCACTGATGGATATTGTTATGATGTCCTTTGCAGATCCTGATAAGACGAAATTGTACAACGAAGGTATTGTGCCGACCTCAATAGCCAATCATGAACTGCTTGCAAATCACTACCAGTTACCTTCAATTAATTTGGCTAAAGCTGTAAGAGATAAGCTTGAAAATAAAGAATTTAGCTGGGAGAAGGATTTTATAGATTTACACCCTTCGCCTTTTGGACAAGAATTATATTTTGAAGCAATTAAAGATCTGTTGTCTTCTAATTTTGCTTCGTTAAGTAAATCAGGTAATAAGAAACAAAGTGCAATAAAATTGCCTGTTTTATTAAATAAGGGAAGCTTTACTCGAGGAAGGTATTTAAATATAGATAACGCTGGAAACAGAAATGGATGGGAGTTAGTTAAGAATTGGACTCCAAAAGATGGGCTTTCAACCAGACCTGGTTTTGTAAACGTACCAATGTTGGTAAGTACTGTACCCGGTTCGTCCTTTACTTTGAAATTTAAAGGTACCGCAATAGGAATAGCTATTGTTTCAGGTGCTGATGCCGGTATTTTAAGCTATTCAATTGATAATGGTGCTGAAAAACAATTAGATTTGTTTACGCAATGGAGCTCATCCCTGCACCTTCCATGGTACCTTTTATTTGGAAGCGATTTGAACGATACTGACCATGTATTAAAAGTTACCATCAGTTCTGAAAAGAATAAGAATAGTAAAGGTACTGCTTGTAGAATAGTTAATTTTTTAGTTAACTAAGAGACAGTAATTTCCTGTTTAATACTAGCTTTGTTTTCTTTAAAACCAATATTAACCATTCTTTTATGTTCAGACGCCTATTTTTTCTCTCTTTAGCGCTCTCCGTATTACTGGCATTCTCTGTTAAGGGTTTTTCTTTAACCAGAACTACCGATTCTCGTGTTATCAATATTTCTTATGGAGCTTCATCAGACATCGTTTACAATCTGAATTCTGGTACCTATGAAGTATTCAGCAATAAAAAGAAAATAATAGCTAATGCTTATGCGCTAGTTAAAAACAACGAACAATCTATAAGTAGCAAGGACTATGAACAGATTAAATTTGAAGAAGCTACCATTAAAGACAAATTTGGAGTTGGAAAAAAGTACACAATCATTTTAACTAAAAGTGGCTTGCCTCAAATGGAACAAGTGTTTTATGTTTATCCCGGTCATGATTACTTTTTCACAGAAGTCTCATTAAAAGGAAGTGGCGTTAGAAGTAATTACATGGCCCCTTTGGTGTCAAATGGCGCAAACATATATGCTAAAGGCGATGTTAGAACACTTTTTGTACCTTTTGATAATGATACTTTCATTAGGTACAATGCAAAACCTATGGGGGGCAACCCTGTAGAAAATACGAGTTCAGAGGTAAGTGCTATTTATGAAAATCAGACTAGAAAAGGATTAATACTTGGTTCGGTAGAGCATATGGTTTGGAAAACGGGGGTACTTAGTAAAGGAACTGACAATGGTTTAACAGAACTAAGTGTTTGGGGTGGCTATACAGATGAAAAAGTGACTCGAGATAAGACAATTCATGGTTTTATATCTGGCAGTGCAGTTAAATCTCCAAAAGTATTTGTAGGCTATTTTTCTGATTGGAGAATTGGATTAGAGGCTTATGGTAAAGCAAATAGGATTGCTGAACCGCCCTTTGTTTTTAATTGGACAAAGCCAGTTCCTTTTGGATGGAACAGCTGGGGAGTAATACAGGAAAAACTTACCTACGAAAAGGCAGTAAAAAATGTAGACTTTTTTGCTGATGAATTGCCTAAGTTTAGAAATGATAGCACTGCGTATATAGACCTGGATTCGTTTTGGGACAATTTTACCGGTGGTATGCGTGGTGATTATAGTAAACTAAAAGAGTTTGCTGATTATTGTAAGAGCAAAGGTTTACAGCCAGGTGTGTATTGGGCTCCATTTACTGACTGGGGGTTTAAATCGGGTGGAGATAGAGAAGCTGAAGGTAGTAAATATAAATTTGGAGAGATGTGGACGAAGGTGGGGGGTGCTTATCATGATTTTGATGGTGCAAGAGCTCTTGACCCAACCCATCCTGGAACAAAGAAAAGGATAGATTATATTATTAATAAGCTGAAAGCATGTGGTTTTAAAATGATCAAGATAGACTTTTTAGGACATGCTGCTGCTGAATCAGATATTTTTTATGATAAATCTGTTACTACGGGTATGCAGGCTTATAGAGCTGGAATGGAATACCTTATCAATAGAATGGATGGGCAGATGCTTGTATATGCTGCCATTTCACCTAATTTGGCAACAGGAAGATATGCGCACATCAAAAGAATTGCTTGTGATGCTTGGAAAACTATAAAGGATACCGAGTACACATTAAATAGTGTTAATTATGGCTGGTGGCAGACTTTCGTTTATAATTATGTGGATGCTGACCATGTTGTATTTTCTAATGAAAAGGAGGGAGCAAATAGGGTCAGATTGACGTCCGGATTAATTACAGGAACATTAATAATGGGAGATGATTTCTCATCACCTGGCGTTTGGAATGAAACTGCCAAAAAGTTATTGAACAATGAGCAGTTATTGGCAATACCTAAATCCGGAGTAGCTTTTATGCCGGTAAACGGGAATACAGGGGAGCAGTCGAACGAGTTGTTTGTTAGAAAAATAGGTAATAGCTTATATCTGGCGATTTTAAACTTTGGTGGAAAGAATAAATTTTTTACAATTCCTCTGGATAGGTTAGGTATTAAAACGTCGTCTTATAAGGCAAAGGAGCTTTTCTCTGGCAAGAATTTTAGGATTAATAAAACACTTAAGTACGAGCTGAACGGAGCAGATGCTTCAATTATCAAAATTGAATTGCTTTAGATTAATAATTGATCTAAAGCACTATATTTATCCTGAATAATATGTAGGTAATTTGAACGCTCAAAGAATAATTCTTTTACTTGTGTTTATTTGTACGCTCTCCAGTCAAGAATTAACAGCGCAAATAAAACGTACAATTAAAGGCAGTGTTAAAGACAGTATTAATCAGGCCTTACCAGGATCTTACGTTAGGGTAATTACAGGCAAAGACACGTTGACTGTAATTACCGATAAAGAGGGAGATTTTTCTTTATCCAATATCACCACCCAGAGCTCAGGCCTGCTGGTCCGCAGTATTGGCTATAAATCACATACGACAACTGTTACCTTTCTGGAAAAACAAGACCTGGTAGAGCTGGGGAATATTATCTTAAAAACAGAGTTTAATATGCTTGATGAGGTAGTGATTAAAGGAAAAATCACTCCTATAAGGGTAATGAAAGATACCATAGAGTACAATGCAGATGCATTTATGATAAGGGAAGGCGATTATGTAGAGGATCTGTTAAAGCAATTTCCAGGCATGGTAATAAAGGATGATGGAAAGGTTACCTCAATGGGTAAGGAACTTACCAAGCTTAGGGTAAATGGCAAGGATTTTTTTACCAGTAATGTTGCTGAGTTTATTAAAAAGTTACCATCGAGTATATTTTCTCACGTTCAGGTAATTGATGACTATGGTGACGAAGCTAATTTTACAGGGATAAAAGTAGGGCAGCCAAGGAAAGTTCTAAATCTGGTTACTAAGCCTGGGAAAGATAAAGGAACATTTGCAAACGTAAGTGGCAGTGCTGCAACAAGTAATAGTTACGGTTTAAACGGGAATGCTAATGTCTGGAAGGGGCGTAAGCAGATGAGTGGCGGCGGTTCTTTTAATAATACAAGTAATGAGGCTCAAATCAATAACAACACTAATGGGGCAGTGAGCTTTTCTGATAAAATCGGCAAAAAACTCTATTTAAGATCTAGCTATAACACGGGAAATGGTACTTATGAAAATACCAACTTTACTAATATAGAAAGTGTTAATAGTTTGGGAACCATTAATAGTGTTAATGAGAACAAGAGTAATTCTGAAAATGGTAATCATAGTTTAAGTATGGGGCTTACTAGCGAGGAATCAGGTAAGTTTTTTGCTAGTGGTTTAGATGTAAATTTGTCAAAAGATAATACGGAGAATACTTCATCATCTTTGCAGACTGGAGTAATCCGTCAGGATTTATTTACCAGCAGTACCTCAAAACAGAATAGTCCAAATGTAAATATAAATATGAGCTTGGGCCTGGGGGGTAAAGATAAGAGGGGGAGAGCATCACTTAGTTTTTCCGGCAGGGCAGGTGGTAGCAAAGGACATCAGGATATTCTTACTGATATCGATTATTATGATAAGGATACAAATGAAAAGGTTAAGGACTCTTTATTAAACCGGTTGGTTGAAACCAGAAACGGAGAGCGGGCAATAAATGCAGGTTTTAACTATTCAAAAACATTGGGTAATCCGAAGGATACCATACAGAAAAGTATAGAGTTTTCTTATTCATTTAGTGTGAGTTCTAACAATAATGAATTAGAAACACGGGTTAAAGACATAAGTGGTAAAATAAGCTTTATTGATTCCTTAAGTAATGTTTACACCTCAACGTTTATCAATCAGAACATTAGGGGAGGTTATAGGTATAATTCATCTAAGATTAACTATGGAATTGGTTTTACATTGCAACCAAGCATTTTGATGGGTAGTTATGAGGGCAGAACCGATAAGATTAATCAAAAGACATTCAATTCATCTCCATCCGGAAACTTTAGCTATGTTATTTCTAAAACGCAATCGGTAAATATGAATTATAACGGGAGTAGTAATGCGCCAAGGTTTGATCAGCTGCAGCCTGTGCCCGATACCAGGAACTTGCAGAATGTGATTATTGGTAATCCGGAATTGAAAACGTCATTCAACCACAATGCAAATGTTAGTTATAGCTTGTTTGGAATTACCAGCGGAAAGGCATTGCAGGTTGGTGTAAATGCCAGTACCACACTGAATGAGGTGGTAAGCAATATTATCCTGATTAAGGATACTTTAAATAGCTTAAAGCAGGAAACACGGTATGTGAATGTAAATGGCAACTATAATATTAACAGTAATTATACCATCGGTTTACCTTTTGGTAACCGCAAGTATATGGTTTCTATGGGCGGAAATGTAGGACTCAATAACTCAGTAATTTTCACAGATAATGTGAAAAATAACAATAAGGGGCTTAATTTTTTCCAGAATATAGGGCTGAACATGGATTTGAAATCCTTTTCGGGAAGTGCGGGAGCTTCTTATTCCTATAGTGAAAACAATTATACCATTGTCAATTTTAAACCTCAAAATCTGGAAAGCTGGAACTTTAATATGAATTTGGCATTTAAAATCCGCAAATCGTTTAATACCTCGGTTGATGTTTCCAAGAATTTTACCAGTGGTTACAGGTCTGGTGCTAATAATCCCTTATTGATTAATGCAAGCGTTTTTAAGTCATTTTTTAAGAACAATAGGGCGTCAGTAAACATTAGAGCTTATGATCTGCTGAATCAGGGGAATAATTTATTCAGGGCAGTGTCTGGTAATATGATAATTGAGAACCGGAGCAAACAAATAACCAGATATTTTATGGCTACATTCTCTATGAACATAGAGAACTTTGTAAAGTAGCTAATTAAAAAGGAGAGTTATAGCTCTCCTTCCAATTTTATATACTCTTTTAAGAGTTGTATCTGATTAATAGCTCTATTGAAATTATGCCCGTCATATTTAGCACCATAATAAACATCATTTTGCAAATAATCAGCTAAAAAACGGATTGCCTGCATATAAATGATAAACTTACCAGAGTAAGTAAAGTACTGCTTTTCAGTTTCTGTCAATACCTCACTCATTTCTTCCATGTAACCATCATAAATAGCCATATAGAAATCTTTTCTAATACTGATTTTAGATAGATCTGTTTCTTCTTCACTAGCTTCAGCAAGATAGGTTCTCATCATGTCGCCAACATCGCTGATAAAGTAACCTGGCATCACAGTGTCAAGGTCTATAACACATAAGCCATTATTCTTCTCATCAAATAATACATTGTTTATTTTAGTGTCATGATGTATTACCCTTAGAGGTATTTCATTATTGGCAACAATATTTGAATACGTATCTACAATATCTCTGTTTTCAGTAATGAAGGTAATACTATCTTTAGCTTTTTCAAGTCTTTCTGCAGATGCATTTTTGCAGGCTATCTGGAATTGAGTATACCTTAATTTAAGGTTATGAAAATCAGGGATGGTAATGCTTAGTTGTTTGGCGTCAAAACCGTTCAAAATTTTAGAGAATTTACCAAACTGCTTTGCCGCTTCGTATGCCTCTTTTTTATTGGTTAAAGAATTAAGTGAGGTCGAGCCTTCAACAAAAGGAAACAATCGGTAATAGCCGGTATCGGTATCCAAAAGAGATCTTCCACTTAAGTCACTCACAGGAGATACAAACAAGTAATTAGGATATTCTACATCTAAGTATTGTTTGATCAATGAGATATTCCTGTCAATATCTTTAGGCATTTTAAATACCTCGTTATTTACTTTCTGTAAGATATAGTTTTGGGTATCAGTAGTTACTTTCCAAGTATGGTTAATTAACCCGTCGCCAAATAGTTTTACAGTAGCTTTTTTTGAGTTTAATCCATATAATGGTAAAATATTTTCGAACATGCGCTTATATAGTATTTGATTGTTTTACCAAACCTAACTAATTCAGTTTATTAAATTGGTGTGCAAACGGTTGCGCAAAATTACTTAGGATCATTTACGACAAGAACGGATTCAACAACAATGTTAAAGAAGGCTTGATCAGCTCCTGATTCACTTTTCGGTTTGTTAATCAGGTCGATTAGAATATCGGCAGCTTTCTTTCCTTGTTTGTAAGGAAACTGCTCAACAGAAGCTATTGGAGTATAATCCATATAGTTGATAATAGGCAGGTTGGCATAACTCACAAAATCGATTCCGTTTAAGTTAAGCGACCTGGTATATCTGATAGCAAAAAGTGCTACATAATCATTGAAAGTTACAATTGCAGTAGGTTTTCTACGGTGATTGAGCATTGTGTCCATCACTTCAATCGTTCCGGATTCCGTTAAGTCTGAATTAATGATTAATGTAGGGTCAAACTTTAAACGATTTGAAAGCATTGCTTTTATGTAGCCTTCTTTTCTTTCGTGACTGGCAACCAAGGTATTTGGGCCATTAATCATCCCAATAGTACGGTGGCCCTTTTTCAGGAGAAAATTAACTGCTTCGTAGGTTCCTGTTTCCAAATTAGAAGCAACGTAATGTATATCTTTAATAGGAGGGATACGATCGAAGAAAACTACTGGGATATTTAATCTTTTAAAGATTTCAAAATGCTCATAGGTACTTGTGGTTTTAGAAACAGAAACCAGTAAACCATCAACTCTTTGAGTTTTCATTTTTTCAACAAGAAGCTTTTCCCGTTCTGCATCATCATGGGATTGAGCTAATAATACAGTATAGTTTCTTTTGTAGGCAATATCTTCAATACCACTTATGGCAGTAGAAAAGAATGACTCAGATAATTCCGGTAGAATAACACCTATAATGAATGATTTTCCGTGTAAAAACTGGATTGCTTTTTGATTAGGCTCGTAATTAAGCTCTGAAGCAAGTTTTTTAACACGCATTTTTGTGGTCAATCCAATGCTTGAATGATCATTTAATGCTCTTGATACGGTTGATACCGAAATCTTGAGGATTTTAGCAATTTCTTTTATGGTTGTTGGTTTATCAGACATTATGGTCAAATATTATAATAAACTTTGAATAACCTTACAATTTTAATAAAAATCTATTTTATTTATTGATTTAGGTCAATATACACATAAAATCACGCAAACGTTTGCCGGTTAAGTATTTAATATTTGCGTTAATAAGTAACAATTTTAGTGCAAAAAAATGAGGTAAGAAGTATCGGAATTCCGCAGAATCTCCCAAGAATTGACTAGCAATGATATTTTTTTTTTGAAAAGGCATTCCGTTAATTAATCGTTGATAGATAATTTTTTATGGTAGGCTTTAAAAAACCTAAACTGGATAAAATATCAAACGTTTGCGTGTTTTTTTTTGGATTTTGTTTTACTGATTAATGATATAGTCTATACCTTGTGTCATATTCTTCTGACAATTTAAAGAGGAGAAGCTTAATTATACTAACTAAAACGTAGAAAAGAACTAAATAAATTATGAACAGAAGAGAATTTGTTAGAAACTCAGGGATAACTGCAGCAGCCGTTACTATTTTGCCGGAGAATCCATTGTTTGCTAGTTCCAAGGCAGATAAGGTGAAAATAGCAATGATTGGTGTGGGCTTACGTGGTCAAAATCACCTTGATTTACTACTTAAGAGAGATGATGTAGATTTAGTAGCTATTTGCGATGTAGAGCCAAGAATGCTGAACACAGCTAAGGCGATGATTGCAAAGAGTGGAAAACCAATGCCTAAGATTTTTACTGGAGACGACAATGCCTGGAAAAAAATGCTTGAAACTAAAGGTTTACAGTCAGTTTTAATTGCTACTCCTTGGGAATTACATAAAGAAATGATCATCACTTCCATCGAAGCCGGGATTAAATATGTAGCCACTGAGGTTATTTTAGGTATAACATTACAAGACCATTGGGATGTAGTTCACGCAGCTGAAAAGAACAATGCTCATGTTATGATGCTTGAAAACGTATGTTACAGAAGAGATGTACTTGCCGCTTTAAATATGGTGAGACAAGGTTTGTTCGGTGAGATTCTTCATCTTCAAGGTGGTTATCAGCATGACTTACGTGAGGTTAAATTTAATGATGGAGTAAAACCTTACGGTGGTGGTGTTGAATTTAATGAAAAAGGTTTCTCAGAAGCAAAATGGAGAACAAACCACTCTGTACACAGAAATGGAGATTTATATCCAACGCACGGAATTGGCCCAATTGCGAATTATATAGATATAAACCGCGGAAACAGATTTTTGAAATTAAACTCGTTTGCGACAAAGTCGAGAGGTTTACATAATTATATCGTTGAAAAAGGTGGAGCAGATCATCCAAATGCAAAAGTTAATTTCCGTTTAGGTGATATTGTTACTACAACAATTGATTGTGCAAATGGCGAAACTTTAATTTTACAACATGATACTAACCTGCCTAGACCATATTCATTAGGTTTTAGAGTTCAGGGAACAAAAGGTTTGTGGATGGATGTAAACAAAGGTGTTTATGTTGAAGGAGTAAGTAAACCACACCAATGGGATCCTGCAGATCAGTGGTTAGACAAATACGATCACCCACTTTGGAAAAAATACGGTAATGATGCACAAGGTGCTGGTCATGGTGGTATGGATTTCTTTGTAATCCATGCTTTCATCGAATCTATTAAGCGCAATACTGCAACTCCATTAGATGTTTATGATGCAGCAGCATGGAGTGCAATTACTCCTTTAAGCGAGCAATCTATTGAATTGGGAAATGAAACTGTTGATTTCCCAGATTTTACAGGCGGAAAATGGATGCATAGAAAGCCTGTGTTTGCTTTAAATGATGAATATTAGTTAGATTAGTTTAATAATTAGTAAGTGTTGGAAGTCTCTATAAGCAATTATAGGGACTTTTTTAATTTGAAATATTTCGAAATTGAGCTTTGTTAACATTAACTTAACATTGAAAACTCATCTTTGTAATATGTTTTTAAATATTCTGGCTTTAGCCTTCCTGATTTTAGCTTTAATTGCAGCATTTAAAATGGATACCCCCCTAAAAGGTGTATTGTTTATGGTGGCGATAGCGGCAGTTTGTGGTCTTTTATATCTATTTATTTTGTTTCCAGGATTTTCTGGTTTAGCCGTTGCCTTAATATTGGCTGCTTTTATTTTCAGACAAAACAAAAGATAATTCTCTATCTAACTATTTCTCAGTTTGTTTGTCCTTGATTAATGCCTAGAATAGGTGTTTTCGGCATATATAATTTCAACTATTGATTTCAAAAGAGGAAATCTAACTAGATGAAATTATAAAATTTAATAACGTAAAAACTGCTTCAATAAATATTATAAAAATATTATATTAATATCATAATATTTTATTTAATAATTCTTAAATTTATTTCAATCATAACTAGCGGACGTTTTTAAAATTATTGATTATGAAAACATTAGGGGAGAAATTCAGAATTTTACGTCAGAAAAAGGGAGTCAACCAAAAAGCTATGGCTGATTTATTAGAAATATCTATTCCGGCGTATTCAAAGCTTGAAACAAGTATCACAGATCCGAACTTCAGCAGGATTAATCAGATAGCCGAAGTACACAATTTAACTTTAAGAGAATTACTTGATGTTGGTGAGGAAGGGATTAATGAGCAAACGCAGTTGATTAAGCAGTTGAAAGAAAAAGTGAGCGAGCTTGAAAATGCAGTAATTAGGTTACAGAGTAAACTAATTGACCTGTATGACAAGGATGATCAAAAGAAATAAATCAACTAATAATAAACTTAAACTTGTAAACAAAGGACAAAACTATCCTTTGCTTACAAGTTTAAGTAATGAATCGCATTGTTGGGTAAGCCAGCTATAGTCTTTAGCGTCATTTGGGGCCTGGAATAACTTAGAGCCAAACCCAAGTGCGGTAACACCTGCATTTAACCAGCTATCAATATTTTCTTTATTTACATCAACTCCACCTGTCGGCATAAATTTTAAGCCAGGAAACAGCGGTTTAATTGCCTTTAAAAAGCCTGGGCCAAGCGTGTCGCCAGGGAAAAGTTTAACTAACGATGCACCCAGTTCTTCAGCAAAGTTGATTTCAGTAGGGGTCATGCAGCCTGGTACCCAAAGAATGCCATTTGAAAAAGCCAGTTTAGCGATGTCTTCTTTAACAATAGGGCTAACTATAAAATCTGCACCGATACTGAGGTATTGCTCAGCTTGCGCTACTGTTTTTATAGTACCTATGCCTAGTTTTAGATATGGGAAATGTTCATTTCTATACTCTAGCATGGCTTTAAAGTTTTCAGGAGCATTTTGCCCTCTGTTGGTAAATTCAAATACCCTGATGCCACCATCATAGCAGGCTTGTAGGACATTTATACAGGTGTCTTTATCCTCATGGTAATACACAGGGATAACTGGATAATTGCCGATAATTTCTAATGTACTGGTAATTGCATTCATTTTAAAAATTTTTAAAAAGTACCATCGCCAAAATCTCCTTTAACAAAGAGTTTTTGATAACCGGATTTTGTTGCCTTGTTGATGATTTCCTGCCCATCGTTGTTATTAATTAGGGCATATATTAAGCCTGCCATAAAAGCATCTCCACTTCCAATTCTGTCTACAACCTCATTGGTCTCGTAGATTGAAGATAGATAACTGTTTTCTGGCGTATGGTAGGTCCCGTAAAATAGGTTATGTTTTGGATTATCCATAAAACGGAAAGTATTGGCAATGTGCTTACACTGAGGGAATAGTTCGAAAATTTCTTTAGCGGACGTTTCAGCGTGTTTAAAATACTCCTCAGCTGTAGTTTCGCGGCTTAAATGTTCACTAACATTTGTGCCCAACATTTTATTAGCCGCCCAGATATTACCCATTATTACATCACAATATTGAACCAGTTCCGGCATTACCTCAATAGGCTGTTTGCCGTAGTCCCAAAGTCTGTTTCTATAATTTAAATCGACAGAAATCTTTAAGCCTATTTTTCTTGCAGCAGCTAAAACTTCCTTACATACAGCTGCTGTATTCTCATTTAAAGCGGGAGTGAGGGCAGTCCAATGAAACCAGGTATAACCTTCTAAAATTTTTCCCCAATCTATTGTTCCAGGTTTAAGGGAGCTAAAAGAAGAAAACTTTCTGTCATACACAACTTGTCCGCTGGTTAGTCCATTTGCAGATAGCAAAAAGTATAAACCAAGTCTATCTCCTTCTAATATTGTTTTTGAAGTATCAACTCCTAATTCAGAAAGGTATTGCAAAGCATTTGCAGATAAAGCATTATCAGGTACACAGGTTAAATAAGAAACGGGTAACTTCCATTGACCTAGTGATGCTGAAACATTAGCTTCAGAGCCCCCAGGAAATAAGGAAACAGTATGATTTTTAGAAATGAATTGATCCTCGGTAGAACTGAACCTTAAAAGGAGTTCACCAAATACCAATATGTTTTCTTCATTTTGCATAGTTTTAATAATAATCTATATACAATTATACACGTTAAAACTTTTAAATATATCAGGGTGGTTAATATTTAAAAACGCAAACGATTTCGTGATTTTTATTCTTTCCCAAGAGTGGATGCGCGTGCCTTAATATGAGTTTCGAGCATTACCGTTTCATATTCAATATCTTCATTTTTTCTTTCTATAAGAGAGATCAGTTTTTTTGCAGCCAATTGGCCAATTTCAAAAGCAGGTTGATGCACTGTACTTAAAGCGGGGTTTAATGCTTCAGCAAGTTCTGTGTTAGTGAAACCAATTAATGCAATGTCATTAGGAATATGATAACCCAATTTATTAAGCAAGGTAAGGCATCTTGTACTGATCTGATCGGTTGCAGTAAAAATAGCATCAGGTTTATCAGTTAAGTTCATATAGTATTGAATAGCTGCTTCAAGATCTAAATTCAGTTTTTTGGTATCTGAGTAATCACAAGATCTTAGTAATTCAGGTCTGTAAGTTATATGGTTATCAGCTAAAGCTTGTTTGTATCCATTTAGACGTTCTGTGGCGATACTTAAAGTAGTGTTTGTATTAAGATGTGCAATATTCTTGTAGCCGTTTTTTATGAGGTGCATAGTAGCATCATATGCACCCTGAAAATTATCGGCGCCAACTTTATGGGTAACTATCTGGTCACTAAGCCTGTCAAAAAGCACCACAGGCAAACCCGCTTTCTGCAAAGAAACTAAGTAGCTAAAATCAACAGTTTCGCAAGCTGGAGAGATCAGTATGCCGTCAACTCCGCCAGAATAAAGTAATTCAATACATGCAGCCTCTTGCTTTTGAGATTCTTTGCTTTGCATAATAATAATCTGGTACGAATTATCCGTACTCACAGTATCAATCCCATCCAACATTTGTGCAAGCACATTATTATCAAGCGAACATACCACAACACCTATAGACCGACTTTTACCTTCTTTAAGCCCTTTGGCTAAGCGATTAGGTGAATAATGATGCTTTTGAGCATATTCCAATACTTTTTGTTTAGTGTCTATACTAATCTCATAGCTATCGTTTAAGGACTTTGATATTGTAGAAATAGATAAATTGAGCGCTTTAGCAATGTCTTTTAGGGTAACGCTATTGTTCATGCGGATCTCTATTTGGTGCAAAGGCGAATTTGCAATTATTATGGGGAATAAGATAAAGATACTTGCTTTTCTTTTTGAAGGAACATTTAATTGATTGTGATAAGGCCTTTAAAATAGTTTTTGAGAGGGATAATTAGCATTTGACAAATAGATTACACTTAATATGAGAACTGTTTATACATTTGCTTAACGGTGTTAGATTATTTACACACCACAATAAGTAATACCATGGGAAGTAAAGAGCGCATAGCAAGATTAAAAGAGGAGACACGACTCAATATCCTTGATGCTGCCTTAGACATAGTGAAGGAAGAGGGATGGCAATCTCTAAGTATGAGAAAGATTGCAGATAAGATTGAATATACTGCCCCAATTATTTATGAATATTTTGCCAATAAAGAAGGAATACTACTTGAATTAACCCGTAAAGGATACATTATCCTGGCAGGAGAAGTTAGAGCAGCAAGAGACAAGCACGATACGCCTGAAAGTCAGTTAGAGGCAATGTGGGTTGCATATTGGAACTTTGCATTCAAATATAAAGAGCTTTATCAGCTGATGTTTGGTGTAGATATGAATTGTTGTGAACTGAAGAAATCAATGCCGGAGGCAGAGCTTTCTGACGATCTGATATACGATGTTATAGAAAAACTAATCACCGTAGAGAATCCGACTGAAGATTTTGTCTGTAGAAAATACTACACTTTCTGGTCAATTATTCATGGCCTTATTTCAATTAACCTTGTAAATAAAGGTCGTGATGCAGAGATGAACCAACGTATTTTAAAAGATGCCATCAGAGGAATCATAAAATATATAAACGAATAATACCCAATAAACTCAAAGGCTTAAATAAGCCTTAATTTTTTAACAATTACTTAACGCTGTTAAACGGATTATACCCGTTATACTACAACCCTTTTAATCTATCATATTATGAAATTTTACCTCCGCAGTTCACAAGTATTTAACACTGTTAAACAATCTAATCACGTTATGAAATCAATACTTATATTTTCCGCTTTGTTTTTATTGGCTTGTTCCAGTAAAACACCTCAGGCTGCTGCACCTGCTCCGCCTGCATTACCTGTTGCCAGCGTAGTTTCTGGCACAGAAACCACTTTTCAAGAATACCCTGCATCTATAGAAGGCTCTGTTAATGTTGAAGTTAGACCTCAGGTTAGTGGTAGCCTGGAAAAGGTATACGTTGATGAAGGCGCTTTTGTTAAAGCCGGTCAACCTATCTTTAAAATAAACGATCAACCATACAGAGCCTCATTAAACAATGCTCTAGCAGCGCAACATTCAGCAGAAGCAAGCTTAATCAATGCTCAATTGGAAGTTGAACGTTTAACTCCATTAGTACAAAACAAGGTAATCTCTGAATTCCAGTTAAAATCGGCCAAAGCCACTGCTTTAGTTGCAAAAGCAAACATAGAGCAGGCTAAAGCAAATGTTTCTACTGCATCAATAAACCTGGGTTACACCTTAATTAAGGCGCCAGTTAGTGGTTATATTGGCAGATTGGTTAAAAAACAAGGAAGTCTTGTTGCGCCTGCGGATGTTGATGCATTAACCCAATTGTCTGATGTACATGATGTACACGTTTATTTTGCACTTGGAGAAAAGGATTTTGTAAACTTTAAAGACCAATATCCTGGTCAAACCCTAAGTGATAAGCTTAAACAGCTTCCTGCTGTTGCATTAATTCTTGCTGATGATACTGAGTACGATAAAAAAGGAAAAGTTGATGTAATAGATGGTCAGTTTGATAAAAACACAGGAGCCATTACTGTGAGAGCAAAATTCCCTAACCCTCAAGGTTTACTAAGATCAGGAAACACAGGAAGAATTCGCCTGAGTCTGCAACATAATAATACCCTTGTGGTTCCGCAATCGGCTACTATTGAAGTACAGGATAAAGTATTCGTATATGCCCTTGCTGATAGTAACAAAGTAAAAAAACAAGCCATCAGTATTATTGGTAAAGCAGGTACCAATTATCTGGTAAAAGATGGTGTAAAAGCCGGTGATCAGATTGTGTTAAGCGGACTTGATCGCTTACAAGAAGGAGCAGTGATTGCACCACAAAAAGCAACAGATAAAGTTGCTAAAAACTAATTCCCTAATTAAACATTAACTGTCATGTTCAAAATATTTATACAAAGGCCCGTATTAGCTACAGTAATCTCCATACTATTGGTGATTCTGGGGGTGCTAAGTCTTACCAAATTGCCGCTACAGCAGTTTCCAGACATTGCGCCACCATCAGTACTGGTAACTGCTAATTATCCTGGCGCAAATGCCGAAACTGTACTCCGTTCCGTAGCACCTTCGCTAGAAGAATCTATCAATGGAGTTGAAAACATGAGCTATATGAGCTCTACAGCCAGTAATGATGGTACATTGGCAATTACAGTATATTTTAAGCTGGGTACAGACCCGGATCAGGCTGCTGTAAACGTGCAAAATCGTGTAGCTCAGGCTACAAGTCAATTGCCTACAGAAGTAGTGCAGCAAGGTATCATTACTGCTAAACAACAAAATAGTTTCATCATGGCCATCGGTATGTATACCGAAGATGAATCAAAATACGATCAAACATTCATTGCCAACTACGCACAAATCAACATTATACCCGAAATTAAAAGGATTCCAGGTGTTGGTTCTGCAAGTATATTTGGTGGTGTAAAAGATTACTCGATGCGTATTTGGCTTAATCCAACGCAAATGGCCAGCTATGGTCTTACCCCAAATGAGGTAATGTCAGCTATACAAGACAAAAGTTTAGAAGCAGCTCCAGGTCGTTTTGGTGAAAGAAGTAATGAGGTTTTTGAGTATGTTATAAAATACAAAGGCAAGCTTACAAAACCGGAAGAGTATGAGAATATCGCTATACGTGCAAATTCTGACGGTTCTACACTGCGTTTAAAAGATGTAGGTAGGGTAGAATTTGGTGCTTATTCATACAACAGTTTAACCCGCTTAAACGGTAAAAAAGGTGTTGTTTTGGGTATCATACAATTGGCAGGTTCCAATGCTAATGAAATCCAGATTCAGATAAACAAGTTAATGGAAAAGGCTGCTAAAGATTTTCCAAAGGGCGTTAAGCACAATATCTTTTATAGTACAAAAGTTGCATTAGATCAGTCTATTGAGCAGGTACAACACACACTTATTGAAGCTTTTATTTTGGTGTTCATCGTTGTATTTATCTTCCTTCAGGATTTCAGATCAACGTTGATTCCTGCTATTGCCGTTCCCGTAGCCATTTTAGGCACGTTCTTCTTTATGCAGTTGTTTGGGTTCTCAATTAACTTATTAACGTTGTTTGCGCTTGTATTAGCCATCGGTATTGTGGTCGATGATGCGATTGTGGTAGTAGAGGCTGTTCACGCCAAAATGGAACACAAGCGTATCGGTGCAAAACAAGCAACTGCCGAAGCGATGCACGAAATCAGTGGAGCTATTATATCCATTACATTGGTGATGTCGGCAGTGTTCCTTCCAGTAGGTTTCTTAGAAGGTTCAACCGGAGTGTTCTACAGACAATTTGCTTTTACAATGGCTACAGCTATTATTATATCTGCTATTAATGCATTAACATTAAGTCCTGCATTGGCTGCCTTGTTCCTAAAAGACAATCATGCCGGTCATCCAGATGAGCCTAAAAAAGGATTTAAAGAGAAATTCTTTGCCGGGTTTAACAGGAGCTTTAATTCCATGACAGATAGATATGTAGGTGGTTTAAGGTTCCTGATCAAAAATAAAGCGGTTAGTATTGGTGGTTTGGTGATCATCATTTTAGCAACTGTATGGATGGTACAAAGAACTCCTACAGGCTTTATACCTACAGAAGATCAGGGCTTTGTGGCTATCGCTGTGAATACACCATCAGGAACATCATTAGATGGTACTTCGAAAGTAATGAAACAAGCTGAAGCTGAATTAGGTGCTTTAGATGCATCAAGATTTGTAACCTCTATTACAGGTTTCAATTTGCTTACCTCATCAACCAGCCCTTCGTCGGCAGTAGTATTTGTTCTGTTAAAACCTACTAAAGAAAGAGGAAAAGTACAGGATATCAATGAAATTATGAACCTGATAAGAGGCAAATTAGGCGCTATTAGTGGCGGTAGTTTCTTCGTATTCAGTTTCCCTACCGTTCCAGGTTTTAGTAACGTAGAGGCACTTGATCTCGTGTTACAGGATAAAACAGGTGGTAAGCTTGATAAATTTAGTGGTGTAGCCAATAATTTTATTGGTGAGCTAATGAAACGCAAAGAAATAGCGGTTGCATTTACCACTTTTAAAGCAGATTATCCTCAGCTACAACTGGAGGTAAATGATGAGAAAGCAAATCAGCTAGGCGTAAATGTTCGTGATATTCTGCAAACTATGCAAGCTTATTTTGGTAGTGCGCAAGCATCAGATTTTAATCGCTTTGGTAAATACTACAGAGTTTTGGTACAGGCAGATATTGCTGATAGGGCAGATCCTACGGCAATAGACCGTGTATTTGTTAAAAATAAAAGCGGAGAGATGGTGCCAATAAAAACATTGGTAAAATTAACCCGTGTTTATGGATCTGAAACTGCATCGCGTTACAACTTGTTTAACTCGATTCAGGTTAATGCAATCCCTAAACCAGGCTTCAGTTCCGGTGATGCAATCAATGCGATACAGGAAGTAGCAAAAGAGCAATTACCTGCCGGATATGGATTTGAGTTCTCAGGACAAACCAGAGAAGAGATTTCATCAAATGGGCAGTCGACAGTTGTATTTATACTTTGTTTAGTGTTCGTATATTTCTTGTTGGCAGCACAGTATGAAAGTTATATTTTACCATTAGCTGTAATACTTTCTATCCCTACAGGAGTATTGGGCGTGTTTATTGCAATTGGCTTTACTGGTATAGAAAACAACATTTACGTACAGGTAGCGCTGATCATGCTCATCGGTTTGCTGGCCAAAAACGCCATCCTGATTGTTGAATTTGCAGCGCAGCGTAGAAAGGCAGGCTTATCATTAGTAAGTGCGGCAATAGAAGCATCGAAACTAAGATTACGTCCTATCTTAATGACCTCTCTTGCATTCGTTGTCGGTTTATTCCCAATGAGTATTGCAACTGGTCCATCTGCTCAAGGTAACCATTCTATAAGTATTGGTGCTGCTGGAGGGATGGTTTCGGGTGTTGTACTTGGACTATTCTTGATCCCGGTTCTCTTTGTGATTTTTCAGAATTTGCATGAAAAAATATCAAGCAAACCAGCAGTCATTAGCGATGCTCAAGATGCAAATGGTGTTAAAGTAAACCCAGAATCGGAAATCATCTATTCTTAGTTTTTTAATTAAATGAGAGATAAGAGCAGATATGAAAAGTAGTATCGTCATTCTGAATTTATTTCAGAATCTCGCACTTGCTATTTCATCTGGCAGGTGCGAGGTCCCGGCCTTCGCCGGGATGACGAAGAGTTTAATCAAATCATAAACAAAATAGATACTCATGAAAAAGTATATAAATACATTGGTCCCGCTGTTAATTTTAGTGGTGTTGGCCGGATGTAAAGTTTCCAAAGATGTAGCTATACCTAAAGCTGCAATACCTGATACATTCAGGAATGCCAGTACAGCTGATACCAGCAGTATTGGTAAAGTCTCAGTAAAGAATTTCTTTACCGAGGATGGTGTAAAGCGTTTGATAGACACTGCATTATTAAGAAATTATGATATGCAGATTGCTTTGAAAAATATTGAATCAGCAGAGGTGCTGTTTAGACAATCAAAGCTTGGCAATATTCCTGAACTTACATTGCAGGTAACTGCAAATGCCAATCGTCCATCTAATAATAGTTTGAACGGATTAAGTGCGGGTCAATTCTTGAAAACCAATGTTATTCAGGATTATAATGCCAATATTGGTTTGGCCTGGGAGGCCGATATCTGGGGTAAAATAAAGGGACAGAAACAGGCTGCTTTGGCAACTTATTTGCAGACTGCGGAGGCCAGAAAAGCTATTCAGACAAGAATCGTGGCTAATGTAGCACAAGGCTACTACAGATTATTGATGATGGATGCCCAAATGGCTGTGGCTAAAAAGAACCTGTTATTAAACGATAGTACATTACGTATTATACACATGCAGTTTGATGCAGGGCAGGTAACCTCTTTGGCAATACAACAAGCTGAAGCGCAGCAATTGGTAGCAGCGCAGTTGATTCCTGAGTTGGAGCAAAACATCACCATACAGGAAAATGCTTTGCGTATCCTAACCGGACAGCTGCCTGGAGTGGTGGAACGTTTAGCCAGCCTTGAGAATACTGCTATCCCTGCTCAATTATCTGCCGGAATTCCTTCAGAAATGGTTAGCAGAAGACCGGATGTAAAAAGTGCTGAATTGTCTTTAAACATTGCTAATGCTAAAGTTGGTATTGCTAAAGCAAGCATGTATCCTTCGTTAAGTATTACTGCAAGTGGGGGTCTTAACTCGTTTAAAGCAAGTAACTGGTTTAATATTCCTGCATCATTGTTTGGTGTTGTCGGCGGTGGATTAACGCAGCCAATATTTCACCGCAAGCAATTGAAAAGTCAGTATGAACTGGCTAAAATAGACCGTGAAAAAGTGGTGTTGGAATTTAGACAATCAGTGCTTAATGCTGTAGGTGAGGTGTCTGATGAGCTTGTTAAAATTGAAAAATTAAAGCTTCAATATGATATTTCTTCGAAAAGGGTAGGTACTTTACAGCAGGCTGTTAAAAATGCCAACCTACTATTTAAAAACGGAATGGCAACCTATTTAGAAGTAATTACGGCTCAAAGTAATTCTTTACAAAGTGAGCTCGAACTGGCAGCCATAAAAACAGCTCAGTTAAGCGCTTCGGTAGAGTTATACCGTTCTCTTGGAGGCGGATTGTAAACCAGTTGACCTTTCATATCCTATACAAAACCCACATAAAGACATGTTTATGTGGGTTTTGCATAAAGTAACTATTAAGTTTATTAAATGTTTAATGTCGAATCTGGACTGCTCGATGTATCCTGCTGATCGAAGTTACTTGCAAATGATGCTGCCATATGTTCATTCAGATATCTTGATGTATATCTTTGATCAGTAACATTAATAAACAATACTGTTTTACCCTCTATTGCGTCTATTACCGAATTTGAAAGCTCTTTTGGCACTGCAGGGCATCCCTGGCTACGTCCAAGCCTGCCTAATGCATTTATTGTACCTTGGCTAACATAATCAGCACCATGAACTACAATAGATCTGCTACGGGCATTAGAATTGAATCCTTCATCCATACCATCTAAGCGCAGTGAGCGTCCATGCTGACCACGATATACTTCAGCTGTAAGATAAAATCCTATACTGCTTTGAAAAGATTCGTTTGCATTTGAAAAACGTGTAGCCTTATCAGCGCCACTACGTTGTCCATGGGCAACCCAGGTATTTAAAACTAATTTCTTTTTCTCAAGATCAATAATCCAAAGTCTCTTTTCAGTACTGTTTTTATCAAAATCAGCAATGGAAAGGATAGATTTCTCTTCTGAAACCTGACCGGTTTTTTTAAGATTGTAATAACCTGTAAGTGCTTTTTCAAATACTGCGTGACTTAATCCTGTTTGTTCAAGATTTATTTGACTGTAAAGATTGTTTACATGGGTTTCATATAAACTGTCTTCAGTAATTTCGGTAACAATTGCCGGTTTTACTGGCTCCCTGTTTGTCCCGTTAAAAATTGTTAAAGAAAGGCTGAGTGCTAACATCGATACTCCCCCCAAAATGCATTTCGTCATAGATTTTAACTCTCGTGATACTTTTATTTAATGCGTTAATTAGGTAGTGTTTCTTCAAATACAGTTCTTTAAATATTTTCAAACATACTAAAAATATATTCGGATTAATACATTGAAAATGATTCTATTACCTTTTTGTGACTTAATAGTTTCTATAAAAACAGCTGTTAATTCCATACATTAGTTAATATTTATTCCGCATAAAAAGCATAAAATGATTGACTTTGACTTTACCGCTGACCACATTTTAGAAGATGAAATTGCGCTTCTCAGACCTTTAAAGGAAGGTGACATAGCACATCTATTGTCGTTTGCTAACCAGTCGGAAATCTGGAGATTTTCGACACAAAAAGGTGACACAGAAGAAGCATTAAAAAAATATCTTTTATTGGCCATTGAAGCGAGAAATGATAAAAAAGAATACCCATTTGTTATTATCGACAAAAGAACAAATACATACGCAGGATGCACTCGGTTTTATGATATGAAGGTCAATCAGCATAATTTAAGTTTCGGTTATACCTGGTACGGAAAGCAATTTCATGGCACCGGGTTAAACAAACATTGCAAATACCTTTTGTTTGATTTTGCTTTTAACAGTGGATTTGAGCGTGTAGAATTTGCTGCTGATACAACTAATACAAGAAGCATCGCCGCCATGAAAAGCGTTGGATGTACTGAGGAAGGTATTTTAAGAAGTCATGTGGTTCGCTTGGATGGAAGCAGACGGGATACCATTGTTTTAAGTATGTTAAAACAGGAATGGGAACATTCTTTAAGAGAAAAACTAAATAGTAAACTATGATACAAAGCAGCCTATTTCAGATTGATGATGAAACCCCATGGGAGGATTTAGGTAATGGAATACAAAGACAGGTTTTTGGTTATGATGACAGAATTATGCTGGTAAAGGCAAAATTTGAAGTAGGGGCTGTAGGCGATCTTCATGAACATCATCATACTCAGGTAACTTATGTAGATAGCGGAGCTTTTGAAATGACTATCGGAGAGGAAGTACGTGTAATTAGAAAAGGAGATGGGTATTATGTACCTCCACATGTAATTCATGGTTGTGTTTGTCTAGAGGCTGGTACTTTAATAGATGCTTTTACCCCTCATAGAGAAGACTTTCTTTAAAAAGAGGGGTTATTTAACCCCTCCAAATGCTGCAAAGCATAAATTCTTGTGAAGTACTTCGGTGTCTTTAAAACCAACTTTCTGCATTAAGTTTAATTGGAAGTTGATAGATCTAGGTGTGTCTTCATATTCAATATAGTCGAATACTTTTTGGCGATATTCAGGACCGCCTAGTGACTCGAGGTAATTGCCGTATTTCTTTTGAAATAAGGTGTTTAAAGGTTCTGTGTCGTGAGTTATTAAATCAGATATCCACAAACAGCCTCCTGGTTTAAGCGATTTGTAAAATTTAGTAAATACCAGCTCCCAATCTTCATCAGTCCTTAAATGGTGCAACGTAGCAGCGGCAAGTATGATGTCGTATTTTTCAGCGGGCAAATCAAGCTCTTTCATATCTAGCTGAATGGTAGTTACTGTTCCTGAAGTTTGGGTAGAAATTCTTTCTTTGGCTCTCTCCAACATAGGTAAACTCAGATCATTAAGCGTACAATTCAGATTTGGGATTTTGGTGAGCATTTTTAGTGTGTAATTACCGGCACCACAGCCAATATCCAAAAGTTCTTTTGCATTCGGAACAACGTGTTTTGCGGCATCTGTACATAGCTCCATGGTTAATGGCGCATCTAAAGTAGTTTGCTGACCTGTGTTAAGATTTGAAAAACGTTCTACATCGTTATCAAATCTCTCCTTAATTTCTTCATTAGTGGCTTTACTGGAATAATCTGTTTTCATGTTTAGTAATTCTATTATTCCAAAATTAGGATTGTTTGGTTTATTTGGAAGTTTCTATTGGCATCTTAATGTCATTAAAAATATTTTTTAATAGGTCGTGGGGGTAAGAGCTAAACCAGTTGTCATACTATCAAATCACAAAAAAAAAGATAATTATTCTAACACAGAAAGTATGAAAACAAACAAGTTTTATTTAATGATTGCGGTAATCATGGTAAGTATTGGTTCGGTAAAAGCGCAGCAGTCGGGAGTTAATTTTGGTATAAAAGCTGGTATTAACTATGCAACTCTTCCAACAAGTTTTAAAGAGGTAAAAGAAAAAGAAGGCAAAGCAGGTTATAATGTTGGCGTGTTTGCCAGAGTTGGAGATGCGTTATATTTTCAACCAGAGGTAAATTATACTTCATTTAAAAGTGAGTATACCTACAATTCAAAAGTTTATAGCCCTAAATTTAAACAGGTTAATATTCCATTGATGGTTGGTTACAAAATTATCAATACCGAAGCATTGAACTTTAGGATTTCAGCAGGACCAGATCTAAGTTACTCATTAAACAAAGCCGCAGGCCCCGCTCAGTTTGATTATAAGAAATTTACGGCAGGTGGAGTAGTTAATGCGGGTGTGGATATAGGTAGCTTAACTATTGATGCCAGATACAGCCGAGGATTAACTAAGATTAACAAAGGTCTTGATGAGAAAACCGGGATATTTAATCTTTCAGTAGGGTTTAAAATATTTTAAAAGTAGGAGTTAAGATATTTGAAATAATAGGATTTAAGACGTTTTGATCCTTAGCGTTTGAAATGTATAACATTCTGATAAAGCGATCGTCATCCTGAATTTATTTCAGGATGACGATCGCTTTATAATTTAAACTTCCAATTAGAAATTGGTATTCACAATTAACTGACTTCTGGTTGCATCCACAAAATCCATAGGGACAACACCATAATGTCCATGAGTATTATTTGTGAAAAACGTATTTATCTTCGGATTTACAGAATTAGAAACCGTAGTAATACTTGGAATACCAAAAATAAGCGCTTTGTAACCACTAGTGTAATTCAAATATAACCTGTTAGAAGTATCATTATTCGCCTCATTAAAAAGCGTTTCGATGTTCGACCATTTTGTATTTACATTACTCACATTGTAATAGTCCTGAACTTTTAAATTAGCTGCAGAATTATTGATGTTAAAAGTAGTGTTGTCGGCCCAGTTGGTAGCGTCGATACCTTTTGTGGTTCCGGCTCCAAATCTTCTTAATAACTTAATCTTTCCTCTTAATGATCCTAAAGTAGGAACTCCATCTCCCAAATCCCATTTGGTAGGATTTTGACTTACATAAGAATCAAATGTTTGTTCGAAACTACGGGTGTTATTAGTGGCATCATACTCTTCCTTTACACTCATAATAATCGTTTCTGTAGGGTTGCTGTTTAAGAAACCGATACATGCATTTAATACATCTGTAAAATTCAAATTTTGGTAAATTGAACCATGATGAATGGCAAAAGAATCACCAATGTGTCTGCATCTGATATCTAAATATCTTACGCCTGCAGTAAGTTGGTCAGCGATACTTAAATTCTGACATTTAGCAGTACCGGCAACAGGTTCTGTTCTTGCCCCAGAATCATGGGTTCCGGGGATGGAGATTTGCGCAACGTTAGTGGCATCCGGGAGAGAGCCCATCCAATTACTCATGGTGTAAGTTAACACAAGTGCCGACGCAACCGATTTTTCCTGCATCTTTTTAGATTGCAATACTTGTTGCTCTTGCTTTTTGCACGACGTGAGCGCAAGGATTCCCGCAATGATTAACGGGAATTGAAGTTTAAAATTTCTCATACTTGAGGTTTTTAGGGATTTAATTTGGTTTATTTATTATATACAATATAAGGAAAAATCAGATTCACAAAAAGGCATATAATTATTTGATAAATTAAAAGATTTACCCGTATTTGTATAAGTAATTAGGTATTCCAATTTTAAACCATATGCGCTTTAAATTTTTACTTACGGTAGTCCTTGCAATGGGTTGTTATTCTGTGTTTTCGCAACAGAAAATAGCAGATAATATGTACTTTAAAAAGCTGCCAAATGGACTTGAAATAGTGGTTGTCGTAGACAACACCGTTCCTCTGGCTACAATTGAAATGGCCTGTAGAAATGGCTCATTTACAGAGTCTGACGATTATAATGGTTTAAGCCACCTTTACGAGCATTTGTTTTTTAAAGCAAATAAGGATTATCCAAATTTTGAGAGCTTTAACAAAAGGAGTAATGAGTTGGAAATCACCTCTAATGCTACTACCAAGGAAGAGGTAGTAAACTACTTTTTTACACTCCCTACGGCTAACTTAAAGCCGGGTTTAAAGTTTATGAACTCCGCTATTCGCAATCCCATATTTACTAAAGAAGATATGGCGTTGGAAAATGAAATTGTAAATGCCGAATTTACCAGGCACGAGTCTAGTCCGCTTTATGAGCTAATAGATGCTGATAAAAGACACATGTGGGGTGCTAATTATTCCAGAAAAAATGTAATTGGAAACCATGATGTCATTTTATCGGCCACGCCATCTAAAATGGATTCTATAAAAAATAAGTATTATTGGCCAAACAACTCTGTTCTGGTAATTGCAGGTGATGTAAAGGCTAATGAGGCTTTTAGTGCTGCCGAAGATATATTTGGAAGTTGGAAGGCATCACCATTTGATCCTTTTAAAAAGTGGCCGATTCCAGAGGTTAAACCTCTTGCCAAAAATGATTATTACATCATAGAATCTAATAAAATGCCGGTTCCTTATATGCTTTTTAGTTGGCACGGACCAGATACGCGAAACGATATTCCTGGTACTTACGCCGCCGATGTATTTTCGTTTATCGTAAATCAAAATGGTTCGAAACTTATGAAATCATTGATTAATTCCGGGTTAGCACAAATGGCTAGTGTAAACTATTATACGCAGAAATATACAGGGCCAATTAGTTTTATGGTAAGCCCAAATCCTAACAAAATTAAAGAGTGCTATGAAGAAGTATTAAAACAAATTGCTTTATGGGATGACGATGATTATCTATCAGATGTTCAGATAGAACGTGCAAAGCGATTACTTTCAGTATCTCAGGTTGAACGTAGAGAGGTAACTTCCGATTATGCGCATTTACTCTCTTTTTGGTGGGCATCAGCTTCGATTGATTATTACACTCATTACGAGGAAAACCTTAATAAAATAACAAGAGCCGATTTACTTAATTACGTTAGGAAATATATTAAGGGCAAGCCTTTTTGTGCAGGAATGATTATCAATAAAAGCATTGTAAACAATGTAAAACCTCAGGAATTCTTCAAATAAACTTCTAAACTGATGAAATCATATATATTAACCCTCGCCTTTGCTTTGATCCTTGTCTCTGCAAAATCTCAAACTAAGGCAATATCGTTTGATGTGAATGGACTTAAAGTGATTTTAAGACCAACGCAAAAGGAAACAGTCAGTATGAGTATGTTTTTTAGAGGTGGAGTTATGAATTATCAACCAGAGCAGGCAGGGATAGAAAACCTTGCTTTAATGGCAGCAGCAGCATGCGGAACAAAAAACTATAGTGTAGATGATTATAAAGAATTAGCTGATGAATATGGGATAAAAATAGGAGGGTCATCTAAAACTGATTACGGAATTATTAGTATGGAGTGTATTTCCAAATATTTTGATCAGGGATGGAAATTATTTTCAGATGCTGTAGCTAACCCCGCTTTTGATAAAACAGAATTCCAGTCAACCAAAGAAAAAGTTATCTCTGGCATTTATCAAAGTCACGCGTCTCCGGAATCAAGGATTCAGCAAATGTCAATGGAAGCTATGTTTAGTGGCAGTCAGTATAGTACAGATCCTCTTGGGAAAGAAAAAACAGTGAGTGGATTTACAGCAGACAGTGCTTCTAATTACTACCATAATCAGCTTTTAAATAAAAACAGAATGTTTTTAGTAGTAGCAGGTAAAATTACTAAGGAAGAACTTGAAAAGAAGGTGAAAGAAGCTTTCAAGGGGATTCCGGTTAAGGCTTATACGGCACCTGTGTACAGTCCGAAAATGCTTGCGGGTGAAAACTTGTATACTGAACAACGTGACTTGGCAACAAACTATATCAGTGGTATAATGAATGCTCCAACAATGAGTGATCCGGATTATGCTCCCTTTTTGTTGGCTATAAATGCTTTAAGCGGTAATTTACACTATGAGTTACGTGTAAAACAAGGGCTTTCATATGCTCCCGGTGCAACTATTGAAATGCAACAAATGCCTTATACTTCAATGTACGTGAGTACAACGCAACCCAAAAAATCTTTTCAAGCCATGGTGGCGGTTTTTAACAGCATCCGTAGCGGTCGTTACAGTCAATCGTTTCTTGATGGAATAAAAAAGGATCATCGCTTAAGGTATTATAGGCATCAGGAAAGTTCAAGCGCTATTGTTGATGATCTGGGAGAGGCTGAGGTACTTGGAGGTTATAAAATGGAAGAAGATATGCTTACGAATATTAATAAAGTTACCCTAGAGGATATGGGTAAGGCATTTAATAAATTTGCAAAAGGCGCAATTTGGCTATACCTGGGAGATGAACAATTAGGGAAACTTGCTTTCCAGTAGTTCTTACATCAATTTAAAAACCAAGATTCTAATTTAAATTTTAGCTACTGTTTTACCTAGATACCAACATATATAACTAAAAAATGGTGCTGCAAGAACATCAGCAGTGTAATGCACGTGTTGTACAAGTAGTAGTATGCCAACAATCCCTGCCGCGATAAATGCAATAGCTTTATCTCTTTTACTTTGCATACACATCCCTCCAACAATTAAGGTAGCTGTATGGCCTGAAAAGAATAAATCTTTAGTAATCACGTTTGATCTATAGAAAAGAATAGAGCATGGATCCGCCAGTTCAATAATACCTGTAGGAGCATTTAGAGGTACAAGGGTAATAGATAAAATGCGAGCTATACATAGAAATACGAATGTCCATAGCGCTGTTAAGCAGATTGATGTGTTTCTTGACATCCTGACCAAAAACAGGACTATTAAGGCATAAAGTATAATAAATATATATAGCGAAACATCAACAGGCGGTATTCTCTTTAATAACCAATCATTTAATACAGTACCTTCCCTTGCTTCAATATGGTTAAAAAACTGTGGTATAAATAACAGTATTGCAATAAGTATAATTGTCCCTAATATAAGTTTTAACCTAAATGGCGGATAATCCCAAGCAATTTGCCAGGAGAATTGTTTAGAATGCATTATTTAATCTAAGTTTTGTTATTCTAATAATTGTAAAAAGTATGTCTCAATTGCCCCCTAACATTGTCGCACGCTACCTCTTTAATAGTTAGATTATAGCGGTAAGTTAGTAATGTTAAACATACTCAGTAAAAGTCAGAATTTATATTCCGATTACACTAAATTAACATTAAAAAAATTTAAATAGAAATGTCATGGAAATTAAAACAACTAGTGAAAGGATGTATGCTCTTCTTGTGTTATTTGATATGCATACCAGCTTTTATTCGAAAGCTATTTCTGGAATCTCTAGCAGAGATGCGCATAATAGATTAAATACTAAAGCTAATCATGTTTCCTGGCTCGCAGGAAGCCTTGTTGAACAACGATATGAGTTAGCGAATATGTTGGGCGTCAGTGGTAAGCAGGCAGCACATGAGTTGTTTGAAAATCATCAGGGGATAATTGAAAATGTTACTTATCCTTCGCTTGAAGAGTTTAAAAAGGATTGGGATCATGTAAGTCCACTATTGAGAACCGCACTAATCAATGTAACAGACGAAAAGTTAAATGAGCAGATAGATATGGGGCCGGTTAAAATGACAAGTTATGAAATGATAGCTTTCATTATTTATCGTGAAGCAAATTGTATTGGTCAGATAGCATTGTGGCGTAGGTTGTTAGGTTATGAAGCAATAAAATATGACTAGAAAAAATATTATAAATTAAGTAGATTTATACTTTGTTTAGTTTGCATGGAAAATAATGTTAACACAACATTTTTTACGCCTCATCAAGAGCTTCAACCGTATATTGAAAGTTACCTGTTTTATGAGCTTAAATTTTCTGGTAGCGTTACATCTCCATTAAGTATTTATCCGGTTGCCAGAACCGAAATGTCTTTTATTCTTGATGAGTATCATAGATTTCATGAGGTTGGGGTAGATAAAACTGATAGTTATCCATTATGTTTTGTCGGATTACTTGATCACGGCAGGCACTTTGATGTTTTTCCTAAGAAACTCGTAATGGTAATGTTCAAGCCTTATGGAGCTTTTAAATTATTTGGTATTCCTCAACGCTATTTTTCAAATCAGGCCACAGATGTCCGGCTTCTTTTTCCCGAAATCAATAGCTTAACTGAGCAATTAAGAGAGGTAGCGAAGCAGCCGGACATGGTTGTTGCACGGTTAGAAGGTTGGCTACTTAAGCGCCTTTTGGCTTCGGAAAAAACTGATGTAAATAGTGTTGCCTATGCTTGCGAGCAAATACAAAAAAGCCATGGTTTGATACGCATTGCTGAACTAAGCAAACAGGTTGGGGTGTCTGAAACAAATTTAGGGGTACAGTTTAGAGATAAGGTGGGTTTTAGCGCTAAAGCTTTTAGTCGGATTGTGCGTTTCAATAATGTAAATAGCTTTATAAGGAAGAACAATGCCGTCAATTGGCAGGAGTTGGTATATAAATTTGATTTTTTTGACCAGAATCATTTTATTAAAGAATTTAAGCGTTTTTATGGCTGTACGCCTTCTCAGTGGCATTCCGGACTTTCAAAGTTTGATCCTTAATACAAGATACAGATACTTTCATGGTTTCTTTAAAACAACAAAAGCCGGAGTGAACCTCGGCTTTTGTTGTTTTCATAGGAGATGATTTTACAATTTACTGGAGAGCGTGATTGATATTTTTGTAATAAGATGAACTTCAATTTTAAGTACCGGTAACAAAGTACTAAAGAGGCCGGTACAAATAGCTTATTCTTTAATCAAATCGCTACTACAAACATAAGCAGGCAATATTTTTATTACAACTGTGTAAATACGCAGGTAGGTTTTGCAATATGATATAAGTAAGTATATTTACAGTAACCCAAATGTATTATGAAGAAAATCCTTTCTATAGATGGCGGTGGGATAAGAGGAATTATTCCAGGGATGCTTTTAGTTGCGCTCGAGGAAAAGTTAAAAAAGGAAAGTAAAAACCCAGATGCGGCTATTGTTGATTATTTTGATTTTTTTGCTGGAACAAGCACAGGAGGTATTTTAACCTGCCTGTTACTATGTCCTTCCGAAGAAAATCCAACCAGGCCAAGGTTTTCGGCCAAGGAGGCACTAGATCTTTATCTGGAGCACGGTAACGAGATTTTTAAAATGAGTTTCTTTAAACGCCTGAGAGCAAAGTTTGGTTTAGCGGGAGAACGCTACAATAGTCACATCTTTGAAGGGGTATTGAAGAAGTATTTTGGTAAAACTAAACTTAGCCAGCTTATTAAGCCATGCATTATAAGCGCTTACAATATTGAACTTCGCAAAACACATTTTTTTAGACAGCAAAATGCAATAGTGCGGGGCGATGTAAGGGACTTTTATTTAAAAGATGTATGTAGAGCTACATCAGCTGCACCAACTTATTTTAGCGTTGCTGAGATACATTCATTGGCAAATGTTAGGTATCCATTACTTGATGGGGGCGTGTTTGCTACAAATCCTGCGTTGAGTGGCTTAATAGAAGTAACTAAAGCATTTAATCAGACGAGGATAAACGACATCTATCTGTGTTCATTAGGTACCGGTCGTTCTAAAAGGTCTTATGATTACGATCACTTTAAAAAGAGTAGCGCGATGGCTATTGTACCCGCTTTAATTGATATTATGATGAGCGGTGTTGCTGAAACCAGTGATTTCTTTTTGCAGCAACTTTTTCACTCAGTAGGCAAGGAGAAGAATTATGTCCGTATTGAGCCAAATAGTTTGGAGAGCATTAAAGAAGGATTAGATGCGGCTAGTCCGACAAATATCGAGAAATTGGTGGCCCTGGGAGATAAAACCGTAAGTGAAAATGAAAGTCTATTAAACCTGATCGCTAAATTCCTGGTTGAGGAGGATAAACGATCTTCAAATAAGATGCCTTGGGATTTTTTAAAGGTTGCACGCTAATTCCCAATAGAACATTTATTAGGGAGTGGTTATTTTACAGGCCTGATAGAAGCAGAATACAAATAAAATAAATGCTAAAACTTTTAAGACACTAATAGCATACTTGGTTACTGATGACTTGTTTGATTTTTTGGGATACATGGCATTAGGGTTTGTTTGTTACTTTTTTATTGATACCAAAATTAATAGGGAATTGGAATGATTACAACTGTGAAAATACGCAGTTATTAAAATAAGTATTGTAAAAACACGTCTGGTAATTAATTAGATGCATTTTTATACCTTTTGCTGCATGAAATAGTTTTGTAAAATAACATCACAATTAATAGAAGTTACGCTAAACAACAAAGCCAGATTGCTCTGGCTTTGCTGCTTGTTAATTAAACTTTAGGGATTTTTGGTTCTTTATATTATTGGATGATTTTTCCGTCTTTGTCAATTTTCAATGAACCTGTTTCAGCTTCTTTTTTAACATCAACTTGATAGTATGTCGATTTATCTTGTTTTGTTACAAGAAAAGCAGCTGTTGGAGTCCAGGCTTTAACTGCATCGGATTGTAGCGTTTTTTGAACTGGCTCCGGAAGATCTTTTAATTCAATTGGAGTTTTTGTAACACTATCTTGTTGAACAGCAACTCTAACTGGGTTTTTGATGTCGCTTGCTTTTACTGTAGTTAATCCTGCTAATGCTAAAAATGCTGCTGATAAGATGATCTTTTTCATAATACTTATTTTAAAATTTCAGTTAAAAATTCTTGTTAGTTATGTTTAGACTAGGCTACATAATAGTGCCTAAATCTTATATTTTTGGCATCAGTCTGGTTTTTAGTCGGTTACTGTTTTTTGTGTGTGTTAAACTTGTGGAGAAACTCCACAAGTTGATGAGATCAGAAACAGAAAATACTATTACACATCGTCATCCTGAAATAAATTCAGGATGACGACCGCCACACAATATTGCATATTTTAATATATGCAAAAGAGCCTGTATCATAAATCGTGATACGGGCTCTTTTGCGTCTACCCGTATTCCTATCGTCTTGATTATTAACAATTTAAGTTGTTTTTTTTTCGTTTTAAATTTGATTTAACTTATTGATTTTCATACATTTATGATGTAAATCAGTAGTAGATATGGCCAACAAGAAACCCGTTTTTAAGCCCTATTATCAACATCAGCTCATGGCGTTTCCGCCTACTTTCGATG
>NZ_JABSNU010000030.1 GCF_013266735.1 Pedobacter foliorum
TAAGATTTGGCACCGACCTACTCTCCCACGTGTTACCGCAGTACCATCGGCTCTGGTGGGCTTGACTTCTCTGTTCGGAATGGGAAGAGGTAGACACCACCGATATAGGCACCTAAATATTTTTAAAGTTATTTTGTAGGCCTCATTTTACATTGCTGTATTGTTTCCCACATCATAACGATGACATATTATTGAAAGAAGTTAAGTTTTGAAGAACAAACAACAGTTTACTGCTCTTGAAAGCTTCGGATTATTAGTATTACTCGACTTTGATGTCACCATCTTTACATCTGTAACCTATCAACGTAGTAGTCTGCTACGGTCCTATATGGAATTCTCATCTCGTGGCTAGTTTCGCACTTAGATGCTTTCAGCGCTTATCTATTCCCAGCGTAGCTACTCTGCAATGCCCCTGGCGGAACAACAGATTCACTAGAGGCTAGTCCAACCCGGTCCTCTCGTACTAAGGTCAGCCCCACTCAAAATTCCAACGCCCACAACAGATAGGGACCGAACTGTCTCGCGACGTTCTGAACCCAGCTCGCGTGCCACTTTAATCGGCGAACAGCCGAACCCTTGGGACCTTCTCCAGCCCCAGGATGTGACGAGCCGACATCGAGGTGCCAAACCTCCCCGTCGATATGAGCTCTTGGGGGAGATCAGCCTGTTATCCCCAGCGTACCTTTTATCCTTTGAGCGATGGCCCTTCCATGCAGAACCACCGGATCACTATATCCGTCTTTCGACCCTGATCGACTTGTATGTCTCACAGTCAAGCAAGCTTATGCTATTGCACTCCTCATACGGTTACCAAGCGTATTGAGCTTACCTTTGAAAGCCTCCGTTACCTTTTTGGAGGCGACCACCCCAGTCAAACTACCCATCAAACAATGTCCCCCGACCAGCGGGGTTAGACACCGAATACAGAAAGGGTGGTATTTCAACGTTGACTCCACGACGCCTAGCGACGCCACTTCATAGTCTCCCACCTATCCTACACATCCTGTATCCAATGTCAATGTTAAATTGTAGTGAAGGTGCATGGGGTCTTTCCGTCCCGTTGCGGGTACCCGGCGTCTTCACCGGGACCACAATTTCACCGAGCTCATGGCTGAGACAGCGCCCAGATCGTTACACCATTCGTGCAGGTCGGAACTTACCCGACAAGGAATTTCGCTACCTTAGGACCGTTATAGTTACGGCCGCCGTTTACTGGGGCTTCGATTCAATGCTTCTCCTTGCGGATGACATCCCCTCTTAACCTTCCAGCACCGGGCAGGTGTCAGGCCTTATACTTCATCTTTCGATTTTGCAAAGCCATGTGTTTTTGTTAAACAGTCGCCTGGGCCTTTTCACTGCGGCTGATATTGCTACCAGCGCCCCTTCTCCCGAAGTTACAGGGCCATTTTGCCGAGTTCCTTAGCCATGATTCACTCGAGCACCTTAGAATTCTCTTCCCGGATACCTGTGTCGGTTTGCGGTACGGGTTTTTATAACCTGAAGCTTAGCGGTTTTTCTTGGAAGTCTGATTACCTGCACTATCCACGCCCCCGAAGGTTTGCGGTACTATCAGCGTTCAGCAAGACCGGCGGATTTGCCTACCAGTCCTATACCTACAGCCTTCAACGATCTATTCCGTCAGATCGCGGCAGTGTCACTACTCCGTCCCCACATCGCAGTTATAAAAAGTACGGAAATATTAATCCGTTGTCCATCGAATATCCCCTTCGGGTTCTCCTTAGGCCCCGACTAACCCTGATCCGATTAGCGTTGATCAGGAAACCTTATCCTTTCGGTGGGCGGGTTTCTCGCCCGCCTTATCGTTACTTATGCCTACATTTGCTTTTCCAGAAGCTCCACCACAACTTACGTCATAGCTTCGCTGCCGCTGGAATGCTCCCCTACCGTAATATTAATATTACCCATAGCTTCGGTGTACAGTTTAATGCCCGTTTATTATCCATGCCCGATCGCTCGACTAGTGAGCTGTTACGCACTCTTTAAATGAATGGCTGCTTCCAAGCCAACATCCTAGCTGTCTATGCAATCGGACCTCGTTAGTTCAACTTAACTGTAACTTGGGGACCTTAGCTGATGGTCTGGGTTCTTTCCCTCTCGGCGCGTGACCTTAGCACCCCGCGCCTCACTGCCGTGTATATTAAATAGCATTCGGAGTTTGTCTGGATTTGGTAGGATTTGACTCCCCCGCACCCAATCAGTAGCTCTACCTCTATTTAACTCTACCACGACGCTGTTCCTAAAAACATTTCGGGGAGTACGAGCTATTTCCCAGTTTGATTAGCCTTTCACCCCTACCCACAGATCATCCGGAAACTTTTCAACGTTTATCGGTTCGGTCCTCCAGTACGTGTTACCGCACCTTCAACCTGTCCATGGGTAGATCACAAGGTTTCGCGTCTACCTCCCCTGACTATACGCCCTATTCAGACTCGCTTTCGCTTCGGATCCGTGTCTTAAACACTTAACCTTGCCAGAGAAGAGTAACTCGTAGGCTCATTATGCAAAAGGCACGCCGTCACGCCACCTGGACGCTCCGACCGCTTGTAAGCACACAGTTTCAGGTTCTATTTCACTCCCCTGTTCGGGGTTCTTTTCACCTTTCCCTCACGGTACTGGTTCACTATCGGTCTCTCAGGAGTATTTAGCCTTACCGGATGGTGCCGGCAGATTCCCACAAGGCGTCTCCGACCTCGCGGTACTCAGGATACTACTAGACTAATGGTACTTACGTGTACGAGGCTCTCACTCTATATTGCCAGGCTTCCCATCCTGTTCCACTTCATTGCATTATAATCATATCGTAGTCCTACAACCCCACTA
>NZ_JABSNU010000031.1 GCF_013266735.1 Pedobacter foliorum
TAATGGTTTGGGCTCTTTCCCGTTCGCTCGCCACTACTTAGGAAATCATTATTATTTTCTCTTCCTCTGCTTACTTAGATGTTTCAGTTCGGCAGGTTTGCGTATTTATACGACTAGTCTTCAACTAGCCAGGTTGCCCCATTCGGAAATCACCGGATCAATTCATATTTGCTAATCCCCAGTGCTTATCGCAGCTTATCACGTCCTTCATCGCCTCTGAGAGCCAAGGCATCCCCTGTGTGCTCTTATTTACTTTCTTCTCTCCATAGCCTTTTGCGCCTATGGAAATGCTTTTTTTGATTGTCGTTATCTCTTTAGTTTGTGTACAGTAATTGCTTACCATTCACTCACTTCCGATCAAACAACGTCTCTATTGTTGTTTGCTCTTCTTTTTTAACTTCTTCCAATATGTCAAAGAACTGTTCTATCCCGGGTTGTCTTTCAACTTCCTATTTCTGTGCCTTTTGTATTAGACACCGGTGATGGTGGAGAATAACGGAGTCGAACCGTTGACCTCCTGCGTGCAAGGCAGGCGCTCTAGCCAGCTGAGCTAATCCCCCTTAGAATATATGTGTAGTCCCGAGCAGATTTGAACTGCTGACCCCTACATTATCAGTGTAGTGCTCTAACCAACTGAGCTACGGGACTATTTTTATTCAGCTCTGGTTTGTTCTGAGGTGTCTCATTCACAATCCTTCTTGCCTCATATAATCCTTAGCTTAGTTGAAACACTATGTGATGTTTCATCCTATGGGTTTTTCTTTTGAGATTTTATTGTCATTTATATCATTTACGTAGCGAGTAGTCTAGTCTACTCCAGAAAGGAGGTATTCCAGCCGCACCTTCCGGTACGGCTACCTTGTTACGACTTAGCCCCAGTTATCGGTTTTACCCTAGGACGCTCCTTGCGGTTACATACTTTAGGTACCCCCAACTTCCATGGCTTGACGGGCGGTGTGTACAAGGCCCGGGAACGTATTCACCGCGTCATTGCTGATACGCGATTACTAGCGAATCCAACTTCAAGAGGTCGAGTTGCAGACCTCTATCCGAACTGTGAATGGCTTTTTGAGATTTGCTTGCTGTTGCCAGCTTGCTGCCCTCTGTACCATCCATTGTAGCACGTGTGTAGCCCCGGACGTAAGGGCCATGATGACTTGACGTCGTCCCCTCCTTCCTCTCTGTTTGCACAGGCAGTCTGTTTAGAGTCCCCACCATAACGTGCTGGCAACTAAACATAGGGGTTGCGCTCGTTGCGGGACTTAACCCAACACCTCACGGCACGAGCTGACGACAGCCATGCAGCACCTAGTTTCGTGTGATTGCTCACTCATCTATCTCTAAATGATTCACTAACTTTCAAGCCCGGGTAAGGTTCCTCGCGTATCATCGAATTAAACCACATGCTCCTCCGCTTGTGCGGGCCCCCGTCAATTCCTTTGAGTTTCACCCTTGCGGGCGTACTCCCCAGGTGGAATACTTAACGCTTTCGCTTAGCCGCTAACTGTATATCGCTAACAGCGAGTATTCATCGTTTAGGGCGTGGACTACCAGGGTATCTAATCCTGTTTGATCCCCACGCTTTCGTGCCTCAGCGTCAATAAAACCATAGTAAGCTGCCTTCGCAATCGGTGTTCTGTGACATATCTATGCATTTCACCGCTACTTGTCACATTCCGCCTACCTCTAGTTCATTCAAGCTCATCAGTATCAAGGGCACTGCGATGGTTGAGCCACCGTCTTTCACCCCTGACTTAATAAGCCGCCTACGCACCCTTTAAACCCAATAAATCCGGATAACGCTTGGATCCTCCGTATTACCGCGGCTGCTGGCACGGAGTTAGCCGATCCTTATTCCTTCGGTACATTCAGCTATCTACACGTAGATAGGTTTATTCCCGAATAAAAGCAGTTTACGACCCAGAGGGCTGTCTTCCTGCACGCGGCATGGCTGGTTCAGAGTTGCCTCCATTGACCAATATTCCTTACTGCTGCCTCCCGTAGGAGTCTGGTCCGTGTCTCAGTACCAGTGTGGGGGGCCATCCTCTCAGATCCCCTAGTCATCGTCGCCTTGGTGGGCCGTTACCCCGCCAACTAGCTAATGACACGCATGCCCATCTCAATCCTATAAATATTTGAACATTGTACAATGCTGTACTGTGTTTTTATGCGGTGTTAATCCGAATTTCTTCGGGCTATCCCCCTGATTGAGGTAGGTTGCATACGCGTTACGCACCCGTGCGCCACTTTTGTGAGAAGCAAGCCTCTCACTATCGTTCGACTTGCATGTATTAGGCCTGCCGCTAGCGTTCATCCTGAGCCAGGATCAAACTCTCCATTGTAAAATGTGTTGTTTGAATCTCTGACCATTCTTAACTTGTTAATAATAGTCTGTATTCTTTTTTTTTGTATTGTCTGTCAGAACTTGACTCGAAAATAATAGCGCAGGTTTCATGTACTTTGAATCTGTACTTTCTTACCTCGCTACGTTTATAAATGACATCTCTTTAATGAACTTCTCGATTCGCCTCGCGGGTCATCTTTATATATCTTTAATGTTC
>NZ_JABSNU010000032.1 GCF_013266735.1 Pedobacter foliorum
AAGAGTGCTTCACAAAAACCAATAACCTGGCCAGTATGCCTCCATTGAATCATTACTGCTTACACCTTAGTTTTTGATAAATAGCGAGGTAAAGTGAGGGTTAATAATCATCAACAAAGTGGTAAGGCAGGGCACACCGAAAAACTCATCCTCGCTCCACATCTTTTGGATCAAGCGGAATTCTTAGGGGAATGAAATTTAAGCATAGAGTTTAGATAGCCTGAATAGAAAAAACCTAACATCTTTGACTCCTATTAATTTAAGTAAGGTTTCAACTTCTCCTGTAGCAAGCCTTCACTGTATCCCACCCAGGAGTCGAGTACTATGCCTTCCTGAGAAATGATAACGTAGTGTGGAATGCCGCTAACTCCATAGCTTGCAGCTATTCCAGTCATCCCTTTGCCATCGCTGAGGTTTAGCCAGCTGATTTTTTCACTTAATGAAACCTTTTTCCAAATTTCTTTTTTTGTATCCATACTGATGCTGACAACCAATAATTTATCTTTAGCTGTGCTGTCTAGCTGTCTGAGTTCCGGCATAGCCATCATACATGGTCCACACCCCACACTCCAAAAATCGAGCAGTAGGTATTTGCCTTTATAATCCTTAAGCATATGAGTTTCACCATTAAGATCCTTGAGAATATTATCTACCATGGATTCACCTTTTTTAACAACCACTGGTGGATAGAGGTAATTGCGGATCTCTAATGCCCCGAGTTCAAGTTTTTGCTGTGGCGTTAACTTGTTAAACAAAGAGGTGACCGCTGGCCTAAGTGAACTTTTTTCGTTGTACCTTACATCCATAGCCATTTCGGTCATTTTTTTAAACCAGATGTCATTTACTTTAGCAGTTTTCAAAATGGCGATTTCCTTCTGAAATACTTTTTGCTGCCAAATTGCTTCAATGTCTCTTAATGAGTCTATTTGGAACTTGATAGTTTTACGTTCAGCTTCTGATACATTATCCCTTTTTTGGAACAATAAACTGACCTGAACAGATAAGTTTTGAATACTGTCTAATTCCTGTTTTGTTGATGCAGTATACCTGCCCAACTCCTGCTGCCTAGGATCTTTACTTATTACATTCCAGGTTTTAAGGAAATAATTATCGCCTGATATCCGAATTGCAGATTTGGGGCTTACCCAAAGGCTAAGCCATTTAGAGGGAAAATCTGCACTGTTTCCTGTTAATGCGAGTTCAGTTAATTCTTTAATCTCCCCTGAAAAATTAAATTCTCCGTTCTTTACGGTATCACTGGCAATGGTAACTAATACATTGCCATTATTTTCCAATAAGTTAATGATTTCGCCGTCTTTTACCTTGCTAAGTTTTCCTTTAATAGTGTAATTATTTTGCGCAATAGACAACAGCCCTTGGAAAATCAAACCGGTCAATAAAAGGCTAGTGGTAATGTATTTCATAATGATCCTAGATGAGTTCAATCATTAAAGCTAATATTTTGAACTCGGAAATCTAGTATCAATATTATTATCCCTTGCTCCAGAACATTTGGCATTGATCCTTGATCCTGCTTTCTCTTGAGGGATCCTAACCTCGAAGAAGCTGCGAAGCAAAATAAATTACCAATGACAGATTGTTTTTTAAACACTCTGCTAATGCGTTCGTCATGCCGGCGAAGGCCGGTATCTCACACTAGTAAGGTTTTCTTTCTCTTGCGAGGTCCTGATACCGGCCTTCGCCGGCATGACGAATTCAGGATGACGACGGGCATAATTATAAACCCAAAATAACTATAAACAAGTAGCTATAAACAAGAAAACCCTGTAGTGTTAACTACAGGGTTACTTTAAGATTTGGCACCGACCTACTCTCCCACGTGTTACCGCAGTACCATCGGCTCTGGTGGGCTTGACTTCTCTGTT
>NZ_JABSNU010000033.1 GCF_013266735.1 Pedobacter foliorum
GCACGCGGTATGACCACAAGTTATGACTACAATGCGGCCATCAGAGAAAGCGGTGCAACAGGACCAAAATATTTTGCGGCCAAAGCCATGGGTGAATTTATCAATGAATATGGAACTAAACTGGCAAGATCAGTGGGTGGACCTTGTGAACTAAAGGATGCACCTAAATCACTTTTTGGTGGACTACGTGTAGCCCCAGATGGTACCAAATTTGTTTTTCTTCACAACACTGATCCTAACAAACCTTTAAAAGGTAGGGTAACTGTGGTGCCGGGAAAAGTAGCTCAATCCACAGAGCCGATTTACAATGTGAATCAGAACGGAGAGAAAGTACTGATTAAAACAGCAACAGTTACCAATGGCAACACTACTGCAAATGAATCTTTTGCAATTGATTTCAATTTACCGGATTTAGGAGCACAGGTATTGGTTATTCCTCCTGGTGCTCAGCCTGAACAGGGTAAGTGGTGCTTAATGGAGTCAGAGCAACCAGTTCGTCCATCGGTAAGTATTGCACCGATACGTATTGCAAATGCTTTGCGTTATAACGATCCTGTAAATGAAGCCAAGTGGAAAACACTTCCAAAAGAAACTTCTTTGTCAGAAATAGGGATCAATGATTTTCGATATAACCTGTACCGTTCAAAAGTTACCCTGAGTGCAGCCGATATTCAGCAAGAAAACAGGCTCTTGTTTAATATGTTTACCCGTGATATTGTTTCCGTACAAGTTAATGGCAAAATTCCTAAACGTCTTTTTCCTGAAAAAGCAGATGCACAAACCTGGATTACGCGCGGTGCTTATTCGCGCATCCGTCCCAATGAATTTGACAATCGTTTTGATGTCAGCGGTTTACTAAAAGCAGGCGAAAATGAAATTGTAGTCGTATACGAAAACCTTGGCCATGCGCATGGTTATGTGCCTATGGAAGAGTTGGCAGGTATCAGACAGGCTGGACTTTCTACAACGGATACCATGTTAACACATCCACTGCAGTGGGAGTTGGCTACTGATGTTGCAGGCATCACAAAAAGTTTTACTGGGCCATCATTTAAAGCCGATAAATGGGAACGCATTGCACTAAACACGCAAGATGAAATTCCCCGAAAGGGCAATGGTGTTCAACCAAAAGGGGAGCAAACAGGTTTGTTTACCTGGTACAGAGTTGAGTTTTCCTTACCGGAAAAGGATGCTAAAGTATGGATGCCATGGATGGCCAAAATTAATGCTTCTGGAAATGGGTATATGTGGCTAAATGGACATAACATCGGTCGCCATTGGGAAGCGGGCCCACAGCGGGAGTTCTTTTTGCCTGAATGTTGGTTGAATTCCGGAACTAAGAAGAATGTGTTGGTATTTGGATTACGTCAGACTGTTAATGGCGCAAACCTTAAGGCTATAGAAGTAATGCCATATCCTAATTCAGCAGAGTTCAGAAAATAACTGTTATTTGTAAATGATTATTAAATAAAGATGTCTAGAATATTTCAAA
>NZ_JABSNU010000034.1 GCF_013266735.1 Pedobacter foliorum
TTTAACTTATTGATTTTCATACATTTATGATGTAAATCAGTAGTAGATATGGCCAACAAGAAACCCGTTTTTAAGCCCTATTATCAACATCAGCTCATGGCGTTTCCGCCTACTTTCGATGAGTTGATTCCAGCAGATCATACTGTAAGACTTGTCGACAAGATTATTAATGTGATCAATGTAGAACCTTTGTTGAATGCCTACCACATCAGGGGCGCGTCCAATTATCATCCGATATTACTTTTAAAAGTTTTGGTCTACGGATATGTGACCAATACTTATTCCAGTAGAAAGCTGGCCATAGCTTGTCGGGAAAATGTTCCTTTCATGTGGTTGAGCGGCATGAGTAAACCGGATCACAATACGATCAACCGATTTCGGGGTGTCCGCTTAAAACATGCCCTGCGCAGCGTATTTGAGGAAGTGGTTAAATATCTGGCTGAAGAAGGACTGCTAAGTATTGATGAAGTTTATACCGATGGAACCAAGATTGAGGCCAATGCCAACAAGTACACTTTTGTCTGGAAAAAATCCATTCAGACCAATAAAGCGAAGATGCAAAAGCAGTTGGATGAAATCTGGAACTATGCCCAGAGTGTAGCTACGGTAGAAGATTTATTGCCTGAACCGCCTACGGCCAAAACAGTAAGTCCGCAAAGCATCCAGGCAACGGTTGACAAACTCAATGAAGTGCTGGCTAACAATGATCAGGTTGATAAAAAGACCAAAGCAAAGCTCCATTACCTCACTAAAAACTATCCCGAAGCTATCGGCAAGTATAAGCATCAGGAAGAAATACTCGCTGAACGCAATAGCTACAGCAAGAGCGATCCGGATGCTACTTTTATGAGAATGAAAGAAGATCATATGCGTAACGGACAGCTCAAACCCGCTTATAATGTGCAGATATCTACTTCAAACCAGTTCATTGTGAACTACACCATTCACTCCAATCCTACAGACACCTTAACTTTAAAATCACACCTGGAGCAACATGAAAATAGTTTCAATCGTCCCCCAAAGACCCTTACTGCTGATGCCGGTTATGGATCAGAAGAGAATTATGCCCTGTTGGAACAAAAACAAGTGGAGTCTTTCGTTAAGTTTAACATGTTTGATAAACAACAAAATACACACTATAATCAAAAATATCCTTTTGCCGCAAATCAGCTTTTTTATCATGAACAAAAAGATGCTTACATCTGCCCAATGGGACAAAGCATGGAATTTGTGGGAATAGTTAAAAAACGTACCGCAAGCGGGTTCGAGCAGCAAGTCAGGCGATATCAAGCCAAAAATTGCAACAATTGCCCACTAAATGGCGCTTGCCACAAATCCAAAGGCGACCGCTTGATAGAAATCAACGAAAATCTGCAAAGACATAAGCAAAAAGCACATCATCTACT
>NZ_JABSNU010000035.1 GCF_013266735.1 Pedobacter foliorum
AGGGTAATGCAAAAGATAGGGATGAAAGAGCTTAAACGATTCCATCATCCTTTACTGGCCTCTAATGAAAAGCTTCAGGAATGTGTGCTGTATGAGATCGTGAATAACCTGAGAGCCTAGCCTTGGAGAAATCCAAAGAAGTGGTAATGACAATTTTGTATACTCGGTCGTCATCCTGAGAGCCTAGCATTGGAAAGAATGCAAAAAAGTGGTAGTGACATTTTTGTATACTCGGTCGTCATCCTGAATTTATTTTGCTTCGCAGCTTCTTCGAGGTCAGGACCTCGCAAGAGAAAGAAAACCTTACTAGTGTGAGATACCGCCCTTCGGCGGCATGACGAACGCATTAGCAGAGTGTGTAAAAAACAATCTTTCATTGGTATTTTATGCGCTCCCCCTAATTACATTAAGCTGTACAAAGTAATTCTAAGCTTTGGATTTCACTAGCAAAAGCCAATCCCGCTAGTAAGAAAACCCTGGTTACCATGTTTACAATTAATTTTCTGCCTAGCCTTTAATGAGTTAGGAGAATTCATGAAATAATAATGGGAAAGGGTTTGGAGGTTGGAGGAATTTTCCTACTTTTGCATCCCGCTTCGGAGGAAGAGAAACAGAGAGAGTGATCAGTGAGAGTGAGTGTTTGAAAGGTTGTAAAGGAGGTTTGTCTCTTTAAGTTTGGTAGAATTAGCGTTCTAAGAAACAAAAAGAAAAAAAGAAAATAAAAAGCTTGACAAATAGAAAAAGATTTCTATCTTTGCAGTCCCAAACAAAACGGGGGTTACCAAACGGAGTTTAGTAACGAAATAAAAAAGATTGAAATAATGAAAAGGTTAAACAGAAGGCTGGGAGCAATAAGACCCGGACGAAACACAAACCTGAACATTAAAGATATATAAAGATGACCCGCGAGGCGAATCGAGAAGTTCATTAAAGAGATGTCATTTATAAACGTAGCGAGGTAAGAAAGTACAGATTCAAAGTACATGAAACCTGCGCTA
>NZ_JABSNU010000036.1 GCF_013266735.1 Pedobacter foliorum
CCATTAATATCTTGCAATACAGTCATAAGCATTCCATCGCATTCTTTTATTTGCCGCTGATAAAACTGATAAGCCTCATAGGCTTGTTTTAAAGCAAATATTCCTTCACTGGTATAAAAGCCTTCTAAGGATTTCAATATGGCTTCTGATTTGTTTTTTATCACGCTACTATGGCAGAGCAAAAGAAGCCTTTGCGGTTCACGTTCTCCAGAAAGAATAGCTTCAATAATAGCCATACCACTAATACCGTGAATCTGGCTCAATACCTCCGGTAATCGAAGATTCATCTCAATGAGTGCCTTTTGCATATGATTCACATGCATGGCGGCGCTCCGAATATGATCTTCTCTCAAACGCTGATAGCTCCTTAGTTCTTTCATCTTGCCTTCTGCTACAAAACAGCGATTTAGCAAGCCATAGCTATGTAGTTGCTGTATCCACTGGCAATCCTTGACATCTGTTTTTCGGCCTGGAACCTGACGCGTTTGACGACCATCAACAAGCCACACGTCAAATCCATCTGACTGAAGGATGTCATATAAAATTACCCAATAGGTTCCTGTAGATTCCATTGCTACTGTAGTAATCTCATTCTTTTTCAGATAATCGCTGGCTTCCCTGAAATCACTGGTGAAGGTTCCGAAGCTGGCCACTTCTTTACCTTCCAAGCCGATAAAGATCTTTTGAGAACCGATATCAATTCCTGCTGAATTAAAACGAATCTTTTCCATAACTCTGAATATTAATCTTTGCGCCCAAAGGTTACACAATCAAGACAGACTACCAATCGGACAATCCTTTCAGGATGTACCAAACTTTAATTCAATATCCTTCAGACCCAGACTCAGCAACAGGCAATTAGCACTAATTTCATATCGGGCACGCTGCACAAAGAATTTAAATACTAAAATACTTATTTTCAGATTCTTATTGAAAAAACTTTCTGACTTGTCATTGGTAATTTATTT
>NZ_JABSNU010000037.1 GCF_013266735.1 Pedobacter foliorum
TAAGACTGCAAAAGGTCGTAAAGGCGCTATTGTAGCCATGATTAAAGGTACAGTAGCCGAGGATATTATCACCGTACTGAAGAAAATACCCGAAAGGCTTCGCAAACGAGTACAGGAAGTCACGATGGATATGGCTGCAAATATGCAGTTGGCAATTAGGAGGTGTTTTACCAATGCGCACAGGGTTATCGACCGTTTCCATGTTCAAAAACTTGCTTATGATGCTGTACAGGAATGCAGGATCAAATACCGTTGGGAAGCTCTGGATGCAGAAAATGAAGCCATTAAACAAGCAAAGAGAGCTAAAACCATTTTCCGTGGGGAGGTGCTTTCCAATGGAGATACGCTAAAGCAATTGCTAGCCAGAAGCAGGTATTTGCTATTCAAGCACCATAGCAAGTGGACTCAGGTTCAGAAAAATCGTGCGGAACTACTCTTTGAGCGATATCCAGAATTAAAAAAGGCTTATAAACTATCTCTTAGATTAGGCGAAATATTTAAGATATGTAAAAGCAAGGAGCAGGCATTTAAAAGACTGGCATTATGGTATAATGATGTGGAAGATTCCGCAATAGAAGCATTCAGAACAGTATCCAGATCCATACAGGCTCATTATTTGTCTATTCTGAATTTCTTTACTAACAGATCAACGAACGCTTCTGCTGAATCATTCAATGCAAAGGTCAAAGCTTTCAGAGCAACTTCTAGAGGGGTAAGAGATGTCAAATTCTTTCTGTTCAGACTTTCTAAAATCTATGCTTAAAGTTTCATGCCCCCAAGAATTCCGCTTGATCC
>NZ_JABSNU010000038.1 GCF_013266735.1 Pedobacter foliorum
CTTCGCTTTCTGTTTAACCTTTTCATTATTTCAATCTTTTTTATTCCGTTACTAAACTCCGTTTGGTAACCCCCGTTTTGTTTGGGACTGCAAAGGTAGAAATCTTTTTCTATTTGTCAAGCCTTTTATTTTCTTTTTTTCTTTTTGTTTCTTAGAACGCTAATTCTGATAAACTTAAAGAGACAAACCTCCTTTACAACCTTTCAAATACTCAATCTCACTAATCCTTTTCTCTGTTTCTCTTCCTCCGAAGCGGGATGCAAAAGTAGGAAAATTCCTCCAACCTCCAAACCCTTTCCCATTATTATTTCATGAAATCTCCTAACTCATTAAAGACTAGGCAGAAAATTAATTACAAACGTGGTAAGCAGGGTTTTCTTACCACCGGGATTGGCTTTTGCTAGTGAAATCCAAAGCTTAGAATTACTTTGTACAGCTTAATGTAATTAAAGGAATTGCATAAAATACCAATGAAAGATTGTTTTTTAAACACTCTGCTAATGCGTTCGTCATGCCGCCGAAGGGCGGTATCTCACACTAATAAGGTTTTCTTTCTCTTGCGGGGTCCTGACCTCGAAGAAGCTGCGAAGCAAAATAAATTCAGGATGACGACCGTCTATATAATTGTCATTACCACTTCTTTGCATTTTTCCAATGCTAGGCTCTCAGGTTATTCACGATCTCATACAGCACACATTCCTGAAGCTTTTCATTAGAGGCCAGTAAAGGATGATGGAATCGTTTAAGCTCTTTCATCCCTATCTTTTGCATTACCCT
>NZ_JABSNU010000039.1 GCF_013266735.1 Pedobacter foliorum
GCTAGGCTCTCAGGTTATTCACGATCTCATACAGCACACATTCCTGAAGCTTTTCATTAGAGGCCAGTAAAGGATGATGGAATCGTTTAAGCTCTTTCATCCCTATCTTTTGCATTACCCTTACCGATGAAGCATTCGCTTTAGGTGCGATGGCATGTATCACTTTCAATTTTAAATCATTAAAGCCGTAGTCTATACATCTTAGTGCTCCTTCGGTGGCAAAGCCCTGGTTCCACTTCTCTGTATGTAAGCGCCAGCCGATATCTATGCAGGGGGTAAAATCAGATTCAAAATTCTGAACAGACAATCCTATAAACCCAATAAATTCATTGGTACTTAATTCCTCTACTGCAAAATAGCAAAAACCCTTTTCCTGAAATTGCGACTTCATTCTTTTCACAAATTGCCGGGTTCTTTCCTGCGACTGCAAGCCAGGGAAGAACTCCATCACCTGCGGATCCTGATTGATATCTGTCAGTTTATCCACATCAGCTTCCAGCCAATTTCTAAAGCCTAAACGCGCCGACTTGAAAATATAAAATTCATTTGTGCTCATACCGGAATCTGATTTGAACAAATATATAAAAAGAGTGCTTCACAAAAACCAATAACCTGGCCAGTATGCCTCCATTGAATCATTACTGCTTACACCTTAGTTTTTGATAAATAGCGAGGTAAAGTGAGGGTTAATAATCATCAACAAAGTG
>NZ_JABSNU010000003.1 GCF_013266735.1 Pedobacter foliorum
TTTGTACACTTCAAGAAATATTCAAAGAAAAAAGGCATAGTAAGGAAATACTCAGGACGGATCTCACAACAAACAAAAAAGGAAGCCGTATCATCTTTTGATTAATGATACGGCTTCTTTTTTTGTTTAAGCACCCGTCATCCTGAATTTATTTCAGGACCTCGCACTAGTTGGGAGGAATAGCGCTTGAGAGGTCCTGAAATAAATTCAGGATGACGAACGCCCTTAAACGAGCGCACATAACGTGTGTGCTTGACGCACCGCACATCACAGCGCCCGCCTTACAAATTGACTTTTGTCAACTCAAAGTCAACAAACATTACCTCAATAAAAATAGCCATAAATTAATCAATCGATTGATTAATTTTGCTGTCACAATTTGATTACATGGAAAAAGCAGATAAGAGATCGAACATTTTAGAAGCAGCTTCAAAGCTGTTCTCGGAATTAGGATATGAAGGAGCCTCAACCCGTCAGATTGCGAAAGAGGCAGGCGCAAATATGGCTATGATTAACTACTATTTTGGCTCAAAAGAAGGCGTATTCGTTGAAATGATGAATATGCGGATACAAGGATTCAAAGAAGAGCTGAATAGCATTAGCAAAGACAAACTATCCGGCATGGAAAAGCTATTAAAAGTTGTCGATGGCTATGCCACCCGCATCCTTTGCAATCACGCTTTTCATAAAATGATGCACAGAGAGCTTTCTTTATCGCAAAGACCTGAAATGTTTATCACCATAAAAAATGCAATGGCCGAAAACCTTTTGGTCATTCAACATATTATAGAAGACGGAATTGAAGATGGAAGCTTCAGAAAAGTAGACGTTAAAATGCTAATTGCCACCGTTATGGGCACCATCAGTTATGTAGCCATCTCCCCTTCTAAAATAACCTCAGGAACGACACTTGACATCAACAACAAAGAAGACAGAAAAGTTATTACCGACCGCTTGATTACCCATTTGAAAGACCTCATCACCATTTATCTAACACCCCAACAATGATACACAACACCATTAAACTAAGTTTTGTGGCATTTCTATTTCCCGGAATGCTGTATGCACAAAACATAAAAAAGCTAAGCCTACAGGAGGCAATTGAGCTAGGCATAACCAACAGCAAGAATTTAAAGCTCTCGCAGAGTAAAATTGATGAGGCTGTTGCTAAGCTCGAATCAGTTAAAGACAACGCATTACCCACTGCCACAACTTCATTTTTATACAGCCACGCAGAAATCCCTACCAATAAATTGAGCCTGGGTAGCGCAGATCCAATTCACTTACCAAATAGAGCAGATGCCTTTGTAGGTACAGCGGCAGTAGAACAGATAGTATACGGAGGTGGTAAATTGAAATATGCAGAAGCATCTACAAAATTGCTTACTGATGTTGCTCGCTTAGATGCTGACAAAAACAGGGAAGAAGTGAGCTATGCGGTGATAAACACCTATTATTCTTTATTTAAGGTTTTGCAAAGCAAAAAGGTTGTTGCCCAGAACCTGGAATCTATTGCCGGACAATTAAAGCAATCGCAACGCTTTTTTGAGCAGGGTATAGTTACTAAAAACGACGTTTTAAGGTTCCAATTGCAACAAGCGAACGTTTCGCTAACCGAAATGGAGATTGAAAACAACAGGAAAGTAATTAATTACAACCTTGATATTTTATTGGGACTTGATGAAGCCACAGATATTGAAATTGCCGATCCTGATAATGCATTAAAAACGGTTTCGCCATTATCATCCTATATGGATTTAGCCTTATCTAATCGTCAGGAGTTAAAACAGGTCGATTTACAAAACAAGGTTGCCGACATAAACATCAAATCTATCCAGGCCAGTACAATGCCTACAGTTGGTGTTGGTGCTAACTTGTATTACATCAATCCAAGCGGCAAATTTATTCCTCCTACCAACCAATACATCGTTCCGATGACCCTTGGAGCTAATATTTCATGGAACATTGGAAGCTTATGGACTACCAAGAATAAGGTAACTGAAGCCAGGATTCAACAGAAAAATGTAGATATCCAAAAGGGTATTTTATCAGATCAGGTTAAAACTGAGATCAACAAAAACTATCAGGATTACCAATTGACTTTAAGCAAAATTAAAGTGCTTGAAACTTCAATTGCTCAGGCTACTGAAAACGACAACTTATTGGCTTCGAAATATAAAAACAATGTTGCCTCTGCTATAGACCGTATTGATGCTGAAACCTTATTGTATCAAGCTAAAATCAATTTAGAACTGGCCAAAGCAGATGCCGGACTTGCCTACTACACATTATTAAAATCAACAGGAAAAATCTCCCAATAACTACCATAACAAATTACAGCAATGACAACTGAAAAGAAAAAGAAAAACAAAGTTATACCAATCATATTAGGGGTATTAATTGTAATTGGAGCCATATTTGGCACCAAAGAGTATATTTATTACAGCAAACACGTAGATACGGATGATGCGCAGATTGACGGCGATATTAGCCCGGTGGTTGCTCGTGTTGGGGGATATGTAAAGGAGATTAAATTTGAAGAAAACACCCCTGTAAAAGAAGGTGATGTTCTGGTAACGCTTGATGATAGCGATTACAAAGTGAAGCTGGAACAAGCTATGGCAGGACAAAAAGGTGCAAGTGCAGGCGTTGGTGTTTCGGAGTCGCAAATTGCTGCTACTGCCGCCAATACAAGTACTGCAAAGGCGAATATTGAAGCTGCTAAAGTTAAGTTGTCATTAGCTCAGAAAGATTACGAGCGATATGCAAACCTGATTAAAGATGGCTCGATTACACAACAGCAATTTGACCAGGCTAAGGCACAAAAAGAATCGGCCCAGGCTGCTTTTACTGCTGCAAACGACCAATACAATGCCGCAGTTAAGCAAGTTGGAACTACTCAATCGCAATTAATTGTAAGCAATACCGGAGTTACTCAACATCAGTCGGAAGTAGATTTTGCTAAATTACAGCTGTCATACACCGACATAAAAGCGCCTGCAACGGGAATCGTTTCTAAAAAGAATGTTCAAAAAGGACAGTTGGTACAAGCTGGCCAGTCGTTGTTTTCTATTGTAAATGACAACAGCATTTATGTTACTGCAAATTTTAAAGAAACTCAGCTTGAGGACATCAAACCGGGATTAAAAGTTAAAGTAGAAGTTGATGCTTATCCTGGTGCTGAAGTTGAAGGTGAGGTTTACAACTTTGCTCCTATTACCGGTGCAAAAGGATCGTTATTGCCTCCTGATAATGCTACAGGTAACTTTGTAAAAGTAGTACAACGTGTTCCGGTAAAAATAAAAATCACGAAAGCACCTAAAGATATTATGGAAAGATTACGTCCTGGTATGAGTGTTAAGGTTTCTGTTTCTATAAAAGACTAAAAATGGCCGAGAAAGGTTTAAAAAAGTGGATAATAACCTTTACAGTGATCACAGCTTCGCTATTGGAGCTGATTGATACCACTATTGTAAACGTTGCTATACCCCAAATACAAGGTAACCTGGGCGCCACCCTTGAGGATGTTGCCTGGTTATCCACCGGCTATGCCGTGGCCAACGTAATCGTACTACCTATGTCGGGATGGCTTGGTAGTAGATTTGGCCGAAAAAACTATTTCCTGTTCTCTATCATCCTATTTACCATCGCATCTTTCCTTTGTGGAAATGCAACCAACCTCGAAGAGCTGATCATGTTCCGTATATTACAGGGACTAGCCGGAGGGGGCTTAATTTCGACTGCTCAGGCCATATTAATTGAAACCTGGCCTCGTGAAGATGTTGGTATTGCTACTGCCTTATTTGGCCTTGGTGCCGTTGTAGGGCCAACCGTAGGGCCAACAATTGGTGGGTATTTATTGGAGATCAGTTCATGGCCTTTAATTTTTTACGTAAACATTCCCGTCGGGATTCTGGCAGCCTACTGTACGTACATGTTTGTGCGAGAGACGCCTAAGGACGGAAAAGGGATGCCTGTAGACTGGTGGGGTATTGCATTACTTGCAATTGCTGTTGGAAGTTTACAGACCGTACTTGAAAAAGGCGAAAGTGAAGATTGGTTTGCCACCCCTTACATTACAGGACTTGCAATTACATCTGTACTTGGTTTGCTGCTGTTTATTTGGAGAGAATTGAGTACTGACCACCCTATTGTGAACTTTAAGATTATGCGCCACAGGAGTTTCTCTGTAGGTATGTTTACCTCGTTCATTTTAGGTTTCGGGCTTTATGGATCCGTTTTCGTGTTCCCTGTATTTTGTCAGAATTTGCTAGGCTTTTCAGCCTTGCAAACCGGAGAATTGCTATTCCCGGGTGGTTTATGTACCATCGTAATGATGCCATTTATTGGGATATTCCTTAAAAAAGGTATTCCAGCACAGTTTATGGCTACCATTGGGATGTTCCTGTTCTTCGTATTCTGTTCAATGCTGAGCAAATCGACACTGCAATCGGGAACTAACGACTTCTTCCTACCGTTGATGATAAGAGGTGTGGGTATGGCTTTATTGTTTGTTCCGCTAACCACTTTGGCCATCCAGGATTTAAAAGGTGCTGAGATAGGACAAGGTTCAGGTTTGAACAACATGATGAGACAACTTGGAGGTTCTTTTGGTATCGCTGCATTAACTACTTTGATACATGTTCGCCAAGGTTTTCACCGCAGTAATTTACTAGTAAATATTAATGAATATAACCCTGCATTTACCGATCGTTTTAATGGCTTTATAAAGAATTTTATGGCCAAGGGATATAACTATTTAGACGCAAAATCTTTGGCTATAAAAGCCATCGAAGGAACGCTTACCAAACAGTCATTATTGCTTACCTATAGTGACGCATATTGGGTGGCCGGTTTGATACTTTTGTGCTCGATTCCGCTGTTGTATCTTCAGAAGTTCAAAAAGAATGTTGAAGTTCCGGCAGATTTACATTAAACAAAATAGCCGTTAAGAAAATCTTAACGGCTATTTTACCCCAAAAAATTAACAATTAAATTGCTTGATTTATTGCGTTTCCGCACTCAAATCAGCACATAAGTTTAAAAGGATTTGTTTAACCTCTATGGTACTAAGTTAGTTTTTTTTGGAAAAAAATCAAAATTAAATTAATAGCACTTTTGGGTCTTTTTTTTGAATCATTTTTGGTAGCTTAAGCGCGAAAAAATACCCTTTAAATATGATGCAGAAACAACGCGCAAAAGGTCAGAGAGAATCAGTATTTAACAACGAAGTAGTATCCCGTTTTGAACTCTACAATAGCCTTTTCCTTACCCTTCCTTTTTACAAAATTAAAGACACCGGCACCCTGTTGCCGCTGTTTATAAAATACTGTGAAGATGGTGTAAATAACCATGAAACTCCGGCGGAAATTATCAATGCTTTTTTTAAGAAGTACACGCAAAATAACGGAGCCAAGGACGTGATTGATCTTCTGTTCAGATTTATCCAATACATAGAGCGCCAGGTGGTATTATTTGATGCTGTTGAAGATGCATCTTTTAATAAACTTAACGCTTCTGATGAGCATAACGCTTTGCTAGCTTATCTAAAAAAAGGAATTGACGACAGTTCTTTAAATCAGAAAATAGAAAAACTGATTGAAGAATTCTCTTTAAGATTGGTATTAACCGCACACCCTACTCAGTTTTATCCTGGTAGCGTATTGTCGATCATTACAGACCTTACCGCAGCCATTAAGATAAACGACATCACCAGCATCCACCTTTTACTTCAGCAATTAGGTAAAACACCGTTTTTCAATAAAAAATCGCCAACCCCGGTTGATGAGGCACTGAGCTTGGCGTGGTATCTTGAAAACGTGTTCTATTTTGCAGCTGCAAACATCCAATCGGAAATAGACAAAAGCTTAAATGATTACAACCTGGAGTCTAAAAAGATTATAGAATTAGGTTTTTGGCCAGGTGGCGATAGAGATGGTAACCCGAATGTACATACTGAATCGACTGTACAGGTATCAAAAATGCTTCGTCAGATCTTGTTCAGATGCTACTACCGCGACTTTAGAAACCTAAAGAGACGCATCACCTTTAGAGGTGTTGACGAGCCTATTTCAGTAGTTCATGACATCTTGTACAAAAATGCTTTCGATCCGAATATCGAAATGGAGAACATTTCGGACTTTTTGATTGAACACCTGAATAAAATTAAAAATACGCTTATTGATAGCCACGACGGCCTCTTTGCTGATATTGTTTCTGACCTGATTCGTAAGGTTGAGCTTTACGGTAGCCACTTTGCTTCTCTTGACATCAGACAAGATAGCCGAGTTTTAAGGGACGTTCATGCTTATTGCAGACAAAGCAAACCGATCAATTCTATGTTCCCTGAGAACTATGATAGCTTATCGGAAGAAGATAAAATTAAAGCCCTGACCTTTAAAAGCGCCAGAGTTTCGCATAGCGACAAGGCTGATTCATTGGTTCAGGACACCTTGCAAACCATTACTGAGGTTAAGCAAATACAAAAAAGCAACGGAGAACTTGCTTGTCACCGTTTCATCATCAGTAACTGCCAGCAAGCGAGCGATATTTTACAGTTAATGGAGCTTTTCTTATGGAATGGATGGGAACAAGACAATCTTTCTATCGATTTTGTTCCACTATTTGAAACTGTACATGACCTTGCAGATGCTGCTGCAATTATGGAAACTTTGTATGCTCATCCGGTTTACAAGAAACATTTACAGAAAAGGGGCAACAAGCAAGATATTATGCTTGGTTTCTCTGACAGTACAAAAGACGGTGGTTATTTAATGGCAAACTGGTCAATTTTTAACGCCAAAGTTGCTTTAACAGAAACAGCAAACAAACACAATATTCAACTTGCATTTTTTGATGGCCGCGGTGGTCCACCATCAAGAGGTGGAGGTAAAACGCACCGTTTCTATGCCTCAATGGGTAAAGAAATTGCGAACAAAAACATTCAGCTAACCATTCAGGGACAAACAATCAGTTCTCAGTATGGCTCTATTGACAGTGCTGAATTTAACATTGAACAATTGATAAACGCAGGTATATCGGCAGGCGTTAAAGAAAGACATAACATTTTATTAGACCCTGTTCATAAAAACCTATTGGATTTAATGGCACAGGAAAGCTACGAGTCGTTTGTTGCACTACGTAAACATCCATTGTTTTTAAGCTATTTGGAGAAATTCTCTCCGCTTACTTTGTTGTCGAAAATTACCATTAGCAGCAGACCCGTTAAGAGAAATGCTGGTGGCGCATTAAAGCTGGAAGACTTAAGAGCGATTAGCTTTGTTACGGCATGGAGTCAGCTTAAACAGAACATTCCAGGGTTTTATGGTATGGGTACGGCATTGAAAAGTCAGGAGCTAGCAGGGAACTGGGATAAGGTTGTTAAAACCTATCAGGAATCGGGTTACTTTAAAACAATCATTGACAACTGTATGATGTCGATGAGTAAATCAGATTTTGCGGTTACTGCTCACTTTATAAACGACAAAGAGTACGGTGCTTTCTGGAAGATTCTATTTGATGAATTTATGCTTTCTAAGGAGATGCTTTTAAAGTTAGCTGGTCATGAGACATTAATGGAGAATTATCCTGTAGAGAAGCGTTCTATTGCCGTTAGAGAGAAGATTGTATTGCCATTGGTACTTATCCAGCATTATGCGTTAGAGCAGCTACAAAACGAGCTAACAGAAGAAGAGAAACAAGCGTATGAGAAGCTTGCCATTAGAACTGTGTATGGCATTGTAAATGCAGGGCGTAATTTGGCGTAAAAGCTTAAGCAATAAAAAAGGGGATCACGTTGAGATCCCCTTTTTTATTATGTTGCTAAATTAATGCCTATCTGTCAATAGATCCCATTACCTTCTGTCCAAATGCATTTAATGCATCTTTCTCAGCCGCTCCTGCTTGTACGTTCGCATGAACCTCAAGCGCTCCGCAGATATTGGTAATCATCTCTCCTGCTACATCAATTTCTTCCTCACTTACCCCTCTGAATTCACAAAAAGCTTCTAAAACAGTTAAAGTTGCTTCAAGATTTTCTGGAGTACTATTTTGGAATAGCTGTCTTATAACCGGAATTTTCATTACTTTATTTTATTAAATAATTCATTTAATACTTCTGCTTTGTTCGTTTGAACCTGCTCTACCAAAACGCCACCTTCAAAGGCTGCAAAGGTTGGTAGATTGTCCACTGTTGCCAGTTTGCGTGAATCCGGAAGTTTTTCGGCATCCACAATCAAGAAAGCAACATCTTCGTTTTCAGCAGCTAGTTTCTTAAACTTCGGCTTCATGATTCGACAGTTACCGCACCAAGATGCAGCGTACTGAACCATTACTTTCTTGTTTTCAGCAACATATTGTTGAAGATTATCTTCTGTTAATTCTAAAAACATAATTTTTATTTATTGATTAGTTAGCGCTTAAGTACTCAGCTACGCCAGTTCTGTTTGCATTCATTGCTTCTTTACCTTCTTCCCAGTTTGCAGGACAAACTTCGCCATGTTTCTGAACGTGAGCATAAGCATCAATTAAGCGTAAATATTCTTTAACGTTTCTACCTACTGGCATATCGTTAACGCTTTCGTGGAATACTTTACCAGTTTCGTCGATTAAGTAAGTTGCTCTGTAAGTAACGTTTGAACCAGTGAATGACTCATTTCCTTCTTCATCATATTCAACTTCTTGCTCAACAATACCTAAGATGTTAGATAAATGTCTGTGAGTATCAGCTAAAATCGGGTAAGTTACACCTTCGATACCGCCGTTATCTTTTGGAGTGTTTAACCATGCGAAGTGAACTTCGTTTGTATCGCATGATGCACCAATTACAATTGTGTTTCTTTTTTCAAAGTCAGGTAACGCTGCTTGAAAAGCGTGTAATTCTGTTGGACAAACAAAAGTAAAATCTTTTGGATACCAGAATAATAAAACCTTTTTTCCTTTGCTTACTGCTTCTTCAAATACATTGATCTTTAAATCGTCACCCATTTCTGACATCGCATCGATACTAACACTTGGGAATTTTTTTCCTACTATAGCCATAATTATAATTTGTATTTATTGTTCTTTTTTGATGGTGCAAAGGTAAGGCTATCGCGACTCAAAAACAACCATATTCAAGATATAACAGATACTTAATCTTGATAGGCACATAGACACAATCTATAACTCAGAATAAAAAATTAGTTTTTATCTATTTTATGTTTTTACCTCAATACCCTTCCGGATTTATCGATATTAACCCCAAAAGGCTTTAAATAATCATTTACCAGAACAGCAAATTCTCTGCGCGTAATGTTACGCTTTGGATCGTACTCAGTTTTAACCTTATATACTTTACTCCAATTCTTCTTAATCTCGTCTTCTGTATTTTTAGGCGATTTACCGCCCACATAACAAACAAGGCTCAGGGTAGACCCAAGGGTCATTTGAGTCTCTTTATTATCATCAAACCAGATCTGCGCTTTATAGTAATACTCCTTAATTGGCTCCTTTATTTCTGCGGTTGAAACCAATTGTTCTGGTTTGAAATTAGCGACTCCATTTACAATATCCGCTTTCAGAAAACCAGAAAGCCCAAGGAACTGAATGGATTTCCAGTTGGAATCTGTTGGCTTAATGTCTGCAAATGGCATAGGTGATAACTGGTACCTAATTAATTCTCCCTGGATCTCTTTTAAAGGCGCCTGAGAAATTTTTGTTTTGAAAAAGGCAGCATAAGCGGCCAAAGCACCCGCAGCTTGTCCCGTGATGACGCTTTCCGTTTGTGGGTTTAGTACCACAAGATTCTCCTGGTTCGGAATAAGCAAATCACTTACAAAGAGGAGGTTTGAAGAAACGTTTTGGACTTGTTGCCCTGCAGCAATACTTGTTCTATACAGGTTGTTATCGTAAGTAAGCGCATGCCAGGGTTTGTTTACGTTTTGCACCATTATGGCTTCATTAACCTTTCCTGACCTGTCTGCATTTATTAAAGCGGTAGCTTTCACCGTCCTGCCATCACTTAGCTGAACACTCCAACCACTGCCTGATCTCTTTAGCTTTAACCAGCTTGCATTCTTTATTATGGTTAAATTTTTAAGGGTATCTGTCCATGACTTTATGGCTAAACTGACTTTAGCTTTATCACCAAATGCCTTTTCCTGAACCTCTTTACTTTGATCTGAAACCTTTAACCTCTTGATCAGGTCGGCTTCTACTCCGGAAGATAAATTTCCACTTGGTAGTGTTGCCTCAAAGTCTTGCCCGGGTAGCAATAGAACTGTTTTTGCACCGGAAACACTGGATTGAATACTTGCCCCTACCGCATTACTTCCATCACCAATAATCAAAACGCCGGTCTTGATGGTTTGGGCATTCCCCAATTGAAGAAATAATATAGTAGCGAGTGCAGTAAAAAATCCCCTTTTCATTTTGTATATTTATTTTACATGTGCAATATCCCTTAAATGAATCTATTTTCAATACAATAGCACTTAAGGATAATTAATTTAACCTATTTTAACAATTTTAGGCCGGTTTGGCAAGCTAACATGACTCAAACTATAAACTCTGTTTTTAATGCCCAGCAAGCGCATAAATATACGCTTAGGACAAGCAATGCCGCACAAAGAATTAATAAATTAAAAGCATTAAAGCGCGGTATAGAAAAGCACGAAACTGAGGTTTATGCGGCATTACAACAGGATTTGCGCAAAAGTCAGTTTGAAGCTGCCGTTACCGAATTGATATTTACTTACGCTGAAATTGATTTTGCAATTAAGCATCTGGGAAAATGGATGAGGCCAAGGCATGTCGGCAAAACAATAACTAACCTTTTCGCGAAAAACAGACTTTACTATGAGCCAAAGGGCGTTTGCCTGATCATTTCGCCATGGAATTACCCTTTTCAATTGCTAATGGCGCCTTTAATATCGGCAATTGCCGCCGGAAATTGCGCCATATTAAAGCCGTCAGAGCTTAGTCCTGCAGCCAGTGCAATTATTGCTCGGATCATTACCGAATGCTTTGAAGATCAGGAAATTTGCTGCTTTGAAGGGGATGCATCGGTTTCTACAGCGCTGCTGGAGCTGCCTTTTGATCATATTTTCTTTACCGGGAGTACTGCCATCGGAAAAGTAGTAATGGAAGCCGCAGCAAAAAACCTAACCTCGGTAACATTGGAATTGGGAGGCAAATCGCCAACCATAATTGACACGACTGCCAACTTAAAGAATGCAGCAGAAAAGATTGTATGGGGGAAATTAATGAATGCCGGACAAACCTGTATCGCTCCTGACTATGTTTTTATTCCCGAAGCGCTGCAAACAGAGTTTATCGGGCATTACAAAGACCATGTAAACAAGATGTTCTGCAATGGAAACAATACCATCGACCATTCGGTTTACGCCAAAATCATAAACGACAGGCATTTTAAAAGACTGACAGAACTAATTGCAGATGCAACAAATAAAGGTGCTAATGTGGCCTTAGGTGGTGAAACCGACGAAGGGAATCAAACGATTAACCCTACGCTTCTTACGGGGCTAAAGGATGATTCGAGCATCATGAACGAAGAAATTTTTGGTCCGGTATTGCCAATCATCACTTATAAAACCTTAGACGAAGTAATTGATCGCATCAATAAAAAAAGCAAGCCATTGGCTTTGTATATTTTTAGTGACAGCAAAGAGAACATCAGCAAAATTATAGCAAATACCAGCGCAGGAGGCACTTGTGTTAACGATGTATTAATCCATATCTCAAACCCTAAACTTCCTTTTGGCGGTGTAAATGGAAGTGGTATGGGAAATTGCCATGGAGAATTTGGCTTTAAGTCATTTAGCCATGAAAGAGCCGTTGTTTTTCAATCTAAACTGGATATGACCGGAATGATTTACCCTCCTTATCATGGTAAGGATTGGGTATTAAAGTGGCTGAAAAAGCTAATGTAGCTAGCCTACTTTAACAGAAGTCATTGTTAATGAGCCACCAACAGCTTTATCATTGAATAAGGAAATTTCCTCGTTATCATTTTTTAGGCCTAAGGTGTACATTAAAGGCAGGTAATGCTCTGGAGTAGGGATGGCAAGCATCGCCTCTTTACCCAACGATTGATAGTTCATTAATGGCTGATGTTCGTTGTTTAATATCAGGCTTTTAAACTTGTCGTTCATTTGTAAAGCCCAATCGTAGCCTCCGCCATTGATCATTGCCCAACTCATCATCCTAAGATTATGCACCATATTTCCGCTTCCAAGAATTAAAACGCCTTTTTTTCTTAAGAGTTGTAATTCTTTGGCTAGTTCATAGTGATAGCGGGCGTCTTTGGTATAATCGATACTCAATTGCAGTACCGGAATGTTTGCCTCTGGGTACATGTGCCTTACAACTGTCCATGCGCCATGGTCGAGCCCCCAATCGTGATCTAAACCTACGTGAGTGCTATGTATAAGTCCAGCTGCTTCAGTAGCCAGCTCCGGATTTCCAGGTGCCGGATAATTGACGTCAAAAAGCTCTTGAGGAAACCCTCCAAAATCATGAATGGTTTTAGGGAAATCCATCGCGGTAATGTGCGTGCCTTTGGTAAACCAATGGGCAGAAACTACCAGCACAGCGGTTGGAAGTGGTATATTTTGAGCCATAGAGGCCCATTTAGCACTAAACTCATTGTCCTCAATCCCATTCATTGGAGATCCATGACCTACAAATAGAACAGGCATAAGGTTTTCCTGAATTGACAATCCACTTGTGAATGTTTTGAATTGAGATAAGTTTGTCATGATGATTAAGAATTAAACAGCTGGCCTGATTAATGCGAGTGCATTAACCAGGCCGGCTATAATTAACTATTTAGCCTGAACAAATTCCAGGTTCAAGCCTATTTTAACGTCTTTACCAACACCCATTCCAGTTGGATCATATTTGATGTTATAATCTAAACGATTGATGGTTGTGGTTGCAGAAAAACCAGCTTTGGTATTTCCTTGCTGATCTTTAGCCGTTCCGCCATATACAACACTGAACTTTACATCTTTAGTTACATCACGGATTGTTAATTTTCCGCTCAACTCATAGTTGTTACCTTTCAATTTTTTAAATGAAGTGCTTTCGAAAGTCATGTATGGAAAAGTTTCAGCATTAAAAAAATCATCTGATTTTAAGTGCTTATCGCGAGGCTCAACACTAGTAGAAATGCTATTTACATCAACAGAAAAGCTGATTTTAGCATCTGTTAAATCCGCTTTAGCAGCTGTAACAGCACCATCAAATTTTTTGAATGATCCATCTACAAAAGAGATTCCCATGTGTTTTACCGAGAAATTCACAAATGAATGCATTGGATCTACTGTCCACTTTGTTTGTGCGAAAGACGCAACACTGATTGAAATTGCAACCAGGAATAAAAATACCTTTTTCATAATTTTTTTGAGTTATTAATTTTACAAAACTACATCCCTTTGGCTGAACCACTCTTGATGTATGATAAGAAAGGTAATGAATAAAATTGAAATGAAGCTCATATCAATAAAGCCATTTTTAACTTACCTTAGCTCCAAAAACGTATTAATATTAATGAACAGAATTCTTACCTTGCTACTGTGTTTAGGTGCTTTAACTGCCTTTGCGGCAAAGCCAAAACATCAATACATAAAGATTAAAACAGATATGGGCGAATGCATAATTATGCTTTACAATGAAACGCCTCAACACCGCGACAACATGATATCTCTGGTTAAAAAAGGCGTTTATGAGGGCACTTTGTTTCATCGGATTATTAAAGATTTCATGATTCAAGGTGGCGATCCCGATTCAAAAACTGCAAAACAGGGAGATTTGCTTGGGGAAGGAACCGTTGGTTACACCGTTCCTGCTGAGTTTAGAGATAGTTTATTTCACAAAAAGGGTGCATTAGGGGCTGCAAGAGATAATAATCCAGAAAAAGCTTCTAGCGGTTCTCAATTCTACATTGTGCAGGGTAAAAAATTTACTGATCAGGAGTTGGATGCTTTAGAAGCAAATCGTCTTAATTTTAAAATACCGGTTTGGCAAAGAGAAATCTATAAAACTTTAGGTGGCACTCCTCACTTAGACAGAAACTACACCGTTTTTGGAGAGGTAGTTCAAGGTTTAGATATGGTAGATAAAATTGCCGCTGTGGCTAAAGATTCTAATGATCGACCCGTTGCCGATGTGAAGATGACAGTTTCAGTTTTAAAAAGACGCGCAGCAAAAAGGCTAGAAAAACAATTAGCCAAACCGATTAAAAACGAGTCATTTACAATTAATTAATTCAGTACCAATATATATTTTATGAAGATTATCTCTTACAATGTTAACGGCATTCGCTCTGCATCAACTAAAAACTTTTTTGGCTGGTTGCAGTCAACTGATGCCGATATGGTTTGCTTGCAGGAAGTTAAAGCATTGCCTTCGCAGATTCCGGAGATCCTGGTTCTAATTGAGCAATTGGGGTATCACCATTACTGGTTTCCGGCAGAGAAAAAAGGCTATAGCGGAGTTGCCATCTTAACTAAAATAAAGCCAAACCACGTTGAGTATGGTTGCGGAGAAGAATGGATAGACAAAGAAGGCCGCATTTTGAGGGCTGATTTTGACGATTTCTCTTTAATGAGCCTCTACATGCCATCAGGATCAAGTGGAGACGACAGACAGGTTAAAAAGTATGAGTTCATGCGTTTCTTCGACACATATATCGGTGAACTACGCAAAGAGCATCCTAATTTGATAATTTCTGGGGATTATAACATTTGCCATACTGCCATTGATATCCATAACCCGAAATCAAATGCGAACTCTTCAGGCTTCTTACCAGAAGAACGCGAATGGATGGAGTTGTTTTTAAATAATGGATTCATTGATACTTTTAGGCACTTCAATAAGGATCCTCATCATTACACATGGTGGAGTTTCAGGGCAAATTCAAGAGCAAAGAACCTTGGGTGGCGTATTGATTACCACTTAGCAACTCAACCTCTTTTGAATAAGCTGAACAGCGTCAGCATACTTCCTGACGCTGTTCATTCAGACCATTGTCCTGTTTTATTGGAACTAAATCCATAATCTATGTCGGCCCTCTTAATAACAGATATTGGCTCGCTTGTTGGCACTCACCCTAAAAACATTTCTGTTTTAAAGGGCAGTAGCATGAATACCTTGCCTGCAATAAACAATGCCTGGATATTATGTGAGGATGGATTAATAGCCGATTTTGGCAGTATGGATAACCTTCCGACCAACTTACCTACATCATTAACCTCCATTTCTGCTAAGGGAGGTTATGTTTTCCCCTCTTGGTGCGACTCACATACGCATATTGTGTTTGCAGCGTCCAGAGAGGAAGAATTTGTAATGAAGATTCAAGGCAAAAGCTATGAAGAAATAGCCGCCGCAGGGGGAGGTATTTTGAATTCTGCTCGGAAACTTCAAAACGAAACCGAGGATCATCTGTTTGAAAGCGCTTCCATGCGCTTAAAAGACATGATTAAGCAAGGAACCGGTGCTGTTGAAATTAAGAGCGGCTATGGCTTAACCTTAGACAGTGAATTAAAAATGCTTAGGGTTATTAGGCGACTTAAAGAGGCTTTTAAAATTCCAATTAAAGCGTCATTCCTTGCCGCGCATACTTACCCCGAAGATTATAAAAATGACCATAACAGCTACATTAAGCTCATTATAGACAAAATGCTTCCTAAAATAGCAGATGAAGGGTTAGCTGATTATATTGATGTTTTTTGCGAAAAGGGCTTTTTCTCAGTTGATGAGACTGAGAAATTGTTAGAAGTGGGAGCAAAATATGGCCTGCCTCCTAAAATACATGCGAATCAATTATCCATTTCGGGCGCCGTTCAGGTGGGCGTAAAACACCATGCTATCTCGGTGGATCACCTAGAGGTTACGGATGAAGATGTGGTTCGCAGCATAAGCAGTAGCAATACAATCGCGACACTACTCCCATCCTGCTCTTTGTACCTTGGTATTCCCTTTGCAAATGCCCGTGGACTAATCAATGCTGATATCCCTGTTGCTTTAGCCTCAGATTTTAACCCCGGCTCTACTCCATCAGGGAACATGAATTTCGTAGTTTCTTTAGGCTGTATTAAATTAAAGATGCTGCCAGAAGAAGCAATTAATGCGGCTACTTTAAATGGTGCTGCAGCAATGCAACTATCCGAAACTGTAGGAAGCATTGCCGTTGGAAAAAGGGCGAATCTGTTCATCACTAGACCAATGAGTTCTTTAGCTTACCTGCCCTATAGTTTTGGGCAGTCTCAAATAGAAAAAGTAGTTTTAAACGGAGAAATATGCTAATGGATGGTCTAAGGATTTACAGCAAAAACGATGTTCTAAAGCTTGTTAATGTTAGAACCGGAGAAACAAAGCTAGGCGAACGTGTGGAGGTTATTTCTTCTTTAGAAGACCTTAATGCTTCGGGTGCCCGCTTTGTTCTGCTTGGAATTCCTGAGGATATTGGAGTAAGAGCTAATTACGGTCTGCCTGGGGCATCAACAGCCTGGAACCCTGCTCTAAAAGCATTCCTAAATACACAAAGTAACCGTTTCTTAGATGGATCAGAATTAATCGTACTAGGTCATTTTGATTTTACTGATCCCAAAAATGATAGCATTGATGGATTGCAGCAAAAAGTATCCGAAATAGATGAGGCAGTTTCTGCATGTATCGTTAAAATTGTATCAGCAGGTAAAATCCCTATTGTAATTGGAGGGGGGCACAATAATGCATACCCTATAATAAAGGCCCTCTCAATGGCTAAAAAGCAAGCAGTTGACATCATCAATATAGATGCCCATGCTGACTTAAGAGAGCCAAACGGCAGACATAGCGGCAACAGCTTCAGTTATGCCTTAAAAGATGGTTATATGTCCAAATACGGCATCTTTGGCCTACACCAGAGCTACAACAATGCGGCTATCCTAAAAGAAATAGAAGCAAATGAAAAAATACAGGCTGTCTTCTTTGACGACATTCTTCTTAAGGACTCGCTTTTAAGTGCCTGGGATCAACTAATAAATGATTTTGAGACTCCTGGCTTAGAAATCGATCTTGATAGCATAGAAAACGTCCTTTCCAGTGCAGCTACACCATCCGGGTTTAGCCTAAACGACATTAGAAGACTCATTTTAGGATCATCAAAACGGTTTGCTTATTTGCACATCTGCGAAGGGGCCGCTGAGATGGCTGACGGAAGAACAAGCTCCCTTACGGGTAAAAGCATTGCTTACTTAATCACTGATTTTCTGAAATCATATACTTTATGAGGCGTAATGCATAGATCCAATTGGATATCATGCTCATTAACATCCTCGATATTATCTGCAGGTTCAAAAAAAGAAATCCCAACTTTTAAAGTTGTTAATCCCTCTAAAAATCGGTCATAAAAGCCTTTTCCGTAGCCAACTCTGTAGCCTCGTTCATCAAATCCAAGCAAAGGAACAAGAACCATTTCAACATCCCCATTATGTAGCTCTGCTTTTTGAGGCTCAAGAATATTATACAAGTTTTTCTGTAGGTCTTCCCTACCGGAGTAAACATAGTTGCTCATTAAAGCCGTTTCAAAGTCTGCCTTTGGGACAATAATCTTAACATCAGGATGGTTGTTTCTGAGCCAATCAATGAAAAGAAATGTATCAGGTTCATTTTTCTCTGCAATAGGCAAAAAAACATGTATCGTCTTTACTCCTGAAAAATCCAGCTTAGAGAAATGAGATAACAATTGGAGGGAAAGTTTTGAGACAGCTGAGGAAGAGAGAAATTTTCTCTGGTTCAGTGCGATTTTTCTAAGTTCTGCCTTTTTCATCTCCTTTAGTTTGCATTTATTTCATCGAGACACCTCCTTTAAATAGCGGAAAATGCCTTCTCATTAAAAACAAAGATAAAAAAAGATGGCTTCGGGAACCACTCCGAAGCCACAATCAACCTAAACCTAAAACTAAACTATGAAAATTCTTATTTTACTCTTTCAACATAGTCACCAGTACGTGTATCAACCTTAACTTTATCGCCCTGATTGATAAACATTGGGACTTTTATTTCAACTCCTGTCTCTACAGTTGCATATTTTAATGCGTTTGTAGATGTATCGCCCTTAACTGCAGGCTCAGAGTATGTTATTTCTAATTCAACATGCGAAGGTGCTTGTGCCATAATTGGCTCTTCACTTTCAAATGCTACAATTACATTCGTTCCTTCTTTTAAAAAGCGAAGGCTTTTACCAAATAATGCCTTCGGTATGTTAAATTGCTCGTAAGTAGTATTATCCATTACTACTAGTGCCTCACCATCTTCATACAAATACTGGTAATCGCTGGTTTCAACACGGCAAATCTCAACATCCTCATCAACTCGGAACCTATATTCTACAAGTTTCCCTGTTTTTACGTTCCTCATTTTGGCTTGATAAAAAGCTCGTAAGTTACCTGGTGTACGGTGTAGAAACTCTTCCACTTGCACTAATTCTCCGTTAAAACGAAGGATATTACCACTTTTTACTTCTGATGCCTTTGCCATTTTATTATGAAATTTTGCCCATACCATCGGCTCTTTTTCGTGCCGCAAAGGTATAAACTATTTATTAATTCTACAATAGTAATTTAAAAATTTATTTTTATCGTTCTTTAACGCTCAAATCGACCGCTTTTAGCCTCTACACAAATATAATTTTTGTTATTTATAATCCGTGATTTGAACAAAATGGTTACAAAAAGAATATTCTGCTTCCTGATTAGAGCCTACAATTACAAGTCTGTTGTCTGTAAAACGCTCTATTAACTCATGATACCACGAAACCCCTTGCTTATCCAGATTTGAGGTGGGTTCATCCAATAAAAGTATCGGTGTTTCCGTGCAACAGGCTAGAACAAGCTTAGTTCTCTGTTTCATTCCTGAGGAGAAGTGCTTTAAAGCCTTGTCTTGCGATTTCTTTAGTCCAAGCAGCTCTAACACCATCCCTTCATCAAAATCCTTGTGAAGCTGCTTAAACTTGAAATGGAAATCTATAGTTTCCTGTAGTGTGAATTCTTCAATCAGATCTAAGTAAGGAGCGGCAAAACTAACATACTGATATATTTTTTCTACCGCTATACTCTTTTCTTGATCATAAGTAATAATACCTTCAGATGGAGATAAATTACCTAATATAACACTCAATAGAGTGGATTTTCCAGAACCATTTGGGCCTAAAATTGCGTATTTACCGCCAGAATTGAATTGATAGTTTATTCCTTTAAAAATCCACTCCTGGTTAAATCTTCGCCCAATGTCCTGTAAAGTAATTGTCATTGATGATCAATTAGCTCCCAGAGCCAAAGCCCTTCATCACGCCTCTATTAGAGTTTCTGATAAAATCTACAATTTCGTCGCGGATTTCTGTAGGCTTAAATTCTGCTTCAATCATATCTAACGCCTTTGTAACGTTATTATGTTTCACAAATAATACCCTGTAAATCTCCTGTATTTCATTAATCTTTTCAGAAGAGAAACCTCTTCTTCTTAAACCAACAGAGTTAATACCTGCATACGAAAGCGGCTCTCTTGCCGCCTTAACGTAAGGAGGAACATCTTTTCTTACCAATGAACCACCGGTAACAAAGGCATGAGCGCCCACTTTTACAAATTGATGAATAGCTACCAATCCTGCTAACACAACATAATTACCAATTGTGATGTGGCCTGCAAGGGTTGTACTGTTCGAAAAAATGCAATAATCCCCAACTTCGCAGTCATGGGCAATATGTGAATACGCCTGTATAAGACAGTTACTGCCTATTACAGTCTTCCATTTATCTTTTGTTCCTCTGTTAATAGTAACACACTCTCTGATTGTGGTATTATCTCCAATTTCAGCTGTAGTTACCTCTCCTGCAAACTTTAAATCCTGAGGGACTCCGGAGATCACAGAGCCAGGGAAAACCCGGCAATTCTTTCCAATACGAGCGCCATCCATGATGACAACGTTAGATCCGATCCAGGTTCCTTCACCGATCTCAACATCCTTATGTATTACTGCAAAAGGTTCAATTACCACATTGTCGGCAATTTTTGCCTGTGGGTGTATATACGCTAGGGGTTGTATCATGCTACGGGTTCGCTATCTTTTACTTTTACAATTTGTGCCATCATCTCTGCTTCCACAACTACTTTGCCTCCAACCATTCCGACGCCTTTCATCTGGGCAATTCCCCTTCTGATAGGCTCCATCAAATCGCATCTGAAAACAATAGTATCGCCTGGCGATACCTGAGCCCTAAAGCGGACGTTATCTATTTTTAAGAACAAAGTAAGGTAATTTCTTGGATCTGGAACTGTACTCAATACCAAAATACCTCCAGTTTGAGCCATTGCCTCAATCTGAATTACACCTGGAAAAACTGGTGCTCCAGGGAAATGTCCTTTAAAAAACTCTTCGTTCATTGTTACATTCTTAACACCAACTACGTGTGTTTTAGAAAGTTCCAATATTTTATCGATAAACAAAAAGGGTTGTCTATGTGGTAAAATATCCATAATCTGAACCACATCATAAAGTGGCTTTACCGATGGATCATAAACATGCTGTACCTTTTTATTTTTTTCTTTTTTGATTGCTGCCTTGATCTTTTTAGCAAATGCAACATTTGCTGCGTGACCAGGACGAGCTGCCATAATATGACCTTTCAAGTGTACCCCAACAAGCGCTAAATCACCAATCATATCTAATAATTTATGTCTGGCAGGCTCGTTTTGATACCTTAATTCCATGTTATTTAATATCCCTTGCGGAGCAACTTCAATCGCTTTTCTGTTAAATATCGTAGCTAAATGGTCCAGTTCTTCTTTCGTAACTTCCTTATCTACAATAACAATAGCATTATTTAAATCACCACCTTTAATCAGGTTGTTTTGCAATTGATATTCAAGTTCATGCAAGAAACAGAAGGTTCTGCATGACGCAATTTCCTTTTTAAATTCAGCAATACTTGAAATGCCAGCGTGCTGACTTCCCAATACCGGTGAATTATAATCGATCATACAGGTAAACCTATAATCATCAAGAGGCATTGCAACAATCTCTACCTTTCTATCAGGCTCAGCATAAGTAATGTTGTGTGGTATTTGGAAATACTCACGATCTACTTCCTGTTGCTGTATTCCTGCGGCTTCAAGTGCATCCAAAAACAGAATTGCACTACCATCCATAATTGGTGTTTCAGGACCGTCCACTTTCATAAGGACGTTATCCAGATCCATACCAACAAGCGAGGCCATAACGTGCTCAACGGTACTTACACTAGCCCCATTCTGAGAAATAGTTGTTCCTCTGGCTGTGTCAGTAACATTATCACAATCTGCATCAACGATTGGGCTTCCGGGTAAATCAATTCTTTGGAATTTAAATCCATGATTTTCAGGCGCCGGACAAAAAGTTAATGTAACATTTGCTCCAGTATGCAGGCCTACCCCTTTTACGGAAACTTCGTTTTTTATGGTCTTTTGTTTAACGTTCATTATTATCTTGTATTGTACTTTTTTGTTCAATTAAGGCTCTTAATTGCGAAATAGTTGTTTCTAAAGCTGCAATTCTTTTTTCGACAGAAGGCAGCTGTTTAAATATTACAGATGCACGCATCCAGTCTCTTAATGGTTGAGCAGGACTGCCGTGCCATTGTTTATTCTCTTCCGTTGTGCTAAAATTAATTCCAGCCTGAGCGCCTATCTGCGTCCCTTTTGCCAGAGAAAGATGCCCTGCGATACCAACCTGGCCACCAACTACCGACTTTTCGCCGAGTTTAGTACTTCCAGAAATACCGGTTTGTGCAGCTACAACACTATGCTCACCAACATCAACGTTGTGCGCAATTTGAATTAGATTGTCAAGCTTAACCCCTTTTCTTATAAAAGTTGAGCCCATTGTTGCCCTATCTATTGTTGTATTGGCGCCAATTTCTACATCATCTTCAATAACAACATTACCAATTTGGGCAATTTTTGAATATGTTCCGTCTGGTTGTGGAGCAAATCCAAAGCCATCACTTCCTACTACTGTATTCGCGTGTATAAAAACGCGATCACCAATAACAGTTCTATTATAAATCTTTACCCCAGGAAAAATAGTACATCCGGTTCCAATTTTGGTATCCGGGCCTACATAAACCTGAGCTAATATTTTCGAATTATCTCCTATTTCAACGTTCTCTGCGATATAAGAAAAAGCAGCAACAAAAACATTCTTGCCTAGTTTTGCGGTAGGATGAACGAAAGAAGGCTGCTCAATTCCTGAAGAATCACCCAACTGACTAATTACCTCATTATATCGATCTAACAGGACAGAAAATGCACTATAGGGATCTGCAACCTTAATCAAGGTACTTTTCACTGCCTGTGATGGCAAGAAATCTTGACTAACAATGACTACAGAAGCATTGGTAGAATATAAATAATTCTCGTATTTAGGATTAGACAAAAAGCACAAAGATCCAGGCTTACCATCTTCTATTTTAGAAAGCTCTTCGACTTTTGCATTTTCGTCGCCCTCAATGGTGCCATTTATAAATTCGCTTATCTGCTTGGCAGTAAATTGCATTTTACAAAGTTATATGTTAAATTGATATGAACAAATAAACCTATTTAGGTTATTATAATTCCTTCTTAGATTTAAGAAACTAAAAACGGGATTAAAAATTAATTATTTTGTTAAAGTATGCTAAATTATCCTTGGATAGCATAATATGTGCTTTTTCACTGTTTTGTCTAAAGATTCTAAGTTAGATAAATCTGATGCTTTTGCAATATCAATTATGATATTGTTTTTCAGTAGTATATTAATATTGCTGTGTCCTGCATCATAAGCCCTGTTTCTCACTACGTCTGTAAAGACAAAATAGGACACTTCATCCTCAGTAAGCTTTAAAAATTCTGCAGTGTTTTCCTTAAGTACATCTACTCTGGACTGATCAGGAGCATCATTTGTAATCTCTACTTTATAGAGATTCCTATTGGTAAGCATTTTACATAACTGTGCCAATATCCTGTCAGGATGGTCGCGCCAAACTTTTATTGAAGCAAATATATCCTGATCGTCAAGCTTAGTAAACATGGATAAATGAATGTCTGCAGAAAAGAAATCCTCTTCAGTAACATCATTTTTTAAAAAATGCTGAAGGGCTGGAGTAGCAAAAAGAGTTTCTCCTTTTACTGCCAGTTCCTTTGCGCGTTTCAGAATTTTAACCAGCACCATCTCTCCCGCAATAACAGTTTTATGCAAATAAACCTGCCAATACATCAGTCTTCTGGATATCAAGAAATTCTCAATAGAATAAATACCCTTTTCCTCAATTACCAGATTATCATCCAGCACATTAAACATCTTAATAATGCGGTCAAAACTAATTACTCCTTCGCTTACTCCTGTAAAGAAGCTGTCTCTGTTCAGATAATCCATTCTATCCAGATCTAACTGACCAGAAACAAGTTGAGCAAGAAAGTTCTTATGGTATTTACCTTTAAAAATATTAATTGCGGGGGTTAACCGGCCATCAAACTCAGCATTCAGCTTCTCCATAATTAACATGGAAATATCTTCATGCTTTATTCCATGAACCAGCGAATATTCGAGTGCATGTGAAAAAGGACCATGTCCGATGTCATGTAGTAAGATTGCAATTGTGGCAGCCTCTTCTTCTTCCCTGTTAATCTCATGCCCCTTGCTTCTCAGAATTTCAATAGCCAATCCCATCAGATGCATTGCTCCTAAAGCATGGTGAAAACGGGTGTGTAATGCCCCCGGATATACCAAATGGGTCATTCCCAATTGCTTTATATACCTCAACCTTTGAAAATACGGATGAGATATCAGATCAAATACTATTTCTGAAGGAATGTTTATGAATCCATATACCGGATCATTTATTATTTTCTTTTTGTTCAATCCTTAAAAATAAATTATACGGTACAAAAATTGCTATTTTTATCCATAGTAAGAAAGACACGCTCTCTTTTTGACAAATTAAATTCACATTATAGAAATACGATAATGCAGGAAACCAAGATTCTATGGGCCGACGATGAGATAAACTTATTAAAACCACATATATTACTTTTAAACGAAAAGGGATACCACGTTACTACTTATACCAATGGTAATGATGCTCTTGAAGCATTTGGTAAAGAACACTTTGACCTTGTTTTTCTTGATGAAAACATGCCCGGAATGAGTGGTCTTGAAACGCTTACGGCAATCAAAAATATTAGAAACGATGTCCCTGTTGTACTAATTACCAAAAGTGAAGAAGAAAACTTAATGGAGGACGCCATTGGATCTAAAATAGATGATTACCTTATTAAGCCGGTTAACCCTAAGCAGGTTTTGTTGACCATAAAAAAAATAATAGACAACAAGCGCCTGGTAAGCGAGAGGACATCCATGGCCTATCAACAAGACTTCAGACGTTTGGGCATGACATTGAATGACAAACTGAGCTATGATGAATGGGTAGATGTTTATAAAAAACTAGTATTCTGGGAGCTTGAGCTGGAAAAACTTGATGACCCACAGATGCATGAAATTCTAACCATGCAAAAGTCAGAGGCCAACATGCAGTTCTCAAAATTCATCGAAGATCATTATCTGGGTTGGGTTAACGGAAAAGGTAAAGCTCCGTTGTTATCAAATGAGCTCTTAAAGAAAAAAGTGTTCCCTTTGCTAAGCAACAATGTTCCGGTCTTTTTTATCCTTATTGATAACTTACGTTATGATCAATGGAGAATTATCAATCCCCTAATTACTGAGCACTTCCGTTTGGATGAAGAGGATACCTATTCGAGTATATTGCCTACAGCAACCCAATATGCACGTAATTCTATATTTTCAGGCTTAATGCCTTTAGAGATGGAAAAACGTTTCCCTGGTTTATGGCAAAACGACGACGATGAGGGCGGAAAAAACATGCACGAAGGTGCCTTCTTAGCTGACCAGATTAAACGCAGTCTACGCAAAGACTGTAAGTTCAGCTATAACAAAATACTAACTTATGATGACGGAAAAGCATTAAATGAGCAGGTTAACAACTTGCTTCAAAACGAGTTTAACGCCATTGTATATAACTTTGTCGATATGCTATCACATGCCCGTACAGACATGCAGATGATTCGTGAGTTAGCTAACGACGACGCCGCTTACAGGTCATTAACCTTGTCATGGTTTGAGCATTCACCACTAATGGATCTTTTGAAAAAAATAGCTCAGAAGAACGTTAAGGTCGTCATTACAACAGATCACGGTACCATTAGGGTAAAGCACCCAAGCAAAGTTATTGGCGATAGAAACACCAATACAAACCTTCGCTACAAACAAGGGCGTAATCTTAACTTCAATGCAAAAGAGGTTTTTCTAATTAAAAACCCTCATGAAGCTCAATTACCAAAAATCAACATCAGTTCAAATTATATCTTTGCTAAAGAAGACCGTTATTTTGTTTACCAGAACAACTATAACCAGTTTGTAAACTATTATAATGAAACCTTCCAACACGGAGGTATTTCTTTAGAAGAGATGATCATACCAATTGCCACATACAGTTCAAAATAACAATGAATATTAATGTAAACAGCTTGTCTGATTTAGATCAAGCCGCTATTTCCCTTTTAGATTTTGCCGGAGCTGAAAAGATATTTGTTTTCGAAGGCGACATGGGGGCTGGAAAAACAACTTTTATTAAGGTTTTAGCTAAAGCCTTAGGCGTAAAAGAACTGGTTTCCAGCCCAACCTTCTCTATTGTAAACGAATATGAAGCAGAAGGCAATACTTTTTACCATTTCGATTTCTATCGCATTAAAAACCTTCAGGAAGCGTACGACATCGGTTATGAAGAATACTTTTATTCTGGAAACACCTGCTTTATTGAATGGCCTGAAAAGGTTGAAGAGTTATTGCCAGAGCACTATATAAAAGTTGAGATCAAAATGTTAAGCGAAAACGAGAGGCTACTGTCCATCAATAAAATATAAAATGGCAAACCTTAGTTTTTAGGTTATTTTTCTTAATTTCAAGCTAAAATATCACATAAACAAATATGGCTACAGGATTACGCGAAGGTATGGCCTCCATTGCTCAAAAAGGGCTTTTACAGCCTAAAGAGACAATGTCAGAAACCAGTCAGAAAAGCAATAGTTTGTATATTGGCATTCCAAAAGAAATCTCATTTCAGGAAAACCGAATTGCCCTAACCCCATTATCCGTTGCCCTTTTGGTCAATAATGGCCATAAGGTTGTTATAGAAACCGGCGCGGGGGTAGGCTCAAACTTTTCCGATAACGACTATAGCGAACAAGGCGCAATCATCGCTTTTAACAAAAAAGATGTTTTTAACGCCGATATCCTGGTAAAAATAGCTCCGCCAACTTTAGAGGAAGTTGCTCTAATGCATAAGGGGCAAACTTTAATATCCGCACTTCAAATGGGCGGATTAAAAGAAACCTACCTTAAAGCCCTTCTTAATAAGAAAATCAATGCCATTTGCTTCGAAAACCTAAGGGACGAAGGAAACATCCTGAGTGTAGTACGTGCAATGAGCGAAATTGTTGGCGCAACATCAATTTTTATTGCTGCAGAATACCTCAGTAACGTAACAGGAGGAAAAGGCCTCATGCTTGGTGGCTTTACCGGTGTCCCGCCAACTGAGATCGTAATTCTTGGAGCAGGAACCGTTGGCGAATATGCTGCGCGTACAGCCCTTGCGCTAGGAGCAGAAGTGAAAGTGTTCGACAGCTCTATTTATCGTCTTAGACGGCTTCAAAACAACCTCGGAAGTCGTGTTTTCACTTCGGTTATGCAACCAATTGTTCTTGGAAAAGCAATTACCACTTGTGATGTTGTCATTGGAGCAATTAGAGCAAAGCACGGAAGAAGCCCATGCATCGTAATGGAAGAAATGGTAACCAGAATGAAGCCCAATTCTGTTGTAATTGACGTAAGTATTGATCAGGGTGGATGTTTTGAAACATCCGAAGTAACAAACCATAAAGATCCGGTATTTAGAAAACATGATGTAATCCATTATTGCGTTCCTAATATCGCTTCGCGCGTACCTAGAACGGCCTCTTATGCCCTTACAAATATATTTACTCCAATTCTTGTGGATATAGGCGATATGGGCGGATTAATGAATGTTGTGTGGAGTAAACCTGGTATCAGAGAAGCGCTATACATCTATCAAGGACATTTAACGAACAAAGATCTTGCAAACATGTATAACCTTCCATACAAGGACATTGAGTTGCTAGTCGTCTCAAATCAATAGCCCAGAGGATGAAAAAATACTTGTGCCTATTGCTGCTCACCCCATTATTTACATGGGCTCAAAAAACAACTGGCAATCCTTATGGGCTACAGGTGATCAATTTCTATGAAGATTATCGCTCATCATACATCGACGACCCTAATAACCAACTCATAGAAATCAAAAAGGCAATACCAAATATTGCGCTCGATATCAGGTATGCTACAAGAAATAATTTCATGAATCAGGTAATGTACAAAGAGGCTCGGGCCTTTGCCAGAAGACCTGTTGTAGCACAACTAAAGAGAGTACAATCAGCCCTTAACAAAAAGGGATATGGGTTAAAAATATTTGATGGATACCGCCCCTATACCATTACACTAGCTTTCTACAAAAAAGCTAAGAATAAAAATTTTGTAGCAAACCCTAAAAAAGGCTCTAAACACAATCGCGGTTGCGCTATTGACCTAACGTTAATCGATTTAAAAACCGGGAAAGAAGTACAAATGCCTACACCATACGATAGCTTTGCTCGTGAAGCCTCCCCATCCTATTCAAATCTACCGCCAGCTGTAATAAAAAACAGGGCCTTACTGATAACCACAATGCAATCTCACGGATTCCGAGTGCTAAGTAACGAATGGTGGCATTTTGATTTCATTGGATGGAAGAAATACCCACTAATGGACATCCCTTTTGAAAAGCTATAGTCTAATAGTTTTCATGAATATAGGTAATAATTTTACCCATTTCGTCTCTCACCGCAGTTGTAGATGATACAAAATTATTATTCATAAAAGAGAACAAATACACCCTATTTTTCTTGGTTACAACGTACCCACTCTGACAATGAATATTTGATAGGGTTCCTGTTTTTCCAAAAACAAAAGGTTCATTCGTTTTGGGGTAAGCGTTTTTCAAGGTTCCGCTCTTACCTCCTGCCGGAAGCATTGCAAACAATCTCTTTTGGTCATTCACCTCTTTATAGATTAGCTCCAGAAGCGTTATAATGTCCCTAGGTGTAACCAAATTATACCTCGACAGCCCAGAGCCATCAACCCATACCGGCTTATCTTGTAGCCCATTTAAATAGTTTTCTTTGATGTATTGTATTGCCTTTTCAGCACTCAAACCTTCACCAATTTGATTGCAATAAACCAGAAGCAACTGTTCTGCTATAAAATTATCACTCGGCACCATCATCTCTTTAAAAACGGAATCGGCTTTTAAAGAATATACTGTCTTGGCATTTGTGGGCATTTTCATCCTAATCAACCCAACCTCTTTATTAAGCGTATCAGACAATAAGGCAAGTGTTGTAGACAAGCTAACTTTATACGGAACCTCTTGGGTATAGCCCTCTGGCACCTTTATAGCAGGATAATTAAATCTGTTTGTATTGAAATCCCGTTTTATCAAAAAGGAGGCCTCTTTTGATGAAGAATCCGGGGTAACGCAATCGGCAAACAGCTGAGGAGAAACAGTCAGCGCACCCTTATTTTCCTTAGCCTCAAGCAAGTTTCCCATTATTGGAAACTCATTAATCTCTGACTGATAATAATCGTTGTAATCGTCCCATTGCCAGCCTTTTCCATAGAAATCACCAGAGTACCTTCCCGGCGCAAAATAAAGTTGCTTATTTGTTGTCTTTAAAAAATCAAAAGCTCTTGTTCCCTTAAATTTTGCATATAAAAAAGAGGGATCTCCTGTCCCCCAAAATATAAGGGAGTCTCCCCGTTCAATATACCGCAATGCAGGAATTGAGTCAGGTGTTATTTTTAATCCCCCATAAAAGGTAAATAATTTAGTATTTGATGCCGGGGTAAAGTACTTATCTGCATTATTTTCAAACACCATTTTTTCAGTAGACATATCGTATAAAGCAAACCCCACATAGTGCTTCTTTAACACCTCAGACTCTTTAAAAAGGCCATTTACCTTTCTTGACATGCGACGATCAACAGCGCAACTACTTAAAAAAAGGCCAGCAGAAACAGCTAATAAAAGAAACAAGCCATTAATTTTAAATTGAGATCTACACATACTGACTACTAATTTATTAAATTAGTTCAATGAATCCGCTTATGCGTGCTGTTAATTTCTTTTTCTTAAAAGTTATTCTAATTCCCTTAACAATTGGAATTTGCACTCCATATGCATCAAAAGCTCAGCAATTTGGTTTTAATGGCTCCCGAACAAAAAGTGCTGTTAATTTCACCCTCATTCGCAACCTAATTATCATCCCTTTGTACATCAATAACAAGGGGCCTTACAATTTCATTTTGGATACCGGCGTTGGCCCTCTAGTAATTACAGACACAACAATTGTCCAAGAATTAAACCTTAAAGATCTTCGTCCAATAAAAATAAGTGGGCTTGGAAAAGGAATGGAAATAGATGCATTTCTTTCCAACCAAATTTCTGCTCAGATTGGCAAAGCAAATATCGACTACATACCAACGGCGATACTAAAATCAGATATCCTAGGCCTCTCTAATTACATGGGAACCAGAATTTATGGCCTCTTAGGCTATTACTTCTTCAATAGCTTTACTGTCGAAATAAATTACTCTTCCAAAAGAGTAATTTTTAATTTACCAGGAACCAAGAAGAAAATAAAGGGTGAAATTATTCCTTTGCAAATCATCAATAGTAAACCATACATAAACGTAGAGCTAGACATTAAAGAGCTAGGCTCCATCAATGCAAAGGTTGTTGTTGATAATGGTGCTAGCCATGCCATTTCATTAGAAACTCTAAACGAAAAGCCTTTCCCCATACCTCCCAATGCCATCCCTGCAAATCTTGGAATCGGTCTAGGCGGCCCAATTAGCGGAAATGTAGGTCGTGTTCCTAAAATGAGGATCGGAAACTTTGAATTAAACGATGTCATTTCCTCTTACCCAATATATGATGATGTAGCTGCGAAAACATTGATTTTAAATAGGAATGGCAATCTTGGTTCTGAAATACTAAGCAGATTCAATATCACATTCGATTATGCAAATGAAATCATGTACCTTAAAAAAAATCAATTTTTCAGCCGTCCATTTGAACACGATATGTCGGGCATTGAAGTCTATGTCGAAGAAGAACCCGAAAAGCGTTACTTTATAAGTAGAATTGAGCCTAATTCTCCCGCCCAATTAGCCGATATCCACGAAGGTGATGAAATTATATCTATCAATTTCACTAGCACCAAAACATTAAATCTTAACGATATTACAAAAACATTGCGCTCTGGAGATGGTCGTGGTATTTTCCTCTCTATCAACAGGAACGGAGACCTGCTCATCAAACTTATAAAATTGAAGAAACGGATATAAATATTTATTTTTACCCTTTCCATATGGATAAGAAACAGCTTTTTTAAGCTAAATGAAGCCCCAATTTATATATCAGGAACAAGTACCAATATGATAAAGATACCCCATTTAACGACACTACTAAGCTTAATCCTACTCCTTACATCTTACGGCTGCAATACCCCTAAAGAAGAGAAAAAAGTCGTAAAAAAGCTCTCATTTGATTCGATCATCGGCATTCGATATCAGGAAGTAAAACGCCGGTTTAGCAATGGTCTTTCCTTTAATGAAATGGGGTTTCAACAAGAACCGTCATGGATTATCCAGTTCAAATCAAATGATACCGTGATGGCTTATAGCCCCCAAAAGAAAAAGATGCAACCCTTTTTCCTTATGTTTGATCATGGCGACGTGTATAATTTCGCAAATGAATATTTCCGTATAAAAAAGATAAGCAAGGATAGTCTTGTATTTCAAAGGCTTCACCTTCAAAAAAAGGAGATTTCGAAAGACATAAGATCTGATGTCAACATCACCTACTACTCAGATAATTACCTAAAAAATGTATTAAAAACCACAGCCGAAGAGTTACAAAAACCTTCCAAAGCTGATACACTTTACGTCCAATGGCTCTCTGCACGTTCCAACCGTAATCCGCAAAATTTAGATAGTGCCTTCGCAGGCAGACAGCCCGTAGAATTTACGCCTGTCAGCAAGCTCATCAAGGTAAAAAAAATAACCACAATTGATCCTTTTAAAGGCAGAACACTATCCTACGATTATTTATTTCCTTACTATCGTATCGACATTGACAAGGCTTACAAGGACTTCGCTTATGAATTTAATGTCTTAGTAAATGCTAACGGAAAAATGTATTTAACCACATTCGGTAATGTTCTGCCCGAACACAAAGAGGCACGAAAAAAGTCGTTAGAAGCAATTATTAGCGTTTATCTTCAAAATCTCCTGGCAGTTACGCCGGGCAAAACACTTGGAATACCTCATTCTAGCGAAATTAAATTGGTTGTTCAGGGAAAAAAGACCAATAAATGATGCTTTTCTCATTTTCTGTACGTCAAAAAACAAATCATTTGCATTTTAATAAAAAAATAATATGTACATTGCACACTTAATTTTTTAATAAATAATACAATGCAAGAAGGAACAGTAAAATTTTTTAATGTAACTAAAGGTTTCGGATTCATCATCCCTGCAAACGGAGATAGCGAAATTTTTGTACATTCAACAGGCCTTATCGATGAAATTCGTGAAAACGACAAAGTTGAATACGATGTTGAAAGCGGTAAAAAAGGGTTGAATGCGATTAATGTTAAAGTAATCTAGATTATTAAAAACATAAATTGTACAGCATCGCAGATAACCTGCGATGCTTTTTTGTTTTTATAGCAATTATTTATTCTCTGCTTTAATAGTCTCAAAAGCCAACTCAGGCTCGTTTGTAGTAATAAACTCTACCTTATTTTTAAGCAGCCATTTCATATCATCAACATTGTTTACCGTCCAGGCATTAATGGTTAAACCCAATTCTTTAGCCTTTGCAAACCATTCCCCTTTTTGGTAAACACTATAGTGATAATCAGCTCCATAAAACCCATCTCCTTTAAGTTTTTCTAATGAAGCATCTCCGTTTAAATAAGCCACTTTAGCTTTAGGATCCAACACCAAAACACGCTTCAAAATATCATAGCTAAAACTAATGTAATCAACCCATTCTTTAGCTTTCAATTTCTTAACCATAGCAACCACCCGATCAGTCATTTCCAGATCTCTTTTTGGATTCGCCTTCGAAGGTTTTATCTCCAGAATCAACTTCATTTTCTTCTGCTTTATCCCCTCCTTTAAATACGCCTCCAAAGTAGGAATATACTCGCCATTAGGATGCTGCTTAGTTAAAAGCTCTTTGTATGTCACCTCCGCAATATGAAGTCCGTAAAAGTCAGCATCATGGTTAATCACCAAAACACTATCCGAGGTCATATGAACATCAAACTCAGAACCATAGCACCCTAATCTAGCCGCTTCTTTAAGTGAAGCAATAGAATTCTCAGGCAAATTGTTCTTTTTCCAGGCTCCTCTATGAGCAATAACAGGGTTCTTATTCCAGGAAGATCCTTTAATATTTGTTTCGGGTTGAGGATCAAAACTTTTCGTAAATAACGCCATAAGGGTGATGACTAAAATTGATGATTTCATAAAAATACTTTTTCTAAAAATACTCGTTAAATGTTTATGTAAACGTTTTCTTAAAGTTATTTTCTAACTTTATTACCCATTCCACTGTTTTAATGAATAACAATTACGACATTTTAATAGCTAAAGTTAATGAGTTTACGCAAAAGTTTTATCTAAACAAGCTTTTACGGGGATGCATTTATGCTCTTACGCTACTCCTCATATTTTATCTTTTTCTCTTTCTCTTTGTTTACTATACAAACCCGGGAGTAGGCACAAAAACCACACTTTTTTTCTCCTTTTTAGCCCTTTCTGTAGCTGTAATATCATTTCTTATTATAAAACCTGCTCTTTTATATTTCAAACTAAGTAAGAATTTAAGTATTGAAGAAGCGGCTACATTAATTGGTGACCACTTTTTTAATGTAAAAGATAAGTTACTAAACACCCTTCAATTACAGGCGCTTGCCAATCAAAATCCAAATAACAATCAATTAATTCTAGCCGGAATAGATCAGAAAATAACCGAGCTTAGACCGATTCCATTTGCCAGCGCAATCAAGCTTAAAGACAATAAAAAATATATTAAATATATCCTGCTACCACTTTCAATCATTCTTCTTATCGGGATAATTGCACCAACCATTTTAAAAGAAGGAACCAGTAGCTTTGTTCAATACAATAAAGAAATTCTACCTAAGGCTCCTTTTAGTTTTGTAATGCTAAACAAGAGCCTAATAGTTCCGCAGGGTGATGATTTAATCATAAAGCTTAAAATAACAGGAAATCAACTCCCTCAGGAAGTATATGTTTCAGATGCGGCCAACACCTACAAACTAGAAAAAGAAGGCGCTGACCGCTTTACATACACCTTCAAAAACCTTCAAAAGAACAAAACAATCCAGTTCTCCGGTGGAGGCTTCAATTCACTCTCCCACACAATAGAAGTTAAACCTCGCCCTTCTGTATTAAATATTACGGCTAAGCTCCAATACCCAACCTATCTGAATAAAAAAGAAGAGGTAATTCAAAATGCAGGCGATCTACTTTTGCCTGAGGGAACCACAGTAACCTGGTCATTAAATACAGAGAACAGTAATAATCTTAGCTTCATCATTGCCAACAAACAATATGCGCTAAACTCAGAGAACAACAGCTTTAGCTTCACTAAAAAGCTGCAGGAAAACACGGGATATCAGATTATCCCTAAAAACAGCTTTATAAACAGTAAAGACTCCCTATCACATCAAATTGACATTATTAAAGATGAGTTCCCTAATATCTCAATTGTAGAAACCCCTGACTCCATAAGCAGTAAAGCGCTGTATTTTTCAGGAAACATATCAGATGATCACGGATTTAGTGCTTTAAAATTCCAATATAATATCAAAGAAAATGGTGTACTAAAAAGCACTGTAACCAAATCCTTAACCCTAAAGAAAAACCAACTTGAAAATGCTTTTTTCTTTCTTTGGAATTTAAATGAAACCCCTCTAAAACCAGGACAAGCCCTCGAGTATTATTTCGAGGTAGCAGATAATGATGCCGTTAATGGTCCAAAAAAGACTAAATCAGCTATAAAGATATTCGAAGTCCCTACACAACAACAGGTAGCAGAAAAATTAAATCAGGGAAGTACAGAACTTAAACAGAAGATGGAAAAAGCCATTAAACTGGCTTCCGAGGTTGAAAAAGAAAGTAAAAAGCTTGGTGAAACCCTTTTAGATAAAAAACAGCTCAATTTCGACGATAAAAAACAGATTGAGCAGCTATTAGATAAGCAGCAGCAGCTCGAAAAGGCGGTAGATGAGGTAAAGTCCTTAAATGAAAAGAACACGCTTCAGAAAGAAGAAAACAACGCCTTAAAGGACGAATTAATTGAGAAGCAGAAGAAAATAGATGATCTGTTTAATAATGTTCTTAATGAAAAAACCAAAGAATTGCTCCAAAAACTTCAAAGTCTAATGGAGGAAAATAACAAGGATCAAACCCAAAACGAACTGTCCAAAATGCAAATGGACAATAAATCATTAAAGAATGAACTTGATAGAATTCTGGAACTCTATAAACAGCTTGAATTTGAACAGAATTTAAAGAACAATACTGATAGGCTAAATGATCTTGCTAAAGAACAAAAGGAGCTGTCTAAGAAAAGTTCTGAAAAAGACGCCTCATCTGATAAATTAAATGAAGAGCAGAAAAAGCTGTCTAGCGAATTTGATGACATCAAAAAAGAGCTTAAAAAACTGGATGATAAAAATCAGCAAATGGAGCGCCCTAATCCATTTAAAAATCCAGAAAAAGAAACATCAGAGATTAAGCAACAACAAAAAGATAGCGAGAACAAATTAGACCAGAATAACAAAAAAGATGCTTCTAAGAGCCAACAAAAGGCTGCTGAGCAAATGGAAAAGTTAGCGAAGGAGATGGAACAGATGCAGCAGGAATCCGCAGAAATGGAAAGCAACCTAAACATTCAGGAACTGCGTCAGCTATTAAAAAATTTGTTAAACACTTCTTTTGACCAGGAAAAGGTAATGCTGAATCTAAAAAGCATGAATAGCAATGACCCTCTTTATACGCAAAACGTTCAGAAACAACGCAGCATTAAAGACAACATGAAGACCATTGCCGATAGTTTGTTCTCCCTCAGCAAAAGAGTGCCACAGATCGAAACTGCAGTTAACGAAGAGATGCAAAAGATCAATTTCAACATTGATAAGAGTCTCGAAAACCTTGGTGAAAGAAATACTGGTCTCGCCAACAAGAATCAGCAATACACCATGACTTCGATCAACAACCTTACACTAATGCTAAATGAAGCGCTTGATCAGGTGCAAAACATGAAGAAAAGTGGAAAATCTAGTGGGGGCGGAAAATCTAGCGGAAAGGGCAGTATGCAACAACTTCAGCAGATGCAAAAACAGCTTAACAACAGCATGCAAAAGGCTAGAGAGGAGCTCCAAAAGAATGGAAACAAAGGCACCGCACCTAAAGGACAAATGAGCCAAGAGTTTGCTAAAATGGCGCAGCAACAGCAAATGATCAGAGAAGCTCTTCAAAAGATAAATCAAGACCAAAATAAAGACGGTAAAAACGGCCTTGGAAACCTCAATCAAATGATTCAGGACATGAAGGCGACTGAAAGTGATTTAGTTAATAAAAAAATAGAGCAAGAAACCCTTAATCGTCAAAAAAGCATCCTCACAAAATTACTTGATGCAGAAAATGCCGAGCGCGAACAAGATCAGGATTCAAAAAGAGAAGCGAAATCAGCTAAAGACTTCCCTCCATCCTACAAACAAATGCTCGAGAAATTTAAAAAAACTCAGCAATCAGAAACAGAATGGCTTCAGAAACTGCCCCCTGATTTAAACTTCTTTTACAAAAAGAAAATAACTGAGTATTTTAAATTGCTAAATTTGCCCCAATAATTTATGATCTGATGAGCAAAGCGAGCGTTAATTTTTTTACTGAAGACACCAATTATACCGTTAAAAAAAAGACAATCATTAAGAATTGGCTTAAGTCTGCTGTTGAAGCAGAAGGGTATCAGTTAAAGGAATTAAATTTTATCCTCTGCTCAGACGAATATTTATTGCGTATAAACCAGGATTATCTTAATCATGACACTTATACTGACGTGATCACTTTTGATAACTCTGAAGAGCTTAAAACGATTGTAGGCGATATATTTATAAGCATTGAGCGAATAAAGGAAAACGCAGCAACATTTAAGCACACTGTCGAACAAGAATTGTGTAGAGTAATGATTCATGGAGCCCTTCACCTTTTAGGATACAAAGACAAAGGCAAAGCGGCAAAAACAAAGATGACTGATCGTGAAGATCACTACCTCGCTCTTCTAGCGAATTCTTAAGATTCATTCTAAATTATATTTTGATCAAATCGGCCGGATTCTTCGGTCAAAAACGAGCACCAAATCTTCTTTTTTTTCTAAAAAGTGTAAAAGCTGTTTTATCCTCTTTTCAGGCTTTTTAAGGCCCTTTAATGCTTTTCTGATAAAGACATTGGAACAGCCCCAATTATTGCAGCCAAAGCAAGCTATAAAGGTCATTTTTCAGGGCTATTTGTCTGCAAAATCTGTTTTAAATTTTATTTCTTAAGCATTATGCAACTTTTCTGTTACATTAAATGCCAAGACTTATGTTTGTTGGAGATCAAAATCCTTTATATTAAATAGGACCAACTACATACCAAATAATTATTGCTTACTTTTGTAGTAATTTCTTATCTCTAATATCGTTAAACACAGACTTTGAGCACACTTATTGCAGCCGAAAATTTAGGCCATGCTTATCACGACGAATGGCTATTTAAAAACTTAACCCTTGGAATCCAAACTGGGCAACGCGTAGCGTTGGTAGGTATTAACGGTGCCGGAAAAAGCACCTTGTTAAAACTTCTTGCCGAAAGGTTTTCTCCATTGGAAGGAAAAATTGTAAAGAATAAATCCGTAAAAATCGGATTTCTTGATCAGGAGCCCTCTTTTCCTGAGGGTTATTCTATTAGTGACTTTATTTTTTCGCTAGAAAATAAACAACAACAGCTCATCAAAGAATATGAAGAGCTAATAGAGGACCCAAACCCAGATGAAAAAACATTAAATCGTCTGTATGAAGAATTAAGCGAACACAATGCTTGGGAATATGAGCATGAGATAAAAACCATCTTAAGCCGAATGGGCATTAATCATTTGCAACAGCAGATATCTACCCTATCCGGTGGACAGAAAAAGCGCTTAGCATTAGCGAAACTACTTATAGAAGATCCTGAGATTTATGTATTAGATGAGCCTACCAATCACTTGGATATAGATACAATTGAATGGCTGGAGAAATTGCTTACCTCAGGGAACAAAACAATCCTTTTGGTTACGCACGATCGTTACTTCCTGGATAATGTATGTAACACAATCGTTGAGTTAGATAGAGGTAAAATATATAACTACAATGGTAACTACGCTTACTTCCTTGAAAAGAAATTTGAAAGAGAAGCTGCCGACGAAAGCACTTTTCAAAAGAACAAAAATCTTTTAAAGAAAGAATTAGAGTGGATGAGGAGGATGCCACAGGCCCGGGGAACCAAATCTCAAGCTAGAATTGACGCATTTTACGACTTAGATAGCAAAACCAAGCAAAGAACTGACAATCAAAGCATTACTTTAAATGTAAAAATGGCGCGTCAGGGAAACAAAATTCTTGAGTTAGATCATATCGGTCAGTCATTTGATGATAAAAAAATCATAAATGATTTCAGCTACACTTTTAAACGCGCAGATAGAATTGGCTTGGCGGGTAAAAATGGAACTGGAAAATCTACGTTATTAAATATCATCACCGGTTTTCTTAAGCCAGAAAAAGGTAAAGTTAGCACAGGAGAAACTACTGTTTATGGTTACTATAAACAAGGGGGGTTAGCATTCAATGAAAAAGAACGTGTTATTGATATTGTAAAATCTGATGCCGAATATATTAAAATGGCAGATGGACAAACGATCTCCGCTTCCGCACTTTTAACCTTATTCCTCTTCCCGCCGAAGAAACAACATGGCATGGTTGAGAAATTAAGTGGGGGCGAAAAAAAGCGTTTGCACCTGATGAAAGTCTTAATGCAAAACCCAAATTTTCTAATTCTGGATGAGCCAACAAACGATCTTGATATTGACACACTAAATGTTCTTGAAGAATTTCTTGAGAACTTCCCAGGTGTATTAATTCTTGTTTCCCATGATAGATACTTGCTAGATAAAATGAGCGAGCAACTATTCATAATGGAAGGAAACGGAGAGGTAACCATTTATAATGGAAACTATTCAGAATACAGACTGAGTCTTGATGCTGCAAAAGAAAAACCAGAAGTAAAAAAGAAAGAAACTCAAGTCTCTACTCCTACCCCAGTTGCTCAAAAAAAATTAAGCTACAAGGAGCAGAAAGAATTAGAAGATCTTGACTCAAGGATTTCTCAGATCGAATCTGAAATAGAAAAACTAACTCAATCTCTTTTAGAAATTGACAGCGCTAATTATATCGAAATTCAAGCTGTCACCAAGTCTATTGAAACGCTAACTAGTGAAATGGACACCGCAACAGAGAGATGGTTAACCCTTTCTGAAAAATAAAAAACAACGATGAAAAGGATAACTGAAATCTGTTTTTTTGAATTAAATGACGGCGAAGTAGCTTCGCTGAACGCTAAATCATTGTGTACAAATAGCAGTTCCACGCGTGATTCAAAAATCAAAAAAACTTATTCAACACAGGGGTCTATTATTTCAAACACCCCTCAAAAGACCTTTTTAACCGTTATTTCAAAATTAAACACACTCGTTAGAGCTTATTTAACGCGCTCTAACGCATCTTTAATTAATATCTTTGCAAACACGTTCCACGTGAAACAATCGCCCCAGAGGGCTCAGAGTTTCACGTGGAACATACAAAATATACTAAGTTATGTTTAATGAATATGATGTAATTGTTGTCGGTGCAGGACACGCAGGTTGTGAAGCTGCAGCAGCGGCAGCGAACCTTGGTTCCTCTGTTTTGTTGATTACAATGAATATGGAAACCATCGCACAAATGAGTTGCAATCCCGCTATGGGTGGAGTAGCAAAAGGACAAATCGTTAGAGAAATTGATGCGATGGGTGGCTACTCTGGAATCATCAGCGACAAGACAACTCTTCAATTTCGTATGCTAAATCTTTCAAAAGGTCCGGCTATGTGGAGTCCAAGAACTCAGAATGATCGCAAAAGATTCGCAGAGGAATGGCGCTTAGCTTTAGAGAGAACTCCTAATGTAGACTTCTGGCAAGACATGGTTAGCAGTCTAATTATTAAAAACAACACTGTAGTCGGAGTCAAAACTTCACTAGGAGTTGAGATAAAAGGCAAGTCAGTTGTGCTTACAAATGGAACATTTTTAAATGGGGTTATCCATGTTGGAGAGAAGAAATTTGGTGGTGGTCGCACGGGAGAAAAGGCAGCAACCGGAATAACTGAACAACTTACAGAGTTAGGATTTGAAGCCGGCAGAATGAAAACTGGTACCCCACCCCGCATAGATGGACGCTCTTTAAATTACAGTGTAATGGAAGAACAGTGGGGCGACGAAAACCCTGGCCGCTTCTCCTATACCGATGTAGCCAGGCCAACCGAACAACGCTGTTGCTGGATTACATATACCAACTCAGAAGTTCATGAGACATTAAAAGAAGGATTTGAAAAGTCTCCAATGTTTACAGGACGCATCAAAGGATTAGGTCCTAGATACTGTCCTTCAATTGAAGATAAAATCAATAGGTTTGCTGAACGCGAAAGACATCAAATATTTGTAGAGCCTGAGGGATGGAATACCTGTGAGATATACGTTAATGGATTCTCTACTTCCTTGCCTGAAGATGTACAGTATAAAGCACTAACCAAGATCCCAGGATTTGAAAATGCAAAGATGTTCAGACCTGGATATGCCATAGAATACGACTACTTTCCACCTACCCAATTGTCGTTAACTCTTGAGACCAAATTGATCAGTAATCTGTTCTTTGCAGGTCAAATAAATGGCACTACAGGATACGAAGAGGCTGCTAGTCAAGGCTTTATAGCTGGAATCAATGCACATCAGAAGGTAAAAGACAAACATGAACTCATCATGAAACGCTCTGAATCTTATATTGGTGTTTTAATTGATGACCTCGTAACTAAAGGAACCGAAGAGCCTTATAGAATGTTCACTTCAAGAGCAGAACACAGACTTTTACTTAGACAAGATAATGCAGACATCAGGCTCTCCCCTATTGGCCACAATCTTGGTTTAATAAACGACGAGCGCTTAGATCTTGTAAAGAAAAAAGTAGCGAACTCTGATGCAATTGTCGAATTCTCTAAAAAACAGGCAATTGACATGGTTCAAGCTAATGCCCTTTTAGAAGAATTAGGCACAAGTGCTCTAAATCAGACGGTTAAGGTATTTAACTTATTAAGTCGCCCACAAGTTGGCATAAATGACATAAGAACAGTCAATCCTAGCTTTAATGAATTCCTGGATCAGTTCGATAAAGAAACCATCGAGCAAGCTGAAATAAAAATCAAGTACGAAAGCTATTTCGAAAAAGAACAGGAAATTGTAAATAAAATGCAAAAGATGGAAGACAAAGATATCAATCCAAATTTTGACTATTCACAATTGGTATCTTTATCAAAAGAGGCCAGAGAAAAATTATTGAAGATAAAACCAAGAACTCTTGGTCAGGCATCCCGAATTTCAGGAGTTTCGCCATCTGATATATCAGTTTTAATGGTCCATATTAGTAAATAAGCCGTAACTAACTGTATAATAATAATTTAAATACCAACAGAGTGTCTTAAAAACAGGCTTGTTTTAAAGCGATTTAAGACACTTTTAAAAAGTTTTAATAATATCCATTAAAAAAAGGTTTAATTTCAATACAACTCATATAAATGGCTAATAACAACAACATAGTTTTAATAAGAAATTTCACAGCTCTATTTTTACTAATTGCCTTAATTTATAGCTGTGCAAGTATTCAGCAGCCCCAGGGAGGTCCAAGAGATACTACACCACCTAAGGTTTTAAAAATGGAACCAAAAGATCTGACCACAAATTTTACAGCCAAAAAAGTTGTCATTGAATTTGACGAATATTTTAAGATACAGAATGAGTTCAAAGAATTCTCCGTTTCTCCTGAAATGCCTAAACCTCCAGTCCTAAAAACAAAAGGAAAAAAACTAGAGATTACCTTTCCAGACAGTCTCGAAAAAAATACCACCTATACTTTAAATTTCGGAAAAGCTATTGCTGACGTGAACGAATCCAATCCGGTTAAAAATTTAACATACGTATTCTCTACCGGTCCGAAGCTAGATTCATTAACTATCAAAGGGAAAGTGACAAATTCCTTAACTGGAGAGCCGGAACTAGATGCACTTGCTTTTATACTTCCCCTAAACAGAGATACGCTTTTCGGTAAAGGAAAACCCTCATTCTATACTTTAACAGATAGTAGCGGCAATTATAGCTTAAAAAATTTAAGAAGTGATACCTACAAATTGTACGTTCTAAAAGAGAAAAATGGAGATAAAATCTATCAACAAGGCACTGAAGATATTGGTTTTATAAAGGATTCTATAGTTCTAACTAAAAACCTCGATAGTGTGAATGTAAAACTATTTAGAGAAGATGCAACCAAATTCAGAATCTTAGACAAACGTTTAAATCCTGATGGAAGTATAACTTTTAACTTTAATCAAAAGCTAAAAAAACCAGAAGTTACTGTAATAGATCCCCCTGCTTTAGATGCATCCAAAATAATCAAATTCAGTAAAAACAACGATTCATTAAAAATTTGGCTTACCGATCTAAGCTTCGATTCAACCAAAATAAGTATCAAAGAAAACGGCAAATTACTTCAAACATCAACGCTTACAAGAGGTAAAAAAGAAACCTATACCAGAACATTAACAGCAATAAATAATCTTGACAATCGTACACTACCTCCAGGCCGAACATTAAAATTCACTTTCAACTTTCCAATAGAAAGTTTTGATGCCAGTAAAATAACCCTATTAGAAGACTCTGTAGATAACAAAAATTTCACTGTAACTAAAGATAGTCTAGATCATCTCTCTTTTTATTTCAGACATGCCTGGAAGCAAAAAACTATCTATGATATCAAGTTTGCCCCTGGTGCATTTACAGCCATTTTTAAAGCTCAAAACAAAGAAATAAAGACAACTTTGGAGCTTGGTAAAAAAGACGATTATGGAACCTTAAAAGTTAAAATTGTACCTCCGGAAAAACAGAAAAGCTACATTTTAGACATTATTGATGGTAATAAAAATCTGGTGAACACCATTTTAGTAAAACAAGATACTACAGTAACTTTTAGCAATTACAAAGGAGGAAAATATTTCATAAGGATAACTTATGACACCAATAAAAACGGTGTATGGGACACCGGAAATGTGCCCCTCGGTTTACAACCAGAAAAGATATGGAATGAGCCTAAAGAACTATCTATAAGACCAAACTGGGAAAGAAATGAAGTAATTACTATTCCTAAAGAATAAACTATCTAAACCAGTCAGAATACATAATGTAATTGTCTGGTAACTTGTTTAATAAAGCCCTTTGCTCTTCGGTAATGGGCTTTATTTTTTTTGCAGGAGTTCCGGCATAAATAAAGCCACTTTCGCAATGAGTATTCTCCAAAACAACCGCTCCGGCAGCTATAATGGTATAATCTTCAACAACAGCATTGTCCATTATAATAGCCCCCATACCAACCAATATATGGTCATGCAAAGTACAACCATGAACGATAGCATTGTGCCCAATAGATACTCTATTTCCAATTTTTGTAGCTGCTTTTAAATACGTAGCATGAATAACAGCACCATCCTGAATATTGCTGTCATTACCAATAGTAATACTATTTACATCGCCTCTAATCACTGCATTAAACCAAACAGAGCAATTTTTCCCCATAACTACATCACCTACTATAGTGGCATTTGGAGCAATAAAACAATTTTCATCCCACCTAGGATGTACATCTTTAACTGGTAATATAACTGGCATAATTAAAAAATTGTATCGGTTAATTGTTCTGAATGTTTAGGATAATCAGTGGTAAAATGAAGTCCCCTACTCTCCTTTCTAGCCATTGCCGATTTAATAACAATGAACGCAACCTGAATAACATTTCTCAGCTCACAAAGTTTTACAGAAACCTTATTTCCTTTATAGAAATCTTCCGTTTCCTGATACAACAAATACAGGCGTCTCATAGCCCGTTCTAACCTGAAATCCGAACGAACAATACCCACATAATCACTCATCAATTTCTGAGTTTCTCTTAAATTATGAGTAACCAATATATCCTCATTTGACTGCGTAACACCATGATCATTCCATTCCGGAATATTATCAGGAATCACATTATCCATAAAATGAGCTATCGCATGTTCAAATATACGATGTGCAAAAACAGGCGCTTCCAGTAACGAATTAGAAGCCAATCTATTGGCACCATGCAAACCTGTCGAAGAACACTCTCCACAAGCATATAAATTTTTTATAGTCGATCTTCCAAACTCATCAACCAATATACCACCACACATGTAATGAGCAGCGGGAGTAACCGGTATAAGATCCTTTGTCATATCTATACCTATGGATAAACATTTAGCATATATATTAGGAAAATGAGCCAAAATATCAGCCTTTTTTCTATTTCTAATGTCCAGATATACGAAATCCTCACCCGATTTTTTCATTTCAGCATCTATAGCTCTCGCCACAATATCCCTCGGTGCTAATGATCCACGCTTATCATATTCGTACATAAATTCATCACCATTCTTCCTTCTAAGTACTCCTCCAAAACCACGTACAGCCTCCGAAATTAAGAAGGCAGGATACTCGCCAGGGTTGTATAAAGCTGTCGGATGGAACTGAATAAACTCCATATTCCTAACTTTTCCTTTTGCTCTATAAACCATCGCCATTCCATCACCCGTTGCAATAACTGGATTTGTTGTGCTAGAATAGATGTGTCCCGCACCACCAGAAGCCATGATAGTCACATTTGCCAATATCTTTTCCACATCGTTAAGCTCTGTGTTAAAGGCATATATACCATAACAGTTAATATCTTCACTACCTTTATCAACATGTATACCCTGATGATGTTGGGTAATTAACTCTAAACAGAAGTAATGTGTTAATATCTCTATGTTATCATTCTGATGAATCTGCTTTAATAACACACTTTCGATTTCATAGCCTGTTACATCTTTATAGTGCAAAACACGGTGTTCAGAATGCCCACCCTCTTTAGCTAAATCATATACGCCAGCACCATCCCTATCAAAATTTGTCCCATAGTCAATGATCTCTTGTATACGCTGAGGCCCCTCAGTAACAACTACTTCTACAATATGTTTATCACATAAACCGTCGCCGGCAATCAGAGTATCTTCTATATGTTTTTCAAAAGAATCATCTTTATCAACAACTACAGCAACTCCACCCTGGGCATATTTTGTATTGGATTCGTCCTCATTTGACTTAGTTACAATTAATACCTTACCATGTTTAGCTGCCTTCAATGCAAAGCTCAAACCAGCAATACCCGATCCTATGACCAAAAAATCTACTTTTCTCATTAAAATGTGTTATTTCCACTACTTTGTTAACAACGTTGATATAATTGTTAACTACTTGTCTAAATAAATAGAACAATTTTATTTGAATGTTTAAAGCTAAGCTAAAATGGTAATTCGACACAATATTTTAACTTATTTTTAAGCATAAACACTAGGGTTATTAACTTTTTATTCACCAACTAACAATAAACATATTCGTATTGATAAGTTTTAGCTTCAATTAATATATCGTTGTAAATCAGCCGATATTTTTGTTAAAAATGTAATATAAATGTTAATAAGTTACTAATAAGTCATAAAGACGCATTTTTTTGAAGTACTTTTAAACAATACTAACACACTAATAAACAATAGAAATCTATTTATATTAAATAATTATAATTTATTGAAGTGTTGAAAGCTCCGTACATTTACAAAAGTTCCAAAACAGATAATTAAAATTTATCCTGTTCTTTGTACTTCATTAAAAAACGAAACGTTAAAAAGAAAATATCAACTCATTAAAATGGACACCTTAGAGGAAATTAACAGAAAAGGTTTTGTAGATGAAAAGATCGATCCCACACTTGACCTTTTTGAAGAAATTGAAAAATTAAAAAAGGAAAAGAATGCGATTATACTGGCTCATTACTACCAGGAGCCTGATATTCAGGATATAGCAGACTATATTGGAGATAGTTTAGGACTTTCTCAGGAAGCTGCTAAGACTGAGGCAGATATCATTGTTTTTGCCGGAGTACATTTTATGGCAGAGACTGCTAAAATTCTTTCTCCTAGTAAAAAAGTTTTATTACCAGATGTAAAGGCAGGTTGCTCATTAGCAGATAGTTGCCCACCTCATTTATTTAAGAAATTTAAAGAAAAATACCCTGATCACCTGGTAATTACCTATGTAAACTGTACAGCAGAACTGAAGGCATTGAGTGATATCGTTTGCACGTCCACAAATGCTGTTCAAATTGTTGAAAGTTTACCAAAAGATCAGAAAATAATCTTCGGACCAGATAAAAATCTAGGTGCCTGGGTAGCAAAAAAGACCGGAAGAGATCTTGTGTTGTGGAATGGAGCGTGTATGGTGCACGAAATATTTTCAAGAGAGAAAATAACCAAGCTAAAAGAGCGCCATCCTAATGCAAAATTTATTGCGCACCCGGAATGTGAAGAAGCTGTGCTAAAAATGGCTGATTATATTGGCTCTACAACAGGATTATTAAAATATTCTATCAATAGCGACGCTCAGGAGTTCATTGTAGCAACAGAAAGTGGTATTATTCATCAAATGGAGAAGGCAAATCCGACAAAAACCTTCATTCCTGCACCACCAAACAACAATTGTGCATGTAATGACTGCCCATATATGAAAAGAAATACATTAGAAAAGCTTTATTTATGCTTAAAAAATGAAAGTCCTGAGGTAACAGTGCCTGAAGATATCATTGTAAGGGCAAGAAAACCGATTGAAAGAATGCTTGAGATTTCTGCAAATTTGGGCTTGTAAATTTAGGCTTATAAAGTTAGTCTTATAAAAATCTAATAATACCCTCGTCATCCTGAATTTATTTCAGGATCTCGCATTAGCAGGGCTTCTTTTCTCTTGAGTGGTCCTGAAATAAATTCAGGATGACGAGAGCTTTAATTGATGATGACGAGGGTTTTAATTCACTATAAAAAGTGGCTTAATTAGTAGAAAAATGAATGTTGATAACTATGTTAATTTACTGTAAAACAACAATATAATGTTTGAGAATAAAGAAAGAACTGATATTTCAGAGTTGGGAGAATTTGGGCTGATAAAGCATTTAACAGATACTTTCAAAATAAGACATGAGAGCAGTATAAAAGGCATTGGAGACGACGCTGCAGTATTAAATTTTAAAGATAAACAAGTACTGATTTCCACAGATCTTTTGCTTGAAGGAATACATTTTGATCTGGCTTATGTACCCTTGATGCATTTGGGCTATAAAGCAGTTCAAGTAAACCTAAGCGACATTTACGCTATGAATGGTATTGCAACTCAAGTAACAGTTTCTGTTGGCTTGTCGAGCAAATTTCCATTGGAGGCTGTAGAAGAAATTTATAAAGGAATTGAACTTGCCTGCAATAAATTCAATATTGATCTTATTGGTGGCGATACTTCTGCAAGCAAACAAGGATTGGTGATTAGTGTAACCAGCATTGGTTATGCTGATAAAGACGATGTTGTTTATAGAAATGGAGCCGGTGAAGGCGATCTTTTATGTGTTTCAGGAGATTTAGGAGGTGCTTACGTTGGTATGCAAATCTTAGAAAGAGAGAAGCTAATTTTCTTGGAAAACCCTAATATTCAACCAGATTTAGAAGGTAAAGATTACATTATTGAACGTCAGTTAAAACCTGAAGGAAGAAGAGATATTGTTGATCTTTTAGCCCAAATGGAAATAAAACCAACATCAATGATTGATGTGTCTGATGGCTTAGCTTCCGAAATATTACACCTCTGTCAACAATCAGAAAAAGGATGTAACCTTTACGAAGAAAAAATTCCAATTGATCCAATGACTTATGAAACAGCACGTGAATTAGGCTTAGATCCTACTGTTTGTGCTTTAAGTGGTGGTGAAGATTATGAATTGCTATTTACCATTAAACAAGAAGACTATCCTAAGTTAAAAAATGATGTGGATATTACCATTATTGGTCACATTACAGATAAAAACTCAGGTTGTAAAATGATCTCTAAATCCAATGTTGTGCACGAATTAAAAGCACAAGGATGGAATGCATTTAAATTATAAGCTATCTTCCTCTTCAGGTAAGTTAGCGTCCAGAAATTTGGTGTCAATCTGCTTAGTAGCTTTGGCACCTAATTTCTTGATTTTCTCAGAAGTAGTAGAAAGATTACCTGAACCCGTAGAAAGCTTATTTAAAGCCTTATCGTAAGCATCCTGGCTTTGTTTAATATTCTTTCCAATACCCTCCATATCAGTTAAAAAGCCAACAAATTTATCATACATATTGCCACTTAAACGTGCAATTTCAAGTACATTTCTATTCTGTCTTTCCTGTTTCCAAATACTTGCAATGGTGCGTAAAGTAGCCAGTAAAGTAGAAGGACTTACAATCACCACTTTCCTGTCCCAGGCATAATTAAAAAGCTCAGCATCTTGTTGAACAGCTATACCAAAAGAAGATTCTATAGGTATAAAAAGTAATACAAAATCAGGAGAATTGATCTGATAAAGCTCATGGTAATTCTTAGCAGATAAGCCTTGTATATGAGTTTTAATAGAAATAAGATGCTGTTTTAAATGCAGTTCTTTATCCTCATCACTCTCTGCAGTAACCAAACGCTCATAAGCTAATAAGGATACCTTAGAATCGATTATAATATGTTTATCGTCCGGAAGGTCAATAATAACATCCGGTTGCATCCTACCCCCATCAGAAGAGCTTAAACTGGTCTGTATCCTGTACTCTCTATCCTTTACTAAACCTGATCTTTCCAGAACACGTTCAAGTATTACCTCGCCCCAGTTTCCTTGTTTTTTATTATCACCTTTCAGCGCCTTGGTTAAATTATTGGCATCTTCCTGAATTTGCTTGGTCTGATCCATTAATTGAGAGATCACACCCTTTAAGATATTTCTCTCGTCAGATTCAGATTTGTAAACTTTATCAACTTTCTCCTCAAAAGCTTTGATGTTTTCTTTAAATGGATTTAAAATAATATCAAGATTGGTACGATTCTGTTCAGTAAATCTTGCTGTTTTTTCTTCAAGAACTTTATTAGCTATATTTTCAAATTCCAGTTTAAATCTTTGTTGCAGCTCGGCAATATATTTATCCTGTTCAATCTGTTTTTCGCGTTGTGCAATAAGCGATTCTTCAGCTTTAATAACCTTACTGCGCTCATTCATATAATTGAGTCGAAGATCATTCAGTTCATCTTCCATTTTCAACTTTTCTTCCTTTAACCAATTCAATGATTTTTGGTGTTCAAGTTCTTTTAACTCTAAAAGAGCAATATGATTTTGATTAGCCGCTGGTTTTTTAAACAATAAAAAAATGAGGGCTACTAAGATGACAACTAATAATACTATTCCTGCTATTTCCATACTAATATTGTTATCAAAAGTGACCATAATAACTTTAAAATGCAAAAATAAATAGTAATTATTTTATTGGATTATAGTGAATCAAGAACAAGCCTGGCAGCATCTTCCCCAGTTTGAGTACCCATAGCAATCCCCATTCCATTACACCTTACTGCGCAGAAAACATTGGGTTTTATAGCTTTAATTATAGGATCAATCGAAGATCCAAAGGCCATTATGCCACTCCAGTTTTGTTCTATTTCAAAAGAATAATCAGGTAAAATTACTTCCGACAATAATTTTAGCAGGGCATTTTGAACCAATTCAGTATTACCAAATTCAGTAGTCTCTTCTGCTTTAAAATTCAGATTTCTACCTCCACCTAAAAGCACTCTGCCATCTATATTTCTAAAATAATAATAACCCTTATCGTAATGAAAAGTACCTTTTATTTTTAAATCCTTTATAGGTTTAGTGATAATTACCTGTCCTCTTCCGGGGACAATATCCAATGATGGAAGCAAGTCTTTTACAAAGGCATTATTACATAAAAGCACCCTTTTACAGCTAAAGTTACCATCAGGAGTAACAATTATCTGTCTATCCCCTTCTTCTCGCAATTCAGCAACTGAGCAAGAATTAAAAACAACTATACCCAGTTCTCTTGCTTTATCAAGCAAGCCAAACATCATTTTTCCGGGATCAATTTGAGCTTCTAAAGTATTTTCTAAAAGCACTTCAATACCTTTAACGCCAAATTCAGCAATTTTATGAGGTGCAGTTTTAAAAACATCCTTTTTACCGGATATTTCCTTTAAAATATTATTGTAATGCCCAATTTTAGACACACACAATGAAGATAATTCATTTTCTAATGGCTTAAATAATTCATAACCACCATAATTATTAAATGAGATAGAACTATCTCCTAATAGTTTACGAAGCTTTAACAAACCATTCCAACGTTTATCGATTAAATTATATAAACCGGTAGTTCCTATAATTTTCTCCTGCTCTATCAGTTCAGAAACACTCCCAAAACAAGCAAAGCCTGCATTCTTTGTGCTCGCTCCTGAAGGCAGAAAGCCCCTTTCCAGCACAACAACACTTAAATTGGGAGATTTAGTTTTTAAGTAAATAGCCGCATTAAGGCCCACAATTCCGCTTCCTATGATGATGATATCATAATTAAAGAAGTGCTTTTTTTCCCAATAAGAAATGAATGCAGACATAATATAAAATTATGTTATTTTTTGATTTTCAGGGCAATTGGGAACAGTTTTTGATTAAAAACAACTAATAGACAAAACTAAAATAATGGGAATTTATTTGTTTTTAATAATCCCGGTTCTAATATTAAGCATGTTTGTACAATGGAGATTTAGAAGTAAATTTTCGAAATATGCAGAAACACAATTGAATTCGGGATTTTCGGGAAAAGAAGTAGCAGAGAAAATGCTACACGACAATGGGATATTTGATGTGAGGGTGATGAGTACCGATGGACAATTATCAGATCATTACAATCCAGCAGATAGAACAGTTAACCTAAGTACAGATGTTTACTATGGGCGTAGCGTTGCAGCAGCTGCAGTTGCCGCTCATGAGTGTGGCCATGCCTTACAACAGGCTAAATCATACAGCTGGTTAAACCTCAGAACCAATATGGTTCCTTTGGTAAGTATTACCTCTAACCTTTTACAATGGGTATTGATACTGGGAGTTTTGCTAATAGCATTTACCTTTAATCCTTTTGTTTTAACCATTGGCGTGGCAGGATTAGCGCTAATTACCATTTTTAGTGTAATTACACTACCTGTAGAGTTTGATGCCAGCAGAAGAGCGCTAATATGGCTTAAAAACAATAAAGAAGTGCTTTATACATCCGAAGAAAATACTCAGGCAAAAGATGCCCTTTGGTGGGCAGCCATGACTTATGTGGTAGCTGCATTAGGAGCCATGACTAACCTAATCTATTTTGTTTCCGTACTATTTGGTAGACAAAAAGGTTAGTTCAATCTGTAAGCAGCAATTAAACTAAATTTAGGAATACCAACAGTAAATTCAGTATCATCAACCAAACGAGCCATTAAATAGCTGCCTGTCATGGTACCCATGTCAGTCGTTAAATTACATCCTGAAACGTACGAATGGCTCTCTCCAGGCTCAATTACAGGCTGTAAACCGACAACACCTTCGCCTTCTACTTCTCTTTGAGTGCCGCTTGAATCAAAAATCAACCATTGGCGTCTTTTAAGCTGTATTGCGTAATCTGAGAGGTTTTCTATATTGATGCGATAAGCAAAAACGTAGTGATCATTTCCTGGATTTGAATATTCATCCTGATACACTGTTTCTACCGAAATTTTAACACCTTCTGTTATTGCTGTAACCATTACAAATTTATTTATACTAATGTTTTTCAAAAATCAAGCCATTTCCCCAACAGGGACAATATTATGATATTTATCTGCCACTTCATCTAAGATACTATGGATAGTTTCTATGTTATCTTCTTTGACAAGTAGCATTCTATAAGGTTTAAAATCTGGTAAACCCTTAAAATAATTGGCATAGTGGCGTCTCATTTCGAATACACCCACTTTAGGCCCTTTCCATGCAATTGATTTCTCAAAATGCGTTCTGCACACGTTTACACGCTCTTCAACACTTGGTCCGGCTAATGTTTCACCGGTATTAAAAAAGTGTCTAATTTCCCTGAATATCCAAGGATAACCAATAGCAGCACGGCCAATCATGATGCCATCAATCTCATATTCTAAACGCCAATCAGCCGCTTTTTGTATGCTGTCCACATCTCCATTACCAAATATTGGAATTTTTATCCGTGGATTTCTTTTAATTTCTCTAATTAATGTCCAGTCAGCCTCACCTTTGTACAGCTGAGCCCTGGTTCTACCATGGATAGTTAAAGCCTGGATACCAATGTCTTGTAGTCGTTCTGCAACCTCTTCAACATTTTTGGTATTGTCGTCCCAGCCCAATCTGGTTTTAACCGTTACAGGCAAATGAGTAGCTTTTACAACAGCTTCTGTCATTTTAACCATCTTATCGATATCCTGAAGCAAACTAGCTCCAGCCCCTCTGCAAGCAACGTTTTTAACCGGACAACCATAATTAATGTCCATCAGATCAGGCTTAGCCAGAGTAGCAATTTCAGTAGCCTCTCTCATATGCTCAATCTCACTTCCAAAAATTTGGATACCAATAGGACGCTCATACTCAAAAATATCAAGCTTAGCCCTACTTTTTGCAGCGTCTCTGATTAATCCTTCCGACGAAATAAATTCGGTATACATCATATCTACCCCGCTTTGTTTACAAACAAAACGAAAAGGAGGATCGCTCACATCTTCCATCGGTGCAAGCAATAAAGGGAACTCTCCCAGGTCAATATTTCCTATCTTTACAGACATTTTTCTATCTTCAATGCAAATTTCAAGCTGCAAAGGTACAAATAATCAAAATAATGAGTTTCATACAAAAGCAACAAGACGAAAATAGTCCTTATACGCAGCTACTTATGCTCCTGGGATACGCAGTAGCAGGTATTTTTATTTTTCTACTTATAGGACTTGCTATTATAGTTGCCATTTATGGATTTGGAGCGCTTACCAATCCGGTAATACTTTCCGGTGGCGAAGAAAAATACCGACCTGCATTGCAAATCCTGCTAATAGCGCAATCAGTAGGATTGTTTTTAGCCCCCCCTTTGTTATTGGCTATAACCGAAAAAAAGAAAATAAATGTGTTTTATGGTTTTAAAAAACCAGAGACAAACCTGTTGCTTTTAGTCTTTTTAATTATGGCGGTTTCCATGCCTTTTATGGAATGGACGGCGGTAATTAATCAGAAAATGATACTTCCTGATTTCCTACAATCCATAGAAAGCTGGATGCGACAGAAAGAAGACGAGGCTATGCAAACCACATTGTTGCTCTTAAAAATGCAGCATATTAACGAGCTGGTAGCTAATCTTTTTTTAATAGCCTTATTACCCGGCATAGCCGAAGAATTGATGTTCAGAGGGGCTGTACAACGCTCCTTCGGAAGAATTTTTAATAATCCGCATGTTGCAATCTGGGCTTCAGCATTTCTTTTTAGTGCAATACACTTACAGTTTTATGGCTTTTTACCGCGCTTATTATTGGGTGCCGGCTTCGGATACATCTATTATTTTAGTGGCAGTTTGTGGTATGCAATGCTGGCTCACTTTTTAAATAATGCTTATGCAGTATGTGCAGCATGGTATATGCAAAAAAACAATATACCTTTGTCTGAAGCCGACAATACAAGTCATTTTGCCTGGTACGGATACCTGATTAGTTTCATTTTAACAATTCTGGTATTCAACTATTTTAAAACTAAAACCTCAAAATCATATGAACAGCAACTGGATTAAAGTTTACGAAACAGAAGACCAATTTCAGGCAGAAATCCTTAAACAAGGACTAATGGCAATAGATATAGATGCAGTGGTTTTAAATAAAAAGGACTCATCTTACACCTCTTTTGGCATATTATCAGTCCTTGTACATCCAGATCATCTGGATCAGGCGAAGCAATACATTTTAGAAAACAATATTTAATGAAAACCAGAGCAATAACCGCTTTCTTTTTTACTATCGTGATGCTGGGTTCCATCTTTTTAGGTGGCTACACATTTACTATTTTTTATCTGCTATTGAGCCTTGCGGCCTTACTGGAATTCTTTAAACTGATTAAAACTGCCGGAATAAGACCACATAGAAATATTGCTCTTTTTGCTGCTACATTAATCTTTTTAATGACCGCAGGATACCATTATTTACAGTTCGAAACCAAATATATGTTGCTTTTAGTACCGTTGTTATTTTCGGTATTTATTAGCGAGCTGTATAAAAAGGCAAAAATCCCTTTTGCCAATATATCTTACACTTTTGTGGGCTTTGTGTACGTTACAACGCCGTTTTGTTTCTTTTATTCACTTGGTTTTTTGGTTAACAGCCCCGAATATAGCTTCCATTTACCCCTTGCCTTTTTGCTAATGCTTTGGGCAAACGATACAGGTGCGTACCTGTTTGGTATGAAATTCGGAAAAACACGTCTTTTTGAGCGCCATTCTCCTAAAAAATCATGGGAAGGTTTCTTTGGAGGAATGTTTACAGCCGTATTAGCCTCGTACCTTATCTCATTACAATTTACAGAAATAAGCAGCTGGATTTGGGCCGGAATGGCACTTTTAATCGCAAGTTTCGGTACACTTGGAGATCTTGTGGAGTCTATGCTGAAACGAAGCCTTGACGTTAAGGATTCGGGTACATTTTTACCGGGCCATGGCGGTTTGTTAGACAGGTTTGATGGCCTCTTGATTGCCGCACCAGTAGTTTACACTTACCTGTACCTGATAATTCGCTAGTTGTTATTTTGATGAGCTAGGAGGCTTGCTCTGGAGTGGTCTCATATGAGAGCACAGTGAATAAACGTTGAGTCTACCCTGACTCCACCTTTTTTCTGGAAAAACGTGGACTCACTGTGGACTGAGTCAAGCCAAGTTAGGGACAAGACTCGAGTAAATTCTAAGGAAAATTACGATTAACGCTTAGGGCCTTTTAGTGGCTGAAGCAAATACTCCAACCCATTCAATTTAATTTCATAAAGCGTACCAAGCATTTCGCCAAGTTTTCCCGGAGGAAAACCTTTTGTATGAAACCAAACCAGATAGGTTTCTGGCAAATCGCACAAAATACGGCCTTTATATTTGCCAAAAGGCATTTGCATGGTTACCAGATCTTTCAGTATTTGGGGATTCATTTCGCTTTAAATTAATTGACCACCATTTCTAGCATTTCTACTGCTTCATCAACTGTGTTAAGATTGTCAAAGGCAATTCTGAGGCTGTCTTTAACTTCTTTCAAGTTGCACAATCGAGGGTGAACCTGCGCAAAGTGCAATATTTTATTGAACATTGTTGAATCAAAGAATGACGATTGCTTATCTGTAATGAAATAACCGCGTAAAGTGCCTTTTTTGAAAGTGATCTTCTCGAAAGCTAGTTTTTTGGCTACCCATTGTAATCTTAGCACATTAAGCATGGTTTTAACAGGCTTTGGAACAGGCCCAAATCTGTCTTTTAAACTTAGCTCAAAGGCTTTTAATTGCGTTTCGTTCTCTATTTTAGATAGCTCAGTATATAAATTATACCTTTCGGTAATGTTGGTTACATAATCATCAGGAATGTATAATTCCAAATCGGTGTCTATCTGGGTAAAAGTAACAAAGGCACGTTCAGGTTCATCCTTAAATAAGCCTTTAAATTCGTCGGCTTTTAGCTCCTGAATGGCTTCATCAAGGATTTTATGATACATTTCGAATCCTATTTCGGCGATAAAGCCACTTTGCTCTGCTCCTAGCAGGTTTCCACTACCGCGGATGTCTAAATCCCTCATGGCAATGTTAAAGCCGCTCCCAAGGTCCGAAAACTCTTCAATTGCACTTAGCCTTTTGCGCGCCTCGGAGGTTAGCGTAGAAAGCGGTGGACTAAGCAGGTAACAGAAAGCCTTTTTGTTGGATCTACCTACCCTGCCACGCATTTGGTGAAGGTCGCTTAGCCCGAACATGTGGGCGTGGTTAATGATGATGGTGTTTGCGTTTGGAATATCTAAACCGGCCTCAATAATTGTTGTGGCCACCAATACATCTTTTTCACCGTTAATGAAGTCGAGCATTACATCTTCGAGAGCATCACCATCTAGTTGCCCGTGGGCAATACCGATGCGTGCTTTTGGAACTAGTTTTTGTATTAAACCGCCCAATTGAGGAAGGTCGTTTACGCGGTTATGGATAAAGAACACCTGTCCACCACGATCAAGTTCATACTGAACAGATTCCTGGATCAGTTTATCATTAAAAACGTGTAATTCTGTATTTACAGCCTGCCTGTTTGGTGGCGGAGTACTCATGATTGAAAGATCCCTCGCTCCCATTAACGAGAAGTGCAGGGTACGTGGAATCGGTGTTGCTGTAAGGGTTAGGGTATCTACATTTACCCTTAGTGCCTTCAGTTTTTCCTTTGATGTAACGCCGAATTTCTGTTCTTCATCGATAATCATGATGCCCAGATCTTTGAATTTTACATCCTTGCTAAGCAAGCGGTGTGTGCCGATAATGATGTCTACTTTTCCTTCTGCTACATTAGCAAGCGTCTCTTTTATCTGCTTGTTGGTTTTAAAACGGTTGATGTAATCGACAGTACATGGGAAGTCTTTTAAACGGCCCGAAAAGGTTTTGAAATGTTGCAGGGCTAGAATGGTGGTTGGCACTAAAACAGCCGCCTGTTTGCCATTGGCAACGGCTTTAAAGGCAGCACGTATGGCGATTTCTGTTTTACCGAAGCCTACGTCGCCACATACAAGCCTATCCATTGGATGTGGGGCTTCCATGTCCTTTTTAACGTCGCTGGTGGCCTTTTCCTGATCCGGGGTATCTTCATAAATGAAAGATGCCTCCAGTTCTGTTTCCAGATAGCCGTCTGGTGCAAATGCGGTACCTACCTGCGATTTTCTTAAGGCATAAAGCTTAATCAGATCGCGGGCTATATCTTTAACTTTTTTTTTGGTAGTCTTTTTAAGCTTGTCCCATGCTTCGGTACCAAGCTTATTCATTTTAGGTGCGGTGCCGTCTTTTCCGCTGTATTTTGCAATGCGATTTAAGGAGTTGATGTTTACGTACAGCAAATCGTTGTCTGCATATACCAAACGGATCATTTCCTGAGTTTTTCCGTTTACTTCTACCTTTTCTAAACCTGCATACTTGCCTATTCCGTGGTCTATATGGGTTACAAAATCGCCGGGCTTTAAATCTCTAAGTTCTTTTAAAGTAATAGCCTGACTGCGCTGATAGCCCCTTTTAAGCTTGTATTTGTAGAAACGATCGAAAATCTGATGGTCTGTATAAAAGGCCACATGTTGTTGCGCATCTACAAATCCTTCTCTCAATGGAATGTTTACCGGGGTAAACTTTGCTGTTTTGTCTATATCGTCTAGTATGGCGTATAAACGTTCGGTTTGCTTGGTTGAGGAGCTAAATATGAAGTTATGAATGCCTTGCTTTTCATTCTCTTTAATGTTATGAATAAGCAGGCTAAAGTCTTTATTAAAGGACGGCTGAGGTTTGGTTTCGAACTGAAAAACCTGCTCTGTTTTGTAGAAGAACTGCTTTCCAAACTCTACTAAAAGGAAATCCTGAAGCATATCTGCTGTCATTTTCTCATCAGTAAAGGCGAATTTAGGGTCTATCCAGTCTTGGTTTTCCTGTTTTTCTTTTACGGGTAAAGCTTTCCAAAGTTCAACAGCCTTTTTATAGCCGGATTTGATGATGTCGAGAGTAAACTCTACGTCCTTAAACCAGAGCTGAGTGTCGTTTTCTATATAATCAAGCAAGCTAATGTTGCTTTCTGTTAGGTATTTAGATTGAACATTTGGGATGATGGTAAGGCTTTTTACGTCCTCTACTGATAGTTGACTTTCTATTTCGAAAGTACGGATGCTTTCAATTTCATCACCAAAAAACTCTATTCGGTAAGGCAAATCGTGCGAGAAAGAGAAGATATCTACTATACCACCGCGGATTGAAAACTGACCGGGCTCGTAAACAAACTCGGTGCGGTTAAACTCATAATCGATTAGGAACTCGTTGATGAAATCGATGCCTAGCTTAGCGCCCAGACTGATTTCAAGGGTGTTTTTCTCGAGAACAGAGCGGTTTATTACTTTTTCTGCAAGGGCTTCGGGGTATGTAACTACTATTTTTCCATATTCAGAATGGTGATTTAGTTCGTTTAATACTTCGGCCCTGGCAAGTACATTTGCGGTATCTACCTGTGTAAATTCGAAAGCTTTTCGGAAAGAAGATGGAAATAAAAGGACTTCTTTATCCAGAATGCTTTCCAGATCGGCCAGAAAATAAGACGCCTCTTCCCTATCCGGTAACACAAATAAAATTGGTTTGTGGAGCAGAAAATAGGTAGCTATTGCAATTGTTGCATCGGCAGAACCAACTAGTCCTTTTAGTTGAAGTTTATTACCTTTGCCCGAGTTAAGGGCCTTTGCCAATGCTACAACGCGTTCATCTGTTTTGTATCGATTAATTAAGTCGCGGATGTTCACAACACAAATGTAAGATTTATGATTAGCTTTAGATGTAACAATGTGTCTATTAATCAATCTAAAGTAAAAAGAGGATAACATGAAAATGCTGAGCCGCATACCATTAGAACTCATTTTTTGGATATCGGCTTTAGTGTTGCTAGCTTTAGCAAAACCAGAATTGCATGGACATGAACATCATTTTACCCTTTGTCCGCTAGCAAACATGGGGATAGATTGGTGTCCGGGATGTGGAATTGGAAGAGCGCTAACGCAGTTGTTTCATGGTAATATTGCAGAGAGCATTAAGCTCCATTGGTTTGGAATACCTGCCCTGCTGATTATTATATACAGGATTGTTATACTCATAAAATTAAGTATTAAGTTTTTAAAATATAAGGAGGAAGGATATGTTTGATTCACCATTTATGACGTTACCGGGTATCACGCCTCAGGAATATTCGTACTTGCAGACTGCAACTACTGGATTTAGTGAACAACAGTTGAGAGGGTTTTTAATGATTTACGGAAGCAAAAGAAGAAATCCGGATGATATGGTGCTTTATTGCATTTTAGGGTTCTTTGTTCCGGGATTGCCAAGGTTTTTAGTGAATCAGATTGGTATGGGGGTTTTGTATTTCTTTACAATCGGATTGTGCTTTATAGGAACTATAATTGACTTAGTAAACCATAAAAACCTTGCTTTTGAGTACAATCAGCGCATGGTATTTGAAAGTTTGCAAATGGTTAAAATGGGAAATATTCAGTAGGTTAGTTATAGCGCCTATACCGCCATGTTTGATCGCTTACATCGTTGTGCTGAATTTATTTCAGCATCTCTCAAGAGGAAGAAAGCTTTGCTAGTGCGAGATGCTGAAATAAATTCAGGACGATCGAGAGAGAATGAGTGCGCTGGGCCGTAAGCCATAAATAGACATAAATAAAGAGGATTGTGCTTTTGTACAGCCTCTTTTTTATTTTAAACCATTTTTATTTTAAAGTGAAAATTTGTTCTTCATATTGTAAATTTACATTTTATGAGATTAGCGATTTTAATAAAGCATCTGGAAGCGTTTGCTCCATTAAATTATCAGGAAGATTACGATAATTCGGGGTTACTGATTGGGCATCCTGATCAGGATATACATGGGGCCCTGGTTGCGCTTGATTGCACAGAGGCCATTGTAGATGAAGCAATTGCTCAGAATTGTAATTTAATCATAACGCATCATCCAATAGTTTTTAAAGGGCTTAAAAAGCTTACCGGTAAAAACTATGTGGAGCGGGTTGTATTGAAGGCAATTAGGCATAATATTGCGTTGTATGCTATTCATACTAATCTTGATCATGTGAAATATGGCGTTAATGGAGTAATCAGTCAGCGCCTTGGACTAAAAAACATAAAGATATTGACCCCTAAGGGATCTCTTTTGAAAAAACTAGTGACATTTTGTCCGACTGCTCAGGCTTCTGTCCTGAGATCTGCATTATTTGAGGCAGGAGCGGGTCAGATTAGTGACTACAGCGAGTGTAGTTTTAATACCGAAGGCACCGGAACATTTAAAGGTGGCGAGGATACCAATGCTTTTGTAGGCGAAAAAGGCGTTCAGCATCATGAACCTGAAATAAGAATTGAAACGGTATTTTTAGCTCAAGATGAGAGAAAAGTGCTTTTAGCCTTGTTCGAAAATCATCCTTACGAAGAAGTTGCTTATGATATTTACGCCCTGGAAAACCGTTTAGAAACGGTTGGAGCAGGGATGATTGGTTGGCTTGAAGAAGAAATGGACGGAAAGGATTTCCTAAATTTGGTTAAGGACAGAATGGACGCAGTAGTAATTAGACACACTAAATTGCTACCTAAGCGGATTAGAAAGGTTGCGGTTTGTGGTGGATCAGGCAGTTTTCTGCTTAAGGACGCCATTGCTGCCGGAGCCGATGCTTTTGTAACCGCAGATTTTAAATACCATGAGTTTTTTGATGCTGATGAAAAATTGGTTATCGCTGATATCGGACACTTTGAGAGTGAACAATTTACATCTAATTTGTTGATAGATATTATTCAAGAAAAATTTCCTAACTTTGCAATCCGTTTAACGGAGCATAACACAAACCCCATAAATTATTTCATTTAATGGAACAAACTGTAGAGCAAAAGCTAAAAGCTTTATACGAATTACAAACCTTACATACTAAGATCGATAAAATACGTCAGATACGTGGTGAATTACCAATGGAAGTAGCTGACCTTGAAGATGAGGTTGAAGGACTGGAAACACGTATACAAAAATTCAAAAGTGAATTGGATGATACCGAAGATGCCATTGTAACGCGTAAAAATATGATCAAGGAAGCTCAAGGCCTGATCAAAAAATACGAGACCCAGTTAAAAGATGTTAAAAACAATCGTGAGTACGACGCTTTAACTAAAGAGGTTGAGATTCAGACTCTTGAAATTCAGGTTTGCGAGAAAAAAATCAGAGAGTTTGGTTTTGACATTACTTCAAAAACTGATGTTTATGAAAAAGCACTTGCTGATTTAGAGTCAAGAAAAAAAGATCTTGAGATAAAAAGAGGGGAATTACAAACAATTACCGCTGAAACTGAAAAAGAAGAGCAGTCATTGAATAAAAAAGCTGAAAAGGCTGAAACTCAAATCGAGGAGAGACTTTTAACAGCTTATAAGAGATTAAGAGGTAATGCTAATAACGGTCTTGCTGTTGTTACCATTGATCGTGATTCATGTTCAGGTTGTTTCAACCAGATTCCACCTCAACGTCAATTGGATATCCGTCAACGCAAGAAAATCATAGTTTGCGAGCATTGCGGAAGAATCTTAGTTGATGAAGCACTTACTCACGAAGAATTGCCAGCTTAAGCGAGCAAATAGGATATCGAGTAAAAGAATTTATTAAAAGGCCAGAATTATGTTCTGGCCTTTTTTATGGAAGAATTTTTGCTTAAAGAAAGCTGCAACTGATTTAGTTAATTTTTGCCTCTATTATGAATATGATTTCCGGTTCTGTATGTAAATGTGTTCTGATTATGCTGTTGCTGCTATCACCAACAGCTATTTATGCAAATTTTGACTTTAACGCAAACTGTCAAAAGGCTTATCAGAACATATTTGAACTTAAGCTAAATGCTGCCAGACAGCTAATTGCTGCAGAAAAAAAGCTTCATCCTGATAATGGAATTGTTCCTTTATTGGAAAACTACGTTGACTATTTTTATTTGCTTACTACCGAGAGCAAAGATGAATTTGACAGGCTAAAGGAGAATAAATCTAAGCGGTTGGATCTAATTGCCGACGGCGATGAATCATCTCCATATTATTTGTACGCTCAGGCAGAGATAAACTTACAGTGGGCCTTGATTAGAGGCCGTTATGGTGAATATTTTACTGCCGCCAGAGAAATTAAAAAGGCCAATGGTTTGCTACAAGATAATAACAAGAAGTTTCCGGCATTTGCCTTAAATGTGAAAGGCCTGGGGTTGATCAATGCTTTTTTGGGCAATTTGCCTGATGGGATTTTGAAGAGCACACTCTCTACATTTGGCATAAAAGGAAATCTACAAAGTGGGATTGCTATGCTAGATAAGCTGTCGGAAAGCTTACCTCAATCTAAATTTGAACCGTTTTATGAAGAAGTAGTGTTTTATTACGTGTTTGTGCTAAACGACATTGCGCATAGCCCGTCGGCATACCCTAAAACAATGAAATATACTTCCAGAATTGCAGATAGCAGTCTATTAAAAACATATTTGCAGGCATTGGTTTGTTCGAGGAATGGGCACAATGATGAGGCCATCAGTATTTTAAACAATAGGCCAGCGGGAGCGGAGTACCAGTCTTTTCCTTATCTCGAATTTTTACTGGGATCTGCAAAGCTCAATAAATTAGATTATTCATCTGTACAGAACTTTAATCGATTTTTACAGCAAAATAAAGGCGTTAATTACATTAAGGATGCGAACCTGCGTATTGGATGGGTTTCTTTGTTAAAAGGCGATACAGGCGCTTATTCTGCGTTTATGAACAAAGTTAAGTCAGTAGGATATACTTATCAGGAAAAAGACAAACAAGCGCTTAATGAGGCGGGAGAATCTGTGGCAAATAAAGACCTGTTAAAGGCTAGGCTACTATTTGATGGAGGCTATTATATTAAAGCCCTGGAAGAGCTAAAAGATAGCAAAGGAGAGGACTTTGCTCCAGGTAGAGACAGAACTGAATACTATTATCGTTTAGGGCGCTTAAATGATGAGCTGGGAAAGGACGATATAGCGCTTACAAACTATCAAAATGCAATTAATACGGGCAAAAACCTAAAGTATTATTTTGCTGCAAATTCTGCATTACAGATTGGGAAGATCTATGAAAAGAAAGGGAACTTCCCAAAAGCTAAAGCCTTTTTCAATATTGCTATTCAGATGAAAAACCATGATTATGAAAGCAGCATTGAAACCCAAGCAAAAGCCGGCATTAAAAGAATAGATAAAAGCGCAGACTAAAAACGATATACAAACGCGTTGATGTGCATTCCGGCGCCCACTGATGCAAATACTGCATATTCACCTTTCTTTACTTTATAGCCTTCCACTTTTCCCTTAAGAACAAGATCCAAAAGGGTAGGTATGGTAGCCACTGAGCTATTACCTAACCAGGAAATGGTCATAGGAACAAGGTTTTCGGGTACGGTATCCAAATCGTAAAGCTTAAATAAACGCTTCATGATGGCAGTATCCATTTTCCCGTTTGCCTGATGTATGAAAACTGTCTTGATGTCGCTAATGTCTATTCCTGCTTTGTCTATAGCCTTTTTTACCACTTGAGGAACGTTTATAACAGCAAACTCATAAAGCTTGCGTCCGTTCATTTTAAGGTACGTATTGCCATTAGATTCATTAGGATTATTGCTTTTGCCCATTACTAGCAATGAAGCATAATCAACAGCAAAGGTTTGTGTTTTATGGGCAATGATTCCTAAAGGATTTTCTGAATCCTGGGCTTCAAAAATAACGGCTGCAGCACCGTCAGAAAATATCATGCTGTCACGATCGTGAGGGTCGGTTATTCTGGATAGCGTTTCTGCTCCAATAACCATTACTCTTTTAGCATCACCACTTTGAATTAGGTAATTGGCCTGTATTGCCCCTTGTACCCAACCAGGGCAACCAAAAATGATGTCGTATGCAACGCAATCAGGGTTTTTGATGTGAAGGGTTTGCTTTACTTTGGCAGCCAAAGAAGGGAGGATATCCATTCTGTTGCTACCGCTTCTTACGTCTCCGAAATTATGACAGAAGATGATATGGTCTAGTGATTCTTTGTCGATTCCGGCATCATCAATTGCGCGTTGAGCGGCTATTGCAGCAATGTCGCTATTTACAATATCTTCATCTACATAACGTCTTTCCAGGATCTCTGTGATCTCTGCAAATTTGTTAATTACTTCGTTGATGTCTTTTTCTAAAGCCACCCCATTATCGTAAAATGTAGAGTTTAAAAAAGAGGCGCCAGTAATGACGTTTTCGGGAATATAGCTACCTGTACCTGTAATAACCGAGTGTAAGTTTGTTTTATTGCTCATTATGAACCGCAGACTGTTTTGGTATACAGTATAAAAATAGAACTATTATATTAGAAATAAAAATTTTAAGCGAAATCTTCAATTAAAAATACAAATAATTCTTTTGGTCCATGAGCTCCGAGAACCAAAGTTTTTTCAATATCTGCCGTTCTGCTTGGGCCTGTAATGGTGCTGATCATTGATGGGATTTGATTGCCATATTTATCTTTTATAAGCTTAAATGCGTCTTTAAGATCCATTACAAGTTGTCCGGTTCTGGCAATAACAATGTGGTGATGAGGGAAGATACTTAACCTGCGGCCGGCTGCATTTTGGTTGGAAACCATAACTGATCCATTGCGCGCTATTAGTGCTTCGCAAAGTGTAATTCCGACCTCTGCAAGGTCAAAATCTTTGTCTGTTTTATAAAAGGGGAATTCGTATTCTGATAATAGTTCTTGCAATTCGGGCTCCCAGCAGTAAATTTTACGCCAGTTAAAACGGTCTGCAAGCTGAAGGATGTTTTCAATAAACTCTATTCCGTTTTCACAGTAAATGAAGTTTCCTGAAACGGCAGTAAGTTGTTCTGCAAATAATACCTCGGGGTACTCTGTATTTTCAGTGTATAGTGGGGTATCTTCTAGGTTTGGATAAGGGTTGTCTCTTTTTTCAAGAAGCGCCTTCCTTATCTTTTTCAGCATTAACTCTTTGGAGGAAATATTTTCTTGCATAAAAAAGGGGATTTGCAGCCATTTCGTTATTGCGAAATGGCTGCCCCATAAATATTGTAATTAAGACTCTGTATTAGTTGGCGTGATAGAAGCTGATGGATCAGTTGTTTCACCAACACCTTCATGTAAAAGGCCTTCTGCAGCAGGCTTTTGATCGCCTGTACCGTTTACAAACTCATCGTAAGTAGTGCGGTTGTCAAAAGGACGTTTTCCTAAGATTTCTTCTAAATCTGCCTGGAAAAGAATCTCTTTTTCTATTAGTTTCTGAGCAAGCTTTTCTAAGCCATCTCTTTTGTCTATAAGCAATTGTTTTGTTCTTTCGTAAACCTCTGAAATTAGTATACGAACTTCATTATCAATCATTTCAGATGTTTTCTCTGAGTATGGTTTATTGAAGTTGTACTCATTTTGAGGGTCGTGGAATGAAACGTTACCAATGGTGCTGTTCATACCGTAGATAGTTACCATTGCATAAGATAGCTTGGTAATTCTCTCAAGGTCATTTTGGGCTCCTGTAGAGATTTTACCGAATACAATGTCTTCAGCTACTCTACCACCCATTGTCATACACATACCGTCAGTTAATTGCTCAGTAGTATATAAGAACTGCTCTTTAGGTAGGTATTGTGCGTATCCTAAAGCGGCAACACCACGAGGGACAATAGATACTTTTACTAGTGGATCTGCATGTTCCAGGTACCAACCTGCAATTGCGTGACCAGCTTCGTGATAAGCAACTATTCTTTTCTCTTCTGGTGAGATGATTTTGTTTTTCTTCTCTAAACCACCAATAACCCGGTCAATTGCATCCTGGAAGTCTTGCATGTCAACGCTTTCTTTATTGCGACGGGCAGCGATAAGCGCAGCCTCATTACAAACGTTGGCAATTTCAGCTCCTGCAAAGCCCGGAGTTTGAGCAGAAAGTTTTTTTGCATCAACTTCCTGAGATGTTTTAATAGGGGTAAGGTGAACTTTGAAAATCTGCTCACGACCTACTAAATCTGGTTTATCGATTGAGATTTGTCTGTCAAACCTTCCTGGTCTTAACAATGCCGCGTCTAACACATCCGGTCTGTTGGTTGCTGCAAGGATGATGATACCTGAATCGGTACCGAATCCATCCATTTCAACCAATAGTTGGTTTAGGGTATTTTCGCGCTCATCATTACCACCCATCATACTGTTTTTACCACGGGCACGACCGATAGCATCTACCTCATCAATGAAGATGATACAAGGTGCTTTGTCTTTAGCTTGTTTAAACAAATCACGAACACGTGATGCTCCAACACCCACAAACATTTCAACGAAATCAGAACCTGAAAGTGAGAAGAATGGAACTTGTGCTTCGCCGGCAACAGCTTTCGCTAATAATGTTTTACCGGTACCTGGTGAGCCTACTAATAGGGCTCCTTTAGGTATTTTACCGCCCAGGTTGGTGTATTTTTTAGGGTTTTTAAGGAAATCTACAATTTCCATTACCTCTTGTTTTGCTTCTTCAAGGCCTGCAACATCATTAAATGTTACATTTACCTGGCTCTCTTTATCGAAAAGGGTCGCTTTAGATTTTCCGATATTGAAAATCTGACCACCACCACCGCCAGCTCCACCGCCCATACGGCGCATAATGAAGATCCAGAAGCCTATGAATAACAGTACAGGGATAATTACAGTGAAGAACCATGAGTTAAATGAACTTTGTCTGGTTTCTTTTTCTGCTAAAATCTGCTGATCTGGAGGAAGGTTTTTCTGTGAATCTTTTAATTGTGCATCAAGCGCATCCATTGATCCGGCAGTAAAATAAGCCAAAGGACCATTATTTGGGCCGAAATTGCTTTTGCTTTGGTATTCTTTGTACTTAGGCTGATCTATTTTATCCTTTTTAATGAATACCTCAACCTTTACAAGGTCTTCGTGTTTGTAGGCGACCAGTCTTTGTACATCACCAGTTAACAACATTTCTTTTTCGAACTGTGGATAGGTAATTTTCTTGCTGTTATCGGTGCTAAATAGGAACTGTAGTAATATCAGGCCTAAAATAATTGCTGCATAAACCCAAAAAATATTGAATTTGGAACCTTTTTGAGGCTTCTTCGGAATATTTGGAATTCTCTTTATTAATTTGGGTTTTGTATTCGGGTTCTCTTTCATCGTTATATCAAAAAATGTGGAAGTAAATGATTATGCGCTTTTATAGGAGGTTGCCTGGGCATCGCCCCATAGGTCTTCTATCCCATAAAAGTCTCGCTTTTCAGTTTTAAATATGTGGACTACAACATCAAAATAATCCAGGATTATCCATTCAGCGGCTTCTTGCCCCTCTTTGCGCCACGGATTAGTTTGGGTGTTTTTATAGATTTCTTCTTCTACACTGTCGGCAATAGCCTTAACCTGAGTGGCTGAGGTTGCACTGCAGATGATAAAGTAGTCAGAAACGGAACTGTTTAAATCTCTTAGGTCCAGGCGGACAATATCATTGCCTTTTTTTTCCTGTATGCCATGTACGGCTATTTCTGAGAGGTATGTAGAAAGGTTTACAATTTTCTTTTTTACCATTAAAATGTTTTAATTTTGATAAACAAATATACAATCAACACTTGCAAAATAACACTTTTTCAACATTATTTGTTGGTCAAAATCTTATCAGATTATCAGCGGTTGATTCTACTAATAACTTTTTGAAGATGATGGTGTCAAATTCCGAGCCATTACCCGAAGGAACTGTTATTATGGCAGATAACCAATTTGCGGGTAGAGGGCAGCAGGAAAACACCTGGTATAGTGAGCCGGGACTAAACCTTACTTTCAGTATATTTTTGAAGCCTTCATTCCTACCTATAAACAAGCAGTTTATGCTAAATGTTGCTGTTAGTAATGCGATTAACAAGGCATTAGGGCACTTTGTGGCGGATGGAGTGAAGGTGAAGTGGCCTAATGATGTTTACTATAAAGACCGTAAAATAGGGGGTGTTTTAATAGAAAACAGCATCTCCGGAGCGGCATTTAAATCAAGCATTGTTGGCATAGGATTGAACGTTAATCAGCAAAAATTTGATGTTGAAAAGACTAATGTAGCAACTTCGTTATATGAAATTTTACAGCACGATGTTAATTTAATTGAGCTATTAGCAGAAGTTTGTAGCCGTATTGAAAGTGAATATCTCAAATTGAAAACAGGAAATTACAATAGCCTGATGAAATATTACCTTGAAAACCTGTACAGATTTAACGAACTGGGTTTGTACCGACAGAATGGCGAGGTTTTTGAAGCTACATTAACCGGAATTACGGAGGCAGGGCAATTAATTCTTTTTACCTCCGGTAAGGAAAGAATATATAACTTTAAAGAGGTCGAATTTTTAAAGGATTAGAAAAAAATAAAAAACAATTACAGATGAAAAGAATAAGTTTGGTATTATCATTAGTCTTATTTACAGTTTTAGGAGCAGTTGCTCAAATTGAGAAACCTGTTACCTGGGCATATGCCGCTAAGAAGTTGAGCAAAACAGAAGCGGTTCTTTATATTAAAGCCAATATTGAAGATGGATGGCACATTTACTCGCAGCATGTAAAACCGGGTGGACCAAGTAAAACAGAATTTACTTTTACACCTTCAAAGGATTTTACGCTTGTTGGAAAAACTACAGAGCCAAAAGCAATAAATTATTTCGATGAGAATTTTAAAATGAACGTTAGCTATTTCGGAAATGGAGTAACTTTTCAGCAAAAAATTAAATTGAATACAGGAGCTACTACTGTAAAGGGAAAAGTGGAATTTATGGTTTGTAACGATAAGCAATGTTTACCTCCTGAAGAAGTAAGTTTCAGTATTCCGGTAAAGTAATCGGATATGGTTAAGAGAAAGGGACGCAGTTATTTAATCTTGTCGTCATCCTGAATTTATTTCAGGACCTCGCACTAGCAAGGCTTTCTTTTTCTTGAGAGATGCTGAAATAAATTCAGCATGAGGAATGATCTCTATCATTCGTAATTTATTTCAGGACGATATGCAAAAAAAGAGCCTATATCAATTAAGTTGATTAGGCTTTTTTTGTTTAAGACGTTTTAAAAGATTATTAGCTCATGGTAAAATTAATGCTTAGGGGCTACAACACAACCTTTAAATAAAAAATTATAAGTAATTTCACGCCCTCATCATGAAAACGAATGTTTTTGTGGTGTTTAAAACAGGAAATAGGAATGCGGATGAAAAAAATACTTTTAACACTGAGCTTGTTCTTTCTTTTTGTTATAACATTTGCGGGGCATGGATTTGCCGCTACTCAGAGTCAGGATTCAACCGGGACAGATGATCTGGTGTTTACTGAAGTTGGATCTGCGCAGGATAGTGCAGTAAACAACATTGTAAAGGATACTTTAAAAAAAGATACAGTAGTGCAGAGCGCTACAGTAGAAAAAGCACAGGGTAAACCTGTTGCAACAGCTTCATCTGATGCGGCTGATCATGAAAAAACACTTTGGCAAACTTTTATTGCCGGTCTTGTTGGAGGTTTTTTAGCCTTTTTAATGCCGTGTATATTCCCGATGGTACCGCTTACTATTAGTTATTTCACTAAAAGAGCTGGCAGTAAGAGTAAAGGAATTGGTCAGGCATTTATTTATGGGCTTTCAATCATTGTTATTTATGTAGCCTTTGGGTTGCTAATTACCGTAATATTTGGCTCTGCTGGTTTAAATGCGTTAAGTAGCAGCGGGTTGTTTAACTTCTTCTTCTTTATATTACTAGTGGTTTTTGCAATCTCCTTTTTTGGAGCGTTTGAGATCACATTGCCAAGTTCTTTCGTCAATAAAATTGATAATAAGGCTGACAACAGCAAGGGTTTAGGGGGCATCTTTTTTATGGCTGCTTCTCTGGCTTTAGTTTCATTCTCGTGTACCGGGCCTATTATAGGAACATTACTTGTTGATGCGAGTTCAAAAGGTGAGCTACTTGCTCCGGCAGTTGGGATGTTTGGCTTTTCGTTAGCTTTAGCACTTCCATTTACATTGTCGGCAATATTCCCTGGCTTTTTAAGCAGCATGCCTAAATCAGGTGGCTGGTTAAATAGTGTAAAGGTTTGTCTTGGTTTTCTAGAGCTTGCTTTAGCATTGAAGTTTCTTTCTGCTGCCGACTTAGTTTGGCATTGGGAATGGTTTGATCGTGAGGTGTTCCTTGTATTATGGATTGTGATCTTCTTCTTAATGGGTCTTTATTTATTAGGAAAGCTTAAGTTTTCGCATGACAGTGATTTGCCATACGTTTCGGTGCCAAGATTGTTTCTTGCTATATTTTCATTTTCATTTGCCGTTTATATGGTGCCTGGTTTATGGGGTGCGCCGGTAAGTGTTTTAAGTGGTTTGGCACCTCCAATGAATACTCAGGATTTTATTCTTAGTGGCAATGGAGCATCCCATGCAAAAGTAGATGCTGAGTTTCCTTCTAAAGTGAAATACGATGACGTATTTAAAAAGCCAATTGGTTTTAATCCATTTTTCGATCTGGAAGAAGGATTGGCTTATGCCAAAAAGGTAAATAAACCGATCATGTTGGATTTTACCGGCTGGTCGTGTGTTAACTGCCGTAAAATGGAAGACAATATCTGGATAGATGCTGAGGTTGGACGTATAATTAATGAATACGTTTTGATACAGCTTTATGTAGATGAACGCAAAATTAAAATGCCTAAGGAAAAAATTCACTATTCAGAGATTCTGAGAACAACTACAGATGATCTGGGTAAATGGAATGGTGATTTCCAGGCTACAAAATATGGATCTAACTCTCAGCCTTTCTATGTATTGGCGGGACATGATTTAAATCCCCTAGTTAAACCACAGGGAGCAATTTTTGATGCAAAAGAATATGCTGCATATTTACAAAGTGGTTTAGATAAATTCAAACAAGCTGAAAAACCAAATGAATAAGATTAAAAACATAGGTGTATTAACATCTGGAGGCGATGCTCCCGGAATGAACGCTGCAATAAGAGCAGTAGTAAGGGCAGCAGTTTACTACGATTTGCAGGTTACTGGTATTTTAAGAGGCTACGAAGGACTGGTGAATGGCGACTTTATTGAGATGGACCGTAAGTCGGTAGCAAATATCATTCAACGTGGCGGAACTATTTTAAAGACGGCAAGGAGTGATTCATTCAGAACCAAGGAAGGAAGAGAGCAGGCTTACGACCAATTAAAGAAAAATAACATTGATGCATTAATTGTTATTGGTGGTGATGGTACTTTTACAGGAGCAGATTTGTTTACTCACGAATTTGATTTCCCTGTTATTGGTTTGCCTGGAACTATAGACAATGATCTTGAAGGAACTGATTTTACAATTGGTTATGATACGGCAATTAATACAGTTATTAATGCTGTAGATAAAATTAGAGATACTGCAGAGTCACATGACCGTTTATTTATTGTTGAAGTTATGGGTCGTGATTCTGGTCTTATTGCTTTAAGAAGTGGTATCGGTGTGGGCGCTGAGGCGATCATGATTCCTGAGGCAAATATGGGTATTGATGGTTTGATTACCAGACTTGAAACCGGTCGTAAGGATAAAGCTTCGAAAATAATTATTGTTGCTGAGGGTGATGAGATTGGTGGTGGTTTTAATGTTGGTGAGGCATTGAAAAAGAAATTCCCTGCTTATGATATCAGAGTTTCTGTATTAGGCCATATTCAGCGTGGTGGTAAGCCAAGTTGCATGGATAGGGTTTTGGCTAGCCGTTTAGGTGTGGTTGCTGTAGAGGGGCTTATAGCAGGTCAGACCGGCGTAATGGTTGGGCAAAAGAATAAGGAAATTGTTTTTACGCCATTTAATCATGCTATAAAGCATATTGATGCAAAAGAGATTAGTCCTGCCTGGTTAAAATTGGTAGAGATATTATCATTATAATACAACAAAGGCCCTAAATTTTTAGGGCCTTTGTTGTATTATTCTATTATTACTGCGGTTCCTGTTGCAGCTACCATTAGCATGCTGCCCCCACTACCCACTGTTTCATAATCTAGATCTACTCCAATAATTGCATTGGCGCCCATTGCGGCTGCATATTGCTGCATCTCATTGATTGCCGTGTTTTTGCCTTCTCTTAATACTTGTTCATACGATCCTGATCTGCCTCCAACGATGTCTCGTATTCCGGCAAATAGATCTTTAAAAATATTGGCACCGATAATGGTTTCGCCACTTACAAGGCCTATGTATTTAACTACTTTTTTGCCTTCTACTGAATTGGTTGTTGTAATTAGCATCTTTTAATTGGTTTTTTAGGTTTGATGATGATTTTATTAATTTGTTACAATAATTTATCCAGCACCTGTTGCCAGGTATCTACACGCTCATAGTCTGTTAGCAATAAATTGTGTGGAGAGGAGAACAATAGTTTTCGGCCTTTAAAGCCAATAAAGTTTTTGGCTCTATCGTCAATCATTACATCTACATCAACAATTTTATCTCCGCAGAACATGATATTCCTCCAGGTAATAAAGGGAAAATGGTCTGAAAGCCAGTCAAGCTTGTCTTCAAGAGAGTTTCTAAACTCTGTTGCTGCAGAAACAATGTAAACATCATGATGCTCTTGAAGTTTCTTTACGGCTTCTACACTGCCCTCTATTAATGGGAGGTCTCTGAAAAAACCTTTTTCATTTATGTAATCGAACCATTTGTGGTTGATGTGTTCGGGCATGTGGTGGTAAATTTCATTTCCTGGTTCGATAACTAAATCAAGTGGGATTCCGTGGTCGCGGTTATAAAGGTGTATAAATTTGTGTATTGGATCGGCTAGAACCTCGTCCATGTCTATGGCTATTCTCATTGTAAGTCGTTTGTTCCAAATATCTTTAATTGGGGAGACAGTTATGTTAAATGAATTTAAAATTATTGCATCTTGTTAATCATTAGTATTTTACTTACTTTTGCAACCCCGCAAGCATGAAGCTCCGGGAACTATGTTGAATACATAAACTTAAAGAGAAATGGCAACTAAAATCAGATTGCAAAGATTCGGTAAAAAAGGTAAACCTTTTTTCCACGTTGTGGTAGCGGATTCCCGTTCACCAAGAGATGGTAAATTCATTGAGCGTTTAGGTTCATACAACCCAAACACCAATCCAGCTACTATCGAGATTAACTTTGACAAAACTTTAGACTGGGTAAACAAAGGTGCTGAGCCTACGGATACTTGTCGTGCTATCCTTTCTTACAAAGGTGTTTTATACAAAAAACACTTAGAAGGTGGTGTTAAAAAAGGTGCGTTAACAGCAGAACAAGCAGAAGTTAAATTTGCTGAGTGGTTAAGCGCTAAAGACGGTAGAATTGAAGGTAAAAAAGATGGCTTAACTAAATCGAAAGATGAAGTTAGAAAAGCGGCTTTAGCTGCTGAAGCTAAGAAAAATGCTGACCGTGCTGCTGCCCTTGCAATTAAAAATGCACCGGTAGAAGAAGTTGTAGAAGAAGAAGTTGTTGAAGAGGCTCCAGTAGCTGAAGCTGCAACTGAAGAAGCTCCTGCTGCAGAAGGTACAGAAGAAAACAAAGAAGAAGCATAGTATTTTTCTTATTCTGAATAATAGCGAAGAATCTTTTAAATGATTTCTTCGCTATTTTTTTTATTTGGACTTTTGTGAAAGTAAAAGCGAGCGTCATCCTGAATTTATTTCAGGATCTCTCTTGAGCAGTTTTTAGGCAAGTGAGAGGGCCTGAAATAAATTCAGGATGACGTTGAGCAAAATAGATTCTGGATAAAGAGGAGTATGATTAGAATACTCTCTCTTTAAAATTAATAATACCGATGAAAATAGAAGAAGCATTTTATATAGGATACATCACCAAAACAAAAGGGTTGAAGGGTGAAGTGCAGTTGTTTTTTGAGTATGATGAGCCGGACTTGCTAGATCTAGATGTAGTTTTTGCTGATATAAATGGTAAGATGGTGCCTTTCTTTGTATCTACTTATAAGCTTCAGACTAACAATACAGGTAATTTCTATTTTGACGACATCGATCATATTGATAAAGCCCAGCCTCTTTTAAGAAAGAAAATCTATCTGCCTTTAACTAAGATGCCTGATCGTTCTGATGAAGATTTTCATTATAATGATTTAAAAGGATTCGTTGTTTTTGATGAGACACATGGTGAGCTTGGTGAAATCATTGAAGTAAATGAGTACCCTCAACAATTTGTTGCTACAGTATCTTATCAGAGTAAAGAAATCCTGTTTCCTTTAAATGATGACATGATTGTTGAGATTGATGAGGATGAAGGTACTATGCTTGTTGATTTGCCTGAGGGCTTATTGGACATATATATCAATGCTTAATTTTATCTTTGCATCATGCGTTTCGACATTATAACCGTTTTACCTGGGCTTTTAGATAGTCCTTTTGCCCATTCTATTTTACAACGCGCTCAGAAGAAGGGGATTGCTGAGATTGTAGTGCATAACCTTAGGGATTATGCCACAAACAAGCAAAAAAGTGTAGATGATTATCCTTACGGTGGAGGTAGCGGAATGGTGATGTCTATTGAGCCCTTTGCCAGGTGCATTGAAGGGTTAAAAGCGGAACGTGATTACGATGAGGTAATTTTTATGAGTCCGGATGGTGTGACCTTTAACCAGACGATAGCGAATGAGTTATCCGGAATGGGCAATATAATGATTCTGTGTGGTCACTATAAAGGCATAGACCAGCGTATACGGGATTTATTTGTTACGCGCGAGATTTCTATTGGGGATTACGTTTTGTCCGGTGGAGAGCTTCCTGCGGCCGTTTTGGTTGATGCGATTGTAAGGCTTATTCCAGGGGTTCTCAATGATGAAACATCGGCATTGTCTGACAGCTTTCAGGGGGAGTTATTGGATGCTCCAGTTTATACCCGCCCGGCTGATTGGAATGGTCACAAGGTTCCGGATGTTCTGCTAAGCGGACATGAGGCCAAAATCAATGAATGGCGTCACGACCAGGCACTTGCCAGAACACAACAACGTCGACCTGATTTGCTTGAAGATTAGTCTTCTTTGCTTAGAAGCGAAATAATCTTATCCTTATCTTTTATCTGATCTTTTAGTGTTGTAAGCATCTCTTTACAATTTTTTAAATTGTTCTTTAGATCAGCGTATTCTCCTTTTTGGTCGCCCACAAGGCTTTGTGCTGTCTTATTGTTGTATGGGGTTACTTCCGTTTGAAAGAAGGTAGCGGGAGGTACTTCAAGCACTTTTGCCATCGCTATAATATCATTATATTTTATTGATCCTCTTGTTAAACTTAGTTTCAGGCCATCAAAGGTTTTCCCCATTTCTACAGAAAGCCAAGTCATTGATCTGCCTTCTTCTTTGAGTAGTTCGTCGACTATACTCTTTAGTGCCATAAAAAATTACGTATAAATTTGGCTATCACTTAAAATATTTAGTGTATTTATGCTATAAAATTATGAATAGCGACACATTATTTTGATAAAAATACAAAAAATAAGTGTAACCAAATTAAACTAACTATGTATGAAAAAACTGAAGGTCAGTGATAGTGCTCCCAGGAAGTACAAGATCAATGAGTGCCTGCTAAAGCGTTCGATTGATCACCATCGCGAAGCAATAAGGAAGATTCCAAGGTATATAGGGATTTCTCTTAATACGCTGCATAATTATCGAAATATTCTTTACAATGATTCTCAGGATATTCCTCATGAAATTGTGGTTCTGTTTGAGCAGTTGTTTAAGCTTGAGCCGGGAGGTTTGTTGAATAAGACTATAAAAGGGAAAACGCTTGATGAGCTTATAAATTCGGAAATCATTTAATGAAAGATCAAAGGAAATATAAAATCGACGCAGCTATAAGGGCTTTAAACTTGTCTGATTATAAGGCTGCATTAAGAATTATTCCGCGGGAGCTTGGAATTGCATCGAATACTTTTCATAATTACAGGAAGCTAAAAGTGACGGATAAGGCAGATATTCCTTACGAAATGGTGAGAAAACTTGAGGTTATGTTTAAGATGGAGATGGGCGCATTGACAAATCAGGAAACTCATTGTGAAGATTTAAGGAATTTGATAATTGAATATCATAACGCTGAGTCTGTTAGCATTTAGTTATATAGGGCGCTTTAAGGCCCAATCTAGGGGCTTTGTTGGCTTAATAATTGATTGTTAGAATGAGCAGACTGGCTTTTGATAATGTGGAAATTATAAAGAATGTGGAAAAAAATAAAAATCGCTTTTATTTTTAAAATAAAATTCCTAATATTGCAGTCCGATTTTAAACAACAAAAAATCGGCTTAATAGCTTAAAATCATGGATTTAGTAAAATTTGTTGAAGAGCAGGTAATCGCAAAAAATGAGTTTCCTGCATTCAAATCAGGAGATACAGTGAGTGTTCACTATAAAATTCGCGAAGGTAATAAAGAACGTATTCAAATTTACCAAGGCGTAGTGTTACAACGTAATAGCGTTGGTGCTAACGAAACGTTTACCGTTCGTAAAATGTCTAATGGTGTTGGTGTTGAACGTATCTTCCCGATAAATTCTCCAAACATCGCTAAAGTTGAGGTTAACAGTCACGGTAAAGTTCGCAGATCGAAATTATTCTATCTACGTGAATTAACCGGTAAAGCAGCTCGTATCAAATCTAAAAGAGTTTAATTCTTTTAGGAAAAGCATAATGACCTTCCCGATTATATCGGGGAGGTTTTTTTGTTTGCACCGGCACCACGCTTGTTGGCTTTAATTAGTTCTAGTTTGTCATTATTTTAATGATGTATTGTAAATGCTTAGTTGCTTTTATATAAGTTTGTGTAACTAACTTATTTAGATTTAACTAGGTGGGTCATTGTGCTATCTGAAAGTGTAATGATCTGCTCAGTTTCATCTTGAAAATAAACTAAACATTGATGAAAGAACTATTAAAAAAATTTGAGGACAAACGGCCTGAGATTGTTTTTGAGTGGAAGGATAAGGAGTCTGAAGCTGAAGGTTGGGTAGTCATTAATTCATTACGTGGCGGTGCCGCGGGTGGAGGAACCCGAATGCGCAAAGGTCTCGATAAAAGAGAAGTTGAGTCCTTGGCTAAGACAATGGAGGTGAAGTTTACTGTTTCTGGTCCCCCAATCGGCGGAGCCAAATCAGGAATTAATTTTGATCCTTCTGATCCCAGAAAAGTACAGGTTTTGGAACGATGGTATAAGGCTGTAATGCCTTTGCTAAAGAGTTATTACGGTACCGGAGGCGACTTAAATATCGATGAAATTCATGAGGTTATTCCTATAACTGAAAATTATGGCCTATGGCATCCACAAGAAGGGGTGATTAATGGACATTATCAGGCAAGGGAGAATGAGCGCATTCACCAAATTGGTCAACTGCGCTATGGCGTTTCAAAGGTTCTTGAAGATTTGAACTATACTCCGGATATTAAAAGAAAGTATAAGGTGGCCGATATGATTACTGGCTATGGGGTAGCGGAATCAATTAAGCATTTTTACAAGATATGGGGAGGTGATTTAACCGATAAAAAGGCAATTATCCAAGGCTGGGGGAATGTTGCGGCAGCAGCAGGATATTATCTTGCCCAAAACGGAGTAAAAATTGTCGGCATAATTGATCGTGTTGGTGGATTGATAAACACGAATGGCTTTTCTAAACAAGAAATTGTAGACTTGTTTAACAACAGGGTTGGAAATACATTGGTATCACCTTCAATGATGTCTTTTGAAGAGGCAAGTAAGGAGATTTGGAGTATCGGAGCTCAAATATTTGTCCCTGCCGCTGCTTCTCGTTTAGTGCAGCAGGAGGAGGTAGATCAGCTGATAATTGGTGGACTTGAGGTTATTGCATGTGGCGCGAATGTTCCTTTTGCTGACAAAGAGATTTTCTTTGGTAGCATTATGGAGCATGCAGATAATCACGTTGCTGTAATTCCTGACTTTATTTCTAATTGCGGTATGGCAAGGGTATTTGCATATTTAATGCAAAGAAATGTTGAGATGAGTGATGATGCTATTTTTTCGGATGCATCTGATGTAATATATAAAGCAATGAATGATATTTACAGACAATCTACGGCTAGTACAGGTTTGTCTGAAACAGCGTTTGAGATTGCATTAAAACAATTGGTATAATCTATGGATATTAATTTTTTCGATCAGGTATTTTGGGGTAATACAATAAAGCAATATTGCCTTTTTGTAGGGTTCATATTGCTGGGCCTCATTTTTAAAAGACTCGTGTCTCGTTTGTTTAGTCTTTTAATTTTTACTGCATTTAAAAAGTTTGCGGAAGATATTAAAGACAACACTTTTGTGGCTTTACTTTTAAAACCGATCGAATCTTTTATTACCTTTTGCACGCTTTATCTTGCCGTAAATCAATTAAAATATCCTCTTGATGTTGTTATGTGGCATAGGTCGAAATCTAAGCTTGAGGTAAGTATAGGCGATTGCATAGACAAGGTTTTTTTATTCCTGATCATCCTTTCAATATTCTGGATCATTTTAAGAATTATTGACTTTATAGCTCACGTTTTAAAGTATAAGGCATCATTAACCAATAACAAGGCCGATGATCAGTTAATCCCATTTTTAAAAGAGCTAACGAAGACTCTAATTTGCTTTTTAGGGTTCTTTGTGCTGCTTGGTTTTGTTTTCGAGGTTAATGTGTTGACGCTAATTACCGGTTTAGGCATTGGAGGTATAGCTATTGCACTGGCTGCTAAAGAGAGTTTAGAGAACTTAATTGGGTCTTTCACCATATTTTTAGATAAGCCTTTTACTGTTGGCGATGTGGTTAAGGTTGATGGAATTGAAGGAACCATTCAGAAGGTTGGTTTTAGGAGCACCTGGCTAATAAGTCCAGACAAGACGACTATTGTTATCCCGAACAGGGCAATGATTGATGGTGTGCTGGAAAATGTTACTTTGAGGGATTATAGAAGAGTAAACTTTCAGATAGGGTTAACCTATGAAACAAAAAGCGAGGATGTAAGGAAGATAGTAGAGGCTATTAATGAATATCTAAAGAATAATAAAAACACCAGAGATGGTTATGCCACTTTTGATAATTTTGGTGATTTTGCATTGCATGTACAGGTTGTGTATTTGGTAATAAGTATGGAGCACAGCAAGTATGTTAAAGTAAAGGAAGATATTAATTTTAAGCTTATTGAGATAGTGGAAACCTATAGATCTGAGTTTGCTTATCCAACGCAAAGGTCGGTAAGTGATGCGCCTTCCGGAGAAAAACCGGCATAAAAAGAGAGGCCTGATCATCATGATGATCAGGCCTCTCTTTTTATTGAGAAAGTCTTCTAAGAAAGTTCAGCTAAAACAGTAATCCCTCCTTTTACAACCTGATCAAGTTCAAGGTTAACCTTGGTGCCGATTGGTAAAAAGATATCTACTCTTGATCCAAATTTAATAAAGCCAAATTGCTCAGTTTGCGCAACATTATCACCTTCTTTAACATACCAAACAATACGTCTAGCAAGAGCTCCTGCAATTTGTCTGAATAATACCGAGGTACCATTTTTATGTTCAACCACAACAGTTGTACGTTCGTTTTCTGTTGATGATTTTGGATTCCATGCAGCCAGATATTTACCTGGATGATATTTAAAGAACTTAACCACTCCAGAGATTGGGTTTCTATTGATGTGTACGTTTACAGGTGACATAAATATAGACACCTGTAATCTTTTATCTTTAAAGTACTCGCCTTCCTCAGTTTCTTCTATAACAACAACTTTTCCATCGGCAGGGCAAATTACCAAGTTATCACCGGTGGTAAACGTGCGACTTGGGTTTCTGAAGAACTGTAGTACGATAACAAATAGTGCAAAAGAGAAAATATATATTAACCACCTTAACCAGGTAATGTCTGCAAATTTATAGTCAACAACGGCATTAATAATAAAAATGAAGAGCAATGATACTGCTATGGTGGTGTATCCTTCTTTGTGTATGGTCATTCTGTTTAGTAATATGTGTAGTGCAAAATTGGGAAAAAAATATCGGATTACGGTAAAAGAGGGGCAACAGATTTGGCTCTGTAGATATCATTTAGATTTCTTCCTAAGCCATTATAGTCTAATCCGTAGCCAACCACAAATTCATTAGCGATTTCAAAACCGACATATTCTAACTCGTCTATTGGGCTTTTTAGGGCTGTAGGTTTTAACAATAGAGAGCAAACCTTAACGGATGCAGGGTTTTGTTTGTATACTTCTGAAAGGATATAGCTTAAGGTAAATCCGGTGTCGACGATATCTTCTACAAGAATAACATCTCTATCCTTTAGATCATTAGGCAAGCCAAGGGTTTCTCTAATGTTACCGCTGCTTTCGGTTCCTTGATAAGAAGATACTTTGATGAACCCGATTTCGCAGGATATGTTGATCTCCTTTAATAGGTCGGCCATAAATAAAAAGCTGCCATTTAGTACCCCTATGAATATTGGGCAACGATCTTCGTAATCAACATTTATTTGGATGCCGATTAAACGGGTGCGTTTTGCAATGTTGTCATTTTGAATTAGGATTTCAAACTCTTTATCTTCTATCTGAATTTTATTCATATTTATGAGATTAACCAAAAAGGGATAGGCTATTGGTTTTCTTTTTTCTGCTTTTCAAGTTCTTCTAGCTCTTTCTCTTTTCTGCGCTGTTCTCTCTTTTCTTCCCTTAGTTCTTTCCGGCTTTTCTTAACAGAATCAACCTGGATAGCAGGTTTTGATGTAGAATCTTTTTTCGCTTCTCCACCAAATAAACGATCAAAAAGGTTCTTTGATTCATCGTGAGTTTCAATGGCAGGCAGAGGGTCATCGCCGTCAAAAGTATTCGTGTCAATTGTAGTGGTGTCGGGCAATAGATATTGTCTTAATCCCTCTCTAAGGCGTACGTTGTAAAAGCCATATCCGCTGGTGTCAGGAGGAGTAAGGCCTCTTTTGGCCATAATATTCCCTATGTATTTAAAGTACGGATACATGTAGTCTTTAAGCCCACCATCGCCTCTGAATTTGTAGAGAGCAATTTTAGGACGAGGAACTATGTTTGCAAGAAATATACCCTCTCCAATATTTAAATCCGATGGTTTTTTGCCAAAATAATGTCTTGTTGCCTCACCAATACCATAAACGTTTTGTCCCATTTCAATAATGTTAAAATAGACTTCAAGCATTCTGTTCTTGGTGGTAAGGTGGTTGTTTTCTATCAGCCACACGATTAATATTTCCTCAGCTTTGCGGGCAAGGGTTTTTTGTCGACTCAAGAAAACATTTTTAACCAATTGCATTGAAATTGTACTTCCTCCACGAACAAACTTTTTCTCTTTAAAGTTTATGGCAAATGATTTACGGATTGATTCCTGAACAAAGCCTTTGTGGGTAAAGAAAGAAGGGTCTTCAGAGGTTAATATTGCGTTTTTAAAGTTACTCGAAACCTCCGAAAGCGGAGTGAAATTTGGATTGGAAGGCCCTATAAGGATATCCCGCATAGGTTTTCCATTCTCGTAAGGAGTGTATACAAAGTCTTTATTGATTTTTTGCAAGTTGGTTTTCCCCCATTTTAGTATTTTAAAGTTTGAAGGGGTTAGGCCTGATGAAAACTTAACACTATCAGGCAATGAGGTGTCAAGGTAAAAGTCCAGGTCATATTTAAGTTTTCCGCTAACTTTTAAGCCTTCTAGTGATTCGAATAATCCTTGGGGAAAAGAGTTGAATAGGTCTTGCGCATCCTGTTCTGGAGCGCGAACTTTCACCTCATAGATTTTGTTCGGAGAAAGCGTATATTTTAAATAGGGGTGTATTGATGCGTTTTTTAGAAATACGGTTGATGAGCTGTCCAGCGTAACGTAGTTTGGCCCAATAAGCATGTTGGCATCAATTTTAGCATCGGGTACTATCACATCATTAGGTGCAATTTTTGGATGATTGATAAGTAGATTCTTTACAGACCATGAGCCTTCAATTTTGAAATCATCACCACTATATTCCGCATTTTTCATCTCGGTTCTAACCGTATCAAAGCTTAATTTTGCTTGTAATTTCTTGTTAAGATATTGAAGTTGAACAGGGCCATTTTCTGCAAAAAGCATTACATCTAACTGTTTTTTACCTGGTTTTAACTTTCCATTTATATGCCAGGTTGCATCTTTATCATTTACAAGCACGGTGGACGTTAAATCGCCATCGTCTATTGTTGCAGTAGTGGTTAAAAAGGATAAACGTGCAGTATCGTTGTCATTAACAGCTAACATTAGGTTTTTAACCTCCATGTTGTCCGGAATCTTATACAGAAATTGATTCAATAGGTTGTGCGCTAAATCACCCAAGTCTACTTTAGATTTTTTCTCTGTGGTATCTTTCTTTTTGCGTTTTAAAATGAAATCAAGATTGCTTAGGGAATCTTTAAATACAATATTTATTTTGCCTGTATTAAGGATAACCTCCGATAATTTTACATCACCAACAATTAGTGGGAATAACTTAACACCTACAGTTAGATCGTTTATGGTGGTTAATGTGTCTCTGTCTTTTGGCACAACAGAGATGTCGGTCATGTGAACAGTACTTAGTCCACTAAAACCAGCTGATCCGATTTTAATATCCAGATTAAAGTCTTTATCCGCTTTGGCTATTGCTTTAGCCATTATTTTCTTTAATAAAGCTTCCCTTTTGTTGTAAGCTATAGCACCTAGCGTAACACAAACCACAAGAAAACTACCTAAAACCCACGCGCCTATCTTTATGTATTTTTTAGGGATATTAATTTTTGGAAGAAGCATGCTGTAGAATAAAATATTTATTGCTAAACGTTAAATACTAATGTTTATTTCGCGTTAAAATTACACTAAAAACCCAATATTGAATAGAATGGGCTAAAAATATTCACCCATTTGCAATAATGTAAAGAAGGGTCATGAATGCTTGGGGAGTTTTAGTTAAATTTGTAACAATGATTATTAGCCCAGAACAAGTCCTAGCAGCCTTGAGAAATGTTGAAGATCCTGATCTTAAAAAAGATCTGGTGACTTTGAACATGATCAAAGATTTAAAAATAGAAGATAAAAACGTAAGTTTTACTTTAGAGTTGACTACTCCTGCATGCCCTATGAAGGATATGCTTAAAAACGCTTGCCTGAATGCAGTAAAGCATTTTGTTAGTCAGGAAGCGGAGGTGAGTATCAATATTACCTCAAGAGTAACCAAACCTATGGATACCACCCAGTTAAAAGATATCAGAAATATTATTTTGGTTTCATCTGGTAAAGGAGGTGTTGGAAAATCGACTGTTGCAAGTAATCTGGCAGTATCATTAGCCGCTGATGGAGCAAAGGTTGGGTTGATAGATGCGGATATTTATGGTCCCTCTGTACCCACCATGTTTGATTTGGTTGGGGCAAAGCCTAGTGCAAGAGAAACGGAAGACGGCAAAACACTTATTTTGCCGATTGAAAAATACGGCATAAAGCTATTGTCGCTTGGTTTCTTTGCTGATCCTGATCAGCCTGTGCCGTGGCGTGGGCCAATGGCTTCAAATGCTGTTAAGCAATTATTTAATGATGCAGACTGGGGCGAACTTGATTATCTGATTGTGGATCTTCCCCCAGGCACCGGAGATATTCACATCACCATTACACAGAGCTTCCCAATTACCGGAGCTGTTATTGTTACAACACCTCAGCAGGTTGCTTTGGCAGATACACGTAAAGGTTTGGCAATGTTTAAAATGCCGGGCATTAATATTCCTGTTTTAGGAGTTATCGAAAATATGGCTTATTTTACGCCTGAGGAGTTACCTGAGAATAAGTATTATATCTTTGGAAAAGATGGGGGAAAAGGACTTGCGCAATCTTTTAATGTGCCTTTTTTAGGTGAAATTCCAATTGTACAAAGCATTTCAGAAGCAGGAGATAATGGTGCGCCTATAGCCTTAAATACCGAAAGTAAGATCTCAGGGGCTTTTGCTGAAATTGCAGGGAAGGTTGCTCAGCAAGTGGCGATAAGCAATGCGCAAACTGTTAATTGCTAAAAATTTACTATTTTTATACTTTAATAAAATATAACCAATGAATTTAACAGAACAAGTAGAGCAGGCATTAGAGACCATTCGTCCGTATTTAATCGCGGATGGTGGAGATGTTGCTATTGAAGAGATTACGCCGGAGAATGTAGTTAAATTAAAATTATTAGGTAACTGCGGATCCTGCAAAATGAGCTTTATGACTATGAAAGCGGGCATTGAGCAAGCAATTATGAAGGCAGTACCTCAAATTACCTCAGTAGTTGCTATAAACTTGGCTGAGCCGGTATAAACGATTTAACACTATTTAACTAGCCGTTTTATTAAATACAGCTAATTTTGTAACATGAAGTATTCGTTCACCTTAATCTTGCTTCTTTTCGTTTCTTCGGTATTTGCGCAGCAAACTACTGCAGATAAGAAATTGATCCAATTTTCCGGAATTATAACCGATGTGGATAGCAATACTGTTGTGCCTTATGTAACTGTTACAAACTTATCAGACAAGGAGCAGCGATATGCGGCTAATTACAAGGGATTCTTCTCTTTTATAGCCCATCCTGGAGATACAATTTTGTATACTGCAGTTGGTTATAGGGACTTATTGTTACCTGTTCCTACTGTAATTAATGATACGAAGTATACGGCAATGATTAAATTGAAGGCTGAGATCATTAACCTTCCTACCGTTAGGGTTTATCCCTGGGCAACTGTGGAGGAGTTCACCAGAGACTTTATGTCAATGAAGATAGCAGATGATGATTATGCTATAGCCTATAGAAACCTATCACAAGAAAGCCTGTCGGGATTAATGCAAACCCTTCCAAGGGATGGCGGTGAAATCCAAAGTTCGAATTTCAGAACAAATCACGACAGGTCTTTAAATAAGAATATGGTTCAGACTAATCCCCTGCTTAATCCATTTGCATGGGGTAAACTAATGCAATCTATCTTTAAGGGGGATAAGAGCCGAAGCTCTGATAACTAGTGTCTTTTGCCTTTACTCTGGTGAGGAAAACGCATCTTATAATCAGCCTTTATATTGCCTTTAGAAATCGCATCCAGTTTGCTTTGAAGCATTCTCTTGCGTAACAATCCTAATTTATCAGTAAACAAAGTACCTTCTATGTGGTCGTATTCGTGTTGAATAACACGTGCAGGCATACCTGTGAACTCTTCGGTATGAAGCTCCCAGTTCTCATCATAATATTCGATAAGGACATTCGGTTTACGCATCACATCCTCTCTAATGTCAGGAATACTTAAACACCCTTCATTAAAAGCCCAGGCTTCTCCTGTTTCTTCAAGAATTTCAGCATTGATGAATACCTTTTTAAAACGGGTTTTATCTTTTTCATCAGCGCCTGTATCAACAATAAACAAACGTATTGGTAGTCCTATTTGAGGGGCTGCCAAGCCAACACCGCTTGCATTATACATGGTGTCGAACATATTGGTGATTAGCTGTGCCAGGTCCGGGTATGTCTCGTCAATTGGAGCGCATACTTTTTTCAAAACCGGATCTCCGTATGCTACAATGGGTAACTTCATGCTGCAAAAATACAAATATTACCCTAAAGGATAAAAAGTTAGGGCACTAAGATTACTTTCATCTAATATTTCATTGGTAATATTACCAATATCTGTTGTTGAGACGGCCTGTATTTTGTTGAAAACAGTCTGTAGATCATCTATTTTATCATAATCGATAAGGCTTTTTGCCATTGAAATAATGAGCCCGATTCGGTTTTCTTCGCCAAGGGCTATCTGTCCGATGAATTTATTTTTAGCTTTTTGGAGTTGCACCTCGCTAAATGGGTTGTCACGAAGCTTTTTAAGCTCTTTAAAAATAAGAGAGCTGGCTTTGTTTACTTTCTCCTTATCGGTGCCAAAATAAAGCGTAAAAATACCTGTATCACTTAAAGGACTGTAGCCAGATTCAATGGTGTAAGCAATTCCATACTTCTCTCTGATTTGAAGGTTTAATATAGAGCTCATTCCATTACCACCCAGCAGATTATTTAGTAATAACAGGCCTGTTTTGTAAGGATGGTGTAAAGAGTACGCCTGACTACCCAGCATTGCGTGAGCCTGCTGAATAGGCTTATTAAATGTTTTAGTAACCACAGGAGCTTTTAAAGGAGCTTCTCTGGTTGATCTATATAGGTTTTCAGGAATGTCTGAGTAGTGTTTTGATCCAATTTTTACCACCTTATTTAGAGAATAATTGCCCAACACGGCGATCACCATTTTATCTGTATGGTAGTTCTCTTTTATAAACTGATGAATGTCTTTTTGAGTGATCTTGCTTACGCTGTCCGTTGTTCCAAGTATGTTGCGACCAAGAGGGTGTCCTGAGAATACCAGGTCTTCAAAATCATCATAAATAGCTTCCTCAGGTTGATCAAGGTAAGAAGCAATCTCATCCAGTACGACGCTCTTTTCTTTATCCATTTCATCTTCAGGAAATGTAGAGTGAAAAACGATATCGTTAAAAAGCTCGAGAGTTCTGTCCAGATAAGGGTTTAAAAACGAAGCATGGATACAGGTATACTCTTTAGTAGTATAAGCATTTAGGTCTGCACCAACACTTTCAAGCCTATTTAAAATCTGGTTTGTACTGCGTTTCTCTGTACGCTTAAAGATCAGGTGCTCAATAAAGTGAGCCAGACCTGCATTTTCGTCGCTCTCATCTCTCGATCCGCTATTTATAATAATGCAGGCATGAGATATTGCAGATGCTGATGGTACATGAAGTATGCGGATGCCATTGGGCAAAGTGTGAACGTTGTATTCCATTAATCATGCAAAGATACAGAGAAATATATCATGCGATTATAATTTTTCTGTGTCGGGATAGCTCAAGTTCAATTCGTCAATGATGGTCTGTTTTTTGGGCCTTGTTGCCAGTAAAAAAACAAAGAAAATAAGGCTTGCAATGAGAAAAATGATATTGCCACTTACCAGAAAACCTATGGTGTTTAGTAGTGAAGGGAACTCAAAAAGCGCTGCACGAATTATAAACGCGACTTGGTATTTATTGATTTTATCCTCTGCAGATAGATCCTGAAGATTTGATATTTGTTGTTTGTACAGGTATTGTCCAGCTATTAGGGAAATGATTCCAAGTATTGGAAATAGGGGGAAGAACACCTCTGGTTGATTTAAACTTGTATCAATAGAAAGGCGATCTTTAACTGTTAAGTACGATGTTGCGGCCATCACAATTATGGCCACACAGAATGCAAGATGTATAGTCTGCATTGCTTTTAATTTGGAAGAATTCATTATTAAGAGATTAAGTTAACTCAATATAATGAATTCTTTTAAAAATTACCACTGGCCCCACCACCACCAAAATTGCCGCCACCAAATCTGGTCTGGTCATTTTGGACCTGAGTGCCCGAGAATGTTTCTGAAACGATAAGTGATTCAACTTTTAGTTTATCCATTAAATTGTCTTCATTAAGGTCCTCATAAGTAAATCCATATTTTGGTGTTTTTAAGTATTTGATTACGCTGTAAGAAATTCCTAAAAGTATAGCTCCGATAATGCAAAGCGCACCTTCTATTGGCATCACATTGTAATAGGTTCTAAAGGTAAATACTGCGATTGCAATTAGTAATAATCCAGATCTAAGCAAGATTACATCCTTCTTTCTTAGTCCTAAATACATATATACAAAAGGAATTGCAATGGTCCAGATCCAGAAAAAAGCGGCAAAGGGAACTTTTGCTTCCCTAGGCTCTCCCAAATTATAAGTACCTGCATAGGCTTCTGTAGTGCTAAGTGATTGAACAATAAAGTAATTTCCAGCGAAATATAATAAGAGTAGACTAATGATTTGTACAACACTCAAACAATTGGCGTAATAGATGGTAAGCTTTTTTCTGATAAGCCCTTTGGATAAAAGATAGAGGCCTGAACAAACTATCATTATCAAAAAAGGCATTGTTGACATTCCCCATGAAGAAAGGCCTTTCCAGACTGAAAATATCGTTGCAATAAGCGCAAGTAAACTTACTGCGGTCATTAGCATGTCTGTAAAGCGCAGCGCATAATACAGGGCTAACAGAAATATAAAAAAGGAAATGCGAGAATAGGAGATGTCGTTAGTAGTATTGAATTGTATTATAATAAATACAGCTACAAATAACCCTCCTGAAATCCACATTAGGGCATCGTCAACACCTGATTTATAGTGATTACTGCTTTTTATCATTACTTCCAGGGCTATATAGGTAACGATCCCAAGAAATAAATAATAACCCCAGGTATCAAGAATGTGCATATCGCTCACCATAAGGGTAATTAATCCACCTGAAAACAATACAATTATACAGGTGAGAATAAAGAGACCCACCCTAATAAAAATATTAGGGGTATAAAAACCAACAGGGTATTTATCTTCTATTTTCTTTTGCTCATCGATACTTATCGCATCGGCATTACGGGCTTTTTCTGCTTCTTCCCTGATTAATAAATTAGCAAGCCAAAGGTTATTATAAATGATCATGCCGTTTTAATTTTTTTGTTGAGGTTAATTAACAGAAAGATAATGCCTATTGCCGAGCCAATAAAATACATGAATGAAAGCGTGATTGAGGCATCATCCTTCATTGAGAAAAGAGCTCTTAATACCAGGCTGCTAATTGCGATGTACGTATAAAGAACAACCAATAATATGAAGTAAAATGAGTTGTATTTAAATGAGTCCGTGTAAATGTAGTAGGCTAAAACAAATAGTGTTAGCATGAACAAAAATGAAATACCTAAATCGTAATAAAAGAAATAGCCGGCAAGCAGAGAGATAAAGGACAGATGTACTCCAAAATGCTGATAGGTAAATCTAAAGTGCTTCTTAAAATTAAAGCGAGCGCTTAAGTACGCCGCCAGCAGGAGTAATAATCCTAAAAAAATGTAAGTAAAAATAACAGTCTGACTATTAAAATCAGTGTTTAAAAGCAATTGTTTTGGGGTTACAGATACCCCCATCCAGACGGCTAGATTAGTTATACCCATTGCTAAAATACCCAAATGATCAAATTCATAAGCGATATAAAACAAGACAAGCATTGGAATGAAGGTTGCCATCCCATAGTTTGTTCCAAATACAGTATATTGAAATTGTAAATAGCCCACAAAAGATAAAAAACTAAGGCAAGCTAATAGGAGGATATAATCAAAAAAGGAATTAGGAGATTTTATCTGTTCTTTATTAAATGGTTTTTTGTGTTTAAAACAATAAAAAAAGCAACCCCCACTAATAGCTGCAATGATAAGTAAAATGACCTGATGGCCAATTGTATCTATATTTTTATAGATCAGAATACCTAGTCCGGTACTTAAGAGTACTACCCCCAGATAAAGCAAAGTTTTTAATTCCCAATGCAACGAAAATAATGGTGCATGAGATGTGTTTTTTATTTTCTCGAAGGATTCTTCGGAGATGCAGTCTTCTTCAAAGAGTTTTTTGAAAAGGTCTATATTCATTGTAAAGAGATGTTAATCAAAGGATAGTTCAAGTATACAAAAAAGATGTCGTGTAGCTGGTATTTCCTGTCAATTTGACAACAAAAGTGTTTTGGAACATCCCTTGATAGTGGTGTATGTACTTAAAAATGAGTTAACATATGAGCATAGAAGAAAAAGGAACCATATCCATTCACACGGAGAACATTTTCCCAATCATCAAGAAATTCCTGTATTCCGATAACGAGATCTTTTTAAGAGAACTTGTTTCGAATGCCGTTGATGCGGTACAAAAAATTAAGCGTTTAGCAGCTCTTGGTCAGTACAGTGGAGAGCTTGGAAGCCCTTTAGTAGAGGTAGCTGTCGATAAAGAAAAGAAAACCATTACAATTACTGATAATGGTTTGGGAATGACTGCTGAAGAGATCAAAAAATATATCAATCAGGTAGCATTTTCTGGCGCAAGTGAGTTTGTAGAGAAGTTTAAAGACGCCAAAGATGCGAATGAAATCATTGGTAAATTTGGTTTAGGCTTTTATTCTGCCTTTATGGTGGCTGATTTGGTAGAGATTCAAACCTTATCATATCAAGAAGGAGCAGAGCCTGCTAAATGGGTTTGCGATGGTAGCACTGAGTTTGAAATTACTGCAGGTAGCAGAGCAACACGTGGTACAGAAATTACGCTTCACGTTAATGCCGAGTCTGAAGAGTTTTTGGATAACCATAAGATAGAAGAGATTCTTGACAAATACGGTAAGTTTTTACCTGTACCAATCAAGTTTGGAACAAAAACCGTTCAGGAACCTGATGGTGAAGATGAAGAAGGAAAGCCAAAAACTATAGGTGCTGAGGTTGACAATATCATCAATACAACTAATCCAATCTGGACAAAGGCGCCTGCAGATTTGTCAGATGCGGATTACCTTGCATTTTACAAGCAATTATATCCATTCTCTGAAGATCCTTTATTCTGGATTCACCTAAATGTAGATTATCCTTTCAACTTAACAGGTGTATTATACTTCCCTAAAGTGAAAAATGATTTTGACATGCAACGCAACAAAATCAAATTGTTTTCGCGCCAGGTATTTATTACAGATGAGGTAAAAGATATTGTGCCTGAGTTTTTAATGTTATTACATGGTGTTATTGACTCTCCTGATATTCCTTTGAACGTTTCAAGAAGCTTTTTACAAGCGGATAGTAATGTTAAAAAGATCAACAGCTATATCACTAAAAAGGTTGCTGATAAGCTTCAGGAGCTATTTAACAAAGACCGCAAAGGATATGAAGAAAAGTGGGGAGATATTGGTCTATTCGTTAAATACGGAATGGTTAGCGAAGAGAAATTTAATGATAAAGCCAAGGATTTCGCATTGCTAACAAACACCAAAAATGAGAACTTCACTTTTGATGAGTACCGCGAAAAAGTTAAAGATTTCCAGACGGATAAAAACGGACAGGTAGTTTATATCTATTCAAATGATCCTTCAAAACAAGATAGCTTTATCCAATCGGCCAACAAAAAGGATTACGACGTTTTGTTAATGAACTCTCCGATTGATAATCACTTTGTTAGTCACCTGGAGCAAAAGCTAGAAAAAACGGCTTTAAAGCGTGTAGATTCAAGTGTAGCTGATAAGCTAGTTGAAAAGGATGAGGCTATTGAATCAGTACTTACTGAGGAGCAGAGTAAAAAAGTAGCAGGTATTTTTGAAAAAGCAATCACTAAACCAGGTATGCATGTAGAGGTTGTTGGGTTAAATCCTGATGAATTGCCTGTTACAGTAACTATGGATGAGTTTATGCGCCGTATGAAGGACATGGCTCAAATGGGTGGCGGAATGGGTTTTTATGGCAATATGCCTGATAGTTATAAAGTAGCTATTAATGGAAACCATAAGTTGATTGGAAAGATCTTAAAAACAGACAATGAGGAAGAACAGGGGTTACTTGCCAAACAAGCAGTAGACCTTGCTTTACTTGCTCAGGGAATGTTAACAGGAGCAGAATTAACTGCTTTTGTAAGCAGAAGCGTTGAGTTGATCTAGAATTTCAGATTAATATATTGTTTAGATCCCGCCATGATAGAATTCATGGTGGGATTTTTTTTAATACAGGTGTAGCGTTTTGATGATGAGAGTCGTTTTGGGGTAAAAAGACAAATTATTATGAAAATTTCAAACAAATTAAAGACACTTTTTACTGCTGTTACGGTATCTGCCGTGTTGGTTTCTTGTTCTAAAGATAGAATAGACTATACACCACAGCCTATATCAATTATGGGCGTGATCCATGCCTCACCAACTACAGAAAAATTGGATTTTTATGTTGGAGAAACTAAAGCAAACAGAGATGATTTTGCCTATACCAATAAAATCAATTACTTGCAGATTTATTCGGGAGATAGAGATGTTAAAATCACTAAAAAAGGATCTACAGCTACAGTTTTGACTGAAAAATTAAAACTTGTTGACCAAATGGCGTATTCACTTTTTATCATTGATACGTTTGATAAAGCGAAGTTTTTGTTAGTTAAAGATTCTGTAACTATGGCTGGTGCAGGTAAAGCTAAATTGCGTTTCATCAACCTTAGTCCTGATGCTCCGGCATTAAACCTTGGGATAGTTGGAAAAGATGCGCCAGTTGTTACTAATAAGTTGTTTAAAGAATATAGTAACTTTGAAAGTATTGATGCTGGTGATAAAGTGACATTTAAGATCAAGAATAATGAAGGTGTTGAGGTTGCCTCTTTAGTTGACCAAAAAATTGAGCAAGGAAAGATCTATACAATTTGGGTAAAAGGCCTTAAATCAGCAACAACAGATGAGATGAAAGTTGGAGCTGTTATTTACAGTCACCAATATTAATTGATAATAAGCCGGCCTTTAATTTTTAGGTCGGCTTAAAAAGATTTATTTGAATTGCCGGACACTATAAAATATGATTATTAGAAGAATTCTTAATGGTGCAGAAACAGAATGCTCGGGTTTGAGGATATCATAGCGGGGTGTTTGAAGAATGACAACAAGAGTAAAGAAATGATCTATAAATCATTTTACGGCTATCTTATGGGGGTTGTTTTGCGTTATGTAAATGACAGAAATGACTCGGAAGAGCTTGTAAATGATAGTTTTATAAAGATTTTTAAAGGAATAAATCAATTCAGTTTACCAAAAGACAATACCGAAACACAAAAAGCCTTTAAAGGCTGGATAGCGAGGATTTCATCGCGCACTGCGATAGATTTTTTGAGAACAAAGAAGACACATTTATATATGGATGACATCAGCGAGGATCAGCAACCGTTAACACAGGTGAATGCGGTTACGCAATTGAATGTACAAGATATTTTAAAGCTTCTTAGTCAATTGCCGGAAACACACCGGTTGATTTTTAATATGTATGAAATAGAAGGGTTCTCGCACGATGAGATATCGAAGATGCTGAACATTCCAGAGAGCTCAAGTAGAGTATATTTAACGCGAGCAAAGAATAAGTTGAGAGAGCTGTATTCAAGAACATTAATTAATTCATATGCAACCAACTGATCATATGAAAGAATCTGAAGATGAGTTAATTGCTCATATAAGGGAAAGCCTGTTGGGCCATGAGGAAGAATATGTTCCGGGTTCATGGGAAAACTTTAATAAAAATGAGGGCAAAAAGACTTTGCCCGTAATATGGTTATGGCGTTTAAGTAGCGCAGCCGCAGTATTATTGGTTGTTGGCGCAGGCATTATGTTGTTTAAACAGAAAGCGACTGTACAAGTGCCAGTGCAAAACGTACAGCTTAAACCACAAGAATCATCCAGGCCTTCTGCAGAAATAGAAACTGTAAAGGAAACGCCTGTTCAAATAGAACCTAAGCAGTCTAAGAATGCGGAAGCTAATACAGCCCGTGTTCATGAGGCGTCAAATATATTAGCAATAACCTCTGATGAAACTATTATTGTTAAAGAAAACACCGTTGTGACTTCTGCTCCAGCTGTTGAGACTAAGGTTATTGAGCCTGTAACGGATGTTGCAAAAACACAAGCTAACCCAACAGCTATAGAAAGTAAGGCTTTAGGTATTCAGGATTTCCTTAATAATGAAACCAGGAAGAATCAAGGGGAGGCATTGGCAAAGACCTCTACTAACCAACATCAGGACAAATGGGAAATGGGACTGGTTGTTTCACCTTCTTTTGGTAATACCAAAAAGCTTAATATGGGATATGGAATAAGCATGGGGTATGCTTTAACAGATAAGATTTCCTTAAACTCCGGTGTATCTTATAGTGAGATGGCAGCTACAAAAAACTTACCAGCTACGGTTAGCAGCAGCTTCATTGCAAATGGAAGTAAAAATCTGGAATCTATTGAGGCAAAAATTTCAGGAATAGATATTCCACTTGAGATTAAGTATCATGTAAGTAAGAATCTTTATGCGAATGTTGGGGTTTCGGCATTTGCAGTGATCAATCAGAAACAGAGTAATAGTTATATTCAGGAAAAAGTAGTTGAACGCGCTGTAAATTCTGATGCTGGTCTGGATCAGCTAAAAACATTTGCCATTAATGAAAGAGTGGTAGAGCAAGCACCTGAGTCTGAATCTGAAATAAAAGATGGAAGATATATCGGCTTTTATAATTTTTCATTCGGGTATAAGCAAAAAATATCTAAAGGTAAAGCCGTCTCAATAGAGCCATTTATGAAAGTTCCAATGAAAGAGGTTTCTAAAGAAAACCTTAGATTGATTGGTACGGGGGTAAGGTTAAAGCTCGATTTTTAGCCTTTATTTTTAAAGGCGTAACTTTGCCAGGCTATGAAAGAGATGATGACTAAAAAGAATATTGTGAATGCTATTTTTATAGCATTGTTTCTGGTAATTTTATTTGTTCCTTCTGCCAAAGCATTTTTGATACAAGGACTAATGGAGATTGGTTTATTTAAACCTAAAACAGAGCCAATAGCAGCAGAAACGCCTTCGGCTGATTTGTCCGGGATTAAATTTGAAGATAAATCCGGAAAGGTTGTAGATCTTGGGGCATTAAAAGGAAAGGTGATATTTATTAATTTCTGGGCTACCTGGTGTCCTCCTTGTCTGGCAGAAATGCCTTCTATCAATAAACTTTACGAGCAGTACAAAGATGATAAGGATGTAGTATTCATCATGGTCGATGCAGATAGTGATTTGGTTAAATCACAGAAATATATGGATGCCAGAAGCTATAAAATGCCGGTTTATTCCGTAGCAAGTAATATTCCTGAAACTCTTTTTAAAGGGACATTACCAACAACTATTGTTTTTGATAAGCAAGGCAGGCTTTCGTATAACGAATCGGGAGCGGCGAATTATGCGAGCTCAAAATTTATAGAATTTATTGAGCAATTGAAAAGCCTTAAGATTTAACATTTTTTAACCTGATTATTGACACTCGGATTGTAAATCTATTGGGAAATCAATAAAAATATTAATTAATTTTGCTGTTAGTTAAACCTTTATACAATGAAAAGGACTTTGATGATTATTGCAGGCTTAATTGCCGGGGTTGCATTTGCAACCAATAGCTATGCACAGCAAGCTAGTTTGGTTCAGGACCAAAATCCGAGATACGAAATAGCACGAGCTAAATACATGAACTTGTCTGATTCATTAACTCGCGATCAGGGTACCACCGTTCAAAATACTTATAAAGCATACGATTGGTACGAAGCGAGAGAGGAGCGCCGTAAACTTCGCCGGGAACGTAATTATGAGAGTAGCTTGTATAGCTATCCATATTACGGGAACTCCTACTTTTATCCTTCCTTAAATTTCGGTTGGGGACATCGCCATAACAATCACTGGGGATATTGCGGAGTCGGTTTCGGCTGGTAGTTAACCGGGAGATAAAATACAACATTTACATAAAATCATATTTAATAAAATGCAGTTTAAAAAAATATTAACCCTTGCTGCAATAGCAGTTTCTGGTCTAGTGATCTCGTCATGCTCCAGACAAGTAACAAGAATTAACACTACTGACACTGTTGATGTAAGTGGAAACTGGAACAATAGCGACTCTAGAATGGTAGCTCAGGAAATGACCCAGAGTGTTTTAGGGGCTAAATGGTTATCTACACACCTTGAATCTAAAGCAGGTAAAAAACCGGTTGTGGTAGTTGGACTTGTTCAAAACAAAAGCCATGAACATATTGATGCTGAAACATTCGTTAAAGATGTTGAGCAGGCATTTGTTCAAAGTGAGCGTGTGCGTTTAGTTCAAGGTGGAAAGAAGAGAGAAGAACTGCGTGCAGAGAAAGCAGATCAACAAGACAATGCTTCCGTTTCTACCATGAAAAAGTTTGGTTTAGAGAATGGCGCCGACTATATTTTGCAAGGTTCAATCAACTCTATTGTTGATTCTCATAAACGCAAAAAAGTAGTGTATTATCAGGTGAACCTGGAGCTTACAGATATTCAAACCAATGAGGTTGTTTGGATAGGCGACAAGAAAATTGCTAAATACGTTAAGAACTAGTAGGATACTGATCCTGCTAAAATAACAGTATGACAAATAATAGTAAGAATAAGCTTAAGGCATCAGTTCTTTTAGGATTGATGCTTTTTCTTTTTAGCTGTGCCTCTTATAATGAGAAAATTGCTGGGTATTATAAACAAATAGCCACAGGGAATTATAATGAAGCAGTTAAGGAGCTTGATAAGAATCGCTTGATTCAGAAGCCACGCAATAAGTTGCTGTTTTTGATGGAGAAGGGAAAATCGAGCCACTTAATCGGTGACTATGAAAATAGCAATCGTTATTTTAATGAGGCCGACCAACTATTAGAGAATGGAATTGGCGGAGCGATGGATGCTGTTGTTGGAACTCTTGTAAATCCGATGACTCAGGCTTATAAGGGAGAAGACTTTGAAAAGTTTATGATCCATTACTATAAAGCACTTAATTACTTGTATCTCCATAAAACTGAAGATGCAATAGTTGAAGCCCGAAGGATTAGTTTGCAATCGCAAGAACAGGGAGATAAGTTTAATAATAAGGAAAACAGGTATTCTAAAGATGCATTTTCTTTGATGCTTCAAGGGCTTATTTATGAAAGTGATGGAGATGTAAATAATGCTTTCATAGCCTATAGGAACGCTGCGGAGGTGTATTTAAACAGTTCAAACAAAACTTACTATGGGACAACGTTACCAAAGGATCTGGAGTTAGACGTGCTGAGAATGGCAGATGCAAATGGTTTTAAGGAAGAACTGGTTCGCTTTGAGCAGCTATTTAATTTAAAGTATCAACCTGAGAAAACTAATGAGGGCGGAACACTTATTCTTTTTTGGGAAAATGGACTGGCGCCTGTTAAACAGCAGGAGGAGTTTATTTTTTCTCTTATTAGGGGTTCCAATGGAGATTTGGTGTTTACCAATGTAGCAGGAACCTTGTTTATTCCTTATAATTCGGCTTATGGTAGCGGTGACATTGATTTAAACTCAGTGAATAGCCTAAGGGCCACCTATCCCAAATATGTCGCTCAACAGCCTTATTTTAGCGGCGCTACAATTACCAATGGCCAGTCTACAATAGGTTTTGAAAAGGCAGAAGATATTAATGAACTTGCTTTTAAAACACTAGATCAGCGGTTTGCTAAAGAGATGGGTAAAATACTTACCCGTTTGGCAGTAAAGAAAAGTGCAGAATATGTGCTTAAAGCCAGCTCAAAGGGAAATGGAAAGGACGGGAAAGACAATACCCTACTTGAAGGATTGGGTTTTGGAATGCAGCTGTACAGCTTGCTTTCTGAAAAGGCAGATACCCGAAACTGGCAAACTTTACCTAGCGAGATTCGATATGCAAGAATCCCTTTACAAAAGGGAGAGAATACCATTACGCTTAATTTAACAGGAGCTAATGGCGTTAATGAAACAAAAACAATAAACATTACGGGAACCGGAAAAATGCAGTTTTATAATTACTCAACATTGCGTTAATAATACGGCCGGATATAAAAAGAATAATACTATGCAACAGCCCTTCGACATTACAATTGGAAATATTGATTACGCCGTATTTCCAGAAGGAAATGATACTTATGTAATCTTTAAAGATGGCAAAGAGTATGCTCACATACAAAAAGACACAGACCTGCAATGGTTAAAGCTTGATCCTGAAACAGCTATTCCCGTTTTTGAAATAGATGAAGAGATCAATAGCATTGGCAGAGAGATCATGGCTTATGTTCCTGAAGAGGAAGACGAGGATGATCTGGAAGAAGAGCTGGATTAACCAGCCCAGCTGTCACGATCAAGACTGCGGTAATGTATGGCCTCAGCCAGATGCTCAAGTTCAATATCAGGACTTCCATCAAGGTCTGCAATGGTTCTGGATACTTTTAAAATGCGGTCGTAAGCTCTGGCAGATAGCCCTAGTTTTTCCATGGCCTGCTTTATCAATACCTGTCCGGAATCATTGATCTTACAAATGTTACGAACCATGTTGGGGCTCATCTGGGCATTGTAGTGAAGGGTAGTGATGGCCGCAAAGCGATCGTCTTGAATGGCCCGGGCCTTAATAACCCTATCCCGTATCTTTTCGCTCTTTTCAGCTTCAAAAGCAGAGGTGAGCTCGTTAAAGTTTACGGGAGTAACTTCTACATGTAAATCTATACGATCTAAAAGTGGCCCTGATATTTTACTAAGGTATTTCTGGACAATACCCGGCCCACAGGTACATTCCTTCTCTGGGTGGTTATAAAAGCCACAGGGACAAGGATTCATTGAGGCAATAAGCATAAAGCTTGCTGGGTACTCAACACTTAATTTCGAGCGGGAGACTGTAACCTGTCTGTCTTCAAGGGGTTGGCGCATTACTTCTAATACGCTTCTTTTAAATTCCGGCAACTCATCTAAAAATAACACTCCGTTATGAGCCAAAGAGATTTCCCCTGGTTGAGGGCTTGCGCCTCCACCAACTAATGCAATATCCGAAATCGTGTGATGGGGGCTTCGGTATGGCCTTTCTGTCATCAAGGTATCTGCTGCGCTTAGCTTGCCTGCAACGGAATGTATTTTTGTAGTTTCCAGTGCCTCTTGCAGATTTAAAGGAGGTAAAATGGTTGGCAGTCGCTTTGCCAGCATGGTTTTTCCGGCACCTGGAGGGCCAATTAAAATGAGGTTATGTCCACCTGCTGCGGCAATCTCTAGTGCGCGCTTTATGTTCTCTTGTCCTTTTACATCAGAAAAATCATGAGGATAGCTGCTCACATTATTAAAGAACTCATTCCTTGTGTTTACAACAACAGGTTCATGGATTTCTGAACCATTAAAAAAAGAAACTACCTCTGCCAGGTTCTTCATCCCATACACTAGCAGGTCACTTACTATTGCAGCCTCCCTTGAGTTATCCTTGGGAAGGATAAAACCTTTAAATCCGGCCTTTTTAGCTTGTATAGAGATAGGTAGTGCACCTTTTATAGATTGGAGGCTGCCATCCAGAGATAACTCTCCCATGATGAAGTATTGGCCTATTTCAGGGATTTCTATTTGTCCTGAAGCAGCAAGAATCCCAATGGCAATTGGCAGGTCATAAGAAGACCCTTCTTTACGAATGTCTGCAGGAGCAAGATTGATGACGATCTTTTGGCGAGGCATTTTTAGCCCTGCCGATTGAATAGCGCTTTCAACCCTTCTTAAGCTTTCCTTAATAGCATTGTCAGGAAGGCCAACAATATGATATCGGTTTCCCCCTCCTATACTTACCTCGATGGTAATGGTTAATGCATTTACTCCGAAAACGGCACTTCCAAAGGTTTTTATGAGCATAGTTTATGAATACGTAAGTGTACTACTAAACTATGCTGATTTAGACCTTAAGTGGTTGGAATTTGTAAGATTTATTGCAATTACATTCTGCCTTGCGGCATTTTCGGCATGTTCTTCATCATTTTTGCAGCAGCAGCAGGATTAGAGAATTGCTTCATCACCTTACGCATATCTTCAAATTGTTTGATGAGTTTAGTAACCTCTTCAATTTTTGTACCCGAACCTTTAGCAATACGTAAACGTCTGCTTTGTTGGATACTATCAGGGTTTTCACGCTCAAATTTAGTCATCGACTGAATTACAGCCTCAACACTTTTGAATGCATCATCTTCAATCTCAACGTTCTTCATCATTTTTCCAACACCCGGTATCATGCCCATAAGGTCTTTCATGTTACCCATTTTTTTGATCTGTTGGATCTGATTGTAGAAATCGTTAAAATCAAACTTGTTTTTGCGGATTTTCTTTTGAAGTTCAGCTGCTTCCTTTTCGTCAAACTGCTGTTGAGCGCGTTCAACAAGGGAAACCACGTCACCCATACCTAGAATCCTTGAAGCCATCCTTTCAGGATAAAATACATCAAGAGCTTCCATTTTCTCACCTGTACCAATAAACTTAATTGGTTTATTTACTACAGATTTAATTGATAAAGCAGCACCACCACGTGTATCACCATCTAATTTGGTTAATACAACACCGGTAAAGTCCAATCTATCGTTAAATGCTTTTGCCGTGTTAACCGCATCCTGTCCGGTCATGGCATCAACAACAAACAGGATTTCGTGCGGTTTAGTACTGGCTTTTACGGCAGCGATCTCATCCATCATCTGCTCATCTATCGCTAAACGACCGGCCGTATCTATAATGATTACATTATTGTTTTGTTTTTTACCTTCAGCAATACCTTCTAAGGCAATGCCAACGGGATCTTTAGAGGCAATGTTCGAATAAACAGGTACTCCAATTTGCTCACCTAAAATCTGTAACTGATCTACTGCTGCAGGGCGATATACGTCACCGGCTACCAATAAAGGTTTTTTGCCTTTACTTTTAAGGAAGTTAGCCAGTTTACCGGTAAATGTTGTTTTACCAGCACCGTTTAATCCGGCAATAAGGATAATAGTAGGATTGTTTTTTAAATCTAACTCTGTTACTTCACCACCCATTAAAGCGGTAAGCTCATCGTTCATTACCTTGGTAAGTAACTGGCCCGGAGAAACAGAGGTAAGAACATTTAAGCCTAATGCTTTCTCTTTAACCTCATCGGTAAAGCTTTTAGCTGTTTTATAATTTACGTCGGCGTCTAATAAGGCCTTACGGATTTCTTTCATGGTCTCGGCCACGTTGATCTCTGTAATACTTCCTTGTCCTTTTAAAACCTTAAACGCACGGTCTAACTTATCCTGTAAATTTTCAAACATTTTCTTTAATGCTTAGTGTTCAATTTTTTGTGAATTGCAAAGTTATTAATTTTGCGGGATACAGATAACAATATCCGTAATCTTTATGTAGAATATTAACGAGGGAACGTAAATGCTATACCAATTGCCAGGGATTGACTTGCCTGTATTTCCTTGTCAGAATCTTTATCAAACAGGCCCACTCCTCGAAGTGTTACATTCATTAACCTGTTTATCTGGGATCTTAGCTCCACATCAAGGCGATGGTCAATATGTTCTAATTTTCTGTCATAAGGAATGAACATTTGATACCTTGCCATTAGGTTTACGTTCTTAAAGATCTGTTTGTCAAAATTACTTACGATCTGAAAAGCGAGCTCATTTTTGAATTTTTTGCCTCGCTCTACACCGAAGTTTCCCCCATTAAATTGTTGGTTGAAAGTAGTGTCTAGTTTAAACGTCTGTCTTGCAGTACCGGTACCGATCCTAGTTGAAAAATAACCTACTGGCTTATACTCAAAACCAATTGATTCTGTCAAATAGCCTGGAGACATGAACTTAGAGACCAGTGTATCTCTTTCTTCATTCTTGTTGTTTCGGAAATATGCATATCCATTGTCAAATTGAGATTCAAAGGTTACAGATCCAAAAAAATACCAGCTTTTGGATAAGCGTAAGTCGGCCTTGTTATCCCAAAAAATCCTATCCCTTGTTTTCTTTTGTAGCTGATCTTTATTTTTGATCTTACCATATTCAAGCATGACCTGACTGATATAACCATAGCCCTCTTTTCTATACTCAGCCCGGTAATCGATCGCTCCACCAAGAGCGAACGAATTTACTCCCCCTGCTTTCCAGTTATTTGAAAAGGTTCCCTGATTAATATTAATCCCAACATTAGTCCTGGTTTTCCAGTAGTTGATTTTTTCAGCTATAACCACCGGAGGAATTTTTACCGGTGTATAATTAAGTATCCCTGTCCTTGATGGCAAGGGGCTACGCTTTAATTTTATCTCCAGCCCTTTGGTTTCAATAGGCACAGTATCAATCTCCTGAGCGATCAGGCTTGATGAGGTGATAAACAATAACAAGAGGCAGATATTAAAACTCTTCATTACTACAAAGAAAAACAAAAATGTGACTTATTAAAAGTTTATTAATAAACTAATTATTAAATAGCTATTTATTTAAGCGTTTTTCTTGGCAAATCTAATCCATGCAAATACCTTTCTATGAGTTAAATAAGAAAGGTCGTCGTCAAAGTGATAGGCTTCTTTTTCAAAGAGGATGTTAAAATAAGCCAAATAATGATTCTTGTACCTGATCAGGTTGATCAGGTAATTCAATAAGTACAAAATATAGAATGGTATAATTAGCAATTCGAGTTGCTGTTTAAAGTGTATACGCTCATGGTTAATTAAGACCTTATCAACCTTTAGAGCCTTGTTTTTTAAAATAATAAAAGGGAAAATAGCCATTGCATTGGCGGGCAGTTTAGATGATATGAGAAAGAGGGGTCTCAAAATTCTTCTACTGTTATTTTTGGCAGTGGTTGTAGTCTAAAAGCAGCTGGATTGCGTTTGTAGCTTGCATAACTGTTTCTTAAATATACAACAAAAGCATAATCTGAAGCCGTTAAAACGAATTGATAAGTAGGCCGGTATTGTTGCATGAAATCCTCAATCTCATAGTCACCTATTTGCAACACCTTTTTTACATAATCAGGCGTAAACCTATAATCTATGATGGCCTCATTATAATCACGCTCCAATATTTTCTGAAGATGTCGTGCATTTTTACCATCGCGACTTAACAAGTTGTAAATGGCATCAATACCTAATCCTGCGCCACCCAATCCAAGATTTAATAGGTCCTTAGCTTTGCCCTTATCCAGCGCGTATTTGTACTCTTTTAAAGTTTTGGCGTGCAATTCTTTTGGCGTGTATTTTCTTCCAGTAATAGATACTTCGCGTAAATTGATACCCAGAGACTTTAGCTGAAAGTATACCGATTTCTGTCCACTATGTACAAGGGTGTCAACGGCATAACCTTGCAATACAGCATACAGCGTATCCCCTACAGAAGCATTTATAGCAAATTCGCCCTTTGGCGTATTGTATATTCCCTCATCTTTACTTGCGTTGTAAATATAAACTTTAGCCAGGCGAAGCTTCGAATCTTTATCAATAACAAAGCCTTTAACCGTGGCCGTTTGAGCCATGGCAGCTAATGCAGAGCAATAAAGGATTAATAACAGGCTGAAAAATCTCATTTGAGATACAAAACTACAAGATAACTATCTGCGCTTAATAAACATTAACATTATTTAACTAACACAAGCTTTTGGCCAATTTTAATGCCAGTGTCAGCCAGATTATTTATTGTTTTTATATCATCAACTGAGATATTAAAGCGTTTAGAAATATTGTAAAGGGTATCACCTTGTTTCACCGTATATGGGTTATCTTTAGTTGCCGGTTTTGCATAGAGCGTGCTGTCATTTACAGCTGGTGTGCTTATTTTTAAGGTATCGGGGGCTTTAACAATCTGTTTTGAAGGTGGAGTAGCCACAGGTGTGAATTTTTTCTTCTCCTGAGGGATATTCGCGTTAATTTCTGAGAATACACGGTCTTCACGTTTTAACTTCTCATTTTCCGATTCAGGCATGTCGTAAAAATACAATTGGTACTTTTCAATGATGTTAATTAATAGATCCGGATATTTAGGATTAGTAGCATAACCGGCTTGTTTTAAACCAAGAGCCCAGTTTTTGTAATCGTTTTTATCCAATTCAAAAAGGGCGCTATAACGCTTTCTTTTTAAAAATTCAGAGTGGTCTTTGTATGATTCTCGGGCGTCTTTATAAACCCTGAAACAATCATCTACCTTATCATCTTCTTTATAATACCCCTTTCCTTTCCACTCAGAAGTACATTTAATACCAAAGTGGTTGTTCGCATATTTTGCAAGATCGCTGTTTCCACTTCCCGACTCAATGATGCCCTGTGCAAGGGTAATACTTGCAGGAATGCCATATTTATTCATCTCCTCTATTGCTACGCCTTTAAACTCATCAATATAAGCTGTAGTAGTGCGCGACTTATAATCAGGGTTTGCTTTGTTCGCTGCTTTTTCAATTTCTTTATTGTTGCGGCTTAATTTTCTTGATTTACAAGCAGAGAAAAATAGAATGGCTACGGCCAGGATGATTAATCTTTTGTTCATTATAGTTTAAGTTTTTGTCCGGGTTTAAGTGCAGCGCCTTTTAACCCATTTTTTTTCATTATCGAGGCAGCGGTTGTTCCCCTCGATTTTGCTATTTTGTTAAGGCTGTCGCCTTTTTTAACAATATATGTCGATCTTGATTTCTTTGAAGATCTGTGTGTTCTACTAACAACCGGTGCAGGTGGTTCTACATAATCATCTGGCCTCTCATCGTATTGCGAAAGATTGTTTCTCTTGATGATGCCAATAATTTGAGATGCCCAGGTTCTGCTTCTTGCATAACCGCCACGCTGAATACCTCTGGCCCAGCTTCTATAATCAAATTGATCATACTTGTCAAAAAGCGGACTAAGAGAAGAGCGGCTTTTTAAAAACTCCAAAAAGCTATCATAAGATTCTTTAGGTGACGGATAGTCTCTATACGACGAACGGATTTCGGTATTGCTATTCGGGCCTTTAATCCCGAAGTGATTGTTCAGATATCTGGCAATTTTACTTGTGCCGGAAGCCGATTCATGTATTGCAACAGCAAGAATAACACTGGCAGGAATTTTATGTTCCCGCATTAGCGTTTGTGCATACTCTACATTTTCTGCAATATATTCGGCTGTGGTTTGGGCCTTGGCGCTAAACGTTATGGCTAAAACGCAAAGCCAAACAAACAGTAATGATCTGACCATACTTTATTTTTTTCTGATGATAAATAACCCATCTCTAACAGGTAGAATGAGCTTTTCTACACGGTCATCTGCCGCAATTTTGTCATTAAATGTAGTGATATTTTTAGTGTCTTTATCCTGATTGGTGTTCAGTACTTTTCCACTCCACAGCACATTGTCTACTATAATGAGCCCACCAGGCCTGATTCTGTTGAAAACAAGATCATAATAAGTTCCATTGTTTTTCTTGTCAGCATCAATAAACACAAGGTCAAAAGTTTCGTCAAGCGTGTTTACTGTTTGAGTGGCATCACCAAGAATGTATTTTATTTTGCTGTTGTACTCAGACTGAGCAAAGTTTCGGCGAACCATTTCTTCAAGTTCCTCATTTATATCTAACGTATATAAGATTCCGTCTTCCGTTAGGCCTTCGGCGAGGCAAAGAGTAGCATAGCCTGTAAAGGTTCCGATTTCCAAAATGCGCTTTGGACTTACCATTTTACTTAAAAAACTAAGCACCCGACCCTGGTAATGACCAGAAAGCATACGCGGCATTAGCACTTTTAGATTGGTTTCTCTGTCTATTCTTTGTAGCAGTTCGCTTTCTGGTTCGCAGTAATTAAGCAAAAGCTGCTGCATGTCATCGCTGATAAGGCTCATATAATTTCTATAAATGCAAACTATTAACGGTGCTGTTCCATAAAATATTGCAAAATAATGGTGGCTGCAATAGTATCAACACGTTCTTTATTTTGTCTGTCGTGTTTTTTTAATCCGCTCTGCATAATTGTTTGATGCGCAAGTTTAGAGGTAAAACGCTCATCAATCCAGTATTGCGGAATATCAGGAAAGGTTCTTCTTAATGTTTTTGCGAACCCTTTTACATGCTGGGCAGAATCGGAAGGTGTGCCATCCATTTGCTTTGGATCACCAAAAACAAAAGCCTCTACCTGTTCCGTTAGAAAGTATTTCTTTAAATATTCTATTGCGTCTTTAGGATGTACGGTGTCCAATCCGGTTGCAATAATTTGCAAAGGGTCTGTAACGGCTAATCCGATACGTTTGGTTCCATAATCAAAAGCTAAAATTCTGGGCATATTGGCAAAGATAATAAATTCTGGGAGGTACCCGGGCTTCGGCTTATTCGGGACTGAGTGAGGATTTGGTTGGGTTTGCTTCGGAGAACAGGTACTTTTATCCGAAGCAAACCCAACCCAGGCTCAAAGAAAAGCCAAACCAAGCCATTATCTGTTGACTGTTGGTTAACTTTAAGGGCAAATAATGGCAAGTCTTAAAATTTTGCTATTTTGCACCAAATGCAGTTTAAGAATATAATAGGACAGGAGAGCATAAAACAGCAATTGATACAAACAGTTGCTGAGAATAGGATAAGTCATGCGCAGTTGTTTCTTTCGTCAGAAGGAAGTGGTGCTTTGCCTTTAGCCATCGCCTATGCCCAGTATATTAACTGCCTTGATAAACAGGTTGATGATAGCTGTGGCGAATGTTCTTCGTGCCGAAAGTATGAAAGATATATTCACCCTGATTTACATTTTTCTTATCCATTTTTTGCTTCTAAAGACGTAAAAACGGCTGTAGATGTTCTGGATGAATGGAGAAGTATGGTGCTGGCCGACCCTTATTTTGACATGGATATTTGGCGTTCTAAGCTGAGCGCAGAGAATAAACAGGCCAATATTAACATAGCCGAGTGTCATGATATCATCAAAAAATTAAGTTATAAAGCTTTTGAAGCAGAGACGAAAGTTCTGATCATGTGGCTGCCCGAATATTTAGATAAAGAGGGCAATTCATTGTTAAAGATTATTGAAGAACCCCCTCAAAATACCTTATTCATTTTAGTTGCAAACAATCAAGAGCAGATTCTTTCTACTTTGTTGTCGCGGACGCAAATTGTTAAGGTTCCTAAATTGCCTCATGCAACTGTCGAAAGTTATTTGATGGATGAGTTTGGTTTATCAGAAAATCAGGCTACAGAATATAGCTTTTTGGCTGATGGGAATTTGATAGAAGCCAAGCAATTGGTGGCCAATACGCAAAACGAAAATGCCGATAAATTTGCCGAATGGTTGCGAATGGGATACGGCAACAGGGTTTTAGATTTAACCGCCTTTGTAGAGCAGATTGCCGGTTGGGGAAGAGAAAACCAAAAGAATTTTTTAAAGTACGGCATTAGCTTTTTAAGGGAGTGTAGCTTGTTGTTAAGTGGTGCAGAGGACTTGGTTAAGCTACCAGTTTCGGCTATGGAAACGGCAAAAAGGTTATCAACTCATGTACTTAATCTAAGTATGGCGGATGCCATTATATCAGAATTGGAAAAGGCGCATTATCATATCGAGAGAAATGCAAATCCTAAAATTCTGTTTTTAGATGTATCTTTACAGTTAGTAAAAATAATTAAGTTTAAAACGCTCCCGAAAGGGACTCAATATATATACGGTTAATTATGGGATGTGGAAGTTGTTCTACAGGTGGCGGATGTGCCCCCTCGGGTTGCAAAAGTAATGGCTCTTGCCTTACTGGAGGATGCGGAAAAATGGAAGTTTACGACTGGCTGTCTAATCTTGACATGCCTTCAAATTATATACCTTTTCAAGTAATAGAAGTTAAATTTAAGGGCGCAAGGAAAGAATTTTTCTTGAATAGCGAGAACATATACCTAGAAATAGGGGAGTTAATCGCGGTTGAAGGCCCTACCGGTGGATATGACATAGGCCATGTTTCCTTAACAGGAGAGCTGGTACGTATGCAGATGAAACGCCGTAAAGCTACTATGGATCAGGTAACAAGAAAAGTTTATAGGAAAGCTACTGAAGCTGATGTAGAGAAATGGAAAATAGCTAAAGGCTTAGAGTGGGAAACGATGCATAAAGCACGTACTCTTGCTTTAGACTTACGTTTATCTATGAAAATCAGTGATGTTGATTATCAGGGAGATAAAACTAAAGCTACGTTTTTTTATACAGCAGAAGGTCGTGTTGACTTTAGAGAGCTGATTAAAAAGATGGCAGAAACCTTTAGAATCCGTATTGAAATGCGCCAGATTGGTATGCGTCAGGAAGCTGGAAGATTAGGTGGAATTGGATCTTGCGGTCGCGAATTGTGCTGCTCTACCTGGTTAACTAACTTTAAAACAGTATCAACAGCTGCGGCAAGGTATCAGAATCTTTCTTTAAATACTTTAAAGCTAGCCGGACAATGCGGTAAGCTAAAATGCTGTTTAAATTATGAGTTGGATACGTATTTAGATGCGTTAAAGGATATTCCTGATCGTATTGAAAGTTTGCAAACGGAGATCGGAGTAGCTCGTCATCAAAAAACTGACATCTTTAAAAAGGTAATGTGGTTCAGCTATCCTAATACTGAGGATTGGATTCCACTAAAGGTAGACCGTGTTAAAGAGATCATGGCAATGAATAAGCGCGGACAAAAACCAGTTAACCTTAAAGAAGAGGCAATTGAGTTAACTCCGGTAACTTTAGTTGAGAAAATACCTGATTATGAAAACGTTGTTGGGCAAGATAGTTTAACTCGTTTGGATGATAAGCCTAGAAATAAAGGCAATAAAAATAATAAGAACAACGCGAACAGAGGTAACGAGAATAGAGATCGTGGAAATAGACCTGAGAAAGGCCCTAAGCCAGCTCAAAACGCGAACAAGCCTGTTCAAAATCCTAATAAACCCGCCCAAGGAGCAAAACCTGCTAATGTTCAAAATGCTAAGCCTGCACAAGGCGGTAAGCCAATTCAAGGTGTTAAACCTCCTCAGGGATTAAAAGCTGGACAGGGAGATAAGCCCGTTCAAAACCCTAAACAAGGGCAACAGCCTAAGGGGAATAATAGGAATGATCAGATTAAAAAGGAGAGTAATCCAGATATAGCTCAGCCTATTGAGGGTTCAGCTCCTGCACAAGCGGGCGCTGAAGGTGGTCAGCCATTGGCAAATAAGAATAGGAATAGAAACAATAACCGTAGGAAAAAACAAAAGGAAAAGCCTAAGGATGAATAATTTAAAAGTTTTACTGCTGTCTTCTGTTTTAATCGTTCTCTTTTTTAGTGGATGTGATACCAACACGCTTGTAGACAGCAATATGTCGATGCCTGCACGTAACTGGAGTTACCCTAATAAGGTTAAAACCTTGGTTGAAATTACGGATAGCAGTAAACCTTATAATATTTATTTTAAACTGCGCCATACCGCAGATTACAGGTACTCTAATATTTTTGTGCTATTTCACATTAGTGGAGGAGGGCAAAAAAAGCATACGAGGCGCTATGAGTATAGGTTAGCACAGCCTGATGGGCAGTGGAATGGTTCGGGTTCAGGTAATTTGTTTACCTATAATTTGCCATTGCTTACCAATTATAAATTCCCTGCTGCAGGGAAGTATCTTCTGGAAATAGAACAGAATATGCGCGATAATCCGCTTGCTGAGATCAGTGATGCGGGTATAAAAGTAGAGGCAAGAAGTAGTAATTAGTATTTACTATAACAATGGTAACAGTTGCTCCAGCGCCATACCTCTGGAGCCTTTTAAAAGTACCATATTATCCTTTATAGGGTTTTCTTTTAAAAACTCATGAGCTTCTGAAGGTGTGCTAAAGAAGTTTCCTTTATACTTATCCTTTAGTGTGTAAAAGTATTTTCCAATAAAAACTAGCGTTTTCACATTAAGCTGCTCAGCCTGTTTGGCAATAAGATCATGCTGTTCAGCAGATTCATCACCTAGTTCAAACATATCACCTATTATCACTGCTTTCTGCGAAGCAGATAGTAATGAGATGTTGTTTAAAGCTGCAGTCATGCTGCTAGGGTTAGCATTATAAAAATCACATATCACCGTATTGTTCTCAGTTTTTGTGATTTGTGAGCGATTGTTGTTAGGGAAATATCCTGAAAGGCCCTTGTTTATTTGTTCAGGAGTAACATCGAAAAACGCTCCGATACATATAGCCGCAAGTATGTTCTCGAAATTATATGACCCGGTTAAATTAACAGACGTTTCATAACTACCGGTCTTATCTGACCAGGAGATTTCAATTAATGGATCTGTTTTAACCAACTTTCCAGATATCACATCTGTAGCTTCAGTGCCAAAATAAACTACCTTATCTAAGTTTGCAGCAGCATTCATTTCCATTAGGTAAGGATTGTTCCTATTTATAAAGGCAATGCCATGGTTGTTCTTTAGGTAGGCATAAAGCTCGGCTTTGCCTTTTTTAACCCCTTCAAATCCCCCAAAGCCATCAAGATGGGCCATGCCAACATTAGTAATCAGTCCATGGGTTGGCTTGGCAATAGTACACAAAAACTCTATTTCCTTTTGATGGTTGGCGCCCATCTCAATTACTGCAATCTCGGTATCATTTGTTAATGATAAAATAGACAGAGGCACACCAATATGGTTATTTAAATTGCCTTTGGTAGCAAAGGTTTTATACTTTTCTGAAAGAACGGCTTTTATGAGTTCTTTAGTGGTTGTTTTTCCGTTACTGCCAGTTAAACCTATTACAGGTATGTTTAACTGAGCACGGTGATGTTTGGCTAAATCCTGTAATGTGCTCAATACATCAGGTACTAAAATACATTGCTTACTGGTTTTGTAAGCCAGGTTATCTATAATAGCATATGCGGCGCCATTAGTCAGCGCTTTTTCGGCAAAAGTGTTCGCGTCGAAATTATCTCCCCTTAAGGCGAAAAACAAGCATCCCGGAGTTATATTCCTTGTATCTGTACATATAACAGGATGTTTTAAGTAGTGCTGGTAAAGGGATTCGATAGCCGTCATAGATAAATTGAATAATTAATATGGTAAAATTACACTATGAAAGAGAAACAAAAAATATTCTTTAGTATTTTGGAGTCTTAATTCGTCGATATGAAATATTTTCTACTTCCTTTTCTGTTTTTACTAGCTGGCTTGAGTGTTGTTGATGCTCAAACAAAATCTCCTGATGAATTTTTAGGTTATGCTCTTGGGAGCAAATTTACGGCCCATGATAAAGTGGTCGACTACTTTAAATACATCTCTGGTAAAGAAAAGAACATAAAGCTTGTAAACTATGGCAAAACTTATGAAGGAAGAGAATTACTCGTCGCTGTTATCTCTGCAAAAGAGAATATAGATGACTTAGAGCAAATCAGAAAGTATAATCTGAGTCTGAGTAAAGCGCAATCATCAAACGAGCAAAAAGGAAAACAACCGGCGATACTATGGCTAAGCTATAATGTACATGGAAATGAAGCTAGTTCTACAGAAACTGCAATGAAAACCATATTTACGTTGGCTGAGGCTAAAACTAATGAAATTCAGGATTGGCTAAAAAACACCGTTATTATTATAGATCCATGTCTTAATCCGGATGGAAGAGAAAGGTATGTGAATTATTTTAATTCAGTGAGCGGTCATAAGCCAAACCCTAATCCGATGGCAAGGGAGCATTCAGAGCCTTGGCCAGGAGGTAGATCTAACCACTATTATTTTGATTTAAATAGAGATTGGGCATGGCAGACACAGGTTGAAACGCAACAACGCCTAAAGCTATATCATGAATGGATGCCTGAAGTTCATGTAGATTTTCATGAGCAAAGCTATAATGAGCCTTATTATTTTGCCCCGGCTGCTGAGCCAATTCATCAAGATATTACCCCTTGGCAGCGTGAATTCCAGGTTACTGTAGGGAAAAATAATGCAAAGTATTTTGATGAAAACGGATGGCAGTACTTCACTAAAGAACGATTCGATTTGTTATATCCATCTTATGGCGACACTTATCCTTTATATAATGGTGCAGTTGGGATGACTTATGAGCAAGGGGGGATTGGGGCTGGATTGGCGGTAATTACTTTAGATGGAGACACACTGACGCTTAAAGATAGAATAAGCCACCACTATGCTACCAGTATGGCTACAATTGAAACTGTTTCAAAAAATGCGGATAAACTTGTTCATGAGTTTAAGCTTTATTTTGAAAAAGCAGTCTCAAACCCTCCGGGTATTTATAAATCATATATAATAAAGGCGGAGAACTTAAGTAGAATTAAAAAGCTGGCTGCGCTATTAAAGAAAAATGGCATTGAGTATGGCTTTGGATCAGATAAAAACTTACGTGGATACAATTATGAAACAAAAAAGGTAGAAGGATTTAAAGTAGAGAGGAACGATTTAATTGTAAACCTACTGCAGCCTAAAGCTGTTTTAGCTAATGTGTTGTTTGAACCTCAAACAGCTGTTAGCGATTCTAATACTTACGATATTACTGCGTGGGCGCTGCCTTACGCCTTCGGTTTAAAATCCTATGCTACCAAAGAATCTGTAAGGGGAAGTTACGCTGCCTTAGAGGAGAGCAAGGAACAGTCGGATGTGGCTGAGAAACCTTATGCATGGATTTTTAGATGGAATTCGATAGAAGATGCTCAGGTTCTTATCGCCCTGCAAAAGGCGGGGATTAAGGTGCGATCAGCAGAGCAGGAGTTTACTATTGGGAATAAAGTGTTTCCTTCGGGGTCACTACTGGTGTACAGAACTGAGAATGAGCGTCTGGTTAGAAACCTTGCGGCCAAGATTGCTCGCATCCAGAAGGATCTAAATACCGTAGTTTATACTTCCGCGAGTGGTTATGTAGATAAAGGAAAGGATTTCGGTTCGTCAGTTTATCCAATTTTAAGTGTCCCTAAGGTAGCGATAGTGGCTGGTACAGGTATTTCTACTCAAGGTGTTGGAGAGGCATGGCATTTCTTTGAGCAAGAGTTGAACTATCCTGTAACGATGATTGCTGCACATAACATAGATAATCTGGATATAAACAAAATTAATACCCTGATTATGACTGATGGAAATTATGGAGAGGACATTAATGATAAATTGGAGAGTTGGATAGAGAATGGAGGTAAGGTAATTCTGTTTGAGGATGCAATTTCTAGCGCTGCGGGTAAAAAACCTTTTAATATTAAGTTGAGAGAAAGTTCAAAAAATGAATCAAAGGTTAATGATGTAAGAAAGTACGGAGAACGCAATCTTGATGATTTGTCGGAAGCCATACCTGGAGCAATTTTTAAGGTTGATTTAGATAGGAGTCATCCTATTACGGCTGGATTGGGAACGTATTATTACGCATTAAAAACAGACGATAAAATTTATGAACTTTTAAATAAAGATTGGAATGTAGGGGTTTTAAAGCCAAATAGTTATGTAGCAGGTGTTGTTGGAGCAGGCGTTTTGAGGAAATTGAATAGTGGATTGTTATTTGGGATTCAGTCCATTTCTAAGGGAACAGTAATCTATCTTGGAAGTGATGTGCTGTTCAGATCGTTTTGGGAAAACGGAAAGCAGATGTTTACCAATGCGGTCTTCTTGGTCAATTAATTTTTTTTGGAGTTAAAATTAACAACAATTGAATTTTTATATAGTTAATTATTGTAATCTAACACGTTAAAAAAAGTTAAATATTTTGAATAATAGTATTTAGGTTGTTTTTTTTGATTAAAAGCGTAGTTTTGCTTCGTATTTCAGTATAATGTTTGGCAAAACATGTATTTTGCATTCTTAATAGCGTTTATTTAATGTCATTTTATTGTCATTTAAATTAGGGAAGCAATAAAACATCTATGCTAGCATATCAAAATCGTATATTTAAGTATTATTAACTAACCTAAAATTTAATTTTTTATGAAAAAACTTCTACAAAGTTTGTTCATTTTGTTGTTTGTTGCAGGGGCTGCAATGGCGCAAGATCGAACAATTACTGGTACAGTTACGGATAAGGAAGATGGAAAACCACTTCCAGGAGTAACTGTTTTAGTTAAAGGCTCCAAAAATGGAACTCAAACAGGTGGAGATGGTAAGTACGCGCTATCTGTACCATCAGGTTCAACCGAATTAATTTTCTCTTACTTAGGCTACACTTCTCAAACGGTAACTATTTCAGGGAGTACTATTAATGCAGTTTTAGAATCAGATTCTAAATCGTTAACGGAAGTTGTGGTAACTGCAATGGGTATTAAACGTGAAGCAAAATCTCTCGGTTATTCTGTAACAAAGGTTAGCGGTGAGGAAATCACTAAAGCAAGAGAGACCAACATCGTAAACTCACTAACGGGTAAAGTAGCGGGGGTTAGAATTAACGCTCAATCTGGAACGTTAGGTGGTTCTGCAAAAATCATCATTCGCGGAAGTTCTTCTTTTAATGATGCTGGCCAACCACTTTTTGTAGTTGATGGTTTACCTATAAATAACGGTGCTCCTCAGATTTCGACCTCAGCTGGTGCAGTACCTCAAGGTAGTGCCGGAACTGATTTCGGAAACCGCGCGTCAGACATTAACTCAGATGATGTGGAATCCATGGTTGTGCTAAAAGGTGCTGCTGCGACGGCTTTATATGGTGCAAGAGCTAAAAACGGTGCGATTGTGATCACAACTAAAAGAGGATCTAAAGGACAATCTAATATTTCGTTTAACTCCTCAACTCGTTTTGATAATATCTTAAAACTTCCTGATCTTCAGGATGAATATGCTCAGGGAACACAAGGTTTATATAACAGAGCGTCATTAAATGGATGGGGTCCAAAATTAACTGAAGTTGCAGGGCGTAATTTTACTGATTTCCTTGGAGTTGATGGCCCTCTGGTAGCTCACCCAGATAATGCTAAAAACTTTTATAAAACAGGCCAGACTTATATCAATTCAATATCTTTTGATGGTGCTGATGAAAAAGGTGATTATCGTTTAGGTTATACCAGTACGATACAAACAGGTATAGTTGATAAACAGAAATTAAATAAAAACGCATTAACCTTTAACGCTGGACGTAAAATATCGGATAAATTTGATGTTAGAGGAAGTGTAAATTATACCAGGACTAAAGGTGAGGGTATGCCAACTCAAAGTTCTAACGACCCTAACGTTTTAATCGGTGCAAATTATCTTCCAACAAACTTTGATATTGAGCAAATTAAAAATAACTATGTTGATCCAATAACAAAGGAACAAATTACTATTACTCCAAGCAGAAATGGTAACAACCCTTACTGGATCATTAATTATAATACTTCAACAAATGTAGTTGACCGAGTATTTGGAAATGGTGTACTTACGTATAAACCAGCAACATGGTTAACGATATCAAATAACATTGGAACAGATTTCTATAACGAAAACAGATTCCTGCCTACCAAAAACGGCACAATAGGTGCTTTAACAGGAAGTTTCATTAGTGCAAACCTTTACAATAGGGTAATTAATAATGATTTGATTGCAACTGTTGATACTAAATTAACACCTGACCTATCCTTGAAAGTGATTGTTGGTAATAACATTTACGAAAATTTCAATAGAACAGATCAGGCATTGGCACAGAACCTTACTGTTGATGGATTATATAATTTCTCCAATGCAGCTTCAGTAATTAACCAGAACTCGTCGGCTAAAAGTAGAATAGTTGGTTTTTATGGAGATGCGGGTCTTTCTTATAAAGATTATCTTTATTTGAACGTAACTGGACGTAATGACTTCAGTTCTACACTTTCTAAGGCTAATAATTCCTACTTCTACCCATCTGTGAGTTCAGGTTTCGTATTTAGCGAACTTATGAAGGATAACAACGACTGGTTAAGTTATGGTAAGTTGAGAGCGAGTTGGGCGAATGTTGGTAGTGATAGTCAACCATATCGTTTGGCTTTTGCTTACTCTGGTCAGACTACAGCATTTGCTCAATATGGATTTGGATCAACATTTCCGTTTAATGGAGTGCTAGGTTATAGTATTCCTTCAATAATTCCTAATCCTAACTTAAAACCTCAGAACCAGAGTTCATTAGAGTTTGGAACTGAGTTGAAGTTTCTTCAGAGCAGAATCAGTTTGGATGTTACTTATTACAATACAAACACAAAAGATCAGATTGTTAACTTAGCCTTGCCACAATCTACTGGATTTGCACTTAAAACTGTAAATGCTGGGTCGGTAAGAAACAAAGGAATTGAGGTAACATTAGGCTTGATCCCTGTTAAGGTAACTGATTTTAGCTGGAACCTAGGCGTAAATTTCGCGACAAATAAACAAACTGTTACATTACCATCTGATGTTGCTTCTTATTCTATTGCGAGCGGATGGAGTGGTTTGCAGATTAAAGCAGAAACAGGAAAATCTTTCGGTATCTATGGCTCTGCATGGGAACGTAATGATGCTGGTGATATCGTAATGGATGCAAGTACTGGTTTACGTAAAATTGTAAAAGACAAAAGACTTGGAAGTACCGCTCCTGATTGGACAATGGGAATCAATAACTCGTTCACTTATAAGAATTTCAATTTAAGTTTCCTTGTTGACATTAGAGAAGGCGGTGTTATGTTCTCAAATACTGTAGCTACATTGAGAAGCACAGGTCTTGCTAAAGAGACATTGGCAAATCGCGGTAATATCTTTATTGATAAAGGTGTGATTGAAACAGGTTCAGGATATTCACCTAATACAGTTCCTGTTCAGAGTATGCAAGATTATTGGGGACAATACACTTCTACCAATACCGAATCGAGTATTTTCAATTCTTCTTTTGTAAAATTAAGAGAGGTTAGCTTATCATATAAAGTACCTAACGGATTTTTACAAAATAAAGTGAAATTCTTTAAAGGAATGGAAGTTGGTATTGAAGGTCGTAACTTATGGATTATCAAATCTTACGTTCCTCATATAGACCCTGAGTCTAACCTTTTTGGAGCAAATAGTAATGGAGAGGGAGTAGAGTTTAATAATTTCCCTTCAACCAGAACGATTGGATTTAACTTACGTTTCAAAATTTAGATTATAGAAAAATGAAAAAGACCTATATATATATATTGATTTTTGTATTGGCATCCAGCCTTTCATTATCATCCTGCAAAAAGTATCTGGATATAAATACAAATCCAAATACAGCAGAAAGAGTTGATCCTAAATTGCTTTTTTCTTATGCAGTAACATCTTATATCAACTTAAGATCAAGCGGGGATTTATATATTCCTTTTGCATTGGCCGGACAGTCAATTGCAACGGGAGGAGATAATCCAACAGGATGGGGAGTTCCATCAGAAGAACAATATGATATTTCCTCGTTTAGTAATGGAAACTCATGGAGAACCTACTATACCTCTGTTGGAGGAAACTTAAAGGAGGCGATAAAGCTTGCTGAATCTGCAAATCCTGTAAATAATAATGCTGCTGCTCAGTGTAAGGTTGTTTTGGCAATGTCTGTTTATGAAACATCTACAGTATTTGGTGATATCCCTTTTTCTGAAGCATGGAATACAACTATATCTTATCCTAAGTTTGATGCGCAGAAAGATGTTTTAGAAGGATGTATTACTTTAATTGACGATGCATTGAAACAGTTTGATGATGCTAGTCCTTTGAAAATAGTGGATTATGACTTGTTTAAGTACAATGGCGACCTGAATAAATGGAGAAGACTAGCGAATTCCGTTAAGTTAAGGATCTTGATGACTATGGTTGATAAAGATCCGAGTAAAGCTGCTGCAATTGGCACATTAATCGGGGCTACAAATAACCGTATTTCTAGTGCTGATGACAACTGTTTAGTCCCTTATCAGGATGTTGCAGGTAAGAAGAATCCTAAATTTGCAATTAATGAGCAATATAATGGAGAGGTTAACTTCTTCTTTGGAACTAAAAATGTTGTAGACTTTATGCGCCCATTAAAAGATCCAAGATTGCCTAAATTTTTTACCAAGCCAGCTAAAGCAACTGACTATTTTGGTGTAGAGAATGGCGAAACAGCGGATGACGACGTGAATGTAAGAATCTCTACTGATTTACAATCGGCGTCCGCACCAGAGGTTTTATTTACATATCAAGAAGAGCTTTTCTATGAGGCAGAAATTTATGCTCGTGGTCTAGGTGTTCCTGTTGACTTGGGTAAAGCGACTACATTGTATAAAAAGGCAGTAGAGGAGTCTTGTAAGTATTACGGTGTAGACGCAGGAACTGCTGCTACGTTTGCTGCTACATTACCGGCAATAACTAATGCAGAAGCTGGGGTTAAATTGATAGATATGCACCATTGGGTGGACAAGATGGATAGAGGTATTGATGCCTTTACACAATGGAGGAGATCTGGACCGGAAGGTTCGGAGACGCCAGCTTTGAAATTGCCAATTGGAGCGCCAGCTGGACCATTATTCAGAAGATTTGAGTATCCTATCACTAACGAGATCTCTGTAAACCCTAATGCACCTAAGAATACAATTAAATTCACAGAAAAAATGTGGTTTGACCTTTAATTAAAGAGAAGATATGAAAAAGATTATAGTTTTAGTTTCGCTTCTATCAATTGTTATGTTCCAATCATGCAAAAAGCATGAATCTCCAGGCGATAACTTTGATTTTAGCAATAGTTTACCTCCTTATGTAACCATTAAGGATTTAAGCGATATCGATGCCGCTCCTGGAGACGTAGTTACTGTTGACTTGCAATTACGCACAAGTATTCAACAAAAGATAACGATAACTTATAAGGTTGAAGGTGCTGTTACTGTAGCAAGTGGAACCGCAGAGATTGCCAAAGAATCAAAAGCAGGAACTGTAAAGTTTACCATTCCTGCAGGTGCGGCAACTCCAAGTACGGCAACATTTACACTTTTAAAAGCTCAAACTGAGGACGGAAAAGCTTTAACAATTGGTCAGAATGCTGATGCTGCTGGTCAAAAGGTAAAAGTTTTAATAGATAAGCCAGTAGAAGAATAATTTTAGAACTTTGTTATTACCTATCTATGGGTTAAAAAAAGGATGGCCGAAATATTTTTCGGCCATCCTTTTTTGTTAGTACCAAGACTGCGCACAAATTCTAGTGAAAGCACATGTCCAAACGCGCCTCAATAATGGTAATTCGTAGCTGCTCAATGATTAGGTTCGCGGCTGTGTTAGGTAGTATTCCTTGACTAAAGAAGCTCCTATTTTATTTATATACAGGCTCTTCTTATCTGTTTTAGTTTTTTAAGTATGATGAGCATTGCTGCTTTTTTAACTGTATCGAAAACGGACATCACATAAATTGAGCCAACTTTATGTGATATTTCTTTATAGAAATCCTTGTTATATTCGCACCCGCTTTTAATTTGTTAATGATCTGATTTTTTTGATGAATTAGAAATTAAAGGCGTTTATTTCTTAAATTATCGAAATTTAGTTTGTTATTTATGCTTGTTTTTGTGTTTTTTGCAATAAATATAATTGTCATTTTATAGTCATTTGTTGTGTTGGTGGTTTGAAAAATATGCTTGCATAGAAAATTCGGTTATATATTAGGCGATTATTAACTAACCTAAATTTTATTATTCATGAAAAAACTTCTACAAAGTTTGTTCGTGGCTATGCTTTTTGCTTTCTCGGCAATGGCACAGCAACGGACGATCACTGGTACAGTTACAGGTAAAGATGATGGGCTACCATTGCCCGGTGTAACCGTAGTAGTAAAAGGTACAAAAGTCGGAACGATGACCGACGCAACAGGTAAATACTCACTAAGTATTTCAGAATCAGTAACCACAATTGAATTTTCTTACATCGGGTATGTAGCTCAAAGTAGAGCAATTGGAACTTCAGGCGTTCTTAACGCAGTTTTAGCCTCAGACGCAAATCTTTTGGGCGAGGTTGTAGTAACTGCAATGGGTCAAACTAAACAAGCTAGAACATTAGGGTATGCAAATTCAACAATTAAAGCTGCTGATATTACTGCTGCAAATAACGTAAATGCGTTATCAGGTGTTCAGGGTAAGGTAGCTGGTGTTAGTATCTCTAACTCTGGTTCAGTTGGTGGATCTACTAAAGTAATCATTCGTGGTGTTTCATCATTCACTGGCAATCAGCCATTGTATGTTGTTGATGGAGTTCCAATCAACGATAACAACGCTACAACAGTTACTTCAACCAGAACTGTTGACTTAGGGAATCAGGTAAATGACATCAATCCTGATGATATCGAGTCAATGGATATTTTAAAAGGAGCTTCAGCAACAGCATTATACGGTTCAAGAGCAGCACACGGTGTTGTAATGATTACCACAAAATCTGCTAAGCAAAATCAAAAACTAAAAATTACTTATAACGGAGCAATAAACTTCAGTAATGTTTTGATGACTACCACTACTCAAAATCAATTCGGTCAAGGATGGCCTAACTTTGCTTTTGAAGAGAATGGATCATGGGGACCAAGATTAAATGGACTTACCAGAGAATGGGGTACTGAGGTTGATGGCGTTCGTCAACAAAAAGCATATGCTTATGCTGAAGATAACGTTCGTAATTTCTATGATACCGGTTTAGATCATACCAATGAGATCTCAATTTCAGGAGGTGGCGAGCACACATCTTTAATTTTCTCTTACGGAAATGTTGGACAAAGAGGTATTACTCCAGGTAACGTTGACAGATACAAAAGAAACAACTTCTCATTAAGAGGAACGACTAAATACGACAAGTTTACAGCGAATTTTAGCTTAAATTATGTTAGAAAAGATGCAAACTTGATCTTCAGCGGTCAAGGAAGTGCAGATGGTGGTAAAACGTTATTTCAGGAATTAATTCAAACTCCTGTTGATATCAACCTTACATCATTAAAAGATTATAATAACAAATACAACAACTACGATAACTTCTACACTTTGTATGCTTCAAATCCATATAAAGTTGTTCAAGATAACAAAGCTGTTGCTCAGGATGACCGTGTTTATGGTAAAGTTGATTTATCATATCAATTGGCTAAAGGATTAACTGCGGTTGGTCGTTTAGGTGGTGACTTTTCTAGCACTAGATTAAGAGACTATGGTTCAGTTATCAAATATACTCCAGGTTCATTCTCTGCTGATGGCGGAAAAGCTCCGGTTACTGGTAGATATGGTGAAAACTATAGAAAAAATGATCAGATTGATGCGACCGTGATGTTACAGGGAGATTATAAATTAACTGATGACATAAGCTTAAACGCAACAGCTGGTGGTAACTACAACCAAAGAGGTTACAATTCACTAGATGCATTCGTTACAGGTTTAAATGTACCGGGATGGTACAGTTTATTAAACACAAGCAGCGCACCTGTACTTGAGTCTAAGGATGTAAGAAGACGTTTATTTGGTGCATTTGGTGCATTTGATTTCTCTTTCAAAGATTATTTATACGTAAACGTAGCTTTAAGAAATGACTGGTCGTCTACATTACCGGTTAACAGAAACAGCTATTTTTATGCTGGAGCAAATGCTTCATTAATTGTTACAGATTTGTTTAAAGAACTTAAATCTGATAACGTAAACTTGCTTAAAGTACGTGCTGCTTATGGTAAAACAGGTAATGATGCAAGTCCTTATCTAATTTATAACACTTACCAAAACGGGTCTGCACCGCTTCCTAACGGAAACCTTTTATTGCCTATTGGCGGTGTTGCTGGATTACAACATAACAAACGTTTAGGTAATCTTGATTTGCGTCCGGAAATGACTACTGAGATTGAATTTGGTGGAGAAGGTCGTTTCTTTAATAACCGCTTAGGTTTAGATGTTTCTTACTATAACAGAAAAACTAAAGATCAAATCATTAACGCAACGCTTCCTGCTGAAACTGGATATACTACAAGAACTATCAATATCGGTAACATCCAAAACAGAGGTTTTGAGATCGGTTTAACCGGAACTCCTGTTAGAAGCGAAGATTTCCAATGGAATGTTGGTGTTAACTTCACTAAAAACATCAGTAAAGTTCTTTCATTATTTGATGGTGTTAAACAATATCAATTCTACAACGCCTATTCAGTTGATTTTGTAGCTGAAGTTGGCCAGCCTTTAGGAGTTTATAAAGTTCCTCAGGTAGAAAGAGTAAAATCTGGTCCTGATGCAGGTAAAGTTGTTGTTCTTGCTAACGGATTACCAAAAATGGACTTAGTTGACAAGAAAACAGTTGGTCAGTCTGGTCCTGATTTTGAGGTAGGATTCTCTAACAAATTCACCTATAAAAGCTTCTCTCTTTCTGCTTTAGTAGATTGGCGTAAAGGTGGGTACTTCTACTCGTATACTTCTCAGTTAAACAACTTCGTAGGTAACTCTACGGAAACTACTTTCAACTTCCGTCAGCCATTCCTAATTCCTAACTCTGTTAAAGAAACAGGTGTAGTAAACGGAGCAATGACTTATGCTGAAAATACAAATCAGATAGCTGTGAATAATGTTTATGCTTATTGGGGTTCTTCAAGCAACAACTCTATGTATGAGCATGCTGTTTTAAAACGTGATTACATTAAACTTCGTGAAGTAGTATTTACTTACTCATTACCAAAAACATTTGTATCAAAACTAAAATTACAGAACATCGATGTAAGTTTAGTAGGTAGAAACTTATTGATTTTCACGCCAGATTCAAACAATTTTGTTGATCCTGAAGGATCAAACTACGGTAATGATATCACTTCAAATTTTGGAGAATTTGCCGCAGGCCCAACAGTTAGAACTATTGGTGGAAGTTTAAAAGTTACTTTCTAATCTATTAACATTAAAGAAATGAAGAAATTAAAAATAATCGGACTATACATGGCAACACTGGTTTCAGTAGTTGGATGTAAAAGTGATTTAGATATAAACAGGGACCCTTATTTGCCAACTGAAGCAACACCTAAATTGTTGTTGCCTACAGGTATCGCTTATTCGGCTTCTAAAATTGGTGGTGATATACAGAATATTGGAGCTTTTTGGTCGCAACATTATACTCAAAACAATACCTCTGCTCAGTATAAAACTTTAGATCAGTACTCTGTTGGTGTTGCTGATTATAACAGCATCTGGACTAGCGTTTTTGGTGGTGGATTAAAAGACTTGTCTTTGACTATGGAAATGTCAAAAGCTTCAGGTGCATGGAACTATTATATTCCGGCTTCTGTAATGTCTGTTCTTGATTACCATGTATTAGTTGATTTGTATAGCCAGTTACCATATACTGAAGGTTTAACTGGTGATAAAAACAAAGCTCCTCATTGGGAAGATGGTAAAGTTGTAAATGCTAAATTAATAGCTCAACTTGACGAAGCAATTTCAAAAGGTGCTGAGGCAATTGCATTACCAAGAATCGGAAATGAAGATTTTATTTTTCAAGGTGATATAGCTCAATGGATTAAATTTGCAAAAACTTTGAAGCTTAAGCTCCTTATGAGAGATTTTACAGCTAATCAGGCTGCAATTCAGGCTTTATTAACTGAAGGAGATTTCTTGTCTACTTTAGATGCAAAAATGACTGGCTTTGCTGATCTTGAAAGTAAATCAAACCCTCTTTATGAGTACGACAGACGTAAATTGAATACTTTCTTTAACATTAAGGCAAGTAATACTTTATTAAACTTCTTGAAAGAAAACAAAGATCCACGTATTTCTGATTTCTTTGAATTAGCAAAAGTGGAAGTTCCAGAAGGTCAACCAGCTAAAAATGATTATATCGGTTTAGATCAAGGTAACTTTACAATTACAGGTTTACAAACTAACAATACATCAAGAGCTGTATTAGCTGCTACTGATCCAGTTTATTTTGCTTCAGCTGCTGAATCTAAATTCTTGCAAGCAGAAGCTTGGGCACGTTTAGGTGATGCCGGAAAAGCCAAAACTGCATATGATGCGGCTGTAACGCTTGCATTTGCAAGATGGGGTAAAAGCGCAGAATCTTTCATTCAACCAAATGGAGCATATGAATTTAAAGGCGGTACAACAGAGCAAATGGTTAAAGCAATCATTACTCAAAAATGGGTAGCAGCTGTTCGTTGCCAGGCTTGGGATTCATTCTTTGACCAAAACAGAACAGGGTATCCAGCTATCAGTACTGTTAGTGCGGAGTCTCCTAGTTATGTTAAAGGTGAATATACCATTTCAATTAATTCAAGTTTAGGTGGTACTGAAATTCCTAGAAGATTATTATATCCAAAGGTATCTGCAGACTTTAACCCTAATACTCCCAAAGCAGTTGCTATCAACACTAAAATGTGGTGGCACAAACAGTAGTTTTAAATTTTTAAGAAGAAATTATGAAATCAAATAGATTAATATATTCAGTACTCGTTTTAGTTGGGTTAACCGCTGCGAGCTGTAAAAAGGATCATCCAGAGGTGGTAGTTTCACCAGTATATCCGATCTCTGGTGAATGGTATGTTCATGTTTACAATGAAGATGGGTCAGCAGCAAGACCAACTTATGCTACACTTAGCACATACAATACTTCTGATAACGTAAACAATATTGTTTGGATGAAAATGTTAACCAGTGCTGTACCTTACGGATTGTTAGGTAAAGTTGCTTGTAATGTTCCCGCTAAAACAATCAGCGGAGATGGAACTAATATTGCATTTACACCGAATAAAGGCTTCAAAGTTTTGGAAGGTAAAGTATTGCTTGATGCTACTAAACTTAAAGGAAGTAAAACAATAGCAGACAGTATATATGTAAAGTATTCAACTGAGACAGACGGAAAGACTTATATTCTTTCTGGTCATAGAAGATCTCAGTTTGTAGAAGATCAATACTAGTCTAAGGATATTTCCCTCTAACGAGGGCGATTTATTCATAAAAAGAGCCTGTATCATAAATCTATTTTTGATTAATGATACGGGCTCATCGTTTTTCATTTAGTTTTGCACCTCAAATTTAAAAGAGGTGTATCCTGCATTACCACTACTTGTAATACCTTGAATTATTCCTATATATGTGCCAGGCAGATCAGAGGTATAAAAAGATAATTTTTTATGGCCTTGTTCATTGGTTTTAAATTCAGGAATCCATGACATAACTGTTCTGAAGTCAGGTAATTTGCTTTCAATCTGTGCTTTATTCTCATAAACGGGGGCGTAAAATACTGTTTTTTGTTGTAGGCCTTCGTAGTCTAAAACCAAAGCATTAGGTTCAATTTCATATCCTGCCATATCATTTTTGTAAGTAGAAAAATTCAATATACCATCTTCAAGTCTATTTCCTAAAAAGTACCTGTGATTTATGATTTCTATAGACCTTATTTTATGTGGGTCAATTTTCATGAGTTTTGCGGTATTGAAAATAGGTGTGCCATTTAATATTATTAACGGATTGGAATTGAGTAAGCCATTGGGTGTTATCACTCTCAATCCTGTTTCACCTGTTTCCTTTACCATGTACACCTCTGAAACGAATTCTCTGAATACTTCTTTCATAGTAGGAAAACGAACATAATCATTCATCATATATCGTTTAAATGGATTTACATAAAAAGCAGATGTATCCGAAGGATATTGAAACATTTCCCTTAGTTTGAGTCCAAAATAGGAATTTTGAATTACGTTGTTCCTGTTCCAGGCAGTAAGGTCTGCGGTTTTAAATTGTGAAAGGTCTAAAGAAGGATATTTTACATTGGAATGCTGCTCTGAAAATGGGCTGTAAAGGGTAATTGTAGATGTTGTGTCTTTCAGTGAATTGATTTGAAGAACGACTTCATTATCGCCAAAATATTCCTTAACGTTGAATGTAAAAGATCCATCAGGTTTGGTATTGGTACTGGATATTTTTGCTTGGTTTCCGGGAACAGAAAAAAATAACCCAACATTATTCAGGGCATTTCCGAACTTATCTGTTGCTTTTCCTGTGATCAGATGACCTTCATTTTCGGGAAGAAATTTTAGTATTTGCTGTTTATTGTTCAGTACATTATCCCAAGTATATTTACGCCACCCATTAGTCAGCATCAGATTGTCAGCAGCTGCAATAGTTTCAGGCATATTTTTGAAATAGTAGTCAGGAGATTCAATATATCCTTTCAGCTCAGACTTTAACCATAGATAGCTTAAAATGTGCTCTTTATTGTCTGTCTGGAGCGCATCTGTTTTAAATACAGAAAGCGATAGATTGGCAATTTGGTGTGTCTTCTGCTGATCTATCGCAGAAACTTGTACGGTGACCATTTTTCGCAAGGGATATTCTTGCTTGTCTGTACTTGCATTGATATTTAAAACCTGTTCAACAGGCTTAAAAAACAATCGCCCGCAAATTGGAACTCCTGATGAATTAAAAATGGTGAAATTTGAAATCCCTGAGGCTAATTTCTCTTTATCAATAATGAACGAAGCCTTTCCTTGATTCGTTTTTATCCCTTGCGCATCCTTAATGACGTGGCTGCTGTGGGCGATCAGATAAATCATTTCGGAGGTATTTACAGTTGTCGAAATATCAATGCGAATCTTACCTGAAGTGGTATCTGCTATTTGCATTGCATATCCTTGTAGTTCAACTTTGGGGAGAGATTTTACGATCTTTTTGCCATTAACCGTCAGTATACACTTATATTCCAAATCGGCAGATGGCTTAAGCTGAAATGTTCCGATACCAAATTTAAGTGAACTAAAACGCGTTATAGTGTCATTATGATTAACAATAGATGCTATGTAGGCAAGTCCTTTTCCATCTTTTCCTATAACCTTACAGGCCACTTTACCGTTTATTCCGGTTATCATAGTTCCGCCTTCAGGAAAGAATTGAATATCAATGTCCTCATCGCTGTTTTGTTGGTCGGTTATAAGGGCGCTTTGAGTATTTATGATACGGATTTGCTTTTCGAAGTAGTATTGAGCATCAAAATTTTTCATCCAGTTGGTATAAGCCCTTAGCTTGTAATTTCCCGAACTGACAGTTGTGGGCAAATAGATGGATCCAGATCCAGAGCCCTCATTTAATGAAATTTTTACTTGCTGAATCGCGTTGTTAGCTGCATCTAAAATTTCAACATAGGCTATTTTACTCAAGTTTAAAGGGCTATTTAATATTCCATCCACATTATAGATTTTAAACCAGATTATTTCTGTTGCTAGATAGCTTTCTTTATCTGAATGGACAAACAACTTTTCCTGAAGATGTGTTTGATGATATTTAGTAAAAGCATTTTCCAAACTTTCAAGTGTTTGGGAGTTCGCATTTAAAGCCAGGAGTAAAACAATTATTTTTACTAAAATCCCTGTCAGAATTTTGTGTTTCATATAGATGTGTTATTGTGGCCAGAAATTCGGTTTGGTTTTAGTGCCCCTTGTTGTACAATCGACGCAAAATACACTTGATACATAATAAGCTTCTACAAATCCTTTAAAACCATATACGGCATAAACAGGTGTAGCTTTATTTGGATTATTGAAAATAACGCCCGTCTCTGAAATATGAAGAGAATCCAGTTTACATGTAAATAGTTCTTCTTTTTCCCAAGTTTGAGGAAGCTCCGCTTTGTCAATAAATATTCTTTTTGTGCTTGCCGATCCCGCGCCAATATAACCGAGTACTTTTTCATCCGGATTGTTTGTGCATTTTAGATTTCCCAATACAAATGAGGGCTGTGGATCGAATATTGAACCTAAATTCTCCGTGTTTTTCTTGAGCGTTTCCCAGTATTTATATTCCTTCTCAGACATTGTGTACTGTTTAAGTAGAATACTATATTTAATGGATAGCTTTTCTTCGTTTGAACGAATAAATAGTATAGGGGCTTTAGACAAAATATCATTAGTAAGCCGAGCTGTTGATGCTACCGTAATTTGGCTGGAATGATCATTTCCAAAACAGGAGTAAATATCTTCTGTGTCCGGGTTTCTCTTTACTAATTTATCCCCTTTCAAAATTATTGAGGAGAAGTAATTGGAAACAAATTGCCAAGTTTGATCGTATTCGAATCGATAATATCTGCTATTGTTATTTACATCATGGCTACTTGCGTTAATTTGAAGGCCATCTGGTTTAATATCCCATGAGATGTCATCAATTTTAGGACTTATCTTAGGCTCTACAAAATCTGATAAATAGATATTACCGTTTGTCGTTATTATTTTTAAACGATACTTTGTCGGATTTCCAATTGGCAATGCCCATTCACCATATTTACCGTTTCCTTTTTCTCCTATGTTATAGGTCTTATTGTCATCGCCCTCCACTACAACTATGGCATGTAATTCTGGTTTAGATTGTGTGTCTGTTAAGTTTGATGTGCGGCTTAAAGTGATGATAGTAGAATCTCCCCCTGCATTTATAAAGCCCTCTACAACGAGATAGTTTACGTCTTTTGTGATAACCTCTGGTGTATATGGTTTTTTACATGACCATAAGACCAAACACATATAAAATAGGAAGTATTTTTTCATAGTTTAAAATCTGATATTATAGTTGATGAAAGGAATTGCGGTGGCAAATATGGAGAGCTTATATCCATTAATAGATCCGTTATTGGAAGTAAAATAGGTTGAATACGCATTTTGCCGACCAGTTAGGTTATATACTCCGATGGTCCATGAATTATGGGTTAGTTGTTTAATTTTGTGATTGCCTTCGATATTAAATGAGATATCGGACCTGAAATAATCAGGAATCCTATATTGATTCCTATCTGAGTATAATACGCGAATGGAACCGGCATATTCGTATTTGGCTATTGGTAATGTTATTGGTCTGCCAGTACTGTATGCAATATTAATTGACATACTATATCTATGCGTGAATCTATAATTGCCAGTAAAGTTAAAATCGTGAGGTTTGTCGGCATTTCCTGGGTAATATGCTCCATTGTTAATCAGATCGCCTTGGCTTGCGTCTGTCATGCGTAACAAGGTTCTTGAATAGGTATAGCTAACCCACCCATTTAAGGCGCCAGCATTCTTTTTTATCATGAACTCCGCACCATATGCTTCTCCTTCTGTTCTTACTACATCCGTCTCGATATGATCATTTAAAACCAAGGTAGCTCCGCTTTTATAATCAAGGTAATCCTTTAGTTTTTTATAGTAGCCTTCAGCAGAGAATTCAATGGTGTTTGATTTGTTGTTCTTGTAAATTCCAAGAGAAATCTGGCTGCCCTTTTGTGGTTTGATATTAGGGTCGCTAAGTTTCCATATGTCTGTTGGAGATATGGATGTTGAATTGGAAAGGAGGTGTATGTATTGGTTCAACGTATTGTAGCCACCCTTTACCGATAAATTATCTGCGATGCTATATCTAAAGGAAGCCCTGATTTCAGGGTTTTGATAAGTCCTTATAATCTTTCCTGATCCATAAGTTTTAGATCCGGTTTTATTATTCTCTTCTATTGGTAATCCCGGGGCATAATTGTTTACAGTGTTCGGACCGAGGTAGTTATAAAGGCTATAGCGAAGTCCAAGGTTTACAGATAGTTTTGAACTTATGTCAAATCGATCACCGATATAAATTGCAGTTTCTAGTGCTTTTTCATTGGCAATGAGCTTAGTGCTCACTAAAGAAGATTCTCCTGAAGGAGTATATTCTCCGGGACTTAGATTGTAATATATGGTATTGATTCCAAAATCTATTGTGTGTTGATTGTTCAATACATAACTAAAGTCGGCCTTTGCGCTACCTTGTTTAACTCCGAAAAAAAGATTGTATGCGGTTATTGGGTTCGATTCAGACTGGACATTGTAGTTATATCCTGAATAGGACCCCATCAGATTCCCATATAATTTTTCATTAAATACGTGTTTCCACCTTAAGGATAGATTATTGTTGGCGTATTTATAACTAGTGTCGCTGTTGAGCTTAAATTTATCGGCACTGAAATAAGATGATAGTAGCAGACTATTTTTTTCATTTATTTTATGACTTATATCGAGGTTAAAATCGTAAAAGGATGCGCGACTATTTTTATACTCTTTTGGCAAAAGATTAAGAAGCCAGTTGGCGTAAGTGGTTCTGCCTCCAAATAGGAAGGATGTTTTTCCACTGTCAATTGGGCCTTCAATATTTAAACGGCTGGTTAAAAGGCCTATTCCTGCCGATCCTGTAAACTTATTCTTATTTCCTTCCCTGTTGGTTACTTCTAAAACCGACGATAGCCGCCCTCCATACTTTTGGGGGATACTGCTTTTATACAGCTCTATATCTCTAACTAACTCCGGGTTAAATGCAGAGAAAAAACCAAAAAAATGAGCCGGACTAAAAACCGTAACATCATTTAGTAAGACAAGGTTTTGATCTGTGGAACCGCCGCGTACATTAAACCCGGTACTCGCTTCTCCAACAGACTTCACCCCAGGGAGGGTTAAAACAACTCTTAAAATATCTGCTTCGCCAAATACAACCGGAACTTGCTTTATGCTTTTTATATCTAGCCTGTTTACCCCAAGTTCTACAGCTTTAACATTTCTTATTTTCTCTGCAGAGATATTAACTTCATTTAAGGTGAAAACTTGTGGCTGAAGTTCGAAATTAAGTCTGCCGTTTGTGTAAAGCATAATTTGTCGATAAGCATCCTGCATCCCCAGAGATTTAATTAAAAGCTTATTTTTTCCGGATGGTAGTGTAATGCTAAAATAGCCACTATTATTAGTTGCACCTAATGCAGAAGTATTGTTCTGAAGGAAAATTGTGGCATCTGGAACTATCTCGCCTGTTCTGTTACTAATTATAAAGCCAGATAAAACAGATGTGCCTGTAGGTAACTCATTCGATTTTTGACCAACTTCATATAGTTTGTTCGCAACTCGGGCGAGGGGAATTTCGCCTGAAAGCTCATGGGTATTTGAAAGAGATTCTTCATCTTTTAATTCAGGGTCTTTTGAATGGACTGAGGCTATTTCAAAGTTTATTTCTTTTCCTTTTGTCAGAAATATCTGATTATTATATATTGAATATCTGATATCGGTTTTGAAGAATAAGCTATCTAAAAATTGATTAATTGGGAGGTTCTCCGCCTTGAAGCTAAAGGCATAATTGTCAAAATCTTTCTCATTGTAGAAAAACTGAAGGGTAGATTTAAGTTCTAGTTCTTTAACTATCTGATCAATTTTTGCCTTTTGAAAATTCTCATTGATTATAGTCTTGTTTTCCTGAGCCGATATTTTGGAGAGTATACAAAGGATAAAAACAAGAAGAAAGAGCGTCTTTTTTGTTGTCATTTATTTCAAAGTTTCGTAGTACATGGTTCCCTTAATCAGGTAATTTTCATTATTTTCAGAATAGTTTATCTTGTTTTGCTTTAAGTAGTCTCTTACTTTAGCTTTTTTATCTTTAAAGAAGTTTAAAAAGCTTCCTTTAGAATTTATCCTATAAAAGGATCCTTCTTCCTCGATATAATAGTCAACACGTTCTAGGAATATTTTTTCCAGAGCTGAAACACCATCATTGGTGTTTTTTATCGTCTTGGATCTTTTTACGTAGAGTTTGGTCTTTCCATCCGTTCGTAAATCGTAGAAACCAGGAGAAATGATGTTATTCTGAATATTTAGATATACAAAATGATGATCCATTAGCCAGAAGTCGCTTACCCTTTCACTAATTGGGGTAAAGGATATATTGGTGTTTGTGTCCAAAACTACAAGTAAGTCTTTTGCCAGGTCATATTTTGCTATGACATTTTTAAATAAAACTTGATTATAAATTACATCTGCTTTTTTCCAATCTTTTTCATTTAGGAAATTTGCAGATCCCTTAAACAAACGATTATAAGGATAATATTCCAACCCATTATAAAGTCCTCTTTGAACATCCATTTGAGTATTAAATACATCGGTAATTTTATTAAGAGCAAGAGTTCTTTGGATTGTATCTGTTTTATCTTGACATAGAGCAACCTGGCTTTCAAAAAGGCCTACTGAAAGAAGTATTAATAAAATGTTTCTCATTGGTTTAATGTTTAAATAATATATCAGGTAGCGAAATACTATTTAGTTTTCTTTTTATTTAGAAGCAGATCAAACTGTATTCTTGTTTAATCTGGTTTTAAGTTAGCGTTTTAGGAGAATGTAAGGTCGCGTTTTTCTCCTCTACTGCTAATTTAACAAAATTTCCTAATATTAAAGCTCTATTGTCATCAACATGACCTGTAGGGAAGTTAAAGCAAACAGGATAATCATACTCCTTTACAATTTCCCAAATCACCTCTTCGGGGCTAGAGCCAAATGGAATAGTTTCTGCTTCAACCTCGTTAAAGGCACCTACAATTAATCCTTTTAACTTTGCCAGTTTACCACTGCGTTTAAGCATGCGTATCATCCTGTCTATAGAATATTCGTGTTCTCCAACATCCTCTAAGAACAAGATTTTGTCGGTATAATCCATTTCTGATACCGAACCTTGGGTCATTACCAAAAGCGTTAAATTACCACCAATTAGCACTCCTTCGACACTGCCTACCTTGTTTGAGAAACCACCAGAAGGACATTCATAGCTGATGCTTTCGCCAAATAAAGCTTGCCTTAGCGATTCCAAAGATTCGGGAGAGGCTGTGTCAAAAGTATATGGCATTTGGCCATGAATGCTCTGCATATTAAACTGTGCAAGCAAATGAGAAAGTAGGATGGTTATGTCGCTAAAGCCAATAATCCACTTTGGATGAGCTATAAACTCAGTAAAGTCCAGGTCATCTATAATTCGGATTGTCCCATAACCGCCTCTGCCAGCTATAATCGCCTTAATCTCCGGATCATCTAAAAAAGTTTGCAGATCCTGAGCCCTTAAACTATCGTCGCCGGCAAATTGATTGTGCGCAGCGTGTACCGTTTTACCGATTACAACTTCCAACCCCCAAGTCTCAAAAACGCTGATTGCATAAGCAATGCTGCGGGGTAATTTCTTGGCTGGACAAACTATTGCAATTTTGTCACCTTTTTTTAAATATGCTGGCTGTTTAATCATTAGTAAAACACTTATCTTTGACAAAATAATAAAAATAGTTTTGGATAACAGTAAAATAAAGAGATATACAGTTACGGCAGCATTGCCATATACTAACGGACCGGTACACATTGGACACCTGGCTGGCGTTTATTTGCCTGCCGATACCTATGTAAGGTACCTTCGCTCTAATAAAAGAGATGTAAAGTTTATTTGTGGATCTGATGAAAATGGTGTTCCCATTACCCTAAAGGCCAAAAAAGAAGGAACTACACCTCAGGCGATAGTAGATAAATACCATAAAATTATTGGAGATTCTTTTAAAGAACTTGGTGTTTCATTTGATATTTATCACCGTACATCTTCGCTGATGCACCATCAAACTGCGTCTGACTTTTTCGAAACACTTTACAATAAAGGTGTTTTTACAGAAGAAGTAACCGAGCAGTATTATGATGAAAAAGCACAGACTTTCTTAGCTGACAGATATATTACCGGTACTTGCCCTAAGTGTGGTAACGAGAATGCATATGGCGATCAGTGCGAAAACTGTGGAAGTACTTTAAATGCAACTGATCTTATCAATCCTAAATCTACCTTATCTGGCGAAAAACCGGTAAGGAAAGAAACCAAAAACTGGTTTTTACCACTTGATAAATACGAAGATCAATTAAGAACATATATTGAAAGCCATAAAGAGTGGAGACCAAATGTTTATGGGCAGTGCCAAAGTTGGTTAAACGCGGGTTTACAGCCTCGTGCGATGACCAGAGACCTTGACTGGGGAATTAAAGTTCCGGTTAAAGGTGCAGATGGTAAAGTTCTGTATGTATGGTTTGATGCGCCTATCGGTTACATCTCGGCAACAAAAGAACTTTTCGAATATGCTCGTTTAGGTATTTGGAACCCTAAAGCCGAAGAATATTACATCAACCAAAATGGTGTTGAAAATGGCAATTGGGAACAATATTGGAAAGACGATGAAACCAAACTGGTTCACTTTATCGGTAAAGACAATATCGTATTCCACTGTGTTATTTTTCCGGCAATGTTAATGGCTCATGGCGATTATATATTGGCTGATAATGTACCCGCAAATGAATTCCTGAACCTAGAAGGTCAAAAAATATCGACTTCTAAAAACTGGGCTGTTTGGCTTGATGAATATCTTGTAGAGTTTAAAGATAAGCAAGATGTTTTACGCTACGTTTTAACCGCTACAGCTCCAGAAACAAAGGATAACGACTTTACCTGGAAAGATTTTCAGGCAAGAAATAACAATGAATTGGTTGCCATTTTAGGTAACTTCATTAACAGGGTAGTGGTTTTAACCCATAAGTATTTTGATGGTAAAGTGCCAACATGTATGGTTATCACGCCAGAAGATCAGCAAGTAATTGACGATTTGGCTGCATTCCCTGCAAAAGTAAGTGCTTCGATAGAAAACTATCGTTTCAGAGAGGCTTTGGCTGAGGTAATGAATGTTGCTCGTTTGGGTAATAAATACCTTGCCGATACTGAGCCTTGGAAAGTAATAAAAACTGACGAAGATCGTGTACGTACCATCTTAAATATCAGCTTGCAAATTGCTGCTACCATAGAAATACTGATTGAGCCATTCTTACCATTTACTGCCGATAAACTGCAAAAAATGCTGAACTACGGTGGTCATTTATGGGAAGATGCAGGTAAAATGGGGCTCTTAAAACGTGGACATCAGATTAACGAAGCAGTATTGTTGTTCGATAAAATTGAAGACGAAACCGTACAAGCACAAATAGATAAGCTTAACCAAAGCAAGGCTGATAATATAGCTTCAACAGCTGTTGTGGAGCCTGCGAAAGAGAATATCCAATTTGAGCAGTTTACTGCAATTGACATTAGGGTAGCTACAATTGTGGCAGCAGAAAAGGTTGAAAAGACTAAAAAACTGCTTAAACTTACTCTTGATACAGGTATAGATCAGCGAACTGTTGTTTCGGGTATCGCCGAATTTTATAAACCAGAAGAGGTAATTGGGCAACAAGTTAGTTTAGTTGTAAACCTTGCTCCTCGTGAAATTAAAGGAATCCTGTCTCAGGGAATGATCTTAATGTCGGAGGATTCCGATGGCAAACTAGCTTTCGTATCGCCAGTTCAAAATCATAGCAACGGTAGCATAATCAGATAATCAGATAAGCTGATTGCGCTACTGGCGCGTTTTAAATATTATTGAAGCCCATTTCTCTGTAGCAAACAGGAAATGGGCTTCTTCAGTTATAAAAGTCTTTAAAATAGAGCAGAGGTTAGGCGGTTTGTGCGGAGGTATTATTGTGTCCACAGTCCTTTAAGGGTGAGTGCATGCTGACTCCACCTTTTTTCTAGTAAAACGTGGACTGAACGTGGACTGACTTTAGCCAAAAGATAGAATAAAGTGATGTGGCTGTGTTAAAGAAAGTTAAATCATTTTTTTGTTTAGCAGACCACACCTCTTTTTTCTTTATCTTCAAGAATCGGTTTGTATCTAAACAAAATTAGCGCTCATGAAATATCTATTACTTTGCCTGGCTCTTCTAAGTGTAAACCTTTCTTATGGCCAGAAACTGAAGCTCAGAAAAGGTCAGAAGTTTACCTATGAATATCTTGATTTAAGCAGCTCTGTCCATTCGACGCAATATAAAAGCCTTAACTTTTCTGCATACAAGTTTGATGTAATTAACGTTAAAAACAACATCTACAATATGAAAATGCAGCTTATACGGCGCATCAAATATACCTCACATAATGGTAGGATTCTCGATTCTTATGAGCGATCTACTTCTGATGATAATGATATTAGCAATTTGATCGATGCGGTGTTGATCAAATCACCTGTTACTTTTAGTATGGATTCAACTGGTAAAGTGATCCATATTAATGGATTGGATAGTCTTGCGGCCAGAATGACCCGTCAGGCGGCAATCGAAAAGATTCCCGAAAATAAATATGGCTCTCCAAATGCAGATTTTATTAAGTACTCAACCCATCCGGCAGTTTTTATTAGACAGGCTCATCTCGCTTTTCACCGCAACGGCTTAGCCAAGTTAGACACTACGTTCCGCAGCTTTGAGGCTGGGAAGACAGATGATTCCATTACTGTAAAGAAGGAGATTCTTGTTGATGAAGGTTCTGGAGTAACAAAAATCGCTTATGTTGACTCTCTGTCGAAGGGTAGTATTCCTGGTAGAGCCTCCAGACACGAGGATCAGGACTCTTGGTGGTTTGCTGTAAAATCATCAAATATTGCAGGTTTGAAAGCTCCTATCGACTTGTTTGAAGAGTTTTCGCGTCAAACCGATTTCAAGAATTATAACACGCCAATTAAAAAAGCAACCAGAGCAGTGGAGGATCTGAGTACGTGGTATCGAGAAAGTAAAGGTAAAATAGGTATTGATGATATTGCGAGACATAAATTAGATTCTTTGTCCAAATTGGCCAAACCTGATGACTACGAATTTAATGCTGCCGCGGCTGAACTTCTTTCTTGGTTTGATTACGAGGGCAAAATGAAACTGATTGAAAAGATTCCGGTGGAATACCTGCGTAATGATGCTGCGGTGGCGGCTAAGGCAAAAATTGAATATCAGAATCGCAATACAGTAGGATTTGTAAACGCCCTCAAAGTTATGTTCACGAAGTTTTCACGTGACGGAAAGTATCCTTCAAATACAGCTCATGTGGCTGATCTGATTCATTTTGATATCTGTAAAGAGGTGTATAATACCAATACTAGCAGAGCCGATTTACTTAAGATTCAGGAAATGGTTATGGCTGTTCAGAAGCTGAACATACCTAAGCTTTCTTCACTTTTTGATGGCATTGAGCCATATATTACAGCCACTCTTGCGAGCACGCCTAAAGAAATTGAAATTTTGGCCAATGATCGGTTTAATGGTGTGTTCGACAATTATGGTAGGTATCGTCTATTGATTTACGACCGCATGACGAGCTTAAAAGTGCCCGATTCTATACGAATTGCATACCTGGACTATAGTATTGAGATGTTCAGAAATGATATAACAAAGTTTAGTAAACCTTTTGAAGGAGATCCGCAAGACCAGTTTTTCCATCGGTTTCATGTTGCCCCTCAAAGACTTGTTTTGCGCAAACAACTTGCTGATGCGTATTACAGAAAAAGCATACTGGAGCCTAAAAATAGTGTGAAATATTTACAGCTCGCCAGTGATTACCTACCAACACAAGAAGAGCAGATCGAGGACAAATATATCATCAGTCATGAATACCCATACTTGGCAGAGAGGAACTACACTGAGCTATATCTTAACGCGGCCGGTGCAACGGGTATCTCGGCCGAGGAAATGCTCAAGAAATATGTTGATATGGTTATTGTGGAGCCTGATAGGTATGCTATTCTCAAAGAGAAATACCTTAAAGCTTACCCGAATGGTGATTTTAAAAGTTTCTTTAGGCAAGCGCTTAAGGAAAAGCTTCCGGCCTCACCCAAGTTTAATCTGAAAGAGCGTAGCGGAACGGAGATTAGTAGCGCCAGCAATAAAGGGAAATTCCTGTTTATTGATTTTTGGGGCACGTGGTGTGGAGCCTGTGTGGCCGAGATTGACAAGATTGAAGACCTCCATGTAAACAATCCTGTGCCTGATAAACTCAATGTTACTACTATCGCTTGTTACGACAAAAAGAACCTCGTGGACGAGTTTATGGAGAAAAAGAAATTCTCTTATAAGGTGCTGATGTCGGACAATAAGGTAGAGAAAGACTTTAAGGTGCAATCTTATCCCACCAAATTACTCCTGTTGCCAAATGATGTGTATCTACTCATTCCTTTTAGCGATGATTATAAAACAGTGGTGAAAAAATATACAAGTTGGGAATTATAAGAGTGATTATAGTCCTTTTTTGTGACTTACAATGTTATTAAAATAATTTTAAAGCACAGGTGCAATATGTTGATTCATAGCGTGTCTAATTGTAAAAGCCAAATGGTATGAAGAAAATTATACTAACAACTCTTAGTTGTTTTATCCTTGTGATTTGTTCGGTTGCTCAGCAAAAACTTTCTAAAGAAACCGAGGATTTTAAGTCCTATACTAAAGTTCTAGAGAATCAACGGGGCACAGCTACCGATAAAAAGAATTATGTGGAAGCAATTAGGCTAGTTACGGAATGGTTAGATAAGTACGAACATGGGGCATCAGATATTAAGGCTTCCGGTAGAGCTTACTATTCTGATATGTATTATAATCTGGCTTGTTATCAGAACCTGGTGGGTAAAAAGCAGGCGGCACTGAGCACTCTTGAAAAGGCGATAGAACTTGGATACTCTAATTATTCGGGTACATTAAAGGATCCTGATTTTGCGAATCTTCATGAGGACAAACGTTTCAAGAGTGTGGTGCAATTGATGAGAGAAAAATGGGATATGAACTATATACTGAAAAAATCGAAACCTTATCGGAATGAAAAGGTGGTTGGGCTTGCTGTATTTACTTATCAGTTGCCTGATGCGCCAGAACTGATTAAGTTAAAAGAAGAGTTTAATCTGGATTCGGTGGCTGGCAATGGGGATGAGACTAGCAGAATAAAGAATCTATTGTTGTGGGCGCACAATTCTGTTCGCCATGATGGCGGCGCGTCTAACCCGCCTTCCAGAAATGCCAGTGATTTAATTGCTGTATGTCGGAAAGAGAACAGAGGTGTAAACTGCCGAATGATGGCGACTATTTTGCGGGATGCTTATCAGGCCGAAGGGTTTAAGTCAAGAGTGGTTTCCTGCAATCCAAAAGATACAACCGATAATGATAGTCATGCTATAACAGTTGTTTGGTCAAATACTTTTGATAAATGGTTATGGATGGATCCTACTTTTAATGCTTATGTAAGTGATAAAAAGGGGAATTTGCTTAGCGTTGAAGAGGTTAGAGAGAGGTTGATAAATGATTCGGATCTTGTTTTGAACGAGGATGCAAACTGGAACAACAGAAGTAAACAGACTAAGGAGTATTATTTAGGTTATTATATGTCTAAGAATCTATACTGGATTCAGTGCTCCGTAAATAGTGCCTGGGGTGTAGAGACTTATGTGGAAAATGCACCTCCCGTGGAATATCTAAATTTATTTCCGGGTAAGTTCGATACCATAAAGTCGTGGAAAAAGAATGGCGCTGAGCGCAAAAGTACTGGCGTTAGTAACCCAGCGTATTTTTGGCAGAAGCCTGTGGGGAAATAGACTGATAAGGAGGTTTCTATTCTGCATAAGAATATTAAATTTGAAGTATGCAAATCTTCCCAACGCAATATTCTGTACTCTGTGCTTCGGCAGTAGGAGACCTTATTAATCAACAGTACGGATTTGCTAAAACAAGTTGTCGTATTCTGATACGCAATGTTGGCGATACTTATGTTCTTAGTAATGAAAATGATAAATATATTTTTAAAATTTATCGGGACGCTCACCGTAATCTAAATGAAATTAAGGCGGAGCTAGAGCTGCTAAATGCTTTATACAAAGGCGGGGCTAAGGTAGCGCGACCACTTGCTGATTTATCAGGCTCATTTATACAGTCTTTTAATGCCGCTGAGGGAATAAGGTATGGGGTTTTATTCGCCTATGCTCACGGAAGTGTACATCAGGATTTGAGCGCTCAAGATCTTGAAACTGTTGGTAAGGAAATGGCGCTGATTCATAGTATCAGCTCTTCGGTGGAACTTTCCTGGCCGAGAAAATCCTACGGCTTAGATACGATGATCCTTGATCCGATAAAGCGAATTAAGCCTGATTTTAAAGATATGGATGAGGAGTATCGTTATTTGGTACAGACTTGTGCTCGGGTTATGAAGAAAATTGAAGCTTTAGACCTGAGTAAATTTAATTACGGGTATTGTCATTATGATTTCTTACCTAAAAACTTTCATTTTAAAGATGATGGCTCGATAACTTTCTTTGATTTTGACTTTGCTGGAAAAGGACATTTAGTTAATGATCTGGCATCATTTTATGCGCATTTCTTTTTACAGGTTCTATCTAATAAAATGACTCAGAAGGAAGCAGATGAGGATTTTGGTGTTTTCATTGCAGCATATAGGAGTGTTAGGCCTCTTTCTGACGAGGAGCTAAGTGCGATACCTTATTTTGGTTTTGCATGGTGGATTTTCTATTTTGGTTTTCATCATGATAACTTTGAAGATTGGTCTAATTTCTTTTACCACCCGCGTTTCATAAAGGAACGGGTAAGCTGGATAAAGAAATGGGCAGATTGGTATATTTTTAAGTAAATCTTTTTATTGCGTAGGGCTATAAGATTGGCTAATAAATGAGTCAAATTTGTTTTAAAAAGCATTATAGTGCAATTATTTTATTCCTATATTTGCCCGAATTAAAATCATAATTATTGGTCCCGTAGTTCAACGGATAGAATAGAAGTTTCCTAAACTTTAGATATGAGTTCGATTCTCGTCGGGACCACTGAAAAGAGTAACAAAACGTACAAAAGCCTGCAAATCGATGATTTGGAGGCTTTTTTGTTTTAGTGAGGTGCCAAATTATTCAACTTTTACCGTTTTTAAAGTGAGTAATTCGGTGAGTCACCACTTTGAAAATGCTGACTCACTGGGTGTGGGGTAAATCTCTGATAAAGAGCATGTTCGTTAAATGTACATCTTGTTTATAGGTGGCTGCAATTCTAATTTTGTTCACATTAAAATGAGTAAATTATGAATGCAAATTATTCTTTGCTTTTTTATCTCAAAAAGCCGAAAAATTATGTACAGGGGAAGCCTAAGCCTATTTACATGCGAATTACTGTAGAAGGGATTCCTAAAGAGCTGTCTACTGGTCGTGATTGTGATCCTAAGAAGTGGTCCTCTAGAGTCAATAGAGGTAAAGGTGATAGAGAAGATACGAGGCTGCTTAATCGTCACCTGGAGAGCCTAGAAACGCGGATCGAAGAAATTCACACACGGTTGATAAGAGAGGGTGTCAAAATAACTGCCCAGGTGATTAAGAATAGGTATTTGGGAGTTGCCGATAAACCGCATTATTTGATGGAAGTTTTTGCTGATCACAATGCAAAAATTGAAGCGTTAATAGGTAAGGGTTTTAAGCAGAATACACTTAAAGGATATAAAACTTCTTTTTCCCATATGAGTTCTTATCTGCTGAAATGCTATAAGAAGCCTGATGTTGAAGTATGTGTTGTCGATTATGCTTTTGTGAATGGATATGAGTTTTATCTCCGCTCAGATAAGGGTTGTTGTCCAACAACTGCTGCTAAGTATATGGTGCATTTTCAAAAAATTACAAACCTGTGCTTGGCCTTCCGTTGGATTAGAGAAGACCCTTTTGTTTTCTACAAGAATACAGCTCAGGCTAAAGAGAGAGAATATCTGACCCAGGAGGAGTTAGATATGGTTGCCCAAAAACATTTTGGTATTCAAAGACTTGCCCAGGTACGTGATATATTTGTTTTCAGCTGCTATACTGGACTTGCTTACATAGATGTGAAAAAGCTTCGCCATACAGATCTTAAGACAGGTTTAGATGGTAATCTGTGGATTTTTACTGATCGGGAGAAAACGGGATCGATAACTCATATTCCACTTATGAGTAGGGCCATTGATCTGGTCGATTGTTACAGTGTTCACCCGGAATGTGTCAATAAAGGGCTTATGTTTCCTGTGTTAAGCAATCAAAGAATGAACAGCTACCTGAAAGAAATAGCCGATGTGTGCGGGATCACCAAATCTTTAACTTTTCATATGGCGCGCCATACTTTCGCTACGACCGTAACCTTGAACAATAATGTACCAATTGAAACAGTATCTAAAATGCTTGGTCATAAGAGTATTAAAACGACACAACATTATGCGAAAGTTCTTGATTTAAAAGTCGGGAAAGACATGGCTTTGCTAAACCAGAAATATGGAAGAGGGAAATAGGAATTTGTTGTCTAATACCTGCGTTTAGTATTCAACTTGATGGAGAAAGGAGTTGATCTTTTGCATTTCTTAGCGTTTAATGTCTATTTGGGAAGATTTTAAAAAAGTAACTCCCCGACGCAACCTTTTTGTTTGCATTTTTTTGTTGCAATTGCTACCATAACAGTTTTTAATGAATAACTATTTTTCCTTTAGTTATACTTATCTGAAATTGCGTTTTCAAATTTATCTATTATTCTAATATCACTCGCAGGAGTAGTTGCGCCTCTTTTTAGTGTTTCATATTTGACAGCTAATTTATCCCCAACTTTGATGTATCCCCATTTACTCCATCCAAGATCAAATTTGTGTACATTAAGATAGAACTGGTTGTTAAGATTGTCGTTTGCAAACATATAAGAGGACATACCAAAATTTCCTTCTGGCAAATTATATACTTTAACTATTGTGTACCCATCGGCTTTGAGCTCTCGCATGTGCTCATCATCATAAACTTCTTCTCTTTCTGGAGAATACCAGCGGGATAATGTTAGAGGATTTAGATTTGCCTTGAAGCTAAATAAATACAATTTTTCTAAAAATAATTTATTTTCGGTAGAATCGATTGATTGATCTTTCAAGTTTAAAATGATATTAAAAAAATGATCAGCAATGAAACTTACATATTTGTAGAGGAAATCTTCTGAATATGGTAAGCGGTCGCTACCGATATGGATTAAATCTTTCAACATTTTATTTACTTCGATACATGCAATCAGTGGGTAATCTTCATTTTTAAAAATTTCGTTAAAAATATTTAGAACTTCCGTGAATGCTTTTTCTATATCCTCAGTATTTCTATTTAATTCTACACTTCTTTTGAAAGCAGAAGCTCTGTATGTTCCCATCATAACTGACCAGTCAGGATCAGATCCCCAAGTTTTTGTCTCTTCGATTATTTTGGTGTATTCACCTTGAAACAATAGACAAAGGAAGTGGAGTTTTGTCAAGGATGCAGCGTATTTTTTTGAAGATTTTTCAGGTCGATTGAACTCGGCTTCGAGAAGGCTGTCGAAAATAGGCTGGGCAATAGGGTAATCTTTTTTATGAAAATAATTTAACGCCTTTGCCATAAGATATCTTGGATTATTTTCATCCAAGCTTATGGCTTTTTCTAATATCTTTTGAGTATTTCCCTCATCTTGAAGAGCTTGTAGAATCCTCGAGAAATGAAATAAAAGCTCGTGATTATTAGAATTATATGCGATTAATTCACTAAACCTGTTCTTCAACCGCACAAGTTCTGTATGGCTACGCTTGTTGTGTGGTCTCCCAAGAACTCTATTTAAATCAATAATAAGAGATCGTATAGACTCGGCGATATCTGACGAAATAAAATCAAAATCGAATTCATTGATGCCTAAAAGATGATTTCGGTTAAGTTGCTCTTGAATTTTGACTTTTCGATCTTTTATATTTTGCGATATTTCATTGCGGATGGAAATGTTCCTGGGGTTTATTAATAATAAGTCTCGAATAGAATCACTTAAGTTGAATAAGTCATTACCTGTATCGCTTGTTGATCTTACGATTAAACTTGTCTTCGATAATTCATTTAAAGATTCTGATATTTCCTCATTTGATAGTTCTAATAAATCAATAAGCTCAGATTTGCTAGATTCTCCAGTTACATAGATTGATTCTAAAATTGCAATCGAATTTTCAGTCAATGACTCAATTAGATTAGTGTATGAGAAGGATGCAATATCTTTTTGTGATTTATTTATTGATCCAGAAATATCCACACCTTTTAGGTATAAATCAATAGTTAGTCTGATCGCTAAAGGATTATTATTTGCTTTAGTCGCAATCAACTCAAGGTCTTCTTGACGGAAGTCACTAATGCCTCGCCTCTTAAAATAGCTTCTGCTTAAATTTACTGCATGTCTTTTAACCAGTGTTGACAGAGGAACTGTTGTGGCAGAATCTATCGAAATACGGCTGGTAACAATGACCCTCCAAAGAAGCGGAAGCGATTGATTGAATTCAATGAACTCATGTTGAGAATGTACTAGAAGGGTTTCAAGATTATCAATGCATATTAATATTTTTTCATTATCTAATACTATGCAAGCTTCTTCAAAATTGCCAAACTGCTTATCACTGTACAAAGTCGCCAAATCTTCATAAATAGAATCCTTTATTTGATTTATACCATTTATTGCCTCAATAACTTCAATGCCGTCCGCAGTTAATCTTTCGTTTTTTAAAGTACAAAATACAATTGCATCAATTTTATTATTCCATTCTAGACTTAAGCTTATATCTTTCAAGAATTGGAGGATTAAGGCTGTTTTTCCTACTCCTCCAGGTGCGACTAAGGCGATTAGATTATTCCTGACTTTTGATAAGGTTGCTTCCAAATCTTTTGTTTCTTTATCTCTTCCAAATAAACCTGTGATTTCGTGATCAAATGAAGAAGGTAGAGTATTTGGGATAGCCCAATTAACATTATTAAGCCATTCATCTGGTGGCGATGTTAAATTTCCTGAAATAGCAGCATTTAAAGCCTGTCTAATATCACCAAGTCCTAGTTGCAATACTAGTGGATCACTCGCAATGGCCGCTGCTCGAAACCAATAAGCATCAGGAAATGGTCTATTTGGGTGACTAATTGCATTCCTAATGTCAAATATATTCATGAACATACAGAAGTTTTTCAAGTCAAGCATTTTTGACTCAAAAGAAGTACCCCTAGTCGAATCGATTGCCATATTGAAGATTTCATCAAGGTAGCTCGATTCTACAAGCAACTGGATGTTATTTCGATCTATGCTTTGACCTTTTGACAGTTCTCTGTCTGCAATTGAATCAACGTTTTTTTCAGTTATAACATTAATGTCATCTGCATTTAATACATAATCTCCCAATGCGGTTTCGAGCGAATAGATTATCATTGCACTCTTAATACGAAGTAATTGTTCTGAATCCATATTTATTAGGTTCAGCAAATAAGGAGAGTTTTAGAGTAAAAAAAGTAATATTTATAATTTTTATTTACTACTGTATATGCTCTTTTTAAGCTGAGAACGTTAAAGTTTATTTGTACCAATATATGTATATGATCCACAAAATCAAAGCAAATTTTAATAAATTGTGATAATTGAAGTTACTTTAATATGCCTACTAATTATTTCAAACCCCGCAAACGTTTTTCTTTTTCTGCCCATCCATTTGATCTAGGAACCCTCATGGGCTTGTCGCATAGTCATGATGACAACCACTTTCTGTTGAAGATCTACAGAATGGATGAAACAGTCTTTTCTGATTATTATAGACATCACTTAAATTACGCCTTGGAAAACAATCTTTCAAGTGAAGAAGATTTCTTCCTCCATGTTTGGCAAATCGTGGTGAATAGGGTCAGGCATTATGAGGCAAAAGATCCATTTTCAAGAAACCACGCAATCCATAGGAACAGTATTGAAAAGCTCCAACAGTTCAAAAGATACCTCAATGGCATTGACCAATGGAATGCCAGACCATCGCATATCGTTATCGACGAAAAGGATGGACTTATCCAAAATCAAAAAGCAGAAATCGAAAAACTGAGTGTAAAGTTTGCAGAACTTAACAAATATGAAGTTGAGCTTAAGATCCTAATCGATGATGGCCACTTGCCAACATTAATCGATATCTTGCAACAGCTGCGCGAAGTACGACTGCCGTCGGGTAGAAAGCTGCTCAAGAGCGACCATAAAATTCCTTACGCAAAAATGATCGCCAAATATTTCTCACATGGAGGAAAGGACATTCCCATCGAAACCGCCCGCAACTACTTTGTGGAAAAGAAAGGAGATGTATCGATAAAAGGCACTTCCATCCAACCAGAACATCAACTTTTCAAAATCGTACTCATAAATCCGAATGAGAAATAGCAACGGGTTCGTCTGTTGTATATGACCACACTAAACCGATGGTCATTGTGTCCGCCATTTTCCTCTACAAATTTACCCTGTAAACTTAAAAATAGAGGTAATTATGCAGATCGAGATCCTAACCAAAGAGGAGCTCCTGAAGTTCAAGTCCGAACTTATAGAGGAGATCAAACAGACTATCAAATCAGATGATGTAACAATCGCGCACTGGCTTCGCAGTTCAGAGGTCAGAAAGCTGCTGAAGATTTCAGCGGGCACTTTACAGAACCTACGCATCAAGGGCATGCTTCCCTATGAAAAGATAGGTGGTATATTCTATTATGCCTATGCAGATATTGTTCAGTTAATGGGGGAAATCGGGAACTCATGATAGGGACGGCAGAACAACTGACGAGCTTTCTGAAACTGGTCAGAGCGAATAACCATTTCCGTCAATCACACCTCAGTCTTTACTCGGCAATTCTAATGTATCATGCCAAGGCAGCATTACAAAACCCTTTTCGGGTTTCAAGGAGGGAGTTGATGGAACATTCGGCTATCCATTCTTTTTCTACGTATCATAAGTGTATGAAGGATTTGGTCGATAATGGGCTTATTGGATATTGGCCATCATATCATCCGCGCCTTGCCAGTAGCGTAATGTTGTTGAACTACGGTGAAGATTATGCGGAGCAGGTATAACTTTGAAGCCGGAATGCCATTAAAAGATTCCTGCCGACATTGAGCCGGATAGGCAAAGACCCCATGCCGTTTGCAACGCACATGAATTTATTTTGCCGCCTTATTTACGGCAACTTATCATAAGTGTCTCCGTGAGCCCATTGAAAGGGAGTTGGTTGGCTATAGACCCAGTTACCGTCCCTGGCATGCCAGCCTGGCCTGGAAGCTGGAGCACCCGGCAGACCAGGTATCAGATGCACCTGCTGTTGCGGTGCACTGCTAGCCCGTTTGCCTATGCGATATAGCGGAGCCAGCTATGTTTCGACGGGGTCGAAACGCTGGCCCCATTCATCCACGCTGCGCTTAGGATTCATGGGGTGAGCTTCGCTAAAAGTGCCGGATGAGTGAATTTTATGAATCCTTGAACTATGACAGTAACAGTATCAGCCATGATCAATCAGTATGATAAAATAAAAAGGAATAAAGGAGGACGCCCCAAAGTATCACTTAAAAGAGCTGCTTCTCTTACAGTGATGTGTAATCTCATTGAAAAGAAACTAATTCAACTTAACGCCAGAAAACTGAACCTCAGCGCCTCGGTCTATCTTCGGGAGCTTGGCTTAAAAGGTGCTGTTAAGGTAAAATTGAAAACCCTCCCAAAAGAGGTACTTCAATTTACCGGTACCCTAAATCACATGGCGGCCAATCTCAACCAGATTGCCCGCAAGCGCAATTCGGGAGAAGACCTAAATGCAAAGGACAGGGCTTTGATCAATCAGGAAGTCAGGGCCGTTCAAAAGCTTGTGGAAGAAGTAGAGGTCTATTTAAAATGATTGGGAAAATAGCCACTGGTAAAAGCTTTCGGGGTTGCCTTGGCTACCTGCATGAAGGGAGACTACAGGAGAGCAAAGAACTGCAACTTGAAGAAATGGCCAAGAAGCAGGCTGACGTAATTCATTACAACAACTGTTTTGGCACTAGGAAACAGGTGGTCAGACAACTGGTGGCAGTAAGTAAACTTAATCCAAAGCTGGCAAAGCCTGTATTTCATGCTTCACTGAGCTTTGCCTACGGCGATGCGGCCTTGCTGACCAAACAGCAGAAGGCAGACATCGCCATAGCAATGGCGGAAGAATTTGGATTTGATCAGAATCAGTTTGTTGTCATTAGCCATTCTGATACCCTTCATGAGCATATCCACATTGTGGCTAATCGGGTCGGTTATGATGGCAAAACCGCCAGCGATAGCAACAGCTATAAGCGAATGGCGCAATTTTGCCGGAAAATCGAGAAGTTATATAATTTAACTCCTGTCCTAAGTCCTAACCGTTTTTTGCAAGCCGAGAAGCGGGTGGCAAAAGCCAAAAGGATAGACAACCGAAAGGAATTACTCAAAAAGACATTAGTATGGGCTATTAGCAAATCCACGTCCATTGAAGCGGTAAAAGCCAGAATGGAAAAACGAGGTTACCAGGTAGAACTGAGTAGGGGCATCGCCTTCACCGACAAAAAGCAAGTCAGGTTCAAGGGGAGTGAAGTAGGGTACAGCCTCGCAAATATCAACGCTCAGCTTAGCCGTCAGCTCAAGATTGCTGAGCAGCAAATACAGCAGGATAAAGCGGAAGAACTAGAGCGCAAGCAAACTAAGGGATTATCAATTTAAAATCAATTCTTATGGACTTAAATGAAACATCAATAAAAGAAATCCTGGAAGAGGTGCTGGAGCAGAGCGAGAAAACACAAAAAACAATAGAACATCTGGAAAGGAGATTAGCGGATAAAGACAATGAGCTCAAAACCCTGATCGAGGATAATAAGGCGTTAATTGCAAGCTTTGAGCATAAGTATGAAACTATAGAAGTCAAAGCGCCACAGCCCGACCTTTCTGCGGTGAATCTGGCGATCCTTAAAGGGTTTGTTGGAATTAATCAAACAATAGAAAAAGGGCCGAAACCAATTGTCAGACAGATCAGGTTTACTTTGTTCCCGGAGCAGGTAAGAACGCCTGAATATTATCATGTGATGATGCGATGGCTGGTTTGGATATTATTGGGCTCGCTGTTTATGGTGCTTACTTACCTGCTTATCGATAAACGCATTTAGAAGAGGGCATGGGTCGTCTAATTGCAAAAGGTAGAGGATTAAATAGAAGGTGCAATAATCCCCACGCACATTTGGGGCCTGCAAAAACTGGTGGTTTTTGCTTTGGCGTTTATGCAAAAATGATTCTACATCGAGCATCTTGGTTTTAACATATAGTCGCCATTCTCTAAATGTGAAAATTAGCCGGTAAGAGGGATAACCAATCATTACGCTGATGGTTACAGCGTTGGTTTCTGGCTATTTTTCAAATCAATAGAGCCCATAGCGGTTGTATGACCTGTTAGACTTAGTGAGTACATTTTTGTCTCACCCTACGGCTGTACAAGCAGCCTCTTTAATGTTGTTATTCTATGATGACCTGAATCCCTGCTTTTTCTGCTTTATAGTTGATTTTATCTTTCAAACTGAAGTAGCTCCAGTTTTGTAGCAGAAAAGGATCTTCTTTGGCAATTTCTTCTTTTTGCTGTTGATTGACCAGGATCAGGGTGGCTGCATGGTACTTTACGCAAAGGTCTATGAGTTTGCGGCTGTACACATGTAATTTATAGTCCACATATCTTTTTTCCAAATCCTGGTACTCCTCCAGGCTTTTTCTTTTTCTCTTTTTTCCGTGTCCGCCCCGGTTAAAGGGGGTGCCTTTTTTTACCCTTTCTATGGCTGCCCGTATCGCTAGCCTGCGGTGGAGAAACTCTTCCTTATTTCCAATGCTGAGTTCGTAGCTGCCGATTTTGACGGTTACCGGGTGTTCTATGGAAAGTGAGGCTTCGGCAATGACGGAAGTATCCAATATATGTTGTTCTTTCTCTAGCCCGATCGCTGCTAATAAAAAGACTTTACCCTGATCGATATAGAGCTTACTGGTATGGAGTCTTAGCGTTCCGCTTTTTATCTTGTTCAATAGTGCCTTTTTATCTGATCTGTCTTTTCCAAGATAGGTCCTGAAGGGGATCTGGAACAATTTGAAGCTGAAATTCTTGTTATCCGGTGTGGTATCGAATCTGGTGATGACTTCTGATCCAAAAGGGAGCGGGAGGTTTTTCTTATAATTACTCAGTGATTTCTCTCCTTTCCAGTAGGCAGCCTTCTCGTTGTTGAAATGGGAAATCAGGCTATGGTTTAAATTGCTGAGGATATTGGTAGGGATCTGTCCCTTGAAATGATTGGAGAGCAAACGGTAAGTGGTATTTGGCCGGGAAGATTTCAGGATGCCTTTTTCATCTTTCTTCTGATCAGCCAGTTTAAGTTTGATCTCTTCGGTAAGGTAGAAGAAGTCTTTGACCTGCTGCTGGATGAAATGATGGCTCATGATCAGATTGGCGGCGCGGAAACAAATCCGCTGCCAGCTGTACAACTGATCTTTTGCGGCTTTGATCACTTCTTTGTCGTCGGAATCAATCAGCAGCTGGATCTTACGGGTAAGAATCATCGTGTCTTTTTCCATAGCGTTAGTTTTTTACTTTGGTATAGGCTTGCACAAAACTTCTTTTGATGTGCTCTGGACTTAAATTTAAGGCTCTGGCGATCTCTTCAAAACTGTATTGGAGTTCATAGCGCATGTGCAGGATACTGGATTGTTCTTTGTCCAGATCGCCTTCGAATTGGAATTTGCTGGTTTTTCCTGCAGTCTCGAGTTTCCCGGAACTGGTTAGGATGGACTTTAGTGTTTCCAGTGTTTTTTCCACGGTTCGGGCTACCTGATAATCTGAAATGCCGCCAATGTGCCAGGCAATGCGTTCATAGTTGAAAGCGTATTTTAGGCAAAGCTTGATAAATAATTGCTGGTTTTCGGTAAGATTGGGTATGACCACTTCAACTTGTCGCCATTGTTGCTTTAGGCGCTCATCGAGTTCTTCCTGGTAGATGACCTCATCTGGACCCAGTGCTTCTTCAGGACTACAGCCCGCCATGAATTCTTGGTAATTTTCGATCTCATCAAGCCTGAGCATATTCCGCTGGAAGTTATGCTTAGAGGTTCTGTAGAAGGCTTTGCATGCCTCGAATGTGGTATCAAGGAGAAAGGTTTGGATGTGCTTTGGGTCGGTGATGCTACTTCTGATCAACCAAAGCCGTAGAAAGGCTTCGTTAACGATGCAGTCCGCGTTGATATCATCTTTAATGTACCTTTTTCTTTTATGGTATAAAGAAGGGTAAAAGCGATTGTAAAAATACTCCAAACCTTTTTCATCGCCCTGGCTGAATTTGAGAAAATTACGGTGTTCGTCCTTGATCTTATAACTGATAAAGTTCATATTAATAATAGTTAGTTAGCAATTATTATGAGTCGTAAACGGAGTTAACGCTAAATGGCGTGGAGCTCAATTTATCGTACTGGAGGTACTGGTATACCCGGGACACGACAAAAAGAGCCCACGCCATTTTAGCGTGAGCATCTTCACCGTCGTCTTGTGTCCTTTCGAATTACCAGTTTTCCAGTACAAGACTCTAGTGTAATGCTTCCAATATCATTTTAGAAGAATTACAAAAATAACATTACATATTAATTATAGTTGATTCATTCACTAAGATAATAAATTTTAATGGTATATTTAGCTATACCAATTCTTTTTTTAACAAGTGTGATCTTCCATCATGAATATTGATGATTTAGATTCATTGAGAGATAAGCTCGGTAAGCGAATAAAAGGGCTAAGGGAAGAGCGGGGATTAGGGGTTCGGCAATTTGCTTTAATTGCAGAAATAGAGCATCCTCAACTTATTAATATCGAGAAGGGGAGAGTTGACTTGAAGCTTGCAACTATTTATAAAATTGCTAAAGGGCTTAAAGTACACCCTAAAGAGTTATTCAATATTGAATTCTTATGGGATGGTGCGAAAGGATAATGTTATAATTCTTTTCAATGTTAGTTGAGAGCTAGAATTCGGTCAAGTTAACGATTCTCTAGTTTCCTTTTTCTGCCAAAATATTCACAAAGCTCTGAATTTGAAGGACTAAGTTATGCAACGCCATTAGTAGGTATTTGAAAATGCTTACACTGTTAGCGGGAGAATGTTGTTGCAAAGATTTTTTCACCTCTGAATTCAATGATTTTCATTCTTTGACTTTACTTTAATTTCTCTATTAGAAATTCATAGTATTTTTCGCTCGCCATATGCGCAAACAAATATTGCAAGGTTCCTTTATTCTTCTTCAAGAACTGTACAAGTGTATCTTTTATACTAACAGGTAGATAAGAGATTACATTGATACCAATCATTGCATTATTTATGTTTGTCGCATCAAATGTAAAGCATAAAAGCTTATAGTCTCCAACATAACACGCCGCAATCCAAACATATTTAGGCAAACTCGTATTGAGAATCTCTATTTTCTCTTTATCATCGAGTTGCGATTTTTTGATTTGAGACTTATAGTTTTCACTGTATTCTATTTTGATATCCCACACCAGGTCAGCCACGATTCTATTTGTAAAAAAGAAAGTGAGGATTCGGTCAAGCCCCAAGACAATTACCTCGAGATCTTCATAAGCGATTCTTATTTTAGGGTAGACAGGTACGACAATATTGGTGACCACCGTAGGCCTTTTTTGTGGATCATGCTCCGTCCAAGGTGTTTGCAATTCACATAGATTCAGTAGTTGAATTCTAGCAAATGGCCCCCATTGGTCATCGTGGGCATAGATACGTTCAATAGTATCCGACAAATAGCTGATTTCTTCTTGCGGGGGAATAGAAACCGGTGCCGTATTTTTAAATCCGGAAACCGTGATGGCATGCAGGCCATGGTCACCCCCACTTGGAACATAAATGACTAAAATAATTGGAATTCCAATTGGCGAATAAGCGTTAATTATCTTTTTCAGATAGCGATTGCTCACCACCTTATAAGGATAAGCACTAACTCGAAGATCACCGTCCTTTATTTCTGAAACAAGACCTGAATTTAGGATCGCCTGAGATATTTGTAGTATGCTCAACCCTTTGTTGGGGAAAAGTCTACTTCCATCAGGAGAAACATTATCTGCATCTTTAGTGATTAAACTAGGTGACTTTAAAATTGTATGATGATCGACCGCTGCCTTATTTAGCATTGACCAGATTGCGGTCGTTGCGCAAGCAGCCAAAACTGAGTCCTGTTCCTGAAAGGCTAAAGATCTAAGTTTAATACAAGTTCCGTATAAATGAATATCGTATTCTCTTAAGCCCCAAAAATTACGATCCTGAATTTGATTGCCATTTGAATACGTCTTCAAAACGGTATAGCCAATCATTTTTACAGGAATGGGTTTAATAACAATAAATCCAACGTAATGCTTCCAAAATTTTGCTGATTGTTCTGGTGTTTTTAAAATCTCGGCTGAAAAGATATCTTCATCAAATTCATTGTCGAAAAAATGAATTCTTTTGCAAACCTTCTCATATTTTTCAAAGCATAACGCATAATAGGACGCATAATCATGTAAATAGTCACGACTGATATAGTCCGTTTCAACCAGAATTGTTTTAACATTCAAACCGTCTATCCCAAGGTAATTCTTGAAATAATCATAGTGTTTTTTGTTTTTTACAAGATCTGAGGTCGTAAATTTATTAGATAGGACTGAAGCAAGATTATCTTCAGAATAAGGAAGAATCTCCACTATTAACTATAATTGAACAACCAATTTCAGGGTTTCCTGATCTACATTCTTAAGTTTCAGAACTTCTTGTTGTAGTTTCATGGTTGCTTCAATTGCCTGCTTAAAAGCAGCGGACTGCCTTAATTTAACAGCCTTTATTTCTGCTCCAGGAACAAAAATCTGTGATGGTTGAAGTTTTGCCATTTTGATTGAGATAAATGAATCGCGTTATTTAGGGTGCAAATGTATTAATAATGATTAAATAAATTTATAATTTAAATCTAATTATAACTAGCATAAAAACAAACAATCTGAAAAATGTTTTTCAGATTGTTTGTTTTTATGCTAAAATGTAGGAATTAGGGGGTTAACACCATTCGATTTTTCCGTTGGTAACAAAAAAATGACTTTTGCATCCGACCAATCGATTTATGGATGGAGCCAAGGAAATCACTTTTCCGTCGAGTATATAATTCCAATATGGATCATAATCATCCATTAAGTTCATATGTAACAATTTTCTACAGCCACATGGACAAATCATCACAGCCTGCCAATAGTAACCTTGATTGCCAATCAGATAAACTGTATAAGGACTAGTTTTATCTGGTATATCATCTGCGAATTCATACTTATACAGCTTCTCCCTATGGAAAAGCTGTATAAACCAATCAAATATCTTTCTTAACATCGCTTAACTCTGCATTATTTAACAAGGGAGCTACATCGCCCTTGCCAACAAGTTTTGAAAAAAATGGGCACGTATCCGTAATCTTATCCGGATAGGAAGTCGCGTCAGCGAAATCAATCTTAATTGCATCGATTTCCGAATTATCCTGATTTCTATAGGGATGGATTCTTGCAAGAAAATCATTAATCGCCGTAGCTGCAACCTGCATATTGATACTGATTACTGCCGGATGAGATTCATTTACATTTGCCAGATATTGATTTCTTTCATATTCTGCTCTATCAGTACGGTTGATAGATTCTGCACGCAATCTTTCAATACTATACTGCTGTCTGCTCAATAAACTTGACCCCCCTGGCTGGATATAATGAACCGTTCCAAATATATTCTTAATACCACCTTCACCATCGGCATTTAACTTAACGCCCATATCTATAAAAGGAATTACATAAAATGATGAGATCAAATTAAGAATATGCCTACCTTCTGCACCATCTACACAGCTAATGAGAAAATCACATTCAGCAAGTTCTTTGACCACTTCCCGGCTGGAAATATGAGTAGCAAAAGTTATGACTGTAGTGCCCATCCCTACTTCGACTATACCTCTTTTCATAACATCAACCTTCATAGCCTTTTGAGCCGCGTCAGCTTGAGTCGACCCAATAATTCTGTTGAGGTTTACTGTATCCGTAAAATCCGGATCAACCAACACTAAAGTACCTACTCCTAAGCGTTTCAACTGTTCAATTACGGGGCTGCCCGTACCAGAACAGCCAACTACGCCAACTTTCATGGTATTTAACATATGGACAGTTTTCTTCCCGAATGCCTGGAGATTACGACGTTGGTACTCATCGGATATACCAGAAGCCGAATTATCATAATTCCAGTTCTCCACATTGCTCCCAGCTACAGAGATCTTATGAACAACCTCAATCTCCATTTTATGGTTGAAAAATCGTCCGAATAATCGTCCGTCAGGCAACATGATACAACTTGCATGTGGCAGATCATCATCAATCCATGCATTTATACTTTTGAATAAACGATAATCAGACTCATTATCCAAATCAGAAAAAAACTCGTGGACACCAGGTCCTGGGTGGCAATGGATCTTAACAAGTGCTAGTTTATGCTTTGCCGCTTTTTCCAAAAAGGGGTTAATCACATCCGTCGGCCAGCGAACATAATCACCTTTACGTTCGCAAATATCATGCGGAACCAATAGCAAGTCTTGAACGACTAAAGTATGGTTATTTCCATGGACACTACGGCCACATAATGCGACCGCGACAGCTTCCTTGTTATCTCCAGGAAATAAATGCTGCTTCAACTGCTGGTAGTGAAAGCCAGCTAATCGTATTTTGTTCATAGCTATCTAGTTATATCCTTTACCAACCAATTGTCCACCAAACATAAATGCGTAGCAATGTTATCCACTCCTGGACGCCATTCTCCCGGCTTGCGATGTCTGGACCACCCTTGAAAGTTCTTGCCATCTATCACTTGGTCAAAAACATTATTAATTGTCCTTCCTGAGACCTTAATAAGGGATGGGTGAAAATAAGCCATATCAATTTCAGCGGCAGGATAATGAGAAGAAATCAGCAAAGCGACCTCAGCTTTTTGGACATTGTACCCTACAGGGATAGGATAATCATGGATCATAACCCACATGCCTGGTTGATTGGCAATGGCCTCCCAAAGGAGGCCAAGGTTATCTAAAAATTCAATATCTTCTTCGGGCAATGTAAAGTCTCTTCTGATCTTTACGGTTTCTTCAACTGGCTCTTCCTGAATATGATCATCAGATAAACCATCTTCCTGTTCTTTTGGCTGAATAGTAAATCTTACTAGACATTTTTCAGTAAGATCGACCATCTCATCAGGCTTAAGCTTAATAGGCTTAGGACTGGTATTAAGAAACTTATAGACCTCTACAGGTTTGGTATTATTTGGATATTCAAATTCGATTAGTTGAGGGACTGTAATATACCTCTTAGGCCAAGTATGATACCCTTTATCTACTTTTATCCGATACAGTTTAGCTGGGGGAACAGGCTTGCATTGTTTACCATATTCTTCAATATCAACCAAATCTTGCCATTTTCCGGAAATGAAATCCATACCGGTACAAATCATTTTAATAGGCTGGCTCGGATTGTCAGCATAACTGACATTTCCCACAGTCAAAACTTGGATCAAATAATGATTGTTAGGGTTGATACCTTTCGCTAATAAAATCTGATGAGCTGTTAGTTCAGATTTATCAGTCATCTCGGGTTCATTGTCGACGTTATAATGGAAGACATCAGGCCCCTTGGTTGTAAAACGTTCAATTCCAGGATTAGATAAATCAATAGCCTGATCAAGTGACACCTTTTCGAAGTCACATCCTTTCAATTTTTGATACAGCGTATGGCATTGTAAATGCTCAAAGCCTGCTGCTGTTAAAATTTCAGCACCAGTATTTAGGGCTTTATAAACGGCTATTTCTATTTCATTAACTATAGCTATGTAAACTTTTGGCTTTACTGGACCATTTTTTTCTTCTTGCATTGTATTAATATTAAAAATTATAAATTGTGGAATTACTCGCCCAATATCTTGAGCAGCTGTGTGAAAACGACCGATAGTGGTCAGAAAAACGGGTAATTGCCTATCTAAAATTTAAAATTAATAACCATCCAAGTTGGCGCGACTCAATAGAATAATCTCTATTCGCTTGGTAATTTGAATAGAACCCCTTACATTTGAACAACCACGATCAAAAGCAAGTTTTTAACAAGGTTGGCAAAACCTGTTGAATTCCTGTAAAAATTACTAGCTGAGCTGCTTTCGCATCTTGGCTTTTTTTTGTCTGCACATTTGCTTCCGATACAAACGTAAGACAAAAAAATGAATCTGCAAAATTTTACAAACAAATTTATGTGTATATTTTTACAAAATCATTTGGATTATTTCTAAATTATACCGATCTTTGTCTCACTCTACTAAAAATCAAACACTTATGATAGCTCAATCTGAAGAAAAATTTTATGAAGAAATCGGAGAACGAATCCGAAATTTTAGATTAAAGGCTGGGATCAATCAAGAAGTATTTTCAGAATTAGTTAATATGACCAGGGCTTCAGTCGTTAATATAGAAAAAGGACGACAACGACCTTCATTATACTTGCTGATTAGGATAGCCGGTATTTTAAAAGTTGATTATATTGATCTAATTCCATATGAGTTAAATATCAAGAGACTTCCAGTTGAGGAAAATAAACACAAGGAAGTCGATTTCGGTTCAATTATTGCAAGTTCAGATGTAGATCTAAATGAGAGAGTAAAAAGCTCCATGAATCAATTTATTAAGCAAATAAAAAAATGATGCTGAAACGAGTCCATCCGCAAACAATTCAAACGATCAGGAAAAGGGCAGAAGAAATTATAAGTGAACTACAGATTAATACTCTGCCAGTTAAAATTGAAGATGTAGCAAAAAAAATGGGTCTTAGGCTGACCCCTTTTGCATTTGACGATAATATATCCGGTGTTCTGGTCATAGAAGAAGGCCAAGGAACCATAGGGTATAATCAAAATGAATCCAGGGTAAGAAGGCGCTTTACTATAGCTCATGAATGTGGTCATTATTGTCTACATAAAGACCAAGCTTCTATGTTTATGGATAAAGGATTAAAAGCTCTCTTTAGAAGCACTCATTCTGGTCTTACTGAAGATACGCAAGTGCTGGAACGCGAAGCAAATACTTTTGCCGCCTATGTACTAATGCCAGACCACCTTTTAAAAAAAGAAATAGATAAAATAGATTTCGATCTCGGAAGTGAAGATGACATTAAGAATCTTGCAAGGACCTTTGATGTCTCATCTCAAGCCATGTATTATAGAATATTAAATTCGGGCTTGTTGAGGTTCTAGGGAGCCCATAATGTAGGGTTTTATTTTTATTAGTATATCGGCAGGATAGCAATTGCAGCTAGGGAGTATTCAAGCCAGTGAGTTATTCGGTGAGTATCAATTTTTGTTATTTTTAATTCATTGAAAATATGATGGTTATCCAAGGTGTTCGATTCTCTGTAGAGGGCGATGGAAGTGATTAAAGTCGAACGTATTTAGTAGATATAATATTTGCTTACCTGCTCAAGAAGTTAACGCAGACAGGATTTGGTCTTATCCGTCTACAACTTTACGACTAGATTATCTAGCATTACTAATTCGTTAGGATAAGTTGGAAAGCAAATAATTCTTCTTAAATTAGTAATAAGCAATTGTGACTAACTTGTAGTTAAGTTAGATGAGCAATTGGTGAGACCTAATCTAATATTTTAATTTACTGAAAAGATGACGGATACAAGAGAATCCCTTTCTCGGGAGATGGTGGTGACGGAAGTCTGATGGTAAAGCTAGGTATTTCTTTAACTCTAATTTTTATTCAATCAACAATTTAAATTGTTTTATATTTTTTAACTTGGTATTTAAATGGCATCTATTAAGAAAATCATGCTAGTATTAATTGGTTTACTGGTTGTTGTGATAGTTATGGTAGAAATGAATCTTTTGGCCCCCAATCTCTATCATTCTGAATTAAGTGTTGCTTCAAAAGTAAATTGGTCGGTTATAAATAGAGGAGAAAATATCAATATCTACAGAGCGAGATCAAACTTTGCCAATAAGGAAGTTCCTATTGTAGTTATATCAAGAAAAGACACATTATATAAGAAATTAAATGGAAAGGGACCGATCATTGTCATTAAAGTGGACTCATTAGAAACTGGTCGGTTATGGATACCTTTTTATAAATCAGCAACTTTTTCTGCTGTTGGTATTGCTTCATTAGATCAAAATTTAATAAATGTTTCAGCCAAGCGAGCTGTTGAATACAAGTCTGGTTTGTTTGGAACATTAAGGGTTAGTGGTAAGATTAACGTGGCTGGTCTTTGTTCTTACAGACAGGTGATAAAAATGCTTCACGCTGCTATTGCGAAAAACTTTGCTAATGAGGCCGAAAAATATACAACATCGTTGCCTTTTAGTTATTTCTGATGAATATGCAAAAAATATAATATTGGTAAATAAAACCGTGACGGATAGCCTATGAAACTAAGAAAATAAAGATTAGTTGAAAAATAAATGCGATCCCCACAAATGCTATAAAAAGAGAGTAACTAATAAATAGGAGTGCCCGGTTTCTAGCCAAAGAAAACATGCCGAGGGCAACCAAAAGCAAAGAGGGAAGAATGCAAGGGAAAATGTACCTAAAGTCACTTGAACTGGAGTAAGGGTATAGAATTCGGAAAAATATCATAGCTGCTAGCATGACCAACGTAGAAACTATAGTCGGAAAGTTATCTTTTAAATTGTAAAAAGCTGTTATTAGGCCGATTGCAATAATAATAATAATAAATAAAAACAGGAAGCTAAGAGAATGGGCAAGAAAAATAGTGAAAGATGAATGAAGCTGAAATTCGCCAAAAAGACTTGTTTTTGCTAAATAATACCAAAAGGAATTTCTTCCTTTGTTATCGTCAATTGAACTAGTAAATGGTATTTTAACAAATTTTTCAACGTCAAAGGTTGTGAAACTTTGCCATCCACGGTCAACAAGGAGTCTATTTGATAGTCCACCGGCGTTACTTACAACAAACCTTGTATTAGGGTCTTTTTGGTAATGTTCAAATCGCTCTCCAAAGGTATAGTAGGAGGATATTGCTGATATACAGATTATCGCGATAAATTTATATAGATATTTCAGGTTGGCTATACCAAGGAGGATTTTGTTTGTTTGTATGTATTTTAAGTATTTGTATGCTAGAAGGATGCTGATGATTCCAAGAAGAATAAAACCGTTTGTTTTTGACCAAATATCCAACAAAGCGCATAAAAGAGCGATTAGAAATGGCGTGATTTGATCGGTACTCCACCATTTTAATGTGAAATAAATGGACATTGCGAAAAAGAGATAAAATAATACGTCATTACCAACTCTGGCAGATGTCATTGGGTTGGAAGGCCATGCTAAAAATGCTGTTGTAGTTAGCAGGTAAACTGTTTTAATCACTTTCTTATCTGGTTTTTTATGTGAAGCAATAAGTTTCTTGAAGACGAAATCGATGGTTTTCAATGACCAGTAACAGTAAAGAATGAAAATCAATAGTGATGAGGCCTGTATGGATTTGAAGAAAAAGGCTTCGGGCAATTGATTATTAGTATCTAGCAGATTCCAAAACAATGCAGCGAATCTGTAGTACAAGGATGGATGATAAAATGACCATCCTCCTGAAGAAAGAGGCGCTTCTCCATAACTGACCATATAATTGACATAATCCAAATGTCCCTGATAGTCATATGAAAATAAATCATGAGAAAGATACTTTAGATTTACTATAAGTAACAATAGCATAACTGTCCAAAGTGAGGCAATAATTTTCCCAAAATTAAAATTATGATAAATGGAGAAGGTCGTTGGAATAGCAATTAATAATAGAAATTGAGAAAGCAAGCACCAAAACCATATTGGCTGGTTTGGCAATAAATATGTCATAATAAATGTTATCGTCAATGCTGCTATCTGTATACTAATTATTTTGATAATAGACTTGTGGCCATGGTAAACAAGAAGCATTTTTCTTTTTAGAAAAAGCAAAAATGGATTTATATTCATTGTAAATAGCATAAGAAGTATAAATCCCCAGATAATGTATTTTTCGTAAAAAGTTTTATCAATTACATTAATGCCAAAATGTCCAATGTTGTTCTTGACTTTTATCTGAACATAATTTGTTCCATTTATAAGTTGCTTCTTAATATCTATATAGAAACCATTAATGCAGTCACAGTTGTTTGTCAGTGGTTGACTTTTGGTTAAGACCTTGTCATTAATTTTGATTTCTTCTACGCAGTCATCAGGAATAATATGAAGTTTCCCCGAGAACAAAACGGTGTTTTTTAAAGTTATGTGATAGCTGTATGTATCTTTTGGTGCGTCTGTTTGGGAATCGAAGGGGAATGAGATGTTTAATTCACTAGAACCAGGCTTGTGCAATTTTATATTTGTCATTTCAGCTTTGAAGTTATATATGAACAAAACTGAAATGACAACATAAACAGAAAATAATAACACCAAATATTTAGGGTTTAGTTTAAATATCTTTGTGTTATCTCTCATTGGTTTCTTCATGGTAATCATTTTCTGTGTTTACTTCCCAGATATTTGTTTTATCGGAACGACCGGATATCAGATTATCAACTGCAAGCATTGCTGTTAACATGGAATGATCCTGATTGTTGTACTTATGCATTCCATTCCTACCAATTAAAAACATATTTTTGAAGGAATCGAGGTACTTCGTGACCGTACTAATTTGATCGTAACTGCCAAAATATGCTGGGTAAGCTTTCGGTACTTTGATAATCGTACCGTCCAATACATCTTCTATCTCAATGATGTCAAGTTTCTTAAGTTCTCCTATAGCAAATGTGATAAATTCATCATCCTTCATTGACCATAAATTATCGCCCTCGTTACAGAAATATTCTAAGCCAATCCAAACATTTGTTTTATCTGACAGTAAATCAATGCTCCAGTTATTAAAGATTTGGAGACGCCCTATATGCACATCATTTTCTTGTATGTATATCCAATTGTCACGAATTAGGGCCTTTGTATTAAATTTACTTTTTGAATCACTAATTTTTAGCTTTTTCAGGAGAAGACCTACAGTTATAAAATCTCGGTAAGCTAAGTCATTTGCAATACGGACAATATCTTTGTCATTTACATTAGTTAGGCTATTAACAAGGTCTTTTATTGGCATTGTCGAAAACAGATAGTTCCCTTTGAAAACTTTAGTTTCCTTAGTCTCGGTATCAGAGACAGTAACTTCAACACAGTCGTCAGTGAGCCAGTCTATTTTAACCACTTCTTGGTTGTGAATCATTATTCCTTCTGTTTTCTTAATTTCTTCAGCAACGATTTCCCACAGCTGTCCGGGGCCAAGTCGGGGGTACATAAACTTATCTATTAAAGTTGTCTCCACTTCTTTGTCTCCGAAAGAAGATTTACTTTTTACAATCGATCTTATTGCATGCTTTAGAGCTTTTGATACAGACAAGCCTTTTATGCGCTGTGCACCCCACTCAGCCTTAATTTCATTGCAGGGCATACCCCAGACTTTTTCTGTGTAATCTTTGAAAAATGTACTGTAGAGTTCTTTGCCAAATCGGTTAATGAAAAAATCTTCTAAATTGTTTTCCTGTTCAATAGGGCTTAAGCGAATTGATAGATAACTTATGCCTATTTTTACCATTCTATAAAACCCGAGTTTCGTTATTGTATCAAGATTAAGTTTGATTGGATATTCAAAAAATGTCCTCAAATAGAATATTCTGGAAAGTCTATTCTTGATAAGCATTACATTAGTTTTTTTTTTAGGCTCTAGATCTTTGGAATCTTCTTCAACTGGCATAAACATTCGCCACCAGTTTAGTACCCGATTTGATTTTGAGAAAAAACGATGTCCGCCAATATCTATGCGGTTACCTTTGTATATGGCAGTTCTTGAAATTCCACCTATTTCATTCGATTTTTCAATAATAATTGGAAGAACATCTGTTCTATTGAGCAATTCGTAGGCAGCGGTCAGACCCGCGGGGCCTGCACCAATGATTAATGCAGTTTTTTTTTCGTTAGCGAGCATGTGAAGTTTTTGGGTATTTATACTTATTGTAATAGAGGCTAGACAATGTCTGAGGGGTGAATTACCTTAGGCCGATTTTTGAATGTCACAAAATTATTGGCACCAAAATTCCAAATAAACACTACCATTACTGTCAATACTTTGCTAAGGTATTCTTCAATTTTTAGTGTTTTCGTTAGATGGTTAAGCAGGACGGAGCTAAGAATCAGTCCGGTGAGACTAACGGCAAAGAAGGCGCGAAAACGCGATTTGTTAGTTTGACCAATGCCTCGAAAGGTCCACCGCCTGTTCAAATTATAGTTGCTAATTGTTGCAATTACAAATCCAAATCCAGAGGATACTATAAAATTTAGATTAAAAATGTAGCTAAAAGCCCAGGTTATAAAGAAATCTATGGCTAACCCAGTGCAACCAACCAGTCCAAACTTAAATAGCTTTTTATTAAAATTTGTGAAATTTTGAATTCGAGCGTAATCCATGATGTTGAGCGTTTAGTGATTACTAATTTAAAAAAAAATTGAAATAAGTAATTTTTTTTTTCGAATTTGAATCTTAAATAAAATTATTATAAAAATTATGGCTCTCAAAATCTGCATAATATATTTTTATTATCCTAAGACGCTCAAACATTTTAACTATCTTTTATAATGCTCTACATCTCTAACACCTCATTTCTGGTAAAACTTACAAATGCTTTATCATTTTTTTATTTATTTGGATTCTGTTTAGCATGCAATTCAGCCGAGCCCAAAGATCAGGTTCGCCCGTCTAAACCAATGGTTGATAATCCAGAAGAGGTTCAGGTTAGTAAATTGGTTTTGTCTGATTTTGGACAGGAAATAATAAGTAATGGAAAAATTAAAGCTAAAAATATAGTTGCTCTGAAGTTTGTTAATCAGGAGATTATAACCCGGATTTTTGTTCACAACGGAATGCATGTTGTAAAAGGCCAAAAGATTGCTGAACTAGATACTTATACATTGGAGAAAAATGTTGAGCAAAGTTACAATCTATTAGGGCAGGCAAATTTAGAGTATCAAAATATGCTCATCGGTCAGGGATATAAATTAAACGATATCAATAAAGCGCCAGAAGATTTGAAGAAACTTGCTAGGCTAAAAAGTGGATTAAATTCCGCCCAGATTCGGTATGATATGAGTAAATCTGAACTTCAGCATGCCCTTCTGACCTCACCAATTGAAGGGGAGGTTGCTAATCTTTTTTTAAATGTTAATTCGCTGTCTGCTCCAAATGAGACGTTCTGTAATATTATTGATTCTAAAGAATTAGAAGTTTTGTTTCCACTCCTGGAAACGGAACTTGCGAATGTGAGGGTTGGTGATGATTTTAATGTTACCCCCTTCTCAAACTCCAGTATTAGTGCCAAGGGAAAGATAATAGAGATCAACCCTTTGATTGATGAAAATGGCGTAGTTAAAATTAAGGGTAGAGTCAGATATAATTCCCAGTTGATAGAAGGTATGAACGTTCATGTTGTGATTAGTCGTTGGCTAAAAAAGCAAATGGTCGTCCCAAAACAGGCTGTAGTTCAACGAACAGGCAGGCAGGTTGTTTTTTCATTGGTTCAAGGAAAGGCGCGATGGAATTACATAACGACAGAGTTCGAAAATTCTAATGAATTCTCTATTTCCAGTGAGACTTTAAAGGAAGGTGATACCATTATCATAACTGGAAATCAAACATTGGCACACAATTCAAAAGTGCGTATTGTCCAGTAAGTTTCTGCATGTATGAATTAATGACAGGCTGATGATTCGAGCACTTTTTCTACGACCAGTTTCGGTAATAATGGTTTTTATTGTTTGCAGCATACTTGGAGTTGTTTCATACTCTACTCTGCCTATATCATTACTGCCAGATATTCCTATTCCGCAGATTACTATTAAATGTTCCGGATCCAATATGTCGGCGCGAGAAATGGAAAACTCCATTATAAAGCCGGTTAGGCTCCAGGTTTCTCAAATTAATAGCCTTCGCGATATTAAAAGTGAGACAAGGGACGGAACAGCGACGATTACTTTAAAGTTTGAGTATGGAACTAATACAGATCTTGCGTTTATTGAAGTTAATGAAAAGATTGATGCCACAATGAATAGTTTCCCTCAAGGGACGTCAAGACCTAGAGTAATAAAAGCAAGTTCAACTGATCTGCCGGTATTTTATATCAATCTTTCTTTGAAAAGTGATAAACAAGGTATGCCTGTTGATGAGGAAAAGTTTCTCGAATTATCTGATTTTGCTGAGAATGTGGTGAAAAGGCGATTTGAGCAATTGCCTGAGGTAGCGATGGCGGATATGACAGGTTTAATGTATAGAAATTTGAAAATTTCACCAGATTTTGATAAAATGGAATCTGCTAATTTAAATCTTAATGATATAGAGCAGTCTCTTTTTGCTAATAATATTGAGCCTGGAAGTATGATTGTCAGACAGGGTCGCTACCATTATAATGTTAAGTTTTCATCGGTTCTAAGAACATTGGATGATGTAAAAAATATATACATAGAAAAGAACGAACGAATTTTCCAGTTAAAAGATTTTGCTGATGTTGAAATTGTTAAGAAGAATGAATCAGGTATTTCTCTAGTTGACGGGAAAAGGGCAATTACTCTTGCAATTATTAAGCAATCAGATGAAACAATTCAATCTTTAAGAAAATCCATGGACGTAATTGTTAACGATTTGGAGCATTCTTTTCCTGATATTGAATTTACTATTAATAGGAACCAAACTGAACTGCTTGATTTTACTATTAATAACCTCCAGCAAAATCTTACACAAGGGTTCATATTGGTATTCATTGTGGCGCTTTTCTTTCTTGGAAATTTAAAATTCCCAATCATAAATGGGATAGTGATGATTGTAGCTCTGATTATTTCTTTTATTTTTTTTCGATTATTTCACCAGTCTATTAATATCATCACATTGGCAGGTCTTATACTTGCACTAGGGAATATGATGGATAGTTCAATTGTAGTATCGGATATCATCACCCAATACGTTAATCTTGGTTATCTGATTGATGATGCTTGCGAAAAAGGAGTGAATGAAGTTATTCTTCCAATTTTTAGCTCGACCCTTACGTCGATCGCAATTTTTGCCCCATTGATATTTATGAGCGGTATAGCCGGTGCAATTTTTACGGCACAGGCGATAGCCGTTACAATTGGCTTGACAATCTCTTTTTTAACAGGGATTTTACTGCTACCTGTCCTGTATAAAATTATGTATACACGCAAAGAGTTTAGTGCTTTTGATCCTATTTTGTCCAAGAGCCAAGAAAAAATTGATAGGGTTATTTTTCCTCTGTATACCAAAGGGATTAGACTTGTGTTTAAACACAAATTGATATTTCTATCGATTCTCTTGTTTAGTATTCCATTGTGCGTTGTTCTTTTTCGATATATGCCAACTTCGACATTACCAAAGCTTGATTATGTCGAAACAAATGTATCTATAGACTGGAATGAGAACATTCATGTGGATGAAAACCTCACCCGTATATATTCTTTGCTGCATGTCATTGAGGGTGCAAATAGTAGTGCTGCTTATGTAGGAGAGCGGCAGTATTTGCTTGATAAAGAGAAGGAACTGAGCCCTTCTGAGACCCAACTTTATATCAAAACTGATGAACCAAAGCAAGTGGCTATTCTACAGAAAAAAATTGTAGACTGGCTCCATATTCATTATGCGAAATCTTTAGTTTCATTTTCTCCACCAGATAACATCTTTGAGAAGATATTTGAGTCAAGCTCGCCTAAATTTGTATTGGAGCTGCACGCTAAAAATGATGAGGATGTTCCAGATCTGTCCTCGATCAATAAAATAGAGAATAAAATGAGTATGCTTACAGGAGAATCTTCTGAGGGTGTGCCAATCGAAATCCAATATTTAATCATTCCCAAACATGAGAAACTACTTCTATTTGGTATTAATCAGAATCAATTATATCAAGCTTTAAAGACTGCGTTGAATGATAATCAGGTTACCATACTTCATTCTTACCAACAATACCTTCCCATTGTCATTTCCTGTAAACAGGAAAGCATTGAACGGGTTTTACAGCGCACCTTGATAAAGGGGTATTCATCAAATAGCACAATTTCCATACCGCTGAACTCGGTAGTTGAGATTACTCAGATGGCAGACGTTAAACAAATTGTTGCCGGTAAAAATGGCGAACATATTCCATTAATTTATTCAAAAATCACTCAACCTGATAAATTTATAAGTGCAGCAAAAACTGTAATAGACCAAACATCTGATTGGCAGGTGAGTCTCTCGGGCAGCTTCTTTTCCGATCAAAAGTTATTAAAGGAACTGGTGATTGTGTTGCTAGTCTCTCTAGTATTAATGTATTTTATTTTGGCATCACAATTTGAGAGTTTTCTTCAGCCGTTGATAATCCTTGCTGAAATTCCGATTGATATCGGCTTTTCATTATTAGTTCTTTGGGCATGTGGTCATACGTTAAATTTAATGAGTGGTATAGGATTGATTGTAATAATTGGAGTAATTATTAATGATTCGATCCTCAAAATTGATGTCATCAATGAACAGCGCCGCGCTGGAAAACCTTTAAAAGTAGCAATCCATCTCGCTGGCGAACGTCGTTTGAGAGCTATTATTATGACGGCTTTGACATCTATATTGTCAATGGTTCCTATTTTATTTACAAATGATATCGGATCTGAACTTCAGAGACCACTCGCAATTGCGATGATTGCATCAATGATCATTGGAACAATTGTGAGTATTTATCTCATACCATTATTGTACTGGGTGATATATCGACATAGTGAAAATAAAGACAATGAAAAAAAAGATAAAATTAGTTATACTTAGTGTTTGCTTAGGATTATTATCACTAAGCTTACATGCCCAGGATATGTCGACCGTAATGCTCGATCTATCAGCCGCTATATCACTCGCCCGCGAAAATTCGCTTCAGGTTTTTCGTGCAAGAAATATTTTTTCTGCTGAATACTGGGCATATCGTTCTTTCAAGGCAAATAGGCTTCCTTCTTTGTCTTTATCTACCTCGCCTGCCAACTATTCTAAGGATTTTATCAGACGTTATAATTCAGATCTGAATATCGACACTTACCGCAGGCAATTGTCATACTTCAGCGATGCGAAAATTAATTTACAGCAGAATATTGATTTGACAGGAGGAGTTGTTTTTGTCGAATCTGGTTTGAATTATCTGAAAAACTTTGGTGAAAATGATTTTCAACAATATTCATCTGTACCCATTAAGGTAGGATATCAGCAGGACCTTGTCGGCTACAACCAATTTAAATGGGAAAAACGGATTGCTCCTCTAAAATATACACAGGCGGAGCGTCGGTTTATATATAGCGTTGAAGAAAATGCTGAAATTACTGCGCAGTATTTCTTTGATTTGGCAATTGCTCAATCTGAATATGAATTGGCCCAGGAGAATTTGGTCAATATTGATTCAATTTTAACAATTGGGAAGGAAAAATTTAAAATACTTTCTATTGAGGAGGCTGATCTTTTAACATTACAACTGGATTTTATGAATGCCCAGAATACTATTAAAACTACAAACATGGAACTTCAAAGAGCTATGTTCGCGCTGGCCACAAATTTAAACAGACATAGAGATACTCATATTAAGGTAATCGTTCCTGAACCTCCTAAGTCATTAAATATTAATGAGGTAGATGCGTTGCGTTATGCGAGGTTGAATAATCCAGACATCATGGAAGGTAAACAACAGGTACTCACATTCCAGCAGATCGTGGAAAAGACAAAAATCGAATCAAGATATAGCATTGGGTTATTTTCTACAATTGGTTATAATCAAATTGGTAATACCTTATCCCAGTCTTATTCTAAACCGCTACAACAAATCTTTGCATCAATCAGTATAACAGTCCCTATTTTGGACTGGGGAGTAAGGCGTGGAAATTATAACGTTGCCAAGAATAATTTGGCTACAACTAGACTAAGTGCCGAGGAAACTGAGATTAAAATCGAAAAAGAAGTATCTATGACCTTGGGTGACTTTTCCATACAAACTGGATTGATTAAAACAGCCTCAAAGGCACTTGAGATTTCCAAAAAAGCTTATGAACAAAACAAACAACGCTTTATGATTGGAAAGACGGATATCAGTAGCCTCACTCTCGCTAATAACAGAATGCAAACGGCACAAAGAAATTATATGATTGTCTTAAGAAGTTATTGGCAAAATTATTTCAAACTAAGGAAACTTACATTATACGATTTTAAAGAGAACAAGCCTATTAATTTATAAAATTCGAAAATTGTCTTCAATAAAGAATATTTCATCTTTCACTATACTCACATTATTCGCTTGTTGCGCTTTAGTTGGGCTATTGTTGTTGCCATTAATTCCTGTTAAGCTCTCACCTTCAGGAGAGCTACCACGAATCACTGTGTCCTTCGCAATGCCGCAGAGCTCCGCAAGAGTTGTTGAGATGGAAGCAACATCTAAACTTGAAGCCATGTTGTTACGTCTTAAGGGAGTGGGTAACATTTATTCTGTATCAAGTAATGGTTGGGGAAGTATTACACTGGAGCTTGACAAACATACCCCGGTAGATCTTGCACGTTTTGAAATCTCAACAATCATTAGACAAACATGGTCAGAACTTTCGGATGAAGTATCTTATCCGTCAATATCTGTGGACCATCCGGACAGTGAATCTGCACGTCCTTTCATGAGTTATACGGTAAATTCTGTTGTTTCGCCAAATGAGATACATTCCTATGTTGAAAATGTTATAAAAAATAAATTAAGTACCATTCAAGGGATTTTTAATATTGAAGTCAGTGGAGCGAGATCAATAGTTTGGGAAGTGAAATATGATGACAAGCAACTGAAAGTTTATAAACTAGCATCTACTGACTTGGAAAATGCTATTCAATCCCATTACCGAAAATCATTCTTGGGAGTGACGAAAACTGATCGGACAAACGGATCAGATAAATTGATGCGTGTCCTTTTTCGAGGAAGTGATGATGAAAGATTCAACCCCGCTTCTATAACAGTAATAAATAAGGAGGGAATTTCAATTAGTCTGGATAGGTTGGTAAGTGTAGTTCAAAAGGAAGAACTGCCATCCAGTTATTATAGGGTTAATGGTTTAAATTCGATTTATATAAATTTAACGTCCAGTCAAACTGCTAATCAGCTAAGACTAAGTGAGGAAGTGAAAAAAGTCATGGCTGAGATTTGTAAAATCAAAAATGATGTATTTGAAGTCAATTTGGTATATGATGCAACAACCAATGTTAGTCATGAGTTAGGAAAAATATATCTCCGTGTCGCATTATCGGTCTTGTCTTTGTTAGTATTGATTTTTTTAATCAAAAGAAGTTTTTTGCATTTGTTTTTGGTGGCTACTAGTATGATTGTGAATTTTCTCTGTGCCTGTGTGTTTTATTATTTGTTGAAATTGGAGATTCATCTTTATACTCTGGCTGCGATAACAATATCACTGACGATTATAGTAGACAATGTAATTATGATGTCAGCACACATCGTTCAAACGGGAAACCGTAGAATTTTCTTAGCGATAATGACCTCCGGAATTACCATTATTGGAGGTTTGTCTTTGATATATACGCAAAATGAATCCTTTATTTTAAATTTTATTGATTTCGCAAAAGTTATTACTGTAAATATTGTTATATCCCTTTTATTAGTCTTGTTTTATGTGCCAGCGTTTCTGGAGAGCTTTTCAAACTGGGGTGCGGAATCAAAAAAAAATGAATTGCATGGTGACTTCACTATAAAAAAAAATACCAAAATCACTTTATTGTATAAAAGAATAATTTACTTTTTGAATCGGAAAAAGAAGTTGGTATTCCTCTTTCTACTTCTTACATTCGGACTTCCAGTATTTTTAATCCCCGATAAAATTGAAGGTGATAATGGGTTTGCTAGAATATACAATAAAATATTTGACGATCAAATTATCAAGGATAAAATAAGGCCGGTTATTAATAAGGTACTAGGAGGGACCCTCCGTCTTTTTGTAGAGAATGTACCCAACAAAACAACTTTCATTGAAAGCGATGGTAATGAGGTTTTAAAGATAGTTGCTTCAATGCCAAGTGGTACAACAATTGACCAAATCAATGAGATGGTGGGGCATATGGAAGAATTTTTGACAGGTTTTAAGGAGATTAAACAATTTCAGACAAGAATAGCAGGGGCAAGACAAGCTTCTATAGACGTAATCTTTACTCAGGACTGTCTGAAGAATAGACTTCAATATTTTATAAAGAATAGGGTTATAGATAAGGCTTTGGCTATTGGAGGAGGTAGTTGGCAAATTTATGGAATAGACAATCAAGTATTTTCAAACGACGTAAGGCTAATGGCTGGGATGTATGGCGTCATTTTGTCCGGGTACAACTATGATGAACTTACTGCATGGGGTGATAGTCTTAGTAAAAGGTTTCTTACCCATCGCCGAATAAAAAAAGTATCTGTTAATCCAAGATTTCTTGATTTTCCGGATGATTATGAGGAATATTATTTCGATCTAAATAAACAACAGTTAGCGGCGAATAAAATGTCTGCAAGGGATTTCTTTATATCATTAAATGCATCAAATATGGGTGCCTCATCAGAAGTAATAAATATTAATGGAAGTGTGGAAAAAGTAGTGCTGTTATCACAACAATATCATAACCTAGACCTTTGGTCACTAAAGAAGAACCCGAACAATATTAAAGACCGCACCTATGTGGTTGAAAGCGTTTCTAGAATAAAAAGACAACAGATACCAAAGGAAATATTGAAGTTGAACCAACGATATCAACTATTTCTACAATTTGACTATACAGGTTCGAATTTGCAGGCTGAGAGCATTATGAAAGAAGAGATAAGTGACCTAAGTAAAAGGTTGCCCCTCGGTTATTCTGTTGAAAAATATGTTGACTGGCGTTCTGATATAGTTGTTACTCAGAAATATCAGACCCTCTTTTTACTAATTCTTATCATGTTCTCTACAACTGCTATCTTGTTTAACTCAGTTTCACAAGCCTTATCACTCGTTGTGTTTGTCCCTATTAGTTATATAGGTGTTTTTCTAACATTTTATTTGTTTCACCTCGACTTTAATGGAGGGGGGATGGTTTCTTTATTTATTGTTACAGTCGTTGCTGTCAATTCATGTATCTATATTATTGATGAAATAAACAGACAAAGTAGTAATGCCACAGGTGTCCCCATTTTAGAGACATATTTTAATGTTTGGAATTCCAAAATCGTTCCAATTCTGCTAACTTTTTTATCAACTATTCTGGGGTTTGTTCCTTATCTGCTGTTTGGTGACTACGGTGGATTCTGGTTTGTTCTTGCGGTAGGAATTATGGGTGGACTGATCACCGCGATTTTTGCTATAGTACTATTTTTACCACTTTTTCTAGTTGGCAAAAAATGAAAAGGATTTTTAATATTTATTTTTTTAAAAAAAATGAAATATGAGTAAATAATCATATATTAGTTTTAAGAGTAAGGCTTCTATAGATTCTCTTTATTAACGCTTTCACCAATATGTTTAGAACACTAACTTTTTTAGATAGTTGGTTTCCTTAGAGCTCTTGCTGAGCTCGCCCTATCTAAACCATCTGCTATTCTGTGCAAAAAATTGTATGGAATACATACTTAATAAAATATAACCTTTAAATTTTTTTAAACATGAAAAACGTCAAGCTAATTTTTGGGGCGATCGCCATATTGTTCGCCCTTGTTTTAAATTTTAAACATGCTTCCAGCAACTATGGAATGGGAAACTTGTTTGGTGAAGCGCTGGCAGCCACTCCCCTTGGAAGTACGTCAGGAAGTTCAAGCAGTTCGAGTAGTTCGAGTAGTTCCGGTGTGAAGAAGTATGACCGAAATTGCCAATCTATTCAGATTACCTGCCAGCAAGGATACAACTCTAACACAAGTGTTGGTGGTAGTGTTGGGATTAGTGCTCCTGGGGCTAGCATGGGCGGTAGTATGAATACTTCTAGTGGTAACAGCGGTTCTCAGACTTTCACCATTACAGGAAGCTTTTGCTCTTGTACTTCAAATTCGTCAGGTAGTTTTACAGCTTGTACATCATGTACATCTAGCTGTGACCCTGCTGCACAAAGTTGCCCTCGACCAACTGTTACAATTTAAATGCTGAAATCTCTTAAAGCGGGCTATCATTATAGCCCTGCTTTAAAGTTTATAAAAATTAATGTTTAACTCTCAATTTTAACCGAATAGTAATGAAATTATATTTTTTAGGGATACTTGCTTTTTTTTGCTTTCTTGTATCATGTAGCTCAAAAAAAAGAGACAATGATCTTGGCTACAGCAGTAATAGCGAAATTAAGTATTTGGCAGAAACCAAAGGCGATCCAATTATCGTCAAGGTGCCGTCAGTTCTATCCAGCATGAAAAAAGAAAGCTTGGTGAAGAATTTTTCCGTTATAGAGTTGGAAACAACTGAAGAAAGTTTAATTGGAAATGTCGAGCAGGTTTTTTTAGATTCTGGGTTTTTGTTCATTTTTGACCGTAAGAATAATGCTATTTTAAAATTTGATGAAAAAGGACATTTCTTAAAGACAATTGGTAAGAAAGGACAAGGGCCGTCAGAGTATATTAGTTTAAGTGATGCGACATTAAACAAGGATAAGCACGTCTTGAGCGCCCTGGATCTAGACGGCCGGAAGTTAATCACATATGATTATGACGGGAATGTTGTGGGCCGACAGCAATTGAGGTTCTTGTTTAATTCACATAGGTATCTAAAAGATAAACTGATATTAAACACCGGGCTATATACTAATATAAATACGCCCGCGGTAGATCTTAACCAGCTTATAGTAGCCGACAGCATTCAAAATCCAATTTACAAATCTTTCCAATATGGAACAGCATTAAGAAAATCTGAATTTGTAAGGTCATCTCAATATCCGCTTATGGAGTTTGGTAAAAATTTATACTATTTCACATTGTTGTCTCCTGATACGGTATGGTCCATAGCTGAAAAATCAAAAGAACCAGCATTTGTTTTACATTTTCAAAAGAATTATTTTGATGATCTGGATCAGCTTGAGATCTCTAAGGAGTTAATGAAACCAAGGGATCAGGCATTCGAGGGCTATTTTAGTGCAACAGATGATGTTGCTTGTTTTGGTATTATAGAAAATTCCAGATATGTTTTTCCGTTATTCTATTCTAAAAAAACTGGCAATATGATATTTGGATCACTGACAGGTGAATATTCTCTACAAAACCCAACTCCTCAGAGATTAATAAATTTGATAGGTGATATAATGCCATCTTTTGCTATTGACAATGAAAGATTTTGCAAAGTATGGGAACCTTTTCTCATTAAAAATATCGTCAGATCGTGGGATGAACGAAAACGTAGCTTGCTAGACAAATCCGATAAAAAGCTTGTTGATAACTTAAAGGAAGATGGTAATCCTATTTTGTTTGTCTACAATCTCAATAAATTCTAATCCTATGAAAATACCAGTTATTATCGGTTTGTTTTTTATCGTTGTACTTGCAACTGTGATTGTCTATTACAATAATAAATTCATCGCTTTTGAGCATAACCAGAACAATGTAACAATTTTAAAGGAGAATTTTCTAAGTCAGATTGATCAGATGAAATTGGATATTAACGATAGTATCTTATTTAGAGATACTTCGGGTCATTCACTTAGGCTTGAAGAAATTGTTAAGGGGAAACGGCTAGGCATATATATGGATAACTATGGATGTGATATGTGTTCAAAGGAAGCTATTGAATACTTAAAGAAAAAAGGTGAATTATCAATTCCTACACCATTTATTATAGCTAATAGTGTTAGTTCCAATCCTAGAGATTTGAAGTTGTATAACCGAACAGTGCCATTTCCGGTATATTTGGTTGATGTACGTAATGATAAAAATCTATTTTCACTTTCTGAACTTCACAAACCATTCTATTTTTTATTGGATGATAAAGGTATAATGTCTTCTATTTTTCTTGTTAAGGAAGACATAAACCTCGTTTTTAGAGATGATTATTTTCTTAGCATTATTAATAAATTCGGTGTCCTGGATACGGGAGGAACAATAGATGTTCTTCCAAAGGATATAGATTTAGGGGAAATAAAGCTAAGAAAGAAGTACAGTTTTTCTTTTGCAATAGAAAATAACACATCTTTTAACTGCTGGGTTATGGGAATAAAATCTTACTGTGGATGCATTAGATCTGAAAAGGAGGGGAAGTATAACATTGAGTCTGGCAAAAGAGATACCGTTAATGCTAGTATCGTTCTAACAGATGAGGGGCAATTTACAAGGGAAATAATGCTTGAAACCAACTACAGGAAAGCTCCCTTTGTGGTCAAAGTTCATGGAACCGTAATAGGTCATCTTTAGTTTAATTATTAATTTTTCTGTAATATGAAGCTCAACTTTAGAAAAATGACATGGGGCTATCGTGTCAGTTCGTATATCATACTTTTGGTTATCGGTACTTTTCTTGTTTACTTTCCAATATTGGATAACAGGTTCTTAATGAATTGGGATGACCAATGGGTGGTTGTAAATAGATATACTGAAGGGGGAGTTAATTTTGAGAATATATCCGCTATATTCCTGGAATTCTACAGCTCGCAATATGCGCCTTTTAATGAGCTTTTCTACTTATTCCTATATCGTTTTTTTGGATACGATTCTTATGTGTTTCATTTTGCATGTTTAGTGATACATATCATTAATATTATTTTAATTTTTTTTATCAGTATTAAGCTTTTACGTAATGTAAGTGCAATTAAAGCGGATCACGCATTGATCATCTCTTTTCTCATCAGCCTTTATTTTGGTATACATCCGTTTAATGTCGAGGCCGTATCTTGGATAAGTGCATCTAAAGTTTTAATCTATGCGACCTTTTATCTTTTGGCGACTATCAGCTACATTTCATATTTGGAAAGAAAAGAATTGAAGCATTATTTGTTAACAGCCCTCTTCTTTACCTGCTCTTTTTTTGGAAAAGAGCAGGCAGTGATATTCCCATTGTGGATGATGGTTTTAAACTTAATGTACGGATATCAATTTTTTGAATGGAAAACCTGGAGGGGGGTAATTCCATTTTTTGTGCTGTCCCTTTCTTTTGGGATTCTTACGATGCTTTCACAGTTGGAAGCAGGTTATGGGGTTCTAAGCAAAGAGGCAACATACCCAATTTGGCAGCGGTTTTTTTTGGGATCTTATGCATACTTTGAGTATTTGCTAAAAATAGTATTCCCCTTTAAGTTATATTATTTATATCCTTTTCCTTCAAACGTAGGGAGTCCATTGCCGAATTGGATACTAATTTATCCGCTATTGATTTGTGTAATCGGTTTCTCTTTCTGGAAGGTAATAAAGTCTCCGCCATTTTTTATTGGTATTGCCATTTTTACATTACATATTCTACTAGCGTTACATATTATACCACTATCAAGACATGCGGTGGTTGCAGATAGATATGCCTATATTTCTTCCATTGGTATCGGTTTTATTATATTCTATTACCTTTATCTTCTCTATGGCAGATCAAATCACTATATTAAAAAGTCATTGCTGGTAGGTGTGATATTATTTTTAATTTATCTAGGGAAATATTCTCATACAAGAACTTATGAGTGGCATGACTCTGAATCTGTTAAAAATAGAATAACACATTTGTTAAAAAAGGACTTGGCTAATTTATCTGCTTCATAATAAATTGGCTTATGAAAAATCCAGTAATATTCCATACACGTTTTCGCTTAGTCATTTTATTGGTTATTGCGTTGATTTATATTATTGCAACGGTATTTAGTGATGGCTATCATCATTTTGATGAGCATTACCAGATTATAGAATTTGCGGGCCTAAAAGCTGGCTGGAATGATGGCTCTACTCTTACTTGGGAATATAATGCTCAGATAAGACCTTCTCTTCAACCATATATTGCATTAATTATCATAAAACTCTGTAATTTCACCGGAATCCATAATCCTTTTTTTATTGCTTCGGTACTGCGCATTCTTACTGGGATGTTGGCTGTATATGCGATCTCGTTATTTATGAGAAGTTTTGAGACCTTAATAAATAAAGAAAATAGGATTGGCTTTTTGTTCATTTCCTTTTGTTTGTGGTTCCTTCCAATAATTAATATTAGATTCTCATCAGAGACCTGGGCAGGATTATTTTTGCTAATATCCGTTGCATTGATAAACTTAAACAAGAATGGTAGACTACATTATCTCACAATTGGAGTTCTATTGGGGCTGAGTTTCGAATTTCGATTTCAAATGGCATTGTGTGTTGTCGGTATCTTTTTTTGGCTATTGCTAACGAGAAAAATAAGACTTTTGGATTTATTCTTCATTTGTTTTGGCTTTGTGATAGTGGTAATAATTTGCACTTTTCTTGACTATCTCTACTATGAATCATTTAATATTGTTCCCTATAACTATTTTAAGGTGAACTTACTTGACAATGTCGCAAGTTCCTATGGTGTATCACCATGGTATTTTTATATTATTGAGATTTTAAACCGTCCATCTTTTTTTATTGGATGTACAATTTTGGTGTCATTTATTTTGCTAATTCTTTTTAAACCAAAAAGCCTTATTGTATGGTGTATTATCCCTTATATTCTTGCTCATATTATGATATCGCACAAGGAAACTAGGTTTCTATTTCCTCTCATTAACTTTGTTCCTTTAATGTTGATCGAAGCTTACCAAATCCTCTTTCAAAAGGCACAGACTTTTCCAAAAAAATCAGTTAGGGCAACATTATTGTTTATTTTCTTTTTATGGAATTTTGCGGGACTCCTCTTCATTTTTAAACCTGCTGGGTACGGACAGGTAAATTTGGCAGCCTATCTTTATAAAAATTATTATAATGGTAAGAGACTTGATCTGTACACAACAGGTTTTGGCCCTATTTCGTTTGGAACGGCAAAAGGGGGTGTGTCAAGATTTTACATGTCTGAATATTTCAATAATCACGTTATTGAAGGAAGTTTTATTCCATACACTTCACAAAAAATGTTTGTTGCTATTCCTATGTACGATAGTGAGAGACGAGGCGAACTAGAGCGTGCCGGGTTTGTATTAAAGAAAAGTAGTATCCCTGCATTTTTACGTAAGTTGAATCAGGTATTTCATGTATATGATGATGGTTACACTTTACTCTTGTATGTTAAAGAGGGCAAGTAAATATCAGATAACAAAAATGAGCGCTGGAGTCTTTAAGATTCTAGCAATGCTTTTTGCAATTATTCTATTCAGACTGTTTATTGGTGAACCACTTCATGTCCCCAGTCCCAGTATGGAACCATCAATTCATGTAGGTGATTGGATTTGGGTCAATAAGCATAGCTATGGCGCTGTAATTCCTGCCAGATATTCAGACATCCCGTTTATCAATATTCTTACCTGGATCCCTGCAGTAAATGAAAAAGATAAAAAAAGAGATTGGGGCTTTCATCGGTTTTATAGTAATCTCAAACCCAAGGTCAATGATGTGGTGATTTTTAACAGTCCGGATAAAGTTGGTACATTACTTATAAAAAGAATAGCTAAGATCATCAGGAAAGGGAGTACAATTGTTGTTAATTCCCAAAATTTGGAAAGATACAACGGTATTTTAGAAAGTGAGCTTGGTGATGAGGGGATACAAGTATTACAAGAGAAAATAAGAAATAACTTGGCCACAAATATTAATTTGAGATGCAGTTATTATTTTTTGTTGGGCGATAATAAGGCTTTATCCCTTGACAGCCGGAGCTATGGATACATTCCTGAAAGAGATATTATTGGGAAAGTCAATTTTATTATAATCAATTTTAGTTTTGACGATCTTAGGAAGATTCGATTTCTGAAAACCATTTAGGTTACTTTTGTTAAACTCTATGACAAATGCTTATTTTAGCTTAGCCATTTCTATAGGTTTCAGTCACTTTTATTTCATTTGCACATATAGATTGTTCGGTCTCACGGACGTTTTAAAAACAGGTGACGAATGTATGATAGTGAAAAAGTCAGTTAGAAGTTTTCTTTGGATAGATGCCAATTACAACGTCAAGGGTATTTGTTGTTAAATGAATAGCTAAAAGATATTGCCTTAATCCTTAATCTTTTTGAAAAAATACAAATCGATTTTTTGTCCTTATTATTGCCATGATCCAAGGCTGTATATTTTAATGAAAGTGGAGAAGAACCAGTTTGAAGCGAAATGGGAAGTGGGTTTAATCGCGGAACTTCGTCATCTATTTGAACGAAATTTGTCTTTGATATAGGCTATCGACTTTTGCTTTAAACGAAACAATATATGTAACCATGCTGAACAATAAAATTATTCGATCTAGTTAAAGTTTTTTGTAACTTAGCATATAGCAATTGCAGCTAAAACGTATTCAAAAAAGTGAGTTATTCGATGAGTGCTAATTTTAACCATTTGTAATTCATTGAAAATATGATGGTTATCCGGAAAGTTCGATTCTCGTCGGGACCACTTACTTTGCCACCTTGATAATAACTTGGGAAAGATTATTCGAAAGTTTTTATATCGGATAATAAATTTAGATGAAGGCCTTTGGATTAATTTCTGAAGGCTTTATTTATTTCAAAATCTGGACATATATATAATAGCACATTAAAAACTGGACACATATGTGTAACGTGTCCAGTTTTTATAAAAATATGAACACGTGTAGTTAATATGTTCATATTTATGCTTTAATTTGTATATATGTCCAGTTTTTTACCGTAAAGTGAACACGTGTATGGCCTACGATAGAGCTAAGCCTTTTAATGATCTTCCATTGCTTCCTCCATCTAAGGACGTAGAGGATATAGAAATTCTAAAAAAACTCGTAACTACATCGCGGGCACTTGCTGCGGCAAACAGTACAGTAAAAAGATTACCAAATCCTTATATGCTGATAAATACGATAGCTTTGCAGGAGGCGAAAGCATCAACGGCTATAGAGAATATTTTTACTACTGAAGACGAGTTGTATAAGGCGGTGTCAGATTCAGTGAAAGAAAGTGATGCTAATGTCGGCACGAAAGAAGTGTTAAGATATAGAGAGGCATTGTGGCAAGGATATGATTTGCTGCTTGATAAAGCAACAATTGATCTGGATTGTATTACGGGGATTTTCAGGAAAATCAAAAATTCTACAGATGGTTTACGCGCTCCTCAATCGTTAACAGTAATCAATCGCGGACAAAGTGAATTTCGTGCAGGTGAGGTTATTTACACTCCCCCAAGAGGTGTGGGAGTTCTTGAGCCTTTAATGGAAAATCTATTGGAGTATTTAAATGACGATCGAAAACATTCCTCCGACCCTTTGATTAAAATGTGTATCGCTCATTATCAATTTGAGGCCATACACCCTTTTCGTGACGGAAATGGGAGAACTGGGCGGATATTAAACCTGTTGTACCTGGTGCATAAGGGATTATTGGATCAGCCAGTTTTGTACTTATCGAAATACATCATTGCAAATAAAGACGAATATTACTACAATTTGGGTATTGTAACTCAAAGAGGATCATGGAAACCGTGGATACTTTATATGCTAGAGGCTATAGAGAAGACGGCACTATTAACAAGTCAATTAATCGTTAGTATTCTGGACCAAATGGAGGCTACCCTTGAACACGCAAGGGGGCGAATAAAATGGTACAATAAAGAGGTTAACGAGGCGATTTTTAGTCAACCTTACATTAAACCTAAGTTTATTGGTGATTTGCTGGGGATTAGCTCAAGGACAACCCTTACTAAATATTTTGCCGAGCTTGTTGATGCAGGTATTCTGCAGGCTGTAAAAGAAGGAAAAGAAGTCTTTTATATTAACGGAGATCTGATCTCCATTTTAGAAGGTTAGTTCGCCGCTCTATCGGCTTAGGCAAGAGTTGGCAGGAAATGAATCATCCAAGGAGTTATCCGAAGAGTTCGATTCTCGTCGGAACCACTTACTTTGCCAGTAGTTATACATAACTGCTGGCTTTTTTGTTTCAAGGGGCTAGAAAAGGGGCGAATTATGTGGGTGCCTTGTTCTATCCAAAATTGATAAAGTGATAGATTAAAAGACTCGGTAGTAATCCTATTACTATTTTAAGGTCAAAAATGAACTAACCTAATAATGGACATGTTATCATAATCTGTCCATTATTGGCTTGCATATATTTCATTAAACTTCTTCAGAATCCCTTTCCAGTCCTTACCAAATTGAACATTAAGCATGCGTCCATCAGGCGAGATAATGATCTTTGAAGGGTATCCATTAACTTTATAATCTTTTTGGATCTTATTGTCAGACATTGCTACGGGTATCGTATACTTATTTAATTCCAAAAAGCCTTTTACTTTTTCTTCTGTATCATAACAGGCAACACTTAGAAAATTTGAATCGCCATGCTTGCCCTCTGTCAATTCTGTATAGAATTTATTCACATCTGGTAGTTCTTCCTTGCAAGGGCCACACCAGGTGCCCCAAAAATCGAGTACCAACCATTTGTTTTTGAAATCTGACAGTATATGTTCCTTGCCATCGATATTCTTTACCTTAAATTCGGGTGCATTCTGCCATGTGGAGATAATGTGATCCATAAAGAAGGTCTTAAAACTGCGGCTAGGAAACTTAGTCTCAAAACGTTTCTGCATATCACTAAGAGTTTCAGGACTCGAATTGATTTGGACAGCCAATAATTTCAAAGCTTCCTGTTCATTGCCTAAACTTAAGAGTTGGTCAATATAGTCATCGCGATAGCTTTCTCTAGATTTTAGGAAAACCCGATCATAAAAGCTAGCATAAGCTTTCTCTTTATTGTTCTTTGGTGAGTATTCGGCTGCCCTAGCTAGATAAGCAATAGCCTTAGTCGAATCTGTTTTTACTACCGAAAGGAACTTTAAGTAGTAAGCATGAGCCAGCATGTTCTGACTTTCGTAGCGCTCTTTGTTAAGGCTATCTGTAGTGTATTTTTGAAGTTTTATAATTGCGGTGCTTAACAATGAATCTGCTGCCTCTTTTTTGTTTACATCCAGCAACAAGTTGTACATCAGTAATGCATACCTGCCACCATTGCCTTCCTTCATTTCGGCGTCACCCATTTTGTTGAAAGCCATTGCAGTTGCTAGTTGTAATGTAGCATTTTTTGAATCTGCTTTGGCTTTTGTCCAAAGATTTAATGGCCTTGTTTTTTGGAGATAAATGGGATTTTTATCGGATATAAACATCTGAATCAGCTCTGCGCTTTTACGATCCATTTCTTTCCGCCCAGGATAATCGTGTTCACCAATGAAGTTTTGAGCAAAAGACTGTTGTACCCACTGCGTGAATGAAGGTGTATTGTAGAAGTATCTACTTACTGCGTAAGCTTCTGCTGCACTTCCCTTATCCAAGGCGGCTCCTATCTTGTTGTGTAGGTGACTGTTTTGGTCTTTAAGGTACTCGTTTGGGGTTTTCATTAGGGCATCCGAATAGACCTGGTAATTGTAGTCGTTTCCAGTTTGCTGGATTAAATTAAGTTTACTAACAGTATAATAAGCATCGTTTTTAAATTTGGGGTTGAAAGCTTCTAAGGACTTTTTAACTTTTAAAGAATCATATTCCCCTCTTGTTTTCAATTCATTGCTCCAGTAGCTCAACTTAACAGCCATGTCCATCCAAGTGGAATCTGGTTTGGCAATGGTTGTTGTATTACTTAGTTTTTTCATTGTGATGACCTCCGCCTGCTCAGTTTTTTCTGCACCCGATGAGAAGTCTGTAACTTTTGATGCAAAATTGGTTTTGGTGAATTCGTTAAGAATTAAACCTGTTTTTGAATCAAATGAATATTTTGAATTGGTGGTTGACCCATCTTTGCGCGTTTCTGACATATTTAGCTTCAGTACCCCCGCCTTATTTGCCACGATCTTGAACTTGGCGCCGGTGTCTTTATTTTCCCAAGTGCTTTGAGTTGTTAATGCTTTGTCAGGGAATTGATAGAATAGGCCTTGCATTTGGGCTGTAAAACCGTCACCTGCATTGTTTAGTAGTTGTTGTTCAATTTCAGGATTCAAGTTCCATGTGCTGAGAGTAGATTTTAATTGATCTTGCAGTTGATCTACACTGATTATCTTTCCTTTGTTATTTAAAGTTACGGTAAAAGGCTTGTTGAGCATGGCAATGGGAAAGAGTACGCCTGTAGACATGAAATTAGTCTTTTTTAGCGAGTCGGTATTCAGCAATACCTTTTTGTTACTCTTGATAAATGCTTTTACAATTTTGCACTCAAAAATATTGTTGCCTTCCGAGTTTTTGCCTAATGATCGAAATGCATAAGTAAATGATTCATCAGATTTGGCGACTAAAGTATCGATTGTACGGCTAGTGATTTCAAAAGTTTTGTTTTTGGCAACCCGCAGTTGTTGTGAAAAGCCATAACTTATTGCCGTTAGTGTGATTAACAGGGTTAAATAGGGTTTCATATTGAGAATGGTTAATAGTTCAATATAAGTATTTATTCTATGAATTTATCATTCAACAACTATCACAATAGAGGGAGATTCGATGAAACAAAACAATAATGTCTCTAAAATTATTACCAGAATAGGATTTGATGTAAATTGCACAAAAATTAATTATGAGTACAATAAACGTTATTCCGGAATATAAAGATTTTAGTGAGTTTTATGTTAAAGGAGTTCTTCCATACAAAGAATTAAATCCAACTCATATTAGGCTTGATGGAAAAATGCTAGGAAGCACAAGAAATTTTTCTGCTTATTTTTGGTATTCGGGTAAAAAATGGAAAGTGGGTGCCGATACACATATTGATCGCCTAAAACTAGCTTATGATGCGTGTAAAGCGAGTGATGAGCCGTTTGTGATAAAAAGCACAAGAGACAAAAAGGGACAGTATTTAGAGATAAAAGGACAGCCCATAAGAGATAAGAAGTTCTATGTTTATAACGCAGGTTAAATAAAGAGATCAATTAAAAAGCCTTTAGAATTCCTCTAAAGGCTTTTTAATTGAAAGCAGTGCTTTACAAATTATTTTAATTCGTCAAGTTTTACGCTTTTAAGGAATGACTCTAATTCCGGAAGCGTATATCCTGTTCCGTCTAAGCTTACAGAATACCTGTCTTTATAAAGGAATTTGATGGACGAGCTAACTGAGTTTTCAGATTTGGTTTCCTCAGTTATTGAGCGAATGCCATTAACGTCTACTGTTTTAGTGACTGTACCATTAGACTCCGATTCTTTGTCCATACTTAATGTCATGGCCATTAAGGAAATGATAGCACTTCCAGATTCACCTGCACCATCAATAATCCCCACTTTTACATATTTAGTATCATCACCGTACTCTGCTTCAATTGTACTCAGACCGGTTACGGCGTAACCTCCCGCACTGAAACTCTTTCTTTTCAATCCGTCAAGCGTTTCGGGAACTGCAGCCTTAAGTTCGTCGTTTGTTAAGGGAGTTAGTTTTTTTAGCTTGGTAGACAATTCTTCCATCTTATCCGCAGATTTGGCTACTTTATTCAGATTGCTAACGTTGTCGATAAGACTGCCAGTACCTGAATCGCTTTCTTCTTTTTTTTGATTACCACAAGAGAGCATTAGAAATGCCATGCCTGCTATTAGTGTTTTTTTCAGCATAGGGTTGAAATTAAATGTGATACAATTTAATAAATTTATAAGAATTAATATGTTAAATTTAGATGAATATTTAATCTAATTGTTTAATTGTCAGTTGGTTTGTTTGGGTTTTTTCAGTTTGAGAATTTTGAGAGATGGAAAAGTGGATGCATCCTAATCTCAGTAATCTTACGCTAAGCCCAAACTATCTGACATTAGTTGAAATCTTTTTCAATATAATTGCTAAGTTTACTTCTAAATGACCTGTATTGATAACCTAAACCTAGTGATTGTGAGTAGTTAACCAAAGTTCCTTCAGTAATTAGAACGCTCATTAATTCACAAGTTCTCCTCAAAATTCTTTTGGTGGAGAGCCACATTAACTAAATTCCTTTATGATTAAAACTAAATACTTTAAAATTTCTCTTGCTGTATTTTCAACAGTTTGTACTTCTGTTGTATTTTATGCTTGTAAAACGGTAGTGCCTAAAACCGCTGCTGCTCCTATTTCTGCCATTACTACACCAGTAAAACCAGCACGAATTCTTGTGTTTTCAAAAACTAAAGGCTTTTATCATTCTTCTATTCCGGCTGGTATTGCTGCGATACAAAAGCTAGGTAAAGAGAATAACTTTATTGTAGACACGACTAAAAACGCAGCCTATTTTGTTCAAGATAGTTTAAAAAACTATAGCGCCGTAATTTTCTTAAGCACAACAATGAATGTGTTAAACTCTGATGAGCAGGTAGCTTTTGAAAGATACATTCAATCTGGAGGTGGTTATGCGGGCGTTCATGCTGCTGCTGATACTGAATACGATTGGCCTTGGTACAATAAGCTTGTTGGAGCTTACTTTATGAGTCATCCAAGTAATTCAAATGTGCGTAAGGCAACTATAGATGTTATTGATACAACACATATATCTACTAAAGGATTGCCTAAAAGATGGGAGCGTACGGATGAATGGTATAATTATAAAAACATACAGGGAGACCTAAAAGTTGTTGCTAAACTTGATGAAAGTACTTACGAGGGTGGAGAGAACGGAGATAATCATCCTATTGCATGGTATCATGAATTCGATGGGGGTCGTGCTTTTTACACTGGTGGCGGACATACAGATGAAAGCTTTAGTGAGCCATTATTTTTAAAGCACCTGTTGGGTGGTATTAAATATGCAATTGGTAGCAATGTAACATTGGATTATTCTAAAGCCTACGCGGTTAAAAAGCCAGAAGATAATCGTTTTACTAAAACAATATTATCTAATGATTTAAATGAGCCTATGGAATTATCTGTAGCTCCTGATGGAAGAGTGTTTTTCATTGAGCGTGCGGGTAATTTTTATGTATATGATCCTGCGGATAAGAAAACAACATTGGTTTATAAATTCCCTGTTAAAGCGGTAGATAAATACCTTAATGGTTTATTGGGGATCACCATCGACCCAGATTTTGCAACCAATAGCTATTTGTATTTCTTCTATACAGCTTCAACGGGTGATAAGTACAAGCAACATATTTCTCGTTTTAAAATCAATAAGGAAAATGAACTTGATCTTAAATCTGAACAGATTATAATAGAGGTGCCAATTGACCTTGAGGTAAGTGCTCACACTGGTGGTTCTTTAGCTTGGGATAAACATAAAAACCTATACATTTCAACAGGAGATAATACTGTTCCTTTTGAATCGGATGGTTTTGCTCCTATTGATCGAATGGACAACAGGTTAGTATATAGTGCAGAACGTTCTGCTGGAAATACAAATGACCTACGTGGTAAGATTTTGCGTATTCATCCTGAAGCAGATGGAAGTTATACTATTCCTGAAGGGAACTTATTTGCTAAAGGAACGCCGAAAACTCGCCCTGAAATTTATGTAATGGGTTGTCGTAATCCTTATCGTATGTCTGTTGATGCAGAAACAGGAATCGTGTACTGGGGCGAAGTTGGACCAGATTCTGGCGAGGACGGCTTGCAAGGCCCACGTGGTTATGATGAATTTAATCAGGCAAAAAAAGCAGGAAATTTTGGTTGGCCATATTTTGTAGGAGATAGCAAACCTTACAAAGAAGTAGACTTTGCGACAAGAGGGAAAGGAGCAACCTTAAAGGTAGGCCCACTTTTTGACATCAATGGAGCAACAAACAATTCGCCGTATAATACAGGCGCTAAAGTTCTTCCTCCGCCAACTAAAGCGATGGTGTGGTATCCTTACAACAGATCGGAAGAGTTTCCTGCTTTAGGGCAGGGTGGTAGATGTGCTATGGGTGGTCCTGTTTATCATTATAATGCAGCGCTTAAATCTGATACGAAATTCCCTGAGTATTATGATAAGGCTTTGTTTATGTACGATTGGATGAGAAACTGGGTGTTTGCAGTACGCCTGGATGAAAACCAAAATTATGTACGTATGGAACCTTTCATGGAAACTAACGGTGATTTCAGACGTCCTATTGATATAGAAGTTGGTCCGGAAGGATCGTTTTATATGTTAGAATATGGATCTGTTTACGGGATAGACAATGTTGATGCCCGTTTGGTTCGTATTGATTACAATGGTGGAAATCGTGCTCCGGTTGCTAAAATTGAAACTAAAGATACTATTGGAATTGCGCCATACAAGGTTGCCTTTAATTCAAAAAGCTTTGATAATGATGACGATGATAAATTGTCGTACGAATGGCGTTTTGAGGGAGATAAGGTAGCGTCAACAGACCAAAATGTTGCCTACACATTCCAAAAAAATGGCGTCTATAAAGCCATTTTAAAAGTAACAGATTTAGCCGGTAAAAGCGGACTAGACACAGTTGTGATTAAAGTAGGTAACACTATGCCTCAGGTAGCAATAAATACTACCAGCAATAGTTCTTTCTTTTTCCCTAAGGCTACTAATTTTAATTATAAAGTTGATGTGAAGGATAATGAGGATAAGGTTATAGATGTAAAGAAAGTAAAAGTGAATCTTGACTTTATTGCCAAAGTAGAAAGCAACCAGGCGCTGATAGGCCATCAGGAGATTTCGCCGACATATAATTTCGGTAAATCATTAGTCGCTAAAAGCGATTGTAAGGCTTGTCACCAGATAAATGGCAAATCAGTTGGTCCATCATTTATGCAGGTTGCTCAGCGTTATTCTGGTAACAAAGAGGCTGTAGGTCGTTTGGCTAAAAAGATTATTGTTGGTGGAGGTGGTGTTTGGGGAGAGCATGCGATGAGTGCCCATCCTCAGATTTCTAATGATGATGCAACTGAGATTGTTAAGTATATTTTAAGTTTAAATGCTAAAAAGGCCAATGTTGCGCTACCGCAGCAAGGATCTGTGGCATTAAAACAGCATTTGGGCAATAAGGATCAGGGTAGGTATATTTTCTCTGCTTCTTATACCGATAAAGGTGGAGCAATAACCCCGTTAACAAAAAAGGAAACGATTGTATTGCGTCCGGCAAAAGTACAGGCAGAGGATGCTGATGTGTTTCACAATGTAGATAAAAGTGATACGTATGTTGGTAGCATCCACAATAAGTCTTATTTCGTGCTAAAAAACATCGACTTAAGAAATATTGATAAACTTACTTATTACTATGCCTCAGCAAGCCATAATGGAACTATTGAAGTTCATATTGATTCGCCAAAAGGTGAGGTGATTAGTACTGTCGATTTTACCAAAACAGGTAACTGGGAGAAGTATACGGAACTAAGTACTGCTATAAAAAATCCTGGAGGTAAGCATGATCTTTATTTCGTGTTTGTAAAAAATACCCAACCAAATAGAGATTTAATAAGTGTAGATTGGATCAATTTTGAGTAAGTTATTCAGCTTTGCGTTTTTATCGCTAGTGCTTGTGGTTCCATACTGTAAGGCTCAAGAGGTGATGCCATTGTATCCAGATAAAATACCAAACTCCAGGTCTGTAACTAATGATGAACTGAGAACAGCTAATGGAGACGTAGATAGTTTAACTTCTAACGTTTCCATTCCTACTCTTTCTGTTTTCTTGCCTCCAAAGGGTTTAGGGAATGGAACTGCGGTTATTATTTGCCCAGGTGGTGGGTATCATGTTCTGCTTACAAAAAGAGAGGGCAGTGATGCAGCCAGAGCATTTGCTAAAATGGGCGTAACGGCTTTCGTGTTAAAATACAGATTGCCGAGCGATAAGACAATGTTAGATAAATCTATTGGCCCGTTGCAAGATGCTCAACAGGCAATTAAAATAGTGAGGCAGAATGCTAAGGAATGGAATGTTGATCCAAATAAAATAGGTATTCTGGGCTTTTCTGCAGGAGGGCATCTTGCCGCCACTGCAGGAACACATTTTAAAACGGCTGTTGTAGAGAATGGGAAAGGGACTAGTCTTAGGCCTGATTTTATGTTACTCATAAATCCTGTTATTTCCTTTACCAATAAGATTGGTCATATTGGCTCAAGAGATAATCTTCTTGGGCCTTCACCAACGGAAGAAAAGATAAAACTGTACTCTAATGAGTTGCAGGTAACTGCTGAAACTCCTCCTTCGATTTTAATCCATTCTGATGCTGATCAGGTTGTGCCTGTAGCTAATAGCATGGAATTCTATAGGGCCCTTAAAGAAAATAAGGTTTCAGGAGAGCTGCATATTTATGCTAAAGGAGAGCATGGTTTTTTAACAGCACCTTCTTTTGATGAATGGTTTGGGCGGTGCATTTTCTGGATGAAAAGCATGTCTCTGATTTGAAACTTAAATAAGAAAAAATAATAGGATATCTTTGCCCTATGTCGTCACATCATATCATTCGCGAGAAACAAGAACCAGCACTATATATCCACCATTTAGGTGCTTTTAATGAAGAGTATCTTGGCCAGCTATTAGAGTGGAGTCCAACATTAATAGTTAGCGCTGCGGTTTATGAGAAGGTAATTAGCCTTGGTTTAAAAGTGGATGTTGTGGTTAATTCAAGTGATCAGGATTTTCAGGAAAACACTAAGGTTATCCATGCCAAATCAGAGGAGTTGGATGCTGTTTTAGATTACTTGATCGCAGAGAAATATCCTGCGGTAAACATTATTGATTCAGAAAGTAACTTAAGAGAATTGGGAAGCTATATTGATGCAATAAATATTGTTGTATTTACTGAAACGGAGAAATCATATGCCATTAAATCCGGATTTAATGTGTGGAAGCCTAAAGGCAGTGTTTTTAACATTGACGTAGTCTCTTATTTTGAAACGAGTAATTTAAAGCAAACGGAAAATAACAACTTTGAGGTAATAAATGATGGCTTTGTTGAGTTTACATTCAATGTGCCATACTTATTTATTGGCGAAGGGCTGTAATTGAAGAAGAAACCTGTATATGATAATTTTAAGGAAAGCTAAGGAAGAGGATATTGCTACTATTCAAGATTTGGCAGATAGAACCTGGCGGATTACTTACGCTGAGTATCTTTCAACAGAACAAATTGACTACATGTTGGAGAAAATGTATAACCGGGGAGAGTTGCTTTCGCAATTACAAAAGGGGTATGCCTTTTTGATTGCTGAGGAAGATGATATAGATCTGGGCTTTGCTAGCTTCTCTATTTTTGAGCCTGAAAATCATTCCTTTAAATTGCATAAGTTATATGTTTTACCTCAAACGCATGGAAGAGGAGTAGGTAAGCTGTTAATCAACGAAGTTTTTAATTTGGTGAAAAGAGCCGGAGCAAAATCACTTCAGTTAAATGTAAACAAGAATAATAGGGCCAAGGACTTTTATGAAAAGGCTGGGTTTATAATAAAAGAAACCGTTATCCTTGATATCGGTAACGGTTTCGTAATGGACGATTATGTGATGGAAAAGACCATCCTATAATTCTAGTTTTTTTCCAGTTTCGGAATCCTTGTTGGTGTATCAATACCTTTTACAATACTTATTGCACTCTTTGCAATCCCTTGTATGGTTGCCAATATATTCTCTGAATCTAATGTGCTGTATTCGTCTTTTACAGTATGATAAAACTTATCAATATCTATTTGATCGGTACTAATGGTGTGCGCCGGAACGCCAAGTGCGGCCAAGGTCGCATTGTCACTTCTATAGAATAGGTTTTGCTGTGGATATGGATCTGGGTGGAAAGTGAACTTCGTTCCTTTAAGGTTTTTCTGTAAAATCTGTCCGAAATCCGATTTATCGTAACCTGTTATAAAGGCAGTATTTTTACCAAACTTACTTTCCTTGCCAATCATTTCTATGTTAAACATGGCTACAACATCATCAGGGTTTAGTTTCTCTGAAAAATGTCTGGCACCAAATCCTCCAATCTCTTCTGCTGTAAAAGCAACAAATATTAAAGTACGTTCATTGTTGTTTAATTTCTTGTAGTACTTTGCCAAAGCGATCATAGCAGTTGTGCCGGATGCATCATCATCAGCGCCATTTGCAATACTATCTTGTCCATCAGCTTGGATAATGCCTAGGTGATCGTAATGACCAGAAAATATTACCAGTTCTTTGGCTTTTGATTTACCAGGAATCATACCTGCAACATTAAACAAGGGCATTTTTGCAAAGGAGTTTTTAAGCTCTACTTTGAAATTGTTCGCAACTGTATCCTTATCGAGTACAAAAACAAGAGCGGTGGCTTTTGCGTTTAAATCTTTTTCGTCCAATATGCTGCCTTTCTCAAGATATCCTTTGATTCTGTTAAATGCATCAGCAAATTTTGCATCAACTAATATCAGTTGTTTCTTCCCGCTTCTGCTAATTGGTCTGAACTGATCCATGAAAGGTTTAGATGGATCAAGTTTTATCCACCCATCACTGTTTGTATTATCAAAAGATAAGTTTTCTGAAGTATTACCAAACACCATTATGTTTGTTGGGTCAACAGCAGTACCGTCAATTGAAACGGATGTAGCCTCAGGTTTTAGCTGATATTTGAAAAAGGATTGACGATAACCTGTTTGTCCTTCAAGGGGCTTTAAACCAATTTTTTTAAACTCCGATTCAATAAAAGTTGCGGCCTTATCAATGCCGGGAGTAAAAGTCCCTCTGCCCTGCATATCGTCGCTGCTTAGGGTTTTGATGAGTCTGTCGACATAATCTTTTGTGATTATTTTATTGATGTCTTGTGCGTTTGCTTGTTGTGCAATTAGAAGCACAAAAAAGAAGTATAGGGCCTTTCTCATATATGTTAATTAGAATTCAATGCGTTTTTTCTTCTGTTTATCTCCGTTGAAACACGTGTGTCGTGAACGCCATCGATAACACTTATTTCATAGTCTTTGTCTTTATCAGATTCGTACATCTGGGCAGTTTCTATATTTTCTACAGATCTGTCGTATGGCCCTCTGCTGCTCATCAATTTAACAAAAACGGGTAAGCATTCAAAGAAAATAAATAACAAGCCAATAAACGTTACTGCTAGTGAAGTATTTACATCTTTTTTACCATCAGGCCGAATACTTAATTGACCTAAGGCAGAGTTTCTGTCGGCAAAACCGGCTATGCTGGTTAAGCTATCAAGTTGTTTGCTGGTATATAATTTTTCACTCATTAAGCCATCAAACTGCTTTCTTCCATCAACAAAACCCTCTAGTTTTCGCACATCTGCTGATAAGGTGTCGAGGTTTTGCTCCCGTTGCTTCAGTTCTGCTTCCTTTCTTTTGGCATATGGGCCATAGCCCATAATCCCTGAAGTTTCAGTTGTTTTGTTTCCGAAGATTTCGAAATTTAGTTTTTGTCTGTCAACCTTTATTCCACTTTCCATAGAATCTCGCTGAGCTTTTACATCTTTAAGTTTAGCAAGCTCAATTTTGTATTTATTGCCAAAAGCAGCATTAAGTGTGTCAATTTTTGATCGCTGATTGGTTAAATAAGTAACCTTTAAGCGTTCCTTAATCTCCTTGTCGAATATTTTTAATTCAAGCGGACGAGAGATAACAATCCCGATCATGATAGCAAGTAAGATACGTGGGGTTGCCTGTAACACCTGCTTGCTGGTAGAAGCACTTTTATTAATACTTGAAACGATGTAACGATCCATGTTAAAAATGGCAAGACCCCATATTAAGCCAAAAAGAAAAGCAAATGGAAGCGCCGTAGAATCGCCCTTGAAAACGAAATACATAGCGTAGCCACCAGAAAGAGCCGCAAATAATCCGGTAAAGAAGATGGTGGCACCGATGCCAATGTATTTATTATGTTCTGTAGGGTGTTTTTCAAGTGTAGAAATGTGTACTCCTGAGCAGAACCAAAAGAAACGTGATACTGAATTCATGATGTTAAGGCCAAAGTTAGCAAAGACTTACTATTAAACGCCCGACATACTTAGTTGTTACAGATATTCACTTTTTTGTAATGTTTCCTTTTACTCTTGTGGATACTTGCGTAACTTTATCTAAGTTTGAAAAAATCAAAATGATATGATTAAGGAAATAACAGTTGAGGAGCTTAAAGCAAAGATTGATAATAAAGAAGATTTTCAGTTGATCGATGTTAGAGAGCCATTTGAATACGAAACTTCAAACCTTAACGGAGAGAATATCCCTTTGGGTGGTATTTTAATTGAAGCGGATAAAATTGCTACCGATAAACCGGTAATTATGCAGTGCAGAAGTGGTAAAAGAAGTGCTATGGCAGTAATGCAATTAGAACAACAGCTTGGTTTAACCAATTTGTATAATCTTAAAGGAGGCATTCTGGCTTGGCAGGAAGCTTTTGATCCTGATATGCAAGTTTACTAAGGTATGTTTAAGAAAGTAGCTTTAAATGTTTTTTACAACCTGGGAGTTATCTTGTCGGGGTATGGGATATTTTGGGCTTTTAATAATGGAAAATACCCAATAGTAGCGCTTTTTGTGGTTACCGCAGGGTTCTTCCTATATCAAAAGCTTCAACTCGTAAAAGAGATGCGTAGTACGCTTAAGAACAAGTAAAAAGATCTTTAGGAATACCTTCCAGGCCAAGACCGGGAAGGTATTTTAATGAATATTTACCATCCACCATTTCTGGTGATTTAAATGGATTGTTTTTGGTTAATGATGGGCCATCCAAATCTGCCCAATCGCACAACGGAGCTAATGCAATTCCAGCTTGTGTTGCACACGAAGTTTCGCTCATACAACCAATAAGAACCTTCATTCCAAATGAACGTGCCTTTAGGATCATTTGGTGAGCCTCATACATACCTGCACTTTTCATCAGCTTTACATTAATGCCATGATAGGCGCCTTTTAATGCGTCCATGTCTAATAAACGCTGCACCGCTTCGTCAGCTATAATAGGGATTGGACTTCTGCCGGTTAGCCAGGCATTTCCATCCAGGTTGGTTTTATCCATTGGCTGTTCTATCAGCAATGCCCCCTTATCGTGTAACCAATAGATCATATCAATAGCTTGAGCTTTGTCTTTCCACCCCTGATTGGCATCAATATATAAAGGCAAATTACTTACACTTCTTATCGTATCGATAAGCTCTTTATCGTTGTCTCTGCCGAGTTTTATTTTTAGCACCTTAAATCCTTTGGCATCGGCTACTTTTTTCCTTATAACTTCAAGGGTATCAATTCCTATAGTAAAAGATGTTACAGGCATTTTTAACGGGTTGGCGCCATAAATTTCATAGCATGGCTTGTTTAAAATCTTGCCATTTATGTCGTTCAATGCAATATCTATCGCCGCTTTTATAGCAGGGTGACCACTTTCAATCTCATCAAGATATGCAATTGCCTCCTTGAAATTAAAAGGGTAAGTGAATCTTTTCCAATCTATCTTGTTTAAAAAAGCTGCGGCACTTTCTAAACTTTCGCCCATATAAGGAACCATTGATGCTTCGCCATATCCATCAACCCCTTCATAGGTAAGCTTTATCAGCATAAGAGGGGTACTTGTTCTGGTGAATTTGGCAATAGAAAAAGGATGTTTTAATTCCAGTTGATATGGTTTGGCGTTTACCTGCATGAGCTAAAAAAGCTTTAAGTAATATCAAAGTTAAAAAAATGGGTGCTGCCGCTAATGTAAAAATAATATGCCTAATATTGCGCCTAGTATGAATAGCACAATATATCAACCGTTTAAAAACTTCGATTTTAAGTATAAAAACTGCTTTCTTAGTGGAGATACGTTTTCTGCACCAATAACTGAGATCGGTATTTTACCTGAATGGCTTTTAAAAGTCGCCAACTTTAGCGGAGAGGAGCAGATTAAATTGCTTGATGAAAGCATACGTTCGTACAATAGCTTAAAGGTGCCATGCAGTACTGAGGTGCTCACTAATTTTATTGAGCCTTTAGAAGAGAAAATTTCTAATGCTTTTTCAAAAGGCTATGAAGAAGTTTCTAAGCTTGATGAGGTTGAGCTGTTCAGATGGATTGGTAAATTCATGTATAGCCTTATTTATGTAGAAATGAATGCGGCCGTTCGTCAGCAGCAATTAAGTGCTGATGGAGTAAACATGTCGCAAGGGTTAATGCATAAGTTTGGAAATCTGCATACGATGATCCAGGGTATTTATACTGATGTAATATTTGAAGATTTTAAACCATGGTCAATAATTGTTGTTCCATTGGAAAAGCAGGACACGGCTTTTAGTTTTAGGGATGAGATCAACACAATGACTTTCTCTTTGAAATTAAAAGACTTCGGCATCATTGCCTGCCTGCAGGATAATGGAACGAATAAAAAATACCATCAGGAGTTGTTAGATCAAATTGGTGATTCAGCACTTTCGCCACAGCAGTTTGAAGAGCTTTGTGCACGTTTTTTCTACTCGGCTTATTTGTTCAACAGGCTGCCGGAATATGCAATATTACCTGTTGAAGGCTCAATTTATATTGATGCAATGCCATTGAGAGGCACCTTGAATAAGGCTCTTTTTGATCACTGGCAACATAAAACGTATGCTCAGGTTTTGCAGGATTTCTGGAAACCATGGGATCATACGCTTTTCGAAATCATTAAGGATCCAACAAACCCAATCAGTTATTTTAATCCATCAAGTTTACCAGCTACTACCTAGCCTATTTTTGCAATTATCTGACTTAAGAAATGAGGAATTGTTCCCGGAACAATTAGTACAGTAACAATTAATCCGGCAAGGGCACCAAAAAAGTGAGCATCATGGTTAATGTGGTCTCGTGAATGTCTGGATGCATATACACAATATACCAGGTAGAGTGGCCCAAATATTATAGCCCAAATTGGAATTGGTAAAGGAAATATCATCATGGAAGTAAAGGGCTGAAATAGAATGTAGCTAAACAATACTGCGCTTATTGCTCCTGAAGCACCTAAGCTGTTATACCACATGTCGTTTTTATGCTTTATTACAGATGGGATATCGCTTAAAATTAAACCCATAAAATAGACCACACCAAACTGCCATGAACCTATCATTGCCTCAAGTTGAAAAGCAAAGAAAAAGAAGGTCATCATATTAAAAATTAAGTGCATCCAATCTGCATGGATCAATCCGCTTGTTATCAGTGTATAAACTTTATACCTGCGAGACACACTATATGGATGTAGCATGAATTTGCCAAACAACCCAGGGTCGTTAAAGGCGTATATACTCGTAATAATGGTAAAGACAAAGATTATTGAGGCTACTGGTGTATGCTGAAGGTATTCCATTGTTATTTAAGGATTAATTTTGTGTCGTTTAATAAACGGGCTATGGGGTATCGAGAGTGCGTTTTTTCGTAATAATCAGAATTTTTATAGATAAAGTCAAGCTGTGCCTCAGCATTTTTACTAAAACCGCTGTCTTTGGCCTTTTGAGCCTCAAGTTTTTTCTTTAGCTCTGGATTTTTCTTTAATAATTCCGCAGCAGTATCTTCAAAAACATAAGCACTGAAGTGTTCTTTCATCCCAAGTATTGCATCAAAGAAATTCCAATTGAAAAAGGAATCCATGCCTTGGGGCTCAAGTGTTTCTATAATATATCTGTTGACAGGTTGGTTTGTATAAACTACATAATCACCTTCGTAAAATTGCAATGCCTGTTTTACAGGGCTGACTTTTACTGAAGAATGCAGGTAATGTCCTTCAAATGGGGCACTTACTGTTTTGTAATCACTGATGTAATACGATTCGACATCAATTTGAGTATCCTTTTGCAATTGCTGTACTTTTACATTGTTAAGCTTTAACAGATCAATTATTTTGTCCCATGCTTTTGGAATGATATAAGCAATCGGCTTTGTAATGGTAACTGAAGGCTGATAGGTGTTCCAATATTTTATGGTCTTAGTATATGGCTCATTTCTGTCGTAATACAAACGATCTAGTCCGCTTACTTCACTTGGTTTTTGCTTTGCTGCATATCCTTTGAACTCCAAATCATCAGCTACATTTTTATTGAGGGTCCATTCTATTGGAAACTCAACTTGATTTGTAGTCTCTTCATCTGCCCTTTGTTTATTCTCTCCAATTACTTTTGCATCACGAACTACTATGTCGATATAGATTTGGAGAAGCTTATATGTTGCATCAACTCTTTTGTCATAATCTTTTAGCATATGAGTTTCGGGCATAAAGCCAATTGTATTGTGCAGGGTTGTGTATCCTGTAGAATACCTTGCTGATTCCAAAAAGCCTGTAATCCCTTCATCTGGTGTTTCCTCAACGGAATTTACATAAGGAATCATTTCATACCCAACTTTTTTCATCTCAGTATATAGAGATGGCAACATCGTTTTGGTCATATAGCCAGATAGGATAGGGTTCAACTTGTCCTTATGAGTAGGGATAAGCGTCATTACATATTGATAGTCTGCACCATTACTGGTGTGCGTATCTACAAATATCTCCGGCTGCCAAATGTTAAAGATTTCCTGAAAAGAATGAGAGTTCTTTGAGTCTGTTTTTATGAAATCTCTGTTGAGGTCGTAATTTTTGCTGTTTCCTCTAAAGCCATACGCCACAGGGCCATTTTGGTTTGCCCTCGAAGTTCCTGTTCTATTAAAACTGCCATCAATGTTATAAACCGGAATAATACAGATTACTACATCCTTAGGTAATAAATTGTCTTTTAGTAAGTCTCTGGCAAGCATCATGCTGGCGTCAATACCCTCTGGCTCTCCCGGGTGTATGCCGTTGTTTATTAGTAAAATGCGCTTGTTGCTTTTTCTTATTGCAATAGGATCAAATATTTTATCTTTTGATAAAACCAATAAGTGTAAAGGTTTGCCAAAGTCGGTATTACCATAAGTCAGCAGCTTTGCCTGTTCATATGTTTTATCTAAAAGTTCATAATGTTTAATGGCTTCGTAATAAGTTGCGGTTTCTTTTTTACCGCTTAACTCATATGGTGTTAACTGTGCTGATGTGTCCATTGCTATTAATAAAAGTAAGATGATGAGGTAGCACTTCATTTATTGTTGATGTAGGCGAAGGTATGCTTAAAATAGCGTTTTTCTGGAAAGCCCCATCGGACCAAACTGGTACCTGATGCCTATAGAGAAATACGTGTATACATCTGTATGAGAAGTTTTTTCATTTCCATCTATTCCTCCGTCAAGACTAATGGTATTTTGATAATTTGCATTAATTCCATATCTGTAATATCCCGATCTGTCTGGGAAATAATAGGTATAGCCAAGATTAAGAGGAATAATGAGGTCTTTGGTTCTAGGCTGTTCGGCTCCGCGAACGTTATTTAATACACCACCTAATCCCGCGCCAAAATAAAGGCCTTTTATGGTATTAGAAAAGCCATTTCTTTTATAATCAATTAATGCGCCTAAATATAGCTTGCTATTAATTGTAAATGATTTGTATGAGTTAAGTAATTGAGTGGGCTTAAGGTCAACATCACGAGTCTCACCTTTAATGCGGCCAATCTGACCTTCACCCCCGAGACTAATAAACGGAGTGAAAAAAAATTCACCAACGCCGTAAATAGTCTTTCCGAATTTGCTTTTTTCGTAGTCAGTAAACGATTGGGTAAGCCCGGCACCGCCTCCAAGGCTAAGCTTGTAAAAATTAGATTGTGCAGTGGCGGTTAAACAAAGTAAAAGGGCCAGGAATGAGATAACTGTTGTTTTCAAAGTTTCTTCTTTAAGTTTCGAACCTATTTAATAATCTTATATATAACTTTGTTCTTTCTATATGAATATGCTAAAATATCAAAATAATAACAAAACACTTCAAGGTAGGTTCACAAAGTACGTTCAAATTGATACTCAATCAGATCCGTTATCTGAAACCACTCCATCAACAGATAAGCAAAAGGACCTTGGAAAGGTGCTTGTAGCAGAACTTTTGGAAATGGGTATTACAGATGCACATCTTGATGAATTTGGCTATGTGTATGCAACTATACCTTCTACCACAGAAAAAGAGGTTCCTGTAATTTGTTTCTGTTCACATATGGATACTTCTCCTGATTGTAGTGGCAAGGATGTAAAACCTATTATTCATGTTAATTATCAAGGACAGGATTTGGTACTTCCTGATGATAAATCTATCATCTTAAAAATGGCAGAACATCCGGATTTAAAGGACCAGATAGGGAATGATATTATTACTGCAAGTGGAACAACACTTCTTGGTGCGGATAACAAAGCGGGACTTGCGGAAATAATGGAAGCGGCTGCTTTTTTAATTGAACATCCCGAAATTAAGCACGGAAAAATCAGAATTCTATTTACCCCTGATGAAGAGATTGGACGTGGAGTAGATAAGGCAGACTTGAAAAAGCTTGGTGCCGATTTTGGGTATACAATTGATGGCGAAACCTTAGGCTCAATAGAGGATGAGACATTTTCTGCTGATGGAGCTGTATTAACAATAAAGGGCGTAAGCACACATCCGGGTTTTGCAAAGGGAAAAATGGAAAGCGCAATAAAGATTTTATCGGACGTAATTAGTGCACTGCCGGTAGATTGTCTTTCTCCTGAGTCAACAGAGCTTAAAGAAGGGTTTATCCATCCGGTAACTATTGGAGGTAGTGTTGAGCAAGCTGAAGCTCGTTTTATTCTTCGCGCTTTTAATGATGAGCAACTGAGCTCCTATGGCGAATTATTGGATGCAACGGTTCAGAATATTATCGAAGATTTTCCAAACTCAACTTATGAGTTGAAAATAAAGGAGCAGTACCGTAATATGAAGCAGGTATTAGATCAATACCCACAGGTAATTGAATACGGAGTTGAAGCAATTAAAAGAGCTGGAATTGTGCCTAAACAACAAAGTATTAGAGGAGGTACCGATGGTTCTCGTCTTTCATTTATGGGCTTACCTTGTCCTAATATTTTTGCAGGTGAGCATGCGTTTCATGGCAAGCAAGAATGGGCATCGGTACAAGACATGGAAAAAGCAGTTCAAACCATCGTAAATATTGCTTCCATTTGGGAAGAAAAAGCTTAGGCTAATGAGGTAAGCGGTTTTTTAATAAGCCGTAAACAAATGTGCCCAACAGCGAACCAATTATTACCACTATCATAACCAGGTAGCCTTGTCCGAGCAGTACAAAAACTGGTCCCGGACAAGCGCCTGTAAGTGCCCATCCCAATCCAAATATGGTGCCGCCAAATAAATATCTGCGCCATGCTTTTTGTTTATCTGTAAATGAAATTGGGTTGCCTTCAATATCATGAGATTTCATTTTTTTCATTAACCAAACCGCAATTACTCCTGTAATTACAGCGGTACCAATAATGCCAAACATGTGGAACGATTGAAACCTGAACATTTCCTGAATACGATACCACGATATGGCTTCTGATTTACTCATAATAATGCCGAACAGTATGCCGGCAAGAATATATTTAACTGATTTCATCATGAGCTACTGCTTAAAAGATTAATGGAAAAATTAAGTGGGTCATCACCAGTCCGCCTATAAAAAAGCCGATAACCGCAATGAGTGAAGGGACTTGTAGGTTTGACAAACCACTGATTGCATGGCCAGATGTACAGCCACCTGCATATCGGGTTCCAAATCCAATTAAGAAACCTCCTCCAAGAAAAATCAACAACCCTTTTCCTGTAGCCACAAAATCCCAGCTAAACAATGCGGAAGGGACAATGTTCCCGTCAAACGGTATGTTAAGTTTTTGGAGATCATCAATAGTAGCTTGAGATAAATTTAATGGAGCATCTGATTGAAGCCAATTAGCTGAGATAAATCCGCCAATTACAGATCCTATAAGGAAAAGTAAATTCCATCGCTGTGCCTTCCAGTCGAAATTAAAGAAGCTTACCCATTTACCTGCCCCCAGCATACTGCACATGGTTCGCAGGTTTGATGAAAAGCCAAAGGATTTACCAAAAAAGACCAGAATTACCATAATAAAACTGATGGCCAGGCCCGATGTATACCAAGGCCAGGGTTGTTTAATAAGTTCAAGCATAATTGTTTATTTGCTTAATGTTAACCGTGCTAAATATTGATCGTGATCGTCTTCAAAAATTATTTCGGCATCCCAACCAGATTGCTGAGCAATCTCTTTAAGGGTTTTCTGATCTACATAAACCCATTTAAACCAATTGCCTTTAATGCTTTTATATTCGTACCTAAAACTCACTTCTCCGTAATAGCCGTTAAGAGGGAAGGGGATCTCCTGGTACAAGTAAGATAAATCTGAACTATCAAACACCAATTGGCCACCAGGGTTTACCAGGTTCTTAACGTGCTTTAAAAAAGCTTTCAGCCCTGCTATTGATCCTGTTAGTCCAATGCCATTCATCATAAACAAGAGTGTATCGTAAGTATCTTCTTTATAGGTAAGGATATTTCCTTCGATGGCTTGTTTTAAGCCACGTTGTTTCATAATGGTAACTGCAGGGGCAGAAATATCCATGCCTGTAACATTTAGTCCACGCTTTTGTAAAATGAGGGCATGACTACCTACACCGGCACCAACATCCAGTACTTTTCCCTTGCACAGTTCTAAAGCCTTAAGCTCAAGTTCTGGCATTTCATCCTCACCTCTGAAGTAAACATCAACCGGCATTTCTTCAGGTTCATCATAAGAATTATGTACCCATAAGGTTTCAGCTGGTGGTTTTGTAAATTGGTCTTTTAAAGCTTCACCGAAAACATCCATGAAGGCAAAGATAAAAACCTTTACTTGTTATAATTGAAACTCCTGATGATATTCAGGAATGTTTACAATTTTAAAACCATTGTTAATGATGCGTGGCGCAAATTTTTGCTGCACTTCATACTCTCCATGAACAAGGAATAGTTGCTTAACTTTTGTGGGGTCTTGTACCGATAGAAATTGTAACAGATCCTCATAATCACCATGTGCACTCATTGATTTTATGGATTGCACCTCAGCTTGTACATCATATTCCTGACCAAATAACCAAACCTTTTTTTGTCCGGCAATTAATCTACCCGCCAATGAATTTGAAGTCGCGTAGCCTACCATTAAAATGGTATTTTTCCGGTCACTGATGTTGTTTCTGATGTGATGTCTTACCCTTCCGCCTTCCGCCATTCCTGACGAAGATATAATTACACAAGGACGTTCATCACTGTTTAATGATTTTGATTCCTCAACACTCTCTATAAACTTTAAGCCTTTGAAATCAAATATGTCATTGTCTACTTTGAAGACTTCTTTAACACCATTGTTATATACCTCAGGATGATTTTTTAATACCTGGGTAGCTTCAAGAGAAAGAGGGCTATCTACATAATAACGAACATCCGGCAGTTGTTTTTTCAATTCCAGACTATTTAATGCATAAAGTAATTCTTGCGTACGACCAACACTAAAAGCCGGGATAATCACTTTCCCTTTCTTAACCTCACAGGTGTTCTTAATAATCTGTAATAACATATTCTCTATGGGTTCCAGATCTGCATGTAAAGAATCACCATAGGTAGATTCCATGACGATATAATCGGCCTGAGGGAATGTTTGTGGACTTTTTAAAAGCAAATCACCGTATCGGCCAACATCACCACTAAATGTAACGTGAGTTACCTTTCCATCCTCCGTTATTTTAAGATGAACAGCTGCGCTACCAACAATATGCCCGGCATCTGTAAGCAGGAGACTTATGTTGGGGTCAATGGAAAAATCCTGATCGTAGGGAACGGTTTTAAACTGACTAAGTGTTTGGTTAACGTCTTTGTCGGTATATAGAGGCGTTACCTGATCTTCTACCCGTTTAATTTTCTTGTTTGCATATTCAGCATCCTGCATTTGTATTTTTGCTGAATCCAATAATAAAATTCTGGCTAGATCTCTGGTTGCAGGAGTACAATATATTGGGCCGCTAAAGCCTTCAGAAACCAATTTTGGTAACAATCCGCAATGGTCTATATGTGCATGAGATAAAACCATGTAGGTAACCTTTGCAGGATCAAACCCAAAGTTTTCGTTTAGACCTTCTGTGATATCCCCCATGCCTTGAAAAAGGCCGCAATCTAATAAAATTTGAATGTTGTTGTTAAGGGTAATAAGGTGTTTACTACCAGTTACAGCACGCGCTGCACCATGAAAAGCAATCTTCATTAAGTATATATTATGCTCTTACTTTTGCAATGGTATCTTTTACTTTATCTGAAACATCTGACAGCTTGTCTTTAGAAGAATCTAATAAATCGCAAAACCAATCGGTTACTTTGCCTTTCATTTCACCTTCTTTGTCTGATGATAATATTATTGCTATTGCTGTGCCAAGAGCTACTCCTGCTAATATACCTGCAATTATTTTAGTTTCTTTCTTCATAAGAATGTTGTTTTATGAAAGTTAAACAAAAATAAAGCAGAATGGTTCTGTTGTTTTAACATTTTTTCTTAGTCTGTAAGGAACTGTCCCTGTAATTGAATCAGTATCTTTAACAGATGTTAAAATCTATATCATTTATTAATATTGTGTTAGCTATAGTGTACTTTTTGTTCTACTTGCTAAACAGCACATCTTATGCAATGATTGGAATTCTTATAGTGATTGCCTTTAGTGCGCTAACGATTAGGAATGTTGAGAAAGGCCTAAAACCTACAGCGATATATTTTATACTTGGTGTGCTCATGTCGGTGTTTGCTGGTTTTTTGGTAGTATGGACTTACAACGTGATTTTATCTTCTTTTGAACATGATTATTTTGGAAATAGCTGGCTCTATATTGCGATTAGTATTTGCTTAATTGCAGGTATAATAATTCAAATTGGCGGATTATTTATCCGCCGCCCTTAACTCTGTTCTGAATATCTTCACTTCCAGTTCTTCTATCTTTATTATCTTGGTTTTGATTGCCAAATCGATAAGAAATTGATAGCATTATACGACGACTATCAGGTCTTTTGTTGGTATACATATCTATATTCTGGTATTTTGTTTGTTCTCTATACCTGTCAGATTGGAATATATCATTTACCATTAGCTTAATGTTTCCTTTGTCTTGCAATATTGTCTTTTGTACACCTGTTGATATTGCGTAACTCCCTTTGTAGGTTGATATGCCATAAACTGAACCAGAGTAATAAAAGCCACTTAACTCCATTGTATAACCCTTGCCGGCTTTAAATGAGTTTTGAGAGTTGAAGCTAAAGCTTGTTGTATTGTTGTTGAACGTATTGTTTTGCACGTTCCCTTTATACTCGTTACGGAAAACATTGGCGAAATGCGTTCCATTCCACCAATTGAAAAATGTGGTAGATGCAGTGAAGCTAATGCCATAGTTAATTAACCTGCTTAAGTTTTGAGGAGATTCAAAAGTGGTATTTAATGAATCTATTTGACCGCTTAGCCAGGTAATCACATCGGTAGTTTGATTATAGTTTATTGCTGTAGTATATTTTCCCTTAAAGCTATGACTCAACTGAAATGTATTGATCAGTTCTGGTTTTAAGAATGGATTACCCTGATAGAAAAGTAAAGGATCTCTAAAGACTCTGAAAGGATTGAGGTCACCATAATCTGGCCTTTCTATTCTTCTGCTGTACGCAGCTTGAATTTGGTGATTGGCCCCAATGGGTTTATTAATGAAAATACTTGGAAACAGTTGGAAGTAGCTGCGGGTTAATAATGAATCTGTAGTTATTTGGTGACCTTGAGTTTTTGTGTATTCTCCTCTTAAACCTGCCTGTACACTAAAACCTTTAAAATCTTTATTAATGTTGATGTAACCTGCGTGTATCTGTTCTTTATACTTGAAATGGTTACTTCCATTGTTGTCATACTCCCAATTGCCATTGTTTAAAATATCATAGCGGAGGTTGTTGTCAGATTGAATAACACTGCTTTTTAGTCCGCTTTCTAATTTTATAGTTTTGCTTAGTGGATCTGTGTAATCTACTTTAGCCAAATAAACATCCGTTATTGCAGGCACATATCCGCGTCTGCTTGTTGTTGCTCCGGCTTGCCCATCGGTGGATTGTAGTGTTGTGGTTTTTAGATTTAAATTTGAAGTAAAACTGTTACTTGCAAAATCTGCATCGGCAGAGAATGTTCTTCCTTCCTTTTTGAATTTATGAAGGTAGTTTACATTATAGGTTAAGTTTTTCCAGCTCTGTTGATCATAGTTTGTTGTAGCCATATGGCTAATCATTGTTCCGTCAGCTGCAATTAGTCTATTGCCCGTCTTGCTGTCATGCGTATATTTTCCGACATTCCCGTTTATAAGAAAACCGATGGTGTTGGAACTGTCCAAATCATAATCAAGACCAACTCTGAAGTTATTTGTGTGTAATGGTTCATCCGTTTCAGTATCCTGATAAGAGGTTCGGTTTGGAATTGATCCGGAATTGCCACTATCATAAAAACGCCTCACGAAATCCAGATATTCAGTTTCACCACGATAACCGTAGTCATAGCTTCCATAAATATTGACTTTGTTGTTTCGGTAGTTTAGGTCTAATGCACTACCATAGCGTGCATTTCTGCTTGCCCCGCCGTTTAAAGATACCGATCCATTTAAGCCTGTTTTCATGTTTTTCTTCATCTGTATATTGATGATGCCTCCATTTCCGGCAGCATCATATTTTGCAGATGGATTATTCATAATTTCTATTTTTGAAATAGAAGAGGAATTGGTTCCTTTTAGTAGTGTGCTTAACTCCTTTGGTGAGAGGTAGGTGGATTTTCCGTTAATCATAACCAGTACGCCAGAACGCCCCTTTAATGAAATTTGCCCGTCTTCACCAACTTTAACGCCGGGAGCTTTTTCGAGGAGTTCTAATGCGGTATTACCTTCAGACAAGATGCTGTTTTCTACGTTAATTATGGTCTTATCGATAGTCTGCTCTATTAGCTTTTTCTGTGCAGAGATGACGACTGCGTTTAGTAGTTTGCTATCTTCCTTCAATTTTAAAAGGCCGAGGTCAAGTTTTCGGTTTTCTATGGATATTACAAGTATTTCGGTAGTAAGTGGATGATAGCTTACCCCGCTAATCTTTACAAGGTATTTTCCATCAGGGATTGCCGAAAACGAGAATTTTCCTGTTGAATCACTCAGTACTCCCTTTAATATTTTGCCATCTTCATAAAGGAGACCTACAGAAATATATTCTATTGGGGCACCCCCAGGATCAACTATCTTTCCTGATATATTGCCATTCATTTGTGCGTAGCAAAGCGTTTGAAAAGTGACAAAAAATATCAACAAAATAATGGGTAATAGGGTTCCTGTAGCAAGCTTTAGGCTTGCTTTATTGTGGCATGTTTTCATAGAATATGTTTAAGAAGGTAGTGTGAGTAGTTCCGTTTTTCTTGCTGCTTTTTTCTTTTTACCCCACCAAACATAGAATCCGGTAATAGGTAAACTCGCACATATGAGACTGGCAAGAAAGTAAATGATTTTTGTCGGGAGTCCAGCAAATAAGCCTACATGCAAACCGTAATTAGAGCGCCTAATCCATGATGCAAGATCCTCATCCCTTAGTTTTTTATTTGATGCAGGTAATTCTTCAAGTGTATGTTGATCTAGATAAACATCCCGCCATGTCCCCTTGTACATATCTGTACAAACGTAAATCGGATCTGATGCTTTCTCTGGAAAATGCATCAGGATATCATGACGGTTAAACTCCGCAATTTCGTTTATACCTTTATACCATGCCTTATCAACCTGAGCAAGCATATTTGACTGAGGATTGCTGCTTGTATCAGATAATGCCTGTATGCGAGGTTTGTTTTCTCCTCCTGCCATCCAATACACACTTTTGTTAAACCACGTGAAGCTCATCATCAGTGCGGTAAATGCCATTATAATTGCTATAATGATCGAGTAGAAACCGAGCACATTGTGTAGGTCGTAGTTTACCCGTTTAAATTTTGCACGCCATTTTATTTTAAAACTCTGCTCGCGTGTTTTTTTATTCCATTTTTTTGGCCACCATAAAATAAGGCCACTTATAAGCAATAAAAAGAAAATAAATGTTCCCCAGCCAACAACCTGATGCCCTATCTTTTCTGGTAGCCAAAGGTTAAAATGACCCTCCTCAAAAAAATGAAAATTATCTTCATGATCAACCATCGCAATCACCTCTGAAGTATATGGATTTACATATACAATAGAGTCTGATTCATGTATAGTGATTTGTGCGGTACGATTTTCTCCATAGTACCAAATTGACTCCGGCTGTTTGGTAGGCAACCTCTTTTGAACGGACTTGTAAAGTACAGAAGGAGGTAGGAACTTATCGTTGTCGTTTGATTTTTTAACATGAAACCAAGGTGAGCTCAGGCTCTTAATTTCCTGTTTAAATACCAGTACGCAGCCTGTAATACTTAGGATAACTACTATAATTCCAGAAGCCAGTCCCAACCATAAATGAAACCAGGCATTGATTTTTTTGAAAGTCATTTAAAAAGCCAGAGTTTGGGTTTTAATTGTTAAAATGACTTTATACTCCCAGATTTAATAGGTCCGGGAGTATAAAGTAGATATTATTTTATTTTCTCGAGACGGGTTAATCCACTAACACCTTCTAATTTAGCGCCACGAGTTACAGCGGCTGTGTTAATGTTGTATTGATAGATATAGAAGCCATCAACAGTATTAGCAGCAATAGATACAATTCCGTTTTCTACAAGCACGTTTTCTGAGAAAGATCCGCTAAGGCTTTTTGGGATGTTGATTTTTGTTTTAGTCTTGTTAGCAACATCAATAACATAATATTCAGTGATATATGCATCGCCGTATGAGCCTGAACCTGTGATCTTTGTTTTGTCCAGGATTTTGGTAATTGCCTTTCCATTTCCAATATAGAACAGGCCTAGAGCTTCTTCTTTGCTCCTATCTGTAAGTTCATAGAAGTAATCAGGGTCTATCTGAGTAGCGCCTCCTTTTACTCTGTAAATGGCGAATGGTGCATTTTTGTTAGCTGTTGTCCAGATGTTTGGTGAAGCTAAGAAGTAAGCTACTCCATTTTCTGTAAATGAAGCAGGCATATTCAAGGTGTAATGTTGAGGTAGGGTAAAGCGGGAGTCCTGAGTAACTGTAATATTGTTCATAGCAGGGTAATCCATCGTTGCCAGATAGGTTACCTCCTCAGAAATATCGTCGCTGTTTCTGTTTTGTGTATAGGTTAGGTAGAATTTTTCGCCAATAAAAGCAGCGTTATATCCCCAGAAATAATGGCCTGCTTTTAAGCCGGGAACATTGATTTTTCCGCTAGCTGTAATGGCCATGGTTTCAACATTCAGGATAGCATATTCAAATTGGATGGCAGAGTTACTGCTGAATAATACTAAGGTTTTATCATCTTTCCATTTGTAGAAACTCGAGTAAAATGCCCAACTGATTTGGGTGAATGGAATCTCCTTAATAATAGTATTGGTTTTATTGTTTGAAGTATATTTAACCAGGTTACCAGAATCATTGTCAATTCCATAGTAAAAGCCATTCTTTGTGGTCATGGTGGTTAATTTGGTTTCTGCACCATTTCCTGCAGTGTTGATAGTTCCTGAAGTTATAGCGCCAGTTTGTAAAATATAAGTGGCTGCAGGAGTTCCGGATGTCACTCTTAAGCTATAAGTGCTTTCTGTTGCAGGTTCTTCTGTAGATGGTTTTTTCTCATCTTTTTTACAAGAGCTAAATCCTGCTACTAATACGGCCAGGCATAGTCCAGCCGCTGATTTTTTAAATGGTATAGACATAATATTGATTTTGAACTTTTATTTTCTTTGAGTTATTTAATGAAGTATCTAAGTTTCATGAAGAATGATCTTCCAGGTTTTTGAAGCCTGAAATTATCGTAGGTTAACTCATCCGTAAGGTTCATACACTCTGCGGATATGTTGTATTTTCCTTTATTGAAAGAGTAAGATAGCGCTGCATTGTGTACAAGCTGCTGCGGAATCTTATTTTTAGATTCTTTACTGCCACGACTTTCCCAGTTAAGGTAAAACCAATGAACATATTGGGTGGACCAGTTAAATTGTATCCGGGTACCTTTTTGGAATAAGTCATTTTTCCCTATTCCTACATTGGCATTGCCGTATAACCATGGTTGATTTGGTATTCTATCTCCAAAAGTCTGGTCTGGAATAGTAGTTCCAGGCTCATACTGTTGATTGTTTTTTGCAGTTTGATAACTCGCATTTACTGAGGCTTCTAATAGTTGGTTATAGGAGTAACGAACCTCGGCTTCAACACCATTAATTTTCGCTTTGCCAATATTATCGTAATAAGAGTAAATACCACCGGTAGGAATGAAGTAGATAAAGTCCTTTGCATTTCTGAAAAAGTAACTTGCTTCAATAGCAAAGTGGTGCTTGTTAAAAATTTGATCGTAATATAGACCTGCATTTATATTGTCACTTTGTTCTGGTCTTAAATCGATGTTTGAAGAAACATCAATTCCGTTACCAAAAAGTTCTTCGGATTCCTGGAGTCTATAAGCATGTTCATATGAAACTTTTACACCTGCATGGGGAGTGAATTTAAATCTTGTTGCCATCCCATAACCAAAATAATCCTTACTGGAACGAGTGTCGTTCTTTACCCAGCTGTTTTCTGCACTGTAATAAACTGCGTCTCTCACAAAAGAGCTGAATGCGTAATACTTGGTGAATACGGAAGTCAACAGTCGATCATCAAGAAGATTCACCTGGTAAGCTAACCCTATAATGTTTTTAGCTATAGTATTAGGGATATCAAAGGTGTTGCTTTGTACTTTACCTAGCTCTTCTCTACCCGTACGACCAAAATGATTAAATGCATAGTTCAAATTAATACTTTGATTAGCATCAATAATGTAATTAAAGTTTGTTCTTATACTTGCTGCATTATTTCTGTAATGAAAAATGGATTTTACACCATTTAGTTCTCCTGCAATTAGGTCTTCACGTCCTTTTCCGCCCCAACCGTAGATGTTGTTGGCTGTATCGGTAACCTGAGACTTGTTAATTGAAACAGAAGCAGTAGTATTCATTGTCAAGCCCTTTAATAGAAAGTCAGTTTTCTTGTATTTAATACTTGGCATCAGGAAATTTTCTCGGTTGTTAACACCTCCAAAAACTTTATTTTGACTGGCGCCGGTTTGTATTTCCTTATATAAGGAAGAATATACAAGGCCTAGCGTAATTTGATCTGCCCATGATTTGTTTGTTAACCCAGCGTCGAATTGCCCCATCGTTGATCGATAGGCATCATGAAAGCGTCTGGCATCTCTTTCTACAACTTGGTTGTTCTCGTTTACCTTGATCGGGGCATCATATTTAGGATTGTTACGCATCATATAGTCGTTATCCGAGTAGTTGTGAAAGCCACTTACGTTAAAGATTATGCCCGTTTTCTGATCGGTAAATCGACTATTTAAGGCTGCTCGGCTTGTATTAAAAGAACCGTAGCTGTAACTCGCATCCAGGAATTTTTTAGTGTGCTGATCTGTAATGATGTTTACTGCTCCACCAAGTGCATCAGCACCAAGCTCTACCGGAACTACCCCTTTGTAGATATCAATCCTTTCGGCAAGATTAACGGGGATATTATTTAGAGATAGAGAACCCCCAAAGTTTTCCATTGGAATGCCGTCTAAAAAGAAGCGGACTTGTTTGCCTGAAAGTCCATTTAAGGAGAATTTAAAATCAGAACCTAATCCCCCTTGCTCCCTGATTTTTACTCCTGTGCTTCTATTTAAGATTTGATTAAGATCTGCAGTGGTATTTGCTAGTTTTCGGGTATCGATAGTATTTACTGAGAATCCAGACTCTTTTAATTCCTGTGATTTTGTTTTTCCAAATACATCCACATTTCCAAGTTGGTGGAGATCTTTCTTTAAGAAAAAATCAATGGAAAGCTTTTGGTTTTCTTTTACTAAGATTTGTTTTGATTGGGCGATGTAACCTAAGTAGGATACAATTATTGTATATGAACCAGGATTAATATCCGTTAATTCAAAATAACCACTTGCATTTGTTAGTGTTCCGGTTTTGGTTCCTTTTAATAGTATAGATGCCCCAGATATAACCTCGGTGCTATCTTTAACATTTCCAGAAACAACTATTGAGTTTTGTGCAAAAGAGTTAAGAGCGAAAGTGCTAATTATAAATGAAAAGAGGATTTTATGAAATTGCATTCTATTTTAATATTGTGTATTTATACTGTAAGTAGCATAAGCACAAGTTTCCCGAAGGTGGAAAACAAAAAATATTAAAATAATTTAATTCTAAGGATTTAGATTATCGATGCGCATAATAAAATCGGTGTTGCCGGCTAGTTCAAGGCCTTTTTTTAAACTGCCTGTTTGGATATTGTAGATCCATATAAAGTTACCTTGAGTACTTGAGTTTACGGCAATGTAAGCTACATTGTCTTTTACAATAACGCATTCTCTTCTTGTTCCTTTATCGAGCGGAAGGTTTAGTTTTTTAAGAACTTTTGCTTCGGCCAGATCAATTAGATAGAATTCAAAATGAGCAGTACTGTAATGATCGCTGAGGCCTTTAAAAAGATCCTTTCTTTCACTTCTGATAATGGCCTTGTTGTTCCCAAGATACCACAGGCCATAAGCATGGTTATTTATTAGTGATGAAGATATGTTAATGAAGTAGTCCTTGTCCAGATGCTCTTCTCGAGCTTTGATTCTAAATATCCCCGTAGGTAAATCAGGGCGATTGCCAAGTGCTATTCCCGGACATGACATGAAATAATAATTGTTATGTTCATCATTGAAGGAATAAGACTGCACTGTGTTTATGCCGCCCGGATAGGTTGATCGGGTGTCCTTGTCAATCTTTAAAAGATTCATTTGAGGATAACGCAGCTCGGCAATGTAAGTAGTGTCACTAGTCGTGTAATTAGAAGGGCTTAGCTGCTGGTGATATGTATAGCCCAGGAAGAGATGGTTTTTACGCAATTCGACAAAGCCAATTGACATAGAAGTGAACTTTCCTGAGGGCCGAGGAATAGCAAGGTTCCCGGATGAAATTAACTTCATCTTTTTGGCTTCAATTACAACATACTTTGCTTGCTTAAAACCTTTAATGTCTAATCCTGTAAGTAACAGAGAATCTGCACCTAGCCAGAAATAATTTTCTATTGAAAAATCTTTTAGTGGGATAGATGCAGTAGAATTTAGTGAATCATTCTGAAGATTGTATTTAGATAATGTAGCCTTCTTTCTATTTAAATGATAATAGCTGCCATTTTTAACAATGATGTCCCTGTCCATTGCTTTTGCATCCAAAATAGCTCCTTGCTTTTCAGGTAATATTTTTCCGCTTTCTAAGGAGTTAGTTTCAATAATATACTCTTTGCCATCTTTTCCGAGAATATACATGCTATATTTCTTGTTGACCAGTGCATTGCTGTTGTCTGGTTTTTGGGAGCATGAATAATAACAGAATGAAATGATTAGTGAGGCTAATAAGAGAATTGCCTTTTTAGCAGACTGATATATTTTTTGTTCTTGCAAGGAGGATTTAGGGTTTGATTAAATGCTGAACTGATTTGTAATTTGTTTTTGTAACACAGGAGGCAAGTCCATCAGGTTCCTTTCGCTAACCACAATGATCTTATCCTCACCTGTTTTTCCGTTAAGAATAATATACGTCTGCCCCATTTTTAAAGATATTTTTTCATTACTTCCTTTGAACCTAAGTTCTACATCTTTCTTAGGAGATATTAACATGCTTCCTGAAAGATCGACGGTGCCTGTTGTATAATTTATTTTTGCAAACGTATTTGGCCCAACGGAAATATTATAACCATTTGCATCAAGGTGTTTGACGTTTATTGCTGAAGTGTTATCAACGGATACAAATTGAGGAGAATCATTCTTTGTTTTTAATGTAAACTGATAAAAGCCAATACCAAGTAGCCCGAAAACAAGTGAGGCAGCAACAGCACCTTTCCAGAATGAAAATGAATGATTTTTAGTAATACGGTCTTTAGGTAGTGTAGGAGCTATTTCATTCCATATAGAGGTTTTGTGTTCAGCCTTGTTTTCGCCAATAGGAAGGTCAAGCTCTTCTGCAAAATCATCTGCAAACAGCCAATCTTCTACTGCTGTGCGCTCCTCTTTGGTGCACTCATCTCTATGGTATCTCTCTATGAGCTCTTGATTGATATTCATAATGGCTTTACAGTTACCTAAACTATAGGTCTTTTTGGTAAAAGTAATATAAACTTATATAAAATTACCGCTTTAAGTGTAAGTAGCATAACCCTGTAATTCCCGTAAGTCTTGTTGAGAATTAATTGTTATAAGGAGCAAGCTTAATTTTAAGTACGCTCATTGCTTTGGTAATATGGTATTCAACTGCACGCTCAGTTATTAGAAGAGCAGAGGCAATTTCTTTATTACTAAGTCCCTGCTCGCGACTCATCTTATAAACTCTTTTGCATTGGCAGGGTAAGGTGTCAACCAGGATATTCACTTTTTCTTTAAGATTGTTAAATAAAACATCCTCTTCAGTACAGTTACTTGACGAGCAGGAGTATTGCATTTTGATAGTTACATGCTTTTGTCTGCTCACTTTATTTCTGATGTATTCGAATGTTTTAAATTTAGCAGATCTGATTAGGTAGTTGCTTACCTTTTCGAGTTCAAGTTCATCGCGGCGTTCCCAGAGTGATTTAAAGATATCCTGCACCATCTCCTTGGCAGGTTCTATTTCCCGGATATTATTGTAACAAACGGCATAGACTTTTTCCCAATACAGATTGTATATGGTTTCGAACGCTTGTTCGTCAATCCGAAGTGGATTTTTACCGTAATCTGTATTTGTTTTTTCTGACAATGCCCTAGCGTTTAATGAGTCGGGTCAAATATAGCTTATTTAGACTTGTTATAAACAGTTGAATCGAAAATTATTTCAAGTAATAGAATAATTCATTAAAACAGAAGTATAATGCATTGTTTGAAGGGACTTAAGACGCTAATTTAGATTTATGATTAAAAGTATAAATATACAGGATGCAAGGTTTCCGTTAGCTAAGGGGGCAGGCAGCGATGCCATTCATCGTGACCCCATATATTCTTATGCAGTAACCAATCTGATTGATGACAGCGGTTTGGTAGGGACAGGTTTTGCATTTACTCTTGGTGAGGGAAATGATCTTGTTTGTAAAGCTGCACAGTTTTATGCAGAGCAACTTAAAGGAAAAGATATTGAAGAATTAATGTCTGATTTTGGAAGTGTATTTAATCGACTGTCCAATGAGCAACAGTTTAGGTGGCTTGGACCGCATAAAGGCATAGTGCATTTGGCTCTTGCTTCGGTTACTAATGCGTGCTATGATCTTTGGGCTAAAAAGAGAGGAGTGCCTCTTTGGAAATTGTTAAGTGACTTATCGCCTCAGGAAATTGTTAATACACTAGATTTATCTTATTTAGAAGATGAACTTACGAGTAGTCAAGCTTTGCAATTATTAACGGATAATCAGGTAGGCAAAGAAGGCCGTAAGCAAATTATTACCCAAGGTTATCCGGGGTATGATACTTCTATCGGCTGGTTTAATTACTCAGACGAGAAGGTTCGTGAAAATTGTAAAAAAGCCATTGCTGAAGGCTTTACTGCTATGAAGCTAAAGGTTGGAAGTACAGATCCGCAAAGAGATATTCGCAGATCGCACATTGTGCGTGAAGTAGCAGGAGATGATGTAAAGGTGATGCTGGATGCAAATCAGCAATGGACATTACCTCAGGCATTAAAAATATGTAAAGAGTTGCAGGGTATGAATCCCTATTGGATAGAAGAGCCAACTCACCCAGATGATATACTTGCTCATAAAACATTGGCCGATGCTATAGCTCCAACCAAACTTGCATTGGGAGAGCATGTGCCAAACCGGATTATCTTTAAGAATTATTTGCAAACCGGATCTGCAGGTTTTATGCAGGTTGATGCAGTAAGGGTTGGAGGTGTAAGTGAATTTGTCACTATAAGTTTACTTTGTCGTAAATATGGAGTGCCTGTGGTGCCACATGTGGGTGATATGGGGCAGCTTCATCAGCATTTGGTGTTATTTAATCATATTTCAATGGGGCATGAGGCTTTGTTTTTGGAGCACATCCCTCATTTGCAAAAACACTTTGTACATCCGGTAATTATAGAGGGTGGTGTTTATAAAACACCTATGGAGCCTGGCAGTAGTTGCGATTTGAAACCTTTAAATTAAACCTTAAGAACATAAGCAATGTTAAAATCATTAGACTTAAGTATTACTATAATATACATCTTGGGTATTTTAGCTATAGGTTTATGGGCGGGCATTAGTCACCGACGTAAAAGTAAAGCAAATGCTGCCGGAGAGTATTTTTTAGCTGGTAAGACTTTAAAATGGCCTGCAATTGGCCTGGCTCTTTTTGCCACAAATATTTCTACAGTTCATTTGGTTAGCTTAGCACAAAGTGGTTTTGATAGCGGCCTGCTTAACGGTAATTTCGAATGGATGGCCGCCTTTACACTTATCCTGCTGTCGTTGTTTTTTGTTCCATTTTATATTAAGTCAGGAGTAGCTACACTACCAGATTTTCTGGAGAAACGCTATGATCGCTCTAGTCGTGATTGGCTGGCAGTGATTTCAGTGGTGTCAGCAATAATTATTCATATTGCATTCTCAATGTTGGCCGGTGGAATTGTCTTGAAAACGCTATTTGGGCTTAATATGTATGTGAGTGTGATTGTAATTTGTGTGATCACTGCTATTTATACCATAATTGGAGGGTTAAAAGCGGTAGTTGTAACAGAGTCTATTCAAACGGTGGTTTTGCTTGCAGGAGCATTTATCATCAGCTACGCGGCCTTTAATAAAATGGGAGGATGGGAATCAATGACCGATGTGTTAAAAAGCAAAGGTGAAATGGATAAGCTTTCTATGCTACGTCCGCATGGTGATAGCAGTGGTATGCCTTGGTATACCGTGTTTTTGGGTTACCCTATTTTGGGTATCTGGTACTGGTGCGCAGATCAGACTATTGTGCAGCGTGTGCTTGGTGCTAAAGATGAAAACCACGCAAGGGTAGGTCCTTTGTTTTGCGGATTTATAAAGATTTTACCGGTTTTTATTTTTGTATTGCCAGGTTTGTTTGCCTATACCTTGGTGCAGTCGGGCCATTTAGATGTAAGCAGTTTAGGTCTTGATGACAAAGGAAATGTAAACTCAAAAGGGATTTATACATTGATGATTACTCAATTGCTCCCTTCCGGATTGATTGGTGTTTTAGTGGCGGCACTTTTATCTGGCTTAATGAGCCAGGTTTCGGGGGCATTAAATTCTATTTCAACATTGGTGAGTTATGATATGTATCAACGTTATCGCCCTGAAGCATCGGATAAACAATTAATCCGGATAGGGAAGATAGCTGCGGGGATTGCGTTGGTGTTTTCGTTAGGGCTATTGCCTTTGCTTAATAGATACGAAAGTATATTTAGTGGTATTAATGATATCATTGCTCATATTGCTCCACCCATAACTTGTGTGTTTTTATTGGGTGTGTTTTGGAAAGGAGCATCTGCTCAATCGGCCAAATTAACCCTATGGATTGGTTCTGTTTTAGGGGTTGTGGTATTTGCTATTAACAAGTTATTTCCTGAAACGCTGATTGGTCACATACCATTTATGATGATGGCATTTTACCTTTTTTGCACCTGTGTGGTTATCCAGGTAAGCTTTTCTTATATCTATCCGGTGCAACATACGGAAGAGAGCGCTCAGCTTTATTGGAAATCGCCATTAGAGCCTTTGCAGGGACCAGCATGGAAAGGGTTAGGAAATTATAAAGTGCTTTCGGGATTGCTTTTATTGGTTACAGGTGTGTTGTACTATATATTCAGATAAAATGAAAAGATATATTCTCCTTGTGTTTTTTGTTGGTGTTTTTTTTACAGGATGTAAAGAAAAAGCCGCGACAGTTGATGTTAAACGATTTGGTTCTGTAACGGGGCTAAAGCCGGAAAAGCTAGATTATTATAAAAAATTACACGCGAATGCCTGGCCTTCTGTGCTGAAAAAAATAAAAGAATGTAACATCCGAAATTACTCTATCTATCTGCAAAAGATAGGTGAAGCCTATTATTTGTTCAGTTATTTTGAATATGTGGGGACCAATTTTGATGCGGATATGAAGAAGATGGCAGATGATCCTGATACTCAGAAATGGTGGAAGGAAACCGATCCATGCCAACAACCTTTGCCTGAAGCAGCTGCTAAAAAGCAGATCTGGACAAATATGGAAGAGGTTTTTCATACAGATTAAAGGGAGTGCCCTTTAAATAACAAATAGAAAGATTTATAGAAAAATATTGAATATGCAATTATTATCCGGTAAAGTTATTTTCCTCACGGGAGGTTCAGCGGGGATTGGTTTTGAATGTGCAAAGGCGTATGCTGAAGCCGGAGCAAATGTTGTTGTTGCGGCGTCTTCGGCTAAGCCAGTTGAAGAGGCGGTAGAGCAATTGGGATCTGCACATCTGGGAATTGTATGTGATGTATCTAAGGCTCTTGATGTTGAAGCTGCGATTGCAGAGACCATAGCGCGCTACGGAAAGTTAGATGCGATCCATAATAATGCAGGTGTGGCATCGCCGTCTAAACCTTTACATGAAACGAGTGATGAAGAGTGGGATTATTTAATGAATGTGAATTTGAAAAGTGTGATGTATACTACACGATTTGGATTTGAGGCATTAAAAAAATCAAAAGGATGTATTTTAAATACAAGTAGTCTTGTGGGGGAGATAGGTCAGGAGAACCACGCTGCCTACACAGGTACTAAAGGTGCAATGAACGCACTAACGAAATCGATGGCGCTTGATTATGCGCAATATAAAATAAGGGTAAATGCGGTATTGCCTGCTGGGGTTTGGACACCGATGCTGCGTGAATGGAGTAAGGAACAGCCCAATTCAGCATCAATAGAGCAATATTTAGATAAGATACATCCATTGGGCTATTGTCCTGAAGGGGATGTGATTGCCGATGCCTGTGTCTTTCTGCTATCGGAAAAGGCGAGGTTTATTACCGGAACAATTTTGCCGGTTAGTGGTGGTGCGGAGCTTGGTTATAGGGCGTTGATGTAGTCTGGAAATGATGGGGTAATGTTTTTTATGTTAAGGGTGCATTTTTATTATTGGAATAATATTTCTTCAACTGTTTGACAATTAAATATATTACACTATCTTTGCAGTCCCTAAAATTTAGGGGGAATAAATAATTGTTAAACAAATTAAATACAAGCAAGTGAATACGTTAAGTTACAAAACTGTCTCTGCCAATGCAAAAACTGTTAACAAACAGTGGGTTGTTGTTGACGCACAAGGCGAGATTTTGGGGCGCTTGTCATCGAAGATCGCAATGATCATCCGTGGTAAAAACAAGCCTGAGTATACCCCACACGTAGACTGCGGTGATAACGTTATCGTTATTAATGCAGACAAGGTTAAGTTGACAGGAAATAAATTTTCAGAGAAAATTTATACTTCTTACACTGGATACCCAGGTGGTCAACGCTTCATTTCTCCAAAAGAGTTAATGGCTAAACACCCAAAACGTGTTATCGAGAAAGCTGTTCGTGGTATGTTACCTAAAACAAAACTTGGTGCTAAATTATACACCAACTTATATGTTTACGCAGGTTCAGAGCATCCGCACGAGGCACAATCACCAAAAACCATTAAACTTTAATTAAAGAAGAAATGTCAGTTACAAACACTTCAGGAAGAAGAAAAACAGCTGTTGCACGTATCTATTTAAAAGAAGGCAACGGAACTATTACCGTAAATGGTAAAGACCACAAAGAATATTTCCCAACGTTACCATTACAATACATCGTTAACCAATCGTTCGAAGTTTCTGAACTAACTGGTCAGTATGATGTTAATGTAAATGTAGCAGGTGGTGGTGTTAAAGGTCAAGCAGAAGCAGTTCGTTTAGCTATCGCTAAAGCTATTGTTGAATTAGATGCTGAGAAAAAACCAGCATTACGTGCTAAAGGGTTAATGACCCGTGATATGCGTATGGTTGAACGTAAGAAACCAGGACGTAAAAAAGCACGTAAGAAATTCCAATTCAGTAAACGTTAATCTTAAGGAGACAAAACAATGGCAAGAACTACATATCAAGACTTATTGGATGCAGGTGTACACTTTGGTCACCTTACCCGTAAATGGAACCCAAAAATGGCGCCTTACATTTTCATGGAGCGCAATGGTATCCACATTATAGATTTAAATAAAACTTTAACTAAAACTGAAGAAGCTGCTTCAGCAATCAAACAGATCGTTAAATCTGGTCGTAAGATTCTTTTCGTAGCAACTAAGAAACAAGCTAAAGAAATCGTTGCTGAGCAAGCAAAAAAAGTAAACATGCCTTTCGTAACTGAACGTTGGTTAGGTGGTATGTTAACTAACTTTGCTACTGTACGTAAGTCAATCAAGAAGATGGTTACCATCGATAAAATGACTAAAGACGGTACTTATTCAATCCTTTCTAAAAAGGAGCGTTTAATGATTCAGCGTGAGCGTATCAAATTAGAAAGCTTATTAGGTGGTATCGCGGATTTAAACCGTTTACCAGCTGCTATCTTTTTAATTGACGTTAAAAAAGAGCACATCGCTGTTAGCGAAGCGTTGAAATTAAACATTCCAACTTTTGCAATGGTTGATACTAACTCTGATCCTTCAAACATCGATTTCCCAATCCCTGCGAATGATGATGCAACTAAATCTATCTCTTTAATTACTGATGTTATCATCAAAGCAATTGAAGAAGGTTTAGATGAGCGCAAACGTGAAAAAGACGAGGAAACTGAAAAAGAAGCTGTAGCTGCTAAAGCTGCTGCTGATGCTCCTGAAGCTGCTGCTCCTGGTGCAAGAAGAAAAAAAGTAGGTAGCGAAGCTGAAACCGAAGAAGGTACAAGCGAAGAAGCTTAATTAATAGTATAATTTGGGTTGTATGCTGTGCGTTGGAGGTTTTACTTACAACTATCACGTACAACCCATAATTTTTGATAATAACTTAAAAAGGAAATAAAATGTCTACAGTACAAATTTCTGCAGCAGATGTAAACAAATTGCGCCAACAAACCGGTGCTGGTATGATGGACTGCAAAAAAGCATTAATCGAAGCTAACGGTGATTTCGAAGCTGCGGTTGATTACTTACGTAAAAAAGGTGCTAAAGTAGCAGCTTCACGTCAGGATCGTGATTCTAACGAAGGAGTTGTTATTGCTAAAGCTACAGCTGATGGCAAACGTGGTGTTGTTGTTGAATTAAACTGCGAAACTGACTTTGTTGCTAAAAATGCTGATTTCGTTGCTTTAGCTAATAAATTTACTGATTTAGCTATCGATAAAAATCCAGCTTCATTAGAAGAGCTTTTATCTTTAGAAGTTGATGGTCAGAAAGTTTCTGATATCATTATCGAAAACACTGGTAAAATCGGTGAGAAAATTGGTATCTCTAAATTCGAAACTGTTTCAGGTGATAAAGTTGTTCCTTACATCCACGGTAACTACCGTTTGGGTGTTTTGGTTGCTTTAAACCAAGATGTTGCTGGTGTTGACGAAGCTGGTAAAGATGTTGCAATGCAAATTGCTGCTATGAACCCAGTTGCTTTAGATAAAGCTGATGTTGATGCTACTACTATTGAGCGTGAAACTGAAATCGCTAAAGAACAAATCCGTGCTGAAGGTAAACCTGAAGAAATGGTAGAAAAAATTGCTGCTGGTAAATTGAATAAATTCTACAAAGACAGTACTTTATTAAACCAGGAATTTGTTAAAGATTCATCTAAAGATGTTCGTAAATTCTTAAATGATACTGCTAACGGTTTAACTGTTACTGCATTTAAACGCGTACAATTAGGAGCTTAATTGCTTTTACATTGATATAAGAAAGGTTCCTTGTTTTCAAGGGACCTTTTTTGTGCATGAAATATTCTGATAAACGCTTTTTAAAATCTAAGTTTGAGCATAATTCTATTTGTATGTTAGCTATTAAAAATTGTAAGTTCTTCGCAGATGGTCCGCAAATCATAGATCATAATATTTTAATTGATGGTGGTGAAATCGTAAAAATCAGCACTGAAGAGATTCCAAATGGATATGAAATTGTAGATGCTGAAGGAAGCTATCTAAGCCCTGGCTTTATCGACCTGCAGATTTATGGGAGTGGTAAGAATCTTTTTTCTGCCTATCCGACAGCAGAAACATTAAAGCAAATGGATTTGGATTTGCTAAGTAAGGGAACTACAAGCTTTTTAGCTTGTGTAGCAACAAATACTCCTGAAGTAGTAAATCGGTCTATAGCTGCGGCAAAAGCTTATCGTAGCGAAGCCAAAGGCTTCCTGGGGCTTCATTTGGAAGGCCCTCATATTAATGCAAAACGCAGAGGGGCACACATAGAAAAATTCATTTGCAAGGCATCTCTTGATGAGATGAAAAGGTTACTTGAGTATGCAGATGGTACCGTGAAAATGATGACCATAGCTGCCGAACTTCAGGATGATGAGGTAATAAATTACCTGCTCGATAATGATATCGTATTATCTCTGGGGCATAGTGATGCAAATTTTGAACAGGCTAGGGCTGCTTATGATATGGGCTTTAAAACCACAACGCATTTATTTAATGCTATGCCTTCGATTCATCATAGATCGCCAAATTTGCCTGCAGCGGTGTTTAGTCACCCTAAGGCAATGGCAAGTATCATTGCAGACGGACGCCATGTGGATTTTGAAATTGTAAAAATGAGTTATAGACTGCTTAAGGAAAGAATGTTTTTGATAACTGATGCAGTTACTTCATGTAATATCGGCCCTTATCAGCATCAACTTTTAGGTGACAAATTCATTACTCCTGATGGGACTTTATCAGGGTCTAATATTACAATGTTGCAAGCTGTACAAAACTGTGTGAAGCATTGCGACATCCCATTGGCAGATGCTTTGAACTTGGCATCACAGAACCCTGCAAAACTTATGGATCTGGGTGCTAAAATTGGTAATTTAAAGGTTGGTAATAGAGCCAATTTGGTATTACTTTCTGAGAATTTAGACCTGATAAAAGTTTTTGCAGAGGGAGTTGAACATTTGAGCCTTATTAATTAAAACAAATAGTTATTTTTGGAGTCATGAAGTATAAACGGATCCTATTGAAATTAAGTGGCGAGTCGCTAATGGGCGATAAGCAGTATGGTATTGATAATGAGGTTGTAAAGCAATATGCTGAAGACATTAAGGCAGTACATGCCAAAGGCCTTGAAATAGCAATTGTTATTGGTGGAGGAAACATTTTTAGAGGTTTAAGCGCCGAAAAATCTGGGATGGACCGTGCTCAAGCTGATTATATGGGTATGTTAGCTACCGTAATTAACAGTATGGCATTGCAAGATGCGCTTGAAAAAGTAGGTCTTAAAACAAGATTACTTACAGCAATAAAAATGGAACAAATCTGTGAGCCATTTATCCGTAGAAGAGCTGTACGTCACCTTGAAAAAGGACGTGTTGTAATTTTTGGAGCTGGTACCGGTAACCCATATTTTACTACTGATTCGGCAGCTGCTTTACGCGCTATCGAGATAAAAGCTGATGTTGTTTTAAAAGGAACCCGCGTTGATGGTATTTATACCGCAGATCCGGAGAAAGATCCTACAGCAACAAAATATTCAGAAATTACATTTAAAGAGGTTTACGCAAATGGGTTAAACGTAATGGATATGACTGCCTTTACACTTTGCGAAGAGAATAAACTTCCAATTATTGTTTTTGATATGAACAAAACAGGTAATTTTATGAAAATCGCTAATGGCGATGGCATAGGTACACTTGTTAAAAACTAATCGCAATAAATTTTATATAAGTTTGGTTAAATTTTACACATCATGAATGACCTCATAAAGAAACAATTACAAGATACTCAGGCTACCATGGACAAGGCCATTTTGCACTGCGAGTCGGAACTGACGAAAATTCGTGCAGGAAAAGCTTCAGCTGGTATGCTAGATGGTATTATGGTTGATTATTACGGAAATCCAACTCCTTTGAGTCAGGTTGCAAGTATCAATACTCCTGATGCGCGTACATTGCTTATTCAGCCTTGGGAAAAAGCGTTACTAGTTCCTATTGAACGTGCAATTATGGAAGCTAACATCGGTATTAATCCTCAAAACGATGGTATTATCATTCGTTTGGTAGTTCCGCCTCTAACTGAAGAGCGTAGAAAAGATTTAGTGAAAAAGGTTAAGGAAGAAGCTGAAAGAGGTCGTATTACTGTTCGTAACATCCGTAAAGATGCTAACGAAAGGATTAAAAAATTGAAAGGTGAGAGTGTTTCTGATGATGAAATCAAAACCGGTGAAGGCGAAGTTCAAAAAATTACCGATGCTTATATTATAAAAATCGATAAACACGCTGAAGCAAAAGAGAAAGATATCATGACTGTTTAAGTCAAGATTATAATTTATACGTAAATTAAAGGGAATGAGGTTAATGCTTCATTCCCTTTGTTTATTTTTAACAAATTTTATTTATGAAAATCTTATTCAGCTATTTAAAAAACTATAAAGGGTTAATACTTCTAGCTCTTTTTCTGGCTGCAGTTAATCAGATATTTTCTTTTCTAGATCCGTATGTTTTTCGCTTAATCATTGATAAATACGTTACTAACTATAAGCATTATAGTACAGACGAGTTTATAAAAGGAGCAGGTGTACTTATTTTATTGGCTATGGGAGCGGCAATGGTTTCTCGTATTGCCAAGAATTTTCAAGATTATTATGTAAATGTAATTACTCAAAGATTAGGTGCTAAAATATATTCTGATGGTCTTGCTCATTCTTTGGAGCTACCTTATCAGGTTTTCGAGGATCAGCGTAGCGGTGAAACATTAGGTATTCTACAAAAAGTTAGATTAGATACTGAAAAACTTGTTCAGGCAGTAATAAATGTCCTATTTACAAGTATTATAGGAATCATTTTTGTAACTGTTTACGCCATTTCTGTGTATTGGGTTATTGCGGTGGTGTACTTTTCTTCTATTCCCTTACTTGGATTCTTAAGTTCAGTTCTGAGCAAGCGGATTAAGAAAGTTCAAAAGAACATCGTAGCCGAAACTACCTCTCTTGCAGGTTCAACTACAGAATCTCTGCGCAATATAGAGTTAGTGAAAAGTCTAGGACTTGCTAAACAAGAGATAAACAGGCTAAACACTACAACCACCAAGATTTTGGGCTTAGAGCTTAAAAAGGTGAAATACATTCGTAGTTTAAGCTTTATTCAGGGAACGTTTGTGAATTTACTGCGTAATGGACTGCTCTTTTTAATGATGTACCTGATATTTGCCGGAAGAATTACTGTAGGTGAATTCTTCTCGTTGTTTATTTACTCTTTCTTCATTTTTGGCCCATTACAGGAATTGGGAAATATCATTAATATTTATAGAGAAACAGAGGTGTCTTTAAATAATTTTGAGCGGATCATGTCTATTCCAAAGGATAAGAAACCTGATAATCCAACCTCAATTGCTAAAATCAAGAAATTGGAGTTTGATGAAGTTAGCTTTAAACATCAATCGGCCTCTACAAATGCCTTAAATGGTATCAATTTTGAAACCAATATTGGCGAAACGATTGCCTTTGTTGGACCATCCGGTTCTGGTAAAACTACTCTTGTTAAACTTTTGGTTGGGTTATATCAGCCCAAGGCTGGAGCGATTAAGTATAATGGAGTTGTTGCCACAAATATTGATCTAGATGTATTACGAGAAAAAATAGGTTTTGTAACGCAGGATACGCAATTGTTTTCTGGAACAATAAGAGAGAACTTACAGTTTGTAAGGCCTGAGGCTACTGATGAAGAATGTATGAGGGTATTGCATCAGGCAGCTTGTCAGAATTTATTGGCAAGAGCCGATAAAGGTTTGGATACCATGATTGGCGAAGGTGGTGTGAAAGTTTCTGGTGGCGAAAAACAGCGCTTATCTATTGCTAGAGCCTTACTTCGTAAACCAGATATTCTTGTGTTTGACGAAGCTACATCATCATTAGATTCTTTAACTGAAGAAGAGATTACAGCAACAATTAAAGAGGTATCTGATATAGATAATCACATGACGATATTAATTGCCCACCGCTTATCTACAATTAAGCACGCGGATAGGATTTATGTATTAGAGAAGGGGAATGTAATAGAACAAGGGACTCATGACGAGCTAGTGCTCCAAAGTGGTTTATATTATGCGATGTGGAGACAACAGGTTGGTGAAAGATCATCTATTGCCATTTAAATGTCATCTAAAACGGCCAAAAGGACTTATTCCGTATAATTGCGTCGAATAGCGCGGTAAAACGCATGCAATGTAATGGTGGATTTATATTTTGCTTACATTTAATTAAAACATCGATAGAATACAATTGATGTTTTAATTAAATGATCGACTTACCTTGATCTTACTACTAAAGTTATGAGCCCTAATTAGATCCAAATTTCAACCTATAATATAGTCGTCTTTAACACCACCTTTAAACGCACCTTGTTCGGCCCTTGTTCGGCCGGGGGCGAACGAGAGCCGAACAATACCCGACTAAAAGCCTAGGTAGTTTTAGAAGCCAAAAAAAATTATTGAGCTTTAGTATTAGAAGGCGAATGAATAAAAAATAGCCTTATCAACTTAATGATGAAGGATCATTGTGCTCATTGATTTCTTGTAGGGTCAGTTTTGTTAAATTTTTTGTTTTGAGATAGGTGATGCCTGCAACAAGAATGGTCATACTACCTCCAAATACTACAGCGGGTACTGTTCTCATCAGTTTCGCAGTTAGCCCAGACTCAAATGCTCCTATCTCATTTGAAGAACCAATAAACATGCTATTTACAGCGGATACACGTCCGCGCATATCGTCTGGTGTTAGCAATTGCATGATGGTGGATCTGATGATTACACTAACACTATCGAAGGCACCTTCCATAAATAGAAGCGCAAGTGTTAAATAGAAGTTTTTAGATAGACCATAGCAGATGATACTCGTTCCAAATCCTGTGACAGCAATTAAAAGATTTCTCCATGGCTTATTCATAGGAGAATAAACGGTCATTATAAGCATGGTGAGTACAGCGCCTGTAGAGGCTGCTGCTCGCATAAGTCCTAATCCCTCTGGGCCTACTTTAAGGATGTCATTGGCAAATACCGGTAGCAGGGCTACTGCCCCACCAAAAAACACAGAAAACAGGTCGAGACTCATTGCACCAAGCATCATTTTATTTTTAAATACAAATTGTACTCCTTCAGTTAGGCTTTTTACAATACTTTCTTTTGGAATAAAGGTTGGTGGATGAGATTTTAAAAAGAAAATACAAACTAATGAGATCGATATGAAGGCAATGATTACATAGTAAGTTACCGTTATGCCATAGTAGCCGTAAATTAAACCGCCAGCCATTGGTCCAAGTATTGAAGCAAGCTGCCAGCTTGTACTATTCCAGGTGCTGGATTTAGGATACAATCTTTTAGGAATTATCTGCGCCATTAAAGAGAATGTTGCAGGGCTGAAGAACCCTCTGGCTATTCCTATCCCGAAAACCATAAGGTACATGATGGGTACAATGTAACTTGAGGGGATATAAGTATGCATCTGTTTAGATGTAACAATAAGCATTACTAGGGAACACAGAAAAACACCAAAGAATACTTTAAGTAAAAGCCCCCTTTTTTCTGATTTATCTGCAATATATCCTCCGTATAAGGCTATCCCAATTGCGGGAATGGCTTCACAAAGGCCAACGAGCCCTAAGGCAAGGGGATCTTCTGTTAAATGATAGACATGAAAGCCAATGATAACGGCTTGCATTTGGTAAGCGAATGTAAAAAAGAAACGCATGCCCAGGTAAGATCTGAATTCTCTATAAAGCAGAACAGCGTAAAAAGGATCCGGTTTTTTTATGATTTCGGTATTGTCCAAAAGGAAAAATGTTTTGAACAAATGTAGTGGATAGACAAATAAATATTGAGATTATTTTTACTGCAATTACATAATCTTGTCATAAAATGTAAGATATGCTTCTCGCATGTCTTCAGCCTGATTTATTGCTGCTGAGGCAGCTATGCCAAAAACACCAGTTTCCATAATGGCTTCTATATCATCGGAGGTAACGCCACCTACTGCTAGAACAGGCAGGGTAATGCCATTTTGATTTAGTGTTGCCATTGCTTTTTTATAACCTTCTATACCAATATGGGGAGCATTGTTGGGTTTTGTTGTGGTTTCTCTAAAGGGACCAAATCCGGCATAATCTGCACCCTCTTTAGCAAGTCTGATTAGGCCTTCAACCGTGTTCGAAGAACCACCAATAGTTACTGCTTCTCCTAATTGAGCTCTAAGCTTTGTGAAATCAGCATCCATATCCTCAATATGGAAACCCTGTATGTCGGCTTTACCATTAAGGTGAATGTGATCTGTAACGATTAGGGTAGCCCCCCAATCGTCACAGATTTCAGCAATCACATTGATATCTTCTAAAAGTTCATCGTCGTTTTTAGTTAAACAGCGATATTGAATCCATTTTGCCCCTGCCTCACAAGCTATTTGTGCTTGTTCGGTATGCGTTAACTGATCAATGTCGTGCGTAATAAAATGTAGTTTTTCGATGAACTTCTTCATGGTATTAAAATTTCAAATTTAGCGAAAGTAAGAAATTAGTTCCGGCCTGAGGGAAGTAAAAGTTCTCTGTTGTAGTTCCCCATGGGTAAATTGAACTGTAGGTGTACCCATTACTTTCGTATTTTTTGTTCAGAATGTTGTTGGCCAGTAGACCTATGTTTATGTTTTTAATTCCTTTAATATTAAAATCATAACCTAACCTTGCATTATTTACCCAATATGCATTGAGTTTGCGACTTTCGTTTTGAGTGTTGTCCATGTATTGTTTGCTCACATATTTGCTTTGCAAAGCAATAGCAAAACCAGCTACCGGCTTATAAACTAACTCTCCGAATAACACCGCATTTGGTGAAAAAGAGATGTCTGGATTAGCATAATTTGTAGCTTGTACATTAATTAAGTTATAATCTGCATCATATTCAGATACATAATCTATATAATTCTTGATCTTATTTCTACTGAATGCTGCATTGGCATTAACTGCAAAGTGGGAACTGATAATGTAAGAAGCATCGAGCTCTAATCCAATCCTGTAACTCTTGTCTACATTTTGGCGGTATGCATCAGAGTATTCATTGATTTCTCCAGTAAAGATCAATTGATCTTTATAGAACATCCCATATACGTTTACGCCAGCATTAAAGTCGCTGTTTTTAAAACGATAACCAGCCTCTACATTGTTTAAGCGTTCTGGTTTGGGAACTGCCAGTCCTTCTTTTAAGTTTGTGAAATCGTCGCGATTTGGCTCTTTATTGGCAACACTAAATGATGCATAAAAATTGCTTAAATCATTTAAGAAATAAGTTGCTCCGACTTTAGGATTAAAGAAATTGTAGTTGTTCTTGAAGTCTAAATTTCTACGATTCTTGTCAGTTCCAGAGATATCATATTGTACATTTCTGTATTGTACATCTGCAAATAAGCTTAATTGAGATACTGGACTATAGTTTACTTTAAAGTAGCTATTGAAGTCATCTTTATTTCCTTTGCCATCGTAGTAATGGTAGTCATTAGTTGCCGTAGATGCATATTCTGCCCATATAATTTGTCCAAAATGTTTACCTCTGTATTGATTATATGCTCCTCCAAGGGTGAAATTTAAACTAGACTGAGGTTGGTAAGTAAAGGCATAAGTAACTCCGTAAAAATCATTATCTAACCAACGGCGACGAATCAGATTTGTTTTTTCGATAGTGGTTCCGCCAACTACTACATTTGGCAATCCATACTTCTTAAATTTCTGATCGTTTTTGTATTCTTCAAAATAGCCTTCACCTTGAGTTAAGTGCAGAGCACCATTGAATGAGAATTTCTCGTTAAACTGCTTTGCGTATAAAGCCTGATAATGATTTTGTTTGTAATTATCATTTTGATCCTTGTAAAGGAACTGATTGTATTTTCTGTTATCCGAATTAAAGAGATTTAAAGAATCTGCTTTCGTATTGTATAGATAACCAAGGTTGTTATTGTAATGTTCTTTTAGAGCTTCAATATCTCCTCGCAGTTTAGCCTCTGGAACACCATTCCAGGCTTGGTATGTTTCTTCTGCTCCTGAGAATACATTTATACGTAGTATATCACTTTTTCCATGGTAAGCGCCTGATAGGAAGTATGATTTAAGATTAGATGCTGCACGATCAATAAACCCGTCAGAATTAATTCTTGATAAACGGCCATCAAAGCTCCATTTACCATCTATAAGACCGGTACCTACCTTAACCGTGTTTTTAAGCGTGTTGAAGCTTCCGTAAGTATTATTTATTTCTGCATAAGGATTTTCTGAACTTGATGTAGTTTGAATGTTCAGACTTCCTCCGAATGCACCAGCGCCATTTGTTGACGTACCCACACCACGTTGGATTTGGATGTTGTCAACTGAAGAAGCAAAATCAGGCATATTTACCCAAAATGTGCCCTGGCTTTCGCTGTCATTATACGGGATTCCATTTACAGTAATGTTTATCCTGCTTGCATCGCTACCTCGTATCCTAATGCCTGTATACCCTACACCTGCACCGGCATCAGAAGTAACAACCACACCAGGTGTGTTGTTTAGTATAAAGGGAAGATCCTGTCCGAAGTTGTTTTGTTCGATGTCTGCTTTGCTAATGTTTTTATAAGTGGTTGCAGATTTTTCATTTGCACGGGTTGCACTTACAATAACCTCATCAGCAAGGAAAGCTGATTGTACTAAAACAAAATCGAATATTTGATTTGAATTAATGGTTATGTTTTTTTCTATTGTTTGATACCCAAGGTAACTTATTAATAGAGTGTAGCTTCCTGATTTTAAATTGGTTAATTCGTATTTTCCTTGTTTATCAGCAGTTGTTCCGGCGGATTTGTTTTTTAACTTAATAGTAGCGCCAGGTAATGTAGCATTTGATTTTTCGGATATACTACCCGAAATGGTGAATTGCGCTTTTACCAAGACTGGTAATAGCAACACAGCAAGCGCTGTGATCATTAATTTTTTCAATTTCTTGTTTCTTTTAGTTAAACCACTGCAAGTAAGGGGTACTTACAGCCCAGTTAAACTCCATAACTCCAATCCCTCCGCCGGCATTATCCGGATCAGGTGCATATATCTGTTTAAAGATATAATGGGTATGCTCTCAGCCTGTTTTTGTGTTTTTTACAAAACAAGGCACCCCTTTTTGATAGCACAAAGGTATTGATTTTTTTTATAACAGTATATTTGCGTTCAAGAACAAGAGAATAATGAGATTGCTAGGCGTTTTTAAGGAATGTTTCTACAGCTGTAATTGCATTATTTAGCCTATCATCTCCCTGTCCGCTAACGATAACATATGCTGCGTTTAGCGTGTTAAGTTCTTTGTGCCAAACTTGCAGGAAATGCTCGCGTTTATGAGGGAAATCACGAAGAGGATCTTCTTGCCATGGCAGATCAATATCCATCAGTAAGTATAAGTCGTAATTGTATTTTGGAAGTGCATCCAGAACAATCTGCGGAGTTTCTCCAAAAACCTCGTCACTCCATATTTTTACAGTGATGAAGGTTGTATCACAGAAAATCAGATCTTTTTCGGCGATAGCAAGGATAGAATCTTCAAGTGCCAACTGTCCGTGAAACATATTCACCTCATCTTGTAAATTACAAGGCTCAGTTAATGCTGCACAATAATAACGGGCATATTCTGGTACCCACAAGGTATTGTACTGTTTTGCAAGTTGCTGGGTAATGGTTGATTTTCCGGTACTCTCCGGACCAACAATAGCTATCTTTTTAATGGGTCTGTTCACGATAAGTTCTCCTCCAATCTAAATAGCCTACTGAGGCAATATAGACATATAACGCATACATAACTGCTGTAGCATACAAATCTTTCGAGATGTACATGCCTACATATATAATGTCAACAAAAATCCAGATTAGCCAGTTTTGCAATACCTTTCTTGCAAGAAATATCTGCGCTATTAAACTACATGCAGTACAAAAGCTATCTAAAAATGGGAAAGAGGCATCTGTGTTTTTCTTAAGTACAAAACCTAGTATTGCCGTAAAAACAATTACGCCTAAAATAGACAGGATAATTTCTTTTTGGGTTATAATCGCAATTGGTCTAGATGCTTCGGGATTATTTCTGTTTTTACTCCAAAAGTACCAGCCATAAACATTCATGGCAAAAAAATAGACCTGTAAACCCATATCTGCGTACAACTTAGATTCGAAGAAGATGAAGATATAGATAACAACACTAACTATGGCAATAGGCCAGTTGTAGATATTGTTTTTGGCTGCTAGCCACACACACAATATTCCTGTGAAAACGCCGAACCATTCCAGTAATCCGGTTTGTAGAAATAACTGCGTAAAACTGTCTTTTAAAACATCAAACATTTGCCAAAAGTAATTATCCTAAACGTATTCACAATATTATACCTCTTATACTTATAATCATCTGATTGTAATTAAAGCTGTATTTGAAAAAATAATATGATTACTACGTAATGATACTATTCGATTGAACGTTTGATAGGAGAAATGGTAAAGGATTAATTGACTACCCATGAAAAGGATAAGTGTGAATTTTTTGTTAATTACAGCATTCTCGCTGTTATTATTTGCATTCGTTACAATTAAAGATGGCGGTATTAAAGGGAAAGTTTCCTCTGTAGACAGCGTAGTACAGGTGATAGCCATATCGGGAAGTGATACATTAAAGGCTAATATTAATGGAGAGAATTTTACCATTAGTAATGTAAAACCGGGAACCTATGTAGTATGGATTAAAGGCAAGCTTCCTAGTAGAGATGCATCTTTAATAAACGTTGCTGTGTTGGATAGTACCACAACTGATGTTGGACAAATAAGACTTAAGCAATAAATCTGTGGATTAAAGTTTAAATGGGAGGCTATTGAGCCTCTTTTTCTGTTTATGAGGGTTTTTGAAAAAATACCTGATTTATAATGATCAAAAGCGTAACTTTGCATCCCGACAGAAGAGTCGGGGATCTTTAATGATACTAAAGAAATCTCTAAGACAATTCCAGTCTACAATAATTGCATTTTTTACCCTTATAACTTTAGACTTTTTAAAGCCTTATGCCTAAAGACACCTCCATACGCTCGGTACTCATCATCGGATCAGGTCCTATTATCATCGGTCAAGCTTGTGAGTTTGATTACTCAGGATCTCAAGCCGCCTTATCTTTAAAAGAAGAGGGAATCGAAGTTTCGATCATTAATTCCAATCCTGCGACCATTATGACCGATAAAGTAATCGGTGATCATGTTTACCTATGGCCATTGACCGTAGATTCTATCGAGCAGATCTTACAAGAACGTAAAATTGATGCAGTATTGCCTACCATGGGTGGCCAAACAGCATTGAATCTTTGTATTGAAGCATCTGAACGTGGAATATGGGAGAAATATGGAGTAAGGGTGATCGGTGTAGATGTTGCTGCAATCGAAAAAACCGAAAACCGTGAAGCCTTCCGCCAGTTAATGGTTGATATAGGTGTAGGAGTTGCAACTTCAAAAATTGCCAATTCTTTCCTCGAAGGTAAAGAAGCTGCCCAGGAAATTGGTTATCCACTAGTAATTCGCCCTTCATATACATTAGGTGGTTTTGGTGGTGGGTTCGTACACAGGAAGGAAGAATTTGACCAGGCTTTAAAACGAGGACTTGAAGCTTCTCCTACACATGAGGTGTTGGTAGAACAAGCTGTTTTAGGTTGGAAAGAATATGAATTGGAATTGTTAAGGGACAGTAATGACAATGTGATCATTATCTGTTCTATTGAAAATTTTGATCCAATGGGCATCCATACTGGCGACTCGATCACTGTGGCGCCTGCAATGACATTATCTGATCGCTGCTACCAGGATATGCGTAACCAGGCGATCAAAATGATGCGTGCAATAGGAAACTTCGCTGGAGGTTGTAATGTGCAGTTCTCGGTTAATCCTGATAACGATGAAATTATCGCAATTGAGATTAACCCAAGGGTATCTCGCTCGTCAGCATTGGCAAGTAAGGCTACCGGTTATCCAATTGCTAAAATTGCAGCTAAACTGGCTATAGGCTATAATCTGGATGAATTAGAAAACCAGATTACAAAAACTACATCAGCATATTTTGAGCCAACACTTGATTATGTGATTGTGAAAGTTCCTCGTTGGAACTTCGATAAATTTAAAGGCGCTAACACGGAATTGGGCTTACAGATGAAATCTGTAGGTGAGGTAATGGCCATCGGACGTACTTTTATTGAAGCAATACAAAAAGCTTGTCAGAGTTTGGAAATTGGCAGAGCAGGTTTGGGTGCTGATGGTAAACATAGCCGTAGTATCGAAGAGATCATGCATGGTCTTGAGCATCCAAGCTGGAATCGTTTATTCCTGATTAAAGATGCCATGAGCATGGGTGTACCATTGGAGTCGATCAGGAAAGTTACCCGTATCGATAAATGGTTCTTATCGCAAATTCATGAATTAGTTCAGCTGGAAACAGAATTGAAACGTTATTCGCTAAATAATATCCCTAAAGATTTCTTCTTTACCTTAAAACAGAAAGGCTTCTCTGATATTCAGATCGCTTATCTGCTTGGAAATGTAACGGAAGATGAGGTTTATGAGCGCAGAAAATCTTTAGGTATTAGACGTGTTTATAAAATGGTAGATACTTGTGCTGCTGAGTTTGCTGCACAAACACCTTATTACTACTCAACTTTTGAAGAAGAGAATGAGTCGATCCCGTCTGATAAAAAGAAAGTGATTGTTTTAGGTTCTGGACCTAACCGTATCGGACAAGGTATCGAGTTTGATTACTCTTGTGTACACGGACTATTAGCAGCTAAAGAAACCGGTTTCGAGGCTATCATGATTAACTGTAATCCTGAAACTGTTTCTACAGACTTTAACATGGCAGATAAGCTATACTTTGAGCCTGTGTTCTGGGAGCATGTACGAGAAATTATAGAACTTGAAAATCCAGTTGGAGTAATTGTTCAGCTTGGTGGTCAAACTGCCTTAAAAATGGCTGAAAAGCTTCAAGAGAATGGAATTAAGATAATTGGTACTTCATATAATGATATGGATGTTGCCGAGGATAGAGGTCGCTTCTCTGATCTTTTAAAAGAACTAGAGATTCCATATCCAAAATATGGTGTTGCAGAGAATGCTGAAGAAGCAATTGTTGTAGCAAATGAAGTAGGCTATCCGGTATTAGTAAGACCAAGTTATGTACTGGGCGGACAAGGGATGAGCATTGTTATTAACGATGAGGATCTTGAAAAAGCTGTAGTAAAATTATTAGGTGACTTACCTGGAAACAGGGTGCTTATTGATCACTTCCTTGATAGAGCTGAAGAAACAGAATCAGACTCAATCAGTGATGGTGAAGATGTTCATATCATTGGATTGATGGAGCATATTGAACCAGCCGGTATTCACTCCGGAGACTCTAGTGCGGTGTTGCCACCTTTCAGCTTATCTGAAAAGGTAATGAACGACATGGAGGTTTACTCTAAAAAGATTGCAAGAGCACTAAATGTGATCGGTTTGCTGAATATTCAGTTTGCGGTTAAAGATGAGAAAGTATATGTAATTGAGGCTAATCCAAGGGCGTCAAGGACTGTTCCTTTCATTGCTAAGGCTTATGATGTTCCTTATATTAACATTGCTGCCAAAGTGATGCTGGGTGTAAATAAACTGAAAGATTTTACAATCGAGCGTAAGCTGGAGGGTTATGCAATTAAAGAACCGGTATTCTCTTTCTACAAATTCCCTGAAGTTACTAAGGAGTTAGGTCCGGAAATGAAATCGACAGGTGAGGCCATCAGGTTTATCAAAGATACTGAAGATCCTTACTTCAGGAAATTGATTAAAGACAAATCAATGTATTTATCTAAATAATATAAAGTCCCGAAAGGGACTTTTTTTATTTTAACTAATTTTTATTCCTTGCCCCAGATCCTTGTGTTAAGGTCCAATTCGGCAATAATTGAATACATAAAACGAATTATGCTAAGATCTTCATCTAATGATTTGGTGGTGAGCAGGCTTTTAAATACAGGAGGTTCAAAGTAATCCTTTTCTAGTGGGAAGGCAATGTAAACGTAAGAGCCAATAAAAGATACAGAGATTGTTGCGCCACTTTTGTCGTTTAGTTCGCATAGTCGTTCCATCATTGCAGGAGTCAGAATGTATCTGGCTTCCACTTGGTCGGTCGAATAGGTAACAAAAGCCTTGTTAAATTCAGGGCTTTCAAGCTTTACAAGCTGTTTGCTAGACGAAGAGAAGATTGGCATTTTGTCGGATATCCAGGCGCCCAGAGCGTTACCCATGTCTTTAGGCTTAACTACTGTCAATCCATTAAAGTTCTTGTTAAAATCGGCCCAAAATACGATTCCTTTTAAAATGGTATGCCAATGCTCTTGTCTACCGTTTTTTGTTTGAGTCTCAGTCTTGTACTCTGCATGAACTTCAGAGAAAGCGAACTGCGTTTTACCTGCATTGCCATAAATTTGATCCTCACTAGTGTATCTGTCCGGACGTTGGGTAAATAACTGAGAATTAATAAAGTCGTTCTCGGGCAATCCATACTTATATTCAATCTTGAGGCTTTGATCTATAGATTTTAATGCTGAAGAAACTACTCTTTGTTTAAATTGATCTCTGTAATCACTAAATTTTTGGCCGGCTTTACTGAAAAATACAATGGAAAAAATTATGAGTATACCACCACAAATGGCTCCGGCAATTACCAGGCTACCCAACATAGCACCTATAGCTATAAGTGTTATGCCCGAAGCAAGGAATAAATATGCTTTTATCTTTAAGTTTGAGAGCTCTTTTCTTTGTACTTCAAGTTCATTGAGTACAGTTTGTAGAGAAGGTAGAGCTGCAGTTTCTTCTGCCATTAGTTATTAAAAAGGTCTTTAGCACTTATGTTTTTACGCTCCTCCTCAGTGTTGGCTAGTACAGCAATAGGTTGGTAGTTCATCATCCCTGCAAAAATATTTCCGGGAAACATCATGATGGCATTGTTGTAGTCTGTAACCGAAGCATTATAAGTTCTTCTGGCAGCAGCAATTTGTTCTTCGCTTTCAGTCCATGTACTTTGTAGGTTCAAAAAGTTCTGATTTGCTTTTAGATCCGGATAGTTCTCTACGTTTACCATTAGGCCTTTCACACTTGAACTTAATTGCTTGTCAAGGTCTAACCTTTCTTCGTTACTTAAGTTTGGACTACCGGCTTTGGCACGTAATTCTACTACCTTGGTTAATAGGTCTCCTTCGTACTGCATATATTGTTTAACAGTTTCAATTAAGTTAGGAAGTAAATCGAAACGTTTTTTAAGCATAACATCAATGGCAGAGAAAGCATTGGTTACCTGATTTTTTTTGCCAATCAGCGAATTATATATGCTGACGCCAAATATCAAAATAACGGAGAGGATAATAAATATTATAATCATTATTATAAGGTTAAGAGATTTTAAGATTTAAAGGTATTAAAATTTAACTTTCCTCTACCATTTAATTCGTGGAATGAATACGGGATATAAAAAATAACCCTGCCTCGGAGAAGGCAGGGTTTAATCAATCAAATATCAAAAAGGAGAACCTTTTTAATGGGTTCTAAATTACAATTACTTTGGCTTAAAATGAAAAAATCCTCGCTATCTTACGATAACGAGGATAATCATCCCTATTGTTTATTACCATTCATAAATGACTGATAACATGTAGGTAATTGCAATTAGCCGGCCAGTTTATATTTAAGCCTTTTTACGTGGTGTAACTTGCTTGTAATTAGGTTTATGTGAGTTTTATGTGGATTTGTGGCAAATATTTTAAAGGGAAATAATATCCCCAACATGTGGAAACTAAACGTAAAATATACACAGCGATAGCTGTTTAAACATTTAATTAGTTACCCAAATAGTAATGAAAATACATCCTCAATTTTCCTTACCGGAGTTATCTCAATTTTAAATCGATCTAATATTAGCCCTTTTAAATTATAGTTTGAGATAAAGATTCTTTCGAACCCAAGTTTTTCTGCCTCAGAGATACGTTGCTCTATTCTATTAACGGCTCTGATTTCTCCGGATAGACCAACTTCAGCTGCAAAGCAAATTTTAGAAGAAATGGCTATATCCTCATGGGAAGAGATTATTGCAACCATAATAGCGAGGTCAATCGCTGGATCTTCAACTTTAATACCACCGGCGATATTTAAGAATACGTCACGAGTACTTAATCTAAAACCACATCTTTTTTCCAGCACGGCAAGGAGCATATTCATTCTTTTAGTGTCAAAGCCATTTGCTGAGCGCTGAGGCGTTCCGTATGCCGCTGCGCTAACCAACGCCTGTGTTTCTATTAACATTGGTCTGGCGCCTTCTAAAGTAGCTGATATGGCAATTCCGCTCATCTCTTCATCACGTTGTGATAATAAGATTTCAGATGGGTTGGATACTTCTCTCAAACCGGTACTATGCATGGCATAAATTCCCAATTCAGCCGCTGCACCAAAACGGTTCTTTATAGAGCGTAAAATACGGTATACATGATGTCTGTCGCCTTCAAATTGTAAAACAGTGTCAACCATGTGTTCAAGGATTTTTGGTCCTGCAATGGTTCCGTCTTTAGTGATATGGCCGATTAGAAATACAGGGGTATCAGTTTCCTTTGCAAACCTGAGTAATTCGGCGGTACATTCTCTAACCTGAGACACACTTCCTGGGGTTGAATCAATATTTGAGGAGTGAAGGGTTTGTATCGAATCAACTATTATGATGTTCGGTTCAAGGGCCTCAATTTGCTTAAAAATATTTTGAGTAGAAGTTTCTGTAAGGATATAGCAATCAGCCTTAGGTGATTTAGTGATGCGTTCTGCTCTCATTTTGATCTGCTGTTCGCTTTCTTCACCTGATACGTATAGGATTTTTTTGCCGGAGATATTTAGCGCCAACTGAAGCATCAGTGTAGATTTCCCAATGCCGGGTTCTCCACCTATTAGAATAACTGATCCGGCAACCAGGCCGCCTCCTAATACTCTGTCGAGCTCCAGATCTCCTGTTAAAGTTCTGTCTTCACTTATAGATTGAATATCATCAACTTTAGATGGTTTATTTAAGCGTTGGGTACCGGTTGATGTTTTCCAGGAAGGAACTTTAGCACTTGTTTTCTCTATGATTTCCTCTACAAAGGTGTTCCATTCATTACAAGATGGACATCTTCCAAGCCACTTTGCCGATTCATATCCACAACTTTGACAGAAATATGCTGATTTAGTTTTAGCCAATTTGATTACGATTTAATTCTACGAATTTATGCTTAATTCTATTAAAACAAACAGGCCCAATTTCATAGAAATCGGGCCTGTTTGTTAATTAAGTTAAAACTTACAATTTAATTTCTTCGTCTTTTGAAGAAAGAAAGTGAAACTCAGTCAAATTATAAGATGAGACTGCTCTGATTTTGATTCGTTGTCCGAATTTAAAAAACCATTTCCACTGTAAAGAGATAAAACCCTTTTTAATGAAAGCTTCAATATACGGGTGTACACAAAGCGTAATATTTTTTTCGTTTTGCTCCTGCAAAATATAGGTCAGGTTATTTTCAATGTCATCCATTAAAACAATACTGGCCTTAATTTCCCCCGTACCGTCGCAGGTAGGGCATTTCTCACTGGTTACAATGTTCATTTCTGGTCTTACACGCTGGCGTGTAATTTGAACAAGGCCAAACTTACTTGGAGGCAATATGGTGTGCTTGGCACGATCCAGCAACATCAGATCCTTCAGATAATCGAACAACATTTTACGATTGGTAGGTTTGTGCATGTCGATAAAATCGATTACTACAATACCACCCATATCCCTTAAACGAAGTTGGCGGGCAATTTCTTTAGCGGCTTCTTTATTAACCTGTAAAGCATTGTCTTCCTGATTTTCTTTGCTCGCAGTTCTGTTTCCGCTGTTTACATCAACCACATGAAGGGCTTCGGTATGTTCAACTACAAGGTAAGCTCCTCCTGCTAAGTTTACAGTTTTACCGAAAGAGTTCTTAATTTGTTTTTCAATACCGAAATGCTCAAAAATAGGCTCCTTATGTTTGTATAATTTTACAATCTTTTCCATTTCTGGAGAGATTTCATGAACATAAGAACGAATGTCTTCAAACAGGTTATTATCGCTTACATAAACATTAGTAAAATCAGTGCTTAAAATATCACGGATTAATGTTGATGTACGATCCATTTCTCCCCAAACCCGTTTAGATGGTTCTGCATCAGGAAGCTTTTTAATGAAGCTTTCCCATTTAGCTACAGAATCTAGAAGATCTTTCTGGAGTTCTGCAACACCTTTACCTTCTGAAACGGTTCTGATAATTACCCCAAAGTTTTTAGGCTTAATACTTTCAATAATCTTTTTTAAACGATTACGTTCGGTATTGCTTTTAATCTTTTTGGAAATAGAAATTACATTAGAGAAAGGAACTAATACAATATATCTGCCGGCTATTGAAAGGTCTGAACTTAAACGAGGACCTTTGGTTGAAATTGGCTCTTTTGCTATCTGAACAGGTAAAACAAGATTCTTGCTTACCACTTCTGATATTTTGCCTGCTTTGTTAATGTCTCCTTCTAGCTTGAAATTATCCAGTAGAGTGCCATTAACAGAGCCGTTACGCTTGATTTTAGTTAGCTTAATTAAAGATTGAACTTGAGGACCGAGATCAAAATAATGCAAGAATGCATCTTTTTCATAACCAACATCTACGAACGCAGCATTTAGACCCGGCATAATTTTTTTAATGCGGCCTAAATAAATGTCGCCAACGGCGTAGTTGTTGTTGATCTGTTCTTTATGAAGTTCTACAAGTTGTTTGTCTTCAACTAAAGCTATGGTTACTCCCAGTGGAGAGGAATCTATAATTAATTCTTTTACCAAAAGCTACAGATTTTAAGGCAATAAATGCCTTATTAACACATGGACAAATAAAAAAAACATTTGCAACGAAAAATAAGGCTAAGATCTCATCGTAGCCTTATTTCTGTGCAAATCAATAAGAAAAATTATTTTTTCTTATGTCTGTTTTTTCTTAAACGTTTTTTGCGTTTGTGGGTAGCCATTTTATGTCTTTTTCTTTTTTTACCGCTTGGCATAGTCTTGAATTTTAAATATTTTTTAAATCTGTTTATTAATTTTTACTCTTTAGCTCCAATACTTTGTCATCAATAAATTTAGATAACTTAGGATTTGCAGCTAGCTTTTTACTCTTCAAATAAGCATCAATTGCATCTGTATTTTTGCCGAGGCTTTCGTAAGCTGTAGCTAAATAGAAGTAAGCATCTGGAGAAGGCTTAATGGTGATAATGTTGTTAAATCTGGTGATGGCTTTGTCAAACTGACCAGATTTGATTGCAAATGTACCTAAACTCATATTCGCTTTCAAATTCTTTGGGTCTTTTTTTACCACATCCATTAATAATGCAATACCTTTCATCGGCATTCCCAATCCATCCACAATTGTGATACCTAAACCGGTCTTCGCATCATTGCTTGTCGAGTCAATACTCATTGCATTAGTATAAGCAGCATTTGCTCTCTGTAATAATGCAGGTTGTAATAAACTGTCTCTAGAGCTATCAAACGCTTTTAAGAAGCGGTCTCCGGTAACTAACCAACTGTTTAAGGTTTTCTCTTGATTGGCTATAATCTCAAGGTATAAAGCACTTGGTGCGCTTTGTTCAACATCATCCCATTTTTGAGCAAGTACTTTTGCCGACGCGATTTTATCTTTATCAGCAGCAGCTTTAAATGCATTCTCAAGTGAAGTGATTTCAGCAGCAAAGTTAGGGCTGATCAGAGTTTTCCCAGAAGCCGAAACTTCTTCCAAACTAATTGGCTGAGGAGCCTCTGAAGCCATTGGCCCTGCAGCAGGAACATTGCTCGTTTGCTCTTTTGGCTTAACTAAACCTTTAATATCCCTTGTAAACAAAAACGCTCCAAGCAATACTATTGCTCCAATTATGATAATTTGTTTTGAACGGATATTGTTTAGCATAAGTTGATTAAGCTTCTACGCTTACTTTTTTTGAATTGTTCTTTACTTTGTCAACAAAAACTTTTGCTGGTTTAAAACTTGGAACAAAGTGCTCTGGGATAATAATCGCAGTGTTTTTAGAAATATTTCTCGCAGTTTTTTGCGCTCTCTTTTTTACAACAAAACTACCAAAACCTCTAACATATACATTCTCTCCTCCGATCATACTGTTCTTGATCACTTTGAAAAATGCCTCAACGGTTTCTTGTACATCTACCTTTTCAATTCCTGTTTTTGTTGATATTTCTGAAATAATATCTGCCTTAGTCATATTCTATTATTTATTTATAGTGTATTATATACTTTATAAGTGATTTGGGGTTGCAAAAGTATTGCTTTTTAATGAGATAGGAAAATAAAAGATGATTTATTTGTTTCACATTGTATCAGAGAATTGCAAGTTTTGCCGAAAACAAATTAATAACGCTGTATTTTTGTCCTTATGATTTTTCAAACGGAAATAGTAAAATGGTATTTAAATAATAAAAGAGATCTGCCATGGCGGGGTACGACGGATGCTTATGTTATTTGGTTATCCGAAATCATTCTTCAACAAACACGGGTTGAACAGGGGTTACCTTATTTCAATAGGTTTTTAGAAAATTATCCAACAATTACCGCTTTTGCTGCAGCATCTGAAACCCAAATTTTAAAACTTTGGCAGGGTTTAGGGTATTATTCCAGAGGAAGAAATATGCTTTATACTGCACGACAAATTCAGGAAATTTATGACGGAAAGTTTCCCACTAAATACGACGATCTTATCCGTTTAAAGGGGATAGGCGACTATACTGCGGCAGCAATATCATCCTTTTCTTCCAATGAGATGAAACCAGTTCTTGATGGAAATGTTTTTCGGGTATTGTCTAGGTATTTTGGAATCGATACACCAATAAATAGTACTTCAGGTAAAAAGCAATTTATAGAACTGGCTCAAAAACTAATAGTCGGGCAGGAGCCTTCTGTATATAATCAGGCAATTATGGAGTTTGGCGCATTGCAATGTAAACCTAAATCTCCTTCCTGTCAATCATGCCCTGTTCAATCTGATTGTTTTGCCAGCAAAAATGAACTTGTAAATGTACTTCCCGTTAAGGAGAAGAAACTTAAAAAACGCACCCGTTATTTTAATTATTTGGTGTGTATTGAGGGTGATGAAATCTTAGTTAATAAAAGGAATCCGGGAGATATCTGGCAGGAACTGTATGATTTTCCTTTGATAGAAACCGATGATAATTATACTGAGGTACAAGGACAATTCCTGGATAAGTTAAAGGATGGTTTTGGCGATACCTGTACAATCACTCCTTTAGAGCAGAAAAAACATTTATTAACCCACCAAACTATATATGTTCAATTTTTTGCTTTAGATAATTATATCATTAACTTTAATCAGAATGCAGAAATAAAATGGGTTTCATTACAAGAGTTCGACGAATTGCCGCAACCTAAAGTGATCACAAATTTTATAAGCTCTTATTCAGTTAATTAGTAAATTCAGAATTCATGTCAGGTATTAACAAAGTTATTTTAGTAGGACATTTAGGAAAAGATCCTGAAGTCAGACATTTAGATGGTGGTGTAACAGTAGCTAGTTTCCCATTGGCAACATCAGAAACGTATAACAAAGATGGCAAACGAATAGAGCAAACAGAATGGCATAACATTGTTTTGTGGAGAGGTTTAGCAGAAGTAGCCTCAAAGTATTTGCAAAAGGGTAAGCTTGTTTACATTGAAGGTAAGCTTCGTACCCGTTCATTCGAAGACAAAGAGAGAGTAAAAAAGTATGTTACCGAGGTGGTTGCAGAGAATTTTACTATTCTGGGCAGAAAAAGTGATTTTGAACAAACACCTGCCACGGGAGAAAATAGTACACCAAAAAGCGAAACGGATTATATAGATCCTACTGACGCTTCAGGAGATCTACCTTTCTAAACCGGATATAAAAAATGGCTGCCTCAACTTAATAAGGCAGCCATTTTTATCTCAGATGCTCTCGTTTATTCTACAGTAACTGATTTGGCCAGGTTCCTTGGCTGATCAACATTGCAACCTCTCAAAACTGCTATATGGTAAGATAGTAATTGAAGGGGGATTGTAGCCAGCAATGGTAAAAATGCTTCGCTGGCATCAGGAATCTCTATGCAATAGTCAACCATCTTTCTTACTTCAACATCCCCTTCGGTAACAATTGCCAAAACAATTCCCTTTCTAGCCTTTACTTCCTGAATATTACTAATTACCTTCTCGTAAGAGGAGTTTTTAGTAGCAATAACAACTACAGGCATTTCTTCGTCAATTAAGGCAATGGGCCCGTGTTTCATCTCAGCGGCCGGATAACCCTCTGCATGTATATAAGAGATCTCCTTGAGCTTTAAAGCTCCTTCTAGCGCCACAGGAAAGCCACTTCCTCTACCAAGGAATAAGCAATTTCTTGAATCTTTAAATTTCTGGGCAATTTCCTTTATGAGTTCATTGGATTCAAGTGCAATTTGAATTTTTTCCGGAATACAATCTAACTCAGTAAGTAATTCAATTAATTTGGAATTAGCGATGGTGCCTTTTTGCTGGGCCATGTAAAAGGCCATCAAAGTAAGTACCGTAACCTGAGCGGTGAAGGCTTTGGTGGATGCAACTCCAATTTCAGGGCCTGCATGTGTATAAACGCCTGCATCAGTAAGCCTTGGTATAGAAGCGCCAACAACATTACATACACCAAAAATGGTAGCTCCTTTTTCTTTTGCCATTTCAATAGCCGCCATTGTATCGGCGGTTTCGCCCGATTGAGAAATAGCAATTACAATATCTTTTTCAGTAATTATAGGATTTCTGTACCTAAACTCTGAGGCATATTCAACTTCTACAGGAATTCGTGCATATTCCTCAATTAGATATTCTCCTACTAAGCCTGCATGCCAGGAAGTGCCACAAGCAACAATGATAATGCGATCAATATTTTTTAGCTTGTCGGCGTATTCTTTTATTCCTCCTAATTGTACTTTACCTTCATTTGGGTAAATGCGCCCACGCATACAATCCCTTATGGAGCGCGATTGCTCAAAGATTTCTTTTAGCATGAAATGTTCATAGCCACCTTTTTCAAGCATTTCGAGTTTAAGCTCTAGCGCTTGCACGTAAGGGGTTTGAACAACATTATCCAATCGTTTAATCAATAGCTCATCGCGTTTGATAAAAGCAATTTCGTTGTCGTTTAAATAGATTACGTTTTTAGTGTATTCAACGATGGGGGTGGCATCCGAGGCGATAAAATACTCTCCGTCTCCAACACCTATTACCATTGGACTACCTTTTCTTGCCGCTATTAATTGGTCAGGATGTTCTTCGTCCATTAGAACAATGGCATAAGCCCCATTAACCTCGCGCAAGGCTAATCGAACTGCTTCAAGCAGATCTACCTTTTCATTTTTATAAATCTCTTCAATTAAGTGAACTAAAACTTCAGTGTCGGTATCACTTTTAAACTCGTGTCCTCTTGTTTTTAGCTCTTCTTTAAGCGTAGCATAGTTTTCGATAATTCCATTGTGGATTATGGTAAGCTTGCCATTATTAGAAGTATGTGGATGGGAATTTCTATCTGATGGAGCGCCATGGGTTGCCCATCTGGTGTGGCCGATGCCGATAGTTCCGGAAAGGTCTTTACCTGCGGCAAAATTTTCTAATTCCGTTACCTTGCCCGCCTTCTTGTAGATGTTTAATTTCGTGTCAGAAATAAGTGCAATACCGGCACTGTCGTACCCACGGTATTCTAATCTTTTTAATCCTTTAATAACGATTGGCCAAGCTTCTCTGTGACCGATATAACCAACTATTCCGCACATACTAAATGGGTTTAAAAAAAGTATCCTCCGAAATTAATGATCTCGGAGGATATAAACGCAATAGTGTGTTAAATTAATTTAGTTAATCAACTCTGGTATAGTAGATGTTTAACTTAAGGCCTTTTTCATTCGTTCCGGGAGTCGCCGTGTTAATGATTGAGCGTGCTCCAGAGGTTAATGAAGGGAAAATATTGTATTCTGTAAGTGAACTTGGCGAAAGATAAGTGCCGTAATCTTTAGTCTTCTCATCAATCAAAGATTGTAGATAAGCCGTTACAGTGAATATGTATCTTTTATTTACAGTGTCGTAAAAGCCACCAAATGCAGCTTCTGATCCAGCATAAGATGGATTGTTGCTGGCTTGAGTAGGAGCAATGTTATCTATTAAATTCACTCTTTGTCCGGCTATGTCAAGTCTGTAAAGTGACAATCTTTGTGCCGGATTCCATGGAGATACATCAGTTCCATTGCTAATATTAACAACCAATTCAGCTCTGTTAATAACCACACGAGCATTTGGATTACCAGCCTTTACTTTTTCTACAAAAGCTTTTAGATCAGGGAAAGCAATTTTATTTCTTACTCCAGAAAGTGCTTGCAGGTAAGTAACCTTATAAGGGGTTGCAGGGCTTGGAACATCTAGTTGTTCTTTAACCACAGTGCCATCATAATCATGTTTAACGTATGCTGCAATTGGGCCTGAGCCTGATGAGATTGGGAAATTAACCGCTACAGTATCTTTTTCAATAACGCTTGTGCCAACTTGTTTTTTGTAGTAGATCTCAATTTTAGAATCAGTACCACCAAAATTAACAAACATTACACCACCAGGTCCGTTTGCTTTAGCAGTTACCTGTAAGCCTTTAAATTGAGCAGCAAACTTAAGATTGGTAGATCTCAATGCCGAGTCTAAGTTTACAATTTTAGACTGAATAAATGCATTGCTAAGTTTTATTCTTAATTGAGGGACAACAACTTTAAGTGTATCCGGTTTCCCGTTCACTATATCAGTAATTTTTAAAGGAGTTTTTGGTTTCAGCTTTGTGGTAAAAGCAGGAGCCGCATCAGCTTCTACAGGCCAAACTTTATTACTTAAAAAGACCTTTTGTGCAGAAAGATCATCCTTAAGTTGTTTAACGGTAAAAGTATATTCAGTAGTTGTTGTATCGCCGTAAAATTGAGTAGAGTAAGGCAAAACAAGTATTGCCGAATCCACTGCAGGAATTCCACCAAAGCTGTAGCTGTTAGAAGGAAGTGATACTGTCATCGAAAGGCTGGCCTCAGTTTTTCCAAAAATAGGATCGCCAGTTATGTTTCCTAGGGGATGTCTAACCAGTCCAATTGAAGCAGTTGGAGAATCAAGAACAGTTTTAGATTCAACAAGCACGGTATTATCTAAAACACCTTTAATAGGAGAGTCGCCTTCAGGTGTAAGACCGATAGTATTGGCATCTTTACAAGATGCAAAAAGAAAAAGACCTATTAACAGGGTCAATAAGTCTTGTTTTATAAATTTCATATTTTAAAATACCTGAGTTTATGCTAGTGAAACCAATTCTTCGTCAGAAATCTCTTCATACAATGAATAGAAATTCTCGAAATTTTCGGTTAAATTAAAAGCTAAAGTTGGCTTATTAGAATCTTTAACAAATTTTAACACATCAGCATTTATTTTCTCATCAGCTAACACTACTGCATCAGAGTAAGTTATGGCTCCAATATGCAAAGCGCTACAATCAGCTTTTTCAAATGCTTTGGTATCTTCAACAGTCATAGAGTTCATAACTGCTTTTTTATACAAATCAGTGTTCATTGTTTCAGAGAAACAGTCCTCATAAATTGAATACACCACTTTTGAATTTTTAAAAGTAGGATCGTTTTTATAAGTAGTTTTAATGTATGCAGGTACTAAAGAAGTCATCCAGCCATGGCAATGAACGATATCTGGAGACCAACCTAATTTTTTAACAGTTTCAAGTGCACCTTTACAGAAGAAAATAGTTCTCTCGTCATTATCAGCATAGAACTTGTCCTCTTTATCTCTAAATACATACTTGCGTTGGAAATAATCTTCATTATCCAAGAAATAAACCTGCATTCTCGCTGCCGGAATTGAGGCCACCTTAATGATCAATGGGTTGTCATTGTCATCAATAATGATGTTCATACCTGAGAGACGGATAACCTCGTGTAATCTGTTCCTTCTTTCATTAATGTTCCCAAACCTTGGCATTAAAATACGGATTTCAAAACCTTTATCCTGCATTGCCTGAGGTAACTGACGGGTAATTTCTGAAATCTTTGTGAGTTCAAGGAAAGGCGACATCTCGTGTGTAACAATCAGTAGCTTCGTTTTTGCCATCTCCATATTCGTAAATAAAAATTTATGTTAAAGAAAAGATTATCAAGGGGCAAAGGTAAGCAAAATAATAACATTTATCAATATAATACGCAAGATGTTTTGTTGGGAATGGATAAATAACCAACTTTGCCCCCTGAAATTTTATAAGCTGGTTTGGAAGTTCTAAATACTATCGCGGCGTTAAAGTCGTTGCTTGGTCCAATTAAATTGGCTCAGCAGAAAATTGCTTTAGTGCCAACTATGGGTGCGCTGCATAAAGGCCATGTGTCGTTAATAAAGATGGCTCAACAGCAGGCTGATATAGTGGTATGCAGCATTTTTGTTAACCCCACTCAATTTACAGATCCTAAAGATTTAGAGAAGTATCCGCGCCCTTTAGAGCATGATATGGCTATGCTAAAAGAAGCTGGATGCGATGTAGTATTTATGCCTTCGGTAAAGGAAATGTATCCAACCGAGGAGACATGGCATATTGATCTTGGTCCTGCAGAATTTCTTTTAGAAGGCGAATTTAGAAAAGGGCACTATCAAGGGGTTACTCAAATCGTAAAAAAGCTGTTCGATGCTGTGGAGCCTGATATTGCATTTTTTGGACAAAAGGACTATCAACAGGTACTCATGATTCAGAACATGGTAGCCTATTTTAAACTTCCGGTTCAAATTATCTCCTGCCCAATCATTAGAGAAGATGACGGACTAGCTATGAGTTCAAGAAATATCCATCTTAATACTACCGATAGAGAAAACGCGTTAGTTTTAAGTCGTGCCCTTAATTATGTACACGAAAATTTCAAGAGCAAAAGTATACCAGAGCTATTACAAAAGGCTAAAGAGCTAATTGAAGAAACACCTGGGGTTGAGCTTGATTATTTTACCATTGCTGATGGTAAAACATTACTTCCGGAAACAGATAAAAAAGACCAGAATATTATAGCACTTGTAGCGGCAAAAGTTGGCCAAACAAGGCTTATCGATAATATGATACTTAGCTGAAAAACGGGAAACATTCATTCACAAACTTTATCTAACTTTGCGTTATGATTATCGAGATATTAAAATCGAAGATCCACCGTGTTAAAGTAACACAGGCAGAACTGAATTATGTTGGTAGCATTACCATTGATGAAGATCTAATGGATGCGGCCCAAATTATTGCAAACGAGAAAGTGCAGATCGTAAATAACAATAACGGCGAGCGTTTTGAAACCTATGTAATAAAAGGTGAAAGAGGAACAGGAACCGTTTGTTTAAATGGAGCTACAGCCCGTAAAGTTCAGGTAGGTGATATACTTATCATCATGTCTTACGGATCTTTACCAATAGAAGAAGCAAAAAAATACCATCCTATATTGGTTTTTCCTGATGATAATAATCATTTGCTGAAATAGGCTGTAATTACATTATAAAAAATAATACTATGCTACCATAGTAATTTGGTTGAGAAATACTAAATTTGGCGGTAGGTATTTTTTTATTATATATAATTATGCTATTTCAACTAAGTGAAGAACAATTGATGATTCAACAGGCTGCGAGGGATTTTGCACAAAATGAACTTAAGCCTGGAGTTATTGAAAGAGATGAACACCAGAAGTTTCCTGCAGAACAAGTAAAAAAGCTTGGTGAGCTAGGCTTTTTAGGGATGATGGTTTCAGAAAAGTATAGCGGTAGCGGTATGGATGCGCTTTCGTATGTACTGGTAATGGAAGAGTTGTCTAAAGTAGACGCATCCGCTTCTGTAGTTGTTTCTGTAAACAACTCGTTGGTGTGTTATGGCTTGGAGGCATTCGGCTCTGAGTTTCAAAAAGAAAAATATTTAAAGCCTTTGGCATCCGGCGAAAAGATTGGAGCCTTTTGTTTGTCGGAACCTGAAGCTGGTTCTGATGCAACATCGCAACAAACAACTGCCGAAGATAAGGGTGATTATTACCTGTTAAATGGCACTAAGAATTGGATAACCAATGGCAGCACTGCCTCAACATATCTTGTGATTGCACAAACCAATAAGGCATTAAAACATAAAGGTATAAATGCGTTTATTGTTGAGAAAGGCACGGAAGGTTTTACTGTTGGCCCTAAAGAGAATAAACTAGGAATCCGCGGATCAGATACCCATTCTTTAATGTTCAACGATGTTAAAGTGCCAAAAGAGAACAGAATTGGTGAAGACGGATTCGGGTTTAAGTTTGCAATGAAAACTCTTGAAGGTGGACGAATTGGTATTGCTGCACAAGCACTCGGCATTGCTGCAGGGGCATATGAATTGGCATTAAGTTATGCTAAACAGCGCAAGTCATTTGGTAAGCCTATTTCAGAACATCAGGCTATCGCCTTTAAACTGGCCGACATGGCAACTAGTATTGAAGCAGCACGGATGCTGGTTTATAAAGCAGCGTGGTTAAAAGATCAAGGGCAATCTTATACTTTGGCGGGGTCAATGGCCAAACTTTATGCATCAAAAGTAGCTATGGATGTAACGGTTGAGGCTGTTCAAATACATGGTGGTTATGGATTTGTAAAAGAATACCATGTTGAACGATTGATGCGAGATGCCAAGATTACCCAGATATACGAAGGAACATCTGAAATTCAAAAAATGGTAATCTCCCGAGAGATTATTCGTTAAATAATCGTATTTACTATCTTTGTTTTTATAAGTCTATTATGGCTTGTAAAAACAAAGAATTATGCCCGAAATACTTCTTTTATGTGTTATGCTGATACCTCAGCTTGTTGCAGGAATACTTGCAAAAAGCATGGGCAGGAAGTTTTGGTTCTGGTTTTTTATCTCATTTCTTATTCCTATCATTTCATTAATAGTATTGCTGTTTTTAGAAGATAAAAGTGAGCAAGGTGGATATGAACTGGCCGATCATGTAAAAGAAAAAGGTAACTAAGTAGCGCCTTGAATTGGGTAATAAAGCAGTAAAAAATAGAAGAATTAATAAATCAAATTAAAGCATGAAAGAGTCAAATTCATTGAATCAGGTAGCCGAATTTCACAAAACATTTAAGCACCCTATAGAGAAATCGCCAATTATTCCATCAAAACAAAGAAGTGACTTAAGAGTTTCATTACTTGTTGAGGAAGTAAAAGAGCTACAGCAAGCAATTGAAGACAATAATTTGGTTGAGGTAGCTGATGCTTTATGTGATATTCAATACGTTTTGGCCGGAGCTATTTTAGAATTCGGACTTGCGGATAAATTTAAAGACCTATTTGATGAAGTACATCGTTCAAATATGAGCAAAGCATGTAAATCAGAAGAAGAGGCAAACCAAACGATAGCTCATTATAAAGCTAAGGACGATAGTGATTCGTATTTCAAAGAGGAGGATTCTTTGTTTTTAGTTTATAGAACTAAGGATGATAAAACATTAAAATCTATAAATTATTCGCCAGCAGATCTTGTGAGTATTCTTTAGGTAAATTAAAAGAAGCATCCTGTTAAAACGTTCTCGTTTTTAACAGGATGCTTTTTAACCCTAATCTTTATCAGAACCGGCGATAGCTCCGAATACCGCCTTAATTATAGCGATTGCTATTGCCAACAAAGCGGCAGCCCAAAATCCGGTAGTATTAAATCCAGCCATTAAATAATCAACTAGCATTATCATTAAAACACTGATGATGAATGACATTAATCCTAGTGTAAGGAAGTTGATCGGAAATGTAAATACCCTTAGGATAAGGCCAATTGTTGAATTCGCCAAGGCAATTAGTACAGCTGCAATAATTGCAGATCCATAGCCGTCTACCTGTACTCCGGGTACAATTTTGGCGCCCAGAAATACCGCAAGGCCCATCAATAAAATTTCTACAATTAGTTTCATAATGCGTAATTTAGTGTTATGCTTAAGTATTTTGTTAAAGTGTTCCTGGCATTTTGTGCCATTTCCTCTGTTTTTGCATGTACATCTACAAATAGTAAGCCACTTTTAATAGGTTTCTCTGTTGATAGTTCTTCCATTGTATTTGGCAATATAAACGAGGTAGGCCTTTTACAGCTAAAAAATGCTCCCGCGGCCGACTCGGTTTTTCATAATCTGATCTCAGTTTTGCAAACGCCATCTGAAAAAGACACTGCTATAAAGGAGATGCCCATTGATGGAAATATAAGCGTTAAGGGCAATGAAGTAGTATTTGTTCCCGAAAAGCCATTTGTAAAGAACCGCGATTACTTAGTGATAACGTATTTAAACGCGCGTTTTGGTAATGCTGAAGATATTATGAAAGGCGAATTGAGTTACGGAGTAAAACCCACACAGAGGGTATTAACCAGATAAGAATTCAATCGTAACAGTTTATTGGCTGATTCGTACCATAGACGTACTTTCTGCGAGCTTTGTTCGGAGAACAGGTGCCTTTCTCCGAACAAAGCTCGCAGTAGCTCCGAAGCAGGCGCGAAGAAAGTAGATCTATATCACTTTAGAAGTGATTGTGTTATAGCATTTTTAATTTGCAAAAATATTTCTTACATTTGCACGGTAATAGAGGTAAGAGGGGGCAGAAGTCCCCTCTTTTCTATTATTGGTGAATTGGTTATGCAGATAGAAAAAAGAGTAACAGAATTAGTAGAAGAAAAAATTTCGGACAGACCGGAACTGTTTCTTGTTGAGGTGAAAATGCTGCCAAATAATAAACTGATTATCCATGTTGACGGCGATGAAGGAATCACTATACAGGATTGCGCAGCCATTAGCAGACATGTTGGTTTTCATTTGGAAGAAGAAAACACCATTGATAAAGCTTATAACTTAGAAGTTTCATCTCCCGGTGTTGGTGAGCCATTGAGACTGAAAAGACAATATGATAAAAACATTGGTCGCGAGTTAAGTGTAAAGCTTACTGGTGGCGATGTGAAAGAAGGTAAATTGCTTTCTGTAGATGATAATGGCATCACTATAGAGGCAAAAGTGAAAGAAAAAGGAAAAAAGGCGATACTGGTAGAAACCGGAATCGACTTTAGTAGTATAACAGAAACAAAGGTTTTAATTTCATTTAAATAAAAATGAGCAATATTAATTTAATCGATTCATTTCAGGAGTTCAAGGAGTTCAAGAACATCGACCGCCCTACAGTAATTAGTGTGCTGGAAGAGGTATTTCGCAGTATGTTGCGCAAAAAATATGGTACTGATGAGAATTGTGACGTAATTGTTAACCCGGATAACGGAGATTTAGAGATCTGGCGTACTAGAAAAGTGATGGAAGATGGCTTTTCTGAGGACGACGATTTAGAAATTGAACTTGCTGAGGTTAAACAGTTGGATCCGGATATGGAAGTTGGTGACGATTACATTGAGCAGATCACTTTAGAGAGTTTTGGAAGAAGAGCTATTTTAGCTGCCCGCCAAACTCTTGTTTCGAAAGTATTAGAACTTGAAAAAGACGAAATCTTTAAAAAATATAAAGACAGAGTTGGTGAGATTGTAACTGGAGAGGTTTATCAGGTTTGGAAAAAAGAAACTTTGGTTCTTGATGATGAAGGCAACGAATTAATGATGCCTAAAACTGAACAGATCCCTGCTGATTATTTCAAAAAAGGTGATACTGTACGTGCCGTAATCCTTAAAGTGGATATGGTAAATAGTACTCCAAAAATTATCATCTCTAGAATTGCACCTGAGTTTTTACAACGCTTATTCGAAATCGAGGTTCCAGAGATTTTCGATGGTTTAATTACCATTAAGAAAATTGTTCGTGAGCCAGGAGAGAGAGCTAAAGTTGCTGTAGAATCTTACGATGATAGAATTGACCCGGTAGGAGCTTGTGTTGGTATGAAAGGTTCTCGTATACATGGTATTGTAAGAGAGCTTAAAAATGAAAATATTGACGTAATTAACTTTACAAACAACATTTCATTATATATCACCAGAGCATTAAGCCCTGCTAAAATCACATCTATTAAATTAGATGATGAAACAAAACATGCTTCTGTTTATTTGAAGCCTGATCAGGTATCACTTGCAATTGGTCGCGGTGGTCATAACATTAAACTTGCAGGTAAGTTAACCGGCTATGAGATTGATGTTTACCGTGAAGCTGGTGAAGAAGATGAGGATGTGGATATAGAAGAATTCTCGGATGAGATTGATAGCTGGATCATCGATGAGCTGAAAGCCATTGGATGTGATACTGCTAAAAGTGTGTTAGCACTTTCTGTTGATGAATTGGTTAAACGTACCGATTTGGAGGAAGAAACCATCAAGGAAGTGATGAGTATTTTAAAATCAGAATTTGAATAATACAAAAACTCATGACTTACAGATGAAATAAATAAGAATAAACGTTACTTTTGTATAAGAATTAAAGAAAAAATAGGATATCAATGTCAGACGACAAACCAATAATTTTATTTAAAGCAGTTAAGGAACTTAACGTAGGGATAGCTACGGCCGTTGAGTTCCTGGAAAAGAAAGGCTTTTCTGTTGAGAATAAACCCACTACTAAGCTCTCTCGCGACATGTATAATGCGCTGTTAAAAGAGTTTCAGGGCGATAAAATCGTTAAAGAAGAAGCCAATCAAATTGTTATTGGTAAAATTCGTCGTGATGAACCAGAAGTAACTGAGAAAGTTGCTGAGGCTCCTAGAAAAAATGTTGAATTCGAAAACGAAGGCGTTTTAATTAAGAATCTTCATTCGTATACTCCTCCAGCTGAGAAGCCTAAGGAAGAAGCTCCGGTTAAACCGGCTGCTCCGGAAACTCCGGTAGAAAAGGTAGAAGAAAGCTCTTTACCAGGTGTTAAAATAGTTGGAAAAATAAATCTTGATGATTTAAATTCTAAAACACGCCCGGTTAAAACTGAAGAAGCTCCAGCAGCTGCCCCAGCGCCTACTCCGGCACCAGAGCCTAAAGCTCCGGTAGTTGTAGAAGCTCCTAAGGAAGTTGTGAAGGAAGAAAAACCTGTAGAGAAAGTTGAAAAACCGGTTGAAGAGGTTAAAGCTGAAGTTGTAAAACCAGTAGAAGAAGTTAAACCGGTAGTGGTTGAGCAGCCTAAAGTTGTAGAACAGCCTGTTGTAGTGAAAGCTCCAGAGCCTGTGGCACCTAAAGTAGTGCCTGCAACTCCTCCTGTAGCTCCTAAGGTTGAAAAACCTGAAGAAACAGAAGTAATTAAAGCTCGTTCTGTAAAACTTTCTGGACCTAATATTATTGGTAAAATTGTTTTACCAACTACACCTGATCGTAAGTCTCAGCCAGTAGCATCTTCTGCAGATAGCGCAGATGCGAAGAGAAAACGTAAACGTAAGAAAACTCCAGGAGGACATCCGGGACAAGGTGGTCATGGCCAACAACCTGCAGCTGGTAATCAGCAAGGTGCACAGCCTGGACAACCAGGGCAGCCAAAACCTGCTCCTACGTTTAGCAATAGACCGGATTTTAGAAATAACACTAATAATACAGCCAACAGGCCTAACTTTAGGAACAGTAAACCAGGAGGTCCTGGTCATAGCGGTCCGAAAGAAGAACCTACGGAAAAAGAAATACAAGATCAGATTAAAGCAACACTTGCTCGTTTAAGTGGAGCTGGTAAATCTGGTAAATTTGCTCAGCGTGCTAAATTGCGTCGTCAAAAACGTGATGATGTTGCCCTTTCAGCTGATGAGGCTGCAATGGAACAAGAATTGCAATCTAGAGTATTAAAGGTTACTGAGTTTGTTACGGCAAATGAATTGGCTACAATGATGGATGAGCCGGTTACAAAGATTATCGCAACTTGTATGAGTTTGGGAATGTTTGTATCGATAAACCAACGTTTAGATGCTGAAACCTTAACAATTGTTGCTGATGAGTTTGGTTACGAAATTCAATTCGTTAAACCGGATGATGAAAGCGATATTGTTATCGAAGAAGAAGATTCGGAAGAAGATTTATTACCAAGAGCTCCTGTTGTTACCATTATGGGACACGTGGATCACGGTAAAACATCACTACTGGATTATATTCGTAAAGCGAATGTGGTTGCCGGTGAGGCGGGTGGTATTACCCAACACATTGGTGCTTACATGGTAACTACGCCAACTGGTAAACAAGTTACTTTCTTAGATACACCGGGTCACGAAGCCTTTACAGCGATGCGTGCTCGTGGTGCTAAGGTAGCAGATATTGCAATTATTGTTGTAGCGGCGGATGATGCAGTGATGCCTCAAACAAAAGAGGCTATCAACCATGCGCAGGCTGCTGGTGTACCATTGGTGTTTGCCTTTACAAAAATTGACAAGCCGGGTGCTAACTCAGAAAAAATACGCGAGCAATTATCAACAATGAATATCCTGGTAGAGGATTGGGGAGGTACTTTCCAGTCGCAGGAGATCTCAGGTAAAAGTGGATTAAACGTAGACTTGTTATTAGAAAAGGTATTATTAGAAGCAGAAATGCTTGATCTTAAAGCCAACCCTAACAAACGTGCTACAGGTAGCGTAATTGAAGCTACACTAGATAAAGGTCGTGGTATTGTTACTACAGTTCTTGTACAAGCAGGTACGTTGAAAATAGGTGATCCTATTTTAGCAGGTAGCTACAGTGGAAAAGTTAAAGCGTTATTTAATGAACGTGGACAGAAAGTAGATAAAGCAGGCCCATCAGTACCAGTACAGGTATTGGGTATGCAAGGTGCACCTACAGCAGGTGATCGATTTAATGCACTTGAAAGTGAAGTTGAAGCAAGAGAGATTGCAAACAAACGTTTACAATTAATGCGTGAGCAGGGTCTTCGTACTCAGAAACACATTACTCTTGATGAGATCGGTCGTCGTTTGGCAATCGGTAACTTTAAAGAGCTTAATTTGATCGTTAAAGGTGATGTGGATGGTTCAATCGAGGCATTATCTGACTCATTATTGAAATTGTCTACTCCAGAGATTCAAATCAATATTATTGGTAAAGCGGTAGGTCAGATTTCTGAATCTGATGTATTGTTAGCTTCTGCTTCTGATGCGATCATCATCGGTTTCCAGGTACGTCCTTCGCCAGGAGCGCGTAAATTGGCCGAAGCTGAGCAGATAGATATCCGCTTATATTCTATCATCTACGATGCGATCAACGAGATCAAAGCGGCGATGGAAGGTATGTTGGCTCCAGAATTTGAAGAGAAAATCACCGCTAACGTGGAGATCAGAGATACCTTTAAAATCACTAAGGTGGGTACAATCGCCGGATGTATGGTATTGGATGGTACAATTACACGTAACAGTAAGATCCGTATCGTTAGAGATGGTGTAGTAATTTACACTGGAGAACTAGCTTCATTGAAACGTTATAAAGATGATGTGAAAGAAGTATCGAGAGGTTACGAGTGCGGATTGAATATCCATAACTTTAACAATATTGAAGTAGGTGACATTGTTGAAGCTTACGAACAAGTAGAAGTTAAAAGGAAGTTGTAAAAACTTGATAATATATAAAAGGCGCTTTAAAATTTTTTAAAGCGCCTTTTTTTATGTTTTATAAAGCGGCTAATATGTCGTCAATCCTATTAAAATAAGTGTGGTTTTTTAGAATACTTAGCTGCATTTTTTCGATCATTTCGATTCGCTCATTCGGATGAGAAATATAGTGGTTTGTTTTTTCTATAAAATCGCTGCTTTTAGTAGCAATTACCAATTCATGTTCATTAAAATATTTCCTGGCTAGCAAGTTGTCGCAGATTTGAAACCCACCAAGCATAGTTGAGGTAAAAACACGTTCGTTAAGTAATATTTTGTTTTTAATTTGGGCTTCTGTATGAACATTTGGGGTGATAAATGAACGGCTGTACAATTGCTTGGTTTCAATTGTTTCAGGATTAATCATGTTATGTTCTGTATATTCCAGATAGTTGCTGAATTCTCTTTTTAAAGGCTCTATAAAAGACTTGTATGTTGTGATGCGGTGACCAACATTTCCGACCCATAAAAAGTCGAACTCAGGGGCTATTAGCGGTTTTGTGTACTTTGTTTTATCTGCACAATGGAGCACCTGAATAAATTTTAGGCCCAATTCTTTTTGATAGCCTGAAAAAAACCTTTCATTAATCAGCTCGTCATGCTGAGACCAAATCAATATATTGTGTTTTGAGCTGTATTTATTTAAGGTCTGTTTGGTCTTTTTAAGTATTGTATCAATTTGTGGTTCGTAATCACAAGGTGAATAGAAAGACCCCCAAAGAACAAGAGCTGTAGATTTAAGCCTATTTAAAGGTAGATAAGGAATATTGTCTACTGAAGTGAATATAATATCAGGGCTAAAAGCGAGGAGTTTGAGCTTTTCTGCTGGCCAAAAAGAATTTTCGAGCTTACTTATGTCAAAAAATCTAAAGGTATCACCACGATCTATAAAAGCATTTTTAAACCCATTGGCCACAGTTTTAGCTGCGTAACTCCATTTGTTATTTGTTTGATAGATATAGGCAACTTTTTTCATTAATGTATTAGGTTAATATTTTGAGAAGAACAACTACAAGCTGATCCAGTTTTTCGGAAATGACATACGGACATCCGGATCAGTATGATTTACCCACTTTTTAGGGCCGACAACAATCTTATTAGGGTTTGGATTAAGCCAGGCTGCCCACCAGCTAAAGCTGCTGTTGGCAATGATGTTATGCTTGCAGGCGCTCATTAATTGCATATCAATGTAGCTAGACAATCCTTTATTCCAAGAGATAAAGGTACAGTTATCTAGCTTTAGATTTTCTGTACACCAAAGGATGTCATCAGAGAAAATAAAGAAATCAGGAGAGGTTATATTGGATTGGATGAAGTTAAGTGCCTGTTTATAATACTCGAGGCCACATAATCCACCAAGAAGTGGGTCTATAAGGTAATCTCCTCTTCTGATGTGAATGGAAACGCTATTCTTAAGTTTAATCTGATCTAAAATCTGTTGGTTTTCCGTAGAAAGAGGGGCTGTAAATTTGAAATCGCTTCTTATCTCATCGGCAATATTCTCAAAATATTCAAGATTTTGCCAGTAGCCCCAATAGTATCCTGTTTTTGGGTTCTTCAGAATCGATTCGTCGAAAGAAAAGAGTGTTTTTTCTTCTGTATAAGTATTCTTGAGACCAAGTATTCGCCTAAGTTTTCTATAAACCCATTTTTTATTGTAATATAAGTTACTCGTAAACGAAGAGACTTTGTTTATTTTTACACCAAAGATATTCTCCAATTCAAACCCATTATGTAGTGGGTAGTCATTATACCCTTGTAAATCTGCCTTAACATTTGGGAATTTATTCTGCAAGGACTTATACAAGCTATATTGAAACATTTGATTGCCTAAACCACCTAGAAATCTGATAACTTTCATTGAATTGTTTATAATATTTTAGTAAAATGGGGGATATTGTGGCCAGGCATCATACTCTTTTAGTTAGATAATTGGCCTAGTCCTTTGATTGAAAGCTTAAATGCCTTTCTAAGCTGACGGAAACTTACATAAGACCATTTAAAAATATTCTTATTTAGTAATAGCGAAAGCGCATTCATTTTGGCTTTTTTGGCATAGATTATTTCAAACCAATAGTTAAACAACATCATTTCAAAGGGTATTTCAGGATATTTATTTAAAGACCTGTTTGCTGCCTTTAATTTGGTGAATAAGGAAATATAGTCTGTGAAATTGGATGCGCTGTAATTCCATTCTAATATGCTGAGAAATGCATCGGTTAATTTTTTGTCAGCCTTTATTTGGAGCTTATTAAGCTGCTTCTCTTTAATTGAACGAACTTTTGTCCTGCCGAGTTCGGATTGTACTATGGAGGTGTTGCTGCCATGAATTCTGTATTTTACCAGAATGGAATCTAAGTTACCTACAGGATATTTGTCCGAAATTCGTATAAATAGTTCATAATCCTCAGCCGGGGCATAGTCGTTGTAGCCGTTTAATTCTCTTAATACGGCTGTTTTATACATTACTGTTGAGTTGATATAGGTATTTTGAAAGAGCAGCGTCATTTTTATTTTATCGGGGTCTGTAGGAACAGTAAATCGGTTATCAACTACTGGAGTACCAACTTCGTCTATAACAGCACCATGTCCGCCGCATAATGCAAAATCCGGATGTTCCTGAAAGAAGTTGTATTGAAGTTCTAAGCGATTATGTATAGCAACATCATCACTATCCAATATAGCGATATATTCGCCCATAGCTTCATTTACAACTACATTCCTCGTATATGTTAAGCCTCGGTTTTTATCATTATGAATTAACCTAATCCTGGGATCTTTAAAATTGTTTATTACATCAACCGTTTTATCTGTAGAGCCATCATTCACGATCAATAATTCAAAGTTTTCAAAAGTTTGGTCTAAAATACTTTGAATAGACTCACTTATATAATTTGCTGCGTTGTAAGCAGCCATAAAAACTGTTATTTTTGGATTCATGCTGAACAGGATAATGTTGATGCGCGGAATTAGGGTTATGAGCGATAATTATATAAAAAAGGATATTATTTGGCCACTACGGACAATTCCCTTCTGTATGCCTCATCAAAATCACATTCATCAGAGAGTTGCTTTATAGTATTAAAAGCATTGTTACTAAAACTCTTTAAGAGCGATCTGTTTTTGACAAAGATTTCTAGTTCCTTAACAAATAACATTGCAAGATCCTCTATGTTATCGAGATTCTCAACTAGAATTCCATTTTCTTTTTTGGTAGAAATATAATTTGAAAGCTCGCCAACATTCGTTGATATTGGCACAACGCCCATGTTCATCCCCTCAAAAACAACAAGTCCCCAGCTTTCTCTATGCGAGGTAAGCAGTAATAAATGTCCTTCTTTGTAATAGTTATTTAAGATAGTTTTATCGTGGACCTCTCCAATAATCAGTGAATTCGGCGGAACGGCTGTTTCTTCCGCTTTAAAATCGCCGATAATTTTAAATTCAATAGGCAGGTTTAGCTGGTGACAGATTTCTGCAATCCTGATAAGCACATTAGGTCGTTTCTCTGGGCTATTTCGGGCAACGAAAAGAATCTGTAATACCCCTTCGTAATCTTTTACAGGAAAAAAATCGTCAAAGGCGATTTTATTCTGGATGACTGTCAATTTTTCTAAATACTTATCTGGTACATTATTTAGTCGGTACAATTCTTTAAATTGTTGAATCAGTACCTTTCCTACCACTATCCTTTTGTTTATTCTAGGCACATGAGGGATGCTGTACCATTCTATCCCTTTGTCATCATCTGTAAAATTATGCATGATATCTATTACCTGAACATGAGGCTCCAAAAGAGGAATCAGATCATACATAAACCTACTACACCAACCAGAAACTACCGGACTTTCCTGTGCGTTTATTGCTTCAGCTAACTTTTTGAACAGGTGTTGTTTAAGCTCTTTTTTCTCAGCCCACCTGCCCAGCTCAATGACATCGGCGGCTGCCTGAAATTCTTTTTGGAATCCGTTAGTTATGGACCTGTCTGTAATAAAACAAAGTGGTTTAGGGTCATTAAAAAGATTCATAATATCTACATGGACACGTTCTGCACCTCCAAAAGACCAGGAGGGAAAGAAAAAGTAAATATTTCTTTTCTTTGAAAGTTGTGTTTTTATGTTAGAATATTTGGATAAAGCAGTAATATTTTCTGCGAATCTTTTAATCTTTTTAAGCATAATGAATTTTTTGGACTCTTGTTTTATAGGATTAGATGTAAAGATTCAGTTATCCCGACATGAGTTTTTTTATTTTCGAGGTAATTGAATCCGGAGAAATAATAGATGGTAGTAAATAACTCAGAATCTTTCTTTGTCTTGTTTTTTTTGTGGATGAAGAGAAAATATATCTAATTGGAGTGATTAAAGTTAACCTTACTCTATTAAATAGGCTCAATGTACCATTAGGGCCAAATTTTAATGCCAAATAGTAATCGTCCATAATTGAATTGGCATTACTAAAATTGTCATATAAACTATTTTTATAATTCAATGTCAGCCTTCCTGATGTGATATAGTGTTTCAAAGATAAATTAGAATCATAATATAATTGATACCCTTTAAGAACGATCCTTAAGCAGTATTCGGTATCTTCTGCCGTTAATATTCTTTGATTATTTTTATCTATTAAAAGTGAAGGGAATGTCTTGTAGGTGTCCAAGTAGAGTTGTGTTCTTGATGCTAACCCTGCTCCCCATAGGCTCGCTCTATAAGTGATACTACCCGTGTTTTTGGCTTGCTCTCCTACAGCATATCCTTCTTTAGCTGCCTCGAACCATTCAGGGAAGTTAGCGCCATCTTCTGCTACAGCAATAGCCTGACCGCCAGCGGCTCCAATTCTAGGGTTTTTATCCAGAATGTTAAATGCAATATTCACATAATCCTGGCTTAGCCAATTATCGTCATCACAGATTATAAAATACTCATAGTTAGCTAAGGTTATTCCTTTTTGAAAAGCAAATAATTTGCCAGGGGTACTTTCGTAGGCAATGTTTAAGGGAACATTTTTAACATTATGTTTTTCCCATATCTCTGTTGCGAGGACGGATGTGCCGTCTGTTGATGCATTGTCTACAAGGAGAATCTCCCAGTTTAAGTTTTTTGGAACAACCTGAGCGGCAAGATGATTTAGTGTTTCTGAAAGCCTAGGTGCTCCATTATAAGTACAAATAATAACGGTAATGCCTTTTTTCATTGAATTTTATTCCTTCTTTTTGAATTAGCTAAATGTTTGTAATTCAATTAACTTTTTGTAGAGGCCATTATAGTTAACCAACTCCTGATGTGTTCCGGTTTCAATAATCTCTCCCTTGTCAATAACAATGATAAGATCAGCACCATGTATTGTACTTAATCTGTGAGCAATTACAACTGAAGTACGATTTTCCATCAATTTGTTTAGAGCATCCTGAACAAGTTTTTCTGATTCTGTATCTAGGGCTGAGGTTGCCTCGTCAAGAAGCATAATCGGTGGGTTTGCTAAAACGGCTCTTGCAATACATAAGCGCTGTTTTTGACCGCCTGACAATTTGTTTCCTCTATCGCCGGTATAAGTCTGATAACCATTTTCAGTCTGTAGGATGAACTCATGTGCGTTAGCAATTTTTGCAGCGGCAATTACCTCCTCTTCGGTTGCGTTTGGTTTGGCAAAGGCTATATTGTTAAATATGGTATCATTAAATAAAATAGATTCCTGATTAACCATACCCAGTTGAGAACGAATGCTCTCTACAGTTAAGTCTGCATAGTCGAGTCCATCAATTTTAATATGCCCTGATTTAGGGTCATGGAATCTGAGTATCAAATCCATAAGGGTACTTTTTCCCCCTCCCGAAGGTCCAACTAATGCTACAGTTTTACCCTTTTCAATAGTAAGATTAATGTTCCTTAGTACCTCTTTTGATTCATATGAAAATGAGACATTTTCAAAAACCAGGGAATTATTGAAAGAAGATATTTCTTTTGCATTTGGCTTGTTAACCTGTTCTGGCTTGGTGTCAATTAAATCGAGAACACGTTCTCCGGCAGCTATTCCGGTATGTATTCCGCTAAAGGAATCAGTAAGGGCTTTAGCCGGGCGCATTACTTGCGAAAATATAGCTATATATGCGATAAATTGACTTGTTGATAATGCTCCTGGTTGATTACTAATAATTAAACGCCCCCCATACCAAACTATGAATGAGACCATTACAATGCTTAAGAATTCAGAGAGGGGAGATCCAAGTTGCTGGCGTCTTACCATCTTCCGATTAATATTTGAGTAAAAAACATTCTCATTGTGGAACTTGTCCTTTACTCTCTCAGAAGCGTTAAATGCTTTGATAATCTTTATCCCGCCCAGAGCTTCATCCAAAAACCCAATCATTTTTGCAAATGACTCGTGAGCTTCCTTAGCTTGATGTTTTATTCTTTTTACAATTTTGCTTATTACAAAAGCCGAAATTGGAATGACTAGTAAGGAGAATAGTGTTAGCTTTACGGAAATTGATAAGAGCACCAAAACGTAGAAAATGAGTGTAAGAGGCTCTTTAAATACTACTTGTAGTGTATTTGTAACTGTAAATTGTACAACTTGTACATCGGCAGAAACTTTTGATATAATGTCTCCTTTACGTTCGTTATTGAAATAGCCAACATGTAAGTTCATTACATTTTCAAACACTGTTTTCCGTAGATTAAGTAAGGTGTGAACCCTTAAATCTTCCATTGTTCGTTGAGAGAAATATCTGAATATATTAGAAAGTAAAACAGAGATGACAATAATGATACAGATATAAGTTAAGGTTTTCTCTTGTCCGTTTGTGATTATTGATGAGTTTACAAACTCTTTGAACTGAGCAGTAATATTAAATGCTGAAGCTGCATTGTCGGCCAGTCCGGCACTTTTAGTGGGCGTTTTAGAGATTAAAGTTTCAAATAATGGCGCTAGTAAAGTAAGGTTCAGTACACTAAATATAACAGAAAGAACTGTGGTGATAACATAGGGTATAGCAAATTTTTCTATCGGTTTTGCAAAGGAAAGTAATCTGAAATAGATTTTCATCGAGATATATTTAGTAGTTTATCTGTTATGCTAATTTTGTTGTGTAAAACAAGTAATTAAAAAGCAAAGGTACACACTATTTAGTTTTTTTGAGTTAGGATTCATTTAACCTACCTATATTTCTGCGACTCTTCTTTTGACAATAACCGTTGAAATTATTTTTTTGCTATAATTATCGTTAATTTTGGTTTTGTTATTATCAGCAGAAGCCGGGTAGTTTGCCATGTTCAAGTTTGTTAAAATGGCGACGTAGTATAAAACGGTGTATATTTGTATTTCATGTATCAAAGCAGTTCAATTGACATAGTTATACCTTCTTTTAGGTTAGATGAAAATATACTTTTAAATATTTATAATGTTGAAAGGCCCAATGGGTTTTTAGTAAATTTTTACATTGTTGCAGATAATCCATCATTAGTTATACCGGATCAGATTTTAAAATTAGCTACAGACAATAAAATTAATCTGATTAGAAATGAAGTGAATTTGGGGTTTTCTAAAACCCGTAATAATGGTATTCGTTTAGGTAGTGGTAAATGGGTCTTATTACTGGATGACGATATTATTCCTTCTAAAAGGCTATTGACTGCATATGTTGAAGCGATTCAAAAGAATCAGGATTCAATTGGTTTTGCGGGGGTAACCAATTTCCCTAAGCCATTTAATTCGGCTACTCTAGCTATGGATATCAGTGGGACAACTGGGCATTTTAAGGCCGCTCTAGAGAACAAACCTTTGGTCTGGGTGCCTACAGCGAATGTTATGTTAAATAGGGAAAAAATGGATCTAACTTTATTTAACGAAAAGCTAAGTAAAGGGGGAGAGGACATCGAGTTTCTACTTCGGAATAGCTTATTACACAAGGAAAAGTATATTCCCGTACCAGACGCAGTTGTAGAACATCCGTGGTGGAATAATGGGGCTGTCCAAACGGAGAGAATCTTTAGATATGGGCGTGGTGCAGCAGATATTGCCATCCTCAGCACAATTAAGCCTTATACTTATCATGATTTCCTGAATACCTCAGAGTGTCTTTTTCTTTTATTGATTTTTTCGCCTCTAGTTGTGATTCTTTCTTCGGTTAATGAGTTGTTTCTATTGATGTTCCTAATTCTTTTTGCAGAGGTTTTAACGAATGTGATTAAGATGCTTTATAAATCAAAGGAGGTTTCGTTTTCTGTTGCGTTGAATCTTTTTTGGATCAAGAACTGTTATGAAGCAGGTTACCTTTTTGAAAGTTTATTAAAGGGTAACCTGTCAGGTTTTGGAGAGCGTATTGAAATGGGGTTTGTTAAGGAAAAACCTAGCTGGTTTAGATTAAATAAATGGAAGATAATAAAGATGACGCTTTTAGTAACAATGGTTACACTGACTCTTCTATAATTCCATTCTTACAACGGACTGTTTTCTTTTTTACAGTATTTAGATATTTTTTGAAGTTTATATCTTCATTATGTCTGGAGTTTATTTTGTGATGAAGGTGGAAGCAAACTGCTTTCAATTTTAATTGTCTTTGTCTTATCCCAAGATTTGTTAACCTGGCGGCAAGCTCAATGTCCTCATGACCCCAACCCTCTAATTCATTGTTGTAACCGTTTACTGTAATAAAGTCGTTTTTCCAAAATGAAAAATTACAACCTCTAAGGTTGTTTGACCGAAAGTGGTTGCCTTTAAATAAGCCCGAAAGGATGGGTAAGTAGCTTGCATTTATTTTACTGCCGACTCCTGGAGTTAGGGAACTGATGTGTATATTTTTGGTGTTTATAATTGTATTGGTCAGGTTAGGAGAAAGCATTGATCGGCTTCCTTTTATGTAGTAACCATGCTGAGCCTCTTCAATGTGATCGGCAATAAATTTGGGATGCAAAATAATATCGCCATCTATTTGTATGATGTAATTGCCAGATGCAGAAGAGATAGCTCTATTCATGATAATGGTTTTCCTAAAGCCAATATCTTCCTGCCAAAAGTGTTTTACAGGAATTTGTATCTGTTTTTTGAATGCTTCAATTATTGATTTGGTTCTTTCATCTGAGCCATCATCTGCAATAATGATTTCATCAGGGAGGACTCTTAAATTCAAAACGCTCTTGAAGACAAGTTCAAGTGCCTTTGGCCAATTATATGTGGATATAACAAGAGTTGCGGAGATTTTGTTGTTCATGACTATAGGTATTTGTTTATGCCAGATTCACAATAAACCTTTTTAAGGGCTATAGTTTCCTTAAATAAAGCCTCGTTTTCCGCTAACTGAGCTCTGGAATTTTCTTTGTGATATATATGGAATGCAACGGCTCCCAATTTCAGAAAACGTTTTTTTATTCCTATATTTAGTAAACGAGCAATGAATTCTTTGTCCTCTGGACCCCACCCAATAAAACTCTCATTGTAGCCATTTACTTTTATCGCATCCGAACGCCAAAAGGCCATATTGCACCCATGAATTTCATATAGTTCGGCGCCTTTGATTTTGTATTTTTTTTGGAAAAGAGGCCATAGAAAAGGGATACGTATAACACTGAAAAAATTGGCTATATTTTTACTGAAGATATTAATTTTAGAAGTGTCCTTGTTGATCAACTTGGCCGAGTACTCTTCATTTATATAACCACGACTTGCCCTTACGAAGGAACCAGCCCTAGCGAAATTTAAATGATCTTCAATAAACTTTCTATGAATGATGATGTCGCCATCTATTTCAATAATGTAGTCGCTCTTTGCACCAGCAATAGCTTTATTTAATATAAGCGTTTTCCTAAATCCATTATCTTCCTGCCAAAAATGGACTATTGGAACTTTGAATAGTTTTTTGTACTTTTCAATAATTGTTCTGGTCTCATCGGTAGACCCATCATCTGCAATAAGTATTTCATCCGGCATTTTTGACTGGAGTAGAACATTGGATAGAACTAAATCCAATGCCTCAGGCCAGTTGTAAGTAGAGATTAATAAAGCAGCTGTTATTTTTTTTTGCATTAGGTAGATTGGGATGAAGGCTCAAATTTACAACTTGTGCAGACTAATTTATAATTCAGTAAAATTTGTCACTTCCATATGAGTGTTATCTTGTTTGAATTTATTCGGGTTTCAATACAGTTGAAGTGACCTGTAGTTTTTTCCAGTGATTCGACTTCTTTTCATATAAGAAAAACTTTGCTAGTTTGTACTTATCTTTTAGGTATGGTGCATATTCTATGCCAAATGCTCTGTGTGGTATGTCCGGGTTTTTTGATAAACAATCATTAATCGCGGCGGTGTATACAGTGGGCCCTGTCATCTTATGTACATCATGTGGGTATTCATTTCTTCTAATATTCTCCAGCATCAGCTCCATGGTTCTTTGAAGGAAGGGGTGGCCGGCTTCATAAAATAATGCCCATTGTACATAGCAAATAGGATTCTTTTCAGGAGATAGTATCGCCACATCATCAGGGTTGATAAAATGACTAAAATTCTTTTTAACATTACAATCAATATCCAGATATACTCCCCCTTTTTTTAATAAAATGGCATATCTGAAAAAGTCTGCTTTGGCAGCACCAATATTCAATCTTTTATATAGCCTATATGTTTCTTCATCAAACTCTTCGGAGATGAACTTGTCAATCCTTTCATCGTCATAAAACTCATAAATATAGTCCGGATTTCTCTTTAGAAATTTGGAGATATGCCATCGCGTAATTAATGGTAAATTCTTTGATTTGAATGTTTGGTGTATAATTTTTGGTATCGACATTTTGGCGTAAAAAAAGATGTTAGGAATAACTGGTTAAGTAATGAATAAATTCTATTCCTTTGTAGAACAAAGATAGTTTTATTGATGAAAACAATGAATGCTCTTTTAAAAGGAATCGAGGAAGGCAGCTTTATTGCCTTAGCAAGAGCTTTAACATTGGTTGAAAATGATATTGCGCCTTCTGCAGATATTTTGCGTATGCTTAATGTTAAATCAGCAGTTCCGGTAATTGGAATTACAGGGCCTCCTGGTGCAGGGAAAAGTACGTTGGTTAATGCCATAACTGACCAATTTGTTAAGCTGAATAAGAAAATAGCCATTTTGGCAGTCGATCCGACATCTCCATTTAATTTTGGTTCATTGCTTGGCGACCGTATACGGATGTCTCAGCAGTTTAATAACCCGAATGTGTACATACGATCTGTAGCAACAAGGGGCACTTTGGGGGGGATTTCCGCAAAAACGATAGAGATGATTGACGTAATGAGGTCGGCCAACTTTGATATGATTTTTGTCGAAACGGTAGGTGTAGGACAATCTGAAATTGAAATAGCTGGGCTTGCAGATAAAACGGTTGTAGTACTTGTTCCGGAGTCAGGTGATGAGATTCAGAATATAAAATCTGGAATTATGGAGATAGCTCAAGGGTTTGTTGTTAATAAAGCGGATCGGGAAGGGGCTGATACATTTACTAATAATTTAAAAAAACTGGTGTCTCATCAGCAAATACCAGTCTTTAAAACCGTAGCGGATAAAAATGAAGGTATAAATGAACTGTGTGATTGGCTAATGGAGCCCATTAAATCTGATAATACCAGAAAGGTGTCTTTACTAGCTGAAAAGGCATTTAAAATTATACAACACCATCGAATGAGGAATGTTGATAAAGTTAAACTTCACTCAGAAATGGCTGAAGCCCTAAAAAGACCGGATTTTAACATTTATAAGTTTACAGACCAATGGGTTTAGGACACAAATTTGTCTTAAAAACAGGACTTTGATGTGTACGTGATTAGGACAAACACCAAGAAGCTGCGATTGTTTTGATTTTAGAGGACTCTTTTGTTTGCTTGTTCATACATATGTTTGTTGTTGAAAATCTGTTGTACATGCCTGTAAGCATTGTTTTTGGGCTTAATTGAGTGCTTGGCAGGGTAGATTCATTTCATTTGACATTTTTTTAATATAAAATATAAATAGTATTCGCATTATGTTTGCATAATTGTCGGTATTTAATAAATTTGGAACAGAGTTTGTACAAGTGTTTTGAGAAATTAAAAATTTGTTTAATTTTGCTACACAAAAAAAACATACAATTAAAATTTGTTTAACCTTAAAAAAGAAAATTATGAATTATTCTACTTTAAAAAAGAGTCTAGCAGTTTCTTTTGTTGCGTTAATGGGAGTAACCTCTCTTGCTAACGCTCAGGAAGCTACTGGTTCTTCTTCTTCAGCCAAGGTATTTGGTGGAAGAGGACAGTACAGATCTTGGTCCTTCGGAATCAACGGTGGTGTTTTATCTCCATTTGTTGCTATCGGTGGTACTAATGATTTCAATAAAATGGACGTAAACTTAGGTTACGGTATTTCATTGAGAAAACAATTAGGTCATGCATTTGGTATTGAAGGTAACATTTTCCGTGGAAAAGTATCTGGATCTAACCAAAATGCTTCAACTACTCCTAAAGAATTCGAAACTGAAATCGGTTATTCAGCTGACATCAGAGGTGTTGTTAACGTTGCAACTGTTGATTTTTTACGTCGTGAGAACTCAGTTAACTTCTTCGTTACTGCTGGTTACGGTTTAATCGCTTATGCTCCTAAAGTTGACGGTGTTGACTGGAAAGACAATGCTATAGGTGATGCAAATAACAGACATGATTCTAAAACTTATGTTAAAGAAGCTTATATTCCAGTTGGTGCTGGTGTTAAGTTCAAAGTTTCTGAGCGTGTATCATTTAACTTAGGTTATACTATGCACTTCATCGACGGAGATAACTTTGATGCTACTTACAAAAATGGTGCTTCTAACAAAGATAAATTCTCTTATGGATATGCTGGTTTAGAATTCTCTTTAGGATCTAAATCTAAACCGAACTTGGATTGGGTTAACCCACTTGCTTTAATGTATGATGAATTGAAAGATCCTTCATTACGTCAAGAAGTTGAAGCTTTAAAAGCTCGTGTTGCAAATGTTGAGCAAGCTGTTGAAGGTTTGAAAAAAGATTCTGACGGTGACGGTGTTTCTGATCAATTTGACAAATGCCCAGGAACTCCTGCAGGTACTGCTGTTGATGGTTCAGGATGTCCTCTACCTAAAGTAACTGAAACTCCTGTTAGCAATGTAACTGGTTTTGAAACTATCCAATTTGAATTTAACTCATCAGTTTTAAAAACTGAAGCTTACCCTACTTTAGATAAATTATCTTCAGTATTGCGTGAAAACGGTGGTAAAGTAGCTGTAAACGGTTACGCTTCAAGCGAAGGTACTGCTGCATACAATTTGAAATTATCTAAAGACAGAGCTAACTCTGTTAAAACTTACTTAGTTAACTCTGGTGTTAACGCTAGTCAAGTTGTAACTAAAGGTTTTGGCGAAGCTAATCCAATTGCTTCTAACGATACTGAAGAAGGTCGTATCCAAAATCGTCGTGTTGAAACAGCTAGAAACTAATAATTTCTAACAACAATACTAAAAAGAGGGTTCCAGATTGGAGCCCTCTTTTTTTATTTATATGGTCTATGCAATTGGAATAACTCAATCATAAATTTTATCAGATAGATAACAATTCTGGTCGTATAATTGAGGCTGTCAAAATGCTAATAAATTGTATTTAAAACTATTTTCTCTAAGTTTGTAGTCGTATGTACTTGTTTAGAAAAAAAGACCCTAATAGGCCCACTAACACTAATATTAAGATAATGCACATTATCAATGCAATAGCTATTACGATTTTTGTTGCAGGTATTTTATGGAAACTAATTGACTTGATTTTACTGAAATGAATAAAATAATAAACACAACGAATGCTCCGGCTCCAATAGGTCCTTACAGTCAGGCAGTAATAGCTAATGGCTTTTTATTTTTATCTGGTCAGGTTGCAATAAATCCTGAATCAGGAGAGGTGATGCAATCTTCAATTGCGGAAGAAACCCATCAGGTAATGAGAAATATTAAGGCTGTTCTATTAGAAGCTTCTTATGGTTTTGAAGATGTAGTTAAGACAACTATTTTCTTGTCTGATATGTCTTTATTTGCTGAAGTAAATGAAATATATGGCTCATTCTTTCATAAGAACTATCCTGCACGTGAAACAGTAGCTGTGAAAGGCTTACCAAAAGGCGTGAACGTAGAGATATCTATGACCGCATACAAAGGTTAAGTTTTGCCAAAGTCTAATCTTAAGTATTTTTTTGCTGGCATTTTATCTTTTGCAATCTGGGGATTCTTTTCGATTCCATTAAGAAATCTTAAAGAATTTCCTTCCGAGGAGATTTTATACTATCGGATTTTTACTTCATTAGTTTTTATTTGGATAGCTATTTTTCTTTTCAGACGAAAGTACCTAAAAAAGGACATAGCCTATCTATCTTCAATAACAGGAAAGGAGAAGAGAAAAATTGCGCTACAGGTTGTAGGGTCAACTATGCTTTTAACATCAAATTGGTATACCTACATCTATGCGGTAAATAATGTTAGCTTACAGTCTGCTGCATTCGCTTATATGGTTTGCCCATTAATTACAGCATTTGGTGGTTTTGTCCTTTTAAAAGAAGAGTTGTCAAGGTTAAAGCTTATATCTTTAGGTATCGCTTTATTTAGCATTATTCTGCTGGCCAGTGGATCTTTTGTAGAAGTAGCATGGTCTGTAGTTATTGCAACATTATATGCTTTCTACTTGATTCTTCAACGTAAAATGCAAAACTTGGATAAGCTAAATGTATTGGCCACTCAAATTGGATTCGCGGTACTTTTGATGCTGCCATTTTACATTAGCAAGCACGAGTCTTTTCCATCTGATTTATGGTTCTGGGGGAATATAACTGTGGTAGCTGTAGTGTTTACTATCATCCCATTATTCCTGAGTTTGTATGCATTAATAGGAATCCCTTCATCTACACTTGGGATTATTATTTATATAAACCCGCTTATTGCGTTTGCTGTCGCTATCTTTTATTTTGATGAGCATATTGATTCTCATAAGCTATCAGCCTATTTGCTATTATTAGTTTCAGTTATTGTATTTAATTGGGGCATAATAAAAGATATCTTTACATTTAATAGAAAAAATATTTAAAGCTTTGTTTGTTTCTACCTTAGATACGACTATAGAATTTCTTAAAGGCGTAGGGCCTAAACGTGCTGAACTTTTTCAAAAAGAGTTAGGTATTTTCACCTATGAAAATCTTCTGAATTTTTATCCTTTCAGATATATTGACAGAACCCGATTTTATAAGATAAGTGAGTTAGATCCTGAACTACCCTATGTGCAAATATTGGGTAGAATTACGGGTAAGGAACAAATAGGCGAGAAACACAAAAAGCGCCTCGTAGCAAGACTTACTGACGAGACCGGATCAATAGAGCTGGTTTGGTTTCAAAGCTTGAAATGGGTTGATGAAAATGTCTCCAAGGGAAAGGTTTACATTGTATTTGGTAAGCCAACTGTATTTAATGGTTCTTTTAGTATTTCACACCCAGAATTAGAGACCTATCCAAGACCTGCAACCATCACTGGTAATTTAACTTTGCAACCCGTATATCATTCAACTGAAAAGTTAAAGAAGTTTTTCTTAGATAGTAAGGGGATTCAAAAATTGCAGACCTTATTAATCGAGCAGAATCTAAAGGAAATCACAGAAACAGTTCCCCCATATATTCTGGACAAGTACCAAATGGTTGGCAGAAAAGAAGCTTTGCTAAACATACATTTTCCTAAGGATATTAAGTCGCTAAAGTCTGCCGAGAGAAGGTTGAAATTTGAAGAGCTGTTTTTTATTCAGCTTCAATTGCTACATAATAAGCAGTTGAGGGAGATGAGATTTAAAGGGCATTCATTTGATATCGTCGGAGAAAGAGTAAACACCTTTTATAAAGAAATTCTGCCGTTTGAATTAACAAATGCACAGAAACGAGTGATAAAAGAGGTTAGGCTGGATACCCAACGAGGAATTCAAATGAACCGATTGGTGCAAGGTGACGTAGGTAGTGGTAAAACAGTTGTTGCTTTGATGAGTATGCTGCTTGCAAGCGACAATGGTTATCAGGCATGTATGATGGCCCCTACAGAGATATTGGCGCGTCAACATTATCAGTCCATTGTTGATCTGTTAAAGGATCGCTTAGTGAAAGTTGCTATCCTTACCGGAAGCAGTACAAAAAAGCAAAGAACACAGCTTCATAAAGAGTTAGAGGCAGGTGAAATTGATATTCTGGTTGGTACGCATGCATTAATAGAAGATAAGGTAGTATTTAAGAATTTAGCTCTTGTTGTAATTGATGAGCAGCATCGTTTTGGAGTTGAGCAAAGAGCTAAGCTTTGGAGAAAAAATTCTATACCACCGCACATATTGGTGATGACGGCAACACCAATTCCTCGTACACTGGCTATGACGTTGTATGGAGACCTTGATGTATCTGTAATAGACGAATTACCAGTAGGAAGAAAACCAATTGAAACAAAGCACTTATATGAAGGCCAACGGCTGAGGATGTTTGGCTTCATGAAAGAAGAGATAAAGAAAGGTCGTCAGGTTTATATTGTTTACCCTTTGATAAAGGAGAGTGAGAAATTAGATCTTTTACATCTCGAAGCAGGAATCGAGCAGCTAAGCTATCAGTTTCCAATGCCCGATTATCAGATTAGTATAGTGCATGGAAAAATGAGCAATGCTGATAAGCAATATGAAATGCAACGCTTCATTGATCATAAAACACAGATAATGGTTGCAACAACTGTAATTGAGGTTGGTGTAAATGTGCCAAATGCTTCCGTAATGGTTATTGAAAATGCAGAGCGCTTTGGATTATCTCAACTACATCAGTTACGTGGAAGAGTGGGTAGGGGTGCCGAGCAATCGTTTTGTATTCTAATGTCGGGGAATAAGTTAAGTGCAGATGGCAGACTCCGTTTAGATACTATGGTAAAAACCAATAACGGATTTGAGATTTCAGAAATAGACTTACAGCTTAGAGGACCTGGTGATATTTCAGGAACGCAGCAAAGTGGTGTGTTGGAACTTAAGCTTGCAGATCTTGCAAAAGATCAGTTGATATTACAAGAAGCTCGGAATACTGTTATTGAGACACTTTCTGAGGATCCTCACCTGGAGAATCCTCAAAATAGCCTGTTAAAAACTTACCTCTCTAAAAGGAGCAGAGGTATAGCATTTGATAAAATATCTTAAAGATTAATCCTCGTCGCTTCCTGGTAGTGATCCTGAACCTGAATAAGCACCTTTACGTATAATAGGTGTTTTAAGGTATTTGTATAGCTCATCCAGATGTAACAAACTTCCGTTTGTAAGGTTGCCTAAGAATATAATAACAATGTTTTTCTGAACATCACGCACATAAATGTGTCTGAATCCATGCCACCATCCTGTATGATAAACTACTTTACGACCATTTTCTCCATCAAATAAGCGCCACCCATAACCGTAATTAAAGTGACCATTGATTGCTTTGTTACGACCAACATAAGCAGAATCAAGGCTAGCTTGTTTTAGTAATCTTCCATTTTTTAAAGCCTTGTCAAACAGAACCAAGTCATGCAGCGTACTATAAATACCTTTATCACCAACAGGGCCATCAAGGAAGTTTTGTGCTACGGAGTATCTCCATGTACGGTCATGTCCAACAACATCGACAGGTATTTTTGGGTAAACTGTAGTTGAATAAACATGAGTATGCTTTAAACCGGCCGGTTTAAAGATGTTTTCCATCATATAGTCGGCGTAAGTCTTACCTGTAACTTTCTCTATGATTGCGGCAAGCACCATGTAGTTCGAGTTGTTGTAATGAAAGCGAGTATCCGGTTTGGCGTATGGGTTTGGTTTTTTGTCAGCGATTACTTGCATAACCTCTTGATTAGATACTCCTTTTTTCATATCGCGCTTTTCTTTGCGCCATATATCATCGATGAAATATACATAGTTCATCATGCCACTGCGGTGTGAAAGAAGCAGTTTTACTTTAATTCCGTCGTACGGAAAGTTAGGGTAAAACTTTTTTACATCATCATCTAATGAGAGTTTACCCTGCTCTACTAATTGCATGATGGCAGTTCCGGTAAAAGTTTTAGTTACCGATGCAAGTTCAAACTCAGAGTTTATCTTTAAGCTGTCGCGGTGTAGGTAATCTGCCCATCCAATTGCCTTTTCGTAAAGAATCTTGCCGTCCTTAGCAACCAGCATATTTCCATTAAAACCATATTTCTTATGAAGATTCTGTACAAAATCAGCGATCCACTTATCACCTTTGGCAGGATCGTATGATAAAAGGACACTGTCAGCTTTATCGTCGGAAGCAGTCCGTTCTTTACTCGGCTCTTGTAATGTTGTGCTTTTTCTGGAATTTGAACAGGCAATAAATAAAAAGGCGGCCACTGAAGCCACTGCTAAAATATTACGATAACTCATGAATTGTGTGTACAGTTTAAAAGCCCGAAAAATAAGGAATATTAATGCTTTTAACGTAAAAGAGTTTTAAACATTGCTTTGAGTAAAAGTAAATTGGTCTAGAGCTGTTGCAATGCTTGTTTAACTGTTTCTTTGTTGGGTTTAGAGACGGGTATTTTTTCTCCAGAGGTTAAGAGTAGAATACCACCGTCTTCTTTTAACCAGCTTTTTACATATTTTGGATTTACTAAATGGCTTTGGTGAGTTCTTAAAAATCCTTTGGGGCGTAGTAAATCTGCATATTCTTTGAGCGATTTAGAAACCAATATTTTTTCAGTATTCGCCAAAAAGAAATAGGTATAGGTATTATCTGCTTCGCAGCGTATGATTTCTGATAAAGTAACATACCTTATTTCGCTTTGCATCTGTAGGGCAATTTTGTTAACATTCGTTTCTGGCTTTTTTAGTTGTTGCAGTAAAAAATCGAGCTGCGAAGTTTGTATTTGTGTCGCCAATTTATGTTCGGCTTTGCTTACAGCAATTATCAATTCTTCAATATCAATGGGTTTCAAAAGATAATCTAAGGCAGCAAATTTTACTGCTTGTATGCCATATTGGTCGTAAGCGGTAACAAAAATAACTTCGAAATTACGCATTGGGAGCAGTTTTAGTACATCAAAGCCTGTTTGCTTGCCCATTTGAATATCCAGAAACACTAAATGAGGTAAATATTTTCCAATGGCATCAACCGCATCACTAACATTTTGTGCTGTTGCCATTATAGTTACCTGCGGACAATGCTTTCCTAACAAAGTCCGTAGGTTTTCTAAGTTAGAATTTTCGTCATCTATTAAAATTGCCCTCATTATATTACAGCCAATCGGTTAATGCTAAGCTTATTTTAGTGCCATTAGTGGATGATTGTAGATCTAAAGTAAAGCGATTTTCTTTATAAATACTATTTAAGAGTGCTAGTCTACTGTCACTTAATAGCAAACCCAAACCATTGTGTTTTTTTTCTGTGTCAAATCCATTTCCATTATCGGTAACAGTTAACACCAAATCATTTGCTTGCTTAATAAATGTGATCATAATTTTTCCATCAGTAGCTTTTTGCGATATGCCGTGCTTCACTGCATTTTCTACAAAAGGTTGCAACAGCATACTTGGTATTTCTATGTTAGCTAGATCTAAGTCTTCAGAGTGAATAATTTCGTACTTAAAGCCGAACCGCAATTGCTCCATTTGTAGGTAATCGTCTAGTAAAGTCTTTTCTTGTGATAAACTAATCAGTTCTTTGTCATCAAGTACGTTACGAGTTAACCGCGCAAATTTAGAAAGGTATTTATTGGCATTGTCTATTTCGTTCTTGTTCATTAAATTTTGAATGCCAGAGAGGGCATTAAATAGAAAATGAGGGTTTAATTGAGAACGAATGGAGTTCAGTTGGAGCTTTGCAATGTTTTTTTGCTGCTCTTTTTCTGCCAGTTTTTTTTTGTTTCTTTTTTTGTTGAAGTAAAGGATCACAAGAAAGGCCGATCCAATTGAAAATGCGACGATAAGCGTATAGATTAAAAGTTCCTTTTTGGTATAGTTTTCCTTATCTAAAGATATAACAAGCGTATATCTGGTTATGTATTTTTCTATTTCTTTTGGTGAAATATCACAATCATGGCATCCATTCCATTTAATTAATGGCTGAATTATGATTTCATAATCCCCAGATTTTTTGAAAACATTTTTATCGATTTTTACATAAGGTGACAACTCATGCGATTCATCAACGTAGCCGCCATAATTCCAGGCAGTTGATTCGAAGATTATTTTATTTGTTTGCTTATCTTTAATTGAGGTGTAGTAGACATAATCAATATCGGATCTGTCTTTTACAATGGTTAGTTCGTTGTCTTTTTCGGCAAAAAAAAGGTTTGTTTTTTCTTTAGGGTCGGTTATATAGCTATAGTCAACGCCTTTGTCAGTCGCGAAGCGCTTTGAAAGAGCTTTAATCCTTGCTCTTGGAATAGGCTTCCCGTAAAAAACAGCTTTGTCAATATCGAGAGGTTTTTCTATGCTGTAGATTAATGTTGTAATGGTTTTTCCTTTTATAGGAAAAACGCCAAGTGTTGTAGACCTGAATACTTCTTCGTCCCCCCTGTCCACATCTTTTAGTTGCGTTCTGTCGATCGACTTATTGACCACTATTGGCTTATTATCGGCTAAAATTGTGTACCGAAAGTGCTGTGTATTAATATTCTTTCTAAAATAAATCTGGATACTAACATCGTTGACTTCAGGTAAATAATTAAAGGATGTGCGGGGCTGATTGGGGAACATCTGTGCATAAAAGACATTTTTCGCTGAACTGTCTACACACATGAGTAGTTTCCCTCCCGCCATGGAGGTTCGAGAAAAGTTGATGCCTTTTTGCGCATTTACTATAAAAACCGAAATAAAGAAGCTGAGAAATAGGAAGATGATTTTTTTCATAGCGTTAAGTTTAATTCTCATCAAACCTGTAACAATAATAGCAAAACTAAAAGCATAAAACAGTAAAGGCAGTGTTTGAAATAGTAGAGGTATTGTTTTGCGCAGTATTCGTTTTACTAATAATCACTTTCTAATGTTAATGTTTGTGTAACGTTTCTAAATAAATTTCCTTTAAGGGGCAAAAAGGTTAAATTTGAACAAAATAATTTTTCAATACTATGAGTTTCAGAATAGAACACGATACCATGGGCGAGGTACAAGTGCCTGCTGATAAATATTGGGGTGCACAAACAGAACGTTCGCGCAATAACTTTAAAATTGGACCGGAGGCTTCAATGCCAAAGGAGGTTATACGTGCATTTGGTTATTTGAAAAAAGCGGCAGCTTTAGCGAATACTGAGCTTGGTGTTTTGACAAAAGAAAAAGCTGAGTTAATTGCAAAAGCTTGTGATGAAGTAGTTGCAGGTAGCTTAGATGATCAGTTTCCATTAGTAATCTGGCAAACAGGTTCTGGTACTCAAAGTAACATGAATGCCAATGAGGTAATTGCAAACCGTGCTCATGTTTTAAACGGTGGCGCATTGGCTGATGATAAAAAAGTGTTACATCCTAATGATGATGTCAACAAATCTCAATCATCAAACGATACCTATCCTACAGCTATGCATATTGCTGCTTACAAACAAGCAGTAGAAATTACCATCCCTGGATTAGAAAAATTGCGCAACACATTACATAAAAAAGCAATTGAATTTAATGACATCGTTAAAACAGGACGTACCCATTTTATGGATGCTACTCCTTTAACATTGGGTCAGGAATTTTCCGGATACGTACAACAAATAGATAATAGCATCAGGGCTGTAAAAAATGCTTTGGTAATGATAAGCGAGCTTGCTTTAGGTGGTACAGCTGTTGGGACCGGATTAAATACCCCTAAAGGATATGATGTTTTGGTTGCTAAGAAAATTGCAGAACTAACCGGACTTCCTTTTGTAACTGCCCCTAATAAATTCGAGGCGCTTGCGGCTCATGATGCAATGGTTGAACTTTCGGGAGCTTACAAGCGTACAGCTGTTTCTTTAATGAAGATAGCAAATGATGTAAGGATGTTAAGCTCTGGTCCTCGTTGCGGAATAGGTGAGATCATTATTCCTGATAATGAACCAGGTTCATCTATTATGCCGGGTAAAGTTAATCCTACTCAGCCAGAAGCTATGACTATGGTTTGTGCTCAGGTAATGGGTAATGATGTTACCGTTGGTATTGGTGGTAGTAACGGCCATTTTGAATTGAATGTTTTCAAGCCGGTTATCGCTGCTAATGTTTTGCAATCAGGAAGATTAATTGGTGATGCTTGTGTTTCATTCAATGATAAATGTGCTGAAGGTATTTTACCTAACCTGCCTGAAATCAAGAAACATTTACAAAATTCTTTGATGCTGGTTACGGCTTTAAATCCTCATGTTGGATATGAAAATGCTGCTAAAATAGCTAAGAAAGCGCATAAAGAAAACAAAACCCTACGTGAAGCTTCAATAGAATTAGGCTTGCTTACAGGAGAGCAATTTGATGAGTGGGTTCGTCCGGAAGACATGGTAGGTAGCTTAAAATAGGAAATGAATAAATACCCATATATGTGGAGATTATTGTTTCCGGTGTTGTTTATCCTGTGCGTTGTATTCTCCTGTAGGAGGCTGCCTAATGTACAAGGAGAGGGATCACCAATTTTACAGGGAATTTGGAATCAGGATAGTGTGCCAAATGCAGATAAATTACTGAATTATACACAGCATAAATTCAAATTCACCTGTGATTCATTTTATGTTGACTTTGTTACCCATTCGAAAGTGAATTACTATGCTGATTCTTGCTTTAATAATGGAGTATGGCAGGAATATGCTAAGGGGACTTATCAGGTTAAATCTGATAGTATTTTCTTAACTGGTACTTTCACCAAATCCAATTACAAACAGAAGATTTCAGGATGCTATCAAATAGGACAATATATTAAAACCTTTAAAATTAAGACGGCAGATACAAGTAGGTTGGTACTTCAAGGAACAGATAATCAAAGAGAAGTTGATTTGAAGCTTCAGGAGAAGATAATTTGTACTCCGCAGAGCTTATAATAAATGCTGAGCAATTAAAAAGTAGATAAAGATGAAAAGAGTAGGTAAGATTTTTAAAGGTATTATAGTTTTCTCAATAATAGCCTATATGCCATTAAGTGCAGGTGCTTGGGGAATGCTTGGCCATAGAATAGTAGGGCAGATAGCTGAAAGTCATCTTACTAAAAGAGCAAAAAAGGGGATTAAAGAAGTTTTGGGTAATGAAAGCCTAGCAATGGCAAGTAATTGGGGTGATTTCATTAAATCAGACCCGTCTTACAATTACTTGTACAATTGGCATTTTGTAAACTTACCCGGAGGATTGGATAAACAAGGGGTGTTTGACTTTTTAGACAAAGACACTGCGGCCAATGTCTACAACAAGGTTCCACAAATGATCTCTGTTTTGAAAAACAAGCAAAGTACACCAGATCAAAAAAAACTTGCTATGCGTTTGCTGGTACACCTTGTTGGCGATTTAAATCAACCAATGCACACGGCTCGCAAAGAAGATTTAGGTGGTAATAAAGTTTTTGTTACCTGGTTTGCTGAGAAATCTAATTTGCATAGGGTGTGGGATGAGTCATTAATAGAATACCAGCAGCTAAGTTATACTGAGTATGCAAATGCTATTAACTATCCTAATAATGAGCAATTGGCCGTATGGAAAAGCAGTTCCCTTAAAGATTTTGTTTATGGATCTTACCAGGCTTGTAATAGAATTTACGAGAACACAAAGCCAGAGGATAAGCTAAGTTATAAATACAACTTCGATTTTGTAAACCTTTTAAATGAACAACTGTTAAAAGGAGGTGTTTGTTTGGCAAACATTCTTAACGATATTTATAAATAATGAAGATTTTAATGGTTTGCCTTGGTAATATTTGTCGCTCGCCATTGGCTGAGGGTATTATGAGGCATTTGGTAAATGAACAAGAATTAGGTTGGGAAGTTGCTTCGGCAGGAACTGGTGATTGGCATGTAAATCAACCTGCTGATAAAAGGAGCATAGCGGTTGCCAAAAACTTTGGATACGATATTTCTAAGCAAAGAGCCAGACATTTCAATAAACAAATGTTTGACGAATTTGATAGCATTCTTGTAATGGATAGCAATAATTTAAGAGATGTTCAACGACTGGCAACAGGCGAAGAACAGCGTAAAAAAGTTAAACTATTTTTACTTGACGAAAATGAAGTAACAGATCCATATTTCGATAGCGCCCTTTTTGAACCGGTGTTTTTAGAAATAGAAGCACGTTGTAAACAACTGATTGAAGAACTTAAAGAATCGTAACTTATAATGGAATCGCCGAAACTATTTATGTTGCTATTGGGCTGCACACCTCGAGGCAGGTTTACTGAGCAGCATGATGTTTTCTTTACAGTAGGTAATTCATTAAAGGATATCAAAGAAGAGATCATGGCTTTTTGGCCAGAGGCAAATGGTAAAATACATATCGATGCCTGGCGCGAGGTAACAGAAGTTGATGGGTATCAGGTTAAGGTGGTAAACCGAAATGAACAAGTAACAGCTGATAAACTTTTCTTTTTAAACCTGGGTGGATATAAGGAGGGTGAGTTTGATGAGCTACATTATAAAATGTTAGCTGTTGCTAATGAAAAGGCCATTGCTATTAAACAAGCAAAAGAAACAGCATTCTACAAGCATGCCGGTTTTGAAGGTGCAACATCACACATTGATGATAAATATGGCGTAGATGTGGATGATGTGTTTGAAATTGAGGACATACTTCCTGCTAGTATGAAAGAACATTATATGCTACATATCAGTCCAGCTGCAGGTCTCCCAAAAGATGAAATGCATTTAGGGTATTTGATACTTAGTAAACTATAAGGAAATTAAAAAATAGGGCGTACAAAAAGGTAAGAACGTCATCCTGAATTTATTTCAGGACCTTGTAGAAGCTATTCAAAACCTGCTTAAACGAGGTCCTGAAATAAATTCAGGATGACGACGGGCTAATGATACATGCCATCATTTTAGCCTGTTATTCTTGGGCTATACCCCAAATTCCTTATCTAAGTATTCTGAAACCTTACCAATTGCATTGTCAATTGTGTCACTTAAAATGGTGATGTAGGACCCAGATTTCGCAGTTGCGATAATGTATTTCAAACAGTCATTTCCGTTATTATTAATCGTAATTTCCATCTCTGGTTTTACCTCGCGAATACCCGCTATCAATAAATCAATTATCTCCTGTTGATCACGACCCCTCAGGTATTTCTCCTGACAGATGATAACTCTATCAAACATCTGCGCTGCAATTCTGGCTGTTTCTTTTATATCCTCATCTCTTCTGTCGCCTGTGCCAGATATTACACCTACATGTTCTGTAGCTTCAATAGTTTGTAAATAGGCTTTTATGCCGTTAAAACCATCGGGATTATGAGCAAAATCAACAAGAATTTTGAACTCTTTAAATTTAAAAGTGTTCATCCTGCCCGGAGTTTGAGCTGCCGAAGGTATAAAGGTTTCTAATGACATTCTGATGTCTTCAATTTTATATCCCCATAAGAAAGTAGCAAGCGTAGCAGCAAGTACATTCTGGATCATAAAATCGACACTGCCACCAAAGGTTAAAGGAATGTGTGTAACCTTTTCTACTCTTATTTTCCAATCGCCTTTTTTAATGGTGATGTAACCGTTCTCATAAATAGCCGCAATGCCACCTTTTTTGCAGTGCTCTGTAATAACCGGATTTTTCTCATCCATGCTAAAAAAGGCAATGTTGCTATCTGCATTGTTGGCAATTTTTATACAGTATTTATTATCTGCGTTAAGCACACTCCAACCATTTCTTTTTACTGCACCAATTACTACGGCTTTTACCCTGCAAAGATCATCCAAAGTATGGATGTCTGATATTCCCAAATGGTCCTCCTGAATATTGGTTACAACCCCGATATCGCACTTGTTAAATCCTAATCCGGCTCTTAAAATACCACCACGTGCAGTTTCCAATACCGCAAACTCTACAGTAGGATCTCTTAAAATAAACTCTGCACTAATCGGGCCTGTTGTATCCCCCTTCATTAGCTTAGTGTTTTGGACATAAATACCATCAGAAGTTGTAAAACCAACCCTTGTTCCATTGCTTTTAACAATATGAGCAATTAGTCTGGTTGTAGTCGTTTTTCCATTGGTACCGGTAACGGCAATGATCGGAATCCGCGCATCTTTACCCGGAGGGTATAACATGTCAATAACAGGAGCAGCAACGTTTCTAGGCAGGCCTTCGCTTGGCGCAAGGTGCATTCTGAAACCAGGAGCAGCATTCACTTCCAAAACAACACCTCCATTTTCTGGAAGTGGCTGTGTTAAGTTTTCTGCCATGATATCTATCCCACATATGTCTAAGCCAATTATTCTGGAAATACGCTCACTTATAAATATGTTTTGTGGATGAACCAGATCTGTAACATCAATTGATGTACCTCCTGTACTTAAGTTGGCAGTTGATTTTAAATAAACGGTTTCGCCCTGCGGAGGGATAGAATCTAGTGTGTAATCCTTTTTTGCAAGCAAATCCAAAGTATCCCTGTCTACCGTTATTTCGGTTAAAACGTTTTCGTGGCCATAGCCTCTTCTTGGGTCTTCGTTTTCCTTATTTATTAATTCCTGAACAGTGCTTTGCCCATTGCCTGTAACATGTGCAGGCACACGCAAAGCCGCTGCAACCATTTTATGATCTATTACCAGAATTCTAAAATCATATCCTGTAATAAAACGTTCAATGATTATTCTTCTGGAGTAGTTTTTAGCATATTCAAAAGCTTCTTTGGCTGCTTCCTCCGTTTTTACATTAATGGTAGCCCCTCTACCATGATTTCCGTCTAAAGGTTTAAATACCAATGGAAAACCTACCTTTCTTATTGCATCCGGCAGGTCTTCAATGTCAGATATGGTTACTCCTTTGGCAACTGGAATAGCTGAGTCCTGCAATAGCCTTTTGGTTTCGTCCTTGTTGCCGGCAATATCAACGGCTATGCTATTCGTTCTCTCTGTCATGGTTGCGCGAAAGCGTACCTGATTTTTGCCATAACCTAACTGTACAAGAGAACTCTTGTTTAGCCTTATCCAAGGGATATCTCTTGAAATTGCTTCATCTACGATAGAACCTGTGCTTGGCCCCAATCTTTCCATTTCTCTAAGCTCACGCATACGCTGTATATCTGTCTCCAGATCATACTCATGGTCGTTGATTAGTGCTTCAGCAATTTGAACAGAGGCTTCGGCGGCATAAATACCAGCTTTCTCCTCAATGTAGCTAAAAACGACATTGTAAATGCCTTCTGTTTTGGTTTGTCTAGTTCTTCCGAATCCGGTATCCATTCCTGCCAGAGTTTGAATTTCTAATGCAATATGTTCAATTACATGACCCATCCAGGTGCCTTCCTCAATCCTTGCTAAAAAACCACCGGGTTCGCCTTTAGAGCATCGATGTGTTTGCAAGGATGGGATCAATTTTTCAATACGTTCTCTAAATCCTTCGATAAGATTGGTTGGCCTCTGCTCCATTTCTCCCAGATCCAGTCTCATTTGGATCAATTTTTTTCTGTTTATCGACCAAATGTTTGGTCCACGGAGCACCTGTATGCCTAATATTTTCATTGGTATAAATTTGTTCTTTTATGATTAACGTTGCCTAACGTTAGTTCTATAACACGCTAAGCTTAAATAAGTTTATTGTTTACTGTTGTTCTCTTTGAAGAAAATGCTCTTGGCTTTTTTATAGCATATTTTTAAAAGTATTTCGAACTTTTACCCGGATTACTCTATGCTTTAAATGGAGAGATTAAAGTATAAATATTTTCCGAGAATTATGCTGTTATTAATCCAATTAATTGTGAATATATTTTGTGTAAATAATTTAGAGGTAAAGTTTAAATAATGAAATTGTTAATTGGTGTTTTAAACAGATGAAAAGCAAGAATATGACCTGTTTTAAGGGCTATTATTTAAAGTTAACTCCGCGGCTTTAGAGGTAGGAATGAGAGGATCTTGAGCGGGCCTTATTTAAAAAGGGTGATAGGCCAGACTGTGAAATGTATAAAAAAGGAGTTTTGTAGGACTATAGTCCTACAAAACTCCTACGAAAGTCCTATAAGAGTCCTAGTTTAGTCTTATTTGTTATAGTTAACAATACGGTTCGATTTAAAAGCTGAAATTTTTCTGAATAGATGATAAAATTGCATTACAAATCAATTTTATCTAAGTTTGGCCCTATTGGAAATATAAATATTTGAAATGACTCCGAAGGGTAAATTAATTATTATAGGGGGTGCAATAAATACCGGAAGTTTTACTGAAACTCAGTTCGGGTTGCCCCAAAATATGAACTTTTTTGAAAGGGGTATTTTAAAGAAAATCACTGTTGAATCTATAAAAGATAATAAATCAAGATTCGAAATCATCACCACGGCATCACTTATTCCAGAGAAAGTTGGCGAAGAGTATATAAAGGCATTTGCTCAACTTGATGTGCAAGATGTTGGTGTGTTAAACATTAACAATCGTGAACAAGCCAACTCAATTGAGAATTGTGAAAGGGTAAAAGCTGCCGATGTAATCATTTTTACCGGAGGAGATCAGCTTCGGTTGTCATCAATATTTGGAGGTACATCCATTCATCAAATTTTATTAGATAAATATCAGAATGAACCTGTAGTAATTGCAGGAACATCTGCTGGGGCTGCGGCATCTTCCAAAAATATGATCTATCAGGGAAGTTCTAAGGATGCACTTTTAAAAGGAGAGGTTAAAATTACCGGTGGACTAGGCTTTATTGATGGAGTAATTGTAGATACACATTTTGTACAAAGAGGTAGAATAGGTCGCTTGTTATATGCTACGGCAAGTAATCCGGGTATTTTAGGTATTGGTTTAGGTGAAGATACAGGGTTATATATATCTGAAGGAAATAACATGGAAGCTATAGGTAGTGGAATGGTTATTTTGGTTGATGGTAGAGATATGGCTGATACGAACTTAACCGACGTTGAAATGGGTCAACCTGTTTCTATTAAAAACATGATTGTACATGTAATGTGTGATGGCGACACTTATAATCTTACAGAACATAAATTAACTATTCATCATCCAAAAGTTGTTTCAGCAGATTAGGATGAAAGTAATTATACATGGTGGATTCTTTAGTGAATCGGATACCAATCAGGAAACGAAAAAAGCAAAACAGCAAGCCCTGTCGGCTATAGTTACACAAGCGCATAATTATTTGCAAACTCATACAGCGCTGGAAACGGTAGTTTATACTGTGAGTTTGCTGGAAGATGACGAATTGTTTAATGCTGGCTTGGGGTCGCAAATCCAAAGTGACGGAAAAGTCCGTTTAAGTGCCTCCCTAATGGATGGGAAAACTCAAAAATTTAGTGGAGTTATCAATATTGAGGATGTAAAAAATCCTATTCAGGTTTCTGAGAAATTGTTAGGCTATGAAGACAGGGTTCTAAGTGGTGAAGGAGCTTCAGCTTTTGCAACCAAAAACGGATTTGGATATTTTGATCCAATTACCTCGCAAAGAAGACTAGAATATCAGGCTAAATTAAACCAGCAAGAAAGAAAGGGAACTGTTGGATGTGTTGCATTAGATGCCGACGGAAATATTGCTGCAGCAACCTCAACAGGTGGAAAAGGCTTCGAAATTCCATGCAGGGTTAGTGATTCTGCAACTGTAGCAGGCAATTTTGCCAATCCGTTTGCCGGCATTTCTTGTACGGGGGTTGGAGAGGATATTGTAAATACTGCTTTGGCAGCAAAGATAGTTACCCGTGTAACAGATGGTTTTAGCTTAAAGGATGCTTGTGAAAAATCATTTGCAGAGTTGAAGTTAATTGATGGTTTTGCAGGTGTAATAGGTATTTCTTCGCAAGGAGAGATTTATCATCTGGATTCTCATCCGTATATGGTTTGGGCTTCTTTTGATGACAGCCTGCAGGTCTTCCCATAATAATACCTGATAATTGAGTTTAACGTAACAGCTATAATACTGTATTTGTTGTAGATTAACTACCAGCTAACACTAATTTTAATTTCGTGAAAGATATTTGACCTGCGGCTTTGTTGCACGAACATTTAATTATTAACGAAATGGATTCACGTAGAGATTTTTTAAAAAAGGTAGCGTTACTATCTGGCGGTACAGCCATGGCAACTGTTATGCCTTCGGCAATACAAAGGGCATTTGCCATAAATCCCGAAATGGGTAGTACCTATCTTGATGCTGAACATGTGGTTATATTAATGCAGGAAAATCGCTCATTTGACCACTGTTTTGGAACCTTGCAGGGGGTAAGAGGTTTTAATGATCCTCGGGCCGTTCATTTACCGGATAAAAAACCGGTATGGTTTCAAACTGATGCAGCGGGCAATACCTACTCTCCATTTCGATTAAATATAAAAGATACAAAAGTTACCTGGATGGGCGATTTGCCTCATTCGAGAGCTAGCCAGGTAGATGCCAATAACTTTGGGAAGTATGACAAGTGGCTTCCAGCAAAAAGATCGGGCAATAAAGCATATGCTGATATGCCTTTAACTTTAGGTTATTATACCCGAGAAGATTTGCCATTTAATTATAGTATGGCTGATGCCTTTACGGTTTGCGATCAGAACTTTTGTTCTGCAATGACTAGTACTACACCTAATCGTTCTTTCTTCTGGACAGGTAAAATTACTCATGAAGAAGACGGCATCCCAAAAGCAAACATTAGAAATACAGACTTTGGTTATGGAAATATGCCTTGGGGCACGTTCCCCGAATTATTGGCAGAGAATAACATTCCATGGAAATTCTATCAAAATGATCTAAGTTGTGGGGGCGGTTTTGTCGACGAAGAACGTTCATGGTTATCCAACTTTGGCTGTAACCTCCTTGAATTTTTTAAAGCTTATAATGTTAAGTTCTCCGAGCGGTACATAACAAATCTACAGAAACAAGCAGAGGGGCTTCCCGGTGAAATTAATAAACTGCAGGAAAGAACTCCATCTAGTGAGGAGGATGGGAAAAAGGCTCTTGAAAGTATTAGAAAAAAACAGGAAGTATTAGATAATGCCCGTAGCGAACTTTCAAAATGGAACAGAGAAAGCTATGAGAAGTTAACTGACAAAGAAAAGCATCTCTATAAAAGTGCTTTTGTAATTAATTCTGGTGATGCTAATTTTCGATCCATTACAGCGCTTACCTATAATGATGAAGGTGCAGAGCGTAAGGTGACTGTGCCAAAAGGCGATTTGCTTCATCAATTCAGGCAAGATGTAAATACAGGGAAACTACCTGTTGTATCGTGGCTTGCTGGTCCGCAAAACTTCTCCGACCATCCAAGTGCTCCGTGGTATGGCGCCTGGTATGTATCAGAGATTCTCGATATTTTAACTAAGAACCCTGAGGTTTGGAAGAAAACGATATTTATTGTTACTTATGATGAGAATGATGGTTATTATGATCATATTCCTCCTTTTTCAATCTCAGATGCCAAAATACCCGGAACCGGAAAATGTTCAAAGGGAATAGAAACCGAAATAGAGCATGTTCGCTTAGAGAATGAACTAAAACAAGGGATTCCTAAAAATCAGGCACGTGAGGCTCCAATAGGACTTGGTTTTAGAGTGCCGATGGTTATTGCTTCTCCGTGGAGCAGAGGAGGTAAGGTGTGTTCTGAAGTTTTTGACCACACTTCGTCTTTACAGTTTTTGGAAGGATTTGTAAATAGAAAATTCAAAAAGAACATAAAGCTTGATAATATTAGCAAGTGGCGCCGTACCATTTGCGGAGATCTTACCTCTGCTTTTAGTCCTTATAATGGCAATAAGTTAGAAAAGATCGCTTTTCTTGATCGAGATAAAAATGTGGAAACTATATACAATGCCAAGTTTAAAGCAGATCCAATAGGATTCAAAAAGCTTTCTGATACAGAGATCAGAAAAATTGCAGATCAGAAAGCGGGAATGTTACTGCAGGAAAAAGGAATACGATCTTCCTGTGCTTTACCTTATGAATTGTATGTGGATGGAGGATTAAGGGGGGATAAAAATAGTTTCGAAATCAATTTTATATCGGCTAATAAAGTATTTAATGAGAAAGCGGCAGGTTCTCCATTTACGGTAAGTGTTCCTGTAAAGTATAACGATGAAATAAGTAAAGATGAAGTTTCAAGAAATTGGTCGTTTGCTGTTTCTGCTGGAGATCAGTTAAGTTATAGTTGGCCGGTTAATGCATTTGAAAATGAAGCTTACCATTTGCGAGTGAATGGTCCAAATGGGTTTTATAGAGAATTTATTGGAAATAGGAATAGCCCTCAAGTAAAGGTAAATGTGGGCTATGAGCGTAACCGGCTTAATCCAAATAAGCTAACCGGTAATATTAAAGTTGATGTTGCTAATAACAGCTCCAAACCACAAACGTTTATAATAGTGGACAATAGCTATGGTAAAGGTCATCAAAATAAATTAGTGGCTGCAGGAGGGAAAGTGAGTGTTATTTTAGACCTTTCAAAATCTTATAACTGGTATGATTTCAGCGTAAGACTACAAGGGAATGATGTTTTTGAAGAACGATTTTCGGGACATGTAGAAACCGGTGTTGAGACTAAAACAGATCCTTTAATGGGAGGAACTGTTTAGCATCTGAGCTTGTTTCTTAGCAAGTTAGCCCAAAGAGATAGTGCTTGTTTACTACTTTTGTTATATCTTTACCGTATGAACAAGAGTTGGTTAGCAATCATTTTTCTGATTATATCAAATCGAGCAATGACTCAAACCAGTCATTTTCTGCCTCAGCAACCCCTACAGGGAAGTGGAGCTATAAATATTGTAGTATCTAATCTCGATGAGAAAGAGGGAGACACTTATTTTGCTGAAGCCGAGAAAAATGAAAAAAATGGGGAGCTAAATGAAGCCGTAACATTGTTTGGTAAGGCTGCTTTTGAATACAATAGTTCTAAGCAATTTGCTCGCTATGGCGAAGCCTTGATGAGATTAAGTAATGCTCATTATCAGCTGGCGCATTTTGTTGAAGCGGAACAAGTGGTTTTAAATGTGGCGTTAAAAAACTACTCGAAAATGGGTAGTAGAAACGGTCAGATGGAATCTTATAGCCAATTGGGTAGGATTTACCTTGCCTTAAATAAGCCTGTTCAATCATTATGGTTTTATACTCAGCAAGGCATTTTGGCCAAGCAGCTAGGGAATAGTTCAGCTTATATAGAGTCGGTTTTAGGTTCAGCAAATGTAAAGATCAGGAAAAAGGAGTATTCTTTGGCGGCTAAGGATCTGGACAGAGCGGAGATTTTGGCCAAATCGGCTAATAACGTCGAATTTAAAAATCAGATTAAAGATGCCAGATCAATGCTTCCTGCTATTGCAGCTACTAAGGCCGTAAAAAAATCATCAAAGAAGAAATAAAAATACATTATTGTAATCTTCTGTGTTTGAAGGTGTTTTTAAGTTTAATTTTTTTAATAGTATTTCGATAACTTTCGTAAGTTTACAGAAAAGAGACAGTAATAATACTGTCTCTTTTCTGTTTATTTATGAAATTGGTATCATATTAGTGTTGGATTATAAAAATGGATTTTAAAATAGCAAAAGAGATGTTGAAAAGAATATTATTGGTAACCTTTACCGCCGCTGTACTCGCATGTCATGCATCACCACAACCACAGCAAATGGTGCAGGGTGTAAGTAATATTGTGCCCGATGAAAAACAAGCACTGGTATGTAAGGAGATAGTTACCCTCATAGAGAACTATAATTACAAAAAAATAAAAGTTAACGATTCAATATCTTCTGTGGTGTTAGACAAATACATTAAGGATTTGGATCCTTATAAGTATTATTTTCTTGCTTCTGATATAAAGGAATTTGAGAAGTTTAGATTTTCTCTGGACGATGATTTCAGAGCGGGTAGTCTAAATGCTCCATTTTATATTTTCAATGTGTACCTAAAAAGATATAATGAATGGATTGCATATTCATTGAATCAAATAAAAACTAAGTATGATTTTAATCAGAACGATAGTTACGTTTTTGATCGTGAAAAGATGCCGTGGGCAACATCAACTACCGCATTAAATGACATTTGGAAAAAGAAAGTAAAGTATGAACTTGTTAACCTGAAAATTGCAGGTACACCTGAAGCTAAAAATGTTGAGACCTTAACCAAGAGATATCAAAATTTAAAATCCCAGGCAGCCAAAGTTAATAATCAGGACATCTTCCAGACCATTATGGATGCTTTTACTGAAACTATTGATCCACATACTAATTATTTTAATCCTACTAATGCTCAGGCTTTTAATGAAGATATGGCACGTTCTTTTGAAGGAATCGGTGCAAGACTACAATTAGAGAATGAGGTTCTTAAGATTTCGGAGATCATTCCGGGTGGTCCCGCCTTTAAGAGCAAGCTATTGAGTGCTGGCGATAGAATTGTGGGTGTAGCACAAGGAAGTGCAGAGTTTGAGGACATTATCGGATGGAGAATAGAAAACTCTGTTGCTAAAATTAAAGGTCCTAAAGGAACTAAGGTTAGATTGAAAATAATTCCTGTAGGTATGGATCTTTCTTCTAAACCGGTGATTGTTGAGCTGGTGAGAGAAAAGATTGTTATGGAAGAGCAGTCTGCTAAGAAAAAAGTTAAAACAATTCAATCTGATGGAAAACCATATAAGATTGGTATAATTACCGTTCCTGCATTCTATGCTGATTTTAAAGCTGCAAGAGCAGGTGATCCTAATTATAAAAGTACAACTCGTGACGTAAGGTTATTAATTGATACCCTTAAAAATCGTGATAAGGTTGATGCCATTGTAATGGACCTTAGAGCTAATGGCGGTGGATCATTGGTAGAAGCCATCGATCTTACTGGTTTATTTATTGATAAAGGACCTGTTGTGCAGGTTAAGGATATCAAAGGCGCTATTGAAGTTGATGAGGACACTAATCCAGGTGCACTTTGGACTGGTCCATTTGGTGTGATGGTTGATCGATTGAGCGCTTCTGCATCTGAGATTTTTGCAGGTGCAATTCAGGATTATGGTCGTGGTATTATCATGGGAACTCAAACTTATGGTAAAGGAACCGTACAGTCGTCTATAGATATGAATCAGCTGGTAAATCCATCTATTTTGCAAAGACTTGCCGCTTTGGTTGGTAAAAATGTAGCGGGTGGAGCAGCAGGTAAAGATGGTGTGGCACCTCCTCAGTTAGGTCAGATCAATTTGACAATGGCTAAGTTCTATCGTATAACCGGAAGTAGTACACAGCATAAAGGTGTAATGCCGGATATTGAATTCCCTTCTTTATATCCAATGGATAAAATAGGAGAGGATACTGAAAAATCGGCACTACCATGGGATGAGATTAAGAGATCTAATTTTACGCCTGTAGCAGATCTTAATCCGATTAAACCTGAATTGGTTAAACTTCATGAGGAAAGAATGGCTCAATCTTTAGATTACAAAATCCTTAATCAGGATATTGCCGATATGAAGAAGAGAGAGAAAGAAGTCTCAATTACTTTAAATGAAGCAAAACTTAAAGCTGAACGCGATAGCCTAGAAGCTAAAGCATTGGAGAAAACGAATTTGTTAAGAGCAGAAAGAGGTCTTCCGCCAGTTAAAAAAGGTGATAAAATAAATAAGGAAGAGAGCTTTGACTTTGTTGAAGAAGAAAGCTTAAAAGTAATGTTGGACCTTATGAAGGTTACTAACCCTAAAGATAAAGCGGTTGTTAAAACAACAAACGCAGAATTCAAATAACGATTCGTTATAAATGAGTGTAAAACAAGAGCGGCGACTAGAATTCTAGTCGCCGCTCTTGTTTTAATAGAGTTTTTGTCTTGAACTTTATTTCTTCTTTTCAGCGGTTTTTTGCATTTGCATCGCCATCATTTCTTTCATTGTTCGGTTCATACCCTCAGTAGATCCATCAAGGAAGATCACATTGCCATCGCTGTTTTCAGCAAATTGTTTAATAGATTCAGTCCACATTGTGAAAAGAATAACTGAAATATCCAGATTAGCCTCTTCCATTTCTTGAGCTGCTTTAGTCATACCATGAGCAACTTCTGCACGGAATAACGCAATACCCTGACCTCTAAGTTGAGCTGCCTCACGTTCTGCTGCGGCTGCAATTTTAATGGCATTACCATCTGCTTCTGCTCCTTTTGTTTTTGTAATCAATAAAGCCTGACCTTCATTTTCGGCTGCGGCTTTTAAGTTGTTTGAGGCTACCACGCGACTCATAGAGCGCATAATCTCTTCATCAAATGTAATGTCGTTAAGTTGTAAATCCTGTAAGTGATAACCCCAGCTTTCTAATACCTGATCTATCTGATGCTTAACGTGGTCTACTATTTCGTTTCTTTGGGCAAGTACATTTGCTTGCTTTTGTGTGGCTACATAGGCTCTTATGGAGCCTTCAATGGTACGGATTAGTGCCTGCATTAAGTTTGTAGAGTCAACGAATTTAAAGGCAACGTTCTTAATTGTTTCTTCATCATGGTTAATTACAGAATAAAGTAACATGGCTTTGAAATATACATTGGCCTGATCCTGCGTTACTGCCTGGAAAGAAAGCTCTACAGATCTGTTTTGTATTGAAATTCTGGAGTGAATATTTTCAATCAAGGGTATTTTTAAGCTTAGCCCGGGACTTAGTAGTCTCCTGTATTTTCCGAAAATAGTTACTACTGCAATTGTGCCTTGTTTAACAGTTACAAATGAACTGATTAATATCACTGCTGCAATAAAAAGAATGATGTAAAAAGTGTATTCCATAGCGTTTTGTTAATTATGATAATGAATAAGTTAAGATACGAACTATCGGGCATAGATATTGCATTAGTTAATTAATCTAACTAAAATTTACCTTATGAATGTTAAACGAACTTTTGGAACTATCTTAACTGTTTTGGGAATAGTAGGGCTTATTTATGCTGGGTACGGGTATGTTCAGCACACTGTACAGGCTAGAGAGTTGATTGTAGTTGCCGTTATTGGGGTTATATTCTTTGTATCCGGTATAGGTTTAATAAAGAATACAAAAGATGAGGCTTAGTCTTTTTTTAATTCAATACGACCGTTACCAGAGAAATTTAACTGATGTTCAGGGAAATCGGTATTAGTTAGCCATTGGATCTTTTTAAAGGCGGTATAGTTGGTGTCCAGAGTTAAATTGCTAATCTTATTCTGCTTTACTGAAATAATATCAGCAAGAATAAAGTCGCCGTTCGATTTGATTTTAAGCTGTAGCAATGGGGCAAAGCCGTTAGGGCCTTTAAGGCTAAACATTCCGTAAGTACAAAAATTGCCTAAACTATAAGCAATGAATTTGTTTTTATAAACCTCTACTGCTCTGGTAACATGGGGGCCATGACCAAGAACAACGTCAGCCCCTGCGTCTATTACACCATGAGCAAAGGAATATACATTGCCTCTGTTTTCTTCGTAAAATATTTCGTTTGTTCTTGGTACATGTTCAAATTTGGCGCCTTCGCCACCGCCATGGAAGGAAACAATAACAACGTCAGCCTGCGTTTTTAACCTTGCTACAAGCGATTTAGCACTGTCGAGCTTATTGATTGAAACGGTATTCTCATTAGGTGCAAAGGCACAGAATGCATATTTGATACTATCCTTTTCGAAAATAACTGATGGGTGCGACTGCAGCCCCGCATAATTTATGTTTAGTGAATCAAGGATAGTTGCGGTTTTTTCTCTGCCTTTAAGGCCGAAATCACCAACATGGTTATTTGCAATACTTAATAAATTGAATCCTGCATTTTTTATGATTCCGGCATACCTTTCGGGCATTCTAAATGCAAAGCAGCTATTCCCAATGGTGTCTTTGCATTTTGTAGACTTACCACTGTTGAGGAAACATCCTTCAAGATTTCCAAAGACAATATCTCCTTTTAAAAAAGTGTCTACATTTTTGAAGCTATTTATCGCATCGTCTTTTGGTAGGTTTGATTTATCAGGATATGCAGAACCAATCATAATATCGCCTACAGCAATTATGGAAAGGGTATCTTTTTTTAAAACTGTAGTGTCTTTTTGTGTGGTGTCCTGAATTTGTGAAAGATCAGCGGTGGATGCTGTTGTTGTGGTACAGCTTAGCAGGATTAAGCTAAACAAGATGTTTAAAAGGCTTATACTTAGAAGTCTCATTTTTAATTGATAAAAAAAAATCCTCCCAAAATATCAGGAGGACTTAAATGCTTTATATTCAAAAAGAATCTTATTCCTCAATTAGATCATTCTTTACAGCATCAATTATTCTTCCGCCTTTATAGAAATATCTAGAGTAATAAGGTTCATTTAAATTACTGATTACAACACCACGTGTTGATGAAGCGTGAGCAAAACGGTTATCCCCCAAATAGATTCCGATGTGCGTAATGCTTCTGCTTTTTATTTTAAAGAATACAAGATCACCTTCTTTCAGTTCATCTTTAGACAATGGATCAACCATGCTAAAAATATCTCTTGAGTTTCTTAATATAGTAGTGTTGAAAACTTTATCGTAAATGGCTTTTGTAAATGCCGAACAATCAATGCCTTTGCTCGTATTTCCACCAAATCTGTAGGGAGTTCCAATCCATTCGTAAATGAATTTATACAGTTTAATGTTAGAAGTTGCATCAACGGCAACGCCCATCACTTGCGAAAAATATTGTGAGGCTAAATTGTCAGGATCTTCTAATTTATTAGTTTCTTTTGTTTTTGTTTGTGCGTTTAAGGCCGAGAGGCTGCACAATACAACTAGGGAAGACAACAAAAACTTTTTTATCATGTTATACTGTTAAGTTTGGGTAAAAAGCACTTACACTTAAACGTACACCACTGCGGGCTTATTGTTTGGATGGCAAACATATGTATTTTACAAATGTTATCCAAATGTCACAGACCTAATATTAAAAGTTATTAACATTTTTTGTAACCTTAGTGTGCATTTTACATCATTTTCTTCGATATGTTGCAATAAAGAAGTAGATTTGCTCTCGTAAATAAAAATCAACACCCAACAATGAGTGCAGTAGAAATTAATAAAGATACCTATCTGAAGTGGTTTGAGTCGATGTTGCTGATGCGCAAATTCGAAGAAAAAACTGGACAATTATACGGACAACAGAAAATCCGTGGATTTTGTCATTTGTATATTGGCCAGGAAGCCGTAGTTGCGGGAGCTATTTCTGCATTAAATCAGGAAGATTCCATGATTACTACCTACCGTGATCATGCTCATGCATTGGCAAAAGGCGTAAGTGCTAACAGCATTATGGCCGAAATGTATGGTAAAGCTACAGGTTGCTCAAAAGGCAAAGGTGGTTCTATGCACATGTTTAGTAAGGAATTTAATTTTTATGGAGGCCACGGTATTGTAGGGGGACAAATTCCTCTTGGAGCAGGTATTGCATTTGCTGAAAAATATAAAGGCACTAAAAATGTAAATGTTTGCTATATGGGTGACGGAGCAGTTCGTCAGGGAGCTTTAAATGAGACTTTCAATATGGCGATGCTTTGGAAATTACCTGTAATATTTGTTTGCGAAAACAATGGTTACGCAATGGGAACTTCAGTTGAGCGTACCACTAACATGCTTGATCTTTATAAAATCGGTTTAGGTTTCGATATGCCATGTGCACCGGTTGACGGGATGGATCCTGTTGCTGTTCACAATGCAATGGATGAGGCTGCTCAACGTGCAAGAAACGGTGAAGGACCAACTTTCTTAGAAATGAGAACTTACCGTTACAGAGGGCACTCTATGTCTGACCCTGCTAAATATCGTACTAAAGACGAATTAGAAGAGTACAAAGCTAAAGATCCTATTGAAACTGTAAGAGAAGCTATTCTTAAAGAGAAATATGCAGATCAGGCTTGGATCGAGGAAATCGAAAATAAAGTTAAACAGATTGTTGATGAGTCTGTTAAATTTGCTGAAGAGTCACCTTGGCCTGAAGCATCAGAATTATTTACTGATGTTTATGTGCAACAAGACTACCCATACGTACAAGATTAATTTAGAACGCATTTCAATAGATATATAGAATGGCTGAAATAGTTAGAATGCCCAAGATGAGCGATACCATGACAGAAGGTGTTATGGCTAAGTGGCATAAAAAAGTTGGCGATAAAGTTAAAAGCGGCGATGTTATGGCCGAAGTGGAAACCGATAAGGCAACCATGGATTTAGAATCATATTGGGATGGTACCATTTTGTACATTGGTGTAGAAGAAGGTAAAGCTGTTCCTGTTGATGCTATAATTGCTGTAATTGGTAAAGAAGGTGAAGATTATAAAGCAGCTCTAGATGCTGAAGCTGGTGCAACACCTGCTAAAGAAGAGCCTGCAGCAAGTAAACCTGTTGAAGAGAAAAAAGAAACTGCTTCAGCTCCTGCATTAACTGACGCAGATCTTGAAAAACAAGGTGTTACTGTTGTTCGTATGCCTTTATTAAGTGATACAATGACTGAAGGCGTAATTGCTGAATGGCATAAAAAAGTAGGTGATACAGTTAAAAATGATGATATTCTTGCTGATGTAGAAACCGATAAGGCTACTATGGAAGTAATGGGTTATGCAGACGGAACTTTATTACATATTGGTGTTGAAAAAGGACAAGCGGCTAAAGTAAATGGTATTATTGCTATTGTAGGTCCGCAAGGAACTGACATTAGTGGAATACTTAATCAGGGTGATGCTCCGGCAAAACCTGCTGCTGATAAAAAATCTGACGCTCCTGTTGAAGAGAAATCTTCTACATCAGTTGCGAAAGAAGAAGCTCCTGCTGCTTCTGCAAGTACAGATCGCGTAAAAGCATCTCCATTAGCTAAAAAAATTGCTCAGGAAAAAGGTATTGATCTTAGCCAGGTTGCAGGTAGTGCAGATGGTGGTCGTATCATTAAAAAAGATATTGAGAACTTTAAGCCTGCCGCTAAAGCTGCTGAATCTTCTTCAGCTCCAGCTGCAGGGAAAGCTGCGCCAGTTATTCCTCAATATGTTGGTGAAGAAAGATTTACTGAGAAACCAGTATCGCAAATGCGTAAGGTAATTGCCAAACGTTTAGCAGAGAGCTTGTTCACTGCTCCACATTTCTACTTGAATATTAGTATTGATATGGACAATGCAATGACTGCACGTACGGCTATTAATGCTGTAGCTCCGGTTAAGGTTTCGTTCAATGATATTATAATCAAAGCGGTTGCTGTTGCGTTAAAACAACATCCAGCAGTTAACTCTTCATGGCGTGGAGATAAAATCCGCTTCAATGAGCATACTAACATTGGTGTTGCTATGGCTGTAGAAGATGGTTTGTTAGTTCCTGTAGTTCGTTTTGCAGATGGTAAGTCATTATCTCATATCTCAGCAGAAGTTAAGGAGTACGGACAGAAAGCGAAAGCTAAAAAATTACAACCATCAGATTGGGAAGGTTCTACTTTTACTGTTTCTAATTTGGGTATGTTTGGTATTGATGAATTTACATCAATCATCAACTCTCCGGATGGTGCAATTTTATCAGTAGGTGCAATACAACAAATTCCGGTTGTTAAAAACGGAGCAGTTGTACCAGGTAATGTGATGAAACTAAGCTTAGGCTGTGATCACCGCGTTGTTGATGGCGCTACAGGTGCTGCCTTCTTACAAACACTTAAAGGATTGCTAGAAGAGCCAATCAGATTATTGGTTTAATCGGAAAATATACCAGTTAGATTTTAACAGGTAAATCATATAAAATATTAAAGGTTGTTTGCCCATAAAGCAGACAACCTTTTTTTATTTACGTCATCCTGAATTTATTTCAGGATCCGAGAAGGAGCAGCTATCATAAAAGTTGGGAATAGTAGGTGCGGGGGTCCTGAAATAAATTCAGGATGACGAGGAGCATAACTGTTACTTTTTGTACTTTTGCGCTCATGTCGAATATCAAACCCTCTTTAGCAAAAGGAACCAGAGATTTTTCTCCACAAGAAATGGTGAAACGCAACTATATTTTTGATACTGTTAAAACGGTGTTTAAAAAATATGGTTATGCAGAGATACAAACTCCCTCAATGGAGAACCTATCAACTTTAACTGGTAAATATGGCGATGAGGGTGATAAACTGATATTTAAGATCTTAAACAGTGGCGATTACCTTTCGAAAGTAAAGCCTGAGTTACTTGCACAGGCAAACTCAAATGCTGTTATTTCATCTATTAGTGAAAAAGCATTACGCTATGATTTAACGGTGCCTTTTGCCCGCTACGTTGTGATGCATCAGAATGATATTTCTCTTCCTTTTAAACGTTTTCAGGTGCAGCCGGTATGGCGTGCTGATAGACCGCAGAAAGGACGTTACAGAGAGTTTTATCAGTGTGATGTGGATGTTGTAGGTTCGGATAGTTTATTAAATGAAGCAGAGTTTATATTGATCTATCAGGAAGCGTTAAGCAATCTTGGTTTAAAGGATTTCACAATCAAGATCAATAACCGTAAGATATTATCAGGAATTGCTGAAGTTGTAGGTAAGCCTGAGCTAATTATAGACATGACTGTAGCTATCGATAAGCTTGATAAAATTGGCTTGGATGGTGTAATTAAAGAGTTATTAGAACGTGGGTTTACTGAGGCGGATATTGATAGGTTAAAGCCTGTTATCTTGCTGGAAGGAACCAATGAGCAAAAGCTTGCTAGTTTGAAAACAGTATTGGCAGTTTCGGAAACGGGACTTAAAGGTGTTGAAGAGATAGAATCGGTATTTGATTATGTAGCTTCAATGCTTAAAGCTGATACATCTTTAAAGCCAAACGTTGAATTAGATATTACCCTTGCAAGAGGATTAAATTATTATACGGGCTGCATATTTGAAGTTAAAACCAATGAAGTTGCCATGGGTAGCATCGGAGGTGGAGGAAGATATGATGACTTAACCGGTATGTTTGGTTTAAAAGGCTTAACCGGGGTAGGTGTGTCTTTTGGAGCAGATAGAATTTATGACGTATTGTTGGAATTGAATCTTTTTCCTGAATCTACTGCTGCTGGTACCAAGGTTCTGATCAGTAACTTTGATAAGGACGCTGAAAGATACGCTCTGCCGATCTTACAGCAACTACGTAGCGCAAATATAGCCGCAGAGCTTTATCCTTCTTCAGCGAAGCTTAAAAAGCAAATGAGCTATGCTGATGATAAGCATATCCCTTATGTAGTATTGATCGGTAGCGATGAAATGAGCACCGGTGTGTTAACATTAAAAGACATGCACAGTGGTCAGCAAGAGAAATTAACTGTTGCGGCTATCATTGAGCAGTTAAAAGTTAGTTAGCCTTTTGAGGAAGCCATAAAGGCTTCCAGGTTTCCTTTTGCTTTTGTACTGATTTTGTTTCTTAAAAATCCTGTCCATCCTAATACAAGTCCTGTAAATCCAAGGGCTTGTTTGGCCCATGTATGGAAATTAAAATCATCCGTATGTTTTACAATTTTGCCATTCTCAATTAGAAAGGAAGCTTTAACACGGTTGATCACTTTGTTCCCGGTAGCAGAAAAAGTATAATATGCATCCCATTCAGCACTGCCTCCGGTCCCATTGCCGGAGATATTTTTGAATTCAATTCGCATATCCTTACCGCTTTTGATGAGCATGGCCCACATTGCACGCACCTGATTTGCATCTAAATTACTAAAAACCGGATCGCTAAAGGTTGCGTTATCAGCGTAGCAGTTTTGCATTGCCTTTACGTCCTTATTTTGAAAACTGGTGTAAAAGTGGCGGATAAGTTCTTCGTTCGTTGTCATAAGCCTAAACGGTGTTTTCTTAAAGTGTCTTTTGCAATATCATATCCGGCATCAGCATGTCTGATAACCCCCATTGCAGGGTCATTATGTAATACCCTTTTAATTCTAACTTCGGCATCAGCTGTGCCATCTGCAACTATTACCATCCCCGCATGGATAGAGTATCCGATTCCTACTCCACCACCATGGTGTAATGAAACCCAGCTTGCTCCACCCGCAGTATTGATGAGTGCGTTAAGAATAGGCCAATCTGCTACAGCATCGGAACCGTCTAACATAGCTTCGGTTTCCCGATTAGGGGAGGCGACAGAGCCTGTATCTAAGTGATCTCGACCAATTACAATTGGAGCTTTTACTTTTCCTTCGGCTACTAGTTTGTTAAATGCCACACCTGCTTTTTCTCGTTCTCCTTGTCCAAGCCAGCAAATTCTGGCGGGTAAGCCCTGAAAGGCAATACGTTCCTGAGCCATGGTAATCCACTGTTTTAAGCTTTCATTTTCAGGGAATAGCTCAAGAATCAGTTTGTCGGTTTCATAAATATCTTGTGGGTCACCACTTAAGGCCGCCCATCTAAAAGGACCTTTTCCCTCGCAGAATAGTGGACGGATATAAGCCGGAACGAAACCAGGGAAGTCAAATGCATCTTTAACCCCTACCTCCAGTGCCCGGCCACGCAGATTGTTCCCGTAGTCAAATGTGATAGCGCCACGACGCTGTAATTCCAGCATTTGTCGCACATGCTTAGCCATGGTAGCATAAGACAATTCTACATACTTTTCGGGATTCGCTTTGCGCAAAGTGTTAGCTTCTGAAACACTTAATCCTTCAGGGAAGTATCCAATTAAAGGATCATGTGCAGAGGTTTGATCTGTTAATGTATCTGGTGTAATATTTCTATCAATCAATCGCTGTAGTAACTCAACTGCATTACAAACTACACCAATTGATAATGCTTTGCCTTCTTGTTTGTATTGTAATGCCCTGTCAATTGCAGCATCTATATTGTGTTCAATTTCGTCGATGTAGCGTGTTTCCAATCTTTTCTGAATACGCCATTCTTCAACTTCAGCGGCTAAACAAACACCTTGATTCATTGTTATTGCTAGTGGTTGGGCACCACCCATGCCACCTAGACCAGCTGTAACATTTAAAGTGTTCTTTAAATTGCTATTGAAGTGTTTTTTCGCTAACGCGGAATAGGTTTCGTAAGTGCCTTGTACTATGCCTTGCGAACCGATGTAGATCCATGAACCTGCAGTCATCTGGCCATACATCATTAAACCCTTATCTTCCAGCTCATCAAAATGTTGTTGGGTAGCCCATTTAGGAACCAGCTGAGAATTTGATATCAAAACCCTTGGTGCATCCTTATGTGTTGGTAATACTCCAACTGGTTTCCCAGATTGTATTAACAGGGTTTCTGTATCTTCCAGATTTTGCAAGGCTTTAATGATTAGCGCCAGGGCTTCTTTATTTCTTGCAGCTTTACCACGACCACCATAAACAATAAGCTCTTCAGGACGTTCAGCTACGTCTGGATCAAGGTTGTTTAATAACATTCTTAATGCAGCTTCCTGCACCCACCCTTTACAGGTTAATGTGGTGCCTGTTGGTGTATTTTTTTTACTGAGATCAAGATTTAAATTCATAATAGCAGTCATATAAAGGCAATGTTACCAGACAAATGTATAGAATTATATAGAATTGGTTAAGTTTGGTCTTTGAAATTGAAAGAAAAGGTTTTACATATCAATAGAGCTATCTCGGTTGTTTTGTTAATGGTCTTTTCCATTGCACTTACTCCGTTTAGCATTCTTCATAATCATCATGAGGAAGAGACTACCTGTGCCAAAAATGGGGAAACCTGTAAACATCAATATCATATTCGCAACCATGCTGATACTTGTTTAATTTGTGCGGCTCATTTCGAAAAAGATTACATCACTACACATTCTCACTACACTATATATCAGGTTAGCAAACCTGTTTTAAAACCCGTAGAAGCAATCAGCAGTTCTTATGCTGAGTTGATTAGCTTAGGGTTAAGAGGCCCTCCTGTAGTTTAATTCTTAAATAATTTATTGTTTTCATGAGGCTGCATTTTTTATGCGGTGCTTCATGATTTTTATACACTCAAATAAAGCCTGTTTAATCTTAGAGCTGGTTTTGTACTCATATAAATACATTCATGAAAAAGATACAATTTTTGCTAGTTGTACTACTATATACATTATTATCAGCTAATAGTTTTGCCGCTGAATTAATAGAATTGAAGGGTAAAGTGATTGATGCTGAAACTAAGCAACCACTACCAGGAGCGTCAATTTTAATCCCTGATCTTCGAGTATCCGCTATGACAAATGAATCAGGTGAATTTATCCTCAAAAATGTTCCTGCACACGGAAATTTCCTGGTGCAGATTAGGTATGTAGGATACCAAACTATAACACAAACTGTCGATTTTAAGACGGTAGGCTCAATGGAGTTCGCTTTAAAGTCGAGTGTAATTGAGGGAAGAGAAGTGGTTATTACAGGATCGGCGAATAGTTCCGATAATAAGAAAAATAGTACATCTATTGCAACTGTTAGCAAGGCTGATCTGTTGTATCGCCCATCAACCAATTTAATAGACGCGATATCCCGTACTCCAGGGGTATCTCAGATCACAACTGGAGCTGGTATATCAAAACCGGTTATTCGTGGATTAAGCTACAACAGGGTGGTAACGCTAAATAATGGGGTGAAGCAACAAGGACAGCAATGGGGAGATGAACATGGTATTGAAATTGATCAGTACAGTGCAGATAGGGTTGAGGTATTAAAAGGGCCTGCAAGTTTAATGTATGGTTCAGATGCTTTAGGGGGAGTTATTAATATACTCGATGCGCTTCCGGTTCCTGAGGGGTATTTGAAAGGCGAATTCTTAACTAACTATGCAACAAATAATGGTTTAACAGGTAGCTCTTTAATGCTTCAGGGTAATGAAAATGGTTTTGTTTATAGAGCTAGAGGTTCCTATAAAAATGCTTATTCATATCAAACACCAACAGAATATGTCCCTAATTCTGGATTCAATGAATCTAATTTTGAAGGTCAGATTGGGCTGAACAAAAGATGGGGATATGCACATTTAGATGCATCCAGTTTTCGTACAAATATTGGATTTTATGAGCCCGTAAGAAATGAAGAAGGGCAGCTTGCAAATGATGAAGGTGCGGTATTTACTGATGATCAGAATAAGGATAGAACATTGGCATTTCCAAAACAAGACGTTCGTCACTATAAAATCGCTTTAAATAGTAATATTTTATTGGGAGATGGAAGTTTAAAGGCAACTTTAGGCTATCAGCATAACCTCAGAAGAGAGCTGTCGGCAGCAGGAGAGGATCCTAGTCTGTTTTTAAACAGTTATACCTATAGTTATGATCTAAAGTATTCTTTTAATGAAATAAATGGCTGGGCACCCGTAATTGGTGTTTCGGGTGAGTTTATTCATAGTTTAAATACAGGTGGATTAGAACAGCTAATTCCAGATTTTGATAGTCAAGCATTTGGAGGCTTTGCTTTTGTTAAGAAAACATGGGACAAGAACACATTTAATGTGGGTGCCCGTTTCGACTATAGAAAAATGACAGGTAAAGATTTTCATACTGATGATGTAGACTTTAATGCTTTTAGTAATAAGTTTTCTCATATTACCGGTGCCCTTGGTTATACACATGAGTTTAATGATGAGCTTAGCTTTAAAACGAATTTGGGAAGTGCTTTTAGAGCACCAAATATTGCAGAGTTATCTTCTAATGGCGTTCACGAGGGAGTATTTCGTTATGAGGTAGGTAATCCGAACCTTAAGCCTGAGCAGAGTTATCAATTTGATGCCTCATTCGATTATGAGAACAAATACCTAAGTGCCAGCTTAGGCGGCTTCGCAAATTACATCAACGATTACATTTATTACAGTACTAATGGAGCTACAAAAGAAGTGGATGGTAGAAACTTTCCTGTGTATAACTTTGTTCAGAACAATGCTTTTTTAAGAGGGATAGAAGCATCTTTAACTTTACACCCTGTTAGCTTTATCCATTTAGAGAATGGGTTTTCTTTTACTCGCGCAACAAATCGTACTACCAAAGAATCGTTACCTTTTATTCCGGCAGCAACGTTGCGTAATGAATTGCGCTTTGAGCCAAAAATAAATGGTTTGGATCATTCTTATCTTTCTGTAGGGATAGATAATTTCTTTAAGCAAAGCAAAGTAGATAGTTTTGAGCAACCTTCATCAGGTTACACACTCTTAAATGCCTCAATTGGAACAACAGTTAAGTTGAGCAAAAATCAAGATATCACGATTTATGTTGCAGGTAAGAATTTACTGGATAAAGCATATTATGACCATTTAAGTAGATTTAAGCCTGGAAGATTAAGTGATGAAGATCAGACGCTTGGTATTTACAATCAGGGACGCAATATCACTTTTGGGGTGAATATTCCGTTTACTTTGAAAAAGTAATGTGTTAAGGTATGTGGTATTAAAAGAATGTTTTTACTGCGATAGTATTTTCAGCAGGATAACGATCGCGGTAAAAACATTCGCTTTAATACCACATGCTTTTAAGCTTCTAAATCCCTCTATATTCCCTTAAAAACTGCACAGATTTCTGAATCTCAATGGAGAGTAATCTATCATTTTCATGAGCTGGTATTTCTTTCCTGAAAGCTGAAATCAATTTTTCTAATTCAGGAGATGTTTTAAGAGGTCTTCTAAATTCTAAAGCCTGTGCTGCGGTTAACAACTCAATCGCCAAAATTCTCTCCAAATTATTTACAACCCTCAAGCATTTGGTGGCTGCATTAGCACCCATGCTTACGTGATCTTCCTGTCCATTACTCGAAACAATACTATCTACAGATGCCGGTGTGCATAGCTGCTTGTTTTCACTGGCAATAGATGCAGCAGTATATTGAGTTATCATTAGCCCAGAATTTAATCCGGCATTTTTAACAAGAAAAGGAGGCAGGCCTCGCTGTCCTGAGATCAGTTGAAAAGTTCGCCTTTCAGATATCGATCCAAATTCTGCCAAAGCAAGACACATAAAGTCAAGTGTTAATGCTAATGGCTGACCATGGAAATTGCCAGCAGAGATAATCCTGTCTTCATCAGGAAAAACATTAGGGTTATCAGTAACAGAGTTTATCTCCGTTTCAAAAACTGACTGTATGTAATTGATGCTGTCTTTACTTGCTCCGTGAACTTGTGGTACACATCTAAATGAATAAGGGTCTTGAGTCTGCTTGCCTTCCTGCTTAATCAGCTCACTTCCTTCCAGCCATTTGCTAATATTTGCCGCAGTCTGCACTTGACCGGCATGCGGTCTGATTAGGTGGCTGAGGTCATCAAATGGATCAATTCTGCAATCAAAGCTATCAATAGAGGTAGCTGCAATAGCATCAGCCCAATTTGCAAGATTTTGTGCCTTTGAAAGGCAGTAAACTCCGTACGCACTCATAAACTGAGTACCATTTATTAGTGCCAAACCCTCTTTAGATTGGAGAACAAGTGGTTGCCAATCCAATGTACGGTATAAGTCAGCAGTAGTAGTTTTCTCTCCTTTATAGGTTACGGTACCTTCACCTATTAATGGCAATGCCAGATGCGCAAGGGGGGCTAAGTCACCAGAGGCTCCCAATGATCCCTGGGTATAGATTACCGGAAGAATATCATTGTTATAAAAGGCTACAAGTCTTTGAACTGTAGTTAAGGCTATTGCAGAATGACCATAATTGAGCGATTGTATTTTCAGTAAAAGCATCAGCCGAACAATTTCTGTCGGCACTTCTTCTCCTGTACCACAAGCATGAGATAAAAGTAGGTTATGTTGTAATTGAGATAGCATTTCTGCCTCAATTTTTACATTTTGTAAGTAACCAAAACCTGTGTTTATTCCATAGATGGGGGCATCGTTATGATTCAATTTATTGTCCAGATACTTTCTGCACTTTTCAATTCTTTCGATAGCAGCATCAGATAATTCAATGGATTGCTTTTCAGCAACGATTTTTGTGATCTGGTTAAGGCTTAACCTTTCCAAACCTAAATAATGAATGCTCATTCTTTGTTTATATTTAAGCAAAATTATAAATAATGCTTAAGTTTAGAACTTTCACTACCTTATTATTGTTTCATTTTAAAACTAACCTATGTTAAAAGCGATATCCTTATCTATCATTGTTTTATTATGTACAGCGACTGCTGTATTCGCTCAAAAAAGTGATACCATATCTATCAATTTAGAAAATGTTAAGTACGCCTATCCTGTAAAATATTTTGCAGTTAATACTGAGGGGCAAGACCTTAGAATGGCGTATATGGATATTCCACCAACTCAGTTAGTAAACGGAAGAACAGTGGTATTGTTTCATGGTAAAAACTTTGCCGGATATTATTGGACGAATGTCATAAAGGCATTGACAAGCCGAGGGTTCAGAGTTATAGTACCTGACCAAATTGGGTTTGGTAAATCTTCAAAGGCTTACATTCATTATAGTTTTCATGAAATGGCCCGATGGAATAAAGAATTATTGGATGCCCTGGGTATTACAAAAGCCAGTATTCTTGGTCATTCTATGGGGGGTATGTTAGCTACGCGATTTGCACTGATGTATCCTGAGAAAACAGAGAAGTTATTGTTGGAAAACCCTATCGGATTAGAGGACTATCGTCGATTTATACCTTATGGAAGTACAGAGGATCAATATAAAAAGGAACTAACTGCAACTGCAGAAAGCATAAGGAAATATTATCAAAGTTCGTATTTCACTGTTTGGAAAGCGGAGTATGAAGAGCTTGTTCGCATTGCCGGAGGTGTAACTTATAGCGGTGATTTCCCTCGATGGGCTAAGGTTGCAGCCATGACGTATACTATGATTTATGAACAACCGGTGGTTTACGAATTCTATAATATTAAGGTGCCAACAATTCTGTTTATTGGTAAAGAGGATAAGACAGTTGTGGGTAAAGGGTTACTTAGCCCTGATCAGCAGGCACTATACGGACAATACAAGCTTCTGGGTAAACAAACTGCAGCCAAAATTCCTGGGGCTAAGATTATAGAATTCGAAGCTTGTGGTCATATCCCACATATAGAAATACCAACAGAATTTAATGTCGCACTATTAGGAAGTTTATAGCGTTTTCTTTGCAGGATCTTGTAAGAATATTTTAGACAAGGTATCGTATAGTTCAGGATGTTTTTCATTAAACTGATCAGGTTTTTCGAAGAAATATTCTGAAACAACAGCAAAAAACTCAGCCTCATTTGTAATTGCATAAGGGTTAATATCTGATTTTCCCTTTTCAATCCGTTGTATTTCCTCATGAATCATTTTAACCCATGGAATGGTGTATTCATGTTTCATCAGGTTTTGTGGAACACCATCTGTGGCTCCATCAGATTTATCTAACAGGTGTACAAACTCATGAATTGCTGTGTTCTCCTTATCCGCACTATTAGAAAAACCTTGTAGAAGGGCAGATCTCGATAAGATCATCTGCCCATTCATAAAACCATTTCCAACCATGCCCATAACCCTTCTTTCTCCACCTTCGTATTGAAATTCAGTATTAAAGGTGTCGGGGTATAAAACTACAGTGCTCAAGTTATTATACTTCCAATTGTTAAAGCTAAAAATCGGAATAATGGCACTTGAAGCAATTAAAAGCTTATCTAAAACACTAATCTCAGTTCCAACACCTTCAATTCGGACATAGCTTAAGAATTCTGAAATTTTCTCTTCAAATTTGAGTTTATCATCCACTTCCAATTGCTGGTAATAACTTACGTTTTTAAATAGTAACTCTTTATCCCCCTCGCTTAAACGCACATAACTATGGCGATTATCTTTTCTAAGAATAAAGTAAACTACCAGTAATAATATTGGTATAAGAATAAATAAACTTTCCATTTTTTATGCTTCCAGAATTTCTAGTTGAGTAATCACCTGATCTTGAGTAACCGGATATGGAGCATCATTAACAATACTTTGATAAACTGTTTCAAATAGAGATAGGTAGCTTCCCTTTAAAGAAGGTACGGTATGTACTGTTTTATTTCCTTCTTCATCAATTAATGTCAATTTTCCTTCTTTTCCTTCACGCTCAATTCCGTAGGCAGGATCAGAAGGTTTCATTCTTTTTAACAATTGCTCTTCCTGAATGTCAGATTTTTCTTTATGTAATGAACCTTTTTCTCCGTGTAAGGTAAAAGCAGGTAGCGGATCAACTACCAGTAGATTTGAATGAACAAAAATATTGACACTGTTCGGGTAACCCAAATGGATAGTGAAATAATCATCAACCTTAGTGCCTGCACGGTTTTTGCCAAGGATTTTATGGAATGTTTCAGGTTTTCCAAATATGCTGATGGCCTGATCCAAAAGGTGAGGTCCCAGGTCATACATTAATCCACTTGCTGCAATAGGCTCTTCTTTAAAAGTTTTAGGGCCAATAGCTAATCTATATCTGTCGTAGCGAAAGTGAATTTCGTTTAATTTTCCAAGCTTCCCACTTTCAATAACCTCACGAACTGCGATGAAATCACTATCCCATCTTCTGTTTTGGTAAAAGAGTATCTTTTTCCCCATACGGTCGGCCAACTCAAAAAGTTCTTTTGCCTCTGCAGAAGTTGCAGTAAATGGTTTTTCAACCAAAATATGCTTTCCGGCACTTAATGATTTGGTAGCATAATCAAAATGTGTATAGTTAGGAGTGTTTATGATGATAAGTTCAATCGCATCATCAGCTATCAAATCATCAATTGTATTATAACTAATCACACCCGGATAATCTTCAGCAGCCTGCTTTTGGTTACGTTCAGTTACAGCATGTAATTTAAAACCTGGATGTGCATCAACAAAAGGGACATGAAATACCTTTCCAGACATTCCGTAGGCCATTACGCCTGTTATAATTTTTTTTTCCATTTTAATATAATTTCCTTTTAATTCCTCGAAGCTATTGTAACCTCTATAACATTCCGCTAAAAATAAGAAATCACTTTACTAAACCCTTAATATTATTGTAATAAAGCTTCACGTCTAATTGTATCTTTGTAATATGAAACCTGCAGAAATACATGCGAAATGGAAAATTTTGCAACAAAAGATAGCACAGGAATTTGATTCTGATGTACCCGATCTAAAAGTTATATTGTTTTTGATTGGTGTTCAGGAGTTAGGGAAAGGCCCGGGGAAGTATAGTAAACGCCAAAAGGAAGAGCTAATGCATATTGCTACTTGTCGTTTATTAAGTGAAATGGGATTCTATGAATTGGAAGGATTAGACCAGGACGGATGGCCCCATTGGAAACTTGTAAAAGCAGTTCCTTCATTTGCAATGATGGAGCAGGAATTACTTCTTAAATCCCTTGCTATAGATTATTTTGAAGATATCTACCAATAAGGAAGATATATCATAAAAAGTAAAAACCCCGAAGTACATAGTACGACGGGGTTTTATTTTATAGGTAGATGTAAATGTTCTTATTTGCCTTGTTGTTGAGCTTCTTTTTTCAATTGATCGTTAGCAACGATAACAACCTCAACTCTACGGTTAGCAGCTCTTCCTTCTTCAGTTGCGTTGTCAGCAATTGGCTCAGAAAAACCTTTACCTAAAGTGATCAAACGAGATGCAGGAACACCTTGAGAAACTGCATATGCTTTAACGGCAGCAGCTCTTCTTTCAGATAATGCCATGTTGTACGTCTCAGTACCTTTGTTGTCAGTATGACCAATGATTTTAATGTCTGTTCCAGGATATTGGTTTAACGATCCTGCTAATGATTTAACGTTTGTTTTAGCTTGAGCAGTTAAATCTGCTTTATCGAAACCAAAAAGGATACCGCTATCGAACTTAACAATAATACCTTCTCCTTCACGGATAACTTCAGCATTTGGAATAGCATTCTGTATTTCAGCTGCTTGTTTGTCCATTCTTTTACCAATAAAACCACCGGCAGTACCACCAACTGCAGCACCAATAATAGCACCAACAGCTGTATTACCAGCTTTTTTACCAATAATAGCACCAAGAACACCACCTGCTGCAGCACCAATACCAGCTCCTTTTTGTGTTTTTGTTAAACTATCGCAACCTTGAAATGCCATTGCACCAAGAGAAAGAGCGATACTAAATGTTGCTATTTTAAACTTTGAAGTAATCATAATATAATTGTTTGTTTTACTTTGAGCCTAACTCAAACCTAATGCCAGTTTTATTTTTTTCTGTTTTTATTGTCTTGTATCACCAATTTTAACCAACATAAATGTTACAAAAGGACAACTTCGTATTTTAATTTGTATGAAAGCGACTAGAATTCAGTACAATCAAGTATTATTCTGAAAAATATTCTTCTAATTCTTTCAATGTGTTTTCATCAGTAAGGAAATCTTTAATTACTAAGCCCTTTTCTAAAAGAACAATCCTGTCACACACATCTGTAACGTGGTTTAAATCATGACTGGATATTAAGGTTGTCATTTTATGTTCCTGCTTTAAATTCTTAATCAAAGCTTTTAATCTGATTTGAGTAGTCGGATCAAGATTAGCAAAAGGCTCATCCAGTATCAGTAGTTCCGGATTTTGCATAAGCGCAGCGGCAATACCGATTTTATTCTGATTGCCTTTTGAAAAATCTCGAATATATTTCCCTTTACTCAATATCTCATCGTTAAAGAACTCAGTATACTGAGTTAAATAATCCATTACATGAGCCGGACTAAAGTTATGCAAGCCACCTATGAAAGTGAAATATTCCTCAGCTGTTAGGTAGTCTATCAGGAAACCTTCATCCAGATAAGAGGCGGTATAATCTTTCCACTTATCATGTTTTGCTACATTTTCACCTTTAGATAAGATTTGTCCGGTATTAGGACGGATCAAATCGAGCAGCATTCTAAACAATGTTGTTTTTCCAGCACCATTATTTCCCACCAAGCCAATAGTCTCTCCTGCATTGATCTGTAATTCCTCAATATTTACAACGGTTTTGTTTCCGTATACTTTTTTAAGATTTGAAATTTCTAGCATCATGATTATTCTCTAAAGCCTTCGGCAATGTTATATTTTCTTTTATTAAATTGATTCAGCAAAAAGGTTACCCAAAATTCTCGGGTTAAAAGTGCTGCGGCACCCAATACTCCTAGAGCAATAAGTCCCCAATAGGGTAGGCCTGCAAAATAGAAAGGCATAAAAATTACGTAAGGCAGCAAAAAATAAGGTAAACCTAATACCCACTGACTGGCACCAACACCCTGAAAATTAAATGCAGCTGCTTTGGTTAAGTCTATTGCTCTGTAATTTCTAGTTGCAAAATACAATACTATTATAGTGCCTATGCCAATATTGTATAGATATGCAGCAAACTGTACGGCCAATATCTTCCAACTGATAAAACCATATAAACTTATAATCAATGTGGTAAAAGTTGACATGATGGTGAACAGTAGAAACTTGGCTTTAATGAATTTTCTAAAGTCGATTTTGTTAACTAACAACCCATCAAAATGAGCGGCTTGCCAACCAAACATAAATTGACCATAAATACTGATAAGGCTTCCTGTCATAAAAACTGCGGCAAATAGCACGGCAGCGAAATTGTCATTTTTCAAAAAGTCTTTCTTATAAAAAAGAAAGCCATAAAAAACAAAGATCACACACATAATGATACTTGAACGTGTTCTTTTGTGTCTTAGAATTAGTTTTAGCTCTAAAGCAGCCAAGTTTCCTATCTCTCCAAAACGACCAAGGATAGGGTAGTCTGTGCTGGTTTTTTTTTCGTCATTTCTACTAAGTTCCTCAGTATAGAGATTCATGCGAAGATATTTGGAGTTTACCAGAAACATGATAAGGGCAAATAAACTAAACCCTAATGCAGCTAATGGATGTGTAGAAATTATACTAAATACACTATTTGATATTGCTGCAATTGAAAATACTTTGAAATACTCCAGGAGTCCGAGTGTGAAAATCAGCGCAAGCATTATCGGGACCACTTTTAAATTAGATATGCTTAATCTCTTTACGTAAAGCGCAGTGTAATTATTAAAAATTGCAAGTGAAATAATTGCGACAATATACATTATGGCTGTAAATGACCCATAAATATCAGCGATTGCCGTAACGCAAAAGGGAATGAATATAAATAAAGGTAAGATGTTGAATGCCGAAAATAGTGCCCTTACATTTAAGAAGTTAACAATGGTTTGTTTCGGAATTTTAAGATGCAGATAAGGGATGATGCTCAATGTAGGCAAGTCCTGCAACTGCAGTCTCATGATCATTTCAACGGCAAAATAATATAAAATGAAGCCATTAAATACCACCAATACATCCTTTCCGGGAAATGATTTCTCAATCAAAATCTCGAGGCTAAGCCCAACTAAAACTGCTACAGCAAGTAAATAGAGAAGAATAAGGCCAATAAAGATTTGTGCAGCAATAGAGCCCCCTTTATTCTTTGAGCGCCAAAAGGCTTTCCATTGGTGATTTAGAAAAGTGATGAGCATATTAATAATTGTATTTGTTTTTCCAGTTCTGTTTTAATTTTTCTCTTAACTTTTCCTCTGCGGGATTCTTCCCCGGGTCATATAGTTTAGTGCCGCTTATTTCCTCAGGAAGGTATTCCTGGGCAGAAAAGTTTCCTTCATAAGCATGCGAATATTCATAGTCTTTGCCATAACCAATGTTCTTCATGAGCTTGGTTGGTGCATTTCTTATATGTAGTGGGACAGGCAGATTACCTGTTTGTCTCACCAAAGCCTGTGCACTGTTTATTGCTTCGTAAGAGGCATTACTTTTTGCAGAAGAAGCCAGATAAGTAACCGCCTGAGAGAGGATAATCCTTGACTCAGGATACCCGATCACGTTTACTGCCTGGAAACAATTATTTGCCAGTAACAATGCATTTGGATTGGCATTCCCTATATCTTCTGATGAAAGAATTAGTAGTCTTCGGGCAATAAACAAGGGGTCTTCTCCACCCTCAATCATTCTTGCCAACCAATAAACAGCCGCGTTAGGGTCACTACCTCTTATGGATTTAATAAAAGCTGATATGATATCATAATGTTGTTCCCCAGCCTTGTCATATAATGCCAGATTCTGTTGGGCATGAGCCAGAACGTTTTCATTATTTAAGGTCAGTTTATTACCTCCAATTCCATTTACAGCAATTTCTAAAACATTTAACAACTTTCTGGCGTCTCCACCAGATAGCCTGATTAATGCTTCATGTTCCTTAATAGTGATCTTCTTTCCCTTTAAAACAACATCCTTTTTAATTGCCGTTTGTAATAGTCCGGAAAGCTCAGTTTCATCTAATGCCTTCAAAATATAAACCTGACATCTGGAAAGCAAAGCGGAGATTACCTCGAAAGATGGGTTTTCGGTTGTAGCACCTATTAAAGTTACCAGGCCACGCTCAACTGCGCCAAGTAAACTATCTTGTTGTGATTTGCTAAAGCGATGAATCTCATCAATAAATAAAATGGGTAAGCCCATTAAACTGTTTTTAAGCTGGGCGGCTCTATCAATAACATCTCTGATGTCTTTTACTCCTGAATTTATAGCACTCAGATTAAAAAACGGACGATCAAGTGTTTGAGAAATAATATAAGCAAGGGTAGTTTTGCCAACACCCGGAGGTCCCCAAAAAATCATTGAGGGGAGCTGTCCGCTTTGTATGGCCTTTCTTAGTACAGCATCAGGCCCTACTAAATGTTTCTGGCCGACATATTCGTCCAGATTTTGCGGACGCATGCGTTCAGCTAAAGGAGGGAGGTTTTGCATAAAAGTAAAGATACAAAACCCCAGTTTAAAATATCATAGTTTTATACTACGTTCCTGTCTTTTTAGCGGGCTTTTTCTTCCAGAATTTACGTTTTGGTTTAGCGCTATTTGCTGGTTTTTCTGAAGTATCAGCAGCTGTTTCAAGAGGTGCTTCTCCCAGGTGTTCGGGTAAAGGCATTCTTTCAATTTGTTTTTCAATTAGCTTTTCAATACTGGCTAATTTGCGCTTATCTCTATTGTTAACCAATGTGATGGCAGTGCCTTTAGTCGCCGCCCTTGCAGTTCTGCCAATGCGGTGTACATAGTCTTCAGCATCGTGAGGTACATCAAAGTTGATTACCAAATCAATTCCCTCTACATCAATACCACGACTTAAAACATCCGTACCAATAATTATAGGGAGTTGTCTGTTTTTAAACTTCAGTAATATGCTCTCTCTTTCTTTTTGACCAAGATCAGAATGGAAAGCTTCAGCCTTAAGTCCCAGATTTCTGAAAACTTTACCCAGATTTTTTACCTTTTCCTTAGTCGACGCAAAAACAATGATGCTTTTAAATTCATCGGTTTTTAGAATAGCGGTAAGCAAAGGCACTTTTTGTTCATCATGAATAAGATAAACCTGTTGTGATATTCCTTCGGCGGGCTTAGAAAGTGCTATGTTAATTTGTTCAGGATGTTTCAGTAGCGTTCCTGCCAGCTTCCTAATTTTTGGAGGCATGGTTGCAGAAAACATCACTGTCTGTCTTTGTTCAGGTAAATAGCTTACGATGCGCATAATGTCATCATAAAAGCCCATATCAAGCATTCTGTCTGCTTCATCCAATACAAGATGCTGCAATTGATCTAACTTTAAAACACCTGATGAAAGGTGAGAAATTAAGCGGCCGGGGGTGGCAATAATAATATCAACCCCATCACGCATCGATCTCTTTTGTTGCTCATAAGCAATCCCATCACCACCACCATACACAGTTAAAGAGCTGATGTTTGTAAAATAGGAAAGTGCTTCAACCTGCAAGTCTATTTGCTGGGCAAGCTCTCTTGTAGGAGCAAGAATCAAAGTATTGTTGTGACGTTCTTCAGTTGCTGCAATCATATTCATGATTGGCAAAAGGTAGGCCCCGGTTTTTCCAGTTCCCGTTTGTGCACAGGCAATTAAATCTTTTTTACTTAAAATTAGTGGAATTGCCTGTTGCTGGATAGGTGTGGCGTCACGAAAACCCATTGCCGATAACCCTTCAAATAAGTCAGGGTTAAAATTAAAATCTTTAAAATCCAATATACTTTTATGTTGTTTGCATTATCTGTATAAAAGTAACCTTTTTCCGTCACACATCAAACGGTTTTCTCTTCAACGTGGATTAGCTTTTTCATCTCCAGATTTCCGTTGTATTGAGCGCCTAATTCTATTTCTAGTGTTTCAGTTTTAATGTCACCATTTACCTTTCCGGTTTTTTTTATTTCAAGTTGGCTAACCTTTACTTTCCCGTTAACCGTTCCGTAAATAATTGCGGAGGTAGTTTCAATATCACCTATAATTATGCCCTTTTCGCCAAGAATAATGCCGTTTCCGGTTTTTACATTTCCAGTTACCTTGCCATCAATTCTTATTACCGATGCACCTGTAAGCTCTCCGTTGAGCACAAAGCCATCGCCTATTAATGTCGAAATTTCCTGTTGATTAATATCCGGCAACTGAGTTTGTTTTGTTTTCTTGAACATTATTCGAGTGTTAAAAAAGATCTGGGATTGATTATTTTACCGTTCTTATGGATTTCGTAATGTAAGTGCGGGCCTGTAGATCTGCCTGTAGAGCCAATTTTTCCAATGTTCTCACCTGCTTTTACCTGCTCGCCCTGACTAATTAATATTCTCGACAAATGACCATAGTAAGTTTCAAAGCCATTGCCATGGTTAATTACTATGCAATTGCCATAACCGCCTCTGCGGCCGGCATAAGTTACTTTTCCGCTGGCGGTACTTTTAACTAGCTCGCCTTGCTTTCCTTTAATATCCAGGCCTTTGTGTGTTTCAATGTTTTGACCTGAGAAGGGGTTTTCACGATGCCCATAACCGGAAGTGATTGCGCCAAAATGAGGATAGCCAATTGGAGTAAAAGCAACATAATCAATCATCTTATTCAGATAACCTTCATAGAATTTACCTATTTCATCAACAGACAACAGATCGGAATTACCCTCTCCTCCTTCATTTTTATGAATAGTTTTTATTCCACGTGCTTTCAGAAATTTATTTATAGTCAATAGCTTCTTGTCGATTGATTCGTAATGCTTTTTTAATGCCGAAGTATCTAACGCGGTAGAGGTTTTAGATATATTTTTAGTCTCCAGTAATTGTTTGCTCAGGAGCTCTTTTGATGATTCAACTAATGTCATATTGTATGACAGATAGACTATCATTCCTAGTAAAAAAACAAAGATACCCAACAGTCCAAATACATACTTTTTCCAGTGAACTATATAGCTGCTTGGAACCTGTATAGGCTTATTTGAGTTTTGATTGTTGTTTACAAAGATGATGGTTGTTCTATCCTTCTTCCTTGCCATAATTTAAGAATTTAAAATTTGTACGGCTGCAAATATATCATTTTCAGCTTTATATAAAGCATCCGTACAAAATGGCGAGGATGTTTGTGCTATTTTTTCTTATCCGCGTAGCCGAAAACTTTCTGTAATAATGGGGTAGATCTTGCTCCAAGATTGTCTCTGATTTTTAATTCTTCTTGAGCTACCTGTATAAACATTCCATCAATGGCTTTCTGTGCAACATAGGCCGAAAGGTCTGTTGATACGGGTTTAACCAAAGGAATTTTATTGTACTGACCAGCAGCATCACCCCAATATTTTGTAGCGCCTACCTTACTTAAACTGGCTGTAATAACAGGTTTAAATTTTTCCATTAGCTGGTCTGTAGTTACCCTTTTAAAATAATTAGTTGCTGCATCTTTACTGCCAAGTAAAATATTTGTGGCATCAGCAATTGTCATCTGTTTTATGGCAGATATGAAAATTGGCTTAGCCTCTTTAGCTGCATCTTCTGCCGCACGGTTTAAGCTGGTAATTACATTATCCGCAAGAGAACCTAAGCCAACGCTACGTAAGGTTTTCTCTACTTTTTGTGCCTCAGGAGGGAAAAGTATTTTAACAGCCATGTTGCCTAAAAAACCGTCCTTTGCCGAAAGTAAATCTGCCCCGCGTGAAGTACCTAATTCTAAAGCTTGTTTAATTCCCAACCCCATTTCAGAAGTTGATGGAGTACCACCGGTTTGAACCTGATTTAATATCTTTCCTATTTGTGCCTGGCTCTGTACATCACAACTGCTTAATGTTGCGGCTAATAATGCTATCAGATAAATTTTAGTTTTTTTCATTTAATGCTGTCTTATCCTCCAAACTTAACAAATCTTTAGCCAATAATTTGGCTGATTTAGCTAATTTGATGAATTCAGATCGATAGCCTTCATTGTCAGTGCCCACAGCATTTTGCGCATTGCGAATTACCTGATCAAAACTTGAATTCTGGCGGAAATCAGACTGTCTTAATAACATTCCAAATTCAGCAACTGCGGCACTAAATCTAAAATTGTTAGTCGTTTTATCAAAAGGAATCCTGTTATCAATTACCGGTTGTTCAATTAACTTGCTCACATTACCATCAGGTTGTTTATAACGAAGTTTAACAGTTAGTAGCTCTTTATTATTTCCCATAATAACAGGCTTGTTATTACTTTGGTATTTTAAATCATCCACACTGCCAGAAAAGGCACTCTTTACGCCAATCGGTATAACTTCATATAGAGCAGTTACAGTGTGGCCAGATCCAAGCTCACCTGCATCTTTTTGGTCATCATTAAAATCTCTTGCTTTTAGCATGCGGTTTTCGTAGCCAATTAATCTGTAGGATTGTACTTTCGATGGATTAAATTCTACTTGTAGTTTTACATCTTTTGCAATAGTAAATAGCGTTCCGCCAAATTCATTTACCAAAACTTTTCTTGCTTCTGTGATATTGTCGATGTAAGCATAATTCCCGTTGCCTTTGTTCGCAAGAACTTCCATTTTACTATCCTTGTAATTTCCCATTCCATAGCCTAGAGTGGTTAAAAATACCCCACTTTTGCGTTTCTTTTCAATTAGCTTTTCCATATCCTCATCGCTTGATGAGCCGACGTTAAAGTCTCCATCTGTAGCTAAGATCACTCTATTGTTTCCTCCTTTGATGAAGTTTTCCGACGCCACTTTGTAAGCCAGTTCTATTCCTTCACCACCCGCGGTAGATCCACCGGCACTTAGCTTATCTAAGGCATCTTTAATCTTGGTCTTTTGATCGCCCGGAGTTGAAGGCAGTACTAAGCCTGAAGTGCCTGCATATACCACAATAGCTACTTTGTCTGATGATCTTAGTTGTTCAGTTAACAGTTTAAAAGATGAAACAAGTAGCGGAAGTTTATTAGCTTGATTCATCGATCCGGATACATCGATAAGGAATACCAAATTGGAAGCAGGTAGTTTCTCTGTCGAAATTTTACGGCCCTGTAAGCCTATTTTAACCAGTTTATGGCTGGTATTCCAAGGGGCATCAGCTATCTCAGTGATAATATTAATTGGATCTTTACCTTTTGGCTGAGGATAATCGTAATCAAAGTAGTTGATCATTTCCTCTATCCTTACTGCATCAGCAGGAGGCAATCCGCCATTGTTAATGAACCTGCGCACGTTGGAGTAAGAGGCCGCATCTACATCAATAGAGAATGTAGAAAGTGGATTTTTTAAAGCTGTTTTGAATTGGTTTTCATTTATTGAAGCATAGCTTTCGCTTTCAGTGGGCTGATTTATAATGTATGCCTTTCCTTTTGACACCATGTTAATTCCCGAAACCTTACCTTGCAGCATTTGTTCCACGTTGGCAACCGGAACATTTTGGGCCATTTTACCCCTAACAGTAAATGACTCAGGAATTGGAACTTCATCTCTTTGTATCTGATCTGCCTTAATAACAACCTCATTCAATATTTTTTTATTTTCATCAAGGGCTGCGTTTACTACCTTGCCATTGATTTTAAGCTTTGCAGACTCAAATCCAATGTAAGTGAAAATGAGCGTCGTCGATTCTTTTGAAACCGTTATTGTATATTTCCCCCGCTTGTCAGTTGTTGTACTTTTCTGATCGGGCAATGAGGTGATGAGCACACCTTTTAATGGAGCTCCGGTTTTCTTTTCTGTTACCGTTCCAGTAATCGTTTTAACAGAAACTTCAGCCGCCTTGAAGGAAGTAAGCAACAAGACAACAATTAAGGGTAGCCATAACTTTTTCATAATCTTTAATTTGTTCTGATGATGTGTCCAATAAAGAATTTCCATAACAGTCTCGAAAAATATTTTTATACTTGAGAAAATTATACCTGAAAAGCCCTTTGAAGTTCATAAAGAATAATGCCAGAATACAGGAGCAGGACGACGCTGCTTTAATTGCACGCTACAAGCAAAGCGGCGATCTGGAATCATTGGGTGTTCTTTATAACAAATACATGCACCTTGTATTTGGGGTTTGTTTAAATTATTTGAAAGATGAGGAACAGAGCAAAGATGCAGTAATGCAGATCTTTGAAGAACTGGTTCTGAAGCTTAAACTTCACGAAGTTCAAAACTTTAAAAGCTGGTTACATGTTTTGTCTCGTAACCACTGTTTAATGGCTTTACGCAAGAATTCAAAGAATACAACCGTTTCATTAGAAGATACTTTTGTGGAAAACACAGATTTTGTGCATCTTGATATTGATGATACAAAAGAGACGAAGCTAACCGTTATGGAAAAGTGTATGGAAACACTGCCAGAAGAACAGCGTGTGAGTGTAGACTTGTTCTATTTGCAAGAGAAATGTTATAAGGAAGTAGCAGATATTACCGGTTATGAGATGCTTAAAGTTAAGAGCTATATTCAGAACGGTAAAAGGAACTTAAAAATTTGTATAGAAAAGAATAGTGGTGAATAACGATTGGTTAGATATAGCAGTTTTAGAAGATTATCTTGATGGTAAGCTTGATGCAAAAACTATGAACAGGGTTGAGCGGGAAGCGCTCGAAGATCCTTTTGTGGCAGAAGCTCTGGCTGGGTTAAGTATGTCGCCTAAGCGATCTCTTGAATCTCTATCATTACTCCAAAAACAATTACACGATCGTGTTGCTGAGCATAATTCTACTAAGAAAGCAACAGTAATTACCTGGCAGCGTTTAAGTATTGCAGCTACAGCGGCGGTGATATTTATCTCTGTTGGAATTATTTTCTGGATGAAACAGGTGAGCTATCAGGAGATGGCATCTAAACGACCTAAAAAGATTGATATAAATATTGCCCCAAAAGCTAATGATGATACCGCAATTAAAAGTGCGGATGCAATAGCTGCTGTAAAAGCTAAAACTACTGAAAAAGCTGTTTCCGAAGTTGATAAAGGAGCAATAGGAACTCAAGCCGCAGATCAAGTGCCCACAGAAATTGATAAGGCGATAAAGGACTTGAAAACTAATGCTTACGCAGCCAATTCAAAAGCAAGAGTGAGAAGTGTGTCTGCAGAAAGAGCAGATGCCAGGGCTACAGAAGCAATAACCGTATCGGCAGCTCCGGCAGCTGTAGCAAAAGAGGTAAGCGATACGAATGCGAACCCAGCGGAAGAGGGAAAAGCATTGAATGAGGTTGCAGTTAGAGGCTTTCAGAAGCAAGATAAGAAAGCCGTTGTTGCTAGTGGTAACGTGGTACCGGATGTTCCGGTTGCCAATGTAGAACAATTGCTGCAAGGTAAAGTAGCTGGGGTGAATATTGAAGCAGCTTCTGCTCCGGCGATAGGCTGGGCCGAATTTAAAGCATATCTGGAAAAGGAAAACCGTTTCAATAAAGAAGCTAAAATTGGTAAATCTGTAGAGCTTAAGTTTACTGTTAAGAACGGCAAGCCGAGAAATATTACCGTAGTAAACGGTATCAACGAGAAATATAATAAAGAAGCCATCCGCTTAATAACGGATGGCTCTAAATGGATTGTGCCTGAAACAGGAAATCCTAATGTATCTATTCTAATAGAATTCTAGAAAAACAAGTGTATTACGCCGTAAACAATTGCGGCTAATGTTGCAGATACAGGGATGGTTAAAACCCATGCCCATAGTAAGCTAACTGTAACTCCCCAACGTACTGCTGATACCCTTTTTAATAAACCAACACCTACAATAGATCCTGTAATGGTGTGGGTTGTAGAAACTGGAATACCAAAATGCTCAGTAATACCCAAGGTTACCGCACCTGCAGATTCTGCAGCTACACCTTCAAAAGCATTTACTTTAGTGATTTTAGAACCCATGGTTTTAACAATTTTCCAACCACCGCTCATGGTACCTAATGCAATTGCAGCGTAACAAGAAATTGGAACCCATTCAGGCATTGTATCTCCAGTTTTTAACACGTTTGCAGCAACCATGGCAACATAAATAATACCCATTACTTTTTGAGCATCATTGCCGCCGTGGGTAAAGCTTAACGCAGCTGAAGAGATTAACTGTAATCTTTTAAACCATTTCTCGGCTACAGAAGGCCTTGCATTTTTAGATATATGTAAAATGATGATCGAGATAATAACTGAGATTACCATACCAATTACCGGTGCCAGAACTATAAAAGCAACAACTTTTAAAATTGGAGCCAGGTTAATTGCCGACATTACACTTGCACCTACAGTAGCAGCTTTTGCCATTCCGGCGCCAGCAAAACCACCAATTAAGGTATGCGAAGAACTTGAAGGGATACCAAACCACCAGGTAAAAAGATTCCAGGTAATAGCAGCAATAAGGCCTGCAAGAATAACTTCAAGTGTAATAAAGTTCTCAACCACTGTTTTGGCTATAGTGTTAGCCACTTTATGATCTGTAAAGTAAAAGTAAGCAGCAAAGTTAAATACCGCTGCCCATAGCACTGCCTGAAAAGGAGAAAGCACTTTTGTAGAAACGATGGTAGCAATTGAATTTGCCGCATCGTGAAAGCCATTAATATAATCGAATCCTATTGCCAGAACGATTACAACAACCAATAAGGTAGTTACCATTTTTTGAAGGTTTAAGCGTTCTTTACCAAAATAGATTCCAGCACATTAGCCGCATCTTCACATTTATCAGTAGCCATTTCAAGGGTTTGAAGAACCTCTTTTTGTTTGATCAATTCAATTGCGTTGGTTTCAAACTCAAACAAACGGGCAATTGCTAAATTACAAACATAATCAGCCTGATTCTCGCCACTGTTGATCCTTACGCAGGCATCAGCGATAACACGAATATTTTTAAAACTTCTTAATTCTTTGATTGCTTTATCTAAGTCGGTACACATTTCTACCAATAGTTCTGCAAGTTTGATCATTGCATCACCAATGTTTTTCACATTGTATAATTCAATGTTGCTTGCGGAAGCATGGATGTAATCTGCGATATCATCAACAGCACTAGCCAATGCATGGATGTCTTCCCTGTCAAACGGAGTGATGAAATTTTTACTAAGCTCAAGAAAAATTGAGTGAGTAATATCATCACCTACGTGCTCTAAGCGTTCAACTTCCTTAATATATTCTTTTCTTTTTTCCATATCAGTTGCTGTTAAAGCAAGCAATAAGGCTTCAGAAATTTTCAATATATTACTTCCAGCTTGTTCAAATAGCGGTTGGAACTTTTTGTCTTTAGGGGTGAAGAACTTAAAAATACTATTCATCTTTTATAAAATATGATACAAAAGTATGAGTACAATGTTAAGTTAATGTTAAGTGTTAAGTTTTTTTAACTAAGGTAATTATGGTTAGCCAACCTTTTGAAGTGTAAAGGCAAATGTGGTTCCAATCTGTAACGTGCTTCTTACAGAAATGATTTGCTGATGAGCTTCCAGGATGTGTTTTACGATAGCTAAACCAAGCCCCGTTCCACCTTCTTCTCTTGATCTGTGCGAGTCAATTCTATAAAAACGCTCAAATAGGCGAGGCAGATGTTTCTCATCAATACCTATTCCATCATCAGTTACTTCAATTAAATACTGGTCATGAAGCTCAAATATTTTTATTGCAGTTGAGCCTCCATGCTCTTTACCGTACTTAAGTGAATTCTGGATCAGGTTTATCATTACCTGTCTTATTTTTTCTCTATCAGCGTTTACAAAAGCCGGATGGGTGTATTTTTCTTTAAAAGACAAGGTTATCTCTCTGATTTTGGCTTTGTCTTCCAAAACATCCATTACCTCTTTTGCTAATAAAACAAAGTCAAACTTCTCGTAATTGATTGGAATTTCTCCGGTTTCTAATTTAGAGATTGAGTCGAGGTCATTTATTAAATAGCTTAATCTTTCAACATTTTTACCGGCCTTTTTTAAAAACTTTTCGGCCATTTCAGGATCGTCAACCAGGCAATCCTGTAAGGTGTCTATGTAGCCCTGTATAGCGAAAAGAGGTGTTTTAAATTCATGCGAAACATTAGAAAGGAATTCTCTTCTGAATTGTTCTTGTTTCTTTAAAACATCAATTTCACGTTTTTTTGCGCCGGCCCATTCTTTAACCTCTTGCTGTACATCATTAATTGGGTCGGAACTTACATATTCGCCTAATGCATCTTTAAGATCCTTACCTAATTTTAGGTTGTGGATCAACTTATATATAAGTACTATTTTAGAGTAAATGTATTTCTCGAGCAGGTAATAAAAAACAATAAAACATGTTAAAAAGGAAACGCCGAAAGACATCAGCATAAAGTACCAGCTATGCTGAAAGTAGAAATTTACAAGGCCTATTGACATACCAACAGCCAATGCTGCAATTAAAACTAATACACTTAATTTCATTTTATTGTTCAAATTAACTGTAAGATAGAGCGCTTACAGGGTGCAGGCAATTTACAATTATTTTACTTTATTCCGTCCCATTCAGCATAAAACTGATCGAGGTATTCCTGCATGAAATTATGACGTTGCTGGGCGATATTTTTTCCAGAAGGAGTTTTCATTAAGTCCTTGAGTAAGAATAGTTTTTCGTAAAAATGGTTAACGGTAGGTCCGGTACTATTTTTATATTCTTCTTTACTCATATTCAGGTTAGGCTTAATCTCGGGATCGTAAAGCACACGATTTTTATAGCCACCATATGTAAAAGCGCGGGCAATCCCGATGGCGCCAATGGCATCAAGCCTGTCGGCATCCTGAACAATATCCAACTCTTTCGAATGAAAAGTAACAGTACCTAAGCTAGCTTTGTAGCTTAGGTTTATAATAATCTGTTTTACGTGTTCAATGATTGTTGAATCGACATTGATACTTTTAAGGAAATCACCGGCTATACGCGGACCAATTTCCTCATCACCATTGTTAAATTTAGGATCAGCAATATCATGCAGCAAAGCAGCCAGTGCAACAATTAATTCATCGCCTTTTTCTTGGGCATTAATTGTTAAGGCAGTTTTATAAACACGTTCAATATGGAACCAATCGTGTCCGGCTTCTGCACCTGCTAATGTTTCCTTAACAAATTGAATAGTTTTCTCAATTATCGGATTCATAGGCTTAGTCCTTAGTTGGTCTTTCGCCTTCAGGTCTTCTTGTACCGTCGTACAATTCATACTCAAGCATACGACAATCTAGTTTTCCGTTATAGAATTCTATTTTGCGGGTAGCTTTTAGTCCGATTTTTTTAGCAAGATCAGGGTTTCCTGTAAAGATGTATCCAAAATACCCTTTGCATTCTTGTTTCATAAAATCACCCATACGCTTGTAGGTTGATTCTAATTTAGAATGTACCCCTAAACGCTCACCATACTCCGGATTAAATACTACTACACCTTTGCCACCTTCTGGAACTTGTGTTTCAGCGAAATCACAAACTTCGAAAGTGATCATGGTATCTACACCTGCCGTTTTCGCATTTTTGCGACTTACATCTACTGCATCTTCAGAGATGTCGGTAGCGATAATCTGTAAGTCAACATTTTTTATTACCTGATCTTTTAAGATTCTTCTTTCATTAAAAAATACCTGCTCGTCGTATCCTATGATGTGCATAAAGCCATAGTTCATACGAAATAAGCCTGGTCTGCGGTTTGTGGCAATTAAAGCGGCTTCGATGGCTAGTGTTCCTGAACCGCACATTGGGTTTACAAAAGGAGACTTTTGATCCCATTTTGTGCTCAATACTGTTGCGGCAGCAAGGGCTTCTAACATTGGTGCTTTACCCGGAATTTTACGATAACCATGTTTGGCTAGCGTTTCGCCTGATGTATCAATAAATACATCTGCGTCGTTATCTTTCCAATATAAATGTACCACAGCTTTATTGGCATCAGAACCTGAATTAGGACGGATACCTTTTTTGTCTTTAATGCGATCAACTATTGCATCTTTTACTTTTAAATTAGCAAAAAGTGGAGTAGTAATAGTTGGGTTATCAACATTTGAGGTTACAGAAAAATAACCTGAGAAATCAATTAATTCCTCCCATGGCATGTCAACCATTTCGCGGTAAAGCTCTTCCGGGTTTCCGGCTTTAAAGCTCTTTAAGCAGTATAAAATCTGGCTGGCGCACCTTAAATTCAAATTTAATCGAATACATTCAGACAAAGTGATGTCTAATTCTAGGCCCGTAGGGAAATCCCTTACTACGTCATAGCCAAGGGCTTTAACTTCTTCTAGCAAATACGGCGACAGGCGCTTATTGCAGGTTATGATAACCTTACTTTTTGTGTGGAAAACTTGCATAATTAATTGTACGAAGTTATCAATAAAAATATAGAGATTTGAACTTCGTAGTAGAATAAAATAGTATTTGTTATGGAATTAAAAGGAAAAGTGCATGAAATTGGTGCATTACAGCAGGTGAGTGAGACTTTTAAGAAACGCGACCTTATCATAGAATATGCAGAAAACCCTACCTATCCTGAATACATCAGGTTTGAGGCTTTACAAGATAAAACAGCTTTGTTTGATAGCTTAAAGCCAGGAGATGATGTAGAAGTAGCATTTAACTTACGTGGTCGTCCGTGGACTGATAAAGCCGGAAAAACATCTTATTTTAACAGTTTAGTAGTATGGCGTATTAATGCGTTAACAAATAGCGCAGCAGCATCTACTCCAGCATATGCTCCGCCTGCTGATTTAAGCAGCGCACCGGGCGAGGAAGATGATCTTCCTTTCTAAAGATCTTTTTTAAATAAACAAATTGACCACCGTGCCGTCCTAAATTAGGGCGGCATTTTTTTTAACATTGGTTTCGGTTTCGCCTCGGTTCCGACTGTATACCGGCTCGGGAATAATGAGGCTTTTCTGAGGGGTTTCTCAGGCTCTTCTCAGGCTAACGTGAGGTAAATCGCCTGAGTTGAGCCTGCGTAATACCTGGGCAAAACCTGGTTGATCCCGATCGGATTTCCCTCTGGATACTGTATGAAAGTGACCGGTTTAATTGCAGCAAGAAAAACTAAAATGTCTGGATGAAGTCTGATTCGACTGTTAAAATTTGTTAAATTAAAGCGTTTCTGTTAATGCTTCGTTAATTTTGAATATTCAATATGAAGAAAAGAAGCCTTTGGTTAATCACCGGCCTTATGACCATAGCTTTGCTTGGGGTGTTTGTAATGCAGTTGTATTATATAAGGGAGGCTTATAATCTTAAATCTCAGCTTTTTGAACAGGATGTTAATCAAGCACTTAATAGTGTGGTTAATAAAGTTCAGAAACGAACTGCGGCCCTTTATATTAACAAAAGAGATAAGCAATTAGAGCGAGATCGTGAGGCTGATGTACGTAATCAGGCTGAATTGCTGGTCGAATTTAAAGAACACTTTAAAGATCAGGAACAAAAGCGATTGCTTGAGCAACGTAAATTAATCGTTGCTGACTTAAATCAGAATGATTTAGAGATTAAAAAATCATATCGCGATCCAATATTAATTACAGAAGCAGAATACCTTGCTGCATCTGATTTGAATAATCCTTTAAAATCACCTATACATTTAGATGTGAATGTTAGGCTAGATGCATACGGAAACTTTCTTGGAGAGCAACGCAAATCAATCTTTATTCCACAGGAAACAAATTCGTTTATAATTGCTTCCAACCAGTTGCCGGATACAATTAGGTATCATGCACTGAACCCCGTAACGGAAAAAAGTGTACTGATTAGCGTGCCAACAGTAAGCGATGAACTTGCACGTAAATTTCAGCTCGAAAATAACCTTGCTAAAAGGAAATATGAAGATGGAATGGCAAGACTGATGTCGGACACTATTCCTTTAAAGAGTGAGTCAGATATTTTTAGTCAGGTTAAGGATGTTGCCCAGGAAATGAGGGAGGCTAATGTACCCTTAAGTAAAATGATCTCGAAAGAGAGCCTGGATACATTGATTCAAAAGGAACTTTTGAATAGAAACATTACCCTGAATTACGATTTTTGGGTAAGTCTTGCAGAAAAGGACTCACTGGTATATATAAAAGCGGTAAACAACATCAACAATGCGCTGCCTAAAAATACATTTAAAGCTACTCTTTATAATTATGTAATTAGAGATCCCGGAATGCTATACATTAGCTTCCCTGATAAAAATTCTTTAATTCTGAGTAATATGTGGGCCACTATGGCTTCATCAGCAGCTTTACTGTTTGTGCTGATCTTCATTTTTGCTTATACCATTTATGCAATCATGAAACAGAAAAAGATTTCTGAAATGAAAACAGATTTCATTAACAACATGACCCATGAATTTAAGACGCCGGTGGCCACAATTATGATTGCCAGCGAGGCCCTCAAAGACCCGGAGATTGTTGAGGATAAGGCTAGGATCAGTAGATTGGCAGGGATCATATACGATGAAAATGTTCGCCTCGGTAATCACATTGAGCGTGTTTTAAGTATCGCCAGATTAGAGAAAAAAGAACTGAAGCTGGAAGAAAATGAGGTTAATCTTAATGATGTAATTGCTGCGGTTGTAGATAGCATGGGACTACAGTTACAAAAGAGAAATGCAATAGTTAACTTAAATCTTAATGCCGAAAACTCTACTATTTATGGAGATGAACTACATCTTTCTAATGTGATTTATAACTTAGTAGATAACGCAAATAAGTATAGCGGAGAAATCCCTAAAATAAATATTAGTACAAGAAATACTGCCAAAAATCTGATTATAGAAATCTCAGACGAAGGTATAGGAATGACTAAAGATCAAACCAAACGTATTTTTGATCAGTTTTACAGAGTTCCAACGGGTAACCTGCACGATGTAAAAGGCTTTGGCCTTGGATTAAATTATGTGCAGGATATAGTTAACCAGATGGGTGGGACAATAAAGGTGCATAGTGAAAAGGATAAGGGAACTGTATTTGAAATAAGCTTAGCATTAAACCATAATTAACGACACACACATGAAAAGAATTTTATTGGTAGAGGACGATCCGAATTTGGGGCTTCTCTTACAGGATTACCTCCAGCTTAAGGGCAAATTTGACGTTGTTCTGTGTGTTGATGGCGATGAAGGATTAAAAGCTTTTACAAAGCAGGATTTCGATTTGTGTATACTTGATGTGATGATGCCTAAAAAGGATGGATTTACACTAGGTAAAGAAATTAGAAAGATCAATCAGGATGTGCCTATTATTTTTGCCACAGCTAAAGCTATGATGGAAGATAAGGCATCAGCCTATGATCTTGGCGGCGATGATTACATTACTAAGCCTTTTAGAATTGAAGAGCTTTTATTAAGAATAAATGCCTTATTAAAAAGGGTAGCTGTAAAGGACACGCCTGAGCCTGGTAGTGCCCAAACGTTATTTCAAATTGGTGATTATACTTTTGATTATACCACTCAGCTGATAGATTATAAAGGTCAACAGCAAAAACTCTCTACTAAAGAGGCTGAATTGCTTCAGCTGTTATGCTTAAAAAAGAATGCTGTTCTTACCAGAGAGGAAGCCTTATTAAGTATTTGGCATGATGACAATTACTTTAATGGCCGCAGTATGGATGTGTTTTTAAGTAAGTTAAGAAAATACCTTAGGGAAGACCCTAAGGTAGAGATTCTTAATGTTCATGGTAAGGGGTATAAACTGCTTGTAAATTAAAGAAGAAAAGTTATTAAAGCAGAAAGGCTTTTAAAGCATATTGAGCATAATCTCCCCAATCTTTAAGAGCCGCGTTAATCGTTTCTCTTAAGGTTTTATTGTTTGAGGCTTTGCCTTTGACAGGAACCTTTAGCTCATTTGCAGTTACAGGTTTGTCTGTTACTGTTTTTGCAAACCAGGTTATGTTTTCGTGAGGTAAGGCAACACCAAGGATCATCCCTGGTAAGCCTGTAAATGACTCGGGACCTCCTGATACAGGAATTTTATCAGTGTAAAATGCTACTACATAAATAGAATCGAGAATAATAGCATTCGCTCTGCGGCACTCATAGCCTGCTATTGTACGCATTTCGCTGGTTATTTTCCAATTTATCTTTCTTGTAGTGTCTTTTACCAAAAAGGTTTCTTCGTAAACTTTTTTCTGAGTGGTAAACATGCCCGACGCAAGATCAGTATAGGTTACGTTGCATTGTTCGGTTGCAGGATCGCTAAAGAAATATCCTCTTGAGGCATTTTCGTCGGCTATAGGGGTATATAAAGTTTTATCCTTTGAAAAAGCTAACGTGCTTTTTAATACTTTGAATTGAGGTTGATTCTTTCTGTAAGCATCGTAAGCATCTTGCATATAGCTGCTCGAGCTCTTTTCTACTCGTTTCTTCATGATGGCAAACATGTTCGCGCTTTTCTCAAATTCTATTACGCCATCGGTAGCAAATCTTACATTCTGTGCAAACAGGCTGCTTATATTAAATAGTAAGCAAACGCTGAATATTATAAGTTTCTGTTTCATATTCTTATTTTTTAGGAGCTGAACCGCCCATTTTATTAAAATCCCAACTAAGTGTGCACATAAAATACCTTTGTATAGTTGTGTAACTGTTTTGAGTAACCATGTTGCCATTTGCATACCTGCTAAAGCCTACATTCTGGTTAAGTAAATCGTTTCCGGAAAGTGAAACTCTTAAGTTTTCTTGCTTAAAGAATTTCTTAGATATAGAAGCATTCCAGATGAAACGTTCCAAATCCTGAGAAAAGGTTTGAGTTTTTGCAGTAAACTGATAATCTGCATCTGAGCCAATCTGTATTTTACCAGGCAGATATACGTTAAAGCTCGCATCGCCCTGAAATCCCCATCCTTTATTGTTACTTCTGGTTTGCAAAGAAGATGTGATGATGTTATAACTTGGACCACCCGAAATTCGGAAATCATATTTCTTTTCTTTGTATTTGGAAATGTTCAGTCCGCCAGAATAGCTGTAAGATTTACTGGTGTTTAGTTCAGTTCTAACCGTGTCACTCACTTGTGTGTAGTTTACACTTCCGTTTGTACGAAGGTTAAGGCCTACGTTCATGTCTAAAGCTTTAATTTTCTTGTTCGTGCCAAAGTTAAAGTTGTAGTTGTAAGGGCTTTTGTCGTGCAGGTTTATAGATTGATAAAAGTTTTTACCCTGACCATCAGTTGTAGTATGGTTTATAATGGCATTTGTTGTAAACGAATATCCACCATTAATATATACGTATTGATCGCTTAATACCTTGTAAGAGTTGTAGTATAGGTTTATACTGCTTCTAAAAGATGGTTTTAAATTTGGGTTACCGATACTTTCATTTAATGGATCGGTATTTACCCTTACCGGTTGGATCTGATCTATACTAGGTTGGCTTGTATTACCGTAATAACCCAGGTATATCGATTTTTGCTGAGAAAACCTATATTGATAAGACACTTGAGGATTCCAGTTCATGAAATTTCTCTTAAAGGTTTTGTTCGTATAAGCGTCAAACTGTCTAAAGCTTACAGTACTTACCTTGGTGCCTAAGTTTATTGTTGACTTATCTTTCTTAAAGTTGAATGTTGCCCCACCTTGGTTTGAGAGTTGATCCAAATCAAAGTCGTTACTGAACTGTCTATCTAGTATGTCATACTCACCGGATGCTCCTTTATTAAAAGATTTGCGATCAGAATTGCTGTTGTTGATTCCAAGGCCATAGCTTAACACGAGAGACAACGCTTTAGAAAGTGGCTCTGTATAGGTCATGTTGGTGTTAAATGCCGAATTACTGGTTTTGTTGGTTTTATATTGATTAACCAATAATGTGCTGTCTAAAACTCCCTGGATATCAAAAAACTCACTTTTTGAATCCAGATAACCTTTTGTGTCATCTTCATTTACTGCCTGTTTAACATTTACAGATAGTGTTCTTCCTTTTTTCTTAAGTTTTTTGGTCCAGAAGGCGCTTGCATTAAACAATTGCTGATTGCCATCGTTATTTAATGACCTCATGCCTGTGTTTTGTCGGGTATTATCCCCTCTTAAACTTGCTGAAATATTGTCTTCTCTTGTTTTGCTGTTTTTCAATGTTCCATCAATCATTAACTTTAATGTTGATGTTGAATCCATTTTTATAGTATAGGTTACATCAGCTTTTTGTCTGAACATTAGATTATCAAAAGTCTGATTAGAGCTACTGTTTATTAGTCCACCCGGAAGGTTGTTTTGAGTCAGATTTTCTCTCGTCCCTTCTACGCCGATTGAGCCTATTTTGTAGTTTGAGTTAATAGCATGTTTATCGCTATTCCATTTGTTTTCGTAATGCAATCCTCCGCTATGAGCAGTAGGGATACCCTGGCCATTGTATTGGCCGTCCCATGATTCGAAATCATCATTGCCCCCGGAAAAGAACATCATTCCGCCGTCATCAGAAAACTCCATGCTACTGCCTCCGTATTTATCTCTGTCGCCCCAGCCTAATCCGGTTTGACCAGTATTGCCGGTAATGCCATAGGCGGAAAACTTCTGCTTGCCTTTAAATGCATTAAACATAGCCTGCCCTTTATAGAATTTGTCGGTGCCTATGCCGCCTTCAACTTTTCCGAAGTAGCCGTTCTTCTTGTCTTCTTTTAATTTGATGTTAATTGTTTTGTTTTTTTCTCCATCATCAATTCCGGTAAATGCGGCCTGATCACTTTTCTTATCATAAAGCTGCACTTTATCGACCATATCGGCGCGAAGGTTTTTAGTTACAAGGGTAGGGTCATCGCCAAAAAACTCTTCACCATCTACCAATACTTTATTTACTGTTTGCCCTTGGGCTGTGATTTTTCCATCTTTATCGACCTGTATGCCGGGTAGTTGTTTTAGTAAGTCTTCTACTTTTGAATTGGGTTGTATGGCATAGCTGCCTGCATTAAATTCTGTGGTATCGCCCTTTATTTTAATTGCGGCGACTTTCCCTTTGATGATGACGCCTTCTAAAAGGGTAGCTTTAAGGATTACATTTATGTTTCCGAAATCTTTACTTGACTTGGCAGAGTCTAGGTCGAAATCCTCAATATAATCGGCATAACCGGGGTACGTTACCATGAGGATAAATTTACCCGACTTTAAGTTGTTTAAAGCAAAGGTTCCTTCGGGAGTAGCTCGGGTGTACTTTACAAGGGTTGAATCTTTTTGGTTTAATACGGTTATTGTGGTATTAACCATTTTGTAGGTAGCAGCGGTATCTACTACAGCCCCTTTTATGGAATAGGGGTTTTGTGCAAACAATAACATCGAGCTAAATACCAGCAGGAGTGTTAGAGAGGTTAGTTTCATAGCATGAATTTTGGTCAGCACAAGATATAACTAAAACTTTAGTAATTAAATTACGGAATTGTTAAAGTTTGTTAAACAATGTTAAAATGTTGATTGTAACGCATTTTTTACCGATTAGGTTTAAGTTGTAGTTCTTGTTAACTTTGGCCCATGTCGAATTCTGAGAGTGCTAATCCTGCAGAACTTGCCGCAAGGTTTGTCAATTATACTTCTAAACATATATTCCTAACCGGAAAGGCGGGAACAGGTAAAACCACATTTCTGCGGAAGTTAATTGAGCTTACCCATAAAAAAGCTGTTATTGCTGCACCTACAGGTATTGCTGCAATAAATGCTGCGGGAGTTACTATACATTCTTTGTTTCAGTTGCCTTTTGGAACCTATTTGCCAAAACAACCTGATGCCGATGGAGATCATTACAATCAACAGTACAACACACCAAAATCTATTGTAAGGCATTTAAATATGACTGCCGCAAAGCGTAAGGTGATTACTGATATGGAACTGCTGATTATTGATGAGGTAAGTATGCTGCGCGCAGATTTGCTGGATGCAATAGACATGATTTTGCGTTACATCAGAAAAAATAACTCCGCGAGTTTTGGCGGGGTGCAAGTTTTGTTTATTGGTGATTTGCATCAGTTGCCGCCAGTGGTAAAATCTAACGAATGGAATTTACTAGGGCAGTTTTATAAAAGTGCTTATTTCTTTGACGCTCTTGCATTGCAAAGTAGTCCGCCGATATACATAGAGCTTGAAAAGATTTACAGGCAAGCAGATGAAGTTTTCATAAATCTGCTTAATAATTTAAGGAATAATACGGTAACGGCTCAGGATGTGGCTTTGTTGGAGAGGTATTATAAAGCAGATTTTAAGCCATCAATAAATGATAAATACATCACTTTAACTACTCATAATAATAAGGCTGATACGTTGAATAAACAAAGTCTTGAGGAATTAAAGGCCGCCTCGTATTTATATGTTGCTAAAATTGAAGATGATTTTAGTGAGTACTCATACCCAGCAGAGCATATTTTGGAGCTTAAGGTGGGTGCCCAGGTAATGTTCATTAAAAATGATCCTACCGGAGAACAGCGTTTCTTTAATGGTAAAATAGCGGTTGTTACATCATTAAAAACAGACCAGATTGAGGTACAGGCGGAGGGGAGTAGAGAGAAAATCATTCTGGAGAAGTATACCTGGAAAAATATAAAGTATACTACTGATAAGGTTACAGGCGAAATACATGAGGATTTGGCCGGTACTTTTACTCAGTACCCTCTAAAACTGGCTTGGGCGATTACAGTGCACAAGAGTCAGGGTTTAACTTTTGAAAAGGCGATCATAGATATTGGAAATGCATTTGCACCGGGACAAATTTATGTGGCACTTTCGCGTCTTAGGTCATTAGATGGTTTGATACTTACTTCTTTGATTTCAGGATCTGGCATCCGACAGGATCAAAATGTTACTTTCTTCTCCAGAAATAAGCAAGAGCCCGCTCGCTTGGAAGCTCAGATTAAAGAGGAGAGTGATATGTTCTTGCGTAACTATCTGTTGCAGTGTTTCGATTTGAATCCGCTTGATAACTATGTGTACGATCATGTACATTCTTATACTAAGGACATCAATAAATCTGCTAAGCAAAAGCACCATAAATGGGCTGCGCAGCTGTTAAAAGATCTGAGTGAGGTGAAAGCTCATGCAAATAAGTTTTTGGGGCAAATACAGCGCTTGTCGCAGGTTAAAACTGAGGATGGGTTATCTGCATTGCTAGAACGGACTGCTGCCGCCGAGAACTATTTTAATCCATTGTTATCTGGATTCTCTAAACGAATCTTTGAGCGGATGGAATTGGTAAAGCAGGATAAACAAGTTATTGCCTTTTTAACAGAGCTATTAGAGATGGAAGCCTTGTTTTATGAGCAAGTAAAGAAGATCAGTAAAGCAACGGCTTTGTTGAAGGCTACCATAGATGGGGTAGAATTTACTAAAAAGGATGTTAACGAACTGATTGATCAGGCTAAGCGTGCATCTCAAATGGAAAAGGTATTTGCTATGACAGGTACACTTGATTTTACAGAGAAGAAATCTAAAACGACTAAAGCAAAATCGGGCAGCAGTAAAGCTAAAGTTGAAAAAGCGCCTAAAGTTGATACTAAAGAGCTGTCGCTTGTGTTGCTAAAAGAAGGTAAAACAATAGCAGAGATAGCTTCTGAACGTAAAATGGTAATAGGTACTATTGAAGGTCATCTGGCCTATTATGTTGCTAAGCAAGAAATCTCAGCAAAAGATATCATTGGCTCGAAAAAACTGGATAAGATATTGGATGCTATAACAGAATTAAAGACGCTACAGATGAATCCAATAAGAGAATACTTAGGTAGAGATTATTCTTTTGGGGAAATTAAGATTGCTGTTGCGGCTCATCTTGCAGAGAGATAGTATTTGTTAAATACTAATCTCTCCTTCGAAAACTTGTTTAGCTGGTCCACATAAGAATACGTTGGTAAACTGTTTGCCATCGTAGTCGAACTGGATTTTAAGGTCTCCGCCCAGTACTTTAATAGGGGTTTCTATGTGTCCGCTTTGATGATTGTGTTGAGCCATTGAAAGTGCAACGGCGGTTACTCCGGTTCCACATGCATAAGTTTCATCTTCTACGCCTCTTTCGAAAGTACGTACGAACAAGTGATCACCTTTGTCCTCTACAAAGTTCACATTGATCCCTTCTTTTTTATAGGTCTCGTTATTTCTAATGGCTTTGCCATTCTGATAGACATCGTAGTCCTTTAAATTTTGCATTTCTGCTACGTAATGGGGAGAGCCTGTATTTAGAACATAAGCATCACCATCTTTATTAATGGTATCTATATCGATCATTTGAAGGTCTACCCAAGTGCCTTCTTCTGAAATTTTGGCATAGTGCGGGCCGTCAACTGCCAAAAAATCAGTCTCTTGGTCAATTATACCCAGGTGTTTGGCAAATGCTACAATGCATCGGCCTCCGTTGCCACACATACTTCCAAGGTTGCCATCAGCATTAAAATAAAGCATCTCAAAATCATAGTCAGCATGGTTCTGTAAAAGCATTAAACCGTCTGCTCCAATGCCAAAACGCCTGTTACATAGTTGTAAAACAGCATTGTTATCCGTATATTTAAAGGAAAGATCCCGATTGTCAATCAGAATGAAATCGTTACCTGCGCCTTGGTATTTGAAGAAGTGAGTGTTCATCTTTAATGGGTGATATTCATTTAACATTTTTTAACAGTATTCGTGACTTATTACAGATGCAAATATCGTTGATATGGTACTAAATTTGATTAAATCAATGAAAAGAAAAGCATTTGTAAGCAAATATGAGAATCGTATGAGTTTATAATAAAAGATAAAATTAAACAATATATAAATGAAAAGAATAGGATTAATAGTGTTGGCTGCATTTATAGGTGGTGCGGCTGCAATTGGCGGTTATAAATTATTTGAGCCAAGGACTGCTCAATTATCGTTTCAAGATCAGCAAAAAGTACTTTTTGCAAGTAATTCAAAGGTGTCTTCAGCAGGGTCAGTTGATTTTGTTGAGGCGGCGGCGGCAGTTTCGCCTGCTGTAGTACACATCAGAACTTCATACTCGGCATCTAATGGAGATTCATCTCCAATGGATATGTTTGATCAATTATTTGGTGGTGGCGGTGGCAGAAGAATGCAACGTGCACCTCAGGCAGCTTCGGGTTCTGGAGTAATATTAACTTCGGATGGGTATATCGTAACGAATAACCACGTGGTTGATAATGCAGATAAAATTGAAGTTGTTTTGTCGGACAGACGTAAGGTGAGTGCGAAAGTGATTGGTAAAGATCCAAATACTGATCTGGCCCTTATTAAAGTAGATGCTACAGATCTTCCTGTGATAAAAATGGGAAATTCTGACAACGTTCAGGTTGGTGAATGGGTATTGGCTGTAGGGTTCCCGCTAGATTTGCAAACAACTGTTACGGCAGGTATTGTAAGTGCGAAATCTCGTAGCATTGGTATTTTAGCAAAAAATCAGAATCAACCGACTCAAGAAGAGTATGAAGAATACCAAAGAACAGGTAAGGTGCCTGATCGTACTAATACCAGTATAGAATCTTTCATTCAGACTGATGCTGCTATTAACCCAGGTAACAGCGGTGGTGCATTGGTAAATGCAAACGGAGAATTAATTGGTATTAATGCCGCTATTGCATCGCAAACAGGTACTAATGTTGGTTATGGCTTTGCTATTCCGATTAACCTTGCGAAAAAGATTCTTGATGACTTCAGAAAGTATGGTGAAGTTAGACGTGGCTACATTGGAGTAACGTTTGCACCGCTAGATGCAGATATGGCTGAGAAATTTCAGGTTAAAGAAAATACCGGGCTTTATATTACCGGTGTACTTCCAAACAGTGGAGCTGCAGCTGCAGGTTTACAAAAAGGAGATATCATTAAAAAAGTTGAGGGAGCTGTGATTTACGACTCACCAGATTTGCAAGAGAAAATTGGACGTTTGAGTCCTGGTGATAAAGTTCAGCTTACTTATTTAAGAAACGGCTCAGAAAAAAGCACATCTATTACCTTGAAAGGGGATGATGTGAAGAAAGTTTCACCAACGTTAGCTGCTAGCGGAAAACCAACAGGGGCTACAATTAGTAAACTAGGAGCTTCGTTTATACCTGCTCCTTCGGAATTGAAAGCTAAGTATGGCGTTAAAAATGGCGTTGTTGTTACTAATATTCAAACAGGTAAGCTGTTTGATTCTGTAGATGTGCCTAATGGAATGTTGATCACAACAGTGAATGGTAAGTCGGTAAACAATGCTAAAGACGTAGAAGACGCATTGCCATCATCTAAAAATGGTATGACTACCATTTCAGGTGTTGGACCGAATGGAAATTATACATTCAGCTTCTAATCGCATTTTTCTATAATTGGAACGGGGGACAACGAAAGTTGTTCCCCGTTTTTCATTTATCATAATATTGTAATATTAGAATGTTTCTAAATAGCCGATTTGTCCTTGAAATTAACCAATTAATTCTTTTATTAAATACTTTTGCACTACAGAACTAAAATATAATTCTAATGGCTAGTTTCGGAAACGCTTTTTCCTCATCTATAGGAAAAAAATTAATAATGGGTATCACCGGCCTGTTCCTTATCTCATTCCTTGTCGTGCATTGTTTCATCAATGCTTTGATAATTGTTAATGACGGTGGCTTAACCTTTAACATGGGAGCACATTTTATGGGTACTAACTGGATAATCCGCGCAATGGAAGTTGTGTTGTTTGCCGGTTTACTTGCTCACATTGTTCAAGGATTTAGGCTTGTTTTTCAAAATCGTGCAGCAAGACCTGAAAGGTATGCGGTAAATAACGGTTCAGCTAACAGTAAATGGTACTCTCGCTCAATGGGCTTGTTAGGTACTTTATTGTTGATCTTCCTTATTGTTCACATCTCTAAATTCTGGGTAATGTCTCGTTTTACAGGTATTCCTACAGTAGATGCGAATGGAAATCATGATTTGTTTGCTGTAATGGTAGAGACATTTAAAGATCCTTTGTTGGTATTACTTTATGTATTAGCAATGGTTTCATTGGCTTATCACTTATTACACGGTTTTTCTTCTGCATTTCAGACTTTAGGCTGGAACCACAAGAAATATACTCCGCTTATCAAAGGATTCGGCTTTTGGTTTTCTATCATTATTCCTTTGCTTTTTGCATTGATGCCCATTGTGATGTACCTGGGTTGTATTAAATAATTTTTGATCTTAACTTTAAATAACATGGCAGAATTAAATGCTCATATACCCGAAGGAGAATTAACCGATAAATGGACTAAACTACGTTCGTCTATGCCATTGGTTAATCCATCCAATAAAAGAAGCATCGAAATAATTGTAGTAGGTTCTGGATTAGCTGGTGCCTCTGCGGCAGCAACCCTTGCCGAAATGGGTTATAAGGTTAAATGTTTTTGTTTTCAGGATTCGCCAAGAAGAGCGCACTCAATTGCAGCTCAAGGCGGTATCAATGCAGCAAAAAATTATCAGAATGATGGTGATAGTACTTATCGCTTATTTTATGACACAATAAAAGGTGGTGATTACCGTGCAAGAGAAGCTAACGTACACCGTTTGGCTGAGGTAAGTACTAATATTATTGATCAGTGTGTGGCACAAGGTGTGCCTTTGGCAAGAGAATATGGTGGCTTGTTAGACAACCGTTCTTTTGGTGGTACACAAGTTCAGAGAACATTTTATGCTGCCGGACAAACCGGTCAGCAATTGCTTTTAGGAGCATATAGCGCTTTAGAGCGTCAGGTAGGAATGGGTAAAGTTGAAATGTTTACCCGCCATGAAATGCTTGAAGTGGTTGTAGTTGAAGGAAAAGCAAAAGGTATTATTGCACGTAACTTACTTACCGGCGAGCTTGAGCGTCATTCTGGTCACGCTGTATTATTGTGCAGTGGAGGTTACGGAAACGTATTCTACTTGTCTACAAATGCAATGGGAAGTAACGTAACTGCAGCATGGAAAGCGCACAAAAAAGGTGCTTTCTTTGGCAACCCATGCTACACTCAAATTCACCCTACTTGTATCCCTGTTTCTGGAGATCATCAGTCTAAACTGACCTTGATGTCTGAGTCGTTACGTAACGACGGACGTATCTGGGTTCCTAAGAAAAAAGACGATACACGTAAAGCTTCAGAAATTCCTGAAGATGAAAGAGATTATTACTTAGAGCGCAGATATCCTGCTTTCGGTAACCTTGTTCCTCGTGATGTTGCCTCTCGTGCAGCTAAAGAGCGTTGTGATGCAGGTTATGGTGTAGGTAAATCTAAGCTTGCTGTTTACCTTGACTTTAAAGAGAATACAGAGCGTTATGGCCGCATTGAGGCTAATAAGCACAATATCCACAATCCGGATAAAGAAACCTGTATGAAATTAGGTCGTGAGGTAATCAAAGAAAAATACGGTAACCTATTTGATATGTATGCGCAAATCACCGGAGAAGATCCTTATGAATTGCCAATGCGTATTTATCCTGCTGTTCACTATACAATGGGTGGTTTATGGGTAGATTATAACTTAATGACTACTGTACCTGGCTTATATGCTTTAGGTGAGGCTAACTTCTCAGATCACGGTGCTAACCGTTTGGGGGCATCTGCATTAATGCAAGGTTTAGCAGATGGTTATTTTGTTCTTCCATATACTATTGGAGCTTACCTTTCAAAAGAATTGGCTACTAAACCAATTCCACAGGATCACCCTGCGTTTGTAGAAGCTGAAGCTAGTGCAAAAGCAATCCTTGACAAGTTTTTATCTATTAAAGGAACTAAATCTGTAGATCATTTCCATAAGAAATTAGGAAAGATCATGTGGGATAAATGTGGTATGGCACGTAATGAAAAAGGTCTTAAAGAAGGTATTGCTGAGATTCAGCAGCTTCGTAAAGAGTTTTGGAGCGATTTACGTGTGCCGGGCAGTTCAGATGAAATGAACCCTGAACTTGAGAAAGCTGGTCGTGTGGCAGACTTTATTGAGCTTGGTGAGTTGATGTGTATGGATGCATTGAACAGGAATGAATCATGTGGTGGCCACTTCAGAGAAGAATATCAAACTGAAGAAGGTGAAGCATTACGTGATGATGAAAACTATGCTTACGTTTCTGCATGGGAATATAAAGGTGATGTAACTTTTGAACTTCATAAAGAAGAATTGAAGTTCGAAAATATCAAAGTTGCACAAAGAAGTTATAAATAGCTAAGTACTAAAATCTCAATATTATGAGTACAGGAAATATGAATTTAACGCTAAAAATCTGGCGTCAAAAGAATAACAAAGCCAAAGGCGGTTTAGTAGATTACAAAATATCAGAAGTATCTCCTGATATGTCTTTCTTAGAAATGTTCGACGTGCTTAACGAAGACCTGGTTGCTAAAGGTGAAGAACCGGTTGTTTTTGATCATGATTGCAGGGAAGGAATTTGTGGGGCATGTTCTATGTTCATCGACGGAAGACCACACGGACCAAAAGAAGGTATCACTACCTGCCAGTTACACATGCGTTCATTTAATGATGGTGATACCATTGTTGTTGAGCCATGGCGTGCGAAGGCTTTTCCGGTAATAAAAGATTTGATGGTAGATCGTACTGCATTCGATAGAATTATCGCTTCAGGAGGGTTTATATCAGTAAATACGGGAAATGCTCAGGATGCTAACAACTTGCCTATTCCTAAAGTTCAGGCAGATTCAGCTTTTGAGGCTGCGGCTTGTATAGGTTGTGGTGCTTGTGTTGCTACCTGTAAAAATGCTTCTGCAATGTTATTCGTATCTGCAAAAGTATCTCAATTGGCACAATTGCCTCAGGGTCAGCCAGAACGTTACCGCAGGGTTCAGAGTATGGTTGCTCAGATGGATGCAGAAGGTTTTGGTAACTGTACTAATACCGGAGCATGTGAAGCTGAATGCCCTAAAGGAATATCATTAGAGAATATCGCACGTATGAATAGAGATTTTTATTCTGCAAAATTTGTATCTGAGGAATCTATTTAATAGATTTATCTAACGAGACAAGGGTATTACACACAAAACCCCGGCTATTTTAGCTGGGGTTTTGTGTTTTTAGAGCATTATTTTGAGAGCGTAAACGAAATCGGTATGTTGTATTTAACTCTTACTTTTTTGCCTCCCTGAGTTCCGGGAGTCCACTTAGGACTTGCTTTCAGAACCCTTACTGCTTCCTCATCTGTGCCTCCACCAAGTTTTCTGTCTACTTTGATGTCAGTTAAAGAACCGTCTGTTTCAACGATCATGGAAACGAAAACTTTTCCCTGAATGTTTTTCTCCTGTGCTTCTTTAGGGTATCTTACTGTTTTCTTTAAGAAGTCGTAGAACTTTTTCATGCCACCTGGGAATGAAGGTTGTGTAGTTGTTGAGACAAAGTCATAAACTTTCTCATTGGTTTCTTTCTTCTTTAAATCAGGTGTTTGTTTAGCTTTAGTAGTAATTTTTATTACTCCATCTTTTGCCTCTTCCCCGTATATTTCTGTTGCTGTTTTACTTTTAAGTACTTCGATTGAAGCAATGTCATTCGGATTTATGCTTGATAGTTTAAGTCCCTCCACTTTTTCTCCATCAACGAAGTACAATGGTTTTAGATTACTATCGCTAACTTCGAGTTTATTATCTATGATTTGTATTCCTTGTACTTTTCCTTGCAAATTGAGAGTGGTTTTGTTTAATGAAAAGCTTATAGGGATGTTATATTTTACCCTTACCTTGTGACCATCCTGAACTCCTGGATTCCATTTTGGACTTTCCTCTAGCACCCTTACTGCTTCTTCATCTGTACCGCTGCCAAGTTTTCTATCTACCTTGATATCTGTTAATGAGCCATCTGTTTCAACAACAAAACTTAGAAATACTTTACCTTCTACTTTATTTTCAAAAGCTTCTTTTGGATACCTAACACTTCTCTTTAAGTACTCATAAAACTGATCCATTCCTCCAGGAAAAGTAGGTTGTGCTTCTAGTGATACAAAATCATATACTTTCCCACTTTGCGCGTTTGCGGTTTCTTCGCCTGCTCTAATAACCACTTCGCTCAAGCTTTCATTTTTGTCAGTTGTTTTCGGTTTATAGCCGAATATAGAAAGCTCACTCAATTGGCTATAACCACTAACAACAGCAGGTTTTACTTTATTGGAAGTAGTAGTGTTTTCGCTACCCATCAGTGCGAATGAAAAGGGGAGGCTGTACTTTCCGTCATTATTTGCTTTAAAGCCCGGATAAGTTAATATAGCTCTCATTACCTCTGCATCACATCCTCCACCTAATGCTTTCGTAGCAACACTTACACCCTCAATTGCTCCATTTTTAACGGTGAATTTTATTTGACTCACTCCCTGAATATTCGAATTTTGAGCATTTACAGGATACCTTACTGATTTTTTTAAGTATTTATAAAATTCGTTCCATGATGAATCTATACCTGCAGTATTTGATGTTAAAAGTTCTTTTTTTGCTTCATTTATTAATGACTTAGAATCTGATACAAAGGGAGCAGCAATGGTTGTTTTGATAGCTTCTTGAACTAGTTTTAAAGGTTCTTCCATTGGAATTTCCTCAGCCACTTTTTTAATTTCCTCATTGTTACGGATGGTTGCCGAAGACATGATTAAGGCAATTGCAAACAGAGGAACAAACATTCCATATTTTAGTATAGCAGTTTTGCGAGAGCGTTGTTTGTGTAACATATAAATTCTTTTTTTAATTAGTGATTTATTAAAAAAACTGTTTGTGAGTGTATTTGTGGGAACTTTAAATGCACGGCTTAGTAGTAATAACGCATATTCCTCTTTATCTCCCTGAAAGTTTGCGGCCTCTTCATCGGCCAGATATTCGTGGATATGCTTAACCGTTGTTTTATAGAAATAGATTATAGGATTAAACCATGTGATTATTCCCAGCAGTTCAAAAAAGAGTACATCAAGGGTGTGCCACTGTCTGATGTGAATTTCCTCATGTTTTTGAATCGTTTGAACCTCAGGAAGATCCTGGTCAACTACTTTTTTCTTGAAAAATGAGAATGCCGATCCACTTTTTTTTGCCTTCAATAATACTTGAACAGAGATTAACTGAACTATAAATCTGATTACAAAGAACAAGATGCCCGTGAGGTAAATAAATACAAGTGTATTCCCCAGATTAAATCGCTCCGGGTCGTCTTGTACGACTGCCATTTGTGTAATGAAGTCGTTTATCTGAACAGCTCCGGTGTAAACCGGTTGAACAGCTGGTTGTGTGCTAAACCATTCGAGCCGTATAAAAGGAATGGCGAGTGAGAATATCCCGGCAGAAACCAGATAGATTCTGTTTAGTAAAAAATAAGTTTCTTTGTCTAACAATAACTTATAAAAGCCATAAAATACAACTAAGTAGATATTGACTTGAAGAATATAATGTGCCCAGGTCATCTTGGTCTGTTTTTAATTTTGTTAATCATTTTAAGAATTTCATCAACATCACTCAGATCAAGCTTTTCTTCCTTAACAAAGAAAGAGAACATACTTTCCACTGAGTTTTCAAAATAATTGCCCAACAGCTTCTCTGTAGCATGGCGTTTGTATTCTTCCTTACTAATTAAAGGGTAATACTTATGAGCCTTACCAAAGGCCTCGTGAGCAATAAATCCTTTTACTTCCAGTATTCGGATAATTGTAGAAACAGTGTTATAGGCCGGTTTAGGCTCTGGCAGGAAATCCATTACATCTTTAACGAATCCTTTCTCTATCTGCCATAAAATCTGCATAATCTGTTCTTCTGCCTTTGTTAAATCCTTAATTTCCATGAATTATTAGTTTAGTTTTTAGTTGGTTTTTAGCTTTACTTATACTGCGCAATATTTGTATAACTAAATCCTTAGTATAAACTTAAAACTAATTATTTAGTTTTCAAAATATTTGAGGAAAAATCTTTAGTGAAGCTAAGTGTTTATTAAAATAAAGTATCGCGTGAGGAAGTACGAAGGGAAAACTAATGTGTAAAAGAAAATGGCGGTATAAACCGCCATTCCTTACTATTAACTAAAACTAAACTTATTTTTTGTGGTGCAATAAATCCACTTTATTGCTTGCTATCCATCATCAATCCTGTTAAGGCATGAAATGATTTTATTGCACCTATATATAGTACCATTCTCTTATTTAGAGAAAGGGTTGCTTACTTTTACCATTTCGGTTTTGGCAGCTGATGAAGCTTTTAAAGCAACATCTTCACTGTGGCTATTTGATATACTAGTAGTAACGGTTAATAATACCATGATAAAAACAGGAACTAGTAAAAGTAAAAATGGCGACACGTTTGCTAACTTTTTCATAATCGTTTTGTTTTGATGAAACAAATAGAATAAATAAAAAAATGCTACTAAAATCTTTTAGACCAAGTGTATATTATCCTAGATAAACGGTTAAATTGAATAGTTTTGTGATTAGTTGCTCTATTTTGCGATTTGGTAGAAAAAAAATGCCAGTTCGTCGAAAGCAAACTGCTTAAACAAGCAGATTAATTTATTTTGGACCTATGGAATTAAGTTTAGTTGTTGTTTAAATGAAAAGTAGAAACTCTGTTATTGTACATATTCTCTTCTGGCTTTTTATTCTTCTGTTTGTAACTGCGGTGGTTATTTATAGTAAAGAACCGGTGTCTTTGTATAGCCTTGCGGTAAACTTTGGTTATTCCGGATTAATCCACATTTCCATTTTTTATATTAATTATACCCTACTAATTCCTTTATTGATTAAAGAGAATAAGCGGTATGGCCTTTATATCGTATCCATTATTCTGTTAATGGTGGTAATGAGTTTCTTAAAAACTGTAATTGCCGTATTACATCCCGAAACTATCTTACAACACATGGATAGTAATGGGGTTGTTCAGGAAAGGTCTATTGCCAATTATGCAATTAGTGCATTGTTTATTTCGGGCTTTTTCATTGTGGTTAGTTCCTTGCTTAGACTGGCTATTGATTGGTTTGGAAACGAACGCACTCAAAGAAATCTGGAAAGTGAAAAGAAGGAAATGGAGCTTCAATTCTTAAAATCGCAATTGAACCCTCACTTTCTTTTTAACTCCTTAAATAATATTTACTCACTGGCTTATCAGAAATCTGATAAAACTGCTGATGCGATATTAAAGCTTTCGGAAATAATGCGGTACATGATCTACGAAAGTAACGACAGCTGGGTTTCCTTAAGTAAGGAAATTGAATACGTTCAAAGCTTTATAGAACTGCAGAAATTAAGGTTTAAGGATGGGGCTGCTGTAGAATTTACTATGAACGGCGAAATTGATAATCAACAGATTGTGCCTTTAATATTGATATCATTTGTAGAGAATGCATTTAAGCATGGAGTAGCTAATGATCCTAAAAATCCAATTAAGATCAATATTATCGCCAATCAGAAGATATTGCATTTTAGTATAACCAATAAAAAGAATAAATATAATAAGGATGAAGTGGGCGGCGTAGGTTTAAACAATGTTGAACGAAGATTGCAATTACTTTATCCCGATAGGTATAAATTAAATATTGTAAATTCGGCTACCCATTACACCAGTGAGTTAATGCTTGATATATGATAAAGTTAAAATGTATTGCGGTTGATGATGAACCGTTGGCACTTGATATTATAGAGGACTACGTTTCGAAGGTTCCGTTTCTAGAATTAGTGAAGCGCACTGAGAACGCTATTGAGGCTTTACAGCTTGTTCAGGCTGGAGGCATTGATTTGGTATTTCTAGACATTCAGATGCCTGAGCTTACAGGTATACAGTTTCTTAAGATAGCTAACGGGAAGGCTAATTACATATTAACTACCGCTTATTCGCAATATGCGCTTGAAAGCTATGATTTAAATGTATCGGATTACCTGTTAAAACCGATTGCATTTGATCGTTTTTACAAGGCGGTAGAGAAGGTTCATAATCAAGTTAAAATTGCAGAACCGGTGGCTGCTCCGCAATCATTTGTAGCATCTGCTCCTTCTTCGACACCTGCAAATCCTATTCAGGACTTTATTTTCGTTAAAACAGAGCATAAAATTCAAAAGATTCAACTTGATGATATTCTCTATATAGAGGGATTAAAAGATTATATCTCTATTTATACTAAGGCAGAACGGGTTATTACTTTACAGAATATGAAAAAAATGGACGAGACTTTGCCAAAGGGTCAGTTTGTAAGGGTTCATAAATCTTATATCATTTCTCTTGATAAAATAGAGAGCATAGAACGGAGTCGTATTTCTATTTGTGGTAAGATTATCCCAATTGGCGATACTTATCGTGATGAGTTTTTTAAACACATTGATAATAAGAATATATAATTAGAAGTACGGTTTTTATCATCAAACCTTTGGTTTTTGTCATTAAAGCTCTGGGGTTTTCGTCATCCTGAATTTATTTCAGGACCTCTCAAGAGAAAGAAAGCCTTGCTAGTGTGAGGTCCTGAAATAAATTCAGGATGACGATAGTGCTTACTGTTACAGCCGTTTATCGTTACAGAGCAGCAGCTTGATTTAGCTTAGCTCTTATTGCATTTTCAGCTTCAAGAACGACAACCTCAGGATTTCTCCCCGCGGGTTCTATTGGATTTAAAACAGTCCATTTTAAGCGCTCTCCAAAGCTTAAAGGGTAAGCTCCATACTGAACCAGTTTCCAGGAGTTTTCTATTGCTACAGGAACTATCAGGGCGTTAGGTACAATCTTTAACAAGGTTGCAATACCACCAACCTGAAAGCTTTTCATATTACCGTCTTTTGCACGCGTGCCTTCAGGAAAGATCATGGTGGACCATGTGTTATCTTTCATTCTTCTGCCAAGTTTTATAATTTCAGAAATGGCTTGCTTGCTGTCCTTACGATCTATGTTTGCGCCACCACCATGTTTCAGGTTAAATGAAATTGACGGAATACCTTTTGTTAATTCAATTTTAGAAATGAATTTAACATGGTGCTTTCTTAAAAAGAAAATTAAAGCTGGGATGTCGTACATACTTTGATGGTTGGCAACAAAGATGATAGGTCTGTCTAAAGGAAGGTCATGATCGTTTTTAAATGTTATCGATGAGCCTAAGAATATATCACAGTAGGTTAGGAAGAAATTCAGGATGTCAACCGAAGTTTTATGGGCTTTATATCCAAACAGGCGGTAACAAACCCACTGAATTGGCTGGAATATAACGAGCGATAAAAAGAAAAAAAGATAAAAGATGGGGCTAAAGATATAGCCTAAAAACTTATTCATAGTTTATTCGGTATAAGCTGAACAAAATTACTGTATTTTGATTATAAATGACCTTCCTGTAGTAGAATTTTAGTTTTCAGAATGGCTGCAACACTCATGCTGTCGGTAATTTCTCCATTGATAACCATTTGATAGGCATCATTAAATGGCAGTTTTTTTATAACAAGCTGTTCGGTTTCTTCGGGTGATGACGCACCTTGGGTTAGTCCTTTAGCAACGTAAATAACGGCAAGCTCATCACTTACTGAATTTGACAGATGCATCCGTTGAATTTCAATCCAGTCGGTAGCTATAAGTCCGGTTTCTTCAATTAGTTCGCGCTTGGCGCCATCTAAAGGGTCTGCCGATAGCGCTCCGCCGCCTTCGGGGATTTCCCAACTATATGCTTTTATTGGGAATCTATATTGCCCAACCAGCCATGTGTTGAGTTCATTATCAAGTGGCAAAATTCCTATGGCGATGTTTTTGAAATGCACTTCACCATAAATCCCTTTGCCACCTGATGGATTGATAACCTGGTGTTCGGTTAAACCGATCCAGTTGTTCTCATATATCTTATTGCTTTCGATGGTTTTCCAGGGATTTGTATTTTCCATGTCCGCAATATACAAATTAACTAAAATGATTCTTCGTCAGGTCTGGAGTCCTGTTGATCTTGTTTCTTAGTCTTTTTGAAGCTAAAATCATTTTTACCAAAGCGATAGGAGTAAGTTAAATTGGCCATGGTTCCTTGCATGAATCTTCTGAAGTCGATTACAGAATTGGTTCCATTTGTAGTCATACTCCATCTTCTGGTGCTAAATACGTCTCTAATGTTTAAACTTAATGATGATTTTTTGTTTTTGAAATCATACTTAGCGCCTGCATCTACACCGTACATTGCATTTCTTTTACCTTGCGCCATTACTTCAGGTGCACGGTAGTCGCCTCTTATTTGAAGTGAAATATTATAAGGTAAAACGAAGTTATTGGTTAAGTTGGCATTCCAGCTAAAACCTGAGTTTTCTACAATTCCAAAAGCAGGAACTCCGTTAATTTTACTTTGATACAAGTTTACGTTGGTTGTAAAGTTCCAGGCCTTAGCTACGTCAACTCTACCTATTAATTCAATTCCGCTAGCTAATTGTCTGGTTAAGTTTTGTGGGGTAACAATAGTAATCCCATTTTCATCTGGCTCTGTTCTTACTCTTTGGATTACGTCGTTAGTCTGACGCATATAAGCGCTGGAAGTGAATGTTACTTTAGGCCAAAATTTGCTATAGCTAAGCTCAAAAGCGTGTACATCCTCTGGTTTTAGATTAGGATTACCCTGACGGTAGTTAAGCGGATCGGATACATCAAGAAATGGGTTTGTATCCCATCCTCTTGGTCTGTTAACCCTTCTGCTATAGCTAAGTTGTACTTGTTGTTCTCCTTTAAATTTTTGAGTTAGGTATACGCTTGGGTATAATCTTGTGTAAGCTACCTTTCCAGGGATATAATCTATCTGATTAAACTTGTTGTACATCCCTAAACGAGTATCTAGTGTTGCGTCTTCAGCTCTTACACCAACCTGATAGCCAAAGTTTTTAACCTGATTCTGGTAATTGAAATAAAGGGCATGCACTTGATCTTTGCTATTAAATTCGTTGGTTAAGGCATAGTTTACCTCATATTCTCCGGTCAGGTTATTAAATTGGTCAGAGAATGCAGTATTTTCTGCTAAACGGATTTGACTTCTGTAACCCGCTTCGATTTTCCCGGCTTTGCCAATTGGCAAGGTATAATCGGTTTGGATGTTATAGTTTCTGTTGAAACCACTTCCATCATTTCGTAGGATAGCCGGCAATGAATTAACGGGGTCTCCATCAACATTGTAAATGTTTGTACTGTAAACCTGATCGTTGTCATTTGTGCCTTCAGAGAAGCCTAGATTAAAGGTTAGTTCTTCCCTTGGTTTTTTAAACTTCTGATTGAAGTCAAGATTAAGATCGTAACTGTTCCCGAAACCTTTATTGGAGTTGTTTCTGTTGCTTAATTCTAGCGGGTTTTTAAGACCGTCAAGCTTGTCTATGTTAAGAAACTCATTCCTGTCATTGTCTCTTGCATTAAAGCCCCCTGAGAAGCTAATTACGCTTTTCTCAGCAATACTGTAGTCTATGCCCGCTTTTAGGTTGTGGCCCTTGTCCAGTGATTTTGAATCTGTGTTTTGATTGGCAAAAACAGTTGGGAAAGGGGTGTCTAAATAAGTGATATTGCTATATCCACCACCCAAACGATTGCCATAACGGTAACCATAATTACCATAAAGGTTTATCTTTTTGTTTTGAAAGCTCATGTTTGTGCTCGCATTATAGTTATCGCGATTACCCGCACTTAATGCTACAGATCCATTTAGGCCTAATTTTTTGTTCTTCTTTAATACGATATTGATAATTCCTGATTGCCCTTCTGCATCATACTTTGCTGATGGGTTAGTAATCAGTTCAACGCTTTCAATAGAGCTAGCTGGAATTGATTGCAGGATTTGCGCAACGTTTCCGCCTGCTATTAATGATGGTTTACCATCTATCAGTACCTTTACTCCGGTTGAACCTCTAAGGCTTACATTGCCATCAATATCTGTTTGGACTGAAGGTACGTTTTGAAGTAAATCCGAAGCAGATCCACCTTCGCTAACCAAACTTTGATCAACAGAGAAAACTTTTTTATCTATACCAAGTTGGATAGCACTTTTTTGAGCTGTTATGGCAACTTCATTTAATACCGTTCCTTTGGCCGGTTTCATTTTGATTGTTCCCAGATTGATTTGGTTTTGAGCATCAGAAATAGAAACAGAGTCTCTAACCATTGTTTGGTAGCCAACATAGCTTATTTTGAAAGTAAAGACTCCTTTTGGTAGTCCCTTGATTAATAAATTGCCATTAACATCAGTTTGGGCACCTTTAATAATTGCTTTTGTTTTTCTGTTAAGGATAGTAGCAGTAGCAAATGGTACTGTTTCATTACTTTGAGCATCTACAACTTTAGCTGTAATTTGGCCCTCTGTATTAGTTTGGGCATTAAGTTTTACAGTTGTAATACAAAAGGCAATCGCTAAAAACAGTACTTTGCACGTAGAATTCTTCATTCGGATCTTTCTTTTTTTAGGTTTGTTTAAGGAGGGACAAAGAAACGGCGGGAAAGTTTAATTATAAAGGAGTAACTATTTTATTACAGCAAGGATATGATTGACTACAATAAATTTTTCCTTAACGAAGGAATGACTTATCAGGAGTACAGGAACCTGATTAATGAACTTTTGTTACAGCATAAAACAACTGGTCCAGATGATTCTGATGCAATGTTACATTATACTAAAATGAATGTGCAGCGGATGAACAGAGTTGATAAGACTGTTAAACTAAATGATGACTTTCTAAATGTACTTAACGCTGTAAAAAACAAGTATCGTTTTTTAGTGATTTCTGAAGGATGGTGTGGAGATGCAGCTCAGATTGTGCCTGTGTTCGATAAAATTGCTACTTCTTTTGGCGATAAATTTGAACTGAAATTTGTGTTGAGGGATAAAAATTTGCCGCTAATTGATGCGCATCTTACTAATGGTGGCAGAGCGATTCCAGTATTGCTGATATTGGATGAAAATGGAGATGTAGTGAAAAAATGGGGTCCAAGACCTGATGTCTTGCAGGAGTTATTAGCGAAATGGAAAAAGGAGACTACCGATATGATGGAAATCGCCGAAAAACTCCACGGATGGTATGCTAAGGATAAAACCCAAAGTACGCAGCAGGAATTACTTGAAATATTTAAGAGTACAGTTTAATCTACAGAAACTGTTAATCCTTCTTGCTGAAGAATTTTACGGTAAACTTCCATTTCAGTAAAGGAACCTTCTAAAACAGCGCATTTGCCTTTGTTGTGAACCTCCCATGCAATTTTTTCTGCCTGAGTTTCAGAATAATCCAAATATTTCATCATGCAATGAATTACATGGTCAAAAGTATTTACATCATCGTTCCATAATATTAGGCGGTGAACTGTTTTTAATGAGGTAAGAATCTCTTCTAATGTAAATGTTTCCTCTTTGGTTTCTGTTGACATATTACAAAAATAAGCTTATTTCAAAATAATGTTGCAGTTAAAGTTATTTTTGCTTAAAATTTGTATTAAACTCAAATATAATGCAGCGTTCAAAGATTGCCGGTATTGGCTATTATGTGCCCAAAAATGTTTATTCTAATAACGACTTATCTCGTTTTATGGATACAAACGATGAATGGATACAGGAGCGTACGGGAATCAAGGAGCGCCGTTTTGCCGATAGGTTCGAAGAAACAACCACAACTATGGGTGTTGAGGCAGCTAAAATTGCCATAGAGCGAGCAGGCATTACTGCACAGGATGTCGACTTCATTATTTTTGCTACACTTAGTCCTGATTATTACTTCCCGGGTTGCGGGGTATTGCTGCAACGCGAAATGAAGATGAAGGAAATAGGTGCGTTGGATATCAGAAATCAATGCTCAGGATTTGTTTATGCGCTATCGGTAGCAGATCAGTTTATCAAAACCGGGATGTATAAAAACATACTTGTGGTGGGTAGTGAAAAGCACTCCTTTGCTATGGATTTTGAAACACGAAGTAGAAATGTTTCTGTAATATTTGGCGATGGGGCAGGTGCAGTTGTTTTGCAACCAACACAAAAGGAAAATCAGGGGATATTAAGCACGCATTTACATAGTGATGGTGCTGATGCTGAGATTTTGGCTATGTATTATCCAGGTGCTTCGGCAAATAAATGGCTTAAAGATAAACCAAGCTATCCTGATAAGGAGCTAGGTGGACTGTTTATGACAACTGAGCAGTTAGAAAGCGGCGCAGCGCTACCATACATGGATGGGCCTGCGGTGTTTAAAAAAGCTGTAGTGAAATTTCCTGAGGTAATAAAAGAAGCGCTTAGTGCCAATAATCTTACGGAGAAGGATATTGATATGTTGGTGCCTCATCAGGCTAATCTTAGAATAAGTCAGTATGTACAGCACCTGTTAGGCCTAAGTGATGATAAGGTGTTTAATAATATTCAGAAATACGGAAATACCACAGCCGCCTCCGTCCCTATTGCGCTTTGCGAAGCTTGGGAAGAAGGCAAAATTAAAGATGGTGACCTTGTTTGTCTAGCAGCCTTTGGCTCTGGCTTTACATGGGCCAGTGCATTAATCAGATGGTAAGCTTACTTTGTGTTTAAGTGCTAGCTTCCCTTTGCTGATCTTGTCATTTGCTCAAAGGCATCCCACATTTCGTTTGGAATGGCTTCGAGACCATTAAATTGACCAGCTCCTTGTAGCCATTCACCACCGTCGATGGTAATTACTTCTCCATTGATGTAACCTGCAAAATCACTGATTAGAAATGCTGCAAGATTAGCCAGTTCCTGATGATCTCCAACACGTTTTAATGGAACTCTGTTTTTGAAATCGAATTTCTCTGCCAAATCTCCAGGTAACAAGCGTTCCCACGCGCCCTTAGTAGGAAAAGGACCCGGTGCAATGGCGTTTGTTCGGATACCATATTTACCCCATTCAACCGCTAAAGAACGAGTCATAGCTAGCACACCGCCTTTTGCACATGCCGATGGTACTACGTAAGCAGACCCTGTAAAAGCATAAGTAGTTACAATGTTTAAAACGCTGGCATGTTGTTTTTCCTTTATCCAGTGTTTACCGAAAGCCAATGTACAGTTTACCGAGCCTTTTAAAACAATATCTATTATGGATGAGAATGCATTGGCTGATAGACGCTCGGTTGGTGAAATGAAATTTCCGGCAGCATTGTTAAGCAAGCTATCAACTTTTCCAAAGGTTTTTAAAGTCTCTGCCAATACATGTTCCACTTGTTCATATTCTCTTACATCGCAGGCAAGAGCGAGTACTTTGCCACCAGTTTCTTTTTCCATTTCCAATGCCGTTTTCTGAAGCACATCAAACTTGCGGCTGGTGATAACCAAATTAGCACCTAATTTAAGAAAGTAAGTACCCATAGCTTTACCTAAGCCGGTACCACCTCCGGTAATTACAATTGTTTTTCCTTTTAGAGCATCGTCTCTTAACATCGGCTGATTGAACATCGCTTATTTCTTTTGCAGGTTATCAATAATTGTTTTTAAAATACTACGGGTTGTAGGTGCCCACCATTGTTTTAGCATTACTTGTAGTGCTTCGCTCTGATCTGCAGTAGTCGCTGCTATTAAATCTTTTCTGATGTTGAGCTTGCTCTGTTCCCAGGTATTACGCTCCATGGCCATGTATTTTCTTATTTTTCTCTCAGCAGCTGTAAGAATACTTGCCGGGTTTACAACCTCGTCAATTAACCCAACCTGTAACGCCTCTTCTGGAGTAAATAGTTTGCCTTCTAAAAGGCTTCGTGTAGCGTTGGCCTGGCCAATCCAAAATGAGTAAAGGTTGAAAATACTGTTCGGTACAATTATACCCACCGGAACCTCATTTAATCCAATAATGTATTTCCCTTCAGCCATAATTCTGTAATCGCAGGCAAGTGCAATTACACATCCCCCAGCTGGACTATGGCCATTTACAGCAGCAACTAATGGCTTTTTAAACGAAGTTATGGTTGCTGTGAAATTTAGAAACAGGTGCCAGAAAGATTCAGCTTCTTGTTCCGAGTAGTTGTACAATTCAATAAGATCCAATCCTGCGGAAAAGAAATGTTCCTTGCCTGTGATAATGACACCTGCGATATTTGGGTCGCCAGAGATGTTTATTAGTATGTCATTTAACTCAGTAATCATTTCTCGGTTTAGTGCATTCGATTTGCCTCTGTCGAGTGTGATGATGCTTAGGTGGTCTTTTATGGTGACTTTAATTGTATTCATTTATATTTATTTTACTTCATAGGTGTAAACTGTATGCGCTAAATTTCCGAGCATATCCATGCCCTCTATAACTACTCTGTAGGTTCCCGGTTCATCTGAATTGAAATAGTTGAACTCAGCTTTTCCACTTTCGTTTGTTATAATATTTGGACTCCAATAAATAGTGGTTCTGTAATCAGGTTTGTTATCTGGAACGTCATATCTAGGAGAGTAGAATTCTCTTGAGGTATAGTAACCTTTAGGTGTAAAGGGTATGATGCCTGGAGTAAATGTTGACGCACTTGAATAGCCGCCACCGCGTTTTGTGGTTATTACCAATATGCCACCACCACCCTGGCTGCCATAAATTGCTGTATTGCCAACAGATTTTAATACTTCAATGGTTTCAATATCAACAGGGTTTATGTTGTCAAGAAACTCAGCCTCCATGCGCATGCCATCAAGAACAATAGACATAGGTGTGTTTCCGTTTCTCAGTAAATACGGAACACCGTTTTTAATAATTAAACCGGCAACACGCCCCTGTAAACATTGCGATAGTGTTGTACAGTATTGAAGCTGGTCAGCACTAATTATAGCGTCGGCGTTTCCGGCACCATTTAGATTTGAAGAGTTCTTGGCCTTGTTTTTCTTCTCAACAATATTGACTTCCTTTAACAGGATAGTTCGCTCGAGTATTCCTCGTTTGGTTAAATCGTTAAAGTAATTTTCGCTTTGCTTCAGATACCCTGATAAAGCCTCATTTACATTAACTTCAATGTCTCCGGTATTTTTGTTTTTGGTAACTACTTGCCCAGAAACAACATCAAGTACAATCTCTACACTTTTTTTGTTTTTAGCGGTTCTACCCTGTACGATGAACTTTGTGCTATCATTAAAGGACAACTTGTCAAAATTGAATCGACCCTGAGCGTCGGATATTGTATCTATAACGAAAAGTCCTCCTGAAGAAGAAAGTAAGGAGACCTTGGCATTGGGTATTGGTTTACCCCCATAACTTGTAATGACACCGCTGATTTTTAGTGATTTTTCGGCTTCATAACGGATGTTTGGGGCGGCATTATTAATGATGTTTTTCCATAATATTCTGCGCCAGCCTTGGGTTAGCATTAAATTGTCTAGGTCTTGCTGGGTTTTCGGATCATCATTTAAAAAGTAATAGTTCGGTTTTTCTATGTACCCAATAAGGTCAGATGTAAGCAAGAGGGTAGTGAAAATATTGCTTTCATTTTCTTCATCAGGCTTAACTGATGCGGTATTGGTAACAGAGATAGAAAAGCTTGCTTGGGTAGGTTTATCGGCAAAGGCAGCCTGAAGATCTACACTAACCTTTTCTTTTGGTCCATAAGTCTTTTTAGCTGTAGAGACGGTTGTTGTTATCCTGTCCGTCATATTATTTACAAAAACAAGGCGTTCAGCAACTGGAGTATTCTGAGCAGAAAATAGTGTTAGTTGGATAATGCCTGAAGGCAAATCTTTTTTTGGAATAGAAGCAGTAATAATTTGTTTTTGAGATGAAGCCTTAGATACGAAACAAATATTTCCATTGTTTTGAGCTACTAGTTTTAATTCGCCTGGCCCCAGTAAACCGGTACTTAGCATGATTTTAACTATTACATTTTCCGTAGTAGTGTTGGTTGTAATAATGTAGCCGCTTTGTAATACCCGAGGTAAGTTTACAGAACTTTCAGATCCGTCTTTATAACTAACCCTGGCGGTATAAGTTTTGCCTGGCTGAGGGTTAAGTACAAAGTTGCCTATTCCTAAGTGTTGAGTGCTAAATTGAGTAACCTCTTGTCCATCGTTATCTATGATTACACCTTTTACATCTTCGCCTAATCCTGATGCATTTACCGCCTTGATTCCAATCTTATTTGGTAAGTCTTCTACCAGGTTTCCACTTTCCGGGAAGAACTGAACATCAACAGTATTTGATGTCGCTTTAACGGGGATTTCTTTAATGATCTTTTTCTTATCAGGAAGGGTTAGTGTGGTAATGATCTTTCCTGATTTATATAGTGTGGGCTGGGTGTTTAAGAAACTGATGTTTACTTCGCCCTGTTCATTGGTAAGGGCCTTTCCTTTTGCTAAACTTCTAAAATTTAGCTGAACTTCGTAGGTAACTTCATTTTGAGCGTATGGTGTGCCTTCTTTGTCGGTAAACTTAACTCGGGCATCTACTTTTTCAGCTTCGTTTTGTTTGCTATAGGTATAATTAGTGTTAGTGAAAACATTATTTGCCCACGAATTGCCAATCTTTATAGTTTTATCAAAGAAAAACTCAGTACCTGCATTTTTCATCCACTGAGTATATGCTCTAATTCGGTAGTTTCCTTCGGTAAAGGAATCCGGAAGCTTAAAGTCACCCCAGGTAAATCCTGAGATAAGAGGTAGTTTAATTTGCTTTTTTACTGAATCTTTTTCATTGATCAGCTCAACATATATCGCATTGCTAATTGTTGAGGGCTTTCCTGTTTGGGCATTTATAACGTAGGCTTTAAACCAAATATCATCGCCGATAGCGTAGTAAGGTTTATCCAGATGAATGTGTACTTTTTCCTGAGGATACTTTTCAATATATACCTCAAGCTTTTTTATCAGCTCTGTAAAAGGATCGTCATCTGCTGTATAGGCAAAAATTATAAATGCCCCAAACAATAATAACAGAGGAAGAATTAGCTTACGTTTCATAAATATGAGCCTTACCAAATAAAGTCTCAATATACGAAATATTACGCTTAGAACTTATTCTTCCACATCATGCTTTCTACGGGTTTTGTAGTTTTATTGTTGTATTTAGCATTGATTTTAGTGTTGTACATGGTTTGAATATCACCTTCAACCATAAAATAGATTAACTGTCCAATTGGCATGCCTGCGTACACCCTCACTGGCTGTGCACATGAAATTTCTAAAGTCCAGGTATTGCAAAAACCAACATCACCTTTACCCGCTGTTGCATGTATATCGATACCTAAACGACCGGTACTTGATTTTCCTTCGAGAAAAGGAATGTGGGCATGGGTTTCTGTATATTCTAAAGTTACACCAAGGTACAATGTGCCGGGATGAAGTACGAATCCGTCTTTAGGAATTTCGAAATGTTCTATTTTATTGTGTGCTTTTGCATCAAGAATTCTGTCTTTATAAGTAGCGAGGTATTTGCCCAAATGAACATCATATGAGTTTGTGCCAAGGCATTCTGGATTAAAAGGCTCTATTATAATGGTTCCCTTATCTATTTCTTGAAGAATTCGTTTATCCGAAAGTATCATTTTATATAGTATTTGGACGAAATTATGATTAATTTAAGATACTTTTGCATAGTTTTTCTAAAATAGAGATGCCTGTAGTTTTTAATAAAAATATTGACGACGATACCATACTTGCCGTATGGAAAATCGAAGAAACTGAAGAGCAACTGATGTCAGGGTTACAACTGAAACAGCATGAGCTTGATGTTATTTCATCGTTAAATAATGGAAAGCGTTTACTTCACTGGTTAAGTACAAGGGTTCTGCTAAGAACAATGCTTAATACTTCGGAGTATATTGATTGTCGTATGGACGAGCATGGTAAGCCTTATCTCCCGAATCTTGGCTACCATATTTCTTTAAGTCACTCCTATGATTATGCTTCGGTTATTGTTGGGAAAAAGAAAAAGGTGGGAGTTGATATAGAACTTATTAAGCATAAAATAAAGAGCATTAGAAATAAGTTTCTTTCTGACTCGGAACTTTCTCAAAAACAGATTGGTGACAATACCAATGGATTATATGTTTGCTGGTGTGCAAAAGAAGCCATTTACAAATGGCATGGTAGGAAAGGACTTGAGTTTAAACGTGACATTCATATTAAGCCTTTTAAACTTAAAGACGAGGGAAGTCTTAATGCGCTTGTAGACCTTCCTGAAGGAACTCAGGAACTCACCGTACATTATTTTAAAACTAACGATGGCTATATGTTAGGCTATGTGGTAGCTTAACTCTTCATAAAAATGAATAAAAAAGTTGAATTTATAGATTGGGGCCTTATTGATTATCAGGATGCCTGGGATAAGCAGGAGATCTTGTTCAATCAGACCGTGGCTTTAAAGACACAAAACCGATCAAATAATACTACGCTGGAAACGCCAAATTATCTGGTGTTTTGCGAACATCCTCATGTTTATACTTTGGGTAAAAGCGGCCATCCTGAGAACTTGTTACTTGACGAACAAGGATTATTAGAAAAAGAGGCTACTTATTATAAGATTAATCGTGGTGGAGATATAACATACCATGGCCCCGGACAAATTGTAGGTTACCCGATCCTTGATCTGGATAATTTCTTTACGGATATCCATCTTTACTTAAGAACACTTGAAGAGGCCGTTATTTTAACACTGAACGATTATGGAATTAAAGCTGGCAGGTATACAGGTTATACCGGTGTGTGGCTTGATGCTGATAATGAGAAGGCGCGAAAAATATGTGCCCTAGGTGTAAGGTGCAGCAGATGGGTAACCATGCATGGATTTGCATTTAATGTAAATGCAGACTTGAATTACTTTAAAAACATTGTTCCTTGTGGTATTGATGATAAGGACGTAACATCAATACAGCGTGAATTGGGTTATCCTGTAGATGTTGCAGAGGTTGAAGGTAAACTTAAAGGGCATATTGCCAGCCTTTTTAATATGCAGTTAGTCTGATCTTCTAGTTGAGAAAAAGAGGGTATAAATTTTGATTTTTTGACATAAAGATTATCTTTATATAAATTAAAACTCAAAAACCCTATGGACTACAATTCAGAGTACTCTTCAGCCGCTGCCGGTATAGGCGCAGGCGCAATAACCATTTACCTTCTCCTTCTAGTTTTAACCTATATAGGATTATGGAAAATTTTTGAAAAGGCCGGAAAACCAGGCTGGGCTGCTATTATTCCTATCTATAATGCTATTGTACTGATAGAAATTGTTGGTAAACCCACAATTTGGATTCTTTGGTTAATTATACCTTGTACTTCTCCTATATTTGGTATTTGGCTTGTGAATCTGTTGAGTAAAAGCTTCGGGAAAACCGAAGGGTATACAGTTGGAATGGTTCTTCTGCCATTTGTTTTTATACCACTATTAGGTTTTGGGGATGCCAAATATTTAGGCCCATCTGCCAAAGAAGCACAAAATGGCTTTAATAATCCTAACAATCCTTTTGGTAATAACAATCCATTCAACGATCCATTTAACAAACCTCCAACCACACCAGAAGTTTAATTGTTAGTATTTATAACATATATCTTATCCGCCTGGTCTTCATTTTTAGACAAGGCGGATATTTTTTTTATTCCCTGCCCGTTTAAATATATCTTCAATATTGACTGTCCGGGGTGTGGCTTTCAACGCTCATTGCTATTTCTCCTGAAAGGGGATTGGGAAAAGGGTTTTGATATGTATCCGCCGACAGTTCCTCTTCTTATTACTTTTATTGTGGGCTTATCGGCTAATTACTGGTTTGGCAAAAGAAGCGATAAATTAGTTAAGACACTGTACCTCATTACAGGTTCAATTGTGTTGATAAGCTATGTTTATAAAATGTGGGTGCCTCATAATCATTAATACAGTTGTACTCAGGAAATCTGTAACTATAATTATTGCGTAAGTATGGAATATGAGATTTTCAATATTAATCTTTTCATTTTTACTAATATTATCCTGTAAAAAGGGAGATTTAAAATCTATGGATGACAATAAACCTGCGGATACTCTTGTGAAGCCAGTTGATACCATAATCAAGCCTGTCGATACATTGGTAAAACCCGTAGATACAATACCTCCAATAGATCCAAATAAAGGCAAACAGCTTAACTATATTGCTCTTGGTGATTCGTATACCATTGGCGAAGCTGTGCCGCGTAATGAGAACTTTCCAAGTCAATTGGTAAAGGAGCTTACAGCAAAGGGACTTATCATAAATCCACCGGCTATAGTGGCAAGAACCGGTTGGACGACGAGTGAATTGCAAGCAGGTATTAAGGATTCAGGATTTCCTGAACATAAATATGATATTGTTACATTACTAATCGGGGTAAACAATCAATATAGGGGCGAATCAAAAGATGTTTATCGGAAAGAATTTAAGGAGCTTTTACAAACCGCAATTAACTTTACCAAAGATAAAAAGACGCATGTTTTTGTAATATCAATTCCAGATTGGGGAGTTACTACATTTGGCTTGCAAAGTGGCAGAGATCAACAAACTATTGCTGAAGAGATTGACGCTTTTAACGCAATTAATAAAGAAGAAACATTAGCTGCTGGCTTAAGTTATACAGACATTACTCCGGCTTCCAGATTAGCGCTCTCAGATAGATCGCTGGTAGCCAGTGACGGTTTACATCCTTCGGGTAAAATGTATATGAGCTGGGCGGTAAATGTGGCTCCTGAGGTCTTAAAGAATTTGAAATAGCCTTTGCTTAATCTGTTCTTGAAGTGATATATCTATAATCTTTAATTACTGTTTTTAAGAAATCTAACTCGTTCATGCCGGCAGGGATAGTGATGGCAAGATGTGTCGAGATTCTTTCGGACATGGTGTAAATTAAATCAGCATTATTTGTTTTATGAAAGGTGCTTATCACTTCATGAATTAGTTCCGCATCCCTATCAGTGAGCTGATCGACGTATGCAAAAACAGGGGTATACGCATCTTCCACAGGATGAAAAGCAATGTGATTAAAATCAGTACGGGGAACTGTTTTTATGAGCGTAGTGCCAGCAACTATATCACCAATTCGTTGTTTTTTTTCTGTTGCAGCAACGCAAATTAGCCCACCTACCTGAGCAGTTAACGAAAAATCTACTAGTCTGAATACCCAGCGAATGAAATATTGTCCTATGCTGGGTTGGCCCCCATTTAAGCTAATCACCTTTATTTTTAGAAGCCTTTTTCCAATGCTTTGGCCATTCATAAAGATTTCGGTAATAAGGTTGTAGAAAACATAACAAGCTCCAAAAATTGACCAGATGGAAATGATGAGGATGTTTGATTGAACGCTTATGCCAAGCATAGTTAATAGCATGAGTAGGCCTCCAACTACTATAAATGCGCCCAGGTCAATTAATCGGGCAGCCACTCGTTCTCCTAATCCTGCCACCGGATAATCAATTGCTACATGCTGACTAGTGTTTACCTGTATTGTTTCCATATAAACTCAAACTTAGATAAAATTTAAAGGAAAGAAATGTTCAGGAGAAATAAAATAATGATTGTGAATTTTTCTTGTAAGATTGTTTTTTGTGCTATTTTACATAAAAATTAAAGCCCTCGCAAAACCTATGAGAGAATCGTTGTTTGTTAAACAGAATTCCGCTAAGTGGAAGTCATACGAGCAAATGAGCGTAGCAACACCTGATGAACTTGCGGATAGGTTTGTAGACATTACGAATGATCTGGCCTACGCCAAAACATTTTATCCAAAGTCTAAGACAACGGAGTATTTAAATGGAATAGCGGCATTACTACACCAGTCTATTTACAAGAACAAAAAAGAAGACCGCAATGCATTTGTTGAGTTTTGGAAATTTGAACTTCCCATGCTTTTTTATACTTATCGCAAACAACTTTTATATTCTTTAATCTTCTTTGTGATCTCAAGCTTAATCGGGGTTTTATCAGCGAAATACGATGATACTTTTATAAGGTTAATTCTCGGAGATGGTTATGTTAATATGACCAATGAAAATATTGCAAAGGGTGATCCATTTGGCGTTTATAAAACACAAGGTGAGATTAGTATGTTTTTTATGATTGCGGCAAACAATATTTATGTATCACTAATAATGTTTGTGAGCGGAATTTTCTTGTCTATTGGGCCTGTCTTTTTTATTCTAAGGAATGGAATTATGCTAGGCTCATTTGAGTATTACTTTTTTAGTAAGGGGCTTGGAATGGAATCTATCCTAGTAATATGGATTCATGGAACTTTAGAAATATCTGCTATTATTATTGCCGGTGGTGCAGGTCTGGTTTTAGGCCATGGCTTGTTGTTTCCTAAAACATATACTCGTCTTCAGGCATTTGTCAATAGTGCAAAAGATGGGACTAAGATAGCATTAGGGATATTGCCCATAATTGTGGTGGCAGCAATCTTTGAAAGTTTTGTTACAAGGCATACTAATATGCCAGTTTGGTTAAGTGTATCCATTCTTGGAGGATCACTATTATTTATGGTTTGGTATGTAGTTTTATACCCGGCCCAACTTGTTAAGCGCAATCAAAATATAAACAATGTCGGAGAAATTAGAATTTAGAAAAATTAGAGAGTTTGGAGAGATCATTAATGATATGTTTCAGTTTTTGAAACAGAACTTTAAACCATTAATGAAAACATACATTTATTTATGCGGGTTCTTTGTACTGGCAGGAATGATAGCAGCAATAATGTATCAGCTGGGAATTCAAAAAGTGGCATTTGGTTACGGGAACGGTCAGTCGACTGTTTATGGAATTCAAAGATTATACGATGTGTTTACGTTAAATTATTTCCTTGTGATCGTGTTGTCTATGCTAAATTATACAGCTATAAGTGTTTCGATCTTGTGCTTTATAGCTTTATATGTACAAAAAGGCAATCAAGCGCCTACGGTAGAGGAGGTTTGGGCATATTTCAAATACTATTTTCTTAGGGTTTTCGCCAGCAGTTTTGCTATAGTTATTTTTCTTGTCATTTGCTTTCTGTTTTGCTTTTTCCCCTTTGTATATGTTTTTCCGGCAATGTCTATTTTTTATTCAGTAATGGTATTGGAAAACGGGAGCTTTGAATATTCCTTTAGTCGTTCTTTCAAGTTATTAAAAGATCAATGGTGGGCAACTGCAGGAGCAATATTTGTAATTTGGATTATCTCTTACGCATGTATGTCAATGGCTTCTCTGCCGGCAATTATACTTACTTTGGTTTCTGGTTTTGCCAAAGGAGCAGGTGGTTTTAATAGCTTAGCTATTATTGTATCTACTATTATTCAATATGTATGTCAGGTGTTTATGATTTTGCCAATTATAGGTGTAACGTTGTGCTATTTCAATTTGGTAGAGCGTATGGATAATACTGGACTATTTGAAAGAATAAATCAACTAGGGAAGTCAGGGGCTGACGTAAACTCTACACCTGAGGATTACTAATATGCGTTTACTGCTCTTTATCTTTCTTTTTTTTGGAGTTCCACAGGTTCATGCTGAAGCAGGGGCGATGGATTCTACTGCAAAAAAAATGGAGGTTAGATTGGATATGACTAAAGTTGAATTGCGGAAGATTGATAAAAATAAGCTTAGTACATACAGTAAAGAAGCAGACTTCATTTATGATGATGCCCCTGCTCCTGAACTTAGTTTATGGGACAGATTTTGGAAATGGTTCTGGGATATGATAAACCAGATTTTGAGGAATAAAGTGTCTGGAGGAGCAATAAAGTATTTCGTAATTGTTGCACTTATTGCGTTAGTGGTTTTTATAGTGTTGAAGATAGCAGGAGCTGACCTTAAGATATTTTCCCGTAAGTCTAAAGAAGTAGAAGTTCCTTATAGTGAATCTGATGATAATATTCATGAAATCAATTTTAATGAAGAGATTGAAAAGGCAATTTCAAGTTCTAATTATAGGCTAGCTGTTAGACTTTTATATTTACGGGCACTTAAGAATTTGAGTGATAAAGATCTTATTCACTGGCTTCCGGAAAAAACGAATCAGACTTATATTAGTGAAATTAATGATCCGGATAAAAAAAGAGAATTCAGTAGGCTTACTCATCAATTTGAATATGTTTGGTATGGAGAGTTTTTTATTGATAAGGAGAACTTTAATACGATAAAGGATACTTTTGAACGGTTTAATTTGCATAGCTCATGAAAGGATTAAGAAGATACCTTATTGTGAGTGCAGTGCTTTTGGTGGCTTATCTGGTGGCTCAATATTATAAGCCGACGCCAACAAATTGGACATCTACTTATTTAAAAGAGGACAAGATTCCGTTCGGCACATATATTCTGTTTCATCAAATACACGAGTTATTTCCCAAAAAAGATGTGAGGGTAACTAGAGATCCTATATACAATACTTTAAAGGATAGCAGTTTTAAAAACGTTAATTATCTTTTTATCTCTCATTCAATTGAAGTTGATAAGTTAGACTTTAGGGAGCTGATAAACTTTGTAGAACAAGGTAATAATGCATTTATTGCTGCTTTTGATTTTGGCAAAACTTTGAGAGATACCCTTAAATTAGAGATAGGATCATCTTATAATTATTCAGTTGAAAAGTCGACAGGTGTTAATTTTACCAATCCGGCTTTAAAAGCTAAATCTGATTATACTTTTGGAAAGCAAATAGCCGAGCAGTATTTTAGTTCGTTTGATACCTCAAGGGTAACGGTACTGGGCAAAAATATTGAAGGGAAACCTAACTTTATTAAATACACCTATGGCAAAGGCAGCATATACATTTTGCCTAATCCTCAACTGTTAACTAATTACAGCTTACTAAATCCTCTGGGTGCTGATTATGCAGCCAAGGCTTTATCTTACCTCCCAGCTTCAGCAAGTTTGCTCTGGGACGAACATAATACGAGGGGAAATATTGATGATTCAGCAATTCTGCGTGTCATCTTTAAGAATGAGTCATTACGCTGGGCATATTATATAGCAATGGCAGGATTGATCATCTTTGTCTTGTTTGAAATGAAGCGTAGACAGCGGATAATCCCTGTAATAGAACCACTAAAAAACTCATCGCTGGATTTTGTTAAAGTGGTAGGCAAAGTATACTATCAACAAAGAGATAACAGGGATATTGCAAGAAAGAAGATAAACTATTTTCTTGAACATATCAGAAGCACTTATGCGCTGAAAACGGGATCACTGGATAACGAATTGAAGCAAGCATTACATTTTAAATCAGGTGTTCCTGAGGAGACAATTGATCAATTGTTTCTCATCGTAAACGAGATAAACAATAATCAACGTGTTGATGATAGCTCACTGATTAACCTTAATAAACTAATTGAAAGATTTTACAAACAAGCTCAATAAACTATGGAACCGGAAATTTTTAATGAAAGAACCGACTTAACTGAACTTAATCAGGCTGTTGATCAGATAAGACAATCACTGAGCAGTATTATTATTGGACAAAAGGAAACGATTGATTTTCTTATTGCGGCTTTACTAGCTGATGGCCATATTTTGCTTGAGGGTGTTCCTGGGGTAGCTAAAACTTTAAGTGCTAAACTTGTTGCAAAGAGTATTGATGCCTCTTTTTCTAGAATTCAGTTTACTCCTGATTTAATGCCTTCAGATGTGTTGGGGACTTCAGTGTTTGATCCAAGATCTTCATCATTTGAGTATAGGAAAGGGCCAATATTTGGCCATATTATATTGGTAGATGAAATTAACAGGGCTCCGGCAAAAACACAGTCAGCTTTGTTTGAAGTGATGGAAGAGCGACAGATAACTGTCGATGGCCACACTTATCCAATGGATGAACCTTTTATGGTTTTGGCCACTCAGAATCCAATTGAACAGGAAGGTACTTATAGATTGCCTGAGGCTCAGCTTGATCGTTTTCTATTTAAAATAGAGGTAAAATACCCTACTTTGGAAGAAGAGATTATCATTCTTCAAAATCAACATCAGCAAAAGCTGGAGGTAGAAATAAATGCAGTTAAAGCCGTTTTAAGCATTGATAAAATCAAAAAATGCAGAGCCATCATAAAGGCTTTACATGTTGAGCCTAAGCTAATAGAATATGCAGCAAGGATAACTCACGAGACAAGAAACAATAAGTCACTTTACCTGGGCGCTTCGCCGCGTGCATCTCTGGCCATGATTAATAGTGCTAAAGCTATTGCCGCAATGCAGGGACGTGATTTTGTTACACCAGAAGATATTATTAAAGTAGCGGCTCCTGTACTTGCACACAGAATTATGCTAACACCGGATAAGGAAATGGAGGGGCTTACACCTGCTGATGTAGTTGCACAGATTATTCAAAAATTAGAGATCCCAAGGTAATACTTAAGCTGTTGAAAAACTTTTTTAAGACATATTATAAAGACCTGTTTTTAGGTAAAAGGCTATTTGCAGGAATTGGGCTGTGTGTTACTTTGTTCCTGTTCTCCTTCTTTTTGCCATGGCTTGGCGATATTCCATTCATTATTTTTTGGATATTGATGTCAATGATGGTTATAGATCTAATTATGCTTTATCGCCAGGAGAAAGGATTCTTTTTAAGAAGAGATCTTCCGGAAAGACTAAGTAACGGTGACGAAAACGAACTACATATTTACATTGAAAGCTTTTATTCTTTTGCAACCAAAGTGGGAATTATTGATGAAATCCCTTTACAGTTTCAAAAAAGGGATATCTGGTTTAGCAGTAGTTTAAAGGCCCGTGAGCATAAAACAATCAATTATACTTTACGTCCAACTAAAAGAGGAGAATATGTATTTGGCCTCATTCGTTTATACGTTAGTTCGCCTCTTGGCTTAATTGTAAGAAGATTCAATTTTGGAGAAGAAGTAACAGTTCCTGTTTATCCCTCTTTCCTTCAGTTAAGAAGGTATGAATTGATGGCTATTTCGAATAGATTAAATGAAATTGGAATAAAAAAGATAAGAAGGATTGGCCATAGTCTGGAGTTTGATCAGGTAAAAAACTACGTGCAAGGTGATGATTATAGGACGGTTAACTGGAAAGCAACTGCCCGAAAAGGAGAGCTGATGGTTAACTCTTTTACCGATGAAAAAGCTCAGCATGTTTACTGTGTAATAGATAAATCAAGAGCCATGAAAATGCCTTTTGAAGGCTTGAGCTTATTGGATTATGCCATTAATGCAAGTTTGGTTCTTTCTAATGTAGCCTTGTTAAAAGAGGATAAAGCAGGTTTAATTACAATAGCTGAAAAAACCGGAAGTATCGTGCCTGCTGATAGAAAACCTGCTCAGCTTGGTAAAATTATGAGCGTATTATATAAAGAGAAAACAAGGTATCTTGAAACGAATATGGAAGCTCTATATACCAGTATCCGCGGTGTTATGAAACAGCGTAGCCTGATTGTTTTCTTTACAAATTTTGAAAGTATGTCTGCATTAAACAGGCAGCTACCGTTCTTAAAGCGCATTGCTAAATTCCATTTATTACTAATTGTATTTTTTGAAAATACAGAACTAAAATCTCTTACTGAGGAAGAAGTAAGAGATGTGGAAGGGATTTATATTAAAACCATTGCCAGTAAATTCGCTTATGAGAAAAAACTAATCGTTAAAGAACTTGCCAAGCATGGAATATTAAGCATCCTTACGCCGCCAGAAAAGCTAACGATTAATGTAATCAACAGATATCTTTCTATTAAAGCACAACAGAAAATCTAATGATAAGATTTTAGCACTCAGGTAAACTTATTGGAATATTGGTAGCTAAACCACCATCTGATGTTTCCTTATATTTTGAGTTCATATCCAAAGCTGTTTCCCACATTGTATTTACTACAGCATCTAAACTTACTTTTGCTTTATCCGGATTGCTTTGCAATGCAAGTTGGCTTGCCGTAATGGCTTTTATAGCACCCATAGTATTTCTTTCTATGCAAGGTATTTGAACTAAACCGCCAATAGGATCGCAGGTAAGGCCTAAATGATGTTCCATGGCTATTTCAGCGGCCATTAAAACTTGTCTCTGAGACCCTCCTAAACACTCAGTAAGCGCAGCAGCCGCCATTGCTGAAGATACGCCAATCTCCGCCTGACAACCGCCCATCGCGGCTGATATAGTAGCTCCCTTTTTGAAGATGCTTCCTATTTCAGATGCACAAGCAATAAACTGTGTAATTTTTTCTTCGTCAAAGCCATTACAGAAGGTGATAAAGTACTGCAATACTGCCGGGATAACTCCTGCGGCACCATTTGTTGGTGCGGTTACTACACGGCCAAATGAAGCATTTTCTTCATTAACAGCCAGCGCGAAACAACTTACCCAGTCCAGCGTATAATTAAAGCCATTACCGCCGGCTCTAATGGCCATTACCCAATTTTCATAGTTGGTGTAAACACTATTGCACATTAATTTTTTATTGAGCGCTGCGGCTCTCCTCGCTACATTTAATCCGCCAGGTAAAAAGCCGGAAGTATGACATCCTCTGTAGATGCAATCTTTCATTACATTAAAGTGCTGTAAAATCCCTGCTCTGGTAACAGCTTCTGTGCGCCAGGCGAGTTCATTTTCCATTACCACCTCAGAAACCTTAAGTCCCGTAGTTAGGCACCAGTGTAATAGGTCTCCTGCCTTTTCAATAGGGAAAGGTAAGTCTACCTGTTCTTTTTCTTTGCCGTCTTCACCTTCTTTAACTACAAAACCACCACCTATAGAGTAATAAGTTTCTGATACAGCTTTCCCGGTTGTTAGAAAAGCTTGAAATGTAACTGCATTGGGGTGAAAGGGTAGGCTTTCAAAAAAAAGAAATACAAGATCTTCGGTGTAATTGAAGGCAATAGATTTCTCTCCTGCCAGGTTTAGCAATTGATCTTTTTTGATAGATTCAACTGTGCAGTCAATTGCATTCACGTCAAAAGTGACTGGATCTGCTCCGTTTAATCCCAGTAATATGGCAATGTCAGTGCCATGCCCTTTACCAGTTTTGGCTAATGATCCATAAAGCAAAATCTTTATTTGCTCTACATCATCTAATAAGTTTTGTTGCTTTAATGAAGCAGTAAATTGTTGTGCCGCTCTCCATGGCCCAAGTGTATGTGAACTTGATGGTCCAATTCCTATCTTAAAAATATCGAATACCGAGATCTGTTCCCTTTGCATAATGCAAAGCTAAAACTTAAAAGTCAAATGCTATGATATTTCTATCCTCAAGCATCCGATCTACAAATCTTTTGTGATTTTTAGGACTCCCTATAGCTATCCATGTTCCACTAATGATGCCGTTGGCGAGTTCCTGTTTGCCTCTGGTGAGTTTTAGTTTAGAAGTTTTAATGTCCTCTTCATACTTCTCTAGGCTTTCATTTTCGAACCTTTTAACTATTCTGTAGACCCTTTTGGTAAAGCGCTGTTCCACCATTTCTTCCAGATAGGGAAAAGTGAATAATGCTACAAGAACCACCAGAGTTACTCCAATTGCCTGTTCATAATATCCAGCCCCAATAGCCATCCCAATTGCCGCTACAATCCATATTACACAGGCAGTAGTTAAACCTTTGACCTGATTGTCTTCTTTGAAGATAACTCCCGCTCCTAAAAAGCCTATGCCGGTAACAATATTGGAGGCTATACGGTCATGACTGCTAAGTCCAATTTTTACAGATAGAATTGTGAAGAGGGTAGAACCAAGGCCAATCATAATCATTGTCTTTAATCCAGCCTGTTTGCTTCTAAACTCTCGCTCAGCACCAATTAAACCACATAGCAATGTTGCCATTAAAAATTTATTCACTTCAGTAGCTGTAATGAAATGACTGTTTTCTAAGATATTCTCCATCATATTTTAACTATCTAAATATAACAAAGATTTAAAACAAAAAGACCCGCTGTTCTCAGCGGGTCTTTTTGTTTAAGTGTAAGGGAAATGATGATTACATCATTCCACCCATACCACCACCACCCATTGGAGGCATACCAGCACCTGCAGGAGCATCTTCCGGATCATCAGCTAAAACAACTTCAGTTGTTAATAACATAGCTGCAATAGAAGCTGCATTTTCTAATGCTACACGACCAACTTTAGTTGGATCGATAACACCAGCAGCAATTAAGTTTTCATATACATCAGTACGGGCATTGTAACCGAAGTCAGCTTTACCTTCTTTAACTTTTTGTACAACGATAGAACCTTCGATACCTGCATTTTGGCAAATCTGACGTAAAGGCTCTTCAATAGCACGACGAATGATCTGGATACCAGTAGTTTCATCATCATTTGAACCTTTCATGCCATCTAATGCTTCAATAGCACGGATGAAAGCAACACCACCACCAGCTACGATACCTTCTTCAACCGCTGCGCGAGTTGCATGTAAAGCATCATCAACACGGTCTTTTTTCTCTTTCATTTCAACTTCAGAAGCTGCACCAACATAAAGAACTGCAACACCGCCAGCTAATTTAGCCAAACGCTCTTGTAATTTCTCTTTGTCATAATCAGATGTAGTAGTCTCAATTTGAGCTTTGATCTGGTTAACACGAGCTTTGATGTCTTCAGACTGACCAGCACCATTGATGATTGTAGTATTGTCTTTGTCAACAATAACTTTCTCAGCAGTACCTAAATAAGTAAGGTCAGCATTTTCTAATTTATAACCTCTTTCTTCAGAGATAACAGTACCACCAGTTAAGATAGCGATGTCTTCTAACATTGCTTTTCTTCTGTCACCGAAACCTGGAGCTTTAACAGCAACAACTTTCAGAGAACCACGGATTTTGTTAACTACTAAAGTAGCTAAAGCTTCACCATCTAAATCTTCAGCGATGATCAATAGAGGTTTACCAGTTTGAACTTGTTTTTCCAATACAGGCAACAATTCTTTCATGTTGCTGATCTTTTTGTCATAGATCAAAATGTAAGGGTTTTCTAATTCCGCTTCCATTTTATCAGCATTGGTTACAAAATATGGAGATAAGTAACCACGGTCAAATTGCATACCTTCAACTGTTTTTACTTCAGTTTCAGTACCTTTTGCTTCTTCAACAGTGATAACGCCATCTTTACCAACTTTGCCCATAGCCTCAGCGATTAATGCACCGATAACTTCGTCATTGTTTGCAGAGATAGACGCAACTTGTTTGATTTTGTTGTTGTCTTCACCTACAGTTTGTGATTGAGCTTTTAAGTTCTCAACAATAGCAGTAACGGCTTTATCAATACCGCGTTTTAAGTCCATTGGATTTGCACCCGCAGCTACGTTTTTAATACCTGCAGTTACAATTGCCTGAGCTAAAACAGTTGCAGTTGTAGTTCCATCACCTGCGATATCAGCAGTTTTAGAAGCTACTTCTTTAACCATTTGAGCACCCATGTTCTCAATTGGATCTTTCAATTCAATTTCTTTAGCTACCGTAACACCATCTTTAGTGATAGCAGGTGAGCCAAATTTTTTGTCAATAATTACGTTGCGACCTTTAGGTCCTAAAGTTACTTTTACAGCATTAGCCAAAATATCAACGCCTCTTTTCAGCGCGTCACGGGCTTCTACATTATATTTTACTTGTTTTGCCATTTTATTTTTTTTGATTCTTGTTTAAGCTAAGACGAGTTAAGGCTTAGCCAATTTCATTTCAATAATTATACTTGGATTAAAGAGTTCCTAAGATATCAGAATCTCTCATAATTAAATACTCAGTACCTTCAATGGTAACTTCAGTGCCACCATATTTGCTATATAAAACCTGATCACCAACCTTAACACTTAATGGGATTAGATTTCCGGTTTGGTCAGCATATTTACCAGGTCCAACAGCTACTACGATTCCTTGTTGAGGTTTTTCTTTAGCGGTATCAGGGATATAAATACCAGAAGCTGTTTTTTCTTCTGCAGCAGCAGCTTCAACAACTACTCTATCTGCATTAGGTTTAAAGTTTAAAGCCATAACTTATTATTGTTTTGTTTTTAGATTTATAAATGTAAAAGTAAATTAATTACGCAGGAAAGAACATATCAGTTTTTATGCCAACGCGCTTAAGGTTGACAAATTTACGTAGCCTTGTCAGCTAATGGATTATCGTAAACTATTTTTGTGTCAGAGTGGCAGGGGCATAAAAAATCCCGGAAGGTATTAAACCTGCCGGGATTTTGCATTCTTATGGATATAAGAACTTATTTTTTTGTAGTGTCAGCAGCAGCTGGTGGCGTATTTGCCGGAGCAGGAGCTGTAGTTGCACCGCCTCCAATTGGAGATGGAGTAGGAGTTTTGTCAAGTTGCTCTTGAATTTTAGAACCGGCTCCAGTTGATGAAGAACCTCCAGATTTAGCAATAGTTGTAATTGATAAAGTAACCACTACAACAAGGGCTAATAAAATCCAGGTTCCTTTTTCTAAAACGTCGCCTGTACGTTGAACACCAAACATATTACTGCCAGATCCGCCTGTTGCCAGACCACCACCTTTAGGATTTTGTATCAAAACAAATAGCGCTAAGGCAATACAAATGATGATTAATAAAATAATTAAGAAAAGCATAGTATGTTAGGTTGTTAAATTTTTTTTTCTATCGATTGAATAAGGTCGGCAAAGTAACGGCTTTTTTCTGGAAACATCAAACTTAATTTTTCATAAGTCTCTATGGCCTTGTCATAAAGCATCTGCTCAATATAGATGTTTGCCAGCGTTTCAGATACCAGGTCATTATGATCCTCTGCACTTTTTTTCGCTTTGTTTTCGTTGTTGATTTGTTCCGGTTTTGGCGGACTTATCTGAGGCTCATTCTTTATGAAGCTTTCAATAATTTCATCGCCTTTTGAGCGATTTCTGAATTCATTGGGAGAATATTCGCTTTCTTCCTCTTCTTCAAACGGGCTTTGCATGTGAAATATGTTCTCCACATATTGCTGCTGAAGCTCATTGGATTTTCTATTTCTATCAGGTTTAGCTTCCTGGTGATGTTTAACTTGTTTAGGTGAAGCATAAGGTTGAAATATTTGCTGATGCTCTTTCCTTGTTTTCGCCAGCCACCATAAAAACGTATAAGGCAACTGATCATCATCATATTTGCTGATTATAATCGGCTCCTCTTCAGTGATGGATTCCTCTTCTTTATATTCTTCTATCTGGGGCTCTGTGAATGCTATTGTTTCAGATAAAGGTTCAACCTTAAAGTTTTCCTGAAATGCAAAGAAGTCTGTAGCAACGATATTCTCTAATACAAGATCGTCCTCTGGGTTCTCTTTGTTTTCATTAATTGGAGGCTGATCAATTTCATGCGCTTTATAGTCATGTATATTAACTTCGCCAATTTCGTCAAAAGTCTCCTGGTCATCTGTTACCTTGAGTTCTTCCGATTCCGCTGGCACTTCATCAATGATAACCTCATCTAAAGTTTCAGGATTATTGTCAAAAACACCGAAAGAAGAAGAGTTAATGATATTGAAATTAACTGATTCCAGGCTTTCCGTTTCATGAAGAAAGTTATGCAGTAACTGGCCATTAGTATATAAAGCAGCAGTAGCTAGGCTACGATTGCTTTCATCTGCGTTTAAGGTAGCTTTGGCAAGTAGAAGATGAACAGGTTGAAAATAAGGGTACTGCTCTGCAAGATTTTTTAGCATAGCTATATCATACTGAGATACTTTCTCAGGTACGGCAATGAATCCTGTTAGCTGTTCTTTAATATTTATATCCTGCTCCACGTTGCTAAGTTAATAATTGATCTCTACTTTAGCCTACCATTGTGCAAAAGCTCTGTTAAAAATATCTTCAGTGAGCTGAGCAGTAACGTCTTTAATTAAGCCAGGTTCTTGTGCTTGAAGGTTTCCAGCTAGTTTAAAATCTTTATGACGCTCAAAAGATTGCTCAAAGTTTTTTGTGGAATCAAGATTGTTTACGTATTTAACATTAACTGTTATTGATAGCCTGTTTGCACCGGCTGTAGGTTGCTTATTATCTGTTATTGCTACCGGAGTGATGCCGTACCCTGTAATATTTCCAGTGAAAATGGCCTGTGCGTCATTTGGAGTAATACTTAACTTCGTCTGGTTTCTGATACGTGTTTTCAATTCCTCTGTAAACTGCGAGCTTAAAGATGCTACGACTAATGGAGCGTTGTTTTCAAAAACTTTAACGCTAATTGTTTTCATGTCAGGGGGAATAGAAGCTCCGTCTAGGCTTATTTTGCACCCGATTAAAAAGAATAACAATATGATTATAGATAAATTTTTCATCCTTAGTTTAAATTCAGTTCTTTAATTTTTCTATATAACGTTCGTTCTGAGATGCCTAGTTCCTGAGCTGCAAATTTACGTTTGCCTTTATGTTTCTTTAAGGCTTTTTTGATCAGATCAGATTCTTTGTCTATTAATGATAAAGATTCTTCTACTTCCTCCGCTTCATGGGTATAGTTGTAGTCCACAGGGGTATTCTGAACTGGCTTTTTAATAGTCAGTGTAGCTTGTTCATTCCCAAACGTCTGATCTACCTCTTGATAAAGCTGGTTGATGTAATGAGGATTGTCAGCCATGATGTGTGAAGTATTTCCTCCACTCTGAATGATTTCAGCTACAAGCTTTTTCAATTCCATCATGTCCTTTTTCATATCAAAAAGAACCTTGTAAAGAATATCTCTTTCTGTATAGTCTTCTTTACTATTGCCGTTAATTGCTACAGGTAAATTGTTGGCGCTTTCATTAGGAATATAGTTTAGTAAAGCTGCGGCACTTACATTTCGTTCTTTCTCCAGAACGCAAATTTGTTCTGCAATATTTTTCAACTGTCTTACATTTCCCGGCCAGCTATAATTGCTTAGTATTTGTATCGCATCAGGTTCAAGTTGTATACCCGGACTGCGGTACTTATCGCTGAAATCTGCAGAGAATTTTCTGAATAATAAATAAATGTCTTCTTTACGTTCATGCAAAGCAGGAATACGTAATGGAACAGTATTTAATCTATAATATAAGTCTTCACGGAATTTACCCGATTTAACGCGGTTATAAACATCAACATTTGTAGCTGCAATAATCCTTACATCAGTTTTTTGTACTTTGGATGATCCTACCCTAAGGTATTCGCCGCTTTCAAGAATACGTAACAGGCGGGCTTGAGTGCCTAAAGGCAGCTCAGCAACTTCATCAAGAAATATTGTACCACCATTAGCTACTTCAAAATAGCCTTTACGGGCTTCGTGGGCTCCAGTAAAAGATCCTTTTTCGTGTCCGAAGAGTTCAGAGTCAATTGTTCCCTCTGGGATAGCACCACAGTTTACTGCTATGAAAGCTCCATGTTTACGTGTGCTCATTTGGTGAATGATATGAGAAAATACCTCTTTACCACTACCACTTTCACCGGTAATTAAAACAGACATGTCAGTTGGTGCCACCTGTCTGGCAATATCTATAGCCCGGTTTAACAGCGGAGAACCACCAATTATCCCAAAACGGTTTTTTATGTCTTGTACGTCCAATGTAATCTGTGTTTAATTAAACAATCTCAGGTTCTTCAACTACAACAGTTCCCAGTAAGGTTGCCGAAGTACAACGATCTATATGTACATTAACATATTGACCAGCCGTAACCCCTTCTGTTGCCGGGAAAACTACCATTGCATTCTGATCATTTCTTCCACAGAAATCTTTATCCGATTTCTTAGAAGTGCCCTCTACTAAAATCCTAACAGTTTTGCCAACAAATTGTTGTAAACGATATAAAGAAGTTTCTTGTTGTTTTAACAGGATTTCACTTAATCTGCGTTTTTTTACCTCTTCAGGAATATCATCTTCAAATTTCCGTGCTGCAAGAGTTCCCGGACGCTCAGAATAACTAAAGGTAAATGCGAAATCATATTTCACATAATCCATAATACTAAGTGTTTCCTGGTGCTCTTCTTCCGTTTCGGTGCAAAAACCAGCAATGATATCAGATGAAATTGCGCAATCAGGAATAATATTCCTAATGGCATCAATTCTGTTAATGTACCATTCTCTTGTGTAAGTACGATTCATTAATTCCAATACTCTGCTACTTCCTGATTGAACAGGTAAGTGGATGTAATTGCAGATATTATTGTGTTTAGCTATAGTATATAAAACTTCGTCAGTAATGTCTTTAGGGTGTGAGGTAGAGAAACGAATTCTCAATTCAGGGCTAATCAAGGCAACCTTTTCAAGTAATTGAGCAAAGTTAACCTCAATTTCAGTGCTTTCTTCACTATCAGTACCTTTCCATTTGTAAGAATCTACATTCTGACCAAGTAAAGTAACTTCTTTATAGCCACGGTCAAATAGATCTTGAGCCTCAGCCATAATCGAATGCGGATCTCTGCTGCGCTCGCGACCTCTTGTGAAAGGTACTACGCAAAAAGAACACATATTGTCGCAACCGCGCATAATAGAAATAAATGCGGTAATGCCATTGCCGTTTAATCTAACAGGACTAATGTCCGCGTAAGTCTCTTCACGTGATAGTAATACATTGATGGCTTTATGGCCACTTTCTACCTCACTTAACAGCTGCGGCAATTCACGGTATGCATCCGGGCCAACCACTACATCAACCAATTTTTCTTCTTCAAGAAATTTAGATTTCAAGCGTTCAGCCATACAGCCTAAAACACCTACAATAAGTTTCGGGTTTCTACGCTTTTCTACACCAAATTGCGACAGACGATTACGAACTCTTTGCTCCGCATTTTCACGAATGGAACAAGTGTTTATAAAGACTACATCGGCTTCCTTATAGTCACCGGTAGTTTCAAATCCCTGATCTAATAATATAGATGCAACAATTTCGCTATCCGCAAAATTCATTTGGCAACCATAACTTTCGATATACAGTTTGCGGCCATTGCGCACCAATGGTGCATCAACAATTAAGGCCTCGCCTTGGCGCTCTTCATCATGTTTCTTATCTGTCAACTGTAAATCAATCATAAATGGTCAATTGTTTTATGGGCTTCAAAAATACGTAATTTAATTTACAAATGACAAATTGGCAGAATGCTAAATGAATATTTTGTGACAATAGCCAACTCTATTTTTCATTATGGCCTTGATATTGCAGGTTACACTATATATGGCGACTAAAAAATATGGAAAATACAAATTATTAAAATGGCTGGGAGGCGTTGTTGCCGTCCTGATCCTTGTCGTTGGAAGTGCGGCTTTATATTTTAGTGCAAAATGGAAACCGCTTCTTACCGAAAAGATCAAAGATGGCGTTTACAAGGGCTCTCAGAAACTTTATAGAATTGATTTTAGAGATATTCGCCTTAACCTCATAACTGGTAGCGCCGTGTTAGATAGCGTTACATTAACTCCTGATACGACTGTTTTTAATCAGTTAAAAGAGCTTAAACTTGCTCCAACTAATCTATTTCAGATAAAGCTGGCACGCCTTCAATTAAGTCGGATAGGCGTGCTTACTGCCTACTTTAAGAAACGAATAACCATGAATTCCATTATCATGGAGCAACCCTCCATTAATGTGATCCATTATAAGGTTGTAAAAAAAACAGATACAGTTGCATATAAAGGTAGTTTGTATGATCAAATCTCTAAATCATTAAAATCTATTCATGTAAAAACTATTAAAATAATAGATGCCGATTTTGATTATATCAATGGAGCTACTTCAAAACCATTGAATTCTATAAAGCACTTAAATATCAATGTGAATGACCTACTTGTCGATTCTCTGTCTCAGTTTGATACCACTCGTTTTTATTACACCAAGGATATCAATTTTGAATTGACAGGTTATCGGTCTACAGGTAAAGATAAAATGTACACAATTAAGATAGATACTGTTGCAGGTTCTGTAAAAAATAAAGCTATTCGTATAAAGGGCTTACAAATGATTCCTCTTTACCCGGACCTTACCTTTACAAGGAAATATAAATATGGAAAAGACCGATGTGATTTAACGTTTAATGAGATTGCTTTTAACGGAGTAGATTTTACTAAATTAAGTTCAGAAGGCAATTTATATGCAAGGAGCCTGAGTATTGGTCCTGCAAAAGCAGGTATTTTTGTGAATAGAGAATTACCTGCTCCGCCTAATTTCGATAAGGCTCGAAACTTCCCTCATATAGCACTCAAAAGACTGCCTATTGAAACAATTATTGATAGTGTAAAGTTGTCTAATATCGATGTTGCTTATACAGAGTATAATCCGATCACTCAAAAAAGAGGGACAGTATATTTTCAGAATCTTAGCGGAAATATTCTCAACCTAACTAACGACTCCCTTCAATTAGTAAAGAGCAATCATGCCATTGCTAAATTAACTGCCTTGGTAATGAAAACAAGCCGTATAAATATTACCATAAACTTTAATTTAACAGATAAAAATGCCGCTTTTAGCTATAAGGGAAATGTAGGCCCGATGGATATGGTGGTTTTAAACCCTATGGTAAAAAACATGGGCTTAGTTGAAATTGAAAGCGGGCAAATGCAGGGAACTGATTTCGATATCCAGGCTAATGTGAAAGGGGCTTCAGGTGTAGTTCACTTCTATTATAAAAACCTTAAGATAAAGCTTCTTAAAGAGGGTGAAAATGGAGGCATTGGTAAAAAGAAGGGGTTCTTGTCTTTCTTAGCAAATAGTCTGCTAATTGAAGATGCCAATCCAAGTAAAGGCGCCGCTCCTCGAAAAGCTAGAGTTGTCTTTGAGAGAACGCCCGCCGCTTCATTTTTTAATTTATTGTGGAAAGGTATTTTTATAGGCATGCGCGAAACAGTTGGATTAGGGAGTGTGCCTGTAAAAACACCTGAAGAAGCAATGGAGAAAATAAAGGATAAAAAACAAGAGAGACGTGAAAAAAGAGAAGCAAGAAGAAAAGAACGTACAGAAAGAAAAAAGGCCGATTTATAACGTCTGATTAATAAATTCGTATATTAGGTTAAACCACTAAGGCCTATGATCAAAAAAGTCCGAAAGAGTTATAGTACACTTAAATGGGTTTCCGGGATCATGCTCTTTTTTATTTTATTGCTGGTTGTGGCATCCAGGCACCTAAGTTCCAAATTTCAGCCTATAATTAAAGCACAAGTTAGAGACCTTGTTTTAAATTCTACGGACAGTTTATATAGTATAGAATTCTCTGATGTCAGCACTAATTTTATTACGGGAAGAGCTTCATTATCGGACGTTAAAATTACACCGGATACTAATATCCTAAAGAAGATGGTTGGCCTAAAACATGCGCCAAATAACATCTACTATATACAGCTAAAGGAACTTGCTATAAAAAATTTCCATCCTTTTGATTTGCTGAGATATAAAAAGGTGAAAATTGATCTCCTTTTGTTTGATAATCCTAACATTGTAATGGTAAATAAACAGCTGCCATTTAATGAACTCAAAAAACCATTTTCCGATAAATCTCCTTACGACTACATTTCTAAATTTGTAAAGGAGCTTAAAGTAAAAACCATCGACCTTAAAAATATAAGCTTCAAATACGTTAATAAAAATTCGGCGATTCCAGAAGTCGATTCTATTAAGAATCTTAACGTCACATTAAAAAACTGGCTGATTGATAAAAACTCAGTCAGAGATACCAGTCGGTTTTATCTGCTTAAAGATGTGGTGATAAATTTAAATAATTACACTTTCGCAACACCGGATAGTTTATATCACATCAACCTTAATCAACTTGATTTTGTGGCATCATCTGGCAAGCTGAACATCAAGAGTTTTAGTGTTGTTCCGCGTTTTGATGAAATGAGTTTTGGAAAGACTGTCGGTTATTCAAAGGATAGGTTTGATATCCAAATGAGTAACATTAGCCTGGAAGGGATAAACCTGCCTTTGTATGTACGTAAACAGGAACTGTATGCTACCGAGATGAATATAAGCAATGGTTCCATTTCTGTTTTTAATAATAATGAGCTACCTAAAAGAACCGAAATTAAGATAGGGAAGTACCCTCATCAACTATTACAAAAAGTTAATGGGCTGTTAACGGTTAAGCAACTTAATCTAAGTGATATAGATTTAACCTATGCTGAGTTTGATAGAGGTAGTAAGCAAAAGGGGAGAATCACTTTTGAGAAAACTTCCGGAAGCATTACCAACATCACCAATTCCGAAAAAATTAAAGACAAAAACCCTTTTATGTTTGCCAATCTAACAAGCTATATGATGGGGCAGGGTAAATTGGATGTGAAATTCAAGTTTAATCTTACAGCTAAAGACGGCGCTTTTTCTTATTCAGGAACTTTAGGTGGTATGGACGGAAGGGTTTTAAATAGAATTACCCGGCCACTAGGCATGGTTGAAGTTAAAAGCGGCCACGTAAAAAAGCTTGAGTTTAATATTGATGCTAATGAAAGCCTTGCAACCGGTAAAGTTAAATTTGCTTTCAATGATCTTTCTGTCGCACTGCTTAAAAAGGAAGAAGGCAGAGATCATTTAGTAAGGCAAGGCTTGATGTCTTTTTTGGCAAACGCAATGATCATTAATTCTGATAATCCTAAAGCAGATGGCGTACTAGTAGCTGCACCAATAAAATTCGAAAGGGAAAAAACAGCATCATTCTTTAGTTTTATTTGGAAAACACTTTTTCAGGGGATAAAATATAGTGTTGGTGTAACACCTGAAAAGGAAAAAAAGATACGGGAGCAAATCGCAAAATTTGAGAAGATCAAAGCGGATAGAGAAAAGCGCAGACTTATCAGGCAAAAACGCAAGGCGATTAGAGAAAAGCATGGGCTATGATTTCTTAATTATTGTCGCCCAGAAATTAAAATCCGAGCGACAATAAATCTACTATCAATTTACTTTTAATAATTTACCTGCCAGGTCTTCCCACCTGTAATATTGAAACGTTTTGTTATCGCTCATTGCTACAAAAATACCGTGCTTAAAGTCATCGTTAAGTGGTTTTGAATAAATGTCAGAACCATCACTTTGATTGGTTGAAACCTTGATACTTGTGATCATTGGGTGGTTGTTAGGGCTTTTATCACCTTCGCGGGTAAACACCTGAAAATGATTTGCTGACTGGTCAGATACTAATATATAGCCCGTACTATCCGATGTTTTATAAATGCTGATTCCCTCATTATCTTCTGTAAAGCCCTCTTTTGCAAAAAGAGCAAGCTCTTCGTTTCCTTTAGCAGGATCCGCATAATATTTGCGAACTCCAAATTGCTCATCTGAGTAATAGATATATCCTAGCTCATTATCTACAGCAATAGCTTCGATCTCTTTTTTGCCGCTGTACTTTCCGAATTTCCTTTTTAGTGTAGCCTTAAGTTTTCCTGAACCATCGTCCTCAAGTAAGTACTGCCATAAGTAGGAACCATCCTTTGGCCCTGTCTTTCTACCGGCAACAGCATAAATCTGCCCCTGTGGATTAGTATATAAAGCAATGCCCATTAGGTCCCTATACATTTCTCCCGTTTCGCCTTCAAACACTGGTAGCCCCCCATTGTCTATTGGCTTCATATCGGGTAAAGAAAATACCCGTAGTTTGTGAGTCATTCGTTCTGTAGCTACAGCAATGTCAACTTTTTTGCCACCTAGTACCAGACCATAGGCAATGTCTACATTGTTGGGTCTTTTTAATCCTTTTACAGTTTTATCCTTAATGATCTTTCCTTTGAGGTCGAAAACATATAGTCCCCCATTTTCATCTTTATCCGTACCAATCACTAATGATTTGGAAGGATCTTCAGGGTTAACCCATATTGCAGGATCATCAGAATCAAATTGTACAGGTTCCGTAACATATAAAGGTTTTACTGCTTCAGTAGTATCATGTTTTTGTTGGGTACAGGCAATGTTCAACAACATAAGTATTGTCGAAAGTGTAGTAATCAGGTTAAATTTATTCATTAGTATTGATTTAATATTTTTCTTATTCTTTGCTCTCGATTTATAAATTAGTTTGTGCCAAATGCGCCAATGTAACCAGATGGTTCAGGTGATTTGTAGGTGATTCCATTCAAAACCAATCCTGAGGCATAATGTCTGGTAAAACTTGTCGTGCCTTTTCCAAGGGCCGGAGACCCAGGCTTCAAATGAAAGTCCCATGAGGTATTAAAAGCTGAATTGTCAACAGGAGTATTTAGCGGGTAGTTTGAGAACATAGGATCATTGTCGCCAGCTGTTTTACTGATTACATCATTAGTGCCTGCAATGATTTCCTTTGTCGGTTGAAACTGATCAACAGTGGTCTGATTAAATCCATAATAGTAATTATTCCCAAATACAGATCTGTCATCCTCTGGCTTTTTGGTATCTCTCTTAATTCCAAAACGCGTATTCGCAAACATATTGTTGTAAACGCTTACACGTACTGTTGACTCTACCCAGATTGATCCTCCCTTTGCAGTAGGGCGTCGCCATCCAGTATTTACCATGGTGTTGTTGTAAACCACAATGTAAGCCTGTGGCGTACGATCGCCACTATTTGATAATTTTAAGGCATTGGTATTTGTGCTGTAAACTAAATTATAGGCTACATCAGCCAAACAACCAGATTTTAAGTTGATGGCCTCGCCACCGGTAACTCCTGTAGTGTAAAAGGAATTGTTTGCAAATATGACTTTACCCCCGTCTATGTAAGTGCAATCTTCCTGTAGGTTTCTGAAAATACTGTTTGTTACTACCAATTTGCCATTTACATTCGAAAACCAAAGCGCAGGTAAGTTTTCTCCTGCAACTGCTTTGTACAAATGTTGCTTAACAGAAGTTGAGGCATCAGAAGTGGTGGCACCGGCATATTCTATTATGGTATGGTCAAGTAATAATTCTTCACAGCTTGGTGCAGCAAGAATACCTCCCCAAAGTCTGCCAAATTTTTTTGCCTCAGTTCTAAATTCTTCAGCTACTGTGAATTTTATAGGAAGAGCAGCAGTACCTTGTGCATATAAATTCCCCTTTACAATAATCTCCGGCTTTGCAATGGTATCCATTATAATGGTAACTCCCTCTTCAATGGTTAGAGATTTACCTTCCGGAATTATAATGTCGCCTTTAATGAATTGTGTACTTCCTTTTAGCCAGATTCCTGAAACATCACCTACAACAGTTCCATTCCCAGTATCAGGATCGACATCAATATTGGCCTTTTTGCATCCTGTAAAGATGGAGGTTGCTATGACCAGGTAGATAAATAAATATTTTACTTTCATTTTTTTTCTCTTTTATAATGAATAAGATTGATTTATAATTTATAGCGCAAGCCTAGCAAATATGTTTGCTCATAATAATCATTGCGAATCAGTGTTTTACCATCAAACTGATTGCCTGTGTCTGCATTTGCTGGGTTAATTCCCTTAATAAATAGCTTAGATGGAGTGTTTAACAAGTTCCCGGCTTTTATGAATATGCTAATGTTTTTCTTGAATTTTTTCTCAGCAGATGCGTCCATTTGAATAAAGCCTTTTTGCCAAAGGTCATTGTCCAGAAATTGCGATACCGTATTAATTCGCGGGCCAGTATAGGATCCTGAAACTTGTGCATCCCATCCACTTTTACTGTTTTTATAGATTAGGGAAAGATTGGCAATGTGTTCAGATTGTCCGTAAAGTGGTCGCGATTGCATCACCGAGATCTTTTTTGAATCATTAGTTTCCGGATCTATAGTTAACAGATCTTTTGGAGTTGTAATTCTGGAATGTGTATAGGTATAGTTGGCCTTTATTCCGAACTGGTTTATAAATTTGATATAGTCAATTTCCAAACCGTAATTTCTTGCAGTTCCGAAATTACCCGGTAAATAATAGGTATCCTGCGGACGGGTTGGGTCTGCCTGGAAGCTATATTCTATAGGGTTTTTAATGGCCTTATAGAATGTTCCAACTAGCAATTGATCACTACTGTTTGGAAATAATTCATAGCGCAAATCGAAGTTGTCGGCAATGGCGCGCTTAAGATCCGGATCTCCCTTTTCTTTGTAATCATCCTGAACCACACCTCCTGGAATAAGCTCATAAAATCCCGGGCGGTTTAAAGAACGGAAATAGGATGCTCTTAATTGTTGCTTTCCGCTCAGTTTATACTTCACATTTAAAGACGGAAGAAAGTCTGTATAAATCTGATTACCCTTCGGGCGAAGTTCTCCGGCAGGGAAAAGCATTGTGTAACCTTGATCGGTATGTTCAATACGTAATCCACCAACTACCTCGATGTCATCTTTGCTGATGTTAAACATTCCATAACCGGCAGCTAGTTTTTCTGAAGCATCATAAGTGAGTGGATTATTTACCGCTCCACCCGGAGTTTGAACTGTCCAGTCTATTTCAGTATAATTATTAAAATCAATACCATATTGAGCAGCAGTATTTACTGGAGTTAAGGTGTAATTGTTAAAGAAACTGCTACGTTGTTTATCACGGTATAATCCCCCGGCAGAGAACTCTACTTTTAATCCTCCAACAGGAACTTTATAGCTGATGTCAAGATATCCAGCCTTGTCTTCATCTGTGTTACGTTCCCAACGATGGGTAGTTCCGTTTGTTTTTGCAACAGTACGGCTATCCATAAAGTTCTCACGTTTTCCGCTTAAGGTGATGGTGGTATTATCCGGCACTTCATTTTTAGCAGACGAATAAACGGCCGACCAGGATACCTTTAATTTATCAGGAATGATCTGATGTTCTCCATGTAGTGTGCTATTGTAAATCTGTTGCTCTGTTACGCGTGATCGTGTAGCATATTCTAGTTGTGCTTTTCCTGCTATAGGATCATAACCGGTAGAGAAATCTGTAGATTTCTCCTCTCTAACCTGTATGCTATTCAAATCTACATAAGCATTGTAAAGACTTAGTTTGTTGTTCTCATTAAATGCGTAATCTAACTTGCCATGAAAACCATAACGTTTCTGTTGCTCAGAATACTGGCGTTCATTCATGCTTGTGATTGTCGCAAATTTGTTTGATGCATTGGCTGCAGATGAGCGGTAGAAAGTGCCGTCACTACCACGATAAGTGTTCTGATAGCTTCCTGCAATGATTACCCCAAGCTTATTGTCAAGAAAACGTTGCCCTATAGATAATCCCCCTACAATATTAGGAGAGGGGTGGCTCGACTTGTAGTCTGCAGTGCCCCTTGGGAAGTCTGCCTGGGTAGCTTTGTAGTCTTTTCCGTTAATCTCATATGGAGATTTAGGATGAACTGACGAAGCATCAAATGTGGTGAAATCACGATCAATAAATAACTGACTATAGCCCCCTGCAAGATTTGCATTGATCTGTAGTTTTTGCGGTGCATCTTTCATTACCATGTTTACCACACCACCTATGGCATCGCCTTCTAGGTTCGGGGTTAAGGTTTTATATACTTCCAATCTGTCTAGAAGTTCTGATGGGAAAATATCCAAAGGCACATAGCGGTATTTATTATCTGGACTAGGTATTTTTATTCCATTAACCAGGGTGTAGTTGTACCTTTTGTCCATTCCTCTAAGAATAGCGTATTGCCCATCGCCACTATTGCTCCTTTCAACTGAAACTCCTGATACACGTTGAATAACATTTGCAACCGTTAAATCGGGCGAGATCTCCATTGCTTTGCCGGATACGACATTAATTAGTTGGGTAGATTTCTGCTCAATACGTCTTGCAGTTTTTTCTGCAGAACCATCATTTTTTGCTGAAATAACTACCTCACTTAATTCTTTCTCCTTCGTTTCGGAAAGGTAGATTTTGATGGTTGGATTATCTTCTTTAAGTATTGTAATCTGTTTAGATAATACTTTGTACATAATGTACGATACTTTTAAAGTGAAGTTTCCGGCGGGTGGGTGTTTGATCTCAAACGAGCCATCCAATCCTGTTAATACTGCCTTGTCAGTATTTTCCAGATATACTGACGCGCCTACTAAAGCTTCACCTGTTTTCTGATCAAAAACATAGCCTTTTAAACTGGTTGCACTGGCTGTGGCAACACCCATTAATAAGCAAAAAAGAACTTGTAAAATTGACTTCATTTTCCTGATAATTTGTTTGTGGTGGTTGTGTTTTTAAACTATGGTGCAAATGTGTCAATCAAGGAATGAGGTTTTATATTTGATGCGTGTACAAAATGTATACAGCGTTACAAATGCTGTATACAGAACGGATACAGCGTGAACATAATGTTTTTAAGTTGCTGTTGTTTAGGTGTTTGTGTGTAACTAAAGTCGCCATTATCATTCAGTTAGCGTTATGTTAACAGTTTGTTAAGCCCTGGGAGGTGATGGTTTTGTTAGAGGGTTTGTATAAAAGAACTTAGATTTTCTCCTTGAGGGATGTTCAGTTTTTTACGCAGACGGTAACGCGCAACACGTAAGCTATCCTGAGAAATTCCAAAAATAACGGACATATCTTTCGAACTTACATTCATCTTTATAAGAGCTACTAAACGGATGTCGTTTGCTGTTAAATCATCGCTGTGACTTTTCAGATTATCAAAAAAGACCTGATGAATTTGTTCAAATAGGGCAGAGAATTCTTTCCAATGCCTGTCATGATTAATGTTTTGATTTATTTTCATCATGATCTGCTGGAGTTGTCTTTTCTGATCTCTTTTTTCGTCCTTTATCATAGCCGAGATTTCCTCTTTTAACTCGTCCAGAAACTGATTGCTTTGAATTACATGAAGTGTATTGTTGGTTAATTCCTTGCTTTTAAGTTCAAGTTCAGCTTTTATTGCTTTCTTCTGTATTTCATAAAGCATGTTATTTTGCTCATTAAGCTTCTGTTCGTTTCGGAGCTTTAAGCGCTGTCGGCTAATGATACTTATCCCTAGTAGAACCAATAATAATATGATCATTACAATAGCAATGATGATATATTGATTTGCCTTTCTTTCATTCTCAAACCTTACAATCGCATCGTCCTTTTGTTGCATTTCAAATAAGGTTTGCAGTAAGGCTAATTGCTTGTTATTGTCAGCAGTATAGATTTTTAGGAAAATATTACGGCCAAGCTCGCTGTAATGATAGGCGCTATCATATTTTTTAATCAGATCAAATGTTTTTGATAAATCTCTATAGGCACTACTTAGCTGATATTGGTCATTCATAACTAAGGCCATATGTTCGGCCTTGCGGGTATAAGTCATTGCTTCAGCATACCGCCCTGTTTTTCTGTAAACGTCACCAATGTTATTTACGATTTCTATTTGGGCAAGATCATTTGCTGCGGCTTCATTTAGTTTTAATGATAATGAATAGTATTTGAGGGCAGAATCAAGATGGAGCTTGTCTTCATAAATGCTGCCTAAGTTTTCATAAATCTTTGCAATGCCGGTTTGGTTCTTTTCTTTCTTGTAAGCAGTAAGAGCTAATTGCTGATATTTCATAGCGCTTTCATACTTGCTGCTTTTCTCATAGGTTTGGCCAATAAGGCCATAACACTCTGCTATGCCTGCCCCGTTACCTATCTTTTTGAAGATATTTAAAGCTTCTTGAAATTTAGACAGTGCGGTTTTATATTGCCTGCTGTAGTAATATGTTTCTCCTATTTTGTTGAGGTTTTCAGCCAGATTAGCTTGATCTTTCTGATTTCTGAATATGCGATCTGCCTTGTAGTAATAATTTATAGCTTGAGAATAGGCTGCCTGATGATAGAATATCTCTCCAAAATATTGATAGTATTTTGCAGCAGTCATTAGATCATTTTGCTTTAATGCAATATTTAATTGCGCCTTTATATTTATAAAGGCAGAATTGGGATCTTTCTTGATCAGTGTATTGATATCACCTTTTGTAGCTGTCTGATTGTAAACTCCAAAAACAGGTAATGAAAAACTAAGTAGAATTAAACCAATCGTAATACTATTTAAAGTAAGTTTCTTCACCTGTTAAAAGTAAACTTACAGTATTAACTCAGCGTTAAGTTAAAACGATTGACGCTTTAGGTGTAACCTTAATCTAATTTGTAAACCCGCACATAATCCACTTGGAACTTTTGAGGAAATATAGAATCGTCAATATCACCACCCCATTCACCACCAATAGCGGTATTCATAAGAAGATATAATGGAGAGGTAAATGAATCCTTGTATGCAGCTGCCGGAGCCGCCATACTGAAGTAGTACTGGTTGTCAACAAAAACTTTTACACTATCACCTTTTCTCTCTAAGCCATAAATGTGGTATTTTTTATGGATATCATCCATTTTTATATGAGCACCACTGCTTTTGTGCCCATTAGGATCTTTTAAACTGGTGTCCGACCAATGTAGAGTTCCATGAATGGTTGATGGCGTATGGCCTACAAATTCCATAATGTCAAATTCTACACATTTAGGCCATCCTACCTGTTTTATATTTGATCCCATCATCCAAAGGGCGGGCCAAATGCCCTTTCCTGATGGGATCTTTGCTCTTATTTCAATACGGAGATCTCCAGCGAACTGCTGTTTGCCAAGTGTGTTGATACTTGCCGACGTATATTCAGCATCTTTATATTTTTCCTTTAGCGACTTAATAACAAGTTTACCATGTTTTACATAGCAGTTTTTTAATCTTGCCCTGGTATAAAACTGTTTTTCTCGGTTTCTTACAAATCCTTCCTCATAATCCCATTTGGTAGAATCCGGAAGGCCTTTGTAATTGAACTCATCACTCCATATTAAAGTTCTGCCCTTTTCAAGAGGTGCGGATTTAGTTTGTGCCATACCCGAAAAGGCCGACATTAACAATGCAGTTCCAATAAAACAGTTAAATAATTTCATAACTAAAGATGATAAAAATTTACTATTTATTTAAGCAACTCTTCTGGTACCGGTTTATTCAAAAGGTTCTGATAGTAAAAACGGAAACGTTCGGCTTTATCATGAGCAGATTTAACTCCACCCCATCCATGTCTTCCACCTGGGTAGATCATTAATTCAAAATGTTTGTTCGCGTTTTGAAGCTTATCTATCAATTGTATGGTGTTTTGCATATGCACGTTATCATCCATATCTCCATGCATAATTCTAAGTAAGCCTTTGTAATTGTCAACGTAAGTTAATACTGATCCATTTTTATATCCTTCAGGGTTCTCTTGTGGGGTATCCATAAAGCGCTCAGTATAATGAGAGTCGTATAATTCCCAGCTGGTAACAGGAGCTCCGGCATAACCAAAATCAAAATCATCAGCTCCTTTAGTTAATGCAAGACAAGTCATGTAACCACCATAGCTATGGCCGGTAATTAATAGTTTTTTATTATCAACCCAGTTTTTAGCTTTTAACCATCTGGCGGCAGTAGTATAATCTTTCATTTCCCATTTACCTAAGTTGCGGTGCATTAAAGCAACGCCCTCTTTACCAAACTGACCTGATGCGCGATGATCTACAGATATCTGTATTATTCCTTCATTAGCCCACCATTGTCCACCAGTTCCTTTCCAGGTATTAGTTACGTTTCCTGCATTAGGACCGCCGTAGATACTCATTACTACAGGGTACTTTTTATTCTGATCAAAATCAGTAGGGTAGGTGATCACAGCAGGTAAGTTATAGCCGTCATCAGTAGGGATGCTAATCATTTCTGTTTTGCCATAGTTGAACTGTGCAAAATCATCAGATTTACTATCGCCAAGCTCTTTAATTATGGTTCCTTTATTGTTAAGTAATGTTCTTTTAGTTGGAGTAGAAACATTTGAATAGGTAGTGATAAAATACGACCCATTAGGTGACATCAATACTTGATTAGAATAATCACCAAATGTTAATCGCTTTAAGTTTTTACCATTGTAGCTTACGCTATAAAAATCTGTTCTTGTCGAAGCTTCTTTACGCGCCATAAAGTAAACCACTTTATTTTTTTCGTCAACATGAATAAGGTTGGTAACCTGCCATTTACCACTAGTTAATGGGTTTACCAACTTTCCGTCTAAAGTATATAAATAGAAATGTGCCCATCCTGTTTTATCACTTTTAAGGATGTAATATTTTTTATCACCTAAATATTCAATACGACCATCATAATCTAAGTCTACCCATGAAGGTTGTTTCTCATCATAGATTTCCTTTTTAGAACCATTAATAGGGTTTACAGCATAAAACTTTAAGTTGTCCTGTCCGCGGTTCATCCATTGCACCATTAAATTACTTCCATCAAAACTCCAATAAGGAGTACCGAAATATTGATCGTCTTTTTCATTAAAGTCAGCCCAAACAACAGAGCCTCCGGTTACCGGAACAAAGCCTACTCTTACTTCTGGGTTTGGATCCCCAGCTTTAGGATAACGTGTTTTTTCCGTATAACCATGTTGCCCTGTCGATCCATTAATTGGAAACATAGGAACTTTGGTGTCGTCGAAACGCATAAATGCAATGTTCTTACTATCTGGCGACCACCAGAAAGCTTTGTAGTTGGTAGACCTGCCGAGAATCTCCTCATAATATACCCAAGAAGACCAACCGTTATAAATTACATCAGTCCCATCATTGGTATATCTGATCTCTTTTCCTGTTTCAACATCAACCGAATACAAATCATTATTTCGTGTAAACGCTACATGTTTTCCATCTGGAGATAAGGTTGGGTTTTTCTCTTCATCCTTGCCATTAGTTAAGCGTTTTGCTTCATCTTTGCCGTATTGAATGTAAACGTCATTGTCTTTTACTGTTACATTTACATTGCTTTTTGGAGGTGGAGTATAAGGTGTTCTTTTACCAGACTTAACATCTACGGCATACAAACTATGATCTTTGGAGTCCACTTCGATGTAATGATTGTCATCACTCCAGCCGGTTACTGTGTTAATAGATTTAGTTAGTGAAGGCTGTCCGCCAAAGATTTGCTGCTGAGAAAGTTTTTTAAGCTGAGCCTCTGATCTGGTAATAAATAACGACATCGCTAAACAGGTAAGTAATAGTTTTTTCATGCTGTGGGTACTGTTAGTTTTAATAATGCGCCTAAGCGCCGCGGAAATTACTAAAGTATAAGTACTTTCCGAAAAATGTAAGCAAGATGTTGTCTTATTTATTGAAAAAAGACTTATTTAATGTTATATCCTATTCCAATCTGAAAGGTTTTAAAATCTTTTTTATAAGAACCTAAGTCGCTGCTTACTTTATAGGGGACAAAATTTTGCCTATAGCCGGCTTCAATATTAAATTGTTTGAAACGGACGCTTAATCCTGTCGAGAAACCAATGTTAAGTTTGTTTGTAGTTGAATTGGCAAGTGAGTTGTTAATCTTTTTACTGTTGTAAACAGTATCAAATAGGTTTTTAACAGTACCTAATTTACTTCCCATTCCACCGTTTTTAATTAGGAAACTAAGAACTGGACCGGCTTTTATGCTAACTCTATTTGAAATTTTATATTCCAAGCCTAGAGGTATGTCTGCAGTGGTTAATTGTCGGTGGTCTAGTATTGTTAAGTCTTCTTTTTTAGCTGAATCTTTTAAATTGTAACTCGGGTGTGTATAGCTTCCCTCCACAACATTAGCCAAACTAAGTCTAAGGCCTGCGTTTACGATTAGTCGTTTGTTTATTGCATATGCAGCATTTGCACCAAGAAAAATATTTTGGTTAGACTGGTAAACATTAAGCCCTGCTTCAAAGCTATAATTGTATTGAGGGGTATAAATTTCTTTCTGCTCCTTAATTTTTACGCTTTTCTTACGTTTGGTCTTTTTGTAAATCCTTTCATCCTTTTCGCTCCGCTTGTTATAAGCACTCAAATTGATCATCCGTGTATTTATATTAAAGAACCCCACATTTCGATTAGTAAATAAGGAAACATTTGAATTAAATCCAGCATGGTCAATTGAACTGGTTATTTGTTGATTTGAAAGATCAGGAAGTGTTTTAATAGCCTCAGTACTGTTGGGATTGGCCGAACTAGCTTGGGTTAATACTGCCTGATCCTCAGTGATATCTTTCTCAGAGTGAGAAGAATGCAGTGTGTTTTGATTAATCTTAATGCTAAACGCGGTATGGGAGGATAGACTATCCTTAGGCTGATTGCTGTCTTTTGCGCTATCATTTACCTTTAAGATATCAGGGGTTTTTAACAGAGAATTCTTATTAATCTGTTTTGCGTTTATAGATTTTTCTGCTTTCGGTTGTTTCGTCGTAAAATAGATTAATCCGGCAATCATTGCTGCGGCAGGTAATATATATCCAAGCATAGAAACTATTTTGTTGCCAATTGTTTTTGCTAAGCCATCACTTTTAGGTAAGTCACTAAGTGGTAAGTTATGATCTAAAATAGACTGCATCTCCGACCAGGCAGAGTTCAAATCTATTTCTACGGGAAGCTCATTGAGCTTTTTCTTCCAAAGTTTATGATTCCATCCTGAATTTCTCATCTTGCTCCTTTTTTATGTTCAGTTGGATAATCATGACCCGCTCCACGAGGTTCAAGTAAAACTCTTAATTGTTTTTTTCCTTCAGATAAATGCCATCTGGAAGTGCTTTCTGTTATGTTTAATTGCTCACTAATTTCTTTATGGGAATATCCATCAATTACAGATAAGTTGAATACCATTTGAGTAGCATCAGGTAGAAATCTGATCATACCTATTAGATCTTCTGCATATAGCTTATCCAAAATGGCTGGCGATACAAATACATTTTCAGTAATTCCAGCCTCATCAATGTCTGTTGTAAACTTAAGTTCCTTACGCTTAATGTCTATGCATGTTCTAATCATGATAGTTGCTACCCATGCGTTCAATTCTCCTTTCTTATCATCAAATGAATTAATGTTCTGGAATACCTTTAGAAAGCCTTGATTTAATGCCTCTTTTGCAAGGTCATTTGTTTTGAGATATCTGATGCATAACCGTAGCATGTCTGTATAAAATTGCTTATACAAACCCTCCTGCGCCGAGCGTTCATTGGCCATGCAGCCTTTTACGAGCTTTATGGTTTTTTTAGCGGAAGGGCTCATTTAAATGGTTAAGGAGTCGAATATACATAAGTTTCTTATAGGTATTACGTGAGCTGATAGCCAAACGTTGGGTAAATAATAAATAAATTTTTCTCCCAACATTTTATCATTTCAAGGCGTAATCTTTCTATGGAGGTACAACAAATGTTCAACAAAGAAAGCTACGAAAGACACGAAGGATGGTACAATCTGCAATTTCCAACAGAACAGTCTAAAGTTGATTACTTAAAGAAAAGCAAAGATGTTCGTGTTAAAGATAATCTGGGTGTTTGGCTTCAAAGTATATTTTTTAGTTGCCTTGATCCATTATTAAAAAATAGACACAAAACTTGGCTTACCGTAGGTGACGCTTATGGTTTTGATGCTCAGTATATCCTTAGAAAGGGCATCAGAGCCACTGCATCTGATTTAAATATCGATTTTCTTCATATTGCTCAAAAGGAGGGTGTAATAGATAGCTTTAGTATGCAAAATGCAGAGCAACTGTCTTATGATGATGATCAATTTGATTATTTGTTGTGTAAGGAAGCATATCATCACTTTCCACGGCCATATGCAGCCCTATATGAAATGATTAGGGTAGCCAAGAAAGGTATTTTGGTGATAGAGCCTCAAGACCCGATTTCTAAAATGTCAGGATTGCTTTTTTTGTTGAATATCTTTTCTGCAGTTAAAAGCAAATTCGCAAATCTGCTATGGAAAAACAGATTCTCCTACGAGCCTGTAGGAAACTTTGTATATAAAATATCTGAGCGTGAAATGGAGAAATTTGCAGCTGGACTTAATTTACCTCTGGTCGCATTTAAAAAGATTAATCCTAATTTTTATTTCAAGGGAGCAGAGGAAATAGAATGTAGTCTTAAAAATAAGAAATTCAGGGAGGTCTATTTCAAGAAGAAATTGATCGATGCATTGGTGAAGATAAGACTAATTCCAAGCCAGGTGTTGTCAACTATTGTTTTTAAAGAAGTTCCTGATGAAGCACTCTTAAAGGGGCTGCAAGATGGCGGTTATCATCTGGTTTACATTCCTGAAAATCCATATGTGTCACGTCTTCCTGAATTTATTTTCAGGATCTCACAAGAGGAAGGTAACCTAGCAAATGAGGGATCCTGAAATAAATTCAGGATGACGATTGCATAAAAAAAGCGCCCTTTTTAACGGGCGCTATATAATTTTAAAAGGTAGTCTTACAAAGATAATCTAACGATTATACGATCCAGTTCCAACCAAATTCATCTGGAATCAATCCGTAACGGATATCATTCAATGTTTTAGCAATACCTGCCGAAACGGTACGAGTAGAAGGATCGGTTAAAGTATAGACCTTACCCTCATATCCGATTTCACCAATTGGAGTTACTGTTGCTGCGGTTCCTGCTGCAAAAGCATCAGTTAACCTGCCATTTTCAATTCCTTCAATTACTTCTTTCACACTAACGCGTCTTTCTTCAACTTCAATACCTGCGTTTTTAGCAAGTTTGATAATTGTGTCGCGTGTTACACCATCTAAAACAGTGCTTCTTACAGAGGGAGTTACCAATTTACCATCAATTACGAAGATTAAATTAGCAGTTCCTGCTTCTTCAATATACTCATGAGAAACAGCATCTGTCCAGATTAACTGATCAAAGCCTTCTTTTTGAGCTTCTGCAAATGGATATAAAGAACGTGCATAGTTTCCTGCGGTTTTAGCATAACCAACACCACCCTCATCAGCACGGGTAAATTCAGTTTCAATTTTAACTTTTAAAGCTTTGCTGTAATAAGGGCCTGTTGGGGTAGTTAATAAAGCAAAAGTATACTTGTCAGAAGCTTTAACACCCAAATAAGGATCTGTAGCAAACATCACCGGACGAATGTATAAAGAATAACCATCCTGACTAGGGATCCACTTGTTGTCGATCTCAATCAGCGCTGCAATCCCTTGCATAAAAATATCCTGAGGGATGCTCGGCATAGCCATGCGAGTTGCTGATTTATTGAAACGCTCAAAGTTTTTCTCTGGTCTGAAAACACTGACTTTGCCATCAGCTAAACGATAAGCTTTCATCCCTTCAAAAATTGCCTGTCCATAGTGAAGGGCAGAAATTGCAGGGCTCATTAGAATGGGACCGTAAGGTAATACCTGTAGGTTTGTCCACTCACCATTTTCATATTCTGCGATAAACATGTGATCGGAAAATACCTTTCCGAAAGGTAATTGAGAGAAATCTGTTACTGTTAATCTGGTTTGCTCAGTCTTGGTTACTGTTATATCCAATGTCTCGTTCATTTTGACTTGTATTTTATTACTGCAAATTTAGTAAAAAAAGCAATGTTTATTCTCTATTATTTTGCAATTTGATGATGTTTATCCCTCATTTCTAAGTGTTTTCAACACACTAAGTACCCATCCCTTACCCCATTCCTCAATTTGTTCTTCAGTCCACAAGAAAGGATAGAATATTCTTTTCTGAAAACGGGGAGGTAAATACTTCTGCCAGTTGGTACCTCCGGTAGCTGCAATATCAACAGGATCTCTTTCCAGATACCTCACTGCCGATTTGTAATGAGACAATGGCCATTCTACATTCACGTATAAATCTAGCTTTCTAAGCTCATCTGCCAAAGCAGAAACGTCGTGTCCCTGCTTTAATAGTTTATGATATAGGGCAGAGAAATTGCTTTCCTGTCTGTCCTTTATCAGCTGTAAAAACTGAGCGGCATACTTATTAATAAACTGCTTTAAAGTAAGCGTTTGTTTGCCGCTTGCCAATTCTGTAGCGCCAAACTTCCAGTAAATAAATTCAAATTGCTCTTCAACACTTTTATCCGCAAGCTCTTCTCTTTTACTTTTATCTACCAGCCTTATAAAATCAGTTGCCGAAATCTCAATCATGCGATACTGTCCGGATTGAAAACCGCTTGCCGGTAACAACGACATTCTGAATTTCAGAAACTGATCCTTATCCATCCCGTTAACCATCACCTCAAACGAAGTAACCAAGGCATTAAAGTAAGCATTAATGCGTCTTACCCGATCAGTAAAGAACTCAGCTGTTAATTCCTCATTACCCGAAATCTGTTTACACTCATGAAGCGCAAGTTTAAAATATAGCTCAGTAATCTGATGATACATGATAAAAATCTCTTCATCAGGAAAAGGCGTTTTCGGATTCTGTAAACTCAGCAAAGTATCCAGGTGGATGTAATCCCAATAAGTTAAGAAATCAGCATACAACAAACCATCCAAATAGGCCGACATATCCTGCCCCATAGCGGCATACTTTTCCTGCAGCTTGTCCAGTTTTTCTTTTATCTGAGGTGTAAGTTCCATACTATAAATCTAATCAAGTTTGAGGGCAAAGGCCTAATACAATACTCTGAATTTTATAGTGTGTTCAATCTTTTTTAATGATTTAAACAATTGCTTGTCGTACTCCGCATTAATATCTGTAATCACATAACCTATTTCAGGATTAGTCATCAAAAACTGACCAACAATGTTAATGTCGTGCTTGGCAAAAACGGTATTTATTTTAGCCATAATACCCGGCACGTTTTTATGAATGTGAATTAACCTGTGCGATTTCTCGATTCTAGGTAATTGCAGGTTAGGGAAGTTACTGCTAAGATAAGTTGTGCCCGTATTCATAAAATCAATCATCCTTTTCGGAATGAAATCTATGTTACGAGGATTATGTTTTGGATCTTCAAAAACTACAATACCTTGTTCAGTACAGGTAGCAATATCAATCTTGTTTTTTGCACTTCCAATGCAACCTATGGTTTTAAGCTTAACTGCTCTTTTAAGTTTTTCATGCTCAATTTTCTCGCCATCAGCCAAAAGCATCATGTGTACATCGGCAACATATTTCTCCTCGAAAGTAGTTTTATGACGAACAGAGAAACCATCTTTTTTAAGCAATTCAATACTCATTGGATCAGCATCACCAATAATCAGGCATAGAATCCTGTTTTTAGGATAAGATATCGCTCTTGGTAAATTGTTTACATACAAGAACTCATCAAAACTTGGGGTAACATGGTCGGCCTTTTTAACAATACTCTCTCTCGAAATATTTTCAGTGAAAGCATAAAATTTCTTGATCATACCACTTTCACGAAGCTGGAAATCAGAATAGCCATCACCAATACCATAAAGATCGCCTTCAAGGTTTAGTTGTTGCATCAATTTAACCTTACCGCCCTCTTCACTTAAAGGGTTGGAGTGGTCGTAATCAATTATTTTACCATCACCGGTAGTTACAAAAGTGTTGGCGTAAATGTTCTCTTTTTTAATATGAAACTTACTTACCACAGGAGTGATAAATTCTTTAAAACCACCGGAAACTATTAAAACCTCATCTGCATGTTTTTTAAAGAATTCGGCATTACGCGAAAAAGAGGCAGAAACTTTTTTCTTTAAATGCTTAATGAGTTGTTTTAAATGATCTTCATCAGCCTCCAAAAGTTTAACCCTTTGAGCCAAACTCTCGCCAAAAGAAAGCTTTCCTTCCATTGCAAGGTTGGTGTAATCCTCAATCTTCTGAAAGATAGCGTCTTTCTCAGGATGTTTTTTAAGAGAGATACGGGCCAGCTCATCTAAAGCCTCTACCTGTGTAAAGGTGCTGTCAAAATCAATAATGTAAATGTTTTTCTGCTTCATTTTAGTTGTTCTTTAACCCTTCGCAAACTTCTCCAATGCTTTGCTTAAGTGGTTTAAATTGTATTCCTATTGTATTCTTTATTTTTTCGTTACTGTATAAACTTTCATTTAAGCTACTTCTTGCAGCATCGCTTGTTAATGCTGCAGGCTTTCCTGTAAATAGCGAGGCCAGTTTAGCAGCCCTCCATGCAATGCCAAGCATCCATGGTTTGGCTTCTTTAGCAGGCGCTTTTACGTTAAAACCTTGCGCAATTTCTCCAAAAAACTGTTGATAATGGTAATTTTCCGACGAAATGGTGTAACGTTCGCCGGTTTCTTTACTGTTCATTAACGAAATCATACTTTTCGCCACATCATACACATCAACAATTCCGGTAGCACCTTTGGTATAATACGACAAGCCGTCTTTTACCAGTTTAAATATTGCACCGCTACCTTCAAAGCCTGCTCCGCTACCAATAATTACTGATGGATTTACAATTACAGCATCTAAGCCCTCGGCTATTCCACGCCAAACCTCCATTTCACCCTCGTATTTAGAGATAGCGTATGAATGTGCTTTCGAATCGTACTCCCAGAAATCTTTTTCAGTAATCAGTTGTCCTTTTTTAGCATTTCCTAAAGCGGCAACTGAGCTCACATGAACCAAACGTGCGTTATTTTCTGCACAAAGGTTTACAATGTTGCTGGTGCCTTCGATATTAACTTTTAGCAATTTGGTTTTATCCTTCGGATTAAAAGAAACCAATGCCGCACAGTGGTAAACCTGATCGATGCCATCAAAGGCATCCTCAAGTGAAGAAATGTCATTTATGTCCGCAACAAACCATTCAATATTGACGTTGTTACTTATTGATTGGGGTATAATAGAGTGCTCGCGTTTTAATGCTTTTACCTTTACACCCGACTCAGTTAATTGATTTATTAATTCTGCTCCTAAAAATCCAGTGGCGCCGGTAACTAATATCATTTCATTTTTTTTAGGATGTTCATTAAAATATGCTCTCAAAAATAGATATTTGATGGCATACATTTATAGTACTATATGTCTTTATCAGATTTTTTTTCACCTTTAAGTCCAGAGAAATTTTCGCCAAAAGCGGGATTCTATACCAGTCAGCTAGGTTTGAAGGCCACTTTTTACACAGATAAATTTCCTGACCTTGAAGAAAATGAATACGATATTGCCATTTTTGGAGTACAAGATGACCGCGCTTCTGTAAATAATGAGGGCTGTGGCTTGGCTCCCGACTATTTGCGCGCACAGTTTTACAGCTTAAATGAGGGCGCTTACACCAGTAAAATTATAGATCTGGGTAATATAAAAGCGGGAGCTTCAATTTCGGATACCTATGTAGCATTAAAAATGGTGGTATCTGAACTGATTAAGCTAAACATTGTTCCTATCATTATTGGTGGCGGACAAGACTTAACTTATGCTCAATATCTGGCTTACGAAAGTCTGGAACAAAAAGTCGATCTGGTAGTTGTAGATAGTAGATTTGACCTTGATGAAGAAGATCAGGAAGGACTTGCTGCAAAATCAGACACCTATTTAAATAAGATTTTATTACACCAACCCAATTACCTTTTCAATTTTAGCAATATCGGTTACCAAACCTATTATGTGAATCAGGAAAGTTTAAAGGTAATGAATAAGCTATATTTTGATGTACACCGGTTAGGTGAATTTGCAGATGATATCAGTTTAACAGAGCCCATTGTTCGCAACGCGAATATGATCAGCTTTGATATTGGTGCTATCCGCTCATCAGATGCAGCGGCAAACGCAAACGCGGGTCCAAATGGTTTTTATGGTGAGCAGGCATGTCGTATAGCAAGATATGCGGGGATGAGCGATAAGCTTACTTCTATCGGGTTTTACGAGTTTAATCCTGCCTTCGATACTAATGGACAGACAGCTATGTTGCTTGCTCAAATGGTTTGGTATTTTGTTGACGGCTTTTACAACCGTAAAAAGGATTTCCCGCTTACGCCTAAATCTCAATACCTTATTTATAGAGCCAGTTTAAATGATGGAACAGGGGAGATGTTGTTTGTGAAAAGTAAAAAATCAGACAGATGGTGGATGCAGGTGCCTTATCCGACAGGGATCTCTAAAAATGAGCGTTTTCACTTAGTACCGTGTCGTTACGACGATTATACCACTGCTGTAAATGGAGAAATGCCCGATTTATGGTGGCGTACCTTCCAAAAGCTATTATAATTTTACATTTTTTATTGCGTTATGTAGGGACTTGAATTTTATATTTGAGTTCAGGCACATCATTATATAATAAAAGGATTGAATGCTTGATAAAATTAAAGAACAAAATATGAGGAAATTATTGATTACTGCAGTTTGTTTATTGCCCGTTGCAGCTATGGCTCAGAGTAAATTTACATTGCAGGCTAAGGTTGGGAATTTAAATACTCCAGCCAAAGCATTTTTATACTATAGTGCCGGAGGAAATCAGGTTGTTGATTCGGCGGTTATCACCGGAGGAAAATTTTCGTTTACTGGCCCATTGGCAGGAGTTACTCAAGCTGCTATCAGGGTTGCTCATGATAACACAGCTCCTGATGCTAAAAATCCTGCATCTGTAGATGTTTTCACTTTTTACCTGGAGCCTAAGACTGTAGCGATAAATTCTGCTACCGATTCTGTTAAGCATGCAGTTGTAAAAGCATCAGCCGTAAATGATGACAACCTTAAATATAAGGCCATCACTAAATCTGTAATGGAGAAAAATGCGGCATTACATGCTGAATACAGCGCCAAAACTGCCGAAGAGAAAAAGGATGAAAACTATTTGAAAACCGTTTATGCTCGTGATGAAGCAATTCAGAAAGAGCTTGGCGATATCAATAAACAGTTTTATTTAGCTAACCGCGATTCTTATGTTGCTTTGGTAGCATTTGCCGGTACAATTGGCCCTGATGTTAACCCAACTGTTTTGGAGCCTGATTTTAATAAGTTTTCTGCCGAAGTTAAAGCTACAGAACTCGGTAAGAGTATCGCTACAATGCTTTCTGCATCTAAAAAGAATGCTGTTGGTTCAATAGCCATTGATTTTACTCAAAATGATGTAAATGATAAGCCTGTTAAGTTATCTGACTTTAAAGGGAAGTATGTGTTGCTTGATTTTTGGGCTTCATGGTGTGGACCATGTCGTGGTGAGAACCCTAACGTAGTTAAAGCTTACAATAATTTTAAAGACAAAAACTTTACTGTTCTTGGTGTTTCTTTAGACAGACCAGGTAAAAAAGAAGACTGGCTAAAAGCGATTAAAGATGATGGTTTAACATGGACTCATGTATCAGATCTTAAATTCTGGGACAATGCTGCTGCAAAGCTGTATGGCATCCGCAGTATTCCTGCTAACTATCTGATTGATCCAACAGGAAAAATTATTGCTAAAGATATAAGAGGTGAAGAATTACAAGCTAAACTAGCTGAAGTATTAGGCGCTGCAAAATCTAAGTAGTATCGGTATTTAATTGATCGTTATTTATTCGATTATTATCTAATCATTCGTTATCCTGAATTCATTTCAGGACCTCGCACCAGTAAGGTGTTCTTTCTCTTGAGTGGTACTGAAATGAATTCAGGATAACGAATGTAAAAGCAAAAGCCTCCGATCAATATTGATCGGAGGCTTTTTTTATAGTATGCTTTCCTTTAAAGTATCATGGTTAAGTAATGCCGGTGTATTATCAGGGCGTTCAGAGGGCGATGGCCCTATCAAGGCCCTAGCAACACCCTATCAGGGCCCTACCAAGGCCCCCATAACCGAAGCCTCTAATTACACTAAATCGAATCCGATATCTTCTCTAAAGTATTTGCCATCAAAGTAAATACGGGCTGCATCAGCTGTTGCTGATTGCAATGCTTCAAACTGGCTATCTTGTAAGCTGCTAATGGCGATAACACGACCACCATTCGTTTTTACAACACCACCTTCAAGAGCTGTTCCTGCGTGGAATACTAAAGACTGGCGTACATTATCAATACCCGTAATGGCTTTACCTTTTTCGTATTCTCCTGGATATCCACCAGCAACAATCATTACAGTTGCAGCGTTTTTAGGACTGATATTTAATTTATAGTCTTTTAATTTCTTTTTAGCAGTAGCCATGAAAAGTTCTACAAGGTCGTTCTCGATTCTTGGAACTACACTTTCCGTTTCCGGATCGCCCATGCGACAGTTATATTCTATTACAAAAGGTTTCTCGTTTACTTTAATTAAGCCGAAGAAGATGAAACCGGTATAATTGATTTTGTCTTTCTTTAAACCATTAACAGTTGGGATAATAATATCACGCTCAACCTCATCCAAAAATGCTTTGTTTGCAAAAGGAACCGGAGATACTGAGCCCATACCACCTGTGTTTAAGCCGGTGTCTGCTTGTCCGATACGTTTGTAATCTTTTGCTTCAGGAAGTATTACATAGTTTTCGCCATCTGTAAGTACAAATACCGAAAGCTCGATACCGCTCAAAAATTCTTCAATTACCACGGTTGTTCCGGCATCGCCAAACTTACCGCTAAGCATTAGTTTTAATTCTTCCTGCGCTTCTTCAGCGTTGTCGATAATTAAAACACCTTTTCCTGAAGCCAATCCATCTGCTTTTAATACAACAGGAAGTGGGTGAGACTGTAGGTAAGTTAAGCCTTCTTCTAAAGTTTTAGCTGTGAAAGAACGTGAGCTTGCCGTAGGGATGCCATGGCGCGCCATAAATTGTTTAGAGAAGTCTTTACTGCCTTCTAAAATTGCACCTTCTTTTTTTGGCCCGATAACCGGGATTTTTGATAAGCTTTCATCTTCAGCAAAAAAATCATGAATACCATTTACTAAAGGTTCTTCGGGGCCAACCACTACCAGTTCGATATTTTCTTTAAGAACTAATGCTTTTACGGCTTCAAAATTATTGATGTTAAGGTTTATGTTTTTTCCATAAGCGCCTGTACCACCATTACCAGGTGCAATAAATAATTGAGAGCAAAGGGGAGAGTGGCTCATTTTCCAGGCAAAGGCACTTTCTCTTCCTCCTGATCCTAATAGTAAGATATTCATCTATATATGATTTAATTGTTGGGTCTGTTTGGGCAAATATACCGCTTTAGCTAAATTATCACAGTTTAAGTTTAATATTCGGCATAAAATATGCTTAGAAAAGGTTGTTTGTCAATAGATTTCGGTTTTTAAAAGATTAAAATTAGATTTGCCGCCAACATGAGACACATTGTTACTTTATCACTTGTATTTTTTAGTCTTACCCATTTGGCCAAAGCTGAGCGGGTTGAGGGGCTAAGACTCATAACTGAAAAGTACTGCAACAAGCAGCAGGTGAGCACTGAACAGGCAACTGTTCGCTCAAGTCAGCCTGACGATTCGAGGTACCCGTTTTTCTTATCTTATAGTGCTTTAACGGCTATAGGAGTACTTCCTGAAACACATATCATCAAATATAGGGCTCATAATCAAAGTATTTCTGACCTTGAAATAAGGGAAAAGCCCAAGAATAACAGCCCCTAATTTTTAGTATTCGTCGTCATCCTGAACTCAAAGAAGTTACGCTATTCTGATGCCACGTCATCCTGAATTTATTTCGGGATCTAGCAAGAGAAAGGTACGACTTTGCAGATGCGAGGTCCTGAAATGAATTCAGGATGAGCGTGAGGCAAAAGCATTGAGCGCACTGACAACTGACATTCTGGCTTATAGGCCTGTAATGGCTTGGTTGTTGTCATTTTATAGTTTTTAATAAGAATAATAAACAAACACAAACATAAAACATGTTAGGATTTTTAGCCAAAGTTTTTGGAAGCAAATCAGAAAGAGATATTAAGGCATTACAGCCTATAGTAGTTAAAATAAACGAAGAATACGCAAAGCTTTCTGCACTAAGCAATGATGAATTGCGTAATAAAACAGTTTACTTTAAAGATGTTATTGCAAAAGCTTTAACGGAAATAGACGGTAAAATAAGCGGTTTAAAAACCGATGCAGAGAATCAGGAATTATCATTAGCTGAGAAAACAGCTATTTATGATCAGATTGATGCTTTAATTAAAGATCGTGATAAAGAATTAGAAGTGGTATTGTCGGAAATTTTGCCTGCTGCATTTGCAGTGGTAAAAGAAACTTCAAGACGTTTCTCTGAAAATGATCAACTAGAAGTTACAGCTACTCAGTTTGACCGTGATTACGCTGCTCGCAAAAAGAATGTTGTAATACAAGGGGATAAAGCACTTTGGGCTAACAAATGGGATGCTGCAGGTACTGAGGTTGCATGGAACATGGTACACTACGATGTTCAGTTGATTGGTGGTATGGTGTTGCACAATGGTAAAATTGCAGAGATGGCTACGGGTGAGGGTAAAACCTTAGTAAGTACGCTGCCTGCTTACCTGAATGCACTTGCGGGACAAGGTGTTCACATCGTTACGGTGAATGATTACCTTGCACGACGTGACTCGGAGTGGAATGGTCCTTTATTCGAATTCCACGGTTTAAAGGTTGATTGTATCGATAAACACGAGCCAAACTCTCAGGAACGTAGAGATGCATACCTTGCTGATATTACTTATGGTACTAATAACGAGTTTGGTTTCGATTATTTGCGTGACAATATGTCGCAAACTCCTGACCAACTGGTACAACGTAAATTGCATTTTGCAATGGTGGATGAGGTCGATTCAGTTTTAATTGATGATGCCCGTACTCCATTAATTATATCAGGTCCGGTTCCTTTTGGCGATCAGCATGAGTTTCATGAATTAAAACCACGCATCGAGCGTTTGGTAGCTGCACAAAGAGAATATGTAACTAAAGCTTTAAATGAAGCTAAGAAGTTAATTAATGATGGTAAAACCGGTCCTGATGAGGGAGAAGGTGGTGTTGCGCTTTTACGTGCTCACCGTGGTTTACCTAAAAATAAAGCGTTGATCAAGTTTTTAAGTGAGGGTAGTGTAAAACAAACCTTATTGAAAACTGAAAACCATTACATGGCAGATCAGTCTAAGAACATGCCTAAGGTTGATGCTGAATTGTATTTCCATATTGATGAGAAAAACAATCAGGTTGAATTAACTGAAAAAGGTATTGAGCTGATCACCAAATCTGGTGAAGACCACAATTTCTTTGTATTACCAGACGTAGGTACTGAGATTGCTGACATAGAGAAATCTGCATTGAGCAACGAAGAGAAAATTGCTCAGAAAGATGCCTTGATGCGTGATTATTCAATCAAAGCGGAACGTATTCACTCTGTGAACCAGTTATTGAAAGCATATACTTTATTTGAAATCGATGTTGAGTATATCATTGATGAAGGTAAAATTAAAATTGTAGATGAGCAGACTGGTCGTATTATGGATGGCCGTCGTTATTCTGATGGTTTACACCAGGCAATTGAAGCAAAAGAAAACGTAAAAGTTGAAGATGCTTCGCAAACTTACGCTACGGTTACTTTACAGAACTTCTTCCGTATGTACCACAAACTTTGCGGTATGACGGGTACAGCTACAACAGAAGCTGGCGAGTTTTGGTCTATCTATAAATTGGATGTGGTAGAGATACCTACAAACAGAGTTATTTCAAGAAAAGATCATCAGGATTATGTTTACCGTACAGTTCGTGAAAAATACAATGCGGTTGCAGAAGAGATTGTGAAATTAACAGAAGCTGGCCGTCCTGTATTGGTGGGTACAACTTCGGTTGAGATTTCAGAGTTACTTAGCCGTATGTTGAAGCTGAGAGGTATTAAACATAATGTGTTGAACGCTAAGATGCACCAGAAAGAGGCAGATATTGTTGCTGAAGCTGGACAAGCTGGTCAGGTTACTATTGCAACCAACATGGCTGGTCGTGGTACGGATATTAAATTAGGCCCAGGCGTTAAAGATGCCGGTGGTTTGGCAATTGTTGGTACAGAGCGTCATGAGTCTCGTCGTGTTGACAGACAGTTACGTGGTCGTGCAGGTCGTCAGGGAGATCCGGGTTCATCTCAATTCTTCGTGTCACTTGAGGATAACTTAATGAGGTTATTTGGTTCTGAAAGAATCTCTAATATCATGGTTAGAATGGGTATTGAGGATGGTGAAGTGATTCAACATTCTATGATCACCAAATCTATTGAACGTGCACAGAAAAAAGTAGAGGAAAACAACTTTGGTATTCGTAAGCGTTTGCTTGAGTATGATGACGTTATGAACTCTCAGCGTTCTGTTATTTATGCTAAACGTAAAAACGCCTTGTTCGGTGAGCGTTTAGATGTAGATATGAGCAATATGGTGTTTGATGTTGCTGAAGATATTGTAACTGAATACAAAGAAGAAGGAAATTACGAAGGGTTTAAACTTGAAGTAATTAAAAACTTCTCTGCTGATACTACTATTGATGAGGCTGAATTCAGTTCTAAAGGCGTTAATCATTTAACTGATAAATTATTTGATGAAGTAACTGCATTCTATTCAAGAAAATCTGATGCGATTATTGCTCAGGCAATGCCGGTATTAGAGCAGGTATATCAGGAGCGCGGTGAGCAGATAGAGCAAATTATTGTTCCATTTACTGACGGTATCCGTAGTGTTCAGGTTCCTGTAGGTTTGAAAAAAGCGATTGACAATGGTGGTCGTGAGGTTACAAGATCTTTCGAGAAAACAATTGTTCTTGCGCTTATTGATGAGTCGTGGAAAGAGCATTTACGTGAAATGGATGAGTTAAAGCAATCTGTACAGAATGCGGTATACGAGCAAAAAGATCCATTGATCATCTATAAAATGGAAGCGTTTAACTTATTTAAAAATATGTTAAATGCGGTAAATAAAGAGGTAGTTAGTTTCTTATATAAAGGCGGAATTCCGGTACAAACCGATCCTAATGATGTAAGAGAAGCTCAGGCTCCAAGACCGGCACCAAGCAAATTGAAAATGTCTAAACCTGAATTTACTCAGGCTACAAGTTCAGCTGATGTTGCTCAAATGGATGATACCCGTGAGCATGTGCCTCAGCAGCCAATCCGTAAGGATACTGTAATTGGAAGAAACGAACCATGTCCTTGCGGAAGTGGTAAGAAATACAAAAACTGTCACGGTGCAGGATTGTAATTTGTAATAAAGATAAAGAATGCCGATTTTTGTAAAAAATCGGCATTCTTTTTTTAAAGCCTTGTTCATGAAACTACTATTTGCTGCGTTATTCTGTTGTTCCTCTTTCGGTTTGTTTGCTCAAACTAGAGGTCAGGTTACCATAATTAAGGATCCGATGATAGATAGTTTAATAGCAAAACGCATTGCGTTAAATACTAAGCCTGCAGGCTCTGGTGCTGTAACTGTTAAACCGGGACCAGTGGTTTCTCAAATGGGATACAGAGTTCAGGTGTTTTATGGTTCAGACAGAAGACAGGTTTTTAACGAGCAATCAAAATTTAATTCACTTTACCCATCTGTTAATACTTATATCACTTATAAAGAGCCAAACTATTATTTAAGGGTTGGAGATTTTCGGACACGCCTGGAAGCTCAGCGATTTATGAATGAACTAAGAAGTACTTTCCCTACTTTATTTGTTTTCAGGGAAAAAATTAATGCACCTAATTTAGAATACAGCGATGATACAGAAAGATAAGATCCAGGCACTCTCTAATGATATATTTGAGCAGGTTGTTGGCTACCGTCAGCATCTTCATTCAAATCCGGAACTTTCGTTTAAGGAGTTCGAAACTTCAGCATTTATTAAAAAACATTTAACAGATTGGGGTATTCCTTTTTCTGATATGGCCAATACGGGTGTTGTTGGGATTATTAAAGGAGATCTTCCATCTGATAACATCATCGCATTGCGTGCCGATATGGATGCATTGCCAATATTGGAAGCTAATGAAAAACCATATGCATCTAAAAATGCAGGGGTAATGCATGCTTGTGGGCATGATGTACATAGTTCTTCTTTATTAGGAAGTGCTTACATCTTAAATAGCTTAAAGGCTGAATTTGGTGGTACTATAAAATTAATCTTTCAGCCTGCTGAGGAAGTTTTACCTGGCGGTGCTAGCATTATGATTAAAGAAGGAGTACTAGAGAATCCTAAGCCACAGTCGATAGTTGGACAGCATGTAATGCCTTTAATTGATACCGGTAAAGTTGGTTTCCGTTCGGGTATTTATATGGCATCTACCGATGAATTGTATGTTACAGTTCATGGAAAAGGAGGACATGGTGCACAACCTCATCAAAATATAGATCCTGTATTGATCACTTCGCATATTATTATTGCATTGCAACAGATTGTGAGTAGAAATGCAGATCCAAGATTGCCTTCGGTGCTTTCTTTTGGAAAGGTACAGGCAAATGGTGCAACAAACATCATCCCTAATGAGGTGAAAATTGAAGGTACTTTTAGAACTTTAAACGAAGAATGGCGTAAAGAGGCTAAGCGTTTAATGAAGAAAATGGCTGAAGGTATTGCCGAAAGTATGGGTGGTAGCTGTGATTTTAGAATCATGGATGGTTATCCGTACCTGATTAATGAAGAAAAACTAACTGCAAATGCACGTGCTTTTGCAGAGGATTACTTGGGTAAAGAGAATGTGATTGATTTGGATATATGGATGGCTGCCGAGGATTTCGCTTACTATTCGCAGGTTACTGATGCTTGTTTTTACAGATTGGGTACCGGGAATAAAGAAAAGGGAACTACGTATTCTGTTCATACGCCTAACTTTGATATTGATGAGGATGCTTTAAAGACCTCTACAGGGTTAATGGCCTTTATTGCGCTTAAGCAATTGGGAAATTAGTAATATAGGGTGCTTGCACTCGTTATGTTGATACTCTCGTCATCCTGAATTTATTTCAGGACCTCTCAAGAGAAAGGTAATCTGTTATGTGCGAGGTCCTGAAATAAATTCAGGATGACGGGTGTTTATTACAACGTGTGTTTATTACGACGAAACGCCCATTACAATGAGCGCTAACCATTAATGGCGACTACAAAATTAGAATAGATGAAGAAAATACTTTTGCTAGCAGTATTAATTGGAATTAATTTAATGGGATTTACTTTAAAAGGATTTTCTCAGGAGATTGATCGTTTTAATCCGGATACCATTAAAACAATACAACTCGATTCTGCTGTAAATATCTCTGCTCAGAAATTTGGGGTAGAGACTTTTATCAACGCCATTATTACTGATGAAAGCTTTTATAAAGCTTTCAAGAATATGAAAAAGTATAATTTCACGGCAGAGAACAACATCTACTCTTATGATAAAAAAAACAAGGTAGATGGCAGGATTTATCGTAAGATTAAACATACTGCAGAGGGCCCTGAAAAGATGGTGTATATTGCAAAACAGGACACCGGAAAGCTATATAGAAAGAATGGTAAATATCAATTATACACGATTGAAATGTTTGATTTTATCTTTCTGAATGCCTACAAAACTGAGTTTTCTGAAGAGGATGCGAAAGGCAAGGCAGACGGAGCAAATGCAGGATATAAGGATAAATTAAAGACTTTAATATTTGCACCGGGAAAGCCAATTAAAGGGTTGCCTTTTATAGGTGATAAAACAGCAATATTTACTGCTAATATGCGCCAATACTACGATTATAGTTATTACAGTGGTACCTACCTGGATTCTATTCCTGTATATCGGTTTAAAGTTACAATGAAGAAAGATTTGAGCAATTGGACTAAAGACGGATTGATGATTAAGGAGCTTACTACTATTTTTGATAAACGTAATTTTGAAATCCTTGGTCGCTATGTTGATATGAAGTATAGCAATATGCTGTTTGATTTTAATGTACAGATGAACATAGAAACCAGTTATTTTGGTGATGAGAAGCTGCCTACTAAAATCTCTTATCAAGGGAATTGGGATTATCCTTTAAAGAAGGAAGAAAGAGCTAGCTTTTTGATAGTACATAAAGATTATCACCTTGGAAAAGGCAAGTAATTTTTTAACTTCGTAATAAGCTCTTTAGGCTTTTGCTATTAAAAATTATAATGATGAAAACTTACTTCAAACCACTAGCATTACTGTCTGCATTTCTTGTTGTGTTATTTTTTTCTGCCATGAATAATAAACCCAAAAAGATCATCTTCTTTGGTGATTCTATTACTCAGGCCGGTGTAGAGCCGGGTGGTTATGTTGATCTGATAAAAAAGGCACTTGATCCGACAAAGTATGAGGTTATTGGTGCGGGTATTGGAGGTAATAAAGTATACGACCTTTATCTTCGTATGGAAGAAGATGTGTTAAATAAAAAACCAAATCTGGTAGTTATCTATATTGGGGTTAATGATGTTTGGCATAAGCAGTCGAGCAGAACAGGAACTGATTACGATAAGTTCATTAAGTTCTATCAGGCATTAATCAATAAGATTCAGGCAAATGGAGCAAAGGTTGTTCTTTGTACTCCGGCAGTAATTGGAGAGAAAAAGAATGGCGCAAATGAAATGGATGGAGATTTAGATAAGTATTCTGGAGCAATAAGAGAACTGGCAGCTAAAAATAGTCTTCCCCTATGCGATTTGAGGACAATATTTAAAACTTACAACACAGAGCATAATTCTGAAGATAAGGATAAAGGCATTTTAACTTCTGATGGTGTGCACTTAAATGAAAAAGGCAATCAAACTTTAGCTGATAAGTTATTGCCATTGGTAAAATAGATTTCAGCGTTTTGCTGCATTTGGAAGGGAGAGGATAAATAATAGGGAATGATTGATCAGGATACCATAAATAAAATCACAGAAACCGCTCGTATTGAGGAGGTGGTTGGTGATTTTGTAACTCTAAAAAAACGCGGTACAAGTTTAATAGGAAATTGTCCATTTCATAATGAGAAAACACCTTCGTTTCACGTATCGGTGGCTAAGGGTATTTATAAGTGTTTTGGATGTGGTAAAGGGGGCGACTCTGTTCACTTTATCATGGATCATGAGAAGTACTCCTATCCGGAGGCTCTTAAATTTCTTGCCAATAAATACAATATTGAAGTAGAGGAGACTGTTCAGTCGCCTCAAAATATAGAAGCGCAAAATGCTCGTGAGAGCTTATATATCGTTTCTGAGTTTGCTGCAAATTACTTTGCCAATGAACTTTGGACAGGCGAGGATGGCAGGGCAATTGGCTTAAGTTATTTTAAGGAACGTGGCTTTAGAGAGGATATACTAAAGAAATTCCAACTGGGTTATTCGCCTGATTCATGGGATGCTTTGATTCAGAGTGCTGTTGGAGCAGGACATAAGGAAGAGTATCTGGAAAAAACGGGTCTTGCAATCAGAAATGATAAGGGCAGGCTTTACGATCGCTTTAGGGGGAGGGTTCTATTTCCGATTCATAATTTTACGGGTAGGATAATTGGTTTTGGTGGTAGAACATTAAAAACTGATAAAAATGTACCTAAGTATGTAAACTCTCCGGAGAGTGACATTTACCATAAATCTAATGTGCTTTATGGTTTGTTTCATGCTAAGAAAGCAATTAGAGATGCTGACAACTGCTATCTGGTTGAAGGATATGCCGATGTTTTGGCTGTTCACCAGGCAGGAATAGAAAATGTTGTGGCATCTTCCGGAACGTCGTTAACCACTGAACAGATAAGGCTGATAGGTAGGTTCTCTGAAAATGTTACTATCCTTTATGATGGTGATGCTGCGGGTATAAAAGCCTCTTTGCGTGGATTGGATATGATCCTTGAAGAGGGATTGAACGTTAAGGTTGTTCTTTTTCCTGATGGACATGATCCGGATTCGTACATGCATCATGTAGGATCGGGAGAGTTTAAGAAATACATTGAAGATAACCGGAAGGATTTCATCTTATACAAGGCCAGCATCTTATTAAAAGAAGCTGGAACTGACCCGATAAAAAGGGCTGGTATTATTAGGGATATTGTAGAAAGTATTGCTAAGATACCTGATGATATTAAGGCCTCTGTTTTTATTAGAGAGTGCAGTGGTTTGTTGCAGGTTGAGGAAAGGATATTACTTTCTGAGTTAAATAAAATTAGGGCTGCCAAATTTAAAAAGGCAAGTGGAGGTAATCAACCTCAGCAATCGTCATTTCAACCAAGCTCATATCAGCAAAATCCTTATCAGCAGGATGGACCGCCGGATAATCTTTTTGAGAATCCGGGTGAGTCGGCCGGACCGGTAGAGCAGGTTGAACCTACAGATCATAACCTGATACAGGAGCGAGAAATTGTTCGATTGCTATTGGCATTTGGGCATGAGCTGGTTACCTGGGATAAGATAGATAATATGTACATTGGATCTTTTATCATACAGAATTTAGCTGATGTTAGTTTTGAAGATGAAATATGTAAGCTTATTATCAACACTTACAGGGATGAAATAGAGAACGGGCATCTTCCTGTTGCAAGTCAGTTTATTAAGAATGAGGACAGAAGGATTGTCGATCTTGCGATTACACTATCAACTTCTCCTTATTCATTGAGTGAAAACTGGGAAAACAGACATAATATTTACGTTAGGGATGAAAGTATAAACTTAAAGAAGACGATTTTTGGAGGTCTTTATCATCTTAAAAAGGGTAAAATTGGCAAGATGCTTACCGATATAACAAAGGAACTTGCCAGTGAGACAGATCCTGTAAATCAGGAGATTTTAATGCAGCGCCATATTATGATAAAAGGCGTGGAAAGAGATATCTCTAAATATTTGGGGACAGTTATATTAAAGTAATGGCTAGTCATAACGATTTAGGTAAGCGCGGTGAAGATATTGCCAAGGAATATTTAGAAAATCTGGGTTACCGGATACTAAAAATGAATTGGAGACACGGAAGAGTTGAAGTTGACGTTATAGCTAACCAGGGGGAACAATAATTTTTGTTGAAGTAAAAACACGAAGCTCAACAGATTATGGCGAACCCGAGGATTTTGTAAGCATTAAGAAGGAAAGGCAATTGGAGTATGCTTCATCTGCCTATATAGAAATGAATAACCATGAGGGAGAAATTCGCTTCGATGTTATTGCAATTGTTTTTGAAAATAAACACCTTTATAAAATAAATCATATAGAAGATGCATTCTGGCCAAGTTAAAAATAATACCAATTTCTTTAAGGTAATACCGTTTCTTTCTCTGCTATTCGGTGTTTCAGTTGTCATTTCATGTAAGAATGAGCCTACTGTTTCTATAGTGGGATTTAAGGCTCCTGAACAAGGACAGACCTTTAGTTTGGGTGATGACGTAAAAGTTGAACTGGATGCTCCCAAAGACAACCAGATTAAGTCGGTTACTTACCTGGTAGATGGTAAGGTGATTACAACGAAAAATGGTGTTGAACCCATAACTGTAAAAACAGATGGATTTGCAGTAGGTTATAAGTTGATTACGGCGATAACTGATGATGGAAGTCAAAAAGATACCTCTACGATTAATATTGTTTTAAAGTCGGCTTTAAAGCCTGAGATGTTCAGCTATAAAATTGTTAAAACTTACCCTCATGATACCTCATCATATACTCAAGGATTAGAATATCACAATGGAAGGCTCCTTGAAAGTACAGGTGAAAATGGTTTTTCGACATTGAGATGGGTGGATTTGGCTACCGGTAAAGCTTTGCAAAAGATAGATCTTGATAAACAGTATTTTGGTGAAGGATCTACACTTGTTGGTGATAAAGTTGTAATGTTAACTTATAAAGCAAACCAGGGTTTTGTATATGATGCCAAAACCTTTAAACAACTGGGCACTTTTCCTTATCAAACAAGTAGAGAGGGCTGGGGCTTATGTTTTGATGGTAAGCAGTTAATCATGTCAGATGGCTCAAACCGCCTTTATTTCATGAATAAAGATACTTTTAAAGATGAGAGTGCGATTGATGTTTATGATAACCTTGGAGCGGTTGATTCTATTAACGAGCTTGAATATATAGACGGAAAGATCTACGCTAATATCTATCAGCAGAATTATTTAGTAGTAATAAATCCTAAAACAGGCATTGTAGAGCAAAAGATTGATTTGAATGGTTTATTGCCTAAAGGATACTTTAAATCGGAAGATAGTATCTTAAATGATGTTTTAAACGGTATAGCCTGGGATAAACAAGGCAAGCGCTTGTTTGTTACGGGAAAGAAATGGCCTAAGTTATTTGAAATAGCGTTAGTTCCTGTAAAAGGGAACTAACGCCTTTCTTGAATTATTTAGCCGGTGTATTATTAGATGGTGCAGCAGGCTCGCTAATGAAGCCGTTAAATGCAATTGGTTGTCTGTAGGTACTGGTCACATTTAACACTGCGTATCCTTTTTCTCCAACACTTAAAGTAAGTGTTTGTACATCTTTAACGTCTTTTGGTTTAATGGTTATCAGCCATCCACCTTTTTTCTTTTTATCGGTTTTGTAAGTGAAATCTTTAGATTTGAACTTGATTCCGGAATCAGTAGAGCCAATGTTTGCACTAAAAGCCCTACCGTAATATGGTAAATATGCTTCTACACTATCTTTAGCTATTATTAGCTGATATTGAGAACCGCTAAGTTGAATTGCTCCAGCTCCTTGTCCACCCGGAAATCTCGCCATAACCTTATTAAGATCCATGTTTGCCATTGGTAATGCAGTTGTAGCATTAAATACCAATGTTTTGGCATCTACCAATTTAGCTGTAGTTTCTTTATCTGTTTGCGCGGAAACTTGTACTGCTACAAACAAAAAAGCTAGTAATAATGTGTTTTTAAGCGTCTTCATGATATGTTCTTTTAAATGTTTATATATAATCAATTTACAAATAAAATAGCATTAAACCTTTTTAATCATAAATATGATCATGCTACTCTGTTGTATTAGAACAAATTAACATACAAAAGGTTTAATGCCGAAACGCGTTTTATTGTCACATGTTTGATAACTAGCTTCTCCAGGCCTTATATTGATTGATCAATCCATTGGTTGATCCATCGTGAGATGAAACATCTTTATTATCTGTAAGTTCTGGTAAAATACTTTTTGCAAGCTGTTTTCCAAGCTCAACACCCCATTGATCGAAGCTGAAGATATTCCATATAATTCCTTGCACAAAAATCTTGTGCTCGTAAATAGCTATTAAATTTCCTAAGCTAAACGGCGTAACTTTCTTTAAAAGGATTGAGTTAGTTGGTCTGTTGCCTTCAAAAACTTTAAATGGAGCTAGTTTATTGATCTCCTCGTCTGATTTTCCTTCTTTTTTAAGTTCTGCAACTACTTGCTCTTTGGTTTTTCCATTCATCAATGCTTCTGTTTGAGCAAAGAAGTTTGACAAAAGAATTGGGTGATGATCTCCAATAGGATTTAAACTTTGAGCAGGGGCGATAAAATCGCATGGAATAAGGCGTGTACCCTGGTGTATTAATTGATAAAAGGCATGTTGACCATTTGTTCCTGGTTCGCCCCAAATAATGGGACCTGTTTCGTAGGTTACATCATTGCCATTACGGTCTACATGTTTGCCATTGCTTTCCATATCACCTTGTTGGAAATAAGCAGCAAAGCGATGCATATATTGATCGTAAGGTAAAATAGCTTGTGTTTCTGCGTTAAAGAAATTGATGTACCAAACACCTATAAGCCCCAATAGTACCGGGATGTTGATTTCAAATTCTGCAGTTTCGAAGTGTTGATCTGCAGCATGAGCTCCTGCTAATAATTGTTTGAAGTTGTCGAAGCCTATGCTCAATGAAATTGGCAATCCGATAGCACTCCATAAAGAATATCTTCCGCCAACCCAATCCCAGAATTCGAACATGTTTTCCGTGTCGATTCCAAATGCGGAAACATCTTTTGCATTGGTTGATAAGGCTGCGAAATGTTTTGCTACGTCTTCTGCTTTACCACCTTTATCCAGGAACCAGCTTCTTGCAGTATTTGCATTGGTCATTGTTTCCTGAGTGGTGAAGGTTTTTGAAGCAATTAAGAACAGTGTTGTTTCAGGGTTAACCTGTTTTAATGTTTCTGCAATGTGCGTACCATCTATGTTTGATACGAAATGCATATTTAAATGGTTTTTATATGCCTTTAAAGCTTCGGTAACCATTACAGGGCCTAAATCAGAACCGCCAATGCCAATGTTTACTACATCAGTAATAGCTTTACCTGTATAACCTTTCCAGCTACCTGATATGATTGCATTGCTGAATTTTTCCATTTTGGAAAGCACATGGTGAACATCTTTAACAACATTCTTTCCTTCTACTAAAATTTCGCCATCAGCAGGTTCACGTAATGCAACGTGAAGTACTTGTCGGCCCTCTGTTTGGTTAATTTTATCTCCGCCAAACATTGCTTTTATAGCCTCGTCTAATTTACATTCTCTTGCTAATTGAATAAGTAAAGCTATAGTGGTATCATCAATTCTGTTTTTCGAATAGTCGACCAAGATATCTTCAAATACTAATGAGAATTTCTCAAAGCGTGCCTCATCTTCTGCAAATAGTTGCTTTAAGCTTTTTTCATTGATGTTTATAAAGTGATCTGCCAGATACTTATAGGCGGCCGTTTCTGTAAAGTTTACTGTAGGAAGCATATTATTAGTGTTTTTGTAAATGTAACGGTTTATTTTATTTCACAAAATTTGAAAGTTGAGATTTAATATTTTAATGATAAACATAGTTTAATATGAAGTATATACATGAGAATTATTTTAGGTATATTTAAATATAAAAGGCAATGCAATTGCTGTTAAATAAAACTAGCTATGATTGAGAATTTAAAACAATTAGTAACAGAAAATGTTCAGGACGCTATTGTGAATAATAGTGAAGTTCCAAATGAACAAAACGAAGCAGCTATTAGTGCTGCATCAGGTTCTATTATTGACGCGCTTAAAGAAAAGCTGTCATCAGGTGATATTGCAGGTTTAGTAGATACGTTTAAAAGTGGGAATGTAAGCTCTGTTGTTGAGCAGGCATCCTCAGGTTTTACGGAAAAGTTGGCAGGTTTAGGTATTAATTTGGATTCTGCTAAAAATATAGCGGCTTCCATTATACCAGGGATAATGGAGAAGTTTGTAAATAAGACGAATGATCCAAACGATAGTTCATTTAATTTTAAAGATGTAATAGGACATATTGCAGGCCCTGACGGTAAATTTGATCTTTCGGATATTACCGGAATGTTTACAGGTAATAAGGATGCCGCCGCAGGTGAAGAAGGTAAAGGTGATGGGATTATTGATAAATTAAAGGGACTTTTTAATTAATTGGCTTAATTGATTAGCAATCACAGATTGTTTAAATCTGTCGTCATCCTGAATTTATTTCAGGACCTCGCACTAGTATGGCTTCCTTTCTCTTGAGAGGTCCTGAAATAAATTCAGGATGACGGGGACAAAAAAAACGGGCTGTATCAAAAAACAGGGTGTATCATAAGCATGATGCACCCTGTTTTTTTGTTTTATAATTATATATTTGTGATTATGACAAAAGAACAAATTCAGGATTTAAGGGACAGAGTAGCGTCGCTGAGGAGGTATCTTTGACGTCGAGAATCGATTAGAAGATATCCGTATTGAGCAGGAACTTACCTTGCAACCAAATTTTTGGGACGACCCAAAGAAAGCTGAAAAACATATTGCTGAAATTAACTCGAAAAAGGTATGGACTGATGGCTGGCAACATGTCAATAGCCTGATGGAAGATACTCAGGTTCTTTTCGACTTCTGGCAGAGTGGAGACGCCACTGAAGCAGAAATGCAGGAACAATTTGATCTGTGCGTAAATGCTGTAGAAGATCTGGAGTTAAAGAATATGCTTAAAACCAAGGAAGACCAGCTGAATGCAGTAATGCAGATCACAGCCGGAGCCGGAGGTACAGAAAGTTGCGATTGGGCCTATATGCTAATGCGTATGTACTTAATGTGGGCAGAGAAAAATGGATATAAAGTAAGTGAACAAGATTATCAGGAAGGGGAGGTTGCAGGTGTTAAAACAGTTACAATTGAAATTTCAGGTGAATTTGCTTACGGATATTTGAAGGGGGAAAATGGGGTGCATCGCCTTGTGAGGATTTCTCCATTCGATTCCAATGCAAGAAGACACACTTCTTTTGCATCAGTTTATGTATATCCATTAGTAGATGACACTATAGAGATTGAAGTAAAAGATTCAGAGATAGAGTTTGAGACCTTTAGGTCTGGAGGTGCTGGTGGACAGAATGTAAATAAGGTAGAAACCGCAGTTCGTCTGTATCATAAACCTTCTGGGATCATCATTAAGAATCAGGAGTCGCGTTCACAACTTCAGAATAAAGAAAATGCTATTCGTTTATTGAAATCGCAGCTTTATGAGATTGAGATGCGTAAGCGTATGGAAGCTACAGCTTTGGTAGAAGGAAGCAAGAAAAAGATAGAGTGGGGATCGCAGATCAGGAGCTATGTGCTGGATGACAGGAGGGTGAAAGATCATCGGACCAATTACCAGACCTCAAATCCGCAGGCTGTGTTGGATGGAGATATTAACGACTTTTTAAAGGCATATTTAATGGAATTTTAAAGATGAAATGTTTTACCTCAATTTTGATGATACTAATGTGTACAGTTAGTTTGAAGGCACAGGAAATAGTTAAATTGTATCCCGGCGCAATACCGGGATCAAAACCAACACCTGCTGATTTTAAAGAAACAGCTCCTGTGGGAGAAGATGGGATAATACGCGTTAGTAAAGTGTCTGAACCCACACTCACTGTGTTTTTGCCTGCAAAGGAAAAAGCTACCGGAGCAGCTGTTATAATTTGCCCTGGTGGTGGATATGGTATTTTAGCTATTAATCATGAAGGGTATAATGTTGCAAAGCGGTTTACTGATGTAGGGGTGGCTGCTTTTGTTTTAAAGTACCGTTTGCCAGATGATGCTATTATGGTTGATAAGTCATTTGGGCCGCTAATGGATGCTGAGCAAGCTATTTATCTGGTAAGAAAGCAAGCCAAGAAATGGAACGTTGATCCAGGAAAAATTGGGATTATGGGTTTCTCGGCAGGAGGACATTTGGCATCTACATTAACAGTTCATTATAATGATATAAAAATTGAGAACAAGGAGAAGCTAAGCTTGAGACCAGATTTCTCTATCTTAATATACCCTGTTGTTTCTTTTTTAGAATCGCCGCATACAGGTTCTGCTAATAATTTGGCCGGAGCAAATGCTACACAAGCGCAGAAAGAATACTTTTCGAATGAGCGTCATGTAACGCCAGAAACACCACCTACATTTCTGGTTCATGCTAATGATGACTATGGAGTGCCTGTGCAAAATAGCATTATTTTTAATCAGGCTTTGGTAGCTAATAAAGTTAAAGCTGAGATGCATTTATATCAGAACGGCGGACATGGTTTTGGCTTGAAGAATACTACTACGTCAGACGATTGGTTTGAAAGGCTAACGAATTGGATGAAGAGTAATAGGTTTCTATAGCTTAAAGCTCGGTGTTTGCCAGGATATCCTGTAACTCTTTAAGCTCTTGGACCTTTTCTTTTGAACCGAGGTTTTCGTAAGCGGATATTAGGTTACGAATTACGCGTCTAATGATCTCTACATTGCTGCAAGGTGCATAAAAGCCCGGAAGAGGATCAAGGTTTAGCTGACGAAGAAATTGGTCTACATCGTGCTTACCAAATATAGCCCCCTTGTTAAATGCGTTGATATAAAAAAGTACACCGAACTCTTGTTCTTCACGTTTACTTTCATCTATATATCCCAAAATAAAGTGCTGAGGCAGATTTACTCCATAAACGGGGATGTCTAGCTTTTGTGCAAGTGTAGAATAAATGATGGCAAGAGAAATCTGATTTCCTTTTTTACTCTCTAGTACCTGATTAATATAAGAGTTTTGAGGATCATGGTGGTTTTTGGTATTTCCACTAAAGCCGTAAATATTGTAAAAGATATGATTAATGAGCTTTATCTTTTCTATAGAACTCATCTCATACTGTAACCCTAGCCAGATCTCTCTTTTTATTTCCTCGATCTGGAGAATTATTTTATCTTCATCAAGGTCTGGATATTGATATCTGTTAATAACCAGCGCACCTTGTAATAAATCAAATGCCCCACTTTGATACCACAAATTGAGATCTTCTTTTACATTAGCGAACTGTATTTTGTGAACAAGGTTTTCAATTCTTTCCTGAAGTAAAGAATCTAATGAATGCTCCCATACATTTTCAAGATAATCGATGACCTCATTGCCATATTCAAGCAGTCGTCCTTCAACGTGTTGATAGATCTCCTGATCGGGATCATCAAGAAGTTTTACTAAAGCAGTTATTTCTTTAATGTTTTCCATTAAACATACAAATTTGAATTCCTATTTTTGCGGCTATGGTTTTTAACTTTATCAGTGATTATCTGAAGCATCGCTTTACCTCAAAAAGTAGGCATGGTACCCATTCCCCATTTGTTTATAAACTTACGGATGAGGTAATTTACGATTTTAAGTCTAAAATTGAATACAAAAGTATTGAAGCGCAGAGAAAAAAACTTTTTAATGACGATTCTTTAATTACTGTGACTGATTTGGGAGCAGGTTCTCATTTAAATAAGAACCGCACAAAGAAGGTAAGTCAGATTGCAAAGAACGCATTGAAGAACCCTGCTTTAGCGCAATTGATTTATCGTTTAGCAAAGGATAATAATCCAAAAAGCATTATTGAATTGGGGACTTGCTTGGGTATAACAACGGCTTATTTATCGAAAGCATGCCCTGAAGCTGAGGTTATTACAATTGAAGGTTGCCCGGAAACTGCAAAGGTCGCTTATAATAATTTTAAGGAGCTGGATTTAGAAAATGTTGAGTTGCAGGTTGGGAATTTTGATGTGTTGCTTCCTGATGTTATAGCAAATGCAGAAAAGCTCGATTTTGTATATATTGATGGCAATCATAGAAAAGAGGCTACATTAAATTATTTCAAATGGTGTTTGCCTAAGGTTCAAGAAAACTCGTTGCTGATATTTGATGATATTTATTGGAGCAAGGGGATGAAAGAAGCCTGGGAGGAGATTAAGAATCATTCGGATGTGGTTGTTACAGTTGATTTGTTCTGGATAGGGCTGGTTTATTTTAGAAAAGGACAAGCAAAAGAACACTTTAAAATAAAGTTTTAAAATAATCGAACTGGTAATCAGTTTGTTATGTTTTACAACTGCTTTTTCAGTTTATAAACTTAAAAAGCAGTTGTAAAACTGAAATATAAGTTATAGCTTTAGGTTATGGAAGAATTAACCAAAGCAGAAGAACGTATTATGCAAATCATCTGGAAACTCCGGAAAGCATTTGTAAAAGATATCATCGAAGAAATGGAAGAGGAACCTAAGCCTCCCTATAATACCATTTCATCAATAGTAAGACTTCTAGAGAAAAAGGGTTATCTGGGATATAAGGCCTATGGTAAAACTTATGAGTATTTCCCTGCTATTAGCAAGGATGACTATACTAAGACCACTTTCAATAAACTGTTTTCAGGCTACTTTGATAGTTCACCTGCTAGCTTGCTTTCTTTTATGGTGAAGGAACAGACGCTCAGCCCCGCCGATATAGAAGAATTGCAATCGCTCATCAACAAAAACAAGAAATAATATGGAATGGCTTAGCTATCTGCTTAAAGTAAGTGCCTGTCTTGGTTTGTTTTATGCGCTCTATCATTTTTTCTTTCAAAAGCTCACCTTCTTCAGCCTGAACAGGTTTTACCTGCTAAGTACAATGCTCCTGAGTTTTTTGATCCCAGTGCTGCAGGTGCAGCTAAAATCAGATGCACCGCGGCCATTGGCTACAGTGGGCTATGCTAGTGAGTCTTCAGTGGAGGTATTTCCAATTGCAAATGCCAGGCCCATTCGCGAAGGTCAAATGTCAGCGTCGTTACCAATCCGGCCAGTTGTTCCCGCTCCGGAGTTGAACTGGGTAAATATTCTCAGTACAGTTTATTTTGGCGTAGCTCTGACTATCCTTTTAGTATTACTCTTACAAATTGCTATGCTACTCTGGCACAGCCGGAAAGTTGTAGCAGTAGTGGGACCACTCAAGATTGTACAGAAAACCGGGCGGTTCACCAATTGTTCCTTCCTGAACTATATTTTTATTGACCAGGAGGGACTTGATGAAGATACTCTGACGGCAGTTATGCATCATGAAAGTGTACATGCGGCACAGTACCATTCTGCAGATAAGATATTGTTCGGCATTTGCAAAGCATTATTATGGTTCAGTCCGCCTATATATTTCTACGGTAGGGCCCTGGAGCAGGCTCATGAGTATGAGGCAGATAAAGAAACTTCCTCCCTCATGGGCAATACGATTTACGCGAACCTGTTGCTAACACTTGCTGTCAGCAGCCGACATGCGCCACTCGTACATAGTTTCGTGAAGAACCCTGTAAAGGAACGTATTAAAATGTTGTTTACTAACCAATCAAAAAGTATGAAAAAATTAACGTACCTCTCTTTTGTGCCGGCTGGGCTGGCACTGCTATGGCTGTTTGGCGTACAGATCGTATATGCTGAAAGTAAAGAAAGCGCTGTGGACGACTCGTCCGTTTCTCAAAAGCTTGTACTGCAACGGTCAACCCCGCTCAGCGTGGCCTTGACCAGAGGTAAAGAAGCTACCGTCAGCAAGCAGCCGTTGCCGGAAACCAAGGAAGAACCTGAGGCCCGGGTAAGACTTATAGACAACGTTGAATTGGGCGAAAATCCAGAGGTGTTCATCGATGGAAAAGAATACCCCTCAGAAATATTGACAAGGATCAGTCCTGCCTGTATGAGTCATGCAAAGTTTTCCTATAGAAAGGCTGAAATCTCTACCTGGAAAAACGAAATAACGTATGCGACGAAAGCAGAAATAAAAACTGCAAAAATCAGAAGACGAATGAAAGCCGAAGGCAGGTTTTACAGCAGGTATCCAGTTACGTTGTATGGACATAAACAGGATGAAATCCTTGTCAGATTCGGCAGTAGTTTCGCTCAAGCTTCTTTCCCGAAGAATTATCGGATTGCTTTATCTATTGACGGAAAGATCTTTTCTGAAAAACAAGCACTAAAAATGAGCGGTAACTATGCCTATAACATGACCGGCATAAAATATGGGTACACCAAAGATGATCCGGAGTTGTTCAGCAAATACGGTGATCAATACGACCTGATCCTGTTATTTGAGAATGAAGATATCAATACAACAAGGCAAAGACCGAGCGTGACACGAGGTTCTTCAACAGTCATTTCAGAAAACGGGGATGAGAAATTTGAATATAGGGCGACGGATTCCGTGGTCTATAGCAAAGATAAGCAATATATCACACTGTTTGGAAATGCTAAAATCATTAACGGTAAGCGGAGCACCCTGAATGGGGACAAAATCCAGTTTGATGCAAAAACACGCACGGCGATCGTGCAAAATGCGAGTGTTACTTTCCAAGGAAGAAAGAAAGCCGTTGAGGGTGCTTTACTGAAAATTGATATTGACAAGGGAGCCTACGAAGTGCTTTCGGGAACTCCTGATTTCTAGGTGTTCACTAAAAACGATTTCTAAAACGTCCCAGCGTGGCTGATAGAATAAAAGATTCGCTCACTTACAAAAGTAAAAAGTAATATGGAATGGTTAGTCTACCTGCTAAAAGTAAGCGCCTGCATGGCGCTGTTTTATGCCTTTTATCATTTATGCCTGCAACGGCTCACTTTTTTCAGCACCAACAGGACCTACCTGCTAACTACGCTGATCATTAGTTTTGTCATACCGGCTATGCAGCTTCAGGTGCAAAGATCTGCCATTGACCCTGCGCAGTTGAAACAGGATGTCACAGTTCATACCAACAACTTTACAGACCTTCGAAACCCTGCTCTGGCTAATCCAAGCCCGTTGCCCCAAACTATTGAAGGCAGAATGCCAATCAATTGGCAGGAAGTTCTTTTTGCCTGTTACTGGATAATCGCGGTTATTATGTTTGGGGTGTTTATCTTTCAGGCTCTGCAACTGCTAAAATATACCCGAAAGGTGAACCTGAAGGTCGGCCGACTAAAGGTTGTTTTTAAACCCGATGGTTTTACCAACTGCTCGTTTTTAAACTACGTTTTTGTAGACCAGGAGGAGTTAACTGAGGAAGAAATGAAGGTGATCCTACAGCATGAGCAAGTACATGTTGCCAGATATCATTCAGTCGACAAACTCCTCCTCTCTACCTGTAAAGCGCTGTTATGGTTCAACCCTTTAATTTACTTGTACGATAGCGCGCTGGAACAAGTGCATGAATATGAAGCTGATAGGGAAACTTCTTTGACTATAGGCGATACACCTTACGCCAATCTGCTGCTGGCTATGGCAGTAAAGAAAAATAATCCTTCTTTGGCGCATAGTTTTGTCCGTAACCCACTAAAAGGAAGAATCAAAATGCTTTTCACAAATCAATCAAAAAATATGAAAAAGTTAACGTATCTCGCAGTGCTACCCGTAGGGCTGGTACTAACATGGGCCTTTGCTGTGCAAGTAGTTTATGCACGTCTTCCTGATGAAACAATAAAACAAAGACCTGTTACACCTTCCCATAATGAAAGTGTTTCTTTACAGCCTACTATGACTCAGGAAGCATTAAAAACGGAAAAGCCTGACGTCATGGAAGCTTCCTCTGATACCCTGTGGATGATTGATGATCCTTCGGCCAACAAATATTCTGAGGTGATTATAGATGGCAAATCTTATGATAAAGACATTCTCACAAAGATAAGTCCTGCTTGTATAAGTGGGACGACGAGCATTGGTAGCAAAATCAAGATCACTACTCATCACAATGAAATTGAGTATGCCACAAAAATTGACAAAGAAAACGCGATTATAAGGAATAAAGCCTTTGCGTCGGGCAAGGTCTACATTCGATATCCGCAGAAACGTCAGGATGGAAGTCGTTATGATAAGATCAGTATAATGCTGAAGAATGGTGCTGGAGGATCGGTAAGTTTAGACAGAGGTGAAAAGTTACTACTTGTTTTCAATGGTAAGCAATACTCTGAGCAGGAGTTTAAATCTTTGGGGGCTGGTCAATTCAAAGGTTATAATATAAGTTTTAGGAGCGGCTTGGATAAAGATGAAGAAATAAAAGCTAAATATGGCAAGGGATACGGCTCCATGATAGAAATATACAGAGTTAAGGAAGTGCCCCCTTCAGATACTATCTCCTACAGGTTCCAATCAGATGGACAGCAAAAAGTATTTCGCCGACCAATGGGTCTGGATGTAGACGATGGTTATGGTAAATTTTCTTATTCAGCACAGGACTCTGTGATTTATGTAAAAGGGTTTGCAGACGTGTTGCTTTATGGTGATGTAAAAATGAGTAATGATCGGATCAGTATCAAAGCAGATAAGATTAAATTTAACGGCACTGAGCATATCGCATTGGCAAAGAATGTAAGCTTTACCGAAAAAGGGAAAGCGGAAGTTAAAGATGTTCCTTTTGTAAGATTCAATTTGAGGGCAGGCACTTATAAAGTACTAAAGGAAATCAAGGAATTTTAAATGAATTTAAAACGCCTCCGCCAAACTGATGTAAAAACCGGTTTGGCGTTTCTCATTTGCACGTTTTTCGCCGATGCCATAATCTACACGAACACTTAAGCCTTTTTCAGGATCAAAGAAATAGCGCCCGCCCGCTCCGTAGGAAGGTTTGAAACTTTTAAGAGATAGATCACCGTTGTGAAATACCTGTCCTGCGCCACCAAATATGGCTGCTCCAAATCTGTTGTTATAACGATAGCGTAGTTCTGCCTGGCCGGCAAGTAAATTTTGTTCTCTATATCGTCCGGTATAATAGCCCCTCATCATTTCATCATTACCCATTTGTTGCAATAAATAAAATGGAATGTTCTTCCCCTGAACAGAATGGAATAAGCCGTTTACTCCGATTACAAATTTGGGCGACAATGACCAGAAGTTGCGAACATTGGCTTTTATTAAGCTTCCTGTAAAGTTCTCGCCTCCCCAGAAATCAGGAGCGTACTGATAAGTTACCTTTCCGTAGAATCCTTTAGTGGTGTAATTGTTAGAATTTCGGGTGTCGTAGGTTTGAGAAATTCCTACATAGAATACAGAGCCTCCAACTTTGTGTATTAATGTTTGATCGGTAGTAAAAATACCGCCCACCTCTTTATCTGTAAAATGATAGTTCTCAAAACCAAGAGATAGTCCTGTGTACAGATGGGGTGCAAGTAGCTTTTCAGCTTCCAGTCCAACTTTAGCGTAACCTTGTATTAGTCTGTCTTCGTTTGCCGCCAGAGTTTCATTGCCTACACCATAAAAGTTAAATGGCATTCTTTTGAAACGTACCTCTGCAATATAATGGTGTGTGTTTTGTTTAGTCCAAACATCTCCTTTTAATGATATGTTATATTGGCCTTTAGTAGATGCGGAAAGAACTGTAGAGAAATTAGAACTTCTATTATTAAGATCTTTTCTATCGAGGTAAGTAGAGTAAAGCGCCCCGATACCAAACTCAAGTCCTATTTCTTGAGTATATCTAAAAACAGGAACAGGCATAAAGCTCGCCCTGCGGGAGGAATCTGTTTTATTGGATAGGTAACGTTCTATTAGTTTCTTTTGCGCCATCGAGTTTACGGCTATTAAAACAAATATGGTGCAAAGGGAAATCTTCTTCATTGGCCTAAAATAGTAGAAATATTTAATTATCTGTTCTGCATAGCAAGTTTGAGGCCAGTATTTCGAATTGAAATTGAATGTTATTGAGTTAGGTTAACTATAATTTTACAAGGGGTTAGAAGTGGATTTAAATGAGGAGATATGCTTGTTTTGATGTCATGAAGGTAGAATAGGGGAGGGAGGGATGGGGATAATTATTGAGGTTTTAAAGTTGAGATGAAGTACAATTAGGGCATTAAGATTATTTGCCTATTTTTGCGACAACAAAATTAAGATCAAAATGAGTACAACAAGAGGACCTATATCTCAATTCATGGAGCGCAATTATCTCCATTTTAATGCAGCCGCAATGATGGATGCTGCTAAAGGATATGAAACACACTTAGATGAAGGTGGTAAAATGATGATCACGCTGGCTGGCGCGATGAGTACCGCGGAGTTGGGAATTTCATTGGCTGAGATGATTCGTCAGGATAAAGTTTCAATTATTTCATGTACAGGTGCAAATCTGGAAGAAGATATCATGAACCTTGTTGCGCACTCACATTATAAAAGAGTACCTAACTATCGCGACTTGAGCCCTCAGGACGAGTGGGATTTGTTAGAGAACCATTACAACCGTGTTACTGATACTTGTATTCCTGAAGAGGAAGCGTTTCGTAGATTGCAAAAGCATATTTACAAAATCTGGAAAGATGCTGATGATGCAGGTGAACGTTATTTCCCTCATGAGTTTATGTATAAAATGCTTTTAAGTGGAGACTTGGAGCAGTATTATGAAATTGATCCTAAAAACTCATGGATGTTGGCGGCAGCAGAAAAGAATCTGCCAATCGTGGTACCAGGATGGGAAGACTCTACAATGGGTAATATCTTCGCTTCTTACGTAATGAAATCAGAAGTTAAGGCAACTACAATGAAAAGTGGTATTGAGTACATGGGTTGGTTAGCTGACTGGTATATCAATAATAGCGAAGGTAAAGGAATTGGATTTTTCCAAATTGGTGGTGGTATAGCCGGAGATTTTCCTATTTGCGTAGTTCCTATGTTATATCAGGATATGGAAATGGAGAATATTCCATTCTGGAGTTACTTCTGTCAGATCTCTGATTCGACTACTTCTTATGGGTCGTATTCAGGAGCAGTTCCTAATGAAAAGATTACTTGGGGTAAGCTAGATATACATACACCTAAATTCATCGTAGAATCTGATGCAACTATCGTTGCGCCGTTGATCTTTGCGTGGATATTAAAAATGTAATTTAAATTAACAAGTCCTGCTTTGAAAGTAGGACTTAAAAGAGAATCAGTGATTTTTAAAAAATTGCTGATTTTCGTCGTTTAAAGCATAAAAAACGAACTATTTAGATTGATTATAAATTGTATTTACTGTCATTTATTTGTCATTGGTAAGTTAATAAATTTTACTTTTGTGGACGTTTTGGTGGAGGACCTAAGTTTAGAAGCCAGTAACGTTTATAAAGTTTTTTAAAAAATAGCATAAAATACTCATTATGAGGGATATCTCATTGATCGTTAGAAGAGTTTGGAAGTCGGCATTCATGTTTACGGCTCTATCTGTTTTAATCGTTTCTGCAACACAGGCACAAGATGTAGTAGAGGGCCGCAAACTATTTAAGGATAATTGTAATTCTTGTCACCAGTTAGATCGTAACAGTACTGGTCCTGCACTAACAGCAAAACTTAATGAACTTGATGAAGCTTTCGCAATCAAGTGGATCAGAAACTGGAAGTCGTTAGTTGACGCAGGAGACAAACAAGCTATAGAGGCTTCGAAGTTCTCAGCTGCAGAGATGACAACATTTCCACGTTTGACTGATGATCAAATTAAAAACATTATAGCTTACGCTAAAGCGGGTGAGCCGAAGAAAGAAGGAGAGAAAGCAGCGACTGAAGGAGCTTCAGAAGGTGTTTCTAATTTTTCACTTGCAGGTGTTGCCGCAATTATCCTAATATCTATTCTTGTATTGGTCGTTTTAGGTCGTGCAGTGAAAATGTTAGAGCGTTTAATACTTCAAAAGCAAGGAGTTGTTCTTGCTGAGGAAGATAACGTTTCTTTCGGAGCAGGTATTAAAGGGTTATTTAAAAACAAGAAATTTGTATTCTTCTTTATACTATGTCTAATTGTAACCTTAGGTTCATTTGGATGGATGGGAATGTGGAATACAGGTGTTCATACAGGTTACCAACCGGTTCAACCAATCAAATTCTCACATGAGCTTCATGCTGGTACCAATCAGATTGATTGTCAGTATTGCCATGCTGGTGCATTTAAATCAAAAAACTCAACTATTCCATCTTTGAATGTTTGTATGAACTGTCACAAATCAGTACAGGCAACAGAAAAATATGATGGTGAGATTTCTCCAGAGATTCAAAAGATCTATACGGCGCTTGGATATGATCCTGCGACTATGACTTACGATCACTCGAAAGAAAAACCAGTTGAGTGGGTTCGTGTTCACAACCTTCCTGACTTTGCTTACTTTAACCACTCTCAACACGTTGTTGTAGGTGAAGAAGCTATCAGAAAAGAAAAAGGCTTAAAACCTAATGAACCTGTTTGTTTCGCATGTCATGGTCCGGTTGATACAATGGATGAGATTTATCAGTACTCTCCACTTACCATGAAATGGTGTATTAACTGTCATAAAGACGCTAAACTTGAGACTAAAGGAAATGCATTCTATGATAAAATTATAGAAGCGCATGAGAAAATCAAGAAAGGTGAGAAAATCACTCCTGCAGCTTTGGGTGGTTTAGAGTGTGGTAAGTGCCACTATTAATTAGAGTTTAATAAAAGAACGTTCGATAAACAGTAATATAGCTTAAATGGAAAGCAATAAAAAATACTGGAAAGGCTTAGAAGAGTATAAAAACACTCCGGATTTTGTTGAAAATAACAAAAACGAATTTGCTGAGCCACTTCCAATAGAAGATGTTTTAAATGAAGCAGGGTTAAGTACAGTAACTCCACGCCGTGACTTTTTAAAAGCTTTAGGCTTTGGGTTAGGTGCGGTAACACTGGCAGCTTGTCAAACTGCTCCTGTTCACAAATCAATTCCTTACCTGGTTAAACCTGAAGAAGTGGTTCCGGGGATACCGAACTACTATGTTTCAAGTTTTAACGGACAAAGTGTTTTAGTTAAAACCAGAGAGGGAAGACCAATTAAGATTGAACCAAATCCTAATGCAGGAACGTTTAATTGTGGTACTGATGCTCAGGCTCAAGCCTCTGTGTTGGATCTTTATGATGTTTCAAAACTTAAAGCTCCTGTATTAAAAGATGCAGAAACTAACTGGGCTGAGATTGATAAGTTTGTACAAGCAGAGTTAAATAAAGCAAAAGCATCTGGAAAGAAAATTCGTATTGTTTCATCTTCAGTAAGCAGCCCTTCTACTAAAGCGGTTGTTGCTGACTTTACAACTGCTTATCCTACTACTAAGCATGTTCAGTATGATGCAGTTTCTTATACAGGTATTATTAAAGCAAATGAAAATAGCTTTGGTAAAGCTGTTATTCCTAAATATAACTTTGATAAGGCTGACCTGATTGTAAGTTTCGGGGCAGACTTTTTAGGTACCTGGATTAGCGGAGAAGAATTTACTTCTCAATATGTTTCTAACAGAGATCACAAATCTTTGAAAGCTGGTAAAATGTCTCGCCATTTCCAATTTGAAGCTGGTATGAGTTTAACAGGAACAAACGCAGATACTCGTGTTCCGGTTAAATTATCAGAAGAAGGCCCTGCTTTAATTGCTTTGTATAATGCAATTACAGGAAACGCTTTAGCGGGTGCTGCTTTACCTAATAATGTTACTGCTGATAAAGCACTTAAATTAATAGCTAAAGAGTTATTACAAAATAAAGGAAAGTCACTTGTAGTTTCAGGTTCGAATGATGTATCTACCCAAATCTTGGTAAATGCAATCAATTCGGCAATTGGTAGCTACGGTACTACTATAGATCTTGATAATCCTTGTAAACGTTACGCAGGTAATGACGCAGAATTTGCTGAATTTATCAACGAAATGGGTAGAGGTGAAGTTGCTGCAGTATTTTTCTTAGATAGCAACCCGGCTTACGATGTTGCTAATGCTAAAGGATTTACTGATGGTTTAGCTAAAGTAGATTTAAAAGTTTCTTTCTCTGACAGAAGAGATGAGACTTCTACATTATGTAATGTAATCGCCATTAACAACAACTATTTGGAGTCGTGGGGTGATGCTAATGCATACGAAGGATATTACTCAATTGTACAACCAACTATCAACCCTGTATTTAATTCACGTCAGGCTGAGGAAAGTCTTTTAATCTGGTCTAATGGTCCGGTTAAAGAATATTATCAGTATGTACGTAATAACTGGGAGAAAAGTATTTTACCTGCTTTAGGTAAAACATGGCAAGATGTATTGCAAAAAGGTGTTTTTGCTTCGGCATTGAAACCAGCAGGTACTTATACATTTGGTTTATCACTTACTGCTGTAATTCCATCAATTATAAACAACAGCAAAGCTTTAGCTAAGGATATCGAATTACAGGTTTACGAAAGTATTCCAATGAGAGACGGTAAGCATGCTAACAACGCATTCTTACAAGAGCTTCCTGATCCTGTATCTAAAGTAACTTGGGATAACTACATTGCTTTAGCTCCTAAATTTGCAAAAGAATTAGGCTTTAAAGAGTTTGATATTGTTTCAATAAAAGATGATAAAGGTTATGAAATTGAGTTACCAGTGCTTATTCAGCCTGGACAAGCTCAAGGAACTGCTTCTGTCGCTTTAGGTTACGGACGTACAAAGGTTGGTAAAGCTGGAGATAACGTTGGTAAAAATGCTTATCCATTTGTGAGCTTTACTAATGGTACATCTAAATATGCCACTACAGTTAAACTTTCTGGAACAGGAAAGACTGAAGAATTAGCTCAAACGCAAACTCACCACTCTTTTGAGGGTAGAAATATTATTCGCGAAGCTACTTTTACAGAATATAAAAAGAATCCTGCTGCTGGTTCAGGTAATGACCATGCAAAACATAAATCTTACGATCTGTGGGATAAATATGAGAAACCAGGTAACAACTGGGTTATGGCAATCGATTTGAATGCTTGTACTGGTTGTGGTTCTTGTATTGTTGCTTGTAACGTGGAAAATAACATTCCTGTTGTAGGTAAGACTGAAGTTCGCAGACGTAGAGAGATGCACTGGATTCGTATTGATCGTTACTACAGCTTTAATGTTGAAGGTGAAAGTCATGCAGAAGAAGCTCATGGTGAACATGGAAATGGTATCAATTCAGTAACTAAAGAAAAAGAAATTGCTCACTTAGACAATCTTGATAATGTTTCTGTAGTACACCAACCAATGCTTTGTCAGCACTGTGATCATGCACCTTGTGAGACTGTTTGTCCGGTATTGGCAACAGTACACTCATCAGATGGTTTGAACCATATGGCTTATAACCGTTGTGTAGGTACTCGTTACTGTGCAAATAACTGTCCGTATAAAGTACGTCGTTTCAACTGGTTTAACTACTGGAATGATTCACGCTTTGACAACTACTTGAATAATGAATTTACTCAGTTGGTACTTAACCCTGATGTAACTACACGTTCAAGAGGGGTAATGGAGAAATGCTCTATGTGTATTCAGCGTATTCAGGCTGGTAAATTACAAGCTAAAATTGAGAAACGTCCATTGAAAGATGGTGATATCAAAATGGCTTGTCAGCAAGCTTGTTCTGCAAATGCAATCATATTTGGAGATGGCAATGATCCTGACTCGGAAGTATCTAAAGCATTACGTAGTGAACGCATTTACTATGTTTTAGAAGAGATAAACGTACAACCGGGTATAGGTTATATGACAAAAATTAGAAATACAGATACAACAGTACAAGCGTAAGCTGATATTAAAGAAAATAAATTATGTCAGGACATAAGGAATCAATATTAAGAGAACCATTAATCACCGGCAAGAATATCACGTATGCAAAAATTACGGATGATATTTTAATGCCTGTAGAGAATAAGCCTAACAGGGCATGGTGGATTGGATTTATAGTTGCACTTTGCGGTGCTACCCTTTGGGTAGTATCCGTAGGTTATACCTTCTGGTTCGGTATCGGAGCATGGGGTTTAAATAAAACAGTAGGATGGGCATGGGATATCACCGGTTTCGTTTGGTGGGTAGGTATTGGTCACGCAGGAACGTTGATTTCGGCGGTATTATTACTCTTCCGTCAGAACTGGCGAAACTCTATTAACCGCTCTGCTGAGGCGATGACCATATTTGCCGTTATTTGTGCGGCTACATATGTTGTATCCCACATGGGTAGACCATGGTTAGCATATTGGGTGCTTCCTTTACCAAATCAATTCGGATCACTTTGGGTTAACTTTAACTCTCCTTTGGTTTGGGATATGTTTGCAATCTCTACTTACTTCTCGGTATCACTTTTATTCTGGTATACAGGTCTATTACCTGATATCGCGACTATTCGTGACCGTGCAACGGGTTTAAGACGTAAAGTTTATTCAATCATGTCATTCGGATGGGCTGGTAACGTTAAAACCTGGCAACGTTTTGAAGCTGTATCTATAATCTTAGCAGGTATCTCGACACCTCTTGTACTTTCGGTACACACGATTGTATCTATGGACTTTGCAACTTCAGTAATTCCAGGATGGCACACTACGATCTTCCCTCCTTATTTCGTAGCAGGGGCGATCTTCTCAGGATTTGCGATGGTGTTAACCTTATTATTGGTTGCACGTAAAGTATTAGGTCTTGAAAACTACATCACCATGTTCCACATTGAGTCGATGAATAAAATCATCATCTTAACAGGATCTATCGTAGGTGTTGCTTACTTAACAGAATTCTTCATCGCCTGGTATTCAGGTTCTGAATATGAGCAATATGCTTTCATCAACCGTTCAACTGGACCTTACTGGTGGGCATACTGGATGATGATGACATGTAACGTAATTTCTCCGCAGTTGTTATGGTTCAAAAAGATTCGTACCAGCATTGCTGCAACATGGATTTTATCTATTGTAGTAAACATAGGTATGTGGTTTGAGCGTTTCGTAATCATTGTAACTTCATTACACCGTGATTACCTTCCATCAAGCTGGGCTATGTTCTATCCATCTTGGGTTGACGTAGGTGTCTTTGTAGGATCGATAGGAGTGTTCTTTACTTTGTTCTTATTATTCTTAAGGGTATTGCCTTCAATTGCTATTGCAGAGGTTAAATTACTACTTAAGACTGCAAGTGAGCAATCTAAATTAGAACAGATTAAAGAAGGTCATCTTGAAAAAGAACATGTAGAAGAATACATTGAGTCTTTAGAGAAATTTGATAGTGTTAAACAAGAAGATTACGCAAAAATATAACAATGAATAATATCAAATATATTTTAGGCAGTTTTGGTGATCCTGATGAAATGATGCATGGAATTCAAAAATTGCAGGATAATAACATTAAGATACATGATGTTTATACACCGATGCCTATCCACGGTATTGAAGCAAAGCTTGGTGTTAAACGTTCAAGGTTGGATATAGCAGCTTTCTTTTTTGGAATTACTGGTACAATGACCATGTTGTCATTTGTGTACTTTGCTGCAGCGTATGATTGGCCAATTAACATTGGTGGTAAACCGCATTTCGCATTGCCGGATTTTATTCCAATTACGTTTGAGCTTACCATTTTATTTTGTGCTTTTGGTCTTGTTGGTTCTTATTATGCTTCAACCCATTTATTCCCGGGAAGAGCTCCAAGAGTAATGGATTTAAGAGCGACAGATGACAGGTTTATTATTGCAATTGATGCAAAAGAAAATGCTGAGCACAGTAAAATTGATAATTTATTAAAAGAAGCTGGTGCTTTAGAAGTAAAGTATAATGAAAGGAAGTATGTTAGCTATGAATAGGAATAAAGTAGTTTTAACCTCGTTTTGTATTCTTGCCACTGCTGTAATTTTTTCAGCATGCAGAGATAAACGTAGTACGGGCTTAGAATACGCAAGGAATATGTATGATCCGATTGCTTACAATCCGGATCAGGCAAATAAAAACTTTGCAAACGGACAAACCGCACAGACTCCACCAAAGCATACTGCTCCGGTTGGATTTGTTGAGGAGGATGTTTATCCAAACACAAAAGAAGGTTACGAAGATGCGGGCGTTAAATTGATTAACAGTTTGCCACTAACTGAACAAAACCTTTTACAAGGACAGCATTTATTTAATGCATTTTGCTCTCCTTGCCACGGTAAAGAAGGTGATGGACAAGGTCACCTTGTTAAATTGGAAAAAATTAATGGTGTTCCATCATTTCATGATCCTGAGAAAACCTCTTCAAGAGGAGGTTTAATGAAAGATCTTTCTGCAGGTAAGATTTATCATACAATTAAATATGGTGTTAACATGATGGGAGCTTATGGTTCTCAATTGTCACCAGAAGAGAGATGGAAAGTAGTACTTTATGTACAACAATTACAAAAAGCAAAATAGAAAAGAAGAAATAAATGGGAACTCACAATTATAATTTAACTGAGCAGTTTGAGTTTACAGGTAAAGCAAAGAACCTAAGCATAATCGCTATAGTAATAGGATTATTGGCTATAGGCTACGGCTTTTCGGCTGAGGCGCTTCACGAGCGTACTTTTGCTAACCTGTTATTAATGGCTTATTACTTCGCTTGTGTTTGTATGTCAGGCGCATTCTTTTTAGCTGTTCAATTTGTAGCACAGGCTGGTTGGTCTGCAGCTATACTACGTGTACCTCAAGCAATGGCTAAAGCATTACCAATTGCGGTAGTGATTTTAATTGCTGTTATGGCTGCAGGTTTATATACTCACAATTTATATCATCATTGGAATGCTCCGGGTTTAACCGATCCTAAAAGCGAAAACTTTGATAAATTAATACAAGGTAAGTCAGCATTTCTAAATGTGCCTTTCTTTATGGCCCGTCAGGTAATCTTCTTAGGTGTATATAGCTTTTTCGCTTTATTACTTGCTAAATTATCTAATAACGAAGATTTAGAGGGTGGCTTAAATTCATACAGAAAAAGCTTTAAGTATTCATGTGTATTTCTTGTGATCTACGGATTTACTACACCAATATTTGCTTTCGATACTGTGATGTCACTTGAAGCACACTGGTTCTCTACAATGTTTGGATGGTATAACTTTGCAGCAATGTGGGTTAGCAGTTTAGCTACTATAGCTATTATCCTTATCCTTTTAAGGAAATCAGGTTATATGGCTTGGGTAAACAACAGTCACTTACATAACTTAGGTCAGTTTATCTTTGGTTTCTCTATCTTCTGGACCTATGTATGGTTTGCTCAGTTCTTGCTTATCTACTATGCAAATATGCCAGAGGAGACAGTATATTTTTACAAAAGATTTGATAACTATGAGTTCTGGTTCTACCTGAATTTAGTTTTAAACTTCCTTGCACCGTTATTGCTGTTAATGGACAGAGATAATAAAAGACAGGAAAATATTTTATTGACAGTATCGATCATTGTATTATGTGGTCACTGGGTTGATTATTACCAAATGATTATGCCAGGAACTGTTGAGGAACACCATGGTTTTGGTATTATTGAAGTTGGTACTGCAATAGGTTTTGTAGGTTTGTTTACCTTTACCGTTTTAAATGGATTAAGCAAGAAACCTTTGATTGCAAAAAACCATCCATTTTTACAAGAAAGTTTAAATCACCATTTGTAATAGGTGATCTGGATAGGATATAATAAATAATAGTATAATAGAAGTACAGTGTTACTACTTTTAAGGAAATGAGTCTAAGAAAATTAATAAGTAATAAAACAATAGCGGCACTAGCAGTGATTGTAACTGCATTTGCAAATACAAGCGCGTTTGCACAGGCGGCCGCTGCAACCGCTGAGAAACCTGTTGATATGGGGCCGATTTATAAAACGGCAACGTTCTATGTTCTTGCATTTTTACTGGTTTGCTTATTTGTAGCAATAGTTGGTAAGGCATTAAAGGTTTATGAATTGACCCGTGAGGCTCAAGATAAACCGAAAGGAATTAACTGGGATGCAGTAAACGGAGGTTTATTCGCCTTGTTCCTTATAGTAGGTTTATATGGAGTATATTGGGAATATACAGTTCATGGAAACATGATCTTACCTGAGGCAGCTTCTGAGCATGGTAAGAAAATCGATCAGATGTTCAATATTACATTGATTCTTACTACTATTGTTTTCATTGTAACACATATTCTTTTATTTGCTTTCGCTTATTTCTATAAACATAGCGGAAAAAGAAAAGCTTATTACTATCCTCATAACAATACTATTGAACGTATCTGGACTATCATTCCAGCTTTAGTTCTAACAGTTCTTGTGCTTATGGGATTCCTTACATGGAGATCTATTTTCTATAAAGTTGAAGACCCTAACAATAAGCCTATTAGTATTGAGATAACTTCATCTCAGTTTGCCTGGGCAATTCGTTATGCAGGTGCTGATGGTGTAGTTGGTTTAAAAAACTATAAATTAATTACTTCAGACAATGCTTTGGGAATTGATTTTAAAGATAAAAAGACATTGGATGATCAACTTGCAGAAGTTATGGTTATTCCAGTTAATAAGCCGGTTCGTTTGATTCTTACCAGTAAAGATGTGATCCATAGTTTTTATATGCCACATTTTAGAGTTCAGTTGAATACTGTACCAGGTATGACATCATATTTTGAATTCACTCCTACAATTACTACTGAGGAGATGAAAGCTAAAACAAATGATCCTAAGTTTAAATATTTGTTCTTATGTAACAAGATTTGTGGTGATGGTCACTACAAAATGCAAAGAGAGGTTAAAGTTGTTTCACAAGCGGAATATGATGCTTGGGTTGCTGAATTACCAACATACTTAACTGATGATTTAAGGAAGCAATTTAATTTGCCTGTAGCTTCGGCTCCTGCAACTGAACCAGCTGCTGCAGCTCCTGCTGATAGCGCTGCAAAAGATACTTCTGCAGTTAAAACGAATCAAATAGCTTTAAAAAAATAACAATACTGGAATAGCACATTATGTCAACTATATCATTACACGATACACATAACCACGATAGCCATGATGATCATGGTCATCACAAAGAGACTTTTTTAACGAAGTACGTCTTTAGTCAGGATCACAAGATGATCGCTAAGCAGTTCTTGATAACTGGTATTATCATGGCTGTTATAGCAATGGGCTTATCTATATTGTTCCGTATACAATTGGCTTGGCCGGATAAAAGTTTCCCTCTTTTAGAAACATTTTTAGGTAAATGGGCTGAAGGTGGAAGGATTAAACCTGACTTTTATTTAGCATTAGTTACCATACATGGTACCATCATGGTATTCTTTGTATTGACGGCTGGTTTGAGTGGTACTTTTAGTAACTTATTAATCCCGCTTCAAATTGGAGCAAGAGATATGGCATCGCCATTCCTTAACATGCTTTCATACTGGTTCTTCTTTACAGCTTGTGTGATCATGATGAGTTCATTCTTTATCCAAACTGGACCTGCAAGTGCTGGATGGACGGTTTATCCACCATTATCTGCATTACCAACTGCTATTAGTGGTTCTGGTTTAGGTATGACCTTATGGTTAATTAGTATGGTACTTTTCGTTGCTTCATCTTTAATGGGTGGTATCAACTATGTAAGTACTATCTTAAACATGCGTACAAAAGGAATGGACTTATGGAAAATGCCATTAACAATATGGGCGTTTTTCTTAACAGCTATTTTAGGTATCTTATCTTTCCCTGTATTAGTTGCAGGTGTTGTATTATTAGTATTTGACCGTAGCTTTGGAACGAGTTTCTATCTTTCTGATATTGTTATGGGTACTCAGGTATTGCCTAATGAAGGTGGATCACCAATTTTATGGCAACACTTATTCTGGTTCTTAGGACACCCTGAGGTATATATTGTAATTATGCCTGCGATGGGATTGTCTTCAGAGATCATGTCTGTGAATGCAAGAAAACCAATTTTCGGTTACCATGCGATGATTTATTCATTAATCGGTATCACAATATTATCATTCATCGTTTGGGGTCACCACATGTTTGTAACGGGTATGAACCCATTATTAGGCGGTGTGTTTATGATTACCACATTGATTATTGCTGTTCCTTCAGCGGTTAAAACATTCAACTGGTTAGCAACATTATGGAGAGGTAATATCAGATTTACTCCAGCAATGTTATTTGCTATTGGTATGGTATCTTTCTTTATATCTGGTGGATTAACCGGTATATTTTTAGGTAATGCTTCATTAGATATTAACTTGCATGATACTTACTTTGTTATTGCTCACTTCCACCTTGTAATGGGATCTGCTGCAATATTTGGTATGCTTGCAGGTGTTTACCATTACTTCCCTAAAATGTTTGGAAGATTAATGAGCAGTAAACTTGGTTATTTACACTTCTGGATCACATTTATCTGTGCTTATTTAGTGTTCTTCCCATTACACTTCTTAGGTCTTGATGGAGTTCCTCGTCGTTATTATGCATTCACTGAATTTGAGTTTATGCAGAAATGGGTTACTGTAAATATTTTAGTTACATGGTCTGCAATTATTGCTGCTTTAGCTCAGGTTGCATTCTTATTTAACTTCTTCTATTCAATCTTCAAAGGTAAGGTATCATCTCAAAACCCTTGGGGCGCAAATACACTAGAGTGGACTACTCCTGTAGAGCGTTTACATGGTAACTGGCCAGGTGAGATTCCAACTGTTTATCGTTGGCCATATGACTATAGCAAACCAGGTGCTGAGGAAGACTTTATTCCTCAAACAGTGCCTTTCTCTCAAACTATGAGCTCAAATATGCCTCATGATTTTGAAGGAAACGCTGAAGCTGAGCGTATACAAAGAGAATGGGAAGAGAAAGAAGCAGCAGCTACAGGCAAAACAAAATTAGACTAGCTTATAGTTTATAATATGATGAGGTATCTGCAGTAGGTAAATACTTACAACAGATACCTCATTTTTTTTAAATCTAATACATACCATGGTTCCTAAATCTGAGAAGAGATTTATCAGGCTAAACCTTATAACGATAGTTGTAACCTTGCTGCTAATTTTAGCAGGGGGGATAGTACGTAGTACCGGTTCCGGCATGGGTTGCCCTGATTGGCCAAAGTGTTTTGATCAGTACGTACCTCCAACTTCAGCTTCGCAGTTACCCGCTGATTACAAAGAAAAGTATGTAGCTGAACGCGTTGTAAAGAACGAGCGTTTTGCTAAAACACTTGATAAGTTGGGTAAAGGACACCTTGCTGATAGTATCAGACATGATGAATCTATTTTACAGCCTGAGACTTTTAATGTTGGGAAAACCTGGACTGAATATATTAATCGGTTAATGGGTGCCATAACGGGATTTCTATTAGTTGGACTTTTTGTTTATTCTTTTACTTACCGTAAAACAGCAAAGCGTATACTTGTACTAAGTTGGTTAAATTTAGTAGTTGTTGCTTTTCAGGCATGGCTGGGATCTATTGTAGTATCGACTAATCTGGTTCCATGGATTGTTACCGTTCATATGTTACTCGCTTTAGTTATTCTTGCCATATTGGTTTATACCTATAATTATGCACAACAAATGCATAAGTCAGTAACAATAGTTATGGCAAAGGTTGTTTGGTTAAAGGTTTTAATCTTTTTTGCGATAGTAGTAAGTATACTACAAATTGTTTTAGGGACAGAAGTAAGAGAAGCTGTAGATGCAGTTTCAAAAGCCTTAATGTATAATGACCGTGAAATTTGGCTAACTAAAGTGGGCAAGATTTTCTCTTATCATAGGGATTCGGCAATGTTGGTTCTAATATTGAACATTATTATCTATAAACTGGTTAAAGACAGGTTTAATGGTAAAGCGACAGCTTTGATGGTAGCTAATTCAATAGCAATCGTTTTGATTATTCAGATAGTGAGCGGATTAATATTGTCGAACTTTGCATTACCACCTTATGCTCAGGCATTACATATTTTATTTTCAACCTTATTGTTTAGTCTGCAATATTATCTGTATTTGTTGGTTTACAAAACAGATACTTACAATCAAGAGCATTAATTATATATAATTTGAAACAGTTTTTAACAGATTTTTCTAAGCTCATTAAATTCAGACTTACCTTTCTGGTTGTTTTTTCTGCATCGGTTACTTTTTTAATTGGATCGCAGGTAGAAATTGCCGGAGTAGTTCCTGGTATAGACTGGACTAAGTGGCTTATTCTGATAGCAGGTGGATTCCTTGTTACGTCTGCGGCAAATTGCTTCAACGAAGTAATTGAAGTTGACCTGGACAAGCTAATGACTCGAACAAAAGATCGTCCTATGCCTGCAGGACATATGACTACAGGTCAAGGTTTAGTATCTGGATTAGTAATGGGGATGCTTGGAACATGGTTATTGGGTAAACTAAATATCGAAACTGGTCTATTGTCAGTGTTTTCGATATTTTTGTATGCTTTTGCTTATACTCCTTTAAAGCGTAAGTCGCCTATTGCTGTGTTTGTTGGTGCCATTCCGGGAGCTTTGCCTCCGCTTATTGGATATGTTGCAGCTCATGGAAAAATAGATGAAATAGCAGTTATACTTTTCCTGGTGCAATTTGTATGGCAGTTCCCACATTTCTGGTCGATTGCCTGGGTACTTGATGATGATTACAAAAAGGCAGGGTTTAGATTATTGCCGACTACAAAAAGAGATAAAACAAGTGCATTTATAACGTTTCTCAGCACGTTAATATTGATACCGGTTAGTTTATTGCCTACATTTTATGGATTTGGGGGATATTATATAGCCGGAGTATCATTAGTTGCAGGATTGATATTTGCGTGGCTAGCGTTTAAAATGTGGGTTAATATGGATTTGGCAAGTGCAAGAAAGGTAATGTTCTGTTCCTTTTTTTATCTGCCATTAGTGCAAGTGATTTTATTTTTTGATTTTATAGCTAAATAATTAAAAATGGTACACACATTAAATAAAGAAGACATGAATTCTTCAACACCTATAGATACCAGACCTAAAAAGTTTGTTATCTGGTTGTTTGTTGTTTCTTCTACTATTATGTTTGGGGGTTGGACAAGTTATTATATTGTTTTCGCAGCCTCAAAAGGTAAGGGCCACGGATTGGTACTGCCTGATGTTTTCATTTATAGCACAGCTGCATTATTATGTAGCAGTATTTGCTTATTTCTGGCATCAAGAGCATTAAGAAATGGTCAAATTTCAAAACAAAGATTGTTCTTATGGCTAACAATTGGTCTGGGAATAGTATTTGGATATCTGCAGGTAGAAGCTTGGTCGTCTCTATATAATAGCGGAGCAGCAATGGTAAATAATAATGCTGCTATCTCTGTTATCTATGTAGTTTCAGGTTTCCACTTACTACACATTTTCGCAGGTTTATGTATTGTATTAAATGCCCTTATTGGGGCTTATAAAGAAATGCCCGTAGAAACGCGCAAGTACCGGATGGAAATTGCTTCTATATTTTGGCATTTTATAGATATATTATGGATATATCTGTATGTTTTTTTACTTTTGAACAGTTAGAATTTTTAACAAACTATTACTATTTACAAAATGAGTTCATTATCACAATTAGATCAGGTAAAAACTACTCCATGGAGTGGGGGCCGCTCGCCGTGGTCAGTAGAGTACGGCAAAATAATGATGTGGTTTTTTCTGGTTTCTGATGCATTCACATTTTCGTCATTATTGATCTATTACGGAGCACAGCGCTTCAGTAAGTTTACATGGCCAGATCCGGATTTGGTTTTCCAATCTATTCCAGGCATAGCCGATAAAGGTGCACCACTGGTTTTTGTGGGTATTATGACGTTTATTTTGATCATGAGCTCGGTAACTATGGTACTTGCAGTAGAGGCCGGTCACAGACGCTCTAAAAAAGAAGTAGTATGGTGGATGGTTGCTACTATTATAGGTGGTTTAATGTTCCTTGGTTGTCAGGCTGCAGAATGGACGCATTTGTTCCATGAAGGGTTTGGTTGGGGAAAGATTCCAACAATGGAAACCTTACATCATTTGTTTACTGGTGAAGTATCTACAGTATCTGCACTTCAGTTCTCAAACCTGTTCTTTACAATTACAGGATTCCACGGATTCCACGTATTTAGTGGTGTGATCATTAATATCATCATTTTATGTATGACAATTAATGGTACTTTCGAAAAACGCGGTCATTACTTAATGGTTGAAAAGGTTGGTTTATACTGGCACTTTGTTGATCTTGTTTGGGTATTCGTGTTTACATTCTTCTATCTAGTTTAATCTTTCTCAATTAAAATATTATGTCAGAAATACATACAGATCACTCTCACGACGAGCATGCACATGGTGAACATGCTGGGTTAGACAAAAAGAAAATATGGCAGGTATTTGGTATCCTGCTTGCAATCACAGTAATTGAGTTTATTATTGCCTTGGTTCTTATACCAGGTGGTCATATGTCTCAGCACGTAGGTAACTTCGTTTACATCGCATTAACTTTATTAAAAGCATTTTATATTGTTGCATACTTTATGCACCTTAAATATGAGAAAGTAGGACTTCAGGTTTCTTTATCCGTTGTGTTTATTTTTATCTTTTACTTTATTGTTTTGATGTTAATTGAAGGCGGATACTTACACTTACATATGCCTTTAGTTTAATGAAGGGTACTCCAATAAAAAAAATCTTAATCCTGGTCACCATATTAGCGGTACCAGGATTTTTGTATTATTTACTCCAGGAAAAAGGGAAAAACAGGTATAAACCACTTCCTATTTTTGGTGAGAAAGTAGTAGCCAGTACATTTCATTCTGTGAGGGGTAATAAAGTGCCGGATACAATTTACCATGAGGTTAATGATTTTAAATTAGTTAATCAAAATGGTGATTCTGTTAGCTTAAGTAGCTATAACAATAAGATTTTAATAGTTAGTTTGTTCTATAGTAAAGGCGAGGTAAATGGCGCAGGATTTACTACAAAGGCAATGAAGGGTTTTAATGAAACTTATCAGCATAATAAGGCTATTCATTTTGTAGGAATCAGTATTGATCCTCAGACTGACAAACCTCAAGTGCTTTCGAATTTCGCTAAAACACTTTCCGCAAATGCAGGAAAATGGGATTTGTTAACTGGAGATAGTACCCAGTTATTTACATTAGTAAAAAAGGGATTGGCCTTAGATGCGCATCAAGAGCAGATTGGTTCTGAGCGTAAATTTATTCATAGCAATATGCTTGTATTGCTTGATACTCATCGTCGCATAAGAGGTTATTACGAGGCTACCAGCCGTGAAGCCTTATTAAAACTAGATGATGAAATTAAAGTGTTGTTAGCAGAAGAGTTAAGGAACTCTAGAGACGGTAGATAAGAAGTTCTAAATTGATAGGATATGAATTTTAACGATAAGTTTTTTTTAAGATTAATATGGATTGTAACGGCAGTTGTTTTACTTGTTGTTATTGCATTAAAGCTAATTCCACCACCGGAAAATAAGCCATCGTTCATATATCTGTTTCCTCATATTATTGGAGGTATTAATGCAACCTGTTCAGTACTGCTTGTGGTATCTTTAATTTTTATAAAAAGAAAGAACATACAAGCTCACAAGGTGACTAATGTAATTACATTTATCCTTTCAGCAATCTTTCTACTTTTTTATATCGTTTTTCATCTTTATGAAAAAGACACTAAGTTTGGAGATATAGATCATGATGGTATACTATCGGCAGTTGAATTGGCTGCTGTAGGCTCTACCCGTTATATTTATTTCTTTATCCTTGCCACCCATATTATCCTTGCTATTATCGTACTGCCATTAATCCTTGTAAGCTTTTTAAGAGGATTTAATATGCAAGTGGAGCGTCATAAGAAGATTGTAAGATGGGCTTACCCAGTATGGTTATATGTAGCTGTAACAGGCGTAGTTGTATATCTAATGATATCTCCCTATTATAATTTTTAAGATATTTTGAGAAGCTGTGTTTAACCAGCTTCTGTTAGGCCCTCTGCCCTATAAGGCAGAGGGCTTTTTTATTTAATGACAGGCTTATTGCGCTTCATTTCCTTTTATAAATGTTTCTTTACCTATATTTGCAACATGAAAAAGATAGCAGTTATCTTCCTCTTTATGATTCTGTTGACAGTATCATCTTCGAATAGTGCGAATGCACAATGTGCAATGTGTACTGTAAGTGCAGAACAAAGTGTAAAGAATGGTAATACACAGGGAAAAGGTCTAAATTCAGGTATTTTATATCTTTTGGCTATCCCATATCTTCTAATATCCGGAATGGGCGTGTTGTGGTATGTGAAGTACCGAAAAAAAACTGTCAGCTATGCAGAAAACATCTAAGTTATATGCGCTCGTTCATGGAAAATGCCCTCAATGCAGAAGAGGAGACATCTTTACCGGAAGTCTTTACGGTTTTAACATACAGCATACCAATACTGTATGCGGACATTGTGGTCAGCGCTTTGAAATAGAACCTGGTTATTTTTATGCAGCAATGTATGTGAGTTATGCAATGAATTGCGCTGAAATGATTGCATTAGGAATAGCGACTTATGTATTGTCAGGTGGAAACCTTGAGTTCGAATCTTTATGGCTTTATCTCTCTGTAATCTTTACCGGATGCTTAATTTTAGCTCCATTCAATTATCGTTATTCCCGGGTGATTTTATTACATTGGCTATCTCCAAAAATAAAGTATAACGCCTATTACGATAAACCATGATTAAGCCAGAAACACTCGTTTTTATTACTGATGTAGCTCAAAACAACAACCGTGAATGGTTTGCCGAAAACAAAAACAGGTATGAAACTGCAAAAGCTGATGTATTGGCTTTTATTGATCAGCTGATTCCTAAGCTAGCTGCAATAGATCCTGAATTTTCTATTGATACCCCCGCTAAAAAATGTCTGCTTCGTATTTATAGGGATGTTCGTTTTAGTAAAAACAAAGACCCTTACAAGAATAATTTTGGTATTTCCTTTAATATCAAAGGAAGTGATATTCATGGTCCTGGATACTATCTTCATATACAGCCAGGGGAGTGCTTTCTAGGAGCAGGGTTCTGGATGCCTGAAGCATCAGTTTTAAAAAGTGTCAGAGAAGAAATTGATTATAATACTTCAGAATTTCTGAGCATAATTGAAGCAAAAAGCTTTAAGAATATTTTTAGTTTAAGTGAAGAAGATAAGCTAAAAAAAGCTCCAAAAGGCTATGAAACGGATCATCCTCAAATAGAGTTGTTAAAATTAAAGAGCTTTATTGCAATCTGCCCTTTAAAAGATGACGAGTTCTTAAAACCAGAAATCGTTGATAAGTTGAAAACTGCTTTTGAAAGTGTTTATCCTTTTATTCTATTTTTGAGAAACGCAGTAGCGCAATAAATTTATCGAAAAACGCGTATAGGGTTAGAGCCTAAATCAATAGGCTTGTGCGCGTTTTCTTAATCACTAAATTAATAACACATTAATGAAAAAAATTAGTTTATTCTTATTCGTTGGACTGTTTGTCAGTGCATTCAGCTCCTGCGTTGTTCTATCTCCTAAAAAATACAAGTCATTACTTGCCACTCAAGATTCATTACGCACTGGCTGGAGTGATTCGCAAGCGAAGAATGAGAGCCTTGAAAGTCTTATCGCAAGATTAAGAAAAGATACTACTGGCTTAAGTAGTGCATTAAATGATTTAAAGGGCAAGTATTCTGAAATGGATAGTAATTATGCCAAGCTAAAGAATAACAGCTCTACAGAGATCAGTAAGCTTTCTAACGATCTTAAAAAGCGAGAACAACGCTTAAAGGAAGTTGAAGAAATCTTGCGTAAGCGCGATGAAGCAACAAATCAGTTAAAAGAAAAATTACAGCAAGCTCTTTTAGGCTTTACTAAAAATGGTTTAACTGTTGAAATTAGAAACGGGAAAGTATATGTGTCGCTAACGGATAAATTATTATTTCCTTCCGGAAGTATCATTATTGATGAAAAGGGAAAACAGGCTTTGAGTCAACTGGCGGATGTATTGAAACAGCAGCCGGAAATTAATATAGCCGTTGAAGGACATACTGATTCTCAAAAAATCACTAACCTTGGGCAAATTAAAGACAACTGGGATTTAAGTGTTTTAAGATCAACCTCTGTAGTTCGTTACTTAACTGAAGTTAGTAAGGTTGAAAGTGTTCGTATGACAGCAACAGGTAAGGGAGAATTTCAACCTCTTGATGCGAATACAACGGCAGAAGGTAGAAGCAAGAATCGTAGAATAGAGATTGTACTTTCTCCAAAATTGGATGAACTTTACGATTTGATCAAGCAATAAAATAAAAGCTCGCTGTTCTATTCTAAGGCTGAACTTCGAAGGGGAAGTTCTAAGGCCTTTTCATAGAAAACTCGCTTTTTGGCAAAAATAAAAGTGCCCCGTTAAGATTTTAACGGGGCACTTTTATTTAAGTTTATTTGTAAATATAACAAGACTTAAAAAGGACTATCAAAGTCTTTGAAAGCTGGTAGTACCAGATCTTTTTCAGAGAGCAATAAATCTTCTTTTGTAATGTTGCTATTCCAGTCTATATTTAAGTCAGCATCATTCCATATTACACCAATTTCTGAAGCTTTATCGTAGTAACTGGTTACTTTATAGGTGAAAATAGTATTATCTTCAAGAGTTAAGAATCCATGCAAAAACCCAGGAGGTACCCATAATTGCTTATGGTTTTCGCTACTTAGCTCAATACTAAAATATTGGCCGTATGTATCTGATTGCTTTCTGATATCTACTGCTATATCTAAAACCTTTCCTTGTAAAACCCGTACTAATTTTCCTTGTGCAAAGGGCGCTTTTTGAGCATGAAGCCCACGTAATGCACCTTTCTGAGAAAATGATTGATTGTCTTGAACAAAGTCGGCATTTATGCCTGCATCAGCAAACAACTTTGAATTATAGCTTTCGTAAAAATATCCACGATTGTCTTTCCAGACTTTGGGCTCAATAACTAAAAGATCGGAAATAGGAGTTTTTGTAATATTCATAAAAGAGTTTAAGCGAGATATTCCATTAAAGAAGTAAAGGAAACTTGTTGGTTTTTGAAGTTCTCATTTACTTTGTCTTGTAACGAAGGGGCATGTTTATCCTTATATTCTAAGTAATTGTCCATGTTCTCAGTTATATACTGCGCGCAGTACGTTACACCTTCGTTTGGGGAGTCGATTACTTTTAGAAGTTTGTAGGATACAAATAGGCCTGTTTCCATTACTTGTTGGATGTGGATTTCCTGCATCCATTGAAGCCAGCGGTCTGCCGAATTATCTTCAATAATTGTGGTTACATTGTATAATAACATAGTACAAAGATAGAACTATGTACCAATATTATCTCCACGAAGTTTTCTAAAACGCTTTCGCGCTTCTGTGGTAAACATACTTCCGGGATAATCATTAATTAGTTTTTGATATAGTATTTTGGCTTCTTCATTATTCTTTAAATTTCTCTCGTAGAGATCTGCTAATGTAAATAAGGCATCATCAGCCCAAAGACTAGTTCCTTGTTGATCTATGAGCTCTTTAAGCACCTTTACTGCATTGTTTATATCATTTGTTTTGATGTATATCCTTGATTTCGCCATTAGAATATCATCCGTTAAACTATTGTTTGGGAAAGCTAATGCAATGCTGTCCAGTTTTGTGAGGGCTTTAGCCGGCAGATTTCTAAATTCAAGCATCTCAGCATCTGCATACATCTTAAGTGCATTACTATCTGTTTTTGACTGCAAATTATCAGAAATCATTAAACTCAAGTTTAACGCATCGTTTGCAATTAATTGAGAAGTAGATGCCTTTAAAACATCTGCCTGAGATTTTGCATAAGAAAAATTACCTTGATAAAAGGAAAGTTTAGCCGAACGAAAGTGAGCTTCATTGCCTACAGCCTGATTTTCAAATTGCTTAGCAACCTGCTCATAAATTAAAAAAGCCTCCCATGGTTGTTGTGTTAAAATATAGATGTCACCGAGATCAAGTTTCATTTGGCCGGTCTCGGCTGCTGAGAGACCGTTAATTGCTAATGCATCTTCAAGTGTTTTTTCCGCTTTGCTTAAATCATTAAGATAGTATGCTTGCAGATTAGCCAATTTCTTCATTGCAAACACTGTCTGTGCTGTTTTTCCATACTCTTCAATGATAGCAGTATACTCAGCTCCTAAATCAGTAATAGCCTTTTTGTCAAATTGACCGGTAGTTGCCATCTGATATTTTGCACTTATCATTTCTATCCTCGCTGATAAAAAGTATGGGTTTTCCTTGCCTTTGCTAACGATGTATTCAAAGGCCTTTATGGCTGTAGTATAAGCCTGGTTAGCTAGAAAAGTGTTAGCCGTATTAAACAATATTGCGCCATCGTCTTTTATACGCTTGTCTTGTGCTATCAATTGTCTTAATGCCATTTCATACTCCTGCTGCTGGAGGTATTGCCATATCAAAAGTTTGGTATAGATTTCTGTTTGTGGCTCTTTCTGTATTTTTTTTAATAAGGCAGCCTGTAGAATAAGATAATCAGCATTGTCTTCCAGGACGGAGGATAGTACACTTTCTGCCTGAGGTAATAGCTCGGGCATTTGTGGAAGTGCATTGATATATTCCTGTACAAGCATATTCTTGTCCTTTTTGTAGCGATAGATGCTTAGAAGTTCGTAAGTGAAGATTTTTTCGTTGTTTAAGATCTTTCTGCCCTGTAGAAAGGTTGATATGGCGAGGTCATAGGCCTGAAAACTATAAAAGATATTTGCAACCTCTCTTATCTTGAATTCGTCGGCAGGTAAATTATTCAACGTTTCCATGTATGCCTTATTTGCAGCATCCAATTGTCCTTTTTCCTGATAAACCCGAGCAAGTGCCATGGTATAATGTAGGTTTTTCGGATTCTGCTTAATCAGTTTTTTTGCAATTTTTTCAGCCTCTTCCAGTTTTTTGAGCTTAATAAGAGAGGTGTAATACAGATCAAAGTAGGTGTCGTTTTTGGTTGTATTAAATAGTTTTTCCAGTAAAATGGATGCTTCCTGATATTGACCTTGTTGGTAATATTGAAAAGCCAACCCTTCATCTGCATTGCTTTGAGCAGAACAAAGAAAGCTTGCATAACAGAAAAATAAGGACAGGATTAATTTTTTCATCGGGGGGGCTATCAATAGAGACCCTAAAATAATGATTTGAATCCTAATTTCCTTTCTATTGGTAAAAACATCAATACGTATTTTAAATGTTACTCAAAGAATGTTTTGTATTACTTAATACTTATTCCCTTTGGTTATGAGGCTTTTATTAGTTTTTTTATTGGTTTAAAGCTTAATTGTGCCTAATAGATAATTCACATTAAGTAAATATTTAATTTATTTTGAGCATATTGATATTTGGTTATACGGTAACAATATTAGTGTAAACTAAACTTACACTAACAGTGTTGCGTAGCTTTGTAAGCAGAAAAATGATATGGTTGTATATAAAAAGTACTTTCTTCTTTTCTTATCACTTTTTGCTTTAGCTTGTACACAACAGGAAGGAGTGAGGGTAATGCCTATCGACGATTTTTTTAAATCGCAAAATAGGATCGGCTATAGAATTTCTCCTGATGCAAGAAACTTGTCTTACTTAAGGTTAGATGGCAAGAATCAAAATTTGTATGTAGAGGATATTGAAACTGGTAAGGGGAAAAGGATAACTCAATTAAAGGAAAAGAGCATCATTTTTTATTTTTGGGTAAATAAAGATGAACTCATTTATTATAAAGAAACAGATCAGGCGCTAAGACTTTCTGATATATTCATTATTAACAAGGACGGCAGTAATGAGCGACAACTGACCAATAATGAAAAGAGCAGGATAAAGGTTTTGGATGATCAACTTATGGATGATAAATACCTCCTTGTATCATCTAATAAAAGAGATTCGACAGTTTTTGATGTTTATCGCTTAAATGTTCGTAATGGAAAAATGGATATGGCCGCTAAAAACCCAGGAAATATTACCGATTGGACAACAGACTCTGAAGGTAAACTCCGGTTGGCAACTAGCAGCGATGGCGTAAATGAGACCTTGCTGTATAGAGAAAAAGAGGATCAGGCTTTTAAGCCTATAGTAACCAATAATTTTAAAACTACATTACGACCAATAGCTTTTTCTAAAAATAAGCCCAATGTTATTTATGCGATTTCTAATGTAAACAGGGATAAAGCAGCCCTTGTTGAACTTGATTGTAAATCTGGTAAAGAAATTAAGGTTTTGTTTGGTGATGAAAACATTAATATTACAGATGCCCAATACTCCAGAAGAAAAGGGAAAATGTCTTTTGTCGTTTATGAAACCTGGAAAAAGGAGAAGCATTATCTTGACGATTCAGTAAAGTTATTATATAATAATTTAGATAAGTTACTGCCTAAAACGGAAACAAGGATAATAGATCGAGATAAAGCCGAAACCGTTTTTATAGTTAGAACGTTTACAGATCGGAATCCGGGATCATACTATATTTATTTCCAGGCAAAAGGAAAAATAAGAAAGTTAAGCGACTTCAATTCTGCCATTAATGAAGAAGACATGTGTGAAATGAAACCCATTAGCTACATGACGAGAGATGGGATGAAAATAGAGGGGTATTTAACACTGCCATTAAACAAAAAGTCCGAGAATTTACCTGTTGTAGTGTTGCCCCATGATGGACCTGTAGCAAGAGATAGCTGGGGTTATAATCCCGAAGTGCAGTTCCTGGCAAATAGGGGTTATGCTGTTTTTCAGGTAAATTACAGAGGCTCCTCAGGCTATGGAAAAGCTTTCATGGCCGCAGGTTTTAAACAATGGGGGTGTAAAATACAACATGACATTAACGACGGTGTTAAATGGCTGATAAGTAAGAAAATAGCAGATCCTAAAAGGATTGGAATATACGGAAGTGGCTTCGGTGGATACATTGCACTTAATGGCTTGTATTCTGAAAATAAAACTTATGCTTGCGGAGCATCAAATTCAGCAGTTATTAATTTATTCACTTATCTAAAATCGATACCGCCGTTCTTAAAACCGAAACTGCAAATGTATTATGAGGTTATAGGCAATCCGCTAACGGATGTAGATAAGATGCGTCAATCTTCACCCTTATTTCAGGTTGATAGGATAGAGAAACCCATATTTATTGCCCAAAATACTAAAGACCCTAATATGAATGCCGGCGAAACGATGCAGTTCGTTAAAAATCTCCAAAAGCGAAATATAAGCGTAACCTATTTGGAAAATGATGGCGATCCGTTTCATAGTAAAAATGATGAAGGAAGACAGAAACTATATACTGCCCTTGAATCGTTTTTAGAAGTTAACCTAAAAAAGAAGTAAATTCAACCTCATGTCTTCAGAGAAGAAAAGCGGTTATCGTAAGAATTTCCCATTAATACTCACCTTCATCATTCTGATGTTGGTGCTTTTTTCGCTATCTCTTTTGTTGGCTCATAGGTTTAGTACAAAGTATATAGAAAATCAATTTGTCTCTGAGAAAGTAAATGTATTGGAGCAAAGCATTAAACCGTATAACGATTTCTTTCAGAAAAAACTTCCCGAAGTTTCTTATTACAACGGCTATCTGGATTCGGCAACTGCCGCAAGCTTTGTTGATACTGTACTGCTGGAGTATCCATTTGTATCTAAAGTGATATTTTATGATTCTGAAGTTAAAAATACTCCTGTAAGCGACGGATTAAATATTGGAAAGTTCTCCTTTGGACCTAAAAGTATTTATCAGTTTGGAAGCTTGGTGCCAATGGATTCTGTTAAGCTTTTTTCGAGTGAGAATACGCGTAATTTTATTGCTGGAGACGATTTTAATGCTTTAGCCCTAAAGCTGGTTACCTATATCGAAAGTCTTGATACTAATCGTATACCTAGTCAGGATGAACTCTTTAGTAACTTTAGTAATGTAAGATCCAACAAGATTACCTATTTGAATATCCCAAGAATAGAGGATCTTAAAATGTACAAAGCCATGATGAGGAGGGTTTTAAATCCACAGCCTGTTTATCAGCAGGATATGCTTTCCTTCCAGTTAGATCCATATAAAATAAGGATTATTAATTCCAGGCCATTGCTATATCAATATATCAAAATTGAGCCTCTAACTTACGATCCCATTGAAACATCTTCATTGTATGTTACTACTGAAATAACGTTGCCTGGGCCATTTTCGGACTATAAACTTTATTTCATTTCTTCAAAATCCTTTATTGATAAAGAGATTCTGAGTTATTTTTTGCCGATAGCTTTAGGAGTTTTTCTTTTTTACAGCATTTTGGTATTGGTGGCATTTTTGATTTATAGAAACCTGAACATTAATCAGAAGATGTTTAAACTTCAGTATGATTTCATGAATAACCTTACTCATGAATTTAAAACACCCGTGAGTGTAATTAAAATAGCGGGGAACAATATTAAAAGTGCTTCGAGCCTTACAGATAAGGAATTAAAACTTTATGGAAAAATCCTTGATGAGGAGGCTGATAAACTGAATGGATTAATGAATAAGCTGCTTGCTTTTACGCAAATAGAAAACAAAGCAATACAGCTAAATTCAGAGAAAATTAATATTGCTGATTTTATTGAGAGTACGGTTGAATCGCATCGGCTTAAATACCCTGACTTTGATTTTACCTTTGATGTCAATGGCTTCAAAACATTTATTACTGATCCGGTGTTGCTTGGAAGTCTATTCGACAATCTGGCAGAAAATGCATATAAATATTCACCTGTAGAACGTAAACGTCTTCATATATCTGCCCGTTTAATAAAGGGAAAGGTAGTATTTCGGTTTATTGATCAGGGAATAGGGATTCCTTCGTCAGAAATTAATAATATCTTTAAGAAGTTTTTCCGCATTCAAAACCAGTACAACCAAAATGGAAGTGTGGGGCTTGGCTTGGCTTTCTGTAAGGAACTCGTTAACTTTATGAGTGGCGAGATTACGGTGAAAAGTAAAATTGATAAGGGAACAGAATTTAAAATTGTATTACCATATAATGACTAGAGTCATTATACGTTTGCATTTATAGTGAAATAAATAAAAAAATATGTCTAAGGGAATTAAAATACTGATAGTTGAAGATGACGAGAATTTACGCTTTCTGGTTGTACATCGTTTAAAAGCTGAAGGTTATGATGTTTTAGAGGTTGGTGACGGCTTAGCGGCAGAAAAAATGATAATGGACGAGCAACCAGATATTGTTCTTTTAGATTGGATGTTGCCAGGCAAGCAGGGAGCAGAAGTTTGCGAAGAAGTTCGTAAACAAGGATTTGAAAATCTTATTATCATGCTGACAGCTAAAGCCCAGGATGTAGATAAAATAGATGCATATAATTTTGGTGTTTCTGATTATGTAACCAAGCCATTTAATATGGATGTTTTGGTAGCGATGCTAGATAGTAAGGTTAAATATTTGCTTAATAATGATCGCTCGGAAGTTCATCGTTTTGGAAATATGGAACATCATCCTAATGTTCACACCCTTTTCAGAAATGGGAAAAAGATCGAACTTACTATTCTTGAGAACAGAATTTTACTTTACTTTTTAAGAAACCCTAATAAAGTAATTAATAGAGATGAACTTATGTTAGTTGTTTGGGGATATAATTCTGATGTGAATACAAGAACTCTTGATATGCATATTGTGCGCTTACGTAAAAAGATAGAGCTTAATCCCGATAACCCACAATTGCTACAAACAGTAAGGGGTGTTGGTTACCGCTTTAATCCTGCGTAATTTAAAGGAACGTAAAAGAAGCAAATAATAATAGCGCGAGATATTGTAAGAGCATGGTGCCATCTAAAAAGAAGAAATAGTAATATTCATTCTTTTTGATGTTTGATTTAAAAATTAACCATCCTGTTAGGATTATGGTTAGGCTGAGCGCAAGGATATCTCCAGTTGTTGCTTGTTTAAACAGAACCAGGAGTACAATATAGAGACCCAATAAGAATTGGCAGAATAGGTATGCTTTTTTCTCTCCTAGCATTACAGGTATTGTTTTAAGGGCATATAGCTTGTCCTGGAACAGATCTCTAATGTCAAATGGAACAGTGATAGCTGCAATGAATAAAAAGCGCTTGGCGATCAACAAAAGTGTCTCAGCTGTGGAAATATTGATCGGACTGCTACGCTCCAGTTCTACTATTGGTAATAGTACACAACTGACAGACCATACCAGGGCTATAAGGAATAGCTTAATGCCAGGAATGTTTCTTAAACCAATTTGCTGCTTGTTAAGTGTTAAGAAAGGTATATTGTACCCAGCGGCCATTAGTCCTGTAAACACCATTAGCAGTTTTGATTCAAAACTGAGATACCATAAACCCAAAGGGATTAAGCACAAAATACAGATCAAGGTAATCGAAATGATTAGACGATGATGCGAGAATATCCACCTAACCCTAATATAGGGAGAGTTTCCCGGGTCTTTGGGTTTTGCTAACAGCATACTAAAATTGTAAAGCCCTACAGTAGAAAAGAATAGGAAAGCAAGGATATATTTATCGGCTGGAACATGCAAAAGATGATAAGTTACCAAGCCCTGAGCAACGGCGCAAATGCCAATGAACAGGTTGCTAAACAGTAAGAAATCAAGAATAGAAAGGAGTACTCTTTTAATCATTTGCATGAAGCGGATTAATTAAGCCCGCTTCAACTCAAATATCGTTATTTCCGGTAAAATTCCAACCCTTCCTGGGTAGCCTAAAAATCCGTAACCAACATTTACGTACAGTTGTTGATTTTGCTCTTGGTAAAGGCCTGCCCATTCTTTATAAATGTATTGTATTGGGCTCCACTGATAATGTTCAGTTCTAACCCCAAATTGCATACCGTGTGTGTGACCGCTAAACATGGCATCTATTTGCGGATATTTTTTCAGCACCTCTTGCCTCCAGTGAGAAGGATCATGAGATAGAAGGAGTTTCACCGGTAAATCATGAGTATCCTTAGTTGCCAGGTCCATCCTGCCATATTTAGGGAAACGACCCATTCCCCAGTTTTCAATTCCTAATATTCCAATCTCCTCACCATCTACTTTTAGGCGTCGATGTTGATTCATTAATAAATCCCAACCCATTACTTTATGGGTTTTAATAACGTCTTGCAGATTTTTGGCTTTAGCAGCTGAGGGGCCACCACCGAAATGATAATCACCATAATCGTGATTACCCAACACAGAATAAACACCCAGAGGTGCTTTAACCTTGCTGAACAAATCTTGATAATCACGCATTTCAGTAGCCATATCGTTTACAAGATCTCCTGTGAAGAAGATAAAATCAGGTTTTTCTGCCAACAACATATCCACGCCACCCTGTACAGCTTTCTTATTGTAAAAACTTCCTGAGTGAATGTCTGAAATCTGACCAAACCTAATACCTTCAAATGCCTTTGGTAGATTAGGGAGAATTAATGTTCTCCGTTTTACCTTGTAGTCGTATGCTCCTGAGGAGATGCCCCATGTAAGAGAACTTAGGGGGACTGCCGCAGTAAGTAAACCTGCTTTGATTATAAATGATGAGCGGCTTATTGGCTCCCCAATAGGGTCAGCAACAGCAACTTTTTCACTAGAACGAACGGTATTCTTATTTTTAAAATGTCTGTTTATTTTAATGATTAATCTTCTGATGTCATCTATTAATAAAAACGGTAACATTACTACCTTACAAATCAGCGTTAAAAAGAAAGCCACAAGTATAACAGAGCGTAGGCTTAAGTATAGTGGTAAGTAAGATGGTACATAGATAGCCGCAAATACCCCTATTACAAGAATGCCAGTATAAGTCCACCAAATTACAGAGAATGTTTTTTTTGTGGCAGGCTTCCATTTTTTAAATACTGATAACACTGCACGGTAACAGTAGTAATCAAAAGCCAGCAGAAAAATAGATAAAAGTATAAGTGCGGGTAATCTTCCCATTTAAGTGTTTTTTATAGTAAAACTATCTGAAATTAATATCGTCATCATCATCCCCTAACTCAGTGTTAAATAAGCTTTCAAACATATCCGAGAATCCGAATCCTCCTTCAAGATATTTTTTGTTTAATTGCGAATATTCTGCCAAGCCATGTAATACAAATTCCATTAGCAATAAAGTTTGAGCCTCACTTAGCTTAGCATGAAATTTCTTAACAAGATCATATAATCCATTAACCTCCATAAGCTGTTTTTCATATTTTTTCTGGCCGAGGGAGTCTGCAATGTCTAAAGTATTTCCTTCAGTAAACCATTCTGTAATCTCATTATATGGATTTGCAGTTTTGCTTTTTTTGGCTCTTTCCGGATCAGGGAAATATCTGGCGAAAGATGTTTTAATTGCTTTTCCAATAAGTGTATTTGCAACTTTTGCCGGGCCTTCCAATTCTCCCTCATAAACAAGCTCAATTTTGCCTGTTACAGCCGGGATGATACCAACTAGATCCGAAAGCCTAACAGAAGTGCTTTTCTCTCCATTTATTAGCATTCTTCGCTCTGCAGTACTAATCAGATTTTCATATGCAGTAATAGTTAGTCTAGCTGATACTCCTGATTTTTGATCAATGAATTCACTTTTTCTCGCCTCAAATGCTACCTGCTCTATCAGGTCTTTTACTAACCCGTCTACTTCAATATTTGCTTTCTGCTCTTCAGTTAGCTTGGCTTCCTGAAAAGTGATCATTCTTGATATCTCAATTGTTTTGGGGTAGTGGGTCAAAATCTGACTCTCAATACGGTCTTTAAGAGGCGTTACAATTGAACCTCTATTGGTATAATCTTCAGGATTTGCTGTAAAAACAAACTGAACATCTAAAGGTAAACGTAATTTGAAACCTCTTATCTGAATGTCTTTTTCCTGAAGCATATTAAACAATGCTACCTGTATGCGAGCTTGCAAATCTGGCAGCTCATTAATTACAAATATGCTCCTGTGTGCTCTGGGTATTAAACCAAAGTGAATTACACGTTCATCGTTATAGGTCAATTTTAAGGTTGCAGCCTTAATAGGGTCAACATCACCAATTAAGTCGGCTACAGTTACATCAGGAGTAGCTAGCTTTTCAGTATACCTTTCGCTACGGTGTTGCCAGCTCACAGGAGTATTGTCGCCATGAATCAAAATTTCGTGCTTTGCATACCAGGAAATAGGGTTCAATGGATCATCAAAAATCTCACTTCCGCTTATGTATGGTATGTATTCATCTAAAAGGTTTACCATTAACCTGGCAATTCGTGTTTTTGCTTGCCCACGTAAACCCAGTAATAAAATATTATGGCGTGATAGAATAGCTGTTTGCAACTCAGGAATTACAGTTTCATCATAACCTAAAATACCTTCAAATCCAGCATCCTTATTTTGGAGCTGAATGATCAGATTTTTACGGAGCTCGTCTTTTACGGATAACGATTTATAGCTTGAGGCTTTTAATTGGCCAAGTGTTTTTATGTTGTTGTAATCCATGTCTTATTTTTATCTCACCGTTTTGCGTCTGTTCTTTATGTAATCTTCAAATATGTACTCTCCCAGACCAGTTAAAGAACTATAAAAGGCTCTTCCACCATTAATTTGTGTAAATTCTCTTACGAACTGTTGAAGGTAGGGGTCTTGAGCTATCATAAATGTGGTGATTGGAATATTGAGGCGTTTGCATTGCGCGGCCATATTCAGCGTTTTATTAATCACCTTTCTATCAAGCCCCATGCTGTTTTTATAGTACCTGCCATTCTCTTTTAAACAAGTAGGTTTACCATCAGTGATCATGAAGATCTGTTTGTTATGAGTTTTGCGGCGGCGTAATAAATCGGCTGCCAACTCTAATCCAGCAAAAGTATTTGTATGATATGGCCCTACCTGTAAATAAGGCAAATCCTTTATTGATATAGGCCAGGCATCATTGCCAAATACTACTATATCGAGTGTATCTTTAGGATATCTTGTTTTTATAAGCTCAGCAAGCGCCATTGCCACCTTTTTGGCTGGAGTAATTCTATCTTCACCATACAAGATCATAGAGTGCGAGATATCTATCATTAATACAGTAGAAGTAAGAGTTTTATAGTCTTTTTCTTCTACTTCCAGATCTCGTTCTGTTAAAGTGAAGTTGGTAATGCCATGGTTTATTTGAGCATTTTGAATGGATGCAGTAATGTCAATCTGATCTAAACTATCACCAAAAGTAAATTCTCTTCTGTCTGCATTTTTTTCTTCACCAATGCCTGATATATTGGTGTTGTGATTTCCCTTGCCGGCTTTTTTTAACTTGCCGAAGATCTCTTCAAGGGCAGACTTACGTATGGTTTGCTCTGTTTTTGCGGTTATGCTTAAGTCTCCATTGGCTGGGTTTTCTTTCAGATAACCTTTTTCTTTAAGATCATCAATAAAGTTGCCCATCCCATACTCATTGTTTGTGAACTTGTATTTCTTGTCCAACTCGTTCATCCATGCAAGTGTTTCTGCTGCATCACCCGCAGTGTAATTCAGTAGCTGGGTGAAAAGCTTAAGCAATTCATCAAAGCCACCTTTAGGCAGATCATCCGGTTGGAAATTAGAAAAATGGAAACCTCTCATATATTCATTATAAACGAATTATCGAAGGTAAAAGTTTGAGGTGTTAATAATGTTATCCAGTTGTAAAAATACCTCAGACAGAGATGTTTCGACAGCCTATTTAGGGCTGCCGTTTGCTAATGCTCTCTCAGCGCGTTTTATTGCTAAACGTTCTCTCCATTTTGCATATGGAGCTTTAAAAGCCATTTTCAACACACTATCTAAACCACCTTTTATTGCCAGGTTAAATACACTCTGAGCTTTTCTGGTAATCGAAGCGTCCCAAGCCCTTAAGCTTAGTGAGAAAGACCCGTCAAGGTATTTCATCCAATGCCACATACCAGTAGGCATAAATAAAGTATCTCCATGTTCAAGGAAAACCTCATAACCCTCAACTCCCTTAAGTGCCGGGAATTTCTCAAAGTCTGGGTTAGCTACATCATAATCCTCTAAGGCATAAGTTGCGTTAGGAATACAGTATAGGCGTTTTTTCCATTTGTTATCAAATAGAATAATATGCTTTCTTCCACCAAAATGAGTATGGAAAAGGTGAGGTAAATCTATATCGTAGTGTAAAAAAGTAACTGAGTTTGATCCTCCAAAAAACATTGCAGGCATGCTTTCAATAAAGCCACCCATCAAATCTTTAGGGATAACGATGTCATCAACCAAGCCGGGAACATGCTTAAACAGATTAAAGAAAAAGATTCTTAATTCAGTTGGTTTAGATTTAATAAGATCAAGATAGTCTCCAAATCTCATTTCAGCTACCGATGCATTAATAGGCTTTGATGGATCAGCTTTAGAGTTGTCCATTAAACTTACTTTCAAATCGCCACCTATTTCTTTTAAATAGTCAGTAGTCCACTTTTCTCTCGCCGGCCATGTTTTTGTTAGTCCTTTAATAATTAAAGGGCGTCTGGCATCTAAATAATTTTTCTTAAAATCAGCAGGGCTGATGCTCTCAACGGTATCTACCGGCTTTAAAATAAAGCTCATAAGTTTTAATGATAAGATACTTGTTAACGACTAAATGCCTGTTTACCGACCTTATTTAAAGCAAACTTAGAGAAAAAAATCCTTGTCTCCATAACCCCATTCTTAATTTATTTTGCTCGCAGCTTCCAAGAGGTCAGAATCTTGAATATGTCATTCTATGAACAGCTATCAAATCCTCAAAATATGTGTAAAGCCGGGCTGAATCCATCGGCAGATTACCCAGGGCTAAAGCAGGTTTTGAGCAGGGACAACTCAGGCGTTTTACCTCAGGTAGGCCTGGGAAGAGCCTGAGAAACCCCTCAGAAAAGCCTGATTATTCTCGAGCCGGCATACTCGGTATAGAGCCGGTACCCTTCAAATAGATGTGTGAATTGGGAAATTCTGATAAAACAAAAGCCGGTGCTTTTTCAATTACACCGGCCATCTCGATCACCACCCTAAAAGTCATCGAGATATTAAATTTTCAACGCTCTAGCAATATATACGATGGAAGTTCTTTAATGGATTTGCTTATTTTAGAATAAGTTATATTCTGATTAATCTTTTTGACGTTTTAATTGTCATACCAATATAATTCAACAAGATAACTATGAAAGCACCAATAAGGATTTTCTTTTCGTTTCTATTTGTCTTGTTTCTCACTATCCTCTTTTCTTCATTTCAGAGAGAGCCAATGTCCTTAAAATTCAAGTTTCCTTACAAGCAGGCCGGCTTAACCGAACGGCAGGCTGCGGCTCATCTTTTAAGCAGATTTACTTATGGTGCTAGCATAGGAGATGTAGATCGTGTTCTGAAAACCGGTTTGGAGAAATGGTTTATGCAACAATTAGAAGGGAATATTGAGGACAAGGAGCTCGATACAATGCTAGCTAAGCTTGATGATATCAATTTAACCAATACAGAGGTAGAAAATAAGTACCCTAGAGGAGCAAGGGTTTTACGTATGGCTATTAAAGATGGTGTGATAAATAAAGATTCCGTAAATAAAGGAGATCAGGTTGCTTATAGAAAACAGATTAAAAATTATATGGAAATGAACGGATTAAAAGCTCCACAGGAGTTGTATCGTCAGTTTATTAACCAAAAAATATTAAGAGCTACCTATACCAATAATCAATTACGGGAACTGCTTACCGATTTCTGGTTCAATCACTTTAATGTTTCCATTATCAAAAATCAGTGTGCGCCATTTATCCCTGCTTTTGAGCGGGATGTAATCAGACCTAATGTAACCGGGAAATTCAGTGATCTGCTATTGGCTACAGCAAAATCTCCTGCAATGCTCATTTATCTGGATAATTTTAACAGTAGCGGACAGCCTGTTCCGATAGCCCAAAAGGACTCGAGCCTAATGAATGGAGAGACAAGGGTTAAGAAAATGCAGTTTAAAAAGAAACAGGGCGGATTAAATGAGAACTATGCCCGTGAGGTAATGGAATTGCATACCCTTGGTGTAGATGGAGGATATACTCAGAATGATGTAACTCAGGCTGCAAGAGTATTAACCGGATGGACCATCGCTCCAATGGGTGAGGAAGGTTATGGCTCAGCAATGAAAAAATTGATGGATAAGGTGGGCGCTGATAACCTCGAAAAGCAAGGTTTTGTGCATCAGGGAGATTTCTTATTCGTACCGACTAAACATGACAATGGAGAGAAAACAGTTCTTGGTAAGCGTTTCTCTGCCAATGGTGGGTATGAAGAGGGGGTAACCTTATTAACCATGCTTGCTCACAATCCTTCTACAGCAAAGTTTATTTCAAAAAAGATAGCAACAAGGTTTGTGAGCGATCAGCCTTCTCCAAAATTGATAGATAAAATGTCAAAAACATTTATGAAAACTGATGGAGATATAAAACAGGTGCTGATTGCTATGGTTTCTTCTTCTGAGTTCTGGAATGCCGATGCTTTAAGGGAAAAAACCAAATCGCCTTTTGAACTTGCCATTAGCGCAGTACGTAGCTTGGATGCTAAAATTACACAACCCTATCAATTGTTTAGCTGGATTAGTAAAATGGGCCAGAAGATGTACTATTATCAGGCACCTACGGGGTTTCCTGATAGAGGACAATATTGGATCAATACAGGTGCTTTATTAAATCGAATGAATTTTGGTTTAGCGCTTGCCTCACAACGTATCCCCGGAGTAAAGATTGATCTGGAAGCGTTAAACAACAACCATGAACCGGAAAGTGCTGAAGCGGCGCTAACGACATACAGTAAGATCATTATGCCGGAGCGTAATCTTGATGCTACGATAAAAAGATTGAAACCTTTGCTTAAAGAACCTGATTTAGATAAGAAAGTAGAAAAAGCTGCTAATACGATGGGTAATGATGATGGAATGGCTATTGTAAAAAATAACAAAATCAATAAAAAAGGGTCGGAACTTGCTCAGGTAGTAGGTATAATCCTTGGCTCTCCGGAATTTCAGCGTAAATAGGTTTAAACTAGAAGAACTATTATGACATCAAGAAGAGGATTTTTAAAAGCGGGAGGTTTAGCCTTATTCGGAATAGGGATGGGAGGAATACCAGGTTTTATTGTAAATGCAGTTGCAGGTATAAAGCAACCTGGCCTTTTTGAAAGAAAGAAAATATTAGTCTGCATTTTTCAGCGCGGAGCGATGGATGGCCTCATGGCAGTAACACCGTTTACTGACGAATATTTAAAAAACGCAAGGCCCTCGTTGTTCATGTCTGCGGCTAAGTCATCAGGCAATAATCCATTAATAGATTTGGATGGTCGTTTTGGGTTACACCCTTCGATGAGTGCTTTTGAGAAGGTATTTAGGGAGAAAAGAATGGGGATAGTACATGGGATAGGATCTCCAAACAATACACGTTCACATTTTGATGCACAGGATTACATGGAGTCGGGTACACCTTTTAAAAAAGGCACTGATAGCGGATGGTTAAATAGGGCTGTTGGTTTGCTTGGGCATGATGGGGAGACAGCTCTTAGGGGAGTAAGCCTAACATCATCTTTGCCAAGATCATTTTATGGTGATAACCCTGCTGTAGCCATTGGCAGTTTACAAGATTTCAATATTCAAATGAAGGGTAATGTTAATGGAGCTAATATGGCGGCCAAAAGCTTTGAAGATTTGTACGATAAAACCTCTTCGGGACTATTAAAAGAAACTGGAAAGGAGAGTTTTGAGGCCATAAAAATGCTTCAAAAAACGGATGTAAAAAATTATAAACCTATCAATGGAGCTATTTATCCTAATTCGGCTTTAGGGAATTCATTAAAACAGATTGCACAGCTCATTAAGATGAATGTAGGAATGGAAGTGGCATTTGCTGAATCGGGAGGTTGGGATACGCACTTTAATCAGGGTAGAGAAACGGGAATCTTTGCAAGAAATGTAAATGACCTTAGTGAGAGTATTATGGCTTTTTGGGCAGATATGGGTACTATGCAGGATGATGTAACGGTTATGACTATGACTGAATTTGGCCGTACGGTAAAACAAAACGGAACAGGTGGTACTGATCATGGTCGGGCTTCATGCAATTTTATTCTTGGAAATGGAGTAAATGGCGGGCTGGTGCATGGAATAGTAAATCCGATGGCAATTGAAAACCTTGAAGATGGAAGGGACCTTGCTGTTACCACCGATTTTAGAGCGGTATTTAGCGAAGTGGCAGACAAGCATTTAAAAATCAATAATGATAAAGTGCTTTTTCCTGACTGGAACGGCACGAAAATAGGAGTGATGAGTTAAAAAGATGGTGTCAGATCCTGAATTTATTTAAGGATCTGACACCATCCTCAAGAAACTACCCCTTACGGCAGTTTCTTGAAATCAATTTCAGGATGTTCTTTTCCTGATGCTTTCCTTTGTAAAGGAGTCCTTATAGGAGTGAAATCATTAAAAAAGCCACAATTCTTTAAAAAGAACGATGAACCTTCTGTTCCTCCTGCATAATCTTTTCTGTAGTTTTCTCTCGCAGTATTATCAGCAGTAAATGTTGCTGCGGTAACTTCATGCCAGTTTCCTTCGGAATCAATAGCCCATTGGTTTTTATAATTTGCCTTGCGCGATTGATCGCCGGTTGATGGGTTGAAGTTCTCTAGAAAGGAGTGAAGCCCTTTTAAGTATTCTCCAGATTTTGGACGGTCAAAGCTGGCTACAAGCTGCCAGTTTCCCTTTTCTAAATCTTTAAAATAGGCAGTATAGGTAGTTGTCTTTTTTGCCATATCAGGCTGTGCTCTTATTAAGAAAGCATAACTCTTACCTGCTTTCCAGGGATAAAGCATATAGCTTTGTCCGCCAGAGCCTTCATTGCCAAATTCGCCTGTTTTAGTTGTACTACCTTTTTTAAGTAATACTACCTTCATGCTATCAGGAATAGATTTAGGATCATCAGTAGAGAAAGGGCTCCAGATAGAAAACAACACTCTACGTTCTGTCGGTGAGTTCACTTGCATTCCGAAATATCCTCCGCTAAATCCATTAGACATGAAATAAGTTCCCTGTTTATCTTCACCAACTGGAACCTGGATTTCATTATAAAACCATTCTGTATTATTTTCTGCTTCGGCAGGTATTTTGTATCCTAAATGTACAGATGGGCCTCTGTGACCCCAGTAAAAGTAATTTCCTTCGTTGTTTTTAACGTATGCTGCTCCTTTTAAAATGTCAGTTCCGCTAACTAATAGGTCAGATATTTCTGCAAAAACACCACCGGTTTTCGATAAGCCCTTTAATTCTACTTTTACATAGCCAGGGTTTTTAATGTTAATACTTCCTATTTTAACAACGGCAGAGCCAAGGTTTCCTACCTCTTTAACAAGAGTAGTGCCTTCTGCTGTTAAACTTATTTTACTTTTTCCTTCAGGGACGCTCAATTTTAGCGCAAATTCTGCAGTTCCTGCAGCTTCGGTTCTAAAATAAATGGTAATTACATCGCTAGCGGCCGACCAATTGGCAATACCATCATTTTTAATCTTGGCGGTAGCATTTTCGTTTACCCATCCATTGCCGCCAATCGGTATGGTAATGGTTTCAGGTTCTGCTTTATCTTTTGTTTTTGCCAGGCAGATGGTGCTAAGTAAAAACTGAAATGCAAGCAGAAACAATGTGGTTCTTTTCGTGTTCATTTATGTGTAGTTTGTGTTATAAATTAAATGTATGAAAACGATGATAAAAACATTAAACTAAAATTAAGTCAAACGTTTGCGCTAATGTTTTAGCCAAAATATATTTAGGTTCGACTGCAGATAATACAATCTAATTATTCAGATGAAAACTTTTTTTACCACCCTATCTCTATTATTGGCCACTTCGGCAGTAATTGGGCAGCAATTACCTACTGAATTGCAAACACCCGAAGTGGTTTCTGTAAATAGAATGCCAATGCGGGCATCAGCGTTTGCATTTGAAAATCAGGATCTGGCTTCTAAAAGAGAGAAAGAGAAATCTAGCTACTTTTTAACACTAAACGGTCAATGGAAATTTAATTGGGTTCAGGATCCGCGTAAGCGACCGGAAGATTTCTTTAAAACGGATTTTGATGATAGTAAGTGGGACAATTTTAAAGTTCCAGCGAATTGGGAAACCAACGGATATGGCTTACCAATCTATGTAAATCAACCTTACGAATTTGCAGGGCGCAAAAATACCGGGGCTAGAATGAATCCTCCATTTGATATTCCTGTAGATAATAATCCGGTTGGATCCTACAGGAAAAAAATTACCATCCCAAAAAACTGGGACGGAAAACAGGTGTTTATTCATCTTGGAGCTGTAAAATCAGCCTTTTATATTTGGGTTAATGGTAAAAAAGTAGGCTATAGTGAAGATAGTAAGCTTGCCGCAGAATTCGACATTACAAAATATGTAAAACCGGGAGAGAATCTGATCGCTTTGCAAGTTTACCGTTGGAGTGATGGCAGTTATTTGGAGTGCCAGGATATGTGGCGCATATCTGGAATAGAGCGTGATGTTTATTTGTATGCCACTCCGAAATTGGACATAAGAGATTTCAAATCAATAGCCACACTTGATAAATCTTATAAAAATGGAGTTCTTTCTTTAACAGCGGAAATAGACAACTATAAGATAGAGAAAAATGCCATGCACAGCAAGCCGGATACTTTTGCTGTTGAACTGAACTTAGTAGACCCTAAAGGGAAATCGGTTTATAAAGACGAAACTAAGGGTGTTAAAACAGTTCTTGGAAATTATAAAAGTACTGTAAGCTTTAGCACTCAGATTGAGAATGTAGCATCATGGACAGCAGAGACACCAAATCTTTATACGCTTTTCATCACTTTAAAAGATAAAAAAGGAGAGGTATTAGAAGTTATTCCTCAGCGAATAGGTTTCCGTACTGTTGAGCTTGTGAATAATAATTTCCTTGTGAATGGTAAGAGGGTATTCTTTAAAGGGGTTAACAGACATGAGCACAATGCAACACAAGGGCATACCCTTACTCATGCTGATATGCGAAAAGATATGGAGATGATGAAAAAGCTGAATGTAAATTCAGTAAGACATTCTCATTATCCTCCTGATCCGTATTGGATGGAGCTTTGTGATGAGTATGGTCTTTATGTTGTTGATGAGGCAAATATAGAATCTCATGGTCGTTATTATGACTTGGCGTATACGTTAGGTAATGATAAGCAGTGGAGAATCCCTCATTTGGAACGTATTAAAAGAATGTATGAGCGCGATAAAAATCATTCATCAGTAATTACGTGGTCGTTAGGAAACGAAGCCGGTAATGGTTCGAATTTCTATGAGGGGTATGATTGGTTAAAATCAAATGACATCAGGCCAGTACAATATGAACGTGCAGAGGAGGATTACAACACTGATATGATTGTTCCTCAATATCCAGATCCGAACTGGCTTAAAGAGTATGCAAACAGCAAACCAGACAGACCGCTAATTATGAGCGAATTTGCTCACATTATGGGTAACAGCTTGGGTAACTTTAAAGAATATTGGGACGTGATAGAAAGTCAGCCAAATTTACAGGGTGGTTTTATCTGGGAATGGATTGATCAGGCAATTGATACGGTGAAAAATGGTAAACGCATCAATGCTTATGGTGGGGATTTCCCTCTAAGTGGTCCGGTTAATCAGGATTTTAGCGATAATGATTTCTGCGTAAAAGGTGTGGTTACCAACTACAGAGGAATGACACCTATGGCGGTTGAAGTGAAAAAGGTTTATCAATACATCAAAACTGCTTACAAAGGCGACAATAAGATCAACATCAATAACTCTTATTTCTTTAAAAACCTTGATAACGTGGGCCTTGTTTGGGAGCTTCTGGAGAACGGAAAGGTGATAGAAAAAGGGAATCTGAATACTTTAAATATAACGCCTAGAACAGAAAAGGAGATAAGTTTGCCTATTAAAACCAAGGCTAAGCATGGTGCAGAGTACTTCTTAAATGTTTATTATAACCTTAAACAAGAAGAACCATTTCTTCCTGTTGCATACAATATAGCGGCCGAACAGTTTGTATGGAGTGGCTCTGCTAAACCTCTTGAGGTAACACCTGTTAATGGCAAGTTGTCCATTGAAAAAGAGTCGGGAAAAACCCTTGTAAAGGGTAAAGACTTTTTTATAACATTTGATGCGACAAATGGTACTATGAGCGGTTACAATGTTAAAGGAACTCAATTGCTTAGTGAGGGGCCAACACCTGCATTTTGGCGTGCACCTACAGATAATGATATCGGTGCAGGTTTTAACAGTAGCTTAAGAAAATGGCGTAATGCTTATACTGAGGGTAAACTAAGTCTGGCAGATGTTAAGCAAGAAACCTCTGGCGATGTAACTGCAACTTTTACAAAAGAATTGATAAACGGTGATGCAAGTGTAACGCAAATATTTACAATCAAAGCTGACGGAACAGTTAAAGTTGACAACAGATTTACAGCCATCAAAGGGAAATATCCATTAATGCAGCGCATTGGTAATGATCTGCAATTGAGTAAGGAATTTAATAATATAAAATTCTATGGTCGTGGCCCCGGAGAGAACTATTGGGATCGTAAAACAGGTTCATTTGTTGGTTTGTACACCCAGACTATTGATGAGCAATATTTTCCATATGCTCGCCCTCAAGAAAGTGGGAACAAAACAGATGTGCGTTGGGTAAACTTTACTGATAAAAAAGGCAAAGGCTTAAGCTTTGGTATGGCTGATAGTTTATTGAATTTCTCGGCACTACCATATTCATTAAATGATTTGGATCCGGAGGAGCAGAAACAGCAATACCATTCAGGAGAGTTGGTAAAACGTGATAAAATTTATATGCACCTGGATTTGATTCAAAGCGGCGTTCAGGGAATTGACAGTTGGGGTTCTATGCCACTTGAGGAATATAGGGTTCCTTTTGTAAAGCATGAGTATTCTTACTGGATTAAACCAATAAAGTAATAAAGCAAAAAGGGAACGTCATGACGTTCCCTTTTTGCTTTATTACTGCTTTGATATAGAAATGATTGCGCAAACGTTTGCAATTTTGAGACATTACAAATCATTGCCATTATATCAGGTAACTTTTGCTGTCCTAAGGTATTTAGAGAATCTTAATGGGAAAAGCCTTTTGAATAAAACACCCTTCACTTCCTTGCCTCCAATATATACTTCCTCCTTGTTTGCTTTAACCGCTTGAACGATTTGTTTAGCACAATCTTCTGCCAGCATTCCGTTTTCCTGTGCGCTATCCATAGTGCCCTGAGGAGTGCCATCTGCTGTTAAAGCATTAAGAGTTACCTTGGTTTTAATGAACCCAGGGCATATAATAGTAATGTTTATATTCTTGTCATACACTTCTGACCTAAGCGAGTCAAAATATCCGTGTAATGCATGTTTAGATGCCGAATAAGCAGAACGCATTCTTGTTCCAAATTTTCCAACCAAACTACTTACGCAAACAATATTACCACCTCCATTTGCAATCATATTGGGCAATACAGCCTTGCTTAGAATAGCGGTTCCCCAAAAGTTAACATTCATTAATCGTTGTTCGGTTTCAAGGTCAGTCTCTAATGCCAATCCACGCTGACTAATTCCACCGCTATTGATTAAAATATCAATGCGACCATAAATACGAATGGCCTCTTCTGCTTTTCCACTTAAGGAAGCCGTATTTTCAAGATCTAACGGCAACACATGAATGTTTACAGGGTTTTTGCAAGTAGTTTTAACCCTATATAACTCATCGCGATTGCGTGAGGAGATGATTAGTTTTGCACCTGCTTTATTGTATTCATAAACGAGAGCTTCGCCAATTCCCGATGATGCCCCGGTAATCCAAACAACTTTATTATTCATTACTTAATATTTAAGGTGATCATCTTCTGTTACAAATAACTCAGATGCGATATGATCTGCGAATAACTTTCCATCTGAAGTTAAAATAAGATGGTTATCCTGATTTAGCAGCCAGTTTTTTTCTATGAATGGCCTTATGTTTTTAATCGTGTCTGTTAAAAAGACTTTACCAAAATCTGCTTCAATTTTATTTAAACTAGTGCCCCACATTGTTCTGAGTGAAGTCATTATGTACTCGTTAAACCTATCGTAAAGGCTAAGTTCTTCGATGGTTTCAGCAAGCTTACCTGCTTGTAATTCGCTTAAGTAAGCAGCATTGTTTGCAATATTAAGGTATCGCGTTGTACCACTAAAACCATGAGCAGAAGGCCCTATTCCTAAATATGGAATGCCGCGCCAGTAATTGGTGTTATGCACGGCATAGTTGTCGGGTTTGCTAAAGTTAGAAATCTCATAATGCTCAAAGCCACCTTCTTTTAATTTATCAATAAGCGTGATAAACTGTGACGCACTTTGTTCGTCGTTAACAGGAGTTTGTTTGCCTTTTTTTATAGCACTTGCAAGTGCTGTGCGAGGCTCAACTGTTAATGAATATGCCGAAATATGTGGCGTTTGGAACTCAATGGCTTTATTGATATTGCTGAGCCACTTGTTGTCAGTTAGTAACGGGTAACCATAAATAAGGTCGATACTTAAGTTTTCAAATCCTGCATCCTGACTGCGTTTAATACAAGTTTCGGCTTCTCCTGCATTGTGCGCCCTGTTCATCCAGATTAGGTCTTCATCAAAAAAAGATTGTATTCCAATACTGAATCTGTTAACGGGTAGTTGCCTTAATTCACTGATCTTTTTAGCATCAAGATCGTCAGGGTTTGCCTCTATGGTAATTTCCGCATCTGATGATACCGAAAAGTGCTTGGTTATGGTATTAAATATTTTCTCAAACCCTTTAGATGGGAGTACCGATGGGGTTCCTCCTCCAAAATAAATAGTGCCAACCTGGTCTGTTATTCTGGATTTCTTACGAATAATCTCCTCGCAAATAGCATCAGTCATCTCATCTACATACTTTAATGAGGTGCTGAAATGAAAGTCACAATAGGTGCAGGCTTTCTTGCAAAATGGAATGTGGATATAAATGCTGGACATCTGGCAAAAATAAGGTATAAAAATGACTTGTGTGCAGAAGATAATGTCTTTCGTCAGGAATATGGAGGTCATAAGGAGCTGATCCGATTAAACCCGAAGAGATGCTGTTTTGAGATTATAGAGAGATTTTTTTAGTAAAATCAGTCTACGACGATCCCTCTCATTCTTTATATTTTTATTGCCTTTAACATGGATATTCCGTATTTTTGTTAAATAGTGTAGGAAAGAAAGATTATGTATTTTGGTGACTATAAAAATTTTCCTGATGTAACCCTTAATCCAAAATTGCTCTGGGAGTTTAACCTCAGTGATTTTGATTATAACGAAATGCGTGATTTAGTTGTTCAAAGGGTAATTGAGCGAGGATGGCCAAAAGACTGGTATTTTATATTAAACAAATATGGGGTTGCAGGGGTAAAATTGGCCATTAAAAATTTGGCTTATCTAAATGATAAAGATATGAGCTTTGTAAGCCATCAGTTTAATATACCCTTAACTTCAATGAAATGCTACGAAAAGAAACAGTCAGTGAATCTACACTGGAACTCTTAAACACTTTAATGAATGATGAATTGCTGAGGGCTTTTTTCCTAGTCGGCGGAACGGCCTTGTCTTTGCAAATTGGCCATCGGATAAGCATTGATCTGGATTTGTTTACTATAGCTTCATTTGATGACAACCAGATGCTGTCTGATCTGGAAGATAAATATAAATTTCAGTTGGATTATCAATCTAAAAACACCCTTAAGGGAGAAATTGATGGGGTTAAAGTTGACCTTATTACACACAATTATCCATTGGTTAAACCATTATTAAACTTTGATAGTGTGCGCATGGCTTCTCCTGATGATATTGCTGCAATGAAACTTAATGCCATTTCTGGTAATGGAACGAGATTAAAGGACTTTATTGATATTGCATATCTTTCTTCTTTCATGACACTATCACAAATGGTTGATGCTTATGAGGCGAAATATTCATCAAGAAATCCCTCTATGGTGATTAAAGCACTAGATTATCATAAGGACATTAATTTTAATGAGCCTATTGAAATGCTTGAAGGTAAATATAAGTGGAAGGATATCGAGCAGAGATTAGGACAAATGACTTTGCATCCTACAAAGGTTTTCACTCAAATCTATGAATTAAAGCAGCGGGACCAAAAGCAATCCCGAAATCGTGGGCTGAGCAGATAATTATGCTCCTCGTGCATTTGCGACCTACGAAACCGAGATTTCACTTTGGTATTTACAGATAAAATTTACATCCTCAGATGTAGTGTTTTGTGTTACTCGTTTGTTATTTTTGTGGTTTAATTCATTGATATTCAGGGTCTAGTTTTATTCTGGACATAAAGGCAAAGGTAACTGAAAATATAGGTTTTCGACACCTAATCTTTAACTGGACCTAAGACTTTTCAATAGCAAATTTAGTGGCTGATTTGCAAAGATGCTCAACTAAAAAACTACCGTCACCTTTTGATTTTATCTTCTTAATCACACCATTTATGGTTAATTGGTAATTTTGATTGGCTTCCAATCCTTTAATTGTAAATTGATATTTATCAAGTGAGGTAACCATCCATGCAAAAGCATTGGTTTCCCATGAATTGATTTCCATTTTAATACTTCGATTGGTAGCAGCACTAATCTGAAGAACCATAGTTTCTTCGTTGTTGGGATAATAGGTAAGGACATTGCCTGTTTTATTTGCCCCAAAGCCTTCTTTGCTTTTGATTGAAAAACCAGGGGTGCGCATTAAGTAGTCGTTAACACTTAGCTCAAGGTTATAAACCGTGTTGCGGTTTGTATAGGAGAACTTTGTTCCATTCAGGGTATTACTCATGTTCGGTTCTAAACCCATTCTGTTCCATTTGGGGCGAATTCCATAGATATCTCTATACAGAGCGGTTATACTTGTGCTTATGCCGGCCAATATATCATCTCCTAATCCGAGTTGGGTAGTTCTGCTATATCGCTGAGAAGAAAGCCCGTCCTTTTTATATTGGTTGAGGAGATTATTGATGTATTTGAGTGCAATGGCCTTATCGTAATTTGCATAAGCCCTTACGCCAAGGTAGCCCCAGGTTGGAAATATATCGCCATTCTCGTATCGTGGAAAAGGCCAGTTGCCTTCACTAACTTCTTCTCTTTTGAAAGAATCAAAACATAAAGGCCAGTGAAAAAGATTTTCAGCGGCAGTTCTCTGCTCTATCTGATCAAGGATCATTGCTGTTCTTTCTGGATCATCACATATACCAAATGCAATAGCTGCGAAATTTACCGGGGTAACCAGGTTGTCACCATGTACGGAGCCATCTTTGTCGCGCCAGTATACATATTGCTTTTTGGATGACGACCAAAAGCCACCTTCTTCAATAGGCTTGTTAAATGCAGTTTTTAAACGTGAAGCCACTGCTGAATAATAATCTGCTTTCTGCTGATTGCCCAATACCTTTTCACATTTTGACCATAGGGTTAATGCTTCATATAATTGAGCGTTTACAAAAGAGTTTTCAAAACTTGCCCATACAATATCTAACCAGTCGCTGGCTTTTTGATCCGCAATACCATTGTTCATCATTTCAAAAATGCCGTTATTGTTTGAGTCGCGTCTGATTAGCCAATCCAAAGCTTTTTCACAACTCAATTGATGTGAGCGCAACCAATCAATGTTTCCATTCAAATCAAATTGTTCACTTGCATTAATTACATAGCCAGTTTGAGAATCTATAGTATAGCCCCACATTGCCTCATAATATCCGGTTTTGGAATTGTAGGTTCCTGGTATCTCGTCACCCGCGGCATTGTGCCAGCGTGATAAAACACGACCATCGCTAAGCATGGCTAGATCACGTTCCTGATCCAGTGTTGATGACATGTTTTTGGTATAGTTAGGGTCGTTAACCGCCATCCCAATCTGAGCAAAGAAAGGCTCGTGTAGGCACTTCCAATTGGTTAGCCAGCCATTTGCACCTATTATATTATTATCCACTACACCATATCTTCCGGTTGTATTCAGGAGCTCGCGTACGGCGATAGCGTCAATGCCGGGTAATGTGCCTTTAGAGTATTCACGATTATAGTCAACATATTGCAATTCGAAACTTACTTTTACTTTTCCCTTTTTAACTTCAAAAGGAGCAAATACATCAGCCCTTTGTGAGACAAATCTGCTTAAATCATAGCGTTGTTTTAATTGTGTATCGGTTACTAGTTGTGTACAGGTGAATTCATTTTTATCGCTGTGCGAATATTTTGCAGCAATCTCTTCCCCCTTTTCTGTTTTTGCTGCGATTCTTAGTGCATCCCCGGAGTCGGTATTCCAGAATGTAACTCCGCCTGTATGTACACCGTAAGTATCATTTACCTGCTTAAGGTATTTGCACCAAACCATACCTCCATTATCCATAATTCCACCTTTCCAAACTGATAGGTTGGCAAAGTTCCACTTAGGGAAAGCCATTTCTTCCAACTGGATAGTATTCGTGTACTCACGGGTGATATTCCAAGTTATTTTATTGCCTTTCAGTTTAAAATCCCAAACTTCCTTAACTGAGATAGCCTCATTACCATAGCTAATACCACTTAATACTACCCCGTTTGTGTTCTTTGCTACCGTTACACCGCTATTCTGATCTGAAGAGGAGAAGCTAGCCTTGTTGGTTCTGATTCCGGTGTAAACGCCTGAAGAGGACAGTACATTTTTGCCATTTAAACTCAATTGTTTAATTACACAGCCACTCGAATAATCAATTGTAATCGATGTTTTTTTGTCAGGAGTAGTGATAGTAATGGCTTTAGCCTTAAGGTTGTGCTTAATGTCATTATTGCTCCCTTCAAAAGAAGAACAAGTGTTATAAAAGAAAAATAGAAAAGCGGAAAGTAAGAGGGTGAATTTCATAATGAGTGTATTATCGGAATATGTACCAAAGCTAAATTGAAATTAAAATAGGGCTTTTATAGTAAAGTACATTTTCTTTGTACTTTTTGATATATAGGGTGGGGTATACATAACAGTACAGGATGGTTAAAGATTTCATAACATTAAATTTGTGGTTGTAGTTTAACCAAATATTTTCTTACTCAAAAGCACCTTTTGATAGTTTCATAATCAATGAAAACCAATTACACACTGATAAAAACCAACTTTCTCTATTTATTTTGTTTCATTGCAGGAGTGGTTACCCCACTATCTGGCCATACAAAAGAAAAACCTAAACCTAAGGTCATCAATATTGTAAACTTTATCCGTTTGCTAGAACCCAGAGATCCGAAAATTACGGAAGAAGTGTTGTATCAAACCGTAGTTAAGCAAGTTGAGATGATGAAAAAATACAACTTAGGTGGTACTTTTTTATTGCAGTATGATGCGTTGATGGATAGCCGTTATCAAAAACTGTTAAAAAGCTTACCTAAGGATGCTTTTGAAATTGGGGCTTGGTGGGAAATTCCACAGCCAATGGTAGAGAAGGCAGGGCTCAAATGGCGTGGTCGCTATCCTTGGGACTGGCATGCTGATATCGGCTTTTCTACAGGATATACTCCTGAAGAACGCGAAAAACTGGCAGATGTATACATGGCAGATTTTAAAAACATTTTTGGCTATTATCCTAAATCGGTAGGCTCATGGTTTATCGATTCTCATACCTTAAATTATTTGTACGAAAAATACCACATCGTAGCATCCAGCAATTGTAAAGATCAGGTGGGTACAGATGGCTATACCTTGTGGGGCGGCTATTGGAACCAGGCTTATTACCCAAGTAAAATAAACTCTTATATGCCGGCACAAAATGAAAAGAATCAATTGCCGGTTCCTATTTTCAGGATGCTGGGTAGCGATCCGATTCGTCAGTATGATAATGGTTTGGGAAGCGACAGACAAGGTGTGATAACCCTAGAGCCTGTATATCCTGCTGCAGGAGGTGATGCTACATGGGTAAACTGGTTCTTTAAAGAATTTGTTGAAGGGGAATCGATGGAATTTGCCTACACACAGGCAGGTCAGGAGAATTCCTTTACATGGGATGCTATGTCGAAAGGATTTCAAATTCAATTGCCATTAATTGCTAAGCTTAGAGATGAGAAAAAAGTAAAAGTGGAAACACTGGCAGAATCTGGACAATGGTTTAAAGACAATTACAAGGTTACTCCGGCAACTTCTGTTACGGTAAATAATGATCTCCCAGGAAGCAACCGTAAAACAGTTTGGTTCAACAGCAGGTTTTATCGTGTTAATTTATTGTGGGAAAATGGGACTTTAAACTTCCGCGATATTCATATTTTTAATGAGGACTTCCCGTCGGTTTATACAAAGAACAAAGCAACATCTAATGAATGCTCCTTTTTTACGCTTCCATTTGTAGATGGCTATATTTGGAGTAAGCCAGGAACAATAGCAGGTATGCGTTTTAAAGCATTGATAGATGGCAAAGAAGTATTGCTTGAAGGTGGTGCGCCAATTATAGAAAGCCCGACCGCTGGAAAACTGCATGTAGTATGGCCGCTAAAAGACAAGACTGCCACTTTGGTGATGGATATTGATGAAAAACAAATGATTCTAAGTGTAAAAGGAGGCAAGCCTATGGATTGGTTTTTAGATATGACTGCTGCGGAAAATGCTGTACTTCCTTTTAAAGCAATTAATGCTAATAAAATTGATTGCCAGTTTGAGGGAATGGATTATTCTATTAAGGCCATTAAAGGTGCTTTTAGCAAGCCTAATGATAAAACAGTTTTCAGGATAAAGCCGAATAAGAACATTGTTCAGGTTGATTTTTCTGGTAAAAAGTAGAGGAGTTTGATCATATGCAAAAGTTTACAAAAGGTATTTTAATCCTACTGCTGGTATCTGTCGGATTGATAGGGCATGCTCAAACTGTAACCACAGCCTCCTTACTTAAAGAAATGACAGATTTTAATACTGTTACTTATTGGCCCGAGCCTTATTATAGTGCCGGTATGGCTAGCAGTTACGACCGTCTTTCTATCTCACCGGATAAACCTGGATGGTTTGCCAATGGCGATAAATCACAATTTATAAGAGTTGAGCAAAAGGATGGGCGTAAAGAATATGTAATGTTAGATGAAAAGGGGCCGGGCGCGTTAGTGCGTTTCTGGATAACCACTTTTAAAAGGGCAGGCAAACTGAGGATTTATTTTGATAATAGTTCAACACCGGAAATTCTTATCCCCTCTTACGATCTGATGAAGATAGACCTAAAACCAGGGCCTGCCTTACTGATTCCACATTCGAGCTATGAACCTTTAGAAAAGGGAGGAAGTACACTTTATCTACCCATGCCTTATGCAAAACATTGTAAGGTTACCTGGGAAGATGCCGAACCTGAAGTTAAAGAACCAAGGTACTATCAAATTAATTTCCGAAAATATGCACCTAATACAACAGTTAGGACTTTCAGCCTAAAAGAGACTCGTAATTTAACCGGTTTAATGGAAAAGGTTAATGCTCAGCTTTTAAATCCTGTAAACATTACTAAAGGAAAGCAATCTTTAATAAACCAGACTATTTTGCCAAAGCAGGTGGCTTCTGTAAACTTGCCTAAAGGATCTAATGCGGTTAAGTTTTTGAGTATAGAGGTTTCTGGTAAAGATAACAGTAGTTTGGAGAAGCTATTGAGGTCAACGATACTTAAGATTAAGTTTGATGGCGAGGAAAGTGTGAAATGCCCCATAGGCGATTTTTCTGGATCTGGAGTCGGCGGCAAACCTCTTCAAAGTTGGTATAGAACTGTTACTGCGGAGGGAAAAATTATATCCAGATGGACAATGCCTTACCAAAAATCTGCTACAATATCATTGGAAAATCAAGGTGATGAATCGGTGTCGATAACCTTAAAAGCAATTAGTCAACCTTATTCATGGAATAGTAGTAGCATGTATTTTAATGCTTTCTGGAAGTTTTCGGAAAAAGTGCCTATAAAGAAATGGGATGGAACAGGAGCAATTGAGTGGCAGCTTAATAAGATTAAGGGGAAAGGTATTTTATTAGGGGATAGCTTTGCAGTTTTCAATTACATGCATACATGGTATGGAGAGGGTGATCAGAAGTTATATGTAGATGGTGAAACTTTCCCTTCTGAATTTGGCACCGGTGCAGAAGATTACTATAACACTTCATGGGCACCGGTAGTACTTTATCAATCTCCTTTTGCCAACGCACCCAGAGCAGATAAGGAAGACTCTTATGGACATAACACTTTTACCAGAACAAGAAATCTTGATGGAGTAACCTTTAAAACAGATTTTAAATATGATCTGGAAATGTTGGGTTGGGCAGATGGTGAGGCTGACTGTGCCGCAACTACTTATTGGTATGCGTTTAGATGAGATTTGAACTCCCTTTTATTTAAGGGAGTTCAAAACCGTATTTGCTGTAAATGGCATTAGCTTCTTTACTTACTAGAAAATCCATAAAGTCTTTTGCTGCTTTAGGATGTGGTGCTTTTTTAAGTTGTCCGGCATAATATTGAGCTTTGATGTTTTCATTTTCAGGAATTTCGATTGACTCAATTGGGTGGCCAATCATTTTCTGATAATGCACTTCTGAGTACCAAACGGGTCCTGCATCGCTTTGCTCATACAAAATACGCATAGGCGTTTGTCTGTGATGAATTTGAGTTAGGTATGTGGTAGAGTCTTTTACTTTAGTCTGCATAATGGTGTTTCTAAGCGCCTCACCACCCACTTTTCTGTAAGCTTCTTCAATACGTTTTCCAATTCCTTCCCATTCAGGATTTGGCATGCTTACGCGAACATCGCTGCGGCCAAGGTCCGCTAGTTTTTTTACCTGTTTTGGGTTTCCTTTACGGGTCATAATAGCGAGTTTGTTCTTAGCATAAAGCTCAGTTCTGCTAAACCATTCAGGGGTTTCATCAATTCTGGTTTTACCAGCTGTGTATACATCCGGTTTTAAGGTTATGCGCATATTGCCAATAACAATACTGCCTTCTTTAATCTGCTTTGCTAAAATGCCTGGAGGCAGGGTTTCTGCAAGCACACGGGTATACTGAGGGTATTTAAGTTTAAAAGCCTTCATTAAATCGTCGATAACCATAAACTGGTTGCCAGCAAAAAATACAACCAATTGAGGGTCGTTTATATCGCCATAAATGTCAGGGATATTATCGATCCCGGGGATGGTAAACTGAACCTTTGCTTCTGGAGGTGTATTCCATGGCGGATCGAAACGATGATCCTGTGCTTTTACAATTGAATTATTGAAAAATAGTACCGTTAGTATAAGTATGATTAGTTTTGTTTTATTCATTATTAAGTGCTTAAGGCTTTATTAAAAGATGGTTATGGGTGCACAATTGCCCATCCGTCATAATGACGAAGGATAATTTCACCGTTGCCGCTAGGAACATAGTTTATGAAATCATATAAAGAGCTTTTCTCAATTTTGCGTTCTCTAATGGTATTTTCGCATTGAACAAGGTCTACTCCTCGGGATTTTAAATCAAGTAAGGTTTCTTTAAAAGGGCTGTTTTTATCATAAACTGCTACGCCAGCACTAAAGGCAATCAACTCAATATGAAGCTTTCCTTTTAGGCGTGGATCTTCCAATGCGTTTTTAATATTTCTTAAAGTTCCGGTTATCTTTTGCTCATCTCCACTGTTTAGCGCGTATAAGGCATTGTATTGTTTGTTTTTACTTTTTGCTGCTTGAAACTCTTTAGCGTTTTGAGCCATTGCAGGTTTTATGGCGATAAATAATAAGATCGCAAAGATGTACTTAGTTAAATTTTTCATTTATGTTTTGGTTTTATATGTGTTTTTAATGGGTTGAAATGGTCCGTATTTATGTTGTTTTTCAGAAAACTGATCGCCGTATGGACCGTATGGTGCATCAATTGGTTTCTTTTTTAAGTCAGGATAATCAGCATGTTGGTCTTTATGGGGGCGTGGCTGCGAGTTAACAAAAGCTGCGATGTCCCATGACTCTTCATCTGTTAATATTGGATTTTTATAAGTAGCTCCAAATGGCATATTATTCTTAATAAATCCGGCAAAATTAGAGAGGCGATATATTCCTGCGCCATCATTATAACTTAGTTTGCCCCATAGCGGCGGATAAACAAAGGTTTTTCCTCCGGCAATAGCAATACCCTCACCTTTTCCTCCATGGCAACTTTGGCACTTAGAAGAATAAAGCAAGGCACCCTTTTTAGGGTCGGCTGGTCGATCCATTAATGCTATTTTCTCTGTTCCTCTTCCGTACATATTTTCTGGGTATTTTACACCCTGATTAAGCCATTCCATGTAAGCTAGCATTGCTCTTATTTCTTTGGATGTAGAATCAGGCATTTTACCATTCAGACTGCGCTCAAAGCAACCTTTAATCCGGGCAGCAGGACTGGTTACTTTTCCAGCTCGTGCAGTAACTTTAGGGTAGCTACTCATCACTGCGGCATAATTATTTCCAAATATTCTTGTGCCGGCATCTAAATGGCAGTTTTGGCAATTCAATCCGTTAGTAAATATACCTAATCTACCTTTAGGTCCAAAGTAAGCAGAGGTATTAGCAATTAAATCTTTGCCATAGCGGATCATTTCGCCCTTGGTATTTTTGGGAATAGTGCTTTCATCAGGAGCTTGCCATACCTCTTTGGGGGCCATTGCAATATCCTTTGTGGTTTGAGCTACATTTTGCTGTACGGGTTTCTTTTCTCCGTTACAGCCGCTAATTAAAGATGCAGCTCCAATAACGGCGAAATAGATTTCAAGGAGAACAGCAGCCGTAACTACTTTCTTTGGAATCATTGCGCATTGCCGTTCTAGAAATTTTAATTGGTTTCTTAACATGATCTTTCGTTTGTGTGTAAATCAAAGATGGCATTAATGGATTTAACTCTAAAGATGTTTATCGTTATAGGGTATAACGAAATGTTATCACTAGTCATTACATAATTCTATGGATATTTATATCTTGCGCATATGATATTTGATTTCCGGTTAAAGGTATTCCAGACAGTTGCGTTAAAACTTAGTTTTACTAAGGCTGCTGCCGAGCTATTTATTACGCAACCTGCGGTAACCAGGCATATTCGTGAACTTGAAAAGCAGTTAAATACGGCATTATTTGTTCGCAATGGGAATCATATTGCCCTTACTACTGCCGGGAATATTTTATTAAAATATGCTACAAAAATATTTGAAACATATTTATTGTTTGAAAGTGAGCTAGCCCAGTTAAATGATGGGCTTAAAGGAAATCTTCGTATAGGGGCAAGTACCACATTGGCTCAAACTATTATGCCCAAAATTCTGGCTTTATTTAAGACAGCATATCCCGAAATTCAATTCACCTTTACAAGAGGTAATACAGAATCTATAACCCAACAGGTAATAGGGGAAAAGATTGATGTGGCAATAGTTGAAGGGCAAATGCACTATCCGCAGATAAATTATGAGAAATTTAGTGATGATGAATTGGTTTTGGTGACAAAATCTGGGAATCCTTTGGCTAGAAAAGGAGAGATTGTTCCCCAACAGTTATTGGATTTACCGTTGGTGCTAAGAGAGCATGGTTCTGGTACACTTGATGTGATTTCGAAAGCATTAAGTGAGGTTGGTATAAACCTTAAAGATCTACGAATTGAATTGCAACTCGAAAGTAATGTCAGCATTAAACAATACCTTTTACACTCAGAATCTGCAGCATTTTTGTCGATGCAAACTATTGTTGGTGAATTGAAAAGGAATGAACTTAGTATTGTCGATATAAAGGGAGTTGAGATGTTTCGTGCGTTTCAGTTTATTCAGCTGCATGGCAGAACATCAAAAATTATAGAGTCCTTTAAGCTTTTTTGCCGAAGCCACAGTAATATTTGATCAACTTAGCAACGATGCTACAGTGAGTAACATCAACATTCCTAGACCCAGTAGTACCAGGATAGGGAGTAATAGTGATTGATGAGTTTTCATACAAGAAAATTTAATAAGGATGTATTCAAATTTCAAGTTATGATGGTTAGATTAATAGTAAAAAAACGACTTTTTTTAAATGACAACGGTTAGTTGATGAATGCTAAATAGTAAAGTTTTTTAGAGGAGTGTGAACCAAACCTGCAGCGAGCATAGAAGAAGGTCTTGGTATGATCTTCAAAAGTTTTATCTAAATTTGGAGCAATGAATTTGAGTCGTATTATTCTTGTTGTCTCGTTTTTTTTTATTTTGAGCTTTAACCGAGCTTATGCGCAGGTAGAACAGGAGGTTGTAGATACTGTTGCAGCAGCAAATACCTATACACGTAAATTTGTAAAGGATCCGGCTTTTCTGGCGCGCCAAAAATTTGTGACGGACTCCATAATGACTCATAGCTGGCTTTTTCCAGATTCCATGATCAATAAACATATGATTATGGACAGCATCATTAAAGCAAATGTGGAAGGTCGGTCTAATTTACTTTCAAGATATAAGGAGCTTACGACAATGAAAGTGAGCAAGTATCGGTTAGGGAAACCGGTGCCAAAAGGTGCGCTTTGGGTGCCTGCTGTAGTTGCTCTACTCTTAGTTTTATTTGCAGTGCTGAAAATATCCTTTAATAAACAGTTGCAAACAATTGTGCAATCCTTTTTTAGTAACAGGGTATTGAACAACCTAAATAAGGAGGATAATCTGTTTACATCGTGGCCATTTTTGCTTTTATTCGTTCAGTTTGGATTTACAATCGGAATGTTTTTTTATCTCGTTTCGGGCTTTTATCACATTTCTTTTCCAGGGACTGGCTTTCAATTTTACCTCAGTATTTCTATCCTTATTGTGGTTTTGTATATTATGAAAATTGTTCTTTTAAGGATATTAGGGCATCTTTTTAACATTCAGAAACCGGTTAATGAATATGTTACAATATTATATTTGAGTTATTTTAACCTCTCATTAATCTTTATTCCGCTGGTTGTGGCTTTCGCATTATCCCCCTTAAAGTATGGCCCTTACTACATTGCGATCTCTTTTATACTGTTAGGCGTGATCTTTGCTTTTCAATTTATAAGGGCAGGAGTTAATATTTTATCTCATCATCGATTTTCAAAAGTCTATTTGTTTTTGTACTTTTGTGCCCTCGAAATTTGCCCTATATTAATTTTAATCAAGGCAATAGGATTATAACCGTGTAATTTGTAAAATGCAAGAAAAGACAGAAGATAGGTTGCGTAAGGTAAAGAGTATCTTAATCACATTACCTAAACCAGAAACGGAGAAATCTCCTTATTTTGACTTGGCAAAAAAGTATAACTTGAAAATTGATTTCAGATCATTTATTCATGTTGAAGGAGTGCCTGCCAGGGATTTTAGAAAGGACAAGATTACATTAAGTGATTTCACTTCAGTGGTATTTACCAGTAGAAACGCTGTTGATCATTTTTTCAGAATTTGTGAAGAAATGAGATATGAAGTGCCTGCCGATCTGAAGTATTTTTGTATTTCAGAATCTACTGCTTTGTATCTGCAGAAGTACATTCAGTATAGAAAACGTAAAATCTTTTTTGGAAAGCAAACTGCAGCAGATTTGGCTGAAGTGTTGAAAAAACATGCCGGAGAAAAATTCCTTTACCCTTGCTCAGATATGGCTACAGAGGATACAATGAATTTCTTGCAAAAGAATGGTTATGATTTTACACCAGCCGTGCTATTTAGAACAGTAGTTTCGGATCTTTCTGATCTGGCTGAGGTATTTTATGACGTCATTGGTTTCTTTAGTCCATCAAGTATTCAGTCGTTGTTTACCAATTTCCCTGAATTTAAACAGAACAACACGCGTATCGCTGCTTTTGGAGTAAATACGCATAAAGCTGTTAAAGATGCAGGTTTGATTGTAGATATAGCTGCACCTTCACCGGAGGCCCCTTCGATGATTATGGCTATAGAGAATTATATAAAAAAGTCTAACAAATAGCAAATAAGGCTTAACTTTTTGTTAAGCCTTATTTCGTTAAAGTGTTTTTTGTTGTATTATTTCGAATTAAATTCTGTTCATTTTAGTCTTTAAGCATATTTTTGCCCTCAATAATTGTATATATCAATCATTATTGATAAAATTGTTAGGAAATTGCTTGACGCTAATATGAGAAACAGATACTTATTAGGTTTTTTTATTGTTACAATATTACTTTCTAGTTGTGGAAAGGGAGGCCAGGGAGAACTGGTTGGGGTATACAATAAGAAATTCAGAAATAATAGGATTCCTTTGGGGATGGTATATATACCTCCTGGCAGAACTCTTATAGGTATATCTGATGAAGATATTAATAACTCACAGAGTTCTCCAAGTAAAATGACTTCCTTTAGCGCATTTTTCATGGATCAGACCGAGATTACAAATGCAGAATACAGGCAGTTTGTAAACTGGGTTAGAGATTCAATAGCTGTAACTTCTTTAGGCCCATCTGGTGCTCCTGCTTATTTTCAGGCACAGCCACAAGGTCCGGCAGGCTCAACTCCTCTTGGTGGAACAAGAAATATCGACTGGAGAAAGGTTGGGAACGGATCGCAATTGTGGAGTAATAAAAGTGGCGGATATGGCAGTAAATTAACCGATATGTACTATAGCGGTGCTGATGCTATTCCTGGAAGAAATGAAATTGATATCAGAAAATTAAGATATGCTTATAGTTATGTAAGTACTGATCTGGCTGCTGAAGGTAGGAATGATCCATCTAAAAAAAGACAGGATTTCATAGTTACTTACACTGATTTGCCTGATCCTTCCAATCCTAATCACCATTCATCTATTCCGGTTTATCCTGATACGATGGTTTGGAAGGTAGATTATTCTTATTCTCAGAATGACCCTATGGTTAAAACTTATTTTAATCATCCATCATATGATGATTATCCTGTAGTTGGTGTAAACTGGGAACAAGCTTCTGCATTTTGTGTATGGCGTACAAGGTTCTATGAATCTGTTGCTGTAGCTAGAAAACAACCCCTTAATGCCAGACCTGAGTATCAATTGCCAAGTGATGCACAGTTTGAATATGCTGCCAGAGGTGGTAATGTGAAAACAAAATATCCATGGGGCGGACCTTATGTGCGCAATACCAAAGGATGTATGCAGGCGAACTTTAAAGTTGGTAGAGGAAATTACTCTGATGATGGGGGTTTATATACCGTAAATGTTAAATCTTATTTCCCGAATGACTATGGGTTGTATAATATGGCAGGTAATGTTGCCGAGTGGACAATAACAGCATACAATCCATCATCTGCTCCGATGCTACACGATTTTAACCCTAATTTTACTTATGTAGCCAAAACCTCTGACAGCAAATACAAAAAACGTAAAGTTGTAAGAGGAGGCTCATGGAAAGATATAGGTTTCTTCCTTCAAAACTCTGTTGGTACTTATGAGTATCAGGATGAAGCAAGATCCTATATTGGTTTCAGATGTATTTCTGCATATCCTGGAACTGATATTTCTTACAAAAACTAACAAACCACTAAAACTTTAAAACCAAAAATCCTTATTTAATAAACATGGCAGCAAATAGAAAATTTGATAAGATGCACTTAGCTATATCGCTTGGTGCAAGTGTTGTAATTCTTGGTGCACTTTTCAAAATCCTTCACCTTGGTGGTGTTTGGGGTAACTATATGATTGGTGCCGGACTAGGAGTAGAGGCAATTCTTTTTGCACTTACCGGATTTATCCAGCCTGAGCCAGAACCAGCATGGGAAAGAGTATATCCTGAATTAAGAGATGATTTTGATGGTGAATTACCAAAGGCTTCGGCAAGACCCGTTGCTGCACCTGCGGCAAGTTTTTCTTCAACCGCTGCTTTAGATAAAATGTTAGTAGATGCTAAGATTGGTCCGGAATTGATTGAAAGTTTGGGAACAGGTCTACGTACATTCGGTGATAAAGTTGCTGCTATATCTAACGTTGCTGATGTTTCAACAGCAACAGCTGAGTTTACAGGTAAAATTAAAGGTGCATCTGCAAGTTTTGATAACTTAAACAACGCTTTTGAAAAAGCCACTTCTCAATTGGTTGAAATGGGTGAAAGCAATGTTGCTTCTAAATCTTACCATGAGCAGGTTAATACTTTAGCTAAAAATTTATCGGCTTTAAATGCTGTATATGAATTAGAGTTGCAGGATTCAAGCGCTCACTTGAAATCTATGAATAAGTTTTACCAGAACTTATCACTTACTATGAATAACTTTAATGAGTCGATGGAAGACTCTAAACAGTTTAAAGACGAAGTGGGTAAACTGGCTAAAAACCTGGCATCATTGAATGCTATTTATGGCAATATGTTATCTGCTATGAATCAGCCTCGCGGATAATTAGTAATTACTTATTTATTAATTAACCAAACAGACCTTATTTAGAATGGCCGGAGGAAAACAAACAACGAGACAGAAGATGATCAATATCATGTATTTGGTATTGTTAGCTATGCTCGCTTTAAACGTATCAGATACTATACTAAATGCTTTTAAAAATATCAACGACAGTTTAGTTAGCTCAAAAAATAATGTAAACACAAGTATAGAGCAATTATTTACATCTTTTCAAAATACAAAGCTGAAGGATGAACCTGCAAGGGCTCAACCAATTTGGGAAAAAGCAAATAAAGCCAAAGCATATGCAGATGAGTTGAATAACTATGTGCAAAAGCTGAAAGATCAGTTTAATGCTGAAGGCAAAGGTATTGATGAAGAAACAGGTGATCTTGTTGAAAGAGCAAACCTTGATATTGCACAAGGCATTATGATTAACCAGAAGGAAGGTCAGAAGCTAAAAACTAAAATAAATGAGACCCGCGAAAAATTAATTACTTTGCTGGATGAAAAAGATCGTGCAGGGGTAACTTTTACGCTTGAAGCTAAGGATGCTGAGAAAAGTATCAATGGCAATAAAAAATGGGAAGACATTAATTTTAGCGAAGGTACTCCGCTTACTGCAGCTAATACCATTTTAACTAAGATCCAATCTGATGTTAAAAATGCGGAAGCTGAAATTGTAAAGAAATTATTCGGTAATATGGATAAGGCACTTGTAAATTTAGACCAGTTCGAGGCTGTTGCTGTTGCACCAAGTTCATATGTGGTACAAGGCCAGCCATACACTGCTCAGGTTTTCTTAACTGCCAGCGATTCAAGATCTAATCCTGAGATTTCTGTGGGTGGAAGTGCATTGTCTGTTAAAGAAGGAAAAGGAACTTATTCAGGAAGTACTGGTAGTGTTGGTGTTTTCAGATGGAAAGGTATAATCAGAGTTAGACAAACTGATGGTCAGATTAAAGAATATCCAACTGCTGAACAAAGTTATCAGGTAGCGAAACCTTCGGCAACGGTATCTCCTGATAAAATGAATGTTATTTATGCAGGTATACCTAACCCTTTCTCAGTTTCGGCTGCAGGTTTTCCTTTAGAGAGCGTTCACGCTTCTATTTCGGGCGGATCTATTTCAGGAAGCAACGGTAAGTATACAGTTAATGTTGACGGTGGACAGGTTGGCAAAACATTGAATATAAGTGTTTCTGCAACTAATGCAGGTAAAACATTAAATTTAGGGTCCCAGCAATTCAGAGTTAAAGGTTTGCCTACACCTAGAGCATATGTTAAAGGAAAAGCTGGAGGAAATGTTCCTTTGGAATGGTTGGAAGGAGCTGGTGGAATTGAAACTCAACTTGAAGATTTCGTATTTGACGTTAAATTCAAAGTGATCAGATTTTCTGCTACTTTTATTAACCCTAAAGCCGATGCTGTTACCATTCAATGTAATGGTGGTGGATTTAGCGGACAGATTAAAGGGGCTTTAAACTCTATTAAACCTAATGCAACAGTTATCTTTAAGGATATTGTTTGCGAAGGGCCAGATGGGAGACAGAAAGTTTTAGATGGAATTACATTTGTAGCAAAATAGAATATTATGAAAAATGTCTTAGGTATTGTTGCATTATTGTTGTTAAGTGTTGGTGCTTATGCTCAGGTTCCTGCGGTTCCGGCTAAGGCGGATTCAGCTAAGAAAACTAAGATCAAAACCCCTCCGAAGGATGGGTTTGCTGTGCGAAAGGATATCGATAGTAACGTAATGGTTCCCTATGCTGATGTAAGGGAAGAGGATGTTTATTATGCTAAAAGAATTTGGCGTGAAATTGATTTAAGAGATACGATCAACTCAGTGCTTAAATCTGAAGATGCTAAATTAATTGATGTATTGTTAGAAGCAATTGGAAACGAGGAACTAACAGTGTATTCTAATAAAGATACAACAGCTGGTAAGATTCTTGATGATAATGATTCATTCCGCATTGCTTTAACAGCTCAGGAAGCTTTACAAAGTGCAAGAGGGGTGAGTGAAGGAGTGGCTGATTCTGCGACCGGTAAAATTGCTGAGCCTTCTTTGAGGAGATTAAGATCAGATGAGTTTTTAAAATATAGAATAAAGGAAGATTGGATTTTAGATTCCAAACGTTCTGTGTTTGAGCCTAGAATAGTTGGTATTGCTCCAATGAAAGAGATTGAAGGGCACTGGCAGCCAGTATTTTGGGTTTACTACGATGATGCCCGTGAGTTGTTAAGTAAAAAGCGCCTAACCAATCCTGGGAATGATGCTTCTACTTTAACTTTCGATGATTTCTTCGTTAGAAGGTTATTCTCTAGTTATGTAGTTAAGGAAACAAACCCTGGAAATAAAAACATTGTGGACATGTTAGGACTTACAGATCCTAAAGATCCCAGGAAGCTATATGAGTCTGAACGTATAAAGAAATCAATTTCTGACTTCGAGCAAAGTCTTTGGGAATACTAAGACAAGATTTAGATATTATAAACGCTTCAATGTTTTACATTGGGGCGTTTTGTTTAGTAAAATAACTCAAAAGCTTTTGAGTTTGCGCCTTGTTTAAAACCTCGGCCAGTTCGGCCTCTGAGGCTTCTTTTATTTTCTTTACAGATTTGAAATGCCTCAATAATTTATCGGCAGTAGTTTTACCTATACCTTCTATTTGCTCTAATTCCGTTTTTAAAGTTCCCTGATCCCGCTTCTTTCTATGGAAAGTAATACCAAACCTGTGGGCTTCATCTCTTAATTGCTGAATCACTTTTAGTGTTTCAGATTTCTTATCAAGGTATAACGGAAAAGAGTCTCCAGGATAATATAACTCTTCCAGGCGCTTGGCAATTCCTATTACCGTAACCTTTTTGTCTATACCCAGCTTTTTTAAGCTTGTTAATGCAGATGATAGCTGGCCTTTACCGCCGTCAATGATGATAAGTTGAGGTAATGCATTCTCTTCTTCCAACATGCGCTTATATCGCCTGTAAACGGCCTCTTCCATTGTAGCGAAATCGTTAGGACCTTCAACTGTTTTTACATTAAAATGCCTGTAATCCTTTTTTGAAGGCTTGGCATCCTTAAAAACTACAATTGCCGACACAGGATACTTGCCCTGGAAGTTGGAGTTATCAAAGCATTCTATATGTTTTGGTAACTGAGTTAGCCTTAAATCCTTCTGCATTTGACTAAGGATGCGGTCTGTTCTCAAGTCCGGATTAAGCTTTTCGTATTGATTTAACTTTTCCTTCTTGAAAAATAGTACGTTCTTTTGAGAGAGTTCCAGTAATTTTTTCTTTTCCCCTAGCTTGGGTACTGTGAATTTAAGGTTAGTGTCAAGAAGTGCAATGTCGAAGGGAACGATAATCTCTTTAGATGTACTGTGGAATTTTGTTCTGAACTCTGTTATTGCAATAGTTAATAATTCTTCATCAGTTTCATCTAATCGTTTCTTGATTTCAATGGTCTGCGTTTGAATAATACTACCATTCATTACTTTCAGATAATTCACGAAAGCGTACCGTTCATCAGAAGCAATACTCACGACATCTATATTGGTAATGGCGCTATTTACTACAGTCGATTTACTTTGATATTTTTCAAGTACTTGAAGTTTTAACTGGTACTGATGTGCATATTCAAAATTTAGCTGATCTACAGCATTTTTAATTACCTGTTTTACATCACGTATTACATTCCCGATTTTTCCATTGAGGATGTCTTTAATCTCTTCTATGCTGTTGTCGTAGTCCTCATGTGTTTGGTAAGCTTGACAAGGCCCCTTGCAGTTACCAATCTGATATTCCAGGCAAACTTTAAATTTGCCATCGCTTATGTTTTTATCTGTAAGTGGGAGGTTACAGGTACGTAGCGGATATGTTTCTTTAATTAGATCCAGAATGGTGTGCATCATGCCAACGGAAGCATAAGGGCCAAAATAAGTGGAGCCATCTTTAACCATCTTTCGGGTCCAGTACACACGTGGGAAAGCTTCCTTCTTTATAATAATCCAAGGGTATGTTTTATCATCCTTAAGCATGATATTATACCTTGGCTGATGCTTCTTTATCAAACTGTTTTCAAGCAGCCACGCATCAATTTCTGTATCAACAATGGTAAAGGAAATCTTTCTGATCTTGGAAACAAGTACCCTTGTTTTTCCATTCATTTGATTATCCTTATTGAAATAGGAGCCAACCCTGTTCCTTAAATCTTTTGCTTTACCGATATAAATTAGGATGCCTTCGCTATCCCAAAACTGGTATACACCAGGTTTATGAGGAATATCACTAACAGCCTTTTTATGGTCAAAAGCACTCATTGAATTTAAGACAGATTAAGGTGGTTAAAAACCTAATTTCTCATCAAGTTCAGTTTTTTGCTCCTGTTGTTGGTACTGGTTACAGTCAAAAGTGATGGAAACGCCACTCTTAGGAGGTTCGAAATCTGCTTTAGAGATATTTATTTTAGGATTTGCATATACGCGTTTCATGAAACCGGCAAAGATAGGTAAGGCTGTGGTAGCTCCATCACCTTGTGCGGTACTGGTAAAGTGAAATGCACGGTCTTCGCAACCTGTCCATACACCTGCAACCAGTTGCGGACTGATACCCATAAACCATCCATCTGAGTTGTTTTGTGTCGTTCCCGTTTTACCGCCAATTGGTGTTTTGATGCCAAATTTACCGGCTAACCTCCAGCCAGTTCCATTCGTTATTACACCTCTTAGCATACGAGTCATTACATATGCAACTTCTTCATTCATCGCCGGAACCGGGATAGCTTTTTCGCTGTGCAGTACTACACCGTTCTTATCTTCTATTCTTAGAATATACATTGGCTTGGTCCAAACACCTTTATTCGCGAAAACACTGTATGCTCCAACCATATCATAAACAGAAGCATCAAATGAGCCTAATGCTATTGATGGATAAGCGGGAACCTCTGATGTAATACCCATTTTTTTAGCAAGAGTGGCTACAGCAGTTGGTCCTACCTGCTTCATTAAATAGGCGGCAATATAGTTTTGTGAAAGTGCGAGTCCTTTTTGTAGAGTTAAATAACCGGGAACAGTACCTCCAGAGCGAGGAGTCCATGGTGGACTGCCAGGAATCTCAATAGTAACAGGTTCATTAAGTACAGAAAAGCAAGGCGAGTAACCATTTTCTATTGCCACAGCATAGGTAAAAGGTTTCGCTGTTGAACCAACCTGTCTTGTTCCCATTTTAACCTGATCATATTTAAAATGCTCATAATTAATGCCGCCAACCCAGGCTTTAACATATCCTGTTTGCGGGTCCATGGCCATCATTGCATTTCTTAATAGCATTTTGTAGTACTTTACTGAGTCAATTGGCTTCATTAAAGTATCTATATTACCTTTCCAGGTAAAGATGGTTAAGCGAGTTGGTGTATTAAAGTCTTCTTTAATCTCCGCTTCTGATTTGCCTTCAAGCTGTAATGCTTTATATCTGTCAGATCTTTTAACACCTTGCTCTATCTGGGCTTCTTTTCCTTTAAATGGATTTCTGCCTTTCCAGCTGTTTGTAAATGATTGCTGAAGGGTTTTCATGTATTCCTTTTGCGCATCCTCAGCTGCAACCTGCATATCGTAGTTTAAGGTTGTGATGATTTTTAAACCATCTCTGTCAAGGTCATACGGGGTGCCATCTGGTTTTGTTATCGATCGTTCTTCAAATATTTTTCTAATGTCGTTTTTTAATACTGCCCTGAAATATGGCGCAATTCCGTCGTTTACAGTTGCTGCGCTAAACCTTAAACCTAAAGGTTTTTGCTGTTCGGTATCAAATTGTTGCTGAGTAAGGAGGTCCTCTTTAACCATGAGCCCCATAATTGTATTTCTTCTGGCTAAAGCACGATCAGGGTTACGGGTAGGAGAGTATCTCGTAATACCTTTTAGGATACCGACAAGAGTTGCTGCTTGTGAAACACTCAATTTATCGGGAGTTGTGTTGAAATAAACTCTTGCAGCTGACTTAATTCCGTAAGCCTGATTCCCGAAATCTACCGTATTAAGGTACATAACAATAATCTCTTCCTTGGTGTAGTTGCGCTCTAATTTTACTGCAATAACCCATTCCTGAAATTTCTGTAGGATACGTTTGGCAAAGTTTTTTTGTCTTCCTTCTTCAGAAAATAGATTCAAAGCAAGTTGTTGAGTAATGGTACTACCTCCTTGTTTTTTACCTACAATCGCATAAAGGAATATAGTAAATGTACGTTTGAAATCGATGCCCGAATGTTCCCTGAATCTGATGTCTTCGGTTGCAATTAAGGCATTAATTACATTTGGTGAAATTTCCGGGTAGGTTACATTTGATCGGTTTTGTACAAAGTAGGTGCCTAGAACCCTGCCATCATCAGTTACAATTTCTGATGCCTGATTGCTTTTAGGGTGTTCAATATCTCTGAATGATGGGAGCTCTCCAAATAATCCAAATCCAATGCAAACAATAAACAGGGCAAACAAAGCGATTCCCCCGATTAATAATTTCCATAATGTAAAGTTATACTTTCTAATGTCCTCCTGGGAAAGTGCTTTCCTCATTTTTAATAGTTGTTTTTATAAAATTCTATATACTTATCCAACAAAGTTTTACTGGTAAGCTTATCGAAATTCTCTTTGCTAATGATGAAACCGGTGTAAATATTAACGGGAACTTTCATAATTTGTTTTAGCTGTGGAGTGATTCCGGCCGCATAGGTTTTTGCGTCGTCAAAATTACTAAAGTTCCCCACATAAATGAGTTGATCATTGTCAAATTCTTTTAACTGGTGTTTTAGATTACTCCCAGCATAGTTTCCGCGGTTAAACTGGCCAATGCCAAAACGAGATGAACTAAGAGTTAACGAGCCATCAGCCACATCTATTACGTAGTAATAAACTGTTGATACAGCCGTACTGAAAGGACCATCAACCTTTACTGCCGGAGCTTTTGGAGCATCTGGAGTTGTTGGTTGTGACGTTACAGGTTTAGCTATTTCCTGAATTTTTGCCGTCTGATCTGGTTTTTCAAGCGCAACCGGCTCCTTGGCTTTTGAAACTGTAGGGGTTGGTATGCGTGGACCAAAATAAGGTGGCTCATTTGGATCAAAATCTATAAGAGCCGTATCTCTTTTCTGAAAATCGGCAAGATGTTCATTTATATAGGTAAGATTCCCTTTAACTAATGGAGTAATCAGTTTGTCGTCCGGAAATTGTTCAGTAATACTACCGAAGGCTGTTAATAAAGCATCTACTTTGCTTGTTCTTCCAATAGCAATTGCTTTTAAATAAGCAAACTGTGGCGCAAGAAAACTACCTGAACTACTTTTTGAAGTTTCGTTTACCCGACTGATAACCGTATTGAAATCTTTTTTTAAGTATTGATCAAAGATTTCATTGTATTGTGTATTGATTGCCGTTTCAAGCTCAGACTGTCTTAGAGAGAATGACGGATCAATAATGATCTTTGCGTAAATAGATGAAGGGAAATCTTTAAGTACTTTGTTTTTAAAGTCGATTGATTTAGGTTCGTCAATACCTTTGTTTATTAAAAACAAGCTATAATAAGTTGCATCAAGATGGTTGTTTGCCGGGAATCGGTTTAGCAACAACTGATACGCTTCTGCTGCTTCTTTAGGGCTATTTAGCTCCTGTAAGTAGAAACTCGCAATTTCGTAATATGCATCAATTATCTTTTGGTTAGATTTTGCCAGCAGTTCAGGCGTAACAGGTAGAGAGTCTGTGTATTGTTTTACAAGAGTTTGGGCGTCTTTCACAACAGGTGCTGCTTCATCAGGACTAATTGGCGTGTTTATGTTGTTGGCAATTTCTTGTGAAGTTTCCTGTGCAGATGTTCTGATACTTTGGCGCCAGTTGTTCTCTAATTTTCTATTTCCCCACTTTCTTTTGAAGTCTGAAAATCCAATGGTGATTGCCGTTGGATTGCTGAAATAAAATGAACTTTGTAACTGAGCATTGTTGTTACGTCCATAAGTAGGTTGGTAACCCCCAGTTGAAGAGGAATTTGTATTTGAAGCCTGAACAGCGGCTGCTACAGGATTAGCTAACAGCTTTATTTTTTCTGCACGACTAGCTTCGGGTAATTTTGCAATGCTTTGTAGCGTGTCTTCAATACTTATAATCTGATACCGATTGGTTAAATACTGAAGGTTTAAGTTTTTCTTAAGAATAAGATCATATCCCGGATAGGTTTTAGGAAGCGTATTCACAGTACTGTCGTAATAAGATTTTGCTTTAAGGTAATCCTTGAAAACCTTGAAGTTTAAATCGGCAATTCTTAAATAAGAAAGACCCTTTTGATATTGGTTTGTTGTGCTTTTCTGAATAGATAATTCATAATATTTTAGTGCTTCTTTGAATTCCTCATCAGCAGCATGACTTTCCGCGATTTGAAAATATACCTGATCATTATAATCCAGGTTTTTATCGTCTTTTAACAAACCAAGCAATTGATTCTGTTTGTTGGCCTTCCGCGGACCACCTTCAAGTGTTTTTAACTTAATTTGATTTAGGTTAGCATTAAAATACATTTCAAAAGGTGCATTGCTTTTTACTACCTTTCTGTAGTTTATTAACGCGTCAGGATAGTTTTTTTGTTTTTCATAAAGTTGAGCAAGAATATAAGTCCACCTTATTCTATTGTCAGTTCCTGCACCAGCTTTAATTGCATCTTTTAAATAAGAAATAGCTGCTGCATTATTATCCAGATAGATGCACATTTGTGCCAGGGTAGCAAAGGGCTCAGCTAGATTTCTTTTCTTTTTAATATCTGGAAGGATAGATTCAAGAGTATCTAGTACTTTGTTGGCCTCACTGATTCTTTTAAGTTGCATAAGACTACGCGCTTTCCAGTTCAGTGCCTCCAGATAACTGTTTATGTTTTTTTTATAGGTTCTGGCAGTATAATCAAAATACTCTGCGGCGTTAAAATAATTACCGTTAAAAAAGTTAGCTTTTCCTAGTAATATATAAGCATCATCGGTATAGTTGCTATAACTTTTTTCGAGGATGATGGTTTGTGCTTTTTTAATAATATCATCCATTGGCTTTAGATTCAGTGAGGTATTTACCTCATTGTTGTCTGTTACCGGACCTAAAAATACGGGTAATATCTGGTCATAATTGTCCACATAGGTTTCTGCAAGTTCTTGTTGGTGAGTTATTAAAAGAACCTTAGAGTTATATATGTAATTGTAGCGAGCGGTTAAGTTTTGCATGCCTCTGCTTGAAGCAGTATCTTTGTGAGTGCTGCAGGAGTAAACTATGCAGACGCATAAGCTAAATAATATTACCTTTAAATTGTAGATCGCGTAATTTTTCAAAAAATACAGATTTAGTTGATGCTTATAAAAACAAAATATATACAAAATATATACAAAAGTATTTTATTCAACTATAACTTCTTAACAAAACCGATTTTATTTAACTATATCAGTTTATGACAGATCCTGAAGAAAAGAAAAAAGGCTTAAACACGTTTGCTAAATATTCTTCAATTAGTTTTCAAATGATTGCTATAATAGGTGTATTTGCCTTTATCGGTTATAAAATTGATAAACATAGAGGGAGTAAGACGCTTATTATAACAGCAATATTTAGTTTGATAGGAGTTGGCGTAGCTATGTATCAAGTTGTAAAACAGTTGAATAAAAACTAAAGTTGATTATTTTAAGCCAAGGTAAATACCTACTTTTGTAAAAAAATATAAATTTTGAGTCTAGCGCGTTTTACTGTTTCTTATTTACTGTATTGTATAGTTTTGGCTGGTATAGCCTATTTGTTGCCGATAATTTTCCCTGATGCCCGCATTCTGACTAGTAAGTTCTGGCTCATATATTCTTTCTTTGCCGGCATTACCTATGTTGCTTATTTCTGTGCTGATTTGGGCCTGAAACGTAATCCAGAAGTAGGGATTATGGCGATTATGGGGGCTATTGCAGTGAAAATGTTTTTTTCTTTGGCTTTCGTGCTGATTTACAGTCTAAATGCTAAGGAAAAGGGGCTAATTTTTGTGCTGAATTTTTTTTCTTTATATTTATTGTTCAGCTTCTTTGAAATATACTCTTTGTTACGTAACTTGCGCCACCAAAATAAATAGTAAAAATCTGCGACTAAATGGATTGTAGCCACGTTTTTGAGTTTAAAGTGAAAAGGTTAATTGTTGTTTTTACGCTTTTTTTAGCGTTTCTGTCGGTTTCGTCTCGAGTTTTTGCTCAAGCGGATACTGCCGTTGTTTCTGCTGATACTGCTGTAAATGCAGCTCATACCGAAGGTGCTCATGGCGCCGGACATGGAGAAGAGAAGTTTGAACCTACCAAAGTGATTATGGAACATATTGCGGATTCGCATATGTGGCATCTTTGGGGTCATTTATCGATCCCGCTTCCTGTAATATTGTATACTCCGGATGCCGGCTTAGAGTTTTTCTCTTCAGGTCAATTTCATCACGGTGAACATGATTATGCAGGTGCAAAGAATACTTACCGTTTAGTTAACGACAAGATTAAAATTGTTGGTGCTGACGGTCAGGTAGATGAAGCTGCTTCATCTAAAATCCTTGATTTTTCTATTACTAAGAATGTTGCTGCAATGTTTATTGCAATAGCGATTATCCTTGTAATATTTATATCTGTTGCTGCTGCGTATAAAAAACGTGTTGGTAAAGCGCCAAAAGGTTTGCAATCATTTGTTGAGCCGATCATTCTTTTTGTAAGAGATGATATTGCTAAACCAAATATCGGACATAAGCACGCTAAGTTTATGCCTTACTTATTAACTGTGTTTTTCTTTATCTGGATTAACAACGTTTTAGGTTTGATTCCTATTTTTCCAGGAGGTGCCAACGTAACTGGTAACATCTCATTAACCTTTGTGCTTTCATTGTTTACTATGATTATTGTAAACATTAACGGTAACAAATATTACTGGAAACACATCTTTTTACCTAACGTACCTTTCTGGTTATGGCCACTTATGGTAGTAGTTGAGGTTGTAGGTGTAATTTCTAAGCCCTTTGCATTAATGGTTCGTTTGTTTGCTAACATTACTGCTGGTCACATTATCGTATTGAGTTTGATCTCATTGATATTTATTTTTAAAACATTGGCTATTGCGCCGGTATCTGTTGCTTTCGTATTGTTTATGGATGTGTTAGAATTACTGGTAGCATTTTTACAAGCCTTTATATTTACATTACTTACTGCCTTGTTTATTGGTATGGCAGTAGAAGAACATCATTAATTAGAAACTATTTTTTACAAATTATATAAATTAAATTAGTTATGGTAGGTTCAATCGCGGCGATAGGTGCCGGTTTAGCAGTAATTGGTGCCGGTATCGGTATCGGTCAAGTAGGTGGAAAAGCAATGGAAGGTATTGCTCGTCAGCCAGAAGCTGCATCAAAAATTCAGACTGCAATGATTATTGCTGCCGCTCTTATTGAGGGTGCTGCTTTATTCGGTGTAGTAGTTGCATTATTAGGCTTAGGTGTTTAATAACTCAAACTGAAAAATTTTAGGCGGGTATATAACGATTGGTTATCTACCTGCCTTAATAAAGAAGAATAAGTTTAAAAGTATTATATAAAATGGAATTAGTAACCCCTACCATAGGATTAGTTTTTTGGACAGCAGTCGCATTTGTTTGCTTATTAATATTGCTTAAGAAATTTGCATGGAAACCCATTCTTGCTGCTATTCATGAACGTGAGCAATCAATTGATGAAGCTTTAAACAAAGCTGAACTTGCAAAACATGAAATGGCTCGTTTAACTGCTCAGAATGAGGAGTTGATGAAAGAAGCTCGTGCAGAACGTGATCATATCTTAAAAGAGGCAAAAGCATTAAAAGATAGCATTGTTCATGAAGCAAAAACACAAGCTCATACTGAAGGCGCTAAATTAATTGAAAAGGCTAAAATTGAAATCGAGAATCAAAAGAAAGCTGCTTTAGCAGAGCTTAAGAGTCAAGTTTCAAGTTTATCTTTAGAAATTGCTGAGCGTGTATTACGTAGTCAGCTTGAAGATAAAGCAAAACAACAGGATTTAGTTGCTAATCTTTTAAAAGATGTTGAATTAAACTAATTTATAGTTTGTTTAGCTAGATATACCAAAGAAAATGTCAGAAAATAAAGCAGCATCGAGATACGCCAAATCACTAATAGATCTTTCTATTGAGCAAAACGCTTTAGAAGAGATCAAAAATGATATGGTCTTTTTAGAAAAGGTAATTAATGATAATTCTGAATTAGAAGCTATCCTTAAAAACCCAATAGTTCCCCTAGATAAAAAAGCAGGGATTTTAGAGAACATATTTGGTGCTAAAGTTCATAAGGTTACAACTGCCTTTATGAAATTGCTTGTAAGCAAAGGTCGTTCTTCGATTTTATTTGATACAACAAAATCTTTTATTGCACAATACAATGCAATTAAAGGTATTGTTACAGCAGAGGTAACTTCTGCAGTTGAACTTACACCTGCAAGCAGAGCTGAAATCATAGCTATTGTTAAAAAGGAAATAGGAGCTAATGAAGTTGTTGTTAAAGAAAAAGTTAATGACAAACTAATTGGTGGTTTTATTTTAAAAGTTGGAGATAAACAATTTGATGCAAGTATTTCAAGTGGTTTAAGTAAACTTAAAAAAGAATTTACTCTGGGGATTGTTTAATCCTGAGATGATATAACAAGAGATAACATATACTGAATTTACAAAAGAAATAATATAAAATTATGGTAGAGGTAAGACCAGACGAAGTATCGGCAATTATCAGGCAACAATTGGCGGGCTTCAAATCAGAAGCAGAACTTGAAGAAGTTGGCACCGTATTGCAGGTGGGTGATGGTATTGCCCGTGTTTATGGTTTAACTAAAGTTCAATCGGGCGAATTAGTTGAATTTGAAACCGGCTTGCAAGGTATTGTTTTGAACCTTGAAGAAGATAATGTTGGTGTGGTTCTATTGGGCCCTTCAGACAAAATCAAAGAAGGTGATACTATTAAACGTACTAAAAAAATTGCCTCTATTAAAGTTGGTGAAGGTATGTTAGGTCGTGTTGTTAACACACTTGGCGAGCCAATCGACGGTAAAGGTCCTATTTTAGGAGAGACTTATGAAATGCCGATTGAACGTAAAGCACCTGGTGTAATTTATCGTCAGCCGGTAACTGAGCCTTTACAAACTGGTATTAAAGCTATCGATGGGATGATTCCTATTGGCCGTGGTCAACGTGAGCTTGTTATTGGCGATCGTCAGATTGGTAAAACAGCTGTATGTATTGATACCATTATCAATCAAAAAGAATTTTATGAAGCAGGTAACCCTGTATTCTGTATATATGTAGCTTGCGGTCAAAAAGCAAGTACTGTAGCAAACATTGTACGTACTCTTGAAGAGAACGGTGCAATGCCATATACAGTAGTTGTTGCTGCTTCTGCTGCCGAACCTGCTCCATTGCAGTTTTATGCTCCTTTCTCTGGTGCAGCGATAGGTGAGTTTTTCCGTGATACTGGAAGACCAGCTTTAATTGTTTATGATGATTTATCTAAACAAGCTGTTGCTTACCGTGAGGTGTCATTGTTATTACGTCGTCCACCGGGTCGTGAGGCTTATCCAGGTGACGTGTTCTATCTTCACAGTCGTTTATTAGAGCGTGCTGCTAAGATCAACTCAAATGACGAGATCGCACAAGCAATGAACGATTTACCAGAATCATTAAAAGGTATCGTTAAAGGTGGTGGTTCATTAACTGCATTACCTATTATCGAAACTCAAGCTGGTGACGTTTCTGCATATATCCCTACTAACGTAATTTCAATTACTGACGGTCAAATCTTCTTAGAAAGTAACTTATTCAACGCAGGTGTTCGTCCGGCAATCAACGTAGGTATCTCGGTATCACGTGTGGGTGGTAACGCTCAGATCAAGTCGATGAAGAAAGTTGCAGGTACATTAAAATTAGATCAGGCTCAATACCGTGAGTTAGAGGCTTTCTCTAAATTCGGTTCAGATCTTGATGCTGCTACTAAATCAGTTCTTGATAAAGGTTCTCGTAACGTAGAGATTTTGAAACAAGGTCAGTTCTCTCCAATGACTGTTGAGAAACAAGTTGCTATTATTTACATCGGTACTAAAAACTTAATGCGTTCAGTTCCTGTAAATAAAGTAAGAGAGTTTGAAGCTGAATATTTACAACAATTAGAATTGCGTCATCCAGAAACTTTAAAAGCGTTAAAAGCTGGTAAGTTAGATGATTCAATCACTGGAGTATTAGAAACTGTGGCTAAAGAGCTTTCAAGTAAATACTAATAAAGCTGAACTGAAGATAAAGAAGAATGGCTAATTTAAAAGAAGTAAGAATTCGAATAGCATCAGTACAATCTACTCAGCAGATTACCAAAGCCATGAAAATGGTTTCGGCTGCTAAGTTGAAGCGTGCAACTAATGCTATCATACAGTTACGTCCCTATGCTACCAAGCTAAAAGAGATCTTAGGAAATCTTTCTGCAAGTTTAGAAGGATCATCATCACCTTTTATACAAGAGCGTGAGCCTAACAAGGTTTTGATCATTGTGGTTTCTTCTAACCGTGGTTTGGCTGGTGCGTTTAATATGAACGTAATTAAAGCTACTAATAATTTAATTGCCGATAAGTATAGCGAACAGTTTAAAAACGGTAATGTAAGTATAGTTGCTATCGGTAAGAAAGCTCAGGATTTCTACGAAAAACGTAACTACAGCGTAATTGGAAACAATAACGAAGTATATGCTGATCTTACTTTCGAAAATGTAACCAAAATCACTGATACTATCATGGCAGGCTTTGCTAAAGGCGATTATGATAGAGTTGAATTGGTATACAACAGATTTAAAAATGCTGCTGTTCAAATTTTAACAACAGAACAACTAATTCCATTAACTAACGGGCAGGATGCTGCAGAAGAGAAATCTTCTAATGTAGACTATATTTTAGAGCCTTCTCAGGAGGAAATAGTTGAGCAGTTAATACCTAAGTCAATTAAGATTCAATTGTACAAAGCTGTATTGGATTCTCATGCTTCAGAGCATGGTGCCCGTATGACATCAATGGATAAAGCAACTGAAAATGCCGGTGACTTATTGAAAGCTTTAAAACTTTCATACAACCAGGCTCGTCAGGCTGCAATTACCACAGAGCTTACAGAGATTGTAAGTGGTGCAGCTGCTTTGAACGGATAGAATTGAGTGATATAAAAAGATCAGCGTAATATGCTGTATTAGTTTAAAAAATATTATTTTTGCGCAGTAAATAAAAACAGTAGAATGGAACAGACACCAAAGCACAATACAGAAAGCATGAAAAGGGCTAATGATACATCAATTTATAAATTGATAACCATTGGGGTTTTAGTTGGTATTTTAGGCGTTTTTTTACGCTTTGCTGGTGACTCTACCACACTTTCTATTATCTCTTGGGCAATCTTGGGTGTAGGAGCTGTAATCGCTTGTAAAGGCGTATTTAAAATATTAGACGCATAGTATTTAAAACATAAATTTTTAGGAACGTCCTCATTAGCAATGGCTAGTGAGGACGTTTTTTTGTAACATTTATATAGATTAAAGTATTAAGGGTCTTATTTGAAGGAATTTTAAGGTTACCTAATTTCATATTTTGTATTAAGAAGAAACGTCAACTATTAATACTATGAAAAAATATTTAATTTATTGTGTATTCACAATAGCTTTGTTTTCTTGTAATGCAAATAAAGAATCAAAAATGGATAATTCAGATTCAACTTCTGCAAATATCGAAACAACGGATTCACTTTTAAGTGAAAAAATTATCAAGACGGCAGATATGCGTTTCCGGGTTAAGGATGTGCAGAATACGAAAGAGAAATTAAGCTCGGCTATCAAAGCAGAAGGAGGAACTGTTGCAGAGTTTACTGTGCAAAGCAATATTCAGCAAACTGAAAAGGTAAAGTATTCGGCCGACTCATTATTGGAACTTACTTCTTATCGGACTGAAGGATTAATAATAGCAAAAGTTCCTTCAGAAAAGCTGGATGAGTTTACAAATAAAGTGGCGAAGATGGCTGTATTTATTGACCAGCAATCACTGAAAATGGATGATCAGAGTATTGTTTATCTGAGTAATAAACTAAAGAATCAGAATAGAGTTGAGGCCGTGGATCAGCTTAATAAGCATGCCAATAAGAAAAGTAATAATGTTGAAACCTCCCTATCTCTTAAAGATGATTACGTAGATAAAAAGATTGAAAATCTGATGATCGATAGCAAGGTTCAGTATAGCACAATTACACTTAATTTTTATCAGGACAATACAGTTAAGAGCATTCTAGTTGGAAATGATGATTTGTATAGTTACCGCCCAAACTTTTTTACCAGATTAGGATTAAGCTTTCAGAACGGATGGTATATTTTTAAAGAATTTATACTCGTTGCGATGAACTTATGGGTATGGATATTAATTGGAGTAGCCGCATACTTCAGCTTTAAATACTATCGAAAAAGAAAAGTAGCAAGCGCCAATTAAGTTACTGCTTAAGGCGCTTTTTATTGTCTTTAGCAAACGCTTCCCAGCCGGAGTAGGATTTACCTGCTCCGCTGGTGCTTACCTTCTGAAATGAATGGCAAACAGCAACAGCTAGTCCATCGGTAGCATCCAGAAATTCGGGTGTTTCCTTAAAATTTAACAATCGTTGCAGCATGGCAGCTACTTGTTCTTTGCTGGCATTTCCGCTTCCTGTTATAGACTGCTTAACTTTTCGAGGTGCATATTCTGTGATCGGAATATTTCTGGACAGGGCCGCTGCCATTGCTACACCTTGCGCACGACCTAATTTTAGCATCACCTGAATGTTTTTCCCATAAAAAGGAGCTTCAAGTGCCAGAAAATCGGGTTTAAATTCATCCAAAAGTGTTACTGTCTTTTCAAAAATACGCTGAAGCTTCAAAAAGTGGTCGTCCATATGATCCATCCTCACTATCCCCATGGTAACTAATTCAATTTTACTTCCCTTCTCCAGTACTACTCCGTAGCCCATTATTGAAGTTCCCGGGTCTATACCCATAATCACCCTTTCCTTTTTTTCAGCCAACATAAAACAATATTAAGCATATTTGCAGATAGTAAATGCAAAAAAGTTGACATCGCAGTACAAAAAACTACTTTCTTACTTCATAAAAACAGCAATTGTTGTATTTGCCTTTTGGATCATTTATAACAAACTGTCAGATAATGAGAATTTAAGCTCATTTAGAAGCCTGTTACAACAAATTCCTCAGTCAGAAATCATTTTGGTTATGACTACGGTTGTTGTACTCATGTTTTTGAACTGGGGTCTGGAGGCTTTAAAATGGAGAAGGTTAATTTCAGGAATAGAGAAAATTAGTGTCTGGAGATCTATTGAGTCCGTATTTTGTGGTTTAACCTGGGCAGTTTTTACACCTAATAGAATTGGGGAATACGGTGGCCGGGTTTTCTTTTTATCGCCCAAAAGAAGGATTGTGGGGGTGGTGGCCATGGCAGTCGGGAATATTGGCCAAATGGTGCTTACCAATGTATTCGGTGCCATTGCATTATGCTTATTCATTTACAAATTTGTCAATATAGATTATCGTTTGTTTTATGCACTGGTAATCCTTTCTACAATGTTTTGCTCGTTTTTTATCATTTTCTATTTCAATATAAAATGGCTAAACGGCATTTTGGTTTCCATGCGTTTTACACGTAAATACAAAAAGTTCTATAGTATTCTTGCACGTTATCAGAAAAAGGAATTATTAAATATACTTTTGTTTTGTTTGGCAAGATATGTTGTGTTTAGTACGCAATATTTTATCCTTTTTTATTGGCTGATACCAGAATTACATTATTTGGATATTTTGATGATGGTAAGTATTCTGTTTTTTGTTCAATCTACTTTACCTTCTCTTGATCTTTTTGATATTGGCGTTAGGAGTGTTACTGCATCGTACTTCTTTAGTTCAATAACAGATCAGAATGTTGCAGTTATAGCATGTACAGCTAGTATCTGGTTAATAAATATTATAATTCCTGCTATATTAGGCACTTATTTCGTTTTTAAACTTAATTTCTTTGGAAATATTCAGCGCAGTTAGTTACCTCTCCTCTTTTTTGACCATTTTATATGTAATAGTGGTTATTGCGTTCATAAAAGGATGGCACAGTCTAGTGTATTTTAAGACTTCGGAAAGTGAAGGGAAAACTAAAGTATCTATTTTGGTGGCTGCACGTAATGAAGAAACAAATATTTCTAAAACAATAGAAGATCTGCTTGAACAAAATTATAGTAAAGCCCTTACAGAAATCATCTTTATAGATGATCATTCGACAGACAACACTGCTGGAATTATAGGGTCGTATGCAAATAGAGGCATTAAGCTAATTTGCCTTAATGAAGATCAACCATTAAATTCTTATAAAAAGAAGGCAATACAAACTGCGATAGGACAGTCAAGTGGTACTTTAATAATTACTACAGATGCAGATTGTAGAATGGGGCCCGAATGGTTAAAAACGGTTGTCCAGTTTTATGAAGCGGGAGATTATAAAATGATTTCTTCGCCGGTTGCTTATTTTCAGGAGAGAAGTTTCTTTGAGCGTGCTCAATCACTGGAGTTCCTTTACTTGATAGGTTTAGGTGCATCAACAATAGGAAATAAACAGCCTTCTACTTGTAATGGAGCCAATCTGGCTTATGAAAAGGAAGCTTTTTATGAAGTTGGTGGCTTTAAGGGGATTGATGATCTGGCTTCGGGCGATGATGAGTTGCTTTTGCATAAAATAGCAGCCCGATATAGTAATAACATTGGATTTTTAAAAAACAGGAATGCCATTGTTTACACTCATGCCAAATCCACTTTAAAGGAATTTATTCAGCAGAGGAAACGCTGGGCTTCGAAAAGTACGAGGTATAAAAACAAATCTATTATAGTTTTAGGTGTTTGCATTTGGCTGTTTAACCTAAGTGTACTGATGAACCTTGGTGTTGGTTTGTTTATAGGGTTCTATTTTAAACTTGCCATCTTTCAGATATTAGCAAAAATTATAGTCGAATTCTTATTTTTATATGACGTGACTGGTTTTGCAAAACGACGAAAATTATTGGTTCTACTACCGGTTCTGAACATATTGCATATGGTTTATATCGTTTACATTGGTATTGCCGGGAACTCCGGGAAATATAACTGGAAAGGAAGAATGGTAAAATAGTGGAAATAAGCAATAGCCCTTCAAGAAAAGTCTGGAGACGGTTTAGGAAAAATAAACTGGCTTTGGGAGGGTTATTATTTATCATCATGCTTATCCTTATGGGTATTCTGGGTTATGCAATTACTCCTGATCAGACCCCGAATGCCAATACCATGCATCTTCAACTTACCAATAAGAAACCGGGAAGATCTTTTGATTTTTTAATCATCAGCAGAAGTAAAAACATTAGGCAGGTTAACTTTTTTGAGAAGATGCTCTATGGTCAGGAGGCCGATTTTAAAAGTATACCTATTACTTCTTATCGTGAATATCAGGGGAAGGTTTATGCAAGGGCATATATTGGTGATGATGAACAGGCTGAGGAGACAAGCTTCCCTTTGCTTAAAGGGAGTAATCATTACAACCAAACCTTTTGGTTGGGTACAGATGTTTATGGACGTGACCTCCTAAGTAGGCTTATTCTTGGAATTCGTGTTTCTTTATCTGTTGGACTAATGGCCGTCCTCATTTCTCTTTTTATTGGGGTTAGTTTAGGCGCATTGGCTGGCTATTTTGGGGGTAAAACTGATGTGGCTATTAGCTGGTTTATGAATGTAATTTGGTCGTTGCCATCCTTGCTGCTCGTTATTGCAATTTCCTTTGCGCTTGGTAAAGGCTTCTGGCAAATATTTATTGCTGTCGGCTTATCTACCTGGGTTGATGTAGCCCGTTTGGTTCGCGGACAAGTATTGGCACTAAAAGAAGTGGAGTTTGTAGAAGCCTCAAAAGCACTTGGGTACTCTTCTCCAAGAATCATCATAAAACATATCTTGCCAAACATTGCTGGTCCAATATTGGTTGTTGCTTCAGCAAATTTTGCTTCGGCAATACTTTTGGAATCAGGGTTGAGCTTTTTAGGCTTTGGGGCCCAACCACCAATGGCAAGTTGGGGTGGTATGATTAAGGAGCATTATGGATACATAATTATGGATGCGGCATATCTAGCCATTTTGCCCGGACTTGCAATTATGCTTACCGTATATGCATTTAATTTATTGGCAATAGGATTACGGGATGCATTTGATGTCAAGTCACAAAATATCTCCGTGTAGCTGCACCTTTTAAATTTACTAACTTTGTTGTAATATGTTATTGAACAGTTATCAGAATGAATTATTAGAGGCCGGATGTGATGAGGCTGGAAGAGGTTGTTTGGCAGGGCCTGTATTTGCAGCTGCCGTAATTTTGCCTCCTGATTTTATTGCAGGAGAGTTAACCGACTCTAAGAAACTTACCCATAAACAACGCTGTAATTTAAGAGTAATTATAGAAAAGGAAGCAATTGCCTGGGCGGTAGCAGAAGTTGATAACCTGGAGATTGACAATATTAATATCTTAAATGCGTCCTTTCTTGCGATGCACAGGGCTGTAGAAAAGTTAACTGTACAACCACAATACCTGAGTATAGATGGAAATCGCTTTAAAGCATATCCAAATATCCCTCATACTTGCATTGTTAAGGGTGATGGTAAGTATTTAAATATAGCAGCAGCCTCTATTCTTGCTAAAACACATAGAGATGAGTTTATGGAGAATATATCTTTGCAATATCCTCATTATCAGTGGCAACAGAATAAAGGTTATCCTACAATTGTACATAGAATGGCAGCTTTAGAGCATGGATTGTCGCCATTTCATCGTAAAACTTTCACAATTAGTAATCCGCAACTGGCTCTGTTTTCTGAAAACGAAGGATAATTAGTATTTTCACATGATTTGAAAATATTAATTCTTACAAATAGGGTCCCTTTTCCGCCAAACAGCGGATATCCGATAGTAGTTTACAATACTATTAAGGGATTGCTACAGCTTGGTGTTGAAATTACGCTATTTAGTATCAACACTAACAAGCATAGAGTCGATGTAGATGATATTTATGATCCTGTTTTTGATGGTATAAAATTTCACTCATTCAGTTTAGACACCGAAGTAAATGTGTGGGGTGCATTATTTAATATTTTCTCGAATCAATCTTATAACGTTTCGAGGTATTTTGATGATGATGCGGCTAAAATTCTAGAAGAGATTTTAAAGGAGAGTGAGTTTGATATTATTCAATTTGAAGGGCTTTTTGTTGTGCCGTATTTAGATGTTGTTAAGGAAAACAGTAAAGCTAAAGTAGTTTACCGGGCACATAATATAGAATTTGATGTTTGGGAACGTATTGCCAGAACAGAAAAGTTTACACCCCGCCGCAGATATTTGCAATTTCTTGCGCGCCGGTTAAAGGTTTATGAAACGGAACAAATGAACAGGTTTCATCAGGTGTTTGCCATCAGTGAGCAGGATAGACAAAGTATTCTTCGATTCGGTTGTGAAACTGCTCTTGAAGTTTTTCCTGTGGCGCTTGATTTTGAAAAATATGTTACTGATCCTTCAAAAACTAGCTTCCCGACATTGTTCCATCTGGGGGCAATGGATTGGCGACCAAATAAGGAAGGATTGGAGTGGTTTCTCGATGAAATATGGCCTGATATAGAAAAATTAAGTAGTGAACTCCGTTTCTATATTGCCGGAAAAAATATGCCCAGAGAGTTTTTTGAGTACGACTCAGAAAATCTGGTAGTAGAAGGTGAAATTTTTGACGCCGTAGAGTTTATAAATTCTAAAGCGATTATGATAGTTCCGCTCTTGTCTGGTAGTGGAATGAGGGTAAAGATTATTGAAGGTATGGCCATGAGTAAATGTATTATTGCTACAAGTATGGCCGCCGAAGGGATCAAGTGCGAGCATGGTAAAGATATTCTTATTGCTAATACCGCTGATGAGTTTTACAGGTCTATTCTGCAATGCATCACCAATCCTAAAAAATGGCGTGAAATAGGTGAAAATGCAAGGAAAACAGTAGAACGTGATCACGACTTTTTTACGATCTCCAAAAGGATGTTGAAAGTCTACCAAAAGTTAGTAAGTGCTTAAATTTTATATACCTTTGCCCACGTTTTTACAGATATAGAATATGAAGAATACCGCATTAACAGAAAAACACATCTCTTTAGGGGCTAAAATGGTGCCATTTGCAGGTTACAATATGCCGGTTCAATACGAAGGTATAAATGCAGAACACGCCGTGGTTAGAAACAGTGTTGGCGTTTTTGACGTTAGCCATATGGGCGAATTTATTTTAAAGGGCGAAAATGCGCTTGATTTAATTCAACGTGTTACCAGCAATGATGCTTCAAAACTTTACGATGGAAAAGTGCAATACTCTTGCCTTCCAAATGAAGATGGAGGTATTGTTGATGACTTATTGGTTTATCGCATAGATGAAAAAACCTATATGCTGGTTGTTAATGCTTCTAACATAGATAAGGATTGGAATTGGATTCAGAAATTCAATGATAAAGGTGTAGAAACGCACAATATTTCTGATAAAACATCTTTGCTTGCAATACAAGGCCCTAAAGCAGCAGAAGCCTTACAAGGTTTAACAGATGTTGATCTTGCTTCTATGGAGTACTACAACTTTGTTAAAGGTACATTTGCAGGTGTTGATAATGTAGTAATCTCTGCTACTGGTTACACTGGTGCCGGAGGTTTCGAAATCTACTTTGATAATGAACATGCTGAGAAAATCTGGAACGCAATTTTTGAAGCTGGTGAACCTTTCAATATTAAGCCTATTGGTTTAGGTGCCCGTGATACTTTACGTTTAGAAATGGGTTTTTGTTTATACGGAAATGATATTGATGATACCACTTCACCAATTGAAGCTGGATTAGGATGGATTACTAAATTCACTAAGAAATTCACTAATTCTGATGCTTTATTGGCTCAAAAAGAAGCTGGAATAACCCGTAAATTAATTGGATTTGAAATGATTGACAGAGGAATTCCTCGTCATGATTACGAGATCGTTGATGCAGAAGGTAATGTAATTGGTAAAGTTACATCCGGTACTCAAGCTCCGTCTTTACAAAAAGCAATTGGAATGGGCTACATTTCAAAAGGTATGGATAAAGAAGGAACTGAGATTTTTATCAATATCCGTAACAATAAAATTAAAGCTAAAGTAGTTAAGTTCCCTTTTTATAAATAAAAGCCAATCCTGTCAATGCACAAAAGTATAGAAGTTTGTTTAACGCCCGCATTATTAGATCTGTATGCAATTGAAGATAGCATCGTAGTAGTTATTGATGTACTCAGAGCTACATCGTCCATTGTATACGGAATAGATAACGGCGCAACTGCAATTATACCGGTAGCAAATGTTGAAGATTGTCTTAATTATTCTGATAAAGGATTTTTGTTGGCAGCTGAACGAGATGGGCAGGTGGTTGAAGGATACGACTTTGGAAACTCACCATTTTCATATACAACTGAAAAAGTTGGAGGCAGAACTGTAGTACTCACTACCACTAATGGTACAAAAGCCCTTCATTTGGCAAGAAAACGAGCGCATCAGGTTGTGATGGGCTCGTTTTTAAACTTACAGGCTTTGTGCAACTGGCTTAAAACTCAGGATAAAAGTGTTTTACTGCTTTGTGCCGGTTGGAAAGATAAATTTAATCTGGAAGATACCTTGTTTGCAGGGGCAGTAGTTGCCGAATTGCGTAAGGAGTTTACACATTTTGATGATTCTTCTGTAGCAGCCGAAGACCTATATCAACTAGCGAAAGATGACTTGAGGACTTACCTTCATAAGTCTTCTCATAGTCACAGATTGGCCGAACTAAACATAGAAGAAGATGTACAGTTCTGTTTGCAGTTAAATCTTTGTACAGCTATTCCGGTTATGGACGGCGATGCTTTGGTTCCTCTAAAAGCTATTTCAGTTCTTTAATCGGAACTTGTATTAGGTTCTTGAGGCTTTCATTATTTTTAATAGCTTTTAGCGTTTCTTCGTACGCAAGCCAGTAGATCGTTTCCGCTTTTTTCATATCGAAGGTGCTGATTTCGCCCATGCCTTTTGGTTCAATTAGCACATTGCAAAAAGCAGCCTTTTCTTCCATATCTTTATTTACAGACATTAATCCAGCTCTTGCCATTAAAGCTGTAATATTGGTGATCTTTTCTACAGGTTTTAAGTGGTTGCAGGACGATCCGATAATGAAATCACAGTTGTTTAATAGGGGTTCAACCGGAAAGTTATTTAAAATACCACCATCAACATACATTTCATCATCAATCATAATTGGCCTAAAAATTCCGGGAATGCAACTTGATGCCTGTATACTTCTAATGAGTGGGCCTTTGTTGAAATATACGAGTTCTCCTTTGCTAAAGTTAGTAGTAGCAATGGTAAGTGGAATTTTGAGGCTTTCTATTCTATCATCAGGGAAGTATTCTTTAAATAAACTCGATGTATTTTCGATGTTTACTATACCTAATGATCCAACTGCAGGCCTTAAAAATTTCAGCAGTTTTGTTTTTATAAAAATATTTAAAATATCCTCCGGGTCGATACCTGAGGCAAATAGTGCACCTGCAATTGAACCGGCACTGGTGCCGCTAATGTGACTAAACTTAATACCTGCATTTCCAAATGCCTTTAAAACGCCAAGGTGTGCAATCCCTCTGATTCCGCCACCAGATAATACGATCCCAATTTTAGTCATTTAGCATTATTTAGGTTTGTACTTTGATAAATTTAATATTTTTTGAGCATCCTGATCAGCCATTAACTGTTGCAAGGTAACTTCTTTATTTTCATGCATGTACTTTCTTACAATTTGCCATCCAGTCCAAATGCCCAGTTTAGGTGCAGATTCGTTTCTTTCGCCAAGTCCGGGAGTAAAAGGCCCCTCGCTCAAAAGCACTTGTATTTTCTGATAATCTGTTTCGAATAACAGGTTGTTCTGAAGATAATAGGCCCATATGTCGCTTTCAAAGGTTTTACACCAGTCTAATTGTTTTTGAGTGTACCCTATTTTAACTGAGTCTGCAACTTTATCATCGAGTACCTTGTCCATAAAATACAAAATCTTTCCGTTCTGAATCATTTTTGAAAGTAACGTTCTGTCTTCGTCACGTTCATGAAACAGTTCTTCACGTGCATATGTTTCAGTTATTCGTGGAACAATATATTCAGGAGTAAAACGTCGCGATAGGTAAGTTGGTACACTTTGTATTATTGCTTTGTAAAACTTATTGTTTTTACCCATAAACATATCCAGTCCAATACCCATATAACTATCACCAATTGGAGTCTGCACAGCAAAACCGGAAACAAAAGATATAAACTGAGGGACTTTTGCTTTTGGGTAGTAATGAAGGATATATTTAAATGTTTCAGATAAATCTTTTTCTATGGGTTTAATATCCTTAAAAACACTATCAACCTCTTTGTTTAAATCAGAGTAAGCAGAGTCCTGATATAGTGTTGTTAGAATTTGCTCATTCGTGTAGTCAAAATTACCAACCATTCTGTGCACATAATCATCATAAAAGGCACCGTATTTTTTTTTGAGAAGCTCATCAGTTTCCTTAAGATCTTTGGATTTTCCGGCAAACAGATCTTTGTCAAACCGCGCAATCTTAATCTCTAATTGTACTGAGCTCACATCAGGTTTAGTGCTTTGAGTACATGAAACCAGCACCGACGAAAAAAAAACGGACACAAATAGAAAAAATAGATAGCTTTGATGAAATTTTACGTTATATATCATTATAAACAAATATAAAGTAAGTTTATTCAAGCTTCATAGGCATTAAAGGAAAATATATTTATATGAAACGCACATTTATCGCAATACTATTATTGTTTGTAACGGGAAGTGTTTTCGCACAATACGCACCATCTCCAAATTATGGTTTCAGACTTGGATTAACCGCTCATCCAACAATTGGTTGGGTAAAACCACAAGTAGGTAAAAGTAATGGAGTTGCACTTGGATTCTCATACGGTTTAATGGGCGATTTCAATTTTGCTGAGAATTATAGCTTTGCAACAGGGCTTACCATTACCACCATTAATGGTAAAAGTACACAGGTCATTACTCAGGAAACTAATCCCCCAACACAAATACCTTATGAGCTTAAATATAAGCTCCAGTATATCGAAGTGCCACTTACGCTTAAGCTAAAAACTGTTAAAATGAATGATATTAAATGGTATGGCCAGTTTGGATTATCAAACGATTTTAATATTGGAGCTAAACAAGATTCTGATGCTAGTGGAAAAGCAACAACTCGTGACGAGAACATTTCTAAAACCATTAAGTTATATCGCGCAGGTTTGATATTAGGCGGAGGTGCAGAATTCGAACTTAGTGGAAATGCAAGTATCGCTGCCGGACTTACCTATAATAATGGATTTACCGACATTACAACTGATAAAAACAACAATGTCCGTAATCATTATATTGGTATTAATTTTGGTGTTTTCTTTTAATAATCTTACTTAGGTTCCTGTTACAGAATTTTCTACAATTACAAGCACATGAATATAGCACTTGCGCAACTCAACTATCACATTGGTAATTTTGAATACAATACAAAAAAAATAATTGATAATATCCAGCTGGCAAAGGATAAAGGAGCTGATCTTGTTGTTTTTGCTGAACTGGCCATCTGTGGTTATCCGCCACGTGATTTTTTAGAGTTTGATGAATTTATTGGCTTGTGCGAAACTGCTGCTCAGGAGATTGCCACTCATTGTAAAGGAATCGCTTGTATTGTTGGCCTACCTGTAAAAAATGAAGTGCTTGCGGGTAAAGACCTGTACAATGCTGCATATTTTATTGAAGAGGGTAAAGTAAAAGCTATTGCAAAAAAAGCATTGCTTCCTAATTACGATGTATTTGATGAATACCGTTATTTTGAACCTGCTACTCAGTTTGAGTGTATAACGTTTAAAGGTCGTAAAATAGCTTTAACCATTTGTGAAGACCTATGGAACATCAACAATAATCCATTGTATGTTTCTAATCCAATGGATGAACTGATTAAGCAAGGTCCTGATCTGATGATCAATATTGCTGCATCACCGTTTTCCTACTGTCATGACGACGAAAGGGTAGTGGTTCTTGCAGATAATGCTAAGAAATATAAGCTTCCTTTGTTGTATGTAAATCAGGTAGGGGCACAAACCGAAATCGTTTTTGATGGTGGTTCTTTGGCATTTGATAAGGAAGGCAATCTTTTGGATGAGATGGCTTATTTTAAGGAAGAGCTAAAGATTTATGAGGTTGAAGGCGATGTGATTAAAGGATATGCGCCTAAAACACATAGGGCAGTTCCAGATATTGAGCAGATTTATGAAGCGTTGGTTTTAGGGATTAAGGATTATTTTGCTAAATCAGGCTTTAAAAAAGCAGTATTGGGCCTTTCCGGAGGGATTGATTCTGCTATTGTTTGTGCCTTGGCTTGTCGTGCATTAGGAGCTGAAAATGTAATGGCTGTGTTAATGCCTTCAAAATATTCGTCGGACCACTCTATACAGGATGCGCTTGATCTGGTTAAAAATATTGGTTGTCAGCATGAAATTATTCCAATCAAAGAAGCAGCTAATGCATTTGATAGTATGATGGCGTCTGCTTTTAAGGGATTACCATTTAACCTTACTGAAGAGAACATTCAGGCAAGATGTAGAGGGATTATTGTGATGGCAATGTCTAATAAGTTTGGCTATATCTTATTGAATACATCAAATAAAAGTGAATGTGCCGTAGGGTATGGAACGTTATATGGTGATATGTGTGGTGCAATCGGTGTAATTGGTGATGTATATAAAACTCAGGTATATCAACTTGCAAATTATATCAATAAGGATGGGGTAGTAATACCGGAGAATTCTATTGTTAAACCACCATCAGCCGAGTTAAGACCGGGTCAAAAAGATTCTGATTCCTTGCCTGATTATGATGTTCTTGATAAGATTTTGTTTCAATACATAGAGCTTAAGCAAAGCTCATCCGCAATCATTGCACAAGGTTATGATGAAGCATTGGTAAGAAGAATCCTTAAAATGGTAAATTCAGCGGAGTTTAAACGTTATCAAACACCGCCGATATTGAGGGTTTCTCCTAAAGCATTTGGTATGGGGCGAAGGATGCCAATTGTAGGGAAATACCTTTCGTAATTACTTCCTAACCCATTTCCTATAAGGAATAATTAAAGCAATTAGTGCAGCTAATACAGACAAGATTTTAGGGATAAAATCACCGTTTCTTACATAAAAGGTGAGGTCATCGTTTAAATTTATATCTGCTTTAATAGCTGTCCTGGTCCACCATTTGGTTTGCTTAATGATATCACCCTTTTGGTTAATAAAGCAAGAGATGCCGGTATTGGCAGATCTTACCACATATCTTCGGGTTTCTATAGCCCTTAGCGTGGCATATAGCATGTGTTGGTCTTTTCCTGATGTGTTTCCCCACCAACCATCATTGGTTACAATAGCGACAAACTGAGCGCCATTCTTGACAGCTTCAGCTACCCAACCTCCCCATATTGATTCGTAGCAAATTACAGGAACAGCGCCAACGCCTCCATATGAATAAAATACTTGAGGATCTTTTTGCCAACCATAACCACCAACTGTACCACCAAAACCTTCAAAAACAGGAGCCAATATGGATAATGCTTCAGGGAATGGCATTTTCTCTACTCCAGGTACCAATTTAGATTTATGGTAAAACTGCACGTTGGCAGAGTTCTCAATCTGTAATGCAGCATTAAAAACATCTACATAGGTGCTGTTATCATATTGTCTTGCAGAAGGGGTTTGTTTGTTGTTATAGAACTTAAAACTCTCGATTCCACTAATTATGCTGCCATTTTTATACTTTTCAAGGAACTGCTGAGCAGCTAAAAATTCAGAATTGGTACGGATTCTGTCTTCATCAGAACCACTTGGAATAGCTGTTTCAGGCCAGATAAAATATTCTGTACTAGGTTGGGCAACAGAATCAGATAAGTAGGTAAGAACTTTAAGTTGCTCACTTGCAGAAATACCTCCAAACTTTTTATATGGATCTATGTTTGGTTGTACCGCTACTACATTAACCGGAACTGACTTCTCTTCGTATTTATTATATAAGGTTAAGGATAATGCAATAGGAGATGCCAAAGTAATAAACCAGATGAGCGCAAATTTGAATTTTGCAAATCCCACAGTCTCTCTGGATTTAAGTGCTTTAAAAGCCTCAAAAGCAATAATGTTACTTAATAAAATCCAAAATGAACCACCATAAACACCGGTATATTCATACCATTGTGCCAGCTGGTGCATTCCAGATAAACCATTACCCAAATTCATCCATGGAAAGGCAAGATCCCAGCTCTGATGCAGAAATTCCATGGCAATATAAAAGCATATTAACCCCAGATAGGCGATGTATTTATTTACCAATCTACCTAATCTGTAATATAGCCAGAAGGCAAAGGTCATTAATAAGGCACCTAAGCCAAATGGAATAAGTGATACAAATAATGATACCACAGGGCCATTTACCGCACTAATGGCATTATACACCCAGTAAATACATGCTGTATTCCAAATAAGAAAAGTTAATCCGGCTGTTAAGAAAACACGCTTCCCCTTTTTAGGGACGTCACTTTGTATAATCTTTTCTAAGGCAATAAGTAGTGGAACAAGGCCAATTAATAACAACGGAGTGGTAAACTTAATAGGGGGCCATGCCAGCCACATTAAAAACGCACTTAGTAAAGCAAGGAGAGCAGTGTTTTTAAATTTCATTATAAGCTATCTAAAATATCAGCTTTCTTGGCTTCATATTCTTCCTGAGTAATCAGGTGTTTATCGTACAGGCTTTTTAATTTTCTTAGCTTTAATGTAGTTTCATCTTCTGGCTCTTCAACCGGTACTACTACTGGAGCCGCTGGGGGTTGAGAAAAGAATGCTTGTGGCTCTTCTTCCTGTACTGGCTCTGGGGCAGGTAAAGTATTTACGGTTACTGGCGATGTTGATGATCTTCTTTCTTCAAGATCAAGTTGTCTTTGTTGTTCTTTAAAGCTTTCCAATTGTTCATAAGCAGCTTGGTATAATTTACGAGCTTGAACTTTAGGAATATATTCTGTAATGATATTTTCTCCGTGTAATGGTACGCAGATAAATTTAGAGCCGAATAATTCTTCTTTAAAAGAAACCTCTTTGATGCTCTTCCATGAAATGTCTTTGAAGTTCATGGTGATCCCAAAATTGCCGGGCTCACAATAAAATATACGTTTGTTACTTACAGCAATGCAGTCAGGTAAAAGGTTTACAGCTGGTTTTTTTTGTACAGCTATGTAAATTAATTCCTCGTTGCTGGTTAACATGTCATTCAGTTTGCCTAAAACTTTTTCTACAGCTTTTGGGTCCTGCTCATCACTTAAAAATCTATCTATTAGTATCATGGTGTTTCTTTATAAGAATTTCAGTTTCAGTTATCAAAAATTGAACCCTAATCTTCGTCGGCTTTATATTTATTCTTTTTCTTCACTTGTTCTTCAGCTCCTGAAATACAAATTACGAATTCTCCTTTTAATATATTGTTTTCAAAATGTGATTTAATTTCTGCTAAAGTGCCTCTCACAGTTTCTTCATAAAGTTTTGTCAACTCACGACTTACTGATGCCTGGCGGTCTGCACCTAAATATTGTGCAAATTCTTCAAGTGTTTTAAGTAACCGATGCGGACTTTCATATAATACAATTGTTCTTTCTTCCTCTGCTAGTTTTTTAAAGCGTGTTTGTCTACCTTTTTTAACAGGTAAAAAACCTTCAAAAACAAAGGAGTCCGAAGGAAGTCCAGAATTTACTAAAGCGGGTACAAATGCTGTAGCTCCAGGCAAACATTCTACTGCCAAATCATTTTTGATTGCTTCTCTAACCAGAAAAAAGCCCGGGTCGGATATTGCAGGAGTTCCTGCGTCTGAAATCAAGGCTACTGTTTTTCCCTCTTTCAGAAATTTAATGATTTCTGAAGTAGCTTGATGTTCATTGTGTTGGTGATGTGAATACGCTTTTTTGTCGATTCCGAAATGCTTTAGCATAGGGGCGCTGGTACGAGTATCCTCAGCAAGGATCACATCAGCTTCTTTTAAAATTCGGATTGCCCTGAAGGTCATGTCTTCTAGGTTTCCGATAGGGGTGGGCACAAGAAATAGTTTACCTTCCATAATTTTAGGGCTCGTATTGTGCTACTGCGTTCGCAATCACGAGTTAAGTTATTATCTTTGTTTAAAAAATAAAATAATGCTGCAAGTTAACTATATCCGCGAAAATAGAGAGAAAGTTTTAGAAGGACTAAGTGTACGTAATTTTAAGCACCCTGAATTGGTTGATGAAATTATTAAAATTGACGAAGAACGAAGACAAGTTCAAACCTCGCTGGATAACCTTTCCGCTGTAGCTAATGCAGCTGCAAAACAGATTGGTGAGTTAATGCGTAGTGGTAAGAAAGAAGAAGCAGAAGTGCTTAAAGCAGAAACTACATCAAATAAGGAAGAACATAAAAACCTTTCAGATCAGTTGACTGAAGTAGAAGCTACATTATATGGTTTGATTGTACAATTGCCTAACCTGCCACATCACCTGGTTAAAACAGGAAGTGCAGCGGAAGACAATGAAGTTGTTTATGAACATGGTAGCCCGGCTGACTTACCAGAAAGTGCATTGCCACATTGGGAATTAACAGCTAAATACGATATTATAGATTTTGAACTAGGTACAAAAATAACAGGTGCTGGTTTCCCCGTGTATAAAGGTAAAGGAGCGCGTTTGCAAAGGGCTCTTATTAATTTCTTTTTAGATCATGCAACAGAAAAGGGCTATAGAGAAATGCAGGTGCCACATTTAGTTAACGAAGCTTCAGGATTTGGTACCGGACAATTACCGGATAAAGAAGGACAGATGTACCATGCCGGTGTAGATAACTTATATCTTATCCCGACTGCTGAGGTACCTGTAACCAATCTTTATCGTGATGTTATTTTAAAAGAAGAAGAGCTTCCAGTAAAAAATACAGCATATACACCATGCTTCCGTAGAGAGGCTGGATCATATGGTGCACATGTACGTGGCTTAAATCGTTTGCATCAGTTCGATAAAGTTGAAATTGTACAAGTTGTTCATCCTGATAAATCTTATGAGGTTCTAGAAGACATGAGTGCTTATGTTCAATCATTACTTCAAGAGTTAGGTTTACATTATCGTGTTTTGCGTTTGTGCGGTGGTGATATGGGCTTTACTTCAGCGATGACTTACGATATGGAAGTTTGGAGTGCAGCACAGCAACGCTGGTTAGAGGTTTCTTCAGTGTCTAACTTTGAAACTTACCAGAGTAATAGACTTAAATTAAGGTTTAAAGGCGCTTCTGGTAAAACGCAATTAGCACATACATTAAATGGAAGCGCATTAGCGTTGCCTCGTATTGTTGCCGCTATTCTTGAAAATAATCAAACTGAAAAAGGCATTAAAATTCCTGAGGCATTGGTAAAATACACAGGTTTTGAATACATCGATTAACTAAATAAAACATTATCAACAAAAAAAGGCTTCTCAACTTGAGAAGCCTTTTTTATAGGTAGATGTTAATAGGATGTTCTATAGAATAAGAATCAACAATAAGATGATGATAATGATTGCTCCAACAGAAAGGTAAACACCGCCACCTAATGCATTAGCTTGCTTTTTCAATCCTCTCAATTCCTGACGTAACTCTTTTCTTTCAGATTTCGATAAATTTGATTTATCCATCGATTTAATCTCTTGAACACGATCAGTGATCTGTTTAAGCTGAATTTGTTGCTCGGCAGTCATTTCAGTTTTAATCTTGTCTGTCTTTCCTGCTGCTGAAACTGTGTTTGCGCTGATTGCCAATGTGAAAACTAGCACCAAAGAGTAAATTAATCTTTTCATACGATTTGAATTTTGTGATAATATCTAAATAACAAAAAACCTACCAAAAGTTATTGATAGGTTTTTTAAAGGTATTTTATTAAAACTGTCTACTCAAGTAGTCACTACTACTATTTAATTTCGAATACTGTATTCATTATATAGTTCAGTTTTATTTTTTTAAAATCAATCTCAGGAGCAGCTCCTCCAGCCATATCAGCGCTTTCGGCTTTCATCATCATTACATTACGATACATTGGCTGTGGATATTGCTCATTGTTTACTTCCTGAATGTCAATTACACTACCTAGCTTATCGCCAAGGGCTTCAACAAGGTAAGATGCTTTTTCTTTAGCAGCTTGAAGTGCTTTAATTTTCAGTTCTTTTTTAAGTGCTTCAATTTTTGAATAGTCGTAACTATCAACATTGGTATAGGCAATTCCTTTAGGGTCTATAGCACCAATGATGTCATTCCATTTATTCAAATCAGATACTTTTAAGCGATACTGTTTACTAGCCAGATAGTCAGGGTTTTTCTTCTTCTCAGTTACCATAGCATAGCTTGATAAGTCGTTGATTGTTAGGTTTCCTTTTTCAATACCTGCTTTTTGAACCGCAGCATACAACTGGCTTTCCAAAGTAGTAATCTCTACTTTTTTCTTACTATTGTTATCTTTTAAATATTCTTTTAAAGAGATACTGATGTAAATAATGTCTGGAGTAACTTCAGTTTCCGCAGAACCACTAACACTAATCTTTTTTCTTAAATCTACTTGTTGAGCCATAGCACTTATACTTAATAAGGAAACGAAGGCAAGGGTTAATAACTTTTTCATAATGATAAATGTTTTTCTTTTGTGTATTTAATAGTTAGATGAAATTACCATACCAATTCCACAAATTATTAGCGTAAAACATAAAATTATTCTTCAACTATCTCATTATTAGGCCCAATTTCTTCTTTAAATTCTTCCTTAAAGTAAGTTTTCTGGAACACAAGTATAATAATTACACCAACAGATATGGCCGCGTCTGCAATATTGAATACAGGTCTAAAGAAGATGAAATCTTCTCCACCCCATATTGGAAACCATGTAGGGAAATGACCTTCCCAGATAGGGAAGTAGAACATGTCCACCACTCTGCCATGAAACCATCCTGCATACCCATATATTTTACCATATAGTACAGAGTCTATAATGTTACCTAATGCACCGGCAAATATAAGTGCCACATTTAGGATCAGACCACGATGATATTTTTTCTGTATCAGGTAATGCAATCCATAACCAATTCCGGCAACAGCGGCTATTCTGAATAGTGATAAAGCTAGTTTGCCAAACTCGCCACCGAATTCGAGGCCAAAGGCCATTCCGTTGTTTTCCGTGAAATGGATAATAAACCAGTTGCCTATGATCTTAAATTCCTGACCCATAAACATATTGGTCTTGATCCAGGTTTTTAAAACCTGATCAGCAAGTAAAACCAGGAAAATTATTATTAAAGGTTTTGTATAGCCTTTCATTACGACTGCTTCAGTTTAGCTTCCATACTTAAAGTTGCGTGAGGTACAGCACGTAAACGTTCTTTTTGAATTAGTTTACCCGTTTCTCTGCAAATACCATAGGTTTTGTTTTCAATACGTACCAATGCAGCCTCTAAATTCTCGATGAATTTTTTCTGACGTGCAGCCAGTTGGTTTAATTGTTCTTTTTCAAGAGTTGCAGAGCCATCTTCAAGCGTTTTGTAAGTGCCAGAAGTATCTTCTGTTCCGTTAGAATTAGGACTGCTTAGAGAGTTCGTTAAGTCAAGAAACTCTTCTCTGGCCATACGTAGTTTTTCCTGAATCAATTCTTTAAATTCTTGAAGTTCACTGTCAGAGTACCTTGTTTTTGTAGCTTTTTCCATAATAATTATTGTTTGGCAATCGAAATTTGTAATTCAACATCATCGATTACTATTTTGTTTCCATTATCTAAACTTTCTGTTAATTTAAGGTCATCTGCTAAAATTTCCGAGCAAATGTATGTTTTATTTTGAGCTACCGCTGCAGCTACTAAATTATGGTTTTGTAAAGTCACAGTAATTCTATCTGTAACTTCGAAATTAAGTTCTTTCCTTAAATTCTGTATTCTGTTAATTAGTTCACGAGATAATCCTTCCTGCTTCAGGTCGTCAGTTATGGTAACGTCAAGAGCCACAGTTAAGTTACCCATATTTGTTACTTGCCATCCTGGTATATCTTCAGCCATGATCTCCACATCGCTCAACTCGATCACATAATTAGTGCCAGTAATTTCAAATTTGCCGTCATTTTCAAACTGACTCAATTGTTCCTGTGTCATGTTGTTTACTACTTCAGCAACCATTTTCATGTCTTTACCAACTTTAGGACCCAACGCTTTGAAGTTAGGTTTGATCTTTTTGGTAATGAAACCGGCAGTGTCGGTAATATACTCAATATCCTTAATATTCGTTTCCGACAAGATTAATTCTTTAACTAATTCAACTCTTTCTGCAAATTTACTATCCAATACCGGGATCAATATTTTAGCCAAGGGCTGACGAACATTAATGCTTGTTTTTTTACGCAACGACAATACCATTGATGATATGTCTTGTGCTAAGCGCATACGTTCATTAAGCTCTGTATCAATCAAACTTTGGTCAGCTTCTTTAAGTAGAGCAAGGTGTACAGATTCAACTTCATTCTCAGCATCACCTGCAGTTAAATTCTGGAATAACCAATCAGCAAAGAAAGGAGCAATAGGCGACATTAGTTGTGAAATACTTGTTAAGCAAGCATACAAAGTCTCATAGGCAGCTTTTTTATCCGCAGTCATTTCACCTTTCCAGAAGCGGCGGCGAGATAAGCGGATATACCAGTTACTTAAGTGTTCGTCTACAAATGATTGAATTGCTCTTGCAGCTTTAGTCGGTTCATAAGCAGCATAGCTTTCATCAACTTCGGCAATTAATGTTTGTAATAGAGATAAGATCCATCTGTCAAGCTCACTGCGCTCAGCAACTGGGGTCAGGTTATTTTGATCTATTTCAAACTTGTCGATGTTTGCGTATAGTGCAAAGAAAGCGTAGGTGTTGTAAAGTGTTCCAAAGAACTTACGACGGACCTCTGCTATTCCTTCAATGTCGAACTTTAAGTTGTCCCATGGGTTTGCATTAGATATCATATACCAACGCGTAGCATCTGGGCCGTATTCTTCTAATGTTTTAAACGGATCAGCCGCATTACCTAAACGTTTCGACATTTTCTGCCCGTTTTTGTCTAGCACTAGTCCGTTTGAAACTACGTTTTTATAGGCAACTTTGTCAAATACCAGTGAGCTGATGGCATGTAAAGTATAGAACCATCCACGGGTTTGGTCAACACCTTCAGCTATAAAATCAGCAGGGAAATCCTTTTGCTCATCAATTTTGTCCTTATTTTCAAAAGGATAGTGCCATTGCGCATAAGGCATTGCGCCAGAGTCAAACCATACATCAATCAAGTCACTTTCACGACTCATTGATTTTCCTGATGGCGAAACCAATACAATCTCATCCACAACATTTTTATGCAGGTCTATTAAACCATAGTTAGCTTCCGACATATTACCTATTTCAAATCCTTTAAAAGGATTTTTAGTCATAAAGCCGGCTTCTATGGATTTTTCTATAGCATTATAAAGTTCTTCAACGGAACCAATTAATATTTCTTCTTTCTTATCTTCTGTTCTCCAGATTGGCAATGGAATTCCCCAATATCTTGAGCGCGACAAGTTCCAGTCATTTGCATTTTTCAGCCAGTTTCCAAAACGTCCCTCGCCTGTAGATTTTGGCTTCCAGTTAATGGTTTCGTTCAAGTCAAACATCCTGTCTTTGATGTCAGTTACTTTGATGAACCAGGAATCTAACGGGTAATATAAAAGAGGCTCATCAGTTCTCCAGCTGTGTGGGTAACTGTGAACATATTTCTCTACTTTAAAAGCTTTGTTCTCTTCCTTCAGGCGGATAGCAATCTCTACGTCAACAGATTTTTCCGGAGCTTCGCCTTCATTGTAATATTCGTTTTTTACATACTTACCAGCCAAATCGCCTAGGTGAGAAGTAAATCTTCCTTGTAAGTCTACCAACGGAACAGGAGAGCCATTCTCATCCAAGACCAACATAGGGGGAACCTCAGGTGTAGCTTCTTTAGCTACTTTAGCATCATCTGCACCAAAGGTTGGCGCAGTGTGTACAATACCAGTTCCATCTTCAGTTGTAACGAAGTCTCCTGAAATCACGCGGAAAGCGTTTTCAGGGTTTTGGTAAGGTAAGGTATAAGGTAATAGCTGTTCGTATTTAACGCCTACCAGATCAGCACCTTTGCATTCTGCTAAAATCTGATAAGGGATCTTTTTGTCACCTTCTTTGAAATTGCTGAAATCTTCAGCATCTGTGCTTTCAAAATAGATTTTGTTAAATTGTTTCCCAACCAGGTTTTTAGCTAAGATTACATTTACTGGAAGGTAAGTGTACTGGTTAAAAGTCTTTACGAGTACATAGTCTATTTTCGGGCCAACCGTTAAGGCGGTGTTTGACGGTAGAGTCCATGGAGTGGTTGTCCATGCCATGAAATGGATATCTCCAAAACCATTCAGGAATGCAGGTAATGTATCTGGTAGTGATTTAAATTGAGCTACAATAGTAGTGTCGGTTACATCTCGGTATGCTCCAGGTTGATTTACCTCGTGTGAGCTTAATCCTGTTCCCGCTTTTGGCGAATAAGGTTGAATGGTATAACCTTTATAAAGTAAACCTTTATCGTAAATCTGTTTTAAAAGCCACCATACTGACTCCATATATTTCGACTTATAGGTAATGTATGGGTCATCCATATCTACCCAATAGCCCATTTTTTCAGTCAAGTCGTTCCATACATCGGTATAGCGCATTACGGTCCTTTTACAGGCTTCGTTGTACTCTTCAATTGAAATGGTTTTACCAATGTCTTCTTTGGTGATGCCAAGTTCCTTCTCAGTTCCTAGCTCTACAGGAAGTCCGTGCGTATCCCATCCTGCTTTTCTTTTTACCTGGAATCCTTTAATGGTTTTATAACGACAGAAAATATCTTTAATAGCACGCGCCATTACGTGGTGAATACCAGGCATTCCATTTGCAGAAGGCGGACCCTCATAAAAAGTAAATGGGTTTGATTTTGAGCGTGTAGAGATACTTTTTTCAAAGATGTTCTCTGCTTTCCAAAAATCAAGTATCTCTTTTCCTATTTTAGCTAGTTCTAACTGTTTAAATTCCCTATACATCAATCAAGTATCTCCAAAAATTAAGGATGCAAAGTTAAGTTATTAGAATGAGAAATTGAAGTGTTGTTTAAAGCTTTTAAACAGCCCGGATAGCTCTGGTATCTTGGCTAATTGTGGATAGGAACAAAATAAATTTGCAATTTCGCAGTTAGTGTGGTAGTTGTATTAAGTATGAAGCTAATCACGTCAGACTTAACATTATATTTGCCTTATCTAAAATATACATCCCTATCTAATTAATGAAACAACTTAACTTTTCAACTTTCCCGGTATTAAAGACATCCCGTCTTGTACTGAGGGAATTATGCGCGCAGGATGCCCTGCAACTTCATGCATTGCGATCTGATCCAAAAATAGCGGCAATGACCGGCAGAATACCCTCCACAGGCATAGAAGATGCCATGGTACATATTTGTAAGATTAGAGAGCTTATTGAAAATAATGCCAGTGTTTACTGGGCAATTTCTTTATTGGACGATCCGACTTTAATTGGCACAATTTGCCTGTGGAATTTTGATGTAGAAAATGAAGTCGTAGAAATAGGTTACGAGCTACTTCCTGAATTTCATGGAAAAGGCATGATGAGAGAGACCATTGCGGCTGTTATAAATTATGGGTTTGAAGAATTAGGTGTAAGTACTATAACAGCTTTTCCTTCGGCAAACAATGCCAGCTCAATCAAGGTTCTAAAAATGGCCGGATTTAAAAGAGAGGAGAAGGACTATCCAAATGTTCATGATAATGTAGTTAATGTGCTTACATTTTCATTAACATTACCCGAATAGCATAAAAAACTAAGTTTTTTTTCATAATTCTATTGCAATTAAGGATTTATTATGATGTAATTAATCCTGTCTGCTTTATTTGTGGAGTACACCAAATGTAAATCCATTAGTAAACCATTAATTAGAATTCATGAATCTTTTTTATTGCAGAACGAGAACGAAATTTAGTATTTGTATTGCCCTTATCCTTTTTGGAATAACCTATGCAGCCACTTCACAAAGTAAAAACAGTCAAAAACTGACCGATTTTGTTGATCCATTTATTGGTTCAGGCTCACACGGTCATGTTTTTATTGGCGCCAGTGTTCCTTTTGGAGGTGTGCAGGTCGGACCTGATAATTTTTATAAGGGCTGGGACTGGTGTTCCGGATATAACTATCAGGATAGTGTGATCAGAGGCTTTGCCCAAACACATTTAAGTGGCACCGGAATAGGCGACCTTTCGGACATAGCCATTATGCCCTATACAGGAAGCATTAAAACAGATAAGGGGCAGGAAAATGTTCCGGGCAGCGGTTATGCCTCCCTCTTTTCGCATAAGAACGAACGTGTGAAGCCTGGGTTTTATTCGGTAAAGCTTGCCAATGGGGTTAATGTAGAATTAACTGCTTCCGAGAGGGTAGGATATCATCGCTATCATTTTCCAGTGGGAAAAGAAGCACATGTTATCATTGATTTAAAGGAAGGAATAAATGATCAATCTACGGAAACTCATATTGAGCAAATAGATGATTTTACGTTCAAGGGATACCGCAAATCGTCAGGCTGGGCTAAAGATCAATGGATCTATTTTGCTATAAAATCATCAATAGCTATAAAAAACTTTGCATTGTATAATAACAATACGTTATTGGAAGGAACAACCGCCACAGATAAAGCCATTAAAGGACTCTTTAATTTTGAAAAGGCACCTGCACTTCTAGAGCTTAAAGTTGGCATATCACCTGTAAGTTCAGAGAATGCACTTGATAACATAACAGCAGAAATTCCTAATTGGAACTTTGCTCAGGTGGTAAAACAGGCGGATGACAAATGGAACAAGGAATTATCCAAGTTAACAGTTGAGTCTAAAAATATAGCAAACAAGAAGATTTTTTATACAGCGATGTATCATACTATGATTAACCCGTCATTGTTTAATGATCATAACGGAGATTATAGAGGGACTGACAAAAAAGTATATAAAAATGCTCAGTTCACCAATTATAGCGTCTTTTCTACTTGGGACACTTATCGGGCAGCTCATCCACTTTACGTACTTACACAGCCTAAACGTGCGTCTGATATGATAAACTCAATGCTGGCAATTTATGATCAGCAAGGACATTTGCCGATTTGGCACCTTATGGGAAATGAAACAGGCACAATGGTTGGTATGGCTAGCAGACAGATTGTTGCAGAAGCGTATATTAAAGGGATAAAATTTGATGGTGAAAGGGCTTTTGAGGCTTTAAAAAAGAGTTCTGATGTTAACTTGCTTGGCTTGGGGTATGCTAAGGACTTTCAGATAATTCCTAGTGATAAAGAGGAAATCTCAACGGCAAAAGGAATGGAATATGCTGTAGGAGATGGAAGCATTGCCTTGATGGCAAAAAAGATGGGTAAGACTACTGAATATAGCAATTTCAAAAAGCGGGCAGAAAATTATAAACTATATTTCGATCCTACGGATAAGTTCTTTAAAGGAAAACTGTCAGATGGTAATTGGACTTCTGGTTTTGATCCGTTTAAAAGTAAAAATGTGCTTTACTCAGAAGGGAACGCCTGGCAATACAATTGGCTTGTACCACAGGATGTGGATGGATTAGTTGGTTTACTGGGTGGTAAGGAAGAGTTTAGTAAGCGACTTGATCAGTTTTTTACAATTCCATTTCAGGATGAGGGAGGGTTGGAAGATATGACAGGCCTGATAGGACAGTATGCACATGGAAATGAGCCGGGACATCATATTCCTTACTTGTACAACTATGGTGGACTGCAATGGAAAACAGCTGAAAAAGTACGGTACATTCTAAAAGAAATGTATCATGACCGTCCAGATGGTATTGTTGGAAATGAAGATTGTGGTCAGATGTCGGCATGGTATGTATTTTCATCTTTAGGTTTTTATCCTGTATTTCCTGCATCGGGAACTTATGCCATAGGGAGCCCCCTGTTTGACAAAGCGACCATTAATTTAGAAGAAGGTAAAAAGTTTATTGTTGAATCCGTAAACAACAGCGATAAAAATATTTATATCCAAAGCATTTTGTTGAATGGAAAAAAATATGGGAAAAGCTATTTACAGCATGCTGATATCATGAAGGGTGGTACATTGAAAATCACTATGGGAAGTAAGCCAAACTATAATTACGGTAGTAAATGATAATTACATCATTGTAAAAAAAACGATAACAGCTTCATAATTTGTTAGTTTAGTTAGTTTAGCGGTGAGGGCTTTGGCTTCCTGAGCCGCTTTTCTTATTAAAAACCCACCTGTGCATTTATGAACATAGATTGTACGGAAATGAACAATAAATTGTCGGCGTAAACGTAAGTTGTTGATATTTAAGTGTGTGTGTTTGTTTTTTAGAATGGCATATCTTTGGCGTAAGAGATTAAAAACCCCAAAATATGTTTTTAATCAACTTTAAAATAGCTTTAAGAAACCTTTGGAAAAACAAAGGTTTTTCTCTGATCAATATCGGAGGATTAGCCATTGGCATGACCTGTTGTTTAATGCTCCTGATGTATGTGGGTTACGAATGGAGCTACGATAAACAATTTAAAGATGCAGATCGCATATACGCCGCTAAACTTACCTTAAATGTAAATGGGAAACTTTTAACAACAGACGCAACTCCCAATAAGCTTGCAGGTGCTGCTTTGGTAAGCCTACCCTCGGTAGAAACTGCCAGCAGGATAGCGATGGGCGAGTCAACAAAGTTATTTGGTACTGGCAATAACAACTTCAAGTTGACGACCCTAAATGTTGACCCTGACTTCTTGAAGATATTTAATTATAAGTTTATTCAGGGAAACCCAGAAGCAGCCTTAAGTGAGCCCAATTCGGTTTTACTTACCGCTTCAGCGGCTAAGAGGTTATTTGGAAGTGTTAATGTTTTAGGCAGCAGTGTTAAGTGGGATAATCGTAAGATTCTTAAGGTATCCGCGGTAGTCGAAGATCTGCCAAAGAATATGACCCATCAATTCGAAGCATTGCAACCCTGGTCATTTTTTGAGCAGGAGCATCCCGGAGAGAAGAACAATAGTTGGGGAAGCATTACCTGTTTTACTTTATTCAAGCTAAAAGATAAAGCTAATTTCGAGACTACAGATGCTGGGGTAAGACAGTTGATCAAGAAAAATGATAAGGAAACTACTCTCCAGGCTTTTCTTTTTCCCTTTGGGAAATTTCATCTTTATAATCATTTTGAAAACGGTAAATCTGCTGGAGGAAGGATTGATCATGTAAGGTTATTTATATTTTTGGCGTTCTGTGTTTTGCTGATCGCCTGTATTAATTATATGAACCTTTCAACTGCCCGATCAGAAAAAAGGGCAAGAGAAGTAGGAGTTCGTAAAGCACTTGGTGCTTCCAGAAAAATGCTGATTGGACAGTTCGTAATGGAATCACTTGTGCTTTCACTAATTGGTATTTTGATCGCATTTGTATTGCTGGAAGGAGTATTGCCTTATTTTAATAGACTGTTAGATATCTCTATTCGAATCAATTACAATTCACCCTACACATGGATTACATTGCTCTCGCTAATCATATTCACAGGTGTACTTGCAGGGAGCTATCCCGCATTTTATTTGTCGTCCTTTACACCTGTAAAAGTATTAAAAGGCTTTACAGGAGTGGGTAAATCCTCACTGCCAATGCGTAAAATACTTGTTGTGGTACAGTTTACCATCTCAATTTGTATGATCGTTTGTGCTATTGTAATCTATTCCCAAATCCAATTTATAAAGAATAAGCCTTTAGGATTTAATGAGAATAACCTGGTGCAACTGGATCTGGAAGGTGAGTGGTCAAAGCCGCAGAAACTGGAGGTCTTTAAGACGGAGCTGAAAAATGTCGGAGCCATTGTTTCAGCAACAGAATTTGCAAGTTCATTTACTCAGGGAGGAACAATAACAGGGGACATTAGCTGGCCAGGCAAGGCGGCAAATGATAATTCTATTATAGATTATCGAAGTACAGGCTTTGATTTTGTAAAAACGATAGGGACGATTATGGTGTTGGGAAGGGACTTTTCTCCTAAATTTGTTGCTGATACAGCGACATCATTACTGCTAAATGAAAGTGCCGTGAGAACTATGGGTCTTAAAAATCCGGTGGGCTCTAAGATTACTTGGGGCGATCAATCGCTAAATGTAATTGGTGTTGTTAAAGACTATACAAACGAACAACTGGGTGCAAAGTCAAAACCTACTGTGTTTTATTGCAACATCGCTCAAAGCAAAGTTTTACTGCTTCGTCTTAATCCGGACCAACCGCTAAGCAAATCCATTCAATCTATCAAAGATATTAGTCAGCGACTTAATCCATCATATCCTGCCGATTTACAATTTGTAAGTCAAGGTATGGAAGAGAAGCTTAAAACAGAGCGGTTATTGAGTGTGCTCTCTAACTTGTTCGGTTGCTTTGCAATCTTTATTTCTTGTTTAGGTTTGCTGGGACTTGCTTTATATATGGCTGAGCAGAGGAGCAAAGAAATTAGTATAAGAAAAGTTTTGGGTGCTGATTTGAAAAGCATTCTTGTTCTTTTAAACAAGGATTTTATAAAACTGGTTATTCTATCCAATATGATTGCTATTCCTGCTGCTTATGTAATTGTGGTAAAGTGGCTTCAGAAATATGATTATAAAGTTGGAATGACTGCATGGCCGTTTTTGATTGCTTTATTCTTATCTGTATTTATTGCGGTAATAACAGTGAGTTTTCAAACAGTTAAGGTTGCAAAGGCAAATGCAGTTGATGCCCTGAAGTATGAGTAAGCTTTTATTAAATTATTATAGTGATGATAACTAAAAAACTCATTCCAAAAAGAATAGCTATCATAATTTTGGTGATTGTGATTTTTGGTACAACTACAGATGCACAAAAATTATCAGATAGCACTATAGTCCGGGTCGACCGCCTATTCGAAAAATGGAATAAGAACGATATTCCCGGTTGTGTTGTTGGTATTGTAAGGGGAAACGATCTTGTATATGCTAAAGGGTTTGGATTGGCCAATCTTGAAAATGAAACCGCAAATACGTCACAAACAATCTTTTACATGTGCTCAGTTTCCAAACAGTTTGCAGGTTATGCTATTGCGTTGCTGGCAAGAGGTGGAAAACTGCAGCTAGATGATAAGATTCAAGATTACTTGCCTTGGATGCATGATTTCGGTAAGAAGATTACAATTAGGAATTTGTTAAACCACACAAGTGGAATTAGAGATGACATAGGTCTTTCTCAATACTTTGGGCTAAATTTGGATGGGATGCTCACTCAAGATCTGGCGATTCAGATACTCAAGCGTCAACGTACTTTAAATTTCATACCAGGTGAGAAGTTTTCTTATTCTAATTCGAATTATGTGTTGCTGGCTGAGATTGTAAAAGAAGTAAGTAAAAAGAGTTTTAGAGACTACGTAGACTCAATAATTTTTAAACCGTTGGGTATGTCGTCCAGCAAATTTGTCGATGACTATAGTGAGGTAATCAAAAATAGAGCAGTTTCCTATCGGAATAATAATGGTGTGTTCTATAACTCTTCGCAAAATGTTTACACTTTAGGTGATGGCGGCCTGTTTACTAATGTGAATGATATGGCTAAATGGGTCACAAATTTTTATGCTCCCATGGCAGGAGACTTGCAGGATATAGAAATGTTGACCACACAAGGTAAACTTAATAATGGTAAAACTATTAATTATGCCATGGGGGTTAGTGTTGATAGCTACCGTGGGCAGAAACGCTTTATGCATAATGGAGGCCTAGCAGGATATCGCACTATTATTGCAGTTTACCCGGATTTAAAAATGGGATTTGTTGTGTTTGGCAATGGCGGAGACGCGGAAATTTACAAGAAGATTGATGAACTATCTGCACTTTTTATTCCTACTAATATAGTGCCGCCACAAGGGGTAGTGGAGGCTGCTGTGCAGACTATTGTTTTAAAGGATTCAATGTTTGTAAATAGATGGGTGGGGACTTATTTGGCAGCAAATGGATATAAAGTTAGCATTGCTTCAAAAGGAGGCGAGCTAGTGGTAAACGGTAATTCGGCATTAGCGCCGGAATCGACTAATCTATTCCATATTATTGCCCGACCATCCGTAAAATATCAGTTTAGCACAGATCTTAAAACGAAAAAAACACAAGCTTTGCTGATAACTCCTGCATTATCAAAACCAATGGAGCTTTCTCGGGTTGCAGAAAGACCTTTGTCGGCAGTGGAACTTGGTGCCTATGTAGGAAGTTATTATTCTGACGAGCTGGACTGTAGCTTTCAAATTAAACAAAAGGGAGCGGAGCTTTGGATTTCAAATAAAAGATATAATGACAGGAAGGTAACCCTTTTGGGCTCAGATCATTTATTTACGGATTACGATTTTTTGAGCCATATACTGATCAGACGTGATGCTAAAAATAAGGTTCTCGGCTTTGACCTGAATAGTGGAGAAACTATGGGGTTGTTTTTTAAGAAAGAAAGGTTGGAATAGCAAAATATTTATGAGGTCATATTTTATCGTATTTAAGTACATAATGACGATACAAATGACTGATACGAAATAGTTGTTCTGCTATGAATAGCACAACTACTAAGGGCAACAACAGTTCCATATGGTCTAGTTTCCAAAAAATGTAGATGAATATAGTAAGCACACGAGTGTACTCAAGGTTGTAAATCCATTTTCGTTGTTCCATTAAGGCTCCGCAATTGATCAGTGTAAGCAGAATAAAACCAACAACAAATAGTTTATCTGAAATTTCAAAGAAGGGATACAAACCAGTAATTAATGTTAACAGAATTATGCTAACAATCATTTGTATATTCAGATAACCTCTGTATTTGAATCGGTATGAAGAAGATACTTTGTGTTGCAAGTATTTCTTTTCGAGCATGGGTCTGATTTCCTGGTTCAATCTTGATGGGTGGCCAAAGACTATTTTTAATCTAGTGGCTAAGCCCGATTCTCTCTTACATGCTGCTAAGATTTCCAGATAATAGTGGAAGTGTTGCCATAAGAAGCTGTAACTTTTTACGGGATGTGTAAGTCCATATTTTGGTGGTTCTTCTTCTCTTTGAAATGTTCCAAAGATTTTGTCCCAAAACACGAATACATCGCCGTAGTTCTTATCAAGATATTTTTCATCGCTGGCATGGTGGATGCCATGAATGGAAGGAGAAACCAGTATGTGTTCCAGCCAACCCATATTTTTTATCAGTTGAGTATGGGTAAAAAAGGAGTATCCACCATGAACAACCAGAATAGTAATTACCATGGCAGGATGAAATCCCAGTAGTGGGATTACGCACCAAAAAAGATTTCTGATCAGGGCCTGAAAAACGGTGATCCTTGCTGATACGGTAAAGTTAAACTCTTCACTTTGATGATGTACAATATGAGCTGCCCAAAGTATATTTACCTCATGCCCCAAACGGTGGTACCAGTACCAAACAAGGTCAGTAACCAGGATTAATAATAACCATACCCACCATGTATTCGGTATACTGAAAAGTGCATAGTTGGTGTAAATCCAAAAAAATAGGCTATAGAAACTTGCAGATATAAAAAGATTAAGAAGTCTTTCAGCAATACCTATGCTGAGGTTGGAGATGGAACTTTCATATTTGAATAAGTGCCCTTTTTTTAGACTTAAAGCAAGCCTATACTCTAAAAACAGAAACACAAAGAAAGCTGGAATAGCAAAGGCTAAATAGTTAAAATGGCTAATCATAATTCAATTCCTCCTGACCAAATGTATATAAATACTACTAAATTAGTAGTATTTATATTTAAATAGCTTTTAGCGAAGAATTCGGTTTCCTCATTGATTGTTTACACGCTCCAAAGTTGCTTATGGATAGTCTCAATATTGGTTTTTATTTTGTGTAAACCAAAGATTATGTGATGATTAAAATTTATTTTAATAAAGTCTAGTAAATTAGTAGTTTTTATTTATACATTTGCGACTCAATAGTTGTTCTTGTAATTTACTTATCCAGAAAGACAGAGGGAAAGGCCCTACGACGTCTTAGCAACCTGTACAGGCTTATGTGCTTGTAAAAGGTGCTAATTCCTGCTCCGCTAATGCGGGGAAAGATAAAATGATAAAGAGTTATACCTCTTCTGCATAAGCTGACATCACAGAATGATTAATTATAAACGATTAATTAAAAAGAGGAGGAAGAAATGAGAATTTATCTAGACAATGCTGCAACCACCCAACTTGACAAAGAGGTTTACAAGGAAATTATTCCTTACCTGTTGGAGTATTTTGGCAATCCATCATCTCATCACGAAGATGGTAGAATTGTAAAAAGCGCCATCGAAAATGCCAGAAATACCATCGCCAATCTTTTAAATACGGCCCCAAATGAAATTATTTTTACAAGTGGTGGTACGGAAGCTGATAATACTGCGATCTTATCGAGTGTGTATTCTGAACAGGTAAAACACGTAATTACTACTCCGTTTGAACATCATGCGGTCTTGCATACACTAGAAGCGCTTAAGAAACGCGGTGAAATATGTCTTAGTTTTATAAATACTGATGATAAAGGAAATCTTGATATTGAGCATTTAGAACAACTATTGAAGAATAAAGATCGTTCTCTTGTGTCGGTAATGCATGCTAACAATGAAATAGGGAATTTAAATAACATTGAATTGATTGGTCAGCTCTGTTGTAGCAATAAGGCCATTTTTCATTCGGATACAGTTCAAACCATTGGGCATTATCGCCATGATCTTTCAAAACTGAAAGCACATTTTATAGCTGCCTCGGCACATAAATTTCATGGGCCGAAAGGAGTAGGCTTTATCTATTGCAAAAACGGAATACAGCTTTCAAAATTGATTCATGGGGGATCTCAAGAGCGACGACTACGTGCCGGAACGGAAAATATTCATGGGATTATTGGTCTGGCAAAAGCTTTGGAGATTGCTTACCGCGATATTGATGAGCACGGAAAGTATATACAGAAATTAAAAGACAGGATGATCTTTAAATTGAAAGCTGAAATTGATGGCGTGCAATTTAACGGGAATTCAGCCGATGCGGATAACAGTCTTTACACCGTATTAAGTGTTAGCTTACCACAACATGAAGGTGCCGAAGATTTGCTTGGGTACTTGGACAGGAATAATATTTCAGTTTCAGGAGGGAGTGCTTGTGCTACAGGTTCAGCATCGCATGTGCTAAAAGCAATTAATGCAGACCCTTCCCGACATACCGTACGCTTTTCGTTTAGTAAGTATAATACAATCGAAGAAATAGATTACACCGTTGAAAGGCTCTCTGCAATATACAACCCCGTAAATGTATAATGAGCTTAATGGTAAATATTAACATCCTGGCTGTGTAGATTGCGTGGCTTTATGCAATGGTGGAAAGTTCATTCAGCTCGCTTTCTGCAACATGCCGGGATGTTAATTAATAATGGATAACAATATACAATAACGGACAAAAGATAAGTTGATTATAACAGAAAAAATAAATACTACTAAATTAGTAGATTTTTTTTGAATTGTTATTTCTAAGCATTACCTTTACATCAATCTAATAAACTCCACCACTTAGTAGATGATTTTTATTGACAACATCTAGTAACTCCACCATTAATAGATGATTTATAAAGTTTTCTAAAAAATGATTTTTAGAAATATAAATTGACTAGTGATATGAAAAATTTAAAATTCTGTTGTTGTATGTGCATGTAGCTTCTACAGCATTCCCTGATTGATTTTCTTGAATTTATTCGTCAGAATTTAATAGCCAGGCTATTGACGCAGGAATCCTTATGTCCAAAATTCTCCTAAACAACCTAAAAAACCCTATACAATGAACTTAAAAGATTATTTATTTAAAGCTAAATGCCTGTCGGCAGGTATTTTATTAAGCGGTGCAGCACTTGCAGGCACCAAGACCGGACCTGTAAAATTTATTAAAGAAGGTGTCTGGCGTGGTGTATTTACAGTGAGTGAATCGCAGGTTCCATTCAATTTTGAGCTTAAAGGGAAAGACCCCCAGCATGCGGTATTCACACTTTTAAATGGTACACGTCGCGATGATTTCCACGTAGAGTTAATTGGTAAAGATTCCATATTTGTTAAAATGAATACTTACGATGCCGCTTTGGTAGCCAAGATAGAAGATGATGGCAGACTGACAGGTGAGTATCGTAGCCTTGTGCCAAATTTTAGAGGAAATGCACTCCCTTTTACCGCAGAGTATGGCAAAGGATATCGCTTTGTTGAACCAGGTAAAGATGTAGCTCCAAAAGCCGATTTAACAGGAAAATGGGAGCTTAAACTATATAGTAAAGAAGCGGTTCCTGCTTCAATTGCAGTACTAAAACAGACCGGAAACAAACTTACAGGCGTGGTGATGACTGTTGTTGGAGATAGTCGCGAAATTGAAGGTACAGTACAAGGTGATGAATTTGCATTATCTGGTTTTACAGGCCCTAGCCCGTTTATCATTAAAGGTAAAATAAATGAGGACGGAAGTCTTTCAGGAGAGCAGGGGTTTGGAATTTATAAGAACATCAAATTTGATGCAACTAAAAATAATGTTGCAGACTTACCCGATCCTTATAAACTAACCTTTTTAAAAGAAGGCTATAAAAAGCTCGACTTTACTTTTCCAGATTTGAAAGGCAACTCTGTTTCGCTAAGCGATGACAAGTATAAAGGTAAGGTGGTAATTGTAGAGATTATTGGTACTTGGTGCCCTAACTGTACTGACCAAACTGTGTTTTTGTCGCCATGGTTTAATAAGAACAAAAAACGTGGTGTAGAAGCCATAGCAATAGGTTTTGAACAAAAAGATAGCTTGGAGTATGCTAAATATACACTAGGAAAATTAAGAGATAAATATGATATCAAGTACGACATACTTTTTGGTGGTTTGGCTGATAAAAAGCTGGTGGCTCAGAAACTCCCTGCACTTAACAAGTTTATTGCTTTTCCGACAACCATAATTATCGATAGAAAAGGTGAGGTAAGAGAAATCTACACTGGCTATACCGGCACTGTAACAGGTAAATACTATGATGATTATGAAAAGAAATTTAATAAAGTATTGGATGAATTACTGGCTGAACCAGAACCAACAGCAGCACTGAAAACTACGGAGACAAGTAATACCATAAAAGGTAAATAGTAGTATAATCATAAAACTTAAACCATGAATAAGAGCAATTTTTTAAAAGAATTAATACTACTATCGTTGGCTCTGCTTTTCGGTACTACAGTATGGGCCCTGGATAAGAATCCGGTAGGAAAAGTAATTAGAGAAGGAGTTTGGCGCGGTGTATTTAATGTGAGTGAAACTCAGGTGCCATTCAACTTTGAATTTAAAGGTAAGGATTTGGAACACGGGACATTTACTTTATTGAATGGAACCAGACGTGATGATTTCCATGTAACTCGCTTAGGTAAAGATTCGGTTTTTATTAAAATGAATACCTATGATGCGGCACTTGTTGCCAAAATTGAAGACGATGGAACATTAAGTGGTGAGTATCGCAGTTTGGTTCCAGGTTTTAGAGGTAATTCGCTCCCATTTACAGCAGAACACGGTAAGAATTATCGCTTTGTTGAACCGGGTAAAGATGTAGCTCCAGTAGCAAACATTAGTGGCAAATGGGAATTGAAGTTTTATTCGAAAGAACAAGTGCCTAATAAAGTAGCGCTATTGAAGCAAAATGGAAATAAGCTTACCGGTGTAATTTTGCAGGTAACAGGCGATAGTCGTGAGTTGGAAGGTACTGTACAAGGTGATGAGTTTGTGCTATCTGGTTTTACAGGTCCAAGTCCTAAAATTTATAAAGGAAAAATTAATGCAGATGGTACCATTAGTGGTGTAATATCGGCAGGTATTTACGACAATACTAAATTTGATGGTGTAAAGGATGATAAGGCTGAATTGCCTGATCCGTATAAGCTTACTTTTTTAAAAGAAGGCTATAAAAAGCTTGACTTTACCTTTCCTGATCTTACCGGTAAATCGGTTTCTTTAAGTGACGATAAGTATAAAGGTAAAGTGGTTATTGTTGAAATTGTTGGCACCTGGTGCCCTAACTGCACAGATCAAACCATATTTCTTTCGCCTTGGTTTAATAAGAACCAAAAACGTGGTGTAGAAGCTATTGCTATTGGTTTTGAGCAAAAGGATAGTTTGCAATATGCGCAGTATACACTTGGCAAATTAAGGGACAAGTATAATGTAAAGTACGACATCTTGTTTGGTGGCCTGGCTGATAAAAAGGTGGTATCTCAGAAACTACCGGCACTTAACAAATTCATTGCTTTTCCAACTACGATAATTATCGACAGAAAAGGTGAGGTGCGTGAGATTTATACAGGTTATACAGGCACAGTAACCGGTAAATACTATAAAGAATACGAAAAGAAGTTTAACGATTTGTTAGATGTATTGATTGCTGAAGAAGCGCCTTCAAATGCATCAATAAAATCTGCAGAGACTTTAAAAGGTAAATAACATAAATCCCTCTCCCCCCCCTTGGTGCAAACTTAGGTTTGTGCCAAGGGAATTTAAAATCATTAAAAAATTAAATAAAGAACATGAAAATAATACTAACTCTTTCTGCAATTACAGCAACTTCATTGCTAATCCTTACAGGGCCTGAAAAACCTAAAAACGCTAATAATTCGGCTTTTTCCGCTAAAAAAATAGCATCTGTAAAAACACATGTTGTTAAAGCATTGGTGTATAAAGTAGACAATGAAGGCAGCAAATTAACATGGCTGGCAAAAAAAGCCACGGGCGAACATAATGGATCTGTTAAAGTTAGCAATGGCAGTTTTACCGTAGATAATAATACTTTAAAAACAGGGAGCTTTGATATTGATACCCGTACTATAACTGTCACCGATCTTACTGATGAAAGTGCAAATACTAAATTGGTTGGACACCTTAAAAGTGATGATTTTTTTAGTGCAGAGAAATTTCCGAAAGCAAACTTTGTAATCAGCTCAGCCACTAAAATTACAGGTAATCAATACAATGTTAAAGGTAAACTAACAATTAAAGGGATAACCAATGAGGTTAGCTTTCCTGCTGTGATTGCTGTGAATGGTAAAAAACTTACGGCTAATGCCAAGATAACGATAGACCGCACCAAATACGACATTAAGTTCCGCTCTAAGAATTTCTTTGAGAACCTGGGCGATAAAGTCATCTATGATGATTTTGATATTGATGTAGCCTTGGTAGCTAACGCTCAGTAATAGCCCGGTTTAAAAAGAATCATGAAAAGAAGAAATACCATACTTATACTGATAGCCTTTGTTTTCCTGTTGATAACCCAGTTAAGTTTCATGTCGGGTAGCGACGAGATACAAACCAGGGAGCAACTTGGCAGTAAGCTGTTTTTTGATAATATATTGTCAAAAGACCGGACAATTAATTGTTCGTCGTGCCACAGACCGGAATTTGCTTTTGCTGATACAGCAGTGTTTAGTAAGGGTATTGGAGGAAAATTAACATCCCGGAATTCTCCGGGATTAACCAATTTATCCGGTCGAACCCATTTTTTTTGGGATGGCCGTGCCTCATCACTAGAGGAGCAGGCTTTGGGCCCAATAACTTCGCCTGATGAAATGGGCTTAACCATTGATGAGGCAATAGAACGACTTAATAATGATAAATTCTATGCAGACGCTTTTAAAAAAGTATTTAAAACAGCGCCAAATAAAGATAATTTGTTGAAAGCACTTGCTGCTTTTGAACGGACGCTGGAAACAAATAACAGTCCCTATGACCGCTATATAAATGGAGATGACAACGCTATGTCGGAAGCTGCCATACGCGGACGCCTTCTGTTTATAGGTAAAGGGAACTGTAACAATTGCCATTCGGGTGAAGATTTTACAGCTGATAGATTTAAAAATATCGGGTTGTATAATGGGAAAACTTTGAATGATGCCGGCAGGTTCAGCATAACAAAGGACAGTACTGTTTTGGGAGAATTTAAAATACCAGGATTGCGTAACGTGGCTTTAACAGCCCCTTATATGCATAATGGGAAATTTAAAACGCTACGCAGTGTAGTGGAATACTATAACGATCCGTCTGTGGTGGTTAAAGATGGTATAAACAGAGACTTATCATTAGATAAACCTTTGAACCTATCTAATCGGGACATGGATGATATTGTAGCATTTTTAGGGGCGCTCACTGACGACAGATTCTTGTTGAACAAGTAAGGTACTGATCCGGATTATTAAATCTTAAAACATTGATGACAATACGGGATGCATGCTCAAAAGCATGTAGGGGATACCTTTTGTCTAAACTTAACTAAAATCGTAATGAAAAAAATTATACCGGTACTGTTGTTCTTTAGCCTTGTTTATGGGCAAAACTTATATGCGCAAAGGCGCATAATTAAAGGTGTTGTCACCTCTTCGGATGATAATTTGCCTATACCGGGAGTTTCTATAAGGGTAAAAGGCCTTGATGATGGCCCAGCTACAAAGGAGGATGGAACCTACCAGATTACCATTAAGAATGGCCGGGTGTTGATTTTCTCCTATATCGGATATGAAACACAGGAGGCCGAAATAGATGGTAAAGAGGTAATCAACATTAGCCTTAAACCCTCATCAAGCTCATTGAGCGAGGTGAATATTGTAGGGTCTAACAATGCAAACAGAACTAAGCTTACATCAGCAAATCCTGTTGATATTATTGATATAAAAGCACTTCAGGAATCGGCACCACAGGTAACAGTTACGCAATTGCTGCAATATGTATCTCCGTCATTTCACTCTTCGGTTTCAGGTGGTGGTGACGCTGCTTCGGCAACATCCACAGCCCAGCTTAGAGGGTTGGGAGTAGATCAGTTACTGGTGCTGATTAATGGTAAAAGAAGACATAAAAGTTCGAATATCAGTTGGGGTGGATTAGGGAATGGCGCTACAGGTTACGACCTGAATTCCATTCCGACAGGATCTATTGAAAGAATTGAAATACTGCGTGATGGCGCTGCGGCCCAATATGGATCTGATGCAATTGCCGGGGTTATCAATATTGTGTTAAAGAAAAGCACTGATCAGTTGTCGCTTAGTTCAACTGCTAGTTCTCGTAGACGAGGAGATGGATTAACCACCAGAACTAGCAGCAATTATGGCGTGAAACTGGGAAGTAAGGGTGGCTTTTTGAATGTAACCGGAGAGTTTGCTACTCAGGCTGTATCGCTACCTGTTGGCAATGATGAGGCAGGCTTATATATAGGACCGGCATATGGCGGCGGAGCCAATACCCGTGGTTTTGATCAGATCTATACAAAGGAAATTGATAATGCCATTATAGCTAGCAGGGGTATTGATAGGCACTATTTTGATCAGCGGGGGAGTACAAATAAGGCTATAGATGGATTGCTTTTCTTTAATGCTTCTGTCCCTTTAAAGGAGGATGTGGAGCTGTATTCGTTTGGGGGGATTAGTCACCGTAATTCGCAATTTACAGCAGTATATCGGTTGCCAGGATGGACTGAGCGTAACAATACTTTTATCTATCCTGACGGTTTTTTACCTGCAATGGATAACATTATTTCGGACAAATCATTCGCTTTAGGGGTAAAAGCTAAAGTAAAAGATTGGAAGGTTGACATTTCCAATGTGTATGGTATTAATGACTTTTCGAATGTGATCAGTAACTCTTTGAATGCAAGTTTGGGGCAACGTACCCCACGTAAGTTTGATGCAGGTAGTTATAATGCAAGTCAGAATACAACCAGTTTAGATTTTAGTCGTTATTTTGAGAAGGTACTAAAGGGGCTTAACGTTGCCTTTGGCGGACAGTACCGAGTGGAGAGTTATCAGATCATTGCAGGTGAGGAGGCATCTTATTCAAAAGGTGATTTAAGGACAATTTATGGGATAGATACTACGTCTGGAGGAATTCCTTATACCACTTCGTTAGGCTTAACTCCACTGAATGGGTTATCACCGGGTTCGCAGATTCATGCTGGTTTTAGACCATCAAATGAGGTGAATGTTAATCGATCTATTTCTGCAGGATATTTAGATCTTGAGTTAAATGTTACTTCGAAATGGTTGCTTTCGGGCGCTGTACGTGTTGAGAATTATTCTGATTTCGGAAGTGTATTTACATATAAAGGGGCCACTCGTTATAGTGTTACTGATTGGCTTGGAGTAAGAGGGTCGATAAATACAGGTTTCCGTGCACCTGATCTGGCTCAGTTTTATTATACGGAAACCTCAACAACTTTTCAAAATGGTGTAGCTATTGATCAGGTTACCGCAAATAATGTAAATCCCGCAACAAAGGCATTAGGAATCCCGGAATTAAAACCGGAAAGATCTAAAGGGTATACTGCGGGTCTAACTTCATCGCCTATACCAAATGTGGAGTTTACGGTCGATGCTTATCAGATTGATATTAAAGATAGGGTAGGTAATACAGGACGCTTTTCGGCAACAGATACTAATTTGCCCGCTGATGTGAGAGCCTTGTTTATACAGACAGGTACAGTACAGGCTAAGTTTTTTTACAATTCATTTAGTACAAGTACAAAGGGGGTTGAGTTAACGGGTAGCTACAAGTTCTTGTTCAATAATGGAGCAAATGCGACCTTTCTTGCTAGTGCAAATTTCCTTGAAACTAAGCTGACCAAAGTAAATACACCCAAAGGATTAGAGGCTTACCGTTACATTATTTTTGATGAATCAGAAAAAGCAAGGGTAACAAACAACATTCCATCAAAGAAAATAACCTTACAGGGAACATACAATCTAAATAAACTGAACTTTCTTGTGCGAGCAGTATATTTCGGATCTGTAACTTCAGTATCACAGCTCAATGCCAATTTTCCTAAACCGGATTATTACTATCAGGTATTTAGTCCAATCTGGATAGCTGATGTTTCGGCCGGCTATAGGATTACCCCGACTATACAAGCAACCATAGGTGCCAACAATTTATTTAATGTTCTGGGTGATTATAGTATTCCTGCACCGGGAAGTAATATAACGCGTAATCCGGGACCCGGTGGTACTCAGGCCGGAACGAATACAGGTATACAGCCATTTGTAAGATTATCGGCTAAGTTCTAACTAAATAAACAGACAGATCATGAAATTTTTAAAGATAAAGTTTGCAGTAATATTAGGAGTGATTGCTATTGTTACATCATGCAAAAAAGCGGAGTACCTGGATTCGGATAATGCCGACAGGCCGCCGCTAAGTGCTAAAGTTAAATTGGTAAATGCATTATCTATTACCGCACCAATCAATTTTCTTGACTTTACCAGGCAGGTAAATACGGCCTTGGTTATTCATAATGCTTCTACAGGTTATTTAGATACTCAATACGGCAAAGTTCAATACAATACCACAGAGGGGAGTAATACAAGCTATAAATCATCATACGTGTTTGGAGGAAGTGCTGCCTTTGCTCAGGAAACAGATAAAGCTTCTTTTGCAGGTCCTAATGGTCCTATAGCAAGCTACTATCATACTTTATTTGCTGTAGCTAAACGTAAGCCAAGTAAATTGAACCCTGGAAATAGAGATAGCCTGGTGCTAGTTTATGATGATTTGACGGCACCTGTGGCGGGAAAAGCCAAGGTTCGGTTTGCAAACTTTTCTCCTGATGCACCTAATGTAGATTTAACTTTAGCTGGTAGTGGTGCAGTTTTTTCTAATGTTGCTTATGGCAACTTTGGCGATCAGACAATCATTACCTATGATGCAAATGGAAAGGCTCCTGCCACAATACCGGGTTTGAGTTGGAAAACACTTGGGCCTTTTAAGGAAGTTGATGTTGTAGCAGCTAAGAATCTTGAGGTTAGAAACAATACCACTCAGGCGGTAATTCCGATAGTTGGTAATGGGCTATCTAATGTGACTTTTGAGGCTGGGAAGATATACACTGTTTTTATAAATGGAAGTGTTGGTGGAGCTGGAGTAAGCGCTACAATAATTACACATAGCAAATAATATTTTTTTGGCTCTTAAGACTGTTACGGCTTTTCTAGCTGCCTTGTTCGCCCTTTGTTCGGCCCTGGTCGAACGAGGTCCGAACAAGGTGCGTTTTAAGGTGGTGCGTGGAACGACTATATTATTGGCTGCAGCTAAAATCTCATTTCGATTCAAAACCATGGTGATAATAATTTAAGTAAGTAGCAAATCCAATTTAATTTTTCAAATCAATTGGATTATTCCTAGACCAAGAATTAAAGATAAGAAAAGATAAGTGTGTGGCTAAAATGGCCGTGCACTTTATGGTACTATTCAACGCAATTTGTCTTAATGTGTCGTTTTGAACGTTATATATGACCTAAGAATGGCAATGGGTAAAAGTGTTTTTTTGGGAGACCTTTATTGAAATCTAAAATTAAAGTAAAATAAAGGTCTAACAGGGCTTTAATCTATATTTTGAAAGAGTATATGCTTAAATTTATAGGTAATAAATACTTCAAATATGGATGCCCTGATTGTAGCCACAGATTTTTCAGAAGTGGCTGAAAATGCTGTAGAATATGCCGCTGCTATTGCTAAACATAATAACGCAAAGCTTGTATTGTATAATTCTTTTGTAATCCCTACCCACGCTGCTAATACCCTTTTGCCAGCAGCCAGCATACAAAAACTGATAACAGATAATGAGATTCGGTTGATTGAAAGAGCATTATCGCTGTCTATCGATTATGATATAGAAACCGAGCACGAATCGAACCTCTCTTTTGTTCAGGATGCCTTGAAAATCTTAATTGATAAGCATCAGGCTACTCTTGTTGTATTGGGGATGAATACTAAAACCCTGGAACAAGATCTTTGGGGTAATACAACAACTTCTGCAATTAAGAGGCTTAACTTACCTGTGTTGGCAGTGCCTTTGGGAGCCCGATTTGAAGGTACAAAAAATGTGCTTTTTGCTTGTGATGTTTTGAGTGGTATATCTGAAAAAGTACTAGCTAATATTAAAGAGTTGGCAATAGCCTTGAGTGCAGAAGTAGAGGTTTTTAATGTAAGTGAGAAAGTAGAGGAATTAAAAACTTTGAATGCAGCTTTGCCTCAGGTAGGTGTTATTGACGATGGCTTAGAAGGAATATCTTACTATTATAAAAACGTAAATTCCAATGCGGTAATCAAAGAGATTGAAAAGGAAATTGTTGAATTCCGAGCAGATCTATTGATTATGGTTCCCAAAAGATACGGATTCTGGGCCTCGATTATTCATCGAAGTAAAACACGTATAATGGCCTCGGGATTAAAAATACCATTGTTGTCGCTTCCTATATCTTAAGTTGAATTAGCAATTTTTTATGCTTATCATTGCCGCCTCAAATGAGGTATATAATTCTTTTTTTAATTGTTGTAAGCCATAGTGTATGCTTCGGGCAGCTCACAAAGGTTAAACGGGTTGTTGATGGTGATACTTTTGTAACCGAGTCTGGTGAACGTGTAAGGTTAATAGGTATGAATGCTCCTGAGATGAAGGAGTTTTATGGTATTGAAGCAAAGGAGCATTTGAAAGATCTGATTGAGGGTAAAGACGTTGAACTTACCAGTGATCATAAATCAAAAGACAGAGACAGGTATTCGAGATTGTTAAGGTACGTTGTGCTTAATGAAGTGGATATAAACGAACAAATGATACGTGATGGCTATGCTTATGCTTTACTTAAATTCCGTTTTGATAAACCCGAAGCCTACAGTGAAGCTGAAACAGTAGCAAAAGAACAACAGCTCGGAATGTGGAAATATACTGAAGCTGAAAGAGCTGAGCCTCAAAATATTCCAATAAATACCCCCATAACTAATATTACCCAAATAGATTTATATGAAAGCCGCTACGTGATTGCAGGGCTCATTATAATGTTCATTATTCTGGGTATCAATTACAAGCTGAAAGGGTAGGTTAACCCGCCAAAAGAACCTTTTAGAAAAGGGATATTCACTTATTCTTTTGTTCGCTAAATTTCATATTTTTAGTAACATTTTTTGCGTGAAACGATCAAACTCCCATAGCTAACCTACAACTATAAAAGAACAATTAAATTATTATGAAAAAAACCATTACTTTATTATCGCTGGCCCTGTTTTTGGCCAGTGGCGCTTTTGCACAAAAGAAAAAAAAGGCATTAGCAGCCGATTCCTTAAAGAAGGCGCAGGCAACTCCTCCCAAACCAAGTATTAACGATAAGATTAAATCGAGTAAAAAAATTGATGGTCTTTTTTCAATGTATAGAGATACTGTAACGGGTAGTCTTCAGATGTACATTAAAAAAGATCAATTGGGCAAGGACTATATTTATCAGAGTTTTTCGATGGGTGGACCAACCACTTTATTCTTGAATCAGAATATGATTAGAACCACATGGTTATTCTATATTCAGAAATCTGATGATAAAATTGAACTTCTTCAAAAGAATACGAACTTCTATTATGATAAGTCAAATCCGGTAAGTAAATCTGCAAATGTTGATGTTTCTGATGCTGTTTTTTATAGCGATAAAGTTGCAGCGCAAGATTCGTTAGGCTACTTAATTTCGGTTGATGGTCTTTTCCTTGGCGACAAACTAGATCCGGTTAAACCTGTTTTCCCTCCAACATTACCTCCGGGTGCTGTGTTTAATCTAGGGAATTTGAACACCTCTAAGTCGAAATATCAAAAGATTCGTTCATTTCCAGGAAATACAGACGTAGTTGTAGAACTGGCTTACGATAATCCTGTGCCTATGAATGGTGGAGGAAAAGACATTACTGATGCACGCTATGTGAGGGTTAAAATGCAGCACTCTTTCCTTGAAGTTCCTAAAAATGATTTCCGTCCACGTCGTGATGATCCAAGGGTAGGTTATTTTGGTGCAGAAGTAGATAACCTGACTTCTTTATCTTCAACACCGTACAAAGATTTTATAAGTCGCTGGAACCTTAAAAAGAAAGATCCTTCAGCTGCTTTAAGTGAGCCTGTTGAGCCTATTGTATTTTGGATTGAGAATACTACTCCGCTGGAGTATCGCCCAATTATAAAAGAAGCTGGGGAGAAATGGAATGAGGCATTCGAGAAAGCAGGTTTCAAAAATGCTGTTGTCATGAAAGAAATGTCTGATACAGCTAGTTGGGACCCTGCTGATATAGCATATAATGTAATCCGTTGGGTATCGTCGGCTTATCCTTCTTATGGAGCGATAGGTCCAAGCTTTTATAACCCCTTAACCGGTCAGATTCTTGGTGCCGATATCACTGTAGAGTGGCGTTCGGGAGCAGGTACAGTTGTTACCGATGATTTGTTTAATGGCGGTAATGCTGCATTAAAACTGCCTTGGGAAAATCCAATTGAAGCTGTTTCTTCAAAACCAGATCATGCACATGGTTTTGATAAAAACCACATGGCTTCTTGTGCATTGGCTCAGGAATTAAGCATGCAGTATCAGGCTGGTATAACAGCTATTGAAGCGCTGGATGCCGATGTGCCGGAAGCAAAAAGGGCAGAGACTGTTCGTGAAATGCATAAACAGTTCTTGTATTACCTTATCATGCACGAAATGGGACACACGCTTGGGCTTAATCATAATATGAAAGCCAGCCAAATGTTAACCCCTGCTCAGATGAATGACGTAGCACTTACACGTAAAATTGGATTACAGGGATCGGTAATGGATTACCCTGCAATAAACGTGAGCAGTGATCGTAGCAAACAAGGTGATTATTATACTACAAAAGCCGGACCGTATGATTTATGGGCAATTGAATATGGTTACACTCCGTTTAGTGAATCAGAAGAGGAGGCTGGATTAAACAAGATTCTTAGCCGTAGTACTGACCCACAACTTGCCTTTGGTAATGATGCGGATGATATGCGTAGTCCAGGTGGTGGAATTGATCCACGTGTAAACGTTAATGATCAAACCAATGATATGGTGGCTTATGGTGAAGACCGATTCAAGTTGGTAAACACAATGATGCCAAAGTTGAAAGCTCGCTTTAGTAAAACTGGTCAAAGCTATCAGGAGTTACGTCAACGTTATTCGCAGCTTAATGGCCAGCGTGTAAGTATGGCTGCTGCGGTGAGTCGTTTTGTTGGCGGTGTGTATGTAGACAGAAGCTTTGTTGGACAGAAAACAACCACTGCACCATTCACACCAGTTCCAGTGGCTTATCAGAAAAAGGCAATGGCATTATTAGGTAAGTATGTGTTTGCACCTAACGCCTTTGATGCAGATAAAACATTGTACCCTTATTTGCAAGCTCAGAGACGTGGATTCGGATTTTTTGGTAATAATGAGGATTTTAAACCTCAGAATATGTTTATAGGTATACAGTTGAGTACTCTAGCGCAGATTTTGCACCCAAATACATTAAGCAGAATAAACAATAGTGGTCTTTATGGCAATACTTATTCTGTAGCGAGTGTAATGAGCGATTTGTCAAATGATATTTTTGCTGCGGATCTTAAAACAAATGTTAACCTGTTCCGCCAAAATCTTCAAACGGAATTTGTAAAGGCAATTGCTAGTATCGTTGCTGCACCTGGCGGATATGATAACGCTAGTAAAGCTGCTGCACTTTCTACTTTGAAAAAAGTGAAAACTCAGCTTGTTGGAGCGGTTTCAGCTGATGAGCAAACAAAAGCTCACCGTACAAACCTGAATTTTTTAATTGATAAAGCTTTAGCGGTTAAATAAAATTGTAAAGTAAAGAAAAAGGGCGGTTCAAAATGAGTATTCATTGGGAACCGCCCTTCTTTTTTGGGCCTATACTAACTTTTGAAGATTAGTCAATCTGATCATTAATCTTCAATACTGCATTGTCTAGTTCCCCTGCAGATACCTCTAAAAAACCAACTAAGTTGGCAAATGTTTCTTTATTGCCTGCTGCATCTTTTAACAAGGGAATTAATCCTAGCAGATTAGATAGTGGTCGTCTCACTTCGTGAGAGTTATGCCATGCAATTTCCTTCAGTTTTTCATTTTGAGCAATTAGCTGCTCTTCATATTTTACCCTTACATCAATGTCTTGCATTGCGCCAAGCATTCTAATAGGATTACGATTGTCATCAAAGATCAAATAACCTCGATCTGAAATGTGTTTGTAATTACCATCCTGACAAAGATATCTATATTCAGCTTTCCAGTTCGACTCTTCCTCTTTTATAATTCTCTCAAACTCGTAAATAATACGTGCTTGATCATCGGGGTGTACCCTTTTCATACTCCAGAAAGAGTTGTGGATTATCTGGGTGTCATCATGTCCAAAAACTTCCTTGTAACCACTCATCCAGGTTAATTTATCGTTTACAATGTCATAGTCCCAAATTACATCGTTGGTAGCCTTGGTAACGGTATTATATAGATTTACCTGGTCATTAAGTTGTTTTTTATGCGCTATAAGTTCCATCTTATGTTTCCTTTCGGCGCTTAGCAAACCCCTGTAATGGCGATTTAATCCAATTACGGCAACCATAGCTGAGCCGATTAAGAATACGATGTTTTTAAAGTAATACAAGCTCCGCAGATCGGTAGCCGGGTATTGGCGGTCAAGCCAGCCAATAAATTGTGTTCCGGTAAGTAGCCATATTCCACCTAAAGCTAAGTAGATAGAAATGATTTTAATTAGTGTTTTGTTTTTCAAAATATTTAGAGCTGATTTATTGTAAATTTACATTTTTAGCCTTATGGATCAATACGCATTAATAACGGGAGCAAGTAAAGGGATAGGAAGGTCTATAGCTATTTCTATGGCTAAAAGAAAATATAACCTCTTGCTTGTTGCAAGGTCGGCTCCTGAACTTGCAGCTCTTAAATCGGAGCTTTCTACTCAATACGGTATTAGTGTAGAAGTTTATGCAATGGATCTTTCTGCACAGGGAGCGGCTAAGCGTGTGGCAGAGTGGTGTAAGGACAATGCTTTTCCTGTATCGGTACTTGTTAATAATGCGGGGTTTGGTGTTTGGGGCAAATTCGATAGTCTTTCAATAGATGAACAGCTTAATATGTTGCAGCTTAATGTGACAGCACTTACAGAGCTTACTTATCATTTACTGCCTCTTTTAAAACGAAACCAACAAGGTTACATACTCAATGTTTCCAGTACAGCCGCTTATCAGGCGGTGCCTACACTGGCAATGTATGCAGCAACTAAATCATATGTTTTGTCTTTTAGTAGAGCAATAAGGTATGAACTTAAAGATTCATCAGTATCAGTAACCTGTATCAGTCCAGGCCCTGTTGGTACAGGCTTTGCCGAGAGGGCAGGGCTTTCGGTTATCAATGATATTGCAGAGAAATTTAATATGGATGCTAACGTTGTAGCAGAAATTGGAGTTAAAGCAATGTTCAATAAAAAGGCAGAAGTGATACCGGGCTTTACCAATATTATATCCGCATATGCTAACAGGATTTTGCCCAAATCGCTTATAGAAAAGATTACCGCCGGAATCTACAAGATCAAATAAATTAGCGTGAGAAAATATTTTTTAAAATAAATGCTTGGTATTCAACATATTTTGTATGTTTGTAAAATAAACTACTAAACACATAGACTATGTCTATTAAAACAGATAACAACTATTCATTAAATCGCTCCATGGCAATGCTTCAGATGATGAAGCCCATGCAGTGTTGTTGCTGTTAATTTCTTAGGGTCTTCCAGATCCAACCTCTGATTTCAAATAATACCTTCTTTTAATTTTTTATAAAATAGACCTATGGCAACTTCATATCCAAAGTTTTCATTAGCTGAAACTTTAACCGCTGAGCAAAAAAGCTTTTTTAACACAAATGGCTTTATCCATTTCAAAAATTTCATTACACCCGAAACTGTAAAATCAATTATAGATGCATCACTTGAGGTGCAAAAAAAATGGTTAGAAAAAGATGTAAACAAGATCAATGGCGTCCCAATTAAGTACGGTCGTGATCTTGATGGTTCTTCTATTGTTCAGCGCTTTGCATTTATTAATCAACATCATTCAACCTTTAGTGGTCTTTTGCTTGACCCAAGATTAAACGGATTACTTGAACTGGCCGGTGCTGGAGCCAGACTTGGTGAAAGTGAAAAGGATGGGATGGTTTTTAATCATTATGTAAATGGACCTGATAGTAAATTCACCAAAATGGGATGGCATACAGATGGGTTGAGGGATGTTTTTTATGGACAAAAGTTAAATCCGATGCTTAATGTAGGGATACACCTAAATAACCTGGAGCCCGAAAATGGTGGACTAAGGATAATTCCCGGAACGCACAAGCAAGGACTTTACCAAATGCTTTTTAGAAAGAAGTACTTTCTGGATCATGATGAAGATGCAGAGGAAATTGCAGTTGTGCCTGAGGTAGGTGATCTTACTATTCATGATGGAAGGTTATGGCATCGTGTGGCACAATCGTCTGTAATAGGTGAACAGAGCCGTAGAAGGGTGATTTACATTCCTATTATTGCAGGCAAGTATGCTCCTAAAAATGAAAATAGTCCAACAGTGTTCTACCAGCGTTTCGCAGGTATTGTAAAATAAAAAAGATATGATATTTTTAATCATCATAAATTACCTTGTAAGGTCTGGCCGATTAGATAAGCCCATTTTGTTTGTGAAAACCGTTTATAAAAGAAGCGTAGTGAGGTAGATTGCATGGCATTTTATTCTTATGTTTACTAGATAGTAAATGCTAATTTGTAACCAAATGAAAAGAATATTATTGCTGTTTGTTCTTGTTTGTACCCTCGCATCCTTTACCAAAAAAGAAACTACATGGACAGCCATTGGCGACTCTATTACTTATTTAAATGATCATCAGGATGAAACCGGTAATCGAATTACAAGCGGTTATATGAGTAGAGTGGTAAAGGAATTGCCCAATGTTAAATTCACTAACCAAGGTCATAATGGTTGGACTGCTGTTGGTATAGCAAAAGAAATAGAGAATCTGGGTATTCAAAAATCTGATGTGTATTCAGTTTTTTTAGGGACAAATGATTGGTGGTCAGGACAGCCTTTGGGAACTCTTAGTGATTACATTAACAACACCGGTCTCAAAACTGTTTATGGAGCCTACCGCATTATCATTAATAAACTTAAGACCCTTAATCCTGATGCTAAAATTGTTCTGATTACTCCTATGCAACGGGTAGATTTCGTATATGTAGGGGACAGTCATAACAATGCCTGGGGTTCGTACAAAGACAAAAATGGACAAATGCTATCTCAATTTGCCGCTGCCGTTAATAATATTGGCCGTTATGAACATTTCAAAATCGTGGATCTTTACAATAAGAGTGGCATGGAGCTTAAAACTTTAGTAAAATTTAAGAGGTTAAAAGATCCTCAAACAGGAGCCTATAAAAATTATAGCTATCCTGATTTTAAAGATATTCCTTTTAACCCCGATACGGACGAGTATCCTTATCCTGCTGAAGCGATTAATGATACTTACGATGGTTTACATCCTTCAGATAAAGGGTATCAAATTATTGCGGATATGCTGGTTAAAATCATAAAGAAATACTAAAAGCCTGAGGTGTTTTCTATTTGGATGCGATTTGCTCTGCAGTAAGCTTATCAGTTTTCTGGCATACAAAGTCTTCAAAATTTATATTCCCCATATTATTGGCCATATAAGTGTGCGAATCGGCTGTTCCACTTAATTTTAGTGTCGATGCATCTTTTAGAATGGTGTACATGCTGTTTGCATTAGTTTTTATATCAGCAGTAGCATTGTCGTTTAAAAAGATTTGAAGATATGTTAGGTTGAGTGTGCCTTTTGTAACTACCGACGCATTGCCAAATGCCTGGATCCTGGTCAAATCTTTTACTGTTACGGTAATGACTACAGGATACTTTTCGGTTGAATTGATTAATAAATTGTAACCTTTTCTGGTGATGGTAGTTTTCGAAGTATTGTAGTAATCATCAATTCTAACTTCTTCTTCCTGACCTTTAACTAAAATAACTTTTACATTTCCACTAATAGTAACCTTATTAAAGGTTAAAGTGCCTGTTTTAAATGATACTAGTTTGTGGCTGGGGGTTGCTGCAAAGGTCGCCATTGTTGAAGATGTTAAAATAATTCCTGTTAATGCAGTAGCGATTAAGGTTTTTGTAAGGGTTTTCATGGTTTTGTGTATTTGAGATTCTTAATTGTTTGTCAATAAGATGCTTGCAGCAAAGGAAAAGTTGCACAGAGATTAGCTGTTTTATACCAGCAGAGTGTAATACACGACGAACGGTCAAAAGGATTCGACGAACTGGAAAAGAAAAATTAAATGAGTTTGATTGGCAACCAGAAAAGGTATGAAATAAGAAAAGGGGATAGGCCTTTCGACTTACCCCCTTTAAATTAACGCTCTCGGGTACAAATGTAATAAATGTTTAAACATTTATTTATCATATGATTGTCATCAGTTAAATACTGTTAAAATTTTATTAGCCTGATGGGAATATGTTAGCTTAGTTTATCCATACAAAATCTAATGCTGAAAGCTTCCATCTTTTTGTTATTCATGCTGTTAAGTCTATGTGTTAGTGGGCAATTAATAAAAGGTAAGGTTGTAGATGCCCAAACTGAACGTCCGCTTGAAGGTATATTGATACAGTTGAATCACACACAAAAAATGAGTGGCCCTAAGGGGGATTTTACGCTAATTGTTTCGGCAACGGATACGATATGGTTCTCAGGATTAGGCTACGATCGGAAATATGTTCTCGTAAAGGACTGGAAATTGCCGTTAATGACAGTTTTTCTTAATACAACCACTATAAACCTTAACGAAGTAGTTATTTCCGGTCAACGAGATCATAAAGCAGATTCACTAAAACTAAGAAAAGATTTTGCAAAGGAGTTTAGCTATAGGCCTATTAGGTTTAAGGATGTTTTTATAAATTCTTATCAGCAAAGAGGTCGGTTTGAATTTGTAAAGATTGATGTGTTGCAACTGGCCAGATTATTAGGACGAAAAAATGATGTGCAGTATAAATTAAAGAAAAGACTCCATGAAGACGAAAAACAGGCTTATATAGATTCAAGGTTTGGAAGGTCTTTTATTTCATCTCTTACTAAACTGGAAGGCGATTCTCTTGATTTATTCCTAGAGCAATACAGACCTACTAAAGAAGAGTTATTGGGTGTATCAGATTATAATTTGATACTGAAAATTAAGTCGGATTTAAAAGCTTTCAAAGAAAAGAAGGATTAACCTTAAAGTAAGGCACAAAAAAAAAGGTAGTCTTATCCAAGCACTACCTCTTTTTAACCAAATATAAACCCAGTATGAACGGGATCTTTTTCTTTAAGACAATAATCGCACCATTGCCTGTTTTAATCTTTTACTAATCAGCTGCGCTGTATTAACAATACAAATGTAAGGATATTTTTTAGATAGTGTAATAAATACACTAAGTTATTTTTCAAATGACAATATTATGGCAAATCTATTCATAGAAAAAGGAGGCTATTGCCTCCTTTTTTATTCGATAAATCCGATAAATTAATTTGTTACTTATTGTAAATCAGTTATTTCTATTGTAAAATCTAGTACTGAATTTGCAGGTACCGGACCATTTTTTCTATTTCCGTAGGCATAAAAAGAAGGGATTAATAAACGAATCTTACCACCTTTTTGAATTAACGGAATACCAATTTGCCATCCGCCAATCAAACCTCCCATTGTAAATACTGCACCATTCTTGGTTTCAAATACAGTTCCATCTAATAATCTTCCAGTATAATTTGCCGTTACCTGTGTAGTGGATTTATACTCTATATTTCCTGTACCAGGTGCAATGATCTGATAAAACATGCCAAATTGATCATCTTTTTTGGTAGCAATATCGTTTTTTGTAACAAAAGCTCTAATCGCATTTGTATCAGTTGTAAACTGAGCAATTGGATCATGGTTGTCTACAGGGAAATCTTTTTCACAAGCTGTAAGGCATCCCGCAATACAAACTAGTAGGAGTAAATGTTTTAATTTGGTCATGATAAACAAATATAATTTATTTTTTAATCAATGCACGAAGTTAATAAGTCGTTTTAGCAAAAATAACTGTCTGTTTTTTAGTGCACATGCTAATGTTTATCTGCTGTTGTAAAAAATGTTAGAATAGATTTTAAGAGTTAACTTTAGGTAGTCATAATTAACAAGATTTATGAAAGAGAATAAATACGATAATCCTGCTTTTTTTAATCAGTATAGTCAGATGACGCGCTCAGTGAAAGGATTGGAAGGCGCCGGAGAATGGCATGTGCTTCAGAAAATACTGCCTATTACTAAGGGTAAACGTGTTTTAGATTTGGGCTGCGGTTTTGGATGGCATTGTCAATATGTGGCAGGACAAGGAGCAGAGTCAGTTCTTGGAATAGATTTGTCAGAAAAAATGCTAGACTTTGCAAAACAGAAGAATCAGTTTTCTTTTGTTGAATATAAGCAGATGGCAATTGAAGATTTTGATTTTCCTGCAGAATCTTTTGATGTGGTGTTGAGTTCTTTGGCTTTCCATTATCTGGAATCCTTTGATGATGTTTGCCGTAAAGTACACAAATGTCTTTCTGTTGGCGGAACATTTGTTTTCTCTGTTGAGCATCCGGTTTTTACGGCATACGGGAGTCAGGATTGGTTTTATAATGAAAATAGTGAACCAATTCATTGGCCGGTTGATAATTACTATAAAGAAGGAATTAGAAAAGCTAACTTCTTAGGGCAAGAAGTTGTAAAATACCATAAAACCTTAACCACATACGTTAATGGTTTACTGAAAAGTGGGTTTGAAATAACGGCCCTGGTAGAACCAGAGCCGGATGAAATATCTTTAAAGACTATTCCTGGAATGCAAGATGAGTTGCGGAGACCTATTTTTCTTATTATATCGGCTTTAAAAAAATAAAGTCGAGAATTGGATTTAGCAGTATTAGTTATTGAAAACTGCTTTAAAAGCATTTCTGCAATCCTTACCTATTTCAAGAGGTAATCCATCTTTTAGATAAAGTTGAATATCGCCTTCAGCGGTATAGAAATAACGGAAATAGTTGTTGATTTTATCAGGAGCACCGGTAAATGGATTATTTTTTGTACCAAACCATCTCGAGTATTTATTATCAATTTCCTGAAGCTTTTCTTCAAAAGCCAGTTTCTTTTTGTCGTTAGTTCCGACTTGCGTTTCGTCTGTAATTTCGCTCATATTTTGAATAACGCACAAGATACATATAATAATATCTATTGCCGTGATAAATAGGTGTTTATGTTGGCAATGTGACAGCTAAATGTTATAACTAGATAATTGTTGATACATAAGGACAAAATAGTTGTACAAAGAGAACTCTTAACTTTCGATGGTGAAGAGGTTATTTATGTTTGCTTTGGCCAACGAGTAATTAACGTGAATGGTTTGATTTTTGTTTATTATTTAAAACTATCTTAATACCCTCTGGTCATGATTAAAACACTAAAACTTCAGAAAGCAGTAATTGCCTTTATACTGGGCGTACTGGCACTAATTGCTTATAGAGTGATGAGTGTGAATAAAATGGAATCAAGTAATTATATGTTGTCATTAGCAGGCATTTTATTTATTGCCGGTGCCTTGATGCTCATCTATCCCATCATTTTTGCAAAAAAAGATAAGGAAGGTTGTGTGGAACTTGATCCTGAAATACAAGAGGAAATGGATTCAACAGAGCAAGTGTCTGAAATTGAAAAAACCGCAGCTAATGAGGTTGCAACAACGGAAATCGTAGCCACAAAAGAAAAAATGGGAGAGGTTTAAACCACCCCACCCATGTATGGATCTGTTATCGAATCTTCTCCAGTTTCAACATGACCGGCATATTGCTTAGAAAATAAACTGGCGCCTTCCACTTTTACAGTGAAATCATACCATCCGGAACTTCTTTGGAGGTCAATAACCAATGCTTTTTTGCTTTTAGAGTTTAAGGATAGCGATTTATCATTATCGCTTTTGTAAGCATTATCGATAATGTTTATTTTTAAATCGTGGTCACCTTCGTTTTCGAGAATAAGTTCAATGTTGCCACTTGGCTTTTTGCTTAAGAACCCTTTAACTTCATATTTGCTGCTAACTTTTAAAGCAGGATCATTTTTGTCGCCCTTAAATTCTCTAAAAAATCCATTGGGAGCACTTATACATAAATTGTATTGTCCGTCCCCAAAGTTCTGCAGCATTAGATTGTCAGTAATTTTATCTCCGTTAGTTACTGCATACGCCCATGTTTTTCCAGCCTGTCCACCATATAGATTGGTTGTGTAAACATTAAATGGGGCGCCCGTAGGCACTATTTTTTGACCGAAATTACCTTTGCCAGCCTCTAGCTGAAGTTCAACTTTAGTTTTCGAACTATCCAAATTACATTCAGCGAATAACTGATATGGTAAAGCACAGGCTTTGCTAGTTCCACGTTCCTGTTGTGGTAAATAGGCTCCCGATGCTATTTCAGCTTTCGATAAAGGATCTGGTTTAACTTGTGCAGGTTTGTTTTTTGCGTTTTGAATATTGGTTACTACCTGTTCTCTTTTTAAAGGTGTTGGTGTAATGGATGAAGCTCCAATTGATGGTCTGAATGCTGATGTAAGGTCGCCACAAATTGTTCTTCTCCAACTGCTAATCTTATTGCTTCGAATTTTCTTCCCTGTTTTTTTACTAAGTAGATTTTCTAAAAACATCAATGTGGATGTATGGTCAAAAACCTGAGAATTTACATAGCCGCCTTTGCTCCATGGCGATGCAATAATCATCGGTACACGATAACCTAGGCCGATTGGACTATCCTTTTTAAATTCGTAATCTGCATCAACAGAAATTCCGGCAGAGACCTTACCACTTGATGGATCATTAGGTTTTGGAACTACGTAAGGAGGTATGTGATCAAAGTAGCCATCATTTTCATCATAAGTAAGGATGAATACCGTCTTTTTCCATACTTCTGGGTTCTTCGTTAAAATGTCAAGTGCTTCAGAAACATACCATGTTCCATACAATGGAGAACTTGTATGATCTGAGAATCTCTGCGGAGCCACCAGCCAAGAAACAGTAGGGAGCTTGCCACTATCCACATCAGATCGGAATTGATAAAATATATCGTTTTTAGGAATGCTTACAGTTTCTTCTTTTCCCTCGTCATTAGTAAAGGTAAACGGAGCAAGTTCCAGATAATTAAACGGTGCATTGATGTTGCTCGCAAATGCTTTGTCTATTAAATTTTTTTCCCGTGTAGATAGCTTATTGTACTTCTCTGTTACCTGAGCGGCAGTAAGTGGAGGTTTGCTTGTCGTATCCCCATTCTTCCTAAAATAGGCCGCAAGTTTAACATTGTAGCGTTTTACATACTCAATGGCATTATCTCCATAATTTCCTAACCAATCGTCTACATTATCCCCTTGCAAATCGGCAGTCCAGATTTCATTTTGGTAAATTTTCCAATCGATTCCATTGTCTTCTAGTACTTCTGGAAAGGTATCCCAATCTACAAAAGCATTGTCTCTGGATTCTGCCTGAGAATTGTTAACAGCTGCTATCGAAGTTCCGTTTAGTTCCGGACGGATATTTCCTGTCCAGAAGAATAATCTATTAGGAGTAGTACCGGTTAGCGATGAGCAGAAGTTGTGGTCGCAAATGGTGAAAGCTTCAGCCATAGAATAATAAAATGGGATGTCTGTTCTATCATAATATCCTAATGACATCAATGATTTTACGGGTACCCATTTATCATATTTACCATTATTTCGGGCGGCAAGCTGATCCGACCAGGAGTGAGGAAGTCCACCTTGCCAGGTAATCTTGGTTTTATTAATGTCTACATGAAATGGGGCATAGGTTTTACCTTCATTATCCTTTTGTAGCCAAACTTTGTCTTTATCAGGAAGTGTAAAAGCCCTTGGATCATTAAAGCCACGAACACCTTTAAGTTTACCAAACATATGATCAAATGAGCGGTTCTCCTGCATTAGGATTACAATATGCTCTGCATCGTGAAAGGTAGATCCGGGATCTGCTTCAATTGCCATTGCTTTTTGAATGGACATAGGAATTACATTTGGTAATCCTACTGCTCCAGACAATAGCGCAGCTTTTTTAATAAAGTCTCTTCTTGAGTCCATAGTGGTTCATTTGTATTAAGTGTGCTTGAACCAAATGTAATAAGAATAGAAATAAGTTGGTAATGCTATAGGGTTATCCTTTTAGCGCTTTCCAAATTAGATCATGAATCTCTGTAGGCTGTAGATTGCCGGTGTTTAGCTTTTGATCCGTAATTAAAACCGGATGAAACTCTGCCGGTGTATTGATACTTCCATGTGATCCCTTCACCAAAGTAGCATCCAATGGAATAACATCCATTACATATCGGAAACCAGCCTTTTTTCTTAGCAGTTTATAGGCTGCACGTGGTTTCGAAGACATAAACATTTCTACAGGATCATATCCCGGTTTTTTATGGATATCCACACATCTGGCATAATCAGGAGCTTTAGCATCGTCAAGCCAGAAGTAGTATGTAAACCAGCTTTCCGGTTCAGCAACCAATACAAAGTCACCGGCTCTTTCATGATCCATTCCGTATTTCTTTTTACCTTCTTTATCTAAAATCATGGCGATGCCAGGAGTTTTTTCAAGAATAGCTTTTACCTGATCAGTTACTGATGGATCATTGATATAAACGTGAGCAACTTGATGATCTGATACCACAAATGCTTTAGAAGCACCTGCATCCAGAAGCTCCAAACCTCGCTCTACACGAATCTGTAATAATCCATTCTCTCTGAACACTCTGTTGATATGGACAGGTTTACTTACCGGAACGATACCATATTCAGAAAGGATAATGATGTTGGCACCTTTCTTTTCATAAAACGTAACCAAATCCTTTACTAATTCATCTACCTCACCAAGTTCTTTGCTGATTTTGCTAAAGTCATTGCCGAACTTCTGTAAGCAATAATCAAGATGCGGTAAATAGATAAGTGTAAGCGTAGGGTTGTAAAGATCCTCAGTAATCATAGAGGCGTCAGCAATCCAGCGGCTCGATTTTATATTTGCACCAGGCCCCCAAAATTGGAATAGTGGGAACTGACCTAATTTCTCTTGTAAAATATCACGTAGTTCGGCGGGTTCCGAGTAGCAATCAGGAAGCTTTCTGCCATCAGCCAAATAGTTCGGACGAGGGGTTACACTATAATCAGCATTCGAATACATGTTGTACCACCAGAACATATTGGCGCAGGTAAAATTGGGATCTTCCTTTTTACCCTTGTCCCATATTTTCTCTGCAAGTACCAGTTTGTTTGATTGTTTCCAGAACTTAATCTCAGAATCGATATGGTCGTACCATCCGTTTCCAACTACGCCATGTTCTGTAGGTTGTTTCCCTGTTAAATAAGTTGATTGTACACTAGTAGTTACTGCTGGTAGCATTGGAGCAATTGCACCAAGGTTTTTATCTTTTATGTATTGTTCTAAAAAGGGAGTATGCTTGCCAATAAGGTTTGAGGATAAGCCAACAACATCTATTACTACAGTCTTCTTCATCTTATATATTTGTTTTAATTACCCAGTTTAATTCATTGCTGATAGATTGGGCGATCGGTATTTTTAATTGTTCAGGAAGTACTTCCCATGTATAGGTTTCTACTTCAAGGTGCTCAGTAAACGGAGCGTTTTTTTGAAGATCAAGAACGGCAGTAATATCATCCTGAGTAGATTCTAATAATCCGATCTCTTTAATTGATATTGGAACATGGAAATGTGCTCTCCATTGTGCTGCTTCTTCATTTTCAAAATCTGCAAGGGCAGGAGTGAGGTCTGAATAGCGAATCAAACCACCATCTTTTTTCAAGGCCACTACCTGATGCAGGTAAGTCGGCTCATTAAAAGTCTGGAAGCTGCTCTTTATAATTTCTCTGTCGGCCTCCGATTTATCAAGACTAGCCTTTAAAGCCGCGCTGATTTGTATTTTACCAACTTTAATGCCTTTTGCTTCAAGCTCTTTTAACACTTCATCGTGAGCTTCATAGCCTATTGCAAAATGACAAACATCATAACACAAGCAAAGGTGTTTTTTAATTAATGATTCAGCTTCAGCAGCCGAAACATTAAATGAAGCTTCAATCGCAGGAATACCCAGAGGCAATAAATCAGCTTCAAACCAGTCTATAAACTCTCTCCCTGTTTCAAGAATGCCATCTGGTTCAGGCTCTAGGTCAAGGTGCATGGTTTTACCTGTTTGCTCCTCGATTGTAACCAGTTCTTTAATAACCTCCACTACATTTAAGGTAGCAGTACGCTTTGCCTGCATAAATTCCTCAGTAGTTTTAAACCAATGTCTGTAACTAAGTGGTGACGTGGAAATTCCGCCATTCATGCCTTCAGGCAATATGGATTCAAGAATTCTAAAAAGTCTGATTGTATATTCTTTACGCGAATCGTTTGTCCAATCCGGCGTGTGTACATCTTCTTTAACCACAGTACGATGAAATTCCCCGTAAGGGAAACCGTTCATGGTAAAAACATAGGCATCATTATCTTTAAGCCATTGCTTAAACTCCGCTAAAGTATCTTCCTGAATAAGTTCAAGGCTAGAAGCATTAGACAATCTAAGCCCCAAGCCTAAAGGTTGGTCTGGAGAAACAGATTGTTTTATAACCGGGAAATTCTCTTGTAGTGCTTTAAAATCGTCGTCCCAGTTTTTACCCGGATGAATGTTTGTGCAATAGGTTAAATGGCCTGTGTTTACTTTCATTTTTAGTGACTGCTTATAGGTAAACCAGCGTGTGTTCTGGTAAAGTTTAAAACATAATTACTTGCTTCTATCAATAACTGATGGTCCATTTCGTGCACCTCTTTTCCTGTACCTAAATCAGTAAGCAGGGTAATGGTAAGCTTACCACCAAGATGCTCCTGAAATTCTGCAAGACCACGAAGAATTGGAGATTCAGTATCGTTAATCTGGATAAATGGATTAGAAATATCGAAAGATAGGTGAACCATTACATTTAATATGCGGTGTAACTGCTCTTCCGTTAACATTCCTTTTAAGAAAGAATAGGTGCTATCTAAAGCAATACCCATTGCTACAGCTTCTCCATGTAAAACACTGAAGTTACTTAGCTGCTCTAGTTTATGTGCACTCCAGTGACCAAAATCTAATGGTCTGGCTGATCCCGTTTCAAATGGATCATCACCGGCAATGTGGTTTAAATGCAATTGAGCACAACGCTTGATCAGGTAATTCATCGTATCCAAATCACGTGCAACCAATTGTGCTGCATTGTCTTCAATCCAGTAAAAGAATTCAGGATCTTTTATCAGTGCTACTTTTACTGCTTCAGAGATACCCGAACGCCAATCTCTATCGCTTAAAGTAAGCAAAAACTTATCGTCGTTAAATACAGCCGAAGGTGGAGCAAAAGTACCAAGGAAGTTCTTTTTACCATTGTAGTTAATGCCATTTTTAACACCTATACCAGAATCGTTCTGTGAAAGTACAGTAGTTGGTATACGAATGTGTTTGATGCCACGGTGCGAAACAGCAGCAGCATAACCAACAAGGTCAAGTACTGCACCACCACCAATTGCGGCAATGTACGAATGCCTGTCGATACCATATACATTCACAGCCTCAACCAGTTGGTCAAAAAGTGCAGTATCATTTTTTGATGCTTCACCACCTGGAACAATCATGATGTCCTTTATCAGTTGTACATCTTTATTTTGCTCAAAGTAAGCTTTAATTGATGGTACAAGTTCAGGATGAGCATCAGCAACACCCTTATCCAGTACGAAAAATATTTTGCGCAAGGCCTCTGAAGGCTTCTCTTTAAAGAAGTTTGCCAAGATGGGATTGCCGGTTTCGAATAGCGAAGCGGTAAAGTATATTTTATACTCAAATTTTACACTAAACGACTGTTCTAAATAACTCATAGTTGAAAATTCCTGACTAAGTAACAGCGAATGCCTTACTTAGTAATATTGATAATGGTAATAAAATAACAATTGATAAGGCTACTTTCCAGTCAGCAAATACACTTGCCCAGGCTGCATTCATTAATATTAGGGCAATAACTCCGGATTTTACCGCTTTACCTATATTAGGGCCTATTGGATTTTGCATCGCTTTTATGAGTGGGGTGAATATCATAATTGCAAATGGGACAATAAATGCCAGGGTAATTGGCAAATCGCCTTGGGTAACTGCAAAAAATAGTATGCTGGCAATTACTATAGCATAAAGTACAGCAGCAAAATAAAGCATCTTTTTACTTCCGCCATGTACCTCGCCTCTGCTAATCATGGTAATAGATGCAATGTAAATGATAGGCACAATGGCTAAAAACCACCATTGTTGTACCTGTGTACTAATGATGCTTACACCTAGTAAAAGGTTTAAGCCACGACATAAACCCATGTTTAGCGGGCCCAGTATAGAATGATGCTTAGCCCACCTGTTATAGGTAAGGCAGGCAATCATAATAGCAACTGCCAATACAGATGTTGTAGTGTTAAACAGGTTTGCTGCCGAAATTCCTATAAAGAAGAATACCGCTCCAAATATAGTAGCCGCTTTTTTACTGATCAATCCACTTGGGATTGGACGTTCAGGGCGCTCTACCTTATCCAGATCAGCATCAAAAACATCATTAAAGATGATCCCTCCACTGTACAAGCCTATTGTTGAAATGCAAAGCAGTATAACGGGTAGCTGTAAATTGTCCCATGTGGACATAGCAAAAGAACCCGATATAGCTATACCAGCAAGTACATCAGCAACAGAAGTAACCACATTAGCAGGCCTCATTAGCCTTATGTATCCTAATAATTTTTTCAATTCAAACTTTTATTAGGAGATGATGATAGAGTTTTTATCTACCCTTGGTTGCTGTCCGCCACGTAGAATTGAATTGCTCTCAAATTTCTGACTCTGATCTATGTTTTTAACTGAAAGAAAATCATTCTCATCAATCTGTCCACTCTGTGCAAAAGCAGTAATCGCATTGCGGTAACTAACCAGCTCAATATCGGCAAGACTAATTCCTGATTTCTTCATTAGCGCAGCAGTTTTAGGCACAGCAAGTGGATCGGAGATACCCCAATCGGCTGCCGAATTGATCATAACCCTTTCAGAACCGTATTGTTTTACAACCTCTACCATGCGCTCATTGCCCATTTTGGTAAAAGGGTAAATTGTAAATGCCGCCCAGAAACCTCTGTCTAAAACTTCTTTAACAGTCTCTTCGTTATTATGGTCTACAATTACCGAATATGGCGAAAGGCCATGTTCAATAGCAATATCCATACTGCGTTGAGTACCTTTTTTCTTATCCCTGTGTGGCGTATGAATTTGTACAGGCAAACCTGATTCTTTTGCAAGCTCTAATTGTAAACGGAAATATTTCTCTTCAGCAGCAGTCTGGTCATCAAAACCAATTTCGCCAATACCAACAACTCCTTCTTTAAAGATGAAATTAGGTAGTACTTCCATTACTTGCTCAGCTAGTTTTTCATTGTTAGCCTCACGAGAGTTTAAGCCTATTGTACAATAGTGCTTAATACCGAATTGCGAAGATCTGAATCTTTCCCAACCAATAAGGCTGCTATAGTAATCGGTAAAACTATCTACGCCGGTACGAGGCTGACCAAGCCAAAAGGCCGGTTCAATTAATGCAACAATTCCAGCATCAGCCATAGCCTGGTAATCATCGGTAGTACGAGAGGTCATGTGAACATGCGGGTCAAAAAACTTCATCCCGCTGATGTCATTTAAATCAAGGGAAGTTTGAATTTTTTCTCCTTCATTTCTTTCCTGAAAATTATCATTACAGCACATAATTCAAAATTTATATTGTCTGATTTTTTTGTTCTATCAATTTATAGATTTCCGGATTAACGGTTCTATGAGCAGCTAAACGCTCTTGCACATAGTCACTTAATGTATCTGTTAATGCCTGATTTGATCTTTCATTTAATCCAACGATATGATTTACATTTTTATCTGTAAAAAATGCTTTCAATACCAGTTGATTCCATGCACCTTCCGAAAGGAAGTGAGCAGGATAAGGATTATGATACATTATGGCCTCCAGTACGGTGCCAATATTGCTTCTAATTCCATCTTCACATCTGGATACCCACTCTTCTGCATAGCTTAAAAATGGCAATGCCGAATACAGTGCTATTTGCTCATTCATTTCTGAACCGATAAATAAGCCGCTTATTTTTTTGATGTAAGCCTCTTTATTTTCATTAGGTACCTGCATCAATAGCCAAACACGCGATAACCTGTCAGCAGTCCATTCTTTTAATGAAAAGCCAGGTAATAGCTGCGCTATCTTTGCTTCGTCTTCAGGTTGCAACACTATTGGCTGTTTACCGGCCAATCTTGGAAGATGCGAAAATGTAAGGTTTAATTGTATCGATTTTTCTTCTGTTTTAATCAATTCAACTTTAGTTTCCAGCCATTGCAAAGCATCGCTGCTAAGGTTTTGTTTAATGATTTGAAGAAAAAGATCATTAAGGCTTTTTATCCCTTCTATATCTATCAAAAGCATGATGTTCTTTTTTTATAAATTGATTGCCGCAAAATAGTTGATAGCAAGAGCACCACTTATGATTAAAAGGCCAAAGAATTCTCTGGTTTTTTCAATATAAGGTTTGGTAGCCTGCATACTCTCTACTAAGCTTGGTCTTCGGTATTTCATTATCCAGTCACGCACCCCGTCTTTCGCAAAAAAGAGTTTGATTGCGTAAATAAGATAGAAAGATATGGCAACAAGGTATACGATAGGGTAAAAAAGATTAAAAATGGCAAATCCACAACAAATGGAAGCCACCATATAGATGGGTACCCACAGCCATGAGTCGCTGTCATTGAGGTTCACATATGCGAATAGTATAAACGCAACGCAAAAAACGGAGTTTAAAATGCTAAGCAGCATAACAAAGAAGATTAAATTTGTGTGTGTATTAAATTAATAAATACAAATAAACAGATAATTAACTCGATTTGTAAGTGTGTATTGTAAAAAATGAAATAGAATGCATAAAAATATTTATCCTAATCTGTTGGTTTTTATGTAATTTCATAGCCAAAGTATCTCAATTAAAGGAAACGCTATGAATAAATATTTAAGTTTAGTTTTTGCAATGTTGGTTGGTTTAAGTGTAAATGCCCAGCACAAATTGGAAAAAATCTGGGAAACAGATAGTATTATTAATCTTCCCGAATCTGTTCTGCCTGATACAAAAGCAGGAGTATTGTATGTGTCAATTATGGGCAACAGCGCTGATGCCAAAGATGGAATTGGTGGAGTAGGAAAGCTCGATATGAACGGAAAGGTGATTAACCTGGACTGGGTAACAGGACTTAATTCTCCAAAAGGATTAGCCATACACGGTAACAAATTGTATGTAGCCGATATAACGGATGTAGTTGTTATTGATATTCCTAAAGGTAAGGTGGAACTTACTATACCAATAGCAGGTTCAGCTTTTTTGAACGACATTACTGTTAGCGATAAAGGGGTGGTATATGTGTCAGATTCCAGAACAAAAAAGATCCATCAGATCATCAACAATAAAGACGTTGTTTATTTAGAAAATATAGATGGAGTTAACGGTCTTAAAGCTATTGGTGCTGATTTGTACATTGCTGGTGGAGGTAAAAACCTTTTAAAAGCAAATGCTAAAAAAGACCTGATTAAAGTAGCCGGATTACCTAATGGTGGTGATGGGATTGAGCCTATTGGAAATGGCGATTTCTTATTTTCAAGTTGGGGCGGTTATATTTATTACGTATTCGCAAACGGCACATCTGAGCTGTTGCTAGATACGCATTTGGAAAAGAAAAACACTGCCGATATCGGTTATGATCCAGTTAAGAAAATAGTTTACATCCCTACTTTTTTCAAGAAAAGTATAATGGCATACCAGCTAAAATAAAATTGTTTAAGGAGGTTATTGCGAATTCTTAACCTCCTCAAGCATACTGTTAAGAGTACTTCTGTTGAGTACCTTACCTGCAGTAATTACTGTGAAAATCTTTTGAGTAGCACTTATGTTTTTCAAAGGGTTTTCATCCAGTAATAATATATCTGCCTTTTTGCCCGAAGCAATGCTACCATATTCTTTTTTACCAAGAAACTCAGGAGAGTTTACCACTGATGCTTGTAAAGCCTGTAACGGAGTTAAACCATATTTAACCAAAAGCTCCAGTTCAGTATGTAAGCCAATACCCGGATATGCATAAGAATTTAAGTATCCCGCATCTGTTCCTGCTAATATCTTAACTCCTGCTTTTTGTAAAAGAGGGAGCGTAGTTACTGTTTTTTCGAATAACTCATGTCTAAAAGCAATGGCTTCTGCATCATCTTGTTCTACTCTTTTTACACGACCTTCATAAGTTTTTTGCAAACCTTTACCAATGTATTGCAAGTAACTGTCATTTTTATGATTGTCTTTCTCAAAATAGGTAAGTATATAATTTAGTGATAGGGTTGGTGTAAGGTACATACCATGTTTGGCCATGTTTCTGTAGGCAGCAAGTGCAGCTGTTTCATCAAAAGTTTGCATTACTTTTTGGTTAAACGCTTTACCTCTTAAAGTTCCTGCGGCTACTTCATCCGAAATCTCTTTTTCAACTTTCGAACCGGCTTTAAGTGCATAACCTAAATGTTCAACTGAGCTCAGTCCTGCGTCTGCAATTTGTTCCATAGTTAAAGCACTTGGAATGTGTGCAGATACTTTGTATCCACGCTTGCGGGCTAGTCTTATCGCTTCTAAAAAGAGATCAGGTTTTAATGTATTGTCTGTGATTTTAACAAAATCAACATGCATTTTTTGCAGAGAATCTAATGCTAGTTCTATTTCCTTGGTGTTGCCAACCTCAATATCTCCTTTCCAAACAGATTTGTAGCCTTCCAATTTAGGGCCTGAAGTAAAAATGCGTGGGCCTAGTAACTTGCCTGCCGCAATTTGATCTCTCCACTGCAAAACACTAGGGCTAATATCAGCAGCAGCATCTCTCACAGTGGTGATACCATATGCTAGAAATAAAGGAAGCAGGTTTTTATTCTCATTTATTAAAGAGTCGCCGCCACCAAAATGCATGTGCATATCCCAAAGTCCAGGGATCAGGTATTTGCCTTTTCCATCCAATATTTGCTTGGATTTATAGCCGCTGATCTGTTTTTCATTAAAAACATTAATGATTGTACCGCCTTTAATGGCTATGGCTTTTCCCGTTATTATTTCCCCGGTTTTAACATCAATGATATTTGCAGATTTAATAATTAAATCGACCTCTTTTTTTTGTGAAAACACAGAGGCACAGGTAAAAAGGAAGAGCATGGATAGTATTAGTTTTTTCATTGGGGAAGATTATTTTTTAGTGGCCTTAGCAAGTATTGTTGTTATTTCTTTAAAATTTCTGTTTTTAGCATGCGTTAGTGCATCAACGCCATCTTTATCTTTAATGCTAATGTCGCAGCCCGCATTTACCAGAAGTTGAACAATTGTTTGGTATTTACTACTTCCATCACCTAAAATAACGGCTTCCAGTAAGGCCGTCCAGCCCAATTTGTTCATGTGATCAATTGGATAGTTTTTATCTTTAAGTAATTCGGTAACGATTGCAATATGACCTCTTTCGCAAGCAGGAATTAGTGCCGTGCCATTGTAGCGATTAAATACTTTGTAATCAGCTCCAGCTTTTAAGCATAGCTGAAGAATTTCCAGATAACCCGATGCTCCCGCATACAAAAAAGGACTGTTTAACATGTTATCCTGTTTGTTAACATTAGCTCCGGCATCAATCAGCATTTTTGCAAGTGTAACCTTGTTGCTATAAGTAGCATTCATTAAAGGCGTTTCTCCTTTGCTGTTTTGGAGTTCAAGGTTTTTGTGGTTGGATAGCCATTGCGAGAGTTTAGTGCTATCATTTGCAGCTATAATGCTGAATATTTCTGAGGTATTTTGTTCCATTTTTTTATTCTGCGAACAAGCATTCATTGTAAGGCAAGTAAGCACTATGATTGATGCAATTCGAAAATTCATACGCAAATTTAACTTTAAACCAGCCAGCTCAATAGGACTGATTATCTCAATATGGGTACTAATTATTTGTTTTTCGAAATTCTTGCGGACTAACTCCGGTGTTTTTTCTGAAAAATCTGGAGAAATATGAGGTGTCATTAAAGCCAAGAGCGTAAGCAATCTCTTTAATATCGAGGTTGGTCAGCGTAAGCATTCGTTTGGCTTCGAGTAAAATACGTTCCCGAATATAGTCTCCTGTGGTTATTCCAGATTTCTTTCTGCAAATCTGGTTGAGGTAATTGGGTGTAACATGCAATTCATCGGCATAAAAGGACACTTCACTATGCACCATGTAGTGCTGATCTAGAAGTGTAAGGAAGGAGTTAATCAGACGATTGTCGGTAGCTGTGTCTTGCAGGTTAAAACTGTGCGAATACCATCGTTTTAATAAAATTAAAACCAGCTGTAATCTGGTTTGCAGTAATTCTGTTTGGAATTGTGCTGTGGTAGACATCTCTTTTAATATCTGCTCAAATTCTAGCGTTAAGGTTTGGTATTGATCGTTTTCGAGAGTAAGAACCGGGAAAGCTGAGAGATTAAAATAAGGCAATCGCTGACTACCTGCTGTCAAGAATTTTTGTGAAAACATCAATTGATAGCCGGAAGTGTTTCCTGCAAGATCCCATTGATGTGCCTGACCGGGAGCAAGAAAAAATACCATCTTTTCGCTCACGCTATGCTCTCTAAAATCTATAGTATGCGTTCCGCTACCTTGTCCTATAATTAGCAGCATATAGAAATCATGCTTATGCGCATGAGGAATATGAGGCATGTTAATGGGATCATGACGCAACAATTTAAAGTCCTCTCCGGTATAAGGGAGGTTGAAGATCTGCTCAATGCCAACAGTAGGTAATAACATATCCTACAAATTTAGCATTATAAAGGTTTTACTGTTACACGAATACCTTCTGAATGTGTACTAAATTCCGGAGCGTACATAGATTGCAACGTTGTTATCCCATTAGAAAAATTCCCTGCCTGACTTACCCTTAATTCATACTCAAATACATAAACCCCTTTACGCATGTAATCCATAAAGAAATTGGTTGAGGCATCTTTGGTACTTTCATAATACCCTAAACCATCCTGATATTTGTATTGAGAGATTACATTTACAGGCTCAAAACCAGACGATCGCATGTCCTTTAGGTGAATGTATTCCATGTCACGGTCTGCACTGATCTCTATCCTTACTTTTACTAAATCTCCTGTTTGTAGTATGATTGATGTATTTAATGGGGCAAGCTGATCACCATTTGCAGTTCGACGCTTTAAAAACAATTGTTTTTTAATCTTTACGCCTGTTTCGCTTGGTGTAATTTTATCCAGTTGCTCAAAGTACTGCCAGTATACGCCTCCCCAGGCAATTGAATTGTTATTATTTGTGATTTCAATTTTACCCATTTCAGGCTTAACCTTAGGGCCGGCAATACTTACCTTTTGATAACCTGTACCAGCTTCTTTCTTTGGCTCAGCTATGCCAAGCTGCTCAAAGGATTTATCGCCTATTAGAATTTTCGATTCACCCGTTTCTTCAAGTAAATTATGGCCTTGCATTAATAGGGCATAGCATGCTGCAGTAGTTGCTTTAGTGGTTTTCCAATCATTTGTTTGCTTGTTTTTAAGCAACCAGATTTTCATTTCTTCCACTGATTTAATGTCTGAAGCTACTTCGTTAAACACCTCGATTAGTAATGCCTGTGTTTCTATTGGACTCTGATACCACCACCAGCCTCTGGTATTGCTGCTCCAGAACATTCCCATTTCATCACTCTGTTGACTTCGGTCTTTTAATGAGTTAACTATTTTTAACGCCTCGGCATGATTTCCATTTCGGTGTAATACAAGCGCAGAAAGACCTTGCTGGTAAATCCCCATTTTTGGCCACTCTTTAGAGATGTTTTTCAGATAATAATCTAAGGCCTTGTTGAAGTTGATATTGGTGTTAATCTGTTTACTATAACTGCGTGCATACAGGTAGTGCAGCGGTAAATAGTCGGCAGTAGTTTTTGATTGGCTCGCAGTATAATCTTTAGTGAACTCCCCATCTAAGTAAATGATAGCCTTATTCAGCATTGAGTTAAACTCAGGGTAGTTTTGTTCATCAGTAAGCTTAAGGAATTTTAGTTGTGCCATCCCCAAAACAATCTGCTGGGTGATGTACCTGTTTTCCCTCATGCCACTAAACCAAGGGAACGAACCATTTGGATACTGCATTTTTTGCAGCTTTTCAAAATTGCTTTTGAGCTCATTGCTCATGCGCGCTAAATTGAATAATGCAGACAAGCGTTTTTTTCTCTCTTGCTCATTGTTGGCATTTCTTACCCAAGGCGTTTCTTCAAGTAATATTGATTTTAGTTCCGGATTTTTTTCAAGATTTGAGGATAGTGCATCGCTCTCCGGCAGTTGCCATTGATCAAATACCTGCTTTATCTTCGGTGAGCTGTTAATTATTCCCGAAGCAAAACTATTGGCATAAAACCTACTAAAAGTTTGCTCTGCACATTCATACGGGTATTCCATTAAATAGGGTAATGCCTGAACGGCATACCATGCCGGGTTAGAAGTATATTCAAGTGTCAGCGCCTGATTTCGCATCGTAGTTGACTTTCCAGACTCCAATAGCTTTTCCATCTTAAATGTTTTAGTGGTATTTCCACGAACATTTAAGGGCATTGTTTCGGTAATCAGGATCGAGTTAGTTAAAACCGGGATAATCATTTCTTCTCCATCACTAAATTTCCCCGATTCTGCAACTACTTTATAACCGAGAGCACTTATTCCTCTGGGGATAATTAAAGTCCATTTAATCGCTTCGCTGCCTTTATCTTTCAGATCAAATTTCTGAGTTGCAGTAGTGTTCGCCGCAAAGATTTGTATGATGTTTCCTGTTAGCGCATCAGATAACTCCAATGCAGCTTTACCTTTAAGTTTTTTGCCTGATAGGTTGTTCAGCTTAGCACTGAATAAAATGGTATCCCCTTCGCGGAAAAAACGAGGAGCATTAGCAGAAATGGATAGTTGTTTTTGAGTAATCAGTTCTCTACTAATCCTTGCCGTTTTGAGATCTTTGGTATGAGCAAAACCCATCATTTTATACCGCGTAAGAGATTGGGGAATGGTGAATTCAATATCAATCTCTCCTGATTCGTTAGTATGTAACTGAGGGTAGAAAAAAGCACTTTCATTGAAATTTGTTCGGGTTACAATGTTGGCTAGTTTGCTGCTTATTCCTGCCACTTTAGGTGCGCTCTGTATATTTAATCCGGCAACCTTTCCTTGTAGTAGCTGTTCTACATTGGAAACGGGGACATCCTGCACTTCCTTTCCTGATACAATCATTATAGAGCCTGTTGTTGCCTCTCTCGTTCTTTTTTGATAGCCTCTAATTACAACTTCCTCTAGATTTTTTTTGTCCTCCCTTAAAGAAACATCCATTCTTCGGGTGGCTGTTATCTTTGTTGAATGCTTGAAAAAGCCTGGGGTATTGAAATTCAATACCTCTCCTGGTTTGGCGTTTAGCGCATATATTCCGTACTTATCTGTTGAGGTCATTCTTTTTCCGGATATCTTAACCTGCACACCCGGAATAGGGAGCCCTTGGTCGTCTTTTACAATTCCATAAACTAGATTTCCCTTTTTCAACAAAGCAATCCGTTTTTCAGATGCCAATATATCGGCATTTATCTTTTTAAGATTGACGTATTGCACGAAGTTATTAAAGTAGCTCTTGTCGTATTCATTGAATTGAAAGCCGAACAAATTAAGCTGTTCATACTTGCGATCTGTAATCCCGCCGTAATATTGATTTCTACGTAAAAACCACACATCATTACCACGACTCACTTTATTGAGACCTGAATTCCAGTTAAAACTATAATAGGTGTAATAATCATTATAAATGTTTTGCCAGCTCATCGGTTTAAGCTCATCAAGCGAGGCATCATACAAGGTCGCAACAAGTTCTGCCATTTGTTTCTCTCCGGCCTTATTACTGATTTTTAGCTTCCATGTTTCTTTTTCGCCCGGTTCTAACTTGTTCCTAAAGCTTAGAAATTTGATTTCCAATTGTTTTGCCTCATTTACCACAGTTACAATTTGTTGAGAGCTGTAGCTTACGCCGTTTTGAGTCATGGTAAACTGAACTGCAAAAGTGCCTTCGTAGTTTGGGTTGGGAGCTATATTTACGATGCTTTGTTTTGGCGATCCTTTAATCCAGAACTTCTCACTAATTTTCCCTCTATAATTTGTCTCATAATATATTGAAGCGCGGGCATTTAATGCCGCAACTCTAAATACAGCACTTTCATCAGGATTTATAATTGTCTTTTCCGATACTAGCCATTCGTCCATGGTTTGGATGGTATCAAGAGAGTTACCAAAGATTCTAATTACCCTCTCTATGTTGATGGTGTCATTATCCGAATTCTTAGCTGTAAACAAAGCTTTATAGTATCCGGGCTTTAAATCGTTGTTATTTAAACTTATTGCCCCCACACCAAGCTCGGCGTTTATATTCTGATCACCATTTGTTTTAACAGACTTCCAGTTTGCCGGATTACTATCACCTCCATAATCCTCATTTGGGAAGTTTTTGATAAACTCTTCCTTACTTAAAGCATATTTTTCCGGGGTTTTAAAAGAAAAGCTTTTAGTGGCTAAACGGCCAGGATATTGAAGTTGGTACCACTGTACCTTAAGGGATGATTTTATGGGTTGATTATTCAGGTTGTTTATGCTGAAACGAATACTATCAGTTTTGTTGTTTGAAAAGATTCGTTCAGGTAAATTCAAATTTAACCGGATGTCTTTTTTGCCTGCATAAATGGTTGTATTAGCAGATCTTGTTTCTCCATTGATGTCGGTAACATCGGCATTTATCTCATAATTGATAATTTGGCTTTTGTCTTCTTCGCTTGTCGCAAAAAACTTAATGCTAAAGGTACCATCGGGGTTAGTTTTAGTGGTTCCATCAGATATTGAGTCGCCATTATTCTCAACTCTATATTTCACGGTAGCACCTCCAATAGTATAGGCAGAAAATGCCATCGCTTTGCCTTTAACTGTAATTGTATCATTAAATTTATACCGCTCAGTGGGTTTGTCAAAGATTACTTGAAAAGTAGGCCTTTTGTATTCTTCAACTTGTACTTCTACTTGCCCATATTTTGTGCTAATATTCATCTGGCCGTTTAGTTTTCCCATAGGGATATCAAAAGAGCCCTGAAAAGTACCGTATTCGTTTGTTTTTAAGTTAACAGTCTTAATGTCTTCGTTGTTTACATCACTGAAAACAACTTCCATATCTTCATTAGGTAGGATTTTGTTTTTGCCATCAAATTCCTCGAGGAATAGTCCCTTATAATATACAATTTGACCAGGACGATAAATCGGGCGATCAGTAAAAAGCACTACTCGCTTAGTGGGTGTCTTCTCTCCGTAGTTGTAAGAGTTCACCCCAATATTAACGGTATCAGTATTTAATGTAGCGGTAGCCCAATTTATACGTAGAGATTGATTGGAAGCGGCAAAACCATTGATGTCTGTTTTAAGAGGAGGCAACATATTCTCCTCCCCAGGGTAGCGGTATTGATGTTCCTGTATGCTCACATCTTTTAAAGGTTCACCACTAGTGCTGTTTACAACCGCATATTGTCGGGTGTGATCAGCTAAAAATCTTGTGCTGAAGTGCATTCCCGATACAGTGAAAATTGCTAAATTACTTACTAAATTATCAGGTATAGTATCCTTAATATTCTCATTATGAGTAATTAATAAATATTTCCCTATTGGTAAACCATCAATCTTATCAACTATGTTATGGTTTTTATGGTCGGCAGTAGATGGCAGATCAACGTTCCATGACTTAATTTCTTTATGTGTTTTTAAGAAACTTAAATATTCGGTTGTATCTCTAAAGTTCTGCGTGTTTTCAGCTAGACTTGCAGTAATTTTGTATAGCCTCAAGGTTGTTCGGTCAACATTTTGATAGCTGTATTCAATTAGCATTGGCGCATTCGGCTGTGCGTATTCTTTTAGCTGAATTGACAATGATTTTGCTTTAATTTGCTTAATTAAATTAGTTGCGTTAATAGCGCCATTGCTCTTAGGGTATACCCTTATTGCTTCCTCTGCCAGTTTAACGGCATTAACTAAATTTAATTTCTCTTCGCCATTTTTAGAGAAACCATTTCTGAAAAGCAGTGCTTGCTCATAAAGTATATCCGAATAGATTTCAGTTTCTTTGGCTTTATCCAATAACTGCTGAAGCGCATCGAAATACGAAGTGCCGATACCTTCTTTTATGGATCTTTGATAAACAAATTTTATCCGCTTAAGGTCTAAATCAACCATAGCCGCAGTATTCTTTTGGCTACTATGAAATTTTAAAAGATTTTGGAAAATTATGAAAGCTTTTTGCTTGGTTGAAGTGCTATCTCCCGTTGGTAAAGATTCTTCAATAAAACTTTTGGTATCGGTAAATAGGTTAGCCCTTAAACTTATAGGGTTAATTGGTGGAGTAACTAAATCAATTTGCGTATTGCTAAAAGTAGATAAGGCGCGATGAGCCAAAAGATCGTAAAGTGTAGGCCGTAGATAGCGTGTTGTACTATCTCCGTTAAGGAGTGTAGTAAAAATATCGATTTTAGTATTCTGTAATAAACTAGCTTCAGCGATGGAAGCCATATAGGTATTTCCAGTCTCATCGATTAGTTTTTTTACCGACCAGGTCTGTATGTCATTTCCTGTTTCGGCCTCTATGGATGTTCTCTGGCTTATTCTATAAACATTTTGAAGATAATAGTTCCAATAGCTTTCAGCGAGTAGCGATTGAAGTATGCTCTTCTCCGGCTGTTTGGCCACCAGAATATCTTGTTTTAAATCAGCGTTAAGCTTAGCAAGATTCGTTGGGTCGAGATAATGCTGAAAAAGGATTCTGTAAATAACCGACTTAATTAGAGCAACTGTGTTCCCCTCTTTTCTTGCCTTAGCGTTTAAATCATTAACAAGAAAAAGCGCACTTTTTACATTTTGGTTTGAAGCGAGTGAATCAGCCTTGTTAAAAGTTTTTTCGTACCCAACCAGATTGCCCTGTTGCGAAAAAACATTGGTGAAAGTAAAAATGCAACAAGCAAATACTAGTGCTAAACGTAGAGCGGTTTTCATAAGCAATAATTTACAGAAGGATGGAATTTGATGTCAAATTCCATAAGCAACTTACTTCACCTTTACGTAGGTCTCAACAATTTCGTGATTAACATTAAGGCTATCTATTTTTTCAATTCCACGTTGTACCAAGGTGTCGTTTTTTATATTTACCGTAAAACTGAACTTCAAATCTTCCCAGTCTCTGTAACTGCAGTATTGTAGATGTTCTTCGTATTTATCTCCGTTTAAAGTATAGGTGCCACTGCCTGCATCAAAAACAGCATTTTTTCCTTTGCCTTTACTAATGTCGTGCTTGAAGAAAGAGAAATGAGTATCATTAAACTGCTTAATCATTTCCTGGTTTTCAACTGGGAAAGAACTTACGGTATCTCCTTTTGTTATAGTTTTTGCTGATATAAGCTTCCAAGTTCCGTTTATAGGCTGCTCTGATGTGGCTTTTTTTGTTTCTGTTTGACTGGTACAAGACGCCAATGCAAGCGCAGAAAAGGCTAATACTGATAGTAGTTTCATGTTTGATTTCGTTAATATTTATTTAAATATAAATAAATATTTTTACCACGGGTATTTTTAAAACCATCCTGTTTTTTACACTTTTTGAGAAAGTGTAGCTAACTAAAGCCTCCTAATTTTGCTGTTAGTTTAGCATCATAAGCATTGCATTTTCTTTTAATGTTTGCGCATCGGTATGTTGTATAAAGTATTCATCAGAAGTGAAGATGAAATCAATTTGCCCCTTAAAAAACGTGGTAAATAGGGTAGTAGGGTTGCCAAAAGGAAAAATTGTAGATGGAGACTGTAACGATTCAACTTCCAGATCATTGTACCTTTCACTGATACTTACTTTTCCCATATTTGATAATGTAAAATCATGTGTTCCTTTGTCGGCTTTGGCATATTGTGTCATTCTGGGCAATGAAGGTAAGAGGCATTCGCTATAGAGTAATACCGTATTCACATTCATTTCGTCAATTTTTTTTGACAGCTCATCTTTAAATGCTTTAGCCTGACTCCAGAAATCCGTGGTTTTCTTTTTTGGTAGATCTAAACCAACCATTGCCGGGAAAGCGAAAAGCATGTCGTTTTTAACGTCGGGAAGAAACTTTCGCATATCTACAGCGCAGTAAAGCCTGGAATTTGATTTAATGGTTTCAATATCCTTAAAGCCTCTTAAAAATGCCACGCTTAAAGCGTCATGCACAGAAACTCCTTTCGATTTACATTTTTCAGCAATTAGTAACGATTCCTCTTTGCTCAATCTCCAATGCATAAAAAAAGGCTTTTCTCTTTTAATCTCTTTTTTGAAAGCCACAAGCAGTAAAACCACTTTTGCAACTTTAGAGAATAGTCGAACCTTTAATTTGTTGGCTTTATTATCTCTTATCTCTGTTGGAATAAAGTTCTGAATTGAAGAAAAGGATTCATAAGTGCCTAATTCCTTTTCGGGTTGTCCCAGCAAGGTCAATGTTTCGTCCATAAGATTTAAAATGGACCTGCCATCGCAAATGCAATGGTGAGCAACAAAGATTAGGTCCGAAACATCGGCATCTTTTATCCATGCCAATCTAAACAATGTACCGCCACTTGTGTCAAATGGTGCTAAGCATTCGGTAATAGATTCTTTTTCCCAATCATTGGATGCTTGGCGATTAACTATACGAACTGAAATTTTCTGAATTGGGTTCTGCTTAACGAAATAGGAGATACGTGCTTCATCTTCCCAAACATTGGCACTCAATAGGGGATGTCTGGTTTGAATTTTTAAAAGCGCGGCATGTAAATCAGATTCCTTTATGGTTCCTTTAACGGTAACCGATGAGACAACGTTTACGGCTGTTTTACCGCCGGCATACATTGTCCCTTCAATTAAAGATAGTTTTCTTTTCATCTTAACTATTTGCGTTATTGTTAGTAAAAGTACTAATTATGATACTAAATTAAATAGAGATGTTGGTTAATATATTTATAAACGCCCTATTAAGTTGTTTTTTGATTGTAACTGAAACCCGTAAATAAGCTAATATGTTGTATGAGTCAGTCCACGGTGAGTCCACGTTTTTCTAGAAAAAAGGTGGACTAGGGGTGGTTTACAAAAACTCACCAATGGTTACGTTTTGATATTTAATCTGGTGATCCCTATGGTACGTTTGTCGAACCAATTTATTGAAGATTTGGAAAAAATAGCCGCAATTATTAAGAAAGAAATTAGTGAAAGAATTGACTTAGAGACAGATTGTAACGAATTCAAAACAAGATACAATACAGCGCGGTTAATTGAAACTGATGTGCGGGCTAAAAAAAGACTTTAAAGAGAAGCACTTTTCCTTAAAATGCTTCCGTCATTACAAGATTAACATAACACAAGTATGAGAAAATAGGCTATTTTTGTAGTATTACAATACTACATTTGATGATTTACATACTGCAAGGTTAATTAATGTAGACAAAATAACATCTCATTTAGCACACAAATGTAACTGATGGAGGAATTGCTTAGGAAATATGACTTACTGGTACTAGAATACAACAAGACAATTGCTGAAAGTTTTAGTACAGAAGATTTCAGGGAATACAACGAGGTTTTATTTTCAGCCCATAGTTGTGCTGTGGAGGGTAATACTTTTACTGTCGACGAAACCCGAGAATTAAAGGAATATGGAATCAATTTAAAGTTACAAAACCGATCTCTATATGAAGCCTATGAGATTCTGGATCATTTCAAAGCATACGAATTTTTGTTTAACAACCTTCAGCAGCCTTTAACCGAGGTGTTGATCAAACAAACTCAAAAAATATTAACTGAAAATACTATCAAATTTTCAAAGGGCTACGAACCAGGCGAATATACCGATACACAAATGGCTGCCGGAGATACGGTCTTTGGTGATTACAAAACCAGTATTAAACGTATGCCGGCTTTAATCAATTCTACACAAAATGCGATTGAAAAAGCAGAGCTCCACCCTATGGACATTAGTGCTAGATTCCACCAGTTTTTTATATACCTACACCCCTTTCCTGATGGGAATGGACGGACTGGCCGATTGATATCAAACTTTATACTAGCTAAATTCAATCAGCCTCATGTAATCATTGGTGCAACTGAAAAATCAACTTATATTGATGCCTTGAAACAATCTGCCAAACATAAGGATACAGAGATTTTAACTGCTTTTTTTGCCCAGACAGCGATTAGCAGAATGCAAAAAGAACTTGAGCAAAAGAAAAATCTGACCCAAAATTTTATCATGAGTTTTAAACCACGAAAAAAGGGTAAAAGTATATAGTTTTATTAATACGCTCTACATTTTCGTATTTCAGTGAATCTGGTTCTCCGTAACTTTTGCTGATTTATGCTGACTTTGTGAGCACCATTTTTCTCAACAACTGAAACCCTGCTAGTGCCTTTCAAGTGGTTTTTTTAATATTTTGGGCTCTGGGTGCTATCGAACCGAAAAAGTAAATCCTGAATCACAATCTGAGGGAAAAAGCCTTTGGATAAAACTTTAATACCATCCCATTCAGAAGGAGGATTATTCGACTCTTCAAGTTCGATATGGAAAGTTTCACTATCTTCAATAACCCCTTTGAATTCGAAGTTCTCTAATGTAGAGTCTGGCAGAAATAATCTGAGCAAGGATGCGGTGGCTGATGGCATAAATATAAAAATGTATTAAAATACAAAACTATATTTTTAATCCCTGCTCCACAACATTTGGTGTTGATCCGTGGAATCAGCGTTAACTGATTCTGGAGTGAGTACAAGTGGTTCTAAGAGTGTGGTGCTTCGAATTGCTTTTAAAGCAAAAAAACCTTTAGAATATTCTAAAGGTTTTTTAATTGGTGGGAGATACTGGGTTCGAACCAGTGACCCCCTGCTTGTAAGGCAGGTGCTCTGAACCAGCTGAGCTAATCTCCCCTTGGTTCTACTCTTTTGTTTGAAAAGACCAGCTGAGTAAGCTGTTGTCATTAACCTTCGAATCCTCGTTAGGTTTTGGTGGGAGATACTGGGTTCGAACCAGTGACCCCCTGCTTGTAAGGCAGGTGCTCTGAACCAGCTGAGCTAATCTCCCCTTTGGTTCTACTCTTTTGCTATAAGGCCAGCCGAGTTAGCTGTATTGTGCCCTAATTGTTAGGGAGTGCAAATATACACCTCTAATTTAAAACTCCAAAACTTTTGTGAGATTTTACGCAAGTATATCTTCTAAAACTTGATGCGAACGAATATCTCCAAAAGAAGCTGTATGTAAAGTGTAGTAAATCAGTATTTTATCTAAAATGGCTCTGCGGGTTTTATTTTCTAATTTTATTTCATTTATTTTTTCAAAAGGCGAAGCAAATAGAGAAATGAAGAGAATCGCATCTGTTTTTTCTAAATAGTGGGCATGTACAGGGAGCATCGACTTGAATTCACCTTCCTGTAAATCGAAGTAACTTTGGTCACTTTTTGTTTGCATACTGGGTGCAAAGCCTAAATACCTTGATAGTTTTAGCAGAAAAGCGAGGTGGAAATTCACGTTTTGTTCATTACTCTCGTCCAACCAGCAAATGGAATTAAAAATGAAATCAAACAGATGGTCATCTGCCATTTGTTGTCTTATGCTTTTGTACAATACTTCATTAATGAAAATGGCCATTGTACTTTTTATAATGTCGTACGGGATGCTGCTAAAAATAGGAGAGGGTCTGAGCTCAGAAACACGTTGAATGCCAGTGTTGGCCTTATGGTACACTACCATATCAACAAGATGTAAAGGCTGCAGCATATTCATCCTGATTTTGGCCCTTGGCTTTTTAACGCCATTAATCATGTACGACTGGATTCCGAACTTTTCGGTAAAAATCTGCACCACCACACTGCTTTCGCTGTAAAGCGTGGTTTTTAAAACAATACCTCTTGTTTTGTGCAACATGACCTAATAAATTTTAGGAATGAAAATAATAAGGCCAATTATTGCAGCCCCAATTGCTGCTATTAGTACACTCGCTGCGGCAACATCTTTAATTATTTTGGCTTTAGGGTTATATTCTGGCGAAACCAAGTCGACAAGTACCTCAATAGCGGTATTTATCAGTTCAGTTATCAATACAATGGCCGCGGCAATAACTATCCAAAGCCATTCATTTACAGATAATTTAAAGTACCATCCGGCCAGGGCAGTCAATAACAGGGCAACAACATGAAACTTAAAATTGAGCTGTGTTTTAAAGGCATAAGCAACACCCGAAAACGCGTACCCAAATCCTTTTATAAACTTTAGCATAGTATCTTCAAAATTGAGAAATTATAGACGCAAAGTACGGTATGCTTTCTTATATATCCAATTGTTTAGCTAGAACGCTTAACTTTGGGTAATTTTTATACTAATGTCTACAGAAAAAACATCCTTACATCCAAGAAATAAGCATCGCTTTAGGTACGATTTCCCTGAATTGATTAAGAGTCATCCAGAGCTTAAAAACTACGTTGCAGTTAATTCGTATGGAGATCAATCTATAGATTTTTCTGATCCGGAATCGGTTAAGAGCCTTAATAAAGCGCTTCTTAAGCATTTTTATGACATTTCTTATTGGGATATTCCTGCGGGCTATCTTTGTCCGCCTATACCAGGGAGGGCAGATTATGTTCACTATCTGGCAGATTTGCTTGCTTCTGTTAACAATGGGGTTGTGCCTACGCGAAAATCTATACGTGGTTTAGATGTTGGGATAGGCGCCAATTGTGTTTATCCGATTGTGGGGCATCAGGAGTATGGGTGGAGTTTTGTTGGCTCTGAAATTGATTCTGGAGCCATTAGAGCTGCAAAAGCGATTATATCAGCTAATCCGGAGTTGGCAAATGCTGTGGTTTGCAGGCCTCAAAGTAATAAGCACCATATTTTTAAAGGGATTATTAAGCCCGGTGATTTGTTTGATTTTAGTATGTGCAATCCACCTTTCCATTCTTCGGCAGAGGAGGCGCAGGCGGGTACGAAAAGGAAATTGCACAACCTGGGCAAGCAAAAGGGAAAGGGTGTAACACTAAATTTTGGCGGACAAAATACAGAGCTTTGGTACGAAGGTGGTGAGGTTGGTTTTATTAGAAATATGATCGAAGAAAGTGCTGCTTTTGCAAATCAATGCCTTTGGTTTTCGACTTTAGTTTCGAAGAGCAGTAATTTACCGTTTATTCATAAAATGCTTCAATACGCTAAGGTTGCGGAAGTTAGAACTGTAGAAATGGCACAAGGACAAAAGATTAGTCGTTTTGTAGCATGGACATTTATGGACTTGCAGAAACAGGATAACTGGGTTAAAACCAGGTGGGGCCAGCAGGTTTAAGGGAAAATAGAAACGCTAGCCTTTTTGTTTTTATAAGCTCCAATTTGTTCTCCGGTAGTATAATTTTTAAAGAGAAGCGAATCACTTTCTTTAAATCGCAATTTTAGCATACAATATAAATGGAGGCATTTAATCCAGTTTAGGGCTGTGGCCTTGTCTTTCCAAATTTCGGGGTATACGTGGACTTCGTTTTCTTCAATTCTTAAGAGGTTCTTTTCCTGAAGTTCTTTAACATTGGCAATAATTTTGGCCGTTTGAGCGGCCAAATGTGCGGTATGCTGTACTTTCTTTTTTGCGTATATCATAAGCCAGTTTTATTCTAACAATAAGGCGTCGTCTTCGTCATCTGTAAGGCTCAGTTGGATGCTGTCTGTTCCTGCAATACCTTCAATAGAGCCTCTGATGTGTGCCGCATTCAGTAATACTTTTTCAAGCTGTTTTTCCCTTGCTTTCCATAGTTTTTCCATGGCATCACGTTCTTTTTGAATAGATAGTTTCATACTCATAAAACCTTCTCTAATGGCTTTCCATTGCTCAGAGAACTCGTTGCTGGTTAAATAGTCATAAAGCATGTGCATTTTATCGCCACGGTTTTCTTGAGATTTTGAAGCAGTGAAAAGCTTCACTATGCCATCTCTAAGGATGTAAGAGACTGCTTTTACCTCATCAAATGAGCAAATCCAAACGCCATCTTTTTCGCCAAAGCAATCCATTCCTTTTGGATAGGCCTGGGTTACAATAACGGCAACATCAACACCCATGCTGCGCATATCCTTTTTTAATTTCTCAATCCACTCCATTGAGAAATCTTTGGTGCGCTTGCTTTCATAGATGATTTTACCGCATTCTTGCCCAAATTGGTTTCTAACGTGGTGTACACAATCTGCACCTCTAACACCTTTACCAACTTCAGAAATCAGGTCGAAAGGGAAGGCGTTTCTAAGTAATTCTTCCAGGATTAACTCTTGTACCTCACCCTGCAATTGCATGGAGCCTTGCTCAGCTTTACGCTTCATCTCTTCGGCTAGCTTTTTCTGATCGTCGAGCTGTTTTTCCAGTTCTTTTACCCTTAACTGATGTTCAGTTTCTTTTATGCTGTTTTTTTCTGCTTCTTGCTTTCTGATTTGGTCGGTCATATCAGCACGCTGCTCTTGTAGCTTACGTTGCAATTGAAGCTCCATTTCTTCTTCCTTTTGCCTCATGGCTTCTTCCTTTTTTAGGAATTCGAGCTCTTTGGCGCGGGCAGACTTTAGCTTCTCTTCGCTTTCTTTATTGGCATTGCCGAGCATTTGTAGTTTGTTCTCGAAATCTGTAGCGATGCTTTTGCGCAAGCTTTCTTCCAAGGCAGTTTGAAGTTGTTTCTTTTCTTCAATTAATTTCTCTTCATAGATCTGGGCTTGCTTTTTTTGTTGTTCTTCAAAGGCAAGCTCCTGTTGTTTCTGCTGAGTTAGAAATTCGTTTTGTTTTTTTGCAAAGTCCTCTTCCTTTTGTTTGGTAAAGGAAACCATCTTCTCTCTAAGCTCCTTCTTATATTGTTCAGCCATTACCTCTTCAATAGGGAAAGTATGTGCGCAGTTAGGACATTTTATTTCGGTTGACATATATGGGTATTATGGAAGTTGGTTAATAAATAAACTATCTGCAAATTTCATTGATACACTTCTGGGTTCATCGTTCTCAATTTGAACGTTTAATGAACCATCAAAAGCAATTACTTCAAGCACTTTTATTTTAGTGCCAATGGTAATCTTTAATTTTTCGAGATATTGAAGAAATAAAGTAGATGTATCTTTAACTGCGGCCACTTTGCAGTTTTGACCGGCTTTTAATTCTGATAACAGTGTTTTTGCAATGGCCGGCATATCGCCATTTGCTTTTGGAATTGGGTCGCCATGCGGATCAAATTCAGGAAAGTTAAGGAACTCATCAAGCTTGTTTACCAATTTGGCTGATTGTATATGTTCTAACTGTTCGGCAACTTCATGAACTTCATCCCAGCTAAAATCAAGCTTTTCATATAGAAAAGTTTCCCAAAGCCTGTGTTTTCTTAAAATAGCGATGGCATTTTTTCTACCGCTATCTGTAAGTAATATTTTGCCATACTTTTTATAGGTAACCAAATCTTTCTCCTTCAGCTTTTTTAACATGTCTGTTGCTGTAGCAGGCTTAACACCCAAAAGGGCTGCCATTTCATTGGTGCCTGCCTCGGGTTTTTCATCGTTTTGAAAGCTCAGTTTTAATAAAGCCTTTAAATAGTTTTCTTCTGTATAAGATAGCATCGTACAAACTTATCGCTTTGTGGAGGAAATAAAGATAATAAATATCAAATTGTAACTTTTAAATTCAATACGTTAACTTTAGGGCATGATCTACCAATCTACCTATCAGGCAGCAAGGATTATTGCCCCTAAAGTTGAGGCTATTTTTGCCGCGCACCTTGCAGCTGCCAGAGATAGCGGAGAGGATGATCTGGCCCCTTTGCCTACTGCACGCATTGTAGAGGCTATAATTGATGCTACTTTTTGGGCTAGTTTACGTAAAGAGGAAGGGCATTCTCCAAAAATATCGCTCGCGTTTTTACCACCTCAACAGGCAGGAAATCCACTGTTATTTAAGAATAGATTACCCTTAAATCCAGGCACATTAACCAAATTGGCACCGGGTGTTGAACGGGCAGGTATACACCTTGGCGTTTGGGAAGAAGATGGTGCGCTTTACATTTGGGGAACCACAGTTAGCATTCCAAATTTTTGTTTTGTACTTGATGTTTCTGAACCGGCTTTGCTGGTAATAAAGCATAGAAGAATTTATGGTTTCGGTAAATTCACTAACATCGCTGTTCTTAAAGGTGATCAGGTAAAAATGGTTGATGGAATGAGTACGAGCGTACCCGATTGTCCGCCGATGCTTTTATCATTGCTAGATCTTACTGCTCCTTCTTATTGGAACGATTCTGTAAATGTGCTTATTCAATTGGCCGTTTCTATGAGGGCTCATGGAAGAGGGGGAACTTTACTGGTTGTGCCTAATGAAACAAGCAATTGGTTGCAATCTATTATAAAGCCTATTCAATATTATGTGCAGCCATCTTTTTCGGGTTTGTCTAAATTGTTGCAACAAGATCGTAAAGAAGCTAGTCAGATTTTCTGGCAAACTGCTTTAAAAAGAGAAGTTGAGCATCTGGCAGGTTTAACTGCTGTTGATGGGGCAACGGTTATCAGTAGTCAGTACGAATTGTTGGCTTTTGGAGCAAAAATAGGACGGGCAAAAGGTAAGGATAACGTTGATGAAATTTCCTTTTCAGAGCCGATAACAGGTGGTGATGCAATCGTAATGCATCCGTCTAAAGTTGGTGGAACAAGGCACCTTTCGGCTGCTCAATTTGTTCATGATCAGAGAGATGCTACAGCTTTAGTTGCCTCTCAGGATGGCCATTTTACGATTTATACCTGGTCTGAATATCAGGATAGGGTACAGGCCCACAGAATAGATACGCTTCTGCTCTAAATCAGGAGAAAATAATCGCTCCAACAATTACACTTATAAACAGGAGGATCATTACTATACGATCAGCGGTAATCCATTGTTTTCTCGTTAATTCTTTGTGTATTTCCTCCTCTTTTCGCCTGGCGAAAAAATTAATGAAGGAGTGAGTTTTAGTTAACATAGGTAGATGGTTTTCAGGTAGATGCATTTGATTAATGCAAACTGTGAGCCAAACTTATGTTTGTCCGCTAAAATGTTGATAATTATGATTTTTCGTTAACATTTCTAACCAAATTTTTGGTTTTTAAGGTAGCATTAGATTTTTTGATTAAAATTATTATGCTGTATATCAGGTTATTGTGATGAAAGTTTGATTATTTATAGTACTATGTATTGCATATTACTATACAAAACATATAACTTTGTATTATGATAGCAGAAAATACGCAAACGCAAATGCGAAAGGGCATACTGGAATATTGTGTGCTTCTTATCATATCCAGAGGTGAAATTTACGCTTCGGATATTATAGCCGAATTGAAATCGGCAAGGTTGCTTGTGGTGGAGGGCACTTTGTATCCTTTGCTTACCCGCTTAAAGAACAACGGACTATTGAGCTATAACTGGGTTGAGTCTACATCTGGGCCGCCCAGAAAGTATTATTTACTTACTGAAAAGGGTAAATCAATATTAGGGCAGCTAGACTCTACATGGCAGGAGCTTGCCTATGCTATAAATACTTCAAAGAAAGTTGCCGATAATGAAACCAACGACCAAATAAATCTTAACAAGTAATGAAGAAGACACTCAACATAAATATTGGCAATTCCATTATTCATATAGAAGAGGATGCCTATGAAATGCTGACAATTTACTTAAATGAAGTAAAACAGCATTTTGCAAAAAGCGCAGATGATTTCGAAATTGTAACCGACATAGAGAACAGAATTGCAGAGATGTTTGGCGAAATGTTAAACAACCAGCAAAAGCAGGTGATTAATATTCAGGACGTTCAATCTGTTATTGCTCAGATGGGATCGGTAAAGGACTTTGAATCATCTGAAGAAGATGAAACAGAAGAATATATTGCTCCTCCACAGTTTAGTGTAAAAAAACTCTACAGAGATACAGATCAGGCAATGATAGCCGGTGTATGCTCTGGCTTAGCTCATTATCTGGATGTAGAATCTCGCTTGGTAAGGCTGATTGCTATTGCTACTATTTTTCTGGGTGGGTCTGGTATATTAGCTTATGTAGTGTTATGGATCATGATTCCAAGAGCGGTAACGAAAGCTGAGAAGATGACGATGAGGGGTGAAGAAGCAAATTTACGCGGATTTGCCAATAGTTATTTGCAACCATTGGTTCATCATTCGAGAGGTTTTATCGCTGAATTTTTGGATGTATTGGGCAATTTTATAAATGGAACGGGAAAGGTTATTTTCAAAATTATTGCTGCCGGTATCATTGCTTTTGGAGGAATAGCTATTTTATCTCTAATAGTAATACTTGCTGCATTGCTTGGGATATGGGACTCGAATATTTATCAGATGTTCCCTCTTAGCATCATTAATCAAGAATATATAACTGTATCAGTGTTTGCAGCATTTGTAGTTTGTGTAATTCCTGTTTTGGCTCTAGTTCTTTTTTCAATTAGAGTAGCATTTAATAGCAGACCAATGAATAAGTCGCTTTCATTTGGATTGTTGATTATTTGGCTTGCAGGTGTGGCTGTAACTACATTTTATGTGGTAAAAATAGGTTCTGAATTTAAAGAGGGAGCCGAATTTACTCAGGTGAATGATGTTAAAGCATTTCAGACTTATACTTTGAATATTGACAGAACCAGGTTTTTTACAAAAGAGGATAGCTTGCGCTATAGTATTGATCCTGGAAATTATAATGGACGCAGAATCTTAACTGATCTTGACCATAATTTTGATGCCCCTAGAAACATCAGGTTGAATATTGAGAAAAGTGAAAACGGAAAAGTCTCTTTAAGTCAGTACTATAAAGCAAGAGGTAAAACTTTTGAAGTAGCATTAAAGAACGCTCAGAATATTCATTATGATTTCTTACAGCATGATTCACTATTAACATTTAGTCCGATGCTGCAATTTGCCAAAACGGGCAACTGGCGCGGTCAGGAAGTTGATTTAACATTAAAAGTACCTGTTGGGACTAAACTTAACATAAGCAAAGACTTTAGCAGATACTTAGATGGCTACGGCTATTGGGATTGTAATCACGATTCAAATAGTGAATTCACGGCATGGAAAATGACCGATGCCGGAATTAAATGCGAGCATGAAGAGACTGAAAATAACGGGGAATAACCGATTATTTAACAGTATAGCGGTAGACTGAGCGGGATACATTTCCATCTTTGTCTACCCCTTCTATTACCGCTCTATATGTACCATTACCATCTCCATTATAATATTCTAAAGACAATGCTCCGGTAGCATCTGGAACTACTTTAGGGTTCCAATATATTGTGCTTCTTAAGTCATTAAAATTATAAGTGCTGGCGGCATTTACATACTTAGGAGAATAGAATTCTCTTTGAGTACTGAATCCTTTAGGACTAAACTTTGTAATGTTTGCCTCAGGCATAAGCTTTTTAAATTCTGCTAAGCTCATTTTTGTACCCTTAGGTGCTTTTTTCAAGTTTACAACTAATACACCATTTGTTCCGTACAATCTATTTACGGTTCCCAATTCATCTTTAGGGAATACTTCAACCGATTCTACATCTGAAGATTGAATGGCAGTTAATGCAAAGTAATCACTTGGTGATCCGTTAATGAAAATTTGTACAGGTGTTTTGTTCCCCTGATTGTAATCTCTGGTTACATAGAAGTTATTCTCAAAATAGGTTAAGCCCATAGCTAAAGTTTGCAAGCAGAGTGCGAATGTATTACATCCCTGAAAACGATCTCCATCTATAGTAGTTCCTGTGATATTGCTTAATCCGGATAGTGAAGGATAATCGGCATGACTAGGTTTCTTTACTTTAGCTCCCTCAATTTTTACCTCTTTAAGTGTGCGCAGGTAGTTGTATTGTTTTTTACTGTTGTTTAAATAAGGGGCAAGGGCACTGTCTATATTAACTATTTCGTCGAGTTGTTTAGGGTTTTTGGAAATAGGGGCGGCTACCTGTCCATCAAGCATTATCATTAGGTTAGAGCCATTGGCGCTGTATTTAGCATTGATAACTACTTCTGATGAATCGGGAATGTTAAGGTTAGGGAAAACAAATACTCCTGTGTTATTTGTTAATGCCTCTGCGGCATATTTACTTCCGGTAACAGTTAATCTTAATGCTCCTTTTCTTACCGGCATACCAGTACGATCTCTCAGTGTACCTGAAATTCGCATGTCTTGTTCAGGTAACATGGTTAGTGGCGTAAGCTGACCCGTCATGATGTCTTTGAAATTAAAACGTCGGTAACCTTGGGTAAGCATTAATACATCCAGATCGGATGATTTCTTTTCGTCAGGTTTGTTGAAATAGTAATTAGGTTTTTCAATATAACCTTTCAACTCAGATGTAAGGAGTAAGGAACTTAATATGGTAATCTCGTTGTCTTCGTTTACAGGTACTTTCTGATCATCAGTAACAGAGATAGAATAACTTCCGTCAATAGGTGTTGTTCCGTTCTTTGCCGTTACGGTCATTTTTACCTTTTGTCTTGGTTTGTAAGTAGGTAGATCCGTCTTTAAGGCTATGTTTACTGTGCTTTTTGGATAATTGAATGCAAGTCTTTCACTTACAGGGGCGCCTGCTTCGTTGAATAGGGTGATTTGCGTGATACCTGAAGGAAATTTGTCTTTAGGGATTTTGGCATTTGTAGCTAAGCCGTTTAGCTTGGTTTTAGCTGCGTAATAAACAATTCCGCCATTGGAACCAACAATAAATACTGATTTTCCTTTGTTAGCTGCAAAATACTCCTCGTTGGCAAATATTTTAAGCGCTATAGCTAATGGATCTGTATTGGTTACTTGAAGTGTTATACCGGATGGAACTGATTTTGGCAATTCGAAACTCTTGGTAGTACCATCTTTAAACGTAACGTTAGCAGTGTATGTTTTTGTATTTTCTGTATTTAAATAGAATGAGCCCATACCCAGATGCGCAGATGTAAAGTCTGTAAGTTTATTCCCTCCGTTATCAGTAATTGTACCTTTTACATCGATACCTAAGCCTGCACCATTTATTGCCTTAAAGCCGATTCTTGTGGCTACACCACTAACTAAATCCCCACCTTCTGGAAAGAATTGAATGTCATTGGTGTTTTTAACCGGTTTAAGTTTGAAGTTTGAGGTGACTATATCCGTTTCACTTAAGGTTACATCGGTTATAAGTTCACCGTTTGTAATTGGCTCGTTTTTACGTGAGTCAATCTTGATTTTTAAGATTCCATTCTGATCTGTAGTACCTTTACCTTTGCTTACAACGTCAAAATTGGAGGTAACTTTCCAGTTTACGGTTTTATTAGCCTGTGCAACATTTTCGCTGTTCTTAAATTGAACTATGGCCTCAATACTCTGGTTTTTATCTGTTTGATTCGTTTTATAGCTGAAATGTGTAATCAGTTGTTTATCTATCGCTTCGCCAATCGGAATGGTTTTGCTAAAGAAAAAGTCTTCTCCAAAGTTTAGCATCCATAAAGTATATGCTTTAATGTAGTAGTTCCCTTGTTTGTATGTGCCTGGGGTAAGTGGAATATTTCCGGTAGCAATCCCCTTTACAACAGGTAATTTTACGGTTTGAACTAAAGAGTCTCTATTATTTATAATATCAACATAAACTACCTTGCTTAAAATGGAAGGAAGATTTTGTTCCATTGTTAAGTATGTTTTAAACCAAATAGTATCGGCTACGCTATAGTAAGGTTTATCAAAATGCACATAAACCCTTTCCGTCGGACGTTCTTCCGCGAGTTTTTTGGATTTATTCATGATATTATCTAAAACAATACTGTCTTGCTGTGCATATGAAGAAAGTTGCACGGCAGTTGAAATGAATATAAGGGCAATTACAAATTTTACGAATCTCATCAAAATGAATATATGCTGTTAATCACGCTAATATATTCATTTATGAACTGAATAGGTTAGTTGGATCGCATCTTTAACATATTTTGACATATCATTGCGACTCAGGAAGGGCTCTAATACAAAAAAAGACCCTGAAAATGAATTCAGGATCTTCTTATTTTTTTTGTTACGTTGAACTTAGTTCAACCTTCTGGCCGGTTTATTTAAACTCGATTACAAAATCTGATAAAGGTGTACGTACCTTTTTAAGGTTTGCTAACCAGTCGCCACTTGCATCTCTGTATCCTAATGGAAGTAATGTAGTACTGCGTAATCCTTGTTCTCTTAAGCCTAACAATTGATCAACTCCTGCTGGATCGAAACCTTCCATTGGAGTAGCATCAACTTTTAAAATGGCAGCCTCTGTTAAAGCAACACCAAAAGCGATGTAAGATTGTTTTGCTGCGTGATGGAAGTTTTCTTCCTCAGTTTTTGCAGTATATAAACCTATAAGTCTATTTACATAATCAGCTGTTGCAGATTCAGGTAATCCACGCTCATTGTTGGTATGATTAAATACCGCTTTGATGCGTTCTTCTGTATAATTATCCCATGCAGCAAAGATTAATAAGTGAGAACAATCAGTAATTTGAGATTGTCCGTAAGCCACTTCTTTAATTTTTTCTTTTAATTCTGGGTTGGTAACTACAATAATTTTAAATGGTTGTAAACCTGAAGATGTTGGCGCTAAGTGTGCAGCAGCTAAAATCTGATCAACTTTATCTTGTGAAACTGTTTCACCATTCATTTTTTTTGTGGCGTATCGCCAGTTTAAGGCTTCAATTAAGCTCATATTCAAATTCTTTAGTTTATTTCCTTGTTGTTTGCACTTATATTTAGCTCTAACGGGAGCTTTAAAAATAACAGTGTTAGCAAATGTAGTAACGTTAGGTTGAACAATAAAAAAAACTAAAGCTTATGACTTTTAAATGATAACAAACTTTTTTCGGGTTTGATACGTTTATTGCTATGCATGCATATAAATAAATCTAACCAATATGAAAAAGTTAATTCTATCAGCAGTATTATTAGCCACTGCCTCTCTGTCATCATTAGCACAAGAAAAAGGCTTTTACATTAAGCCAACAGGTAGTTATTTTATGAAAGTAACTCCGGTTGAATTTCCTGCAATAAACGGCCAATTAGCAAGAGATAAAACTACAACTATTACCGGAACTGGTGCAAGTGCTACCACGACTACTTCTGAAACTGCATTGACAGGTTCCTTTGGACAGGGCTTTAGGGTGGGATTAATAGGCGGTTATCAGTTCAACAAGATTATTGGTGTTGAAGTAGGGCTGAATTATTTTAAGAGCGAAGAGCAAGACATGCTGAAACAGACTGTAATCAATAACGGTACAAATGTGTTAAGTCTGCATGCGGTAGGAATGGTGAAAGCGTTTGACGTTGCGCCTGCATTGGTTTTCCGAATTCCGAATGCAGGAAAGTTACAACCCTATAGTAAAATTGGTGTAATAGTTCCTATTGGAGGATATTTGCAGATTAATACTTCTGTAGATGATAAAACAGGGCAGATCGCGGCCTCGCAGGGAACGGTATCGCCTCCGGGCACTCGCACAACTCTTGTTTTGGCAAGGGAAGAGCGCATTAACCCAAGACCTACTATCGGTTTTCAGAGTGCTTTAGGATTTGATTATAAGATTGGCAATAATATAAGCTTGTTCTCTGAAATTGAATATCGAAATGTTTCTGTTGGTGGTAAAGATAAAGAGCTTAGGAAATATGATGGAACAGCAACTGTGGTTGTGAACGCAACTAATACTCCGGCAGGATCAAAACAACTTACGCTTAATGATCAACCCAAAGGGGATAGGGATGTTAATTATCACAAAACTATAAATTCATCGATGAACGTTAAGGGACAGGCCAATTATGACTCTACTAAACCATCTGATGATTTGAGGTCGTACATTAATATAGGTGGACTTGGATTGAACGTTGGCGTTAAAATTGGAATATAAGTACATTATTGAGGCCATTCAGAAAGTGTTTTTATAACTTTATGAATGGCCTTATTTAATCTCATCTATTTTTTGAGAATATAGTTTTCGGCTAATGCTCCTGTAATTCTATTTCCTTCAAGATCAAGTTGGGTTAGGGTATTCTCTCCAACGAAAAACTGACTTGGCCTGTCTTTTAGGCCTTCAAGAGAAATTTTTGACCCGGTTGCGTCCCATTTAAAGCTTCCTTTTTCTTCGAATACTTTATCGCTTTTACCTTTATATGTTGTTTTAACTATAAAAGTCATGTCTTTGTTTAGTGTTACTTCTGTTTCAATTCCTTCGCAGTCTGCACATGGTGTGATGCCTTTATAGGTGCCATTCCAATCAAGAGAAGTTTTGGCATTGTGAGCATCCACAACTGTTTTTGGATCTTTTGCTGTTGCTGTATCTATTAAGGATGCATCAGTGTTTTTTTGTGATTTGTTGTTGTTACTGCAGCTCCATAGTAGTGTTGAAGCTATTGCCATCGATAGGAATTGTTTTTTCATAGGGAATGATATCTGTTTTGATTGAGGGCATCAAATATTAAACCAAGAAAAAGGTGGTGTTCAAAAAAGGTAGGGTGGCTATGCGCTTTCGTTATGAGCGGCCGTTATAAGTGTTCGCTATGGGCGGCCGTCATAATCTTGAGTCATAAGCGTTCGTTATCCTGAATTTATTTCAGGACCTCTCAAAAGAAAGGAAGCCATGCTAGTGCGAGGTCCTGAAATAAATTCAGGATAACGATCAAATAACAGGACGATCAAATAACAGGACGATCAAATAAATAATGACGAACGCTTATATAATTGTCGTTACCCGTCATTACCACCTTTTTGAAAAGCCTCTTTGGTTATTACTATAGCTACTTCTAGGGTTTAAGCTTTGCTTTAAATACCTTTTCAAGTTTTTCCATTTTAGGTAAAATCACAAGGCGACAATAAGGTTTGTTCGAATTTTTATTGAAGTAGTCTTGGTGATATCCTTCTGCTACATAAAATGTAGATGCTTTGTTTATAGCAGTTACTACCGGTTTATCAAATGCTTTGGTGTCATTCAGTTCTTTTTTATATTTCTCGGCAAGCTGTTTCTGCTCTTCGTTATGATAGAAAACGACTGAACGGTACTGGGTACCAACATCTGCACCCTGACGATTTAAGGTTGTTGGATCATGGCTTTTCCAAAATACTTCGAGAAGCTCTTCGTATTTTATTTTTGCCGGATCATATGTAACCTCGATTACTTCTGCATGACCGGTAGTTCCGGTACACACATCTTCGTAGGATGGATTAGCCACATTGCCACCCTCATAGCCTGATTTAACCTCCTTAACTCCATTTAAACGTTGAAAAAGGGCCTCGGAGCACCAAAAACATCCCATGCCAAATGTGGCCTTTTGTGAATTTTTAGACTGTGCATCTGCGCCAATTGCTGATAAAAGGACTAGGGTCATAATGAATATACTTTTCATAACTCAAATACTAATTTGAAAATCTTTTGTAAAGTAAACTTACGCTGCTTGAGGCGATATAGTTTTCGATTAATTTCAATTCTATTCTAACTTTACAATTATCTGATAATTTTGTTTTCGGTGTGTTTATGTGAATAACTTAAGGTAGTTATTTGTAGAATGTTATACAAGTTACGGTTTCTCGTTTAAGGTTTATTAACAATTGTTTCTTAAATTAGATTGTTATTACTCATAAAATAAATTACTATGTCAACACCTTATATTCCTTGTTTGGACCTTGGTTCATACATCAATGGAAATGAAGAACAGCGTAAAAAATTCTCTGACGAACTGGGTCGGGCGTTTAATGATTCTGGTTTTGTAACCATCACTAATCACGGGGTAAGTCAGGAATTAATTGATCAATTGTATAAAAATATTCAGTCAATGTTTGGGCTTTCTCCTGAACAGAAGAAAAAATACGAAAGAGTTGAGCTGGCAGGACAACGTGGTTATACCAGTCCAGGAAAAGAAACGGCAAAGGGAGCTAAAACGGCTGACTTAAAGGAGTTTTGGCAAATTGGTCAGGAAGTGACCGATAATGATCCGATAAAAAGCCAATATCCGGATAATGAATTTCTTGAAGAAATCCCAGGATTTAATGAGGTAACCCGCGAAATTTATCAGCGTTTGGAGAGTAACGGTAAGCATTTGTTGCGTGCAATAGCTACTTATCTTGAGTTACCTATAGATTATTTTGATAAACATGTGCATAATGGAAATTCAATTTTAAGAGGTATCCATTATTTTCCTATTCAAGATCCTGAAGCATTGCCTGATGATGCTGTTCGTGCAGGTGCACATGAAGATATCAATTTGATTACCTTACTAATTGGCGCAAGTGCCGATGGTTTAGAGGTGTTGACAAGAAGCAATGAGTGGTTGCCAATTAAGGCTCATCATACTGATATTGTTGTAAATGTTGGTGACATGTTGCAACGTTTAACTAATAATAAATTAAAATCTACTACCCACAGAGTGGTGAACCCACCAAGGGAATTAATGAAAACCTCACGTTTTTCGGTTCCTTTCTTTTTACACCCACGTTCTGATATGGACTTAACAAGTCTTGAATCTTGTATAGATGCAAGTCATCCTAAAGCCTACGAGGACATGACTGCAGGTGAATATCTTGATGAAAGATTAAGAGAGATTGGATTAAAAAAATAAATTTAGTAGTCTGCAACAAGGCCCAATTTTGCTATTTCTCTGAGCAAAATTGGGCCTTGTGGTAAAATTAAATTTATTGGAGTGCTCTTTATTCTCTGGTGAATTTAATTTCCATGGTTTTCATTTCTTTTCCATCAGTGGTCATATACATTTCCATGATATGGGTTTTGTTGTCAACTATTTTGTGTACTTCCCGTACATCCATGTCTTTACCTGTCATTGGGTCTACGCTTTTACCTTTAAGGGTAATTGATTTAGTTGCATCATCCCAGGTGCCTTCCATTTGCATCATACCGGTGCCCATGTTATCAACCCAGGAGCTTACAAATACTTTTTTTGCGTTATCGTAGCCCATAAGGCCCATGCCCTCAAAAGGTTTTCCCATCATTGTTCCTTTGTAGGAGGATTGTTGATAACGACCACCAAGAATCATACTTTGCATGCAGGAACCTTGGCTTTTTGTGGGTGGAGCATCAGGGCTCATCCACATAGTTACCTCGGCCTTCCATGAACCATCGTCATTAGCCATCATTTTATGTACTTCGCCGGGTGTCATGTATGCTTGCCAGGCTTTCATCATAGCGTCATCAGGGGTTTGAGCTCTACAGACTATGACAAGCATAAGCAGAGCCGCAATAATTGATATTTTTTTCATAATTATAGATTTAAGGTTATATCTAATTTACGAAAAAAACGACTCTATATCGACTGTGGTGGTTGAATGTGTAAAGGTGTGTAATGTTTGTGTATCAGTGTTTTGTGTTGTTGTTTTAGGCTATTTTGTTCCCTTGTCAATTGCCTTGTTTATTACGTCTTCTATTCTGCCTCTGATTTTCATTGTGCTTAGTTTATCGGTGACAGAAGGATTAACTCTGTTAGAAAGAAATATATAGACTAAATCTCTTGATGGATCAACCCATACACAGGTGCCAGTATAGCCCGTGTGACCATATGTTTGTGAAGAAGCAAGTTCTGAAGGATATTTTTTTGTTAGGTCAGGGTCCCATCTGTCAAACCCTAAGCCTCGTCTGCTAACCGGAGATTGTCGTTGAGTAAACATATCGACTGTTTCGGGTTTGAAATATTGCTGACCACCATAAGTGCCCTTATTTAGTAGCATTTGATATAAAATGGCTAAGTCATTTGAACTTGCAAATAAACCTGCATGGCCCGAAATACCACCAACTAAGGCCGCTCCCTGGTCGTGCACATATCCTACTAACAGTGTTTTTCTGAAATAGGTGTCGTTTTCTGTAGGGATAATCCGATCCTTGTTGAATCTATTTCTAGGCAGAAATCCTGCAGTTTGCATGCCTAGGGGTTGGTAGAAAATTTCACTTGCATATTGATTTAAAGGCTCGCCACTAATGCGCTCAACAATATCTTTCATTACATACATGCTAATGTCGCTATATACATATTTACCTCTTGTTTTGATAGGTGCATTTAGCATTTTTGGCCACATCACATCTTTGAAGTAATCTTTTCTTATGTAATATCCATCAGCCACTTTTGTTGGGAAAGCTGCTGATGAATCGGCGCTATGATCTGTGGGTTTGATGGCGTCGTGGAAAGGAATGTAAGGGATAAATCCTGCCTGATGTAACATTACCTCTCTTACCTGAATATTGTTCATAGCAGTTGCTCTTGCCTTAGGAATGTAGGCTCCTATGTTTGTATCCAGTTTGAGTTTCTTTTCTTCGAAAAGATGCATAACAATTGGGGTGGTAGCAGCAATTTTGGTTACAGAAGCAAGGTCGAATATATCATTGACCTTGTCAGGACTTCTGTCGTCATAAGTGTGGGTGCCGTAGCCTTTATTGAAAATAACTTTCCCATCTTTAGCTACAAGGACAACAACTCCGGGGGTGGCTCGGGCATTAATGGCTTCGTTGGCAATTTTATCTATTTCCTTTAGATTTTCAGTATTTACGTTGGCATCTTCAGGAAGCGTATATTTTAGGCGAATAGGAAGGGTTGTAAATCCTGAGTTTGCAGTGTACTTCGGAGAAAAATTAGCCGTAAGTTTTTTACTAACTCCTATTCCTCCAAAAATTACCTGTGGGATAATTTCGGCAGCTAAAGGAGTGTTTTGATCAGTCCAAACAATTGGAGCTTTAATTTCATCAAAAGACGGAAGTGTTCTGCCATCGCCAAATAAGGAAACTATAACTTGCTTATTGCTAGCTAAGTTTTTAATAAGGTTAATATTCCGTATCTCATTTGCTGCAGTTGATGGGAGGGAGATAATGATGGTGTTGAAGTATTTTAAGTCATCTTCAAGATCATTTAGCGCTGCAGAGTTTTGATAGTTGGCCGAAGAGAAAGAAGTGATTTTTGTGTATTTATTTAAAAGACTGTCGAATATAGTCTGGTTGGTTAGACCAAGGCTAACAGATGCGATGTTCTTTTTGTCGAGATTTAGCAGAGGGATTATGTTTTCATGGTTATTTAAAAGTACTGTATTGTTCTCGATAGTGTTTAAAATAGTAAGGGTTTGTTCATTTTGTTGGTGGTTCTGAGCACAGGCCGTGAATGTAAATAATGCAAGGAAACTAATTGCAATGATACCTGCCAGGTTATTCTTTCTCATATATGTATTTCTCCCTTAATGTAGGTTTTGTTATGGTAAACGTAATTATTAAATTTTTGATGTGTTGAGGGCGTTGTAAATATAATGGTAATTTTATGGTAATATCTGGTCCATGAACATCAATTATCTGAAAAGAAGAGCCGATATGAGGCTTATTTTGCATAAATTAGCAACCTTTACCAAGGAATATAAATGTCAGATATTATACAACTTTTACCCGATAGTGTTGCTAATCAAATTGCGGCAGGAGAGGTGGTGCAGCGCCCGGCATCGGCAGTAAAAGAGCTATTGGAGAATGCTATAGACGCAGGAGCCAATAAAATTCAATTGATTGTTAAGGATGCCGGTAAGGCATTAATACAAGTTATAGATAATGGGTGTGGGATGAGCATTACGGATGCTCGTATGTGTTTTGAGCGTCATGCTACCTCGAAAGTTCGAAAAGCTGAAGATCTTTTTGCAATTAGAACGATGGGCTTTAGGGGAGAAGCAATGGCCTCTATTGCAGCGATTGCTCAGGTAGAAATGAAAACTCGCAGGCATGAAGATGAAGTAGGAACTTTGATTGAGATTGAGGGAGCAACTTTTATAAAGCAAGAACCTGTGGCCGCGGCTGAAGGAACAAGCATTAGCATAAAGAACTTATTTTATAATACTCCTGCAAGAAGGAACTTCCTAAAAAGCAATCCTGCAGAAATGCGTCATATTATTGACGAATTTCAACGGGTAGCAATGGCAAACCCTGCCATTGGCTTTAGTCTTCATCATGATGGGGTTGAAATTTACAGGTTGCCTGCTTCAGCTTTAAAGCAGCGTATTGTTCACTTGTTTGGTAATAACTACAATCAACGCCTAATTCCGGTAGAGGAAGATACTTCTATCATTAATTTAAAAGGATTTATAGGGAAACCGGAATTTGCTAAAAAGACCCGGGGTGAGCAGTTCTTTTTTGTAAACAATCGTTTTATTAAAGATCCTTATCTTAATCACGCCGTAAATAGGGCTTATGAAGAGTTGTTGCCTGATGATAACTTTCCGTTATATGTTTTGTTTATAGATATCGATCCTGCGAAGATCGACGTAAATGTACATCCTACTAAAACTGAGATTAAATACCTGGATGAAAAGTCGATTTATGCGATTCTTCACTCTGCTGTAAAGCGGTCGTTGGGAAGATTTAATATTAGCCCAACCATAGATTTTGATCAGGAGACCGGCTTTAGTAGCATGATTACTCATAAAGCACCTGAGGAGATAGTGCCACCTAGTATTAGTTTTAATCCTGATTTTAATCCTTTTGCCGGGGATAAGCCTGCGCCAAGAGATTCATCTTATAGTCAAGATACCTCATACGCAAGTTTTTCTAAAAGCTATGGATCTGGAGGTGGTAAAATGCCGACAAGTACAAAAAATTGGGGCTCTCTTTATGAGATTGCAAATCACAGTCCTGCCCAACAGTCTGCTCTTGAATTAGCAGGTACTGAGGCTGACGACCAATTTGTTCCTGTGCAGAAGCAATTGATGCAACTTCATAATCGCTATATCATCTCACAGATTAAGTCGGGCCTTATGCTTATAGATCAGCAATCCGCACATGAAAGGGTTTTATATGAGCGTTTTATTTTGCATCTTGAAGACCGAAAAGGTGCATCACAGCAAAGTTTATTTCCGCAAACCGTTACTTTAAGCCCCAATGATTATGAACTGGCAAAAAGTTTACTGGAGGATATAAAAAGTTTAGGTTTCGAAGTAAGAGAGTTTGGCAAAAATACGTTAGTTATAGAGGGAATTCCTGTTGATCTGGGAAGTAATAATATAAATGAAACTCAGTTATTTGAGCACCTGATAGAAGGGTTTAAAAACTCTCAGCAGGAATTGAAACTGGATAAAAGAGATGCATTGGCCAGAAGTATGGCAAGGAATAGTGCTATTAAAAGCGGTACAGTACTAGGACAGGTGGAAATGAATATGCTTATTGAGCAACTTTTTGCTTGTAAAACTCCTAACTTTAGCATAAGTGGAAAGCCGGTTATACAAACAATTGGATTGACAGAACTTGATAAAAAATTTGATAAATAATGAATAACATACATATACCACCAGTAGTAAAGAATCTGTTGATCATCAATGTGATTTTCTTTGCTGCAACTTTTATGTTCAAAGATAGTCAGGGTGGTTATTTACTTGTTGAAAAACTCTCGGTATTTTATTTCGACTCTCCTTTTTTTAAGATCTGGCAACCGATTACCTATATGTTTATGCATAGTCCCGAAAATTTTATGCATATTTTCTTTAACATGTTTGCTGTATACATGTTTGGAGGGGTATTGGAATCGAGATGGGGAGCTAAGCGCTTTCTTAATTTTTACTTGATTACAGGTCTTGGTGCATTAGGACTTCAATGGGCGGTTCAGGCATTTGAAGTGCACCAAATAGTGGGTACGGCTATACCTGGACAAACACTCTATCATTTGCAAAACCTTACTGCATCTCAAGTTGAAACGTTATCTGGCATTTATAACGGACCAATGTTAGGTGCTTCGGGCGCAGTATTTGGATTATTGGTAGCTTTTGGAATGCTTTATCCTAATACGGAATTATATATAATGTTTATTCCGGTGCCAATTAAAGCCAAATATATCATACCAGTATATATTCTTTTTGAATTAACAATGGGGGTTGCACAAGTACAGGGTGATTCGGTTGCTCATTATGCCCACTTGGGAGGCGCATTAATTGGCTTTATTTTGGTTAAGCTTTGGAAAGATAAAGACAATAATAGATTCTATACGTATTATGAATAATAGTGTATTTAAGGATATAAAGAACAAAATATTTCATTCCGGCGATCCGTCATATTTATACATTGGCATAAACACGCTTGTTTTTGTTGTAGTAGCACTCATAAATGTGCCGTTTTTCCTGTCAGGAAATGGAGTTAATTTCGACGGAATAATAAGAGAGTATTTTGGTTTTCCTGCTTCATTGGCAAAGCTGCCTACTAGGTTTTATACGATTCTTACCTATCAGTTCTTCCATGAGGGCTTTCTGCATTTGTTATTTAACATGTTGTGGCTTTATTGGGTGGGCAGAATCTTTTTAGATTTTCTGAAACCACGTCAATTCCATTTTGTGTTTTTGGCTGGAGGTTTTGCAGGAGCGATATTATTTGCTTTGGCTTTTAATATTTTCCCGGTATTTATTGGGAGCATTTCTACTGGCAATGTCATTGGCTCATCGGCAGCTGTTATGGCTATCGTTGTGGCTGCAGCTACATTGGTTCCGGATTATAGCATCAGGCTTTTATTATTTGGTGATGTGAAATTGAAATATCTGGCAATTGCCTACATAGTACTCGACTTGATTGGAACCACATCTCAAAATGCGGGAGGGAGTTTTGCACATATTGGAGGGGCAATTATTGGATTTACCTATATCAAGATGCTTCAGAATGGAACAGACTGGAGTAATCTCTTTAAGAAAAGGCCAAAATTAAGGGTGGTTAAAAATAATTCACCGAAATCATCGGTAAAGAAAAAAGAACCATCGGTCGATCAGAATGAAATTGATGCGATTTTAGATAAAATTTCTAAATCGGGATATGATAAACTAACAAAAGAGGAAAAGGAGACCTTGTTTAAGGCAAGTAATCACTAATGCTTATAGTTTAGCACGAGGTAGGGAATATAGACTAATGAAGAAAAACAAACCAACATTTATTGATAAAGTAGTTCGCCTAGCAGCTATTGTTTTGGCAATTACTTTGGTGCTTGGTTTTGTAGCGGGAAGGTTTGATCCGCGGGAATATAAGTATATTCCTTTCTTTGGTTTAGCTTATCCCTTTATTCTCCTTTTTAACATCTTAATGATTGGCTGGTGGTGTATTAGGAAAAGATGGACATTTGCAATAGCAACTGTTTTGCTAATTCTTGTTGGCTGGGGTGCTTTAACGGCAACGGTAGGTATATTTGGCAAATCCGGAGATCAATTAAATAAGGACCCTGAACATGTTAGAATGATGACTTACAATGTTCACAGTTTTAAACCCTACGGTTTGGAGAACATTGAATCGGTTAAAGAACAGATGCTGGATCTGATAAAAAAGGAAAATCCAGACATCATTTGTTTTCAGGAGTACTTTACCCGGCGTAAAGGCCCTTATGATATTACAGATAGTCTTAAGCTAATATTAAAAACTCCATATTACTACTTTGTTCCCTCTTCTGCTAATGATTATGAGGCAACCGGATTGGCTATATTTTCGAAGTATCCAATAAAAAATAGAGGTATAATCGCATTTGGAGAAAATTTTGGAGGTAATGCCAGTATTTATATTGATATCTTAATCAAAAAGCAAAAGCTAAGGGTTTACAATGTACACTTACAGTCTATTTCATTTGATAAACAGGATTACAGCTATATAGATAAGGTTACCCAAAAGATGGATGCAGATCTTGTACCATCGAAAAGAATTTTAACACTACTTAAGAATGCTTTCGTTAAAAGAAGCGGGCAGGTTGATATCATGAAAGACCATATGAAAACGTGTAATACGCCTTTTCTGATAGCCGGTGATTTTAATGATACGCCAGCGTCTTATGCAGTAACACAGCTTACAAAGTCGTTAAATAACACATTTAAAGAACAAGGAACGGGCTTGGGGCGTACCTATAATGGTAAATTTCCTAATTTTCAAATCGATTATATTGCTACAACCAAGGATATAAAAGTGATGAATTATCACATAATTGATGCGAAGTTATCAGATCACTTCCCTGTTCGTAGTGACTTGAGATTAAACCCTTAAAATTTTTACATTTGCAGAATGAATACAGGCTTACATTTATATAATACCCTAACACGTAAGAAAGAACTTTTTGAACCACTTAATGCTCCTAATGTAGGAATGTATGTTTGTGGTCCCACTGTTTATAGTGATGTTCATTTGGGGAACTGTCGTACTTTTATTTCCTTTGATTTAATCTTCAGGTATTTGAAGTATAGTGGGTATAAAGTGCGCTACGTACGGAATATTACTGATGCTGGTCATTTGGAAGGAGATAGGGATGAAGGAGATGATAAATTTGCCAAAAGAGCTAAGCTAGAGCAATTGGAGCCGATGGAGATTGTACAGAAATATACTCTCGGTTTTCATGATGTGTTAAGAATGTTTAATACGCTGCCGCCAAGCATTGAGCCTACTGCAACCGGACATATTATAGAGCAGATTGAAATGATCAAAGAGATCATAAAAAACGGCTATGCTTATGAAAGAAATGGTACTGTTTATTTTGATGTAGAAAAATATAGTAAGGAATATAATTATACCATATTAACCAATCGAAACTTGGAAGATATGCTGGCTAACACAAGAGAGCTAGGCGGACAAGATGAAAAGCATGGAAGATTGGATTTTGCATTATGGATTAAAGCGAAACCTGAAACGCTAATGCGTTGGGCATCTCCCTGGGGTGTTGGTTTCCCAGGATGGCACATAGAATGTTCTGCAATGAGTGCTAAATACCTCGGAGATGAATTTGATATTCATGGTGGAGGTATGGATCTTGCCGCAACACATCATACAAATGAAATTGCACAATCTGAAGCTTGCAGTCACAAACAACCTGCGAAGTATTGGATGCATACTAATATGCTTACTGTAAACGGGACGCGTATGTCAAAAACTGCTGGAAATGGCTTTTTACCTGAAGAACTATTTACAGGGAATCACCCATTGCTTGAAAGAGGCTTTAGTCCTATGACGGTTAAGTTCTTTATGTTGCAGGCGCATTATAGAAGTACTTTGGATTTTTCGAATGAGGCACTTGATGCGTCAGAAAAGGGCTTTAGAAGACTAATGAATGCGGTGAATTTATTAGAAAAATTAACACCTTCAGCAAATAGTGACTTTGAGATTGAACCTATAGCCAACAATTGTGTAAAAGCAATGAATGATGACTTTAATAGTCCTGTTGTTATTGCAGAGCTGTTTGAAGCAGTACGTATTATCAATACCATTCATGATGGAAAGGGTAATATCTCGGAAATTGAGCTTGAAAGGTTGAAAAAGCTTATGAATGATTTTGTGTTTAATATTTTTGGTCTAAAGGATGAAGAGACTTCAAATACTGAATTAAATTCTGTTCTTGACCTTGTAATAGATATCAGGAAAGGGGCTAAAGAAAATAAGGATTATGCTACTTCAGATAAGATACGACTGGGCTTACAAAGCATGGGTATCCAATTGAAAGACAGTAAAGATGGTACAACATGGAATAAAATCTAGTTTTGTGCAATTGTTAATTACTTTTTAAAAGAAAAAAATACTCAAACCTTATATTAGCACCGAAACTATTTAAAACTATGATGAATAAATTTCTTTATACAATTGCTGTTGCATCCATGACGATTGGTGCTTACGCTCAAAAATCAGATGGTAGCACTAAATCACTTGTTAAAGCAGAAAAAGAATTTGCCACTACTTTGGCTAAAAATGGAGCTAAATCTGCATTTGCCAGCTTTTCGGCTGAAAATGGCTTAGTTTTCAGACCAAATCCTGTAAATGCCAAAACATTTTATGCAACTGGAGATGATACTAAAGATTTAACCTGGACACCAGCATATGCAAAAGTATCTAGAAGTGGAGATTGGGGATTTACTACTGGCCCTTTTACATTAGGAGGCAAGGAAACTACTTACGGACAGTATTTATCTGTGTGGAAAGCTGTAAATGGTAAGTGGGAACTTGTTTTGGATTTAGGTACAACACATAATAAACCATTAAATAAGGTAAATGAAGAATTTATTGAGCCAAAAGATTCCTATAAACCTAAGTTTTTAAATGATAAAGAAAGGGCAACCGGAGCTAACATTATTGCTACCACAGAGAAGACTTTAAATGCGACACTTAAATCTTATGGTGTTTCAGCTTTTGCAGGATTTTTGAATTCGGATGCAAGAGTGCTGTTCCCAGGTTATGAACCTATTATTGGTAAAGATAAAGCAATCGCTTTTCTTCATAGCATGATGAGCAAAGTGGCTTTAAAAACTACGAATGTGGATAAAGCTGACGGTGGCGATTTGGCATATACATATGGCATTGCAACCGTAGATTATAAGGCTGATTTAAGAGAGAGTTTCAATTATGTGTTTGTTTATGAACGTCAGGCTGATTTTAACTGGAATCTTATTGCATTGGTATTTACACCAGCAGAACGTTAACAACATGTTGCGCTGGAAAGCGTTATTTTATAAATCATATTTTATCACGAAAGGGTTTCTTAAAGAATTGATTTAAGAAGCCCTTTTTTATACATAATGAATTAAATGAAGAAAACGATACTGGCAATAGCAATACTATTAACTGCACTTCAAACAATGGCGCAGAAATTCGATTTGCAAGGGAATCGGGGTGCTCGTGGAATAATGCCTGAAAATACGGTCCGAGGGATGTTAAGTGCGCTTGATTTAGGTGTGAATACTCTAAACATGAATGTGGTAATTTCTAAGGATAAGAAGGTTGTGCTGTCTCAGGAACCCTATTTTAATTTTGAAATCAGTACCAGACCAGACGGGAAGCCTATAACTCTTAAAGATCAGAAGAGTTATAATATGTATAAGATGGACTATGCAGATATTAAGAAGTTTGATGTTGGAAGTAAAGTGCATAGCAGATTTCCATACCAAGCGAAGATAAGTGCCTATAAACCTCTCTTGGAAGAAACAATAGATTCTGTAGAGAGTTATGTGAAAAAGAATAAGCTAGCAAAACCGAACTTTAGTATTGAAACCAAAACAATACCTAAAGGAGATAATGAATTCCATCCGGAACCGGCAGAGTTTGTTGATCTGATTATGGAGGTTGTAATTAGAAAAAAGATTACTAAGAGGGTTACTATACAATCTTTTGATATCAGAACACTACAATATTTGCACGAAAATTATCCAAAGGTAAAAACTGCTTTGCTTATTGATGAAAAGATAGATTTTGAGACTAACGTTGCCGATCTTGGTTTTATGCCGACTGTTTACAGTCCTTACTCTGTATTGGTTGGTAAGGGGCTAGTAGAACGCTGCCATAAAGCAGGAGTAAAGATTATACCATGGACTGTAAACTCTTTTAAGGATATGAAATACTTAATCGGGCTAGGGGTAGATGGAATAGTGACGGATTATCCTAATATCTATAAAAAGGCGTTAGAAGAATAGTAAACTAAAACAGATTTTTAATGATCTGTTCAATTGATAACCCTTCAGCCTCAGCTCTGTAGTTACGAACAATACGGTGACGTAAAATTGCTTCAGCTACAGCTTGAACATCTTCAATATCCGGGGAGTACTTGCCGGATATTGCCGCATGGCATTTAGCTCCAATAACAAGGAATTGTGAAGCTCTTGGCCCAGCACCCCAACTTATATATTTATTAATATCTTCAGTCGCTAATGCTGTATGTGGGCGTGTTTTGCTCGCCAGTTTTACTGCATATTCAATTACATTGTCCGCTACTGGTATATTGCGCACCAATTTTTGGAAATACTGAATCTGCTTAGCATCTATTATCTTTTTAAGCTTAATGTCGTTATTGCTGGTGGTACTTTTGACAATTGTAAGCTCATCAGCAAACGTTGGGTAGCTCAATAGGACATTGAACATAAATCGATCCAATTGAGCTTCGGGTAAAGGATATGTTCCTTCTTGTTCAATAGGGTTCTGAGTGGCCAGTACAAAGAATGGATTAGGCAGTATATGCCTTTGTCCGGCTGCTGTAACAGCTTTCTCCTGCATGGCTTCGAGTAATGCAGCCTGAGTTTTTGGAGGTGTTCTATTGATCTCATCCGCAAGAACGATATTAGAGAATATTGGGCCATTGATGAACTTAAAGTTCCTGTCTTCGCCCAATATTTCAGCACCTATAATATCGCTAGGCATTAAATCTGGTGTGAATTGAATCCTGTTAAAATTAAGATCCATTACATCTGCAACAGTTTGAACGAGCAGTGTTTTAGCTAGACCCGGTACACCAACTAATAGACAGTGTCCGTTACTAAAGATGGAAATCAGAACAGATTTCACTACCTCTTCTTGCCCTATAACAACCTTTCCTATTTCGGCCTTGATGTTATTATATGCCTGATGCAATGCATCTACTGCTTTTATATCATTTTCAAACTGCATGAGCGTTATTTTTTGGCAGTTGATCCTTTAACCCATATTTTTAATTCATCACAATTGTCATAATCTTCGTCAATTCTGATGTAAGTATTTTCTCTTCTTTTTTCAAACCACTCACTCAGCATACGGTCGACTTTACTCTGTTGTGCTTTTTCTTTGAATTTAGCATAATCTTGCTCAAGGTTTCCTTTGTGAGGTGGGATTTTAGATTTTAAGTATAAAATTTTATATCCTTGTTTGCCATCAGGATCTGAGAAAGCAACAGGCTGAGATACTTCACCTACTTTCATTGTATCAACAACAATAAATACTTTTGGATCAAGTTTGTCAGCAGGAATAAATGTAGTTCTGGCAGTAACGTTGTCTGCATATAATAGCATTCCTCCATTATACTGGGACTCTTTGTTGTCAGAGTATAAAGAAGCTGCTGTAGAAAATGGAAGTTTCTTCTCTATAATGTTTTTGTAGATAGTGTCTGCCTGTAGTTTAGTTCTTTCTAAACTAGCTGGTGTAGTTTCAGGGCGTATAAGGATATGGCGTGCCTGAACTTGTTCTCCACGACGTTCAATAACCTGAAGAATGTGAAAACCATGCTCAGATTCAAATACAGGAGACATTTCACCTGGTTTTAATTTAAAAGCCCAAGCTGTAAATTCTTTAACCATTCTTGTACGATCGAAAAACCCTAAATCACCACCATCGGGAGCAGATCCGCCATCTTCTGAATAGGTTTTAGCCAGGAATCCAAAATCTTCACCACTTTTTACCCTTAATCTTAAAGCGTCAATCTTATCATAAAATTTTTGTTTTTCTGCTTTGGTAAGTTTTGGATGAAGAACAATTTCTCCTACTTCAAATTCAGTAGGAATATCAGGAAGACTATCTTTTTGGTAAGAGTCGAAATAACGTTTAACCTCAATAGGAGTTACATTCACATCCTGAGTTATTTTTTGTTGCATTTTATTAGAGATCAACTGCTCTTTAATGTCAGGTCTGATCTCATCTTTATACTGAAGCACAGAACGATTTAAGAATTGCTCTAATCTTTCCTGTCCACCAGCTTTTTGAATCTGATAACGCATACGTTTTTCAACTTCTTCATCAACCTGTCCTTCTTCCACTACCACTGAGTCAATCTCAGCTTGTTGTTTAAGAAGCTTTTGAGCAAGCATCTGCTGAAGTATATAGCACTTTATCTTTTCATCGTCAGGGTTTCCAGAATTTAAATATTGTGCATATTGCTGATTTAAATCTGATAATAAAATGATGTTATTACCTAAGACAGCAACAACTTTATCTATATTTTTCTTTTGAGCCTGTACGTTGAAAAACAAACAAATCAATCCGCTTGCTACTATTAAAAATTTCCTCATTATATGGTTATTCAATTATATTCTTTTTGCAAATCTAACACTACTATACTGTTGGCTGAGAGTTTATTGTTTAGCCAATTTTCTTATTTCATCCTGATTAATTTTTACAGGATACTTTTTTCTTAATTCTTTTATCCATTCATTTTCCAGTTCCTGCTGATAATCTGTGACTATCTGGCCTCTAGCTTCCTCAAAAGAACTCTGCAAATAAACGCTTTTGTTTTTATCATAAAAAATGCGGAGCTGATTTTCGTCGCTCTGCGCTTGGTTCCATACTTTAATCTCCGAGATATTGAACATTAAAACAGCATCCTTATATTCATTCATTATGAAAAGATATTCAGGTTTTGTTTTTGATATTCTCTTTTGCGCGCGCAATGCATGCTCATAATTTTTTACCTCAGAAAGGTATGCTGTATCTTTATCTAAGCCTAATTCTTTAGCTTCTAGTACTTTAAGTTTAAAATTTATGTATAAGTCCAAATATGTCTGCAAATCTTCATAGGCTGCATTTCCGTTGCCAGAATGGTTTTTCTTATAGACCCACATAAACTCTTTATTGCTTATTGGTTTTCCATTAACTACAGCAACGTTTTGAGCGAATGCACTGGTAATAAAAAGACTGATTATGATGGCACAGTAAACTTTTCTCACAAAAGACTTATGGTATATAATTTTAAGGCATAAAAGTAATAAATAAAGGTACTATAATGAGATATTTAACTAATTTTAACAGAAAAAAGATTTCCAATAAAATTATCATTAATGGTTAGCCAACTTACAACTAACGGAGAAGGTCTGCGTTTATTTTTTACAGATGATATTTACCTTGTTAATGAGCCAGATAGCACATTAAAAGAAGAAAGTCAAATTTACTTAAAAGAAGAGGTGCCTTCACTTGCGCAACCATCAGTAGTATCTGAGCCAGTGGTTTCGTTAATAAAGGAGCAACCGGATTTTAAATTTTTAGGTAACAATAATCGCAATATCCTAATTTTGGTTAATGATGAGCAGAATGATGTTAGTGACGAAAAGGGGAGAGAGTTGTTAAGAAAGATTGTTAAATCCATTAATCTATCAGCTAGTGATTTCGCTTTGCTAAATTATGCTAGATACAAAGGAGCAAGTTATGAGCAGCTGAAAGTTCGTTTTTCGAGCGTTATTGTTTTCGCTTTTGGTGTGTCTGCTGAACAATTGGGGTTAAAAAAACATCCTGAAAACATGGTAGTAACTGAAGGTGGTGTAAAGCTTATCTTTTCTTCGGCTTTGCAAAAGCTGGACGAAGATACAAATGGGAAAAAGGTATTGTGGGGGAGTTTGAAACAATTGGGATTATGATTTTACCTGAATTGGTATTTGCCACTAATAATAAGCACAAAGCAGAAGAAGTTGGGAAGTTTCTTATAAATCAATATAAGGTTTTAAATCTTAAAGATATTGGTTGTGATGTTGATATTCCCGAAACCGGAAATTCTTTTGCAGCAAACGCTGAACTTAAAAGCAGTTATGTAACTGAAAATTTTAAGTTGGATTGTTTTGCTGATGATAGCGGTTTGGAGATTGATGCTTTAGACAATGAGCCGGGAATTTACTCGGCAAGGTATTCTGGTGTTAGAGATGATGTAGCAAACCTTAATCTTGTTTTAAGAAAAATGGAGGGGGTAGCCAATAGAAAAGCACATTTTAAAACAGTTATTTCATTAAATAAAAACAACAGGAAATATCTTTTTGAAGGAGTTGTTTATGGTAACATTACGCATACTCCTATTGGCGAGGATGGATTTGGCTATGATCCAATATTTATGCCTGATGGTTACGATAGAACATTTGCCCAAATGAGCATGACCGAAAAGAATGCTATAAGTCACAGAGCTATTGCAATGAAAAAGCTTATTGCTTTTTTAAAGGAGCAGGCGTAATTTTTTTACTTGTATCAGCTTTAAGAGAATCAGGTTTTTTAGGAGCAATAATTTTCTTTAAAGAATCAACTTTAGTAGGTAAATTCTTAATCTGAGGTATAATAGCTTTTACAGAATCCAGCGTTGTAGAATCAACTTTGGACGCCGCTTTTGTAATTTCCTTGACGGCTGTTTTTACTAAATCTTTCTGAGTTACCGAGCCTTTACCTTTGACTTTATTAACCGGAGGGCCTGATTTTTTTGTTCCAATAGCAGGCTTTTTCGAAGCCGGTTGCTTAGCCTTTGGTTTACCATTGATGACCTCCTTTTTAGAAAGTGGTCGGAATTCGGGTTTCCAGGTGAATCCTGTTAATAAGACATCTTCTTTCATCTCCGTTACGGGCACACGAACCCCTTCAGGCTCTTTAACAGTAAGTATGTGGTTTATCTCTTTGTTTTTAAACATGATCTTTATCCTGCTACTTACAGTTTGATTCATGTCCGTATAGGTGCTGTCTTTGCCTCTGTTGTAATAGACACTTTCAGCATTTCCGTCCACAAACATGGTACTTAATTCACCATCTTTAAAGAAAGCTGTGATAAGTTTCCCCTTTATCTGATTAAATTTTGCAGAGTCTGCATTTACATTTACTTGAAACGCATTTTCGATAACTTGTAGTGTATTAAGTTTGTTGTTCTTTAATCGCAGATAAATAGTATCTCCTGTTTGTTGGGAACCTTGAGACCACAAAATAGGACTTCCGTACCATCTTAGTGTAGAATCTGCACTGGTGTAAAATAGCGAATCGGCCATAGCCTGCATGTTAGATTTGTAAACCCTAACATTATGGTAAGCCTTAATAGAACGTGTTTTTACTGTGTCCAAGGGATTAAAAACTGTTGAGTCTTTTACGTTTTTCTTTAATAAACTGTCTGTAGCCTTAATTGCGCCATCTACTTTTTTAACCAGATTTCCTGATTTAACCAAACTATCAGCCTTTTTAACTAAAGTATCAGGATTCTTGACCGCTATATCAGTTTTAATAACTTTTAGCGGATCTTTAACATTCTTTAAAGAATCTTTAATTAGTGGAGGAATATTAGGCTTTTTTTGAGCGATAGTGTCTTTTGAAAGACTATCTTTTGGTACGCTAATTTTCTTTGTTAATGTGTCTTTAACCGCTTTAATAGTAGTGCTATCTACCGGTTTTATATTTTTATTAGCTTTTCTGTCAAATTTAGGAGGCTCTTTGCTTGACTTTTTATCTTTCTTTTTTGGTGAAAGTCCGATTTCTTCTGCTGTCATGCCAGATGCTTTTGTTGATCCGTCTTGTTTCTTTGGCTTTTCTGGATCGCCTAACTCATTGTTCTTTTTAAGAACGGGTGACTCAATTAACCTTAATGTTTTTTGAAGCACCATTTGAGTTTCCAAAGTATCAGATCCCAGCCATAAAGTATCAGGTTGTAATTTGTTGTTTATGGTCACAGAGTCTTTAGTCCCCATACCCACGTATGCATTTTTGGTTACAACAGCACGTTCATCTTTTTTGTAATAATAGCCAAGTTGACCATATAATATAGTCTTATCTGCAGTATCCTTAAATATTATATTCCTTACAGCTTTACCATAGCCTGCTATTCCATCGTAGTATAAACTATCTCCCTTTAAGGATTTTGTGCCATTGGTATACAGGTTCTTTTTTCCAAAATAAGCGTATTCTGTTTTAGTATTGTAGGCTCCATTTTCAGTATAAAGATTGTCTTCCTTGCCTTTTATATTCGTAGGTCCATAGAAATAAGCCCAATTGGTGAGGGTGTTATATCTAAGCGTATCTGATTTAATGGTGCTTTGAGGAGTAACTACCACTACATTATAACGAAAATATGAGTCTCGGCTATTTGAAAAATAATAGCCGTTTTTACTGGTTAGTGTTACATCTTTGTTAACTATTTTCCCCCCATCTACATATGTGCCAACTTTGGTTGCCATATTATAGTCCAATGTATTAGTAGTGAGGACAGACTCTTTGTCAATCATTCGCACATTACTGGTTAAATGGGCTATCTTAGTGTTTCCGTTGTATGTTAGATGGTCAGAGTAAATGTTTATGGTATCTCCCTGATTGATGTGTACATTATTGAAAGCCTCAAAAACATTGTCGTTTTGGTAAAAAACGGCACTATCACAAGTTAGGGTAGCATTCTCATGGATAAATACAGGGAAGTTTAAATAGGAAATGTTTTTCTTCCCATCTGTATGTCCTTGTTTAGCACTATCCAAAATAATTTTGGTTCTCTGTTGCGCTAGCAAAGAGAAAGGAAACATTAAAAAGATAACGAAAAGGCGTATTTTCTGCACTTTACAAAGTTAGTTTTTTGCTTACCATTTTAATTAAATATTTTTGAAAGATGTTACCCATTCAAAATTTTAAAGATTTTATTAGCCATAATGCGCTCTTCACTGCTAACGACAAAATTCTACTTGCTGTTAGCGGGGGAAAGGATTCTGTTTTAATGGCTCATCTCTTTAAACTCGCAGGTTTTGATTTTGGTATAGCACATTGCAATTTTAGTTTAAGAGCAGATGAATCTCGGCGCGACGAAAGCTTTGTGCGAATGCTTGCGGGGGCTTTAGAGGTACCATTTTATGTAACTCATTTTAAAACTAAGGAATACGCTTCAAAACAAAGGATCTCAACACAAATGGCAGCAAGAGATTTGCGCTACAACTGGTTCGAAGAAATTCGGGGAGCTAATGATTATAGTTTTGTAGCGCTTGCACAGCACCAGGACGATGCCATAGAAACTGTTTTGTTAAATTTAACAAGAGGAACCGGAATTGCTGGGTTGCATGGTATTTTACCTAAAAGGGATAAACTTATCAGACCTCTGCTCTTTCTTTCGCGAGAGCAAATCAATAAAATAATATCAAATAATAACATTGATTTTGTTGAAGACAGTTCAAATTTGTCAACAGATTATGCGCGTAATAAGGTGCGCTTAAAGGTTATTCCTCATCTTAAAGAAATCAATCCTAATCTGGAACTGACATTTGCACAAAATATACAAAGATTTGCAGAGACAGAACTTGTACTTCAAAATGCAGTTTCTGAATTAAAACGAGAAGTACTAATCGAAAGAAAGGGTATCATTCATCTCTCAATTGATAAGATTAAGGCATTAACACCTCAGCGCTTGTTGATGTTTGAGCTACTAAAACCTTTCGGGTTTTCTGAACTGGTAGTAGTTGAACTGTTACAAGCCTTGGGTAAGCAGAGTGGAACTTCTTTTTATAGTAACACGCATCGGATTACTATAGATAGAGATGACCTAATCTTAAGTCCTGCTAAAGATGAACATCAGGAAATTGCATTTATTCACGTTAATGATAAGAATGTGGCTCTGAGGAATCATGAAATATTTATGTCTTTTGATGATAAACCCTACTTTGAAAAAAATACGCATAAAGCATTTATTGATGCAGATAAACTTTTATATCCTTTGGTGGTAAGGGCATGGCAGTCTGGGGATAAGTTTATACCTCTTGGGATGAAAACCCATAAAAAGTTAAGTGATTTTTTTATAGATGAAAAAGTTCCTCTTATTGAAAAAAATAATATTCCTGTTCTGATAAATGGAAATGGAGAAGTTATTTGGTTAGGAGGGATGAGGCAGGATAATAGGTATAAAGTAACCTCTACCACAAAAAGAGTGGCTATTTTTGATCTAAAATAATCAAATTACATTTTTTAAACAATCTTAACTGAGATAGGGGTACTGCGCAAACAAAAAAAAAGTAACTTTATTGAAATTTACACAAATGAGCAACCGCTACGCTTTTTTTGAAAAACAGTACATCGGACGTGATTATATCAGGATTTGCATCAGGCTGGTTATGTCCGCATTTTGTTTTGCCGCTTATGTATATGAACGTGACCGAGATAATACACAGGATTTGTTTCTTGTAGTAGGTTTTGGCATCATTGGGGTTTCTATTGCTTTACTTTTTTTAATACAGTACAAAACTATTATCGATAATAAGAAAATCATTATTAGTGGTTTGTGGTCTGCAAAAAAGGTAGAAATAGATTTGAACTCTATCGTTAAGGTAAGAAAGGACACTTATAGCAATTACTTATTTAATAACCCCGTTTACAATCTTCACCGCAAAGGAAGCATAAGATTCTATTCCTCTGGAAAGGATGCCATAGTACTTACAGATACTGATGGATTTGAATATTACATTGGTACACAAAGACCAAATGAAATGTATCTTGTGATACAAGCCGAGATGAAATCTTAAATTGACACTTAGGATTAACTAAAAAGTTAAATAATTGCAATTGTTTAACATAAAGCTCAGTTTAAGTAGTGTACTTTGCATCGTAAAAAAATATTCATGAAAATAGGTATCGTTTGTTACCCGACTTTTGGAGGTAGTGGTGTAGTTGCCACTGAATTAGGCAAGGCACTTGCCGACGAAGGTCATCAGGTACACTTCATAACATATAGTCAACCTGCTAGGTTAGACTTTTTCTCTGAGAACTTATTTTATCACGAAGTATCAGTTAGGGATTATCCTTTGTTTGATTATGCACCTTACGAATCTGCATTAGCAAGTAAATTGGTAGATGTAGTACGTTTTGAGAAATTGGATATTCTGCATGTTCATTATGCAATTCCTCATGCATCTGCAGCATTTATGGCAAAGCAGATTCTAGAAACCTATGGAATTAACATTCCATTTGTAACTACCCTGCATGGTACAGATATCACACTTGTGGGTAAAGATCCGACCTATAAGCCTGTGGTTACTTTTTCTATTAATAAATCAGATGGGGTTACCACGGTATCTCAAAGTTTAAAGGATGATACAGAAAAGCATTTTGAAATTACAAATGAGATTCAGGTTATCCCGAATTTTATTGATTTTTCAAGATTTAGCTTAAAACCAAAGGATCATTTTAAAAAAGCAATAGCACCTAACAATGAGCGGATACTAATTCATACCTCAAACTTTAGAAAGGTAAAGCGTACAGCCGACGTAATTAGGATGTTTCAAAAGATTCAGGCAAAAATTCCTTCCAAATTATTAATGGTTGGTGATGGGCCAGAGAGAGCTTATGATGAGCAACTTTGTAGGAATCTGGGTATTTGTGAGCATGTGAGGTTCCTGGGAAAGCAAGATGCTATCGAAGAGATCCTTTCTGTTTCTGATTTATTCTTAATGCCTTCAGAGTCAGAAAGCTTTGGTTTGGCAGCATTAGAGGCAATGGCTTGCAAGGTTCCGGCTATTACTTCAAATGCAGGTGGATTGCCTGAATTAAATGTTGATGGCTTTTGCGGATACATGAGTAACGTTGGTGATATTGATGATATGGCGTCAAAAGCTATTCATATTTTGGAAAATGATGAGATATTAAAGCAGTTTAAAGAAAATGCCTTTATAAGGGCTAAAGACTTTGATTTGAAAAAGATCCTTCCATACTACATTAATTATTATAATAAGGTTATCGAAGCACAGCATAAGGTAAAAGCGGTTTAGTATAAAAGCCGCTTAAAAAGTAAAAAAAGAGTGTTTCGTCATTCTGAATTTATTTCAGAATCTCTCTTGAGTATGTTTTTTGAATAGTTGTTGTGAGATTCTGAAATAAATTCAGAATGACGAAAGCAAAAAAAGAGGGTGTATCATAAATCATGATATACCCTCTTTTTTAATGAGTTGACTAGTCAAGTTATATTTTGTCTTATTTCTTAGGTGCAAAAACCAGACACACAGGAGCGCCTACTTCAATCCTTTTGCCGGTATCTTTTAATTCGCCTGTTTGTGAATTACGTTCAAAGACTACCACATCATTTGTGTATTGATGTGCAACCAGCAAGTATTTTCCAGTAGGGTCGATTACAAAATTCCTTGGGCCTTTGCCTAAAGTGCTGGTTTGACCTCTTTTACTTAATAAGCCGCCTTTTTCAATAGCAAAAATTGTGATGTTGTTTTCACTGCCTCTGTTGGTTGCATATAAGAACTTCCCATCTGGAGAGATGTGAATATCTGCTGCGCCATTTTCGCCTGTAAATCCGTCTTCAGTAATTTTTGTTTCTTGTATTTTTTCTAAAGAACCACTGCTGTAACTAAAAACGGTTATGCCTCCATCCATCTCATGAATCAGGTACGCGTATTTACCATCTTTGCTAAAAGTAATGTGTCGAGGTCCGGCACCAGGTGTAACTGCTACACTGTCGTGAGGCGTAAGAACATTATTAGTTCCGTTGATATTGTAATTATATAGATAAACTTTATCAGTCCCAAGATCGTTAATGATTAGGTATTTGTGATCTGGTGTAAAAAACACCATATGCACATGAGGACTGTTTTGTCTGTCTTTATTAACGCTTTTTCCAGAGTGTTGTATAATTTGTTTCACCGCGCCTAATGAGCCATTCCTTTCAATGCCAAAAATGGATGCATTACCTCCAGAATAATTAGCGGAGATTACATTTTTTTCATCGGTAACGATATAGCAAGGATCTTCACCATTTGTAGCCTGTTTATTCAGAAACTTAAGATCGCCTTTTACTGCGTCAAAACTAAATGCACTAACAGCACTTGTTTTACCGGTTTCATTTACAGCATAAACAAATTTATTATCCGGACTTACAGTAAGGTAACTTGGATTCTCAACACCTTTTGCAATACTTAGCTGTTTAGATTCACCTGTTTTGGTGTTAAAATTATAAGTGTAGATACCTTCACTTTTACCTGTATTCGTATACGTACCAATTATCAAGTTGTAATCATTTGACTGTGCACAACTTTGCATTGTTAAAAGAATAATGGGCAAAAGGAAGGATTTTCTCATGTTTAAATTATTTAATCAAATGTTTGATTTGTATCAATTCATGTTCTTCAAGGAAGCGCCATCTTCCACGTGGAAGATCTTTTTTAGTTAAGTTGCCATAAACTACGCGATCCAATTTCACTACATCATAGCCCAGGTGTTCAAATATTCTACGAACAATCCTGTTTTTACCGCTATGGATCTGAATACCAACTTCACGCTTACTACCACCAGTCACGTAAGATACTGAATCTGGTTTAATTATACCATCTTCTAATTCTAGTCCAAACTGAATTTTATTCAAATCTCCCTGACTTAAACTTCTGCTCAACTCTACATGGTAAATTTTGGTAATACCATTTTTAGGATGAGATAATTTATCAGCCAGATCACCATCATTGGTCATTAATAATAAACCAGTAGTGTTACGGTCTAATCTTCCAACAGGATAAATACGTTCTCTACTTGCTTTTTCAACAAGTTGCATAACAGTTCTACGTTCTTGTGGATCATCAGTGGTAGTGATGTAATCTTTAGGCTTGTTTAATAAAACGTAAACCTTTTTCTCGCGTTTAAGCAATTCGCCATTGTAGCGGATTTCGTCTTTTGAAGGATCAACTTTCTGACCTAATTCAGAAACAACCATTCCATTAACAGATACTACACCTGCAGCGATCAGCTCATCGGCTTTACGACGAGAACAAATTCCTGAATTTGCAATGTATCTGTTCAAACGAATTAAACCATCATCTTTTATAACAGGAGATTTCCTGCTACGCATTACAGTCTCTTTATCGAAACGCTCAGGACGTGCACCGCGTTCTCCGCGATCTGGACGAGCCTGAAAGTCTGATTTAGGACTTTCTCCATCTCTTTTTCTGAAAGGTCTGCTGTCAGTACTTCTTGAAGTCTGACTTTTTTTGTCATCGAATTTTCTGAAAGGCTTGTCACCACCAGTACTGAAATTGTCTTTCTTTATGTAACTACGAGTTTTTTCTCCTGGAGGAGTTTCTCTTGAGCTACCTTCTTTATAAGCTCTTGGCTTGTAATCTCTGCTGTCTCCGTCTCTTGGTGTTCTTGGTTTAAAATCTTTACCAGCTGCTCCTCTAGGGGCAAAGCCTTTAGAGTCACCATCTCTACCTGTTCTTGGTTTGAAATCACCACCTGAACTTCTTGGCCCTCTTGATTTGAAATCTTTTGAGTCATTTTCAGTTCTTGGTTTAAAGCCTCTGGAATCTCCATCTCTGCTTCCCCTTGGTTTGAAATCTTTTCTGTCTCCTTCTCTAGGTTTAAAATCCTTTCTATCTCCCTCTCTTGGTTTGTACTCTCTATTGCTGTCTCCTTCTCTCGCCGCTCTTGGCTTAAAGTCCTTCGAAGCGCCAAATTTATTATCTTTTCCTTCTCTATCGTCAAACTTGCTTTTTCCTTTGTAAGAACTCTCTGTTCCACTTGGTCTTTTGCCAGTTGTGCTTCGGTTTCCCGGTTTGGACTTGTCATCCCGACTGTTCCTGTTGTTGTTTTTTATCATGATACGATTTTAACTGCATAATTTATGCGGGTGCAAACTTACCTAAAATTGCTCTAATTCACAATTTTAAGTGTGCAGAAACTGTAATAGCTTTGTAGTTTTTACTTGATAAATTTCAGTAGTCCAACTTAATGTTCTTCTAAAAATGCATGGTTTTTTTAATTCAGTTTTCGTGGTTTTAGGCCCGGGTTTTTTAGTGAAAAACACCTGTTTTTGGACATTTATTCTCTTGTTGTCATTCAATTGAAATAAACTTGCCTCAGAGCGTTTAAACGCGGATTTTGGAGGTGTTTTTTGTAAAAGGTTGATAATTAGATAAATATGTTGTATGTTTGCAGGCGTTTTATATTATTCACCAAAAAAAGGAGGAAAATGATAAAGAAACACATAATAACATGTACGGTAATTATTTCATTACTGGTTATGGCAAAAGTGTTTGCTTACAACATGCCCCAAGCAACAAAAAATCTTTCAAAAGAAGAAAAAACAACAACAAAAGATACAACAGTAACATCAATTGAAAAGCCATTATCTCTGATGGCAAGATTAAGTTTCGCAGAAGAAACATTACCACTAGGGGATGCCAAAGTGGAACGTAAAATGAAGAAGATTCTAGCTGAATTTAACTTCGATAATTTACAAACTAATCGCTTGCATAGAAAAGCAGCAGAATGGTTCCCTGTGATAGAACCAATCCTTGCCGCATATGGCATTCCTGAGGATTTCAAATATGTTCCCTTAGTAGAATCAGGATTAAAATCGGGAGTATCACCAAAAGGTGCTGCAGGGTTTTGGCAATTTATGCCGGCAACTGCCCGTACATATGGTTTAAAAGTCAACTCAAAAGTAGATGAACGTAAGAATTTACGTAAATCAACTATAGCTGCCGCTAAATACATCAAAGAACTTTATGGTATTTTTGATAGCTGGACGCTCGTAGCAGCAGCCTATAATGTAGGTGATGGTCACATGAGGAGACAGATAGACAAACAAAATCAGGATAATTATTTCAAAATGAAACTGAATCACGAAACAGGTGGTTATGTTTATAAATTGATTTCCATGAAAGAGATAGTGGAAGATCCTGTTCGTCACGGTTATACAGCCCCAAGAGGATTGTTAGCAGTGAACGAGAGTAATACTCAGAGTTCTATAAACTAGAAACAGAAAGATACGTGCAAATGGGGAGAGCCGTTCCAAATTATTGGAACGGCTTTTTGTTTTATTTGAAAATTGCTAATTTACTGCCCTATGGGATTGATGAAATTGCGCATAAAAGACATGAAATATGGTCCGGGAGAAACACTTGTTCTTACCTTCGATGTTTTAGATGGGCCGAGACCGGAATATTTGGCAGGTCAATTTTTAACATTAGTATTTGATATTCAGGGAAAAGAACTTAGGAGGTCATATTCGCTTTGTAGTTCTCCTGATGTTGATGAGCCACTTGCTATTGCAATAAAACGTGTGGAAAATGGAGAAATATCCAGGCTTTTACACCACAGAACTGTTGTAGGTGATATTTTGTATGCTCTGCATCCTAATGGTTTGTTTACCTATGTCCCACAAGATCTCATTAAAAGAACGGTTTTTCTTTTTGGAGCCGGAGTGGGTATTACACCTCTTTTTGCAATCATTAAAACGGCGCTTATAAGAGAAAGTAATTCAAAGATCGTCCTTATATATAGTAGTCGTTCCCCGGAAGAGACACTTTTTTATGAGGAGCTTAATGTACTACAGGAGAAATATCCGGATAGGTTTAGGATAATATATGTATCCAGTCAATCCAAAAACCTGCTTATGGCCCGACTAAACGTGTTTCTTATTGAAAAAATAGTAAAGGAATACATGGAGTTTGATAGTAAAGAGGCTTTGTTTTATACTTGTGGGCCAATAGATTATATGGTTACCTGTCGTATTACACTCCTTAATTTGGGGTTTGATATAACTCAGATTAAAAGGGAGACTTTTGTGATGCCTGAAGATGAGGTAGATGAGGATGATACTACCGAAAAGGAAGTAAAGGATACCAATACTTATTCAGTTGTTTTAAATCTAAAAGGTAAGGAATATCATCTTTCGGTACCTTACAATAAAACGATTCTTAATGCAGCTCTTGAAAAAAATATAGACGTTCCTTACAGTTGTAAGGCAGGAATCTGTAGTACCTGTACTGCAAATTGTATCAAAGGTAATGTGCGTATGGATTATAATGAGATTTTAATGGACGATGAAATTGCCGCCGGACGAGTATTGGTTTGTACCGGTCATCCTACAGAAAATGACACAACCATAGTTTGGTAAATAGATAATCTTTCCTTATAATGGCTTACCTTTGTGCCTTTGAAATTGTTATCTTAATCATCAGATATCCATATTGGTTTTAATATATATATGAGCAAAAATACCATTGACCTGGGCGAGCAAAAAGATGTAGAAGTGTATGGTGCCAGGGTGCATAACCTTAAGAATATAGATGTTTCCTTTCCAAGAAATAAGCTGGTAGTAATTACCGGCTTAAGTGGGAGTGGTAAATCATCATTGGCTTTTGATACTATTTATGCCGAAGGACAGCGTAGATATATGGAAACCTTTAGTGCCTATTCGCGCCAGTTTATGGGCGGGATGGAAAGACCTGATGTAGACAAAGTCTCTGGCTTAAGTCCCGTGATTGCAATAGAGCAAAAAACAACCAGTAAAAACCCAAGATCTACTGTGGGTACAATTACTGAGATCTATGATTTTATGCGTTTGCTTTATGCTCGTGCAGCTGATGCCTTTTCTTATAATACAGGTGAGAAAATGGAGCGCATGAGTGAAGACCAGATTCTGAATAACATTTTTAATAAATATGATGACATGCCGGTGAACATACTGGCACCCGTTGTTAAAGGTCGTAAAGGACACTATCGTGAGCTTTTTGAACAGATTCGTAAACAAGGATATGTAAAAGTTCGTATTGATGGTGATATACAAGATATCACGCCTAAAATGCAGGTCGATAGGTATAAAATTCACGATATTGAGATTGTAGTAGATAGACTTGTTGTTGATAGGAAGGATGTAAAGCGCCTTCAAGATTCGCTCCAAACCGCTATGCGCTTGGGTAAGGGAATCATTAAAATAAGCGATAAGGCTAATAATGTTTCGCACTTTAGTCGCTTTTTAATGTGCCCAACTACGGGTATTTCTTACGATGAGCCACAGCCTAATAGTTTCTCTTTTAACTCTCCATATGGAGCCTGTGAAAATTGCGACGGCCTGGGTTATATTTTTGTAATCGATAAGGAGTCGGTAATTCCAAACCCTAAACTAAGTATTCTAAATGGTGGGTTAGCTCCCTTGGGAGAGTACCGCGAAGTTTGGGTTTTCCAGGTATTAAAGGCTCTTGCAAAAAAATACAACTTCTCACTTTCAACGCCACTTGAAAAACTGGGTGAGGAAAATATCAATATCCTTCTTAACGGTACTCATGAATTGCTAAGTGTTGCTGTTGAATACAATAAATGGAACGTTCAGAATTACCAGATTTCTTTTGACGGGATCATTAAACTATTAGAAGAACAACATGAGCGTAAGGGCGAAGGTGCGGTTGATGATATGGAGAGTTTCCGTAAGCTAAAAACCTGTCCTGTATGTAATGGAGCACGTTTAAAGAAAGAAAGCCTGAACTTTAAAATTGACGGCAAGAATATATTTGAACTTGCGGAAATGGACATCGTAAGCCTTAAAAATTGGTATGTAGATGTTGAAAGCAGGTTAAACGATAGACAGAATACTATTGCAAAGGAAATCCTTAAAGAAATCCGTGCAAGATTAGGGTTCCTTACCGATGTAGGTTTAAACTACCTGTCATTAGATCGTACAGCACGTACACTTTCAGGTGGTGAAGCACAGAGAATAAGGTTAGCTACTCAGATTGGCTCGCAACTGATGAATGTGATGTACATTTTGGACGAGCCAAGTATTGGATTGCACCAACGTGATAATGAACGTTTAATTGGTGCCCTTAAGAATCTTAGGGATCTTGGAAATACTGTGCTTGTTGTTGAGCATGATAAGGATATGATTCTGGAAGCAGATCATGTAATAGATGTAGGCCCTGCAGCAGGTGCTCACGGGGGACAAATTGTTGCTCAAGGCACTCCTGAGGAGATTTTAAAATCAGATACTTTAACTGCCGCCTATTTGAATGGTAAAAAGGGCATAATAGTGCCCGAAAAACGCAGAAAGGGAAATGGGCACAAGCTTTCTATTATTAAGGCTAGTGGACACAACTTAAAGGATGTTTCAGTTGATTTCCCATTGGGCAAGTTCATTGCTGTAACCGGAGTATCAGGCAGTGGTAAGTCAAGTTTAATTACAGAAACCCTTTATCCTATATTAAATCATCATTTCTTTAGGGCTAAAAAGCATCCATTGCCTTATGAAAAGATCAATGGCTTAAAAGAGATAGATAAAGTAATTGAAATAGATCAGGCACCTATTGGCCGTACACCTAGGTCAAATCCATCTACTTATACTGGCGTATTTTCAGACATTAGAAATTTATATGTACAACTACCCGAAGCTAAAATCAGAGGGTATAAACCAGGTCGCTTTTCTTTTAATGTAAAAGGAGGACGTTGCGAAACCTGTCAGGGTGGAGGAATGAAGGTTATAGAAATGAATTTTTTACCTGATGTGCAAGTGCCTTGTGAAGAGTGTGGTGGAAAAAGATATAACCGTGAAACATTAGAAGTACGTTACAGAAGTAAGTCCATCAGTGATGTATTGGATATGAGTATTGAGGAGGCCTGCGATTTCTTTGAGAACATGCCGGCAATTTATCGTAAAATTAAGACTTTAAAGGATGTTGGTTTAGGTTATATTACTTTAGGTCAATCATCTACAACTTTATCTGGGGGAGAAGCGCAACGTGTTAAGTTAGCTACTGAACTCTCTAAAAAGGATACAGGAAGAACATTTTACATCCTTGATGAACCAACTACAGGACTACACTTTGAAGACATCAGTGTCTTATTAGGAGTACTAAACGAATTGGTTGAGAAGGGAAATACAGTATTAGTTATTGAACATAACCTGGATGTGGTAAAAGTTGCTGATTGGGTTATAGATCTTGGTGAAGAGGGTGGAGTAGGTGGTGGTAGAATTATCTTTGAGGGTACTCCTGAGGGCTTAATTCAAAACCCAATAAGCCTTACCGGTAAATTTTTGAAAAAAGAAATGGGACTTTAAGCATATGGCTACTTTTTTAAACTCTTTCCTCCCTGATTCGGATCCGCAAAGTAAAACGCAGATAGTAGGGAAGGGACTAGGCAAACAAACCACTAAAGAAGAAGAAACATCTCCTTTTCGCTTAATAGAACCAGAGGATATTAAAAAGCTATTTAAGCCTAGAGCAGCATTTTCGTATAAAGGAAGCTATGGGCATGCGCTAATCATTGCCGGGGCTCAGCAAACCATGGGGGCTGCATTGCTCACATCTAAGGGGTGTTTGTATGCAGGGGCAGGTTTAACTACAACCTCGATGCCTGAAAGTGGATTGACGGCATTAAATACATTGCTCCCGGAAGTGATGTTCATAAAAAGAAAGGCGCTTCTTAAAAACGACGCATTAACTAAGTATAGCGCTATTGCTATTGGTCCAGGGCTAGGTAAGGGAGCAAAAGCAGAGCAAACATTAGCTCAGTTATTCACTTTAAAAAGAGATTTTATTGCTGATGCTGATGCTTTAAACATATTGGCATCTCGCCCTGATCTGTTGGCTATAATAGAAAAGCACTCTATATTAACCCCACATGTAAAAGAGTTTGATGGTTTATTTGGTAAGCATACCAATTGGTGGGATAGATTGCAAACTGCAAGAAAGAAAGCAATTCAGTTAGGAATAGTTATTGTCTTAAAAAACCAATATACCTTCATTGTAAGTCAACGTGGTGAGGTATTTATTAATTCTACAGGTAACCCTGCAATGGCACAAGGTGGAATGGGTGATGTACTTACCGGAATAATTGTTGCATATGTTGCACAAGGCTATGCGGCAAAAGATGCTGCAATACTGGGCTGCTATTTCCACGGTAAAGCAGGTGATGATCTGGCAATAAAAAGCTTTAATGTAACCGCTTCTCAGGTTGCAGAACAAATTCCAAGAACTATAAAAGATTTTCTGTTAAGCTAAGCTTTAGATAGAAACGTTACCTATTACAACCATTTGATTCATGGTAGGGTTTACGCTGCCTCCTCTTTTTTCAAGAGTTACCGCAAACGCAGCAGCAGAGCCGGTTTCTTTCATATTTACCAAAATGTGGGTAGAGTCTGCTTTAACATCAAATACACCCAAATCAACCGGTTTCCCGTTTACAATAGCCCAAAGTTGATACTGATGCTGTTGATCGTTTACTGGTAAATCCATTTTAGAGTTGTCAACCATAACATGCTTACCTTTGGCATGCCAGTAAACAGTCATTTTAGCTTTTGGATCCATAGCTGTGCCTGCAAGCTTTACTGTTTTCCAATCAGGATCATTAGCCATGTCAATAATCTTTTGCAGATCAGCATTGCTTTGCTTCATGAAATTAACAGTGCTTGTAAACTTCTCGTTATTGAGGTTTAATTCTGCTATCTGGTCTTTTGCACTACCTAATTGATTGTGTGCATTGTAAAGTGCAATAACACTTACTACTAAAAGTGCAATACATGCCACTAGAGCTATGCGTAACGTTTTTATTTTAGATTCGTATGGAGCTGTATTTAAAGGAATAATTACAGCTTCTTTAGTTGGTTTAACCTCATTAACTGCTTTAGCAACTATCGGCTCAGCTTTTTCAAGGTTGTCAGATAGTCCAATTTTTTCAAATATCTTATCACCAAGACCCTCAGAAGGTTTAATGGCATTTTGTAGCGCATATTGCTCCATAGCAATTTCAATGGCTTCAATTTCCTGTTTTACTTCAGGATGTTTTGATGCCATTGCTTCAACTTCTTTCTGCTCCTGAGCATTCAATTGCCCCAGAACGTAAAGTTCAAGTATGCCTGATTCAATATATGCTTTTACTTCTTCCACTTTAATTGAAATGCTTTCTTAATTCCATAATAGCCATTCTGATACGCGTTTTTACGGTACCTAATGGTAAATTTAGTTCTTCTGCCGTTTCCACATGTGTATATCCCTTAAAATACACCATATTTAGTACATCATTAAATTCTGGCTTGAGCGCAGTAACCATATCTTTAATACCCAGAATATCCGCATTAAAGGTAACTTCTTTTTGTGCGTCAATGAAATCTACGTTATTTTCTATATCTTGGTTTTTACTGGAGTTTTTAAAATCTTTTGAACGTACCTTATCGATAGATAAGTTGCGTGCAATGTTCATCATCCATGTAAATAGTCGGCCCTTAGTACTGTCGTAGCTATCTGCCGAATTCCATATTTTTATAAAGGTTTCTTGTAACAGATCTTCGGCTACCTCAGTTTGCTCAATAATTCTTGAGATAACACCTAGCAATGCACCAGAGTACATATCATACAAAGCCTGAATAGCAATAGTATCCCGATTTTTCAGTTTACTAACTAGCTCTTCTTCAGATAGCGATATTTTTTTTGTAGTTGCCAATGGTTTGCTAATATACAGAAACTACAACAAGATGAAAGGAGTATTTGTTTTTTTATTAACCGGCAGTTAAAAATCAAACAAATGCTTTTCAGCATGATAAGAAGAACGTACCAACGGGCCGCTTTCTACATACCTTAAGCCTTTAGCTAATCCTATTTCTTTGTATTTAGCAAACTGATCAGGGTGGATCCAGTCTACCACAGGGTGATGGTTGCGTGTAGGTTGCAAATATTGGCCAAGGGTTAAAATATGAACCCCATTTGCTACCAGATCATCCATAGCCTCTAAAACATCATCCTCTGTTTCTCCTAAGCCAAGCATAATACCTGTTTTAGTTCTTAATCCAAATTCTGAGATACGTTTTAGGCACTCTAAGCTTCTGTCGTATTTTGCCTGGATGCGGACTTGTTTGGTTAATCGTCTAACGGTTTCTACGTTGTGCGACATCACCTCAGGTCTTTCTTCCAAAACGCGGTATAAGTTATCCCATACGCCTCTGAAATCAGGAATCAGTGTTTCAAGTGTAGTCTCAGGACTTTCTCTTCTGATGGCTTGTAGTGTTTCAGCCCAGATAATAGAACCGCCGTCTTTTAAATCATCTCTGTCAACAGAAGTAATAACACAATGTTTTACCTGCATTAATTTAACAGAGTTAGCAACACGGTTAGGCTCGTCTAAATCAACAGCCAAAGGTCTGCCTGTAGCTACAGCACAAAATGAGCAGGAGCGAGTACAGATATTTCCAAGAATCATAAAGGTGGCAGTACCTGCACCCCAGCATTCACCCATATTTGGGCAATTACCGCTTTCGCAGATCGTATGGAGCTTGTGTGTATCTACAAGGCTACGAACTTGTGCATATTCTTTACCTACAGGAAGCTTTACTCTAAGCCAATCTGGTTTACGTTGTACTGGGTTTTCTGAAACAACCGGAAGTGCGATCATGGGGCAAAGTTAAGCAATAGGTTTGAATTGTTGCAAAACTGAAATGTTTGAATGGTGTAATGTTATTCTTTTATCACTTCTGCAACTTCATCAGCAGAGATATCGCTATGAGAAGCATCCAAAATACAATCGCCATTTTTAATCAATAAGATTTGAGGTGACTCATGATGTACCTGGAAGGTCTCAGCTATTTGTGCTGAAATATCTCTGTAGCTGATTAGATCTAAAAAATATAGGGAGGTATCAGCCGGTATTGCTTCCCAGTCCAATTCAAAACGTCTTTTAGCCATTGAGCTAACTGAACAACGGGTGCTGTGTTTAAATATTAAACTATAACCCTCTTTTTGTTGTATTTCGCTGATTTGAGTTAAATCAGTAATGTTTTTCCACTGCATCTAATATCTTTCTAAAGTTTAGCCTTAGTTATCATCTTCTTCTTTTGCCTTCCGGATACGAATTGTAAGCGGGACAAATCTTGTTAGAACATGCTTCTAAAACAGATATGGCAAAAAATACGCCGAGTAATAAAATAGCTACTTTCTTCATCTGTATGAATCTTTAATTGATATATTCTTCTAATCTACACCTTTTGAAGAAAGTATCAAAGTAATTTTAGACTGTAGCCGATAGCTCAGCCATTTTTAATGCGGTAATAGCGGCTTCATCACCTTTATTTCCGTGTTTACCACCTGCTCTGTCTATCGCTTGTTGTTGATCATTGGTGGTTAAAACACCAAAAATAACAGGTTTGCTATGTTTAACACTTACCTGAGTGATACCATTTGCAACTGCATCACAAATAAAATCAAAGTGTTTAGTGTCTCCCTGAATTACGCAGCCAAGACAAATAACAGCATCAAGATCTTTGTGTTTTTGTAAAAGAAGATCGGCTGCGGATGTTAATTCAAAACTGCCGGGTACAGCAATTGAAAGGATATTCTCCTCAGCAACGCCATGTTTAACTAGTGTTTCTAACGCGCCATTGTACAGGCTTCCGGTAATTTCTGCATTCCATTCTGCTACTGCTATCGCTATTTTATAAGCGCTTCCATTCGGTACTGTTGTATGAGAAAAATCAGACAGGTTTTTTAATTGTGTTGCCATGCGGCAAATTTAGGGAAAATTCATAAAAGTTTTTTAATTGAAAAGTAATGATCTGCTAATTCATTAAAGCATCTGTTCTGTTGTAAGCCAGGAGTTTTTCTTGGGTTTTTAGAGGCTTCTGTTATTGGGGCCTTGATAGGGCTTTGCTAGGGCCTTGGTAGGGCCAATCGCCCTAATAACGCCCTAATAATTCCCCAGCATTGTTTAAGCAAAGGTTCTTCAAAATAAGGGATTTGTTATTCTGAGAGCCTGGCATTAGAAGAAATGCAAAAAGTGGTAATGACATTTTTTTTAATCGATCGTCCTTATTTAGTCAATCGTTATCCTGAATTTATTTCAGGACCTCGCACTAGCAAGGCATTCTTTCTCTTGAGAGGCTCTAATTTTTTCTTGAGGGGTGCTGATTTTCTCTTGAGGGGTCCTGAAATAAATTCAGGATGACGATCGATTAAATAAGGACAATCGATTAAACAAAAAAGGCCAGTACAGAATGTACCGGCCTTTTGTATAAAAGTTGTGATGACTTATTTTACTTGTGCTTCTGCACGGGCAATATATTCGTCAATCATTTGTGCTTCCTGACTTTGAGGATACTGAGTTTTGATCTTAGTATACGCTTCAGCAGCATCTTTATATTCTTTTTGAACTTCATAAACTAAACCAAGTTTTTTAAGGAACAATGGAGAAGTAAATTTGTTGCTCGCTTTATCAGCTGCTTTTTTATAGTAAGTGATTGCTTGTTTGTAATCTTTTAGCTCGCTATATGCATCACCAAGTAAACCTAAAGCTAAAGGATCTGCAACAGGGCTTCCTGTTTCAGAATATTTGCCTAAAGACTCAATCGCTTTTTGGTATTCACCTTTACGTAAATAGATACCACCTAAATAAAGATTAGCTAGGTTAGCAGATTTAGTATTTGCATACTCATCAGCAATTTTTTCAAATCCTGGGTAACCGCCTTCGCCGTTTATAGCTTTGCTGGCTAATGAGTCAACTCCTAAGAATTGCTCTGCTTTATACATTTTAGCTGAAGCTTCTTCCGCTCTGTTTTTTAAATAAACACTCTGATACCAGATGTAAATTCCAATTAGTACAATGATAGCACCTGCAATGAACAAAAGGCTTTTCGAGTTTTCTTGTAAAAAAGAACCCTTTCTTACCGGTTGATTTATTTCTTTTTCTGTTGTGGACATTTTATTTAAAAAAATTAAGGACTGCAAAAATACATTTTTACATTAAAGTATCAACCCCTTTTTTGAGTATTTAAATAAACTTTAATGAACTGAGCGTTAATTAGAACCGACCGATGGTTTAATATCTTAATCTAACGTAGTAACAGACCATCAAAAACGCCAAAGTTTGTGGGTAAATAAATAGGTTAACATCAGCCTGATTTAACAAAGCTAAACGGTAACTTTGGCTACTGATAATATGTGGTTAAAAAATATTACACTTCTCAATTTTAAGAACTACGCAGATGCGAGTATTAGTTTTTCGAAAACAGTAAATGCGTTTGTTGGAAATAATGGCGCCGGTAAAACTAATTTGCTGGATGCAATACATTATTTGTGCCTTTGCAAGGGTTATTTTAATCCAATAGATAGTCAGCAGATTAAAACAGCCGAAGATTTATTTTTAATACAAGGCGATTTTGATCGTAAGGAAAAGAATGAAAAAATTACCTGTGGGGTAAAAAGAAATCAGAAAAAGCAGTTTAAAAGAAATAAAAAGGAATACGATAAACTGGCTGATCATATAGGATTGTTCCCTTTGGTAATGATTTCTCCATATGATACGAATATCATTACCGATGGGAGTGAGGAACGTAGGCGTTTTATGGATAATGTGATTTCACAAACAGATACACATTATTTGGATGAGCTTATTCTTTATAACCGTCATTTGTTAAATCGGAATGCGCTATTTAAGCAGATAGCAATAACCAGAAGCTATGATCCGACTCTACTGGAGATTTATAATGAGCAGTTGGTTCAATCAGGCATGAAGATATTCGCCAAAAGAAAGCAGTTTATGCTTGATTTTATTCCCCTGTTTGATAAGTATTATCAGTTTTTAACAGAGGATAATGAGCAGGTAAGTTTACAATACCAAAGTCAGCTAATTGATACCCCTTTTGAACAATTGCTAGCACAATCTATAGAAAAGGATAAGATTTTAGAAAGAACTACCACTGGAATTCATAAAGATGAACTGTTATTTACCATTACAGGAATGCCTTTAAAGAAGTTCGGTTCTCAGGGACAGCAGAAATCGTTTTTAATTGCATTGAAATTGGCTCAATATACTTATCTTCAGGAACATAAAGGGTTTAAGCCTTTGCTGTTGCTAGATGATATTTTTGATAAACTGGACGATAGGAGGATGCACAAACTAATGGAGTTGGTGTCTCATCAGGACTTTGGACAGATTTTTATAACAGATACAGGAAGAGAGAGAGTTTTGGCATTATTTAATAAGATAAATGTGCCGGTAACATTATTTGAAGTAATTAACGGATCAGTAAATCATGCGTAAACCTAAAGATATTACCTTAAAAGAAGGTATTGGTAAATTACTTAATGTATACAAATTAAAGGGGCGGTTTGATGAGACTTCTGTAGTAGCTTTTTGGCCAGAGTTAATGGGCAAGGCGGTTGCAAACAGAACTACACAAATTTATATAGCACATAAAAAGTTGTTTGTAAGGATTGAATCATCAGTGGTTAAAAATGAATTGCTGATGGTTAGGGCCGGCATCATTCAAAAAATTAATGAACGTGCCGGCTCCGAAGTGATTACAGATATTGTATTTCTGTAGTAGTTTTGTTTGTACTTGCTTTAAAATATTCTACTGATCAGCCAAATGATTAGTGCCAGAACCAGAACAACAACGATTACCCCCGTCATTACACCTGCCTTAAAAATTCCTTCAATTAATTTACAGCTGGTTAATGTGGTTGTTAGAAATACTATAATTGCAAGTGGAAAAAATCTTTTGGTCATCATAAGCTTTCTGTTTTATTACTTAACAAAATCTTACGCCAATGGTTTTATATTTACTTTCCGTTTACCTTAAGTAGTTCAATTTCAAATACAAGTGTGCTGTAAGGAGGGATGTCCTGACCTGCTCCACGCTCGCCATAGGCAAGGTTATATGGGATAAAGAATTTGTATTTTGAACCTGCAGGCATTAATTGTACGCCTTCAGTCCAGCCGGCAATTACACCATTTAAAGGGAATGATATAGGCTCATTTCTGTCGTAAGAGCTGTCAAATTGTTTTCCGTTTAACAAAGTACCTTTGTAATGCACAAGTACAGTATCTGTAGCTTTAGGCATAATGCCAGTACCTTTTGTAATAACCTGGTATTGTAATCCGCTTGCTGTTACCTGAACTCCTGGTTGTTTCTTGTTGTTTTCCAGAAATGTTGATCCTTCTGCAATTGCAGGTCCGAATTTCTTTTTACTTAAAGTTGCAAACAGATTATTGATGGCAGCTTGTGATGCTGGTGTTGTAAGCGCAAATGGCTTTTCGTTGAAAGCATCCTGAAGACCTTTTACAAACAAGTCGTAATTAAGAGCATTCAAGCCATCTTTTTTCATATTAGAGGCCATTGTTATTCCAAAAGAATAACTAGCTGAATCCAGTGTAGTTTTGAAAGTAGGTGCTGAGATTGGTTTTTTTGTGCTTTTAGCAGCAGGTGCTTTTTTTGCAGGGGTAGTTTTTTTGCTTGTTTGAGCGAGTGCTGCAACAGAGCATAATGGTAATAAAAGTGCGATTGCGATCTTCTTCATTTTAATAAATTTGTTCCGAAAGGTACAAACTTTATAAAAAAATAAGCACCTTTTTTTGAGGTGCTTATTTTAATACGGTCGTCATCCTGAATTTATTTCAGGATCTCGAACATGCTATTCAAACCTTGCTTAAACGAGATCCTGAAATAAATTACCAATGACAAAGAGGTTATTCTGCTCGTTGTGTATAGCGGTCGTCATGCCGCTGAAGAGCGGTATCTCGCACTAGCGAGGCTTCCCTTCTCTTGCGGGGTCCTGAAATAAATTCAGGATGACGACCGAGTATACAAAATTGTCATTGCCACTTTTTTGCATTCTTTCGAATGCTAGGCTCTCAGGATGCCGATAGGCATAAAGGATGCATATCCAGATTAATGATGAAAACGGGTCTTAGAAACGCTCTGCAGCGGTGAAAAAGAAATCACCTTCGATAGCAGCATTCTCGTTAGAATCTGAACCATGAACAGCGTTTGCATCAATAGATTTAGCATATTTATTACGGATAGTACCTTCAGCTGCTTCTGCAGGGTTGGTAGCACCAATAAGAGTTCTGAAATCTTCGATAGCGTTATCTTTCTCTAAAATAGCAGCAACGATAGGTCCTGAAGACATGAAGCTTACTAAATCAGCATAAAAAGGACGTTCTTTATGTACTTCGTAAAATTTACCAGCAGTTTCAGGCGTTAATTGAGTGTATTTTAATGCGATGATTTTAAAGCCAGCTGCAGTTATATCATTAATAATTGCACCGATATGCCCATTTGCAACAGCATCAGGCTTGATCATGGTAAAAGTTCTGTTCGTTGTCATTTTATTTATTTCAATTTTTTTGCAAAATTACGTTTTATACTGTTAATATTAAAGTTTGAAACTTAGATATAATCCGTACTGCGTAAAACAATTACAGCGATCTCTCCGCAGGGTTAAAATAAATAGATTTACAGAAGAAATATAATAGGTTCAATTAATCATTAAATCATTAGCTTTGCGACCGAAAATTATGTTGTCCATTTCAGAAATAAAGTCGTTGCTGGCTACGCCGCAAAAAATAGTAATCACTACTCATCATAAACCTGATGGGGATGCAATGGGTTCCTCTTTGGGGCTATATGCGTATTTGATTCAGCTTGGGCATCATGTAAAGGTGATTACCCCAACTGACTATCCGTATTTTTTGCACTGGCTTCCTAACAATTCTGATGTGATCATTTATACAGAGCAACCAGAGCAATCTGCTGAATTGGTTGCAGAAGCAGCAATGATTTTTTGTCTTGATTTTAACAGTCTTACCAGAATTAATGAATTAGGTGAGTTAGTTAGAGCTTCAGATGCCTATAAATTAATGATAGATCATCATCTGGAACCTGAAGATTTTGATGATTATCGTCATTGGAGTATTAGTGCATGTGCAGCAGCTCAGTTAGTTTATGAGTTTATTGTAAATGAACTGGGAGATGGAGCAAGGATGAATAAAGACATCGCCACTTGTTTGTATACTGGTATAATGACGGATTCGGGCTCTTTTCGGTTCCCTTCGGCAACATCAGATGTATACCGCATGGCTGCCGATTTAATTGACTTAGGTGCTGAGCACTGGAGGATTCATCAGCTGGTATATGATAATGCGACTGAAAACAGACTGAGGTTTTTGGGTCATTGTATAAGTAACAAGTTAGAGATTTTCAGAGAGTTTAATACAGCAATTATTTCCGTTACCAAGGAGGAATTAAATAAATTTAACATTGCTACAGGTGATACAGAGGGGATAGTAAACTATGCGCTGTCTATAAATGGGATCAGACTTGCTGCATTTATTATTGAAAGAACTGATAAAGTTAAATTATCTTTGCGCTCCACCGGCGATTTTCCTGCTAATGAGATTTGTAAGAAATACTTTAACGGCGGTGGACACAGAAACGCTGCAGGTGGGGTGTCGGATAAGAATTTAGAAGATACAATAGAACAGTTTAAATCTGTATTGATAGAATATAAAACCCAATTGTTACAATAAACAGGGGCAACCCTTTTAAGTATAATTAAAAAGTATAAATAGAAACCAAAAATAATTTATAAAACCACATGAAGAAAGGTATAGTAATTCTTTTCGCAGCAACATTAGGATTAGCTGCTTGTAACAACTACAAAAAAGGACCGGGCGGTTTGATGTATCAAATACACAAATCTGGAGGAGCTGAAAAAATTAAAGAAGGCGATATTGTTAAGATTAACTTTATCCAAAAAACTGAAAAAGATTCAACAATTGTAAGTACGTTCGATTTAGGTCAGCCGCAAATATTTCCAGTAGGAAAAAAAGCTTATGAGGGTGATATGAACGATGTACTTTATTTATTTGGTGAAGGTGATAGTGCAACATTTAAGTTAAATCTTGATACTATGGCTAAGCATTCTGGTCAGCCAAAACCACCAGCAAATGCAAAAGATACTTACATGGTGTTTACTGTTAAAATTGAAAAAGTATTGAAAAAAGCTGCTGGCGAAGCAGATTCAACTTTCCAAAAGAAAGCTCAGGAGTTTTTCCAAAAAGATTACCAGGCTACTATTGCTAAAGCAAAAGATTCTGAAGCAGGTAAGATTAAAAAATTCATTGAGGATAATAGCCTTAAAACTCAAACTACTGCATCTGGTTTACATTATGTAATCAATACTCCAGGTAGTGCACAAAAACCAGTTGCGGGTGATACAATCATGTTAAACTACACTGGTAAATTGCTTACTAAAAAAGCAAACGGTAAAGACAATATTTTTGATACTTCTATCGAATCTGTTGCTAAAGAAGCTGGAAAATATAACGCTATGGCAAAATATGCTCCACGTCCGTTTACTATCGGTGCTGCAATCCCAGGATTTGACGAAGCTTACCAATTAATTGGTAAAGGTGGAAAAATCACTGTAATCATTCCTTCGGTATTAGGTTACGGAGAAGGTGGTCAGCCACAAGCTGGAATCGCTCCTTTCTCTCCTTTATGTTTTGAAATTGAAGTTGTAGATATTAAAAAACCTTCAGCTCAAGCTGGTGCAACTATTGCTCCAATAGCTCCTGCTGCTCCTGCAACTAAAAAATAATAAGTAGACTGTAAAAACAGTCGAATAAAAAAGAGCCTTTATCATTAAATTGATAAGGCTCTTTTTTTATACAGTCGTCATCCTGAATTTATTTCAGGACCCCTCACTAGCAAGGCTTTCTTTCTCTTTAGTGATCCTGAAATAAATTCAGGACGACGAAAAGATTCATGATATTGACTTTGTTTAATTGCTCCCCCCTTTAAAAGCCCTCTGTCGATTCCTAAAAAAGCTATAAGACCCCCCGCATTTTCTAACTTGACAGACTCAACTCAGACTCTCCTTAGACTCAGGTCAGACTCTGTTAGACTATTGTCTAATATGATACAATATTTATGCTGAATAGAGCTGGGACTTAATCCTTTTTGGATAGGCTTTCAGTTGTTGTCAGCTTACTGTTGTTTTTTATTAACTTTGCTCATGCTTTTAACAGATACCCACACGCACCTGTATTACGAAACAGACGAGGAAAAACAAGCTTTGCTAATGCAGCGCTGCCTTGATAATAATGTAGGACGATTATTTTTACCTAATGTTGATATCGCATCAATTGCCAGTATAGATGCAATGGTAAAGAAATATCCTAAAAACTGTTTTGCTATGGCAGGACTTCACCCTTGTGAAGTTAAAGAGGATTATGAGTTGGTACTGGATGAAATTTGCCAGAGTATTGTCGACAGAGAAATCTATGCGATAGGGGAGATAGGGATTGATTTGTACTGGGATAAAAGCACCTTAGAAATTCAGAAAACGGCATTTGTAGAGCAGATTAACTGGGCTAAAGATCTTGATTTGCCTATTGTGATTCACTGCAGAGAAGCCTTTGATGAAGTTTTTGAAGTGCTTGAACAAGAAAAAGGCGAAAAATTAAGAGGTATTTTTCATTGTTTTACAGGAAATTTGGAGCAAGCTAAGCAGGCTATAGATCTTGGCTTTTATCTGGGTATTGGAGGTGTTGTAACCTATAAAAAATCAGGATTAGATGAGGTGTTAATGAATATTCCACTAACAAATGTTGTTTTGGAAACAGACTCTCCTTATTTAGCACCGGTTCCTTTTAGAGGAAAACCTAATGAAAGCAGCTACCTTATTCATGTTGCAGAGCGCTTAGCAGAGATTTACAATACAAGTATTGAAGAAATTGCCTCAGTAACTACAGCAAACTCTATCAGCGTTTTTAAAGTTTAATAATGACTAAAATACTTATCATATATACAGGTGGTACCATAGGGATGGTTAATGACCCGGTAACAGGTACGTTAATCCCTTTTGATTTTAAGCAGATTCAACAAAATGTTCCGGAGCTTAAACGACTGAACTATGATCTTGATGTGTATTCTTTTGATCCAATTCTGGATTCTTCTAATATGACACCAGAGATTTGGGCTGATCTTGCACAACTGATTTGCGATAAATATGAGGAGTTTGATGGTTTTGTGATTTTGCACGGATCGGATACGATGGCTTTTACCGCATCTGCTTTAAGCTTTATGTTAGAGAATCTTGGAAAGCCAGTAGTGCTTACCGGCTCTCAGCTTCCTATCGGGGAAATCAGGACGGATGCTAAAGAGAATTTAATTACAGCTCTTGAAATAGCTGCCACTAAGAATTCTGGAAAAGCAATGATTCCGGAAGTATGTATATATTTTGATTACCAATTGTTTAGGGGTAACAGGTCTATAAAATATAACGCCGAAAAATTTGAAGCTTTCAGATCGCCAAATTATCCGGTTTTGGCAGAAGCAGGCGTAACGCTTTCTTTTTTCAAGAATTATATTTTGCCACAGCCAGAGAAAGCAATAAAGGTGAATTTGAAATTCAATCCAAATATTGGGGTGCTTAAATTGTATCCTGGCATTTCGCCACAGGCGGTTAAAGCAATAACCAATTCGCCGGTTGATGCTATAATTATGGAAACATTTGGTTCAGGAAATACAACTACAGCTGAATGGTTTATTGAATGTCTGCAAAAGGCAATCGATAAAGGCAAGCTGATCGTTGATATTACTCAATGTCAACGTGGTTCTGTTGAACTTGGGATGTACCAAACCAGTAAACAGTTACAACAAATGGGAGTGATAAGTGGTTATGATATGACTTTTGAGGCCACCACTACTAAATTAATGTACCTAATGGGGCAAGGACTGGAGAGAAATGAACTGGTACGTTTAATAGAACAGCCTTTAAGAGGCGAATTAACTGTTTAAAGTAAATTTGCGGCGTAGGTTTTTAGCTGGAAGATTATAATCTTAAATTTGTATATGGGAATGAATATTGAGCAGATTTATACGGGTTGTTTGGCCGAAGCGGCTTACTATATTGAAAGTAATGGGGAGGCGGCTATAATAGATCCTTTGCGCGAAGTTGAACCGTATCTAAAGAAAGCTGAGAAAGATAATGCTAAAATAAAGTACATCTTTGAGACTCATTTTCATGCAGATTTTGTATCCGGGCATGTTGATTTGGCCGAGAAATCGGGCGCTGAAATTGTATATGGACCCACTGCTAAAACTTCCTTTAAATCTCATATTGCTACAGATGGTGAGCAATTTAAAATTGGAGATTTAACGATTACTACCTTACACACACCTGGTCATACACCGGAATCTACAACTTATTTGTTAACTGATAAGGACGGCAAAGCTTATTGCATTTTTACTGGAGATACTTTATTCATCGGTGATGTTGGTAGGCCTGATTTAGCTCAGCAAGGTTCTTTAACTGTTGAGGATATGGCTGGTACTTTATACGATTCATTGCATAACAAGATATTAACCTTGCCCGATGATGTACTGGTTTATCCTGCACATGGCGCTGGTTCTGCTTGTGGTAAGAACATGAGTAAAGAAACTTTTGATACTCTTGGGCATCAAAAGGAAGTGAATTATGCACTAAAAGCAGCAACAAAAGAACAGTTTATAGAGGAGGTTACAAACGGTATTTTACCTCCACCACAGTATTTTGCTAAAAATGCTGCTATGAATAAACATGGTTATGAGAGTTTTGATGAGGTTTATGAAAAAGGATCTACTCCTTTAGCCCCAAATGAATTTGAAGCGATGGTTAATCATACAGGAGCTTTGATTCTTGACACCAGAGATCCTCAGGCGTTTGCCAAGGGCTTTATCCCCTCATCAGTAAATATTGGGCTTAATGGGCAGTTTGCTCCATGGGTAGGGGCTTTAATAACAGATTTGAAGCAACCCCTATTGCTAATTGTTGAAGAGGGAAAAGAAGAAGAGGCTATTACACGCTTAGCTCGTGTAGGATATGATAATACTATTGGCTATTTAGAAGGCGGTATTGCTGCCTGGGCTGCTAGTGGAAAGGATGTAGATACGATTACTTCTATTTCTGCGGATGCTTTTGAGGATATCGTTAATGAAAATCCAAATGTTAATGCACTTGATGTTAGGAAGCCGGGAGAGTATGAGGCAGAGCATTTAGAAAACACTTTAACTCGTCCGTTGGACTATATTAATGAGTGGACTAAAGAAATTGATACTAAGCAAACTTATTATATTCATTGCGCTGGAGGCTATCGTTCTATGATAGCTGCCTCTATTCTTAAAGCCAGGGGAGCTGATCACGTTGTGGATATTGCAGGTGGTTACGGAGCAATTAAATCTACCGGATTAAAAAGAACTGACTTTGCTTGCCCGTCTAAAGCAATGAAGGGTTAATTTACCGTTATTTTTAGGGTTTTTGTTACGAAACCATCAATAGCTTTTTGAACGCTTTCAAGATCCTTGGACGTGATGTGCGAACCCAAAACGTGGTTGCCCCCATTAGGAATAGCTACTTTTGATTTCAAATTGGCTGGGGTCCCTAATTCGTCATACATCTTTAGCATGGCATCAACCTTTACAACGGGGTCTTGTTCCTGCTCATTTTTGTAATAATACACAAGTAGTGTTGGCTGTTTTACATTTTTGAAGGTTTCTTCGTTCATAGTAGTTTCAACTAATTCTTCTAGCTGCACTACTGATTCGAGACGGTACTGGGTGTACCAATATTTTTTGTACTCATCGGATTTACCCTTTACTACTTCTTCTTTCCCACCTCTTACTATTCTCGACATCTGCAGGCCCCAGGGATCGTTGGCAAGAAAGGCAAGCTGTTCATTAATCGCCACATTTGGCGAAATAAGAATAATGCTATAAATGTCGGGGTACGTTGCAGCAAGTTTAAGCGTCAGTGTACCTCCTGTAGAGGTGCCTACTAAAATCACTTTCTTACCAAGTCGTTTCCCTATTTCAAGCGCTTGCTTAGCACTTTCCCATAAGCGGTCGGCAGTGAAATATTCCATTGCTGAAACAGTATCTATGCCATGATCAGCTAATCGTGCGAGGTAAAGATTAGCTTTTATCTTTTTGGCGAGATTAATATGGGTAGGGTTCCCTTCTTCTTTAGAAGCTGAATAGCCATGTAAGTAAACTATAGCATACTCTGTTTGTTGTTTATTGGCTGTGTCTGCCCAAACAATCTCAGCCTCATTATTGGGTTTAATTTTATGTTTGCTTTCTATATTTTTAACATAATCTTCTAGTTGATTAACCGCAGGAACTGAAGGGAGCGTTGTTGCGTAGATCGGATGCTTTGGTTTTGGACCTAGCAGATAAACCACTATTACTAGTGCAAGTAGAGACGATAGTACTATAAATGTTGTTTTCATCTTAAACTTTTTACTAAAAGTACGCTTTTAAAGGAATTTAATTTATGTTTGCACACACATTTTTTACCTGAATGCCTGGAATAGATCAGATAAAATTACCAATAGCAAATGACATTGATGTCTTTGAAGAAAAGTTCAAAGCCTCGATGCACAGTGATGCTCCGTTATTAGACCGTATTACCCACTATATTGTTAAAAGAAAGGGTAAACAAATCCGTCCGATGTTCGTTTTTTTTGCTGCAAAACTTTGTGGGGGTATTATAGAATCTACACATCGTGGAGCTGCATTGGTAGAATTACTTCATACGGCAACACTAGTTCACGATGATGTGGTAGATAATGCCTATGAAAGAAGAGGCTTCTTTTCCATAAATGCGCTTTGGAAGAATAAAATTGCTGTTTTGGTTGGTGATTACTTGCTGGCCAAAGGCTTATTGTTATCTGTTAATAATGGTGAGTTTCGTTTGCTTCAAATAGTTTCTGAAGCTGTGAAGCAAATGAGCGAAGGTGAATTGCTTCAGATTGAGAAGGTCCGTAGAATGGATATCAGTGAAGCTTTGTATTTTGATGTAATCAGACAGAAAACTGCATCTTTAATTGCTTCTTGTTGTGCCTGTGGCGCCGCATCTGCGGGTGCAGATGATGAGACCATCGAAAAAATGCGCCTATTTGGTGAAAAGGTAGGGATAGCTTTTCAAATTAAAGATGATACTTTTGATTTTGGAACGGATGATGTTGGCAAGCCCTTAGGTATCGATATTAAAGAGAAAAAGGTTACACTACCCTTAATATATGCTTTAAATAGGGCAGAGAAGGCTGAACGGAAAAGAATGATCAACCTGGTAAAGAATCATGAAGATGATCCTAAGAAAATACAGGAAATCATTGATTTTGTAAATGCAAATGAAGGTGTACATTATGCTAATCAGAAAATGATACAATATCAGCAGGAAGCGTTTGATATTCTGCATAGTTTTGAACCAGGAGATGCCAGAACAGGTTTGGAACAGCTGGTAAGATATACTACTGAGCGTAAAAAATAATATTAGTTTTTCTATGAGAATTTCTCTCTTTTTACTTGTTTTTTGTGCCTTTATTAAAGTTAAGGCACAGGATAATTTTAGTGCTGCTTTTAATAAAATTAATACAGAGGTACAAAGTAACTCAAAGGCATACATTAATTTAAAAAATGCGACTGAATCAATCGGCCATAGATTAACAGGGTCTGCAAATGGTGAAAAGGCTGAAGAATATGCTTATAAATTGTTGGCATCTTATGGGTATGATGTGAAATTTCAACCTTTTGAGGTAGAGAGTTGGAGCCGTTTAACCAATGAAACTAAGATTGGTGGCAGTAAAGATAGCCTAACTAAAATAACATCTGTAACGCTTGCCCATTCTCCGGTAAAGGCAAATGTAATTGCTGAAATGGTTGATTTGGGTAATGGCCTGGAAGAAGATTATAAGCGAGATGCGGGAAATGTAAAAGGAAAAATTGCATTGGTGTTTTTGGGAGTGCTTCCTGGTTCTCCAGAAGGTACGCCAGCTCTTCATCGCTCTGAAAAGGCTGCGATTGCTATAAAATATGGTGCTTCAGGAATTATTATTATTAATGGAGTAAAAGGCGGAGTATTGCTTACGGGAACTGCATCTGTAACGGGTAAGTTAATTACCATACCTGCGGTTTGCATTGGTTTGGAAAATGGGATGCGAATTAAGGAGAAACTGAAAGTTCAGCAGCAATTTGCAAGTTTAAATATGACTAATTTCTCGGGAGTAATTAAAGCTAGAAATGTAATTGCGACCTTAAAGGGAACAGATTTGCCTAATGAGAAGATTGTAGTGGGTGGCCATCTAGATAGTTGGGATTTGGCTACAGGAGCTATTGATAATGGTATTGGTTCCTTTGCGATTATAGATATGGCAAGAACATATAAAGCGCTGAAACTTGAGAATAAAAGAACAGTTGAGTTTGTATTGTTTATGGGTGAAGAGCAAGGGCTGCTAGGTTCCAAAGCATATGTAGAAGCTGCAAAGCATTTAAATACGCTAGATCAGATAAAATTTATGCTGAACTATGATATGACCAATGATCCAAAGGGATTTGCTACCAGCAGAATTGAAATGAAAGACTTATTTTCTTCATGGGGTAGCCAGATTGTTAAGATAGATACAGGGTTTAAAAATATGTTTTATTCTGGGGCATGGTTGCATAGCGATCATCAGCCTTTTATGCTGCAAGGAATTCCAATAGGTGGTGGTACCGGGGGTGATTTGCCTAATAATTCAGGCCCTTATTACCATTCTGATGGAGACGTTTTTAAACTGGTTGACGAGCAAGAACTAAAAAATACAGTACGCTATAGTGCTATGCTAGTTTATGGTTTAGCAAATACTCCTGTTTTACCGGTAGAGAGGCAAAGTGAAAACGTAATAAAGAGTTTCTTAAAAGAGAATAATCTGGAAATTCCGCTAAAGATTGCCGGTGAATGGAGGTGGTAGTGATTTGATATAGTGAGGGCATCTAAAAAGGTTTTTTACTATTTAATTCTGCTCACCGTCGTCCTGAATTTATTTCAGGATCTCGCAAGTGCTATTCAAACCTGCTTAAACAAGATCCTGAAATAAATTCAGGACGACGACAATACCTTTTTTGGACACCCTCATATATTGAGAAGCGTATTGATTGCTAAATTTGGGTTGGCTCTGGCTTATTCCAGTTGATTTTAACTGAGAAATACATTAGGCAAGCTACTGTAATGAATAATCCGATACTTCCAAAAAGAAGAGCCATGTCTTGTAATTGAATGATTACATAAATGAACCCATAAAAAATGCTAAGTATAGCAGCAAAAACGAGTGCGGCTTTTTTGTTTCTTAGAAATGCCCCTATAAAAGAACTGACTAAGATAATTGTAGCAATTGAGGCTATTAGGTAAGCAAAAGCAAAACCTATCTGCTCTGTAAAAGATAATAGTAGGGTGTAGTATATAATCATAGCAGCACCTATTAGTACATATTGAAGTAAGTTGACCTTGATTTTATTTAGTAGCTCTATAAAAAATAGAGATATGAAACTTAATAGGATGATTAAGATGGAGTATTTAGCTGAACGCATCGTTTTTTGATACTGATCAACAGGCAGAAGGAATTTAACTCCAAATGTGGCTTTTTCTATATTCTGAGGAGTAAATGCATTACTTTTTCCTTCCCATTGCTGCGGAAATGGGCGGTTGAAGTTTGACATTTTCCAATTGCCGGTAAATTGCTTTTGTGTGATGTTGCGTTTTTCTGGTAAGTAGTTTCCGGTAAAGCTTGGATTTTCCCAATTTCCCGCTATATCTACTGATGTACTTTTTCCAAGATGCAGGAAGTTAAGTTCGCCACTTCCTCTCAGGTTTATGTCATAGTTAAAAGTTATTGCTGAACTTTTAGTTGTGCTTAGGTTGGCTTGCACTGCCAGACTGTTGACAAAAAGGTTTTCAGTAGCAAAGTCAGGTTCAGCGGTGTACTGTAAGTTAGCTAGTTTTATAGAAGGGTTATTCTTTAACCCCTTAAAGTCACTTAAGCCCGCTACCACCTTGACCTTGTCCCATAATATCATTTCGGGATTGATACCCGATTTCTTTAGTTCGAGCTCACTAAACTTACCGCTAATCTTAAGTGTGGTATTATAAACAACGGCATCAAATATGCCTCTGTGTAGGATTTCAGGATTAACCTGGCTGTTGATTATTAAATCTTCAGGAAGCACATAGATAGTTGATAATTGCTCTTTATAAGTGATTTTTGCATTTGCATCAATTGTTTTAACCATTGTTTTGTAAGGCAATTGCATTACTGGACTCTCTATTAATTGTGTGCGTGACCATTTTTCTGCGATTTCAGCTGTTGCTTCATCTTGGCGGGTTTCTCTTTCAGAAATGAGCATTTGAATCCAAGAAGAAGGAATAAGTAGGAGCAAGGTAAGGACTCCGATTAGAAAGAGTTTTGCGCCAACCGAGTCTAAGAGTTGACTAAAGGCTGATTTCTGTTGTGGTATTTGTAGTGTGTCCATGGTTTTGTTATTTTAAAAGTACTTTTATTTTCAAAGTAAATAGATAAAAAAAATTATATTTTTTGTTGTTTAATTAAATTTTCGAGAGCCTGAAGATGCTTAATAAAAGCAGCTCTCCCTTTTTCTGAAGCAGCATAAGTGGTATTTGGTTTTTTCCCCTGAAAAGATTTGTAAATGATAATGTAATCTTCTTTCTCCAGAGCTTTTAAATGGGACGCAAGGTTACCATCAGTTACTTCCAATAATTCTTTAAGGGAATTAAAGTCGTAATTCTCATTAGCAACCAGTACGCTCATAATCTGTAGGCGAATCCGGTTCTCAAATGCTTTGTCAAAATGATCTAACACTAATTTCACCTGTCGTATTTAAAATGCATGATAGTACCGTAAACAATATGTAGTATTCCGAATCCGATAGTCCAAAAGACAATTCCGTAACCGGGCACTAAGGTAGCAAACAAGCCTAGTATAATCTCGAGAATGCCTAACCACTTAACATCAGTATAAGTATAGGTGCTGCCTGCTACTAACGAAAGGCCATAAAATATTAAGGATGCCGGAGCAATTACACCATAGTATCCTCTAAGTAGAAGGATAAGTATAAAAATGCCTCCAGTTAATAATGGTATAGAAACACTGGTAAGTAATTTTTTGCTGCTTGGATTCCAGACATTTTGGTTTTTCTTTTTCGCTTTTCTTATAGTAAGGACAATGCATGTAGCTAATGATAGTATCAAAACTACAATGGCAATAAGAAATAGCTTCCAAAGTACTTCTTGCTCAGAAATATAATAATTACGGTATTGCAAACCACCATAGGGGCCATACACGAGATAGTAACCTAATGCGGCACCTATTAGCGCATAAATACCCGCCAGAATCCCTGATAAACCACTTAAGGAAATGAATTTAGCAGAACGTTCCATCAGATGTCTGATAGAGCTTAGTTCGGTATAGATTTCTTTCTCTTTCATAAAAGTACTTTGTGATTCAAAGTAAAGTAATAATGTTTAGATATGCAATAGCTCGAGTATTATTTTTTTAGATAATTAAGAATTTTTCACAAGAATAGCTTCAAGTGCATTAGCAGCGTCATCACACCTGTCTGTAGCCATTTCGAGTGTTTGTAGTAATTCCTTTTGCTTGATGAGTTCTATAGGGTTAGCTTCAGTTTTAAAGAGCCCGGCTACGGCGAGATTACATAATTGATCAGCCTTGCTTTCACCTTTGTATATTCTTAAACAAACATCGGATATAATGCTTTTATTTTTAAGATTCCTTAATTCTTTAAGGGCACTATCCAGATCTCTGCACATTTCTATTAGTAGCTTTGCCAGCTTGATCATTGTTTTATCAAGTTGCATAATATTGTACATTTCGATACTTATTGCAGCAGCTCGGATGTAGTCAGAAATATCATAAAGCGCACTAACTAGAGTGTGTATATCCGCTCTGCTAAAAGGTGTGATCATACTCTTACTTAGTCCTAGAAATGCGGCATGTCTGATTTTATTCCCATTTCGCTCTAGCTGTTCAATTTTTTTAATGTGCTTATTGCGGGTGTCCACATCGTTCGTGCTGAGGGCGAGTAAAAGCGTTTCTGAAATAGTAATTAGATTTTTACCAGATTGCTCAAAGAGTGGCTGAAATTTTTTGTCGTGCGGGATAAAGAATTTGAAAACGCTGTTCATAGGGCTGATGTATATAGTAAATGTACATCAGCTATATTAATCTATTGTGAACTTTAAATTAGGTCATTTAAATTATAGATATTTTAATTCCCATACCTTCCAAAGATTTAATTGTATGTTCTGAAATTCCACTATCGGTAATTATATGATCAACTTCTTCCATACCACATATTCTTCCGAAGCCTCGCTTGCCAAATTTCGTAGAATCTGCAAGGACAATTATTTTTTGCGAAGACGCTATCATTTGGCGGTTTAAATGAGCTTCAAGAGCATTGGTTGTGGTAAGTCCGAATTCTAGATCGATTCCATCTACGCCTAGGAATAGTTTGCTGCAAAAAATATTGGTTAGTACATTGTCGGAATAGGGGCCGGTAACAGACGATGAGCTTTTTCTCAATAGGCCACCTAGCTGTATCACTTCTATGTTTGAATTCTGAACAAGCTCAAGAGCAACATTTAAAGCGGATGTGATTACAGTTAATGAGCCTTTTGGTTTTATGTATCTGGCCAAAGCCAGAACAGTTGTGCCAGAAGCTATTATGATTGAGTCATTGTCTTCAATTAGCTCTGAAGCAAGAATTCCTATCCTTGTTTTCTCTGCCGATTGTAGTAGCTCTTTTTCATTTACAGGTTTATCAACAGTATATGGATTATTTAATGTTGCGCCACCATGAGTTCTGTATAAAAGATTTTTATCTTCAAGAAGTTTCAAATCCTTACGGATTGTAACAGAGGAAACATCTAGTTCTTTGCATAAACTATGAACATCAAGTGATCCGTTTACTTGAATTTTGTTTAGAATATGCTGGTGTCTTTCTACAATGTTTATCATTAGGGGTCTTTCGCTAGGATTTGTAAAAGTAAAAAATCATTTTGTTTTCATAGTAAAATAATTATGTTTAGTTTCGTTTTGTTGTCCTTTCTGTTTTAAACGAAAGTTTACGAAATATTGATGGCTTATATAAAAACAATCGAAATGATATTTAACAGGGCGGTATTTATTGAGCGTATTGAGAAACAGCAGGATTGGGATATTATCATTATAGGTGGTGGCGCTACAGGATTAGGGACCGCAGTAGATGCTGCATCCCGAGGATATAGTACATTGCTTTTGGAACAGTCTGATTTTGCGAAAGGAACATCAAGCAGAAGTACTAAACTTGTACATGGGGGTGTTAGATATTTAGCTCAGGGAGATATTGGATTGGTTTATGAGGCATTGCATGAGCGCGGCTTGCTTTTAAAGAATGCTGCTCATTTAGTGAAAGATCAGGATTTTATAATACCATGCTATTCTTGGTTTTCGAAATATAAATATTTGATAGGATTAAAGTTTTATGATCTATTGGCTGGGAAAAGTGGGTTTAAAAAATCATCTTTTCTATCAGTGGATAAGGTTTTAAAAGCAATTCCAGGGTTAAAGATCGATGGGTTAATAGGAGGTATTAGTTATAGTGATGGTCAGTTTGATGATGCCAGGCTGGCTTTGAATTTGGCTCAGACCGCTTCTGAATATGGTGGCGTGACCCTAAACTATATGAAAGTAACCGGCTTAACAAAAGAACAGAATTCAGTGAATGGGGTTACTGTTCAGGATTTGGAAAGCGGGCAGTCGTATGTTTTAAAGGCAAAAGTTGTAGTTAATGCTACGGGTGTATTTGTAGATGATATTTTAAAAATGGATACCCCAACTTGCCGACCAATTGTGAGGCCTAGTCAAGGTGCGCATGTGGTGCTTGACCATTCGTTTTTGCAAGGTAACAGCGCGTTAATGATCCCTAAAACTTCTGATGGGCGTGTATTGTTTGCCGTTCCATGGCATGGAAAAGTTCTTGTGGGAACTACTGATACACCACTTGATGAGCATAGTCTGGAACCTAAACCACTAGATCAAGAGATTGATTTTATATTAGGTACTGCAGGTAAATACCTTGTTAAATCGCCATCAAGATCTGATGTTCTGGCAACTTTTGCCGGATTAAGACCATTGGCAGCACCTGATAAAGACACCGGTAGTACTAAGGAAATTTCCAGAAGCCATAAACTTATAGTTAGCAAATCGGGTTTGATTACCATTACCGGGGGTAAATGGACCACTTATCGTAGGATGGCAATGGATGTGGTAGATAGGGCTATATCATTAGGTAAATTGATTGAAAAGAAATGTAACACTCAGAATATTAAGATTCATGGCTATACTTCAGAAATACAATCCGGTAGTTTGAGTTTATATGGGGCAGATGCTGTCGGAATAATTAACTTAATGAAAATTGAGCCAGCTTTAAAAGAGAGGCTTCATCCAGATTTTGAGTATGTTAAAGCGGAAATCATCTGGATGATTAGAAATGAGCTGGTGATGAATATAGAAGATATACTTGCAAGAAGAATGCGGCTTTTATTTCTAGATACTCGTTTAGCCTTGTTGCTTGCCCCTGCAATAGCAGAAATAATGGCAGAAGAGTTGAACAAGGATAGAAATTGGATAGATCTTCAGATTGCCGAATTTAAAGCCATTGCAAAGCAATACTTATTGAATGATTAGTTATTCCCCTCGTATTTTATTTTTTGTACTTGATTAAAGCAGCTATAAGTAAGCTGCAGAAACTTTTCTGGTAAACAAGCACGAAGACTTATTAATGTATTTATTCTCAGCATAGGTTTCTTTTCCTAGTTTGCGAAGTGTCTTATAATGGGATACCAAAGCAGCTCCAAAAGTAGAACTCTCAATATAGGGAAGACCAAACTCTGCTGCGGTCTCCTTAACTATTCCACCGATAGCAGGATAGTGAATATGACATATTTTGGGAAATAGGTGATGTTCTATTTGTCGGTTTAATCCACCACATAGGAAACCTGTTAGTTTACTGTCAATCGCAAAATTAGCTGTTGTTCTCATTTGATGCTCTGCCCAGGCCTCTTCTATATTTCCATAACTATCGGGATTTGGGAAGCTGGTACCCTCTACCACATGTGCCAATTGAAAAACAAGACCTAGTACGAGTCCTTGCGAAAATTGCATCACTAAGAAACCAATTAGAAACTGCCACCATGTGATATCAATTATCATCAAAGGAAGCACTATAAACAGAAAATAGTAGATTCCTTTGTAGAAAAAAAGCTTAAAGTATTCGATTTTTGGATGGGTTAAAACATGCTCGCCAATTTTCTTCTGGAAGAATTTTTTATAATCTTTTCTAAATACCCATGATAGCATAGCAAAGCTATAAAGTATAAAAGCATAAAAGTGTTGGTAGCGTTGAACTTTGTTAACAGTTTCAGAATCTGAGAAACGAATTAAGCCAGGAGCAACATCTATATCTTCATCATGGCCTGCAATATTGGTATAGGTATGGTGCACTATATTATGACAGATATTCCAAACATAAGGACTGGCGCCGATCAGGTTAAACACGAAACTGAATATTTTATTAATTGGTTGATAGCGTGAAAATGCCTTGTGTATTGCATCATGACAAACATTAAAACCAACAAAAGCTCCAAACATCCCCAATAGAATGGCCAGCAAAAGCATAACAGGTAGGCTTAAATTGCCTAGAAGTATTAATAGATATGTAGCTAAAAGACCAGATAGAAAGAAACATGTTTTAAACCACATTTGTCCATTGGCAAAGGTAGAAAGTTCATTTTCTGTGAAGTAGGTATCAACTCTTGAGCGTACTGTGGCATAAAATGCAGATTTATTGGCATTAGTGAACTTGACTTTCTTAGCCATGAATTATCTCCCTCTTCTTAAATAGAATATATATCCCTGTGATATTTAGCTAATGTACCATAAATATGCAAACATGGTGTAATCGCTATATTATTTAATTACGTTAATGCTATGAGTTTGGATTTTCGTCTATATTTACTGTGGATTAGTGATTCTATATAAATCATTAAAATTGGATGGATAACGTTAATATTAAGCAATTAGCTAAGGCACTAAATTTATCAACGTCAACAGTTTCAAGAGCTTTTAGAGATAATAGCGACATTAATAAAGAAACTAAGGAGCGTATATTGGCGATGGCTAAAGAACTGAATTATCAGCCCAATCATTACGCAAGTAATTTAAGAGAGCAGCGCAGTAAAACTATTGCGGTGATTGTTCCAGAGTTAGCTAATAACTTCTTTTCTCAAGCCATACATGGTATAGAACGGATTGCCCGTGATAAAGGGTATCATATATTGATTTATGCTACAGATGATGTATACGAGAAAGAAGTCTCTTTTATTAGGCATTTGCATAATGGGAGAGCTGATGGGATCATTATGTCTGTATCTGGAGAAGCAAATGATCATAATTATCTGAATGAATTGACCCAGAAACGACTCCCTTTGGTCTTCTTTGATAGGGTTTATGAGGATATCATCACACCAAGGGTAATCACGAATGACTATGACAGTAGCTTTGCGGCTACCCAGCACCTTATTAAGCAAGGGTGTAAACAAATTGCTTACCTTGTAATCAACAAGAACTTGTCTATTGGTAAATTCAGGATGCAGGGATATATTGATGCACTTTTGAAATATAATATTCCATATGATGATCGTTATGTGATAGATTGTACAAATAGCTATAATAAAAATAATGTGATCTTAAAGCAGATGCTAGCCGAGCTAAAGCCAGATGGAGTATTTACCTCTGTAGAAAGATTGGCTTTTGCTACTTATTACGCTTGTTATGATTTAAACATAGCTGTGCCTGAGCAATTAAAGGTTATCGGCTTTTCAAGTTTGGAAATTGCGCCCTTGTTAAATCCATCTTTAACAACAATTACTCAGCCTGCAACTAAAATTGGTATGGAAGCTGCGAATCTTTTATTTAAAATGCTCGAATCACCAGAATCAGTGGATCCTAATGAACAGATTGTGTTGAACTCAAAGCTGATTAAAAGACGTTCTACTGAAACAAGTTAAGAGTGTTGATTTCTTCCTCTCTAACAACACCTTTTATCCTAAGTTTTTTTAGTTTTAATACTTATTTTTTTTGGGAATCATTGATATAGAAAATCAATAATTTTAGCAGGTAAAAATAGGTCTTTTCTAGTGGTTAAAAATAGTCGGTTTTGAAAAATAATTCTGATGATTTTCTGATTTCACGCAGAATTTCTCTTCCCTTGCTTAGTAAGTTTTACAAAATACTTCAAAAGTGTCGGGAACGTTCCCGGGATCGTTCCCGAAAAACCGAGAGAAAAGTGATAAGTGTATTTTATACACTTGTTTTATTGATTTTGTTTTTTAATAACCTTATTTTAAGTTACTTATGTGTTTTTTATTTGGTTTTTTGAAAAATCGACTTGCAAATTTATTTGCCTTTTTTTGATGTTTTGAAGTATAAAATATGGCGTCAAAAAAAAATATGATATAAAATTTTGAATTGTCATTGTTCGCGCTAAATTTACCATAAGTGTTACATACACTTAATGTTAACCAAATATTACACCATAAAAACGAGTTTAAATATGAAAGTATTTTACCTAAAAAAGCATTACCTTTTGGTGCTTTTGGTTTTAGCAGCACTTGGGGCAAAAGCCCAGACCGGTTCGCTGGTTGGAAAAGTACTCGATGAAGCCGGACTGCCCTTGCCAGGAGCCTCTGTACAGATTAAAAGTTCAAATAAGAGCACACTTACAAGTACCGATGGTACCTACAAAATTGTAGGATTAAACAACGGAGAAGTACTCTTGTTGATCAGCTATATCGGATATCAGCCCAAACAAGAATCTGTGAGGATTAACGGTAACACTGTAGCTAATTTTAGCTTGAAACCGGATAACCAAAGTCTAAATGAAGTGGTTGTTGTTGGTTATGGCACCCAAACCAGACGTGAGGTAACCGGTTCCATCTCTAAGATAACAGGAGACAAGTTGACATCTATTCCAACACCTAGTTTTGAGGCTAGCTTACAAGGACAGGCTCCTGGTGTGCAGGTAACTCAAGGTAGTGGGTTAGCCGGAAGCGGTTCTGTTATCAGGATTCGCGGTATTGGTTCAATTAGTGCTGGAGGAGATCCCCTTTATGTAGTAGACGGTATTCCGGTTACAGCGGATCCATTTATTGGAGGTAATCGTGGCGCGATGAACCAAAATCCTCTGGCAACTATCAATCCTAATGATATTGAATCCGTAGAGATTTTGAAAGATGCTGGGGCAGCCGGTATATATGGCTCACGTGGCGCTAATGGGGTTATCTTAATTACCACGAAAAGAGGGAAATTAGGCAGACCAACTATAAATTTATCTACAAAATACGGTTTAAGTACTTATGCAAATCGTCCTGAATTTGTGAATGGCCCTGAGTGGTTGCAATTGCGTCAGGAGGCTTGGACAAATGACGGCAATACAGGCTTGGCTCCTTTGCCAGGTGGTTTAAGCTGGGCGCAGGCAGAACAAAATAATACTGATTGGTGGGACTTATTAACACAAACTGGACGGAGCAACGATCAAAGCGCGTCTTTTACGCAAGGAACGGAAAAGCTGAAGACTTATGTTTCTGCAAACTACAGTAATAACGAAAGTTTCTTGAGGGGAAATTCTTATGAGAGGTATGGCTTCAGAACAAACATAGACGTAAAGCCTACATCTTATTTTGGAGCAAGCGTAAACATAGGTTATGATAAAGGAACAAATACCCGGGTAAATGCTGCTTGGGGGGGAGGACTTGGAGATGCCATGTCAACTGCTTTGCCAATTTATCCTGTATATAACGCAGATGGGACTTATTTCAGTGGAGGTGCAAATCCTGTAAGAAATGTTGACCTGTTAGATTGGAAAACAAAAAATCAGAGAACACTGGCAGGTTTAACTTTGGAATTTAAACCTGTTAAGAATTTAAGTGTAAAGCTGATTGGTAATATCGATAATATGGATATTAAAGATGATATTTTTACTCCAGCTTCTCTTAGAAATTCTACCATCGGAAATGCAAATTCATATCCCGTTAAGGTATTTAATAATACTTTGACTGCAACTGCGAATTATGATTTGCAGTTAACCGAGAAGAACAAACTAAATTTTCTCGTTGGTGCAGAAACTCAGAACTCATACCGAAACCTATTTACAAACGGAATTAGCGGAGATGCAAATGGGCCGTTTTCAAAAGACAAAGAAAGTTATAACAAAGCAGTAGCCAATTTAGCAGCTAATAATGCGCTAATTTATTATGCAGGTTCTAATAAGGACACTTTCAGATCATTATTTGCCCGTATTAATTATGCTTACGATAACAAATATTACTTACAGGTTTTAGTTAGACAGGATGGTTCATCTAAGTTTGGCCCAAATAATAAGTTTGGGACATTCCCTGCAGCTTCTGCATCCTGGTATATCAGTGAAGAAGACTTTTTGAAGGGTAATAAAGTTATTAGTAATTTGAAACTTAGAACAAGTTATGGGCTTGTTGGTAGTGCAAACTTCCCGCCTGGCCAATATTATCCACAGTTTCAATTTAAAGATAGCTACAATGGAAATCCTGTTTTATTTCCAACCAATGTGGCTAACCCTGATCTGAAATGGGAAGAAGGTCGTAATTATGATTTAGGTCTTGACTTTGGTTTGTTTAATAACCGGATCAGTGGAGAAATTTCTTATTACAATAAAAAAACAACGGGGGCTTTGCTTAACGGTGGAGTTTCACCATCTACAGGTTTCCCAAATGGCTACGTTAACGTTGGTGAAATCCTGAATGAAGGAGTTGAACTTAGCTTAAATACTGTTAATATTAAATCGGATAGTTTTAAATGGATAACCAGGTTAAATATCTCTAAAAATCGGAATGAGGTATTAAGTTTGGGTGCACTAACTCCAGATGCTGTAGGTGGTGGTACCAATGATACCCGGATTGCAATCGGGTATCCTATTGGTGTGAACTTTCTTGTACGCTTTAAAGGGGTTGATCCGGCTGATGGCTTACCTATTTGGTTAGATAAAGATGGTTATGAAACAAAAACATTTTCATTGGATAATAGAGTGCCTGCTGGAAAGATTCTACCTGATTATGTTGGTGGTTTAACCAATACCTTTAGCTATAAAGGATTTGAATTAAATACCTTGTTTACTTTCGCCATTGGAGGTAATTTGTACGATGGATCTGCAAAACGCCAGTTAGGGATTGTTACAGATTGGAATATAAGATCGGATATTTCTGATCGCTGGCAAAAGCCAGGTGATATTGCCAGATTTCCAAGACTAACGATGAATACTAATACTTATTCTGGTCTTTCAAGTGAATGGCAGTACAACTCGACTATGTTTTTATATGATGCAACATTTGTTCGCTTAAGAGAAGTAACATTGTCATATAACCTTCCTGTTAGCTTTGCAAATAAATTGAGGCTCCAAAATCTGAAGGTATTTGCCTCAGGCATGAACCTACTTACCTTTAGTAAATACCCAGGGGGCGATCCAGAAATAGCAAGAGATTTTGAGAATCCACAGGACAGGAATTTAAGTCCGAATGTTACTTATTTAACAACCCCACAGCAAAAGAGCCTGACATTTGGGTTGTCAACTTCATTTTAATTATGAACTATAAAAGCTAAGAAGATGAAAATCAATTATAAAAATATTTTAAAATCGGTGATTGTACTATCTGTACTGGCAGGGACTGGGACTGGCTGTAAGAAATTTTTAGAAGCCCCCCCTCCCGAATCAATTCCTAAAGAAGTGGCGTTGGCCGATGAGGCAGGAGTGAAGTCTGTAATGAATTCAGCATACCAAATTGTTGGTGGAGGAAATATGTTTGGGGGTAAGATTCAGGCTATTAATGAAATGTTGGCTGATCAATTAGAAGGCATATTGTTTAATGGTGATTTCGGTGAAATTTATGGCCGTAAAACATCAGTGTTTGGTGCTTACAAAAATGATATGTACCAAGATATGTATCAAGCTATTTTTAGAGCCAATACTGTTTTGGAGAATCTTGATAAGGCAACTACGATGCGCGATAATCTTGAAGGACAGGCTAAATTTATTCGAGCCCTTTCTCATTTTGAATTAGTAAAGTTGTTTGCGCAGCCGTATGGCTTTAGTTCTGATAATAGTCATCTAGGTGTTCCTTTAAGATTAAATACAGCTATTAATGCCGGTGTTAGAGCCACAGTAAAGCAAGTTTATGATTTGATCATAGAAGATTTGAAAGCCGCTGAAATTAAACTACCAGAGGTTAATGGTGGCTATGCAACCAAGTGGGCTGCTAAAGCCCTATTAGCTAAAGTTTATTTTCAAATGAACGATTTTAACAATGCCTATGCTTATGCCAATCAGGTGATTGAAAGCAAAAAGTTTACATTGGATGCAACTTATTCACTTCGGTTTTCCGAGGCTGGATCAGCAGAAAGTATTTTTCAAATTATAAGTACCAGGGGAGCTTATGAAGCAGGAGGAGAATTACGTACTCAGTTTAGATCAGATATTAGTCTACCTACTATGAAATTTACATCAGCTTTTTATGCTTCTGTAAATACCTCTTCAGATGTACGAAAAACATGGTTTAACGCTGTGAAATATCCTGGCAATATTGTTATAACCAAATACAACAGTGATAGATTTAATGTGCCGGTGATTCATCTTACTGAAATGAAGCTAATCAGAGCCGAGGCAGCTGCCGAAAATAACGCCAATCTGGATGTAGCTATTAAGGATGTTAATGACATTTTGAATAGGGCGTATGCAGGTACAAAAAGTATTCCTTCAAACTCAAGTGCTGCATTGATAAAAACAAATGCCCGTTTTGAGCACAGTATCGAAATGGCTGGAGAAGGCAATAGAATATCAGAGATTAAAAGGATTGGTGCCAGAGGAGAAAATGTTGATAAAAGAGGTTCAGTTTGGAACTGCCCAGGATTTGTCCTTCAGTTTCCTCAAGGAGAGATGGCAACTAACACAAGTTTTCAACGCAATCCAGAAGGCAATTGTTTTTAATCTAAATTTTAAAAGATAAACGTATGAAACGTATTCAATATATTCTATTCGCCATCTGTATTCTATCGATATGGAGCTGCAAGCCTGAAAAGTTTGCCCCGATTGGCGAACCCCAAAATGTTGTTAAATCTATTCAGGGTACATGGGGATTAACTAAAGTGACACAAATTGACCAGGATGCTAATACAAAGGGTTTCCCTTATAAACAGTTAGACATTACTGCTGTATATCCTTATACTGATCTAGTACTTGCATTTCAGGGTGATGCGGAAGGGAATCCTTCTACATTTACCATCAATTCGGGTAATTCACCTCAAATAGCAGAGTTAACTTCAGGTAGCTGGACTGTAGATGATGCAAAAGCACCGTCTATCATTTCTTTAAAGAATGGGGAAGTAACTAATAGTCTAAGCATAGGTTCCTATGTAAGCCTTAAGTCAGGCAAGTTGATTATCAAAAAAGATAAAAAATTGAATGGGAAAGTAATTCTTTCTTATCAGTATGAATTCACTAAAAAGTAACCTGATCATGAAAAAAATATTATTACTAATTATATGCAGTTTTGGTGCAATGTGGGCGTCAGGACAGGGAAAGGTTACTTTTAGTCCGGCAACATTTACCTCTGAGGATGAAGTAACCATAACATTGGATGTTACCGGTACACCATTGGCAGGAACCAATGATGTTTACATATGGGCCTTTTCTAATGATGGCGTGGGCGGTGGTAAAGATGCTACTACCAACGGACAGTGGGGTAGTTCATCGGAGGATGCGAAGATGACTAAGACAGCTACCAATATATTTACATTTAAGTTTACCGCAACAACATTGTTTGGTCAGAGTCCTGCTGAGCTCATTAACTTCGGGTTTTTAGGTAAAGCTAAGGACGGTTCGAAACAAACCCCCGATTATAAGCCATTTAAGTTTGATCCCTTAGTATTTACTGCTTCACAATTCAGACTATTTCCTGCAAAACTGGATTATACGGATATGGCGACGGTATATTTTCATCAGAATCTGGCTACCGATATAAACCTGCAAAGAATGGCCAATATAAAAGTATCACTTAGCTTTTATGATGCAGCTGGTAATGTCGTTGGTTCAAAACAAGGTATTGCTATAGTAAAGGAATCAACTATTCTGTTCTCCTCATCTTTTATACCTGGAAGAGTGATTACACTACCTGCAGGAACCAAATTGAGCAAGTTTACCTACCAGTTTACAGGTACGGTAAAAGATGCTAATGGCCTGGATATACCTGCCAATGGTCCTGTTACAGAAGTGATTTATACAGTGTTCAATTAATCTTAAGGCGATGAAATACAAAATATTATATACACTTCTGGCATTTGGAATAATTGCATGTGGGTGTAAAAAAACAACGTTTGACGAAGCATCGAAGGGTGAGGCACTAGGTGCTTTTGCGGTAACAGCTCCAGCTAACAATACCATGCTGGTCTTAAATTCGGCCACCCCGAATAAAGCAATAACAATCACTTGGTCGGCTGCTAAACCAGGGGTAAATACCGCACCAACTTATAAATTTGTTGCCGCTTTAAAAACAGGTTCAATTGAGCAGCCTATTGTTGAATTCCCGTCGGATAATGGTGGTAACGCGACTAAGCTAACTTTAACGCAAAAGCAACTGGATGATGCTTTAAAAGCCAAAGGCATTGCCGATGGTGCTAAAGCTGAATTGATATGGCGAGTAATTGCCGACAATGGTTCGATAAAAGTAAATGGAGATACCTTTAATATTTCTATAACCAGATTTGGTGATGGTGTATCTAACTTTATATTGTATGGGCCGGTTTCAAGTGCGGACGTAATTACCATCAATCCGATTTTAACTGCACAGTCATTAAACTTTAAATGGCAGAAATCTTTTGCAGGAAAAGCTGGTGCAAGCGTAACTTATAAGGTGAAATTCATAAAACCTGATGGAAGTTTTACTACACCATTGTTCGAATTTACATCAAACAATAGTGGATTGGATTCTAACTTATCTGTAAGCTATAAAGATTTTGATGCTGCGCTTACTGCTGCGGGCTTAGCGGATCAGTCAGCTATTGCTAAATTAAAGTGGAGTGTTGAGGCTACTTCTGGTACTTTCACTAAATTCTCTGATTATACAAATGACGTTTCCATTTTAAGAGATGTAAACCTATATATGGTTGGTGATGCTTCTGAATTTGGTTGGGACAACGGCAATCCAACTTATATGTATCGTGATGAGACCGACAGAGGGTCATATATCTATACTGGATATTTAAATGCCGGCGACTTTAAATTTATTACTGTTGTTGGCAGTTGGGATACCCAATATGGCAATAATGGTAGCAACGGTGTATCTCTCAAAGCTAAAGGATCTGACCCTGATCCGGGAACTTATAAAGTAACAACTGCGGGATTTTATACAGTAAAGATCAATATAAATGCTATGACTTTCTCTATCACTCCTTACAGTACCACTGGAGCAACAGTATATCCTTCTATCGGAATTATTGGGAATTTTAATGGTTGGGGTGATATTACTGCAATGAGCAAAACGGCATTTAATCCACATATCTGGATGATTACCCAAATATTCGCTGCCGATACGGAGCTGAAATTCAGAATTGCTTCAGGTTGGGATGTGAACTGGGGTTCTGCTCCAACAAATAAAGAAGGTAAATATGGTAAAGGCGTTAGAGATGGAAGTAACCTGATTGTGAAGGCAGGGACCTATAAAATCCTATTCAACGATTTGACCGGTGACTATATTTTCTATACGAAGTAATGTGATTCGAATAAAAATGACATAAAGGCGTCTTCATCCTGAGCTTAAAATACAATGAGCTCAGGATGATATCACTTGAAAAAAGAAGTTCTTAATACAATTGACACGTAACCCATTTTAAAATGAGAAAGATACTTATTGCCTTATTTTTTACCCTTTTTGCCAATTGGTCTCAAGCGCAGCAATTAGAGCGTATAGAGCCAATGTTTTGGTGGGTTGGGATGAACAACCCAAAGTTACAGTTATTAGTACATGGAACTGATATTGCTACTTTGGATGTGCAGTTAAATTATCCAGGGGTTAAATTGGTAAAGGTAAACAAGGTTGAAAATCCAAATTACTTGTTCCTTGATCTTGAAATTGCTGCTGAAACGAAGCCAGGTAAATTTCCTATTGCGTTTACAAAAGGGGACAAAAAGAAATTGCAGTATGTGTATGAACTTAAGAAAAGAGAAAATGGCCCTTCCCGTATTCAGGGTGTAACCAGTAAGGATCTAATTTATTTGTTGATGCCTGACCGCTTTGCAAATGGTGACCCTAAAAATGATGTGATAAAGGGAATGCGAGAAACCAAATTGAATCGTGATTCTATGTATTATCGTCACGGTGGTGATATCCAGGGCTTGATTAATAAGTTGGATTATTTGAAAGATCTTGGTGTAACAGCAATATGGATGACTCCGGAAATAGAAAATGATATGCCTTTGGTTTCATATCATGGTTACGCTGCAACCGATCACTACAAGATCGACCCGCGTTATGGCACTCTAGACCTTTATAAGACCTATGTAGATAAAGCACATCAAAAAGGCTTGAAGATTGTAAAAGATATTGTACATAATCATATGGGTACAGGACATTGGTTTTACAATGATATGCCAATGAAAGATTGGGTAAATCAATGGCCGGTATACACACAAACTAGCTATCGAGATGAACCTGTTATGGATCCTCATGTATCTGAAGCTGATAAAAAGAAAATGCTAGATGGTTGGTTTGTGCCTTCCATGCCTGATTTTAATCAGAGAAATCCGTTTGTACAAAACTACATTACTCAAAATCATATTTGGTGGGTAGAGTATGCAGGTATTGATGGGTTGAGATTGGATACTTATCCTTACAACGATCCTGACTATATGAAAGACTGGGCACAAAAGATAAAAGCAGAGTTCCCAACACTTTCCATCTTTGGTGAAACTTTGGTTCATACAGCTGCGGCTCAAGCCTTCTTTACCGGGGGCAACACTGTAAACCGTGGTTTTGATACAGAGTTGCCAGGTATAACTGACGCAGTAATTAAAAATGCTATTTATGAGGCGTTGAATGGTAAAACAGGCTGGACAGATGGCATTTTTAGACTTTATTCAACCCTGGCGCAAGATTTTCTTTATCAGGATGCCGACCGTAATGTCATTTTTATGGATAACCATGATATGAGTAGGTTTTATTCTATGGTAAATGAAGATATCGACAAGTTTAAATCTGGGATCGCCTTATTATTAACCATGCGTGGTATACCACAATTGTATTATGGTACAGAGATATTAATGAAAAACTATTCTAATCCTGATGGTTTGGTACGCTCTGATTTTCCTGGAGGATGGCCGTCAGACAAATCAGATAAGTTTATTGAATCGGGTAGGACTGCACAAGAAAACGAGGCTTTCAATTTTGTGAAAACGCTTGCCAACTACCGTAAAAGTAACACTGCTTTACAAACAGGTAAATTAATGCAGTATGTGCCAGAAAACGGGATGTATACTTATTTCAGGTACCAACCTGAAGGTGGTAAAACGGTTATGGTGATTGTAAATGTAGATGATCAGGCAAAGAGCCTAAATACCTCTCGATTTGCAGAACGAATAGAAAAGGCAGTTTCTGCAACAAATGTCATCACTAAAGAAAGACTCGATAACATAAAATCTATTACTGTACCTGCTAAAACAACGTTGGTACTTGAATTAAATTAAATGAATAATACTATCAAAAATATGGCCTGCATATTTGATCTGGACGGTGTATTGGTAGACACTGCAGTATATCATTATAAGGCCTGGAAGCAATTGGCAAATTCTTTGGGATTTGATTTTACCCATGCACAAAATGAGCAGTTGAAAGGAGTAAACCGTATGTGTTCTCTTGATATGATTCTTAAATGGGGAAACTTAGATAAATCTGAATCAGAGCGAGAAGAACTGGCTAGTTTAAAAAATTCATGGTATGTAGCTATGATTAGCAAAATGACTATAGCCGAAGTTTTACCTGGTTCGTTAAAGCTATTACAGGATTTGAAGGAACAAGGTGTTAAAACCGCATTGGGTTCTGCCAGTAAAAATTCGGCGCTCATTTTAGAGCGTACCGGCTTGGTAGATTTTTTTGATGCTATTGTAGATGGTAACGCAGTAACTAGCTCCAAGCCAGATCCGGAAGTGTTTGTAAAAGGAGCCGAATTACTTAAGGTAGCAAATAAGGATTGCGTTGTTTTTGAAGATGCCATTGCAGGTGTACAGGCAGCTATAGCAGCAGGTATGAAGATTATAGGAGTTGGTGAAACAGGAAATTTACCAGGCGCACAGTTGGTTATTAAAGATCTCTCAGCAATTACAATTGAGGAAATCTTGTCATTGTACAATTAATAAATATAAAAAGTAAACCAGAGTAACAACAGGTTGTATATCAGAGTAGAATAAAGATGAAGAATTATATAAAAGCAGATGAGTGGAATATTATTGAGGACGGTTTTGATCCTCATCTAAATAAAATATCAGAAAGCTTGTTCAGCATTGGTAATGGCCGTATGGGGCAACGTGCTAATTTTGAAGAAGCCTACTCTGGAGAAACCTTGCAAGGTAATTATGTGGCGGGTGTTTATTATCCAGATAAAACCCGTGTAGGTTGGTGGAAGAACGGTTACCCAGAGTACTTTGCTAAAGTGCTAAATGCTGCGAATTGGATTGGCCTTGATATTAAAGTTGATGATGAAGTTCTTGATCTTAATGTTTGTAGAGTATCTGCTTTTAAACGGGTACTGAATATGAAGGAAGGTACATTAAGTCGGAGTTTTACAGCTGAACTAAAAAATGGGAAAGTAGTACGTGTTGAAGCTATGAGGTTCTGTAGTATTGCTGATGATGAATTAGCGGCTTTACATTATTGCATTAGTCCGGTTAATTTTGAAGGAATAATCACAATCACTTCTTTTATTGATGGAGACGTGAAAAATCAGGACGCAAATTATGATGAAAAATTTTGGAATGAAGTAAAGCAACAGCAAGATAGTAATGCAGATTACCTGGTTTTACGGACCAAGAAAACCGAGTTTGATGTTTGCACCGCAGGTAAGTCGATTGTACTTTACAATGGTAAAGAATTGAGTCTGGATGTTGTAACTAAAGATAAATATGTTGGCAGGACAGTTAATGTTCAGATTAAAAAGGGAGATTCCGTAAATATTTATAAAATAGTGACAACGCTTTCTTCTCAAAATTATGAGAAGGGGCAATTGCTAGCAGTTGCTGAATTAAAGCTTGGGAAAGCTGTAAATAAAGGTTTTTACAAGTTATTGAAAGAGCAGGTGTTAGCCTGGACGGTAAAATGGGAAGAAAGCGATATCATCATTAATGGTGACGTGGCGGCTCAACAAGCAATTCGCTTTAATATCTTTCAATTGAATCAAACGTATACAGGTAAGGATGCAAGATTGAATATTGGTCCAAAAGGCTTTACTGGCGAAAAATATGGAGGTTCTACTTATTGGGATACAGAAGCATATTGCATTCCCTTTTATTTGTCAACTGCCCCAGAAGAGGTGGCTAAGAACTTGCTGGTTTATCGTTATAAACAATTGGATAAGGCTATTGAAAATGGAGCAAAGTTAGGTTTTATTGATGGTGCTGCTTTGTATCCAATGGTGACTATGAATGGTGAAGAATGCCACAATGAATGGGAGATCACGTTTGAGGAAATCCACAGGAATGGAGCAATAGCTTTTGCTATTTTCAATTATATCCGTTATACAGGGGATGAAAGTTATCTTGCTCAATATGGATTAGAAGTATTAATAGGGGTTGCTCGTTTCTGGAAACAACGTGTAAACTGGAGTGCTGATAAGAATAAATTCGTAATGCTTGGTGTAACAGGGCCTAATGAATACGAAAACAACATTAATAACAATTGGTATACAAATAAACTAGCCGCTTGGTGCTTAAGATATACAATAGAAGCTTCATCTGTTGTAAAACAGATTGCTCCTAAGGAATACAAAAAAATAGTAGCTAAGACCAGATTGGAAGAAGAGAAAGAATTTAGCGATTGGACTGCTGTTGCCGATCAAATGTATTATCCTTATGATGCCAAAGCAGATGTTTTTCTTCAGCAAGATGGGTTTATGGATAAGGAGCAGATATTGGTTAAAGATTTACCTGCGGAAGACCGACCTCTTAATCAAAAGTGGAGTTGGGACAGGATATTACGATCATGTTATATTAAGCAGGCTGATGTGCTACAGGGAATGTACTTCTTTGAAGATGATTATGACTTGGAAACGCTAAGGAAAAACTTCAATTTTTATGAAAGCCGAACAGTTCATGAAAGCTCATTGTCGCCATGTGTACATAGCATTTTGGCAGCAAAACTTAACGATGAAGAGAAAGCATATGAGTTTTATCTGCGTACCGCACGTTTAGATTTGGATGATTATAACAATGATACCGAGGATGGATTGCACATAACTTCTATGGCAGGTACCTGGATGAGTATTGTAGAGGGCTTTGCAGGAATGAGGGTTCGTAATGGACAATTAGTATTCAATCCCTTTGTACCAAAAGCATGGAATTATTTTTCCTTTAGCATAGGATTTAGAGGTGTTCAATTAAAGGTGAAAATTACTGCTGATCAGGTTCGGATTATAAATGGTTCTAATCAGATATTGGAAATAACTATATTTAATCAGTCTTATACTTTTCCTTCTGGTGAAAAGGCAATTACTTATAATGAACAATTGGTATGATTACGCTCATCAAAATTACATCGCCAGCTCATCATACAAGTACAAATACTGCCGGTTTCTGCGCAGATTATAGAATTTTAATACGACTTAAATGAGTTTAAAAACACTAACCGAAAATCCAAAGCTTAGTTTAGTTCAAATTATTAACATGAGTGTCGGTTTTTTCGGTATTCAGTTTGGGTGGGACTTACAACGTGCCAATATGGGGCGCATTTATGAGAATCTTGGTGCAAATCCAGATCAGGTGCCACTTTTGTTCTTAGCTGCGCCATTAACCGGATTACTTGTGCAGCCTATAATTGGTTATTTGAGCGATCGGACATGGCATCCTAAATGGGGGCGGAGGAGGCCTTATTTTATGGCTGGTGCTATTATCAGTTCTATAGCCTTGGTGTTTATGCCACATAGTAGTGCATTGTGGATGGCTGCTGGTTTACTATGGATTTTAGATGTTGCAGGTAATGTGGCAATGGAACCTTTTAGGGCTTTCGTTACAGATAAATTACCAGACTCCCAGGTAAACAGAGGTTTTATTATGCAAAGTATGATGATTGGCCTTGGCGGAAGTATTGCATCGGCTTTGCCTTGGTTAATGAACAATGTTTTTCATTTGAGTAATACTGCAGCGCAGGGGCATATCCCGGAAAATGTGAAATTCTCGTTTTATATTGGTGCCTTCTTTTTTTTGTCAGCAGTACTGTACACTGTTTTTACAACTAATGAATATCCACCTGCTGATGTTGATTATAAAGAAAAAGTGTTGGAGAGTAACAAGGGTTTTGGAGCAGGAGCAAAAGAGATTTGGCATTCTTTATTGAACATGCCTAAAAGGATGCAAATCGTATCATTGGTTCAGTTTTTTACATGGCCAGGCCTGTTTTTAATGTGGTTTTATTATACTACTGCCGTTGCTGTAAATGTTTTTGGTGGTAAAGATGCCAGTGATCCTGTTTATGCGCATGGGGCCGATTTTGGGAGTTTAACTTTGGCTTATTATAGTGTTGTTACTTTTTTGTTTGCACTTGTTTTGCCCAAAATAGCTGATAGACTAGGCAGAAAGACTACACATGCTTTATGCTTGTTATGTGGTGCAATGGGTTTAATTAGTGTGGCTTGGGTACATGATAAAAACATGCTTTATTTATGCATGACGGGGGTAGGGGTAGCCTGGGCAAGTATTTTATCTATGCCTTATGCGATGTTGAGCGGGTCTTTGCCTAAAGATAAGATTGGAATATACATGGGGATCTTTAATTTCTTTATTGTATTACCTGAGATAATTGCCTCCTTAGGCTTTGGGTGGTTAATGCGCGAAGTGCTACATAATGATAGATTGTTGGCTGTTCAGCTAGGTGGAGGATTAATGATTATAGCCGCTATTATTTGTTATGTTTTTATCAGAGAACCACGAAACATCGACCCAACTTTAGCGGACAAGTTTGCGATAGAAGAAAGAGATCAATAGAATTTAAACTTTAATATCATGAAAAGGATTTATCTGGTGGTGCTGATTTTATCGGCATTGGCCACTGCATGCAAAAAAGCTAAAGTTAGCCCCGAGCCCGAAATTCCGGTTACACCTGTAACTCCTGTTCCTCCGGTTAATAATGACTTACCTGTGGAGGCAAAGGATGGAGTCGTGTTTATTAATAATGGAACCTCTGCAATAGTCACCATTTATGCCCCATTAAAGAAGTCAGTCGCATTAATTGGAGAATTTAATAACTGGCAAGCTACAGTCATGAAAAATACTAAAGATGGAAATGTATGGTGGGTACAGGTTGATAACTTGAATCCTAATACAGAATATGCCTATCAGTTTCTTGTGGATGATAATTTAAAGGTAGCAGATCCATATTGCGAAAAAGTATTGGATCAATCTAATGATAGCTATATTGACAATACTACTTATCCAGGTTTAAAACCCTATCCGGTTGGGAAAACCACAGGTATTGTGAGTGTGATGCAAGGGAATAAGTCTCTATACACTTGGAAAAATTCGAACGGATTTATCAGACCTGCCAAAAATAATCTGGTAGTTTATGAACTATTGCTGAGGGATTTTACAAACGAACATAATTATGCATCTACTCTGGAAAAACTAGATTATTTAGTAGGGTTAGGAATCAATGCTATTGAATTGATGCCGGTAAATGAATTTGAGGGCAATTTGAGTTGGGGTTACAATCCTTCTTTTTACTTTGCTCCAGATAAATACTATGGAACAAAACCAGCCCTTCAGAATTTTATTGATGAATGCCATGGTCGTGGGATAGCGGTTATTTTGGATATGGTTCTGAATCATTCATTTGGTCAATCGCCTATGGTGCAACTTTATTTTGATCAGTCATCAGGTAAGCCATTAGCTACTAGCCCCTGGTTCAATTCCAATGCAACGCACCCTTACAATGTGGGCTATGATTTTAATCATGAGAGTAGTGCTACAAAAACTTTTGCTAAAAATGTAATGAAGTTCTGGATGCAGGAATATAAAATCGATGGTTTCCGTTTTGATTTGTCGAAAGGCTTCACTCAAAAAGCCTCAGTTGGTGATGAGGCTTTTAGTGCATATGATGCTGGCAGGATAGCAATTTGGAAGGATTATAATAATTATATTAGAAGTATAGATGCCAATAATTTTTATGTGATACTGGAGCATTTTGCTGATGCGACTGAGGAAAAGGTATTGGCAGATGAGGGGATGATGCTTTGGAATAATTTAAATGTAAATATGAATGAAGCAACCATGGGGTGGTTAAATAATTCTGATTTCTCATGGGCTTTCTTTGCAAAACATGGTTTTGGGAAATCTGAGAACCTGGTCAATTTTATTGAAAGTCACGATGAAGAGAGAACAATGTATAAGAACCTTGCTTATGGCAATGCATCCGCAACATACGATGTAAAAAACTTAGCGACAGCATTAAAAAGAGAAGAGATGGCTGCGGCTTTATTATTTGCTATACCTGGCCCAAAAATGATCTGGCAGTTTGAAGAATTAGGTTATGATATTAGCATTGATTTTAATGGAAGAACAGGTAACAAGCCTATACATTGGGAGTATTTTCAACAAAAAGAGCGAAAAGCGTTATACAATACTTATTCAAAAATCATCAATCTGAAAAAGAAGAATAACATCTTTAATGCAGTAGATGCGACATATAATCTTAGTTCAGGGATAAAATATGTTAAGCTCATTGAAGGTTCAAATACAGTGGTGGTAATTGGGAATTTTGATGTGGTAAGTAAGGAAGCTATTATAGACTTCGGTGCTGGGGGGACATGGTACGATGCAATTGGAGGTGGATCAATAACCTTATACGGAAATAGTTATAATAAAATATTGGTACCCGGGGAGTATCATATTTACAGCAGGACTGCCTTGAATGGAGGTTGAAATAAATAAGGTTTTTAAAATAAAATGTCTATTTTTACAGCCCGCTTATGGAACAGATAAAAACATCATTTGATTTTGAAAAGCCTTTAGCTGAACTTGTTCAGCAAATTGAGAAGGTTAAACAGGTTGCTGATAAGACTAAAGTAGACATGTCTGCTACCTTAGCAGAACTTGAAGACAAATTAGGACAAACGCAAAAAACGCTTTACAGCAATTTAACAGGCTGGCAAAAAGTTCAAATGTCTCGTCATGCTGAAAGGCCTCAGACTTTAGACTACATCAGCATGATTTGCGATGACTTTATTGAGATGCATGGCGATAGGACAGTTGGAGACGATAAAGCAATTATTGGTGGTTTTGCTACTATCGATGGTCAAACAGTAATGGTTATTGGTCATCAGAAAGGTAAAAATACCAAAGAGCGTCAGTATCGCAATTTCGGGATGGCTAATCCTGAAGGTTACAGAAAAGCACTTCGTTTAATGCGACTGGCCGAGAAGTTTAATAAGCCTGTTATTTCTTTTATAGATACGATGGGAGCATATCCTGGGCTTGAAGCTGAAGAGCGTGGTCAGGGAGAAGCTATTGCAAGAAATTTATTAGAAATGTCAGTGCTAAAAGTGCCAATCATTTGTTTTGTGGTTGGTGAAGGAGCGTCTGGTGGTGCCTTAGGTATTGGTATTGGCGATAAAGTATATATGTTGGAGCATACCTGGTATTCAGTAATTTCTCCGGAATCTTGCTCTTCAATTCTTTGGAGAAGTTGGGATTACAAAGAAAAAGCAGCTGAATGTTTAAAGCTGACTTCTGATGATATGTTCAAAAACAAACTTATTGATGGTATCATAAAAGAACCTCTTGGTGGTGCACATCAGAATCCTGAGCAAATGGCCGGAACTATCAAAAAACAGATTCTGGACGATTTGAAAGTGCTTACTAAAGAAAAAACTGAGAAAATGATTACTGCCAGGATTGATAAATTCTGCGCAATGGGAGTGGTTGTAGAAGGGTAAGCTCGCATTCTGCTCTTCGGCTGCATTAATTTGGCTCAGAAAAAGAGCCAAAAGAACGCTAGGCCGCTTCGCAGAAAACTCGCTTTCTAACCGATGCAAGGTTAAACCAACTTGGAGTAACAAGTTGAAAGGAGCAAACAAAAAAGACTCAGTCAATAATTAGTTCAAAGGAACAAAAGGATCAATAGAATAGATAAATAAAGATCAATAGAATAGATAAATAAAAAAGGCTTGCAATTTTAAAATTGCAAGCCTTTTTTATTTATCTATTCAGCTCCAGTCGTGGAATAAGTCATTTGTTGAGCTAACACACTTCATAGCCAATCAGGTAAATATCTATGTGTTGATCAATGTTAAATTTGAATCTACACATAGAGTTATTAAGTTTTAGATCTATAATAGATTTATGACAAAAAAAAGTTTCTGGCTTATTAACCAGAAACTTATCATTATGCTTTTTGGAACTAGAAAGCGAGTTTTTTGCGAAGCGGCCTAGCGTTCTTTTGGCTCTTTTTCTGAGCCAAATTAATGCAGCCGAAGAGCAGAATGCGAGCTTTACTGTTGTGCAAAGTACTGAGAGAACCGTCCCTCTAGTTCGTTAAATTGCTTGGTCAAAGCCTGACTCAATTTAACTTCCTTATTTGCTTCAGTGATTTTTGCCATTTGATTTAAGAACGACATACCAATCTGTACATTCTGTCCGCCAACATATTTGTTCTTGCTTTTAGATATATCTGCCAGGTAGGTAAGTTCCTTCTGTATATAATCAGCTGACTTTTCAATCAATGCATTAGCTCTTTTGGTATCATTTAAAGCGTAAAGGTTTTCAGCCATATAGTAAACCCCCATCATAGAGCGCATGCCGTAAAATTTATCAGGCATTACCTCGAAATAACGATTTGCTACCTTTTTAGCATCTTCAATTTTTCCTTCTTTAAGAAGCCCTGTAATGGCATTATTAAACATACTTGTAAAAATAGACACATCATCAGCAGATTGAGTATCAAGATAACGAGCATTCTTTACATTACCCCATTTGAACTTGTTCATTAGGTTATTGTATAGAACTGGAGTATTAATAAGATCGCTTTTTCCGGCAGCAGTATCTAATTTCAATGGAAGTAAGCGTATTGCCAGACCTTCATTATATAAATAGTTATCTAAGCCATTATATTGCTCTGATGGGACAGTACTAGCGAAATAGATTGGTCTTTTCCAGTCATTATGAACTAGAATATCTATCATTGCCAAGGTACCTTTAGTAACGTAATTTTTATTGAATTTCCATTCAATAACCGGAGCAATTTTAGCTGAATCTGCAGCACTAACTACACCATTTTTAATAACATCTGCACGGTTTACCGTAAGTTTAAAGTTTTTAGTAGGAATAAAGTTTTCTTTTGTGCCATCATTTAAAGGAACTTTATCTTCATCATTTTCAGAAGTTAATACCTCAAAAATGTTTTTTAACTCAACCGGGCCATTAATTTTGTAATCCTGATAGTACATTACATCTCTTGTGCCTTGTACATATTGAGATTCTTTCATTGATATAGGCAATGGCTCAGACCCGTTTTGCTTACGTTTCATGCCATTAATATACCAGTCGGTATCAAATAAGCTTAAGTTCACAAGTCTGATGTCTGGGCGTACATTTTCAACCTCTTGTATGTACCAAAGAGGGTAAGTGTCGTTATCACCGTATGTGAATAAAATTGCATTTGGTGCGCAGGATTCTAAATAATCAACCGCTATATCATGAGCAACAAGTTTTGTAGAACGATCATGATCATCCCATCCTTGTGCAGCCATAATAACTGGAGCAGCAAATAACCCTACCACTGTTGCCAAAGCAGCACCGGTTGCCGGAGTTAACTTTTTAAATAGCCACTCTTTTAAGGCCAAAGCTCCCAGGCCTATCCAAATGGCAAAGGCATAAAAGGACCCTGCATAAGCATAATCTCGTTCCCTTGGTTCCAAAGGTTTTTGATTAAGATACAATACAATGGCCATACCAGTAAAGAAGAATAATAGGGCTATAATACCTGCATCTTTTTGGTTGCGTTGGAAATGCCATATAGCACCAATTAATCCAAGTATAAGTGGTAGGAAGAAGAACCTATTGTAAGCATTATTGTCAACTATAGTCGGAGGCAAGTGACTCTGATCGCCCAAACGCATAGCATCTATTGGCTTGATACCGCTTAGCCATTGACCATCATAGAGACTTCCTTGTCCCTGTTCATCATTTTGTCGACCTACGAAATTCCACATGAAATAACGCATATACATCTGACCGGTTTGATAGCCAAAAAAGAACCCAATGTTATCAATTAGATTAGGGAAGTGGGTGTCATCCAAGCCCATCATATCTTTATAATATGCTACATGTCGGGGGTCATCACTATACATTCTTGGGAATGGCGTAGTTCTGTCGTACTCGTAGTCGGTTTTTTTACCAGCAGCTTCGTATTTTTCAGCACCTTTTCTGTATATAGTTTTACCTTGTTTAATATCAACTTTTTGAGAGTTATAATTCGGACCGAAGAGCAAAGGTCTGTCGCCATATTGCTCTCTGTTTAGGTAACCTAAAAATGAGAAAGCATTGTCTGGATCACTATTATTTAAGTTTGGATCTGCCTTAGCGCGAATAATGATCATTGCAAAAGATCCATAACCAAATATGATAAGTACGGTAGATAATAGTGCAAGGTTTAAGATTTTCTTTTGGTGTTTTATAGAATATCTAATACCCCATACAAGGCCTGTTATTAATAATATCGCAAAGAAAATAACACCAGAACCGAAACCGAAACCTAAAGTGTTTACAAAGAACAAGTCAAAATACGCCCCAAAAGAAACTACATATTGAATTATACCATATTGGATAAATGCTAAAATTAAAATACCAACTATTGCTGTTTTTACAATGCCTGCAGTTGTTGCTTTTTTAGTTTTTCTAAAATAATAAACAAAAGCAATTGCAGGTATGGTTAATAAGTTTAGTAAGTGGATACCTATAGATAGCCCCATAATATAGGCTATAAATAGTAACCATCTATCGGCACGAGGCTCATCAGCATGAGCTTCCCATTTTAATATTGCCCAGAAAACAATAGCTGTAAATAATGAAGATAAAGCATATACTTCAGATTCAACAGCAGAGAACCAGAAACTATCAGAGAAAGTGTAGGCAAGAGCACCAACAAGACCAGCTCCCATAATCGAGATTAGATTAGCTTTAGATATCTCTTCGTTTGCTTTTACTAAAATCTTTTTGGCCAGCGCAGTGATTGTCCAGAACAAGAATAGGATAGTAGCACCACTAGCAACTGCAGAACCAACGTTCATGAAATAAGCTACTTTAGTATTATCTCCAAATGCTAATAATGAGAAAAAGCGTTGTATCATTAAAAACAAAGGTGCACCTGGTTGGTGTACTACCTGCATTTTTAGAGCAGAGGCGATAAACTCGCCGCAATCCCAAAAGCTTACAGAGGGCTCCAGTGTTAAAATGTAGGTTAAAGTAGCAATTGCAAAACAGAACCAACCGGTAATGTTATTGATTTTTGAATAATTCATTTCGATATCAAGTAGTTACTAATATAAAGGCGATTAATTGCCTCCGAAAATAAAGAATAAGATTGATAATCGTATAATCTAATGGCGGCTTTAACAAATTTAACTTATCTCTATAACATAAATGTCTATTGCTATTAGGACAAGTTGTCTGTTTTTTGGGAAGTTGTTGGGGCTTTGCCTCCGCCCCTTCTAAACCTTACTAACCATAATACTATAGGAAATCTGGTGTGCTTTGTCTTAAATGTCATTAATTCCCGAGGTCTCATTTAAAAATAAATTGTGCAGAGAAGAGATTTTTTTCTGTCTGTTCGCAAATTTTAGTGTGTTTTTAGGATTGAAATTTTAAAAATCTAGAGGGCTAAAATCTGATTTTGTGCGGAATCTGAGGCAGTATGTCGCATTTGTGCTAATAAAAGAAAAAAAATATTTTAAAAAAGTGAGATATTAACTGTTTGATTTATTGGGAGTAATAAATGATCAAAACGAGTTGTTGTAAATTATTTCAATTTTTTTTGGCTCAGCCCTTGCAGAATTGAAAAATGTGCGTAGATTTGCATTCCCATTTCAAAGCAACCGTTTTTAAATGAGAGATTGTCCGATAGTATAAGGGTAGTACAACGGTTTTTGGTACCGTTTGTCTTGGTTCGAATCCAGGTCGGACAACTAAACAATATTCGGATTGTGAATTAAACCACAATCCGATTTTTTTTAACCAGTATTGAAACTTTTCAATAATGCCATTGCAATTTAACCCCGTTAAACTTTTCGCCGGTAGCGGTACTAAAGATTTAGCCCATAAAATTGCCGAAAGTTACGGCAAACCACTCGGTAGTGTAACCTTAAGCAAGTTTAGCGATGGTGAGTTCCAACCTTCATATGATGAAACAGTAAGGGGATGTGATGTATTCCTTATACAGTCTACTTACCAGCCTTCTGATAATTTAATGGAGTTGTTATTAATGATTGATGCTGCCAAAAGAGCATCTGCACATTATATAACAGCGGTTGTACCTTACTATGGATTAGCAAGACAGGACAGAAAGGATAAACCAAGGGTAGCTATTGGCGCCAAATTGGTAGCAAATCTTTTAAAATCAGCTGGTATCCATAGGATCATGACCATGGATTTGCATGCGGCTCAGATTCAGGGATTTTTTGATATCCCGGTTGATCACCTTGATGGTTCAGTAATTTTTGTTCCTTATATTAAAAGTTTAGGACTTGAAAATTTGACTATTGCTTCTCCGGATATGGGTGGATCTTACCGTGCACGTACCTTTGCTAAGTTCTTTAATGCTGAGGTAGTGATTTGCGATAAACGTCGTAAACGTGCTAATGAGATTGAATCTATGTCTATCATAGGAGACGTAGTGGGATTAGATGTGGTTCTAATGGATGACATTTGTGATACTGCAGGTACATTGGCTAAAGCTGCTGCTTTAATCATGGAAAAAGGTGCAAGAAGCGTTAGAGCTGTTTGTACACACCCTGTATTATCAGGTAAAGCATATGAGACTATTGAGAACTCAATGTTAACTGAACTGATTGTAACGGATACTATTCCTTTGAAACAGGAAAGTTCAAAAATAAGGGTACTTTCTACGGCTCCATTATTTGCAAAAGCAATTGCTAATGTGAATGAGCATGGTTCTATTAGTGACCTTTTTAACGTTTAATATTAACAACTATAATATAGAAACCGTAAGGTTTCAATACATTTAAACAACAAAAAATGAAAACAATCGCAATTAGCGGTTCTCCAAGAGAGAACGTAGGGAAACGCGATGCTAAAGAGCTTCGCTACGAAGGTAAAGTTCCTGCAGTATTGTATGGTGGTAAAGAACAAGCACATTTTGCTGTAGTAACTACTGAATTAAAGGATGCTATTTATACTCCTGAAGCTAACTTTGTTGAAATCACTTTAGGTGGTTCAAAAATCAAAGCTATCATCAAAGAATTACAATTTCACCCATTAACGGACTTATTATTACATGTAGATTTTCTTCAGTTATTTGATGACAAAGAAATCCTTATGGAAATCCCAGTTAAAATAACCGGAACTTCTCCAGGTGTTAAAATGGGTGGTAAACTAGTTCAAAAATTACGTAAACTTCGTGTTAAAGCATTGCCTGCAAACATGCCACAAACTATTGAAGTTAGTATTGCGAAATTAGAAGTAGGTAACCTATTCCGTGTTCGTGATCTTCAAAAAGGTGAATACGTTATTACTAACACTCCTGAAGATACTATCGTTTCAGTTGGTATGTCAAGAGCGTTAAAACAAGCAGAACAAGTAGCTAACAAGAAATAATTCGAATTAGCTAAACATAAAAAAAGCAGTACTAAGATAATTAGTGCTGCTTTTTTTGTGAAAATAGACTAATAGAAAACCTATGTCGTGTAAACTATTATCTTTGCAATAATGAAATACTTAATTGTTGGTTTGGGGAACATAGGCCCTGAATATGCATACACCAGGCATAATATCGGATTTAATATAGCGGACGAGTTAGTGAAACAGCTGGGAGGTACTTTTTCTAATTTACGACTTGCTTATTATTCTGAAGTTTCGTTTAAAGGGAAAAAAATGCACGTAATTAAGCCAACAACTTTTATGAATTTAAGCGGTAAGGCTGTAAATTATTGGATGCACGAGCTAAGAATTCCATTAGAGAATGTATTGGTAATTGTAGATGATCTCGCTTTACCTTTGGGGAAGCTTAGATTAAAAATGCAAGGAAGCAGCGCCGGACATAATGGCCTAAGAAGTATCGAGGGCTTATGCGGCGGACAAGGCTACCCGCGATTACGTTTTGGTATTGGTGATGACTTCCCAAAAGGCAGACAAGCCGACTATGTCTTATCAAATTTTGATAAGGATGAGCAACCGGAGTTGCCGGCACTTATAGATACTAGCATTGAATTAATTAAAAGCTTTGTAACTATCGGACCAGCAAAAACGATGACTGCCTTTAATAAGTAGTGGTGTATTTGGTTATTTTTTCGTGAAGGGTTACCAGTTCAAAAGGCTTACTTATTACATCATTTGCACCGGCATCCATAGCTGTTTTGGTGTCGGTTTCCATAACTGCTGCTGAGAAAGTAATAATTGGGATGTTTTCCTTTCCTTGAGCATAGCCTTCTCTAATCAGCTTTATAGCATCCAGACCATTTAATACAGGCATAAATGTATCCATCAGAATAAGGTCGTAATCATTCTCCTTAAGCTTATTGATTGCATCTTTACCATTCTCTACAACATCTGTATCAATCATCCAATCTTTTAAGATTTTCACAATTAAGAATTTATTGATGGGATTATCTTCAGCAACAAGAATTTTAATGTTATTAAAGGGAGTGAAGTTTTCTTTAATGACTTTTTGAACAGGGGATACCTCTTTTACAACCTCATACCAGTTTGTAAAACAAAAGGTACTTCCTTTGCCCTCTTCACTAAATACCTCCAAGTGACCACCTTTAAGTTTAGCCAGATTTTTCACTATAGATAAGCCCAAGCCGGTGCCACCAAATTTCACGGTAGTTTGCTCATCAGCTTGTTCAAAGGTTTCGAATATTTTGTCAATGTTCTCCGGAGCTATCCCAATTCCTGTATCTACTACAGAAAAGCGAACTCTAATATTATTGCCCTTATGGTCTATAATTTCTACTTTTAAGGTAACACCACCTTGAGATGTAAACTTTATTGCGTTTCCAATCAGATTCATTAAAATCTGGTTTAAACGCAATGAATCTGCAAGAACATGGGTAGGCAATTCGCGATCTATTTCAATATCTAAGTCAAGTTTTTTTTCTTTGGCTCTTATGCGTAAAAGATTAATGACTGAATTGCATATGTTCACAATGTCGGTAGGAGTTCGGTTAATTCTAAACTTACCAGCTTCGATTTTTGATAAATCCAATATATCATTAATAACACCCAATAATGAACTAGAAGATATTTCAAGTAAAGAGATCATTTCTCTTTGCTCCTCTGTTAATTCCGTTCTTTCTAACAAATGAGCCAAACCAATAATCCCATTAATAGGAGTACGTATCTCATGACTCATATTGGCAAGAAAGTTTTCTTTTATTCTTTTACCTTGTTCAGCTTCTTCTTTAGCCTTTATGAGCTCTTTCTGATAAGCTTCAAGTTCTTTATTCTTCGCCTTTATTTCGCGTTGATTTCTTACAAACTGAATAAATGAATCAACTTTTGCCGAGGTAATAAAAGGATCAAGTGGTTTGTACAAATAATCAACTGCACCTGTATTTAATCCCTTTACCGCATATTTTGTTTCTTTAGAAATAGCGGTAACAAAAATGATCAATATGTCTTTAGTACGAGGGTTGCTTTTTAGTATTTCAACAAGCTCAAATCCGTCCATTTCTGGCATTTGAACATCAACTAAGGCTATGGCAATATCCATTTCCCAGGATATTCTAAGCGCTTCATTTGGATTTGTTGTACTTATTAAATTAATATCATTTCTCTGCAATAGAGCCTCAAGCGCTATTATATTTTCAGGTCTGTCATCAACAATCAATATGTTAATCTTCTCCATGGTTTATCTAATCTGAGTGTTAATGCTTAACCTACTTTTTGGTAAATGTTGTTTTTTTTATCAATGGTTTTAAACCGCCCTATTTCTGTACTTCTCAAAGTCTCTTTTGAACCTAAACATAAAAAACCAAAATTAGCTAAACTATTGTAAAATAGTTCAATTACTCTTTTTTGTAGTTCTGTATTAAAATAGATAAGAACATTACGGCACGATATTACTTGAAATTCGTTGAAAACGCCATCCGAAGCTAGATTATGGACCGAGAACAATACATTTTTTTTTAAAGAATGATTGATTTTTGCAGCATCATATTTAGCCGTATAGTAGTCTGATAGCGTATGTATAGTTCCTGTTTTATGGAAGTTTTCAGAATATTGCTTCATTTTTTGCAAATCGTATATACCATCTCTGGCATACTCCAAAACGTCCACATTAATATCTGTTCCATAAAAAAAACATCTTTCATATAAATTCTCTTCTGAGAACAATATCGCAAATGAATAAAGTTCTTCACCGGTAGAGCAACCTGCGTTCCAAACTTTAATTCTTTGATAAGATCTTAAGTAAGGGATTACATTAGTGGCAACAGATTTATAAAATTGAGGATCTCTGAACATTTCAGTCACGTTTACAGTAACCTCAACTAAAAAAGATTCAAAGTAATCTGGGTCATTTGTTAGAAGTATTCTTAGATCAAAAAGAGAGAGTTTTTGAAGCTGCATAATTCTGGTAACCCTACGCTTCAGAGAAGCGGCCGAGTAATCTCCAAAGTCAAAACCATGTACGTTCCTGATAAAATCAACAAGGTCTGTCAGTTCTTCATATGTTATGGTATCTGATGGATGATTCATATTAACTTAGCCAAACTCTTAACATTGATAACAGTTTGTCCATGTCTACCGGTTTAGAAATATAATCATTTGCACCGGCTTCGATACATTTCTCTCTGTCATTTTTCATAGCTTTTGCAGTTAAGGCAATGATTGGAAGTTTTGCAAATCGTTTCTCTGTTCTAATTGCTTTCATAGCTTCGTAACCATCCATTTCAGGCATCATAATATCCATAAGAACAAGATCTATTTGTTCAGTTTCTGCTAATTTTTCAAGTGCTTCTCGTCCGTTATTTGCAATTACAATATTCATATCATAGAGTTGCAATGCACTGGATAGCGCAAAAATATTACGCATATCATCATCCGTTATTAGCACGGTTTTATCTTTTAATGCTTTTTCAATGGTAGCTGCGCCTTTACTTTTACTTTGCGTTTGAACGGTAAGCTTGTCGTCTTGCTTAAGTTTGTTCATGAAAAGACTTACTTCATCAATTAATCTGTCATTTGATTTGTTAGACTTCAAAACCATGGCCTCAGTGTATTTCATAATATGAGCCATTTTTTCGTCGCTTAATTCCATTGCTGTATTTATAATTACAGGAACATGAACCAAGGCAGGTTTTGCCTTAATCATATCCAATAAATCAAATCCTGAAATATCCGGAAGTTTTAGATCCAAAATAATGCAATCAAAAGTATATTTATCTAAAAATGCTAAAGCTTCTTTACCGGTAAAAGCTTGTTTTACATCTACACCTTTTTCTGTAAGCTGCTGAGTTAAAACTTTGCTATGTAGTTCTTGATCTTCAATTACCAATACAGTATTAAAATTATATTTTATATAAGCAGAGCTAAGTAACTCAAATGCCTCATCAAGTCGATCCTTTTCAATAGGCTTTTTAAGGAAGCCTATTGCACCTTCTTTTTTAGCTTTACTTTCTTTTTCATTGCCCGCCGACATCATATGCACAGGGATGTGTTTAGTTCTTGGGTCTGCCTTTAGCTTTTTAAGTATTGTCCAGCCATCCATAACTGGAAGCATAATGTCAAGTACAATTGCATCTGGTAAATGCGAAATGGCCATCTCGAGGCCTATATCTCCACTATGGGCGAGAAGTGGTTTAAATCCTTTTTCAATTGCATAGTCATTTAGCACATCTGCAAAAACAACATCGTCTTCAACAATTAATAAGGTTTGCGTAGTGCTATTTTTAACTGGATGCAATGCTGGTTCCGGAACAGATGGAGTAACTTTAACTTCTTCGCTTAAGTGATTAATTATTTGCTGAGGAGTATTTATTGGGTTTTCTTCCGGAATAAATAATGTAAATGTACTTCCTAAGCCAGGTTCACTTTGAACCTGAATTTCACCGCCAAGTATGTAAGAAAGTTCTTTACTTATTGATAACCCAAGACCGGTACCTCCATATTTTCTGCTTGTAGATCCGTCGGCTTGTTGAAATGCCTCAAAGATTAGCTTCTGCTTATCTTCTGGAATTCCAATTCCTGTGTCTTTTACAACAATTGCTATTATATTCTTGTTAGAATTTCTTAATTGCTCAGAATAAAAGTGAGTGTTTCTTGACGTATTTTCTATACTGAGTGATATTTCGCCGTGCTCAGGAGTAAATTTAAAAGCATTTGATAATAGATTCTTTACAATCTGCTCAACTCTTGATAGGTCTGTGAGTATTGCTGCTGGTAAACCTTGTTCAACGGTAGTTTTAAATGTGATTTTTTTGCTTCTGGCAAGCTCACCAAACAATGATTCCATATCTTGTTTAATGGAATCAGGTTTAACAGGTTCAATTGTAAGATCTATTTTGCCTGACTCAATTTTAGAAAGGTCGAGAATATCATTAATAAGTGTTAAAAGATCGGAGCCGGCATTGTGTATAACACCAGCATATTTAATTTGATCTTCATTTAAATTCTCTGGTCTGTTCTCTTTTAATATTCTTGCCAGAATTAGAATGCTATTTAATGGCGTCCTTAATTCATGACTCATATTAGCCAAAAATTCAGATTTATATTTACTGGAAATTTCGAGCTCTTCCGCCTTTAAACTCATCGCCTCACGGGCCTGGTTTACAAGGATATTACGTTCCTCAAGTAATTGTGCTTTTTCCTCAAGTTCAGCATTGGTCTGGCGTAGTTCTTCTTGTTGAACCCTAAGCTCTTCTTCTGATGCTTGGAGTTGTTCTGATTTGTATACTAACTCTTCGTTTGTTGTACGCAGTTCTTCCTGTTGGCTTTCCAGTTCCTCTGCCTGTTGCTGGGTTTGTTCAAATAAGGCTCTTAGTTTAACTCGGGCTACTGCACTATTTATCCCTACCCCAATACTCTCGGATATTGTATTTAAAAATAATAGTACAGATGAGTCCGGTTCTTTGTTTAGACCTAACTCTATTACAGCAAGCGTTTCGTCTTCAAATAATATGGGAAGAAGGAATATGGAGCTAGGTAGCGTATTTCCTAAACCTGATTGAATTTTAATGTAATCAGTTGGGACATTGCTAAGGAGTTTTGGTTGCTTTTCAAAGGCAGTTTGACCAACAAGTCCTTCACCAAATTGATATTCTTTTATTGAACCTTTTGCGATTTCGAATGCATAACCGCTAATAAATTTAATAGTCTTTTTTGTACCGTTCACCAAAAACAACGACCCCATAGGAGCATTTATGTAGTTACATATTGATGTTACTATTTTAGTACACATTTCCTCAACTTCTTGCTCTCCCCTCATGGCCTCGTTAACAGTTGTTGCTCCAGAAAGCAGCCAGTTTTTTTGTTCGTTTTCGGCCGAGATTCTTTCTAATTCAAGGTTTGAATCTCTAATTTGTTTTTCTGTCAGTTTTTGTTGATCAAAAGTTTTTCGGATGTAAGAGAATAGAAAGAGGATTAAGCAAAAAATAATTATAGCACTTGCTAAAACTACCCATTCACTTTGTTTACTGCTTTCAACAATTGCTGATTTTCTTTTTCCGAGTAATTGAATTTCAACCTGAATAATCTGATTCCCTGTTTTTAAAATCTGATTCTTGTAAAATTGGCCTAAACCTGTCATTACTCTTAATGCGGCAGCTTCTTTTCCTTTAGAATCATAAATACGTAACACTTCTCTCATCTCATCAATCTTAGTATGGGCATACTGATTTAGAGAATCAATCCTGATTTGTTGCTCGGGATTATCACTTGTTAATTTTTTTAATTCAGCTATTGTTGGTAAAATTTTTGAAGAATTAACATTGTAAGGATTGAGGTGCTGTCTATCTCCAGATAAAACGAATCCGCGGATTCCTGTTTCAGAATTTAAAACCTGAAATTCAATATCTTTTGCCAAGTTGATAACGTCGTAGGTATGGCTTTGCCACCTTGTATCTTTGCTTAGCTTATCAATGCTTAGATATGATGTAATTGCAGATACCAAAACAAATAACAAGGACACTGCGAATCCCGTTAATACCTGTTGTTTAAAAGATAATTTAAACATATTATAAGTTAATAAGTATAGAAGTAATTAAAAATAAATACAATGATAGCGCTTGTTAAGACAAGTTAGGTAACTATTTAAATATAAATTTAATGTAATTCTCTTAAACATTGAGAATAAGTTACTCCGATTGGAATGGTCTCTTGATTGATCCAGATTTGTGATCGATCAAATTTGGTGATTTTATTTTTTGCGACTATAAAAGCACGGTGGGTTCTTATAAATTTACCTGCAGGTAATAGTAATAACATATCGCCAATTGGTATTCTAGTGCTCAGAAGAGGGTTGTTGGTAAGGTGTACAAGTGTATAGTTTCCAGAAGCTTCTATAAATAGAATGTCTTCAATATGTACTTTTATTTGCTCATAGCCATCCTTAATAAAAATTGTTGCCGGCTGTTCTTCAGTTTCTAAATGATTTCTAAGGTTATAAATTTCCTGGGCTTTGTTACAACCTTTTAAAAAGCGGGGCAATGAAAATGGTTTTAGTAAATAGTCAACTGCATCTAATTCAAAACCTTTAACCGCATGTTCAGAATATGCTGTGGTAAAAATTACCATTGGAGGGTTTGTTAAGATGTTTAGAAAATCAATGCCGCTGATGTCAGGCATCTTGATGTCAAGAAAAATTAAGTCTACTTTGTTTTTCTGCAAGTAAGTGATGGCTTCAAACGCATTTGTGAAAGTGGCTTTCAATTCAATAAAGGGTACTTTAGATGCGTGTACTTTTACTACATCTAAGGCAATGGGTTCGTCATCTATTGCAATAGCAATCATGCCCTAAATTAGTGATTATTGGTCAACTGAAGTGTTAAGTGGACAAAAAATTCCTTTGCATTTTCTCTGATGATCAATTCGTGACTATTAGGGTACAGAAGTGCCAGACGTTGTTTTACATTTTGTAAGCCAATCCCGCTTTTTAATTTTTCCGGGTCATTGTCTGGTTTAGGATGTGTGCTATTGTGAACGTCAAAAAACAGCTTGTTTTCGTGTGTTTGTAGCGTGATCTTAATATGGGATGGATATTTGAGGCTGATGCCATGTTTAAAAGCATTTTCAACAAATGGGATTAGGAGCATGGGGGTTATTTGAAAATCATTGAGCTGTTCATCAATTTGAGTTTCAATAGTGATATCTGAAGAAGTTGAAGTTCTTAGTTTTTGAAGAGCAATGTAATTGTTCAAATACTCAACATCCCGTGATAGTGAGATTTTATCCTCTACATTTTCCTGAAGCATAAAACGCATCATGTCTCCCAATTTTTGGATGCCTTCTCCTGTGCGTTCGGCATTTTCTTGTAATGCGGTTCCATAAAGTGTATTTAGCGCATTGAATAAGAAATGAGGATTAATCTGTGATTTGAGGAAGTTAAGTGTGGCATCAGATTTACCAAGTTCAGTTTTTAAGGATGTGATTTCTTCAATGTTTTTTCGGTTTCTTGATTTATAGACGTTCCAGGCAAAGATTGGGACTATGAAAAGTTGGATAGCAGGATTGATTCCCATTAATGGGCCTAAAATATCGGTGTTTTCTATGGAATCGAAGATGCTAAATAAAAGCACTAATATGCCAAAAGAAAGAATTGTGGTTAGAAATGAATAGCCTGAAAATTTTAGCAAGCGATATTTTTTATCAATCAAATTGGGAATTACAGCGAAAACAAGGATCGCATAATTTGCTATTGCAATTGGTAAAATAAAGAAGAATGAAGCTCTGATAATTATTGGATTGTTAAGTAACAGTGAGCAAGCCTGCAGAAATATAGTTATTGCAAATAAAACGGTGATGTCGCTGTGAAGCCAATTTTTTTTATTTTGAAGTTCTCTGCTGAAATAGTTTGCAATCATTTTTACAGACAGTAAGATTAGCAGATAGTGGTCAATAAGGTTTGTAAAAGCACAAACCTGAATTAGCGTATAAACGAAGAAAATAGCATTCGAGGGGTTGGTGTCCTTTTTTTGTAGCTCAGGCTTAACAAATAATGCAAGAAGAAAATAACAAGTGGCAGAAATGATATGCCTAAACAGCATATTTACCCAGAAGTTAGGTTCATATGGAATAGGCTGTGGGAAAGTGCTATGGATGTTGACGGCTTGGATAGCTGAAAATATAAAGACAAATATAATGAGCGCTGTTGCTGTCCATAGCTCAATTTTTGTTGATTCGTTTAGGTTTTTCATTTATGTAAAATTAAGAGGTTAATGATTGTTGATTAATTTTGATGGAGCAATACTACAAAGGCTTTTTCTTTTAAAGTTTAAAATGTGATGAAACCCTAAAAAAATGTGATGAATTATGATTTGAAATCTTTTTTTTAAGTTTGCTAGTATGATCGTATACGGAATACCAAATTGCAATACAGTTAAAAAAGCCATGACTTGGTTGGTTGAAAATGGTTTTAAATCAGAATTTCATGATTTTAAAAAGAAGGGCATTACTGCCGAAAAATTAAATGAGTGGTGTGATACTTTTGGTTGGGAAATTATGCTTAATAAAAAAGGTACCACCTGGAAAAAACTAAGTGCTGAAGAACAGCAGGAAGTAAATAGCAAAGAAACTGCCATTAAGGTTTTGCTAATGCATAACAGTGCTATTAAACGTCCAATAGTAGAGGTAGATGGGAAAGCTGTTCTAGTTAGTTTTAACGAAGAAAATTACCAAAACATTTTAAAATAGAATTAGGAAAAAAATACCTTATTAAGTCCGAACATTTTGCTGTTAATATTTGTTAAATAACTAACGCATACTTTAAACTGCGTTATATTTGAATATGCTCAAAAAACTTTTGTTAATACTGATTCTATTTGCTCCCGTAACATTATTGGCACAAGATGCCCTCTTGGGAACTGTTTATGATTTTGAAATAAAAACCTTGCCGTTACAGGAAGTAAATGTTCGAAATCTCAATAGTAGTGAAAGTACAAAAACAAAAGCGTCGGGTAAGTTTACCCTTGCTGCTAAAGTTGGGGATGTGTTAGAGTTTTCATTAAATGGGTATCATAACGATACATTATATGTTACAAACCTCTCTCCAAAAACCGTATACCTTCCGGCAAGTTCAACCAATTTGAAGGAAGTAAAGATTTTGAGTGCAAAAATAAATCCTACAATTTTAAGCCCAGATCCAGAGGCCAAAGAATTTAAACGAGTTGAAGCTGATGACTATAGAGGTAAACCTAATGTTTCTAAAGCAGGTGGTATTAAGCTCAATTTGGGATATGGCAAGTATAAAGAGCAACAGGCTAAGGCGAAAGAGTTAGAAGAAAAGGATAGATATGAGGCGGAAATAAACAGTGTTTTTACGGAAGCATATGTGTCTGATCTGGTAAAATTAAAAGGACAGGAGTTAAAAGATTTCATGACCTTGTATCGCCCAACTGTTGGTATTGTACAAGCAACCAGACCTTTTAACTATAAGTTCTATACAGTTCAGGCTTATCATAAATGGTTAAAATTACCTCCATCTCAAAGAAGACCACCCCAAGTACCTAAGTTAAAGAAAAACGAATAAACCCGTTACATTACCCGTGGATTAAAGGGATTTTATATCTTTAATCCTAAATCTTTAACTTAAACTTTTATATGTCTTACAGGTCAACCATACTAATGGTATTGTTGTGTGCATTTGCTTTGACTACAGTTGCACAGCAAACAGATTCAAATTCTAGTAATTACGACGCTCATGCTGCATTTAGTCCGCTGTTTTATACAAAAAATGGGAATGAATATAGATCGGCAAGTGGTTACCCAGGGCCAAAATACTGGCAGAATCATGCAGATTATACCATAAGTGCAAATCTTGATGATGCAAATAATACAATAACAGGTTCTGTTACCATTACCTATAAAAATAATAGCCCGGATAAGTTACCTTATTTATGGTTGCAGTTAGATCAGAATTTGTTTTCTCCAGAATCCAGAGGCGCGTCATTAATTGCAGCAGGAAGTAGATATGGGGCCAGGGGAGAAAAATTAAACGGAGGATATAAAATAGAAGGATTATCTGTTTCACAAAAACAGAAGCCGGTAAAGTTCAGTTCCCTGATTGAAGATACACGCATGCAGATCAGATTGGATGAGCCGATGGCTGCTGGTGGAGATGTGGTTACCATTAAAATGAATTTTTCTTTTGTTGTTCCTATCAATGGGTCTGACCGTATGGGGCATTTAACCACTAAAAATGGAGAGATATTCTCTATAGCTCAATGGTTCCCTCGCATGTGTGTTTATGATGATGTTTTAGGGTGGAATACTTTGCCTTACTGGGGAGCAGGGGAGTTCTATTGCGAATATGGCGATTATGATTTCGCTGTAACAGCTCCTGCAAATCATATTGTTATGGGGTCTGGCGAGTTGTTAAATCCACAAGATGTTTTTACAGCAGAGCAACTACAGAGATGGAATGAAGCAAAATCAAGTGATAAAACAATCACAATAAGATCGGAGTCTGAAGTTAAGGATCCTAAATCTCGCCCAGCTAAAGATAAACTCACCTGGAAATTTAGAATCAAAAATGCCAGGGATGTTGCATGGGGTTCATCAAAAGCATTTGTTTTAGATGCAGCGCGTATTAATTTGCCAAGTGGTAAGAAGTCGTTGGCTGTTTCGGTACACCCTGTTGAAAGTAATGGGAGTGATGGCTACGGCAGAGCTGTAGAATATGTTAAAACATCAATAGAACATTATTCTAATAAATGGTTTGAGTATCCATATCCAATGGCGGTAAATGTAGCCAGTAATGTTGGAGGGATGGAATATCCTGGAATTGTTTTTTGTGGTTGGAATGCTAAAAAAGGCAGTGCATGGGGAGTTATAGATCATGAATTTGGCCACACCTGGTTTCCTATGATTGTGGGTAGCAATGAGCGTAAGTACGGCTGGATGGATGAAGGATTTAATACTTTCATTAATGGGATATCATCATCTGCCTTTAATAATGGCGAATACAAAAAGGCTCCTGAAGATATGCACAAGGTTGCCGAAAAACTGCAAAATCCAGAAGTAGAGTATATCATGTTGAGCCCGGATGCGATGAAAGAACGCAATATTGGTGGAAACTTATACTACAAACCTGCTCAGGGTTTAAATATTTTAAGAAATGTGGTGCTGGGAGCTGATCGTTTTGATTATGCTTTCAGACAATATATAGATCATTGGGCTTTTAAACATCCTATGCCTGATGACTTTTTCCGCTCAATGGAGAATGGTGCTGGCGAGGACCTTTCGTGGTTTTGGAAAGGTTGGTTCCTGGAAAACTGGAAAATGGATCAGGCTATTGTTAGTGTAACGGAATCTGACAGGGCAGAAGCTAGAGGCTATAACATAGTAGTCGCCAATCTGGAAAAAATGCCAATGCCAATTATTTTGGAGATTAAAACCAAAAGCGGAAAAACTGATCAGATAAAGATTCCTGTAGATGTTTGGATGAGAAATAACACTTGGACGGTTCCTTATCCTACCACCGAGGAAGTTGTGTCGGTTACATTAGACCCTGAAAATTTATTGCCGGATATAAATAGTGATAACAATAAATGGAAGAAAAAATAAGGTAAAGTCGGCCTTGCTACTTCGTCATGCTGAGAGCCTAGCATTAGAAAGAATACAAAAAAGTGGTAATGACAATTTTGTATACTCGGTCGTCCTCCTGAATTCATTTCAGGATCCCGCAAGAGAAAGTAAGTTCTGGCAAATGCGAGATACCGCTCTTCAGCGGCATGACGACCGCTATATACAACGAGCAGAATAACCTCTTTGTCATTGGTAATTTATTTCAGTATCTGGCAGTAGCAAGGCTGACTTTCTCTTGAGGGATCCTGATACTGGCCTTCGCCGGTATGACGAATTACCAATGACAAAGAGGTTATTCTGCTCGTTGTATATAGCGGTCGTCATGCCGCTGAAGAGCGGTATCTCGCACTAGCGAGGCTTCCTTTCTCTTGCGGGGTCCTGACCTCGAAGAAGCTGCGAAGCAAAATAAATTCAGGATGACGACCGATTAAACAAAATTGTCATTACCACTTTTTTGCATTCTTTCCAATGCTAGGCTCTCAGGATGACCATCGATTAAACAAAATTGCCTAACGGCCTTTGAAAAAGCTTTCTTTTAATTTTTGAGCATCAATTAATGTTTCCGCTTCATCAAGGCGAATTAACCATCCTTTTTGTTTAAGTAAACTGATGTCTTCTTTTGCTACCGAAAGATCCTTCCCTTTTATACTTCTGTTTAGTATGATCGGTGGTTTTGGTTCAACATTAGCCGCTGTGTGAAATAGCACTTCGATATTAAATTTTGGCCAAATCTGTATATCTCCAAGTTGGTCTGAGTAAATCTTTTTAGTTGAATGGGGAGGGATGATGTTCGCAAACTCACCTTTGAAATTTCCGCCCTTTTCTGTAGTTAGGCTAGCCAGTAATTGAAAAGATGTTTCGTTAGCAATGTGAAAGTGTGCTACCGAATTACTGTGCTGATCGGTTACAATGGCAAGAAATACACCGTCTTTAATAAACTCAGCTTGCGGAATAACCGCGATGGGACGATTGGTTACAATATCATCGTCAGGAACTTCCCCGTGTACTAATGTTACTTTAGATGCCAAAACAGGTATCTCGAAGTCATTTGCATCAGTAACACCAATAGTATCTTTATCGATAATTCTGGTGATATATCCTTCTAAGTTCTCGTCTACAAAACGAACAAAGTCTCCTAGTTTGAAATTCATATATTTTTATTTGTATTCAAATTTAGTTATTCTTATTATTTTTGTAGCATGGCCATTGATGAGCAGAAAAATAATCCGTTGCACGGAAAAACACTCGAGTTTATTCTAAAACAACTTGTATGGCATTATGGGTGGGAAGAATTGGGAATTCTTGTTAAGATCGCTTGTTTTAACAATAATCCTACAATGAACTCAAGTCTTAAGTTTTTACGTAAGACTGACTGGGCAAGGAAAAAAGTTGAGAAATTGTTTCTGAATACATTCCATTAATACCCTATAGCATAAAGGACTTTTGTAGGACTTTGAAAGGAGTTTCATAGGACTCTGCTAGGACTTGTAGTCCTACAAAATACCTTTTTTATGCATTTTAGTCCTACATCTTAATCCTTTGTTAACACGCATCCAGTTAGGGCTTTTTTTTTGGCGGTACAACCAGATGCCATGTAGCTTTTGGCCTTTGTCTGGATATCTTAAATGAAGAAATACATCTGTAATGCCGTGGTTGCCAATAGGTAGCTTAGATGAGGATTAATTGCAGAGCTGTAATAATTTTGTGTTAACCCCTTGATTTATAAAATGTATTGTCTTACCTTTGCAGTCCCTTATTGAGGGGTAAAGTTTTTAAATAATAAAATAAGAAAAACAAAAAAGAACAATGCCAACCATTCAACAATTAGTTAGAAAAGGTAGAGTAGCACTGGAGTTCAAGAGTAAGTCTCCAGCGTTGGACAGCTGTCCACAGCGAAGAGGTGTATGTACACGTGTATATACCACTACCCCTAAAAAACCAAACTCAGCAATGCGTAAAGTTGCACGTGTACGTTTAACCAATGGTAAAGAGGTTAATGCTTACATCCCTGGAGAAGGTCACAACCTACAGGAGCACTCAATCGTATTGATCCGTGGTGGACGTGTTAAAGATTTACCAGGTGTACGTTATCACATCATCCGTGGAGCTTTAGATACTTCAGGAGTTGCTGGTCGTAACCAACGTCGTTCAAAATATGGTACTAAACGTCCTAAGCCAGGACAAGTAGCAGCGGCACCAACAAAAGGTAAAAAGAAATAATTAGGAGGAAAGAAAAATGAGAAAGTCAAAACCAAAAAAGAGAATTATCCTTCCTGATCCAAAATTTAACGATGTTCAGGTGACCCGTTTTGTAAACAATATGATGTACGATGGGAAAAAATCTATCGCATATTCAATTTTTTACGATGCTGTTGAATTAGCTGAGAAAAAAGCTGGTGAGAACGGTTTAGAAGTATGGAAACGTGCTTTAGCTAATGTAATGCCTGCTGTAGAGGTTAAATCACGCCGTGTTGGTGGTGCTAACTTCCAGGTTCCTACAGAAGTAAGACCAGACCGTAAGATTGCTTTAGGCATGAAATGGTTAATCTCTTATGCACGTAAACGTGGTGAAAAAACCATGAAAGAAAAATTAGCAGGTGAAATCGTTTCAGCAGCTAAAGGTGAAGGTGCAGCAGTTAAGAAAAAAGAAGACACGCATAAAATGGCTGAAGCTAACAAAGCGTTCTCTCACTTCCGTTTCTAATATTTGAAATTATTATAATGTCAAGAGATTTAAAATTTACTAGAAATATCGGGATCGCGGCTCACATTGATGCGGGTAAAACCACAACTACTGAGCGTATCCTTTATTATGCTGGGGTAAACCACAAGATTGGTGAGGTACACGAAGGTGCATCTACCATGGACTGGATGGTACAGGAAGCTGAACGTGGGATAACAATCACGTCTGCTGCTACTACTGTTTTCTGGCCTTACCGCGGTAATAAATATCAGGTAAACGTTATCGATACTCCTGGACACGTGGATTTTACCGTAGAGGTAAACCGTTCATTACGTGTACTTGACGGATTGGTGTTTTTATTTTCAGCTGTTGATGGTGTTGAGCCTCAATCTGAAACTAACTGGCGTTTAGCTAACAACTATGCAGTTCCTCGTATTGGTTTCGTTAATAAAATGGACCGTTCTGGAGCTGACTTCTTAAAAGTTGTTAAGCAGGTTAAAGATATGTTGGGCAGTCATGCTGTACCATTGCAATTACCAATCGGTGCTGAAGATAACTTTACTGGTGTTGTTGATTTGATCAATAACCGTGGTATTGTTTGGAATGAGCATGATAAAGGAATGACCTTTACTGAGGTTCCAATTCCTGCTGATATGGTTGAAGAAGTTGCTCAATGGAGAGAGAATTTATTAGAAGCTGTTGCTGATTATGATGAGTCGTTGATGGAGAAATTCTTCGAAGACCCTAACTCAATCACTGAGCGCGAAATTCTTGATGCATTACGTAAAGCTACTTTAGATGCAAAAATCGTTCCTATGGTTTGTGGTTCATCTTTCAAAAACAAAGGTGTTCAAACCATGCTTGATTTGGTAATGGAATTATTGCCTTCGCCAATGGATGTGGATGGTATCACAGGTACTAACCCAGAAACTGGATTAGAGGTAACTCGTCAACCGGATGTTAATGAGCCTTTTGCAGCTTTAGCATTTAAAATTGCAACAGATCCTTTCGTAGGTCGTTTGTGCTTTATCCGTGTTTATTCAGGTAACTTAGATGCTGGTTCATATGTATATAATGCACGTTCTGAAAATAAAGAACGTATCTCTCGTATCTTCCAAATGCACGCTAACAAGCAAAACCCAATTCCTAATGTAGGTGCTGGTGATATTGCTGCTGTAGTAGGATTTAAAGATATCAAAACGGGTGATACACTTTGTGATGAGAAAAACCCAATTATTCTTGAGTCAATGGACTTCCCTGAGCCAGTTATCGGTTTAGCAATTGAGCCTAAAACTCAGGCTGACGTTGATAAATTGGGTATTGGTTTAGGTAAATTAGCTGAAGAGGATCCTACTTTTAGAGTTCAAACTGATCAGGAAACTGGCCAGACTGTAATTTCAGGTATGGGTGAGCTTCACTTAGATATTTTGATCGATCGTTTAAGACGTGAATTTAAAGTAGAAGTTAACCAAGGAGCGCCGCAAGTAGCTTACAAAGAAGCTATTCATGGATCAGTTCAACATCGTGAGACTTATAAAAAACAATCTGGTGGTCGTGGTAAATTCGCGGATATCCAAGTTGTTATTTCTCCTATCGATGCTGATTTTGAAAAAGGTGGATTGCAGTTCGTTAACGAAATCACTGGTGGATCAATTCCTCGTGAATTTATCCCTTCTGTAGAAAAAGGCTTTGCAGCATCTATGGCTAATGGAGTATTGGCTGGTTACCCACTACCAGACATGAAAGTTCGCTTAATTGATGGTTCATTCCACGCAGTCGATTCAGATGCTTTATCTTTTGAACTTGCAGCTAAAATGGCATACCGTGAGGCATTACCTAAATGTAATCCAGTATTGATGGAGCCAATCATGAAAATCGAGATCCTTACTCCTGAAGAAAACATGGGAGATGTAATCGGTGACATGAACCGTCGTCGTGGTCAACTTTTAGGTATGGATACACGTAATGGTTCTCAAGTAATTAAAGCAACTGTACCTCTTTCTGAGATGTTTGGTTATGTAACTCAGTTACGTACCATTACTTCTGGTCGTGCAACCTCTACAATGGAGTTTGATCACTACGAGCCAGCTCCGAAAAACGTTCAGGACGAAGTAATTGCTAAATCGAAAGGCAGAATTAAATCTGTAGATTAAAAATAAATTGGCTGCCGGTTATTAATAGCTCTAACCGGCGCCTTAATTAAATAAATACCATGAGCCAAAGAATCAGAATTAAATTGAAATCTTACGATTACAACTTAGTAGATAAATCTGCTGAGAAAATCGTAAAAACTGTTAAACCTACGGGTGCAGTGGTTAGCGGACCAATTCCGTTGCCTACAGAAAAGAAAATCTTCACAGTTTTACGTTCACCACACGTGAACAAAAAAGCTCGTGAGCAGTTTCAATTATGCGCATACAAACGTTTGTTAGATATTTATAGCTCTAACTCTAAAACAGTTGATGCTTTAATGAAACTTGAATTACCTAGCGGTGTTGAAGTAGAAATTAAAGTTTAACTATACTTTAACGGTAAAGAAAAGAAGCCGTATCATTAATCAAAAGATGATACGGCTTCCTTTTTTGTTTGTTGTGAGATCCGTCCTGAGTATTTCCTTACTATGCCTTTTTTCTTTGAATATTTCTTGAAGTGTACAAA
>NZ_JABSNU010000040.1 GCF_013266735.1 Pedobacter foliorum
GTGTAAAGTCATTCACCCAGCAGATGTACCTACCACCGGTAAAGAACACCTGCATAAAACAGATGCTGTGGATAGCAGAAAAATAGCAAAAGGACTGAGAAAAGGAGATCTGGATTATCTGCATGTTCCTGAGATTGATCTGGAACTTGACAGGCAGTTATTACGCAGTAGGGTCAGTTTATCTACAGATACCACTCGAGTAAAGAACCGCATTAAATCCTTACTCAAATTCCAGGGAATTACCATTCCTGAATCCTATCATGAAGGCACTTGGAGTAGCTCCTTTATCATTTGGCTTAAAACAATCGAGTTTGCCCATACCAGCGGAAAGATTACCATGGAAAACTTATTGAGTGAATATGAGTTTTTCCAGAAGCAGAAAAAGCATTTAGAATCTGCAATTAGAAAGCTTTCCCAAACAGATTATTATAGTAAAAATATAGAACTGATCCAAAGCATCCCAGGCATTGGGCTGTTAGCAGGCATGATATTGCTTACTGAATTCGAAGATATTAGCCGCTTTAAGAGACTTGATGAGCTGTGTAGTTATTGTGGTGTAATACCTACTTGTCACACAACCGGGGACAAAGAGGTCATCGGTGGGCTGACAAAACGTGGAAATGCTGTGATCAAAAACATTCTGATAGAAGCAGCATGGATTGCAG
>NZ_JABSNU010000041.1 GCF_013266735.1 Pedobacter foliorum
TGGTGATGATGGTATATAATTCTCCATTGGATAAAGCAGTCTCATCGATGCTCAAATATGGACTGATATTCTTTGTGAACAGCATCCACTGGTCTGCATGATCTTTTTGCTCCCAACTATTGTAATCACTGATATGCTCTTTGTATTGTTCCTGTAGTTGTTTGCCCTCTACCTGAAAGTAATGACCTAAATGGTAACAGCTGATTGGATGATTATCCAAATATTCCTTTTAAAAAAAGACCGAATTCCGTCGTCATTCGTGCCCCTTTTCTTACTAAATCCCAATCCCTGCTGATGATCTCTCCGGTCTTCTTAACTGTCCAACGACGCCGTTTAATGCATAAAGCGACTTTTTGACCACGGATCGGAAAATCCTGAATACTCACCTCTGGAAAGAATCCTTTGGACTCAAGGTCTTTGTTTGTATAGCCATCAGGAGCTATATTTTTCTCTTCAAGGTAGATATTCAACATCTTACCTTCTTTTTCTACTTGTGTTAATTCAAAATAATCCAGAATGCCTTCTGGTAATAATAAACTGATAAGGGTTTCTGCAGCTGCGCTCAAAATGAAAATTGTCGTTTGATTTACAATCGCAAAAGAAAGAAATTATTTTCTTCCCCCCAAGAATTCCGCTTGATCC
>NZ_JABSNU010000042.1 GCF_013266735.1 Pedobacter foliorum
CGTCATGCTGAGAGCCTAGCATTAGAAAAAATGCAAAAAAGTGATAATGACAATTTTCATTATCACTTTTTTAATACCCTAAAGAAGCTACTTGAATTCCATATTAAGTTCTAAGGCAAGTTTCTTTATATATTTTTCCTTCTGTTGTAGCAATATAGCCTCGTAATGAGCTACTCCTTTTTCTATAAACTCCTTTCCCTTCACCATTAGTCTCCAATATTGTACTGCGAGTTTCCTCGCTACTGCTTTAATTGCAATCTGAGGCCCCTTTCTTCCCCTTAATCTTCTTCCAAATGCCCCAAATGAGATCTTCTTACTTTGCAGTAAACTCTGTGCAAGTTTGCGAAAAATCTGACCGGCCAGAGGTCTTCCTTTTCGTTTGTTTTTTTGCTTTTTACCTGAGTTATTTTGCCCTGGAGATAAACCTAACCAGCTGGTAAAATGCTTTTCTGAAGGCCATTTGGTTAGATCTTCACCCGTTTCGCTATAAATTTGTAACCAGGAATAATCTGTAATACCAGGTAGAATTGTTGCATCCCGTTGCCCAAATAATTCCAGCATTTGCCCTCCCAGATTCTCTATATCAGGTTTATTATGTCGAATAGCCTTCCTATTGGTTGAATCCTGTTCTGTTTGGTT
>NZ_JABSNU010000043.1 GCF_013266735.1 Pedobacter foliorum
AAGAGTGCTTCACAAAAACCAATAACCTGGCCAGTATGCCTCCATTGAATCATTACTGCTTACACCTTAGTTTTTGATAAATAGCGAGGTAAAGTGAGGGTTAATAATCATCAACAAAGTGATAATGACAATTTATAAACTGTCGTCATTATTTAATCGATCGTCATCTTGAATTTATTGTGCTTTGCAGCTTCTTCGAGGTCAGGACCTCACGAAAGAAAGAAAGAAAGCCTTGTTAGTGTGAGATCCTGATACCGGCCTTCGCCGGCATGACAAATTCAGAATGACGAATTCAGGATTACGGATGATTATAATTTTTAGGCCAATAGCTTAGCAGTAGCTATAAACCCAAACTAGCTATAAACAAGAAAACCCTGCAGCTTTTAGCTACAGGGCTTCTATAAGATTTGGCACCGACCTACTCTCCCACGTGTTACCGCAGTACCATCGGCTCTGGTGGGCTTGACTTCTCTGTTCGGAATGGGAAGAGGTAGACACCACCGATATAGGCACCTAAATATT
>NZ_JABSNU010000004.1 GCF_013266735.1 Pedobacter foliorum
TTCTGGTAATAATAAACTGATAAGGGTTTCTGCAGCTGCGCTCAAAATGAAAATTGTCGTTTGATTTACAATCGCAAAAGAAAGAAATTATTTTCTTCCCCCCAAGAATTCCGCTTGATCCTTAAAAACTGAACTAAATTTGCAGCGTTCTATCAATTTAAAGATATGGTTTCAGGGTCTAAAAAGTTCTGAGTTGCGGCTTAAAATATAGTCGTCTCATGCAGCACCTTTAAACGCACTTCGTTCGGACCTTGTTCGACGGGTGCCGAACGAGGTCCTTACTAGATACGTATCAGATAGGAGAGAGTTGAAAAACCCAAAAAGGAGCCGATTTTTTTGAGACATAACCTAATTGGCTTTAATAAATTGTTTCTTATTCTACTTCAATAACTAAAATAAATGTTGGAATTTTAAATAAAGACGCTATATTTGCAATCCCAAAACGAAACAAAGAAACGAAATTAGGGAAAACGGACCGGTAGTTCAGCTGGTTAGAATGCCGCCCTGTCACGGCGGAGGTCGCGGGTTCGAGTCCCGTCCGGTCCGCAAGACAAGACGTCAAATACATTAGAAAGCCTGTAAATCAAATGATTGCAGGCTTTTTTCATTTTAGGCTCCCTCCGGAATATTCGGATTTCACCATGTAATTCGTGAGTAATTCAGTGAGTCATGCCAACGGTTGTGGAACTCAGGGTAACAGTAATTAAATGAAGAATTCGTGAGTCAGAGGTCGGATGACATTACTCACGGATAGACTTATAATGTTATGATTTTCAACTTGTTTTGAAATCGAACATCTTGATTACTACTCACAGCAACGCTAATTTTGTTTAACTTTTAATCTGTAAAATGATGAAAAACAACTTTAGTTTGCGCTTCTATTTAAAGAAGCCAAAGAATTATGTGTCGGGTAGCATGCCGATATATATGAGAATTACTGTTAACGGAATGCCGAACGAGCTTGCATCGGGAAAACAATGTGTTCCTTCAAGATGGAATACGAAAGCTGGTAGAGTGAATGGATCGAGACAGGAGGATAGATCAATCAATGCTTATCTTAATGCCTTAGAGAGACGAGTTGGGGAAGCGCATACAGACTTGGTAAATGCTGATAAGAAAATCACTGCTGAAAGCATTAAAAATAAATATCTTGGTATTGAGGAGCAGGAGAAGCAGCTTATAGTTGTCTTTAAAATGCATAATGAGCGAATTGAAGCGCTTTTGGGTAATGGGTTTGAGAAAGGAACGTTGACGAAGTATAATGCGACCTTAAAGCATCTTAAAGCCTTCCTTCGTTTAAAATACAATACTGTTGATATCCCGGTTTCTAAAGTTGACCATTATTTCATTTCTGAATTTGATTTCTACGTTAGGACCACAGGGAAATGTGCCAATAATGCAACAGTCAAGCACCTTAAAAACCTTGGGAAGATAATGCGCATCTGTTTGGCTAATCATTGGATTACTCATGACCCATTTCTAAACCACAAGAACACTATTGAAAAGGTGACTCGCGTAATTCTTACACCGGAAGAAATTCAAGGATTATATAACAAGGAGTTTGTAATTGGTCGGCTAGCTTTTGTCAGGGATGTTTTTTTGTTTAGCTGTTACACGGGATTAAGCTTTGTAGACTTGCAAAGATTGCATAAGTCAGAAATCAGAAAGGGGATTGATGGTTCGTTATGGATTTTCAGAAGCAGGGTAAAGACTAACATTGTTACCAATATACCGCTACTGCCTATGGCGCAGGAAATAATGGAACGTTATGCTGATCATCCTAAATGTGAGGACACAGGGAATGTATTTCCGGTATTTAGTAATCAGAAGATGAACGCTTACTTAAAGGAGGTGGCGGATCTTTGTGGAATTTCAAAACACCTTACCTTTCATATTGCCAGGCACACTTTTGCAACAACGGTGACTTTAAGTGATGGTGTACCAATAGAAAGTGTAAGCAAAATGTTGGGGCATACCGATATTAGGACAACTCAGATTTATGCAAAAATATTGGATGTTAAGGTGAGCAAGGATATGCTTTCTCTTAAGCAGAAATATGGATCAAATAATTAATTATAAACCTTCAGTTGACCAATATTTGTAAATATTTGGCATTTCGTGAGAATTATGTTAGATTTGAGTATGATATCTGAGGTAAATAAAAGAGTAGTTGTGGTGCAATGGAAACGTTTTGCCGGAATGGATATTGATGTTTTTTCGAGCCTTAAAGGCTTTTGCGAGAGCTATCCAGACTATAATTATCATACACTTAACAATTACCTGTCAAAAAAGAAAATCCCGTTTGAGAACGATGAAATCAAAATAGAAAGGCAGCCTTTACTCAGTAATGTAAAAAGGCCAAACTTGCCAAGAGTGCTATTTTGGGACTTGGATTTCGATAAAATTGACTGGAAGCGATCTTACAGAATGGTTATGGAGCGAGTGCTGGATAAAGGCAATACTGCGGAATGGGAAGAGATGATTAGGTTTTATGGGAAGGTAAGTGTGATCACTGCGCTAAAAAATGACATAACCTATCTTTCTGACATGACTGCTGATGCCGTTTGCACGTATTTTCAGCTGAGTAAACAAGAACTCAAATGTTATTTAAAGAAACAGTTAAACAAGGGACACTGGATTTAATTTCCAGACTGATGCAGGATCAGCTCCTGCATAGTTTTTACCTAGTGGGTGGTACGGCCTTATCCTTAAAGATCGGGCACCGGGAATCTATTGATATCGACTTGTTCAATTCTGGGGATTTTGATGGCGATCATCTTGCCGGGTACATGAAGGAGGTCTATGGAGCGGACGTTAGACGACATAAAAGCAATTATGTCAGCGGAAGCATTGATAATGTAGATTTTGATTTCATCTCCCATAAATACCCATCTATTAAACCTTTGGAAACGATTGAAGGAATCAGAATGATGTCACTTCAGGATATTGCGGCGATGAAAGTTAATGCTATTGTAAACAGTGGAGAACGGGTGAAGGATTTTATTGATATTCATTATCTACTTAAAGGGATGGAGATTAGTGACATACTTGATCATTATTGCTATAAATATCCAAATGTGGATGTGAACACAGCTATATCTTCTTTAAGTTACCATCAGGATGTGGATTTGAATGTGCCTGTTGTGTTAAAAGACAAAACACTGAAATGGCAAGATGTATCCAAAAGTATAAATCATGCTGTGCGTAAATACCATGAACAGCAGAAGAGTATGAAAAGCTATCTGAAAATCAAGAAGAAAGGTAAAGACCGTGGCAATGATCCGGAACAAGGATTAGGCTTATAGCAAGTATATTTTATTTAGAGCGTATATCCACAAGGGTATGCGCTTTTTTTATTGGAGAAAACCTCATTCTTATCTACAATCTTTCCCATATGGGATGCACTACAAACTTGTATCTGTTACTTTGATAAGAAGTACTGGTATTCCTAAAAACTCATTGATAGAAGCTGATAATAAATTAGGGGAGTCCCCCTAAAACTCCTGAATGCCTATTTGCCTGTGGCGTTAAATTTGAGAAAATATTAGGAAGGTGGTAACAAGGTGTGAAAAATATATTTATCACTACTAGAGATTTGATTAATCAAAAAATCAGGTACTTGCCTGACTGAATAGAAACATAAATTATAAAGCCTATGACTACATTGGATTTAATTACCAGAGAGGATCTGGAAAACTTTAAAAAAGAACTCTTTGAAGAACTAAGGAAGCTCAAAATTGACGGTGCGGATAAAGCTCAAAAGAAATGGCTTAAAAGCGCGGATGTAAGAAAGATGCTTGGCATTTCTCCGGGGACGCTGCAAGCCTTGCGTATCAATGGTACACTTCGTTTTACCAAGGTTGGAAACATTCTGTATTACAAAAATGAAGACCTCACTAAAATTCTAGAAGAAAACCTGACTGAAACTTATTAAGCCTATGAAATTATCATTTCCTATCGAGAACTTTTTGGAAATGGCGGCTGATGACAGTCGCCTATTGCCCTCGCATATTAGTCTTTTTATGGCTATATTTTATTACAGTCCTGCTGACCCAAAGGCGGTGTTTCGGGTGTGCCGGCGAAAGCTTATGCAGTTTTCCAGAATCAGGTCTTTGTCAACCTATCACAAATGCATGGCGGAATTGGTGGCCTATGGGTATATTAACTATCAGCCATCTTACGATCCCATTCGTGCCAGCACAGTTTCCTTAATTCATATAGAGAATGGATAACGGTCTATTTGCAGTTCTTGTGGCATTTAGGTTTGTGGATGGTGCGATAGTCCTTTTCTCAAAAGAAAAGGAGCAAGCGGAAGTTGGGCAGAGCCCTACTTTTCCAGCTTTTAGCTATCGCCAAGCTGGGTCGAAGTATACTCCGGGTATACTTTCGTGCCTTTTTGGTCATTACGTTGTACAAAACAGTATACCATAAGGTATACCCCAAAGTATTGCCTATGAAAATTTTAAAAAATAAGACCATTCGCTTTACAAGCGATTTAGATCAGAAGCTGGAGAAATTAAGCCATAAGCTTGGAAGAAACAAGCTTATGGTGTTTGGTCAGATGGTTGAATATTTCTATCGAACTGGCAAAGATCCGCTGGATATCAATGATGAATTATTGAGAAAGGCGATAGTCAAAAATCATGATGCGTATGTCAGTTTTACAAGGGTACAGGAAAAAGATCTGCTGATTCCGATGAAAAATAGTATGGATTCGGTTTTTGAAGGGCAACAAAATATTGTGAAGTTTTTGAGGGAAAAACAAGTGCCAGAAATCCAGCAACTAAAACAATTACAGCTAAACCAGGCGAACAAGTTTTCAGAGACAGATAAGCTGATACATAATATCTACCAGCTGCTCGACGATAAGTATAAATTGAAAAACAAGTTCTCTTTGATCCTGGAAAATTATATAAAAGGGCGGGAGGAAATTTCAGGGGCCTTTAGAAGCAAGAGCAAAGAAGAACTCGTCGAGCGGTGCAGGCAAATGGTAAACGAATTATAGTTTCTTATGTATATTAGCATTACAGATAGCGAGAAAGGGAACAATAAGGGGAGCAGTGGACAACTGGTTCATTATTTGGATAAAGAAAACCGATTGTTTGGTGAACTGCAGGAACAGCACTGGTTCAATGGTGAGCAAAGCTATATCCCTTCTTATGAGGTTAGGGGTAGTTTGGATCAGAATGTTGCCAAGCTATGTCGGGACGATGCGAAGTTCTTTTTGATCAATGTCAGCCCAAGTCAAAAAGAAATAGGATTTCTAAAGGATGAGCTTGGTGTTGATGCGGAAAAGGGGCTTAAGGACTATGCAGTAAAGGTGATGGATGCCTATGCGAAAAACTTTAACAGACCAGGTATTAATAGCCACAAAGATCTGCTATGGTTTGCTAAACTAGAACGCCATCGATATTATAGTTTTCGGGATAAAGAAGTGAAAAGCGGGCAAGTAAAAGCAGGGACGGCAAAGCCTGGCGAGCAGATGCATGTACAGATTGTTGTAAGCAGAAAAGATATCGGCAATACGATTAAGCTAAGCCCAATGAATAAATCAAGAGGTAGGAATGTGGAACATTCCAAAAAGCTAGGTCAGTTTGATCGGACAGCTTTCAAGCAATCAGGTGAGGAGATGTTTGACAAGTTTTTCGGGTTTGATCGTAAGATAGAGGAAACTTTTAGATATGCGAATGTGCAAAAGAAGGGGACACTAGAACGGCGCATGAGCATAAAAGTAGAGCTAACCAAAGAATTACAAGATAGGAGAGCTAGTGTCCACAAGAAATCAAAGTCCATTGAGCTCAATGAGTCTAAAATTTCTTTTAAAAAACCCATTATAAGTGATTTTCTAAATATTGCACTTAAATCTCAGGAGCAGAATTATGCTGTACCGTTTCAGAAAAGGAAAAAGAAGAAGCGCAAAGGTCTACAGGAGGAACTGGGGTTGTCTCTTTAATGTCTCCATTTATTTACTCGCTCAATTTTATTTTCAAACTCTGATGCTAATGATTTGATTCTAGATCTCAATAGAGTTTTTCTACCCTCTATGGTTCTGGCAAAAATAAGATCACAAGATCCAACAAGCTTTTCCCATTCATCTTTAAAATATACAGCAGAGGCTTTATTTCGGCTTAAAATTTCAGGAACTGTATGGTAATCTTTCTGCTTAAGAAAGCGCATAAATAACCCTTTTCTAACGATAAAGTATCGTGGATTATCAATCGGCGCCAGGATTTCCTGTAAAGCATTGATAAATGAAGACCTCTCAAAGGTAGAGCCTCCTTCAAGGTGACAAAGAACAGCTCCATTACTGTCCATTGAAGATACAACGTGTAGATTTGAATGTTCAGTTTTAATGATTCCAGTAGTGATTAGTCCGTTTAATAATGCCTCACCTATTTTTTGGATATCCTTTGAAATATCTCGGTATTTAATGTAGAGTCGGAGTGTTTTAAGGGCTAAACCACCATAGAGTAAAAAGCCGATAACCCCCATAATTTTAAGATAAGCGTAGACGTCGTTTGGCGATTTCATGTGCCTGAGTGAACGCAAAAATATTTCAAAAAACATAGAGAAACCAAAAGCGAGTGTCGCAATTAAATTGGCAATGGTTTTACGGAGGTATAATTGTTTTACAGCTTGGTAGGGCTGTTCTTCTAGAAAAGGAATTTTAATTTCCTCAACAAGTGAAATACCTTTTTCAAGTGCGTGATCCCATTGCATTTTGAGTGACTGACGATCTGTCGCAAGATGGATAGTTTCAAGATTTTTCTGATCAACTTCTCCGGCAAGACGGAATTGTTTGGGTATGTTTAAGCGGCTAGCTCCATTTTCAATTCCCCCTTCTTTTTTAAAGGAAACGCCTACAAAGCTCTTAAATCTTCTTTTTAAAAGTTTTATATCTTCTCCTCCCATGTCAGAAGTTGGGTCAAGACAGGCAAGGTGCCAAATGTTACCTGTTTTATCTATACATCCTCGATGTGTTCTGATCGCTCTGCCACGCATTTGGTTAGAAGACACAAAAGAGCCAACAAAACTTGCCAGTATTAATGTGTTAATTGCTGGAGCATCCCATCCTTCACCTAATAAGGATTTTGTGCCGATGAGTACCTCTATTTCCCCTTGCTGGAAAATATGTGTAATGACATGGACAACATCATGTTTTAATTGCTCAGTTTGTTCAATTAGTATGTAGTTGTCGTCGAATGGAACCGGATTACAATTAATGTTTTTGATATTGTATTTTGCGGCTAGCTTCTCAAATGCAGAGTATGCCGATTTAGGAATAATGACAATTGAGCCTGTAAGCACTCCAATTTTTATGTCTGTTTTATTTTCACGCCTTAACTTTTCAAAAATTGTGATAACTCCAATTTTGTTAAGTTCCAGGTTGTTTTCAGATGTGTTAACGTAAAATTCTTTTCTAATGAAATCCGATAGGATTACAAGCCTAAGTGCTGAACCTAACTGCTTGTACTCGAAATTAACAATTTGCTGTATAGCGGTTAACTTGTTAATGCTTGTAGTTAGGATGTTGGTGATTTGTTTGTTTTGAGACAGATTTATCTGTCGGTTCTCAATGGCGCCTTTTCTGCGTAGCTTGTGTTCCAGGTCTTTTTGATGTTCTACAAATGGTTTAAAATTTATAGGATCTTTAAATAGATAGAACTCCAAAAGGGTTTCAGCCCATTGGTAATCAAAATCGGGAATTTTTAAACTTTTGTCGCCAATAATTTCAATGTGAGTTTCTGGGATTACTTGCCTATTAGCATTTAAATAAATAAGCGATGCAGAATAAAAAGGTAGATTCGTATATATCCATTCGAGATTATCGGTCGGATTAAGCCAAATAGGATGATTAGCTAAAGCAGTGATAATGGTCTCATCATTTTTTATGACTTCAAACAGATTTTCAATCCCTTTTCTAAATTCAATTATATGTTGGTTCTCTGTTGGGGAAGGAAGCGCATAGAAAATATAGTCCTGATGTGGGCAGAGATCCCCTTCTATAACCAATTCGGGAACTGAAATTTCTATGTCAACGGGGCCGTTTAACTCTGTATATCTTTGCCACTCCAAAGGTGTAACATCATAGGGGGGCGTAGCGGTAAGTCCTACAATAATAGGGTCAAGCGCTTCTTTAACTTTTGTTAATGTTTGCCACCATTCGTTTTTTAGGTGATGAGCTTCGTCTACAACTATAACACCTACCTGTTGTTTTTTTAAACCTTGGACAATGTTGATTAGGTTTTTGTTGGAAGATTTAATGACTTCATTTTTATCTAAATCGTCTTCGCATTCCGATTCTTCATCAATCGCTTTCAGATTGTTACAAGCAGCATACAGTCCTTGATAGGTAACTACAGTCAAAAATTTCGGATTATATATGTCTCGGGAAATCCAATCCGGTGTAATATCTGTTTGTAGAAACAGTTCGCAAAATTTTTGGACCCACTGATTGCGGATAGCCGTAGTTGGCGCAAGAATTAAAGTGGGTTGGTTAATTCTTAGTGCGACCTCCAAGCCTAATATAGTTTTACCTGAACCGGGTGGAGCAATGACGTGTAAATGCCGATCCTTTAAATATTCATCCAAGCTGTTTAGTACACGTTGCTGATATTTTCTCCAGGTGTACTTGAATTTTATGGGGTGCGGAAATTCTGTCAATTCGAAAGCTTAAAATTTAAAGCTACAAGTTAACAATTTCAATCATATCAGTATCTTCGTTTTGATGATAAATCTTGACTTTTATAAATCACAATTAGAAAGTAGCGGTTTTACTACAATAGACCATATCTTTTCGAATGAGCAGATTGAACGGATGCTAAAACTGATCAGCCAGGTGGATACGTCGAAAGGGACATTCAGAAAATCTATTGACCTATTTGCAATCAGGCAATTTTTAAAAGAAGTACCTGAAATAGATAAGCTAATTCTTAATGATGAATTTAAGCTGTTCATTCATGGTCTTTTTGGTTCAGATTACTTTATTGTAAAATCTATTTATTTCGATAAGCCGGAACAATCTAACTGGTTCGTTTCCTATCATCAGGATTTGACAATATCGGTGGACAGAAAGGTAGAGCTTGATGATTACAGTAAGTGGACTGTTAAACAAAATCAATTTTCAGTTCAGCCACCTTTGGATGTCTTAAAGCAGATATATACCGTTCGTATTCATCTTGATGATACGGATGAAAATAATGGAGCGTTAAAAGTTGTTCCTGGCTCTCATTTAAAAGATGTCTTTAGACCTCAAGATATCGATTGGTCAAAGGAAACCGAACATATTTGTGCCGTTCCTAAAGGTGGAGTAATGATCATGAAGCCGTTATTGTTGCATAGCTCTAGTCGTACTACCAATAATAATAAACGGAGAGTGATCCACATTGAGTTTTGTAATCAAGAGCTGCATGAGGAATTAAAATGGGTAGAACGAATAAACTTTCTGTAATGCCCCACGCTCATTTGCGGCCTGCGAAAACCGGAGGTTTTCGCTTTGGGGTTTACGGAGTTAATGCTCCAGTTTTTTCAGTCCATAGATATTTACTATCATACTTCTGATTGTCTTTCACTGTTTTGTATTTAATGTCCTCTCTGTTATCGACAAGATAATATTGAATTAGGTCGTGATATTGTTCATTAGAATAAAAAATGAGCGAATTGTTTTTATCCCAGGTCCCATACAAGATGTAGTCAGAGGTATTATCGGCTATGAAGTAATTTCCATATTTCGGTATTTCTCCTCCTTTTGGAATTACAGAAATATGGATGAAATTTAAATTATTGTCATCTTTTAAATACCTGTATGCAACTAATTCGTGTTTCCCATTGGGAGAGGTTTCTCTATGCTCAATTTGTAAATGATAATCCGATCCTATATAATCTAAGGGGGAAACCTTTACAGATACATCATTTATTTTTGTGTCTGTAATTTTTATTCTCTCACCTGACCTTATGGAAGGTATTATATCGACTTTTGCAGATATAGTTTTGTTGTCGACCCACTTTGTATAAATAAGGGTGTTCGGAAGAGAGAACGGTCTTAAATCTTTAGTTGTATCAGCTGTTTTCAGTATCGCAGTTCCTGCTTGACCATATCCGAAGGCACCTTGGTCAATACTATAATTAATTAAAATCATTGAACTGTCCGGGGAAAGTTCTCTGTAATTTTCGACAAAATCCTGGTCAGCCATAATTACACTTTCCTTTCTGTCATACAGAGAGCAGGAAGATAAAGATATTAGTATTAGGAATATAGTTTTCAAGTTTGGGAGTAAACATCTTCGATTATTGTTCATTTATAATAGGTTAGATGTTTTGGAGTTTCTACCCATTGTTTTATGTCTCCAAATCGCAATGACATTACAATCTGCATGGTGTTCGTTTGGATTATTTTCCAGCAACCTCTTCTTAATCGCGTAAGCTTTTTCGAATTCTGATATTAAACCAACATCATTGATATCAGAAGGTAAAAAGGTCTCATCAAAGCCTCCACAGTTCGTTAAGGCACTAGTATCATAGGATTGATCTAATAAATCATACCCCATGAATTCAAAATATTCAATAGTTATTGAGTTACACTCTTTTGTTGGTTCTTGCGTTACGGTTAAAAGATTGAATATTGGCGTTTGCGGCATTCTCTTTATGACATAATCTAAATCGGTAAAGCATCCTGTTTCATAAAGGCGGTTAGTAACAATATGATCCCAATCCTCGGCATTATTGCGATCAGGCTCCACTAAAAGTTCGTTAAGCATCATGTCTAGAGATACAACTTCTTTAAGTTGTGATAGCTTGCTCCATTCAATATACTTTTTCCATGACATACCATCTCGGTCATAGTACTTATCATAAGTTCCCCGAGCGGTGTACCAGAATTTCATTTTTGAGAGTTTATCATATGTTGCAAGTTAATTATTTTTCGATGTATATTTATATTTGTTAGATTGATGCCTGACAGACATATATGATAGATTGGTACCGAAGGAAGACCTGGACAAACAAAGACGAAGAGGAATTTTTTGCTAAGCTTAAACGGGCAAGAGTCGAGGGACGTGCTCAATACCTAAAAATTCAAGCGATTGAATTGGTTGAAACTAAGGAAAAACATTTGTTAGATATTGCGGAGGCCTTATTGAACAAGGTTTTGACGGAATATCCCGAAAGTAAGATCGAAACAAGTTCGGTTTTACATACGCTGGGGGATATTTACAGATTGAGAGCAAATTATGAAAAGGCCTTGGAGTATTATGGTCAGTCACTGGATTTCGAAAAAGTTTTTCCGAAGGTCATTACGACATCTTACTTGGATTTTTCTGAATTAGTGGTTAAAACAGCCAGTGCAAATCTTTATAATTTTACAGAAGCTTTGTTAGAAGACAAACTTGCGGAACAACTATTTCCGGTTGCAAAGTATAAAATGTGTTCGATATTGTCCATTATTAACCATGAAAAAGGCAATTTGGTCAAAGCAAAATACTACCATGACTTAGCGGAAGAAAATGCTAATGCTGAAACATCAGGTTTGCGTTATCATAAACACTTAGGTGTTGTGGTGAAACGTGACAGCTGGTTGGACAAGATGATGGGAAGGAACATTTCATTTTTGTAACATGAAAGCAGAACAAATGCACAGCTGTAGGGATAATCAAAGAACAGTATCTGACATTGAGAAATTTGGTCTATCTGTTATCCTTATTCAAGCGACAGATTATTTGCCATCTTTTGCATACAGTATTGGTCTTTGGCAAAAATTTGGTCATCCTGAAATTCTCTGCTTTGGATTAAGTGTAGAAATTTTGCATGGCCTAATAAATGATGTTGCGGAAATGGTAAAAAATGGCGGAACTATTGAAACAGGCAAACAATATAATGATTTTTTTGAAAGTGGTACTACGGAATTTGTAAATGTTGACCTCCGAAACCTGCCTGACTATTTTGGAACTGCAATTGATTTTTATGGCTCGAGTGATTTTTCTGCTCTTCAACTTGTTTGGACTGACAGAAATAATAAATTTCCATGGAACGAGGGATTTGAAAAGGAATATCTCTATAAACAACCGCTCCTTGACAGGAATGCTGAATTTAAATTTATAGAGGTTGCGAACTTAGGAGTATTCACTACACGACAATGGCTTGAAGAACAAAAACCTATTCTGCACGTTGTCCACGATGTGGATGGAGATTGGCAGTTTCTTACAGGAGATCAAATGCCAGAAGATATAAAAATTGTGGCATTGAAGGAATTGGTTTTTAGAGACCTGACTTTGAATCAAATTTTTGATCTCGAATATGGGGAGGAAGCAAAAAGAGATTTTGTAGGAGGGCAATGGACACGGGGTGAGGTTGAAAATAGTAATGATGAGGAATAATGAATGTTTTTTTACTCTAATTGATAGAAAATAGCGATATTCGTGCATATAGCGTTTGCCGATATATGGTAATTTGAAATCGTGAGTAATTCAGGGAGTTTTTACTGAAGAACTTGTAAAATATTGATTTAAAGGTTGTTTTGGGCTCGGGTTCGAGTCCCGTCCGGTCCGCAAAAGCCACTCAGTCGAGTGGCTTTTTTGTTTAAAGACAAACTTCCATCGGATAATTCATGTATTTAGCCTTTTAGTCTATTCATTTTATTGAATATCTCCTTTAATTTAGCAGAACCTAAACTGTTAAAACCTAACCAATTATTAAACCTTTTACGTCAGCTATCACTGACAGATTGTAAAATTTATGAAGAAATATGTACTTATCACATTCCTAATGGCTTTAGCTGTTAATTGCTGTGTTGCCCAACTATTGATTCCGGCTACGAAACCTAATTCGGCACAGCAAGCTATGATTAAAAGAGGCTATGGCATGTTTATCCATTTCGGTATTAACACATTTAATAATACTGAATGGTCTGATGGTACTTTGCCATTGGAGAGTTATAATCCTACAAATCTTGACCCTGATCAATGGGTACTTACTGCAAAAAAAGCAGGATTCCGTTATGTTTTGCTAACCACGAAACACCACGACGGATTCTGCCTATGGGATAGTAAGTATACAACTTACGACGTGGCCTCCTCTCCAGTAAAAATGGACGTTGTAAAGGCTGTATCAGATGCCTGTAAGAAGTATGGGATTCAATTTGCTGTTTATTATTCCCTGTGGGATAGGAAAGAACCTTCTTACAAGGATAAAGATCCACAAAAGTATGTTGACTACATGCTTAATCAATTGACTGAGTTGTTTACAAACTATGGTACAATTGGTGAGTTGTGGCTGGATGGTGGATGGGATAAAAAACCATCAGACTGGGGCGTTGATCAGATTTATAGCTTAGTTAAAAAGTATAATCCTAACTGTGCGGTAAGTGTTAACCATACCATCGTAAATGAAGAGGGAAAGCGTAATTATACACCTCCAGCTAATATGACAGAAGATAATAAGTACTTCTTTCAGTATTTCCCCTCAGATTTTCGTTTGTGGGATCCTGAGTTAGCAGCTAAGTCTGATAAGAAGCAATATTTGCATGATGGGAATTCGTATTACCTACCTTTTGAACATACTATTTGCATCAGCAAACGATTAAATTGGTTCGAGAAGACAGAACCATTGCCAACAAGAGATTTAGATGAGTTGGAGGAGTTGTTTTACTGGTGTACAGATAATGACAATTGTCTGGTGATGAATGTACCACCAGATCAAACTGGACGCATAAGGGAATATGTAGCTAATACGGCTCTAGAATTGGGTAAGAGACTTGATCTATCATTAAATAAGTCCTTGCCTAAAAATGGCAAGTTTATTTCGATGAATAGGCCGGTTGTAGCAACCAGTGTTTGGGATGATAAAAACGATCAATATGCAGGCAATGCAATTAATGATGGCAAAATGAAGAGCCGCTGGGCTGCTAAAGATACATTGGCCTCTGTGGAGATGGAGTTAAATCCTTCGGAGTCGTTTAATAAGATCAGCATATTTGAGTATCAGGATACAAAAAACTTACCTGATGGATTTTCTCAGATAAGAGTACCGCGTATACAGCAGTATAGTGTCGATATTATGCAAAATGGACAGTGGCAAACCATTTATCTTTCTGATGAGCCTATGGGCGACTGTAAGGTGATTAAACTACCGTTAAGCTATAATGCCAATAAGTTGAGACTTAAGGTACTCAAGGCAACTGCTCCGCCTTCAATTTATGAGTTGAATGTGATCAATATGCCGAAAAAATAATCCTGTTGGATAGGAGCATCATTAGCTTCTAAGTGGTAATTAAAATGGTGAGAATGAGTCAAATTTGTATGACGATTTCTCGCCATTTTTTTTGTAAACAATAAAATAAGATCTTTTTTATAAAAATTATCTAGCCTTTAGTTATTCTTTTTCTTAGGAATAATCCTAAAATATGTCATACTTGAGTGTAAACCTTCTTTTGTGAATAGCGAAAATTAGTAAAAAACTGATTTTTGTTGTTTTTCTGTTGTTAAGGCAGATATGGAAACGTGGATTAAAGGCTTGCTAAATCATTATTTCAAGCTAATGCAAACGGTTGTGTTGTGTTTTTCATCTTTTTACATTTTACAACTCTTTATTTCTTTCTTCGTAATGATATTATTTAATAAGTACGATAAACTTTTCGGTTTTTTTTATTCAAAAGACATTGTTTTAATCAAATTTAGTCCGTTATTCCTGTAATTAAAGAATATCGATCATGTTTTCTAAAAAATTATCACAATAACCATCAAAAAAGCAATTATCAATCGTTTGCGTTGATGTAATTAGGATTACATCATACATATTGATCTAATTTAGGTCTTAATATTTCTATACCAGCTATTTGATTATTAAGAATGGGACTACTACTAGTCGGTCATTTTAATACCTCATCTACTGAATTCGGAATATAAAATATTAACCAACCAAACCACCTAAAGCAAACTTTATGAACCAAACCTCTACTCTTTTCCAAAATCAAAGTTCCAATCGGATAATTAAGATTTAATATTCTTAGACAATCTCAAGAATACGCTTAGACAGTTTTGAAGTTAACCACTTGTTGCTGTTCTTATTGTTCTTGTTTCTGTGGTTTTTACGCCACTAGTTTTCAGTGATTTTTAATACGTCAGTTGCTTGTAGGTGCAGATGTGTGCCCGTGCAAGCAACAAATAATTTTAACAGAGATCCAACAAATCAACAATTATTTAATGCTAATGAAAATGATCCGAATTATTGTAGTTATTATTTATGTTGCCTTACTGTCTACTTTTAGTTCAACAAAAGTCCAGGCAGAAGCTTCTTATACTACGCTGCATTACAGTATGCTTTTTAGGCAAGATACTGATGACACTTCTCAAAAGAAATTGGATACCATGGTTATAGCTGACAGGCGAAGCATGGTAAAAGGTATTGCCGATTCGTTGAATGTGAAGCTATCAGCTCTTAGTCCAAATCTTTCTGTTCAACAGATGTTAAAGGGCAATATTGCCGGTCTTTATGTACAGGAAACTAGTGGAGAGCCTGGGACAGAACAGAGTATGATTATAAGAGGCTTATCGGCCCCGGTCTTTAATAAAAACGACATTTATAGTCAACAACCAACTGTTTATGTAAACGGGGTTCCGATGATTAAGGATAATCCATTCGTTTTTGATATTCAGAAATATGGTTTTAACAGAATTGGCCCGGCAACTAACTTATTGGCAGGAATTGATATTAGTAATATCAACTCAATTGAAGTAATTAAGGACCCTGCTGCATTGGCCAAACTTGGTCCGAATGCAGCTAATGGTGCAATCTGGATTACAACAAAGGCAGCTAAGTCTGGCCGTAGGGACTTAAGTGTAAATAGCTATTTTGGAATGGTGCAGGCAAGTAACATTTCGCCTATTAATGCGCAGTACGAGAATCAGTTTCGTAAACCTTTTTATCAGAAGTATGGTACGCAGGACGATTACCTAAATTATGTAGGCTATTTAAGAGATTCAACCAGTTTGGAGTATTATGGTCCGGCGCAATGGGGTGATAGGTATTATAAGAATACACCAATTTATTCAGTTGATTTAGGCCTTACAGGTGGCTCGGAACGAGCTAATTTCCGCTTTTTTGGCTCAGCTACTCGCAATGCAGGTAATTCTGATGATACTGATCTTAAAAGGTATTCAATGTCATTTCAAGTTAATATGGCTCCTTTAAGCTGGGTTACCATTTCAAGTATGGTAAATGTTGGGCGAATGGATAGAGACAGAAATAGAAATCTTCGTGATCGCTTCGCCGAAACCAGGTACATCCCCGATTTATACAATCCTCTTTCTCCAAACATAAATACCTATCAATCATTTCTTAATGAGTACGATAAAGCTATTGATGATAACAGAACAACTCAGGCACAAGGATATTTTGCTGTAAAATTGGATTTAAAGCCATTTAAGTTTGTTTCTACTTTAAACTTTGATTACAGTGAAGGAGTAAGAGATGCATTTTTTCCTACTACTTTGATGGAAGGAAATAACTTTTCTTCAAGTTACATAGGCTATAATCAAAGGTTTATGATTAACAATGCTTTAAATTACACTAAAGACATTGCAGAAAATCACAAACTTTATTTTGAGGTTGGACAATCTGTTCAGGATGATCGCTACAGGTATAACTATGCTAATGCGTACAATGGCCCAAATGATTTTATCAAAGTAAACGTAGTTGAGGGTGATCCGGACAAGGGAAATTATCTTAAGCCGGTTGGCTACCTGGTGTATCGCTATACCGATCAAATACACAGCCGTTTATTTTCTTTTTATGCATCAGCAAGGTATTCTTATAAAGACCTCTTAACCTTTTCTGCATTAATAAGGGATGATGGATCTTCGAATTCACAACCTGGAAATCGTTGGTTTGTTTCTCCGTCGGCAAATGCAAGCTGGAATCTGAAAAACCAATTTTTAAAAGATAACAGTCTGTTTAATAAGTTAAGAATGGATGTTTCCTGGTCAAGAATTGGAAAAACTTTCTCTGATGATAAATTCGCGGCAGGACCACAATATCGTGTTAATGCTGGGTGGACATTGGAGCCAACTATACCAGGGTATAATGGTATTGCAACTATTTCAAGACCATATAGTTCAGGCTGGGTTGGTTATGACATTAAATGGCCATACACAGATCAGTTAAACATTGGATTTGATGGTGCTATTCTTAAAAACAGATTAAGTGCATCGGCAACTTTTTACAGAAAGGATGATAAAAGGATGTTGATCAATACACCTCTTCCTGCTGAAACAGGTTTTGCTAGTCAATATGGAAGTGGTTTGGCTGTTAGGAATATAGGACTAGATCTGGGTATCCAAGGTCATATCATTATGAAGGACAATTTTAACTGGGAGTCTGGATTGAATTTCAATTTTAATAAAAATAAGCTAACTGCTCTTCCGAATGGGCTGGATGAACTTATAGTTGGCGATAGAAAACTCAAAGTAGGAGAACCTATTGATCGTTTCTGGATTTATGAGAACCAGGGAATTTATAACGCCAATAGCGAAGTTCCAATTGACCCTAAAACCAATAAAGCTTTAACTTTTGAAGGGACTACCTTAAAAGCCGGCGATCCTAAGTGGAAAGATAATAATGGAGATTTTGTTATCAATTCTGATGATAAAATCCTTGCTGGGAATTCAATGCCGAAATTTACCGGTGGCTGGTCAAATCAATTCCGTTACGGAAAATTCGATTTAAGTTTCAATATCGTTTATGCAATCGGTCAGAAAGCGTTAAATCAATCAGCTTCTCTTCAATATGATTTTATCAATAGAGAGGCAGCTAACGATATCAATTCAGTTAGGGAGATTTTCTCGTGGCAGGTTACTAGTGACCCATCAAAATATGCCATATACAATCCATGGAGTAGTGTTGTTCCTTATCGTTTAGAGCAAGACATGTTTCTTGAAAATGCATCTTATGCGAAGTTAAGAGCTGTTACTGTTGGCTTTGATTTAACTAAAACATCACTGTTTAAACGTAAATCAAGCATTAAGAAGGCTTATGTATACGTAACAGGAAACAACCTTCTAACAGTAACTTCTTTCTCGGGTAGTGACCCTGAGTTAATAGAATACAATGGTATATATAGCGGTTATGGCCTGGCCATACCAAGGACCTATACTTTAGGAATTAAGGTTGATTTGTAAGTGTTAACGCGTATAAAATTATTAAATGTATGATATCTTTTGTAAATAAAAATATTCAGTTCAACAGGACCCTGATAATTTTACTGGTTACTGTAATGGGGCTGAATGTCTCGTGTAAAAAAGTACTTGATATAGATTCCAGCAGGCTTTCGAAAGAAGATGATCATTGGAAATCTTTTCAAGATACAAGATCGGGATTGATGGCGACTTATGGCCTTATGCGTAGTGCATTGGCAGATAATAATGCACATTGGCTATGGGGTGAGTTTAGAAATGGTGATTTTACTGCAAGTAGCAGATCTGACCTTAAGGTGATCATTGCCGGAGACTTAAATGCTTCGTTTCCATTGCTTCAAAAAATCACTTCCTGGAGGGCTTTTTATGCAGTAATTAATAATGCAAGCTTATTTATTGAGCGGGCACCAGAAGTACTAAAAGCAGACATCCGTTATACTGAACCTAACTACAAAGTTGATGTTGCTCAGGCAAGAGCGCTAAGGGCATTTGCCTATTTCTATATGGTTAGAATCTGGGGTGATGTCCCTTTGATTACGGCATCTCACGATGGTAGTTTTGAAATGAAAGGCAGAACTGAACAATCTAAAGTATTGGCATTTGCTGAATCGGAATTGATAGCTGCGGCAAAGGACTTACCATATGTATATGGAGCTGAAGGAGATGATCTTCTTCCGGGTTTATATTATGGGTATGATTTTGAGCGCTGGAAAGGGGCGTTGTTTACTAAAATATCTGCCTATGCAGTGTTGTCGCATATTGCTGCCTGGCAATCGCATTATATAGATGCTTCCGTATACACGGAATTTGTGATGAACAATTATGCAAAAGCCAATGTAGCGTATTCTACTACAGCAGAATTAACGGCTACTGATGGAATATTTAATGCTCAATCTTATGATCAGATTTTAGCCTTTGGATTCAATGATCTTTATGGTGAATCTACTGTTAACGGGCATATTGAGCAGCTGGTATTAGCAGCGCCACTAATTTCCAGAGAAACGCCGGATCTTTATGTTTCTAAAGATTCTATAGCAAGTGTATTTAAAGATTTAAGCGATCAACGTTTTGGTTTAGATACGATATCAGGCCTGCCTCGTACCAATTATTTTGTGAATTATGGTAGCGCAATTCCAGTGTTTAGTAAAATCAAAGTACTAAGAGGCGGATCTACTAACGGTAATTTTGCTGTATATAGTTCAAGTATAATTTTTACTCGTTTAGAAGAAATTGCTTTGCTTAGGGCAGAGGCCTTGGCCGTTCTTGGTCAACGTATAGATGCTGTCAATTTATTAAATACCGTAAAGAAAAGTAGGGGTGGAAATGGAGTTACAGATGGCCCTGGAACTGACATTATCAAAGAGATATTTGCTGAACGAAGAAGAGAGTTAATGGGTGAGGGATGGCGTTGGTATGATCAGATTCGTTACAACAAGATTCAAAACAATAATCCTGCTTTCTTAAATCTAATTAGCCAAAAGGGTATTTATTGGCCTATTGCAAAAGAGGTATTGAATGCAAATAGTAAACTGGTTCAAAATAGCTATTGGAAATAATGGAAAAAATTAAAATAGGATTAGTATCCACAGGCTCAACAAAAAATATACAGATGAAGAATAAAAATAAGCAGGCTTTTTCCCTTGTAATTCTCATTTTGGTAATGCTTAGTACAACATTGTTTTCTTGTAAAAAGAACAATTCTGACTACTACAATTACGAGAATAGCTTGAAGCAGTTTGATGGTAATGCTTTAGAGTATCTGCAATCTCAAAAAGGAATCTACGATTCATTATTACTTGTACTTAACAGACTGCCAGATTTACAAGACTCATTAAGAAATGAGAAAGTAACCCTTTTTGCTGTAACCAATAAAAGCTTTCAGATCTCAGTAGAAAATCTAAATGCAGTTCGTAGAAAATTGAATAAAGCGCCCTTGTATCTGGCAGATATGAACATAAAGGAATTAGATACAATGACAAGTAAGTACATCATTCGTGGGGAAATGGTAACTGCCGATTTTCAGCGGTTTGTTGATGGGCTAATTGTGAAAAGTATAAATCACAATTATAACATGCACTTAAAATATGATAAAGCTGATGCTTCCGGTTTTATAGGAGGTGGTCCTGGAACAATAATTTTTACAGATCCGAAGAATTCAATTTTCGTGAGGTATTGGCAAAGTACCCCTACTAACTCTGTGAATATAAGAACTAAAAATGCGATCATAAACGTGCTTTCTCCAGGACACGATTTCGGATTCGGTGATTTTGTAACAAGAATTAATAATTAAGGCTAAAGAAATGAATAATAAATACCCATTAGCATCACTTTGTATTTTCTTTATTGGACTGGTGTTATTAGTAAGTACCGTCGGTTGTACAAAGAATCTACCGGAAAATAGAGAGTCAATCGGGATGGATACCCGTTTTACACAAACTGTATATAGCCCGGTGTTGGGCAGAAATACCCTTTTCTCGGATAATTTTTACCTAGGGTCTTCTTCTCAGCCACTAACTTTTAAAATTATAAACATGAGAACCAGGGATGGTGTAGCAGCCCCGGAGCTTACCAAAACTACTCCTGTTCAGGTTTGGACCCAGCCATATTTGGGAGATGAAAAGTCAGTTGCTGAGATTGAGGCAAAAAGAAAGATTGAAAACCGTCCTTTATTTGAAGTAAGAGAACATTCAGGGCAGTTTCTAATGTGGTCTGCAGCTAATTCTGCGGCTATAAAAACACAACCAGATTCGGGATATGTATTTGATGTAGAAATGTCCAATTCTGGTGGGCGTAGATATTTTAGGGACTTTAAGCTGATGCCTTTAAAGGAGCGTGCTTATGAACCATCTGAAATGGATCCTAAAACGGGGCTTTCTAAATATGTGGGATTGATACCCAATAGTATGTTTAACATACGCGGCGAGCGTACTGGTAACTATATGTTCTTTTCTGAGGTTGGGGTGTTGTTTAAAAAGAATGCCGGCGCGGGAAATTCACTGACCTTCAAATTTGTTGATTCGCTATTTAAACCAATTGATCCTAACAAATTTAATCTCACAAAATGGGATAAACTGGTACATGGTTTTAATATGGTAAAAACGAATGAATATGTAAAGTATGATGTTGCTTATCCTATTCCCCTAATTGCTTATAGAACAGACTATACAAATATACTTGGTGATAAGGCAAGAGTAATATTCAGGTATGAAAGACAAGGATTTGGCAATATAAGAGAGGAAGCATATCTAAATCTGGACTTTGCAATTTTTGAACCTGGTAATTGGGAAATAACGGTCTGGTTTACCGGTGAACGCCCCAAATTTAGTAATGATTAATAACATGGGATTTCTAATTTATATAAGATCTAATATGAGATATACGGTTATAATATTTTCTTTGTTTTTGCTGCTGGGTTTCAATGCTGAAACTAATGCTCAACAAAAGAAAGTAGTAGTTAAAGGAACTGTTATGGATAGGGCAGCAAAAACTCCAATCCCAGGTGCTATTATTTTATCAGGTAAGCCACTTGTTACTGTTGGGCAAACTGATGCGAATGGAAAATTTAATGTAAGTGTAAATGACGATGGTGAATTAACATTTAAATACATTGGTTATAAATCTATAGTAAGAAAGGTAACAGCAGATCATGTAATTAATGTCTCGCTGGAAGAAGAAGTAAATTCACTAAAGGAGTATGTCGTTATTGGCTACGCAAAGAAAACAAAGGAAGTTTCCACCGGTTCAAGTGTAATCATTACGGCAAAAGATATTCAGGATGTACCTGTAGCAAACGTTATGGAACTACTTCAGGGTAAAGTTGCAGGTCTTAATATTCAAAACAACAATGGTACTCCGGGGATGCGTGGTTCAATGAATATACGTGGTATCTCAAATGTGAATGTTTCCGGGGCTGGTGATAAAGCATTTTTAACCCCTACTTCTCCATTATTTGTTGTTGATGGTGTTCCGGTAGATGATAATTCAAATTATTCATATGGTTTCGAATCTGCTGGACCAGGTATTAGTCCGATATCTTTAATTCCTGTTGAGGATATTCAACAGATTGAGGTATTAAAGGATGCTCAGGCAACCTCTTTATATGGCTCTAGAGGTGCTTATGGTGTTATCTTGATTACTACAAAACGAGGAAACTCTAAAGTTCCAATTATTAGCTATACAACCAGTTTCAATATAGCAACTCCCCCATCATTAAGAAAGGTTATTGGTGGTAAGGGCGAAAGGTTGATGCGCATTGATCAAATTTTGAATTATGACACCAGTTTCTATGATGGTTTAAAGAATATAAATAATACTCCTTTTCTTGCGGATAGCTTAAATTCATATTATAACAATTCGACCAACTGGCAGAGTTACTACTATAGAACTACCCTGAATCAAACTCATAACGTAAATATTTCCGGGGGTGACCAGTCATTCAATTATAAAGTAAATACTGGTTATTACAATGAAAAGGGTATTGTGGAAAATACTGATTTTACCCGTTACAATTTGGGAATGAACGCACAGTACATGCCAAATGACAGGTTTAAATTGGTTGCGTCATTGGCTAATGCTTTAACAAATAGTAGCGCAGGTGGTGGAAATAGTTTATCACAAACCGGATTGGCAGATGGAGCAAGTTCATCATCGTTATTGCCGGCTCCTTCATTATATACTGCGTCAAATGGGTTGCTAAATACGTTGAATGTAAAGAACGATAATAAAGTAATCAACATTACTGCAAATCTAGATGTTGAGTATGAGATATTAAGGGGACTTCGTGCTTCAAATACGATGAGTTATACTTACATGACTCAGGGGACCGATAAATTTACTCCAGGGTCGTTAAGTGATGGTTTTAATCAGGTTTATAATTATTTCGATCGTAAAAATACACTCTATAACAGAACCAGGGTTGCCTATGTAAAAGAGATAGCCGAGAAGCATAATTTTAGTGCCTCGGTGTTTACTGAGCTAAATTCAACTGACTTTAGGGCAGATGCAATGAAGCAAAACAGTACACCTAATGATCATATTACAGGTCCACTTGGTAATGATTGGGCTAACTCTTTAGGCGGTACTTTAAATAACCTGAGTGATGTTAGATCAGTTTCTCTTGCCACTGCTTTCTCTTATAATTATATGCAGAAATATGTGTTGGACTTAACTTATCGTTGGGATGGATCTTCGACCAATGGGCCTGACGCAGGTTATTCTAAAAGCCCTGCTGTTGCGGTTAGATGGAACTTTAATAAGGAAGACTTCTTAAAATCTACAAGTAATTGGTTGGATTATGGGTCAATTCGTTTGAGTTACGGTAAAAATATTGTGCCAACCGGATCGGTTTATGATGTATATGGTAAATATATTGCAGGTGGCAATTACAATCAGCTACCTACTGTTGGTCTTGATCTAGGTGTTATACCTAACACAGGGTTAACGCCTACAACAACAACTCAATACAATGCTGCATTTGAAGCAGGTTTTCTAAATAGATTCAATTTAACTTTTGAAACTTATTATAAGCAGGTTGATAACATGCTTAGGGATAAGGAGATTTCAAACATTAATGCATTCGGTAAAGTAAAAACGAATGAAATGAGTGTTGTAAATTATGGTTATGAATTAAATTTAAGCGCTCGTATCCTACCGGCTGGTAAAGGGTTCTCATGGACTTTAAGCGCGAATGGGGCATTGAATAAGGATGTGATGGCACATCTTCCTGATGGAGTTAGTCAGCTAATGGTAGTTGATGCCAATACCGGACAAAATATCCTTTATCGTTTAGGTAAAAACAGTCTTACTAACGTTCTGTTAAATACCACAGGAGTATATGGTTCAAATTCGCAAATACCTGTAGATCCATTAACAGGGTTAAGATACAGGGCAGGTAGTGCTACCAGTTTTAATGGCTTAAGCTATTTTAAAGCAGGAGATCCAAGATGGACAGATGTTAATGGTGATTATATACTTGATGTAAACGACTATGTAGCTGCAGGTAATTCTCAACCACTAGTAACCGGTGGTATTAATTCTTTTATGCAATACAAAGGATTCTCGCTAAATGTTCAAGGTGTATTTACTTTGAAAAGAGATATTTTGAATAATGCTACTTCGGCAAGATTCCAGAATTTTTCTGATCCGTTAGATCAGAAAGTCGATAAAAAGGGGCTTCAAGGGTTGGTTCCACTTGAGCAGTTTCTGTATTGGAAGAAATTAGGTGATAATGCTACCTATCCTAACCCTTATGACTATATAAGATACAAAGACATAAATCCATTCCGCTTTGATCAAACACTTTTCCAGGAAGATGGATCTTACTTTAAACTTCAACAGGTAACATTATCATATAACCTCGATAAGAAATTTATAAAAAGATTCGGGGTATCCTCTTTACGTGTTTATGGAACTGCATATAATATATACACTTTCTCTAATTATTCGGGACCAAACCCAGAGAGCGTAACAGATCTTGGTAGAGATAATTCAGGTGGTTATCCTAGTGCCCGTAAATACATACTTGGTCTTAATGTTCAATTCTAATATTAAAATAGATTTTATGAAACGTTTTATATTTGCATTTCTAGTTTTAACTACCGGGACAACGATCATGTCCGGATGCAAAAAATTCCTGAATGTTGTTCCAGTTGATAACCTTTCGGGTAATAACTATTGGCAAAATCAAAGGGATGTAGAGGCATTTACTACCGGCATCTATAATCAGTTTAGAGAAAATACCCTTTCCTCAGCTTATTTTCCAACGGCGGGAGATTTACGCTGTAGTCCGGCTATAGCAACTCCTGGACTTGGACGTAATTATATTACGCTTATTGTTTACAATGAGCTGAATGCGTTAATTCATACCGATGATTATTTTTCAGAGATATTCAATTACAAGGGAATGACCCAGTGGGCTAATTGGTATAAGATGGTTCAATCGGCTAATATTTTATATGTACAGGCTGATAAAGTTGAATCACTAACCCCAGCGCAAAGAAAGCAGTATCGTGCTGAAGCTGTATTCCTTCGTAATCTAGCTTACTTTTTTATGGTTCGCCAATTTGGAGATATTCCATATTACACCAAAGCATACAACCAGGATCCTTTACCAAGGATGAACATGGTTAAGGTACTGGATAACTGTATAGCTGATATGCTGGCAGTTAAGGATGATTTGCCCTGGACCTACGAAGATCCTTCAATAGTAGGTATTCGTGCCATGAGAGGAAGTGCAATAGCTTTGTTAATGCACATGAACATGTGGGCTGCCGGCTTTGAGACAGGTGATAAAACTAAGTATTATAGTTCTGTAAATGAGCTAGGTGATGAGATCATGAAAAGCAGGAGTTATGAATTGCTGCCAATAACAAGAACAAAGGAGATATTTAAAGGTCGTACAAAAGAGAGTTTGTTTGAAGTGTTAAGAAGCTTAAACTACGGTGAGTATTCTAATGGAGATTATCTATATAATACATTTACTGATATGGTGTTACACTACCCACACAAACCTGTACAATCTATCACCAAAAGTTATCTTTATTATGATAGTAAATTCATTAATAAGCTTTACCCTACCGGTGAGCCCGATAAAAGAGCAGAATACTGGTTTGATCCTAAAACCATATATGCAACTGATGGAAGTTGGGAGTTGCTAAAATTCGTTAACATTTTTGCTGCCGAGGGAGAGGATGTTTTACCTGATGATGATTTAATTGTGTTTCGTTTATCCGATGCAATATTGTTGCGTGCTGAAGCGCAGGCTGAGCTTGGCGACGATGCCGGAGCTATGGCATCGGCAAATGTTGTTAGAGCAAGGGCTGAAGCAACTCCTTTTTATGCATTAAATGGTAAAGATTTAAAGGATGCCATCTGGTATGAACGCTGCAGAGAACTGATGGGAGAGGGGCATTATTATTTTGATTTGGTACGCACTAAAAAAGTACTGGATAGAGAATATTGTTTTCACCCGATTTCAATTGAGAATTTTAAGGCGGGAGCATGGGCATGGCCAATTGATAAGAGCGCACTTACGCACAACCCATATATGAATTTGAACGATTATTGGAAGTAATTTTTAAGACAAATAATAAGGAACTTATGTTAAAGATATTTAAAACGACAACAATAATAATGGCAGTCTTAAGCTGCATATTGATGTCTTGCTCAAAAGAGGATTACTTCTATGATACGGGCGTTCATAAAGCAAAGTACGATGGTACAATTTTACAGTATCTAAAATCAAAGCCTGTTCAGTTTGATAGTTTGGTGATGGCAATTGATGCAGCAGGAATGAATGATGTGTTTGAAAAAGAGAATATTACTTTTTTTGCTCCGGGTAATTCATGCATCTATAAAGCTGTTAAGTGGTTAAATGATGACTTAAGACTAAATGGAAAAGATACAGTATCGAAATTTACTCAGATTAAGCCGGAAGTTTGGAAGGAAGCATTATCTCTCTACATTTTCAAAGGGACTTATTTGTTAAAGGATGTCCCACAGATTGATACACTTTCTCTTAAAGCCTTCCCTGGTCAGGGATATGCATCTTATGGTGGAAGATCGATGAATATAGGCGTGTTTTATAATGATGCAGGAGGTATAAAATATGTTGGTTACAGACAACTGGTGTTATCTTTTATTCCTGATTTTTCAAACCCCCAAGTTGGTTTAATAAATGCCCCTATAGCCACATCAGATATTCAACCTACTAATGGGGTGATTCATGCATTGAGGTTTAGTACCCATTCTTTTGATTTTGAAAGTAGACGATTCATCGCCTCAGCTATTTCAGCAGGAATTGGAAAGGCAGATGAATAAAGTTGTTCAGATTAGTTTAACAGAATTATTATAAATATCAATTATGATTTCAATCAACATAAAAAATACAAGAATAGGCCTGATTATGTCAGTATTACTCTTGCTCATTATAATTAGCATTTCCTGTTCAAAAGAAGCTATCATTCAGGAAGATCCTTATAAGGGAGGTAAGGAAGCACTTGGAGTTAAATTTACAGGAGAAGAACCAATCCCAAATGCAGGTTCTCCAGGTGATGAAGTAACTTTTAATGTTTCGGGACTTAAAAACTATGCGAGCAAGTTTGAGTTCTTGATAAATGAAACAAAAGCCGAAGTTTTGTCTTCTACGGATTCTACAGTGACGGTAAAAGTACCTGAAAATGCAAGTACCGGGGGAACAACACTTTTATTAAATGGGCAATCTTTTTTCGGACCTAAATTTACAATACAGGGTAAGGTTTCAATAGATCCATCATTTAAAGCTGTAAATGGTACAAATGGGGCAATAACTGACATCATTTCTACTTCCAATGGCTATATACTGGTAGGAGGTTTTACAAATTTTGAAAGTCAGGCACCCGCTATACCTGTAAACCGTATCCTGGCTATGTCGAATGATGGAGTGTTACAGCCAAGTTTAAATGCGCGGAAAGGGGCGGATGGACCAATTCTATCTATTAATCGCCTGTCATCAGGTAAGTATATGATTTCAGGTAGTTTTGCTAGTTATAATCGTAGATTGGGTATAAATGGAATTACCAGACTAAACGTTGACGGATCTTTGGATTCAATGACTGTAGAGGTAGTTAACCCAAATCCTGATCGTCCTAGTTTTGGTTTGGATACTGTTCCTTCTTTTAATGGAGGAGTTTTAGGCCGTCCACCATTCTCGATTGCAAAGAGTTTTGTTAGAGATAATAAGACCATAATTTTAGGGAATTTCCTTTATTATCTGAGCTATTATTATCCACGGTCTACCCGAGAAAGTAAAATCGTTGATATTACAAAAATGTCTCAATTGGCTCGGTTAAAGGAGAATGGAGAATTGGATTCAACATATAATTTTGATCTTTCAATTAAAGGTGGATACCCTGGTGGTAATGGCCCTGTCAATGATGCTTTTATGCAGGAGGATGGTAGAATTGTCGCTGTTGGTGCTTTTTCGACGTTCAATGGGCTTCAGGTTAACAACATTGTTCGTCTGAATAATGATGGATCTGTGGATAAGTCATTTGCAACAGGTTCTGGAGCTGATGGTCCAATAACTACTGTTAATTATAATTCTACTACAGGAAGAATATTAGTTGCCGGGAACTTTAAAACATTTAATGGGAGAAGTTGCAGTGGAGTTGCGATGTTAAATGCAAATGGAAGTGTTGATGATGTTTTCAAATTCGGACAATTAGCTGGTGGGTTTCCAAACTATGCTGCTCAATTGAATAATGGTAAAGTATTGGTGTCTGGAGATTTTAATAATTATGGAGGTGTCATTAGACAGGGCTTTATGATTTTGAATCAGGACGGTTCACTTGCGAAAGGATATAATAATACCGGAGCCTTTCAGGGAAGGATAGTAAAAATGGTACAGACCAACTCAGCATTAGGTTACCCTGCGGTTTTATTGGTGGGGGACTTTAGCAAATTCGATAATAAAAGGGTTGGAAATATTGTACGTGTTGAGATTAAACCATAGCCTTAAACCTTATAAATAAATCAGACATGAATAAAATAAATACATATACTCATAAACTAGTTGCCATAATAACTGTAGCGCTATTTATTATGATATTCTCAGCCTGTAATAAGGATTTTCCAAACAGGTTAAAGGAATCATCACAGAATGATACCTCCGGTATCAGTGCAAAAAATCGTAAGGTACTTTATATCATTTTGGATGGGGTACGAGGAAAAGCGCTAAAAGCTATAAACCCACCGAATATTGCAAAAATTACCAATAACTCAGTTTATGCCTTTGATGCTTTATCTGATTTCGATGAAAATGTACTTACCAATGCCGGTGCATGGTCTAATATGTTAACGGGAGTAACTAAAGATAAACATGATGTAATCTCAAATGATTTTTCAGGTAATAAACTTGCAGCTTATCCAAGTATGATCTCACGTCTTAAACAGGCCAATCCTCAATTAAGAACAGTATCAATAGCTTCATCAGTAGCGTTTAATACTAATCTGGCAAGTGATGCTGTATTACATCAGGAATTTGAAAATGATGACCTCGCTGTTAAGAATGCAGTTAATGAGGAGTTAAAAAGAGACGATGCTACCTTTGTTTTAGCTCAATTTCATAGTGCTGAGCTTGCAGGTAAAGCAAATGACTATGAAGAAGGGACAATAGCATATGTGAATGCAATCCTTAAAATTGACAACTACATTGGGGAGATCATGACTTCGCTAAGAAGCAGAAAAACTTTTTCTGATGAAAACTGGTTGGTTGTTATTGCTTCAAGTAAAGGTGGAGAAATTGCTCCAGACGGAAGCGCTGTGGATAACACTTCTTATGGTGATGCAACAAGAAATAGCTTTATAGTTTTTTATAACCCTCGCTTTAGTACACTGTTTATACCTAAACCGGCCAGTGATGCAGTTCCTTATACTGGTACAGCACCAAATTTTGCTGGTAATGATTCAAAAATTAGTCGTGCAGTTATTCAAGACGCTACGGCATTTAATATGGGTTTAAATGACTTTACGGTTGAGGTTAAAGTAAAAGTGAATAATGGGGGAGAATATTATCCGCCAATTTTAGGCAAAAGAGCAACTTTTAATGGTAATGTTATTGGTTGGTTGTTTTTTCTTGAGGGAGATGACTGGCAACTAAACCTTAGTTCAACAAGTGGAGGGAATATACAGGCAAATGGAGGTGCAATTAGAGACGGTTTTTGGCATACACTAACGGCTAAATTTTATAAGGATGGTGCTACACGTAAAGCTTCTGTATATACTGATGGAGTTTTAAAGAAAACAATAGACATTACATCTCGTGGTAACATAGATTCTCCAGCGCCGTTTACATTGGGATACATTACCGGTTCAGGCGGGTCAATTGATGTGATATTGTCGGATATACAATTCTATAATGTGGCCATACCAGATAATGTTATCAAAGCTCAATCACGTAAAACCTATGTAGACTCTTCGCATCCATATTTCAATAATTTGATTGGATACTGGCCAGGAGATGAGGGTAAAGGGGATGTTATTAAAGATAAATCAAGCTACACCCGTGATTTTAGAATGCAGGGTACAGCTCAATGGCAACAGTTCAATGAGTTTACTCCGTATTTAGATCCGATTATTTCGTCAGATTTTTACAAAATAGTACCTAACTCAGTTGATATCCCCTTTGAAATTTATCAATGGTTAGGTGTTTCGGTTCCAAAATCATGGAATCTTGATGGAAAATCATGGAACCCTATTTATTCTGATATTAAACCTTAATTTGATATGAAAAGTACTTTTTTTTCTACTAAAATATTAATGGCTATGTTTTTATTGAGTTTAGTCTCATGTAAAAAATATGGTTATGAATTTGAAGATGGCTATAATAAACCTGGGACACCTAACAGTGAACAGACTCTTGATACCTCAATGAATTACGTTGATAAATCTTTATACGCAAGAGCTCGAATTTTTCCTGGAATGGTAGAGGCGGCAGAACCAAGATTAAAAGACGTTAAATTCACTCTGGATTTGAATTTTTCGGCATCGAATTCCTATTTGTTGCGAATTGCTGTAGCACCTCAGCCACAGTTTAGTACTGGGTTTTATGCTCCTGCGGGTGAGTTAATCAAAATTGTTGTTCCAGAAGGGGTAAATGGATTGAGTGTTCAGGTAGGGGGACATACCGATGATCTTACCGGGCAATTAAATTTGAAAAGAGATCCTTTAATTTATACCGTTAAGCAGTTGTATCCAGGAGCAAATTTTGTACGTAATCCTTACGGCGGTACAATTTATATAAATGCGGCATTTGGAATTGAAAGACCAGTAGAGTTTACAATTACAGGAGCGGTTAAGTCACCTGATTTTGTACTTGGAAAAACAAATGATTCTGAATGGATAAAAGAAGTTAGAGCATCTACAGTTCCATGGTTGGAATTGCGTAGCAACAGGGTAATCTTCTTAATTCCGAGAGATTTTTTAATCAGAAATTTTGATTCTGCAAAACCACTAACAAATCCTACAGCATTGATGAATGCATGGAATACTGTGTTTGAAGAGGATTATAATAAATGGATGGGACTTTCGGATAATGCAATAGACAATAGAGATAGGAGCCCTCAAGCGCCATGGAGAGAAATATTGGATATTCAACCTTCAGTTGGTTACGGGCATAGTGGTGTTCCAGGAGCCCCTGCAATAGTTGCTACAATGGACGATGAGTGGTTTAATAGTGTAGTTAGTATAGATCAATTACTTCATGGTTCGAATTGGGGTACTTACCATGAGTTTGGGCATAATTGCCAGCAACATTCTATATGGAGTTGGAGTACGCTTGTTGAAACAACTAATAATCTTTTTAGCTATAAAGTAGCGAATAGAACCGGAGCAAGCTTTGCAATTCAACATGGTGATGATTGGGTTAAGCCGGCTTTAGATTTTGCCGCTACTAACACCGCTTTAAATGTATTCGATACTGATAAGAATATGAATGATGCATTTAAAAGAATGATTCCATTTCTTCAAATATTTGGTATATATGGTTATGATGCAATGCCTTATCTATATACCGAAGCAAGACACGCACAACGTTATTCAATTAGTGATATTGATAAGCATGATTTTGTATACGAGCGTTTCTCTGAATATGCAAAGACCGATTTAAAGTTGTTTTTTGAAGCATGGGGTATAGGGATTTCTGCTCAATCAAGAGCGAAAATCTCGGCTAAATATCCAGGATTAACTAAAAAGATATGGACATATAACCCGATGACCAAAGCAGGAGGTACAGATCTTATTGCTTTCAAAACAACGATTACTGCAAGTTCTGAAGAACTGTCAGGTGAGGGTGAAACAAATGGTCACGCATTTGCAATGTTAGATGGTCTTGATAATACATTCTGGCATAGTAAATGGGATGGAGGTGCAGATAATTTTCCCTATACTCTTATCCTTAATACAGGCACCACGGTAGCAGCTAAAGGCTTATACTTTGTGACTAGAAATTCGGGTGCTCAGAGGCCTAAAAATGCAGAAATATATACCAGTAATGATCAAGTAACCTGGAAGCTTGTTGGCTCAACAGTAATCACAAACGCATTCGCAAGGTACAATTATAATTTCCCTGCAACCGTAAATGCCCAATTTTACAAAGTTATCCTTAAGGATAGCTGGACAGGTGATGTATTTGCAGCCTTATCAGAGTTGAATGTTATTAAGTAAGTAATTAATTATTAAAAATTAGATGATGATAAATTATAAAAATAGGATCAGGATATTTTACAGTCTTTTGGCGGTAATGCTATTAACTGCATTTAATGCCTGTAAAAAATATGAAAACCCTGCTCAGATTTATGAAGAATACGGTGGGGATGTGAATGGGAAAGCGGTAAGGAAAGTGTTAATTGTTAATATAAACGGAGCAGTTGGTGCCGATATTAAAGCGATCAATCCTACAAATATTACGGCACTTGTTAAGAGCGGTAAATTCAGTTTTAATGAACTTAAGGATGGAGTGGCTACCGATGCCGGATCAATAGCGAGTATGTTGACCGGAGTGTCATCGGCTAAGCATAGAATAGTTGACAACAGCTATATTCCTGTTAAGGATGGTAATGATGATCATGCCCCAATTACAAATTATCCATCTATGTTTTCACGAATGTTAGATGTTAGACCGGAATTTAAAACAGTAACAGTTACTTCTGATGCTGCTTTAGATAAATATTTAATTCATGCTGATCGCAGTATTTTGGCCGAAAGTGATGCATTAGTTAAAGATTCTGCAGTTAATATACTAAAGGATAATAATGCAAAAGTTATCATGGTTGATTTTAGGTCTGTTAAAACTGCTGGAAGTAGAGATGGGTTTTCGCCAGATGTACCTGCGTATAAGGCAGCTATTGAGACTGTTGACGGTTATATTGGAGAAATGATGACTGCATTGAAAGGCCGTAAAGATTATGCCTCAGAAGATTGGTTAGTAATAGTTACGACCAATAGAGGTGGTGATGAAAAGAATTCTAAACCAGGCTTTGTTATTTGTTCTAATCCTAACTTTAAGGAACAAGGGATTTCAAAGGAAGGGTTTAATACCATGCACTTTAAGGGAACAGCTACAAATGCTTATATAAAAAATGATAATGGTTTATATGATTCAGGGGCTGATAAGGATTTTACTGTACAGCTTCAAATAAAAATGAATGCCAGCAATTACTATCCTGGGTTTTTCTCAAAAAGTAATGGAGTAAGTGGATCTTCGACTACCGGATGGACTATGTTTCAAGAGGGAGGAACTTATGGTGTTATTTTTGGCGGTACAAATAATGGGGGATCAGGTAAAACTCAGGTTTTAGGAAGCCAGATTATGGATGGTAAATGGCATACCATAACAATGACGGTTAAGCTTAGTGGTATTGTAAGGACTGCTACACTTTATACTGATGGGAATCAGGTGGGTACGCTTAATATTACTGCTACAAAAAACTTAAGTACCACAGAACCTTTAATGCTGGGGCATAAAAATGTTGATGGTAGTAGTAATTTAGATTTATATGGAGCTGATATGTTATATTTTAACACGGCTTTAGATGCAGCTACTATTAAGGATAATATTGCATTAAAAGACATCACTAAGCATCCTAAATATTCAAATTTAATTGGTTATTGGTCGATAGATGAAGGTGGCGGTGGTGTTTTGATAAACTCCGTACCGTCCGGGCCAAATTTCCTTATGAGAGGGTCAGGAGTATGGGATGCTCTTGGGAATGATATTCCGGTAAGCCGGACACCACAGACACTAACGGATGGGACATTGTCAATTGTTGCTACTGGACCTGATGTGACAGCTCTTACATTCTATTGGTTAAGAGTTCCGGTTAAAAGTGATTGGAGTTTAGATGGAGTTCCATGGATATCGAACTTTGAAATTGAATACATTAAGTAATAAATAGATTAACAAAAAATTGAAAACAATGAAAAGAAAAGATCTCTATTTATTCATGGTACTTGTTGCAATAACAATTTCATCATGCAAGAAAAGTTCGTCAAAGCCAGATATTAATACTGAACCGGAAAAACCGGTGGTAGTTGAAGATATAAATTATAAAACAGTTGCAAACACTATTGAAATTTCTCCGGAGCTTGAAGCCGCTAAATTTGTATGGCAGAATGCCTCTAAAAAGGCAGTTACCATTAAATTCAAATACACAGCAGACGGAATAAATAAGGAGGTACTTGTTGAAAATAATGCAGATGCGGAAGGCGCTATATCTGTGCCTATTTTTGGCCTTACAAATTTTACAATAGTAGTAACCAATACAGGTGGAAAAGCTATTGAAACAAGGTTAATGGGAATTCTACCTGTATTAAAGCCTGAAGTTAAATTGAGTAAAGCAGGCTGGACAGCTTCTGCATCAAGCGAAATTAATAGTGAAGATGAAGAGCTTAATGGGGCAGAAAATATAGTCGATGATGTAACTACAAAAAGCATCACCTCACCTAAGGTTCCTTCTTTCTGGCAGTCAGATTATAATTTGGATCCTATATTTCCGTATCCACACTGGTTAATCATCGATTTGAAGAAAGATATTAGGATAACGAAAATAGGACTAAATGCCCATACTGATGGAAGTCAGGGTTTTACTCAATTTAAGATTGAAGGTAGCGTTGATGGCATTGGATTTACGGATATTGCTGAGGGACAAAAAACATTTAATCCTCGCATTACTACGGAGCAAAACTTTAAAGTATCTCCGGCAACGCCAATCAGGTATGTGAAAATTACATTGTTGATTGGTTCTGATTATCCTTGTTTGGCTAATTTTGAAGCTTACGCAAGACAATAAACTTTGTAATATATTTTATGAGAAGAGGCCATGTTTTTGCATGGCCTCTTCTGTTTTACCTTACTTAATTTGATAAGCTTTTAAGCTTTGCTGATTAATACCGAATAGAAGTTTGTTGTTAATGGTAATTACACTTCTAACGTCGCCTTTTAAATTAAATCCGGATTGTTGCTGAGGGATATAGTTAAACCCTCCTTTTCCATCGCCCTGAAGTAATACTCCATAATTTGCGTCATACTTTCCAAATCGAAGACGAGCCTGACTGATATTACCACATAGCAGTAAATCTTTTTTCCCATCTTTATTGTAATCCACAGAAGTAATGGTAAAAACGGGAGAAAGTTGGGTTTCTATTGGCAGGCTAAGCTCCTTGAATTTGCCTTTTCCATTATTTATGAAAGCAGTAGTTTTTAAGGAGTTGGCCTTTAGAATTGAGACTCCATTTAATTCTTCCTTGGTAAAGATCTCTTTCATCGACGCATCTGCATAGCTTTTGTAGTCAGGGAATCTTGTACGCATTATGCTCATCTGATCGAGCATCTCATCTCTGGTTACGTATGGATAGCTTTTTCCTTGAATGTAAAAGCATAAAATGGGATCGACTGATCCATTATCATCAAAGTCTTTGTAGTACATTTCTGCAGGCTCTTTTTCAGTTGCCTTGCATTGGGTGTTTAATCCCATGTTCCCTACTACCAAATCTGGGAATCCATCATTGTTTAAGTCCTCAATCAGTAACTTGTTCCACCATCCGGACAGTGATTTATCGAAATATTGAGCAGTTTTGTTGACTAACTTGCCATTCTCGTTAATCATTACTGTAATTGGCATCCACTCTCCTACAAGAATCAGATCTTCTTTTTTATCACCATTTAAATCTAACCAGGCAGCATCAGTAACCATTCCTGCTTTTTGAATTTGTGGAGCAATAGTTTTGATTTGATCTTTAAAATTTCCTTTTCCATCGTTAATCAATAAATAACTCTCCGGCGTTTCAGGATAACGGCCAGGTATTACTCTACCCCCTACAAATAGGTCTGGGTGTCCGTCGTTATTAAAGTCTGTAACCCTAACGCAACTTTTGCTACTTAGCATTTTAGGAAGTGCATTAACGGCTTTTCTGAAATTACCTTTACCGTCATTTAAATAAAGTCGGTCTTGAAGAGATGGATCATCAGGAGTGTAATTATCATAGCCGCCACTACATACGTAAAGATCCATAAAGCCATCTTTGTTTGCATCAAAAAATAGAGCATCTACATCTTCACTTTTTATATCAGAAGCAAAAGCTGCCTGTGTTTTTTTTGTGAACTCTCCATTTTTATTTTGAATATAAAGTGTACCGGCCTGTCCCTGACTTCCCCCAATGAATATATCTTCCAGGCCATCACCATTAACATCTGATTTGGCCATACACGGACCGGAAAAAGACTGAGGGTTGATTAATAATGGCTGTCTTTTAAAATCATTGATTGATTTCTTTTGTTGTTGAAAAGCTATTGGCGATTTAATCTCTTTAAATGTAGGAGCGGGTAGTTGTGGTTTTTTATAGGTTTCCTTTGCGTTTGTTTCTATTAATGATATTTGCTGATTAGCTTTTATACCTGAAATTACTTGTTGTTTTCCGCTACTCCAAACCACTCGAAGTGAGTCTATTGTGTTTGCTTCTCCTAACCCGAAATGTAAAATAGGAGAAACGCTTGATTGGTACCCACGAGATGGCATTTGCTCCAGGTATTGTTGCTTGTTTTTATTGTAGATCCATACTTTTGCACCAATGCCCGAGGTATTTTGTTTAGCCCCCTGTAGCTTTATTTTTAGAAATTGATTTCCTGCTTTTTTATCTGATTTGTTTTCATAAATGAATGCTGGTAGGTTAATGTTGTTTACCACCAGATCCAAATCTCCATCATTATCAAGATCAGCATATGCGGCTCCATTACTATTTGAAGGGGTAGCTAGCCCCCAATCATCAACTTTATTGGTAAATGTAAGGTTTCCGTTATTCTGATAGATATAGTTATTGACATTGGAAGCCGGCATTGTATGAATCAAGTCTAAAAGGTTTTCTTTTATTTGGGTAGGGTCGGTACTTCGTAAAAAATCTCCTTTAAATTTTAAGAAATCCATATTGGTATAATCTCGCATATAGCCATTGGATATAAATAGATCTTTCCATCCGTCATTGTTGTAATCTGCGAATAAAGGAGCCCAGCTCCAATCGGTGTTTGATATGCCTGATAATTGGCCGGTTTCGCTGAACGTGCCGTTGCCGTTATTTATCTGAAGCATATTACGCATATCCTGATAATGGAAGCCTAAGCGTAAACGTAGGTCATAGTATTCATAATTGTCAGGAGAGAAAAGTAGCTTCTGCCTTTTATTATCTTCAGGGAGCATATCTAAAGTAAGAATATCAGGAAGTCCGTCGTTATTGATGTCAGCAATATCATTACCCATTGAGTACAATGATGTGTGGCCTATTTGGGATTGAATTTGATTGGTAAAAGTGCCATCCCCATTATTTATATATAAATAATCTGGGGCTGAATAATCATTCGAGATGTATATATCAGGATAACCATCATTATTTATGTCGCTCACTCCAGCACCTAAACCGTAGGTAAAAGAGGAATTGTATAAACCGGCTTTATCTGATACATCTTCAAATTTACCCTTATTGTTTTTGTATAATTTAACTTTAATTGTTGGTGCAGGTTCTTTTAGAATTATAGGTGCGGAAATTTCATCGAGCGTAGTAAATACCTTCGGATTATGATTTATGAGAAACATATCAAGGTCATTATCTTTATCATAGTCAAAAAAGACAGCTTGTGTACTATATGCAGTATCTGCGAGCCCATATTCTGCAGCTTGATCCTTGAATATTGGAACCCCCTGAGCATCATTTCCTTGATTTATCAAAAGTGTGTTTGCTCTGTTCTTTGCAGGTAATGCCCCAGAGTAACATTGGTAAATATCTAAAAGGCCATCACCATTAACATCTGCCATAGTAACGCCTGTTTTCCATGAAGTTTCAATCTCCGTTATCCCAGCCTTATCTGTGATGTCTTCAAATTGCATATTTCCTTTATTCAGGTACAATTTGGCTTTTGTCATATTTCCTGAGAAATAAATATCATCCAACCCATCGTTATTCAAATCTCCAATAGCTACTCCGCCACCATTATAGAAATATTGATAAGAAATGATATTTGCTCTGGTGTTCTCGATGATTGAATTGTTAAAGTCGATATGGGTTTGATCTGAAGGGAGCAAAGCAAATAGCTTATTTGTATTGGACTCTGTGCCTGATTTATTCTCATTGTTTACGCAGGCTGATAACGAGAATAGGCCGAAAAGCGCTATGCTTAGATACGATTTGGAGGTTAAAGAAGACATTTGGTTAGTTGGTTTGGTTTAATTCTTTATCAAGATAACGACTTTATTTTGATGTATCATAAATTTTACTCAAAATCAGACATAAGCTTAGGAATGAATATTTTTGTATTGTTTATGAAAATTGAAGGCTGTTGACATCATAACTAAAACATAGAACTATGGCAACCTTAAACATTCCTCAAAATGGCCAGGCCCTGAAAGGAAAAAACAGAACGCGAAAAGCAGTCCCTTCGGTAGATCTAACTGCAATGGTAGATTTAGCATTTCTTTTAATAACGTTTTTTATGCTTACTACTTCATTGTCTAAATCACAGGCTATGGACGTAGCCAAGCCAGTTGTTGATATCCCTGATCAGCCTTATCCTGCATCAAGGACAATAACTGTTCTTTTGGGTAAAAACAATAGTATTGTTTGGTATAAAGGGGAGATGGAGAAGGCCACTCCACAGCTAGCTAATTTTAAGGGAATAGCAAAGGTTTTAGCTTTTAATAAAAAGGAAATAGCCAGGCTGCATGGAAATGATCCTGGCAAGTTTATGATTGTCATTATTAAGCCGACAGAAAAATCCACCTATAAGAATTTTGTTGATGTGTTAGATGAAATGAGTATTTCATATGTAAAGTCTTATTTGATTGATGATAAGAGCCTGCAAAGCCTGGAAAGAGGATATATGGAGAAGTTAGGTGCTATATAATAGCAAAAGAGGGCTGTCCAGTTTAACCGGACAGCCCTCTTTTTGTTAATGTTTTGAGTGATTATAAAGAAAAGGCAGCTTTTACCTTATCAACAAAGTCTAATTTCTCCCAAGTGAATAATTCAACTGTAACAGTTTTTTCTTCACCACCTGGACTTTTGAATGTTTTGGTAACAGTTTCTGGTGTACGACCCATATGGCCATAAGCAGCAGTTTCACTATAAATTGGATTTCTTAATTTTAAGCGTTGTTCAATAAAGTAAGGGCGCATGTCGAACAGATCTTCAACGATCTTGGCGATTTCACCGTCTGTTTTGTCTATTTTGCTTGTTCCGTAAGTGTTAATGTAGATGCCCATTGGCTTTGCAACACCAATAGCATAACTAACCTGAACTAAAATTTCCTCCGCAACACCTGCAGCAACGAGGTTTTTAGCGATATGACGTGTTGCATAAGCGGCACTTCTATCAACCTTACTTGGATCTTTCCCAGAGAATGCACCACCACCATGTGCTCCTTTACCTCCGTAAGTATCTACAATGATTTTACGACCAGTTAAACCGGTATCACCATGTGGACCACCAATTACAAATTTACCGGTAGGATTGATATGATATTCAATTTTGTCATTAAACAGATGAGCGTATTGAGGGTATTTTGCTATAATCCTTGGAATAAGAATATCAACTAAATCCTTTTTGATTTTAGCTAACATTACTGTTTCCTCGTCAAAGTCATCATGCTGGGTAGAAATCACAATGGCATCGATACGAACCGGTTTATTATTATCAGCATATTCTAATGTTACTTGCGATTTAGCATCAGGGCGTAAATAAGTAATCTCATTGTTCTCACGTCTTAAAAGCGCTAACTCTTGTAAAAGAGTATGAGATAAATCTAATGCCAAAGGCATATAGTTTTCGGTTTCGTTAGTTGCATAACCAAACATCATACCCTGATCGCCTGCACCTTGCTCTTCTTTAGAGCTTCTATCAACACCTTGATTTATGTCTTGAGATTGTTCGTGAATAGCAGAAAGAATGCCACATGAGTTGGCTTCAAACATGTATTCACTTTTTGTATAGCCAATTTTTCTGATTACATCACGTGCAATTTGTTGCACATCAAGGTAAGTCTGTGATTTTACCTCGCCGGCTAAAATAACCTGACCTGTGGTAACTAATGTTTCACAAGCAACCTTAGATTCCGGATCGAAAGCTAAAAAGTTATCAATAAGCGCGTCTGAGATTTGATCTGCTACTTTATCCGGATGGCCTTCAGAAACTGACTCGGATGTAAATAAATACGACATTTTAAATAATTAAAATTTTAATTTAAACAATTATAAAAATGGAATCAGATCCTGTATTACAGGCTGTAAAATGAAGTGTATGATAAGGTTAGCACTTTTTTTTACGTGGTTGCAATCCCGCTATTTTTATATAGCATCGCAAATCAGTCCACTTTGATGCTGCAAAATTAGTATATATATTTAAATAGTCAAAAAATATCAATTATTTTGTACTATCATTAATCAAAAGGTTTTGTCGAAATCAAACATTTTATTTATTATTAATCCCATATCGGGGGGGAAGGATAAGCTAAAGATACCAGCATTGATAGATGCCCACCTCGATCGGTCTAAATTTAATCCGAATTTTAGCTTCACAGAATATGTAGGACATGCATCCGAAATAGCTGAGGAAGCTGCAAATAAGAATTTTGACATCATTGTTGCCGTAGGTGGCGATGGCACAATTAATGAAATTGCTACAAAAGTAATACAGCAGGATAAAATACTAGGAATTATTCCATTTGGTTCTGGAAATGGCTTAGCCAGATTTCTAAAAATACCAATGAATACGGTTGCCGCAATTAAGGTGATCAATGATTGTAATGTTGAAATTATCGATACAGCAAAGTTTAATGATAAGTGCTTTTTTAATATGGCAGGGATGGGCTTTGACGCACATATCAGCTCCGTATTTGCCGGGAATAAATCCAGAGGGTTAACCGGATACTTAAAACTAGGGCTAACGGAAGTGTTGAACTATAAACCTCAAACGTACCGTATTAATATAGATGGAACAGATTATGTGCGCAAGGCATTTGTAATCAGTATTGCTAATTCGTCTCAATATGGAAACAATGCACATATAGCACCTAAAGCCTCAGTGGTTGATGGATTGCTTGATGTTTGTATAGTTAAAGAATTTCCTATGTACAAGTTGCCGGTATTAGCATATGAAATGTTAAGTGCCAGAACAGATCGCTCAAAGATAGTTGAGATTATAAAAGGTAAAAACATAAAGATTACCCGAAGCCAGGATGACGCTATACATATTGATGGGGAACCATTCTTTATGGGTAAAGAAATAGGCGTATCTATTGTGCCGTTATCATTAAATGTTATTATTCCGAACTATGAAATCTAAAAAGAAAACATTGAGTGATCTTGGAGGAATTATGTATTCCACTGATCCATCTTTTGTTTATGAGGAAGAGAGTGCCGATTCTCAGGAGTTAGTACCAAATAATCAGCAAGACTTAAGGGTAATGCTAGACCGGAAAAATAGGGGAGGAAAAGCTGTTACTTTAATCACTGGATTTGTTGGTAGTATTGATGAATTGGACAAGTTGGCCAAAACGTTAAAGACAAAATGTGGGGTAGGAGGGGCATCAAAGGATGGCGAGATCATAATTCAGGGAGATTTTAGAGATAAAGTGCTTATACTCTTGCAGAAAGAGGGCTATAAAGTAAAAAAATCAGGGGGATAAATATCTGTTTAATTGCTTGATTAATAAGTTGTTTGATGTAAGTGTATATGCGACAATAAGTTAAATTTTTCTTAAAAAAAGGTGCTTTTTACCTTTTTATCTGCATAACTTTGCCTGACTAACTTATTATTCTTATGAGCAAAGCTTTTATGCTTAGGCCTGATTTGAGCTATCTGAATCTCGATTCGGATTTGGCTTTATATCAGCTTAATGTAGCACAATTGGTTGAAGAGGCCCTGAAAAATGGAGAGGGGACCCTTACAGATACCGGCGCACTGGCAGTAGATACGGGGAAATTTACTGGTCGTTCTCCAAAAGACAGATTTATAGTTTGCGATGAAATAACGCGTGATTCAGTGTGGTGGGGGGATATAAATATCAAATTTGAACCCGAGAAATTCGATGCCTTATATAAAAAAGTAACGGCACACCTTAGTAAAAACAAGTATTATGTAAGGGATTCATATGCTTGTGCTGATGAGTCTTATAAAACTACGATTAGGGTTGTAACTGAAACGGCCTATCAAAATCTATTTTCGAACAATCTATTCTTAAGACCTGACGTAGCCGATTTTATTGAAAAACCAGAGTGGACCATTATTGCAAGTCCATCCTTTTTGGCAGATCCGGATTTAGACGGAACCAGGCAAGCAAACTTTTCTATCCTCAATTTTTCAAGAAAAATAATACTTATTGGTGGATCGGGATATACAGGCGAAATTAAAAAGGGGATTTTCTCTGTATTGAATTTCATTCTTCCAGAACAAAAGCGGACATTATCAATGCACTGTTCTGCAAATGTTGGGAAAAATGATGATTCAGCAATATTTTTTGGCCTTTCGGGAACAGGTAAAACTACACTGTCAGCAGATCCTGAGCGCAGATTGATAGGAGATGATGAGCATGGATGGGGAAATGAATCCGTTTTTAATTTCGAGGGAGGTTGTTATGCAAAATGTGTTGATTTAACAGTTGAAAAGGAACCTCAGATCTTTAATGCCATAAAATTTGGTGCACTGTTAGAGAATACCAATTACTCTGAAGGAACTAGAACGGTTGATTTTTCTAATATTGATAAAACAGAAAATACCAGAGTTGCCTACCCAATAGAGTATATAGATAATGCTATAGTGCCTTCAATAGCTCCAGAACCTAAAAATATTTTCTTTTTAACAGCTGATGCTTTTGGTGTTCTGCCTCCAGTTTCAAAATTGAATACTGGACAGGCAATGTTTCATTTTATTTCAGGATATACTGCAAAGGTTGCAGGCACAGAGGCAGGCGTTACAGAACCTCAGGTAACGTTCTCAGCTTGTTTTGGTAAAGCTTTTTTACCGCTTCATCCTACTCGATATGCAGAATTACTTGGAGAAAAAATGAAAAAGAACAACATTAACGTATGGTTAATTAATACTGGTTGGAGTGGGGGAGCTTATGGGGAAGGAAAACGTATGAAATTGGCCTATACCAGAGCAATGATCACGGCTGCTTTAAATGGGGATCTGAAAAATGTTGAATTTGTAACAGATGCTGTTTTTGGATTACAGATTCCTATGAGCTGTCCGAATGTTCCATCAGAAATTTTAAATCCAAGAAATACCTGGGCTGATAAGAAAAAATACGATCGTAAAGCAAATGAACTCTCTCTGGAGTTTGTAAATAATTTTAAACAATTTGAGGCCTTCGCAAGTGAAGAAATGATGAGTTCACTCCCTAAAATAACCGAAAACATAGTTTAAAGCTTTTTTTTTACCTAAAAATTTGCATTTCAGTTTTTTTTTAGTTTTAATTGCGAAAGATTGTCTCCGCAACGAGACAATCTTTTTTAATTATACAGTAATACGTTAGGTAAAACAGAAGTGCAAACGGGTAAAATTGACGGGCAAAACGAATTAGCAAGCTAACAATTATTTAATTTGGAATTTAAATCAAAGTTCTAAATTTGTTACGGCAACAATTGTTTGTAATGTTCGTTGTGTGTATTACGGAATATTTAATCTAATTTTAAAAAACAAAGTACTAAAAACTAAAAAACTAAAAAAAAATGGCAAACGCACCAAAACCAACAACAGTAAAAAAAGAAAGCTCTTCTACAGCTTCAAATTTATTCGCAACTCTTACTATTCCAATTTGTATCATTATCGGAATATGTGTTTACAAATTTATTTTTGGAGATAGAGGGAATTTCATCGATGGCGCTGATCCAGATCTTCATGAGACACTTCCAAAAGTAGGTAACTACATGGGTATGGCTTACAAAGGTGGGGTTATCGTTCCAATTCTATTAGGTATGTTCCTTATGGTAATTGTATTCTCTATCGAGCGTCTTATTGTAATTGGTAAAGCAACTGGAAAATCTAGCTTGGATTCATTCGTGAAAAAAATCCAAGGGTTTTTAAACTCAAACAACATCGAAGCAGCCTTAACTGAGTGTGATAAACAACAAGGTTCTGTTGCTAACGTAATCAAATCAGGATTGAAAAAATATCGTGAGATGGAAACTGAAGCAAACATGGATACAGATCAAAAATGTTTAGCTATCCAAAAAGATATTGAAGAAGCTACTACTTTGGAAATGCCAATGTTAGAGCAAAACTTAACTGTAATCGCTACTTTAGTATCAGTAGGTACATTAACAGGTCTATTAGGTACAGTAACAGGTATGATCAAGGCCTTCGGTGGTTTAGCTAACTCTGGTGCTCCGGATCAGGCTGCATTAGCAACTGGTATTTCTGAAGCCCTAATTAACACAGCTACTGGTATCGGTACTTCTACTTTCGCTATTATCATGTACAACATCCTTACTTCTAAAATTGACAAATTAACTTATGCAATTGATGAAGCAGGTTTCAGTATCATTCAAACTTACGCCAGTACACATAAATAAAAAATAATGAATTTTTTTTTACCGGCTTTATGGAAAACCGGAAGAATTAACATCATTAGTAAAAAGTAAGTTTATTTATAAATATTATGGCAAGAGCAAAGGTTCAAAGAAAGAGTACTTCGATAGATATGACCGCTATGTGCGACGTGTCTTTCCTGCTACTTACTTTCTTTATATTAACAGCAACAGCACGCCAGCCGGATCCATTGGAAGTTAAAATTCCAAGTTCTACCTATAAGATTAAAGTTCCTGATTTGGATATGGGAATTTTATCTATCGGTCAGGGTAAGGTTTTCTACGAGATTGTAGGAAAGGACGTGAAAATGGCAACACTTGATAAAATAGGAGAGCAGTATAAGATTCAGTTTACTCCTGAAGAAAGAGAACGTTTTGGTGTTCTTGGATCATTTGGTGTTCCTGTAGGTAGCTTGAAAAAGTTTATCATGATGAGCGGAGATGAAAGGGAAAAGTTTGCTAAGGCTAACATGGGCATTCCTGCTGATTCTACTAACAATGAATTGAAAGAATGGTTATTGCAATCTCGTAAAGCGGTTGCTGAATTACACCAGACTGCAATGAGGGTGAGTATTAAAGGTGATGCGGAAGAAGAATATCCTGTAGTTAAGAAAATTATTGATATCCTTCAGGATCAAAAAATTAACAAATTTAGTTTAATTACATCGGCCGAGGGCGATGCTAAATAAAATCATACTATGGCAGAATTAGATACCTCCAGCGGGGGCGGGAAAAAAGGCAAAGTAAGAAGTAAGAAAGCAAACACCAAGGTAGATTTAACGGCGATGGTGGATCTTGCATTCTTGTTGATCACTTTCTTTATGTTAACCACCTCGTTGTCAAAGCCGATAGCAATGGATATTGCAAAACCGGATAAAGAGGATAATGACGTAAAAAATGAGCTTCGTGCATCTCAGACTATGACAATACTATTGGGTAAAAACAATAAGGTTGCATGGTATATGGGAGAAGCTGGAAAGTCTGCACCGAATATTGAAGGTTTTACTGAAATCAGAAAATCAATATTAAAGAATAAAGAAGAGGTACTTAAAGGTACCGGCCGACAAATAGTAATAGTGGTTAAACCAACAGAGGGCGCTACCTATAAAAATTTTGTTGATATAATGGACGAGTTAAACATCGCAAAGATTAAAACTGCTCCCGCTATTGATGATGTGAACATTCTTGATAGTGAGAAAGATGCGATGAAAAAAGCTGGAATATTATAAATAATTATAAACATAAAAATATTAGGCTATGTTTGGTTCTAAAATAGATTTATTAAAAAGGGATTGGCTTGATGTTGTATTTGCCAATAAGAACAAAGCCTACGGAGCTTATGAGCTTCGTCAGAAGAGTTCTTCTAATACAACAAAATCACTGCTGATAGCTTCAACAGCATTCGTGTTGTTGTTCTTATCCCCTAAGATCATGGAGTTATTCAAAGGAAAGGCTCCAGAAGAAGAAGTGGTTAAACAAACGGAAGTAGTGGTACAACCTCCACCTCCTGTAAACCCGGAAACACCTCCACCGCCGCCGGTTGAGCCACCGCCGCCAAAACAGGATCAGGTTAAATTCCCTCCTCCAGTTGTAAAACCAGATGAATTGGTTCGTGATGAAGAACCAGTTGAGATTGAAGACTTGAAAAAGGCTGATCCAGGTCAGAAAACTATTGCAGGTGATCCAGATGCTGATATTGTTATCGCAACTGCTGCCGGTGATGGTCCTAAACAAGCTGCGGTTGTAGAGGATACCAAAGTTTATGACTTTGTTAGTCTTGAGACTCAGCCAACTTTCCCTGGTGGTATGGAGAAATTTTATGCTTATTTGAAAAAAGCAGTAAGATACCCTCCTATGGCTCAGGAAAACAACATTCAAGGTAAAGTGTTTTTATCATTTGTTGTTGAAAAGGATGGTAGCTTAACCGATATTAAAGTTGATAGAAAACTTGGTGGTGGTACTGATGAGGAAGCTGTTAGAGTACTAAAAGCAAGTCCAAGATGGATCCCAGGAGTTCAAAACGGTAAAAAGGTTCGTGTGAAATATAACATTCCTATTAGTTTTACCTTATCACAATAAGATCAATGTTTAATTTAAAAACATTTATGCAGAAATCGCCTCAACAGCGATTTCTGTTTATTTTAGGGCTAGTTATGTTTGCCTTTTACTTGGTTTTAGGAGTGACTTTAATTGTCTGGAAGGATATGCCGATAACAATAGAACGTACTTATAGAATCCTTCTTGGAGTTTTGTTAATCGTTTATGCCGTAATAAGATTTACTCGTGTAATTAATCAAAAGGATAATTAAAGTAATGAAGAATCTAGGTTTTGTATTCATTTTTTTTGTGCTATTCTCTTGTAAGAATAAAAAGCAACCCGATGTTGTAGAACAAACTCGTACATCAGGCACTGTAAAGATTCTTGTAGATGAGTCTTTTTCTTCAATTATCGCTGATCAGATAGAAGTATTTAAGTCTGATTATAAAAATGCAGAGTTTACAACTATTGCAGGTAACGAGAATAAAATAATGCCTGCCTTTTTAAATGATAGTATTAGGGTCATGGTATCATCTAGAATGTTAACACCAGAAGAGGATAAGATATACAGAAGCCGAAGTATTGTCCCAAAGACTTCAAGGTTTGCTATTGATGGCATCTCATTGCTTACTCAGAAGAATGATTTGGACTCAAATATTACGGTTGACGAAGTGATTCAAATATTAAAAGGAACTTCTACAAGTGGAAAACAACTTGTTTTTGATAATGCTTATTCAAGTACGCTTAGATATTTTAAAGAATTGGCCCAGATAACCGAACTTCCAAAAAAAGGAGTTTATACTTTACAGAGTAATAATGACGTTATAAAGTACGTTTCCGAAAATAAGAATTTTATAGGAGTAGTTGGCGTAAATTGGTTATTATCTAATAATTCCAATATGACTTCTTATATTGCAAGGGTGAAAATGATGGGGGTGAAGAATATTAAGGGTAAGAAGGGGGATAATGCATATTATCGTCCGGAACAAGCGAACTTAATTAGCGGTATTTATCCATTTTTAAGGAATGTTTACATCATTAATTGTGAAGGACGTGACGGTTTAGGCACGGGTTTTGCAAATTGGTTAATGAGTCCTCGCGGACAATTAATCGTACTGAGGTCTGGATTGGGACCTCATAAAATGATGTCCAGGGATTTTAACTTGAAGAATACAAACTAAATTTTATATTTGGGATATAGAAATAGGAGACAATGTAATGTGAACCAGAATTTGGGAATGTCTGCTTAATAATTAAAACTAAAAACAAAATATCGAACCATGAAACCTGCAAAGCAAGCTTCATACAATTAAATTGAAAATAGAGGAACTATGAAAATGACAAAGAAAGCAATAACCTTAGGTTTAGGTTTAGTAGTGATGGGTTCTGCCTCTTTTGCTCAGAGCATTACCGATGCAAAGAAGGCGATAGATGCCGAACAATACGCTAAAGCGACTTCAATGCTTAAAACATTGGTTGCATCGCAAAAAGGAAAGGGAGAGAACTACTTTAGTTTAGGTGATGTTTATTTAAGAAGAGATTATATTGATTCTGCAAGAGCAGCCTTTACTCAAGGTGTAGCCGCAGATGCAAAAAATCCATTGAATTATATAGGTTTAGGCCAAGCTGATCTTGTTTCAAACAATGCAGCATCTGCTAAAACAAATTTTGATAAGGCAATTGAAGTTGCATCTAAAAAGGATTTTACTCCATATTTGTATATAGGTAAAGCTTATTTAGTTGGTGATAAGCCAGATTTTGCAGCTGCATTGCCTAATTTACAAAAAGCAGAAGAGTTAGATGATAAGGATAAAGAAGCTGAAACATTTGTTGCTTTAGGTGATTATTATTCATTGCAAAGAAAAAATTCTGAAGCACTACAGAATTATATGAGAGCTTTAAGTATTGATCCAGCATTATACAGATCTACTGTTCAAATCGGAAAAATGTATAAAGAATCAAGAGCGTTTAGTGATGCTGAAGGCGAGTTGAAGAATGTTGTGGCTGCAGATCCAAACTATGGTCCTGCTTATCGTGAGTTAGCTGAGCTTTATATGCAGTGGGGAAATCAAGAGCCTGCGAACTTTGATGCTAAAGCTGCTGAAGCCTTAACCAACTATAAAAAATATCTTGATTTAACTGATAAATCTTACGATTCAAGATTACGTTATGCTACTTTCTTATTCTATGCAAAAGATTTTAAAACATTGGAACAAGAAACTTCGGAGTTAGCATCATTGAATCAAAATGATCCTAAAAGTTTGATCGTTTCAAGATTGAGAGGTTATTCTGCTTTTGAGAATGGAAATTTTCCTCAGAGTTTACAATACATGAAAGAGTTCTTTGCTAAAGTGAAAGATACTTCTCGTATTATCTCTGATGATTATATGTACTTGGGTAAAGCTTTAATGAAAGATAGTACTGATGCTGCTAATGATAGCTTAGGCCTGGTTAATGTGATTAAAGCTGTTAGTATGGATTCTACGAAAGTTGAGGCTCTAGCTGCAATTGCTAAATCGTACTATGATGCGAAAAATTATAAGAAAGCTATTGCTACTTATGATGTAGTTAACCATTTGAACCCAGAGGGTAAAGGATCACTATATAATTATTTTTACCATGCTATCGCATCGTACGTGTCTTATTACAAAGCCTATACAGCAAAAACTAATCCTTCTAAAGATATTTTGGTTAAAGGTGACGCATCATTAGCGAAATTATTGAAGTTAGCTCCATCGACATATGATGCTATTCTTTACAGAGCCAGAATAAACGATTTTATGGATGATGAAGTAGCGCCAACTGGCTTAAAATTGCCTTTTTATCAGCAATATTTAGATTCTGTTGGGGCACATGTTGATAAACAGACGCCTGCAGTTAAAAAGAATATGGTAGAAGCTTATAATCAAATTGCTGGTTTTGCTTCATTTAAAGATGACAAAGAGAAAGCAAAGTTATATTGGGATAAAAGTTTAGCGATTGATCCTGCCAATGCTGTTGCATTAGAAGGAATTAAATCATTAACTGCTCCAGCTCCAAAGGCTACTACTGCAAAACCAAAGAAAAAGTAAGAATTTTATAATAAAAGAAAAAGGCGGGGTTGTTATCCCGCCTTTTTCTTTTATTTTTGCCTCATAATTATATTCAAATGGAAACTCAAAGTGTACCTGTAGATTTTTTACCAATTATATTTCAAGTAGTTGTTGCCTTAGGATTTGTTGTTGTTACTTTAATTGCAACACATTTTTTAGGCCCTAAGAGGAAAACATCTGATAAGCTGTCAACATTTGAGGCTGGTATAAAGGTGATAGGTAATGCACGTCAGCCATTTTCTATTAAGTATTTTCTAGTAGCTATTCTCTTCGTCCTGTTTGATGTGGAGGTAATATTTATGTATCCCTGGGCAGTTAATTTCAGAGCACTTGGAATGGCTGGAATGATAGAGATGTTTATCTTTATGGGAACATTATTATTAGGCTTTATTTACGTTATAAAGAAGAAAGCACTGGATTGGAATTAGATTATTTAGATTGTTTCTAAATGCCCTCAACTTAATTCATTTGCTTTTAAAAAATTGTAGATTTGTGGTTCATTCTTTACAGGAATGAACCTTTTTCGTTTTGTATCATGAGTAACATCAATATAGTAGACGCGCCTCCAGGCATAGAAGGATCTGGTTTTTTTGCTACTTCCTTAGATAAGGTTATTGGCTTGGCCCGTTCCCATTCATTATGGCCTTTGCCATTCGCAACTTCATGCTGTGGTATTGAGTTTATGGCTACCATGGGATCTCATTATGACTTTGGTCGATTTGGATCTGAGCGTTTAAGCTTTTCTCCACGTCAGGCAGATTTATTAATGGTAATGGGGACAATAGCCAAGAAAATGAGTCCGGTTCTTAAGCAGGTATATTTACAAATGGCAGAGCCTCGTTGGGTGATTGCTGTTGGTGCTTGTGCATCAAGCGGGGGTATTTTTGACACTTATTCTGTTTTGCAAGGGATAGATGAGATTATTCCGGTAGATGTGTATGTTCCGGGGTGTCCACCAAGACCGGAAGCTATTTTAGATGGCTTTGGTAAAATTCAGGAATTGGTTAAGAATGAATCTTCAAGAAGAAGGAACTCAGATCAATATAGAGAAATGTTGGCTTCATACGGAATTGAATAATGGCAGAGGTTACTAATCAGGAATTAATACAACAGCTAACTGAAAAGTTTGGTGGAAAAATAATTGGAATTACCGAGCCTTATGGGTTACTCACTTTTGAAACCACAAAGGATGTTATTATCGATGTTTTAGCTTTTCTAAAGCAAAATACATTAGCCAGCTTCAATTTCCTTACAGATATCACAGCTGTGCATTATCCGGAGAAAAAACATGGTATCGCAGTGGTTTATCACTTACATAGCATGGTTAATAGAATCAGGGTTAGAGTGAAAGTTTTTATAGACGAGCATCACCCTGAAATTCCAACTGCAACTCCCTTATGGAATGCAGCTAATTGGATGGAAAGAGAAACTTATGATTTGTTTGGAGTAAAGTTTGAAGGCCATCCGGATCTTAGAAGAATATTGAATATGGATGATCTTGGTGTTCATCCAATGTTAAAACAATATCCTTTAGAAGATCCAAACAGAGTAGATAAAAAAGACGAATACTTTGGTAGATAAGAAATGATGAATCAACCGGTATATACAGATAACGACCCGCAGAATGAATTGGTTACCTTAAATTTAGGCCCAACTCACCCTGCCACACATGGTGTTTTTCAAAATGTAATTCAGTTAGATGGTGAACGCATCGTTAGTGGTGTATCTACTATTGGCTACATTCATCGTGCTTTTGAAAAAATTGCAGAACACCGTCCTTTCTATCAGATCACACCTTTAACAGATCGATTAAACTATTGCTCTTCACCTATAAATAATATGGGTTGGCACATGACAGTTGAGAAGTTATTGGGTATTGAAATGCCTAAACGTGTTGATTACTTAAGGGTAATTATCATGGAGTTGGCTCGTATTTCAGATCATATTATCTGTAATACAATTATTGCTCAGGATACAGGTGCAACCACCACTTTTTTATATTTATTTCAATTCAGAGAACATATTTATGAGATCTATGAAGAGATTTGTGGAGCAAGATTAACTACTAATGTTGGACGTATCGGTGGCTTTGAAAGAGATTTCAATGAAATCGCCTTTGCTAAGATCAATAAGTTTTTAAAAGAGTTCCCTGTAGCATTAAGAGAGTTTGAAAGCTTACTTAACCGTAATCGTATTTTTATAGATCGTACAGCTAAGGTTGCTGCGGTATCGGCTGAACAAGCTCTTGATTATGGGTGGACAGGGCCTTTATTGCGTTCAGCAGGTGTAGATTACGATGTTCGTGTGAGTGATCCTTATTCATCTTACGGAGACTTTGATTTTGAAGTTCCGGTAGGAACAAGTGGTGATATTTATGATCGCTACCTTGTTCGTAATGAAGAAATGTGGCAGAGCGTTCGGTTGATTGAACAGGCTTTAGAAAAAATAAAACATGAGCCTGCAGGTATTTTCCATGCAGATGTTCCTGAGTTTTATCTACCTGCTAAAGAAGAGGTTTACAATAACATGGAAGCATTAATCTATCATTTTAAAATTGTGATGGGCGAAATTGATGCTCCTAAAGCCGAAGTTTATCATTCAGTTGAGGGTGGTAACGGTGAACTTGGATTTTATTTGATCAATGATGGAGGAAGAACACCATATCGTTTGCACTTCAGAAGACCTAGTTTTATTAATTATCAAATGTTTGCACCAATGAGTAAAGGCATGCTTTTATCTGATGCCATTATTAACATGAGTAGTATGAACATTATTGCAGGAGAATTAGATGCTTAAAGTAGAAGAACAACAACCTGTGGAGTTTTCATCAGCTTTAAAAGAAAAGTTTGATGAGATAATTAGCAGATATCCGAAAGGTAAACAGAAATCTGCTTTGTTACCAATGCTTCATGAGGTTCAAGCCGAATTAGGTTGGTTAAGCCCAAATGCTATGGATAAAGTTGCTGCTTATCTTGATATACAGAGTATCGAGGTATATGAAGTGGCTTCGTTTTATAGTATGTATTTTTTAAAACCGCAGGGTAAGTATATGTTGGAAGTTTGCAGAACGGGACCTTGCTGTTTAGTAGGTGCTGAGAAGCTGATGAACCATATAGAACAAAACTTAGGTGTTAAAGAAGGGGAAGTTACGTCGGACGGCTTATTTAGCTGGAGAGGTGTAGAGTGTTTAGCTGCCTGTGGTTATGGTCCGGTATTACAGATTGGTCCTGAATATACATTTTACGAAAACCTTAATGAACAAAAGGTTGACGAGTTAATACAAGATTTACGCAAGAAATAATGGCCCGTAAACTATTATTAGAACACATAAACGTACCAGGCATCAATAAATTTGATGTTTATCGCCAAAAAGGTGGGTATCGCGCTGTAGAAAAGGCTCTAAAAACTTTAACTCCTGATGAAGTTGTTGAAGAGGTTAAGAAGTCTGGATTACGTGGTCGCGGTGGTGCAGGATTCCCTACGGGAATGAAATGGAGTTTTTTGGCGAAACCAGAAGGTGTAGCAAGATATTTAGTTTGCAACGCAGATGAGTCGGAGCCTGGAACTTTTAAAGATAGATACCTGATGACTCATATTCCTCATGCACTTATTGAGGGAATGATCGTTTCCAGTTTTGCACTGGGTGCTAATACGTCTTATATCTATGTAAGAGGCGAAATGATGCCTCAGATCAGAATATTGGAGAAAGCAATTGCAGAAGCAAAAAATGCTGGATTTTTAGGGAAAAATATTTTAGGAACAGGTTATGATCTGGAGTTGTATGTTCAGCCTGGTGGCGGTGCATATATCTGTGGAGAAGAAACTGCTTTATTAGAGTCGCTTGAGGGTAAAAGAGGTAATCCTAGGATTAAACCTCCTTTTCCTGCAATTGCCGGACTTTATGGATGTCCTACAGTAGTAAATAATGTTGAATCTATTGCGGCTACTGTGCCTATCATCAATGATGGTGGAGATGAGTATGCTAAGATTGGCATTGGCAGAAGTACTGGAACTAAACTGATCTCCGCTTCAGGTAATTTAGTTAGACCAGGAGTATATGAGATTGATTTAGGCTTACCGGTAGAGGAATTTATTTATTCTGATGAGTATTGTGGCGGTATTGCGAATGGTAAACGATTGAAAGCTACTGTAGCCGGAGGATCATCTGTTCCAATTTTGCCTGCAAATCTTACCTTGAAACTTGCTAATGGCGAACCAAGGTTGATGAGTTACGAATCTTTATCTGAGGGCGGTTTTGCGACAGGCTCGATGATGGGATCTGGTGGCTTTATTGCTTTTGATGAGGATCAGTGTATTGTTCGAAATACCTGGAACTTTTCTCGTTTTTATCACCATGAAAGCTGTGGACAATGTTCTCCTTGTAGAGAAGGTACAGGATGGATGGAAAAAGTACTGCACAGAATTGAGTATGGCCATGGTAAAATGAGCGACATTGATTTATTGGTTGATGTTTCTAAAAAGATTGAAGGAAATACGATCTGTCCATTAGGTGATGCTGCTGCTTGGCCGGTTGCAAGTGCAATAAGACATTTCAGAGATGAATTTGAATGGCATGTTAAAGAGCCAATCAAATGTTTAGATACTAATTATGGTTTAGCAAATTATGCTGAGCCAATTGCGAAAGCAGAAGTTACGACAGGAAATTAACAATCATGAGTGACAAAGTTAAGGTAACCATAGACGGGATATCAGTAGAAGTAGCACCCGGCACAACTATTCTAAATGCTGCAAGGCAAATAGGTGGTGATATTGTGCCTCCTGCTATGTGCTATTATTCTAAATTAGAAGGCAGTGGCGGAAAATGCCGTACTTGTATTGTTAAAGTAAGCAAAGGATCTGAAAAGGATCCGCGTCCAATGCCTAAATTAGTAGCATCATGCCGTACAACAGTGATGGATGGGATGGAAGTGCTAAACATTACTTCTCCGGAAGTTATAGAGGCACGTAGTGGAGTTGTTGAAATGCTGTTGATCAATCACCCATTAGACTGCCCTGTGTGTGATCAGGCAGGAGAATGTGATCTTCAGAATCTTGGATATGAGCATGGTTTGCAAAAAACAAGATATGAATTTGAACGCAGAACGTTTGAGCGTATAGATATTGGAGATAAAATCCAATTACATATGAACAGATGTATCTTATGCTATCGTTGCGTATTTACAGCTGATCAAATTACGAATAAACGTGTACATGGTATCCTGAATAGAGGAGATCATTCAGAAATATCTACCTATATCCAAACGGCTGTAGATAATGATTTCTCTGGAAACGTGATTGATGTATGTCCTGTTGGTGCGTTAACTGATAAAACTTTCAGGTTTAAAAATCGCGTTTGGTTTACAAAGCCAATTGATGCACACAGAGATTGCCCTACTTGTAGCGGTAAAGTTACCTTGTGGTATAAGGGAGAGGATGTTTTACGTGTTACAGCACGCAAAGATATCTATGGTGAGGTTGAAGAGTTTATCTGCAACACTTGTCGTTTTGATAAAAAGAAAACTGCTGATTGGGTAATTGAGCACCCTACTCATATTAGCGATACTTCGGTTATTGCTTCTAATCATTATGAAACCTTAAGACCGCTACCTGTTATTCAGAACAATCCTCAATTACAACAGGCAAATAAAGTAGAACTAGAAAAAACAACCAAATTCTAATGGATATAGCTTTTGTAATAGAAAAATTTGTACTGGTAGCCATCATTTTTGGTATCAGTTTATTGATTGCTATGTACTCTACTTATGCTGAACGGAAAGTAGCTGCTTTTTTACAGGACAGACTTGGTCCGGATAGAGCTGGTCCTTTTGGAATACTTCAGCCATTGGCAGATGGAGTTAAGATGTTCATGAAGGAAGAAATCATTCCTTCGAATGCAAGTAAATGGTTATTCATGGTTGGCCCTGGACTGGCGATGCTTACTGCATGTATTGGTACCGCAGTTATACCATGGGGTAGTGATATTACCATTGCAGGTCGCGTTATTCCATTGCAGGTAACAGATATCAATGTTGGTATATTGTACATCTTTGGCGTTGTTTCATTAGGTGTTTACGGTGTAATGATAGGTGGTTGGGCCTCTAATAATAAGTACTCATTATTAAGTGCTATTCGTGCTGCATCGCAGAACATTAGCTACGAGATCGCAATGGGTTTGTCAATTATTGCTTTGTTGCTTGTTACAGGCACAATGAGTCTTAAAGAGATTGTAGAACAACAGCACGGTTGGCATTGGAATGTGCTTTATCAGCCATTAGGATTCCTTCTTTTTATGATTTGTTCGTTCGCTGAAACAAATAGAGCTCCTTTCGATTTACCCGAGTGTGAAACTGAGTTAATTGGTGGTTATCATACAGAGTATTCTTCAATGAAGTTAGGTTTTTATCTATTCGCTGAATACATCAATATGTTTGTATCATCGGCAGTTATGGCTACGCTTTACTTTGGAGGATATAACTATCCAGGGATGGATTGGGTATTGTTACATACAGGACCAATAATTGGCCCTCTGATTGGAACTCTTGTATTCTTTATAAAAATATTTGCATTCATATTCTTCTTTATGTGGGTACGCTGGACAATTCCTCGTTTCCGCTATGATCAATTGATGCACCTTGGCTGGAAAGGATTAATTCCTCTAGCTATAGCTAACATCATCATCACAGGTATTGTGATTGCAATAATTGAAAAGTTTTAACTACCCGCATTAGCGGATAAATAATAAGGAGGTTTAATGGAACCATTAACCAGTAAAAAGAAAGTATTAGAACAAAAACCATTAACGTTTGCAGAACGCATGTATTTGCCTGCAATAGTTAAAGGTTTATCTGTTACAATTAGTCACTTATTTAAAAAAGAGGCTACAATAAGATATCCTGAAGTAGAAAGAGAGTTCTCTACAAATTTTAGAGGTATGCACTCTTTGAAAAGAGATGAAGAAGGAAGAGAGCGTTGTACGGCTTGTGGCTTGTGCGCCCTATCTTGTCCTGCTGAAGCTATTACAATGATAGCTGCTGAGCGGAAACCTGAAGAAAAGGATTTATACAGGGAAGAGAAATATGCTGCAGTATATGAAATTAATATGTTGCGTTGTATTTTCTGTGGTTTATGTGAAGAGGCTTGCCCTAAAGAAGCAATCTACTTAGATGGCCCAATTGTACCTTCTGATTATCTTCGTAAAGATTTTATTTACGGTAAAGATAAATTGGTTGAGGCACCATTGAATAAATAGTAATTTAGTATATAATGCCTGATAAGGGCCTTTTAATATAAACAGTTTAAACATAGATAATGGGTACTTCAGTATTCTATTTTGTAGCAACATTAAGCGTATTCTTTTCACTGATGGTTATTTTTTCAAAGAACCCTGTGCATAGCGTACTTTATTTAATTGTTACATTCTTCACATTTACGGTTCATTACATTCTGTTAAACGCTCAGTTTTTAGCTGTAGTAAATTTCATCGTTTACATGGGTGCAATTATGGTTCTATTCCTTTTTGTACTGATGTTACTGAACCTCAATAAAGATAACGAACCACTAAAATCAGGAGCAGTAAAAGTAGTCGGCGTTATAGCTGGATGCTGTTTAGTGGTAACTTTAATCGGGTCATTAAAAGCTACAGCGGTATCTGATCCCGTTATTTTAAGAAATCCAAATTTGGGCTTATTGAAAAACCTGGGTAAGGAATTGTTCGGCCCATTCATGTTGCCGTTTGAACTTTCATCAATTTTATTGCTTTCAGCAATGGTTGGTGCAGTATTGTTAACTAAAAAAGAAAAAGTATAGTGGAAAACATGACTCAACAATTGCAGGGAGTACCACTTAACCACTACATCTGGCTAAGTGCTATTATTTTCACAATCGGCGTTATAGGAGTATTAACCCGTAGAAACGCTATCGTTATATTTATGTCTGTAGAGTTGATGCTTAATGCAGTTAACTTATTGCTTACGGCTTTTTCAGTACATAACAATGATCCATCCGGACAAGTATTTGTATTTTTCATTATGGCTTTGGCCGCTGCAGAGGTCGCAGTAGGCTTAAGTATTATTGTAATGGTATACAGAAATACTCAATCAGTAGATATAAATGTGTTGAATCGCCTTAAGTGGTAATATAAGTATAGATATAAAATGATAATAGATTTAGTTTGGCTGGTTCCGTTGATTCCTTTGATTGGTTTTATAATCAATGGCTTGGGAAGAAACACATTATCTAAAGGCCTAATTGGTTTTATAGGAAGCAGTGTTATTTTCGTTTCTTTTGCCATTAGTGTTGGTATATTTCTGGCTTTAGGCTCAGATGCAAATAAATCTCACGAAGTTTTTCTTTTTGATTGGATAAGCGCAGGAAAACTACATATTCCACTATCCTTTCTGGTAGATCCGTTAAGTGCTATAATGTTACTTATCGTTACCGGGGTAGGTTTCCTTATTCATATTTATTCAATCGGCTATATGCATAGCGATGAAGGTTTTGGTAAGTTCTTTAGTTACCTGAACTTGTTTATCTTCTTTATGCTTTTATTGGTATTAGGATCGAACTATATTGTAATGTTCATAGGATGGGAAGGCGTAGGGTTATGTTCTTACCTGCTAATCGGTTTCTGGTATACAAATAGCAGTTATGCTTCGGCAGCGAAGAAAGCTTTTGTCATGAACCGTATTGGTGATTTGGGCTTCCTGTTAGGTGTGTTTTTCATCTTTACTACTTTTGGAAGTATTGAGTTTTCTAAAATATTCCCTCAGGCCGCAAATATGTTGCCTGGAGATCATACTATAGCGCTTATTGCTTTGTTACTGTTTATTGGTGCATGCGGTAAATCTGCTCAATTGCCACTTTTTACCTGGTTGCCTGATGCGATGGCCGGTCCAACGCCTGTTTCGGCTCTAATTCACGCTGCGACAATGGTTACAGCCGGTATTTACATGATTGCCAGATCTAACCTGATCTTCGATTTAGCTCCACTAATTCAGCATGTGATTGCTATTGTCGGCTTGGCTACTGCAATCGTGGCTGCTATTATTGCATTAACCCAAACAGATATTAAAAAGGTACTTGCTTATTCAACAGTATCTCAATTAGGATATATGTTCTTAGGTCTTGGTGTTGGCGCATATAACGGAGCTTTCTTCCATGTAATTACACACGCGTTCTTTAAAGCATTATTGTTCTTATGTGCAGGATCTGTTATACATGCATTGCATCATGAACAAGATATGAGACATATGGGGGGCTTACGTAAAAAGCTACCAGTTACATTCATAACTATGTTAATTGGTACCATCGCGATTGCAGGATTACCTCCATTCTCAGGATTCTTTTCAAAAGATGAGATTTTAGCACATGTATATCAACATGATAAAGTAATGTGGGCAATTGCCGTATTTGGAGCATTCCTTACCGCATTTTATATGTTCAGAATGTTATTCCTTACCTTTTATGGTAAATACCGTGGGACTCACCATTCTGAAGAAAAAATTCATGAATCGCCAAAGTCAATGACTATTCCTTTAATCGTATTGGCTGTGCTATCTGCATTTGGTGGTATTATAGGTGTACCTGAGGCTTTAGGTGGAAACCATTGGCTATCACATTGGCTTTCTCCGGTAATTAAGCATACAGGCGAATCTCCTGATCATGCTACTGAGTATGCGCTTATGGCAGTTTCTGTTGTTGGGGTTTTAATCTCTATCGCAGTAGCTTATGGGAAATACATTAAACAAAGTCACGTACCTGCTCCAGATGAAGCTAAACGTTCTGTACTTGCAAACTTATCTTATAACAAATTTTATTTTGATGAGATATATGATGCATTAATTAGAAAACCATTGGATGCAATTTCAGTATTCTTCTATAAAATAGTAGATAATAAAATTGTTGACGGTATTGTGAATAGTTTTGGTTGGGGAACAACCGAAGCAAGTAAAGGTTTACGCCTGATGCAATCCGGAAATGTTGGCTTTTATATTTTTATGATGGTGGTAGGAATCATCTCATTGTTATTGTATACTTATTTATCTCTATAAAAGATCGTTCAAGAAAACATAATGGAACAACTTTTACTACTTCTTATATTCTTACCATTGCTAGGAGCCTTGGTTACCGCTTTTTCCGGAAATGCAGCAAAACATGTTGCATTGGTTTCGGCAATTGTCTCTCTTGCATTAGCATTGGTGATGGTATGTAACTTTACCCCGGATGCCAGTACTCAATTTATGGTAAACTATCCATGGATCCATGATCTTGGAATAAACTTCCATGCTGGTGTTGATGGAATAAGTATGATCACAATATTATTAACAAATGTGTTAGTGCCATTAATCATATTGGCAAGCTATCAGCATAATTACAAGAGTTCAAATGCATTTTTTGCTTTGATTCTTTTTATGCAAACTGGTTTGTTAATTGTGTTTACTTCACTTGATGCTTTTCTGTTTTATATCGGATGGGAAGCAGCACTAATCCCTATTTATTTTATTTGTGCAGTTTGGGGTGGGAAAGATCGCATTAAGGTAAACATGAAATTCTTTGTCTATACAATAGCAGGATCATTGTTTATGTTACTGGGATTAATTTATCTGTATTTGCAGAATCCGGCACATAATTTCGATATCCAGGCTTTCTATAATCTTAACTTAGATTCAGTACAGCAAGGATGGATTTTCTGGGCTTTCTTTATTGCTTTTGCAATTAAAATGCCTGTATTCCCTTTCCATACCTGGCAACCAAATACATATACTGAAGCTCCGGCTGCAGGTACTATGTTACTAGCAGGTATAATGTTGAAAATGGGTATTTATGGTGTAATTAGATGGTTATTGCCTATAGTGCCGACTGGAGTTCAGGATTGGGGACATGTAGCAATCATATTGTCAGTTATAGGAATTGTGTATGCGTCATTGATAGCTTTTACGCAAAAAGATGCAAAACGTCTGGTAGCATATTCTTCTATTGCACACGTTGGATTAATAAGTGCTGGTATTTTTGCATTGAATACACAAGGTATGCAAGGTGCTATGATCCAAATGTTAAGTCATGGGATAAATGTGGTAGGATTATTCTTTGTTCTTGACATCATCTCAAGTCGTTTAAAAACAAATAGGATAAGTGAATTAGGCGGAATTGCAAAGCAAGCACCAATATTGGCTATTACGGCTTTAATCATAGTTCTTGGAACTGTTGCATTACCGGGTACTAATGGCTTTATAGGCGAGTTTCTTTTATTGATAGGAGTATATCAGTATAATATCTGGGTAGCTGTTTTTGCAGGACTAACGATTATATTCGGAGCAGTTTATATGTTTAGAATGTATCAAAACATCATGCTGGGTAAAACTAACGACCTTACGATTACTTTTACAGATGTAAAGGGTTCGGAAAAGGCGGTATTGTACACGATCTGTGCACTAATTATTGTATTGGGCGTTTATCCAAAACCAGTTCTGCAATTGTCAGAGGCATCAGTGCAGCATTTAATAGAACAAGTAACACAAAAATTAACATCGGTAAACTAAGCAAATGAATATCATAATAACAATTACTGTTACAGCTTTAGTAGTGCTTTACGCAGGTTTGTTTAAGGCTAAAAAAGCATTATTACCCATTACTCTTATTGGGCTGCTTACTTCACTGGTTTTTGTTGCTACTGCATGGAACACTAATCAGACTTATTTTGGGATGATGCAAATGGATAATTTTGCATTGGCTTTCTCTGGAATAACAATCCTTGGTACCTTATTTATATTTCTGCTTACTCAAAATTATTTTGCAGCAGATAGCGAAAATATTGCAGAGTATTTTACCTTAATCTTATTTGCCCTGGCAGGTATCATCATTATGGTCTCTTATAAGAACATGTCTATGTTATTTATAGGTATCGAGATCATGTCTGTCTGTTTATATATCCTTGCTGGTATTCGCAAAAGTAATTTTGCGTCTAATGAAGCTTCATTAAAGTATTTTTTAATGGGAGCATTCTCAACAGGATTTTTATTATTCGGAATCACATTGATTTATGGTGCGACAGGCTCATTCGATCTAGAAACAATTAATCAATATCTGGTAGGCAATTACAAATCGATCTCTCCAATGTTTTATCCTGGGATAATTCTAATGATGATTGGATTGAGTTTTAAAGTGGGAGCTGCTCCTTTTCACTTCTGGACTCCAGATGTATACGAAGGTGCACCAACTTTGATTACAACTTTTATGTCGACTGTAGTTAAAACTGCAGGTTTTGCAGCATTTTTAAGATTATTTGCTGATGCATTTGCTCCTCTGCATGACTTCTGGCTTCCGCCTTTAATTGCAATCGTATGTATTACTTTGTTTATTGGTAACGTGACTGCATTGTTTCAAAAGAACTTTAAAAGAATGCTTGCTTATTCAAGTATATCTCATGCGGGTTATTTATTATTTTCATTAGTTACCTTGTCAGGAAACTCTGCAAATAATGTATTGGTTTATGCCGCTGCGTATACTTTTGCAAGTATTATAGCTTTTGCTGTACTTATTATGGTTAAGCAAAAAACAGGTAACGATCATTTTGATAGTTTTAATGGCTTGGCTAAGCGTAACCCATTAACTGCATTAGTATTAACAATAGCGATGCTTTCGTTGGCTGGAATACCACTAACTGCAGGGTTTATTGGAAAGTATTTAATGTTCCTTAATGTAATGGGAGAATATCAGATACTTCTGGTAGCGTTCGCTATTTTAAATGCATTGGTAGGTTTCTATTACTATTTTAAAGTAATAGTGGCTATGTACTTTAAAGAAGGTAATGAAATTGAGTTAGAAGCACCGCTTCAATACAAAGTAGTATTGGTGTTATCTGTTGTAATTACATTATTCTTAGGGGTATATCCGGCTGTAATTTTAAATTTGATATAACCATTTCTCTAGATAATTATTTGTAGTTTTACGAGTAATTGAACTATGCAAGATTTCTGGACGACACTACAGCATTTTATAGACCCCGAAAAATTACTTAAAGAAGGTGGTTTTTACGTTGTAATGTTCGTGATTTTTGCGGAAACAGGTTTGTTTTTTGGGTTCTTCTTACCTGGCGATTACCTCTTATTTCTTGCCGGAATGTTTGTCGCTACCGGAAAACTGGATGTAAATATTTATGTACTCATATTAGGCTTATGCCTGTGTGCCATTTCAGGTAATTTTACAGGCTATTGGTTTGGTCGAAAGACTGGGCCTGTGCTGTATCATAGAAAGGATTCTTTTTTCTTTAAAAAACGTTATTTGAAAGCTGCCGAAGAATATTACAATAAACAGGGAGCTTTTGCATTAATAATGGGAAGGTTTGTTCCCATAGTTAGAACTTTTGCACCGATTTTTGCTGGTGTGGTTAAATTAGATTTTAAGAGATTTGCATTATATAATATTGCAGGTGCAATATTATGGATAGCTTCCTTAACTTTGCTCGGTTATTTCTTGGGTAAAAGATTTGAAAAAGAGATAAACGATTATTTATTATATATAATTATAGGATTTATTGTTGTTACAACCATTCCTCTCGTTGTCACATTTGTGAAGAAGAAAGTGGTCAGTAGCACCGATAATGAAACAACAAATACAGAACAATAAAATAAAAAATGAGTAAATACGATCACCACCCATGGCACAGCGTTTCTCCAGGCGATAACTTACCTGAAATTGTTAATGCCATAATAGAAATCCCAAAAGGTTCGAAAGCGAAATATGAAATTGATAAAGAGTCTAATTTAATTAAATTAGATAGGGTACTATTCTCTTCAGTGATGTATCCTGCAAACTACGGCTTTATTCCTCAAACTTATTGCGATGATAATGACCCTCTGGATATTTTAGTGCTTTGCTCGGTAGACGTTTATCCATTGTCTATTATTGAAGCTAAAGTTATCGGTGTAATGCATATGGTAGATAACGGTGAACAAGATGATAAAATCATTGCAGTGGCAAAGAATGATATGTCTGTTAACTATATTAATGATTTAGCAGATTTGCCTCCTCATACAATGAAAGAAATAGTTAAGTTTTTCCAGGACTATAAAGCATTGGAAGAAAAGAAAGTAACTATTGAGCATCTTTTAGGTGTACGCTATGCACATAAAGTAATTCAGGAAAGTCTGGCACTTTATGACAAAAAGTTTAGAAATAACAATTCTTAATGGAAGGTCTCAAGATATTTTTAACATTCTTCTTAGTAGCGCTGAACGGATTTTTCGTTGCAGCAGAATTTGCAATTGTAAAGGTTAGAGCCTCGCAAATTGAAATTAAAGCGAAATCCGGAAGTAGGGTTGCTAATATCGCAAAATATATTACCCAGCATCTTGATGGCTATTTAGCCGCAACACAGCTGGGTATTACTCTTGCCTCACTTGGATTAGGTTGGGTTGGTGAATCGGTAATGCATAGCATTATTCATGATGCGCTAATTAATTTTAATCTTTCTGAGGTTTATATTACCTCGATTTCTACATTTATAGCATTTCTGTTCATTACAGTGATGCATATTGTATTTGGAGAATTGGCGCCAAAGTCTGTAGCAATACAAAGACCAGTTGCTACAACCTTATTCATTGCAGTGCCGCTTCAGGCATTCTATTGGCTATTCAGGCCATTTATTTGGGTGCTGAATGGCTTTGCAAATGTAATCCTTAAAATGTTTGGTATATCCAGCGTTGGTGGGCATGAGTCTGTTCACAGTACCGAAGAGCTATATTATCTATTAGATCAAGGTAAGGAAAGTGGAGCGCTGGATACAAATGAACATGAGCTCATTAAAAATGTTTTTGATTTTAATGAACGCGTTGTTAAAAACATTATGGTTCCGAGAACTAAAATATCTGGAATTGAACTTTCTACACCTAAACAGGAAGTAGTAGAAACAATTATTGCTGAGGGGTACTCAAGAATGCCTGTTTACGACGATATAATTGATAAGATTATAGGAATTGTACATGCAAAGGACATTTTGCCGTTATTGGCAGGTAATAAAGAATGGTCTTTAAAGGATATTATCAGGAAGCCATACTTTGTCCCTGAAACAAAGAAAATAAATGATCTGTTAAGTGAACTTCAACAAAAGCGCATTCAAATTGCTATTGTAATTGATGAATTCGGAGGAACAGCCGGAATGGTAACCCTTGAAGATATTGTAGAAGAAATTGTTGGAGAGATACAGGATGAGTACGATGAGGAAAAGCCAACAGTAGAAAAAATATCTGATACAGAATTTATCATTAATGCATATGCAACGGTTTATGATGTTAATGAGCACTTGCCTCATGACTTACCTGAAGACGAGGATTTCGATACAGTAGGGGGGCTTGTTTCCCATGCATTTGGAAAGATTCCTGAAGTTGGTGACAGTGAAGAGTGCTATGGTTATTTATTTACCATCTTAAAGAAAACGGAACAGAATATAGAAACCATAAAACTTGAACTAGTAATTAGTAAAAGTGATATGGTTGATAATCATTAATCCTTTTTGCCATGCATGTTTTTTATACACCAGACATCAATTCTAATGAATATGTCTTAAATGAAGATGAGAGCAAGCATTGCATTAGAGTTTTAAGATTAAATATTGGAACCGAAGTGCATCTCATAGATGGTATTGGAGGGCTTTATAAGGCTGAAATAATAGATCTATCTAAGAAAAATGTTAAGTTAAGAGTTGTTGAAGCAACTCATAATTATAATAAGCGTAACCATCATCTCCATATTGCAGTTGCTCCCACAAAAAATATTGATCGACTAGAATGGTTTCTGGAAAAAGCAACTGAAATAGGTATTGAAGAGATAACACCAATCATTTGCGATAGATCTGAACGTCGCGTTGTGAAAGAAGATCGTTTGGTTAAGGTGGTTACTTCTGCAGTTAAGCAATCACTTCAAGCTTACCACCCTAAAGTGAATCCTCAGATAAATCTTTCGGATTTTTTAAAATTAGAGAACGATTCTAACAAGATGATTGCTCATTGTATTGATGAGAATTCAAGACAATATATTACTCAGGTTGCTCAACCTAATCAAAATTATACCATATTAATTGGCCCCGAGGGTGATTTTACTCCTCTTGAAATTGAATTGGCTTTGCGGAATGGCTATAAACCATTAACTTTAGGTAATACACGACTACGTACAGAAACCGCTGCTTTAGCGGCCTGCTTTGAAGTGAATTATTTAAATAGATGAGATTTAAACCCTTTTTTCTTATTGGATTAATTTTGCTGCTATGTGGCTTTTATACGCCTACTTATAAGTTAGCAAAATTGAAATATAATGGCGGTGGCGACTGGTATGCCAATAGAACTGCACTTCCAAATCTCATTGATTTTTGTAATAAAAACCTGCAAACCAACTTTGTTGCTCAGGAGTCAATTGTTGAGGTAGGAAGCCCCGAAATATTTAATTATCCATTCGTATACTTAACCGGACATGGAAATGTGGTTTTTAGTAATGCAGAGGCAAGTAATCTACGTAAATACTTAATTGGTGGCGGGTTCTTGCATATCGATGATAATTACGGTCTGGATAAGTTTATTCGTAGGGAGATGAAGAAGGTGTTTCCTGAATTAGCATTCGCAGAATTACCTGCAAATCATGTACTGTACAATCAGAAATTTAAGTTCCCAAACGGATTACCTAAAATCCATGAACATGATGGTAAAAGACCACAGGGATTTGCATTAATTTGGGAAGGACGCATTGTTTGTTATTACACATATGAATGCGATTTAGGGAACGGATGGGAGGATTATGGTACTTATCCTGACGACAGCCAGGATAAGCGGGCTAATGCGCTTAAAATGGGCGCAAACTTAATTCAATATGCATTAACACAATAGCTATGAAAGTAAAAGTAAATGAGCATTATGATTTCAATGTTGAGATAAATAATGATTTATTGAGTGTTAATGGTTCAGAAGTTTCAATTGACTCAAGGAGTTTGGCCAATCATACCCACGTTATTTATAAAAACAAGTCTTTTAATATAGAGATTGTTACTGAAGATAAAACAACCAAAACCAGTGTAATTAAGGTCAACGGAACTTTATATACTATAGAAATAGAAGACCAGTATGATCAATTGCTCAAGCAATTAGGAATGGACAATTCTCAGGCAAATAAAGTAAGCGAAATTAAGGCCCCAATGCCAGGGTTAGTTCTCAATGTAATTGTTGCTGAAGGGCATGAGGTGAACAAAGGAGACAGTCTACTGGTTCTGGAAGCCATGAAAATGGAAAATGTTATTAAATCACCTACCTCAGGAATTATTAAAAAGATTCTTATCAACAAAGGAGATAAGGTAGAGAAGAATGAAATATTGATACAATTTCAGTAAACAAAAAATGGGGACTATTTATAGTCCCCATTTTTTGTTTACTGAAATAAATACTTTATCGCTTAAGGCCATTAAAAGCCCTTTGTGGTTTAGTCTTAAATTGAGGTTTGCCCATTGATCTAATTTCAGAAGCTCCAAGCATAGTCATCGCGCATCTAAAGCCTATATCTGCAGTCGATTCATCTTGCTGAAGAAATCTTCTTGTCGCAGGGTTTAACCACATTGCCTGATCATCCCATGAACCGCCCTTGTATACTCTTGATTTATCTGTAATAAGTGTAATTTCACCGTACAAATCATTAGCCTTGTCACGATAACCTCTCTGATCTGCATAAGTATTAACAGAATCCGCAGGTTTAGCTGCCGCGGCTTGTTTCTCTGCCCATGTTTGTTTTCTTGCAGATACTGCTGCAATCATAACCGGTCTATTGTGCTTATCTTTTTCTATTTTACCGGTGTTTGGATCCGCTACTTTCTTGTCTTCATAGAAATTTCCCCTATAAGGATTAAATGCATCAGCAGCTTCAAAAGTTTTAGAACGGTAAACATCGGCCACCCATTCATTTACGTTTCCAGCCATGTTATACAAGCCAAAATCATTTGGTAAATATGATCTTACAGGTACGGTTAAGCCTCCCTTATCGTTTAAAGAGCCTCCAACACCCATGTAATCACCTTTTGTTCTTTTGAAATTAGCTAATATTAAACCTCTGGTTTTTTTCTTAGCTGAACTTAAGCCAAGTCCATTCCAAGGGTAAATTTTATTCTCGTGAATATTTTCATACTCAGTATTTCCAATTAAGCCGAGGGCTGCATATTCCCATTCCGCTTCTGTAGGTAGGCGATAAGGCTGTTTTAAAATTCCATCCTCAAGTCTTACATTTCTGGTTGCGGCTTTATTCCCTTTGGCATCCGGAGCGCTGGCATTTGTAGGACTTAAATCCTTCATTGCTTTTTTGCCCTTGTCATCATATTGGCCATTTAAGTAAATCTCAGTATTGAAAGGCTCTGTCGGTCTGGAACTTGCTGCCGCGACACCCGATCTGGTATCTCCGTTTACTTCTTTGAAGGTGGTCATATACCCCTGATCTCTAAGTAATAATTCGTTCACTCGATCAGTTCTCCAATCGCAATACCTTTCTGCTTGCTCCCATGTAACACCAACTACAGGATAGTCCTGATATGCAGGGTGCCTCAAATAGTTATCTACATATGGCTCATTGTATGATAATGGTCTACGCCAAACCAAAGTATCTGGGATCTCATTGTAATAGTATTCGTAATCAGACGGATAATTGGTTCTTATCCAATTTAAGTATTCAAGCCAGTTTGTGTTCGAGACCTCTGTTTCATCCATGTAAAAAGAGGAAACAGTGGTCTCTCTTTTATGGTTATAAGAGCTTAATTCTTGTCCTGCAACATTTATGGCACTGCCACTCATTACAAAAACACCACCCTCAATTTCAACTAGGCCAGGGCCTGGTCCTCTTTTGAATTTATTGTTTACTTGAAATCCTCCGTATTCTTTTTTATTATAGGCCAATCCTGTCTTATCAGATGTTCCTGATTTGGATTTACAAGACATAAAGGAGGCTACAACTGCAAGATATGCAAGCGAGTATAAGTATGATTTTTTCATTGGGTCATGCAAATAGGTACTCTAACCGTTAAAACTACGCAAAAAAACGCTTTCGTACCAAAAAAATCTTTCTTTATAAGCTCGATGTAATTATCTCAGGATAGAAATTGCGTATAATTAAGAATACTTTGAAATTAATAAACACTATGCTAACTTGCGTGGGATAGTATAAATTATACGGGGCAAATGAATTTCAGGTACTCAGTAAAGACTGTATTAAGCATTTTTTCTCTGGCAGCAGTTTCCATTGGAGCGTTTGCTCAGGAAGTGCAACCTGGTACCCGAACAAATGGCAGCGCACCAAATAACATAATTACTGCTGTTCCCTTCCTATTAATTACTCCTGATGCAAGAGCAGGGGGTATGGGGGATGCAGGTGTTGCAGTTAGTCCTGATGCGAATGCAATGAGCATAAATCCGTCAAAACTAGCTTTTTTAGATAAACCGTATGGTTTTTCTGCTTCTTACAGTCCTTGGTTAAAAAGCTTGGTTCCTGATATTAATCTTGCATATTTAAGTGGATTCTATAAACTTAATGATGAAAGTACCATTGGAAGTTCTCTAAGGTATTTTTCTTTAGGTGAAATACAGTTTGTAGATATTAATCAGCAAGATCTGGGAGTTTACAGCCCAAATGAGCTGGCGTTGGATGTAACTTATTCAAGAAGATTTGGTAGCTCGTTTTCATTAGGGACAGCCTTAAGATATATTTATTCTAATCTTTTGTCGGGGCAATTTGCTGCAGGACAACAAACGCAAGCTGGTTCGGCAGTTGCAGTTGATGTTTCTGCATACTATAAAAAGCCAACCATTTTCCTGGGTACCGATGCGATTATTTCTGCCGGTGTCAACATTTCAAATATCGGGACTAAAATAAGCTATGTCGCTGGTGGAGAAAAGAATTTTCTGCCAACAAACTTTAAAATTGGGGCTGCTTCAACCTTTTTAATTGATGATTATAATCAATTTACCTTTGCATTGGATTTCAATAAGCTGTTGGTGCCCACGCAACCAATTTATGATGGGGAAGGGAAGATTGTAGCTGGTAAAAATCCTGATCGTTCGGTTCCATCTGGTATATTCGGTTCATTTAGTGATGCCCCTGGTGGTTTTAGAGAAGAAATGAGGGAAATTAATATCGCTGCCGGAATGGAGTACTGGTACAATCAGCAATTTGCATTAAGAGCAGGTTATTTCTATGAAAGTCCCCAAAAAGGCGACAGGAGATACTTTACGCTTGGTGCCGGTCTAAAATACAATGTGTTTAATATAGATTTTGCTTATTTGGCAGCTAACGCTCAAAAAAGTCCGTTGGCAAACACATTGCGTTTCACTTTGCTTTTTAATTTTGGCGATGCCAAATAATAGTATATAATAACAATTAAACAGATGAAAATTAAAGTAGGGTTTGGGTTCGATGTACATCAGTTAAAAGATAATCATCCATTTGTAATAGGCGGAGTTAACCTGGAGCATCATAAAGGTGCTTTTGGACATTCTGATGCAGATGTTTTGCTTCATGCAATTTGTGATGCCCTATTGGGTGCTGCAAATTTAAGAGATATAGGTTTTCATTTTAAGAATACCGATCCACAATGGAAAGGAATAAGCAGTGTTATTTTGCTTAAAGAAAGTGTAAAGCTGCTTAGCGAGAAAGGTTGGGAGATTGGTAATATCGATGCAATGCTTTGCCTTGAAGCGCCAAAGATTAATCCTCACATTCCAGAAATGCAAAAGAATATTGCAGAGGCAATAGATATTTCTATTGATGACATCTCTATAAAAGCAACTACCAACGAACAAATGGGTTTTATTGGTAGGGAAGAGGGGGTTGTTGCCTACGCAGTCTGCCTAATTCAAAAAGGATAATATCCTCTATAATTAAGCTGTATGCATCACACTGTCAACCAAAAAAATAAGGTTGTATGCATCATGCTATTTACTGAAAAATTACCTTCTCAGAGAAGACATAGGAAATTTTGCCCATTTAGCGAAGCGGGCAAAAGATTCCAGTCTTTGAAGAGAACGGTCATTTTTTACTCTTCTAAGTACCCAAATTTACCTTGGTTATAGTCACTTATAGCTTGTTGTATCTCTTCCGAAGTATTCATTAAAAATGGGCCATACTGGGCAATTGGTTCATTTATGGGGTCACCACTTAATACCAAAACTACACTGTTTTCCAAAGCTTCAAGCTCTATTTTAGAACCTTCATTCTTGAAATGAACAAACTGGTCTGTTTTGGCTGTTTCGGCGCCATTAATTTTAACACTACCTTCTATGATAACAAAACCTGTATTGTATTCTTCAGGGAAGTCAAAATAGGCTTTGCCTCCTTTGTTTAGACGGGCATTTAGTAAGTTTAACGGAGAAAAAGTATTTGCAGAACCTTTAATCCCGTTATATTCACCAGCAATTACTTCAATTACACCGCCATCATTATCCAGGTTGTATTTAGCCATATCGCTATGCTTTACATCCTGATACTTTGGTGTACTCATTTTATATTTTGCAGGTAAATTAACCCACAACTGAACCATTTGGAAAGCCCCGCCTTTTTTAGTGAATTGCTCTTCATGATATTCTTTATGTAAAATCCCACTGGCAGCAGTCATCCACTGAACATCACCGGGATAAATAATACCACTGTTTCCTGCACTGTCATGATGTGCTACTGCGCCATGATAGGCAATGGTTACCGTCTCAAACCCACGGTGCGGATGAACACCAACGCCTCTGGGTTCATTCCGTGCCGAGAACTCTATCTTTGAATTATAATCCAACATAAAGAATGGGCTCATTTTAATTTTATATCCTTTTGGGAAAAAATTATGCACCCTAAAACCATCACCAACCATATGAGGTGCCGGCGCATTTAAAATGGCCGACACTGCTTTAGTTTTTGCTTCCATTTGCATTCTTATCCTTTTACGGATGCTTATTTATTATTTAGGCTTGTTTTACAAATTGTAATTCACCAGCTATTTTAACAGCCTCACTAACCATTACACCACCAGTTTCTAATGCTGCATTCCATGTTAAACCAAAATCTGTTCTGTTTATTTTGCCGTTTAAAGTAAAACCTGCTTTTGTATTACCCCATGGGTCAGTTGCTATACCACCAAATTCAGCTGTCAATTCTACAGGTTTGCTTGTTCCTTTAATAGTTAGATTTCCATTTAAAATGTAATCATCACCATCTTTCTTTATCGAAGTAGATTCGAAAGTGATTTTAGGGAATTGTTCAGCATCAAAAAAGTCTGCACTTTTTAAGTGGTTATCTCTGTCTGTATTTCCAGTATTAATGGAGCTAGTCTCAGCTTCAAAAGAAACCGTTGCATTTTCAAAATCATCAGACTCTGAAGTTAATGTTGCACTAATTAAATGTAAACCACCGGTTACGGTAGAAATCATTAAGTGTTTAACTTTAAACTGTAATTCACTGTGAGTTGGGTCTAATACCCATTGTGTAGTTGCCATAATATTGTTTTTTTAAGTTGTTCTTTTAATTACAACACAAAATTACGGCTAGATGTTTTGCCTCACATTGACCTATGATAAGAAAACGCTAGGGTCTAAAATGCTTATGTGCCAAGTCTTTGCGAACCCTGCTCAACGATTCAGGTGTAATGCCTAAGTACGAGGCAATCATCCATTGTGGAACTCTTAGGGTAAGATTGGGATATAATTGGATAAAATTCAGGTAGCGTTCTTCAGCAGTTGCACTTAAAAGCATATTGATTCTTTTCTGCATAAACCTGATGGAGTTATTAAGCATAGTGCTATTCAGATCATTCATGCAGGGAACATGCTTTGCTGCATCGTTCATGAAATCTCTATTCATCGTAATAGCAGTAGTAGGTTCAATAGCATCAATAAAAAACTCCGAAGCCTCATTGAACATCCCATTTCTTTCAGAAAGCCACCATTGCTCAGGGGCAAATTGAATAATATGGGTTTTTCCTTTACTATCTATCGAATAACTACGCAAAAGCCCGTTTAGAACAAAAAAACCATTAGACAAAACCTCCCCCTTCATCAGAATCATTTCATTCTTATCGAAGGTTTTTACTTTAAGTTTGTCAGAAATAAGGTTAAACTGATCATCAGTTATGGCTACTTTCTTTTGTAAATAAGCTTTGAAAGGCTCTAGTATAGCTGTCATAGATAAAATCTATTTCTTGTCTGGTTCGATATTGGAAAAATCTACACCGCACTTGCAGTTGGTGCCGCAACCATTACTTTTAGGGGCTATAGAGCGATAAACAATGCGGCCAACGTAAAACAATGCGCCTGCAAACAGTATGATTACTAGAATAGTCTGAATGTCCATATCACAAAATTAGTTAATGCCTGTTTCAGGCAAGTCTGTTAATTGTAAATTTAACCTTCCATAAGCCCAACGGTACCACCAACCCAGTCAAAATCCTTATTATACCTTACACCAATCATTTTTCCTCTGCTTAAACGAGCCAAATTAATACATAATTTAGGTTCTTCTCCATCTGCCCAAAGATACATTAACCTTATTTCTGCCTTTACGCCACCATCAGGCGATTGTATAACGGGCTCATAAACAACTTTTCGTTGAAGTATCCAGTTTTCTGGGTCATTAATCTTTGTTACATCAGCTTTTGTTACGTCAATAATTACACCCATGCCTGCAAAAGAAAACAAAGGTTTTAATACATAGTTTTCAAGATCTGCAGGTATTTCGGTTAAAGTGTTCAGGAAATGTGTTTCGGGCACAAATTCACTCTTTAAGAAAGGCATAGTATACTTACTAATCCTGTAAAACCAATTGGGATGTGTAATCCACTCCACATCAATCTCATCTCTCGGATCAAAGCTTTCTATAAAAAGATCTGTTTTATCGGTAACCTCATCAAAAATCAGTCGGTTATAAATCCTCCTTAATTGCACTTTTTCGCCTTTTTCTTCATAGAATAGAGCATCGCCTTCTTTAAATATGTCGGTTAGACTTAAAATTTTGATGCCTAAATATTTCTGAGTAATTAAAAAGTCAATGGCTGTCTTTTGATTTGGAGCATCAACATCCATTAGCGCCACTTGATGGGGTGCGTAGTTGCCAAGCACTACCTTTTTTAATAAGTCAACGTACGATTGTTCATTAATTCCATTAAAAAAAGGAGTTAAACCAGATGCTAATCCATAGGATTCTTTATAAATCCTGCCGAGTTCGGGTTGAAAGCCATACAAAGAAGGGAAGCCCTGCATCTCAATTAGCTTGGGCACAAGGTGACCACTAGGATCTTTACAAATCCCAAAATCGAATGTCAAAAAATGAGGGTGCTCATTTTCATTTGGAACATTCCAATTCGCCGGAATAGAATCTTTTGTTAGCTCTTTAAAATTAGGTTGTTTTATTAGTTTTATAATTTCTTCCCCAGCTTCAACCAGTTTTTTTTGTAGGTCTGAAGGAATGAAAATTGGAGTTTCCGCAACCCTAAAAGGAATATTTGTTAATCCAGATTCCAGTGTTTTTAAAAAGCTTGAGTACTTTTCTTCAGAAAAAGTACTGTTAAACTGGTCTCTGTATTTCCCGATCATAGCTATGCTTCCTGTAAGGCATTTAATGCCTCAGTTAAAAAATTAGGTAAAATAACGCTTTGGGTAAGTTTGATCTTATCAGGATTGTCAAGACTCGATAACATGTCCTCGTATTTTTCCAGACCATGATTGTCAATAATTGCTTTCATTTTATCCTCTTGTAGCAAATACATCTTCATGCCAACGGGATCTGCTTCCGGATGAAATTGAGTGCCCACTATTTCTTTGGTAAAGCGAACCGACATTACACAACGTTCCAAATCAACATGTGGCCTTTCCTTTTCTAATGCCAGAACCTTAGCCTCTGAGTTTGAAAACAGTACATCATCAGGATTTATAACCTGCCAGTCACGACTGTCTACAGCATAAAGTGGATTAGGCAAGCCATTAAAGATCAAATCATTTTCCCCTTCTTCGGTTAAAAAGACTGGGAAAATGCCAAAAGCAGTTGATTTTCTTCTAATTACCTCACCCACATGGTACTTCCTGCAAGCCATTTGAAAAGAGTGACATATTAAAAAAGCATGCTTTTTCTGTGAGCTAATCTTATTATGGCACTCTATTTTGTCTAGTAAATTAAAAAAGTCGTTCTCCCACTGCTGGCCTTCTCCGTCAAAAGGGCTTCCTGGACCGCCGCTTGATATATAGATGTCGTAATGTTCATCAGGGATTTCTCCCTTTTGCCTCAAATCAAAAATATCATAACACAAATCAATGTCATTCTCTGTACGATAGCGCAACAAGATTTCCTGTATCCCACGCATCCCTTGGTTGGTAACTCCATTGTTCATGTCAATTACAGCAACCCTAATCTTATCTCTATCTATTATGTTCACGGTTTAGCCCCAATTAGTGTTTGTGTAGTAATGTAATCTACTACGGCCTCAAAGTTACCACTTTGTTCGTAAACAGCCAATTGCCTGTCTGCTCCTGTTCCATTCTCAAGAATTTTCAGCACATAATTGATCTCATTTCTGCAACCCAAATCGTCAACAACGTCGTCAATAAAATCTAGCAGTTCTAGTATCAGATTCCTGCAATTTACTTCCATTTCCTTGCCAAAATCAATCAGATTGCCATCAATGCCATAGCGTGCAGCTCTCCATTTATTTTCATTTATCAAGGCTCTCGAATAACTGATGAATTTCATGTTCTGGAGACGGAGCTTGTATAGTTTGGCACATAACGCCTGAAACAGTGCAACAAACGCCATAGTTTCATCAATTAACATTGGGCAATCGCAAATCCTGAACTCTATTGTTTCAAAGAAAGGATGCACCCTAATGTCCCACCAGATTTTTTTCGCGTTATCAATACTGTTGGTCTTAATCAACAGCTTAACATAATTGTCGTAATCTTCAATGCTATTAAAAATATCCGGAATGCCTGTTCTCGGAAATTTGTCAAATACCTTAGTTCGGAATGATTTATATCCCGTATTCCTGCTTTCCCAAAAAGGGGAGTTGGTAGATAAAGCAAATACGTGTGGTAAAAAATAGCGTACCTGATTTGCGATATGAATTGCAAGCTCTCTCGATTGAAACCCTACATGTACATGTAATCCGAAGATCAGATTGGATCTTGCAGCTTCCTGAAGTTCATTAACTATTTCGCTATAGCGTGGATGCTCGGTAATCAACTGTTTCTCCCAATGAGAAAAAGGATGCGTTCCTGCCGCACCAATTCGTAATCCCTGTTCACCTGCAAGCTGCGAAACCGTATATCTTAATTGTGAGATTTCTGCACGCGCCTGGTCTGTATTTCTGCAAATGCCTGTCCCAACTTCAACAACGGCCTGATGCATTTCGGCCTTAACCTGATCTTTATGTATTTTTTGTGCTGCTTCAACTATTTTTTGATCGTGTGAGGTAAGTTCACGGGTTACCGGATCAACCACCATGTACTCTTCCTCTACACCAAGTGTAAATTCATTCATCATAACTTATTCCCTCCAATTTATCCCTAATTATTTTTTTGCAACAGTTGCTTTTTTGGTTTTAGCGGTTGCTGCTTTAGCTGGCGCTTTTTTCTCGGCGATAGCTTTGGTTTTTGTTTTGCCAACCAGAGGTTGTCCGGTAGCAGATATTTTAACATATTCCCCCCATGTTAAATTATCTTGCCCCTCAATTTGAGCCTTTGCCCTTTCAATAGCATACTGAGCTGAAGTTTCGACAACCCAGTCAAAGTTTTCCTGACCAACGCTGGTTACCTCAGCATCAGGTGCAGGATTACAGAAATCAATAGCATAAGGTATTCCGTCGCGTACGGCAAATTCTACAGTATTGAAATCATAGCCCAAGTACTGATTCAGCTTAATCACATAGTCATGAATAGTTTTTAGTAATTTCTCACTCGAAGGAGGGGTGTTTACCTGGTAGCGAAGATGAAAAGGATTGCGCGGTTCGTATTGCATAATGCGAACATATTTGCCTCCAATGCAATAACATCTAAAATATTCATCAAAAACGATTTCTTCCTGAAGCATCATAACGGTCTGTTTGGTCTGACTATGCTTGTCGAAGAAATCTTCTATATCATGTAATTTGTAAACTTCTTTCCAGCCACCACCATCAAAAGGTTTCATATATGCAGGGAAACCGGTATATTTAAAGATAGCCTCCCAATCTAATGGAAATGCAAGGTTGCTAAATGATTCGTCCGATGTGTCGTCGGGTTGTTCGTAAGACGGTATCAAAGCTGTTCTAGGTACGGGTATCCCAAGCTTTACGGCTAACGCGTTATTAAAGAATTTCTCGTCGGCACTCCACCAAAAGGGGTTGTTTATTACTGCGGTTCCTGTAATTGCAGCATTTTTTAGTGCAGATCGGTAAAAAGGAACGTCCTGTGATATCCTATCAATAATTACAGCGTAATCGAGTGCTTCTGCTTGAAATATTTTGTCAATGTTTACAAATTCGGCTCTGATATCCTTTCCTGCGATCTCATTTACGCGTTTCACAAAAGCCTCCGGGAACGATCTTTCTTTGCCAAACAGTATTCCGATTTTTTTCATAAGTATATGTTTTAGATGTTTTTAATTAGGTTATAATTGTGATAGGTATTCTGGTAACATTTTTCTCCATATAGGCCAGTCATGTTCTGCGTTTTGTCGCACATCAAGCCAATGATTAATTCCCTTTTCAGTTAATATCTGGGATAATCTTTCATTACTGGCTCTGCATATATCTCTATCTGCTGTGCCTAGTATTATTTTCATGTTCCATAATTCCGGATTACTGTCGCTTGGTAAAAAGTCTACCGGATTGTTGAAATAAACATCATCATTGTAAAATCCATCAAGCTGATCTTTAATGTCAAAAGCTCCGCTCATGCTAAACATATGACTCACCAGCCATGGGTGTCTGAACGCAAAATTTGCCGCATGATAGCCTCCGAAGCTACATCCTGCGGTAATTATTTTAGAATGCCCTGTTTCGTTACGAGCCATCGTAGAAACCTCTTCCAGTAAAAAATTATCGTACTGAATATGGTTTTTTACCCTGTCGGCCGGGTGAATGCCTTTGTTGTACCAGCTTAAGCTGTCAATGCTATCAATGCAGTAAACTTTAACTTTTCCCTCATCTATAAACCACTGAATAGATTCGATCATTTTGAAGTCTTTATTTTCAAAATATCGCCCCATACTAGTCGGGAAAAGAAGGATTGGATAGCCGCTGTGCCCAAAAGCGAGCAATTCAAAATCGGCGTTCAGGTTGTTGCTGCGCCACTTTTTATATTCCTCTTTCATCCCCGTAAAATTTAGATGCTTTAAGATAAGAAATAAAGAATGTGAAAAGCAAGTAACGGGCTTATTTCTTGTCGTAAATATCTGTTTTATATAAAATTACATGCCGATTATTTAATTTTTTACCGAGAGTATTATCTTTGTGTTGCATTAGAGAGAAAGGGAAATTGCTGAATTATGTACACTACCATGTTACTTCCGGAAATTATTAAAACCGAAAATACGATACAATCAAAGCACCTTAAAAGAGGGGTTGAGTTTGAAATTTATGTTCCGGACAATCTTTTAGGAAATGAACAGTTAAATCTGTTATTGTTAAATGATGGGCAGGATACTGAAGCATTGGAATTGGAAAGCACGCTAACCAGATTGTATGGTCAAAATAAAATAGAACCATTGGTAGTCGTTGCTATAAAAGCTTCAAAAGATCGTGTGTTGGAGTACGGAGTTGCAGGAATTCCTGACTTTCAGGATAGAGGTAGCAAAGCCCAATCTTATACCGATTTCGTTATTAAAGAACTTATCCCTTTTGTACAAACTCATGTTGAGTTTCCTATAAATGGTAAACGTGCTTTTGCAGGTTTCTCGCTTGGGGGGCTAACTGCATTCGATATCGCATGGAATAATGACAATTATTTTGATGCTGTTGGTGTTTTTTCAGGGGCATTCTGGTGGAGGAAAAAAGACCTTAAAGATGGCTATACCGATAATGATCGCATTCTGCACCAGCGAATTATCGATACGAAAACTAAACCTGAATTAAAGTTTTGGCTAATGACAGGTACCGAAGATGAGGTGGCCGACAGGAATAAGAACTTCATTATAGATTCTATCGATGATACCATTGATGTAATTAAGGAGCTTTTAAATAAGGGCTATAAGAGGCCTGATGATATAGCTTATTACGAAATGGTTGGAGGTAAGCACGATTTGCCTACCTGGGCAAAAGCGATGTCGCCATTTTTAATATGGGCTTTCGGTAAAAAGAACCTTTTTTAAGGACTTATCCCAATGCCTCTATCTGATCAGAAGAGTAAATAAACACGCCCTTTTTGTCTGTTAAAGATTCTTTTAGCATTGCTGAAGCTACTGTTTCAATTTTAATGCTTCTGTATTTTTTTAGTCCTCCAATTAATAGTGGGTTTAGGAAGCGCATTAGCACTATCATAATTTTTTCTGCTGTTCGCTTTTCTTCGCGATTACCATCCAAGAATGATGGACGATAAATATATATGCTTTTGAAAGGTATAGCCTTTAAATCTCTCTCTACCTCACCTTTGGTTTTTGGATAAAATATAGACGAATTTACATCTGCGCCTATTGCTGAAACCAGATGGTAGCTGGTAGCGCCATTGTTTTGTGCAATCGAGCCTACGTCTAAAGGATATTGATAATCTATCTTTTTATATTGTACTTTATCAGGAGTCTTGCTATTTGTTGAACCCAAACAGCAAAATACAACATCACCTTTGATGTTTGAGGCGTATTGGTCTATATGATCAAAGTCAACAATTAATTCTTTTAGCTTAGGATGCTCCATGTTTAGTGTTCTGCGTCCAATAGCCAGTACCTCAGTATAGCCAGGGTTATTTAGTAATTGAGTTAATAAATTCTTGCCTATTAATCCACTAGCACCAAGTAGTATTGCTTTTTTTGTCATTAATATTTAGTCTTCTTGTTGAATATCTATCGTTTCGTCTGATTGATCACCGCTTCCGGCTTTGTATGAATAGTCACGCGCTTTTTCATCGGCAAGTTCATTGCCTTCGTGTTCAGTTTCAAAGTTCTGATCCAGACGATCATTCCAGTTGTCTAGCCCTGTTTTGTTATCGGGTTTGGCCTCTTGATGCGGCACATTTTTATCCGCTTTTTTTGAATTGCTCATAGCCTTATTAATTTAGTATATATGAAACACCTTAATATAGACATTGTTTAAAATTTAAAGCAATTAAAACGTATAAATGATAGAAATAGAACTACATGTAAAATGTGTCTTCAAGTGACTTGCTGAAAAAAGAGATAAATGCCTATGACTAAAGTGCTGAAATCTCGATAATTAATCTTATCTTTGCGCCAAAAATTAGTAGCATTTTATGCAAAAAATAAGAAATATAGCTATCATAGCCCACGTTGACCACGGTAAAACTACACTGGTCGATAAGATCTTACACTCTTGTTCAATCTTCCGCGATAACGAACAATCGGGAGATTTAATACTTGATAACAATGATTTGGAGCGTGAGCGCGGTATTACCATCGTGTCAAAAAACGTTTCGGTTATGTACAAAGACGTTAAAATCAACATTATTGATACCCCTGGTCACGCCGATTTCGGTGGTGAGGTAGAGCGTGTATTGAAAATGGCTGATGGTGTATTGTTATTGTGTGATGCTTTTGAAGGTGCCATGCCTCAAACACGTTTCGTAACTCAAAAAGCTTTGGCTTTAGGCTTAAAACCTATTGTTGTTGTAAATAAAGTTGATAAAGAAAACTGTCGCCCTGAAGAAGTTTACGAGCAGATCTTCGAATTGTTCTTCAACTTAGAAGCAACAGAAGAGCAACTTGATTTCCCGGTTATCTATGGTTCATCTAAACAAGGATGGATGAGTACTGACTGGAAAACACCTACAACAGATATCTTCGCACTTTTAGACGCAGTTGTTGAAAAAATTCCTGCAGCACCAACTAACGACGGTACTTTACAAATGCAAATCACCTCTTTAGATTATTCGTCTTTCGTAGGTCGTATTGCAGTTGGTCGTGTACACCGTGGCGTAATTAAAGAAAACCAACCGGTTACTTTAATTAAACGTGATGGTAAGATGGTAAAATCAAGAGTAAAAGAATTATATACTTTCGAAGGTTTAGGTAAAATCCGTGCCACTGAAGTAAAATCAGGTGATATCTGCGCAGTTGTAGGTATTGATGGTTTTGATATCGGTGATACTATTGCTGATTTCGATGCTCCTGAGCAATTGCCGGTAATCAAAATTGATGAGCCAACGATGAACATGTTGTTCACTATCAATAATTCACCATTTTTTGGTAAAGAAGGTAAATTTGTAACTTCTCAGCGTTTGAAAGAACGTTTATATAAAGAAATTGAGAAAAACCTTGCACTTAAAGTTGTAGAAACTGAGTCTCCTGATGCTTATTTAGTGTACGGAAGGGGTATTCTCCATTTATCAGTATTAATCGAGACCATGCGTCGCGAAGGATATGAAATTCAGGTTGGTCAGCCACAGGTAATCATCAAAGAAATTGATGGTAAAAAATGTGAGCCTATCGAAACTTTAATCGTTGATGTACCGGGTGAAGTTGCTGGTAAAGTAATTGAATTGGTAACACAACGTAAAGGTGAGTTATTGATTATGGAACCAAAAGGTGATTTACAGCACTTAGAATTCGATATTCCTGCACGTGGTATCATCGGTTTAAGAAATAACGTATTAACTGCTACAGGTGGTGAAGCGATTATGGCTCACCGTTTCAAAGCTTACGAGCCTTGGAAAGGTGTAATCCCTGGTAGATTGAACGGTGTATTGGTTTCTATGGAAAAAGGAAGCACTACAGCTTATTCAATTGATAAATTACAAGATCGTGGTCGTTTCTTTGTTGATCCGGGAGTAGATATCTATGAAGGACAAATCTTAGGAGAGCACATCCGTGATAATGACTTGGTTATTAACATCGTAAAAGGTAAAGCTTTAACTAACATGCGTGCTTCTGGTACAGATGATAGTCAGCGTATTGCTCCGGCAATTAAATTCTCTTTGGAAGAGGCTATGGAGTACATCCAGGCTGATGAGTACATCGAGGTAACTCCGTTAAGCATGCGTTTACGTAAAATTCACTTAACTGAAGCTGCACGTAAACTTAATAAAATAGTATAAATAGGAACTTTTTCTATTGATAAGTCATAAAGCCTGTTTCGCAAGAAACAGGCTTTTGTTTTTTGTTATTTTTGTATTTTAATACAGAAAACCCCATTTTAATAAAAGATACTATGGAATCATTAAAAGGTAAAAACGCAATAATCACAGGAGCCGGAAAAGGTTTAGGGAAGGCAATGGCGATAGCTTTGGCACAAGAAGGTGTTAATATAGGTCTGATGGCAAGAACAGCAACAGATTTACAAATCCTGGCAGAAGAGTTAAAACAATACGGAGTTAAAACGGCAATCGCTACGGTTGATGTTTCTGATATAGAGAATGTGAATGCAGCTGTTACTCAGGTTAAGTCTGAATTGGGCGTAATTGATATTTTAATTAACAATGCAGGAATAGCTTCCTTTGGACCGTTTCTAGAACTGGAGCCATCAAGATGGGAAGAGATTGTTAAAGTAAACTTGTTTGGAGCTTATTACACAACAAGAGCGGTTTTGCCTGAAATGATAGAGAGAAAAACCGGCGATATCATTAATGTTTCATCTACGGCAGGTAAAAACGGAGCTGCAGTAACAAGTGCTTACAGTGCTTCTAAATTTGGTTTAATTGGAATGTCTGAGTCATTAATGCAGGAAGTGCGCAAGCATAATATTCGCGTAACTACGTTGTTGCCGAGTACAATTGCAACTGATATGGCTAAGGATCTTAAATTAACTGATGGCAACCCTGATAGAGTAATGCAACCTGAAGATTTTGCGGAATTGGTTGTTTCTCAGTTAAAACTAAATAGAAGAGTGTTTGTAAAAGAAGCAGGCCTTTGGTCTACAAATCCATAAAATAATTACTTCGAGAAGCGGGTTTCAGGAATAGATTTTTCTCGAACCCGTTTTTCTTTAGTCGTTAGTTCTGCGGTGGCGAAAGTAATACTGAGCCAGATTAATCGCAATGAAAAGGTGGTTAATCAAATTTGGAATTAGCCCGTAATACTTGGTGAATATGTGAAAGCGCTCTTTTAGGCTAGCCATGTGCTTTTTCTTAGAAATCCCACCTACCAAATACTTAGCTACGTAAGTATGCGTATTCACAATGCTTGAGGCATGCTTGGCAGCTTTAATAATCCAATCGATATCAGCACTGTACTTGTACTTTAAATCAAAAGGCTCAGCTAAACTTCTTCTAACGTAAATGGCCTGATGACTTATGCTCATTCCATATCTGAAACTTTGCCAGTCAAAATTTTCAGGAGCATGATGTCTTCTCTGTCCTAAACTTATCCAGTCTTCATCATACATCTCAGTTTCGCCATAGTAAATGTCGGCAGAGCTTGCGCTTTCAAACACTTCGGCTACTGTTTCCGGGGCATAAATTTCATCGCCGGAGTTCATGAAAAGTACATAGTCGCCTGTAGTAAGGGAAAGTCCTTTGTTCATGGCATCGTAAATACCCTTGTCAGGTTCCGAAATAAATTGAGCTAACCTCGATTTGTAATTATAGATCTTGTCAACAGTGCCATCTTTTGAGGCACCATCAATAATGATGTACTCAATGTTTTTATAGGTTTGATTTAGCACAGAAAGCATGGTGCGTTCAATATCCTTTACATTATTATAAACGATAGTAATAACACTTAACTTCGGCTGCATGTGGTTCTAAATCTAAAAATTATCGGGGCTGTAAATCAATCAGTGATTGATACAATAATAAGTGTTTTTCTGCAATTACTTGCTCTGAGAATTGATTTAAAATCGTTCTTCTTGCTTCTTTCTGAATTTCAGGAGCATTTTCATCGTGATATAACCATTCCATTCCGGTGGCAAGGTCTTCTGAGGATTCGTAATCTGCCAGATAGCCATTTTCAAGATGTCTAACCATGTCTGGTATGCCACCTGTTTTAAAGGCCACTACTGGAGTTGCGCAAGCCAGACTCTCCATTACTGTGTTCGGAAGATTGTCTTCAAGAGAGGGGGTTATAAATGCATCAGCAGCCGAATAACACTTGGCCAAGTGAGCGTCGTTGTTAATAGTCCCTAGAAATGTGGTTTTAAATGGAAACTCTGGCATCTCGGCATTGTCCTTATTGCCAAAAATTACCAGTTCTATATTTTCTTTAATAATTCCAGGTCTGGTTGCCAGATCATTTAGGGCATCTATAAGATAGGAGGCGCCTTTATGCTTGTCGTTTTTAGAAGGCATAAAACCACTCATCAACACAAACTTATTCGGGTCTATTTTCAGGATTTTTTTTGCTTCAGATTTTACGTAAGGCTTAAAAACTTCTGTCTCGATTGTGTTTGGGATAACCGTTGTTTCCCTAAATCCCAATAAACTGCTTAATTTAACAGAGTTTGCCATCCATTTGCTTGGTGCAACAATGTGGAAGTTAAACTCTGAATATGCCTTTTTCTTACGCAACCAGGTTCTGTGCGAAAAGTCGTTTTTACCGCTCCATCTTAACAATGGGCAATTGCCACATTCCTTAAAGTAATTTTCGCAGGAATAACGAACATGACAACCGCCTGTAAATGCATTACTGTCGTGAAATGTCCATACTACAGGCTTTTCCAGTTCGTCAATTTCGGCAAGAAACTTAGGTGAAAGGAATCCATGGTTTACCCAATGTAAATGAATAATATCGGCTTCTTGTACAGCTGGATGATCAACTACAGAAGTTCCAAACCATTGTAAGGAGAAAGGTGTTTTTACCGCTTTTGATACAGCCTTTGATAAATAGCGCTCAGAAAGAATATTGAAAACTGCACCAGCTTTTGCGATAGGACCTTTACTGAAAGTTCCTGTTTTTAAACTTTCTTTAAACTGAAGGTACACCATTACTTTGGAGTCCACACCACTTGCGTTTAGTGCGTCACTTAACCTAAGGCAGGCCCTTCCGGCGCCTCCATTTCCTTCGTATGTATTTAGGTGTACTACTTTCAATTAGTCAAACTTAGATAAATGTTTCCTTTTTAAAACGGTTACGCAGCCTAAAATAATATATATTTTCAATCTTTATTAAATTCTTGTGTATTTTCGTCTGACTTTGATTTTTTACAAGCTTTAAGCGATTAAATCCTGCAATGATCATCTATTTAAAGAACTAAAAAGACAATATGGGTAACCTGTTAACCGACAGACAGTTTTGGGTGAATTATTGGGAGAGTAAAACCGGTTTATCGGTTAGTATTCCTGAAAACTATCTTTTTCATAAAGAACTTGCCGGTATTATTGCCGGTCAAAAAGTTAAAACAGCTATTGAACTGGGTGGCTTCCCTGGATATTATGCAGTTTTTCTGAAAAAGTATTTTAAACTTGATGTTACCCTACTCGATTACTTTGTACATCCTCCAGTTACGAGTTCTTTGCTAGAAGCCAATCAGTTAAACGAAAAGGATATCCATATTATTGAAACTGACCTGTTCAATTACACACCGGAGAAACAGTATGATCTTGTTTTGTCCTGCGGTCTTATTGAGCATTTTAATGATACTGCCGATATCATTAACAGGCACATCAATTTTGTAAAGCCGGGAGGTACCTTGTTTATCACTCTGCCTAACTTTAAAGCTTTAAACGGGTGGTTTCAAAAAAACTTCGACAAGGAGAATTACGATAAACACAACATTGACTGCATGGACCCTAAACTGCTAGAGAATATCTGTAAGCAGGCAGGGTTACAAGTTATTCAATCTAAATATTTTGGCCATTTTAGCTTGTGGTTGGAGAATGAACAGCAAAAGCCGGTAGGAGTAAGGTTGTTGAAAAAGTCACTGTGGCTAGCCGGAAAAATATTCACCAAAGTATTCCCATTCAATTCTAAGCAGCTTTCGCCTTACATTATTTTAGAAGCTAGAAAAGCTTAGTTTCTATTTCAGCCGTTGTATTACGTAGCGTTTTAATCTTTCCCAGAAGGTTCCTTTTCTGTTTTTAAGGAAACCTTTGATGGCTTCGTATGCAGCAGCATTTTCTTCAATTGAGGTAGGGAATTCAGTAATAGGTTTTGGATTGATGATTACATTATAGATGTCGTTGATGCCTGAATGTATTCCTGATCCATCGTGGCCTATATTATTGACTAACGATTGCGAGGGGTTAAGTGTTAGACCACCCTTTAAAAATATAGAGGCATACCATCTGATTGCCCAAGAGTTATTTTTCCCCTTTTTAAAATCCTCCATCTGTTTCCAGAAGTTCATGGTGTGCTCAATAGAAAAAGCACTTTTGGCCGATTTGTCAAACTTAGCCATCAAAGTGTCTATGTTTGGTTCAAAATGTTGCCATGCTCTTTCCCATGTAGCCCATCCCCAGCTGGTAGCGGCACGGTAGAAAAAGGTTTCAGGTAAATCGGCTCCTTTTAAATTATACATATAAGCGCCAATGTGCATTACCTTGTTTTCGTCACGGTAACGGTTTAAGGCCTCATTAAAATAGGTTAATGTATATGGAGAGGTAATCAGGTCATCCTCAAAAACAATTACTTGTTTATAGTCTTTAATGAGTTTGCTTACGCCGATTATAACCGACTTGGCAAGCCCCATGTTTTCTTTGCGTTCTACAACCTCAATAGATTTAAACCCTTCAATATTTTTAAGCAGCTCCCTTACTTCAAGCACGTCTTTTTCGTCGGCCTCCGATTTAAATCCATCAGAAAACACGAACAATCTGCTTTCGGCAGCCATTTCATTTTGTTGCAAAAACTTGATTGTACGCGCAGTATGCCCAGGACGATTGTAAACAAATAATGCTATGGGAGCAAAGGTTTGCATAAATCTAGTCTTTTATCCCTTCAACAATTAACGAAGAATAACCTAGAGGCTCATTAAAACGCTTGTCATATCTCTTAGATCTGATGATGTGACCATCTTTGCTATCCCACTCGTTAAAATGGAACTTACCGCTTTCATCGTAATATTCTAAAAGATTTACGTGATAGCCTGATTCTTCAAATGCTTTAGATAGTGTTTTGTAGTCGTACAGTAATTTATGGTCGTGAGCACCTTCACCATGTCCACCTGGTTTTACCATATTTATATAGTCAGGATTAGGGTGCAAGCCATCTGGAACCGCAATTCTAACCGCCCCACCTTTTTTAAGGTATTTGTTGCAATTTTTTAAAGCAATAAGCGCATCGTCGTAACTGATGTGCTCAAAAACGTGCTCAGCTAAAAAACGATCAGCCTTTTTATCACCAAATAAATTGTCAAATGAAGCAATCTCTAACAAGTTAAGGTTTTCGATATTGGTAGGTAGCCAATCTTTGTAATCGGTTGTATGTGCGCCAATTATGATCTGAAGTTTTCCGGTGCTGTTTTTTATTTTAGCTTTAAGCTGGATGAGGTCCAGTATGTTTTTGGGCTTATATACAATTGATCTTATTACCTTTCTTAAGGACATCTTTAATATGTTATGATTTGTGGTAAAGTTAAAACGTTAAATACAAAGCGCTAATATATTAATATTAAAATTTATGTGGCGCTTATTTAGGCTGATCGGTTGAACCTTTTAATTTCTGATATAATGTAATTAGGAGCAACGATTTAAGCATCATTATGCCTTGATGCCTTGTTTTAGGGATCAATAAAATCCAAAATGTAGAACAAGCGTATGCAATTAATGTAGCAAATGCTGCGCCTGCTATTCCATATTTAGGGATCCAAAAGATATTTAATGTAATATTAATTAAAGCCCCCATTGCTGTTCGCAGCATTGAAAGCTTGGTATAGCCTTCAGCAATTAAAAACTGACCGCTCGCAGTGCCTAGAAATACAAAAATTCCTGCCCAAATGTTTATGGATAATACATGAGCACCACTATAATACTCAGCCGGAAACACAATTCTGAAGATAAATGGAGCGGTTAGTGTAACACCTATGGCAATAGCCATGCTAATCCAAACCATTAAATCGTACATATTTTGCATTCTTTTTTGATACCTCACCTGGTCATCTCTTCGAGCATTCATAATGGCCGGGAATACTGATGCTGTGATTGCAACAGGAATAAAGTACCATGCTTCCGCGAACTGAACCGCATTGGCATAATTTCCCAATGCACCGGAGCCGATATAGTATTCAATCATCAGCTTGTCAATGTTCAGATAAATAGAAACAAGGATGGCTGAAAATGCCAATGGCCATGAATTTTTTAACAGAAATCTTGCAATGTCACTCTTAAATGTCCATTTAAAGATTGATTCTCCATTTTTCTGATAAATAAATAAATATCCCCCAGCCAATAATACCGCATCCAATAAAAGCGCAATAACAAACCATTGAAGACTTGCGCCAATTAGGATTAAAGTGACCTTAATGGCAGCAGAAAGTAGGTTTCCAGCAACCTGAACACGCATGATGTATTTGCCTTGCGTTCTCGACTGGAAGTAACTATCAATGATATTGAATGATTGGATCAGACCGGTAAAACTAACAGTCATAATAAAAATCAATGGAGCATCAATTGTTTTATAGTTATTGACTATAGTGTAGGTCGCATAGATTAATGGGAGGATAACAAGTCCTCCGATAATCTTTAAAACGAAGGCTGTGCCAAGTAGCTGGTTCTTTTTTTCAGGATTACGTAACAGCTCCCTGGTTACAAAACCATCTACTCCTAATGCAGCTGCGGCGGTAAAGAAAGTTGTAAAAGCCACAGGATAATTAAGTATACCGAGTTGCTCTTTGCTTAAGTAATGTGTTAAAGCAATTGATGCCAGAATTTTAATCGCCATGCTTCCCACTCTGGCTAACATTAACCATCCGGTATTTTTTACATACTTCTCCAGGGCCTCCTGATCAAAGCCTTTAATGCTTGGAATCTTCACGCTCAATCGCTCTCGTTATTTTTTACTAGGTTAAAGGTGCACCAACTGATACTTTACAGTCATGTCCTGGTTGTCCGTGTGGCGGATTTAATTTTACTTCTTTATTTGTGTTAGTTGTTGGCGCTTGTTGTTGTACAGTAGGAGCAACTACGGGAGCTTGTGTCGCGGGTGCAGCTGTGTTTTTTGCATTAAGTGGAGCGCCTACCGGAAGTGCGCAGTCATGAAAAGGCTGGCCATGTGCCGGATTGTTTGCAGGTCTTTCACCTGAGGCTGCACTTTGCTGAACCGCAGTTGATGGAGCTGCAGGTTGTGCAGTAGGTACGCCATTTGGTGTAGGGGTAACGATATTCTGAGTTTCTTTAGGGCTGGATTGACAAGCTGAAAACGCGATTGCTAGTGAGCAGATGTAAAGGATTTTTTTCATTGAATATTTTTTAAGGGATTAATAAAACAATTATTTTGAAGGATTTTTACTTATGTAATCCATTAGTTCGTCTTTCTTGGAGTCAAAATCAAAGACTTCTGTTACTTTAAAATAGTTTTGTTTATCTACAACAGAATTATAGGCAAATTTAGCTACTTCAAGTCGGGGGGAGTCAAAGTTAAAAACTTTTACAAGAGCTGTCAGTTGAGATATCGAAACTTTATTGGTGCTCAATGCACTTTTAATTAGCTTTATTTTAGCATTATCGAAATCTGTACGTTTTACCATATTTAGAAGTTGATCAAAGGACTGGTTACTCATTACGTAATCATCAAGGCGATTAGGTCGGTTAGGTTCAGCGGGTCTTGAAGGACGTGTAGGTCTGGATGGAGTGCTTTCAAGCATTCCATCCCAATTATCTAAAGCATATTGATTGGCATCAAAAATAGGCAAGGTATTTATAACCTTAAGGCCATTAATGCTAGAATAATGTGCAATTGTTCTGCTGTTTCTTGTAAGTGATAATGTTGTTTTTGCTATCTGTCTATTGTTCCTCATGATTATAACAGTCGGAGAGGTGTTTTCAATATCATAAAAGCGAAAGCGGCTTTTCGAAGAACTAACGAGTTCATTATCCACATATACAGTAATTTTACCCTGTTCGGCAACTTCAATAAACAACTCTGTGTTGCTATCCTGAGTTTGAGCAAAGATTAATGAAGTTTGCAGCAGTGCTGCAATAAATAAAATGAGCGTTTTCATATTGATGTTATTTGTGTGTGTCTGGTTAAAACTAATCTCATGCCAAAAATCTAAAGCAGTTAAAAATGTACCATCAATTCTTCCAGATGTGTAATTTGCCATACTACATCCTCTGGCTTTTCTTTGTTTAAAGGGTTAAAATAGATGGCTTTCATACCATAACCCTGTGCACCACGAATATCCGCTTCAACACTATCACCAATCATAATCGACTCATTCTTTTCGGCACCGGCCTTACCAAGCGCATATTCAAAAATGGCTTTGTCAGGTTTGTTAACACCTACGTCCTCAGAAACGATCACATTTTTAAAGTAAGGATTTAAGCCCGATCTATCCATTTTGGTTAAGGTACTTTCCTTAAAACCATTGGAAATAATATGTAATGTGTATTTTTTTTGAAGATAAGTCAATACTTTTTCAGAACCTTCAAATAGATTAGTCCTCGTAGGGGTCAGATTCACATAATCCTCTTCAAATTGTTGAGGTATAAGTTCGGGAGCTATCCCAAGCTGAATAAAAGTTTTTTTAAACCGTTCCGATCTTAATGTTTCTTTGCTAATACTGCCAACATGATATTGAGCCCAAAGAAGGTGGTTGTTTTCAGTATAAGTGGTTATGAAATCTTCAGCTGATGTTAATCCTAGTTTCTGAAGTTCGTAATTAGTATAAAGTTCGTGCAGTGTTTCCTGCGCATTTCTGTCAAAATCCCAAATGGTATGGTCTAAATCGAAAAAAATATGTTTAATCATAGTATGAAAAGCCTTACTGCTTAAGTCCGTATGCCAAATCTCCGGCATCACCCAATCCGGGCACAATATACGCTTTACTGGTCATTTCTTCGTCAATAGCACCAAGCCATAACTTGGCTTTAGGTAAATTGGCCCTTACATGCTTAACTCCTTCGGCACTTGCAATTACCGAAACGACGTGTAATTCTTTAAGTTGATATCTTCGAATCAATTCCTTGCAGCAAAGAACCATAGTTAATCCTGTCGCCAACATTGGATCGGCTATAATTACTATTTTGTCCGTTAAATCCGGAGAGGAAACATGCTCCATCTGTATTTCAAAACTTCCGCTTTTGTGGGTTCTTCGGTAAGCCGTGATAAAGGCAGCATCTGCATGATCAAAAATATTTAATAATCCCTGATGCAGGGGAAGACCTGCTCGTAAAATAGTCACCAAAACTGGTTGATCCAACAGTTGAACACTTGGCGCAATTCCTAATGGAGTTTGAGTTTCAGTTTTTGAGTATTCAAGCGTCTTGCTGATTTCGTAAGCAAAAAACTCACCTATACGTTCCATATTCCTACGGAAACGCATCGCGTCTTTTTGAATATTTTCATCCCGAAGTTCAGAAATGAAAACGTTGGCTAATGAATTAATTTTGCTGAGTTCGAATATCATCACATAAATTTAAATAAAATTGACCTTTAAAACAATTGGTCATTTCTATTAATGTGAGGTTAATTATACTCATTTTCTTAAGTAATAGGAGTTATGTTCCTGTCTTGGGCGTACCTGATGCGTAGTTCCTGCGGGGCTTTTGCGACAAAAAGTACTTTTTGATGCACCTTCTGCGCAGAAGGCCCGCAGGAGGTGTGCAGGAGGGCGCAAGAAGTTCCAATATTGCCACGGCCATAAAGTTTTCGTAAATTTGAAATCTACGGACTTAAATCATAAAGGACACGGATGAAATTTCAACTTGTTTCAGATTATAAACCAACAGGCGACCAACCTAATGCCATTAAACAACTGGTTCAGGGCGTTAATGATAATGAAAATTATCAAACTCTTTTGGGGGTTACCGGTTCAGGAAAAACATTTACTGTTGCCAATGTAATCCAGCAAACGCAAAAACCTACCCTAATTCTAAGTCACAATAAAACACTTGCAGCACAACTTTATGGAGAGTTTAAGCAATTCTTTCCAGAGAATGCGGTGAACTATTTTGTGTCTTATTACGACTACTACCAGCCTGAGGCCTTTATGCCCAGCACTAATACTTATATAGAAAAGGATCTTAGCATAAATGAAGAGATAGAGAAACTAAGGTTACGTACCACATCAGCGCTTATGTCTGGTCGTAGAGATGTAATCGTTGTTTCTTCGATTTCCTGCATTTATGGTATGGGTAATCCGGAAGATTTTTCACGTTCAGTGTTCCGTTTTGCAGTAGGAACAAGAATCTCTCGTAATTCATTTTTGCATAGCCTTGTAGAGATTTTATATGCCCGGACAGTCAATGATTTCAAAAGGGGAACTTTTAGGGTAAAGGGTGATACTGTAGATATTTTCCCTGCTTATCTGGATACGGCTTATCGTGTTTCATTCTTTGGTGACGATATTGAAGAACTTAGCGTTATAGATCCTGTTACAGGAAAAACCCTGGAGAAACTTGAAGATATGGCAATTTATCCGGCCAATCTGTTTGTTACACCAAAGGACAGATTCACTTCTTCAATCTGGGGTATCCAAGAGGAACTGGAAATCAGGAAAAATCAATTGATTGATGACAGACAGTTGTTAGAAGCAAAACGACTGGAAGAGCGTGTTAATTTTGATATTGAAATGATGAAAGAGCTGGGATACTGCTCAGGAATTGAGAACTACTCTCGCTTTTTTGATGGACGCTCGCCAGGAATGCGACCATTCTGTTTGCTCGATTATTTTCCTGATGATTATCTGATGATCATTGATGAGAGCCATGTTACTGTTCCGCAAATCAGAGCGATGTATGGAGGTGACAGGTCGCGTAAAATGGCACTTGTTGAATATGGCTTCCGTTTGCCTTCTGCGCTCGATAACCGCCCGCTTAATTTTGATGAGTTTGAACGTTTAGCTCCTCAAACAATTTATGTAAGCGCTACACCAGCCGATTATGAATTGCAAAAAACTGACGGAGTATATGTAGAACAGGTAATTCGACCTACAGGCTTATTGGATCCGCTTATCGAAGTTCGCCCAGCAATTAATCAGGTAGATGATCTGCTGGATGAAATAGATAAGACAATTAAAATGGGCGATAGGATTCTGGTGACCACCCTTACAAAAAGGATGGCCGAGGAGTTGACGAAATACATGGATCGTCTGAATATTAAATGTCGTTACATCCACTCTGAAGTAAAAACTTTGGAACGTGTAGAGATTTTAAGAGGTCTGAGGCTAGGTGAATTTGATGTTTTAATAGGAATAAACTTATTGAGGGAAGGTCTGGATTTACCTGAGGTTTCTTTTGTGGCAATCCTGGATGCAGATAAAGAAGGTTTTCTACGTTCTGATAGGGCCTTAATCCAAACCATCGGAAGGGCTGCCCGTAACGATAGGGGTAGGGTAATCATGTATGCCGATAAGATTACAGATTCTATGGCTCGAACTATGGATGAGACCAATAGACGCAGAGAAAAGCAGATTGCTTATAATCTGGAAAATGGTATCACTCCTAAAACTGTAGGCAAAAGCAGGGAAGCGATAATGGAGCAAACATCAGTATTGGATTTCTCTGGTAATGCATTGCGTGCAAAAGCTTATGTAGAGGTTGATGAGGTTAGTATAGCTGCCGATCCGATTGTTCAGTATATGACCAAACCGGAAATGCAGAAGTCGATAGATAAAACGCGTAAGGATATGGCAAAAGCAGCAAAAGATATGGACTTCTTGCTGGCTGCAAGATTGAGAGACGAGATGTTTGCAATGGAAAAGATGTTTGAAGAAAGATTTGGTAAATAATGGACGGAAAAAATAGAAAAGACATATATCCAGGACTAGAGGTGGATATTATATTGAAAAAAGATCAGCGGAATGGTACGCTAACCAGAGGTATTGTAAGTAATCTATTAACTTCGGCGCCATATCATTCCAGAGGAATTAAAGTGAGATTGGAAGATGGACAGGTTGGTAGGGTTGCGAATATTGTTGATGAGGAATAAAAACCCGATATTGTAATTGTTGTGCAATAATCAGACTGAGTTTGTAATATTGCTATGGCTAATGTGTCTATATTTTATCAATAAGCCTCTTTTCAAAGGTTGTAGAGAGGTTAGCAGGCTGTAATTAAACAGTTTTGCTTAAATTTGTAAATATTAAAACAAAGAAATGGGACTTATAAAATTCATATTAATAACCGTGCTGGTACTTTATATTATCCGGATTATACTCCGTTTAATTTTTCCTGTGGTATTAAGAAGTATGTTTAGTAAAGTTCAGCAGCAAGCTGCAAATCAGTCTCGCCAGCAGAATAATCAACAATATTCAAAACCTGTTGGTGATATTTCAATCGAGTATGTACCGCCGGTAGAAAAGAAAGGTAATCCAGATAAATTGGGCGATTTCGTTGATTATGAGGAGATAAAGTAGGGGCATTTAATACTGCTTTTAATTTTCTTTAAAAAGGATTTTTTATCTAAGTTTGGGGTTAGTTTAAATCATAAACAAACCTTAATGAATAATTGGTTAAAAGCGAATGGCATACATCTTGCCATTATTGGATTTTTTATAATCATCTGTTTTGTCTACTTCAGTCCAGTTCTGCAAGGTAAGGCACCTGCTCAGGGAGACGTTTTGGGTGCTAAGGCAACCGCTACCGAAATAATGCACTACAAAGAAAAAGATGGGAAAGGTCCTTTATGGACTAATCAGATCTTTGGTGGTATGCCTGCTTATCAGATTTGGGTTCAGCACCCTTATAATGGAGCAACTTATGTAATTTCATTAATCAAAACTATTTTCCCTGATCCGGTAGATTCGGTTTTATTGTACCTGGTAGGTGCGTATTTCCTGTTTATTGTATTGCGGATAAATCCATGGCTTGCAGCCGCAGGAGCGATAGCTTTTGCTTTTACATCGTATAATTTTATCATTATTGCTGCCGGGCATAGTAATAAGGCACTTGCCATTGGCTTTTGTGCGCCAATAATTGCCGGGGTAATTTTAACCCTAAGGGGTAAATATTGGATAGGGGCCAGCTTAACGGCTTTATTCCTAGCGCTAGAGATTAGGTCTAACCACATTCAGATGACCTATTATCTGATGATCGCTTTGCTGATTTTTATAGGTATAGAGATTTACCATGCTGTAAAAGCAAAGAAAACGGCCGAACTAAGTAAAGCTTTAGGCTTTTTAGCTGTTGGTATGCTTGTGGCATTTATGGTTAACACCGGTAAACTTTGGACTACTTATGAGTACGGTAAAGAATCAAACAGAGGTAAATCAAACTTAACTACCGATGCGGCAGAAGAGAAAAATGGTTTATCAAAGGAATATGCTTATGGCTGGAGTCAGGGTATTGGAGAGAGCTTTACCTTCCTGATCCCGGATCTTTATGGTGGTGCAACAAGTATTGATGCTCTAGTAAAACCTGAAAGCCATACTTATAAAGCTTTGCAAGGTATAACCGGTGGTGATCCCACTCAGGCAATTGGGCAGTTGGCAGGACAAATCGGCTTACAACAGTATTGGGGAGAAAAACCAGGTACATCCGGGCCATACTATTTTGGCGCTATAGTATGCTTTTTATTCGTATTCGGTCTACTGATCGTAAAAAGCAGATGGAAGTGGTGGATACTTGGAACAACTATCCTTTTCATGTTGTTGTCATTTGGTAAGAACTTCCCAATGATCTCCGATCTTTTCTTTGAATATTTCCCATTGTACAATAAGTTTAGAGCAGTTGAATCTATTTTGGCCCTTGTTGGCTTAATGGTTCCTATTTTGGCTGTTCTTGCAATAAAAGAAGCTCAGGAAGGCAGCTACGATCAAAAAACTCTGGTTAAAAAATTAACTATCGCTGGTGGAATAACAGGAGGCTTTACGCTCATTGTTGCCATTATGCCTACTGCATTGTTTAGCTTTACTACAGCCAATCATCAGCAAATGGTGCAGGTGCTTACGCAAATGCTTCAAAATAATGCAGGTGTTGCGCAATCAATAGCCAATGCACTTATAGCCGACAGAGCTGATATTGCTCGTGCTGATGCGATTCGTTCATTCTTATTTATTGCCGTTGGATATGCATTGATATGGGCCCTAATCACTAAAAAGATCAACATGCAACTTGCATTTATTCTTTTAGGATTAGCTATCATGATAGATATGTGGCAAGTAGATCGTCGCTATTTGAACAACAACAATTTTGCCAGTAAAACAGATTTGAATAACCACTTCCAACAACGTGAAGTAGATACTTTTATTTCTTCAGATAAGGATCCTAATTTTAGGGTAATGGACTTAACCATCAATACTTTCTCTGATGCAAGCACTTCTGCATTCCATAAAACTATTGGAGGTTACCATGCTGCGAAATTGAAGAGATATCAGGAATTGATAGACAATCAGCTTACTAAAAGCATCAATCAGGATGTATTGGATATGTTGAATACTAAATACATCATTACTCAGGATCCTAAAACTGGATCTTATCAGATGAAAAATAATGCAACAGCAGCTGGAAATGCATGGATTGTTCCAAGTGTTCAGTTTGTTAAGGATGCAGACGAGGAAATGAAAGCAATTAGCAGCTTTGATCCTAAAAAAGAAGCTATTGTTGATATTCAGTACAAAGGTCTGATCAGCTCAAAAAATGTGGGTGCTGACCCTTCAGCTTCAATTAAGCTTGATAGTTATAACCCTGATCATTTGGTTTACTCTTATAGCGCCCCCCGTGATATCATCGCTGTATTCTCAGAGATCTATTACGACAAAGGATGGAATATGTATGTTGATGGAGTGAAAAAGCCATATTTCAGAGCCGATTATGTACTCCGTGCCGCACAACTTGAAGCAGGAAATCATAAAGTTGAATTTAAGTTTGAGCCGGTATCCTATTATTTAGGAGAAAAGATCTCTCTTGCAGGTTCAATTCTATTGGTTGCAGGTCTTGGATTTGCATTCTATGATGATAAGAAAAAGAAAAAAGCAGCTTAATTAATTGTTGCTTCTGAAATAAGCATTGTTTTATACGATGCTGTAAAAGCCGTTACTTTAAATAGTAACGGCTTTTTTTATCCATCTTAATGATAACTGTTTCTTAACCTGTTGTTAATCTACATGTTGGATATTTGTGCAATAAACTAATATCCCTATGTTGGAATTGTTTTTAATAGTATGTGTTATTGCAATAGTCGCTTTCTTTTTTAGCCCATACGAATTAACAATGGAGGACGATGATATCTAAAAGAGAAGTTGAGATAGCTGTAATTTCCGACGTTCACTTAGGAACGTATGGTTGTCATGCTAAAGAGTTGTTGAAGTATCTTAAAAGCATTAAGCCCAAAATGCTTATCCTAAACGGAGATATTATAGATGTGTGGCAGTTTAGTAAAAGATACTGGCCTGAAACCCACATGAAAATAGTGCGCAAGCTAATGAAATTTGTAGTTGAAGGGGTTCCGGTATATTACCTAACCGGAAATCATGATGAATTACTGAGGAAGTTTGCAGACATGCACATGGGTGCTTTTCACCTACAAAATAAACTGATTCTGGAGATTGACGGTAAAAAAGCATGGTTTTTTCATGGCGATGTTTTCGATGTAACCATGCAACATTCTAAGTGGCTGGCTAAATTAGGCGCAGTTGGTTATGATACGTTGATATTGATAAATAGTTTTGTGAACTGGTGCCTGGCATCTATTGGAAGGGAGAAAATGAGCTTCTCTAAAAAAATAAAAGCCCAGTTTAAAGATGCAGTGAAGTTCATTAACAAGTTCGAATATACTGCTGCGGAACTTGCAGTAGAAAAAGGATATGAATATGTAATCTGTGGACATATCCATCAGCCAGAAATGCGTACCATTAAAACAGAAGAAGGTGAAGTTACCTATCTGAATAGTGGAGATTGGGTTGAAAACTTAACTGCCCTTGAATATTACGACAAAAGCTGGAAGATTTTTAAGTATGATCAAAAGGACTTTGAGAAGGATGAGGTAGAAGAGGGAGTTTTATCTGATAGTGAAGATCTTCACAGTAAATTGGATATTAATACTTTATTGCAAAAGATTAAATTAGAAATTGCCTAACGCGTAAAATTTACAGATATTCGGTGCGGATGAAGATACTTTACGCCATTCAGGGAACCGGCAATGGACACATTAGCCGGGCAAGAGAAATTGTACCGTTGCTTCAGCAATACGGAGAGGTAGATCTTTTGATTAGCGGAACACAGGCGGACGTTAAATTAACTCAGGAAGTGAAATATCAGCTTCATGGGTTTAGCTTTATCTTCGGAAAAAAAGGAGGCGTAAATCATTACGAGACCTGGAAAGAGATGGATCTTCCGCGCTTTGTTAGAGACATGCGCAGCGTGCCTCTTGAAGAATATAATCTGATACTTAACGATTTTGAACCTGTTACGGCATGGGCTTGCAAAAGACAAGGTATTGAGAGTGTTGGGCTTAGTCATCAGGCATCCTTCCAGTCAAAAAAAGTTCCTAAACCTAAAAGTATAGATTGGGCACAGTTGGTTATGAAATATTATGCCCCGGCATCTCACTATGTTGGTTTTCACTTTGATAGGTACGATGATTTCATTTATACTCCTGTAATTCGTGCTGAAATCAGGAATATGATAGTCTCAAATCTTGGTCATTATACTGTTTATTTACCAGCGATCGATGATAAGTTTCTTGTTCCTATTTTAAAACAGATTGCTCATGTAAAATGGGAAGTGTTCTCTAAACACACCAAACATGCTTATACTGATGGAAATGTAGTGGTAAATCCTGTAAACAATGAGTTGTTCAATAAAAGCTTAGCTTCTTGCGAAGGACTATTTACCGGAGGTGGATTTGAAGGTCCTGCTGAGGCATTACACATGGGTAAAAAGTTGCTGGTAGCACCTATGAAATTCCAATATGAGCAACAATGTAATGCCTTTGCACTAAAGCAATTTGGTTTGCCGGTAATATGGGGTAGTAATAAAAACTGGTTGCCCATTATTAAGGGCTGGGTAAATAATCCTCAGGAACACAAATTTTATTTTCCCGATGAAACGGCTGCGGTAATTGATAAAGTTGTGAAGCAGTTTGCCAGATAATTTGCTTTACTTTGCCGTAATATACAGGCATGATCAATCAATTTAGAAATTTAAACCCTATAAACCTGCTCATATTATTCGCATATACTTTTTTTATGCGCATGGCGATATTTGCTGATTTACCCCCATCACTTCAGTTTGAATTTTTAGAGCCGTATACTAAATTCTTTATCCAGATCCCTCTTCAGAATACGTTCTCGCCTGCTGGAAACGTGTTTTTCGCAGGAATCATCATCTACATACAGGCAATTTTATTTAACAGGGTGGTTAACAATCACGGGTTGTTAAGTAAGCCGGGGTTTTTACCTGCTTTACTTTACGTTACCGCCTCGAGTTTGTTTATGCCTTTCCTTGTTCTGAGTCCTACTTTGATCTGTAACTTTTTGATGATATGGATAATGGATAAGTTTTTGAAGATGGGTAAATCGCCAAATGCAATCATGACCATGTTTGATGTGGGGATGATTATTGCCATCGGAACACTTATTTATTTCCCTTTTATTGTAATGCTGGCAATGCTCTGGTTTACACTGCTGTTATACAGATCATTTAGCTGGAGAGAGTGGATTTCTGGCTTGGTTGGCTTTTTAACCATATTTTTCTTTGTAGGCGTTTATTATTATTGGAACGATAACTTGTCGATGTTCTACAAGATTTGGCTTCCACTGGTGAATAAGTTCCCTTCTGTATTTAAGATCAATTATAACGATTACTTGGTGTTGGTTCCTGTTGCGGTGATGATCGTTTTGGCTACATTGCAATTGCGCGAAAACTTTTTCAGGAGCTTTATAAGTACCCGAAAAGCATTTCAGATGCTGTTTTTTATGTTCCTCATCAGCATTGTAAGTTTTTATACCAAACCTGATTTTAGATTGTCTCATTTCTTGCTATGCGTGCCTCCCGGTGCTGTATTACTTGCTTATTATTTCTCAAATGCAAAAAAGAGATGGTTTTATGAAAGCTTGTTCCTGATCCTTGTTTTTGCCATTCAGTACTTTTTGTTTGTTTAACTTTTTTTAACAATTTGAAATGTTGAAACTTGCCAAAGATTAATAGCTTTGTGCAATGAAGTTTGGAGTAGCTGTCCTGAATGCATAATCTTGTCATAGATATTGGTAATACGAATAGTAAACTGGCTGTTTTTAACAACCGGGAGCTGATTGAGTACCTGACACTGAAACAGATGACTGCTGAGGATGTTTTAAACTTAATTAAGCAGCATAAGATAAGTAATTCAACAATTTCGAGTGTTGCCGTTGAGTTTGAAGAGATAATTAATGTTTTAAAAGAGAACACAAATTATATCGAGTTTTCTACAAAGGTCAATACCGGAATAAAGAATCACTATAAAACACTTGCTACGCTGGGTTTGGATAGATGGGCTAAAATTATTGCTGCCCATTATTACTATCCTCAAAGAAATTGTTTTATAATTGATGCAGGAACCTGCATCACATACGATTTGCTGGATAGCGACCATGCCTATTTTGGAGGTAGTATAAGTTTAGGCTTACATATGAGGTTCGAAGCTTTGCATCATTTTACCCGCCGACTGCCTTTGGTAGAGTGGGATAGGATGGAAACCGAAATTCCGGCAGGAGAAGACACAGCGACAGCCATTAAGAGTGGGGTTCTGCAAGGTGCAATTAATGAAGTTGAGGGATTTATTTCCCATAAAAATAAAGAAAATAAGGATCTAACCGTACTAATAACTGGGGGCGATGCAGCTTTTTTGCTGAAACAATTAAAAAACAGCATCTTTGCGCCTCAAATTATACACGATCCATACCTAGTATTAAAAGGATTAAATGAAGTCATTGCTTTTGAATATGTACAAAAAGATTAATTATATAGCGGCAGTATTGTTATTGCTTACCAGTATTTCTGTTAATGCACAGGTTACAACACAGTCGCCGTACTCCAGATTTGGACTTGGAAACGTAAAAGGAGCATTACTTCCTCAGTTTAAGGCAATGGGCGGTATTTCTACAGGTGTTTATAAACCAAGTGGTTTTAGTAATATCAACATGCAGAACCCTGCTACTTATTCAGGGATTACGCTTACCACCCTTGATATGGGTTTGAGTGGTGCTGTTACCACATTAAAAGATGGCTCTAAATCTGAAAGTAGTTTTAATGGTACACTTAGCCATGTTGCAGTAGCTTTTCCAATAGTAGCAGGAAAATCAGCAATAAGCTTTGGTTTATTGCCTTTTACTGAACTTGGTTACGAGTACACTGTTAATGATAGGTTAGACACAAACAATGTAAATTATAATTATTCAGGAGAAGGAAACTTAACAAAAGCATATTTCGGTTACGGACAGCAATTTGGAGATCATTTTAGAATTGGAGGTAACATCGAATATATATTTGGAAATTTGCTGGAAAGCGCCACTTTGGATCCGTTAAATCAGGTTGCTTTTAATAGTCGTAACATTAAGAAGAATAGTGTTGGTGGTGTTGGCTTTTCTTATGGTGCACAATATGAGATTCCTTTGGGTACAAAAAAACGTATTACTTTAGGATATTCAGGATCTTCTTCTTCATCAATTAATTCCCAGAAGACCTTTTTAACAACATTATTTAAAGTTGATTCTCAGGGTGAAGGAACACCTGATACTGTTAAAATAGATCAAAACAGTTCTGCTAAATTGAAGCTTCCTTTAATGCATAATTTTGGTATCTCAATTCAAAGAGACAACAAATGGATGATTGGCGCAGATTATAGAATGGGAAAATGGTCTAAATTGAGCTTGGATGGTCTAAACCAAGGTCTACAGGATAGCTGGGGATTCTCTGGAGGAGGTCAATTTACGCCTGATGCAGGGGCAACTACCGGCTATTTTAAGCACGTAGACTATCGCATGGGTTTCCAATATGATAAGACGTATATCAGACTAAACGATCAGGATGTTAAGCAGATGGCTGTCACCTTTGGGCTTGGTCTGCCACTGGCACTTAGCAGAAATTCCATTTACAAGCTAAACTTTACAACTGAAGTAGGAAAAAGAGGTTCAATAACCAACGGTCTTATTCAAGAGAACTATATAAATTTCCACTTAGGATTTACACTTAACGATACCTGGTTCAGAAGATATAAATTCGATTAATGAATACTCGGGGTATAATATATGGAAGTGTTATACTTTGTCTGCTACAGATTTGCTTAAGTTCTTGCGGAGAGGATGACTTGAAGAAGGCTGCAAAGCTGTCTGAAAAAGTCACTTTAGACCGCGACCGCACCACCGGTGTGGATATCATCTACAGTGATTCAGCAAAGGTTAAAGCGCAGGGTTTTGCACCTATCATGGATAAGGTTACTCCAGCTAATGGAGCTGGTTATCAGGAAATGCCAAAGGGTGTTAAAATCAACTTCATAGACGAGATCACTACAAAGATTAAAGGATCCATCACTTCCGATTATGCGATTATGAAGGAAGCTGAGAAACTCACCATTTTCAAGAGAAATGTAGTTGTCGTGAACGAAAACATGACTTTTAATACGGAAGAGCTGGTTTGGGATCAGAACAAGAAACTGTTCTTGTCGCCAAAAGGTGTAGTCACAAAACCAGACGGTACGGTTCTTAATGCGGTAGATTTTAGTGCTACTGAAGATTTCAATTTTATCAACTGGAAAAATGGCTCAGGGGAGACCTATGTGCCGGAGAATTTCGGAGAATAAGCTTATTTATTTAAGGGCCTTATTCGCTTAATTTTTAAATACTTATTCAAAAACAATTTTATATTTTCTTTTTTTAGCAAAAGTTGTATCTTGCGCCCTCTTAAAAAAAATTATAAATAAGAATATTATGGGTTTAATGACATTTTTGCGGAATCGCGCAGGCTATATTCTGATTGGAGCCATCGGTTTTGCAATTGTTGCATTTTTAGTTGGTGATGCAATTAACGTAGGTAAGCCTTTTTGGGCTGCTTCTCAAAAAGTTGTAGGGTCTGTTGACGGTGAGGAAATAAACATAGATGAGTTTGGTGCTAAGGTTGATCAGAGTTTAGCTCAGTTCAAACAGCAATACGGAGGTTCCGGTAACGCTCAAATGCAAGCTATGGCTGTTGACAACGTATGGCAAGGCGAAGTAGCTAAGGTTCTTTTAGGAAAAGAATATAGCCGCTTAGGTATAAATGTATCTTCTGATGAGTTGGCCGACCTTATTAAAGGCGATAACCCAAGCCCACTTATTGTACAATATTTTGGAAACCCTCAAACTGGTAAGGTTGATAGAGCCCAGGTGATCAGAACCTTTAAAGAAGGTTACAAAGATCCTAATATGGCAAAACAGCTACAAGCAGTTGAAGAAGAAATAGAAAGACAAGCATTACAACAAAAATATGTGAAGTTTGTAACTAACTCTGTTTACGTAACTTCATTAGAAGCTAATGATGAGCATGTAAACCGTAATAAACTGGCTAACTTCAAATATGTTGGTTTAGAATATGCTTCTATTCCTGATGCTAGTGTGAAAATTGCTGAATCTGATTATTCAGATTATTATAACGATAACAAACAACGTTTCGAAAATCCTACAGAAACTCGTGCATTTGAGTACGTAGCTTTTAGTGTTAACCCAACTAAAGAAGATTCTGCAGCGGTTAAAACACAAATTGAGAAACTTGCTGCTGATTTTAAAACATCTGCAAATGACTCTCTTTTTGCGGCAGTTAATTCAGACGTTAAAGTTCCATACACTTACCTTACTAAAGGCAAATTAGATCCTGCTGTAGATTCAGTAGTGTTCAATTTACCTGCTGGTAGTTTCTACGGACCTAAGCTGTCTGGCAATTCTTACAAATTGGTTAAAGTGATTGATACTCGTTTCTCTCCTGATTCAGTTAAAGCAAGTCATATTTTACTTGATGCAAGCAAACTTGGTGGTGTTGATAAAGCGATCAAATTAGCTGACTCGTTAAAGGGCCTTATTCAAAAAGGTGCAGCCTTTGCTACTTTAGCAGCTGAGTACAGTGTAGACGGTTCTAAAGATAAAGGTGGAGACCTTGGTACATTTGTTCGTGGACAAATGGTTCCTGAGTTTGAAAATGCTGCATTTAATGGAAACGTTGGTGACCTTAAAATTGTAACCAGTCAATTCGGTGTTCATTTAATCAAAATCGAAAAACAAATTGGTTCTTCAAAAGTGGCTAAACTAGCTTACATTGAGAAAAGCCTAATGGCAAGTAATAAAACTAAGGATGCTGCTTATAAAAAAGCAAGTAGCTTCTTAAGTGAAGTTAAAGGTGGTAACTTCTCTGAGTTAGCTCAGAAAAAAGGTTACACTTTAGGTGTTGCTGATAAAATTACACCAACACAAGGCTTTGCTCCAGGTTTAGATAACCCACGTCAGTTAATACGTGATGCTTATAGCGCTAAAGCAGGTGACGTGTTAGATCAGGTTTATCAAATGGATAACTCATTTGTTGTAGCTCGCGTAACAGATATCAGACCAAAAGGAACTTTGCCTTTAGATGCAGTTAAGAAAGATATTGAGCCAATCGTTCGTAATATTGTTAAAGCTAAAATGCTTAAAGAAAAAGTTGACAAAGCATTACAAGGTGCCGGCAATATTGATCAGGTAGCTCAAAAATTAGCTAAACCTGCAACTCCTGTTCAAAATGTTGTATTCGCAAACCCTATTATCCCAGGCGCAGGTCAGGAAAATAAAGTAGTAGGTGCTGTTTTTGGATCTCAGCCAGGTAAGCTTTCTAAAGCTATCGATGGTGAACGTGGTGTATATGTATTCTCAGTAGATGGATTTACTAACCCGGCTCCATTAGCTAATACTTACAAACAAAAAGAAATAATGATGCAGGCTACTGCTCAGCGCTCATTAGGTGCGGCATTCCAGGCATTACAAGATAAAAGCGACATAAAAGACAATAGGGTGAAATTCTATTAATCTTATTTTACGTAATTTTGCAACCGGAAGTAGTTTATACTTCCGGTTTTTTTGTGCCTTACGTCATCCTGAAATAAATTCAGGATGACGGCAGTATGTAAGATTGCCGGTTTTAACAATTATAATATTTGTAGTAATGGATATTCAAGAGAATTTTGTCAATAAAGTAGCTTCCAGTGGTTTAATCACTTTTAACCTTGAAGAGTACCTTAATCAGGGAGAAAGAGTAGTTTATGATATTAAGGATAATCTTTTCCACGGATTGATGTTGAGAGAAAAGGATTTCAGAGAGTTTATAAAAGCACATGATTGGGCTAGCTATGAAGGTAAAAACGTAGCAATCATCTGTAGTGCAGATGCAATTGTTCCTACTTGGGCTTACATGCTTTTGGCTAATAAATTAAAGCCATATGCAAATGAAGTAGTTTTTGGTAACCTTGAAACATTGGAAACCATTTTGTTTACCAAGGCACTGGCAAAAATAGATATTAATGCTTTTGCAGGTGAGCGTGTTGTAGTAAAGGGATGTGCAGATATTTATTTGCCTGTTTCTGCTTATGTGGAAATTACGAATCTCCTAACGCCTGTTGTTAAGAGTATTATGTATGGAGAGCCATGCTCTACCGTGCCCATTTATAAGCGAAAGGATTAATTTTGGATTGCTTTTTGTTTTAGCTTAGGTATGAGAAGATCATTTTTATTATTTGCTGTTGTTATATTCCTAAGCTTTAAAGGCTTTGCACAGGAATTGCCTTTTGTAAAGGAGCCCGTATTTCAGCCAGGAGAGGTGCTTACCTATAAATTGAAATATGGATTTATTACTGCTGCGGAAGGAACATTAAAAGTGCTCAATTCAGATTTGAAATTTGATGGTAATCCTACCTATAGGTTAAGCGTTGATGGAGTAACATCCGGAACCTTTGATGTTTTTTATAAAATAAGAGATCATTACGACTCTTATATTGATAAAGTTAATTTAAAGCCTTACTTCTTTCAGGAAAATATTAGAGAAGGAAGTTATAGACGACAAGATAAAGCAAGATTTAGTCAGGAAGAAAAGAAAGTAGTCGCAACAAAAGGTACTTTTTCAACACCGAATAATCAAACGTTCGACCTGGTGTCCTCTTACTATTTTGCAAGGAGTCTCGATATCTCTAAAATGAAATCTGGCGACTATGTTAAATTGAATTATTTCCTTGGTGATGAAGTGAACCAGTTAGAAATTCAATATCTGGGCAGAGAAATTGTAAAAACAAAGCTTGGAAAAATAAGTTGTTTGAAATTTAGCCCTTCAATTAAGCCTGGTCGAATATTTCGTAAGGATAGTAAATTATACTTATGGATTACCGATGATGGCAACAGAGTACCTGTAAAGGCTCAGGTTGAGATTATAGTAGGGTCAGTAATAATGGAAATTAAATCGGCAGATGGATTAAAGTATCCACTAGCCATAGTAAATTAAAAAGATGATAGAAATACAAAATACCCTGGTACATGAAGACCTGATTAGAGAAAACTTTGTGTGCAACCTCAACAAATGTAAGGGTATTTGTTGCGTGGAGGGAGATGCCGGAGCTCCATTGGATGTTGCTGAAACTGCGATACTCAAAGAAGTTTATCCAAAGATTAAGCATTTGCTGGAGGCTAAGGGAATAGCAGCGATAGAAGAGCAGGGAACATCAGTGGTTGATGCTGATGGAGATTTGACAACTCCATGTGTAGATGGAAATAAAGAGTGCGCTTATGTTACTTTTGAAAATGGAATTACTAAGTGCGGAATAGAAAAGGGATATGAACAAGGATTAGTTGATTGGCAAAAGCCAATTTCTTGTCATTTGTATCCTATCAGAGTCACCCAATATCCTGAATTTGAAGTTTTGAACTATGATAGGTGGCATATTTGTCATGATGCCTGTTCTTTTGGAAGGGAATTAAAGGTGCCTGTTTATCAATTTTTAAAAGGCCCTTTAGTAAGAAAATATGGTGTGGAGTGGTTTAAAGAACTAGAAGATACTGTATCTTCGAATAATGACATAGTTGGTTAGAACACTAATAGAATTTTAAACAAACAAACGCTATAACTTGAAAGGAATTATTTTAGCAGGGGGAAGTGGCACAAGGTTGCATCCTTTAACCCTGGTAATGAGTAAACAGATGATGCCGGTTTATGATAAACCGATGATCTACTATCCATTGTCTATCTTGATGCTTGCGGGGATTAATGAAATCCTCATTATTTCTACACCTCATGACCTTCCGAACTTTGAAAAACTGCTTGGTGATGGAAGTGCTTTAGGATGTAAGTTTTCTTATGCAGTTCAGGAACAACCAAATGGTTTGGCACAAGCCTTCGTCATCGGAGCAGATTTTATCGGCAATGATAAAGTAGCGCTGGTACTTGGAGATAACATTTTCTACGGTGATGGGATGGCTAAATTGCTACAATCAAGCGCCGATCCTAGCGGTGGTGTTGTGTTCGCTTATCGTGTTTCTGATCCTGAAAGATATGGCGTTGTAGAGTTTGATAAGGAGAACAGAGCGATTTCTATTGAAGAGAAACCGGCGCATCCTAAATCTGATTATGCAGTTCCGGGATTGTATTTTTATGATAATTCAGTTGTAGAAATCGCTAAAAACATTAAGCCTTCGGCAAGAGGGGAGTATGAAATTACAGATGTAAATAAAGTATATCTGGAACAAGGAAAATTAAAGGTAGGTGTACTAAGCAGAGGTACTGCATGGTTGGATACTGGAACTTTTGCATCTTTAATGCAGGCAGGACAATTTGTTCAGGTGATTGAAGAACGTCAGGGATTAAAAATTGGATGTATCGAAGAGGTTGCTTACAGAATGGGTTTCATTGACAAAGAACAATTAAGAAAAGTAGCTGAACCTTTAGTGAAAAGTGGTTATGGTTCTTATTTGTTGAAGATTTTAAAATAAGAATCTTTTATAACTTAAAATTTAAGCGCTGAGAATAACTGAGGGCTCTTGTACAACAACCATCTGCTTTCGATAGAAGATATTAATCCTGCATGTTTTGATTAAATTAGGACATGCAGGATTAATATCTTTTATTGATAAACTTTAGTCTCTGCCGGCGGCTGTAGGAGAATCCTATTGTTTTTTATATAGCAGTCTCTGAGTAATATATTTAAATGAGGGCGAGCCATTAATGGATGTTTAATTCATGTTGGTTTTCACAGGAAGCCCGTATATTGTAGTATGCAGTTTTAGCATATTAGTGAGCCTAATTGGTATCACCCTACGGCTGTACAAGCAGCCTCTAATTATTTGTTTTATTCATGCGCCAGCTTAGTTGGTGTAATTAAGCCAGTACCGGCTCTTCTATCTAAGTTTAACTTATATTGGCGCTCAAAGGAAGCCAGTATATTATGTTACGTAGTCAGCATATTTGCGAGCTTAGTTGGGAATGCCCAATGGTGATATAACTATGCTCTTTTCCCCTCCTTTATTCAATAATTACGTAAATCCCTGCTTTTTCTGCTTTGTAGGTAATCTTATCTTTCAGACTATAATAGCTCCAGTTCTGCAATAAAAAGGGATCTTCTTTGGCAATTTCTTCCTTCTGCTGTTGATTAATCAGAATCAATGTTGCCGCCTGATATTTTATGCAGAGGTTGATCAGTATCCGGCTATAGACATGCAACTTATATTCCACGTATTTTTTTTCACGCTGGCGATAATCTTCCAGACTTTTGTGTTTTTTTTTCTTTCCGTGACCTCCACGGTTAAAAACTACAGATTTTTTAACTCTGAGAATAGCGGCTTGTATGGCTAGTCTGCGATGGAGGAATTCTTCTTTATTTCCTATAGCATATTCGCGATTTCCGATTTTAACAGTAACAGGATGCTCAATCGACAAGGACGCTTCAGCAATTATGGAAGTGTCCAGCGCATATTGATCTTTTTCAATCTGAATAGCTGCCAGTAAAAACACTTTACCTTTGTCTAATTGGATGCTGCTGGTGCGAAGTCTTAAAGTACCATTTTTAATTCTATCCAGTAGAACCTTCTTGTCTGAATGATCTTTTCCAAGGTAGGTTCTGAAGGGAATCTGGAATAACCTAAAACTGAAATTCTTGTTGTCTGGAGTTGAACTAAGACTTGAAATTACTCTCGGGCCAAAGGGCAGGGGAAGGGTCTTTTTATAGTTCCTAAGTGACTTTTCACCCTTCCAGTAAGCCATCTTTTCTTTGTTAAAGTAAGAAATTAGGGTGTTGTTTAGGTTGGAAAGGATGTTGGTGGGGATTTGTCCCTTGAAATGATTAGAAAGCAAGCGGTAAGTCGTGTTTGTCCTTGAGGACTTTAAGATCCCGTTTTCCTCTTTTTTTTCATCAGCCAGTTTCAATTTGATCTCCTGAGTTAGATAAAAGAAGTCTTTCACATGTTCCTGTACAAAATGATGGGTCATGATCATGTTGGCAGCCCTGAAGCAAATCCGTTGCCAGCTGTATAGCTGCTCTTTTGCCGCTTTGATCACTTCTACCTCATCTGAATCAATAAGCAGCTGGATCTTACGGTTTAGGATTATTGTTTCTTTTTCCATGGTTTTAGCTTTTTATTTTTTTGATTTTAGTGTAGGCCTGCACAAAGGTTCTTTGTATCTGCTGCTGACTTAAATTCAATTGGCGGGCGATTTCTTCAAAGCTGTACTGCAGTTCGTAGCGCATGTGCAGAATTTTGGATTGTTCCTCGGACAGATCGCCTTCGAAGTAGAATTTGCTGGTTTTTCCTGCGGTCTCGAGCTTGCCAGAACTGGTCAGGATGGATTTTAGTGTTTCCAATGTTTTTTCGACCGTTCTGGCTACCTGATAGTCCGAAATGCCGCCGATATGCCAGGCGATGCGGTCATAGTTAAAAGCGTATTTCAGGCAGAGCTTAATAAACAATTGTTGGTTTTCAGCGAGGTTGGGTATAACTGCTTCAACTTGCCTCCACTGTAGCTTTAAGCGTTCATCCAGTTCTTCCTGATAGATAGTCTCGTCTTGATCCGGTTCTATTTCGGGGTCATATCCTCCGAGGAATTCCTGATAGTTTTCTATCTCGTCAAGCCTTAGCATGTTCCGTTGGAAATTGTGCTGGGAGGTTTTGTAATAAGCTTTGCAGGCTTTAATGGTGGTGTCACTAAGAAAGGTTTCGATGTGTTTAGGATCAGTGATGCTGTTTCTGATCAGCCAGAGGCGCAGAAAGGCTTCGCTGACGATGCAGTTCGCGTTGACCTCATCTTTGATATACCTGCTTCTTTTATAAAATAGAGCCGGGTAGAGTCGGTTATAGAAATACTCTAAGCCTTGCTCATCGCCTTGGGTGAATTTGAGAAAATTACGGTGTTCGTCCTTGATTTTACAACTGGTGAAGTTCATATTAATAATAATTGGTTAGCAATTAATATGAGTCGTAAACCGAGTTAACGCCAAATGGCGTGGAACTCAATTCGTCGAACTGGGGGTACTGGTATACCTGGGAACGACAAAAAGAGCCCACGCCATATAGCGTGAGCATCTTCACTGTCATCTTGTTCCCGTAAATTACCAGTTTTCCAGTTCAAGACTCTAGTGTAATGCTTCAAATTTTTTTTAAGAAGAATTACAAAAATAACATTAGATAATAATTATTGTGAATTAATGATGCTAAAACCTGTCACTATTTGTCACGCTGTCTTTTAGTAAATAGCTCAATCCAATTTTGTGGATTGTATTATTTTATCATTGTTTTTACAATAGTTATAATTATCTGTTTCATGTAGACTAAGATAATATAAAATTTTCAAATCCACAAGTGGAGTTGATGTGAATTTTAAAATTATGTCAATTGCCACTGCAAATGGCAGAGAAAACCGAAGAACTTTTATATGTTGAGATATCCGAAATGGACTATCTCCTGATATGCAATGTAAGAGATCTTAGAAAGGAAATTGGTTTGACTCAATTGCAGCTTTCTCAGAAGATGAAATTAGCTGATGGCTTTGTTTCAAAAGTTGAAACTTTTGTTGAAAGAGCGAAATATAATGTAAGGCATTTGCCATTGTTAGCTAAAGCGCTTGATTGTGAAATTAAAGATTTGTTTCCAAAACAAACTCCTAGATACGACCAGGTCAAACTAACGTTACGTAGAACTAATAGGATAAATCGGGATGGTTCTGTTTCTACTAAGAAGGAAACTGAAGTGGCTAGAATCGAACCCATTCATTGAATAAGCATATTAAAACTTCCTTTTTCTTTTCTGATCTCATTAATACAAGCTTTTTATGTTATTAAGGTAGATTTATTTTGGGATGATGCTATTAAAGATTCAGAAGTTTAATCGTTAACCTTTATAACATCAGTCCTGTAAAAAGTGAGTTTTTCCTTAGTTTATTGGTGCAAATAGCTGATTGATAGAATCTACATATTTGAAATAATTCATAAATATCTTGTGGAATATTTGAATTTTAAAAACTACTTTATATATTAGTGTATTATTTAACTAATACAGTAGTAATGATAACAATTAACAATCTTAATTTTGGTTACAGTAAGCATAACCTGCTTTTTAAGGATATGAGTATGCAGCTTAGCGCTGGTCATATTTATGGCTTACTCGGAAAAAATGGTGCAGGTAAGTCTAGTCTATTGAAAAATATAGCTGGTTTGGTATATGCGCAAAGCGGATCTCTAAATGTGATGGGGTTTAATCCTGCCAAAAGAGAACCCGATCTATTAGCCGACATCTGTTTTATTCCTGAGGAGTTTCATCTCCCATCAATCAAAATTGATGCGTATATAATGGCAAATGCTCCATTCTATAAGAAATTTGATCATGCTTATTTGAATGTGCTGCTAGAGGAATTTAACATTCCTATTAGCAATAAGCTGGTTAATATGTCTTATGGACAAAAGAAGAAGTTTATTATTGCCTTTGGTTTGGCTACCCAAGCTAAGCTGATTATTATGGATGAGCCAACCAATGGTTTAGATATTCCTTCTAAGGCTCAATTTCGTAAAGTTATGGCCTCTGCCTTAACTGACGACCGTTGTATCGTCATATCAACCCATCAGGTGCGTGATCTTGATAATTTAATTGATACAGTGATTATGCTAGATGAAAGTACAATTGCCTTAAAAGCATCAATTGAAGAGATCACTCAAAAGTTAACCTTTAAAAAGATGAAGGAGTTGGACGAAACGGTTATTTATGCTGAACCAGCTTTATCTGGGTTTAACGTAGTAGTGCCAAACTACCATCAGGAAGATAGCAAGATGGATATTGAACTTTTATTCAATGCTGTACTTGCGGAAAAGAAAAAACTTAAACCCATTTTTAATTAACGCGCTATGAACAACATATTTAATTTCAATCGTTTCTGGTTATTGGTAAAAAGACAATGGCTTGAGTTTGGCAAAATATACCTGATCAGTTTATTGGTGATAGCAGGTGTATTTGTTCTATTTTATTTGTGGAATTTCCCAGATCCGGATAAAGATTACCATTATAATTCAGATGGGTTTTTGAACCTGAATTTTAGAATTCCTTTGTTTCTTACGTCGGGATTCATTTTTATCAGCGTAATAGCCAGTAGCTATTTTTCAATGCTCGGACAGAAGGCTAAGGCAATAATTGAACTAATGGCTCCTGCTTCAAGTTTAGAAAAATGGCTGTGTGGGTTATTTTACACAAGTATCTTAAGTGTATTTAGCTTTTTGCTAGTTTTTTATATTGTTGATCTGACTTTTGTAACCTCCATTGAAAAGTCTATTGGTCATATTACAGTTAGTACCGCATCTGGGGCTTATCCTATCCCTAAAACGGGTGTTGTTGGTATAAGGACTTTGTTCTCTGAATTATTGGTACATAAAGAGATGAGGTCCATGTATGGAATCCCGTTTATGATTACCAGTATTTTTCTCTTAGGCTCAGTTTATTTTAATAGGTTTCATTATATAAAAACTGCAGTTGTTACACTGCTTTTTTGCAGCGGGTTGATATATGCACTTGTGAAAGTAGGAATGTGGTTGACCCTCCATAAGGTACAGGATTCCGCTAATTTTGGATATAGATCCCATAACGATGAAGTCTTTACCTTTATACTAATTGGGACTGCATTCATAACATTGTTTTTCTGGACAATAACCTTTTATCGTGTAAAAGAGAAAGAGGTTTAATTAAACTACACAAACATGGAATTTAGAGATAATAAGGCAATATACCTTCAGATAGGGGATTACGTTTGTGAACATATTTTGTTGGGCAAATGGAAAGATGAAGAAAAAATACCCTCAGTAAGAGAGTTGGCTGTGTCATTAGAAGTTAACCCTAACACGGTAATGCGTACTTACGAACTTCTTCAAAATAAAAATATCCTTAGCAATAAGAGAGGCATTGGTTTTTTTATAGCAGAGGATGCTATTAAACAGATAAAACTTTATCGTAAAGTTCAGTTTATGGACGAAGAGCTTCCAGTGTTTTTTAGAAACCTTTATCTGCTGGATATTGGTTTTGAAGAATTGGAAACGAGATACAAGAAATTTGTTAACCAAACATTTACTAACCCTTAGGTTGAATGTGTCTTAAAGACATTGTAACCACTAAAAAAATACTTCGATGAAAACAAGTAATAAATTATTGATCGCATTTGCAGTCTTGATGTTTGTTGTGCCATTAACAATAATGGCCTATACTATAAATAGAGATTATAAAGATCCTGAGGAAATCAAGGAACAAGGGAATGCCAATTTACGTTTAAACTCCAGTTCTAATGGCTTTTCTAGCATAGTGCTTAAGAAAACGTTCAAATCTATAAGTGTTCATGGAGATAGAGTAGGCGCTTTTGGGAATAGAGATAAAACCTGGTATGTAAATCTTGTGAATGATAAGGATTATGGAGTAAAAGTTTCGGAGACCTATAAGGATTTTATCGAAGTAACTATTGACGCTAATGAGCAACTTCAAATTACATTGAAGGGGGATCTTAAAGATGTATCTTATCCCATTGCTATCTATGTGTATGCACCAAAAATAGAAGAGTTAAATTTATCAGACATAGATGCAGTTACATTAACATTCAAAAAACAGACAGAAGCATTAAAGTTAAATGCTAAGGAAATAGTTTTTTTAAATATGGAGAACGATTTCAATGTAAATCACCTGAGTATTAATGCTGAAAAGGTTAATGATTTGCTGTTGGCTGGAGAAGGAGTTAAATCTCTTGATTTAGATCTGAAATCCTCACATTTTAGGTCTGAAGAGAAATCTTACGACTTACTAAATATATCTGCCTCCCCTGAATCAGGATTGAATATCTCAGGGGATGAACAAAACAAAGATCGTATTGGTATCAATCAATTGACATTAAATACTTCTGGTAAAGTAGATGTGAATTTGACAGATATCAAATTAAATGCCGTTTCAGGAAGTTTATCAGACGAGACTATGATTAAAATACCAATCGTTTATTTAAAGAAAATGATAAAGTAACACGCTCTTTTAACGCTAAATTACCATTAAACAAAGCCAGCCTCAATAGACCGTCGCTGGTTTTGTTATAAATACTGTATTTTGGCATATCTTCATGGTCTAATGCCAAAATCGCTTAATGTTTAGACAATTTATGCAAATTTTGCATGCTGTAATTCGCTTTCTTTGAGAAACCTAATAAACCAAATTAAACCTAAAAAGAAAGCTAATGAAATCTTTGTTCTCATTTCTATTTGCCGTATTGTTGACAATCAATTGTGCCTTCGCCAAAGATTTCTATGTTTCCCCAAAAGGGAGTGATAAAAATTCAGGAACCAGAGAAAAGCCTTTTGCGACTATAAAAAGAGCGCAACTTGCTGCGCGGAATACCCCTGGCAAAGTTGTTATATTCCTCCGCGGAGGAACGCATTATCTATCACAAACCGTTGTGTTTACTCCTGAAGATTCAAGAAAAGCAAATGGCGAGCTAACCATAAAGCCATATGCAAACGAAAAAGTAGTTGTCAGTGGCGGAACTCCTTTAACCTTAAAATGGGAAAGTTATAAAGGCAAAATCATGAAAGCCAAGGTTGGTGGCGACTATATTCTTGATCAGCTTTTCATTAACAGCCATCAGCAACGCATGGCTAGATACCCTAACTACAATCCTGCAGTAAGGTTCTTTGGTGGGTCTTCTGCAGATGCATTGAGCCCAGAGCGCATAGCTAGCTGGAAAAACCCAACAGGTGGTTTTATCCATGCATTGCATAGAGCAGAGTGGGGTGGTTATCAATACCAGATTACCGGAAAAGATGGAGAAGGGAAACTGAAAATGGAAGGTGGCTACCAAAATAACCGCCAAATGGGGATGCATGAGAAGCATCGCTTCGTTGAAAATATATTCGAAGAACTCGATACAGTAGGAGAGTGGTATTATAATAAAGAGGAAAAGATGCTTTATTATTACCCAGAACCGTCCAACACTAACCTTGCCGGATCTAAAGTCGAAATCCCTCGCTTAAAACATCTTTTTGAATTTAAGGGCTCCGAAAAAACTCCTGTTAAAAATATAAACATCGAAGGCCTTGAACTTACCCATACACTTAGAACGTTTATGGAAACCAAAGAGCCACTATTGCGTAGCGATTGGACCATATACAGAGGTGGTGCAGTTTTGATGGAAGGAGCAGAGTCGTGCCAGGTGAGGTCTTGTTACTTCAACCATGTTGGAGGCAATGCCATATTTTTAAGCAATTACAACAGAAATAATAAAGTCTCAGGCTGTCATATCGCTTACGCAGGGGCGAGCGGAGTTTGCTTTGTTGGCGATCCAAAAGCGGTTCGTTCTCCTAGTTTCGAATATGCTCAATTTGTACCATTTAACGAAATTGATACGGTTCGTGGACCAAAAACAAACAACTACCCTGCAAATTGTACAGTCGAAAATACATTGATGTATGGGCTGGGACAGGTTGAAAAGCAGGTAGCAGGTGTGCAAATTTCAATGTCGATGAGTATCAATGCTATTCATAATACCATTTACGATGTTCCAAGAGCAGGTATAAATATTAGTGAAGGAACATGGGGTGGCCATGAGATTGCCTTTAATGATGTTTTCAATACTGTTTTGGAATCAGGAGATCATGGTGCATTTAATTCATGGGGTAGAGATAGATATTGGAATGCTGATGTTCCTGTAATGAATAAGATCGTTAAAGATAACCCTGCATTAATCACAGCTGATGTAATAAAGACCATTACACTGCACGACAATAGATTTCACTGTGAGCATGGATGGGATATCGATTTGGACGACGGGTCAAGCAACTATCGCATCTATAATAACGTTTGTTTAAATGGAGGGTTAAAACTTCGTGAAGGGTTTTACAGAACAGTAGAAAATAATATCATTCTAAATAATTCATTTCATCCCCATGTTTGGTTCGAAAACAGTGGAGATGTGTTTAAGCATAACATTGTAACCAGAAATTATTATCCTATCGGAATCAACTTCTGGGGTAAAGAGATCGACTATAACTTCTTTGCAGATAAAGCCTCGTTAGAAAAATCACAGCAGGCAGGTACAGATCAGCACTCTACATTTGGAAACCCTGAATTTGTAAATCCTTCAATTGGCGACTACAGCGTTAAAAGCACTTCTAAAGCATTGGCTTTAGGCTTTAAGAACTTTGCTACTGATAAATTTGGCGTAACATCACCGTCCTTACGCAAAATTGCCAAAAAAGCACCAATTCCTGTCCTTAAGGGAATAGAAGGTGTAAACATGAGTGAGTCTACTGAATGGTTTGGATTGAAAGTTAAAAACCTGGAAACATTGGGCGAGCGTTCTGCAACAGGAATGCCTGAAGAAATAGGTGTTCTGGTACTTGGTGTAGATGCGAATAGTCCTTTTGTTGGGGTATTAAAACCTAATGATGTTATCCTTTCTTTTAAAAAGAAAACAACAAATAAAGTAGCTGAATTGGTTGCCGAACAGCAGAAAAATAAATCAGATAAAACTGTCGAAATGACTATTTTTAGAAGCCAAAATACACAAAAGATCAACTTAGATAAGCCGCTCAAATAAATACGACAACCAGTAAAACATGAAACAAAAAGCAACCATTTTATTTGCATTATTAACCCTCTGTAAAACCCTGGCTTTTGGTCAGCACGACCCTAAAGCTTTAAAAGAGTGGCAGGATCAAAAATATTCTATGTTCATTCACTACGGAATTTATTCTGTTTTAGGTGGGGTTTGGGAAGGAAAACCAGTTACAAAGGGATTAAGTGAACAGATTCAGGCCCATGCAGGTATCTACAGTGATACTTACGCAGATGTGGCTAAAAGGTTTAATCCTAAAAACTGGAATGCAGATTCTATTGTTTCATTGGCTAAAAAAGCAGGTATGCGTTCTATCGTAATTACCTCAAAACACCACGATGGCTTCTGTATGTTCAAAACCAATACTACAGATTTTAACGTGGTTGATGCTACACCTTTCAAAAGAGATGTGGTAAAAGAACTTTCTGAGGCATGCAAGCGTGGTGGATTAAGATTTGGATTGTATTTCTCTTTAATCGATTGGCATTACCCTCAGGCTTCTCCAATTTCGAGTAGTAATTCAGATTATATTACACCTGAGCATGTGCAATACAATAAAAAACAGATTACAGAACTATTAAGTAATTACGGACCAATTTCAGAGCTGTGGTTTGATATGGGCTCTCAAAATGCAGACGAGAGCAGGGAGTTAAGAGATTTAGTTCATAAGCTTCAACCTGATTGTATGATCGGTAGCAGAATCGGAAACGATATGGGCGATTTTAATGTGATGGGTGATAATCAGGAGCCGGATTATGCAATTGGAGTACCATGGCAGTCACCTGCATCTTTCTTTGATGAAACCTGGAGCTACCGTTCGTGGCAGGAAAGAGGAAGTGAGGAAGCGAAAATTCGTGAAAAACTGACAAGCTTAATTAAAGTTGCAAGTCGCGGAGGTAATTTCTTATTGAATATAGGTCCCAAAGGAGATGGTTCAGTGGTTGATTTCGAAAAGGATGTTTTGCTAAGCATAGGCAAATGGTTGGATAAGAACAAAGAAGCCATTTATGGAACAGATCCTGATCCTTTCCATATTTCATTTAAATGGGGAAGCCTTACCAGCAGACCAAATAAAATCTATTTGCACTTGCTTTCAGCTCCTGAAAATGGAGTAATAGCGCTTCCTGGACTTAAAGGGAAAATTAATGATGTGTACGTTCTTGGGGAGAATAAAAAAGGTAAATTCAGTCAGAATGCTTCTGGCGTAACAATTAATGTTCCTCAAGGTTTAGCTATTGAAAAGGAATTTAAAGTGATTGTAGTGGAGTTTGCCAATGGATATTCTGTGCCTCCAGCAAACATCATCGCATTCACTAAAACACCGTTAACCCTTAACTCGCATAATGCTTTTAAGCATTATAGCAGCTCAGGAGTAGATTACAATAACCGTTATCAAAGCACTGTAAAGGAATCGTGGACGATCAGCCCTTCAAAAGGGGGGAACCTAACACCTGTTATCTATTATACAGACGAAGAAAAAGGGAAGGCAATAGATTTAGAAATTAATGGAAAAACTACCGTTGTTACATTGAACGGAACTGGTGCCGAGATGCTAAAGAATGATCCTGCAGCTATTCAATGGGGAGATATTTACCAGTCGGGCTCTTATTACTCAGGTATGGGTGGGGTACATGGAAACTTAACCAATGTAGATGTGAGTAAGCCTTGGCCAAATAACGACAGTCAGGTATGGAGTAAGGAAGCTAACAGGAAAAATAATGTTACTTATGAAATAGAGGCAGATAAAAATTCAGCAACCTATTTCTTACAGGAAATTACTTCAGATAAAGATCAGTCCTGTCTTGTCGGCATAACCAGTGGAGATGGTGTTACTGTTACGTTGAATGGAAAAGTATTGGCAGAGCATAACAATCCATTTAAAGAAAAACAATTAAAGGATGTAATCTTATTACCACTCAAAAAGGGAAAGAATCAGTTGATTGTGAAGTACTATAATGGCTTTAAAAAAATCAATGTGATGAGCATTGATAACAAATTAAATCAAACGGTTTATCGCCAGGAGCTAAAACCAATTGCTGTAGAGAAAGGGAAATACTATCCAATTAGCTGGCAATTGCACAATCCACTTTCTCCGCATACAACTATCGGACTATTTAATGCACGAATTGAAATCAGATAATCAGAACAAATCCGATTAAGTTATTTTGGCAAATGAATTGAGATTTCTGTAAGAGCACATTGGGTAACGAGCCACTCAATGTAGTTAACCGAATCTTTATTTGCCAAAATAGCTTAATAATAAGGTAAAATGATAAAATAAATCATTTCAAAAAACGCGTTCTTTGACTAACCAAAAAATTAAACCAGATGACTCAAAACAAGTACCTGTTTCCATTTATTATGATTACCTCCCTGTTTTTTATGTGGGGCTTTGTACATAATTTAGATCCAATTCTAATCCCGCATTTAAAAAGGTCTTTTAGTCTAAGTACTTTAGAAGCGTCATTGGTAGATTCTGCTGTATTCATCGCCTACTTTGTGATGGCGCTTCCAGCAGGATTCATTATGAAAAAGTATGGTTATAAAACCGGGATCATTCTTGGTTTAGCATTGTTTGCCATAGGGTCGTTTTTATTCATACCTGCTGCAAATACCCAAGCATATGTATTCTTTTTAGGAGCGTTATTTATTATCGCATGTGGACTTACCATTCTGGAAACGGCGGCTAATCCTTATGCATCATTGCTTGGCCCTCCCGAAACGGCAACTTTTCGTTTGAACTTTGCACAGTCATTTAATGGGCTTGCTGCAATGACAGCTCCGATAATTGGTGCTAAAATTATTTTAATTGAAGGTATTTCAGATGCTGAATTAAATAAAATGACTGCTTCTGCAAGGGAATTTGCCTTGGCATCAGAAGCGTCATCTGTAAAAATGCCCTATTTAGTGCTGGGAGGTATTATTCTTGTAATCGCAATCATCTTCGTCTTTTTGAAATTACCTGAAATTGTAGAAACAGAAGAGCCTGGCGACAAAGCAACTGACCATACCATATGGGATGCGCTTAAACATAAACACCTGAGATGGGCTATTCTTGCGCAGTTCTTTTATGTAGGTGCGCAGGTTTGTGTGTTTAGCTTTTTTATTCTGTATGCTACCAAAGCTGCGGAAATAGATCAGCAAAAGGCAGCTGGCTATGCAGGTATTGGAATGGGGTTAGCCTTTTTAACCGGGCGTGTACTTGGTACTTTCCTAATGAAATTTATAAAGGCAGAGCGTTTATTAGCTATTTATGCCGTAGCCAGTATGGTGCTGTGCGTTGTTGCAATAGTATCTCATGGTACTGTAGCATTGTTTGCTGTTATTGGTATTGCATTCTTCATGTCCATCATGTTCCCAACTATATTCTCGCTGGGGATCAAAGATCTTGGAAAGGACACAAAATTTGGAAGCAGTCTGATCATTATGTCCATCGTTGGTGGGGCGTTATTGCCGCCGGCAATGGGTTATATTGCTGATTTAGCCGATATACAGGTTGGTTATATCGTGCCATTAATATGCTTTGCTGTTGTATTCCTGTTTGGTATAACCGGACACAAGGTTGTAAAAAGAGCGTAATATTAAAACCTTAGAAAAATATATAAAATGAAAAGATATTGTTTAGCGCTTGATCTGGTAAATGATCCTGATCTGATCAAAGAATACGAAGTCATGCACGAGCAGGTATGGCCTGAAATTCAGGACAGTATTACCTCTGCCGGCATTGATGCCATGGAAATTTACAGATATGGCAATAGGCTGTTCATGATTATGGAAGTAAATGGTAAATTTAGCTTTGAAAAGAAAGGAGCTATGGATGCCTCAAATGAAAAGGTGCAGGAATGGGAGAAATTAATGTGGAAATATCAGCAGGCTATTCCGGGTTCTAAACCGGGTGAAAAATGGGTGATGATGGATAAAATATTTGAATTAAAAGCATAATGTCAATAATAACTAATAAGAGTTTCTTGCAAATACATCCAGACGATAACGTTCTGGTAGCGTTGCAAGATTTACCAAAAGGGCTAAAAATTGAATGGAATAACTTAACATTCGATTTACAGGATGATGTACACGCAAAACATAAGTTCTTTATAACGGAAAGAGCAATTGGAGAAGATGTGTTAATGTATGGGGTTTTGGTTGGTAAAGCCACTGCTTTTATTCCTCAGGGAGGATTGATGACTACCGAAAATGTTCATCATGCTTCTCAGGACTATGCCTACAGAGATGTGAATTATCAATGGCAGGTACCGGATGTATCAAAGTTTCAAAACAGAACATTCAACGGATACCACCGTCAGGATGGTAAAGTAGGAACAGCAAATTATTGGTTGTTTATACCAACTGTTTTTTGCGAAAACAGAAACCTTGATGTAATAAAGGAATCATTATACAACACTTTGGGCTATAATGTAACTGATAAGTATAAGCAATTTACAGATCAGTTGCTTACCGCGTATCAGGATGGCGAATCAATTGAATCTTTTGATATAGATCACCTTGCTTCTGCTCAGGCAGTCAAAAACAGAGTGTTCAAAAATGTTGATGGCATAAAATTCCTTAATCACCAGGGTGGTTGCGGAGGTACACGTCAGGATTCCGATCTATTGAGCAATTTATTAGCTGCTTATGCAGATCATCCGAATGTGGCCGGTATTACGGTTCTTAGCCTTGGCTGTCAGCACTTACAAACTCAAAGTTTGTTAAATGACATTAAAGAGCGTAATCCTACGTTCAACAAAAAGGTCTTAATTTTTGAACAGCAGCAAAGCCAAAGCGAAGAGCAACTGATAAAAGATGCAATTCTTAAAACTTTCTCGGGTTTAACCGAGATCAATAAAGTAGAAAGAAGTCCTGCCCCACTTAGTCGACTATGCGTTGGTGTTAAATGTGGTGGTAGCGATGGCTTCAGTGGCATCTCTGCTAATCCTTCAGTTGGTTATACTTCTGATTTATTAGTCGCACTTGGCGCTAAAGTTTTGTTGGCAGAATTCCCTGAGTTATGTGGGGCTGAGCAAAACATAATTGATAGATGTGTAGATAAACCTACGGCTGATAAATTTATCAGACTAATGCAGGAGTATGATGCACAAGCTCACGCTGTCGGTTCAGGATTTCACATGAACCCATCCCCGGGAAATATAAAAGATGGCTTAATTACCGATGCGATCAAAAGTACGGGAGCAGCTAAAAAAGCAGGCACTTCGCCTGTGGTAGATGTTTTGGATTATACAGAACCTGCAACTAAACCAGGCTTAAGCTTGGTGTGTACGCCAGGAAATGATGTGGAGGCAACAACCGGAAAAGCGGCAAGTGGTGCTACCTTAATCCTTTTCACTACAGGTTTAGGTACGCCGACAGGAAACCCTGTTTGTCCTGTTATTAAAATAGCTACAAACACAGCCCTTACCAATAGAATGGGTGATATTATTGATATCGATACCGGAGCAATTATTCGCGGAGAAAAAACCATTGAACAAATGGGCGAGGAGATTTTAGAATATTGTATCAAAGCTGCTAGTGGCGAAATCACTCCTAAAGCAGTATTGTTAAATCAGGATGATTTCATCCCATGGAAAAGAGGCGTTTCATTATAATAGTATAAGTATGTTCAGTTTAAAAGGAAAATCAGCAATTATTACAGGCGGTGGAAGCGGAATTGGCAGAGCAATATCAGTGCTTTTTGCAAAACAGGGTGCTTTGGTTCACATTATCGAACTAAATGCTGAGGCTGCTGCACAAACCATAGATGAGATCAGTAAAGCAGGCGGAAATGCAATAGGTTATAGTTGTGATGTAAGCAATCAAGCTCAAGTAATTGATATTTTTAATAAAATAGGAAATATAGATATTCTGGTTAACAATGCAGGTATTGCTCATGTTGGAAAGCTTGAAACCACAAGTGAAGACGATTTTACCAAAATCTTTAATGTAAATGTTAAAGGCGCTTATAACTGTTTGTACGCTGCTATCCCTGCATTGAAAAAAAGCAGTGCTCCTGTAATCCTTAATATGGCGTCTATAGCTGCCTTAGTTGGTATTACTGATAGATTTGCTTATTCGATGAGTAAAGGTGCTATCTACGCAATGACATTGTCTGTAGCACGCGATTATATGGCAGATGGAATCAGATGTAACAGTATTTCACCTGCAAGGGTGCATACACCGTTTGTTGATGGTTTTATTGCTAAAAATTATGCGGGTCAGGAAGAGGCTATTTTCGAAAAGTTATCGAAAAGTCAGCCAATCGGTCGTATGGGTAAACCGGAAGAAGTGGCCTCACTTGCATTATACTTATGTTCAGACGAAGCAGGCTTTGTAACCGGAAATGACTATCCTTTAGATGGAGGATTTGTTAAATTAAATAACTAATTTGAGTTTTTTTAAATAAATATAAATCAATGAAATTAATCAGATGGGGAGCAGCCGATCAGGAAAAAACCGGCGTTATTGTAAACGATATTTGGTATGATACCTCGGCATTTGGCGAAGATTACAACGAGAAGTTTTTTAATGATAATGGCTTAGCCAGACTTGAAGCATTTGTTAAAGCAAATGAAGGCAAGCTAGCTCAGGTGCCTGCCAACACACGTTTAGGTTCACCTGTAGCACGTCCTTCAAAAATTGTTTGCATCGGGTTAAACTATGCAGATCACGCAAAGGAAACCAATGCACCATTACCACCGGAACCGGTTATTTTTATGAAATCGACTACTGCTTTAGTAGGGCCTTTTGATGATATCGTTATCCCTAAAAACTCTGTTAAAACAGACTGGGAAGTTGAATTGGCAGTTGTAATCGGTAAAAAAGCATCTTATGTTGAAGAAGCTGATGCACTTGATTATGTAGCTGGTTATGTGTTGCATAACGATGTATCAGAACGTGAATTCCAGATCGAAAGAAACGGAACATGGGATAAAGGAAAAGGTTGCGATACTTTTGCTCCTTTAGGTCCATTCCTTGCAACTAAAGATGAAATAGTTGATGTTGATAATCTTAGATTATGGCTTAGCGTTAACGGTAAAATAATGCAGGATGGCAATACTTCTAACTTCATATTTAACGTGCCTTTCGTAATTGCATATGTAAGTCAGTTTATGACTTTATTACCTGGTGATGTAATCTCTACAGGAACGCCTGCTGGTGTTGGACTAGGGTTTAAACCTCCAATTTATCTTAAAGAAGGCGATGTTGTAGAACTGGGCATTGATGGCCTTGGCACATCAAAACAACAGGTAAAAAATTATGTTAAGAATTGATTCTCATCAGCATTTCTGGAAATATAATGCCTTAAGGGATAGCTGGATAACAGATGATATGGCGGTGCTGCAGGACGATTTTCTTCCTAAGCACCTGCAACCTGTACTCGAGCATTTTAATTTTGATGGTTGTGTCGTTGTTCAGGCAGATCAGTCGGCCAAAGAGAATGCTTTTCAACTTCAAAATGCTAAAGATAATCCTTTTGTTAAAGGGGTTGTTGGCTGGGTTGATTTAAGAGCTGACAATATTAATGAGCAACTGGCTGATTTAAGTGAGCATCCGGAGATGAAAGGATTCAGACATATTTTGCAGGGCGAAACCGACCGCGCATTGATGTTGAAGACGGAGTTTGTTAACGGAATTAGCAAGCTGAAAAAATACGGATTTACCTACGATATATTGGTTTTTCCTGATCAGCTTAAGTATGTGCCGGAGTTGGTAGCTCAATTCCCTGATCAGCTTTTTGTACTGGATCATATTGCAAAACCGGATATTAAAAATAAACACATCACCGAGTGGGCGCTTGACATACAAAAGCTGGCCGCTCATGAAAATGTATACTGTAAAGCATCGGGCATGGTAACTGAGGCGGATTGGAAGTACTGGAAGAATGAAGATTTTACCCCATATCTGGATGTCGTATTCGAAGCCTTTGGAGCAAATAGAGTAATGTATGGATCTGACTGGCCGGTAAGCTTGTTGGCAGGGGCATACGGGCAGGTTATAGACCTTGCTAAAAGCTATGTTTCTAAGCTTTCTGAAAACGAGCAGGCACTTTTTTGGGGTGGTAATGCAACTAAATTTTACAATTTGAAATAAGCAATCTATGGATCTGCAATTAAAAGATAAAGTAATTATCGTAACTGGCGGTGCAAAGGGCATTGGCGAGGGCATTGTAAGAGTATTGGCCAAAGAAGGTGCCATTCCTGTTATCATTGGAAGAAACGAATCAGATAATTTAAAACTGGCCAATGATGTGGCCGCGAGTGGTGGACAGGTATTTCAGGTTGTTGCTGAATTAACTAATCCTGAAGATAATGCAAAGGCGGTAAGCCAGGTGTTAGAAAAGTTCGGTCGTATAGATGGATTGGTAAATAATGCCGGTGTAAATGACGGTGTAAGTCTAACCAATGGCAGCTATGAGAAATTCATCGAAAGCCTGCACAAAAATATGGTGCATTATTATTTAATGGCACATCATGCGTTGCCATCATTGATCAAATCTAAAGGATCTATTGTTAATATAGGCTCAAAGGTTGCAGATACTGGCCAGGGTGGTACATCAGCCTATGCGGCAGCAAATGGCGGCCGTAATGCACTTACAAGAGAGTGGGCAGTTGAATTACTACCTCACGGTATCCGTGTAAACTCGGTGATTGTATCGGAGTGTTATACACCTCTGTATCAAACATGGATTAGCTCTATACCTAACTCTGAAGAGAAACTAGCTTCTATTAAAGCTAAAATCCCATTGGGAAATAGAATGACGACTGCAGAAGAGATAGCTAATGCAACTATATTCTTGCTGTCAGAGGTTTCTAGCCATACTACAGGACAACTTGTTTACGTTGATGGCGGATATGTTCATTTGGACCGCTCTGTTAGCTAGGAAAGCAGGGGGCTAGAAAATGCCTAAAAAAATAAGAAAGGTTACATTCCTTAGATTAACCCCAATAGGGTGCAAAAATCTAAAGAATGTAACCTTTGCTATTTACATTCCCCCCTTATACTGAAGTAGGCTAAATGCCTTTAGTTTCTTCAGCCAACCACACTATTTCTTCTTCAGTAAGGAACGGGCTAAGCTTCTCAAACACCAATGCATTATAACCGTTAAGCCAGTCAATCTGGTTTTGTTCCAGTAAGTCTTTTTTAACAATTTTAGTGCTAATTGGAGCAATGGTTAAGCATTCAAATGAATAGAATTCATTAAACTCGTTGGTTACATCCTTAATGGTGTTTACAAGGTTTTCAATTCTCACACCATGTTTCCCCGGGCGATAAATTCCAGGCTCTACAGATGATATCATTCCAAGCTCAAGAGCAATCGGTGTTGCTGTCGGGTTTAATACCTGAGGTCCTTCATGTACATTTAGAAAGTAACCAACACCATGTCCCGTTCCATGACCATAATTAACTGCATAATCCCATAGAGGCTTACGTGTTATGGCATCAATCTGATAGCCACAAGTACCTTTCGGGAAGCGGGTTTTACAACCATCAATCATACCTTTTAGTACTAGCGTATAATCGGTTCTTTCCTCATCTGTATTATTTCCCATTGGGATGGTACGTGTAATATCGGTAGTTCCGTAAAAATACTGACCACCTGAATCCAGAAGGAATAATCCCTCTGCTTTTATTTCCGAATTACTTTCTTCTGATGCGCCATAGTGAGGTAGGGCACCATGAGCTCTATATGCGCTAATGGTATTGAAACTATCGCCAACAAAGCCTTCCTGGCCTGCTCTAAACTTAAGCAATTCAGCCGCTGCAGAAAGTTCAGTAATTAACGTTTTCCCAATGTTTTCAGAAAGCCATTTTAGGAAACGGGTAATCGCAACACCATCCTTAACCATTGCAGTGCGGGTGTTTGCGAGCTCTGTTTCATTTTTAACGGCCTTAAGATGGGTTGATGGATTGGTATCCTTTATTACGCTTACTGTTTTCGAAACTAACTTCGCATAGGCAAAGCAGTTGCGTTTTGGATCAATAAATATAGAGCTGTTCTCAGGGATTCGCGCTAGAGCGTCTTCAATGTCTTCGTAAGCAAATACTTCTACGCCCTCTTTTAGTAATTCTTCTTTATCGTCAGTGCTTAATTTATCCGGGTTAATAAATAGTTTCGCATGGTCCTGATTGATTAATGCAAAGCTTAAAACTACAGGGTTGTAACTCACATCATTTCCACGGATGTTGAATAACCAGGCCATATCATCTAAAGAAGATACTAAATGATAAGCAGCACCTTGTTTTTTTAGCGCTGATCTTACCTCGGCAAGTTTACTGCTTACAGACTGTCCAATGTGTTTTTCGGCGATTAAAAATGCACTTTCCTTTGGCAGCTCAGGTCTGTTTTTCCAAATGGAATTTAAATAGTCTTTATTGGCTAAGGTGATATTCTTAACAGAAAACTGTTGAGTAAACAAATCTCCTAAAAGTAGAGATAGCAGCTTTTCATTGCTGGCAACAACAGATCCGTTTTCTAATTTTTCTATCAACCATTGAATATATTCAGGAGCATGTTGCACCTTTTGTTTTACCAGTTCAAAACCACTGTTTTCTAGTTGTTCAGCAGCTTGTTCAAAATAGCGGAAGTCAGTCCACAGTCCTGCAAAGTCATATGTAATTACCAATGTGCCTGCTGAGCCCGTAAAGCCCGAAGCAAAAGGAATGCATTTGTAATGATCTGGCAAATATTCACTAATATGCGGATCTGCAGATGGAATAATGTAAGCCTGTACATTGTCGGCCTTCATTTGTTTGCGTATCTCGCTCAGTTTTTCCGGATAAGTCATATCTAGCTTTTTTTTGTTAGTCCGCAAATTTATGTATTTAAATTCTTATCTGTTTATAAGAGTAAAATTGGTGATAGCAGGAAATAAAACTAAGTGTGCTAAGCCGAACTTAGTCCACTTAATTAAACATTTTTTATGTTAAAACTTAAACAGCTCATTTCTATTTGTTTTTTTTGCACAGTTTGGAGTATAGCCTCAGCGCAATCTTATCGGCTAGCTAAAAGTAAAGGAGTTTGGTTTCCGGCAGTTCAAAAGAGTGTGTCTTATCAGCGGGCACAATATTTTGGCTATAAAATGGATCAGCAAAAGCAAATGTATTCCAATATGGGTCGTTTTATGGAATTGATCCATCAAATTCCCTTTTTAAACCCGCCAAATGGCTATGAAATTGGCTTGTATGCTGCACTATGTGAAAACGGGGGCGATCCAAAACAGCCAATTCCGGGAAAGTCAGGTATGATTATCCGCGAATATTTTACAAGAGGAGATAATCCCAAAATTGAAAGGGCAGCAGAAGGGCCATCAATAAATGTTTACTTTAATGATATCTCTCTCTTGGCAAATAAAATTGGAACAGGAGAGGATGGGTATTTTGAAGAACCTGAAATTATAGATAGTATTAGTGGCTTTCCAGTATATCGACAGGGTTTGGTTGTTGTCACTAAAATAGATAAACCATTATTTGTACCTGTTAGTGTTGCCAAAGTAATTGAAATCAGCATTAAACAAAAGGAAAAGGATTTGGAAGAGGTAAAAAAATCATTTAATAAAGGGTCAACCTATAAACAGTGGTTAGCCAAGAAGGACGCTACTATAAAAGCAGTAAATGAAGGTTTAGCTTATCTGGCTAAAACAGACCCTGAGAAAGCAAAAACAAATAAAGAAAAATTTGAAAGGGAAATGAAAAAAACGGATAGCACGATGAAGGCCGAAGAGGCCGGGAATTTATTAGAACAACAGCGTATGGTGGCAAAGTATGAGGATGATGTTCAGAAGGAAAAACAAAAACTTGCCTCACTAAGTGCTGAACAGAAACAGGCACCTGCAACTACGAATAGGGGGAAGAAACTGGTAGTCCCAAATAAAGATTTTTTAAAAGCGTCATTACCGGTGTATGCCATTCAACTGGCTCTAATAGATCTTTTTAGATATAAAATAGAAGAAAAAGGATCATCAGGAGGTCTTTCCATGGATGCTATTCGTGAGATACGAAAAACAATAAATCTTAAAAAACTGTTAACTGGTTTGCAGTAAGAATGTTAAAACGCTTCCGGATTAATTGGGGTTGCAAAAGACTTCGCCTTGAGGGTAATTGCCTCCTGATCTGGATTTAGAATGAATGACTTAACATCAAATTCAAGGAAAATAGTAGTGCCTGAATTGGGCAAGGAGGAAATCTCAAAAGTTCCACCAAGATTCAAAGTCCGCGACTGCAGGTTCATTAATCCCATTCCGGTGTTAGAGAAAATGGCCGTATCGAAACCAATTCCATTATCTTCGATGGTAAGACTCAGTAGCGTATCATTAATTGATAACTGCACAATTGCTTCTGTCGCTTTTGCATGTTTTAATATATTATTTACTGCTTCCTGAACGATGCGGTAAATCAGCAGTTCATACTCACTTTTTAGTGCCGGAATTTTTCCAATTAAATAGCAGTTGATGATTAGTCCCGGCTGACTAATTCTCTTGCAGAATCGGGTAATTGCCATTTCCAATCCTTCATTTAGCACTACCTCAGGAGCAAGATTGTGTGAGATGTTGCGGACTTCTTCCGAAGCATAATTAATTAATGATAGTGTTCGTGCATAGGTGCCTATCTGGGAGCCAACAATTTCATCTTTAAGTGTACTCATCTGCATTCTTGCTGCGGATAGGATACCTCCTACACCATCATGGAGCTCCCGGGCTTGCCGAGAACGTTCATTTTCCTCGCCGGTTAACCGGGCCTGCAATAATTGTTTTTCCCTTTCAGCAAGAGAGACCTTTTGTCTTTGTCGGTACACCAGATAGATCAACAAACTTAGGGTCATGAACAATGCACATAAAGAAACAGAAAAAATGAGCCATTTATTCTGTTTCTGCAACTCATAACGATGATTTGAAAGTTTAAGCTTCTGTTGTGCCAGCGTTTTTTCTTTTAAGGAACTTTGATATTTAATCTCTTGCTCTTGTATGCTATTTTGGGTGTTGGCATTTAACATAGAATCACTAAGTGCCTGATATTTTTTTCTCAGCATTAAAGCTTCTGCGGGTTTACCCAATTGTTCTTTTAAGTTTGAACCAACGAGGTAAAGATCTCTAAGTTCATTCTTTGTTAATTGATTTTCGGCGCTGCCAATTACTTGCTTAAAGAAATGATCTGCTTTTTTGTATTGCTTCAGGTTAAAGTAGGAATTTGCAAGGCCACCCAATATATAAATGTCATAATCTCCGGGAGTATTTGGGTTAAGCATAGCATAGCCTTTCTGATTCCATTCCAGGGCTTTCGTGTAGTCCTTTGTTCGGATGTATATGTCAGCAATGTTGATAATGCCGTTAAGCTCCATTGTAATATCATCGGTGTTTTTCCCAAATGCAATTACTTGTTTAAAATCTGCTATTGCCTCGGTATACTTGCCATTTAAAGTTTTGCTGCATCCAAGGTTAACAAGGCTTCGTGCAATCTGGGTTTCATCTTTTAGTTGGATTGCTAAGTCATAACCCTTCTGAGCATAATAAATACTTTTCTTTTTGTCACCAATGTCAAAAAATAATGATGCCATATTGGTATAAGTTATCCTTTCATTTAATGGGTCATTTAATTGTTCAGAAAGGCGAAGCCCTTTAATGAAATTCTCTGCAGATAAATTGAATTTTCCAAGCGCATGATACTGTAACGCAATATTGTTATAGGCCTTTGAAGCCCGTTTCTTCTCGTTCAGCTTTAAACTTAATTCCAATTGCTGTTGCCCAATGATAAGGGCTTCCTTGTATCTGAGCTCCTGAAAGAGAAAATTGGAATAACGGCTTGTGTAATCAAAAAAACCTCGATGATACTTTATTTTTTTTGCCAAAACTCCGGCCTTATTGTAATAGAAATCCGCTGAATCCATTTTACCATTCTTTAGGTGCTCATTGGCTAGTCTCATGAATTTTTTTACCGTAGTGCTGTCGCCGTCTGAATCATTTTTTGATAAAGAATATACTGGTAGACAAAGCGTAAGGAGGATGATAAGTTTGGCAATCACGATATCATTATTTATCTGGGTTTAATTTTTCACTAATGAAAAATCGTCAATTGGGTCATTAATGTTGTTTAGAATATATGGAGTGATGTCAAATTCAAGGAAAATTGTTGTACCCGAACCTGATGAGGAAAGCTCGAAAATTCCGCCTTTTGCGATGGTTCTAAGCCGCATATTGTTTAGTCCCATTCCGTTAACGCCAATCGTGGTAGCATCCATTCCCTTGCCATCATCTTCAATAGTTAGATTTAATACATTATTGCTGTTTGATAGCTGAACAATTACCTCTTTGGCGCACGCGTGCTTAATAATATTGGTTAAGCCTTCCTGAACTGTTCGATAGATGAAAAGCTCAAAGTCACTGTTGTATCTGTCCACATTTCCAATGGAGTAGTAAACAACATTTAATGTTGATCCATTTGTCTTTTCGCATAATGAAGCAATGGAGGCGTTTAATCCTTTTTGAAATAATATCTGTGGTGCTAAATTATGTGCAATGGACCTTGTTTCACTTGAAGCATTATCCAGCATGAAAACTGTTTTTTTAAATGTAGAAGAGTTCGAAAGGTAATGGTGTTCATCTAATAAAATACTCATTTGCATTTTAGTAACAGATAAAATACCTCCCACACTATCATGAAGTTCAAGCGCCAGTCTCGATCTCTCTTTTTCTTCTCCATTAATTAGGGCCTCAAGAATCGCAACTTCTTTTTCTTTCTGAATAAGGTTTAACTTGTGCTTGTCGACCTTATGTTTAGCAGAATAAACCAGATAAACAGCCAGTGAAATTGCGGCAAGAATTATGGTGGCTAAAACCGCAATTGTAATGTATTTATTCTTTTCCTGCAGTTCAAGCTTGTTTTTGGAGATGATCAGCTTTTGATCAGAAATGGCCTTTTCTCTTTTAACACTTTGATGCTCAATTTCCATTCGATGTATGGCAGCTTCGTTCTCAATACTAAACAGAGAATCTTTTATAAAGTTGCTTTTTCTAAGGTAATGGAGCGCCTCTTTATGATTGTTTAAGCTGCTATAGATGTTGGAGGTGAGGCTATATATGTCTCGCAGGCGAGCAGCAGCACCTGCTTGTTTGGCAAGAGGAATAACCATTTTTATATACTTTAAAGCCTCTTTATTTTTGTTCATTGCATGTAATACTCCGGCCGTTGACATGTAAATCATGCGATCATATTCTTTTAAATGGTGCGCTTTGGAAGTAGAGTCAGCTTTGCCATAATAATATAGAGAAAATTTATAGTTTTTGTGATCTTTATAGGACTGACCCAGGTTTAAATATGCGGTAACCTCATATGTGTAGTTCTTTGATGCTTTACTTAATTTAATAACCTCCTTTAAGTGATAAGCCTCTTTGTCTAAACTTCCGAATATTCCTTCTCTACTAGATATATCTAGCAATGCTATAACAAGAGAAGCGGTATCCTTAAGTATCTTAGCAATTTTATAGGTGGCTTCTGTGTAGTAGGTTGCTTTTTTCTTGTTTACCAGCGTTAAAAAAACAGACGATAGATTTGAGTTTAATTCAAGCTGTTTAACTTGATCCTTCATCAATTCAGCAATCTTTAATCCGGAAAGCCAATTGGCTGTCGCATTTTTAAAGTCACCACGATGATAGTCTTCAGTGCCGATACCAATATAAGCATTCACCATTCCTGCTGAATCTTTTCTCACCCTACTTAGCATTAATGCCTTATTAAAATAAAGCTTCGCTGAGTCTAGTTTGTTTTGTTTGTGCTTTTGTTTTCCTAATGAAAGATATTTATTGATCAGTAGAGTATCTGCATGGAATTCCCCCGAACTTTTGCTTTTTGCCCCGACCTGCAGAGAAAAATAAAAGAACACAATAAATACAGTAAGGTATTTGGGAGGGATGTTCATATCTCAAAGATAATCAATTTCTTATAATCCAAAAAAGGGCGAAGGAGACCTCCGCCCTGCTTCTATTTTTGACAATAGAATCGAGCTTGAAACGTTATTTATATTCAAATTTTAATACAGTATCGTGATCATCTCCTGATACTCTTGTTTTTCCTGTTAGTGGGTAACCATCACCATCATAAGTAAAGGTGCTGGTAGAAGAAAATCCCGGGTTTTCACCTAATGTAATTGCGGCAGTTAGCAATTCATTCTTTGAGGAGAATTCAAGAGATTCCCCGGGTGATATGATGTACTTTAACAGAGAAGCATACAGTGGAGATTTCTTAGTCCCATAAGTAAAAGCACTGCTAAAAGTTTGCTCTCCAGCGGTAACGTCCATTTTTGAAAGATTTCCATTTTGATAAGTAAGGACATATTCTACCGGGTCATCATTACCCTCTTTCATCACAATTTTTGATACCCTACCATCAGCTACTGTATATTGAATGGTTTCGTTTGATTTAAGTGTTTGTCCTGTATATGTTTTTCGTGTTCCGGTAGTCGGTACTCCATTTGTATAAGCAACCTCATAAACCTCCCTTTCTGTATCGGTTTTTGATTCTATCTTAGTTAGATTGCCATTAGCATCATAGCTGTAAATTTTAGCTTCAGTGTTGTCTTGTAGGTTGTACGAAATCAAACGGTTCTTATTGTCGTAGGTTAATATGAAAACTCTGATTTCACCCTCTTCTGTTTCAGTTACCTTTGTTAGGTATTTTATCTTTCCGTCGTTGTTGTCTGGATTTTTATCCTTGTCCTTGTCTTTTTTGCACCCTGCCGCAACAACAACTATTGCTGTTAGCAGAATTAGTAAATTTTTCTTCATGGTTTATTTAATTAATTCTTGTTTTTCATAAGCTTATTGTAAGCCTATTTGGCGATAACAAAATTATAAGGAATAGTGAGGCTGTTCTTTCGTAGAAAGGCCTATTTATCAAACTAAGTATTTGTACTTAGTTTGTGAAAGTTATGTTTGTCAGTAGGTTAGTCGTCCTAAAATGGGGAATAAGGGAGAAAAAAATACCCATTCATTTTGTTCTTTTTTCGTTTCATGAACATTAATTAGCCCAAAATAAATGATGGCAAAGTTTTTGTCTTTTTAACGTAACAAATCGGTGAATGAATTTATATACAATTGATTTTTGCTTAGCATTGCCCGATTTTATAAAAAAACTAAATTAATTTCTCTAATAGATGAGCTATCAAGATTACAAATGCAAGAAGTGCAATACCGATTTTCATTACCAGGTACCTCGTGGATTTGTGTTAAAACACTTACTGGGGTTTCTTCCGGTAAGAATTTACTGGTGTCCTAAATGCACCACGAACAGATATGTGTGGGTGGGAGATAAAGCTACTGCTAAGTAGAAATTCTATTTTATAAATACCCATTTATGGGTATTGTGTCCCTTTTTATTTTGTGTTTCCTTTGAGTAAATATTATTTATTTACTTAAGTGCTTGCGCCTATATGATGAATTTTAATTCAGTTGAGAATCCGGGTTTACTTAAAAAAAGAGGTATGGGGAATGAAGTTCTAGGTAAGTGGTGTGTTGTCGATGCGGTCGAAGTGAACTATGAAGGCGATCTTGAAGTATTCCGGGGTGATATGGTTTCTGAGGTCGGTGCCTATATGGAATTTAAAGAGGATGGGCAGGGCCATGTTTTTGACCCCGTAACAGGTTCTGAATTATTTACTTATGTAGTCTCAGGCAGTAGTTTGATTTTAAAATATCTTGATGAAGATAATTCTACCACTTGTTATCATGTTCGAGAGTGGACAGATGCTTCCCTTTCTGTTTACGAAGAATGTATAGAAAATTATAACGGTGAAGTGCATAGAGAAGTGATCGAAATTAATTTAAAAAAATACTTACCTAATACTGATTAAGATGAAAAATGTTAGCAAATTAATACTCTTAGTATTGTTTTCTGCATGCATTATTGCATGTGAAAAAGGAGGTGGCGAAAATCCCGATAATAACAATGAACCGGATAAGGGACCTGTTATAGGTAATGGGGGTGGGGTTGATAACACTTTGCATATGGCATTTAAAACACCTGATTGGGAACGCAAAATTGATTGTACACATTTGGATCTTAATCCGATTGGGCTAAATGATTCTACGTCATATGTGTCGGCCACATCTGCTTCTACTAATGAAACATTTTACTTCTCCTTTCCTAAGGATAGTTCGGCGATGGTTAAACCATCTAATATTAAAAAATACCAGATAGTAGTTACAGGACGTAATAAAAAGCCATTTGAGTTTTCTCAAACGTTACCGATAACTGCAGGATCACAAACTAAACTAACTAGCTCGGAGGGCCTAACTTCATCTTCTTATAATGAAGTTGTCGAAATTAAATATACTGGTGTTAAGGGTGATTTTGCTCAATTTCAGGTGAAGTGCCGTTACAGTATGAACATGTATGAGTCACAGAATGAAAGCAACAAAAGACTGGTTACCGGAACTTTCCATTTTAAAGTTAAAACAACGCGATTGTAGCGCATTGTGATTTAGGGTTAATAATCGTGAAACAGCCTTGGATAGTCCGAGGCTGTTTTCGTTATATCACCTCCATCTCAACAACTTGTCTAGTGTAAGTACATTAGGCGATTTGTAAAGTTTCAATATTTCTTCCGGTGTGTTTTTGCTAAAAGTTAATTCTGCCCAGCTCATGAAAAAGGTGTATTTGGGTTGTGCTGCTAATTGTGCTGCGGTTGGGAGCTTATCACATTCTCCAATGGCAATGGGTTTACCATTAGAGATCCCTACCATGGCATTGTATTTTTCCTGTGTGTAACCGCTACCGTCATATATATCAAGTGCGGCTACATCCCAGTATTGATCACCGGGATTGTAATTTTTTACATCTTCAGCCAATGTAGGGAAATCCTGCATGTCCCATACCCATATCAAATTATCCAAACCTTTCGTCTTTTGTAAATAATCGTGTGTTATCTGGTACAATCTCAACGTGCCATTACTACCGGGGCGACCTCCCCACCAGAATTTACTTTGATTCATCTCGTGCAATGGACGGAACATTACCTCCACGCCATTGTCTTTTAATATTTTTAAGTGGGTAGCCACTTCATCCATCATCTCTTTCCAACGGTTGTTAAGTTCAGTGCCATCGGTTATCAATTCCTGCCATTGTTCATTACTGAGATTGCTTAGTACCCCTTTGCCATTATCCCATTCACATGGTTGAGAATAAGCCGGACTACAGGCATGCCACATGATGTTCACTACATAGCCTGCTTTCCATTTACTGATGGCTTCCTTTATCATAATATTCCGGTTGCCAATATTTTCTTTTTGAAACAGGAAATCCCCACTCCAAAGACCAGGATATTTGCCCGTTATTTTTTTAGTTTCTTCTGTCCAGATGGCAGGAGTTGCATTGGGTTCGCGATTGTGTACACCACTGATCGTGCTTTTTCCGGATATTTTATATAGTAATTGGAGGGTTTTAAAATCAGGTTTCTTTTGAGCGCGAACACTAATTGTTAAGCAGGCGCAAATTAGAAAGGGTAGGAGGAGTATTTGGTTTTTTTGCATAGCTTTTATTCTTGTGCATTTGTTGGTTACTCGAAGCTACAAAAAGCCTCCAGATATTTATCCAATCTCTTTGGTAATCTAATTCCAATCCTAAATAGGGTATAAGTCAAATAAAATACCTAGAGCTAGGTATTTTATTTGACTTACACATGCTCTAATTTTGATCTGTACAACCTGATCAATAGACAATTTTATTAATCATCTAATCATGAAAACTACAATCGCAAAGCTGGCAATATTGGCAGGTGTTTTTTATTTTTCTCTTGCTTCATGTTCGAAAAAAGAGAACGATCCTGAAAAAGACGAAGTTGAAGGTGAAATAGATACGGACAAACTTCCAGGTATGTGGAAATTGACTGCTCATATAGTTGGTGGGAAAGACATAATTAATGAGAGAGGTGATGAGTGTATAAGGGATAATAGCATTTTTTTCTTTTCGGAGGACGATCTATTATTTGATGAGGGACTTTTAAAGTGTAGTCCAGCAGATCCTATGATCCCCAGAGGTAAATACGAGTATAATACAGAACATACCCAGATAAAAACCACTATAGGAGATAAGAAGGTTACTTACAAAATACTGACGCTCAATGCAACCACACTTAAGCTTCAAAATACTGCAAACAATGAGCAGTTTATCTATACAAAATCAAATGTAACTGTAGTTATTAATCCCAACGGACTGGTAGGCAGCTGGCAAATTACTGGACATACGGTCAATGGAGTCGAAACCTTAGAATCACAAACCTCATGCATAGCTGACGACATTTACACTTTTACAAGTGAAAATAAAATGTACATTGATGATATGCAGAGAATATGCAAACCAGGTGAACCGGCAACAACAATTGGCAGCTACACGATAAATACAAGTCAGACCAAAATGGTTACCAACATTGGGGGGATAACTGAGGATTTGGACGTGTTAATGTTAACTGTTACTACACTTGTCATAGAGCAGGACTCAAAAAAGGAGAGAATAACATTTGTGAGGCGATAATTATCTCATTGAAATTTTGGCTGATATTGCGAAGTCTGTTAATTCTGGTGCAAAATAATCGTAAATAGTCCACTTCCCCGAGGGGTCTCGAGCCCAGGTTTTTACTTCTGCTCCTTTTATCGGTGACATTGCAATAAAGGGCTGGTAGGAAGCAATAAGTCGAAATGGATTCGAAATTACATTTTTAAGTATGATGCTATCTGCTGTCATTTTAGTGAATCTTTCATTGTAAGTATCCTTTGTGTAGGTTATTACAACAAAGAAATCACCTGCTGTTAGCTCTATTTTATAAGGTTTTAAATTAACCTCTATATTTTCAGATAACTTATTTTCTATCTCAATTATCTGAATATTCAGTTCCTTCCCTGGCCCGCCAGTTTGGTCATCTTTATTGTAAATACCAACTCTAAACTTAGTTTGATTGAAACTGCTATCACTAGTGCTTACAATAAGTCTGTTTAGAGTAATGCTTTCCAGAAATGCGCCTGGTGATGGCACATCAAGCTTTTGAGCGATTTGCATGTAATTAAACCTACCTGTTGGTTTGTTGACTCCCGCATGATAAAAAATATCTTTTCTTGGGAAATCATTTAGCTTTATAGGCTTTTGTCCGAACGAATAAAAGAAAGGGAGCAATAGCAGTAATTGAATTGTAGCTGTCTTTTTGAAATCCATGAGGTCAATATTTTAAGGTAGCGCTAATAGCCAACTTTTCACCGGTTAAGTAATTGTATGGGCGCCATGTGCTCAGATTGTTTTCTTTTATCCATACATACCCAGGTTCTTCCCCAGGGATAGCCCTTAAAATTGGCTGGTAAAAATAATTTATAGTGGAAACATTAGTTTTTATTGGTCTGCTTTTTAAGCCTCTGTGAATTAGGTCTTTTTCTGGGGCTCCTATCGCAATTTGATACTCTTCTAGGGTTTCGCCCCTATTATCCATTGTTGCAATTATATAGCTTGAGTTGCCAAGGTAAGATGTCCATGGAATTACCTTTCCATTTTTATCTATGGCCTCTGTTAGTTCTTCAACCTTATCTTGTGGGTACTCGTTAAATGGGATAAATAATCTTTCTATACCAACAAAAAATATCTTTTTGGATGGGACAATGTGGTAGCTACTGAGGTCTATATTTATTGTGCGATCATCTTTGTTTGTTACGAGGTATCCGTCGGGCAATAGTTCTTTACCCGGTCCGCCGGTTTTTTCATCAAGATCATAAACTCGTACAATAAATTTTGTTTGCGGATTTAGAACATCTGGTGTGACTGATCTTTTTATCTTAATTGATTCAAGAAAACCCCCTGCTTCCGGACATTTCATCATCTGCGCAGTAAACATATTACTGCCTGGGGTATAATGTATAGTTTCCGACGATTTATTGATGGTCATGGTCTTCGATTTTTTTGCATAAATGCTTAACCCTTTTAAAGTAGCAACATCTTCTACTAAGGCGATGATCTTATCTGATGGTAGTTCAGATAACGCAATCCTAATTGCTTTATAGCCCACACAACTAACGATAATAGAATCAGATGGTTTGTTTTCTGGTGATATAAGGGTAAAATTACCCTTAATATCTGTCTGTGTCAGGATGTTTTTAGGCATTAGTCTAACATTGACCTTTGCAATAGGTTTTGTTGTTTTAGAATCTATGATCTGACCAACGTAACTCTTTTGCATTTTTTGGCCACTTAAATCCGTTGCCAGAAATAGCAGAATAGGGAAAATGAGCATTAATTTGATATTCAACATGTTGAGAGTTTAATTCTATTCAATATAAAAGTAGGGAATTCTTAATTGAAAAAGCTCATTGGTATAAACAGCCTTCACTAATTTAACCGCTATTTGCTGCTGAATAAATATGTAACCTCTTGTGGGGCTATCTGAATATATTCGTACTATGAGCCAGAAGAATGATGTAGCTATACCCGATGAGGTAGTGATGAACAAAATATATGTAGTTGGTGATCAGAAAGTTATGCTGGATAGAGATCTGGCGGAACTGTATGGAGTAGAGACCAAGGTATTAAAGCAAGCGGTAAGACGTAATCTTGCCGGTTTCCCGAAGACTTTATGTTTGAGATGACTAAAGAAGAGCTTGAAAATTGGAAGTCACAATTTGTGACCTCCAAAGAAGATCGTCAGGGTTTACGTTACATGCCTTTCTGCTTTACCGAACAGGGGGTAACAATGTTGTCCTGTGTGTTAAACAGTGAAAGGGCGATTCATGTAAATTCGCTATATTTGATTAGACACTTGATCAAAGTTAAATGAAGAAAATAGTTCTTTTTACAGTTTGCATTGGCGCACTGCTTTCCTGCAAACAAAAACATACATCTGAGAATGGAAAAAGCAATTCGCAATTTACAGCAATGTGCGAACAATACTATCAGGATGGACTAAAATTATCCCCCATTAACGCTACTTATATTGGAGACGAACGCTATAATGATCTTTTGCCAAACGATGGCTCTCAAGCTTTCATTAAGGAATATAAGGACTATAATCAGCGCTATTTAGATAGTTTAAGCAAATTTAACAGGGATGAACTTACTGCAGATGAGAAGCTATCTTATGATTACTTAAAAGATCAGCTGGATATGAATTTGGAAGGCTTACAGTATCATTCAGAATACCTTCCTTTCAACCAAATGTTTGCTTTACCGCTAACCATGGGGCAGCTAGGTTCAGGCACGGGAGCACAACCATTTAAAACTGTAAAAAATTATGAAGACTGGTTAAAACGTGTTACTGCATTTTCGGTTTGGGCAGACACAGCTATTGCTAATTTCAAAAAAGGTGCAGATGCCGGTATTGTTCTGCCAAAAGCTTTGGTAATTAAAATGATTCCTCAAATGCAGAGCATGGTTGTTGCAGATCCTGAAAAAAGTTTATTTTATGGACCAATAAACTTACTTCCAGCGAATTTTTCGGCCAATGATAAGCAAAAATTAACTAAAGAATACCGCGATGCAATTGCAACTGTAATTACTCCTACATACAAGAGGCTGGGAGATTATCTTCAAAATGAGTACCTTCCTAAAGCCAGAACAACCTCCGGCTTCTCGGCCATTCCAGGAGGCTTAAAATGGTACACTTATTTGGTGAAACAACAAACTACAACCAACAAAACTCCTGAGGAGATTTATCAAACTGGTTTAAAGGAGGTGACCAGAATAAAAAGCCAAATGGATAGTATAAAAAGTCTGACTGGTTTTAAAGGAGATTTAAAGGCATTTTTCGAGTATATGAAAACTGACAAAAAATTCATGCCTTACAAAACACCTAAAGAAGTTTTAGCTGCATTTGAAAATATCCATCAAAGGATGAAACCTAATTTGAAAAAAATGTTTGATGTTGAACCTAAAACGCCATTCGAAATCCGTCAAACAGAGGCTTTTAGGGCTGCATCGGCCAGTGCGGAATACAACCAGGGGTCTGCCGACGGGAAACGTCCAGGCATCTTCTATGTGCCGATTATAGATGCGAAAACATTTAACACCACATCAGGCATGGAATCACTCTTCCTACATGAAGCTATCCCCGGACATCACTATCAAATTTCTTTAACACAAGAAAATGAATCCCTCCCTAACTTTCGCCGTTTTGGTGGGCATAATGCCTATGTAGAAGGTTGGGCGCTATATTGCGAATCTTTAGGAAAAGAATTGGGATTATATCAAGATCCTTACCAGCACATGGGTGCTCTTGGTGATGAAATGCACCGCGCTATTCGTTTAGTGGTTGATGTTGCCATTCATACCAAAAATATGAGCCGAGAAGAGGCTATAAAATATATGACCGATAATGAAGCCATCAGCACAGAAGGCGCAACAGCAGAAATTGAACGTTATATGGGCATTCCGGCACAGGCCTTGGGTTATAAAATTGGAGCCCTTAAAATAAGGGAATTAAGATCCAAATATGAAAAAGAGCTAGGGTCGAAGTTTAAATTGTCAGCGTTCCATACTGCTGTTTTAAAAGATGGATCTTTTCCGTTGTCAGTTTTTGAATCTAAAATGGATAGTTGGGCTGAAAGCCAAAAGTAAAATTCAATTTGCAGTTCTTGCTTTTGGCTCCCTATGTAGTTTTTCTTTTCTCTAAGAAGGACTGGAGTATGTATAGGGAAAATCAATGGCGGAGGATTAGTGTGATTGTGTTGCTGAATATTTATGTGTTACTAGTGAGAATTAATTTTTGGTTGTAAGGTCTTTCTCCAAATATTTTTTAGGGATTGAACATGAGGAATATAATCTAGGAAGTTGAATTTAAGCATTATTAGAAATCAAAAATGATGGATGTGATTTTTGTTTTTCTTAAGCGCTATTTCATTTATGTTTTGGGGGCCTATTTACGTTCAGGAGCTTTTATCAATTTATTGTGGAAGGTAGTTAGGTCGCCTTATTAACGCCTCTCCCGCTCCATTGATTGCACCAAATGATGTATGCAATACATTATTTAATTAATTGCTATATGAAAAATTACTTCATTGTTTTAGCTTTAATTTATGAAAAGAAATTTCTCATTGGTAATTGGTGTGTTATGTTTATTTCTATCTTGTAAATCCGAAAATAAAAGGCATGAGGAATTTTTTATGAAGAATTTCGCCTCTTTAGATTCTATAAGAGCCTATGTTGAGGGTGAAATAAAAAAAGAAAAAATGGATGATAATCAGGTTGTTTTATTGTTTACCTCTGAACCACAATATAGTAAGCATAAAAATCTCATTTTTGATCATAATTTAGCTATAAGAATGAATAGGTTAAAGATTAGACAGATTAGATGCGTTACGGAAAAGAAAGATACCTGCGGAATTTTTGATGTTCTTTATTTTCAATTAATGGCAAATGGAAATGAGGGGAATAAAGTAGTATATTACGTTTATGATAGGTGTGATAAGTTCAAGAGCTTTGAAAATCACAAAATCTATCAGAAGAAGATACTCAAAAATTGGGGATTATTGATTGATCGAACCTAAGAGTTTTAATTATTAAGCATTGGCCTTACGCCTCAATCCATTTAGATATCTCTATCCTGACAATGTCCTGTAGATATTAGAATTGAGATCATGTGCCCTTATAATTGGCTTGTTGGCATATTTAAAGGAGATGTATGGGATCCGCATATGAAATAAGGATTAACTGCGATGAGCAGGGGAAAAAGAATGTTGAAGGTATTTTGGGATTATCGAGTGATGATTCGACAAGAGGATGGTGCTTGGCAATTGAAGAGGATTCTCCTCAATTTTTAAATGCTTTGACCATTTTCTTTAATTTAATATCATCGAATCTACAGAAGTTAGATAAAGTTGGAATTAAAACAGATATGATAACTTTTTGGTATTTGTATGAGTATGAAGGGCAATGTAACATGGAATTCTGGCCTGATATTACAAAGAAAATTGGGGAGCTTGGAATCGTTTTATGTATCAGTTGCTGGGAAAAGTAAATGCTTAGATGAAATTATTATAGCCAAATGAATCTATTGTAAAGTAAAGAAAAAGGTTTTTTTTTAATGATAAGATTAATAAGTATTTCTAATTGGCATTTATGTATTAAGAATCAAAGGATTCATTTGGGTGGACTAGTGCTACTGTTGTTTGTAGGGCACTTTATTTATAAAACTACAGTAACGACTATGGAAAATTATCAATTGTCGAATAATGGTGAAATATGTAAAGCAATGGTTGTTTCTCGAATGAAAGTTGGCGGTAAAGGAACAATAAGAGTTGATTATAGGTTTAATGTAAATTATAAGGAATATTCAGGCGTTGTAAATAATGAAGAATATTATAATGGTGATAGTATTAATATCCTTTATTTGGAGAAGAGTCCAGAGATAAATAGGTCTTACAATTTTATAAAAGAAAATTATAAGACTCAAATAATTCCTTAAAAATCTTAACTGACAAAAAGATACAACAAAAAGGAAAAATAGCGCTTCAATAGAATCATTGTGAATTTAATCTTTAGTCAACAAGGAATAGCAAATTGAGAAGCTACATTGGAATAGGTTATTTATTCTATCTTAGCAGAAGAGCAAAATAAATCATGGGATTGTTTTATAAGATTTCGTCACAGCACCTTTTTAAGGTGAAAAATGAAATATTTGTGAAAAATGGAATTCCAGCGCTCCAAAGAAATGGTTTCGAAGAGTCGCCATTTAAAGGGATGCGTTATGGGAAACTTAATGCTAATATATATGCTTATGATTTGTGCAGGTTAGCATCAAATTCGAGATTGGAGTATATTACAGTATATATATCAAAGGGGGATAGCTGGATCAATGTTTTTTTAAATGTTTTTTGGTTAGAGCCTCACTTAGATTCTTTAAAGGCTCTAAAGAATCTAGATGGAATGCAATTTCACCTGCCACCAAATAGCATTTCCATGATGCGGCTGCGGATTGATGATTTTAAAGGGATGCCACTCTTTCGTACTATGGCACATAAAATAAAGCCCTTTTATTCTGAAAAAGGCTTCCATAAAAGAGTCGAAGAGCTAAGCAGGTTGCTAGAGCTGGATTTAAATAATATTGATTCTTTTATAACGCGATGGTATGAACTTTATGTGCCAATGGTCACGAATTGGGAAGGCGAGAAAGTTGAGGAAAACAAATAGGAAAGAAAAATAAAATCACTACCATGTGTACATCCTAGAGACTCACCGATTGAATAAGTAGGAGAAACGCAATAAAGACCGTTTCCCGAAGGACTTTATATTCACTTTGACTGAACATAAGTTTGTAGACATGAAGTCGCAAAACGGGATATCAAGTTGGGGAGGGCGAAGAAAGCTGCCCAGTTCGTCTATTATCAGGATCAGAATAGGTTTTATTTCTTCTTAACTTCTGTTATTTTAATTTTCTTGTACGACCTATATGTAGTAGCATTACCGCATATAAAGTCCTCATCTAATAGTGTATAGTTAATAAATACATGCATTTTGTCGTGTTCAAATTCCTTAGGTAAATTAATTGCAGAATAGTAGCTGTCATTTACTTTTATTATCCAACCACATTGCTCTGTTGCTATCGGGCCCCCATCTAAAATTACGGCTTCAGTAAATTTATCGTTTGTTTGCTTTTTACACGATGTCCCTATTAATAATGGTAATAGAAGAATGAATAAAAACATTTTGTTTATAAAATACTGTTCTTGTTTGTGCCTTGACAGTAATAATCTTAGCTGAGAAAAAGATGCAGCAAAAATGAGAAAGTAGCGTTTCAATAAAATCATTGTGAATTTTAGTTGTAAAAATAACAATTTGCAAGCGTAATTTTTTTTTCATCAAGAACCTAATTATCTCAAACCAGCCTCGGCAAAGCCAAGACTGGTTTAGTATATCAAAGTTCACAACAGCTCCAGCTAGCGCCGTCCGAAGAGGTTAATTTGAAATAAGCTAATCTCCTTACCTCCAATAATTTAAGCAGACCCCAATTGTATGTTTTTTGCTGGACTCAATTTTGTAACTAACACAATACTAATGCGTTATTATTGGTTCTTATTTCATAAGTTGATTGTTTTACTAAAATTGATCGCTCTCATATGCAAGTAAATGGATTTAATTGGCTCATTCCCGAGCTAGATAAAAAGTATTGCCGTAGTCAGGCAGAAGAATTTATCATAGAAAATATCAAGTGCGGAAATCTGTTGTCCGGAGAACTGCTACCTTCTTATCGCCATTTGGCAAAATAAACGGCCTAAGCGCCACAACAATTAAACGGGCGTATTCAAATTTGATCATTAGTTGTTGGTTATTGGCCAAACCGGGAGGAGGGACATTCGTTTCGGATATCCTTCCTAATTGTGAAGTACCGAAGGGAGGATCTTGCTTCACAGATACGTTTCCCGCCAGTTTGCGCATTACAAATTTGGTAACTCCTGAACCTGAAGCCGGAAACCAGACAGGTTTTTTTGCGCTCGGAACTTACTGGCCTGATGAGAGAATGTTTCCCTACGAAAATTTTTATAAGTACTACGGACGCTATCACAAGGTAAATCCAAAAATGAGTCAGGCCGATTTTCTCACCTCCTACAAGAGTGAGTATCTAAAACAAGCAATTTCTACAGATCTAAACCTAAGGCATCATTTTGGAATAAAACCTGAAATGCTTGGGCTTATTAAAGATCGTGAAGCCAGTTTGAAACGTGTTTTTAAAATAATGTCGGTATTTGGGGAATTTAAGTCGTTGGTAGAGTGCTGGATGGGGCCTGAGCACGCTAGAATGATTCGGGAAGCACGAAATGTTATAAAGCCTCGCAAGTTTTACAAACAATTGATTCCAATAGCAAAGGCTGAACTATGGGTGAGGGAAGCTACCGGTAACAACGATGGGTTTAGGGTTGAGGAATAGCAGGCGGCGGCAGGGTTAAAGAAAGGTGATCCTTACTGCGCTGCTTTTGTGAGCTGGGTTTTTAAACAGGCAGGATATGCTAGTCCGAGAACAGGCTGGTCGCCGGCACTGTTTCCAATTGCTAAATTGGTAAAGGCTGCAGCTCCTGGTAATGTGTTCGGAATTTATTTCCCTTCATTAAATCGGATTGCACATTGTGGCTTTGTCGAATATGTAGATGTCAGCTGGGTTGGTGCCATCGAAGTGAATACGAATGTGGCTGGAAGTAGGGAAGGTGATGGGGTTTATCGGAGGTTGAGGCACAAGAGAACGGTTTAAAGGTTTTCTATTGGTGGTAAAAGACAGTGATCTCTTCGTGCCTGAATCTCGAAGGGGAGATTCTAAGGTCTTCTCTGAGACACTGACTTTTAAATAAATAGCATGGGGATAGTAACATGGTGGTTAGAAGACAGCAGGGGGAGTAAATAACATGGTAGTTAATGGCAGATTTTTCTCGTTTAAATAATATGATTTTATCAAAGGTAAACTGAATTATTGTTTTACATTTGAAATGGGAAGGTAATCGTTTGAAACTTTTGTTTCAGACCATCAAACACACAAACAGGGATAATATTTATAATAGTTTACTGCCTAGACAGGCAATTTAAATGCGTATGAAAAAAACTTTACTACTGATTGTATTTTTATTTACTACTGTTGCTGCTTTTTCACAAATAAATGGCGATTATAATTATAGCATCTCGGTTAGAGGATACAGTGCGATGCAAATGCCTAAAATATTTAATGAATCGAATTCTGATAAATTTACCGATGCTTATTTTAATGGGTTGATGGTTAAATTTAATGACAATCAGATCAATTACCGTTTAGGTGGGACTTTCTATAATAAATCAAAAAAGTTTTTTAATGAATGTGAAACCTGTGAGGAAGCCAATGGTAAGCTACTGGACTATTCCTTTAAGTTGGGATTCGAGAAAAATTTTAATTATTCAAGGATTCAGCCCTATTTTGGATTTGATATTGGCTATCGCTACAGTAGATTCAGAGGAAGTCAGGAAAATAGAAATGAGCTAAGGGCCAGGAGTATGGGCTCAGTTGCTGAGGATCTGGAATCTACTAAAAGCGGAATTTTGGCTTCTCCTGTTTTGGGTGTTAAAATTAATCCAATACCCGAAATCTCTATTTTTGTTGAAGGCGATCTGGATCTCTTTTATTCTTTTGAGAAGCAAAAAACGATTTTGCAAGATATTAGTAATACTCAGGTTGTGAATAACGACCGTAAGACCGAATTTCTTTTGAATCCTTTTTCTGTAGGCATTCAAATTCATTTAGGAAGCAATAAATAAGCTTTTACTTCATTTCTGGCTTTAATGGCGGTTTATCTTTTGCTTACAAAGTAAATAATTCCGTATGTTTGCGTGAATAAATTGAACACAAACACCAAATGAAACTGCATGAGCTTACCGCTCAGATCTAACTTAAATAAGTCTCATGCAACTTCATAGCACCTAAAGCGTATACACATAGATGAAAATTGCCTTAATTACGGGAGTAACGGGACAGGACGGAGCCTATTTAGCGGAATTTTTGCTAAAAAAAGGGTACTTTGTACATGGGTTAAAGAGAAGGTCTTCGTCGTTTAATACTGAGCGTATAGATCACCTATATCAAGATCAGCATGAAAATAATGTGAATTTTAAATTGCATTATGGTGATTTGACTGATTCAACGAATTTGATTCGAATTATACAGGAAACTCAACCTGATGAAATTTATAACCTTGCCGCAATGAGCCACGTTAAGGTTAGTTTCGAAATGCCTGAGTATACTGCAAATGCTGATGGAATTGGTACACTTAGGTTATTAGAGGCGGTTCGTATATTGGGACTTACCAAAAAAACAAAGATTTATCAGGCATCTACTTCAGAATTATACGGATTGGTACAGGCAGTTCCTCAAAGTGAAACTACACCTTTTTATCCAAGATCACCATATGCAGTAGCTAAAATGTATGCTTACTGGATTACTGTTAACTATAGAGAAGCCTACGAAATGTATGCTTGTAACGGTATTTTGTTTAATCACGAAAGTCCGGTTAGGGGTGAAACCTTTGTTACCCGTAAAATTACCAGAGCAGCTTGCAAAATAGCTTTAGGCTTGCAAAACTGTTTATATCTTGGGAATTTATCAGCACAACGCGATTGGGGACATGCTAAAGATTATATTGAGGCGATGTGGTTAATTCTGCAACAAGAACAACCTGAGGATTATGTAATTGCAACAGGGGTTACTACTACCGTAAGGGATTTTGTGAAAATGAGCTTTGCTGAACTTGGTATTGAAATTGAGTTTAGTGGCAAAGATCAGTATGAGCGTGGAGTAATTATTGATGTAGATCAGGAGTTAATAGCTAAACTGGGTTTAAATGATGAGTTTTTGAAGCCGGGGACTGTTGTAGTACAGGTGGACGAGAAGTATTTCAGACCAACAGAAGTTGATTTATTACTTGGAGATCCTACCAAAGCAAATACAAAACTAGGCTGGAAGCCAAAATATGATCTTCCTGCCTTAGTAAAAGATATGATTGATTCTGATCTTCATTTGATGAAAAAGGATGAATACCTGAAACAAGGAGGGTTTAAAACACTGAATTATTTCGAATAAAACATCTTACACACGACCTAACACCCTATGAAATTTAAAAATATATTCACTGCGCTTCTTTTTTTCATTGCCATTGTTTTTTCTCAAACGGCCTTTTCTCAGACGAATTATGCAGATGTGAAAGTAGACGACCTTACTGATACACAGATCAGACAATTGATTCAAAGAGCAGAGTCGGTAGGATATAATGATGCTCAGCTTGAACAAATGGCTGCGGCTCAGGGAATGAATGCAACTGAAATTCAGAAACTTCGTTTGAGGGTGGAGAAGATCAGGAAACAAGATGGTGGTCAGGGGAATGAGAAATCAGATGCCAATGGCTCCGGTAAGAACCAGCAAAATGGAAATGAGACGGATAGGAGCAGAGGGTATGATCGTCAGAATTTACGTGATACTGCAAAAAATGCGAAAACCACAGGCTTAAATGGCGATTTAAAAGATAAAAAGGCATTAGAAGAAGAGAAGCGTTTGGAAATGCAAAAGCTTTTTGAAGGACTTAAACCTAAAATTTTTGGGGAAGATTTATTTAAAAATGAGAATCTTACATTTGAGCCAAACCTTAGAATGGCTACGCCAAAAAGCTATGTGATAGGTCCCGATGATGAGTTACTTGTTGATTTAAGTGGTGATAATGAGGTGAATTATAAGTTAAAGGTGAGCCCTGATGGCACTATTCGTTTACAATATGTAGGCTTGATATCTGTTGGTGGCTTGACTATCGAACAGGCCATTTCAAAGATTCGTTCCAGTATGGCCGGTACTTATCCAAGTTTAAAATCAGGACGCACTAGTGTAGCGATAACTTTAGGTAACATTAGGAGTATAAAAGTAACGGTAATTGGTGAGGTTGTAAAGCCTGGATCCTATACTGTTCCATCATTATTTACCGTGTTTAATGCGTTGTATGAATCTGGAGGGCCTAACAGAAATGGATCATTCCGTAAAATTCAGGTGGTTAGAAACAATAAAGTAGCCGCAACTATTGATGTTTATGATTTTCTATTAAACGGGATCCAGAAGAATAACATCAGGTTACAAGATCAGGATGTGATTAACGTACCTGTGTATCAAACAAGGGTTGAAATGGCTGGTGAGGTTAAACGTCCGGCCTTATATGAAGCCTTAAATACGGAATCATTAGAAGATATGGTTCGCTTTGCAGGTGGCTTTTCTAATGATGCTTACACCGCGCAGATCAAGGTACTTCAGAAAACCAATAAAGAACGTAAAATCACAGATGTACAGGCCGATGATTACAATAAATACAATCCATTAAATGGTGATAAGTATGTTGTTGAGGCTATTTTAGATCGCTTTGAAAATAGGGTAGAGATTGCTGGTGCAGTTTTCCGTCCGGGTCAGTTTGAGCTTGATGATAATTTGACCTTAAAACAATTGATTGCTAAGGCTGATGGATTAAAGGAAGATGCATTTCTAAACAGAGGGTACATATCCCGTTTAAATGCAGACAATAGTTTGTCACTTTTATCATTTGATGTAGCTAAGGTATTGGCAGGCACTGAAGCAGACATAAAGCTTCAGCGAGAGGATAAAGTTACCATTTCTTCCATATTTGATTTAAGGGAAGAATATAAGGTAACTATTCAGGGAGAGGTTAGGCAGCCTGGTACTTTTGAATTTGGGGATAATATGAATCTGGAATCGTTGATCCAAATGGCAGGTGGCTTTAAGGAAGGCGCAACTCCAAATCGTATAGAGATTTCCCGCAGAATTAAAAATAGTGATGCAACTTCGGCATCTGCACAGACAGCGGAAGTATTTACTGTGAATGTAGATCAGCATTTAAAGATTCAGGAAAAAGATTTTACACTAAAACCATTTGATATTGTTTCAATCCGTAGTTCAGAAGGCTATCAGGTACAGCGACAGATTAAAGTAGAGGGAGAAGTGCTTTATCCTGGAACTTATACAATTACTAAAAAGGATGAGCGCATTTCTGACATTATTAAAAGAGCAGGTGGGTTAAGTCCTTTGGCTTATGTTGAAGGCGCCTCTTTAAAGCGTACTGGCGGTGCTGAGGCAAGAGCTGCAGATAGTTTGGAGAGACGAAAGGAAGAGAAAGAGAAGTTGATGAATTTGCAGCGTTTAAAGCAATCGGGCGCAAAGGATACCACAACAATAGAAAAAGATCTGCAAGTTCTGCGTAGCGACTTGGTTGGTATTGATTTAGTGAGAATCTTGAAGAAACCGTTATCAAGAAACGATTTGATTGTGGAAGATGGAGATGTAATACGCGTTCCTAAGGAGTTGCAAACCGTAAGAGTTACCGGAGAGGTTTTAAAACCAAATAGTATAGTTTACATCAAAGGTAGAAGCTTTAAAGGATATGTTGATGGGGCTGGTGGATATAGTTACAATGCCTATAAAAGAGGCGCTTATATTGTGTATTCTAATGGATCCGTTGCTGCGGCTAAGAAGTTTTTGTTCTTTAATAATTATCCTCAAGTGAAACCAGGTGCTGAGATTTTTGTGCCAAAACGTGCTGAGAGAGAGAAAATAGGAATTCAGGGGTTAGTTGGGATATCAACTGCCATTGCATCTTTAGCAGCAATTATAATAACAGTACTAAGATAATTGATTGTCTGATCGATATGAGTTTAGGAAATATAAATAATCAATCAAATGTCTCTTCAGATGAGATTTCTTTAAAAGAGCTATTACTTAAAATAGGAGAATGGCGGCAATACCTTTTATCTAAATGGGCTATTATACTTGCTTTTGGGGTATTGGGTTCATTATTGGGATTTACTTATGCTTATTTCCAAAAACCTGTTTACACTGCTACTACCACCTTTGTTTTGGAGGATGGGGGATCATCAAATACAGCAGGAGCATTGGGAAGTCTAGGTGGATTGGCATCAATAGCGGGAATTGATATTGGTGGGAGTGGTGGTATCTTTCAGGGAGATAATATAATACAATTATATAAATCACGATCAATGATTGAAAAAACTCTGTTAACTGAGGTTGAATACAACGGTAAACATAAATTGTTAGTTGATCTTTATATTGATTTTAATAAACTAAGAGACGAATGGGCGAAAAAAGCAGCACTAAAAAATATTCAGTTTCATGCACAATTAACAACAAGTGGATATGTGCTTAATTTCACTCGATTGCAGGACAGTATTTTAGGAATTATTGTTAAGGATATTAATAAGAATTATTTGAACGTAGCCAAACCAGATAAAAAGTTAAGTGTTATTAGTGCAGAGGTAAAGGCACAAAATGAATTTTTTGCTAAAGCTTTTAATGAGCAAATTGTAAAAAATGTGAATGATTTCTATGTTCAAACGAAAACAAAAAAGTCAATTCAGAATGTTCAAATTTTACAGCAAAAAACCGATTCTGTACGTAAAGTAATGAATGGAGAGATTTATAGCGCTGCTGCTGTGGCCGATGCAACACCTAATTTAAACCCAACTAGACAGGCTCAACGGATTGCCCCAGTGCAACGTTCTCAATTTTCTGTCGAGGCAAATAAAGCAATGCTTAGTGCCTTAATTCAAAATTTAGAAATGTCAAAAATTGCTTTGCGGAAAGAAACGCCCTTAATTCAGGTAATTGACGAACCAATTCTTCCTCTTGATAAACAGGGGTTTGGTAAATTAAAAGGAATTATTATAGGAGGACTATGCTTTGGATTCTTAGTTGTTGGTATGCTGATTATTAGAAGAATTGTCAAATTAGTTTTAACCACATAAATTATCTGAGTATTTTTAAATGAATTTATTAAGTTTAATAGGAAGAGATAAGGAACTATTTTATAAAGATATTACAAAATATAATGATCTTTTAAAAACTATTGTTCAAAAGTCACGATTTCTGGTTATTGGCGGAGCTGGGTCTATCGGTCAAGCTGTTACCAAAGAAATTTTTAGAAGAAATCCTAAAAAGCTTCACATTGTAGATATCAGCGAGAACAACATGGTGGAATTGGTTAGAGATATTCGCAGTTCCTATGGATATATTGACGGAGATTTCCAAACTTTTGCTTTGGATATTGGCTCACTGGAATACGATGCTTTTATAGAGGCGGACGGTCAGTATGATTACGTTTTAAATCTTTCTGCCTTAAAACATGTGAGAAGTGAAAAGGATCCTTATACTTTAATGAGGATGATTGACGTAAATATTTTTAATACCGATAAATCAATCCAGCAATCTATAAGTAAGGGAGCTAAAAAGTACTTTTGTGTATCTACAGATAAGGCTGCTAATCCTGTTAATATGATGGGGGCCTCTAAACGGATTATGGAAATGTTTTTGATGCGTAGAAGCAAGGATATTAGTATTTCAACTGCCCGCTTTGCGAATGTTGCTTTCTCTGATGGTTCTTTGTTGTATGGGTTTAATCAGAGAATTCAGAAACTCCAGCCGATCGTTGCACCAAATGATATTAAGCGTTATTTTGTAGTACCGAAGGAGTCGGGAGAGTTGTGTTTGATGTCTTGTATTTTTGGCGAGAACAGGGATGTATTTTTTCCAAAACTTAGTGAAAGCCTACATTTAATCACTTTTGCCGATATTGCCGTTAAATATTTAAAAGAGCTTGGATATGAACCATATCTATGTGAGACTGAAGATGAGGCAAGAGAACTTATAAAAACCTTACCTCAGCAAGGCAAATGGCCATGCTTGTTTACCAGCAGTGATACAACAGGTGAAAAAGATTTTGAAGAATTCTTTACTGAACATGAGGCTTTGGATTTGGAAAGTTTTGATAATCTCGGGGTAATAAAAAACACATTCAAGGTTAATGATGAACTGTTAAATTTATTTTCGTCTCGGATTCAAGAGTTGAAATCACATAAAGCATGGTCCAAGCAAGACATTGTTGAGTTGTTCTTTAAAATGATCCCGGATTTTGGACATAAGGAAACAGGTAAGTATTTAGACGCAAAAATGTAATATGAAAAATCTGAAGGATATTATCGCGTTTATTCAAAATTCTTATAGTACAAAGGAGTTTATTCCATTGCATGAACCAAAATTTAGGGGCAATGAAAAAAAATATCTATTAGATACGATTGATTCTACTTTTGTTTCCTCAGTAGGTGCATATGTAGATCGTTTTGAAGAAATGATGCAATTATCGACTGGTACACAGAAAGCAATTGCTGTTGTGAATGGGACAGCTGCTTTGCAGGTGGCTCTTCGACTTGCCGGTGTTGAACAGGGAGATGAGGTAATTACCCAGGCGCTAACTTTTGTTGCCACTGCTAACGCAATTGCTTATAATGCGGCAATACCAGTTTTCGTTGATGTTGACCTTGATACAATGGGCTTGTCTCCAAAAGCAGTTGATGCATTTTTAGACGAATATGCAGAGCTTAGAGACGATGTCTGTTATAATAAAATAAGTGGCAGAAAGATTGCTGCTTGCTTGCCGATGCATACTTTTGGCTTTCCCGTCCATTTAGATGAACTGATTGCAGTTTGCAATAAATGGAATATTCCATTAGTAGAAGATGCTGCCGAATCTCTTGGAAGTGAATACAAAGGGAAAAGTACTGGAAGCTTTGGTAAGTTGGGAATATTCTCTTTTAATGGTAATAAAACCATTACCTGTGGAGGTGGCGGTGCCATTGTATCCAACGATCTTGAGATTGGAAGAAGAGCAAAGCACTTAACAACTACTGCTAAGAGGCCTCATCCTTATGAGTTCTACCATGATGAATTGGGATACAATTATAGAATGCCCAATTTAAATGCTTCATTAGCATGTGCCCAATTAGAGCAACTCCCATTTATGTTAGGAAGTAAAAGAGAATTGGCAGATATATATAGCAAATTTTTTGCTGAACAAGGAGTGAATTTTAGAACAGAGCTTCCTGATACAAAGGTGAACTACTGGTTGATGTGTGTAGAGCTGGAGAATAAAGCAGAAAGAGATCTTTTCTTGAAGGAAACTAATGAAAATAAAGTAATGACACGTCCTATCTGGCAACTAATGTACCGCTTACCAATGTACTTGCATTGCCAACGCGACGGTCAGACAAATGCGGAGTTTTTGGAAGAGCGAATTGTAAACATACCAAGTAGTGTTCGATAGAATTGGCATCATAGGATATTCAGGTCATGGCTTTGTTGTAGCCGATGCAGCCCATATGGTCGGCTTGTCCTTAGAATTTTATTGCGAAAGATTTGAAACAGAAAGAAATCCATTTAAACTGAAATATCTTGGCTTTGATGGGGATAAAGATTTTATTGGATGGAAAGAGGACTATAAGTTCATTTTAGGCGTTGGAGATAATCAGATTAGGAATGCGATAGCACTCCGGGTTTTGGCAAATAAAAAAGAGCTCTTAAATGTTGTTCATCCAGATGCGTTGATTTCAAGTTATGTTGAAATGGGCATAGGGAATTTTATTTCTAAACGTGCTGCAGTTAACCCTTTAGCAAGTATTGGTGATTTTTGCATTTTGAATACCGGATGTATAGTTGAACACGAATGTAAGATCGGAAACGCAGTTCACATTGCGCCTGGAGCAGTGCTTGCGGGGAATGTAGAAGTTGGTGATTTCACATTTATAGGTGCAAATTCCGTGATAAAGCAAGGGGTTAAAATTGGTTCAAATGTGATCATTGGAGCTGGATCGGTTATATTGAAGGACATTGCAGATCATAAAAAAATTGTTGGTAATCCAGGTAGAATGATATGAAAAAGGAAAGTGTCATAATTATTGCAGAAGCAGGAGTTAATCATAATGGAAGTTTGAGAAATGCCTTTCGCCTTGTTGATGCGGCAGTTGATGCCGGTGTAGATTATGTTAAATTTCAAACCTTTAAAGCAACTAATTTAGTTTCCGTAAAGGCAAAGAAAGCTGAATATCAAATAGAAAATACTAAAAATAGTACTGAATCGCAATTGCAAATGCTTCAGAAGCTTGAACTTTCTGAAGATGATCACGAAAAGATTATCGCGTATTGCAATTCGAAAAATATTAAATTCTTTTCCACCGCGTTTGATTTAGATTCTCTGGAATACCTGTCAAAAATAGGCATGGATATGGTTAAAATACCATCAGGAGAAATCACTAATCTTCCTTACCTGAGAAAGGCTGCTGATTTATTTAGGAAAGTCATTATTTCAACGGGAATGGCTACCTTAAGTGAAATAGAAGACGCAGTTGCTGTTTTTATTAACCATGGAATTGCAAAAGAGAGCATTACAATATTGCATTGTAATACGGAATATCCTACACCGATGAGGGATGTGAACCTGTTGGCGATGTTACATATCGGAAAGGAATTTAAAACTTCCATTGGTTATTCTGATCATACATTGGGGATTGAGATTCCAATTGCTGCGGTTGCTTTAGGAGCTGTGATGATTGAAAAACATTTTACATTGGATAAAAATATGGAGGGCCCTGATCATAAAGCTTCCTTAGAGCCCGAAGAACTTAAAGCCATGACCTTGGCAATTCGTAATATTGAGCGGGCTATTTCAGGTTCAGGATTAAAAGAACCTTCGGAGTCCGAGATGAAGAATATCGCTATTGCAAGAAAAAGTATTGTAGCGAAAACAAATATAAATAAGGGGGACGTATTTTCAGAAAACAATCTAACAGTTAAGCGTCCGGGTGATGGTATCTCCCCAATGAAGTGGGATGATCTTATAGGTAAGATTGCAATGGAAGATTTTGAAGCAGATGATTTAATTCAATTGATATGAGAATAGGTGTTTTGACAAGCTCAAGAGCTGATTTCGGTATTTACCTCCCTCTACTTAGAAGGCTGCGGGATGATCATTTTTTCGAACTAGAGATCATTGCTTTTGGAACACATTTGTCAACCCTTCATGGTGAAACTATCGAACAAATTACCGAAAAAGGTTTTAAAGTAAAGTACAAAATTGAATCTATGCTTTTGTCAGATAGTGCTGAATCAATCTCTACAGCAATTGGTTTGACTACTGTTAAGTTTGCTAGCTTCTGGGCACAATACGCTGCTGATTTTGATTTGGTGTTTTGCCTTGGAGACAGATATGAAATGTTCGCTGCTGTTACTGCTGGTATTCCTTTTAATATTCCTTTCGCCCATTTGCACGGCGGGGAAACAACTCTTGGCGCAATTGATAATGTGTTTCGGCATGCAATAACGCTCGCTTCTCAGTATCATTTTGTGGCTACAGCACATTACGCAAATCGTGTAGGTACCATTATAAATTCCCATGAGCACATTTATCAAATCGGTGCTTTAAGCCTTGAGAACATCACAGATATGGATCTCTTGAGTATCAAAGAGTTCCAGCGAAAATGGGGAATAGATCTTTCTATCAAAACGATACTGACAACTTTCCATCCTGAGACGGTTAATGCAGATCAGAACGTTTATTATACAAATGAACTTGTTTCCGTTATTGAACACAGCACAGATTATCAACTTTTGATTACAATGCCAAATGCAGATACAGCGGGCAGTAAAGTAAGAAATATATTAATTGATAGATTGAAAGGAAATGATAAAGTTTTTTTGATTGAGAATTTAGGTTCCCAAAGTTATTTTACTGCGATGAAATACTGTTCTTTTTTAATGGGTAATACTTCCAGTGGAATTATCGAAGCGGCTTCATTTGGGAAATATGTGATTAATCTTGGAGACAGACAGAAAGGGAGAGCCTTTGGCGATAATGTTATCAATGTTCCTTTAATTAAAGAGGATATACAACGAGCTATTGAAAAAATCGAAATAAGTGAACCTTATGAAGGTGGTAATATATATTATAAAGAGAATTCCGCTAACGAACTTATAAAAATCTTAAAAAAACTAGCATCACATGCAAAATAGAACTCAACATATTGTCAATTATAATCATCCAACCCGGATTGCCTTAAAATCCTTGGATATTTTAGGAGACAATGTAAGCCGGACCTTGTTTGTTGTGGATGATGTCAATAGGTTGGTTGGAGCCTTAACAGATGGAGACATTAGAAGGGGTCTATTGAACGGTTTAGAGATATCTGAGCCAATTCAGCTTTTTATGAATACCAATTTTAAATTCTTGAAAAAATCCGATAATAATTTGGAATTAATCAGATCATATAGAGAGGCTGAAATACACCTTATACCACTTATTGATGATAATTATCATCTGCTAGATGTGCTTGATCTGAAAAAACTAAGAACCCAGCTTCCGCTGGCAGCATTAATCATGGCTGGTGGACGTGGGGAACGTTTAAGACCCTTAACCGAAGTTACCCCAAAACCAATGCTCAAGGTTGGAGACAAGCCAATAATTGAACATAATATTGATAGGTTAATTGCTTATGGAATAAAAGACATATTTATAAGTGTAAAATATCTGAAAGATCAGATCATTGATTATTTTGGGAATGGTGATGCCAAGGGTATTCATATACAATATATTGAAGAGACCGAACCACTGGGAACAATAGGAGCATTAGGTTTGATTCATTCAATTGAACATGAGGATATTTTGGTAATGAATTCTGATTTGTTAACCAATATTGATTTTGAGGATTTTTACAATTTTTATAAGATCAATGGTGCAACTATGGCTTTGGCAAGTGTACCATATCATGTGAATATACCATATGCTGTGTTGGAAACTTCAGGACATTTGATATCTTCATTCTCTGAAAAGCCTAGCTATACTTATTATTCAAATGCAGGAATTTATCTAATGAAGTTCGAATTAAAGAACTCTTTTGAAAAAGGTCAGTTTTTTAATGCAACGGATTTAATGGATAACATTATAGCAGATATTAAGCGTTCTTTAGTTCATTATCCTCTATTAGGATATTGGCTAGATATTGGAAAACATAATGATTTAATTAAAGCTCAGGAAGATATTAAACATATAAAATTGTAAAAATTGAGAATTCTAATTACACTTTGTGCCAGAGGAGGATCCAAAGGAATACCTGGTAAAAATATTAAGCCTCTTGCGGGGAAACCTCTCATTGATTATACAATTGATATAGCTAATCGTTTTGTTGAAAAATATAGTTGTCGAATAGCGTTGTCTACCGATGATACAGCTATAAAAGCTGCTGCAGAAAAAAAAGGATTGTTTACTACATATATTAGGCCAATTGAACTTGCATCGGATACTGCTGGTAAAATTGATACGATCAAAGATTTATTGCTTTATGAGGAATCACTATTAAAGGATAAGTACGATTATGTTCTGGATCTGGACTTAACATCTCCTTTGAGAACGTTTGATGATCTTGAAGTCGCATTCAGAATGATTGAAAGCGATAAAAATGCCTTGACGTTATTCTCGGTTAATCCAGCCTCGAGAAATCCTTATTTTAATATGGTAGAAGATAAGGGCACTGGTTATTATGATCTTATTAAGAAATCATCAGACGGTTCGGTAATGAGTAGGCAGAAAGCTCCTGCAGTTTATGATTTGAACGCTTCGTTCTATTGGTACAGAAGATCATTTTTTGATTTGGATTTGAAATCACCTATCACTGATAAATCTTTAATCTACAAAATGGATCATATCTGTTTTGATTTGGATCATCCTATCGATTTTGAATTTCTTGAATATTTAATCTTGGAGGGAAAGATAGATATCGTATGATGAATATCTTGATCATTGGGCTTGGATCTATTGCAAAGAAGCATATCGTAGCATTACGTTCATTAAATAGGGATTTTAAGATTTATGCTTTACGCTCTGGAATAGCTGGAGAGGATTTGGAAGGCGTAACCAGTGTTTACAATTTAAATGATTTGATAGCATCAGTCGATTTTGCTATAATTTCAAATCCTACAAATCTCCATGCTCAATATGTTCGGGATTTGTCTGAATGGGGAATCCCCCTTTTTATTGAAAAACCTCCATTGGCTAATTTGCGAGAAGGAGAGGAACTGAATAAGAAGATCGCGGGTAGCGAGGTTATGACTTATGTGGCCTGTAATCTTCGTTTTCATCCCTGTATCGAATTTCTCAATCGTTTTGTTTTAGAAAATCCAGATAAACGTATTAATGAAGTAAATGTTTATTGTGGATCGTATTTACCCGATTGGAGACCTGGACAGAATTACAAAAGAATTTATAGTGCAAATCCTGAAATGGGTGGAGGTGTGCATTTGGATTTATTTCATGAATTTGATTATATACATTGGATTTTTGGTAAACCATTTTCTGTTTGCTGCATTAAGACAAGTAAGTCCTCATTGAACATAAAATCTTTCGATTATGCTAATTATGTTTTAGACTATAATCAATTTACGATAAGTTTGATATTGAACTATTTTAGAAGAGATTCCAAACGCAGCATAGAGATTTTGTTTGAGAATGAAACCTGGAGCATTGACCTTCTGAAGAATTCTATCGTTAGTAGTACAGGTGAAATGGTCTACAATAGGGATAATGATTTTGTTATTGGAGATACTTACAAAGCTCAGATGGAGTATTTTATAAATTGTTTAGTAAATAATCAGAAGCCAATGAATTCTTTCGCAGAATCTTTAGAAACGCTTAAAACTTGTTTGTCCGATGAATAGATTAAAAGACAAGATCATTATTGTAACGGGTGGAAATGGCCTGTTGGGTAGAGACATTATCGACAAAATTATTGCTGAAGGTGGCTTTTGCATTAATGTAGATATTAATCATGAATCGACAGTTGATCTGTCACGTATCAAAGGTGATATTACTAAAGAATCGTCTGTTTTGGAATGCATTGAAACCGTTATTTCAAAATATAAGAGAATAGATGGACTTGTAAATAACGCTTATCCTCGAACATCCGATTGGGGAAATAAATTTGAAGATATAAATTACCAATCGTGGCAACAGAATGTTGATTGGCAATTGAACAGCTACTTTTTCTTTACACAACAAGTCTCCAAATTGATGATAAAACAGAAAAGTGGATCAATCATTACTATGTCGTCAGTATATGGCATTGTTGGGCCTGATTTTACGGTTTATAATGGAACTACAATGACTATGCCTGCTGCTTATTCTGCTATCAAGGGCGGTCTGGTGAATTTCACTAGATATCTGGCCTCTTATCTTGGGCCAAATAATATCAGAGTAAATACAGTTTCTCCAGGTGGTATATTTGACAATCAAAATTCTATTTTTGTGGAAAATTATAATCAAAAAGTTCCAATGCGAAGAATGGGATTGCCAGAAGATATATCTCCAGCAATTGTATTTTTGTTGTCAGATGAAGCAAAGTATATTACAGGACAAAACATTGCTATTGATGGTGGTTGGACTTCAATTTAAATAAATTCAATACAAGCTCATTGGAGCGAAAAGATAAATAAATGAAAACAGTTAGAATAATTCCCCGTCTTGATATTAAAGGTCCTAATTTGGTTAAAGGTATTCATTTGGAGGGACTAAGAGTGTTGGGGAAACCTTCAGACTTCGCAAAGTTCTATTATGAGCAAGGAGCAGATGAGTTGATGTTTATGGATGTCGTTGCTTCTTTGTATGAAAGAAATAGTCTTCATGATATTATTTCAGAAACTGCAAAGAGGATTTTTATTCCAATTACTGTTGGAGGAGGATTAAGGACAATTTCAGATATAAAAGATGTTCTTAGAGCAGGTGCAGATAAAGTTTGTTTGAATACAGCGGTTATTAAAAACCCTAGTTTAATCAGAGAAGCCTCAAGAATGTTCGGTTCATCTACGATTGTAGTCGCTATAGAAGCAATTAAAGAAGGCGAAGGTAAATATTTGGCCTATACTGATAATGGAAGAGAGTATACAGGAGTAGACGTTTTTGATTGGGCTCAAAAAGCCGATGAACTCGGGGCTGGCGAAATTGTAATTACTTCTGTAGATAAAGAAGGGACCGGTCAAGGGTATGACTTAGAGTTAGTTTCTAAAGTTAACAGCTTGGTAAGTTGTCCTGTTATTGCTCATGGTGGAGCAGGAAAACCTAGTCAGGTGGTGGATGTATTGCAAAAAGCTAAAGCAGACGCAGTGATGATTTCTTCCCTATTTCATTATGATTTTATAAAGGAAAATGAATCAACAGCTTCATCTCTTGAAGGGAATGTCGAGTTTTTGAAGCAAAAAAGAAATTTTCATACGTTTGAAGCTTGCAGTATCCAGCATTTAAAACATGTATTGATTGATCATCAAATTGAATGTAGATTATAGTAATGGAAAGTACTAAAAGAAAAGTGGTCATAATTGATTACCAGTTGGGAAATTTATTTAGTGTAAAACAGGCTTGTGATACTGTTGGTATAAATGCAGAAATTAGTTCTCTAAAAAAGGATATTTTAGACGCGGATGCTCTTATATTACCAGGAGTTGGAGCTTTTATTGAAGCAATGAATAATCTTAAAAAATTAGATTTAATAGATGCGATAAAAGATACAGTTAACAATAGTACACCAATATTTGGAATTTGTTTAGGACAGCAACTACTTTTTACCGAAAGTGAGGAATTTGGTGCTGGAAACGGTTTAGATTTAATACCAGGTATGATTAAGCGATTTCCTGAAGAATTAAACGGCAAGAAAGTGAAAGTTCCACAAATTGCGTGGAATAAAATTTATTCTTCGAGCCAAGAGTGGGATAAAACGCCATTAACTGAGTTACAGAAAGATGAATTCATGTATTTTATTCATTCTTATTACGTCAAACCTACATTAAATGATTGTATTTTAACATTAACCGACTATGATGGGATAGAGTTTTGTTCGTCTATCTTAGATAGGAACTTATTCGCAACACAATTCCACCCGGAGAAAAGTGGAGAAAAAGGTTTGTCAATATATAGAAACTGGGCTAAAAATTATAATTTAATATGATGAGTGAAAAACAAGAACTGGAAGCATTTTATGGATTACCTACAGAGGTGAAATTCTGTAAAATTTGCGTAATGTCGAATCAGAGACCCACATCAACAATCGAATTTAAGCATACAAAGGATAGTAAAAAAACAACCATGAATTTTGATGAGCATGGCGTTTGTGATGCTTGTAGAACTGCGGAAATAAAAGATAATATTAACTGGGGAATGCGTGAGGAAGAGTTAGTGAAACTCTTAGACAAGCATAGGAAAAATGATGGATCATATGATTGTTTGGTTCCAGGTAGTGGTGGTAAAGACAGCGCTTACCAAGCCCATGTTTTGAAATACAAGTATGGTATGAATCCCCTTACTTGTACTTGGCCGCCAATTTTGTATACAGATTATGGTTTAAAAAATTGGAAAAATTGGCTAGATAGCGGTTTTGACAACGTATCTTTCTATAGAAATGGTAAAGTTATGAAGCTATTGACGAAACTTTCAATAGAAAATTTATTACATCCATTTCAAACCTTTATTTTAGGACAGAAAAATCTTGCACCAAAGATTGCAGCAAGATATGGTATCAACTTAATTTTTTACGGAGAAAATGAAGCCGAATACGGAAATCCATTAGCTGATAACACCAGCTCGTTACGTGATAAATCCTACTATAGTTTTGAGCATTTGGATGAGATATATTTGGCTGGGGTTTCAGTTAAGGACTTAATGGAGAAATATGAAATAAGACTTAGCGATTTAATGTCTTACTTCCCGCCGACGGTAGCGGAATTAGAAAAAGCAAATGTAGAGGTTCATTATTTAGGATATTATTTGAAATGGACTCCGCAAGAAGTTTATTATTATGCTGTTGAAAATACTGGATTTAAAGCCAGGCCCCACAGAACTCAAGGAACGTATAGTAAGTATAGTGGAATTGATGATAAGATAGATGATTTACATTTCTTCACTACATTTATTAAATTTGGTATTGGTAGAGCCACCTATGATGCATCACAAGAGATTAGAAATAAACATGTCACTAGAGAAGAAGGTGTTGCTTTGGTGAATAGATTTGATGGAGAATTTCCAGATCGTTATTTTGATGAAATAATGGGGTATCTAGATATGAAGCCAGAATATTTTCATGAATTATGTGATAAGTTCAGATCGCCACATTTATGGGGCAGGGATGAAAATGGTGAGTGGAAACTGAGGCATAATGTGGCAGGCAAAGGATTAGACGATTAATATTTCATGCTAATAGAGCTACGTGATAAACTTAAATTTTGGGCTAATACGGATCGTATTGGCCCAGATATTTATGGTACCTATTGGAGATTGTTTCTGAAAAGCAAAATGTTAAAACTTTGCAAAAGGAAATTTAATTTTTTTGCGGATACTGCTGATTTTAGACCAGGAGCCTATGCTATCGGTTGTTCTCAAATATCGATTGGAAATAGAGTTGTTATTCGCCCAGGTACTATGTTACATGGTGAGACGGAAACTCTTAGAGAATCGATATTGATTGAAGATGATGTTTTAATAGGTTGTGGTGTCCATATTTATGTTGAAAATCATCGTTTTGACAATCCTGACTTACCCATAATCGACCAAGGTCATGCCCAAGCCCTTAAAGTAGTCCTAAAAAAGGGATGCTGGATAGGTGCTAACGTTATAATTTTACCGGGAGTTACTGTTGGTGAAAATGCTGTGATAGGTGCCGGTTCTATTGTTACAAAATCAATTCCAAATTTTGCTGTTGCTGTAGGTAATCCAGCTAGAGTAATAAAATCAATAAAAAATAGAAATGAGATTTAATAAAATCATCTATATAAGATATATTCCACTTACTGCAAAGGTGTATAAAGATTTTTATATGGATGAAGTGGAAAAGGCAGGTATCGATATAGAGTATTGGGATGTAAGTGCTTTATTTTTTAAACATAGTTATGATCAAGAAGATTCCTCATTTCTAACTAATACAATAAAATTTGACACATATGATGAGGTAGAAGAGGCAATAGTAAAAGTGCAACCCTTAGCTGATAAACTATTTGTTTCTATCATGACATTTGAAGGTCGGGTATTAAAATTGTATAAGATGTTTACTAAGTACAATTGTATACTGGCTGTCTTTGGAAGAAATATGTTGCCATTGCCTGCTCAAAATAGTAAGTCAATTTATTGTTCTATAAGAAATATATCGTTTGAAAAAGTTAAAAGATTCTTAAATACAAGAAGTATAATTAGAGGGAAAGAAAATGGGCGTATCAAACTGTACGATATTATGTTCCTAGGCGGAACGGAAGGATGGAAAGGGATCGGCATAATTAATGAAAATGATGTTTCTAAAGCGGAGGTTATTAAGGTAAATAGTGATGATTATGATAATTTTTTAATGCTTAAAGGATCCAAGCGTATTATAGATCATGATTATATATTGTTTTTAGATGAATATTTACCTTTACATCCAGATACTTTACTTTTTGGTATAAAAAATGTATCCGAAAAACAGTATTATCCCGAGTTAAATAAATACTTTGACCGAGTAGAGGAGCAATTTGGAATGCCTGTAATCATTGCTGCACATCCTAAAGCAGTTAGATACAAAAATGAAGATTTTTTTAACGGACGCAAGGTGTTTTTTGAGCAAACCTCACAGCTTACTGAGCACTCTTATTTTGTATTAGCCCATGATACTACCTCTATAAATTATGCCATTTCTTTTAATAAAAGACTGCATTTTATTACGTCAAAGAATATATATAACGAAATAAATATGGTACATAGAAATTCTGCAAATTTTGCTGATTTTTTAGGTTGTAATTTACAATGGTTCGATAAAAATAATCCAATTAATTTAATAGAAGAACTCCCTGTTGAGAATTATCAAAAGTACAGGAATAAATTTCAAACTTCTTGTGAGACTGAAAATAAATTAAGTAAGGACGTCTTCATAGACTTTTTAAAACAATATCTTGCAAGATAAATGCATTTCTTGTCTTATTTTTCAAATGAGGACAAGCTTCTGAAGCATAAAGATAAATAATGAACAATTTTTTAAAAATATATTTCTGGCAAGTTGTTTCAATATTGTTTAATTTTGCTGCGGTATTTGTGGTTACTCCATACATATCTTCAAATCAGCCTCTTTATGGGATTTATGCCATAGTTACTTCCGCCTATTTATTTATCTCTTATGCTGACTTTGGTTTTTTGAGCGCGGCTATGAAATATGCATCCGAAAGTTTTGCTCAAAAAAATATCGTTGAAGAAATCAAGGTGATTGGTTTTGCCGCAATGGTTTTTCTTTTGTTTATAGTATTATATGGTATCGGTATTCTCCTAATCTCTATATCACCATGGGTACTCGTAAGCAATCTTACTAATGAGAGAGAAATCTCAATTGCCAGAGATCTGTTGTTAATTTTGGCATTTTTTTGCCCGGTTTTCGTTCTTCAAAGAATTCTTCAAATCATATTCGGTGTAAGGCTACAAGATTATAAATTTCAACGAATATTAATCGTTTCCAATTTAGTTAAAGTGCTATCTGTTTTTTTCTTTTTTGGAGGGGGTAAATATTTAATTGTAGAATATTTTTTATTCTCACAAATTTGCACAGTATGTGCAGTTATTGTTGGGCTTTTAGTTGCTAAGAAATTTTTAAAATATGATTTGAATTTATTGTTTAAGTCTATAAGACTATCAAAGGAGCAATATCAAAAAACTAAGAAACTAGCCTATACATCCCTTTTTTTAACATTTAGCTGGATTTTGTATTATGAGTTAGATACTTTTGTCATAGCCAAATTTTTAGGACCTAACGCAGTAGCAATATTCGCTATAGCCTTAACAATAATGACTTATTTTAGAACCGTATTTGGTGTTTTTTTTTCGCCCTTTATTGCAAAATTCAATCACTTTATTGGAGTAAAGGATTATGATGGTTTAAAAGATTTCTTTTTTAAAGTTTTGATTGTTTTCATCCCAATAACAGTTTTGCCAGTATTGAGTGTTGTTTTTACAATTAAGAATTTTATTTTAACTTGGGTTGGCTCTGGATACGAAGGTTCTGTACAGCTTGCCCAAGTTATGTTAATGAGTTATTTGCTTAGTTTTATAACCTATCCAGCTGGAATTTTAATCATTTCTAACGAGCGAGTAAAAGCATTATACTTTACTAGTGCGTTGCAACCATTTATTTACTGGTTAGGTATACTAATTACCTACCCATTTTTAAAGCTAGAAGCTTTTGCTTATTTTAAGTTCATTGCATTTTTTGTCGAGGCAATTGTATATATTGTTTATGTGGTTTATTTCTTTAATACCACCTTTTTGAAGTTTTTCAAAAAAGTATTTATTCCAATTATTCCAGCTTGTGTAACTGTAATTGCTTTGATTTATTTCTCGAGGTCATTTTGGCCTGTTGAACATAATAAGGCCAGTTTGCTTCTTTACTTTAGCTATATTGGTATAGTAGTTGTGATAGGTTTGACGGTGGTTTACTTTGTTTCTAATCCTTATAAACTATTTATAAATAGCATTTACAAAAAAGCAACCGATAAATTTTTATAAATGTCTGAACGCAATAACATGGTAATCTAAATTATGGTTAGTTTTATACTAAAATTAGTTTCAAATTTTTTTTTGAGTGGGTTGTATAGTTTGAAAAGATGTTTTTTGTTAGCAAAAAATCAGACTGAAAATCCAACATCTAGATTTTACAATGGCTCTTTGGTTTATAACTCTAAATTGGGGAAATACAATGTGATTTTTAATCATACTAATGTTGGCAATTCTATAATAGATTCACATACCTACATTCAAAAGAATTCGAATGTCTTAAACGCTAAGATTGGTAAATATTGTAGCATTGCCTCAAATGTGACCATTGGCCCTGGCCTCCACAGAACCGATGGTATTAGTACACATCCAGCATTTTTTTTAAAGAATACCCCACTCGTTAAAACCTATTGTAAAGTCGATAGTTTTGAAGCTAATAAACAAACTGAAATTGGTAATGATGTTTGGATTGGACAAAATGTAGTGATCTTAGATGGAGTTAAAATTGGAAATGGTGCAATTATAGCTGCGGGGGCGGTCGTGGTTAAAAATATCGAACCTTATTCTGTTGTTGGCGGTGTACCATCAAAACATATTAAATATCGTTTTGATGCCCCGACGATTTCACTTTTAGAAAAGAGCGAGTGGTGGAATTATCCTGAAGATTGGTTTGAAAAAAATGGACATATGATGAGGAATAGCGATGAATTTATAAATTATTTGAAATGTTTATAAAAAAAGTTTATGACTACATTTATTATAAAGCTTATTATTTGATAAACTCTAAAAGTTTTGCATTTTTGGCCCCAAGTGCAAGGGTACAGAAGCTGTTGCGGATAGAGGGAAAGCAAAATATAAGCATTGGAAATAATGTTATTATCCAAAGGTTAACTTGGTTAGCTGCCGTGCCGTTAACCGGTGCTCATAAATGTAAACTAACAATTGGTGACGGAACCATAATTGGACATTTTAATCATATTTATGCCACCGGAGAAATTATAATAGGTAAAAATGTGCTCACTGCTGATAAAGTTTATATAGCAGACAATCAGCATAATTATGAGGATATAAATGTGCCAGTACTTAAGCAATCTATAAAACAATTTCCTGCAATTACGATTGGTGACGGAACATGGTTGGGAGAAAACGTTTGTGTAATTGGAGTGAGTATAGGAAAGAATTGTGTAATTGGCGCAAATTCAGTTGTAAATAGGCCCCTGCCCGATTATTGTGTAGCTGTCGGGTCTCCGGCTAGAATTATTAAAAAATATAACTTTCAATCAAAAGAATGGGAAAAGATATAAAGAAAATATTGATTACAGGTGGAGCTGGTTTCATTGGTTCAAACGTTGCACGTAACCTTTTGCAGAATGGGTATGAAGTAAGTATTTTGGACAATTTTTTGCCCCAAATCCACGGAGATAAAAATGAGCTTTCTGAAGACTTAAAAGGTCGGGTAAAATTAATATATGGTGATGTTGCTGATCCGGAAGTTTTGTATGCAGCACTTCAAGATCAACATGCCGTTATTCATTATGCAGCAGAAACGGGCACTGGACAATCCATGTATAATATAGCGCATTATACCAATATTAATATCCAGGCCACTGCAAATTTGTGCGAATATATAATAAATGAAAAACACGCGATACAAACCGTAGTAGTGGCTTCATCAAGATCTATTTACGGTGAAGGTAAATATAATTCTAAAGCCTTTGGTAATGTTTATCCTAATGGTAGAACCTATCAAGATATTAAAGAGAGTTTTGATGTAAGCTGCCCCATTTCGGGCAACTTCGATCTCGAATTAATGGCAACAGACGAAGATTCTGCTATACACCCCTCTTCTTTTTACGGTATTACCAAGCAAGTTCAGGAGCAAATGGTAATTTTAGCATGCAGGCTGAAAGGAATAAATGGTTTTGCATTAAGGTATCAAAATGTTTACGGTCCTGGGCAATCTTTAAAAAATCCGTATACGGGTATTTTATCTATTTTTTCCCGTCTAGCTCTGCAAAATGAAGAAATAAATATTTTTGAAGATGGATTGGAAAGTAGAGATTTTGTCTATATAGATGATGTAGTAAAAGCAACTATAAAATGTTTGGATCAAAATATTACAGGACAATATATTTTAAATGTGGGCAGCGGTGTACCCGTTTCTGTTATAGAAGTGGCAGAGGAAATAGTTGACTTTCTAAAAAGCTCCTCTGTAATTAAGATTTCTGGTGCATTTAGAGAAGGCGATATCAGACACAATTATGCTGACCTTAAATTGGCGAAACAAATAATTAACTTTCAACCAGACTGGTCCTTTAAAAAAGGTTTACACCAATTTTTAGCTTGGGTACTCGAACAAAAAGATATTCCGTCTAATACAAGTGATTATAAACGATCTTTAGGGGAACTAAAAGAAAAGGGGTTACTTAATGTATAGTCCAATACTCCCTTTAGTAAGCATTGTCTTTACGAGTTACAACCATAAAGAATTTCTTGAACAAGCTTTAGACAGTTTAATTAGTCAGACTTATCCTAATATAGAAATCATTATTATTGATGATTTTTCTACAGATGGCAGTCAAGAAATTTTGAAGCGGTACGAACATCATGTAAATGTTCATTTAAATCTTTCAACTAAAAACTCTGGAAGTTATGTGAAGGCAAGTAATTTGGGGGCATCTTTAGCAAAAGGTGAATATTTATTATTTGCACAATGTGATGATTTTGCAGAGCCAAACCAGGTAGATAGGCTAATGGCGCCCTTACTAAAATATGAAGATATTGGGGTGAGTTTTTGTAGGAGTAATATGATCGACGAGAATGGGACTGTCCTGGGAACCGATTTTGATGTGAGAGAAATTGCTTTTAAAAAAGCTTTCAGTTCTGATAATAGGATCTTAGGGAAACAAATGCGGACTTTTCTATCTAAATCATGCGTAATACCTAATTTAAGTGCTGCAATAATTAGAAAGGCCCTCTACGAAAAAGTGGGCAGATTGTCAGCGAAATATTTGGTTGTTGCAGATTGGGCTTTTTGGCTAGCTTTATCTGAAAATTGTGACTTTTATTATACAACGACTCTTCTAAATAATTTCAGACAACATAATACAACCATTAGAAGTACTATCAAAATTAAGAAGCAAATTCTGGAACTTTATGAAGTATTCTACAATCATATAAAGGAGTATGAAATTTCCGGAAAAGAAAGGAAAGAGTTTGAAATCGGCGCTGGAGCTATCTTTTTATCTTATTTCAATGAGGGAAAAGTTGCTTGGTTAAAGGGGTTCCCAAGTACAGTTAAAGAAACAAGCAAATTTACAAAATTTAATATCTGGTATCTCTTTTTAGGATTCATATATAAGATGAGATCGTTTTTAGCTAGAAGATTGTAATTTATAAGTATCTTGGCTGTTAGTTTTGACTAACGGCTCTCATTCAAACCAAAAAATAATTTTGCGTACTATTGAACTTAGATATATCTAATTAGATGAACTAAGGAAAATTTTGCGGCATTATTAATTTTATACTATCATGAAACACAATAAGTTCAAATTTTCAATAATCATTCCAACGTATAATCGGGCTTTGTTGCTAAAGCGATGTTTGGATTCTTTATGTAGTCAAACATATAGGGATTTTGAAGTTATTGTTTGCGATGATGGTTCTACCGACGAAACGAATGAGATTATCAATCAATTTGAAGATAAGCTACAGCTTAAATATATATATGAGGCAAATTGGGGAGGTCCAGCACGACCACGAAACAATGGTATAAAAGAATCATCAGGGGATTGGTTGTGCTTTTTAGATTCTGACGATTGGTGGCGAAGTGATAAATTGGAGAAATGTATACCCTTTTTAAATGATTATGACATTATCTACCATGACTTATTCGTGGTAAGTGAAACTACTTCAGGTGAAATTGATAAGGCATCTGTATTTAAAACCCGTTCTTTAGAGGGCGATATGTTGCGAGATTTACTGATTAACGGGAATCCTATTGCAAATTCAAGTGTGGTTGTTAGAAAAGAAATCATTGATCTAGTGGGAGAAATTACTGAGGATAGAAATTTAATAGCTATTGAGGACTTCGATTATTGGGTAAGAATAACTTTTCATACTAAACGCTTTCTATATATTCAAGAACCCTTGGGCTATTATTGGCTCGGTAGCAACATTTCACAACGCTTGTCACATATAGAAAAGGAAAAGTTTTTTTTCAAAAAACACTCTTCCCAATTATCAATTGTAGACCAGAAAACCGCTCGAAAGGTTTTAAATTATAGAATAGCTCGACTCTATCATATTAATGAAGAATATCAAAAAGCATTTAAGAGTTATTTAAAGGCAATTACAACTAAAGCTCGAATTAAATACTTCGTTAATCCTATTATTGGTTCTTTACTTGCAATCTTAAATGTTAAAAAGTAATCGCATAACTACATTCTTAATTATCCTAATGTTTTTTATACAATATTTAGGGGTAGGAGTATATGCTCACATACTTATATTTTTTATGATTTGTGTACAAATAGGACTGCGCAAGTTTTCGCCGATAACTAATTTTGATATTGTATTTGTTTTAATTTTGTGTTTTCTTTTTCTGATTAAAACATTGAATATTTCCTTATTGGATAGCTTTTTGTTATGGAAATTTTATTTTGGATTTATCTTATTTTATATCTTTTTTAGAATATCTAAATATCAAATAGACTATAGATGGCTTTTTATTCTCACATGTATAGTATCTGTTATTGACTTTGCACTTATCAATTCTATTGTGCCAATTGGGCTGATGAAAAACGTCCCCGGAGGAGAATTGAATGTTTCTGCCCAAGAGCTAAAGGGAGCTTATTATCGATCTTATGGTCTAGGAAGCAGTCCAACTGTATCCGCAACTATTGTTGTTGTACTGTTAGCTTCAATTTTTTACCATCAAAGAAGACAGTATAAAGACATCTACGCTCTATTTGCTACAGTACCCTTAATAATGTTTGGTTCTGGAACAGGATTTGTTCTTTTTCTTATCTTTTTGTTCATGCGCTATAAATTATTTGAAGGGAAGAAATTATTATTTGGGACGTTAATCTTAGTGCTGTTTGTTGTGGCCATAACATTAATAGACCAAAATGAGAACGGTGGATTATTATCCAGGATGTCTATTGTCTATTATAACTTTCTTTTCGATTTTAAAATGGAACAAATTGCTGAAGTTATTACTAAAATTCATATTTCTTTAGTTCAGGCCTTGTTTGGATACAGCTACAAACCTGATGAAGGATTAAGAATTATGTCTGATTTTGGTTGGCTAGACATGCTTGAAACATGGGGGTATATTGGGATGGCTTTACTATGGATCTTTGTTATAGTAAAAAAGAAACTTAAAGACCCACCTGTGCTCCTGTTGATGATTAGTGCCCTCCATTATCCTGGTTTGTTTTCAATTCCTGGACAAATAATTATGGGTGCTTTACTAGCTGTAGTATCAAGAGATACTTATTTGAAGTCAGAAGTGGAATTAAAATTGAGCGGTTATGAAAATTCTAATTCTTGAGGACTCATCTCAAACAACATATGGAGGCGGGCAAAAAATATCTAAACTTGTTTGCAAGGCCTTAAGTCAGCGTAATGAATTATTGCTAATGGACTATGCTTCGGATAGCTTGTTTATACAGGATGTGAAAGGCTATGTTCAGGTCGTCTATTTCGCAGGATATAAATTCTCAAAAGAAAAATTTATCCAGCGATTTTACCAGGCCGTTGCATTTGTAAAAAGTTTTTTCAAAATTTTAAGGATCTTAAAAGATCAAAAAGTGGATGTTTTATATACAACGACGAAACTCACTTTATTTCTTGCTTATTTTATAAAAGTCTATACAAGAACTCCATTCATATACCATGCTCATATGTCTTCAAAAAGGACTATATCTGGTCGAATAAGCGTAAACTTTATGCGTTTTTCTAAGTTAGTTATAGCAGTCTCAAATTATGTAAAGGATACGATTCAAGAGCTAAATGCAGACATTAAGATACAAGTTGTATATAATCCAATTGAATTTTCAGTGAAGAAAAAAAAAATAGCACTTGATAATGATCGGTTTGATATTGCTTTTTTCGGAACAGTCAGGGCGGAAAAAGGAGTTGTTACACTTATAGAGGCAGCTAAAAATTTAATTTCAAACAGCAATATTCATTTTCACATTTTTGGAGATGGCCCACAACTGAATCAATTGAAAGCACATTCTTTAGATAATGTAACTTATTATGGGCATGTTGAAAATGTGGATTCCTATTTAGACAAGCTGGTCGATATTCTTGTTTTACCTAGTGTTATACCAGAAGCTTGTCCAACAATAATACTTCAAGCTATGTCGAAAGGGATACCTGTTATTACCACTAATTTTGGGGGGCAGAAGGAGTTAATTCAGGATGGTAGAAATGGTTTTTTAATAGAGCGGAATTCGATTAATCAATTAGTTGATAAAATCCTAATTTTAATAGGAAATAAATCGCTTTATGATAACATATCTTCTAATAATTTAATTGATATTTTGAAGAAGCCCACAATTGAAGAATATGAGACTCTTATCGAAAAGTGTTTCGAAGGAGAATAAATTAAGATTTTTTGAATAAATATAAAGATATAATGAGAATCTTACAATTGACTAAACATTATCCCCCTTACTTTGGTGGTATAGAGTCCGTTACTTATGATTTAACCGAGGGATTAAATAAGTCAGGCATAATTTGTGATGTACTTTGCTGTAATGACAAGAATGTTGAGAAAATAAATAAAATAGACAATTATTTAATCAAACGAACTGCCAGTTTTGGAAAATTATTTTCTACATCTATTTCTCCTTCGTTAATTTTTTCTTTGAAGAATTGTTGGAGGAAATATGACATTATTCACGTTCATTGCCCAGATCCATTAACCACTTTAGCTTTATTTTTAGTTCGCCCAAAGTCAAAAATTATTGTTCATTGGCACAGTGATATTGTTAAACAAAAATATTTGCTTAAGTTATTTATCCCACTTCAAAATTGGTTGCTAAAAAGGGCAGATGCTATAATTGGAACAACAGATTTTTATATCAAGTATTCGCCACAACTTGCAAAGTTCCTTAATAAGACTGTATGTATACCGATAGGTATTTCTGGTAAAATCATGAATGCTTCTGAAGATAAAGTTAAAGTTATTCAAAGTCAATATTCTAATAAGAAAATTGTATTTACGCTAGGACGATTGATATATTATAAAGGATTTGAATATCTAATAGAAGCTTCTAAATATTTACCAGATGATTTCGTTGTTTTAATTGGTGGAGCAGGAGTATTGAAAATCTCTTTGCAAAGCCAAATAGATAGATATGGGTTATCAGAGAGGGTCAAATTAATTGGCAGAATTAAAGATGAAGAGCTGGGGGATTATTTTGCTGCATCAAACATATTTTGTCTGCCGTCTGTAGAACGTTCTGAAGCGTTTGGTGTAGTCTTATTAGAGGCAATGCAAATGGGGAAGCCAGTAATTGCGACTGAAATAGAAGGCTCTGGAGTTTCTTGGGTAAATCAACATGGAGTTACCGGTTATAATGTGCCTGTAAGAGATCCTGAAGCTCTTGCGCAAAAAATTATCGCTATACTCTCTGATGAAGATTTGTGTCGACAGTTTTCAGTAAATTCAAAAAAACGGTTTTTAAATTATTTTACCGCGGATAAAATGGTTACTGAAGTCCTAAAACTATACCAGTCTTTAATGATTTAGTGGAAATGAATCCACTCCCAATATCTAGAAAATGGGTATATTTTTTGATAAAGAGAGAAAAAAAATTAACCAACAGGTTCCATCTGTAATTAAAAATAATATCACTAATTGGTGATATCAGATAATTTTCAGTATTTTTGGCATTATTATAGTTCTTTTGCTCTCAAATAATTCCTACCTATGCTTTTCACCCTTATTTACCTTACCAGTCTTTTAGTTGTAGCATTTGCTATACCGCCAATCATAACAGTTTCTCTAAGAAAACGGTTATTTGATGATCCAAATGAGTCAAGGAAGATCCATAAGCGTATTATTCCAAATTTTGGTGGGGTAGCAATATTTACAGGGTTTCTATTTTCCTGTTCAATATTTATTCCATCGCAATTATTGCCAGAGGCTAATGTCTTAATGGGTGCAGGTCTTGTTCTTTTTATGATTGGATTAAAGGACGATATCATAGGCTTAGGCCCAGGTATCAAATTTGTTGCGCAGTTTGTTAGTGCTTGTATTGTTGCAATGATTGCTAACATAAGACTAATTGATCTGCACGGCATATTTGGAATTTATGATATGCCCTATTATGCTGGTGTGATCTTAACTGTTTTTTTTATTGTCGGAATTGTAAATGCTTTTAATTTAATTGATGGCATTGATGGTCTTGCCGGATCAATAGGACTAATTCTTTGTGTGGTATTTGGCGTACTTTTTTATAAGTCAGGAGATTTGGGGTGGGCATACCTTTCAACTAGCTTAGCCGGGGCATTGTTAGGGTTTTTATTTTTTAACGTAACGCCTGCTAGGATTTTTATGGGAGACTCCGGCTCTCTTTTGTTGGGTTTTGTTGCTGCCGTACTAAGTATCAAGTTTATGAATGTTAGTCTTACTGAAAGTGTTCTTGTAGGGCCATTTAAAATTACTTCAGGTCTGGGATTAGTTTCCGCCATTTTAATTATTCCTGTTTTTGATACTTTACGTGTTTTTACATTACGAATCTTTCGGGGTAAATCTCCATTTACTGCAGATAGTAACCATATTCATCATCGTTTGCTTTCTCTTGGTTTAAGTCATGTGCAGGCAACCTTAGTGCTTGCTTCAGTGAATGTTGTTTTCATAATTGCAGCACTTTCATTACAAGGCATTGGCGATGCTCAACTTGTCAGTTTATTTATGTTTTTAATGTTAAGCTTAAACGGTATTTTAAGTTTGTTTATAAATAGATTCAAAAGAAGAGAATTTATTTTTTCTACAAATGTTGCAGCCTCAAGTTCGTTGAAATCAGAAAAAAGCTTTGCTGATAAGGTTTTAGATAAAATATCTGAGAACTAATTTTGCCCTATTTCTTATGAATAAGTAAAATGACATGTCAAATTTTGATAATTCGGCATTATAGTTGTTGGGCTTGGGTTTGGCTAAAACTGTCCAATAAGAAAAACTGAATGAATAGAAGTATACTAATTATCTTTTGTCTTATTTTACTCAATTCTTGTACCAAGGATGTTCGCAATCAGGTGGAGGTTTATAGTAATGATTTTGAGCAAAGTGACCTGGAGAATATCTTAAATGGGGTTTTAACAACCTATAATAATACTAGAGTAATAGGCCGATATAATAATGGAGGGTTTTCTCTTTCTCTTAAAGATTTACCAAAGCATGATTTGGTAGAAGTCACTTTTGACTTGTATATTCATGACAGTTGGGACGGAAATCAAAATAAAGATAATATAGATGGTCCGGATATCTGGAGATTAATCATTGATGAAAAGGAGTACATTAATACAACCTTTTCTAATAATCCATGTATTACCGGGCAGGCATGTATACCACAGTCATATCCTAATGACTATCCAAACTACAATAATGTTTCCAGGCAGGGTGCTTATAGAATCAATCTTCCGGGCGTATGTCACAATGTAGGAGGAACCACACTTTACAAGATTAAAAAGAACTTTAGTCATTCCAAGTCATCTCTTTTAATGCAATGCCTTGATAAATTGGTGCAGACCAACAGCGACGATCCACTTTGCGATGAAAGCTGGTCTGTTGATAACATTAAAGTTAAAGTAATTAGCTTATGAGGTGGCTTAAATTTACGCTATTTGCGTCATTAACCCTTGTAACAACGGCTATTTACGCTCAGACTATACCAGTCGGAGCTAAAGGGCTTGAAGATTATTATCGCAGGGAACAATTAAAAGGGAACCTAGATTCTTCAGTTTCTTTTACTGTAAGACCAATTGTCCCGAATTTGTCGTTTAAGAAGGAAAATGGTTTTTATCCGGATTCTGCGGAGGTTAGGTATAATTTGCTTGAAACAGAAAGTGAGTGGACGGATGGGAAGTTTAGAGCGAAGCTCCTGCCCATTACTTTTCAAACGCAGTTTAATAGTCACCATCCATACGGATGGAATGATGGTGCAATGATTCCTGCGAAGGGACTTCAGATGTTACTAAGTCCAGGTATTTATGCCGAATACGGTCCATTAAGCATTCAATTTCAACCTGAAATTGTTATCGCTGGAAATTCGGGGTTTGAGACCTTTAATAAAGATCACTATGATATTATTTTTGCCCGTTATTATGATTTTTATAACAAAATAGATTTGCCGGTTAGATTTGGAACCAAAGAGTATTCAAAAGCTTATTGGGGACAAAGTAGTATTCGATTAAATTATAAAGGCCTTTCAATAGGTGCTTCTACCGAAAATCTTTGGTGGGGACCGGGAATGCGAAATTCCTTGCTGATGAGCAATACCGCTCCTGGATTTAAACATTTGACATTTAATACAACCAAACCTATCAATACCCCTATAGGATCATTTGAAGGGCAATTAATAGCTGGTAGGTTAGATGGATCCGGATACGGCCCTCTTGAACCCAATAAAATGTATTTAGGTTCACCTCTTTATGTGCCTAAGCCAAATGATTGGCGTTATTTGTCGGGAATAGTACTAACCTGGCATCCAAAGTGGGTTCCGGGATTATTTTTAGGTTTAACAAAGAGTTCACAAACTTATAGTAAGGATTTGAATAGTTTCTCAGACTATCTACCCTTTTTCTCATCTAATAAAACAATAACTGCGGATGAACCGCTTAATAAGCGAGACGAAAGGGGATCTTTATTTTTAAGGTGGTTATGGCCTGAAGAGCAGGCTGAAATGTATTTTGAGTATGGGCATAACAATTATTCAGGCGATTTTCTTTTAGAACCGGCTAATTCAAGAGCATATATTTTTGGCGTAAGAAAATTGCTGCCATTTAATCGTTCACGTAATGAAAATATCTTATTAGGTGTTGAAGTTACTCAGATGGGCGATGCTTCGCTTGACAATGTGCTGAAGGCATCGGGTTGGTACAATAGTGTTAGTATTCCTCATGGGTATACCAATAGAGGGGAGGTTTTAGGTGCCGGTATTGGGCCAGGAGGAAATATGCAATCGGTAGAGGTGAGCTGGATCAGTGGCCTAAAGCGGTTAGGCCTTCAGCTGGAGCGATATGTACATAATACTGATTTTTATTATTATGCTTATATAGATTCTAAGGATTATAGAAGAAACTGGACTGATTTTAGCCTTGCGGCTAATGGAGAATGGAATTATAAAAATTTTATCTTTAATGCCCGACTTCAGGCTATTCAATCTTTAAACTATCAGTGGTATCTAATTCAGCAACCAGGAGAAAAATATATGGTTCCAGGGAAAGATGTATTTAATTTACAATTACAAGCGGGTTTAACTTATAGATTTTAAGGGCAAGACAGATGAAGAAGTTATTTTTTTTAATTCCCGGATTTATTATTTGTAGTGGGTTGTTTAGTAGATTATCTGCCCAGACAATTCCTGTAGGAACACAGGTATTGGAAGATTATTACAGAAGGCTGCAAATGATGGGGCAGTTAGATTCCACGATTTCATTTAGTGTACGTCCCTTATCAGCACAAGCGCTCAACGCAAGTAATATATTCGACCCTGATAGTACACTGGCAGACGAAAGCTGGCTAAATTTTAGTAAACCCTTTACCTTTGCCAATGGTAAAGGTAAATTTCAAGTGCTGCCTATTAGTTGGCAGCAGCAATTTAACTCACAAAGACCTTATGGTTGGAATGATGGTGCCATGATTCCTGCTAAGGGATATCAGACATTAATTAGTGGCGGTTTTTTTGCAAAATTTGGGCCATTAAGCATCCAGTTTAGACCAGAATATGTATATGCTGCTAATGACAAATTTGAGGATTTTGCGAAAGGAAAATCTGATAACGATATAAGGAGCTACTATTATGGTGCTTATAATTATATTGATGCTCCTGAGCGATTTGGAGTAGGGGCCTATAATAAACTTATGTTAGGTCAGAGTAGTATTCGATTGACATTTGGCCCTGCTTCTTTCGGATTTTCCAATGAGAATCTGTGGTGGGGGCCAGGCGTACGTAATTCTCTGATTATGGGTAATAGTGCCCCGGGATTCAGGCATTTTACTTTAAATACAGTAAAGCCGGTAAATATTTACATTGGGTCTTTAGAAGCGCAGATTATCGGAGGAAGATTAACTTCCTCTGGTTATTCCCCTCTTTTGCAGCAAACTTTGTCAACAGGTGAGAATGTATACAGGCCTAAAGATGGTGCGTGGAGATACCTTGCAGGACTAAATATCGTTTATCAACCTAAATGGGTTCCTGGATTATTTCTTGGCTTCACAAGGACATTTGCAGCATACGGAAGAGATGTCAAAAATTTTGGTGATTATTTCCCATTCTTTGTGCCATTTCAAAAGAATGCAGTTGCAACTTTTGATGATCCTTTTGATCGGGATCAACGAACTTCCTTGTTTGCCAGATGGGTATTTACCAAGGCTAAGGCAGAAATTTATTTTGAATTTGCTAAAAATGACAATGCTTATAATTTTAGGGAGTTCCTAACCTCACCCGATCATTCCAAAGCTTACCTATTTGGTGTCAGAAAACTTGTGCCTTTAAAAGGACGTACTGATGAATTTATTCAGATCAATGGAGAAATTACACAATTATCACAGTCGCTAATTCGGACCATTAAAGATGCAGGGAATTTTTATATCCATTCCAGGGTTCGTGAAGGTTATACTCATCTTGGGCAGCGTTTAGGAGCAGGCACTGATGGAAATTTACAGTCTATGGAGGTTAATTGGGTGAAAGGTCTAAAGAAATTAGGGCTTACTTTTGAGCGGTACGAGCATAATGTAGATTTTTATAATGCTTATATTAAGGATTTAGATGGCCAAAGTCGTAAATGGGTTGATTTTTCTCTGGCAGCTCAAGGAGAGTGGAATTATAAAAATCTACTATTCAATGCTAAATTTCAGGCTATCAAATCCTTAAATTCTCAATGGTTAATGGCAGATTATACACCTGGAAATTATTATATTCCTCACAATGATAAATATAATATTCATGGTGAGTTTGGGATTTCTTATCGCTTTTAAACCTGATTTGGATCTTTCTTAACAAGGTTTAAGTAAACTGCAAATACGATACCTGAAAGTAACATGCCAATGAGGATAGCGTAGGGATATTTTAGTTTGTTTCTTTTTAATGGAAGTTCCGGTTCATCAACAATTTGTACAGTTGGCGTTTCCTGAGCAAGCATAGTTTTGCTCATTTCCAAATTCTTTATGGTTTCCGTAAGAATGGTACTTAATACAATTTTATCTCTTTCTTTCAATTCAGCTGTGGCATTCGCTGATGAGTAAGCCGGATTGAGATCTAAAAGCGTTTGACTAGCAGCAGAGGACGCATATGTTTTTCGATTTAGAATTACACTTATACTATCCGCACGGTGCTGCAGGCGGTTAACATTGTTACGAAGTCGCTGAGTTTTTGTGCTGATGAAAAAATCTGTAGCCTGGGTTAGCATTCTGGTACAAAATAAATTAGCCAAACCTTCATCTCGCATTGTTGTATTGATTTCGAAAAAGCTCAGTTTTTTGTCTGTTTTGGTAATGCTAAATTCTCCTTTTAAGATGAGCGTAGACATTTCTTGTAAAAGACTATCTTGAAGCCTGCTGTTATTTTTACCGCTAATAGGGAAAGTAAGCTGTTCGCCCGCCTTGAGGTGCTTTCCCCACTTCTTATTTAATTCGTATACCTGTGTGTAACGATCTGCGAAGGATTGATTTTTTGTTGAATCATATGGTGTTAGCAGTGTCGCTTTAATCAATTTACGGCTTTTTAATAGCTCCTGTACATTATCTCCAGACAACACTCCACCTGCACCACCAAGGCCATCCAGGTTAAAGCCTAGCTGACCGGCAAGTCCTGCAAGACCGGCACCGCCTGCCGATTTGGAATCGTCAACAACAAAAGTTAATCTGGCGGTATAATTTGCCGGTTTCATCCAGGCAACCAGCGCTCCCAATATGCCACCTATCAAAACAACTATGAAAAGCTGTTTCTTAAAATTAAATATATATTTAACATCGGCTATACGCTCATTGATTAACTTTTTTATGGAAAATTCAGAGCTGGAGTTATTTGTTTCGTTTTGTGGAGTCATTTTATTTAGATAGAATAGCTATAAGCCCTACTAATGCGGTTATGGCAGAGGTTAATCCGCTTATTTCAGCGAAACCAAGCCTGAATTTATTATTAGGGTCTTTTAGTGGTACTACAATTTTACTCCCAGGTTTAACTGCAGGATAAGTGCGGAAGAAAAGGAAATGACCGACGGGTTTGTTGAGTCCATTAGGATATTGTACATATGCTCCTTTTAGGCGAGCATTTTCCTTTGTGCCTGCAGCAGCATTGATATAGTACTTAAATCGTCTGCCGTTATAACTGATTAATTGGGGATTATTTACTGCTCCAGATACTTCAACAAGTGAAATGGCCCTTGGGATATAAATACTGTCGCCCGGTAAAAGGATCATGGTCCTTTTTACATTTGGGTCATTACTCTTACTCGTAAGATCAAGATTCAATCTTGTTCCTTTTCTGTAGACCTGGGCATTCTCCAGTGCGCCATAGGGGCTAAGTCCACCAGCTCTTTGCAGTAGGTCGAGTGCAGTCTCGTCTCTTCTTTGAACCGCATAATCACCCGGGAATAATACTTCTCCCTTTACGCTAATGTTACCCAAGGCTTTATAATTTACAAGTCTTGGTACATAAATGTAATCCATAGGTTGAAGCTCAAGCTCCTGTTCTGCTGATGTGTTGTTATTGAGGTCTATAGTGAATGTTTTTACCAGCTGATTTGCGACACTGTCAGAAGTATTTTTTATGATTCTGGAAATTTCAATATGGTGTTCGGCCGCTTCGTCCTGAAAGCCCCCGGCCATTGCGATTACATCACCTAATTTCATGCCCTTTCGGAATGTGAAAGTGGTAGGTTTTTTTACAAATCCATTCACGGTAACATTCTGCTGAGAAACAAAAACCGATCTATCCTGGATCGTAATAGAATCCTCTCTCATTAAAGGTACATCGCTTTTTCCGCTAATTACATCTGCAGGATTAAATGAGATCATTTCCCTTTCAAGATTAGGTAGGGTTCTTTTAATATAGCCACGTTCCATATAAGCTTCCACTTTTAAGCCCTGCGCTGTTTTTAAGAGCTCAGATAAGCTTAGTCCAGCTGTGAGTTCATAGACGCCTGGTCGGTTAACTGCGCCCTCCAGAACGATTCTATTGGTATATCTGTTTGTAATTGCACCTATTTGAACCAGATCACCATTATGTGGCGTGAAATTTCCAAATAAATTAGCCGGCACATCTTTTACTTCTCTTTCCAGAGCGTTAATCTGATCTACTTTTGCTATTCCACGGTAGGCAATATCTGTAAATCCGCCTGCATAGCTGATCAGGTCTTCAAGTTGTTCATTTTCCTTTAGTTCATATATTGCAGGGCGTTTAATTTCGCCCTTAATCCCCACTCTTTTTTTATAAACCGGAATTCTGATCACATCCTGATCTTCCAGTCTTACGTTGCCGTCCATCAAACCTTTTTGCAGAAAACTGTAAAAGTCGATTGTTTTGTAAAGCTTGTTATTTCTTAAAAGCTCAATGTATCTTAAGGATCCATTCGCGTTTGGTCCACCGGAGTTGTACAAGGCATTAAACAGTGTTGATAATGAAGATATTGTATAAGAACCCGGAGTTTTTACTTCTCCTATTAAAGTGACCTTTATACTTCTGGTATTGCCAAGATTTACAGCCACCTGAGTTTGTCCACCGCTTAAAGCAGGGTATACTTTGGTCATTTTATTGCGAATCAGCCCTGTTGCCTGTTCGATTGTAAAGCCGTTCAGGTAAATAATGCCGGCACGAGGGATCTGCAAATTACCTTCCGGAGTTATTTTGGTACGTATGCTTGTTTCATTTAAGCCCGTAACAAGTACAATTAACTCATCTCCGGGGCCTAAAACATAGCTTTTAGGCGTTGCAAGACTGAAATTGGGCTCAAATTTAATGGCAGTTTGATTAAAGAATTCCATTCCATAAACTCCGAGAGGTGGTTCAGGCGCAGGTTTCTCTATAATTATGGGCTCTGGTTTTTTAACGGTATTTGCAGTATCTCTGTTTACCTCTTTTTTCTCCTGTTCGGGTGCTTCCTGAACTTTAACGACTTTTTTATTCAATCCAAGCAAAACAACCCTGTCCTTAAAGGCTTGAACTTCACCTGCAGGCATGCCTTTTTGAAGCATTAGTTTGTAGGCTTCTTGTTCCGGAACACCAGATTCCTGTAGTTTATCCCAAGCTTGTTTGATCTGAGCATCAGATAACTGACTAACTTTCACATTCTGGATGTCACTCATTGAGACCGTTTGGGCCTGGCCTTTAGCGTAGCCAATAACCAATAGAATCAATAGTATGTAGTAACGGAATTTATTATTCATGAAGATGTTATGATAAACTACAAATATAAAGTATTAAGGTTTAAAAGCCATATGATACACCGAACTTAAACTCGTTAGGGACAGCTGAGGTTTGTATGCTCGGTCTGATGATCCCATTTTGATGCATGTAGGCTGCTTTTACATATAGTTTATGAAGCAGCTGATAATTAGCCTCAAGTAAAAATTGTTGTTGATGTTCAACTGGTCCCTGATTTAAAAATCCTGGTTGAGGTTCAGCAAAGTACTGATCTTCCAGGCTTCCATCTCTGCCTTTTCTTATGGTGTTGTATTCAAATCTTGTGGTCAATCGTGGCATAGGAGTATAGCTTAACCATGCGGTAAAACGATCTGCATTTTGTCCGATCCAATCACCTAGTGTATAGCTTTGATTTGAATAGGTTTGCGCTTGCATTACATTGTTGTAAACAAAAGGATTGATGTGTGTGTATTCGGCCCCGATAGTTAAATAGGATATGCCTACATCGGTTACTGATGCACCTAAATTATAGCCAAGCTGATTCCTGCTTCTTGCTTTATTAAAGATTTCAGCCGTGCGAATTTCATCTATAAAGAGTGTTGCGTAAAGGTGGGTTTTGGGCAAATGGTTCCTTGAACTTACAGAAAAGAAAAACTGACTGTTTGATCCCGTAGTAAGCTTGTACCGGCTTTGATACTGATCATAGGCTTTAAAGAACATAATAGGAATGAGGTAACCTATGTCGAAGTTATCACTGTACACCATCGATTCCCCTACGCTAAGGTCTAGCCCTTTAACAGGTAAAAAGCTTAAAGTATGAGAGGCCATAAATTTTTGTACATATAACTCTCTGTTTTCACCATATACACCATTCCCTTTTGGATATGATCTTGCAGAATCAATTATTGCAGAATTTAACCAGGCATGCGTGTAATTAAAGCGGAGCCATGGAAGAGGCTGATAATCCAGTCTTATGTTTGGATAAGCAGGTGCTTTGTCCGACATTACCATTCGGCCGCCTTGTCCGTATCCCCACAACAACTGATCTTTACCTATACTTAGTGAACCATTTTTCCAGCTGTAGGTAAGGTTACCTCGAAAATCACTGTAGTTAACTGTTTTTGCATTAGGATTTATATTGGCAGTTCTGATAATTCCGGTTTCGGGTGTAAATATCCTGTTGCTATCAATACCTTTTCCCCGGTCAGTGATGTCCTGAAAATAAAATTGAAAGCTAACATGTTTACCTGCATGTCCCCAGAAAGTTAATCCTGTACCTACTCGGGATACACTTTTCCCGTCACCCTGGAATGTTTCAAAAGTCAGTGCCGGGTCACCACGAAGAAGAAAATCATCTTTTGTTACTGATAAAAACCTCCATCTATTGTAAGGATCTTTCTTAAAGAAAGTTGTACTGTCTTTTATAGCTGGGTCAAATTCACTAAATTCCTGTTGATAAAATTTAAGCTCCTTTTGTTCGGTTGGCGAGAGTTTGGCAACAGAATCCTGCAATTCACTCAATAAAGATGCAATCTGTTTTCTGCTAACCGGTTGTATCAGGTCATTGAATTCTATATTTCCCTTTTGTGCCTGACGCGAAAGGTATTTGTAAACAGGATTAGTAGGGTTTTCGAAAACTACCTGAGCTTTGCCGGTGATTCCGGTAAAGAGAAATGTAATCAGAAGAATTGCCTTGTAATGATGCAGTAAATTTAGTTTCATAGGTAATAGTTTATTTTGAAGGCTGTACAAGCACCTTCATTGCTTGGTAATAGGCATCAGTAACCTTATCCCAATTATATTTGTCAGCAAGGCCTGAACTTACTTTTGTCCTTAGTGTTTTTACTTGATCGGGATGGTTTTCAAATAATGCTAAACAATCCGCTACAAATTTCTCACTTTCCCCAAAAAACAGACCAAACTCTCCGTTACTTAACATTTCCCGATTAAAAACCGTATCCAGGGCAGCGATAGCACAGTTATTCGACATTGCTTTAAGCATTGCAGGATTTGTTCCTCCGTATTTATGTCCATGAATATAGGCAAATGAATTCTGATACAATGCAGCAAGCTCTTGTTGGTCAGTAATATATCCTAAAAAAATCAGGTTCTCATTCTGAAGCTTTTTCAGGCTTTCGGCGTAGGTGTCGGCATATGGAACATCGCCAACAACCACGAGTTTCTTGGACGATGCTGAAGAGAGGAAACCTCGTATAATAAGATCAGCATTATTATCGGGAATCAATCTTCCAACAATGAGATAATATTCTTCTTTATTCAGATTGAAACGCGCCAGTGCGCTTGCTTCAGCCGGTTTAAAGGGAGGAGCACCATAGGCAATTACAGTTGAGTCTGTATTGAATTCTTCCAGATAAACTTTTCGCATTGCCTCGGCATCAGTAATGATCTGATCGAATAATTTAACGGCCATTTTAGCTGCGAAATGAAAATACCTTGCGCCCATTCCTTTCCATTTGGGACGTAACCACTCCAGACCATCTACATTGATCATGGTTTTCTTCCCTGTTATTTTTGGGATCCAGCCCATTGGGCCTGCAGCGAGGTTTACGACAAAAATTACGTCGACCGGACTAAAAGTAGCATGAACAATGGAAAAAAAGCTGTGGACAATCTGATTCAGGGATTTTCCTTTTAAAGTAGGGATATAATGTAAATGAACTCCATTTACTACAGTAGGAAAGGATTTGAACAGATTTTTCTGGCAATAGACGTGTACTTCTACATCCTGTTTTACCAGTCGTTCACTTAATTCTTTGACGAGGGTTTCAAAGCCTCCATATACATACGGATAACCACGGGAGCCTATGATTGCAATCTTCATTTATGAAAAGGGATTTTAATCCTGCAAAACTAAAGAAATATTTTTGGCAGATTCCTTTCTTACGACAGACTCACGTTTAGTTTGTCCTGTAAAGGTTTCAAGAATGGCCAGTTCAAATGAATTCGCAGAAAATTGTGCTCTGATTCTGGAGGCAGCATTTTTGCCCATCCTTTCTCTTTCATTTATGGAATTGATCAGCGGAAGCATGGTTTTTGCGGCCTCAAATGCTTGATTAATGGGGATTAATAATCCGCTATCACCATCTTCTATCATTTCCTGAGCACCTCCCTGTCTTGTTGCTACTACAGCTTTTCCGGCAGCCATTGCTTCAAGAACAACAGTAGGAAATGGATCAGGCAGTACAGAAGGTAAAACAAATACATCAAGGGAGTTCATGATGTTAATGATGTCCTCTCTATATCCTAAATTATAAATCATATTATTGATGCCATTTTCATCAATGACTTGTTGGTTCTGGGTATATAGGTATTCATAACCGGGAAAAGCATCACCAACCATAACAAATTTGACATTGGCATTTAACTTTAATAACTCAGCTGCTATTTTTATAAAGTAATCCTGTCCTTTCCAGAAATGAACCCGGCCAATCATTCCAACCAGAATGGTTTGGTCTGAAATATTCAGCTCGGCTTTTAAAGCTCCTTTTTTATCTGCAAAAGGAGTACAATCCAATCCATTGTAAATGGTTTTTAATTTCGAGGGGTCTACCCATTGTTTCCAGTGATTTTTAACCGCATCAGATGCGGTAATTACTGACGTGCTGTATTTGTTTAATAGCCAACCCATGGTTCTGACAAAAATCAGGGGTTTTGTTGTAATTTCAAGAACATGCCAGATGTGCTTTAATTTTAAGCGGCGTGCTACAATAGCACCTACCAGTACAGCAGTGGTATGTGAATACACCAATTTAATGTTGCGCTCCTTAACAAGATTCTGGAGTGATTTATTGGCTTTTTTTAACACCAATAACCTGTTTATAATTCCTGGGAATGAAAAATATTTCCGTCTTAAAATTCCTAGTCTGATGATATGAACTTCAACTTGTTGATTACGTAGTTTATCTACCAGTGGGCCTTCTTCAGAAAGCACTACAATTGGCGTATTACCATTGCTTTTTAGCACTTTGATAACGTTCAATAGTACATTACTTGCTCCGTATAAGTCAGATGAACTATGCAGTATAAGTATATTCATATATTAATTTCTAGATTTTATTACAACGGCCGGTACCCCTGCAACTATGCTATAAGGAGGTACATCGCGCGTTACAACACTACCTGCTGCAATTATCGAGCCCTTTCCAATGGTAACACCTGCCAGGATGATACTGTTAGCTGCAATCCAGCAATCGTCTTCTATTTTTACAAATTCTCTTTTTACTCCCTGATCTTTTATGGTGACATCTGTTCTGTCGAAAATATGATTTTCAGCATAAATACTAACCCTGGGAGACATCATTACATTATTTCCTATTTCGATCATACCTGAGCATCCGATATAAGCGTAAGGACCAATACTTGAATTGTCTCCGATCTTAAGGCCTTCTCCTATAGCGCCACCGTAAGAATTAGTTGGTCTTACCAATGCAAATTTTCCTATAGTTACCCTGTCTCCGATCATAATTTTCTTATATGCCATACAATTTACTTCGGCATAATCTTCAACAATGAAGTCTTTACCCACATTTAAGTATTTAGCATAACGTATTGATGCACCCTTTCCTACAAAAACCAGGCCGCTTGCAGAACCAAAGAATAAGCGGTGCCAGCAACCCCTAAGTAAGTAGATGAACATCCTGTACAAGGTAATGGCTGTATTACTTTTACTCCATTCGTTATTAAATCTTGAATTAATGTACGAGAAATAGGATTTCTTATGATTTACCTCCATCTAAATAGCGTCGTTTTTTTAGGTTAGATTTTGCAAATCTACTATTTTACTTTTTTAAACAGGGCTAATAATTCGGCGGCTGTTCTTTCCCATGAAAATTCCTGAAGACGTATTTTTCCTTTTTCTATCATTTCTGATTTCAGTTGAGGATTGTCAATGACCATTTTTATTTTATGATAAAGGTCATTAGGATTGTAAGGATCAAATTGAAGTACTGCATTCCCACCTACTTCAGGAAGGCAGGTATTATTGGAAACAATTACAGGAACGTTATGCTGAAAGGCTTCGAGTACAGGCAAACCAAAACCTTCATTTAATGAAGGAAGTACATATAACTCTGCATTTTGATAATACCATGCAAGATCATTGTCCGGAATATAGCCCGGCATGATTACGTAATCCTGAAGCTGGTATTTTTTTATGGTTTCTATAATTTCTAAACCTGCATCCATATCATTCTTAGGACTGAACTGACCTCCAAGGATTAGGGTGTAGTCATGGTATCCGGCAGATCTTAACAGGTGAAATGCCTCAATGAGTAGGGCCAGGTTTTTTCTTTTTTCGAAAACGCCAATATGTAATAAGTACCTGGATGTTTTTATATTCAGGCTACCGGATGATAGATCTTTTTTATGAATTAAGGTTTTAGGTGCTTCAGGTATTGGAATGATTCTATCTGCCGGGATTTTTAGATAATTTAAAACTGTATTTTTTGCGTATTGAGTAGGGGTAGTAATAAATGCGGCTCTTTTTGCCGCCGATACGCCGAGGGATTTGAAGGTCATGAGCCAATACTTGTTATAGTGTTGCGGGTATTCCCAGAAAAAAGCATCATGAAAAACAGGGATGGTTTTGAACTTCAGGTTTATTAATGGAATAAAGTAATCTGTACAAAAGACGATATCGCAACCATGTAAAGCAGCTTTGAGCGGCAGAATAAGTTGCTTCCATAATATAAAACGAAATTGTTCTATTAGTTTATAAAACTTATTGCGGCCGGTGTATACCCGAATTGAGGTGTCGAAAAAGTAAAATTTGAAGCCCGGATGTTCTTTTTGAAATTCTTTGTAAATTTCCTCCAGGTAAGTTCTTTGACCTGTTTTGGCAATTCTCAAGTCTCTTATGTCAAGCCCTACAACAATAGTTTTAGTCATGAGCGGTTCTTTGTGTGGTTATACTTTTAATAAAGATTCCTGATAAAAACCAACTGATATAAATTACATAGGAGTAATTTTCAAAGTTTGTAGTTAACAAAGGGACTACACTTCCAATTTTGAAAAGGAATAACATAATGGCAATTTTTCTTTCATTCCCCTTCAGTATTTTGATCCATTTATAAGTGTAAGTGAGTAAATAGATATGTATTAAGAGGTAAAGTACTAAGGCAATTACACCCGCCTGTACACCTATGATGATAAATTGATTTTCTCCCCCAACATTAACCCCCAGCATACCTGCTACTTTTCCGGAACTACCCAGACCTAATCCTAAGGGCTGTCTGATCATGGCATCTATCCCTGCTAGCCATTCTACGATGTGTCCTACACTGGAAGCATTCTGAAAAGTGATTGTGTCAACTACAAAGCTATAGATGTCCTCATTTTGGATCAGAAAAATAAAATACAGAACAGCTGCAATGAATCCATAATGAAAAGTTTTTAACATATAGCTTTTACGGGTAATAAAAGCATACACATATATCATTCCGAAGTAACTGACAAGAGGTGCTCTTGAGAGGGCGGCAACAATAGCAATAAAAGTAGAGACTAAAGCCAACTGGCCAAATGCACTTATTTTTAAGTTGTTTTCATCATCAGTGTATAGTCCGGCAATAACAGCAAGGGCTAACAGGGTTGCGGCGGCATATTCAAGAGGATTTGAGAAAAAACTGGCAAACCTACGAAAGCCGGTTTCAGTTTCGAAAGTCCAGGTTAATCCATAATTCCCTGTAGGTTCCTGGCCAAAATAGTAAAAGTTGTAATCGGCATAGCCCGTATTGGTCTGGAAATGTAGATCAGACATTAGCTCATAAACCAGTACTGCAGTAGCTGCAATTGCAACAATGAGTATGTAATGAAAATACCTGCTGATATTGACCTTCCCTGCATCTACAAACCGCCCGGCGGCATATATTAAAGGGAAGAATGAGGTGCTTTTAAAAGCTGATAAGCGGTCTGAAAAACCATAATCTCCAAGAGGGATTACTACATAGAGCAAAGTATAACAAAAGTATGCTCCCATAAGGTAGTCTACCACATTCAGTTTTAATTTCTCTTTCAGCTGATAAATACCTATACCCAATGTAATGAGTACGAGTAGTTCTTTTATGGGTTGAAAAACAGGGATTAAAAACTTAAATCCCAGTACGAATGACAGGGACATTGTTGTGGTATAAATAGAAAGGCCAAAAATAAAGAATAAGAGAACTCCCTGCCTGTTGCCCTTGATGATATCTGCCATCGAATACATAAAGGATAAAAGAAATATCAGCGGAAAAATTATCATTGGCAGTTTTTAGTGACCTTACTTATCTGTTCTGCAAAATAAGTCAAAACTATACGATAAAACCTAAAACTATAAATATATTGATCAGAATAAATAACTTTACTGCCGCTTATGAGAAATAACATTCCAATTTTTATTTTATGCGGGGGTTTCGGAACAAGGATTAAAGAAGAGACTGAGTTTCGTCCAAAACCGATGGTTCCAATAGGAGAGAATCCTATTTTGCTGCACATTATGAACTCTTATGCTAAATATGGTTTTAAGAAATTTGTACTCTGCACAGGATTTAAATCTGAAGTTATAAAAGATTATTTTCTGAAATACTCTGAATTAAATAGTGATTTCTCTATTGATTTCAGAACGAATACCAAAAACATATTGTCGATAGATCATAACCTTGACTGGGAAGTTACTTTGGCTTATACCGGAGCAGAAACCATGACGGGAGGCCGGATTTCTATTGCTACAGAAAAGTATTTGAATGGAGCTGAACATTTTGGCGTAACCTACGGAGATGGTTTATGTGATGCCGATCTGAATGAGCATTTTAACTATCATTTATCGCACAATAAGATCGGAACGGTTCTAGGGGTTAATCCACCCTCAAGATTTGGAGAAATAAAATTAGATCAGGACAGAGTTGTAGAGTTTTCGGAAAAACCGGAATTCAATGAAAAATGGATTAACGGAGGGTTTTTCTTTTTCAAAAAAGACTTTTTAAAATACCTTTCCAAAGACAAAGAATGTGTCTTGGAAAAAAAACCGCTGATCAATCTTGCCAAAGATGGACAGTTGAATATTTATAAACATAAAGGGTTTTGGGCTTGTATGGATACCCAAAGAGACCGAGACTATCTTACAGGTTTGCTTGAACGGAATGAAGCTCCCTGGATTTAATTAATAATTATGAATGTATTTGTAACAGGCCATTTGGGATATATTGGTGTGCACCTTGTAAAACAGTTAAAAGCGTTAGGACATGAGGTAACAGGGTGTGATATCGATCTTTTTAATGGCTGCGAATTTGAACCATTTATCAGACCTGATAAAGAGCTGATTAAGGACATCAGGAACCTGACTGTAGAGGACTTAACAGGATACGATTGTATCATGCACCTTGCTGCAATATCCAATGACCCTATGGGAGACCTTGATGAGCAGATTACTTATGATGTTAACTTAAAAGGATCCGTTGCACTTGCAGAACTGGCAAAAAAGGCCGGGATCAAAAGATTTCTTTTCTCTGGCAGTTGTTCTGTATATGGCAAAGGAGATAAATTAGATCTTTCAGAAACAGATACACTTAATCCGGTATCTGCCTATGCAATTTCTAAAATTGAAGCTGAAAAGCAAATTTCGTTAATGGCGGATGCGCATTTTACTCCGGTATATCTTAGAAATGCCACTGCTTACGGTTTCTCACCTATGTTGCGGATAGACCTGGTGGTCAATAATTTATTGGGTTGTGCGCATGCAAAAGGAGAGATCAGAATTATGAGTGATGGTTCGCCATGGCGTCCGCTTATTCATTGCAGTGATATTGCAAAAGCATTTGTTCATTTAATGACGGCAGATGTAGCACTTGTTCATAACAAGGCCATTAACATCGGAGGCAACGAGGAGAATTACCAGGTGAAGGATGTTGCTGATTATGTACAGAAATTAGTGCCTTCGGCAAGTATTAAATTTACAGGTGAAGTGGGGGATGACCCAAGAAATTATCGTGTTAATTTCGATCTGTTAAATACTTTGGTTCCCGGATTTAAACTCGATTACACTCTGGCTGCCGGAATGGAGGAGCTGAATCAAAAATATATTACAAAAGACTTTAATCAGGAAGATTTTGATGGGGATAGGTACGTGAGGTTAAGGACTTTGAAACATACCCTAAATAAAATCAAGCAATAAAATATGAGATTTACAGAAACGCCACTCAAAGGAGCATACCTTATTGATCTGGAAAAGAGAGCCGACGAACGTGGTTTTTTTGCCCGAGCTTTTTGTGTGAATGAATTTGATGCTCATGGTCTTGATCATGCAATAGTTCAGATCAACAACTCCTTAAGTAAGGATAAGGGGACACTTCGCGGAATGCATTATCAGCTTGCGCCGAAAGCGGAAACTAAAATAGTTAGGTGCATCAAAGGAGCTTTATACGATGTGATTCTGGATCTTAGGAAGGAATCTGAAACTTTCGGACTATCATTTGGTCATGAAATTACGGCTGATAACCGTACGATGATGTACGTGCCAAAAGGATTTGCTCATGGTTTTATTACTCTATCAGAAGATACAGAAGCATTTTATATGAGTACAGGATTTTATGCCCCTGAGTTTGAGAGAGGGGTTCGTTATAATGATCCGCGATTTAATATTCAATGGCCAATAACACCGGTTGTTGTTTCTGAAAAGGACTTGAATCACCCTGATTTTAATGAGCTTTATCATTTACAATAATGAAGATACTTTTTACAGGTGGAAGCTCTTTTACAGGTTATTGGTTTATTCAGAAACTGGTATCGAGCGGACATGATGTGACTGCTATTTTTACCAGAGAAAGTAGTAGAGCCTATGCTCCTGAGCGTTTCAAAAGAATTGAAGGACTAGAGAAAATTGCAAAATCTCATTTTGGCATAAAGTTCGGAGACCCGGAATTTGTTGAATTACTAAAGGAAGGTGAATTTGATGTTCTTTGCCACCATGCTGCTGAAGTAAGTAATTACAAGAATCCTGATTTTGACATTGCAGAAGCTATAAAATCCAATACTAAAAACATATATCAGGTATTTGAGGCCCTCGCTGCCACAGACTGCAAGCTTGTGGTTACAGGGTCGGTATTTGAGGAAATCAATAAAGTTCAGGATAATCTACCTCAAAAGCATTATTCCGGGTATGGTCTTTCTAAATCGATGAGCTATGAATTGTTCCTTTATTATGCAAAACTATTTGAGGTAAGGATTGGGAAGTTTGTGATTAGTAATCCTTTCGGAGCTTTTGAAGAGAAAAGGTTCTTAAACTACCTTATTACCGGTTGGATAAAGGGAGAAACGAGATCTGTAAATACCCCTCTTTATATAAGAGATAATATTCATGTTGAATTACTGGCTGATTATTATGCTTATTTTATAGAAAGGATGGCGACTTCAAAAGATTCAACAATAACATTTGCCCCTACCGGCTATATTGAGACGCAGGGAGAATTCGCTGCAAGAGTGGCGACGGAAATGCGATCACGCTTGAATAAGGATTGTATCGTAGCTAATAACGACCAAACAGATTTTTCTGAACCTTTGTCTTTATTTAATCATGATAGGGTAATAGAAATTGAAGAAAGTTTTGATGCCAAAAAGGCCTGGGACGATCTTGCAAAATTTTATACCGATTAAACAGAGGGGTCAAATTTGTATTTTCTCGTCATTTTGCCCTTAATGCCATCTTTAACAGCTTTTAAGTAGGTTTTAAATTTTACGATTCGCCATCTTAACAGAAAATAAACCAACACGGCACCAAAATAAGCGAATGTACAGGTGTAGGCAATGATTTTTTGAAGTGGATTCAGGTATTGCTTGATCATCCATATTTGATTGCGCGCATTATGATAATGGACAATAGGATTCACAATACCCTCCTTGGTTTTCTTTTTTGTTTTGTATGCAGCACCTGCAATGTGGTATATTATGCTATCCGGAACATACATTAATTTAAGCCCTGATTCTTTTATTCTAAATGAAAGGTCAACATCTTCATAATACATGAATAAACTCTCATCGAGAAGACCTGAAGTTTTTAGCAGTTCCGTGCGGACAAGCAGTCCACAGCCGGTAATCCAGTCTACCTCTTTAAGTTTCTCCGAATTTGGGGTAATTCTCTTGTTATAACCTTCAGTATAAGATTGACCGGTCCAATGGTTGAAATATGATCCTGCATTCCATAGCAAATTGCGATCGTGCTCAAAATAGATTTTAGGCTGGACAGCTGCCACCTCCGGGTGGCTATTAATGTAATCGTACAGGATCTTTAAAAAGTCGGGCTCTACAATCGTGTCGTTATTTAAGAGCATTGAATATTTGTATTCCCTATTGATGCAGTAATTTAATGCAAGGTTATTGCTGCCAGTGAAACCTATATTATCTATTATCTTTAGAAAGATGATGTTCGGAAAGTCTTTAATTAATTTTTTATCTGAACCATCTTTGGATCCATTGTCAACAAGGATGATGTCAAAGTCCTGAAATTCCATTTCATATAAAGACTGAATACAGTTATGGGTATATTCATAACTATTCCAGTTTATTAAAATAACGGCAACGGATTTAGGCAAGTTTGTGATGGGCATAATTTCTGGATTTCTTTATAACATATTCATACATCATTAAGGCACTGCATTCTACAATTAAAGTGTACAATCCGAGCCAATGGTAGCTTCGGCTTTGTATCAGTAAAAAACAGGTTATACAGGCGATGATGAAAAGGATTATAGAGATGTTAAAAATAGATCGTGTATTGTTTTTGAGTAGAAGATCAACAACATTAAGAGAATTAAGTGCTGCCACAGCAGGAACAAATGCCATAATCCTAAGAAAATTGCTGGCCATTTCATTGTGCTCGCCGGATATTAAGTGGATAAAAAAGCCCGGCATTATAAATAAGAGGAGTGAGCCGAAAGAAAAGATAATCGCCATCAAACCCTTCATTCGTTTCATGTAGGCTTCCCAAAGTTTCGGGCCTTCCTGATAAAATTGAGCAGCTTTTGGATAAATCGCATTGGATACAGCTATGATCATGATTCGGGATGACCATATGATCTTATCGCAAAGGGAGTATGCTCCAAGCCAGGTAGGGTTCCCCCATTTAGCCAGGGCAAATACCATTAATGACTGTTGAAGCTGAACAGATACGCTATTGATTGTTAAATAAAAATTTTCTTTCCCGATTTTTAGCATTTCATGCTTTTTGGGAATTAGAAGTCTAAGTTTATAATGGAATACGGCATAGCCAAGAAGTGCAAGATAGGTAAGGCAAGCTGAAGTGCCGATGATCAGATTTACCCACTTTGCATCGTCGGGGCCTTTAATTACAATAATAACTAAAGTTATAATTGAAACTTTAGATATGAGGTTGGCTATGTTGTAAAGCTTTAACCGCTCTACGCCGGTAAAGAAGAACAATGGATTTAGAACTTCTGCTGCAACAAGAGGAATAGCCAGTATAATAAATGTATAGTATTTAATGTTAAGCCATTGCATTGCGACTACTGTGAGAATAAAAAGTATGAAGATGAGCAACCTCATCCAAAGTGTAACATAAAAAACATTACGAAGCCGAAAAGGATTCTTAATATTTAAGGCAATGTCTCTTATTCCGGATTGATTGGTACCATAATTGATAGCAATTCCCGCAAGCCCTGAAAATGTATTGGCAAGCATAACAAAACCAAAAGCTTCAATCCCAATAATATGTGTAATTATTGGATAAATTAACATGAGCAACAAAGCATTAGAGAGTTGTATGCTGCTTAGGTTAATGAAGTTAGCTAAGATGTTAGTTTGTTTAAGGCGCTTGTAAGAACCTATAAAGTATTGCTTCAAGTTTATTTAAATAGGTGACGGGCAAATTTAGGATATTATAAGCAATAATTAATCCATATATTTTGGGTAATTAAAACATGCTATTTGTGGATTTAATCCATATTTTTGGCCAAATTAAATTAGAATAGAACAAAACTCAGATAAATGATAGATAAGTACGGTACTTATTATAAAGCTATAAGTATATTGTTAGATCTTTTTCTGGTTAATCTGTCGATCTTTATTGGATATTCAATAACACATCTTACTTTAGGTTATTCCGGTGTTGATCCCAGTCTGCTTCATATTTTACTGATTAACTTCATCTGGTTTAATGTAACTCAGATTACCCGCCTATACAATGACCTTTTTGTTAAGGATGCTATCCCAACTATAAGACAGACTTTAGGCTCATTGTTGCTTTTTATTGTCGTTATAGCGGTTTTATTGTTTGCTATTAAGGACTTTAGTATTTCGGGCAAGCTGATGGGAGTTGCTTTACTGGTGTTTGTTCCTTTGCTTCTATTTGTTAAGATAGGCTTTCTTTTACTTCGTCGTTCACGCAGGACAAAAATGATCAACTATAAAAAGGTGGTTATTGTAGGGGCAGGACCTTTGGGTATAGACCTTAGGAAGTATATGGAAAGGAACACGCATTTGGGATATAGGGTTGTTGGTTTTTTTGATGACAATCCATCACTAAAAAATGGAGACATCAATATTTTGGGGAGTGTTGAGGAGTGTATAGATTACGTACGTGAGAGTAGTATAAGAGAGGTTTATTGTGCTCTACCGGATCGTGCATTACATAAAATTAATCAATTAATGCGTCAGGCTGATAAGGAAATGATCCGATTTAAATTGGTGCCGGATGTTAAGGACTATTTTAAAAAGAATGTCATGGTTCAGCTTTATGGTCATTTGCCGGTTCTTAGTCCACGGACTGAGCCTTTGGAAATTATGATTAATCAAGTGGTAAAACGGATTTTTGATATCGTTTTTTCATTGTTGGTAGTCGTTTTTGTGATGAGCTGGCTGGTGCCTTTAATGGCTATTCTGATTAAAATGGAGTCTAAAGGTCCGATTTTCTTTAAACAGCTAAGGTCGGGGAAACATAATGAGCCTTTTTATTGCTGGAAGTTTAGGAGTATGCGTGTAAATGGCGATTCTGATACCAAACAGGCCAGTAAGGAAGATAGTCGGATTACAAAGATTGGTGCTTTTATGCGAAGAAATAGCATTGATGAGATGCCTCAGTTTTTTAATGTATTGATTGGGGAAATGTCTGTTGTGGGGCCACGACCACATATGTTACAGCATACTGCCGAGTATTCTGCATTGATAGACCAATTTATGGTTCGTCATTTTCTATTGCCTGGAATAACCGGATGGGCGCAGGTAAATGGCTTGCGAGGAGAAACCCGAGAAGATGGGTCAATGGAGGAACGGGTAGATGCTGATATCTGGTATTTGGAAAACTGGTCTTTATTGTTGGATTTAAAGATCACTTTCCTAACTATATGGCAAATACTTATTGGTAATAAGAACGCCTGGTAAATCTATTTTAAATCAGCTCTTTGTTTTTAAGTAAACCACTATCCACTAGTCTTGCAAAGTATTTGCTCAAGGGAACTCTATTTAAGGTTTCCAGATGTCTTACATGATGGATGTCTGTGCCGATAAAATCAATCATATCTTTTTCAATTAACTTTTCTGCTATTGATTTTATGTGTTTGCCGTAGTGTTCAGTTAACGATAGGGCATTGACTTGAAGTTCAACACCCATTTCTTTAATTCGTTTGTAATAGTCGAATTGTTTGTGGAAGAATAAATATCTTTCAGGGTGGGCTAAGACCACTTGATAGCCTTTGATGCCAAGGTCAAATATTACCTCTTCTAAGTCATGTGGTCTTGAGATCTGACTAAATTCTACCAGAAGCCTGTTGCCTTTTAAAGGCATCAGATTTCCTTCACTAAGCTGATTTTGAAACTGTTCATCAAGGTAATATTCAGAAGATAGATTTAAGGTTATGCCTTCAGGTAATTTTCCAGTTAACTGTGAGTGCCCATTTTTCAGAGTTTCGGTCGTGTTTGGATGAATGTCCTGTAAAGTGTGCGGTGTAGTGATCAGATGATGAAAACCTAATTCTTTTAGTCCTGAAATTAATTCAATGCTATCTTGAATATCTTTAGCTCCATCATCTACACCTGGAACTAGGTGAGAATGCATATCAACGCCTATTGGGGTGAAATCGCTATAATTAGACTTTTTGGAACGGTTGAAGAAAAACATCAGATTTTTATATTGATTAATAACTAATACGAAGCTAAGTATAAAATTTAAAATTTTATGGTATGAAATTTGTGAATGGCGCAGTGAATTGATGATATTTTATCATTCAGAAGTAAACCTTAAGTATTACATTTGAAAAGTTTAATAATTGTGCTATAAAAGCCTATGAGAAAATTCTTTTACTTGATTGTCGCCGTACTCTTTATGAGTTCTTGTGGCGTTAAATATAAATCTGTACCCTATTTTACGGACTTACCGGCAGATAGTTTAATCAGAGAACAAATAAAAAATCAAACTGTTTTAAAGATTCAAAAAGATGATATTCTTGCTATTACAGTATCTAGCTTGAATCTGGATGCCTCGGCTATATTTAATATGGGGACTACAAGTTCAATTCAAGGGAATTCATCTGGTGCGAGCAATCCAATGACTACTTCGAATGGTTTTGTCGTAAATCAGAATGGGGAAATTCAATTGCCATTAATAGGGGCAGTTAAGGTCGAAGGATTAAGTACGAATCAAGCGAGAGAATTTATTCAAAAAGAATTAATTAAATACCTTAAGGAACCTGTTGTAAGTTTGCGATTAATTAATTTTAAAGTATCTGTTTTAGGGGATGTTGTGCATCCTGGGACTTATCCTGTGCAGAATGAAAGAGTGACTGTAGTTGAAGCATTGAGTATGGCTGGTGATCTTTCCATTACAGCAGTTAGAAAAAATGTATTGTTAATAAGGGAAAATGAAGGTAAAAGACAATATATTCGATTAAATATGCAAAGTAAAGATTTGTTTAACTCTGAATATTTTTACCTTCAAAACAATGATGTTTTGTATATACAACCAGGAAATGCTAAGTATGCAAGTGTAGACGCTAGTTATCGGAATGTTAGTATTATATTTTCAGCATTATCCGTAATTGCCTTAATCATTTCCCGTTTCTAACTTGTTTTAATAATGATCAATAACGAAGAGAATACTTCCTTTACAAGAGATGAGGAAGATAATAAACCTATAAATATCCGAGAATTAATTTCGAAATACCTTTTTCATTGGCCAATCTTTTTTGTTGGCATCACGGTGTGCTTGATTGGTGCCTTTTTCTATTTGAGATATACAGAAGAGGTATATATGGTCAACAGTACTTTGTTGATTAAGGATGAGAAGAAAGGTGGAGCAGCAGGAGGGTCAGACATTCTGGCTGATCTGGATGTATTTGGAAGCAGTAAGTTAGTTGATAATGAAATTGAGGTTTTAAGATCTAAGACTTTAATGCAAAAAGTGGTGGATCGCTTAAATTTGATGATTAGCTATAATGTAGAAGGTAGGGTAATCAGTCAAGATATTTATTTGGGTAAACCTGTTAATATTAATGTTATCCAGATGGATAATGCTCTTTATGGGAAGTCCTTCGTCTTGAGTTTTCCATCTAAAAACACCTATTTATTAGAGGATTTAGAGGGAATAAAGAAAATTAGTGGAGCTTTGAATCAGTTACAACGGAATGAATTTGGAGTATATAAAGTTGATAAGACAGCTAATTTTGATAAATGGGCTAGTAAAAAATTAAATGTTACGATAAGTGATCCACAGAATATAGTTGATAAATGTTTGGGGAATTTGGGTATTGGTTTGTCTAGTAAGCAGTCTACAGTTCTAAATCTGAGTTTTCAAACTACAGTAATTCAACGTGGAAAAGATATCTTAAATACCTTAATACAAGTTTATAATGAAGCAAGTCTATCAGATAAAAATAGGACTACACAAAGTACTATTGATTTCATAGATGAACGTTTAAAACTAATAAGTGGGGAATTGACTGAAGTTGAGTCGGATGTAGAAGGATTTAAAAGCAGTCGTGGATTGACCGATATTAGTAGTGACGCGGCCCTTTTTCTGGAAAATGTAAAAGCGAATGACGCTAAATTAAATGAGGTGAACTTACAGATTAGCGTAATCAACGATATTCAACATTATGTAAAGTCAAATTCTTCAGAGGAGAAATTACCAAGTACTTTAGGTATTAATGATCCTGTTTTGTTGGGACAGATTACTCAATTGGGTGACTTGCAACTAAAGAGAGATCAATTATTGTCTACAACACAATCAAGTAATCCGTTAGTTGAGTCTTTAACTAAACAAATTGAGACGACTCGACTTGGAATAAAAACAAATATTGAGAATATTGCATCTTCATTAAACAATACCAAGAAAGAACTGGAAGGAAATAATAGCGGATACCAAAGTTCGATAAAGAAAATTCCAGGACAAGAGCGTCAACTTATAAGTATAAAGAGGCAGCAGAGCATAAAGGAAAGCCTTTATCTGTACCTTTTGCAGAAAAAAGAGGAAGCTGCGTTATCCTATGCGTCAACTGTTGCCGATAGTAGGGTGTTAGATTTGGCCTATTCTTCAAAAGCACCGATTAAACCAAAGAAACAGGTAACTTATCTTATTGCTCTTTTATTTGGGATTTTAGTGCCTGTTGGTTATATACATGGAAAAGAATTGATGAATAATAAAATAGAAAGTTCATCAGATATTGCTAAATTAACTTTAACACCAATTTTAGGCGAAATTTTCTTTGATCAAGGATCAGAACCAATTGTTGTTAATGCTAACAGTCGTAAGGCAATTGCAGAACAATTTCGTTCGATTAGAACAAATATGCAGTTTTTGCACGGAAAGCAAGTTCCAGGGCAAGGTAAAGTTACCCTGCTGACTTCAAGTATGTCAGGAGAGGGGAAAAGTTTTGTAGCAAGCAATATTGCAACTGCTTTAGCCATTAGCGGGAGGAAAACTATTTTATTGGAGTTAGATTTGCGTAAACCAAAGGTTAGTAAGTATTTAGATTTAACAAATAAAGTTGGACTGAGCAATTATTTGATAGGAAAGGCTGAGATAAAAGATATTATACAGCCGTCAGGAATAAATCCTAATCTTTTTGTAATTGGATCAGGGCCAATTCCCCCTAATCCATCAGAATTATTAATTCAAGACGAAATAGAGTCATTAGTTGAATATTTAAAAATGAACTTTGACGAAGTTTTTATAGACACCCCTCCAATTGGGATTGTCACAGATGCTCAGATTCTCGCTCGTTTAGCTGATGCAACTCTTTATTTAGTTCGACAAAATATAACATTAAGAGATCAAGTCAAAAGTATGGATGAATTATATAGGAATAAGAAATTTCCTAAACTTAATGTTATTCTAAATGGTATTAAATTAGGCGGAAGCCATGGTTATGGTTACGGTTATGGTTATGGATACTACTCCGATGATAGCGAAGACCAAAAAACTAGCCTAAAGGTAATTTTCAAAGATTTTTTTAAACGCTTTTAATTTTAAACGCTAGATGAAAGTTAATATTTCAGAAATAAAGATAGCCATTATTGGATTAGGATATGTAGGACTTCCTTTAGCTATCGAATTTGGTAAAAAATATGATGTATTGGGATTTGACATAAACTCAGATCGGGTTGATGAACTAAGCAGAGGAGAAGATAGAACTCTTGAGGCAGATCTTGATGGTTTAAATTTCGTAATTTCATCAAAAAAAACAAATAGCATTGGATTACATTTCTCTTCAGATAAGGAAGCACTTAATTCTTATAATGTATTTATTGTAACGGTGCCGACTCCAATAAATCAATTCAAATCGCCTGATTTGACACCTCTTCTGAAAGCTTCAGAAATGTTAGGGAAGGTTCTAAAAGAGGGTGATATAGTTATTTACGAATCAACAGTTTATCCAGGGTGTACAGAAGAAGATTGTGTTCCAATTTTAGAGAAATTTAGTGGATTAAAATTTAATCAAGACTTTTATTGCGGTTATTCGCCAGAAAGGATTAATCCAGGAGATAAGATCAATACACTTACTAAAATTAAAAAGGTAACCTCTGGCTCAACTCCGGAAATTGCAACAATTGTTGATGATCTATACGCTTCAATTATAACTGCAGGTACACATAAGGCGCCTAGTTTGAAAGTGGCAGAGGCTTCAAAAGCAATAGAAAATGCTCAGAGAGATGTTAATATTTCTTTTGTAAATGAGTTAGCGTTGATATTTGATAGGATAGGCATAGATACAACAGATGTGATAGAAGCTGCCGGTACTAAGTGGAATTTCCTAAAGTATAAGCCTGGATTGGTAGGCGGACATTGTATAGGTGTGGATCCCTACTATTTGGCTCATAAAGCCGAATCTTTAGGATATCACCCGCAAGTGATTCTATCGGGACGTCGCGTAAATGATAATATGGGCATGTTTGTCGCTAATAAGGTTATCAAATTAATGATTAATAAAGGTCATGTTATTAAAGGATCTAAAGCACTAATTTTAGGTTTTACCTTTAAGGAAAATTGTCCTGATATAAGGAATACACGTGTTATTGATATCTATAATGAATTAACTCAGTTTGGGTTAGAAGTTGATATCTATGATCCGTGGGCAAATGCACATGATGTTAAAGAGGAGTATGGGGTAGATGTAATAGAGAAATTAAATGGAGACTTATACAAATCTATTATTGTAGCTGTGGCACATGATGAGTTTTTGAATATTAACTACAGGGAATATAAGGAAGCTGGATCAGTAATTTTTGATACTAAATCTTTTGTTAACAGAGATTTAGTTGATGGTAGATTGTAAAAATAAACGATATATAAAACTATGTTAGATCTAAATAATAAGTCACTTTTAATTACCGGAGGTACAGGTTCCTTAGGTAAGGCTTTAACTTCTCATATTTTAAAGAATAGTCCTGGAATAAAACGATTGATTATTTTTTCAAGAGACGAGCAGAAACAATTTCAAATGGCACAGGACTATCCTGCACAGCAATATCCGCAATTGAGATTTTTTATCGGAGATGTAAGAGATAAAGAGAGATTAATAAGAGCCATGCAAGGTGTTGACTATGTTATACATGCTGCAGCGATGAAACATGTTCCAATTGCAGAATATAATCCAGATGAATGCATTAAAACAAATATAGGTGGCGCACAAAATGTAGTTGATGCTTGTTTCGCTACTAAGGTAGAGCGCGTAGTGGCACTTTCTACTGATAAAGCATGCGCACCAATTAATTTATACGGAGCAACAAAACTAACCTCTGATAAGCTTTTTGTGGCTGCAAATAATATTAAGGGAGATAATCCAATCAGATTTTCTGTTGTGAGATATGGAAATGTTATGGGTTCAAATGGATCTGTTATACCATTTTTTATAAATAAGAAAAAGGAGGGAAGATTACCTATAACTGACCCTAAAATGACCAGGTTTAACATTTCCCTTCAAGGAGGTGTAGATATGGTAATGCATGCATTAGAGCAAGCATGGGGCGGAGAGATTTTTATACCTAAAATACCATCATATAATATTACAGATGTTGCTACAGCAATAGGTCCTAATTGCGAGCAAATAGTTGTTGGAATCAGACCTGGTGAAAAGGTTCATGAAGAGATGATCACTCCATCTGACTCATTTTATACCTATGATTTAGGAAAATATTTTACAATATTGCCAGCAACACATAAGTGGAGTTTGGTTGAATTTAAAGAACAATTTAATGCAAGCCTAGTTGAACCAGGATTTGCATACAACTCTGGTGATAACACAGAGTGGGAAACAGTTGAAAGCTTAAGGGCTTTAATTAAAGAACATGTAGATTCAACTTTTGAAAACTAATGGAGAATAAAGTAATCCCCTATGGCCGTCAGAATATTACTGATGAAGATATTAGAGTAGTTGTAGAAACTTTAAAATCTGATTATTTAACTCAAGGGCCAAAAATTGAAGAATTTGAAGTTGCTTTTGCTAAATACGTTGGTAGTAAATATGCAGTAGCTCTTGCAAATGGAACCGCTGCATTACATTTGTGTGCATTGGCTTTGGATGTTAAGGAAGGAAGTAAAGTTATTACTACACCAATAACTTTCGCAGCTTCTGCAAATTGTATTCGTTATTGCGGAGGAGAAGTGGTTTTCTCTGACATTGACCCTGAAACATATTTGCTTGATATTAACAAAGTAAAGAGTTTGCTTGAAGCGTCACCAAAAGGTACATATCAAGGTATTGTACCAGTTGATTTTGGTGGTAGAGCAGTCAATCTTGAAGAATTTAAAGCGCTTGCTGATGAATATGGATTGTGGCTTATTGAAGATGCATGTCATGCCCCTGGAGGATATTTTATAGATTCCAAAGGTGAAACTCAAAATTGTGGTAATGGTAAAAATGCTGATTTGGCTATTTTCTCATTTCATCCCGTGAAACATATTGCATCAGGTGAAGGTGGTATGATCACAACAAATGATGAAGAGTTGTATAGAAAGTTATTGATGCTTAGAACGCATGGAATAACCAAAAGCGCAGATTCCTTTCAGAATACAAAAGATTTTGCTGCCGGGTTAGAAAATCAAACTAGTTATCCAGGGTGGTACATGGAAATGCAGACACTAGGATATAATTATCGTTTAACTGATTTTCAAGCTGCTCTTGGGCTAAGCCAATTAAATAGAGCAGATGTGGGGATTAAAAGGAGACGTGAAATTGCTTTAAAATATGCAGAAGAATTTAAAGGTAAGCCTTTTATTAAAGGACAAGCAGACTCTATCGAGGGGCATGCTTACCACTTGTATATTATAGAAGCAGAAAATAGGGTTGGGCTCTATGATTACTTGCGAGAGCATAAGATTTTCGCTCAAATTCATTATATACCATGTCATTTGATGCCTTATTACAAGGAACTCGGTTGGAAAGAGGGGGATATGCCAAATTCTGAAAACTACTATAGATATTGTATTAGTTTGCCTATGTATCCAACCTTAACCGATGAGGAACAGCAATTTGTGATTGCAACAATAAATGCATTTTATGAGTTTCAATCATAAAATCGGAATAGGAACAGTGCAGTTTGGGATGCCTTATGGAATTTCGAATAGTGTTGGGCAAACTTCTGATAGCGAAGTAGCTAATATTCTAAAATACGCATTGAGTAATGACGTTTTAGTTATTGATACTGCTTCTGCTTATGGCAATGCAGAAGAGATTTTAGGTAAGAACAACTTAAGACCTTTTAAAATAATATCGAAGTTTATGCCATCGACTGATAGAGCAGGCATAAAAAGTCAGTTAATTCAAAGTTTGACAAAATTAAATGTTGATAAGCTTTATGGTTATCTGGCCCATAGGCCAATGGATCTGTTAAAAAACCCAGAGCATTGGGTGGAGTTAAAAGAACTTAGAGAAGCTGGTAAAATAAGTAAAATAGGTTATTCTTTAAATACAGTTGAGGAATTAGCTTTGCTACTAGACCAAGCTATGGTTCCAGACATAGTTCAAGTTCCTTACAATTATTTTGACAATAGATTTCGTGAGAAATTAATTGAATTAAAGTCTAAAGGATGTGAAGTTCATACACGATCTACATTTTTACAGGGACTTTTTTTTATGAATATTGAAAATCTCTCTGAATTTTTTGATCCTGTTAAACAGATTATTTATGCATTACAGTCGGAATATAAAAATAATTTATCTAGAGTTTTATTGAAGTACGTTTTGTCTTTAGATTTTATTGACTGCATTATTATGGGAGTAGAGAATAAGGAGCAACTTTCTCTAAATATCGAGAATGTTAATACAGCTCAATCTATTTCAGACTGTAAAGAGAGAATATCTGATCTTATTTTAATGCCGGTAAATTGGCCGGGTAAATAAATAAAATATGGTACAAACATTTAGCTTACAAAACAAAGTAATTTTAATCACTGGTGGATATGGTCATTTGGGTAAGGCTATAACTGAAAGTTTAGTATATCATGGTGCAAAGGTTTATGTTTTAGGAAGAAATGAGAGTAAATTTAATGAGGCATTTAAGAATAATGACAGAATTAATTCTGAGCTATTCTTTAGTGAATGTGACATAAGCGATACTATCAGCATTCAAAGGTCCTTTAAAGGTATTCACAATGATAATAATAGAATTGATGTTTTGATCAACAATGCTGTTTATAGTAAGGGGCAGTCTCCCGAGTATATGACAGATGAGGAATGGTTTAATGGCATTGATGGGACATTAGGTAGTGCCTTTAGGTGTATAAGAGAAATAATTCCTTATTTTAAAACCTTGGGTAAAGGCAAAATTGTAAATGTATCTTCAATGTATGGTGTTGTCGCACCCCAGTTTGAAATATATGACGATTTTCCAGCCTTTTTAAATCCCCCTCATTACGGTGCAGCTAAGGCGGGGGTGATTCAATTAACAAAGTATTATGCAAGTTACCTTGGACACATGGGTATTAATGTTAATGCGGTAACCCCAGGGCCGTTCCCTTCAGATAATGTTCAAAAAAACACAGGCTTTGTTACTGAATTAAAGAAAAAAACTTCTTTAAATAGGATTGGTGCGCCGGAGGATCTTGCTGGAACTTTTGTTTTTCTAGCTTCTGATGCGTCAAATTTTATTACTGGTCAAAATATTATAGTAGATGGTGGCTGGACAGCAAAATAAATATAAGATTGCATTTATAATCCAAGCAAGAATGAGATCCACTCGTTTGCCGAATAAGGTATTGATGCCTATTCCATTAGGATCCAATAGACCAATTCTAAAATGGATAACTGATGAGCTTAATCGAAGTTCATTTAACGGAAAAGTGATAATTGCTACATCAACGAATATAGAGAACAATGTCTTGGAATCTTATTGTATAGATAATGACATTAGTTGTTTTAGAGGGGATGAGGATGATGTATTAAGTAGGTTTATTGAAATAACTGAAAGTGAGAAAATAGATATTATTGTTAGACTTACCGCAGATAATCCAATTTTAGATTCATCTATTTTAGATAGAATAATAACGTATCATATTGACAACAATAATGATTACACAAAAACAATTGGATTGCCTACAGGAATGAATCTTGAAGTTGTTTCGTCTTCATCTTTGTTAAGTTTAAAAGAAAAAGAATTATCAAATCAGGATAAGGAGCATGTAACTTTGTTTATACGGAATAGTGGTCTTTATAAGACTGGAGATTTTATGCCTTCATCGAATGCTGCTCTTCATCGAATGCGTCTAACTATTGATTATCCATCTGATTATATGGTTGCATCTTCAGTGTTATCTAAAATAGAGTCAAGCAACAAAGAGGAATCTAGGCTCACTATTATTGAGGAAATATATAAAACTGATGCTTGGATATTTGAAGTTAACCAAACTAATTTTCAAAAGCAACAACCAGCTAATCTTAATGACGAAATCCAAATTGCTTGTAATTTGTTGGATGATTATGATTTAAAAAGAGCGTCACAAATTTTAAAAGACCATAAGTAGCTTATGAAAAGGAGGGTCGTATTTAGAGCTGATGGGAATTCAAGTATTGGTTATGGACATTTCATAAGAACTCTAGGTATTGCAGGTATTATTAATAATGACTTTCATTGTATTTACGCAACTATTTCACCTACCGATTATCAGATTGCTGAAATAAAAAATGTATGTGATGAGTTATTAATTTTAACTGAAATTGATGATCATTATAATGAATTTTTTAATAGTCTTATTGGAGATGAAATAGTAGTAATTGATGATTATAACTTTGATACTTCACAGCAGTTAAGAATTAGAGAAAAAGGATGTAAAGTTATCTATATTGATGATCACAATGATAAATTTTATGTATGTGATGCCTTGATTAATAACATTCCAGGTTTTTCTAGGGATAGCTTTAGTAAAGCAGAGTATACTAAGCTATATTTGGGTACCGATTATGCTTTATTAAGAAAAGATTTTTTTGATACCGGATTGAGAAAGGTAAAAAAAAATACAACTGAAATTTTTCTAGCTTTTGGCGGTGCAGATATATACAATATCTCTAAAAAAGTGTTGGAATATTTATTATTGATTGATCCATCATTTAAAATTAACCTTTTAATTGGGGACGCCTATTCTCATATTAAGGATTTGCATAAGTTTAATAGACTAAATACATACAAAAATATTAGTGCTCATGATGTGGCACTTTTAATGGCTACTGCAAACGTCTGTATAGTACCCGCAAGTAGCTTGCTAAATGAAGTATCATCAATTGGAAGCAAACTAATGATCGGCTATTTTGCGGATAATCAAAAGGGGCCGTATGAATATTTTGTAGATAATAAGTTCGCGATTGGGGTTGGCGATTATAGAGATATTAAATTTGATCTATTTAAGGATAGATTCTTAGAAACAGCTGGTGCTGAGTATTTGATTGTTAACCAAAGAATGGTATACAATTACCAACAGGAGGATAATTTAAAAAATATATTTAATAATGTATAAGGACATTCAGAAAATTGGGCTTATTGGGTTTGGAAGTGTTGGTAAGCAACTTTACAATACCCTACTTGAAAATGGTTATGCTCGGTCTGGAATTTACATTTTTGCCGATGATGTTGAAATTAATGAGGAAAAGAATTTTTTCAGATTTAATGATTTTAAACTAGAAAAGTTCAAAGAAATACATTTCATTCCTACCTTGGGTTATTTGAGTAAAAATTTACGACTTACAATTTTAGACTACCTAATTAATAACAAATACAATATATTCACATTTATTCATCCAACGGCATTCGTAAGTAAAAATGCAAAAATTGGAAAAGGAGTGATTATTTATCCGTTATGTAATATAGATCAAGGAGTTACTATTGACGATGGCACTATTATATTAAATTCATCTATTGTTGCCCATGATACTTATATTGGAAAATGCTGTTATTTGGCTCCAGGGGTATGTTTAAGTGGCTTTATTAAAATTGAGGACCTTTGCTTTGTGGGGACGGCTGCAATTTTAGCCAATAATATTACAGTAGGGAAAAATAGTACAATAGCTATGGGTACCTGTTTAACTAAAGATATTAATGAGGATAGCTTTGTAATAGGGAATCCTTTTAAACATAAAAATAACATTACATTATACTAGTTAAGTAGGTTTTTAAAATCGTTACTATGGTTAAAAGACAACGATAAAAATTGAATGAAAAAAATATTTATTATTACAGGTGCCAATCGAGGCCTAGGGAAAGCCTTTGTTGATTTGGTTCTAAAAGATGATGATGCTATGGTGATCTCCTTATCTCGGTCACTTCATGAAGAGCATTTAGACATTCCGAATGATCGCTTGGTATTTATACCTGTGGATCTATTGAAGCCTTTTTCTTCTAGTATATTTGATCTGATAAAAGAGAATTTAGATCCGACATCCATTATATATTTTTTGAATAATGCGGGTGTTATTCTTCCTATAAATAGTATAGGTAGTTTGGATCAAGTGGATATTTCTGCTTCAATAAAAGTAAATGTCGAATATCCAGTTAATTTAATAAATATGGTATTAAAGAATTGTACTCTAAATACCCTTATTATAGTAAATGTTACATCAGGAGCCGCAATTAAACCAATTGCCAATTGGTCGTTGTATGGTGCTTCCAAGGCATTTATGAGGATGTTTTTTAGTGTTTTAGCTGAGGAAAATATAGGTAACGAAAAATTGAAACTTTTTAATATTGACCCAGGGACTATGGATACTGAAATGCAATCGAGTATTAGGAAGAATGCTTTTCCAAGAAATGAGTATTTTCAATCATTAAAGGAAACAAATAGGCTCATTAATCCTCAGGATGCTGCTTTAGATATCCTTAGGCAAATAGATTTTTAATTATGAAAATTGCAGCGATTTCAGATATTCATGGTAATCATTACGCACTGGAAAAAGTTCTAGAAGTAGCTAAGAAAGAAGGGTGCGATAAGATTCTGGCTTTAGGTGATTTTGTAGGATATTATTATCACCCGGAAATTGTCCTGGATCTGCTTTCTAAATGGTCTGTCGAAGCTATAAAGGGCAATCATGAAATATTGCTTCATGATTTATATGAAGAGCGAATTAATTCAACTTTAATTAAAGAGAAATATGGAAGTGGTCATGAGCAAGCCCTTAAAAATCTTGACTCAAGCTCTTTGAATTGGTTGTTTTCTTTACCTATGCAAACCTCCATTGAGCTTGACAATGTTTCTTTTCAATTAAATCATGGTACACCATGGAGTATTGATGAATATTTATACCCTGATTCAGACAAGGAAAAACTAGAGAGATGTAATTCAATCTCTCACGATTTTGTATTAGTGGGTCATTCTCACTATTCATTCTCTCGTCGATGCAAGGATAGCACCCTGGTAAACTGTGGTTCTGTAGGTCAATCGAGGCAAAATGGAGGGCTTGCAAGCTGGGTTTTATTTAATACAGATAATAAAACTTATCAATCGAGGGCAACACCTTATGATACCTCTGAATTACTTAAAGAAGTACAACTGTTAGATTCAGAATTTAAATATTCTTCTAAAATTTTATCAAGATGAAAAATAAAATGAATATACTAATAACGGGATGTGGGGGGGATATTGGCCAGAGTATTGGGAAAATATTAAACGAGTCTGCCTACGTAAATAAATTATACGGATGTGACATATCTGAAAAGAATGCCGCTAAATTTATTTTTGCAAACTTTTTTTTAGGCTTGCCATATACAGATGATAACTACCTTTCTAATTTAGAAAAGATAGTAGCTGAAAAAGATATAGACATTATCATTCCAATTTCAGAACCGGAATTACGTTTCTTCTCGAAAAGAAACATTCTGGATAATGTAGGTAAGGCTAAACTTCTTACAGCATCATCCAAGGCACTTGAAACTGGATTTGATAAATTAAAAACAGCAGATTTCTTGAAAAACGCTGGCTTGCCATTTCCCGTCACTTATGATATTGCACTAATTGAAGCACCTGAAAGATATCCAGTAATTCTAAAATCAAAGACTGGTTCTGGCAGTTCTAAAGTAAATATTGTTGATGATTATAATTCATTTTTATTTATTAAGAATGCTAACCCAGATTATATAGTGCAAGAATATCTTGATGGGAATAAAGGTGAATTCACATGTGGTGTATTCAGGAGTGCCACTGGAGTCATTAGAACGATCATTTTAAAACGAGAATTAATGGGCGGATTTAGTGGATATGGTGAAGTGATTGAGGATAAAGACATTGAACGTATTCTTGTAGAGATCGCAAATCAACTCGACCTCATAGGTAGCATTAATGTGCAACTTAGAGTTATAGAAAAAGGTCCTGTTGTGTTTGAAATTAATCCAAGATTTTCTAGTACAGTTCGATTTAGAGATATGCTTGGTTTTGAGGATGTTAAGTGGTCTATAGAAGATAAATGTAATTTGCCGTTATCAGAGTATAATGTAAATTCTGTTGGCAAGAAGTTTTTTAAAGGGTTTAACGAATATATATCTTAAGGGTTAGATTATGAGAGAGTTTTATTTAGGAGAAAGGAAGATCGGTGGTGAAGCTCCATGTTTTATAATAGCGGAGCTCTCAGCCAATCACGGAGGGGATATTTCCATAGCGAAAGAAACAATAAGGGCTGCAAAAAAGGCCGGAGCTGATGCGATCAAATTGCAGACTTTTACTGCGGATACAATGACTTTAAATTCGAAGCGTAAAGAGTTTTTGATTAATCATGGGACTATTTGGGATGGGAGATATCTTTATGATTTATATAATGAAACTTGTCTTCCATGGGAGTGGCATGAAGAGTTATTTAAAACAGCGAAAGAAGAGGAGTTAATTTGTTTTTCCTCTCCTTTTGATTTGACCGCGGTAGATTTTTTAGAGAATTTAAATGTGCCAGCATATAAAATAGCCTCTCCAGAGATTGTTGATATCCCCCTTATAGAAAAGTGTGCGAAAACTGGTAAACCTATTATCATAAGCACTGGAATAGCAACTCTATCCGATATAGATTTAGCGATTCAGACCTGTAGGAAAGTTGGTAATAATCAAATTATCCTATTAAAGTGTACCACTGAGTATCCTGCACCTATTAAAGAGGCAAATTTAAAAACAATAGAAAATTTGATTGCAACTTTTGATGTTATAGGAGGGTTATCAGATCATACGCTTGGAATTGTAGTTCCTACAGTATCCGTGGCAATGGGTTCAAAAGTTATTGAGAAACATTTTATTTTGGACAAAAAAATAGGTGGAGCTGACGCTTCTTTTTCACTTGATCCGGAAGAATTTTCAAAAATGGTGGCATCTGTTAGGGATGCAGAAAGTGCAATCGGGGTAGTAAAATATAAAACTGAAAATAAGAAAACTGGACTTTCCCAGCTAGCATCACGTTCCCTTTTTATTGTTAAGGACCTTAAAAAGGGAGACCAATTAACGGAGAATAATATAAGGGCAATTAGGCCTGGCCACGGCATGCATCCTAAGTTCTATAATGAGGTTTTAGGGAAGAGAGTTAACCAAGATATCCAAATGGGGACACCGTTATCTTTTGATTTGATTGATTAAAAACAAAGATTCATCAGCCATAATATGAATACATTATTAAGAAAAGGAAGAGGGGCATTATGGTTTTCGTTATTTAAGTATCTAGAGATAGGTATTACGGCGATCACAACATTTATGGTTGCCAAGAAGATTGGTCCTGGGGAAATGGGTAAATCTATCCCAATCTTATTATTTGTGACATATTCCAATTATCTGTCATTAGGAGTAAATCAAGTAATAGTGAAAAATTATAGCAGATATACTGACAAGGATCAGATTTTCGGCTTTATTAAAGTGAATCTTCAATACATGATCCTAATAAGTTTTATTAGTTTTAGTTTTTCGTATTTTTTGGTTGATAAAAATTTTTTCATCGTTGCTTCACTAGTATCTATCGGGACTTTGCTTAGAACATTTTTTACAGCTTATTATAGATCTATTGATAAAATATGGGTTCTCAATAAGAACGAACTAATATTTTCCATACTGTTCTTGTTCTTTACATTCACTTTAGTTCATGATTTAAAAGATTATTTCAACTATTGGTGGATTTGTTTATGGATTTGTTTGTTGCTGTATTTTCTTGATGATATAAGGTTCTTTACAAAAATATTTAAAGAGATATTTATTTTTCCACGCAAAGAACTGCTGATTTATAATATAAAGGAGGGGGTTAAATTAGCTGCAACCGGTTTTGTGGCGACAATATTGTTGACTGCGGACAGATTTGTAATAAATCGATTGAATATAAGTCTTGAAGCAAAGGGCTCTTATCAATTGGCGGATTATTGTGGGACAGCATACTATCTTATTGTGACAACCGTAGTTTTTTATTTTTATCCAAAAATTATTGCTAAATTAAGAACTGACATTAATTTCAGAAAAACCTATTTGAGATATTTAAAATATGCTATTGCGTCGATTCCAGTTATCTTAATATTAGTTTTTTTCTCGATAAAATTATTTTCATACTTGTTTTTTCCTGAATATAATAACCTAGACTATTTTTCGACACTCTCAGTCTGTTTAAAGTCAGGCGTGGTTTTAATTAGTTCATTATCAATGTATTATATTGCTATAGATAGAGAGGTTTATTATCTGAAATCAATGCTTCTCCCATTGGGATGTTATGTATTGTTAGGTGGATTTTTTATCTATTTAAATTCTGTTAATGTATTCTGGGTGCCTGCTGGTTTCAGCTTAATTTTGTTTTTGGAGTTTTTACGTAAATTAATCTATTTTGAAAGAGAGTAAGAAATTAATTATAGACCTTGATCAACTTTATAGAGAGAAATCACCTGGATCAGATACTTTAGTACTAAGCAATGAGTATGAAAATGAATGGACATTAGATGTTAGAAAGTTTAAGCTTAATCTACCCAGCAATGTTAGAGATTATGGTTATGCATGGCAGAAATTAATTGAAGAGGTTAATGAAAAATATAAGGATACATTGATCGCTAATGAAGCGCCATTTTTTGATTGCGTGATATCCCCATTATCAAGATGGATTGAAGCAATTGAATATTGCTTCAATAATTATAATATTGAAAATGTATTTATTACATCGTATTCCTCCAATCAGAAAATTTTCTTCTATGAAGCAGAGGGAGAGGCAAACACCTCATTTCTTTATAAAAAAAGTTATTTTTTGCCTTTTTACCTTAAACTATATATAGAAGATCGTTTTAGGTTAACTGTTAATTTTGGAAGGAGATTAAATTCAACGAAAGTTACCTTTAATTTTTATTTTAGAAACTTATTGTTATTTCTCTTTGTTGTAATCAAAAACGTGATCTTTAAATGTTTAACATTCAAAAGAAATTTTCTTCTCAGACCAAAAGATGCAAGTGTGCTAATCAGCTCAAGGGCAATTGTTCAAACAGAATTTATAAAAAATTATCAAGTTGCAAACCCTGATAACGCAGTTCTTATTGTAAATGAACAATCATTCAGACTTTTTAAGCATTATAAATATTTGAAGAAATTAAACTTTGAATTTATATATGCAGAGGGGTTGTTTTCCCTTCGTGACCTTAAAGTAATCATTGGAACATTATTCACAAAGCTTTGGAACGTAAAAAAAAGTAATAGTATTTACTTTGAGTATTCAGGGATAAAATTCCATTTTTCTTCTTTCATAATAGATGTTTTGCTTAAGGAGTTGGACTATTTATTCTATAGTAAATCGGTCGATAATGCTGCTACAAAATATCTTGAAGTATCCAATGAAAGTAAGCTAATTTCCTTTGAAATGTTTACACCTCATTCCTTTTATCTTAAAAGGGCATTGGAAATGAAAGTATATCAAGTACAAACGACTTTTATCGAACCCAAGCCAAGTCCCAATTTTATATGTTCAGATTTTTTCTATTTTACGAATCCGTTAACTTATCAAGATTTTATAGATACACACGAACATCTTAAGGTAAGATTTGGCTGTATACCATTTCTAAAATATATTGGACATACTAGAATTAAGCATCTGAAACAAAAGATAGAAAAAATGGTGTACTTTACTCAGCCTATTGATCTAGAAGAAGAAGCAAATATTTTATCCTTTATGGAAGAATATTGCAATGGGCATAATATTAGATTAATAGTTAAGCCTCATCCGAGGCAACTGAGTGGGTTTAATATAAATAGTGAGACGACATTAATTGCAGATAAGTTTGTTAACGTGGATGATTTAATAAAGTCAGCTGATTTGATTATTACTAGATCTTCGAGTTTAGGGTTGGATGCATGGATATATGGTATTCCCTGTATTTTCGTTAAACTAAATAAGAATATTCGAAATCAAAACCTTTTTTATGCTCCAAATGATTATGCTGGCAATATAACCTCTTTTGAGATGTTTAAAGATATACTAGATAATTATTCCAAGTTAAAGGACAGTTTTTGTAGCCATGAGCTTTATAAAAAGACCGATTTGTCTTCTTTATCCGCTATAAGTATGTTTAATAACTAAAGAATATTTAGATGGAAAATTTTGTATTGCGAATCGAGTCATTAATTGTAATAGCTAATGAATAATAGAATTTACTATTTTTTTATTTTGTTGTTAGCATTTGTACAGCTCCCAACATTAATTATGTCCGGTACGGACAGATCGATTTTGATATCAATATTCTTGTCGACATGGGTTTTTATTGATTTATTCTTCATAACTGTTAATTATAAAAGAATTAAGTTTATTAAACTAGATTTAATTTATCTATTGTTCTTATGCATGTCTCTCATAGTTGGTTTTGTTGAGAATGAAATAAGCAGAAGATTTATTACAGATTTCTTGCTACCATTAAATTTTTTATTAAAAATGGTAATTATAAGAAATGGATCAAATGAGAAAGTATTTAAAATGCAATTTCTCGTTTTTATAAAAAGGTATGTTTGGATAACGTTATCAAGTGCTGTTGTAAGCTTATCAGCTTTTTATATTTTTAAGGCTGATTCTGCTGCTTATCTGGGACTTACACCGATATTAAGCCCTGCATATATAAAATCACTTCTCGATAATAAAATGGGAATAGTTTTGTTATGTATTGTACTTGCTTTTTTAAGTGGGAAAAGGGCTATTTTAGTGGGTTGTATTTCAATTTTTGTAGCTTTCTTATTGTTCATAGGTAAAGGGAAGTCACTTAAATTACTTCTTGGTTTGGGATTAGTTGGAATCATGATATATCTTTTGCCAAATAGGGATTCAATATCAACTTCCCAAGCGGGTAATAAACTTAGTAGTACTATTGAGACGGCAGATATACATGATGTTAGTACTTTAGATAAACTTACTGGAGGACGATTTGCTGAAATTGAATCTATTAATGAAAATATGTCATTTTTAGATTATGTAATTGGAAAGGGAGTTGGTTTTACTTATTCTTTTAAAAGAGACTCAGAGGTTGTAGCAGAGGATTATGGGAATGCGCATTTTTCCCCAATTTCGATAATATCAAAATATGGCTTGCTCTTCTTCATTACATTTTCAATTTATATTGTTAATGCAGTGAAAGGAATAACTAGTAAAAACTACGCTCAAAGATTTTTTGTTCTATTTATAGTTGGGTGTATGATAGAGTATTTATTTGCATATGGAATTTTTATTGATAAACTTCTGCCTTTTGCCCTAGGATATGTTCAAGTTAGTCATTACATAAAAAAAAATGTTAAACCAAATTCTAAATCTTAATATGAAGAAGTCAATTTTTATAATTCTAATGTTTATTGGAATATCACCGAAATTTGTTTTTGCACTTAGAGATAGTGTTTTCACTAAAATGTCTTTTCCGAACCCAAAAGTCAATGGTACTTATGCTACTTCGAATGATGATTCGGATGAAATGCAGACTCTTATTGACAAAGGAGGTATTGTTAACTTCCCAGTGGGAAGGGTCATAAATATACTAAAGCCATTAGTTGTAAAGTCAAATGGTATAGTTATAAAAGGTAATATGTGTACGATTAATTATGCCGGTACGGGTGCCGCAATTGATTTTAGCAATGTGAATAATAAGAACTATCCAGTAAGAGTTTCCATTTCTGATTTGTCCATAGTGATTTTAAAAGAAGGAGCTACAGGTATTCGTTGGAAAAGCTCTTACTCAAGTTTAAAAAACTGTAGTATAACATTAACTGCAAATAACCAAACTGGTGTTGAATTATCTGGGGATGTTAATGGGACGGGGAGTTATTATAATTTATTTGAAAATTGCTTTATTCAAGGGGCCAATCAAAATGGCAAGATTAATAATTTTGGATGGAAATTTACATACAGTCAATCGATGCCAAGCCGGTGCCCGAACGCAAATACTTGGATAGGAGGTAGAGTTGGACAGTGTGATATTGGTATGTATATTAACGGAAACGGAAATGTAATAAATCATATGGCCGCCGAAGGCTCTGGAGTAGCTTTCTATTTTGATAACAAAGATAGTAAGGTTGGCTGTGTTCAAAATAAAGTTGTTATGCCTTATGTTGAAGTTTGTAAGGTCGCATTTAAATATGGACAGAATTCATTAGGGTGTTTAGTGACTGATCCATATATGACTGGAGCTAAGGTGGTTATAGAAGATGTTGGGGCGAAAAATGTCTTAAAACTTACTAATTAATAATTTTACATTTATATTATATGTGTGGTATTTCAGGATTTATTTCCAATCATAAAATTGAATTAAAAGACAGCCTAGTGGCCATGGCTCATAGAGGGCCAGATGCGATGGGTGAATATTATTATGAATTCAAAAATGTAAATATTGGATTGGGTCATCGTAGATTGAGTATAATTGACCTGACCACCTCGGCGAATCAACCGTTTCACAAAAATCAGGATAATTATTCTATTGTTTTTAATGGTGAGATTTACAATTATGAATTGCTTAAAGATGAGCTTAAAGCTAAAGGACATGCTTTTGAAACTAGTAGTGATACAGAAGTTTTATTACATATGTATATTGAGTACGGTCCTGATATGCTTAACCAATTAAATGGAATATTTGCATTTTGTATCCTTGATAAAATAAAAGAGCGACTATTTATTGCAAGAGATCAGCTGGGTATTAAACCTATTTATTTTTTTCAAGACACAGAGTTATTTGCTTTTGCTTCTGAAATTAAATCATTAGAAAAAATCCCAGGTGTTAGAAAAGAAATCGATAAAAATCAATTAACAGAATTTCTGCTAAGTGGATTCCTTTATGAGCCAGATACAGGTTTTAAAGATATTAAAAAAATTAGCCCTGGTACATATTGGATTATTAATTTTAGTGAAGCACCAGAATTAAAAAGTGAACAAGTAATTTATTGGGCTCCCGCAAAGAAAGATTATAAGGTTGATCAGGTTGATGATCTAGTAAAAAGGTCAATTCATGAACAAACGGTTAGTGATGTTCCATTAGGCGTTTTTTTTAGTGGGGGTGTTGATTCAAGCATAATTTTAAGTGAGCTAAGGAAGGAAACTCATGCATTTACTGTTAAGGCTTCAGAAAAGGAGTATGAGGAAGCAGGAATGACAAGTGATTACAGTTATGCGACAAGAATTTCAGAGTTATTTCAAGCTGATCTTGAGGCGATAAAGCTATCAGATAAAGAGGCATTAGACGGTGATACCTTTTTGAATCAGATTACACATTTGAGTAAGGTGACAGAAGAGCCTATTGCAGATTTTACTTTTATATCCTCTCAACAACTCTCTCATGAAACGAAAAAAAGGGGGTATACTGTAATGTTAAGCGGTATGGGAGCCGATGAAATTTTTGGAGGTTATCCACGATATCAAATGTTAAAGTTTGAGAAGCTATTTTCTTTTATTAGACCTCTTGTAAATCTTTTTTGTGCAAAACTTCCATCTTTTAAAAAGAAAATAGAAAGATTTAATAGTTTTTTAGGCGAAAAGGAATTTATATTCAAATATACGAATTTGGTTGGCGTGTTTTCAAAATCGGAAATATCTGATTTATTAGTGGAACAGCCTCTTTTTGATGAATATAAGAATAAACTGAGTGAAATTATAGCCCCATTTACTGAACATAGCAATATGAAAAAAGCTATGATCTTAGATTTGTACGGGTTTCTTAGTCATAATTTTATGGTAGCAGATAAATCCTCTATGCTAGAAAGTCAGGAGCTGAGAGTACCATTAGCTACTAAAGATTTATTTGAATTGGGATTTTCATTAGAAGATTCAGAATTGATCAGCTTAAGGAAAACGAAGAAGCCATTAAGGAATATGCTTTTAAAGGAATTACCCGCCTCTATTGTTAATAGGCGTAAAGCTGGATTTAATCCTCCAATGGATGCAGCTATTAATGATATAGGCTATGATAAAGCAATTAATTTTGTAAAACAAAATAGCCTATTTAGTATACTAAAAGAAGAAACAGTAAAAGAGATATTTAAAGCTCATTTTCAAAAACGATCCAATAATACCTATAAAGTATTTCAGTTATTGTACCTATCCTCATGGTATAACATAAATAAATAATTGATTTTTTAATAAACAGATAATGAAAATTACAATCATAGCAGGTGCAAGGCCTAATTTTATGAAAATTGCACCAATAATTCATGCAATCCAAAGAGCTAAAGCTTCAGGAGAATCTATTGACTTTAGATTAATCCACACAGGCCAACATTACGACAAAAAAATGTCGGGAGATTTCTTTGAACAACTAGGAATTCCGGAGCCACATGCTAATCTTGAAGCTGGGGGAGGAACACAAGCGGAACAAACAGCAAATATCATGATCAGGTTTGAGCAGGATCTTCTTGCAAACCCAGCAAACATTGTTTTAGTAGTTGGGGATGTAACAAGTACTATGGCATGCGCAATTGTAGCTCAGAAATTGCATGTTAAAGTTGCACATGTTGAAGCTGGAATAAGATCTGGAGATTGGTCGATGCCAGAAGAAATTAATAGATTAGTAACGGATAGCATTACAAACTATTTCTTTACAACTTCTGCTGTCGCAAATAGAAATTTAAAACTATCAGGTATTGAAGATGAACGAATCTTTTTTGTCGGAAATACTATGATTGATACACTTTTAAAACAGATGCCTCGCTTTACTCAGCCAGAAGTATGGAAGGGACTGGAATTAAAAAACAAAGAATACATTGTAATTACTTTACATAGACCTGCAAATGTTGATCAGGATACTCAGTTGAAGGAACTAATTGATACAATAGTTGAGTCTTCTAAAGGACTTCCGTTAGTTTTTCCTGTACATCCAAGAACAGCAAAAATGCTTCAGAACATTGGCATCGATGCCCCAAATCTTCACCTTATAGAGCCATTAGGTTATTTGGAGTTTAACTATTTGGTACAAAATGCAAAAGCAGTAGTAACGGATTCGGGTGGAATTACAGAGGAAACAACAGTTATGGGTGTCCCATGTATGACCTTACGAGATAATACGGAACGCCCTGAAACTATTTCTATAGGTACCAACGAATTATTAGGAACTAACCCAAAGTCAATTCCTCCCGCCTTCGAAAAATTGTTTTCGAATCAATGGAAAAAAGGGGGTATTCCTGAGTTATGGGATGGTAAAACTGCTGAAAGAATTGTTCAGCAGTTATTGAAAATGGAAGTATAGTTTAGTTGAATGGTTAGTAAGGTTAGATTGTTAATTGATACGGTAAGGCATTTAAAACTTACCCAGATTTATTATCAAATTTTTTACCGCTTAAAAAGAGTGAAAAATTTGAACCAATATGATTATAATTCTAAGTTATATTCTGATTTTAACAGGTTGTCTTTTACTTTGAAGAATTCTTTAGGAGGATCTGCAAAAGCGGATAGAACCTTTTATTTTCTTAACCTTTCTCATAATTTTTCCGATCAGATTGACTGGAATTATCAAGGATATGGCAAACTTTGGAATTATAATCTTCAATATTTCAATTATTTAAATCAGAATAGCTTAAATATTGAAACTAAAAATTCCTGGCTTCTGGAAATAACTGATTGGCTAAGTGATGGGCGGCTTAAATTAGAGCCGTATCCGGTTTCGATAAGAATCATGAATATGATACGGTATTGCTCTTCTCAAAATGAACTTAATCCTAAGATTGTTTCCTCTATTTATCGCCAAACCAAATATCTAAGTGATCATCTTGAATATCATTTGTTAGGAAATCATTTGCTGGAAAATGGATTTGCAATGATTATGAGTGGATATGCTTTTCGTGAGAAAGCCTGGAAGATCACAGCAGAAAAAATTCTGTTTAAAGAGTTAGATGAGCAAGTATTAGATGATGGTGGTCATTTTGAATTAAGTCCAATGTATCATCAAATTATATTGTTTAGGATTCTTGAACTAATTGATTGGTACACTGAAGTGGAGGATCAGAACCCCAGGTTTTTGGAGTTTATTCAGCAAAAGGCTATTAAAATGCTGAATTGGTTAAAAAATATGACATTCTTGAATGGTGATATACCTCATTTTAATGATAGTTCAATTGGAATAGCATTAGACTCTAGTTTGCTTTTTGAGTATGGACAAAAATTGGGATTGTCGGGAGGGAGCACTTCAAAATTAAAGGGATCAGGATATAGGAAATTCGGTTCTGGTATTTATGAATGTATAGTGGATGTTGGAGCTGTTGGACCTTCTTATCAACCAGGACACAGTCATGCTGATGCCTTGTCCCTCGTGTTGTATGCAAATCAAAAACCATTTATTGTTGATATAGGAACGTCTACATACCAAATAGGGGAGATTAGGAGCCAGGAACGATCTACTGCAGCTCATAATACTGTTACAATAGGTGGAGCTAATCAATCAGAAGTTTGGGGTGGTTTTAGGGTTGGTAAACGTGCCAAGGTAAAAGTGATTCGTGAGAGTGATAGTCAGTTGGTTGCAGACCACGATGGCTACTTAAATAACTTTGGAGTATTGCATCAGAGATCATTTATCTTTGCGACCGACAAGATTGAAATTTTTGATGACATTGGAACTAGTAGTGGTGTTTTATCATTTCATTTTCACCCGGATTGTATAGTTAAAGTTTTGGACGAAAAAATAGTTGTTATCGAAGGGATTGGTCGTATTGTTCTTGAAAATATAAGCAATCTGTCACTCGTTCAATATGATTATGCAAACGGTTATAATAATTATATAAAGGCCAATAAATTGGTCGCGAATTTTAGGAATAGTGTTAAAACATCTATTCATGTTAACAATTAGAAAATGAAAAAGATACTATACTTTAGTTTTTATTTTGAGCCGGATCTTTGCGCAGGGTCCTTTAGAAATTCTCCTTTAGCTAAAGAACTTGTTAATCAACTAGGAGATGATGTGGAAATAGATGTAGTTACCACCCTGCCAAATCGCTATGGTACCTTTGATGCCTCGGCTCCAGCTTTTGAGGACCGTGGTAATATGAAAATTCACAGGATACTAATCCCTAAACATAAAAGCGGATTTATAGATCAGATAAACTCATTCAAAACATATTTCTTAGAAGCAAATCGACTGATCAAAGATAAGAAATATGATATGGTGTTTTCTTCTTCTTCGCGGTTATTTACAGCATATTTGGGCTATACTATAGCTAAAAAACAAGGGATTCCTTTATACCTGGATGTTAGAGACATATTTATTGATACGATGAAAGATGTTTTGAAAAATCCAATATTGAAGGCCGGAGTGATGCCTATCCTTAAAATTATAGAAAGAAAGGTATTTTCATATGCAACTCATATCAATTTAATATCTGGTGGATTTAAATCATATTTTGAAAAATTCAAACAACCTAAATATTCGTATTTTTCAAATGGAATTGATCCCGAGTTTTTAAACTTGTCGGCAACAATTGCTAAGGATCGTCCATATAAACTAATTACTTATGCCGGGAATTTAGGTGAAGGACAAGGTTTACATATTATCGTACCTCAGGCAGCAAAAGCTTTAGGCGAAGGATATCGCTTTCTAATTATAGGTGATGGAGGGGTTAAGCAAAAGTTAATAGATGAAATTGAACGTCTTCAATTGACCAATGTTGAACTAAGGAAGCCGGTTGCTCGAAAAGAGTTATTGAAAATTTACGACGATTCTGATTTTTTGTTTTTACATCTTAATGATTACGATGCATTTAAGAAAGTTCTTCCATCTAAAATTTTTGAATTAGGAGCCTACGACAAACCGATAATTGCTGGTGTTGCTGGTTTCGCTAATCAATTTATCGATGAGAATATTCCTAATCGTATTCTTTTTTTACCGGGACAAGTTGATGAGATGGTTAGGCAGTTGGGAGAGTATAAATATCATACGGCTTTTAGAAATGAATTTAAGGCTAAATTTAAGCGTGATGTAATAAATACCCTGATGGCTAAATCAATAATAGAGAATTTGCTATGAGTAATATATTAATTTCTGGAATTAAGGGTTTTGTAGGGTCAAATTTATCATCGTATCTTAAAAATAATAAATACGTTGTATCGGGTTTGGGCAGAAAACAGCCAGATCAAAATTTAAAGGATTATTCTGGATTTACTTGGGATGACCTTTCTTTGATTAAAGAGAAAGAGTTTTGTGCTATTATTCATCTTGCAGGAAAGGCACACGATCTTAAAAAGACCGCAAATGATAATGAGTATTTTAAAGTAAATACTGACCTAACGAAATTGTTGTTTGATCTTTTCCTTCAGAGTGAGATTAAGGATTTCATATACTTTAGTAGTGTTAAAGCTGTAGCTGATGAAGTTGACGGAATTTTGAAAGAAGATGTGACACCATCACCTTATACTCCTTATGGTCAGTCAAAACTACAAGCAGAATCTTATTTGTTAAGTCAGTCGTTGCCTGCGGGGAAAAGACTTTTTATAATTAGACCTTGTATGATTCATGGGCCAGGAAATAAGGGGAATCTTAATTTGCTATATAATGTAGTGAAGAAGGGGATCCCATATCCCCTTGCAGGATTTAAAAATCAACGATCTTTTTTGTCTATTCATAATCTTAATTTTATTATCGAAAAAATAATTTCGGACCAAGATATCGATGGTGGTATTTATAATGTTGCAGATGACGAAGCTTTATCTACTAATGATGTGATTAAGATAATTGCAGAAGCTGATGGTAAAGAAGCAAGGCTTTGGAAAATAAATTCCAGAATTATTAAAACTTTCGCCTCGATAGGAGACAAACTGGGACTTCCATTGAATTCAGAAAGACTAAGGAAACTCACGGAAAGCTATGTGGTATCTAATAACAAGATTAAGCTTGCATTGAGAATTAAAAATTTACCTACATCCTCCAGAGAAGGACTTTTAACAACTATAAAAAGTTTCCATTCAAGTTAAGATTATGCTTTACATATTAATTTTTATTTTTTTGTTTCTATCGATGTTAATCTACTTCAAGATTGCGGACAAGTTCAATATCATAGACAAGCCAAATGAAAGAAGTTCACATACAAAAACAACTATTAGAGGTGGAGGTATAATTTTTCTTGTTGCTATCATCATATCGGGAACTTTAGATCAGCAATATTTTATTCCTATGATTGGAGCATCCATTATTGGAATAATAAGTTTTATAGATGACCGAATTACCCTTTCGAGTAGAATTAGGGTTTTATTTCACTTAGCAGCTGTAACATTAATGTTTTATTTCTTACCAGTATTTGGAATTCTCTCGTGGTGGGCTATAGTTATGCTTTATATTCTTGTCATAGGTACAATTAATGCCTATAATTTTATGGATGGGATTAATGGGATAACAGGTTTGTATAGCCTCGTAGTTTTAGGTGGATTGCAGTATGTAAATTTATGCCAAAGTTCTTTTGCTGCCCCAGATATGATTTGGTTCCCGATTATCTCTTGTTTAGTTTTTCTTTATTTCAATTTTAGGAAAAAAGCAAAATGCTTTGCTGGGGATGTTGGGAGTATTACTATGGCTTTTTGGGTTATTATGCTGATAATGCAATTGATTCTGAAAACAGATAATTATTCTTATATTTTATTTTTATCGGTTTACGGTGTTGAAACAGCATTGACCATTATTCATCGTCTTTATTTGAAGCAGAATATTTTTGATGCTCATAGATTACACCTTTATCAGCTTATGGCTAATGAACAAAAAATGCCTCATCTTATTGTCTCCTCGATTTATGCGCTGTCACAGATGTTAATCATAGTGTTGATTATTTTTGGAGAGTTTAATTTTTATACATTAGTTGCGTTGATCTTGATACCGCTAATTTTGATTTATACTTTTATGAAACCAAGATTAATGGTTAAATTGTCTGACTAAATGGAAAAATCTTATGTAATATACGGTGCCGGAGGGCATGCCAAGGTTGTGGTAGATTTGATACTAGAGCTTGGTGGTATTATAGAATGTGTATTTGATGATAATGTTGAAGAGGAAAATGGAACCTTCATGGGTATTCAGGTTCTGAAATATAATCCTGCATTATACAAAGAGGCTAGATTAATTATTGCTATTGGTGACAATATGGCTCGCAAAACCCTTACTCATAAACTAAAGCATAATTTTGCAACCTTAGTCCACCCTAAAGCATCAATTTCAGAATTTGCTTTAATTGGAAAAGGAACTGTTATTTTGGCCAATGCAGTAGTACAAGCAGAGGTAAGCGTTGGTGACCATAGTATCATAAATATTGGTGCATGTGTTGACCATGAAGTAAGTATTTATGATTTTGTACATATTGGGCCAATGGCCTATATTGGGGGAGCAGCTATAATAAAAAATGGAGTGAAAATTGATCCAGGTGTAATTGTATTAAGAAATACTGAAATTGCTGAAAATAGCCATGTAACACCGCTTTCATTAGTTCGTCCATAATCATTTGCTTGCAAATAACAATATACCTACTTTTGGGTATTAGAAGTTTGGTTTAATTATTGCTAAGTTTGTTTTTGGATAAAATCACCCATGAATGTTCACTAAACTAGAAATCGTACCCCGCTGGATTATATTCACAATCGATATTTGTTTGAGTGTCTTTGCTCTCGTTCTCGCAAAAGTTCTCAAAAACAATTTTATTCTTGAAAATATTAACGCACTAGCATTATATAAGTCGGTATTGCTTGTTGTTGTCGTAAATACGCTTGTATTTTTTAATATTAAAACTTTTGCAGGAATTGTTCGTTACACCAGTGCGCAGGATTCGTTTAGAATACTGTTTGCGGTGATCTTAAGTTCTCTTGCGATTTTCTTTTCTAATGCCATTATAATTGTATTGGGAGGTGATAGAATTTTAAGTAATGTCACCATCATCATCTATTCGCTATTTAGCTTTTTGTTCTTAATAACCTACAGAGTAATTGTGAAGTACTTTTTTATGTATATAAAAAATGCTAAACTAGATAAAATCAGAATAATTATTTATGGTGCAGGAGAAGCAGGGGTCGCTACCAAAAGGACCTTTGATCATGATGCTAAAGTAAATAAGACTATTGTTGCCTATGTGGATGACGATTTACGAAAGGTTGGAAAAACTATTGACGGAATTAAGATTCTTGATGCTGCTACACTTGAAACCTTAATTATCAAACATGAAGTGGATGAAGTGATATTTGCTTCTTACACTATACCGACAGATAGAAAGGAGCAAATTGTAGATGCTTGTCTGGAGAATGACGTCAAAGTACTAAATATTCCGCCAGCTGATGTTTGGTCTCGCAGTGATAGAAGTACTGCCCAAATTCAGAACCTCAATATTGAAGATCTGTTAAATAGAAAGCCGATTCATATTGATACTGAAGGTATACAAAACCAACTAAAGGGTAGACGGATCTTAATTACGGGTGCAGCTGGATCTATAGGTAGTGAAATCGTAAGACAGGTGCTGAAATTTGAATCGGGTTTGATTATTCTCTGCGATCATAGTGAAACTGCTCTGCACCATTTGTATCTTGAACTCGAAGAAACGCATAAGAATATTAATTTTCATGCGTTTATTGGAGATGTAAAAGACGAAAAACGTATGAATTTCTTGTTTGAGACATTTAAGCCGCATTACGTGTATCATGCAGCCGCATACAAACATGTGCCTATGATGGAAGATAATCCTGCAGAGGCCATTAAAACGAATGTATTGGGTACAAAAACGATTGCTGACTTGTCTGTAAAACACGGTGTTCAGAAATTTGTAATGATATCTACTGATAAGGCTGTTAACCCTACAAATATTATGGGGGCTTCTAAACGTATTGCTGAGATTTATGTACAATCATTAAATAATTCTCTAACAACTCCAGATTTCATATTTTCAAATGGATTAGGGTATATCAATGATCTAAATGTAAAGCCAATTACCAGGTTTATTACTACTCGTTTTGGAAATGTTTTAGGATCTAATGGTTCTGTAATCCCTAGATTTAAACAACAAATTGAAAAAGGTGGTCCTGTAACGGTTACCCATCCTGAAATTACGCGTTATTTCATGACCATACCAGAAGCATGTAGATTGGTATTGGAAGCCGGATGTATGGGTAAGGGTGGAGAGATCTATGTTTTTGACATGGGTAAATCCGTTAAAATTGTTGAATTGGCTAAGAAAATGATTCGTCTTGCCGGGTTAGTGCCTAATGAAGACATTAAGATAACCTATTCGGGTTTAAGACCAGGAGAAAAGCTATATGAGGAGCTGTTGAATGATAATGAGAATACCATGCCTACGCATCATGAGAAGATCATGATCGGTAAGGTTCGTGAGTATATTTTTAATGAAATTGAAGCTCAAATCTATAAACTGGTTGAACATGCTGTTATTAATGACAATAGAAAAGTTGTTATACAAATGAAAACCATAGTTCCTGAATTTAAGAGCAAAAACTCTAAATTCGAGGAGTTTGATGTTATATCAAATTAAGTGTTCTCAATAAATACCCTAAACACACTTAAGGTCAAATTAGATAAACTATAAAAATCGCACCTTTTTTACGCAAACGATTGATTTTGCTATTAAACCGCTATAAATAATAAAAATGATTATTAGATTTGGGTTTTAAACTTTAAGTTTGATAAAATTTATTAACACTTTTTATTTATTTACCTATTGATTTTATGTGTGGAATAGTTGGTTACATAGGCCATAGAGAAGCCTGGCCTTTAGTTATTAAAGGATTAAAAAGATTAGAATACCGTGGTTATGACAGTGCTGGTATAGCCCTGATTAATAATGATGGTTTAAACATCTATAAGAAAGCCGGTAAAGTACTGGAGCTTGAAAACTTTGCCGAAGGTAAAAACCTTTCCGGTACAATTGGTATTGGACATACAAGATGGGCAACTCATGGTGCTCCATCTGACAGGAATTCTCACCCACACACTTCTCATAGTGGTGACTTAACTATAATACACAACGGAATTATTGAAAATTATGCAGCTCTTAAAGAGATGCTAGTGAGTAAAGGTCATGAATTTAATAGCGATACAGATACTGAAGTACTGATCCACCTGATTGAAGAGATTTATAAACAAGAAAATGTTGATCTTTTGGAGGCTGTAAGATTAGCCCTTCATAAAGTAAGTGGTGCTTATGCTATCGTTGTAATGGACGAAGCACAGCCTGATCAACTGATCGCTGCCAGAAAAGGTAGTCCGATGGTTATTGGTGTAGGTCAAGGTGAATATTTTATTGCCTCTGATGCAACCCCAATTGTAGAATACACTAAAAACGTAATTTACCTGAACGACAATGAGATCGCTTTCCTTAAACGTGATGAGTTAATGATCAAACGTTTAGATAATGTTGTTCAGACGCCATATATCCAGGAATTAGAATTGAAATTGGAAATGTTGGAGAAAGGTGGCTATGATCACTTTATGTTGAAAGAAATATATGAGCAGCCACGTTCTGTAAGAGATTGTCTAAGAGGTCGTATCTATCCTAATGAAGGAAGAGTACAATTAGGTGGGATTAGTGAATTTGCGCATAAACTTAAAAATGTAGACCGCATCATCATTGTTGCCTGTGGTACTTCATGGCATGCGGGATTGGTTGGTGAATACTTAATTGAAGAATACGCAAGGATACCTGTTGAGGTAGAATATGCTTCGGAATTCAGATACAGAAACCCAATTATAACTGAGAAGGATGTCGTAATTGCAATCTCTCAATCAGGTGAGACTGCAGATACCATGGCAGCTATTGAAATGGCTAAAGAAAAAGGGGCAACCATTTTTGGCGTTTGTAATGTGGTTGGAGCTTCTATTCCAAGGCTTACTCATGCAGGTGCTTATACGCACGCCGGTCCAGAGATTGGTGTAGCATCAACCAAAGCTTTTACAGCTCAGGTTACGGTATTGACTTTGATTGCTTTCCATCTTGCACAGCAAAAAGGAACTCTAACAAGTTCTAAATTAACTGAGCTGTTAACTGAGCTAGACAACATCCCTCAGAAAATTGAAAAAGCCTTAGAATCAGAAAGTCTGATTAAAGAAATCTCTGCCAAATTTAAAGATTCAAGAAACTGCTTGTTCCTGGGTAGGGGAAGTGGTTTTCCTGTGGCGCTAGAGGGAGCTTTAAAGCTTAAGGAGATCTCTTATATACATGCCGAGGGTTATCCCGCCGCAGAGATGAAACACGGCCCTATCGCCTTAATTGACGAAGAGATGCCGGTAGTGGTTATTGCAACCAAAAATTCATCTTACGAAAAAGTAATCAGCAATATTCAGGAAGTGAAAGCCAGAAAAGGAATTGTTTTGGCGATTGTTACTGAAGGTGATACTGAAGTTAGAAAAATGGCAGATTACTGCATCGAGATTCCTGATGCCAGTGAAGCTTTCTTGCCGTTGTTAGCGACTATTCCATTGCAACTATTATCTTATCACATTGCGGTAATGAGAGGTTGTAATGTAGATCAGCCAAGAAATCTGGCGAAATCAGTAACTGTAGAATAAAATTTTAAGAAGAAAGGCGGTAATTACCGCCTTTCTTCTTATCTTTAAATTTAAACCTACTCTACTTACTAATGATAAAACGTTTCTCACTCATCGCTTTTTGTATCATCCTCACAATTGCTTCGTGCAAAAAGAAGGATTCCAGAATTAAACCAGAAGACCTGCCGACAGCTCTTAAGAGCATTAATGTAAATGACAAGGCGTATCAATCAGTCGAGTATGATGAACATGGGAGGATTGCCCAATTGTCAAGTGGAACATTTGTTGATTCTTTTAAGTACAATGAACAAAATCAGGTTATAGAAATTATCGACGAGAATTATGCATTCACTACATCGGCTTCAACCTTTGTTACTAAAGTTTTTTATAAGGATGGTATCCCTTTCTCAGGTTCTAGAAAAGATGCCAGTTCACATATTAAAAGTCCAAATGCCCAGTATTACGTAGATAGTGTGAGTTACAAAGTAATAAACAATGAAGTAACCGAAATAAGATATTTCGACAAAAAATTTTATGATTATTTTACTAATGAATTGAAATACACGAATACTAAAGATACGCTCGTGTATTATTTTTCTTATTTAAATAATAATCTAGCGTCAGAAACGCTACATAAATATGCAGTAGGGAAGTATACATATGGGGCAAAGAAAGGAATTTTATCTGCTAAGAAACTTCCTTTTGTCTTATATCAAGGTGCCCCCCCAGTTTTATATGGGGAAAATGAGTTACTAACCTCTGATGACACAGTAGAAATTCATACTTATAATTACACTTATAATCAGGCTGATTTTCCCGTTTCTGCAAAAGTTGGGGTGACTTACAAGGCTGATTACGCTCCAACTTCTTACAATCAAAGTTTTGTTTATAAATAATTCTTTTAAGGAGACAAGCGGGTATTGATTTAGACTTTTAAGTTTAACCTGATCAATTCGATTTTACTGTTGATCTTAAGCGTCTGATAGATATTCTTAAGATGTGTTTCAACAGTGAAAATGCTAATGAACAATTCGTTGGCAATATCTTTATTTGAAGTTGTGCCCTGATTCATAATGCGTACAATTTCAAGTTGTCGGGGAGATAGCTTAGAACGAAGCGTATAAATATCTTCATTACCCTCTAAATCCTCCTGAACATTTGATCCGGTTAAAAAAACATCTTCGTCATTAAGTACCTTTTCAATACTCTCTTTAAGTATATCTATACTCGTATCCTTAGGGATAAATCCATTTACACCGTTTTTTTTACATTGGCTAATAATTGCCGGATTGGTGTACATGGAAATGATGATGATCTTTACTTTAGGAAGTTTTTTGCGTATTTCCAACGAGGCGGTCAAGCCGTCCATAAAGGGCATATTAATGTCTAGCAAGACTAAATTCGGAGTATAGCTATTGAGTAGATGCATTAGCTTTTTGCCATTGTTTACTTTAGCAAGAACATTATAATTGATGAACTCGCTGGTAAGCAATTTTTCCAGCCCCTCTGCGAAGAGTTGATGATCTTCAGCAATGATGATACTAATGTTCGTTTTGGTACCCATATTTATGGCCAATCAAGAGGTTATTTATAATTAAATATACGTAAGATATATCCAATTTAGGATACCTGAAAGAAGGTAAAATGCATTAGGTGTTTTGAGTCTTATTTTTATGATCTTAATTCATTTATTTTGAATAAACATCGGATCAAAATTTTATTGCAATGAAAAAAGGGTTTTTGTTCTTAATAGCCATATTATGGTTTTTGGGATTTAATGCTTTTTCACAGAAAAAGCAGCAAGTAATTGAAGATAGGGTATTGAAGCTGGCTACCTATCAATATGCTGACAATAACAGAATTGCCAATATCTCGCCTTTGGCGGCCTTTCTTACTGAAAAGATAGGAAGAAAGGTGGAAGTTAAAAGTTATCCCACAGTTCATTCGTTTATTCAAGCTATCCAGCGTAATGAGGTTGATATTGCATTGATCAATACATTTGGGTACTTGCTTTTGGAAGCTTCAAAAGAAACCTATCCAATGAAACCTTTTCTGGCACTTGAAGTGGCCCCGGAAGCTGTTGATAATTACAAAACAGCAATTGTTGCTCATGCTGGTTCAGGCATCAATAAGATTGAAGATATTAAGGAATATGCCTCGAAAACGCGTCTTTTATTAGTAGCGGAAGGCTCAACATCAGGTAATCTTGTACCAAGGCTTGCACTTACCAAAATTGGGATTGTTGATGCGGAAAAGAATTTTAAGGAGGTTGCTTATGGAAAGAATCATAAATTGACTATAGAAGCGGTGGCCAATGGCAATGTCGATCTAGGGGCTATGGGAAGCACAGAGTACTTTAAGTTTACAGAGAGCCCTCAAAATAAGGCTAAGATTAAATTGGTGTGGATGTCGCCCGAAATCCCTTTAGGACCGGTACTAATTAATAATGCTTTAACAACAGAAACAAAAGCACATATTTCTAGAACGCTATTAGAATTACATGAGTTACAGCCAGAATCGCTTCTAGCTGTAAAAAATGGATGGAGTGAAGCAAAACAAGCTGTGAAATATATCAGGATTGATGCAGATTATTATAAGCCGTTTGAAAAACAATTAGGTAAACGAGCTGATCTGCAAAAAATCCTAAAGCAATTTGCGAACTAACGTGAAGCGTTTTAGTTTATTTCTTTAAAGGATCAAATACTGCAACTGCTACCCTAGAGTCGGCACATCCATAGTATAGGAGCCATTTTTTTTGATGAAAGATTAAGCCTTCGACAAATACAGTTCCGGCTGGGTATTGTCCGCTTTTCTCAAATGATTCTGTAGGAACAAAGAATGGTTTATCTAATCTATCTATCACTTTTTCAGGGTTTTTAGCATCAAAGAGGACTTGTCCGGCTGCATAAGTATTGGCTGTATAGTTTTTATCTGCCTGGTCACCTGAAGCATTTTTCCCATTGTACAATACGAGTATCCCTTTGTCTGTTAATAGCGCGGGTGGACCTGCCTCAGTGAGGTCGCTGTCGAAATAGTTCTTTCTTGGTTTGATCAGTTCCTTGATCCTTCCTTGTTCATCTAATGCAGGTGCCCAGTTCACCAGGTCGTCAGAGGTTGCAGCATTAAGAAACTTTTCGCCCCAATACATCAAATATTTTCCATTCACCTTTGCAATTACTTGCTTACCATTTACCAGTTTGGTTACGATAGAGGCTGATTTAGTAAACATGTCGTAAAACTTGCCGTTGTAAGCCTTTGCAAAAGCAGGACCGTGTTTAGTCCACTTAATTAAATCTTTAGAAGTGGCAACGCCTAGTCGAGCCACCTTTTTGTTCCATTGCGTATAAAACATTACATAGGTGCCATCGCTGGTTACCGCTACCCTTGGGTCTTCACATCCTCCGGGATTTTCTAATTCTTTTTGGTTGTCATTGCCAGGATAAAATACAGGTTCACTTTTCCTTTTAAAGGTTAACCCATCTGTACTGTATGCATAGCCGAGTCTGGATGTTCTGTGGCCAATTCCGACACCCGATTTGTCCTCTGCTCTGTACAGTACTACAATTTCTTTTCCTTTTACGGTTGCTGCGGGATTAAAAGTATCGTTTGATTCCCAGTCTACATATTTCCCTGAAAGGGGGTCAAGAAAGGTGGTGCTGGTATTTGGTGAGATGATTGGGTTTACACCGGCAGGTCGTAAGAAAGGTCCTAAAGCCCATGTCGGTAATTTTTCCTGAGCAGTTTGTGCGCTTGTTTGCTCTGCCGAAAGCAGAAAAAACGAGCAGATTAAAGCGAATGATAAAAATGGTTTCATATTAATTGGTTCCGAATTGTGTGTTTGGCTGAGCACCCATGATTAGTTCTAGTTTACCACCTTGGGTGATATCCCGATGATCTATATAGGATTTATAATAAGGTTTGCCGTTAAGCTTTGCACTTTGGATATAAATGTTTTGTGTGCTGTTGTTTTTAGCCTCAATAGTGAACTTTCCACCGATCTCGACCTTGTTGAAAACCGGACTGGTAAGTTCATATCTGGTGCTGCCGGGGGTAATGGGATGAAAACCACTGGCGGCCATTACGTACCAGGCCGACATCTGTCCTACGTCTTCATTGCCCACCAAACCTTCAACAGCATTGTGATAGGCACGGCTACAGATTGCCCGGGACCATTTTTGTGTGAGCCAGGGGGCGCCCACTCTGTTAAATAGGAAAGGTACATGATGCACCGGTTCATTGGCATGATTATAATAATCGTTCCACATCATATTTTGAGGAACTTTCTCGAAGAAATTTGTGAGATCTGCCAGTACTTTTTCTTTACCTCCCATTAAGGTCGTCATTCCTTCGATATCCTGAGGCACAAACCATCCTTGCTGATAAGGATTGGATTCCACACATCCATAGGATTGCTTTAGCCTGCCTTCTTCTGGCCATGGGAGCCATCTCCCATCTTTATCTTTGGGCCTGAACCATCCTTTTTCTGCATCAAATATGTTTTTGTAGGACTGTGATCTTTTGAAATACTTTTGCTGATCGTCAGGTTTTTTCAAAGCTTCGGCTATTTTAGAAACGCACCATTCAAAGTAGGAATATTCGAGTGTATTTGAGATCTCACTTGGTTCATTGGAGGAGCCAAGTGTTCCATTGCCATATTTCTCTACACTGTTTACCGAAAGCTGGTATGCTTTAGCTACATCGAAGTTTCTTAAACCTTTGGCGTATGCATCCGTAATTACAGATACAGCAGGATTACCAATCATACAACCACTGTAAGCATTCAAAAATTCCCAGCGTTCCAGATAATTTTCCTGTTTTTCATCGGCCAGCGTAACCAATGAATTAATCATATCGGTTACTACTGTTGGATTAATTATGGTTTGTAAGGGCATCTGACTTCTGAAAACATCCCAGCCGCTAAAGATGGTCCTTTTCGTAAATCCATTTGCTTTATGCGCCTTATGATCGCCGCCAAAATATTGTCCATCTGCATCCTGGAATGTACGAGGATCAATTTGGGTATGGTATAGGGCGGTGTAGAATACAGTTTTTTCTTCCTCGGTACCACCTTCAATTTTTATTTTGGATAGGGCTTCGTTCCATAGTTTTCTGGTATTGGCTTTTACTTTGTCAAAATCCCATCCTTGAATATCAGTGTTCAAATTTAGTTTTGCGCCATCTATGCTTACGAAGGAGATACCCGTTTTCATTGTGACTTGTTCGTTCTGTTTGGTTTCAAATTCTGTGAAAAAACCTAAGTGTTTTCCTTCTTTTTCGCTTAAACCTTTCAATATAGATGACTCTGCTAGTCTTTGTTGGTATTTGTCGCTGGTAACATCTTCAAGCTTTCTTTTCCAGTCACTGGGAATGTCGGCCGACCATATTCCATATTGTGTTAGTGGCTTACTAAACTCGGCGTAAAAATAGACGGTGTAATCAGCCTTCCCGCTGCCATTTCCCCAGCCACCACCATCAGGCGTACATTTCATCCATCCCTGGATGGTATTTTTATTTACAACTTTAATGTATTGTAGGGTGGAGGTTCCACCAACCCTTCGGGCAAGATCAATTTGTATGCGCGATTGTTTGTTTTCGGGAAAAGTAAAACGCAGCATTCCGCTCCTTTTGGCTGCAGTTGCTTCTGCTTTGATGTGATTTTCTGTTAGCATTACCGAGTAATAACCTGCAGAGGCCCGTTCCGACTTTTTATCGTAGTTAGAACGGTAGCCGGATTGGGTATCATTTGATTTACCCGCACTGGTTTGTAGTTTTCCTGTAGTTGGCATCACAAGGAAATTCCCTAAATCCCCGTACCAGCCTATGCCACTCATTTGAGTAAATGCAAATCCTTCAATAGAGGTATGCTCGTAACTGTAGCCAGACCCATTATCTCCACCGGTAATGGTATTGGGACTTACCTGTACCATCCCAAATGGGGTGGTAGCTCCGGGAAAAGTTTTGCCCAGGCCATGAGCACTACCGGCAGCTTCTGTGTTGGTGCTTGCGCCGATAAAAGGGTTAACATAGTCGACCGGGTGTTTTTTGTCAGGCTTTTTATAAGCCGAAAGACTGATCGCAAGAATTAGTAGTAAAAAAGGGTTGAAATGTTTCATTTGGTTAGTGCTTAACGCTGCCTCATCCCGACTTTAGGAGAGATCTCTTGATCATGAAGTAGCCGCGAAGCAAATCGGCATAATCAAGAGATCCCTCGGTTCCTCGGGATGATGCCCCTTCTAATAAGTATGAAGGTGAGCATATTTAAAACCTAAATTAAGATAAAATAAAGCGATTTAGCAAATCGATCAAATTTGATACAAAGGTTTTTATGAATTACAGATAAAAATTATTAACTCACATATATTATGAGAAAAATACTTTTATTCCTGTTGTTTGTTACGTTAGCTATTCCTACTTTTTCGCAGAATGCAGCTTACGAAACCAAGAAAGACATTAGCTATTATCCGGCATCAACCAAAGCAGATGCTTATCGTGAAGAAAGGTGCAAGCTTGATGTTTATTATCCTAAAAACAAATCAAATAGTTCAACTATAGTTTGGTTTCACGGTGGTAGCCTGACTGGAGGCAACAAGGAAATACCAAGAGAACTGTTGGAAAAGGGATTTATTGTAATAGGGGTAGGTTATAGATTGTCGCCTAAAGTACTTGTGAAAGATATTATTGAAGATGCAACTGCTTCCGTTGCCTGGGCTTTTAATAATGTAGCCAGTTATGGTGGAAACAACAAGCTTATTTTTGTTTCAGGTCATTCGGCAGGGGGGTATCTGGATATGATGTTGACATTGGATAAAAAATACCTTGCCAAGTATCATATTGATGCAGATTCGATTGCCGGAATAATTCCTTTTAGCGGACAGGCAATCACCCATTTTACAGTGAGACAGGAACGTAAGATAAAAGATGTTCAGCCTATAATAGATGAGTATGCTCCACTATATCATGTGCGCCCTACGGCTCCACCAATGCTGTTAATTACAGGTGATAGAGAAATGGAAATGTTAGGCCGATATGAGGAGAATGCTTATCTGGCAAGAATGATGAAGCTGGCGGGACATAAGGCGACTGTGGTATACGAATTACAAGGTTTTGGGCATGGAGATATGGTAGTTCCCGCTATGCCTTTGCTTATAAAAGAGGTAAACAGGTTAAGTAAACAGATTAAAGAAAACAAAAGGATTGGATTATAACCAATTGCTAAGGAATTGCTTCATCGCGTCTTTATATTGATCGCCGATCGTGATGTTTGTGCCGCCAATTTGTACTGTATTTTTGGTAATTGCATCAATTTTTTCAAGAGCAATGATAAAGGAGCGGTGTATCCTCATAAAAAGACGTGGTGGCAGTTTTTCTTCCAGTGATTTTAATGTAATTAAGGACAATAAAGGTTTAACTTCATTAATCAGGTGAATTTTTGCATAATCCTTTAATCCTTCAATGTAAACGATGTCCTTTATGGCAACCCGAACCAGTTGATATTCGATCTTAAGAAAAATGTATTCTTCATGATCAGGAGCTAGTTGCTTAGACTGTAACATCTCTGCATAAGCCCTCGCCTTATTTGCAGCTTTTAAAAATTCCTCATAATCATAGGGTTTTAAAAGGTAATCCAAGGCATCAACTTTGTATCCTTCTATTGCGTAATTATTAAAAGCGGTTGTAAATATTACTCTTGGTTTGGCGCTTCCAGGTTTGCTTTCCAGTGTTCTTGCCAGTTGAATTCCGGTTAAGTCGGGCATTTGAATGTCGAGAAAAATAAGATCTATACTGTGCTCATGCAGCGCTTCTAAAGCTTTTATCCCGCTCGAAAAGCTCCCCGCTAATTTTAAGAATGGTGTTTGCTCTATAAAACTACAAATTAGCCCAAGTGCTAATGGCTCATCATCAACTGCGATGCAATTCAGTGTCATCAAGGGTTATATTTAAGTTAACAATAAATGCTTTGGTATCTTCTGTAATATAAGCACTAAAAGTATGCCTTCCGGGATATAACAATTCAAGTCTCCTTTTTGTGTTGCTTAAACCAATTCCGCCATACTCATCGGCTGTGACTGCATTGCTTTTAAAAATGGAGTTTTTTACGGTCATAGTAAGTTCCTTATCATTTAACTCAAGGGATATGGTGATGATAGAGGGGACTGTTGTACTCACTCCGTATTTAAATGCATTTTCAATATAGGGAAGGAATAGCATGGGTGCGATCTGGGGATCGGACTTCAGGATAGGTTCTTCGAAAACTACGGTTGTTGTATCGGTTAAGCGCAATTTCATGAGCTCAATGTAGTCGACAATAAAAGAAACCTCTTTGCTAAGTGGTGTTATGCCCGACTGGGTTTCATAAAGAAGGTAGCGCATCATCCGTGAGAGCTTATGTAGTGCCTTTCTGGATTTGTCAACATCAACATGGGTTAATGCGTAAATGTTGTTTAAGGTATTGAAAAAGAAATGCGGATTAATCTGGGCTTTTAAAAATGATAGCTCTGAACCTATTTTTTCTTTCTCGAGTGCTTCTCTGCTTTGTTTATCGGCCTGCCATTTTTGAATTAAGGTAACACTTGTGCTTATTCCAAACATAAATAGGGTCATCATGATCAGGAATATATCAATCCTGTCTGACCTTTTTGGTGGTCTGGGTATTCCCATTTCACTAAATGCCTTGGTCATAAGGGCGGGCAGATTTAATGCCTCATCTATAACCTTTATGAATGGGCCGGCTAAAATAGCTACGGCTAGAATAACCAGTATAAAAGTAAGTGTCTGGTTTTTGAGTAGTAATTGAGGGACGAGAATTTTACTATTTACATAGAATACAATAATTAGCATTACCAGGATACAACCCTGCTTGATCCAGAACTGAAAAGGTAGGGTAATATTCCACGATAAAGGCTGATGAAAAAGAAGCACAAAAGCAAATAGCATCCATGAAAAAACATGGAGTAATATGCTAATGTATGGACGGCTTTTTACTGAAACCATTGGTTTAAAGATTAGTGATTATTAAGTGAGTACAAGGTAGGCAACCTGTTAAGATAAGTGCAAATGTTTCCGTCGAGTCATAATGCCTCTCCGTCGACGTGTTTGGTTTGCCAGTCTATCGCGTTTTTTTTAGAGGGTAAATAGCTGTTGATTTGACTAGTTAATACAGTTTTTATATAGAGATATGTTAAGATTAACAATTAAAATTCTGCTGCTTTTATGCATCACCTGCTTTAGTCTCCAGGGCTTTGGTCAGGAAACAACATTAAAAGTTTTGCCGCCAGTCTGGGATTTGGCAGCATGTCTGCAGTATGCAAAGACAAATAATATTCAGCTTAAAAGCCTGGTGCTTAATAAACAAAGTGCAGAACAGGATAAGCTACTGGCAAAATCGGCACTATTACCCGATCTGTATGGCTCGGCATCACAATCCTTTAATCATTATAACATGGCTACCAATGGCAGTAGTGATGCACTTAATTATTCTGGATCATATGGCTTAAGTTCTTCATGGACGCTTTATAAAGGAGGTTTTCTTAAAACCGATATTAAGCAAAAAGACTTATCGGTTCAATCTGCCAATTTCAGTATTCTTGAAAGTGAAAATGACATCACCTTACAGATTACTCAAGCCTACCTGAGTATTCTTGTGGACAAAGAGAGCATTATTTACAATGAGGATCTGGTGAAAACTTCAGAGGCGCAGCTTGCACAGGCACAACGTCAGTTCACTGTGGGATCGGTAGCGCGTAAAGTTGTAGCTCAGTTTGAGGCACAATTAGCTACGGATAAATATAATTTAACGACTTCTGCAAATGCGGAGCGTCAGGATAAGATAGCGCTTAAACAATTGTTACAGTTGCCAGATTCTAAAGAATTTGATGTGGTAAAACCGGATACGGTAATTTCAACAGGAAGTATCACTGATCTAAACACGGTACAGCAATATGCTTTGCAAAACCGCCCGGAAATAAAGAATGCCGAGCTAGGGGTACAAATTTCGGACCTTGGGCTTGCTAAAGCTAAATCCGGTTATATGCCCTCGCTAACATTGGGAGCGGGTATTGGGACAAGTTATGCGAGAGATCCAAACTATAATGCTTTCAGGCAATTTGATAATAACTTTTACCAGCAGGCAGGGCTAACGTTGTCTATCCCAATTTTTACCAACAGGCAAAATAAAACGAATGTTGCTAAGGCAAGAATTGAAATCGCACAATCTAAATTAACTCTTGAAAATACGAAGACCACTTTGGCTTTAAGTACAGAGAAAGCATATATCAATGCACAGAATTCGCAGAACCAGTTTGAATCTGCTGTGCAACAGCTGAAATTTAATCAGGAGGTATATCGCATTGCGAACCAGGAATTAAAGATCGGTGCAGCAAATATTGTTGAATTCTATCAGCAAAGGAATTTATATGTACAGGCAATGCAATCGTACATACAAGCAAAATACAATGCAGCGTTGGCTGCAAGAATCTATGAGTTTTACTTAGGAACACCCATTAAATTATAAGTCATGAAGTCCAGAAAAATTATTCTAATTATTATCTCTATTATAGTTGTACTTGGGTTACTCTGGTACTTCTTTTTAAGAGGGAAAGAACAGCCTGTTGTACTTACTAAAGAGCAACCTGTAAGGGGGGCAATTTCAACAAGTGTTACGGCTACAGGAACAGTTCAGCCGGTAGATACGGTAACTGTAGGAACACAGGTTTCGGGAACTATTTCTGCATTGTACGCAGATTTTAACTCCACTGTTAAGAAAGGACAGTTGCTTGCCCAGTTGGATAAAACACTTATACAGGCAACAGTCGATCAGGCAAAAGCCAGTCTGGCACAATCCCAAAGTAATTTGACCTACCAGCAGGCAAATTTCAATCGTCAGAAACAACTGTTTGAAACAGGTTCCATAAGCAAAGCTGATTATGATCTGGCAGTGAATACTTTGCAAGTGGCAACAGCCAATGTAAATAATGCTAAGGCGCAGTTAAGATCGGCAGAAAGAAATCTTTCTTTTACACAGATTTATTCTCCTATAGACGGCGTAGTATTGGGACGAAGTGTTAGTATAGGGCAGACCGTTGCCGCTAGCTTTAATACCCCAACCATTTTTACCATAGCAAAGGACATTACCAAAATGCAGGTTCAGGCAAAGGTGGATGAGGCGGATATTGGGAATGTTGTTAAAGGGCAGCGTTCAACTTTTACAGTGGATGCTTTTATCAATGATACTTTTAATGGGACAGTGAAGGATATTCGATTGCAACCATCTATTTCATCAAACGTGGTTACTTATGCTACTCTTATTGATGCGCCGAATGATGATAAGAAACTAAAGCCGGGCATGACTGCAAATATTATAATTTATACTAAAGAGGTAAATGATGCTTTGCTGGTTTCTGCGCAGGCATTAAAATTCAATCCGGATTCGGCTTTGCTTAAAGCGTATGAAATTGTGCCACTACCAGGTAGAGGAATGGGAAAGAAAGGTGGCAAAGGTAGAAAGCCATCGAAAGAGTCAGTTGGAGAATCGGAAGTAACGCCGCCATCTTTTGTCTGGGTATTACAAGGTCAGAAGCTGATTCAAAAAAGAATAAAAACGGGGTTGAATGACAATACACATGTAGAGGTACTTGAAGGGTTGAACGAAAATGATATAGTGATTAGTGGTATGGAAGGAGGTTCATCAGGAGCTCCTGTTGCTGCGGCAGCTTCAAGTCCATTTATGCCAAAAAGACCAGGAGGAAACAGACGATGAGCCACAAGATTCTTCAAATACAGAATGTAAAAAGAGAGTTTAAAATGGGTACCGAAACGGTGAGGGCATTAAAGGGGGTTTCGTTTGATGTGGATTCGGGAGAGTTTTTAACGATCATGGGAAGTAGTGGGTCGGGTAAAACCACATTGCTAAATATGCTGGGCTGTTTGGATAAACCAACTGAAGGTACTTATATGCTGGATAATGTAAATGTGAAAGAACTTACCAGAGACGAACTTGCAAAGTTGAGGAACCATAAGATTGGCTTTGTTTTTCAGTCGTACAATTTATTGCCAAGAACTTCAGCGCTTGAAAATGTGGAGCTTCCATTGCTTTATAATCCGACTATTGGTACGAAAGAACGGACAGAGCGTGCTATTGCAGCTTTGCAGGCCGTAAAGCTTGATGGAAGGTTTGATCATATGCCGAACCAATTATCAGGAGGACAGCAGCAACGTGTTGCAATTGCCAGGGCATTGGTGAATGAGCCCGTGATGATCCTTGCAGATGAGGCTACCGGAAATCTGGACACGCGAACATCCTACGAGATTATGTCGTTGATGCAGGAGCTGAATCAAAATGGAAAAACAATCGTGTTCGTTACCCATGAGCCGGACATTGCTGCATTTAGCACCAGAACAGTGATGTTGCGGGATGGGAAGGTTCAAAAAGATTCAATGAATAAACACATTCGTTTGGCTAAAGATGCGCTGGCTTCCTTGCCTGCGGCAGACGATTATTAAGGAGGAATTATGAAATTTATTAATCTCATTAGGTTGGCAATTAAGGCCTTGCAACGAAATAAACTACGTGCACTATTGACCATGCTGGGCATTATTATAGGTGTTGCCTCAGTGATTACTATGATGTCTATTGGGGAAGGATCGAAGCAAAGTATTAATGCTTCGCTTGCCAGCATGGGATCTAATATGATTACCATTATGCCCTATAGTAATGAACCCGGAGGTGCCAGAATGATGGGCAGTAGCCTTAAAACACTTACGATTAAGGATGTAGATGCACTAAAAAATAATGCGGTAAATATTGCTGAAATCTCTCCGCTTGCATCCTCAAATGGACAATCTATAAACGGAGCCTCCAACTGGCCTACTTCTATGCAAGGAGTAAGTCCGGAATATCTGGATATCAGAAAGCTATCAGTGAAAGAAGGCATTATGTTTTCAGAACAGGATGTTCGGGCTTCGGCCAAAGTTTGCTTGCTGGGTAAAACAGTAGTTGATAATCTGTTTCCTAACGGGGAAGATCCGATCGGCAAGATCATCAGGTTCGGTAAAATTCCCTTCCAGGTTATTGGGGTACTTACCCCTAAAGGCACAAGTAACTTTGGTCAGGATCAGGATGATATTATTATTGCGCCTTATACAACGGTTCAGAAAAGAATTTTATCATCAATTTATTTTGGACAGATCTATGCTTCTGCGACCAGTGAAGCGGCATCTGATGCTGCGGTAGCAGAAATAACAAGTACGCTTAGGGAAACACACCGTTTAAGAGATGCGGAGCAAAATGATTTTCAGGTAAGAACTCAGGCAGAACTGATGACGATGATGAATTCTACAAGCAGTATGATGACTGCACTGTTAACTGCTGTGGCTAGTATTTCTCTGGTAATTGGGGGGATCGGGATTATGAATATCATGTATGTTTCTGTAACAGAAAGAACCCGGGAAATAGGTTTGAGGATGTCGATAGGGGCAAGAGGAATAGATATTTTATTGCAATTCCTGATTGAGGCAATTGTAATCAGTGTTACTGGAGGTATCATAGGTGTGATATTGGGAGTTTCTGCTGCACTGATAGTTCCTGCCTCATTAAATTGGCCGACCGTAATTTCGGAATTTTCTATTGTAATCTCCTTTTTAGTCTGTGCGGTAACAGGTATTTTCTTTGGTTACTATCCTGCGTTGAAGGCCTCAAAACTGGATCCTATAGAAGCTTTACGCTATGAATAATCGCAGAAAATGGCATCTTAAACTATGAATTTAGCCTGTTGATCTCAATTAACATTTGTTAACATATGAATTCACAAAATTCGCTTTCAGAATATGAAACGAATTTTACTCTTACTTGGACTCACAGGCGCTATGGGCATTAATGCATGGGCGCAACGCCCGCTAAAAACGCAGGCCACAATTGATGGTTTCTACAGTTTGTCGATGACAAAGATGTTGGATACCCTTTCGTTGAAATGCAAGATCAGGATCATTTATGAACCCGAGATGCTAAAGGATTATATGGTGACAGACCGTTATTTAAATGATGAGGTAAAGGATGTGCTGGGAAAGATTTGTAGGGAGAATAAAGTTTATTATTGGTTAGATCCAGATCAAAATATTTACATCATTCGTAAACCGGAAGATGTGAGTCGCTTAAAGAAGATGGCCATTGAGAAACCTGTTTTTAAGGAGAACCAGTTAAGTTCTACGACATTATTAAGAGAAGAAAGAGTAGTGAGCAGTAAACCGGAGCCATTTAAAATAACAGGGAGGGTGGTTGATAATGCCAGTGGCGAATCTCTGCCTGCTGCAATTGTAAAAGTTCGCAATACCAATAACAGTACAGCTACTAATGCTGACGGTTATTTTACACTTTTAAATGTCCCTTCAGATACCTGTGTGCTTGATATCAATTATATCGGTTATCGCCCGGATGTTTATGCATTAAATAAAGTAAATATTAGAACAGAAGTTCTTATTGAACTTTTCCCTGCTGTAAAGTCATTAAACGAAGTGGTGATTACTGATAAAAGAAGGGACAATGCAATGAGTACCGACAAGCGAAGGGTGAGCGTGCTGCAAATTTCTCCATCAAAACTGGAAGAGCTCCCAAATATTGGAGAAAAGGACATTCTTAGGTCGTTTCAATTGATGCCGGGAATTAGTGCCAGTAACGAATCTTCGTCAGGCGCATATGTAAGAGGGGGGACGCCTGATCAAAATCTGGTGCTTTTTGATGGTTTTACTGTTTATCAGGTTGATCACCTTTATGGATTTTTCAGTGCTTTTAACAGTAATGCCGTTAAGGATGTGACTTTGTACAAAGGAGGTTTCTCAGCAAAGTATGGCGGGCGCTTATCAAGTGTTACCGATATAGTGGGTAAAGAAGGAAATAGTAAAGAAACCAATATTGCCGGGGATCTCAGTTTGCTAAGTGCGAATGTGTTTTTAGAAAAACCGCTCAACAGCAAATCGACCCTGTTAGTGGCTTATCGGCACTCTTATCAGGGCCCATTATACAATAAGATTTTTAATAAATTCAACAGTAGTACAACTGTTGCTTCCGGGCCAGGGAGCGGACGTATGGGAGGCGGGCCCCCTGGTGGTGGAGGTGGAGGTTTTGGTGGTAACGCAGCAACTGTGACTGTACCATCTTCATCCTTTTATGATCTGAATGCAAAATATACTTATGCACCAGATGATAAGAATAGATTTTCATGGAGTATTTATCAGGGAAATGATAATCTGGATAACAGTAGAGATGTTGCATTACCTTCTTTCTTGTCGGGTGGCGGGAGTATCAGTTCGACGGATAAAACAACTTATGGTAATTTGGGATCGAGCTTTAAGTGGTCTAGTCGATGGACATCCAGATTATATTCCAATACTTTGCTCAGCTATTCTACTTACCATAGTGATAGAGATAACAGCAATAAAATAACCGTTCAGGATAGTGAGGGGGTTAATCAGGAAATCTCAACAGGAACATTTGAAAAAAATAACCTCAAAGATTTTAGTTTGAAATCTGATTGGGAATTACAGGCTGCGAGCAAATTTAAAGTTCTTTTTGGGGCGTTTGCATCTAAACAAAATGTTTCTTACGAGAACAGTTTAAATGATACCAGTACGTTAATTAATCAACATACAAAAGCACTTACAGGTGGCGGATATGTCGAATTGGAAATTACTCCGGGGAGTAGGTTGCAGCTAAACCCAAGTCTGCGTAGTACCTATTATGATCTTACAGGGAAGATGTATCTGGAACCTCGGTTTTCAGCAACTTATACACTTACAGATCGCTTTACGCTTAAAGGCTCAACCGGAAAATTCTATCAGTTTACCAATCGTGTAATTAAGGAAGATATTTTGGCTGGTAGTCGTGATTTTTGGGTGCTTTCTAATGGTAATACCATCCCGGTGAGTTCTGCACTACATTATATAGCAGGATTTAGTTATGAAACAGATCAGTTCCTGATTGATGTAGAAGGTTATTATAAAACGTTGGATAACCTGAGTGAATATTCGCAACGGCAAACTGGAAGGAGGCCGGGTTCGTCGGGAACACTGGAAGAACATTTTTACAATGGAACCGGATATACAAAAGGGATTGAGTTTTTATTACAAAAAACACATGGCAAATACACAGGATGGGTGAGCTATACGTTATCAAAAGCAGTAAATAATTTTGAGGTATACGGCGGTGAGTTCCCGGCAAATCAGGATACGGGGCACGAGTTTAAATTGGTTAATGTTTATCATGATGGTAAATGGACTTTCTCTGCAACATGGATCTATGCAACGGGGAAACCCTATACTGCCCCGTTAACAAGTTATACTGTTAATGATTATTCGGGAAGAAGCCGTACTTTTTTAACCATTAGTGAGAAAAATGGCGCACGTATGCCTGCATATCACCGTTTGGATGCCTCGGTTACCTACGATCTGATTAAGATAGATAGTCGCAAAACCGGAAGTATTGGGTTTTCGCTTTTCAACATCTACAACAGATCTAACATCTGGTATAAACAATATTCTATAGTAAACAATCAGGTGCTTACTTCTAATGTAAATTATCTCGGTTTTACCCCAAATATTACACTCAGTTTAAAATGGAAATAAAGATACATACCATATTTTTCGTTGCATTTGCAACTCTATTCTTGTTCTCTTGCAAAAAAGGGGATTCATTGGATGGTGATTATACAAGACCGGTGGTGGAAGGCTATTTGGTACCTGGAAAATCGGTTCTTGTAAAAGTTTATTATCAAAAATACCTTGATGATACCATCTCATTGGGCTTTCCTGTTACCGATTTAAAGCTTAAAATATCGGATGGCTCCAAAACGGTTGAACTAACTGAGGGGGCGGATGGTAACTATGTTTATGGAGATACGACTTTTATTGTCGAAAATAAAACCTATTCGCTGAGTTTTAACTACAACAGTAAGATCATCAGTTCGGAAACTACTGTTCCAAATAAACCTATAGGCTTTGCTACTTCTGATTCTCTGCAAAAAGTTCCTGTGATGGATTTTGGAACAACTCCGGCAACTTTTGTTCCCATAACCCTAAGTTGGAATAATAATGCTGGAGGACATTACATGATGCTTCTAAAAAATACTGAGACCAGTAGAACAAGTATAAACCCAAGAAATAATGGATCGTACAGGGATACTGAAGTAACCTTAGGACAGGTTTCCTCTTTTCAAACCCAGCAAATGACTTTTAATTATCTGGGTCATTATCAAGTAATCCTGTTTCATATCAATAAAGAATATAGTGATGCTTTGAATAATAATGGGGGGAGCTCATTAAACTTAACTAATCCTTATACAAACATTGTAAATGGGCTTGGCATTTTTACGGCAATGCAGGCAGATACCTTAAAACTACGTGTATATCAGTAACAACATGGAGAAATCAAAATACCGTCGTTTACTAAGTGCTTTGGCCCCTCTGCTCATTTGGTTGGTAGTGCTAAGTTTACCCTTCCTATCAAGGTTTGGAAGTGCCCCTCCGGAGTTTAGAAATGACATGTTTAAGAATCTATTTTTGTCTAACATCTTGCTCATTGTCATCTTCTATGTGCATAGTTTTCTTATTTATCCTGTAAGGGAAAAGAGTTATGGTATGTATTTCTATGTTCTGCTGTTGATTGTGACACTGCTTTTGTTTATGATAGCAAATCACTTTTTACGTCCTGAAATGCCGAGATTCCCCGATCACAGGATGCCTCGGCCAAAGCCTTTAATGAATATTTTACCTTTCACTTTTGTTATTGTAGTTAGTTTTTGTTATCGCCTTTATATGGATAAAATCATACGTGATAAACATATAAAGGAGCTTGAAAATATCCATCTGAAAACAGAATTGGAATTCTTATCCTCTCAAATCAGTCCTCATTTTATGTTCAATGTGCTCAATACATTGGTCTACATGTCGAGGAAGAAACCTGAACTTATAGAACCATCATTAATCAGCTTGTCGCAATTAATGCGCTATATGCTTTATGATAGCGATGAAGGAAAGATCACGCTTACAGAGGAAGTGGAATACTTAAAGAACTACATCAACTTGCAGTTATTGAGATTTGGAGATGATATTCAGGTTAATCTTTACCTGTCGGGAATATCTGATGAATATGCTATTGAGCCAATGCTTTTAATTCCATTTGTAGAAAATGCTTTTAAGCATGGAATTGGAATGCTTCCTGATCCGATAATAGATATTTCTATTACCGTAGAGGCAAATAAACTGAGTATGGAGGTAATGAATGGAATTGCTCCTGTAAGGACATGGCCTTCAACTTCAGATAAAAGGGATTCGGGAATTGGGCTTGCTAATGTGCGTCGCCGCCTGGAGCTGCTTTATCCTCATATCCATACATTAAAAATAGAGGAAAGCCCAACTACTTACACTGCTAAACTTCAAATAAACCTATAAATGAACTGCATATTAATTGATGATGAAAGCCCGGCGCTTAAGCTACTGGAGGATAATGCAAGGCAAATCCCTTATTTAAATGTTATAGCCGCTATCCGTACTCCAATGCAGGTATTTGATTTAATAAAAGAGAACCAGGTTGACCTAATGTTTCTTGACATTCAAATGCCTGGCATAAATGGTTTGGAGTTGCTGCGCTCATTGAAACAGCCGCCAATGGTAATTATGGTGACAGCTTATCAGGAACATGCACTTGATGGATTTAACCTGGATGTGATAGATTACCTTGTGAAGCCGGTACCGTTTTCGCGGTTTCTTAAGGCGGTTGAAAAAGCAAGGGAACTTTATCAAATGAGACAGGTTAAGCCAAAGTTGATTCAATCTGAAAATGACCACGTATTTGTAAATGCAAATTATTCGCTTGTAAAAGTAAGGATGCAGGACATCACTTTTATTGAGGGGCTTAAAGATTATGTGAGAATCAATATTGAAGATGGGAAACAAGTAATTACCAGAATGGGCTTAAAAGGCGTAGAAGAGAAGTTCAGCTCTGGCAGGTTCATGCGTATTCATAAATCATATATCATTTCTCTGGAAAAGATTGAATCAATTCAAAAAACACAAGTAATTATTGCCGGCACGGAAATTCCAATTGGAGAAGGATACCGCTCTGCATTGCAAGCATATGTTAATGGAAAAAATCTATAAATTTTAATAAACCCTTATGAATATTTTAAAAAATGAGACCAATAAAGGTCTGGATCTATTGTTGGTATTTATGATAATTACCCTAGTTGCAATGCTACTTAGCTCCTGCAAAAAAGAAGAGGTAAACACCACAGGGCTTTCCTCGGTAACCATTGTAAATGCATCACCTAATCTGGCAACTTACAATGCTTATTTAGATGGGACAAAAGTTATAGAAGGGGCACTTCCTTTTGGGGGTATTATTCCTTATTCTACATTAACAGCCGGAGATCACACCATAAAGTTTACGACAGAAACAGACCCAGTAGCACTGCTTACTAAAACTATAACAGTAGATGAGAACAAGGCATATTCTTTTTTTATCATTAACAGAAAAGAGGATATGGATGGTTTGTTGGTTTCAGATAGCCCTGAGTCTTATTCAACAGAAAAGGCCTTTGTACGCTTTATAAATTTATCTCCAGATGCTCCAGCCCTTAATTTGGCTTTAAATAGTGGCGCTCAAAATTTGATAAGTAATAAATCTTATAAAGAGGTTAGTAGTTTTATTGAAGTTGATCCTGGAACCTATTCTTTTTCTGCTAAAAGTGACACTCAAAATGAGGTCAAGGCTTCGTTGGATAATGCAGTTCTAGTAGCGGGCTCTTATTATACCGTTATGTCAATAGGCTTGGTAAAACCGAATGATGTGGAGCAATTATTTAAATTACAAATATACACTCACAAGTAATGGGTGCTATTTGTCGCTTTTACCTACCATATAAACTTTGCGACCACAAGAACCGCAAGCGTATCTTTTAAGGTCAAGCCAAAATAAGAATGACTTAACTAAGGGGCCTCTTCTAATTCTTGAATCAAGTTCGCCTTGTTTGCAGTATGGACATTTTTTGTAGACTTTGCTAGTATTTAACCAGGCAGTTTCCGAAGCTTCCATTTTCTTTAGTGTTAATTGAATTGTTGTTAAAACTAGGTGTTTGTAAAAAAATGTATTGAACTATTGTTAACAAATGTAATCAATAGGTTATTTTGATACAAGCAAAAGAAAGCTTATTAAGTCCTGAGTTATAATGCAGGACTTCGTTTTATCTGGACTTGGCGTACTCTGAAGGAGTCATGCCGGTCTGTATTTTAAATTCCGAGAAAAATGCACTTCTTGAAGAAAAACCTCCCTCATTCCCTAAAGCCTCAATAGTAAGGTGTTGCCAGGTAGAAGGGTCTTGGAGTTTGTTTCTGATGTACCCAACCCTATAGCTGTTTACAAAAGAACTGAAGCTTTTTTTGTAGTGAAAATTTAATATATGTGATAAGAGATGGGTAGGGAGGGCAATATCAGCAGCCATTTTCGAAAGAGTTAATCCATGCTGCTTAAAAGCCTGCTGATTTAGCATGTATTCTTCAATCAGCTCACAATGCGTTTGTGTTAACGCACCTTTTGGCTCTTTCGTCTTTTTTAAAATTTTATTGAGTGTTTCCGGTTTTATGTCCAGCAAATCGGCAATATACTGTGGGGGAATTCTGTTGATGTTATGATGGGTGGTAGAAAGATAAAATTCATATTTCTCTTGCGCTGTTCCCATTCTTACCAAATTAGATCTTTGATGAGCCGACTTGTAGAAGGATTCCACAATTTTTCTGATGATAATATTCATTTCAAATGAGGTTTCCAACCATTGCAGTAGATTGCTTATAGGTAAACCGATCAAATGAGAATCCTCGACCGCGTAAATACTTTCCCCGGATGGCCCTTCGCCATACATTCCTTTAATTGCCGAAACAGATTCGCCTTCAAGGCAGATATAAGTAGTCAGTTTTTTTTCTTTAAGCGTGGTATAGCCAACAACCAGTCCTTTGATGATGAAGTACAGGTACTCACTTGTTTCTCCCTGGTTAAGCAGGTATTCGTTTTTCTTAACCTTTGCTTCAAATAAACACTCCCTGAAGGTATTTTCAAGGTGCTTTGGCAAGGGGTGATAAGAAGAAAGATGATTGATAACCAGATCCATTAATTCTGGTTCCGGCTTTACAAAAGGCTGGTGCCTTGGACCTGTTCTTTTAGGCATTAAGATGCCATTGTTTTTGTAGTTCTGCTTACGGCAATCTTTTTTATTGTATTAATAATTGCTGTAGTGTCATAACCGCATAGTGCCCATAACTCAGCCTGTTCTCCATGTTCAATAAATTCATCAGGAATGCCTAAACGAATTACTTGAGCATTATATTGGTGGTCGGCCATGAATTCAAGTATAGCACTGCCTACTCCACCTTGCAAACACCCATCCTCTACAGTTACTATATATTTGTATCGTTTAAAAACATCATGAAGCATGGCCTGGTCTAAAGGCTTTGCGAAACGAAGGTCGTAATGAGCAGGATGTATCCCTTCACTATTTAGTTCTTTGCATGCATCTACGGCAAAATTACCAACATGACCAATAGTTAGGATGGCTACATCTTCGCCATCACAGATTTTCCTGCCTTTTCCTACTTCAAGAACTTTCAATGGGCGTTTCCAGTCTACTATAACCCCGTTTCCTCTTGGGTAACGTATAGAGAAAGGTCCCATATTTTCCTGTTGAGCTGTGTACATTAAATTACGCAATTCTTCCTCATTCATTGGCGCAGAAACAGTCATCTGTGGGATAGAGCGCATGTAGGCTAAATCATAAGCGCCATGGTGTGTTGCACCATCAGCACCCGCTAATCCAGCACGATCAAGACAAAAAACTACGTTTAAATTCTGTATAGCGACATCATGAATTACCTGATCGTACGCTCTTTGCATAAAGCTAGAGTAGATGGTACAAAAAGGGACAAGTCCTTGAGTTGCTAATCCAGCTGAAAAAGTAACAGCATGTTGTTCAGCAATACCAACATCAAATGCTCGGGTAGGCATTGCTTTCATCATGATGTTCATGGAAGATCCTGAAGGCATTGCAGGCGTAACACCTACAATTTTTTTATTGGCCTCTGCAAGTTCAACCAAAGTGTGTCCAAAAACATCCTGATATTTTGGAGGTTGAGGTTTATCAGGAACAGATTTTTTAATTTCTCCTGTAATTTTATCAAAAAGACCCGGTGCATGCCATTTGGTTTGATCTTTCTCTGCCAATGCAAAACCTTTGCCCTTTACAGTTACACAATGTAACAGTTTAGGTCCCGGAATATCTTTTAAATCTTTAATTACCTGAGTTAACCTTACAACATCGTGGCCGTCTACCGGGCCAAAATATCTGAAATTCAGTGCTTCAAATAAATTACTCTGCTTAAGTAAGGTGCCTTTTATGCTTTTTTCAATTTTCTTAACAAACTTATGTGCATTAGGACCAAGCTCAGAAAGCTTGATTAGTACATTTGAAATGTCATCGCGGAAACGATTGTAAGATTTTGAAGTAGTGATATTTGTTAAATACTCTTTTAATGCCCCAACATTTGGGTCAATAGACATACAGTTATCGTTAAGGATCACCAGTAAGTTTGAGTTCTCAATCCCGGCATGATTTAATCCTTCAAAAGCTAATCCGGCAGTCATAGCGCCATCTCCAATCACAGCTACGTGCTGACGATCAGTTTCCCCTTTATAATGTGAAGCTACAGCCATACCTAAAGCGGCAGAAATAGAGGTAGAGGAGTGGCCTACGCCAAAAGTATCATACTCGCTTTCACTAATTTTTGGAAAGCCACTGATACCATTTAGAATTCTGTTGGTATGGAATACAGGCCTGCGTCCGGTAAGTATTTTATGGCCGTAAGCCTGGTGGCCAACATCCCAAACTAATTTGTCATAAGGGGTGTTTAAAGCATAATGTAAGGCCACTGTAAGCTCAACAACACCCAGACTAGCACCAAAATGTCCACCATTTACACTAACTACATCTATAATATATTGTCTAAGTTCCTTGCAGATTTGCTCAAGGTCTTGTTCCTTATACTGCTTTAAATCAGTAGGGTAATTTATGTTAGGTAATAATGGACCGTTAATATCTTCCATGCAGGGGTTTTATCAATAGAAGTACAAAGTAAGGTATTTTGTTATCAAAGTAAGAAGGAAAATTGCTAATTTTACAAAAATATACTTCGATAAATGACTAGAGATACTTTAATTTTTGATTTGATTGACAGAGAATTGGGCCGTCAAGAAAATGGACTTGAACTGATAGCTTCCGAAAATTTTGTAAGCAAGCAGGTAATGGAAGCCGCTGGTTCTTGTTTAACAAATAAATATGCTGAAGGCCTTCCGGGCAAAAGGTATTATGGTGGATGCCAGGTAGTAGATGAGGTGGAAACCATTGCTATTGAGCGTGCTAAGAAACTTTTTGGTGCTGAATGGGTTAACGTACAACCTCATTCCGGTGCTCAGGCAAATGCTGCGGTAATGCTTGCAGTAATTCAACCAGGAGATAAAATCTTAGGATTTGATCTTTCTCATGGTGGTCACTTAACTCATGGTTCTCCGGTTAATTTTTCAGGAAAATTGTATCATCCGTTATTCTACGGAGTAAAAAAAGAGGATGGTTTAATTGATTATGCTAAACTTGAAGAAGTAGCTTTAGCTGAACGTCCTAAATTAATTATTGTTGGAGCATCTGCATACTCTAGGGAGTGGGATTACGCTTTTGTTCGTAGCGTAGCTGATAAAATTGGCGCATTGTTAATGGCTGATATTTCTCACCCGGCAGGTCTTATTGCTCGTGGATTATTAACCAATCCACTTCCTCATTGTCATATTGTTACTACAACTACACATAAAACACTACGTGGGCCACGTGGAGGTATGATTATGATGGGTAAAGATTTTGAAAACCCATTTGGATTAAAAACACCTAAAGGTGAAATCAGAATGATGTCATCAGTTTTAGATATGGCTGTTTTCCCTGGTACACAAGGTGGTCCTTTAGAGCATATTATCGCTGCAAAAGCAATTGCTTTTGGAGAGGCATTGAGTGATGAGTACTTAACTTACATAAAGCAAGTACAGGCTAATGCACAGGCTATGGCTAAAGCATTTGTAGCTAAAGGTTACGGAATCATTTCTGGTGGAACTGATAACCATTTGATGTTGATCGATTTACGTAATAAAAACATCACTGGTAAACTCGCTGAAAATGCGCTTGAAAAAGCCGACATTACAGTGAATAAAAATATGGTTCCTTTTGACGATAAATCTCCATTTGTAACGTCAGGGATCCGTGTAGGAACTGCCGCAATTACAACCAGAGGATTTAAAGAGGAAGAAATGGAGGTGATTGTTGATCTGATTGACCAGGTAATTACCAATGCTGAAGATGAAGATAATCTTAAGCAAGTAAAACAAAAGGTAATTGAACTAGTAAGTAAGTTCCCACTTTATAAATAATAAGGGAATTATAAATTAAATGTTATCAAAGAGCCGGAGTTCGTCTACCAATGAAAATGAACGTCTTAAAGCACTGCATCAGTATAATATTTTAGATACTCCTTCTGAGGATAAGTTCGACAATATTACCAAACTTGCAACTTTAATATGTAACGCACCCATTGCGGTTATTATTTTGGTTGATGAGACCCGGCTCTTTTTGAAATCTTTTATTGGCATTGAGGACGGCGGTATTCCGCGTGAAATCTCTTTTAGTGAGGAAACCATTAAAGGAAATGGAGTATTAGAAATCCCGGATGCTTTAAATGATAAAAAATTTAAGGATCATCCTATGGTTATCGGAAAACCAGGGGTTCGGTTCTATGCCGGTGCACCATTGCTAGACGAAAATGGCTTTAAAATAGGTGTTATAGCTGTATTTGATGTAGTAGTCAGAAATTTAACTAAAGATCAAAAAGATGGTTTGGTAACTCTTGCCAATGAAACCATCACTCATATTACTTTAAGGAAGAAAAGCGAGGAGCTAGAGGCTAAGACTAAGCGTTTTGAGGAGATGCTGAACCTTTCTACTGTTTCTCCTGAGATTCACTGTATTTTAGATTATTCCGGTAAAATCCTATTTATAAATGACGCTGTGACTGGTATACTTGGTTATACCGTTGAGGAATCTATTGGTTTAACGATTTGGAATTTTTGTAATAAAGAAGACATCAACCGCTTAGTGACAACCATTGAAGATGGCCTGAGGAAAAAAATTAAGGGATTTAATGTAGAATTCAGGGTGATTAGCAAACAGGGCGAGGTGCGCTGGCTTAGCTGGAATATGGTAACCAAAGATGGACGCTGGTATACTTATGGCAGAGATATAACTGAAAACAAAAGAGTAGAGGGTGAATTGGTGAAGCTTTCTTTTGTAGCGAGTAAGATTAATAATGCCGTAGTTATAAGTGATGCTAATAACCATGTAACCTGGGTAAATGATGCATTTGAAAAGATTACAGGCTATACCATCAATGATTTAAAGGGAAAGCGGCTAGGTGATTTGATCGTAGGCCCAAAAACTGATTTGGAACTACTGGAGAGGGCTAGGGTGCTGATTAAGCAGAACAGGTCTTTTACCGTTGACCTTCTTTCGTATAGAAAAGATAAGCAACCAATTTGGTTGTCTATTTATAATACCGTGGTGCTTAATGATCATGGAAAGGTTGATATGGAAGTGGAGATCATTATTGATATTACTGAGAAGAAGAAAGCTGAAGAAGAATTACAAGTTCTTTCTTTAGTCGCTAGTAAAACCAATACAGGTGTTAATATTTCGGATGCTGATGGTAAAACAACCTGGATTAATCAATCACTTAAAAAATTAACCGGTTATTCACTTGAAGAGCTAAAAGGACAGGAGCTAGGTGATATTCTTTCGAAAGATGAAGCTCAGAAAGAGCTTATCTTAAGTTCGAGAGCCAAGGCAAGACAAAGTGAGTCTTATGCAATAGAAGTTCAGGCGAAAACGAAAGCAAATGAATCTATCTGGTTAGCAGTTTCCAATACTCCAATTATAAATGATAAGGGAGAAGTTGAACGTCAAATCGATCTTATATCAGATATAACTCAACGTAAGCAGGTAGAACAGGATCTTTTAGAATCCAAAGAGCAGGCTTTACAATTAAGTGAGGCCAAGGAAATGTTCCTTTCTGTAATGAGTCATGAAATCAGAACGCCATTGAATGCAGTAATAGGCATGACACATCTTCTTATTGACAATGACCCTAAAGTATCTCAGATAGAAGACCTCAATATTCTCAAATTTTCTGCAGAGAACCTTTTAAATATCATTAATGATATTCTTGATTTTACTAAAATAGAAACCGGTAATTTAGAGTTAGAATCTATACCATTAGACATAAAAGGTCTCGCTGGTGATATCGTTAATTCATTACAAGTTAATGCTGCCCAAAAGGGAGATAAATTGGAGCTGCATTATGATGATCGGATCCCGCTAAATATTCTTGGAGATAAAACCAGATTGTATCAGATTTTAATGAACTTAATCGGAAATGCGATAAAGTTTACTGATTATGGAAAAATAGACCTAAAAATAGATTTGGTTAGTGAAACTAAGGAAGAAGCCACAGTGCACTTTTTCGTAAAGGATAATGGTATTGGTATTCCGGAAGATAAACAATCATACATCTTTGAGACCTTTACCCAAGCTAAAACAGACATATCCAGAAAGTACGGTGGTACAGGCCTTGGATTGGCCATTACTAAAAAGCTACTGAAGCTATACCATTCAAATATTAGTGTAAATAGTGAAGAGGGAAGAGGAACTGAATTTTCTTTTGACATTAGCTTTAATAAACTGACGCAAGATGCCGCTGTTTCCAATTCTAATGAGCCACCGGCTTCATTTGTTGGGAAGAAGATATTGGTTGTTGATGACAATGAAATTAATATTCTAATAGCCAGTAGGATACTTAGTAAGTGGGGCTTTGATCTGGATTTTGCTAGAAACGGTAAAGAAGCTATTGAGAAGGTAATGAGCAAAACTTTCGACCTTATTTTTATGGATATTCAAATGCCGGGTATAGATGGTTTTGAAACCACAAGTATTATTAGAGAATTAAATGATGAGTATTTTAAGTCGGTTCCCATAATTGCGCTTACTGCATCTACACTTCAGGATGAAAATAGTAAGTTCAAAGCTTGTGGTATGAATGGGCATATATTGAAGCCATTTAAACCAGAGGAAATACAGAATATTATCTCGATAAGCTTTTCAAAATAAGCAATCTTTAGTACGAATTTTTACAAAAGATAAAGGGCCGATACTCCATTAGCATGGAATTATCGACCCTTAAATTAACGCTCTCACGACAAAGGAACGAATTATTTTTTAATTGCCAAAATATCTTGTTGAAATTGTATAAAAAAGTAAAGGGCCGATATTCTATATAGAATATCGACCCTTACCATCTAAATTAACGCTCTCAATAATGTAAACGAGCTTATTTTGAAATTGTTATAATGGAGGTGTATTTTTTTATTATTGTTCATAGCCAAATCCTTTATTTTTAAGCGGGCTGTTGTCTTGAAGGATAAAGTTGTACTTAATTGGATCTATAAAGCCGGGGTCGATATTTAACAAATTAAAATTGCCTTCATAAGTTTTTAGCAGCGTCTTAATGGCATTATTTCTTATGGTAGCTTCAATAGTTGTATTTGCTTTTTTTTCAATCAGAAACTCCTCAGCTAAACTTCCCCAGATGATATTATTAGCGATTTCAACATTTAGATTTGCAGCAGGTCGCCCGTTATCTGAATCACTAAAATAAACTGATGGTGTTCTACGGGCTAATTTTGTAGTATAGCCTGCAAATGTATTCTGTTTAAGGTTATACTTACCTCCCGCAACACCATATAAGAGATATTGACCCGCATTGTAAAATAAATTATTAGAAGCATCCAGCTGTGTGTTGTAGCCTACAAAACCTGCGATAGCCATGTTCTTTACAATACTATTGGTAAGGGATAGTTTGGGTTTATTGGTTGTGGAAAGTGAATCTACGGCAATCCCAATCACCGCATTCTTGATTATTGTATAATTAAGTGTTGAGCCCGAACTACTGCTGTAAAAATGTACGCCATTCCATTGCCCTGATTCTTCTGCGTAGAAGCTTTCTGTTCTATCACCTGAAAACAAGATTGGATTTGCAGCAGTTCCATTGCCCACTAACTTTCCTTTAATATTCATTGCCGAACTACCATGAAAAAGGATTTTTGTGCCTGGGAGTATATTTAATGTAGCTTGTGGTGCAACAGTTACTGATTTGTAGATAATATAGGGTAGGGAACTTGTCCAGGTGGTATTTGAACTGATTGTTTGGTTGTTAATAAAAATCGCATTTTGCCCATAAGCTATAAGTGCAATGGATTGCTTGTTGCCATTAGTATTAAATAAAATGGAGTCTTGTGCAATGAATGGCTCGGTCTGATTATTTCCATCAATGGTAACTTTTACATATATGCTGATAGAATCTTTGCCGTCAATTTGGATGTTTGTTTTTTGATTAACAGATTGTCCGTTTATAATGAGACTAAAAGAAGAGCTTGCACCGCCACTTAGCTTGATGTTACTAATGTTGACCGCTTTTAAATTAGAATTGTAAACCTTAATTCGCTTATTGGTAGATCCTGAGGAGGTAAATACAGTATCAAAAAGGAGCGTGTCTGTAGAAAAGGATAGCTTTGCACGACTATCCGTAGTTATTCCTTCAGATTTATGGCAGGCCGTAAACACTAATAAAAGAAATCCTATGTACAGATAAGATAAACGCATTTAACAAACTTAGATAAATTTATTCTGCAAAGGCGGCAGCAACAATACTTAATTTTTTTATCCCACATTTGTGTAATTCTATTGCACAGGCCTCTATGGTCGCTCCGGTTGTTATAACATCATCAACCAGTAAAATATGCTTATCAATTAGATTTCCTTTGTTTTTAACTGAGAAAACGGTTTTCATGTTTTCAAAGCGCATATGCCTGCCTTTTTTAGTCTGAGTATCGGTTGTAATGGTTCTAATGAGTAAGTCGGAATTTACTTCAATGTTGAGTGCTGTGGATATGCCATTGGCAATGAGTTCGCTTTGATTGTAGCCTCTACTGCTTTTCTTTTTCTTGTGTAATGGAACAGGAATAATCAGGTCAATGTCGGTATAAACGAGAGCGGTTTTTAGTCGATCTCCAATCATAACGCCAATCTTGAGGCTAAACCCTGTTGATTCTTATATTTTAAATTGTGAATGATGTTTTGCACCTTTCCGCCTTTTTTAAAATACAAGAAGGCCATCGCCGCATTAAATGGTATCCTTCCTCAAAATTGTTTGGCCACCTTATTGTCAGGATGTAAGTGGTGATCAGTGTATGGAATGGTGAATAAACACTTGCTGCACAGATAAGATTCTCCATGGTAAATGTCGATACCGCATTCACAGCATAAATTTGGAAATAGCAGACCAATCAGATCCTGAAAGGCTTTGTTAACGAAGTTCATCCGCTAATCTATTCCTTCTTTAGGTATAAGTGGTTGGGGGAGTATTAGTTTTGTTCTTTAACGGCAAGCTGCCCGCATGCTGCATCAATATCCTTACCGCGACTACGCCTGATGTTTGTAGTAATGCCCTGGCTTTTCAAATAATTAGAGAAGGCATCGATTTTATCCCCTTCAGCATTTAAAAAATCAGCAAACTGAATCGGGTTATATTCAATGAGGTTGACTTTGCAAGGAACGTGTTTGCAGAACTTTGCAAGTTCCATTGCATCCTCGATTTCATCATTAAAATGATTAAAGACAATGTACTCGTAGGTTACCGGATTTTTTGTTTTGGAGTAATAATATTTCAATGATTCTTCAAGCGCTTTTAATGTGTTGTGCTCATTGATGGGCATAATTTCATTTCGCTTTTTATCATTTGCTGCGTGTAAAGACAAGGCAAGGTTAAACTTAACGCCATCATCACCCAGTTTTTTTATCATTTTTGAGATACCTGCAGTAGAAACGGTAATTCGTTTGTACGACATATTTAAACCATCTGGTGCAGTAATACGCTCTATTGATTTTAATACGTTGGCATAATTAAGAAGGGGCTCGCCCATTCCCATATATACAATGTTTGTTAATGGAGCATTGTAATTTTGTTTTGCCTGCTGGTCAATTAATACCACCTGATCATAAATTTCGTCGGCATTAAGGTTTCGCTTACGATCCATGTATCCTGTTGCACAAAATTTACAAGTTAAACTACAACCGACCTGAGAACTTACACATGCAGTCATACGATCGTCCATTGGAATCAAAACACCTTCTACAATGTTGCCATCATACAATTTAAATGTGTTTTTGATGGTATGGTCATTACTAAATTGTGAGTTGTTAACCTCTACAACATTGATTGCGTAATTTTCATTAAGCTTGATTCTGAGTTCCTTAGAAAGGTTACTCATTTCATCAAATGTTCGTGCTGACTTTTCCCAAAGCCATTGGTAAACCTGTTTGGCTCTGTAAGAAGGTTCTTTCATGGCTGTGAAGTGCTGGTGCAGCTGTGCCAGATCTAATGAACGTATGTCAGTTTTTTTTGTAGTAAGCATTTGAACGCAAAGTTACCTAAAAATATTCTTTTCACGGAATGTCGATACGGTAATGACAAATTTACTAGATAAGTGCACGTCATTCTGGCGGAGGCCAGGGTGACGACACGAATAGCGAATTATCGTTTTGGACTTCTGGTTTTTGCCGCAGGTGCGCCAGATCTGCCTTTTGTTGGCCTTACTGGTCTTTTGCTTGGTCCATTGCTTTTGTTCCAATCGGTACTTGCAGAAGTGGATTTGAAACTTCCAGGAGATTTTGGTCCTGATTTGCCTTTACCACCTGCAGGGCGATCTGCTCTGCTTACTGAACCTGAAGCTTTAGCATAAGGTTTTTTAGGGGCACCAGGTCTGCCTGAAGATCTTTTTGGTGTTACATTTTCAGATAAGTCCTCTTCAACTTTTGCTTTAGGTTTTTTATTTACTCTTTTAGGTACTGAAGCATTTTCTAATGAACTAGATTTCGCAACCATGTTGAAAATATCCGTCTGCTCCTCAGGAGTAAGTTCGCGCCATTCGCCGACAGGAATGCCTTTGATGCTGATGTTCATGATTCTAACGCGTTCCAATTTTGTTACTTCAAAACCGAAGTGTTCACACATGCGTCTGATTTGGCGGTTTAGGCCTTGAATTAATATGATTTTAAATACAAAAGTACTTTCCTGGATTACTTTGCACTTTTTGGTCATTACACCTAGTACAGGCACACCTTTGGCCATGCCAGTTAAAAAAGATTCGGTAAGTGGTTTGTTTACAGTAACTATATATTCTTTTTCGTGATTGTTACCTGCTCTAAGTATTTTATTTACCAGATCGCCATTGTTGGTAAGGAAAATTAAACCTTGTGAGTCTTTATCCAAACGTCCAATTGGGAATACCCTTTCACTATGATTAACGTGATCAACAATATTACTTTTTACACCAGCTTCGGTAGTACTGGTAATGCCAACAGGTTTATTGTAGGCAATAAGAACCGAATTTTCAACTTCTTTAGGCTCGATAGTCTGCCCGTTTACAGTCACAATGTCACCAAAGATAACTTTGTCGCCAACCTTAGCGCGCTTTCCGTTGATAAATACGTTGCCCTGCTCAATATATCTGTCGGCTGCTCTACGTGAACATAAACCGCTCTCACTAATGTATTTATTTAATCGGATGCTAGAATCAGACATGGATATTGTAGTTATAAATTGATTTCTTTTTTACAAAGGAATCAATTTATAACCAAATATGCTATCAAAATATTTTTAAGTGCTTCATTTTACAATGAAAGCATAGTCATTCTAATCACAAAATGACCCCATTTTAAAATTGAGAGCATCATTTTAAAAGTCCATTTCATCAGCACTGGGACCAAAACTTCCAGGGATTGGAATGTCAAGAAGTCTTAAAAACACCCCTAATTGAGCTCTATGGTGAATAATTTGATTAATGCTCATACGGATCACGTCAGCTTTGGGTTCAACGCTGTAGATTTGCTGACCATTTCGTAAGGTCCAGTCTTTATCTAAAAGCTGCTCATTTTCTTCTTTTAATTCAGTCTTGCCATCAGCTAACGATTTTTCAAAATAAGTTAATAATTCTTCAGTAGTGTTTACATCAGCCGGCTGATAAGGGTTGGCCGCAAAATCAAGCTCGTCAGTTTTAATGGTCATTGTAATCCAGTTTGGCAATTCAGCGATATGAGTGGCCAATTGTTTAACGGTCATACTTTTTTTATGTGGTTGCCATGAGAACTTATCAGTTGGTACCCTTTGCAACATTTTACGTGTGGTTAAAGCCTCTTGCTCTAGTTCCTTTAAATACATTTTAATTCTGCTCATAACTTTGTTTTTGTTTTACAGAACAAAGTAAACTACGGCAACTGACAACCCTATGGCAGTCTGTTTTGAACAATAAAATATTATTTAATAATTTACCGGAAGTAGCTTCATATACTCGCTTAGTTGCATATGTTCGGTTTTCCGGAATGGAATCTCTAGACTTCTTACTCCTTCAATACGGGATACCCTAAAATCTCGATATTCAGTTCTGAGGTGGCACCAAGCTATTAAATGCCAGTTGAAAGCATAAAATATTAGTCCAATTGGCTCAACTTCCCGTTTGCTTGTTTCTGCATTGTTATTTGTGTATGCTATTTCTATTATACACTGCGATGATATGGCATTTTGTAGTGCAGATAGGTATTCAAACTCATTTTTTATTGATTTTGGAAGTTGCAGTATCATATTATTACTTAACAATTCCAGTTTTTCTTTCTGAGTGCTGCGTAGCACGGCTTTAACCTTGTTTAAGGCAGTTGTATAGTGTTTGAGAATAGATTGATCAGTAAAACCTGAAACCAAACGTTCCATAATTAGGAGGGCGTTTGCTTCCTCAGAATTAAAGGAAACGGGTGGGAGAAAGTATCCTTGTACAATAAAATACCCCTTTGGTTGTTCAAAGCTAATTGGAATCCCTTGTTCAGTAAGTGCTTTTATATCACGATAAACTGTGCGGATGCTAATCTCAAATTGATCAGAAATTTTATCTGCCGTAACATATTTTTTTGTCTGAAGTAGGACTAGTATTCCAAAAAGTCTGTCTATGCGGTTCATTTATAGGGATTTTGATGTGGCAGCAAACTTATATAAAATAGCTTTTAGCCGATACTAATTTATAGATTTCTGCGCTTATTATCCGTTCTTTGTATTTATGATTTCTTATATATCTGCGTCATACGTATTTCCGGTTGCCGGCCCTCCAATTAAAAATGGGGTTGTCGGTGTTGAAATTGATGGGACTATAATTCATGTTTTTACGCCTGAAGAAGCGATAAATGAGGGAGTAAAAGACATAACTCAGTATGAGGGATTACTGGTTCCGGGATTTGTAAATACCCATTGCCATCTTGAATTATCGCATTTAAAAGGACAGATAGAGACACGTACAGGACTATTGGGTTTTGTGCAGGCTATCATGAAATTGAGAACTTCTGATGAGGAAGCGATTGATCTGGCTATGCTGAGGGCAGACAGAGAGATGTTTGAAAATGGAATAGTTGCTGTTGGTGATATTTCGAATCAGGTAATTTCCAGAGGGACTAAACTTGGAAGCCCAATTTACTATCATACTTTTTTGGAGGTAATGGGCTTTAATCCTTTAACAGCTCAGGAATCTATTAAACGTGCACTTGAATTTAAAGAGAAGTTTAATCCGCTTAAAGTTTCCATTGTCCCTCATGCCCCATATTCGGTTTCTGCAGCGCTATTTAAAGAGCTGCGTATTAATGGCGAAACGAATGATGAAGTGATAAGTATTCATAATCAGGAAACGGAAGATGAAAACCTCTTTTTTGAAAGGAAAGAAGGAGCCTTTTTAGATTTATATAGATTTTTAGGCCTCGATATTGACTTTTATAAGCCTTCTGGTAAAACATCTTTACAAACCTATTTGCCAATGCTTTCTGATAAACTGAAAACGCTATTGGTACATAATACTTTTACTTCTGTTGCTGATGTGGAATTTGCAGAAGCTTATAATCCTGATTTATATTGGTGCCTTTGTCCAAACGCAAATTTGTATATAGAAAACAGGCTCCCGGATGTTGAGATGCTAAGAAATTCGGGAGCTAAAATCACACTTGGTACAGATAGTTTAGCTAGTAATAATCGGCTAAGTATATTTGCAGAAATGCAGACCTTACAAATCAATTTTGGTATTGACTTTGACGAGCTTCTAAAATGGGCGACAATTAACGGGGCTGAGTTTTTGGGTGTGCAAGAACGTTATGGTAGTTTGGAAGTTGGGAAAAGACCAGGGATAAATCTTATAGATTTTGAAGAAATAAGTGGGATAATAATGTTGGGGTCGAGAGTAGAAAGATTGTTTTAAGTTTTATTTAGATAAATACCTTTTCTTTGTATTTGATGAAGAATAGAATTGCAGCTCTTTTTGGCATTCAGTATCCAATTATCCAGGCCGGAATGGTGTGGTGTAGCGGTTGGAGATTAGCTTCTGCAGTTTCTAATGCAGGCGGTTTGGGGATCATAGGTGCGGGATCTATGTATCCGGAGGTTTTGTTGGAACATATTCAAAAATGTAAAAAAGCAACTTCAAAGCCTTTTGCTGTTAATGTTCCACTACTTTATCCCAATGTGCAGCACGTAATGGATATTATAGTAGAAGAGGGTGTAAAGATTGTATTTACATCGGCAGGAAATCCAGCTAGCTGGACTGGGTTTTTAAAGGAAAGGGGTATTGTTGTAGTTCATGTAATTGCCAATACAAAATTTGCCTTAAAAGCAGAAGCTTGTGGTGTGGATGCAATAGTAGCAGAGGGATTTGAAGCTGGAGGACATAATGGAAGAGAAGAAACAACCACTTTGTGTTTGATGCCAATGATTAAAGCTGCAGTTCAAATTCCGGTTATTGCTGCCGGAGGGATTGGTAGTGGCTCCGCAATGCTTGCTGCTTTTGCTCTTGGAGCTGAGGGAGTACAAATAGGATCGGCATTTGCAATTGCAGAAGAGTCGTCGGCCCACCCGAACTTTAAGCATAAGATTGTGAACTCGGTTGAGGGTGATACTAAACTAAGAATGAAAAAGCTGGTTCCGGTTCGCTTGTTGAAAAACGAATTTGCCGATGCAATAGCTAATGCTGAATCTGAGGGTGCAGATGCAGAGATACTAAAACATCTTTTAGGTAGGGCACGTGCTAAACTGGGAATGTTTGAAGGAGACATGCACGAAGGAGAATTGGAGATTGGTCAGGTTTCGGCTATGTTAAATGATATCAGACCGGCAGCAGATATTTTGAATCGGATTTGGCTGGAATTTTTAATAGAAAAAAATAGAATAAACACATTAGAGTTTAGTGAATAACCGTTAAGGTTTTAAATAGATTTTAGAAAAGTACAAATGGAAACAAAACATATAGATATTAGAATAACAGGGAAAGTACAAGGGGTATCTTTTAGGGCTACGACAAAGGCCGTTGCAGATCAGATGGGTATTAGAGGGGTGATAAGGAATGAAAAGGATGGTACATTGTATATGGAAGCAGAGGGTGATGATACTTTATTGGAAGTTTTTGTGGAATGGTGTAATGAAGGGCCAGATAGGGCCAAGATTGAGAACGTTGAGGTTACTTCAGGAGAGTTGAAAAACTATCAGAACTTTGAAATTATTAAGAAATAGATGTCGGTATTAAAGAAGTTTCTGGGGCAGACTGCAGTATATGGTCTGAGTACTGTATTTTCCAGACTGTTTAATTTTATACTCACACCCATTTATACGGGTAAATTTGCCGCTGGTACATATGGTATATTTACAACAATGTATGCCTATGCTTCATTAATCAATGCGGTATTGGCCTTTGGAATGGAGAGCACTTATTTCCGTTACCTTAATAAGCATGAGGATAAAAAACAAGAAGTATATAATAATTCCTTTCTCTGCATAGCCTTTATCTCTATATTGTTTTTATCTACTGGTTTAATTTTTTCCAATTCAATAGCTGCATATTTAACAGACGATCCGAATCAACTTAACGACTATAAACGCTACCTCCAGTTCTTTCTATGGATTTTATTTGTAGATGCGATATGTGTGATTCCATTTGCTAAATTAAGGGCTGACAATAAAGCATTTAAATATAGCCTAATTAAATTTTTGAACATTGGCTGTTTTGTGGGGTTTAATTTGATCTTTATTTATATAGTCCCCTTGGCTATTCAGCATCATTGGCCGTTTTCGGAATGGTTTGGCTCTTGGTACAGAGGTGTTTGGGTCGGCTATGTTTTTTTAGCTAATCTGATCGCTAGTTTGGTCACTTTCTTTCTATTGCTTCCTGAGTTTCTGAAACTTCAACTAAAATTCGATAAAGAGCTGTTTAGTAAAATGTTTTCTTACTCCTGGCCTATTCTAGTAGCTAATTTATCTTTTATAGTCAATGAGAACTTGGACAAAATTGTATTGAGCAGATTGCTGCCTGATAGTATCGCAGACCATGAGGTTGGAATTTATGGTGCAGTATGTAAGATTGCAATCTTCATTAGTATCTTTATTACCGCTTTCAGACTGGGTGCTGAGCCTTTCTTTTTTAGTCATGCAAAAAATGCAAATGCAAAAAAAACTTATGCTATTATTCTGCATTATTTTGTGATTGCTTTAGCTATTCTATTTGTGGGGCTGATCGCCAATATAGAGATATTGAAGTTTTTTATTCGGAAAAGTGAGTATTGGGTAGGATTGCCAGCTGTTCCATATTTGCTATTTGGGTACGTTTGCCTGGGGATATACATGAACCTCTCTATCTGGTATCGTTTATCAGATCAAACCCGTTTTGGTTTATACATTTCTATAGTTGGAGCCGTTATTACTATAGTTTTAAACTTTGTGCTAATACCTAAGTACAGTTACATGGGCTCTGCATGGGTATCTATGCTCGCCTATTTTGTAATGATGGTTATATCTTATGTTTTAGGACAAAAATATTATCCTATTCCTTATGATCTGAAAAGGATTTTGGCATATTTGCTTATATCAGTGGTTCTTGTGATACTTTCCTTTTGGGTATTTAACAGGAATATTTATATTGGGAATGCATTATTGCTGGCTTTCCTTGCTGGAATTATCTATTTTGAAAAGAACCAATTGAAATCTATTTTATTTAAAAAATGAATATAAACATCATAAATAATTCTGGACATCCATTGCCTCAATATGAAACTGAACATGCTGCAGGTATGGATATTCGCGCCTTTATAGAAACTGAAATTACCATTAAGCCTTTACAACGAGTTTTGATTCCGACAGGTTTACATATTGAACTCCCTATTGGTTATGAAGCTCAGATTCGTCCACGTAGTGGATTGGCTTATAAGCATGGGATCAGTATTGTAAATTCACCGGGTACTATCGATGCAGATTATCGCGGAGAATTGAAAGTTCTATTGGTTAACTTATCTGATACTGATTTTGTAGTTGCTAATGGCGATAGGATTGCTCAAATGGTTATTGCAAAGCATGAAACGATAAGCTGGAAATCGGTGGGTGAGCTGAGTGATACAACCCGTGGTGCCGGTGGTTATGGACATACAGGTAAATAATATACTATGAAAAGGAAGTGGTTTTTTATGTTATTGCTTACTGGTAGCACGGCTGTGTTTGCCCAGGAACCTGTGGTTTCTACATTGGATAGCATGGCTGTAAAAACACTTTTCTTTGCTGGGTTAAAGGAAAAACTAAATGAAAATTATCCGAAAGCAGCTGAAAATTTTGATAAGCTGTTAAAGATAGACCCTAACAATTCGGCTGCTTATTTTGAGGTTGCTACGCTAAATTTCAGACAGAATAAATTGATGGAATCTGAAATGGCTATAAAAAAGGCGACTTCATTGAGCCCTCAGAATTTGTGGTACTGGAAATTATTAGCGGAACTATATAAGCGAAAAGGGGATATGGATAATTTGGTGTTAGTTTTTGATAGACTAATTGCGCTTGCTCCAGATGAGAATTCTTATTATTTCGATAGGTCTAACGCCTTGCTTTTAGCCGGAAAAGAAGAAGAAGCTTTAAAAGGATATGATATACTGGAAAAGAAATTTGGGTCGTCTGATGCTTTAACAGAGGCACGGCAGCGAATCAATATTGGAAAAGATGATGGCCTAGATAAGAAGACTGTTGAAAAGATTCTTGCAGAGGATGTGAAAGACGTTAAGAGTTTACTATACACCAGTGGTGTACTTATGCAAAAGAATCAGAATGCAGAAGCTTTGGCAGTACTTAAAAAAGCAAAACAGCTTGAGTCTGATAATTTTGAAGTTGATCTGGCTATGGCCGACGTATATGGCGCTTTAAAGAATAATATTGAGGCGCAGGCATCACTAAAAAAGGCTTTTGAAAATTCTATGATGCCGGTAGACCAGAAAGTCAAAGTAGTGATGATGCTTTTTGGAGGTAAGAAGAACCAGCTGCGGATAAATGATGCCATTGAGCTCGCTACGATAGCATCAAAGATTCATCCTGATGATCCCAAGGTTTTTGCATTGTATGGTGATGTACTTTATCAGCAAGGGGATTTACAGGCTGCCTTAGTTCAGTTTCAATCGGCATTAAAGATCACTGATCAGCTATATGTGGTATGGGAACAGGTTTTGAACATCCAGACTTCGCTAGGCTTATATAGGGATGTAATTAAAACAGCTGATGATGCTTTGTCTGTGTACCCTAACCAAGCTGTTTTGTATTATTACATGGCACTGGGCCTTCAAAATGATAACCAAAGTGCAGCTGCTTTAACAAATATTAAAATGGCGCTTCAGTTGGATGCGGAAAATCCGTTGTATGTGGAGTATTATGGTGATATTTTATTCCTAAAAGGGGATAAAGATTTGGCGTTGGTGCAGTGGAAAAAGGCTAAAATAGCCGGGAATGATTCAGAGAAGTTAAATAAGAAGATTAATGAGAAGAAATATATTCAATAGCTTGCTATTTCTTGCGTTTGTTTCAGTAATAATGGCTTGCAAGACTAAGAAACTTATTGTTAAACCACCCAAGACGGTAACAGAAACGCCGGTGGATAGTAAGAAATCGGAAACTATTAAGGAGCTTAGATCTAAGGACATTTCATTCAATACATTGTCTCTTAAAGCCAAGGCTAATCTTGATGTTAATGGAAATTCCAATAATGTTAACATGAATATCAGGATGGAGAAAGACAAAAAGATCTGGGTAAGTATTACCGCACTTGGTATTGAAGTAGCAAGAGCATTAATTACTCCAGATAGTATTAAGGTTAGAAACAACTTGCAAGGTGTTTATTTAAAAAAACCTTTTAATTATGTTCACACTTATACCAATAAACAGGTTAATTTTGAGTTGTTACAAGCGATATTTTCAGGGAATACTGTTAAAGAGTTCTTTAGGGATGAAACCTTAATAGCTCAGGAAAATGCAGTTTGGACACTTAGTGGGGTTAATGAGGGTTTAGCTTATCGGGTAATTTTTAATACCTTGCTAAAGGTTAATGAGAACAATCTTAATGATATTGCATCCGGGAGATCTTTGAGGGTTGCTTATGGAGAATATCAAAATATTAATGGCTATCTATTTCCAACTGATCTGAAAATTAACTCGATGGCAGGAGATAAGAGAATCAATATTAATATGGAGTTTTCGAAAATTGAAAGCAATGTTCCACTTGATTTTCCGTTTAATGTTCCAAATAAGTACGAGGTAATAAACTGATTTTTTATACTTTTGATGCAATGAAGCTAAACAAATTACTTTTACTCCTCTTGTTTGTACTATCTGCCTCTGTCGTTTTTGGACAAAGTAGCGCAGAGTTGAAAAGAAAAAAAGAAGCAATACAACGCGAAATTGATTTGTTGCAGAAAAATGCCAATAAAGCTGCAAATAACAAAAAGCTTACTTTGAGTCAGATCAATGCACTAAACGCGAAGATAGGTTTAATGCAAAGCAAGATCTCTGTAATCAATTCGGAGATGAAGAATCTTGATAATCAGATTCATGAGAATACTAATGTCGTTCATAATTTAAAGGGACAATTAGGACAGCTTAAAAAGGAGTATGCAAGTATGATCAGGTTTGCTCAGCGCAATCGGAATTCTTATGATAAGATGATGTTTATTTTTGCAGCAAGTGACTTTAACCAAGCATATAAGCGGATTAAGTACCTGCAACAATTTGGTCAGTACCGTAAAAAGCAGGCCGATTACATTCAGGGTAAACAGAAAGACCTTAACTACAAGATTGTAATTTTAGATAAGAATCTTAAGGAGAAGAGCAGCCTTTTGCATGAACAAGAGCAAGAGAAGAATAAACTTGGAAAGAATAAGAACGAGCAATCTCAAGTGCTGAATAAGTTTAGTAAAGAAGAAAAGCAGTATAGACAAGACATTGCAACGCGAAAAAAAATATCAGCTCAGCTTGACAGAAATATTCGCGCAGCTATTGCGAGGGAGATTGAAAAAGCCAGAAGAGAAGCAGAAGAGGAACGTTTAGCGGCCGAAAGAGCGGCAGCTGCACGAGCTAAAGCAGAGAACAAACCAGCCCCTGTTGCCGCAGCTCCAAAGGCTAAAACAAGTGGAGGGTACCTGACTGCAACTCCAGAGGCGGCAAGATTATCCTCCCAATTTGAAAGTAATAGAGGTTCGTTGCCATGGCCTGTTGCTACCGGTTCAATTACCGAGCGATTTGGTAGGCACATGGAAGGGCAGGCTTCATATACAAACGACGGAGTAAATATTGAAACTGCTGAAGGAGCTTCCGTACGTGCAGTGTTTAATGGTAAGGTTACTACTGTAATGGAACAATTCGGCAGGTATTTCGTGTTGATCAAGCATGGAGAATATTTTACAGTTTACCAGAACTTAAAGTCTGTTAATGTATCTAAAGATCAGGAAGTGTCTACAAAACAAACGATAGGTACCGTCGGTACTACAGAGGGTACTCCACAGTTGCAATTCCAGATCAGACGCGGAATGGCGGCACAGAATCCAGAAGCATGGATAGCAAAATAGGATATTGTGGATTATAAATGTTTATATTTGTATTAATTAATTATAAATCAGTAAGAAAATGTATAGAGGGACGTTAATTGAATTCCTGAACATGGGTGGCGGCGAGATAATGCTCATCCTGGCGGTGGTACTTTTGTTATTTGGAGGTAAAAAATTACCCGAATTGGCAAGAGGTTTAGGGAAAGGAATCAGAGATTTTAAAGATGCCTCTGAAGGCGTTAAAAGAGAAATCCATCGTAACATAAATTCCGTAGGTATTGTTGATGATATCGAATCGGTTATTAATGACACCAATACTAATCGTCATCATCCTTCTGAGACTACGCCGGAGCCACAAGCTGAAGCTGTAGAGCAAACTAAGGAGCCTTTGGATTTTGAAAAGCAGGATCTTGTTGCTGCAAATAACAATACAGAGAACACTAAAATAGAAACAGATAAAACTAAACTTTAACTAAAATATCATGTTAAACACAACGATATCAGCTGCATTAGGTGGCATGGAAATAGCCGTTATTCTTGTAATAGTACTTTTACTTTTTGGAGGTAGAAAGATTCCTGAATTAATGAAAGGTCTTGGAAAAGGTATTAAGGAATTTAAAGATGGCAAAGACGGGGTTGATGATAATGAAACGGTAGAAAGAAACCGTACCAACAAACCGTTATAGGTTTTAGAACCTAATTTTTAATCTTAATGTATTCTTGAATTTGAAGAAGTATAGCTCCTTAACAGAGATACAAACTCTTATTGATCAAAAAAAGCTCAGCTTACCTGAGTTGTTAGATTATTATTTTAAGCAAATAGAAGCTCATCAACACCTCAATGCATTCAATGAGGTGTTTTTTTATTCGGCTTCTGAGCATGCTAAGCAAGTGCAGGTGAAAATTGATAATGGAACTGCCGGCAAACTTGCAGGAATGGTAATTGGTATAAAAGATAATATATCCTATAAAGACCATATTGTTACCGCTTCTTCAAAAATGCTCGAAGGTTTTGTGTCTCCATATTCTGCTACCGTTGTCGAAAGATTGATAAAAGAAGATGCCGTTATTATAGGTAGGCTTAATTGTGATGAATTTGCAATGGGTGGTTCCAATGAAACTTCTTATTATGGTCCTGTAAGTAATGCCGCAGATACTGAAAGGGTGGCAGGTGGATCATCAGGCGGTTCAGCTGTTGCTGTTCAAGCTGATTTATGCTTGTCTGCTCTGGGAACTGATACTGGAGGGTCTGTAAGACAACCGGCTGCTTTCTGTGGGTGTATAGGCTTTAAGCCTACTTATGGACGTATTTCAAGATATGGCGTAATTGCCTATGCTTCGTCTTTTGATCAGGTTGGCACTATCACATCTTCGGTTAGTGACGCAGCCGTATTGCTTGAGGTTTTAGCGGGAGCTGACGATTACGATAGTACTGTTTCTAAAAGAGAAGTACCCGCGTATTCTGCAAATCTAAATAATGACTCGAAAAAGAAAATTGCAGTTATTAGAGAGACTTTAGAAAGTGAAGCATTAGACCCCGCAATTAAGAGTTCAATATTGGATGCAATTGAGCGATTTAAAGTTCAAGGACATACGGTTGAATACGTGTCATTTGATTTGCTTGACTATCTGGTGCCCGCTTATTATGTGCTTACCACAGCAGAAGCTTCATCTAATTTATCTCGTTATGATGGTGTACATTACGGTCATCGTAATCTGGATGCGACTAATTTAAATGATCTCTATAAAAAATCAAGAGCAGAGGGATTTGGTGAGGAAGTAAAAAGAAGGATATTACTAGGGACTTTTGTTTTAAGTGCCGGTTATTATGATGCCTACTATCAGAAAGCACAGCAAGTAAGAAGGTTGATCAGAGATAAGATGGAAGAGATGTTGAAAGAGTTTGATGTAGTTTTAACTCCTGTAACCCCAACACCAGCTTTTAAAATTGGCGATAATATAGATGATCCATTGGTAATGTATATGGCTGATATATTTACAGTATTGGCTTCTTTAACAGGGATTCCAGCTGTAGCCCTACCTTTGGGCAATAATGATGAGGGTTTGCCGTTAAGTATTCAATTGATGACCAAACATTTTAGGGAGGAAGAGCTACTTTCTTTGTCTCAAACATTTTTAAATGAAAGATTAAACTAGGGAGGTTATTTACAATAGCCTTTAAAGCAGTATGAAATGCCTATGAAAATAAAAGTACATCTCGTATCCTATTGCATTCTAGCGTTTATTAGCTTTTCGGCGACAGCTCAACAACACGGGTTGATTTTAAATGATACTACTTCAGTACCTGAAGTTGATGAAACCCCATTGTTTAACAACTATAACTTCAATTATAAAAATAGACTAGATTCTATTCAAAAGACTGTTCCTCTTACTTATAATGAATATGTACAAAAGTACATAGATATTTATAGCGGAAGGAAGGACATGATGGGTAAGATGTTAGGCCTATCGGATTACTATTTCCCAATTTTTGAAAAGGCACTTAAAAGCCTTAATATTCCGGAGGAAATCAAGTACCTGCCAATTATAGAGTCGTCAATGAATCCTCATGCAGTTTCCAGGGTTGGCGCTACGGGTTTGTGGCAATTTATGTTTGGCACGGCCAGAGAGTATGGCTTAAATATGGATAACTTTGTTGATGACAGAAAAGATCCAATACAAGCAAGTTATGCAGCGGCGACCTATTTTAGGGATGCATATGAGGAACTGGGTGACTGGCTCTTGGCTATTGCGGCCTACAATTGTGGTATGGGGAATGTGAAAAGGGCAATGGAGAAATCCAACTCTAACGATTTCTGGGAACTTAGAAAGTTTTTACCTACAGAGACAAGGAACTATGTGCCTGCATTTATAGCTGCGGTATATGTGATGAAGTGCTCCGATAAGCATCAAATCAACTCTCAAAGACCATCTTATATAAAAATTACAGATACTATTCAAGTTAATCGCTTTATTTCTATTCCTACATTAGCTAAGGCTTTAAATATGGATGAAGAAGAGCTTTGTACTTTAAATCCTTCCTATAAGAAGAAGATTGTTAATGGCACTGAGTTAGAGCCTAAACGTGTCATTGTCCCAAAAGTAAGTCTGGCTAATTTTGCACAGATTTATGAAGTGCTTAATACAGATATTGAGACTAATATGAAAGTGGTTCTGGCATCAAATGATGAGACAAGACCAGCCAGAAGAGTAAAATCAAAACCACTTTTCTTCTTTCATAAGGTTAGGCCCGGCCAAAATTTAGGTGCTATTGCTAATAAATATCATGTGGAAGTTCAAGATCTTAAAGTTTGGAACAAGTTAAAAAACTTGACAATCGTTCCTGGACAGAAGATAAAAGTGTATAGTTCCCATGTAGAAAGCGACATCCCAAGCCGCCTGAAAAGTTAGCATTCAGTTTGTTTATTTTCCTGTTCATTTTGTTCATAATTGCGTTTAAATAAGAGTTATCCGTAATTTAATTGGCTTTTTTTTATTTTAAGCCTTAGTAAAAGAATTGTAACTTTGATCCTTTACAATTGACAATTTTATGAGTAAAATAAACAGGAAGCAGGATGCTTTAGATTACCATTCGCAGGGGCGGCCAGGTAAAATTCAGGTTATACCAACAAAACCGACGAACTCTCAAAGAGACCTTGCACTGGCTTATTCACCAGGTGTAGCAGAGCCTTGTTTAAAAATAGCTGAGAATACAGAGGATGTTTATAAATACACTGCCAAGGGGAATTTGGTAGCTGTAATTAGTAACGGTACTGCAGTATTAGGTTTAGGCGATATTGGGCCAGAAGCAGGAAAGCCTGTTATGGAGGGAAAGGGACTCCTTTTTAAAATATTTGCTGATATTGATGTTTTTGATCTTGAATTAGATACCAAAAATGTTGATGATTTTGTTAAGATAGTAAAAGCCCTTGAACCTACTTTTGGGGGAATAAATTTAGAAGATATTAAGGCACCTGAGTGCTTTGAGATAGAGCGTCGTTTAAAAGAGGAGATGAAGATTCCTGTAATGCACGACGATCAGCACGGTACCGCCATCATTTCTGCAGCGGCATTGCTTAATGCTTGTGAACTGCAAAAAAAGAAAATGGATAAGATTAAGATTGTGGTGAATGGGGCAGGTGCTGCCGCAATTTCCTGCTCTCGTTTATACGTTTCTTTAGGTGCTAAAAAAGAAAATATTGTAATGTGTGATCGTTCGGGTGTTATCAAAGATAGCCGCGAAAACCTAGATCCCATTAAGGCCGAATTTGCAACATCAAGGAAGTTAGATACACTTGCTGAAGCGATGAAAGACTCTGATGTATTCATCGGATTATCATCTGCAAATTGTGTTACAGAGGATATGCTTAAATCTATGGCAAAAAATCCTATCGTATTTGCGATGGCAAATCCTGACCCTGAAATTGCTTATGAGTTGGCATTGAACTCACGCAAGGATTTAATTATGGCTACCGGCCGTTCTGATTACCCTAACCAGGTGAATAACGTTTTGGGATTCCCGTATATTTTTAGAGGGGCGCTTGATGTTAGGGCTACGGCCATTAACGAACCAATGAAAATAGCTGCTGTAAAGGCAATTGCTGAATTGGCTAAAAAGCCTGTTCCAGAAGCTGTTAACATGGCTTATAATGAGCGGAATATTAAATTCGGAAAGGACTATATCATTCCTAAACCCATGGATCTTCGTTTAATGACGAATGTGTCTACAGCTGTGGCTAAGGCCGCAATTGAGTCAGGCGTTGCTCGTAAGATAATTACTGATTGGGATGCTTACATTGAGGAACTGAAACACAGATTAGGTGGTGATGATGCTATTATGCGTGCCATTACCAATAAAGCTAAGTCTGACCCTAAGCGTGTTGTTTTTGCTGAAGCCGATAATTACAGAATATTAAAGGCTGCTCAGATTGTAAAAGATGAAAATATAGCTATCCCTATTTTACTTGGAAATAGGGGAATCATCGAAAAAATAATTGAAGACAACGCCTTAGAGTTGGAAGATGTAACTATCATTGATCCTTTTGAGGAACAGGAACGCATGAATAAATATGCGAATTCTCTATATGAGAAGAGACAACGTAGAGGAGTAACTTTATTTGAGGCTACCAAATTTATGCGTGATAGGAACTATTTTGGTGCTTCTATGGTTGAGTTTGGAGAAGCCGATGCAATGATCTCGGGTTTAACAAAGAATTATGTCTCTACTATTAAACCCGCGTTACAAGTTATTGGTACCGAGGAAGGTGTAAATCGTGTTGCTGGTATGTACATGATGATGACCAAGAAGGGGCCCGTGTTTTTTGGAGACACAACCGTTAATGTAGATCCTACTGCGGAAGAATTGGTTGATTTAACTTTGCTTTTAGAACGTTCTGTAAGTAAATTTAACATACAACCAAGGGTTGCTTTACTTTCATATTCTAATTTTGGATCTAATGAAGGTGTTGTACCTGAAAAGGTAAGGAAAGCTGTTAAGATATTGCATGAGAAACATCCGCACATTATGGTGGATGGTGAAATGCAAGGGAACTTTGCGATTAACAACGAAATGCTAAAAGATAATTTTCCTTTTAGCAGATTAATTGGAGCTCCTGCCAATACATTAGTTTTCCCTAATCTGGAATCTGGTAACATAGCCTATAAGTTATTGCAGGAACTTGGAGAAGCCGAGGCCGTTGGTCCGATCTTACTTGGATTAAAAAAACCAGTACATATTGTTCAGTTAGGTAGCTCTGTAAGAGAAATTGTAAATATGGTAACCATTGCAGTTTTAGATGTACAAGCAAAAGAACAGGAAGCGAATCCTAAAAAAGGTCTATTAAAAAGAATCTCAAAAAAATAAAATATGTTTGCATATATTGATGGTAAGTTAACCTTTAAATGCCCCGCGTATATTGTTGTAGAAGCCGGAGGTGTAGGCTACCATATTAATATATCTTTAAATACATACAGTAGTCTTGCTGATGCTGAGCGGTGTAAAATCTATACATGGCTCCATATTAAAGAAGATGCCCATACACTTTATGGTTTTGCTGATGAAGGTGAAAGAAGACTGTTCCTTCACTTGATCTCGGTATCCGGTATAGGGCCAAATACAGGACGAATGATGCTTTCATCCATTACCCCGAATGAGATTCAGTCTGCCATTATTAGTGGCGACCTTCCGCTTATACAGCGAATAAAAGGTATAGGCGTGAAATCTGCACAAAGACTTGTACTTGAGTTGCAGGATAAATTAAAGAAAGAAGGAACGGGGTCGTTAATTGCGGCCCCTTTAAACAATACCGTAAAAGAAGAAGCTTTGTCGGCTTTAATGATGTTAGGTTTTGCAAAAGCGGCATCTGAAAAGGCAATTGACAATGCCGTGAAGGTGGGTGGTCAGGATTTATCAGTAGAACAGATGATTAAGTTAGCCTTGAAAAATTTATAACCTTTTTTACCCTTGAAAAACAAATTAACGCTAATAATATTTCTCCTTTTGATTACATCCTTTTGGGGAAAACAGGCCATCTCACAAATAGTTGTGGGGCGAACCCCTAGTGATACGTCAAAAAATTCATTCGGTTTAAAAGAAAAACAAAGATTAGGGATACGACCATTATCTAATTCTTTTAAGCCACTACCTGATAATATCAAACGCGAAGTTGAGTACGACGCTGTAAATAAAAGATATATAATAAGACAGTTAATAGGCAATAAGCTTCTTTCTGAACCTCAATACCTCAGTATAGATGAGTATCAGCGTTTGATCAGTAGTGAGATTAAACGTGATAATTGGAGAGGGTTTTCAAATGAGGAAATAAATGATGTTAGAAGAACGGGGATTATTCCAAGTTTGAGCATTAATAGTAAGGCCTTTGAGAAGATATTTGGAGGTAATACCATTAATATTCAGCCTCGTGGAGAGGCAGAGTTAACTTTTTTGGGTAGAATCAACAGGAATGAAAACCCTTTGTTCAATGAGCGCCAAAGGGTACAGGGGAACTTTGATTTTAATCAACGGATCCAGATGGATGTTATTGGTAATATCGGGACCAAGTTGAAGGTTAATATGAACTACAATACTGAAGCTCAATTTGATTTTGAGAATCAGATTAAGTTGGACTATACAGGCGGTGATGATGATATTATTAAGAAAATTGAGGCGGGTAATGTTAGCTTACCCTTAAATACTACCTTGATTTCCGGAACACAGGCTTTGTTCGGTGTGAAAACTCAATTGCAGTTCGGTAAACTGAATGTGAATACTGTTTTTACACAACAAAAATCACAATCCAGAGAAATACAGATCAATAATGGTGCACAACAGAATGAGTATCGGATAAGTGCTGATAATTACGAAGCGAATAAGCACTATTTCCTTGCACAATATTTTAGAGATAACTATAATAAAGCACTTTCTAATCCTCCTACTATTACAACCGGTGTTATAATAACAAAGATAGAAGTATGGGTTACAAATAAAGCAGGCAACACTCAAGACTCGAGAGACGTTCTTGCATTTATGGATTTGGGGGAAAATAAGCCATATAATAATACCTTGGGTGGGGGGACTTCGGTGCTTCCTTCGGCATTTAAGAACAATCAATTTCCGAAGCATTCGAATAATTTGTTAGATATGTTACCGGCTGATGCCCGTCAGACCAATTCAAATTCAGTTATTTCATTTTTTCAGCCAACAGGGGGTACAGACAATTATGCAAAGCTAACTTATGCCAGGAAGTTGACAGAGAGAGAGTTCACCTTTCATCCGAAGCTAGGTTATATTTCATTAAATAATGCTTTAAATACTGATGAGGTTCTTGCCGTTGCATACCGATATACTTTTAATGGGGTTGAGTATCAAGTGGGTGAGTTTACTACCGATGTGCCATTTGATCAAGCTACTCCTAAAGTTTTATTCGCCAAATTATTGAAGAATGAGACTACAAAAGTTAAACTGCCTACATGGGCTTTAATGATGAAAAACATCTATTCTATTGGTGGCTATCAGATTAGTCAGCAGAATTTTAGATTAGATATATTTAGGATAGATGAGAAGACAGGTATTGAAAGGCCCGTTATTACTGAGGGAGAGAAGCTGGATGAATTTAAAAAGCCGTTAAAAGATAAACTTTGGATACAAGTTGCCGGTCTGGATCGTTTAAATCAGCAGGATGAGATGAAACCGGATGGAGTTTTTGACTTTGAAACGGAGAACAACCCCTTTAATTCAAATTCTAATCAGAATTCTTCAAATACATTTGGTAACAATAGTGGTTTTAATAATACGAATAGTACCAACAATGCTAACGGAAATACGGCCTACGTACTCTCGAATACTAAAAACGGATACATTACTATAGATCCACTAAATGGCAGGATAATTTTTCCACTTGTTGAACCTTTCGGAAGGGATTTAGCAAATCAGTTTTTACCAACAGAACAGGCTTTTATAGATAAGTATACCTATACAGCATTGTATGATTCGACTAAGGTTGTTGCTCAGCAATTGTTTACCAAGCAAAACAGGTATGTCATTAAAGGAAGTTATCAGTCTGATATTGCTTCTGAGTTTAGCTTAAATGCTATCAACGTGCCAGAGGGGTCTGTAAGAGTTTTTGCAGGTACAATTCCTCTTCAGGAAGGCGTTGATTACACGGTGGATTATCAGGGAGGAAGAGTTAAGATATTGAACACCGGAATCTTAATATCAGGTCAGCCAATCAGAATATCGACTGAGAACAACGAGCTTTTTGGTTTGCAGCAGCGATCTTTATTTGGGGCCAGATTAGATTATAAGGTAAACAATAAGCTGAATTTGGGAGGTACGATTATGAATCTCTCCGAAAAGCCATTAACACCAAAAGTGAATATTGGCGAAGAGCCGATCTCCAATACAATATGGGGAATGGACGTGAATTATAGTGCTCCTTCAAGGTTCCTGACTAAGTTGGTTGATAAATTACCATTCCTATCAACTAAAGCCCCTTCGAGTATTACGTTTTCGGGAGAGTTTGCTCAGTTGCTTCCAGGTCACCCGAATGCGCTTAATTTTGGAGGCAAAAAGGGTGGTGTAAGTTATCTGGATGACTTTGAAGCCTCAAGATCTGTTATAGATCTTAAGAGTGCAGTAGCATGGCAATTGTCGGGAACACCTCAGTTATTTCCAGAATCAGGTTTGATTAATGATCTGGCTTATGGTTATAATAGAGCGAGAATAGCATTCTATAATATCGATCCTACTTTTTACAATAGAAATGCAAGTAATCTGCCTTCTAGTTTGAGAAGTAATCGTACCGAATTATCTAATCACTATGTACGTGAAATTATAGAACAAGAAGTTTTCCCTTTTAAAGAAACAAGTACCGGTCAATCTATTACCTTACCTACATTAGATGTTGCTTTTTATCCGACAGTAAGAGGACCTTATAATTATGCACCTACAGGATTTAGTTCGAATGGTTTATTAAATAATCCTAAATCAAGATGGGGTGGTTTATTCAGGAGAATCGAGACTAATGATTTTGAAGCATTAAATATTGAGTTTATAGAATTATGGGTTATGGATCCGAATCTTTATAAGCCAAATTCTGCTGGAGGTGATTTGTATTTTAATATTGGTAATATTTCGGAAGATATTCTGAAAGATGGTCGTAAATCATTAGAAAATGGCTTGCCTGCTAATGGCGACCCTACTAAATTTGATGAAACAAATTGGGGCAGGGTGCCTAAATTACAACCCGTAGTGCAGGCATTCGATAATGATCCAGCGGCTAGAAGGACACAGGATGTTGGACTAGACGGTTTGTCTAACAATGATGAGCGTACAAAATTCGCTTCACTTGTTAATCAGATAAAAGGTCAGCTAAATCCTGATGCTGCAGCCGAATTAGAAAATGATCCGTCTTCTGATGATTACTCCTATTACAGAAGTAATGCTTTGGATCAGGCAGGTGCGGGAATTTTAAAGCGCTACCAAAAATATAACGGTACTGAAGGAAACTCTAAAACGCCACAACAGTCTCAGGAAGATTTTGGTGTTGAAAATTCGGCTTCTACCTCTTTACCCGATGGGGAAGATATTAACAGAGATAACAACATGACTCAGTCTGATGAGTACTTCCAGTATAAGGTGTCAATGCGTCCTGGAGACTTAATGGTTGGACAAAATTTCGTTACGGATAAGGTGACCTCTCAGGTTAAATTAGCTAATGGACAAACTCAGCCTGTAACCTGGTATCAGATTAGGATTCCATTGGCTCAATACCAACAAAAGGTTGGAAATATTCAGGATTTTAAATCTATACGCTTTATTAGAATGTTCCTTACCAATTATGCGGATACTACCGTTTTGAGGTTCGGAAAGATTCAGTTGATTAGAGGCGAATGGCGTCAATACAATGCAAATAACGATCCTGCTCAGGTGATTGTTGATCCTGTATTATTGCCAATAGGATCGGATAATTCGACCATTGAAGTAGCAACTGTAAATATTGAGGAGAATGGCAAACGTACTCCTATACCTTACGTAGTTCCTCCGGGCATCGAAAGAGAACGTGACTTTAGCAATTATCGTGGTGATACCAGACAGAATGAGCAATCGTTAGCAGTAACCATAAAGAACTTAAGAGATGGATATGGAAGAGCTGCATTTAAAACTGCTATTAATGATTTTAGATCATATAAGCATTTGGAAATGTACATTCACCTGGAAGCTCTTGGTAGCAATGTATTAAATAATAACGATTTAAGTGCATTCTTACGTATAGGGACTGATAATCAAGACAACTATTATGAGTATTCGCAACCGCTAAGGGTAACAAACCCAGGTACCAGCGATCCATACGCAATTTGGCCAGATCAGAATAAGCTTGATATTGAACTTGAAATTTTCCAAAAGGCTAAAATAGCAAGAAACAAAGCAATGCTCAATGGGCAGCCATGGCCAATAAATATTCCTTATGAATTTATTGAAAATGGTAAAACGATTACCATAAAAGGGCAACCCGATATGAGTAAGGTTAGGGTTTATATGCTTGGTGTGAAAAACCCTCTTAAAAATCCTGCAAATCCAGGAGAAGACGATGGTTTGGATAAAAATGCGCAAATATGGTTCAACGAGCTGAGGTTAACTCAATTTGATGAAAGAGGTGGCTGGGCCGCAACTGCAAGGATGAACGCGCAACTTGCGGATTTTGCAGATGTAAACATTTCAGGCAGCAAATCTACAATAGGCTTTGGGTCACTTGAAAAAAGAGTGAGTGAAAGAAATAGGGCTGATAACGTATTCTTTGATATTTCTTCGAGTATGGAGCTAGGTAAGTTTTTACCTAAAAAGACAGGCGTAAAAATCCCTATGTTCATTAGTTATTCAAGTCAGATAAGTACACCGCAATACGATCCAAGAACACCGGATATCGAATTGAAAACAGCTTTGGATGCAGCTACTAAAGCAGAGAAAAAAGAAATATTAAACTATGCACAGGACTATACAACCCGTAATAGTATAAGTTTTACAAATGTGAGAAAAGAGCGTACTGATTTAGATAAGAAGCCTCAGTTATGGGACGTAGAAAATTTAAATGCCAGTTACGCTTATACTAAGTTTGCACATAGAGATTTTATAAACCAAAATAACATTCAACAAACATACAGGGCCTCATTGGCGTATAATTACGCAGGGCAGTCTAAGAGTTACGAGCCTTTTGCCAAAATCATTAAATCAAATACACTTGCATTATTAAAAGAGATAAACTTTAGTCTATTGCCAAATTCAATTAACTTCAGGATTGATCTGGATCGTTACTATTCAGAAAATAGTTTGCGTAACAATGACCCCAATAATGCAATTCCTATAAATACCACCTTTAATAAGAATTTTCTTGTTACCAGAGTTTATGGTATTTCGTGGAATTTTACGCGGTCACTCACGCTTGATTTTGATGCAACAAACTACTCTATTATTGATGAACCGGAAGGGCGAATTAATGGAGTGAAAAGGGATACATTATGGCAAAATTTAAAGCGACTAGGCAGAACTACCGATTATTCTCATAATTTAAATGTAACATATAATCTGCCGGTAAATAAAATTCCGGGTATGGATTGGTTAAATGTTACCACACGTTATGGAACAAGTTTTAACTGGCAAACCGAACCATTATCTACGCTGAGAAATCCTTTAATTGATCTAGGTAATACGATTCAAAACTCTAGAATTATACAGATTAATCCGAACCTGAATCTGGCGAGTCTTTACAACAAGTTTGGCTTTGTAAGAAAGGCAGGAAATGGTACTGCCGATAAACAATCAGGCGCAGGCTTCTTGGTTGGTTTACTTACGGGGGTTAAAAATATTGTAGGAGCCTATACGCAGACCAGAGGTATATTTATGCCTGGATATTTACCAAAAACTAATTACTTTGGTATTGATGATATAACAGGTGCTCCAGGTTTAGGATTTGTATTCGGTAGTCAACGAGACATAAGAAGTATGGCCGTTAATAGTGGCTGGCTTACCCAGGATACATTGCAATCTCAGCTTTATGTAAACACGCTAAGGGAGGATTTAAGTTTTACAAGTTTAATAGAGCCTATCCGTGATTTAACCATTACGCTTACGGCTAATAAAAACAGGACATCTAACTTCTCCACAAACTATAGGTACGACAGAGACAGTCGCGGATTTGAAGACTTCAGTCCATATACAACCGGAGATTATAGCGTTTCATTTATTTCTTTAAGTACAGCATTTTCAGAGAAATCAGGCAGCACTGTATCTAAATTGTTTAATCAGTTTATGGCAAACAGACAAGTGATTTCACAGCGTTTGGGTGCTCAGAATCCGAATTCAAATGGTGTAGTTGGTGGGTATGCAGATGGTTATGATAAAAATGCACAGGATGTAGTGGTATCGTCATTTATAGCTGCTTATTCAGGTAGAAGTGCTTCTTCAGTAGGGCTGAACTCTCTCCCTAGCATTCCTTTGCCAAACTGGCGTTTGAATTATCGTGGACTTACTCGTATACCTTTCCTGGCTGAGCGTTTTAATTCAATTGATGTTAGACATTCATATAGATCCGTTTACAGTGTAAACAGCTTTAATTCTTTATTGAGATATCAAGAAAGTAATGGTTCTGTAACTAGCAGGGAAGATGTTAATGGAGGGAATTTCCTTCCGAAGTTCCAATACTCTCAGGTAACTATTGCTGAACAATTTGCCCCACTTATTGGTGTTGATACCAGATTGAAAAATAATATGACTGCTAATTTTGAATATGGCAGATCCAGGCTGTTAGGACTAAGTCTTGCAAATAGTCAGTTGGCTCAGTTAACGGAAAACAATATGGTTTTCGGAGTTGGCTATAGGACCAATAAATTCAGGTTCCCATTTGGTTTGTTTAAAGGATTAAAAACAGACAATAACATGGACTTTAAATTGGATATAGCCATAAGGGATAACAAAACTGTAATTTACAGGGCAGACATTACTGAGGCTGAAGTTTCATCAGGGGCTAAAAACATAACATTTAGACCAAGTGTTGATTATGTGCTTAACCAGCGGTTTAACATACGCGTATTCTATGATTCTAACGTTACTAAACCATATACTTCACAAACGTTTAATACCTCGTTCAGCAATTTTGGATTTAGTTTAAGGATTACACTGAATTAAGGATTGTTATAAAGACTGATATTAATTACCTTTGAACGCGCGCAGCTTGTTTAATATGTTGAGCCGCAAAAAGATTTACGAAAAAATAAATTTAGAGAAATGAATTTTCCATCAGAATTAAAGTACACCAAAGACCACGAGTGGGTTAGAGTTGAGGGTAATGAAGCTTATATTGGTATTACTGATTTTGCTCAACGTGAATTGGGTGATATCGTATATATTGATATCAATACCGTAGGTGATGAAGTAAGTAAAGATGAGGTTTTTGGTACTGTTGAAGCAGTTAAAACTGTATCGGATTTGTTTATGCCAATAACAGCTACTGTTACTGAAACAAATGCTGCGCTTAATGACAATCCTGAATTGGTAAATTCTGATCCATATGGAGCGGGATGGATGGTTAAGGTTACAGTTTCTGATTTATCAGAAGTTGACGGCTTGTTAACTGCAGATGCTTACAAAGCACTAGTTGGAGCTTAATTAATGAATAAATTCGGAGAATTAAAATATCAGATCTGGGCCATCGTATGGACTGTTGTGATTTTAGTGCTTTGTAATATGAAAATGCCTGATACCCATGGATCAGGCTTTTTTTTTGAAGGCTTTGATAAAATGGTCCATTTAGGGTTCTTTTATGTGCTCACTATACTTTTGTTTTTTGGTAAAATAAGACACCAGCATAATTATAGTTTCCGGTCCCTAACCATATTTAAAATCATTGTTATTACGGCAGCATTAGGTGGTGGCATTGAATTGTTACAATGGAAAATCTTTACCTACAGATCTGCAGAATGGTGGGATTTTGGCTGTGATATGGTTGGTGTTTTTATGGGTGTTTTCAGTTACATTTTACTGCATAAATCTAACTACAATGAAAAGACAGTTTAACTTATTGATTCTTTTAGTGTTGGTGGGGTTTGTTAGTGGCTGTGGTATTTTTAAACCCGGATGTAAATGTCCAACGGTTAGCTATTCAAGCTATCCCCATAAGTAATTTTATAAACCTAAGAAGAAGCCCCTTATTTAGTAAGGGGCTTTTTTTATGACTATATATAAACACCTGCTTATTTGGATTTATTATAGATTAAGTCTAAATTGCGCTCCAAAATAATACTTATACATAGATGAAGCTTTCGCAGTTAAATCCAGGAGAACAAGGAACTATCGTAGCGTTTACAGATCTTGAAATGTCTGTAAAATTAATGGAAATGGGATGCTTGCCTGGTGAAACAGTAGAAGTAGAACGTTTTGCGCCGCTTGGAGATCCAATTGCTATTCGTGTGGCAGGGTACCAACTTTGTTTGCGTAAAAACGAAGCATCTATTATTATAATTCAATAATAGTTTTGGTAAAAAATATTAAAATTGCTTTAGTTGGTAACCCCAACACAGGGAAATCTACACTTTTTAACCTGCTTACGGGATTAAATCAGAAGATCGGAAATTTTCCCGGTATTACTGTTGATAAGAAAGTTGGTTATTGTAAACTGTCCAATAACAGACAGGCTGAGATAATTGATTTACCTGGTACTTATAGTTTATACCCTAAAAGTAAAGATGAGAGCATAGTATTTCAGGTTCTTGCCGATAAAAATAATTCAAGCCATCCTGATATTGTTGTACTGGTAGCAGATGCAACAAACCTTCGAAGAAATTTATTGCTTTATTCTCAGGTAGCAGATTTAGGTGTCCCTTTGGTTCTTGCGCTTAACATGACCGATATGGCCAAAAAGGAAGGTATTGATGTCGATATCAATAAGCTTTCTGAAAGGTTAGGTATACAAGTAGTTGCAATTTCTGCAAGAAGCAATTCAGGATTAACTGAGCTTAAAGAGGCTATTAATAATACTACGGTTATCGCTACTCAGGTAGAAGGAGCAGATGTACGCGTATTAGCACCAGAAGCCATTGATTTGGTTAAAGCCAAGGTAAAAACTGAAAACAACTACCTTGCTTTACAAATACTACATCAACATGAGCACCTTAATACCTATTCTGCTCAGGAACATGAAGCATTTGAGAAGATTAAAACTGAGCATGCTTTTGAATCTTCTAAACTACAGGCTGCAGAAACTATTGCCCGTTATAGATATCTTGGTACTGTTTTAAGTGGAGTAGTAGAAGATACAGGAGCTGCAAGAAAGTTTGTTTTTAGTGACAAACTCGATTCAGTGCTGACCAATAAGTTCTGGGGTTTCCTTATTTTTATTGGCATTCTATTCTTTATTTTTAACTCTATTTTCTCCTGGTCATCGTACCCAATGGAGTTAATTGAATATGGTTTTGTTTGGCTTACTGAATATGGTCACCAACATTTGCCGGACGGTATTCTAACTAATCTTCTTTTAGATGGAGTATTAGCCGGTTTGGGTGGTGTAATGATATTTATACCTCAGATAGCAATCTTATTTGCTTTTATATCTATACTGGAGGATACAGGCTATATGGCGCGTGTTACCTTCATGATGGATAAGATCATGCGAAAGTTTGGATTAAGCGGTAAATCTGTAGTGCCAATGATAGGGAGTTTAGCTTGTGCTGTCCCATCCATAATGAGCGCCCGTAATATCGAGAGTTGGAAAGATCGTATTATTACTATTATGGTTGCGCCGTTGGTAAGCTGCTCAGCCAGATTACCTGTTTATACTTTATTAATATCATTGGTAGTTCCCGAAAAAATGGTTTGGGGTTTTCTGAATTTGCAAGGCCTTACCCTTATGGGGATGTATGTCATTAGTATTTTAGCTGCGGTTTTTGTGGCATTTGTAATGAAGTTCTTAATAAAGGCAAAGGAGAAATCATATTTCATTATGGAACTTCCTGTCTACAGAATGCCTAGATGGTCAAATGTGATTTATACCATGTATGAGAAATCAAAAACTTTTGTTTTTGAAGCAGGTAAGGTGATTATTGCTATCTCTATTATCCTTTGGGTACTTGCAACTTATGGGCCATCTGAAAGGTTCAAAGAAATTGATGATAAATACGCCGCTATAGAAGCGCAAAAAGATAGTGTGCAAATTAGTACATTGGAAAGAGATAGGGCCGCAGAGAAGCTTGAGAACTCTTATGCCGGTATTTTAGGGCATGTAATTGAACCCGCTATAAAACCTTTAGGTTTTGATTGGAAAATTGGCATTGCATTAATTACCTCTTTTGCAGCAAGGGAAGCCTTTGTAGGAACAATGGCTACTATCTACAGTGTTGATAATGATGGAGAAGTTGCCACCATCCGTAATAAAATGCGTGGTGCTAAAGATCCTGATACCGGCTTGCCTGTGTTTACATTTGCTACTGCATTCTCTTTGATGTTGTTCTATGCCTTTGCAATGCAGTGTATGAGTACTGTAGCAGTTGTATTCAGAGAAACTAAATCATGGAGGTGGCCGGTTATTCAAATCGTGTATATGACAGGAATGGCATATGTAGCTAGTTTGATCGCTTACCAACTTTTAAAGTAATTTAATTATCTTGGCCTTTGTGAAAAAGGAGAATATCTTAGCACAATATATGCCTGACGCTGCGGCTCCGATTATAGCCCGGTGGATAGATTATTTTCAGTGTGAATTTAAGATTTCAAAAAACAGGGCAACAAAATTAGGCGATTACAGACACCCTTTTAAAGGAGCAGGCCATAAGATTTCAGTTAACAATGATCTTAATGCTTATGCATTTCTTGTAACCACCGTTCATGAATTTGCTCATTTACTAACCTGGAATGACCATAAGAATAAGGTAAAGCCTCACGGTGATGAATGGAAACGCAATTTTAAGCGAATGATGGTGCCATTTATTGATCAGAATATTTTTCCGGAGGATGTACAGTCTGCCATTGTTAGCTATTTAAATAACCCATCAGCCGCAAGTTGTACCGACCTAAAGTTATCAAGAGCTTTAAAAAAATATGACTTGTTACTAAATGTTTCCCGTTTAGAAGAGCTGCCTATTAATACAGTGTTTAGTATAAAAGATGGCAGACAGTTTAAGAAAGGAGAGCGACTTAGAAAGAGATACCGTTGTGTTTGCCTAGATAATGGGAATACTTATCTTTTTAACCCATTAGCAGAAGTAACATTAACGGCTACGGGTACATAAATCGCTTCTTTGTCCTTTATCTCCCACTTTATATTCAGCTTTTTATCTCTAAAAACTGACGGGACTTTTAGTAGGCTATCTACTAGATTATCAGTATCTTTTATTAAAATACTTGCGCTGTAACCGCCTGCAATTTTACTTTTTAAAAGTATATAACGCTCGTCAGGAGCAGATATAATATTATCGAAGACTAAGTCAAACTCATTAGCTCCAATTATCGCGTCGTTTAGCAATTTAATATCCTGACTATATTCGTTTTGATCGGAAGTGCTTTTCTTTCTCATTTGGAAAGGTTCTTTTTTGAGTAAAGAGAAATCAGACGAAGTACGAGATTCTTCTTTAAATGGAATGTTATTTCTAAAGTAAGTACGGCCGTCTTCAAAAGTATTTACTCCTTGTTTGGCTAATTTTGTACCATCTTTCAACAAAATCAGGCTATCGTTTTTAAAATAGTATTTTCTTACTTGGTTACTTATCCCCTCATCATTTTTATATTGAGAATATAGTACCGGTTTGCCGTTCCAGCTATATTTTTCTATATACATAGTTGCTTGTCCAAGTTGATAAACCAGACTGGTATTCTTTTCATAAGTATTGAGGGTTGCGTCAATGGAATCTGCATAAAGTAGTATACTGGCCTCAGTCATAGGCGCGCCAATGCGTGCGTTAATGAGATCTGCCTGGGGATGCTTTGGGCCCTGATTACAACCAATCATAGCTATAGGGAGCAGGAAAAATAGATGTAATAACTTCATACCATTAACTTAGCTTGTGCCTAAGTAACAGACCATTATCATGCCAAGTTAATTTAGTAAGCTAACAAACGTTTAACAGTATCGGCCAATTGGCTTTTTGCAAGGAAGCTATCTTCCAGCGTTTTACTCATGGGGATAGCTGTATCGGCACTTGCACAACGCATAACCGGAGCATCAAGATGTCTAAAGCAATGTTCCGAGATCCATGCCGCTAACTCAGCTCCAAACCCACATGTTAGTGTGTCTTCATGTAAAATAAGTGCTCTGCCTGTTGTTTTAACAGTTGCAGCAACAGTTTCTTTATCCCAAGGTTGCAAAGTTCGTAAATCTACTAAAGTGGCTGAAATCTCAGGATTTTCGCTAAGAAAAGAAAGCGCCCAATGAACACCTAGTCCATAAGTTATTATGGCTATTTGTGTGCCATGATTTAGAATATTGGCTTTCCCAATCTCGATATTATAATACCCGGTTGGTACATTGCCATTCAAACTTCGATAAAGGTATTTATGCTCAAAATACATTACAGGATTTGGATCATCTATTGCAGCGAGCAACAGCCCCTTTGCATCATAAGGAAAGGCCGGGTAAACCACCTTTAATCCCGGAGTTTTAGTGAACCAAGCTTCATTACTTTGCGAGTGGAAAGGACCTGCGCCAGTTCCTGCCCCTGTAGGCATACGAACTACAACATCAGCTTTTTCTCCCCATCTGTAATGGGTTTTAGCCAAATTATTAACAATCTGATTAAAACCACAAGTAACAAAATCTGCAAATTGCATTTCTACAACAGCTTTGTAACCATTTATTGAAAGTCCTAATCCTGCGCCAACGATAACAGATTCGCAGATAGGGGTATTTCTAACTCTGGCTTTCCCAAACTCATTTACAAAACCATCGGTGATTTTAAAAGCACCTCCATATTCGGCAATATCCTGGCCCATTAAAACAAGGTTCTTGTGCTTTGCCATACCTATTCTTAAGCCATCGGTAATAGCATCCAGATAGCGCATTTCTCTAGGTGGTTCAGTAGGAGTAGGCGCTACAGCTTCAAAGCGATATGGAGAATACATATCTTCCAGCTCCGTTTGTAAATCGGCTACTGGTTCCGGATCATGAAATGCACGTTCGACCTCCAGATCAATATCGATTTTAAATGAGGTTTTAATTTCTTTAATGGAATCATCTGTAAGAACTGCTTGGTCAAGTAGATACCGTTCAAAGTTTTTAAGAGGGTCTTTGGCACCCCATTCATCAAATAGTTGTTGAGGGACATATTTGGTGCCTGAAGCCTCCTCATGGCCTCTCATTCTAAATGTTAGACACTCAATTAAGACTGGTCTTGGTTCTTTCCGAATTGAACTTGCAACTGAATTCAGAGTGTCATACACCTCAAGAATATTGTTCCCATCTATCTGGATGCCCTCAATTCCGTAGCCGATAGCTTTATCTACAAGATCTTTACATTTAAATTGTTCATTAATAGGGGTGGAGAGACCGTAACCATTATTTTCAATAAGAAAGATAACTGGCAAATTCCATACAGCAGCAACGTTTAGCGCTTCATGAAAATCACCCTCACTGGTAGCGCCTTCTCCGGTAAATACTAAAGTTGCATGTTCCTTGTTCTCTATTAAATCAGCAAGGGCAATTCCATCTGCAAGTGCCATTTGCGGGCCTAGATGAGATATCATACCTATGATTTTATAGTCTTGGGTTCCAAAATGAAAGGAACGATCCCTGCCCTTAGTGAATCCGGTAATTTTGCCCTGCCATTGCGCCATTAGCTTACGTAACGGTATATCCCGGGTAGTAAATACACCAAGATTTCTATGCATAGGCAAGATGTATTCCTGAGCTTCCATTGCCATAGTACTACCTACGGCAATTGCTTCCTGACCGATTCCTGAGAACCATTTGCCAATACGACCCTGACGAAGCAGTATGAGCATTTTTTCCTCGACCATTCTTGGATAAAGTAAACGCTTGTAGAAATCTAATAATGCGCTGTCACTTTTGTCTTTTCGGTCGAAGGTCATGCTTACAGTTATAAGTTTTTAGATTCCTTGTTTTTTTCGTCCCACTGTTTGGCAAAAGACTTTGGAGCTATTGTTGGCATAGAACGGTATTTGCCCCAGATCTTTCTAAATAAGTTTTTGAGGAAGAAGTTTTTGATCTTTCCGTTAAGAAAGTCCATCCTCGATCGTTTTAACATCCCGACATTCCAAATCTTCCAGCCAATTTCTTCAGCTTTACTATTGTCATGTTGAGTTGCTGCATCTCTTCTATTAAGCAACAGCATTTTATGGATGTCTATTTTAACCGGACATACCTCAGAGCATTTTCCGCAAAGGCTTGAGGCATAGCTTAAGTGTTTAAAGTCCTTCATGCCCTTCAAGTGAGGCGTAATGATAGAACCAATTGGGCCACTATATGTAGTATTGTAAGTATGACCACCTATGTTTTTATAAACCGGGCAAGCATTAAGACAAGCACCACAACGAATGCAGTATAAACCTTGGCGCTGTTCTTTTTGAGCCAATAAATTGGTGCGTCCGTTATCAAGTAAGATCACGTACATTTCTTCCGGGCCATCGGTTTCTTCTCCGCGTCTTGGTCCGCTCAAAATTGTATTGTAAACCGTTAGGTTTTGTCCGGTCCCGTGGCTAGCCAAAAGCGGCCAGAACAGATCCAGATCTGCCATCGAAGGGATAACCTTTTCTATACCTACAATTGCAATATGGATTTTAGGGAAAGTTGTACATAACCTTGCATTACCTTCATTTTCAGTTAATGCAATACTACCAGTGTCAGCTATTAAAAAGTTTCCGCCACTAATTCCTATATCAGCTTTTAAGTATTTATCTCTTAATAGCTCACGAGCTTTTTGCGTAAGTTGTTGAGGTGTATAATCAAGAGGGGTACCAAACTTTTCGTGAAATAATTTAGCAATGTCTTCTTTGCTTAAGTGCATTGCTGGTGTTACTATATGGTAGGGTGGCTGACCAAGTAATTGAACTATATATTCCCCAAGATCGCTTTCCAGTGATTCAATATCGTTCTTTTCCAGAAATTCATTTAAATGAATTTCTTCTGTGGTCATTGATTTTGATTTTATAACCGTTTTTCCACCGTTCTTTTTAATGATGTTCAGTATTTCTTTCTGAGCCTCATTTACGTCATTTGCCCAGATTACTTTACCACCTCTGCGTTGGAAGTTAGACTCAAACTCTGGTAAAAATTTATCCAGGTTCTCCATAACGCGCCATTTAATTACGTGTGCTTTTTTCTTTGAGTTTTCTAAATTCTCAAATTTGGATAAGCCACGTTCAACAGCAACATTATACTTGCCTATGTTATGATTGATAATTTTACGATGTCCTAAATCGAAGGCTTTCTCATCTGCCTTCTCCAAAAAATCCTCTGATATATCCATCGTCTTCACCTGTTTTTATTTACCAATTCAATTCTCAGAAGCAGCCTTTTAAAGGCTTGAAACTATTTTTCCCTGTTTTTGAATCATGTTTGTTTCAAACTTAGATAAAACTAAGCAAGTATTCATTAAAAAATGTAATTTGAATCTTACAACTTAGGCGTACCGTCTTCATTTTTATCTACAGTAGGGCGCTTTAAGCCATTTGCAAGTTCCCAGGCAGTAAAATAAACAAGTTTTGCTCTTTTTGCAAGCATAGGGAAATCGATCTTGCTAACCTCATCTCCTGGCATATGATAATCATCATGCACACCATTAAAATAAAATATTACCGGAATGCCATGCTTGGCAAAATTATAGTGATCTGAGCGGTAATAGAACTGATTAGGATCAGTGCGATTATTATATTTTTCATCCAGATTGATGTTGACATAAGTCTTGTTCGCCTTTTTACCAATTCTGTCAAGATCAGAACTTAACATATCTGAACCAATAATGTAAACGAAGTTATTATCACTTTCGTGGGCTTTGTCTCCACGACCAATCATGTCAATATTTAAATTGGTAATGGTGTTTTTCAGTGGGAATACCGGATTTTCAGAATACCATTCAGAGCCTAGCAAACCTTTTTCTTCACCGGTAACAGTCATGAACAGGATACTCCTCTTAGGGCCTTTTCCAGCTTTTTTAGCTTTAGCAAATGCCTCGGCAATTAATAAAACACCAGTAGTTCCTGAGCCATCATCATCAGCTCCATTGTTAATTTTATCATCACCTTTAGCATCAGGTGTAATGCCGATGTGGTCATAGTGACCAGTGATAACTAAAATCTCATGTTTTAATTTTGGGTCAGAACCTTCAAGAAAACCTAAAACATTATCTGACTTAACTTTTTTCTCTACTTTACTTGCGCTTGCACAAACACTGATCTTTATTTCTTGGGGAGATGGTTTTCCTCCGTCAGAAATCTTCTTTTTAAGTGCATCCAAATTGGTATTGGCACCAGCAAGAATTCTATTAGCGAGAGCAGTTCCTATTGTAATGACCGGCATCGCTTGCGGTACATCCATACGATCCATCGTTTCCTTATTTTTCAAAGCCATATCCTCTGATAAGAGATAGCTTTTCATATTTTCAGGCATATTGTCAACAATAGGATCAATAAGGATTACTGCCTGAGCTTTATGTTCTACCAGGTATTTCAGCTTGGCATTTACCGCGCTCGAATTCCTTAATGATGCAGTAGGGGCAGGAGAACCAGGCTCTCCAGATTTGAAAATCATTACGACTTTACCAGCAACAGCTTGGTTTGCATAATCATTGTAATCATCTTTGGTTAAGCCATAGCCTGCAAAGAGTACACTATTTGCATTAAAAGCAAAACCTTTAGCCGAAACACTTTTAGGCATAAGGAAAAAATCAGTCAAAGCCTCTGCCGGTTGACCATCTACTGTAAGTAGCTGCGACAGACCGTAAGATACAATATCAACTGGCTGAAAATAATCCCCTGCAACAGGAGCCTTTAAACCGATACTTTTAAAATGCTCTTTAATATAGTCGGCTGCCATCCAACCTCCTTTTTTTCCGGTTTCTCTGCCTTCATATTCGTCAGAAGCCAACACTGATAGGTGCTTATAAGCATTATCCTTGTTAATGGTTTGACTAAATTTTATAGCGTCCTTATTTTGTGCAACTGCACTGCAACCCATAAGTAATAAGAAACTCGAGTATAAAAGGTGTTTTTTCATGTCAGCTCGATTAGATTTTTAGATTTTGTTCTTTGAACAGATGCTTAGCAGGAAATTTTTCCAACCCTTCCTTCATGTCTACCGCCCTCAAAAGGAGTATTAATAAAGGTGGTTGTCATTTCTTTTGCAAGATCTTCAGATACAAATCTGGCAGGGATACACAAAACATTTGCATTGTTATGTTGTCTTGAAAGTGCAGCCAGTTCATTAAGCCAGCAAATTGCCGCCCTTACTTGTTGGTGTTTATTTGCAGTAATTGCAACACCATTAGCACTCCCACATACTAAAACACCAAAAGCGTATTCTCCACTTTCCACTGCAGAAGCTACTGGATGAGCAAAATCAGGATAGTCAACAGATTGACTTGAATGAGTTCCAAAATCTTTAACTTCAAAATCTGCTAAATATGATTTTAATAGCTCTTTATATTCAAAACCAGCGTGATCTGCGCCTATTGCAATTTTTATCTTTTTATCTGTTGACATTTTTAAACGATGTTATAATTATTATAATATTTTACTAAGCTTATTTTACTTTGGCTACCCCATAAATATCTTTGTTCCTTTTTTTCTCAATGCTAGCTGATATAAATATACTCAACTCATACAGTAAGAATAATGGAAGCGCTACAATAAGCATGGTATACGGATCAGCAGTAGGAGTAACTACAGCTGCTATTATTAAAATAAGTACTGTTGAATATCTTCTGCTTGCCCGCATAAATGCAGGAGTCATCACACCAAGTTTCGATAAGATGAAGATGATAACCGGTAACTGGAAAATTACTCCCGAACCAAGTGTTAACGTCATTACCGATGAAAGGTAAGAATCAATAGTAAAAGTGTTCTGAATCTCAGGACTTACAGTGAAATTAGTTAGGAAGTTGATAGATAATGGACAAATAATATAATATCCAAATAGTATACCTAAGAAAAATAGAAATGAAGCGAATGCTACAAAGCCACTTGCAGATTTTCTTTCGTTGTCATGCAACGCTGGTTTTATAAACAACCATATTTCAAATAGTAAGTAGGGGATACCTAGTATAATACCGACCATTACACACGAGTTTAGCTGAAGCGTAAACTGTCCGGCCATTTCAGTATTGATGATTTTTGCATCAATTTTTGTAATACAAAATTCTGGACCTATAGACGGAAACCTTTCAACCAGCTTACACATCATACGATATGTCCAGAAGCTGGGATTTTTTGGTCCCATAATGATCGTATTAAAAATGAAATCAGTATAGTAAAATGCTCCAATTGTTAGTACAAGAACAACAGCTAATGCGCGCAATAAGTGCTTTCTAAGTACGTCAATGTGGTCAAAGAAAGACATTTCCGCCTCTAATGTTTTCCCTTTTTCTTTTATAGCACCAATAAGGTCCCTTTTTTTATTCTCACTCATGTACGTTATTTGTAAAACAAAAATACCATTCTATTTTATTCAGAATGGTATTTACGTTTTAAATCTTATAAATAGTTTTTTCTATTCTGAAAATTCGAAGGTTTCCATAAACTTCGTGGTAAAATTACCAGCTCTAAAGTTAGGATCTTTCATCAATTTTAAGTGAAAAGGTATCGTAGTTTTTACACCTTCAATAACAAATTCACTTAAAGCACGCTCCATAGTACTAATTGCCTCTTCACGTGTTTGTGCAACACAGATTAATTTAGCAATCATAGAGTCGTAGTTAGAAGGAATTTGATAACCAGCATAAACGTGAGTATCAACCCTAACACCATGACCTCCAGGAGAGTGGAAATTAGTTATTTTACCAGGACAAGGTCTGAAGTTGTTAAAAGGATCTTCAGCATTAATCCTGCATTCAATAGCATGCATATCAGGCATATAGTTTTTACCTGAAATAGGAACTCCAGAAGCTACTTTAATTTGTTCTTTGATCAAATCGTAGTTAATTACTTCTTCTGTTACCGGATGCTCAACCTGAATACGGGTATTCATTTCCATGAAATAGAAATTGCGGTGTTTGTCTACCAAAAATTCTATAGTACCAGCACCTTCATATTGTACGGCAATCGCACCTTTGATAGCAGCTTCACCCATTTTCTCTCTTAACTCAGGAGTCATGAAAGGAGATGGAGCCTCTTCAACAAGTTTTTGGTGACGACGTTGGATTGAACAATCACGCTCAGATAAGTGACAAGCCTTACCATATTGATCACCAATAATCTGGATCTCGATATGACGTGGATCTTCAATGTATTTTTCTAAATATAATCCGTCGTTGCCAAAGGCAGCACCAGATTCTTGTCTTGCACTATCCCAAGCATTTTCGAACTCTTCATCTTTCCATACCACACGCATCCCGCGACCACCACCACCGGCAGTTGCTTTTAGGATAACAGGGTAGCCCATTTCGTTGGCAATTACTATACCTTCTTTAACGCTTTCAAGTAAACCTTCAGATCCGGGAATAGTAGGAACACCAGCTTTTTTCATTGTCTCTTTAGCCGACGCTTTGTCGCCCATTGAGTTGATTTGCTCAGGTGTTGCACCAATAAATTTAATCCCGTAATCACGGCAAACTGAAGAGAATTTAGCATTCTCCGATAGAAATCCATAACCTGGGTGAATTGCATCTGCGTTAGTTAATTCAGCAGCAGATATAATGTTAGGAATGCTCAGGTAAGAATCTTTACTTGGTGGCGGCCCAATACAAACAGCTTCATCAGCAAAGCGTACGTGTAAGCTTTCTCTGTCAGCAGTAGAGTAAACGGCTACCGTTTTAATGCCCATTTCTTTACAGGTACGAATAATTCGCAAAGCGATTTCGCCCCTGTTGGCAATTAATATTTTCTTAAACATATATTTTTCCTTTTCGTCATCCTGAATTTTCAGGAGTAGTATTTATTGATTTTTTGTCTTCAAGAATGCTACGCACTTTATCTCAATACCTTTAGCAGGTACTAAAACTCAGTATGACGGATTAAATTGGTTCTACTAAAAACAACGGTTGATCGTATTCTACTGGTGATGCATTATCAACAAGTACTTTTACGATTCTTCCAGAAACTTCACTTTCTATTTCATTGAATAATTTCATTGCTTCAATAATACAGATCACTTTACCAGTAGAAACCTCGTCACCAACGTTTACGAACAACGGTTTATCAGGACTTGATGAACGATAAAACGTTCCAATCATTGGAGATTTTATAGTGATGTATTTTGAAGTATCCTCAGCTGCAGGTGCAGATGCTGCCGGAGCTGCCGCCGCTTGTGGAGCTGCAGCTACAGGGATTGCAGACGTAACAACTGGAGCTGGAACAGTAGCATGAACAACTGTTGGGGTCTGATTTGTTTTAATAGTTATCTTGAAGTCTTCTTGCTCAATAGCGACTTCATTTACGCCCGAACGAGAAACAAATTTAATAAGTTCCTGAATTTGTTTGATATCCATTTTTTGGTGTTATTTTAAGAAAACAATGTGTTTTAGAATTAACTAAGTTATGATTAATTATTATAATAATCATTATGAGCCGCATTCAAAAAATCAATAAACGTGACTCATAACGACTTAACAATCTATAAGTTGTATTCTGGTTAAAAAAATTAATATGCCCATTTTAAATAAACTGAACCCCATGTAAAACCACCGCCAAAAGCAGCAAGTATAATGTTGTCCCCTTTTTTCAATTGGCTTTCCCATTCCCATAAACATAATGGGATGGTACCATTTGTAGTATTACCGTAGCGCTGAATATTAATCATCACCTTTTCAGAACCAACACCCATTCTCGAAGCCGTAGCATCAATAATGCGTTTATTAGCCTGATGAGGCACTAACCAGGTTACATCTTCTGATGTAAGGTTATTACGATCCATGATTTCAGCAGCAACATCTGCCATATTAGTTACAGCAAATTTAAATACTGCCTGACCTTCCTGATAAACAGAATGTTCATTGTTGTCAATTGTTTCGTGTGATGCTGGTCTTGCAGAACCACCAGCTTTCTGGTGTAAAAATTGTCTGCCGGAACCATCACTTCTAAGGATAGAGTCCATAACTCCGAAACCTTCTTCATTTGGTTCTAAAAGTACAGCGCCACAGCCGTCACCAAAAATAATACAAGTAGTGCGGTCCTGATAGTTAATGATGGAAGACATTTTATCGCCTCCTACTACCAATACTTTTTTGTGCTTACCAGATTCAATGAATTGAGCTCCGGTTGAAACACCATAAATGAAACCGGAGCAAGCAGCCTGAAGGTCGTAACCCCATGCATTTTTTGCTCCAATTTTGTCTGCCAAAATATTAGCAGAGGCAGGGAAAGGTAAATCCGGTGTAGTTGTACAGAAGATGATCAATTCAATCTCCTCAGCACTAATTCCACGTTTTTTAAGTAATCCATTAACGGCATGAACTGCCATATCTGAAGTACCTAAACCTTCACCTTTTAGTATTCTGCGCTCTTTTATGCCTGTTCTGGATGTAATCCATTCATCCGTAGTGTCTACAATCGATTCTAGCTCTTTGTTTGTAAGCACGTATTCGGGAACGTAGCCATTAACAGCCGTAATCGCAGCATGAATTTTACTCATTTTTTGATATTAATTATTAAATGCGGCCTGTATTTTGCCTACCAAGCCTGTAGTAATCATGTCTCTCGACTGTAATATCATATTTTTTACAGCCGTTGGACTAGAAATTCCGTGTCCTATAACAACCGGAGCATTTACTCCAAGAACCGGGCTTCCGCCGTAGTTCTCGTAATTAAAGCGGTCAAAGAATTCATCTTTTAAACCTCTTTTTAAAGTTAACACATAGAAAGATTCTGCAAGTTTAAGCATTACATTTCCAGTAAAGCCATCACAAACAACAACATCGGCCTTATCGTTAAATAAGTCGCGTCCTTCTACGTTACCTATGAAGTTAAACAAATTGGTATCTTTCATCAAAGGGAAAGTTGCTAAACTCAGCATATTTCCTTTTTCATCTTCTTCACCAATGTTCATCAAGGCTACTTTTGGGTTATTAATACCCATTACATTTTCTGCGTACAAGCTTCCAAGTACACCAAATTGTAATAAAGTATCCGGCTTGCAATCAGCGTTCGCACCTACATCCACCATTAAACCTACTCCACCGCTGAGCTTGGGTAAAAACGTAGAAAGACATGGTCTGATGATTCCGGGAATAGTTTTTACACTAAAAACGGCACCAACAAGCATGGCTCCCGAATTACCTGCACTAGCAAATGAATCAAGTTTACCTTCTTTAAGTAATTGAAAACCTATAGAAATACTGGAATTAGGCTTCTGAACGATAGCCTTAGTGGGATGTTCACCCATACCTATTACCTCCTCGGTATGAACGTATTCAAAGAGACTCGGATCAAATCCGTTTTCGGAGAGTAAAGGTTTTATCTGCTGCGTATCTCCAATAAGCACTATTTGCTCACCTGGAGATAACAATGGATGGGCAGCTATTGCTCCTAAAACATTTGCTTTAGGAGCATAGTCTCCGCCCATTATATCGAGACCTATTTTCATAGTAAAAAATCAGTTTGTGTATAAGGTAAAATCACCCTTGTTTCCAGTCCCTAAGTTAAACTTTCAAAGACTTAAAACACAAACTATTTTTCAGAAAATTAACCTATTGAGGTGTTTTCAATAACTAATTTACCGTTGTAGTACAAGTTACCATCAACGTTGTAAGCGCGGTGAGGTGTGTGGATTGCGCCAGTTGTTTGACAAGTAGCTAAAGAAGGAGCTTCTGCTTTATAGTGTGTTCTTCTTTTATCTCTTCTACTTTTAGAAATCTTGCGTTTTGGATGTGCCATTGCTGATTTATTTAATTATTATTTTAATTTTTTTAATGCTGCCCAACGTGGGTCATCATCTTGTTGTTCTTCTTCTTCGTTTTGTGTTCCGACAGAAAGACTTTCCAATCTTGCTATCATTTCCTGGTCGCATTTCTGGCCATCGCCGTTCTGCTCGCAGATTTTTATATAAGGGACAGATACAGTGATAAATTCATAAAGAACCTCAGATATATCTAATTCACTTTCTTTTTTATTCAGAACAATGATCTCCAGATCATCACTCTCTAACTCATCTTCAGCAAATTTTACAATCTGCCTTTCTTGTATATTTATTGGTGCTGCAAATTCGGCTAAACATTTGTCGCAGTCTAAAATTATAGTTCCCTCAATATGGATCTGTAAAATTAGCATTGTTTCCTGTTTGTCTAATTCAACACTAGCTTTTAAATCACCTTTTTTTACTAAAGAGTATTCAAAAGCATCAAAAAAGCTGTTATCAATCTCAAAGTCAAACTGATGTTTGCCAATTTTTAAGCCTGTAAAGGGGATCGAAAATTGTTTTAATGGTTTCAATTGTAACAAAATTTTAGCCCGCAAATGTAAGAATTAATTTGACATTTCTAAAATGTTATTGAAAAATAAAATCCTCTTAATTTGCGTCATCTTTCATATCTGCAGCAGTTTCTATAATTTTTCCACCACTGCGTAGTTGATTTTTTAATAATTCTTCCTGTTCTCTTCTGTTTTTTACAATATGAGTTGCGGCAAAAACAGCTTCGATAAATGAAGTCGGATCAGCAAGATTCTTTCCTGCAATATCATATCCTGTTCCATGGTCAGGGGAGGTGCGTACAATTTTTAAACCTGCACTATAATTAACCCCTGTACTGAAAGCAATTGTTTTAAACGGAATCAAGCCCTGGTCATGGTACATTGCCAATACAGCGTCAAACTGTTTGTAACCACCATTGCCAAAAAAACCGTCTGCAGGATATGGCCCAAAACAAATCACTCCTTTATCAAAAGCCTCCTGAATTGCAGGTGAAATAATATCTGCTTCTTCTTTTCCTAACAAACCATTGTCGCCTGCATGTGGATTAAGCCCAAGAACTGCAATTTTTGGTTTTTCTACCCAGAAATCCTTTTTCAGGCTCTCATTCATCATCACCAATTTCTTTACAATCTTGTCTTTGGTAATGCTGCTCGATACTTCAGTAATAGGAATATGTCCTGTTACAACACCAACACGAATGTCTTCGCTTATTAAAAACATCAGCACATCATCACTGCCGCTGCGTTCTTGCAGGTATTCTGTATGGCCCGGAAAATTAAAAGTATCCGATTGTATATTGTGTTTGTTTATTGGAGCAGTTACCAATGCATCAATGTTTCCATTAATCAGGTCATCAGTTGCTTTTTCTAAAGATAACAAGGCATATTTACCGCCTGTTTCATTAGAAACTCCTAAATCTATCTTTACATCTTCTTCCCAGCAATTAATCAGGTTAGCTTTTTTTGGATTAGCCGCATCAGCACTAGTGATCACGTTGAAAACAAAATCACTTAATCCTAATGCTTTGCGATGATAAGACGCAACTTTAGTATGGCCGTAAACAATAGGCGTACAATAATCAAGGATACGATTTTCGGACAAGGTTTTAAGAATAACCTCTAATCCTATCCCGTTTACATCACCTATACTTATACCGATTTTAATTTTGTTGCTCATATCCAAATAGAAAATTTAGCGCAAATTACAGAATTTCACCTTAATGTTAGTCCGATACTAGTAAAACTTTACTTATTTTGCAGCTTTTAATAGATCAGGATATGAGTTTGGTAAAGGCAAAAAAACATTTAGGGCAACATTTTTTAACAGATAAAAAGATTGCGGCAAAAATAGTAAATGGCCTTATTCATACAGATAAGTACAAGCAGGTACTTGAGGTGGGGCCGGGAATGGGAATCTTATCAGATATCTTATTAGAACGAACAGATTTGGAAACTTTCCTTATTGATATAGATGTAGAGTCGTATCATTTTCTGAAAGAAAAGTACCCTCAGCTAGGTGATAGGCTAATAAATGGAGATTTCCTGGCATTAAATCTTTCAGAGATTTTTCCTGCTAAGTATGCCATCATCGGGAATTTCCCTTACAACATTTCTTCTCAGATCTTGTTCAAGATTCTTGAAAACAGAGAACATGTAGTTGAAATGGTGGGGATGTTTCAAAAGGAGGTTGCGGAGCGTTGTGCTTCTAAAGAAGGTACTAAAGATTACGGTATTTTAAGTGTGTTGATTCAGGCTTATTACGATATTGAATACTTGTTTACTGTTAAACCGGGTACATTTAATCCACCTCCAAAAGTAAATTCAGGAGTAATCAGACTTAGCCGAAATAATGTAGAAACACTGCCGTGTGATGAAAAGCTTTTTTGGCGAACCGTAAAAGCAGGCTTTAATCAACGTAGAAAAACCTTGCGTAATGCACTTTCAGGTGTTGTGCCTAAAGATAAAATGGATGATCATCCGTTTTTTGATAAGCGTGCCGAGCAGTTGTCTGTTGCAAGTTTTATAGAGCTTACACAGCACTTGGCTTTTCTTACTAAATAAACTGACTCCGCATAAATAGAATTCTAATAATGACCAAAGGGAAAATATTAATAGTTGACGATTTGCATCCGGCATTTAAAGAAAGTGCCACCGCAATAGGATACGAAGTAAATGATCAGCCGTTAATTACAAGAGCTGAAACACTTGCTATAATTGCTGAATACGACGGAATAGCTGTTCGTACAAAGTTTTTAATTGATAAAGAACTTTTAAGTGCCGCAACTAAGCTAAAGTTTGTGGCAAGAGCAGGTGCAGGCTTAGATAATATAGACGAGGCTTTTGCAAAAGAAAGAAATATCCAACTGCTAAATGCTCCAGAAGGGAACATGGATGCCGTAGGAGAGCACGCTACCGGTCTGTTGCTATCGCTAATGAACAACTTCCGCAAAGCAGATGTTGAAGTGCGAAATGGCGTTTGGGATAGAGAGGGTGGTCGCGGATATGAATTAAAAGGTAAAACCGTAGGTATAATAGGCTATGGCTTTATGGGCAAAAGCTTTGCAAAGAAAATGGCAGGTTTTGATGTTAACGTAATTGCGTACGACAAATATAAAACAGGCTTTACGGATGCTTACGCCAAAGAAGTGAGTATGGAAGAGATTGTAAAGCAAAGCGATGTGCTAAGCTTGCACGTTCCGCTAACAAAAGAAACCAGACAAATGGTTGATGAAGAGTATTTGCTTCATTTCCGCAAACCTATATTTTTCATCAATACCGCCAGAGGTGAGGTGGTAAATACCAAAGCAGTTTTAAATGCTATTAAAGCAAATAAAATACTTGGAGCAGGATTGGATGTACTCGAAGTAGAGAAATTCCCTGCTTTAGGAACTCAGGACTGGTATCAGGAGCTAGTTAAATCCGACAAAGTGATACTAACCCCACACGTTGGCGGTTGGACTTTCGATTCTTACCGTAAAATATCCGAAGTGCTTGCCGAGAAGCTAAGCAGCTTATAATTTTTGTATCCAAACATTGTCAGCAGGGCTGGCATCCATAAAAATGCCTCCGTCTAATGAAATCGATTGAACGGGGGCATTTACATTTACCTCAAAAAAAGTCTCCTTACGGTTGTTTTTCCAAGCTATGGGAGTTTGGTGTAATCGCTGTTGCTTGCCATCTATAAAAGTTATTTTTATATCAAATGGCACAGCAAACCCTCCTGTGTTTTTTACAGAAACGGTATAGTTTTTACCTTTTACGGTAACCTTTGCAATAGAAAGATCTATGTAGTTATTGCTGAAAAACCAGCTGTTCCAAAACCAGTTTAAGTTTTGCTTTGTAGCATCATTAATGGAATAAAAGAAATCCCACGGAATAGGATGTTTGCCGTTCCAACGATCCATGTAGGTGCGTAATGCCTTTCCGAACATTTCATCACCAAGCATATCTTTAAGTGCTAAGTAGGCTAATGAGGGCTTGCCATAGGCATTATTCCCATAGCCGGCATCAGATACCTGTGTAGACATGGAAATAATCGGTTGATCTTCTTCTGTTGAAGGATCAGATATCCATTTTTTAACTCGAAACTTTTTATAATTCTCGGCGGCTTTTTCTTTACCCAACTGTTGTTGGCCTATTAAATATTCTAGCGTTGTGGCCCAACCTTCATCCATAAAAGCATAGCGCGTTTCATTGGTGCCCATGTAAAAGGGGAAATAAGTATGAGCAACTTCATGATTCAGTACAAATTGAGAAAACTCAAGATCAGGAGTGCTAGAGTCATTAATCATCATTGGATATTCCATGTCGGCAAACCCTTGAAAAGCCGTCATCTTTGAAAAAGGGTAGGGCACTCCCGGTAAATTGTTCGAAAACCAATCTAAAGCCAGTCGACCCCATTCAACAGCATGAGGAAAATCATTGGCAGCTTCATTATATGCAGCCTGAACGCTAGCCCTTCTATTCGTTTTTTTATCAACCACCACACTTGCCGCATCCCACACATAAGAACTGCTTAGCGAAAAAGTAACATCACTTATATTCTTGACTTCAAACTTCCAGATATTACCATCCTTTTGTTTGGTTACAGAGCCCTTTTTCATCTCTTCGGCAGTAGCAATGTGAATTACCTCGTCGGAAGTGTAAGATTTTTTAAGTCTTGATGCATATTCAGGTTCCAGTACTTCATCTGGGTTTAAAAAATCGCCGGTTGCCCAAACCACATAATTCTTAGGAGCTTTAACCGCCAATTTATAGTCGTTAAAGTCATTGTAAAACTCAGTTCTATCGGTATGAGGTATCATGTCCCAGCCATTGTAATCATCGTACACCGAAATCCTTGGGTAAGCGTAAGCAACAAAAAGAGAGGTGTTGTCTATTTGACCTTCGCGACCACTTAATTTTGATAAAGGATAGCTCCATTCTATTTCAAAGGATGCCGACTGGCCTGGGAGTAATGCATCTTTAAGTGCAACACTTGCAACAGTACCCCAGCCTGAGCTGTTCACTTCAAGAGTTTTGCCATTTATGGCAAATGATTTTATTTTTAATCCTGATGATAAATAATCGGCTACAACATAGCCTGCTCGCGGTGCCTCAGGTTTGTGAATGTTATTTACAAATCTTATTGCTGCCGATTTTAGCGTATCGGGACTATTATTGGTGTAAGTAATTGTTTCCTTTCCGGTAACTATCTTGTTTTTTTCGTCTACCGATACCTGAATGTCGTACTTTCCGTGGTTTTGCCAGTAATTTTTACCTGGATTGCCATCATATGAACGGGTTCCTTTGTCGTAAGCATTCTTTATATTTCGTGGTGTATATAATTCTTGCCCACTAACTGTAAATGAAGTGATTAAGAAAAGGAATAGTACTTTTAAAGTGTTCATTTTATACTAGTTAACTTATTGGAAATATAAAAATAGCCTTATTTTATTCATAACTGCATCATTTTAGGTCAATAATTTGTTTTTGTGGTATTACCCCATTATCTTCGTTTTAATTGAAGCAAGACTATGTAGGTTAGAACCCCATGTAGTCTTGTTTGTTTTTTAGAGTAATTAACAAAATAAACGAGCTATGACAGAGGTAACATATTATACCCAAGATGGTTTAGATAGACTAAAGGAAGAAGTACACTATTTAAAGACTACCGGAAGGCAGTTAATATCTAAAGCAATAGCTGAAGCAAGAGATAAAGGTGACCTTTCTGAGAACGCGGAATATGATGCAGCAAAAGAAGCACAAGGATTACATGAAGCCAAAATATCTAAGCTTCAGGCAACACTTGCAACAGCTAGACTAATTGATGAATCGAAACTAGATACTTCTAAAGTACTGGCATTATCAATCGTAAAGATCAAAAATCTTAAAAACGGAGCAACCATGAGTTATCAATTGGTGGCCGAGTCTGAAGCAGATTTAAAAACAGGAAAGATCTCTGTAAAATCTCCTATCGCACAAGGCTTGCTAGGTAAATCTGTTGGTGATAAAACTGAAATTCAGGTTCCTGCAGGTAAGATCGAATTCGAAATACTGGAAATCACAAGATAAAATCCAAAAACATGTCAAGCATATTTTCAAAAATCGTTAATGGTGATATTCCGGCGCATATAGTTGCAGAAACCAGCGAATTCCTTGCCTTTTTAGATGTAAGTCCATTAGTAATGGGGCATGTTCTGGTTATCCCTAAAAAGGAAATCGATTACATCTTTGATATGGATGACGAAAGTTATTTCGGATTAACTTTATTTGCCAAAATAGTAGCTAAAGGATTAAAAGAGGCCTTCCCTTGCAAAAAGGTAGGTGTCGCGGTAATCGGACTTGAAGTACCCCATGTACATATTCATTTAATCCCGATGAATGCCGTAAACGATATGAATTTTAGTAAGGAAAAGCTGAAACCTACAAACGAGGAGTTAGCAGAAGCCGCAGCTAAAATTAAAGCCGCACTAACCCGCGACTAAAAACATTATTTTATAATACCTGAAAGGCAGCGTCTAGAAACGCTGCCTTTTTTTGTTGATGTAGTTGTTGATGTTTTTGGTAGTGTATTTGGCGGATATCGTCATCCCTAATTTGTCGTCATCGCGAAGTTCATCATCCTGACGGGGGGAGCGTAATCAAATAGGGAATACAATATCACCTGATCTATCCTAAACCATTTATTTCAACGTCTCGTTTTACCTCAACTTCTCATTGTTTTTATGTCTTTCTGAATCGCGGATGTTCTTTTTAACCAAATTCTTCTCTAATGCCTCTGTTAAATCAATGCCCGTCTGATTGGCCAGACAAATCAATACAAAAAGCACATCGGCCATTTCATCACCCAGATCAACCGCTTCGTCGCTTTTCTTAAACGACTGCTCGCCGTATTTTCTCGACATGATTCTGGCTACTTCGCCAACTTCTTCCATTAAAATGGCAGTATTTGTTAATTCATTAAAATATCTGATGCCTGTAGTGTTTATCCATTGGTCTACAGTTTTCTGTGCTTCTTCTATTGTCATTATCGTTTTGTCTTTTTATGCCCTACTCTTAGGTGAATTAATATCAAATCAGGGATTTTTAAGAGTTGATTTTAGTTACCAATTCAAATATAGGTTTTTTCATTTTTCGGTGGGGGCCATCGTCATTAATACTGTTAATGTGAAAAAGATTAATAGCAGTCTAGAATTGATTTGGATGCCGGCTTAAGTTAGTCTACAGTGACTAAAGATTCAATCCACGGTGAGCCCACCTTTTTTCTAGCAAAACGTGGACTCACCGTGGACTGACTCTAGCCAAAACCCAAGTAAATTTAAGATGTGTTACAGGAAAAGTTACTCCTTGTTTTTGGTGTCGATGGTAATGGTGACCGGGCCGTCGTTTACCAGACTTATTTTCATGTCCGCACCGAATATTCCAGTTTGAATTTCCTTATTTAGTAAGGAAGATAACTGTTTAATCATTGTTTCATATAGAGGGATTGCCTTATCAGGTCTTGCAGCTCTTGTAAAGCCAGGTCTGTTGCCTTTTTTGGTAGATGCAAATAGCGTAAATTGGCTAATCAGCAAAATATTTCCGTCAATATCAGCAAGTGCTTTATTCATCAGTCCGTCGGCATCTCCAAAAACACGCATATTGACTATTTTTTGCGCCAACCATTCTAAATCTTCTTGTGTGTCAGCATCTTCAATGCCTAACAAAACCAGGAAACCATCGTTAATAGTGCCTGTTGTTTTGCCGTCTACCTTACAGTTTGCTTCGGTAACTCTTTGGATAACAGCTCTCATAAAAACTAAGCTCTTGTTTCGTTTCCGTTGTAAATACTAAGGTAACTTTCGTACCTGCTGATCTCTATTTCACCGCTTTCGACTGCTTTTATAACTGCGCATCCAGGCTCATTTACATGTCGGCAATTATTGAATTTACATTCATGCATCAAATCTCTCATCTCTCTGAAATAATGACCAAGCTCTTCTGGCCTGATGTCAAATATGCCCAGTTCTCTGATGCCGGGGGTATCGATAAGGTAGCCTCCGAAAGGTAAAGTATGCATTTCAGCAAAAGTGGTTGTATGCTGACCTTTATCACTGGCTTCAGATATTTCGCCGGTTTTGATACTTCTGCCGGGTAGTAAGGCATTAATTAAACTTGATTTTCCTACGCCGGAGTGTCCCGAAAATAAGGTTGTTTTATCTTTAAGCAAGCTTTCTATTTGAGGGATATTGGTGCCTTCTATAGCAGATACGGTATAGCATGGGTAGCCAATGTTTTCGTAAATAGCAGCGTACTCTGCCAAAATAGCTAAGCCATCCTCATTAAAGAGATCCAGTTTATTGAAAATTAATACTGCGGGAATAGAATACGCTTCGGCAGTTGCCAAAAAACGATCAATAAAACCCAAAGAGGTACGGGGAGAGGCAAGTGTAACCACTAGGAAAGCCTGATCCATATTTGCCGCAATAATTTGCGCCTGTTTGGATAAATTGATCGACTTACGGATAATGTAATTTTTTCTGTCGTGCAGTTTATAGATGACCCCGTTATCCGAATTTGGTTCAAGCTCAAAGTCTACCTGATCTCCAACCGCAATGGGATTTGTGGTCTGAATACCTTGAATTCTGAACTTACCTTTAATACGGCAATCGTAATCGGTGCCATTTTCTGCATGTACCTGATACCAGCTTCCTGTTGATTTAATTACTAATCCTTGCATATAAAGGTGTAAAGGTAAGGAATTGTATTTAGTACTTACTATGTACTTCTTTCAATAGATAACCCAAAATATTTTTCTAATCATTTGCTAATTAGAAAAATATAACTTTACTTTACACCATAGCACAGTAAGTGTAAAAAATACAATGTATATGAACTCAACAATTACAACCACTACCACAACCACCGGAATTTCTCGGAGGAAGGTAAGCTAATGGTGTAACTGAAAAAAATAAAAACCACGAAAAGCGCCTTCCTCTAAACCGGGAAGGCGCTTTTTTTATAACCAACAACTATGAATATTTTAAAATTTGGAGGCACATCAGTCGGTTCTGTCGAAAGCATAAGCGCTTTGATAGAGATACTTAAGCCACTACAGGGAGATGAGAACCCTATAGTAGTTTTATCAGCAATGGGCGGTGTTACCAACGCATTACTTGACATGGCGGAAAATGCCCGGAACTTAAGAGACTACGGCGATGCATTGAAACTTGTTGAGGAGAAACACTTTAAGGTAATTAGAACTTTATTACCTGCAGGAGCACAAAATCCGGTGCTTACTAAGCTTAAAATTTATTTCAATGAGCTTGAAGATATTTTACAATCGGTATATAATCTTCGTGAGCTTAGTGCTCAAACCAGAGATTTGATTCTTAGCTACGGAGAGCGCTGTTCTACGGTAATGATTAGTCATATTGCTAAGCGACAATTTCCTGATGCACTTTATGTGGACGGAGCTGAGTTGATCAAAACGGACAGTAATTTTGGCCAGGCTAAGGTAAATACTTACATGACCGAGATGCTCATCAATGATTTTTACGAAGCCAACAACAACAAAATGTTGTTTGTTACAGGTTTCATCTCGAGTAATGATGAGGGACGCGTTACTACGCTTGGTCGTGGTGGTAGCGATTATACAGCCGCAATATGGGGTGCAGCCTTAAATGCGTCTGAAATACAGATATGGACTGATGTTGATGGTATGCTAACTGCTGATCCACGTATCGTTAAAAAAGCTTTTTCATTACCTGAATTAAGCTATACAGAGGCAATGGAGCTATCTTACTTTGGTGCAAAGGTAATTTATCCTCCAACAATGATTCCTGCCTTTTTAAAGAAGATTCCGATTGTAATTAAAAATACATTCAATACTGCTTTTGCAGGAACATATATTAAACACGGTGTAAGCCCTTCGAACCTTCCGATAAAGGGAATCTCATCGATTGACGAGATCAGCGTTTTAAACTTGTCTGGAAGCGGCATGGTGGGCAAAGCAGGCTTTAGTGGTAGGCTGTTCTCTATGCTTTCTCGTGAGCAGGTTAACGTTGTGTTGATTACTCAATCGTCATCTGAGCACAGCATTACTTTTGCGGTGAAACCGGCTGATTCTTTAAAAGCATTGTCGTTAATTAATAAAGAGTTTGAATTGGAGCTTCAGGCCAGAAAACTGGAATATCCTGAGGTAGAAAACGGTTTGTCTGTTGTAGCAATAGTTGGTGAAAACATGAAACGTACACCGGGTATGTCGGGCAAGTTGTTTAGTGCGCTTGGTCGTAACGGTGTAAATGTTAGGGCTATTGCCCAGGGTTCTTCGGAGTACAACATTTCGGTAATTATCTCAAAAACCGATTTGTCTAAAGCCGTAAATGCGATACATGATGCATTTTATGCTGACCTTAAGAAAACGTTGCATATATTTTGTCTTGGAACCGGAAACATAGGGAAAACCTTGTTTAAACAGCTTCAGGATCAGATGCCTTTCCTTGCCGATAATAACGATCTGCAAGTTAAAGTTATGGGAGTAAGTAATACCCGCAAAATGTATCTCGATCCAAGGGGTATCGATCTTAATACCTGGGAAGAGGATTTAAATAGCCAGGAGACCAAAGCAAGTTTGCCTGATTTTATCAGACGAATGAAAGCGATGAATCTTCCAAACTGTGTGTTTGTTGACAATACTGCAAGTCATAATCCGGTTGAGTTTTATCTGGATATATTGCAATCGAGCATTTCTGTGGTTACTTGTAATAAACTGGGCAACTCGGCAGATTACGAACAATATGCAGCCTTTAAAAAAGCAGCAAGAACGTATGGCGTCGACTTTTTCTATGAAACGAATGTAGGTGCAGGTTTGCCAATCATCCGCACACTTAAAGATTTGATGTTAAGTGGTGACAAGGTAGGTAGCATTGAGGCTATTTTATCGGGTACTATTTCTTACATCTTTAATAACTATAAAGATGGTGTTCTGTTTCATGAGGTGGTAAAAGAAGCTCAGGAAAAGGGCTATACTGAGCCTGATCCAAGAGACGATCTCAACGGTAAAGACTTTATGCGTAAAATGCTTATTCTGGCCCGTGATGCCGGATATGCATTGGAAGAAAAAGATATTGAATTGGAAAATATGTTACCTCCCTCGTGTATGGCTGCAGAAAGCGTGGCCGATTTTTATAAAGAATTGAAAAATAACTCAGCATACTTTGAGGGTTTGAAAAATCAGGCGATTAAAGACAATAAAGTACTTAGGTATATTGGTAAGCTTGAAGGTGGAAAGGTATCTATCAACTTACAAATGGTTGATGAGGATCATCCTTTCTATACGCTTTCGGGTAGTGATAACATTATCTCGTTTACAACTAATCGTTATAAAGACAGGCCATTAGTAGTTAAAGGACCTGGCGCAGGTGCAGAAGTAACTGCTGCAGGTGTATTTGCTGACATCATAAACGTAGGTAAACGATGAGAAATTCTATAAAAGTTTTTGCCCCGGCTACTGTTGCAAATGTGGTTTGTGGATATGATGTTTTGGGTTTTGCGGTAAATCAGCCGGGTGATGAGGTGATTATGAGCCTTACTGAAGGTAAGGGTATCAATATTTCGAAAATTACAGGTGATGATGGTAAGTTGCCATTAAATCCTACAAAAAATACAGTAAGTGCCAGTGTACAACATTACTTGAATCACATAGGGAAACCTGATTTAGGTGTTGATATTGAGCTTCATAAAAAGATGCCAATAGGCAGTGGACTTGGGTCAAGTTCGGCTAGTACGGTGGCTGGTTTGTTCGCCATAAATTCGTTGTTGGGTAATTTGTTGACCAATAAAGAACTGGTTCCTTTTGCGATGAAAGGCGAGGAATTGGCTTGTGGTTATGGTCATGCAGATAATGTTGCACCTGCACTTATGGGTGGTTTTGTGTTGATCAGGAGTTATCAGCCTTTAGACATTATTAGTTTGCCTTTTCCTGAGGACATGCACGCGGCAATAGTTTATCCTGAGGTTGATGTGCCGACAAAAGATGCGCGTCAGATGATCCGCTCTAAAGTGTTGTTAAAGGACGCAGTTACCCAATGGGGAAATGTAGCCGGACTGGTTAGTGGTTTGTTTATGAAAGATTATGACTTGATAGGAAGAAGCATGACAGATATACTTGTCGAGCCTACTCGTTCTATCTTAATCCCTGATTTTTATAAGCTTCGTACCATTGCCATGAAAGCCGGAGCTGTAGGGTTTGGTATTTCGGGCTCTGGGCCTTCGGTATTTGCACTTACAAAAGACGCGGATACGGCAAATAAAATCACCGAAAAGTTAAAGCAGCATTTGCAGAGTATTTCTATAAACAGTTTGTCTTTTGTTTCGGAAGTAAATAAAAAGGGGCCAATTATATTGGATTAAGGGAGTATTTAATAATTAGACATGTCGTCATCCTGAAATAAATCCAGGACGAGCAAATTAAACGACGGCCGTCTTAGATGATTCAACTTAAAACATGACCAAACAAAATGAAATTATACAGTACAAATAACCATAGTTTAAGTGTTGACTTTGCAACTGCTGTTTTTAACAGTATGCCCTTGGATAAAGGGTTATATATGCCTGTCAGCATTCCAGAACTGGATAAAGAATTTATTGATAACATTGACCAGTTTTCACTTTCAGAAATTGCTTTTAAAGTAGCTTCGGCTTTACTTAAGGGAGCAATGCCTGAAGAAGATCTTCAAAGCATTATTGAAGATGCCATCAATTTTGAAGCTCCTGTAGTTGCCCTTGATGACAATACCGCAGTCCTTGAGTTGTTTCATGGCCCATCGCTTGCCTTTAAAGACTTTGGCGCCAGATTTATGAGCCGTATTATGGCTTATTTCTTAAAAAACAATGAGAAAACCCTTGATGTGCTTGTCGCCACTTCTGGAGACACTGGTGGAGCCGTAGCTTTAGGCTTTTTAGGCGTTCCCAATACGAGGGTAACCATCCTTTATCCTAAAGGGAAAGTGAGCGAAATACAGGAACTACAACTTTGTACGAATGGACAAAACATTCATGCATTAGAAGTAAATGGAACTTTTGATGATTGCCAGAGTTTGGTAAAACAAGCCTTTGCTGATGATGAACTGAACGCCAAATTAAGATTAACTTCTGCAAACTCCATTAATATATCGAGGTTAATCCCTCAAACATTTTACTACTTTAATGCTTATGCTCAGTTAAAAAGACAGGGCAAAGCTGAAGTAGTGTTTTCTGTACCAAGTGGGAATTTCGGAAATATTGCTGCGGGACTTTTAGCTTATAAAATGGGTTTACCCGTAAAGAAATTTATAGCGGCAACTAATGTGAATGATACTGTTCCGAGGTTTTTAGAAACAGGGGTCTACGAAACTAAACCATCTGTACAAACTTATTCTAATGCGATGGATGTTGGTGCGCCTAGCAATTGGGTAAGGATAATGGATTTGTTTAAAAACGACAAAGAAGCATTGCAACAGGTTGTGCAGAGCTATCGTTTTACTGACGAAGAGACCTTGAAAGGTATTAATGCGATATATGAGCAGTTCAATTATATTGCTTGTCCGCATACTGCAATAGCATGGCTTGCTTTGCAGCAGTATAAATTGGAAAATGCTGATATCAATTATACAGGTGTATTCCTTTCGACAGCACATGCTTGTAAATTCCCCGACGTTTTTCCGGACAGGATCAAAACAAAGATTGAGTTTCCCGATCAGGTGAAAGATCTGTTAGCTAAGCCAAAAAAGGCAGAAAACATGAATACTGATTATGAATCTTTTAAAGCGTATTTGAATAGGTACTAGTTTTCGGATATTTACTAGATAGTGTCTACTTTTTACTAAATCTCATAATAGCGATATCACCCATCATAAAGTTAAGGGTGGTGTCGCTAGTTACTGCATAAGTGCCAACTTTCTTAAGCATTTCCAGGAATGTTGATTCGCCTTCGCCAGGACAAGCCATTTTTGTCATTGCAAACGGGGAGGTGAAATTAATGTTTGTATCATCGGCAACGAGTGCTCCAGAGTAAGAGTTACAACTGGTGTTGCCACTGAATTTTTTCTCTGTTATTTCGAATTTGATAGTGGGCTTTTTACCCGGATATAAGCCGTTAAATGCTATTCTTGGACCAGAAATATAGTTAAGCTCCCATGTTCCACTTAATTGAGATAAGCCACCAGTTCCTATTGTTCCGGATTTCATGGTAGTACAGCCAGCAAGTGCACTTGTAATTACAAGTGTAAGTATCATCAGTTTTTTCATAGCATCAGAATTAATGTTGTCACCTTAAAGGTACAAAGACTAATTTAAAAACAGGAATGTTAAGGTTTAATCGGGGGGGGGAGATGGGGGATCCGGTACTTTGGGAAAGCTCTTTTATTATTCCCCCGTCATCCTGAACTTATTTCAGGATGACGGGGGAATGGTATTGCCTTTTAAACTTAAAATATAGCTTGTGCTATTTTCTTAGTAGGTTCTGGATTGCTCATTGTATAGAAATGCAATACAGGTGCACCAACCTGAATCAGCTCTTTGCATTGCTGTATCATCCATTCTATCCCTACTTCTTTTACTTGCTTTTCGTCTTTACATGCCTGGACCGCTTCAGTTAATTCCTCAGGAAGATCGATATGAAATACCTTTGGTAAACTGATTAATTGCTTAGATGAGGTGATCGGTTTTAAACCCGGAATGATCGGTACATTGATGCCGTTCTCTCTGCATTGCTGCACAAAATTTACGTATTTGCTATTGTCAAAAAACATCTGGGTTACAATAAACTCTGCGCCCATATCTACTTTTTGCTTCAGATATTTAAAGTCAGCTTTCAAATTAGGAGCTTCAAAATGTTTCTCTGGATAACCGGCAACACCTATACAGAAGTCTGTTTTAAATGCAGAATGATCTTCGTGAAGATACTTACCTACGTTCATGTCTGTTACCTGTTGAAGTAAATCTGTGGCAAAGGCATGGCCGCCTGGTGTTGGGATAAAAGAAGAATCCGCATGGCGGGCATCTCCCCTTAATACCAATACATTGTCGATGCCTAGAAATTGAAGATCTATTAATGCATTTTCAGTTTCTTCTTTGGTAAAACCACCACAAATCAGGTGAGGTACTGCATCTACTTTGTATCTATTCATGATAGCAGCACAAATAGCTACTGTACCAGGTCTTTTACGATAAGAAACTTTTTCTAATAGGCCGTTGCTGTGTTGCTTGTAGATGTAGTCTTCTCTGTGATAAGTTACATCGATAAATGGAGGGTTAAACTCCATCAACGGATCTATTGCTTTATAAATTTCTTCTATGCTTTTGCCTTTTACAGGCGGTAATAGTTCAAATGAGAATAACGTTTTACCGTTAGCGTTTTTTATATGATCTATAATTTTCATTGTAATGGTCTCGTATTGTGTTGGTTCGGTTTAAATTAATAGGCTAAATTAGGGCTTAACCATCTCTCTACTTCTTCTACAGGCATGTCTTTTCTCACTGCATAATCATCAATCTGGTCTTTGGTGATTTTACCAAGGCCAAAGTATCTTGATTGTGGGTGAGCAAAGTAAAAGCCGCTTACTGCTGCGGTAGGGTGCATTGCATAGCTTTCGGTTAAACGTAGGCCGATTCTGTTTTCTGCATCAAGCAATTCAAATAAGGTGCCTTTCTCTGTATGCTCTGGACAAGCTGGGTAACCCGGTGCCGGACGAATACCTGCGTATTCTTCTTTAATCAGCGCCTCATTGTCCAGACTTTCATCCTTAGCATAACCCCAGTAATCTTTACGCACAAGCTCATGCATTTTCTCAGCAAAAGCTTCAGCAAGCCTGTCGGCTAATGCTTTTGCCATAATGCTGTTGTAGTCGTCGTAGTTAGCTTCAAACTCAGCTACCATTTCATCACAACCAATTCCTGTAGTAAGGGCGAAACCACCAAAATAATCAGGAACACCGGTTTCCTTTGGAGCAATAAAATCTGATAATGCATAGTAAGGTTGACCGGCAACCTTTTCAGCCTGTTGGCGTAATGTATGAATTACAACCTCTTTACCCTCTACATCAAGCACAATATCATCGCCTTTTGCATGTGCAGGCCAGAAACCTATTACAGCTTTTGCTGTAAGTAGTTTCTCGTCAACAATCTTTTTCAATAATGCTTTTGCATCATTAAAAAGCTTTTTAGCCTCATCACCAACAACTTTATCTTCAAGGATACGAGGATAACTGCCACGTAACTCCCAGGTTTGGAAAAAAGGAGTCCAGTCGATGTAAGACACAAGTTCTTCAAGAGGATAGTTCTCAAATACTCTTGTTCCTGTAAATGACGGGGTAGGAGCAACTAATGCAGTATCTATCTTAAAGTTGTCTTGTCTGGCTTGTTCAATTGTTTTAAAGCGCTTATCTGAGCGTTTGTTTAAATGAGCCTCACGAGCCTTATCATATTCTTCGCGAATACCGTTGATGTAATCTTCGCGGGTATCTTTGTTCATTAAAGTACTGCATACCGTTACACTTCTTGAAGCATCAAGCACATGTATAGCTGGGCCAGAATAGTTAGGCGCAACTTTAACAGCGGCATGGATCCTTGAAGTGGTAGCACCACCAATAATCAAAGGAATGGTGAACCCTTCACGCTCCATTTCTTTGGCAAAGTGTACCATTTCATCAAGAGAAGGGGTGATTAAGCCACTTAATCCAATAATATCAGCGTTTATCTCTTTGGCTTTTTTAATGATCTCCTGTGCAGGAACCATTACGCCCATGTCAACGATTTCGAAGTTATTACAAGCCAAAACTACACCTACAATATTCTTTCCGATATCGTGTACGTCACCTTTTACAGTTGCCATTAATACTCTGCCTGCAGATGAATTCTGATCCTGATCCGGGTTATCAAGCTTTTCCTGCTCAATAAATGGCAATAGGTAAGCAACAGCCTTTTTCATTACGCGGGCAGATTTTACAACCTGAGGTAAGAACATTTTACCAGCTCCAAATAGATCGCCTACAATGTTCATTCCATCCATTAACGGGCCTTCAATTACCTGAATTGGCCTAGGATATTTCTGACGTGCTTCTTCAACATCGGCATCAAGGTACTCTATAATTCCTTTAACTAATGAATGAGACAGCCTTTCTTCGACAGTGGTTTTGCGCCATTCTTCGTCCCTAATGATCTCTTTCCCTTTAGATTTGATGGTGTCTGCAAACTCTACCAATCGCTCGGTAGCGTCATCCCTGCGGTTTAACAATACATCCTCTACAAGAACCAATAGTTCTGGTGGGATTTCCTGATAAACCTCAAGCATACCTGCATTTACAATTCCCATATCTAAACCAGCTTTGATGGCATGGTATAAGAATGCAGAGTGCATAGCCTCTCTAACGGTATTATTTCCTCTAAAGGAGAAGGAAATGTTTGAAACACCACCGCTTACTTTTGCATGAGGAAGGTTTTCTTTAATCCAGCGGGTAGCGTTTATGAAATCTACCGCATAGTTGTTATGCTCTTCTAATCCGGTTGCAACGGTAAGGATGTTTGGATCGAAGATGATGTCTTGGGCTGGAAAGCCAATTTCATCAACTAAAATATCGTATGATCTTTTGCAGATCTCTTTTCTTCTTTCAAAATTGTCGGCCTGTCCTTGCTCATCAAAAGCCATTACCACTACGGCAGCGCCGTAAGTCATGATTTTGCGTGCACTTTCGCGGAATTTGTCTTCTCCTTCTTTAAGTGAGATGGAGTTTACAATCCCTTTTCCTTGCAAACATTTTAATCCGGCTTCTATAACCGTCCATTTGGACGAATCGACCATGATTGGTAATTTGGAAATGTCGGGCTCAGAAGCAATCAGGTTAAGGAATTTGGTCATTGAGGCTTCTGAATCAATCATGCCCTCATCCATATTCACGTCGATAACCTGTGCACCACCTTCAACCTGTTGACGGGCAACGGCAAGAGCAGCTTCAAAATCTCCTCCTAAAATTAACTTTGAGAATTTTGGAGAACCTGTAATGTTTGTACGCTCACCTATGTTTACAAAAATACTCTCTGGAGTTATGGTAACTGGTTCCAGACCACTTAAACGCAGGTGTGGTTCTATTTGAGGTATTTTACGAGGTGCTACATTTTTTGCTTTTGCAGCTATACAGCCGATGTGATCAGGAGTAGTTCCACAGCAACCGCCAACTATGTTTACAAAGCCATGCTGAATGAAATCTTCTACTAAATGAGCTGTTTCATGAGGCATTTCATCATAAGCGCCAAATTCATTCGGTAAACCGGCGTTAGGATAGGCAGAAACATAGCATCCTGCTTTAGCAGAAAGTTCTTCTATGTGCGGTCTCATATCTTTTGCACCTAAGGCACAATTGAAACCTATACTTAATGGATTGGCGTGGATTACAGAGTTTAAGAAAGCTTCGGCAGTTTGACCTGATAAAGTTCTTCCAGAAGCATCTGTAATGGTTCCAGAGATCATAATCTCTATTTTACGACCAATTACATCCTCATATTTTTTAATGGCAAATATGGCAGCCTTTGCGTTTAGGGTGTCAAAAATGGTTTCGATTAACAGCAGGTCTGAACCGCCATCAACTAATCCGCGTATTTGTTCGTAATAAGCATCAACTAATTCATCGAAAGTAAGTGCCCTATATCCAGGGTCGTTTACATCTGGGGAAATTGATAATGTTCTGTTGGTAGGGCCAACTGCACCTGCAACAAAGCATTTTCTGTCGGGGTTAGCCGCCATGAATTCATTAACAGCCTCTTTGGCTATTTTAGCGCCTTCAAAGCTCATCTCATAATCAAGCTCTTCCATCTGGTAATCGGCCAGTGAAATACGTTGGGTACTAAAGGTATTGGTCTCAATGATATCTGTGCCGGCCTTTAAATATTCGGTGTGAATGGCCTTAATGATATCCGGACGGGTAATGTTTAGTAAATCGTTATTACCTTTTACATCACACGGATGATCTTTGAATCGTTCGCCCCTGAAATCTTCTTCAGAAAGGACGTAACGTTGTATCATAGTGCCCATCGCACCATCAATGATCAAGATACGTTTTTCTAACTCTGCTCTAATGTCCATTTTTAATAGTAATATGAGTAGGTAATAAGCTAAAGTTGATAGAGGCTACGCCTAAACAAGTGCCGAACTCATTACATACAAAGCTTATTCGAAAAGTCCGGTTTAGGTGTCGACTTTAACTTATCTTTCGGGAATCAATGGTTTGGTTCCAGTAGAATGTAGCACCTTGTAAGCACAGGTTGCTAAGACATCGCAGGGTCTAATCCCTCCGTCTTTCTCTATAAGCATTACAAAGGTGCAACAAAGAAAAATGATTTCCAAAAATTCGGGAGGTAAAGCATATAAAATTTCACGGAAGATGCAATTATTCAGTGTCTTCGGAATATTGTTTTGGGGATAAAACAAAAAAGGGCGTGTAGTAAAGGTTGTTCGTCATTCAGTGGGGCATCATTCAGTGGGTCGTTATCCTGAGTTCATCTCAGGCCCCCTCAAGAGAAGGAAAGCCTTGTTAGTGCGAGGTCCTGAGATGAACTCAGGATGACGAACGATTAAATAAAGGCGGAATAAAAAAAGAGGCTAATGATGATTAGCCTCTTTTAATTATTGTTTAAGAAACAGGTTGTTATTTTCTGCTTCCGAAAATTCTTAATAAATATAAGAAGATGTTTATAAAGTCTAGGTATAGAGATAATGCTCCCATTATTGCTAATTTCTTAGCGTCGGTTGCAACCATTTGATCTCCATTTTCTTCAATACCAGCACCAATGCGTTTCAATTTCTGAACATCATATGCTGTTAAGGCAGTAAAAATTGCAACACCGAAGAAGCTCATGATGTAACTAAAGCGATCACTTCCAATGAACATGTTGATAATACCTGCAATAAACAAACCTGCAACACCTACCATTAAAATAGGGCCGAATTTACTTAAATCTACATCTGTGGTGTAGCCTAAAACAGCCATTATTCCAAATATACCGGCCGCTGCAGCGAAACATGCTACAATTGAACCAGCAGTATAAATTAGTAATATAAAGCTTAAGCTTACTCCAAGTAACACTGAGAATAAAACGAATACACCTAATAAAGCACCATAAGAAAGACGGTTAAAACCTGCTCCCATTATCAGGACCAAACCAAGAGGTGCAAACATCGCAATGTAGCCTAATATGGTTCTTTGGCCTGTTTCAAAATTGATTAATTGACTTAAGGCTGCAGGAGAGGTTGAAATAAGTAGTGCGGCTAGTGTTGATAAACCAAGCGCTACAAACATCCATAAGAATACATTTGCAAAGAATTTCTTTGCAACCATTCCTGTCTCTTGTTGCACGAAAACAGATTTCTGTGCCCAATCATAATTATTATTGTTATCCATGTGTTTTAAATTTATTTAAAGATACTAATTGTTTCATTCTAACAAAAGCTATGCCCCGAGCCTTTTTGTCAGGATTTCTTCAACTTTTTTGAAGAATTGCAATGGTTTGAGTGTTCTCCATGCCATATCGTCTAGTTCACCACCGAAGTTAATGTAGTAATCGATATTACCGCTGCGGAATTCATTGATCACGTGCTCCTGGAAATTGATGCCTGTAATCCAGCCATCTTCAATATCCTGAAACCATTCTTCGTAATAACTGTCCTCAGAAGAATGAAAGTTCAATACGTTCTCGCCAACTAATATGAATTTGTTGATACCCTCATCAATCATTAGTTCTATTATTTCGCGTTTTAATAGCATAATGTCGTTTCCAATTGCATCATTCCATTCTCCAATAAGTTCTATAATTACATAATTTCTGTCGTAATCAGCATAAAGTACCTTGAGGTACATAGTGCTTGATCCGAAATCATCCCATTGCGGGTGTATCAGGAAATTATATAACTGCTTGTCGAAGTAAAACTCCGAGTATTCAGTATTATAGAATGGAGAACGCTCATCTTCGGCCGCGATGTAATCATCTCTCCAAAGATAATAAGGCTCTATTTCGTGCATGGTTGGTTATTTATTAAAGGATTCTACAGCTTTGCGGACACTGCCATTACGGATAAGTAGCTCTTCGGCTTGGCTATAATCTATTTTCAATTCGTCCATTACCATTAGTACTCCTCTGTCTACCAGTTTATGATTGGTTAACTGCATGTCGACCATTTTATTGCCTTTAACTCGGCCTAATTTTATCATTACAGTAGTGCTAAGCATATTTAGCACTAGTTTTTGTGCTGTTCCTGATTTCATTCTGGTAGATCCTGTTAAGAATTCAGGGCCTACAACAACTTCAACAGGAAAATCACTTTCTTTAGCTATTGGGCTACCTTCATTACATACAATGCAACCGGTTAAAATTCCGTTTTTATGGGCAGTGCTTAACCCGCCAATTACATATGGGGTAGTTCCTGAAGCTGCAAGACCAATTAAACAGTCGTTAGCGCCAATGTTAAATTCCTGCAGATCAATCCATGCTTGCTTATCATCGTCTTCTGCATTTTCAACTGCTCTTCTTATCGCATTATCTCCGCCGGCGATAATGCCGACAACCCAATCAAATGGAACACCGAAGGTAGGAGGGCATTCAGAAGCATCAACAACGCCAAGTCGACCGCTAGTGCCGGCGCCGATATAAAATAATCTTCCACCATTCCTCATTCGCTCAGCAACTGCAGTAGCAAGTTTTTCTATTTGTGGGATTACTTTTTCAACAGTCTCTGGAACTGTTTTATCTTCATTATTTATACCCTTCAGAATTTCAAGTACAGACATTTTATCAATATCATTGTAGGCTGATTCTTGCTCGGTTACTCTTATCATTGTTCTATTTTTTGTTAAAATTGGCGATTTTCTTGTTAAACTAGAAATAATAGGGGAAATCAATTGTAAATAGCGAAAATCGCACATATTTACTGATAAACTCTCCCGAATTTTGCTATATATCCCCGTGTAATTTTATACCTTTACAGTGCCTTTACTAATGAAAAAGAATACCCAATATAATCTCCTAATTGCATTAACTTATTCTGTAACTTTAATAGGTGGTATGTTTTTGGGCTATAAGTTCTTGAAAGACCAGGGCTATAGCTTTCAGAAAACTACTTATGTGGCAGATAATAATGCACAGAAAGTAGATGAGATTCTTCACATCATTAATAGGAATTATGTTGATGAGGTTAACCCAGATAGCTTAAATAATCTTCCTATTGATAGTTTATTGCATAAGCTAGATCCTCACAGTGTATATCTTCCTCCTGCTAAGGCAAGTGAATTTGCTGAAACACTAAGCGGAAATTTTGAAGGCATCGGTATCGAATATTATATTTTGAATGATTCTTTGTTGGTTACTAATGTAATTAAAGATGGACCTGCATTTTTAGCGGGAATAAGACAAGGTGATAGAATTCTTAAAGTGGATACAATTTTTGTTAGTGGTAAAGCTTTGCCCAGAGATCAGATGATTGGTAAGATCAAAGGACGAAAGGGGACTGCCGTGAAACTAACTATTGTGCATCCGGGTAATGCGCAGGCCGCTGTTTTTACCGTAAAACGTGATAGGGTGAGGGTGAGTAGTATCGATGCTTCGTATATGCTGAATAATGATGTTGGCTATTTGAGAATCAGTAAGTTTGGTTCGGATACGGATAGTGACTTTGTGGAATCAATAAGGGGGCTTAAAGCGGTAGGGATGAAAAAACTAGTGCTTGACCTTCGTGATAATGGCGGTGGGTATTTAACTGCAGCCACAGGTTTGGCTAATCAAATCCTTGAAGAAAATAAACTGATAGTTTATACAGAAGGCAAGCATGAACCGCGTACGGATTATGTGGCAACAGGTGGTGGAGAGTTTGAGGACGGTAAGCTTGTAGTTCTTATCAATGAGAATACAGCCTCAGCCAGCGAAATCCTTGCCGGTGCGGTACAGGATCTTAATAGGGGGCTTATAATTGGTCGCCGCTCTTTTGGTAAAGGGTTGGTTCAGGAACAGTTTCCTTTTGTTGATGGGTCAGCATTAAACCTAACAATTGCTCGTTATTATACTCCATCAGGAAGAAGTATACAAAAATCATATAAAGACGGGTATAAAGCTTATCAGGATGAGATAGAAAATCGTTTCAATGATGGAGAGCTTACTTCAAAAAGATTGGTTAAAAAAGACAGTGTGAAAGGCAGGGCCTATGTTGGCGGAGGTATTCAGCCTGATATTTATGTGAAAATGGATACTGTTGGTTATAATAAATGTTATAGCATTCTGGCCTCAAAAAGAGTATTGCTTGATTTTGTTTACGATATTTTGGCTAGTAGATATTCCGCTTCATTTATTGAACAGAATTTGGCAACCTTTAATGTAAGTGAAGTAGATTACCGCGATCTGGTAAAATATATCCAGAACCGTAATATAATTGTTGACCAGAGACAGCTTGCTTCGGCAAAGCCGCTTATCTTGAATGATATGAAGGTGCTTTTATGTAAGTATCACTTAGGTGATGCGGGTTATTATAAAGCGCTTAACCTAAGTGATGCTATGGTAAAACAGGCATTAACAAGCTTGCAATAAGCTTATTTCTGTCTGAAATAAATCTGGATTGGTACCCCGCTAAAATCAAAATGTTCACGAAGCTTATTCTCAATAAACCTTTTGTAAGGTTCTTTGATGTATTGAGGTAAGTTACAGAAGAAAGCAAACATTGGAGATGTTCCGTTGATCTGTGTGATGTATTTTATTTTGATGTATTTACCTTTTAATGCTGGTGGCGGATAGTTTTCAATGATCGGCAACATTACATCATTTAATTTAGAGGTAGGTATTTTCTTGCCTCTGTTTTTATGTACTTCTAAAGCGGTTTCGATAGCTTGGAAAATACGTTGTTTAGTTACTACTGAGGTGAAAACAATTGGCACATCCGTAAATGGTTGCAATTTCTGACGAATCTGATCTTCAAATGCTTTTACAGTTTTGCTATCTTTCTCAATTAAGTCCCACTTGTTTACAAGAATTACGATACCTTTCTTGTTTTTCTCTGCAAGGTGGAAAATGTTTACGTCCTGAGATTCTAAACCTTCAGTTGCATCTACCATCAAGATAACTACATCGGCTTCTTCTAATGCTTTAATTGTACGCATTACAGAATAAAACTCAATGTTCTCTTTTACTTTGGTTTTTTTACGTAAACCGGCAGTATCAATAAACATGAATTCATGCCCGAATTGGTTGTAATGAATATGTATTGAGTCTCTGGTTGTACCAGCAATTGGGGTAACAATGTTTCTGTCTTTACCGATCAATGCGTTGATTAATGATGATTTACCAACGTTTGGTCTACCTACTATAGTGATTTTAGGAAGCGTGTTTTCTTCTTCAGGAAGATCCTCGAAGTTTTTTACAACATCATCAAGAAGATCACCTGTTCCTGATCCAGTCATAGACGAGATAGGGTAGATTTCTCCAAGACCGAATCCGTAAAATACAGAAGCTTCGTTTTGTAACTGGGTATTGTCAACCTTATTTACTACTGTAAATACTGGCTTTTTACTTCTTCTAAGTAATTGTGCTATTTCGTCGTCTAGATCTGTAATGCCTGTTGTAACATCAACCATAAATAGTAATACACTTGCTTCTTCGATAGCAATAATTACTTGTTCACGGATTGCTGTTTCAAAAACATCTTCAGAGTTTGCTACGTAACCCCCTGTGTCAATTACAGTGAATTGTCTGTCTGTCCATTCAGCCGAGCCGTAGTGACGATCACGGGTTACGCCGCTAAAATCATCAACAATAGCTTTACGACTTTCTGTTAAGCGGTTAAAAAGGGTAGATTTGCCTACGTTTGGTCTTCCGACGATTGCGATAATATTGCTCATATTGTGTTGTGAATTGTATTAATTATTAAGGGGTTGCAAAGGTAAGCTTAATTTTCGTACCCGAAACTTTTTAAGTAGTTCTTTTTACTTCTCCAGTCTGGAATTACTTTTACAAAGGTTTCAAGAAAGACTTTTTGATCTAAAAATTTCTCAATATCCTTACGTGCTTCAGTCCCAACTTTCTTCAGGCTTGCGCCTCCTTTACCTATTAGTATGTTTTTTTGAGAATCACGCTCTACAATGATTTCAGCGCTGATTCTTGTGATATTTTCTTCTTCTTTAAAGGAAGTAACTACGACCTCTGTACTGTAAGGTATTTCTTTCTGATAGTTGTTGAAAATCTTTTCTCTGATGATCTCAGAAACAAAGAATCTTTGGTTACGATCTGTAAGGTCATCTTTATCATAAAAAGGTGCATGTTCTGGCAAATGGTCTAAAATCATGGTAAGAATGCCTTCAAGATTGTATTGGTGAAGCGCAGAAATAGCATATATATGCTTTGGGTTTAATTTTTCCTGCCAGTATGCCGACTTTTCCTCTACCTGCTCTTGAGTCGCATTATCAATCTTGTTGATCAGCACAATCATCGGGATAGTAGTGTTGATGATTTTTTCTAATACATCATTCTCGTCGTGTTGTTCATTAATGTCGGTAACAAAGAGTATAAGATCGGCATCAGTTAATGCTCCCTTTACTGAACTCATCATAGAATCTTGCAAACCATATCTTGGTTTTATGATGCCCGGGGTGTCAGAAAAAACTATTTGATAATCTTCTTCATTAACAATTCCTAAAATACGGTGGCGGGTTGTTTGGGCTTTCGGAGTAATGATCGAAAGTTTTTCGCCCACCAGGGCATTCATTAAGGTTGATTTGCCCACGTTGGGCTTACCTATGATACTTACAAAACCTGCTTTATGCGACATAAAAATATTTTTTAAAATAAATTTGCACCGCAAAGAAACGAATTATATCTTTGCATTCCAATTCGGAAGAAGAGTTAAGGATTTAATAAAGACTCCAAATTGTATATAGTGCGGGGTGGAGCAGTTGGTAGCTCGTCGGGCTCATAACCCGAAGGTCATCAGTTCGAGTCTGGTCCCCGCTACCAAAAGGTTCGCAGCTTTAGTAAAGCTGAGGCAACCAAAAATGGCCCGTTCGTCTAGGGGTGAGGACGCCAGATTTTCATTCTGGAAACAGGGGTTCGATTCCCCTACGGGCTACATAATCGCTTTAAGGTAAATAAGCGATTTTTTTTTGAAAAGATATAGTGCGGGGTGGAGCAGTTGGTAGCTCGTCGGGCTCATAACCCGAAGGTCATCAGTTCGAGTCTGGTCCCCGCTACCAAAAGGTTCGCAGCTTTAATACAGCTGAGGCAACCAAAATGGCCCGTTCGTCTAGGGGTGAGGACGCCAGATTTTCATTCTGGAAACAGGGGTTCGATTCCCCTACGGGCTACAAAACAAAAAGCCGTTTTTCGATAAGAAGAACGGCTTTTTTGTTTCAAAGGAATTGCTAGAAGATGAAGTAGTTTTTTAATTCCTAGGATTTTTTGTTTGCATATATTTAGTTATATTCCAATTATAAAACTATCAACCTGATTTTTATATGCAACGTTCTATTAAGGTTAAAGTGAGTATCGTACTAGTTATTCTTATACATTCGTCTTTAAATATTTTTGCTAGTCCACAACTACCAGATTATATTATTTATAAAAATGATACTATCGCAACTTATAATCTACTTATTGAGCAATATCTGCAAAAACATGAGCAGGGGCCTCGCGAGCAATTATTTGGGTTGAGTTTTCGTGACGGAGGTTCTTTTAATTGTTGGAGAGGCTACCAAGCTATTTATAAAATAGAGAATGATAGTCTTTTTCTTGCGGATATTATCGATTGTGGCAGCCTTCGGAAAACATTAATAGATAAAAGAACCTCACTAAAGAAGATGCATTTAATTTTCGGAGATAGACTTATAAATGGCAAAGTGTTTATTAATTGGTTTTCTGGCGACCTGAATTTTCCGTTGACAAGTAAAATAGTAAGATGGGATGGCGTTTTCAGTACTATTTATGAAGAGGAGAAAATATTAAATATTTCTAATGGCAATGTGTCAAATATTGAGAATGTAAATAATTATGTTGACGATCCAAAAGCCATCAATAGAGAGTATAAAGTTAAAATCTCTGATATTTTGTTTAAAAAGCTCAAAGGGATTAAATGGAAGACCTCAGATGACTGTGATTGCTCTGAAAAGTATTTGATAACAATCGACGAGTATGGCAAGGTTTCGGAAATTAATATGCACAGGTATGAGTCAGGGGAAAAAATCGACCCACAGGAAAGAAAAGAAAACGATTATTGTACCGGTACCATGCTCAAAGCATTAAAAAGCCTCAGATTTGATATTATTAAAAACAATGGGAAACCTATATCGGAGGATATTTATTTAGAAATTTGGGTGGATGATAACGGAAAAATTGAAAATTGGACAAATTGACCTTTTGACAGGTTTCCGTATGTTCTCGTTTTTACTGTTAGCTTATAGACGTCTAATGAGTTTTGTGTATCTCACACTTCTATTGTCGGATCATTTCCAAGGTGCGATAAAAGCATTAAATCGTCGCTAAAAGAGTTCGATATTTGTAGCCTACGGGCTACTTCTCCCACCTTAGGAACAACATGGGATTTTATTTCATGAAAATTATTAAGAGAGCCTTCAGAAACCTGAAGGTTTTTTTATCTAAGGTAATGGAGCCGATTATTATCTATTTTTTGAATAAGTCAAGATAATCTTTAAAAACATAAAGCTTGTTTCTTTGAGCACCGGATATCTCGCTCAAAATCTCTAGTTGTTCTAAATCATTAATCAGTTTATAAGCTGTTACATAAGATTTTTGGATGATGGCTTCAACATTGCTGACATTAATCACAGGCTGGGTATATAAATAATCAATTACCTTCTGCGCATTTATATTTCGGTTACCTAATGTTTTCAGTTTTATTTCTAAGCTTTTTTGCAACTGAAGAATTGCATCGAATGTAGTGACGCCTTTCTTGGCGGTTTCTATAATCCCTGTTAAGAAAAACTTCAGCCATTGGGATATGTTGTTTTGAGTTCTTGCCAACATGAGGTTATCATAATATAATTGCCTGTTATTTTCGAAAAAGTCTGAGAGATATAAGATAGGTTGTTTAAGAATTCCTTTACTTACCAAGTAAATCGTGATAAGAAGCCTACCAACACGGCCGTTTCCGTCTAAAAATGGGTGAATAGTTTCAAACTGATAATGAATAATAGCAATTTTTATTAGATCGGGTAATGGGTTTAAATCATCATTTGCAAACTTCTCTAGATCAGACATAAGTTCATCGATTGATGTATGTACTGGCGGAATAAAAATTGCATCATTCAGAGTTGCCCCACCAATCCAGTTCTGACTACTTCGATATTCCCCTGGGAGCTTGTGCTCTCCTCTAACTCCTTGTAATAATATATTATGAATTTGCTTAATCAGACGAGACGAAAAAGGTAGGCGGTGTAGTAATTTTACGGCCTCGTTCATGGCACTTATGTAATTCTGAACTTCTTCCCAGTCATCTCTTTTCTCAGCAATTATTTCGTCTTTACTTAAAAAGGCTTCTTCCATATTTGTTTGAGTACCTTCAATTTTCGAAGATTGGGTGGCTTCTTTTGCAATATGCATTCGTATGAATAATTCTATGTTCACATATTCGGAATACATATCTAGTCGTCCTACATGTCTATCAGCTCTACTCAACAATTGTATTACTTCCATATTATCAAGATGCCATTCTCTGTTTATCAGATTCGGTTGGAAACTTTTGTAATATCCCTGGTTTATTTGCTTTCCTGAATTGTATCTGTTCATTTTCAATAAATCTTAAATAAAGATATGTTTATTTAAGTAAACAGCGGAAAAACTTAAATAATGGAGCGGTTATTTAAGTTTAGGAGGTGTTTGGTTAAATGCGAGGGTAACACTTGGTCTCAACGTCACTGCCACCTAATTTAGCTAAAAGCATTAAATCGTCATTAAAAGAGTTCGAAAAATGTAACGCTTGGGCTATAAAACCCGCTTTACGATAAGTAGAGTGGGTTTTTAGTTTTAAAGAGATCCTATTCATTTCCCCAGAAATTTCCATTCATATAATCAGGAATCGCATCTACGATATAAATGAAACTCTTTCCTCTTTCTTGTTTTTTATACGGTATACATGAAACTTTGTTTATATTTATATTGTATATACGATATACATGAAACTATTGTGAGATGAAATTGATAGAACGTCCTATTTATACAAACCGTATTATCCCATTTATTGATAGGCAGGTGATTAAAGTACTTACTGGTCAAAGACGTGTAGGGAAAAGCTATGTAATGATGCAACTGATGGACCACATTAGGAATACGGTTGTTGATGCAAACATTATATACATCAATATGGAGATGGAAGATTTTATTCCAATCATAAGTAATATTGAGCTAAATGAGTATTTAAAGGATAAATGGATTGAAGGTAAACCTAATTATCTATTCATTGATGAGGTGCAGGAAATTGCCTCTTTTGAACGTTCGTTGCGTAGTTTGTTGGCAAAGAATACTTATGATATTTATTGTACAGGAAGTAATGCTAATATGTTGTCAGGTGAGTTAGCTACATATCTTTCAGGAAGGTATGTGGCTTTTCATATCCATAGCTTGAATTATCAAGAATTTCTTCAGTTTCATGGACTCGAAAATTCATTCGAAAGTTTGTTGAAATATTTGAAATATGGAGGGATGCCATTTTTAGCAAACCTCGACTTGGAAGATGATACGCCTTTTGAGTATTTGCGTAACGTATATTCAACCATTCTTTTAAAGGATGTAGTGGCACGTGAGAATATACGAAATGTCTCTTTTTTGGAAAATTTAGTAGCCTATCTGGCTGATAATATGGGCTCACTCTTTTCGGCAAGCAATATTAGTAAGTATTTGAAATCTCAGAAAACAGATATTTCCCCTCAATTGACCATCAATTATCTCAGAGCATTAGTGAATGCCTATTTTGTTCATAAAGTAGTTCGCTCGGAAATTGGTGGCTTGAAAATCTTTGAAATAGGGGAAAAGTATTATTTTGAAGATATAGGTTTACGGAATTCTATTCTTGGTTTTAATCAACGGGCTGATCTTCATAAGCTATTGGAAAATGTAGTATATATTCATCTCCTCCATCAAGGTTATACGGTATATGTAGGGAAATTAGGCAATAAGGAGATTGATTTTACCGGAGATAGAAATGGAACTAAAATCTATGTGCAGGTTTGTTTGACGCTTTATCATGAGGAAACGATAGAACGTGAATTTGGAAATCTTAGAGAGATTCAAGACAATTATCCTAAATATGTGGTTACTTTCAATGATGCTATACTAGGTGAAAATCACGGGGGGATACTGCAGAAAAACCTGATTGATTTTTTAATGATGACTATATAGTTTCTTAACTATTAATTTTTCAGACTAATGAACTTAAAATCGATACTTACCTTATTTTGCCTCATCATCTGTCTTAGAGCTGGGGCTCAAAAGTCAGAGATAAGTCATGTTGTTACGCATAGCCGTGCTACTATTATTTGCGATCCTGGTGGTAAGGGAGAAAATCCCTACCCTGCATGGAGCGTATTCCCTAAAGCTGATTACCCCATAAGGAAAGTGACCATGCATGTTACGCTAGGAAGTCCAGATGGCCTGCTTACTGCACATTGGGATTACTTGGATCATATTGTACTGCGACGAAAAGGTGGAGCACATGGTCAGGTGCTTAACTACGAATTGGGCAGGATGCTTACACCGTATGGCAGTATTTACAATAAAGGGTGGAGCTGGAAATGGCAGGTTGATGTTACCGATTTCGCTCCTTTCCTTCGTGATAGTGTAGAAATTGTTTATGTACATTCCGGTTATGAGGATAAAACTGTAGGCTGGGCACTTACCATAGACTTTGAAATCCTATCCGGTCCTCCTGTTGTTACACCACTTGGCATAACAACCTTGTGGAATAAAGCGTATAAATATGGAGATCCGAAAGAGAAGATTGAAGAGAATTTGCTGCCGATAAGTTATGAGTTGATAAGTGGTGCGGCGTTAAGTCGGATACGTATGCAGCATACCGGGCATGGTATGGACAAACCACGTGGTTGCAGTGAGTTTTGTAGTCGCTGGCGTGAACTCGTGCTGGATGGAAAAGTAGTTGATAGGAGGGATATGTGGAAAAAGTGTGGCAACAATCCGCTGTATCCCCAAGGGGGCACCTGGATATTCGACCGGGCGTATTGGTGTCCGGGTGATTTACAACAGCCTGATGTGATCGATGTATTTACAAAGCCGGGAAGCCATAAGGTTTCGTTGCAGATGGAACCCTACACAGCTACTGAGAACATACAGGCGGTTGAAAATATTTCAGCCTATTTGTTTCATTATTCAGCACCTACACAAAAAATAGATGTGGCGGTTGAATCCATTATGGTTCCCAGCGATGAACAACGTTTTTCCCGGTTAAACCCGGCCAGTTCCGGCCCTCATATATCCTTTAGGAATCTTGGTGCCGATCCGATTCGTTCGCTCACAATTGTGTATGGAACTGATGGGTTCCCCTCCAAAACATTCCATTGGAAAGGAAACCTTCCTTTTAATAAAGTAGCCGAGGTTGTATTACCGGGAGAAATTCAGGAAAAAGATGGCGAAAATGTATTTAATGTAATGCTTATCCAACCTAACGGGAAAAAAGATGCATGGTCAGCGGATAATGAAATGAAAGCTGTCTTCACTGCACCAGAGAAATTCCCTTCAGAATTTGTCCTGCAATTTCTTACGAATAAACAACCTAAAGACAACAGTATTTTTCTTGTAAATGCCCAACAAGATACTGTTTTTCAAAAAACAGCATCACAGTTAGCTGCTGTAACACTTTATACTGATACCATACGCCTTTCGGCGGGTACCCATTCCCTTCACCTGATCGACACAGCCGGTAATGGATTACAATTCTGGGCACAGCCTAAAAATGGAGATGGTTATCTTCGCCTATTTGATATGAAGGGAAATCTTATCCATGCTTTCGAGAGTGATTGCGGGAACGGTGAAATGTTTAGTTTTAAGGTAGTTCCGGGCTTTGAAGTAGATAGCACAATAGCTCGTTATGCGTTTTCCATGTTTCCAAGATCAGTAGTTGACCAAACGCAATTGAGCGTGGTTTCCAACAAGCTAAGTGACATGACGGTGCAGATCACGGTAGATGGTATTGTATGGCAAAAACATGAATACAAATCTGTTAAGAATGCTGTATTCAGTTATGATCTTAAGCATCTTCCTACAGGAAGAATAATTGTGGAAGCTTTTATGGACGGTATCAGTAAGTTTAAAGGACGGATCAATAAAGGACGGTAAAGATCAAAGTATGTAAATGTAGCTCTATAAGCAACAATCTATGAGAATCACAGTAAGAGGCACAACAATGAATAACCTTTAAGTATCTGAAATTCTAATTAAAATTAATCGGTAGTGAAAGTGTAATTGGAACCAATTTTCCGCCTTGCCTACCTGGTTCCCATGTAGGCATTTTCTTTATCAAATTAATGGCTTCCCGATCATAATCTGGAGTTAAACTGATGACGATCGTGGGGTTTATGGCTTCGCCTTCTATATTTACTTTGAACTGAACAACAACCTGACCCTTGATGTTAGAACCTTTTTTAGGATATTTGATATTCTTTGCGATAAATTCATTAAGAGCCTCTGTGCCTCCAGGAAATTTTGGCGAACGTTGAAGTAGCCGAAATTCTGTTACAGTTTCTCCATTTACTACTTTAATTACAGGAATCCGTTCCCATTCTTTGGTAATTTCTCCTTCTTCATTGTATTCGCAAACTTGGATCGCTTGGTTGGCTTCATATGTGATTTCCATTTGTTTTTTTCCACTTTTAAACCAATACTTAAAATCGCCATTCTTTATGTCGGGGTCTAGAGATGAAAAAAAACCCTCCATTTGTTGGGATCCGGTTTCAAAATAATCCTTGACTTTGTATTTGTCTGTATCTAATTTTTCGATTACTCTAAAAAAATGTCTTTCGCTTACTTGCTGCGTTTTTTTCCATTTATTGTTATACCATATGGTATCTAGTTTTTGTGCAAATGTATTTTGTGCAAGAAAGAGTGTTAAAATAGTGATGAGCATCTTCATGTTTACAAATCTAATATAAAGAGCTGACTAATTTAACCAATACCTTGAAATGGTATTAATGCAACATCAATTTTTGAAATTCTAATCTATTAAGATTGATACAATTGGTAACCTAGAGAACAGGATGATAATTTGAAAAGTTTTTTGTACAATTATGCGACCTATATAAATCGCATTTTTAACAATAATTTCTGAGGAAATTACCTAAAACTATACATGAGAAAGATCGCTTTGTCGACCACGTTTGGTTATGTCTTATTATTGTTCTTTGCTATGCCGTCTATTGTTATGGCGCAAAATCAAGCAGGAAAGACGGTGGAATTTGAATTGAAGGATGGTGACCGCGTCGTTTTCCTGGGCAATTCGTTGTTTGAAAGCGATAAAAATGGCTATTTAGAATTGGCATTAACCACACGTTGGCCAGATAAAAAAGTGACTTTCCGCAACCTTGGCTGGGAGGGCGATAATGTATTTGGGCAAGCACGCAGTCATTTTACTAATCCTCCAACGGCCTACGAAACTTTAATGCAGCAAATTACCGCGGCTAAACCTACAATAATATTTATAGCTTATGGTGGTGTAGAGGCGCAAGATGGTGCTGCCGGACTGGATAAATTTAAGGATGGTTTAAATAAATTATTGGATAAAACCGACGAACTAGGCGCTAAAGCTATTTTACTTTCTCCCATTCCGGTACTTTCTGGAATACCAGCTGATATTTTGGAATCCAGAAATAAAGATTTACAACTTTATGCTAAAGCTATTGCTGATATTGCGAAGGCTCGGGATAAGCAGTTTATCGATCTGTATAACCCCGTGACCGATTTTCAAAAGCAAACTAAAGTTTCCGAGGATGGTATCCATTTAAATGAAGCAGGATACTATCTGTTGGCTACTGCTTTAGAACATGGGTTAGGTTTAGTTTCACAACCTCAGGTGATAAATCTTCAGGTGCTAAAATCGGGTCTCGAGGCTGCAGCGCCGGTAAAAATATTCCCCTCAGAAGCTCAACAGATGAAATTTACGATAGCAGAGTCTTACTTGCCATTGCCACTATTGGCTGCTGAATTGTCCAAAATTGAACAGAAGAGGACTATCAAAATAGGCGGCTTAAAAAAGGGATTTTATACCTTAACGGCAGATAATGTACCCCTGATCACTGCTTCGGCAAAAAGCTGGGAGACTGGTATTGAAATTAAGCAGGGTGGTGTTTTTGATCAGACAAAGCAGATTCAACATTTAATTAACAAAAAGAATGATTTGTTTTTTCAACAGTATCGTCCTTGGAATGAAACCTATATCACTGGTTTTAGAGCCTATGAGCAAGGCAGACATAAGGAGGGGTTAGCTGATTTAGAATATATTATGGTTTGGCTGGAAAATCAAATTTATTTAAATAGCGCGCCAAAATCTATCGTATATCAAATTGTAACAGTAAAGTAAGATGAAAATTAAACGTTCAATCAAGGTGTTTTGTGGGGTGATGATGATTCCAGTGGCTATTTTAGCTACGGCAGCTGTTTACCAATTTGATAAAGAAAAACCAGATCCGGACCCTAAGAAAGAGCAGGAGTCTTTTAAAGTGGCCGATGGTTTTGAAGTTACCTTATTTGCCTCTGAGCCGATGGTGGCAAAGCCTATTCAAATGAATTGGGACGAAGATGGACGTTTATGGGTAGTGAGCAGTACTGCTTATCCGCATTTAAAAACTGGGGAGCAAGCGAATGATAAGATTTTTATTTTAGAAGATACGGATGGTGATGGTAAAGCTGATAAGTCTACCATATTTGCAGAAGGTTTAATGACACCAACGGGTATTTTACCTGGTGATGGCGGTGTTTATGTAGCCAATTCAACAGAAATTCTACATTTAAAGGACACAGATGGCGATGGAAAGGCAGACACCAGACGACAAGTTCTAACGGGCTTTGGAACCGGTGATACTCATCACTTGATTCATACTTTCCGTTGGGGGCCAGAAGGCCGACTTTATTTTAACCAATCTATTTACATCTATAGCCACGTGGAAACTCCTTTTGGCACAAAAAGACTGGAAGGAGGAGGCGTTTGGAAATTGCAACCTCAAACTTTAGAACTGGATGTGTATGCCAGAGGTTTGGTTAATCCCTGGGGGTTACAGTTTGATAAATGGGGACAGTCTTTCTTAACAGATGGCGCTGGTGGCGAAGGTATAAATTATTCCTTCCCGGGTGCAACTTTTGTGACTGCTTTGGGTGCCGAAAGGACTATTCGTGGTTTAAATCCGGGCCAACCTAAACACAGTGGATTGGATGTGATTTCAGGCCGTCATTTACCTGAATCATTGCAGGGTAGTGTTATTACGAATGATTTTAGGGCCAATCGCATCAATCGTTTTAAGCTGGAAGAACAGGGAAGTGGTTATGCCTCGAAACAGGTGGAGGATTTGATGTGGACAGATAATGTAGCATTTAGGCCTGTCGATATTACAGTAGGGCCGGATGGTGCAATTTATGTGGCAGACTGGTATAATCCTATCATTCAGCATGGTGAGGTCGATTTCTATGATCCTCGTCGTGATCAGCAGCATGGGCGTATCTGGCGTATTGTTGCTAAAAATAGGCCGCTAGTTAAAGTTCCTAAATTGAGTAAGGCAAGCATTGATGAGCTCTTGGATGCTTTGAAGTTGCCTGAAGATTGGACACGTTCACAAGCTAAGCAGGTGTTGAAAAATCGTGGAGCTAACAATGTTATTCCGGCTTTGGAAAAATGGGTGGATAATTTGGATAAAAAGGATGCAAACTATGAGCATCAGCAATTGGAAGCACTTTGGGTATATCAATCCTTAGATGTGGTTAACCAAAAATTACTGAATAGTTTGCTGAATGCTGAATCTCATAATGCAAGAGCGGCTGCTTTGAGAGCGCTTCAACTTTGGTATAACAAGGTTCCGGATGTGCAGGCGATATTATCAAAAGCAATAACGGATAAGCATGCTCAAGTGCGTTTGGAAGCTGTGATCGCCCTGCGCAAATTAAATACACCCGAGGCAGAACGTATTGCATTGAAAGCTTTAGAGCAACCAATGGATGAGTTTCTTGACTTTGCATTATGGCAAACTACCCGAGAATTGGAGTCAGTATGGTTAAAAAAGGTTAAAGCTGATCCTTTCTTTTTAGGAGATGCTAAGAAAACGGTGTATGCTTTAAAATCAGTAAGTGATGTGGATGCGGTAGGGCAATTGGTTCAACTTTATCAACAAGGGAAGGTGCCGGATGAGTATGAGAAAGATGTTTTAAGCTCGATTGCCAAATATGGTAAGGTTGCTGATTTGAATATACTTTTCAATATAGCGTTGGAGGGAAATCATAAACATGATAAAAGTATAACAGCGCAGTTGGCTACATTGGAAGATGTTATTCGTCAGCGGAATTTAAAGCCTGATCAGAATTTAAATCATATCGCTTCATTTTTGGATAATGAAGATGAGTCTGAAGCGATTGGTGCAATTCGTTTAGCAGGCCTGTGGAAGTTGGAAAGCTTAATCCCAAGGTTGGCTAGCCTTGCTAAAAAAGAGAACAAAAATATTAAGAAAGCTGCTCTTAACTCTCTGGCGACAATAAGTTCAACTCAATCGAAAAAATCATTATTGGAATTGACCACTGCAAAAAATCCTACGGATTTAAGAATATTGGCTACGGCGCAAATGGTTAGTGTTGATGCTACTGAAGCCAGTAATATGGCCGTTGCTTTATTAAAAAGCCTACCTGCCCAAACAGATGCTACAGAGTTGTTCCAGCCATTATTGGCTAGTAAGGAAAGCGTGAATGCTTTTTCTGCTGCGGTTAGTGCTAAAAAGATCCCTGTAAGTTTCGCAAAAGCAGCCCGTCAAGCTATGCAAAGTCAATTGGCCGCGAGTAGAAATAATGATGAAGATGTTAAAAGTCTGAAAAAGGCGTTGGAAGCTTCGGGTGGGATTTTGCCTCCTGAGCGTACTCCACAGCAACCCAATGATCAGGAAATTGCCAAATTGGCTAGCGAAGTAAAAGGTTTGGGTAATCCCGAACTAGGCGAAGCTGTATACCGAAAAACGGCAATTAGTTGCCAAACCTGTCATGCAACTGGTGGTGCAGGTGGTCGTATTGGGCCGGATTTGAGCAGTTTAGGAACAAGTTCCCCTGTAGAAACTATTATCCGTTCTATATTATACCCTAACCAGTCTATTAAAGAGGGTTTTGAACTGAAGAAGGTTGTTAAAAATGATGGGTCTGAAGTTTTAGGGTATTTGATAAGTGATGGTAATACAAACGTGGTTATACGAGATATGAGTGGGAAGGAAATAGCCATTGTTAAAACGCAGATCAAAGTAATTGAAAAGGTGCCCGGTTCATTAATGCCGCCAGGATTGACGACTAATTTGGATAAGCAAGAGTTTATTAATTTGGTTGCTTTCTTGTCTAAAATTGGTGAAACCGGTAAATTTCGTGTTCCAAATGAGCGTTATGTGCGTAGATGGAGAATAGTAACAGCAAGTAAAGAGTTAGGAACCAAACTTAGTGCGGGCGGTTTAGATCTAATTACCAAAGCAAATACTAAAGCACCATTGGTGCCTTTGTATAGTAAGGTTTCAGGAGAATTACCAGTTGTTGATTTACCTGTTATAGAGGTGAATAATAAGCGTTATAGCTTCTTAAAGTTCGATTTAGAAGTATTAAATAATGGGAATGTTAAGTTGGCATTAAACACTACATCGGGTGTAACTGCCTGGGCAGGTCAAGCTGTTTTGAAGTTTACTGATAATGGTGTGGTTACCAATCTTCCTCAGGGTATCCAACAAATAATCTTAGCTATTGATCGCTCAGTGGTAAAGGATGGTGTATTAAGTGTTCAATTACAAGATGCTGTTAATGATGCGGCTCAAACCAGATTGGTGATGGGGCAATAATAGATACAAACCCGCTCTACTATTGTAAAGCGGGTTTGTCTTTTCAAAATACTGCGTTAATTTATTAGAACATAGGTAGAGTTAGTTCCTTAATTGAAGGAGTTCTTTTACTTTGTCATAATTCCTAATGTCTGTATTGCCTAAAACAGAAACGCCACCAGGAATAATAACATACCTGAACTGGTGGATGTTGTTAATTGCAGTATAGAAGTTTTTATCATTAACGAAAGAGATTCTTATGTTACCAACACTCGTAATAAAGCTCCAGGTGTCAGTGTATACTGTACCACCAACAGTATAGGTTAGCTGATAAGGAAGTTGTACCGGTTTATCCACCAGGCCAAGAGAAGAAGTGTAACCATTTAATTTGGCATATACCAATATAACACCTTTGTTGAGGATGTCAGCAGTTATTTTAGGCTCTGCCTTGTCATATGCTAATGTATTTATATCAAAAATGACCGTGTTCGTATATGTTGTAGGGGTAAACCAGTCAGAATAAATCACGTTTGCTGTACCAGGATCTCCTTTTGGACCTTTCATATTTATTGGAGCAGGCCATGTCCCACTGGTTTTAGGGCCATAAAACAAATAGGAGGTTGTATTTAGATAATAGTCGCCATTAACCCCCAGGTTTACCGCGGGAGTAGTGTTTCCACTGTAAATTTTAGAGCCAGCTGCCCCTGTAGCTCCGTTTGTCCCATTCGTTCCGTTCGCTCCTTTGAGATTAGTAGCAGTTCCCCAGTTAGCTGTTTTAGGGCCGTAAAAATTGCCATTGTTAAGGTTTAAATAAAAATCTCCTGTTTTACCAATACTAGGATCGGGGATTGTAATTCCTGAATATATTTTGGTCCCGTCAGCTCCAGTGGCGCCTATTGCACCAGTATCTCCTTTGTCTCCTTTATCTCCAACAGCTCCAGCATCACCTTTTTTGCACGAAGTTAACAGAGTCAGAGCTATTATACATAGTGTAAGCGCTCTTTTAAGTAGAATTTTGTTCATAGTAATTTGCATATAGTTTAACTAGCGTAAAGTTATTGCGCTTAAAAATGAAGAAATAGTAAAAAAGCGACAAAGAAATTCTATTATAGGGTTTTATTTAAATGGAAAGTATATGAACAAAAAAGTAGCTTTAAATGTTGCGGTATTTTTATTAGTCGTTTTAGGAGTTGCCATAATTTATATTGGAGTATCAGGGCCAAAGGTAATTTTGCCCCCAGTTATTACCGGATTGGGCTTCTTTGTAATAGGATGGGCTATTCATTTATTAAATAAATAGTTTGTTGTTTTTCATTAAATTAGTATAAAACATACTAGTTATGAAAGCCATTAAGCAGCATTATCAGAATTTAATTATAGGTTTTGGAAAGGGGGGGAAAACACTGGCTGGTTATCTGGCAAAACATGGACAAGAGGTAGCGCTCATTGAAAAATCAGAAAAAATGTATGGTGGAAGCTGTATTAATATCGCATGCATTCCAACAAAGGCACTAATTGTAAGTGCTGAAAAGAAGGTTCCTTATAATATTGCGTACCAGACAAAAAATGATCTTACCGCTTTTTTAAGAGCTAAAAACTTCCAAAATATAGATGGCTTGGAATTAGCGACTGTAATTACCGGAGAAGCTTCTTTTATCTCTTCCAATGAGGTTGTTGTAAAACAAGAAGGTGTAGCTGAGGGTATGCTTATTCATGCTGATCGAATTTTCATCAATACGGGTACACTACCATATATTCCACCAATTCCGGGTGTTCATTCTTCGAAAAGAGTATTCACAAGTACTTCCTTAATGGAACAATCTGGCTTGCCAGACAAACTTGTGGTTATAGGTGGAGGTTTTATAGGATTGGAATTTGCAGATATGTATGCAAAGTTTGGTGCCAAGGTTACTTTGCTAAATATCAGTAAAGAATTCTTGCCGAGGGAGGATAAAGATATTTCTGATGAGATTCTGAAGGTGTTGACAGCAAAGGGAATCAATATTATTAATGGAGTAAAGGTTGAAAGTATAGAAGACTTGAACGATGATTTAGTTAAGGTTGACTATAAAAGTGAAGATAGTGAGCTTATCGAACTGCAGGCAAATGCAGTACTTATGGCAACAGGAAGAAGACCTAATGTTGATAGTCTAAAGGTTGCTAATGCCGAAATAGAACAGGATAGAAGGGGATATATAGTAGTAGATGAATTTTTAAAAACGAATCAACCTAATATTTGGGCTCTGGGAGATGTAAATGGAGGACCTCAGTTTACTTATATTTCTTTAGACGATTTTCGAATTATTAAAGACCAACTATTTGGTGGAAGTTATACTTCCATTTCTAATAGGAAGCAGGTTGCATTTTCAGTTTTTATTAGCCCATCATTAGCTCATATTGGTTTAAGAGAAAAAGAAGCGATTGAAAAAGGGTACCAAATTAAGGTGGCAAAGCTTCCTGCTTCTGCTGTGCCAAGAGCTAGGATTTTAAATGAAACCAATGGTGTGTTAAAAGCCATAGTAGATGCAAATACTAATAAAGTATTAGGCTGCACCCTTTTCTGCGTAGACTCAAACGAGATGATCAACACTATTCAAATTGCAATAAATGCAGGTTTAGATTTTCAAACGCTTAGAGAGGCAATATATACTCATCCATCGATGACGGAAGCATTTAATGATTTGTTTAGTTTAATTTAATTGTGTTCTACTGATATCTTACTTGCCATGTATGCGTGCCAGATTTAACATCTCTGATTACCCAAAATTTGCCATCTTGTGTTGTTGTTAATGGTTTTTCGTTCATGAGTATGCGGTCACTTTCAGTTTGCCTTGGTAAGTATACGAGCCCTTTTGTATTGGGAGGAATGCTGACTTTTAGCTGAAACTGCTTTGGAGTTTTATTAAATGCTATCTTTATTTTTCCATGTAAGGTGGATAATTGAAGCTCGGCTGAGTTAAGTGTGCCCGGTTGTGGTTTTATTTGTATAACTCCAAAAGCGGGAGATAAAGGTTCAACCCCCATAAGTTTCCTAACAATGATGTTAGCTGGGGCAGCTCCCCAGGCATGGTTCCAGTCTTGATTATTTTTGTAATCAGTATCCCATGCTTCAGTTGTCATGGTTGAGCCAGAACGTAGCATATTGTACCAGCTGCGCTTATCTGTTGATGTTAAAAGCTGTAATCCATATTCTGCTTCATTTGCATCATACAGTGCATCTAAGAGGAACTGCGCTCCATAAACACTACATGCCATTCCCCTTGTGCGAATATGAGCTATTACACTTGCTTTGTTCACATTAGGAACCAGGTTAAAAGCAAGTGCGAGCATGTTGGCATGTAATGAGCTGTGCATGGTATCTTCGCCGTCTTTTACTGTTCCCGTGGTTGGATTTATAAAGCTATGTTGGAAAGCCTGTTTTACTTTTTTAGCCAGCTGGGTATAAAAAATAGCATCTTCTTTTTCACCCAATGCCTCAGCTAGATCCTTCATGCAAATTAAGGCCTGATAGTGAAAGGCATTAACGACTGCATTATAATTTGTAAACACAAAGCCATCCGTTTCGCCTGGATAGGATGGAGGCAGTCCAAAACCTCCTTTCTGCGGCCAATCTACAATGTCTTTTAGTACAGTTTCTCCATTAAAAGTAGAAAAGTGAATGGACTTTGTAAAGCTACTGTCTTGTTTACCGGTTTTGGTACTTATTAGACCATCTGGTCTGGCAAGGGCAAGCAATAGTTTGGGTTTTAATTGAGGATAAAGTAGTTGAACAGTCCTGATATCGCCAGAGTAGAGGTAATCATTCCAGGCTACTAGTAGGTTTTGCAATGACCATTCGGTTGGCCAGGTAGCATGATAAATCAGATAGTCTAAAGATCTTTTAGCCATGTTAAATTCAGCATCAGAGGCATAGTGTGATAACTGATTAATTAATGCATCTGCTTCGTATGGAATCCGCTCGCGGTCACCATCAACATACAAGCCTGTAAAAGAAGTGGCTTTAATAGTATGCTTAGATAAATCCCAGATTTTGTTTAAAAGGGTGTCGGAGCTTTTAAATGACGAGGCCTGGTCGTTAAATGGATAGTTTACAACATAACGCTGTACCTCAATTACAACCTTGTCATTTTTTTCTAGTTCGACATATCGGAAGGGAAGTACCTCTCCTATGTAATCTGGCATGAGTATGGCTTTCGATCCGGTGTTGCGTTCATCAGCTAAAAACTTAAGATCGTAGCTGTGTTCTCCCTTTAGCAAAGGCAATTTTATTAAACGATAGCGAATGGTACCCCTTGGCTTTCTGTCAACACGTCGAAGGGAGTCTATTGCTTCCCCTATGTGGACTAACATAGTATCTCCATCAGATAATGAGCTGATACGCATTTTCAATAGACCAAAGGCATCTTTTCCAAAATCATATAAAGTACTAAGGCTATTTAATTGTTTACTGAAAACGGGTTTTTGTAATGATTTTACAAGTGGTTGATGAGCAGCTTGGTAGGGCTTTAAGGTGCTTTCGGTAATAAATGAGCTAGCTTGTGAAAAATCACTAGCAGTTTGTTTATTGTTCCAGGTTCTTACCTTCCAATAGTAAACAGTATTAGGATTAAGCTTGCGCCCATTATAAATGATTCCTGTCTGTTGGCTTTTAATTACTTTTCCTGAATCCCAAAAATCGCCTTTATTCGCTTTGAGGTTTTCTGCGGAAGATGCAACAAGAATCCTATATGCAGTTTGGAAACTGCCTTCCAAATGATCATTAATTACCCATGAAAAATACGGGGTTTGGTTAGGTATACGAGCCATCTGGTATGATATAGTGGATTGCTTTGCCTGCTGTAATGATACTGCAACAGGCAGGCCGTTTTTCCATACTTTATCAGTATTTAAAAGTAAATCAACCCGCAAATCGGATGGAGGGTTAAGTGATTGTGCATTTGCATTTAGAGAGAGGGTTAATAAGAGTATAGCGAGGATAAAATTGTTAAAAGGTTGCATAGGGTATATTTGGTCGGTTTTAACAATATTAAATAATTAATATGTGTTCTATGGTAAAACTTATGTTAGAATTATCTGCTTTAACTTTTTGATATCTTTACAGTCTTGACATTTTAGATGATGGAACATATTTTAGATAATCCTATTTACAATGCTTTAATTTCAGCTCATAGCATTTTTTCGAGAGGAACTGATGATGTGAAATACTACTTAGAAGATGTGGCTTCTTTCGCCGGACTGAAGGATAATTCGAAGTCTGATTTTGACACTCTTTATGAAAACAGTCCCGAGGAAAGCTTGTTTATTGTTTTTACGACTGATCCAATAAATATTCCTGATCAATGGCGCATTGTTACTCACATCGATATGTTTCAGATGATTTATGAATCTAAAAAAGTTCCGGAAGGAATACATATAGATTTCAAGGATTTAGATAAGTCACATGTTCCGGAAATGACTGCACTTGTTGAGTTAACTAAACCGGGGCCATTTAATTCAAGAACAATTGAACTAGGTAATTATACGGGTGTATTTAATGGTAAGGATTTGATTGCAATGGCAGGGCATAGGTTTAACCCAACACCTTTTACTGAAATTAGCGCTGTATGTACGCATCCTGATTACTTTGGTAAAGGCTACGCTTATGAATTAATTCGTGAGCAAATCAGAAGGATATTGGCTAAGTCAGAAACGCCTTTTTTGCATGTAAGAAATGATAATCATGGTGCCGTTAAGTTATACAAAAAGCTTGGCTTTGATATAAGAACTGAGATGATTGCTTATGTTATAAAGAAAAGTTAAAGATTATTCATCTCTTTATCCAGCCATGCTATTCTTTCTGTTAGCCATGCTTTAAGCTGAGCAACTTCTTTAGGGTAGGTTCCTAATACAAACTGATTTGGCCAAACATACTGATCTAAAATAAGCCATCTATTAAAGTTCTTTTTTTGTGACAAGTCAATATAGGCCACTGTTTTATCTATTGTTGAAGTAATTTCATTAATCTCTTTACCACGAATCTGGTTCCAACGTAATTTAACCTTTTGTCTGAATGCCGGGTCTTTGAATAAATGACTAAACCAAGGTCCATCTTTTACCCACCAACCGGTAGGGTAGCGCGAATTAGAGTAGTCGTTATTGCCACAGGAGAGATCGAAATCCCATAATGGACCTAAGCCTAATTTGCCATTTCTCTCTTTGTAATAAAAATTACTGCTAAACTCTTTTGCATCTTCATTTTTCAGTAGCTCCTGAACTAAAAACCAGTTAATAAAAGACTCTACTTTAATGTACTTTGCATACCCTTTTTCTGGATCTGCAAAATCAGCAGAATAGATGGCATCTTCGGTTTGTTGAATGTAGTTATGAATGTAGGTTAACTGATCTTCTGTTATCTCATCAGGAGATTTAATCGTAAAAGGTATATCTGCTGTTGTTTTAAACCAGAATTTTTCATCGAGCCTTTTATCTTGTTCAAGCAAATAACCTCCTGTTATTTCATCTGCCGATGTGTTTCCCTTTTTTAACTCCGTGATGTTAACCCTGGTTTCATTTACTTCAACCTGACTTGTTAAAAAATAATTACCTACATGGTAGTTATTCATGACCAGTTCAACAAAACGTCCTTTCGGTGTGAAATCGGCTCCTATTTTAGCACCTAGATCAAATGCAATACTTGTTCTGATCAATGTTTTGTCGGAATAATTTGCCAATAGTACCCAGTTTTTAGCTGTCTCCATACCTAAAATGGGGGATTTAGTATTGAGTTTTAAGCGGTATGGTTTTTTAGGCTTATCCCAGGTACTATTTCCACGCCCTTTTACTTGTAATGGGATGTTTAGTTTTTCGGGATTATCAAGATTATTAGGATCTACAATCAAATTTCCGGTAACATAAACATCTTTTGATGTAACAGAGTCAACGGTATTCAGATATAGGATTGGAATACCCGTAAAGTACTTGATGTTAAATTTATATATTTTTGTAGTACCCTTAGGAGAGGTTAATTTGTATTTAACAGATTTGCTGAAATCCGTTAAAGTTACTCCACTGACTTGTACTGTGTCATTAACAGTAATACTTGCATTTTTTGTCGCAAATGTCGTGATGAACTTCTTATTTTTAAGTAGTTCGGGAACAAGTAGGTTTATCTCATCTCCGGAAATCACACCATAAATGTCGCCGTTAACTTTCCCCAGGTTTTTACTCTTTTCTATTTTAACAAAAGAAAGTGCAACGGTGTCTTTTTCGACGACAACTTCCTTTACATCGGTAACTACTTTATCTTTTTTGCAACCATAAGCTGCCACTGTTAAAAGCAAATAAATAAAAAACTTTCTGTTCATGCTAACCCCTTATTTTATCTAAAATAGCTAAAATAAGTTATGCTTTGTTTTTAATTGTTAGCATGTCAGTGGTTTATGTGTTTTTTATTTATTTGCTGTGTTAATTGAAGAGATTATTTCTGAATATATTTTAACAGTCTTTTAAATATTTCTGTGTTTGAGTAGACGCCTTTGAAATCATCTGAGTGAGGGCCATAGGCAAAAACAGGGACAGGAACAGCAGTATGGTCATTTGTAGAAAATTCGCCCAATACATAGCCCGATTGAATATCGCCATCAAGTAAGGTAAGTCCCCCTGTTTCATGATCAGCAGTAACTACTATTAGCGTTTCTCCATTACTATCTGCAAATTCAAGTGCTTTGCCAATAACTTTATCAAAATCAAGGTTTTCGGTGATTACCTGTGAAAGGTTATTTCTGTGGCCACCATGATCGATTTGTGCGCCTTCTAACATCATAAATAGACCTTTAGGGGCTTTAGAAAATTGTTGAGTTGCCTTTAAAAAAGCCTCAGTCAAAAATTCTCCTCTACCTTCAATTTTAGGTCTTGTTTCATTATCAGTAACAATTCCAACAAGTTTATCGGCATTGCTTTTTTTGAAATCTTCAAAAGAGTAAGCAACTGTATAGCCTTTCTTTTCTAACAATTCAACTGCAGTTGTGCCATTTAAATTCTTCTTGAAGTTGGAAATACCAGAGCCCAAGAGCATGTTGATCCCTGAAGTATGCATGTCTTGTGCAATCTGAGGTTCCATTGAACGGTCTGGCTGATGTGCATAAAATGCTGCCGGGGTAGCATCAGCAAGATCTCCAACAGATATAATAGCAGTCTTTTTACCTTCTTCTGCTGCGTAAACGGCTAGTGATTTCAGGGGTTTTTCTGTTGAATCCACTCCAATGGCACGGTTATTCGTTTTCTTGCCACCTGCCATTGCTGTTCCGCCAGCTGCTGAGTCTGTGATGTAAGTGTCAGCAGCATTAGTAACAGAAAGACCAACATTGCGCATCTGAAATAGATTAAGCTGGCCCTGATTTGCTGTAAATGCAGAATATATTTGAGTAAGCCCCATTCCATCACCAATCAGCAGGATGACATTTTTTATTTTACCATTTTTGCCATCTGATTGATAAGTGGGATGGTAAGCTTTGTGAATTTCTTTATTAGTATAGATGTTTTTAGGGAGGTCTTTTATGAAGTTTCCGAATGATTCGATAACATCTGTTCCGATTAAATCTACGTGAAGATTCATTAAGGCTAACCAGGTGCTTTTTGTATCAGGAGTTGCCCAAAAACGGATCTTTTTACCTTCTGCATGAACACTATCAATAAGGTTTTTGACTCTTGTGTAATCCGCATGATCTAATCTTCCTTTCCCGTTCCATTTGCTATAATTAGTGAATGGAAAGCTGACTAAGTCTACATGTTTAGACTCTTCAGGGGTATGCTGTAGGGGCCATTCTCCATCGAAGTAAATGTAATCAGGGTAGTTTTTGTAGTCAGCAGGTTTTGGTCTGGATCCACTTATTGTAATGGTTAGCTGACCGGCATGAGTACTTGTTTTAAGTATCTCTTTGTGCGGCTCTAACTGCTTAACTAATGTTGCTAAAGCGACAGGATAGTTCTCTTTAATGTCGATTAGTAGGTGTAGTTTGCGATTTGGATCTTTCTGTAAAGCCGCTATAGCCGGTTTTAGGTAAGTGCCATATAAGGTAATGGAAGGATTGAGCTGATCTTTGCTGTGTGCAACCAGTAATTCGTTATTTACAGGAAAGATATCTGCTTCAATAGAACCAAATCCTTTTTGGAAAGCTCTTTGAAAGGGAATGTCATTTTCATAGTCGTTGTGAGAATGAGCGTTCGATAAGGAATACTTTGATTCTTTAGTGTTTTCCTGAGCTTGTGAATAGGTAGCGTTTACGGTGAATAATAGCGCAAAGAGGCTTGTTGTAATGATTTTTTGGATCGGTTTTTCTGTTTTCATTCTAATCTGTTGTTGTTTGCAATATGGTTGGTATTGCATTTATATACGCTTAGGATTGCTGTGATCTATTGTATTGGATCTTACCGCAGATCAGTGATGTAAATCTAGCAAATGGTTTGATTAGGTGGTTGATGGTTTTAATAAAAGCAAAAGGGTGCCCGTTTAATTTTCGGACACCCTTTTTTTATACTGATTTATTACCAGCCCGGTGTTTGTTTGTAAGCACCGTTACTTCTTGTAACTTCATCTGGGCTCATTGGCCATGCAAGTTTTTTAGCGGTGAAAGTTCGCGCAGGCCATACTTCCTTAACTACAAAAGGAGAGTTAGGGTTTGTTTTGTCTGTATGATCACGACCATGAAGTGGGGCGTTGATTTTAGCGAAATCTCCCCATCTTTTTAAATCCTGTAGCCTATCTGTCCACTCACAAGCAAGTTCTACACGACGTTCATGCTTCAAATCATCCATAGTAGGGGAACTTATAGAAGGTAAACCTACTCTTGTTCTTAGTTCATTTAATGGTGCAGCAGCCTCTCCATTTTTACCTTGCTCAATTAGTGCTTCAGCTTTAAATAAAAGAATCTCTGCATAGCGCATTAATGATAGGTTAAGCATTGTGGTAGGATAATCTCCACTCGGATTAATTTTATCGTTTGTGGATGCATTGCCATTAGAACCATAACCAAAAGGTTCCATGTATTTGTTGATTTGGAAGCCTGAAAGACTATTAGTTGAATAGTACGATCTTTCCTGCCCAAAAAATTTGAATTTATCTCCGAACTTTAAAATTGTAACTTCGCGTCTAGGATCGGTTGCTTCATACTCGTTATAAAGTTCCAGTGTTGGCTGGAAGTATCCCCAACCATTGAAGATTCCCCATCCTTTATTTTCAAGGCTTACACCTGGGAATTCAGAACCCCCTTCTACTCCTGATGTTACAGACCAAATGTATTCAGAACTCCAGTTGTTAGCAATCGTAAATACGCTTTGGTAGTTTTCTTTGCCATTCGTTTTACCTGTAATCAGCGCACGGTGCCCTTCATTCTTTATTTTATCACAAAGTGCAGGAACCTGTTGCCATTTGCTCTTGTCGTACTGAGCCCAATAAGCATAGGTTTTTACCATATATCCCCAGGCTGCTGCTTTATGAGCTCTTCCGCGATCAGAACCGCCATAGCTTTCAAATAAGGGAAGTAAGTCTGCTGCCTTTTCTAGATCGGATATAATTTGCGCATAGTTATCAGTTACTGATTTTAGTTGCGGCGGTATTCTTTTACCATATTCCGGGTTTTCAACGGCATCAAATGGTACACCTTGATCCTTATGACCCCAGATATATGCAATCCAGAAATGAGCGAAGCCACGTACGAAATAAGCTTCTCCTAAAGATCGGTTACGAATGGCTTCACTAGCTTTGCTCGCATTGGGTATTTCTTTAATGGCATCATTTGCTTTGCTTAGCATCCAGTATAAGTCATTCCATCCACCAGTTAAATAACCTTCTCTACCACTTGGAATAAAGTTTTTGATATTCTCACCATCTGCTTTTGTTCTCCCCACGATAAGGTCATCACTTGCATTTTGTACCCAGAATAAATCTCTTCCCCAGGTTGATTCATAACGCATTGGAACATATAAGGCGGCTACACCTTTTGTTAGTTCTGCGTCAGTACGCCAGAAAAATGCTGTTGATGGTGTTCCGAATGGCTTGTTATCTACCCAGCTTTTTTTACAGGCACTTACCGATAAAAGGAGTAAGGCCGCTAATATATAGTTAAGTTTATTTTTCATGATTGAATTACTTTGATCAAAGTTTAAGTTTTAGTCCAAATGAATAGATACGAGATAGTGGGAACTGGCCACCATCAAGTCCAATGCCGCCTACCTCTGGATCCATTCCAGTGTATTTGGTAAAGGTTACAAGATTGTCTGCACCTACGAATATTCTTAAGTTTGACTTAAAAGGCATGTTTTTGAATGTGTAACCTATAATAATGCTCTTGATACGTAAGTAATCGCCACTTTCAAGGTACCAATCTGATACAGTTTGGAAATTCTTATTCTTGTCGCTTGCTGAAATTCGTGGAATGTCAGTGTTAGTGTTTTCTGGTGTCCAGGCGTCAAGGATTTTATTCCATCTGTTGTATCCTTGTTCTGATCCATTTAGCGTAGATTGTTTGAATGCATGGAAAAGTTTTGCACCACTTACTCCTTGTAAAAACATACTGAAGTCAAAGTTATTCCAAGCCAGATTGGTTGTAAAGCCATAGGTTAATTTTGGAGCCGCACTTCCCATATAAGAACGGTCGCCATCATCAATTTTTCCATCATTATTTAGGTCTCTGAATTTAAAATCGCCGGCTTTTGCGTCTGGTTGGATTTTCTTTCCATCCTTTACATAAGCATTTGCTTCAGCATCTGATTGGAAAATACCTTCCTGTTTAACAAGCCAATAAGAATAGTAAGGTTGGCCTACGACTGAACGGAAGGGGTTTAATACGGATCTCCAGTTGTCTGTGTGTAAAAAGAAGGAATTAGGGTTTTGGTCTATATAATCAACTCTATTTTTTAAAGTCGCAATATTGGCGCCGAAATCATAGCTTAGTGATCCTGCATTATCTTTCCAGGATGCTGCAAGCTCATACCCTGTGTTGCGAATTTTTCCTTGATTAATTAGAGGTGCACCTAGACCGTAAGTGTTTGTCCATTCTGTATCTTGGGTTTTGATTAGATCATAGGTTAGCTTATTAAAATAATCACCGGTGATTGATAATCTTTGTTTTAATAATGATAAGTCAAACCCTATGTCACTTTGCTGAGAGGTTTCCCATGATAATAACGGATTAAATAAACTTCCTAAAGAAAGCGAATTGCTTCTTGGAGCACCATCGCCTACCTGATAAGTATAATCGGCATTTAATCTTGGATATCCGTATGCTTTGTCCTCTATAGAGGCAATATTTCCAATTCTACCCCAACTAGCACGAATTTTAAAAAGATCTATACCTTCAATATTGAAAAAAGGCTCAGAACTTAATTTCCAGGCAGCAGTAACCCCAGGGAAGGTTTTGCCGCGATGCCCTATTGTTAAGCGGCCTGCTACATCATAACGGTAACTACCGGTTACAAAATAGCGATCTGCCCAACTATAGGAAATTCTTCCTACGTAAGATAAGTTCCTATCATACTCTTGTAGATCTTCAGGGATATTCTGGTCAAATATTGTGGCATTGTTGAAGAATTGTGCCCAGTTTTCTTCAAGCTCAAATCCCTTAGCTCCTGTTTTAAAAAAGCGTCTACCACTCTCTTGAGCAGTGGTTGAAATCATAGCGCCAATACTGTGTCTATTGAACGTACGATTGTAATTCGCAGTACTTTCCCAAATCCAGTGATACCCATTGTTTGATTCATAAGTTAGCTGATTCTGAGTATTTGGTTTTCCAGGTTCAGTTCTGATTGGTTCGAAATTTTTAAATAGAGAGTTAGTTTTGCGGTATGAGAAACGCGAGAAAACTGTTAATCCGTTAATAATATCAGAAACAGAGAGCTCTGTCGTAGATTGTAAGTCGTTGCCTTTATTGAAAGGTTTATACCTTAATAGCGTAGCTACCGGATTAATAGCGTCACCATGAATACCTAAATATTTAGAGTCCCTTGGTCCAACACCTCCGAAAGTTCCATCTTCATAATAGGGGGTAGCTGAACTTGGCATATAAATAGCAGAAAGAATTGTGCCGCTATAACCGCTTTCGGTTGAAGTCCCTCTCTTGTCATTATTGTTCCAAAACAATTCCTGACGTAGTTTTATTTTTTTGTTAAACTGATAATTAGAGTTAAAACGCAGAGATAGGTTTTGGTTATAGGTATTAAGCAGTGTTCCTTCTTCTTTTTCATAACGTCCTTGTATCAGGTTAGAGAACTTCTCAGTCCCTGCATTGATACTTACATTATGTCTTTGTACTAAGCCGGTTCTAAAAATTTCGTCAACCCAATCAGTACGTGTTACTTGAGCATATGGGTTTTTTGTTGCGTCCCAGCCATCAAGAGGGCTTTGCCCTGCATTTGTATTAGCAAGGTTTGATACTTTAGCTTCTTCTTCTGCAGTAAGCGCATGTGGTAATCGCCAGGCACTTTTTAGTCCTGCAAAGCTATTGTATTCTACACTTGGAGCGCCTTGTTTAGCTTGACGAGTGGTGATTAAGATTACCCCAGCAGAACCAGAGAAAGCACCATAGATTGCTGCAGATGCTGCATCTTTCAATATAGTAATTGATTCTACATCGGAAGGATTATAAGGGGCATTAGGAACACCATCTACAACATATAATGCACTTTCGTCTTTTCTGGAGCCTATACCGCGGATAGTTATTTTTGGGGTCTGGTCAGGATGGCCGCCGTTGTTTACTACCGTTACGCCAGCTACTTTACCTTGAATCATAGCTTCAACATTCAAAACCGGACGATCTTTAATTTTGTCCATATCTGGAACCGTTGCCACAGCAGCAGAAAGATCTTGTTTTCTAGCAGTTCCATAGCCAATTACTACAATTTCATTTAGAGATTGTCTATCGGTTTTAAGGGTTACATTTAAGCTAGCAGAGCTTCCTACGGTGATTTCTTGGGCAACATAACCCAGATAACTAAATACAAGAACAGACTGGTCATTGTCAACAGCAATACTGTACTTGCCATCTAATGTTGTAGCCGTTCTTTTGTTTGTTCCCTTTAGCTGAACGGTAACACCCGGTAAAGGGCCGTCAATGTCATCGGCGGTTACGGTACCTGTTACAATTCGCTCAACAGCTGGTGTTGTGGGCTTAGGTGGAGCAGGCTTTTCATCAATGATGAGGTTATTACCAATTTGTATGCAACGTAGATTGGTTTCATCTAGAATCAGTTTTAAAGCTGTTTCCATTGAAATCTGACGTGCAGTGATGCTGGTCTTTTTCTCATTTCTTTTAACTAACGCTTCTCCAAAAGAGAACTTTATGCCAGTTTGTTTCTGTAAGGTTTGGAAACATTCTTTTAAACCTGCATTTTTCAATTTTAGGTTTAACTGTATCTTGTTCAAATCCTGACTATTGGCGCTGTTTGCAAACAACATCCCTGTTAAGGTAAGTTGTACAATTAATGTGATTGCAGATATCTTCATAATAAATCTGATACATGGGTGGAGGTACAATCCTTTTTGCATATTTTTGTTTGTTTAGTAGGTTTTTTCCCAAAGAAAATGGGGTAATAAATCTGTTAGCCTTCTGAGTTCTTTAACTCGGAAGTGAATCCTTGAAGTCTTGAGGCCTCGTAAACCAATGACTAAATGGATTTCTAGTGAATTCGCCCTGTTTAACAGGGCGTTTTTTTTAGGTAGCTTTTCTCTTTACATAGTTTAATTTTTTAGTTTGAAATTATGATTTGATTGCGCTCTAGTTTGTACTTAAAACGACCTGCTTTGCCCATTACAGACATAATTTTATCTATCGATTCGTTTAAAGAACAGGTAGTATTGATTCGGTAATTGGATAGATCGTTTGATAATATTTTGATGTTTACATTATAGCATCGTTCTAATACTGCTACAACATCTCCTAACCGTTGATTGTTAAAGGTTAGGTTCCCATCTTTCCATAGTTCCAATTCTCGAGTTGAGACTTCATTTAAAGTTGCTTTTTCTGACTTCTCATCCCAATTCACAAGATGACCAGGTGTGAGGACTGCAACAGATGTTAAATGTTTATTAGAATTATTAGCTTGCCTGTCTACCCTAACCTTTCCAGTTGCCACACTTACCTCGATCGGACTTCCTTTAAATGCTTCAATCTTGAAAGATGTACCAAGTACCTTAGTTTGAATTTTATTGGTGTGGATAATAAATGGACGAGAAGTATCTCTTTTTACCTGAAAAAATGCTTCACCAACTAGTTCCATTTCCCGAATGTTTGCGAATGTTTTAGGATATCGTATTTTACTGTTTGAGCCAAGATAGACTATCGTGCCGTCTGATAAGGTGACTTTTGAACGTTGACCTTTTGGATTGTATGCTTCTAAGAGGGCAACTTTAACAGAGTCTTCTTTGCTGCTTTTTGAGAATTGATATATACCAAACATCAGTGGAAGAAGTAGAATTGCAGCATATTTAAACCATCTTTTTGGCCATAGTCTGGTTGTTTCCTGACTGCTTTCAGTTTCGTTTTGAAAGCTCTGCATTAATTGCTGGCGATAACTAGCCATTGCTTGAAGATCGAGCTCCGGATCTTCCATTTCCTGCCAGGCCTCATCGAGAACTTCACGAAATAGACCTGCCGATTCCGGCTGCTGCAGAAATTGCTTTACCTGCTCCAGTTCTTGATCACTGCAGGTATTGTTTAAATACTTTTTTAGTAATACTTTGTTCAATTTGGTTTGGCATTTGGGCCTTCATAATAGAATACGTAAAAAAGGAAGAATACCCTGAATGCTAAATGCTATAAAAATTGAATTTTATTTAATTAGTTGATTTTCAGTTATAAAAAGTGGATGGTGATCATGAAAATGATAAGATTAATATGGCTTCTCATTTTTTTTCTGAGGAAGAGAAGAGCTGCTGAAACGTGGCTTTCAACTGTTTTTACAGATAGGTTTAGATTGTCTGCAATCTGTCTGTAGCTGAGGTTCTCGTGTCTGCTCATTTCAAATACAAGCTTTCTCTGAGGACTTAACTGGTTGAGGTTGGCAAGATAAATTTTTTGAAGCTCATTGTAAGAAACAGCCTCGTTGGTGGTATCTTGAGTGAAAGTATCCGCCATTAACTCACAAATCGGAGTTGTTGAAAGCTCTTTTTTGCGGAAATGATCAATCATTGAATTTTTGAGCGCTTTAAAAAGATATGGGCCTAAAGAGCCCTCTTCCTGAAAATTGTCCTTTTTCTCCCAAACCTTTAACATTAAATCCATTATCAGTTCTTCTGTTATGGATTGTTGTCGGATGTATTTTAATGCGAAAAGATTTAATCTATTGAAGTATCTTTCAAATAGCAGATCAAATGCGCGAGTGTTCCCTTCCCGGCACCTTTGTAACAATTCATGATCTGGTAATTTTCTATTCGCCATTACGCAACAAAATTAGCTACTTCCTTGATTTGCTTTTATTATATTTTGGTTAATTCAAGTTAACATTTATTTAACATAGCCTATCCTTGAGGTAATTTTATTACTCAAGCAATAAACGTTAGTGCAGAAACCCCTATTTCTCTGCTGCTAAACTGTTTTTGGTGTTTATAAATGGTTTTGTTAAGGTACATATTTGTCTGATTTTCACGAATTTTTTTAAATGATTTTTATGGTTAATTTTAATTTATGAAACATATATCTATCCTGGTTCCTAAAGGGGCTATTTTAGGGAGTCTTGAAGGTTCCCGACAATTATTTAGTCAGGTGAATGAGTTTTTTAAGGCAAAAGGTCAGCCACCTCTATTTTCAGTTCAATTGGTAGGTTTAACAAAGGAGACGCCGATAAGTGGTGGGCTGTTTACCGCAAATACAGACTTGTTGATTGGGGATGTAGAAAAAACAGACCTTATCATTATACCAGCTATTGATGGAGAGATAAGTGGAGCGATAGAACAGAATAAGGATTTTGTTCCTTGGATTGTAAAACAGTATAATGGGGGAGCTGAGATAGCAAGTTTATGTCTTGGTGCTTTTTTATTGGCTTCAACAGGTCTGCTAAAAGGAAAAAAATGTGCCACTCATTGGTTGGCTGAAAATGACTTTAGGAGAATGTTTCCTGATGTAAGCTTGGTTACAGAGAAAATTATTACTGATGAGAACGGAATATATTCGAGTGGAGGTGCTTTTTCTTATCTGAATCTAATCTTATATCTGATAGAAAAATATGCAGGTAGGGAAATAGCTGTTCTATCAGCAAAAGTATTTGCTATTGAACTTGACCGGGAAAATCAATTGTCATTCACAATATTTCAGGGACAAAAGGAGCATGAAGATGAATCAGTAAAGAAAATTCAGGAGTTTATTGAGAATAATTTTCAGGAGAAAATAACTATCGATCAGTTGGCTTCTATGCAGGCGATAGGAAGAAGAAATCTTGAACGTAGGTTTAAAAAAGCAACATCTAATACCATAGTAGAGTACATTCAAAGAGTAAAAATGGAGGCTGCTAAAATTAGTTTAGAGTCTTCTCGCGAAAACATTAATGAAGTAATGTATAAGGTAGGGTATACTGATAATAAAGCTTTTCGTACAACTTTTAAAAGGATTACAGGTTTGTCACCTATTCAATATCGTAGCAAGTATAATCGCGAATTGGCCGTGTAACCTAGATCTTTAATGACCATAGTGAAGTCTCAATGTTATTAATCTTGCTGATTTAGGTTAAGTGGAACAATACTTGTTGATTATTCGTTGAGTAAAGAGCTACTCTTGTATTAAAATGAGTAATATTTCCAAGAAAGGTTTCATGAAATCAATAAAAGGTAAGGTTATTATAGCCTTGCTATTGGCGTGTTTTGCTCTTTTTTTGGCATGGGGAGTTAGTAGAGTAGCATTTAAAGAAATGCTAAATACTGTCGAAAATATTTCAGCTCCTAGTGAACGATTGAGGATTGTTAATGTTATTTCAAGAAAGATTGGAAGCTTGGATCAGTCGCAGAAGAAGCAGGCTTTTAATGACCCTGGAAATTATCAACAACTTTTTAAGGAGTCGCGACAACTAAGATCTGTTTTGGATAGCTTGGGCTTTTTGTATGCAAATGACTCTCTTCAGCTAGCCAGAATTGCAACTATAAAAAGGCTACTAGGGGAGCGAGATAAGCAATTTGTTGATTATTTAAAGGTAAGAGAGCGTCTGGTAAATAATAAGTCATTTTCCGAACAGGTTAAGAATATTAATGATATTGTTTCTAAGAGTGCGGAGCAAGCAGATAGTACTATTCTTGCTACTGAAGAGAAGACATCAACAACAACGATTTACCCTAATGAAGATAAGCGCCGGAGTTTTTTTGGGAAGATTTTTGGGAAAAAGAAAAGTGAAAATGATAATCCAATACGAATTGTAAGTGAAGAAAAGGTAAAAAGGGATACTATTGCACTGTCGGCTGAGGAGAAAATGGCTAGTGATTTAAAGAAATCTCTAAAAATTATCGAGAACGATCAGAGGCAAAAAAATGCTAGTTTTCTAAATAGAGAAGCAGTTCTGGCCAACGCTAATAGCTTGTTGGTTAGTCAAATGTTAGATGTTTTAAGGAAAGTAGAAAGTGAGGTTGTAAGTCAGATAGAAGTAAATGGGATTCAAGCAAAAAAGGTTGTAAATACAGGAATCAATACGATTTCATTAATTATGCTTGTCTTTTTGGTATTGACGGGCGTATTGCTATATCTTATTTTAACAGATATTACCAGAAGTGGGAGATATAGAAATGAACTTGAGCTGGCAAAAGATGAGGCCGAGTATCATGGTACGGCAAAGCAGCGCTTTCTTTCAAACATGAGTCACGAGATTAGGACACCTCTACAATCTATAATTGGTTATGCAGAACTGATTAAGCAACAAGAATATCCACAGGCTAAAGATATTGATGCTATTTATCACTCATCTGAGCATCTGCTACAAATTGTTAATGAAGTACTGGATTATAATAGGATCATATCTGGCAAGTTTACCTTCTCTTATAAAATATTTGATGTAAAGCAGCTTTTAGATGAAGTTATCTCCGTAATGAGACCACAGGCTGAGGCCAAATCATTGAAAATGATTGTTGATTTTGATCTGAAAGGGCTTAAATATATTTATGGTGATCCGTTTAGATTGAAGCAGATTCTCTATAATTTATTGGGCAATGCAGTGAAATTTACTCAGGTAGGAGACATCATACTTTCTGCATTTTATAAGAGGCAAGGTGAAAACATACATTTTACTTTTATTGTAAAAGACACAGGTATTGGCCTTTCTGAAGAAGAGAGCAAATTAATTTTTAACGAATTTGAACAAGTTAATGCTATCGAGCATGATGCGGTTAATAGCACAGGGACTGGGTTGGGCCTGACAATTGTAAAGTCGCTTATTGAGAATCAGGGTGGAAGAATTTATGTAAAAAGTAAGGTAAATGAGGGGAGTGCTTTTACGGTTTACTTAACCTTTGCATTTGCAAAAGAACTAGAGGCTGTTGATGCCCAGGTATCAAATTATAAACAATTGTCGAGTTATAAAGTATGGATAGTAGACGATGATCAACTAATACTGGATTTATGTGAGATCATTTTTGAAAAGAATGGGATTAGTTATAAAAGCTTTAACTCTCCATCTAAGTTACTAAATGCTGATTGGGATAGTTCCGTGAATTATGTGCTGATGGATATGAGGATGCCTGAAATGGATGGGGTAAAACTTTGCAGACTATTGAGAGAGAAGGTAGTTAATAATGTACGAATTTATGCGATTACTGCTCAGGTTTTGCCTGACGAGCGTACTTTTTTCTTAGAAAATGGTTTCGACGGAATAATAATGAAACCATTTAGAGAAGCAGAACTTTTGGCTGCTTTTTTTGAAATTTCTAATAATGATAGTCTAGTTTTTCAAGATGTTGAATTAGATCTTTCCTCTTTAAGGAAGATGACATATGATGATAAAGAACAGTTGAATAAAATTCTACTGAGATTTAAGGAAGACTGTTTGAATGACAGTCATGAAATTGAATTGGCAATTGCTGATAATGATTTAATAGTTTTAAGATTGTTGACACATAGGTTGGCAGGTAGGATAGCCCAAATTGGCGCTAAAGGTCTGGCTGCGGCTTACAGGGAATGTGAATTAAAATTAAACGACACAGGACTTTTGAATGACCATTTAAAGGCTGAAATAGGCTCATTACTTGACCGATTAAAAGAACTTTTGGTAAAAGTAGAAGAAGAAATGAAAAAAACGGACTATTCTATCTCATAGCGTTCCATTTTGCTATACAAAGTTTTTCTATCTATGTTGAGTAATTTAGCGGCTTTTGATTTATTATATTTCACTTTTACCAATGTTTCCAGAATAAGTGCTTTTTCATTCACCTCATTAATTGCTTTAAGATCTGATCCGCTAGGTTTGGGTGCTTGATTAATAGCTACAATCATTTCTTCAGGTAAAGAATCTACTTCGGCCGTTTCGTTAGGTGTTAGCAACACCATACGCTTAATTACATTTTTTAATTCTCTTAGATTTCCAGGCCAGTCGTATTGAAGTAGAAGTTCTTTGGCGGGGCTAGATATATTCAATACATTCCGCTGCAGTTCGGTATTTGATAGCTTGATGAAGTGATTAATGAAAAGTTCGAGATCCTTTCCGCGATCTCTTAATGCTGGGAGATGTATTTTAAATTCGTTAAGACGATGGTACAAATCTTCTCTAAATGTTCCATTGCTAACGCTCGCTTTTAGGTCATCATTTGTTGCGGTAATTATACGGACATCAACTTTGATCGTTTTAGTGCTTCCAACAGGCTGTATTGTCCTCTCCTGAAGAGCTCTTAGCAGCTTTACCTGAACCTCATAACTAAGATTTCCTACTTCATCTAGAAAGAGGGTTCCGCCATTAGCTATTTCAAATTGTCCCTTTTTATCATTTAGTGCTCCAGTAAATGCCCCTTTAGCATGACCAAAGAGCTCACTGGCTGCCAGATCTTTGGAAAGTGCGCCACAATCTATTGCTATAAATGATTTGTCTTTGCGTTTACTTTGCATATGCAAAGCCCTTGCTGCATACTCTTTACCAGTTCCACTTTCTCCCTGAATAATTACGGACATATCAGTTGGCGCAACAAGATTTATATGCTCATATAGCTTGTCGGCAATTGCACTTTTCCCCTTTATTGCATCCGCATGTTCCACAGAGTCGATTGTGTTTTCGGATTCCTTTTTACCTAAAGCATTATTGATAATCATTAACAACTCGTCAGGATTAACAGGCTTTGTAATGTAATCGAATGCACTTAACTGAATAGACTTTACTGCCGTTCTTACATCATTAAAACTTGTCATGATGATGATTGGTTGTAAAGACCCCTTTTCACGAAGATGTGTCAAAATATCGAGACCATTTCCATCGGGTAAACGATAGTCCACCAAAAGCAAATCGAAAGTTTGTTTTTCAAGTATCTGAAAGCTTTTTTTTACTTCATTTATAGCGAGTGGCTCATGCCCATGCTTTTTTAAAAAGCCCTCTAATATCTGAGAGAAAGTTAAATCGTCTTCAATAATTAGTATTTTCGCCATAGGGATTAAGCAGGTAAATATTAGCAAAAATACAAAAGACTAGCGGAATTTGGCTTTTATTCGATGCAAATTCTTAAACACGGCTTTTTATAATGTCTAATTCAAGTTAAATTTATTTGTTGATACTCTTTAAATGTAAACGGCTATTTTTAATTATTGTTTTAACTTTCAGTAATTTTTGAACTTTTGATAATTAATTTTATTTTTGTTTTATGGAATTATCTGAAGGAAGATTGAAATTTATTGAAGCTTGGGGAAAGCTTGGCTCTGAATGGGGTATTAATAGGACGATGGCTCAGATCCATGCCTTGCTTCTTATTTCACCTGAGGCGTTGACTACTGAAGAGATAATGGAAGAGTTAACCATCTCAAGGGGCAATGCGAATATGAATTTAAGAGATTTAATAGGGTGGGGGCTTGTTGAGAAACAACATAGATCGGGTGAACGCAAGGAGTATTTTTATGCAGATAAGGATACATGGAATATTGCTAGACAAGTTGCTAAGGAAAGAAAGAAGCGTGAGCTTGATCCGATAATAAAGCTTTTGAACGAATTGTCGGAGGTGAGGGGGGATGATAAGGATAGAAACTATAAAACATTTAGAAGTTCTGTAAAGGATATAAATAAACTGGCTAAAAATGTAAATAAGACTTTGGAGACTATGTTGAAAGCTGAAGAGAGTTGGTTTTGGAGTTCAATTTTTAAAATATTTAAATAATGTTTCTTTATTTTCAATTTGTATTGGAAGTTTAATTGTTTATTTATATTGTAGGTTTTTAGCTTTTTGATGATGAAATTTTTGATTTATTATAGGAAATGAATTTGAGTGGTCTGATTGTCTTCTATTCTTTTAAAGAGGGTGCTAAATTTTACTTGTAAAGGGTAGTCAGTAGGATGAACTTGAAATAATGTTTGGCGAAAAGCTGAGATAATATAGAAAAAACACAATTTGTTAACTATTTAGGTAAATTATCTTTGACGAAGCTTTACTATACTTATATCTTTTCTTAGCTTTGTTATATGCTGTCTAAGAAAACGAAATATGCAATAAAAGCACTGGTTGCTCTTGGTAAGAACACGGGTAATCCCCCAATGCAAATAGTGAGATTAGCTGAACAGGAAATGATCCCCAGAAAGTTTTTGGAACAAATCCTGTTAGATATGCGTAATGCAGGATACCTTTACAGTAAAAAAGGTGCCGGGGGTGGTTACAGTTTAAATAAGGATCCACAAGATATATTTCTTGCTGATATCCTGCGTATTACCGATGGGCCAATTGCAATGGTACCCTGTGCTAGCTTAAAGTTTTATCGTAAATGTGATGAATGCCATGATGAAGTAACCTGTGGCATTAGAAAGACTTTTATAGATGTGAGAAATGCGACTTTAAACGTATTGGCGCAGACATCAATAGCCGACGTAATAGCTCGAGAGACTGACGAAAACATAGTTTCTTAATCGGATAAGCCAGTTCTACGAGAGAGTTCTTCAAGTACAGTCTTATTTGAAGATTGGAATACATTTTGCTGTTATTATGAAAACCAGATATTTTATATCTGGTTTTCTCGTTGTATAGGGTGATAATCACACATTTGTTATTAACATCTTGAACTTTTATTTAATTAACTTTGATTTAAAACTTTATATATGACAGAAAAGAACATGAGTAAATTTTCTAGTAGAATACTTGGGATCTCTTTATTGATGGTTATTCCATTTATGACGTTCGCTCAAAAACCCAATTGGCAAAATCTAGATTTAAAAGCAGATTCTACATTTGGAATCAGTACCGAAAGAGCTTATAATGAGCTACTAAAAGGTAAGAAATCCACGAAGGTAATTGTCGCTGTTTTAGATGGAGGGGTTGATGTTAATCATGAAGATCTAAAATCTGTAATCTGGATAAACAAAAAAGAAAAACCAGGTAATGGTAAGGATGATGATAAGAACGGCTATATCGACGATATAAATGGATGGAACTTCTTGGGATCGAGCAAAGGATCAATTAATTATGAGACATTAGAGCTAACCAGGTTAGTACGCCGTGATAATGCAAAATTTGATAAATTGGACGCATCCTCTGTGTCGGCAAATGATCTTGTGGCCTTCGAGGTTTATCAAAAAAATAAAACTGAATTTGAGAAGGAACTTGCAGAAGCAAAAGCAGGGCTAGATAATTATTCTGCAATCAAATCAGCAATTGATGATGTTGTAAAAAAAATCGGGAAAGACAATCCTTCATCAGATGATATTCAAGCATTCCAGCCGTCTTCTGATATTGAAACAAATATTCAGAGAATACTACTGCAACAAGTAAAAAACACAACTTTTGAGGACTTCTATAAAACTCAAATATTGGATGGTTATGAGCACTTTAAATCCCAGGTTGATTATAATCTAAATCTTGACTATGATCCTCGTTCTATTGTGGGAGACGATCCGAATAATAGCAAAGAGAGGTTTTATGGGAACAATGATGTTACTGGTCCAGATGCTAGGCATGGCTCACATGTCGCAGGGATAATTGGGGCAGTAAGAAACAATGGATTGGGGATTAATGGTGTTGCTAACAATGTAGAAATTATGGCTGTTCGCAGTACGCCAAATGGAGATGAAAGGGATAAAGATGTTGCTAACTCAATCCGGTATGCTGCAGATAACGGTGCAAAAGTTATTAATATGAGTTTTGGCAAATCTTATTCATGGGATAAAGCTATTGTTGATGATGCTGTAAAATATGCGGTTTCAAAAGACGTTTTAATTGTACATGCCGCAGGGAATGATAATGAAAACCTGGAAGTCGCTAAAAATTTTCCAAGTCCTAACTATGACGATGGGGGAGTTGCCGCTTCATGGATCACAGTAGGAGCCTCAGGGCCGGCAAATGATGAAACTGTAAAAGCTAGCTTTTCTAATTATGGAAAAACCACTGTGGATGTTTTTGCTCCCGGCGTAAATATAAACTCTACAATTCCCGGATCTAAATATGAAAAACTAGATGGAACTAGCATGGCTTCACCTGTCGTGGCAGGTTTGGCCGGATTAATCCGTTCATATTATCCTAAATTAACTGCGATTGAAGTAAAGGATATCATTTTGAAATCTGTTGTTAAAGTAGATCAAAATGTGATGATCAAAGATGATGAGTCTACTAAGACAGTTCCCTTTTCAGATCTTTGTGTTACAGGAGGCATAGTTAATGCTTATAATGCATTAAAGCTTGCATCTGAATATAAAAAATAGCTTTAAGGGGCTCTTTGCCCCTTAAAATTTCTTTGTTTCGTTTGGTAATGAAAATAGACGATTGGATATATTATTATCTTCCATAAAACAAAGGCGTTCGTATTTAAACTCGTTTACTTTTATGGGATCTTTCATAGCAGTAAAAACTTCTATAATTAAATTATAAACGCTAAGACAATCTAGGTTTAGATGATTTCTCTTAAATAAATCAAGACACTCATTACTATAGTTATAAGCCATAGTGTACTCTTTTTTATTTTTTGATTGATAGGCTTGAATTAATTTAATAATTGATTCAGTATATTTTGTGATTTTAAATCTTGATTTGTTGTCCGCTAAGGAAACAAGAATCTTTTCTAGTCTTTCTGTTTTATTATCTGGATCTGTCTTAGAACTGATAAGTGTAAAAATACTCATTAAAAAAACTGATAGCGGAGCTCGTTTTGAAAGAGCTTTTGCATGATGAGCGGAAATTGAATTAATAAGATTTAATGCGCTTCTTTTGTCCTCTGAGAATTGATTTAATATAATGATAAGAAAATAAGAGATAGCCTGCTGAGGAGTAATATCACTAGGGTCTTGCGTTAATATTAGTGCCTCAATATCATTAAATATCAATTCCTCGTCTGAATGTATATTCAAGATTTTAGAATGAATCAATGAGATGATTTGATCTGGTGCTACTAGCCATTTTGTACTTTTAAATTGTGCTAGTATTTCAATTCTCTCCTTAATTAGTGCTGTATCTAGACTTAAAATATCGAAAAAGGCTAAGAGTGAATGATAAATCAATAGATTTTCATTCGTATCAGTTACTTTAATAAGTACTGTTATGGCTTCTTTATAGCAAGAATCTATGAAGTCGAAATTAATTAATTCTTTAATTATGGCATCATGGAGTTTATGCTCCCTTAATAATTTAATTGTTTCAGGACTGTATTTATTACGGTATTCTAAATTCTCTGCGATAAAAAGAATCAAGTAATTTTTTTCGTAATTATTTAATTCAAGATTGAATATGTTATTTAAAGATTTAAAATCACCAATTCTTATAATAAATCTAATTGTCCACTGTAAGAGTTGGAATTTAGCATTAGTGTTCTTGTATTCTTCTTTGATGTAATCAAAGAAAGAGCTATCTACTTTTAGATGGAATTTTTCTAAAAGTTCAATGAACAAGAAATATTCAAAAATATGGGGGTGAATGAAACGAACAAACTCACGAGGGTGAAATTCCTGCTGGCTTTTCTCCTCCATAAGTATTCCTTCAGATAGAAGCTCCATATATGCATTTTTAAATGCCGATAATTCACTAATAAGGTCGTCTTTTGGTACTGAATTGCCCTTTTTTCCATAATTAGTTAGCTGAATTATCTTCTTTAGGAATAGGATTTTTTCAGTGTAATAATTGGATCTATATATCTTGTCCTGAATGAAACGAGATATTAGCTCATAGAAGGTAATGTTAGTAGAATAATTAAAATGAGGGTCTTCTTCTTTTAGCTGATAATACAGCTGTATATGAAATGGGAATTTTAATTGAGCTTTAAGTTTTGCGTTTATTGCATTCGATTCAATTTTATTGATTTTTGCTAGAATTAAATCGACTTCTTTTTCTGTAAGTGGAGGAACATTGGATACGTCATTGGCATTAAAGTAATTTCCTGGAAACCACTTAGTTTTCAAAAACGCAGAATGTCTTATTCGGTCATAAAATTTGATCCAGGTTGTGGATCTCATACTCATTACCAATTTAATCGATTCACTATCTTCAATATTACATATGAAGTTTATAATGCTTTCGAACAGTTGTTTTTTAAGATCACCTTTTACAATTAATTCCGAAAAACCATCAAGAAAGATAATGAATTTACCTCCTGATGTATTATAATTTTGCTTTATATAGTTAATTAAACTATCCTTAGGGTGGATACCTAATTGAAGCTTCAATTGATCCTCAAAATTTAGTATTGAATTGTCTTTATTGAAGAAACTATAAGCTGTAATGAATAGGAGCGTAGAGTCTTTGTATTCTGGTGTATTACTATTAAGAAATTTTTCTGCCAAATGGCTAAGTAGAATAGTTCTGCCGTAGCCAGGTTGAGAAATAAAACAGGTGAAGCTATAATTATTCTTGAAGAAATCCTCAAAATCATGTTCGGCAAATTTTCTGCCTATAGTCAGTTCATATGGCATTCCCGAACGATTCCTCACACTTTTTAGTGTGAAGTCAGTTACTTTAGATGCTTTATCATGAATCTCCTTCCAGCTACGAAGAGAAGTTTGCTTGCTTAGGTTTACTTGAATACTTCCGTTTTCAGGATATTCTTCATTAACATATTCTGATAATGTGGTTAACGTAAACTTAGAAAAGTTATGCTTAACCATAGCGAAGCCAAATAATCTCTTGATCGTTGTTTCACTAACATTCTTGTTCAATGTCTTACTGATCTCAATCGAAATTCTTTTGCAATCTGCAGGTGTGATGGTTCGAATTCCTGTTTTGGATAGAATTAAGCTTTTGAGTTCGTTTAAGATAAATGTTTCATCCATACATTGTAATTGAGCGTCAAATTCTTGAACGTAACGAATATAATGCTTTATGTAGGAACAATGAATATTTCGTGTGTGGATAAAAAATGAACGTTAATGAATTAATTTCTTAATGTGTTGTTTTTCAGTTAATTGCGATTCATGTTGATTGTTGAGCCGTTTTTTTTATTCAAAAATGAACAAAATGAACGATTAATGAGGGTTTTTATGTTCTAAATGAACAATTCGAACGCGGCTTACGATCTAATCTATGATTAAAATTGTACCACGTTAATTAGATAATCTCAATCCCTCTCCTATGAAATGGACATCTACCCTACCAGGAAATCTTAAAAAGTCTATTCTTGTTCTTATAAGTATTATAACTATAACGTTATTAAATACTAAATCGTATGCTCAAACGAAAAGCTATGCAACTACAGCTCCATCAAGTGGCCTAGTATCTTATGGTACATTACTTGGTGGCGGGTTTGGAGCTGGTAATACAAATCCAGGTTCCGGAGCCGGGTCAGTAACTGACCCAGGTAATGCTGCAATTGGAGATAATAGTTTCGCAACACTTTCTGCAAAGTATTTCAATTTACTATTAGTAGGTAGTGAAGGAGAGGCTTGGTTGCAGTTGAAGAATCCAACACCAATAGCTGCAGGTAAAACTACATATATACGCTTTGATCAACCCACGGTTACAGGCATAAGTTTAGATCTTCTTAATTTAGTTGGAGATTTAACAGGATTGTTTAAAAATGAATTAGTTCAGCTTGATGTTTATTCTGGTGCATCAAGTGGTAATAATGGTAATTTAGTTAACGCTTCAAATGTAAAAAGTACAGTAGTACGCGATGTCTCTGGTAATAATTATTTTGCTGTTACATCAACTGAGGCTTATAATTCAGTTAGGATTAGATTAAGGTTCAAAGGGAAACTGTTAGGCCTCGCTCTTGGTGCTGCTATTAACATGAAAGTGTATAATGGTTTTACTGTCGCTTCAGAAAATTGTGCTCCATCAATATTTACCAATATCGGAGAATCTACAGGATTAAATGTTTCTTTAACACAATTGGTGATTAGTCCGGAAAAAGCAATAGATGGAAGTACATCTACTTTTTCTACATTGCAATCAGGCTTAGTAGGTTTAGGCTCTTCTGTTTCTCAAACTATATATTTAAATGGTTTATCAGGGGCTAATGATTACGCGAAAGTTCTGTTATCAACACCGGGGAGTGTACTAACTGTAAACTTAGCAAAGACAATCACAGTACAAGCTTATAATGGTAATGTTGCAATTGGAACACCTACTTCAATAAGTAATTTATTATCTCTTGATCTTCTTGGCTTATTATCAAATACTACTCCAACTCCAGTATTCTTTAAACCTGGTGCTTCTTTTGACCGTGTAAAAATAAGTATAGATAATGCACTTGCTGTAGGGGGGAATATTCTTTCAGGTGGATTGAATATTCATGAAGCATATCAAACTGTAGAGAAACCACTATTCGCAGGACTTACCAATGGCGCTGCCAGCGTATGTGGTAATCAAGTCGCTCTTTCAGTAACAAGTCCTAATGGAGGTTATACCTATAATTGGTATAGATCTAACCCTGGATCTAATAATAAGGTTCTGTTAGCCGGAGCAAGTGGGGCAACTTATTCTGAGTCTAATTTAGCCGCTGGAACTTATACTTACTATCTATCGGCACAAAAAGCTGGATGTGCTGGTGAGTCCGATTTAGATAGTGCAAAAATAACAGTTACAGCTATTCCTGCTTTACCAACAGTTGCAACAGTTGCGCCTATTTGTTCAGGTTTAACTGCAACACTTAATGTAAGTAATCCTGTAACTGGAGTTATTTATAAATGGTATTCAACGGAAACAGGAGGAACTGCACTTGCTACTGGTAACAGTTACACAACTGTAGCTTTAGCAGCAAATGCAACCTATTATGTAGAGGCCGTTTCTGGTACTTGTGTTAGTACAACAAGAACTCAAATAGCGGTTACTATTGTTCCGCCACCTTCACTTGCTACTGTAACAACAAATAATGAAATTATTAGTGCAGGTCAATCAACCATACTTCGTGCTACAGCTGATGCTGGTAATATCATTAAATGGTATGCAGCTTCCTCAGGTGGTGTGGCATTGGCAACGGGAGCAAACTATACTACCCCTGTATTAACAGCTACCACTATATATTATGTAGAAACAGTAAATGCATCAGGATGTCTAAGTTCATCAAGGGTTCCTGTTACTGTTACAGTAGTACCAGTATCTACGGGACTTGCTTGTAATGCAGCAATAGCACAGCAAAGTGGAATAGATGGACTTTGTTTATTGTGCGGAATTTCCGATCCTGAAGCTTCCACTGATGCAAATCTTACCAATTCAACAGGTATTAACCTGGCTGTTGGCGTAGGTGCAACAGGATATCAGCGTTTAATTTTCGCGAACAAAGGAGTTGCTACAGATAGCATCCGGTTAGATCTTGGTATTCCAGGTGGTTTGGCAGATGTAGGGTTGCTTAGTTCAGCTACTGTTACTGTTTTTGATGGTACTGATGTAGTGAGCACTTATCCATTAAACTCATCATTGTTAAACTTGGTGTTATTAAGTGGAAACAGAGTTAACGTAACGGTTCCTGCCGGTGGTGTTTACGACCGTGTCGAGATTCGTTTCGGTGGTGTGCTGACTGCGTTAACTACTTATAATGTTTACGGTGCAACCATCATTTATCCAAATCCAACTGTAGCCGCAACAGGTCAGGCAATTTGTTCAGGTAGTACCACTACTTTAACTGCTACTGCCAATGGAGGTACTACTTTGAAATGGTATGCTTCTGCAGCTAGTGGTACAGCTTTAGCTACAGGAAATACTTTTACAACTCCGGCATTAACAGCCAATGCTACTTATTATATAGAGGTAGCAAAAGGAACTTGTGCAAATGCACAACGTGTTCCTGTATTGGTTACTGTAAATCCTGCCATCACTTTTGCAACAACTACATTAGCTAATGCAGCTGTAAATTCGGTTTATTCGAAACAGATCACTGCAGCAACAGGAGGTACTCCGGCATTTACTTATGCAGTTGCTTCTGGCAGTACCCTTCCGGCAGGTCTGAGTTTATCGGCAACAGGAGCAATCAGCGGAACACCAACAGCTACCGGTGATTTCACTTTCTCTATTATTGCTACTGATAGCAAAGGCTGTAATGCAACTGCTGCTTATACTTTAAAAGTAACTGCTGCTTTAGCGTTGGCAGATGCAACACTTCCAAACGGAACGGTTGGTACAACTTACCCTCCGCAAACTATTCCGGCTGCAACAGGTGGTACTGGTCCTTATGTTTATACGGCTACTAATCTGCCTCCGGGATTAACCTTTAATCCTGCAACACATGTTATTTCAGGCACACCTACTCAAGCAGGAACTTTCACTGTTCCTGTTGTCGTAACCGATGCAACCGGAAATACCGTAACAAAAGATTATACTATTATTGTAAGAGACCCACTGGTATTACCGACAGCTGTTTTGGCTGATGGTACAGTAGGTACATTATATCCAACACAAATTATTCCATCTGCTACCGGTGGTCAGGGTCCTTATACCTATGCGGCAACAGGTTTGCCAGCAGGATTAACCTTTGATCCGGCTACCCGTCAGATCACAGGTACGCCTACAACTTCAGGAACTTCTACTGTTCCAGTAACTGTAACCGATGCAGACGGTAAAACCACAACAACTAACTATACGATTAAAGTAGTTGATCCATTGGCATTGGCACCAAAAGTACTTGCTGATGGTACAGCAGGTGTAGTGTATGCTACTCAAACTATTCCTGCCGCAACAGGCGGAACAGGACCTTATACTTACACTGCAACTAATCTACCTGCAGGATTGACTTTTGATATCGCTACCCGTGAAATCAAAGGCACTCCGACAGCTTCAGGAACAAGTAGTGTAAATGTAACCGCTAAAGATGCCGCCGGTAAAACAGTAACCCAGACTTATTCAATTAAAGTAAACGGGATATTGGTACTTCCAGGTGCAACTTTACCAAACGGATTGGTGGGTACAGTTTATACAGAACAGACCTTGCCAGCAGTAAGCGGTGGTACATCACCATACACTTATGCAGCAACAGGTGTTCCTGCAGGATTGAGCTTTGATCCAATAACCCGTAAAATAAGTGGTACTCCAACCTTAGGAGGAAGCTTTACTATAAGATTAACAGCTACAGACAATGCCGGTATTTCAACCAGTACCGATTATGCCTTATTGGTAAATGTAGGACAGCCAGTAGTTGCAGGTGTTACTACTTGTAATGGAACAACTGCAACTTTAACCGTAAGCAACACCTTACCAGGTGTTACTTATAACTGGTATGCAGCAACTGGAAATACTTCAATTGCTTCGGGTTCAAGCTTCACTACTCCGGCATTAACCGCCACTACTACTTATTATGTAGAAGCCGTTTCGGGAACAGCAGTAAGCAACCGGACAGCAGTTACAGTAACTATTAACCCTGCTCCAGCTTTAGCTTCGATCTTGACTGCTAATGAAAATATCAGTTCGGGACAAACAGCAACACTTCGTGCAAGCACAACTGAAGCTGGCAGTACCATTAAATGGTATGCAGCTGCAACAGGTGGTGCGGCACTTGCAACTGGAGCAAACTATACTACTCCTGTATTAACAGCTACCACTACTTATTATGTAGGAACAGAAAGCGCGCAAGGATGTGCAAGCACAAGTAGAGTTCCGGTTACTGTTACAGTAACTCCAATATCTACAGGGATTTCTTGTAATGCTGCAACTAGTCAGCAAAGTGGAATAGATGGACTTTGTTTACTATGTGGAGTTTCTGACGCAGCAGCTTCTACAGATACAAATCCAAATAACTTTACTGGGATTAACCTTGCTGTTGGCGTAGGTGCAACAGGATATCAGCGTTTAATTTTCGCAAACAAGGGAGTTGCTACAGATAGTATTCGTTTAGATCTTGGCATTCCAACTGGTCTGGCAGATGTAGGGGTGTTAAGTTCAACTACAGTTACAGTATTTAACGGTACCACTGTAGTGAGCACTTATCCATTAAACTCATCGTTGTTAAACCTTGTATTGTTAAGTGGAAGCAGGGTTAATGTAACGGTTCCGGCAGGTGGTGTTTATGACCGTGTCGAGATCCGTTTTGGAGCTTTAATTTCAGCCTTAACTACTTATAATGTTTATGGTGCAACAATCATTTATCCAAACCCAACTGTAGCTGCAACTGGCCAGGCAATTTGTTCAGGTAGTACTACTACTTTAACTGCAACTGCTAATGGAGGTACTACTTTGAAATGGTATGCTTCGGCAACTAGTGGTACAGCTTTAGCTACAGGAAATACTTTTACAACTCCGGCATTAACAGCCAATACTACTTATTATATAGAGGTAGCTAAAGGAACTTGTGCAAATGCACAACGTGTTCCTGTATTGGTTACCGTAAATCCAGCCATTACTTTTGCAACAACTACATTAGCTAATGCAGCTGTAAATTCAGTTTATTCGAAACAGATCACTGCAGCAACTGGAGGTACTCCAGCATTTACTTATGCAGTTGCTTCTGGCAGTACACTTCCGGCAGGTCTGAGTTTATCGGCAACAGGAGCAATCAGCGGAACCCCAACAGCTTTGGGTGATTTCACTTTCTCTATTATTGCTACTGATAGCAAAGGCTGTAATGCAACTGCTGCTTATACTTTAAAAGTAACGGCTGCTTTAGCATTGGCGGATGCAATACTTCCAAACGGAACGGTTGGTACAGTTTATCCTCCGCAAACTATTCCGGCTGCAACAGGTGGTACCGGTCCTTATGTTTATGTGGCTACTAACTTGCCTCCGGGATTAACCTTTAATCCTGGAACGCGTGTTATTTCAGGCACACCTACTCAAGCAGGAACTTTCACTGTTCCAGTTAAAGTAACCGATGCAATCGGAAATACCGTAACAAAAGATTATACCATTATTGTAAGAGACCCATTGGTATTACCGACAGCTGTTTTGGCTGATGGTACAGTAGGTACATTATATCCAACACAAATTATTCCATCTGCTACCGGTGGTCAGGGACCTTATACCTATGCGGCAACAGGTTTGCCAGCGGGATTAACCTTTGACCCAGCTACAAACAAGATTGATGGAACCCCAACTACTTCAGGAACTTTCACTATTCCAGTGACAGTAACTGATGCAGATGGCAAAAAAGTAACAACTAACTATACGATTAAGGTCGTTGATCCATTGGCATTGGCACCAAAAGTACTTGCTGATGGTAACGTAGGTGTTGTTTATGCAACACAGACTATTCCTGCTGCAACAGGCGGAACAGGACCTTATACTTATACTGCAACTAACCTGCCTGCAGGATTAACTTTTGATGCAGCTACCCGCGAAATCAAAGGCACTCCGACAGCTTCAGGAATGAAAAATGTAAGTGTAACCGCTAAAGATGCTGCGGGAAAAACAGTAACCCAGACTTATTCAATTAAAGTAAACGGGATATTGGTACTTCCAGGTGCAACTTTACCAAACGGATTGGTGGGTACAGCTTATCCGGAACAGACCTTGCCAGCAGTAAGCGGTGGTACATCACCATACACTTATGCAGCAACAGGTGTTCCTGCAGGATTGACCTTTGATCCAATAACCCGTAAAATCAGTGGTACTCCAACCTTAGGAGGAAGCTTTACTATAAAATTAACAGCTACAGACAATGCCGGTATTTCAACCAGCACTGATTATGCCTTATTGGTAAATGTGGGTCAGCCAGTAGTTGCAGGTGTTACTACTTGTAATGGAACGACTGGAACCTTAACAGTTAGCAATACCCTTCCAGGTGTTACTTATAACTGGTATGCCGCAACCGGAAACACTTCAATTGCTTCAGGTTCAAGCTTCACTACTCCGGCATTAACCGCCACTACTACTTATTATGTAGAAGCAGTTTCAGGAACAGCAGTAAGCAGCCGTACAGCAGTTACAGTAACTATTAATCCTGCTCCGGCTCTAGCTTCGATCTTGACTGCCAATGAAAATATCAGTTCAGGACAAACAGCAACTCTTCGTGCAAGCACAACTGAAGCGGGCAGTACCATTAAATGGTATGCAGCTGCAACAGGTGGTGCGGCACTTGCAACAGGAGCAAACTATACTACTCCTGTATTAACAGCTACCACTACTTATTATGTAGGAACAGAAAGCGCACAAGGATGTGCAAGCACAAGCAGAGTTCTGGTTACTGTTACAGTAACAAGCGGACCAGTGAATCCAAACTGTAATGCTGCAACAACTCAGCAAAGTGGAATTGATGGAATTTGTTTATTGTGCGGAATCTCGGACGCAGGAGCTTCTACAGATGCAAACGCAAATAACTTTACAGGCATTAATCTGGCTGTTGGAGTAGGTGCATCAGGATATCAACGCTTAATTTTTGCTAATCAAGGATCAGCAGCAGATAGCATCCGTTTAGACCTTGGTATTCCAACTGGTCTGGCAGATGTAGGGGTATTAAGTTCAACTACAGTTACTGTATTTAACGGTACTAATGTTGTGAGCACTTATCCATTAAATTCATCGTTGTTAAACCTGGTATTATTAAGTGGAAGCAGAGTTAATGTAACGGTTCCTGCAGGTGGTGTTTATGATCGTGTCGAGATTCGTTTCGGTGGAGTCGTGACGGCATTAACTACCTATAACGTTTATGGAGCAACCGTTATTTATCCAAATCCAACTGTAGCTACAACAGGCCAGGCAGTTTGTTCAGGTAGTACCACTACTTTAACTGCTACTGCTAATGGAGGCACTACCTTGAGATGGTATGCTTCTGCGACTAGTAGTACAGCTTTGGCTACAGGAAATACTTTTACAACTCCGGCATTAACAGCCAACACTACTTATTATATAGAAGTAGCCAAAGGAACTTGTGCAAATGCACAACGTGTTCCTGTATTGGTTACCGTAAATCCTGCTATCACTTTCGCAACAACTACATTAGCTAATGCAGCTGTAAATTCAGCTTATTCAAAACAGATCACTGCAGCAACAGGAGGTACTCCGGCATTTACTTATGCAGTTGCTTCTGGCAGTACCCTTCCGGCAGGTCTGAGTTTATCAGCAACAGGAGCAATCAGCGGAACACCAACAGCTTTGGGTGATTTCACTTTCTCTATTATTGCTACTGATAGCAAAGGCTGTAATGCAACTGCTGCGTATACTTTAAAAGTAACTGCTGCTTTAGCGTTGGCAGATGCAATACTTCCAAACGGAACGGTTGGTACAGTTTATCCTCCGCAAACTATTCCGGCTGCAACAGGTGGTACCGGCCCTTATGTTTATGTGGCTACTAACCTTCCTCCGGGATTAACCTTTACTCCTGGAACGCGTGTTATTTCAGGTACGCCGACTAAATCGGGTACTTTCACTGTTCCAGTTACAGTAACTGATGCAAACGGAAATACTGTAACAAATGATTACACCATTATTGTAAGAGATCCACTGGTATTACCGACAGCTGTTTTGGCTGATGGTACAGTAGGTACATTATATCCAACACAAATTATTCCATCTGCTACAGGTGGGCAAGGTCCTTATACCTATGCGGCAACTGGTGTTCCTGCAGGGTTAAACTTTGATCCGGCTACCCGTCAGATTACAGGTACACCTACAGCTTCAGGAACTTTCACTATTCCAGTGACAGTAACTGATGCAGATGGCAAAAAAGTAACAACTAACTATACGATTAAAGTAGTTGATCCATTGGCATTGGCACCAAAAGTACTTGCTGATGGTAACGTAGGTGTTGTTTATGCAACACAGACTATTCCTGCTGCAACAGGTGGAACAGGACCTTATACTTATACTGCAACTAACCTGCCTGCAGGATTAACTTTTGATGCAGCTACCCGCGAAATCAAAGGCACTCCGACAGCTTCAGGAACAAGTAGTGTAAGTGTAACTGCTAAAGATGCTGCGGGAAGAACAGTAACCCAGACTTATTCAATTAAAGTAAACGGGATATTGGTACTTCCAGGTGCAACTTTACCAAACGGATTGGTGGGTACAGCTTATCCGGAACAGACCTTGCCAGCAGTAAGCGGTGGTACATCACCATACACTTATGCAGCAACAGGTGTTCCTGCAGGATTGACCTTTGATCCAATAACCCGTAAAATCAGTGGTACTCCAACATTAGGAGGAAGCTTTACTATAAAATTAACTGCTACAGACAATGCCGGTATTTCAACCAGCACTGATTATGCCTTATTGGTAAATGTAGGTCAGCCAGTAGTTGCAGGTGTTACTACTTGTAATGGAACAACTGCAACCTTAACAGTAAGCAACACCCTTCCAGGTGTAACTTATAATTGGTATGCCGCAACCGGAAACACTTCAATTGCTTCAGGTTCAAGCTTCACTACTCCGGCATTAACCGCCACTACTACTTATTATGTAGAAGCAGTTTCAGGAACAGCAGTAAGCAGCCGTACAGCAGTTACAGTAACTATTAATCCTGCTCCGGCTCTAGCTTCGATCTTGACTGCCAATGAAAATATCAGTTCAGGACAAACATCAACTCTTCGTGCAAGCACAACTGAAGCGGGCAGTACCATTAAATGGTATGCCGCTGCAACAGGTGGTGCGGCATTGGCAACAGGAGCAAACTTTACTACTCCTGTATTAACGGCTACCACTACTTATTATGTAGAAACAGAAAGTGCACAGGGATGTGCAAGTACAAGCAGAGTTCCGGTTACTGTTACCGTAACAAGCGGACCAGTGAATCCAAACTGTAATGCTGCAACAACTCAGCAAAGTGGAATTGATGGACTTTGTTTATTGTGCGGAATCTCTGACGCAGGAGCTTCTACAGATGCAAACGCAAATAACTTTACAGGTATTCATTTAGCTGTTGGAGTAGGTGCTCAAGGTTACCAGAAATTGATCTTTGGTAAAACTGGATCTGCAACAGATAGTATCCGTTTAGATCTTGGTATTCCAACAGGCTTGGCAGATGTAGGCGTATTGGCAGGTACTACTGTAACCGTACTTAACGGAAGCAGTGTAGTAAGCACATATCCATTAAACTCATCGTTGTTAAACCTGGTATTGTTAACTGGAAGTAGAGTTAACGTAACCGTTCCGGCCGGTGGTGTTTACGACCGTGTCGAGATCCGTTTTGGAGCTTTAATCACAGCATTAACTACTTATAATGTTTATGGTGCAACTATCATTTATCCAAATCCAACTGTAGCTGCAACGGGTCAAACAATCTGTTCAGGTAGTACTACTACTTTAACTGCTACTGCTAATGGAGGCACTACCTTGAAATGGTATGCTTCTGCAACTAGCGGAACAGTATTAGCTACAGGAAATACTTTCACAACTACGGCATTAACAGCTACCACTACTTATTATATTGAAGTGAGTAAAGATGGTTGTGCAAATGTTGAACGCATCCCGGTAACTGTAACAGTGACCACTACTCCATCAAATCCTACAGTAGCTACGGTTGCTCCGATTTGTTCAGGATCAGCGGCTGTACTTGCAGTTACTGCACCAGTAAACGGTATAACTTATAAATGGTATGCTGCCGCAAATGGTGGAGCATCATTATTTACAGGCTCAAGCTTTACTACCCCTGTATTGACTGCTTCAACTACTTATTATGTAGAGGCATCAGCAGGTAATTGTACAAGTGTAACACGTACTGCAGTTGCAGCAACGGTAAATACTTTGCCAGCTCTTGCGACAGTTACAACTAATAATTCAACAATTAGCGCAGGACAAACTGCAACATTGGCGGCAACTGCTCCAGCAGGTATAACTATCAAATGGTATAGTGCGCCTACAGGTGGAGTGGCATTGGCTCAGGGTACATCATATACAACTGCACCGTTATCTGCTACCACTACTTACTATGTGGAAACATCTAATGCTTCAGGTTGTGTAAGTGCAACTAGAGTTCCTGTTACTGTAACGGTATTGGGCGGACCAGTTAACCCTAATTGTAATGCTGCAAATAGTCAGCAAAGTGGAATTGAAGGCATTTGCGTATTATGTACAATTCAGAATGCTGGTAATTCAATTGATAACAACTTTACAAACTTCACCACAATCTCTCTACCTGTAGGAGTTGGTGGTTCAGGATATCAACGTCTAATTTTTGGTAGCCCGGGTGTGGCTACTGATAGCATCCGTCTGGATCTTGAAACCCCAGGTGGTCTTGCTGATGTAACGCTATTGGGTGGCATCAAAGTAACAGTAATGAACGGAGCGTCTGTGGTTAAAACTTATAACCTTCAGTCAGCATTACTTAATTTAACATTATTGAGTGGTAAACGCTTTACTGCAACTTTACCTGCAGGAGGTGTTTATGATAGGGTAGAAGTTAGAGCCGAAGGTCTTGCTAATGTTTTAGTAAACCTTAATATCTACGGTGCTACAATTGTTTACCCTAATCCAACAGTTTCAGCCGCAGGTCAAACGATCTGTTCTGGAAGCGCAACTGTACTTTCTGCTGCTGCAAACGGTGGTACAACTTTAAGATGGTACAGCGCAGCTACCAATGGAACATTATTACATACAGGTGAGAACTTTACTACACCAGTATTAACAGCAACAACAACTTATTATATAGAAGTAAGTAAAGGAAGTTGTGCTAATGTTATCCGCATTCCGGTTACTGTTAAAGTAACTACCGCACCAGGTCTTCCAACTGTTGCTGCTGTAGCTCCTATTTGTTCAGGTTCTACTGCTGTGATTTCAGTAACTGCTCCAGTAGCGGGTACTGATTACAATTGGTACACAACGGCAACCGGTGGTACTGCAATATTTACCGGATCAACATTTACTACTCCTGTATTAACTTCAGGTACTACTTATTATGTAGAAGCAGCAAATGGAGCTTGTGTAAGTGCAACGCGTGTAGCGGTGCAAGTTACAGTGAGTCCACTTCCTGTATTGCCACAAATCTCGGCATCTGCAACAGCAGTGAATGTGGGTCAAACAGTTGTATTAACAGGAACATCAACAGATGCAAATGTTACTTTCAACTGGTATACTTCAGCTAATTCGACCACGCCAGTATATACTGGGCCAACTTATGTTACTTCTCCACTTACGGTAACAACTACCTATTTCCTTGAAGCGAAAAATGCTTCTGGATGTACTTCTTCGGCTCGTGCACAGGTAACTATTACAGTAAATGGTGGTGGACCAAATCCAATTGCTTGTGAAGCTCCAACAACTCAAGAAAATGGTGTTGATGGCGTTGCTATTCTTGCAGGAGTATTCAACCCACTTTTAGCAATTGATAATGACGCTAAAACTGGATCATCATTGGTAATGCCAGTTGGCTTACTTGGTGCATCTGTATATCAAAGAGTAGGTTTTACCACGCTTTCAAACGTTGGTGATACCGTTCGCGTATCTATCAGTGCTCCAGGAAAACTACTTTCAGTAGGTTTACTATCAAACATTATGATAGGTACTTATAATGGTAACGCAAGTAATGGCGATGGTGTTCCATTAAACGATCAACTTGTACGTATTGAATTGTTAAGTGGTAACACTGAGGCCTTAGTTACTTTTGTGCCAACAAAACGATTCAATAAAATTGAAGTTCGCTTAAACTCAGGTCTTGCAGGTGTGTTATCTACTGTAGACTTCAACTATGCACAACGTGTAGTGGTGGCTCCGGTTGTAACAGCACAAAATGTAACGATCTGTGCAAACCAAACAGCTACATTAGCAGTTCAAACTCCTCTACCAGGTATTACATATAAATGGTACAATGAGGCCGGTGCATATCAGACTGGAAAAGACGGTGCTACCTTTACAACACCTGCTTTATCAGCTAACACTAAATTCTATGTAGAAGCAGTTACCGCTTCTGGATGTACTAGCTACAGAACATCAGTTAATGTAATTGTTACCCCTGCTCCAACAACACCAGTATTGGTTAATGCAACAATTAACAGTTGCGTTGGAAATCAGGTTACCATTGAGGTAAGTAACCCACTTGTTGGCGTAACTTATAAATGGTACGACGCTAATAATGTTTACCAAACAGGAAAAGATGGTGTGAACTTTACTGCAACAGTAGGAGCGGCCCAAACTACTTATTCTGTAGAGGCAGTAACTTCATGCGGTACTTCAGGAAGAGCAACAGCAACCATCAAGGTAGGTACATTAAATCCACCGGTAATTACTCCAGCCGCTGTAACCATTAGTTCAGGTTCTCCTGCTGTGCTTGTCGCTACTTCAAGTACTGCCGGGGCAGTATTTAAATGGTATAGTGATGCAGCCTTAACAACATTAGTTCATACTGGTGCACAATATACAACAGGTGCTTTAGATAACACAACAGCTGCACCAATTGTAAAAACGTTCTACGTAACTGTAGAGATAACTGGAGCGGGAGCATGTCCTGCCTCTGCCGCTGCAAGTGTTGATGTAACTATTCTTCCAAAACCGAATCCGGTTGCAGTTCCATGTCAGGCAGCAACAATAGCTATCAAAGATGGTGTTGATGGTGTAGCTGTATTATCAGCGGTATTCAACCCTGGATTTGCAGTAGACAACAACACACAAAGTGGATCTTCATTTGTTATGCCGGTAGGTGCCTTAGGTGCTTCGGTTTATCAACAAGTAGGCTTCACGGGTGGCCTTAGCAGTGTAGGTGATACCCTTAGATTACGTATTACTTCACCAGGTAAATTGCTTTCATTAGGTGTTTTATCATCTATTGAGGTAACTACTTTAAATAATGGTGCAAGCAATAACGATATGCTGGTTATTAGCAATCCAATTGTAGATGTACAAATCCTTAGTGGTAATAGCGAAGCAATCATTACTTATGTTCCACAAAAACAATTTGATGGAGTAGAGTTAAGATTAAGATCTGGTTTAGCAGCTGTGTTAACCACACTTGACTTTAACTATGCTCAACGTATCCTGGTAGCACCATCAGTACAGAGTGCTACAGCTACTGCTTGTACAGGTACTTCAGCAAACCTGTTTGTTAAGAACCCGGTAACTGGTCTTACTTACAAATGGTTCATGCGCAACGGACAAACCATTACTTACTTAGCTGGAAAAGATGGTGTAAGTCTTGCAACTGACCCAACTCTTGCTGCTGGAACTTATGATTTCTATGTAGCAGCTGTTAATGATGCTATAGATTGTTTAAGTGCTAAAACAAAAATAACAGTAACAATTCTTGCAGCTCCGGATGCTCCGGTAGCGGCTGCCGGAAACCCAGCTACTACTTGTCCTAATACTTCGGCAACATTGGCTGTGAATCCTGTAGCAAGTGTTACTTTCAACTGGTACGATGCTGCTACAGGTGGAAATCTGTTGGCAAGCAATACCAATACTTATATCACACCTGCAAATCTTGCAGTAGGTGCTCATGATTTCTACGTAGAGGCAGTTAATGCAAACTCTTGTGTGAATACAACTCCACGCACAAAAATTACATTAACAATAAATCCTTCTGCGGTAGCTGCTGATATAAATGTTGCTGGAGCGAATGCGCCATTCTGCGCAGGAACTTCTGCTAAGTTAACAGCAACTAGTACAACAGTAACTAATCCGGTATTCACATGGTACAGTGATGCGGCATTAACAGATGTTGTATTTACAGGACCGATATTTAATACTCCACTTCTTACAGCCACAACAACTTATTATGTGTCAGTAACCGGATCTAATAAATGTGCAAATACACCTGCAGATGCTAAAGTGGTTACGCTTACAGTAAACCCTCCGGCAACAGCAGCGGATCTTGACATAACAGGAGGAAGTGCTCCATTCTGTGCTGGCGCTAAAGTTGAACTTACGGCTACCACTACTACGGTGACTAATCCAATATTTAACTGGTACAGCGATGCTGCATTAACTAAACTTGTATTTACAGGAGATAAATTTGTTATCGCCTCACTTGCAGCAACAACTACATATTATGTGACTGTTAGTGGATCTAACAAATGTGAGAACCTGGCTTCAAATGCAGAAATAGTAACCTTAATTGTAAACCCACCAGCAATTGCATCTGATATCAATGTAACTGGTAATCAAGCGCCATTCTGTGCAGGGGCAAAAGCAACGCTATCCGCTACAAGCGCAACAGTACTATCACCTGTGTTTACATGGTATAATGATGCGGCCTTAACTAATGTTGTATTCACCGGTGCAACTTTCGTTACACCAGTACTTACTGCAACTACTACATACTATGTAACAGTAAGAGGAAGCAATAAATGTGAGAATACAGCAGCTACAGCTAAAACTGTAACTGTAACAGTTAATCCACCAGCAACAGCTGCTGATATTAACGTAGCAGGTGCTGATGCGCCATACTGTGCTGGTACAAAAGCGAAGTTGATTGCAACTACTACAACAGTAACAGCTCCAATATTCAATTGGTATAGTGATGCTGCTTTAACTAAGCTTGTGTTTACAGGAGTAACATTCGAAACTCCGGTACTTACCGCAACTACTACATACTATGTAACAGTTAAAGGATCTAACAGATGTGAAAATACAGCAGCTACTGCTAAAACAGTAACTGTAACAGTTAATCCACCAGCATTGGCTACTGATATTAATGTAGCGGGTGCCGATGCGCCATTCTGTTCTGGAAACATAGCCAGGTTAGTGGCTAGCAGTACTACTGTTACCAACCCAGTATTTACCTGGTACAGTGACGCAGCTTTAACGACGGCTGTCTTCACAGGACCAGTATTTAATACACCTGCACTTACTGCAACCACTACTTATTATGTAACTGTTCGCGGTGCTAATAAGTGTGAAAATGCAACAGGAGATGCGAAAATTATCACCCTAACAGTTAATCCACCAGCAACTGCTGCAGATATCATTGTTAAAGGTGCCGATTCACCATTGTGTGCAGGAACAACAGCTACTTTAGATGCTTCAAGCACTACAGTAACTAATCCAGTGTTTACCTGGTACAGTGATGCAGCATTAACAAACGCTGTATTTACAGGAGCTAAATTTGTTACACCAGCACTTACTGTAACAACTAAATACTATGTAACAGTAAGAGGAAGCAATAAATGCGAAAATCTGGCTGCTAGTGCGAAAGTGGTTACGGTAACAGTTAATCCACCGGCATCAGCTGCTGATCTAAGTGTAACAGGTAACTCTGCTCCATTATGTGCAGGTGCTACAGCAACCTTAACTGCAACTAGTACTACGGTAACCAATCCTAAATTTACCTGGTACAGTGATGCTGCTTTAACAACTGTTGCATTCTCAGGTCCAATTTTCAAAACTCCAGTACTTACCGCAACTACTACTTATTATGTAACAGTAAGGGGAGATAATAGATGTGAAACGCTTGCTGCTGATGCAAAAGTGGTTACTGTAACAGTTAATCCACCGGCAATAGCTGCAGATATAAATGTAGCAGGTAACGATGCACCATTCTGTGCAGGCACAAAAGCTACATTAAAAGCAACTACTACTACAGTAACAAACCCAGTGTTTACTTGGTACAGTGATGCTGCTTTAACAACCGTAGCCTTTACAGGTGATACGTTTGTGACTCCAGTATTAACTGCAACTAAAACATACTATGTAACTGTTAGAGGAGATAATAAGTGTGAAAACACAGCTGCTACTGCTAAGACAGTAACAGTAGTTGTTAATCCACCAGCGACAGCTGCTGACATTAATGTTGACGGTGCTGCTGATCCATTATGTTCTGGAACTTCAGCTAAGTTAACAGCAACAAGTACCACAGTAACAAATCCAGTATTTACCTGGTACAGTGATGCAGCTTTAACAACAGTTGCCTTCACAGGACCAGTGTTTAATACCCCTGTTCTTACTGCAACTACTACTTATTATGTAACTGTTCGTGGTGCTAATAAGTGTGAAAATGCAACAGGAGATGCGAAAATCATCACGCTAAAAGTTAATCCGCCAGCAACTGCTGCAGATATTATTGTTAAAGGTGCAGATTTACCATTGTGTGCAGGAACAACAGCTACTTTAGATGCTTCAAGCACTACAGTAACTAACCCAGTGTTCACATGGTACAGTGATGCAGCATTAACAAACGCTGTATTTACAGGAGCTAAATTTGTTACACCAGTACTTACTGCAACAACTACTTACTATGTAACAGTTAGAGGAGATAACAAATGTGAGAACCTTGCTGCTAGTGCGAAAGTGGTTACTGTAACAATTAATCCACCGGCAACAGCTGCAGATCTAAGTGTAACAGGCAACTCTGCTCCGTTATGTGCAGGTGCAACAGCAACCTTAACTGCGACTAGTACTACGGTAACCAATCCTAAGTTTACATGGTACAGTGACGCTGCATTAACTGATGTTGTATTTACAGGTTCAATTTTCAAAACTCCAGTACTTACCGCTACTACTACTTATTATGTAACAGTAAGAGGAGACAATAGATGTGAAACTCTTGCTGCTGATGCAAAAGTGGTTACTGTTACAGTTAATCCACCGGCAACAGCTGCAGATATAAATGTAGCAGGTAACAATGCACCATTCTGTGCAGGTACAAAAGCTACATTAGTTGCATCAAGCACCACAATAACAAACCCAGTGTTTACCTGGTATAGTGACGCTGCTTTAACTACCGTTGTTTTCACAGGTTCATCATTTGAAACTCCGGCATTAACTGCAACCACAACATACTATGTAACTGTTAGAGGAGATAATAAGTGCGAAAACACAGCAGCTACTGCTAAGTCAATAACAGTAGTTGTTATTCCACCAGCGACAGCCGCTGACATTAATGTTGACGGTGCTGCTGATCCATTATGTTCTGGAACTTCAGCTAAATTAACAGCAACAAGCACTACGGTTACTAATCCAATATTCACTTGGTACAGTGATGCAGCGTTAACCAGTGCTGTATTTACCGGATCGGTATTTAATACCCCTCTGCTTACCGTAACAACTAATTACTATGTAACTGTAAGAGGTGATAACAAATGTGACAATCTTGCCGCAAGTGCTAAAGTTGTAACAGTGGTGGTTAATCCTCCGGCAAGTGCAGCAGACATTACTGTAGCAGGAGCAGGAACACCTATCTGTGCAGGTACTTCAGCAGCATTAACAGCTAGTACGACAACAGTAACTAATCCAGTATTTACCTGGTACAGTGATGCAGCATTAACTAATGCTGTGTTTACAGGACCAGCCTTTACAACACCTTTACTAACTGTAACAACTAGTTACTATGTAACGGTAAGAGGAGATAACAGATGTGAGAATCTTGCCGCAAGTGCAAAAGTGGTTACCATAACTGTTAATCCATTACCAAATACACCAGAAGTAGCTAGCGCTGGAACAAACATATGCAGTGGAGAATCTACCGTATTAAGTGTGAGTAATGCTGAGGCAGGAATTCTGTATCAATGGTATAGTGACGCTACGGGAGGTACATTGCTATTTACCGGTGAGCAATTCACAACGCCAACTTTAACTACTAATACAGATTACTACGTATTGGCAGTAAGTGCAGCAGGCTGTGGAAATGCAACTGGTAGAGTTAAGGTAACGGTAACTGTTTCACCTAAACCATTAACACCGGTAGTAGTGTCAGCAGTGGTAGATGCTTGTATAGGAAGTTCAGCTACATTAAGCGTATCAAATCCTCAAACTAACGGAGTAACCTACAAATGGTATACAACTGCAATTGGAGGAACAGCTGTTGGAACAGGAACAACCTTTACTACTCCTGCAGTAACTGCAACGGTAACTTATTATGTAGAAGCTTCAACAGCATCTTGTGTAAGTACCGGCCGTACAGCAGTTAAAGTAAATGCCTCACCGATTCCTACAGCACCAACTGCAATAGATGGAGTTAATGGTCCATTGTGTTCAGGTACAACTGCTACACTTTCTGTAACTAATCCAGATGCAGCACTTACTTATAGCTGGTATACAGTTGCAACCGGAGGTACTTCAATTGCTCAGGGAGTTACATTTACTACTCCAGCATTAACAACTACCACAACATATTATGTGGAAAGTAGTAATGCTACCGGATGTACAAGTACAACCCGTACATCAGTTGTAGTAACAGTACTATCTAAACTTGATGCACCAGTTGTTATAGTTAAAGAAAACAAAGCAACAGAAATAACATTCCAGTGGAATCCAATCCCAGGAGCAACTGCTTACGAAGTATCATTAGATAACGGAGTAACATGGGTTTCACCTACATCTGGATCTGCAGGAACTACACATCTGGTTGCTGGTTTGAAACCGGATCAAAGTGTAACTATAAGAGTTAGAGCAAAAGGTCAACTTGATTGTCAACTAAGTGATGCGACCAGCTTAACCGCTAAGAGCGATAATCCTTTAGGTAATACAATCTTTGTTCCTAACACATTTACACCAAATAATGATGGTAAGAATGATGTACTGTATGTGTACGGAAATACAATTGCAAAAATGAAGTTGCGTATATATAATCAATGGGGACAATTCATTTACGAATCATTAAACATTCAAAACGGATGGGATGGAACGTATAAAGGTGATTTACAACCGAACGGTGTATATGTGTATTTCCTGGAAGCGGATTTCAATGACGGGACGAAAACCACTAAAAAAGGCACTATAACCCTATTAAGATAACATTTACCAAAAAACTCGAAAAACAAATTTGTTATGAAGAAACTAATAAAAATAATAGCAGTAGGAGCGTTTTTAAGTTTGGGAGCTGTAAGGGTGGTAGCACAGATTGATCCTCACTTCTCTCAATATTACGCCCACCCGCTATGGCTGAACCCAGCACTGACCGGGGTTACGGACGGTGAATACAGGGTCTCTTTGAATGCCAAACAGCAGTGGGGAACTATTTCAAATTCATTTTTAACCGGAGGAGCGTCATTTGACATGGCCCCGGTTAAAAACTTAGCATTTGGTGCGATGGTTTTGAATCAGAATGCAGGTGATATTAGTTATAATCACCTTAGTGCATTGGTTTCAGGAGCTTACCGTATCCACTTCGGGAAGGCTGGTTTAAATATGGTAAACTTTGGTTTACAGGCCGGTATTCTTAATAAAAGCTTTGATCCATCAAAGATTACCTTAGGAGCACAGTTTAATCCAATAACCGGATACGATCCAAATTTTGGAATAAATGAATCATTCGCTTCCTCTAATACATTAGTGCCAGATGTGAATGCTGGATTTATGTACTTTGATGGTAATCCCGGACAAAGAGTTAACGTATTCGGAGGAGCGATGGCAGGCCATATTACCAGACCGGTTGATAAATTTTTAGGCAACAGCGTGCGCATGCCAATTAGATATGCAGCTCATGGTGGTGCAAGAATTAAGATGTCTGAAGTTCTTGATATTACACCAAATGGATTATACATGAAGCAAGGTAATGCACGTGAAATAGCAATAGGTGCCTATGCGCAGTTCATGCTTAATCAGGAATCAGATTTGCTTTTTGGATCGAATTATCGAGTTGATGATTCAGCAATAGCTTTTTTTGGATTACACTTAAAAAATATGGTCTTTGGTGTAAGTTATGATTTTAACACATCAAGTTTAAGTAGAGCTACACGTAATCAGGGAGGTTTAGAACTATCCATTTCATTTACCAGTAGAAAGGGAATTACAGGCCCTAACTTCTTTTGTCCAAGATTATAAATTAACGCGATACGAGCCTAACATGATTCAAAATGTTTTGGCTCTGAACATAAATAAATCATTTACAGATGAAACTGCTTAAAACATTACTGATCCTGTGCTTATTCACAACTGCTGCAAATGCGCAATTTGTAACCAATAGTAAGAGAGTAGCGGATGTCTATTTTCAAAATAAAGAGTATTACGCAGCTGCAGAATATTATAAAAGATCCCTGCAACTAGCATCAGCAGATAGCGCTGGTTTTGTAGTACCCTACGGTTTTGCAAATAAGATAAAACAAGAAAATCCCAAAAAGGAGGATTACGAATACAGCGTATTTCAATTGGCTGAGTCATTAAGACTCTATAAAAACTTTACTGACGCAGAGAAGTGGTATGCTTTAGCTAAAGAATTTAAGAATCCGAAGTATGTACTTGCCACATTCTGGTATGCTGAGGCTTTAAGGGCTAATCAAAAATTTGATGAAGCAATTAATGCTTTCAATGAATTTACAACTAAATATAAAGTTAACGATGCATACGCTACAAAAGCAAAGTCTGAAATTGCATCATGTCAGTTCGCATTATTCGAGTTACGCTATCCAAGATTATTTAAGTTAACCAAAGTTAAAAATGATATTAACCAAAAAGGATCTAACTATACACCGGTTATAAAAGACAGTAAATTTTACTTTACATCATCAAGACCAGTAGGTGATGCTGGAAAGAAAGAAGTATTAACAGATCAAACTAATGCAAAGGTGTCAAAAAAGGAGAGCCCTTATTTAAATGCTGTTTATGAAACCCCAGGAAATCCTTTAACCGGTAATGTTACAATTAAAAAAGTAGCATTAAATAGTTTAGAAAAAGAATCGGCTGCACCAGCTTTTCATCCTAATGGAAAGGCGATTTATATTACTAGCTGGACCGCTCAGGGAGATAAAAAGATATATCAGTTAACGTCATCTGATAAAGGTTGGGGCGATCCTGTTGAACTAGGGGCTCAGGTAAACGTAAAAGGCTTTAATGCTATGCAACCATTCGTTACTAAAGATGGCAAGTATTTAATTTTTTCTTCTAACAGACCAGGTGGACAAGGCAAGTATGATTTATGGTATTGCCCTTTAAGGACTGATGGATCATTGGGCCAAGCGATAAATTTAGGCAGTAAAATAAACTCTACTGAAGATGATCAGGCTCCATACTATAATACCCAAACTAATAAATTACTTTTTAGTAGTAACGGAAGAATAGGAATGGGCGGATTTGACTTTTATGAAAGTGAAGGTGATTTCACCAATTGGACAGAGCCTCGTAATGTGGGCTATCCATTCAATTCATCAAAAGATGATATGTACTATACACCTGCTGACAATTCAGATACTGAAGGTTATATTAGTTCAGATCGTGAATCTCTTTGCTGCCTTGAGGTTTTTAATGTAAAACGTGAGTATCTTACAGTGAAAGGGATTGTATACGACTGCGATACAAAACTGCCTTTACAAGATGCAATCATTACACTTGTTGATTCAGCACAAACACTTAAAACAACTACAAATCAAGCCGGAGAGTATACTTTTAAAGTGAACTCTAACCGTAAGCTAAAGCTTACAGCTGAAAAGGATAAATATTTCACTAAGATCTTAAATTTTGGATATGATGATCTAGCTAAAAAAGATACTTTATTTAGCCCGGACATTTGCCTAACACCATACGAAATTGATAAGCCTATAGTACTTAAAGATGTATTGTACGAATTCGACAAAGCGACTCTAACTGAAGATTCAAAAGGTAAACTAGATCACCTATTCTCAATAATGGAAGATAATCCTAAGATTGAAATTGAACTAAGCGCCCATACCGATAGTAAAGGTTCTGATGCCTACAATATGGATTTGTCAATTAGAAGAGCAAAATCTTGTGTTGATTATTTAGTGTCAAAAGGGATACCTATTGCAAGAATGACAAGCAGAGGTTACGGAGAAACTAGACCAGTTGCTCCTAACGAACTTCCTAATGGTAAAGATAACCCTGAAGGTCGTGCCCTTAACAGAAGAACTGAGTTTAAGGTAACAAAGAAATAGACTACAAGTAATACCGCTCTTAACAATAGGCCTTCAGGATACAATATTCTGAAGGCCTATTTTTTTATAACCATTTTTTTATTAATACTGAGATCTGCATGTTTTAAGTTACCACTTTGTGTAACTATTTATATAATTTAGTTACCAGCAATTGGAAGCGAAGAATCTAATTTTATCGATCATTTTTTAAACATTATTATGAGAGTTGCACTGGCATCGCCCCCTATTCCTGATTCCCTGAAGTCAGGGTTAATTTCCCTTGAAAAAATGGTAAAAGATGCTAGTGAAATGAACGCCGATATCATTTGTTTCCCAGAATCATATTTGCCGGGTTATCCTGGGATGGGGTATTCCACTAATGATCGCACATCCGAATCATTGGAAACTGCTTTAAAGCGTGTTAGTGAAGTGGCTCAGCTGTATTCTATTGCTATTATCGTCCCAATGGATTGGTATAGTTCGGTAGGTTTGCAAAATGTAGCTTTTGTAATATCTAAAGAGGGTGAGATTCTTGGAAAGCAAACAAAAAATCAGTTAGACCCAACCGAAGATGAAATTTGGATTGCCGGAACGGATAGGCAGTTATTTGAAGTAAAAGGAGTGAAGTTTGGTATAACAATATGTCATGAAGGCTTTAGATACCCTGAGTCGGTGCGATGGGCGGCACAAAATGGTGCTAAAATTGTATTTCATCCACAATTTACAGCTAATACGGAGCGTGGTAAACAACTCACGGAGTGGGGACATAAGGACAATCCATATTATGAAAAGGCCATGATGATGCGTGCAATGGAAAATACCATATATTTTGCCAGCGTTAATTACGCCTCAAATTATTCTGAATCTGCCAGTTCAATTATCCACCCAAACGGCAATTGCATAGCTCATCAAAATTATGGGGAGGCAGGAATAATAGTTGCCGATATTGATCCGGAACAAGCGACTGGATTATTAGCTAAAAGATTTAAGAATCAGCTGTATTAGTTAAATAAATAAAACAAATGGACACTAGAACAATAAACAACGAAGAGTTAGAATTTATGAGAAATCTAACGAAGGGTACATCCCAGCTGATTCATTTCAATAATGCAGGGTCTTCACTACCTCCCGATTTTGTTATCGAAACCATTGTAGATTATTTGATAGAAGAAGCACTGGGTGGTGGGTATGAAACTGAGGCGAATCATATGGATCAAATCAATGGTGTCTATGACAACATAGCTAAGTTGATCAACGCAAATAGAGAAGAGATCGCCATTTTTGAAAATGCCAGTGCAGCTTGGGGGACAGCATTTAAGGGACTAACCTTTAATGACGGAGATGAAATCATTACTAGCGAAATGGAATATGTCACAAATATTATTGGTTTGGTTGATGTGCAAAAACAAAGTGGTATAAAAGTAAAGGTAATTCCCAACGATGATTTAGGGAATTTTTCTATCCCTGAATTGGAAAAAGCAATTACTCCTAACACGAAACTAATAGCTGTAACTCATGTTTCGTCCTCGGGAGGGAGTATTCTACCTATCGAAGAAATAGGCAATATTGCAAAAACGAATAAGATATTGTATATGGTGGATGCTTGTCAGAGTGCGGGTCAAATGCCTTTGGATGTAAAAAAGATAAAGTGTGATATACTATCAGCTACCGGGCGTAAATATCTAAGAGCCCCAAGAGGAACGGGCTTCTTATTTGTAAAAAAGGGTGCTCAAAAAAAAATGAAGCCTATATTGTTAGACTTCTTTGCTGCCTCCAATGTTTCTTTGTCAGGCTACACGTTAAGACAAGATGCCCGTCGGTTTGAACTTTACGAAAAAAGTCGTGCTCTTACGCTTGGGCTTGGAAGAGCAGTGGACTATGCAATAAATATTGGGTTAGATCGCATATGGTATCGAATTCGGCACCTGTCAGAGTTGATGAGAAAAGAGTTGGCTAAAATTCCAGGCATAGTTATTCGCGACTCTGGTGAAAATCTTAGTGGTATTGTTACTTTCTCTGTGAAGGACCTAGAGAGTGTGGATGTCAAGACAAAGTTGGCTGAGCGTAACATCAATGTATCAGTTGGTGGCGCACAAGCAACCCCAATTTATATGGATAAGAACGGGTTTTCTACTGTGGTTCGTGCCTCAGTTCACTATTACAACACTGAAGAAGAAATAAGCAAATTATGCCAAGAGCTTAAATCTATCATTAATTGAAATCCAAATATTGTGGAATAGATTCCGATTTGAGCAAAGTTTACCCCTTGATTTAGTGAGGTTGTAGTTTTTGTAATACACAATTCCGATGTGATTTATCTCCTAAATGAGCATAGCACATTCATTGATATGCCGTTTAATTAGCAATAAACTGCAGATTTTCTCCATGTTTTTTAGAAACAGAAATGCCTTTTCGTAAATGTAAAGAAATCGGGTATGGTAATTGTTTTACTGCTACTATAGTTGAGCGCCATGCAATCTCTCGGTTGTATGTGTTATGGGAATAATAGTCAGTTGTAAACTGTTTTAGGAATTGTAAGTATGATTGGAATCAATGTAATTTCACCAAATGACCACCAGTGTTTAGAAAATTTAGAACAATATAAAATTTTACATACCAGGTCTGAACCAATATTTGACAGGCTGGCCGCTACAGCGGCGAAGATGTTGAATGTTCCTTTGGCCATGGTCAATTTTGTAGATAACCAAAAAGTATGGGGGCTGGCTGGGCAAGAAAGAAGTACTAGTTCTGATACAGTAGTAAATATCTCTTCAATTGCGTTGCAGAAAGAATGCATTGCTAAATTTGAAAGAATAACTGAAAACCCGGGGTTAATTCTAAACCCCATGGTACTTGGAGAACTTGGATTACAGTTCTTTGCTTCAGCTGCTATTACAACAAATGAAGGTCTTAGTGTAGGAACAGTTTGTATTATTGATGATAAATCAAGATGCTTTAGTTCTATTGATCAGAAAAAACTGGATTGGATTGCATCAATGATTACTGTAGAGATGAATAAACGACTTGCAGTTCATGCAGTTGCTTAAGCATCATTGTGCCAATAAAAATAAAATCCACTGAAAGGTTTGGGTGATTTCATGTAGAATATATAGATTTCCAAAATTGTATTTGCTAGAATTAGCCTTAGATGAGAAAATATGTATTGAAGAAACACGTCTGTAGATAACACGCATTAATAATCCTGCTAATTCCTTTAAATAGCACTGCTATGGCTCAGGGGGATGATCCCGGCCTTCCGGGAAATGACCCTGATGTAGCGATTGATGGGGGTATTAGTTTACTGCTTGCTGCAGGAGCTGTCTATGGTATCAAAAAGATACGACAGCTTAAACCATAATGCCTTCTTTTCTTAAGATATAATTGTAAATACCCTCAATAGGTTTTTGATAAATCTTACCAACTTTTACATGATTTTCAAGACAAACCTCTCTTAAAATATCCTGGTAATAAAAAGCAATAGAACCTACAAAGTGAGTATCAAGACTTTTATAATTAGGGTAATCCTTAATGTTCGAATCAACAAATTCCTGGAAACCCTCACGCAAAATATTGATGATAAAAGGATGATCCTGATGAGTAGCCATAAAACGACTTATCGAAGCCAAATAGATATTTGGTGCAGGTTTTTGATAAACATTAGTGATTACTGATTCCTTGTCAACCTGATAAGTTTCTGCAAATTCAGCTGCAAGATCAGCCGGCATTTTATGATACAAGTAGTTTGTAATCAGCTTACGACCAAAATAGGTGCCCGAGCCTTCATCACCAAGAGCATAGCCCAAACCATGCGCTCCATTATGAACCTCTTTACCGTCGTAATAAGAAATGTTAGATCCTGTACCCAAAATACAAGTCAGGCCTTTTTTATCCCCACAAGTTGCATAGGCAGAACCGATCAAATCATGCTCAACAGAAACATAAGCCTTGGTAAAGAAAGAAGAAATCCCATTAGAAATCACTTCTATTTTATCAGGCGACGAACATCCTGCGCCAAAGAAATAAATTTCTTTAACCTTATCCGCATAGGCAGCAATCTCCTTCTTCTTCGAAAACAACTTAAAGATGTCATGCGCATTAAGGAAATAAGGGTTTATTCCTTGCGTACTAAAGTTGATTTTTTCATCGGGGCTGTACCCCATCCAATCGGTTTTAGACGAACCGCTGTCTGCCACTAGAATCATGCGATAAAAATACTAATCTTATTGGATATTTAAAGTACCACTGATCTCTTTTAAGCTGATTTCTGTAAGTTTTGCCTGATACTGAGCATCCAGAAACCTTGTTATTGCATTTATTGAATTTCTCTGTGCTTCTCTAAGCTCCAAAGGTGCAATACTACCAAGCCTATACTTAGCCAAAGTAATGTCCAGATTTTGCCTGGCGATGTCAACATTTTTAGTCTCCACCTTTAACAAATCCAGGCTGGTTTTATAATTCTCAAAGGCAGTTAACAACTGAGCACTAATTGTTTGCTTAGTTTTTTCCAATTCCAACTCCGACGAATTAATTTGAACCTTGGCATTTCTTTCATTCTGACGCTGCAAGAAACCATTAAAAATATTCATACTAGCCGTTAAGCCATAGGAGAGGCCCTGACCCCTAAATTTCTGGTTAAATCCTGTCGGATTAGCACTTCTTGAAAATGCATAACCTCCATTTACGCCTACTACCGGATACCGCTGACCCTTAACCTCCTTTAAACTAAGCTCAGCTACCTTTTTATTGATAAAAGCATTCTGCAAATCAGGATTAAGCTGCAAAGTTTGCTCCTGAAGCAAAGTATAACTCAACTTATAATCAATGTCCATATTCTCCTCTGCCGTAAATTTGGTGTCAACAGATCTGGCCATCACCTGATTCAAAGTAATCATAGCAGTTTGCAACAAGTTCTTTTGCTGTAAATAAGCCGAAGTATCCGTGTTGTAATCAACCTGAGCGGCTAAAACATCAAGCTTAGAACCCTTCCCAAGCTTCAGTTTATTATCCGCAATAGTTACTCTAAACCGAGAAATATCCAGTGCACTATCATTGGCAACCACCAATTGTTGCTGCTTTACTACCGAATAATAAGCATTAATTACCTCCGCAATTGTAGTCAATATAGTGGCTTTAGCATTTACCTCACCCTGTTTTTGTAACTCCTTTAACTTGTCGTAAGCAGCGAACATCTTAAAACCATCAAAAATAGTCCAGTCTAAAGCCGCACCGTAATTGGTACTTGTGTTTCTTACCCCATCGGCAACTCTTTCAACCCCTGTAGAACTAGTTTGTACAGTGTTTTGTCTGCTTCCATTAGTAGCAAAATTACCAGTAACACCCGGCAGAAAGCCTGCATTACCAATATTGTTATTGTTTTTTGCAATCTGCAAATTGTTGTTAACCAATTTTATATCGTAATTATTTTGCAGTGCGATGGTAATTGCCTGTTGAAGCGTAAGTTTCTCCTGAGCCGATGCATTTTGTACAAAGGCTGCAAGAAGTATGATCAAAATTAAATTAAGCTTTTTCATTTTTCTCTTTGTAAATGGCCCTTATGTATTTTCGGTTTTCAGCGCAGCAATTAACGACTCTTGCAGTTCCGAGTTTTCCTTATGCTCTTTAGACCAGAACGAATAAATAGCAGGGATAACAAACAACGTCAAAATCAGTGCGAATATAGTACCACCAACAATTACAATGCCCATACCCATTCTACTTTTTGCCGCCGCGCCCAAAGCCATTGCAATAGGAAGCGCACCAATAGCAATAGCCAAACTGGTCATCAAAATAGGCCTTAACCTCGATACAGACGCCTCTCTAATTGCATCATGCACACTTTTGCCCTTTTCCTTTAGCTGATTAGCAAATTCAACAATCAAAATACCATTCTTAGTAACCAGGCCGATAAGCATAATCGTACCAATCTGACTAAATATATTCCAGCTTTGACCAAATAACCAGAGGGATAAAAACGCCCCTGCAACAGCCATCGGTACGGTTAAAATAATAATGATAGGATCTTTAAAACTCTCAAACTGAGCCGCAAGAATTAGATAAACCAATAACAATGCAAGGCCAAAGGCGAAAGAAGTATTAGAAGCACTCTCTTTAAAATCTCGAGATTCACCGCCTAAATCAGTAGAAAATGTTTCATCCAATACTTTAGCCGAAATCCTGTCCATCGCATCCAAACCATCACCTATACTTTTACCAGGAGCCAAACCTGCCGAAACAGTTGCTGCGGTAAAACGGTTATTACGATACAACTGCGGCGGACTACTTTCCTCCTTAGTAGAAACCAGGTTGTCAATCTGAATCAATTCACCCTTATCGTTTCTAACATATACAGAACTCAAGTCAAGTGGGTCTTTTCTGTCCCCAAGCTCAAACTGACCAATAACCTGATACTGTTTTCCATTCATAAAGAAGTAAGAAAAACGCTGACCACTTAAGCCCAACTGCAAAGCAGAACCAATATCTGCCACAGACACCCCCAGGTTTTTAGCCTTAGCCCTGTCAATAGTTAAATCAATTTCAGGCTTATTAAACTTCAAATTCACATCCGAAGTAGTAAAAGTAGGATCCTTAGCAACCTCATCCATAAACTGAGGCACCTTTTCTCTAAGCTTCTCAAAGTTTTGAGCCTGAATAATATAATTGATAGGTAAACCACCTCTACGACCAACCGAAATGGTCGGCTGTTGCGTTACAACCACTTTTCCTTCCGTATATTTCTTGGTGATCTTTGTTAAAGAAGCAGCAATATCAGCCTGCGAGCGGGAACGCTCATGAGGATCAGTTAAACCCATCCTTACAAAAGCACTATTGGTAGATGCCGCACCACCAAAACCCGGAGAAGTAACCGTAATGGCCACTTTTTTCTCAGGCACAGAGTCCTGAATCATTTGAGCAACTTTACCAACAAAAGCATCCGTATACGTAAACGAAGCACCCTCAGGTAAAGTCAGGTTCATATTAATTGCACTCCTGTCATCATAAGGCGCAGTTTCTTTAGGCAATATCTTCCAAAACAAAACAATAAGCCCTAAACACACCAAAATAATAGGAATCGCAAGCCACCTTCTGTCTAAAAACTTATTCAGTTTCTCCTCGTACCAATCATTCATGGCCACAAAATAAGGCTCCGTCATGTCGTAGAACTTAGATTTCTTGTGTCCGCTCTTTTTCATCAGGTAAGCATTAAGCATCGGTGTTAAAGTAAGCGATACAAATGCCGATATGAGCACTGCCGCCCCAATTACCACCCCAAACTCCCTAAACAGCCGGCCTACAAAGCCCTGCAAAAATATAACCGGTAAAAACACTGCGGCCAGCGTAACCGAAATTGAAATAACCGCAAAGAAAATCTCATTAGAACCTTTAATGGCAGCCTCAAAAGGAGAGTAGCCTTCCTCCACCTTTTTAAAGATGTTTTCCGTAACCACAATACCATCATCCACCACCAAACCCGTTGCCAGTACAATTGCCAACAGCGACAATACATTAATAGAAAACCCAAAAATGTACATGATAAAAAACGTAAACACCAACGATACCGGAATATCAATCAGCGGCCTTATTGCGATAGCCCAATCCCTAAAGAACAAATAGATAATCAGGATAACCAATACCAACGACAAGATAATCGTTTCAGCAACCTCGGTAACAGAACTCTGGATAAACCTGGTGTTATCCAAGGAAATATTCAATTTTATATCCTGCGGGATATCCTTTTTAAGCTGCTCAAACCTCTTGTAAAACTCCTTAGAAATATCAAGATAATTGGCGCCTGGCTGTGGAACCAATCCAACGGCAACCATCGGTTTACCAGATTCCCTTAAAATAGTCTCCTCATTTTCAGAACCTAAAACCGCATAGCCAACATCTTTTAATTGCACTACATTGTCCGAATCATTTTTAAGAATCAGGTTGTTAAACTCATCCTCATCCGTCAATTTACCCAGCGTTTTAATAATCAACTCGGTACTCGCGCCCGTTATTTTACCTGATGGCAACTCAACGTTTTCCTTATCTAAAGCACTAACAATATCTTGGGTAGTTAACCCGTAAGCAGCCAGTTTATTAGGGTCTATACGAATACGCATGGCATATTTCCTTTGCCCCTGTATTTGTACGCTACTCACGCCGGTTATGGTCTGCAACCTATCGGCAATCACGTTTTCGGCGTAATCACTAAGCTGCATCACGTTGCGCTTATCGCTTTGGATGGTCATGGTAATAACCGCATCCGAGTTGGCGTCCGCTTTACTTACAACCGGATTACCGTCAATATCTTTAGGCAAACTCCTTGCCGCCTGCGACACCTTATCGCGCACATCATTAGCCGCATCATCTATGTTTTTATCGAGATTAAACTCGATGGTGATGTTACTGCTTCCCTGATTACTCGACGAAGAAATATTCCTGATCCCATCAATCCCGTTAATAGATTTCTCCAACGGCTCAGTAATCTGCGATTCAATAATATCAGAGTTGGCTCCCGGATAAGAAGTCCTTACAGAAACAACCGTAGGATCAATATTCGGAAACTCCCTAACCCCCAAAAAGTTATAACCTATAACCCCAAACAACAGGATCAAGAGGTTCATTACAATGGCCAAAACCGGCCTCTTTATACTCGTGGTCGAAATACTCATCCTGCGCGCTTAGTTTTTAGTAACGGTTACATGCACCGGCGTCCCTGTTTTAAGAGCCATGGCACCTGAGGTTAAAACTGTATCACCAACTTTTATTCCCGAAGTAATTAAAATAGTTTTTGCTGTACGAGTTCCGGCTTCAACAGGAACCTGTTGTGCCTGTCCGTCCTTAGTTACAAACACCGTTTTTCCTTCAAGTACCGGAATAATGGCCTCATTAGGAATCAAAATGGCATCGTTTAAAGTAGTAAGGGCCAGTTTTATCTTAGCAAAAGCACCCGGTAATAATTCATTATTCGGGTTAGCTGCCAAAGCTTTAATCTGCAAAGTTCTTGTTTGCGAATTAATACCCGGCTCAATAGCAAACACTTTACCAGTGTATGTTTTTGCAGAACCATCAGTTCTGAAAGAGATTTCCGAATCTATTTTGATCTGACCCGCGTACTTTTCAGGCACGGCAAAGTTTATTTTAACAGGATCAATGCTAAGCAAATTTGCAATAACATTTGTAGGGGTAATGTACTCGCCAACCGAAATAGAGCGCAATCCAATCTTTCCACTAAAAGGAGCGTATACTGATGTTTTAGCCAATTGCGCACGAATCAATTGCGTTTGTGATTTCAAAGATTGCAAATCTGCAAGCGAAGTATCGTACTCTTCCTGACTAATCGCACCCTTTTGTAAAAGCTGTTTTGCGCGAGCTTCGTTAGTAGCCGATAACCGTTCTTTAGTTAACGCATCCTGCAATTGCGCCTGTATATCTCTGTCGTTAATTTTTACCAGAAGCGCACCTTTATTCACATTTGTGCCCTCTTTAAAATGGATTCCGGTAACTAAACCAGATACCTCACTTTTAAGTGTAACTGCTTCGTTGGCATCAATAGCGCCGGTTATATCCAAATCATTTTTAAAAGAAGATGTAATTACAACCACCCCGTTTACGTTCATTGCCGGTGCACCAGCTTTAGCACCCTTGCCTCCGCCTTTACCGCCTCCGCCCGAATTTTCGATAGCCTTATTGGCCGAAATTCTGTAATAAATTAAATAAAGAAACCCTAAAACAATTAGGGTATAAACGATATACTTAAGCTTCATAATGGCGGTATTGACTTTGTTAACGTGCAAAAATATTCAATTATGGTGCCTCATAGCCCTTGTATTAAGGATGTTACAGCCCTACTAACGTAATATTTTACTTACGGGGAGCGCTAAAATGCACATAAAATCTACATTTTGTAACTAACACCAGTGTAATTTTTTTAGGTGGCTTACCCAAAGCTAAACTAGTTTTATATAAGTTTGGCATTATAAAAAACAACTAACTTAATATTAATAAAGATTTTTTAATGAGAACATCATTAGCAGGATTAATAGTATTACTATCAATAAGTATGACAGCTAAGTCGCAGATGAAGGTAGGGTTCGAGGTAAATTTCATTGAACCGCAAGCACATTACGTAGAAATGGAAATGAACATTTCGGGATTAACAAAGGATTTTGTAGACGTTAAAATGCCTGTTTGGGCACCGGGATCGTACCTGGTTCGCGAATTCGCGAAAAACGTAGAAGGCTTCTCGGCCACCGCAAACGATAAACCTGTTAAGTTCGAGAAAGTAAGAAAAAACACCTGGAGAATATATTCTGCCAAAGCAAAAAGTGTAAAAATTAAGTACCGTGTGTATGCCTTCGAAGTATCTGTACGTACATCATTTGTTGATGCAAGTCATGCTTTTTTATCTAGCACAGGTATATTTATGTATCCTGATGGCATGTTAAACCTGCCAAACACAGTTAAAGTGAACCCTTTTAAAGGTTGGGAAAAGGTATCTACAGGCTTAGAGCCGGTAAGTGGAAAGCCATTTACTTATACCGCTGCAAACTTTGATATCTTGTTCGATAGCCCGATTGAAGTAGGTAATCAGGATGTTTTCGAATTTACCGCATCTGGCGTGAAACACGAGGTGGCTATGTATGGTGGTGGTAACTACGACAAGGAAAAGCTAAAGATTGATATGGCTAAAATTGTTGATGAAGGAACTGCTATTTATGGGGAGAACCCGAACAAACACTACACTTTCATAGTACATAACTTTGCAACCGGTGGTGGTGGTTTAGAGCACTTAAACTCTACTGTACTTGGTGCATCCAGAGATAAATATGCTGATCAAAAGGGTTACAAGGATTTCTTAAATCTTGTAGCTCACGAATATTATCACTTATGGAATGTAAAACGTTTACGCCCTGTAGCTTTAGGCCCGTTTGATTACGATAACGAAAACTACACTACAAACCTTTGGGTTGCTGAGGGGTTTACATCGTATTACGAGAATAAACTAACGTACCGCTCTGGCTTTTTCACTATCGAAGAAACAGCGCAGGCACTTGCAACAGCAATTTCTAACGTAGTAAATACACCGGGTTCTCGAGTTCAGTCGGCCTCAGAATCTAGCTATGATGCATGGATTAAAGGGTATCGTCCTAATGAAAACTCAAACAACTCAACCATATCTTATTACAGCAAAGGTGAGGTTGTGGGGATGCTAATGGACATCGAAATTGCTCATGCTACAAAAGGAGCTAAGAGTTTGGATGATGTGATGAAAGCTATGTACCAGGAGTACTATAAAAAATTAGGCAGGGGTTATACTGACGCCGAATTTAAAGCTATGGTTGAGGAAATCAGTGGCATCAGCTTTACTGATTTCTGGGCTAAATATGTAAACGGAACTGATGTTGTTGAATACAAAAAATACTTCGGTTATGCCGGTATTAATGTTGTCGACGAAAATGAAGGCAAGAGCATACCGTATTTAGGTGTGGCTTCTAAAAAGGTAGAAGGCAATATGATTGTAACTGCCGTTTCTCGTAATTCTGCTGCCTGGGTTGGTGGTTTAAATGTTAACGATCAGGTGATTACTGTCGATGGTGTTCCTGTTGAGGTTGCTATCGAGAAAATGCCGGTAGTTACCACCAAAAATGTTGGTGATGTAATTACCGTAACGATTAGAAGAGACGGTTTGGTGAGGGATATCTCACTTACTTTAAAGGCTAATCCCAATGTTAAATTGGTAACTACGGTTAATGAAAACGCTACTGACGCTGAAAAGGCAGTTAGGGCTGTTTGGCTTTCGGGTAAATAAGCTAGTATGAAATGATGAATGTTGGTCGCAATGCTGTGCGCCCCCTTCATGCTGCACCTCGCCATGCTACGCCTCGCGATGCTGCGCGCTCCCCGTCATCCTGAATTTATTTCAGGACCTCGCAAGAGAAAGCCAAACCTAGCTATTGCGAGATGCTGAAATAAATTCAGCACAACAGTCGCTTCAATACAGCGTTCGGTTTAACACAACGGTCGCTTTAGCTAAGCATATACAAACAAAGGCTGCGAATACAATTCGCAGCCTTTGCTGTTTACCAGCCGCTTATACTAGATTAAAGCACTCTTGCTTATGAGCAATCGCCTCAGTACGTATTAGTTAAAAAAAGTTAAATAACTTTTGTCATTTAAGCAAATGTTTATCTTGTAGGTAATACTAACCAATTACAACTTAAAATTATGCGCTCTCTTTATTCCTTCTTTACAATTATCTTTTGTTTATTAGCTACCTGTCTAACTGTATTTGGCCAGAACAAAGACAGATCAGCACCTTCCACTAAGCTGGCTATTTCAGAGCAAAAAAACATCACCATTACAGGTAATATTAAACAATATGCTCCAAACCAAGGTTTATTGGACGTATATGCATTTCATTATACAGACCTAATTACAGGCAAGGATGTCATTATACCAATTAGTAAAGATAGCATAGGCGATTTTAGCGTTACTTTCCCCGTTAACGGTTATCAGGAAATACAGCTCACTCAAGGAGTTAAGTTCGGAGATGATATCCGCTTCGGTATGTATTTTATGGGGCGTTTTTTTGCAAAACCAGGGGATGTGATGGACTTTGATTATAAATGGCTAAAGGATTATACAACCATAAATAGGTTTAAAGGTAATATGGCGAATTCAAATAACCGACTTGAAAATTATTATAGCTCGTTAAATGAAGCCCTTGTTTCAAGTGATCTCGTTCCTTTTGAATCTCTGGATTCTTTAAAATCAGGCGATTATGTTCCGTTTAAACAACTGTTAGCCGTGCAATTGAAAAAGGCGCTCGATTTTAATACTAAATATTTCAGTGCTACTAATGCCGATCCGTTTCTAAAAACACAAATGGATCTTGATTCGAAATATCTTGCAGGGAGCCATTTATTAATGGCACTCTATAAAACAAAAGAAAAGGATCCGAATCTACTCCAATTTTTAGACTCAATTGGGGCCCCTTTAAACAATCAGAAAGCCTACGGAAACTTCAGGTATAAGAGGTTTTTAAATGGTTATTATCAATTTTTGCTGAGGGAAACATTTGCAACTGAGAGGAAGGTCACTATCCTGATTACTGACATGGCTAAGTACCTACTAAAAGAACATATTGAGTTTTCGGAAGATGAAAAGGCACTTTGCCGGAAGATGCTTGATACAGTTAATAAGGCCTCTAAGGAAGATACGCAGTATTTTAACGAAACATATTTTATGAAATTTGATAGTGAATACCTGACAACGTTTAAGATGAAAGCGACTTTTGACCTGATAGCATCTAATAAAGATCGTTTTATAAAGGATGTATTCCTGACTAGACTTCTGAGGGAAAAACTGGAGAACAATCAGCTAGTAAATATCAATTCATTAATTCCTGATTATAAAGCATTAGTTAGAGATAATCCTGTTAAGAAACTCTTTTTAAAGGATTACCAACTGGCGTATGACAGGCTTTATAAAAGCAAACTTTCTCCGAAATCTATTTTAAACGATGCCAAAAAGCTGCCTCCTAATGCGTTGGTTAAAACCATTCTTGAGAAATATAAGGGCAAAGTAGTTTACCTGGATGTTTGGGCAACCTGGTGTGTTCCTTGTCTTTCGGGAATGGCCAATTCTAAAAAACTTCGCGATCAGTTCATCGGTAAAGACGTTGTTTTCTTGTACTTATGCATCAGTTCGCCAACTGAAAGCACCTGGCAGAATTTGATTGCGGGTCACCATATAGAGGGCGAGCATTATTTCCTGAACAATGCCCAAAGTGCTGAAGTGGGCAGAGAGTTCAATATTAGCTATATTCCCAGGTATTTGATTGTCGATAAGGAAGGAAAGGTAGCTAATGCTGAAGGCCCTTCTAGTGCTAAAGCGGTAGCGGAAATCGAGAAGTTGTTACTTAAATAAAATGACGATCGCTATTACACAAGGTTATGTCCAACAAAAGCTATGCACTGGTTCGAATTTCCGAGGTTAACTACAAACTCTTCCTAAGGTCTAAGAACCCAGAAGTAAAAATGCTTGGTATACTGGCCAACCTTGGAGATGATGATCCTGCGAAAGTTATTCAGTCCATTGTAAATGAGATTAATAATGCCATAGTACACCCATTTTCGAAGTAAGAGGAAGGAGCGTGCATTAGTCCTGTGAAGAGATATAGCAAAACGGCAATATATTGATTAGGCTAATTTGCTTCGGAACTCTTTTAGGGCGAGAGACCGTTCTTAAAACCTTGACATAAAACAAAGGCTGCGAATACAATTCGCAGCCTTTGCTGTTTTTCAGTAGAAAGATGTTTAAATTCTTGTGTTATTAGAATGCGTAACGCAATGAAATACCGAAACGTGCTGCGGTAAATTCTGTTCCCTGATTAAGTGTAAACATTGGGCGCCAGTCGAATGCGAAATCAATTGGTGCATTAGGGATTTTAAAATCTAAACCAGCAGTAGGTCTAAGTTGAACTGCAGTATCATGTTTTCCAAACAAGAAGTTAGGACCAACACCCAAATACCAGTCTAATCCTCTTGCACCTTGAATAGGAGCTTGGTATTGAAACTCTGCACCTAAACCAACAACGTTTCCATCAAAAAAGATAAGGTTCGCATCAACTGCACCGTTTCTAGAGAAGAAATGTTTAACGTTAAAACCAACTCCAGTTGAACCGTCGCCAGCATCAATGCGCATACCTAGCGCGGTTTTATAACTTTGAGCATTAGCTACATTAGATGTTAATGCTAGCAATGCTGTGCAACAAAATAGAGTAAAGATTAATTTTTTCATAATGTCTGTTTTTAACTTTGTATTAGATGAAAGCTAACATTACAACTATTGTGCCACGCCATGACATTCAGATTATAAACGCTGGTTTTCAGAGGAGTAGTTTTATTGAAGAAGAAAATAACTAGTTGTAATTACATCTGTTAGCGTGGCATGTCCAAGATTTTGAACTATCATTCATAGGTTTTTCGGTATAGTCAAAATATTAATTACCAGGAAATTAACGGTAGTTTAAATGATCTCATTATATTTGATTTGATAGGGGAGTTGTAGGTGATGAAGTTAATTTATTGCCCAACAAAAGAAGGAAACGCGCTATCCAAAAAGTAAAACACATCAATCAAAAAGTAGAAACAGGCTGGCATGTAAAAACCAATCAATAAAAAAATAAAAGATATAATATAATTTACTTCTTAAACGAGGTATTAATACAAGAGTCTCTACAATCAAATTCTCACAAATAGGCCTAGAGACAGTAGGTTAATGCCCATGACAATATTTGTTGTACTTTTGAGAGTGCACTATGGCGTTATGGGCTCTATTGTAAATCCGTGGGCCAGGCCGTGAGAAGCCCGATTGTGCGGTATTTAGAGCCCGCCATAGTGCATTCGTAGTTTACAGCATTGTGGCTTCCTTAAATCCCACCCGAGACTCAATTTTTAACAAAACTTAAAAATGAGCCATGAGCCAAAATCAACAAATTTCTGATTCGCTGGATACATGTCAGCAATATATAAATCAATTTTTAAAGAAAGCCTACGCGTTAGATCTAGATCAACTAAGTGCAAATGATCAATTAAAGGTCCTTGCTTTTTACGAAGAAATGTTGGCTTTACTGCATACCAACTACGATCTTTTCAATGGTGATCGGTAACCATTCCGAAGTTAAAATGTGTTAAATAACCCAAGGCAATTCAAATAATTCGTAGTCTTACTAAAGGTTATTCAATTGCATGTTAGTAACATAACTTAATCGCAGTTCACTTAAAACAATTTGACAATGAAGCTTAAAACTTTAATGCTCGTCTTTATATTTTTTATTGTCGCAAAAGGCTACAGTCAGGACGCCGTGCTTTATCCGGAAGTAAAGAAACAATTGGATAGTTTAGCTAATCTGGATGTAAAAGCAGGACGGGATATGAGGACCACAAAAATTGAAAACAGAGATTCGCTGAGGAAAATTTTTAGAGAAACTACTGTTCGAAATACTGAGGTGCTAAAACAAATATTTTATAAATATGGTTTCCCAAACTACGATAAAGTGGGTAAGGAGGCATCCAAGAATTTTTGGTTATGTGTACAACATAGTGATCACGACCTGAAATTTCAACAACAGGTATTAAAGAAAATGAAAGTAGAGGTGAAGCGGAAAAAGGCTGATCCTTCAAATTACGCCTGGTTAACCGATCGTGTGAATGTAAACTCGGGTAAGTCTCAAATTTACGGTACTCAGCTTGACTATAAAGCAGATGGAACGCCAATACCTAAAAAACTCAAAGATCCGGAAACTGTTAATGACAGAAGAAAGGAAATAGGGTTAGAACCAATTGAAGACTATTTGGAATTCGTTAAAGAAGCCCAAAAACAAAATCTGTAGTAAATACGACTTACAATTTTCTCCTTTAAAATCCTGGATCTGGATGCTGATTTGGCGTTGTATACTGAAGCCTCATGAGGGCTATTTGTGTGCAATTAGTTTGTTATTAGAAATTATTGGGAAATCACTGAGAAATCACTAGGAAATCACTGGATTTCGCACCGTTTGCCAGGGGGTTTCTAGGGGGTTGATTTCCCTCTAGCATAAAGCAACCCTAACGCAACCCCTATTCAACCCCCTAGAAACCTAATTATTTTGTGATTGTTTCCTGGTGATTTTCTAATTGTTTTTATAGTCTATTGTTTGGTTATCAGGTAGATGTGGTTTATATTTGATTAGCGCCATGAGATGTGCTAGTAAATTAAACCAAATAGTAAACAGAATTATGGGTATAATACAAAACGGCCCCCATGGTACCTTTACCGGAAGGATTGGCAATATGGTCTATTATGTACTTAATGGTAAAAATGTGTGCCGAGAAATTGGCGTAAACACTAACCCTCCAACAGTAAAACAGCTAAAAAACAGATTGGAAGTTAAATTGGTTGGTGAATTTTTTCGAGATCTAAAAGCTTTTATTGATGTTGGATTTAGTACAGAACCTATTAAGGCAGGGGATAGTCCGTACAACTTTGCGGTGGAGTATAATAGAAATAAGATCATAAAAGGTAGCTATCCGGATCTCGAAATTGCTTACGATAAAGTGTTGGTGAGCAGAGGGTTTTTAAAGCCTGTAAAGAATTTAGTAACGGAGCAAACAGCTGGGGCTATTAAGTTTAGCTGGGATACCAATCCGCAAATGGCCTGGCCTGAAGCAACCGATCAGGTAATGATGCTGGCTTATTTCGTAGAATCAAAAAAGATAATTTATCAGCCCTTTGGCAATAGCCGATTGTCGGGCTCCGATGAATTGCAAATTCCAGAAAGTTTGGCGGGAGAACAGATGGAAACCTACGTTTCTTTTGTTGCTGCGGATAGGAAGGGTGTAGCCGATAGCACTTACGCGGGTAGCTTTATCGCATAATTTCATTATCCCTATAGGAAATTAACCTACAAAAAAAAAGATTGGCGCTAGTGCCAATCTTTTTCTATTTTCCAAGCAATAGTGCTTCTTCTTCTTATAAGTATAAATAAAGGAGAGTAAAAGAGTCAAGTCTTTCTCCATGCTTTGGTGTAGTAATCCTAAAAAATCCATCAGTAACTTTAACACCATTCTCATTTTTATCAAACAAAGTAGCTTCAAATGCAGCCTCAAGAATAATAAAATCAGTTCCCTTAATCTCTTCTATTTTTAGAATTTTGAATTTTGAGTTACTGTGGCTCTTTGCCGTCAGCTGTGATGGCGTGGATATTGATAACTGGCTATATGAAGTTAACGTATGGCTATTTAAAAATAAATTTATTGCTACACCTTCATCTTTACCCGTTCGCTCGTAATCTACGGCATAAGGGTAGTCGCCCAAAGTAAAAAAATTATCTCCAACTTTGGGATAGTACATAGAACCTAACTTCGATATATTTACCTTTTTATATTTTTTTATAAACGAAACTGTAATAGCCCCTTCATCATGTTCTAGTTTAGTTTTAGATATTGATGAATATTGTACTGAATCAACTTCGCCAACCCAGTAACCATCTCCCGAACCAATACTCCATTCTCCATTAGTATTACCAAATTGCAAATTAACACCGCTATTTCCATAACCTCTAGAGGTGCCAGGAGTTATTAATGCATTGGTGTAACGTTTTCCATTGATAGTAAACGAAGTGCTGTCGGGAAGGAAAGGAGATTTCTTAATTTCTTCAGGGGGTTCAGGAGCGGCAACAGTGTCCTTTTTTTTACAAGAGCTGACCAGTAGCACTGCTACAAGCGGCATAAGAAAGCGTAAGTTTTTCATTTGTTAGCGTTTTGTGTGTACGCAAATTTAATTTTTTTGTTAAGATTAACTAACCTGGAATTGCAACAATACGGAGAGGGAGGCTTTGATACGATTATATCTTTAGTGATTCTACTTTTCTGTAGAAATGTGGTAACCGCAAAGCTTATTTTAAGGCAAACGTATAAATACGTTCCGTCAACTTAAGGGCATTACAAGGGGAAAGGATATTGAAGATAAGCTACATGTGTTTTTTGTTAAGCCCAAAGAAGATATGAAAACCGAGGTAAATGAGGCTTTTTCTTTTTAACTTCGAGCAAACCTTATTGCAATGAAAAAGTATTTACTTTATTCTATTTTGTTAGTTTTTTGTTGTTATTGGTCTTTATCTTTTTATTATTTATATAAAGCCTTAAACTTTGAATTTAAGGGTGTAGTTCAAAATGTTGTGCGTTCTTCTTATCATAAAACAATTACTGTTAATAATAATAATTTTGATTTAGAATGGGTTAGATGGTATGATGACTTGTATGAAATAGAAGTTGGCGATACCGTAGTAAAACATAGAGGTACTCAATGGATGTCCCTAATTAAGCAAAAGTGAATTTGTTAAGATCATTGAAATGACTGCTATAAAAATTCAATTGTAAAGATTAGTGATAATATGATCTGGTTAAAGGAATTCAAAGAAAAGTGGCTCGCTGAAAATGCAATTAATGCAGTGGCAGTTGATGATAAATATTTAACATCGTTTCAGAATGAAAATGATATACTCAAGTAATGTATGAAGTTCAAAGAAGTTGTAATTTATAATTGGTACGATAACATTGTTTCTGCCTTTTGTAGAAACGATAACAGTAAAATTTATTATTGTAATCTGTTGGCTATGGATGATGACGAAGTTGAGAAGATTTACATGTGTATTGAACTGAAATATTTTGTGGAGGCAGATATTATATTAAATATAATTGAGAATAATACATATCTTGAAAATGAAGAAGTGCTTCAACGTGCATTAAATTTAGTAAGACCAAATAGTGAAAGCTTTTTAATAAAAACGGATAACTTACAAACAAGCAATCTGAAGGTTGTGAAGTATAAGAGTGATTTTAATTGGAATCATAATTTTTTCTCCATTGATTATCCAAGTGGTTTAAAGATATCTGAAGGTCTTGATGATTGGTGGAGATATTTTTAGAGTTTGCTCTGCTCCAATTAGGTGGAATTAACTATGAGCTATGAAAAAATATTTCTTAACTGCTATTGTTTTAGCTGTTGGATGTGGTAGGGCTGATAACTAAATTAATTCGTTTTTTAATCCCTCTCAAGCATTTTACTTCGACGAGATCCAGAATTGAGGTTTTGATAGAGCCAGCTGCGGAGTATTTTGACTTAGATATTTGTGAATCAATTTCAATTGAATTTGAACAAGTTTCTGAATCGTTTAATGACGCGTTGTCAATGCATTTGAAAGATGGAATGTTGGTTATTTAAGAATTGAGGCAATGTACGATGAAGATTTATAAAGCAAATGAATTAGTTTATTATACGAGTTATCGGTAATAAAGCAGGTTAGATGAGGCTATGTTTAATAAATACAATGCAAAAATTCGGGCTCAATAGATGTCTCTAATTAAGAAAAAGTAAACTTGTTATGGTTAATAATGCTCTTGAATCATTGTGAAAATTTATAGAAGAATTTTTGGCAAGATTTCCGATGAATCGATGAAATCTGTCTTGGAAAGCATATTGAAAGAAGATCTGGGATTAATTTATTTTTCAAAAGACTTGGATGAAAGTTCTGTTGAATATAATTTAATTAAGGAATATGTTAATATTTTCAATTTGGAAGACGGGGTGATAGGAGCTGAATTTACGGACAATGAGATTCTTGATGCAGAAGTATTGTGTTTTACTGGGGGACGGCCATTCGCATATCCACAACCAGAGGAGCCTAAATATTTGGAAAACACATATCTAGATAGTTGTTATAGTTGTGGTGCATTTGGTGAACAAAAAGCAGATTTTGTCATAAAAAAGGAACCAAATATAAAGCCCAATTCGTTAGTTTCATTGCATTGGGTGTTTGGTGAGCTGCTTTCTGAAAGAACCTTATATAAGGAGTTCTTTCAGAAACTTGGCTTGGATATGAGAACAGTTAGGCTTAATAAAAAAACTGAACAAGCAGAATCTGTGGTGCAAATTATACTTCCAAGATTGGATACGCCACTTAAAATTGAAAATTTGGATTATACCACTTGCCAAAAATGTACTAGGAAAAAATATATCCCTACAACAATAGGTTTTTTTCCAATGCCCGAACAAAGAAACTTTTCAATTATTAGCACAAGCGAGTTTTTTGGTAGCGGACATTCTGCTGGTCATAGAGTTTTGGTGAGTAACAGTACAATGAAGGAAATGTTAGTATTAAAAATAGCAAAGCAGCATCAGTTTGTGCCTTGCAAATAATTTGTGTAATGGGGAATTCTATTAATAAAATAATTTTATGGATGATTTATGTAATAGCTATATTTTTAGTTACTACGGTAGTTTGTTCGCTTTTTATTGTACAAGATGTTTTTCGGTATCAAGGATATGTTCAAGTCTTTTTTAGTGGTCCGGTAATGTTAGTACTTGGCTTGCTCCTTGTTTTTTACTATAAAAAAAGAATATTGGGGTTGAGTTTTATAGTTTTTAGTATTAGTTTGTTGACTGCCATTGCTTATGAGTTACTAACAAAATAGAACAATAAATGAGTTTGTTGTTAGCATTAGGCGCATCGATAGATGGAAAGTAAAATCGTAGCTGATATTCGTTAAAAATATGATATGGATATTAGAATAATTATAAGTGGAATACTGGTGTTAGTAGCCGTTTTTATGTACAAAGGATTGAGAATAAAGCAAGATAAAGAAAATTCGAGTCCTTACGCTTACGCTAACACATTGATAGGTCTTTGGGGCGTATTCGCGATTGTGTTAATAGCTGCCATTATTTTATTTTTACAAGGATTCTTTAATTTATAATATGGATACCAATAATATCAACTCAGTTGATCAATTTGTATTAGGAAATTAGTAAGTCGATTATCGAAAAGCAGAAGAATGGTTGGGGAAAACTACTGTGCCAAAATTGTCTTTCGAGTTACAAAAAGAGTTTCAAGTAATGTCAGGTGTTACAAATCTCTTGCCATTGGTAAGAGAAATTAGCTGGACTAATATTGACTTACTGTTATTCCATAGAAAAATTCAGGCTGTGATTGCATATTGATAATTATTTTTAGTTAAGTTGCAGGGAGTAAGAGGTATGTATTGATATAAGCATAATTAGAAACTTAATTTAAACATATGAAGTATTTTGCAATATTTATTTTGTCTTTCATATTGGTATCTGCACTGCCATTTCTTTGGAATCAATTTTCATTTGTTGAAGCAGGCTTTCCTTTCCCTTACTTAGAGAAAAAGAATTATGATTCGGAGATGGGAAGCTCTTTTATGGTCTCTTTTTTATCATCATATTTAGTATATGATTTGGTTATAGTGGCGATTTTTGTTTGGGTGTTAACTTATTTAAGAAGATATTTTAAATATAATGCCTAGCATAAAATTTAGTTCTTTGCTATGAAGGTATTAAAGCTTATAAGGTTTGGAGTGGCTACGGAACTTATTACTTTGAAGAAGACCATATCCATAGATTATTTACGATGAAATTCAAATTGACAATTGTCATTATTGGTATATTAACACTATCCGTGTTATTTTATATGTATGTTGTAAAATGCTATAGGAAATTACCCGAACTGTCAAACTATAGCATTGTTAGCAACACAGGGGCTTTAATACCAGCAAAGTTGTATTCGAGAGTTGTTAAAAGAACGACTGATGGTAAGGAGGAGATTATTGACGAATTAATTTTATGTTTTAATGATACGCTTATTTCAGATAAACAAAATGTATCAGGAGATGAAAAGTTGTATAAATACCTTGTTCTCATACCGGATTTAAAAATTATTGGATTAGTTAATCATATCAATTCACTAAAAGAAAAAGATAAATACATTTGGCAGACAGATGATGAAGCTGATAGCTTTACTTCTATGATAAATAACCGCACTTTTTATAGTAACCCACCTATAAAAGCAGCAAGTTTTAGTAATAAAAAAATCATCTTCAATACTTATGGGATACTGAAACGGTTTGGAAATAGTCTTGTTATTGAAACTGATAATGTGTCAGATTAGATGCTTCGCAGCTTCTTCGAGGTCAGCATCTCATACTAGCAAGGCTTCCTTTCTCTTGAGGGGGTCCTGAAATAAATTCAGGATGACGGTAGGATCTCTGTCAGCTTCTAAAAATGACGAAAATCACCATGCAATTGTAAAACATAATTAATTATTTTTAGTTAAGTTTGGGAAACAAGGGTTGTACGAAAAGAATATATTGGGGGATAACAGTTTTGCCAAATCCCTAAAATACTGGAATACTTAAAAATCTTTAATTAACTAGATCCTTAAACAAATATAAGCGAAGTACCATGGCTGCAACGATAACAAGAGTATTCGACTTGCTTCAATACAATTTAGAGAAATTTCCGCAAGAAGAATTTGTTAGTGGTAAAATAAACGGACAATGGGTAAAATACAGTACCCAAAAGTTTTGTGATACAGTTGATGCTTTAAGTAGAGGATTGATTGGTATTGGTATTGGGAAAGGATCGAGGGTAGCAGTAATTTCACATAACAGGCCCGAGTGGAACATTGCCGATTTTGCAATTATGCAAATTGGTGCGTATCAAATACCGCTTTATCCAACCCTTGCAGAGCACGACATCAAGTTCATTCTCCAAAATGCTGAAGTTAGTGTAGTGTTTGCAGCCGATGAAGCACTTTATAAAAAGCTAAAGAATGTATGTGCAGAAATGGGTTCTGACATTAAAGTGTATACGTTTAATGAGGTTTCGGGTGCCGATAATTGGTCTGCGCTTTTGGCCGATGGAACAAAGCAATCAGAAGCAAAGCAGTCTCAGATAAATTTAGATGAGTATAGAGACCAGATCAAACCCGAGGATATTTTAACACTTATTTATACTTCGGGAACAACCGGAACACCTAAAGGAGTTATGCTTACGCATGATAACCTGGTTAAAAACTTCGAAAACTCTGCGGTTCTATTACCTGATGGTATCAGAACAGGATTGAGCTTCTTACCATTGTCGCACATTTTTGAGCGGATGGTTATTTACCTATATATGTTCACCAATACGTCGGTTTATTATGCCGAGAGTATGGATACTATTGTGGCCGATATTCAGTTTGTGAAGCCTACAGTTTTTTCTACAGTTCCTCGGTTATTGGAAAAGGTTTACGAGAAGATCATGGAAAAAGGAAAGGCGCTTACTGGTATCAAAAGGGGAATCTTCTTTTGGTCCGTAGCCTTAGCAGAGAAATATGAAATTGAAAGTGGTTGGTTCTATAATTTCAAACTAAACATCGCCAGAAAACTGGTATTTAAGAAATGGCAAGAGGCGCTTGGGGGCAATATTATTGTTATTGTTTCTGGCGGCGCAGCATTAAATCCGCGATTGGCCAGGATCTTCTGGGCAGCTGGTATGCCGGTATTTGAGGGTTATGGATTAACGGAAACTTCTCCGGTAATTACGGTAAATCACTTCGGTAATACCATGTTTGGCACTGTTGGGCCTGCAATTGAGGGAGTAGAAGTAAAGATTGCCGAAGACGGAGAGGTATTGGCACGTGGTCATGCCATCATGAAAGGCTACTACATGCGCGATGATCTGACTGCCGAAACCATTGATAAGGATGGTTGGTTCCATACCGGAGATATTGGTGAGTTGGTAAAAGGTAAGTTCCTGAAAATTACCGATCGTAAGAAAGAGATATTTAAAACTGCGGGGGGCAAGTATGTGGCTCCTCAAATTATAGAGAATAAGTTTAAGGAAACTCCTTTGGTAGAGCAGGTTATGGTGCTTGGCGAGAATCGTAAGTTCCCATCTGCACTAATCGTTCCTAATTTTGTTGCGCTAAAAGCGTGGGCAGAAAAAAAGGGAATTGGCTATTCTACCGATGCGGAAATGGCAAAGGATGTAAATGTATTAGAGAAATTTCAACAGATCGTTCTGTTATCGGGCAAGGATTTTGGTAAATGGGAGCAGGTTAAACGCTTCGCCCTGTTGTCTAAACAATGGAGTATTGACGGCGGAGAGCTTACGCCTAAGCTGAGTCTGAAACGGAAAGTTATCCTCGAAAAGAATAAGGATATTATAGAAAAGATTTATGTTGATGCAGAGAGTTACAAGGAAGAGAAACACGAATAAACATATTGTATTCGCTTTTTTTGTTGGGTTAGCGCTTTCAGGATGTGTTGGAGGACAACTCGGAAAGCAGAACAGTGCAGAATATAGAAATGGAATGGTGGTTTCGGCCAGTCCGCTAGCTTCTAATGTTGGGCTCAGTATTTTAAAAAAAGGCGGTAACGCAGTTGATGCTGCGGTTGCCGTACAATTTGCTTTGGCCGTTGTTTATCCGAATGCCGGTAATTTAGGTGGCGGCGGCTTTATGGTTTTTCGCTCTGCTTCGGGAGAGGCCAATAGTTTAGATTTTAGAGAAAAAGCAGGTGCATTGTCCTCTCGCGACATGTATTTGGATTCTGCAGGCAACGCCATTACTGATAAAAGTTTATATGGGGCTCTTGCTTCCGGTGTTCCGGGTTCGGTAGCCGGTATGGTTGAGGCACATGCTAAGTATGGTAAGCTGAAATGGGCAGATTTAATTGAGCCTGCTGTAGAATTAGCAAGAAATGGTTTTAAAGTAAGTACCAGGCAAGCCGCGGAGCTTAACTCCTTAAAAGAAACTTTTACTAAGTTCAATCCTCAAGGTACTGCATTATTAAAAGCAAGTGCTTGGGCAGAAGGGGATGTTTTAGTGCAAGGAGAATTGGCTGGTACTTTGGAGCAGATTAGAGACAAAGGCCGTGCAGGATTTTATGAAGGTGCTGTTGCCGATAGTTTGATCGCTGAGATGCAACGAGGAAAGGGCATTATCACTAAAACAGACCTTAAAAACTATCAGGCGGTTTGGCGTAAACCTATCATAGGTAACTATAAAGAATATAAAATTATTACAATGCCTCCGCCTTCAAGTGGTGGTATTGCGTTATTGCAATTGCTTAAGTCGGTTGAGGCTTTTCCTTTAAAAAGATGGGGCTTAAATGCTGATTCGACAGTTCAATTGGTAGTTGAAGCCGAGCGTAGGGTGTATGCTGATAGGGCTGCCTATCTCGGTGATCCTGATTTTTACAAGGTGCCAGAGCAGCAGCTTTTAAATAATGCTTACATAAAAAGCAGGATGAGCAATTTTAGCTGGGATAAGGCTACGCCAAGTTCTTCTATTAAGGAAGGCGATTTAAATGTACGTGAGCATGAGGAAACTACGCACTTTTCTATTGTAGATAGGGAGGGTAATTCTGTGGCGATAACTACAACATTAAATGGGTCGTACGGTTCAGCGGTAGTGGTAAAGGGAGCTGGTTTCTTGTTAAATAACGAAATGGACGATTTCTCGGTAAAGCCCGGGACACCTAATATGTACGGTTTAGTGGGTGACGAGGCCAATGCCATTGTTCCCGGCAAACGGATGTTAAGTTCTATGACGCCTACTATTATTGAAAAGGATGGTAAGCTGTTTATGGTTGTGGGTACTCCAGGTGGTTCTACCATTATTACTTCGGTTTTTCAGACAATATTAAGTGTGATAGAGTTTGATAAAAGTATGCAACAGGCCGTGGCAGCTAAAAAGTTTCATCATCAATGGTTGCCCGATGAGGTGTATACTGAAGAGAATGCATTGGATAGTTTAGCTGTTCAGAAGCTTAAGGCAAAGGGGTACAGTATTGCTCCTCGAGGGCCAATCGGTAGGGTGGATGCGATTTTGAGAACCAAATGGGGCTATTATCAGGGTGGTGCCGACCCGCGTGGCGACGATAGTATCTCTGCATGGTAGTTTTGTATAGTATACAGCACAGTCTATTTTCGGTTTAAACATAGTTAAAGGTGGTTTGGGTTGTTTGGCCTGAGTATTGAATAATCGTAGAGGAATTAAAGAATTCTGAAAAATTATTTAAAACTCTATCTATGAAACAAAGACTATTTAAGTGTTTACCCTTAGCTGTTGCAGCTCTGCTTGTTGGTGGTGCAGCTCAGGCTCAGGAAAAAACAGAAGGAACAAGTTCTGATGCAACTAAATTAAATACATGGTCTATTGGTATTAATGCCGGTGCATTGGCCCCTATCTCTCCATTGGGAGGAAAGAATGATTTCTCTAACTGGAAAACTAATTTAGGTTACGGCTTATACATTAAAAAGCAAATTACGCCTTATTTCTCGTTGCGTTTAGATGGGGTAAGAGGTAAATTGAAAGGTGATAATTCGGAGCCATATAAAAGCGGAGCGGTAAATGATAGCCCTCTTAGTGCTTTTGAAACGAATCTTGATTATTCGGCAAGCTTAAATGCAGTAGTGAATTTGTTTAATATTGACATGTTCCATAAAAATAATGCATTGCAATTGTATGCTTCGGCCGGTGCTGGTGTGGCTGGTTACAAGGTTAAAACTTCGACAGGTAGTGGTGCCTTAACTGATTATGCTGATGGCAAAACTTTTAATGAACTGATAGTGCCTGTTGGTGTTGGTGCTAAATTTAAATTATCTGATAGGGTAAATCTTGATTTAGGTTGGACCATGAACTATGTTGATAATGACAATCTTGATGGTTACTATCGCGGAAGCAACGATAAATACTCTTATGCTTATGGTGGTTTAGAGTTTGCTTTGGGTAGCGGGAAGAAACAATTGGCATGGCACAATCCTGTAGCTTTAACGTATGATGAGGCTTTACAGGCTAAACAAACTGCTGATGGATTGAAAAGCGATCTTGATGCTCAAAAAGCAGAAAATGCAAAGTTAAGAGCTGATATGGATGGTCTGTTGAAAGATACAGATGGTGATGGTGTTGCTGATAAATTGGACAAATGCCCAGGTACGCCTGCCGGTGTTGTGGTTGATGGTTCAGGATGCCCGTTAGCAGTACCTGTACCAGTGGTTGAAAAAGTAATTATTACTGAAGCAGATCGTAAGATTGTTGCTGATGCGATTAAAAACTTAGAGTTTGATTTGGGTAAAGCTACCATCAGATCAAAATCTTATGCTACTTTGAATCGCGTTGCGGCTCTTTTAGTAGAGAAAAACTTTAGCTTGAAATTAGCCGGTCATACTGATAATACAGGTTCGGCTGCGTTAAATATGAGATTATCTAAAGATAGAGCAGAATCGGTTAAAGCTTATTTAGTATCTCAAGGAGCTAATGCTTCGCGTATTGAGGCAACCGGATATGGCATGGGTCAGCCGATTGCAAGTAACAAAACTGCAGCAGGCCGTCAGAAAAATAGAAGGGTAGAGTTTACGCTTTACTAGTCTAGAACGGTATTAAGTTTAAAAAGCCACCCTATTATTTAGGGTGGCTTTTTTATGTGATAATATTTTGAGAATTATACTTGCAAACTAATTATTTATTCAATAGCTTTGTTATGCAAGCATAGTATTTGATGAAACAGCAGGAGACAATAGATTATTTTTTAAAGGTAGTGTGGCAAAACATGGCCAATACCTATAACCAGATCGCGTCTGGATTCGGGATAACCCAGGCAATTGGTTATGTTCTGATTAATATAGACAAGGAGGGGACGGCAGTATCTCAGCTTGCCGGATTACTTGGGGTTAAAGCTACAAGTTTATCCAGAATGTTAAACAATATGGAAGAATCTGGGTTAATATACAGGGAAACTTCGGCTGGAGATAAGCGTTCGGTTAAAGTTTACCTTACAGATTTTGGACGCGAGAAAAGGCAGTTGGCAAAAGGAGTTGTTATTTCATTTAATGAGTACTTAAATGCAAACTTAAATTCTCATGAAAAGAACAATTTGATACTGTCCTTGCAGAAATTAAATAAACTGACTTTAGCTTATAAAACCCCTATAGAAAATGGGGTAGATAAAGGCTAGTAGTAGCTTGATAATCATTAAAAGCATAAAATATACTGATGGAAATGATAAACAAAAAGATAAATAAGGTAGCGGTATTGGGATCCGGAATTATGGGATCGCGTATTGCCTGTCACTTTGCAAATATAGGTGTTGAGGTCTTGTTGTTAGATATCGTGCCAAAGGAGGGGCCCAGAAATGGAATAGTGGATACGGCATTACAAACAGCTGTAAAAACCAATCCCTCGCCAGTTTATTCTAAGAAAGTGCTTGGCAAAATTACTACCGGTAATTTTGATGATGATATGTCGAAAATTTCAGGTTGCGATTGGATTATAGAGGTTGTTGTAGAGAATCTGGATATCAAGAAAAAAGTATTTGAGCAGGTAGAGCAACATCGCAAGCCGGGTACTTTGGTTACTTCGAATACTTCGGGGATTCCGATTCATATGATGGCTGAGGGTAGAAGCGATGACTTTAAAGCGAATTTCTGCGGAACGCATTTCTTTAATCCCCCTCGTTATTTAAGGTTACTTGAAATTATACCTACTCCGCATACCAAGCCTGAGCTGGTAGATTTTCTGATGCATTATGGCGACAAGTTTTTAGGTAAAACCACGGTTTTATGTAAAGATACGCCTGCATTTATTGCTAACAGGGTTGGTGTGTATTCTATTATGTCGCTGTTGCATCTGGTTGAAAAGATGGAGCTGACGGTAGAGGAGGTAGATAAATATACTGGTCCGGCATTGGGCAGACCGAAATCGGCAACTTTCCGTACTACTGATGTTGTAGGGTTAGATACCATGATTAAGGTGGCTAAAGGACTTTATGATAATTGTCCGGATGATAAAGCTCACGATCTTTTTAAGCTTCCGGCTTATGTAGAAAAGATGGAGGCCAATAAATGGCTTGGTGATAAAACCAATCAGGGCTTTTATAAGAAAACAAAAACAGCAGAGGGCAAAACAGAGATTCTTGCGCTTGATTTGAAAACGCTGGAATACAGACCTCAGGTAAAAGTTAAGTCGGCTACGCTTGATTTGACTAAACCAATTGAAAATGTGAAAGATAGGATGAAGGTGTTTGCTGCGGGTAAAGACAAAGCAGGCGAGCTTTTTAGGGCTTCGTTTTTTGGTTTGTTCGAGTATGTGTCGGACAGGATTCCTGAGATTTCTGATGAACTATATAGAATTGATGATGCTATGCGTGCCGGTTTCGGATGGGACTTAGGTCCGTTTGAAGTTTGGGATGCAGTAGGTATTGCAGCGTCTATTGAAGGCATGAAAAAGTATGGACACGAGGCTGCAACCTGGGTTCATGAAATGCTTGCTGCCGGAAATGCATCGTTTTACAAGGTAGAGGATGGGGTTCGTAAGTATTACGATATTCCTACTAAGAGCTATAAAGCGGTTCCGGGTGCTGAGGCATTTATCATTCTTGATAATTTAAGAGCCAACAAGGTGATCTGGAAAAATTCCGGTGCTTCTATCATTGATTTGGGTGATGGAATTATCAACGTAGAGTTTCATTCGAAAATGAATACCATTGGAGGCGATACATTGCAAGCCATTAATAAAGCAATTGATATGGCGGAAAAGGATTACAGAGGGGTAGTGATTGGTAATGATGGTGCAAACTTCTCGGCCGGTGCCAATGTAGGGATGATCTTTATGATGGCGGTTGAGCAGGAGTGGGAAGAGTTGAATATGGCAATTAGGATGTTCCAGAATACTTCTATGCGTATTAGATATTCTTCTATTCCGGTAGTTGTTGCTCCGCATAATCTTACGCTTGGTGGTGGTTGTGAGTTTAGTTTACATGCAGATCACGTGCAGCTTAACGCTGAGACTTACATGGGGTTGGTTGAGTTTGGTGTTGGTGTTATTCCTGGTGGTGGCGGTACTAAGGAGTTTGCTTTAAGGGCTTCTGACGAGTATAATGATGATCAGATTGTTCAAAATGTGCTTAAGGATAGGTTTTTAACTATCGGTATGGCTAAGGTTTCGACCTCGGCTGTTGAGGCTTTTGAGTTGGGTTATCTTCAAAAAGGTAAGTATTCTATTTCTATGAATAGAAGCAGGCTTATTGCTGATGCGAAAGCTAAGGCAATTGAACTTGCTGAGGCGGGTTATACGCAACCGCTTAGACGTAAGGACATTAAAGTGTTGGGTAAACAAGGCTTAGGTATTGTGTACGCTGGTGCGAATACCATGTATTCTGGTCATTATATTTCTGAACATGATAAAAAGATCTCTGAGAAATTGGGTTGGGTGATGTGTGGTGGTGATCTTTCGTCGCCAACAGAAGTGACCGAGCAGTATTTGCTTGACCTAGAAAGGGAAGTGTTTTTATCGCTATGCGGTGAAAGGAAGACTTTAGAGCGTATTCAGAGTATAGTTACAAAAGGTAAACCGCTTAGAAACTAAGCTATTTAATAGATATAGACATGCAAGAAGCATATATAATAGCAGGATATCGTACGGCAGTGGGCAAGGCCCCGCGTGGTGTATTTCGTTTTACTAGGGCCGATGATTTGGCTGCTGAAGTAATCAGACATTTGGTGGCATCGGTGCCGAACCTTGAAAAGGAACAGATTGATGATGTAATTGTGGGTAATGCAACTCCAGAGGCAGAGCAAGGACTAAATATTGGCCGTATGATCTCTTTGATGGGGTTGGATACTGATAAGGTGCCGGGGGTTACGATCAATAGGTATTGTGCATCGGGTTTAGAAACTATTGCTACGGCGGTTGCCAAAATTAAAAGTGGCATGGCTGATTGCATTATTGCCGGTGGGGTTGAAGTGATGTCGGGTATGCCGTTTGGTGGTTGGAAAGTTGTTCCGAATGCGGATGTTGCTCGGGTTAATCCAGATTGGTATTGGGGTATGGGGCTAACTGCTGAGGCGGTAGCTAAAGAGTATAATGTGAGTAGGGAAGATCAGGATGAGTTTTCTTATTTGTCACACCAGAAAGCTGTTGAAGCGATTAAAAATGGTCACTTGAAAGATGGTATTTTACCTATTACGGTAAATGAAAACTATCTGGATGCCGATATGAAAAAGAAAACCAGAAGCTATGTGGTAGATACTGATGAAGGGCCAAGGGCTGATACTTCGGTAGAAAAGCTGGCTAAATTGAAGCCTGTGTTTGCTGCGGATGGTTGTATTACTGCGGGGAATTCTTCGCAGACATCTGATGGTGCGGCGTTCGTATTGGTTGTTTCTGAAAAGAAAATGAAGGAATTGGGTGTTGAACCTATCGCGCGTTTGGTGAGTTACGGTATTGCCGGTGTGCCCCCACGTATTATGGGAATCGGACCTATCTACGCAATTCCTAAAGCTTTGAAACAGGCAGGCATGACGCTTGATCAGATTGAATTGATTGAATTGAATGAGGCCTTTGCTTCTCAGTCGCTTGCGGTTGTTAGAGAATTGGGCATCAATAGAGATATTTTAAATGTTAACGGAGGTGCTATTGCACTTGGTCACCCGCTTGGGTGTACCGGTGCCAAGCTTTCTGTGCAATTGTTTAGTGAATTAAAAAGAAGAAAACAGAAATACGGTATGGTAACCATGTGCGTGGGTAGCGGACAGGGTGCAGCCGGTATTTTTGAAATGCTTTAATCTTATAGGTATATGGAAACTACTGACAAAAAGACTATTAAGGGTGGAGAGTTTTTGATAACGGAAACCACTTATCAGGATGTATTTATTCCTGAAGAATTTGATGAAGAGCAGAAAATGATTGCGCAGACCTGTCGTGATTTCCTTGTGGCAGAGGTGTACCCAAATCTTGATCGTATTGATACGCAGGAAGAAGGTTTAATGCCTTCGTTGATGGATAAAGCAGGTGAACTGGGTATTCTGGGGGTATCTATACCTGAAGAATATGGGGGTTTTGGAAAGAATTTTAATACCTCGATGCTGGTAGCTGATGTTATTGGTGCGGGTCATTCTTTTGCTGTTGCGCTTTCTGCACATACCGGGATTGGTACTTTGCCTATTTTGTATTATGGAAATATTGCCCAAAAAGATAAATATATTCCTAAGCTGGCTACCGGCGAATGGAAAGCTGCATATTGTTTAACGGAACCAAACTCTGGTTCTGATGCGAACTCTGGTAAAACAAAAGCTAAGTTGAGTGCTGATGGTAAACATTATGTGATCAATGGTCAGAAAATGTGGATCACCAATGGTGGGTTTGCTGATGTGTTTATTGTGTTTGCTAAGATTGATGATGATAAAAACTTAACCGCCTTTATTGTTGAGCGTGATTTTGGTGGTATTACCATGAATCCTGAAGAGCATAAGATGGGTATCAAAGGGTCTTCGACCAGACAGGTATTTTTTAATGATTGCCCTGTACCTGTTGAGAACATGTTATCTGAGCGTGAAAACGGATTTAAGATCGCTGTAAATATTTTAAATATTGGAAGGATTAAGCTGGCAGCTGCGGCTATCGGTGCTTCTAAATCTGTTATTGATACGGCTATTAATTATTCGAATGAGCGTATTCAGTTTGAAAGACCTATCTCTAAGTATGGTGCTATTCGTCATAAACTTGCCGAGATGGCTTCTAAGGTTTATGCGGTGGAATCGGCAAATTACCGTGCAGGTCAGAATATTGATGATGCTTATGATGCATTGGTTTCAGGTGGTATGGATGCTGGTAAAGCTAAATTGAAATCTACTGAGCAGTTTGCTGTTGAGTGTGCGATATTGAAGGTGTGGGGATCGGAAGCGCTGGATTTCGTTGTTGATGAGGGGGTGCAGATTTATGGTGGTATGGGATTCTCGGCAGAAGCGCCAATGGATAGGGCTTATCGCGATGCGAGGATTAACAGGATATTTGAGGGTACCAATGAGATAAACAGGTTGCTTACCGTTGATATGATGTTGAAGCGCGCAATGAAGGGTGAGTTGGATTTGATGACGCCTGCAACTGCAGTTGCAGCTGAGTTGATGTCTATTCCTGATTTTGGTGAGGAGGATGATACATTGTTCGCGGCAGAAAAGAAGATCATTAAGAACTTAAAAAAGGCGACTTTAATGGTGGCTGGGGCTGCGGTTCAGAAGTTGATGATGAGCTTGTCTAAAGAACAGGAGATTTTGATGAACATTGCAGACATGGCTAGTTATGTTTATGTGGCTGAATCGGCAATGTTGAGAACTGAAAAACTGGTAAGTATTAAGGGCGAGAAGGAGTGTGAAGGGCAGTTGAGTTTGATGAGAATCTACTTTGTAGAGGCTGTTGATGCGGTTCAAAAAGCTGGTAAAGAGGCGCTTTGGGCTTTTGCTGAGGGTGATGAGTTGAGGATGATGATGGTGGGCTTACGCAGGTTTACTAAAGCAGAGCCGTTTAATGTTAAGAATGTACGCCAAAATGTGGCACAGCAGTTGATAGCTGCTAATAGATATTGTTACTAACTTACTATACACTAGAGGTAACATTTCATAAATAAACTGGACGCTCCTAAATATTTTAGGAGCGTTTTTTTGTTAGTCGTCAAGCTGAATTTATTTTCAGCATCTGGGACTTGCAGGTTTGCCTTTCTCTTGAGTGATGCTGAAATAAATTACCAATGACAGATTGTTTTTTAAACACTCTGCTAATGTGTTCGTCATGCCGCCGAAGGGCGGTATCTCGCACTAGCTAGGTTTTCTTTCTCTTGAGGGGTCCTGAAATAAATTCAGGATGACGACCGATTATACAAAATTGTCACTACCACTTTTTTGTATTTTTTTCTAATGCTAGGCTCTCAGCATGACGGCTACGTCGCTCTAGCCCCTAATTGTTAAAATTGGTTAAAAATTGTTCTATCACTAATAAAAGACTATTTTTGTGCATTATGTTAAAAAATAGGCTTTTATTAGGGTTAGCTGTCATTGTTGGCGTATTAGCTGCATGTACGAAACCTGAGGTCTATGATGCAAATGCTCAGCTTGCAATTGATGAAGCGATAATTAAAGATTGGGCGGCAAAGCATGGGGCTACCTTTACTAGGGATGATAGTGGATTATATTATCGAATTTTAACTCCGGGTACTGGTGCTAATGATATTGCAGCAACTGATACTTTAACTGTAGAGTATGAAGGTAGGTTGATGACTGACTCAATTTTTAGTAAGGCTACTGCGGATAATCAGTTTAAGTTTATTCGAAATAGTGTAATGCCTGGATGGGAGATTGGCTTGAATCTTATTAAACCTGGAGGCAAGATTGAGTTGCTGGTGCCTTCATTGCTGGCCTATAGGAATTATGTTACGCCGGGAGTGCCAGCTAATTCTGTGTTGTATTTTAATATTAGTTATAAAAAAGTTGCTAAAAAAGTAGATAAAACAAAATAGTATGTTAAAAAAAATAACCTCATATACCTTTATTCTAGCGGGTTTGATTCTCCTAAATTCTTGTAAGAAGGAATATGAGTCCATTCAAAGTATAGATGATACTAAAATAAAAGACTACATCTCTAAGAATAATATTACAGATGCAATTGAGGATCCTGATAAAACAGGATTTTATTATCAAATTATAACTCCAGGTACAGGTGAGTTTTTTAAGGCTGATGGTACTGCTGATTCAGTGTTGTATAGCCTTTCTATAAAATCATTACTTAACGGAACTACTTATTACACTACTTCTGCTATCTCTAACTTTGGAACTTATGTTGGGTACGCAAGTGTTTTTTCTTATTCAAGTAATGTGAGGTTGAGTATTCCATGTTTAAGAACAGTATTGCAAAAACTTAAACCAGGTGGTGTAGCAAGAATTTTATTGCCATCGTATTTAGCTTTTGGTAAGAATGGATCTACTGCATTGAATGTTCCTTCAAATGAGAATATTGAATTGACAGTTACCACTTATCCTCAGAAATCTCAGAGGTTATTGGACGATAAGAGAATTACAGATTTTTTAGCTTCAAAGGGTTTAACGGCTACAAAAGATCAACCAACTGGAGTTTATTATTCGGTTATACTTCCAGGTACTGGTGATGCACCAATTGATGTTTCTTCGAGTTTGAAAATTAATTATACTGGACGTGATTTGGGAGGAACTGTATTTGATTCTAGTACAGACGGGACATTTACAACTACCTTATTGCAAGTTATTTCTGGATGGGAAGTGTTGAAAGACATTCCTGGAGCAAGAAAAGGTGCGAAAATAAGACTTTTTATTCCATCTTCAGAAGCTTATGGGACTGCAGGTTCAACAAATGCATCAACTGGTGTGGTGACGATTCCTCCGAATGCTTGTTTAGATTTTGATATCGAAATAGTTGACGTTACCAATTAATTCGTTAAGGTAACTTGGATGAGCTTATTCGTTTAGGGCATCTTTAAAAACTTTTAATACTCTTTCCCTTGCAAAAGCATGTTCAACTATAGGTTGGGCATGCTTTTTTGTTTTATACTCGGGTAGCCAATGGTTGATGTAGACTTGATCAGGGTCGAACTTTTTGGCTTGAAGCTCTGGATTGAACACGCGGAAATATGGTGCGGCATCGTTTCCACATCCGCATGACCATTGCCAGCCTCCAATATTGCTTGCCATTTCATAGTCTAATAGTTTTTCTGCAAAATAGGTTTCGCCCCAGCGCCAGTCTATTAGCAAGTGTTTGGTTAAAAAGGAGGCTACTACCATGCGGACACGATTATGCATATATCCGGTTTGATTGAGCTGTCGCATTCCTGCATCTACTAATGGGTAGCCTGTTTTTCCTTGGCACCATGCTTCGAAGTCTGATTCATTGTTGAGCCATTTAATATTGTCGTAAGCAGGTTTAAAGGATTGATTGACGATTCGGGGGAAGTGCCAAAGAATCATCATATAGAAATCTCTCCATGCAAGTTCAGATAGCCATTTATCGGCACCTTGTTTTAAAGCTTGTTGTGCAGCTTCTCTGATGCTTATTGTGCCAAAGCGTAGGTGCATACCGATATGTGTGGTGGCATCTGTACCTGGGAAATCTCTTTTGTCTTCGTAGTCGGCAAGTTTACTCTTGAAACTTGTTGATGGGAATTTTTGGTTTGATTGTTTAAATCCAATTTCTGTTAATGTAGGAATTGGGAGCGGGATTGTTTTAAGCAGATTGTTGAAATATTTAGTTGATGGATATGACTTAATGTAAAATTCATTAAGCTTAGCTCGCCATTGATTGAAGTAGGGGGTAAAAACAGTATAGGGTTTACCATCAGCTTTTAGTATCTCGTTTTTTTCGAAGATGACCTGATCTTTAAGTGTCTTAAACTCAATTTGTTCAGAGGCGAGGTATTCTGCTAATGCATCATCTCTTTCAATTGTATTGGGTTCGTAGTCGTGATTGGTGTAAACAGCTTTTACATTGTAGGTTTTTAAGATTTCAGTCCATACCTTTTCTGGGGTGCCATGTTTAACAACTATGGTAGATCCATGTGTAGAAAGTTCTTTTTGGATTTCCTGAAGTGTCTGATGTATAAAGGTTACTCTTGGGTCTTCCTCGTTAGAAAGCTTACTGAGGATCTTGGTGTCAAATATAAAAAGGATGAGCACGGGGTATGGGCTCTTAAGCGCCTGGTAAAGTGCTGCATTGTCGTTTAACCTTAAATCTCTTCGGAGCCAGCAAATGCTTATTTCTTTTTCCACTATTTGTAAATGTCGTTCAATGCATCTTCCAGATGCGTGTATTTAAATTGAAAACCTGCATCTAGCAGTTTCTGTGCAGATGTGTTTGTACTAATGAGGGGCAATATGCTCATTTTTCCGAGAATCATTTCCAATACTTTTTCGGGTACATGAATTGGCCATACAGGGCGGTTTATTGTTTTTGCGATGGCCTTAGTTAGCGTTTCGTTGGTTACGGGAAAAGGTGCGCAAGCGTTGTAAGTTCCTTGATAGGAAGGGTTTTCTACTGCTGAAATAAACATGTTTACAATGTCGTCAACATGTACCCATGGTGTCCATTGCTTTCCGCTGCCAAGAGGTGCGCCAACAAAGTAACGGATGGGTTTTTCTAAAGCGGCTAATCCACCTTCTGATTTACCAAGAACAAAACCTATTCTGAATTTGACTATCCTTAAGTCGGGTGAGGCACCTTCATCGACTGCATCCTCCCATAACTTGCAGCATCTGGCAAGAAAGCCTGTGCTGGTTCCTGATTCTTCAGTCAGTATCTCGTCGCCCCGATTACCATAGTAACCGATCGCAGAGGCAGAGATAAAGGTTTTTACGGGAGATTGTGTTTCTTTAATGGCTTTATGAAGTAGTTGGGCAGACATTACCCTGCTATCAATAATCTGTTGTTTGCGTTCTTTTGTCCATTTTTTATCTGCAATGTTTTCTCCAGCCAAATGGATTATGGTATCTATTCCCTGGAGGCAATTGGGGTCTATTTGTTGCTTGTAAACGTCCCATAAATAAACGGTTGCATTTTTTATATTGGTAGCTTTCCTGGTAAGTACAGAAACTTTATGTCCGTTATTGTGGAGGGCATTTATTAACTTTTTGCCTACCATTCCGGTCGCTCCTGTAATCAAGATTTGATTTTTCATACTTCAATAACCTATTGTTTGAACTTTAGTTTTGCAAAAAAGGCTTTTTATACCATTCATTTGTTTCGCTAGTGTAAATATTGGCGTTATGATTCTTATTCGGATAAAAAATCGTATATTTTTGTAATTAGTACACAAAACTCAGTTGCAAGTTAATGAAGTCTAAGAAAATATTGGTGTGGTTCAGGAATGACCTTCGCTTACATGATAATGAAATGTTAGTTGAAGCAATTGCTAAATCAGATTGTATTTTGCCAATTTATTTCTTTGATCCGCGACATTTTGAGGGTACTTCATTTGAAACAGAGAAGACGGGAGTGCGCAGAGCACAGTTCTTGTTGGAAAGTGTTTCGTCGTTAAGAGCAGCATTTCAAAAATTAGGTGGTGATATATTGGTTATTCAGGGTAAACCTGAGGAGCATATACCGGCTATTGTTGAGCAGTTAGAGATTTCGGAGGTTTATCATCATAGAGAGGTTGGGCCAGAGGAGACTTTAATCTCTACTTATGTAGAGGACATCCTGTGGAAACAAACTATTAATTTACGACATTTTATAGGGCATACGCTTTATAATAAAGAGGATTTGCCTTTCCCTATTAAAGATATTCCTGATGTGTTTACTCAGTTTAAAAAGAAAACCGAGCGCGATGCGATTGTAAAATCTTGTTTTGAATCGCCGTTAGAGGTTGCTTTTGTTGAAAATGAAAATTGGGGTGCATTGCCTTCGTTGCTAGAGTTAGGTTTTGCTGAAGCTAGTTTTGTGAATTTCGACAATGAGTTGAGAGGGGGAGAGCTGGCGGGGTTAGCGCACCTGACAAAATTACTTGAACCGGGTTCAGAGATTTACATTAAATATAGCCCAAAAGCTGCTTTGGATAGACCTGGATTCTTTTCTAAAATATCTGCTTGGCTTTCGTTTGGTTGTCTTTCACCTAGAAAGGTTTACTGGATGGTTAAAGAGGCCGAAGCAAGTTTTGGTGCAAATCCTAATTTTAATCAGATCCTACTTGGATTGCTTTGGCGAGATTATTTTAGATTCATGTTTAAAAAACATGGAGTAAAGTTTTTCCAGGAAACTGATTTTGAAGAACTGATTTTATCGCCGGTTGAAGTTGATGAGACTGCGGTTAGGAATTGGAAAAATGGTGAAACAGGACATTTGCTTGTTGATAGACATATGAAGGAGTTGAATGACTCTGGATTTATTTCTCATGCTGCACGTTTAATTGTTGCCACTTATTTGATTCATGTTTTAAAGGTTCACTGGACAATAGGTGCTGCATATTTTGAAGAAAAGCTGATTGATTATGCTCCTGCAAGTAACTGGGGGAACTGGGCAAATGTAGCTGGTGCAGGTTTAGATCTTAAATCGAAGAATGCTTTTGATCTTGATAAACAAATGAAAATTCTAGATGTAGTATCGCCCGATGCAGCATCTCTTGTGTGATATTATTACCTGCACACTTTTACTTTATTAAAACAGCTATTGTAGGAATGTTGAACAAAAATTGTTTTTTAAACAAACTTGTTTAACATTTGTTGTTCATAATAGGTGAAAAAATACTCAATTAGCGATATAGAAGGCCTCATAGGCATAAAAGCACATACCATTAGGGTGTGGGAAATCCGCTATAATCTTGTGCCACCTAAACGGACATTAACTAACATCAGGTATTATGATGAGGATGATTTAAAAGCCCTTTTAAATATTGTTACGCTTAATGAAAATGGTTACAAGATTAGCAAAATAGCTAAAATGAGTCGGACGCAGATTTCGGATTTGGTTGTTCAACTTAAAACTAATTGGAATAATGATTCGGTACAGATACTAAGTCTTTCTAACGCTACCGTTGATTATGATGAAGTCGCTTTTTCCGAGATTTTGGCAGGTTGTATTACCGAAATGGGCTTGATTAAAACAATGGATCTTGTGTTGTTTCCTTTTATGAAGAAGGTTGGGATGCTTTGGCAAACCGGAGCCATTGATCCTTCTCATGAGCATTTTGCTTCTAACCTAATAAGAGACCGTATAATTGTTGAGATTGATAGGGTTGAAAAACCACATAAAGATAGACCTAAACGATTTTTGCTTTTTTTACCGGAGGCCGAGATGCATGAGGTAGGTTTACTGTTTACCAGATATTTATTGAAAAGCTGCGGACAGGATACATTGTATCTTGGTTCTGGAATTCCTTATGCTGACCTGAAAAAAATAGTCGCTTCTTATCAGCCGGACTATTCGTTTATTGTGTTGACTTCATTAAATTTGGGTAAGGATATCAATAAAATTGTGGGAAAGGTGATGGATAATCTGAACGTGCCATTGTTAGTGGCAGGGAGTTTGATATCAGAATTTGATATTCTTGTGAAGGATCAGCTAACGCCATTGAAAAATGTTTGTGATATGGTTGATTTTCTTGAAGATTTATAAGGAAGTTTACCTGTTTATTAAGGTAAAAAATCCTAATTTTGCAACACTTATAGCAATTCACACATAATGGATAATTTATCTTATCTCAACGGCGCAAATGCCGAATACATAGAATCCTTATATCAGTCTTATAAACAAGATCCTAATTCTGTTGAGTTTGGTTGGCAAAAGTTTTTTGAAGGCTTTGATTTTGGAAGAGGGTCTTCAGGAACATCGGTTAGTTCGGAGACTCCTGAGCATTTTTTAAAGGAAATTAATGTCCTTAATTTAATCAACGGATATCGCCAGCGTGGTCACTTGTTCACCCAAACCAATCCGGTAAGGGAAAGACGTCACCATTTGCCTACTTTGGACATGGAAAACTTTGGATTGGCAAAGTCGGATCTGGACACTGTATTTAATTCTGGGATTGAGATTGGTATCGGAGCAGCTAAGCTTAGTGATATCATTGCTTTTTTAAAGCAAACTTACTGCGGCTCTATTGGTGCAGAATATAAGTATGTACGTACTCCTGAAATCCTTTCGTGGATTGAACACAAAATGGAGAGTGTACGCAATACTCCAAATTTCTCTATCGAAGAGAAAAGAAGGATATTGAAGAAATTGAATGAGGCGGTTAGCTTTGAGAATTTCCTTGGGACTAAGTTTCTTGGTCAGAAGCGTTTTTCTCTTGAAGGAGCTGAAGCTTTAATTCCTGCATTGGATTCAGTAATTGAAAAAGGTGCAGAACTTGGAATTGAAGAGTTTGTAATTGGTATGGCTCACAGAGGACGCTTAAACGTTCTTGCCAATATCATGCAGAAAACCTATAAGGATATCTTTGCTGAATTTGAAGGTAAAGGTTACAGTGCTGAATCTCCTTTTGGAGGTGACGTTAAATATCACCTTGGTTACTCAACTGATGTTACTACAAACGACGGTAGCAGCGTGCATTTGAGTTTATGCCCTAACCCTTCTCACCTGGAAACAGTGAATGGGGTAGTAGAAGGTATGACCAGGTCTAAAATTGACTTTAAATATGGTGGCGACAATGCTCGTATTGCACCAATTTTAATACATGGTGATGCTTCTGTTGCAGGACAGGGTATTGTTTATGAGGTAATTCAGATGGCTGGTTTGGATGGTTATAAAACAGGTGGTACAATTCATTTGATTATTAACAACCAGATCGGTTTTACTACCAACTATAAAGATGGTCGTACCAGTACTTATTGTACTGATATTGCTAAAGTAACTTTATCGCCGGTATTCCATGTGAATGGGGATGATCCTGAGGCTTTAGTTTATGCGATTAATTTAGCAATGGAATATCGTCAGAAATATAAAAATGACGTATTCATTGATATTTTATGTTACCGTAGATTTGGCCATAATGAGGCTGATGAGCCTAAGTTCACTCAGCCACTTTTATACAAAAGTATAGAGAAGCATGCTAATCCGCGTGATATTTATATTCAGCAGTTGATTGGTGAGGGTAAACTTGAAGCAAGTTTAGCTAAGGAAATGGAGAAGGAGTTCCGTGGTATATTACAGGAACGTTTAAATGAGGCTAAAGCGGTAACTTCTACTTATAGTGAAGTGAAATTTGGCGGTGCATGGTCAGACATGCGTTTAGCTACGCCTAAGGATTTTGAAACTTCGCCAAATACTGCTGTTAAGAAATCAACGCTGCTTGAAGTAGCAAAAAGAATAAGTACGCTTCCATCAAACAAGAAGTTCTTTAAGAAAATAGAGAAACTTTTTGAGGAGCGTAGCAAAATGGCAAATACCACTCATGTGTTCGACTGGGCAATGGGTGAGCAATTGGCTTATGGTACTTTGCTTGCCGAAGGAAAAAGAGTGCGTTTAAGCGGCCAAGATGTAGAGCGTGGAACATTCTCTCACAGACATGCCGTTATAACCCTTGAAGATTCGGAAGAAGAATATATCCCATTGGCGAACATTTCTGACCAACAGGCTCCGTTTGATATTTACAATTCGCATTTATCTGAATATGGTGTACTAGGTTTTGAATATGGTTACGCAATGGCTAACCCTAATGCGCTTACCATTTGGGAAGCTCAGTTTGGTGACTTCTTTAATGGAGCGCAAATTGTTGTAGATCAGTATATTGCAAGTGCGGAGACTAAATGGCAACGTGAAAATGGCTTGGTAATGTTATTGCCTCATGGTTATGAAGGACAAGGTCCTGAGCACTCATCTGCAAGGATTGAGCGTTTTATGGAACTTTGTGCTGATTACAACATGCAGGTAACTAACTGTACTACTCCGGCTAACTTCTTCCACGCATTACGCAGACAGTTTAAACGTGATTTCAGAAAGCCATTGGTAGTGTTTACGCCTAAGAGTTTATTGCGTAATCCTCAGTGTGTGTCGAAACTTGCTGAATTTACTGATGGTAAATTCCAAGAGGTTATTAATGATGAAAACGTTAAAGCAGCTGATGTTAGAAGAGTGTTATTCTGTTCTGGTAAAATCTATTATGAGTTGTTAGAAAAACAACAAAAAGAAGGGATTAAAGATGTTGCTATTGTTCGTGTTGAACAGCTTTACCCTACTCCGGTAGATCAAATGGAAGCAGTATACACGAAATACAAAAATGCTAAAGAAGCAGTTTGGGTTCAGGAAGAACCAGAGAACATGGGAGCTTGGCCATATTTGTTGCGTAAATTAAGAAGAACTATCTTTAGTGATATTGAACTGATTTCAAGAAAAGAAAGTAGCAGTACTGCTACTGGATTTGCAAGACAACATGCAGATCAACAATCTTATATTTTAGCTAAAGCTTTTGAAGCTCCTGTTTCTGAAGCGGATAAAAAGATTGCTAAAAAATCAGTGAGTAAAGTTTATAATGTAGATTAGAAAAATAATACATCAGTTATGAGTATAGAAATAAAAGTTCCGCCAGTAGGTGAGTCGATAACCGAAGTTGTTTTATCACGTTGGGTAAAAAATGATGGGGATGTAGTTGAAATGGATGAAGTAATTGCTGAATTGGAATCTGATAAAGCAACTTTTGAATTAACTGCAGAACAAGCCGGAACTTTAAAAACAGTAGCAGCCGAAGGTGATACCCTTGCAATTGGTGCTGTAGTTTGTAAAATTGAAGATGGTGGCGCTGCACCTAAAGCTAAAGAAGAACCAGCTAAGGAAGAAAAACCTGCTGCGGCTGCAGATAAGGTTGCTGCTCCGGTTGCTGAAAAAGGTGGCGAGAATTATGCTACCGGAACTCCCTCTCCTGCTGCAGGAAAGATTCTTGCTGAGAAAGGTGTTGATCCTGCTTCTGTAAAAGGAACAGGTGTTGATGGTAGAATTACTAAGGAAGATGCGGTGGCTGCAGAGAAATCTCAACCAAAAGCTGCAGCTCCTGCTCCTAGTGCTGCTCCGGTAACTGCTGTTGCAGGTGCTAGAAATGAGCGCAGAGTGAAAATGTCGCCGTTGCGTAAAACAGTTGCTAAGCGATTGGTTACTGTTAAAAATGAGACTGCAATGTTAACTACGTTTAACGAGGTTAACATGAAACCAATCATGGATTTGAGAGGTAAATATAAAGATCAGTTTAAAGAGAAATTTGGTGTAGGCTTAGGCTTCATGAGCTTCTTTACTAAGGCTGTTTGCGAGGCATTAAAAGATTTCCCAGCTGTAAATGCTAAAATTGATGGCGAAGAGATCGTTTATAATGACTTTGCTGATATCTCTATCGCGGTTTCTGCTCCTAAAGGATTGGTTGTTCCAATTATTAGAAATGCAGAAAGCATGAGCCTTGCTCAGATCGAGAAAACTGTTATTGAGCTTGCTACTAAAGCACGTGACAGCAAATTAACTATTGATGAAATGACAGGTGGTACATTCACTATCACTAATGGTGGTGTGTTTGGATCGATGATGTCTACTCCAATCATTAATGCTCCTCAGTCTGCAATTTTAGGTATGCACAATATTATTGAGCGCCCGATTGCTGAAAAAGGAGAGGTTGTAATTCGTCCGATGATGTATGTGGCTTTATCTTATGACCACAGAATTATTGATGGAAGAGAGTCGGTAGGTTTCCTTGTAAGGGTTAAACAATTGTTAGAAGATCCTGCTAGATTATTGTTAGGCGTTTAGGCGCTTGTGTTAACTTATATTAAAAAGGGCCTGATCGATTGATCAGGCCCTTTTTAATGTGTTCATCTTTCATTTGATCGTCATCCTGAATTTATTTCAGGATCTCGGACTAGTAAGTCCGCCCGACAGGTGTGAGGTTCTGAAATAAATTCAGGATGACAAGTGTGTTCAGGATGATGGCACTTATATCTTTCTTACACCACCTGATCCCGATACTGATTTTTGAATTGTAGGATTACCCGAATAGCTTATGTTTCCTGATCCGCTGATTGCTGCTTCAATGCTTTTTTGTGCATCAATGTAAATGTTTCCAGAACCGCTTACATGAGCTGAAATCGTCTCTACCGAGAAATTCTTTCCGGAGAATGTACCTGATCCACTAACGGCAACTTCTGAATCTTTGGCTTTCCCGTTAATTGACAGGCCGCCTGAGCCGCTGATTGCACCTTCGAACTTAGTTACAGTTGCTGAGGCTTTGATGTTGCCAGAGCCACTTACAGCAACGCTTAATGAGGAAGAATTAATTGTTCCATCAACGTCTATACTTCCGGAGCCGCTCAATCCTAATGAGGTGATCTTTTTGGCAGTAATATAGGCTGTGATTTTTGCATTTTTGAATTTTTTAAACCAGTCGTTCCACTTTGTTTTTGGCTTAATGGTAAGAACGCCATTTTTTACTTCGGTAATAAGGTTGTCTATAGCTTCCTGATCTCCTTCTAATTTAAGGCTTTCTGTGTTGCCAAGCTTAACTATGGCATTAATAGAACCACCTATTTCGATTCCTGTAAAATTACTTACTTGTCTCTGTTGAGCTTTGCTGGTTATTCCAATTGCTAAGAATGCCAGGATTAGTATTGAACTTAATTTTTTCATTTTGTTTAGGTTTTTCTATATGACGCAGAGAAAAGCAATTAGTTGCACCTTATTTATAAATTTCTATGATTTTTTAAGTTTAATATAAAAGTTCCTGTCAGCTTTGAAAGTATCCGCTGTTATGCCTTTGCCTAATTCTGCTGTTTTCCACTGTGTAGAGGGATGTAGGAGTGAAAAGGAGTTCTCTTTTAGAGTTACCCTAACCGGCATATCAAAATTCTTTACATCAGCTAGCCATCGGTAAGATAGTTTTGAGCCGTCAACCTTATATTCCAAAGTAGGGATGTTTGCATAACGAAGGTACTGGTCAAATATTTTATCCAGCTTTAAGCCACTTTGTTTTGCGATGTAATTTTCTACCTCTTGTGTGGTAACGGTTTTATGATAGAATGTTTTATTTAATCCTCTTAATATGTTTTTGAACTTCTCATCATCATTAATCAACTGACGGATGGCGTGGATCATGTTTGCACCTTTGTAGTACATATCGCCTGATCCTTCATTGTTGACGTTATATTGCCCGATGATTGGAATGTCGTTACGGACGTTGTGTCTGATGCCTACAACATAATCTGAACCGGCTTGTTTGCCATGCTCTGATTCTGTGAATAGGGTTTCAGAATAGTTTGTGAAAGCTTCATGAATCCACATGTCGGCGATATCTTTTGAGGTGATGTTGTTTCCAAACCATTCATGTCCACTTTCGTGGATAGTGATGAAGTCGAATTTTAAACCCCAACCTGAATCTGACAGGTCTCTTCCAGAGTATCCCATTTTAAATTGATTGCCATAGGCAACAGCACTTTGGTGCTCCATGCCTAAATGGGGAGCCTGTACCAGTTTATATCCATCTTCATAAAAAGGATAAGGACCGAACCAATACTCAAAAGATTTTAGCATTGGTTTTACATCTGCATCCCAATGGGGGCGAGCTTTTACGCTGTCTTCTTTTAGCGACCAGTAATCAAGTGATAAATTGCCTTTTTCTCCCTGATATTGATCAGACCAGTGTGCGTATTTACCAACGTAAAAAGTTACGTTGTAGTTGTTGATTGGATTGGCTACAAACCAATTGTATTGTGTATAGCCATCTGGTTTTTGAACAGTACTTCTTAAACGACCATTTGAAATATCCTGAAGGTCTTTAGGTACACTTATGCTGATTAGCATACTGTCAACCTCGTCACTTTGATGATCTTTGTTTGGCCACCAGCAGCTAGCGCCGAAGCCCTGACAAGCAACAGAAACCCATGGATCGCCCGATTTATCTTTGGTAAAGATAAATCCCCCATCCCAAGGCGGGTTCTTTGCTATGACCGGATTGCCTGAATAGAATACGGTAAAGCTTTCTTTTGCACCTTTTTTAATCTCGGCAGGAAATGTTACAAAGACTGCATTGAACTCCCTTTTGAAAGGTAGTTCTGCACCATTAAATATAACCTTGTCAACTTTAAGGTTGTCGAACAGGTCAAATTGTAGCTTGTTGAAGTTTTGAGTTGCAGTAAACTTAAACTCATTGCTTCCACTTATGGCTTTGTTATCGATGTCTATTTTGACATCAAGGTGGTAGTAATTGATGTCGTAACAGGTTCTTAATGGAGTAAGTGCACCTCTAAGGCTATCAGCTCTGGAAGATTTTACTGCTCCGCTAAGTAATTGTGCATTGGCGGAGTTTATGGTACACAGTAACGCGGCAATACCGAATAATAGCTTCTTCATTAAATTATTGTTTTAATACAGTTACGGTTAGTGAAGAAGAATTGTGCACATCATGAAAAATGCGATGAGTAGCTTTTTGGAAATCACTTGGTTCAGCCTGATAGATGTCCATAAATTTTTGCGGGTTTCTATCAGCAAGTGGAAACCATGAATTTTGTATTTGGATCATGATTCTGTGGCCTTTTTTGAATGTATGCGCAACATCAGGTAGGGCATAGTTGACCTTGGTGATTTCTCCTGGATTAATGGCTTCCGGTTTTTCAAAGCTATTGCGGTATTTTCCACGCATAATTTCTCCACGTACCAACATTTGATATCCTCCCATAATCAGGTTTTTGGGATTTGTTGCCGGATTGGGTGTGTTTTCTGGATACACATCAATTAATTTTACTACATAATCGGCATCAGAACCTGTTGTAGATACTACAAGGTTGGCTAATAGTGAGCCTGTTAATGTGATGTCTTCTGTTAAGGTGTCAGTTTGGTATACTTTAACATCAGGTCTACGTGCAGCGAAACGTTGATCATCAATCATGTATTCGCGTGTTCTTCTGGCCTGAACTCCATCCTGATAAGGAATCGGACTATTCGGGTCACTTACATACTCATCCCAACTATCTGTTCTTTGGACTTTTTCGAAACTTAACTTACCATTGGGTTGTAAATACAGGTTTTTGGTCTCCGTATCTTTAGGTGGCCATGTGCTGAACTTTTTCCATTGGTTACTGCCGGTTACAAAGATGTTGGCTTCTGCAGGATTAAAATCGCCTTCGCCTTTAAGGTAATGTTTGAAGAAGGGAAGCTCAAAGTTTTCCTGATAATAGGTACTGGTCGGTTGTCCGAATTCTATGTCGCCAAAGCTACTCCCGGTACTGCGTACCCAACCTCCATGATACCATGGACCCATAACCAAGATATTGCTGGCTTTAGGGTTTTGTTTCTCGATAGTTTTATAGGTGGCAAAAGTACCGTATGCATCTTCTGCATCGAAGAAACCACCCACTACCATAACTGCAGGTTTTACATTAACTAAATGTGGTTGGATGTTACGTGCTTGCCAAAAAGTATCCAGGTTAGGGTGGGCAAATAGATCATTCCAAAACTTAATGCTGTCGGCAAAGTATTTATCTTTTAGGTTTTTAACTGAGCCTGACTCAAGATAGAAACGGTAGTTGTCTTGTATTGGGAATTCGAAACCTTTTGGCCCTTTATCTGGAGTAATTGGCATTGGTCTGGGAACACCAAAGATACTCATGAAACTAAATGCATCGGCTAAGAATAAAGTTCCATTGTGGTGGAAATCATCGCCACGATACCAGTCGGTAACAGGTGCCTGCGGAGAAACGGCCTTTAAAGCAGGGTGTGAACCAGGTAAAGATGTAGTAGAATAAAACCCTGGATAAGAAATCCCGTAGATACCGGCTTTACCATTGTTGTTTTCAATGTTCTTTACCAACCAGTCGATTGTATCATAGGTATCCGTACTTTCATCTATGTCCTTTTTGCTTTTTTTATTGACTACCTGTGGTCTGATATCTTCGAATGTGCCTTCGCTCATCCACTTACCTCTCACATCCTGATATACAAATATGAATCCTTCTCTCATCATTGCCGGGAAGTTACCCAAACTGGTTTTGTATTTATCGGCTCCGTAAGGGGCAACGGTATACGGGGTTCTATTAATTAGAAAGGGGTACTTTTTTGTTTTATCTTTTGGGATATAGATTGACGTAAATAATTTAACACCATCTCTCATGGTAATACTACGTTCAATTTTAGTATAATTTTCTTTTACATATGCCGAATCAGACTGCTGGGCAAAAAGAGATGAGAATGTAAAAATGTTGATAGCAACAAGCCAAAGGAATTTAATACGGGCCATTATAGGTTAATAAGTTATGAAATAGTAAATATAGTGAATGGAAATGTTTTAGGCTAATATGTATCAGATTTAACCTAGGTTTACTAACTTTGGGAAATAAAAAAACCTTTGATATGCAATACGATGTAGTTGTAATTGGCTCGGGCCCGGGCGGTTATGTTGGAGCAATAAGATGTGCCCAATTAGGCCTAAAAACGGCAGTTATAGAAAAATATAAAACTTTTGGTGGTACCTGCTTAAATGTTGGTTGTATTCCATCTAAAGCATTGTTAGATTCTTCAGAGCATTTCCACAATGCTGCTCATACTTTTAAAACCCATGGTATTGATCTTAAAGATTTAAAGGTTGATATGCCACAGATGATTGCCCGCAAAAATGATGTTGTGGCTCAAAACACTGCCGGTATCCAGTATCTTTTTAAGAAAAACAAAATTGATGCATTTGAAGGAGTAGGTTCATTTGTTGATAAGAATACTATAAAAATTACCAATGCTGAAGGTAAATCAGAAACGATCACTGCTAAAAATGTAATTATCGCTTCGGGATCTAAACCTACTGCGCTTCCGTTTTTACCGGTAGATAAAAAACGTATCATTACTTCAACTGAAGCTTTGAACATTACCGAAGTACCTAAACAAATGATTGTTATTGGTGGTGGCGTAATTGGTTTGGAGTTAGGTTCTGTTTATGCTCGTTTAGGTACAAAAGTATCTGTTGTTGAGTTTATGCCTTCTATTATCGGTACAATGGATGCTGGTTTAGGTAAAGAATTGCAACGTGTTTTAAAGAAATCTTTAGGCATGGAGTTTTATATGGGCCATAAGGTTACCGGTGCAACTACAAAAGGCAAAAAGGTAACTGTAACGGCTGATAATGCTAAAGGTGAGCAAATACAACTTGAAGCTGATTATTGTATCGTTGCTGTTGGTCGTACTGCTTATACTGCTGGTTTAGGCTTAGAAAATATTGGCATCCAAACTGAAGAAAGAGGAAACAAAATTCCTGTTAACGAGCATCTTGAAACTTCAGTTCCTGGAGTTTATGCTATTGGTGATGTTATTAAAGGTGCTATGCTTGCGCATAAAGCTGAAGATGAAGGTATTTATGTAGCTGAGAGATTGGCGGGACAAAAACCACATATCAACTATAACCTTATTCCCGGTGTTGTTTATACCTGGCCTGAGGTTGCATCTGTAGGTTATACTGAAGAGCAATTAAAAGAAAAAGGTGTTCAATATAAAGCAGGTTCATTCCCATTCAAAGCAAGTGGAAGAGCTAAAGCTAGTATGGATACTGATGGTTTCGTGAAAGTATTGGCTGATGCTAAAACTGATGAAATTCTTGGAGTTCATATGATTGGCCCTCGTGCTGCTGATATGATTGCAGAAGCGGTAGTAGCTATGGAATTCCGTGCTTCTGCTGAAGACATTGCAAGAATTTGTCATGCACACCCAACCTATACTGAAGCACTTAAAGAGGCGGCTATGGCAGCCACTGAAAATAGAGCTATTCATATTTAATAGGACTAACATGTATAAAAGTAAAGGCTTTAGATTATTCTAAGGCCTTTACTTTTAAAGCAGGGTACGTTTCGTATAAGGCCTTTACGGCGATTTCTATAAGTCTTAAATTCTCATCTTGATGTCCATGCTGAACTTCCACGTTAATGTAAGGGATGTTTCTACTCATTGCATAAACAGATAGAGAGCCGTCATCCGGAGCTTCGGCTGATTGTAGTATCACGTTTACGTTTGCTTTCTTTAGATGATTAAATAGCTTTAGATCTGTTACAAGAATAAGATCATCGTTATCCATGTCAAAGTTAATGTAGACGGAGTCTGCGGCGCTTTTAAGCGGATATCCTTCCAGGTATGATGAAATACCAAATCCACCATCTGCATTGTTATGTAGGGTGAAAATGTATCCTAGTTTTTTAGGGTTGTAATAATTGAGGATCAATTTGCCGGTTCGTTCTAACTGCATAAGAACTTCGTCATTATCTACATTGCCATATTTTGCAAGTCCCATAATAATTCCTTCCTGGGTATAAATGCTATTCGGATCTGTTTGGAAATTGAAGCCGTCGTTTGAGAATTTGAAATTTCTTGTGCCTCCGTATTGGCAGTCTATGATGCAACCACCATTAAATTGTATGTATTCAAAGGCGGCTTTTACGCCAGTATCTTCATCGTCATGAATAGCAAGGAAACTAACTTTTGGTTTTCCAAAACTGTATTTTACAAGGTTGATGTCCAGGTCATTTAATGCAATAGCATTTGTATCTGTTAGCATTCCTTCAAAAACGGGAGGGTGTTGTGCTTTTATTTTAAATGAAATGGTACACAACAGCAAGAATAATATAATGTGCTTCGGCATATTCTATGTAAATACAACAAAACAATTATAATTGTTTTTAACTGTTATAACAAAACGAGGGTGATCATAATTTATGATCACCCTCGTTTTGTTATTTTCGTTATCCTGAATTTATTTCAGGACCTCACAAGAGAAAGGAAGTCTTGCTAATGCGAGGTCCTGAAATAAATTCAGGATGGCAGGCGCGACTTATTTTGTACACGCTCTTTTTGTTATTAGCGACTATGATTATTATTCAGCAATGTCATATTCCAGAACATCTTTGTGATCATATGGCTCCTCTAACATTTCATCTATTGTTTTTCCTTTTTTGTTAAAGCCTAATTTATCTAATATGATATCGAAAATCAGGTAAACAACCGGTACAACAATCAATGTTAAAAACAGTGAACTTGTTAGACCACCAACAATAACCCATGCTAATCCATTTTTCCATTCAGCACCGGCACCACTTGCCAAGGCAATTGGTAACATACCAAAAATCATGGCGATGGTTGTCATTAGGATTGGACGTAAACGAGCATGGTTAGCTAGTACTAACGCCTCTATTGTAGATTTACCCTCCGCTTTCATGTGGTTGGTAAAGTCGACAAGTATAATCGCATTCTTGGCCACCAAACCCATTAGCATGATTAAACCTAATATGGTGAAAATACCGATAGAGTTGTTCGTTAAAGCAAGCGCTAGGAAGGCTCCGATTAATGCAAGAGGCAGAGAGAACATTACCACCAATGGGTAAACGAAACTATCATATAGGGCCACCATAATTAAGTAAACTAAAATAACTGAAGCTAGTAAAGCAATACCTAAAGTACCAAAACCTTCTGATTGATTTTCCTGATCTCCAGCCCATGAGTAGCTTACACCTATAGGCGCTTTTAGTTTTCCATCTTTTTGTAGTTGCTCCAGTTTTGTCTGAAATTCAGCGACAACAGTTCCCGTTGGTCTACCGATAGATTGCGCTTTAACAGATACAGAGGTTGATTTATTTAAACGCTCTAGCTGACTTGGTCCGGAACCTTCGGTAATTGCAGCAAACTGTGATAGTTTAATTTGCTGCCCATCCTTGTTTATAAAAATAAGGTTACGAACATCGTCAACATTTTTTCTGTTGAAATCCTGGAACTGGATGTTGATGTCATATTCATACTCACCTTTTCTGTATTTGCCATCCGTGTTACCGGCAAAAGCTGTTTGCATGGTTGAACCTACAGTTTGTAATGTTAACCCAAGAGCCGACATTTTATCACGGTCAACCTGAACATTGATTTCAGGAGTTCCTTTTTCTACGGATAATTTAATCTCCGTTGCACCCGGAATAGAGGCAAGTACTTTTTGTGCACCTTCAGCATATTTTAATGCACTATCCAAGTCAGAACCCATTACCACTAACTGTATTGGCGCATTTTCTGCAATACCCAAAATACTAATTGGAACAGTTTTAACTTTTGCACCTACTAATTCTTTAGCTAGAGCACGACTCATTTTAGTTGCGAAAACATCTGAGGAGACTCCTTTTCGCTTATCACGGTCAACTAGTTTTACGTTGATCTCCGACTTATAAGCTGTTGCTTGAGTTCCACCAAAATCTCCACTGGCTTGACCAACAGTAGTAATTAACTGTGTAATTTCTGGTTGTTTATCTAAAAATGCTTCAGCACGTTGTGTGTAAAAGTTGGTTTGTTCTAAAGGTGCATCTTTCGGTAATTCAATTTGAACTAAGAACTCACCTTTATCTGATTTGGGGAAAAACTCCGATCCGATAAAACCGGCGCCAGCTAACCACATTGCGCCAACAAACAATATCACTACAGCTAAAATTGTGCGTCTTTTGTGGTTTAAAGACCACGTTAAGATATTTGTAACCCAGTGGGTGAATTTTTTTAATTGTTTTTCAAACCAAAGGATAAAGCGGCCGAAGACGTTTTTACCTTCGATGTGCTCTAATTTACCATATCTAGAGAAAAGTAGTGGTACAATGGTAAATGAAGCAAGCAATGAAAGCAATGTTGCAATAATTACCACAACACAGAACTGACGTAGGATGTTGGATACCAGACCTGTACTTACCGCAATAGGGAAGAACACAACCACAATTACTAAGGTGATGGATACAACTGTAAAACCAATCTCTCTTGTAGCGTCAGAAGCGGCTCTTACTTTGTTTTTACCCATCTCCATGTGTCGCTGGATATTTTCCAGAACCACAATTGCATCATCCACAAGAATACCTACCACGAGTGATAAGCCTAGCAGGGACATCAGGTTTAAGGTAAAACCAAATAAACTGATACCAATAAACGTTGCAATTAGTGATGCAGGTATCGATACCATTACGATTAATGCATTACGTAAACTGTGTAAGAAGAATAGCATTACAAATGCTACCAGCACAACTGCCAGAATTAAATCGTGAATAACGGCATCAGCAGATTCTAATGTAAAAATAGAGCTATCATTAACAATTTTAATGTCTAGTTTGCTTGCTGCATATTCTACTTTAAGTTTCTCTATAACCTTGTGTACACCTTTACTTACTTCAACCGCATTTGCATCACTTTGTTTAATGATTTGAATAGCAATGGCACCTTTTCTGTCAATACGAGCTAATTTTTCAGTCTCTTTCTTAGAATCCTGTACATCGGCAACATCTCCTAAACGGATTTGAGCACCATCTTTGGATGTTTTTAGAACCAGGTTTCTTAATTCTTCCAGATTTCTGTATTTACCGGATAAACGAATTAAAACATCTTGATTTTCTGTTTTAACACTTCCAGTAGGGAAATCTAAATTTGAGCTTAAAATCATTTGTTGTACCTCAGGTACTGAAAGATTGTAGCCTTGTAATTTATTCGGGTCTAAAGAAACTTGAATCTCTCTTTCTGAACCACCAATTAGGTTAACCTGAGCGATCCCGCTTACCCTTGAAATAACCGGGGCAATTCTTTGGTCAATTAGATCGTAAAAACTCACATCATCCATGTTTGCAGAAGCAGACATAGTGATAACCGGTAAATCATCTAAAGAGAATTTACTTAATGATGGTGTTTTTACATCTTCAGGTAGTTCTGAAAGGATGGCGTTTACCTTACGTTGAGCATCATTTAATGAAATATCAATGTTGGCTGCGTCAGTTAAAGTAATCGTAACGGTTGATAAACTCTCAAATGAAACGGCGTTTATTTTTTTGATATTCTCCATTGATGATACCGCATCTTCAATTTTCTTAGTTACGGTATTTTCAACCTCAGCCGGCGAAGCGCCAGGGTAAATTGTTGATATAGATACAACGTTGTTTGAGAATTTTGGTAATAACTCATAACCCAACGAAAAGTAACTTAATAGCCCTAATAGCGTAAGTGCAGTAAATACTACAATTACCAGGGAGGGCCTTTTTATCGATATGTCTGTTATTTTCATTTTCTTTTTTTATTGCGTGTTGCGATTGGCATATCGCGATCATTCACTGCCAGAAACTAACTTATTTTACGATACTAACAGGAGTGCCATCTGTTAAGTTAATCTGTCCGCTTGTAATTACAGTTTCTCCTTCGTTTAATCCTTCAAGAATTTCAACAGAATCACCTAAAATACGGCCAGCAACTACTTTACGAATTTTAGACGTGTTATTTGCTTTATCTAATATAAATATCTGGTTGCTGCTTACACTTCCAACAAAAGCGGTACGTGGAATCAAGATACTAGGTGCTTGCTTAGGGAAGTTAAATACTGCAGTTCCGTACATGCCAGCTTTTAAGCTTTTTGCGGTATTGTTATCAACTTCAATGTCAACCGGGAAGTTTAACGTTGGATCTGCCTTTGCTGCAATGAAGGTAACTTTACCATTGAATTTTTCTGTTGGAAAAACAGAAGACTTGATATCAATTTTATCACCTAATTTTAGGTTTGCAACTTGCGATTCATTAACGTTTACTCTTAGTTTTAATTTCGAAACATCAACAATTTCAAATAAATCAGTTCCCTGTGTGTTTACAAATGCACCAACTTCAATTAGTTTTTTATTGATGATACCATTAATTGGAGATTTAATATTTGCATCACTTACTTTACGTTGTGAAGCCTGAAGACGTAATTTTGCATTTTGAGTTGTTAATTTAGCCTGATCCAATTGCTGTTGGGTTACACCACCAGTTTGAAAAGAACTTTGGTATCTGGCCTCATCACGTAATGCATTTTGATAGTTTGCTTCTGCAGTCTCTTTGTCAGTATTGATGATTTCAGCATCAACGCGAGCTAAAACTTGTCCAGTACTTACGCGATCACCTTCATCTACAAAAATTTTGCTTATCCTTCCAGCGTTTTCTGATTTAAGGATCAATTCCTGTTTAGGAACAAAGTTTCCATTGGCAACAAAATCCAAATCAACAACTTTCTTTTCTACAGTTGCAATTCGAACAGCGACAGCACCGCCGCCTTCAGCAATGAAAGCAGTTTTTGCCTCGTTTTTCTTTTTATTGTTGCTTAAAACATAAGCGATTGCGCCTAGGGCAACAACGATTGCGACAATTATAATAATTACTCTTTTCATTTCTATTTTGCTAGCGATTTAATATTTCCGTTCGATTTGATTAATTGTATTTCGGCTATTTTGTAATTTAATAAAGCCTGTATATAGCTGTTTTGAGCTTCTGTAAGTGAGTTTTCTGTATCCAGTAAATCAGTTAAGTTAGCTAAGCCATTGTTGTAATTGTTTTGCGTGCTTTTGTAAATCTCATTTGCCAGTTCTGCATTTTTCTTTTGTGCATTAATGGTGCTTATATTATCGCGCAACTGAAGTTTAGCATTCTCGTAAGCAAGGTTTAATGAATTGGTTGATTCTTTTCTGTCCTCTTTTGCTTTTTTAATATCTACATCAGCCTGACGCACTTTGGAACGAGTTGAGAAACCATTAAAAATTGGTATTTTTAAGGTTAAGCCAATAGCAGATGCATCAAAACCAATTGCTTTTCTATTTGTGGTCAGGAAATCGAAGTTATTAGCCTGACTAGAATAGGTATAGTTTCCTGTTAAAGATAAGTTGGGATAATATTCTGCTACATAAGCTTTACGTTGTAGCGATAAAAGTTTGTCCTTAATGTCCAAAAGTTTAATTTCTGTTCTATTGTCAAAATTAAGTGAATCTGAAAGTGCAGGTAACTGCGTTACTTCTGTAAGTTCAGTTCTAGGTAAGGTAATGTTGGTGCTTACCGGCATACCCATTGAATATTTTAACATATTTTCCAATTGGGTAATGGCATTTAAAATTTGGGAGCGTTGTGTTTCCAAATTGGTAAGGTTAACTTTAATACGATCAACATCAATCTTTTTAGCCAACCCATTTTTGTACTGATTAGAAATGATTGTTTCAATAACCTTTACATTTTTAATGTTAGTATCGATTACATTCATCTGTTGTCTGTTTACCAACACCTGATAATAATTGCCGGCAACAACCTCTATTAGTTGCTCTTCCGTATATTGTGCGGTAAGGCTATAATACTCTTCACTAGATCTTGCAGCTTGTAAGCCTGTAAAAACTTGCTGGTTGAATAGTTGTTGAGAAAGTTGAACTCCAGCAGATGAGTTCCATTTTTGGCCAAATTTAAGGGTCTGTAGTTGTCCTCCAAAATCAACAACCTGTTGCCCGATAATAGGGTTGTAAGTTAAACCGGCAGTACCTGTAATTTGTGGTAAAGCCTGAGCCCTGATTTCCTCGGTTTTAAATTTACCTCCGTCTATATCAAGCTTTGCTCTGCGCATATTTGCGCTATTTTCAATGGCGTAATTTAGCGCGTCTTTTAAGCTTAGCGTTTGCTGTGCGCTAACCGTATTTGATAATATCAAGCCCAGCAATAAGAGCGGTATTGTTTTTATCTGTTTAATAATTGTGTTCATATGATATAATTAGTAGTCTGTTTATTTTAATCCTTTAAGGAATATGTTAGAGAGGCTTAATTGTTTCTCTAGCATAATCTTCAGTTCTTTTTTACTTGGAAATAGCTCTTTGTTGCCATGTAAAATACAGAGAGAGGTTATTCCTGCTAAGCTCTCAAGGTATAATTCTGCTATTTTATTCGCATCAGCCTGTGCCAGTTCGCCTTTCTCCATCGCTGTCCTAAAAATGTCTGCATGGAAATTTTCATTCTTCAATTTCATTTTCATGAAATGTTCCCTTAGTTCATCAGAATTTAATGAAGAATCAGGACTGCCTCCTGATAAATGAAGCATGTAGTATTTTTGAAAGAAACGATGTTTAATCTCTGTAAATCCAGTTAGACGCTCTTGAATAGGCATATCGATTGACATATCTTTTCCGATAGCTTCAAAATAATCTGAGAATATCTTGTCGATAACTCCGAATACCAGGCTGTTCTTGTCCGGGAAATAATAGTATAAGGAAGGTTTTGACACTGACAGATCATCAGCAATCTCATTCATCGTGGTCTTATTAATCCCATAGTGAATAAAACGTTTAATAGCTCCCTCAATTATAGCGTCCCTTTTTTTATCAATCTCTACCATTTTACTTTTTTACTTTTTGACTTTTTTGTTTCAACAGTCAAAAATACTGCCATATTTTTACTTGAAGAATTTTAGTGTTAAAATCCTTTTAAACTGACAAATTGATGACAAAAAGCGATGTAGGAGAGAAGAATGTTGTGTCTGACAGACTCTTACGTGTCTGCTATTTGTGACGCAAGGACATGCTCTTAAGGGTTACTTAGCCCTTAAACCTGACAGGAATATCTCCGCAAGAGTTTTCTCTTTTATGAAAATTTGTTTGAATTGCTCTTTTCCAGGAAACATAATTTTGTCTCTGCTGAGAATATTGAAGTGGATGCCTGACAGTGCATCAATGAATATATCTGTAGCTAATTTGGGGTCTTCGATAACCAGTTCGCCGCTTGCAATTCCTCTATTGAAAAGGGAGCCGATGATAATTGCTTCGAAGGTTCTTGCTCTTTGGAACTTTTCATAAAGTCCTTCTGGTAATTCAGTACTGATTACCTGATTCGATTCGAATAAATTGTAGTATTTCTGAATATAGCCCTGGCGCTTTTGAAGTAATTTGAGTACTCCTTCAGTTGCAGTTGTGGTTTTGTCAATTGACTTAACCAGATCTCTGCTCATTATTTGCATCAGATGCTCGATGGCGCTTACATACAGGCTTAGTTTATCAGGAAAATAGTAATAAAGAAGTGCTTTTGAAAAGGAAATATCTTTGGCGATTTCTGTCATTGTGGTCTTTGATAATCCATAATGAGCAAACCGTTTTAATGCAGCTTCAATGATTAAAACTCTTTTCTTGTCCTGATTTTCCATACAAATATTACTGTTCTCCCTTACTGTTCTTGAAGTTACCCTAATTCCCTGCACATGTATTATGTTAGTGCAGAGGCAAAATTTCATGAAAAATAGTCAAAATTTTTAAATATTGATTTTAACATGTTTATTACAGGGCTTATCAATTACATTTGTAGCGCTTAATTAATTTGTTGAAACCTCTATGTTGGACGTGCAAAAGAATAAATCATTAAAACCTTACAATACATTTAGTATCGATGTAGATGCAGACTATTTTGTTGAAATTCTGTCGGAACAAGATCTTAAAGACGTGCTAGGCTCTGATCTTATTAAACAGCAGAATTTATTGGTTTTAGGGGGAGGAAGTAATGTTTTATTTACAAAGGACTTCGTCGGGTTGGTAGTTAAAGTTAGTATCCCCGGGATTTCTAATGTTGTAGAAGGAGATGAGGTTATAGTAACAGCAGGGGCGGGGGTAATTTGGAATGACCTTGTAAAGTATTGTGTTCAAAATGGTTTTGCGGGTATTGAGAATCTTAGTCTTATTCCTGGAACGGTTGGTGCATCGCCGATACAAAACATAGGAGCTTATGGAGTAGAGCTAAAAGATGTTTTTAAATCTTGTACTGCATACGAAATAGCTACATCCGAAAAAAGGGTATTCAATTTTGAGGATTGCCATTTTGGATATAGGGATAGTGTTTTTAAGAATGAACTTAAGGGGCAATACATCATTACCTCGGTGAGTTTTAAGTTAAGTACGTCAGCTAAAATTAATACCCAGTATGGTGCGATACAAGATGAGCTAAAGAATAAGGGTATTGATGCGCCGACTATTGAAGATGTTTCTAATGTTGTTTCTGAAATCAGGGTTGCTAAACTGCCGGATCCTTCAACAATTGGGAATGCCGGGAGCTTTTTTAAGAATCCAGTTATCACAAAAGATGAGTTCGAAACGGTAAAATTAGCGCATCCAAATGTGGTTAATTATCCAGCCCCGGATAATAAAATTAAACTTGCAGCAGGTTGGTTAATAGAACAATGCGGATTTAAAGGGGTGGTTGCGGGGCATACCGGAACATGGAAGAATCAGGCCTTGGTTTTGGTGAATCATGGAGGTGCAACTGGTGCCGAAGTGTATAGTTTTTCAGAACAGATTATAAATGATGTGGATGCCAAGTTTGGCGTTAAATTAGAAAGAGAAGTAAATATTCTGTGACATCGATCTCTTCGATACCGTAGGCATCGAAAAATAACTTCATAACATTGGAGTCCATTTTTTGGTACACAAGTTGTATATGTTTTTGAGTGTAATATTAAACAAACTAGTGAGCGCCACTCATAAAACTGTGTTTGTTTGCTTTTTTAACCTCAAAACTTAAAACATTATGACAAAAAATGAATTCAACCTCAAATTAAACGACCACTCGGTTTCTTTACAGTCATTCGCTTTAAATTTTACAAAAGACATTGAAGATGCAAACGACTTAGTACAGGATACTATGTTGAAGGCTGTAACCTATTACAGTAAGTTTAAAGAAGGAACAAATCTTAAAGGATGGTTGTTTACCATAATGAAAAATACCTTCATTAATAATTACCGCCGCTTAGTAAAAACAAATGCATTAATTACTAAATCGGATGATATATCTTCTGCAAATCTTCATTATAGTGCATCAAAAAATACAAGCGATAGTAAGTTTGTTATAGGTGATATTAATAAGGCTTTGGCTACTTTGCAACCAGAGTATCATGTTCCGTTTGTTAAGTATTTTGAGGGTTATAAATACCATGAAATTGCTGAAATGCTTGATATTCCAATTGGAACAGTTAAAACAAGGATACACGTTGCGCGTCAGATACTAAAGAAATATTTAAAAACATACTCTAAGGATGTTCTGGGAGCGGAGATCGTTTAAAAGAACTACCTCATAAAAAGGCGCCTATATATGGCGCCTTTTTTATGGAGTTTTAATTTACTTTTCTATAAAAGCTTTTAAGTTTGCTAATCCCTTTTCATAATCTTTTCCAATCATGGAATCATAAGCTAACGACATCCATCTCGAGAAAATGGAAGTATTTTCACCTCTAAAGTCCCATGTTACTTTAGTGCCCCCATTAGCTGTTGACTCAAAATAAAATGATGTAGTTGCAATACTTTCAAAAGGCTCAATGAATTCCAGTTTTTCATCGATTTGTTTATTTGGGTTAAGCTTTTCAATGGTGATACTTCCTGTTCCAACTTCTTTTCCTATCCAGCTAAATTTAGAACCAACAGAAACGCCATCTCCGGTTACGGTGTGTTTGGCTGCTTTGTCCATTTGCATCCACGGATTCCATAAGCCGAAATCATTAAAGTTTAATGTTTTTTGGTAGGTAATGCTGTCAGGTTTGTTAATTTCAATAGATCGGCTTACGCTATAGGTTTTAGGTAAAAAGAATCCAATGATAAAGAAGAGGGCGATTATTACTACGATAATACCCGCTAATACTTTAAGTACTTTCATTTTTATTTGTTTTGGTTACTTAAAATTAACTTAAAAAGTTTTACCTCACAAGCAAAATATATAGATGGGAGATAAGGTTGTTTAACTCGGTCAAAATCATATTTTTGAGGCTGAATTTATACCTGTACATGAATTACTATTATTTATTGATCAATTTGGCGCTACTTGTTTTATCATTTACCTTGGCGTTGGATAAAAAAGCTCACCCAATTAGGAGCTGGAAACTAATGGTTCGGGCTGTATTGGTTTCGGGAGTGCTTTTTTCGATCATGGCATTTATTCTTAATCAATTTAAGGCTTCGGTATTCAATCGTGAGTACACTATAAGGGTCAACATTCTTCAACTACCAGTTGAAGAAATTCTGTTTCATTTTTTGTTAGCCTTTGCTGGATTAAATGTTTATGTGGTTTTGAATGAGCGGTTCCCGAAAAATAGCCTGGAGAAATTTAGCCTCTCTGTAAGTAACTTGCTATTAGGCGTGCTTGTTGCAATGTTGTTTTTTACGCATACCAAAGTATATAGCATTGTTGTTTTTTCTGTTCTGTTTTTAATGCTCTTTTATGTTGAGTATGTGAATAAGCTGAGGTTCACGTATAAGTTTTATAGAGCTTATGCAGTAATGCTTATCCCTTTTTGTTTGTTGTATGCGTTGATTTGTGGCCTGCCAATTCTAACCTATCCGGTAGGGGAGACTATTAATTTGAAATTAGGTGTAATTCCGTTTGAGGGTTTCTTTTACCTTATGGGTATTCTGCTTTTAAGCGTTTACTTGTTTGAATTAGCTAAAAGTAAAAGCAAGTCATAATGGAACTGCCAATTTATACAAAACAACAGCTTGCATTACGCAATGGCCAGGATAAGCCACAAATATGGGTTGCTTTTAAAGGCGTTATCTATGATGTGACAGATAGTCGATTATGGAGGAATGGAAAGCATTATGAGCACTGGGCTGGTCAGGATTTGACGGATGAGTTGCCCGATGCGCCTCATACAGAAACTGTATTTGAGAAATTTACAGCAATAGGGAAATTAATAGGGGATCCAAAAAGGTAAGGTCGTCATTCTGAATTTATTTCAGAATCGCGCAACTGTTATTCAAAGTCTGCTTAAACGAGATTCTGAAATAAATTCAGAATGACGAAGAGCATAATCAAATAATAATTAACCTTTTTGGATACCCCATTAAGCTAGATTTTTATGCCTCTATGGAGAATGAACTTAAGTCCACAAATTCCTGAACACGTGCAGAAACTTCTTCTGCTGTTAGATTAATGATTTTTTCTGTTCCAAATTTCTCAACGCAGAAAGATGCCAGGGCAGAACCAAAGATGATCGCATTTTTCATGTTATTGAAATTTACTGTTCCTACTTTAGCCATGTAACCAATAAATCCACCGGCAAATGTATCTCCCGCTCCGGTTGGATCAAATACTTCAGCTAATGGCAATGCCGGAGCTGAGAAAATCTTATCCTCATGAAACAATAGCGCACCATGTTCGCCTTTTTTAATGATCAGATACTTAGGTCCCATTGCTAAAATTTTCTTAGAAGCTTTAACCAACGAGTATTCACCTGAAAGTTGACGAGCTTCTTCGTCATTGATGGTAAGTACATCAACCATTTTAAGTGTTTCCAAAAGATCTGGCATCATAATGTCCATCCAGAAGTTCATTGTATCTAAAACAATTAGCTTAGGTCTGTTTTTAAGGCGCTTGATGACAGTTTGCTGAACGATTGGAGTAAGGTTGCCTAACATTAGGTATTCGCAGTCCTGATAGCTCTCAGGGATAATAGGATCGAAATTCTCTAGTACATTAAGCTCAGTAACCAAAGTATCGCGACTGTTCATGTCGTTATGATATTTTCCAGACCAAAAGAAAGACTTTTCGCCCTCTTTTATTTGTAGCCCTTCCGTATCAATCCCGTGTTCGGTAAACGTATTTATGTCCTCTTTATGGAAGTCGTCGCCCACAACACCAACAATTTTTACCTTATTGTAGAAGTAAGAAGCTGCTAAACTTGCATAAGTTGCGGCACCACCTACTATTTTATCTGTCTTTCCGAAGGGAGTTTCGATCGCGTCAAAAGCTACAGTACCTATGATTATCAGGCTCATATGAAATAATTGATTTTTTTTAAAATTTTTTCTCTGCAAATATTGCATAAATAAATTAAAACCCCTAATATTGCATTCCCAAAACGAACAAGATATTATGTTCCTAGGAACACATCAGAAGCGTTTTTGGAAGACCAGACTCCTTCTTAGCTCAGCTGGTTAGAGCATCTGACTGTTAATCAGAGGGTCGCTGGTTCGAGCCCAGCAGAGGGAGCAGATTACAAAAAGCCTTTCAGTGAAAACTGGAAGGCTTTTTGATTTTCAGGAAAATTGGAATTTTAGGGCTGACGGAATTCCTAAATGTTGTTCACTTCAAATCCACCATAAGTTAGCATTTCGGCGTTGTGAGATACGATAAGGCTCAGTTCAAGTCTTTCAATGATGTCCTTAGCTTGTCTGATGTTGCGATGCATATCGTTAATGCCTCTTATTTCGATGCCTTTGGTCATTACTTTAAATTTGTTGGGTTCGAATTTGTCGATGAACACTTGCAGATCGGGTGTGATTTTGATTGCTTTGTTTTCCATATAAGATGTCTTGTTCTTGTTGATGCAAAGCAAAGCAACTGATTTTAAGTCTCTGGTGTAACTGTGTTATCTTTTGGTTATCCTTAATGCAAGCGGCAGGAGCCGGAAGTTTAGTATATTCACAGCTGACTATCTAATTTTACAATATTGAAAAACACCATATTTATACTTGCTTTTATCGCCTTATTTTTTGGAGTATCTAACCCCGCTTCTGGTCAAATAGATTCGGGTGTCCGGGTTGTTTCCGGAAAAGTAGCAAGTTTTGTACTTTTCGAATCCCAAATCTCATTTGGTTTATCTCTTGATGGGGAACTGATGGGTTTTGATGCTGCTTGCTCAGGAGAGATATTTTACGATTTGAGTGATCGGATTACAAAAATAGGGGACAACAGTGTTTTGTATGATTTGGACGGTCGAATTGTAAAAATCGGGTCGGTATCGGTTGATTATGATTTAGAGGGGCGGGTTCGAAGAATAGGAGTGAGGAATATTAGCTATAATTTGAACAATAAAGTGAGGTCTATTGGGTCGATTAATATCTCTTATGATCTGAATGACAGGATTAACAGGTTCTCCTGAAAAAAAATATCTCAAATTATACCTTGTAATATTGTATGATATAATTAAAATCCCTAATATTGCAGTCCCAAAACGAATAAGGCATTGTGTTCTTAGGAATACAACCAAGTGCGTTTTGGAAAGACCAGACTCCTTCTTAGCTCAGCTGGTTAGAGCATCTGACTGTTAATCAGAGGGTCGCTGGTTCGAGCCCAGCAGAGGGAGCAAGTTTAAAAGCCCATTTTCTATACGGAAATGGGCTTTTTTATGTATGTGGAAGCATTCCTGCCCAAATTCAGCTGTTTATCAACTTATCGCTTTAAACCAACTCAACAGCAATTTCTGCTGAGTTCGATATAAAAAGCGTCACAAATACTTCACAGACATTTTCGCTTCGTAGGTCTTCCGGTTAATCCATTAACCCAATTTAACCCACATCAACATGGCGACAGTTGAGGCAAAATGTACAAATTGATATTTGCCCTATTTTTAAATCAAGTTACTATTGAGCTCTTCTCTTCTCATCAAAAGATATGTCCTTGTTGTTTCCGGAAACCTTTGATCTTCCGAATAAGTAGGTAACACCAAGACCGAAGGTTTTATAATGATAGTCCGTTTTTTCCGTCCGCACAAATTCGCTAAAACGTGTCTCATACTTGTTTATCGTACCCAGAAAGTAAGATGGGTTGATAATCAGATTATTGTTAAGCAACTTTAATCTGGCTCCCACCCTGAAATCACGTACACTGTATGTGTATGTATTTCCACTTGTTGAAGGAAGACTTTGGCTGTAGTTCAGATATAAATTTAACAGTTTAGTTGCCTTGAAATTATTATTAAAACTAAACGATGCAGAGGTGCCATTTTCGATGCTAATAGCTTCTATTTTGGATTTTGAGGATGAATAAAAAAAAGAGGCTGAGCTGCTATTTTCCCACCAATTAAAAAATGCCCTGTTAATGGAAACATAGGCTCCTACGTTATCCCGTGTTAAAAAGTTTCCTACACTTGAAACCACTAATGGGCCCTCAATTGTTGTAAGTAATGAATTTGCATCACTTGCATGTTGTGTAAATACAGTAAAAGAAAACATGCTTTTATATAGGTAATTAAGCTCGAAATTGTTACTGTATGAAGGTAAGAGCAGTGGGTTTCCTGTAAAATAAGTATAAATGTTTGTATAGTAAGCAAAAGGATTTAAGGAACTGAGGCCCGGTCGGTTGATCCGCCTCGAATAATTTAAAGAAAAAACATTGCTTTCGTTGGCTTTGTAAACGATATAGGCAGTAGGGAATAGGGCACCATAATTACGCTTATTACGCTGGTTTAAAGTAGGCGAATAGCCATCCGTCATCGTGTACTCATAACGCAATCCTGCCTTGGCCGTCCATTTTTTTGAAAGTTCAGATGCCATACTGAAATAGGAGGCCAGGTTTTTTTCGGTATAGTTGAATTCGTTGCTACGCATTTTGTCCAACAAGAAATTTTCGTTGACATAATTATAGTATTCTACATCGGCATTGTTATTAAAATTGGCGAACTTAACACCTGTTTCTATTTTTGCCCATTTATAAGGTAATGTTAAATCTGATTGAATAGACCAGATGTTGTATTTTGAGGAGTTATTATTGCGAACTGCAGCATGGGTACTTTCAGATTCAGAAACAAAATTATTTCTTACTTCAGGCCTGTTCGTGAAAAAATTAACAGAACTACTTAACTTCTTTCCGGCCGAATCAATCTTTAAATCGTGGTATATATTTAATGTCTGTGCAAATAATGGCCTAAATATTTCACCTTTAGTATTCAAAACCGAGTCGACAGTATTGCTCGCACCATAGCTATAACTATTAACAAAGGCATTCTTCTCTTTGCTCTGTGAAATATTATAAATAAACCCGATGTTATTGAGCTTGTTTAACTCATAATCTATACTTAAACCGGCCTGTAAACCCGGTGTAATTGATGTACGCTCTTCGTTACTAAGGATTTGACTAGAGTTTCCAATCATATTGAGAAAATTGTTCAGTATATTGTGATAACGTGATTGGCCAAATGTAAAAGAGCTGTTAATTTTTTTTGAGCGAAAAAAAAGAGCCAGATTGTTGTTGTAAGAGGCGTAGATGGCCTGCCGATATGCCGAACTTAATGACCCGCGCCAGCCCAAAGATTCGTTTTTCTTTAAAACAATGTTAATCAGGCCGGCATTTCCCTGTGCCTCATATTTTGCTGGCGGATTGGTAATGATCTCGATTTTTTCCACACTTTCCGATCTGAGTGTTTTCAGATAATTAGTCAGGTCTGTTCCACTTAAATAGACTATTTTCTCATTTACCATAACCCCCATGCCGCCTTTGCCCTCCATAGAAACGCCATTGTCGGATACCTTTAAAAATGGCGCCACCTGCAAAGCCTCAAATAGGGAAGAACCATTTGCCATTATAGTATTGTTCAAGTTGAATATCCATCGATCAACCTTTCGTTCAAGAACAGGACGTTTACTTTCAATGGCCACTTCCTTGAGCTCTTTTAATTGCTTGTTGAGAATGACATCAGTTAATTTAACAGAAGAGCCATTAAATCTAATATTGTTTAACAACTGACTGCTGTAGCCCATGCATGAAACTTTAACGGTAAATAGGCCATTATTTAAATTAGTGATCTCGAAATAGCCTTCTCTGTTACTTGCCTCATATCTTACCACGGTTGAGTCTGCAGCATTTAAAACCGTTATAGTAGCACTTTCAATTCCCTTGCCCCCGGTTTCTATTACCCTGCCAGAAACAGCCTGTGCAGAACTTTGATAAATTAAACTTAAAAGCAAAAGAAAACTTAATGTGCTGACTTTGTAAAAGAATAAATTCATATAAATTTTTTATTGGTTTCTATAGAAGACACAACCAATAAAAAAAAGTTGCACCAAATTCATTCATATTAGCTTTAGAAGCCGGTTCCGAATACGGAGGTGATAAGCACTGCGGAGACAGAAAAGCATTAAGTGCATTTCTTACTGTAGCAAAACCGGATGATGATCCACAGCATCCAAGTATCAATCTTATTTTCAATCAGCAGGATGAAACAACTAATGCCGTTAAAGGCTTTAGGAGGAAATTTGATGAATGGAAGAAAAAAGGAGCACACTTATAGTGAATAGTTAAAAAGTGTTAATAGGAGGCTGTGTTTTAGTCTTTCTAGTTTATTTTGGTTTCCTTTAGAGGATTAACCTCTATCTCAAATGACCAAAAGAAAGCTAATACTCTCACATTTATTTTTATTTGCTTTGTTGACTTCAGCTTTTGGCCAGTCGCAATCCATCAGATCTGAACTTTTTAAAAATACCGAAATTATCTCACTACCTAAAGATGAACAGACCTCAACTTTCTTTACAATAGGTTTGCAACCAGAGATTATAGGTGCAATAAAGGTTCCTGTAGAGGTTGATATGAGGGGAATTGGAATGATCTACTCTGTTTTAGATCAAGGTAAATTGATACTGATTGGATCTGACGCCTATTTCAAAACAAATCTTTTAGAGGATGCAAGCGTTCAACAGCTGTTTAAAAATGCAATAAACATAGCTGGTGGGAATAAATCAAAACCTGTAATTGCAGTTACAAAGAATGCAGATAAGGCACTTCTCGATTTCTTAAACAAACAACGTGCTTCTGTTTACACGATAAAGGATTTTAACTTCAAAAAGAAAACAAACCTTCTTTTTTTGACTGAAGATGTTACCGATTCTCTCCAGTTGAAGAATATTGAACAGTTCATAAAAAAGGGCGGTACGCTGGTTTTTGGTTCGCCTTATCAACAGATAAATAAGAACAAAGTAGAAGGAGCCCCGGCCGCTTTCTTAAATATTAATAAGCTGTTCGCAAGAGCGGGTGTCATCAATGCTAACTTTATGGTGACTAGTACTCCTGAAAATAAGGTAATCATTACCGATAGTATTCCTGATTATCTGCATATAAATACAATGCTTCCCCGATTACTAGGTGTAAAGACGAGGCTTGATCAGTATGTCGATTATTTTTTAACGACACCAAATATTGAACTGATTTTCAAGTATAATGAAGATGGTTCTCCCGTGTTAAACAAAATCAAGCAGTTCTTCAAAATTCCTGATACACTTCCTGTTGCTACCCTTGAAAGTCCGGTAATAACAGATACGGAAGAAAAGAAGTATGCGATGAAAATGGCTTACTGGTTTTATAATAAACGACAGGATTTTGCAAAACACCCTGATGCAAAGTTTCTCGGGTTCGAGTCTTTTCCAGGCAAAGTTGCTGATGGTGCGGTAAGAGTAAGTCAAGAAGTTTCAATTCCGGTAATGGTAGGTACCCAAGGTCTTTCAGACGTAGCTTCAGTATATTATCGTCCGCACAGCACCGGATTATATGTTGCTGCCGGTGAAAAGGTCAAAATAACCATTCCAAAAAGCTATTTATCTGAACATTTGGAAGCACAAATAGGCTTGCATGATGATGATGTAACTGGGCTCGATGAGCTTACACGTATAGGTGTCGACCTTACTAAAAAGTTTGTCTTAGATAAAGAAACTACAGAAATTTACTCACCTTTTGGTGGTTTGTTGTTGATTAATGTTGGTGATACAACTAAGCTGAGACTGATTAAAGTTCAGGTTGAAGGAGCGGTAAAAGCGCCATACTTTAAACTGGGCGAAACTACTGAAGAGGAATGGAATGCTACAACTAAAAACAACCCTGCACCATGGGCGGAATTAGCCACAAATAACATTGTATTAACTGTCCCATCTTATCGCATCAGGAATTTAAATAACCCGGTTAAGCTAATGAAATTTTGGGACGAGGTAATGGATGCCGATGCTGATCTTGCCATCATCTCAAAGAAAAGGGTGCATCAGGAAAGGATAATCGTAGATCGGCAGGTTGCTTATGGGTATATGTTTACTATGTATAACAAGATTGTAGTGCCTGATGACCAAAGCACAGAATGGATGCTTGATGCCGATTTTATTCGGAGTCACGGATCATGGGGTGCATTTCATGAATTGGGGCATCGTCACCAGTTTTGGGGGCTCGACTATCCCGGTACCGGTGAAGTAACTGTAAATCTTTTTACAATGTATGTTTACGATAAAGTACTAAAAAAAGGCTTGTACAATCATGATGATCTTCCGGATTTAGCTGCGGTAACGAAAAGAGTAAAGAAGTATCTGGCAAATGATCCAAGCTATGCGAAGTGGTCTGAAGACCCCTTTTTAGCACTATGTATGTATATTCAAATTATAGATCACTTCGGTTGGGATGCAATTATTGGAGCCAATACAATTTATCGGAATTTGCCAAAGGATCAGTACCCAAAAACAGATCAGGATAAGATAGATTTGTGGTTTGAAACGATTTGTAAAACGACTAATAGTGACTTAACGCGTTTCTTCGATGTCTGGAAATTACCAGTATCTGAGAAAGCTAAAGAGCAAGCCAAAAAGTATAAATCATGGTTTCCAAAAGAACTAGAGTAACCTAAGGAGCGATAGTAGATTGTGGAGAATCATTACGTTTTTTAACTATAATCTGCTTCCTATTAGTGCCCAAGTGCCCTTGCAAATCGGTTCCTTCTATAACCACCGTGTAAGTCCCAGGATTATCAGCAGCATAAAATTTAATCGTCGCTTTGCCATCCTTATCGGTGATGATATTTGGTGCCCAATATATTGTTGAGCGGATGTCGGACATATCAGCCACGCTACCAGCAGTGTATTTTGGACTATAAAATTCATTTGGAAGAATAAACGGCATTGGCTTGTACAGATAAGTGCCAATACTTTTTCTCATGAAAGGTCCTTTTCCTCCACGTGTAGTTACTTCAACAAATGCATGATCCCATGGTACATCAACTATCGGATTGAGGTAGGTACTTGTATAACTCATTTGATATTTACCAGTCACCATCACTTCAATTCCCTTAATCTCTTCAGCATCATAATACGCAAAAATATCTTTGAGGTATTGGTAGCGCGGTGTTTCAGGTGAAATGAAAAATTCAGTATTTACACCATCTATAACCAGATGAAGTAACATGGTATATACTCTGTAATGCATTTTTCCCATTTTGTCTATCTTTACACCAAATCCCTTTACGTTTTTTTCCAGAAGTTCGCCGAGTGTAGTTCTGCCTGCTTTTTTTAGTTGTTCTTCATCAATAATGACATCTGCGCCACCCGGGCCATTTAAATTTTTAGAGTCTTTAATGACCTTTTTGGCGTTTATGATTACCTCTTTAAGCATATTACCTCCAGTAACCCGCAATTGTTCTTTTTTTAAAGCCACCTGATTATTTACAGTTTGATAAGTGCCAGTATCAATATTTACAAACCACGGTATGATACGATCAGTGACTGGTGAGAAAACAGGGGGCTTAAACTCTTCTACCTCAATACCCACATTAAAGCTTTTCCCTTTCTTGTTTTTAGCACTAATAAAGAAAGAAGGGGTGTCAATAGGAGTAATTCCTCTGAAAATAAAATTCCCTTTATTATCGGTAAGCGTATCTAACACCAATAAAGGTTTTTTTGAGAATAGCGTAATTGCTGACTTTGCAACCGGTTTGTTGAAGGCGTTGAGAACTTTTCCTTTTATTAAAAACTCTTCCTCATTGGGGTAAACAAAAGGTTTAGCAGGCTTAAAGGCCTGAGTCCAGTCGTAACCTGCCCAACCCTGCGCCAATAGCAAGTTGTTAAGGTGTTGCCATTTTTCGGGATGAGTTACGGCATCATTATAATATCCCGGACTTTCTACTTTTCCTTTTAAGTCTGAGGTTAGTAGCATATAGCTTACAATTGAACGGTCAGCAATGCTATCTATTGTAACTTGTCCATTATCTGTTACTGCGAGTGAAAATGTACCTTGCAATGGCTTCCCGGCGCTATCACTCACTTTAACATTTAAAGAAATACTATCTCTTTGTTGGTACAGGCTTTTATCTGAATCTAATTTAATATTCAGATTATCACCACGATCGTTATAAAACAAACGTTCATTTAATCCCATTTTGCTCTCATTCATTAAAATGAGGCGAACTATGCCACTCGGGAAAATCTGTTTGTCTAAAATAAACTTAAGGGGAGCTTTATTAAACTTAACTAATCCACCCCAGCAAACCGTATTCCTAGCCATGCCAATTAGGTAATAGGTGTTGTTGCTTGCAAGTATATCTGCAGTAGGGGTAAGCGTTACCTCACATGTATCATTTTTAAAACGATTGATAACATTTAATGTGATGCCCGTGCTTTCAACAGATGGGAGGGAGTAGGTTTGATATTTCCCATCGGCCAATTGTATTTTGGCAGTATAAGTTTCTAAGTCTTCAGGTTCGAAACTAAATGCACCTATCCCTACATGACTAGTTGTAAAAGTGGTGATTTCCTGTTGCTTACTATTGTAGATTTTACCAGATACCGTTGCTCCATAGCCATCTTCTTTTAATGCCTTAAAAACGACATTAGCTCGCTGACCTGCTACTAGCTTTCCGCCTTCGGGCATAAACTGTAAATCAATTTTTTCAGGTCGGTTAAGGATAATCGGAATCATTAATTTCCGACTACCTTGACTTTTACGCAGATCCTGTATGCCTAGCGTAATGTTTTTTGCATCCGCCTTCTCCGGTAGGTCAAAAGTTAGCTTTAAAACACCATCCAAACTTGTTTCAACTTTGTCTTTAAACCATGTTCTTTTACCATCCATTATGCTCACCTGCATTTCTCGTAAGCCAATTGGGGCTTTGTCAAACTGATTGATCTTTAAACCCATGTCAATTTTGTCTTTGCCGGAATCTTTTATTAAGTGAGTATTGTAATTGATCAGCCACTCTGAGCCTGCATTATTGCCGATATAAAAATGTTTTTTAAACAAGTAGCTCTCTCCGAAATTTCTCATCCAGTTGGTGTATCCTGTTAAAGTATATCCACCTTGCATCATCTCTTTTTCTAGTGGTATACTGCCATAAGCTACTCCCATCATTACAGGAACCATAATTCGTTGAATTAGTCTGTTGCTGTCGTTTGAAAGTTCCAAATAAAGTACGCCACTTTTAGTTGAATAGTTAAGAAAGGATGCATTCAGTAAATAAGCTTTAAACCGAAGGGTGTCTCCGGCCAGATATGTTGGCTTATCGGTTTGTAGATATAGTTTTTCGGCTGAAAGGGTATCGTTTTGCGAATTAAGTTGGACAATAATCTCATTTAGATTTTGTTTAGGGGTAGCCTGAGAAAAACCTGATGTAATATTTAAAAGATTAAGGAGAACACAAATAAGAATACTTGTTACAAGGTGAGCAGCCTGAGTTTTCATAGTTTGAGAGTTCAGATAATATGGGTTGATCTATTGTAAATATACTGATAGTCAAACTTTTTAAAAAGAGGTGGTGCTAGTTTAGTTTGATCGGGGAAATCTGACTGATCTGGATGGCATTCGTGGCTAGAGTCAGTCCACAGTCAGTCCACAGTGAGTCCACGTCTAGTCCACGTTTTACTAGAAAAAAGGTGGACTAGACGTGGACTCATGCTGCGATGATTGTGGTGTCACTCAAAACTCAGATTTAGCTCAGACGCAGACTAGATTTAGCTCAGACATTTAGATGAGGCGGTTAAATAAGTGTTAGAATACCCTTGTTAGTTTTTATTTGAACGCTTAGTGTTTTTATAGTCGAAATACTATTTGTTTGGTTTTTAAACAAATTTTAAAGACCTTGTTTAAGCAATGATAACATTTGAGCAATTTGATGAAAACGATTTTAATAGACTGATTAATTGGGTCAATACTGAAGAAATGCTGGTTCAGTTTGGTGGACCATTATTCTCTTTTCCATTAACAATTGAACAACTGAAAGAATATAGAAACGATAAAAATCGGCATTTGTTTAAAGTCATCGAATCAGGTGGGAATGCCATTGGACATGCCGAGCTTTTTCAATCAGATGATGAAAAAACGGTTAGAATTTGTAGGGTTCTTATTGGCGATAAAACAAAGCGGGGGCAAGGGATAGGACAGCAAATAATAAACGAGCTTTTGAATATTTCGTTCATTAAACTTGATAAAGAAAACGTAGAGCTAAATGTTTACGATTGGAATACCAGTGCTATAAAATGCTACGAAAAAGTTGGATTTGCTGTAAATCCTAATAAAACATTTGAATCAGAAGTGAATGGAAATGTTTGGAAAGCAATTAACATGACCATTGACAAAGGTAACTGGATGTCTTAAGATATGAGAATTAAAAGTAGGCCAAAACTCTAGTTTACATGTGCTTATATCATAAGGGTATCCAAGTAGTAATTAAACTTTTTTGGATACCCTCATTAAATATTATGAATTAAATTAAAGCTTAACTGTTGCCGGTAGATATTTAGCAATCAGATCTTCGTAATATGGTTTTAATTCTGACACAACCGGTGGTTTAGGGCTTTTTGAATACAGATCGTAAGGATTAAACTTATCTACCCATTTAAACATCTCGTGGTCATGAGCGTTTAGCAAATGATCGTAAGCATGTTCGCGGTGTTGCGAGTAAAACGAGTGGTAGCGAATCATGTATAGAGCTTCTTCGGGCAAGTGATCTTTAGTGATATGGTAAAGGTACTCATCGTGACCCCACGACATATGAATATTATCTAATCCGCATTGATGCGTATACACACCATATTTTGTGTTGTAGCGCTCATCAGTACTATCGGGATTATCCGAAAAGAAATCAGGATACACGATCTTATCCGAGAACTTACATCCTACAGGAAATGAATCGCCAACAACATTCCATTGAGGCTCGCCAAATAGGCATAACACCTTGCCAAGGTCATGTATAAAGCCAGTTAGTACAAACCAATCCGGATGACCATCGGCACGGATAGCCTCAGCGGTTTGCAATAAATGTTGTAGCTGATCTAATGATGTGTCAGGATCTGAATCATCAATTAATGTGTTCAGGTATTCCATTGCTGCCCACCACGGCATTTCTTTTTTATCAAACTGTAAAAAGTTAGCCTTTTTTGCAAGTACATTACCATAGGTTTGGTACTTGTGGTTCAAGCGATAGAACTCTCGTACTGAATCGTTTTCGGGACTATCATAGTTTCTGAATTCTTCCTTCTTTTTTTCAGGTACGCCGGGTTCCGGGTATCTTTTTAGTACATCGTCCTCCCACACATCGAGGCTAGACAATGGAGATAGTTCCTCTTTTCTTGACTCTTTCATAATGCTTATTTTTTATAGTTAATAATTTATTCTATTTATTTTTTACCAAAATACCGTGTATAAAGCAGTAAGTATGCCCATAATAAGAATAGAGCCTATGGCAAAACTAGTGCTGACCTTAAACATAGAGGTGTCCACTTCAATTGCATTTTCATTAGCAATTTTTTGAGGCCTGCTCAAACTGATCACAATCATCAGGATCACAATGACTACAAAGTCAATAGCCATTCTGTCGAGGAAAGGATAATCGGGGAAGGCACCATTTGTCCAAACAGGCAGAAACTTTAACACAGTTGAAAGTGGAATTGTAATCAGGGCTCCCGTCATAGCTGCCGCAGTTGTGGTGCGTTTCCAATAAAAGCCCAGCAAGAATATAGCCAGTACTCCTGGTGAAATAAAGCCTACATATTCCTGGATAAATTGGTAAGCCTGATCAAGTGATTTTAAGGATGGTGTTACAATCGCAGCAGCCAGCATAGAAATCACAACCGCCCATCGGCCAACATTCACCATCTTTTTATCAGACGCTGTTTTGTTGAAGTATTTTTTATAAATGTCAAGCGAAAAAATTGTAGATATACTGTTTGCTTTACCTGCCAATGAAGCAACAATGGCCGCTGTAAGGGCAGCAAATGCCACGCCTTTTAAACCTGCCGGCAATAAATTCATTAAGGTTGGATAAGCATGATCGGGTTTCAATACACCTCCATCTGACATTTCCGTAATAAATAAACCTTTATTGTGAAGCACATACATCACAATTCCCGGAAGGACGGCGATTATCGGTACAAGTAATTTTAAAAACGCTGCGAATAAAATACCCTTACGTGCCGTATTTAAATCAGCGCCTAATGCACGCTGTACGATGTACTGGTTGCAGCCCCAGTATGCCAAATTGTTGATCAGCATGCCGCCAATTAATACAGACAACCCCGGCAGTTCCTTATAGTATTTATTAGACGAATCAAATATCATGTGAAAATGATCTGGTGCTTCCTTTCTTAAGATAGATAGACCCTTAAAGATATCCTCGCCAAATCCATATTCTCTGGAAAGTAAAGAAAGGGCAAGATATGTGGTAATTAAACCGCCAAAGATCAGGACCAGTACCTGGATCACGTCGGTATAACCAATAACTTTCATTCCTCCTAAAGTGACCACCATTGAAAAGATGCTGAGTCCCACGATGCTCCATTCGAAGCTGATGGGTGATATAGAGGAGATGGCTAATGCACCCAGGTAAATGATAGAAGTAAGATTCACAAAAACATACACCAATAACCAGAATACAGCCATAATTGTACTTACTTGATCGTTATACCGCTTTGATAAGAACTGCGGCATGGTAAATATCTTGTTCTTAAGATATACCGGGATGATAAAAATGGCCACAATGATCAATGTTGCGGCTGCCATCCACTCGTAAGAAGCAATAGCAAGTCCCAGTGCAAAGCCGGAGCCAGACATCCCAATGAAATGCTCTGCAGAAATATTTGAGGCAATAAGCGATGCTCCGATAGCCCACCAGGTGAGCGAACCCTCTGCCAGGAAAAAATCCTTCGCACTATTGGAGGTGGTTTTTTTCTTATGATAAATGTAATAGCCATAGCCGGCTATCGCAATAAAATAAATAAAGAAAACTACATAATCGGCTATGTCAAGGTGATTCATATTTGGTTTGCGCTAAATCAGTTTCCCTCATATAAATGAGTTAAATTAATTATGTTACATTTGGTTAAAGGCAAAACCTCGGGGTGGTCTTACTTATTAAAAGTGTATATAAAAATATTAATTCTGAGTTTAAGCGGCCATTTTATTTACGAATACGTTTAAGTGAATAGCCGCCTTTTGCTAAATCATCATCCAAATTGCTGTTTATATGAAGGAAACCGTAACTGTAAAAACGCTAGCCAAAGAGTTAAATATATCTATTGCCACTGTTTCAAAAGCATTAAATGACAGTTATGAGATTAGTTTAGAAACCAAGCAAAAGGTTTGGGATCTGGCTAAGAAATTAAAGTACCAGCGTAATCCTTCGGCGAGTAATCTTCGCAGTCATAAAACAAAAACCATAGCTGTTATTATTCCGGAGATTGCCAATAACTTCTTTTCATTGGCTATAAATGGTATTGAAGAAATTGCCAGGAAACGTGATTATCATGTGCTGATCTATCAAACGCATGAAAACAGCGAAATAGAAATTGCTTTTACTGATAGCTTGCTGAGTGGTAGGGTAGATGGGATTTTGATATCGGTATCGAGCAACACAAATAATAACGACCATTTTAAAGAGCTTGTTAAAAAGATACCCGTTGTTTTCTTCGATAGGGTTTTTGAAGATATAGATGCGGTTAAAATAACTACCGATGATTATGACAGTGCTTACAATGCTACTCGCCATTTGATAGAAGGTGGCTGTAAAAAAATTGCCTATTTATTTGCGCTTAATAATCTGGTAACAGGTAAAAATAGGTTTGCCGGCTATAAAAAAGCTTTAGAAGAGTATGGCATGGTTTATACTGATGCAATGGTGGTTAACTACGATAAAGACATTAGCAAGAATTATGAAAATATAAAGGCAATGGTGTCTTCTGAGAAACCTGATGCTATAATTTCTTCAATTGAAGATTTGGCATTGCCATGTTATTATGTTGCCCGAGAGTTAAACTTAAATATTCCGAGAGATTTAAAAATAATAAGCTTTTCTAACCTCAATACTGCTCCGCTTTTAAATCCATCGTTAACTACAATAGAACAGCCCGCTTTTGAAATTGGAAAAGAGGCTGCTGATATTTTGTTCAAAATATTAGATAAAAAGTATTTTGAGCCAAACGGAAATCACATCCTAAAATCGAGCTTGATTAAGCGGGAATCGACGTCTTGAGGGTAGTTTGTACGTTTTTGCTTATCGCATTGATTAAGAAGAATAAATAAGATTACATCGCGTAAATATTCCATGGATTTTCTTAACATTGTCTTAATCTAAATTAACCAAATGGAGAATAAGCTCTTGCATCATTTATTATGGGAACGTATCCGTGGAGGTGATAATGGGGCATTTTTTGATCTCTATAAAGCTCTCTATTATGATCTCGTTAATTTTGGTATCCGTGTTTGCGGAGATGCTGAAACATCAGGTGAGGCAACTGATCAGGTATTCATTACCATTTGGGAAAAACATGAACAACTAAACAGAGTTGATAATGTGCCGGCTTATCTACGTACATTTTTAAAACGTAAGATTTTACGATTGCTGGAGCGTAAGCGTAAAATTAATGACGCTTTGCAAAACGCAGGTGCCGAAGGGGAGTGGATGGAGATGTCGTACGAGGAGTTTATTGTAAAAGTTCAAACTGATGAACTGGTAAGGTATAAACTGAAAACTGCATTAGAGAAATTAACCTTCAGACAAAAACAATTGATTCATTTAAAGTTCTTTGATGGATTGAGCTATGAGCAAATAGCTGAGCAAACTCAACAAACTATAAAAACTGCGTATAATACGGTTTATGATGCGCTTAAGATTTTGCGTAAGGAGTTGAAAGATTAACGCTTTGCTAAGGCGGTCGTTTATCCTGAATTTATTTTGCTTCGCAGCTTCTTCGCGGTCAGGATCTCACACCTGCTATGCTACTTTTCTCTTGAGGGGTCCTGAAATAAATTCAGGATGACGAGAATGCAATCAAAATGACTAGGATACAATCAAAAAAGCAATATTATTCGTGTAAAATAAAAAAAAAGTAAAATTTCCTTAGGAAAAACATAAGTTTTTTGGCACTGGTATTATAAAAGCCAAATATTATGATTGATCGTAGTCTTTTCAATGTTGAAGACTTTCTAGTAGATAATACCTTCCAGCTATATTGTGCAGGTACCGATAAACTTTGCATCAGCTACTGGGAAAACTATATTAAAGCACATCCTGAGCAGGAGGCCGTAATTGCAGAAGCTAAACGCTTGTATGTGATACTAAGTGGAAATAAAAAACCACTAAATAAACAGGTAGATCTCTTGAAAAATAATATTGAACCTCAGCAAGAGGCCAGTATTATCCCTATCCGCAAAAATTATCTGTGGCTAAAAATTGCAGCTGCAATTCTGGTTATTGTCGGCATTGCAGTTATCTATAAAAATAATCCTAAAGAAGCTATCCCAAACGCTAGCTTAATCACTCATTTTAGTACAAAAGGTGGCGAGAAGAAAAAAATCACTTTGCCTGATGGTTCTGTGGTTTTGCTTAATGCAAAAAGTGTATTAACTGTGGATAAGCATTTCAATGATAAAAACAGAGAGGTTAATTTGGTAGGAGAGGCATTTTTTGATGTTACCCACAATAAGAATAAGCCTTTTAAAGTACATACTGAGGATTTCGATATCAATGTACTTGGTACTTCATTTAATGTGAAAATATATCCGGGAGAGGCAACTTCCGAAACAGTGCTGATTAAAGGCTTAATTGTAATGGAAGGCAAGGGCACCAAAGGGAGCTCTATAACTTTGAGGCCAAGTCAGAAAGTTACTTTTTATAAAAAGATTGAAGAGTTGCCTGATAAAATCAAATCGCAGAAAGCTACTGTAGTACATCCGCAAATCGCAATTAATCAATATACTAAAGTTAACGATAGCACAATCATGGAGATGGCCTGGACTGAAAACAGACTGGAAATTTTAGATCAATCTTTTGCTGAAGTTAAGGGTGATTTAGAGAGATGGTTTAATGTAGAGATTGTATTTAAGGATCACGAAGTTGAAAAGTATCACTTTACAGCAACATTTAGGCAAGAAAATATAGAGCAGGCATTAATCGCATTACAAAAAGCAGAACATTTTAAATATGAAATAAAAGGGAATCAAATTACCATATCTAAATAAATTAGAAAGGGACGGTGTTGACGCACCGCCCCAATAATTTTTTTGATATAAGCAAATGGCAGTTTTATGCGCAAACAGATTGCTGCCAAATACTAAAGCAACCAAAAAAACAAAAATATGATTAATTATTACTTACTGCAAGTGCGTCCTCATGCAAGGATGTTCTTAAAATTCATTATTTTAATGAAACTAATCTGTATTATAATTTTTATCACATGTCTCAATGTCTCGGCATCTGTCTTTTCGCAGCAAAAGATATCGTTAGATGTTACAAAGGCGAAGCTGGGCAAGGTTTTGAAAATTATTGAAGAGCAAAGTGATTATCATTTTGTGTACAGTTCGTCAAATGTTCCTATAAACAAGGATATCACATTGTCGGTAAAAAACACTTTAGTTACAGATGTTTTAGCTGTAATATTTAACAACACCAATTTAAATTATTCTGTTTCCGGAGCAGGGCTGATTGTAATCAGCCGAAAAAAGGACGTGAGAGTCAGTGGTATTGTCAAGGACTCGAATGGTGGGCCTTTGCCGGGGGCTACTGTTAGAATTAAAGGAACGGGAGCGGGGACTTCAACGGATATAAGTGGTAAGTTTTCAATAGCCGCACCTCCGAATGCAGTTTTAGTAGTTTCATTTGCAGGGTTTCAAACAAAGGAAATACCTGTTGACGGCAAAGCAGATTTACAAATTGTATTAACTGAAGATACCAAGTTGTTAAACGAGGTTGTCGTAACAGCTTTAGGTATTAAAAAGGAACGTAGGGCGCTGGGATATTCTGTTTCTCAGGTTCAGGGCGAATCGTTAACTCAAGCCAGAGAAAACAATGTAGCCAATGCCTTAGTTGGTAAAGTTGCAGGTTTAGATATTAGTTCAACCTCGGGTGGCGCGGGTTCGGCTACAAGTGTTACCATTCGTGGTGTATCCAGTCTTAGCCAAAGTAATCAGCCATTATATGTAATTAATGGTGTGCCAATGGAAAATAAGCCAACTGGTTTAAATAATATAAATCCAAATGGAAACTCAGGTAGTCAGTATGATAATGCCCCGGATCTTGGAGATGCTATTGGTAATTTAAATCCTGATGATATTGAAAGTATTTCAGTGTTAAAGGGGGCTGCGGCATCGGCACTTTATGGTTCACGAGCTAAAGCAGGTGTTATTCTCATCACAACAAAAAGTGGTAAAGGGAACAGCGTTGACTTTAACAGCAATTATGTTGTAGAACAGGTAATGAACCGAACCGATTGGCAGTATGTTTATGGGCAAGGGGCTAACGGAACAAAACCTTTAGATAAAGCTGGCGCTGCACAAGTTGGCGGTTCAAGTTGGGGTGCAAAATTGGATGGAACTAGCGTGGTTCAGTTTGATGGTGTTTCGAGACCATATTCAGCTCAGCGCAATAATGTAAAGGACTTTTATAGCAACGGTGGTACGTGGTCGAATACGCTTGCTTTGAACAAAACATTTGAAGGTGGAGCAATTCGTTTTTCTGCCAATGATGTGCATAATAATTCAGTTGTTCCGAATTCGGGTTTAAACAGGCAATCGTTTAATCTGGTAGGTACATTTGAACCAATTAAACGTTTAAATATTGATGCACGTTCTAATTATATTTTAGAGCAGGCGAAAAACAGACCAATGGTGTCTGACGGTGCCGGTAACGCCAATTACAATGTTGTGTTTTTGCCAACCAGCGTTAGCGTAAATAGCCTTAAGCCAGGGAAAGATGCGGATGGAAATGAGTTGCAGTATAACACAGGAAATGCATTTGCTACCAATCCATGGTTTGCTGCAAACGAGTTTGTTAATAATACTAAACGTGAGCGGTTAATTAGCTCTTTCAATGCCCGTTATAATTTTGATAATGGCCTGTTTATTCAAGGTCGTGCAGGTCGTGATGCTTATTCGGATACTTATAAAAATGTAGTTCCATCTGGTACGGCTTATTATGAGCCGGGAAAAATTGCGGAACAGCAAACTAAGTTTGCAGACGTTAATGCTGACGTATTGCTAGGGAAGTCATTTACGGTTGCTGATGAGTTTACTGTTACCCCTAACGTTGGTGCGAGTTTTAGAAATACCAGGATAAATCAAACCACTAATAATGGGACTAATTTTGCTGTGTTTGGAGTTTATAATATCTTAAATGCTAAAAATAAATCAGTTGGGCATGTAGAAAGTGAATCGGAAACTCACTCTGTGTATGGTACTTTAGAACTTTCTTACAGGGATATACTTTATTTAACCGGTAGTGGTAGGTCGGATTGGTTCTCTACACTTGCAACTCCTGGTAAGGATAATAAACTAAGTGTTTTTTATCCTTCTGTGAGTGGTTCATTTGTGTTCTCAGAATTGTGGAAGCCTTCCTTCCTTAGCTTTGGTAAATTAAGGGCGGGTTATGCTATTGTTGGTCAAGCAACTGATCCTTATCAAACCTTGCTTACTTATGGTTTTAGAAGTGAAACATTGAACGGAAATCCTTTAGGTATCATTAATAACCTGAGTATTCCTAATCCAGGACTGAAAGCTTCTAAGGCAACTGAGCTGGAAATTGGTACCGAGTTAAGATTCTTTGGTGATCGTTTAAATTTAGATATGACCTGGTACAAAAAGAAATCTAAAGATGAGATTTCCGTTGTTACCACATCAAGTACAACCGGGTATTCCGGAGCAGTGTTAAACTCTGGGGAGATTGAAAATAAGGGTGTTGAAGCTCTGATTTCTGGAGTTGTACTAAAAAATGAAGACTTTACCTGGACTTCGTCTTTGAATGGTACTTACAATGATAATACAGTGCTTTCTTTGGCAGAAGGATTGCCCTCGCAACTTTTAGCAACTTCAAGATCCGGTGTTGGTTTTTTACAAAATATACCGGGATTGGCTGCTGCGCAGGTAATGGCTTACGATTATAAGTATGACGCCAATGGCGCCATTTTAAAGGACGCTTTGGGGGAACCCTCTCGTGGTGATTTGAAAGCCTATGGTTCAGCCTATAATAAATGGTTTGCAGGATGGAATAATGAGTTTATCTATAAAGGGGTAACTCTTTCTTTCCTTATTGATGGGAAATGGGGAGGTAAGGTGTTTTCGGCAACTGATTACTATGGATATATTTTTGGATTACATAAAAACACGCTCGTAGATCGTGAAACTCTTGGTAATAACGCCGCCAAATTCTATGAAAATACAGCTAATAATGTATCTAATAAATTTGTGCAGGATGCGAGCTTTATCAAATTCAGGCAACTGACGCTGGGTTATAATTTCCCTGCGAAAATGTTTAATAACAAAGTGAAAAGCTTAAATGTAAGTCTGGTTGGAAGGAATTTATTTATTCTGATGAAAAAAACAGACAACATCGATCCTGAATCTAGCTACAATGCTACTTTTCCGGGAATGGAGTTAGGTGGAGTGCCGCCAGTGAGAACTTTTGGCGTAAACCTAAGTGTTAAGTTTTAATTATTTAAAGATCAAGAGAAATGAAAACGAAAATATTAAACAAATATAGCCTGGTATTACTTGTTACTGTTCTGATAGGGGCAAGTTGTACAAAAGATTTTAAAGATATCAATACCAATCCTGTTGCTTATGGTCCGACTAGTTTTGACCCAAATTATACATTAACATCAGCACAGCTCACTTATACAGGAAGTATAGATTTTGCATATGATACCTGGAGGGGAAATTTAATTTACTCTGCTACAATGATGCAAGGTTTTTCTACAGTAATAAGCTATTGGGCTGGCGATAAATATCTTTTGAATGAAGGATATACTGCTGCATATTGGGGTAATGGAAGCGTAGGCGCTTATATTGAACAGGTGCGACCAATTGTTGATGTTGTTGAATATGCGAAAGGTAAACCGAAATTTAATAATGTGTACCAGGTAGCCCGAATTTGGAAAGCGCTGATTTTTGAACGTCTTACAGATTTGTATGGTGATGTCCCTTATTCAGAAGCCGGACTTGGGGTGTATACCGGTAATTTTACTCCTAAATATGATAAACAGCAAGCTATTTACATGGATTTGCTAAAAGAAGTAGAAGAAGCTTCAACCGCTTTAAATGAGACAGGAGATGCGGTAACCGGGGATGTTATTTATCATGGGAACATTGTACAATGGAAAAGATTTGCCAATACTTTGATGTTACGTTTGGCAATGAGGTTAACTAAAGTTGATGAGGCCACAGCAAAAACATATGTTCAAAAGGTTGTTGGTAAAACGATGATTGATAACAAAGACAATGCTTTCCTTGCACATGATGCAGCAGGAGCAAGGGTAACCCAAAATAGAAACAGCCAGGTATTGCTTGGTGATGGTGGACAAGAAAACTACTATGTTAAATGGTCAAAAACATTTATCGACTTTTTGAAAAACAATAATGATCCTCGTTTGGAAAAGGTTGCGGTAACTAAGCTGTATTTAGATGAAGGAAAGAAAAACCAAAATCCTGCTTATGATGCAAATCCTAATGTTCAAAAAGGAATGCCAAATGGTAAAGATTTGAGTGGGTTGGCAGGTAGAGATGTTAGACAGGATGCATCGTTTACAAGTTTTCCTGATTACTCTTCTCCAAATCCTGCGATGATAAAGCAAAATGGGGTAACTTTTATTCTAACCTACGCCGAAAGTGAATTATTGTTGGCAGAGGCAGCTCAGAGATGGGGTATTGCCGGTACAGCGGCTGATCATTATAAACTTGGCGTTAAGGCTGCAATTACTTTTTTAGATCAGTATGATGCATCGCTAGCCATTACTGAAGGTGTTGCCGAGGCTTATGTTAATTCACATCCTTACAATGCGGCTAATGGTTTAGAAATGATCAATAATCAGTATTGGGCGCATACGAATACCATGCTTGATTTTTATGAAACATGGGCTAATTGGCGTAGAAGTGGATTCCCTACATTGGTGCCGGTTGTGTATCCTGGTAATGCTACCAATGGTACTATTCCTCGTCGTTTTCCTTATCCTGTGGAGGAGGGTGCGAAAAATGGAGTTAACTATAAAGCAGCTTCAGATGCAGTACCGGGCGGAGATAAACTAACCGGTAGAGTATGGTGGGATAAGTAATAACTTATATGAAAAAATGCTCAAGAGAGATCCTGAAATAAATTCAGGATGACGAAAATAAGAAAGAGGGTGGTCATAATTTATGATGCACCCTCTTCTGATTTTATTGAAAAATCTTGTAATAGTAAGCGAATTCATGTAAATTCACGAAGCATTACTTCAAACCCAACTGTTAATTCTAACAGTTAAAATCTTATAAATAACATGTCAAATATTCACTTGATTATCGAAGAAAGACCAAGTAACATTGGTAATTTTATGGTAGGCAGACTCTTGCCCTTTCGTGAAAAAAGAATGGTGGGGCCGTTTGCTTTTGTAGATCACATGGGGCCAACATGTTTAAGTGATCATGAGAATCTGGATGTTCCTCCTCATCCCCATATTGGACTTTCTACCTTAACCTATCTTTTTGAAGGAGCAATTACACATAAAGATGGTTTGGGTAATGAAACTGAAATTCACCCAGGGCAGGTAAACTGGATGACTGCAGGGAGTGGTATTGTTCATTCTGAAAGAACTCCGGTTTATTTAAGAACTTCAAATAAAATGCTCCATGGTTTGCAGATATGGGTTGCTTTGCCAAAGGTTCTGGAGGAAATGGATCCTGAGTTTTTTCATTTTAACGAAGAGGAAATTCCACGTTGGACAGAAAATGGGATTGACTTTAAACTTATTGCCGGTAATGTATTTGGCCATTTTTCGCCTGTTCCGGTATATAGTCCGCTTTATTTTTTGGAGTTAAAAAACACTAAACAGCAGACGGTTAAGATAGGTAAGGATTTGTTTGGTGAAAGTGCATTGTATATACTTGAGGGTGGAATTGAAAGTGAGGGGCATGTTTTTGAGCCTAAACAGCTATTGGTTGCCAAGGACAGCAAGCTTTGCGAATTTGTAATGCTTGAAAATTCGACTATTTACATATTTGGTGGAGAACCTTTTCCTGAAGAACGTTTTATTTATTGGAATTTTGTAGCGTCAACCCGCGAAAGAATTGAGGAGGCAAAGGCAAAATGGGTTTCACAGTCTTTTGCCCCAGTGCCGGGAGAAACTGATTTTGTTCCATTGCCGGACCAAAGTAGAAATATTAAGAACTAAATATATAGAATGAAGATTTTAGCCTTTGCAGGAAGCAGTAGTCACCAGTCAATTAATCGTAAATTGGTTATTCATACCACCTCTTTTTTTAAGGAACATGATGTTACATTGCTGGATCTAAATGATTTTGAGATGCCGCTGTTCTCTGTAGATAGGGAAGCAAATGATGGTTATCCGGATAAGGCATATAAACTTATAGATCACATATCCGCAACAGATTTGATTGTACTTTCTTTGGCAGAGCATAACGGCAGTTATAGCACGGCTTTTAAGAATGTAATGGATTGGTGCTCACGTACGAATAGCAAGTTTTTTCAAAATAAACCAATGTTGCTAATGAGTACTTCGCCCGGAGGATTTGGAGGTGGTAATGTGATGAATGCAGCGGTAGTGAGGCTTCCTAAGCTAGGTGCTGATGTATTGGCAACCTTTTCATTGCCTTCATTTTATGAGAACTTTGATCAGGAAGCGGGGATTGTAAATCCCGCGCTTCTTGAAGTGTATCTTTCAAAAATTAATGAAGTAAAAGCTAAAATGGTTTTATAATTGCCGTTGCATTACCCGTGCTGTTTGTGTGCTGCCATCGTGGCTCCAGCCCGGAGGATAAAAGATATATTTTAATTTATCTTTAAATGTAGGGGCTTTTTTAACATCAGCATAGAGTGCAATAAACTCATGGAAAATGATATTTACAGGGCCTACATCCTCAGGTTGTGTGGTTAATCCATATTTTATTTCTTCTTCGGCTACCTCTGCCTGGAATGTTCCAAATATCCGATCCCATAGGATCAAAACCATCCCCATGTTCTTGTCAAGGTAGCGTACATTGCTGGCATGATGAACACGGTGATGAGAAGGTGTAACAAAAAGATATTCAATTATCGGATGTAGTTTTCCAACAGATTTGGTATGTACAATGTTGCCATAAATCTGAGTAACCAGATAGGCAAACAGAATATCAAAAGCATTAAATCCCATTAGTGCCAAGGGCAAATAGAAGAATACCCTGTATAGAGGTTCAAATACTGTAGACCTGAACCCAGTGGTAAGGTTAAAATGTTCTGAAGAATGATGGGTAACGTGCATTGCCCAAAAGAAACGAACATAGTGCCCAGTATAATGTAAGAACCAGTATAAAAAGTCCTGAGCCAGAATTAGCACAATCCAATAAACCAGTGTGTTGGAAATTTGAAATAAACGATAATGAACATAGAAATATTGAAGCAACATAAAGGTTCCCGCTTTTGTAAGGATATTGATAACAAAGGCGCTAGCCATCAGGTATACATTGGTAAGGGTATCACGTTTTTGATAATGTTTTTTATCGTGTACGTAACTAAAGTACATTTCAAACAAGGTAAGTAGAATGACGAAGCCAAATAGTGCTCCAACTGTTATACTTTTATCCAAATCTGTCATTTCTGGTTCTTTTCTATTAATTTACGGAATTACTATTGTTTTACGTTGAACAGTATGTGCACTAAAATATCCTATGGCTCCACCAGCAATGTTGGTTACCGGGTTAGCAGGAGCTGCTCCATCAGAAGACCCATTCGCATTGGAGAGGCTAAACATGTAAAGATAAACGGCAGCATCAATACAATGCATTTCTGCTGTTAACCGATCGCCCTTAACAATGTTCTTGCTGCGGTCTTTGGTAGTATTTTCAAATACAAGATAATCGTTCACTTCCTGTCCAGTTGTAAATTCATCATTAAATACTTTGTACTGGCGCTGAATTTTATCGTTGATATATTGCTGAAACCAGTAGTAATTTTTGATGCCCGAAATATCCTTAAATTTTACCATTGGCGTGGTCCTCAAAGTGTCATAATCAGCTGTTTTTAATGTAAAATCTAAGAAAGGTACTGGTTCCGGCATTGTACTGGAAGACGTAAAAGTTTCATTGTCAGTAGTTACGGTTAAGTGGTAGGTTTGACCTGGAGTTCCATTAATTCTGTCAGTTTCGTAAACACCTTTGCTTGTTTCCGATAACAAAATTGTGGTGCCGTTGTTTTCAATTTTTACTAATGCACCACCAACCCCGTTAAATTGATTGTCATCGCCAAAGTTCTTTGTTTTACTAACGTTTACTTTACATACTCCAGGTTCATTGGTAATTGTACCTTCAATTACATATTTTGGGGTGTTGTCTTTAAGTTTGAGGTCAATAGCATCTTCGCATGACCATAGAAATGCAATCATAGAAAAAAGTATTGTACGATATATAATCTTCATTGGTTAAAATTTAAAATTGTAAGAGATTGATGGAATAAATCTGAACAATGTAGTTCTTAAAGCTTCCGTTCTGTTTGGATCTGATTCACTATCCTGGAAAGTAATGCGGAAAGGATTTTTACGACCATAAGCATTGTATAAGCTAAAGTTTAATTCAGATGAGAACTTTTTGGTTTGCTTTAATAAGCGGGTTGCTCCTAAATCTAATCTGTGATAGCTTGGCATACGATCAGCATTGCGTTCTGAGAAATAGAAATAGCTTTGTCCAAGAAGCTTGTATTTTCCATTTGGAAAAGTAACTGCGTTACCTGTAGAATACACCCAATTAGCAGAAACAGTCCATTTCTGGCTTAGCTTATACATGCTGACAAAAGAAATATCGTGAGTTTTATCCTGACGGGCATTATACCACTCATTGTTGTTTATCCCATCAATTTTTCTTTCTGTTTTTGATAACGTGTAACCTAGCCAACCGGTTAATCTACCCGCTTTCTTTTTTAACAATAACTCAAGGCCATAGGCACGTCCTTTACCAAATAGTAACTGGGTTTCTATAGGTCTATTGGTGAATATATCTGCCCCATTGCGGTAATCAATTTGATTTTTTAGCGTCTTGTAATAAGTTTCTGCTGTGAACTCATAGGAGTTCCCAATATTCTTATAGTATCCAATCGAAACCTGGTCACTCAATTCAGGTTTAATGATGTTGGTGCTGGCTACCCATCTATCAGTGGGTGATGCTGCATTAGAATTGGAAATTAGATGCAGATTTTGAACATTTCTAACATAGGAAGCTTTTACAGATGCCGACTCATTTACCTGAAGTGCCGCTGAAAGGCGAGGTTCTAAGTTTACATAAGTTTTTACGATTTCGCCTCTTTTATAGCTGGTTGAGCCGGTTACATTACCTGAACCATCAATAGTATAATATTCGCCAGATCCTAGTATGCTGAAGGCAGAAACTCTTAGGCCATAGGTGAGGCTAAAGGCATCGCTTGCTTTCCATGTGTTGCTTGCATATACGGCATTCTCTAAAGAGAATCTATTCTGAAGTTTTTGAGAAATAAAACCCGAATTGCCAGTGGCTTGTACTTCACCCGGTTTTATGGTGTGAAATATCGAGTTGAAACCAAAGCTTACCGTGTTTTTTTCATTGGCATACCATTGCATATCTTCCTTGAAATTCCAGTCACGGATTTGAGAGAAGAGCGTAAGTGAATTTTCATCCGTATTTGATTGGATTTTGTAGTTGTAGTTACTGAAAATTACCGAGGTATTAGAGAATAACTTGTTGCTGAAAACATGATTCCAACGGAGTGTTGAAGTGGCATTACCCCAATTAATTCCTGATAGGTTATCTGATGCTAATACGTCTTTTCCAAAATAACCGGATATGTACAGCCTGTCTTTGTCTCCCAAGATGTAGTTTGCCTTGGCATTAACATCATAAAAGTAAAGCTGCGTGTTATTAATAGCGGTATCACTGGAGAGTTTTAGAAACATATCAACATATGTTCTGCGAGCGGAGATTAGAAAGGAAGATTTTTCTTTTTGAATAGGTCCTTCAACATTAATTCTGGCGGCAATTGCTCCAACACCACCATTTACACCGAACTTCTGATTGTTTCCATCATTCATTTTAACATCTAATACTGACGATAAGCCGCCTCCGTATTGGGCAGGCATTCCGCTTTTATAGAGGGTTACATTTTTTATGGCATCAGAGTTAAATGTTGAAAAGAAACCCAATAGATGAGATGCATTGTAAACAGGGGCTTCATCAAGTAAAATCATATTCTGATCCGCACTGCCACCTCTAACAAACATTCCCCCATTACCTTCTCCGGCAGTTTTAACGCCAGGTAATAACTGTAATGTTTTAATTAAATCAGGTTCGCCCATTAAAACAGGAACTTCTTTTGTTTCACTAATGGTTAGGCGTTCCATTCCCATTTGTGGATTTTGAATATTTCTTTGACTAGAGTTGCTGGTAATGGTAACAGTTTCCAGAAGGTTCTCGTCGTCTGATAATGCGATATTCAGGTTTGTGTTCTTGTTTAGTTCAATAGTGTTTTTATAAGGTTTTGAGCCAATAGCACTTACTTCAAGACTGTAGTTTCCTTGAGTTAATGTGAGTGAATAAAAGCCATACTCGTTGCTTGTTGTTGCAATACTTGTCCCGACAACTCTAATTGTGGCTGCAATTAAAGTTTCTCCGGTATTCTGTGATTTGATGGTTCCGCTAATGGTATGTTTTTCTTTGCTTTGAGTCGTATTTGCCGCCGGATCGGCTTCGACCTTTTTTGTTTTTTCAGGTGCAAGACGAATGAAGATTTCTTTATCAAGAACGCTAAATTGTAGTGGTTTGTCTGTAAAGGCAGTTGTTAATACATCTTTTAGACTCTTTTCTTTGGCATTCACGCTGATTTTTATTGTACTTAGGGCAACTTGTTCATTGTAAGTAAACTTTGTTCCACAGATAGCAGTTATTTTATCTAGTGCACTCTTCAGTTTCTCGTCTTTTAAATTTATGCTTAGCTTTTTATCAAGTGGGCCTTGGGCATGTGCGCGTGATTGCACCAATACAAGTAGTAGCAATATTACGGCAACAAAGGTTAGGAACCCAACAGGTTCAATTTTTTTCATTTGTATGTTGTTTGGTAAGTTATGACGTGGAAAATCATTTATTGTCACAGTATCATTTCAAATTATTAGTGATAAGCTGAAACAGGTTTCATAACTTTATAATTAATTATTGATTTCTTATGTCCTATAGTTCTCAAGGCTTGGACATTTTAAATTGGTTCAGATATTTGTCTGGTTCTGTTCTTCAGGATCAGACATTTATTTTAAGATCACATAATGCCCTCCATTTCTTTCCCAGGTAGTTTCCATTACCAAACACAACTTGTTTAGGGTTTGGCCAATATTATCATTCATATTTAAATTGCCGTAAAATGCTTTGTCGGCTAAATCTGTTTTTAATTGAATCTGTATACCGTATTGTAATTCAATATCTTTTATTACTTCCTGTAGTACCGCTCCTTTATATTCAAACAAGCCTAACCGTTTGTTTAAAAAAGATGCGGCACCAGGGAAGTCTACCTTTGTGAGTTTTTCATTTGCTTTATCAACAATAATTTGCTGATTTGGTAACATAATCTCACTTTGGCTCTGGTTGTTGGCCTTTAGGGCCACGGCTACCTTACCGGTAACCAGGGTTACATTTATTGTGTTGTGTTTTGGATATGCCGAAATATTAAAACTTGTTCCTAATACTGTTGTACTCACAGTACCAGTTTTAATAATGAAGGGGTGCTTAGAATCGTGTTTAACTTCAAAAAATGCTTCTCCATCAAGGCTAATTAACCTTTGGTCGCCTCTAAATTTATCTGGATAATTCAATTTGCTATTCGGACTCAACCAAACCTTTGTGCCATCGGCAAGAAGCAATTGTTTGCGTTCACCAGTTGAACTAAGAACCTGTTGCTGATGAACTGGTGTAATTATATTTAGGATGTCAGACTTAAAGAAGTATAAACCACCAAGAATAAATAGGAGGGCTGCAGCTACAGAAACAAATCTGCGAAGCCTTAGGGTCATTTTGTTAGGTGGATTTAATTTAAATTGTTTAGTCTCAAATGGTATGAAATCAGGAATAAGATCTGTATCGGGAAGTGTATGTGTGTTATCCCAGGTAGTTGACATTAGTGCCTTGATCTCGTGATCATCACTTGCACTATCTAAAAGCTTAAAAAATGCTTCCAACTCATCGGAAGTGCACTTGTTGTTCAAGTACAAATTATACAAATCCTCTAATTTTTGCTTTTCTTTCACTTTGCTTTACATAAAAGAAATGAGCTTCGCTGCTCAATCCGATTATATCTAATACAACTGTGGGAAGCAATAGGACTAGTTCGAACGAAAATAATTTGAGGCAGCAATGAGAAAACAAATTACACTGCCATTTTGGTTTACATAATTGCGAATGAAACGGGTTGCTTCTACCATATGATTTTTAACAGTATTCTTTGATATATTGAGCTTTTTGGCTATTTCATCGTGACTTAGGTCCTCGTTTCTACTTAAATTGTAGATCAGTTTCTTTTGAGGAGGTAATTTTGCAATAGCATCGTCGTAGGTTCTCAATAATTCTTTTTCCAGAAGATTGTCTTCGGTACTGTTTCTGATAGTTTCAATAAAGACAAATAACTGTTGTTGAAGTGCTTTTTCTCTTGCAACCTTTTTTAAGTGATTTAGTACATGATTCAGCGTGATTTTCTTAATATAGGCGCCAAAATTTAGTTCGGTATTAATCTGATCTCTTTTTTGCCAGACTTTAATGAATACCTCCTGAACAATCTCTTCAGAAATATCAGGTGATTTACAGAGGCTGCAAGCATAAACAAATATTTTGCTTCTGTATTGATTATAGATTTCAGCAAACGCAGTTTGATCACCATTCCTGAGCTTAGTCAGTAATTCATTGTCTTCGCGTTTATTTGATGATTCTGTCTGCATGAAAAACTATTGCGCCCAATGTTAGATAATTTTTTCTAGACTAAAAAATCATCGGATCGCTATAGTGTTTGCTTTTTGTTATCGCCCTGTCAAATCTATTGTGAATCTGTCAAATAAAGTGGCTTCTTCATTAGCATTTAAATCTGATACAGTATAATATTCTCCTTGTATGCTAAAACTGAAAGGTGTTTTTTCAATACATATTTTTAAAAAGCCATGTCTGTTATCACAATAGTTATCCAGTTGAACTTGATTGAATAATTCACTTTTTGTACTGTAATTACTATCGAAAGGATCTGCAAGCTGGTGCAATTCGTCGAAACCTCCAGCTCCTGCAACAATGAAGGGAAGCGTTTTTCCGTCTTCATATTGTTTAGTAAAGCGTTGGTAGTTATGTACGTGGCCACTAAAAATGATATCTGGTTTTACGCCTGCTTCTTCAAATGAACTTTCTAAAAATTCTATCATTGGTTTGCTTGATCCATGATTTGTATCTGCCGAATAAGGAGCATGGTGCATGCAAACGATTATCGCTTTGTCGGAACGAAACTTGGCTGCATTTTGCAACTCTTTAATAAACCAGTTTTTTTGTTCCTTAGTAATGTGGCCATATTTGGGGACGTTGGTATGAAGGCCAATTATTGTTGCCAAAGGAGACTCCATTGTCCAAAACACATGTGGCTGAACCTGGCTTTTTCTATTGCTTTCAGTGCCGAAATGAATTGTTTTAGGGCAGGTATTACAAAACGCAGTATAGAAGGCCTCGAGGCTTTCATAGTGTGAATCACAGTCTGGATTTATATCTGTGTCGTGATTTCCGGCAATGGCATAAATAGGTGCAGGATAGGCTTCGAATGGTTTTAAAAACTGTTCATCGTACTGCTCTGCTTCACCATAGTGATATACAATGTCTCCTAGATGGTATAAGAATGCTGGCTTTTCGTGTTCGTTGTTTGCATTTGAGTGTTGATCAGCCATTTTTTCGGCTACTTGTTTTTGAGTGTCAGCAGATTTTAGTCCACCGGTATCACCAACCATATGAAAAACCATTTTTCCTGGAACAGTTTCACTTAAACGGTTTCCGAGGTTTAATCGATAGGGGTAACTACCAACAGGTTCAGGCAAAGGTTGAAATTTATCAAGGTCATCAACCTGATCTGTTTTGAAAACAGCATTGTAAAGAATCTTTGTGCTGATCATAATCTTAATGTTTGGTGATTACTATAAAATTAGGGTGTCAATATTAAGTCAGCATTAAAAATTGATTATTATCAAGAATGGCAATATAGCCTTATCTGTATTGATTGTGATGAATCTATTGTTAAGGGATTGGGATGTGTTAACATAATGATAATTGCACATTAAAATGCAGTTAATCTATATTTGCGGCGTGACAACACCCTTATACGTACTTTACGAATTACTGATCAGACTTACAGAGTTAGATCCAATGATCGGCGATTTTCATGCGCATAAACAAATCGAAAATGGTGCAATTATCAGAACAAATAATGGCTCATTGAATGTTCCAAAGCATATATTGAAAAAACAATTTTCAAGTCCCTCTGAAGTAACTGAAGCTGACTTAAAACAGTTGGTGAATGAATTTAAATGGAGTACTTAATTGGATGTATATTTGATGGTTAAAATTTGTCAATGCAAAGGGAAACATCAAGACTATCCAGGATTATAGCCATACTTACCCAGCTTCAAACAAGAAGACTCTCTACTGCTACCTATCTTTCTGAGAAATTTAATGTAAGCATTAGAACTATTTACAGAGACATCAGGTGTTTGCAAGATGGTGGAATTCCAATATTTACTCAAGAAGGGAAGGGATACGCTCTTGTTGATGGGTATAGTTTGCCGCCTATCAGCTTCACAGAAAGTCAGGCAAATGCATTAATCACTGCAGAACAGCTGGTGTTGAGGAATAAAGATATTTCGTTTGTTAATGAATATTCGGATGCCGTAACAAAGATAAAATCAGTACTGAAAAGCAATACGAAGGATAATGTAAATCTACTTTCAGAAAGAATTGCGATACGAAATAACATTGAAAGTGACCGTTCAAGTAACAATTTGTCTTCAATTCAACTTGCGCTCACAGGTTTTAAACTGTTAGAGATTACTTACGTTGCAGAGGATAATGCCGAAACTTCGAGAGTGTTGGAGCCATTTGCTGTATACAGTACTCAAGACAATTGGCTAATGATTGCGTTTTGCAGGCTCCGTAATGAATACAGGTCTTTCAGATTAGATAGAATAAAGTATTTGTCGGTGCTGGGACAGATATTTGAGCCTCATAAATTAACGCTGCCTGAATATTTCCAGTTGTGTAAAGAAAAATCTAACCCCTGACATACTGTTGTCAAATCGCCGCTCTACTTTTGTGCTAAGAAATCATTAAAGAAGTATTTTTATGGAAAAAGAACAGATTAAGGGCATCTCGGTTATAGGGATAACAGTTAGAACAAGTAATCAAAATGGTGAAGGGGCAAGAGATATTCCTGCGCTTTGGGGTAGATTTTATTCGGAAGATATAGCCTCAAAAATCCCTAATAAAATTGGTAACGACCTTTATGGTGTATATACAGATTATGAGGGTGATTACATGAAACCTTACACCACTCTGGTTGGTTGTAGAGTGGATTCTCTTGAAGAGATTCCTGATGGAATGAGAGGACTGACTATTAAAGGAGGTGAATATCTTAAATTAACCGCTAAAGGTAATTTAATGAATGGAGTGGTATATCAAGGTTGGGAGAGAATCTGGAATACTGACTTAAATAGATCCTATATTGCTGATTTTGAGGTGTACGGGGAAAAGGCCAAAAATCCGATGGATGCTGAAGTGGGAATTTTTGTTGGAATAAGGTAACTAAGATATTATGGGTTGGATAGAAGTTTGGTAATAATCTTTTGTTAAATTTGATTTAACACTTATATCTTATTCATAAATTCTTAGATAAATGAAAATCAAAAAATCTTTTAGTATTCCATTGACTGCCTGTTCTTTGCTGTTGATGGCATCCTGTAATAGTTCGGAGCCGAAGCAAGAACTGCATTCAGGTATCATCCTGAAAAATATGGATACTACGGTAACTCCTGGAAACAATTTTACAGCTTATGTGAATGGTACCTGGATGAAAAACACCAAAATTCCTTCGGATAAGGCGTCTTATGGAGTAGGTGCTATGGTGAATGATAAGGCACAAGAAGACGTAAAGGCGATAATTGAGAATGCTGCAAAGGGAAATCCTGCAGAAGGTTCAGATGAGCAGAAAATAGGCGATTTTTATGAGTCTTATATGAACATGAAAGTTCGTGACTCTATAGGACTAGCACCTTTAAATGTTGAGTTTAAAAAGATTGATGCGATAGCTTCAGGAAAAGATCTTGCTGCATATTTTGCATATGCTAATAAGGTAGGGTACATGATTCCCTTCAATGTAACTGTTGCTGAGGATTTGAAAGATCCAAGAAAATATATGCTTTTTACCTGGCAGGGTGGACTTGGTTTACCTGATCGTGAGTATTATTCGTTAACAGACGCAAAATCTGCTGACATCCGTACTAAGTATGTAGCACATATAGAGAAAATGCTGACTCTTGCCGGTGTTCCTGATGCGAAAGCTAAATCTGCTCAGATAATGGCTCTTGAAACGCAGATTGCTTCTAAGCAGATGAAAAAGGAAGAGACTAGAAATATGGCTGGGCTTTATAATAGCTATCCAATTAAAAATTTGAATACGCTAATGCCTGACTTTGATTGGAACACATTGCTTGTTGAGGCAGGGGTTAAGAATCATGATACTTTAATTGTTTCTCAGGTGGCATATACTAAGGATCTAAACGCCATTTTGAAAAATACTCCGCTTGATACCTGGAAGAATTACCTTAAATGGAGTGCGGTTACAAGTTCAGCAACTTCATTAAATACTGCGCTTGATCAGGAAAATTTCAATTTCTACGCTAAAACTTTAAACGGTGTTAAGGAGCAGAAGCCGCAATGGCGCAGGGCTGTTAATGTAGTTAATGACAATTTGGGAGAAGTAGTGGGGAAATTGTATGTTGAAAAGCATTTCCCACCTGCAGCTAAGGAGCGTATGTTGAAACTTGTAGGCAATTTATTGAAAGCTTATGAAGTGAGTATTAAAGAACTTGATTGGATGGGTGCTGAAACTAAAAAGCAAGCACTTGACAAAATAAGTAAGTTCACTCCAAAAATTGGATATCCTGATAAATGGAGAGACTATAGCAAACTTAAAATTGTAAAGAACGATTTGTTTGGCAATGAAAAAAGATCAACCGAATTTGAATATAATCGCACTTTTAATAAGTTAGGCAAGCCTGTTGATCGTACAGAGTGGGGCATGACACCACAAACGGTTAATGCCTACTATAATCCAAGTATGAACGAGATTGTGTTCCCTGCTGCTATACTTCAACCGCCATTTTTTGATATGACGGCTGATGATGCTGTAAATTATGGTGGTATTGGTGCTGTAATTGGCCATGAAATAGGTCATGGTTTTGATGATCAGGGCAGTACTTTTGATGGCACAGGTGCTATGCGTAACTGGTGGACAGCCAAAGATCAAAGTGAATTTAAAAAGAGAACGAATGCTTTAAAGGCCCAATACAGTGAGTTTAAGGTTTTTCCTGACCTTAATGTAAATGGTGATTTTACTCTTGGGGAAAATATTGGTGACCTTGGTGGATTGAGCATTGCATTAAAGGCTTATAAAGCAAGCTTAAATGGTAAGCCTGCACCCGTTATGGATGGATTTACCGGTGAGCAAAGGGTGTTACTTGGATGGGCCCAGGTGTGGTTAAATAAATCTACAGACGAGGCATTGAGAAATCAAGTAAGTACAGACCCTCATTCGCCTGCTAAGTTTAGGGTTAATGGTGTGGTTAGAAACATACCTGAGTTTTATACTGCCTTTAAGGTAAAACCAACAGATTCTTTGTATTTAGCTCCAGAGAAAAGAGTTAAGATCTGGTAGGTATTTAATCCAGACTGACAAAATAAGAAAAGGTCGTATCACGTTAATGATACGACCTTTTCATTGTAATTGAGTTGCTGTTAATGTTAGATTAATAAAGTTCTTTAACTACTGATATAACTCTCTAGTTGAGATATAGTTTGTTTCTGGTCAGCAATGATGAATTTAACAACATCACCAATAGAAACCATCCCGAGTACCTGGCTGTCCAGCATTACCGGTAGATGTCTGATATGTTTGTCTGTCATGATCTGCATGCATAGGTCTATACTATCGGTAGGTAGTACTGTGATTGGATGAGCAGTCATAACCTCCCCAATTGGAGTTCCTGCAGATGATTTTCCATAGAGGATGATCTTGCGGGCATAATCTCTTTCTGTAAATATACCTTGTAATTTTTGACCTTCAAGAATAAGCAATGCACTTACATTCTTTTCCATCATCAATTGAAGCGCCTCTAAAACAGATGAATTTTCTGTAACTGAGAAAATTTGTACAGGTTTCGTATTAAGTATTTGTTGTACTGTTTTCATAAGCGATTAAGAATTAGCTATTTAAATTTAACTAAAAAAAACTAAACCACCATTATCTTGTACAAAAAAAATTATTTCATCAGAGGCAATATTTCTTCTACGTATTTTCTGTCGTTTGCTAATCTTGGAACCTTATGTTGTCCTCCAAGTTTGCCTTTCGATTTAAGCCAGTTGTAGAAAGTATTGTTGGGTGCATTATGTACTGTTGGGCGTCGCAATGCCATATCTTTAAACCTTTTGGCATCATAATCAGAATTAACCTCCCTTAAAGTTTGGTCCAAAACATCTACAAAATGTTCAAAATCATTAGGCTGTTGATCAAATTCAATGATCCATTCATGACCTCCTACTTCTTCTCCTTTAAAGTAAATAGGGCAGGCGGTATAGTCTTTAAAAACTGCTCCTGTGGCATCGCAGGCTTTGCATATTGCTTGCTCAGCATTGTCGATAATAACCTCTTCACCAAAGGCATTTATGAAATGTTTTGTTCTTCCTGTTATTTTTATTCTGTATGGGGATAGGCTTGTAAATTGAACAGTATCTCCAATCATGTATCGCCAAAGACCGCCATTTGTAGAAATAATAATAGCGTAGTTTTTATTTAGCTCTACCTGTTCAAGTGTTAATGTATCTGGATTTTCATCATCTAGCTTTTCGATTGGCAAAAACTCATAGTAAATACCATAATCAAGCATCAGTAAAAGTTCGTCGGAATTCACTTCATCCTGGATGCCAAAAAAACCTTCAGAAGCATTATAGGTTTCCAGATAATACATATAATCACAAGGAATCAGTTCTTTGAACTGCTCTCTGTAGGGTTTGAAATTTACGGCACCATGAATGTAAAGCTCCAGGTTTGGCCAAACCTCCAATAAATTAGATTTGCCGGTAATTTCTAAAACCTTTTTAGCTAAAACTATTGTCCATGTTGGCACTCCTGCAATGTTTGTTACGTTTTCTTTAATGGTGGCCATAGCCATTTTCTCCATTTTCTCTTCGTAATTATCCATTAAAGCAATGGAGATATTTGGTGTGCGGTAATATTCTGCCCACATTGGCAGGTTTTTAATCAGTACTGCCGAAAGATCTCCGTAGAAAGAGTCTTCGTTAAGCTGATTTATTTGATGGCTTCCACCTAAAACAAGCCCTTTCCCCGTTAAGATCTGGTTTTCGGGTCTGTTATTGCAAAATATGGAAAGTAGGTCTTTACCTCCTTTAAAATGGCATTCTTGTAGAGATTCCTCTGATACCGGAATAAACTTACTTCTGTCGCTAGTAGTACCTGATGATTTGGCAAACCATTTAATTTCCGAAGGCCAGAGAATGTTTTGTTCTCCTTTAAGCATCCTTTCTATATATGGCTTTAAAGTGTCGTAATTCTGTATAGGAACACGCTCTTTGAATTGTCTCGGGGTTTCAATAGTACGGTAATCATATTTTTCTCCCCATTCAGTATCTTCAGCACTTGAGATTAGTTTGTGGAACCATTCCTCTTGTACATCATGTGGGTACTTCATAAAAAGCTCTATCTGGTGAACGCGCTTTTTCATATACCAGGTAAAAATTGAATTTACAATTGCCATGCTTTTGTTTAAGTAGTGAATTATAAGTTTTTACTTCGTAATACGAAATTGGAGCCTAAATATACTCTTCTTACCATTTCATTGGCAGCAAGTACTTCCGGGGTACCAGATTCAAGAATCTTTCCTTCAAACAGTAAGTATGCTCTGTCAGTGATCGATAAAGTTTCTTGTACATTATGGTCGGTAATTAGAATGCCGATATTTTTTTGTTTTAGTTTAGCTACGATAGATTGAATTTCTTCAACGGCAATTGGATCTACTCCTGCAAATGGTTCATCTAATAAAATGAAGTTTGGACTAGCTGCAAGCGCTCTGGCAATTTCAGTCCTTCTACGTTCTCCTCCTGAAAGCAGGTCGCCACGGTTCTTGCGTACCTTGTGTAAGCTAAACTCGTTAATCAACTCTTCCAGTTGTTCATGGCGTTCTTCTTTGCTCATTTTAGTCATCTCTAAAATGGCCATGATATTATCCTCAACAGAAAGTTTTCTGAAAACTGAAGCCTCTTGAGCCAGATATCCAATACCTTTTTGAGCTCTTCGGTACATCGGATCACTAGTAATGTCCTCGTCGTCTAAATATATTGTTCCTTCATTTGGTTTTATTAAACCTACAATCATATAGAAGGATGTTGTTTTTCCAGCCCCATTAGGGCCTAATAAACCAACAATTTCACCTTGGCTAACACTAAATGAAACATCATTAACAACAGTACGTTGTTTATATTTTTTTATCAGATTTTCAGCTCTTAATATCATCTAAGTTTATTAGTTATCAATTTCTATCGCTTTAATGTTTAGTTGCAAGCGCCGTTGATCTTTCCATATATTTTCTTCTACTGTATAACATACAGAGAAGGGGCGGTTTGGTTGCAGCAGCGACTCGTACTCTGCTAACCCAAATCCAATGCTTTCAAAAATAGTGGAATTTTGTTGTTTTAAATTTAATTTTAAATGTTTTATACCTACAACGTAAGGTTTTCCTGTAATATATACGTTATGTGAAACAAAAACAGGAGCCATATTCAGTGGACCAAATGGAGCCATTTGTGCTACAATTCGTTGAAATTTACCGTCTATTTGTCTGAAATTGATCTCTGTATCTATATTAATTTCAGGACTTAACAAGTCATCTGTAATGGTTGATGCTACTATCTTTTCAAAACGATCAGAAAACAGGTTAATGTTTTCAGGCTTTATTGTTAGTCCGGCAGCAAATTTATGTCCCCCAAACTGAACCAATAGATCTTCACAACCAAGCAGTGCCTCATACAAATCGAATCCTGCAACGGATCGGGCAGAGCCGGTAAGTAATCCATTAGAAGCTGTCAGTACAACTGTTGGGCGATAGTATTTCTCAATTAGTCTTGAAGCAACAATACCAATTACACCCTTATTCCAATTTTCATGATATACTACTGTTGTCCTTTTATTTACTAGAATTTCACATTCTTCAATCAAGGCAAGCGCCTCGGCAGTAATGTTCTGATCAGAGGTTTTGCGCTCCGTGTTTTGAAGATTGATGAATAAACTCTGCTCCTGAGCAAGTGAATTTTCAGTGCATAGCAGCATTTTAACAGCCTCTGATGCATGATCCATTCTTCCCGCAGCATTAATACGGGGGGCTAATGTGAAAACTACATCTGTCAGCGTGTAGTCCTTATTCTTGCCCGAAATTTCCATTAATGCCTTTAATCCAATGCACGGCTTTGTGTTTAATTTGATTAACCCATGGTATGCGAGGATTCTGTTTTCATCAATTACAGGGACAATGTCTGCCGCGATACTAACCATTACGAGGTCAATATATTGCTCATATCTTTCTGCAGGTAGTTGATGTGTTAGGCAATAAGCCTGCGCTAATTTAAAGCCAATTCCACAACCAGCTAATTCTTTAAAGGGATAGGGGCAGTCATTGCGTTTTGGATCTAGTATTGCAATTGCTGCTGGTAGTTCTTCACCAGGCAAATGATGATCACAAATAATGAAATCTATACTTAAGGTATTTGCATAAGCAATTTTGTCATTAGACTTTATTCCACAGTCAAGAGCGATGATTAAAGTAAAACCATGTTTTGCTGCATAATCAATCCCTGCCGTCGAAATGCCATAACCTTCCTTATGTCTGTCAGGAATATAATATTCAATATCAGATGTAAATTGACTAAAGAAACTAAATGCAAGGGCAACAGATGTTGTGCCATCTACATCGTAATCTCCATATATTAATATTTTTTCACCTTTAGCAAGAGCTGTGTCAATTCGTTCAATGGCTTTATCCATGTCCTTCATTAAAAAAGGATCATGTAAAAAAGACATCTGCGGTCTAAAAAAATCTCGTGCGATGTCAAAGGAAGAAACGCCTCTTTGAATTAATACTTGTGCTAAGCTGTTATCTATATTTAATTGTTGTGCAAGCAAATCTGTCGTTTCTGTATTGCCCTTTACGGCTTGCACCCATCTTTTTTTCATCTAATACCTGTCTTCTTTTTTTCTAGAAAGCTTGCCTGAACTTCTGTTTATTTTATTGCCAGAGTGTTAACTTCATTGAGGTTCCCTATCTTTGCAATGATATTGTGGTAAATATATCATTTAATTTTCTTACTAATAACTACGCCATTGCAAGTTTTCACTTTATACGAAGGATCTTATTCTGTTGACGCGACCAAAAAATTTATACCTTTTAATGCGGAAAAGGATAATCCTAAAGATCGCCCCGCTTCTCTTTTTATTCATGTACAGCCATTTTTGGTTAAGTTAAAAGATAGCCTTGTTTTGTTTGATACAGGTTTAGGATATAGTGATGAAGATGGTCAGCTGATTTTACATAATAACATTAGAAAAGCTGGCTTTGATCCAGATGATGTAGATATGGTTTTGATGTCTCATTTGCATTTTGACCATTCTGGTGGTATGATCCATAATAAGAAGGACGGTACTGTGGAGTTGAGCTTTCCGCATGCAACTTATGTTATTCAGCATGGAGAATGGGAAAGTGCTTTTACAAATACTTCATCATCTTATAAAACGGAAATATTTGAATTCTTACAACGTAATGCTCAGCTAAAGTTTGTTGAAAACTCAGGGCAGCTAACTGATGAGATCAGTTATGAATTAACTGGGGCGCACTGCCCATTTCATCAGGTATTTTTGTTGAGTGACGGTGTAGATAAAGTGTTTTTTGGGGGTGACGTTTTACCGGAACCAGAGGAACTGCTAAGAAGGTTTATTGCCAAGTATGACTTTGATGGAAGAAAGGCAATGGAGCTAAGAGAGGAATTTGGAAAGAAAGCTGCTGAACAAAATTGGAACTGTTTATTTTATCATGCAAAGAGTAAGGCTACAGGCCATATCACGTATACGGAAGGACAGTTTAAAATAAGCTAAGGAGTAACTAACTGTAAGAGTTCTTTAAGCCTTTCGATGGTTAATGGTTTAGAAATAAATCCATTAACAGATTTGAAAGTCTTAGCTTTTTCGATGTCATACTCGTAAACAGAAGAGGAAAGCATATATAGATAAATATCAGGCTTTAGTACGTTCAGTTTTTCATAGGCTTCAAGAAACTCCCAGCCATTTAGCACAGGCATGTTAATGTCTACCAGAATGACGTGTGGAAAAATGTCCACATTGTGGGTTATACTGGACAAATAATCTACAGCTAATTGCCCGTTGCTCTTCGAAATCATATCTACTTCGTACCCCGTTTTCTCTATCACTTTTTTTATGATAAATATATTGATGTCATCATCATCAATAACAAGCATATTGATTTTAGAGTTTGTCATAAAATTTAGTACAGAAGAGAAAATGTTAATCCCAAAAGTAAAACATTTTTAGATGTTTTAACAGATATAAATATGAATGCAAAAAAAAAGCCATTAAATGAATAATGGCTTTTTTATTTATATTTTATTTTTTAGCTACCAGTTTGATTGCCAGTTCAAAATCGTCATAGATCATTTTGTCGCCAACATCAGGGAAAATACCCTTTGATCTGAACTTAATGCCAAATTTAGTTCTGTCGACAAGAACTTTCTCAGCGGTAGCTGTTACTGTTCCATCAGCATTCCAAGCGATAGTTGCAGGGAATGTAATAGAGTTTGTAATGCCTTTAATAGTAAGGTCTCCAGTTACATTTGCAGTATTCGCTCCTGTATTAGCAATTTTTTTAATTACAAAAGCAGAGGTAGCAAATTTATCAACTCCGAAAAAGTCATCAGCTTTTAAATGCCCTTCTAACTTCTCACTTTTGTCAGCATCCTTAATTGTTGCCATGTTGATAATGAAGTTGCCACCAGCAAGTTTTTTATCATTGAAAACTAAACTTCCTGACTGAAGATCAATAGTTCCATTGTGACTGCCAGTTAGTTTTTTACCTACCCATGTTAATGATGATTTTTCAGTGTCAACTTTATAGGTGGTAGGTTTAAATACGGGCGCAATAAATGCCGAAGAGACAAATACTATTAGAAGTAATGCCAGGGAAGTGATTTTTAATTTCATTGTCTTTTAGTTTAATTTTTAATGCTAAGATCTGTCTTAGCCTTTTGATACATTTTATAAAACAAATGTATCAAAAGGTTTAACTGCTTGAATTGACCTATGATAAGTTTTTTTTAAGCTAGATCTTCTGCATAGCTTTCAATCGGCGGACAAGCACAAACTAATGATCTGTCACCAAATGAATCATTTACTCTTCCAACCGATGGCCAGAATTTGTAAGCAGCTACGTAAGGCAATGGGAAAGCAGCAGTTTGTCTGCTATAACCATGATTCCATTCATTACCAGTTACCACTGCTGCGGTATGCGGTGCATTTTTTAATGGGTTGTCAGTTTTGTCAAGTTCCCCTGCTTCAACTGCAGTGATTTCTTTTCTGATAGAAATTAAAGCATCACAGAAACGATCTAACTCATGTTTAGGCTCACTTTCAGTTGGCTCAACCATTAATGTTCCAGCAACAGGGAAAGATACCGTAGGAGCGTGGAAACCATAATCCATTAAACGTTTTGCAATGTCAACAACCTCAATGCCGAAGTTTTTAAAGCCTCTGCAATCTAAGATCATTTCGTGTGCACAACGACCATTAGCACCTGAATACAATACAGGGAAATGTTGCTCTAAGCGAGCTTTCATGTAGTTGGCATTAAGTATTGCGTATTTAGTAGCGTTGGTTAATCCTTCGCCACCCATCATTGCTATATAAGCATGAGATATGATTAAGATAGACGCTGAACCCCAAGGTGCAGAAGAAACTGCATGAATAGATTTCTCATTATTGATGTCTACTACGGCATGTCCCGGTAAGTAAGGAACAAGGTGTTTTGCAACACCAATCGGACCCATACCTGGACCACCACCACCGTGAGGAATACAGAATGTTTTATGTAAGTTAAGGTGACAAACGTCAGCGCCAATATTTGCAGGGCTGGTTAAACCAACCTGAGCGTTCATGTTGGCTCCATCCATATAAACCTGACCACCATTTTCATGAATGATGTTACAGATATCTACAATGCTTTCCTCAAATACACCATGTGTAGATGGGTAAGTTACCATTAAGCAAGAAAGGTTAGCAGCATGCTCTATAGCTTTAGCTCTTAAATCCTCAACGTCAATGTTTCCGTTTTCTAGTGATTTTACAACCACAATTTTCATTCCGGCCATAGCTGCAGAAGCAGGATTAGTTCCGTGAGCAGATGAAGGAATTAAAGCGATGTTACGGTGATTATCACCACGATCCTGATGATAAGCTCTGATAACCATTAAGCCTGCATATTCACCTTGAGCACCAGCGTTTGGCTGTAAGCTCATTGCTGCAAAACCGGTGATTTCACTTAACCATTTGTCAAGCTCATTAAATACAGTATAGTAACCAGCTACCTGATCAGCAGGAGCAAATGGGTGTACTTTACCAAATTCTGGCCATGTAACAGGAATCATTTCAGTTGTTGCATTTAGTTTCATTGTGCATGAACCTAAGGCAATCATAGAATGGCAAAGAGAAAGATCTTTAGTTTCTAATGATTTAATATAACGCAACATTTCGTGCTCTGAATGGTGTGCGTTAAATACCGGATGCGTTAAATATGCCGAAGTACGTTGTAAGTTTGCAGGAATTACAGTTTCAACGTTTTTATCGTCAGCCAGCTCAACAGCATCAGCAGCAATTGCTTTTACTTTTGAGAATATTTTAGTTAAAAGGGCGATATCTTCGAATGTAGTAGTTTCATCTAATGCGATGGTAACTACGCTACCTTTATAGTTAAGGTTGATTTCATTGTCGATACATTCTCTATGAATAGAATCAACAAGGTTACCAAGGTCTAACTGGATAGTGTCAAAGTAAGCTTTGTTTAATTGTACGTATCCTATTTTTTCTAATGATTTAGCCAAAGTGATCGCCAACCCATGTGTGCGTTCTGCAATAAGTTTTAACCCTTTAGGGCCATGATATACTGCATAAAAACCAGCCATAATAGCCAATAAAGCCTGTGCAGTACAAATGTTAGAGGTAGCTTTATCCCTGCGGATGTGTTGCTCTCTTGTTTGTAGCGCCATGCGTAAAGCATAGTTATTGTTACTGTCGATTGTTACACCGATAATACGTCCTGGAATAGAACGTTTGTATTCTTCTTTAGTTGCAAAGAATGCAGCATGAGGTCCACCAAAACCCATTGGTACACCAAAGCGTTGTGTTGTTCCAACTACAACATCAGCACCCCACTCTCCCGGAGGAGTTAATAAGGTTAAGCTTAGTAAGTCAGCAACAACAGTAACTTTAACATTCTTTTCATGTGCTTTTTGAGCGAAGCCGGTATAGTCAAATACCTCACCGTTTCCTGCAGGATATTGAATGATAGCACCAAAGAACTCTTCATTTAGTTCAAACGATTCATGATCACCAATTACCAACTCAATTCCAAAAGGATTTGCACGGGTTTTTAAGATGTCAATTGTTTGAGGGAACAATAGTTCCGAAACAAAGAATTTAGTAGCTTGTTGATTTTTACGTAAGCTATACTGCATAAACATAGCTTCAGCAGCAGCAGTACCTTCGTCAAGAAGTGATGCATTTGCTATCTCCATACCCGTAAGGTCAATAACCATAGTCTGGAAATTCAACAAAGCCTGTAAACGACCTTGAGCAATTTCAGCCTGATAAGGAGTGTATTGAGTATACCAACCCGGGTTTTCCATTACGTTACGTAAAATTACACCAGGTGTTAAGGTGTCATAATATCCCTGACCGATATATGATTTGAAAACCTTGTTTAAAGAAGCAGTTTGTCTTAAGCTGCTTAGGTAATCTGTTTCAGATTTTGCTTTTGGCAAATTTAATGGTTGCTTCAACCTGATCTTTTGCGGAACAGTTTGTTCGATTAATTCGTCAACAGAACCTACGCCAAGCGTAGTTAGCATTGCGTTTGTATCATCTGTATTAGGCGCAATGTGGCGATCTTTAAAGTCTTCTTGGTAATGAATGTTTAAGCTCATGTATTCTTTGAATAAAAAGTTGCGCAAAGGTAATAAAAAAATAGCCTTTTAACCACCCGCGAATATCCAGCCAATGTCTTTTTTAAACTTCAACTTATAAGTTCTGGTAATGAAGTTACTACCGACGTTTTTATCTTTAAAAAATATAGAGAAATCAGTCATTTCTTTCTTGAGCGAAACAGTAACACGTGCTATTTTCGAATCGCCATTTATAAGGCTAATCGGCTTCTCGTCATCGAGCACATAATTAACGGCTCTAACAGTGGCACTATGTGCATCATGTTTAAGAACATAAGGTTTCGATTTGTCGGTTAAGGTGATTAAATAAAAGTAAACGCTGTCTTTTGATAGGAACTTTTTTTTCTGGTTTTGAAGCTTCATCTCAACAAGTCCCTTTTCTTCCAGCGCCTTGTACTTTTGAAGTTCTAATTGGTCGTTTTTACTTCTAAACTTAATTTCTCCTATATCTATTTTAGTACTCTCATATTCAGGGTTTGCATTAAGATGTGCTGAGATTACATCTTCGGCAGTACCTTCATCTAAATTGCCGCCACTTTTACACGATGAAATAAACAATACAAATGTTGCTGCGAAAGCCAATAACGTTAATTTTTTCATAGGAGGAAGTATATAGGTTAATGTTTCAGTTGCTTTAAGTATAGTTGTATAGTGTTCTCCAGACCCAGATAAAGTGCATCACTAATTAATGCATGGCCAATACTTACTTCTAGTAATCCTGGAATGCTCTCTGCAAAGTATTTTAAGTTATGCAAATCCAAATCGTGACCTGCATTAATGCCTAATCCTATTTCATTGGCTTTATGGGCTGCGGCAACATAAGGTAAAACGGCTTTTTCCCGGTTGTCGTAATAATTATGAGCATAAGCTTCAGTGTATAGTTCAATTCTGTCTGTTCCACTTTCAGCGGCAGCTTCTACCATTTCAACTACCGGATCTACAAAGATAGAAACACGAATTCCTTCAGATTTGAATAAGGAAACCATTTCTTTCAGATAGTCTTTATGTTTAATGGTATCCCATCCATGGTTCGAAGTGATTTGGCCTTCTGCATCTGGCACCAAAGTTACCTGAGCAGGTTTATTTGCTAAAACAAGATCAACAAATTTTTGCTCTCTGCAGTTACCCTCAATATTAAATTCTGTAGCTATTGTTGCTTTCAAATCATAAACATCCTGATATCTGATGTGTCTTTCATCAGGCCTTGGGTGAACGGTTATTCCTTCAGATCCAAAGCGCTCACAATCTAAAGCTACTTTAACAAGATCCGGATTGTTTCCTCCACGACTATTACGAAGCGTTGCTATTTTGTTGATGTTTACTGAAAGTTTTGTCATAAATTTAATAATGTTAGCCCAAAATGTAAATATGCAAGTAAAGGTAAAAAAATAGAAGCGTGATAAACAGAAAATTAATTTCTGTATTTTGCTGTTAGTTATAATCATTCGATATATGTCTTTAAAATTATTGGTCTCATTTATTGCTCTTTTTTGCGTTCAGCATGCTGTTTATGCACAAAAGGATTCTGTTGTTTTTAAAGGCTATCCTGTAGTTGCACATACGGATACGCTGTTTCATATTAAAAACAAGCTGGGTTCGTTGTCTGCGTCGGAAAGGGCAGAACGGACTTCATCGAGAGTGGAGGCCTTATCTGAGGATCTTCTTTTTGTGCCTGATTCTTTAATTACAGTTAATGATTCTACCCTAATTGGGATTGTTTATAAAGGCGATGTTTTAATGAGCATTTCTAAAGCTGATGCAGATTCTGTAAAGATGGATAAGGAGGTTATGGCCAAAGCCTATCAGGAAATTATTATCAATAACATCAATAACTATAGGAAAGAGACCAATGTAACAGAGCTTTTAAAACGGGCAGGTTTGGGCTTGCTCATCATTATCGTGTTGGGGATATGTATATATTTCCTCAATAAATACTCAAATAAATTCAATAGTTGGCTGAGTTTTAAATTGCATAAAAGGATAGGTCACATCAAGATTAAGGACTATGAGCTGATCGATAGAAAAAGGGAGCTGATTATAATCAGTAAGTTTCTGAATCTAATAAAAATAGTAGTAATTCTTTTGTTGGTTTACCTAACGCTTCCTTTTATTTTCCGACTGTTCCCATGGACAAAACCCTGGAGCGATAGCTTAATTAGCTTCGCTTTAAATCCATTAAAGAATATATTTAGCTCCATAATTGATTTTTTCCCGAACCTAATTGCAATCGCGGTAATAGTTGGTGTATTCCACTATGTGAAAAAGGCAATCAGGTTTTTAGCTCAAGAGGTTGAAAATGAAAGGCTAAAAATTAATGGGTTCTATCCAGATTGGGCTAAGCCTACTTTTAATATTGTCAAAATTTTATTAAATGCCTTTATGTTGGTAATGATATGGCCTTATATTCCAGGTTCTGATCTTGCTATATTTAAAGGCGTATCTGTTTTTCTGGGGATTCTTATTTCATTTGGGTCTTCATCAGCAATTAGTAATGGTGTGGCAGGTATGGTAATTACTTATATGCGACCTTTTAGAATTGGCGATGTGGTAAAAATTGGTGATACTACCGGGGCAGTTTTAGAAAAGTCGTTGCTGGTTACCCGTGTTAAAACAATCAAAAACGAGATCATCACAATTCCCAATAGTGCCATTTTAAATGGTAATACGGTTAATTATACCAGCATGTCTAATAATGAAGGCTTGATTATCCATAGTACGCTTACCTTAGGTTATGATATTCCATGGACAAAAATTCATGAGCTGCTAATTAATGCTGCCTTAGCAACTGAAGGTGTAATTAAAGATAGAGCACCTTTTGTATTGCAAACAAGTCTGGACGATTGGTATGTATCATATCAGCTAAATGCTTACATCAGTGATCCAAGTATTATGGCTATTATCTATTCAGAAATGCATAAAAATATTCACGAAGCGTTTGACGAAGCAGGGGTAGAGATTATGTCGCCGCATTACCAGGCAATAAGAGATGGGAATGAAAGTACTGTAAGAGCAAAAAATTAGCTATGAAAGGTAGTATGTGGGTTTTATATTTCTTTTTAGTGTGGACAATTCCTTGTTCGGCTCAAATTAGTATTGAGAACTATAACAAGTATTTTGGAATTACTAAATACGATAATAAAGAATTGTTGATACTTCGTAAATTCAAAACATCAGGTATCACATCATATTTGGCGGTAGATCCTAATGAACTAACAACATCAATTATTTCTGCTACTGGAGTTTCGGTAAAGGTAATAGGATTGGAAGAAGCGCTTAGCTACTTTGGGAATACGCCATATGCCAAGACAATATCTTCAGCAGAGCAATTTTCAAGTAGTTTACAGGATGCCGGAATTATACATGGTTTCCAAAAAGAGAAAGGAATAACTTTAACTATTGATTTGTGTCCATCTCATAAAGCACTTGACAGAACTATCTTTACGTCGCTCATCTCAGAATTTCAGAAAACAGAGAAACCTGTCCCAATTGCGATATCAATTACCGGTCGATGGATGCTTACTCATGCTAATGATTTAAATTGGCTTAAGGAGCTGGAAAAGTCAAAGGATATAGAGATTACGTGGATAAATCATTCTTACAACCATCATGTGAGCTCTAAGGCGCCTCTTAAAACTAATTTTTTATTGGAGCCGGGAACTGATTTGAATTTTGAAATATTAGGGACTGAATTGGCTATGTTGCAGCATGGGATGTTGCCATCTGTTTTCTTCCGCTTCCCTGGGCTTGTGTCAGATACAGAAGTCGTAAAACGAGTGCTTGCTTATGGGGTTATTCCTGTTGGAAGTGATGCCTGGTTAGCAAAGGGGCAACCTGCTAATTCTGGAAGTATAGTTTTAATTCACGGAAACGGAAATGAGCCATTAGGTGTTGCAGATTTTATTACGCTACTCAAGAATAAGCAGAAAGAGGTTCAAAGCAAACAATGGATGATGTATGATTTAAGAGAAAGTATCGAAGACGAGTTTGAACAGAAGTAGGCGCGAAAGAGCCTTTAATAAAACAAAAAGAGCCTGTATCATAAATCGTGATACGGGCTCTTTTGCGTCTACCCGTATTCCTATCGTCTTGATTATTAACAATTTAAGTTGTTTTTTTTCGTTTTAAATTTGATTTAACTTATTGATTTTCATACATTTATGATGTAAATCAGTAGTAGATATGGCCAACAAGAAACCCGTTTTTAAGCCCTATTATCAACATCAGCTCATG
>NZ_JABSNU010000005.1 GCF_013266735.1 Pedobacter foliorum
ATTACAAATAAGATATGGAAATCAATGATGTTGTTAGGAGAGAAAAATCTCCTAACAACATCATTGATTGATAAAATATGGATAAATAAATTTGGATTTCAACATAGAAGGACCTCGCACAAGCAGGGCTTTCTTTCTCTTGAGAGGTCCTGAAATAAATTCAGGATGACGGTAGTGATCCACGGCTCAAGATGACGGTAGTGATCCGCTTCAACATTAACAATTACAAGTTACTTTCAATAGCGCCTACTTTTTCTCTATACAAATCAACTGGCCCATCAAGTAAAACAGCAACTACGGTAAGGTCTTTATCAAGCCTGTCAGTTGGAAGAGGGATATAAACTATGCCCGGTACAGCACTCCAATACAATTTATTGTAAATCTGAGGTTCAACCATTGTGCCTTCACCAACAATTCTAATACGACTAATTTTGTTTTTAATTCCTTTTAGTGCAATAGGGCCAGTTGGTTTACCTTCAACAAAAAGATATACAGTTTGTTTATCTGCCGATAATGCACTTAACCCTTGATAATGCCCATCAGGCAATCCTTTTCCTGTTTTGTACAAGCATTCAGCATTTTTTGTAACCCAGTTGTATACTTCTGGCTTAAGTGTTTTTTTACCACTTTCAAAGTTCAAACCATCTACAGCTAAATCGGTATCATTAAATGGGTTAACTCCATTGTGAAGCGAAGTTGCAATATTGTTAATTTGAGACTTGTAATCAGCTTTTTTATCAGCAAGGTCATTAAAGCTTAAAGAAACAGAAGGTTTATTACTTACTTCAACCGGGCTATCAAATTTTAAAGCAATTACGGTAACATCCTGATCCGCTGCGGAAGCAGGGATTTTAATAGAAATGTTTTCGCCTTTGTTTTCAATTGTAACTTTCGAAGCTGAACCTACTATTTTAGCAGAGCTAACCTTCGATTTGATACCGGTTAACAATAAACCAGCATTGTCTGGAGTCCAGTCAGCATATAAGTAAAGTGTTTTTTTATCAGCAGACAATGCAGTTTTTCCAGTAAAATGACCTGCAGGTAAGCCTTCATGCGTTCCATAAATAGCTTCAGCATGTTTCTTAGTCCACCTGCCCAGTCCTTTAAGGATGTTTACCTGTTCAGTAGCAATAGTTCCATCAGCTTTGGGGCCAATATCAAGCAATAAATTACCACCCATGCTAATGCAATCAACCAATGTACGGATAATCATGTTTGGCGATTTATACTTAAAATCATAAGGCTGGTAGCCCCACGAATCATTCATGGTATAGCATAGTTCCCAATACTCACTATTTGGTTTAAGAACTGGAATTCCTTGTTCAGGAGTTTCATAATCGCCATGGTGATTTAGGCGAGAGTTAATAATGATATTCGGATTGTATTTTTTAAGATCTGAAGAGATTTTTCCGGCTTGCCATTCCTCAGCAGAGTGTTCCCAATCGCCATCAAACCAAAGTAAGTCTGGTTTAAAATTTAAGGAAAGCTCATTCATCTGCGTATGTAAATACGTTTGGAATTTATCCCAGCGTTTAGGTTCCTCGCTTAATTTATATTTTTTTCTGTCCCTTGTAAAGCCATCATAGTCAGGATGACTCCAGTCTGGTAAAGAAAAATATATACCGGTTTTAAGACCAGCTTTTTTAACTTCTTTAACAAAAGGAGTAATTACATCTTTTTTTGCAGCACTTTGCTTTAATGTAGTAGTTGCGTCGATAGCCTTAGTATCCCACAGAGACACACCATCATGGTGTTTTGTGGTGATAACAGTGTATTTAGCGCCACTTTCTTTAATCAGTTTAACCCATTCTTCAGGATTGTAATTGGCGGCCGTAAAACCATTCAATTGTTTCATGTAGTTATCATGGTTGATGTAATTGTTGAAAAACGACCATGATTCGGAAATGCCATTTACCGAATAAATGCCCCAATGTATAAATATTCCAAGTTTTGCATTGGCAAACCATTCCATCTTTTGTTTTTTGTCATCAGTCTCCTTGGTACTTAACTGCTGACCATTTACTTTGCTACATAGCGCCACTACAAACAGCAAAAGGGTTATTCTTTTTTTCATTTTATGAATTAGTAATTGTGTTATTTTTGTAAATATGATTTTTGGTAGGAAAGAGGGCTTTTTCCTGTTATTATCTTAAAATGTTTGTGGAAACTGGCAAAATTATGGAAGCCACTTTCATAGCAAATCTGTTTAACGTTCATGCTGTCTTCAATTAATAGTTTGCAGGCATGGCCAACCCTTATTTCGCTTATAAATTGGGTATAAGTTTTACGGGTTCTCGATTTAAAGTATCTGCAAAAAGAATTAGGACTGATGTTGGCAACTGCTGCCATTTCCTCCATTTGAATTTTTCTTTTAAAGTTTGCCAGCGAGTAATTGTAAATCGCATTAATTCGGTCGTTTTCAGTTTCCTCAAAATCATGACGAAACCCAATTGAAGAGAGTAGGCTGCTCTGCGAGTGGTTTTCGATAGCCAGTAATGCCTCTACAAGTAAAATAATTCTTTTTGGGCCTTCAGATAGGAGTATAGATTCAATAAGTTCACCAATCAGTTTTTTACTTTTATCCTGAACCTGAACACCTCTCTGAGCGCGTTCTAATAATAGTTTGATGGATTTATTTTCAGGTAAGTTTAAAAACGAATTACCCCAAAAGTTCTCGCAAAAGTGTACCACAACCACATCAGCATTGCTTTTTTCGTCATTAAAGTAGTTGTCATCAAATCGCCAGTAATGAGGTAGGTGAGCACCAACAAGTACTACATCGCCAGATCTAAATCGTTTAATGCTATCGCCAATAAACTGAGTACCATTACCTTTTTTAAAATAAATCAGTTCAACCTCAGCATGGTAATGCCAGCGGTTGTTAATGTAGGGTACATTGTCTCTTCGCGCGCTAAATGAATTTACAGGATTGTTAGCAACTTTAAGCAATTGAGGTTTCATCTTCGTGTCTAGGTTTAGTTGTCAGATGTAGGTCACTTAACTCTGTTTTTTCAGAAAAAACAAAGCCAAGATTCGGTTCATTTGATTTGGTTAGGTTTCAATATATAAAAGTATAAAAATCTTTTATAATTACATATAATGTTGAATAAATGCTTTTATCTTGTAAAAATCGCTTAATATTTGGTGTTTTTTTACCTAAACGGAAATCACGCAAACGTTTGATAATGGCTTTAAAGCCCGTTAATTATTTATTAATTCATCACATTTGTAATTGGCTATATATTGATTTAGAAAAATAAAACAGAATGATTTTTCGTTTGTTATACTAAGTCGTGTAATTAAAAATAGAATGACAGAATTATCCCCAATTATAGAGCGTAAATCAAAGAGTATACTAATTATTGAAAACGATGAAGGATTAGTAGAATTGTTAGAAGAATTATTTAATTACGAAGGTTACCAAGTTCGTTGTTATAAAGAGGCCGTGGATATTTCTTCCCTAATGGAAGATTTTACACCGGACATTGTGCTGATAGATTATTTATTGCCTGGAATTAATGGAGGCGAATTATGCGCCCAATTAAAACGTGAGCCATCTACAAAACACATTCCGGTAATTATATTTTCTGCTTATTCGCAAGTCCTGCTGTCATTAGGTAGTTATGGCTGTAATGCATTTATATCTAAACCTTTTGAATTGTCTTCGTTGTTAGATCAAATTAATAAATGTTTAGAAAACCCACTTAAAGTGTTTACAGGAGTGGGATTCGAAAAGAGAGCCGCTGCGACAGAGAAAGTAAATGGATAAATAACCATGAATGCAATTGGTTACATAAGGGTTTCGCCATATTTAGATTCAGTAATAGCACAGGAAATTGCTATTAAGGATTTTTGCGATAAAAAAGGGCTAAATCTATTAATCGTATTTAAAGATACAGGAGAGTATAACGAAGATATGGAACGCGAAAGCTGGTTGGCTTTAGAAGAATATGTAAGATACAATACAGAAAATGTTCATTTTTTATTATTCGTATTGCCTGCCAAAATTACCCGGTTCAATAAGATGATAGATCATATTCAGGATCATTTTAAACAGCAGTATGGCGTAATGTTGCTAGCAGTTTTATAGCGTATCCAGATGTTTGCTGATTGCTGCGCCTAACTCATCAACCTGTTTGTGGGTTAATGAGCCCCATATTTGTTCCCATTTTTCGTCTTTTCTAATCTGTGCTTCTTTGCCTTCTACTTTGCATATATAGTAAGGTATGCCATCAGTAGTTTCGGCGTGCCTTATTTCAACTTCAGTTTCTTTTAATTCGTTGTTATGAACTATAACAGTGAACTTAATGTCTTCAGATGCTTCCATGATTCTGTTATTTAGTTTCGTTGCTTTATATAACAACTGATGGGAGGTAAAGTTTAGTGAATAAAAAAGATACACTATCAAAATTTTTAAGATGCTTATATTTGAGTGAACACAAATGTTCATTTTTGGAAAATGATAAAAGGATTAGCGAAATTGTCTTCATTAGGAATTTGGGTTTGGATGGTTTTAACACCAGCCATTGTTAATGCTCAGCTAAAGAAGAGCACCCCTTCTAAACCTAATATCATCTTCATTTTAACAGACGACCTTGGCTATGGCGATCTGGGTGTGTTTTTTCAGAACCAGCGAAGAGAAAAAGCAGATCCAAAACTTCCCTTTCAGTTTACCCCAAATCTAGATAAAATGGCCGCCAGTGGGGCTCAGTTAACTAATCAGTACTGTAATGCTCCGGTATGTGCACCCTCAAGGGCATCTCTTTTAACTGGCCTTAATCAAGGAAATGCAAAAGTAAGAGACAATCAATTCGACAAGCAAATAGAAAATAATCACACCATTGCTACTGTATTAAAAACAGCGGGCTATGCCACCTCTGTTATTGGGAAATGGGGTTTGCAAGGCGAAACCAAAGATGAGCCCAACTGGCCTGCACATCCTCAGAAAAGAGGTTTCGATGATTTCTTTGGCTATATGCGTCATGCCGACGGTCATGAACATTATCCTTATGAGGGAGTTTACCGAGGTAAAAAGGAAGTGTGGGATAATTATAAGAATGTAGCCGATAGTCTAAGTAAATGTTATACTACTGATTTGTGGACTGCCAGGGCTAAAAAGTGGATAGTAGATCATGAAATTTCTAAAGGTGCAGATAAACCTTTCTTTATGTTTCTTGCTTATGATTCTCCCCATGCTGTTTTGGAATTGCCAACGCAAGCATATCCAGAAGGTAAAGGCTTAAAAGGCGGAATACAATGGCTTGGTACTCCCGGAAATATGATAAATACGGCATCCGGTAAGGTAGATTCTTTTGTGCATCCTGATTACCAAAATGCAACTTACGATGATGGAAAAGTGAAAAACGCCCCATGGCCTGATACTTTTAAGCGATATGCTACTGCTACCAGAAGAATAGATGATGCGGTAGGCGATATTTTACAACTTTTAGAGGACTTGAAGATTTCGGAAAATACTATAGTTGTGTTTACTTCTGATAATGGGCCATCAATTGAAGCCTATTTGCCAGCAGAATACGTACCAAATACTCCTCAGTTTTTTGCAAGTTATGGCCCATTTGATGGAATAAAGCGAGATGTATGGGAGGGAGGCTTAAGAATGCCTACTCTAGTAACCTGGGCGCAGCATATTCCGGCCGGAAAAGTTGTAGTATCACCGAGTATGTTATCGGATTGGCTACCTACTTTTGCTGATGTTGCCGGGGTAAGCGCACCTGCCAGAACGGATGGGGTTTCTTTGGTTCCATCTTTAACAGGTAAGGGCACCCAGGCCGAAAGTTTAATTTATTCTGAGTATTCTGAAGGGGGTAAAACTCCCGATTTTAAAGAATTTGAAGCCAGCAGGCGAGGTAGAAAAAGAGGACAGATGCAAATGATCCGTCTTGGAGATTTTGTTGGGGTGCGTTATGATATTAAATCGGCAGATGATGATTTCGAAATTTATGATATTGTAAGCGATCCAAAGCAAACTACCAATCTTGCAGCAGTGCCTTCGTGCGAAGGCCTACAGGCTCAAATGAAAGCGAAATCATTGCAGGTTAGAAAAGCAGATCTGGAAGCTCCAAGGCCTTATGATAAAGCACAAATCCCTTCTGTTGAGCTTTTAGATAAAACAATTCCGGGTCTTTCATGGAAGTTTTTTAAAGGTGATTTTCCATATGTTGTTTCAGAAACCGGTCTAGTTGAAAGTTCAAGTGGGGTTAGCAAACATCTTGGCGAAGAAATGCCCAAATCAAGACCTGGGATGACTTTGTATGAAGGTTATATAAAAGTAGCTACTGATGGCGAGTATAGTTTTTCTTTGCAGGCAAGCGGTAAAGCATATATGCGAATGCATGAAGCTGAATTGATTGATGCCGATTTTGGTTATCAGTCCGTTAGTCAGGAAACTCAACGTGTTTATCTTAAAGCAGGATATCATCCTGTAAAAATTTATTACCTGAGAGAAGCTGGTAAGCAACCAATACTTTCATTAAAGATGAGGTATGGAGGGACTGATTGGAAACCTTTAAAATCGACAGATTTTTATCACACAAAATAAATACGACTAAATTTGTAGTATTCATTGAGAATAATTACTTTTATAGTGAGAGCGTTAATTTTAGGGAGTAGGCCGAAAGGCTTATTCCCTTCTTTTTTATCCGCAAAATTCTAGCCCCTTAAAATTAAATTCATTTCTCATGTTTTGCTGTGTACCCGGTCGGTACCGACTGTATACTGGCTCGGGAATAATGAGGCTTTTCTGAGGGGTTTCTCAGGCTCTTCTCAGGCCAACGTGAGGTAAATCGCCTGAGTTGTCCCTGCCTTTGGCCTCGTTGATGCCTGGGTAATTTGCCCGAGGAATTGGGGCGAAGTTGCAGTCAATTGCAGAAAAAGCAGGTCGGTTTTTCTGTTAGAGGAAGAATTGAAGAAATAAATTTGCATTAGTTTTTGTTACGCAATTTCGTCTTGCAAGAATCTGTAATACAGTTGTTAATGCTGTTTTTTTGGGTTGCGAAATTATCGAGAAACAGCTCTAAAACGATTTAAATAAAGAAGTGTTTTTTGTGCTAATTAAATATATTTCAAAATTAATATGTTTAAACTTTCATTTATTCAAAAAGATAATTACATTTGAGCTTACCCTTTCGGGGGTATGTTTTTCATAGGTAGATGTAGGGTCGAAAATTAATTTTTCGGCCCTTTTTTGTTATCTAAGGTTCCGTATCTTTATCCGAGCTATGAGGAAGAAGAAAATTATTGTCGCAATTACCGGAGCCAGTGGATCTATTTATGCTAAATTGTTGTTAGATAGTTTGTTGAAATTATCAGACCAAATTGAGAAAGTAGGTGTGGTAATGTCTGATAATGCCAAGGAGGTATGGCGCTTTGAGCTTCAAAACCAGGACTACGACAATTATCCCTTTACTTTTTATCCTAAAATGGATTTTAATGCTCCGTTTGCATCTGGCTCAGCTAAATTTGATACCATGATTATTATTCCGTGTTCAATGGGTACATTGGGTAGGATTGCACATGGGATTTCTAATGATTTGATTTCAAGAGCTGCAGATGTAGTGCTAAAAGAACGCAGAAAATTAATAGCAGTGGTTAGAGATACACCTTTTAGCCTTATCCATATCAATAACATGAAAACGGTAACTGAAGCCGGGGGTATTATTTGCCCTGCCAGTCCTTCTTTTTATTCGTTACCAAAAACTATCGAAGAGGTTGCGCAGACGGTTGTTAGCCGTGTAATTGATCTTGCAGGGTTAGAGCAAGATAGTTATCGGTGGAATGAATCGTAATTTCATTTAAAACCTTATCTTTGCAGGCTTATTGGGATATCGAATACTGAATGAAGAAGGTTGCATTTTATACACTAGGTTGTAAGTTGAATTTCTCTGAAACTTCAACAATTGGCAGGTTATTTACCGATGCAGGATATGCTGTGGTAGAATTTACAGAGGGGGCAGATGTGTATGTAATTAATACCTGTTCTGTTACTGAACACGCAGATAAAAAATGCCGTAAGGTAGTTAAAGAAGCATTAAAATATTCTCCTAACGCATACGTAACCATAGTTGGATGCTATGCTCAATTAAAGCCTGTTGAAATTGCCGAAATTGAAGGTGTGGATATGGTGCTTGGTGCGGCAGAAAAGTTTCGTATAGTAGAGTATATCTCTGATCTTACTAAGCAACCTAAAGCTGTTATTCATCAGCAAAATATCGAAAAAGTAAACCATAACTTTATTGCAGCTTATTCAATTGGCGATAGAACGCGTACTTTCTTAAAAGTACAAGACGGTTGTGATTATCCATGTACTTATTGCACTATACCTTTAGCACGTGGTGGCAGCAGAAGCGATACCATAGAAAATGTGGTAAACCGTGCTACGCAAATAGCAGAAAGCGGTGTTAAAGAAATTGTACTAACCGGTGTAAACCTTGGTGATTTTGGTATAAGAAATGGAGAACGTGAAGATAAATTCTTTGATCTGGTAAAAGCACTTGATGAGGTTGAGGGGATAGAGAGGATAAGAATTTCATCAATAGAACCAAACTTATTGAGCAACGAAATCATTGAATTTGTAGCAACATCAAAAAGATTTGTACCTCATTTTCATATTCCACTACAATCGGGTTCTAATAAAATATTAGGCTTAATGCGCAGACGTTACCAAAGAGAATTGTACACTGAGCGCGTTGCTACAATTAAAGCATTAATACCAAATTGCTGTATCGGAGTTGATGTGATTGTTGGATTCCCTGGTGAAACACACGAAGACTTTTTAGATACTTACCAGTTCTTAAATGAACTTGATATATCGTATTTACACGTATTTACTTATTCTGAACGTGAGCAAACAGCTGCAGCCGAAATGAAAGGTGTTGTTGCCGGAAGTGCCCGTGCTGATAGAAGCAAAATGCTACACATTTTGTCTGATAAAAAGAGAAGAGCCTTTTACCAATCGCAGATTGGAACTGTAGGCGAAGTACTTTTTGAGGACGATCAGAAGAATGGTTTTATGCATGGTTTTACCAAAAACTATGTAAAAGTTAAAGCTAAATACGACCCGGTAATGGTAAATGAAATCAAAACCGTTAAACTTGTTGAGCTTACAGCTGATGGTGAGGTAGAAGTTGCGGAAACACAAGAAGTTTTAGCGCATTAATCCTATATTCGCATAAAACTTTTTTATACGTATGTTTCCTACTGTATCTCATTTTTTAGAATATCTTCTCGGTATACAAGTCCCTTTACCATTTAATACATTTGGTGTTTTTGTCGCACTGGCTTTTATTGCAGGTTACTGGGCTTTTACTCAGGAGTTTAAACGTAAAGAAGCATTAGGTATTCTTCATCCGATAAAAAAAACAATAACTGTTGGTAAACCTGCTACTACAATTGAACTGGTTTATAATGGAATATTTGGTTTCCTGATAGGCTATAAATTGGTTTACGCGCTTTTAAATTATCAACTTTTTGTGAGTGATGCTCAAACGGTACTACTTTCATTAAAAGGTAATATACTTGGAGGTTTGTTTTTTGCCGGCCTGTTTGCGTATTGGGATTATAAAGAGAAAAATGCTCATAAATTACCAAAACCAAAAACTGTTGAAGTAGTACAACACCCTTACGAATTAATGGGTTCATTGATAGTTTGGGCTGCTGTATGGGGATTCCTTGGGGCAAAGATATTTGACAACCTTGAGCATTGGGATACTTTTGTAAAAGATCCGATTGGTAGTTTATTGTCGTTTAGTGGTTTAACGTTTTACGGTGGACTGATTTGCGGTGGTGCTGCGGTTTTATATATCGCAAGGAAAAACAACATTAAAGTATTACATATGCTTGATATTGGCGGACCGGGTATGATGCTTGCGTATAGCGTAGGCAGAATTGGTTGCCATATGTCGGGAGATGGAGATTGGGGTATCCCTAATTTAAATCCTAAGCCACTTTCATGGCTTCCAGACTGGTTATGGGCTTATACTTATCCAAATAACGTTGCTAACGAAGGAAATCCAATTGCAGGTTGTGTAGGTAGGTTCTGTAATGAATTGCCTCAACCGGTATATCCAACACCAATATACGAGGTAATAGTATGTTTTATACTGTTCCTAATCTTATGGAAGATTCGTGACCGCATTAAATCTCCCGGAACGATGTTTGGTATATATTTAATGTTAAACGGTCTGGAACGCTTCTTTGTTGAGTTGATCAGGGTAAATACTAAATATAATGTTGCCGGTATACATTTTACCCAAGCTGAATTAATTTCAAGTATCCTGTTTTTGTCGGGTCTAGCACTGGTTTCATATTCTTTGAAAAACAAAGAAAAGCTGGCTAATTATTAAAATCTGTTTCTGAATTGAATTACGAATTAATATGTTCTAAAGTAATTGCTGTTACTCGTTTAACAGGCAATTTTATACGAAAAGAGTCAATGAATTTCGATGCAGCTGCTGTCGAATTTAAAGGCTTAAATGACATGGTTTCTTATGTTGATAAGAGCGCCGAGAAGTTGTTGGTTAGAAATTTATCCAAACTGATTCCGGAAGCAGGCTTCACTACAGAAGAAGAAACGATAAATACTAAGGGGCCTGTGTACAATTGGATTATAGATCCATTAGATGGTACTACTAACTTTATTCATGGTGTACCTACCTATTCTATAAGTATTGCATTGTACGAAGAGGATAAGCCTGTTGTTGGTGTAGTTTACGAGATAAACCGTGGTGAGATGTTTTATACTTACAAAGGCGGCGAAGCTTTCTTAAATAACAAAGCGATTAGGGTTTCTTCCAGACCTACTTTAGCAGATTGTTTACTTGCTACAGGGTTTCCATATTATCAATTTGAAAAACAAGCGCAATACATGAAACTGCTTTCAGAAATGATGCAGAAAAGTCATGGTTTAAGGCGTATAGGTTCAGCTGCGGTTGATTTGGCCTATGTGGCTTGTGGTAGATTTGATGCTTTCTTTGAGTATAATCTAAATGCATGGGATGTTGCTGCCGGAGCTTATCTGGTACAGCAGGCCGGGGGAAATGTAATGAACTTTACAGGAGGTGAGGAGTTCATTGAAACCAGAGAAATTCTGGCTACAAATGCATTGATTGATGGAGAAATACTAGAGGCTATTAAACGAACCTTTAATAGTTAATCAGATAGGTATACACCTCGTCATCCTGAATTTATTTCAGGACCTCGCACTAGCAAGGCTTTCTTTCTCTTGAGAGGTCCTGACCCTGAACTAAATTCAGGATTACAATCGGCTAAAGGCCGAGTATATATTATAACAAAAAAGGCTCTGTATCATCGATACAGAGCCTTTTTTGTTATAATATATAAATCAGCTTACAAAGCTTCAGATACTACTTCTTTTACTTCAGGAACCATACGTTGCAATAGGTTCTGAATTCCAGATTTCAAAGTGATTGTAGATGATGGACATCCGCTGCATGAACCTCTAAGTTCAACAGTTACCACGCCGTCATCAAATGATTTGTAGCTGATTGCACCACCATCCTGTTCAACTGCAGGGCGAACATAATCGTGCAAGATTTGTTGTATTTTAATCTCAAGATCCGTTCCTTCAAAAGTAGGCGTCTCATCAGATGTTTCTTCTTTTATTTTATATTCAGACTCAACCGCTCCTTTAACAAATTCTTTAAGAATCGGTTCGATATCTGGCCATTCAACACCTTCAGTTTTTGTAATTGTAACAAAGTTACTTGCAAAAAACACACCATTAACAAAGTTGAATTTAAACAGTTCCTTTGCAAATGGAGAGTGCTCAGCACTTTCTTTAGTTGCGAAATCTTCACTGCCATTGATCAATAACTTATTGACCATGAATTTCATTGTAGCAGGGTTCGGAGTTTGTTCAGTATATACGTTGATAGTCATTGTCTTCTTTTTTTCTACAAAAATAAATAATTCGCCGATGCAATTTCAGGTATCGATGTCTGTTTTAGGTCATTATATCTAAAACACGCCTGTGTAGTTAAAAGGAGTAATTTTCTTTAGCTCCTGTTTAATCTGATCACTTACCGCTAATCCATCAATGAAGTCGGCCATAGTTGTAGCTGTAATCTTCTGATTGGTACGTGTAAGGTCTTTAAGTGCCTCATATGGATTCGGATAAGCCTCTCTTCTAAGAACAGTCTGTATAGCCTCTGCTACAACAGCCCAGTTGTTTTCAAGATCAGCTTCGATAGCATCATTATTTAGTAATAATTTATTTAAACCTCTTAAAGTAGATGCCATAGCAATGTTAGTGTGAGCCAAAGGAACACCTACATTTCTAAGTACAGTCGAATCTGTAAGATCTCTTTGTAAACGAGAAATTGGCAATTTAGCAGCAAAGAATTCAAATAAAGCATTTGCGATACCGGCATTACCTTCAGCGTTTTCAAAATCAATAGGGTTTACTTTATGAGGCATTGCAGAAGAACCAACTTCACCTTCTTTAATTTTTTGCTTAAAGTAGTTTTTAGAAATGTAGGCCCAAATATCTCTGTCGAGATCAATAATGATGTTGTTAATTCTTTTTAAAGCATCACATTGCGCCGCAAACTGATCATAATGTTCAATTTGAGTGGTGTATTGAGGACGAGTAAGACCTAATATTTCGTTTACAAAGTTATTAGAGAAATCTACCCAGTTTACATTAGGGTAAGCAATGTGGTGTGCATTAAAGTTTCCTGTTGCACCGCCAAATTTTGCGCTGTTAGGAATGTTCTTTAAAGCGTTTAATTGAATCTCTAAACGTTCTGCAAATACCATAAACTCTTTACCTAGTTTAGTAGGAGAGGCAGGTTGGCCATGCGTATGTGCAAGTAAAGGCACATCTTTCCATTCGGTAGCCAGGCTTTTTATTTTAGCTATTAATTCTGCAATTTGAGGATAGTAAACCTCGTTTAGCGCAAGTTTAATAGTATATGGTATCGCGGTGTTGTTAATATCCTGAGATGTTAACCCGAAATGGATAAATTCTTTATAAGCTTCAAGACCTAATTGATCAAATTGTTTCTTTATAAAATATTCAACCGCTTTAACGTCGTGATTAGTGATTTTTTCAGTGTCTTTAATTTCCTGAGCATGAGTATCGTTGAACTGCTCATGAATTAGGCGTAATTTACTATAAATAGATTTATCGAATTCTTTTAAACCAGGCAGGCCAGTTTCGCAAAGTGCTATAAAGTATTCGATTTCTACAAATACTCTGTATTTTATTAAAGCTGACTCTGAAAAATATTTAGAAAGGCTTTGTGTAGTGTTTCTATAACGACCATCAACTGGAGAAATAGCTTGAAGAGGAGATAAATTCATGAATTTGACTTATTTTACAAGCGCAAATGTAGCATTTATTAGCCTTTTAATGAAGTAAGGTTGCTGAAAAGCAAAAGTTTGGACAAGAAAAAAGGCTTTGGAAATATCCAAAGCCTTTTTTATAAGTTGCTTTTTGACTAGTGTTTAGCAGCTGAATCAACAGGAGCAGTAACAGCTGCAGCTGAATCTTTCTTAGCAGTATCAACAACAGTAGTATCAACAGTTGCAACAGCTGAAGAATCAACTACTGAAGTGTCAGTAGTATCTGCTTTTTTCTCAGAGTTACAAGCTGCTACTGATAAAGAGATTGCTAAAGCTAAAAAGCCAAATTTAAATGCGTTTTTCATTCTAATTCTATTTTAAATAATTAATTAATTTTACAGATTAATACAGTAAAGTCTAAAAGGTAACCCACCTAATTAAAAAAAAATAAAAAATATTTTAATGGCGGGTTACTGGGTTACTCTTTATAGTATTGCCGTATTAAAGGAAGAAATAAAAAAAGTAATTTTTTTTGTTATCATTGGGTTACCATTCACGTTTAAATGTATTAATTGGTGAGTAATAAGTTAAGCAGTTCAGTTCCAACAGATAGAGAGGTAGTTTTAGGGGTCTTAAATAACTCAGAAGAAGCGCTAAATAAATTGTATACGGGGTATTTTCCGATGATTTTGCAGTTTATTTTAAATAATAACGGTGATGAAGATGATGCGAAAGATGTGTATCAGGAAGGCATAATTGTTTTATATAATAAAATTAAAAGCGGAGATTTCGAGTTAAGCAGCAAACTAAAAACATATATATACTCAGTTTGCAGACGTATTTGGTTAAAGAAACTTGCCCAGCAAAGCAAGAAAACAAATAACATCTCTGACTTTGAGGATGTGATAGCGATAGATGAGGATGTTGAACAGCACGAAGAGAAGGATAGGCAGTTTGATAAAATGCAAGAAGCACTCCTTCACCTAGGTGAACCCTGCAAAACCATTATTCAGGACTTTTATATTAACAACCTTTCCATGCAGGAAATTTGTGAAAAGTTTGGGTATACAAATACCGATAACGCTAAAACACAAAAGTATAAATGCTTGCAAAGGTTAAAGAAATTATTTTTTCAATCGTGATATGAGGAACGAAATAGAGTTAGAGGGTATAATTGAAGATTACCTAAATGGTAAACTTTCTGAAGCAGAAGCTACCGCTTTTGAGCAATTGCGCTTAAATGATCCAACTGTTGATCATAAAGTTGTTGCACATAAGGTTTTTCTGGATTCATTGAAAGATTATGCTTCAAATCTTGATTTGAAAAACAAGATGGATCATGCACATGATCAGATCGATGTTGATGCATTGAGTAAAAAGCTTGGGCCCCACCCTTCGTTTATTGTTAATCTGTGGCGCAAAAATAAATCAGCGATCGCCGTGGCTGCCTCTTTTATATTGTTAACAGTTGTTACTATTTACTCTATACAACAAACTACAGAGCAGACAGGAAGCTACAAGCAGATGAGCGCAGAGCTTAGTAAACTTAAAAGTTCTACTAGTAACTTAATAAGAGAAGTAAAATCAAGTCAGACCACTAAGGCTGCAGTGAAACCTGTTAAATTTGGTGGAACTGGTTTTGCTATTTCATCTAATGGTTATATTTTAACTAGTTACCATGTAATTGAAAAATCTGATAGTATTTATGTGCAGAACAGTAAAGGTGACATGTATAAGGTAGATATTACCTATAAAGATCCTACAAATGACATTGCCATTCTTAAAATTATAGATAAAAACTTCTCATTGGCCTCTTTACCTTATTCATTGAAAAAAGGAAGAGTTGGAATGGGAGAGTCTGTTTATACCCTTGGTTATCCTAAAGATGATATCGTATTTGGAAAAGGTTATTTAAGTTCACAAAGTGGTTTTAATGGTGATACTTTAGCTTACCAGGTTTCTCTTGATGTTAATCCGGGTAATAGCGGAGGTCCATTATTAGATAACAACGGGAATATCATTGGTATAATCAATGCTAAAGAAAGCTATACAGATGGAGCAACATTTGCCGTAAAAGCTAAGTTTCTTCAGGAAGCATTAAGCTCAATCCCTCAGGATTCTGTTGTTGGAAAGATATCTTCAGTTAGAAAAAGCCAATTGTATAAATTAGAGCCATCAAAACAACTTTCTAAGGTTCAAGAATATGTTTTCATGGTAAAAGGTTATAATTAATAGGTAAGAGATAGTTAACGCATCTAATAAAGGGTTTGTATCATTGATACAGACCTTTTGTATTTATATAGCCGTCATCCTGATATCCCCTTGTATTGGCTAGATTTTATTTACAAGCTATCAGGTTTAAATCCAATTCGTATTCTTGGAGGATTTGGATTTTCATGCCTTTCAAGTAACTCATCGAGATAACGAAATACGATTTCCATGTTTTTATCCTGATTGTCTAGTTTGTTCTTGATTTTCTCGATCTCTAATCGGATTTCTGTATTGTCTGCTAGCATATGGCGTATACGGGTAAATATCCTCATGATTTGAATGTTTACTGCTATAGCTCTGTCACTGTTAAGTATACCGGACAACATAGCCACTCCCTGTTCCGTGAAAACGTAAGGAGATTTTCGTGTTCCGCCCCAACTTGATGTTCCATTTTGGAACATCAAGTTTTTAAACTCATCATCTGTTAATTGAAACATAAAATCTTCATCAGGAAAACGTTTTAAATTTCTGCTAACTGCTTTATTTAGATTACGTGTCTGTACCTCATATAATTCTGCAAGATCTTTGTCAATCATCACTTTCATCCCTCTGATGTGATATATTTTATTCATTACTAATTCATCAGGAACTAATAGCTCATTAGTTTTTTTACTCATGTAGCTCAATTATTTAAATAATAAACTTGATATTTAACAAGGTCAAATCTATATCCAAATATTGCACAAGTGTTAATTTCTTTTAAGGAATATTTCACCTCACAGCCTCCTTGCGTTTTTAATTCGACGAGGATTGCAAATAAATTATGCCCTGAAAATAAAGTAAACCGCTCCAATCAGTAAGCTAAACCCAATTAGATGATTGTAATTTAAACTCACATTTTTAAATACCAAGCTTGAGAAAATAACAAAAACAATTAGTGTAATTACCTCCTGTAGCACTTTCAATTGCATAAGCGAAAAAGGACCTCCCAGTTCAGATGAACCAATACGATTTGCAGGTACTTGAAAGCAGTATTCAAAAAATGCAATTGCCCAACTCAGTAAGATGATTGTCCACAATGACGAAGAGTAAGCAGAGTTTTTTGGAAAGAACTTTAAATGACCATACCAGGCAAGTGTCATGAAGCTATTAGATAGTATAAGCAGGCCTATGGTATAAAAATATTTCATATCGGTAAGTTGTTGAGTTTTGATTTAAAAATATCGTTATAAAAGTAGTGTTTTATTGAATTTGTGAATAAACATATAGGTATTTAAGCTAATTTTAAATTAATTATAAACTATAGAAAATTACAAAGCCAAAAGGAATTTCTCTACTCTCATGGCATTGTTTTGTATAAAGCTTTAAATATGGATTTCGGAAAGGTAGCAGACAGTCAGATAAAAGATGTAGATTTTACATTGCCACAAGATGGTATACAAACTTCAAAAACATTGGCGAAGGGTAAACCGGCTAAAAACCCTGAGTTTTACGTTGGTTGTGCTAAATGGGGTAGAAAAGAATGGTTGAATATGATCTATCCACCAAAAACTAAAGAGGCTGACTTTCTGGATCAATATGTAAAACACTTTAACTCTATTGAGCTGAATGCCGTTTTTTACAGCATCCCAAATGTAGAACTGATCAAGAAATGGAAGGCTAAGGCTGAAGAGAATTCCAGCAATAGCTTTATTTTCTGTCCTAAGTTTTCGAGAACAATTAGTCATATCAAAAGATTAAAAGATGCAGAAGTGCCTACAGATCTTTTTCTCGCTAGTATTTCTGAGTTTGGCCAGTTTCTAGGTCCATGCTTTTTGCAATTGGGAGATAACTTTACGCCTAAAAGTCTCCCTATTCTAGAAGAATATCTAAAATATTTGCCGACAGATCTAGCTGTTTTTGTAGAGTTAAGGCACGAAGGTTGGTTTTTAGATGAAACAAACAGAAATCAAGTATTTGATATGTTTACTAAACTAAATAAAGGCGCTGTAATAACAGATGCAAGTGGTAGAAGAGACTGTTTACACATGGAATTAACCATCCCCGAAATATTTATTCGCTTTGTGGGTAATGGATCAGCACATCAGGATTCTGATTTTGCACGGATCGACGATTGGGTGGTAAGAATTAAAGAATGGCTAGAAAAAGGACTAGAAAAAGTATATTTCTTTCTGCATCAGCACGATGAAAAGGATACTCCAATTTTGGCCGATTACACGATTAAACAATTCAATAAACACTTGGGAAGTAAGATCCCAAATATTAATTTTATTACAAAAACAGGAGAATTATTTTAAATAGTATACTTAACTTGTAGACATTAATATTTACTTTTAAACATTGTTATTTACTACTAAAATATATAATTATGAGTTTAAGAATAGGGGACGCAGCTCCCAATTTTAAAGCAGAAACATCTATTGGAGATATCGATTTTTATGAATTCCTAGGAGATAGCTGGGGAGTTTTATTTTCTCACCCTGCAGATTATACTCCGGTATGTACCACAGAACTTGGTCGCACTGCATCTTTAAAAGGAGAATTCGAAAAAAGAAATGTTAAAGTATTGGCGCTTAGCGTTGATTCTGCTGAGTCTCATAAAGGCTGGATTAAAGACATCAATGAAACTCAAAATACAAATGTAGAGTTTCCTATTATAGCTGATGAGGACAAGAAAATTGCGGATTTATATGATATGATTCATCCGAATGCTTCTGAAACCTTAACCGTGCGTTCATTGTTCGTAATCTCTCCTGATAAAAAAGTTAAATTGATGTTGACTTACCCTGCATCTACAGGTCGTAACTTTAACGAAGTGTTGAGAGTTATCGATTCATTGCAACTTACCGCTAATTACAGCGTTGCAACACCTGCTGATTGGGAAGATGGACAAGATGTTGTGGTAATGAACAGCATTAAAACGGAAGACATTCCTGCAAGATTCCCTAAAGGACATAAAGTGATTAAACCTTATTTAAGAACTACACCTCAACCTAACAAATAAGGGTGGTTTGATAAATCGTTAAACAACAAAAGGGGCTTTAAGCCCCTTTTGTCATATTAACTAAATTTCGCTTGCAGCTCTTCAAACTTTTTAGCGATTTTATCACTCAAGTCAGTTTGCTTATAACCAGCCGAAATCCTGTGAAGATTATTTAAAACATACATCCCCAACTGAATATCCCTAGTATAAGAATTATAGCGTTCAGGTTCTAAAGAAGAAATGTAGGTTAGTTCTTTGTCCAAAAATTCAAGCGTTTCAGCTGTCAATGCATTAGCAGCTTTAGTTTCACTTAAAGCATACATATTCTGTATGGTTTGATACCTGTTTATGGTATCATCAATTGAATAGTTTTTCAAAGGAATATCTTTGATGCTCTTTGTTAAAAGTTTATGTGCCTGAGTCGTTTTGCCTTCCATAAAGAGGTTGGTTGTAAGCGAGTTTGATATACTCCATGTACCCTGAGCAACCCTTCTGCTTTCAGGATCCATGTATTTGGCAGTTTTAAAACCTTTCAAATCAAATCGGTTCATTATGTTATCATACATGGCGTCGCTATTGGTTTTCTCCATTTTATCGCGGGTATCTTTAGGATCCGTTTTAAAAGGAAGCAAACGAAGTGCATAGCCCTCAAGGTATAAGTATTTACCTAGCCCAACATAAGTATCCTCAGATACATTAGACTCAAAATATATTGGCCTTTCCCAATTGTTATTTGCAAGGATATCCAACAAGGCCAGATCAGATTTAAGCATGATATTCTTGTTGTAGTTCCACTCCATTTGTGGGGTAACTTTGTCTTTATCCTTGGCTGAAATGGTACCGGTTTTTATAAGCTGATCAGTATTTACAGTTAGCTTAAAGTTTTTGGTAGGGATGAAATTCATATAGGTTCCATCCGTTAATTGTAGTTGATCAGCCTTTTCATCGGAAGTTAAAACCGCTATAAGATCTTTTAATTCGACACTGTCTTTAAAGCCGTAATCATTATAGTACATGTAATCTCTAACCCCATTTACATATTTCTCTGTAGGCATTGTAATAGGTAATGGAGCAGATTTACGCAGCTTTAACTTCATCTGATCGATGTAAGCATCATCAGAAAGGTATTGAATGTTTACCACTCTAATGTCCGTACGGATGCCTTCAACCTCCTGAGCATACCACAATGGGAACGTGTCGTTGTCTGCGGTAACAAATAGGATAGCGTTTGGTGCACAAGAGTTCAGGTAATTTTTGGCCCAGTCTAGTGCTGTCGTTTTTCCGGAGCGATCATGATCGCCCCAGCCCTGAAATCCCATAATTGCGGGAGCTGCCAATAAACCAATTAGAGAGGCTACAATAAGGCTTAGTTTAGGCGCATTAAAGCGTGACAACCATTCTCTAATAGCAAATACCCCAAAGCCAATAAAAATGGCGAAGGCATAAAAGGAACCTACATATGCGTAATCTCTTTCTCTAACCTGTCTTGGATCCTGATTTAAATAAACAATAATAGCCAATCCGGTAAACAAGAACAAGGTTGTAATAATTAAAGCGTCATTTCTGTTTCGGCGATATAAAAATAATAGCCCTGCAATACCTAATATTAAAGGTAAACCATAAAATCTGTTAAACCCTTCATTTGCTACAATAGTTGGTGGCAGATTAGTCTGACTTCCCAATCTTGCTGCATCTAATGGTTTAATACCTGATATCCAGTTTCCTTCACTGTAACCTCCCTGGCCCTGGTTATCATTTTGTCGACCAATAAAATTCCAGAAAAAATAGCGCCAGTACATAAAGCCCATCTGATACGAAGCGAAGAACTTTAAATTCTGAGCGAAAGAAGGAGTTTCTCCATCAGCAAGGTTTAGCCATTGCTTGTAAAAGTTGATGTGATCCGGTTTGTCGCTGTATGTTCTTGGGAAGAATAAGTTCTTGTCGTATTCAATGTCTACGCCTTTTCCAGAAACCTCATATTTGTCCTTTCCTTTTCTGTATTTGGTGAAGGTATCCTTTCCGTCAATTTGCTTGGCATCAAAAGTTTGTCCATATAAAAGGGGTGTTTTCTCATAATTTGTACGTCCTAAGTAACCATATAACGCAAAAGCATTATCCGGGTTAGAAAGGTTTAAACTTGGTTTTGCATCTGCCCTTATTAGAATTAAAAAGTAAGAGCTAAAGCCAAAGAGCACAAACGTAAGACATATCATTGCCAGATTAAGATTGTACTTTTTATGTTTAATGGAGTAATAGATGGCGTAAGTAATACTGCCAGCTAAAAGGAACAAAAATGCCATTGCGCCATAGCCAAACCCAAAACCTAGTGTGTTTACAAATAACAAGTCGAACTTAGCAGCAAAAAGCACAAAATATTGGATAATTACAAACTGAACCACTACCCATATAACACCGGCAACACCAATTGCCTTAATGATGCCAAATGTGGTCGGCTTTTCCGTTTTTTTGAAGTAATAAACAAGTACTACTGCCGGGATTGCTAATAAGCTTAATAGGTGAACGCCTATGGATAAGCCAATTACGAAAGCTATAAGCACTAACCAGCGGTCGTCGGTATTCTGTTCCCATTTTAAAATTGCCCAAAATACAAGGGCGGTAAATAACATGGAAAGCGAGTAAACTTCAGCTTCTACTGCCGAGAACCAAAAGGTGTCAGAGAAAGTAAATGCCAATGCACCCACAACACCCGTTGCGATGATGGTAAGCATATCTGCTTTAGTTTTTTCCTGCTTATAAAGTTTACTGGCTATTAATGTGATAGTCCAGTACAGAAACATTACGGTGGCTGCACTGGCAACTACCGAGCTAAAGTTGATCCAGTAAGCGACTTTTGCAGTATTGCCAGCGGCGAGTAACGAGAATAACTTGCCAATCATAAGAAATAGTGGAGCTCCCGGTTGGTGGCCTACCTGTAATTTATCGGCTGCTGTAATGAATTCTCCGCAGTCCCAAAAGCTTACGGTCGGTTCCATAGTGAGCCAGTAGACAACTCCTGCAATAAGGAAAAGCAGAAATCCTACAAGATTGTTGGTTTTTTGGTATAGGTTCATGGTTTGAGGGTAATTTACTTAATAGTAAAAATAAGTAAAACATTGAAAGCTAGGTTTTTTAGGAGTGTTAAAGTATGTTAAAGAATGTTAAAATTGGATATGTTATTAGCATTGGGCATTGAATATATCAGAAGTTTGAATGATGTTTAATCTCATTAATGTTGCTACTTTTATATCAAAGAGCCAAAGTTTTGTGTTGGCCTAAATTATTAGCTATATGGAAATTAATGTGATCATTACTGGAGCTACAGGGATGGTAGGAGAAGGAGTACTGTTAGAATGCTTGTCAAATCCTCAGATAAAGGAAGTTTTGTCGGTTAGTAGGAAGGCCTATGCCGGTGCTAAACATCCTAAATTGAAGGAATGCATTGTGCCAGACTTCTTTAATCTGGATAGTATACAAGATCAGTTAATTGGCTACGATGCCTGCTTTTACTGTGCTGGTATAAGTTCAAATGGGCTCAATGAATCAGAGTATACACATATTACTTACGATACAGTTATGCATTTTGCCAATAAACTGGTTAGCCTTAGTCCTGAAATGATTTTTGGCCATATATCAGGAAGCCATACAGATAGCTCTGAAAAAGGAAGAATTATGTGGGCACGGGTAAAAGGTAGAACTGAGAATGCTTTAATGAAGCTTCCATTTAAAAAGGTGTATAATTTTAGACCAGCCTTTATGAAACCAACCGAAGGACAAGTAAATGTTAAGGGCTTTTATAAAGCTATAGCTTCTTTGTATCCTTTGTTACGATTCTTAATGCCCGGACGCGTAAGTACTTTGCGTGAAGTAGGGCAGGCTATGATTAATAGCGTGCTAAAGGGTTACCCTAAGCCAATATTGGAAGTAACGGACATTAAGGAATTGGCTAATAACTAAACAAATATCAATTATGAGGAGTTGCAGATTCCCAAACTGAATAATCTGTTAGCATTTTTTCATGTTCTTTTATCCACTTTTTCTTTTCTTCCTGATCGGAAGTAAAGCTTACAATGCGCGCTATTAATGGCATATACTCTGATTTAGATAGTTTATAAAAGTAATCGGCATAAAAAGTCCAGAAAAAATCCTTGTCTTTTTTCTTCTCAGAAAGTTCACCTACAATGCCTAAAATAGTTTTTAGTTGCAGTTCTAGTTGGTCTGTTTCAGATAAATTAGCAATTCCAGGCGAAAATGATGCCATTGAAATTGCTAGGTTTGCAGCATCATAGCTAGGGTTCTTTTTATTTGAACTGATAGTAATATTATTTGTTCCTTCTGTTTTAGGAACACCTAGATTTAGAATTTTTTTAATGTCCTGATAAGCTTTTACTGAGCGCTCAGAAGTTGTTTCCAGTATCAGGAAATTACAATAGGCAAGGAGGGCAGCAATTTTATTTGCAGGCTCAGCCATATTAATTACTGCATATAATCTATGACTACTTGCGTGTTTTGGATTAATCTGTAAGGATTTTGTAGCACATTGTAGTGCCTCTTCATTTTTTCCTGCTCGTACATATGTTATTGCCAGATTGTAATATAAACCCTGATATTCAGGGTATGCTTTTATGCCAAGTTTATAGGTTTCAATGGCTTTATCTGTATTTCCTTCGTTGTCATATATACTGCCTAGCATATCATAAGCGCTGGCAGCATTAGGAGCCTTTCCATCAATTAACTTGTTGATATAAGTGATGGCCTCTTTGGTTTTCTTAGTACTAAGAAGTGAAAAGGCAATTTCATAATTGGCTGTCGGATTATTTGGCTCTAGTTCCAGTGCTTCCTTGTACTTTACAATGGCATCCTCAAACTTGCCTGCATCATGTAATTTAACTCCTTCAGTGATCAGCACTGAGGCCTTACTTTTATCTTGTGATAAAACAGTAAAAGAAATAAATAGGGATAGGAGAATGAGCGTTAATGGTTTCATTACAAGCGAAAATTTGGTTAGTGTGTATTCACTATCATAAAGCTAAATTAAATTGCTCAATAATGTTGCACTATCTCGGCATCTATTATTAAATAACCATCATTTGCACCTTGGGTAAAGATGAGGAATTTGTGATGATCGGGTTTTATTTTATATTTCTTAACTAGGTTTTCTGCCTTATCACGATAGTTTCTGACAATAACATTGGCCTTTAGCGTCTTTTCTTTTTTAAGATCACTGGCAGAGATCATCTGGTTAATCTTAAAAATTCGTCCTGGAAAGGAAGAGTCTATATGCTCTGAAACATACAATTGTGTTTGGTGATGTAGTTTTTTTAATCCGAATCGGGTAGCTATTAAGTTAAAGGCCCCACTTTTAAGCAAGGCCGTATCCGGTTCATACAGATAGCCTGAAGGGGTAGCGCTTAGCAATTCAGCTTCTGTTTCTTCTTCGCCCTTTAAAAAAACAAACTCCTTTTGAGATTCATTGAGCGTAACCGCTACTATTTTTGGTTCCTGTACAGATTTATTGCTATCAATAACCCATAGCAACTCCTTGCACTCATTTTTTACACTTACAATATGAACTTCAGAAACGTTGCCAAGTTCCTTTAAACCGGCAGTTATGTCTAATAAAGGGGCTGTTTTAATAATGATGCGCTTTGATTTATTTAAAAGCAGATCCAAATGTTCAACAACATTTGGAGTACAATCTTTTAGCATAAAAACCTTACCTACAGTACTTCTTCTGGCGGGATCTACATAAATAGTATCAAAGGTTTCATCAGTATTCGCTAAAAGAGCCAAACCATCTTCTGCTAAGCATTGGATGTTTGGTTGCTGTAATACGCTATAGTTATGAGCAGTAATTTCAGAAAGATCTGCATTGATTTCGCAATGCGTTAAGGTTTTTACTGCTTTTGCAAAGTAATAACTATCAACTCCGAAACCTCCGGTAAGGTCTATTAGGCTATCGCCAATAGCCAATCCTGCTTTGTAGGCTGCTGTGGTTTCTGATGAACATTGTTCAATAGAAAGTAAGGCAGGGTAGTAAATCGAGTCAGTTTTATACCAGGTAGGTAGCTTTTTTGCCGACTTATTTTTTGCTGCAATCTGGTTGGCCAGGTCTTTGGAATCAACTTGCTTAAACGGACTTTTAGACATAGCGAGCTTGTGCACATCATCATTTAAATGATTTTTGATGTACTCCTGAACCTCGCTATCTAAAACATATCTATTCAACGGTTGTTTTGTCCCTCATTACAATTTGGCAAGTATATCTGCTTTTAACTTCCAGTAAGATGTTTTTGTTTACTGTAACCCTATCTATAGTTTGTTGGTTGTAATACCTAATGGTAACTAATTCTAAGCCTGTGTTGTATTTAACCTTATAATGCTGCGAAAGATCAGCTATCAGGGCTTCCAGTTTTTTAGGATCATGATCAAAACTTACCGAAAAACTGATGGCAGAATTTAACATGGTGGTTATTTTCACCTTGTGCTTATGGAACAAACTAAAAATATCACTCAGATTTTCTTCAATGATGAATGAAAAATCTTTAGGAAAAATAGAGATCAATGCTTGGTTTACTTTAAATATAAAGGATGGAACCGGCAGGTGATTGTTCTCGCCTGTGATGTCTGTGCCCTCTGCTGTATGGTCAAGAAAAGAGCGTACATACAAAGGAATGTTCTTGTTCTGTATTGGCTTTATTGTTTTCGGGTGAATAATAGTTGCACCGTAATAAGCCAGCTCAATTGCATCATGATAAGACAAACGAGGGATTCTCTCTGTTTCATCAAACCACTTAGGGTCTGCATTTAAAACTCCGGGTACATCTTTCCAAATGGTAAGTGAACTTGCATCCAAGCAGGAAGCAAATATTGCTGCCGAGTAATCAGAACCATCTCTGCCAAGTGTAGTAGTAAAGTTTTCACTTGTACTACCAATAAAACCTTGAGTTACAGCAACACATTTTTCTAAAACAGGAGCAAGCTTTTTCTGTATTTCCTGTTCTGTTTTTTCCCAGTTTACCTGTGCTTCGCGGTAACTGTTATCTGTATGGATAAAATTACGTGCATCAACCCATTGCACATTGCAGCCTGTTTCGTTTAAATAAGCTGCGGCAATTTTAGTAGAAACGATCTCACCGATTGAAACAATCTGATCGTAAATATAATCTGCAGCATTATCCGGTTCTTCCTCAAGTAACCAGTCAATCTCTACAAATGAATTGGCAACATCATTATAAACCGGGTTACTATGATCAGGAAATAACTCACTGATAATATTGAAATGGAATTGTTTTACTTCTTCAAGTATCTCATGCGTATCATTGAGGCCCGATAAATAAGCTTTTGTTAATTCCTCAAGCTTATTTGTCATCTTACCCATTGCTGAGATAACGATTAACAGGTTGTTTTTTTGATTACGTTCTTTAATGATTTTGGCAAGATTTCTTACTCCTTCGGCATCTTTAACTGATGCACCTCCAAACTTGTATACCTCCATTAATTTGTTGGACTTAGTAGTGAATTAGGTTTAGCAATTTCTTTTAGCTCACTGAATGGGATAACCAGTTCTGTTGTTCCATATACATAAGCCTTAATTTCGTAAGGGTTGTAAAGGAATTTTAAGCCCTGATCAGTAACTGTAAAGTTGTCATTCAGTTTAAAAGTATCTTTTTCAAAGAAATAGCCGTCTTTTAAGCTTGCAGTAGGGCTAAGCTTTTCATTCTTTCTGAATATTTTTTCGGCTACAGCAGTAAGCTTTGCCATTGAACCCGGTTGAATCAGTGAATCTAAAAGGATCTCCTGATGGGTAGTTGGATTGTAATTGATGTAAGTGAATACACTATTAGGGTGTGCACCACCAGAGTAATTCATGTAGATGCTTAGCAACGACAAATAAGCCGGTTTTTGTGTAACAACCCTAGCTTTTATAGCTAATATCCAGGTTTGTGGATAATCTTTTTCGGACGTCCTAAAATCATCGTAGCCTTTTACAAAATCTGCAGCATAGTCGTTGTATGTTTTGTAGTTTTTGCCAGAATCTGCTGTAAGTTTTATTTTACTTTCAACAAACTGATTCACTTTTTTATCAGAGAATAACGGGAACACAATAACTGCCTTAGTAGTATCATTCTTTTTATTGATGATTACCGGAGTTTTACTGTAAACTTTTACCGAATCATATTTAAAAGATAATGAATCTGCGCTCGTTACCAGATTTGTTGTATCGGCGGTGCCATTTGTTTTGTTTTCACTCTGACAAGCAATAAAGCCTATCGCAATTATTAAAAGCCCTAATTTTTTCATATTACTTTAAGATTTGTTCCTTTGATAAGGACGCATTTAACCATCCCGCCTCTAAGTCGGCAGCGTACTTATTGTAAAAATTAATTGCCGGTTCGTTCCAGTCCAGAACCTGCCAAACCATACCGTTGTAGTTTTTATCTTTTGCTTCCTGAATAACAGTTTCAAAAAGAAGTTTTCCAACTCCTTTTCCTCGGCATTCTTCAGTAACAATAAAATCTTCCAGATATAATCGACAACCTTTCCAGGTTGAGTATCTTACATAATATAAGGCAAAGCCGACAATCCTGCTGTTATCTTCAGCAACAAAAGCTTTCCATACTTTGTTTTCTCCAAAACCTGCATCTTCAAATTCGGCTATAGTTACGGTTACTTCCTGTGGTGCTTTTTCATAAAGAGCCAATTCATGAATTAATTCTAATAATCTCGGACAATCTTCTCGCTCAGCAACTCTTATTGTAATGCTCATTCTGTTTTGTAATGTTTAATTTTTCATTGGGTTTTTATTGTTTTTTATTTGTGATGAAGCTATCAGAAACTTAGTTTTCATTTTTCTTTGCCAGTTTCTGATGGTTCCTTTTACCAAAAATACTGCTTCCAACTCTTACCATAGTACTGCCTGCTTCGATTGCCAATTTGTAATCGCCCGACATACCCATTGATACTTCCTTAAAGTAATCATCTTTTCTAAAAAAGCTAACTTTTATCCCGTCAAAAAGCACTTTTAGCTCAGTAAATTCATCTAAAGTCTGTTTCTCAGGAGCGTTATTACTTGCAATTCCCATTAAACCTACAATGCGTACGTTTTTAAGAGTAGCAAATTCTTCTGATCTAAGCAGCTCAATTGCTTCATCAAATCCAAGGCCGAATTTGGTGTCTTCATCAGCAATATAGATTTGTAGCAAACAGTCTATTACTCTTTTATTTTTTAAAGCCTGTTTGTTAATTTCAATCAACAACTTTAAGCTATCAACCGAGTGAATTAATTTTATAAATGGGGCAATGTATTTTACCTTGTTGGTTTGCAGATGGCCGATTAAATGCCATTCAATATCTTTAGGTAGTAATGCTTGTTTGTCAACTAATTCCTGCACTATGTTCTCTCCAAAAACACGTTGCCCTGCATTGTAAGCTTCCATAATTGCATCCGGTTCCTGATATTTTGAAACCGCAATTAATTCCGCCTCTGTATTGTCTAATTCGCTTTTATATTTTAATAAGTTATCTGCTATACTCATTTATCAGTATTTTTGGTAAAAATAAGAACCTTAGCGAACTTTGTCTAAGAAATAATGATGTTTTAGCGCATAATGAAGAACTTTATATACACAGCCTTCCTTTTATTATTCATTGCAGGCTGTAAGCCGGGTATTCCTTCTGATATTATTCAGCCAGATAAAATGGCCTTGGTATTGAATGATATTCACATTGCGGATGCCTATATCACTACCATTCCTAACCTTGATAGCTCAAAAGCCACAGCCGCATCTTATTATAATGGAATTTATAAGCGATATGAGATAGACTCTGCACTTTATAATAAAAGCATGATTTATTATGCTCAGCACCCTAAGGTATTAGATGAAATTTATGATAAGGTAACCAAGGGTTTAACAAAGCAGAAAAATGTTTTGGTAAAAGCTGATTCATTGGCGAATGCTAAAATTGCAAAAGCATTGAAAGTAAAAATGAAGGCAGATTCTGTGAAACGTGTAGATTCCTTAAAAAAGGTTACAGCACCACAGAAAGCCAAGTTTAAAGCAGATTCTTTAAAGAAAGTTTTAGCAGTTAAAAAGGCTGATTCCATTAAGAAAATAGACTCAACCAAAAAATCTAAAGCTCTTTTGAGAAAGATTAAAAGGAAAAAGAGAGCTGATTCTATAAAGGCTGCTGAGTTAATTAAGAAGACGATTAAGAAAAAATAAGATAGAAATAGGAATGTTATATCCGGAGAATTGTTTAGAGCGTTTGGGGTTTAATGAGGTAAAACAGCTTATTTACGCACACTGCCTGAGCCCAATGGGACAGCAGATGGTGAGCAAAATGCAGGTGATGACCAAGTTTGATCAGATTAATAAGTTTCTGAGACAAACGCATGAGTTTAAAAGTATCCTCGAAAATCAGGAACCACTGCAAATCAGTACATTTTTCGACATAAAGTCACTTGCTGATAAGATCAGGGTTGAGGGAACTTATCTGGTAGAGGATGAGTTGCATCAAATGTATGCTTCATTGCAAACGGTATTTTCTGTATTGAGGTTTTTTGACGAAAGAAAAGAAATATATCCTAACCTGGAAGCTTTGTTTGAACATCTTCCGGTTGAAAAGAATATCCTCAAACGCATAGAGTCTGTATTGGATCCGAAAGGAAAGATAAAACCCAATGCTTCAGTGGCGCTTCAAAACATAATTGGTGAAATTGCAAAAGCGGAGCAGGATGTAAGAAAGCGAATGGATTCTATTTACAAGCAAGCTATTAGTAATAATTGGGTTGCCGATGGTAGTTTAACTATACGCGATGGCAGAATGTGTATTCCGGTACTGGCCGAAAATAAAAGGAAACTGAAAGGTTTTATTCATGATGAATCGGCCAGTGGACAAACGGTATATATAGAGCCTGAAGAGGTGTTCTCGCTAAATAATAAGCTTAGGGATTTGGAGTTTGATAAACGCAGGGAGATTATAAAGATCCTGATTGCGCTTACCAATGATTTGAGACCATATACGCCATTATTATTATCGTACCATGGCTTTCTAACCAAGTTAGATTTTGTACGGGCTAAGGCTTTGTTTGCTATTGACGTTGAGGCCGATATGCCTGTTTTAATAAAGGAGGCAAAAACAAAATTGGTAAATGCTCGTCATCCTTTATTGTATCTTTCGTTTAAGCAGGACAAGAAATCTGTAGTTCCATTGAACTTTCATATTAATGAAAATATGAGGGTTGTATTGGTGTCAGGTCCCAATGCCGGGGGTAAGTCGGTATGTATGAAAACTGTGGGTTTACTGCAGTTGATGGTACAATCGGGATTACTGATCCCTGTGCACGAATCTAGTGAGGTTGGTATCTTCGACAATATCTTTGCCGATATCGGCGATGACCAGTCGATAGAAAGTGATTTGAGTACTTACAGTGCACACCTTACCAAAATGAGATATTTTGTTGCACATGCAACACCTAAATCTCTTGTGTTAATTGATGAGTTTGGAACTGGTACCGATCCGCAGTTTGGTGGCCCTATGGCTGAGGCTGTGCTTGAAGTATTGAACAATAAAAAAGTAAGGGGTGTAATTACTACCCACTACTCTAATTTGAAGCTTTTTGCCGGGAATACTCCTGGTCTAGAAAACGCGTCGATGTTGTTTGATAACGACAAAATGAAGCCTATGTACGTACTGGAAATTGGTAAGCCGGGTAGTTCTTATGCTTTTGAAATTGCGCAAAATATTGGTTTGCAAAAAGAAGTGCTTGAACTGGCAAGAGCTAAAACCGGAACTAATCAGAACAGAATAGATAGTTTACTGGTTGATCTGGAACGTGAAAAGAAACAGATTTACGATACCAAAGTGAATCTTTCAAATCAGCAGAATAAAGTAAAAAACTTAGTAGCTGAAAATGAAAAGTTGAAACTGTTCTTGGATGAAAATAAGAAAATACTGATTAAGGAAGCGAAACTGGAAGCTCAGGCTATCATTAAAAATGCCAATAAGCTGGTTGAAAATACAATAGCGGAGATTAAAGAAAGTAAAGCAGATAAGGTAGTAACTAAAGAACTGAGACAAAATCTGCACAGGGAATTGGTTCAGAATCATGTAAAAGAAGAGAAGAAACCTGAAGTTCCGGTAATCAGTAATACGCCTATTGAAGTAGGAGATTGGGTGCAGCTAAATAATAGCGAAACCATGGGACAGGTGTTAGAGATTAATCGTGATAATCTGGTGGTTGCACTAGGTGATCTGCGTTCGGTACTAAAGAAAAACCGTGTACAGAAAATCAGTAACAAGCAGGCCAAAAAGGCAGTTCAGAATAATTCATTTACAGGTAGTATTTCTGAAGCAATATCAAGTTTTACGGCCGAGCTAGACCTGCGAGGAATGCGTGGCGAAAATGCCTTGCATGAAGTAGAAAAATATCTTGATAAGTCAATTATGCTTGGTTTTCCTTTTATTAAAATTATCCATGGAAAAGGAGATGGTATTTTAAGGAAACTGGTTCGTGAATATTTAAAGAAATATAGTCAGGTAAACAGGGTAGAGGATGAGCATGCCGATAGAGGTGGCGATGGCATCACTTATGTTTATTTTAATTAGGTAAACTTATTTACTTTTAGGGTGTTGTATAAAAAACGACATCCTATGAAGCTTTTAATTGTAAGTCTGTTTGCGCTCTTTGTAAGTGTTTCTTCCTGCAAGAAAAGCAAATCCGGAGCCTCACAGAATCCTGGCGATGTTACTATTAAAACCAAGGTTTTAGCCGCTGGGCTATCCCATATTTGGGAGGTGGTTTACGGCCCGGATCAACAATTGTGGATTACTGAACGTTCAGGTAAAATCAGCAGGGTAAATCCAGGATCAGGGGTAGTATCCCCACTTCATACTATTGCCGAAGTGGTATCAAAAGGAGAGGGCGGTTTGTTGGGGATGGTTTTAAATCCCGACTTTCAAGCTAATCCATGGGTATATGTGGTTTATGATTATGGTTCAAATTATAAAGGAAAGGTAGTTCGGTTTACTTACTCAGATGGTAAACTGAATTCACCTCTTACTATTCTTGATCAAATTCCTGCAGCATCAATACATAACGGTTCAAGGTTGCTGATTACGGAAGATAAGAAACTACTGATTACAACAGGTGATGCGAGTGATGCTGATAATGCCCAGGACATGAATTCTTTGTCGGGTAAAATACTAAGAGTAAATCTTGATGGTTCCATACCTGCAGATAATCCTGTTGCAGGTAGCAGAATATGGAGTTTGGGACATAGAAATCCGCAGGGTTTGGTAATGGCCAATGGCAAGCTATACGAATCGGAGCATGGTCCCAATAACGATGATGAGGTAAACATTATTCTGAAAGGCAGAAACTATGGTTGGCCAGAAGTTGAAGGCTATTGCGATGGCAACTCCGAAAAAGTATTCTGTGCTGCACACAACGTAGTAGAGCCAATTAAAGCCTGGACACCTACAATTGCTACCAGTGGTTTAACTTATTATGGTAGTGATTTGATCTCCGAGTGGAAAAACTCTTTATTATTAGTTAGTCTAAAAGCTTCTAAACTAACTCAGCTACAACTTAATGCTGCCGGCGATAAGATAGATAGTAGTAAAGATTATCTGATAAATGAATATGGAAGGTTAAGAGCAATATGTACCGCGCCAAATGGAAAAGTATATATAGGCAGTAGTAATGGAGGTGATGATAAAATTCTAGAAATATCGAAATAGTTTGGTTCTAACATAATTTATAGCATAATTTAGTAACAAAACGTTTAGTATGATAAACAAAGTTGTAGCGGGCGCTGATGAAGCGATCAGGGACATAAAAGACGGTAGTACATTAATGCTTGGAGGTTTTGGTTTGTGTGGAATACCTGAAAACTGCATCACCGCATTGGTAAAAAAAGGAGTTAAAAGACTTACTTGTATTTCAAATAATGCCGGGGTTGATGATTTCGGGATTGGCTTGATGTTGCAGCAGCGTCAGGTTAAAAAAATGATCTCATCGTATGTAGGGGAGAACGCCGAATTTGAACGTCAGTTGTTAAGTGGTGAGCTGGAAGTGGAGTTGATACCTCAGGGTACATTAGCCACAAGGTGCATGGCAGCAGGATATGGTATGCCCGCAATTTTTACACCTGCAGGTGTTGGTACTGAGGTAGCAGAGGGTAAAGAAATTAGAAATTTTAATGGTAAGGATTATTTAATGGAATATGCATTTGATGCAGATTTTGCATTAGTAAAAGCCTGGAAAGGTGATACTGCCGGCAATTTAATCTTCAGATCTACAAGCCGAAATTTTAATCCTGTTATGGCTATGGCCGGAAAGATCACGATTGCAGAAGTTGAAGAACTTGTTGAAGCGGGAACGCTTGATCCTGATCATGTTCATACTCCTGGTGTTTATGTGCATCGCATTTTTCAGGGTGCTAATTATGAGAAAAGAATAGAACAACGTACGGTTAGACCAAGAAATTAACTTTTATGCTCGATAAGAACGGAATTGCGAAACGTATCGCAAAGGAAATTAGAGACGGCTACTATGTGAATTTAGGAATTGGTATTCCAACTCTGGTAGCTAATTTTATACCTGATGGAATTAATGTAGTGCTTCAATCCGAGAATGGTTTATTGGGCATGGGGCCTTTCCCATTTGAAGGGGAAGAGGATGCTGACTTAATTAATGCAGGTAAGCAAACGATTACTACTTTGCCTGGCTCATCAATATTTGATTCGGCGATGAGTTTTGGAATGATCAGAAGTCAGAAAATTGACTTAACGATATTAGGTGCAATGGAAGTATCCGAAAATGGTGATATTGCCAATTGGAAAATACCGGGTAAAATGGTTAAAGGAATGGGAGGAGCTATGGATCTTGTAGCTTCTGCAAAGAATATAATTGTTGCTATGCAACATGTAAATAAAGCAGGGGAGAGTAAATTATTGCCAAAGTGCTCCTTGCCGCTTACTGGAGTAAACTGTATTAGAAAAGTAGTAACGGAACTAGCTGTATTGGATATATTGCCTGAAGGTGGCTTTAAGTTAATTGAAAGAGCTCCGGGAGTAAGTGTTGATTACATTAAACAAGTTACGGCCGGCAGGCTTTTCGCTGATGACGGTGCACCGGAAATGATATTGGATTAGTTATGTCTAGTACGATCGTCATGTTGAATTTACGTAATCGTCATCCTGATATACTGTCGTCATCCTGAATTTATTTCAGGACCTCTCAAGAGAAAGGAAGCCTTGTTGGTGCGAGGTCCTGAAATAAATTCAGGATGACGACAGTGTAAACATAAACAGGCCTATTCGGCCTGTTTATGTTTACAATATTTTACTTTCAGATCTACAGAGATCTCTTCAGTTATTTTAATGATATCCTCAGGTGTATCATGATTGTTGATGATAACCTGATCGCATTGGCCTTTATAAGGCAACAAGAACTCTTTGTAAGCCGGAACCACATGATTGTGCCATTTGTAAGTAACATCTTCCTCAGGGTAGCCACGTTCCATACCATCGCGTTTAATTCTGCGATCTAACGCTACAGATTCATCTGCCTCAACAAAAATTCTATGATCAAGAAGTTGAGCAATTTCTTTAAAATGGAGAATAAAAAGCCCTTCTACAATGATAATTGGTGCAGGGTTAATCTCCAATATTTTGGTTATTGCCAATGGATTATTAAAGTTGTATTCTTTCTTATAAACAACTTCTCCCTTTATAAGTTTCTTAATATCCAGTAAAAATTGCTGATCATCAATGGTTGATGGTAAATCAAAGTTGTATAATTTGTTCTCTTCCTGAGTCATTTCACCAGCCGGGATGTAATAATCATCCTGTGAAACTAATGTTACCTCATCATTTTTAAAATGATGTAGGAAACAATTTAAAAAGAAGGTTTTGCCGGATCCACTACCACCCGCAATACCGATAATAAAAGGCTTATTATTGTTCATTCTCTTGTCCGCCGTATGTTAAATTGCAATAAAATCTCTTGTCTAAAGCACCTAGTGCATCAGCAACCGCTTTAGTCATTACAATTATAACATCTTTTGTGGACTCATTTTCAGTAAATTTACCAACAACCTTTGCAAAAGCGGATCTGTTGGTCATGGGGTTAGTGATTTTCATTACCGTTCCAATAGGAGCTGTGCGGTGTAAAACCAACATTTTTGCTGGATCAAGATCACTGTCAGTAATCCATGCTGCAGTACCTTTTTCATCAATCTGATTTAGGCCATATCTGCTAGCAGCATACTTTAATGAAGGATCTTTGATAGAGTTCAACGTGTCAGGATTAGCAGGATGTTTAGCATTTTCAGTAACTACCGGATACTGACCTCTGATTAATAACCTTTGACCAACACTTAGTGAGTTATCAGTTAAGTTGTTTTTAGCTTTTAACTGATCCATTGTTAATTTGTATCGCGTTGCAATAGAATACATGGTTTCGTTAGAAGCAACTGTATGCACTAACAATGGTCCTTCATCTTGTTTTGTAGAATCAGGATTTGAGGTGTCAGGTTTAACAGGTGTAGGTTTTTGAGTTGACTTTGTACTGTCTTTTTTAACTACGATTGCTACAGGATCTTTTGCTGTGTTTTCAACCGGTGGAGTATTGATTTTCTCCGGGTCTACAGTTTCTGTAGGTGTTTCTTCCGGAGTTTTAGTCGCGGGAATTTTTAACAGCTGACCTATTTTTAAATTTATAGTACGCAGATTGTTAACTTTTTTAATCTCATTTACAGTTGTTCCGTATTTTTCGGCCAACATATTAAGGTTTTCCTTTTTCTGTACAGCATGCTCTATAAGGTTGCCTTCAACCGGTGTATCAGTAGCTGTTGCCGGGACTATAGTTTCTTTTGAGTTTGTATTATTTGCAGTGCTTGCAGTAGGGGAAAACGGAATGTCGGTAGGTACTTTAATAATGACCCCAATTTGAAGGTATTTGTTATCATTAAATGTCATTAACGTTTTAGGAACAATGTTGTATCTTCTTCCTATGGAATAGTAGGTGTCTTTTGCAACCACCTTGTGCACGATCAATTTTTTACCGTTATAATTTTCTACACCTATTGAATCTCTGGTGTTTGCCTCGGCAGCAGTTAAATTAAGAAGTACGGCAAAGAATGATACTATATAATATTTATACATTAATTTTCTGATAAAGTAATTTCGCAATAATACGAATAATAAAAGTAACCCCTGAATTGATACTATAAACGTTTCTTATGATTTCCTATTGTATGTTTAAGAACATTTTTCAAACCATTTTAATTGCACATTGTTATATTCTCAATTCCTAGAAGGACGACAAAATAAAAAAATAAATACTATGGACGCAAAAGAAATCAGTTTAAATGAAAAGAAAGTAAAACCCGTTGTAGATATGTTAAATGATTATTTAGCTAACTACCATATTCATTATCAGAAGTTAAGAGGCTGTCATTGGAATATTAAAGGTCAGAATTTTTTTACCCTGCACCTTAAGTTCGAAGAGTTGTATACAAATGCCCAGCTTACGATAGATGAAATTGCAGAGCGTGTTTTAACTCTTGGAAAACCTCCTCATAGTCGCTTTGCTGATTATATTAAAGAATCTACAATAAAAGAAATTGATACCATAGGTTTAAAAGATATGGATATGGTTGAAGCTATACTTGATGATATGGCTAAGCTAATTGAATTGGAACGTGACCTGCTTGATGCAACAGATAAAGCCGGTGATGATGGCTCGAATGATATGGTAAATAGGTTTATGCAATTTAAAGAGAAAAACACCTGGATGCTGCGCTCTTTTGCAGGTAAAAAATAGTGTGGTTTTTATAATTGTTTGATAAGACAAGTCTTACTGGCTTGTCTTATTTTTTTCAATGTCTTTTAATACCCATTCAAGTTCCAATTCTTTAATATCTTTGGCATGTAATGGGATGTAAAAGTCTTGAAGACTATGAATGCAGATCAATTTACATGCAAGCCAACGAAACAGGCAAGCTTTACTCCACAGTTTCCGAACCTATAATCCGCTAATGGCCTCTTGCAACTCCTGGTCAGTAATGCCTGTAGGAAGTATTGGGTCATAATATGCCTGGGCGATCTCAATCGCCTCCGGCGTTAGTAATATGCGACCATTGATCTCTTTGAACGGATTTGGATATGAATTCAGGCAAATCACATTAAACAAAGCATTCGATAATGCGAGAGGTACCAAGCTTTCATCGGAGTAGGTCAATACAATTTTGCTGGTACCGATCAGTTCGTATTTGAGGTCGTGATAAATAGTATTGGATATGTGCGTTTTGACTCTCTGGGGGAGATCAGGCTTAAATACAATGCTAATAAAGATACCCTCTCCCGGTCTACAAGTAGCTGAGTCGACCTTAGCTAATTTGATTTTTTTGGAAGCTTTGTTCAAGTTTGTGATAGCATCGTCGATTGAAGAGTTGAAGTTGTGTTTAGCATCTATGATTACCCTTGCCGGAAAACTGAATTTGACTAATTCGCGAGGCTTAGCGGCTTTTTGGTCATAGAGACCAAACCTTAGAATTTCGCTGTATACTTTCTGCAATCCGTGTCGCTTGACATGTACCCTTAGTTTGGGCTTAGCATTGACATGCACAAGGATATCAGCATAGTCCTCCTCGAAGTCTTTACCCTCATATCCGCAAGGAATTTCAGTTTCATAAAGCAGCTTAATTACGGACTGATCAATAGGTTTTAATTCTGTGTTACAGTTCGTGCTTAAAGTTCCGTTTGAAAACCTGTTACTGTGGCCATGCAGCCCTAAGCAATGCATTAATTCATGTAATATAACTGAACGTCGTGTTCCATCATTCATCGAAGTTGTCAAGGTGGAGTCGCTAAGTATCTCTATGTGTGCCTTTTTAATTGCATAGTCTATTGCTATTGTTGTAGTTACACCGAGTTGTTCCTTATCTTTCTGATTTCTATGGCCCGTAAAATTGAGAATCACATTCGCACCACTAGTGTCGTTTGTCAACCTCATTTTAATAGGTAACTTTAAATCTTGAAATTGCCTAATTGCAGCGCTAATTCGATGCTGATCTCCAGGGATTGTGTCACCGGTCACGGCAATGCTAATATCGGACTCCCATTTTTGCAACTTCTGAATGGTCTTTGGATGTTCAGAATCAAAAAATGCCAGTTCGAAAAAATAATTTATTTCGTCAGTGCTGTATTTGGAACTGATTTTTTTTGAAAAACATCCAAGCATGCTAAAGCTAATACAAAGTAGCAAAGCCAAGGTTGCAAGGAATGTGTTAGAGCGCATATGGTTTGGTTATAAACAAATATACTAGAAGTATATACTATTCTCTAAACTGATTTTCAAAAGGGTGAATGGGAACTTTTGGAAAGCGGTAACTGAACCTTAAACCGATTAGTTCTAATAGCAGAAGTTTTGCATAACAAGTTTTATAAACTGAGTACTAAATGAAGCTTTTACGCTTATTGAGCATTTTCAACTGCTCTTCGGCTTCCTTTCTGATATCAATAGCTGTTTTTTTTTCTCGAGGCAATGATCCACTTCTTAAGATCGGACTTGCTGAAATACAGCATTTCTTCCGGAAGGATTTAAAATTAGTAAGTGGTGTTTAAACAATAATACATAATATTTCTTTAATATCTTTGGCATGTAATGGGATATAAAAGTTTAGCAGACTGCGTTGCCGATCTGGAAAAGCATGGGCATTTAATTAGGATAAAAGAAGAGGTAGATCCTTATCTTGAAATGGCTGCAATACACCTTAGGGTATATGAGCAACAAGGACCGGCATTGTACTTCGAGAAAGTTAAGGGAAGTAAGTTTCCGGCCGTTTCTAATTTATTTGGAACATTGGAGCGTTCTAAGTTTATGTTTCGCGATAGCTTGCCTAAGGTAGAGCAGTTAGTAAACCTGAGGTCAGATCCCGTTAAGGCTTTAAAAAATCCTTTTAAATTACCTGGTATCGCTTTTACAGCATTAACAGCGCTGCCTTTAAAACAGAGTTTGTTTAAAGCTACTTTTAGTAAAACCACCATTAGCGAGTTGCCTCAAATTGTAAACTGGCCAATGGATGGTGGACCTTTTATTACCATGCCGCAGGTTTATACGGAAGATATTGACAAGCCGGGAGTGCTAAACGCCAATCTTGGAATGTACAGAATACAGTTGGCTGGTAATGATTACGAGACCAATAAAGAAATAGGATTACATTATCAAATACATAGAGGAATTGGAGTTCATCAATCGAAAGCCAATGCAAAAGGCCTGCCTTTAAAGGTGAGCATTTTTGTAGGCGGGCCTCCTTCTCATCCATTAGCTGCGGTAATGCCATTGCCCGAAGGCCTGTCAGAAATGACTTTTGCAGGTGCTTTAGGTAATAGAAGGTTCAGATATTTTTATGATGATGAAGGATTTTGCATTTCAGCAGATGCTGATTTTGTGATAACCGGTACTGTTTATCCTCAGGATAATAAACCGGAAGGACCATTTGGCGACCATTTGGGTTATTACAGCCTTACCCATCCGTTTCCTTTAATGAAGGTGCATAATGTTTATCACCGAAATGATGCGATATGGTCGTTTACCGTTGTAGGTAGGCCTCCTCAGGAAGACACCAGTTTTGGAGCTTTAATTCATGAAATTGCCGGATCGGCTTTGCCTAAAGAAATTCATGGATTAAAGGAAGTGAATGCAGTTGATGCAGCAGGTGTACATCCGTTATTATTTGCAATCGGGAGTGAACGTTACACACCATATTTAAATGAAAGAAGACCTCAGGAAATATTAACGATTGCAAATCATATTCTTGGTAAAAATCAATTGAGCTTGGCTAAGTACTTGTTTATTGCTGCAAGGGAGGATGATGAGCAATTAGATACGCATGATCTTTCCCGTTTTATACAGCATGTATTGGAGAGAATTGATCTGACGAGGGATTTACATTTCCATACTCAAACGACTATCGATACATTAGATTATAGTGGCGAGGGATTGAATAGTGGATCAAAAGTGGTTTTTGCTGCTGCAGGGGAGAAAAAGAGAACGTTAGCTACTGAGTTGCCAGTTGATTTGATTCCTTCTGCCGGCTTTTCGGATTTAAAACTTGCCATTCCGGGCGTGTTGGTTGCGCAGCTTCCTAAGTATGTTACTGCTGAAATTGCTAAGAATGAAATAGCGGCGCTAGAAGAATCATTAAAAGGCAAAGATTTATATGGAACTCCTTTAATTGTACTTTGTGATGATGCCGCATTTACAGCTGAAAGCATAAACAATCTGGTTTGGGTTACCTTTACAAGAAGTAATCCGGCAACAGATATTCATGGTATTTCTGAATTTATCAATAATAAACATTGGGGTTGCAATGGTCCTGTTATAATCGATGCACGTAAAAAACCGCATCATGCACCTGAGCTGTTGAAAGTGCCAGAGGTAGAAGAAAAAGTGAACAAGTTGAGAGAGAAGGGGGCTTCTTTGTTTGGTGTAATCTAGAATTTAATAGAGAGTAATGAGAGACTGCGCTTGGTGTAAGAAAAGAGTGTTTTAGGACTTTAGGTCCTATATTAGTCCTATGAAAGTCCTACAATAGTCCTACAAAAATCCGAGAAGTTATAAAGTATAATGGGTGTTATTAAGAAAGCCCAATATTCTGAATTTATTTCAGGACCTCGTTTGGCCAGGTATTTAATACCATGTGTGAGGTCCTGAAATAAATTCAGGATATCGGGCGTATTATTTGAATTAGCTTTTAATTCCTAAAACCTCAATCCTAGGGTTAAGAATATATTGTTTCTTGAAGTTTTAATATCAGCAACTGGCTCAAGAGGATTATCGTTGTCACCAAGCAAATAGGGCGACAACTCTGTATTTGTCTCCATACGTTGGTAAGCAATATCTACATAGTAGTTGTTCACTCGGTAGCCAAGTCCACCAGAATAAAACTGAGTAGCAAAATGTTCCTTCTTGTCGCCTTGTATAGCACTGCCATTAACTCCGTAACCACCTCTTAAGCTAAAGGCGTTATCTATTTTATATTCTGCACCAATTCTGTAATTCACAGCTTGTTTGTAATTCGCCCTTATTGCATTGTTTTCATCTAAAATTCTATCTGGTGCCAGACCTTGATCTGTTGAGAAACGGATAGTACTATAATCTATATAGTCAACATCTGCAGAAATCAATGCTTTGCCTGCAATTACATAGCTAGCACCTAAGGATCCTTTTAAAGGTGTTCTAACACGATAATTAAATGGATAGTCTTGCGGATTACCATTAAGGATTCCTGAATTTGCACCACCGGTAATTTTAGAATCTAAAGTCCACGTAGTATTGTCTTCAATCAGCATCCATGAAGGAGATTGTAAAGTCGCTCCAATTCTAAAGTTTTCAACCGGTCTAAGAATAACACCTAAACGGGCGTTATATCCCGAACCTCTTGATTCTTGATTTTGTCTGAAAGATAAGCTGTATTTGGAATTGTCAGGCTCTATAGTACCTGATTCTGTGAATTCGCTATCATTTACATAACGAACATTCACCAATGAAACACTAGCTCCGATGTAAACCTGATTAGAGATATTAATTGCTCCTGAGGCTGTCAGTTCTGATGTTGAACCAGATCTTATTTCACTTTTTAATTGTGTATTGGGTACTTTAGTTACTGCATAGTAATCCTTATTTACAGCATCATAATCTAAAAGATATCCATCGTAGGCATATTGCTGTAAGGAACCATTTGGAAGACCATTGGCATTTGCTTCTTCAGCAAAATGATCAACTATAGAGTTGTTTGGGTTAGATCCACCGTAGGTGAAATTACCGCCAAAATCATTATTCCTGTTATAAGCAATCCCGAATACTGAACTAACAACACCTTTTTGGGTGTCTTGTCCACGTACCCTAATTGAAGGGCTAAATAGAACAACACCAATATGGTTAAGGTTTAAATTATCCTTTGACGATTGAGTATTTTGGTTTAGGAAGTTTGCATTTCCTGAGAAGTTATTGAATTCGGGAGTTAAACTAAATTCAGATTTAGTGAATAATCCAAGTCCTGCAGGGTTACCGCCAATTGAACTCATATCTCCACCAACACCAATTTGCGCACCACCCATACTTTTAAATCTGGAGGTACTGCCATAATTGGTCTGAGAGAATTTTAAAGCATCAGGCGAGTAAATCTGGGCGTATGTTGTTCCTGAGATGGCTACTGTAGCCACCAGAGATAGTATCAGTTTTTTCATGTATCGTAAATAATGATAGGTTTTAAGTGTGCCCTGCAGGAGCAGGGCACTTTAATTATCCTCTTCCGGATCTAGATGATCTTCCACCACCGCCTCCACCGCCGCTACTTCCACTGCTACCTCTTCCTGAAGAAGAACCACCACTGCTTTCTCTGGCAGGAGGGCTGTAACTAGGTCTGCTTTCGGGTTGACGGGCCGGAGCACTTTCTCTTGTTGGTCTTGTGCTTTCGGTGCGTACAGGTCTTGTGTTCTCACTAGGTGCTGGTCTTGAGTTATCAGGACGCGCAGGTCTTGTACTTTGACCATCATTAACAGGCGTTCTGCCTGGTCTGGTTGAAACAGTTCCATCAGGGTTTACTCTAGATGGTCTTGTTCTGTTTGGAATAACATTTCCATCAGCATCTACCCTTGTACCACCCGCAGGTCTTGCGTATCTACGATTAGTTCCTATGCCATTATCTCTGCCCATAGAAGGTCTTGGTCTGTAATCAGGTACGTTGGTAGTTCTGCCGGTGTAATAGCCACCGCCATAGTATCCACCCCCACCCCATAAACCTCCACCCCAAAGGCCACCGCCTCCGAAATATCCGCCTCCACCAAAATAACCACCACCATAGTAGTAATTATTCCAGCCTAAGCTGTTCGAACCCCAGAAAGGAGAATATGCATATCCCCATCCAGAATAAGGTGAATTCCAGTAGCTGTTGTAAAATGGACTATATCCAAAATCTAAGTTCCCAGAAGCGTACCATCCAGAATTATAATATGGATCGTAATATGTTCTGAAAGGACTTGAATAATAAAATCTGTTTATACGTGATGAATAATCCTGATCGTAATAAGGATCACTTGTTCCGTAATAATCACTCTCATCATATTGTTCGTCAGCATATTGCTGATCATCATATTGAGGTTGTTGCACTTGTTGAGGAGCAGGAGTATAAACCTTCGCCTTCACCGTACTACTGTAAACATCATCATCCGTATTGGCACTTTGCTGCGCAAGCCTTGGCGCAGAGCAGGACGTAACAGCTATTGCCGTTATGACGAGCATTCCCGTGAATAAATGGTTAGGTTTCATAACTATATGTGTTCTTTGTGTGTTGCAATTTTTTTGTAGGTATAAATTTATAAATTTGTAGTCTACATTACAAGTCATTTAACACAAAAAACGTTCCATTCAGCTATGAGCAAAGGCATTACAAGTAAAAACGAAGATTATTCCCAGTGGTATAACGACATTGTTATAAAAGCTGACCTGGCAGAACACTCATCCGTTAAGGGATGTATGGTGATAAAACCCTATGGATACTCCATTTGGGAGAAGATGCAGGGTATTTTAGACCAAAAATTTAAAGATACAGGACACAGTAATGCTTATTTTCCATTATTCATTCCAAAGTCATATTTTTCTAAGGAAGCTTCGCACGTTGAAGGTTTTGCAACGGAATGTGCCGTTGTGACACATTATCGTCTTAAAAATGACGGAAATGGAAATATTATTGTTGATGAAACTGCCAAATTAGAGGAAGAATTGATCGTTAGACCAACTTCTGAGACCATCATTTGGAATACTTATAGAGGCTGGATTCAGTCGTACAGAGACCTACCTTTACTAATAAATCAGTGGGCAAATGTTGTACGTTGGGAAATGCGTACCCGTTTATTTTTGCGTACTACAGAATTTTTATGGCAAGAAGGACATACTGCTCACTCAACTGCTGATGAGGCAATTGAAGAGACAAGAAAAATGCTTGATGTTTATGCTGATTTTGCTGAAAGCTTTATGGGCTTGCCGGTTGTAAAAGGTGTAAAAACTGCCAATGAGCGTTTTGCAGGAGCTTTAGATACTTATTGCATCGAAGCATTAATGCAAGATGGAAAGGCACTACAGGCTGGTACTTCTCACTTCCTTGGTCAGAATTTCGCTAAAGCTTTTGACGTAAAATTCACTAATAAAGAAGGTAAAATTGAACATGTTTGGGCAAGTTCATGGGGTGTTTCAACACGTTTAATCGGTGCATTAATTATGGCACATAGTGATGATGCCGGTTTGGTATTGCCTCCAAAATTAGCGCCTATACAAGTAGTTATCGTTCCTATTTATAAAAGTGATGAGGAACTACAGAAAATCTCAACTTTTGTTGATGAATTAATGCCAAAACTGAAAGCTTTAGGTGTTTCTGTGAAATACGATGATCGCGATACACAACGTCCGGGCTTTAAGTTTGCAGAATATGAGCTTAAAGGTGTGCCAATTCGTTTGGCAATTGGTGGCAGAGATATGGAGAATGGAACTGTTGAGCTTGCAAGAAGAGATACCAGAGAGAAGCAAACTGTTGCTCAGGAAGGTCTTGAAATCTTTATCACACAGCTTTTAGAAGACATTCAGCAAAGCATTTACAATAAAGCTTTAAACTATAGAACTGAGCATACTACTGATGCTAATTCTTACGATGAGTTTAAAGAATTACTTGATGGTAAAGCTGGTTTTATTGCTGCGCATTGGGATGGAACTCCGGAAACTGAACAGAAAATTAAAGAAGAAACAAAAGCTACTATCAGATGTATTCCTTTGGATAACAAGCAGGAAGAGGGCGTTTGTATCTACTCTGGTAAGCCATCTACTCAAAGGGTATTATTTGCGCGAGCATACTAAACTTTATTGGAATGGAAACTGATAATTATAGCAAAATACTTAGTGAATTTGAGCGTAAAGCTTCGTTAAAACAGAAAATTTTTAGGAATACTACTGAGGTCTTCGGCTTGCTGAAGACCCAGCTTTCCAAAATTGCTGTTAAGCTGCAAACGGATTATGTAGCTAAGGATCCTTCGGTTGAAGTACACTTTAAGGAAAGTGGTAAATTTGAAGGTCAGCTTAAATTTTCAGGTGATATGTTGATGGTTTCTATGCATACCAATGTGTTTGCTTTTGATAAATCACATTCCATTCATCAAACCAAATACATTAAGGATGATGAAACTTTGAGCTATTGCGGCACAATTTATATTCATAATTTCCTGGCTGATTCGATCAAATACAACCGTTTATCGGACGAAGGATCGCTGATTGCGCGTATACTGGTTAATAAGGAAAAACATTTTATGGTTGAGGGTGAAGGGGCGCTTGATTTCTTATACCAGAGTATGGCCGATAACGTTATAACTGAAGAAAAACTTACTGATATTATTGAGCGATCTATTCTTCATTGTTTAGATGAAGATCTTTTGTTGCCGCCTTTTGCAGGAATAAAAGAAGTAACTTTAAATCAAAAACAATCAATGCTGGCTTCAAGTGGTTATCCAACCAGTAAAAATCTTGGTTACCAGTTTAAATCAGAAATTGAGCAAAACGACAATATATGAAATTTGCAACTAAAGCTATCCACGCCGGACAAGAGCCTGATCCAACAACTGGAGCAGTGATGACTCCGATATATCAAACCTCTACTTACTGGCAGAAATCTCCCGGTGATCATAAAGGTTTTGAATATTCGAGAGGTACTAATCCAACTCGTAAAGCGCTTGAAGATTGTTTAGCGGCATTAGAAAATGCTAAATACGGTCTTGCTTTTTCAAGCGGAATGGGCGCAACTGATACTGTTTTGCGATTATTAAAGCCTGGCGATGAGGTGATCACAGGAAACGATCTTTATGGTGGTTCTTATCGCATCTTTACCAAGGTGTATGAGAAATATGGCATTAAGTTTCATTTCTTGGATTTGTCTAAACCTGAAAACATAATTCCTCATATCAATGAAAATACCAAATTGGTTTGGATAGAAACACCAACCAATCCAACAATGAGAATTATTGACATTGAGGGGGTTGCTAAAATCACCAAACAGCATAAATTATTACTTACTGTTGATAACACATTTGCTTCGCCTTATTTGCAGAATCCAATGGATTTGGGTGCTGATATTGTAATGCATTCGGTAACCAAATACATTGGTGGGCACTCTGATGTGGTAATGGGCGCTTTGCTTGTTAACGACGATCAGTTATATAAAGACCTTTGGTTTATTTACAATGCTTGTGGAGCGACACCTGGCCCACAGGATTCATTTTTAGTATTGAGAGGGATTAAAACGCTTCACTTAAGAATGAAAGCACATTGCGAAAACGGTGAAAAGGTAGCACGCTATCTTAAAACTCATCCAAAAATCGACAAGATCTATTGGCCGGGCTTTGAAGATCATCCTAATCATGACATTGCCAAAAAGCAAATGCGTGGTTTTGGAGGTATGGTATCTATTACTTTAAAGGATGCCGATCTAAAGGAAACATTCCGTGTGGCTTCTTCTTTTAAAGTTTTTACACTTGCAGAATCACTTGGTGGAGTAGAGTCATTAATTAATCATCCAACTACCATGACTCATGGTTCTATCCCTAAAGAGGAACGTGAGAAAGTAGGAGTTACAGATAACCTGTTACGCCTGAGTGTTGGGGTGGAGGATATTGATGATTTGCTTGCTGACTTAGAGCAGGCGCTTAAATAATACGATATTTTTAAATGACAAGCAGTTGGAATTTTTAGAACTTAAAGAATTTTTGGATGTAAAGGTTGATCAGTATAACAGACCAAACTTTATTGAAAATGACCCAATTTGTATTCCGCATCAGTATACTAAAAAACAAGATATCGAGATTGCCGCATTTTTTGCGGCAATTTTAGCTTGGGGGCAACGCAAAACAATTATTAACAAGTGTAATGAGTTGTTTGCGCGGATGGATAATGATCCGCATAATTTTATGTTGCATCATGGTGAGGATGATTTGAAACGATTGCTAGGATTTAAACACAGGACGTTTAATGATACTGATCTGTTGTATTTTGTTTCCTTTTTTAATCAGCATTATCATCAGTTTGATAGTCTTGAAACAGCGTTTTTATCACCCTCAGATGTTTTTAGGACGGACTTTTTAACTGATGAAATTCAGCATGGATACACGCAGTATGCTTCTTCAAGCTGCATGTTGCCGGAATTAGCTAAGCAAGCACCTAAATCTGAAAGGTCTCTTAATTATTTTAGGTCTTACTTTTTTTCTCTTCCTGATTATCCAAGGAGAACGATAAAGCACATTTCATCACCATTGCAAAAGTCGACCTGTAAACGTTTAAATATGTTTTTGAGGTGGATGGTTAGGAAAGACCGTAATGGCGTTGATTTTGGAATATGGAGCACCATTAAGCCTTCAGACTTGGTATGCCCGTGTGATGTGCATGTGGATAGGGTGGCGCGAAAGCTTGGCTTAATTGAAAGAAAACAGACGGATTGGCGTACAGCAGTAGAGCTTACAAATGAACTGCTTAAATTTGATCCTATGGATCCGGTTAAATATGATTTTGCATTGTTTGGTTTAGGTGTTGAAGAGAAATTTTAAAAATTCATATTATTCTTTCGTCATCCTGAATTTATTTCAGGATCTCACACTAGCAGGGCTTCCTTTCTCTTGTGAGATGCTGAAATAAATTCAGCATGACGATAGTATTATAGCGCATCACAAATCTTTTTTGATACTAAATTGTTCCTTATCTTTAAAACCACGTATGGTAACTTTCAAAGCAGAGATAGAGCGTTTTGCTGAAATGGGCGAGAAGTCGGGGTGGACTTATGTTTTCATTCCATTGGCTATTGCCAATGAGATTAAACCTGATTGCAGGAAGAGCTATCGTGTGAAGGGGCGTTTAGATCATTTTGAGATAGAGGGGATAGCGTTAGTTCCAATGGGAGAGGGGGATTTCATTATGGCGCTAAATGGCGGTATGCGTAAGCAGCTTAAGAAAGATCTGGGAGGAGTTTTGGAGCTGTCTTTAGAAGAGGATACAACTTTTAAAATAGAGATGCCTGAAGACCTGGAGCTTTGTCTTTCTGATGAGCCACATTTGCTTAAAAATTTTTTAAAGCAACCTAAATCACATCAGAACTGGTATATCAATTGGATTAATTCTGCCAAGACAGAGCCTACCCGTACCAAAAGAATTGTAAGGATCGTTTCGGCTATGGATAAAGGTTGGGATTTCGGAACAATGATGCGTGACGGAAAACCTAGAAAAGAAGAATAGATTAAGCTCTATCGTATTTTCTAAACCAACTCCATACCTTCATTTGTAGTACACCAATAAATGCTTCCCTGAAAATTCTGGTGCTCATTTTTGAAGTGCCTTCCGTACGATCTGTAAATATAATCGGAACTTCTTCAACTTTAAACCCGTATTTAATGGCTGTAAACTTCATCTCTATCTGAAAGGCATAGCCAACAAATTTAATCTTGTCTAAAGGAATAGTAGCTAATACTTCTCTACGGTAGCATTTAAACCCAGCTGTTGCATCCTGTATGTCGATACGTGTGATTAAGCGTACATACATTGAGGCAAAATACGACATTAAAACTCTGCTCATAGGCCAGTTTACTACATTAACTCCTCTAACATAGCGAGAGCCAATTGCAACGTCTGCACCGTTTACACAAGCTTCACGTAGGCGTACCAAGTCATCAGGATTATGAGAGAAATCAGCATCCATCTCAAAAATATACTGATACTGAGGTTTGGCTAACGCCCATCTGAAACCGTGAATATAGGCAGTTCCAAGTCCCAGCTTACCTGTTCTTTGCTCTAAATGAAGGGCAGGATATTCTTGTTGAAGCTTTTTAACTATTTCGGCTGTGCCATCTGGTGAACCATCATCAATAATTAATATTTCAAAAAAGTAACTCAAAGAAAAAACCTTCCTAATGATTCTCTCAATATTCTCTTTCTCGTTGTAGGTAGGTATAATTACTAGACTGTCTGACACGTAAAATAAATTAAGTAGCGAAATTATGGATTCTAAATGAAAAAACCCGCAACCGGTTTAGGGTTACGGGTTAAAATATGTTAAATAAACGCAATTTTAGCTTACGCCTTGCATTAAACGCTTGATTAAAGGAGAGAAGAGTATTAAGAACACCCCAGCAATGCCCGCATAAATTGCCAAATTGTAATACCCTGCAGTATAAGATTCCAGCTTGGTGAGTAGAGATACATTGTCGCCACTTACCGACATTTCTGCACCGAATTTACCCGCTGCGAACTGTCCGAATGCACTGGCTAAAAACCACATCCCCATCATCATACCTGTTAATTTTTTAGGTGATAATTGGGTAACCAGCGACATGCCGATTGGTCCCAGGCAAAGCTCACCAATTGTGGTTACGAAATAACCCAGAGTAAACAGGTTTAATGAAGTTACGCCATTGGCATCAGCAAAGAAACGGGTAAAAAAGAAGATGTAAAAGGAAGCTCCCAGGAACAAAAATCCAATACCGAATTTAATGATAGAATTTGGTTCCATTTTCTTTTTAGCGAGCCACAACCACAATAAACCAATCAGCGGACTCAATATAATCACAAAAAGAGAGTTTGAACTGTTATTAACTACGTTAGGGTCGATATTAAAGAACAACAGGGTGTGGGATAAGTTCTTTTCCGCGAAAAGAGCTAAAGAACCGCCACTTTGTTCATAGATGGCATTGAATAAGAAGTAACAGAATATAAAGATAAACGCAGCAAACAATTTCATTTGAAACTTCCGGTCTTTCACTTTATAAGTTTCATATAAGAAATAAATGACAGATAAAGGCGCAATTGTATACATGAAATAGTCTGTATAATGCGTGTTTTGTACCATGATCAGGATCAAAGGGATAGAAATCAGAGAGAAAAGGTATACGCCAATTTCACGCATTCTTTTCTTACCCACCGGCATGTTTTTCAAAGGTGAATCGCCAATAGGTCCAAGTGTTTTCTTGGTAAACAAGAAGGTGATTAAGCCTATAGCCATTACAATAGCTGCTGCCAGGAATGCATAGTTCCAGGAAACATATTTACCCAGATATACACACAAACCACCACCTAGTAAACCACCAATATTGATGCCTGCATAGAACATTCCGTAGCCAGCATCTCTACGTCCATCACCTTCTTTATACAAATCGCCAACCATTGAGGAAACGTTTGGTTTGAAAAAGCCAGTTCCAATAATGGAAAGCGTGATCCCGATATAGAAGAATTCTCTTGGTGATGCTGCAATAATTAAGTTTCCAAGAATCATAATCATCCCTCCAAAGAAAAGTGATTTTCTGAAACCTAAAATCTTATCTGCAAAAATACCACCGAGGAAGGTAAATGCGTACACAAATGCCTGGATGGCCGCGTACTGTAAGTTTGCATTCTTATCACTAAGGGCAAGGCCTACAATCTTGTCGATCATAAAGATAGTGAGCATTCCACGCATGCCATAAAAGCAAAAGCGTTCCCACATCTCTACCAAAAATAAGGCCCAAAGTTGCTTTGGGTATTTACCTTCGAAATTCTGAATCTCGTCTAGTGTAATGTCTTTCTGCATTGTTTTTTAGCTTATCGTACTTCGTGCATTAATTTTTTAATCACTGGAGTTAACAGGATTGATAAAACTCCAATTGCAACAGCAACACCGGTTATGATTAAGAAGAAATAGCTAATCCCTTTTTCAGCTGCAATACTATCAGCGTTTTCTCCAAGAATACCAGCTACTTTATTAGCGATAGCAATAGCCAGGTACCAAACTCCAAACATAAAGGCGATCATTCTGGCAGGAACAAGCTTACTTACATAAGATAAACCTACCGGAGAGATACAAAGCTCAGCCATGGTATGGAATAGGTAAACCATGATTAACCAGAAAATACTTACCGAAGCCGTTTTTGCTCCTGGTATGATGTCTCTTGCTCCAAAAACAAGGAACGCCATTCCTAGTCCTAATAAGATCATACCAATACCAAACTTAACGTTTGCACTTGGGTTAAATCTGCTTTCCCACCATTTAGAGAATAATGGAGCAAGTGTAATAATGAATAAAGAGTTAAGTACACTAAACCATGAAGCCGGGATTTGAGTAAGGCTTTCTTTTACTTTTTCTATTTTAAGCGAAGCTAAAGTAGAGTCTGATAAGTTCAGGAATCCTGCACCGTAAAAATCACGTACCAACATCCAGATGGTAATGATCCAGATGATTACAAAGCTGATGCTTAGGATAATATTTGCCAAACCATATTTTTTAAAGGTTTGCTTGAAAAGTAGTAATAAAACCCATGTAATAATACCTAAAGGTACTACTGCAATTAGAGAGTTGGCAATTAAGAAAATTAAGCTGGAGTTACCTACTAAAATTCTATCTGTGTAATCTCTGGCGAATAGTGTTAATGTACCCGGTGCTTGTTCAAAAACAGCAAAGAATGAGAAGGTTAAGAATGCGAAAAAGGTAACTGCGTATAATTTTTCCTTAGTTACCTTTGAGTATTTTGTTAGTCTGTAAAACAATAAGAATAGAAATAGGCCTAATGCTAATAAGATAGTGAAATTGGTTCCTTCCATTCCAAAAATATTGAAATTCAGTAGGTTGCTTTTTCCATGGGATATCTTTGAAATAGGGTCGTTAATAACCCAGATTAAGCCTAAACCTGAACAAAGAAGAACAACTGCTACCTGCCACAATGTAAATGGAACTCTGTTGTCAACATCATCTTTATCTATTACGATATCTCTAGTTTTAAGTGGTTTTAAACCAATGTTTCCAAAGATATTCTGAGTGAAATAGAACTGTAATAAGCCAAAAAGCATGAAAACCCCTGCTAATCCAAATCCAATACTCCATCCAACTTTTTCGCCAAGGTAACCGCATAATAATATTCCAAAAAATGCACCTGCGTTTACCCCCATGTAGAAAATAGTATATGCACCATCTTTCTTTTCAGGATGATCTTTGTACATTAAAGAGACTATTGAAGTCATGTTTGGTTTGAAAAAACCTGTTCCAAAAACCAATAGACCAAGGCCCAGGTAAATGAAAAATGGCGTTTCTACCGCCATGCAACCGTGACCTAAGGTCATTAATAAAGCCCCAACAATTACAGCCCATCTAAATCCAATTAATTTATCAGCAAAGTAACCGCCAAGCATGGTGGATAAATATACTAAGGCAGTATAAGATCCAAAAAGAGACATTGCATGTTCACGTGGCCAACCCCAGCCCGGATGATCTCCTAAAACCGATGCAGTAAAGAACATGACCAATAGGGCCCGCATACCGTAGTATGAAAATCTCTCCCACATTTCCGTGAAGAATAAAACAAACAGTCCAGCGGGATGCCCCAGTACTTTACTTTCAAAAAAGTTATTTGGCGTATCCAAATTTTTTGTATCCATTTTAGTTTTCTTGTGTATTATTTATAGTAAGTTCAGTTAGTTCACCTGTATTAATTTAAAACTATTTAGGCCTGACATGTGTTTTACATCAGGAATAATGTTTTTTGTCGGAGTTATTAAAGTTGTTAGAAAGCGCTATTCCCAGTTTTTGTAAAAATAAGCATCGCGCAAGATAGGTACATGATGGCAAACTCCCAAATTTTTAATTTACGTCAAAGGTGTATTAAATACACTTAAAGCTTCTTTATTGCCTTAATTTTCTTGTCTTTTGGGTCTGCAAAAAGATCATCCATCGCATTCGGCTCATTCTTTAACTCTATGTTTTCTACTAATTTTAATCTCCCATTTAATAGTTTATACGCATCAAAACTTAAATCGGATGCGTAATATTCGAAGTTTCCACTCATTTCTTCTGAAATAGGGGCAAGGTGGTCGAATACAATCATATTCACATTCTTGTCCAGTGTTACTGTCATTGTATTTTGTTTGTTGTACTCAAAAATAATTCTGTTCTTGGTGGAGGTGCTTTTGGCCTCTTCAAATACAGGTTTACCAAATACAGGCTGTTGTTCTTTATTAAAAGAAAGCACATCAATCACTTTCTTAGAAGTTTTTGAACTGTTGCCTTTCCACCCAATCAATACATAGTAGGGTGGACGACCGTTCATAATTACAGGAACAATTTCGTAATATCTGGCGCCATACCAGTTTTTATTACTGGAGATCACATTTGCATCCTTAATATTATCTGTATCGTCAATTAAGGGGTACATTTTTAGTTTCCCATCTTTTGTGGCCATCTGAATGGTGCCAAAAAAACGATAAGATCCATCATCAAGAGGGACATACCATGAGAATATCCTGAAAGAATTGTCTGGCGACTTTAGGATCGTTATTTTCTTTAAGGAATCGAAGGGATAAAGAAATGAACCCTGAACTTTTAGTGAATTAACCAGTGTTTTTATAAAGGCTGCATTTTTGATATAGCGTTCAGAATTGCTGGTTGCATTGAATGTGTCGTCACTAAGTCTGCTTAACGAATCCTGAAATTTACTCATTGCAGGGCCATTGTTAAAAGCAAAACTATGCTGAGCCTTAAGCTTTGCCGTGGCACAGCATAGTATGATTATCAGTATTAAAGGTTTTAACCTCTTTCGCATTTATATAATATTTTCTAAAACTATAGCACTAGCACCACCACCACCATTACATATTCCGGCTACACCGATTTTCCCGTTGTTTTGTGCAAGAACAGAAAGTAGTGTAACTACAATTCTTGCACCCGAAGCACCTAGTGGGTGACCTAGGGAAACGGCACCACCGTTTACATTTACTTTATCTGCTGCCAAGCCAAGTTCTTTGTTGTTGGCAAGTGAAACTACAGAAAATGCTTCATTAATTTCAAAATAATCTACATCGGCAATACTTTTGCCAGCCCTTTTTAAAGCTAATGGAATAGCTTTAGATGGAGCAGTTGTAAACCATTCTGGTGCCTGTTGTGCATCGGCATAAGCCAGGATTTTAGCGAGTGGCTTTAATCCAAGCTCTTTAGCCTTATCAGCACTCATTAAAACAAGGGCTGCGGCGCCATCATTAAGAGTAGAAGCGTTAGCTGCGGTAACGGTTCCATCTTTTTTAAATACCGGTTTTAAACCAGGTATTTTATCAAATTTAACAGCAAAGGGCTCTTCGTCTTTAGACACAAGAGTGATTTCGCCTTTGCGATCTTTTATTTCTACGGGGATTATTTCTGAATCAAACTTGCCTTCAGTTTGAGCTGATTGAGCTCTTTTATAAGAGGTAATTGCAAAAGCATCCTGGTCTTCTCGACTAATTCCACATTCTGAGGCACATAATTCGGCAGCAGACCCCATGTGGTAATCATTGTAAACATCCCAAAGACCATCTTTTAAGAGGCCATCAGTAATTTGGCCATGCCCCAAACGGTAACCAGTACGAGCTTTATCCAGATAATATGGCACATTGCTCATGCTTTCCATTCCTCCGGCAACAATAATGTCAATTTCGCCAAGTGCAATGCTTTGAGCGGCAAGCATAATTGCTTTTGTACCTGATGCACAAACTTTATTGATTGTGGTTGCTGGAAGATCGGGCAGTCCGGCAAATTTAGCTGCCTGTGTTGCAGGTGCCTGACCAATATTGGCCGATAAAACATTGCCCATGTAAACTTCCTGAATATCTGAGGGCTTAAGTCCTGCTTTTTCCACTGCCGCTTTAATAGCTAAAGCGCCTAATTGGGTAGCAGAAAAGCTTGATAATGCACCTCCAAAGCTACCAATTGGAGTTCTGATAGCAGATACAATTACTACTTCTCTCATTTACTGTGTTTTAAGTTAGTTGGAAGCAAAGTTATATAATTACTGTCATTTGGTGGTTAAAACTTACCATTTTTAACATTATTGATCTGTATCATTTTTGTTTATCACATTTCAACGTCTATTTCCGCACTTTATAATTTTTCATTTAGTCTAACCTAAGGTTATAAACTTGCCGTATCTTTTAAGGTAATATAAAAGCTGGTCAAGCCTTAAAGCCAATAAATCAGACATTCAAATGAAAATTAATGTTATTTTTGAATTAAATTCAACATAAATCGCTTTGGCAAAAATCAAAAAGAATTCTCATAGGGTGCTTTACCGTAAGTATTCATCAAACATCAAGTATATCATGATGGTGCTTTCTGTATTGATAATCACTACTTTTTTACCAAAACAACCACGTTTCAGGTACGAGTTTGAAAAGGGTGAAATCTGGAAAAATAAAGATCTTATCTCTCCATTTAACTTTGCAATCCTAAAAACTAATCCACAGGTAGATACTGATAAAAAGGATGCTTTGAATAATGTATTGCCAATTTATACCATAAACAAGTATTTAATTAATGATGTTGAAGAGGCTTATTTAAATGAGTTTGATGTAAAGTGGAGAAGTAATGCACTTCCTGAAAATGAAAAGGACATGTATAGGGAATCTTCATTTAAGCTCTTGAAATCGATATATGATAAGGGAATTATTGCAATTAATGCAAAGCATCAGAAGGGAAGCCAAAATTATGATTTCTCATTGCTGGATAATAATGTAAGCAGAGCTGTTAACAGTCAGGATGTATTTACAGTTCAAACTGCGCTTGATTATTTTAAAGACAATTTTCAGTCGGTGAATTTGAAAGCAAAAGAGGTAATTGTCAATCTTGTAGAAGACCATTTACAGCCTAACATTATCTTTAATGAGAAGCTAACTGGTATTGTGCAAGAGAATGCGATAAATAGTCTTTCTACAACTAGGGGGATGGTTCAGAAAGGTGAACTTATCATTGCAAAGAATAATGTAATTGATGACGAAATTTATCAAAAGCTGCAATCGTTTAAGGAAATATATGAAGCTCAGTCTAAAACAATTGGTGATAGTAGCTTAGTTTATTTTGGACAGATCTTGTTGGTAGGCTTTAATGTTTGTTTGTTAATGGTGTTTTTGCATCTGTTTCGTAAGGATATATTTGCAGATAACCGTCAGCTTTCTCTGATATTGCTGGTTACAACAACTATGCTCTTAGCTTTATCATGGGCAATAAAGCTAAATCTACCTAGTTTATATTACATACCCTATTGTATAGTCCCCATTATTATAAGGATACTATTTGATACAAGGTTGGCTTTATACTTGCATTTACTGGTGATCTTGATTGCCGGTTTCTTTGTGCCAAACAGCTTTGAGTTTGTATATTATCAAGTAACCGCAGGTATGGTTGCAATTTATAGTATTCGGAACTTAGTTAAAAGGGAGCAATTGCTATTATCGGCATTGTTTATTCTTACGGCCTATTTTATTTCTTTTGTTGGCATTGCTTTATTGAGAGAAGGATCTATTGGTCAGATAGAATGGCTTAATTTTGTTCCCTTTATAGTAAGTGTGCTACTTTCTTTACTTGCTTATCCTTTAATTTATGCTTTTGAACGACTTTTTGGAATTACATCTGATGTGGCGTTAATTGAACTTACCAATACCAATAATAAGTTGTTGAGGGAGCTTGCTTTTAAAGCACCGGGTACATTTCAACACTCCTTACAGGTGGCAAACCTGGCAGAAGCTGCTATATTCAAAATAGGAGGGAACTCGCTACTAGTTCGGGCTGGCGCATTGTATCATGACATTGGTAAAATAGAGAACCCTCAATATTTTATTGAGAATCAAAATACAGGGCTTAGTCCGCATGATAAGCTGCCTTACGAGCAAAGTGCTCAGATCATCATTAAGCACGTGCATAAGGGCATAGAAATTACTCGTAGGCATCAATTGCCGGAAAGTGTGATAGACTTTATTAGAACTCACCATGGTAATACTCGTGTAGATTATTTTTATCAGTCGTTTTTAAAGAATTCTCCTGAGAAATTTGTTGATGAGAATATTTTCCGCTACCCTGGGCCAATACCTTTTTCTAAAGAAACTGGTGTTTTAATGTTGGCAGATTCGGTGGAAGCGGCGTCAAGAAGTCTTAAAAATCCGGACGCTCAGAGCATAAATGACCTGGTTGAACGTATAATTGACTATAAACTTGAACAAAATCAACTAGATAATTGCGATATTACATTAAAAGATCTTGAAACTATAAAGTTGATATTCAAGACGATGCTTATGAGTATCTATCATGTTCGCATAGATTATCAACAAACTCTATAAAATTTCTTTTGTAAATATTAATGAATTGCTATATTTGCAACCTCGAAAGGGAGATTTCGAGATACGGAGGGATGCCTGAGTGGCCGAAAGGAACAGTTTGCTAAACTGTCGTACTGGCAACGGTACCGAGGGTTCGAATCCCTCTTCCTCCGCTGAACCGGAAAAGTGACTGTTATTAGGTCACCTTTCCGGTTTTTTTGTATATAGCCGAAAATGAATATGTTGTGTTTGTTTTTGAGTTTATCATAATAGGTGAGCTAAAAATTGCTCACTTATCCAATTTAATCATCTGAAAATATTTTAATATTTAAGTAGCTGTATAGCAATTTGTTATGGGATTTTGCGCGGCAAGTATAAATGAGGCCGAAATATTGAACTACTGAAAACTGTAAGATAGAGAACTGATACAACTAAAAAAACACTGAGAAATCACTAGGAAATTACTGGATTATATTATGGTTGGTTTATGGCTGCGTTATGGTTTCCTTATGATTGAATTATCTTATAGCATAACGCAACCATAAGGCAACCATAACGCAAGCATAAACCAACCTCGTCATTTTGTAATGATTTCTTAATTGTTTTTAGAGTCGATCTTACCAATTCAGAGTGATGATGAGGATAATCAAATAGTAATTAAACCTTTTTAGAAAATGCCAAAAAATAGGGCTATCATGGTGCGGAAATCGAATAAACCCAGATCTGATGGATACGGAGCTCTCTTTAGTAAATGTATGGTTGTTATGTTATTTGCAGCTAGGTGATAAGTATTATCTTTGTCTTGCTGATTAACTATGAAACCATTATGAGTTTACGCATTTACAAACAGAAATGCGCAGCACTCATGATAGCCTCACTACCATTAAAACAAATCATATACTGATGGAAATACTGCTGATAGAAGACGACCAAAGGGTGGCCGACCTGATAAAAAGGGGACTGGAAGAGCAGGACTTTAAGGTAACCGTTGCCTTTGATGGGGAAATGGGAAAAAAGCTGGCACTTTCCAAACCTTATGACTTGATCATCATGGATATCATTTTACCCAAAATAAATGGTTTGGATTTATGCAAGGAGATTAGGCATGTATATGCTAATATTCCCATTATTATGCTTACCGCATTGGGCACTACTGACGATAAGGTAGAAGGTTTTGATGCCGGAGCTGATGATTATCTGGTAAAGCCTTTTGAATTGAGAGAGCTTCATGTTCGCGTTCGGGCCTTGTTGAAAAGGAACCATGCGCCTGTAAAAGATCAGGGATTTATTTTGAAGTATGCGGATTTGGAGCTAAACAACCAAACCAAGACGGTATTCCGATCCGGTACCGAGATCAGTTTAACACCAAAGGAATTGAAATTGCTGGAATTTATGATGCGCAACAGTGAAAGGGTGCTTTCAAGAGCTGAAATAGCTGAGAAAGTATGGGATGCACATTTTGATACAGGTACCAATTTTATTGACGTGTATATCAATTACCTGAGAAAGAAGATTGATAAGGATTTTTCAACCCGACTGATCCATACCAAGCCTGGTCAGGGCTTTATATTCAGAAGCTTATAAAATTATCAGTAGTATGAAGATCAGGAATAGGTTAACTCTACTGTTTACGGCGATTATAGCTACGCTTTTGCTGGTATTTGCGCTAACAGTATACCTGTCTTATAGTAAAAATAGGGAAGAGGAGTATTATAAGGAACTGTATAAGTCGGCAACTACAAAAGCTAGCCTTTTACTGGATGCAAAAATTGCCCCGGCTGTGCTTCAGCTCATCTATAAAAATTCTTCTGATGAATTATATCCTGAAGAGGTAGCCATTTACGATACACACTTTAAGCTGCTTTATCATGATGCGGTAAGTATAGATAAAGTAAAAGAGACCAGAGCAATGATAGACGAGATCATTGCGCGTAAAAGGATAACATTTAATCAGGGTGAATTGCAGGTAATTGGGTTTCTTTATCCCCATCAGGGAAAATTTTATGTGATTACGGCAGCTGCAAAAGACGTTTATGGGTTAAATAATGCTGAAGTACTTAAATATACCTTGTTTGCCGGATTCCTGATTGCGATAGTTCTTGTGTTTATTTTTGGTAATTTCTTTGCTAAACAGGCACTTAAGCCAGTATCAGATCTGGTGGGTAAGGTAGCAGAGATCAATGCGAAAAGTCTGGATTCAAGGGTTACCGAAGGGAATGGGAAAGACGAGATTGCAGAGCTGGCCATTACCTTTAACCAAATGCTTGACAGACTGGAAAACTCATTTGATGCCCAGAAGCAATTTGTATCGAGCATCGCTCATGAACTCCGTACCCCTTTAGCGGCGATGCTTGGAGAGCTGGAACTGTCACTTCAGAAGGAACGTAGCACAACGGATTATAAGCAGGCGATTAGCCATGCCATTGAAGACGGCCGACAATTGGCCAAGTTGAGCAGTAATCTGCTCGATTTTGCAAAAGCCAGTTATGACCCTTCAAAAATCAGCTTTAAAGAATTGCGTTTGGATGAGATTTTAATGGATGCAAGAAGCCAGCTGTTACACCGCAGTCCTGGGTATCAGGTTAATTTGATTTTTGAAAAAGAAATTGAGGATGATGATTTCATCTCTATACAAGGGAATGAGTACCTGTTAAATACGGCATTTATAAACCTCATGGAAAATGGATGTAAATTCTCTGCCGATAAAGCCTGTCAGGTGGCTATCACTTATTATGCAGATAAAGTAATTATTCGCTTTCAGGATAATGGCATTGGTATTTCTGCCGAAGAACTGCCCCATATATTTAAACCATTTTACAGGGCCGAGAATAGCCAATATGCTGGAGGAAGTGGTATTGGGCTCTCCCTGACAAAAAAAATAGTGACCCTGCATAAAGGAGAGATATGGGTTTCTTCGGCAAAAAATGAGGGTGCAGTTTTTACTGTTGAATTTCCGCACGTTTAAAAATTCTAATGATTTTCTAATAAAATTCTAATTAGGCTCTAACCATGGGCAGGACTCTTTATGTCTACTTTTGTGGCACATTAAAAAATAATAAGCAATGGATTCTGGTCCGAGTTATTACAAGAAATCAAATTTTTAACCTCCCTGCAGATTGATCACGCATTTTTCTGTAAGGGAAAATGCTGCAATCATGAAACTGATACACCAAGTTGCTAAAAAAGAAAATCAGGAGAGCTTATTGCTTCTCAACAGTCACCAGGAAGGACTTACCGGCCGCATGGTCGGCCTCAAAAGAAAACAGTTCGGTTTAAACGAAGTTCAGCACAACAAGGCCCCGTCTTGGTATGTGCAGTTGTTTCAGGCTTTCCTCAATCCATTTATTGCAGTGTTGATTGTGTTGGCCATTATTTCTTTTGTAATGGATGTGCTGCTTGCTGATCCCGCTGAAAGGGAGTATAAAACCGTAATTGTAGTGGGGGTTATGGTGATGCTGAGTGTGCTGTTGCGATTCTGGCAGGAATTTACCAGTAGTAATGCTGCTGAACAATTAAAAAGCATGGTTAAAACCACAGCAACGGTGCTTAGGAAAACTTCAGGTAAAAGAGAGATCGATATTACTGAGTTGGTACCCGGCGATATTGTGCTGTTGAGTGCAGGGGATATGGTACCTGCTGACTGTCGTATTTTGCAATCAAAAGATCTTTTTATAAGTCAGGCCATGCTAACCGGCGAATCTTTCCCGGTAGAGAAAAGGCATGCTGCCATTTTAGATGCTGATCATAAGGCATTACTGGAGCTGGATAATATTTGTTTTATGGGAACCAATATTGTAAGTGGAACCGCATTGGCGCTGGTAGTTTGTACCGGAAACAGGACTTATTTTGGTGCCTTGGGTAAAACGCTGACAGGGAAAAGGGCTGAAACCAGTTTTGATAAGGGAGTAAACAAAGTAAGCTGGCTATTAATCCGGTTTATGCTGGTTATGGTGCCGCTTGTTTTCCTTATTAATGGGATTACCAAGGGGGATTGGATGGACGCTTTGCTCTTTGGTATCTCAGTAGCAGTAGGTTTAACTCCTGAGATGCTGCCGATGATTGTAACGGCAAATCTGGCCAAAGGAGCTAGAAATATGAGCAGATCCAATGTTATTGTTAAGCGTTTAAACGCCATTCAGAACATAGGGGCAATGGATGTATTGTGTACGGATAAGACTGGTACCTTAACCATGGATAAAATTGTATTGGAAAGGCACTTGAATGTGCAAGCCGAGCAGGATGATGAAGTGTTGAAGTGGGCTTATCTGAATAGTTTTCATCAAACTGGCTTGAAAAATCTGCTGGATGCTGCGATTCTTGAACACATAGAGTTACACGATTATTTGAAGGTTGATGAGGATTATCAGAAACTGGATGAGATCCCTTTTGATTTTCACCGTAGGAGGATGAGCGTGGTATTGAGGCAAAAGAACGGGAAACATTTGCTGATTTGCAAAGGGGCTGTTGAAGAAATGCTGGCACATTGCAGTCACAGTTTTGATCCGGGAGAAGACCGTCAGTTGCACAAGGAACAGGATAAGGTTGTTCCTATGGATAAACAGATGCGGGATACGGTACTCAATACTTCCAGAAAACTAAATGAGGAGGGGCTGAGGGTATTGCTGGTTGCCATTAAAGAATATGATGAACGCCCGCTTAATTATAGCATTAGTGACGAATCTAATATGGTTTTGACTGGTTTTATCGGTTTCCTTGATCCTGCAAAACCATCTGCAAAGCCTGCTATCGAAAGTTTACAGAAGCTAGGGGTGAGTATAAAGGTGCTTACCGGAGACAATGAGATCGTTACCCGTAAAATCTGCAGGGATGTAGGCATTCCGATTAATCATATTGTGTTGGGTGCTGAATTGGATAAACTAAGTGATGATGAGCTGTTGGAACAAATAGATCAGTTGAGTATCCTGGCTAAGTTAAGTCCGGTTCAAAAATCAAGAGTCGTTAAACTCCTGCAGCGTAAAGGACATACGGTTGGTTTTATGGGTGATGGTATTAATGATGCAGCAGCCTTAAGGGATGCAGATGTAGGCATATCTGTTGATACTGCGGTGGATATTGCCAAAGAAAATGCTGATATCATCCTACTTGAAAAAGACCTTATGGTGCTTAGAAAAGGAGTGATTTATGGTCGCCGGACTTTCGGTAATATCATTAAATATATAAAAATGACTGCCAGCAGCAATTTTGGGAATATGTTTAGCATGCTGGGCGCCAGTGCATTTTTGCCTTTTTTACCCATGTTGCCGATTCATCTGCTAATCCAGAACTTGTTGTACGACATTTCGCAGATTTCCATTCCATGGGATAGCATGGACAAGGAGTTTATTGAAAAGCCTCAAAAATGGGATGCAAGGGGTATTAGCCGTTTCATGGTCTTTATTGGCCCAATTAGTTCCATTTTTGATTATGCAACTTTTGCAGTCATGTTCTTTGTTTTTAAAGCGAACACTCCGGAACATCAAAGCCTGTTTCAATCGGGCTGGTTCATAGAGGGGCTGCTCTCACAAACGTTGATTGTACACATGATCCGTACTCGTAAAGTTCCCTTTATTCAAAGCTGGGCAGCTGCACCGGTAGTGGCACTAACCAGTCTGATTATGATTGTTGGTATTTTACTGCCTTTTTCGCCCTTTGCAGCAGCACTTAAACTTCAGCCTCTGCCATTAAGCTATTTTCCATGGCTGGTTGGCATCCTGTTTAGCTATTGCTTGCTTACTCAGATGGTTAAAAACTGGTTCATTAGAAAATTCAGCCAATGGCTTTAGGCTGATCAAAAGAAAAATTGGTAAAACCGAAGAGGATGTCCAAAAGGTGGGTGTTTAGCATTTGATTATGCTTATCGTTGTTCTGAGAGCCTAGCATTGGAAAGAATGCAAAAAAGTAGTAATGATAATTTTGTTTAATCGGTCGTCATCCTGAATTCGTCATACCGGCGAAGGCCGGTATCAGGACCCCGCAAGAGAAAGAAAGCCTCGCTAGTGCGAGATACCGCTCTTCAGCGGCATGACGACCGCTATATACAACGAGCAGAATAACCTCTTTGTCATTGGTAATTCGTCATGCCGGCGAAGGCCGGTATCAGGACCCCGCATTAGCAAGGCTTTCTTTCTCTTGCGGGGTCCTGATACCGGCCTTCGCCGGTATGACGAATTCAGAATGACGACCTAATCTTTTTGGACGCTCTCTTCTAAAAGACATTAAGGATGAAAAAACGACTAAACTATACCTTAGGGTATATCCTCAGTGTTGGCTTTTGTATCTGTAAATCATTAGCAGCAACAGGTCAAACACCGCCAGCTCAGGCAGGTGATACAAAGATGGACATCGATATCATTACTATACCTTTCAAGATAAGGCCCGGAGTTAGGGGGCTTCCAACTCAGTTGAATGCAAATTTAAGTACGGCCCTATATCTTGGGAAACGAAAAGAACTGCAGAACAGTGGGTATGGATATGGCGTATTTGCCGGACTGGGTTCAGTAACAATGAATCCTTATGTAACCAGACAGGCAATTGATTATGAATATGACGGGTTTGTAGGTAGTGTAGGCATTGCCGGAATATACGATGCGAAACGTTTCAATGTTGGTTTAGCAATGGGGATTGATCACTTGATGGATAAGAACAAGGCGAAGTGGATTTACCAGCATCAGCCATGGGTGGGCATTTTATTTGGTATTAATTTGAATTGATAAGTTCCTTTTTTAGGGTTTGTGCTATTGTCTAGTTGTTTGTCCACATTTATAACAAGCGAATATTGCTAATCCCATAACTAGCAAATAGTAAATCATACCTGTTTGTTCTACTCTGGTTTCAGATCCTTTTTCTATTACAGCTGTATAGATACCTGTGTCATTTTTAAAACCCCAGAACCATTGCCCAAAGTTCCAGGCAAAGTGAAGCCCAATAGGTAAAGCAATACCTTTAGATTTAAGTGCTGCTAAACCGAATAGTACAGCTCCGGTACCTGAGCCTAAAATTGCCTGCCACCAGGTCATCCCGCCTAGTATATGTTCAACTATGAAAATAACGACTATAAATACCTGGGCTACCCAAGGACCGGCAACATAATTTATACTGCGCAGCGGGAATCCACGAAAGGCAATTTCTTCTCTAAGGGCAATAAAGGCATACAATAACAAATTCAAACCAATAGGTGTAAAGCTCATCTGAGATGAAAGCGCTATACTCAAGTGCCCATTTAATGCAATTAAAAGAACCTGTAATGAGGCTAAAAACAACCCAATAATAAAGCCTATAGCTACACGGGATAGTGTTGAAACACCAGGGATTACACCTACATCTTTTAGCTGTAATCCCTCCCAGCGACAAAACAAAATTGTCAGTACAAATGAACCAAGAGCGGCAGAAGAAACTGTAAGTATCTGACCCCAAATCAGAGGTAATTGTTTAGTTAGTCCTGATGATATGGCCATAAACGCCATACAAATTACCCAGAATAACAATACCCTACTTAAGGTGTATATCTTTTTGGTTGGTTTGTCCGGCTCTTTCATAAATCCTATAATTGTTCGTTTAACCTCTTTCAGGTAATCTGCAAATATCTCTAAAGCATAGTGTTATGAATATAATAAAACTAACAATAGAACTAATTGTTAATTTCAATAATGTTTCTGGATGGACCTTGAAATCAGTAAAGAACATTAAAAAAGAATACATGTATGGATAGTAAATGATTTTATCCCAATCCATCAGAACAATACCCACTATCCAAAGTCCCATACCCACTCCAAGAGAGATCGCGAAATTCCTGAATCTTAAACTTAACCAGTATTGGATACTCATAACAGCCAACAAACCAAGATACACTCTTGATGATATAGTGAGCATCATCATCCATGGTACCCCATTCCAGGGAAATACATATTTTGGATTTATTTGACTGGTGAGCAATCCTGAAGCAACAATGGCTATGTTAAAAAGAACAAGGAAACTGAGCAGGAAGGTATGAATGACGATTACTTTTGAGAAAAAGATATCGGCAAATGTTCTGGGTAAGGCATAAACCTGTTTCCAGGTATGGTTGCGGTATTCAATCTGCACAATAAGGCTGGTCATTAGTATTCCATACAATGGGAGTATGATTGCAGCTACATTTTTCCAGTTAAACCTTAAGAACATCAACCAAGGTTCAGGACTAAGTTTCCCTACCATCACATCAGGTCGTTGCATACATATGATGAAATTGATACCGGGAACAAAAATAGCCCCGAGAATAGTTAACCAAACGGCGGCTGTGCCTTTGGTTTTAAAAAATTCAGCTTTCATATTTAAACAAAATCCTTTCATATCATTCAGCTATAGTTTTCATAAAAAGCTCTTCCAGATCATGGTTTACCAATCTTAATTGATAAACCATAATTCCGCCTAAAGCCAGAGTTTGATTGATTTCTGCAATTTGCTGGTCATTCTTAAAAGCTATCCGAAGTGTATCTCCTACTAAGGTTGCCTTAAATCTGGTCGCCAATAAGTCTTTAGCTGCCTGGGCTGAATTTACTCTTGCTTCAATAAAAGAATGATTGGATTGTAAATGTTGCAATTCTATCAGACTTCCCTGAAATAAGAGCTTACCGTTATGAATAATACCAACATCGGATGCAATTTTTTCTACTTCTGAAAGTAGATGGCTAGAAATCAAGATCGTTTTATGGTGCTTCTGATTAAGGTGTTTAAGCAGTTCCCGGATTTCTATAATTCCGTTAGGATCAAGACCATTAGTAGGTTCATCCAAGATAAGTAGCTCTGGGTCATGAAGCAGTGCAAGTGCAATTGCCAGTCGTTGCTTCATTCCCAATGAATAGGCTCTTACCTTTTTATCAGCTGCGCCCGACAACCCGACTATGCCTAATACTTCTTTTATTCGGGTTGGTGAAATGTTATAGGATAGGGCAAAAACCTCTAAGTTTTCATATCCGCTCAGGTGATGATATAAAGATGGTTGTTCAATTAGCGACCCAATTTTTTTGAGAATAGCGATTCTGTTATCGTTAATTCCCTTATCAAAAATCTTAATATTTGAGTTTCTGGTTTGAAGTAAACCAAGTAGTAGTTTTAGTGTGGTAGTTTTGCCTGCACCGTTTGGCCCTAAAAAACCATAAATGCTCCCTGTAGGCACTTCAAGGTTTACATCAAATAGAACCTGCTCTTTAGATGAAAAGGCGTAATCAAGATTGGTTGTTTTAATTATTGTAGACATTTTGTTCCTGCTTATGAGTTAAACACCGAAATCAATGGCTGATTTCTGGAACAAAAAAACAAGAAGGTAATTTAAAGCTGAAATAAAACTGGCAATGACCATATTTTTACCGTTAACAGTAAAATCAGCAAGCTAAATAAACAGCTAATAGTTAACTAATCCTTTTCATCAGCTCATCTCTAAACACATCGCCTATCGGAATCATTATTTCATCAATGTAAATATGATTTCGTTCAATACTTGTTATTTTATTAATAGAAACTACAAAAGACCTGTGAACGCGAATGAATTCAGCGGAAGGTAATTTCTCAAGAATAGAATTGATAGTTAACAGTGTAGGAATCTTGCGCTTTAAAGTATTTATAGAAATAAAGTCTTTCATTCCTTCTATAAACAGAATTTCATGATGGTCGACCCGGAAAGTTTTATAATCAGATTTGACAAATAAACAATTTTGTTGATTCCTATTGTCTTTCTGATTTAGTCTTTGTTGGGCTTTTTGAACTGCTTTTAAGAAACGTTCGAAAGGAATAGGTTTTATTAGATAATCAACGGCGTCTATTTCAAATGCTTCAGGAGCAAACTGCGAATAAGCAGTAGTAAAGATAATTAATGGTGGTTCCTTTAAAGACTGGACAAATTCAATTCCATTCATATCTGGCATATCAATATCCAAAAATACCAGATCAATATGATCAGTTCCGAGTATTGCTAAAGATTCTAAGGGATTGGTAAACGTTTGAACTAATTGTACAAGAGGTAATCGGTCAACATAGTTTTCGATAATCTCTAAAGCTAGGAATTCATCATCTATGGCTATTGATCGTATCATAATTGTTGATGTTGTATAGTCATTGTGGCTGTAAAGTTGTTGTCCTCCTTTATAATTTCAAAGTGGCAGCACCCGGGATATAACAGATGTAATCTCCTTTCTAAATTTTGTAGCCCGATACCCCCAATTGCTTTCTTTTTGTTGCTTTTAATCTGATTACTTGTTTTGAAAACAAACGTTTCTTTTGTAATGCTTAACTCTAAGCTTAGCGGATCTGCACCATGTTTAAATACATTTTCTACCAAAGGAAGAAATAATAAAGGTTCAACGGTAATATTGCCGATCTCTCCTCTGACAGTTAGTAATTCTTTGTGCTCATCTTTACTTTTCAACCCATGTAAGGCAATGTAGTCCTTTAGTATTTCTATTTCAATGGAAAGAGGTACCTGCTTATCACCTGTCTCATATAACAAATAACGCATGATCTTGGATATCTGCAATATGGTGCCTGGTGCCTGTGGTGAATTTTTTAGTGTTAAACTATAGAGGTTATTGAGGGCATTAAAAAAGAAATGTGGATTAATTTGAGATTTTAAGAAAGAGAGTTCTGTCTTAAGTTTTTCATTCTCCAGTTCCCGATCCCGATACTTTTGCTTAAACCAATCTACACTAAAGCGGATAACTATTGCCAATAATACAAACCAGCCATTACTGATTGCTCGTAAAAGAATTGGAAAAGAAGCAAAGATCTTGCTGGTCAGAAAGCCGGTATCCGAGAGCGGGAACTGGATAAATAAAAATAAGACAGAGAATAGATATAGCAGCCCAAGGTTGGTTAGTATCCAGGTTATAGGCTTAATTTTTTTATAAATATTTGGCAATAAATAACTGAAGTTGATATAAAAGATGATCGCCTGAAAAAAGATGCCCAAACCGTAATAAGTGATTAGCCTGTTTGAATTTGCACCTCTGTCATTCATACTATATACCAATACCAGATACATACACCATGCTATACTATGCAATAGTACCGGTAAGTATTTGTCTGTTTTTCCTTCTGTACTGATCATTTAATGCTATTTAATCATTTACCTGTGTTTTTAAAAATCTTTCTGTTAAAGCACACAATTAAGCCTCCAACAGGTAGTTTTTTAGTGTAAATGAACGCTATGCATATCCCAACTATTCTGGAGAAAATTGACCACTTGAAGTGAACCCCAAAAGTTTTTGACCACTTTTGGGGTTCACTTTATAATTTTTTTTGAGGATCGCCCCTAATAAATAAGGTTGGTAAATCTCATCCTTGCTTTACAAAATTTAAAAGCCTTGGGATTCTTCATAATTAGGGCCGTACATAGATGGTACTTTATTTCCCGTTACCCTAAGGTGTGAGATAAGCTCTCCGCGATGATGATACAAATGGTTATAAAGAAATCCTCTGATCACCTGAATTTTCGGCATTGGTGGCATAATTGGGTTACCTCCTGCAGACATTGTCCAGGTATTCATATACTGTGATTCATCAGAGTTTTCTATTACAGTCTTTGCACTTGCAACATTTTCTTCAAACTTTCCCAGTATGTTAGCGGCTTTGCTGATATCACCTTTGTCATATTTATAAGACCCCATATCAAATTCATCCTGGGCAAATGTAGGGCCATACCAGTTGTATACTTCGGCAATATGCGAAGCTAGCTGACCTACTGACCAAAGATGTGGCTGTGGACGGTATTCTAAAGCACTGTCCGGAATCATTGATAATAACTTTCTTGTGTTTTCTGCTTCATGCAGGAATTCACCAATTAATGCTTGTTTCATCATTTTTATAGTAATTTATTCAATATAAAGCTAAGGAATATTTCCCCGCGTTCATCCTAAAGTCAATTAAATTGTACGTGTGTATTTCGAGAAAAATGGGGTAGAGGATATTTGCTAATTATCGTCATCTGTCTATAGTTTAAGCTGATCACCAATTAAGGCCAAACTGGTTCTTGGTCACTTTTCTGCAAACTTCCGGCAAGTTGTAAAAGGACTGTAAAGCTTTAGGCGGATAAGACCCTTTGCTTGCACTGCCACAAAGTACACATTATGTACTGGATGGTTTTATTTGGAAATTGAAAAGCAGCGAGGAAAAATAGCCCAAAACATCGGCTCGTTTTTTACGATAAACCGCTCTAATAACAGCTAAAATAACTTCTAAATGTTCTAATAGGTTTCCAAATACCCCACTTAAGGGCACGAAAAAAGGATGAAATACGACAATGATAATAGGGAACTTATTCTCATTGGCCATTCTAACCCGTTAGTGGTTTTTTTTATGTATTTTTAGTCAGTAGCTATAAGTAAAATTTTTGATGACAAACGCTTTGACTTGCATTATTGTTGATGATAACTATTTGGATAGACTTGCTATTGAGATAGAGTTGAAAAATCTTGATAATATAAAATCGCTGGGAAGTTTTGCAAATGCAATGGAGGCCCTCGAAACCATTAGGAATTACAAGCCGGATATTTTATTTCTTGATGTAGATATGCCTGATGTAAATGGTTTACAGCTTTTTAGAAATATTAATTCCTATACTCCTATATGCGTTATCATTTCATCTTATCCTGAATACGCAGTAGAGGGGTTTGAATTGAAGGTGTTCGATTATATTTTAAAGCCGTTAACTCCCGAACGTTTTGATGTGGCTATGAAACGTTTGTTTGATTTTATCCAGATCAGAGAAAAAGCAATGGCATATACCACGTTATTTGAGAACGAAAAAGTGGTTTTCAAAGAAGGGCATAATGTCATCTACTTAAACATTCATGAGATCATTTATCTGGAGGCTTTTGGAGACTATACTAAAGTTGTCACCGGACTTAAGAGCTACCTAACGCTTGCTACTTTAACAAGTTTTCTTGAAGAACTTCCATCGGATAAATTTACCAGGATACACAGAAGCTATGCTATTGCCAGGGAAAGAATAAAGCTGATCTGTAATACATCAGTAGGGATTGGGGATGTGAATTTACCTATTGGCAAAACTTATCGTTCCTTATTATCTCAAATTAAGCCCTGATATGCTGCGACGCCCTATTTCACTTTCTCAGATTTTTAAATGCCTTATGTTATCGGTTTTTCTGATCTGGATATGGGATAAACCAGTCTTTGCGCAGGAGAGGCCCGATCTTTCTAAATATACTTCTTCAACGGAGAAGCTGGAGGCCTGGCGTTTATACTGTAATGAGCTGTTGCGTCAAAGTGAACTGACGACTAAATTAATCTCAGAAGCCAAATTTGGATTAAGTATGTGTAAGGCAGGTGATATTAAAAATCAAGCCATGTTCTCTTTATTTACAGGATGCGCTTATGAGAAAAGTTTAAAATATGATAGTGCCGTTTATTTTTTAGAACGGACGGTAACTTTGGCCAGAAAGATCAATAAAACAAGTTATCAAATAACTGCATTGAGCAGATTAGCCTATGTATATCATTATGTTTCAGATGTTCCCAAGCAAAAGTCCACTTTGAACAGAATGGTTAAAATTGCTGACACCTCAAAAGATCTTAATGTTAAGAGCCTTACAGCCACTGCTCTTGGTGGATATTATTATGACATAGATGATTATGAGAAATCAATCCAATATAGATTGCAGGAAGTTGAACTGTATAAACAACTGTTAAAGGTAGATACGGCAACTACTGATGTAGCAAATTTAGGGTATTCGTTAAGTAATATAGCCGCAATGTATAATAACCTTAGTCGGGAAAAAAAAGCAATTGAATATCTCGATGAGGCTAGAATATATATAGGTAAAAATATTCTCAGAAATGGGGAAGAGACCTTGTACCGAAATTATTTGATGTCGTATCTGGGATTAAATAATATTGACAGTGCTAAGGCTTACTATCAGCGTATTTATAAGGAGATGGGAAAGGACAGTCTTTACAGTCTGCTTACCTATGCGAACCAACAGATGGGCGAATACTATTTTGATCATGATAAGGTAGATTTAGCAGCTCATTATGTGAAGCTTGCCCTCCGTTATGCTAAAAACGCAGCTCAGGTTGATCCTGTTGTTGAAAGCGAACTGCTTTTTGGAAAGGTATTATACAAGCAAAAAAAATATAGCGAAGCCATCCGGGCCCTTAACTCTGCTTTAGGTGAAAATTCGTATGAGTTTGATAAAGCATCATTAGCCTCCATTTATGTGCACCTGGCTAAATCGTACGCGGCTTTAAACCAGTGGGATAAGGCTTATTCTCATCTGGAAAAATATAGTCTGCTGAATGATACGCTGAAGATTGCAGCAGCAAATAAGAACTTTAACGAGATTGAGGGCAAGTATCAGAATACCCAGAAATTACAGCAAATCAGACTTAAGAATCTGGAGCTAAACAAAGGAAAGACCGAACGGCTATGGTTAATTGCCGGACTTTTGTTAATGATTGCGGTCATTTCATTATTAGCTATTATTTACCGAAATAAGAAGAAGACTGCTGATGTACTGGATGAGAAAAACAGGGCACTTGCTAAGTTAAATAACGATCTGGAAGTAGCCAATCAAACTAAAGCCAAGCTCTTTAGTATCATTAGTCATGATCTCCGTTCACCAATCAGCCAGGTTTATCAGTACCTTAAGCTTCAACAACATAATCCACAGCTTCATACAGAAGAGCAAAAGAGTCAACTGAGTTCAAATATCCAGGAAGCAACTGGTACCTTACTGGAAACCATGGAAGATCTGCTTTTATGGAGTAAAACTCAGATGAACCATTTTAATCCGAGTTTCGAGAAGATAGAAATTTTGCCCTTAGTTGAACAATGTCAGCAATTGCTAAAGCTGAACAGTGACTCAAAAAATATTGTGGTGAAGAATAACCTAAATGCTTCAACATCTGTAACAACAGATCCCTATTTCTTACAGATTATTGTCCGTAACCTGCTTCAAAATGCAATAAAGGCTGCTCCTGAGTATTCGACTATTGAAATTGATAGTGAACAGCAAAACGATCAAGTCAGGCTCCAAATTACCAATCAGGGAAAAATGTTTGGCCAAAAGGAGTACGAAAGTCTGTTGAAAAATGAGAATATCGATAAAGGACTATCTGGTCTAGGTTTGAAACTGGTAGATGAGCTTGCTCTTAAACTTGGTTTATCAGTACGATTTGTTGATACAAGAGGCAGTATTATTACCGCAGAGATTCTATTTCCTAAAAACTAATCTCCTTCCCTTTCCTTCAACGATTATTTCTATTCGTTCATCGATCAGATAACGGTATGGCTAAATAGTGGCCATATCTTCAGCCTATTAATTATGCTCAACCAATCATTCTAAATACGCTGACTATGAAAACCAGAAATTTGTTGTTAATATTAATGATCCTCTGCTATGTTATTAGTGGATGTACATCAGAGGGACTTACCGGCCCGGAAGGACCTGCCGGAGCTCAAGGACCGCAAGGATCTCAAGGTGAAGCCGGAAGTGTTGGCCCAATTGGTGCCGCTGGAAAAGATGGAAGTATCATCTATAGCGGGGCTGGAACACCTCCTGCAGCTTCTGGCAGTGCGGGAGATTATTATCTCGACCGTTCTACAGGAAATTTGTATGGCCCAAAAACGGCTGCAGGATGGGGAACACCTCTATTATTAATGGGAGTTAAAGGTGCTACGGGAGCCACAGGTGCTGCCGGTACAAATGGCACAAATGGTACGAATGGCACCAATGGAGCCAATGGTACAAATGGCGCTGCAGGAAGTAAAACGTTAAGTGGCACTACTATTCCTTCAGTTACACTCGGAAGCACAGGGGATTACTATCTTGATAAAACTAGTTATTTACTTTATGGGCCTAAAACAAACGCAGGCTGGGGTATCCCGATCTTGTTGCGTGGGGCTACCGGAGCTCAAGGGCCAAATGGGGCTGCAGGGAAGGATGGAAGCATTATTTATAGCGGATCCGGAGTGCCGGTACCAACAATTGGAATAATTGGGGATTATTATCTTAACCGTAACAATGGAAATTTATATGGTCCTAAAATAGCCACTGGCTGGGGAACACCAATTATTTTAATGGGTGCCGCAGGTAAAGATGGGGTCAACGGCACCAACGGTACGGATGGCACAAATGGTACCAACGGTACTGATGGCGCAAATGGTACCAATGGAGTTAATGGAAGCACTACATTTAGTGGTTTTGATCTACCCGCACCAGCTTTAGGAGCAGTGGGCGATTATTATCTGAATAAATCGAGTTATCTGTTATATGGTCCTAAAACAAACGCAGGTTGGGGTATTCCGATCTTGTTAAGAGGGGCTGATGGGGCGCAAGGTCCTACTGGTCCTGCAGGAGCAGATGGAAGTGTGATTTATAGCGGAGACAATGCACCTGCAATTAATTTGGGTAAAGTTGGAGATTACTATTTCGCTCGTCTTTCTGTTACAATGTTTGGCCCTAAAACTACCACAGGATGGGGAACCGGCGTTTCTTTGAAAGGTGCAAATGGAACAAATGGCACCAACGGTAGCAATGGTACAAACGGCACGAATGGAACAAATGGTTCTTCTGTATTAAGCGGAGTAGGCATTCCAGCCAGTACTATCGGTAAAGATGGTGATTTTTACATAGACGTTTCAATTTATACCATATATGGCCCTAAAGCAGGTGGAGTTTGGGGTACCTCAGGTACTTCCCTAAAAGGGCAAAACGGTGCAGATGGTAGTGCCAATGTGATTGCTCTTGAAACTTCAGATAATGTAACTTTTAGCTGGGTACTTCAGTATGGTGATTATTTTTTGAGAAAACAAGGTGCCTCGGCTAATGACACCACCACGGTATATAATATTCCTGCCGCCAACATTAATGCCGTAAGTAAAGGTATTGTAATGGTCTATATCCGCAGAGCATATGGTGCACCGGGAACCTATAACTGGCAGCAGTTAAATTATACTCAGGCAACCTCGATGGGTTTCTCTCTCGTTTATACATATAGTTTAACTGTTAATGCCAGCAGTGCATTTACCAGGATTTCCTATAAGGATCCGAATGTGACCCATAATGCTTTTGTGGTTGATAAAGTAAGGATAGTTATTGTTCCACAGAGTTCATCGGGTGTGCTAAACAGCACAAATAAGAATATACCAATGCTTCAAACGATGCAGAAACTCAATCTGCAAGAAAAAGATTTCCAAAAACTGCAATAATAAGTTTTAACCGGGGTGCTTCATTCTGCATCCCGGATTCTTTAACTGAATTACATCTCTGATAATTATGCCTACTATGAAAAGCCTGGTCCTATGCTTATTTTTTCTGATGGTCAACGCCGGGTATCTGGCTGCTCAGGATTTGGAACAACTGGTAAAACAAAAACCATTTGCCATTAACGGAACCCTTGGTTTGGGGGTAGGTACCTATAATTCAAATGGTATCCCTGCCAGGCAAAGAGCATTTTCTTATATGCTTAGTGGTGCACCTACCATCTCAATATATGGTGTTTCTTTCCCCTTTAGTGTAGTGGTCAGCGATCAGCAAAGGGGCTTCAGACAACCATTTAATCAATATGGTATTAGCCCTAACTATAAATGGCTGACTTTGCACGCAGGTTGGCGCAGTCTTGAGTTTTCACCGTTTACATTGGCCGGACATACCTTTCTTGGGGGGGGTGTTGAAGCCAATCCAGGTAAATTGAGATTTGGATTTATTTATGGAAGGTTCAATAAGGCAATAGAAGAAGACCCATTGCAGTCCAGTGCATTCGGACAAACCCCTGCTTATAAAAGGGTGGGTTATAGTGCTAAACTTGGCTTGGGTACAGAAAATAACCACTTCGACCTTACATTTTTAAATGCAAAGGATGAAGTAAGCTCGTTAAAGAACCCGGTGTTGACCAGCGGATTAAAGCCTGCTGAAAACATGGTATTGGGCATATCGGCCAGATTCAACTTTTTAAAGCATTTTATATTTAATCTTGATGCCTCAGGCAGTATCTATACTAATAACAAGTTGTCGGATACGATAGACCACCTTCAGCTTGCAAAAGTAGCCTTTATCAGAAAGCTGATCACTTTAAATACTTCTACCCAGGCACTAACAGCCGGGCAAACCAGTTTAGGCTACCAGGGCAGTAATTATAATGTTCTATTAAAGTACCGCAGGGTAGACCCGGATTATAAGTCAATGGGAGCCTATTACTTCGAAACGGATGTACAGAATTATACGGTAGAAGGAGGAGTGAGGCTAATTAAGGGGCAAATGCAGATCAACGGTAGTCTGGGTTTACAGAACGACAATATCCTTCATGATAAATCTTATCGATCTAACCGTAAAATAGGGTCTTTAAATGTGTCGTATAATACCCAGAATTATGGCGTGGATTTAAGGTACTCCAACTATGGAATTACACAAGACAGGGGCCTGAACCCGATAATTGATACTTTAAGGGTAGCCCGTACAAATCACAATATCAATGCAATGTTAAGGTATAATATCCCAGGTGAAAGCATTAATCAAGGAATTGTGCTGGTGGGCAGCATCCAGTCGCTGGTAGATTTAAATAATTTCACTTCCGCTCAAAATAAATCAAATAGTAAAACTGTTAATCTATCCTATCAGCTCAGTTTTATACCGCAGGCAGCTGGCATTAATGCTGGTGTTAATTATACGGTTGCCAATATATCCTTTGGTAAAACAGTGTTTTACGGTCCTTCAGTGGGGGTCGATAAACAGTTTGAAAAGGGAAAGTACCTGGTTAACGCTTCCTTAAGTTACCAGCAGCAACAGAACAATGCTAAGAATGCCGGGAATATTCTGAATGGCACACTCAACGGATCCTACCGGATCACCCCAAGAAATGCAGCTGCTTTATCATTAAGTTATCTGAAGAGCAACTCAAAAGACATTACGCTGCCCTCTTTTAACGAACTGCGGAGCAGTCTGAATTTTACCCATTCTTTTTAACCTGTAAAAATAAACTACATGAACAAGTTATCTCTTATTAAGGTCTCAAAAAGAACAATAACCATACTTGCTGCTTTGATTTTTATGAGTAGTATGGTCTTTGCGCAGGCAACAAACAGTGTTAACATTACGGTTAATATCGTTCCTCCATATTCTCCATATTATGCCGACTATTCCGGTTCCAACGCAGGTAAGGTGCTACTCATTTTACAAAACCTTACCAATACGCAGAAGACGATAAAACTGGCAGGACAGCTAGAGGGCGACAATGGGATAAAGATCAGTACCAGGTCCAATTATGTGCCGCTGCAGGCCATTGTTTTAAATCCTAATGAGACCAAACAATTAAACGGACTGGCATTAAAGGATATTTTTGACATCAATACCTTAAATGTGTATGGGGTAGATAAGGTAAAGATCATACAGACATCGCGGTTGCCTGAAGGGAATTATTCGTTCTGTTTGCAAGCCCTTGATTACAATAATAATCAGCTGTTATCGGCATCTGCGCCTTTGGGTTGTACCAATATCAGCATTGCTTATCCTGAACCTCCGATCCTGATCTGGCCACAGAATTCTTCGGCGGTTCCTCCGGTAAATCCAACAGTGATTAATTTCAACTGGACCAATCCCGGTACTGTACCTATGGGTACCCAATATATTATTCAGATGGCCGCAATGCCTGATAATGTAGCTAAAGACCCAAATCAGCTGCTCAACGAAACCTCTTTTCCATTGCTTTCACAAACAGTTAACGGCTTTAGTTATAACTATACTATCGGTAATCTGGGGTTGCAACCGGGCAAGAAATATGCATGGCGTGTTCAGGCAGTTGATCCTTCTGGTAAGGTAGTTTTTAAAAATAATGGTTTCAGTGCAGCCAGCGTTTTTCTTTATGGAGAGCAGCTCCCGGCAACACAAATGCTAGCTGTTAATCAGATGAAAGAGATTTCGATCCTGATCCCTACTCCCGACTCAATGGGTAAGAAGATTGATGTAAACAATAAGCAGGCTTTATATCTCCGCTGGAAACTCATTAACAGCGACGTGGATATAACATCAACACCTAATCGTACACGAGGAAGAAATGGTGCTCCCAGAATGGTCAATACCAGTATTGAGGGAACTTATGTTCCGATGAAGTATACTATTGAGATCAGGGATAAAGCAACAAACAAGGTTGTGGACAACAGAGAGGCTTTAGATATGTTCTATTATACTGAAAAGGCAGATTCGCCTCCGGTATTTGTGAACGGCCGTGCTTATGATTTTTACATTAAGGCTTATTCTATCAAACAGCCGCAGAATGCAACTTCTGATAAAACCGCTATAAACATTCCGTCAGCTAGCCATTCGATGAAAGATTATACAGAAATAGCCGGAGAAAGTAAAAAAGGGTCATTTATCTATAATAAAATACCGGATACGACTGCGACACAGAAATATATGATTCTGGCTGGTACAGTAAAGTACAAATTTGATCAATACCCGGAAGTATATCCAGTTTCAGGAACATTGCAACTGACCCGATATTATCGTCAGCTTTCGGAAGATGGGAAAACAGTGATCAAGGATAACATAGCCCCAGGTGCTACTGAGCAGACTAAATTCGTTGTAAATGTAACAAAAGATGGATTGTTTAATGCTGTGGTTCCCGCTATAACCCCTCCTAAGGGTTTAATAACCTGTTACAGGATAGATTATCCGGCAAACAATTACTATAGCAGTCCGGAAAAAGTAATTGAACTGAGAAACCTGTCGGTAGGCAATGTAGAGGTAGGTGAGTACATTTCTAATGTATATAGCTATAACTTAAACCTTCACATCACCAAAGGATATAAACAAAAGTATAGTAAAAAGAATGTGGCAACTGTTTCTGAGGCAATTGGGGGCTTAAAAGTATTGCTATACCGGTTAACAAAAGGACCAGAGGTGCCACGTTATGAAGGTCAGGATACTTCGCTGAACGTTAGTCTGGCTAAGGATAAGGATGTGATGCCACCTGCTGTGCTTGTTGCTTCGGGGATAACTAAGGTTTCCAATATTCCGAATGCCTATAATGAGGCCGTTGTAAGTTTCAATCACCTGCTTTGTGCAATAAATGCCAACGACCTATACTGGATCAAAGTCTATGATCCGAAAAGCAATACGGTGGTAATCAATACGCCATTTAATTTCCGCAGACCGCAAAAAACGCTGGCACCACCGGTTAGGTATTATACCAGTTATGAAACGCTAAGTGATTATTCATACTTAGTAGAAAAAAATCTGACCTGGACAACAGAAGAGGCTCCTGTAGCTTCAGTGAAAGGACGTTTACTTTATAGATATAGTGATGGTATTAGTGGTGCAAAGCCTTTGGCCAATAAAGTAATCTCATTGAAGCCTTTTATTGTATTGCAAGCACCAGGCAGTAATAAGACCTATGCACTGCCTTTATCTAAAAGTGATTTCCTGAATTTGGACGGCAGGGATGAACCAACACCTGAAGACAAGAAGCTGTTTGGTTATATCAATGGTTTTAATGAGGGTGGGTCACATCCGGTTACAACAAATGCTGATGGGTCTTTCGAATTTAAAGATATCCCTTTATGGGACTCTGTTTTTGTTTCAAAAGGAATGTATAATTTTTTCTTCCCCTTTCCTAGTATACCAGAGCCTGAAAAAACTAATCCAGCAGGGAGTACGCTTAAAGATTTGTGGATGGCAGGAATTCTTGGTAATAAGGACGATGCCGATGCATTGGCTAAAGCATTCAAAAAGATGGTAGAGGAAGATTCAAAAAATCCGGTGCGGGATGAATTTGATCCACAAAAGATTGGTAACATGACCACCATCAAAGAAGGGGTTGATATAACAAAAAAGGCAACTACTAAACGAGGCGGTCAGCTCAATACAGTAGAAAACAACAGCGGCGGATATCAGATTACCAATGTCCAGGCTAATGTTGTTAAAGCTGTCGTTACGATTAAAAGTAATATTTTGAAAAAAGGACCAGCTGAAATAGAGGAAATGAGCAATACCGAAGTGCCGTTAAAGGATGTTCCTAAGGGAATTTCAGCTCCTGCTCCATGTAATGCAAAAGTAGTATATAGGATAGTAGTGCAAGATGAGGACGTTTATTGCAGTCCGGATAATAATATCGAAATTAATCCTTTACAAAGTCTGGATGCAGGAATTCTCTACAGTACAGTACGTACGATGAGGGTTAAAGCCAGGGTATTCAGAGCGGATGAATATGTTAAAGAACAAGGTATTAATAATAAACAGGTACTCAGCATTCCAGCCCATTTATACAATAAATTTTTAGTACCCGGTTTAAAGGGCGAAGGAGAAACACTTCATGCCCCTAAGGATAATAATAAAATGCTTTTGGATAAGGCTGTTACCGAGAAGGAGGGAATTACCTTTAATCACCTTATTAAAAACAGCGATTATGTGCTTAAAGCAATAATTGACGAGGAAGCCAATAACAGCACTTCTTATCAGGCCTCGGACCTTACGTTCAACTTTAGGTCGCCTGAAAAGGATGTAACTACTCAACTCGGTAAAACCTTTCTTTTTAATGATGATTTTAAAGAAGAAGAATTCGATGTTGATTTAAAACTACAGCCGGATCTTCCAATCATTGCCGGAAGGGTATTAAATGCAATTGGCACAAAAGGAATTGCAAGCGCCAATGTAACGCTCCTGGTAAATGTTGCCATGCCTAGTCCTTTTAATCCGGCATATCTGATACCAACCCCAGTACCAATATCTGTTCCGGTTGATAAAAATGGATATTTCTCCTACAAGTCATCTCTTTTTTCGGGAAGTGAGATCAGAGTAATTGTTGGGGCTAGCGGATACAAACCTTTAGCTCAGAACGACTCAACAAAAACCGGGATATATGATTTTAATGTTAGTAAAATGCAGAACGGACAAAAGGTATTTAAAAATCTTTATTTTATGCCTGCAGCCTCTATTAAAGGAAATGTGATAAATGCGAAAAAAGAGCATATTCCTGCTCTATACAAAATAGAGGATATTGATTATATTGAGGAAACGATACCGGAATGTAATGTAGGCCAGTCGGTTCAATCAGCTTCGAACACATCGGGAAAGATTATCGGAAATACATCGATATCAGGTGCAATGCAGAAGAAGGTCAACTCATCCCACCTGGCGTTTCTTGATAAACTAACGAGTTCATGTAAAGAGACTTTTGAGGCATTTACACCGATGGGTGCCCCAGCTAAACTGATCATCATTCCAAATGATCTGAAGTATTTCAACGATACTTTAAGCATAGCTAAAGTAACTGATGTATACAATTTATGGAACTTTGAACGGGTGCTTACCACCAGAGAACACCGCATTGAGTTTGAGGTTACAGGCCCCAATAAGAAACCGGTTAAGGATGCTAAAATTCAGATCCTGGATAAGGTGTTGTATACGAACATGTTTGGCAGGGTAAGAGTTAATTTTATGAACATCAGTGAAAGCAACTTCACTGTTAGGATAACACCTCCTGAAGGGCAGAATTATATTGAACGTGAATTTACCTTCACTAATGAAGAGACCAAAAATTTTGTAACCAAGTCTATTAAGTTGTCTGAAGGGCTGGTTATTGGGGGCACAGTAAGCCTTAATGGAGCTCCTGTGGGTGGTGCCGAGGTTTATATCAATAATGGTGGAGGTACACTGATTAAAACACTAACGGGAAATAATGGTGTTTATCACCTGGAAGGAATACGACCAGTAGTGGGGCGTGCCAGGAGATCAATGGTAACCATACACGTATCTGGCCCAGCCCGGTCTTCAGGTACGGTGCTTGCTCAAAAACAGACCATAGCTGTTGAGGATACTCAAACAGCCAACTTCGACCTTACTTTGCTAGAAGATGTAAATATCAGAAGTTTGCTGGGTTATGATGTAGCAATAACTACTGCAACTCCAACCGCAGATGGCTATAAACTAAGCGGTGAACTAAATTTAGGCAAGGCTGAGGGTGATTTTAAAGTGCCAGATGCAGATCTTCGCATTGGTTTTACAGACATCGAAGTGAAAACGAGCGGAAGGGATGATAAGGGGCTCTTCACAGTTGAGCCTAAAGGCGATATTGTGTTGGATAACAGTGTTTTTAAAGCCAGATTTAAAGATGCATATAATGCCAGGATCATGAGCAATCCAGATGAGGATGGCATGATTCTTAAAAAATTAAGTCCGGGAACTGGTGTTTTAAATGTTCATGCTAAAATTGTAGACAATTCCTTTTATTTCCCGAGTAGCTACCTGGCCTTTAAGGGTTCGGAGTTTTATTTTGCCACTAATAAAGGACAATTATCTAATGCGATTGACGCCTTTTCTACTGAAAAGAACTTTACCAGCCCTACCTATTATTTTACCAACAAGGATAAGGGGGCCATTCAATTCTCTTTACTACAGTTTCCTGCCAGTACATTGCCTTTGGAAACCTATTTTGCAAATGGTAAAATCAGGTTATTGCCCGTGATCACACCTTCAGGTATTAATACCTTAGGCACTCCTTTATCCATCAATTTACCCGAGATCTTGATAGACAAAACAAGCGTGAGTCAGATTAACGGGAAGGCTCCACTTGAATTTAAGCTGGATACAAAATGGACGGTGGTGGTGCCTAAATGGGAATTCTCTACAGAAGAGGCGGGAATTGTTGCGCTTAAAAATAGCGCTAATTCAATTAAAACGGGGGTGCTTGATATTCCGTTCTCTACCTTTCGTCTGCGTAATGACATCCTGCTAATCGATAATGCTAAACTAAACTCTATTAACCTGGGCGGAATTATACCCTTAAATGTGAGTACTGAAACAGAATCAACTTTTGGATTGGATCAGAAAATTGGTGCAGACCTGGGTAAACATTATATTTTGAGGCTACTTGGTAAAGGTGGTGTAGCTGCGGGCAGTATCCCTAAGCTTACCGGTTTTGACAAAGGGATTGATATTGCTGCGGTAACCCTGGTGAGCAACGGCGAACAGTATGTTGATTTTGCAGCCAATTCTAAAAGTATTAAGGCTTTTAGTCTGATAGATTTTCAGCCACTCATGATCGAATCATCGAATAACGATTTTACGATAATGGGTAATGTGGATTTGGGTATTCCAAGGGTACAATCCTTTTACGGGGGCTTTAAATACAGTTCTGTAACTAATGTTGTTCCTGAATTTAAGGCCGTTAAGTTTGATATTGGAAAAGGATATGTGGTATTTGAATCGCCTGTAAAAGCTAAAAAAACATTAACCGACGGACGTTTTGAATTTGAGGGTACAGTATCCGAGCCCAACGGTCAGCTGAATCCAATTAATGTTTCATTGGTTCGCGATTTAAATTCTACGATTATTTCGCAGCTTGGTGTGAATACATTTGATTACGGTTCGGGTACAACAATGGATGTCAGCAATGCGACTACCAGTGTGTTAGCAAAAGACAAGGACTGGGATTACCTCACTTTTACAGGCAGAATGAGGAATGGAGGAAAGCCGATGGAAGATTTCCAAAATGACAATCCGATTCCCTTTAAGGTTTATGGAGAGATTGCTTGCGATGACGGTGAGCTTTCGGTAAATAGCATTGGAACTCCTTTCGGACAAATGCGATTGGTATTCAACTGGCCTAAGAAAGAACTGATGGGGAACCTTCAGATTAAGGATCTGGATTTTGGTGGGGTAAAGATGACGGGAGAGGCCGAGGTAGCAATGGGTGCAAACGGATTTTACATGTTTGCCGCTGGTAATGTGAATTTCGGTGTAACTCCATTCAGCCCTGTAAGGGCAGGACTGCTGATCGGAAGGTACAAGAAGCTGCCTAAAAATGTGTTTTTCAGAGCCATCCAGTTTAACAGAAATAATAAAGATTTGCCGGTGCCCGTTTGTGGTACTGAGTATGATTTTAAAGGGATGTTTGTATCCGGAAGAAAAGATTTGTTTGAACCATTTGATTTTAAAATGGATCTGCCGCCGTTATTTCCATTATTAAGTGTGGGTCTTTCGGCCGAGGTTGGAGTTGATGCCTCCCTATTCTTAAATTTTGCCAGTACGCCAGAAATCACCCTCTCAGTTGGGGCATTTGGAAGTGTGGCTATTTCTGCTGCATCAATTACCGGAACTTCAGCTTCTGGTTCAATTAACGTAGATGTTACAGGAAGAGTAACTTATAGCAATGCTTTCAAAGCCACTTTCTTTTCAGGATTAAAGCTTGGTTATTCTGTAACACAGAAAATTCCTTTATTGCCGGATATTCATAAATCAGGTAGTTTGGAACTCTCTGCCCAGGCAACTTTTGATACCTCAGCCAAAGATGCAGTGAGCTTTAAACTCTCTACATCTAGTGCAACTGCTATAAAATGTGGCGAGGCCATTAAACAATAATATTGATTTTTAAGATTGATAACCATGAAAAAGATACTAATCACCCTTTGCTTCTTAATATCGGGAGCTTTGCTAGCTGCAAATGCGCAAGAGGCTAAAACTGCAGCCTCGGGTATTTACATTGATCTAGGTAAGGTAATTCCAAAACACACAAGCTACTCCATCAGTAGGAAAGCCGCAGACAGTACAACCTGGACAGAATTAGCAAACCTTAGTTTTCAACCAGATTCTGCGGTGTTTTTTGCCGCGCTGCGTGGGGCAGGAGCCAAGTATCCTACTTTTCAGATGCCTGATAAGCGCTTTTTTGCCAATATATGGAAGGTGGTTCTTGCAGCCGAGATTACCGACTCTTTATTTTATTATGGTAGCACACCAGCCTTTAAAGAAGCATTAGGTGCAGCATATTACGATGGAACAGCCAGACCAAACGTAAATTATGAATATAAAATCAGGCAAACCGGGAACAAAGGAACTATACTTCTTGAGGAAAAGACTGTTTCAGCAAAGTATCCACAAGAAAAGGTAATAGACTATCAGTTGGTTACCCGGAGTATTGAACCCTTTAAGCAAAGCCAGGTACTTAAATATTACAGTAATGGCATTCATCAGCCGGCAGGCATTACTTTGATGCGTAGTGTGTATATGCAAACTGCTTTTGAACCGCTTGCCGTTTATACCGGGATTACTCATCAGTCTGATTCTGTTATTTATCTGGCTGTAGATACTTTGATTAAGCCACGGACGGTCTATCAGTATGTTGCCATTCCCTTTGATGATCTCGGAAATCCTGGTTTACCATCAGATACCATCAGAGTTTCTACTACCACACTGAATAATACAGCATTTGTTGATAAAGTGAAAACGGAAAGCCTGGAAAAAGAGAGTGCCATAAAGCTGAGCTGGAAACTAAACAATACACCTCATCTAACCTCTATCAATATCTACAGATCTGAGTCGTACGACGGGGCAGATTATGTGGAAATTGGAACAGTAGCCGCAACAGATACGGTCTTTTTAGATAAAAAAGTTCATCCTGTAAAGAATTATTTTTACAGTTTACAGCCCAACACCATTTTTGGCCCAGGCGCATTGTCTGTAAGATTTTCTGGGATGTTAAAGGCAAATAAAAAAGCTGCGGTGCCTACAGACTTTAAGGCAGAGGCTGAAAACGGAAAGGTGAAGCTGAGCTGGAAAAGGCCTGAGTTTTACACCCGTGGGTATTATATCTATCGCCGGAAAAGCAACACGGATTCCCTTAAACAGGTTTCGGAACTTATTGTTACAGATAGTGCGCAGGTCACTTATTACGACACAACAGAGGTAACTCAAAATGCGCTATCGTATTCATATGCGATTAAGGCGGTCAATACCTCTTATGATATCAGTGGTTTTTCAGAAGTGATTTCTGTTGCCACACCTGGTAAGGTAAAGTTAAATACACCCTTAACGGTAAAGACCCGCGTTATTGATGATCAGGTGATGATTTTCTGGGATAATAAATCAGATAAAAACGCATTGGGTTACTTTCTGTTTAAAAGAGTTTACAAGGACAAAGATCCTGTGGAATTTACTCAGATCAATAGTTTGCCTTTAAATGCTTCATTCAATTATTATAATGATACGGCTACCGTAAAGGGGAGTATTTATGAATATGCGATACAATCAGTTAGTACCAATGGGCAGCTAAGCACTATGAGTGCACCGGTGAAAGTGGATGTTTTGGGTAAACGACTGCTGCCGGCAGGTGGTTTGCAGGTTTTAGCTGAAGACAGGTCGGTAATTATTTCATGGGATGTTACCGAGCAGGAAGAGGTAACAGGCTATAAGATTTATCGTTTACATGCTGATAATAAGGTGCTGCTTGCCGCTTTAGAAAAAGGAGCAGACTTTTATGAGGATAAAGACCCAGGAACAAAACAGCTAAATACATATGTGATAACCTGTACTTCGAAGGATAGAGAAAGTGAAGAAAGTATACCTGTAAGTATAAGGATGAAACAATAGTATAAAAGTTATATAAGGATAATACCGATTTCAATTAAGTATGTCTTTACTGATTTCTGCTTAGATCCTCTGCTACAAAATCAATCCATTTGTTAGGAGGAAGATGGTTGAGGCTTGTTTCAGGCTGGAATCCTTTGCCATTGATTGGAGCGGTATCTGTCCAGGATGCTTTCGTATTAGGAATAACAAGGTAGAATTCGCTGAATGGAAGTTTTGTTTCCTCCGACATACCCATGTAATCCATCATTCCATAGGTATGCGTACCGTATCTTTTTATCTTTTTGCTTTGTCTGGAAACGTAAAAGAAAAATTCAGTTGAGCTTCCTCCCAAGTCATCGAAGATAAGGGCAATATTGCGTGGACTTTTGGCAATGGAATCAGTTGTCAGAAGCATAGAGGGGATAGGGTAAAATGTTGCTTTGGATTGTGGGATTTCCAGGTAAGCTTTTTTATTGGCCGCAATAAGTTCTGGAGTATAGTTTTTTTTCAAAGAGGGATCCGTTGGGGGATTGTCCAGGAATGATTTTATTCTTGGCAGAGTACGCTTTTTGTTCTCTTCTGAAAGTCTTAGCACGGATGGACCTTGGTCGATAGGGTTGGTATAAAAATAAGGCATCAGGTAAAACCAGCCTGAGTTTCCGCCTGCATTCCCCCTAAGGTCAACGATAAGGTTCTCGCTGCTCCTGATTAAGGAGTCATTTTTGGTGATGATTTCCCGGATTTTATTATCGTTGTTAAATGAGGCTATTCTCAGCAAGGTAGTTTTGTCATTGAGCTTTGAAATGCCAAGTCCGAAATTATAGTTTTTCCAGGTAGACAGCTCAGTTTTTTCTGTGCTGCTCATAGGTGTCGGATATTCTCTGCCCCAGATTTCGAAGTTCCAGAGGAAGAGCAATCCACCTCTAACGCGCACAGGATAGTCTGGTGTGATCCAGTTGTATTTATCAAAGGTGTATCCCTTAGCAGTTTTGGTGATGGTGCTGTAAACGAGCCCCTTTGGAAGCTTTACATCATTGCTTTTTATGATGATGGCCTGATATACATTTTTTGTTTTGGGAATGATGGCAAACTTTATACTAGAGTCTGGGTTGGTCCAAATGCCTTCAACTGATCCTGGTTTTATTTTGCTGTAAGTACTACGGAATTGTGCTTCTGTGATTTGATGATATTCTTTATTGCTATCGTCGTTTATGGCATACTCAAAATCGAAGTGTTTGTCATTGAAATAACTGACGTATGCTTTGATGATCTTAAAGCATGCTATAGGATTGGATGTTCCAGTAGCATCTTTTTTTAGTTTTTTTACTAAGGTTTTATATTTAGATATCGTTTTGTCGGTAACTGCTGATGGAAAGCCTGCGTAGTTTATTTCTGTTTTTTCGATGACTTTGTCCAGGTTCTCCAGGCAGTTGCAGTTTTTTTGTTGGGAAAAGATATTTGTAGTCAATGCCAACATGAAAAAGGTCAGGTAGATTTTGTTCATATGATTTGTTTTATTTATATGCCTCCGCTTGTGATAAAAAGACCATCACTTAGATTTGCTTAAAAAACCTACCAGATCGATGATCTCCGTATTGCTCAAAGTCTCGAATAATCCATTCGGCATCATAGAAACAGGCATCACCTCTCTCGACTGGATGTTGGATTTGTTGATCACTGCAGCTTCCTGACCTACAATACGCATGGTAATCTGGCGCTCATTTTCGGCTATGATATTACCTGAGTATACCCTGCCATCACGTGAGGTGATTACCACTAGTTTATAGTCATCCTGTATCTCACCACTGGGCTCCAGTACGTTGAATAACAGGTAGTCAACTTTAGATCGGTTCGAACCAGTCAGATCCGGACCGATAATACCGCCTTCACCATACATCTTGTGGCAACTACCGCAGGTCCGTTTAAATAGGAGTTGACCTTTGCTAAGGCTAGCTTTTTCCAGTGCCTTTGGTGTGAGCAGTTCACGATACTTCTTGTAAGCCAGTTCATTGGATGGAAGCTGATCTATAGGCCCCCAGATCTCTACAAAACCACTACCTACAACTCTTCTTAGTTGTCTTGCCACACTTGCAGGTACATCACGTTTTTCTATGGTTTTATTTTTTATAGCCTGAGCCAGCATCCAGCCCGATCGCGATCTTGAAGCAAGTGTTTCAATTGCAGTAGCCTTGTCTTTCTCATTGAACTGCGGGTACTTTTTTAACAGCAGCTGCGCGATGTGTTCATCGTCAAAATTGGCTATCGAACGGATTGCATCGGAGCGGAGTTCATTGTCGTCCAGTAATGCTGGGAAATCTTTAAGTAATTCAATTCTCTGCTGAGCCGACAATGCCAGTAGAGCTTTACGACGGTCGCTAACGCCGGCATTTTTATTTCTGAGTGTATTAAAATATTGCGAGGCAGCTTCAGTATCCCCAAAGTACTGGGCTATTTCCAGCGATAGTAATTTATTTCTTTCGCCCTGCGACTGCAGTTTTGCGTAGGTTGTTTTCCAGTCTGGGGGAGTTTTCAGGTCTGTCCGGCCCTCTAGTCCATCCCGCATTCCGGTTACCATTGCGGTATCCGCGTTTTGCTTTGTGCCTAGCCAGGTTACCAGCGTATTTGTGGCATCTGCGTCTGTGGCTCTTCTTGCAGTAAATTTTTTAATCATACTGAGGTTTCCTTCAGCGGCTAGGTTCAGGGCACGTTTGGTGTCTTTTGAAACCAGAGGCTCTATACCATACCAAAGCATTTTTGGTAGGTTATGATCCTGTTCATCTTCTCCATGTTTAACCAATGCGGCAGCCAGGTCCCAGCGCTTATCTGCACTGATTCGCTGTAATGCGGCAGCCAGATACAAACGTACAACAGGAGAATTCTCTGATTTTGCAATTTCTCCGAATTTATGAATGGTGGCATTTGATGGTTCAGCGTCTTGGCTCAGGAACTGAATCGCCCAGCCACGGATGTATTCGTTTTTGTCGTTTAATGCAGCCGTTAATTGATCAGTGCTTAGGGCATTGCACACATAAAGTGTCCACATGGCTCTTAGGCGATAATTTGTTTCCTGATTGCCTGCATATATGCTGTTCAATGCATCAAAGGCTCCTTTTTTCACTTTACCTTTTGCCGCACGGTTTTGAAGGATAAGTCGCGCTCGTCTTGAGTGCCAGTCGCTCTTGCTCGTTTGTAGTTCCACCAGTTGTTTATCGCTAAGTTTATTCAGGTCAGTATAGCGATTCCTGAAGTTTTCAGCATTGCTCTCTTTGGGTGAAACGCGAAATATTCGGCCGGTTTCCTTGTTCAATACGGAACCACCGCAGATATCTGCATCATGCCAGTCTAACACATACAAACTACCATCAGGCCCTACAGAGGTACTAAAACCTACCCATTGTGCATTGTTTGCAGCCATCAGGTCTTCACCATGTGACCCTGTAAAGCCTGAACCCTTAGGTTTTAAAATATCGGTAAGTATGGCGTGTTCATGAATATTGGCCATAAATATTCTGCCTTGTTGATCGCGGGGGAAGGCATCAGACTGATAAATACTCGCACCGCCGTGTGCCGAACGGTGACTGTGATCGGCAATGGTTTTGATATCTGTGTAGGTATAAGGATTGAAATGCTGTCCGCCCTGTCTGTGATAAATGCCTCCCGGAATTACATACCAGAGATGAGGAATAACGCAGGCTGTGATAAAAATCTGGCCATTTGCATCATAGTCGATTCCCCATGGATTACTAAAACCATGTGCTACTACTTCGAACTTATCCTTAATAGGGTGGTAACGCCAAACTCCGCCGTTGATATCTACGCCTTCGCCTTTTAAAATTTCGTCATCCGGAAATGGCTCTTTATGGCTGTAAAGTTTTCCCTTTCCTGTAGGTTTACGTATACGGGATGGTGTTGCAAAGCCTTGACAGCCATATAGCCATCCGTCTGGCCCCCAGTGAAAACTGTTCATGGTTTCATGCCTGTCGCGGATACCCCATCCGGTAAGCCTCACCTCAATATCTTTCATGTCGGCCTTATCATCGTTGTCGCGGTCTGGTATAAATAATAAATTGGGCGGTGCTCCAATAAATACTCCGTCAAAACCTACAGCCATTGCAGCAGGGAAGGGGATACCATCGGCGAAAACTTTTTTAGTATCGGCCTTGCCATCATGATCCGTATCTTCAAGGATCAGAATCCTGCTATTGCCATCATTTGAAAAACCCGAAGAACGGGATTCATAATCCCGGTTTTCTGCAACCCATAAACGGCCTTTGTCATCCCAACAAAATGCCATAGGCTGGGTAATCATGGGTTCAGAGGCGTAAACATTTGCCATAAATCCATCTTTTAGGGTCATTGCTTTTACAGCCTCTTCAGGACTCAGGAATTTTGCATCCATTCCTTCTTTTTTAGCCAGCGCCCAAAGGTCAACTGTCGCCCACGAAGGGTCTTTTCCGGCAAATTTTGCCCAGGCATTATTGATCTGAATGTCATTGAATTCACCGGTGTAGATGATCAGCTGATGTTTGATCGTTTCTGTTTCGCCTTTTTTTAACATCCAGTCGGCATCATGAACTCGTACAGGACCAACACCCAGTTGTTCGTCAACCCGCCATTTTTGCGGATAGCCTTTGTTTTCAGGATGATCCAATATGGTTATGTGCGCCCTGTCATCGCGGCCATCTGTCTTTATACCTACATCTACCCATGTTGATGGCTGACCTTCAGCTTTTTGGTTGTGCTGACGGGCGGCATTAATCACTTCTCCATCTATTCCGGGTTTCCATGGCATTCTTAAAAACAACCCGCCATAAGGATATTTACCTACTTTAAGATCTGTTTTAGCTTCTCCTTTCCAGTCTAGAGTCAATAAGAATTTGCCGCTACTCTGTTCCATGCTCCAGTTTTGCGTTTCGGTCATTATCGGTACGCCTTTGTCATCCAAAAGATCATATACCGTTTGCCATTTTACCATTGTTCCTGATTTCTCTATAACTCTGGCTGCCACACGCTTCCAGTACCCATTACCCGGATTGGCAAAATAATTACGCCCATTTACATCTGTTAAACCCCAGTAGAGCCCGGTTTGGTGCTTGTGGTGTTCAGGACTGAATTCTGTAAGCGTACTTTTGCCGTCGGGCGATGCGATGGGGTGTATATACGGGCGGAAATCTTCACCGGCATTTTGTGTAAGTATGATTTGTTTCGTATCTGTCCTCTGGATGGTTATTGTTCCTGATTTTTCGTCCTGTATTGCTTCCAACCTGACTTCATCAGTCTTTAGGTTTTTAGGGCTGAACCATAAAATGAACAATAGCGTAATTAATAGAAGTATGGACTTCAGCATGGCGTTTCTGGTTTACATTTGGTTATTCTAAAGATATGTATTTCAGGTTATATACAATATGAAATTGTATTATTGCAGAAATTCTATCCATTATTTCATGTTAAACTTTAACGTTAAGCAAGCTTGTTTTTTATTATTTATCCTGACAGGTTTGTTCTCAACCTCTTTCGCGCAAAACAATACGGGTATCATCCTAAAAGGTATCATTAGAAATACGAACAATGAAGTTGTAGTTGGTGCAACTTTGTTTTTAAAGAAGGCTAGTGATGGGCAGGTAATTAAACAAACACTGAGCGATAATGAGGGAGGCTTTTCATTTACGTCTTCAACAACCGGAACTTATTTAGTTTCTGTGAGTTATTTAGGTGCGCTCGCTTACCAGAGTGACCTATTGAAATTAGCAGAAAATATGGATTTGGGTGTCATTAGACTTGAAACCACTGCCCGCAGTTTAAAGGAAGTTGTTATTCAAAGTTCCGGTAATAAACCTCTTATCAAAATCGAGGGCAGAAAAATGATTTATAACATAGAGAAAAGTATAACTGAGCAAGGTACAAATGCATTGGAAGCACTAAAAAAAACGCCTGGATTAATTGTTAATCAAGACAATACAGTCACACTGAATGGATCAAGTGGCGCCCTGGTGATGATTAATGGCAGACAAACCTATTTGCAGGCAGAGGAGCTGGCCCAACTGCTGAAATCTATGTCGGCATCCGACTTAAAGTCGATTGAAGTTATTAAAAACCCTTCGGCCGAATATGATGCTACAGGGACAGGAGGTATTGTTAATCTTGTACTTCAAAAATCAATTGCCGAAGGTTTTAACGGAAGTATCAATAATGGCATTGCGTATGGTATTACCATGAAGCAAAATACCAATATGAATCTTAATTTCCGAAAAGGAAAAGTAAATATGTTCGGCAGTTACAATCATAATTTTGGACATTTTGCAATGGATTACGACAATGACAGAACAACCAATGGAAAGGTCTATCTGAATTCTAACCATGACATAGATAAAAAACACAGCATAGGATCAACCCTCGGAGCAGATTACGCAATAGATACCACCAAAACACTTGGTATAGTCATAAATGCTAACTTTTCTGGCGGTGGTGGCCTGATTATTCCGGTTACAAATATCTATGATCAGGCAACAGGCGATCTTTTACAAATGCTTAGAAGCCAAAGTAGTTATCCAGATCAGAAGGCACACCGATACAATACCAATTTAAATTACAGGTACAAGGGCAGTAACAATACCAGTCTTGATATTGATGCAGACTATGGGATCTTTGATGCATCTACTAAAAACCTGAGCACTAACACTTTTTATTTACCTGATGGAACATTCCAGTCCGCTAACAATTTCCTTGTGGCCAATAGCCGGGACATCAAATTATATGCAGTTAAAGCCGACTATGGCTTTCCTATTTGGAGCGGAAAAATGTTAGTTGGCACAAAATTTTCTAACGTAAATGCTAACAATGTATTTAATCAGTATGATATGAATGGCAGCGATAATGTGATCGATATCAACCTGTCCAATACTTTTAAATATAAGGAACAAATAAGCGCTGGATACCTGAAATATGAAGCACCAATTACTGATAACCTGAGCATGGATGTGGGAGTAAGATTGGAAAATACACATTCTCAGGGTGACTTACAGCCGCGTAAAGGCAGCAGCCAGTTACCAACATCAGTAGTTCGAAATTACCTTGATGTCTTTCCTACGGCTGCAATTACTTATAAAACCACACAATCCGGTACTTATAATTTAAGTTTTTCACGCCGCGTTGACCGCCCTGCCTACAATAACCTGAATCCATTTTCATACCCTGTAGATGAACTTTCTTATTGGAAGGGTAATCCGTTTCTACAGCCACAGTATGCTAATACTTTGGCACTCCAGTATAGTTACAAAAGGACTACGATAGCTACTAGTTACACCCATACAAGTGATATCAGCAGCTCAATTACTGAAGTTATGGAGGGAAATATAATCAATATGGTGCCAAGAAATATTGGATTTCAGAACAATCTGAATCTGACCGTAACCCAGCAGCTAACAATGGCAAAATGGTGGAATATGAGCCTCACCGGCATAGGATACCGTTTGGAGAATAAAGTTGGAACTGTAGAGTATGGAAACTATAGCCGCAGTCGTTTTATTGGTGCCATTAATATTCAACAGAGCTTTAACCTGCCCGGTCATATTAATGCAGAGGTTACAGGTGTGGTTAACTCGAAAAGGATAAGTGGACTGAATACTTATATAAAGGGTAATTCGCAGATTGACCTTGGTTTGCAAAAGAATTTAATGAACGATAAGGCAACCCTTAGGCTGGCGGCTTCTGATATATTGAGGACAAATAGATACAATACAGATACCCAATTAAACAATTTATTGCTTCTTACAACCTATGTGGGCGAAACCCGTCAGCTACGAATAAATTTTACCTATAGGTTTGGTAACAGTAAGATTAAAACGAAAGACAGTCGTGAGTCGGGCTTAGAAAACGAATCACAGCGACTGTAAGGTTTTGGAATGAGCTAAATTATAAGGATAATAATCTGATATAATACACTTTGCATAGTTGTATTAAACACAAAATTTAAAACTTAACTACATTCCAGTAAGCAGCCTTAGGTTGCAGGTCTTTATCAAATAACAGAGGATAGTTTTTACGACCACGCACCGGAAAGTTATCCAGCCAGCTGTACCGATCGGATAAATTCCAGAACGTGACACCGGTTATAGATCCCTTGTATTGCCTGAAGATCTGGAAGAAATTAGCGTACTGATTGGCTTGCAGTTTCTGAAGCTCAGGACTGAAGCCAGAAGCGCCCTCCGCACCTGCGTTTTCAGGAATGTTGCCATCTGTATATATCGATACATCCAGTTCCGTAACCTGTACTTTAATACCAAGATCGGCATACTGCTGTATCGCCGCTCCGAGCATTTCTTTTGAGGGATCTTTGATAGACCAGTGCCCCTGCAATCCAACAGCATGAACCGGAACGCCCGCATCTATCAATTTCTTTAACAACTTAAAAATTCGTTGCCTTTTCTCTGGGGATTCGGTATTGTAATCATTATAAAACAATATAGCTTTGGGGTCTGCTTCATGAGCATATTCAAAGGCTTTAGCAATAAAGTCTTCACCACAAATCTGGTACCAGAGGGAGTTACGCAGAAACTCCTTCGGATTATCCGAAACCGCTTCATTAACCACATCCCAAGCGTAAATTTTGCCTTTGTAACGACCAACTACAGCTTTAATATGTTCTTTCAGCCGCCCAAGTAACACTTCCTTAGTTACCAAATTTCCGGCCTTATCATAAAACATCCATTTGGGCACCTGCGAATGCCAGCATAGGTTATGCCCTCTAACTTTCAGTCCGTTTGCTACCGCAAAATTGACTATGGCATCAGCGCCGGTCCATTCATAACGGTCTTCCTGCGGATGAATAGGCCCCATTTTCATGGCATTTTCCGCAGTAAGGCTATTGAAATGCGTTAAAATTAACCTGCGTTGAGCAGAATCCTTCAATTGCTGTGGTGTAACTGCAACCCCAATAGGGAAATAGCTGCTGTAATAGTCTTTCAGCCCCTTTTCAACCGGAACATTTTGCTGTGCAGTCAGTTTATTAGGATTGAACAAGCATACAAGTGCCAGCGTAGCAAGGTAGATTCCTATATTTGGGTTTAATTTCATCTGTTTAATGGTGGTTTATTTGTTCTTCTTTATCTAGATTTGCCATTCTTTTAAGGAATAAGTGGTATTCAAATATACATTACTTCTTAATTCAAAAATAATCTATTGCGAAGCCTACAAATGGACAATCTTTTAAAATATATTCATTCGTTAACGGAATTCTCTGAGCAAAGTTGGGAATTGCTACAACCTGCATTATCCAAGAGAGAGTTTAAGAAGAATGACTTTCTGCTTCAAGAGGGAAATATCTGCAATTCGTTGTTTTACATTGAATCTGGCTACTGCAAGAGTTATTATAACATAGATGGGACTATCAAAAACACAGGTTTTTTCTTTGAAAATGATATAGCAACAAATATCAATAGCTTTGGAAGCGAAGAAAAATCAGAATTTAATATCATTGCCTGCGAGCCATTAACAGTAATAGTTTTTAACAAACAAAAGTTATTTGAAGCTGCAAAGCAAGCTCGAGAAATTGAGGCTTTAGGGCGTAGCTGCATACGTTTGTTCGCATCAAAACAAGAAGAATTTTCGAACTTATTCAAACTTTATACAGCACAGGAACGTTTAAATTACTTAGAAGTCAATCACCCAAGCATCCTGCAAAGAGTATCACTTTCACAATTAGCATCATTTCTTGGTGTAGCAAGGGAAACATTAAGTAGGATAAGAAAACGGCGAAACCTTCGGTAGTTTTGTGACGATTGTCACAGGACTAGATCATATGTTTTTTTGAACTTTGCTTATAATAAAATTAAGTAAACGTTATGAATATGGAGACAAACAATCAATTGCTGAGAAAAATTGACGAAGAAACCAACATCCTAACTTGGTTTGAAATTCCTGTATCCGACATTGAAAGGGCAAAAACCTTTTACGAAACGATTCTGGATATTGAAATGGTTAAAAGAACAGATGGAAACGAAGAAGCTGTTTTCTTTCCGTTTAATCCGAATGTAATACAAGCAACATCTGGGAGGGTAACCGGTGTATTGTCCAAATCCGAAAGAAATAGCCCGTCATCGCAAGGCACATTAATTTATATTAATGCAAGTCCAAGTATACAAACAGTCCTTGATAAAGTAGAGCAGGCAGGAGGGAAGGTTATCTCACCTAAAATACAGATTCCGCCAGGGTTTATTGCCGTAATTATTGACTCAGAAGGAAACAGAGTTGGACTACATGCTGAAAAATAATTCATCATTAAAATTCTATAGAAAAGAGGAGTAACTGAATGTGCTCCCGCAAGCATTTTGTTTCGACTTTGAATCAGTCCAGCACCAATCAAAGTTAAGTCCACCTTGAGTCAACCTTTTTCCTAGTAAAACGTGGACTCAACGTGGACTCACTGTGGACTGACTATTGTTTACTTTATAGTTTTGAGGGGACCATCGCTGATGTTTTACTGTTTTTAAATACAGCCTTTATTCCATATTTAGCAGCTGTATTTGTATCAGTAAAAGCAGTCAGATTTCCATCTACAGAATCAAATTGTGTTAGTCCGCTTCCGTTGTCTTTATAGATGACATAATATGCTACCTCACCCTTTTTTGGTTTCTGCCAGGAAAGCGTGTTTTTGTTGTCTTTCATAATTACGGTAAAATGTTCTGGCACTGCGCTGTCGGTTGCATAAACAAATACCTGGAGTGGAAAGCTAATCTCCGACCATTTATTGTTTTGATCGACCGTAACTACCGCATATTCGTAATTACTACTTTCCTGTACCAAGCTATCTTTATAGCTTAAAACCGTTAGAGGAACATTGGCAATCGTATTCCAAACAGTGTCTCGGGCAATACGCCTCAATAGTTTAGTCGATTTACTATCCCTTGCTGGGGGTAACACCCAACTTAAGGTTACACCTCCATTGCTTACTGAATAATCTTTAATTACAGGCGAAGGTGTTTTTACCAATTTTGGCCGGATGGCAGTAACGATTTCTGAAAAGGGACTATGGTTATTGTTTCCATCAACCGCAACGATCCGATAATAGACCTCTTTATTAAGTACACTTTTATCCAACGTATCGGCAAACATGGTATCACGTACAAAGTCAGAGGAGATAGGAGAAAAAGACGCAGTTTTATGGTTAGCAGCAAAAATGCGATAACCTTGAATATTATCATTATAATCTATATTCCAGTGAAGTTTTACGATTCCGGTGGTATCAACAACCGCCTTTAAACCTGTTGGGGGGAGCGGAGGGATGCTATCGTATGCAAACACATATTGAACATTGGAACCTGAATAGTTACCTGATGTATCTACAGCTAAAACCTGGTAGTAGGAACCAGCAACTAAATTCACTTTTTCATCAATGAATTCATTTCGGTTTGCGGGTAACATTTTCTCAGTGATGTATTCATCAAGCAAATCTATAGCCTTACCTTTTCTGACGATAAAGCCTGCGATGGGGCGATGCTCCGTATTATCCTGAAGCCAATTCAGTTTCACTTTTTTACCGCCTAACACCGTAGCCGATAAATAACCTTTAGGGGGAGCAGTTAAGTTTTGTGCCATGCCCGACACGGTTGGCGCGTAGTAACTGGTGTCGGCAAATGCATCTATGCCATTAATCCGATAATAATACTTCTTATAATTGACAACAGAATCTACAAAAAGGAAGGTCGAGCTGCTGTCTAACCGATTAAAAACTACTGGCTTGTCATTAATTTTTGAGAATTTCTTTCCATCAGTACCACGTTCAATATTATAAGAAGTAAAGGTGTTGTAAACCCCGTCATTGGGAATTAAGATGTGAATGGCTTTGTCTTTACTTTTAGCTAGTACATTTCTGGGCGCTAATTTTTCGGCCTTTGATGATCCAGGAACCATGTAAAATGCTGTATCAACCACAAAAATACCAGGAGCTTTATCACTCAGGTATACCCGATAGGCGTATTTGTACTTTTCGTTTACCTTTAACCTATCTGTACAACGTTGGCCAAGTGCATTTGCAGCAAGGGTATCCATATCTGATGCCAGCATGGCCATGGTATATTTGTTTTCGAACTCCATACTCGCATCCATAAGTTCCGTTTGATTTTTAGTACTTGGTGATGCAATGCTTGCATTCCCAAAAAGTGCTTCCGCTGCTAACAGCAACGAATTGTTATTCTGGTTTTTCAAAACTGATTGTTGAAAATAATCTTTTCCCCATGGTTTGATCGGCTGTTGTAATATAGGTTCCCAGCCTTTGCCAAGCGGCTTATTGTTTTCGTCCAAAATAATCCGGTCAATTTTGATACCTAATTTATTGGCCAATAACCACACCCCAGAATGGTTAATTGCCCATCTTAGCACTATCCTGTTGTCGTAAGCCTTAACTTTTAAAAAGATGTTGCCTATAATTTTCTCATTAGCGGTGTCTGCTTTTATCACCTGTGCCTTAGCCTTTAAATTTATAATAATACACAGTAAAAGGCTGATTAATATTGCTCTAAAGGGGTCTATAGATACTTTCATGATTAACGCATTTTAAGATTTATTTTTGGTGACTGTATCGTTGGGGCAATTTGGATGCTGGCAGGTTGACTTATGCCTTTAACCTGATCCATAAAAACACCTGCTCTGGCCACAATATCAGGCGGATAACCCAGATTTTTCTTTGATTGTATTACCCGAAGAGCTTGATTAGTGACCAGAACTGCACCTTGACCGCTTTGATGATGTATGGTTTGGTCTAGGGTAAATACATATTTGTTAGCTGAATTAAGTAAAATATTTCTATTCGTGTTTACAAAATTAGCTGACATTATTGCTGTTGCATTTTGAGCAGCCATCACAATTGTGTTGACCTTGTTTTTCTCAGTTTTTTCGGGATCAGTACTAAAATCTTCAGCATAGGAGCCCTCAGCCGGTGGAATGCCGTAATTGTTATCATTGTAGTTTACATCAAACTGATCGGGAGGCATGATGGCGCTCAACCTTGGAAAAGATGGATCTGTATAGCTGCCTATGCCTCCGGTTATCGCATTCCAAGGTATATTGAGCAATTTGAGGTCTAAAGTTCGGTTCTCACCAAAGGCTTCAGTTACAAAACGATCCAATATATTGTTGAGATCAGTTACGCTTCTTCCATGATCATATACCATGTTTTTATAATCTCTTGCCAGTTTAGCTGCGGTGTTGCTGTTACCTAAATTTGGGAAAACATCACCTAAAGTCCAGTTTCCATCATCTAAAGCATTAAAATACTCAGGCCCTTCAAATTCGTAATGCACTTTGAATGCTGTTATAGATTTGGTTTCTTCGTTAAACCATTTAAATGCCTCCAGATTCTGGCTAATGTCTTTTCTGATGTCGGCTTCCATGTCACCTACCTTCAGTTTTCTTATTTTCAGTCCATTGTATTTGTCTTCAAAAGTTCTGTATTTACCGGTATTAAAATACCACGAAAACACATCGCGCTCTCCAGATCCCATTCGTAAACCGCTTTTAATAATATTCCGTTTGCTAGTGATGACATCGCCGCCAGCGGTAAGTGCATCACCCTCCATTTTTAAAACATCAATAGCCATTAATTTAGTTCCTGCTACCTGAGGTTCAGGAGATGGATTTATCGGATCGCCTTTAACATAGAAACGGATAGCGTAGTTTTGATTCGGTAAAAGACTTGTGGGTAATTTAAAAGTCCAATTTGTAGGATCCGCATTTTGTATTGGTAAGTCTATTTTATTAGTTTCAGCATTTCCGCTGCCCATATTTACGATGCGTACTCTTGTTTTAGGATTGTTTAAGTCTAAACCGAAGGAGCTGGCGTCGTAGCCTCTGTTTAATTTAAGGTAGGCTGTATTGTCATTTAATACACCAAATGGCAATGTTTTGTGGCGGTGTACAGGCATAATGTCGACCAAGTTTTCTAGAGATATTTTCTTTGGTCCTTTATCTGTTTTAAATACAATATCTTTTTTGTCGACGTAAACAGGGCCAAAAAAGCCAAGGTTACCCGTTTTTACATATTGAAATTGGGATTCGCTTAGTATATCTTTTTTAGCCGATTGATCAGCTTTTCGCTCTGTGGCACTTCTTTTATCGTCCTCGTAGGTTAGATCAGGAAAGTATTTAACCTTTGCTTCAACATTAACTTCAAACTCAGTATCTGGTTTAAGAAGTGGTAAATTTGGCTTTAGCGCTAATTTATAGATTGGACCATTGTAATACATTGACTTGTTTTCTGGCATTGCATTCTCGCCAACGGCCAAACCAAAATCATTGATGCTAAAGACCGGTTGATTACCTTCTTTTAAAGAAATTGTTACATATTCCTTTCTGAAGCGAAACAGATCGTACTTGACCGCCTTAATGTTGCCATCGTTATCTGTTGAAGTTATGGGTACAATAAAATCTTTATTTAAGGGATAATTAAAAGATACAGTAGGTGAAGCCAGTGTACTTACTTCGCCTCCGTCCGGATAGATGTCGGAGATGAGTTTAAGTTCACGTGAGTCTTGTTTGTCGTCACAAATGGTTCCGACTACAAATCGGATATTAAAGCGACCAGATATTAATCCATCTAAAACGGCAAATCTGCCTCCCAGTGTTCCCCGTACATAAAGTGGGGCAGGGCCACCCAATTCGGCCGAAGCACCTAAACCAGCTCGTATAAATTCTATTTGTTTCTTAATCCCAAAAACATTGATGTTTACACCACAGGCTGCTTCGGCACCAACGTAGGCTTGCCCGCGTGCGTACCATGAACCGGCCGGTTGATCACATTCGGGTTTATCCCTTTGTAATATACTTACATCAAAACCGATGCCCGCATATATACTGGCATAAAATATTAGAAACTTAGGGTTTGCTTTAATTTCGGTAAGTGCGCCGAATATCATTCCTTTACCGGTGACAGCTGCGTCTTCGTCGCGTGTTTTTTTAACTTGCGAATATTCTATTTGATCAAAACTACCTTCTTCGTCGGTATTTTTTTTCTCAACCCCCATGATTTCGAGTATGCGATCTGGTATTTTTGGCATAGGATCAATTGGATTTCCCATTTGGAAATAGGCATCTGATTTGATGAAACCATTTAAAAAACTAATGCTATTAGGTTGAAAAGGCCTTGGCCTTCCCATTCTAAAATACCAGAGTGTTCCCTCCTTGGATTGTGAATTAATTGCTAAAGTATTTTCTATGTAAAACTCTAGCATTCCTTTGGCTGATACCAAAGGAGCACTTCTGGGGAATGCCATATCATAATCAAATTCGGCTCTAAACGTATGAAATAGGTTGTTAATCATTTTTATTTCTAAAAGCATATTTGCTTGTGCCAAAGCGTTTTCATAACGCTCTAAGAAGGAACCACCTGCACCACTTAAGATGCTGGCCTTTCCGGCCAGATTGAATTTATCAAAGCCACCATTGTTATTGAAAGCAATTTCCATAGATAACAATCCTTCTAAAGTAGACCGGCTGCTTAAACCAAAATAAACTCCAGCTATTATGCCGAATTGCCCTCCATTTGAATTGTTCGGTGTGTATTTATTACCCGAAAAACTGGTAATTTGCACTGCAGTTGGGTCTTCTGTGTTCGAATTATCTTTGGGCATTTCGGCGCCCACACTATTTTTACGTCCGGAAACATCCTGACTCATGTTGTAATAAACGCCGCCGGCAAATCCATACAGTGCTGTTCCAGGGAAAAGCGGAATGCCCGACTGCCCAAAATCAACCAAAGCATCAATATAAAAATATTGGAAACTCTGCGTACTTGCCCTACTACCAAATAAAGCTTGCATCTGAAATTGTGCTCCAGCACCTGGCAATAGTACATTTAACCGACCACCCAATCCATAATCCCGTACGCCATTAGCTTCTATATCGTGGTAATAAACAGAACCTTCTACATCCAAAGGGCCTAGTTTGGCTTTGGCTTCCAGTTGTACTTTTTCTATTTTACCTTTTACTCCACGCCAAAACTTTCTTTGCCCTGCAGCGGGATCTATTTCGCCATATACCTTAAAATCAATACTGGCTTTAGGGATAAAGTTTACGTTATTAACCAATTGAAGGCTGCCTCCAAATCTAAAACCAATTTGACCTCCATCAACAACAGGCGTAATTTTGGTCTCAGTTATTCCAAATCCAAGTACGCTACCACCTCCACTTGCAGATAACCAATTGCTTTCTTCGGGAAGGTTTTGAATATCACTTGGGCCTTTTACATTTTGCTGGGCATAAAATTCATTCAAATTATCCTGGTTGATCATTGCCCTTGGGTTATTTCCACCCGTATGAAAATCTATCTGACCCGGCTCAAAGTAAGGTGACCGGGAGGATATCTTCATATTTTGGAAGGTCATTTCCCCAAGTGTAAGCTTAGGTAGTTTAGCGATATCTGTTTTAAAAGCCATACTTCCGGTTAACAGTGCCTCAGCTTTAAATCCATCTCCATCAACACGAACTGTAATTTTTGATGATTTATCGATATTTACGGTGGTCCATAAAGCACTGAAATTTAGGTCGTTTTTCGGATTTGCACTAAACTCAAATGCCATTGCTTCCCCTGCGGGCTTTGTTAGGGTGCAGGAATAATCGATTTGATTATTCGTTTTGCTATACTCGGATCCCGAGGGCGGTAGAACCAATTTTCCTTTTAGGTAGCTTTTCTTGAAGCTATTTTTCCAAAAGTTAAGTCCGATCTCATCGATGGATAAAAACCAACCGTCTAAACTTCCTTCTCCAACGGTTAATATATTTGTTGCAGTAACCTGACCACAAATGCCTTCCTGGTAAATTAAATTCTTTGCGGCAAAAGTCACTGGATCACCATTGAATTTTTTAATTGCAGCTGGAAGCTGCACATCAATTTGTGGGATATAAATGCCAGTCCAGGAATCATCGAGAACTATAGGTGCGTCGCTGGGATCTCCGCTTTCTATTCGCTTAGGCATGTTTTCCCAGTTTTTAGTATCAGAGTGATCGTAAATGATTGTTGATGAGGCCCCGATTTTACCAAACTGAACATCACTTATAGTGCCCACTTTAAATGGTGAAACAGATACCTCTGCAATCCAATCTGCCCAGCCAACTTCTGTTTTAGCTTTGATGGTCAATGATATCGGCTGATTGCTGACAGCATCTAAAAGTGGTGTTCCCTGAGGGAATTGATAATTGGCAGCTATTTTAAGCAGCTTAAATCCCTTACTGTCGAATATGAGTTGCGTACCCTCGTTGCCTCCCAGTAGCTTAAGTCCGGTAGAGGCTAAAAGAGCGTCTTCGCTTAAATATAAAGAGGCTTCTCCGCACAAACTAGTTGGACTTATACAAATGCCTTTGCCCGAAAAAGCAATTTTCATGTTCGCATCGGGCATATTCATTACCGATATGGCTTCGAACCAACTCTGGGTTGCAGTAAAAAACACATTGGTGATGCCTATGGTAAAAGCTCCCTTATCGAGGCCTAAGGGCAATTCGGCGCCTGCTGATGCGGCTGATTGTGTTAATTTAGAAACCAGCTGGTTGGTGTTATTTTTAAAGTACTGATCGAGTTGGTTAATTTCGTTAGAGGTAAGCGGACTACTATTTAATTCAGGTTGATCCGCATTGGGTAGAAAGCTAAAATCAGCACGTTTTATTCCATGTACATTTCCCTCTAGCATTTCGAATTTACTATTAATAGAAAGCTCACTAAAGGCAACTCTTAGTTTTATTGCAGAAGAAATATTTCCTATAACAGGTAGGGTTATGGTGCCGGTTCCACTTAACTTGCCATTACTTGCATTAACTGTTAGCACCTTCATTTCAAACTGATTTACTTTGATTATGCGATTAGGAGCGTCTTGTAAAATCAAATCATTCGCTGCATTTCCACCAGGTTTAGCTGTATTACAATTGGCACAATTGGGCACATTTGCTGCAAATGGAGCACTGGCTGCTTTAACCATCATATTTTCGGGAAGACTAATCCCTTCTTTTTGATAAGTAAACTGAATTACCTCACTTTGTCCTCCATTGCGGTAGTTTATCCTACCTGATGGATCAATGGCTTTTACCATTAAAGCATACTTTCGGCCTGGAGTTAATTGAGGGTCGGCAGGGCCATAAAGTAGAGTGTTTGTATTAACTTCTTTCTCGAAAAAGGGGGGGCTAAATGATGAACGCATTGCGTCATTGGGATTAAGGTTGCCCAGAATCTCAACCATTTTTACGTAATAGGTTGGTAGGACAGGACCTCCAGGAGAGGAGCTCCAGGTAATCGGGAAGGACTGTGCTGCATTAAATTTGATTTCCTGATCGTTAAATGGAGATAGAATGCGCGGAGGTTCTACATTAGAAATCACCAGATTTGAGCACCCTATGGGCTGATCGGGACTGATTGGTTGTCTGGTGTTATAATCTAAAGCCCTGATACAAATCTGATAGTTCCCTTCGGGTAATCCTACGCCTCTGGTAAAATCTGCAACACTCACACCGGTATATTCGATTTGATTGTAATCAAACAACTGAGCAATGTCGTTACCATTTAGTAAAATCATTTGTCCAGGAGCCATTTCAATAGGCTGAGGGCTTTTATAGCCCGGTTTTAGCCAGGCTGCTACTCCATTATTTCCGGTAATTGTTCCGCTGAGTTGTATTTGCCTGGTAACAGTACTGGTATTTGAAAGCGTTAACACCATCAAATCAGGACGTGAGGCATAGTCCGAAATTCTACTTTGGTATGGTGGAAGGACCTTTAGGGTAACGTTAATTTGAGCCCTTAAGGTTACTGATGCCAATATCAATAAGCTAATTAAACAAATTCGAAGTAACAAGTTCAAGTTTTTCATAATCCAAAGTTGATTTGGTAGGCTATTTCCCCACGTGATTCGCTGAAACCAGGGTATCCTCCGCTTATTATGGTTCCTGGATTGTTTTTTGTCCAAAAGAATGATGATCGAAGCGATTGTCTTTTGTCAATTTTATAGTTCAAATTCGCTGAACTATTAATAATTAAACTATTACTGTCTCCGGTTTTTCCATTTAAAACACTACAATTTAGGCCAGTGGTTAATTTCTTATTTAGCAAAGTATAGTTACCTCCCAAAGTAATGCCTGAATAGCTGGTTTTAATTCCCATACCTCCCATTTTACTGTAGTTTAAACTTCCGAATAAGCTTAAAGCCCTTTTAAGAAAGCTTATGTTGTAATTGAGCATATATTGTTGGGTAGTTACATTTCTGCTTGGGGCATCGGTACCGAAATATGAATTGTAATCGTTCAAATTACTCATGTTTACAGTAGCCATAATCATGTGTGTTATGTCTTCTCCTATAATCATATAGCGAGGCATTAAACTTAGATTTTGAGTGACTTGTACAATTTTTAGTGAATCTGCAAAACGAAGGGTATTGGGTTTTTGGTTGTTCGAAAAATTGCTATAAAAAGCATCTAAGCCAAAACGTTCTGTAATATCTGCACTCAAATTACCGTTGGCGATAATTCGCTTTGTAGTTGAGGTTTTTTGAAGCCTGACATTATCATGCTCTACCCCAAAACTGCCGTTGAAACGGAGTTTTCCTTCCTTTAGATTGAAGTTGGGGCTTATGGTAAGGTTTTCTATATCATTTGAGAAAAAGTAAGCCCCCATTGATTTAAAATCAGGCTCAACTCGTCTATAGTTTACTTTTAGCCCATAATTTTTAGCGGTGTAGCCAACTCCGGCACTGAAGGCTAAAAATAATTCTGTACTGCCATTCACATTTAATAATCCTTTTAGTTTATTTAAAGTTGGATCTTCAATCTTTTCGAATTGTATTGGTGAGTTGATGTCGCGAGTATAAATGCTTACCGCCCCATCACTTTCAAAGAAAAAACGCTTAAACAATGTAAACTTGGTGCCATAACCCAGTACCGAATTTGCAGCAGCGGTTACCTTGTTGCTATCTGTTGGATTAATAGATGTTATAGAGGTGCTGTCGTCTTTGGCGTGCAAAAAACTCAGATCAAAATAATTGGATGATGAACCGTAGCCTAACTTGGCGGCAAAGCCTTTTCTCGAAAATGAGTAGGGTACTAAAGCCATTGTTGCGGTATCTATCACCGTAGCTTTATTTAGCCTGCCGTACATAAAACCAATCCTTATTTTACCCGGCTTAAGTTCAAAACCACCGCCAAGCATGGTATGTCCGGCTAAGGTGTAGGGTGAAAAGTTTATACTCCGGTGCCCCGCATGTAACGTAATCCATTTGTAAGTAGGACTAAAGCCATATTGGTTAAAAGGCTGTTGAAAAGAATTTTGCTCTTTGCTTATGGTAAAACTTGTTGGTATGCTCCAACCATAAATATTTATAGTTGGGCTACCACTTAATAAATAGGTAAAAGGTTGTCGGCGGTTTGCTATGCCATTTGCATGGTAAAAGATACCACGTAATTCCAGGCCTCCATTAAATTCAAATGGTTTTTGTGTGCCTAAATTGGTCAAATCTTGTCCTAAACAAGTATTTGACCAAAGTAGCACACCAACTAAAAGTAAAAAGATGGAGCGTTTCATTTTCGGGTAATTAATTTAATAATGGCCTTAATCAGGTATGTTGTACATTCTTTTTACCACATTATAATCGCGGAGTTGGCTGCGGGTATCAGGAGAGAAAATCCCACCCGGTATAATGATGTAGCGGAATTCGGTACCCCAGTTATCTAATACTTTTCCATTAGAATAGACGGTAATGGTATTCAAACTAAGCTTAAACTCAATCAAAGTGCCTGTATGTCTTGAGATATAGGGAAGCTGATTTAAGCCCAAAAGAAGATCACCTTTGTATTCTTTTGCATAAACAGCTACATGACCTCCATCTAAAATGACCTGATTTAGTTCTTTTGCCGGAATTTCATAAATGCCCGATTGTGAGCTGGATACAAGCATCCATGGGCTATAAATTACATTTGCAGTTCCCGGAGGGCCTTGGGGGCCTGTAGGCCCTTTTAAATTAACGGGAGTGCCCCAGCCGGTTCCGCTTTTGGGGCCATATAAATCGGCTGTATTGCGATTGAAATAAAAATCTCCTGCTCGTCCAAGGGTTGAACTTGGTGCCGTAGTTCCACTAAGAATTTGTGAGCCTGCTACACCTGCAGCTCCATTTGAACCTTTTAAATTTGTAGGAACACCCCAACCTGTTGCGGTTTTAGGGCCATAAAAGTTACCAACTAATAAATGAAAGTAAAAATCACCTAACTTCCCTATTGCTGCTGTAGGAACGGCTACTCCACTTATAATCGTAGAGCCGTCTGCACCTTTAGGCCCAACGGAGCCCTTTAAACTTACAGCCGTACCCCAACCTGCAGTTGTTTTAGGACCGTACAGATCTCCATTACTGCGATTGAAGTAAAAATCTCCTGTAACGCCTAACGTAATGCCGGGAACTGTAGATCCGTTAAGAATTTGTGATCCTGGCAATCCTGCTGAACCTGTAGCGCCAGTGGCACCGGTTGCTCCTAAAGCACCTTTTAAGTTAGTAGGAGTACCCCATCCATTTGCTGTTTTAGGTCCATAAAAATTACCAAGTAATACCTGAAAGTAGAAATCGCCTATTGTACCGATTGCATCTGTTGGTGCAGCTGCTCCACTAATAATGGTTGCACCATCGGAGCCTTTAGTTCCCGCTGTACCTTTTAAATTTATAGCCAAACCCCAACCTGCATTGGTCTTAGGTCCATAGAAGTCGCCAGTGTTAATTTTGAAATAAAAATCACCAACGCCACCTTGTGCAGCATTAGGCACAGCTGTTCCGCTAAGAATCGTTGAACCTTCTGCACCGGGTGCTCCCTTTAAATTTGCAGCCGTACCCCAGCCGCTGGCCGTTTTAGGGCCATAAAAATCATTGTTACCTAATCTAAAATAATAATCACCAACTTTTCCTATAGTAGGATCAGGTTCAGTGTTGCCACTTAAAATAGTAGAACCATCTTCACCAAGTTCACCCCTGGGACCCACTGCACCTTCTTTTGTACAGCTAGCCAGTATAGCCATCACCCATATTACTATAAACATGGATTTTAGTAATTTGATTAATTTCATGTCTGATTTATTTAAATACATAGAATAGGATTCGAAATTTCTAAACCTAAATTGTGTATTTAAACCATTGGTTTTTATCAGAACTAGCGAACAATAAGGCTCATTGAGTGAACATGGTTGTTCAATGAGTGAATAACTATTTTAACTGGAAAATAGTCGTGGCAAGTAAATGATAACAACTGTACCTCTGCTGTTATCTCCTTCACTAATACTAATTTTTGCGCTGGTTGTTTGATATTGAAGATTGATCATTTCAATTCTTTCCTTGACTGAAGCTATTCCCATTGATTTTTCCTTAATGCCGCCAATTTTTTTAGACGTCGAAGCAGAATTTCCAATCCCCACACCATTATCAGATACAGTTATACAGACTGTTGTATTTGTGGTTTGTAATTTAACTTCTAAATGGGCTCCACTTTTGTTTTCAACTATTAGACCATGTAAAATAGCATTTTCTATTATCGGCTGTATTAACATGGGAGGCAGTAGTAATGTTTTCAATTGCAATTGCTCAGCAACAATAAATTCATAACTGAATGAATTACTATACCGCATAGCCTCCAGCTCTGTGTATAATACTAAGGCTTTCCATTCTTTATCAGCAGTTACCAAATTCTTAGTAGAGTTTTCCAGAATTAACCTGCTTAATGAGGCGAATTTTTGAATTAGTCTTGATGCTATCACTTTTTCATTATCCATAATGTAAGCTTCGATAGAATTTAATACATTAAAAATAAAATGAGGGTTCATCTGTGCACGCATTGCTTTTAACTCACTTTCTGAGAGTTTTTGCTTAAACAAGAATTGGTTGCGAACAAAGTTTATCCGTCTTTTTAGCAAAATGAAAATAATAACAGCAATTGAAAGTAGGCATAAGATGATAAACAAATTTGTTTCGTACCAGTGTGGCAAAACTTTAATAAGTAATTTTTCTTCTTTGCTAAACACATCATCGTTATTACTGCCTTTAACGTATAGCTCGTATTCGCCTTTTGGCATAATTCCTAAAGCAATATTCCCATTTTCAACTTGTTGCCAATGTTTAGTAGCCTTACCAATTTTATAAAAATAACTGTTCTCTTGAGCAGCGGTATAATTGGTTAATGCGAACTGAATATTTATAATTTTTGCTCCAGGGGGTACTATTAGCTTTTTTTCGTTGTTAATATTCTGTAAGATTGTTTCTTCACCATCAATACTTATATCCATAAAGATGGCTCTTGGGATATCTGTGTTTGTTTTTATGTGGTAGGGATCAAATCTTGTCACAAAACCACTAAAGCTCAATAGTAAATTGTTTTGTTTGTCTTTTTCAAAGAAACCATGTCCTTCATATTGAAATGGAAGCCCATTATTAATGTTAAAATAAATGAAGCTCTTTTTCCTATCGTATTTTATTATTCCTTGCTGCGAGGGAATCCATAAGTTGCCAAGGGTATCTATCGATATTCTTTTTAAGTAATTTTCCGGCAATCCATCGTTATGGTCAATCAGTAGTCCAATGCCTTTAGTTTTATCAATTTTAAGCAGTCCGGCATCAGAAACCGCCCATATTACATTTTCATTGTCCTCAGTTATATCGGTTATCCAACCAATGGCAGATTCTTTTCCTTTCTTGTTTAGGATTTTGATTTTGCTAAAGGCATCATTTGATGGGTTGTACCGACTAATTCCCTTGGTTGTACCCGCCCAAAGGTTATTTTGTTTATCCATGAAACCCGAGTATACCGGCCCATCAATATTTATTCCGTCGGGTTTATATTGTTTTATAAATCTGCCTTTAATCGGATCAAAAAGATATAATCCATTTTGTCTGGCCCTTATCCAAAACAAACCATCACTTCTTTTATATAGTTTGGATACACCGAGGTTTTCTTTAATAGTTAAATCTATTGGTGGTAAATAAATTTCATAACCTCCATGATGTTGTTTTACCAGACCAGAATCGGTGCTAAACCAAAGATTGTTACTGTTATCCTTATAAATACTGTTTATGGACTTACTTAAAGCACTTTTAGAGTTTTGAGGTATTTGTAAAACATGCTTTACCAGCTTCCATTTTTTATCAAATACGTAAAAACCCTTTCCATAATAACCCGTTACATAAAAATAATCATCAGTTTCTAACATATTGTTTGGAAGCCCAAAAAGTTTAGGGTTATTTAAGTTTAGTTGCTGATACAATGGAATGTTGTCGAAATTCTGCAGATTAGGATCAATAATGCTAATGCCATTATCAGTTGATAGCCATAAGCGGTTCTGCCTGTCTTTAGTAATATGGAATACTGAAAATGCGTTTAATGACGTTGGGTTTAAATTATTAGAAACATATGTTTTTAGTTGATTAGTTTTTATATCCATCAATGCAAAGCCACCACCCGCAGCAATGCATAGCCAATTATTTTGTTGGTTATCGGACCACTCGGTAATATCATTTACCCTTAAATATGGCATTTGAAAAAGCGTTTGATAGATTGACTGATATGTATTGAGCTTTGGATCAAAGCTCTTAAGCCCTCCCTCAGCCTGGCCTAAATAAATAGTGCCGTTTTTGCTCTGATAAAAGGCTATGTTTTCATTAAACGTAGGTTGCTTGTACAGTTTCAGATTTCTATTTTGTTCATCTATTAAATACAAACCATAAGCACTTAATGCCCACAAGCGTTTCTTTTCATCTTCTCTAACCAGGTTAAATGAATTATATGCCGGTTTTGGATCAGGCTTATTTATCTCAGGAGCGTTGTAGGTAGTAAAAGTGTTTGTTTTATAATCGAATAATTGAATGCCGGCATCAGTAGCAAGCCATAAGCGCCCCTTACTATCCAGATATGGGATACATTTCCAAGTACCCGACAGGCTGTTTTTATTTCCTTCCTGATGAAAAAAGTTCTTCGCCTTTCCGGTATTTGGATTAAAACGGGCCAGGCCTCCAAATGTACTTAACCATAAATAACCATCTGTATCAGCAACAATATAAGTTACTACATTATTACATATTGAGGTACTATCATTGGGGTTATGTATAAATTCCTTTATACTCGCTCCATCATATCTATTTAGTCCTTTGCTAGTGGCAATCCAGATAATACCATTCTTATCCTCATAAGTACATCTCACCGCATTTGTGCTTAAGCCATCTTTAATGTTAATCTGACTAAACTTTAAATTAGGAAACACCGGGGCGTTGGTTTTTTGTCCAAAAACATCCATTGTGGTTAGCGCAAATAACCACATCACAATGAGGGAGAGTAATAGAGGAAGCTTTATTCTCATTTGATTTAAGCGTTAACAGGAGATATACAAAATAACAAAATATTGTATTGAATGCGAATATTATATCCTAATTGGAAGTACTACTTCGCTCATTATTAAGTAGATTTCACTCATTATATAGAAATATGACCAGTAAGCTTTATAAGTTTGATCAAGCAAATCAAACAACATTAAAACGAGGATAATTGTCATGCTAAAAATGTTGAATGGATTAATTGTTTAGAAAAAAAAGACGAAATTTAATTATAAAAATTAAGTAATGTTAAAGGTTGCTATATTAGACGATGAGGTTAAGGGTAGTAAATTACTCTGTCAAAAGCTTGAGTTTTTTGAGGATGAGTTGCAGGTGGTTTGCATTTTTAATCAACCCGCCAAAGCATTGCATACCATTACTGAGCTAAAACCAGATGTACTTTTTTTGGATGTAGAAATGCCGGGAATGAATGGTTTTCAGTTTTTAGAACGCCTTGGTAGCTTTGATTTTGAAGTGATATTTACTACCGCATATGACAGTTACACGCTCGAAGCACTTCGTTTAAGTGCTGTTGATTATTTACTTAAGCCTATTGATCAAGAAGAGCTGAAAGCAGCGATTACCAGATTAAGAAAAAGAGTAGTTGAAAAATCAGGTATCAAGGCTGTAAAAAAGGAAAAAGGAAATAGCAACCGCTTGGCTTTAACCACCGCAGAGGGGGTCTACTTTGTTGATAAGACCAATATCATAAAAATTGAGGCCATGAGTAACTACAGTGTTTTCATATTGGCTGACACCAAGAAAATTGTGGTATCCAAAACCCTTAAGGAATTTGAGACCATTTTAGATGACGAGTTTTTCATTCGAATTAGCCGTTCAATGATCATCAATTTAAATTATGTAGTTAAATATCGTAAAGGCGACGGGGGAACTGTGGAACTTTCTGATGGTTCCGAAGTAGAGGTTTCAGTTCAGAGAAAGGATAGCCTTTTACAAAAACTATTCTGATATAGTCGCAATAGTTCTTCGGGGTCCCGAAGCTGCATTCTTCATGCAATATTTTATGATCTCATATAAAACGATTTCACATTGTGAGATTTGGTATTTCTATATAATCATTCCGATAAGTCTGCCCTGTCAATAGGTGTTCTTCGAACACTTTTTTTTTAGCTAACTGGTTAAATTGCCTGCCATCGTCCATAGAATAATGGACTAGCTAATATTATTCATTCAAAAACTGAAGCATGAAATTAAGATTACTATTCAAAATGATCTTCCTGTTGCTTTTTTGTTATGGAGCAGTTGCCCAGAACAAGAAAATATCAGGACAAGTGACCGATTCCGATGGCGGCGGGCCGCTACCGGGTGTTAGTGTAAAAGTTAGGGGGAAGCAGCAGGGTACGGTAACAGGGCCTGATGGGAAATATATTCTGGAAGCGGCAGAGGGTGTTATCCTTGAGTTTGCTTACGTTGGATATGTTGGGCAAACCAGAACTGTGGGTAATGACCCGATTATTAATGTGGTACTAAGTGGCGAAAATAAATCACTTACCGAAGTGGTAGTAACTGCATTTGGTATCAACAGGGCAAGCCGAACAAATGGCTATTCGGTTGCTCAGGTTGGGGGCGAAGAAATCAACAGGGCATCCCCTTTAAATCTAATGGCAGGTTTACAAGGCAAGGTGGCCGGTGTTGATATCTCTGCCACTTCGGGTTCACCAGGCGGATCCAGCAAAACGGTCATCAGGGGGTTCTCCTCAATCGCTGGCAGCAACCAGCCTTTGTATGTTATTGATGGTGTGCCAGTAAACAACTCGAGGCCAGGTGATGCTTCACCTGTGAACAGTCTTGGAGATTTAAAAGAGAGTTATGATTTTGGTAATGCTGCCAATGACATCAATCCGGGAGATATAGAGACAATCAGTATCCTAAAAGGAGCCGCAGCAAGTTCTCTCTATGGATCTAGGGCTTCTAATGGTGTCATTTTGATCACCACTAAAAAAGGAAAAGCAGGTGCTTTTAAAGTTGATGTTAGTTCTGCTGCGGCTTTTTCGCAAGTAACCAATGTGCCCAAACTACAGGATAAATACGGACAAGGCTTTGCCTACGAAAGTTGGGTTGCTGAAAACGGTAGCTGGGGAGCAAGATTTGACGGGAAAACACGGGATTGGGGATCTGAAGTAGATGGAGAACGTTTGTCGCAGACTTTTGTGGCAGCAAAGAATAGCTTTAAAGATGCCTTTGATACTAGCCAGGAATATAATAATACAATCTCTTTCAGTGGAGGTACTGATCAATCAACATTTAGGCTTTCTTACGGAAATGTAAATAGCGATGGTATTTTGCCCGGTTCAAGTGATGTATATAAAAGAAATACAATCAGCTTAAACGGATCTACTAAGTTTAAGGACTTATCCATAACTGCAGGTTTAAATTACCTTGGAAAGAATACCAGAACGGTACAAACAGGTCAGGCAAATTCAGGAGTAGGCTCTTCTTTTTATGAAGATATCCTACAGATCCCAGTTAATTTTGAGATTTCAAAATTCAAAGACTACAAAAATAAATACTTCGATGTAGATGGCTTCTATAGCCCTTTTACTCAGAATCCATACTATTCTATTTTCGAAAACGGCGCTACATTTAAAAGCGACAGGTTTTATGGGAACATTGACCTGAAAATAAAACCATTGGAATGGTTAACCCTTCAATTTCAACAAGGCGTGGATGTGAGTAATATCGTTGATAAGATCTGGAATGCCAAGAACTCGCCAACGCCCGGATCATGGGCCGGAGGGGGTAACGATGAGCAAATTGTTAGACAGGCAAGTGTTGGAAATGTTGTTGATGGTTCAGAAAAATACTTTGAGTTCGATTCCAAGCTGAATGCGCTGTTTGATCATAAATTCTCAGATCGGTTTGATGTGACGGGATTGGTTGGTTTAAACTTTAACGACAGGGGTTCAAGAGTTTTATATACAGGCATCGAAGATCTGCTGATTCCCGGTTTATTTCAAATTGATAACTCAGGAAATGCCCCAACCAGCAGTCAGACCAGTAAGGAGCGCAGGCTTTTCGGCGCATATGCCTCTGCAACCTTAGGATATGATTCTTTTGCATATTTAACTTTGAATGCAAGAAACGATTGGAGTTCAACCCTGCCTAGCGCACAAAGAAGCTATTTCTATCCTGGTGCCAATCTTTCGTTGATCTTGTCTCGTCTTATAGACATGAGTAGTGCTAAAGTTTCATTATTAAAACTAAGAGTGGCCTATGGTAAAACCGGAAGTGATACGGATCCTTATAATGTGTTAAACATATTGAATAAAACCAATATTTCTTTAGGAGGAGTGGCTTATACCTCATTCCCTTTTGGAGGAGTTGGTGGTTATAGTATTTCCAATACTTTAAAAAATAACAAACTGAGACCGGAGATCAGTACAGAAACTGAATTTGGAACCGAGATAAAGCTTTTTGATAATCGTCTTGGGCTTGATATCTCTTATTACAACCGGGTTACCAATGATCAGATCCTGCCAATTGTGGCTTCACCATCTACAGGAGTAAATTTTAGGGTAGTAAACTTTGGGAAGGTACGCAACAGAGGTATTGAGATTTCACTTACCGGAGTTCCGATAAGAACTGATGATATGACCTGGAACATTGGATATACTTTTACAAGAAACAGAAATGTTGTTCTCGAATTGCCGGATGGACTGAGCAAAGTTGTACTAAACGCTGCATATGATGCTCAGTTTGTGGCCAAGGTTGGTCAACCTTTAGGTGTATTTGAAGCCCCTGTGCCACTTTACGATCCTGAGGGCCACATTGTGGTAAGTTCTAACGGATTTCCGGCCTCTGCCCCTGATCTGGGTACCTATGGTTCATCCCAACGCGATTTTGTGATGGGTTTTACCAACACTTTTACCTATAAGGATTTTATGCTCGGCTTTACATTGGATTTTAAAAAGGGAGGCTTATTCTATTCAGGCACAGCAGATTTGTTAAATTTTGTGGGTAATGCGGCGAATACGGTTTTTAACGACAGACGTACATTTATTGTACCTAATTCTGTGGTAAGAGTAGTGGATGGTGAGGGTAAAACGACTTATGTAGAAAATACAAATCCGATTACCGAGAACAACATCTATTCTTATTATTATACCAACTCAGGAAGGGCAGTTTCTTATAAGAACATGATTGTTGACAGAACTTATCTAAAGTTAAGAGATCTTACACTGGGGTATTCTTTACCTAAAAAAGTTGCAAGAAGGATAGGGACTGACCGGGCCATGATCACCCTATACGGTAGAAATTTGCTTACCTGGCTGCCAAAACAAAATATAACCATAGATCCGGAGGTTTCAAATTTCGGCAATGACCTTTCCAGTGAATTCGGAGAGTTCAGAACAGGTCCATCTACAAGGAATTTCGGTGTTTCTTTAAGCCTAACCTTTTAGTCATCATTTAATTGTGTATACAAATGAAAAATTTAAATAAAGTCACTATCGCATTTTTACTTGCAGGATTCATAGCAAGTACCGGGTGCAACAAGTTGGATATAAATATAGATCCCAATAACCCATTGGTTGAAAAAGCAAATGCGGAATCACTGATCCCTTCGGGGGTAGTTTCAACAGCAGGAAGAGTTGGTGGGGATTTGTCGATTGTTGGTGGACTATGGGCTCAGTATTGGACACAAAACAACTCTTCAAGTCAATACATCTCGGTTGATACTTATGATGTCCCTAATTCATCGGCTTTTGTCAATGGGCCATATCAGGAGCTTTATTCGGGAGCACTGGCAGATTACCAGCTGGCAATTGAGAAAGCTGTTGCTGCAAAAGATTGGCGCTATAATCTCATGGCTACCGTTATGCGCGCCTATACCTATCAAGTTCTTGTAGATTTGTTTGATAAAGTTCCCTATACGGAAGCCTTAAAAGTAGGCACATTTTTGCAACCCAAGTTTGATGATGGGTATACCATTTACAAATCATTGATTCAAGAGATCGATGCAGCCCTGGCCAAGGATTTCATGAATACACCGCATCTCGCTACCGATACCAGGATCGATCTGGTTTTTGGCGACAATGGGAATGCTTCCTTTGAAGATCAAATGGAAAACTGGGAAAGATTTGCTAATACCTTAAAGCTCAAAATGTACTTACGAATGGCGTATGTAAAGCCGGCAGAGGCTGAGGCCGGTATCACCGCAATGTATGATGGAGATACGGAGTTTTTAAACATCAATGCAGGCGTGTCCGCGTATCAGAATGTCCCTAATAAAAGCAATCCTTTGTTTGAATACAATTTCAGAAGACTGAACACAACAGATAACCTGAAAGCGAGTGTAACACTGGTAAGCTGGCTGGAGCAAAACGCTGATCCCCGTGCCCAGGTTTATTTTGGAGCAGATAGTCCTGTTCCTGCAATTAATCAAGGTGATTTTTGGAATCAAAGTAACCATCCCGAATATTTTGATGCTGTAGTTCCAGTTATTGCGCCTACAGCCCCGGTTTGGTTCATCACCAAGGCAGAGTCTTGTTTTATGCAGGCAGAGTTTTTGGAGCGCTATTACGGAGGTGATAACGCAGAATCAAAGTACAACGATGGGGTAACAGCTGCATTCACAAACCTTGGTTTAGCTAGTCCGACAGATTTGTTGGCCGGTCCATATAAATATCCTAAAAATGCCAATCTCGAGACAAAAATAGAGAAGATAATTGTTCAGAAGTGGGCCTCACTATTTGGTTCCCACGCTTTAGAAGCTTTTTTTGAACAAAACAGAACAGGATATCCAAAAATTAGTCCAGTGTATTCAACAGAGCCGGGCTATCAGCCAGGTACTTTAGTGTATGCATCCAGGGGTGTTACCGGTGAAGGAAATTTCCCCAGAAGGTTAGTTTATCCAGACTATGAAAAAAGTAGAAATACCAATACACCGGCTGAAGTGCCGATTTACACCAAAGTTTGGTGGGGAAAATAATTTTTTAAACAAAAGAAATTCAAATGAAAACTAAGCATAATAAAATATTGACGTTAATGTTAACGCTTACGGCAGTGGTCTTTTATACCGGTTGTAAAAAGGATGTAGATTATGGAGGAACTAAAATGGAAAAAATGTCTGGTGACTGGCATGTATCTGTCGACAATTCTACAAGGCGTTATACCTTGTATAGTTTCAATACTGCAGACAATAGTGCAACGCAGTTTTGGATTCAAAGTACATCCCTCAGAGCCGGAACAAAGAACATAGCAATTAAAGGAAAGATCAATGTAGACCTTGCGAGTCAGACTTTCTCTGCATCAAATGTTACTAATCTTGGAACTGGAGCTGTTTACACCAGTTTCAGTGTGTCAAATGGCCGGATCATCACCAACGGTACTGTTGGTCCGGGATCTGGTACACCAACTGATTCAATCGTATTTGATCTGAACATTGATGGGGCTACGTTCAAAGTAACAGGAAGACATAAAACAGGATTTGTGGAGGATAGACCGTAATAAATTAAGTGGGTATCCAATAAGGCCATGTCGTCATCCTGAATTTATTTCAGGACCTCGCACGAGAAAGAAAGCCTTGTAAGAGAAGGAAAACTTTGCACGAGAAAGAAAGCCTCGCAAGAGAAGGAAAGCCTTGTAAGAGAAGGAAAGCCTTGCTAGTGCGAGGTCCTGAAATAAATTCAGGATGACGATGAGTATAATCAATGAGTATAATCAAATAGCAGTTAAACCTTTGTGGATACCCCTCTTTATTTTGAATCAATCCTCTTGGTTGTTGATTTCAATCAACAGATTAAAATATAGATTCATTTTTATTATATTTAATCGTTGTTTCTGTTGAATAAAAACTGCTCGGTATGAAACATATCTTTTTTCTCCCGGCTTTCCTTTTACTTTTGTCATGCAATAATGGCAACTCATCAAAGCAAAAGGAATCAGCTGTAAATACAGCACGGGTAGCTGTGTGCTATAGCCCTGCTACCAATGATAAAGATTGGTATAGTTCCGGTCGTAAGGCACCTATGTTAAAGGGACTTCAAGGAATTAACTTTAAGATTTCAACCACAGACCAGCAAGTACAAGATTATTTTAATCAAGGTATGATGCTGGCCTACGGATTTAACCATGCCGAAGCCGCAAGATCGCTCTATGAAGCCACAAGGTTAGATTCGGCATGTGCTATGGCTTACTGGGGATTTGCTTATGTGTTGGGCCCTAATTACAACGGGGGAATGGAAAAAGATAACTTCCAACGTGCATATGATGCAACTCTTAAGGCGCAGCAACTCGCCCATAACTGTACACCAAAGGAAAAAGCGTTGATAACAGCTTTGGCTACCCGATATGCTGTGCAACCACCTCCCGATCGTAAACCATTGGATATTGCTTATGCTGCAGCTATGAAAAAAGTGTACCACCAATATCCTTCTGACCCGGACATTGGAGCACTTTATGCGGAATCATTAATGAATTTGCATCCTTGGGATTTGTATCAAAAGAAGACAAAAACACCACAACCATGGACGCCGGAACTTGTGGCCGTATTGGAGCATCTCATCAGTATTAATTCACGCCATCCGGGTGCACATCATTTTTATATCCATGCGATGGAGACTTCCCTCAATCCTGAAAAAGCTATGGCAAGCGCCCGTCTGTTAGATACATTGGTTCCTGGTTCGGGTCATCTTGTGCATATGCCTTCCCATATTTACATCAATACAGGCGATTATCATTTGGGTTCTTTGTCAAATATCAATGCGGTTAAAACAGATAGCATTTATAGTACAGCTTGCCATGCGCAGGGTGTGTATCCGCTTGCCTATTATCCGCATAACTATCACTTTCTGGCTGCCACGGCTACACTGGAAGGAAATTCTTCATTGGCATGGCAGGCTGCTTTGCAAGTGCAGAAACATACTGCCAAAGACATTATGCGACTGCCCGATTGGGGTACTTTGCAGCATTATTATACCATTCCTTACTATGTGGCGGTAAAACTATCCATGTGGGATACCATACTTTCCCTGTCGCCTCCACCCAAGGATTTGGTATATCCTAAGGCCATCTGGCATTATGCAAAAGGCATGGCCTATCTGGGCAAAAAGGAGGTAGCCAATGCACAAAAAGAAATGAAGGCACTCTCGGCCCTTGTTGTTGATACTACACTGCAAGATTTAACTATATGGAATATCAATACAACCGCAGACTTGGTACAGATTGCTTCGAAAGTATTACAGGCAGGAATCGCTGTAAAACAAAAACAAACAGATCAGGCGATTACTTTACTCAAAGAGGCCATCGTTCTTGAAGATAAGCTCAATTACAACGAACCTCCCGATTGGTTTTTCTCCGTTAGGCATCATCTTGGAGCAGTATTGCTAAATGCAGGTAAATACAACGAAGCTGAAGAAATATACCTTCAGGATTTACAAACCTGGAAAAAGAACGGCTGGGCACTTGCAGGATTATACAAATCCCAGCTTAAGCAAAACAAAATCAACCAGGCAGAAAAAACCAAAAAGGTTTTGGATAAAGCTTGGCAATATGCAGATTTTTCACTTACTTCTTCCTCGGAAATAATGGAATGAAAAAGCTTGTTGCCGCCAACAATAACCTGCTATGCAGCCCATTATTTTGTTATTTTAAAGATGAACTATGTTATTTTATTACTTGCTGGCAGTCCTGGTTTTTTGGGTGGCTTTAGCCATTCTCCTTTTAATGAATGCGAAGAAGATTCGCTTTTTAAGGGATCAGCCCTTAGCTAAGGTTTCACCTACTGTTGCTGTAGTGATTGCTGTTCGTAATGAGGAAGATAATCTGGCAGAAGCACTTAAAAGCGTCTGTAGTTTAGATTATCCGAATTACCGGGTGATGGTGGTAAACGACCGTTCTACTGACCAAACGCAAACTATTTTGGAAAGCTTTACTGGGCAATACCCACATTTATCTGTTAGCGTAGTGAGCGAGTTGCCACCTGGCTGGCTCGGCAAAAATCATGCTTTACAACAGGGCTACCTTTGCACCGATTCAGAATGGCTTTTGTTTACTGATGCGGATATCGTTTTTGACAAAGCCGTCCTCAGTAGGTCAATGCATTACGTTACTGAACATTCGCTTGATCACCTCACTATTTTCCCTGAGGTCAAATCACGCTCGCTGTTCCTAAGGAGCATCCTGCAAACTTTTTTTATTATGCTGGAACTTAGACAGAAACCCTGGGATGCCAGAAATCCAAATTCAGATGCTCATATGGGTATTGGAGCTTTTAACTTGGTGAAGCGCAGTTCTTACCAACATGCTGGGACTCATTCCCGAATCAGGCTGAGACCTGATGATGACCTGCAACTGGGCAGGCTGATCAAGAGTTCGGGATTTAGTCAGGATGTGCTTTATGGAGAAGACCAAATCGGATTGGAGTGGTATACAAGTGTAGGTGAATTTATTGATGGGCTGATGAAAAATATGTTTTCCGTATTTGACTATAATCCGTTCAAAGCCCTGGGTACTGCAATCAGTACATTTCTTGTATTTACTTTGCCGTTGCCAGCGGCATTGCTGTCGGGAAACCGTTGGTGCATTTTGTTCGGACTGGCTATTTTGGTATTGCAATGGTTGGTGATGTGGTTTAAACCGACACGTAAACAATGGTGGGATTTTTTGACGATTGCTTTCGCAGGAGCGGTAATGACCTATATTGTCCTTAAGTCTACCTATAAAACATTGTCCCAAAATGGAATTGTCTGGAGAGATAGTTTTTACTCACTTAAAGAGCTTAAAAAAAGGAGTGACTGATAGTTGAAGTAATTTATCATTAAATAGTAATACTAGACTTTATTCCTTCATTTCTGTAAAGAGATACTGAATAGTAATGTAGGTTTTGCAAACTATAATGCTATTTTTGATAGCCATTGTCGTTTACAATTCTTCATGCAAAAATTTAACTTCAGCATTCTTAATGATCACTTTTCAAAAAATAAAGCTTTCTGGGCTGAGTTGATAGGTAGTCCATTAAAGTTTTCTTTAGAAAGTAGAATATTTCATTCTATAAGCATTAGTTTGATCGTTTTGGCTTGTATATATGTGCCTTATAATATATATGCACATCTGTATGTTGCGGCGGTGTCTACTTTTCTAATTGGCTTGTTCTTTTTGCAGCAATATTATTATTCCAGATTTTATGGAAAAGCACATAATAGTGCATTATTCGGTTTAGTAGGGGTTTTACTTTTAGGCGTTAATTACTTTTCTAATTCAGGAATCAATGGATCTACCGACCTGATATGGCCCGCTTATCTGTTATTGGTATTTGCAATTTCTCCGTATCAGCAGCACATCAAATGGTTAATTGTCTATTTATTGTGCTTCCTGGTGCTTCATATCATAGAGTATTATTACCCTTCTTTGGTGAAATATCCTTTTACCGCGGGTAAAGGGCAGTTTATCGACCGCATTACGGCATTTCCTATACCGGTAGTCACAATTTACATTGTCATAAAATTCATGAGGCGGAGTTATGATAAAGAAAGAAAAGCTACCGAAGAAAAGACAATAGCAATCCAAACACTGATGTCCATTATTTCTCACGATATGAGAACTCCCCTGATGAATGTACAAAGCTACCTGGAGTTGTTAAATACAAGTGATTTGGAGCCCAAAGACCGATTAGTATTAGAAAAGGCATTGCTAAAATCTACTAACAATACCATGGAAATGCTTTCCAGTTTGTTGCATTGGTCTAAATCGCAAATGGAGGGGCCAAATGTAAATCTAGTGGTTGTAAACTTGTTCTCAATATTACAGGGTACAATAGAGATGGAAAGAATACATGCCTTGAAAAAAGACATATCCCTAAATTACCATATTCCACAGGAACTTGAAGTGATTGCCGATGTTAATATGCTTCAGTTGGTAGTACGTAATCTGATTAGCAACGCGGTGAAATTTACTCCGTATGGAGGGCAGATTACTATTGAGGCTGAGGTGATATCTGATGAATGCAAAATAACTGTTAGCGATAATGGAAAAGGAATTCCGTTGGATAAACAGGAAAAGATTTTTTCTATTAACTCAGAACCTGAATATGGTACCGACAACGAAAGGGGAGTTGGCCTAGGCTTGGTATTGTGCAAAGAGTTTATAGAACGCCAAGGCGGAAGGATAAGGCTTGAAAGTAATCCAGGACTTGGTTCTCGCTTTTCGATTTTTATAAAATTGAAGCCCTAAACATTAGTATCTTAAAATTATCCCTCAAGGTAGAATATGCCATTAGTGAGTTATTGGAAATTATTTTTAGCGCCTTTCGTTAAAATTCTTAACCGTTTTAATCAGTGGGGCATTGTAGTCAGTTGAGCCTGGTATTGGCATTAAAACCAACCATCTCAAAATTATTAGGAAGTAAATAGATGATAATATAGTTTAAGTAGATGATAATTTGAATGGTATTCTGATACCAGACAAATTGTATTTTTATCCCTCTAGACAAATCAAATGAAAAAGATATTTATAGCAACAGCTTTAATGGCAGTTGTTTACTTAAATGCAGATGCACAAAGCATCGGAACAATTAAACTGCAAAACACTATTCCAGTTTCTGCAACCGACACAAAGGCTACAATTATAGCCAAGGCTGCTCATGTTGTGCCAACATCGAACCAGCTTAGTGCTTTAAAAAATGAATTTATTGCCTTTATACACTTTGGGCCAAATACTTTTACCCGCATGGAATGGGGTAGTGGTAAAGAGGATCCTAAGGTTTTCGATTTAAAGGAACTTCATACCGATCAGTGGTGCCAATCTATGAAAGCGGCAGGTATGAAAATGGTGATCATAACTGTAAAGCATCATGATGGATTTGTACTTTGGCAAAGCCGTTACACCACACATGGCATCATGTCTACAGGTTTCGAAAACGGAAAAGGCGACATTTTAAAAGAGCTATCAGCATCCTGCAAAAAGTATGGTTTAAAGCTGGGTATCTATTTGTCACCTGCCGACCTTTTCCAGATTGAAAGCCCTACAGGTTTATATGGCAACTTAAGCAAGGCAACCAAGCGCAGTATTCCACGTCAGGTTTCTGGCAGACCCTTTGCCAATAAAACGAAATTCGAATTTGAAGTAGATGATTATAACGAGTATTTCCTTAACCAACTGTTTGAAGTTTTAACGGAATATGGTCAGGTTGATGAGGTTTGGTTTGATGGTGCAACTCCTAAAACAAAAGGTGGTCAGCAATACAACTATGCCTCCTGGAAAAAGTTGATCCACACTTTAGCGCCTAAGGCTGTTATTTTTGGTAAAGAAGACATTCGTTGGTGCGGTAATGAGGCCGGTGCAACCCGAAATACTGAATGGAATGTTATTCCTTATATACAGAATCCCAATACGGCAAACAACTTTGCGGATTTAACCGAAGCATCATTGGGAAGCAGAGAGGATTTGTACAAAGGAAAATATTTGCATTACCAACAAGCAGAAACCAATACTTCAATTAGAGAAGGATGGTTTTACCGTGATGATGATAAACAAAAGGTACGTAGTACTGATGATGTTTTTGATATTTACGAAAGAGCTGTCGGCGGCAATTCTACATTTTTGCTTAATATTCCACCAAATCGCGAGGGTAAATTCTCTCCGGAGGATGTAAAGGTATTAACCGAAGTTGGTAAACGCATCAACGAAACTTACGGCAAAAATCTATTTACAGGTGCAAAAGGGCCAGCACAAGTATTGGACAAAAGCTTAAACACCTATTTGTTATTGGCTAAGCCTGAAAAAAGCATAGAAATTACTACCGGCAAACCGGTTACCATTAACAGAATTGTTTTGCAAGAAGCAATCACATCTCATGGTGAACGAGTAGAGCAGCATACTCTTGAGGCTTGGATTGATGGAAAATGGCAAGAAATTGCTTCGGCAACAAACATCGGTTATAAACGTATATTACGTTTTCCTGAGGTTACAGCCTCAAAATTCAGGTTAAAAGTACTTTCATCAAGAGCAGCACCTGCCATTGCAACAATTGAAGCGCATTATTACCATACAAAGCCATCTCAATTACAGTTTGACAGAGATGTTAATGGTTTATTAACCATATCGCCAAAAACCCATGAATTTGGATGGAACCCGCATGGTCAGAATGCCACAGAAAATTTAGGCAAAGGGGTCGAAATTTACTATACCACCGATGGTACTGAGCCTACTGCGGCATCAAAAAAATATACGGGGCCTGTTTCAATAGCTAAAGGCGAAATTAAGGCTATTGCTATCGCTCATAAAGATAAAGGAAGTATTGCCACTGAAACATTTGGTTTGATAAAGAAAGATTGGAAGCTATTAACGGTAAGTAGTGAAACTGATAAAAATAAAGGTGCAATGGCTTTTGATGCTAAAAAACAGACTTACTGGCTTTCAGAAGCTAATGATTCTAAACTTCAAATTGCTATAGATTTGGGTGCCGCGCACAATTTAAGCGCATTTGTTTATACGCCGCCAAAGAGCTTTTTAGATGGTATGATGGAAAAGGGGATAATCCAGATTAGTAACGATGGTAAGAATTGGGAGACTGTAGAAAGCTTTGAGTTTGGTAACTTAATAAATGATCCTACCGCCAGAACCCACTATTTTAAAAAGGCAGTAACAGCAAGGTATGTGCAGGTGCAGGCAACAACCATTGCCGGTAACAAAAAAGCATTGGCTATCGCTGAGTTGGATTTTCTGGAGAGATAATAAAATAGGTGGCTCAATTTTTAGCATAAGCATCTGAAATACCACATTTTATTATCGAAAAAAACTTGATTATAAAAAACGAGGGAATTTTATATATTTGTTATGCAATCGATTGTTTCGTTGTTTAATAACCAAAATAAAAGTATGACGATCTGTAAACGAGTTATGTGCTGCGTAGCATTTTTTATATGCTGCGCAACTAATACATGGGCGCAAAGCGCCAACCCTTATATCCTCAACGTAGGAAATAAACCTTATTTATTGCGAAGTTACCTCATGTTTGAAGGGAAGAAACGCACTCATGTGATCTCTGTAGGAACTCCAGAGAAGCTAAATTATAGTTATGATTTGAAGCAGGGTGCATTATTGCAGTTATGGCACGGACAGTTTATTGATGTGACTGAAATGTGGCACGATAGAGGAGAGCCGCAACTAGCCAAACCTCTGGGTACTGTGTTATCTCTTTCTGCGGCTCCAGCTATAGCAGCATTGGCTAATCAGAATGCAGCATGGCCTGATTCTATAGCTTTTGATGACCTTCAAAACAAGGGGTATGTATTGGATAAAAGCAAAATGCCTACATTCTTATACTCATCAAATGGCGCTGATATAAGTGATAAAATTGCAGTGCAAAGCGGGGGTGGAGGGATAGACCGTACCATCAGTATCAGTAATAGCAAAGGACTTCTTTATTGTAGGATTGCTGCCGCTACAACTATCGAAGCACTAAAAAACAATACTTATAGCATTGGAAATAAAGCGTATTCTGTAAAAGTTCCAGCTGAAGCAAAGGCTTTTATCAGGAAAACAAAAAATGGTCAGGAACTAATTGCTCCACTGGCCAACGGAACTGAGTCATTAACATATTCGCTAATCTGGTAATCGTAGAATGAAAAATTTAAAATACTTATTATCTCTCTTATTACTGGGTGCGGGCATGGCCAAAACGAATGCGCAAACAGAAAATACAATATTTCCAATTGTAACTATCCCTATTCCAAAAGAAGTAGCCCTTGAAGTTGGGGGAATGACCTTTTTACCCAATGACGAATTAGCTGTTGCTACCCGCCGCGGAGAGGTCTGGATCATCACAAATCCGTATATGAAAGACGGGCAACAACCTAAATACCGCCTATTTGCGCATGGTATGCATGAAATATTGGGATTGAGCTATATTAAAGGAGATCTCTACCTGACTCAGCGTGCTGAGCTTACGCGTCTTCGCGATTTGGACGGTGATGGTGAAGCCGACGAATACAGAACAATGTATTCCTGGCCATTATCTGGTAATTATCATGAGTATGCCTATGGCCCTATGCTTGATAAGGATGGTAATATGGTGGTTACCCTAAATTTAGGCTGGATAGGTTTTGGAGAAAGTATGTCCAAATGGCATGGCTGGATGCTTAAATTCACTCCTGATTTTAAAATGAAACCTTTTGCTACGGGCTTCCGCTCACCTGCGGCTTTCGCTCTGAACAATAGTGGAGATATATTTTATGCAGAAAACCAAGGCGACTGGGTGGGTTCAGGTAGCATCACACATGTTGAAGAGGGTGATTTTGTAGGTAATCCTGCAGGATTGATTTGGGCTGATCAGCCAGACTCTCCCGTAAAGCTTCGCAAAAAGGATATTCCAGATACAGGTGAACCTAAATATGATGTGGCTAAAAGAGTACCAGGACTAAAAACTCCTTCTGTATGGATTCCACATTCTATCATGGGTAATTCAACTTCCGGCATTCTTAGCTATTCGGATAATGGAAATATGGGGCCTTTTAAAGGGCAATTGTTTGTAGGCGATCAGGCTCAGAGTAAAATCAGCAGGGTATTCCTGGAAAAAGTTAAAGGAGTTTATCAAGGGATGGTATTTCCTTTTCGTGAAGGATTTTCTTCGGGTATATTGAGGATGAACTGGGGTTCTGATGGCAGTATGCTGGTTGGTATGACTTCAAGAGGATGGTCATCAACTGGAAAAGAAGAATATGGTTTGCAACGTTTAACCTGGTCTGGTGTTATGCCTTTTGAGGTGCAGACGGTAAAGGCGCAACCTGATGGTTTTGAATTGGAATTTACCATGCCGGTAGATGAAAAAACTGCCCGTAATGCGGGTTCTTATAAATTGTCGACTTTTACTTATAAGTACCACCACATTTACGGAAGCCCGGTGATAAACCAATCGCCACGTAGTATTAAAGCAATCGTAATCTCTCCAGATCATAAACGTGTACGCTTAGTGCTTGATAGTTTAAAAGAAGGATATATTCATGAGATCAAAACTGAAGGAATACGCTCAGAAAACGGCAATACTCCTTTACTTCACAATTATGGATATTATACTTTAAACAAAATTCCTGACGGGGAAAAAATAGTGGCTACGGATGAAAACAAACCTACTGGAGCCATGGAGGCAGATCATGCAATGCAAGGCATGGATCATCATAATATGAAGAATATGGCTTCGACCGGTGAAAAAGTTACCGGTAGCACTGATGCGGGAAAACATGTTACCAAACAACCGGAAAGCTGGAAGAATGGGGTGGTTAAAACCATTTTATTGGGAACCAAACCGGGATTGAAATTTAACATTACAAATTTAACTTTAAAGGCTGGTACTAAAGTGAAACTGACTTTTGCCAACACAGATGATATGCTACACAATTTTGTGCTTACAACTCCAGGGTCGGGCAATGTTGTTGGAGAAATGGTAATGAAGATGGGACTTGATGGTGAGAAGTATGATTTTGTTCCGAATAGTGTTAAGGTTATCGCACATACCTCATTACTGCAACCTGGAAAATCAGATACTATTTATTTTACAGTACCAAAAACACCTGGAATATATCCTTTTATCTGTACTTACCCAGGCCATTATATGGTAATGAAAGGGCAGATTAAAGTAGTGAAATAAAATTAAAGTAGTGAAATAAGATTAAAGTAGTCAAATAAAAGGTGTTGAAGTAAATTACCAATGACAGATTGTTTTTTAAACACTCTTCTAATGCGTTCGTCATGCTGAATTTATTTCAGCATCTCTCAAGAGAAAGAAAGCCTTGCTAGTGCGAGATGCTGAAATAAATTCAGCATGACGAAAGCATCAAAACAAGAAGTAAAAACAAGAAGTAAAAACCATAAGAGGGTGTATCATTTTTATGATACACCCTCTTATGGTTTTATCGCATTTTTTATAATTCTACACTTCACTATTCTGTCTCTCATTTCCTGTTCACTTTAATACACACTGTCCATAATGAAACAGTTGAGTTTTAATGTGTTTTTGTAACTATCTTATTTGTAGTTATTTGCGTTTGGCATTTGCATTGAAATATACGGTTCAAAGAAATATAATTATGGATCGTGAAATTTCACTCAAACAACAAGCCAGGCGAAGAACCAAAATATACCTCATTGTGTTTACCACTTTATTAGTTGCCGCTTTTGGATTTATTCAATTTAAAAGCATGGTTGAACCATCTGTAAAGCGGAGCACATTTACCACATCAATTGCAGAAATAGGCGTGATTGAAGCAACTGTACCTGCTTCAGGAATTATTACACCAGAGTATGAAGTTACGATAAGCGCTCCGGTAAGTGCCAAAATTGAGCAGGTGCTATTTAATGCTGGGGAAAAGGTATTTGCCGGTCAATCTATTTTACAACTGAACAAAGAAGCTTCCTTACTGGCCTTTGAAAAACTAAATGAGGAACAGCATGTTAATCGCAATAAAATAAACCAATTGTCTTTGGGACTTCAGAAAAGCCTTGATGAATTAAAAACCCAGTATTCAATTAAGCAGATGAAAATCAGTAGTCTGGAAACTGCTTTGGATCATGAACAATCGCTATTAGCTATTGGCGGAAGTACAGATGAAAATGTAAAACAAGCCCGTCTTACCTTAAATGTGGCACAATTGGAGTTAACACAAATCAAAAATCAGATTGACAACCAGAAGGCCACGATGCAGGCTGATTTGAAGAGTTTGGGTTATGAAATCAACATCCGTGAAAAGGATATTAAAGGCGTTAGTGATAAACTGAAAAACACCGCCATTTCTTCGCCTCGCAATGGTGTGATCACTTGGGTTAACAATAAGATTGGTGCAGAAATTAATGAAGGTGAAGAGTTGGTACGCATTGCAGATTTAAGCAGTTATAAGGTGGAAGCAACTATTTCTGATACCTATGCCGATGAAGTAAAAGCAGGTAGAACAGCTTTGGTACGCATCAATAAAACCGACCTGAGGGGAAACATCAGTAATGTACAACCTGCTGTTGAGAATGGCACTGTAAAGTTCTCTATCAGCTTAAGCAACAAAAGTTCAAAGCTACTTAGATCTAATTTAAAGGTGGATGTATTTGTAATTACTTCTTATAAAGAAAATACGGTAAGGGTAAAGAATGGCGCTGCCTTTAACGGCTCTGAAGAACAGAAAGTATTTGTACTGGAAGGCGAAAACGCGGTATCTCGTAAGGTGAAAGTAGGGGAAAGCAACTCGGATTATGTAGAGATTCTATCGGGCGTTAAAGCAGGCGAACGGGTCATCATCTCAGAGATGCAGGATTTTATCCACCTCAGCAAAGTTAAGATCAAATAATCCACATTAAATAAAAATACAGCCATGTTCAAGTTAATATTACTTGCCGGAATATTTATGCCTATAGTTGTAAAGAGTCAAAGCCTTAGTGATACTGTGAAACTAAATTTACAGGATGTCATTGAGATCGCTAAAACACATTCAACTGCAGCAGTACAAGCAGCTACCATTCGTGAAAATCAGTATTGGCAATATAAAACCTTTAAATCGAACTATAGTCCACAGTTAAGTCTGGATGGAACATTACCTCAGTTTAGTAAAACCAATATACCGGTTATACAGCCTGATGGAACAGTGGAGTTTAAGCCTGTAACTAATGATAATTCACAAGTGAATTTAGGCTTAACACAAAACATTGGGTTAACTGGTGGCCAATTGTTTCTTGGATCTAATGTATTGCGGTTTTCAGATTTCGATCGTAAACAGACCCGATACAACGGAAACCCTCTAATTATCGGGTTGAATCAGCCTTTGTTTGCATTCAATTCATTGTCATGGGATAAGAAAATAGAGCCATTGCGTTACGAGGAATCGCAAAAAAAGTATAGAGAAGACCTTGAAGTTGTGGGGCGTGATGCATCGGAACTATTCTTTAGCCTACTTATTGCTCAAATCAACAAAGATATAGCTGCTAAAAACCTGTCTAATAATGAAACAATCTATAAGATAGGCGAGGGTAAAGCTGCTTTGGGCAGGCTCTCTAAAGATGAGTTGCTGCGGTTGAAGCTGGGTGTTTTAAATGCACGAAAAGCTGTTTCACAGGCAAATGTTGATGCCGAAACATCAGACCTTCAGTTAAAATCTTTTATTGGGTTTTCAGCCACAAACCAAATTCAACTTATCCTACCCGAGAATTTACTCACTTTTGAGGTTGATGCAGCTGTTGCAGTTCAGCAGGCTAAAAATAACAGACAAAAAGCAATAGAGTTTAAAAGGGCATTACTTGAGGCCGATAAAGATGTAGCAAAAGCAAAGGGCGAGAACGGTTTAAAAGTTAACCTCTTCGGTACTTTTGGATTGACAAATGTTGCAAACCAACTACCGGGAATTTATAGGAATGCAAAGGATCAGCAGGAAATAAGTTTAGGTTTTCAAATCCCCATTCTGGATTGGGGGCGTTCGGCTTCAAGAATTAAAACGGCACAGTCGAACCGAAAGCTCGTAGAGGCTAACATTAAACAAGCACAAATAAATTTTGAACAGGAAATTTATACCACCCTGAGGCAGTTGGTTATGATAAAAGAGCAAATGCAAACTAATGCAGAGGCCGATATAACAGCAAATGAACGGTTTGAAATTGCGAAAAAAAGGTATTTCCTTAATGACTTAAGCATCACCGATTTGAATATCGCACTGCAGGAAAAAGATCAGGCTCGCCGTGATTATATTTTCTCCTTAAAAAGCTTTTGGAATGCTTACTTCAGCCTGCGCGTACTAACGCTATATGATTTTGCTACGAATAAAAACATCTAATTCATTTAAATTAAACAAATAGAAATATGAGAAATTTAATCCTAACTTTTACACCACCCTTAAACTAAATAGAGATGATACAGTTATTGAACATAGAAAAAATTTATCGAACCGATACCATTGAAACCACTGCCCTTAATAATGTTAATATCAATATTAACAAAGGCGAATTTGTGTCTATTATGGGGCCTTCTGGTTGTGGTAAAAGTACCTTGCTGAATATCATGGGACTATTGGACGCGCCAACTGGAGGTTCGATTACCATGGACAATCAATCTGTTACTTCTTTTAGTCGTAAGCGGTTGGCTGCATTCAGAAATCTTAAGCTTGGATTTATTTTTCAAAGTTACCATCTAATCAATGACCTTTCGGTTATAGACAATGTAGAGCTTCCTTTGTTGTATCGGAGCGGTATTTCTGGTGCTGAAAGACGCAAGAGGGCTTTGGAGGCATTAGGGAAAGTAGGACTAAGTGCCCGTACCAAGCACTATCCAAACCAGCTTTCAGGTGGACAGCGCCAACGTGTAGCTATTGCACGTGCCATTATTGGGAATCCTGAAATCCTCCTTGCAGATGAGCCTACCGGAAACCTGGATAGTGCAATGGGAGATGAGGTAATGAACTTAATGCTCCACCTCAATAAAACTGATGGAACTACTATAGTTATGGTTACTCACGATGAGCAAATGGCTAAAAAAACACAGCGTGTCATTCATTTCTTTGACGGGCAACAAGTCAGTTAACCATCCTTAACCTAGAAATCATGTTAAAAAATTATATAAAACTCACTTTTAAAGTAATGCTTCGTAAGAAGTATTATACGGCACTCACTTTGGTAGGCATAAGCCTTACCATTATGATTGTTACGATATTCGCATCTTTTATAGATCAGATTATCAGTGCAAATCCACCGGAAGTTAATAGAGATAAAACTTTAATAGTGGATAAAGTATCTGTATTTAAAAATGGTGAACAAACAGACGCAACGCCAAGTCTCACTTTCCTCCAGAAAAATATTAAGGATCTGGAAAGTGCTGAAACAATCTCTTATTTTTCTACCAAGGAGTTTATTTCTTTGCTCAATGGAAAAGCTGCCGGACACGCTCTTAAATTTACTGATGAAAATTTCTGGAAAATAACAGATTTTAAATTCCTGGAGGGAAAAGCTTTTGACCTCAATGAGGTGAAAAAAGGTGCTCGGGTTGCGGTTATCAACGAAAAAACTAAAGCCTATTTTTTTAATGAAAACGAGGCTCTGGGTAAAACGATCAATATATATGGTTCATCCTTTAAAGTAATTGGGGTGGTAAAATCTGCTACGCCTTTTAGCAAGGTTTATTCGGATGTTTATGTTCCCTATACTACAGACACCAATATTCAACTCACAGACAAGGAGATTGAAGGAACTTATAGTGCCATGCTTTTGGCAAAGACGAATGATCTGAAAAGAGTGCGTGCTGAGTTGAAAACCCGTATGAGAGGAAAGAACCTGGTTTCTGGGGCCGACTCTGTAAAAGTGCATGCTTTTACTGCCTTAGAGCAATTCGCTAAAAGTAGTTCCAGGAACGACGATGAGCCAGAGTATGGAAAAACAGCAATAGTTGTTCTCGTAGTTCTGACCCTGTTCATGCTGATTCCAGCAATTAGTTTGGTTAACATAAATATTACCCGGATAGGTGAGCGGGCAGAGGAAATTGGGGTACGCAAATCATTTGGCGCAACTTCAGGAACCCTGGTTACACAGTTGGTTATCGAAAATATCATCATCACCTTAATCGGCGGATTGATTGGGCTTGGCTTATCTGTGTATGCCTCAGAATTACTGGTTCATCTGATCAATACCTTCGATCCCTTGTTTAAGATGCCGACCGACAGTTTTATCATCAGCTGGCAGGTATTTTCATTCTGTCTTTTTAGCTGTTTGTTACTCGGACTGATCTCGGGAGTTTATCCGGCTTGGAAAATGTCACGCATGAACGTGATTTACGCTTTGAAAGGAGGAAACAACATATGATTTTGCACCTGTTTAAAATGATTATGAACCGGAAGAAAGAGAACTTTTTCTTGTTGTTTCAGCTGTTTGTTAGTTTTATTGCCTTGTTTCTTTTTATTGGGTTGAATTTGAAGAAGGTAAGTAACTATTTCAAACCTTTAGGCTATCACTATGAAGATGCCTGGTTGGTAAAGCTTGATTTCCAAAACCTATCAGAAGAAAAGAAACTGGAGTATGCCGGGTTGATTAAAGAAAAACTGCAGTCTATTAAAGAAGTAGAATTGATAAGTTCAACTCAGGTGGTTCCCTTTCTTCAATGGGGTAGGGAGGAAAAGATCACTTATAATAAGCAAGTTAGTAAGGCTTTAGCTTTTGAAGTAGATGAGCATTACAACGATGTATTGAACATTAAACTGCTTGAAGGACGATGGTTTGCCCCAAAAGATTACGCTTTAAATAACATCCCTGTAGTAATCACTAAAGATTTGGCTGAAAGAGATTTTAATAATGAAAACCCAATAGGGAAAACCATTTTGATAGCTAATAAGCCTGCGCTAATTGTAGGTATTTCGGAAACAGTAAGAGAAAACACAGGTGCTAACCTTAGCCCCGGCTTTTTCATTCCAATTAGCGGTGCGGCTAATACCTATCTTATTAAATCAAAAAACACAGATGATTTGTTGTTATTAGAAGAGAAAATTAGAAAAGCCATCATGTCGGTAAACGCTCCTGAAATCCAGATAAAGCAAAATTTATCCTTAACACTTATTCAAAAGTTTGCCCAGAAGATGGATTATATTCAATTAAGTATAGCCTTAGTTGTGTTTGCATTTTTATTTATAAACGTATTTCTGGGGATTTCCGGAGTATTTAGCTACAAGCTATCTAAACGTAAGGCCGAAGTTGGCTTACGGGTAATTATGGGTGCAAGTCCATTTGATATATTGAAGCAATTTCTTGGGGAATCCATGGTTCTTACTACCTTAGGTATTTTACCGGGTGTGCTGATTGCTACTCAATTGTTAATTATGCAATATTTAGATCCCTACGTGAACGGATATTACGGGGTATTAAGTATTGTTTTATCAGCCTTGTTTTTATACCTTTTGATGTTGAGCTGTGCCTTTTACCCAAGTTTAAAGGCGGCCAGACTTAGTCCGGTAAATGCCTTACATGAAGAATAAATTTATTTAATATGATCCTTATTATTGATGACGATATAGCGGTATGTGCTTCATTGAATCTTCTTTTAAAACAAGAAGGTTTCAAATCTATAAAGGCTCATGGTCCGGAAGAAGCATTAAAGCATCTTAAAGAAAAACCTATAGCGGCGGTTTTACTGGATATGAACTTTTCTATGGAAACTACGGGAGATGATGGTTTGGCTATGCTTCAGCAAATAAAAAAGTCATATCCAATGCTACCCGTTATTTTAATGACGGGCTGGGGTTCTATTAAATTAGCAGTTGAGGGCATGAAGTTGGGCGCAACAGATTTCATTAACAAGCCTTGGGATAATGAACATTTGATGCGCTCCTTAAGAACTGCCCTGGATTTATCTGATGAACAGGATACGCCCGGTGCGATGACCCGGAAAAGGCTAAATGAAAAATATGGCTTTGAGAATATTGTTGGAGAGGATCCTCAGCTGTTAGAAGTGCTCCAGACCATAGCAAGGGTTAGCCGTACCGATGCTTCTGTGTTGATTATTGGCGAAAGCGGAACAGGTAAAGAACTTATAGCAGAAGCTATTCACGAAAATAGCCCACGCAAACATAAGGCATTTGTTAAGGTGAATCTTGGAGGGATTTCATCCAGTTTATTTGAAAGTGAGATGTTCGGACATAAACGTGGGGCTTTTACAGATGCACGCAGCGATAGGGTTGGGCGGTTTGAACTGGCAGATAAGGGTACCATTTTCTTAGATGAAATCGGAGATCTGGATTTAAACAGTCAGGTAAAACTGCTGCGGGTACTACAGGATCGTAAGTATGAAGTACTGGGCGATAGCAGAACTCGTGCGGTAGACCTCCGTGTGGTTTGTGCAACTAATCGTGATTTACGTGAGATGATAGCCAGTAATAAGTTTCGGGAGGACTTATTTTACCGTATTAACCTGATTATTATTCGCCTTCCACCACTTCGTGAACGATCGGAGGATATCCCGATTTTGGCAAATTACTTTTTAAAGAACCTCAAAGAAATTTATAGCAGACCTAAGTTACAAATTGATAAAAAGACTTACAATTGGTTAAAATCACTTCCCCTTCCGGGGAATATACGTGAACTTAAAAACCTGATTGAACGTGCGGTTTTGCTAAGCGAATCAGATAGCCTTGGAATTAAGGATTTTGAGCAGCATCTTGAAGAACAGCGTTTGGCAAATACAGCGCTAAACCTTCCGGCTGTAGGCGCACTTTCAATCGATGAAATGGAGCTTTCTATGATCAAAAATGCGATGAATTTTCATCAAAACAACATCAGTAGAGTGGCCAAAGCATTGGGATTGAGCAGAGGTACATTATATCGCAAACTTGAAAAATATAATATTCCCTATGAAACTCAAAACTAAAGTTTTACTGTCGGCAATTGTTATTCATGGGATATTTATCTATCTGCTTACCGAGCTCTATGTAGTAAACAGAAATACATTTTTGATAGGGGAAGCTTTACTTTTTATCTCCATGATTTTTTCCTACTGGATGTATAAATCGATAAGCCAAACTTTTGATACGATCTCTTCAGGAATCGAAACTTTAAAAGACAAGGACTTCAGCGCTAAGCTAAATAGCATTGGCCATACGGAGATGGATGAACTGATTTATGTATATAATCTGATGATTGACCAGTTAAGGCATGAGCGATTGTTACAGGTTGAGAAAAGCTCTTTTCTGGAAAAACTGATTGAAGCTTCTCCTTCCGGGATTATCATTTTTGATTTTAGTGGGACTATTGCAACGGCAAATTCAGCAGCGCTAGAGATGTTTGGTTTATCGAAAGATAAGTTTTTAGGTAAACCTTTAAATGGAATTTCGGGCAGGCTGGCAGAGGAGCTGATAGATTTGGAGGTTAACGACCCTAAGGTAGTTAATTTAAATGGACTAAAATCTTATAAATGCCATAAGGCAACGTTTACTGACCTAGGATATTCCAGAACTTTTATCATTATTGAAGAGCTGACCCGCGAAATCTATATTAAAGAAAAGAATGCCTACGAGAAGGTAATCAAGATGATGTCGCACGAGGTAAACAATTCAATTGGTGCTATTAATTCTATTTTGAACAGTTGTTTGAATTATAAAAGTCAATTGGGGCAAGAGGATCAGGAAGATTACGAGACTGCCTTAAATGTTTCGATAAGCCGCAATGACGGCTTAAGTAGTTTGATGTCGAACTTTGCAAGGGTAATTAGGGTTCCTGAGCCTATTCGGCATGAAGTAGAATTGTACTCGCTGCTTCGGTCGGTGGTTTTATTAATGGAACCTGAAGCCAGGAAGAAGAAAGTGGATTGGCTATGGGAGACCGATTCTTTACCATTAGAAGCATTTGCAGATTACCAGCAATTGGAACAGGTATTTATTAATATTCTGAAAAATGCAATAGAAGCAGTGAATTTATCAGGAACAATACGTATTCAAATCCAGGCCTCTGCTAAAACAATCTCAATTGCCAATACCGGGCCTGGAATTTCAAATGAGGTCAGTCAAATGCTCTTTACACCCTTCTTTAGCACTACAAAGAATGGACAGGGAATTGGGTTGATGCTAACAAGGGAAATATTATATAATCACGATTTTAAGTTTTCTTTACAAAGTAGTGGTCAGTGGACTGAATTTAAAATATTGATGTAGCTGGACTGCTATATTCTTTATCCGTTACGGCCTCTAACCACGTTGTTTCACCTTTTTCTCTTCCGGTTATAGCTACTTGAATAAATTTGGTATCTGAACTTGCTCCGTGCCAATGAGGAATATCTGGTGGACATTTTATTGAGTCGCCTTTACGTAGTATTTTTTTGGGTTGCCCCAATTCCTGATAATAGCCAACACCATCAATTGCCAGTAATATTTGTCCAGCCGGATGAGTATGCCATTTGCTTCTGGCTCCAGGTTCAAAAGTTACACTCCCCACTGAATTCTGGTTTATGCTATCGGCCTGAATTAAGTTTTCTAACCATACGGTTCCTGTAAAATTATCATTCGTTATCAGTTTACCTTTTGCAAAAACGGTTTGTTGTTGGGTATCGGTTTGAGGTGTCTGTGCCGACTTATTTTGCTCTTTACACGACAATGAAACTGTTGCGATAAGAAATAGTATGGCTATGTTTTTAATGTTCATCATCTTTAATTTTAAAGGTTTGATTGATAGAAATTAAACAATTTACTTACGGCTTGGGCTACATATTCCGGCTTCCAATAGGTTTCTATATGAGTAGCTCCATCAATAAGAAACAGTTCCTTGCTTTTTGCATTGGTTGCTTTTGGGAATGCTTCGTCTGTTATGTATTTTGTATCGGCTTTGCTTCCGACTATCATCAATAGGGGTTGATTAATTAAATCCATATTGGTGCTGGCATCAAAGGTCATTAAGTCTAGAAGGCTGCTCATGGTATACTTAAATGTTGAATTTGGATGTGCATGGGTTTTGTAGTAATACACATATCCTTCGCGGTATAAATCTGTTGGGATTTTGGCAATCTCCTCGTCTGTTGGCATTGCTACACCAGCATAAATAATTTCACCGCCTGCGGCTTCCTGGGCACGAGCATCTGAGGCTTGTTTCAATCGCTCCTGAATTGTTGAAAGCTGTGAGTTCATGAAGCCGTTGCGTCTTACCTCACCAGAATTAAACATGCTTAAGGTTGCCACGGCTTTAAATCGTTTGTCGGACTGTGCTGCTTTTAAAGTGTAGCCACCGCCACCACAGATACCTAAAACACCTAAACGGTTTGCATCAACCCCTTTGTATTGAGTGATAAAGTCTGCCATGCCATGAATGTCTTCGATGCGGTTAGCAGGTTTATCTGTATGGCGTGGCAGTCCGCCACTAGCACCTTGGTAAGCCGCATCGGCAGCCATGGTAATATAACCAGCCTCGGCCAAACGCTGCGCATATAGCCCGGCTGTTTGCTCTTTTATACCTCCATTAGGGTGTGCCACTACAACAGCCGGGTATTTCTTTGTAGCATCGTAATTTGCCGGAGTATAAACATTGGCAGCAATATCAATCCCGTTCAGTTTATATTTTACAGGATGGATGTTTACTTTTCCTTTTTCATTTTTGGTAATGGCACCTTCATAAACCAAGGTAAAGGGATTTTGTTGATGTGATTTTGGAGTAGATTGTGCAGTTACCACATCTGTAGCTCCCAGTGATATTGCTAGTGCAATTATTGATGTTAATTTTTTCATGTTTTAAATTTTACTTCTTGTTTTTAGCACTTCGTCTAATACTTGTTGTGCCGATTTTGCTTCTTTTTTACCGATAGCTGATTTGATGGTTTCGATGAATTGTTGTAACTGGTTTGGAGTTAAACCTACATTTAGGCAGATGGTTAAATGTGAGCGCAACATAGGCTCTACACCTCCAATACTGCTGAGTACCGATACAGTTACCAATTCTCTTTCAACATAAGTCAATACATCTCTCTCAAAAATATCAGCGAAAAGATGTTCTTTAAGAAAGACCTCTATTTCAGGTGCAAACGCTGCATATCCTGTTTTCGATCCTGTCTCAGGCACACCGGTTAATTCTCCTAATATTGCTTTGCCTCTTTCGTACTTGCTGCGTTGATCAGTGATAGGAGAGGCTTCTGCGCCCATTTTATCGTTTATGCCTGCGGCTTTTCGTTCATTCAATACTGTCATTAGTGTTTGCAATCCTCTAATGCTGCGGGGAAATCCGGCATAGGCGTAGAGATGAACAATCGACTCTCTGATCTGATTGACAGTTAATCCGCTATCAAGGCCTTTATTTAATTCTATCTTTAATTTTGATAGGTCGCCTTTGGCCGTAACTGCTGCAATGGAGATCAAGCTTTGTTGTTTGGAATTTAATGCTTTTTCCATAGTGCTTTTTTGTTGTGCAGTTGCATTAAAGAACACGCAGATTAGTACAGTTATCGATATTATATGGAATAGCTTCATCTTTTACTTTAGTGTTTTGTGTTACTTATCTAAACCTTTTTCTTTTAGCCATTTTGACAATAGGTTAGCTATTTCTACATTATTCAGATCTGAAAAAGGGAAATGGGTATTGCCATTAATTCCTATTTCTGGCAGATGTACAACTGTGGCATCGCCTCCGTGTTTGTTAATTGTAGCAGCCCAGATTCTTGCCATTTCCAATCCTGAACGCCAGTGGTCTTTGTTCCATATTTTAGTAGGTTCTTTGGCTATGTTATCCCCATAATAAATAACAATGGGGATTTTAGTCAGTTTATTGAAGTCTGTTAGCGGTATTTCGGTGCCTTTCAACTCGCCAAAAAGACCTGCCGATTTTATCGGTGACGGCAGTTCTCCTTTAGGGAATACAAAGCTGCTATAGGGTTCGTAAGCTACAACTGCTTTAACTTTATTATTTTTGATGGCCGTAAACCAACCGGGACCACCTCCCTGTGAATGAGTGATGAGTATACCTTCGCCTATCTTATTGAAAAGTTGAGAGACGGCCTCAGAGATTACATTGCCATCAAAATCGCCAGTATTTGGGGTCATTTGTCTATAGAACTGCTCCAGGGAAGCCGAATCTTTAGGGAATTGGGTATTGGGGAAATAATCGGGGTAATTGCCAATCCTGAATTGTGTGAACCAGAATTGCTCATCGGGAACCGGAGTAATAGTTGCTGCCACTGTACTTTTTCCTGCTTCTCCACGTCTTGGCTGATCAAGAAGGTAAACTCCAAAACCACGCCTTAAGAAGATATTTTGGAAGCCCTCTCGTCCATCGGGTGTAGTCTCCCATGTTTTTTTAGATTGCCCTGCACCATGAAGGAACACTAAGGGATATTTGTGTGCCTTTACCGGAATTTGATAGAAAGCATAAGCATGATCTCCGTGAAAGGTCTGTCCCTGTGGTTTTAAAGCGTTGTTCAAATCAAAGCTACCCTGTTCGGTAGTTTTTGTTCCACCTACCGCAAAGCTACCTTGTTCTCTTATTACCAGGTTCTTGGGATCAGTCTGTTGCTTTGTAGTGATACAGGCTGAGAAAAACACTAGGACCGAAAGTAATGATAGAACTCCCTTATTTTTTTTCATGTTTACTGATTCAGTTTTCTTTCACCTAACCATTTTACCATTGCAGGATCGCGGTGATCAAAAAAGCTGCTGGTATTGGTGTCTAAAGTTTTGATGGTTTCCATATCTTCAGTGCTTAGCTGAAAATTAAAAATATCGAAATTCTCGGCCATGCGTTCTTTGCGTACCGATTTTGGAATAGCAACCACCCCGCGCTGAGTTAACCAGCGAAGTATTACCTGCGGAATGGACTTATCATATTTGCTGGCAATGGAACTTAGCAATTCGTTATGAAAAATGTTGTTCTTACCTTCGGCAAAAGGCCCCCAGGATTCTATCTGTACCTTGTTTTCGTTTAAAAACTGATGCGTTTCCTGTTGCTGATGAAAAGGATGGGTCTCGATCTGGTTTACAGCGGGGACGATTTTATTATGAATAATCAGGTCTATTAGTCTGTCTGGATGAAAGTTACTTACGCCAATTGCTCTTACTTTTCCTTCCTGATACAATTCTTCCATTGCGTGCCATTCTCCGTATACATCTCCATAAGGCTGATGGATCAGGTAAAGATCCAGATAATCCAATTGTAGCTTTTTTAATGAATTTTCGAAAGCCTTCTTGGTTCCTTCATATCCGTTTGATTGAATCCAAAGCTTTGTAGTGATGAAGAGTTCTTCTCTTGGTACATTACTGGCTTTAATCGCCCTGCCCACCGCTTCTTCGTTCATATATGAGGCCGCAGTATCAATTAAACGATATCCTGTATGGATTGCATCCAATACACTGCGTTCGCACTCTGCCTGATCTGTTACCTGAAATACCCCAAATCCTAAAAGTGGCATTTCAACTCCATTGTTTAATTTAACAGTTTCCATAAGTTATGATTAATGTTCTTTGTTTATTTTGGTAAAAGATAGCGATCCCATCTTCCAATGTCCTTTTTCTTTAATGTAAACCTCAGTTACAATAAATGGATTAGTAACTTCATTTCCACCAACAACAGCTAGTAAGGTGATGTTGTTTAATAATATGGCAGTATTACCAATTATATTTACTGAAACCGAATGGACATCTGCTTTTTTGTAATGAATTCCACCACTTTTGATCACATTGATCTCCTGTGCTTTTCCCCAGCTTCCGCCCATGTGAACAAAAACAGATTTTGTATCGAATAACACATTTAATGAATCTACATTCTTATCTGCCATCCAAAGCCATTTGGTTTTGGAAAGTTCAATGATTTGTTGTTCCTCTTTGGTTGGTGCCGGTGATGTACCATTTGGTGTTTGTGCAGCACTGTATTGTACAGTGGCAAATAATAGAAATAGTCCTAGAAATATTGTTTTCATGTTTGTATCGTTTTTGGTTTATCGTTGTAAAGGTTGCCATTTTAGATAGGTGCCGGATCTCAATAACCATTCTATTGGGCCATAGCGGAATTTCTTTAACCAATAATGGCTAATCTGTATTTGTAAAATGGTATAACATAAACATACCACTACACTTAAAAATACACCTAACTCATTGTGCAGTGCCAAACCATAGCCATAGAATATAAATACACCCAGCACAGATTGTAACATATAGTTGGTGAGTCCCATTCTTCCGTAACTCACTACCTTGGTCAGGCGTTTTTGCACCGAGCTATTCTTGTATAACCCTATAATCAGGACTACCCACAAATAGGCAGAAAGCAAGTTTATTAAACTATCTACCGGGGTGGCCAACCAAGCGGCTAAGCTTAGTCTTTCGCCACCAGGTAAAAAAGGCTTACCTGCATATAGTAAGAGTACCAATCCTAAAGCAATCCAGGCCCCTTTATACAAGGAATCCCGGTACTTGTCGAGATTTTGAAACAGGCGTATGCGGCCTGCCAGTAAACCCAAAATAAAAAAGCCCATAGTCATATAGCCACGACCATATTCTCCGAATTGGAAATTGAATTTAAAATTCAGTTGTTCGGTAGTATTGTGATGAATATTCGATGAAAATGATTCATTTAGAAAAATCTCCTGCCATCTTGCTCTTCGTTCTATTGATGTTTCTACTTGTTCGTGGCGTATTTGAGGAACTACAGATTTGTATCCGATATAGGTTAATTGTGCACCACCCAGCATGAAAAAAAGTGCTATGGAAAGTAGCCATTTACTAGGCCAACGATACATCAATACCAGAGGTACACCTAATACCGCATAAATGATTAAAATATCGTTACGAAATATAGCGCTATGTAATAATCCGATAATAAATAGTAGTGTTAAACGCCATAGGAAACGTTTACGAAAGTCGATTCCTTTTTTAGAGGCGCTATCCATTTGGATAAAGAAACTCAAACCGAATAGAAAAGAGAATATAATGAAGAATTTGCCCATGATTAAATACTGCAATATCCAATTGGTAATCTCATCCATAGTGCCTATCCAAGGGAATGGGGGCTGAGCGTTACTGGCAAATGCACCAAAATGTTGGAAAGCATGCGTAGCACAAATTCCTATTAAGGTAATGCCACGTATGGCATCAATAACGGTGATCCTGTTATTTGTGGTTTCTTGCTTACTTGTTAACTGCATAAAATGGTAATATTCTGATGTTATGCGGTAAATATCAGGTGATTACTTCATGCTTTTCTGTGCTGAGGGAGCAACACGAAAATGTTAAGCTTTAAGACGAAAGAGAGTGGTCAAAACTGCGTTGACTTATTCATTGACAAGCCATGCTTTAAAATCTGCGGCTTTGTTTTTACTGATGTAAATACGTTCAGGTACTTCTCTGTCTAGAGTAATCAGCAAGCGACTATCGAACCATACGGTAATATTTTTGACCGCATTGCGTGAAATGATGTATTGTTTATTGGCACGATAGAAATTGGCAGGGTTTAAAGTGGAAAAAATCTGCTCTAAGGTTTTGGGATAACTATAGGTATTTCCATTGCTTAGTCCAATCGAGGTGGTTTTATCTGTTGTATAGAAAAAGGAAACCTCTTGCATATCAATGGGCAACAGTTTGTCATTGATTGGAATTAGGAGTTTTTTGGTAAAGCGGGGTGTAGGAGCCAATTGGTTCACTTTGGATAAATACTCGAGGATGTTTGTGCGAGATAATTTAGTGAATTTTTGAAGCGAACGTTCCAATTCGCTGGTTTTTATTGGTTTAAGTAAATAGTCAATGCTATTTACTTTAAATGCTTCGATAGCATATTCATCATAAGCGGTTGTAAAAATAATCGGAACTTCAACTTCAATATGATCAAAAATTAGGAATGAAGAACCGTCAGATAAATGGATGTCCATTAAAATAAGATCGGGGAGGGGCCGTTCATTAAGCCATTTAATGGTCTGGCTAATACTTTCGGTATTGCCTATCACTTCAATAGTAGGATCAATTTCATTCAAAATCTCCACCAAACTTTCATAGGCGGCCGTTTCATCTTCAACAATTAGTATCTTCATATTGATTATCCCAGTGGTAAGTAAACATTAAATACATTCCCTTTGTTCTCCGTTTTAATTTGCTTGTTCATCAATAACAAAAAGCGGCCTTCCAGGTTTTTAAGTCCTGTTCCATTGGTTACAGATGGGCTCAGTTTTGGATAAATAGGATTAGAAATTACCAGCTCATTGTTTTCATTAACGAATATGTTTATGACCATTTTATGATCGCTGTCTATCGTATTGTGAACAACTACATTATCTAGGAGGGGAAGAATAGAAAGTACAGGTATCTTTTGTGACAGTGTTTTTTGGTCAATATTGATGTGGTATTCTAGTTTATTTGCAAAACGGATTTCCATCATGTAGCGAAACGCATCAACAAAGGTTAGTTCTTCTTCAAGTGTTACCAGACCTTTTTTGTCGCTTTGAAGGATATAGCGAAATACGTCGGAGAGTTTATTTACATAGGTCAATGTTTCTTCGTTATTCTTTTTCCTTATCAACGACGTCAACCCGTTAAGAGAATTAAAAAAGAAATGTGGGTTAATTTGATTTGTTAAAGCATCATAACGGCTTTCCAGATTCTTTACCTTTAATTCTTCTATTTCCAACTCTCTTTTTCGTTGCTCATTATACAAGGTTATAATATGTCCCATAAGTGTACTTAAAATTGAAATAATAAAGAACTGAAACAGGACTAAACTACCGTAATGTCTCACTTTTGCATACATCAAAAACGAGAGTCCTCCGTAGATTGCATAGGCTACTATGGAGATAATTACATTATAACCGAAACGTTTTTTGAAGTCGGGCGTTTTTATGCGTAGTAGGTTTATTTTTATCAATAGAAAAACCAGGGCTGCCAGGAACGCATATCTTAATAGATAGAAAGCAATATAGTTTGTTTTCTCTGATCCAGTGAGCCTTCCTAAATCGAAAGGTAGCCATGTGATATCCGGATACATCACAAATAGTGCAGCTATTAAGCTAATGAAAAGTAATTGGTAAGGGCTATATTTTTTAAGCAATTTGTTTCTTGTTTTTTGAATAAATCGATCTATGCATAATATACGAAATTAAGACTTTTGATCCCATGCTTTCTTTAAAGAGCGTATCAAAACGAAAAACACGAGATTCAAAACGAATAAAGAGCGATGTAGGTTATTTCTGTTTGTGTAATAAACGAAAGAAACTTTGATAAATATTTTAATTGTTGCTGGTTACTAATAGGATTTAGCGGTTTACTTATTAAAAAAATTGTAAAACTTGTTCGCTGTATTTTTAAAATTTATGGTTAACATTGAAAAAGAAATGTCTAAAATATTTTTTTAGGTCGAGGGAGATATTGATAAATCCATAAATGATTACTCATTTAAATGAAAACGTAGTAGCTGAGTATGCCCCGCTTTCAAAAGTAGCAGATGGTGATCATCAGGCATTTAGAGAGATTTATCAGAAATACCATAACAAAATATATACCTTTTCTATCCGAATACTGCATTCACAACTTCTGGCCGAAGAAGTAGTGCAGGAGAGTATGCTTAAACTTTGGTTGATGGGACCTGGCGTACTCAATATCAATAATCTGGATAGCTATTTAAAAAGAATTGCGCGTAACTGTGCTATAGATTTACTTAAGCGCAAAGAGCTTGAGCTTAAAACTGATCGTAAACTTGGGAATACCTGGGAAGAAAGCCACAATGAGACCGAGGAGCAAATACTATTGAATGACGTGCGAAAGATTTTAAATGATGGCGTGTCTTTATTACCTCAGCAGCAGAAGTTGGTGTATCAATTGTGCCATCTTGAAGGGCTAAAATATGAAGAAGCTGCTAATCGTTTAAAACTTTCTGTCTTAACGGTTCAAAGTTATATGAAACTCGCGTTAAGATTTTTAAGAAACTATATAAATGCCCATACAGATATAGTTGTCTTTCTTATCATTTTTAAGCTATTGTAAGTGACAAATGGCACAGGCTTTTTTTAAAATGGAAATGGATAATATACTGAAAATAAACCTGCAAGATATTGATGAGGTAATGTGCCTGATTAAAGAGGTTATTGCTGAAATGGAAAATAACGAAATATCTCAGTGGGATGAGGTTTACCCGGATTATAAAGGCATACTCGGTGATATACATGCAGAAACAATGTTTGGTGTTTTTAAAAATCTCGAATTGGCTGGAATCGTGGTTTTGGATAAAAATCAATCTCCGGAATATTCAAGTGTTAATTGGGAATTAAACAATGGCAGTCCATTGGTGATGCACAGATTATGTGTACATCCAAAATTTCAAAGACAGGGAGTTGCAAAGCAGTTACTTAAATTTTCAGAGCAATTTGCGATTAGTAGTAGGTGTAAGTCTATAAGACTAGATGCTTTTTCAGGGAACCCCTCTGCTCTCAATCTGTATGCTAACAATGGTTATTTGAAAAGAGGAATGGTTACATTCAGAAAAGGAGATTTCCATTGTTATGAAAAAATACTATAGTAAGGTGTATTTTTAAGCTATTTATCCCTCCATCAAAAGAAGTAAATCACATATTTTAAAAAAGTAACATTTTTGATACCCCCGATTTTTCTCTTCACTCGTCTTAATAGAAAGGGGTGTTGTTTAGTGCAATGATATCTCCTTTTTACTAAGCAATAAAAATGACCAAGTATAGATTAAGTAATTTGTACCAGCACTATTTGGCAGGTACTCTAACTACAGAGGAACAGATGGAATGGAAGTCCTTGTTAGCCAACCCAGATCTGAAACAAACTTTAGAGAAGATTGTTGAAGAAGGGTGGTACGACTTCTCTGACGAGGAAATTATCTCTATGGATCGGACCATAGCTGATCAGATTTTTGATCAAGTGGTTGCATTACCTCAAAAGAAAGTTAAGCGAACTATTCTGTGGAAACCTTTTGCTGCAGTTGCCTCTATAATTATTATTGCTGCATTGGGTTTATACCTCTACACCAACGGATCAGGCGGTAAAAAACAACAATTTGTTTCTTCTACTTCATATATCGAAACAGGTGGCAATAAAGCTTACTTGACTTTGGCAAACGGAAAACGGATTACTTTAACTGATTCGAAGAACGGAACTTTGGCCGCTCAGAATGGAGTGCAAATTACAAAGACAGCTGATGGACAGCTGGTTTACACCGTTGTGGGCAATAAAAGTTCAAGCGCCAACGATTTCAATACTATTGAAACTCCAAGAGGGGGACAGTATCAAATACGTTTACCTGATGGTACAAATGTTTGGCTAAATGCAGCTTCCTCTCTAAAATATCCTTCCATTTTTAAGGGAAATGAGCGCAAGGTTGAGCTAAAAGGTGAAGCCTATTTTGAAGTCTCCAAGAATAAAAAAATGCCTTTTAGAGTAATTACCAACACCCAAACTATAGAAGTTTTGGGTACTCATTTTAATGTAAAAGGTTATTTAGAAGAGGCAGATACAAAAACAACACTTTTGGAAGGAAGTGTTAAAGTGGTAAGCACTCATAGTACTAATGGCGTAGTAATTAAACCCGGGCAACAAGCACGGGTTAAGAATGATGGGGATGATGAGGTAGCTATTGTTGAAGCTGATATCGAAGAAGTGATGGCTTGGAAGAACAATTACTTTAGGTTCAATAATGAAAATATTCAATCTGTGATGCGCAAAATTTCAAGATGGTATGATGTGGATGTTGAATACAACGGTGACATCTCAGCTGAAGAATTTAACGGTACCATTTCCAGAACTAAGAACATTGCTCAGGTACTAAGAATGCTTGAAGAGACTAAAGGAGTTCATTTTAAAATTGAAGGAAGGAGGATTGTCGTGATGAAATAACCATTACCAGCACCGATAATCCAATAAAAAAGCCAGGAAACGACTGTAATCGAAATCCTGGCCATGTATGGGTTGTCTTGAATAATCAAAAACTAAACAACAAACCTAGCGTTGCAGGGCATCTGGACAATGAACAAGCACTCGCTATTAACCCAACTAAACAAATGTACAAAATTTGGAATCCAAACCTATGTCTCCAAAAAAGAGGCGTAACTAAACTACTATTGGTTATGAAACTAACCATTTTACTACTCACCACAGTAATATTGCAAGTAAGTGCAAACTCATTTGCCCAAAAGATATCCCTATCTGAAAAAAATGCAAAACTGACTAAGGTCTTTGACAAGATCAGGTTACAAACGGGATACGATTTTATGGTAACCAAGTCGACACTTAAAAATGCAAAACCGGTTAATATTGATGTAAAGGATAAGGAATTCCTTGAAGTATTAAAAATGATTTTTGCAGGTCAAAACCTTAACTATTCCTTTAACAATAATGCTATAATTGTTTCTGAAAAGCCTTTCAGTCCTGATTTTCCGGAAACAATTATTAAGGCGTTAATAAATGTGACAGGAAAGGTTCTTGATGAGAAGGGACTTGGTTTACCAGGAGCTACTATTAAAATTAAAGGAACTAAAAGAGCTGATATTACAGATGCTACCGGACGTTTTAGCTTAAAAGGAATAGACGAAAACGCAACTCTAGTGATCTCTTATTTAGGCTATGATTCGAAGGAAGTAAAAGCTGATGCCGCTGCGGAAATGATCATAACACTAACACCGCAGAGCAGCTCACTTACTGAAATTGTGGTTGTTGCTTACGGTACACAGAAAAAGACCAGCTTAACTGGCGCCATTGCTACTGTAACTCCTAAACAATTAAAGGACAGGCCTGTAACTTCTATACAGAATGCATTACAAGGAATTTCTCCTGGTCTAACTATTTTACAACGCCCTGGCGATGTAAGTCGCGATGCAGCTGCTTCTACAGCTGTTAGCATCAGGGGTAGAGGTAGTTTAGTAACTACAGCAGGTACAGGTAGCCCAATGTATGTTATTGATGGAATACCTGCTTCGGCACAAGAATTTGCAACCTTAAATCCAAGCGATGTATCAAGTATGTCGGTTTTAAAAGATGCTTCTTCGGCAGCGCTATATGGTTCCAGAGCAGCAAATGGAGTTATAATGGTAACCACCAAACGTGGTTCAGGAGATAAAACCACAGTTGAGCTAAATGCAAATTATGGATGGCAGTCACCTACAAAGATCGCACACTATGCAGGTTCTGTTGACTATACTACACTTTATAACGAAGCCCTAACAAATGCTGGCGCCGCACCGCTATTTACAGCCGAACAAATCCAATGGTACAAAGATGGCTCCAAACCAGATCTTTATCCAAATACCGATTGGTACAAACAGGTACTTCGTAAAACTGCTCCATTAAGTGATATCAACTTAAACATAAATGCGCCTGGTAAAATCACCAATAGTTATTTAGGCTTGTCTTATCTTAATCAGGAATCTATTATTCCTAATAGAAGTCAGGATCGTATAGTGGCTAAATTAAATACCGAAACTACCATCGTGCCTGAGATTTTGAAGGTTGGAACTAATTTCTCATTTATTAACCAAAATTTCGATCGCCAAGGTAACATGTCTTGGACAGAGCTGAATAGGTCATTACCTACTTCAGTGTTCCGTCAGAGCAACGGTGAGTGGGGATCAATTGACAATGGAAAAGCAAATTCACAAACTGCCGGCCGTAATCAAGTACGTATGATTGATGAGAGTGGTAAAGGCTGGGATCGTGATAATTACTTGCAAACAGCTGCCAATGCTACTTTAACTCCAATTAATGGACTATCGATAAAAGGTTTGGTTTCATTAAAGTATACAAATGGTAATTCTTGGGCTTTTAATAACACCATGAATCCGATTAATGATTTTTTAACCGGTAAGCCTATGACTTCTACACAAAAAGTGCAGAATGATATGCTTGAATACTGGCGTAAAAGAAAAGAGCTTTTAGTACAGGGAACTGCTGATTATGAGCGCACTTTTGGCAAACATTATGGTAAAGTAACTTTAGGAGCATCGCAAGAAAGTAATATGTATAGAACTGCCTTGGTTGGCCGTAAAAATTTCCCGAACAACGATATGACTACTGTGGTATCTGGTTCATCAAATCCTGAAGACATGAATTCTGATGTCGATGGACAGGCAAACCGAAGTAATGAGGAAGATTGGGCTATGCGTTCTGTATTTGGGCGTTTCAACTACGTTTTTAATGATAAATACCTTTTTGAAGTAAATACACGTATTGATTATTCATCACGTTTCCGCGCAGATGTGAGACAAGCTGTATTCCCGTCTTTTTCAGCAGGATGGAATGTTAGTAAAGAGGATTTTATGAAAAACGTTAATTGGATAAATAATTTGAAATTACGCGGTTCGTACGGTTCTTTGGGTAACCAGGAGGTAGTAAGTATTGGAAACTACTATGACCGTTTAAATACCGGTTACCAGTATAGCTTTGAAGAATCTCCTCAAGGCGGAGTTTGGTCAGATAAAATTTCGAATCCACGCACCAGTTGGGAAAAGGTTTTTATGACCAATATTGGGATTGACCTAAGTATGTTTAATGGTAAATTAGACATTACTACAGATTACTACATTAAAGATACTAAAGAACTATTGATGAGGGTTCCTGCCCTTGCAACAATTGGGGTAAATACAAGTACTACTGATGCTGTAAACAGCGGACTTCCTTTATCAAATGGTGCATCTACCCGAAATAAAGGGTTTGAACTCGCTATTAATCATAATAATAAAATTGGCGATGATTTTACTTTCAGTATTGGTGGTAATTTATCTATTATAAACAGTAAGATAACAAAACTGGGAGGTGGAGATGAAGTTGTTGACGGAAAATACATACAGAAAATAGGTGAATCAATAGGTTCTTTTTATGGTTATGAAGCCGAAGGTCTTTTTGTAGATGCTGCAGATGTAACCAATCATGCTTTTCAAACTGTAAATACCAAGCCTGGTGATATTAAATTTAAAGACCTTAACGGAGATAAAAAGATTGATGCGGCTGACCGTAAGGTAATTGGTAATGATGTTCCATGGTTAAATTATGGTTTTAACTTAAATGCGACGTATAAAGGGTTTGATTTTAATGTACTTACTTACGGTGTAGCAAAAGTTAAAACCTATTTATCTGAAGAAGCAGCTTATCCCTTCTTTAATGGCGCCAACGTTAAAGAACAATGGTTAAACCGTTGGACAATTGCTAATCCTAATCCAAATGCTGATTTTCCAAGAATTCTTACTACAGCGGCTGGAGCACAAAATTATAACCCAATTTCATCATTCTGGTTATTTAGTGGCTCTTATTTTAGGGTAAGAGGCATAACTCTAGGTTATACCATTCCACAAGATGTAAGCAAACGAATTGGCTTATCGAAACTAAGAATTTATGGAGCAGCTAACAATCCATTCACTATTATGGGGGATAAACGTTTGGCAGATTATGATCCGGAGACAGGTTCTGGACGTGGAGGCTATCCAGGTATGAAAACTTGGTCAATTGGTTTAAGTGCAGGGTTTTAATCACAAATAATTTGAATATCATGAAAAAAATAACATCAATATATATACTTACAGGGCTTTTAACAATTGGCACTGTAACCTCTTGTAAAAAAGATTTTCTGGAAAGACCACCGCTAGATCAACTGTCTGAAGCAACATTTTGGAAAACCCCTAATGATGTATACCAGGCTGTTATGGCAGTGTATAATCAATTACCTGGCGATGGAATAATTTATGAGGATGGTGCATCCGACAATGCTCATGCCCAGTATCCATGGGAAAGTTCTGCTACAGATGTTTCTGCAGGAACGCTTACTTCTACTACCGATGCCGGTTGGAGTTTTGTTGACATCCGTCGTGCTAATTATTTTCTTGCCAATGCAGATAAAGTAACTACAATAGATGCTGCTTTATTAGAAAGATATAAAGCAGAAGTTCGGTTTTTAAGGGCGCTGTTTTATTCCAGAATGGTAAATAAATTCGGAGATGTTCCATTAATTACAACAGTTTTAACTTTAGGACAAGAAAATGTGAAAAGAACTCCAAAGGCAGAGGTAATAAAGTTTATTACAGATGAACTGGAGGCGGTTTCTAAAATTTTACCTCAAGCTTATGCCGGTGGTAAGCCTAATGAAAAAGGAAGGATCACAAAAGGAGCGGCTTTGGCACTTAAAGCAAGAGTTTATTTAAATGATGGTCAATTCCAAGGGGCTGCAGATGCTGCCAGTCAGGTAATGACTTTAGGCTATACCTTATTTAAGGTTGATGCTGAAGAAGCCATAGATGCTAAAGATGATTATAGCAAATGGGTAACTTTTGCAAATGCTGCTGATGAGAAGAAATTCCGCTTAGGCTTGCGTAGTTACGAAGCTCTTTTTCATAAAGCAAATGAAGGCAACAATGAAGTGATTTTAGACCGTCAGCAAATTGACCAAAAGGATGCTAATTTCTTAAACACTTATTTATTGCCAGGCACTATTGGTGGTTGGAGCTCAGTAACTCCAACTCAGGAATTGGTAAACAGTTATGGCAGTTATAAAACTGGTGAGGCAGTTACACCAACCGATCCGGCACAGCGTGCTGCATGGTATATTGCTAAAAACCCTCTATTCGCTAATGAGTATAAAAACCGTGATCCACGTTTTTATGCGAGTATCTTGTTTGAAGATTCACCTTGGAATGCTGTTGAGGACGATTATAAATTTAATTGGGTTCAGGGAGCTTCCAATATGTCATTAACAGGATACAATTTCCGTAAAATGGTTGACCCTGCAATTTATCGTCTACAGGTAGATAATTATGCCAACATAATCTTAATCCGTTATGCTGAGGTGTTGTTAACCTATGCTGAGGCTAAAAATGAGGTTAGCGGTCCGGATAATTCAATTTATGAAGCCCTTGATGCTGTTAGAACGCGTTCAGGTATGCCTGTTGTAGATAGAGTAAAATATGCAGGTAAAGATGCGCTTAGAGAAGTAATTCGTAACGAACGTAGGGTAGAGCTTGCTTTAGAAGGACAGCGTTATATGGATATTCGTCGTTGGAAAATTGCCCCTCAGGTAATGAAAACTATTAATAATATTAAAAATACCCAAGCTCAGGAAAGGGTATGGAATGATAGATTTTACTTGATGCCGATTCCACAAAAGGAAATTGACCTTTCGAAAGGGGTATTAACTCCAAATCCAGGTTATAATTAAGACAGCATTTTTTAAACTATTAAAGAGGCCGTGCAATAATTGCACGGCCTCTTTAATATAATAGCGCTAATGTGTTGATACTCTCCATTTCTGTGGAGTCACCTTGTATTCCTGCTTAAATACTCTTGCAAAATAACCCGGGTCATCGTAGCCACAATCCATGGCAACTGATGCAATACTGTTGGTAGGATCTTGCAATAATTCCATCGCTTTTTTAAGCCTGATCATCCTGATAAACTTATTGGGAGAACACCCTGTCACTGCATCCAGTTTACGGTGAAGTTGCGAATGGCTCATAAAAACAAGTTTACTTAATTTTTCTACAGTAAAGTTGGTATCAGTCAGATTCTGTTCCACGGCTTCTCTAATTCTTTTTACAAAACTGTTATCTATAGCCTCACCGATCACTTTATCAGGTATGATCAGGTGTTCCATGAACTTGTTTTGATGTATTCCGGCTTTCTTAAGGTAATACTGCTGTAGATTTCTACGCATTTCCAGCAACTTTTTTATCCTTACCAATAGTTCTTTTTGATTGAAAGGTTTTTCCAGATACGCATCAGCGCCATGCTGAATGCCTTCAATTTTACTACTGATATCAGCTTTTGCCGTTAACATGATGATAGGGATATGGCTGGTATTTTCATTTTGGCGTAGCATTGTAGTCAGTTCAAAACCGTCCATAAAGGGCATCATAACATCGGTTATAATTAGATCAGGAATCATCTCTGTAGCGATATCAAAATCTTCACGACCGTTTGTGCCTACAAGCAACCGGTATTCAGAAATGCAGGAGGCTGTATATGCCACAACATCAGCATTATCTTCAACTAATAATATCAAAGGTGTATTTGTATCTTTTTCTTCATCAGGTGTAATAGATAAGACGTGATTGTTGGGTGTTATGGGTGTTGAACTTGGTTGTTCTTTAAAATCTTTCTGCATATTTTCCGCAACCGGAGCCACTTTCATTAACGGAAGGGATACGGTAAATTCAGTACCCTTAAGTGCTCCGGTAGGAGGGCTTTTCACGCTAATATCTCCCTCCATCAACTTTACCAGTTCTTTTGTCAATGCAAGACCAATACCTGTGCCTTCGGTATTCCGGGTATGGCTATTGTCAGTCTGAAAAAAACGATCGAAAATAAACTGTATCTGATCTTCAGAGATGCCTATTCCTGTATCTTTTATTTTTATGATCAGTGTAGGGCCGTTAATATTGATGGATTCTATACTTACACCAATATAGATATTCCCTTTTTCGGGGGTGAATTTGATGGCATTAGAGAGTAGGTTGGAAACGATCTGTCTTAATTTCTCCTCGTCATATTTTACGTAAAGCACATCAATATCTGTTAAAAAATGTAATTGTTTTTGCTGACTCTCAGCCAAAGAATGAAAAGATTCGACTATATAACGAAGAAAATGAATGACATCTCCATTGGATAATTGTAAATTCATTTTACCGGTTTCCAGCTTAGAAAGATCTAACATCTGGTTCACAAGATTCAGGAGGCTTCGGCCATTACGGATGATCATGTCCATTCGGGTTTGAAACAATTCTGTAGGCTTTTCTATTACCTGCTGAGCCATTCCCAGTATCACCGTAAGTGGCGTGCGGAATTCATGGGTAATATTGGTATATAATTGTGTTTTAATAGAATCCAGCTCTTTCATTCTTCTGGCTTCCAATTGCTCATAGTTTAACTGAGATTGAAGTTTGGCCTTATTCACATTGAACTTAAGGTATGCTCTAACCGAGAACGCAATAGCTAAAGCATAGATAAGATATGCCCACCAATTTAGCCACCATGGAGGCAATACCTGTATTTTTAATTCAGCAATATGATCGCTCCAAATCCCCTGACTATTACTAATCTGATTGCATTTTTAAAGGAAGTTCAGGATAAAAAGTTTATTGCTGATAAAAAGTAATTCACGATAGGATAACGAGGTCAGTTTCGGTAGCAGAAATACTCTTCAATAGCTGATTAAAAATTGCTGTTCTCATAATAACCTGGAACAGATTTAAATGCGGTTTGCCAATACATATAGTGGTGATTTCCTTTTCTTCTGCTATTTTTAAAATGGTTTGGGTAATCTGGTCACTTTTAACTTTAATAACTTCGGCTCCCAGCTCTGTTGCCATTTTAAAATTATTGATAAGGTGACGCTGCAGATCCAGTTTAATACGATCCCCACTTTCATGATTGTTTTGCACATATAGCACAATCCAGGGAGATCGATAATAGGAGGCTAGTCTGGCTGTTTTTCTAATCACCGTTTTGGCTGTTGCATTATTGGTGGAAATGCAGGCCAGAAAGCGTTCGGGACGAAGTTTGATTTGTTTAGGTATTTCAATACTGATTTTCCTTTCCAGATGATGGGCCACTTCCTTTAACGCTAGCTCCCTTAGTTGCAGAATACGTTCAGGTTGGAAGAAATTGCTTAGGGCTCTTTCAATTTTTGTCTTGTCATATATTTTTCCGGCTTTTAACCGGTCAATCAACTCATCTGCGGTAAGGTCGATGTTTACAATTTCATCTGCGGTTTCCAGAATCTTATCAGGAATCCGCTCTGTGATCGGAATACCTGTGATGGTCTCAATATCCTGGTTCATACTTTCCAGGTGTTGGATGTTTACTGCGGAGATCACGCTGATCCCTGCTTCCAGTATATCTGAAACATCCTGCCAGCGTTTACCGTTTTTACTGCCTTCTACGTTAGTATGTGCCAGTTCATCTACAATGACTACTTCGGGATGGATGTTGATGATGGCATGTACATCCATCTCTTCGAGTTCTTTTCCTTTGTAAAAGATTTTTCTTCTTGGAATGACAGGAACACCTTCTAGCAGCGCATGCGTTTCCACACGGTTATGGGTTTCAATATAACCGATCTGTATGTTAATACCATTTTTGAGTAAGGCATGTGCTTCCTGCAGCATTCTGTAGGTTTTGCCGACACCTGCACTCATACCGATGTATACTTTAAACTTTCCTCTTCTGGATTTTTTTACCAGATCAAGAAATTTTCTTACTGAATCAGTTTTATTGTCTTCTTCCATAATTTATTAAATTTACCATTTAATAATGATGTAATGGTTACTCGTTAAGTACCAGAGTCCCATGATAATTAGTCCGATACCAAAACGCACAATCAGTTTTTTCATAACATATATTTGATTTAACAATTACGGAACTCAACAGGTTTTAGAGGAGTTCCGTAAGTTTAAAATAGTATAATCTAAGTTTAAAATGCGACAGCGATGCTTGCTGTAATTGCTGCATTGTTATCTACAGCATTTAAATTACGTGTAAATATTTTGTCTTTACTATTGTACATTTTGCCTTCCAATCTGATTACCGCATTACTAATTGGTGCATAATCCAGATTCAGAGAATAGCCAGTTGTTTTAAAACCATTAGGTGTTCCAGTAGCAATAAAAACACCCTCTTTATCCTGATAATACTCCGCTCTTCCGGCGATTGCCCATTTGCTGTTGATCTTGTATTGTGCGATGGCAACAGGCGAAAGGACTTCATTTTTGTCGCTGCTTCCTTTGGCTTTCTGTTGTGTTCCATAATCAAAACCAAGGGTTAATCCAAATTGATTGGTTATCTGGAATATCCCGTAAACATTATGATAGAATCTCGTTACGCGAACAGAATCTGCACCCTCTGTGCCTAGATAATTGCTGTAGTTAACCGTAATTTTATCGGTTGGTTTCCAGGTTAGTTGTACGCCTCCCGCAGGTTGGCTGTTTCCATTCTGACGGGTAATTCTTTGCCATCCGTTTAAGTAAAAAGCGGTAGCTGCAAACTTTCCATCATTACTGCCGTAAGTAATTTTTGCACCTGATTCATAGTAAGGAGTGTTTTCTGAGGAAATGTTTCTGGTTAGTACCCAGCAATCTTTGGAAATGGCACTCTCAAACCCAATATGTGAGGAGAATACCCCGGCATCTAACCATAAATTTGCAGTTTTGGATAGTTTGACTCCGGCATTAGCTTCATAGATATTTTTTAATACTCCCGGTTCGGTAGTTAAATTGGCATTGGCGTAGGTTCCGGCCATTACGGCTACGTTTGCTCTGATGTTTCCATTATCATAATTGCCTTTAATGAAACCGAGGTTTAAATTAATTTCGTTATGTCGGTTGTGAGAATAGATAAATCCGGGTCTGTTGTTGTCTGTTGGTTTATTCAAATCATAACCGAAGTAAGTTTCCAGGTAACCACTTACTTTGATCTTAGGTTCTTCCTGTCCGTAAGCGATTGATCCTGTAGTTAATGCTGCGGCTAATGCTAAAAGTTTTTTCATTTTATATTGTTGTATTTTATATTGTTGTATTTAGTTGGTATTCTTAGTTGGAGTTATTGTTTTTTAGTTGGAGTTATTGTTATGCAGTCGTCATCCTGAATTTATTTCAGGATCTCGCAAGAGAAAAGACTAGCGAGTGCGAGGTCCTGAAATAAATTCAGGATGACGATGGTATAAATTCAGGATGACAATCATTAACGTTTCAACTCATCCAGGGCAAGGTTCAACTTAAGCACATTTACCGATGAAGGACCAAACAGACCCAATAACGGGCCTTGTGTGTTTTTTACCACCAGTTCGGCTACGGTCTTTTCATCTATTTTGCGATAGGCAGCAACTCTTTTGATCTGGATAATGGCACCTTGTTCAGATATATTTGGATCTAAACCACTACCTGAAGCAGTGACCATATCTGCCGGAATATCGGCTCTTTTTATGGATGGGTTGTATTTCAATAAAGTATCGATCCTGTTAGAAACCTCTTTTAGGTAGTCGGGGTTAGAAGGTCCTTTGTTAGAGCCTGCAGATCCTGCCGCATTGTAACCTACAGCTGATGGTCTTCCCCAGAAATATTCTGGTTTGGTAAAGGATTGGCCAATTGCGGCATAACCAACAACTTTACCATTTCTGGTGATCTTCTCACCTCCACCTTTTCCTTTTGAAAATCCACCGGCAAAAGCTACAATTAGAGGATAAATAACGCACAGTAATACCATAAGTACTAGTGTTAAGCGTAAGGATTGTATGATATATTTTTTCATGATATTTTTTTTAAACAAATAAGCCTACTACAATGTCAATTAGCTTGATGCCAATAAATGGAGCGATAACACCACCCAAACCGTAAATCAACAAGTTTCTGCGTAACAATGCACTGGCACCAATTGGTTTATATTCTACACCTTTTAAGGCCAAAGGGATAAGGATTGGGATAATGATCGCATTGAAAATTACAGCTGATAAAATCGCACTTTCAGGACTGTGTAGTCCCATGATATTCAAACTCTGCAATGCAGGAATTGAAGCGATAAACAGAGCTGGCACAATCGCAAAATACTTGGCCACATCATTGGCAATTGAGAAGGTGGTCAGTGTTCCGCGAGTGATCAGCAATTGCTTACCAATTTCTACGATCTCGATTAGTTTGGTTGGGTCGTTGTCCAGATCTACCATGTTGCCAGCTTCTTTAGCTGCCTGTGTACCACTGTTCATGGCCACACCAACATCTGCCTGTGCAAGGGCAGGGGCGTCATTGGTACCATCACCCATCATTGCAACGAGTTTACCTAAAGCTTGCTCTTCTTTAATGTAATTCATTTTATCCTCAGGTTTGGCCTCAGCAATAAAATCATCCACACCGGCTTTCTCTGCAATGAATTTTGCAGTAAGGGGGTTGTCACCGGTAACCATTACAGTTTTTACACCCATTTTGCGCAGGCGCTCAAAACGCTCGCTGATGCCCGGTTTAATGATGTCCTGTAATTCAATTACACCCAGGGCTTTTTCATTTTCAGAAACAACGAGTGGGGTTCCTCCATTACTTGCTATAATTTTTACCTGCTCTTCAATGTCAATTGGGAATGGATTACCAGCTGTTAAAACAATATTTCGGATAGAATCAAATGCTCCTTTACGAATTCTTTTTCCATCTGGAGTATCCAAACCACTTGACCTGGTTTCTGCGGTGAATTTGATAAATTTAGATCCTTCCGGTGCAGTCAGTAATTTATGATCTTGAGATACTGCAAGTTCAATAATAGATTTACCCTCAGGAGTTTCATCTGCAAGAGAACTTAACATGCAGGCGTTAACAAATTGATTGTTATCCAGCCCCGAGGTAGGATAAAAATTGGTTGCTTTACGATTACCAATAGTAATGGTGCCCGTTTTATCCAACAATAAAACATCAATATCACCTGCTGTTTCAACAGCTTTACCTGATTTGGTGATTACATTAGCACGCAATGCTCTGTCCATACCGGCAATACCAATTGCAGATAACAGTCCACCGATGGTGGTTGGAATCAAACACACAAACAACGAAATTAAGGCTGCAATAGTGATAGGGGTATTGGCATAATCAGCAAATGGTTTCAGTGTTACACAAACAATAATGAATACCAGAGTAAAACTGGCAAGCAATATGGTTAATGCAATCTCATTAGGTGTTTTTTGACGTGAAGCTCCTTCAACCAATGCAATCATTTTATCCAGAAAACTTTCGCCTGGTTGGGTGTTTACCTGCACTTTAATGTGGTCAGACAATACCTTTGTTCCGCCTGTAACAGAGGATTTGTCTCCTCCCGACTCCCGGATTACCGGTGCAGATTCTCCGGTGATTGCTGATTCATCAATGGTTGCAATACCTTCAATGATCTCCCCGTCAGTAGGGATGGTGTCGCCTGCTTCACAAGTAAAAACATCTCCTTTTTTTAACTGGTTGGAAGAACGGATCTCTATCTTTCCATTGGCCAGAACAACTTTAGCAGGAGTTTCCTCACGTGTTTTTCTTAAGCTGTCTGCTTGGGCTTTTCCTCTTGCTTCTGCAATGGCTTCAGCAAAGTTGGCAAAGAGCACAGTAAGCAATAAGATTAAGAAGATAAAAAAGTTATATAGTGGCGAACCCTGGCCTTCGTTGCTCATGGAATATATGGTCACGTAAGCCATAATCACGGTACCGATTTCAACGGTAAACATGACTGGGTTGCGTACCATTACCCTTGGATCAAGTTTGATGAAAGACTGTTTCAGTGCGGTTTGCACTAAGGCAGGTTCAAATAATTTATTAGATGAGTGTTTCATTATAATCTATTTAAGCATAGTAAAGTATTCTGCCAATGGGCCTAAAGCCAGAGCAGGGAAGTAAGAAAGTGCATTCAGTACAACGATCACCGCAAAAGTCATCAGACTGAAAGTCAAAGTATCTGTTTTTAAGGTACCAGCAGATTCTGGGATGTATTTTTTAGCACCAAGTAAACCTGCAATGGCAATCGGTCCAATAATCGGTAAGAAACGACCAAGGAACAACACAAAGCCTGTAGCCACGTTCCAGAAAACGTTATTGTCGCCAAGACCTTCAAAACCAGAACCGTTATTGGCATTGGATGAGGTCACTTCATACAACATCTCTGAGAAACCATGGAAGCCAGGGTTGTTTAACCAGCTTTTAGGTTGTACTGCCCATGCGGCATCGCCATGATTGGTAAACACATAACTGGCTATGGCAGTTCCTGCTAAAATTAGGAAGGGGCTCAGTAAGGTGATCAATGCGGCTATCTTTACTTCTCTAGCTTCTACTTTATGACCAAGGAACTCAGGGGTTCTACCCACCATTAACCCGGAAATAAATACAGCAATGATCAGGTAGATAAAATAATTCAGCACTCCGACACCACAACCTCCGTAAAAGGAGTTGATCATCATACCCAGTAATTGCCATGCGCCTGTTAGTGGCATGGTGCTGTCGTGCATACTATTTACAGAACCTGTAGAAATAATTGTAGTTACTGTACTCCAGTAAGCAGATATGGCTGGTCCGAAACGCACCTCTTTGCCCTCCATGGCTCCGGTAGCCTGTGAAATGCCCATTTTTGCAATGGATGGACTTCCTCCAAGTTCTGAACTTACTGTTGGGATTAACAAAAGGAACATCCCAATGGTCATAACTCCGAAGATCATCCAGCCCAGCCTTTTGCGTCGGATGAAAATACCAAAGGCGATGACCATGGCAATAGGGATGATTACCTGTGCAATCAATTCAACCATATTGGTAATGTAATTCGGATTTTCAAGTGGGTGGGTAGAGTTGGCTCCAAACCATCCACCACCATTAGTACCTAAGTGCTTGATGGCAATAAAGGCTGCTGCCGGACCTCTTGACACATTTACAGTATCACCTTGAACTGAAATGAATTGATCTTTTCCTTCATAACTGGTTGGTGAACCGTTAAAAGCAAGAATGATTGCCATTACCAATGATAAAGGAAGTAATAGTCGTGTAATAGATTTTACAAAGAACTCCCAGAAGTTACCCAGTTTAGTGCTTGTTTTATCGCGAAAAGCTTTAAAGAGCACCACAGCTGCAGCAATACCTGTTGCACAGCTTACAAACTGAAGGAACATCAGCACAAAATGCTGAGTTAGGTAGGTAACACCGGTTTCACCTGAGTAGTGCTGCAGGTTACAGTTTACTACGAAACTGATGATGGTATTAAAGGATAGGTCTGGTGTCATTCCAGGGTTTCCATCTGGATTCATCGGAAGCTTATCCTGGTACATCAGGACGAAGAATCCGTAAACCAACCATACCAGATTAATGGTCAGCAGCGCTTTCATGTGCTGCTTCCAGTTCATTTCTTCTTTTGGGTTAATACCCGATAGTTTATAGATTCCGGATTCAATAGGTTTTAAAAAGTCTGTCCAGACTTTTTCTCCGGCAAATACCTTGGCTAGGTACTTGCCCAGCGGAATAGCGATCACCAATGTAAGCAGGTAGGTAGCTATTATTCCAAGTAATTCAGTGTTCATAATTTACAATTAAAATTTTTCGGGTTTAATCAGCACGTAAATCATGTAAATGAAAACGGCGATAGCGATAATGAATAATGCGATCATAATTTTTAGATTTTTTCGAACCAGTCGATTGATTTGTAAACTACCCAGCAGAGGATCAGCAGGGCTAAAAAAAGCAGGATTGTAAGCATGATATTTTATTTTATGATAGGCCTATGCCAATCCATATGCCATATAATTGGTTATATTCGTAACTATCTTGTAGTCAGTTTGTTTTGATGATTTTAAATAAAACACTGATGGGTTAAAACATAAAGACCCTTCCATTATGGAAGGGTCTTTATCATATTGGTTTGCTATTGTTATAATGATTCAGAAGTCAGCAAGTTTAGTGCGGTATCGTTGGCGAGATATGGGAATAAGGATTCCAACAGATCGATGTAAATGATGATCCCATCATTGATTTCTGCAAGGTAAATGTATTCATCAGCGGTATGTGAGCGGGCAGAGTCGCCGGGGCCCATTTTTATTGACGGCATATCCAACCATCCCTGGTCAGAACTGGTAGGAGAGAGGTAGGTTTTCCTGCCGATAGCAATGCCCGTCTTTACCAATGGGTGCATCAAGTCGATTGAAGAGGGACTTAGTACATTCGGGCGCAGGGTGGTATCGCAGAAGGTATGGTTTTTAATGATATTTAGTATTTCCTTTTCTGTATAACTGTGGTCAAATCGTATGTCGACAGTGAAGTTGCATTCCCCAGGAACAATATTGTGCTGCAGGCCTCCATTGATCTGGGTGACGGTCATTTTTACCGGGTTTGGAAAATTTGACTCTATTGGGAAAACATAATTCGAAAACCAGTGGATATCTCTGATGGCTTTGTAAATGGCATTATCACCTTCTTCTCTGGCCGCATGTCCAGAACGCCCTGTTGATAAACAGTCCAACACCATAGAACCCTTTTCAGCAATAGCCATTTGCATGTTTGTGGGTTCACCTACAATGGCAAAGGAAATGGGCATCAGGTCATCTAATATGCATTTTATCCCTTTCTGACCAGAATTTTCCTCTTCAGCAGTTGCAGCAAGGCAAAAGTTAAAAGGGAGGTCAGTCTGCTCATAAAAATGAATGAAGGTTGAGATGAGTGACACAAGTGGGCCTCCAGCATCATTGCTGCCAAGGCCGTACAACTTCCCGTCTTTCGTAACTGGCGTAAAGGGGTCATTCACATATTGTGAGTTAGGTTTTACTGTATCCAGGTGCGAATTGAGCAGGATGATAGGTTTGTTGGGGTCAAAATATTTATTGTAGCACCAGATGTTGTTGAATTTACGGATTGTAGCTATAGATCGCTCATTTAAAAATGTTTCTACGTGATCTGCAGCAAAGCTTTCTTCACCACTGAAGGATGGGGTTTTTATTAATTTCTCGAGCAATAATACTGCTTCTTCATACAATTTTTTCATATGTATAGTTTCTTTGATACGCGTGTTTCAAAGGCAATGCCTTCAATATGCCAAAGAAAGAAAAACAGACTTTAGGCCATTCAAATCAAAGAGAAATATTTTTTAGCAGAATGAACATGAAAAGAAAGCCTTCCATTATGGAAGGCTTTCTGTCAAATTGAGTTGGCTGTTACGTCCGGTTTTTTGTAGACGTTCACTTCTATAAAAGTAACAACACTTTATAATCTTATTTTTATTCCTCCGTTAATTACAAAACCATCAACTGGAGCATAAATGTCTCTAAAAACTGGTTCGGTAATAGTACCCGTATAAATGGTGTCAAACTTAGTTTGACGAGTATCGGTTAGGTTTTCAAAGTTGATGAAGATAGAAAATCGTTCCCATAGTTTTTCAGCCATAAATCCGGCTGTCCAATAGCTTTTTCCATTGGTACCATCATTTAACCTTTGTTTGCTATAATAATAAGCCTCAGCTCCAATTTTCCATTCGTCTTCCACCTCATACATTAAAACATTGTTTAAACGGTGTTTTGAAACCAGTGGATATATAGTGCTTGTGCTCCCTGTATATTGGTTTACATCGGCTAGGGTATAGCCAATAAACAACTTAAAATCACCGTAAGTGATTTTGGCATTTGTTTCCATTCCTTTGGTATCCAAATTACCTTTAGGCTGCACATAGGCTAAATTATTGCCCGTCGTAGTGGTTAACAATATCGGATTATTGACACGAGTATAAAAGAACATTTGATTAATACTGAAACCAATTTTATCATCAAATAGGATTGTTTGGTAATTTACATCATAGTTGGCACCATAAGAACGTTCTGCTTTCGTATTGGCCACATCAATAGGCAATACATTACGAAATTGGACTCTTTCTGCGTCCTCTGTAAATACAGTAGGTGCTTTGTATCCTAGTCCACCACCTAAGCGGGTAGAGAAATGCTCATTGATTTTCCATAAGCCTGATACTCTCGGTAAAAAGAAAAAACCATATTCATTATGATAATCACCACGAATGCCGGATTCAAGAGTTAATTTCTCCGTGAGGTTCCAGGTATTTTGCACAAAACCTCCAATTGTTGTGTAATTGTAGTTTCTTAAGGCGAAATCGCTATTTTGATCTTCCTTAAAATGATCTGTAAGAAGGTTTACACCTGCAACCCAGTCTGATTTTTCGCCAGTACGAGCATAATTGGCTTCGCTATAGGTTGCTAACTGTACTCCTGAAAAAAGATAAGATGGTAAGCCAATATTTCTATCATAATAGCTTACAGAATTACGAAAAGTCAGTTTCTCTTTATCATTTAATTTATGGTCTAATTCAATCTGGGTACTATAGCGACCTGTTTTATTCTCTTCAAAATAACTGTGCTGAGCACTGCCATTGCCTTTAATATATTCCAAATCACCACCTATACGTTTTTCTGTGGTAGCATTTATTCCGGCAGAAAGGGTAGTCGCATTGTTAAAATAAACAAACAGCTTTGGATTTAGCGTAAAGCGATTAAATTTTGGAATGGCTGTGAGACCAATATCTGATGGATCGTATGCCGTACCCTTGTTGTAAGCACCGTAAACAGTAATCCCAATTTTTTCAAATTTCTGTCCGTAAAACCCACTTGCATCAAGTCCTAAGGCCGAAGTTCCATTTAAAAGAAAATTTAACTGACGCTCTTCTGTCGGTTTCTTGGAGACTAAGTTTACAAGTCCAGCAATTGCCCCACCGCCATAAAGAGTAGAAGATGAACCTTTTATAACCTCTACTTGCTGTAAATCTAGTGGGGCTATTTGTAACAATCCTAAACCACCCGAAAAACCAGCGTATAAAGGAAATCCATCACGGATGATTTGAGTGTATTTTCCATCCAGACCTTGAATACGAATACTTGAGTTGCCACTTGTGGCCGAAGTTTGCTGGGTTTGGATACCTGTACTTTCTGCTAGCAGCATTCGGATATCTCCTGGTTTCATATTTCCTTTTTCATCTAATTCTTCTCCTGCAATGACCTCTACACGAGTAGGTATATTGTCAATAGTTCTGCTGCTTCTTGTAGCCGAAACAACAACTTCATCCAATTCCTCTTCTGTTTCAAGTAAGATCAGCATAGGTGAAGGTTGAGTTAAAGGGAAATTTAAAGTATCAGTTCGCGTTTTGAAACCGACATAACTAAACTGGATAATTTGCTTCCCTGATGGAACATTGTTTAATGTAACTATTCCATCAGCACCCGATATAAAACTGATGTTTGTTCCTTGGACCTTAATGTTTGCTCCAATGATGCCCTCATTGGTTTTTACATTTTTTACAACCGCATTGTATGTGTTTTGGGCATAGGCTGAAACTGTAAAAAACAGTGCAGCCATAATCAAGATATATTTATTCATGATGTGTTTAATAATTAAGTAATTTCAATAAATACAGCTTCAAAAAACTGTTAAATAAAGATTAACTTAATTTAGGTGGTTGCCAGATGGAATATGGCATTTGCCGTAATTTAACAGGGATGTAAATATAATTGTGCTGAATAGGTTTTAAATGGAGTGTAAATGTTAATACAGATAAGTTGTTAATGGTAAACCCAATACAAGTTCCGCAAACATAAAAAGGTGAACAGTTCTTACAGCAATCATCATCTGGGTCAGGGCATTTGTCATGTTTCTCCTCTGAATATGCTTTATGGACATGAGTCTCATTTTTTTCAAATGCACAGCATGGTGCTGCGGTTAGCGTCAGCACGATTACAGATAAAAGTAATGCGAGGAATTTCACAGTGCGAAGGTAGAAAAAAACTGTAAACTATGATTGCTGCCCTAGCTATGAGCTTCAGTTCCGTATCGGTAATTCTGAATTCTTTAAGACTTAGAAGTGCAAATATTAGTTAAGTAAATTTATTGTCGATGACTTAAAGATAAGCAATAGAAGATTAAGCATGATTCAAAGTGGAAATCAATCGATTGTAACAATAATCTAGTAAATCGGTAGATTTTATTTGTTTTTGTGAAAAATGCCATTACATTTGTGGCAAATGAATCAATTACGATGACAAAATAAACACATGGAAAAACAACTACTCCACAAAAAAGAGGACACCACATCTATCTCCCAAAAGTTGAAATTCTCAACTTATTGTTGTTGCTGTTTCGAGCAATAGCATCATTGCTACTCCCTTAAAAAAAATAAAGACAGGATAGGATCCTGCCTTTATGCTGGCTATCAGTATGCAACGCCAATCACCTACTGAAATGCCAATAGTTTCAATCAACGATTTAATTAATTAAAACTTTTTAAAGTTATGCAAAATTTTAAAAAGGGGAGGCCTTTATTTAAGGTCCACTCCTTTGTTAAAAAGACATCATTGCTGTGCGCTGGCCTGATGATCTTTTTGTTCATTCCATTAATCTCCAAATCTCAAACCACGCCTATTATCAATTCCACACTGAATGGAAGAGTTGTGGATAAAAGCACCAAAGAAGGAATCCCGGGTGTTACTGTTTTGATCAAGGGCACTACCCATGTGGTGCAGACAGATAAGGACGGTAAATTTGATTTTGTAACAGGACAAAAATTCCCTTACACCCTGATCTTAAAAAGCATCGGATTTAAAACCAGAGAGGTTATTGCTGATGGCAGTCCACTGGAAGTTAGCCTGGAAGAAGATTTGAAGCAACTTGACGACGTTGTGGTTGTGGGTTACACCCAAACCAAAAGAAATGCACAGACCAGTGCAATTACAACAATAAGTTCCCAGGATTTATCAAAAGCGGCATATACCAGTGTTACCGAAAAACTGCAAGGACAAGTGCCAGGCTTGCTTATAGCAAGTAACTCAGGAGTACCTGGAACTTCTGTCTTGGTACGTTTAAGAGGAGCAACTTCAATTAATGCCGGCAATAATCCACTTTATGTGGTAGATGGTGTATTCATCAATAACGATAATTTGCAAAGCATTTCTATGGGCGGTCAGACCCCCAATTCATTAGCTGACCTGAATCCGGATGATATTGAGACAGTTTCTGTATTAAAAGATGCAAGTGCAACAGCAGTTTATGGTGCGCGGGGTGCAAACGGAGTTATCCTGATCACCACTAAACGTGGCGCTAAAAATTCGCGGACCAAGGTAAGCTTCTCAGCTGATTACGGATTGGCCAAAGCAACCAATTTATGGGAACTGGTGACGGGGCAAGAACATGCTGAATTGGTGAATCTGGTGCACCTTAACGATGGAAAATCATTTGCAACCAGGCCTTTTAGGCCGAAGACGGAAGTAGTGCCTGGATTTCCCGCATATGGAAACCCGGAGGACCAGAAAACTTATGACCGTGTAAGTGATGTATTCCGAACAGCCCAATCACAGCGTTATAATGTTTCTATTTCCGGAGGTGATGCCAAAACTAATTTCTATATAGGAGGAGAATATCAGGATCAGGAATCTACATTGAAACTACAGGATTTTTCACGATACTCTTTCCGTGTTAATCTGGATCATAACATCAGCTCCAAATTTAAGATAGGGACCAGTAACAGTCTTTCTAGTGTGCCAAGGAGATTGGTTAGGGTAGGCGATGGCCCCGCAGGATTGTTTCAGGCGGCCCTGCATACCCCTACATTTTATCCGATTTATAATGACGATGGAAGTTTTTCGAGGCCAACAGTGTTTGATAATCACATTGCTATTCTTGAAAACTCTGACTCACATTCTAACAGTCTCAGAAGTATTAATAATCTATATGCAACTTATAATATTATCCCGGGGTTATCCTTTAAATCTTCTGTAAGTAATGATTATAACAATTATCATGAAAAAGCCTATTTCAATACCAATTTGGTATATGGGCAACCAGCTGGAGAGGCGGATGATGCCATCACAACCAAGCAGACACTGACTGCTGAGCAGTTACTGAACTTCAATTCTTTTAAGGGGAAAAATAACTTTTCAGTATTTTTGGGTAATACCCTTCAGTACACTAAATCGGAACGCGAATCGCTGGTTGGAAAAGGTTTCTCTACCAATCAGTTTAAAAGGATAGCTTCAGCAGCTGTACAAACTGCAAGTTCTTCGGGGTCTGACTACGGTTTAGTATCCTTTTTCTCTGGAGCGAATTATTCTTATGACAATCGTTACGTAATCGATGCTAACTTCAGGGCAGATGCTTCTTCCAGGTTTGGAACTGATAACCGCTGGGGTTATTTTCCTTCTGTAGGTCTAGGATGGAACATTAGTAACGAGTCTTTCTTTCCTAAAACAGAAGCCATCAGTAATGTACGTTTGAAAACAAGCTATGGGCTGACCGGAAATCAGGATATAGATGATTTTGCTTCAAGAGGCCAATGGAGTGGTGGTAGCAGTTATTTGGAGCTGCCAGGACTAACACCCAGCCAACTGGGTAATCCTGACTTGAAATGGGAGTCTACCAGTCAGTTTAATATTGGGTTATCTGCTTCGCTGATTCGAGATAGGTTGAGGTTTGAGTTCGATTATTATCGTAAGTATACTACTGATCTCTTGCTGCAGGTTCCGGTTGCTGCAAAAACCGGTTATTCTACCGTTTACCAGAATATCGGAGAGATCAGTAACAAAGGCTTAGAGCTTCTGTTAACCTCAGATAATATCAAAAATGATAACTTCAAATGGACAACTACTTTTACAATTTCCCATAACAAGAACCGTATCGAGAAACTTCCAACTCCAATTACCGGTAGTTATGGAATGTACAGACTTGAGCAGGGGGCTGCTTTATATTCTGTTTGGGTATACAATTATCTGGGCGTAGATCCTCATACAGGTAATGCTATTTTTGAAGATTATAAACCAGATGGAAAGATCACTGCAGATGACCGTAAGATTGTTGGTAATGTATGGCCCAATTTTGAAGGTGCATTCAGAAATAACTTTACGTACAAAAATGTGGATCTGGGGATCAACCTTACTTACAAGTCGGGCAATAAGTTATTCAATTACACGGCAATGTTCCTCGAAGCAGGTGGCACAAGAGGAGTAACCCGGTCTATTCAAAAAAGTCAGCTGAATTACTGGAAGAAAGATGGTGATGTTAACGTGCTGCCGAGGCTAAGCTCGCTAACCAACCCTGATGGAAGCAAGAACTATGAAGGTAATACCAGCCGCTTTTTGGAAGATGCCTCTTTTATTCGTGTGCGTGACATAACACTGGGTTATACTTTACCTAAACACCTGACTTCTAAATTCCAAGTTAGTGCTTTGCGTTTTTATGTGACGGCAAGTAACCTATTTACGATCACCAAATACAGTGGCCCCGATCCGGAAACGAATTCTGCTGGCGACAGTAGCAGCGGGTTGGTACAGGGACTTGATTTTAATGGTACACCACAATCCAAGGCTGTCAACTTTGGTGTCAATGTTACATTTTAATATTTAAAACAGATGAAAAATTATATCATACTAATGCTAATTGCTTTGGGCTTGAGTTCTTGCAGCAGAATATTGGATACCGAACCGCAAACCACCATTTCTGATGAAGCCGTGATCGTAGATCAAAAATCTGCTCAGGCGGCATTGATTGGTGTTTATGATGGACTTCAAGGCTATGCAACCAATATTGTATCATTAGATCTTGCAGGAGACAATGTAGTTAACTTTAATGCTCAAAACAATGTAGTAGCAAATAAGACCGCCTCGGGTTCTGGTGGTGGATTTTCTGGTATCTATAGCGTAATTAATCGCGCAAATTTTGTATTGAACAAAGTGCCTTCGCTGAGTGACGCTTTGGTTTCGTCGGCCAATAAGAACCAGATTCTTGGAGAAGCCTATTTTCTGAGGGGATTGGCCTATTTTGACCTGGTGAAGATTTATGGAGGAGTGCAGATCGTTTTGGAGCCTGCTACTAAGGCGGATGCACACAAAGGTGTGAAAAGAAGTACCAAAGAACAGACGTATGCGCAGGCGTTAGCAGACCTAAATAAAGCAGAGGAGTTGTTACCGACTACAATTAACCGTAACAGAGCCAATAAATACACAGTATTTGCCTTAAAGGCCAGATTGTATCTATATACAGAAAAATGGGAGTTGGCAGAAGAATTTGCCACCAGAAGCATCGGCAATACCTCTTTTAAACTAGTGAAGCCTTATGCCTTGTTCTTTACCGGTAAAAATACTGAGGAGTCCATCTTCGAACTTGCATTCAGTACTTCAGATCCTAGTTCCTTTTACACCAACTGGAATTCTCCAGATAGAGGTGGGAGGCATGATTATATTCCTGAACGCGCGTTTGCAGGTCTGTTGCTCAACCCCAATTTAGGTGGTTCCAGAAAGAGCCTGTTGTTCCAAACACCTGCTGGCGTTTATGATCTGGATCAGTATAGCAAACAAAATGGTACCAGTTCAATTTTTCTGCTTCGCATAGCTGAACAATACCTGATTCGTGCCGAAGCCCGGGCCAAAAAGGCTGCACCTGATCTGGCTGGATCTGCTTCCGATCTCAATCAAATCAAAGGAAGAGCTGATGTTCCACTATTCAATTATATACCTTCAACAACCAAAGAAGAACTGCTGCTTGCCATTGAAAATGAAAGAAGATTTGAGCTAGGTTTTGAAGGGCATCGTTTCTTAGATATTGTTCGTACAGGCAGAGCTGCTACAGTTTTTGGTACAATCAATAAGGAATTGCTCAAACCAGATTTCTGGATATTCCCTATTCCACAAAGCGACATCTTAAGAGATCCCGATCTAACTGGCGCTCAAAACCCAGGCTATTAATAACCTTACTTAAACATAAAAGATATGAAAAAATTAATTCTTGCAGTAGCCCTTACTTTTAGTTCAGCACTGCTTATCGCTCAAACACCTGTAACCATCAATCAAAAATCTAGCACTAAACATGGCCCTGAAAAGGGCTCATTGATCATTGTTGGTGGCGGCGGCAGTACTCCGGAGATCTGGAGTAAATTCCTGGAACTGGCTGGAGGAAAAGCAAAAGCCAATATCGTAGTGATTACTGCTGCTACAGGCGACTCTGCTGCTTTTAACACAAGCAGTTTAAAAAAGATAAAAAAGGAACTGGGTATCGAAAACGTAACTGTACTGCATACCAATAGCCTAGCCGAGGCCAATAGTGAAAAATTCATTGCACCGTTAAAAAAGGCTACGGGAGTATGGTTTGATGGTGGCAGACAATGGCGTATTGCAGATTCTTATCTTAACACCTTAACTCATCAAGCTTTCTTTGATGTGTTGAATCGTGGTGGTGTCATTATTGGAAGCTCTGCAGGAGCCAGCATTCAAGGGTCATTCCTCTGGAGAGGAGATACGAAAGGACCCCAAATTTTAGTGGGTGATCATACCCAAGGGCTTGGTTTCTTAAAAAACTCAGCCATTGATCAGCATTTATTGAAGCGTAACAGACAATTTGATCTGGTTGATTTTATCAAAAAGTCACCTGAACTAATCGGGATTGGCCTGGATGAAGCAACCTCTGTGGTTGTACAACGTGATACGCTTGAAGTATTGGGGAAATCGTATGCAGTAATTTATGATTACCAAACCATCTCTGGTAAAGGGGAAAACCATGTAAAACAGGATAAGGAAGATTATACCGCTTCTTCCGGACCATTCATTTTCCTTAGCCAAGGTCAAAAGTACGATTTGCGTAACCGAAAGGTATTGGAAACACCTCGCAAAAAACAAGAGCCTGTAGCCGGAGTATCTAATAACAAATAAATTTTAATACACGAAGATTTATAGATTATGACCAGTATAAAAACTGAACAATCTGCTGACCATTGGAAGGGATATGAGAAGCTCATTTTCCGTTTCCTGTTCATCTATTTTCTCTTGCAAACCATTCCTCTGGATTGGAGGTATTACCGTGGGATCTTTTCCATTAACTGGCTTGATTTGAAGTACGGGGATATCTTTTTCATTAGCAGGTATTTTCCAAGTTTTTCTACTACGGGAAGCTTTACAGAATGGTTCATCATTGCTATAGTTGCTGCAATTGGAACTGTATTATGGACCATAAGAGAGAAGAAGGAAGCAAACTATGATGTATTACATTATTGGCTCAGAACTATATTGCGTTACAGACTTGCTATAGGAGTGATTGGCTATGGATTTCTGAAATTTTTTCCGCTGCAGGCACCATTTCCATCAATCAGTAATCTGAATACCAATTATGGTGATTTTACCGACTGGAAGCTTTTTTCTTTGAGTTTGGGGGTGGTACCAAACTATGAGTCTTTTCTTGGCGCGGTAGAGTTACTGGCAGGCTTTCTGTTATTTTTCAGAAGAACTGCATCTGTTGGAGCATTAATCATATTGGTGTTCACCGGGAATGTCTTTATGTCGAATTTAGCCTATGGAGGTGGGGAATATGTATACAGCCTTTACCTAATCTCTCTGGCGTTATTCATTTTTGCCTATGATGCCGGACGTATCTATCGGCTGATTGCCCTCGGGAAACCAACTCATCCTAATTTATTTCATCCATCTTTTTTGGGATGGCAGGCAAAGGCCAGGATAGTGGTTAAAGTATTGCTGGTTTTCTTTTTTGTCGCCGTTTACGGCTTTAAAACTTATGAGGGCTTTAAATATGATCCTTATCAGTTCCCAAAACAGGATGGACTTGCTGATGCAGCTGGGATTTATAATGTAAAAGAGTTTAAGATCAACAACGAGATACATCCGTATTCGGCAAGTGATTCTATCCGATGGAAAGATGTTGTATTTGAAAAATGGGCAACAATCAGTATTCGTTCTAAAAGGCCTGTTATCCTTGATTCTATCAACTACGAGCAGATTGTTTCTCGTGATGTTGATCGGAATTATGAACTTTCTGGATCAGGTGGAAGGCATTATTACAGCTACAAGGTTGATACGTTAAAGCATGTTCTATTTCTAGAGAATAAAAACAAAAATTATAGAAATGAAAAGCTGACCCTGAATTTCAGTAGACCGGACAGCGTTTCTATTGTCCTTTCAGGGGTTAATGAAAATAAGGATTCTATTTATGTTTTGCTTGAAAAATTGGATAAGAAATATCCGATAAAGCTTGGACGTCGTGGTCGTTTGAAACTTTAATGCTCTGAAAAATGATAAAAGTATATTTTAAAATAGTTTAATATGGCTAGTACAGAAAATAATCCCGGGGTGCCATCAGCCCAATGGTCTACTGTAAAGAAAATTGCATTCCGCATCGCTTTTGTATTTTTCATATTGGTATCCATTCCATTAAGTGGCAGTTGGTATAAAAATTTATTTGCTATTGATTGGTTAAATCCTCATTACCGAGATATATATGATATTGCCCGTTATGGTACAAATGTGCCACCCGTGCTTTTCAGTTCCGGGCGTCAGAACGTGGCCGATGGAGAAGTGCAGGAAAGCAATAATAAAGGGGGAAAAGTAAAGCGGAACAAAGCTGCCAGAGATCAGCAGCCTAATGTTGGAAACGAAGATGGACCTCAGAAAAAGAGAAGCTGGCTAAGTGATTTCAGTGCCTGGGGTAATGCTTTGGCCATTGCAGTTGTAGTAGGATTGATATGGACAATCTTGGATCGTAAAAGACCATCCTATAATGTGCTTTATTACTGGCTTACAGTTATTGTTCGTTTCAGGGCAGCAATTGGTATCATTGGTTTTGGTTTCACCAAATTATTCCCAACGCAGATGCCTTTTCCTTCTTTAGGCCTATTAAATACTGATTTTGGAGACTTTACTGCTCAAAAAATCTATTGGTTGTCTGTAGGGATTGTACCCTGGTATCAGGTATTTGGCGGAGTGGTAGAGATTGCGGCTGGTTTGTTGTTGTTCTTTAGGAAGACGGCCACATTTGGTGCTATCCTGTTGATAGGTGCACTTGGAGACATTACCTTTGTCAACTACGCATACGATGGTGGGGTACACGTTTACGCATTTTACTTCGTATTACTCGGTTCCTTTGTGATTGCTGCGGATGTGCCAAGACTGTATAACCTGTTGATATTGGAACGCTATACTGTTCCGGTTTCTTATTATCCGGATTATAGTCGGCCTGTTTATAAATACAGCAGGATCTTTTTAAAAGGATTGGCTATTCTTATCTTCTTCGGAATTCTCACTTATACTGAGGTCAATAATTTTAAATATGATCCTTATAAGCAGCCTTCAACAGCCGGAGTTAAAATCTTAAGGGGAAATTATCAGGTAACAGAATTCAGAATTAACGGAAAGGTTATTCCGTATTCTCCTGTAGATACTACAAGGTGGAAGGAAGCTACTTTCGAAAAATGGACCACACTTACCTTTAGGGTGAACAAACCTGTGGTGATCGATCCTTCCAATGGTGGTGGTAGTCCTATGCGGGATGTTCAGCGAACTTTCGAGATTGCAGGCACTGCAGGAGGACAGCGTGCTTTTCATTATTATGCGGATACTGTGCAAAGAATATTGTACCTGCAGGATAAAAATGTGATGGCTGCAAGAGGTCGAAAAGAGCGGGCAGGTACAGATGCTATTCAATTGCGTTCTAAAAACAAAAAGTCAGACAATTGGATCAGTGATGCCGCCTGGAAGAATATTGGAGATGAAAACAGGATGATTGCCAAGCAGGCATGGTCTACCAGAAGAGATCGCGAATTCGCCCGTCCTGAACGGAGGGCAAACCGACCGAAGATGATTCTGAAATACCACACTACTGACGGAAACAAAGTTACTCTCGAGGGGGTAAATGAAAATAATGACTCATTGTACGTAGTACTGGATAAAGTCAATAGAAAATATGTGTTGCCCGAAAGTACATTAAACGCAGGGAAGTATTAAATAAATAAGGGCGTCCAAAAAGCAAAGCCTTTTAGACGCCCTTATTGTCTTAAGATTTCCAGGGACCGGTAATCGCCAAGGTTAAACCAGGTGACTGGATATTTACAAATAAAGTTTTACCAGATGGAGAAAAGACTGGACCAGCAAATTCAGACTCGCGCAGGCCAATATTCTGTGCAATTACATAGGTTTTTCCTTGTGGAGTAATACCTATTATTCTTGCGTCTTCCTTATCTTCACATATGATCACATCTCCCCAGGGGGCAATAGTAAGGTTGTCACAATTTTGGAAAGTGTTGATGTCGTTAGGTTCAAGAAATAGCTCCAATGTACCGGGGTGATCTTTTTCCATAGGTTGTCCCTCGTATTCACTCGGGGTATATCTAAATATTTGTCCTTTACTGTTTCGACCACCGGATGTACAGGCAAAGAATAATTCATTATTGCCGTACCAAATTCCCTCAGCAGCAGAAAATCTTGCAGCTCCTTGTTGATAAGCACGTAGTCTTAGGTCATTTTCCGGAGCATCCACGTTGTCAAGATCAATCCATTCTGTTTTGAATGATTTTTTTTCAGGAAAACGGTCAGTCTTTAAGTCTTTGTAATTCCGGGTATCGGCACTTTTCCATTCGGAAATTACAAGAGCCTGCAGTTTACCTCCTTTGTGCAGTTCGCCAAACACATTTGGTAGGTATCTGTAAAATACCCCTGTACCGCTGTCTTCAGTTTGGTAGACAATTCCGGCAGTAGGATGTACTGCTACTGCTTCATGAACAAAGCGTCCCATTGGTTTAATCGGAATGGCGGGGGTAAGGACAATCTTATCGCTGGCGAAAACCTCGAAGTTGTATCCATGGTCTTTTTCTAAAAAACCATCCTCATCGCCTATCCCTAATTCTGTTTCCTCGCAAGTAATCCAGGAATTCCACGGTGTAATACCTCCCGCGCAGTTCCTGATTGTTCCGGTAAGACTAAGGTATTCCAATTCGATTTGTTGCTTTTTCTCATCATAAACCATAGTTGTGGTTCCGCCGACACATAATCTTTCTCCTTTTCCAGTATCATATATATGGTTTTGGTTTGCTTTATGAAGTAGTTTGTTGTCAGCTCCGAAAGCACCTGAACCATCTGATCCCGGGGTAAGCTCATGATTCCTGATGAGCATTACTTTATCGTTTTTCCATTTAAAAACGCCCATGCCATCATGATTTCCAGGAGAAAAGAATCCATCGTTCATGAGGTCTCCCTTTTTTGAAATCACCTTTGCTGAAAACCCTTTTGGCAGACTAAGTAAATCGCCACTTTTATGCACAAGGGGTCCAAAACCAAGGCCTCTTGTACTTATAGGATCAAGGAATGCAGCATTGGCTGCGAAGCGGTTTAGTCCCAAGAAACCAAGGCTAACTAAGCCTGTATGTTTGATGAAATCTCTTCTTGAATTTGTCATTATCTTCTTTTTTACTGTTAAAATTATTTCTTGTTCCACCAGATTCTCGTACTAGTTAAATCTGGACCTTGTCTTTCTATTGCTTTTTGAATGCCTGGATTAGCGGTGTACTCTGCACGCGGATAGAATAACCTTCTTGGCAATTCTGCACCTAGATTTCCACTTAGGCTAAGGTCAAGTTTGCTATAGGTATCCGGATAGCCACTTCTACGCATGTTTGCCCAGCTTTCGTACCAGTTGTAATGTGTTTCAATCCAGTATTGTGTATTGATCATTTCTAATCCTCTAGCAGGGTTGAAGGGATTGTTTTTTAAATATTCATTTTGCTGCTCGGTTGTGATTACCCCATTATTTCCATAAATGGCGAGCTGACTCATCGCTGCCCTAACACCTTCCTCATAATTGCTTTTTACAGCTACTGGGTTTCCAGTTACAATTCCCCGAAGTATGCATTCGGCAAGTTGGAACTTTACCTGTGCATAGCTCAGGTGTACATAAGGGGCATCATACCTCCCGAAAGTTTTGATATTGGAAACTGAAAAGTTGTTTCTTGATTCGGCAATGCTGCTAAATTGTGGATAGCCCTGCTGATTGGCAAAAGTATGGTCTCCATCATGGTAGGAACTAAAAGGGGCGGTAAGCCTCATACAATAAACCAGAGTACGTGGATCATTGTGATTTTTTAATGAATCAACAAATGGTGCCGCGAGCCTGTAGGTGGCAATATAGCTAGAACTAATAAAGATGTGAGGAACGCCATTAGAAGTAGTCCCTGTTCCTGCGCGCTGGGAAGTATAACTAACAACAAAGCTATCTTCGTTCGAATTCATTATGCCTCCGGCTATTGCAGTTTCTATCCATTTCTTTCCATTTATCGGATCAACTTCCATAATGCGTAAACCTAGTCTGAGCATCAAGCTGTAGGCGAACCTTTTCCACTTTTCGAGATTTCCTTTATAGACGATGTCCGATGCAGTGGGAATATCTTTTTTGCTATCAAAAGCGGTTGCCGCCTCATTAAGTTCTTTAAACATATCCTGGTAAATGGCTTGCTGGGTATCATATTCAGGGGTCATAATCTGATCGGTATATCCTTTCCCTGCCTGGAAATAGGGAATATCACCATAAGAATCAGTAAGGTGATGAAACAAATACGCCTTCAGAATTCTGCCCATACTCAGATAATTCACTTTTGCCGGATCTGATTTTGCATGATCAATTAAATCAAGCACTGTTTTTAAAGGGTTTTTATAGATCCATACAAAATGCTCCGACATTTCTGCGTCTTTATATGCTGTAATTGAAGGAAAATCTTTATTAGTGTTGAGTTGACTAGAATAAGCCCCTGCATAATAAGCATGAGTATAATAGTTTTTGTCAAGCATAGTAAGCTGAACGTAAGGTAATTCATAATCCAGGTTAGGAGTGGATACAAAATCAACACTTTTATTGATGTCTTCAAAGCCTTTGTCGCATGCCGAAAATAGGAATGCGATAAATGTAAAAATGGTTAAACTGCAATTTCTAATATTTTTTGTCATGATAATTTTCATTTTATACCTGATTGATAATGACTATAATCCAAACTTTAAGGTAAGCCCCAGATTTCTGGTTGCCGGGTAAACCATTCTTTCTATTCCCTGTTGGTTGTTGCTGGCTACATTACTCTCGGGATCAACATTATCTAAATTTTTGTCTTTGTAGATGGTAAAAAGATTTCTGGCTACCAATGAAACCGAAGCACTGTTGATTCCGATCTTGCTAAAGGTTTTATCAGGGAATTTATACCTTAATGCCACCTCTCTAAGTTTTAAAAAGCTCGCATCGTAAATGAATTGTTCAGATATGGAACCAACCTGATTGTAGTAGGAATTAATGTTAGCCGCCGGTACTCTGACTGTATTTTGTTGCCCTTGTTGGTTTACACCTTCAGCCAGTATTCCGTCTTCACGGCCAATCAGCGTGGCTTTGTGTTTGCCATTTTTATAAGCTGTGGCATTAGTTTCAGAATAAATCACAGCACCGAATTTGCCGTCTACAAGTGTATATAGGGAAATGTTTTTATAAGTGAAAGTGTTGCTGAAACCTAGCAGCTTGTCGTAAGTGCCGTAACCCAGAAATCCTGCCTTTGGGCTTGCAAGTGGGAAGCCACGACTATCTAGTACTTTGCGTCCCTGATCGTCACGCATGTAAGTGAAGCCATAAATGGCAGCATAACGCCTTCCTTCTTCCAGCTGGATGGAAGCATTGCCACTTTTGGAGGTTGCCAATTGAATAGGTGCACCCTGTACACCATTTCCCAGGGCAATTACTTTATTGTCATTTTTAGAAAAGGTAGCAGTCATGTCCCAGGTAAAGTCCCCTGATTTCACTGGCATTCCTCTCAGTAATATTTCTATTCCGCTGTTTTGCATTTTTCCAACGTTGAGTACAGCTGTAGAATAGGTGGTTGCGCTAGATACTGCAGTTTGAACAATATCATCTTTGATCTGGCGCTTATAATAGGCAATGTCAAATCCAATTCGTCCAGATAGAAAATCCATCTCCATGCCGATTTCATAATCCTTTGATAAAAGTGGTTTTAAGAATCTGTTCGGAATGTTACTGGTAGCTACAGTTTGAAGCGGAACGGTACTGTTGTATTGTAATGCATCAAGTGCATAACTCAGATCTAACTGATAGGGGTCGGTATCACCACTAACCTGAGCAGTAGAAAGTCTCAGTTTGCCATAAGAAATTGCATCTGGAAATTTTATCGCGTCTGTAAAGACAAATGATAAAGCTGCTGATGGATAGAACAGGTTATTATTGCTCATAGGTAGGGTCGAAAACCAATCGTTCCTTCCGGTTAGTGTCAGGTATAAATATTGTTTATAGGCAAATTCCACATTACCAAAAAGAGAGTTGGTTCGTTGTCTGCTTTCAGAAGTCGAAGGGAGTTTGGTTGTCAGGTTATTAAAGGTGTAAACTCCAGGAACGGTAAAGGTATTTCCGGATGTAATTACTTGTGAACCTGTTCTCCAGTTGATATTACCTCCAATAAACCCATTAACGGTAAAATGACCTTTCAGTTTTGGATCTACACCGATAAGAAGTTCATAATTATTCTCCGCATTGTCGATTGCGCGCTGGTTAAGTATACCTCCAATATTGCTGGGTGAATTGTAAGGGAAGCTTGAAGAAGCATTTCCATCCGGGATATACTGGAATCTTTTCGCCAATGAATTGTCACGGGTAAATCTGCCCCTTGTGTATAGCCAGTTCGTAAACTGGTATTTAAGACTTATTGATCCGGTGAGTCTTCCTCTGGTATCAAATTCCTTTTCTTTATTAACAATGTAATAAGGGTTAGATACTCCCTGGGTATAAAGAAGCTCTCGTCCATTAGCATCATATCCCGGTTTTAACGATTCAATATCTAGGCTATTTGGTAAATATAGCAGGGAATAGAACTGATTGTCATGATTACCACCGATGTACGGTCTGTTATTTGCCTTTTCATAGATGTAGTTCAATACAATATCAACATCTAATTTTCCGAATTTTGAATGTGCTTTGGTATTGATGCTACTGCGGGCAAAATTTGCATTAGGAACAATATCTGTATTCCTGAGGTCGGAAAGCGATACCCTATAATCCTGATTTTCGCTGCTCCCAGATAAGGCTATTGTATTATTGATGGTGCTTCCGGTAGTAAAGAAACGCTCATAATTATCCTTTACAGCGCTGAACGGCCTGATTACACCATCAAATTGTACTGTTGGAGTTCCATCCAGTTTATGACCCCAGTTATCCGACCCTTTCGCATTGTCGGCACTTGTCGGGAGATCGGTTGCATTAGGTTGGTTGATGGCACTTTGGCCATATACGTTTTGAAAATTGGCATGATTTATCAATCGGTCAACCAGCAAAGATGAACTGAAATCTATGTTCATTTTCCCTTTAGCTGATTTTCCACTTTTTGTGGTGATCAGAATCACTCCATTAGATGCCCTTGAGCCATAAAGTGCAGCTGCCGCATTTCCTTTAAGTACACTAATACTTTGGATATCGTCAGGATTAATGCCAGTTAATCCATCTCCATAGTCAATTCCACCCTCAGGTGTATTTGAAGCTAATCCACCAAGGCTGGTTGTATTAATCGGGATACCATCAACTATCCAGAGTGGTTGGTTATTTCCGGTTAAAGAAGATGCACCACGTATAACCACTCTCTTACTTCCGGCAACACCATTAGCTGTATTTCCTATATCTACGCCTGCTACTTTACCAGAAAGTGCATTAATAAGGTTTGGTGTTTGTACCGTGTTTACCTTGGATCCATCTAATCTGGCAATCGAATAGCCTAAGCTTCTCTCGCTTTTTTCGATATTAAGTGCGGTAACCACAACCTCATTTAAGGCTTGAATATCAGGTTGCATACTGATATTTATTATGGTTCCTGAGGTTGGCTTAATTTCCTGACGGAGGTACCCTATAAAATGGAAAACCAGAGTTAGATTAAGGTCTGGAACCTGCAAAGAGTAATTGCCTTGCGAATTGGAGCTGGCTTGAAGCTGTTTTCCCTTTACGGATACAGAAACTCCTGGGAGGGGTTCTCCTTTTTCATCAGTGACTTTACCGGTTATAGTAACCAGTTTCACTTTTTTGTTAAGCAGAATGTTTCCTGCTTGCTGCTGGTAGCTAATGCTATATTCTTTAAGCAGGAATTCAAGTATAACTGCCATCCGTTCGTTTTTAAAGAGGATATCTTTAACTGTTTTGTTCTTTAGCCCTAGATATTCCTGATCATAGGCGAAGATGGCACTGCTCTTTGATTCCAGTTTTTTGATGGCGGATAATAGTGTTTCTTGTTTAAATTCTACGTTGATACGCTCCTCCATTGCCTGTGCATCGGCAGTGTTGGCCTGAACGGAAAATAAACCCGTTGTGATGAGTATAAATGATAAAACTGTAGTTCGCATAGTTTGCATTGAAAACAGTAGTGAAATTTTCATATTTTTGATTGCTTGGTAAATTAAAGATGAGCTGAGTAACAATTAAGCCTTATGACTTGAATGAACCGGGTTGTTAGAGCAATCCGGTTTTTTAGTAAATTATAATGTCGTTGCCCTCCTTTCTGTAATGCGTATTGTGAATCATACTAATAGCTTTTAAAATGCTTTCTATAGGTTGACTATGGCTCAGTTTAAGTGTAAAACGGTATTCTTTAACCTTGTTTGAGTTGGCACTTAAATGAAGTCCGTAGGTGTTATGAACAATAAGAGCTAGCTCAGAAAAGGAAACCTGGTCCATATATACATTTCCATTGTTCCATGCCATTCGTTTGGTATTTATGGAATCAATATTGCTTAGCCCATTTAGAGTATTGTAGGATAATTGTTGTCCGGGTCTGAGTAACCCTAAAATCTTGTTTTTATCACTAACCTGTACCAATCCGGTTGCTACCTGAACTTTTTGATCCTTAATAGTAGGGTAGGATCTGACATTGAAACTGGTTCCGAGAACCCGGATATTTATTTTTCCGGTATGGACAATAAATGGACGGTTAGGGTTTTTAGCTACATTAAAGAAAACTTCTCCTTCATCAAGATAAACTTCTCGTGATATGCCTGTGAATTTAGTTGGGACTCTGATCTTAGTTGCTGCATTGAGCCAGATTACGGAATTGTCTGAAAGTGTAACTTTCTTGATTCGACCTATTTCAGTACTGATTCTTGAATAAGAGGGTAACCTTTCGTTTTTTTGTGATTGAACAAAATAAAGTAATCCTAGGGTACAGCAGATGAGGATACTGGCCGCAATGCCATACTGTCTGATTCTTTTGAAATTTATTCTTTTTACCGGTCGGATTTGGGTTCTTAAACGTGCCTTAACCAGTTTTTTGGAATTCTCATTCTCATTTTTATCAATGCCGATCAGGTGTTCATTAGATTCATAAGATTTATACCAGGCATTAACAACCGCATTCTCGGTTTCGTTGGCTTCACCGTTCAGATATCGATCTAATAGTTTATTGAATTTGTTGTAGTCCATTATAGGGGTTCTTACAATGGAGTCGCAAAAAAGCCTAAATGGTACTTAAAATTAAGATCAAGTTTATGTTAATTAATGAGTGCGTAAATAGCAGCAATGATTCCAAGGTATTCCTCAGGATATTTACGGGAGATCACAATTTTTAGTCTTCTCAGCACTTCTGTTATGTAATTTTTAACGGTTTGGTCTGCGAGACCCAACTTATCTGCAATTTCCTTTACTGAAAGATTATCGCTTCTCAGCAGGTAAACCTGTTTTAGCATTTGCGGCATAGCATTTACTGCTTCTTCCAATGTTTTTTCCAGTAAATAGTAGTTAGAAAGATCATCTACTGTTGTTTCCAGGATATTTATGCGCTGCATAGCTTCTTCAAGCTGATGCTGTTTGGCTTTTTGTGAACGCAGGTGGCTGATCACTGCAAACTTAAGTGCCCCTGTTAGGTAACCCTCAAATGAAGTCTTTATAACAATGCTGTTTCTACGGTTCCATATGCTGATGAAGACCTCCTGCAAAATATCCTGTGCGTCATCGGTATCTTGGACTCTCGACAGGGCAATTCTGTAGAGCTTATCCCAATGTCTGTCAAACAGCACTTCGAAGGCGAGCACATGATCTTGATTGACGTAGGCTAATAACTGGCTGTCTGATAAATTCTTCATGCGAATAATGTTTCAAATTTAAAGGACTCATGTTAAGCCAAAATCAACTTAAAATTACCTTCATTTCCTATTCACGTAAAGCCAGAACCAATAAATTGATGGTTAAACAATATTTCTGCTTCTGTCTGCTTAAAGGAGAGGGCTTTTCCTTTGGTTACAAAACGAATGTCGGAAGAACCGAATGGTTTACTCTTACCTTCGTTAAAGTCTTGAGTACTTAGTGGAGCAGCTGATTCCATTGCAGGTCCTAGGGGTGTAATCTTACAAACTGAACGTAATCTGTACTCGGAGGTTGAATACTATGCTGCTTCAATTCTTTGGCTATCTGCGCGCGATGGTAAGTGCCATGATTGAATGTGTGCAATAATATATCTGCAACACTGGTTTCAAAATTGACACCCGTTGTAGTGGAGTATTTAATAACCCGCGTGTCAATGTTTTTCATCTGTTCTAGCTGTAGTAAGCTATTGGCGCTTTCCTCAAGCAGGACTCTGCATGTTTCCAGTTCATGTAATTGCCAAACACCAAAGGAAGGGATGGCACCATTAATTCTGGAAATCCATCTTGTTTGTGCATTTACGATATGGCTAAACAGCAAAATGGAGGATTCTGGAACTAAAGCTGAATTGTCGGTCAGCGTGTTTAAAAAGAGTGAGTTTGCCCAGTTATTGTATTGACAGAATTTATTTAACATAGCAGCTTTTTTTATCTAAGTTAAAGGAATTCAATCGAAACATTGTGGTTTTATACTAAGAACAGCTATGGTGATCCGGCCCTTGGTGCCTTACCTTCCGATCCCAGAACGTATTACATGACCTTACAGTTTAAACTGTAGCTTTTGTTGGTTAAGTATATGTATACTTGTGTGTGATTTTAATCTGATTTCTGTAAAGCGATATGTTGTTGTACTTGCCGCCGACTGACATAATAGTAATTGCACCTGTGTTCTTTGTTTAGTTTTTATTATGTTGATAAACAAGTTGTAGTGTCTTTGCTTTTATATGAAGTTAAGATGTTGAGTATAAAAAGTAAGGAGTACTAATATTAATAAAAGCTTAACATTTACTGAACGTAACTGGAGATAAATAATGTTTAGTTTTGCTAAACATTTAGTTTATCATGTTATGCAATCAATTATAAAGACTGAAAAATTACAGAAAGTATTTGCCAATCCAGCCTGGGCACTGGTAGCGGCTTTCGGCACTTATTTTTGCATGTATGGCTTCAGAAAGCCATACACTGCTGCTACTTACGCTGAAATTTCACTTTTTGGTTTGAGCTATAAATTTCTACTGGTTATTGCCCAAACTTTAGGGTATGTTTTAGCGAAATGGTTAGGTATAAAAATTGTGTCAGAGATTAAATCTCATCAGCGGATAAAGGCAATTCTAGGCTTCATTGGATTTGCGGAGGTAATGTTACTGCTCTTCGGATTAGTGCCAAATCCATTTAATGTAATTTTTCTGTTTTTAAACGGGCTGTCTTTGGGTGTAATATTTGGTTTGGTACTTGGTTTCGTGGAGGGCCGTAAGCATACTGAGTTTATGGTGGCGGGGCTTTGTGCAAGTTTTATCATTTCCGATGGTGTATCCAAATCTGTTGGGGCTTATATTTTAGCATCTGGGGTAACCGAGCAGTGGATGCCTTTTGTGGCAGGCCTTGTGTTTTTGATACCCACATTGTTATTTATTGCAATGCTAACCTGCGTACCAGCTCCTTCGGCAAGGGACATTGCTTTACGATCAGCAAGAGTACCCATGACAGCTGAGGACAGGAGCAAATTCTTTAATAAATATGCACCAGGACTTATAGGGATTATTTTAGTTTATCTGATTGTTACATTGTTAAGGAGTGTAAGGGCTGATTTTGCTGTAGAGATATGGTCTGGACTTGGTTATGAGCAAACCCCAGATTTGTTTACACGCTCAGAATTGTTAGTATCATTTGGTGTTATCATTATAAGCGGTTTTGCTGCTTTCATACACAATCACTATAAAGCATTTAGTTTCTCTCTCTTTACAAGCCTTACAGGGTTTATGATTTTGCTTTTTGCTGTAGCTGGTTTAAATCATGGTGCAGACAAATTCATTTCTATGGTGCTGATTGGGCTTGGAATTTACATCCCTTATGTAGCTGTGCACGCTATTATGTTTGAGCGACTTATAGCCATTACTCGTGAAAAAGCCAATGTTGGATTTTTAATGTACATAGCTGATTCTGTTGGTTATACAGGTTATATTGGCCTGATGATTTTAAAGTCCTTTGCGCCAGCATCCGATTCTATTTTCGATCTGTTTCTAAAAATCAGCATCGGTATGGGGATTTTTGGTATTCTCCTGATTATATTTTGTTATCTGTATTTTAAAAATAAGCTAAAAAGTAATGAGCAACAAATTTCCACAATATCCGCAGGGCAAAGCTATACTGTTTAAAGGGCCTGGAAAACCTTTCGAGGTAATCAACAAGGACGTAACCGGTATCACTTTAAAGGAAATTTTAGTCAAAAATCTTTATACTACCCTCTGCGGAAGCGACATACATACCTATTGTGGCCATCGCGCAGAAGCTGAGCGGGTAGTGTTGGGGCACGAAATTGTTGGTGAGGTTTTATGGTTTGATGATGAACAGGAGTTAAAGGATTTAAATGGCGAGTTGATACAAATTGGGGACCGTATTGTATGGTCAGTTTTTGCTGTTCCTGAAGGTGTTGAGGCACCAAGAGCTGATATGCCTCAAAAAAGTGAACAGCTATTTAAATATGGTCATGCACTGGCAACTGAACAAGATATTTTTAATGGCGGAATGGCCGACTACTGTATACTCAAACCTAATACAGCATTCTTGAAAATATCAACAGACGTTCCTTTGAAAGTAGCTGCTACAATCAGTTGCGCACATTCAACAGTGATGGGGGCCCTAAGGATAGCAGGAGATATCATGGAGAAAAAGGTACTTATAGTAGGTGCAGGATTGCTGGGTATATCATGTGTAGCCATGTGCAGAGAGGCAGGGGCCAAATGGATAGGTTTGGTTGATAATGACCTATCACGCTTGCATTGGGGACCAAAATTTGGAACCGACGAGACTTACTTATTTCCTGAAAACACTAATGCAATACTGCCATGGCCAGAAGCCGATATTGTATTTGATATGACTGGGAGCCCAAAAGCCATGAAAACAGGTATTGACTCGCTGGCTCTTGGCGGCTGTGCTGTCTGGATTGGTGCTGTTTCTCCGGTAGATGCAGTTCCGGTGGATGCTCAAAAAATAGTACGCAAGCTTTTAACAATAAAAGGCCTGCATAACTACAACTACCAAGATTTTACAAATGCAACTGCTTTTATAATGAAAGAACATACAAAGTATCCTTTTAGCGAACTCATTGAAAAAGAATTTCTATTGGATAATGTAGAAGAAGCATTTCAGTTTGCCATTGAAAATAAACCTGTAAGGGTGGGCATCCAGATTAAGTAGTTTTTACAATTATAACTCGGTAATAAAATTAATAAAAGACTAAAAACTCTTTTATTTTTGATAAATATCTGTAGCTTTGCAACGGTTATGGGAGTCTTTTCAAAAACATGTGAATATGCTATACGCTCGGTTTTTTTTATCGCGCACCGTACGGCTTCTGGCAATAGGGTGGGGATAAAAGAAATCGCTAATGGTATTGATTCTCCTGAACATTTTCTAGCCAAAATCTTACAGGATTTAAGTAGAAGAGGTATAGTACAATCGGCGAAAGGACCTAATGGTGGTTTTTACATTGATGAGCGTGGTCTTAAACGCCCTTTATCAGAGGTTGTAGAAGCAGTAGATGGAAACAGTATTTTTACGGGCTGTGGCTTGGGGCTTGCTTATTGCTCTGAAACAAATCCTTGCCCATTGCATAATGAATTTAAAGCCATCCGTAACCAGCTGAAAGACCTTTTGGAGCAGACAACCATTGCTGATTTTAGTGAAAGTCTGAATTTGGGCATTACTAAATTGAGGAAATAATAGAGAAAAAAAATTTGCAATAATAAAAGATAAAAAGGTATTAATATATTTATTATGAACATTGAACAAAAACAATTGATTAGCGCTACGGTACCGGTATTGAAGGAAAATGGTGTATTATTAACCACCTACTTCTACAACAGAATGTTTACACATAACCCTGAACTTAAAAATATGTTCAATATGGGGAATCAGGAGAGTGGGAAACAACAAACCGCTTTAGCCATGGCTGTGTTGGCTTATGCAGAGAATATTGCAAATCCTGGTGTATTGATGCCTGTTGTGGATAGGATTGGACATAAACACGTAAGTTTAGACATCAGACCTGAGCACTATCAAATTGTTGGACGTCATTTAATTGCTTCAATACAGGAGGTTTTGGGAGCGGCAGCAACGCCTGATATCATAGATGCATGGACAGCTGCTTATCAACAGCTGGCAGCATTAATGTCAGGGCATGAAACAAAATTGTATCAGCAAAAAGCCGCTCAACAGGATGGTTGGACAGGTTGGAGACCGTTTTTTGTTGGAAAGAAAATTGTTGAATCTTTAGAGATTACTTCATTCTATTTGTACCCAGCCGACGGAGGAAAAGTAATGCCTCATATCCCGGGTCAGTACATTAGTATCCGTGTGTTTTTGCCAGAGTTAAGTTTGTATCAATCACGTCAGTATAGTGTGTCAAGTACGCCAATTAACGATTATTATCGCATTTCCGTAAAAAAAGAAAAAGGACTTTTGTTGGATGCCAATGGTAAGATTAGTAATTACCTGCACGATTTTATTCAGGAAGGAAATAAAATAGACCTTACCGCTCCTGCCGGTAACTTCACATTGGCTGAGGATTTGGATGCTCCGGTAGTATTAATTAGCGGAGGTGTGGGATTAACACCTATGATGAGTATGTTGCAGAATCTTGTAGATAAAGATTATGGTCATACTATTACCTGGTTGCACGGATGCAGAAACCGTAAGGTACATGCTTTTAAAGAAGAGTTAGATGAGATTACAAAGGAAAATGAGAATGTAAGCCAGCATATTTTTTATGATTGTCCAACCGCAATGGATAAACGTGAGGGCGTGATGGAAGGATTTTTAGATATCAATAAAATAACTTCACTACCCCAATTTTCTGGAACGAGATATTATGTATGTGGGCCCTCAGCATTTATTCAAAAACAATTCAACGATCTTGTTGCCAAAGGAATTGAAAAGGAATCAATTCTATTTGAAGAATTTGGCCCGGCCCTACTTCAATTGAATTAATTTATTGATACTAGCAGATGGAATCAACACCTTTGATTCCATCTGTATAGAAAGAGGATAGGAAATAGATTTATAGTATTATGGAAGAACAACGAAAAGATATAGATACAGAAACCGATGTAGAATTGCTTGTAAACGAATTTTATACCAAGGTAAGAAATGATGAACTTTTAGACCCCATTTTTGCTGCTGTCATTAAAGGGAATTGGGATACTCACCTTAAACTTATGGTTGATTTTTGGTCAACTTTACTCTTATATACCCGAAAATACGTTGGCGCTCCCTTACCTAAGCATTTACCACTTAAACTCTCAAATGAGCATTTCGACCGATGGATTAAGTTATTTAGCGAAACAGTAGACGAATTGTTTATTGGGGTAATTGCCGAAAATGCAAAAAACAGAGCATTAAGTATCGCAAGAATTATGAAAGCAACTAAAGGAATTTCAGCTGATTGAAGTCAATAGTCAGTGCATGTTAATTGGGATCAAAAAATACTCCACTTAATACCGCATTATCGCCTCGCACCATGTTGATCCTGAACTTTACCGATTTGTTATAAGAGTAAGTGAGGTAAGCGCCACCAAGGCAATTTTCCACTATTTTTACCGGTGCAATCAGTTTAGAGCTGGCTGCATCGAACATTTCTACTGCGATTTTTCTTCCCTTATTGTCCCAATCAACAAAGTAAAGGGATACTTTAAAGTCCTTAGTGCCCTTTATGTCAATTGTTGAAGTAAAAGTATACCCAATCTGGTCTGCATCCATAGCAAATAAACAAGCAGCGGTTCTAGGGAAGCTATTGGCAGCATCCGGCGAGAGTGCTCTGCTATCGTTCGTATTAGTTCTCCATACCACATTTAGGGGTAAACTGTTTCCCTTTACTTTATAGTAATTGACACCGGTGACATATGAAGGGAGTGACTTTTTATCTTTTCCATCCCCATTATAATTGCAGAGTACGTAACCATCTTTTCCATATACTTTTCCCCAATTTCCACTGGTTATAGAATCTATTCCGATGAATTTGGCAGGATATACCTCGGCCAGTTCGGAGTAACGGGGAGATTTACCTTTGTAAGTAGTTACAATTTGGTAGTTTCCAGGTTTAACTCCTGTAAAGTAAACGAACTGCGCATCTTCGCTAGCGCCATCAAAAGTCTGAAGAGCTCGAGAACGACCATTCCATGCTAAAACACCATTAATTTTAATGCTCATGATGGTTTTTTCAACTTTTGGAATACCGATTCGACCAAGGGTTCCAACAGGTATTGATACGTTACTTAACCCTGTAGAAACATCAAAACTTGCGCTGATTACACCCCGAGGAGTTGGTGTTTTTCCTGAAACATTTGTTAGTGTTCGCCCAAGGTGCGGAAGGATGTCAAATGTGGAGAAACCAGGTGATGTTGGTTTTATACCAAGAACCTCTTCACTAAGCCATTTGGTAGCCCCTGCACCCCATGGGTGACAAAGGCTTGTAAAGCCACATTGGTTATTGGGTACAGGTCCATTTTTGCTAACTACCGCATTCCATGATGGACGATAATCTTCGAAAAAAGTAGTGCCCCCGTATTTAATCTGACCACCCCATAAGTCACGTATAGAACTTAATGCGTCGTCATATTTATTCATTAAAGCAAATGCCTGGATTACAAAATATTGGTTGAAAGGAGAATAGGAGATGCGATTTACCTTGTCGGTAAAACTCTTTTCATAAATTGCTTTTTTCTCGTTACTGTTCAGAAAACCGGTTGAAACTGCATCTGCACCTGCGTGAAGACCGAAATCCTGATACCATGCTGCATTTTTCTTCAAGTCAGAAATTTTTTCAGTAGCATAACTAAGATATTTATCCCTCAAATCTTTCCGGCCATAAACATTCATTACCTCCGAAAATTCTTTCCAGGCACGTATGGATACCATTTTGTAAGCATTTTGTGGTTCCGGAAGATTGGGGTGTTCAAATCCGGATCCCAACCGCTCATCCCAACCGAAAAACTCAAGATTGGGATTGGTTCCATAAACCTTATAAGCGTCGTCCAGCTTCGCTGAGGCGTTATCTATATACTTTTTCAGTGTTGCAGTGTCGCCAGTGTATTTATAATAGTCAATTAAACTTAGTACCCAATAAAGCGCATAACTTCTGATACCATTACTCTGAGTTGAGGTATAATCAATATTTTTCTTTACAAAATCATAATTTCCAAATGCTACCATTGAGGCCGCCTGAGATGGATGGGCATCGCCGGTCCACGAAAATCTATCGCCACGATTCATCAAAATTGCCCCTAAATAATCTTTGAGTAGGTTCAACTTTACTGTGTAAGCTCCGGTATACCATATGCGAGTGAGTGTTGTATCGCTGCAGGAGAAACTTCCATTGTAATTCACAGGCCTGGTTTGGCATACTACTCGTACCCCGGTAATCCGCCAACTTTTAGAAAATGAGCGTACATGGATCCAGGCAAATCGTACACCCTCATATAAATCAGGGTTTAATTCAAGACGATATGTATTACCAAGCTTTTTAGGGGTGAGTGTTTTTGTCGGATAATTTGATGGATAGTTAGGCGTTTGATTGTATTCGCTTATACTCATTTCTACTTTTCCGGTAAGGTCAGGGCTATCAAATTCGACCCATCCTGCATTAGTTTGTCCGAAATCAAATCGGATATATCCTTCACCATTCACAACAATAACCTCGTTTTTCTTAAAATCATCCGTATTGAAACTGCGTGAGTCTGAAACAGTATAGTTCACAGGGTGTAATTGGTAGCTTTCCAAACCATCAGTTGCTTTTGGGTTTGCCCAGGTGTAATTAATAATAGGATCGGGAGAAAATGGGTTTATAGTTCCATTTTTTGTAGCTGTTATTGGCGGATAGCCTTTAATTTGCGCTTGTACCGAATTGTTGCCGATTGATAAAAGCACCAAGAAAGTAAGTGCAAAATAAGCTTTCCCCATTTGAACTGGTGTTATATTTTAGTTGAACAACGAAAGTACAGTGTATAAATTGAAATTCCGTTGCAGTAAAGCTGCAGTTATTTATACTTTTTGATATAAATCTCTAAAGTGAGATTCACATCGTGTCCCGATAATCTATTGCTAAGTTAAATTCTGGTGGTTAGTGGTTTACTGGTCGCCCTGTTTTTTGATAAAATATGTACACATTACGAGAAAACATACAAAAAACGACGAATCTGACGAAATCCGTAGTAATGCGATGAAATACGCGAAAAGGTTCGAATTGCTCCTCAGTCTGTTTTTATTATCAACATATTTGATTTATTAAACGAAGAAATAAAACAGTGATGGTTTTGTGCTGATGGATATTTGAATTTAAGCGGATCAGCACTTTGAAACGGCTAAAATGGGGGATTTGTAGGACTCTTATAGGACTTTTGTAGGACTATTAGTCCTACAAAAGTCCTATAAGAGTCCTATGTCAACCGGATGTTTAACTTAGTTTTATCAGAACCTGCGGATGATTTTGTTAGCATCCGCGTAAGTGAAAAGAAGAAATAAATAATTTATTAATCAATTAAAAATAAATAAAATGGCAAAAATGAGAAAAGGGATTTTCGGCCCTATTTCCGGAAGACTCGGTCCAGTTGTAGGCGGTGTTTGGAAAGGGATTGCTTACTTGCGTGGAGCTCCAAAAAAGAAAATAAAATCTGCACCCCGATCTCAGTTACAGATTGAGAATGAGCAGAAAATGAAATTTATGAATGAAGTATTGGTGCCTTTTCATCCATTTATTAACATTGGTTTCCAGAATCTTGCTAAAGCAAAAACGGCAATAAGTGCTGCGTATTCTGCAAATTACTATACGGCTATTACCGGGGTTTATCCTAATTTAGGAGTAGATTACAGTCGGTTGGTACTTGCTTTAGGCAATTTGCCTGGCTTAAACAGTTCGCAAGCCTCGCTTAGTGCTCCAGATACACTACAGCTTAACTGGATAGCCAATCAGGGAAATAAGGCAGTATATAATGATCAACTGATGCTGGTGGTATATTCTCCTCAATTAGGTATTTCCGATGGGTTTGTTGGTGCGGCACTTCGCAGAGACCTGCAATGTTCCTTTAAGTTTGACCCCAGGCTTGTAGGTATGCAGTTGGAAGTATACGTGAGTCTTACTTCATTTGACAGGAAGAAAATTGCAAATAGTATCTATTTAGGAAGAATAGATCCGCTTTAAGAATGTAATTAATTCTGGCAGAAATTTGACAACCAATTACATTCTCAATTGTTTTATAATCAGCAATTCTATGTGCTTAATATAGGTGTTATGGGATTTGTTGGAGTTTTATTCGCACTTTTTGTTGCTGTTATGCTTACGGCAATTTTCAGGCTGGTATTTAGAAATACTGGACCCTGGGGAGGATTTTGGGTTTTCTTTGTACTCATGTTTTTTATCTCTTTTGCTGCGGGAGAATGGGCAGTCCAAAGAGGGCCATCTGCTTGGGGATATTATTGGGTGCCTGGATTAATTGCTGCCGTTGTTGTAGCACTGATACTAGCTGCTGCCTCACCACAATCACCTGTACGAAAGAGAAATTTAAAGCGAAAAGCCGATGCGCACGACGAGGAGGAAGAGGAAGTATTTATTGCTACATCAGTTCTTAATATTTTTTTCTGGATTTTGATAATCACGCTGGTTTTAATCGTTATTGGAACTCTGGCCAGTAAAATGTAAGTCAGGATAGTAGATATTTAAATAATGGTATCATGCAACGCAATATTAAAAGTCTCATTGGTTTTAGCATGGGTGCTACCGATGGGGAAATCGGAAAAGTTGATGAGTTTTATTTTGATGATGAAACTTGGACAATACGTTATCTGATTGTAAAGACAGGTGGTTGGCTAATGGAGCGGAAAGTGCTCGTTTCGCCTGGAGCTTTAAAAGAACCGGATTGGGGAAACAGGTGTTTTCCGGTTAACCTCAGTAAGAGCCAAATAAAACATAGTCCGGATATAGATACTGAAAAACCTGTGTCCCGTCAGCATGAGCTGGAATTGTACAGTTATTATGGATGGCCTTATGGTGATCCTACCGGTGGCGGATTTTATGGACATATGGGTATGATGGGGATGGTTGAATCCAGAGTGCCATTTGAGACAGCTATCGGCGCAGTGCACAACGAAGAGGAACCTGGTGATCCACACCTGCGCAGCGTTAGTGAAATAAGAGGGTATCGCATTCATGCTAAAGATGGCGAAGTTGGTGAGGCGGTGGATTTAATAGTTGATGGGCACTTGAAAATTATTTCCCTAGTGGTGGATACAGGCAGTTGGTTGGCTGGTAAAAAGGTGCAAATCTCTACGGAATGGATAAAAGAGATTAACTGGAAAAGTTTATCATTTACTGTGGATATTTCTTTGGAGGATGTTAAGAATAGTCAGGAGTATAAATAATATTATTCTAACTTATCTAAAAGCCAATCTTTCATAAATAAATTGATTTCCCATTGGTCTGCAATTGGCTTATTGTCATTTAAACCTGTCAACATATATGGTGAAGGGCCGAATTCAGTAGTAATTGTTAAATACTCGTTGTTTAAGGTGCTGTGGTTTTTTAGTATTGAGCTCCATAGCGCAGTAAAAAAGAGAAGCTCTTTCTCCCAGTATGGGCTTCTTGGGTCGGGGATTTGTGGGCCTTGTGTGTAGCCAACCCTTGCGTGAACATGTTTGGTTCGTTTTACAGCTTCTTCCATAATTTCTGAGCAATTTTCTAAAAAGCTCTCAGTAACGCATGTCCAGTGTGAAAAGTCAGCAGTAATTTTCATCTCTGGCCTGCAATTAAAGAGGGCTGAGGCATTATATGGACTAAAACCTAATCTTCCACGATGGGTTTCATGTGCAACAGTAATGTTGTTTTTTATAGAAAACTCCTCGGCTATATCAATTACCCTTAATTGTTCGTCAAGGCTAAAATAATCCCTTCCACTGTGTGAATTTATCAGGAGAGGATTGCACTCCATAGTAAGGTTTAAGTAGTATTCATAGGATTTGCAATACTCATCTATATTTCTTCCTGTTGCCTGATGTTGATGGCCTACAATTGAAAGTTGGTATTCGTTCAATAAGCTAATGAATTTATTTCTTTCGATCGTATTTTCGGGTACCCAGGTATCAATTCCATTGTAACCGGCAGAACTAACCTTTTCAAAAAAATCTTCTAAAGTTAAGTGTTCGAGTCCCCATTGCGGGCAAAGGATAAGTAGTTTCATCAATCAAAAGTAAATAATATGATGCCTATGTCACACGACCAATAGTCACTTTTATTTGTCCTTTTTGACATGAATAATTAAATGTTTACTGATATCGTATTTGTGCAAACATTAGTCGTATTTGTTTAAATATTGGAAATGGAATTGCTTTAATTTCATCTTCAAATAACCAGTATAAATTTTGATGTGATGATGCGACTAATTTTTATGTTGTTTGGTGCAGTCCTTTTAGTGGGCATTGGAATCTATGTGTTTTCATCGTCTGTGCCTGCGCTGCCAAAAGACGTGGAGGAAGCATATCAAACTTTGCCAAAATCCCTTGACTATAATATAGATGTAAAACCAATACTTTCTGATAAATGTTTTGCTTGCCATGGCCCCGATAAAGCTAAACAGAAAGCCGGACTAAGATTAGATCATGCTGATTTTGCTTATGCTGAATTACCTGAAAATAAAGGCAAAGTTGCTATTGATCCAGGTAATCTAAATAATAGTGAGGCTTTTCATAGAATCATATCTGCCGACCCGAAGTACAAAATGCCTACTCCGGAATCGCATCTTAACCTTACGGCTATTGAAAAAGCAACACTGATTAGATGGATTAAGGAGGGTGCAGTATATAAGCCTCACTGGGCTTTTGTAAAACCCGTTAAAGTTGAAACACCGAAAGTTGATGAGGCTGCTAAAGTGAATAATCCTATTGATAATTTTATTGTCGATAAATTGCAAAAGCAAAAGTTAAAACAATCACCAGAGGCTAATAAGGAATTGCTGCTGCGCAGAGTATCGTTAGACCTAACCGGTTTGCCTCCAACCATAGCAGAAACTGATGCTTTTTTGAAAGATAAATCTCCCAATGCTTATGAGAAACAGGTTGACCGTTTGCTCCGTTCGCAGCATTATGGCGAAAAAATGGCGGTCGATTGGCTTGATGTAGCACGGTTTGCTGATTCTCATGGATATACTGTGGACAGGCTCAGAGATATGTCGCCTTATCGCGATTGGGTCATTAAAGCATTTAATACCAATATGGCTTACGACAAATTTATGCAATGGCAACTTGCAGGTGATCTTATGCCAAATCCAACGCGCGAAATGTTGATTGCAACGGCCTTTAATCGTAACCATCAGCAAAATATGGAGGGCGGAATTATTGAACAGGAATTTCAAACAGAATATGTAATAGATCGTACCAATACTTTTGGCGATGCTATGCTGGGTTTGTCGGTTGGTTGTGCCAAATGCCACGACCATAAGTACGATCCCATTTCACAAAAGAATTACTATCAGTTGTTCAGCTTTTTTAATAATGTGAAAGAAGCAGGACAGATTTCATTTGATGATACCATGCCGGGTCCAACATTGTTACTGCCCAATTCAGAAAAAGAGCGAGTGATAAGTGATATTAAAAAGACCATCTCAGTGCAGCAACAAAAGATAAGGGAAAAAGAACGTCAGGAGGAGGCTAGCTTTCAGAACTGGCTTAGTCGAAAGGATTATAAGAAACTAGCTGCCGACAATATACCTAAGGATGGGTTACAGGCCTACTTTAACTTTGATCAAGGTAACCTTAATGACCAGGTAGATCGTAAACAGATTGCTGTGATGAAACGTGATGCAGGAGGACCTGGTGAAGCCCCGGTTTTTATTGCAGGGAGCGCTGGTAAAGGTTTAGTACTGGATGGTGATACCTGGCTTGATCTGAATCAGGTGGGGGTTTTTCGTAAATCTGAACCATTTAGTATAGGGCTTTGGGTTAATATACCTAAACAGCTTACTGAAGGGGTAATATTTCATAAAAGTATTGCTGAACGCTTGTATAATTTTAAGGGATACCATCTTTACTTGAAAGATAATAAGTTGGAATTGAATATGGCCCACGCTTATCCTGCAAATGCGATAACCAAACTTAGTATTGATAATGTGCCACGCGATAAATGGATACAGCTAACTATGATCTATGATGGCTCATCAAAAGCATCTGGCCTAAAATTATATCTTGATGGTGCAGAGATGAAAATGGAAACTGTTATGGATAAGTTGGATAAGGATATTCTATTTCCCGGTGGTACACAACCGGGTTTACAAGTAGGAGCCTGGTGGCGCGGTCGTGGTTTTAAAGAAGGTAAGGTAGATGATGTTACGGTGTACAACCGTAGCTTAACACCAATTGAAGTATGCGTTTTGGCTAAAAAGACAAGCTGGAATCAATTGGTTTCAAAGCCCAAGCTAACAGATGCAGAGATAAGTTCATTTAGACAGTATTATTTTAATGTAGTTGATCCGCTATTGAAGAAAGAAGAAAATGAACTAAAGGTATTGCGCACTAACCTGTCAGACTCTACTGCGAATGTTCCGGAGCTGATGGTGATGCAGGAAATGACAAAACCGAAAAAAACTTTCTTACTTAAAAGGGGTAATTATGATATGCCCGGAGAGCAGGTATTTCCTAATACTCCTGAAAGTATATTGCCTTATGCTAAAAATCTTCCTAAAAACAGGTATGGCTTAGCCCAGTGGTTAACTAATCGTGATAACCCACTAACTGCCCGAGTTGCAGTAAATCGCCTTTGGCAGAATTTCTTTGGTGTAGGTTTGGTGAAAACTTCAGAAGATTTTGGTAACCAAGGGGAGATGCCTAGCCATTTAGAATTGCTAGATTGGTTGGCGGTTTCTTTCTTGGAATCGGGATGGAATGTAAAGGAATTGAACAAAAAGATCGTTATGTCGGCCACTTACAGACAAGATTCTAGGGCAAGTAAAGAAGCGCGTGAAAAAGATCCTGAAAACCGACTACTTTCTCACGGCCCTGCGTATCGGATGTCGGCCGAAATGATACGAGACAATGCACTTATGGCAAGTGGATTATTGAACCCTAAAATTGGTGGAAAAAGTGTAAAGCCTTATCAACCAGATGGTCTTTGGGAAATTAACAATACTTCATATACCCAGGATAAAGGTGCTGATGTATACCGCCGTAGTTTGTACGTGGTTGTTAAAAGGTCGGTGCCGAATCCTACACTGTCGACCTTTGATGCTACTTCACGTAGCTATTGTGTTATCCGAAGACAAAAAACGAATACTCCTTTGCAGGCACTGGTAACGCTAAATGATCCTACTTTTTTGGAAGCAGCAAAGGTATTGGGCGAACAGATGACCAAGGTAGCTGATAGTCGTCAGGCTATAGCTCAAACTTATAGAAAGCTTACAGGCCGTTTAGTACAATCAAAAGAGTTGGAATTGCTGTCTGCTTTACAGCAAATGGAATTGAAGAAATTCAGGAAAAACCTGGAAAAGCAAAGTGGTTGGCTCAATGCCGGCCAATACCAGGTTAATAAAACGATGGACAGTGCAATGATTGCTGCAAATGCAGTTGTTGCCAGTACCATATTAAATTCAGATGCAACATTAACAAAACGATAACCTCATGGCAGATCATCACCACCACGAAGAAGAATTTAGGCTCAATGACCCTGAATTTAATCGGTTGAACCAAAGACTGGATCGGCGCGACTTTCTGACCAAAACATCCATGGGAATTGGTGCTTTGGCACTTGGGTCCTTGTTTGGTAACAAACTAATGGGAAATGCTCCTCGTCCTGCAATCAGCAATGCAACAGGAGATATGGAGCAGGAGATATTAAGGGCATTGCCACACTTTGCTCCAAAGGCTAAAAGAGTGGTATACCTTTTTATGAGTGGGGGGCCTTCGCAGCTTGAAACTTTTGATTATAAGCCTGCATTGGTAAATATGATGGGGCAAAACCTGCCGGATTCTGTCCGTAAGGGGCAGAGGTTAACAGGGATGAGTGCAAACCAGAGCGCTTTACCGATGGTGCCTTCTTATTATAAGTTTAATCAACACGGGCAAAACCAGACCTGGATTAGCGAGTTGTTACCTTATACCGCCAAAGTGGTTGATGATTTATGTATTGTAAAATCTATGCATTCTGAAGCGATTAATCATGATCCGGCAATTACCTTTTTTCAAACTGGGAATCAATTACCTGGTCGCCCATCAATAGGCTCCTGGTTAAGTTATGGGTTAGGCTCTGATAATGAAAATCTGCCCACATTTATTGTTTTGGTATCTAAAAACGGTCAGAAAGATCAACCTCTTTACGCCCGCTTATGGGGTAATGGATTTTTACCATCCAAACATCAGGGTGTACAATTTGGATCAGGAAAAGATCCGGTATTGTTTCTTAACAATCCCGATGGCTATGATGGAGCCGATAGGAAAGAAATGCTGGAATATCTGTCGAAGTTAAATCAGGTACAAAACAGTACTTATGGTGATCCGGAGGTAGATGCGCGAATAGCGCAATATGAAATGGCTTACCGTATGCAAACATCGGTGCCGGAAGTGATGAGTGTAGCTGATGAGCCAGAGGAAGTATTTGAGTTGTATGGGCCTGATAGTAAAGATCCGGATACTTATGCGGCAAACTGTCTGTTGGCGCGGAAACTGTTAGAAAAGGATGTGAAATTTGTTCAGCTGTACCACCAGGGATGGGATCAGCATGGAGGCTTGCCATCTGGTATCGCGGGACAATGTAAAGCTACAGATCAGGCAACAGCAGCCCTGATCACAGATTTGAAACGCAGAGGTTTGCTTGAAGATACATTAGTGATTTGGGGAGGCGAGTTTGGTCGTACAGTATACTCACAAGGCAAGTTAACGGCCAATGATTATGGTAGAGACCATCATCCGCGCTGTTTCACCATGTGGATGGCTGGTGCAGGGGTAAAGCCGGGAATTAGTTTCGGTGAAACTGATGACTTTAGCTATAATATTGTGAAAGATCCTGTTCATGTACATGATTTTCAGGCTACTTTATTGCACCTCATGGGGATTGATCATGAGCGGCTTACTTATAAGTTTCAAGGTAGGAGGTTTAGACTTACTGATGTAGAAGGAAAAATAGTAAAGGGTATTTTAGCATGATATTACTGGATATTTTTACTTTTTCCGGGCGGTTACACCCACTGATTGTACACTTGCCAATTGGTTTTATTTTGCTTGCTACATTGTTTAACATCTTATCCTATTTGCAAAAATATAGGCATCTGAAGCAAAGTGTCCCTCTTATTTTGTTCATTGGTTTTGTTGCGGCAGTGCTGGCCTGTATATTTGGGTATGTGCTCTCTCTAAGTGGAGATTATGATGCCGATACGCTTAGCCATCACAAGTTTTCGGGAATTACATTAGCCATTATTTGTGGGTTACTTTATTTTTCTTCTACTTCGGTGTTTAGAAAATACCTTCATATTGGAGATAAACTCTTCTCGGCTTTACTGTTGGGATTGGTTGTGTTGATGAGTTATAGTGGCCACCAGGGTGCAAGCCTTACACATGGAAACGATTATCTGACTTTTCGCACATTGATGCAACAGGAACGTGAAAAGCCAGCAACAGTAGAACAAGCAATGTTGTTTGAGGATGTAATACAACCAATCCTTCAAAAAAAATGCATACAATGCCACCGTGATGGGAAACAAAAAGGTGAACTATCTTTAGAATCATTAACTGCACTAAAAAAAGGCGGCAAGAATGGTCAGGCCGTGGTGCCAGGCAAGCCGGATGCCAGCGAGCTTTTTAAGCGCATTACTCTCGATGAAGATCATAAGGATTTTATGCCAGCCGATGGAAAACCTCCTTTAACCAAAAATGAAGTAAAACTGATTACATGGTGGATTAAAGAAGGTAAAGCAGAAGGGGGTAAAACTATTGCTGAAATTAAAAATACAACTGCATTAAAACCAATGGTAGCGCTGTTTTTAGGGATAGGAGGAGTTACAGATTCTGAAGAGGATGGTGGTAGTGAAGTGTCTCAGGTTATTAATCCTGATTTGCCACTTGCTGTGGATACCGCAATCATTGCTAAGCTGAAAAATAAAGGAATTAGGATTAGAATGATGTTGAATAAACCTGTAATGCTTGATGTGACCTTACCTTCGAAATCCGGCATTAAAGTGGCAGATGTAAAAACTGATATATTAAAGCTGGCAAAGAACATTGTTTGGTTAAATTTTTCGGACAATCAATTAACAGATCAGGACCTTGATTTTCTACCTTCACTAACTAACCTTGAGAAACTGAGACTGGATAAAAATCCTGTTACGGATCGTTTAAGCGATTACTTAATTTCCATGAAGCATCTTGAAGCAGTGAACCTCAATGAAACTAAGATAACAGATGCCACTACGCTAAAGCTTAAAAAGAATCCTGGCATTAAAAGGGTGTACAGTTGGAAAACTAGCATCGCCGAAATAAAAATGGATTAGCCATAAAACCTAACTGAACAACAATTTTTGTGGAGATAGAAATGGAAAATATTATCTTCAAATAAATATTTCTTAATGAACACTATTGATTGCAAGTCAACATTTACATTACTGCTTACAGATTATGTGAAATTGAATAAGAACTGGAATTATAAGAATGTTACCAGTGTGTTCTATAGGATAATATATATTGATGAAGGAGAAGGGAAACTTATATGCGATCTGGAAGAGTATGCCCTTGAGCCAGGTTTTTTGTATTTAATACCTAGTTTTACCACTTGTAGCTATATATGTGAGCATTATCTGAGCCATTATTACATTTGTTTTTTGGAGGAATTTCAGTTAGGTTCTCTATTTGTTTCTAATAGAAATGTGTTTAAGATTTCTGCAAGTGAAATAGACATTACGTCTATGAAAAGAGTATTTAAGCTTAATCCTGGGAGGGGGTTGGTTACTTCAAATAATCCTGAGGTATTTGAAAAGGATAAAGATTTAACAGCTTATTATGATTTGAATAATACGATGCCATTGTCTGCTTATATGGAAACATGTGGACTTCTATTGACACTGGTTTCCAGATTTGTTCAATCTCCATTGTTTTTAAAGACTGAGGCGAATCATATTAATTCGAAAATTGCTAGTGCTATTTTCTTTATGAAGAATAATTTAAGACGTCCTATCTCAGTTGCGGAATTGGCTAGAACTGCAAATTATCATCCGGATCATTTCTCCAGACTATTTTTACAAAATACAGGTGCAAGGCCTTTAGATTACCTTAAATCGAAAAGAATTGAACGGTCACAGTTTCTTTTGGCCACTACCGATATGACTTTTTACGAAATAGCCAACGAATCCGGATTTGAAAGTCAAGCTTATTTCTCAAGAGCTTTCAAAAGTGTAACCGGTTTTACTCCGGGGCAATACAAAAAGAATATTGCCCGGAGGTTAATTTTATAGCTTACCTTTTTGCTAGGTTAAATCATTAATTTTTTACTGATTTAGAAGAGGCTTTACTTTTCTAAGCATTTCATCGGCTGTGGTAGTAGCCAATGATTTTATGTCGAACATTTTCAACGCATTGTTTAGCTCGTTTAGCTGCTTAGTCTGTTTGTTTTTTTGATAAAATGATTTTAATTGTCTGATTTTTTCAAAATCCTGAGCACCTTCCAATAGCTTTTCAAATCTTAAAGAGCTTAGTGGACCAGGGTAAACCATATAAGTATCCCCAGCTGGCCAAGTGATAAAACGGCTATCTACCAGTGGATTTTTTGTCCAGCTATTATAAGCCCATCTTAAATAGCCGTCCATATTTTTATTCGCGGTGTACCAACCTATCCATGCGCCCTCAGCAGGTGATGAGAAAGTGAATCCATTAGGATAAGGCTCAGTACAGCAGGTGTACCAGGTGCTAACTTTACCTTGTTGCTGGCGTTTTTGCAAAGTAGCCGCAGGAAAGTCCCATCTAGAGGCAATGCAATAGGTATCTATATCTTTTTCTATTTCAGGATGATAATCTCCTGCCAATGCAATTTTCCAGTTTTTATCTGTTTCTTTCAATAATTTTATCACTGATTTCATTGCTTCCATTGGCCTTTCGTCCATTGCAATATAAGTTTTGCTAAACCATCCTTTTTGTTTCAGGTGCTTGGTAAAATCGACAAGCATAGTTTTCCAAAAAGCGTCATATGATGGAGTGCCAATAGCATCTGTTAAAATGGCCTCTTTTTGTAGGTTTTCGTCATAATAGGTGAAAGCAATTTTCCAAGGCACCATACTGTAACAGTTGATTCGTTCCGTAATACCGCAATCCATTACAAAAGCTACATATTTATCAAATAAGCTATAATCGTATTTCCAGCTTCCATCTTTTTTCTTGGTCCATTTAATCAAACTCGGATAATCATCATACGTTTGATGACCCCAAGGCTCATTAACTATACTTGTGGTAATGGTTTTTTGGCCTGCATTGGCCAACATTTGATAGTACTCTTTCATTAATGAAAAATGTTCAGTACTCCATAATGGCACATTGTGCGTGCGGGAAATAGCTGCCGGATGTTGCCATAAATCTAAATCATATTTCCATTTACTAGCAGGAGGTAGTGTTTTGTTTAATACCTGCACAGTTATCGACATAGTATATTCCTTATCACCTTTTATTTTAATTGCACCTTTGTAACTTCCTGGAGTGGTGTTGTTTGGAACTTTTATGCTTAGCCAAATTGGTTGGGTGCTATTTTTTTTAAGTAGGACAGCGGTAGTTTTTGTATCAATGATATCTGCAACATATGAAGAATCAAAGTCTTCTGGTTTACGGTAACCACAGCCATCTCTAAATTCGTCGGTAATCACATATTTTACAAAACCAGCTGTAATGTTTTCTTTGTTAATGACTTGTCCTTCCTTGTTTTTCAGATCAGACATTTGTAAACTAATGTTGTTTACACTCTGGTTTGCCCATACCAATAGTTGTGTGTGTATTTTTTCACCTTTCCATGCTTTTGCTTGCCACATTGATTGTAATTGCACTTTTGGGGGCAATTCTTTTGCAAAACGTGTGTTAGAGGATGCAAAACTTACATTTAATCCATTGGATACTTTGCTCCATTCATTACTAATGATTTGCTCATTTAACTGAGGCTTTTTTTGCAAGGCTAAGCTTACATCTTGCGCCTTAATATTTAAGCATAAAAAGGATAGACAGATAAGAAAAAGATGTTTCATGTTTCTAAGTTAAGTATTTAGAGGGTATGGTAAAATTGTTTATGTATCAGGTTTATTACGCAAGCGTTTGATGTAGTGTAACAATGTCGATAGGGTTGTTTAGGGCTCACTTCAAGAATACTTTATTAATGAGATTGGGTAGTGTAAATGCAGGGTGTTGATTTATACTAAACTAATGTTTAGTATTGGTGCTTTTGTTGGCCAGATATAAATTTTTTAGATATGAGAACAAATTTTTTAAAAATGCTTGTTTTAACAATGATCTCCTTTTCGGCAATAGCTCAAAAAATACCTGCCAAAGTATTGATTATTGGCCTGGATGGTTTTAGCTCCGAAGGTTTTAAGACTGCAAAACATCCTAATTTGGATAAAATGATTGCCGATGGTGTATTGTCGCTCACTACAAGGCCGGTTATGCCATCTGTTACCCTGCCGAACTGGACCAGTCATATGACCGGTTCCGGGCCTGAAGAGCACGGAATAACAAGTAATGATTGGACGTTAGAGAAACATCCTTTGGCTTCCATTGAGACGGACAAGGATGGCTATTACCCTTCAATCTTTAAAGTTCTGAAAGATGAAATGCCATCTTCCAAAATCGCATACTATTACAATTGGAAAGAATTGATTAATCCTATTAACAGAAAATACCTTGATGAGGTTTATTTTGAAGATAAGGATCAGTATCAACAGAGTTATCAAAAAGCTTATGATTTTTTGCTAAAGAATAGGCAAAGCCCTTCACTTGTATTTTTATATAGTGTACACACTGATCATGCAGGTCATAGTTTTAAATGGATGTCGCCGGAATATATCAAAGCTATTGAAGATGCAGATGTCGAAATAGGGATATTGCTGGATAAGTTAAAAGCTTCGGGAATTTATAAGGACACACATATTTTGTTAATTACCGATCATGGTGGGGTAAACCAAGGGCATGGTGGTGTTTCGATGGCTGAGATGCAAATACCTTGGGCCATCACCGGACCAAAGATCAGAAAGCGTGGGTTAATTACCGAATTCAACAGCAATAAGAATACGGCTCTGGTGTTGGCTAAGATTTTTGGAATTAGTAAGCTTCCTTCTTCCTGGACCGGGGTAGTGCCAAATGGGGTATTTAAATAAAGCCTGTTTCAGTTTTTTTAGAACCAAAAGACTGTTCTGTGATAAGTATTATGTTTTAAAAGTAAGGAAGGATAATTATATATTAAAGAATATAATGGAATATAGGATTGCTTTAATGGAAATTCTAAGAGCTTTTAATGCTATTGTAATTTGATTTTCAACAGTGCGTTTTGAAATCCCTAGCTTATCTGCGATTTCTTGATTAGATAAGTTATCGAATCTGCTTAGCATAAAAATTTCTTTGCATTTCTTTGGCAATTTTGCAAGAACGAGTTCAATACTATTTTCCATTTCCTGGTAACGGATTTTTTCCTCTCCTTGATTCACGACATAACTTGAGTCTGGGAGCGCATCATATTCGTCGACAAGCACAATTGGGTTGAGTTTTCCTCTTTTTATTAATTTGTATACCTGGTACCTTGATGCTGTGGTGAGATAATTTTTAAAAGAAGTAACTTCTAAACTGTGTCTGTTGCGCCAGATGTTTAAAAAGATATCATGTACAAGTTCGGTACAAGCTTCCTGGTCTTTAAGGTATGTAAAGGATGTAGTATAGACAGCAGACCAATACCTGTTAAATAACAGATCAAAGGCCTTGTTGTTATCTAATTGTATCAGCTTCCATAATTCAGAATCGGAAGGTTGAGCTTTTGTCATACAGAATATCCCTGATTTAAAAATAGGTTATTTTTTGCTGAATAACCTCTACATAGTTAGTTAATAGTTTAGCAAAATAAAATAAAAAAATATTTATGTGTGTGTTGGTCGAAATTCGGCTCTATATAAGTGATACCAAATATTAAAGTATGTCTAAGAACGAGTTTATAAAACTTTACGAAAAGTTTAAGTCGGGGAATTGTTCAGCAAAAGAAAAGGAATTCTTAGAGAATTTTAAGGATGATTATAAGCTGGAGGATTATGAATGGACACCTGAAATGGGTAATAAAACTTATGTACATGAAGTTTTATATGCCAGATTGAAGGAGGAAACAGAGCCGACAAGGGATAAAGTGCGTAAACTTTATCCAGTTCTACGATGGATATCCGCTGCGGCTATATTAATCATAATAGGTACATCTGTAGTTCTCTTTTATCAAAATAGAATTCAAGTAAGTAATGATGCCCTGCCGTTAGTTAAGTTTGAGACGAGAAAGGGCCAGAAAAAGCAAATCACATTAAGTGATGGAACTGTAGTTTGGTTAAATTCACTTAGTTCTCTAACATTAAAAAATGGATTTAATGATGAAGTCAGAGAGGTAAACCTTATTGGGGAGGCTTATTTTGATGTAACTCATAACGCAGATAAACCCTTTAAAGTTCATACCATAGATTTTACTATAAATGTATTGGGAACTGCATTTAATGTAAAAGCATACGCTGATGATAAGACTTCTGAAACAACTTTGATTCGTGGTTTAATTACCATGCAACCCCATGAAGATCATAAAAATGCGATTACTGTAAAACCTAGTCAAAAAGTAGTATTTATAAAAAATGAGAAGTTAAAATCTGGTGGCAATGAAACTGGTATTCAGGATATTATTGTTAAAAAATATCAAGAGGTTCGTGATACTACTGTAGTTGAAACTGCATGGACTAAAAATACTCTGGAAATATATGATCAAAAATTTATTGATATAAAAAGCGACTTAGAAAGGTGGTTTGATGTACAAATCATTTTTAAGTCGGAGGAAGTGAAGAACTATAAAATTACAGCAACATTCGCAAATGATAATATAAATGATGTATTAATTGCACTTAAAAAAACACTAAATTTTAACTATGAGATAAAAGAAAAGACGATCACCATATCAAAATAAAAGGACGGTGTTGAAGCCACCGCCCTTAATTTTTTGATCCTTATTAATGACAGTTACTGCGCAAACAATGTGCTGTCAAAATTCACTAAACCAAAAAACAAAAATATGATAAATTATTACTTCCACCAAAAGCGGCTGAGAATAAGGTCGTTTTCCAAATTCATTAGAATAATGAAACTCACCTTTCTTCTGGTGCTCCTTACTTGCCTCCATGTTTCAGCAAGTGTTTTTTCGCAGGAAAGAATATCTCTTGATGTAAAAAATACTTCCTTGGAAAGAGTTTTAAAGACCATTGAAAAACAAAGCAAATATCGTTTTGTATACAGTTCAACCTTTGTTTCGGTAACGAAAAAGATAACTATTGATGCTGAAAATCTGCTAGTTACAGATGTGTTAGCGCAGATTTTAAAAGGTACAGAACTCACGTTTAGCGTTTCAACTGGGTGTTTAATAGCGATTTCAAATCAAGGTGTTGTAACAAACGATATCGCTGTATCTGGTGTTGTAAAAGATACCGCAGGAGTAGCCATACCCGGTGTTACTGTACTTGTAAAGGGAACAAAAAAGGGTGTCGCAACAGATTCCGAAGGTAAATTTGCGATAAGTGTTCCAGAAAATGGAGTACTTGTTTTTTCTGTTGTGGGCTTTGAAACAGTTGAACTGCCAGCATCAAGCTCATCTATGACGGTAGTTTTAAAGTTATCGAGTAATAATCTTGATGAAGTTGTAGTGCAAGCTTATGGTACAACTACAAAAAGAAAAACAACCAGTGCTATCAGTACTTTGGATATGACTACTGTGGCACAATTGCCTGTCCAATCTATTAATGACGGAGTTGCCGGTCGCTTACCAGGTATTACAGTAACCGCGAATAGTGGTGCTCCGGGTTCTAAAAGTGCCATTTCGATCCGAGGTGGTGGTACGCCTTTATTTGTCATCGACAATGTGATCCGTTCTGAGAATGATTTCACAAACCTGAATCCGAATGATATAGAAGATTATTCTATACTAAAGGATGCTGCTGCTACAGCACTTTATGGTGTTTCGGCGGCAAACGGTGTTGTAGTTGTTACAACTAAGCGTGGTCGTGAGGGAAAGATTAATATTAATTATGCCTATAACCAGATATTTTCACAACCTACTTTGTTTGGTAAAAAATTAAGCTCCTTCCAACAGCAATCGGCAGTTAACAAAATATATGTAAATGAGGGAAAGAATGCACCACTATCTGCCGAAGATCTTGAGAAATATCGCACCGGATCTGATCCGTTAAGGTTTCCCAATACTGATTGGCAAGATTTAACGATGAAAAATTTTGCACCCGAGATGCGACATGACCTATCCGTATCAGGTGGAAGCAAATTAATAAGCTTTTATGGAGGTTTGTCTTATTACGATCAAGGGACGATATTGAAAACGGACAATAACTACAATAGACGAACTACCTATAGATTGAATACCACTAGTGATTTAGAAAAAATTAATTTAAAGGTAACGCTTGGTTTAGATGGTTTTATTGAAAACAATGTGATTCCTAACTCAGCTTCAAATGCAGCTGCGTCAACTTTTTATGGCATTTATAGCCATATACAGAATCAAGGTGCAACTGCATTGGCTAGAAATGAATTTGGTTTGCCTACTCCAATACCAGATAACCCTGTTAGAGAGCTTGATCCACTGTCTGGCTATAAAAAAGGGTCAAATAATACGCTTAATGCAAATCTAGGACTTGAATACAGTGCCCATTTTTTGGAAGGATTAAAATTTAAATTCAACGGAGTTTACAATACGTTTAATAACGATGGAAAGATATGGGATTTCCTTGCTCCTGGTTATTTGATCGGAAGCAGAGTCCCTGTTTATGGTAATGCTCCGAGTTTGAACGTGCTGAGCGGTAAAACAAATTCAACAACACTTCAGGGCTATATTACCTATAATAAAAAGATTGGGGATCATACCATCGATTTTACAGGCGTATATGAGCAAAATAAAACAAGTTCAAATATGTTGAATGTAACCCGGTCAAATTATCAGATTTTATATGATCAGCTTGTAGCGGGACCGGCAGAAAGCCAATCTATCAATATTTTTGATGCTAATGGAAAGCTTCTTAGTGGTGAAAGCGAAAGTGCCAGGGCGGCATTATTGGGACGTATTTCTTATGACTATAAATCAAAATATTTTATTGAGGCATCAGTAAGGAGAGACGGTGATTACCTTTTTGTTCCTGGCAAGCAATGGGGAACTTTCTTTGCATTTTCTGGAGGATATATCCTGTCTGAAGAGAATTTTATGAAATCATTAAGGGACAGACATATTCTTGATTTCCTGAAATTAAGAGCCTCTTATGGTGTTTTAGGGAATAAGGATGGTGTAAGCCCTTTTCAATATGTTTCGGCTTATTCCGTAAATCCACTTGGTTTGATTGTTGATGGAAAGGCTGTTCAAAGCACTTCTGAGCCGCTATCTATCCCAAGCCAGTCATACTCATGGCAGAAAATCGGAAGCAGGGATTTTGCAATAGATATGGCTTCCTTGAATAACCGATTATCGGCAACAATAGATTATTTCTATACACGTACTACAGGTTACGTAGCAAGTGATCCGAGATTTGCCCAAACATTGGGCATCGGATTGCCGGTTATCAATTTTAACGAGGGAGCAGCAAGAAAAGAAGGTTTTGATTTTAATGTTAGCTGGAAAGATAATTTAGGTGCGCTTTCTTATAAACTAGGTGTTAATTACAATTATTTCAATACCGCATGGGAGCGCAATAAAGATGATAGTGATGCCGATTTGAAAAACCCTTACAGAAGACGGTCTAGCGCAGTCGGAAATTTCTTGTTAGATGCGGATGGTAATGCTATTTATGGATATACCAACAGCGGGTTTATTACAAGTAACAGTCAATTATTATCAGGTGCCCGTTTACCCGGAGCTAATGGGGTTGCTGCTGGAGATTTAAGGTATGTAGATACAAATGGTGACGGACAGATTACGACCGATGATCAAACCCGGATCGGTAAGAATACTTTCCCGCGTTCTAACTATGGTATCACTGTTGATTTAGGTTATAAAGGATTTTCTTTTAGTGTTGTTGTTCAGGGGGCTGGTGCCAGAGACCGTTTACTGGGCAGTTCTGTACAAGGAAATGAATCTGCAACATTAATGACATATGGCTTTCAGGAGGATTACTGGCGTCCGGACAATACCGATGCACTATTCCCTAGAGCTACCACTTCTGGCGCTATAAATGGGAACAATAACTTCCAGCAAAGTGATTTCTGGTTGGTACAATCAAAATACATACGATTAAAATATTTGCAGTTCGGATACGACTTCAAACAAGGTGTATTGAAGAAATCACCATTTCAACAGCTTCGCTTGTTTGTGTCGGGAACAAACCTGCTCACATCAGCAAAGAGTCAGAAGTATTTTATAGATCCCGAATCGGATACCAGTAATTATGGCTATCCCATTCAACGCACGTTTGCAATAGGTATTAACGCAGGATTTTAATCATTAATTTTTAGGAAAATGAAAATAAAAATATTAATAATAATTGGTTGCGCGTTCGTAATAAGTTCCTGTAAAAAGGTTCTGGATGTGGAGCCTTTAGATAAGGTAAAAGAAGACATAATATGGAGTACCAAGGCTAATGCTGAGACGTTCATCTATGGTACATATGGAATTATGGATGTTTATAGAAGTGGTCCTGGACCTGATACAAGAACTTCAAATATTTTGGCTACCGATGGAACTGCTAGAAATGCATTTACTGTTTTTAGCGAAAGCTTAACAAATAGTTATGATTGGAACGACCACGGCGACAGCAAAATCTTGGACAACTTTAACAATTGGGCGGAAATCCGCCGTTGCAACCTGATTATCAAAAAAGTTGGAGAATCAACGGGAATAACCGATGCTGATAAGAAGGTATTGATTGCGGAAGGCAAATTTTTAAGGGCGATGTCTTATTTCGGTGTCGCAAGGAAAACTGGTCGTATTGTGTGGATAGACAATGTTTTAACTGAAAGTGATGATTTTAAACTGCCTACTGTTGCTACGCCTGTAGAAAGTTATAATTATATTATTAAGGATCTGGAAGATGCTGTGGCTGACTTGCCAACAACTAAAATTGCCGGAAGGGCCAACAAATACGTAGCCGCCGCCTTTTTAACAGAGGCTTGTTTGCAAGCTCTGGCTTATAAAAACTATCCAGCTGCAGCTAATGTGAATTCCGCTGACCCTCTTATTGAAAAGATTATTACCAATGCTCAATTGGTAATTGGTGGAGGATACGCATTGGAAGCCGACTACGAAGGGATGTTTAATGAAACTAAAAGTACTTCAGTTGAGATTATTTTTGGTATTTACAAAAAGGCAATAGATAACATAGTACAAAATACACCTATGCAAAATGCTTTTCCAAATATATCTAATGATAAGGTGAAAAAATTTGACGGAGGCCCATTGTTTAGTAAGCCGGTAGCTTTTGAACTTTGGCCGGAGTACTTTCCAAGTCAAAACCTGGCTGATGATTACTTGGTTATTGATAAGGCAGATCCAACAAAAGTATTGCCTTGGAACCAGACTTCTCAATATTTTGCTGCTGTAGATGAGGGGGTAAATGTGCGTGCTCCTTATGCAAGAAGAGATTTTCCTAATGATAAAGTTCCTTCGGGAGGGGACGAGATTGTTGTAAAGCAGGGTAGAATTAAAGCAGGTAGCTTAGAGACTTTTTGGACATTGACAAATGTTAACCGGGATGCCAGATGGAAAAGCTCCATCGTTAGTGATTCTTCTCGTTTTGCAAATGAACTATTTACTACAAATACTAAGGGAAATGCCAATCGCTGGATTAGTGTGTACGGTGGTGATTGGGGTTCAAGTGTAACAAATATGTATTTCAGAAAAGGAATGTATACCAATGTAGCACCTAGCTATTTGAATTCGGTTAAGACAGACTACCATTATGTTTGTATGCGCCTGGGAAGAGTTTATCTGAATTTAGCAGAAGCGTATTTACTTAAAGGGGATTTGGCCAATGCATTAACTAATTTAAATAAAACACGCATGATGCATGGTGCTTTACCTGCATCTGCGGCAGGTAATTTAGCTGATGGATGGAAAGATTATAAAAGAGAAAGAAGGGTCGAGTTGACGGAAGAAAATGATTTTTACTACAGTTTATTAAGATGGGGTAGGTATGGTGGAAATGCCAATGACGGTTTGGCATCAGGTGGGACTATTGCCAATTTGACTGAGTCTATCCGTGTATTGGATATATCAAAGGACCGGAAATCTTTTGCGATAGTTACAGGATCATTCAATTTCGGCTATAATCAACGAAGATTTGATGCCTCAAGAAGGTATTTATTCCCTATTCCTCAAGGTTTTATTGACAACAACTCTAAATTCGGACCTCAGAATTCTGGATGGTAATATTTATTTTTTGACGATATAAGATTATGAAAAGACAAATAAAATTGAATGTAGCTTTAGTAGCTACCCTTATAATTATCATGCTTTCTTCTTGTTTGAAGAAAGACTTGCCGGTGTACCCTGAATTTGATGCAAATGAAATCACGTTGGTAAACATTGAGTATCGTTTCAATGGCAGTCAAATGATGAATGGCCAACCAATTGTTGCTTATCAAAAGTTAACAGTTGCACAAACTATTGATAAAACTAGCTCGACAATAAATGTGGTGATAACTGTACCTTCTGTTGGTGGTGAATTTACCGCTGAAGAAAGAGCAAAAGTAGTTCAAAGTAAACTGTGGTTTTACATGAATATTTCTACAGCAGCAAAGATTTCACCAGTGGAGGGTACACCTGCACTGGGTGATCCTACTGATGCTACAAAACCTTTGAAATACATTGTTAAAGCTGCAAATGGTGCAAGCAAGACATGGACAGTTAATGTGACAGCTCTTAATAAATAAATTGGTTAGTTAGATTAGGTTGATTAGAGCCGTTGCTTTTGACGGCTCTTTTCTATCATCTACAACTAGCTAATGTGAAATTCCAATGAATATGTTTAAAACGAAATTAATAGGCCTTGCTTTGAGTAGTTTATTGTTTTCTCAATTAAGAGCTCAGGTTTATAAAATAGATGTACACAATACATCTGAGAAGCAAAAGACTGTTATTCCTATGTCGGCTAAAAGTCCGAAAGGAACGGTTTTATCGGTAAATAGCCAGTATTTTGAAAAGGATGGAAAACCTTGGTTTCCGATAATGGGCGAGATGCACTATAACCGTGTGTTACCCCAAGATTGGGAAAAGGAGATCATCAAGATGAAAAACGGAGGCCTATCTATTGTAGCCACCTACGTTTTTTGGAATGAACACGAAATTGCAAAAGGTGTATGGGATTGGAAGGGAAATAGGGACATCAATAAATTCATCGGTCTTTGCCAAAAACATGATATGTACGTTTGGTTACGTATTGGTCCGTGGAGTCATGGTGAGCAGTTACATGGGGGGCATCCGGATTGGATACAGAAAATGAAAGGTCGTAGAAGTAATGATCCTGAATATTTAAAAGAATCGACCAAATTGTTTAACCAAATTGGTGTTCAGACGAACGGGCAATACTTTGCACAGGGTGGGCCAATTATTGGTGTACAGTTAGAAAACGAATACGCCAGTGGACAAGCAGAGCACATTACCAAACTGAAAGAAATTGCCCTTAAAGCACAAATCAATCCGGCATATTGGACAATAACAGCTAACACTGTTTTCGATGATAAAAAGATGGAGGTAATACCTTTACAAGGATCTTATCCTTATCGTGGTTGGGAAAAGGCTGGAGGAGGTCCGACAAAGGATTTTTTATACGGTAATGACCAATGGATCATGACTGATGCCCTTGGGAAAGTATTTTATGATGTGAATATGTTTCCGAAAGGTTTGTGCGAACAAGGCTGTGGAAGCCAAATGATGTTCGCCAATCGTTTTGTGGTTAAACCCGAAGTAGTAGAGGCTCATCTTCAAAATCAAATTGGGCGTGGTATGAACCTTGCTGGTTATTATATGTTTCATGGTGGTACGCAAACACCTGGACTAAAAGAGCCTGGTCTTCCTGAAAGCTATGATTTTCAATCGCCAATAAGTGAGTTCGGTTTACTTAGACCGTCGTATAAATATCTTAAAGTTCTCCACTCTTTTGTTAATGACTTTGGTTCTGATTTGGCTGCAATGCAGGTTTATGAGCCAGAGAATCCGGTGCGTGATGAAATGGATACCAAAAACTTAAGGTATGTGGCCAGGGCACAGGGCAACAGTGGATTTTTATTTTTGGGAAATACACAAGTTCGGGTAACTATGCCTGATAAAACTGTAAGCATGCAGGTGAATTTGGCCAATGAAACTATCAGTTTCCCTGAGTTAACCCTTAAAGGTCAAACCACCGCCATATTACCGTTTAATTTAAAAGTTGGTTCAGCCGTAATTAAATATGTAACAGCACAGCCATTTGTAAGGCTGGTAAACGGGAAAAATATCACTTTGTTTTTTCAGCAATTACCGGGTGTAAAACCACAGTTAGCTTTGACTAAGGGCACTCTTAAAACCAAAAATTTTGCAGGGTGGCAAAGTCAGATTAAAAGTAATGAAGTGCAATTGACAACCACTAATAAATCTGATCTAAGTTTTTCAGATACGGATGGCAATAATATAACTCTCGTTTTTTTAACTCGCAAACAAGTCGAAAATGCCTGGCGTATCAAACTGAAAAATCAGGAGGCTTTGTTAATTACAGATGCTGATGTATTGGCCGAAAACGATAAAATCACATTGCAACAAGTAGGTCGGGCTAATTTTAATATGCAGGTTTATCCTAAAGAATTAAATGCATTTACTAATCAAAAATTGCAGTTAGCTGGTCACGCAAGCACTTTGTTTGATACTTATCAGCAAAAAACGCAACTTTATGTACCAAAGGTATCAATCAAATATCCGGAAAAGCAAAGGGCTATTATCAGTTTTCCATCTGCTTTACCAAGTAATGTAAACGACTTGATTTTAAATGTTGATTATTTAGGTAATGTTTGTAAAATAACGCAAAATGGTAAGTACATTACTGATAATCTTTATAATGGTACCACCTGGCAAATTGCTATGGAAAGATTTTCAAAACAAAGTGATGTGGAGCTAACCATTTCGGATTGGGACAATAAAACTACGGGAGTACCTGAGAATTTGGTTGATGAAATAAAAAGCAAAGGCAGTATGTTTAAAAGTATTAAAGCAGTGCCTCAGTATCAGATGGTATTTATGCTTAAAAATTAATATGAAAAAATATTTTGCAGTTTTATTATTGTTTTCTTGCTTTCAAGTAAGGGCTCAGGTAATTGATGTTACTAAATTTGGCGTAAACCCAAACACCTTTGCTGACGCTACCGAAGGTGTAAAAAAAGCCATTAATGCCACCAAGGAGCAGCCAGAATCAGTATTGAATTTTCCGAAAGGGAGATATGATTTTTGGCCTGATAATGCCACCGAAACGTATTATTATATTTCGAACTCTTCTTCTGAGAAAGAATTTCCGGTAAAAAAACAAAGGGTTGGCTTGTTTCTAAAAGGATTAAAAAATATTACAATAGAAGGCAACGGCTCAGTGTTTGTATTTCATGGGAAAATGGTTACCTGGGTTCTGGATAGCTGTGAAAATATAACAATTCAAAACCTGGCGATAAACTACGAACGTCCGGGCATGTCTGAAATGACCATCAAAGAGTTAACACCAACAAGTGTTATAGCCAGTATACATCCCGATAGTAAATTCGCTATTATCAATAACAGGTTAGAATGGTATGGCGAAAAATGGATGACGCGGAATTATCACGCGGTTTTGGTACGCCCTACAGAAGGTAGTTTGTTTTATAGCAAATGGGATCCTTTTTTAGCAAGTAAGGCCGAAAAAATTGATCCGCTTACGGTAAAGTTTACTGGTGATTTTTCAAAATTTAAAGCTCAGCCAAATGACGTATTAACCATTAGAGATCCTTATCGCGATTATGTTTGTGCGTTCAACAATCGGTCTAAAAATATTAAGTTACATAACCTGAAGATGTACTCGCTTCATGGATTGGGAATTGTTTCGCAATTTTCCGAAAACTTAAACTTTGATAGTGTTTTTGTGGAGCCTGAAAAAGGAAGTGGTCGTGTAATCGCCTCATCAGCTGATGGGATGCATTTTTCTGGCTGTAAAGGGCAAATCACCATTAATAATTGTCGCTTTAATGGTTTGCATGATGATCCTGTAAATGTTCACGGTACACATCTTATAGTAAGTGAAATTGTATCGGCAACTTCTCTGAAATTAAAATTTATGCATCATCAAACTTATGGTTTTGAAGCATTTATTTCCGGAGATACTGTGGCTTATCTTCACGCTTCTTCCTTACAGATTTTTGCGCAGGGTGTAGTTAAAACTGCGAAATTAATTTCGGAAAGGGAGATGTTGGTAGAAATGCAAAAGCCTTTTACTGCTGAGTTAAAAGTTGGAGATGCACTTGAAAACATAACATGGACACCATCGGTGGTTATCAAAAATTCACTGTTTGCAGGCACCATATCCCGTGGTAATTTAATTACTACCCGCCGTAAGGTGGTCATAGAAAACAATATATATTACCGTACGGGAATGCATGCTATTTTAATCGAAAACGATGCCTCTGGATGGTACGAATCCGGACCGGTTACTGATGTCACGATCCGAAGTAATCAGTTTATAGAATGCGGGCACAATTCATCACCAAATAATTATGTAATTAGTATTAATCCTCAAAACCATCAATTGGTGCCAAATTACTATGTTCATAAAAATATTCGCATAGCGGATAATGTATTTAAGGTTTATGATTATCCCATATTATCTGCAAGAAGTACTGATGGATTGACATTTATTAATAATAAGATTATTCAAACTAATTTTTTGAAGGTAGGTGAAAAAAGACCTGCTATTTTATTGACTGGGAACACAAAAGTTAATATTAACGGCAATGACTTCGGATCTGAAGAATTACCTGTGGTTAGTTTACTGAATATGCAAAAGACAGATATACGATCTGATATGAAATTTGACTTAAAGCATTAACAATATATCTGTATGAAAATAACAGATTTAAGAAAAAAATAACATGAAAAAAAACATCCTGTATTCCTGTATACTTATACTAGCAATACAATTACTTTTGCCAAAATCCGGTTTTGGACAACCGTTTAAAAATCTACAAGAGCCGCCAGGCGGCCCTGAAAATTCATCTGCTAAAGTAAGACTTAGTAATGATGGCAAAAACATGAGTTTGATTTATAATGGCATTGAAATTTTTGCAGCACAGTTTAATGAAAAGGTTAAGGTAACAACAACCTCAAGTGGAAATGGTGCCATTACCCAAAAAATAACAATTCAATTAAATAAAAGAAATGGGTTTAAAGCAAAGGTTAATGGAAGTGGCGAAGCACTTGCAGCCGAAACAGGCGGTAAGGCTCAGCGAGCTTTTGCAATCATAAGAACTTCGCATGGGTTAAGTAACAATTTGAGAAACAATGCTATCTATGATCGTAACCTCGACTGGATGTTGCAGGCTTCGGAGGGTACCGGTATCAAATCAAGAAAAATTGCGGAGCGACTGACCAGCTTTGAACTTACGTTCAAAAATAATCGAGAGGAAATTATATTTTATCCCAAATATTATCAAAAGCATAAAAACCTACCTTACTATCAACCTTGGAATTATAAGGTTTATAAAGAATCGATTACTGGTTGGTCTTCCTGGTGGGCATACTTCAGAGAATTTACAGAAAAAGACCAGAACAAAATATTGGAGGTTTGGCAGAAAAAGCACTTTGCTGACTACGGATACCGCTTTATTCAGATTGATGATGTTTACCAGGGTGAGAACGACAAAGGACGAGGAAATAGTGAAATGGCAAATAGTTATTATGGCGGTCGCCCAACAACATGGCTAGATTGGAAGAAAGATCTATTTCCTGGAGGAATTGCCAATTATGTTAACAGTATTAATGCTGCTGGTTTCAAATCTGCTATTTGGATGGGTTGTTTTTTCTCTGATAAAAAAACAGCAAATGAACATCCCGATTGGTTTGTAACAGATAAAAATGGAAAACCTGTAGAAACTCCATGGGTTAGTTACACTATGGATGCAACCAATCCTGAGGTGGTCGAAGCACTTATTCGTCCAACTTTTAAGGGGTTGAAAAATGCAGGGTTAGAATATGTAAAAATAGATCAACTTCGCCATTTTCTTTATGATTGTCTGAATAATAATTTAGATTGGTGTAAACGGAAAGGGGTTACACCTGATCAAGTGGTTAGAGCTTATCTTCAAATTGCGCGTGAAGAGTTGGGGGATAAAGCTTTTATTCTTGCCTGTTGGGGCACACTTCCTGAATCAATAGGTTTGGTGGATGCCTGTCGTATAGGTGGTGATGGTTTTGGACCAGTAACAATGCAGCAGTATAACTCATGGAATGGTATCGTTTGGCGTAATGACCCTGATCATTGTGACATACTCCCTCGAAAAGCAGGCCAGGGTACTGGCAACATTACAGAAACAAAAGACATAAAAGCAATTCGTAATGAGTCTATAATTAGGCCGGCATTAGCTTCGATAGCTGGCGCCATGCTGTTACTTAGTGATAAACCAGAAGTATATGAAAATGAAAATAATCTTATTGGACTCCGTCGTTCCTCACCTGTTTTGTTCTCTGTTCCTGGTCAGTTGTATGATTTCGATGCCTCAAAAACAGATTGGTTAAAAAGTCACCAAAGAACCGAAATTGTCTCGGGGAAAAGCCCTGCACCGGTTGATGGAGATCAGTTTGGAAATGTTTGTCCTTATTGGCTTAACGAATTCAATACTGATATTGAAAGTTGGAATGTTTTTCATATTCTTAATTGGTCGGAAAAGGATAATACCGGAACTCATGCAAAGGGAGTAGCTTTCAAAGATTTGGGACTTGATTCATCGAAAGAATATCTTGTTTATGAGTTTTGGAGCGACAAATTTTTAGGTGTTTTGAAAAATCAAATTCAGGCGGAAGGTTTGGCTCCTTATGGTTTGCAATCTTTTGCAATTCGAGAAAAATTGAAACATCCACAGCTGGTTTCTACCAACAGGCATTTATCTCAGGGAGCAGTGGAAATTGAAATGATGTTATGGGATTCAAACAGTATCAAAGGTCGCAGTCGCATGATCGTAAATGACAAGTATGTGATGAGCTTTTATGTGCCGGATGGCTACAAATTTAAAATGGCGCTAGTTGATGGGAAACCCGCAGCTGTTGAGAAAAATGGCAATTTATTAAAGGTAAATTATACACCCTCACAGACTGCTTCTCTGAGTTGGGAAATCAATTTTGAGAAATCCTAGACAAAGCAACTCCATTGATGAATGTAGTATGATTTACCTTTACTGCAGTTTAGAGATTGGTTGCTACTATTCAATAAGTGTAGTGTTTAGTTCAAATGATTTCAGGTTAAATTGACTCTATTAAATATTGTAATCATGATTGATACAAAATTGTACTATAGTCAAACTGAGGCTTGTAATATTAAGGGGATTTCTTTAAAGAAATTTAAGAGCATAATTGAAAATAATAAACTAGCTGTTTATAAAAGTCCTGGAAGTGCAAATATTTATGTTAAAAAAATAGATTTTCTCAATGCAGTACTTAGAGGGGCTTGAGGAGGGTTAGGAAACTTTTTATTTAATTTTATCATAGTATTAAGTGATTTTGGCATATTAGAAATTCTATCGTGTAAAGTGTATACCTTGTAAGAGGTTCAATTAAATCTTTTTCATAAATAGAATTTCTAATATGAGTAAATCGGTTAAGATGTTTAAAAAACTACTAATAGTTTTGGTATTCGGTAGTACAATAATTCTGTCTGGCTGCCAGAATTATAGCATTAAAACAACTGAAAATCTTGCGCAAGGTTGGAAAGAACAGCTTAATCAGAAATTACCATTACTTGGACATAGGAATTGGATTCTAGTTGTGGATAAAGCATTCCCGGAGCAAAATGCACCAGGAATGGATTATATTTATGTTAACGAGAGCTTGTTGCCTGTATTAAAGGAGGTGTTAACACAAGTGAATTCCTCTGCTCACGTTAAACCTATTGTCTATCAGGATAAAGAACTAGGCTTTATTACAGAAAGCCAGGCTAAAGGAGTGAAGGAGTTTGTTTTGGGAGCCAAAACAATTTTCGGTACTCAAAAAGTTGAGACCATGCCTCACGATTCTGTATTTAAAAAGCTTGATACTGAATCAAAGTTGTTTAAAGTTCTGGTTATTAAAACAAATGAAACAATTCCTTACACCTCTGTTTTCTTACAGCTAGATTGTGCTTACTGGAATGGTGATAAAGAAAAAGCATTGCGTGATGCCATTAAGGCTGGTAATTAAGGGGCTATAATAGTGAAAAGATAAACCATAAATATAACTATTAGTACTATTCCTTGTAATATATTGGTGCGGCCGGTTGCCAGTGAAAGCATAATTGTAAACTGTGCCAGTAGTAATAGTACTGTAGCCTTCATGTCGATACCCAATGTAATTGTCATCCCTGTTACCATAGATACGATTGCTACCGCTGGAATGGTTAGGCCAATACTAGCCAAGGCAGATCCTAAAGCCAGATTTAGGCTAGTTTGCAAACGGTTCTTTCTGGCCGCTCGATATGCTGCGAGCCCTTCGGGCAATAATACAACAGCAGCAATAATTACCCCAACTAATGATTTTGGCGCGCCAAAATTAACTACCGCATTTTCTATATCAGGTGCCAGGGCTTTTGCCAGGAGAACTACAATCCCTAAACATAAAAGCAATAAAAATGTACTCAGTAAGGCAACTTTATTAGTTGGTGGTTCGGCGTGGACTTCCTCATTGCCATCAGCATCAGGAGGTAAAAAGAAATCGCGGTGTCTGATGGTTTGAACCATTACAAAAGCACCATATAACACCAAACATACCACAGCTACAAAGATGAGTTGGGTAGGGGTGTATTCGGGGCCTGCTTTACTTGTTGTGTAATTTGGAAGGATCAGTGTAAGTACTAATATTGCAGTGAGGGTAACCACAGCTGCACTTACTCCCGGTAAACTGAAAACCTGTTCTTTGAATTTTGCACCTCCTACTAGTAGGCACAAACCAATAATTCCGGTTAAAATGATCATCACAGCAGCCAAAACGGTGTCTCTGGCAAGAGCGGCGGTATCTGGACCACCGGTTAGCATTAAAGAAACAATTAGCGCTACTTCAATTACGGTAATGGCAAGTGCCAATAGCAAAGTTCCAAATGGCTCCCCAACACGATGAGCAACAACTTCGGCATGATGTACTGCAGCGAGTACAGCTGCAACAAGTACAGCCGCCAGAAAAAATGTATAAAAAACTCCGAGATCTAGTGAATTGGCAAAATATGCTAGCCAGGCTACGATTGGGGATAGAATGGTCCATAAGGGTACTGGTAATTTTTTAATCATTAATTCGGGATTAAATAAGAATTATACTGAAAACAATAAAAACAATATCGTGTTTCAGAAAAAGTACATGTTTTAGCCGATAAAACCAAATTATCAGGTATAAACACATCTATTAAGGGTGCTAAGAGGCCTTGGATTCTATAAATTTGACCCAATCAATAGACTTCAAACTGATCACTAATTTTATATGACTATTTTCAATTTCTTCAATAAAATCATGTAACCTTTTAAAAAAGTGTCTTTTAAAAAGGTGCTTCATTTCCGGTTCATTAAAGTCATCAATAAAGATAACTAGTGTCGAGTTTGAATGTTTACAGTAGCTATCTACATATTTAATTAAATCATTAGACTGTTCAATACCTAATTCATTTTTGATACAGGATGATATGTTTAGTACCCCAAAGTCATCGCATAAAAAGCGGTGTGCATTTAGAAACAATAATGAACTGAATTTGTGAGCCGGATCAGATAACAAACGCTCGGCAAGTTGAGCAAAGAGAATGGTTTTTTCATTTTCATCCTGCGACATAAAACAAGTGAAATTGTGAGCACTGCTTAAGAAAGAATCAAAATGTTTCTCAGAAAATTTCCTGCTGAGAGTGTTTTTTTCTATTGAGGTTTCCCTGTGGTTGGACTTTATTTGCTTTCTTATTTCATCTTTGAAGTCTGCTAACAGTGTTAATGTATACTGTGAGAAATTGTGTTTTACACTAGCGAATCCGAATACACGCTTGACAGTTGTTTCGCTGATATTTTTGTTGGTTAAATTTTTTATCTCATTTGCAATAAACTTACAGTGAGAGGGGTTAAGCGTATTGATGCCGAATTTATGTAGTAACAAGGATTTTAATTCATCTAATATGATGGCTCTTTCCATAACGTACTTGTTTGCTTTTATTATGCGGCCGCAAAAATAAGTATCTGATTTCCTTTAAAATAGTAAAAGTGTAACCATCATTTTTATATAAATAGCCAACTCACTAATCCATCATTTAGGGGGCTTACCTTTTTAAAATATGTTTTTGGTGTAAGTCCTGTTATTGACTTGAAATCTTTGATGAGGTGGGAGTGATCAAAGAAATCGACTTTATGTGCAATATCACAAAGTTTAAATTTTTCGTTAAACTTTATATGCTCTTTAATGATCTGTCTAAAACGGATCAATTTCCTCATCTCAGCCGGACTTTTTCCTATATGAATTTCGAAATGCTTGTATAGCGTTTTTCTGCTGATTTTATATTTGGCTGCAATATCCTTTATGGTATAGTTGCAATCTGCATTGAGCATATCTGCTAATACCTCATGCAGAAAAGGGTGATTGAATTTTCTATGTTTAGTAATAAGATAATCCTCTAGTTGTTTAATTTTTTCAGTTGATGAGTTTAAAGATAGAATTTCGGCCATCACCGGATGGAAATCTATATAAGGGTTGAAAAAAGAAAAATAAATGTCAGTGTATGTGTTCAGATCTTTATCCAGAAATGCATTTAAACCCAATGGCTTAAAGCTGATTGTAATTTCATTAAGGTAGCCTGGGATACTTACTTCAATAGGTTTACTGTAATTACAAATTAATGTGGAAAGCACTGTAAGTTTGCGGTTTCTCTTTACGGTGACTTTATTTTTTTCAAATATAAATCTTGGGTTATGGTTAATAGAAACAATGGAGTTGATTTGAGGAAAAGTATAATAAGAGACGTTTTCTGAAAGGTCATTCTTATTGATCAAGTAGAAGTAATCAATGTACTTTTTAAGTAGTTCAGATTGAGGCTTGAAAAATAGTACTTCCATTGAAATATATTTGATATATAAAAATAGAATAATTCATGCTTTTACTGAATTCTCTATTGAATTTCTGGTGATTAGCGAAGATATTGTATGCTAGTAATTTCATGCCCTTATGAGAAGGTTTTTGGCATCAGAAATGGATAAAATTTGTAATACTTCTAAACTACACAAAATGAAGCCCTTTAAAATTATTTTATTATTGTTAAATCTAGGCTGTGTTTTTACAGTCTGCGCGCAAATACCTGATGCACGTTTTAATTTGTTGTTAAAAGCTCCTATAAACACCTGGGATGAGGCTATCCCATTAGGGAATGGTTTGATGGGTGGCTTGTTATGGGGAGAGGATAATACCATAAGACTATCTCTGGATAGAGGTGATTTATGGGATGAACGCACTACAGGTGAAAAGGAGTGGTGGAAAAAGTATACCTATCAAAAAGGAGCAGAAATGATTGCTCAAAAGAAATTTAGTACTGTAAATGAGTGGTGGGATGGCCCATACAACGGTGTAAGTCCAACTAAGCTGCCAGCGGGACGTATTGAAATTAAATTGCCGGTTGGCCAGATTGCGAAGAGCTTTGAACTGAAATTGGCTACTGCCGAGGGCTTGGCTTATTTTAAATCGGGGGCTGTAGTGAGGGCTCTGTATAGTGCTAGTGAGCCTGTGGCATTGCTTTCAGTTAAAGGAACTATTCCGGATGCTGTTGACCTTTTGAGTACTTCGGATGTATATCGTAAAAATGTAGATGAAAAGGGCGGTCCAAGCAGTGGTGGTTCTGTAAGTAAGCTGGGTTACCCTGATGCTGTTAAAGGAAAAAAGGGTAATGCACAATGGTACATACAGGAAGCAGCAGAAGGATTAAAATATTGCGTTTATATAGAGAAAAAAGTAATTAACAAAGAGACTTTACTTGCCGTTACTATTACCTCTACATCGGATGCAGGTGATTTTCTTTCGCTTGCTGCGAAACGCTGTATGGTGGCTTTAGCAAAAGGATATGAGGCTAACCTTAAGCCTCATAAACAATGGTGGAATGCATTTTGGCAGAAATCAAGTGTAAGTGTACCGGATACTGCTGTTCAAAAACAATACAACTTAGTTCAATATTTTTATGGGGCAGCATCACGTTTAAATGCTCCTCCAATGCCCTTGCAAGGAGTTTGGACTGCAGATAATGGTTCGCTACCTCCTTGGAAAGGAGATTATCATAATGATTTGAATACTCAGATGACTTATATGGCTTATCAGGAGTCAGGCCGTTTTGATGAGGGTGCTTCTTACCTTAATTTTCTATGGGATCGACGCGACTCGTTTCGAGCCTTTGCCAAAGATTTTTATGGTACTAAAGGATTAGCTTGCCCAGGTGTAATGTCTTATAGCGGACAACCATTGGGTGGATGGGGACAATATAGTATGTCGCCATCAATGAGTGCGTGGAGTGCACATTTATTTTACCTTCACTGGGCTTATACTGCTGATGATAAATTCTTGAAAGAAAAAGCCTATCCATGGAGTTCAGAGGTAGGAGAGTGTATGTTAGGACTACTGAAAAAGGATGCTAATGGGATTTTGAAACTGCCTCTTTCTTCTTCTCCTGAAATGTTTGATAACAGCCCTAAAGCTTGGCTTGAACCTAATAGTAATTATGATTTGATGAGTTTAAAGATGTTATTTCTATCTCTAAAGGAAATGGCTGAAGCTTGTGGTAAAAGTTCTGATATAAAAAAATGGGATGAGGCCGCTACAGCGTTAGGAGATTTTCATACTAAGGATGATGGCACATTGCTGTTGGATGCAAATAATGAGCTGAAGAGTAGTCACCGCCATTTGTCTAATATCATCGGCTTGTATCCTTTTAATTTAATTACGACGGAAAATGGTGAAAAGGCTACACAGATAATAGACGCGAGTTTAAAAAGTTGGGATAAATTAGGAACAAGTCAATGGTGTGGTTATAGCTTTTCGTGGATGAGTTGCCTTAAGGCAAGAGTCGGGGATGCCGAAGGTGCTGTTAAGGATCTGGATATTTTTGTTAAAGCATTTGTATTGCGCAATGGCTTTCATGTTAATGGTGATCAGACTAAAAGTGGATTTTCGGATTTTACATACCGTCCGTTTACTTTAGAAGGTAACTTTTTGGCCTCACAAGCGGTTCATGAAATGTTGCTTCAAAGCTGGAGCTCAGCACCCGGTAAAATAAACACAGGGGTTATCCGTATTTTTCCGGCTACGCCAGAAAAATGGGCTAATGCTTCGTTCACAAATTTAAGAGCTGAGGGAGGCTATAAGGTATCTGCAATACGGAAAAACAATTTGACTGTCGGATTTAGCATCGTCGCTTCAAAAGCCGGAAAAGTTAGAATTAAGGATAATTTTGATGGAAGAAAACCGAAATGGAGCATTAAAAATGTAAATAAAACAGGAGATGTTTATGAGGTTAACCTGATTAAAGGACAAAAAGTAAGCGCTAGTTTTTAGATTAATAATTAAAAATAATAAACCCAATGGCCGATATTTGCCATTGGGTTTTCGAGCGTCTATCAGATGATAGGTAACTTTGATCTAGTTATAGTTTGTAATACGATTATTGGTCATAACCAGGGTTTTGTTTTAGGGCATCGTTACTTCTTCTTATTTCGCCTCTCGGAATTGGGAACAAGTAATAGTAATCTCCTTTCCATGGTTTTCTTACTTCAGCTTCCGATATCACACCATAAGTATAAGTCAGTTTACCTTTTAAGTCACCAACTTTAGCTCCTGTCCAGTCCATTTTAACGCTGGTTAGTCCTCTTACTGCAACATCTACATTTCCTGGAGCGGCTTTCCAGCGCATAAGGTCGTAGAAGCGGGAATCTTCCAGGTGTAATTCTATAGCTCTTTCATTTCTATAATCTCTTACTAAATTGGCACCAGAACTGGTGATATCAGGCATGTTAACTGATGATCTTTTTCTGATTTTATTTATGTACTCGCGTGCAATTGGCTCTTTGCCTAATGCTATTTGAATTTCGGCATAGTTTAAATAAAACTCTGTTAATCTCAAGAAAATGATTACCTGACTGTAATCGTAATCAAAACTTGCACGAGGTCCTTCAAAATCCAATAGTTTTTTGAATGTATATCCGGTTTGAACCCTCCAATGGAATGGAGTTAATCCTTTTACCCAATAGGTTTTGGAATCCCTACCGAAATCAAACAGTTCTTGTCCATTTTTGGAATCTATTTTATTCGGATTTAAGTACGGCGGTGCATTATTTGGGTTAGGGTTTGCATCCTCCCAGTATTCGTATGTTCTTACTGTACTCTTTGCCCCATCATTTATAGTAAATGGGCCAGCACCAGGGTAAACAATATAGCTGTAATATCTTGGGTCTCTGTTTTTCTCTGGATTCTGTGGGTCATAACCAGAAGCAGGATTTACAGATGTGCCATCAGCAAGATATGGATATTCTCCGTTTGTCAATTGAAACATATTAACAAAAGTTTGGGTAGGCATAAGGCGTTGTTGTGCATCAAATCCGCTAGGCCAATAATCGTAATTCATACCCCAATCCGGAATTCTGGTTCCGGGAGTAAAGGATTTACCGAAGATGATTTCATCTGTTTTTAGTGGTTTTACATTCAAATCCTCATGTGTTGGATGTAATGTAAATCCTGCATCGAGAACAGCTTTGGTTGCTACTTCAGCAGCTTGCCATTTAGAGATATCATTTGAAGGGTTATTCAGAGGACTGGCTAAATACAACAATACTCGTGCTTTTAAGCCAAGAGCCGCTGCCTTGCTGATTTTTCCGGCATTAACAGGTTGGCCATCTAATAATCCGATTGCTAAATCACATTCACTTAATACAAAGGCAGCACATTCATCAAAAGTATTTCTAGGTGTATCAAAGCTATTGTCATTTAAATTATAGCTGGTTTTAATAATTGGTACGCCACCATAAGTGCGCATTAGTTCAAAATACATCCAGCCACGTAAAAAGTGAACCTCACCCTTCATTGGATTTAGTTTCTCAGGAGCAATTTCAGAGTTTTCAACCTTTTCAAAAAAGATATTAGCTTTTCTGATATAACCATATTCATCAGTCCAGATGTTGGTAAGGTCTGTAACATTGTCAGGATTAAGATTTCCTTCTATATACTGGCGGATACCTCCCGATCTACTGTGAGTTTCAGGCTGATTAACTGCAATGTCGGTCAGTGCCTCAAATCCTCCAACTCCCGGGCTCCATGGTGGTTTTATTCCATTGTACACATTGTATACATAATTTTGAAGAAATGTAGCGTCCTTAAAAACAACATCCTCAGATATTGCATCTAATGGTTTTTTATCCAACAAATCACGCTTACACGCGGAAGCGGCGAGGCCTATAAGCAGTATAGTAAATGCTCTTTTGGCTATTTTATTTTTGAGTATTAAATATTTCATATGAGTTGTAATTAGAAAGTAAGATTAAGTCCAAAACTTAAGGTTCTCATATTAGGATAAACCCCACCATTTCCACTTAAGAATTCAGGATCACCTGCTCCATACTTTTTAAGGTTATTATATAGCATGAATAGGTTGTCTCCAGATACGTATACCCTTAATGCCGAAATTCCAATTTTAGAAATTACATCTTTTGGAAGCGTGTATCCTAGTTCAGCCGATTTGAAACGAACCCATACTGAATTGTGATAATAAAAGTCACTATCTGAACCTTCTAAACCTGTTGGCCCAATTCTCGGAAGTATTGAATTAGGGTTTTCTAATGAATAACTATTTTTAGCGACGTAGGCTAGTCCATTACCGTTTGCTCCTGAATTGAAACCATTGCTTAAGCGCCATTTAGCTCCGCTTTGCCCTTGCAGTAACATTGTTAAATCGAAGTTTTTGTAATCTACTCCAATGTTCAACCCAAATTGCATTTTAGGGAAAGGAATGTGAGGTGCATTTGTTGCTTCTGTTCTTGGAAATGCAGTATCATCAAATCTATAGCGGTCATTTGTATTGATAACGCCGTCGTTGTTTAAGTCGGCAAAAATTAACCCTCCTAATTGGGCACCTGGATAGTTTACGTTATTATCCAAATCCTGTTGGGTTCTGTAGATGCCTATTGCTTTATATACTAAATCAGATCCAAGAGGATTTCCTTCTAGCTTTTGATAGGGTTCTGCCTGAGGTGCTTCATCAAAATAAACTATTTTGTTCTTATTGTAAGATATATTTCCATTGAATTTAAGATTTAAATCCCCCAGATTCTGGGTGTATCCGGCCTGAAACTCAATACCTCTGCTATCCATTTTGCCAATATTTTCATCTGGAAGTATCAAGCCGGTGTAACCTGGAATAGAAGCTTGTCTTTTTCCTAAAATATTGGATGTTTTGGTTTTATATACATCTACCTCAAAGGTTAACTTGTTGTTTAGAAAACCTGCCTCCAAGCCTAAATCTGTAGTTTCGCTTACCTCCCAGGTGATATTTGGGTTAGGTGTTGATGTCGCGGCAATACCTCGTACATCGTTTCCGTTAACAACCCAGCCATCAGTATACCCGAAGGCGCCAATGTATTGGAATGGATTTACTCTGTCATTACCCAATTGGCCCCATGAAGCTCTTAGTTTTAAATTACTAAACAGGTCTTTTGGCATAAATGATTCATTACTAACCACCCAAGCTGCTGAGGCCTGTGGGAAGAAACCAAAACGGGTTTCTTTAGGGAAAATAGGCGAGCCATCATATCTTGCACTGAAACCAAGAAGGTATTTGCTTTTGTAACCGTAACTTACACGACCAAAATAGTTTTGTCTGGAGGATTCAGAAGCGCGACCATCATTACTCCAGTTTTTACGATCTGTACTCCCCGCAAAAAGTTGATCTATTAGAGGTGAGTCATAACCAAGACGTTGAGCATAGAAATTATTGGCACTATATTCCATTTGTTCGTATGCAACAAATGCATCAATTTTATGGGCTTCTTTTATTGTTTTAGTATAAGAAAGCTTTAAATTTTCTGTGTTTCTTAAGCTTTGATCGAAATCTTCTCTCAATCCAATATCTTCTATTACTCTTGATGGCTTCTTAATTATTTCTCCCGCTGTATTTTTTTCATAATAAAACCAGGTGTAGTTGAAGGTTTTATTATAGTTCATTGTTTTAACAATAGAGGCATATCCCTCTAAGGCTAATCCCGGTACATAAGGCATACTGTATTTGAACCTAAGGGTTCCACTGGCTACATCGGCTTTATATTTGCGATAGCCAGGGCTTAGCAGCCTTGCAGCAGGGTTTGATTGCGACCAACCTTCACCCGGATAGCGATAATCGCCTCCTATATAAGCTTCTTGTAAAGGGCTTGTGACAGCAAGATATCCAATTTCTCCTCCAGGACCTCCCTGAGGGGTTTGAGTAGATTTCTCTCTGAATGAAAGGTCGAGCCCTACCTCAAAACTATTAGTAACGGTTACATCTAAATTATTTCTAACATTGTACTGTCTGAGCTTTGTAGTATTATCTCCACGAAGAATTCCCCCTTGGTTGGCCATACCAGCAGAAGTAAAATACCTTATTTTTTCGGTACCTCCACGCATAGTAAGAGATTGCCTGGATTGTTTGGCCGGGCCATCAACCAATGCATCCCACCAGTCTTCGGCTCTTCTTTCCCCATTTCTGAAAGATTCAACCAATGCCTCAGGAAAATCAGGAGGAGTGCCTTCTAATTTTCTTCTGTCATTAAGAACCTTCATATACTCAAGAGCACTTGCCGATTTTACTTTCATCGTTGGAGACTGAAAGGTATGTGTGGTTGTAAAATCAAATGCTGGTTTCCCTGTTTTACCTCTTTTAGTGGTTACTAAAATAACACCACCGGCTGATTGAGCACCATAAATGGCTGCAGAAGCATCTTTTAGAACCGAAATAGATTCTATATCGTTAGGATCTAGTCGATTTAAACCATCAGGATCTGCACTGGCTACACCATCGATAACAATTAGTGCAGAACTGTTTCGTGAAGTTTTAGGACCTCTTACTAAAATTTGCGCATCATCAAAGCCTGGAACAGCACTGGTTTTGTTTACATACAATCCAGCTAATCTGCCTGCTAATGAGTTTGAGACTGATAGTGCGTTAGATTTTTTAATCTCATCTCCAGATGTTTGTACCACGGCATTGGTCAGTTCAGATCTTTTCTGGGTGCCGTAACCTACTACTACTATCTCATCAAGATTTTTTTGATTAGGCTCCAGTTTTATATTAATAGCGGATGAAGAGCCAACCGTTATTTCCTTATTTAAATAGCCTACATAAGAAATTATCAGGACACTACTCTCGCCTTTAACTTTTAAAGTGAATTTTCCATCACCATCTGAAACCGCACCATTAGTAGTGCCTTTTTCAAGAACATTCGCGCCAGGAATTCCAGCTCCGCTTTCGTCTGTTATTTTTCCTGTAATAACCTTGTCTTGTGATCGCTTTGTTTCATAATCCTTAGCATTAGGAGTATTCCAATCTTTATTTGTTGATGTTTTTTTATTTTCAGCCCGTAATTCCGAGCTTAAAAAAAATTGGAGCACAACTCCACAAACGGCGCACATTGTTTTTAGCCGGGTGCGCGGCAATAGTTTACGTTTCATAAAAGCAATTAACTATAGTTTATATTTGGTTTATTGACTGGGTATGAATCCAGTTTTATCTTATATCGCTTGTTTGTACTGGCGGCCGTTTGTTTTTTTTTAAATAGCTACTACTATCTCCATAATTATTGGCATGAAAAATATCTTTTTAAAGAATTAGATTTCTTAATTAGTAATACCCCTTGTTTATTTGATTTGATGCTACATAATTATGTACATACATATAAACATAAATCGAATATAACAGAAAAATTATAATTCAAAGATTTTTATTTTTTATTTTTTTACAAATGAATCAATCAAGTCAATTTTTGAAGAGAATATTTTAATGTTTGATTTTGTAAGTTCTATTTGCTTTTTTTCCGTATTTTGTTTTGATTTTTAATCTTTTGTATGATTAAATTGCGATATTGTTCTTGTGTGGATAGATATTAATAAAAGAGAGATAGTATTTAATAAGGCATTTTAGGGTAAATATTTTTAAGTTTCTTTGTTTATGATATTATAATTATTGTCATATATTTGATACAGTTCATGATGGTTTTTGGTGTTTTTACTTTATTATGTACTAACATTGTATTAATTATTAGTTTTTGTTTTTTCTTTTAAACTTATTTTAATGAAATCTATTGGTTTTAGGATTCTTGTTGGTGTTGTTTCCCTATTTCAGTTCTCCTGCAAGCAGAATCCCAAGTTGTTTAAACAAATAACATCGGAACATTCAGGTATTACTTTTAATAATAAAATAGTTGAAACGGACTCTATCAATCCAATAGATGTAACTAACATTTATAATGGTGGTGGTGTTGGGATAGGTGATTTTAATAATGATGGTTTGCAGGATCTCTATTTTACGGGAAGTATGGTGTCTAATAAATTGTATCTGAACAAAGGCGGATTACAATTTAAGGATATAACAGAAAGTGCAGGGGTAACTGGAAATGGTAAATGGTGCAGGGGGGTGGCCGTTGTTGATATTAATAACGATGGATGGATGGATATGTACGTTTGTGCTTCCATGGATAGCAATCCTGAAAAAAGGAAAAATCTTCTTTACGTTAATCAAGGTTTAGATAAAGATGGATTGCCTGTCTTTAAAGAAAAGGCTGCGGAGTATGGATTGGATGATACCTCTCATTCAACAATGGCTGCTTTTTTTGATTACGATAATGATGGTGATCTGGATATGTATCTGGTGGTTAATGAAATAACTTCAAATATAAACCCGGCTGTTTTTAGACCCAAAATAGTAGATGGTTCATCGCCGAGCACAGGAAGGCTTTATAGAAATGACATGAACAATTCCTTGAAGCATCCGGTATTTACAAATGTTACTAAACTTGCTGGACTTACTATAGAAGGCTATGGGCATGGAGTAAATATTGCAGACTTCAATAAAGACGGTTGGAAGGATATTTTTGTTACTAATGATTTTATTTCAAATGACCTTTTGTATATAAATAATCATGATGGTACTTTTACTGATAAAGCCACATCTTATTTTAAACATACTTCTGCAAATGGAATGGGGCAGGATGTGATAGACATTAATAACGATGGACTGTCGGATGTTATAGAATTGGATATGAGTCCTGAAGATAATTATCGCAAAAAGATGATGTCAGCTTCAAACAGCTATCAAACATTTCAGCTTAATGATTTTTTTAAATATCAATACCAGTACGTTCGTAATTCATTACAAATTAATCAAGGACCAAGGGTAAATTTGAATGATTCCATTGGAGATCCAATTTTTAGTGATGTGGGTTACTTTTCAGGTATTTCAGAAACAGACTGGAGCTGGACTCCCATAGTTTCTGATTTCGACAATGATGGACTGAGGGATTTGGTGGTTACTAATGGTTTCCCTAAAGACGTAACAGATCGTGATTTTATTGCTTTTCGGCGTGAAGCCTCACCAGTTACTACTCAAGCCAATACATTAGCGCAAATACCAGAGGTTAAATTGCATAATTACGCTTTTCGTAACAATGGTAATTGCAGTTTTAGTGATGTATCTAATGACTGGGGTTTAACAGAAATATCATTCTCAAACGGAGGTGTTTCTGTAGATCTTGATAATGATGGTGATTTGGATATGGTGATTAATAACATTAATGATGAGGCGTCAGTTTATGAAAATACCAAGCTGAATTCAAAGCCGGAAAATGTGCATTATCTATCTGTGCAATTAAAAGGTGATTCCTTAAACTTAAATGGACTTGGTGCCTGGGTTGAAATATATTATGCAGGACAGCAGCAAGCGTATGAGCAAACTCCTTATAGGGGCTATCTATCCACTATACCTTTAAATCCTCATTTCGGGCTTGGAACTGTTACTTCGGTAGATTCTTTGATTGTTAAATGGCCGGATGGAACCAAGCAGTTGATGAAAAATGTAGCATCAGATCAAACCGTAAAAATTGATAAGAAAAATGCAAAAGAAAAGTACAATTGGCAAACTCCTGTATTAGCACAGAACACCTTGTTTAAGGAGATCACTAAGTCGGTAGGTATACAATATGTGCATACGCAAGCCGACTATATTGATTTTAATATTCAAAAGTTATTGCCCCACAAATTTTCAGAATACGGGCCATCATTGGCGGCCGGAGATGTGAATGGCGATGGTTTGGATGATATGATTGTTGGCGGTAATTCTTCTGTTGGGGCAGTATGTTTAACACAACAGAAAGATGGTTCTTTCCTGCAAAAAACAATTGTAGAGCCGGTTGAAGTAATGAATGTTCACTTTCAGGATATGGGAGCTATTTTGTTTGATGCAGATGGTGATGGAGATCTGGATCTTTACTTGTCTCGCGGTGGTTATGAAAGTAAACCAAATACAGCTGCGTATCAGGATCAGTTTTTCATCAATGATGGAAAAGGTAATTTCACAATTGATGCTTATGCACTTTCTCAAAATTTCACTAGTAAATCATGCGTTAGAGTAATTGATTATGATAAAGACGGAGATTTAGATCTTTTTATTGCAGGAAGGATAGAGCCCTGGAGTTATCCAAAACCGGTATCCAGTTACATTTATCGCAATGATTCTAAGGGTGGTAATGTGAAATTTACTGATGTAAGTACAGTGGTTGCAAAAGATTTAAATAATATTGGCTTGGTATGCGATGCCTTGTTTACTGATTTTGATAATGATGGATGGCAGGATCTTGTGCTTACCGGAGAATGGATGTCAATGACATTTTTAAAAAATGAAAAAGGTGTTTTCAAAAACGTTAGCGAAAAAACGGGCTTGTCAAGTCAAATTGGGTGGTGGAACAGTATTGCCGCGGGGGATTTTGATAACGATGGAGATATTGATTATGTAGTTGGCAATCTTGGTCAGAATTCTTTTTTTAAAGCGACTGATCAATATCCTGTATCAATTTATGCCAAAAACTTTGATAATAATGACAGCTTTGATGCTTTTCCTTCTTTGTATCTTCCAGAAAGCCAAGGTAATCCTACGAAAAAGGAATATCCGGCCCAAACGAGGGATGATGTTGTAAAACAGATGATCGGTATGCGTTCAAAATTTCAGAATTACAAATCATTTGCAACAGCTACTATGGATCAGGTGCTTAGTAAAGAGCAATTAAAAGATGCATTGATATTAAAATCAAATAATTTAAAATCTTCTTACATCAGGAACGATGGTGGGGGTAAATTTACTATGATACCCTTGCCTTTTCAGGCACAATTATCAGCTTTGAACGGAATGACTGTAGATGATTTTGATGGAGATGGAAATCTGGATTTAGTTATTAATACAAATGATTATGGAACAGAGGTGACGGTTGGTCGTTATGATGCTTTGAATGGGTTGATGTTGAAAGGAGATGGGAAAGGTGGTTTTGTTCCTCAAACGATTCTTGGGAGCGGTATTTTTATTCCAGGTAATGGGAAAGCACTAGTTAAGTTGAGAAGTGGAAGTGGTAAATACTTATTGGCAGCAGGTCAAAATCGTGGGCCATTAAAGGTATTTGAGCTTAAAAAAGATAAGAATAACATCGCCCTGCAACCAAACGAAGTAAGTGCCGAACTTTTATTTAAAAATGGTAAAAAGCAGAAGCAAGAATTCCCTTATGGCTTTTCATTTCTTTCTCAATCAGCAAGGTTTCTTAGTGCTGATAAGAATGTTGCATCCGTTGTTATTTCCGATAGCAAGGGGAAAACAAGGAAAATAGTTTATTAAAGTAATAGAAGTTAGATATGAAAAAAAGTCTGGAACCAATCTGGTTATTATTGTGTTTTTTTATTTTGATTAGTGGTTGTGGTAAAAAAGGCGAGGTGAAATTATCAGATGCTGAAGTATTGCATCAAAACCAGGATCTACTTACACAGATTATTATTTACGATGTATTTACTCCCCCGGTAGCTACCAGGATTTATGTGTATTCATCTTTAGCATCTTATGAAGCTGTAAGGTTTGATGAAAAAGGAAGCAGCTCCATTGCTGAAAAATTGCATGGTTTTGGTAAGATGCCTCAGCCGGAAAAAGATAAAAAATACAATTATACGCTTGCTGCCACAAAAGCTTTTTTTACAGTAGTTCGCAACATTAAAGTTTTTTCTATTGACTCGTTGAAAGCTCATGAAGATTCTGTTTATACTAATTTTAAAGAGAATTTAGATGATTCAACTTATCAGCGTTCCTTAGCTTTTGGTGATACAGTTGCTAAGGCAATACTGAAAAGAGCTATGGTAGATGGGTACTTACAATCCAGAGGGAAGCCTAAACATTTGGGAAGTAACGCCCCAGGAAAATGGAGGCCAACGCCGCCGGATTATTTAGATGGAGTGGAGTGGTGTTGGAATACAATGAAACCAATGGTGCTGGATTCTGCTTCGCAATTTATGCCTCCGCGACCTCCTGAGTTTAGTAAGGATACTAATAGTGTGTTTTATAAGCAAGTTAAAGAGGTTTATACTGTAGGTAAGAGTTTAACTGAAGAGCAAAAAACAATTGCGCGGTATTGGGATGATAATCCTTTTGTAATTGAGCATTCAGGACATTTGATGTTTGGTACTAAAAAGATAACTCCGGGTGGTCATTGGATGGGTATCGCAGCCATTGCTGCAAGGCAAACGAAATCTAGTCCGGTAAAAATTGCAAAAAGCTACACAATGACAGCGATAGCTTTGTATGATGGTTTTATTGCTTGTTGGGATGAGAAATATAGAAGCAATGTTGTTAGGCCAGTTACAGTAATCAATGAGTGGATAGATAAAGATTTCTATCCGTTTTTGCAAACCCCGCCATTCCCGGAATATACCAGTGGACATAGTGCGATTACCGCATCAGCATCTGCAGTGTTAGCTCATATTTATGGTGATAATTTCTCATTTCTAGATACAAGTGATCTTAAGTATATCGGGATGCAACGTCATTTTAATTCATTTCAGGAGGCGGCAGCCGAAGCATCCATTAGCAGGATATATGGTGGAATTCATTACCGATCCGGTGTAGAGGCAGGAGCTGAGCAAGGCAAAAAAGTTGCTGAACTTATCATTCAAAGATTAAAAGATACTTTTTAATGTATTAACATATAGGGTGGGTTTATTCGCTATTTTTAAGTTGTAATAGCTATTTTACAGGTTTTTTTTACTTTTTATAAGGAATTTATAAAAAGTATTGGTATATATGTATATACAAACTAAAGGAGGTTTAATTGGTTTCCTTTAGCTAACCAAATTAAACCAAAACCAATGAAGTATAAATTCTTACTTATATTATTGTTAGGATACATAAAGGCCAATGCAGGAGGGGATAATATTGCCCCTAAGGCAAAAGTGTCCGTTTCGACTACCTACAGTGCTGATTTTTCAGCTCAAAATGTGACAGATGGTATTATTGGCGTAAATGGCAAAGGTGAATGGGCATGTATGGGAAGTACAGCCTTTTGGGGATATGTAAGATATCCTTGGATACAGCTTGACTGGACAGATAATGTGATGGTTGATCGAATTGTTCTATACGATAGACCAGATTTGAAGGAATTTACAGGCAGTGGGAAACTGATATTCAGTGATGGATCTGTTGAATGGGTTAATTCTATCCCAAATAACGGTACTGCCAAGGCAGTTACTTTTAAAACTAAAAAAATTAAGTGGGTGCGTTTTGTGGTTACGGATGGAGATGGTAATAATCTTGGCCTCTCTGAAATTGAAGTGTTCAGATCACCTGAAAATAACCCCGACTATACCTCACTTGTCGATCCTTATATTGAAACAAACAGAGGACGATATTTTTATTTTATAACAGGGTGTAGACCTTTTGGAATGATGAGTGCTGCACCGCATACCAGAAATAAAAACCAATGGGGAGGTGGATATAATTACAATGAAAATCAGATACTTGGTTTTGGGCAAATCCATGACTGGAGTTTATCAGGATTGGAAATTATGCCAACTGCGGCAAGTGTAGATCCGGTAAAAGGTGAAGCAGCCTGGAAATCTGAATATAGTCATGACGACGAAATTGTGCAACCTGGATACCAGCGTGTTTTTCTACGAGATCATAAAATATGGACAGAACTAACTTCTACTGATAGGGTAAGCTTTTATCGTTTTACTTATACTCAGGATATGAAAGCTCAGGTAATTACCAATTTGGGAGGACTTATTGGGGGTACAACTATGGTAAACGCCAATGTAGATCAGGTTTCAGGTAGTTCGTATGAGGGTTCCTTTAGTTCAGTTGGCCGCTTGTGGGGTGGGCCTAAAGATGTAAGAGTATTTTTTGTTGTTCAGTTTGATAAACAATTTAAATCGCTTGCAGGTTGGAAAGGCCAAAAGCGTTTTGAAAGCATTAGTAAATTAAGTGGAGATAACGTAGGTGTTGCACCGCAATATGATGTTTTAGCAGGAGATCAGATACAGATGAAGATTGCAATTTCATATACCAGTCTCGAAAATGCTCGTAATAATTTAAAAACAGAATGTGCCGGTTGGGACTTTAATTTTGTAAGAAATGAGTCTAAAAATGTATGGAATGAGTGGCTTGGTAAAATTGATGTGAAAGGCGGAAGTACAGATCAGCAGAGAAAGTTTTATACTGATTTGTGGCATGTGCTTTTGGGACGCCATAAAATAACAGATGTTTCCGGAGATTATCCCGACCGTACAAATAAAAAAGGAGAACCAGTATTGAGTGATACTGCTTTTAGAATTAAGACCGTGCCAAAGACGGCTAATGGTGTGCTTAAACACGATATGTACAATACAGATGCATGGTGGCTTACCCAATGGAATCTTAATGTGTTATGGGGGCTAGGATGGCCGGAAGTACAAGATGATATGTCGGCAGCAATGCTTCAGTTTGCCGATGATGGCGACTTATTGCCACGAGGTCCGGTAGGTGGAGGTGATACTTTTATTATGACGAGCTCTCCTGTTACAAATCTCATAGTTGGAACCTATATGAAAGGTTTATTAACAAAAACAGATCCTGCTCATGCATTTGATATTATACGAAGGAACCATTTACCAGGCGGTGTTCTTGATACTAAAGAAAATATTGAATTTTACACTAAAAACGGATATTTTCCCAACAGTGCAGGAGTAACTGTTGAAGCTGTTTTTCAGGATTATGCTATTGCACAGATGGCAGACAAGCTTAACAGAAAGGAAGATTACAAATTCTTTATGAAGCGCTCTGAAGGTTGGAAGAAACTCTTTGACCCAAAACAAAAATTGCTATTCCCAAAAGATAAGGATGGTAAATTCATGACAACCGATCCATTAAGCCCGGCTGGCTGGATAGAAGCTAACTCCTGGCAGGCTACATGGGGTATTTCTCATGACATTGGCGGGCTAGCAAAACTTATGGGAGGAAATAATATGCTATGTGATAAACTTAATTATGCATTTGAAAAAGCATTGGAGAGTGATTTTGTAGCAGAGTATGGTCAAGGATACATTAGTTATGGCAATCAACCCGGATTATCAGATGCCCATGTTTTTAACTATGCCGGAAAACCATGGTTAACACAGCGCTGGGTACGAATAGTAAAAGAACAATCTTACGGAGGAGTTAGTCCTGACCTGGGGTATGGTGGGCAAGATGAAGATCAGGGACAAATGGGAGCTTTAAGCGCTTTGATGGGGATAGGTTTGTTTAATTTACAAGGTAATGTAACTAAAGATCCAGTTTATGATATTACAAGCCCTATTTTCGATGAAGTAACTATAAAGCTTGATCCTAAGTATTACAAGGGAAAACAATTCGTGATTAAAACCCATAACAATTCTGTTAAAAATTGTTACATACAAAAGGTAACTTTAAATGGAAAACCTTTAAATCGGTTTTGGTTTAGGCATGCCGACTTTGTTAAAGGAGGCGAGTTACAGATTTGGCTAGGAGCTAAGCCAAATAAACAGTGGGGTATTGCAGGTTTACCTTCAATGAATAATTCTAACTAATTAGTAAAATAAAATATTAAGTATTATGGTAGATTTTTTTCAAGCGATTTATGATTGGATTATTGGTTTCTTTGGTATTGGGAATTTTATCAAGATCATTAATTCTGGCGATTATAGTTCATTTTTAACTTATGATGGATTTATCTCTATTATAGGTCCGCTTTTTCCGATAGTTTTAGTGTTAGAGGTGTTAATGGCTTTGGTATTAAGGAAGTTCAAAGCTATCGATTATAAGATATCCTTCTTTTCTTATGTTTTGAATGCTTTTATCGGACGATTTATTTCCATAGCAGCCATAGTATTTTGTATAGGCCTTTTTGAAAAATATGCCATTTTTAAAACCACTTTTACTTGGTATTGGTTTATTTATGGTTATATAGTGTGGGAATTTGGACACTTTATCTATCATTATCTTGGGCATAAGGTTCGCTTGTTTTGGTGCCTGCACTCTACTCACCATGCGCCACAGGCTATGAACCTTTCGGTATCCTATGCCCACTTTTTTTTAGAAGGACCATATGCAGATGTTATCAGAACTACGGTTTGTATTCTATTGGGTGTTAACCCGCCAATGCTATTTGTAATCATGTTTGTTGATGGTTTTTACGGGGGCTTTATACACATTGGGGAACAGTTGATGAAGGATGGTAAATTAGGCTTCCTGTATAAATACATTCTAACGCCGTCACATCATAGGGTGCATCACGCTAAAAATCCATTGTATATGGATACAAATTTTTGTAACCTGTTAAATATCTGGGATCGTGTTTTTGGAACTTACCAGCCAGAGAAAGAGAATCTTTCTATCGAATATGGTATTACCAGAGAAATGAAGCCTAACAGTTTTTTAGATAGTTATTTTGGTGAGTTTGCTTGTTTGTTAAAGGATGTTTACAAAGCGCCAGGTCTTAAAAATAAATTTCTATACATTTTTATGCCACCCGGATGGAGCCACACCGGCGATCATAAAACAGCAACCATAGCAAGAAATGAGTTTCTAAAAATGGAGCACGCAACTATACAAAATGAAGAGGAACCTAAATTTAATGCTGATAAAAGCAAAATGGTGATTCAGGAATAAAGAATCTGATTAAGTCAAACTATCGTGTTCCATGATTGTTATCAATTAAATACATTTTTGATAAACGCAATGGACATACATGGACTTAAAAATACTGCTCAAAGGTTAATGGCTGATGATAAAGGATTATTGGCTATGGATGAAAGTTTGGGTACCTGTAACAAAAGATTTGAAGCACTTGGAATTCCCCAAACTGAAGAGTATAGAAGAAAGTATCGGCAATTGATTGTAACCACTCCTCAATTGGAAGAAAGTATAAGTGGTGCTATTCTTTTTGACGAAACTGTCTATCAAAAAACCGAAGATGGGGTGTCATTTTTAAGCCTGTTGGAGCATAAAGGAATCATTGCCGGAATAAAAGTTGATCAGGGGGCAGTACCCTTGGCTGCTTTTCCGGATGAGAAAATTACCGAAGGGTTGGATGGCTTGCGTCAGCGTTTGGAATCGTACTATGCCTTAGGTATTCGGTTTGCGAAATGGCGTGCAGTCATTAAAATAGATGAAGGTATACCTACTAAGGCTTGCATCAAAGCTAATGCCCTAACGCTTGCACGGTATGCTACACTGTGTCAGGAGACAGGTTTAGTGCCCATTGTTGAACCTGAAGTATTGATGGACGGGAATCATACCCTTGAACGATGTGCAGAGGTAACTCAAGATGTTTTAAAGGAAGTTTTTAATGAATTGTATGAACAGCGCGTTTGTTTGGAAGGAATGATTTTGAAACCTAATATGGTTGTTCCTGGTCTGAATTGTAATGTACAACAAAAGGCAGAAGATATTGCCGAAGCCACAATTTCTTGTTTCTTAAAAGTGATTCCGGCAGCTGTAGGCGGCGTTGCCTTTTTATCTGGTGGCCAATCCTATGAATTGGCTTCAGAACGTTTAAATATGATGCATTTGCGGTTTGGACAAGTGATGCCCTGGCCCTTAACATTCTCTTTTTCAAGAGCTATACAGCAACCTGCACTTGATATTTGGAAAGGGGAGGATCAGAATATTGCAGCTGCGCAAAAAATGCTGGCTTACAGAGCTTCCTGTAATAGTGCAGCACGTAGGGCTGAGTATAGTCAGGCAATGGAAGCCATTTAAAGAAGTTAATTAAATAGGTAGTGTAAACCAAAAAGTACTGCCTTTGTCTAATTCGCTTTCTACACCTATTAGTCCATTATGTTTTTTGATGATTTCTGCGCAAATGTAAAGCCCAAGACCTAACCCCTTATATTGAGTTCCAGGATTTTCAGCACGGTAATATCGATCGAAAACATAGCCTAGTTTTTCTGGCTGTATACCAGGGCCATTGTCAATAACCGATACCTTAACCACATCTTTTATCGTTTCGATGAAGATTTTTATTTCTTTTGACTCAGGCGCATATTTTATCGCATTGGTAATGAAATTGCTAACTATTTGCCCAATTCGAATGAGATCTGCGTATACCTCAATGTGCAGATTTCCTTCGATTTTGATCGTATAGATACCTTCTTCGCGTATATCATTGCAACATTCATTAATGGCGTCGGATAGGATGAAATTTTGTTGATGGATATGTAGTTGACCTTGGTTAGCCATACTTGAATTTAACAGATCATCAATCAATGCATTAACTTTACCTAAGCTTTTGTTAGCCTGCACAATGAGTTTGGAATGTAGAGGTGAAGGAGAATTATCTTTTATTTTATCCAAAAGTTGTAGAGATGCCTTTAAACTTGTTATTGGCGTTTTTAGTTCATGGCTTGCAATAATGATGAAATCATCTTTATGCTGCTGTAGCACCCTGAGCTCTTCTATATCTGTAGCAGTACCCACCCAAAGTTGCATTTGGCCTTCTTGATCCATAATTGGCATTAAGCGGATCAGATGCCACATATAAAGACCGTCTATACGTTTTACACGGATTTGGAATTCGCCACCATTACTTGTCTTCAGGATTGTTCTGAACTGGTCAAAACTAATCTTAAGATCGTCTGGGTGGATTACGGCCTTAAATCCCATTAATTGAGCCTGACCTTTATCCAAGCCTGTATAATTATACCATCGTTGGTTGTAAAACACTACTTCGCCTTTTACTGTATTGGTCCAGGCGATTTGAGGAATGGTCTCCATCATACTGCGAAACAGGCTTTCGCTTTCCGCCAGTGCTTTTGTACGATGAAGTACTCGAGCTTCCAGTTCCTGATTAAGCTCCAAAAGTTCCTGGTTAATGACTTTTAGTTTTTCATCAATTATTAATTTATCCTTCCTGACTTGGGTATCATTTAGTGCCCTGTTAATTTTTGTAGATAGGGTAAATAGTTTACCTTTAGATACATAGTCTGTAACACCAGCCTTAATTAATTCAACGGCATTTTCTTCTCCGATTATACCAGAAACAATAATAAATGGGGTGTCGGGATGTTTATTTTGTTTAATCTGAAAAGCTGCGACAGCATCGAAAGAAGGTAGTGAATAATCAGATAATATTAGATCAGGATTGAAGTTCTGCAGGGCATTCTCAAATTCTATACGAGTCTGGACAATTTCTGACGTAAAACTCAACCCTGATTTTTTCAATTCACGGTTAAGGAGATCAGCATCACTTTGATTGTCTTCCAGGATAAGTATTTTAAGGGTCGGTGCCATTATTTGTTCCTGATGTTAATTTGGAGGCTGATTTAAGATCATCCAATATAATCCGATCTCTTTTACTGCATTAAAAAAATTATCGCTGTCAACAGGTTTAACGATGTAACTGTTCGCTCCAAGGGCGAAGCATTTTTCTATATCCGGACCTTCATTAGATGAAGTCAGCATAACTACCGGAATGGAGTTAAGATTTGGATCTGATTTTATTTTCTCCAGCACCTGTACACCAGATACCTTTGGCATTTTTAAGTCCAGTAGGATTAACTTAGGGAACTCTTTATTATTCCTCGTGGCATACGCTCCTTTGCAATAAATAAAGTCCAGCGCTTCGGCTCCATTAATTACATGGTGGAGCTTGTTGGTGAAGCCACTTTTTTTAAGTGCGCGAATGGTAAGCGCAGCATCGTCTGCGCTGTCTTCCACAAATAAAATTTCAACGTTATGGTAGCTCATTTTTTTGATTTTATTGTTTTACACTAAGAAGACTGAAATAAAAGCAAGACCCTTTGTCTAACTCAGATTCGGCCCAAACTGTGCCGTTATGGCGATGCACTATTTTTTGTACAATGGCCAGCCCAATGCCTGTGCCTTCAAACTCTTCCTGAGAATGTAACCGCTGAAAAACTCCAAAGAGTTTATCATAATATTGCATGTCAAACCCAGCTCCGCCATCTTTTACATAGTAAACGATCAGATCGTCTTTTTTATAAGCACCAATCTCAATACTTGTTTTTATCTTATGTTTTGAATATTTAACAGCATTGGAAATCAGGTTGATCCATACTTGCTTAATCAGAGATTTATCTCCTATAGCATTTGGAAGGTTATCTGTTTTGAATTCAGGTATGTTTTCGTAATCCTCAAATGATAATTCGTCATGAACCATGTGAAGAAGGTCATTCATGTTAATCTCTGATACCGTTACTTGTTTTCTTCCCAATTTTGAAAATGCAAGCAGATCATCAATCAGTTCACCCATTTTTTTCGAATTGTTAATAATGGACTGAAGGATTTTTATGCCATCCGAATCAAGTTTGTCGGAATAATCTTCTACCAAAATTCTCGTATAGCCATTGATGGCCCTGATTGGAGCACGTAAATCGTGCGACACCGAATAGGAAAAAGATTCTAGTTCTTTGTTTACAGACTCTAATTGAGCTGTACGTTCGATTACTTTTTGTTCTAATTCGTCATTTAACTTACGAATATCATCTTCTGCATTTTTAAGCTCTCTGTTTGCGATGATTAACTCTTCCGCTCTTTTTTCTTTCTCTTTATTCTGAAAGGCAAGCTCTTTATTTGCTATTATGAGTTCTGCAGCACGGTTTTCTTTTTCTTCATTCTGAAAGGCAAGCTCTTTATTTGCAATAATCAGTTCAGCTGCTCGATTTTCTTTCTCTTCATTTTGGAAAATTAGCTCCTTATTTGCAATCACTAATTCAGCCGCTCGACTTTCTTTTTCTTCGTTTTGAAAAACAAGTTCTTTGTTGGCGATGATTAATTCTGCAGCACGGTTCTCTTTTTCCTGATGTTGAAATGCAATCTTTCTATTAGCAATGATCAATTCATCAGAATCTTTTTTTTTCATATCCTTATTAAAAGGTGATGTTGTGAAAATATATTGGAAATATGAATTGGATAATGGGCAGGAAGGAAAGTGTTTCCTCTTTGTAAGTTTATAAAGCTAACATAATATTGGAGGAAACCTGTGTAGAGTTGTATATATAGTTTTAACTTTGGGCATTGTCCCAACCAAATATGAACGATTTCCCCCCGGCTTTTAAAAGTATTATTGCCGTTTCTCCTGTGCCGATGGCAATTGTCGATACCAACATGTGTTACCTGGCAGTTTCTGATAAATGGGTGAGTTTCTATGATCTTGAAAATATAGAACTTATAGGTAAGTCTCATTATGAAGTATTTCCGGAAATAGAAATGCGCTGGAAAAATATTCATGCTGCCTGCCTGAATGGAAAAGATCAATCCTGCAATGAAGATCGGTTTGAACGTGCCGATGGTACAATAATCTGGTTGAAATGGGAGGTTAGACATTGGTTAGATGATGCAGGAAACATAGGTGGTATGATGATGTACAGCGAAGACGTAACAGGGAGCGCCAACATCACTATGAATGAGAAGCGATTTCAGCTATTTATGGATGAATTGCCGGGGCTCTGCTGGATAACTGATTATCATGGTATTTTAAAGTACGCTAACAAGTGTTTTTTTGATAACTTTCATCTGCCTGCCGAGACACTAGGTAAAAACCTCACAGAGATATTTGGTGAAGATATTGCTAATGCTACTCAATTAAATAATAAAACTATACTGCAAACAGGCGAAAATAAGGAATTTCATCAGACTTTAAGAGATAGTCATGGGCATCCTCAATATTATAAAACTTATAAATTTCTTTTTCGGGATAAGGATGGGGAAGGAAATATGGTGGGTGCTATTTCTTTTAATATCACCAAACGTATAAAGTTAGAAGAAGAGTTGCATCAAAGTGAAGCTCAATTTAAACAAGCTTTCGAACATTCCTTAATCGGAATGGCTTTAATAAGTCCTGAAGGCAGATGGAAAAAAGTGAATAAGAGCCTGTCGCAAATTTTGGGCTATACCGAAGCCGAACTTAATCTCTTAACAATACAGGATATTACTCATCCTGAAGATATGGAAAGTAGTATTTCAATTTTAGAAAACCTTGCTACGGGTAAAATTGAAGAGATGAAGTACGAAAAACGGTACATTCACAAAGACGGTCAACCTGTATGGGTGGTGATTGCAGCAACCATGCTTTACGATGTTACAGGGCACCCTTTGCATTACGTTTCTCAAATAGAAGACATCACTAAAAGGAAAGAAATTGAGAACGATCTGGTGCTAAGTGAAAAGAAATACCGTACCATTTTTGAAAATGTACAAGATGTATTTTATCAAACGGACCAGCAGGGGATTGTGACTGAGATTAGTCCTTCAATTGAACTTCATTCCGGATATCCTCGTCATGAAATTATTGGTATGCCCGTAGCCAATTTTTATTATTATCCTCAAGACAGGGAAAGAATTATCGAAGAACTGCAAATTAATGGCTTTGTGATCGATTTTGAAGTACGATTAAAAACAAAGAATGAAGAGTTGAGGTATGCATCTGTAAATGCCCGACTGATTGTAGAAAATGGATCTGTAGTTGGAACTGAAGGTAGCATGAGAGATGTGACCACAAGGAGATTTCATGAGAATGCACTCAGAGCATTAAATACAGAATTAACGGCCTCTAATGAACAGAAAAATAAGCTTTTCTCAATTATTGGACATGATCTCAGAAATCCTATATCCGGTAGTTTACAGTTGCTGAATCTAACTTTAATGGATTTTGAATCTAGTTCGGCGGATGATGTTCATGCCTATCTCTCTGTGATGAAAACAGAATTATCTAATGCAAATGATTTGCTTGAAGATTTACTAACCTGGGCCAAGTCACAGTTTAATGCTTTAAGTTTTAATCCTGTAGAAGTTAGAGATTTGTCAGCATTGATGCATAAATGTATTCAAACCGTGCTACCCATGGCTGTAAAAAAGGATATCGAAATCGTCCAAAGTGTTAAAGGCGATTCCCTGCTTTATGTGGATAGAGGGATGCTCGAAACTATCATTCGAAATTTATTATCAAACGCTGTTAAGTTTACTCATGAGGGTGGAACAATCATTCTTAAAGCAAGTGCAGGTCAGAATGAGGTTAGGTTTTCGGTTAAGGATACAGGTATAGGTATCCCAAGAGATAAACTAAGTGAACTTTTTAATAAGCACTCTAATTACACTACATTCGGTACTATTGGCGAAAAAGGTACCGGACTTGGGCTTAGCCTTTGTTATGATTTTGTATTAAAGCATGGCGGACAGTTATGGGCCGAAAGTGAAGAGGGTATCGGTTCTACTTTTTATTTTACCATACCCCAAACTCCTAAGGATTAAAAAGCATCTAAGATATTTCTGTTCTCTATTTCCTTCATAACTAAATCTGCCATGTCTTTTAAAGATTTGATCTGTTCAGTGGTAAACCCTCTGGGTTTTGTATCAACTATGCATAAAACTCCGATAGTAAAGCCATCTGGGGTTGTCAGTGGAGCACTTGCATAAAATTTTAAACCAAATTCGGCAGCAATGATCGGATTGTTTAATAAACATTTTTTGTTTTCAGCATAGTGAATAATGAGAGGTTCAGTATCCAAGATAGCAATAGAACAAAGGCTTTTCCCTCTTGCCATACCATTCAACCCCTGAACACCTATGGTCGCTTTAAAGAAAACATGATCTACATCAACCAATGAAATTAAAGCCATCGGGGTGTCGAATGTTTTTGCAGCAAGTTGTACAATTTGATCTAAGACCGGTTCTGGAGGTGTATGTATTAAATGATAACGTTTTAAAGCAGCAACACGCTGAACTTCATTGGACGGAATAATGTCTCTTCCAAAAATATTCTCCATAAGTAGTTAATCAGTAGCTTCTTAAAATCCCCTTTGCTGATACCGGTAGGTGAGTGCCCAGGTAATCAACATAAATGCAAGATAATAAAATGTACTAATGATACTAATCAATAGTAAAAAAAGATGAATATGATAGGAAATGGGGCAATTTGCTGGATTATGTTATCTTTATTGCCAATGTATATTTGCTTATGAAAGTTGCTCCGTTACCAAAAAATGAATCTGACAGACTCTCTGCTCTAGCTTCTTATAAGCTAATGGACAGTGATCAGGAGCAGGATTATGATGATCTGGCAATGTTAGCTGCAGAAATATGTCAGACTCCAGTGGCTCTAATTACATTTATTGGGGAGGAACGCCAGTGGTTTAAGTCGCGATATGGTACTGAGCTGACCGAAAATCATCGTGACTATACTTTTTGTAGCCATGCAATTCTGGATGATCAGGAGATTATGATCGTTAGCGATGCCACTAAAGATTCGCGTTTTTTTGATAATCCAATGGTTACGGAACATAAGGTAGTTTTTTATGCCGGCGTTCCATTGGTAAATCCCGAAGGATATGCGCTAGGTAGTATCTGCGTAATTGGCAATGAAAAGAAGCAGCTTAATGACAACCAGATTAGCGCGTTGAAAATTCTTGGCAGGCAGGCCCTGCAGTTGATAGAATTGCGTAAAAAAGTATTTGAATACGAAGAATTAAATAAGGCATTGGAGGTGTCTAATGGTTTAGTTAGAAAATTTGCAGAGCGCGTGGCTCATGATATTAAAAATCCATTAGGTAATATTATGCTGACTGCCCAAGCGCTAAGAAGTAAAGCAGAAAAGGCAGGGCATGTAGATTATTACCGTTTTATAGATATTTCATTAAACTCGGCCAGGAAGCTTTTAGATTATGTAAATCAATTGCTGCAGGATTCAAAAACGCAAGTAGGGGTAGGAGAAGAGAAAGAAAGGTTTTTCTTAACTAATTTACTTGAAGAAATATTAGGTATGTTAACCATACCAGATCATTATGAACTTGATCTACCGATAGATGCTGAAATTTGTTCTTCCAGGATCGCCTTAGAGCAAATATTATTGAATCTCTTGAGTAATGCGGTTAGGTATAACGACAAGGTTAAACCGGAGATTGAGTTGAGTTTTGAACAAACTATTGAAGGATATCATTTTATTGTACGTGATAATGGAATCGGTATCCCTTTAGATGTTCAACATCGTATTTTTGAACATGGTTACTGTTCAGGCCTTTCTGATCGTTTCAGTAATATAGGGAATGGTATAGGACTGGGAACTGTAAAGTCGCAGGTTGAAAGATTAAATGGTAGTATTAAGGTTGAATCTATTGAGGGAGTTGGTTCTAGCTTTTTTCTGTTTTTGCCTAAGTAAGTCGGCTGGCATTGCTTCATGGAGCATCGATTTTATACCCAATAAAAGATTTTATATGCAAGTGTAACCACAGCCAAAATCAGAATCAATCCTTTCAGAAAATTTAGTTTAACAGGGGTAATTTTTTTTAAACCGTAAGACACCGGCTTTAAAAAATATGCCATTGTGGATAAGGATATTACCGTGCCAACCAGACTACCAACAAACACATCACCTAAGAAATGTGCACCCAAATATATTCTAGAGTACGAAACCAATAAAGTTATTAGGGTGAGCAAAAAGACTGTTATTTTTGATCGGTAGTTGGATAAGGCTACTGTAGTTAATATTGTGGTAACGCAAATTGTGTGACCAGATGGGAAACTATGTTTAAACAGTAAGTAATGATTTACAGTATGTACCAGTTTCTGGTTGCCTATAACAGCTAAGGGTCTATCCCAGTGGGCAAATAGATATGTTTTACATAGAGAGGTAATAATCCCGCAAAATATAGACGCAATGATAATGGTGATAATGAGTTCCGGTTTTTTCCATATAAATATAAATACAAGTATGGGGATAAGTAAAGTGGCATCACCAAACTGAGTAATCTGGAGCATAATATTGTCCAATGAATCCATATGATGGCGATTCAGAAAAAGAAAGCTGTTAACATAGCCAAAATAGGCCAATAACATAAAGGAGCCAATCCAAAATGGTAGCATGAGCATAATCAAAAATCTTGCTCTGATCCATTGGTTTGTAAATTCCTGCTTAAATGTCATCGTGTTATCCATATCCTTCTAAATTTGTACAAAACCTAAATCAATACTGATCTAAGTTTTACTTGCATAGTTACAAGTATAATTTGAAGCAAATCTGTTTTTTGCTAAGTTAGGACATCATTTGCTTTGATTACGTAAAGCTTATTGCGTATATTTAGTAGTTAGATTATTGTAGTCTAATCATTCTAAAACTAAATAGAGATGATAAAAGTAAAAATCAACTCCCTGATCGATTTAGTAGCTGCGTTGAATAGCCATGCTCCAACAAATTTAGAACTACAAACCTCCATTCTTTGTCCGTATTCGATAGTATTACCTATTGGTTTCAGTTTAACAGGAACAGATAAGGAGAAGTGTATTATTAGTTTTAATAATGGTGATGGAATAGGTTTAACGGCTGATAATGAAGTGTCTAATCTTACCATTCAAGCTAGTCCAAATAATCGCGCCATTTATACCCTAAGCAATCATCCTGATTTAGGGACTTTAAATTTAAATAACCTTGTCGTTTCCGGACAGGTTCAAATATTAACTAGAGCCGGTACTCTTAAAACAAAACTAATTGCAACTGATGTGGATGTTGTGGCCTGTGATGCCAGAAGGTATTGTGAGCAACCGCAGAAATATGGCGTTAATGTGTTTCAGGGAGCCTTTACTGTATATAATTTCAATAGTGACCCAAACAGTGTAATTAACGCAACTTTAAAGAATATTAGCCTGGGCCGCAAAGGTGCTCCTGTAATTGGTTCGGGATTGTTTATTTGTGGTTTTGGGGATAATGGTGGTTGGGTAATAGCCGATAGCATCACTACAGGAGAGATTTATTCGAATGGAATGTTACCTTATGGACAACCGGATATGATTACCGCTGGTGTTTTTATTGTAAACGGAACCAAAATAAAAAGTATCATACACCATGGTGCTATAACCACTTACGGAGTAAATGATATGGTACTGGATACTTGGGGCTATGTAGAAAAGTGGGTGGCTGAGAAGCCAATTGTATCTTTTGGCCCAAGTGGTATTGGTTTTGTGAATTTTGGAACCGTAGATGAATTTGAAGCCAAAGACAGAGTAGAAACTTTTGGTCTTGGAGCAAGAGGCTTTAACCAGTACGATGGTACGGTGGGAAAAGCAGTTTTTCATTCCATTATTACTCATGGAAATGGATCTATCGGAATGCAGTTCAGTAAGCCTGTTGGTAGCATTGAAGTAAAAAACGGTGTAGTAACTAATGGCTCAGAGGGGCAGACGTTGGTAAAAGGCGTAATTATGACTCTTCCAGCAGATGCTATTAGTGTAAAGGCTGGTGGAGAAATTCAATATTTAAAAATTTCTGGGGGTATAAAAACCTATGGGGAGAATGTAAATTCCTATCATGTGGAAGGTGGGATTGTGCATGAGCTAAGTGTGACAGGTGATGTGGAGGCAAACGGGAATGGTTCAACTGCGATAGCTGTTTCTAGCCAGGGAGAAACCCCTTTGGCCAATATTTCAGCCATATCGAAATATGGAGTTGCCATTCAGATTTCTGGCGGAAAAATTACTGATCGAAAAGGGTTGTCTGCTAAAGGTGCAAAAGGGGATGTTATTGAGCAATCTTAATAGGGATGCTACAAAACAGAGTTACCCCATTTGGAAATATTATCAAAACCTCTGCTAGGGGTAGTTTAATGGGGAATAGGGGTTTGTTGCATAATGAAAAACAGGAAATCAAACGTCCCTTTAAGCTAACTGCCTGGATTACTTGTGTGCTTGAATTTAAAGATAGAAAGAGGCCAGTTATGGCACCTGGGCAATATACTGAGTTTTTTTTTATGGATGAGGCAACTTCATTTGCAGCAGGCCATAGGCCATGTTTTGAATGTCGCAGATCGGAAGCCAGTGCATTTAAAACCTTTTGGTTAAAGGGAAATCCAGAATATGGATTCAATTCTAAAACACCTATAAAATTAATCGACGATATTCTTCAAAAGGAACGGATCGATACGGATTATAAAAAAGTGACTTTTGAGGAAGATCCAGTTGCCTTACCCGATGGTACATTTGTGGTATTCGGAAACGAACCGTATTTAATAAAAAAAGGAATGCTGCATCTCTGGTCAGCAGAAGGATATGGAATAGCAAAGTCATTGCCTCAAGAAAAACTATCTGTACTGACACCAAAATCAATAGTCAATACATTTAAAGCGGGTTACCTTCCTTCTTTTATAGAATAATAAGGATATTGGCTAGGAATTTTGTTTAAAAAGAGATTATGAAATTTACTAAAGCTGTAGTAAGCTGCTTGTTGTTGGTTTTTGCACATTCAGCTGGCTTATGTCAGAATTTGAAAGAGCATGCACCCACGTTCGACTATAAACTGATTGCTCATAGAGGTGGTGTGGTAGATAGTGTTACCGCCGAGAATAGCCTTGGCGCACTAAATAAAGCAGTTAAGAGAGGATACAGCATGGTAGAGATAGATCTAAGATTAACCAAAGACGGTGTATTAATCACAAATCATGATCGTAATTTAAAGAGATCTTTTGGTATGGATGCTGATGTTTCATCTATGACCTGGAACCAGATGAGTAAGCTAAAAGGCACTAAGGGTAATAAAATATTGAGGTTTGAAGATGTTCTTAATTATTGTAAGGGCAAATTGCAGATTATGATTGATAATAAAATAGATGGAAATGATACTCTACTATTTGCTAAAGTGATAGACTTGCTAAAGAAGTACAATTTGTATGATAATGCACTAATGATTGGTACGGATGAATCTACAGAGTTTTTTACAGGTAAGATAAAACTCAGCTGTACCCGAAAGCAGTTGGAAGAAAATATGCTTAAACCTAACTATCGTTCATCTAACTATTTTTTGTTCTCAGATAGTATCTCAAAAGCTGATTTTGAATGGGCACATCAGCATAATATTTTAGCTGTGGGCGTTATAAATTCATGGGCATTAAAATCAAGTGATGCAATGCAAGAGGCTAAAATGCAGGCTGATAAGTTGAAATCTTCAGGGCTATTGTGGTTTCAAATAGATTCCACATATGATCATTTGTTTACTGGCAACAATTAGCAGCCAAGATACTGGCTTATAGCTTTCTTTAATTCAGCAGAAATGGCTGTTCCTTTTTTATTCTCAAGCTGGTGCTGTGCTGAATTGAACTTTTCAATATAAGTGCCGGTCTGAGCATTAAATTTCAAATAGCCTTCATCAAAGAAACGTTCTTGTACCTCGTCAGATGAGTCCATGGAACGGAAAGTTAATGGCGAAAATTCAGATGTCTCTTTGTTCAGGTGCAACCACCTAAAAACATCAGAAATGTCGGCATTTGCAGGCAAATCATTGCGTTTAATCTCCAATAAGCAATTAGAGTCGTTTTCAAGATAATACAAACAGGTAAAAGCAGTCTTCATGAATTTTAAAAGCAGATGTGGGCCGAAAATAAAGAAAAGTTATCTGATTTGAAAATGTTCAATGATTTGCTATTTGCTATTTGAGATATAATGTTCCAGATTTCCAATAATAAACTCTTGCTCCTCAATAACGTATTTCACTACATCACCAATAGAAATAATACCTGCTAATTTACCATCATCTATTACAGGTAAGTGTCTGATGTATTTATTTGTCATTATCCACATGCAGTCTTCAATGGTGCTATCTGAAGATACTGTAAGTGGGTTTTCGGTCATGATTTCGCTAATTGGTATTTCTTTTGAAGACTTTCCTTTTAGAATTACCTTTCGGGCGTAATCTCTTTCCGTAAAAATTCCAATGAATTTTTCGTGGTCCATAACTAAAAGCGACCCAATGTTTCTTTCAAACATTAATTCCAGCGCTTCAAATACTGTAGTGTCTGGGCTTACAAAGGCAGGTGAAGTGGTTTTTCCTTGTAAGATGTTTCTAACTTTTCCCATAATTGAACTCCTTTCTGTAGCAGATTTGGATTGTATCGTATCAATAGGTTGGTCATATTAAAGTTAACTTAAAATTCACTAATAAAAGAATAATAGGCTGTAAAATTTAAGCATTCTGTGTGATGATTTTTACATTGTTTGTCGTTGATTTTCAGTATATTTATATGTTCTTTCTAGTGAATCTACAACATAAAAGTGATTCAAATGTTTTCCATAATACAACATAAAAAAGTAAGTGTGAAGAGTAAGCTGTTATTCTTGTTTTTTCTTGCCTTTTTTCCACTGGTATTGGAAGCACAAAAGGTTGTGTTGATAAAGATTGATGGTGCAATCAATCCGGTTTCGGCTTCCTTTATCCACGATGGAATTGAAAAGGCCCATAAGGAAAAAGCAGCATGTCTTGTTATTCAGCTAAATACGCCGGGCGGCTTATTGCAATCTACAAGAGCCATTGTTAGTGATATTTTGATGTCTCCGGTTCCCGTAGTTGTTTATGTTTCTCCATCTGGCTCACATGCCGGCTCTGCCGGAGTTTTTGTTACACTTGCAGCACATATTGCTGCCATGGCGCCTGGAACCAATATTGGTGCTGCACATCCGGTTAATTTTGTTGGTAAAACAGATTCTGTAATGAATATGAAAGCCACCAATGATGCCGCCGCATTTATCAGGAGTATTGCTGAAAAACGAAAACGGAATCTCGAGTGGTCAGAAGATGCAGTAAGGAATAGCCTATCTATCACTGAAAATGAAGCACTCAAAAAAAATGTGATCGATTATATCGCACCAGATGAAAACGCTTTACTTAACCAGATAAATGGTCGCACTGTAACACTTAATTCAGGTAATGTGGTATTGCATACAAAAGGAGCCAAAATTGAATATGTGGAGATGAGTGCTTCTGAGAAATTGCTCGACTTTATCAGTAATCCTGATATTGCCTATCTTTTACTAATGCTGGGCATGGTTGGAATATACTTTGAATTGTTCAATCCAGGGGCTGTGTTACCGGGAGTGGTTGGGGTAATTAGCTTGATTCTTGCCTTTTATGCCATGAATACTTTACCTGTAAATTATGCAGGACTAATGTTAATCATCTTTTCTCTGGTTTTATTCTTATTAGAAATTAAAGTGGTTAGTCATGGGGTGTTGGCAATTGGTGGCGTAGTTTCCCTTTTTCTGGGCTCTGTAATGCTATTTAAGTCAAGTTCTTCATTGGATATGATCAAAGTATCTGTCGGAATCGTTGTTTCGGTTACTGTAATTAGCACTGTTTTCTTTCTCGTTGTAATTGGTTTAGGTCTAAAGGCTCAGAAATTAAAAACAGTAACAGGAATTAATATTTTGCTTGGACAAACCGGAGAGACATTGAGCATGCTTGATCCTCAGGGACAGTTACAGGTAAATGGAGAGGTGTGGACAGCTGAATCAATAAAGGGAACAATAAATAAAGGTGAATTAGTAAAAGTAATAAAGGTTAAGGGGCTTACATTGTTTGTGGAGCCAATGAGCCATGTCGTTTAATTTTATATTTAACTAAAAGGAGGATTTATGTTTTACAATGTGTTTAGTCTGGTGCTCATTTTTTTTGCTATTCTGGTACTTTCAAGTGCAATTCGTATACTTCGTGAATATGAACGTGGAGTTGTGTTTCGTTTAGGTCGTGTGCTCGATAGGGGAGCAAAAGGACCGGGACTGATTCTTTTAATTCCTTTTATTGATAAAATGGTAAGGATATCTCTACGTATTGTAGTAATGGATGTGCCACCTCAGGATGTGATCACTAGAGATAATGTTTCTATAAAGGTTAATGCGGTAATCTATTTTAGGGTAGTAGATCCTCAAAAAGCTGTTGTAGAGGTAGAGAACTTTTTGGTTGCTACTTCGCAGTTTTCGCAAACCACATTGCGTAGTGTGCTTGGGCAGTCTGAGTTGGATGACTTACTTTCTCAGCGTGATAAGATAAACCTGCATTTGCAACAGATCATCGACTTAAAAACGGAGCCATGGGGAATAAAGGTTACCACAGTTGAGGTAAAACAAATAGACCTGCCTCAGGAAATGCAACGTGCAATGGCTAAACAAGCCGAAGCAGAACGCGAAAGAAGATCAAAAGTAATTTCTGCTGAAGGTGAATTTCAGGCCTCACAACGTTTGTCTGACGCTGCAAAAATTTTAAGTGAACAGCCGAGTGCATTAACATTACGCTATTTGCAAACACTTCGTGAAATTGCCACAGAGAATAATTCGACTACTATTTTCCCTGTTCCGATAGATCTGTTGAAGCCTTTTATGCAGCCATCCGTGGAGATTCATCCTAAAGAAGAAACTAAGCCCGAAGCTGATGTTTAAAAAGTAAGAAAGTCCATCAATTAAAACAAAATGTCCATTCGTTGAAGCTTTAGTTCATGTAAGTTTGCTTTTATTGCCAAGTTATAGATCATCATGAATTTAAAGTCTTTATTTACTTTTTGTGCCTTCCTTTTAATTATTCAATCTGGTTTTTCACAGCAGAACCTTTCAGTTGCAGGTTCATGGAAATTTCAATTAGACCCTGATAAAAAGGGTGAAAAGGAGCAATGGTATCAAAAGCAACTTGGAGACAATATTCAGCTACCCGGTACAACGGACGAAGGGAAAAAAGGACTAAAAACCACAGGTGCAGATTATGGTGTTCTATCCAGAGCCTATAAATATATAGGTGCAGCATGGTATAGTAAGGAAATAATTATTCCGGCAGAATGGAAAGAAATGGACGTAGATCTTTTTCTGGAAAGGGTAATGTGGGAATCTAAAGTATGGGTTGATGACAAACAAATCAGCGTTAAGGATGCACTCGGTGTGCCACATGTACACTCATTAGGTAGATTAACGCCAGGGAAGCATCGCCTGACCTTGCTTATAGATAACAGCTTAATTTATAATATTGGAGATAAGGGGCACGCTTACACCGAGTACACCCAAAGTATTTGGAATGGTGTTGTGGGTAAAATTGAACTAAGGCCAAGCAAATCAACTCAGATTGTAGATTTTCAGGTGTTTGCGGATGCAAAAAGTAAATCTGTAGCACTCGACTTAAAAGTGAACAATCCTGTTCCAATGAAAGTTACTTATACCATTGTTGATTTGCAAACCGGTAAGCAAGTTTTTAAAGCAGACCAAACCTTATCAAAGGATACTCAACAGAAGCATAGCCTAAAATTAAATTTCCCTATTAAATTATGGGATGAGTTTACCCCCAATCGGTATAAGATTTCTGCTAAACTTCAAAATGGAAACCTAACGGTAGTTGATTTTGGGTTTCGTAGCATTAGCCATTCTACTTCAAAAATACTTGTAAATGAAGCGCCTGTATTTATGCGTGGAAACCTGGATTGTGTCCATTTCCCGCTTACAGGATACCCTTCTTGCGATGTAAAAGAATGGGAAAGAATCTTTAAAATTTATAAATCATACGGACTTAATCATGTTCGTTTTCATTCCTGGTGCCCACCTGAGGCAGCTTTTGAAGCGGCAGATAAATTGGGTATTTATATACAGGCCGAAACCATATGGATTGATTGGTGGATGACCGAACCGCCTAAGGATAGACCTGATATGAAAACTGAAGGGCTTCCTAATGGTCTTGGGAAAAATCCATCGGCAGATAAATATGTGCAGGCAGAACTTCAGCGGATGGTAGATACCTATGGAAATCACCCCTCATTTGTAATGTTGTGCATTGGTAATGAATTAGGTAATTCAGATTTCAATCAAATGCAGGAATGGATGAAAAAGATAAAGGTAAAAGACGACAGGAGACTATACGCTTTATCTACTGCAAGAACTATAATGCCAGTTGATGATTATTCTGTTACCCATAATATTCCAAATGTTGGTGGCACTTATAGTTTGCAGGGTGCTCGTTCAGATTATGATCTGGAAAAAAATTACTCTAAAAGCAGTATTCCAATTATTGCACACGAGGTTGGTCAGTTTCCGGTTTATCCATTATGGTCGGAGATAAACAAATATACAGGAGTTTTAAAAGCACGTAACCTGGAAGTTTGCAAGGAATCAGCAGTTGCTTCTGGATTGGAAAATAAAGATGTGGCTTTCCATAATGCGAGTGGAGCACTACAAAAGGTGCTGTATAAGAGCTTAATTGAGAATTTTTACCGTACACCTTCTTGTGCAGGTTTTCAAATGTTAAGCCTGCAAGATTATCAGGGACAAGGGGAGGCTTTGGTAGGCTGGCTTGATGTGTTTTATGACAGCAAAGGCACCACCTCTCCTGAGTATTTTAAGCAATACAACAATCATGTAGTTCCACTGGCAAGGCTTAAGAAATTTGTGTGGGAAAATACAGAAAGTCTTACCGCTTCATTAGAAGTAGCTAATTATGGCAAAGGAGATTTAAAGAATGATGTAAAATGGGAACTTATAGATGGCGAGAATAACAAAATTGGACAAGGTGTTGTAAAAGCTGCTTCAGTTAAAAGGGGAGAAGTTAAGACGGTTTCAGAAATCAATGTTTCATTAAGTAACGTAAGTAAGGCTACCAAAGCAAAACTTGTTGTCGGTTTGCCGGGCACATCTTACAGCAATGAATGGGATTTGTGGATATATCCTTCAGCTTTGCCTGATTTATCATCAGCTAAGGTTGTTGAAAGCGATCAACTTGATGATAAAACGCTGAGTGCATTAGAGGAAGGTAAAACGGTATTACTTTACGCCGCTAAATTGGGTAAGTCGGATAGTTTCAGGCCATTGTTTTTTACTTCTTTGTTTTGGTCAAATGTATTTTTCCCGGGTCAGGAGAATACTACACTTGGTGCTGTTATTGATGAAAAGCATGGTCTTTATAAGTATTTCCCAACACAAGGGTTTACTGATTGGCAATGGGAATCAATTAGTAAGGGCAGATCATTTAAACTGGCAAACTGGCCAAAAGATCTTGAACCTATTGCACAGCCAATCAGTGATTTCCATATTAATGAGAAATTGGGTTCTCTGTTTGAGTGTCGTGTTGGAAAGGGTAAGCTCGTAATTTGTGGTTACGATATACAGGGGAGTAAAAGCCCTGTAGCAAAACAGTTAAAATACAGTATGTTGAAGTATATGGAGAGCAATGCTTTTGATCCAAAAGTTAGCGTTGATACCACCCTTCTAAAAAGCAGTTTCCCATTAATTAAAGAAGCTGAAAGTAAAGTGCCTATACCGGCTGCATTTGCAGATGCGCTACTATATGTTAAAGCAGAACCCGAAACTGCAATTTTAAAGCGAAATACTAAATATGAGCTTCGAGGTTCTGAAGATATTTGGCGCTGGGATAATAAAGCAGCCTGGTACGGTAAAAAATTAGAAATAGAAATTAATCCGCCTCAAGGTGTGATAGGTGAACTATTTATCCACTTTGACGACTGGAATAATGAAGGGCGTTTTGCTAAAATTTGGATAGAAGGCAGAGAATTTACCACAGGCAAACTAGATAAACAAGGTAAATGGATAAAGCTTTTTGTAATGAGAGAGGATACCAATGATGGTAAACTATCAATTCGTATCGAATCTCAGGCCGGAAGCAATGCAATGATAAGCGAAGTGGTATTTATGGAAAACAAATAGTTATTTAGCAGGAACGAAATTGTAATCTATACTTTCGCCATTTCCTGAAATGACAGCCTGTATGTTTTTACCTTTTCTTTTGTAACTAATTTTTTTAGGGAAATCATGTTGTGGGTTCTCGCATGTAAAACTGTCATTGCTTAGTTCTGTTAGTTTAAAGTAGGTTGGTTGCTTTTCGCCGGTAACCATAACTACATAGAAAATGTCATTTCCTTTTACACTGAATTCCAGATTTTCTACAAAAATGGTTTTTTTACCTTTTTGTGTAACACCCTTGCCGGTCAATTTAAGCGCTGAAGCTTTTGTCCATGTTTCATAACCCGATTCTCCAGATTGAGCATTTGTACGAATCCATTTGCCAACCAACCAATCTAGTTTTTTAAATTTCTGTTGATTGCTTTCCTGTCCGTAGGCAGAGGTTATCATTAAAAGTGCAGGAATAAGAAGTAGTAATCTTGTTTTCATAATGTTTTTTTAACCAAAGATAAGTGCCGTGTTTCGATTGGTATTGTACAAACCCGACAAGGCTATTTACTTATTCAAAAAAAAGTTGGCCATGTTTTTCTCCTCAAAGAAATAGGAGGAAGGGTCTTCTCCCGTAAAGGCTTTGAAATTGCGTATAAAATGCGATTGATCGTAGTAACCGGATTGATAAACGATTTCCGTCCAGCTGTTCTTTTTCGATTTGATCAGTTGAAAGATGTAATTGAACCTAATAATTCTTGAATAGTACTTAGGTGAAAGGCCTATATACTTTTTAAACAACCGTTCCAATTGTCGTTCACTTACTTGAGCAACGGCAATCATTTCTGCAACAGAAGCCATTCCATTTGAGCTGAAAATAAGCTCTAATGTATCTTTTAGTGGATTTATAGTCGCATTTTCACTAAGTTCTAAAAAGTAACCATCTAAAACCTGTTTCAGGTGGTGCTCATCTTTAAATGGTAATAGCTTTTCTTTTAGTGTTGCCAGTTCATGGTTTGGAAAAGTATCCAGATCAACAATTTTATCCAGATAATTGACCATGTTGAGGTTAAAGAGTTGTGTTAATGCTGCGGGCTTTAGTTTGATGGCAAATGAGCCTGTAGGCCCTGTATTTTCCAAATAAAAGTAGCTACTGATTTGTCCGGCCAGTAAATTTGGCGTTTGCACGTACCACTCACCATTGGTTTTTGCTTTGTAAACGCTCCCGTAATTGAATATAAGCTCAGTAAAACCATCAGGTACAATCTTTTCTACGTTGGGGGTCGGATCATCGTCCTGCATCATCCAATAGCATTCTATAAGGTGTTCCAATTGGGGGTGAGGGTCAATTCTGGTGAATTTCATACAACGAATCTATCCAAATAAGTTATTATTTATCTTGTTGTGGCTGATTTTGAGCTATATTTTCAATTTCCTTATTCAGGAAAAAGGATAAGCCTGTTCTTATGAGCACTGTACCTGCAAGTATTCCCAAATCCTCAAATGTTGGATTGAGAATGGTGTCAATAATATCTGATGCGATTAAAAATTCCAGACCTAGTAGCAGATAATAACCAACCTCAATTTTAATCTGGACAGTTTTTTCTAAAGAGAGGGAGCGGTTGAGTCGGCCAAATTCATTGCCAATAAATTTAAGTAAACCAAGGGCTGCTCCATAACAAATGATTGCTATGCTAACGTAACTTATAATGTGCGATATAGTTTGTAGTAGCTGCGACATTGTTACTCCATATATCCTTTGTTTTTTAATGATGTAAGGATTGCAGGCATACGTTCATCAAGAACAGTTACGATAATCACTCCGTATGTTCCTCTTAATGGATATGCTTTGATCGCTGCAGAATCTTTCAGAACCTGTATTTCTTTGATGTCACTTTGTTCTAACACTTTAATCAGGCCTGGTTTGATTGAATCCGTTTTCAAGTCCTGTGAAGCACACCATTCTACAGTTTTACCTGCGCCTTTGATAACATACAGGGGAGACTTCTTTGAAGGCCCACCAATTTGTGCTTTTGAATAAGAAGGTTTAGATTTTTTTGAAGTAAAAGACACTTGGGCTTGAGTCTCCAGGCAAAAGAAAGTAGTAGTGATAATTGCTAAAGGAAGTAAATATTTCATCTCTATTATTTTAAGGCTCATACTAAAGATACAATTTATGTATGCAATTATTAAATTTACTTATTGTATTACAACCTCTATTTTTTTAAAAATGAAAGTATTTTTTTGCTAAAATTTATATAGATTGAAGTAATGCTTAGATTTGAATTATAGAAAGAGAATATGCAAAAGATTTATATGGGAGATGCGGGACCAAAAGTGTCCCCAGCAGTTTATGGTTTTTATAGATGGGATGACGTTAAAGATGCCGATGCTACTTTAAAAAAGATTTTTCATTTGTGCATGGAGTTAGGTATTAACACCTTTGAACATGGCGATAGTCATGGCTCTGAGAGATGTGAATCTTTGTTTGGTGAACTACTTAAAGAGGGGGCTTTTAAAAGAGAAGAGGTTGTTTTGTTTAGTAAATGTGGATTAAGACTTCCTCATGCTCAAAATCCGGATATTAGAGTTAAGCATTATGATACCTCATCTGCTCATATTATTGCCAGCGTTGAGCGGTCATTAAAAAACTTGAAAACCGATTACATTGATATCTTTTTGTTAGACAGACTTGATCCAATTTCTAATTTGGAGGAAACTGCATTAACATTAGATAGGTTAAAAGAATCTGGTAAGATTAAAAATATTGGTGTAGCAAATTTCTCAGTTTTTCAGCACCAACTCTTAACGTCATACTTAACAAAGCCTATAGTAACCAATCATATTGAATTGAATCTTTTAAATATGCAGGCACTTGATAACGGTCAGATTGATTATATCAAACAACGTTACATGCGCCCATTAGCCTATGCTCCTTTAGCAGAAGGAAGAATTGCTGCCGGAATGGATGTACAGGCTGTTAAAGTGCGCGAGAAGCTAGAAGAATTGAGTGCTAAGTATAATGTTCACATTGAGTCATTAGCTGTAGCATGGTTGGTTAAGCTAGGTGCATTGCCACTTATTGGTACTACAAATGAACAAAGAATAAAAAATGCAGTAAATGCTTTTACCATTGAACTTGATCATCAGGATTGGTATGAGTTGTATAATGTATCTGTAGAAAATAGAGCTTAACACAAGTTGTAAATTATTTTTTTTTAAAAATAGTAGGTAATCTAATTTACAATTGTATCTTTGTTGTGAGAGCGTTAATTTAAGCGGGAGTGACCATCATGGTTTATTCCCGCTTTCTTTTTTTAGCCGATTTTTTTTCTGAAAATAGGCAGTAAGATTTCCATAGTTTTTATCTCTGTATCATGATTCAATGCCGAAATTTTTTGAGCATGGATTAAATAATATCATCATTTATTAAGGTGGATAAATTGGTCGGTACCCAGTCGATGCCGTTCTAATTTACCTGAGGAATCGACTTGGTACTGGTGCACACCTCTTGCGGACTTTCTGCGCAGCTTCTGCGAGAAAAAGTCCCTTTTTGTGCATGAGGTCCGCAGGATCTGCGCAGAAGCTACGGAGGAGGCCGGAGCAGCATAGCTTGGTGCGTACAACCAAAAGCGATAAGATTTGGTAATAGTTGAGTAAGGAGGGAGGATGTATTTTAGTGTTGTAGCTCAAATTGGTTGGTGCTACATCAAAAGCTTAATTTTTTTATGGTTTTTAAGTGGCTGATATTGAGGTGAAACCCAACTAATGGGTTCTAAAAGGATGTTTTTTAGTAGGAATTAGTGTTTTAATGTTTGCAAGGAAATGAATTATTTCTATTTTTGCAGCCTTGGCTGATGAAGCTGGGAATAAAAAAAAAGTAAAGTTAGCTTTTACGAAAATAAAGTTGTTACTTTGCAATCCCTTCGAAAAAGGGAAAAAAGAAGATACCAGTTCGGGGTGTAGCGTAGCCCGGTATCGCGCCTGCTTTGGGAGCAGGAGGTCGTAGGTTCGAATCCTGCCACCCCGACACAACTACTTAGATAAGTAGTTTAATATTGACCAGTAAAAACAGATACCAGTTCGGGGTGTAGCGTAGCCCGGTATCGCGCCTGCTTTGGGAGCAGGAGGTCGTAGGTTCGAATCCTGCCACCCCGACACAACTACTTAGATGAGTAGTTTAATATTGACCAGTAAAAACAGATACCAGTTCGGGATGTAGCGTAGCCCGGTATCGCGCCTGCTTTGGGAGCAGGAGGTCGTAGGTTCGAATCCTGCCATCCCGACTTAAAATGTTAAAACAGAAAAAAGAGGCCTTTGCCTCTTTTTTCGTTTATACAGCTCTGCAATGGTGGGAATTATTCGATATGTGACCGCTGTTTTCAATTTGCCTTTCACAGCAGGTAATTTAATTTCTAATATCTACTTTTTAAAATTTATCAATTGCTTAGGCATCTTAACCTTGTTAAGCGGGGTATGACTAGTATAATTGGTTCTTAACTTCACTATTAAATAATAATATTTAGTATTTATAATTATGTATGTACATTGGTGTATTGATCTTTGTAAGATCCTTATCTAGTGATAAATTTTGATTGCATGATTAACTTAATTATGTTAAAAACTCAACGACAATTAATATCGGTTAATGGACCAGATTGTTTTAGAATGCTCAGGTTCAAATTAGTCTTTAGCGTTCTTTTATCTTTCTTTACGCTGCAAGTATCGGCGCTTGATCTGTATGTATCAGTAAGGGGGAACGATCATTGGTCAGGTAAACTTGCAAAGGCCAATTCTGCAAACACTGATGGGCCTTTTGCCAGTATAACAGCAGCGAAAGAGGCGATAAGAAAATATAAAAACACCCATGTTTTAAATGAGCAGGTGACTGTTTTTATTGAGGAAGGCACCTATTTTTTAAGTGAAACCATAGAATTAAACCCAGAGGATTCGGGTAGCGAGAGGTATCCTGTAAAATACATAGGAAAAGGTAAGGGAGTTGTTTTTATTGGTGGTATTCCAATTGAGAAATGGGAAAGTGAAAATGGTTTATGGGTGGCCATATTGGATAAATCCCTCGTAAATCAGTATCATTTTGAGCAATTGTATATTGATGGTTTGCGCGCCCAAAGAGCCAGGACACCGAATCAGGGTTTTTATTCACCGAAAAACATAAAGGAAACTGTGCTGGAGAAAGGTACTGGGAGCGTAGCAGATAAGGCTGAGCAGCAAGTATATTTGAGGGCCGGACAATCGGATTGGCTTAAAAGTATTACTGGGTCTGAAATCAATAATGCCGTGGTTACTTTTTATCATAAATGGGATAATACACGTAAGTATATTGCTGATGTTAATCTTCAAGATTCCAGTCTCACCATAAAGGGCAAAGGGATGAAACCTTGGAATCCAATAAATGAAAAGTCACTTTATATTGCCGAAAATTTTAAAGCGGCCTTGGATACTGCCGGCGAATGGTATCTGGAACCATCCGGTAGGTTGTATTATATGCCTCTAAAAGATCAAAAAATGGATCAGGTTAGTGCATACGTACCTACTTTGCAGCAATTGCTGGTTATTAATGGTAATTCAGAACATCCGGTAAGTAATGTCAGTTTTCAAAACATTGCCTTTAAAGTGTCTGGTTATAAACTTCCTTTGCTAGGTCAGGATGCTGTGCAATTGGCGGCGCCAACATTGGCAGCTATTATGCTTGATTATGCAGATGGGGTTAATTTTATAAATTGTGAAATTGCAAATACAGGTGCCAACGCGATCTGGTTCAGGACTGGCTGTTTAAACAGTTCAATATCTCAAAGCTATATGCACGATTTAGGGGCTGGTGGTGTTAAGGTTGGTGTATTTGAGGTGCCTGCAAACCGAAACGAAGTTACCCGGAATATTACTGTTGATAATTGCATTATTCAATCGGGAGGCTACATATTTCCATGCGCGGCAGGTGTAGCGATTTTCCATGCGGCTGATAATAGGATCAGACATAACGATATTGGCGATTTTAGGTACACAGGTGTATCAGTTGGCTGGGTATGGGGATACAAGGAAAGTTTGGCAACGGGAAATGTAATCGAGTACAATCATATACATCACTTGGGTTGGGGCGAGCTCAGTGATATGGGAGGGGTATATACTTTAGGGATCTCACCGGGTACGGTGATTCGCAATAATGTTATCCATCATGTTTTTTCTTATACCTATGGCGGCTGGGGCTTATATACTGATGAAGGATCAAGCAATATTCTCATGGAGAATAATTTGGTTTATCTAACTAAAAGCACCGGCTTTCATCAGCATTATGGTGAAAATAACACCATTAGGAATAATATTTTTGCCTTCGGTAAAGAAGCACAGATACAATTGACCAGGCCAGAAGATCATTTATCATTTAGGCTAACTAATAATATCGTCTATTATAATCAGGGCGACTTGTTTCAAAAAAATATGAATAAATCGTGGGAGAAAACAATAACCCTTATTGATTCTAATGTGTATTGGAACAGCGCTAATCAGACTGTTGCTTTTCCTGACGGGAATAGTGGCGCATGGCAGGCTAAAGCGCATGATCTTCATTCGGTAATTGCAGATCCTGGATTTGTTAATGCTGACAAGTTTGATTTCCGCATTAAAAATAGGAAGTTAACAGATCGTATTGGCTTTAAGACTTTTGACTATAAGCAGGCGGGAGTATATGGAGGGGCTGCCTGGAAAAATAAGGCAAGCCTGTCGCAGGCAAAACAAAAAGCATTTGACCTGTTACTGGCAAATCAAGATATGAAGTTTAATGATTGATGGATAGGCCTTTAAATCGTAAGATTTAAAGGCTTCATTGTTTTATATAAATTAAAATAATTTTATATATTTGCATCCAATTCTTGATTTGTTAATCATTTAAATATCAAGGAATCATGACAGAGCATATCTACATATCGTCCCTTTCGCTCATTGCCTAAATAGGCGGTCAAATCCACTGTTTTATTGAATAATTAAGCGGTTGCATGAGTAACTCTTGCAATGTTTGTCTGCCCAATTTATGGGATTTTTCTGAGCACTTTTAAATGGGTATATCCTTACACAAGGACGAACTGAGATCAGAAATCAAATTCAATAAAAATTAAAATGAAAGTGTGATGCACACACAAGAATGGTCGTGCCGTATTAAATCGGTACGTCAGAAAAGACGACTCGTTAAAACTGATCGTGATAAGCAACTGATAAAGCTTGATAAACGGCGTACAGAGCTTTGGCAACAAAAGAAGCTTTTACCGCTGATACCATTAGAGCATCCTTATCAACGTGGCTGGAAACGGTTTTTTATACTTCGAGCAGACGTAAAACATAGCCCAAGGATGATGGTTTATGAAACACTGCTTGCGAAGATAAATACCGTTGAATACCATGAGGATAAGGAGTTTAAACGGAAGAAGCGACGTAAAAAGCGCTATGGATACGTGATGAAACAACAATTATTACGTGAGTTTTCCGCTTATAGCTGGCATGCTAACAAGATGAATCTAACAGAGGACGAAAAGGCTTGCTTTACCTGCGTTGAAACCTTTGATGTTAAAACCAGGTGCGTAAATATAAAATACGTATTTACTGAGCCTTGGCGATATAAGTTAAAAGTTGAACCCCGGATGGTTACGCATATAAAGTTGATGGATCTGGATATTGAAAGGGAACTATCATATATACGCGATCATATTGATAATCATAACCTGGCACCACGTATCAATTTGCTAACGCGAGGCAGAGGTTACCGTTGGAACGACTGGTTTTGCGAGCGTGATAAATATATTAACAAATTTAAAAACATACCTAGGTACAGCCCAAAAGAAGCTTATCTGGAATTAGAAACATAAACCCACATGGGCAATTTAAGAACAAAAGATTTAAGTAAAATAGGTTATCATAATGATCAGCTGCGAAGCCTGGTTATTGGCATAGCCTCCAAAAATTTCAAACACTACAGTAAACAACAATTGCTTGATCTGTTGGTGAATATTAACAATGATCCGAAAGCATTTTTGGATAATGAATTAACCAGTAAAATAGCCGAAAAGATAATAGGCAAAGTAGAAGGGCCTTCGTTTAAAACTTACGAGTTACGCGATGAACCAGTATTCTGTAAAACATATGGAGGTAAGGGGATTGAACAGTCAGCCAAAAAGCAAATGGAACTTGCCAATCTATTGCCGGTAAGCATACAAAGTGCTTTAATGCCTGATGCGCATATGGGTTTTGGCTTGCCTATTGGCGGTGTGTTGGCTACAGATAATGCGGTAATCCCATACGCGGTGGGTATGGATATTGGTTGCCGAATGGCGCTTTCTATTATAGATGAAAGTGATAGTTTTATAAAAAGGTTTGAATATCAAATAAAGCAGGCCTTAAAAAATCACACTCATTTTGGAATGGAAGGTGGCTTGGATATGAGGCAAGAACATGAAGTATTAGATAGTTCGGTGTTCAATGAAATACCTTTTTTGAAACCATTAAGAGGTAAAGCGGTAAGGCAATTAGGTACATCGGGCAATGGTAACCACTTTGTAGAGTTTGGCGAAATTGAGTTGTTGGCCAATAATACCTTCGGATTACCTGCTAAGAAGTACACTGCATTATTAACACATTCCGGAAGTCGTGGTTTAGGTGCGGCCATAGCAAAGCACTACACAAAAGTAGCTATGGATAGCTGTAAGCTGCCAAGGTATGCACAGCAATTGGCTTGGTTGGACATTAACAGCGAAGCGGGGCAGGAGTATTGGCTTACTATGACATTGGCCGGTGATTATGCTAAAGCTTGTCATGATCGTATCCACGCAAACCTGTTAAAAGCATTAGGGTTAAAGGCACTCTATGTAGTGGAAAATCATCACAATTTTGCCTGGAAGGATAAATTGATCGATGGTAAGGAAGTGATTATACACCGTAAGGGTGCAACCCCGGCGCATAAAGGTGAACTGGGTATCATTCCCGGTAGTATGACAACACCGGCTTATCTGGTATCGGGCAAAGGAAACAACGATGCATTATGCTCTGCATCGCATGGTGCTGGCCGTGCTATGAGCAGGCAAAAGGCTAAGGATAGTATGACTGTGTCTGCAATGAAAAAGTTACTTGCTAATGCCCGTGTTACCTTAATTGGAGGAACAGTTGAAGAGAACCCTTTAGCTTATAAGGATATTGAAACTGTTATAGCTGCACAACATGATTTGGTTGATATCCAGGGCAAATTCTATCCACGTATTGTTAGAATGAATAAGGAATAGTGATGAAGGATATTATGATGCAAATTACATCAGGTTACGGTACTTTATCAATAATTAGGTTTGAATTGTGTAACTTTGTTTTATGGCACATACGGAGACACTAGAGGATTTCTACAAGAAAAAGTTTAATTGGTTACCTGATAATCTCAGTCAGGATATTGGACACTTTAATGTATTTAAATCCGAGGACTTTCATGTCCCTGGTGCAAAGCCCGTTCAGTACAGTCGCCGGGATTTCTACAAGATCAGTCTCTTCAGGGGTAAAGGGGTTATTCATTATGCAGATAAAAGCATAGAAATGGATGGAACTGCATTGGTTTTCTTTAACCCTGTTGTCCCTTATACTTTTGAAAATCTAAATGACAAGCATTCAGGCAGATTTTGTATTTATAAGGAGTCTTTTTTTACCGAGATGCTGCGCAGTAATATCCATCAATTGCCTATGTTTTCTCCTGGAGCAAATCCTGTTTATGTGCTTAACGCTGAGCAAGAAGCAATTGTATTGGCTTTGTTTGATAAGATGTTGTCGGAACTTAATTCCGACTACATTTTTAAATACGACTTACTTCGCAATTACGTTACTGAGTTGATTCACTACGCTTTGAAGATACAGCCGTCTAATCGCCTCTATCAACATCCGGATGCTAATTCACGTATCACAGCTATATTTACAGAACTTCTTGAGCGACAGTTTCCTATAGAATCTCCATCGCAAAGGTTTGGCCTGCGCTCTGCTAAAGATTTTGCCGATCAATTATCGGTACACGTTAACCATCTTAATCGGGCTGTACGGCAGACAACTGGAAAAACAACTACTGATCATATTATGGAGCGGCTAGCCAGCGAGGCCAGGGCACTTTTACGCCATACGAACTGGAATGTTTCTGAAATAAGCTATTGTCTTGGTTTCGAAGCACCCACGCATTTCAATAATTTTTTCAAAAAACAGACCAGTACTACTCCGTCAGCATTCCGTATTGTTTGAATTTCGTAATGATCGGTTTGATCAGCGTACACGCTCAGCTGTCGTTTCCCTATATCTTTGTATTGTAAAAACAAACGAAATATGGAGAAAATCAGAACTTGGTTTATTACGGGGGCTTCCAAAGGATTTGGATTAAGCCTGGTAAAACAATTACTTCAGGCGGGGCAGAATGTTGCAGCTACTTCCCGCGATTTAAAGGCATTGGTAGATGCCGTTGGCGTTACCGCACCAAACTTTCTACCGCTGCAGGTAGAACTTAATAATGAAGATAGTGTTGGTTGTGCTATCCATCAGACAAATGCAGCCTTTAAAAGCATCGACGTTGTAATAAATAATGCAGGCTATGGTATTGGAGGAAGTATCGAAGAATTAAGTGATCGTGAAACCCGCAATAGCTTTGAGATAAATGTCTTTGGAACACTGAACGTTATCCGAATGGTAATGCCTTATATGCGCAGTCAAATGTCAGGACATATTATTAATATATCTTCGATAGCCGGTATAACGGGTACAAGCGGATGGTCAGTTTATGCAGCTACAAAGTTTTCAGTTGTCGGATTGTCTGAGGTTCTTGCGCAGGATGTTGCAGAATTTGGAGTTAAAGTAACGGTGATTGCGCCTGGCGCATTTCGCACTAATTTTCTAAACGAGGATTCAATCAATATCGCGCAGCATACCATTCCTGAGTACACTGAGATGCATAATGCTCAGAAGATGCTTCTGGAAAAAAAAGGTAAGCAAATTGGCGACCCTGAAAAAGCAGCAGCAGCCATTATTGAGGTAGCTCATTTAGAAAACCCTCCACTTTACCTTTTGCTTGGGGATGATGCTTATGATCGTGCTATGTCCAAATTGGATAGGCTTAAAAAGGATTATTTACTCAACGAAGAGTTGTCCAAAGCTATGGCTTATAACGGATGATCAGGTAGTTTTTAAGCTATCTCCATTATAGTTTACTTGTTGTCCGAAAGCGCTAAAGTTGGTAGTAATCACAAATCGTGCAGAAGAAAGAAGGTGTCCAAAAGGGAAGGTCGTCATTCTGAATTTATTTCAGAATCTCGCAATTGCTACACAAAACCTGCTTAAACGAGATTCTGAAATAAATTCAGAATGACGATGAGCATATTCGAATAGTAATTAAACCCTTTTGGACACCCTCTTTCTTTGTTTATATCATATCAATGGAAAACGATTTGTTATTTGATGATGTCTACCTGACTTCCTGAATTTTGATTGATGCAAAGTATGCCACCTTTATCAAGTGACTGCCAAAACCATCCGGTTTTATTCTTGTCATTACTTTCTTTCAACGGTTTTCCGTTTACACTTACTTTAACAGGTTTGCTTGTGAGTGTTAAAAGATCTTTAGACGATTGATCAAAAATTCTATAAGAGATTTTGTCATTTTGATAGTCTATATGCTGAACAGTTGAAGAGGTTTTTAGCAGGTGATCTGAGTCTGAAGGAGCTAACTGAGGTGCTATTGACATTGCACGGATGTAGTGACGGACATAATCTCCATAACCATCGGTCATCCAGACATCATTAGTAGGATAATAGTTTTTGCCGTCAAAATCAACCGCATAGGTTGCCCATGTTAACGCTCTTACAGCATTACGTGTAAGTGTAGTATCACCTGTCATTGCCCAATACAATAATTCCATTGAAGCCTGACGTGCAGTGTGACTATTGCCTACAACGGGATAGGCAGTTTGTTCATTAGTTACTGTTACGCCGTATTTTGCCCAATCCTTATTGTTAAAGGTGGTGTGTACCCAGTTAAATATGCTATTTACCGTTTTTTTCCAATCGGCATACAGTTCTTTATGCTCCATTACATACATGGCGTAAGTAGTGGCATTAATCTGGGTTTTAGAATAACCTGGCACGTCCTCAAAGAAAGGTCCCCAGTCGTTTGTTTTCTCCGGGTAGTTTTTGAACCAGCTTAAGGTTTGGTTAAAAGCTTTTTGATACTGTGCTTTATTCCCTTTATTCAATTTAATTAATTCACTGAATAGCTCCAGTGTGCCTGTAAAATTAGTTGTGTATGTACCTTTTCTAGGTTCTTTATAGAAATCATTTTTCCCAAGATCAGCTACCTTACCGGTTATTGCGTTTACTTTAAACGGCCATGGTGAATGATTTGCATCTCCGGATTTTATTGTAGAAGCCATTGTATTTGCAATTTTTATTGCTACATCTAGGTATTTGGTTTCCCCGGTTTTCTTATATAAACGAACGAGTTCAAAACCTAAAGACCCTGCTTTATCTGGTTGAAGCACGCCTTTTCCGGCCATCATGTCTCCATCGTAAATTCCTGATTCTACATCTGTATTGTACGGATAGGGGATGTTTGGCCATTTACATGTAGGAGATGATATGGAATGTGCCAGGTAATAATCGGCCTGATATTTCATGTCTGTTATGATTGCCTCATCGCCTGAATAATTATACAGTAAATCCCATGATGAAATACCCATAGCAACCTGATCGCCGCCAATTCCGCGTTTATCATGTTCTGCCTTCCACACCTGGTGATTCATGTAGTATTTTTCACCATTGGTGTCAATTTCCATATCCTTCCAGAACTTCCAAACCAGCTTTAATGTTTGATCATAAGATTTACCAAGATCTGTAGCGTACCATGGTAAAAGGTTGCCTGATCCATCTACCCGTACAGTGTGGTAAATGATAGAATCTGGTAGTATGTGGGCACCTTCAGACTTTAACAGATCTTTGTTTAATATGCCATACTGCGCCTGAGTGGTGTTGTTTACAAGTAATAGAGCCAAAAGCACTAATGCACCTTTGCCTATGTTTTTTATGCCTGAGTTGTTTATTTTCATTTTTCTACAAGTTACTTAATGAGTTGATTAATAATTAGGATTTTGGAACAGTAGCGAATTTTTATTCATTTCATCTCTGGAAACAGGAAACAAATAAGCCTTATCTAACCATGCGCTTTGCTGTACTACATAAGGTGTAATAGTGGGGATTGTTGCGGTGGTGTGGTTTGCATTTAACTTATAAACTACATTTACTCCGCTAAATTGCTGATAAGCTTCTGATGCTATTAACCAGCGTCTAACATCATAGAAACGATGTTCTTCAAATGCCAGTTCTACTCTTCTTTCGTTGCGGTAGCGGTCTCGTAATGCAATTCCAGATTCTGTTATGTTTGGCATGCCGGCTCTTTTTCTAATCTGATTGAGCGCATCCTTTGCATCAGTTTCCTGATTTAAAGCAATACAAGCCTCGGCATAATTTAAAAGTACTTCGGCATACCGCATGTAGCGCCATGGTGTTCCATTGGTGCTAAACTGGCCATTAACAGCGGGATCAATAAATTTTTTAAGGTAATAGCCCGTGTAACCGCCATTGAAATTTTCTACGGGCCCTTTTCTACTGTCTAGCCCATATACTTCTTCCATTGAATTACTGGTGCTGTTCCAGCGTTGCCAGGTGCCTACCTGTATTACGCCGACAGGATCCAGGCCGGTGATATCTGCTGGGCGTGGTTTAAATTTAACGCCTTCATATAATATGGATGCATAAAAGCGCGGGTCTCTGTTCTTGTAAGGTTCTGTAGATTTAAGAGGGTCTGTCCAGCTAAATGGGGTGCCGTCCGACATCTCAAAATGATCTACCATTTCTCCTGAAGGCGTGTCTTGTCCGTACAAGTGGTATCCATTAGGTCCTGAAACAAGCGATAATGAGTTTAGGTCAGGAGATCCATTAAGCGAGGTAACTTTAAAATACCTTACCCAAATGTCTTCTTCAGTGCCGTCAGATAAAAAGATATTGGAGAAGTTTTGTGATACGGGGTCGCCAGGTGCAGGATTTGCTTTGTAAAGGTGATAAATTCCAAGATCCATGACTGCTTTTGCAGCATCTCTGGTGGCTCTCCATCTGGTGTCCCTGTCTTCGTCCATGTACCTGACTAGTTCTTGATGTGGATATCCCTGAAAAACAGTCTTATTGTGCAAATCACTTGCCGCATACAATAAAGTTCTTGCCTTAAGTGTAAGTGCTGCTCCTTTTGTAACTCGGCCCATATTACTTCCGCTTTGAACAAGTGGGAGTAAAGCTGCTGCAGAATCACATTGTTTAGTTATAAAACTAATACAATCACTATAGGATGCTCTTTTTACTTCAAAGGTATCATTTAAGCCATATGCTTTTGTGATTAGAGGTACGCCACCATATAGGCTTACTAATTGATGGTAAAGATATGCACGTAAAAAATAGACTTCTCCGGCCATTCTATCTTTTAATGATGCTCCATCTACTTTAATAGATGCATCGAAAGTAGATGAGTTTATTTTTTCAAAAAAGATGTTACAGGCCCTGATGTTTTTATACAATTTCTCCCAGTTCTCATGCGGCCATGATGCGAGGTCATCAGGTGTAATCAAACTATTGTTGAATTCAAAGAAACTAAACCATTGGTCATGCATTTCATCAACAAACTCGGCTTTTAGTAAACCGTCTCCACCATTGGCTGGATTATCAACATTGAGATAAATTCCATTAACGAATGCCTGAATTAGATTAGGGTCATGCCAGATGTCGTCAGGCGAGAACTCTGTGAGTGGTTTAGTATTCAGGAAATCTTTTTTACAAGATATAGTTGATACCATAAAGCATATTATGATACCGAAGGTTCTTAATATATTTTTCATGTCTTTCATGGAATTAAAATGATAGGTTAATGCCAGCGTTTACTACTTTATTAGAAGGGTAGGGATTGTCTGAGCTAGACTCAGGATCATAATCTTTCAATTTGGTTAATGTAACCAGATTCAGTCCGCTCAAATATACTCTTAGCCCTTTTACGCCAATCTTTGTAAGCAGTGATGTAGGGAAATTGTAACCAACCTCTACATTTTTTAACCTTACATAATTGCTGTTACGTAAAAAATAAGTGTTGTTGATGTCGTATTGGGTCATCCAATATTCCTCGGCAAAATTCCATGTTCTGGGCTTTGTTGCGTCAGGGTTTTCTATAGTCCAGCGGCCATTTGCATCATTTTGGAGGAAGTTTCCGCTTTCTCCAGAGAAAGTAAATTGTTTTCTCATAGCTCCGGTTGCACCCTGGATTAATAAACTGGCATAAAAGTTTTTATATTGAAGATCAATATTTAATCCTCCTGTAAAGGTTGGAAGATCTGTTTTGTCATTACGTACCTGATCTTGCCCATCAATCTTTCCATCCATATTTACATCTTTGAAAATAATATCTCCCGGTCTTGCATTGGCCCAATGTGGATATCCGTCTACCTGCGCCTGATCTTTAAATATTCCAATAGCTTGATAATACAATGCAGTATTCATTGGGTGTCCGGTTGATTGCTGGTAGATTGGAGCTCCTGGGACTTCATCCCAGAATACGATCTTATTTTTTTGATAGCCTCCATTTAAAGCTACTGTATAAGTCAGTTCTCCGGTATTATTGCTTGTTCCTACCTGGAACTCAAAACCTCTGTTGGCTACTTTTCCAATGTTTTGGCGAGGTAATGTAAGTCCGGTTGAACCTGGAACTGATGCGTTGCGGTAAGCAAGAATGTTGGTTCTTAGGTTGTAGAAATAATCTGCTGAAAAGAATATCTTACCATTGAGCATTTTGGCGTCAATACCTATGTTGGATTGATTTGCGATTTCCCACGTTACATTTGGGTTTGCAATGCGACTCTCATTAATCGCCTTATTTTCTTCGTTATGATTAAAGATGTAAGTTGTGGAATTTGTTCCGTCGCCTACATAGGCATATCCTTGTAGGTATTGATAAGGGTCTATGCGGTCGTTACCAGTTTGTCCCCATGATCCGCGTATCTTAAGGTTGTCGAAAAATGGGACGTTATTTTTCCAGAAATCTTCTTCTGAAACTACCCATCCCAATGATACACCCGGAAAGAATCCGAATTGTTTACCATTAGCTGGAAATATATAAGATCCATCATATCTGAATACAAATTCGGCCAGGTATTTTTCTTTGTAATTGTAGTTAAAACGACCAAAATAATTCAATCTCGCATCTAAACTTGCACCTCCTCCATTAGTCTGATTAGTTCCGTCGCCACCTGCAAATAATTGATCCGCTGCTGCTGAAATATAATTTCTACGGGCAGCATAAAAGTTTAGTGAATCACCCTTGATTTTTTCAATTCCTACCAGCGCTTTAAAATTGTGCACATTATTGATAGATGTACTGTAATTGATCAGTCCATTAAGTGTTGTTCTGTTTCCGTTATTAAAATCTTGTCTCAGCTGCGGAGTTTCATAGCCTCTTAAAGATTTAGTCAGTTGGGGTAGGTTGTCGCTTCCATAAGTTTGTCCGTCCCAATAATAAAGGTACCATGGGGTTTGCCAAAGTTTATGATTGTCTACCAGCTTATCAATTGATGCATTACCTGTAACAGAAAGTCCTTTAACCCAAGGGATGTTAATTTCCAGTTTTGCATTACTTTCCATAATGTATCTAATGTCCTTGTCGTAACCTGTCTTATCGGTAACCATTACAACCGGGTTGGCGCCACGCTCGATGTCTGGGCCTGGAAGTCCATTTGGCCATCTTGCAGCAATGGTTGGTTTGCCGCGCATTGTTGAAGAATAGATGTTGTCTGCGCTAAGCGTAGGGTAATTTCTATTTTCCTGGCGACCAGCCAAGTCTACACTCAGTTTAATGTTTGAGTTTACTTTAGCATCCAGATTAATCCTGAAATTTCCTTGAGAATAATTGGTAGCACTATTTCGATAAATGGCATCCTGATAACGGTATCCTGCTGATACCAGATAACGGATAGCCTCAGTTCCGCCCCTTAAAGACAGGTGTGAGTTTCTTTGTACGGAAATGGGTTTGTAAACCGCTTTAAACCAATCTGTGTTCGGATGGCCCCACGGATCTGAGCCGTCTTGGTATTTTTGAATGTCTTCAGGGCTATATACAAGGTCTTTATCTCGATATTGTTCAATTTCATTTACCATTTGAGCATAAGTAGCTGCGTCTGCCATCTTTGGGATAACAGAGGGGCTTACAAAGCCTTGATCGTAAGAGAAGTTGATGGTTGGCAGTCCTGATGTTCCTCTTTTGGTAGTTACCATAATGACACCGTTGGCTGCTCTTGCTCCATAAATTGCAGCAGAAGCATCTTTTAATACAGTTACACTTTCAATGTCTGCAGGGTCGATCCTGTCCAGTTGCCTTCCTGCTACTCCGTCAACTACAATCAGTGGGGTATTATCGTTAAGGGTATTGGAGCCTCTTATTAATAAAGTGCTGCCATCATTACCCGGTTCTCCACTTCTTGTTACCGCAGTTACACCCGGTACGCGTCCGGCTAGGCTATTGCTTAGGTTCATTGCCGGGGATTTTTCAAGATCACCGCCTTTTACAGAAACAATGGCGCCTGTAAGGGTAGCTTTTTTGGTGGTTCCATAACCCACAACAACTATCTGGTTTAAGGATTGTGTTTCGCTAATCAGTTCAATATTAATACGCTGACGGTTATTGACCGGGATTGATTGGGTGATATACCCAACAGAAGAGAAAATGAGTATGTCTGTACTGCCTGCTTTAATTGTGAATTTTCCTTTTGAATCAGTCATTGTAGTTAAAGTGGTTCCCTTGACTGCAACTGAAACTGCTGATAGGGTGGAGTCTCCTGAGGTAACCACTCCAGTTACCGCTTGCTGTGAGAAAGCAAGACTCGAAAGGCTGGTTAAGAAAAATAACAGTAAACACATGCGATAGAGAATCTTCCTTTTAAAGGAATTATCAGTATTGCTGAAGAGTAACAATAATTTCATAACTTATTGGTTTAAGAAAAAGAATATTTGGTTTTTGTGTAGACGGTTTTATTTGTTTATCGTATACTAAATTGTTTCGATAAATTTAAGCTAGAGTGCGTTCAGTACTTTTTTGTTGGCTTCCAGTGTTCGGTAAATGTCGTCAGGTGAATGTGCATAGCTAACTGAACTTTGCTTGCAGGCTATCGGCATCAGGTAAATTCCTTCGGCAATTAAAGCCTTTCGATATTTAAGATCGAAAGCAAAGTCATGATGGTTAAGTATGTCATGTAGATCCTGAGGTTTATTTTCCAGGAAATAAGTGCATGAAGCTGATCCGTTTCTGTTTGTTACTGCCGGAATGCCTTTTTCCTGGAATAAGTTTTCCAATCCACTGCTTAGTAATGAACTCATTGCTTCCAGATGATGATATACCTCAGGCCTTTCTAATATCTGTAATGTTGCAATTGCTGCCGAAACATTGAATGGATGTGCATTGTATGTCCCTGCAATCAGTACTCTTTTTGTTGGGTCATCAGTGTCAAAGAGTTCCATGATTTCTTTTTTTCCTCCTATAACCCCTAAAGGATAACCGTTTGCAATTGCCTTTCCGAATACTGAAAGGTGAGGTTTAACTCCTGCGATGTGCTGGTAGCCGCCGAGTGCGGAACGAAATCCGGTTTTAACTTCGTCGAATATACATACTGAGCCGTATTGCTCACACAAATCAACAAGACCTTGAAGGTATCCGGGGTTAGGTAATATTACACCAATGTTTTGCATTACGGGTTCAACCAAAACGCAGGCTACAGGGTATTTTTTCATTACATATTCTACTGAAGCCAGGTCGTTGAAATTGACGCAGTGTACATTTTCCATGACCGATTTAGGAATTCCGGCAGAGGAAGGTCTGAACTGGTATTCATCGGCTGATTTGCGTGGCCCAAGTTTGGCAAGTAAAGGCATTACCTCTCTGGCTACATCATTATGCCAGCCATTGTACCCTCCGATCATTAGTATGATGTGTTCTTTGTTGGTGTAGGCTCTGCTTAGTCTGATGGCGTGTGCTGTGCCTTCACTTCCTGTGTTGGTGATCTGGATTAGCTCTAGCGAAGGAATCAGTCTGCACATCATTTCGGCAAGTTTGATCTCCATTTGATTTGTGCCGCTGCCAATCAATGAGTGGTTGTCGTTTAAAGCGGCGATTACAGCTTCGTTGATCTCGCTATTGTTGTGTCCTAACAAGTGAGCTGCAAAAGCGGAATGGTAATCAATGTACGCTTTGTCGTTGATGTCGTAAATCCGACTTCCTTTTCCGTTCTTAAAGATAATGTGAGGATGCACCTTACGGTTTAAAGAGACTACGCCGCCGGCAATAAACCTGTTCGCTTCTTGGTAGACTTCTTTAAAGCTGTCTGCATCATTGAGCTGACTAAAATTTGAGTTAGAAGGCATGGTTACAGATTAAGTTATACTTGGTTCTGTAAATGTATACAATTGTCTGTTATATTGTATACAAAATATAAAAATAAATGTATACAAAAATAAATCATAACAGCTAAAAGCATTAGGCAATGCCCTCAGTTTAAAACTCTAATCTTGTTGTTCTGGTGTTTTATATGTTTTCAATGAGCGATTGACCTGGTTTCTGGCCAGCAAGCTGCCCTCCATCAGCAATCAGTATCTGTCCGGTCATGAAGCTGCTCTCTTCGCTGGACAGAAAAAGGAATAGGGGAGCAATTTCATTTGGTTTACCAACTCTGTTCATTGGTATGTAGCTTTTTACAAAATTATCAACAAACGCTTTTGAGTCTATTGTCTCAGATAGAGGAGTTTGAATGTAACCTGGGCACACTGCGTTCACTCTGATGTTTAAATGGGCAAGTTCCAATGCCATGGTTTTTGTAAGCATAATTACTCCAGCTTTAGAAGCATTGTAATGTGCATAGCCGAATTCCCCATCCAGCCCATTTTTACTGCTCATGTTTACGACCACGCCTTTCTTTCTGATCGCCATGTGCCTGCAAACACTCTGAGAAACGTAGAACATTCCGGTTAAGTTTACATCTAATATTTTTTTCCATTCCTGTTCTTCAATCTGTAAAAAGGGAGTTTCAAATGCAATTCCTGCATTGTTAATCAGTACATCTATAGGTTGTCTGTTTTCTGCAGTTAAAACCGCAAGATCTACGTCAGCCCTAACTGAAATGTCTACATGATAACTATGAACTACCGAAGTTAATAACTGTAATTGCGCAACTGCTTCTTCCAGTAGAGCCTCACTGAAATCCAGCAACGACAATACAGCGCCCTCTTTTGCGAACTGACAGGCAATCTCAAAACCAATTCCTCTTGCAGCGCCAGTAATTAGCACGTGCTTATTTTCAAATCTCTTTGCCATACTATAAATAAATTTATTCGGTGCCTAATGCAGATGCTGAGCCTCTGGCTAGATGATTATACAAGGCTTCTTCTGCCAGCTTTAAATTCTTTTCTTTGATGTATTTGAGTATTTTGCGATGCTCAATATCTGTTTGCGCAAAATCGTCAAGATAGGTATGGACTTTCCCTAGTTTCAAATGAAAAAGCATGATATGGCTAGTATGGTAAGCATGATGTAAACGCTCATTGTCGGCAATTTCAAATAAGGTTTCATGAAATTTTTTATCGGCTTCCATTGCTCCGCTGTAGTATCCCTGCTCAACCATTGAAGTGAAATCATCACAAATCTTTTGCAACTTGGAAAGCTGTGTGGCATTCATTTTTTTGAAACAAAGACGCAATGCACCGATCTCCAGTATTTCTCTAAGTTCTCGTATTTGATGGATGTCGTTTTCGGTAATGGAAGTTACAAAATACCCGCCTTTTTCGCCAAAAGTTACCAAACGTTCTCCTAGTAATCTATTTAATGCCTCTCTCACTGCCATACGACCCACATCAAGTTTTTTTGCCCATTCATCTTCTTTTAGACGGGTATTTGGCATTAATAGATACAAGTGGATCATCCGCTTGATTTCATCGTAAACTTTAACAGCCTGAGAAACTGCCTTTAGTTTTTTACTTCCTGTTTTTAAATTTTCCTCTATCATGATATTAAATTAAGACCTACCTACTGTAGGGCTAATAAAAATTAATTCCTCTTTATTTTTGGGCTTCAAAAAATCAAAATCGCAACCTTCATTTGCTTGCAGTACCTCTCTTATATACAAAGCAGGGTATCCTCTTTTGTGTAGGCTCACAATTGGTTGCCATTGTTGCTTTCTTAATTGTAATTCATGGTCATCTACCTCAAGTTTGATTTGTCTTTCCATCACGTTGATACTAACCAGATCTCCGTCTTTAACTAAGGCTAATACGCTTCCTAACGCAGCTTCAGGGGCAACATGCAGAACTACTGTCCCAAAACTGGTTCCACTCATCCTGGCATCACTAATCCTTACCATATCTTTTACACCCTGCAGTTGTAGTTTCTTTGGTATGGGGATCATGCCCCATTCAGGCATTCCTGGGACGCCTTTTGGTCCCGTATTTCTTAAAATTAATACAGTATTTGCAGATACCGGCAATTCAGGATCATCAATTCTATTTAGCATGTCCTCGTAATTATTAAATACGAGAGCAGGTCCGGTATGGTCAAGTAGTTCCAATGATGCTGATGCTACTTTTATCACGGCCCCTGCAGGAGCGAGGTTGCCGGTTAAGATTGCGATGGCAGGGAGGGGGCTTATAGGTGCTGAAAGCGGCCTGATCACTTCTTCATCAATAGCTATGCTTTCTGAGATCAGATTCCCTAAAGTTTGACCCGTATAAGTAATTGTATTGCCATCTAATACGGTATTTAAGCGATTAAGTACAGCAGGAATACCTCCAGCACGATCAAATTCATCAATCAGATAACTACCTGCCGGCTGTACATTTGCAATGCAAGGGACTAATTGCGCCATTTCATTAAATACCTCAGGATATATTGGGATATTTAAGCGTCCTGCTATAGCAGTAAGGTGAATAATGGCATTTGTAGAACCTCCTAGTGCCATTAATAGCGTAGAAGCATTTCTGAAAGCTGCTTTTGTTAAAATATCAGCAGGTTTAAGGTCGTCAAATACCATTTGCACAATGCGTTTACCGGCTTCTTTGTTTATTGCTGCCCGCTCATCAGCGTCAATAGGTAATGTGCTTAAGCCTAAAGGCATTATGCCAAGTGCTTCCAGCAAGCCGTTCATGGTAGCTGCCGTCCCCATAGTATTGCAGGAACCAGCTCCACAACTTAAACTAATACCTATATTTTCCCATTCTTCTTCATCAATAACGCCTTTTCTAAGTTCATCCCAATATTTCCACAGATCTGTACCACTGCCCAATCGTTTGCCTTTATGCACGCCTACTTGTTTTGGGCCAGCATTCAATTGTATGGTAGGTAAATTAGCGCTAATAGCTCCCATTAGTAATCCGGGTACTGTTTTGTCGCAATTACCCAATGTGATTACCCCGTCAATCGGGTAAGACCTCAGGTTCTCCTCAACATCCATAGACAGGAGATTGCGATACAGCATGGCACTTGGTTTCATTAATTCTTCCCCTAGGGTGATTACAGGGAACTCGAGAGGGATGCCGCCAGCTTCGTAAATACCTTCCTTAACCTGTTCGGCTACTTCTTTAAGACTAATGTTGCAGTTATTCAGTTCTCCCCATGTATTAGCGATGCCGATAATTGGCTGTCCGTGATAATTGTCCATGTCTATTCCGGCAGATCTCAATGCTCCTTTGTGTAAGAGCCCAGTTTCGTTAGCGCCATAAAACCATTGGTGACTGCGTAAGTTATACTTCATTCTATTTTTAAATCAGGTATTACTTTGATAACATTAGACACATTTACTGCTTTCTTTTTGTACTCCCAAACAGTAATTACAATTGTACTGATCAATACCAGTAAACCGCCAGCAACAGAAAGCCAACTTAATTTTTCATGCAAAAATATTACAGCAATGGGAAGCCCAAAAAAGGCAATAAGGAAATTCGATAAAGCAACTTGTATGGCTTCTAGCTTTTTAAGGGCTTTAAAGAAGAGGATCATAGATAGAAAATTATGAAATACAGTTAATAAGATAAGTCCTATCCAGGTTCTTTCCGTAAAAGAGGCAAATCCGTTTAACACGTTTCTTTCGTAATGATAAACAAAAGGAAAGAGTAGTATTAGCATGAAGATATAAGTGTAAAACAGCATTTCCATTTCTGTATATCCTGATGCTATTTTTTTACACATGGTATTATAAAAACCACTCCCCAATACACCCGCAAAAATCAATAAGTTGCCAATGGTATATTGCATACTCAAGTTAAAACCAAGCATGTCTTTCATAGAGCATAGTGTAACACCAACTATGGCAATAGCAAAGCTTAACCAGCGCAATGGATTCATTTTTTCTTTCAAAAGCACTACAGCCAATAAAGCTGAAACTACAGGAAGCGTAAGGTTTATGATGGAAGTGGTACTGGCTGTTGATTGCTGGGTGCCGAATGTCATCAGTACCTGCGCAGGAAATTGACCAGCCAGCGCAAGCAAAGCGAATATCTTCAAGTCGCTCAGCTTTCTATTCTTGTTTGCCTTCACATCTTTGTAGACAAAAGGAAGCATAAAAATAGCAGCCAATGTCATCGGTATAAATACCGTGCTAAAGGCGCCTACCTGATCCTGCACTAATTTAATGCAAGTAAATTGAAGGGACCACATTAAATTGCATGCAAAAAGAGCTCCCCAAGAGATCACTGATCGTTTCATACTAACTTCTAAAGTAGCTATTTTTTTTAATTTTTGTATACAAAAATATTTAGTTTAAGTAGTTGTCTTTATATGCCTAACTGTTTACGTTGTCGCTATCACTTAATTCCATTAACTAACAAAAGTCAAGTGTCTCCGGGAATCTATATAGGAACTTTGTGTCTTTAATAACTATAAGATAAGATGACACAGAAAAAATTAGCATTGGTTTCAGGTGCAAATGGACATTTAGGAAATAATCTGGTAAGGTTTCTCATTGATAAAGGTATTCCTGTGAGGGCCTCTGTCCGCAAGATCAATAACAAAACACCTTTTGCAGGATTGGATTGCGAGGTGGTACAGGCAGATATTACGGATAAGGCCTCTTTTGTAAAAGCTTTACAAGGTGTAGAAACCTTTTATGCCGTTGGTGCTTCATTCAAACTTTGGGCTAAAGATTCTCAAAAAGAGATTTACGATGTCAATATTCAGGGAACAATAAACACCATTGAAGCTGCTGCAGAAGCTGGCGTAAAACGCATTATTTATGTGAGTTCAATCGCTGCATTGGATTATGCAAAATTACCAACTAAGGAAAGTTATGGATATAATCCAGATCGGAGGGATATGTATTACAATTCTAAAAATGATGGTGAAAGGTTAGCTTTTCAGCTGGCAAAAGACTTAGGTGTAGAGCTTGTGGCTGTAATGCCTGCAGCTATGATTGGTAGTGAAGCTTGTTTACCGCTTAACGTATCGTATGGAGTGCTTAAACTTATTCTGAATAAACAAATTCCAGTTGACACTAAAATAACTTTGAATTGGATTGATGTAAAAGATGTAGCCGAAGGCTGCTGGTTGGCTGCGGAAAAAGGAAGAAGTGGCGAACGTTACATACTGGCAAATGAACAATGTATGACGATTACCGACACTACTAAACTTGCCAATGAGTTGTATCCGGAATTAAACCTTAAAATACCGGGTGCTGTTCCAAAATTTATGTTATTTGCTATTGCAGGGATAATGGAGTTTTTAGCAAAAGTTAGCGGTAAGGCACCTGTATTAACGAGAAAGGATATTGCTATGTTTTCTGGGTTGCAGCAAAATTTCGACATTAGCAAGGCCAGAAAGGAATTAGGGTTTAATCCTAAAACCCCAGAAAAAGCAGTAACCGAAGCCTTGGTATACTTAATGGAGCATAAAGCGTTATTAAAATAGTTGTTGTAAATTTGAAAGGGTTTTAAAGATATGCTGCAACAGAAATTAATTGACTTTATCCAATCTGGCCATTCACTTTCAAAAGAGGATATGGATTTGATTGTCCGATATTTTGAGCCGGTACTTTTTCCAAAAAATCGTATCATCGAAGAAGAAGGAAAAGTACCAAAGTATCTTTATTATATTGTTTCCGGTTACCTACGCCTGTTTCATTATAATGAGACAGGTGATGAGATTACAACACATATCAATTGCCCTCCCGGCTTTTTTACTTCCTACTTCCCGTTTGTAAATGAAGTCAAGTCCAATGATAACGTTGAATGTATTACTGAATGTGAATTGCTTAGGATTACAAAGGCAGATCTGGAAAGCTTAACGTCAAAAAGCTTGGCAATGAAAGACTTCAGTATTGGCGTTTTTCAGCAGTCCATTGCCTATAATGAAACCCGGTCCATAGAATTGGCAACACTTTCAGCTGAGCAGCGCTATCGAAAGCTTGTTGAGAACTACCCCGGAATTTTACACAATGTCCCCATTACTTACATCGCATCTTTTCTGGGTATGAAACCGGAAAGTCTAAGCCGTATCAGGAGGAAGTAGTTGCTAACAAGAACTCTTCTCCACTTGCTGGTCTAAGGTGGTCTGTTCTACCCATAAATAACGCAGTTCAATTAATCGTTGTTGCTTCCAGGCTAGTGTATCAGCCTGATCTATGAATAAAATTGCATGATCCACTAAAACTGAACACTAGTTCCAATTGTCTATTTTTACATCAAACGGATCAGGAGTACCTTTTCCGGTTTCTATAAGTGATTTGAGGCTCATCAGAAATATTGCCCATTTTGTACTGCAATGGTGCATAAACTCAACAGGTTCTTTCCAGTTCAGGTGTTTGAAAAGTAAAATTACATATTCATTTTCCTGTTTCAGTTCAAAACTTATGGTAGTCCCCATCCATTCTTCTGGTCCTTCGGCAAGTTCCCAAACTACCAGAGATGGTGAGTTAAGGTCTACAACTTTCATATCGAAACCTCCTGCTCCAAAGCGGAACTGGATGATGTCATTAACTTGATTGCCTTTTCCCTGAGTGTTACTTGTCCACCATCCTGCAAGACCATCTATTGTGGTCAATGCTTGATAAACATCGTCCATAGATGACGATTTGATTCCTATTCGGTGTAAGATGTCAGCCATAATTATTTTGTTTAACCAAAAATAACGAATGCTGCGGATTTAGAAGGAGTGTAATATGGACAATATTAGGGGTTGATTTGGACAATATTTTAAAGGTCAAAATTACACGGAATCTTGTGGTCTGAGTTAATGAAATACCTTTGTTATTATAATACAGAGCTATTCGAAAAATTCCTTTGGATAAACTACCTCACCCCGAATGTTTTTTAAAGCGTCGGACTGTAATTCGATTGCCATACAGTTTTCCTTTGGAACATCAAATGGTAGCGATATGCCAAATTCGCATGCAAGATGGTAGCCGAATTTTGGATAGTATTTTTCGTGACCCAGCAATATAATTGATTGATAACCTAAATCACTTGCCTTTAAGTGTGCAGCCTCAATGAGTCTTCCTCCAATTCCCTTACCTTGAAATTCAGGTATGACTGCAACTGGTGCCAAAGCCAAAGATGTGATTTCATCTTCCGAAGTTTTAATCTTTATTTTCGTGAGTAATATGTAGCCAACTATTTTGTTTTCTACTTCGCATACCAAAGATAATCCGGGCACAAAAGCTTCGGATTTTCTCAATCGCTCCACTAAAAAGTGTTCTTTATGATCGCTGTATTTCTCGTCCCTGAAGGCTTTTTCAATCAAATCAAAAACAGAATGAAAATCTTCAGGCCTTTCTTCTCTTATGTTAATGTTCATTTTTAATATTTTAAGTGACTACCTTTTGTTGTGATAAATTCTTTAGTGTTTCTTCCCTAATACAGGCAAGATATCCGATTTTATTGAATTTCTTACCATTAAGAAGTTTGAAGTTTTACAATCCAAGCATTAGAATTGACTATAAAGTAAAAAGTTGATGTTTTAATATTAATTTAGAATAAAAGTTGAAACATACCTTAAAAACGCCCATTTAATAAAATCCAAGAATGATACTGAACAATAAAATTTCAATATTTTACTTTATAAATCTCATCAAACTAGATATTATTGTTATAATCTTATATGCACTTATATCAGGGATGTTAATCCACTTAACACCATTTAAAGGTGTTGATATATCCTTAAGTGTATCGGCAATGATTGGAACATTGGTGTCACTTCTGCTCGCTTTTAAGACCTCCCAATCCTATGAACGATGGTGGGAAGCCAGAATCATTTGGGGCGGAATTGTTAATGACAGCAGAAGTTTGCTAAGGATACTAAAGCAATATATCCCAGAATCCCCTGAATCCGCAGAGGATTTAGAACAGTTTGCCCGAAGACATATTATTTGGTGTTATAGCCTTGGAGAAACACTCCGTCGTACAGAATTCTCCGTTAAAGTGTCAGAGTACTTAAAAAAACATGATTTAACAAGTGATAACATACCTAATTTTCTTCTTAATAAGCATTCAGAGGATTTGTCTCGTTTTCAAAACAAATATAGCCTCAACCCCAACATCATGGTTCATATCGACTCTGTTGTAGCCAGATTAAATGATAGTATGGGTAGGTGCGAACGGATAAAAAACACTGTATTTCCAAAATCATATAGTCTTTTAATCAGAAGCATCATTTATGTGTTTCTAACTATATTTCCATTTGGATTGGCACATATGGCCCCTGCAGCAGAAATTTCAATAACCATCTTAATTCCTATCCTATTTATTTCAATAGAAAGAACCGCAATGATCTTACAGGATCCATTTGAAAACCGTCCGACTGATACGCCTGTCAGTAAAATTTCTCAAACCATAGAACGAAACCTTGAGGAATTATTGGCGCTTCCACAAGCGGAGCAGGAAGATGCGATGAGGGGTTATTACATATTATAGAAGAGGCTAAAAATTGGCATTTTTCTTCAACCATTCTTGCCTACGCTGATCGGGTAATTGCTTTACTGTAAAACCTTCAAACTTGGCGTTGAAACCGTTTCCGTCCGGACTGGCAGCCATAAAACCAACCATAACGGGCCTATTGTCCTGTAGGTAAGCGTTTCGCATCATAGTGTAGGTTTTGTCGTCATAAGAATAGAATATTTCAACCGCATCAAGTCTTCTAACAGCTTTTATCCATATAAAATCTGGTGCTTTATCCAGAGTTGTTACGCTCCAATCACTGGTCTTATGTGTTACTACAGTACTTAGATTGTATTTGCCATCAACAAATTCGATTCCTGCTTTAATGTAATTCTCGTGATCTGTACGCAACATTAAACCCATTTGATCGAAACGTGCTTTGTAATTCCCCGTAATCTTTACTTTAACTTCAAATTCTCCACCATAGGTGCTGTAGTAAAATGGCGCATCATCAACAGTAAAACCATAATGAGAAATCCTCCAATAATCGCTTTGGGGTGTTACAAACATGGTTAAGGCATTGTTTTTAATCTCCCACTTTTGTGGCTCGTTAAACCACTGCATCTTATCCAGACTTTGAGCAAATCCTGTTTGTGTAATGATGAATGCAATTGCGCTTAAAATAATCTTTTTCATTTCCTGTTTTGAGTTGATAACCATACGTTATATTTACGTTGCTAAGTTAGAACACCGTAAATAGTACTGCAATACTGATTAATAACCATATTGAAATGAGTATCCAAAATACCTTAAATGAAAAATTATTAGCGCAAACATTTGAAGAAGAGCAGGATGCATCTGTAACTCTTTCTCAATATCAGCATATGGCTTTTATATATTCCAGAATAGAAAATGCTATAGCTGTGTTAAGTGATATGAAGGCTAATAAAAGTTATATTTATAATGGAAGGGTAGCGAAAGAGTTGGGTTTTCATGAAAGTAATTTGCTGCAAGAAATAAACTCAATATGGGAAGATGCTATTTTTAATAAAATACATCCTGATGATCTTGTGAAAAAACATGTGACAGAGCTTAAATTTTTTAACAGGCTGAAAAGTCTGCCTATTGTTGAAAGATCTGATTATCATGTTAAAAGCAGAATTCGCATGCGCAACAAAATTGGCGTTTATATACCTGTAGAACACCGTATGTTTTATGTACGTAGTGCATTAAATGGCAGTTTATGGTTAGCGCTTTGTCTTTATAATCTTTCTCATGATGAAACTCTAACGGAATCCTCAGATGGTGTAATTCTAAATTCTGCAACTGGGGAGAGGATAACACCCAATCAGCAAGAGTACAATCAAATATTATCTATTCGTGAAAAAGAAGTATTGCAACTGGTTCGAAAGGGTAAAATGAGTAAAGAAGTTGCAGATTTATTATCTATCAGTGTAAACACGGTAAACAGGCACCGGCAGAATATACTGGGAAAGCTGAGGGTAAGTAACACACTTGAAGCATGTCGGATTGCAGAGAATATGAATTTGATCTAATAAATCATCGTCATTCCGAAATAAATTCAGAATGACGATTTTACCTTTTTGGACATCCGCATTAATAAAACATCCTATCTTCTTTCGTTGTACACACCAAATTCGGCGATAGATGGTGGCCCATCAAAAGATTGTATAGTCATTTTTACCTTTTCTGCCCAAACCCGATCAAATCGGAAAATCTGGATCTTATTATCTTTGTTTCCTTGTTTTGTTTCTAATGGATACCATTTTCCATTGGCAAAGTATTGGAGTGTAAATGAGCTTTTTGTATTCCTACCTTGGGTAATTACCAGCATATTAAAAGGTTTGGCCTTTTCAAAGTTTAGTTCATACCATGGCGATTTTACTTCAGGGTTAGAAACCCATGAACTCCCAAAATTATCATCATTGGCAAAGTCCATGATGTTCATATCGTCACTCCAGCTACTATTACTTTTAACATGCTTAGCTATGTTACTGGATATAATTGGTGCTGTATGCTCTGGAATTTCTGGTAGCTTTTCTGGCTTTTTATATAGTTTTCCTATTTCTTTTAAAGCCTCTACAGCATTATCATCAATCAATCCATCCTTGTTTGGTGCCACATTGAGTATGAAATTACAGTATGCATTGTTGTATGGAACGATAAATTTATTTACCAACTCATTTACATTTTTAACAGGTGTTCCCGGAAAAGATGTTTTCCAAAACCAATTTTCCTGTAATGGAAGACAAGCCAAAGCTGGAAGTTTATTATGCTCTTTGGATATGAACTGACCTGCACCTTGTTCGTAGGATTTGATATCGGTGTAAAAAAGAGCTTCTGCAGGGTATTTTGCTGCATTAAGATCCATTACCAAACAATTAGGTTGTAGTGATTTTATTAGATAGTATATATCCTCAAAAGGTACATCATCGTAAGAAATTCTTGACCATGGTGCATCCCATCCATCAATAACCAAAGCAGTAATTTCACCGTAATTGGTTAATAATTCAGTGATTTGATCTTTAATCATTTGAATATGTTCAGGCGTTATCTGATTGGGGCGAATGCCATGATGGGTATCCAAAATAGAATAGTATAGCATTACTTTTAAACCATTTTTACGGAAAGCATTGGCGTACTCTTTTACTACATCACGTCCAAAAGGGGTGTTCTTTACATTGTAAGAAGTAGTTTTTGTGTTCCATATCGGAAATCCGCTATGGTGTTTGGTAGTTAAGCAACCATAGGTCATATTTGCTGCCTTTGCAGCTTTCGCCCATTGATCTGCATCAAATTTAGGCGATTTGAAGAGAGAAAGAGCTGCATCAGGGTCCGACCAATCCTGGTTCATAAAAGTAGGCATTCCATAATGAATGAACATGCCAAACCCAAGGTCAACAAAATCCTGTTGAAGCTGAGGAAGTGCCTTGTTTGCCGCTTTTTGCTGCGCCTGTACTGATTTCAAGCTAGATAGCCCTGAAATCAATAACATGAAAACTAAAATTCTTCTAATAGTCATTTTTTCTGTTTTGATATCGATTTATTAAATAGGTACAAATACAAATCTATAGCGAATAAGGAGTAAACTTATCGAATAGAAGCATAACAGAAGCCTAACAAAAGCTTAATGGTGAGAAAAATAAAAAAACTTACCCTACTTTTAAAGCAAATTGGATTATTGAAATGACAAGTCGCCTTTATAAGAGCATAGTTTTAGTCAGCTTTTTGATCTTGATCATTGTGCAGTTGAGGTTAATTTACAATACGTACACTTTGCGGGATAGGGATTTCAACTTAAAGGAGAAAACCTTACTCAACGATGAATATGGAAGAAGCATTCCTGCTGATAAAGTGTATCCCGGGGGCGGAAAGATTATTGACGCTATCTTAAGTCGAAATATGCCCAATTTACGAGATGCTTACCTTAACGACAGGAAAGCATTTGATCAATTAGCTAAGCGGGTAAGTGATACACTTTTTACCGTTTTACGAAAAGAAAGTAATATGGATAGCGTTTTCAAATCGATCGTTGCACGGAACGCTCTCGATACGAATATGCATTATTTGCTAACTTTTCAGTCTATAGAAATAAACTTCGACAACCGTATTGGAGACATTTCCATCTTTGATAGTAAAAAGGACAGCACGTTCCTTAAAGAAAATAATCAAACTGATTATGGTGTTGTAATAGCCGGTAATCTCACTAACCCAACTCCCCAAAATAGGGTCACTAACCTTTCAGTAAGCGGGAATTTGAATTATGATTACAGGGTTACATTTAGTTTGTTTGCTGATCATCCTTACCGCATGTTAAAAGTGGCTTATCAGATGCTTCCAACATTTTCATTGGTAGCCATATGTATTCTCATTACCGTTGGCATTAATTATTATACATACATCAATTGGATGAAGCAGAAAAAGGAGGCGGAGATAAAATCTGATTTTCTAAATAGTATTAAGCATGAATTCAATACACCAATTACTACTATTTTAGTCGCTAGTAAAAGTCTGGATGATGAGAGTGTACTGAACGATAGAAATCGTGTAAAAGCGCTTGTGCATATTGTGGAAAGGCAGGCTCGCCGACTGGAATCGCACATTAATCAAATGTTGGAGATATCTGTTATCAAAAAGAAAGTGAATTTGGTAGAAACAGATTTAAACTATTCTGTTATGATACTCATAAATGATTATAGGGTAAAGCTTCAAAAAACTGACCGTATTACTTTTGATCCATATGCTGCTGAAATACTGGTTATGATTGATTCGTTTGTTTTTACAACGATGCTCAATAATATGTTGGATAACTCCTTTAAATATAACAACAGTGCGCTTAAGCATGTAGAGGTATTTATTGACGAACAGGAGGGTGATTACGTACTACATGTTGTAGATAATGGAACAGGTATTGAAGATGCTGCTAAAGAGAAAATATTCGATAAGTTCTTTCGATCAAATCAGGACAATACGATTCCCGGACTTGGGCTTGGTTTATATTACGTGAAGGAATGTTTGGATATTCACGGCTGGAGAATGGATATGAAAACAAAAATAGGTGAGGGTTCTGAATTTATGGTGTATATTCCAAAGCACTTATCAAAAACAGACCAATAATTTTTTGCTTAAGGCCTTTGTATGGTTTATGATATTGTTATAATAGAGGATGAAATAGATTTAGGAAACGTTGTTTCTGAATACCTTAAGTTAAGAGGCTTTAGTGTGCTATGGTTTAAAACTGCCAATGAGGCATTAGCCTATTATCTGTCAAATCAATTGGCCAATAAATTGATTATTATTGACGTTCAATTACCAGACCTGGATGGATTTGATTTAGCCACCGAGATCATGAAAATCAATAAGAACCAAGCCTTTTTCTTTCTAACAGCACACAACGAGAAAGATAATCGCCTCAGAGGTCTTAAGATAGGGGCAATAGATTATATTGCCAAACCCTTCGAGATTGAAGAATTGGTATTGAGAATTGGAAATATTATCGATAAATTATCAAATACTTCTCTTGATAGATCCAATGACCAGCCTGAATTTATCAATATTGCAGATATCAAATACAATAAAAAGCAATTGTATGTTCTGTTACCTGATCACACAGAGGTATCTCTCACCCTAAGAGAATCAGAGTTATTGGATTATTTGGTTGGTAACCTGAATCAGGTGGTGAAGAAAAAGGATATTCTGATGGCGCTTTGGGGAAACGACGATTATTTTAATGGAAAAAGCCTTGAAGTATTCATTTCTCGGCTTAGAAGGTTGTTTAAAACATCAAATGAGATCTCCATTGAAAATGTATATGGACTCGGTTATATGCTTAAGGTTAAGTAATAAAGTCTTACTCAAAATCAGGAATTCAATTGCAATAAGTTAAAAAGGGAAAAAATTACAACATTTTGGGAAGACATCCCATTCCCTGAGCCTACATTAAGCCCCATCTTTGTATTGTTAAATCAATCCTAAACAATTAAAAATCAAAATGATGGAAAATTTAAATGTTAAGAATGTTGTCTTGGTACATGGTGCATTCGCTGATGGTTCTGGTTATAAAGCACTTTATAACGAATTGACAAAAAAAGGATTCAATGTAGTGGTAGTGCAAAACCCACTGACCTCATTAGAGGATGATGTTCTGGCTACCCACGTTGCATTAGACAGGGTAGGTGGGCCAGCTATCCTTGCGGGCCATTCATGGGGCGGTGCAGTAATTACCCAAGCAGGTAATCATCCAAATGTGGCAGCACTAGTTTACATCGCTGCATTCCAACCTGATAATGGCGAATCTGCCTTGCAATGGTTACAAACTGCTCCTCCGGCACCGGAAAATGGTGTTTTGCCACCGGATGATAAGGGAATCGTTTACTACGACAAAGATAAATTCCATGCAGGTTTCTGTGCTGATATAGATAAAGAAGAAGCTGAGTTTATGTATGCTTCTCAAGGTGCTTTTTATGCAAAAGGTTTTGTAACCCCTATTACAGATGCGGCATGGAGACATAAACCAGCTTATGGATTAATCGCAACTGAAGACAAGAGTATTGCCCCTGAGATTCAACACGCAATGTACAGCCGTTCAAATACCATTGTTAAAGAAATTAAAGGAAGCCATGTAATATTCATGTCTCAACCAGAGCTTGTTGCAGAAATGATCATTAAGGCAGCAGAAAATATTTAAGAATAAATTTTGTATAATCGATCGTCATCCTGAATTTATTTCACTGTTGTCCGGAGAAAGTTTTATAATAAATTTTAACCGGACAGCCGACTTACAAATGGCTGCAATATTTGGCTTCTGAAATATTATTTTCCTGAATATTGCAGCTATAAAGAGTTAAGAATGCTAAAACACGAATTATAATCTAATTTTCTCCGGACAGCCGGATTTAAATAGGAATTTTAAAAATGGGAAAAACAGAGGGCTTGCTTTTTCAAAAGACAAAAAAAACACTGTTTTTAGCTTAATTTAAATGATTTAATGGTGTGTTTAGATTTTAACCGGACAACAGTGAATTTATTTCAGGACCTCGCACTAGTTAGGCTGCTTGTCTTTCGAGAGGTCCTGAAATAAATTCAGGATGACGATGAGCAGAATCAAATAGTAAATAAACCTTTTTGAGCACCCTCTTTTTTATTGCTCCCCTTTTAAAGGACTTCTTTTTTGTTTCTAAAGCCAATGGGAGAGTAAGAAGTATGTTTTTTAAAGAAATTACAGAAATAAGCAGGGTCTTCAAAGCCGAGTTCATAGGTGATTTCCTTGGCAGATTTATCTGTATAGTATAAGAGCCGCTTTGCTTCAATAATTATGCGCTCCTGAATAATCTGAATAGGGGTCTTTTGATTAAATATGGCAAAGAGATTTGAAAGTGTTTTTGGGGATTTGTTTAGCTGTTGAGCATAGAAATTCACTGAATGCTCATTGTGAAAATTACCTTCGACCAGTAAATTGAATTTACGGATAGTGTTGAACCTGTCATTCTGCATTTTGGGATCCGGGATGTATTCCGATTTGGCTAATTGGGTTACTGTAATGATAAGTCTCTTCAATAACATAACCAACATGTCGTTTTGTACATTGTCACTCGTGTTCATTTCAGAAACAAACATCTGGTGCAATAGCAATATTTTTTGCTGGGCAGTTTCACTAAGATTGATAAACAAATTACGACTTATACCAAACAGAAACCCTACACAACTTACTTCTGAATCATGATCGATAATACAGTAAAACTCCCTATTAAATTGCCAGGCTATTAGATTTGAGGTTCGCTCAAAGAAAAACGATTGATTAAACATCAAGGGTAAAATGGTCTGTGCCGGAAAATCAATTTCCTCTCCATCTATAGTTACCTTTTGTTGCTCTCCGCGGTTCCACACTATAGTGAAGTATTTATTATCGCGGTCTTTACTATAGAAAAGACGGTCAAAATTCTGCTCCCCGCTTAGGAGCAGTAAGTGTGCGCCGGAATTTGGATCGGTGAGCAGTAGTTTCATTTTTACAGCTGATTTGACCAGGATTTAATCCTGGTCTGGGTAATCATTTTAGGTAAAAATAAAGTTTAACTGATTAATTTTTACATTTTCACGAGATTTAAAGTGGCGAGGGGTCCTTTTGCCTGTTGGAGTTTACTTCCCTCATTTAAAGAACCTAAATCTATCGGAGCAAAACCAATTGAGGTTATAATGTCTGCAATTTCAGTTTTCGCTGGTTTGTCGTCCCCAGAAATAAACAAAACCCTGTTACCTCCGGCCACTTTTGGATCTGCAGCTAGTATTTTGAAGAAAATCGTATTAAAGGCCTTAACTACTCTTGCTCCAGGTAGCAATTCTGCAACTACTTCACTTGAGGCCCGGCCGCCAAGGTCTTGCACTTCAAAATCAGGTGCATAACTGATAAAGTGATTTGTTGCATCAATTACAATCCGGTTGTTCCAATCTGTAATTTTTGTAAGTGTGGGAACTTGCGACCAGGGTAATGATAACAACACAATGTTTGCTTTTACTGCTTCTTCAACTGTTGTTGCTGACGCCGCCTCACCCAAGGCGGATATGATGTCTTTTAAGGTATCAGGGCCGCTGCTGTTGCTTAGCATTACGGGGTGTCCTGCTTTTAAGAGGTGGCGGGCAACTGTTTGTCCGATGTTGCCCGCACCAATTATACCAATAGTCTTTTTCATAAATATGTTTTTAAAGATTGTTTATTCAGTTACTGGGGTAGCCAACAATTGGAATTCCCATGTTAGGCTTGTTCCCACATTTCCCATATGGTCTACCAGCATTTCAGCTAAAGCAGGTACAGTGTCGGTACGTGCCCAATCGCGTTGAAGTTCTGAGCCAAAAACAGTCCAGGTAATTGGAACGGCACCTGCCTGAACCATGCGCATTACCGCCATTTCATGTGCTTCAAGACTTACACCACCCGAGGCATCAGTAACAATATACACCTCATATCCTTCGCCAAGTGCCTGTATTACTGGCATAGCAAGGCAGATCTCTGTCCACAATGCAGCCATAACAATCTTCTTTTTTCCAGTCGCTTTTACCCAATCTACAATACGAGGGTCTTCCCAGGTGTTGATAAAAGTTCTGTCGATAGGTTTTTGGTCGGGGAATATCTCTTGTAGCTGTTTAATCAGTAGTCCACCACGTTGTTCTACCACGGTAGTGAAAAGTGTGGGTACTCCAAATACTTTTGCTGATTTGGTTAATCCAACAACATTGTTAATGATGGTTTGGGTATCGTGACTGCGCAATCCAGCGAACTGGAAAGGTTGGTGGTCAATCAATATCAATACACAGTTGTCTGGGGTCAACAGGGCATCAAGTCCTGCTTTTGGGTTTTCTTTTGCTGACATTTTCGATTTAAATTAGGGTTAATGAAATTTTTATGGAGTGATGAAAAGGAATGGCTATTAATCGTACATAGACGAGGGTGTAATGTCTTTTGGAATGTCCTGTATGATATCCCAGTGTTCGGCAATCTTGCCATCTTTGATGCGCCATATGTCCATAGACATCTTACCATGATCACCCGGAAAATCCTGTGTATAACATTGGATCCATACCAGGTCATGCTCAGCAGTAATACGTTTGATACTGACTTTAAACTCAGGAAACTTCCCAAACAGATGCTTGTTAACGGCATTAATTGTAGCCTCTACTCCTTTACCGGAATAGGGGTGATGGTTTATAAAATCAGGATGCATCATCTTTTTGGCTTTTTCAAGATCTTTATCATTGTAAAAAAGGAGAAAGAAATCGGAGACGATCTTTTTATTCTTTTCTTCCTGAACCAGGTTTCGTTTTGGTTGAGATGCGGCAACCAAAGAGCCGCCGAACAGGGTAAGTAGTAATACTAGCTTTTTCATTTTTCTTCTCTATTGGTGTTAAATTGCTGAATTGTTTATCGTAACAATCACACCTAAAGATACAGGGCAAATTCGGGGTTGAAATTGATCTGAAGTAAGAAAATGGCTTGATATAGATCAATAATTCTATTACTTTCCCAGCAAAGATTTCCGTACCCTGCTTAGGGTTTCGGGGGTGATACCGAGATAGGAGGCCAGCATGTTCTGAGGGAAACGCTTAACGAAAACTGGATTGGTTTCCATGAGATAGATAAATTTCTCTTCGGCGGTATAGCTAATTGTAGCTTCTACTCTTTTTTGCGAGGCTATAAAACTATTCTCATCTAAAATATGTGCCATCTTTAAAAACAATGGTGAACTTTCTTTAAGGGAGTTGATTTCGTCGCGCGTAGTAACCAATAAATTGGTGTCTTCAATTGCGTCAATATTATATCTGGAGGGGGTAAGGTTGGTAAAACTGCCGCGGTCACTAATCCACCATTCTTCAATTCCGAAACTAATTATGTGCTCGTTGCCTTTATCATCGATATGGTATTGCCTCATAGCTCCATTGATAATAAAGCTCATAAATTTACAAACGCTTCCCTCATGTAATAGGAATTGCTTTTTCTTTAAGGTTTTCATTTTAAAAGCCGCCTCCCCATACTTGAATTCTTCATCAGAAATGGTTGAAGAAGTGATTCTGTTGATATAATTTCTAAGTGAATGGAGCATAAGGAGCTATGATTATAAAATTAACACAAAAGTTATGTAAAATAATCCATTGTATTTGTAGAATACTCTATTGTGTTTTGAGCTATTAATTAATAGTTTAGTTACTTATTCTAAAAGTTTATGATAAGAAAAAAACAACTCTTGTTTTTTATTGCATTAATATGCTCAGTAGGAGCGTTTGCAGGGCAGGAAAGAATACATAAAATAGTTGTTCAAAAAGCAAAAGAGCAACCAGTAATCACTAATAAGTTTCTCACCATAAATTATAATGTTGCCGGAAAGAATTTAGAGGTGATCTTTAAATCGGGCAATAAGACTTTTTTGAAAAATGTTACCCCAAAAGGTATCAATGGAACAGTAACAAAGAAGGAGACGGTTAGTGCTGCATTTGGTAAAGGAAATGCATTGGTTTTTAACACATCGGATGGTGGTTCTATATCGTTTGCCTTATATCCATCTCAGCCATTCTTGTTTGTAAATCAAACTGTTAAAAATTCTGGAAATGATTTTGTTGACATTGAAAAGCTTAATCCTCTTTCATTTTCAGTTGATCTTAATAAACCTGTATCGAAATTAAAAACCCTGGGAACAGGAGGTTTACTTGATGCGGATAAAAATCCGGGTAGTTACGTGTTCTTAACTACTGTTGATCCTGCCACACGTAATGGTGTAGTAGCCGGTTGGTTAACAAATGAAAAGGGAAGTGGAGTGCTATTTTCTAGTGTTAATAATAATCTGATTGAAATAAAAGCACAAATCGATTACGGACGTTTTCGTTTAGCTGCCGGAACAACCGAAGCTACTGAAACTTTGGCTATTGGTTATTTTACTGATGCCAGGTTAGGTGAAGAGCAATTTGCAGATGCGATTGCAAAGCAACAAAATATTAAATTGAAACCGCGGACTGCTGTTTATTGTACCTGGTATTCCGAAAAAAATGGTGGAGCCGGTACCGAATCTGAAACGATTAAACTTGCCGGTTTTATAAAAGATCAATTGGAGCCTTTTGGAATGGGTGCACTTCAGATTGATGATGAATGGCAAGCCGGGGGTAAATTTAGCGGCCCTCGTAGAGGCTTTGATAGGGTAGATCCAAAGGGAGGCTATCCTAATGGTATGACAAAGACTGCCGAAGCGATAAAAAATGATGGTTTGATTGCCGGAATATGGTGGATGCCTTTTAGTCGTAATCATCAGGATCCAGAATATAAAGATCGTCAGCACTGGTTTGCGAAGCGATTAAACGGGAAACCTTATGAGACTTCATGGGGTGGAACTTCTTTGGATTTAACAAATCCTGAGGTTCAGAATCATATTTCTTATGTTGCAAAGAAGATGCAGGGTTGGGGGTATAATTATTTCAAAATGGATGGACTTTGGACAGGTACAGTTACTGAGCAGGTTTACATCAATGATGGTTATAAAAATGACAGTATAGGAAATAATAAGCCCTTGTTTAATCCAATGAAAACGCAGATTGAAGCCTATCGTGATGGATTAAGATTATTGCGACATGCTGTTGGAAATGAGGTGTTCCTTTCCGGATGTTGCGTGAGTCAGAATATGCGATCGTTTGGAGCTTCTATGGGATTAGTGAATTCGATGCGAATTGGTCCCGATTTTAACCATGATGGAGAAAGTATTCGTACCGGGGTAATCCGTGCATCCAGATTGTATTTTTTGAATGGTAGAGTTTGGTGGAATGATCCTGATCCATCTATGTTAAGAGAAAATGGTAAATCAACTGCAGATCCTGCAGCTGATGGTATTGGTAGTTTAACCAGAGCACGATTATTACCTTCATATGTAGCTGTTTCGAAACAGTTTTTTCTAAGTAGCGACTGGCTACCAGATCTACCTAACGATAGAATTGAAATCATGAAACGTAGTATGGCATCGCACACTGGAATTGCCAGGCCAGTTGATGCCTTTGATAAATCTTTACCTTCAATTTGGCTTGCAACTGACCATAAAACTAATGTTCAGAGAAATGTAATTGGCTTATTCAATTGGGCTACTACTCCTCAAAAGATAGGTAGTTCAACAAAATGGACCGGGTTAGCCGATAAAACCGTTTATTACGCTTTTGATTTTTGGGAGAATAAACCACTATCTAATATTTCTGGTTCATTTGCTATGGAGCTTCCTGCTGAGTCTTGCAAGATAATAGCCGTACGTGCTAAATCAAATCATCCAGTAGTTGTTTCAACCTCTCAGCATGTAACGCAGGGGATGATTGATTTGCTTAAAGAGGATTGGAAAGATGGAGCGCTTTCGGGTACTAGCAAATTGATTGCAGGTGATGACTATGAGCTTAGAATTGCAGGGTTAAATGATGGTGGAAAATGGAAGCTTGATAAAGCCTCACTAATTGGTGATACAGATGGAACTACAATTAAGGTTTTGCCTCAACAAGAAAACGGTTGGGTAAGGGTGCTTGTTAAATCAAACAAAAGTCAGGTAGTAAACTGGAAATTGAGGTTTGTAAAATAAGTAATTGCAAGTAAATTAATTCGTATAAGCCTACCTTTTTGGTAGGCTTTTTTTTAGTTTAATTTTCTTTTTGGATCTATACCAGAATGAAATATAAACTGACTAAGCTAGTGTTAAGATAACATCGAAAAAAGTCAAAATAGTGGTAGAGTTGGTTCTTTATGACTTTAAATTTACGACTTCTGTAAAAGATTAAACTGATTTATAAAGCCTAAAAATTGATTGCTAAAACTATTATGCATGCTTATTAAGGCAATCGATTGTTTAAAAATCGCAATAAATACTTATTGCAAAAATAACATCAAAAGTGGTCAAAATAACAAGGGTAATGTAGGGTGCTTTTCAGCAATTTGCAAATATAAGATCCAATGCATTGTTGTTACCCGTTATCTATGTTGGTGCACTTACATAGGTAAGAGAGCTTATAAATTAAACGCTTTAAAACAAACCACAAAACCAAACAAACCATGAGCAAATTTTTACTTTCATTCTCAAGCCTAGACATAGGGGCTTTCAAAGTCAGCTAAGTATTCATCAAAATTCAACAGACTAATTCTATTAATTCAATACTATGTATATTAAATTACAACTATTGTTATGTGTATCGCTATGCGTTAGTTTTTCTCATGCGTATGCGCAAGATCCGGATAGAAGTCCCTTGAAGGAATCTGTAACTGTATCGCCATCCAAACTCTCCGAGATCCCCGCTGTTTCACTGCAGCAGTATCTTAAGGGACAAGTGCCAGGACTTAATATTCAGGAACCTAGTGGGGAGCCTGGAACTGTTCAAAATATGTTTATCAGAGGGATTTCTGCCCCTTTGTTATCCCCGGCTGATGTGATGAAACAACAGCCGCTTGTTGTGCTGGATGGAATACCGCTTATCGGAGAACATCCTTTTGCTTATGATATCCAGTTAAACAATTACAACCGTATAGGTACGGCAACAAATCTGCTCACCAATATTGATATGAACAATATTGCTGAAATCAAAGTGTTGCGAGATCTTTCTGCTGTCGCTATCTATGGGCCTAATGCCGCTAACGGTGCCATCGTTTTAACGTCCAAAAAAGCGGGACCTGTTAGACAAGTTAGCTTTAACAGTTATTTCGGTTTTGCCCCTAGTCCAAAGGTAACTACTTTAAATGCTGGATATGAAAATGCATTCAGAAAGCAGTTTTACGATCGATTTACTTCAAATGGAAGGTATTCGGATGAAGATGTTTATCCTCAATATCTGAGTGATTCATCGAGTACCTTATACAATGGCCCATCCAATTGGGCAGATGATTATTATCGGAATGCGCTGGTTCATAACATCACCGCAGATCTTTCCGGTGGAAACGAGTGGGCTAATTTCAGGTTTTCCGGAGGTAATATGCGGAATCAGGGAGTCGCCGATTCTACCAGTCTGAATCGATATAATGTGATGTTTAATGTAAACATGAAACCCATGAAATGGCTTAATGTTTCATTAATGGTTAATGCCAATCGTTTGCAGCGCGATAGAAATCGAAGCTTAAGAGATCGATTTGCGCAAACAAACTATCTTCCGTCATTGGCAATGCCACTTGCTCCTAACAAGCAGGTGTACCAGCAATACCTTGCCCAATTTGGTAAAGGGTATGATGACAACATCAATACGCTTTTGGACGGCTATGGCAAGGTATCTGTCAATTTCAAAAATGTAGAAATCTCTTCCGGAATATCTGTCGACTATAACGAGGGTACAAGAGATATCTTTCATGCAAGGCCATTGATGGAAGGAAATAGTTATGCGTCAAATTATTTTGGCTATAATCAAAGACTTATTTTTGAAAATGTGATTTCCTATAACAAGCAATTTGGATCAGACCATCTGCAAATAATAGGAGGGCAAACCATCCAATGGGATCTTTCAAAATACAACTATGCTTATGCTTATAGAGGGGTAAATGATTTTATCAAGCTAAATCTTATTGATAAAGACCTCATACCAACGTCTTTTCCGGCCAATCTATTGTTTAAGTTTTTAGATAAAACAGCACATAATCTGTTTTCAGTTTATGGTAAAACGTCGTATGATTTTAGTGATAAATACAGCGTTTCGCTACTAGTAAGGGGAGATGCCTCTTCAAATGCCCAGCCTACCAGCAGATGGTTCTTTTCGCCTGTGTTATCCGCAGGTTGGAACATTAAAAACGATCTGTTATCAGCTTCTGAGAATATTTCATCATTAAGCTTGAGAGTGAGCGCTGGTCGTTTAGGTAAACTAAATACTTATGATAATTTTGGACAAGGTCCTCAGTACACTGCAGATATCGGATATACGGGGAATATAACTTTACCGGGATATAATGGCTTTGCAACACTTGCACGTCCTTACAATTTTGGTTGGGTAGGTTATGGCATACCATGGGCTTACACTGATCAGTTGAATTTTGGAATTGATTTCGGGATAAATAACAACCGTCTACAAGGTAGTTTAGATCTATACACCAAAACAGATAAGAAACAGTTATTGGCAATTCCGGCTCATGCAGAATATGGGTATAAAACATCTATTGAACCAGGCATGTCGGTAAATAATAAAGGCGCAGAACTACTATTAAGTTATGCTGCTTTTCAATCTGGTAGCGGTGGGTTTTCGTGGACGCCTTCCCTTAATATCAGTTATAATGCCAATAAATTGCTAGCACTTCCAGACGGACTTAATGAAATCATAATAGGCAATAGTCTTTTAAGAGTTGGAGAGTCTGTAGATAGGTATTGGTTGCTTACCAATGAGGGGGTGTATAATTCTGTTACTGAAATACCATCTGTAAATGGTGTGCCTATGCAATATACAGGAACCACAATGCAGGCTGGAGATCCTAAATGGAAAGATCAGAATGGTGACAACAAGATTAATAATAACGATAAAACACTATATGGTCATAATCAACCAGTAGTGGTTGGTGGTCTTAATAATGATTTCAAATACGGAAAATGGTCATTGAATATGAATCTCTACTTCAACCTGGGTCGCAGTTTGTTGAATCAACAGATGGCCAACACTCTTGATTTTATTAATCGGGACGGAGAGCAAACTTTAGAGTCAGTAAAGGAGATTACATTTTGGGAAAAGAGAGGGAACAGAAATGATTATCCGCTTTACAACCCTTGGAGCAGCGTGATTCCGTATCGTATTGATCAGAACTTGTTTCTTGAAAATGCATCCTTTCTTAAAATGCGGACACTTTCATTAGGCTACGATCTCACATCCGCACTGGGCACAGGAAAAATAAAAATCAAAAGCCTTTATGTATATGCTATGGCGACTAATCTTTTTACCATAACTGGATATAAGGGAAGGGATCCTGAACTGGTTCCATACACTGGTTATGATACTGGATATGGATTGCCTCTTCCCAGAACTTACACGCTTGGATTAAAAATGAACTTATAATCATGAAAAGAAATTTAAATCATAAGAACTATAATCCTATTAAAACTACGGTTCTGATTGCTACATCCATCTTTTTGTTGCTGACGGGTAGCTGCAAGAAAGTAGTAGATGTTAAATCTACCAGAGCGGTTGCCGAGGTCAATATGTGGAATAAACTGGAGGATACCAGGGCTGCATTATTAGGCATTTATGGATTAACACGCGCTGCAATGGTCGATAATAATGCGCACTGGATTTATGGCGACGTCAGGGGAAAACAATTTGTTAGTCCTACCAGACAAGACCTTAAGGCAGTTATCGATAATCGTCTTACTGCCTCGTATAAAACATTAGACCAGCTTTCCAATTGGCGCAGATGGTATGCGGTAATTAATGCAGCTAATATCTTCCTTGAAAGGGTGCATGATGTAAAAAAAGCAGACTTACGTTACACTGCAGGTAATATGGAAATCGATATCGCTCAGACGCGCGTTCTCAGAGCTTTTGCCTATTTCTATATGGTGCGGATATGGGGAGATGTACCACTTATCATTTCATCGCATGATGGTAGTTTCGAGAATAGAGCACAAAATAGCGGTGCTGAGGTATTGGCATGGGCCGAAAAAGAAATACTTGAAGTGGTAGATGTATTGCCAAATAAATATGGCGAAAATGATCCTAAACAGCCGGGGCTTTATTATGGAGAGAGCCTTAGCCGATGGAATGGGGCATTGGTTCGACGCATCTCTGCTTATGCAGTCTTAGCACATATTGCTGCCTGGCAGGGAGATTACATCAAGGTAGCAAATAATGCAACCAAAATAATTAATGAAGCAGGTGATGCTCAGGTCACCCTTACTGATGTGAATAGCTTAACCAGCTCCAATGGATATTTTTCATCTAAAAGACATAGCCATTTATTGGGATTCAATTTCACTTATGAACAAGGAGAGGGAGGGATGTCAGGTCACATAGAAGAACTTACACTGGCCTTCCCATTCGTAAATAAAGCGATCCCTGATATTTACATGTCGAAGGACTCAATTCTTAGCACTTTTAATGAAAAGAAGGATACGCGTTTCGGCCTGGATACGCTTGGCCGGCCAACTACCGACCGTTACTTTTACAATTTCGATGGTAGGTATCCGATCTTTAGTAAGATCAAGGTGATTATGGAAGGTTCGGCCTCAACCTCAACTACCGATGCTAAATTCAGCTTCTTTTCCAGCGTTGCACTTTTTACACGACTAGAAGATATTTATCTGCTGCGTGCCGAGGCCAGTTCAGTATTGGGTGATCGACAAAGTGCTATAAACGACTTAAATACCATCAGGTCAAGTAGAGGGCTCCCTAATTATAGTGAGGTAACCAACGGATTGGTGATTGATGCGATTTTTAAGGAACGAAAAAGAGAGCTGATGGGCGAAGGACATTACTGGTTTGATCAGGTACGCTACAACAAGATCAGGCAAAATAATAGCGCCTTTACTGAGCTGATTAAATCAGGAGGTATATACTGGCCTGTTTCCGAAGAACTACTTCAACAAAATAAATTATTAACTCAAAATCAATATTGGAAATAATGGGAATCAATCATTTTAGAAAGCAATTTTTCCTGATTGGATTGACTGCTATAAGCATCATTGCCTGCCGAAGGGATGCCGGGTTTTATGATCACGAGGCATTGAGTCAAACTGTTCCGCTAAATACCTATGATTACCTGAAAAGTAAGAAAGGCACATTTGACTCGATGGTTTTGGTTATTGACCGTTTGGGCCTAAAGCAGACACTCAATGATAGTAGTATCACTGTATTTGCTGTAACTAATAATAGTTTTCGTTTGGCAGTTAATAATCTAAACAATACGCGGAGAATCGCAGGAAAGTCGCCATTAAATTTATCAAACATGGATTATATCCAGTTGGATACCATTATTACACAATACATCATGAGAGGTAAATATCCAACTGATTCTATGGAGAATCAGGATGGAGTGCTATTAAGTGGAGTAAGGTATGGATATCAAATGAATGCGAGACTAACGACTGCTGCAACTTCTGGTTTTCAGAATGGTGGGCCTAAAGCTATTAACTACAGCGATACCAAATGGAGCCAGTTCCAACGCAATTGGGCAACCACCAGCACAAGTTCTTCGAATATTCTGACTACAAATGGTGTGGTGCATACTATCAATCAGGATCATATTGCAGGGTTTCAGGATTTCGTAAAGCGTTTCACCTTAACTTTTCCTCCTAAAAATTACATCCAAATGTATGGTGGTAAGTTAACTGTTTCAGGGGAACCAGCTGAAAACGGCTACCCAGAAGGATCTTATTTTATGGTGGATGGATCGGTAACCACGAAATTTTTAGGTTATGGCGCTATGAAAACAAAACCTTTTTGGATGAATATCGAATTTTCAGTTCCCCGCATGTGCAATGCGTATGCATTGAGTTCTGCAAATGATAATCCTGGGAGGAACCCAAAAGCCTGGAACCTTCAAGGGTCGCAGGATATGCTGAATTGGGAAATGCTAGATCAACAGAGCAATCAGAATTTTCCTGAGTTTTTTCTTCAAAAAGTCTACCGGTTTAAAAATACCACACCGTATAAATATTATCGGATGAACATTACAGAAAATAATGGAGGTGGAAACGACCTGCAAATAGCTGAATATATCCTGGGTTTTAAATAATAAACAGATCAAAAATTTAATTAAAGAAATGTGTTTCAATCATAATATTCATCGTATTCTTAAAAGGAAAGGCAATTGGTTGCTAATTGCTGTGCCTTTTGTTTTATCCTTCGCAGGTTGCAAAAAGTTATTTGAGGTACCTGCCGAAAAGGAATATATCAGTAATAATATCAGTTACGGTTCAAAACTCTATGAGCCTGTATTGGGCCGAACTGTGTTGATGGGAACTTTCAATGCAGATAACTCTACTCAGCCTTTAACCTTTAGCATTGTGAATGCACGCTTTGGTGATGGCCAACCTATAACCGACCTGTTTAAAACAAAGGAAGTATGGGTCTGGACTGCCGCCTATGACGGAAAAGAAAAAAGCCTGGAAGAAATCAATAGTAAAAGAAAAAAAGAACTCAAGCCATTATTTGAGGTTCGTACTTCCGGTCAGTTGATTTTATGGTCATCAGCTACTGATGATCTTGTTGAAGCAAGAAAAGCTGATAGCACTAACTTTCCACAGAACCGTCGCTATTTTGATGTAAAAGTTTCTAATATCGGAGGTACGGTTATCATAAAGGATTTGGAGCTTAAGCTATGGCGTGAACGACCTTATGAACCCTCTTCAGACTTTAATCCCTATACAGGTAAAATAGCAAAGAACCCGGTTGACTTCCTGGATCCTTTTAATAAGTTGGATTACATTCGTCCTTCTCGTATAGCTAATATCATCGGGAAAAATACCAGAAAAGAATTGACTTCCGGTGATGTGGCTGTATACATCAGACCATTTTCTGGTGGGAATGGGCACTCGCTGCGCTTCAAGTTTTTGAATAAAGACGCTGTGGTAATTAATCCTGCCAAGTTCAACGAAACCAAATGGGATCAATTGATACACGGATTTAATAGGGAAATGACCCAGGAGTACGTACAGTACGATGTTGCTTATCCTATCCCCTTGGTTAATATCGCTACTCAATATGCCAGTGGGGGGAAAGCTAATGTAAACTTTAGCTATTCCAGATTGGGCTTTGGAAGCACCCGACAAGTAGGAACGATAGGCCTGGACTTTAATATTTATAGGGAAGGGGACTGGGAAATTGTTTTCCAATTCCGCAACGACAATCCAAAATTTGAAGATGACTAAATCTAATACCTGATATGTATATGAGAATAAAAATAATTTTAGGGGTATTAGTTTGTATAGGACTTATATCCCCAAACCTTAAAGCACAAACTAAGAACGTTAAGCTTAAGGGGGTTGTAATTGATGAGGGAACAAAACAACCAGTCCCCTCAGTATCCCTGGTAACAGGAAATCCGGCCAAAACCGTTGGCTTTAGTGATGGGAAAGGACATTTTAGCGTGGACCTACCTGCAGGAACTACTGTTGAGTTTAGATACATTGGGTATCGTCCCCAAAAACTTAAAGTTGCTGTAGAGCAATTGAATCTTAGCATAAAACTTAAGGAACTAAATCAAACTATGGATGAGGTAGTGGTGCGAGGGTTCGTAGCTCGATCTAAAGAGCTCACCACAGGTTCTTCTTTTACGGTTAAATCAGAGGAGTTGCAAGATGTTCCCGTTGCAAATATTGAACAACTTTTACAAGGAAAGGTACCGGGACTGAATATACAAAATAATACAGGAGCTCCTGGATTTAGAGGGACTACACAGCTGCGCGGCTTAGCTACATTACAGGTGGCAAACTCAAACAATGAAACCTTCCTCCAGCCAACTTCTCCACTTTATGTTATTGATGGTATCCCTATTGATGCTGATAAAGCTTCTGAGATGGGTTTTGATTTACAGGGACCTGGTATTAGTCCGTTGTCACTTATACCTCAGGAAGATGTTGAAAGTATTGAAGTACTACGTGATGCACAAGCAACCGCTTTATATGGTTCCAGAGCGGCGTACGGAGTAATTATCATTAACACCAAAAGAGGCCATTCCAAAATTCCACGTGTCAGGTACACCAATAACTTTTTTGTGAGTACCCCTCCCGCATTAAGGAAGACGTTAGGTGGGAATGACGAACGGAAATTAAAACTGCAACAGATTTATGGCAATGCATTAAGTTTTGATGATATCATTAAAATTTCAAAAACACCAATATTATCTGACAGTTTGAATAATTATTATAACAATTCAACAAATTGGCAATCTATATTCTACCGCACTACTTACAACCAAACACACAACCTGGCAATTGATGGAGGCGATGAGAAATTCAATTACAAAGCAAATATGGGATACTTTGCGAATAAAGGTATCCTAAAGAACACTGGATTTAGCAGGTATACCCTAAACATGAATGCAGAACTGAGACCCAACGACCGTTTCAGGTTTACTACATTTCTCTCTGGTGGTATAGGAAAACAGCAAAAGGGTGATGGCCTTGGGTTTCTTCAGCGCGGAGTGGCTGCGAGTGCTCAAGCTTCATCATTACTTCCGGGGCCGTCATTTTATCAGTCTACTGGAGGAGTGGTTTCAGCTTTAGAAACAGTAAACGACAATGCCACCCGAAATATTCGGACTAGTATTGATGCCGAATACAGCTTCCTGCCAGGATTGAAGCTTGTATCAACCGTAAATTATAGTTTCTCTTCTGATATTGAAGATACTTTTACCCCCGCGGCAGCCAATAACCAATTTTCACAGGTATATGGATTTAATGGAAGAAGCACTTCATTGTACAATAGGAATATGCTTAACTATAATGTCACATTCAAGGAAAAACACAGCTTGTATGTATCGGTGGCTAACGACATCAACGAACAGAGAGGGTTAACTTCGGCGATCAGACAAGCACGTACCCCTAATGATCAGTTTCAAGGACCTCTTGGCTTTGACGCTTACAATTCAAGAGGAGGAGGTGTTTTAAGTTATAACCGCGGCAAATTAGCTTCATTTTGGGCGTCGGCTTCCTATGACTTTATGCGAAAATATATACTCGATCTTGCATATCGTATTGATGGAACATCTTCAAGTGGTTTAGATAATCCATATTCCAAAAACCCATCTATTGGTTTACGTTGGAATTTTGGTAAAGAGAACTGGATGGCTGATTTGGATTGGTTAAATAGTGGGTCAATCAGGCTTAGCTGGGGAAAGAACATTACCCCAACAGGAAGCTTACAGAGCATTTATGGCAAATATAACATCGGTAGGAATTATAATAACCAGCAGAGTATAGGTGTTGATTTTGGATCGATACCCAATCCGAATCTTAAGCCGAAATCAAGGGAGATGTATAATCTGGGCTTAGATTTTAGCTTGTTTAAAGGTAAAGCTGACCTGAACTTTGACGCTTATTTCAGTGAAATAAAGAATGAATTGTATTCACGGAATATGTCTAATACAATCGGGTTCGGAAATTTACCAAGTAACGAAACTGGAATGGTTAATTATGGATATGAAATGTATTTTGCCATCAGACCATTATCCGATAAAAGTCCTTTTAAACTTAATCTTTCCTTTAATGGTGCCTGGAATAACAACATCCTTACCCGTTTGCCGGAAGGATATAATGGACAAAATATAGTCTTTGCTGATAAGGACGGACAACATACCATTTTACGTGTAGGAAGAAATACATTGTCTAATTACCTGCTCATTAATCAGGGCGTATTTTCTCGAGATTCGGATGTTCCTGTTGACCCGGTATCAGGATTACGTTACCAAACTGAACAAACCTTCTATACTGCCGGCGATCCTAACATCAGAGATGTAAATGGTGATTATATCATGGATAAGAATGACTATCAGATTACTGGAAATTCTCAGCCTTTATTGACAGGAGGAATGTCGGCCAATCTTTCTTACAAGGGATTGGGGATTAATATTTACGCTTCTTATACGGCAAAAAGAACCATACTAAACAATGCGTTGGCTAATCGTTTGAGCATTATGAATGATCCATTTGGATCTAGCGATGCAGGGCCACAAGCAATGATCTCGCTGCCTGATGTAGACATGTGGCGTAAACCAGGCGACAATGCAAAATATCCTTATGCTTTTGATTATAACCGTTACGGTACGATCCGTCCTTTTCGTTATGATCAGGATTTGTGGGAAGAAGATGGTTCTTATCTAAAAATCAATAATGTGACGTTGTTTTATTCATTTCCAAAGGAATTTGCAAAACGATTAGGCATAAGTAACCTTAGGGTACAAATGAGTGCCAGTAACATTATTACATTTTCTGGATATTCCGGGCCAAACCCAGAGAATGTAACCGCCCTGGGAAGGGATCTTTCCGCCGGTTATCCGAATTCCAGAGATTATATTTTTGGTGTTAACCTAGACTTTTAATTGATACAAATATGAAAGCGATCAAAAGAAATATATTGGTAGTGATACTGCTGATTTGTTTTGTACTGCCCTTTGGCTGTAAAAACTACCTAGATATTAAGCCACTTACAGAGCTTACAGGTAATAATTTTTTTAAATCTAAAGAAGACGTTGAAGCCTATGTTGCCAGTATATATTTAAAATTCTTTTCGAAAATTAATGAAACCTGGGTGATTGGTGCTATAGGGGAAACTCGCTCAGGAGAAGCTTTTGCCGTTACTAATGGCAATAACTTTTCGTCTCGGAAAGTAGTGGAGGCACTCGGCAAGAATAACATCATCAGCGCGATAAATGATCCGGCCTGGAAAGACACCTATCATTTTGAACGCATCACAAATTGGACTGGTTATTACCAGACCATACAGAGTTGCAATATTCTGATTGATAAGCTGAATCAGGGAATTCCTGGGCTCTCGGAAAAGGATAAAAAGAGATATATCGGAGAGGCTGTTTTTATGCGCTGTTTCACTTACTTCTGGATGGTCAGATTATATGGAGATGTAGTTTATTATACAAAGGCCTATCAATCTGAACCATTGCCAAGAGAAGATATGGTGTCTGTAATGAAAAAATGTATTGCAGATATGGAGGGACATATTGATGATCTACCCTGGACCTATGATAATCCTGCATTACGTGGGGTAAGGGGAAGTAAAGGTGGGGCCGTGGCATTGATCATGCACATGAATATGTGGAATGCAGGATTTGACAATGCTGGTGCTAGAGGGTACTATGAAGAAACAGCCAAATTCGGAAAGGAACTTCTCGCTCAAAATGGCGTTTCTTATACCTTATTACCAATGGAAAGATGGCCGGAGGTTATCAAAGGCCGATCCGAGGAAAGCTTGTTTGAATTTTATCAGAGTGTTAATTATGGGGATAGTACTTCCTATCGTGCCCCGTTTGGGGAATCTTTTCTAAGATATCCTTATAAATTTCCAGCCTTTGATTACCAGAATTCACCAATGGCATTCAGAGGGGCGTATATGGAAAAACTGTTTCCTCCTGATGTCACTGATAGGCGAAAAGAAATATGGTACGAAGATATATATGCAAATAGTGGTCGCTTTATGATACCGAAGTTTGCAGGTAACATTTTTGCTTCGGGTGGCAATGATCAGAACCCGGATAACAGCTTTCTAATCTTTAGACTGTCTGATGCGATTCTTTTGCAGGCAGAGGCTTTAGCTGAACTTGGTAGGGATGGAGAGGCAATTGCTAACGTAAACCTGGTGCGAACAAGGGCTGGGGCCGCACCATATGAAGCTGGACAGGGGGCTTTGAAGGATTTTATATTTCTTGAACGCTGCAGAGAACTTCAGGGTGAAGGTCACGTCTGGTTTGACCTGGTAAGGACGAAAAGGATTTTGAGCCAGCGATGGGCAAATCATCCCTTGACACTTGATCAGTTTAATAGAGGTGCCTGGACCTGGCCAATTGATAAAGACTCTTTAAAAGATAACCCCCTGATGAGGTTGAACGATTATTGGACAAATAGTGAGGGAATTTAAACAAGATGAAGATGAATAAGACGAAGATTTCAATCAATATACTATTAGCTTTTGGACTGTTTTTTTGCCTTTCAAGCTGTAAACGTGACGAATATTACATGGATGGCGGTAAGGCTAAAACTGATTTTAATGGCACCATGTTGGAGTACCTGCAAGCCAAACCAGTTCCATTTGATACCATTGCAAGTATTGTTAAACTGGCGGGTATGGAAGATGTTTTTAACAAGGAGGATATTACCTTTTTTGCACCTACAGATTATGAAATTAAACAGCTGATTGGTTCTGTAAATAAACCTAATAGCTTAAATTCAATGCTATTCCGAGATGGTAAAGATACCATTAAAACGCTCGCGGATATTGAAGGAGCCATCTGGGCCAAATACTTGCAAAGGCATATTTTCAGGGGGGTAAAAAGGTTGTCCGATTATCCTCAGTATGATCCCGACCTTCCGACGGTTTATCCAGGACAGTACTATTATGCTTACAATAAAACAGCGTCAAAAATCGGAGTCGTATATGGTGATGTGAATGGCGTTAAGTATATCGGGTACAGGCAACTTACCATTACCTATATCAGTGATTTATCTAAGCCTGATCAGTCATTTAGTATCTATAGGGTTGCTTCATCAGATATTAAACCAAAAAATGGTGTAATTCACGTTTTACAGCTTTATGGTCAAGCTTTTGGTTTGGGATCCAATGATATGATGACGGACATTTTGATTCGATAGGTGTATAATAAAATAACGGAATAATCAGAGTAATGAAATGAACATACAACAAATAAATAGATCAATATTAAAGGGCTTGTTTTTACTGCTGGCTTTAAGTTCCTGCAAAAAAGCAGTCGATCAGTTCTCAGAACCTTATCCTGTAAATACACAAGATTTAGGAATTAAAATGGACCGTGTTAAGGCACCTCAACCTTCAGATGGTGGGCCTGGAACAGAGGTGACTATAGAGGCCACAGGTATGATTCCTTATAAGGACCAGCTCTTATTCATGTTTAATGGAGAGAAGGCGGAAATATTAGAGATTACAGAAAGCCATATTAAAGTGAAAGTTCCGGAGTCTGCCAGTACCGGCGTACTTTCTGTTGCGGTGGGGGATGCAATTGTTTTCGGACCCACATTTAAAGTAAATGGATTAGTTAATCCTGACCCTACATTTAAAGTGCCCAATGGAGCAAATGGAGCGGTCACACAAATACTTGATCTTATAGATGGCAAACGATTGATAGTAGGTGCTTTCACCAACTATAATAACAAAGGCGCAATTAGGCCAATCAATCGCATTGCCAGCGTTTTTGGCGATTTTTCTTATGATCCTTCTTTACGTAGTGGTAAAGGTGCAAATGGAGTAATCAGTTCCATCATTGAATACAAAGGGAAATACCTGATTGCCGGTAGTTTTAGTGGTTATGATCAACGCACAGATAATATTAGTAACCTCACTATGCTGAATAAAAATGGGTCAATTGATACCATGGGGATACATACTTTTAGAAGACCGGATCAACTTGATACGGTTAAGTACTTTCCAAGATTGAATGCCGGCACAGATGGAGCTATTTATCAGGTCTATAAACAGCCTGATGATAAGATAGTGGTTGCCGGAGGATTCCAGTTTTTTATCAGTCGCCGATACGATCAGTCAAACAGACGAAGGGAAAAAGATTCTGTGCTTCTGGATAGTATCAGGATGCCTCAGGTTTTAAGGCTTAACACTGATGGTACACTGGATAAAACCTATCGGTTTAACGTGTCTGAAAATGAGGGGTTAAAAGCGGCAAATGGACCTGCGAACAGTATTATTCATACCGATGCTAAAAATCTCGGTAAGGTATTGATGTATGGAAGGTTCAATAGTTTTGATGGAAATTCCGCGGCGAATATCATCAGGCTTAATGCGGATGGAACTATTGACGAAACTTTTAAACCGGGATTAGGACCAGACAATTTTGTGTACTCTGCAACTTATAACAGTCTGCTTGACCGCTATGTGATTACCGGACTGTTTAGGACTTATAATGGTAAACCATGTGAATATCTGGCATTGTTAAAATCAGATGGATCTTTAGATGAGAGTTTTGTTCCTAAGAAATTTAGTGGGCCGGGAGTGAGTTTTGCAAAACAGCTTAATGATGGTTTAATCGTCGCAAGCGGATATTTTAATACTTACAATGAGGTCGCCAGAAATGGATTTATGATCCTAAACAGTAAAGGGGAATTGGCTCCGGGCTATAATGCTACAGGATTATTCCAGGGATCACTTAATGATGTCATTGAGACCAAATCTGACGACAATAAAAGGGCATTGTTGCTTATCGGCTTTATTTACAGATTCAATAATGAACCTGTCAATAATATTATTCGGGTTGTACTGGAGTAACCTGGTCAGCTGCATCTAAACGCTATAAAAGTATAAAAAATGAAAACAAGATATCATAATACTAAAATCATGAAGTTATGCTGGGTCTGCATAGGTCTTCTAACTATACTGGGAGCTTGCAATTCTCCTTTTGACCGAATGATCCCGGAAAGGGAATATACAGATTCTGCTAATGTTGCTTATAGTAAACCTAAAGTGCTCTACATTATTGTCGACGGAGCAAGGGGCACTTCCGTACGCAACGCACAGGCAGCAAACATTAATAGTTTATTACCTACCTCCATTTATACATGGAATGGGTTTTCTGATGTTGATGCAACTACCAATGCAGCGAGTTATGCTACTATGTTAACGGGAGTTAAAGCAGCGAAACATGGTGTAAAGTCAGACGATTTTTCTGCCAATCACTTATCAGAGTATCCTGTATTGTTCAAGCGGATTAAAGAGATGGATCCTGCATTAAGAACTACCCTATATACCAGTTCGTTATTACTCCATTCAAAGCTCTCTGCTGATGCAACTTCTAGTTTACAGCTGAGTGATGATGCTGCTGTTAAATCAGCAGTGGTAAATGATCTCGAAAAAGAAGAATCGAGCCTTGTAATTGGGCAATTTTCCGGGGTAGATGACGCTGGAAAGACCTCAGGCTATGATTTGTCTTTTCCTGCGTACAAAGCAGCCATTCTGAAATTTGATGGGTATGTTGGCGAAATGCTTGAGGCGTTAAAAAGCCGACCGAATTATAAATCGGAGAAATGGCTCGTTGTTATTTCATCAAATAAAGGAGGGATGTTTCATTTGCCGGATAGTGAAAATGACAATACTGTTTTTAGCAATACGGAAATAAATACTTTTACCATTTTCAATACTTCGGAATATAAAACGAAGATTTTGACTAAGCCTTATCTCGGTAATAAATTTCCGGGAAACTTTGTGAAGTTCTCAGGAAATCTAAAGGCACTAAATACTAATGCTGACAACTCGCTTTATAATTTTGGTGATTCAGAATTTACAATAGAGTTAAAGGTGAGAAAGAACGTGCTTAATTTCTACTATCCAAGTATGATTGGAAAACGAAGGGACTGGACCCATGGCGATATTGGATGGAACATTTTTTTAGAGGGACCTTATTGGATGCTAAATGCAAGAGGTAGTAAAAATGTAACCCGACAAGTAAAAGGAGCCGATATGCCTATGGGCACCTGGAACTCTATAGCACTGGTTTGCGTAAATAAAAATGGAAAACGTTATATCCGAACTTTTACCAATGGAAAGTTTAATACGGAATCAGAAATTACGGATTTAGGAAGCTTTGATAATAATTTTCCGCTAACTCTAGGGAAATTTTCTAGTAATGGATCTATGGACGGTAACATATCTGATGTTAAAATCTGGAAAGTCGCCATTCCTGATGATAAGATTCAACAGTTTGCCTGTGATACCTACGTCGATCCTGGTCATCCTTATTATGATTATTTGATTAGTTATTGGCCTATGACGGACGCTTCAGGAAATCGTTTTAAAGACGAAGGTCTTGCAAAAAATGACCTTATCCTTCAAGATGGAACTGTAGCCTGGCAAAATCTTACTGATCTGATTTGCTCCCCACCAGCTACAGATTTATCAAAATTAGTACCTGGTACGGTTGATATTCCAGCTCAAATTTATACTTGGTTAAGGATACCAAGGCAGGAGAGTTGGTCATTGGACGGACGCATATGGCAGGATCAATAAATGAATGTAGGATATATTAAATATAAGATAATGAAGAAACAAAACAGCAATATTTATAAATGCCTGGTTCTAATATCAATCATCTTTTTACAATCTTGTAAACAGGATGAGCTGGAGAACTTTGCAAGTAAGAAAGGGGCTTCAACAAATGTTTCTATAAAGGGGCAAACCGGACAAATAAAAAAAGATTCAGAGATTGTGAGGATTCCGGTTGAGGTTCAGCTTTCGGCTAGCGCAGCTCAGGCTTTTGATGCACATTTAGAACTGGATGCGGATGCAATTACCAATGCAATCGCAGGAGGTTTACTGCCAAATACTTTGGCCATGCCGGTAAAATCAATAGTTATCCCGGAAACGGTGGTCATACCTTTCGGCTCAACTAGTGCCGTATTTGATGTATTGGTAAGTGTCTCTGACTTGGAGAAATTTTATTTTACCAGTAAAAAAGTAGCTTTTGCGTTGAAATTAAGTGAGGTTACCAAAGGTAATGCCATCAACGAGGAAAAAAGCATTGGGATCATTTCTATAGATCCAAGGGAAATTATTGCAGCCAACGAAATGCATGCAATCTCAATTGCAAATGGAGGTGGGGGCAAATTGGAAGTTTCGGGGACAAGTAATTATTTGCCAAGTGTAGCCTCAATCAATATTCCTCTGGATGTATCTCTGTCGGGTGTACCTTCGCGATCTTTTACCGTGGATGTAGCTATTAATAGTGATACTGTTGCAGTCCTGAAATCAAAAGGGATTATTCCTCAAAATGCAGTAATGATGAAGACAGGAGAGTTTGAAATACCAACCCTGGTAACAGTGGATCAAATCAGTAGTACAGGTAAATTAGACCTCACCATTCCTTCAGAAACATTGTTGAAATACAAAAATAATAAAATCGTATTGGTGGTTCAGTTAACCGGTAGTAGCAAGCATGTTGTGGATCCGGTTAATAGAACCGTTGTCTTGTTGATTGATCCTGCCAGTATTATTGCTGCAAACAAATATGCAGTATGGTTACCCTTACTTAATAAATCACAGTTTAATATACTAAATAGAAAATTCAACTCATGAGAAAGAAAAATAGTATGAACAAACTTTTTATGTTACTATTGGGCACAATTATTTTCACTTCTTGTGTTAAAAATATGGACATAGTACCTGGACCGGCCGAAGGAAATCCGCCACTTGTTGATTTTGAAGTCGTTCCGGGGGATGATGCATTCACCTTTGATTTTAAGAATAACTCAAAGAATTATAAGAGCCTTGAATGGCACTTTGGAGATGATAGTGTTTCTGCTGAAGTTGCGCCAACTCATGTATTTGCTAAGGCAGACACATTTGAGGTTAACCTTACAGCAATAGCTAAAGATGGAACAATAGCAAAAAAAGTAGTGATGGTTAAAATCAACCCTGATAATGCCTTAAGTTTTATAGCTGAAGGTCAAGGTAGCAATAAGGTTAGATTTAGTGTGAACTCTGTAAATGTAAAGGTGAAAAGTTTGATTTGGAATTTTGGAGATAAATCAGATTCATCTACAGTAGCAACTCCAATTAAAGAGTATGATGCCGGTAAGTTATATACCGCTAAGCTCACTGTAACAACAGAAAAAGGTTCGGTATTTACAGTAAATAAATTGGTAACAAGTAATGGAACAGTGGTTGATGTAACTTCTAAGTATTTGCTTAACGTTGGGCCTAAATTTATCGCTGCAGAGAGATTCGGAAGTAGATGGGGCGTCGTTGCTGATTGGAGAGTGAATGCTGCTGTGAGGCAACGGGATGGCGGCATGGGAAGCTGGGATGAATGGGAAGGAAATAGTATGTCGATGGAATCTTGGGGTGGAGAACCCGATATCATAAATGGTAAGATACAACAAACTGCTTTGCTTCCACTTCCTGTAGGTGAGTATTTTTATACGCTCTTATTCCATGATTATCAACTAAAGGATAAGTTTTATACCGTTATTGTAAAAGGGAATGAAATACCTGATGTCGATAAAGTGGAGAACAATCCAGACGTTTTAGGTTATACCAAATCTACGGGGAATGGTCCACTTAATTTTAGTACCAGTTTTAAAGTGGCGACACCATCTAATGTAACTTTTGGTTTTGTATCTACAATGATTCAGAGTGATCAAACCTTTAAGCTTACCTATATCAAACTTTACAAATTGGATAAGAAGGAATAGATAAGATAACAATTGTAAAATAGTCCATTCTTTTTGGATAATCCTCTATTGAAAACTTGGTAATTAGCTACTAGCTTTACTACTAATTCAGTTTGATTATTTTTTTAACATGTCATTACCAGGAAATCAATTCATATAGGCTACCCGTAAATATAAAAACGGCGCATTTATGCTAATTTCTTACAAGTAATGGTTGGTAGATTTAGGTTCAAGGCCTACCTAAAGGTAGGCCTTTTTTTATAAATTTATTTTTTTGATTTATACATGAACAAAACAATTAATATTAGTTTCTTCCTGGTCATATGCTACTTAAATGTGTGGTCTCAGAACAAACAGCCTTTAAATAGCGAAAGTGCATCATTTAAGAATATCTGGACAAAACCACCTGCGCATATCCCAAATGATGTTTCAGTTGATGCTCCCTTAATGGGGAACGGGGATTTAACAATGAGTGTTGGTTTTAAAGGATATCAGCTTAGGTATTACCTATCTAAGAATGATTTTTGGAGGCTGCGATCACAGGCTGATGGGTTATCAGGTCCTCGGGTGGTCGGTTTTGTCGATATAAAAGTTAATGGTTTTAATGAGGGCGATTTTTCTGCAGAACAGTCTCTTGGGAATGGTGTTACGACCAGTTTGCTACAAAAGAATACACAAAAGGTGACTGCTAGATCATGGGTCTCGGCAACGGAAAACCTGGTCTTTATTGAACTAAGTGTAGTAGGAGCAGCAACAAAAGTTTCTATTCGTTTAACTGCTCCTGAAAATAGACATGCAAACTTAAAAAGCGGTAAAGCCAACAATGTTTATTGGCTTACGCGTTCGTTCACTGATAGTGTAGATATTCCTACAGAAGTGTCTGTTGCTTTAAAAACGTTTAATTATAAAGACAGCACTGTTTTATTACAGCCGGGGAAAAAGGTAATTGTTGGGCTTTCAATTGAAAGCAAGTTTAAAAAAAAGAAACCTCTGGATGCTGTATTGAACACGGTAAGTAAGCTTGATGAAAAATCGGTTACAGCCTTAATGAACAAACATAATAATTGGTGGAAATTGTATTGGAGTAAATCAAATATTACTGTCGAAGATCCGGTATTGATGAAAGCCTACTATCAGGGGTTATATAAGATGGCTGCCTGCAGTCGTGATCCAAATTTTCCTCCCGGGATATTTGGTTGGACTACTACCGATAAACCGGCATGGAATGGTGATTATCATTTGAATTATAACTTTCAGGCTCCTTTTTATGGTTTATACGCAGCTAATCGTTTGAAACAGGGAGAGCCCCATGATGCTCCATTACTTGATTTTATGCGAAGGGGCGAATGGTATGCAAGTAATGTGACGAAGACAAGAGGTATTCTTTATCCTGTCGGGATCGGGCCGTTAGGAATAGAGGTTACTCGTAACTTTCCGGCTTATGAAAAAGAATCCGGAGGATTGTTCTTTGGTCAACGTTCTAATGCTGCATATGGATTACTCAATATGACACAGCAGTGGCGCTGTACTTATGATGAAAAGTATGGCAAAAAGATATATCCTTATGCTTTGGCAGTGGCAAACTTCTGGGAGGATTACTTGAAACTTGAAAACGGCCGATATGTTATTTACGGTGATGCAATTCATGAAGGTTCCGGGAAAGATAAAAATCCAATTTTATCACTTGGATTGGTTCGGAATGCCTTTGACCTCATTCTTGATTTAAGTTCTACTTTGAATATTGATAAAGAGAGACAATCAAAGTGGAAGGATATTCTAAATAAGCTTAGTGATTTTCCTGTTCAAACACGAAATAACAGACAAGTATTTCGGTACACTGAAAAAGGTGTCGATTGGTGGGCAGATAATGGATTAGGAATACAACATATTTATCCTTCTAATGCGATTAATCTGGATAGTAAGGCCGAATTATTGGCGCTTTCCCGCAATACGATTGACGAAATGAAACGCTGGAAGGATAACAATACCAGTAGTAGCTTTTTTATGGCTGCAATTAGGGTAGGATACGATCCCTCTGTTGTGTTAGATGAATTGCATAAATATGCCTTACGCACTTATCCAAATGGTTTTCAGTTAAATAATCCACACGGGATAGAGAACAGTTGTACTATAGCTAATGCACTTAATGAAATGCTTTGCATGAGCGCTGGCAATGTAATCCGTTTATTCAATGGGTTACCAAAAGGTCAAAATGCAAGTTTTGAAAGTATTAGGGGCTGGGGTGCTTTTCTGGTGTCTGCCAGCCTGAATAATGAGATCATTAATGATGTTAAAATAGTAAGTGAAAAAGGAAGACTTTGTACACTCATAAATCCATGGCCTGATAAAAAGGTGCTCTTGATTAGAAATGGGAAGAAATCTGAGACCATCAGTGGAGACAGGATTTCCTTTAAAACAACAACGAATGAAACTATAAAATTACAAGCTATTTAAAATAAAATTTACAGTAAACTGTAGCAATCCGGTTGGACTTAGTTCAACCGGATTTTTCTAGTTAATGACTTGCATAGCTTTTTTTAATAGGCAAAAAAAGCATCGATATTGATCAATATAATACCACTTTTATAGCCCTTAAAATATTTAATTTTACCATTTAACAGGCTGATCGGCAGTGTTGTCCTAAATGTTTTTTTTGAGAATAGCCCGGCGACCAGTTTGTACACACAAACACATGAAACCAAGCGAAAATTCGCATAAGACCACACACACACAAACACTATGAATAATTTTAGCATTGTCATGTTCAGGGTATTAGTTGCCTGGATAATGATGCTCAGTTACAGTAGCCTATGCTACGGGCAGACTATCAATTTAAAAACCCGATATTCATCTATCAGTATAGATAATAAAGGTTTTATTACATCAATTAAAGATGTTAAAACTAATAAAGAGTATAATCCTAAAGGGCTTTCATCCGCATTGATGAGCCTTTCAAATCACAAAGACTATATTCATCCGGTAAAAGCTTCTTACAATCCAAATCGTAATGAAATTTCCCTTAGTTTTAGTAATGGTACAGTTGCAATAATTAAAGCAGAACAAAAAAAAGAGTATTTCAAATTCCAGCTACTTTCTCTAACCAAGAAAGAGCAGGTTGATAACATTATATGGGGACCTTATAAAACCAATATATCCAAAACCATTGGAGACGTACTTGGTGTGGTAAGAGATGATAATTTTGCCATTGGTATGTTGGGGTTAAATGACAATACAACAGGAGGTCCACCAACAGATGGTGATATGTCTTTCATGTATTATTTCATTCACTCACCTGATCCTGCAAAGTTTCCACTTCCCTCAAACCTTAAAGAAGGACAGGTGTTTACAATTGGAGGAGATGGCATCAGTGATGTGGCATTTTATTCGCATCCCGAAGAGTATTACAGGATGAATTATGGGAATGGTGCTGTTCTGGAACCAGCATTCGGATCTTCAATTTCCATGCATTCTCGCGACAGGAAGAAAGAACAAATGATACGTTTTCCTGTATTGCCTGATAACTTAGACGGAAAGGCAAACTCTGCTCGCTACCAGCTTGTACTTCCCACAGATGCCGGATTTATCGGTTCTGCAATGGCATTGTATGCCTGCCCCGATTCTCTGGGATTAAAAACAATAGAAAAAATAGTTTTAGCCGAAGGACTTCCTCACCCGGAAATAGATGGCAAATGGATTAAAGACCCAAAAGCTTATCGTCCTGATATTGCATGGAGTGGTGATCATGATAGCCTTGTAAATTATGCTCAACGTTTAGGACTTAAATCGGTTCAGGATGAGGGGATGGGCGAATATTATCCGAACAGGCAAAACAGATGGGGAGGAAAAAAGGTTAATTTTAAATCTGCACCTGCAATGACTGTACCCGAATACGGTGCATTGATGAAAGCAAAAGGTATACGTTGGGGCCTACATACCCTTTGTGAATTCTTGCAGCCCGATAATAATAGTGATGTTGCACCTGTTCCTAATGATAGCCTTGCCATTATGCAACGTACAGTGATTACCAAACAGCTTTCTCCTCAGGATACAGTTATTACAGTGGCTGACCGGGCTTATTTTAATGAATTTGGAGGCTGGGAAGGAAATCATACCAATGTGCTCAAGATAGGTAAAGAACTTATCGAGTATAATGGCATAACAGAAACAAAACCTTATACCTTTTTAAATGTTAAAAGAGGGTTTCATGGAACTACCAGAGGATCTTTTGCCTCCGGAACAACCATTGTTAAACTTCAACCTAATTGTTATCATGGTTTCGCACCAGATATGAATTTGCAGGAGGTTTATGCTGATTTTTATGGCAAATGGTTGGTTGATGGTGGAATGGATTATATCGATTTTGACGGACTTGAAAGCTGTATTTATCAAGGGCATGGACAGTATTCCTTTAAACGTTTCTTCAGTAAGCTTTTCGAAAGTTATAAGAAAAATGGGGGTAAATATTTGCGTGTAATGGGTAGTGCTGTTGGCGAAGGAAGCTGGCACTATATGAGTGTATGCAATGTAGGAGGTGGAGATCATATGTTTAGTCCGGTAAACAATAAATGGGGAATAGAAGGGAAAGACATGCGTTACGTTTTTGAAAGCAGCTATCTTCCGGCAACATTTGGCATCATTAGCCTGGAGAGTGACTGGACTATGTACGATGCTGAAAACCTACAAGCTAAATCAATTGGATGGGGTGCTACCTATATGTTAGGTTTAAGTGAACGGGCTGTAGAGAATTGCAGTGAAAAGGATGCGATCTTTAAAGCTTATCGCACCTGGGAAAACTTAAGAGACGAAAAAGATTTTTCAAAGGAATTAAAAGAAAAATTGAAAGACCTGAACTATAAGTTCCACTTGGAACAGACAGGGAAAAAAGCATTCATCTTATATCCGGTACGTGAAAATCGCTTCAAAAACCAACCTTATACACCGGAAGGGAAATCGTATCAGGTAAACAATGAATTTGAGAGCCAACCACTTGAATTTGCAATTCGTATTCATACACCAAAAGGTGAACAGGCAAATGGTATCAAAATAACCTTACAAAACCGAAAACAGCTTTTAATTGACAGGAAGCTTGCTGATGGAGAGTTCATCATATTTAAAGGGAATTCATTATACGTAGCAGATAGGTCCAGAAAAAAACGTGAAGAGATATTGAATGAACGAAACTTAATCCTATCAAATGGCCAATCAGATATTGCTGTTGCAGCAATGCATGAAGGTAACCAGAAGATTAAGATTGATTTGATAGTGAATACTATAGGTAAAGGTGAAAAAATCTAATGGACTCGAAAGATAATATCCCAAAGAACTATTGGAAGGGTGAGGGAAGGAAGATCATTTCAATACCTCAACAGGTATTGAAGAAGCAGGGACTAAATAATGCATTGCTGAATGGACTATTTATTAAAGATTTAGGATATTACCCTTTTGCAGCTAAGCACCATACTCACCGAAAGAATGGGAGTGCACATAATATTTTAATTTACTGTGTTGCAGGATCAGGTTGGGTAAAAAATGCAAAAGGAATTCAAAAGGTAACTGAAAATAGTTTTTTTATTCTTCCTCAAAATATTGAGCATGAATATGGTTCGTCTGAGGATGACCCATGGACAATCTACTGGATAGAATTTGGAGGTAACATGCTAGCCAATATAAACGATATGTCGTTTACCAAAGATTGCTTTAATCCTAAGCACTTCCCTTATAAAAACGATGCAATACAATTGTTTAATGAAATCTTTAATGTATTGGAACAAGGATATGATAAAGAGTACCTTGCTTATGTGAATATGAAGTTGATTAACTGTCTAACCCTGTTCCTTTTTCAGCGAGGTTCGGTTGTCAAAAAAAATAGAGAGAATACTCACGATGATATTTTTCAGAAAGCAAAGGCATATATGCAATCCAACCTTCATAAATCAATCCTTCTACCTGATTTATCAGCAGCTGCTGGATGTTCAGACTCAAAGATTTCAACCATTTTTAAGAATATTACAGGTCATTCGCCTATAAATTATTTTAATCAGTTAAAAATACAAAAGGCTTGTCAATTGTTTTATGGAACCAATGGTTTAGTAAAAGAAGTTGCTGCTCAGCTAGGTTATCATGACCCTTATTACTTTTCAAGATTATTTACCCAATTAATGGGAACTTCTCCGAATGCGTACAAAAGCAGGAATTCAAAATAATCTTTTATACTTTAGGCACACACAAATCAAAATAAACCAAATGAAACTTCAAAAGCTACAAATTCTATTAACAATTCCCCTAATGCTTAGTGGTGCACTCGGGGCATTTGCTCAGGCAACTTCCGTCCAGGATTGGCTAATCAAACCAGTTACAGCGAAAGCTCAGGTTATCAAAAGTACTGATGGAAAGGATCTTGTTTTACAGAATGGCTTACTAAAAAGGGTGTTTAGGATTTCACCTAATGTTGCCTGTATAGATTATACAAATTTAAGTACCGGACAGCAGCTGTTGCGCTCTATAAGAGAAGAGGCAAGATTAATCATAAATGGCAAAACTTATAACATAGGTGGACTTCAGGGGCAAAAGGAAAAGGCCTATTTGCTACCAGAATGGGTTGATGGATTTACTGCGGGTGCTACTGATTTTAAATATGTTTCTTACGATGTTAAACCTATTACACCTCGTTTAAAATGGAATGATACCAAATATTGGGCTTTACATACTAAACCGGCAACAGGTAAAACCGTTTCTTTTCTGTACAAACCTCAGGTGGCAGAACTTAGTGGATTAGAGGTAAGTGTAGTTTATGAACTCTATGATGGAATTCCTTTAATTGTGAAGTCATTAAGTGTGGTGAACAAAGGAAGTCAATTGTTTAAAATAGATCAGGTTGTGAATGAGGTTTTGGGCATGGTTGAAGAGGAAAGTTCTGTAGAAGGAAGTTTCCAAATCATGAAAAAACCAAGTGGAATATATTTTGAAACCAATTACGCATTTAATAATTCAATGAATTATGCGAATAGCGATCAGACTACGCACTGGAAGCCAGATTCTACCTATACTTCTCAGGTTCATTACCGATATCAAACTCCAGTGCTTTTAGAGGTTTATCCTGAAAAGGCTAAAGGAATTGAATTAAAGAATGGAGAAACACTAAACTCGGTACGTACGCATGAATTGTTAATGAATAAAGATGATAGGGAAAGCCGTGGATTAGCCATTAGAAAGATGTATCGTACAGTAGTACCATGGACGTCAGCAAATCCAACATTTATGCACCTGGTGGCCAAAAATCCAGAGCAGGTTCGCACTGCTATAGATCAATGTGCTGCAACAGGTTATGAAGCCATGATCATTAGTTTTGGTAGCTATCTGAATATGGAAGATACTACCCAGGTAAATATTAAAAGATGGAAAGAACTTGCAGATTATGCACACAGTAAAAACATAAAGATAGGTGGCTATTCTTTATATAGCTCTAGAAGTATAAGCCCTGAAGACGATGTAATTGATCCGAAAACAGGTAAACCGGGAGGAGCCTTTTTTAATAATGCTCCTTGTTTTGGTAGTAAATGGGGACTTTGGTATAGAAACACCATCAAGGATTTTTATACAAAAACCGGTTTTGATATTTGGGAAAATGACGGGCCTTATCCTGGAGATGTATGCGCATCAACAACACACCCTGGTCATAAAGGTTTAGATGATTCACAATGGAAACAAATGGAGATCCAAAAAGAATTGTATACCTGGCTTAACGAAAAGGGAGTTTACATTAATGCCCCTGATTGGTATTTTTTAGATGGCACCAATAAAATTGCATTGGGCTATAGAGAGGTGAATTTCTCCTTACCTAGAGATCATCAAAAAGTACTGAACCGTCAGAATATTTATGATGCTACCTGGGCTAAAACTCCTTCAATGGGTTGGGGCTTTGTGCCACTTACGGAATATCAGGGAGGCGGTAGCGCAGCAACACTAGAGCCTTTATCTGACCACCTAAAAGATTATGAGCAGTTAATGATGCAGTATTATGGCGCAGGAGTACAAGCTTGTTACCGCGGACCAAGACTCTATGATACTGAGGAAACCAAACAGACGGTTATAAAAGTTATTAATTGGTACAAAAAGTACAGAAACATATTGAACTCAGATGTGATCCATTTGCGCAGAGCCGATGGTCGCGACTGGGATGGAATACTGCATGTTAATCCAGAACAAAAAGAAAAAGGTTTAATGATGCTGTATAATCCTACAAAAGAGAAAATTGTTAGAACCATTAAAGTCCCATTGTACTATACCGGATTAACAGATATCGCAAGGGTTAAAGAAAAAGAAGGAGCCTTAAAAAACTATAAACTAAACAGAGATTATACAATTGATCTGACCGTTAGTATCGCTCCGGAAAGCTATACCTGGTTTGTAATTGAAGGACTAACTAATAACAAACTTTCTGCCTTATAATGCCCTTGTAATGAAAAAAATTAAAGCTTTATTTCTCGTTATTTCACTAACTGCCACAGTAGCGGTTGCTCAACAGCAAAAAAAGAAAAATTCGGGTACACCGAAAGTAACTGATGTGTGGGTAGTATTTAAAACCCACTTTGATTTAGGTTTTACCGATTTACCTGAGAATGTTTTTGCGCGGTATCGTGGTGAGATGATGGATAAGGCTTTAGGTGTTATAGAGAAAAATGCAACCTTACCTAATAACCAGCACTTCGCATGGACAGTGCCGGGATGGCCTCTTTATGCACAGATTTTAGGCCCTCAGCAAGATCCTGAACGTAAAAAAAGAATAGAGAAGGCAGTTAGAGACGGTTCAATTGTACCTCATGGATTGGCATTTACTACTCATACCGAGTCTCTTGATTACGAAGATTTGGTTCGCGGACTTGGTTATTCTTCTAAAGTTGCCCGTGCTTACGGGCAACCATTACCAATAAGCGCAAAAATGACAGATGTACCCAGCCACTCATGGGTTATGCCAACGCTATTGAATAATGCAGGGATCAGGTTTTTGCAATTGGGATGCAATCCGGCAAGTCAGAGCCCAAGGTTTCCTCAAATGTTTTGGTGGGAGGGAGCTGATGGTTCTAAAATCTTATGTCAATACACATCTGATTACGGATCCGGAATAAAAGCACCATCAGATTGGCCATCCAGGAATTACCTGGCTATGATTATGACCGGCGACAATCACGGGCCGCCAAATAAAGACGAAGTTGAAGTTATAATTGCCCAGATAAATAAAGAAATGCCTGATGCAAAAGTACATCTTGGCACTCTTGATGACTTTGCAAAAGCAGTTTTGGCCGAAAAACCTGATTTGCCAACTGTCAAAGGCGATACCCCTGACTCATGGATTCATGGTTTACTTTCAAATCCTGTAGAGGCGAAAATCGGACGTAACATCCGTCCTTTGGAATCAGCTCTTGACGGGTTAAATACACAGATGGGAACATGGGGAGTACCTGTTAAAAGCATTTCGGCTAAACTGGATAAAGCTTATGAGCAGAGTCTTTTATATGCCGAACATACATGGGGCATGAATGCAGAGTATGGCCCACGTTATAGCTATGGCGACGATTGGAAAAAATGGTTAGCTGAAGCTGCTGCAGAACCTGAACCTGAAAATGGTGATTTTTCTAAGCTTAAAAACAGCGATGCACATAATACAAGTACAGGAAGTAAAAAGAAATGGCTGCATTCTTATGATGTAAAACGACAATATATCCATAACACAAATGATATCATAAATACTGGCTTAAATACAGATCTTGATTTATTGGCTAAATCAGTAAAAGTACCAGGGAAACGTTTGGTGGTATATAATCCATTACCATGGAAAAGATCGGGAATTGTTGAGAATCCATGGAAAAAGGGAAGCTATTTTTACGTTAATGAAATTGCGCCATCCGGCTATGTTACCTATTCTCAAAATGAGATAAAGGAATCGGCCATTACAACTGATCGTCAATCGGAATTCAATACACCTTATTTCAAAATAATCTTTGATTTAAAAAGGGGAGGAATATCCTCTTTAGTAGAAAAGAAAACGAATCGTGAATTGGTTGATAGAACCTCTAAATATGTGGTGGGTCAGTTCTTACACGAGCGTTTCAGTACAAAGGTAGTCGACCAATGGTTTAATGTTTACAGCAGGATAAAAACAGGCTGGGGCCTAAATGATTTAGGGAAACCTGGTATGCTTGGTGCCGATAAAGCGCCATATATGGCATTTACGCCTAACGATTGGGAAATCTTTGTTGCTCATACTGGTGTTGCAGATGTTGCAACACTAACTGCTATTGATACCAAAGGGCTTGCCAAAAAATATACTTTAGTATTCTCATTTCCTAAAAATTCTGCCTATGTAGATGTGGAATGGTTTGTGGATGACAAAACACCCGACAAGCAGCCCGAAGGCGGCTGGTTATGTTTCCCTTTTGCGGCAACCGACCCTAAATTTATAGTTGGCCGTTTGGGAGGCCCGATAAACCCTGCAACCGATCTTATTTCAGGTAGTAATAAGTATTTGATGGCGGTTAGTTCAGGTGTTTCAATTACCCAAAAAGACAAATCAGGAATGGGACTAACACCCAGGGATTCTCCTTTAATTTCATTGGGTGAACCTGGATTGTGGAAGTTTTCTTTAGATTATGTTCCAAAAATACCTGCTGTGTTTGTTAATGTTTATAACAACATGTGGAATACCAATTTCCCTTTATGGCAGCAGGGCTCATGGAGTGAGGCAGTGCGTATCTGGCCTATTGATAATAGTACGGAAACTGTGGCTAACCTGACAGAAAAATCCTGGGAAACTCGTTTGCCATTGCTAACCGGAGTTTCGGATGGTGAAGCCGGACAATTACCTGCAAAAAATGAAGGCATTTCTATTTCCAGAAAAGGAGTTTTAGTAACTGCCTTTGGCGAAAATCCAGATGGCAAAGGAATAGTTTTACGCTTATGGGAGCAGAGTGGTATTTCCAATAATGTTATCGTTAAATTACCTAATGGATCAAAATATAATAAAGCTATTCCAGTTAATCTTCGGGGAGAGGTAATAGGTAAATCAATAAATATTATTGCAGGCAAACTGTCTTTCCAACTTAAAGCATTTGCGCCTGCTAGTTTTGTTTTGAGTACCAATGCTTTAGTGAAAAAAGTTGGGGGAGCTTAAGGTTATGATAAGGAATTAATAGAAAAGATAAGTATCTATTTTAGATTCGATGATAATTGATTGAACAGTTGATTAAAATATTTATATTAGAGATGTTGTATCTCTGGACAAATTTAGGGCTTTATGGTATATGTTACGATTGGATAAGCAAAATGCTATTGAAGACAATTTACTGTTAGCGCAGATTTTTGCCGGTGATGAACGGGCATTTAATCAAATGTACTATCAGACCAATAAAAACATTTATAATGCTGTAATGGCTTATGTGAAAAATGAGCACATAGCTATTGAACTTGTGCAACGAGTTTATGTTAAATTCTGGAACAATCGTCAGAAATTAAAAGATGTAAATAGTTTAAAGGATTATCTTTTTATTATCGCCAAAAATTTAACGCTTGATCATTTTAAGAAAATGACTAAAGAAACTAAGTTTTTTGCTGAACTAACCCTAAGAGAAAGTGATGCTATAAATACAACTGATGAAAAGATCGAACAAATAGAGTACGATAAATTATTGCAGAATGCGATAGGACAACTACCTCCCCAGCAAAAGGAAGCATGGCTTTTGGTTAATGAACAAGAACTTAGTTATGCCGAAACTGCTGTAAAAATGAATATCTCTAAATTAACCGTAAAACGGCATTTAGAGCTAAGTCGCAAAAGTGTACGCGATTATTTTAAATCACACATTGATACCGTCATAAGTATCTCCTTTCTTGCCGTTTTAATTATTTTTTTTTCCTGATTGGGCCATTTGCATTTTTGAATCGTCTTTAGTTAAAATACGATTACAATAATGAACAGAGCCCGTTTTCATATCCTATTACAATACTTTAAAGAAAATCTCATTTCTGAGGAAGAATGGCATGAACTGCTGACGATGATAAAAACCGGTCGTTATGACAACCAGTTGGAAGATGATATCCTAATTTCTCTAGACAGCATGGGAAAGAGAAATAACTGGACAACAGATATTGAACAAAAAATATGGGCTGGTATTCAAAACGAAATAAAAACACCTTCCAAAAGTTCTAATTACAAATTATGGATGGCTGCGGCAGCCATTCTTCTGATGATGCTTGCTGCAGGATTAATTTTCTTTAAATCCGAACATTTACAGTCTATTAAAGCAATTACTGCTTTCAAGAAACAGGATATCCTGCCTGGAGGAAATAAGGCCATTCTTACATTACCAAATGGTGAGCGTGTAGTATTAACTGACTCAACCATTAATCAACTTGCAAATCAAAATGGAGGGTCAATAATAAAAGCCGCTAACGGTATCCTTATTTATAAGGCAAATGCTTTAGCCGGAAATTCTGAAACAGGAGAAGCGACCTTTAGTACCATAAGTACACCTCGAGGAGGGCAATACCAGATAGTCTTACCAGATGGTACTCATGTATGGTTAAATGCAGCATCATCACTTAAATTCCCTGCTGCTTTTAAAGGGAAAAAGCGTTTGGTAGAACTTAATGGAGAGGCTTATTTTGAAGTAGCAAAAAACAAAGAGATGCCATTTATAGTTCATACTGAAAATCAGGAAGTAGAAGTATTAGGTACTCATTTTAACATCAATAGCTATGCTGATGAAGCATCCACAAAAACAACTTTACTGGAAGGTTCAGTTAAGGTAACAGCTCAGGGCAACCAAAAAGTGCTTACTCCGGGCGATCAGGCTCAGATTAACAAAAATACTAGAGAGATTAAAGTTATGCCGGTTAGTCTGGAAGAAGCCGTTGCATGGAAAAATGGTTATTTCGTATTTAATGATGAAAAATTGGAAAGCATAATGCATCGCGTGTCCAGATGGTACGACGTGGATTATGAATTTGAAGGCAAGCAAGGGAATTTATCCTTTTTAGGTGTAATAGAAAGAACAAAAAATATATCATCCTTATTAAAAGTGTTAGAATCAACAGGGAATGTTCACTTTAAAATAGAAGGGAGGAAAATTATCGTTATGCCATAACAAATACAGAACTAACGGTAGTTTAAACAAAGTCAGGGATGCTCGAACACCCCCGACCGATGTTTGGATATGCCATGATAAAAATTCAGCTCAACAACTAATCAATTTATCGACGAGACTTTCTCTATTAAAAGAGGAAAGAATTTCGTTGTGCCACCAAAACAAACCAAATGTATGAAATTTTACGATCAATTCAGATTTAAGCTGCTTGCTTTAAATTCTGGACAAATTATACGTATAATGAGGCTAACCATTCTCATATTAGTAACATGCTTACTCCAGGTAAGTGCTTCAACCAAAGCACAAAAGATATCCCTGAGCGAAAAAAATGCTTCGCTGGAAACCATTATCCGGAAAATCAGAAGCCAAACCAGTTATTATTTTATTGGCAATACAGATCTAATCAGAAAAGCTAATCTTATAAACATTAATGTAAAGAATGCATCAATTGAAGATGCGCTTAATCAATGTTTTTTAAATCAGTCTCTGGCTTATTCTATTGTTGATAAGACTGTTGTAATTAAAACAAGGAATATACTTTCCCTGTCGCAATTAATTGGACAGAAAATACTGATAAAAGGTAAAGTCACGGATGAAAACGGTAATTCACTTACAGGAGCTTCTGTGAAAGTAGAAGGTACTGAGATTGCAGCGACAACCAACCCAAATGGCGAATTTCAAGTAGATGTTCCGGATAACGGTGCTATCTTACTGGTTTCCTATGTAGGATATGAAGTTATGCGTTTAAAAGTGCAAGAAGGTACGGTTATGAATATCCGACTTAAGCCTCAGTTGCGCGATTTAACTGAAGTCGTAGTAATCGGTTACGGAAGCAAGCGTAAAACAGAAATTACTAGTTCAATTGCATCTGTAAATGTAAACGAACTTAGCGCAAATGCTTCTAACAACGTAACTGATGCACTTCAGGGACGTGTTGCCGGTGTATTAATAGAATCAAGTACTGGTGCACCCGGTTCAAAGTCAAACATCACAATTCGTGGAACAGGAACTCTAGGTTCCAATGGCCCATTGGTTGTTATTGATGGAATGCCTTTTGGTAGTTTGGATGGATTAAATCCTTCTGATATACAGAATATTGAGGTATTGAAAGATGCTGCGGCTGCCAGTATTTACGGATCAAGAGCTGCAGGTGGAGTTATCTTAGTTACTACAAAATTGGGCAGAAAGAATACAGAGCCTAAAGTTCAATTTAATGCAGTTTACAGTAGTCAATCTATTGCTAAGCGTATGGACGTGCTTAATGGTGAGCAATGGACTAAATTATTAAATTCTGTTGGAGGAAGTTTCCCTGCTTATAATGGCACGAATACCAATTGGCAGGATGAAATTTTTAGAAATGCTCCAATTTACAAAGCCAATGCTGACGTTACCGGAGGATCAGAACATTTTCAATATAGCTTATCTGGAAGCTATCTGAACCAAAAAGGTACGATCATAAAAACTGATTTCAACAGCGCTAATTTCAGAGCGAAATCGGTATATGAAAAAGGTCGGATAAGAATTGGGGAGACCTTTATTTACAATAAAACCGGCGAACGTACGCTACCTCCGGGAGGAGATCAATCTCACAGTAATATATTGAGTGCATTGATTGTACCGCCAACTGTTCCTGTTTATAATGCTGCAAACCAGCCAGGTGGTTGGGGTGGGGTAAACTCAGGCATGAAGAATCTATCAAATCCAGTAGCTATTTTGAATTCTAGTGATTATAGAAACAACAACAGCTCAGTAACTGCTGACGTCTTTGCAGAAATTAGATTGATTGATCAATTGAAGTATAAAATCAATGGTGCAATCTCAGAAAGCAGAGGCTTTGGTAATAATTATGACTATGCATATAATGATGGTAATGTAATACTTGCCAAACCAAGACTAAGTCAAAGTAGCGGAGTTTCTAGTTCATGGTTATTAGAACATACCCTTAGTTATGATAAAAAGCTTGGATTGCATAATATTTCAGTGCTTGCCGGTTTTACCGCTCAAAAGGATACGAGCAATAATTTTAGTGCAAATGGAAATAACCTCCCAAATGGAGTTTATTCATTTGGATCTGAGAAATCAAACCAATCAGTAGGAGGAGATTTAGCAGATGTAAGAAGGGAATCTCTTATTGGAAGGGTTTCTTATTCTTATGATTCAAGGTACATGATCAGTGGATCAATTCGTAGAGATGGATCTTCTAAGTTTGGCGAAGGTTACTATTACGGGGTGTTTCCGGCAGTATCTGCAGGTTGGAATATCAGCAATGAAAAGTTTTATGGTAATTCAGGGATTTCCGCATTTATGAACTCATTGAAAATTAGAGGTAGTGTTGGTTTGCTGGGAAATGATCAGATACCAAACTATTCTACAATTAATGGGATTAGTAACAACTTAAACTTTGCTACCAATGGAGGTGTGATAGTAGGATCTATTCCTAGTGGAAATGCTTCTCCACGAAATTTAAGATGGGAAGAATCAAAATCAGTTGATGCAGGTCTTGATGCAACATTTCTTAACGGAAAAATGTCATTGGTGTTCGACTGGTATAATAAAACAGCTAGCGGCGTATTGTTAAAAGTTCCAATACCTCTTAGTACAGGGATTACTGGTGATCCACCAACAGTTAATGCAGGTACAATTAATAACAAAGGAATAGAGTTGGCTTTGGATTACTCAGATGTAGCCGGTGAATTTTCTTATAAAATAGGCTGGAATATGACTACCATGCGCAACAGAATGACCGCCATTACTATAGGAAGTGGTAATCAGGAATTTGGCGATTTAGAACGCGCTAAGGTTGGCAATCCGATAGGAAGTTTCTTCTTGATCAAAACAGACGGCATATTTAAATCACAAGCAGAGATTGATGCGTATAAAGGTTCAAACGGTCAAAAAATACAACCTAATGCTGCACCTGGCGATATAAAATTCGTTGATTTCGACAATAATGGTAAAATTGATAACAATGATCAACAATATACCGGAAGTCCTATTCCAACTCTTGAAACAGGAATTGCGGCTACATTGGGCTGGAGGAATTTTGATTTTAATTTATTGGTGCAAGGGGTTTTTGGAAATAAAATCTATAATGGTGGCAGAATCTGGACAGAGCAAATGACAGCTTATACCAATTTATCTACCTCTGTTTTAAATGCCTGGACTCCTGATAACAGCGGTTCAAATTTCCCAAGATTCACACTTGCAGATGTAAATTTAAATTCTCGTGGAAATAGTGATCGTTGGTTAGAAAACGGTGCTTATGTTAGGGTAAAAAGGCTTGAATTAGGGTATACAGTAGCTGAAGATATTGCAAAACGTTTAAACGTTGGGAAAATCAGAGCATATCTTTCAGGTCAAAATTTGTTTACTTTTTCAAAATACAAAGGGTATAATCCGGATTTAGGAAATGATGGTGATCCACTTAAACGAGGTTTCGATAGCGGAGGATACCCACTGCAACGAATTGTTTCTGTAGGCTTAAACGTATCTTTTTAACTGAATAATTAAAGGAATTATGAATAAAAATATAATTAAAACAATGGCAGTGGCACTTCCGCTTGCGTTGTTAACGATATATGGTTGTAAAAAAGATTTTCTTAAAACAACGAATCCAAATAAAATTACTGAAGAAAAATTCTGGAAAACCGAAGCTGATTTAAAGTCGGCAGTAGCTTCCGTTTATAGTCTTTTACGTCAGCCTTTGTACGGCTATTGGGGAGCATTTACGGGTATCCAAAATATAAATTCATTGGGCGATGATGTGCTTACATTTCCGGGTGGAGAAGCCGCTACTACTAACATCGCTTTATTTACAAATGAAGCTACAAATTCAGATGCAGCTTCTACTTTTTCATCACTTTATAAATCAATTTATCGCGCTAATTTGGTGTTGGCCAATGCCGATAAGGTGGGGATCAGCGATGATTTGAAAAAGTCATATATTGCTGAAACCAAATTTCTACGTGGACTTTGTTACTTTACATTGGCCTCTAATTTCGGAGATGTACCACTTATTCTTACCCCGGCAAAAACTGCCGATGATCAATTTAAGCCAAGTAACCCTGTGTCGGAGGTTTATGCACAGGTAATTTTGGATCTTACAGATGCTATGAATGGCTTGCCTCCCACAAGGCCTTCTGCAGATTTGGGGAGAGCCACAAGTGGTGCTGCAGTTGCTTATTTAGGTAAAGCCTATCTGTATACCAAAGATTATCAAAAAGCCCAGACTACTTTAGCCTTGCTAAATACAGCCCCATATTCTTATGATTTGATCTCAGATTATTCGGAAAATTTTACCGATAAAAATGAGTTCAACAAGGAAGCTGTATTTCAGTGGGTATATGGTCCGTTTGGTGATCCGTATGGCCCATGGGGTGTAGAAGGTTCAAACTCACCTATGTATAATTATTTACCTCAGCTGATTGGTCCTCCTGCCGGAGGTGGTTGGTTTAAATATGTGCCAACCAATTATTTAACTGATCAATTTATGTTGGAAAAAAGACCTGCCGGCTCAGATACTAAATTCGACAAAAGGATGTATTATACCTTATCATGGAAACACTCGAATTTCGGAGAAGCGGATGTGAAATGGTATGGAGGCACTAAAACTTTTGATGACCTTTGGACATCTGCTCAGGCTAATATATCCAAAATCGACCCTAAATCATTGTTGGATATCTCCGGTACTAACCAGTTCTTAATTAATAAATTTACCAATGGTTGGAGCGGTAAAGAGAGTGCAGATAATTATTGGTCTGCAACGCCTTCAACTGCTAATAATGTTATTATGCGTTATGCAGAGGTATTATTGATGCATGCCGAAGCTGCTGCCCAAAATGGGGATTTAGCTAAAGCAATAGCCGATATTAACAGAATTAGAGTAAGAGCCGGCCTGCCGGAAAAAACGAGCGCAAATCTTCCTGATTTAACCAGTGTAATGAATGAACTTAGTCATCAAAAATTGTTAGAAATGTTTTTTGAACAAAATAGATGGCAAGATTTAAAACGTTGGTATAACCCTGCTCAGTTAAAAGCACATTTTACGGGAACAAATAAGCAAGGTGCCCAATATTTACAGCCTAGGAACTATATTTTCCCAATTCCGACAGGTGAGTTACAAACTAATAACAAAATTGAACAGAATCCTTTGTGGAGATAGTTCTTTAATTAATTAGGCGCTCAAAAAGGTAGGTCGTCATTATGAATTTGTTTCAGAATGACGACCTTATCTTTAAATCCACAGATTTATAATCAAATATTATACTAAATGTTTTCAACAATAAATCACTCAAGAATATTTGCTATTGGAATGATGATCATTGCAATCTGTGTCAATTCATGTACTGAGGGTGCATTTAGTACTTTCAAAAATATCTCATTAAATGAAACAGCTGATGGAAACTCATTAAGAGTTGCTGTTCAGTTTTCTTGTGCTAAGTCCGAAGATGCCTATATTGAATATTGGATTAATGGGCAAAAAGATAAATTAAATACAACTCCCGTTTCTACTCAAAGAAGCGACTTTAAAATAGTGCTAACCAATCTGAAATTTAATTCAACTTATCAATACCGCATTGTATCAGGAAATGGGGGCGTAAGATTTGAATCTGACATATATACTTTTAAAACAAAAGATGTTCCCGACCAATTACTTGGCTTGTATCATGTAAATCTACAAAATGAGCAGAAACTACCAACTGAATTTAAAGACGGTAGTATGCTGGTTTATAACAGAGAAACACCAGGCTTTATTGGCATGATGGATTTTCAAGGTACCTTAAGGTGGTATCAGAGATTTAACAATACAGGGGTTAAAGTAGCTCATTTTACCCAAAACAAAACCATTCTTTCAATTTTAGCCCCAATGGATTATCCAACGAGCTATGGAAATGAAATTTTAGAATTATCGCTAACCGGCGATACCATTTTTCATTTGAAAAAAGGGGTGATGGATTTTAAACAAACAATTCATCATGAAATATTACTTAACGCCAAAAATCAATACGTGACTTTAAGCGCAGAAGAAAAACTTGTCGATTTAAGGGCAGTAGGTGGTAAAGAGGCCGATACTGTTAAAGGAGACGGTATTTTGATCTTAGATAAATCCGGAAAAAAAATATGGAGCTGGAGTGTTTTTGATGCCCTTGATCCATTAAAAGAAAAAAATATTTTAAAAGAGGCAAAAGATTGGATGCATGCGAACAGCCTTTTTATTGACACGGATGGAAACTACATCATTTCATTTTATAACAATGGCCAGATTTGGAAAGTTAATGCAACAAACAAAAAAGTAATGTGGAAATTCGGAAAGGGAGGAGATTTTGCATTACCTAAAGGTGCTGAGTTTGATCAGGGGCATGCTGTTCATATAAATAAACAACACAACCTCATGTTGTTTGATAATGGAACCAGTAAAAAACGTTCTCAGATATTAGCCTTTGATTTAAATCCGGTATCCAAGCAGGTATCTTTAAAATTGCAGACACAATTACAGGAAGGAACCTTCACAGATAGAATGGGAAGTGCTTATCTGATTAATGATGATACTATTTTAACCTGTGTTTCAAAACAAAATCAGGTGTTTCTTACCGATAAAAATGGCAAGGTACTCTGGAGTATGATGTGTGCCAATACCCCTTATCGTGTAGAGTTTATTCCATTTAGTAAATCAAAACCTTACGTAGGAGCATTGTAAATGCAGTTTTAATGAGGGAATTAGGTTATACCATTAATTCAATCACAAAAGGAAATATGAATAAGTTGCTTTTAGTCCTGTGTTTTATAAGTAATGCTCTTTTGCTTGAGGCAAAAGATGTAAAAGTGTTGAGCCCGGATAAAAAAACGGTGTTAATCATCACTGCCAGTTTAGGAAATGAGAATACTTTAAGTTATTCCATTTCCTATAAAGGCAGTCCGGTTATCGCTAACTCACCTTTAGGACTTGAATTTGAAAATGAAAGTCCATTGTCGGAAAACCTTGCAATTGTTTCCGTAAAACGAAACCTTGTAAATGAAAAATGGAAACCGGTATATGGAGAGAAAAACAGTTATACAGATCATTATAATGAAGTAACCATTCAATTTAAAGAGCGTAAAGAGCCTTATCGCTTGTTTTCCATTACTTCAAGAGTTTACAATGAAGGTGCTGCATTTAAGTATAATGTAGTTACCGATAAGCAAATTGCCATTACCCGTGAGCTTACCGGTTTTAAATTTACTAAAGATTACACCTCATGGATTGCGGGTGCTGCACAGGCAAAATATAGCAAAGGCAGCATCAGCAAAACTGTGAACGGAACAGAGCGTCCATATGTAATTGAAATGGGTCAAAATCGTTTCATCGCCCTTGGTGAGGCAGCATTGGTGGATCATGCACGAATGAAATTTAACCGATCCCCAAAAGATAGTTTAATGCTTGTTGCTACTCTTGATGGCAAGTCAGTTTACAATGCCAATTTTTCAACTCCATGGAGATTTGTAATGATTGCAGAGTCAGCGGGCAAACTTTTAGAAAACAATCATTTTATTCTGAATCTTAATCATCCCTCTGCCTTAGCAGATGCATCATGGATAAAACCAGGCAAAGTAATTCGTGAAGTAACATTGACCACAACAGGTGGTAAAGCAAGTATAGATTTTGCAGCCAAACACAATTTGCAGTACATAGAATTTGATGCCGGCTGGTATGGTCATGAGTATGATAATGCATCAAGTGCATTGGCCGTAAATGTTGATCCTTCGAGATCTACCGGGCCTTTGGCACTGCAGGAAATCATCGATTACGGAAAGCTTAAAGGTGTTGGTGTGATACTTTATGTAAATCAGCGGGCATTATCACGACAGTTAGATTCGATACTACCTTTGTTTAAATCATGGGGTGTAAAAGGGATGAAATACGGTTTTGTTAATGTAGGATCGCAACAAAATACTTCCTGGCTGCATGAAGCGGTTAGAAAAGCTGCCGACAATCAGTTAATGGTTGATATTCACGATGAATACAGACCAACAGGATATTCGAGAACTTATCCGAATTTATTAACTCAGGAAGGAATACGCGGCGAAGAGGAGAGCCCTGATAACTATCAGGTATTAATTACCATGTTTACCCGTATGGTTGCAGGAGCAGGTGATTTTACCAATTGCTATTTTGCACCCAGGGTAAATGATATGGGCTCGCATGCTTCTCAAATGGCAAAAGCAATTTGTATTTATAGCCCATGGCAGTTTGTATATTGGTACGACCGTCCTGCTGATTCTCCAAGACAAAAAGGTGGGGCAGGAGCCACAGCGTCGGCTATCAGTGAAATCCCTGATCTTAGTTTTTATGATGCATTGCCAACTGTTTGGGAAGATACAAAAGTAATTGAAGGCAAAATAGGGGAGTTTGGAACCATCGCACGTAAAAACGGCGACGATTGGTATGTTGGAACCTTAACGGATAAAGCAAGAAACTTTGTGTTGCCTCTCAATTTTTTAAGTAAAAATAAACGGTATGAAGCCACAATTTATGCTGATGATGCTTCACTTTCAACGCCAACTAAACTTGCCATAAAGAAAATGAATGTAAATGCATTAACTGTTTTAAATATTCAGTTGCTGACAAAGAATGGGCAGGCAATAATCATCAGACCTATAAAAAATTAAAATATGAAATAATAGTTTTTGTTTGCCTTGTTTATATAGTAAGAACCTATATATGTTTGTTCCAAATGACAGATGGCTAAGCAACTAAATAATATTACTCAATCTTCAAAGTTTTCAGCGTTTATACAAACTTCAAGGTACGTTGATCCCAAAACTGATTTTTCATTCAAACATTTTTTCGGTAAAGAGCCTCATAAAGATTTGTTAATGGATTTTTTGAATGGACTTTTTAAAGGCCGAAAGGTGATAAAAGAGTTAAGTTATAGCAATATTGAACATCAGGGGGTGTTGCCTGTATATCGTAAAACTGTGCTCGATCTTTATTGTACGGGCGATAAAGGTGAAAAGTTTGTGGTAGAAATACAGCAGGCAGGTCGTGATTTTTTTAAGGATAGGATTATATTTTATACGGCAAACCTTATTCAAGAGCAGGGAACATCGGTTAATGCAAAATGGAATTACGAGCTTCCTGAAGTTTATTTTGTTGCTATCATGGACTTTTGTTTTGACAATAGTCATCCCGATCATTATGTGCATGATGTTCGATTATTGGAAGTAAACACCAATACGCAGTTTTATGATAAGTTGGGATATTTGTTTGTAGAATTACCTAAATTTAATAAAACAGCAATTGAACTTGAAACAAAGGAGGATAATTGGTTGTTTTCGTTACGTAATATGAACAAGTTGAAAGAAATTCCGGTATCTTTGAGAGAGAATGAGATTTTTAAGAAATTGTTCGATATCGCCGAGGTCGGTAATTTAAATCATGAAGAGATGAATGCATACCAGGAAAGTTTAAAAGTACAGCGTGACAATTACAGTTTGATAGAAACTGTTGAAAAACGTGCTGAACAACGTGGCAGAGTAGCGGGTGAAAAGCTTGGTGAACAACGAGAACGCACCAAAGCTCTTGAAGAAAAAAGGATTATTGCTATTAAACTAAAAACAAAAGGAATGTCTGTTCCTGAAGTAGCAGAATTGACTAGCCTTTCGGTTGAAGAAATCGAGGCTTTAACGATCTAAAAAGGTGTCTTATCCTATTTTATTATCATCAAATTGTGTAGGATACAACCTTTGCTACAACACATTGCAAAAAAAACATTACTAATAGTCAAATTACGGCTGGTTTTAAGTTGTCTATAATTTAATCTTTACGTTAAATTACTAGAATAAACTATGGGAATGAAGAACTTAAGGGTTACTTTGATTGGCTTTCTATGCTTAAGCAATGGAATGGTGTCGTTAGCACAGGAGCCGGGAGAATCCCTTAATAAGTTATTAAGAGATATAAATGGTTCATTAAGATTGTCTGTTAAAGAATTTAATGGAACAGACTTATTATCTGAGCAGATATTTAATAAAGAATTATTGCAAACCAAAACAGGCAACTGGGGTATGCAGTTTAAAGCCAGTCAGGTTTCGGGGCATCCCGAAGTTATGGATGTTTCCACATCATTTCGCCTCAACAGCGGTATTGCTAAATCATCAGCAGTTTCAGTTTCCTTTGATTTTAGTAAATGGAATCCAGAAAACTATGTGCTTGTACCTGCTTCTGTTTACAATGGAAACCGTTACAGAGCAATTGGAAACAGTTATAGTCCACAATATCCAAAGGATATGTATTACAATCCTTCAGTGCCACTTACTATTTCTAACAATCCACGACTTGCTATTGAACCAAATAAAGCCGCTCTTATAGAGCTAACAACCGGAAATGTGGCTACCCCTGCAATGTGTTTTTTCTCAAAAAAAGAACAGAAAGGATTTATTGTACTTACCGAGCAAATGACCAGGCTGGGCAGCAGCGGATTAACTATTGCAGAGAATGCAGCTAAGGACAGCTGTTCTTTCAGTATTTCTGCACCTGCAGTTCGCAAAATGGCAACAGGATTTGGCGATTTTCATTTGAGTGGTGATAAAGCACCCGATTGGAAATCCGGTGATGAAGTAGCATTAGGTTTTAAGGTATACGTTTTTAATGCATCAAGCATTCCTGATCTTTTAAAGAAATTTATGCTGGTTCGTAAAGAACTTTCAGGCTTAAACCATCCTCGTAATATTTTACCGATGAGTAAATTGTTCCAAGTTGCTACAGATATATGTAGAGGTAACTTTGTAGAGGTCCCGGCAGGGTCTTTTTATAGGCCTGAAAATAATAAGGATTTTCAGCTTGGATGGGTTAGTGGGATGATGAATACTTACCCAATGCTAGCGCTTAATGATAAAAAAGAGAGAGAAAGGGTTATTGCCGAACTGGATTTTGTAGTCAATAAATTGCAGGGAAAAAGCGGATATTTTTATGGAGGGATTAGAGCCAGCGGCGAAATCATCCCTGAAAAGATGTCTCCTGATTTTAAGCCTGTTCAGGCAATGGTAAGGAAAAATGCTGATGCATTGCTATGGCTTATAAAACATCTGCAACTGCTAAAAGCTCAGGGGTATGGAAAAAGTGTTAAGCCAGAGTGGGAAAATGCGGCTAAAAAGCTTGCTGCTGCCTTTGCAAATACCTGGAATAAAGATGGAGAATTTGGTCAGTACATTGCCCCCGAAACAGGAGAAATAGCCGTCTATAATTCAACAGCAGGTGCTATTGTTCCGGCAGGTTTAGCAATGGCATCCAATTATTTTCACAATAAGGAATGGATGAAAGTTGCTCAGGATGCAGCTAGGTTTTATTACCATCGTGATGTTGAAAAGCAAGGATTAACCGGAGGTCACTGTGGAGATATATCTCAAGACGCGGATGCCGAATCTGCATTTGGGTTTTTAGAGTCGTTAATGGCTTTGTACTATTATACAGGGCAAAAAGAATGGTTAAATAAGGCAGAAGTTCAAGCTGCATTAGGTGCTACATGGACGTTTTCTTACGACCCTGTTTTTCCTGCGAATAGTGAAATTGGAAAGCTTAAAAGCAATATGGCCGGTGCTATTTGGGCCAGTATCCAAAATAAACATGCTGCCCCAGGTATTTGTACAGCGTCAGGAGATTATGTTTTTAAGTTGTTCAGGGCTACCGGTAACCAGCTTTATGCTGATTTGATAAGAGATATTCAGCATGCACATGCCGAAGCAGTAAATATGCCGGGACATTTAACTACCAACAACCTGATCGGTTCTTCGATGGAAAGAATTCAGCTAAGTGATGCTGAAGGAAAAGGGAGTATTGGTAATTTTATAAACACGCGTAACTCGTGGACAGAAACAAATGGGGTGTTAATGGCTTTGGAAATTCCAGGCATTTATGTTAATATCGATCGTAAGAAATTATATGTTTTTGATCATGTTAAGGCTCAGCTGTTGTCAAGTGATAAATCGGGGGTTACTATTGAGCTTACAAATACAACCGGGTACGATGCAAATGTGTCGGTAATGGCCGAAACTGAAAAGCAAACAATAAAGCCATTAAGCTATACTGCATTTTTAGGATGGCCTAAAGTAAAGGTTAAAACCGGAGAAACCATAAAAATAAAAGTTAACCCCGCTAATGGCGTAACTAAGTTGTAATTATGTTAACAGAGATAAATAAATTGGTTTTGGGCACTGCCGGACTAGGCGGGATTTGGAGAGAGATAGATCCTGAGGAATCTATAATGACAGTTTTAAGCGCCCTTAAACAAGGAGTTAAAGCTATAGACACTGCCCCTGCATATGGGGATGCGGAAGAGTTAATAGGAGCAGCTTTAAAGCAATGGACTGGTAAAAGACCATTAATTAGCACTAAAGTAGGCCGTTTGAAAGGCTATAAGGTTGATGAAGCGCATTACGATTACACCTCAGATGGAATGAAAAGGAGTGTCGAAAACAGCTTGAAAACACTAAATATTCCGATTATAGATGTTCTTTTTCTACACGATCCTGGGGCCATTCCTCAATCGGATGTGGAACGGATATTAAAGCAAATGGAATTTTTTAGGCAGCAGGGCTATGCAAAAAAAATAGGCCTGGGTGGAAATGCGCCCAAATGGTTTGAACCTTATCTTAAAACTAACCTATTCAATGTAATTATGGAGTATAACAGGCTTAATGCTTGTTGTATTGATGGATTGGATACTACAATTCCTGTTTGCAAAGAAAATGATCAGGAATATTATGCTGCGAGTCCTTTAAATATGGGATTGTTGGGTTGCAATTTTTCTGAATTCAGCAACACGCCTCCCAACTGGCTCGATTTAAAAAGTATAGAACAGGCAAAAAGGGTTAATTCTATAGCATATGAACATAATATTTCGTTGCAGGTACTTGCGCATCGATTCCTTTTGACCATTCCGGCCCAGTTTAAAATTGTAATTGGTGCTGCCGATAGGATGCAGCTAACAGGGACTCTTGATGCAATGAAATTGGGTGAATTGCCCTCAGAGATTTATAATGAAATACTACAAACGCTTAATGAACAATAGATGTACAATATAGATAATGAGATTTTTAATATAAAAAGAATTAGAATACGGGTTTTAGAACAGGTTGCTGCGGTAACTCCTTTTCAGGATGCCACAATGGGGCCTTTTCCTAACTTCGGAATATCAATTATTACAATAGAGGATGAAGATGGGAATTTGGGAGAAGCTCCGGTTTATAACAGCTATATGAACATTCTGGAAACCTGCCTTTTTCCAATACTTTTTCATAGCTACGCTGTTCCGTATAAAGAGTTTTACCCAAGATTATATTGGGCAATTAGAAATGAAGGATTTAAAGGCCCCGCTGGCGCCATATTGGGGCAAGTGGATATGGCTTTGTATGATTTAGCAGCCAGACGTAAAATGGTACCCTTGTACAAGTATATTGGCGGTACTCTAAATGATGTAAAAATGTATGGTAGCGGGGGAGGAACCAATTACACACTAAAGGAATTGGAAACTGAAGTTACTTTGTTGATGGATAAAGGTGTTGATTGTTACAAAATGAAGGTTGGTAAAAATTTTGGTACAAAAATAAATGAAGACATCGAAAGAGTAAAATTTGTAAAGCAATTGGTTGGTGATAAAATGAAGATTGCGGCAGATGCCAATCAGATTTGGAACAGCAATGATGTATTTAAATTTCTTGATGCCGTTGGTGAGGAGAATTTGTGCTGGTTAGAAGAGCCCATACACTCAGCTTCTTACGATCAAATTGAACAGCTTTGTAAAAAAATATCAATTTCAGTAGCCTATGGAGAATCGGAGCGGACCTCAAAAATTTTCCCTACTCTGGTTAATTCCGGGGTTAGTCATTTGCAACCGGTTCCTACTCAATTGGGCGGAATGAAAGAGTGGATGGACATAAGAGACCTCTGCGAAAATCACGATCTGCAGTTCTCTTCTGGAGGATATTCGCTATATTCAGCCTTTCTCATGACATCTGCAAATAGGGATTGTATGATTGAATATTTGTATCCTCTTATGTACGGTTTAGAAAAATATTTTTCAGTCAGACCTACATGGGAAAATGGTAGATTCTATTTGTCTGAAATAGAAGGATTACCGGTAAGGATTGATTGGGATTACTGTTATAAAGAAAATAAAGTAGTACGAGAGAAGTTATGGGGAAAACAAGATGTTCCAATATATAACCCTGTCGTATCTATGTAACCAATAGACCGACTTTGAGCTTATCATTCAATTATATAGATTACATAATTTTGGGGCTATACGCTTCAGCATTAATTTTTATTGGCTTTCGTTCCGGTAAAAAGGAGAAAAATCAGGAAGATATATTTTTGGGTGGAAGGACTTTAAAGTGGTGGCAAATTGGTTTCTCTATGTTTAGTGCCAATGCCGGGCCTATTATGTTAATCGGTTTTGCAGGGGTGGGCTTTTCGCATGGTATTGTTGGCAGTAATTTCGAATTGCTGGCCTGGATATTTTTAATGCTGCTGGGGATGGTTTTTTTACCCTATTACTTAAAAGCCAAAATAAGTACTATCCCACAGTTTTTGTTGATTCGCTTTGGTAAACGATCCTATAATTTTCTGGTTATATACAGTCTGATTTCAATTTTGGTGGTATGGTTAGGGAGTGCCTTGTACGCTGGTGGGCTTTTAATTTCCGGAATATTTGGTTGTTCTTTGTTTACAGCACTCATCATTATTGCTTTAATTGCAACTAGTTTTACAGCCATTGGAGGACTAAAAGCTGTAGTTCGTACCGGAGTTTTTCAGTCTATCATTATTATAGTTTCTTCGATACTGCTTACTTTTTTGGGATTTCAGAAAATTGGTGGTTTAGATTCGTTGGTTAGCCAAACGCCCGCCTCTTATTGGAAGTTGTTTTTGCCGGCGTCAAACCCGGAGTATTCCTGGCTGGCTATTGTTTTAGGTTATCCGGTTGTGGCCATTTATTATTGGTGTGCCGATCAAACTATTGTGCAAAAAGTACTAGCGGCAGAGAACTTAAAAGAAGGGCAATATGGAGCGTTGTTTCTTGGAGTACTTAAAATCATAATGCCGTTAATATTTATTGTACCGGGTATAATGTGCTACGTTTTGTTTAAAGATATAGCACAACCTGATAATGCCTACATAACCATGATTAAAGAATTAATGCCTCATGGTTTGCTAGGCTTAAGCATTGCTGCATTAATAGCGTCATTGATTGATACAGTATCTTCCAGTTTAAATTCTTTTTGTACCGTATTTACATTGGATGTTGTTCCGCAGGTTAAAGAGCTTAACCAAAAACAACAAGTAAAAATGGGAAGATGGATTACCATTATTGCAGCAATAATGGGGGTAGGTATTGCGATGGCTTTCTCTTATTCTGGAAAAAACTTTTTTGAATTAAGTCAAGGTTTGGTTTCTATACTTGCGCCACCATTATCTGTTGTTTTCCTTGCAGGAATTATGTGGAAACGTGTGAATAGCATTTCGGTAGAAATAGTTCTTTATGGTGGTGGGTTGGTTTGCTTAATACTTGGTGCATGTCATGTATTAAACTATCCTTACAAAGGCTATTGGCCGCATTTCCTTTTGCTCTCATTTTATATTTTCGTAGCGTTAAGTATTTTAATTGTAGTAGTCACATTAGTGACAAAACCTGCCGTAAACCCGGTAATACCTTCACTTCTTGAGTCGAAAAATAAGCCAGTAGAGGAAGAACATAATTCCAGACCTATTTGGTTAGCCTGGTTAGGATTGGCATCCGTAATGATTTTAATTTATTTACTTTTTAACTAATATTTTGATGAAAAAAATATTCCTACAACTTGCATTAATAATTTTTACGTGTTCTTTTATGATGTGTAGCCCTGCTAATTCTGATCATAAGGAACCAGAACTTGTACAAAAAGTATTTGTGGTAAATACTGTGGACAATGATAAAAAACTGAATGAATATTTAGCGTACCATAAGCAAATTTGGCCTGAAGTAGAAGCTGGATTTAAAAAGGCAGGCTATAAAAGTATCACGCTTTATCGTTTCAACGACCTTATAGTTATGGCTATTATGGTGCCTAAAGATGCGGATTTAAATGAAATGGGAAAGTTGGCTGAGTCTTATAGCCCTCGCTGTGTGGAATGGAATAAATTAATGAATACTTACCAAAAAGGAGTTAATGGTACTTCTGAAGGACAAAAGTGGGTTGAGGTAACTCCTTTTTACAGTTTTAAGCAGTAATTTTATATTGCTTAATAAAGTCTCTTGGAGATAAACCTTTTACTTCTTTAAAGTGCTTATTGAAATTAGAGATGTTGTTATAACCACTTATGTAGCAGGTTTCTGTTACATTGTGGTTACCCTCCATTAGCAACTTAGCCGCATGGCCAACCCTTATTTCTTTTATAAATTCAACTAAAGTCCTGTTGGTTTTTAGTTTAAAGAATCTGCAGAAAGCGGCTGTTGACATCGGAATGATTGAAGCAACATCCTGCAAAGAAATATCTTCTTTGAAATTCTTGAAGATATAATCAAATACACGGTTGATCTTGGCTGCTTCATTCGAATTATCGATGATATTAAATGAAGGGGATGACAGTGTTCTAGCGGAATTGGATTGTGCCAAAACATCTAAAAGCTGGAGCATTAATGCTGCGCGCGACAATCCTGTTTCAAATAACATTTGGTTCAGAATCAATTTTGCTCTTCCAACTGTAGGGCCGGAAAATAAAACACCTTTTGAAGCATTTTCGAAAAGCTGGTTTAGATGAGTTGCTTCTGGTTTAGCTAGTAAATCTTTTCCTAAAAAATCCGGAAAAAAATGCACTACAACCGCATGAGGTTGTACACTTTCATCTAAAGTATTATAATATTGCCAGCAATGTGGTAAATAGCTTCCCAGAAGAACCAGTTCTGTGCCGTTAAAATCTTCGATATGGTCACCAACAAAGCGTTTGCCAAAACAGTTCTCAATTAATGCGATTTCAAAATTAACATGAGACTTTAATGAGGTATACTTTTTTACTTCCAAAATTTCTGATCGCACAGTAAATGATTGGTCATGCGGAAAGGTGAAATTCTCGTAGATGTATTGCATTTTAGTGGTTTATTTGGTTGAATATTTATTACTGACAAAAAAAGTTCATGCTCTAAATATAGTCTATTCTATATCAGAAATAAAGATTTGAAGCAAAAAAAACATTATAAACGATCAAATTAATAGTAGTTGTAGCTAAAGATTGTTCAGAAATTTACTGAAAAACGCAATCGATTGCTTTTTTGGATAATAAATCCATTATAAAAACAAAGATGAGCGCTCCAATCATGGCAGGAATTTATTCAGGCCATGGTTTATTTTTTAAGCGAATAATAAATAAACTTTAATCAAAATAGTAGAATTTTAGATATAAAAACACACAACCGAAATAACCAATCCATTATGAAACTAAATTTCATTAAAATCGTAATTGCCTTTATTGTTACTACAATTCCAATATCGGTTTTTGCACAGTACAATTTTAGTACTGATTATTTTAAAATCCAGGTCAACAATAAAGGTTGGATAACCAGTATGAAAAATATCACGACTAAGCCTAATCGTGAATTTAGCCCTACAGATAAGCCTTCACCGGTGATGAGTTTATACGATAGTAAAAAGAACGTTTACTACCAGCCAACCAGTGCAACCTATGCCAAGGCCAATCAGACAATGGTGCTTAAATATCCTAATGGTTCGGTTGCCAAAATCAGTATCGTACCTAAAAAGAAATATTTTAAACTTACGTTGCAGTCGCTCTCGCCACGTAATGGGATTGATGTGATCCAGTGGGGGAACTACCATACCAATATTACCAATTTAATGGGTGAAATTATTGGCGTTGCCCGCGACACCAGTAAAACGGTTAACTATGCAATTGGTATGCTTGCCTTGAATGACAAGACATTGAGTGGACTAGCTGAAACTGTAGGCGATGCAGCTCCTTTTCAATACATCATACATACACCGGATGCCAAGCGTTTTCCTTTGCCTAAAGAACTTCATGAAGGACAAATTTTTACTCTTGGTGGAGATGGGATCAGTGATGTTGCTTTTTATGCACACAAAGAGCCATGGTATAGGATTATGTATGGTAATGCAGCTTTAGTGGACAAAAAAGGCCAGATATCCATTGCTTATCAATCAAGAGACAGGTCTTTTGAAAGAGAAATCTATTTTTCACTTATGCCACTTATGGAGGCTAATAAACCAAATCACATACAGGTTCAACCGCTGCCTGTAGATTATATAGGGTCATCCGTAGCCTTGTGGGGAAGTCCGGATAGCACAGCTTTACTGGATGTGATTCAAAAAATTGTTTTGGCGGAAAAGCTCCCTCATCCAACCATTAACGGAAAATGGGTAAAAGATCCAGCTGCTTTTGTTCCTGATGCGCTTACTAGTGGTAATTTAAATGACAGCATTATTTCTTATACATCAAGATTGGGTTTTAAAACAATCAGTTTATATGATCAGGGTTTTATAAAAGCTGATCGTGGCAACCATGGTTATATTGATGGAAAGAATTTTGAGAAAAAACCAATAAAATTAACAACAGGAAATGTTTCGCATAAGGAGTTTTCAGAGATGGCAGCTAAACAAGGTATTACCATAGGTAGAACTCCTATTACCAATTCTCTAGCCCCAGGCACTATGGATGCCAGTCCAATGCCAAGCGATAGTTTGTGTTATCAGCAAAAACGTTTGCTGGTAAAAAGTATCAGTGCAACGGACACGATCATTCTTGTTGACGACCCAACACATCTTGATGAGATTGCTAGTTGGGAAGGCCATAGTGCTAATTTAAATTTGATTAAAATTGGTAAGGAACTTATCCATTATATGGGTGTTTCGAAAGACAAACCTTATCGACTTTTAAATGTAAAGCGTGGATATTGGAAGACCACCTCGTCAAATCACGCTAATGGGGATACAATTTATAAACTTCAGGTAACAATTAACTATGGTTATGATGGGCTTATCCCGAATATGCAATTGCAAGACAAAATAGCCGAGCACTATGCTGAGATTTGTAAAATCAATGGCCTTGCTTATTACGATTTCGATGGACAAGAGTTTTTGTTTAATAACGGACACGGCTATTATTCAACCAAACGTTTCTTTGGTAAAATGTTTGAAAAAGCAAAGCAATTAGGTGTCCCATATATCCGTTTTACAGGTGCTACTTTATCTGAAGGGTCATGGCATTATCAAAGTATTTGGAATGTTGGAGGTGGAAAGAATTTGTATGATGCGGAAACCCGTGAATGGGGCAGCACTACCAGTCAGGGGAAAGATCTTCGTGATGTAACTTATGCTAACTATTTCCCTGTGGGTATGGGTGGTAATTTTCCAATTAATGCCAAATCTAAAGTTGAAGAGTATGAGCATATCCAAGCCATTTCAGTAGGGGTTGGTACAACATACAGTTTGAAAATAAATCAAAAAGATGTTGAAAGTTGCCCCCAGAAAGACGCTATATTTAAAGCAATAAGAACATGGGAAGATGCAAGAGCTGCTAATGCATTTCCAAGTTGGGTAAAAGAACAATTGTCAGACCCTACGCAATCATTTCATTTGGAAACTGTTAACGCCAATAATTGGAACTTATACAAGACAAATAGAGACGGTTCGAACAAAAAAATGTTTGTTAAATTAAAAAGAGCTGTTGGGTATTAGTAGCCTTTTGATCTCTTAAATAAAGAATGGTATGCAACCAAATAAAATGACCTTACAGTTTTTTTGCCCAAGATGGGGACAGGAACATGAAACTTATGATGCCTTTTGCCGAAAAGTAAAGGAGGCAGGATACGATGGTATTGAAGCATGGGTTCCTTTTGATGCTGTTGAAAGAGAGGAGCAGGCTAAAGCGCTTGCTAAGTATAATTTACTTTTGATAGGACAGTATTATCAATCTTTTGAGAAAAATTTTGAAGAACATAAGTGCAATTACGAAAAGCAATTGCGTAACCTGCTCGAAGCAAATCCGATAAAAATAGACGCACAAACGGGAAAGGATTATTTCTCGTTTGAAGAGAATAAGGCATTGTTTGATCTGGCGAAGAGTTTATCAACGGAATACAATATTCCGATTGCACACGAAACACACCGCAATAAAGCCTTGTTTTCGGCTCATGGTACTAAGGCTATTTTAGAAAAGATTCCTGATTTGCCTATTACTGCCGATTTTTCGCACTGGTGTAATGTGGCCGAAAGCTTGTTAGCCGATCAGCAGGAAGCCCTTGAATTAGCCTGTACCCATGCAATTCACATTCATGCCAGGGTAGGGTATGAAGAAGGCCCGCAGGTGAATGACCCACGATCGCCTGAATGGGAACAGCAACTAAATGCACACCTGCAGTGGTGGGATGCTATTTTGAAACATCATCAAAAAAATGGCGCAACCAACTTAACCATAACTCCGGAGTTTGGTCCTTTTCCTTATATGCCAACTGTACCTTATACACGTGAACCGCTAAGTAGCCAATGGGACATTAATGTATACATGATGGAATTATTAAGAAAGCGCTATCAATAACCCCGGAAAATAAAGCTAAACACTAAAATGAACTTATTTCTGATTCAAGATTTCAAAAATTTATACAAGCATGTATGTTGCGTATTTGCAGTACTGCTTCTTTTTAACCAAGCTAAAGCTCAACAGACTGTAGTAGCTCATTATAATATGGGTCGGTCAGGTGCAGTTACTTATGCTACTTCTTCCGATGTTTTAATGGATTTGAGTGGCCTTGGTCATGATTTAAAGCGAAATGGCCAACCTGTTTTTTTTGCAGATGCGCCCGCAGATAAAAAATTAAACGGCGAGGGAGCGATTTCATTCAAAGACCGGGGTAGTTATAGTATCGCTGATAATTTTGGTAAAGCAGCTACATCATTCGTGCTGGAAGGCTGGTTTCAGGTAAATAGCCGACAAGGAGCAAATGATAAGGGGAGAAGTATTGGTGTAGCGCTTGCTTATGGCGATGATAAAGAGGGGTACGTTTTATCGCAAAAAGAAGATCAGTGGGTGGTGTTGATAGATGGTAAAGAAAATGCCAAGCCTATTGCAAAGGCAACTCCCGGAGAATGGATTCATATAGCTGTAGTAAATGATGGTAGGGCTGTTTCGGTGCTTGCCAATGGGATAAAAACACTAACAGGTTTACCGGTAGCTAAAACCGTATCTTCTAATTTTTCTATAGGGGCTCTGGGTAAAGGGAATTACTTTAATGGATTAATATATGAAGTAAGGTTTGCTTCTTTAAATAAAACAAAGTTCGATGTAACCAAGCATCTGTTATTTAATGGTAAACAGCTTGCAAAGAAACAAAAACAAGCTACAGATGAGCAGCGTGCATTAATTGCAGCGCTTGAAGCTAATAAATCAATTGTTAAAGTACAATCGTTCCCAGCTGCGGCTGAAAATTCAAAAGACTGGTTAGTTAGTCAGGTTAAAACACCTGTACAACTGTTGTTACAAAAGGATCCAGGTCAAATGTCGGCAAAACTATTACTGACCAATGGTTTGCTTAGTCGCGAGTTTTATGTGGCTGATAATTTAGCCTGTGTAGGGTTTAAAAATGAAAATACAGATGCCCAATATTTGAGGGCTGTAAAGCCGGAAGCGCGCGTAATGATAGATAGCACCTGGTATGATATAGGTGGATTCAGCGGACAGCCGGAAAAGTCGTATTTATTAGAAAGCTGGTATAGCAATTTAATAGCTGAGCCTTCAGCATTCCGTTTTACAGGCATTGAGGTAATGCAACCTACAGCGCGCTATTCTTGGCAGCAAAAATACAATGCTGCACATACGGATTGGCCACCTAAGGGGTTACATGTTTTAATGCATTATAAGGCACCATTGAATAAGAACAACTGGCAAAATACGGTACAGGTTACGGTGCATTATGAACTGTATGAAGGCATGCCTGTTATTGCCAAATGGTTAACTATCGACAATAATACCAATTCATCTTTTGTTGTTCGTGAAACGGAATGCGAAGTTTTGGCGGTAAATCAGGATCAGGTAAAACGTATACATGTTGAAAGCGATTATTCTTTTGCATTGGCCAATGCAGATAAAGAAGGATCAGCATTGATGCACTATAAAGGAACTCCTCCGGCTTACCAAACAGGAGAAAGTACTACTACATGGAGAACCGATAGTGAATACAATACATGGGCATCACACAATCAGGCGGAGGACAAATTTCTTGGTTTTCCACATCATAATTTATTGGTAAGCAGAGTGCCTATGGGCCCTTCTGAAACTGTAAAGTCAAAACAACAGTTTACTTCTTTTACTACCTTCGAGCTATTACATGATAACGACGATAGAGAACGTCAAAGCCTGGCGCATCGTAAATTCTATAGAAAGCTAGCTCCACAGGTAACGGAGTCTTTAATTACCGGCGGTATTACTTCGCATGATAAAACGAAGCTTAAAGGCTTTATAGATCAAATGGGAGAATTGGGATTTGAAAGGTTAGATATTATGGCATGGCCAGGTATTTCTCACGATAACCTGGATACAGGTTATGTTTCTTTATGGAAAGGCATATCATCTTATGCTGCTACTAAAGGAATTGTAATGGGGGGGTATGAATTGCAGGTTGCCTCAAGAGGAAGAGGGGCTGATGTGGATTGTATTGACCCGATTACCAATAAACCGGGTAGTTTATTCGGGCAGAGTGTTTGTATTGCAAGTGATTGGCAAGATAAGTACTACTCGAACATGTGGAAATTCTTCGATAAAACAGGTTTAATGACCTATAATATGGATGGCCCTTATCATGGCGACGTGTGTGCATCAACAACACATCCCCATCATACCAACTTATACGATTCTCAATGGCAACAATGGAAGCAACAGGTACGTGTACTTCACGAACTTCAGCGCCGTAACATGTACGTGCCAATTCCCGACTGGTATTTTCTAAATGGACAATCTGCTACAGGTATGGGCTATCGTGAGGCTAGTGCAAATTTAACACCACAACAACAATTGCTATTAGGTCGTCAGTATATTTATGATGGTACCTGGCACAAGACCCCGACTATGGGCTGGATGACTTTACAACTGGTTGGTTTTTATACCAATGATGCCAGGGTAGGATTAGAGCCATTATCTCAAAATTTGGATAGGTATGAAGTAGGCTTGTTTCAACATTTGGCCAGTGGTTGTCAGTTTACAGTTAGAGGGAACAGACTTTACGATACTCCTGAAACAAAAGCAATGGTATCAAAATGGGTGAATTGGTTTAAAGAACACAGAGCCATTCTTACTTCAGATATTATTCATGTTTCTCGCCCTACAGGTAGAGATTTGGATGCGATGTTACATGCTAACCCAGAACTTGATGAAAAAGGGATGTTAATTGTATTTAATCCTACTGATAAGCCAATTACCAAACAAATGAAAGTGCCTCTTTACTATACCGGCTTAAAAGGAAAGGCTAAATTAACAGACCAAAATGGTAAGGAGAGCAATTTGGAACTAAATGATAAACAGGAAACATTTATTAATGTAACTATACCTGCAGGTGGATTTGGTTGGTTTACAATAAAGGGATAGACATGAAGAATTATTTTATACTACTTTTTTTACTCTTTGTTGGCGCAAGAGGTTACAGTCAGACTGTAATTAAGGCTACTGATTTTGGAGTGAAAAAGAATAGTTTCGAGAATGCCGCAGATGGCATACAGAATGCCGTTAATGCTTGTAAAGGTAAAAAAGGTGCTGTTTTGGAATTACCTGGTGGGCGAATTGATATTTGGCCGGAGGGAAGTGCACGACGTGAATTGTATATTTCCAATTCTACAGAAGATGATACGCTTTCAAAAGTGAAAAATATTGCTTTTCTTTTTGAAGATAATAGTGATGTGACCCTTGAAGGCAACAATACGTTAATTGTTCTTCATGGTAAGATGGTTTCATTTGCAATTTTAAATAGTAAAAATGTAAAGATCCAGAACATTAGATTTGATTATGAAAGGCCAACAATGTCAGAAGTGACAGTAATGTCGGTGTCACCCAATGCTATTGAAACAACCATTCATGCCGATTCTAAATATTCTATTGATAGCGGTCGTATCAGTTTTTATGGTGAGGGGTGGAAAACAAAATCATTTCATACAATACTGTTCAATCCAGTAAAAGAATCTTTGAATTACAGTTCTTTCAGTCCTTTTTTGGAAAGTAAAGCTGTTGAGACAGCTCCCTATAATGTGAGATTTGAAGGCGACTTCAGTAAAAGCTCATTAAAAAAAGGCGATGTACTCACCATCAGAGATCCTTATCGTGATAATTGTGGCGGATTTATTTCTCGGTCTAAAGACATAAAACTTGAAGATGTAAAAATGCATTTTATGCATGGTCTAGGAATTGTATCTCAGTTTTCTGAGAACATTTCTTTATTTAAAGTAATCGTTGCACCAAGAGAAAATAGTGGAAGGATTATTTCCTCATTTGCAGACTGTTTCCACTTTTCCGGTTGCAAGGGGCTTGTTAAAGTAGATAGTTGCTTTACCTCTGGTTCTCATGATGACCCTATGAATGTTCATGGAACACATTTGCAAATAATGACAGCTGATGCAGGCAAAATTAAAGTGCGTTTTATGCACCATCAAACTTATGGATTTAAAGCCTTTTTTGCTGGTGATAGTATTGCATTCGTCAATCCAAAAACACTGATGCCTATAGGAACTGCAAAGTTGAAAACGGCAAAGTTGATAAATAAGCGTGAAATGGAGCTTGAAGTGGAAGGGAGCCTGCCATCATTTGCTCAAGCTGGTTTAGTTATAGAAAATCTTACCTGGACACCGGAAGTAATTGTTAGAAATAGCCGTTTTGAAAGAACCAATACACGTGGTTTACTGCTTACTACACGCCGTAAGGTACTTATTGAAAATAATGTTTTTTATCGGACTGGCATGTATCCAATTCTGATTGCTGATGATGCTTCCAGTTGGTTTGAATCTGGTGCGGTTAGAGATGTGCTTATTCGCAATAATACATTTCAGGAATGTGGTTTTAATTCGGGAAGTGGAGCTATAAATATTGCTCCGGAAAATCATGAATTAAAGGAGGGCGACATGGTTCACCGCAATATTCGTATTATGGGCAATATATTTATATTGCACAATGATGGACTGCTTAATGCCAGAAGTGTGGATGGGCTGGTTTTTACGGGTAATAAAATTACCAGATCAAGTTTATTGCCGACTGGAACTAGTAACCCAAGTATTAATTTGACTGCTTGTAAAAATGTGTTTATTAAAAAGAATAAGTTTGATTCGAATACATTACCGATTGTTAAGGCAAACACAATGGCCAAAAAAGATATCAAAGTTGATTTGAATATTGAAATGAAATAATGATTAATATAAACATATAACAAATGATGCCCTTTACTTTTCCAAAGAAAGTTACTGCAATTTTTGCCTCACTGTTATTCATGGGAATAGTAGTGAATGCACAGGAAGAAAAACTAAATAGTGGTGATTCAACGGCTTTCAAAGCTGTAATTTCAGGTCTTTCTTTTTCAGATAAAATAGAACAAAATACAAGCCAGCTAGTGCTTCCTAAGCCTGGGGCAGGGTATGAGCTTTCTCTATATGGCTCAAGTAGAAAACCTGTTATTGGTTTAGATGGAAAAGTTTATCAGCCATTAATTGATTGTGAGGTTCAATTGGTGTTTAAACTTAAGAATACTCAGAATAACAGATCTTATGAATTTCCACAAGCGATTAAAGTAGCAGGAAAGTTTCGTCCGCAGTCTGGCATAAATAAGCAACCTTTTGTTATCCCATCTTTGCAAGAATGGAATGGAAGAACAGGCAACTTTAAACTGTTGGCAAATAGCAGGATTGTTATAGATTCAGATGCTAAAAAGATTTTAGAACCTGCAGCAAAAATCTTTCTGGAAGACCTTAAAAAATTAACCGGTTATTCTGGTTTAAGTATTACTAAAGGTAAAGCAAGACCAGGAGATATTGTTCTTGGTATAAGTTCTGTACAGAAAAACTTAGGGAATGAAGGCTATGCTATGGATATAGATGAGATCTTGCATATCAGAGCTCCTTATTATAAAGGAGCTTTTTGGGCTACCAGAACCGTTTTGCAATTGTTAGAGCAAGATCCTTCACATAATCAGATTGTTAAAGGAGAGGTGCGTGATTACCCGAAATATGAAGTAAGGGGCCTTGTGCTCGATGTAGCCCGTAAATTTTTTACGCTTGATTTTCTGAAGCATTATGTAAAGATGATGGCTTATTATAAAATGGGCGATTTTCATATTCACTTAAATGACAATGGTTTTAAGCAGTTTTTTGGAGATGATTGGAATAAAACCTATTCTGCATTTAGACTGGAGAGCAGCACATATCCGGAATTGACATCAAAAGATGGTCATTATACAAAGTCGGAATTTAAGGAACTGCAGAAGACAGCACAATTGTACGGTATGCGTATAATACCTGAAATTGATGTGCCTGCCCACTCATTGGCTTTCACCAAAGTCTTTCCTGAGATTGGAAGTAAAGCTTATGGCATGGATCACCTGGATATTAATAACCCAAAAACTTATGAGGTTATAGATAATGTTTTTAAAGAATATATAAGTGGAAAAGATCCGGTTTTTGTAGATCCTGAAGTTCATATTGGTACCGACGAATATGCAAAAAAAGAGGCTGAGAGTTTTAGGGCATTTACGGATCATTACATCCGCTTTGTGCAAAGTTTTGGTAAAAGGGTACGACTGTGGGGTGCATTAACTCATGCTGAAGGGAAAACGCCCGTAAGCGTTAAGGATGTTACTATGAACGCCTGGTACAATGGTTATGCCGATCCCAAGGAAATGCTCCGTCTTGGCTATGATCAGATCAGTACACCAGACGGATGGTTGTATATTGTTCCTGCTGCAGGTTATTATTATGATTTTCTTAATGTTAAGAGTCTCTACAAAAACTGGGAACCTAATCAGATTGGAGACGTAGTTTTTCCGATGGGACATCCTAAAATCAGAGGTGGGATGTTTGCCGTATGGAATGACCATGTTGGAAATGGGATTACTATGAAAGATGTTCATCAAAGGGTTTTTCCGGCGATGCAAGTTCTGGCTGAAAAGATGTGGACAGGAAAAACGGATCAGTCAGTTTGGGATGAGTTTGCAAAAAATAGCGCCAATATTGGTGAAGGACCTGGACTAAATATGAGAGGTCTTGTTCGTTCTACTACATCTGATTCTTTGGTTTTGCAGGACAAGCTAAATGCTAAAGGGGCTAAATCAATTCAATTACCTTTAAAAGAAATCGGTTATCCATATTCTGTTGCCTTTACTTTGCGTCCAACTTCTGCAGGCAATGACAATATTACTCTGTTTAAATCGGAAAATGCCCGTGTGTTCTTGCTTAAGAATGATGGGTTAAGATTAGGTTTTAGCCGAGAGAATTATACAGATCTTTTCGATTTTGTATTTGCACCGGATAAAGCTTATAGAGTTGTCCTCACTGGTGATGAAAAAGGTACCTGGTTATATGTGGATGGAAAGTTGGTGCAAAAAATGGAAGGTAAAAAATTAAGCTTCACAAATACAAAGGATAAAATAAGTCAGATACAAACTCTTGTTTTCCCTTTAAATTATGTTGGAGATGCTAAAAATGGAGTTTACGGACTAGTTTCAGACCTTAAAGTATATAACAGGCGGCTGAATGAAACTTTAATCACTGAGGTAAGCAAGTAATCTAATTATGATGATGAAATCTGGTTTGGTAGGAGTGATTCTGTTGTTTTTGGTAAACAGCGTGAGTCATGCACAACAAGTTACTTTAAAGAACGATTTAATACAGCGGACATTTTCCTATTCAAATGGAACATGGCGGACAATAGCGTTCTCAAATACAGATGGGAGCCGACTTTTAAAGGTAACCAGTGAGGAGTTTCATATCCTGCCATTAAACGGAGATAAAACACTTTCTGTAGCAGATTTTACATCAGTAGTAAAACCAAAATTGTATAAAAGAGGAGATACTTCCTTTTTGGAAATAAGGTATAAACCCAAGCCTGTTGCATTAAAGAATCCGGCTTGTCCAGATGAACTGATTGCCTACCATTTTGTGGTAAAGGGGCAACGATTTATCCGTAAAAACATCAAACTGTTATTTAACAAACAGGCCACAGTTGATCGTTTGGAAGTAGAGCGCTTTGTGTCTAAAGGAGATCAGAGTGGGGGCGGCAGAGGTGAACCGGTTTATGTTGATAATATCTGGTTTTTCGGATTGGAATATCCGGCAGGATATAGTCGTTGTAAGGATGGAAATTTCCCTGCTTCGTATGGTCGATATTATGATAAAGTTGGGAATTATAGTTTTATTGATCTTGAAGGTAGAGATATTGCTTCAGATTGTGTTCCGGGAACAATTAGATTAATGCATTTTCCGGGATATTCGGTTCCTAAACAGAAACAGTTTCAGATTTTAAGTAAAACCAGTGTTGCAGGTTTCTCTTCAAAACACGGAGAAATAAAGCATGACTTTATGCAATACCTTGCTACCCTTTGGAAAGCACCTCGTTCTTTTTTAAACTATAACAATTGGTTTGACCAAAGTGCAAAGAACCTCAAAGGAGAAACTTTTGTGAATGTTTACAAAAGATATAAGGAAATAGTGGAACCTTATGGGGTTAAAATTGATGCGATGGTGCCTGATGATGGCTGGCAGAATAGAACCGGCATTTGGCAACCACTACCTGATTTCTTTCCTAATGGAGATGCTGACCTGGCTTTGTTAAGTAAAAAACTAAAAGATGAAGGTACCGGTTTAGGACTTTGGCTATCATTAAATAGTTATAATAACAATATAGATTGGGGTTTAAAGAATGGATATCGTGAAGCAAAGCGAAATTCTTATTTTAAACAGTACAACAGGTATTATAGTTTATCTGCAACAAAATACAAGGAAGCCATATTAAAAAGAGTACCTGAGCTAGCTAAGCGTGCAGACTTAGTTTATTTTAAGCATGACTTTAATGAGCTATGCGATCTTGATTCGGGTAATAATCACCCCGCAACAGACAGGCACGGCCATGAGGCTAATCTAGACGTTGCCTTAGAAGTATTAACGGCTACGAGAAAAGCAAAACCTGAAATCTTTCAGAACCTTACCAATTGGATTTGGCTTTCGCCATGGTGGTTGCAATACTCAGATTATCTCTGGATGCTGGCAGGTGATGATGGAATTAATGGTAATACTCCAGAGATTTCGACTAAGGCCATGTTTACTACTGATAGGGATACTTATATCTGGCGTTTGTATGGGAATAATCAGGATAGGCCGTTGGTTCCTATTTCCCGTCTGATGACTCATGGGGTTCTTCAAACTTCCCCTGAAGATAAGAATATACCACTACAGGATTGGATGGATTATGTATTGATGCATTATGGGAGAGGTACCTTGCTTAAGGAATGGTATGTTTCGTTGGATGCAATGACAGCTGATCAGTGGAAAACATTATGTAATGTACACAATTGGGCAAAGGAGCATGAAAAAGAATTGAACAACGCCCAGTTTGTAGGAGGTAGACCTGATGAAGGAAACGCGTATGGTTATATTGGATGGGAACATGATAAAGCTGTATTGGTTGCTCGAAATGCAGGACCAAATACTCAAAAACTGATCATACCTTTTAATGATATGGCAGGTTTTTATGGTGCTTCCGGTGAATTGTTTAAAGCAAATGTGGTTTATCCTTACCGTGATAGCTATCCTGCTTCATTTGTTTCTGGTAAGAATATGGAAATTGAAATCCCCGGATATTCGACAATGGCTTTTGTAATTGAAAAGGGAGAGCTTGTAGATGCTAAACCGAAAGACCAATCTGTCTTAAACACTAAATCAACAAAAGAACAGGACGGAAGTGTAAAAACAATACTAACTGTGCCTGCCAATGTTAAAGGACGATGTGATTTATTTTTAATCGGCTATACCAATCTGCCCGAAGTGCTAATCAATGGTGTGCAAGTTAAGGCTAATCGAAATACTAAGGCATTGCTAAATAATTTTGCTAGTTATGCAGTATCAGGTATGCCAAGTACAAAAGCAATAGACTGGAAAATGTGCGCTATAGATTTATTGCCATATGCCGGGAAAGAAATATCCATTACTTATGGAAAAGTCGATAAATTCGAAAGCCACATTTTATACGAGCAAATTGTTGAAACACAACCTCATGTTGAGGCAAAAAATGAATTGTTGCCAATTGCCAATGATACCAGGAGGTATGTGTTTAAATTATATTAGATTACAACATGGTTATTGTTTTGTCTCAGGTTTATCAAGGAAACTTTCAATCATTGGAATCACATAGTCTGCTTCTTTAGAATCAGATTTTAATGTTGTTATTTCTTCAATATACTCACCATGTACCCCAGGGATTATTGCTACTTTCGAGTTAGCTATCAGTTTATGCATTTCGAGTGCATGCTCTGGCGTTACCACATCTTGGTCGCCATTTATAAATAGGGTTGGGACTTTAATAGATTTAATCAGTTCATCTGGTATATCCTTAAAATTAACCATCCTTTTAGCATCTCTATCATGCATTATTTGCAGGCCATTTGAGTCTGGTGTAACTTGTAAATAAGCTTCTTTTAGTTCTTTTGGCATATTAGATAGTTGAGCTTGTTTCATGAAACCCCAAAACTGTGCTGGAACGCCACTGCGTTTTAAAAGTGCAGAACCCAAAATGATCTTATCAACTATTTCGGGATGACGAATGGCGATTTGAACAGTGGTTGTTCCGCCGTTACTGAAACCAAAAAAGTCTGCTTTGTCAATGTTCAGATTTTTTAGAAGTGTAGCAACGTCATCGGCGTCCTGTTCAAAAGATGAATCCTTTCCTCTATCACTGGTTCTTCCATGAGCTTGCAGTTCAACGGCTATAATTTTTCTGTGTTTGGCAAGCATTGGAATAACCCTTCCAAATGTAGTTTGTATAGTAGACCCACCTCCATGAATCAAAACAAGTGGCTTCCCCTGTCCGTAAATTTCATAATACATTTTAATTCCGTTGACTTCAGAATGGCCATTTTTGGAAGTTAAAGTGTCATTTTTGGTCGTTTTCATTTGACTATTGTTGTCTTGTGATTGGTTTGTATTATTGCACGATGATAGTATTAGAAATGCTAATACTGAATATACGATTGTCTTTTTCATTTTATTTTAGATAATTTGATATTCATTAAATGAGTCCAGGTTTTACTATCTGCAAGTTGTTCCCAAACACCAGAAAACACGTTGCTTTTCTCATTAAAGCCACCTTTAAACCTTAAGCTGTCACCATTGAAAGTCCAAAGACCATCATTAACTGTTGCGGTCATAAACCCTGAGTTGCCATTGTTGTTATAATGCTGCATGGTGTAATGACCATTTAAGTCATCATAACCAATAATTTCATGTGTTTTACTGTTGTCGTTACCGATTGTCACATCTGCGGTATGTAGTAAAAAGAAACCATCAACTATCCAGTTGTAATTGTCTGTACCTATTATTTTTATTTCAGGGCGACCATTTGAAGAGGGTATAAGCCCTTCTGTATTCCAACTTCCAATGAAATTATTCAATTGGTGGTAGGCCAGCTCATTTTTTTTATGCATCATATTTAATTTACACCAAGTTACCACAATCAGTTTTATTTTATACTGGGCAGTACTGACAAATTGAAGGGGGTATTACGACATTTCCTCTATAAACATTGTCTTTCATATTGGATGCGATTATAAATCGCCATTTTTATGTAAGTTTAAATTACCAAATATTTATAAACAGAATATGAAAACAACGCTCTTCATTATTAAAAAACAAGCGATTATTCTATTTTTATGCACGCTGATACCGACCGCAAAGGTATGGGCACAAGCGTTGCCAGACTCCATTACAAAGAAAGTTGACGGCTTATTCGCGAAATGGAATACCCTTAGCAGCCCCGGTTGTGTCATAGGCATTGTGCGCAATGATTCGTTGATTTATGCTAAAGGATATGGCCTGGCTAATATTGAATACGGCGTGTCCAATACACCGGAAACTATCTATCATATGGCATCAGTTTCTAAGCAATTTACGGCTTATGCTATTGTTTTGCTTGCCAAACAAGGGAAGCTTAAACTAGATGATGACATTCATAAATATCTTCCATGGTTTCCTGATCTTAAAGAAAAAATTACCATTAGGCAGTTGCTTAACCATACTAGTGGGATTAGAGATCAATGGCAACTATTAGCTATATCGGGCACAAGGCTTGATGATGTAATTAAGCAGGAACAAATTGTTAAAGTGCTGAGCAAGCAACAGGCTCTAAATTTTAAACCGGGAGAAAAATATAGTTATTCTAACAGTGGGTTTACGATGCTCGCTGAGATTGTAAAATCTGTTACAGGGAAAACGCTTAGACAATTTACAGATTCTGTCATTTTTAAACCTTTAGGTATGATTGATACACACTTTCACGACGATTATACTGAAGTTGTAAAAAATCGTTCCTATTCCTATTACCCCAAAGATAGAGGTGGCTTTAGCAATAGTATTTTGTCGTATTCTAATGTGGGAGCAACCAGTCTCTTTACCAATGTGAATGATATGGCTAAATGGGTTATGAACTTTTACAATCATAAGGTAGGAACTCAGGAAGACATAGAAACGCTAACGCAAAAGGGGAAGTTTAACAACGGCAAAGAATCTGATTATGCATTAGGAATTGCTAATAATACCTACAGAGGGTGGAAACAGTATTCGCATAACGGAGCCGATGCTGGTTACAGGACATCGGTTATTGCTTTTCCAGATTTAAAAATGGGTTTTATCGTTTTTAGTAATGTTGGCGATTTTAACATGGGTAAGATGTACGAAATGGCTAACTTATTTATTAAAGATACTTCCAAAAAAGCAATTGATCCTGTTGTTTCGGCTATTGATAGCAGTAAAGCCATTTTAAAAGACCTTACCAATGCAAAGAAGTTCTCTGGTGATTATATTTCTGATGACGGAACACAGTTTACTTTTAAATTATTCAATGAAAAATTGTATTGGGAAAGGTATGGCCGCTCAGACCTCTTATTAAAAGACGAAAAGGGGACTTTCATGCAAGCTTCCTCACCTGATGTTAAATTTCTGTTCAGCACAACAAACAAGGGCGATGTCCTTGTTAAACAATGGTGGTCGGATGGGGAACGTTCTTTGTTTAAATACGTAGCAGTCAGTAATCAAACAGATAAGGGATTGAAGGGGTATACAGGTACATATTATTGCCCGGAATTGGATTGTAAGTATGGGATAGTTTTAAAAGGTAAAGACTTAATATTAACCAATAACAAATACGAGGATACCAAGTTAAAGCTTACTGGAAAGGATCACATCAATACCGATTATTGGTGGATGGGACACCTGAAGATATTACGCGGTAATAAAAATCAAATCATAGGTTTTGAAGTTAATGACGGAAGGGTTATGCATTTGAGGTTCAATAAAATTCAGTAATTTAAGGTGAGTGTATGAAAGGTTTATCTATTATAAAAACGAGTTTATTAATCACCTGTTTGGTGTTTTTTTACACAACCAATAAGGCAAGCGTAGGGAAGCCTGACAATAAAGTTTTTTGTTTCTACTATAATTGGTATGGGAATGAAAAATTGGATGGTAAAGAGGTGCATTGGGCTCATCCTGTTATGAAACAATCTGCTAATGATAAGGACCTGGGGAGTATTCCGGGAAAGAACAATTTGGCGAGTAACTTTTTCCCTCAATTAAAAAACTACAGTAGTAACGACCCTCAGGTTGTAGCAAAGCACATGAAAATGATGGCAGATGCCCGCATTGGAGTGGTTGTACTTACTTGGTGGAGGAATATGGATTTGGGTTTAAAGTCGATTCCATTAATCCTGGATGAAGCCAATAAGAAAGGCCTTAAAGTGAGCTTTCATTTAGAACCTTATGGAGGTAGAAGTGCAAAATCTGTTCGGGATGACATTCAAGAAATCTTAAAACTTTATGGCAAGCATCCGGCTTTTTATAGAAATAACGGTAAACCATGGTTTTTTATTTATGATTCCTATTTAACCGGTTTTGAGGAGTGGACCTCTTTATTAAAGCCAGATGGGAAGATATCAATAAGAAATACGCCATTGGATGTAGTTATGATTGGTTTATGGGTTAAGAAAGGAGAAGAAGAGTTTTTTGAAAAATCAGGCTTCGATGGTTTTTATACTTATTTCGGTGCTACAAATTTTACTTATGGTTCATCTCCTGGCAATTGGAGTTATATGCAGAATTGGGCAACAAAACACGACAAGATATTTATCCCTTGTGTGGGGCCTGGTTATATTGATACCCGAGTTCGCCCATGGAATGCAGTAACAATTCGTGACCGAGATAATGGTAAGTATTATGATAATATGTTTGGGGATGCTATACGCAGCAAGGCGAGTTATGTAGGCATTACATCTTTTAATGAATGGCATGAGGGCACTCAGATTGAACCTGCAATACCTTTTAAGGATCCCGGATTTAATTATTTAGATTATTCTCCTCTGGCTCCTGATTATTATTTGAAACGTACGGCTTATTGGATTGAGCAATTAGCTAAATCCAGAAAAGCTAAGTAGTAGAGATAGGAGTACTATTTATGGGAGATAAAAGAGGTGTTCAAAAGGGATCCGATCGTCATGCTGAGAGCCTAGCATTGGAAAGAATACAAAAAAGTGGTAATGACAATTGTTTAAGCGATAGTCATGCTGAATTTATTTCAGCATCTCTCAAGAGAAAGAAAACCTTACTAGTGTGAGATGCTGAAATAAATTCAGCATGACGAATGTTCTATGTCATTCGGGAATAAATTCAGCATGACGATCGGATCCCTTTTGGATACCCTGTTTACTTAACTATTAATTCCGCTCCGGTTAAGCAGTAGAAAAGATTCTGCAATTGATGAACATACTCTAACTTGTAATCTAGCATTGCTATTTCACCATCCATAGGTTGCAGATCATCATTTAATACAAATTGGTGTCCATTTTTCTTTTCCAGAACATAAGTGGTTTCAAAACCTTCTTCATATTCAAACTCAAATTTCTCAAAGCCAAATTTTACCAACCATTCTTCCGATAAACGTATTGGCTCCATTAAACCTGCCGAATCAATATCCGATCCATAAGGTATTTGCTCCGGATGCCCGTGGTCTAATGTATAATTGCCTATTCGTAATTCGCTTGAGTCCATAATAAATTCTTAAAGCGCAAAAATAGGATAATATCTTATTTAATAACTATTGTCGATCCTTCTGTTAATTCTTCGCTGGCTATTTTTACAATCTGATCTTCCGGTTCTAACTCTCCAAAAACTTCCTGAACTTCACCTTTTCTGATACCAACCGACACAGGTATTCTTGAAACAACATTGTTTACTACCTTAATAACAAAAGTTCCTGATTGTGCAGTTGCGATGCTGCTAACCGGCAACCAGATGGTAGGGGCAGACCTGCGCATATTTAGTTTTACCTGTGCATACTCGCCACCGCCAAGTTCCCCGGAACTGTTGTTAACGTCAAACTCTGCTGTTATTGATCTAGATTGTTGGTCTAATACTCCACTTTTCCGAGATAACTTTGATTGAAATACCTTGCCAGGATGATTTGCAACCGTAAAAGAAACCTTTGTTTCTTTACCTATCGAGTGTCCGTGTTTCTCAGGAATGGCAACAGTTAACCTTAAATTTTTGGTTTGCGCTATAGAGAACAGAGCCGTTTGTGAGCCTTCGCCTACTAAAGCTCCAACTGAAACCTTTTTGTCTGTAATAACGCCATCAAAGGGGGCAGTAATTCTTAAATATTGTTGTAATTGAGCAGAAACACCTGTTTTTGCTTTTACAGAAGCATACGCAGCACTATCGCTGCGGAACTTGCTTCTTGCCCTATCTAATTCAATTTCGGCTACCGCACCAGATTTAGCAGATGCTTTTTTAAGTCTATCATAGGATTGGCGACTATACAAATAATCTTCATAGAATTTGTTCTCATCCGATTTTGCCGCAAGGTATTGCTGAGTGATTTCCGGCGCTTCCAGTATTGCCAGCAATTGGCCCTTACTAACCTTGTTTCCTCTATCAACCATAATGCTTTTAACAAAACCCTTTACTTTTGGATATAAAACAACTTCCTCAAAAGCTTTAAGTTCTCCCGGGAGCTCCAATGAGTATTCCGGTTGATCTAAAACCGGATTAATTACCTCTACAGACACCGTTTTCTTAGGTTTTGGTTGGTCTGTTTTAGGTTTTTCACCTCCACATGCAGCTATTAATAATAAAATGGGAAGTAGGTAAGAGAGTTTAGTGTATTGTTTATTAATGATTTGTTTCATGATTCAATTATTGAGCAGTAGTTGGGATTAAGATATTTTTTAGATTAGCATTTTCAGGATCATCCGGATCTAGTGAGAGACTATTCCTGCTTTTGTTTTTCATAACCAGGGTATACAGATGTGGCAATACCAATAGCGCAGTTAAAGTTGATAATATTAGCCCGCCAATTACCGCCTGACCAAGTGGAGCAACCTGCTCACCACCTTCGCCCATGCCTAACGACATTGGGATCATTCCGGCAATCATGGCAAGCGTAGTCATGATGATTGGCCTAAGTCTGGATGATGCCGCAAGGAATGCTGCCTGTTTGGAGGCAAGACCATGCTTTAAACGATTTACTTCAGCCTGGTTAATCATCAGTACAGCGTTTGAAACCGAAACACCAACCGACATGATAATCCCCATGTATGACTGTAAGTTTAGCGTGCTCCCACAAATAATGAGCATAATTAAACTGCCGCCTATTACGGCCGGAACTACTGATAAGATCAACCCTGATACCGCGAAGGATTGGTAATAAGCAGTCAACATTAAAAATATAACCACTATAGCTACCAATAACCCTGTCTGAAGTCCGGAAAGCGTATCATCAAGCAATTGCATTAAGCCTTCGCTAGAAACAATAATACCTCTTGGAGGCTCGCCAACGGCTTTAATGGCCTCTTTTACAGCTTTTGATGCCGTGCCAAGGTCAGACTGATGAGTGTTTGCAAGCACACTTACGTACCTGTTTGGCCCCTGCCTGTTAACCTGGGCAGGAAGTTTAACCATCGATAAGGTTGCTACATCTTCCAGAACCGGCCCCGAGGAACCAGATTTTAGTGGTAATGATCTCAATTTATCTAGCGATTGCATATCAGCTTCAGGTATTTGAACCTGTACCTGAAACACCAATCCCGATTTCGGATCTACCCATAAATTTTTATTGGTAAAGCGTGTAGAGGAAGTTGCAATAGTAAGCGTGCGGGCAACATCTTCCATTGTTAAACCAAACTGAGCTGCAAGTTCACGGTTTACATTGATCTGAACACTTGGTGAATTAACAGGCTCCGCTATCCTGATATCTCTTAATGAAGGTATTTTTAACAGCTCAGCCTCAATTTTTTTAGCAAACTTTTCTGCGCCTTTCAACTGCGGTGCAGCTACCTTAATTTGAATGGGTGTCATAGCTCCCTGACTCATGATCTTTTCTACCAATTCTATGGGTTCAAAGCTGATCTTAAGTTCAGGCATGTTCAATTGTATTTCCTTACGGATAGATTCCTTTAACGATGCAATTGATCCGGTAAAAACATGCTGATCTATAGAAACCTGCAATACAGATTCGTGCGAGCCACTGGTAAACAAAAAGATAGGATTAATGGCTGATGAAGACGGTTGTAATCCGACAAAAGCAGAGCTGATCTTTATGGCGTTTTCCGGCAATTGTTCCTGAATGATACTGGTAACTTTTTTCAGGTAGGCTTCTGATTTTTCTAAGCGACTACCTTCGGGTGCCATAATCCTTAATTGGATATCGCCACTATTACTTGCCGGAAGTATATCCGCTCCAATAATTAGTGATCCTGTTGTGATCAGCACTAAAACTATCAGCGTATAGATTCCCAATACACCTGCAATTCTGTTTTGTCCATATTTGGTAATGGAAAGGTAGCGCTGTTTAAACTTCTCAAATCTGGTCAGTTTTTTTACTTCATTATTAGGCTTATGATGAACCAGTAGTTCAGGTTTCATCAACCAGTTGGCCAAAATAGGTACAAAGGTTTGTGAAGCTATAAAAGAAGCAATCATGGCAAAAGCAACCGCCATAGATAGTGGCATAAACATATCCTTAGGTATGCCAGTCATCATAAATGAAGGTATTAGCACCGCCAGGATACAAAACAGGATCAATATTTTAGGGATAGAGATTTCCAATAGTGCATCCAGAATTGCCCGTTGCTTGGGCTTTTCCATTTCAAAATGCTGGTGAATGTTTTCTATAGTTACCGTGGCTTCGTCTACGAGTATACCTATGGCCAGTGCCAGGCCGCTTAGCGTCATCACATTAATGGTTTGGCCAAACATATACAGCATAATTACCGCCGAAAGAATGGCAATAGGTATAGTTAGTACAACAATTAGCGCGCCTCGTGAATCACCTAGAAACAGGAAAACCATAATCCCGGTAAGCACTGCACCAAGTACACCTTCGTGGATCAGATTTTCCAATGAGCGCTCTATATATGCTGACTGATCAAATACATATTTGAGGTCCACATCTTCGGGCATAGCAGCTTTTAACTTGGGAATAGCGGCCTTTAGGTTTTCTACAACTTTTAAAGTAGAGGCATCTGCTTTTTTGATAACAGGCAGATAAACCGATCTTTTTCCGTTAATGATGGCATAGCCGGCAGTTACATCAGCAGCGTCTTCTACCGAGGCTATGTCCTTTACAAAAATGGTGTTGCCTGCTGTAAGCTTTATCGGAATATTCAGAAATTCCTCAGGATCTTTAGCAATTGAGTTTAAAGGGCTCATCAGGTTTTGATCTCCAATTCGGATATTTCCGGCAGGAGAAGGGAAGTTGTTTTTAGCAATTGCCATGGTTACTTCCTGGGCCGACAATCCATAAGATTGCATCAATTCTGGGTTTACTTTTACTACCATGGTACGTGCATTCCCGCCAAATGGGGCAGGCGCTGTTACTCCGGGGATGGTCACAAACATAGGCCTGATCTTAGTCAGTGCGAGTGTTTGAAGCTCAGTAATCGAACGTTTTGAACTTTCAAATACCAACTGACCAATGGGCATTGAGCTGCCATCAAACCTTACTACCTGAGGCGGAACTGCCCCCGGAGGTAGAAAACCCATCGCTCTGGAAACCTGTGCAGAGAGCTCTCCTGAGGCTTGAGCCATATCAGTTCCCGGATAAAAAGTGAGCTTCATTAGGGTGAAACCTTGGACACTTTTAAAGTCAATGTCTTTTACTCCGCTAACAAAAATCAATACTTTTTGGAATTCATTGGCCATAAAACCATCCATGTAAGCAGGGGTAAGTCCACCATAGGGCATGGCTATATAAATTACCGGAAGTTCAACCTTAGGGAAAATATCTACATTGATATTTCGTATAGCTGTGAAAGAGAAATAGGCGATAGCAATTATAGCTACCATTATTGTGAGTGGTTTTTTTAGGGCAAACCTTATCATGTTCATAGTGCTTAATTAAAGTGGTTGAGTAAATAAGAAAAGTCGCCCGAAATTTCAGCCTGAGCGGTAATCAGGTTCCAGTAATTCTGACCAGCCTGAATGTTTTCACGTTCTGCATTCTGTAGTAATGACTGGATTTGAAGCAGTTCTATAAGATTGATCAATCCGCCCTCATAACGGGATAAATAAAGCTCATAAGCATCAGAGGCCTTTTTAAATGCCTTACCACTTTCTTTCAGTAATAGCTCCTGCTGATTAATCCTTGATGATAAAGCCTGCAAAGAAGTATTCATTTGTAACTTCTGAAGGTTGTACTTTGCCTGAACTCCCTCAATCGTTTTCTGCGATCGTTTCTTTTCGAGGGAACTGGTATAAGCTCCGCTGATGTTCCAGCTCAACCCGATTCCCATCAGGTAGTTGTTGGCAAAATTCTGGTATCCCGAACCCAACCTATTCTCTGTAATTCCGTTTTTTCCAATGCCGCTACCTCTGGTCGAAACTCCTCCCAGAACGGATAACGATGGAAATATTTTACGGGAGGCTACCTGCTCCATGGCTTTTTCATAGCGCAATTGCTTATCGATAACCTGGAGGTAAGGATGGTCTTTTTTTACGCTATCAATAGCTGTATTTTCGTGCTTATCTGACACTTGCTCTTGCAAAGACCAATCCTGTAACGGAACAACCTCATAAAAACTGGCTTTACTTGCTTCATATTTGCCAAGCCATTCGTGCCTTACCGCTAAAGCTTGCGAATAAGCCGAAGATGCAAGTGCGGTATCAGCTCCGGGCTTTAGTCCTGCTACTGATAAGCTAACCGATAAATCGAGGATTTGATTAACTCGTTTTACGTTTTTTTCGGCCCATTTCAAATTGGCATTGCTGTAATAAATATCAAGATACAGTCGGCTAACTTTAGCATGTAAGGCCAATTGCGCGGCATCGTAACTACTTTGAGCACCCTGAGCCTGGTATTCGGCTGCATCAATTGCTTTACGCTGTTTACCAAATTCAAAAACCTTCCAGTCTACAACTGCCGATCCAAAAGTGTTCCCCGTTGTCCGAACTTCACTACCTAAAGGCGAATTGTTACCTGTAACATTAAAAACCCCGGGAACCGGGAAAAAAGCTCCGCTACTTCCCTGGAAAGTTCCATACGAGTTTTGTGCCTGTAGCTGTACCTGAGGGATGGATTTGCTTTGAACTTCCTTTTTACGAATTTGATATTCACCAACAGCAGCAACGCGCTCGGCCAAACCCGGATAAGTTCTGTCAGCTTCTGCAAAAGCCTCTTTAAGTGTTAATGCATTTTTCTGCTGGGCTTTTACTTGCGTGGCAAATGCCATTAGCACCAAACAGGATAATTGAAGAGTGTACTTCATTCTCTTTAAAAATTAAATTATAGAATTGGGCAATAGTAAACCGGTACCGGAATTTAATCCAGTACTAAATGGGCGGTAAGAAACCGCAATTCGATAATTCTATATTAAGAGAAGTCTGTTCTGCAGGAACAGGGGAAGTTGAGACCAATGCAGTAGCGAATACGGAACCGGTAATCGTAAATTATCTTTAAAGACAGTGAACAGCGAAATAAGGAAAGCAGGTAACAGGCAATAAAGCGCCATAAACAATGCATTTCCAGAATTGTGCTGACTGGCAAATGATAGTAGATCGTTTTTGGTATCAGAGAGTTTTTGACAAGCGATTTTAGTCATTTTTCCACTTTGCATGGTTGACACAGTGTCGCTCGAAAGGAAATATTGGATACCTTTTCTAACTACACATGACGAAAGCACCACAAGCATAATCAACAGGCAAGCACTCAAAAGCCTGTAGCCTTTAAGGTTTATTCTGTTTAATCTATACTCAATTGGATTCATCATTGGGGCAAAAGTAGTGTTTTTAAATTAAACGAGTTTAAACGAGTGTTTTTTTAGAGAGCCTCAATACAAGAGCGTGTACAAAAAGACTTAATTATCTAATAATTCAGAGCTAAAAATTTATCATCATTATGCTCATTTAGGCGCTCAACCAAATAGGTGATTTTTCCTTTTACTGCCTGCTGTTTTGGGCTGGTTCCGGCTCGGTTCCGGCTGTATACCGGCTCGGGAATAATCAGGCTTTTCTGAGGGGTTTCTCAGGCTCTTCTCAGGCCAACGTGGGGTAAATCGCCTGAGTTGAGCCTGCTCAAAACCTGCTCAATGCCTGAGTGATTTACTCTGGGATCCAAGCGGATGCTGGCTCGTTCAAAATGATAAATTCTGGTGGGTTGTGGCTTGGTCCAGATAGGTAATTAAGCAATGGTCCGTTTTTTAGAAAAATCCGAAACATTATGAGGGGTGAAATGGTTATATAAGTGCAAGAGCTTCATTGTACTAACCAGATTTTCATAATACTAACGCGCTTATGAAGAAAACAATTACTAATGCATATAACCTACTTGGTCTGCTGTTTATTGGTTGTTTTCTCTTTGTTAGTGAAACACAAGCACAATTGATTAAATACGAGAGTAAAGACTCTCTAAATGGAAAGCCTAAAATCAGTTCTTTTCTGATTGGCCGTTTAAAATTGAACGGTATTTATGACATTAGCGGAAATCTACACGGAAACAGTTCCTTTCTGATTCATGAAAATGATGTATACGGCAGAAATAAACCTGCCTTTTGGGTAGACATGAGGCAAAGTCAGCTTCGTTTTTCATCAACCACACAACTTCGTAATGGTAAAGAGATAAAGTCTATGCTCGAAGGTGATTTTGAAGGAGGCCCCAATCGTACTTCCTTGTTCAGACTTCGCCATGCGTGGATTAAATATGCCACTTTACATTGGGGCAAAACTGGTCTACTTTTGGTGATCCTGATTTGTGGCCTGCTAGTTTGTTAGATTGGGATGGACCCACCGGAATGGTGTTGAGCAGAAGAATTCAACTTAATTATAGAAATAAATTTAGCAAAAAAAGTAGGGTTGGTTATGAACTTGCTATAGAGCAAATGGAACCCAGAAGGCTATTTGATTATACTACAAACGTAGATTTTGGTGTCGATTATGCACCCAGGAGGATTCCTGACGTGATAGGTGCTTTAAGATATGATTACGATAATGGGGGCTTTTTAAAAGTTGCCGGGATATACCGAAATATTGGTTACGATTCTAAAAACATACAGACAACTAACACTGATTTTAAGTATAAAACTGCAAATGGTTGGGGCATAACAGGTATGGCCAGCATATTTTTTAATAAAAAATCTGGCCTCGTAAACAACCTACAGGCACAATGGAACATTGGAAAAGGCATTTCAGATTATTTTTTAGCTGTTGGTGGATCCGGTCTGGATGGCTTTGCGAATGAAAATGGACAGGGTATATTAAATCTGTTAGATGTCCATTCCGGTTTTGTTTCTTATCAGCGGTTTTGGACGGCCAAGTTCCATACCATGGTAATTGCTTCTTACAACCACTTTTCGGGCGGGGAGGGAACTGTTGACACTTGGAACGAAATGACCAATTACCACTTCACTTTAAATCTTTCTTATAATTTATTGGATAACCTGATGATCGGTTTTGAACCCCAAATAGGTTATAAAGAACTTAAAATCGATCAAAACACCACCAAAGGGAAAGATGCTGTACGTATAAACTTCGGAATGTTGTATAATTTTTAAACGCTTAAAAATAAACGATGATGAAAAGAATACTGATGTTTTTAATGATGGTGCTGTTGCTACAGGTAGCTTACGGCCAGAAACCAAGAATAATAATTCTTGCCACAGGCGGAACTATTGCAGGTCAGGGGGCTTCGGCAGATCGTGCCGGTTATACAGCAGGTAAAATTCCGGTAGCCGATTTAATAGGTACCATACCATCCATAAAAAATGTTGCAGACGTAAGCGGCGAACAAATTTCGGCTGTAGGTAGTCAGGATATGAGTTTGGAAATCTGGAAAAAACTCGCAATAAGAATCAATGAGATCTTTAGCAAAAAAGAAGCTGATGGAATTGTGATTACCCATGGTACAGATACACAAGAAGAAACTGCCTATTTTCTGGATTTGGTAGTGGCATACGATAACCCGGTGGTATTAACGGGCGCTATGCGGGCATCAACAGCGATTAGTGCCGATGGGCCTAAAAATCTATTTGATGCAATTACGCTTGCTGCAGATTCTAAAAGTAAGGGGCGTGGAGTTTTGGTTTCCTTTAATGAATCCATCTTTAATTCAAGAGATGTTACTAAACTAAGTACCACTAAAGTAAATGCGTTTGGCGCACCTAATAGCGGAGCTATTGGGCAGGTATTTGATGGAAAGGTTGAGTTTTATAAAAGTTCAGATCGCCAGGTTTCTCCCTTGCCTCAGTTCAAGGTAGATGACAATACTGTTTTTCCAAAAGTAGAAATCGTTTATACTTATGCCGATGCTTCTCCGGCATATCTCGATCTTCTAGTTAAAGAAAAGGCTGCAGGTATTGTCATTGCCGGAGTGGGTAACGGGAATTTTTCAAAAGCATTTACCAGCTCAGTTAAAAAAGCGGTGGCTGCAGGAATTGTAGTTTGCAGGGCAAGCAGGTGCGTATCCGGAAGAGTTGTAGAGGATGGTGAGGTTGATGATAAAGAATTAGGAACGATTGTATCTGATGACTTAAACCCACAAAAAGCCCGAATACTGATCATGCTGGGCTTGTTGAAAACGCACAATACCGCTGAACTTCAGCAATATTTTTTACGCTATTAAAAGATTTTAAACTAACACCATTTATACTATCTAAACCAAATTATTATGGCATCTTTTCGAATTGAGCATGATTTCTTAGGTGAAAAAGAAATTAGCAATGACTGTTACTATGGCGTTCAAACCATGCGCGCTAAAGAAAATTTCGATATTACCGGTATCCCAATTGGTAGTGAACCTCTTTTTATAAAGGCCTTTGGTCATGTTAAAAAGGCTGCTGCATTAGCCAACAGAGATTTGGGTATTTTAGATCCTAAAAAGGCTGAAGCCATTGCTTATGCTTGTGATAGATTGATAGATGGTGAGTTTACAGATCAGTTTGTGAGTGATTTAATACAAGGTGGTGCAGGAACTTCGACCAATATGAATGCAAATGAGGTTATTGCCAATTTAGGACTCGAATATTTGGGTCATAAAAAAGGGGAGTACATTCATTTACACCCAAATAATGATGTAAACCTTTCGCAAAGTACAAACGATGCATACCCTACAGCATTTAGAATTGCAGTTTACCTTAAAATAGCAGCGTTTTCTATGGCACTCGAGAAATTGCAAAAGGCCTTTTATGATAAAGGAAAAGAGTTTGAGGATGTTTTAAAAATGGGAAGGACTCAACTTCAGGATGCAGTACCTATGACCTTAGGGCAGGAGTTTAATGCTTTTGCAACCACTTTGGGCGAAGATGTAATGCGCATCAGAGAAGCCTCTCTGCTCATCACAGAAGTAAATATGGGAGCAACAGCCATTGGCACAGGTGTAAATGCCCCAGAGGGATATTCTGCGCTGTGTGTAAAATATCTGGCAGATATCAGCAAGGTTCCTGTAGTACTTTCGGCCGATCTGATTGAAGCAACTTATGATACAGGGGCTTTGGTGCAATTGAGCGGTACGTTAAAACGTAATGCAATAAAATTAAGCAAGATATGTAATGATTTAAGGCTATTAAGTAGTGGCCCTCGTTGCGGTTTGAATGAAATTAACCTTCCGGCCATGCAACCGGGGTCATCTATTATGCCTGGGAAAGTAAATCCGGTAATACCTGAATTGATGAATCAGACCTGCTTTTACGTGATTGGTGCAGACCTAACAGTGACCATGGCAGCCGAAGCCGGACAGTTACAGCTTAATGTAATGGAGCCGGTAATTGGTATGGCATTGTTTACTTCATTACAATATTTAACTAAAGCCTGCAACACACTTAGGAAGAAATGTGTTGTCGGTATTACTGCCAATGTGGAGCACAGCAAAAATCTGGTAATGCAAAGCATAGGAATAGTAACGCAGTTGAATCCAATTTTGGGTTATGAGGAATGCGCATCTATAGCCAAAGAGGCCCTTAAAACAGGTAAGTCGGTTTACGAGATTGTAGTGACAGAAAGAAAATTGATTACCCAAGCCAAATGGGATGAGGTTTATTCCATCGAGAATTTAATCCACCCTAAATTCATTGCACAATGATATTCGTGCAATTAGGCATTTTGCTGGCCATGATCCTTATTGGATCCAGAATGAAAGGCATTGGTCTGGGAGTAATGGGAATGGTAGGTTTACTGATTTTTGTGCTGGTGTTTAAAATGACACCTGCAGAACCACCTATACCCGTACTACTAATTATTCTGGCTATCGTAACCACCGCTGCTACTTTACAGGCAGCAGGTGGTTTAGATTATCTGGTTAGCATTGCCGAACGTATCATTAGAAAAAATCCAAGCCACATTACTTTTATAGCACCTTTTACAACTTACTTTTTGTGTTTATTTGCCGGGACTGCACATATTGTGTATTCCCTTTTGCCGATTATAGCGGAGGTTTCTGCTAAGCAGCGTATACGTCCGGAAAGGCCACTGTCTGTTTCCGTTATTGCGTCCCATTTAGCCATTACTGGAAGTCCAATGAGTGCGGCGACTGCTTCACTGGTAACTATTCTTGCTTATTCTTCTGCTTCAATAGACATCATGAAGATTTGTATCCCGGCTGCTATTTGTGGAATATTTGCAAGTATTTTGGCAGTTCGTAAAAAGGGACTGGAGCTGGATCAGGATCCGATTTTTATAGAGAAAATGAAAGACCCTGAGTTTGCACGTTCAATGAGCACAGGTACTGTAGAGAATGGTGTATCAAGCTATACACCTGCGCCGGGGGCTAAAACTGCTGTAGCAATATTTGGTGTTGCAATCTTACTTATCATCTTTTTTGGCGCATTTCCGAACTATGTTCCATACGTTGGGGGCGGAAAGAGTTTTAGCGTAAATGCTGATGGAACCATTAATCTGACTACTTTGATTATTATGGTTACGCTTTCTGCTTCGGCATGTATTATGCTTATTACTAAAACCTCAGCCGCAAAAGTAGCTAAGATGAGTTTGTTTACTTCAATGGCTACTGCTGTGGTTTCTGTGCTTGGTGTGGTGTGGATGAGTGCTACTTTTATGTTAGCCAACGAAACTGTAATTGAGAATACTTTTAGGGATATCGTTACAAATCAGCCGTGGACTTTTGCAATTGCTTTATTCCTGATGGGAGCTTTAACTTTTAGTCAGGCTGCAACAACCAGAACGCTTATGCCAATGGGAGTTATGCTTGGAATCACCAATCCTCATTTGTTGGCCATGTTTCCGGCTGTAAATGGCGATTTCTTGTTGCCGGGCTACCCAACTCTTGTTGCTGCAATAGATTTTGACCGAACGGGAAGTACAAAAATTGGGAAGTTTGTAGTGAACCATAGTTTTATGCTACCGGGTATGGTTGCAATAACGGTAACGATTATTGTAGGGTTTATTTTAAGCGGAGTGCTGTTGTAAGCTTCTCCACCTCCCCGTCATCCTGAATTTATTTCAGGACCTCGCACTAGCAAGGTTTTCTTTCTCTTGAGAGGTCCTGAAATAAATTCAGGATGACGATGGTTAATAACAACGGTGCCTAACAACAACGAGTATTAATAACAACGGTGTCTAATAACAACGATAACTCTAATCCAATTACCCTATTAAAACCCCAAAGTTCTCAAACACTACAGACAAATCTTCAAAGACAATCAAGAGAGATAGCTTAAATGATTTGATCTTATTAGGCAAATAACCAAAATACTTTTTAAAGGCACTAGTGAAATGCGTGGCGTGTTTGTATCCCATTTTTAAAGAAAGCTCTGCAATAGTAATATCCTTCTCAATAAGCATAGTCTTAGCCTGTTCCATTTTATACTGGTTCAGGTATCCGAATACCGTTTCTCCGAACGCAATTTTAAAATTGCGTTTAAGGTTAAACTCGTTAGTACCCACCATATGAGCCAGTGTGCGTAGGGAAAGCTTTTCTCCGGTATGATTGAGCAAAATTTCTCTTGCCTCATTCATTCTTTCCAATTCTTCTTCTTTTAATTGTAATGGCTGCACCGCTGTTTGAGGCTGTTCAAACTGAGCGATTTGTAATGCCAACAATTCAATTACTTTCGACTCCAACAAGAGTTGATCGCAGAACCCCTTAAATGGTGAGTTTTCAAGGCGTTGTAATATTGCACTAATCTCCGGGGTGATGTACATGTTTAACAGAGATAATCTAGAAATCTCTTCGGTGATCAGCCCACTGGTTAATTTTTGATAAGCAGGGTGATTATTCGGTAAATATCTGTCTAGAAAAGAAGTGCTGAAGTTAATGCAAATGACTTCGTCATTCGCATCTGCAAGTATTCTACTAACTTTAGGAGGAATGCAGAATAGGTTATGTTGCTGACTTTCAATCTGTCCATAGGTTGTAAACTCGTCTATATTTGAAAATACTAACTTTCCCCTGAGCACAAAAATCATTTGGAATGTTGGCAAAAATTCATTTCTGGTGTTCTGTCCAAATTCTCCCTTTAGCGTTAATTCTACTCCCGTTTGCGTCATATACAGCGTCTATCTTTGCGGCGAAGTTATTGTTATTAAGACTGCTTCTAAAGAAAACATTAAAAAAGTTACACACACCATGAGACATTGTCTATTAATTGTTCTTCTATCGTTCTTTACAACAATAGCATTGGCACAAACCGGAAACATATCAGGTATTGTAACTGATCATCACGGAAAACCAGTTGCCGGTGCTGCAATTACACTAAAAGAGCTTAAGAGAACAGCTGCAACAGATGATCAAGGGAGGTATGAAATAACATCGGTTACTTATGGTAAGTATACTTTGATGATCAGCTCTGTTATTACGGAACTTAAAAGCATAGTAATCAAGGTTGATGAGGAAACAACTGTAGTGAATGTTCATGTGAAAGGGATAGCAGATAGAGAACTAAAGCAAGTAATGGTAGAGGGAAAGTCGAAGAAAAGAGAGATTGAAACTTCGGGCTTTGCGGTGAATGTGGTTGATACTAAGGCAGCATCATTAAGAAATTTACAAACCAACGAGTTGTTGAATAGGACCGTGGGGGTTAGGGTACGACAAACAGGTGGTTTTGGCTCTAATTCTGATTATAACCTAAATGGCATGTCGGGCAGAGCTATCGGAATCTTTATTGATGGTATCGAGATTTCCACTTATGGTTCCTCTTTTAACCTTAATAATATCCCGCCATCTATGATTGAAAGGATAGAAGTATATAAAGGAGTTTTGCCGGCACACTTGTCTGGCGATTACCTGGGAGGAGGCATTAATGTAGTATTGAAAAAGGGAGCGCAACGCAATAACCTCACTGCATCGGCCTCATATGGTTCGTTTAATACCCAGCAGACGGATTTGAGTGGGATGTATCGCGATACTAAAACCGGTCTTACCTTAAGGGGATCAGGGTTTTATGGTTATTCAGATAATGATTATGAGGTATGGGGGAAATGGGTTAAAAATCAAAATGCAAACGGAGTAGAGTCGCAAACCAGAGGCAAACGCTTCAACGATGGTTTTAAAACTTACGGTGGACGCTTAGAAGCTGGTTTTACCGATGTAAAATGGGCTGATAACTTCATGCTGAACTACAATGGTTCCTATACTTACAAAGAAATACAGCACGGTCAATACATGTCGGTGCCATATATGGGTAGGTTTTCAGAATCTAAAGCCCATATTATTGGCTTAGATTATGTTAAAAAAGACTTTTTGCTAAAGGGATTGAAACTGACCTTTAATGGTGTGTATAGCGACAGGAAGGAATATCTTCAGGATACGGTGAGCTATAGGTACAACTGGGATGGTAAGCCAATTATTGATATCCATGGTAAGCCATTCAAATCCAGAGAAGGAGCCCAGCAGGGGCCTGCTAGTATGGCCGATATTAATCGCCAAATTGGATCATTGAGGGCTGGTTTGAGCTATAATATTGCGGATGGCCACAAGTTGGTATTTAATCATGGATTCTATACGGTAGACAGGCAAGATGCGGATCAGCTTAAAACAATCCTGGAGCAGATGTATGACATCACCAGTGATTTAACAACCAATGTAAGCACATTTACTTATGAAATGGATGCGCTGGACAATCGGTTAAAAACTAATGTGTTTGTTAAATATTACCAGCAGAACATAGAGAGAGTAGAGCCTCGGGCACAAACTGTAAACGGACAAACTACCCGGATAGAAAAGATCACTAAAAGTAATAGGAATTCTACAGGTTATGGATTTGCGGGCTCTTATGCGATAAAACCTAACCTGGTCTTGATCACATCGGCCGAAAGAGCGTTAAGAATGCCAGGAGAAGGTGAAGTATTTGGCAATCAAAGTTCAAATTTATTGCCTAATCCTAATATCAAACCAGAAACCAGTAACAACTTTAATTTAGGGTTTAGAGCTGGATCATATGGTCTTGGAGAGCATAAAGTTTCGTTGTCTGTATCAGGGTTTCTTAGGAATACACAGGATAAAATTGTGATCAGGTCTAACGACAGGCCGGTAACTGTGATGCCTACTTCAGAAAGTGTCAATCTTCCGGGAACGAGGTCTATAGGTTTTGAAGCTGAGCTTAACTATGTATACCGCAATCTGAATGTAATGTTGAATACGTCAAAATTCAACACCCTTATTAAAGATGAAGTTTCTCCATATCACAATAAGCAAATTCCTAACGAACCTTTTTTTACCGTAAACGGGAACGCTCAATATAGAATGGACAATGTACTACAGAAAAAATCTACACTGAATCTGTACTACAATTTTGGCTTTGTAAATCCATTTGAAACCACCTGGATGCCAACACGTGATAATTATTACCGCACACCTACCCAATTTATTCAGGATGTAGGAGCCAGCTATCTGTTCCCGAGCAAAAAGGTGGTTGTCAGCTTTGATGCAAAGAACATATTCAACAAAGAAGCTTACGACAATTTTGCCTCTCAAAGACCGGGAAGAGCTTTTTACTTAAAATTAAACTATACCATTAATAACTTTTAAAATCAATTTATAATCAAGATGAAAAGACAATTTTTAAAACTCCTGATGTTTGGAGCTGTCGCAACAGCGATGACTATAACAAGTTGTTCAAAAGATAAAGAAAACCCTGCACCGGAAGAAAATCTGGGCGACGCTGATCGTTGGGTTACAGTTTCTGGTGCTTTAATGGGAACAACTGCAGGTGATGGCAACGGTGGTACCATGGTGTATTCTGTAAGTGTAAATGATGCAAAGAATCCTGATAAATCTATCGATGTTTATACGAATGGTTTTCCTGTAAGATCGCAACGTACTGCTCGTTTACAGTCATCTATTGATGGGAGTGTACTTTTCAATATTGCCTACACAGGTCCAAATGGAGGTGAGTTTTCAAAATATAAGGTAAATGGTGGTAGCAGCTATACTGAATTGAGTGATAAGGTAAATATCGCAAATTATGCAACTGCCTCTCCAAGATGGGTTAAGCTTTTTGATAATGATCAAACAGGTGTTGCGGTTAATGTTTCCGGTGTAAAAATTACTACTGAAGCAGATGGCAAAACTTATAAATATGCTAGAGGAACATCGACTGTATTGTCTTTAAATTTACAGGCTGCAGGTATTAAAACCTATGAGCAATATGAAATTCCACTTTCAGCTGAAGAAGAGGCTAAAGGATTTTACATTGGTCGTTTAGATGGGCCGGTGTTAAACAAGGCCGGAGATAAACTGATCATCGGTGCTTCAAGAAGTAAATACGATCCTGCAACAGGACAATCTGACAACACTGGTAAAGTTAAGATATCTTCGAAATCTTTAGTAGTTGATTATCCTTCTTTGAAAAACCCTAAATTGATATCTTCTACTGTTAGTCAAGGTAACACCAATGGGTACCGTAGTTTCAACGCTTTCTTAAGTGAAGATGGGAACATCTATCAAGCCACTCAAAATGGGCTTAATGGTTCGCATATTCTAAAGATCAACCAAAGCAATGAATACGACAACTCTTATGTGTTTAGCCTGGATGCTGCATTGGGTGTAACTGGAACTTATGTAGATGCCTGGAGATATGCAGGAAAAGGAATTGGCTACGTAGTTTACAGTGTAGCAGACAAAGGTGGGTACATTGCTCGTATAGATTTGAATGCAAAAACAGCAACAAAAGTTGCTATTCCTGATGATGTAGATTTAAGTTTTGGTCAATATCAAGGATTTGTAGTGAATGGAGATGAGGTTTTTGTAGCAGTTACTCCAGTTGGTAAAGATGGTAACATCTATATTATGAACAGCAGAACAGGTGCCTTAACTAAAGGAGCCAAATTAATTAACAAAACAGGAAATCATTATATAGGTATATTCTAGTATAATAATTAAAGTTTCGACTGATTTATAAAAACGGGTGTCCAAAAGGGAAGATCGTCATTCTGAATTTATTTCAGAATCTCACAATTGCTACACAAAACCTGCTTAAACGAGATTCTGAAATAAATTTAGAATGACAATGAGCATATTCGAATAGTAATTAAACCTTTTTGGACACCCTCTTTTTTGTAGAATAGCCTGAGTAATTAAGTGCTTTATTGTTGAGGTAAAGTACTTTTTATGCTGTACTAGTGAAAATGTTTGCGATTCAATAGGCTATTATTTAGATTTGCATAACTGGTTATGTAATTGATTATGTATGAAATTATTTGAAAGAACAGGTAAGATGGCTTTGGGTAGTCGTTTACGATTGATGACTGCAAAATTAACAGATGATGCGGCAAAGATATATGAGCTATATGAAGTAGAATTTTCGCCAAAGTGGTTTCCTGTATTTTTTGTCCTTTCCGAAGATGGTGAAAAGACAATTACCGAAATTGCCAATGAAATTGGACATTCACAGCCATCAGTTAGTAAGATTATACAGGAAATGACGGCTGCGGGATTGGTTCAGGAAAACAGGGAATCGACTGATAAACGACGAAATGTAGCAGCATTAACCAACAAGGGTATAGATATTTCACAAAAGATTAAGGTGCAATGCGGAGATGTGGATGCAGCGGTTGAAAGCATTATTTCGGAAGCCAGACATAATCTTTGGGAAGCAATAGAAGAATGGGAGTTTTTGTTGGAACAAAAGTCATTACTCCGAAGAGTACAGGAACAAAAGAAACTGCGAGAAAGTAAAGATGTACAAATTGTGCCATATGAGGAACAGTATCAAACGGCTTTCAGATCGCTCAATGAGGAATGGATTTCCACTTATTTCCAAATGGAAGAGGCTGACTACAAGGCTTTGGATAATCCTAATGAATATATTCTGGAAAAGGGAGGGAAGATATTTGTAGCCTTATATAACAACGAGCCCGTTGGTGTTTGTGCTCTGATCAAAATGAACGACCCTGATTACGACTTTGAACTGGCAAAAATGGCTGTTTCACCTAAAATACAAGGTAAAAATATAGGCTGGCTACTTGGTCAGGCAGTAGTTAATGCTGCAAAGGACTTGGGCGCAACCAAAATTTACCTGGAAAGCAATACTGCCTTAAAGCCGGCAATTAACTTGTATCAAAAGTTAGGCTTTATCAAGGTGGTTGGCAGATCAACACCCTATGAACGCTGTAATATCCAGATGGAGCTAAATCTTAGCAATCAATCAAAATCACAATTCATAAAATAACTTATGTCTCAACATAAAGAAGTAAAACGGATAACAACAAATACCCTTCAAAAAATGAAAGCAAGAGGCGAAAAGATCGCCGTGTTAACTGCTTACGATTACTCCATGGCAACTGTTTTGGATGATGCCGGATTGGATGTTTTATTGGTAGGTGATTCTGCTTCCAATGTTATGGCGGGTCATGAAACTACACTGCCGATCACATTAGATCAAATGATATATCATGCGCAAAGTGTAGTAAGAGCTGCTAAAAGTGCATTGGTTTTGGTGGATTTGCCTTTCGGTAGTTATCAAGGCAATTCTAAGGAAGCTTTAAATTCCGCCATTCGTGTGATGAAAGAATCAGGTGCCCACGGACTGAAGCTTGAAGGAGGTGCCGAAATTTTGGAATCAGTGCACAGAATAATTGCTGCGGGAATTCCTGTAATGGGCCACTTGGGTCTAACCCCGCAATCCATTTATAAATTCGGTACTTACACTGTAAGAGCTAAAGACGACGCTGAAGCTGAAAAACTAAAGAGCGATGCTATGGTACTACAAGAGGCTGGATGTTTTGCATTATTGCTAGAGAAAATACCTGCAAAATTGGCTAAGGAGGTTTCCGAAAGTTTGCACATCCCAACAATTGGTATCGGCGCCGGAATGCATTGTGATGGACAGGTCCTCGTAGTGAATGACATGATTGGCCTTACAAAAGGATTCAGACCACGTTTTCTTCGCCAGTACTTAGATTTGTATGATGGTATACTAGATGTGGCACAGCTATATATTAAAGATGTTAAAACTGGTAATTTTCCTGACGAAAAAGAACAGTATTAGTTAATTTATTCTATAATTCTCATAAATTAGCACACCAATAAAACATTAATGATTGCAAAAAGAATGGAGGGGGTTAGTGAATACTACTTCTCCCAAAAACTGAGGGAAATAGAAACTCTTAATAAAGAAGGTAAAAACATCATTAACTTAGGTATCGGTAGCCCCGATCTTCCGCCTCATCCAGATGTGATTAAAACATTACAGGAAGAGGCTGCTAAGCCAGGAGTACACGGTTATCAAGGATATAAAGGCATCCCTGCATTGCGACAAGCTTTTGCAGATTGGTACCAGCAATGGTATCAGGTAACTATTAACCCTGATACCGAAGTATTGCCGCTATTGGGTTCAAAAGAAGGTATCATGCACATCTGTATGACCTATTTGAATGAGGGCGACGAAGCATTAATACCTAACCCGGGATATCCTACCTATGGTAGTGCCGTTAAACTGGCTGGTGGTAAATCTGTAAGTTATCTGTTAACAGAAGAAAATAACTGGTATCCCGACCTTGAAGCATTGGCGGCAACGGATCTAAGTAAAGTCAAACTAATGTTTGTAAACTACCCGCATATGCCTACAGGTCAGCAGGTGGATGTTAAATTGTTCGAAAACTTGGTTCGTTTTGCAAAGGAAAATAGTATCCTGCTAGTAAACGATAATCCTTATAGTTTCATCCTAAACGACAATCCTACAAGTCTTTTGTCGATACCGGGAGCTAAGGAAGTAGCACTAGAGTTAAACTCTTTAAGCAAATCACACAATATGGCTGGTTGGCGTATTGGTATGCTTTGTGGGGCTAAGGAGCGAATTGAAGAGGTGTTGAGGTTTAAGAGTAATATGGATAGCGGTATGTTTATGCCATTGCAATTGGCTGCTGCTAAAGCGTTAAGTTTAGGTCAAGATTGGTATAGTCATATCAATAGCATATATTCGGAAAGAAGGGGTAAAGTATATGAGATACTTGATATTTTAGGTTGCAGTTATGAGCTTACTCAAGTAGGTTTATTTGTATGGGCAAAAATCCCGGATCATTATGCGGATGCTTACGCACTTAGCGATGAAATCCTTTATGGAGCAAACGTTTTTCTTACTCCGGGAGGCATATTTGGTGATCAAGGTAATCGATATATCAGAATCAGTCTTTGTGGCGATCTTTCCAGATTTGAAGAGGCTATAGCCCGCATTAGTAAATAATATAATTGAAGATACATTATAATCGAATTTAGATAATGAAAATAGCAGTAGTGGGCCTTGGACTTATTGGTGGTTCTATGGCTTTGGTGTTAAAGCAAAAGGGCTTTGCCTCAAAAGTACTGGGAGTAGATAACCAGGAGGCGCATACACAGAAGGCACTGGAACTAGGCATTGTAGATGAAATTACCGACCTGAATGGCGCTATAGCTAACAGTGACTTGATTATTCTAAGTGCTCCGGTAAGTGTTTGCACTACATTATTACCACAGGTACTGGATCAGATAACGCATCAAATAGTACTGGATACGGGATCTACTAAAATGTCGCTGCTTGATGCCGCTAAAGGACATCCCAATAGGGGAAGATATATTGCTACTCACCCAATGTGGGGTACAGAATTCAGTGGTCCGGAAGCAGCAACATTAGATGCTTTTGAAGGCCGTGCAAACGTAATCTGTAACGCAACAGATAGTGATAAAGATGCACTTGAAACAGTAGAAAAGTTATACACTTTGCTTGGTATGTATAATGTGTATATGAATGGAAAGGATCATGATGTGCACGTGGCCTATGTCAGTCATATTTCTCATATCACCTCTTTTGCTTTAGCCAACACGGTTCTTGAAAAGGAGAGGGAAGAAAATGCGATATTCGAATTGGCCAGTGCCGGTTTCGAAAGTACGGTAAGGCTAGCTAAAAGTAGTCCAGCTATGTGGATGCCGATCTTTAAGCAAAACAAGGAAAATGTGCTCGATGTATTAAACGAGCATATCACTCAGCTTAGGAAATTCAAGTCCTGCATTGAAAAAGAGAACTGGGCTTATCTTACCGAGTTAATGGAAAATGCAAACAAAATCAAAGACGTATTAGATAGAAAGCAATAACACTATTGTACCCTTCTTCATTGTTATTGCTTTATAGGACCAATATACTTTTTTGCAAGAACAAGATTTGCAAACTTGATGTGGTGTGATTGTCCTACAGGGCTTGTATCGTCATAAAATTCAATCCAGAGGTAGTTCAACTTTAAATTAGGCTCAGTTCTCCATCTAAAGCCTTGAAACGGAGGTTTTTCTTGGTCATTTATCCAGGAATCTGCATTCCAATATCCATTAGGGAAACCGGGTCCCCAATGGCCTACCTCTATACCATCTTGCCAAACTTTAAGTTCTCCGTTGTATGCTGATGCAGGATTGTTTAGTTTAATCATCAATTCAACACACATCCATTTGTCCCATTCAAGCTTTCTGGCTGTTGGGCTACCATTTATCATGTCATTTCCATAGCACTTGTTACCTGCACCAGGTTTCATATCACCCCAGTATAAGTAGGTATCCATAGCAGGGGCATTTACAGGTTCATATGCTATTGAAATTCGCTGATCGCCCAGTCCGCAAATGCTGGCACGCGGATTTGGATAGGACGTTGATGGATTGTAGCCACCTATCCAGACCGACTCATGGTGTATATATCCTTTGGACGACAATGGATATTTTACGTAATAACGAAGATAGATTGTGCTGTCAAATCCTGATTTAAACTGCTTGTACAAATGACCACCATCATTTAAGGAGCCATCATTTGTCATCTTAATAGCCGGAGATAAACTACCCTTAGGTACATCCTGATTATCCAACGACATACCCTTTGGGTTTTTAACGTCCGAATATCGACTAATAATATTACCGATTCCATCGTTAAAGTTTTCGGCGAACAATACATCAGGATCTTGCGCTATACCAATATCATTTAAGTATTTATCAGAAATGGCGACAGTCTTTGCATAGGGCAACGGTTTAAAACTCGTTGTCAGGATTATTAGGGGAATAAAGAGTAGGTGCCTGAGATTCATCTGTTTAAATATATCTAGAATTATTTATTAAGTTTGTTATAACCGAAATAAAAAGCGAATCCTATGGAGCATAAAGTAATATCCATCAGACCATTTATTGGAGCCAAAGATTTTGAACTTTCTAGGAGTTTCTACAGAGATCTTGGGTTTCAGGAAAATGTAATTACACCTGATATGTCTGTTTTTACAACTGAAGGTATGGCATTTTACCTACAGGATGCTTATGTGAAGGATTGGATAGACAACACAATGATCTTTTTAGAGGTAGATGATGTAGATAGATATTGGCAAGAGCTTTTAGCCTTGAACCTAACAGCTAAATATAAAGAGGTAAAGCTTACACCTATTCGCACAGATTATTGGGGTAAGGAGTGCTTTTTACATGATCCTTCCGGAATCCTTTGGCACTTTGGCGAATTCTTTAAAAGCTAATAATTACATAGAAAGCAGTACCGCTACGTAATGGCAAATGGCCGCTGCCAATACCATAGCATGCCAGATTGCATGAGTATAGGATCGTTTTCCAAATAAATAGAAAGCAGTTCCAGATGAATACAGTCCAGCGCCAATAAACAGCATGATGATTACCGATTCAGGAAGCACAGCAAAGAACTTATTCCCTCCAATTAACATCATCCAGCCCATTAGCAAGTAAATGATTGTGGACACTATATTATATTTACCTGTAAACCATATTTTAAAGAGAATACCTAAAAGTGTTAAGCTCCATAACACTGAAAGTAGTGTAATCCCAAAGCTATTGTTCATATAAACCAATAAGAATGGGGTATAGGTTCCGGCAATCAGGAAGTAAATGCTTATATGATCAAAGATTTCGAATAGCCTTTTTACTGCCGGTTCTACTGCCAGATGATATATCGTAGAGCAAGTAAATAGTAACATGAAACAAAAACCATATATCCCGGCGCCTACAATTGCAGGTACATTATTGTGAGCTGTAGCAATTCCTATTAGTACGGGCAAACCGCTAACTCCGAATATAACCCCAATACCATGAATCAACCCATGGATGAGTTCTTGCTTTCTTGTGTACTTAATTTTAATTGCCTCCATTAATTTAATTGTCCCTTAATAGGTTAACAATTGATGGAGGTAAAAGTTGCAATAACTACAAAGAGGGTGTCCAAAAAGGGAAGATCGTCATTCTGAATTTATTTCAGAATCTCACAATTGCTACACAAGACCTGCTTAAACGAGATTCTGAAATAAATTCAGAATGACGATGAGCATATTCGAATAGTAATTAAACCCTTTTGGACACCCTATTTTGTATAAGTTAGTTTTAATAACCTGTATTAAAAACTAACAGTATTTAGGTTCTTATCAACCAAAACTCCATCAAGAGCTTTAAGATCGAATTTAACCTTGCGTTTTACTTTCAGTTTCAATACAAACAGATCCGAATTACCTGATAAAGCTTCTTTGTTACCTAAGTTCACAAAGGTTGCATACAGGGCTTTAGTTCCATTTGAGTGTAGCCTGTCATAAGTCAGGTTCTCCATTTGCTTTGTATTCAATGTTTGTACACCTACAAATTCATAATCCTGAGCATTGTAAGGCAATGCAAAACTTAATGCATTTACAGATTTAAGGTTTATACCTTTCACTTTAACTTCAATGATTTCATCCTTGTTATAGTTCTGTTTTGCTGTGCTTATCTCAAGCTTACCGGTTACTTTATCAATTTTAGTATCATTTACTCCACCATCAAGCTGGGTAGCAACAAGTGAAATATCATATGCATCAATCAAGTTGTTTTTGTTGATATCACCATTGCTGATGTAACCTTCAAAATCAGCATCGCCTTTTCTCAATCCGGTATAGTTAGTATAAGACGTTAAATCGTTCATATCAATCAAACGGTCATTGTTGATGTCACCAGGAAGATAGCTTTCAGTTCCGGGAACTTTGAAAACATACAATTCTCTACCGGAACCAAAATTACCAACACCTTCAGTAACTGAGATTTTGATGTAACGGGCCGATGGATGATTAGAGAAATTAAATACTTTAACCTGATCATTGTTTGCCCATTCAAAAGTACCGGCCTGTGTCCAGTTTTCTTTGTTGTTGCTATAGAAAACTTTACCTTTTAATAATATTCCATTTCCTCTTCCTGTGCGTGGTAGATATTGGAATTTATCTAACTGATTCACTGTTTTTAGGTTCATAATCATATCAAAAGGAACAGCTTTTGCGCTCCATTTCGTATGCCACATGTTACCTTCATCATAATCAAACAACTTATCTATTTCCGATCCTTCTTCATTTGCACAAGTTGTTTCAGCAACAATTCCCGGAATCGCAAACTCTAACGGGTTAGATTTAGTAGTTGCCTTTAACTCTGTCCAGTCAGAATAACCGTCTTTATTTACCGCACGCAGTTTAAACGAATATGGTGTTTCTGCTGTTAATCCATCAAACAACAAAGTAGTGTCTTTGATTGTGGTGTAATGCATGCCATTGAAATCTATTTCATAGAAATCTGCATGGTCTACCTTTGTCCATGTTGGTTTCAATGTATAAGCCTCAATGTTTTTATCTGAAACACCTGCATTAAGTGGGGCAGTTAATTTTCCTGACGAAATACGTTGTGTATTAGCAGGCTCAAATTTGAAACCTTCAATAGTAGCAATTACAGTGTTAGCTGTAATGTCAGTAGCATTTACTTTTATCAGAAGCTGAGGGTTTTTAGCAATCACAACTTTTTCAAATTCACTTCCTTTGGTAGAAAACCTATTTAAGTTCGGAGTTGCATCATAGAAAAATACATTCTCTTTACTCTGGAAGTCATTCATCGAACTTACTTCGGTCAATTTAACCTTATCTTTCCCTATTTTAACGGATAGCTTCTTAGGCTTTTCAGTTACATTTATTACAAACTGAGTTGCCTTATCCTTTACAAAACCATTAAAATCACCTGTTGCAGGGTGGATGGTTACAATTGCACGGTTCTTTTTATCTACTTCAGATTCAATTAAGTTAGAAACACCTTTACCTAATTTGTACTGTTCAGTAGTTCCATCATCATCATACTCCGTAAACGAGCTTTTACCTGATGGATAAACTTCATAGATGCGGATTCCTTTGTTAATCCCCATTACATTATTATTCGGATTTGTTAACGGAATAATTGCTCCGTTTTTAACAAATAAAGGAAGCTTCCATATTGGTGCATCAAAATTGTTCAGGATACTATTTCCAGCATATTTTTCGCCTGTGAAATAGTCAATCCAAATTCCTTCCGGTAAGTAAATGCCGTTGCGGATATCATTGCCTTTATCATCAGATTTTGTTGCCTGATAAATTGGGGCCACTAAGAAATTAGGTCCATACAAGAATTGATATTGTGTTGCAATCCCCTGCGTATATGCATTTGGATATTCCAGGAACATAGCTCTGATCATTGGTAATCCTGTTACCGCTTCTCTGGCGATGCTATAAGTGTAAGGCGTTAGTTCCGATTTAAGCTTTAAATAATTACGGTTGATAGATGTGGTTGGTTCACCAAGTGCCTGCGGATACTTTTCGTTAGAACCCCATCCATCCATATTCAATTGCATCGGTGTAAAGGTTTTCCATTGGAAATCTCTAGTATTGATTGCAGTATTTTTACCGCCAAAAATACCGTCCATATCAGAAGTAATATTAGGCTGACCCGATAAACCTGACCCTAAATAAGTAGGGATATGAAAACGAATATATTCCCAAACACCACCGGTTTGGTCGCCCGACCAGATACCAGCATAACGTTGTGTACCAGCCCAACCATCTAATGATATAATGAAAGGTCTGCTGTTGTTGCCATATTTAGATTGGATTTGAGCTACATCACTAACGCCATTAAGCCCAAATGAATATCCTTCACCAACCCATGCCACGTCAGTTTTTAATACGCGCACACCTGCGTCTTTTACCTCTTTAATAATATCTCTTTGTAATAAAGCACTAACTTCAGGTTTAGGATGAAGATCCGACTGAGTCCACAATCCAATTTCAACCCCGTTTTTATGTGCGTAATCACCTAAGCTTTTTAGGTTTTGAACATTCCCATCTAAAGATTCTGTTTGTCCGTATCCGGCACCATATCCATCATTAGGTAGAATCCAGCCAAATGGCATATCGTTCTTTTTGTATCTGTCGATAACCGCGCGAGCCGAAAACTGATAATTGTTTTTCTCACCATTAAGAGATTCTTTTATCCCACCATTATCTTTCTGACTTTCTTGATAGCGTTTGCCATCTTCAAACAAAATCCCTTTTTCATCTTCCTTCCAGAAATCTCTGTTATAAGCATTTAAATGTCCCTGGTAAAAACCAAATTTCGGTAACAGTATAGGGTTTCCTGTCAACTGATAAAAGTTGTTTAAAAGTGCAGCAGCACCATCTCCAGCCATAAAAAAGACATCAAGATAGTCTGTTTCATGCGATAGTTTAACCAACCCTTTTTCTTTAGCTCCAAAATCATATTTACCTTTTTTGAAGGTATACCACATGAAACCATAACCATTAGACGACCAGTAATAAGGGGTAGGAGATGCAACGCCACCATCTGTCCAGCTATTCTGATTTTCGATAGATATCGCTCTTCCCTTGTGCGAGAAACGTCCATTCTGTACACCGCCACCATAGAAATACTCCTGAGGATTTTCTTTTAAGGATAGTGTTACTTCTCCTTTTTCAAAGCGGGGAGGTGCTGTTTCTTCTAAAATGACTGCCTTGGTAGCCAGATTAGTAATCTTTAATAATGTGGTATTCTTGTCAATTTGAACAGCAATCTTATCCGTTGATATCGTGATTTGATTATTCTCATCAGTCAGATTTAGTTTAGCAACTGATTTGCGAGGGTTATCAACCAAAATCTTAGCTTCTGGCTTAGCTTGTGGATCTCTGATAGCTCCACCAGAATTGTCCTGAAAAAGCCTGAAAATGTTGTCACCATAAAAGTCTAACGTCAGTTTTTGATTGTTGGAGAGCAGCACCTCAATTACAGTTGGGCTAATCTTTTTTGCACTAATAACTTTCTGGTTCTGTTGTACTACCTGTTGAAAGGTGGTTGTTTTTTGTACTGCTCCGGCAGGTAATTGGGAGATCAGTAATGGAAAAGCTAAGGCAAGCAAAGCTGTGTTTTGAGGTTTAGAACTCCAAAATGTTTTCATCATAATTTATTTAATAAATTTTCTCTGACATCTTCTATGGAGAGGCATCAATTTATTTAGGTATTAGTTGTTCCAGAAGGTTTCTTTGAAGCCGCCAATATATAAATTTAATTTGTGCAGAATAGTATTATTTTACACAAATTAAAGGAGGTATTACTTTAAAAAAGTTGGCTTGTTGAATGAGTTTTTTGAATAATCCTTATTTACCTTAATGATTTCATATCCGCTAATGTCTTTGCCAATAGAACGGACATACTCATTGAAATATTGAATATAAGAAAGTGGATTCTGCTTGTAATCTATCAGTACTCCTTTTTCAAAACTCATAATCAATTCATTCTCGTGTTTAATTCCAGTATGAATGAAATGAGCATTATTAAAGTAATAGTAGCAATTGGCGAGGTTCTTAAAATTAAGATCAAAGTTTAGTTTAACTTCTTCTTTAGTTATATTCAAACCATTTTCTTCAATTCTTCTTAAACCAACTCTTTCTAAAGAGGCAGAAGGTGATTCGATAAACAGTTGAAATAATGTGAGATTGTAGCCTTTTTGAATTGCTAAGTCAATTAATGGGAAAATATTTGTGTCACTTAATATATTTTCAAGAATAATATGTTTTGCTGCTAAAATGCTCTGTCTGAGAATAGGGTACGTATTTTCTCTGAAAGCATCAGGCATGATGATTTGATAATCCTCAAGTTGGTTAATCCTTGATCTTATGAAAGTAGATTTGCCTGCAGCATTGCAACCCGAAACGATAATTAACTCAGGTTTCATATCACTTTGTAGAGAGTACTGTATCCTTTACTTCAATAGGATAACCTTTTGCATCATAGATGATCTCTATATCTACCAGATAACGTTCACCCGTAGGGAGTTCTTTAGTGTAGTGAGTATCATCTCCAGCTTCTTTACAATAGTAGGGATTACCAAGTTCAAAAGCACGCTGGCGTCCAAGTTCATGCATGTTTTTGATACCTTTTAACAGTTGTTTATGAAAGCTTGCTTTCTCCATTTGAGGATTGAATGTGTTTTTTTATTAGCATAAAAGTACCCTTTAAGAGTTAATAAAGCAAATATTACCTACTATCTAAACTCCTGATAAAATCGATCAATTCAGTTTTCTCTTTTTTGTTTAGGTTTAGCGGTTCTGCATCTAGGGTTTGGTTTTCAATTTTAATGCCCGTACCCATACCGCCGCCTTTATTATAGAAATCAATAACTTCTTCAAGTGTTTGGAATACACCATTGTGCATATATGGCGCAGTGCGGGCAGCGTTGCGAACGGTAGTAGTTTTAAACGCATGTCGATTAAAATCACCAGATTGGATGCTGTAAAGGCCCAGATCTGGATCGATGTGTTTGCCGTTCTTTTTTTGCGGTACTCCAATCACTTCGGCTTCCATTTGCATATAGCGTGGCGGCAGTGCGCCATTGAACAAAGGCAAATAATGGCAGGTACCACAACGTGCCTTACCCATAAACAGATTAAACCCTGCCAACTCAGTCTTTTTCATTGCGCTTTTATCACCTTGCATATAAGAGTCAAAACGACTGTTCAGTGCCGTCAAGCTACGCACATAACTTGCCAGCGCATTTGCTACTTCAAAGGTATCAATTACAGCGCGCCCTTGTTTAGGGTAGGCAATATTGAACAGTTTGCGGTAGTTCGTGTCGGGCCAGAGCTTACCAATTGCAATTTGCAGGTCGCCATGCATTTCATCACGGTTCCGTACCACATCGCTGGCCTGCTCTTCTAGTGAAGGCACCCGTAGGTCGTAAAATTGGGCAGGCTGTAAAGCCGCATTAATTAATGTCGGCGTATTACGCGAGATCATCTTTTTGCCTGTAACATCCTTGTTCTTAATCAGACCATCGGTAAAGGCCAGATTAGGCTGATGGCAGGAAGCACAACTGCGTTTGCCATTGCCGGAAAGTACTGGGTCGAAGAACAGTTTCTTTCCTAACACGATCTTTTCGGTAGTTGCTGAATCCCCAGGTTCGGCGGTATAGGCATTGCGGTTAAAAGCATTTGCATCAAACAGCGTTGTGGCGTCCTGATTGAGCAAACGGTTATAGCGAATGTCCGGCAATTTTAATTGGGTTTTTAGTGCCTGTAAAGACTTAGTTAGTGGGTTGGCATAACGGATAATAAAGGCGGTGCGGTCAAAGCGATCAAAACTTGTCGGGGTCTGCAGATAGATGATGGCCGGATCAAATTCGGGCACAGTACCGTAATAACCAGCGACCTCCCGTAAGCTTTGCAGCGCTGCGGCTGACTCGGTAAAACACCTTTTAGATAGTGGATTATCAGAATCATTGAGCCCAAGTATCTCTATGCGAAAGACCTCTAATTTTATCGCATCTAGAATCTGCCAGTCCTGCAAGTCTGCTCGTCGAAAGTATTCTCCAAATTCTGCTGCATTAACCGCTAACTGATCCAGAAATCCCTTCAGTTCATGCTTTTTTTTCCAGTCTAAATTCGGAAAAAGATACCCTTCTATGACTTGTAATCCATTCGGTTGGATTACAAGTCCGCTAAATTCAGTTTCCGGTACCGGTGGCCCATTCACTTGTCTGGCTGTGAGTGGATCAAAGTATTCTGTAGCCCACTCAAGTCGTTTATAGGCAAGCCGCACCTCGCGAAAACGCTGTTGCAATAATTGACTTTGAGCAATATCCGTCTTTGTCGCCTGCAGCAGTTGAACAGCATTTAACAATTCATCAGCCCGACGAATTAATTGCTGCTTAACCAGACTTGCAGGCGTTTCCGACTGCCGCAGGGAGAGAAGGGTAGCGGCCACCATTAATGAAAAAGCAAGGGCAATTACCTTAAAACTCAAATGCATGGCTTAACGGGTCTGCATTTTTATCACGGTCATTGAGTGGTTTCAGTCCCCATCTTTTTTCAATAAAAGCTAGGATACTTACTGTTTCATAAATCGTATGATCCACATAACCTTTCTTTGCAAAAGGAGAGAAAATCAAAGCCGGTATACGTGTGCCAGGTCCCCATTTGTCGATTACAGGTGGAGCAATATGATCCCAGAAACCGCCATTTTCATCATAAGTCAGAATAACAACAGCGTCTTTACCGTTAGGCCCGTTCAGCACCGCCTCAATTAGCTTTACCGCATGGCTTTCACCGCCAGTAATGGTCGATTCACCCGGATGCTCATTTTCTAACCCGATAGGCTTAACAAAAGAAACCGCAGGCAGAGTACCTTTATTCGCAGCTTCTAAAAACTCAGTCTCATCCTTCAGGTGTTCTTTTCTACCCTTTGTTCCTTCAGCATAACGGCTGAAATAGGCAAAAGGCTGATGATGGTAAGTAAAGGAAGGAGCAGGTTTCCCTTCTATAATATTGTTCCAGCCACCTGAGTACCAAGCCCAGGAAATACCCTTGTCCGACAGCCGGTCACCAATATTTGGACCTGTCTGGTTTGGCAGTACAAAATCTGGATTCCCATTTTTTGGATACAGATTAATTGAATTAATGGTGTTCACTGCATAGCCATCTGGCGTTACCGTTCCGTCTTTGATCAGCTTACCGTTGGCATCCACTTGCGCTACGATACTAGCAGGTGCATTAGGGAACATTGGCGAGGCGGCGGCGATTAGCCATTGGTGATTGAGGAATGAACCGCCGAAAACGCTATGAAAGAAATGATCACACAGGGTATATTTTCTGGCAAGATCATAAAGAGGTAGATCTTTGGTGCGATAATAACCCATCGCTAAGCCTTTGGTAAAGTTATAATGCGCATACCTGTTCATTTTACCTCCATTGATCTGCAATTGCTCCTGATAAAAACGGTGTGTCACATCAGGAGTAACCTGGTCAGCGGCTACATATTGGTCGATATTGAAATAAGAATTGGGTAGGTTCGTTGGAAAAGCACTGCTATGTGGAATCGGCGGTAGTGTGTTATAAGGCTGTCCTTCGTCATTTACCTGTGTGATGTTTTCTAATTTGGCCTGTTCCAAGCCATCTGCACCGGGAAACTGCCCGTACAAATTATCAAAACTGTGGTTTTCCATATAGATCACCACAACGTGCTTCACTTTATTTATTTGCGCAAATGCAGGCGCAGTAATTAGGCCGAGAGCGGCTAATAAAAGAAATGGTTTTTTGAGAATTGTTCTCATAAAATATCAATAAGTTTAATTCATGATTTATCTGATTCAGAGGAGTACCTAGCAAAAGGTACAACGCAGATTGTCTTCCGATGCCGAGGAGGCAACGGAGCATGTTATGGTGCCCCTGGCTGAAAACAATGATATAATCCCCACTTATACCATGTAATATGGTTAGAGGTCAGAATCTGGGAGATGGAATTCAATAGGTAACGGACAGAACAAATTGCAGTCTTTTGAGCAAGCACCTTGATTGCAACTACCTCTGCTTGCTGTTCATGATGATCATCTTTTTTCTTGAACTGTCGCTGCAATAAACTCGAAATAGATGTCGGATTCGTTTTGTACTTGTCAGCTGTGGTTAACTGGTACACCAGATAGGGGCGTAGCAGGAACATAAGCACTCCAAAGGAGAGAATAAGAATACCGATTCTGTTTTTGCAATTCATTATTGATAGGCTTAAAATTACAATTTATTTCACATAAACTTTCCAATTTTAGCCTTTTGAAACAATATCTTTTTACCGCCCTTACTAATTGTAAGCATGGCAGACGCGCCTCCCGGCCCTGGATCAGCTAAGATCGCACAATCGTAAGTAAACTCACCATTTTTGAACTCAAAACGATAACTACCACCACTACCATCAGGTATCTTTGTACCTTTTTCTATAGCTAAGGCAGGCTTATCGCTCATTTTGCTTTTAAGTGGCCATGAGGTATAGCGATAGTTGTACTCACCCATATCATCAATTCTGATCCTGTATTGAGGCGTTTCTATTATCTGTACAGGTTCCTTAAATGTTCTGATGGAAGAATGAAGACTATTCCTTTCTACTTTGATTAATTGTAACCTCCGTTTCTCCTCCACTTTTGATATATAGTTTACTCCCAATAGGCGGCCATTGTAGTACAGCCATAAATCGCCGCTATGAAGCATAATACCACGCCATCCAGCTGCTGACCAATCGACACTTGGTTTAGAATTTACTATTAGTTTAACCAATTGCTCATCAAAAACTTCGTTGTATCGCTTTAAAAACTCTTGCTTATTCTTTATTTCAGGTAATGGATATTTGCGCGTTAGCGGAAAGTGAACTTTATCAGCCAGCTTTTCCTTCTTTTGATTTTTAATACAATCAATAAAATCTAAAACCACTTGGTGATATTTAACTTCCAAACTTTGTCCAAAAACAACGGAGAAACTCAATAACAGTAGTAACGTAATTGCTAGTCTTTTCATGAAAAGAGGGATTATTTTGATTTGAGTTTTTGAATATCTAAATCGTTTGCCTGTAAACTAAATCTAGCGTAAATAATCTATATTAGTTTTTTTTACCAGATATAAATATGAAGGCTAACCTAATGCTCTTTTTCATCAGTCTTGTTCTTTTATCTTGTGCTCAAAAAACCGCTTACAATCTCGATGCTGAGAAACTTGATTCAACTGGTAGAATTCCAGAAGGCTGGGATTTTTCATTTGAAGATCAGGGAAATCTAGGTTACTCTGTGCAATTAGATACAGTTGTTAAACAATCAGGTAAGCATTCAATCTCCATTCAAAAGTTAAGTAACCAATCTACATATCGTGCAATTGATTATGTGATTTCAAAAATGTTCACAGGTAAAAGCATCCAACTAAAGGGTTATATTAAAACAGAAATAGTGGATTCTGGTCACGCAAGTTTGTGGATACGTATAGATGATAAAGATGGAGGTGTGGCCTTTAAAAGTATGGGAAAGGAAAGCCTTAGCGGTACTAAAGGTTGGAAAGAGTACTCTATAACTTTACCTTACGATAGTGAAGTGGCTAGGAAAATTCATATTGGCGGTTTGCTAGTGGGTAAGGGAAAGGCATGGTTTGATAGTTTTCAACTCTTTATTGATGGAAAAGCGATCAGTGAGGTACCTATAAAACAAGTTGTATTGGCAAAAGGTGAGCTTGACACTGCCTTTAGCAAGTCATCAGGGATTACAGCCTTTAAAACTAACCCTCAAATTATCAATAATTTGATGCTAGCAGGTCAATTTTGGGGGTTTCTCAAGTATTATCACCCATCAATTGCTAAAGGTGATTACAATTGGGATGCAGAACTGTTTCGTTTTTTACCTCAAGTCATTAAAGCGCCAAATAATGTAGAACTTAGTAATGTATTAGAAAGTCATTTTGATAAACTAGCTAAACCTACATTAAAAGAGAATAAACAAGAGATTGACACTAAGACTGTTGCAATAAAACCTGATTATGGTCAACTATTTAATGGTTCTGTTTTATCTAAATCATTAACTGATAAATTACTTTCTGTAAAAAATAACGGAAATATATCAACTCATTATTACATATCCTTTATGCCGGGCATCGGGAACCCAAAATTCCAAAATGAGAAATCATACAGAAATATGGTTTATCCCGATGCTGGATACCGAATACTTAGTTTGTATCGTTATTGGGCTATGATCAATTATTTCTTTCCTTATAAAGATGTAATTGGAACAAATTGGAATAAAGTACTAAGTACCTCAATTCCGGATTTTGTCGATGCCAAAGATAAGTATGCTTATGTTTTAGCTACACTTAAAGTAATCGCAAAGATTAATGATACTCATGCTAATATTTGGAATAATAACCAAGGCTTAAATATATTTAAAGGACAATACAAACTTCCATTTAAAGCAGAATTTATTGAAAATAAATTGATTGTAACTGGGTATTATGCAGATACCCTAGGTGTAAAACAAAAATTTTTAATTGGTGATGTAATTTCGAGTATTAATGGCAAACCTTTAGAGCAGATGATAAAGGAATTTCTACCGTATACTCCAGCCTCTAATTATGATACCCAGTTGCGAGATTTGCCCTGGGGGTTTTTACTTCGTGGAAATATGGAGCTCTTTACAATTGGACTAAACCGGGCTGGGAAAAAAATAACTGAGACTTCTAAAGGTATTGATGCCTTCTATAATACCAAACCTGATCCTTCGATAGAAGAACCTGGATTTAAACTATTGAATAATGACCTCGGTTATTTATTCCCAGGTAAATTCAAGATCAGTGATCTGCCAGCGATAAAGAAGCTTTTCGAGAACACTAAGGGTATAATAGTCGACATGCGTTGTTATCCCTCAGAGTTTATGGTATATCCTCTCAGTAATTACATTAAACCATTTTCAACACCTTTTGTTAAATTCACAAAGGGGGTACTGTCGCAACCAGGATTATTTATTTATGGCACACCAATAGAAAGTGGATCCAGAACAACTTATGATGCCTACACTGGTAAAGTGGTAGTAATCGTAAATTCGACTTCGCAGAGCCAAGCGGAATTTACAACAATGGCTCTTCAAAGTTCACCGAATGTAAAAGTAATAGGGAGTACAACTGCAGGTGCAGATGGAGATGTGTCTACAATTGTTCTGCCCGGAGGTATTTCTACGTGGATTTCAGGAATTGGCGTATTCTATCCTGATGGGACCCCAACACAAAGGGTAGGTGTGAAAATTGATCATTTTTTAAAACCAACAATAAAAGGTACTATTGAGGGCAGAGATGAACTGCTCGAAAAAGCAAAAGAAATACTTAAAAATTCAACCAAATAATCAAAAACCTAATTAAATAAAACCACCAACACATGAATTTTACCCCCTTCAGAATAGCTGCACTAACCCTCTGCTTACTATTCTCCCAAAAAATGTTTGCTGTAGAAACTATTCCGGCGCTTATACCCGAACCGGTAAAGCTCGAAAAGCTTGCTGGTAGCTTCAAATTAAACAAAACTACCAAGCTTATTGCGGCCCCTGCAAATAAAGAAATTGCCGAATTGTTTGCCGATATGATTAAAGCACCAACAGGTTTTACTTTAGGTAATACAGCTGGTGGAACTTCTACTATCCAATTGGCTATCAACAAAGCCTACAATAAGCAGATAGGAGATGAGGGATATACCCTAGATGTTAAGCCAACCAAAATTACGGTTATGGCAAACAAGCCTGCCGGCCTTTTTTATGGCATGCAAACTGTAATGCAGCTACTGCCAAAAGAAATAGAAAGTGCAGAAATCATTAAAAACAAAGTATGGTCTATACCCTGCGTTAAAATAACAGACTATCCAAGATTTGGCTGGAGAGGTTTAATGTTAGATGTAAGCAGACACTATTTCCCAAAGGAAGTGGTTAAGAAATACATCAACCAACTTGCCAAGTACAAAATGAACGTATTTCACTGGCACCTAACCGACGATCAGGGTTGGAGGATAGAAATCAAAAGCCTACCAAAACTAACGGAAGTAGGAGCCTGGCGTGCATCAAGAATGGGCTTATGGTGGAAACGCGATCCACAAGGAGCAAATGAAGCAGCCGATTATGGAGGCTATTATACTCAAAATGATATCAAGGAAGTTGTTAAATATGCCCAGGAGCGTTTTGTAACCGTTCTACCGGAAATAGATGTTCCCGGCCATAGTCTTGCCGCGCTTGCCGCATATCCAGATCTATCTTGTACTGGTGGACCATTCAAAGTAAACGTAGGTAATACCTTTTACGGGGTAGATGACAACGCTTTATGCCCAGGCAATGAGCAAAGTTTCGTATTTATGGAAAAAGTACTAGGCGAAGTAGCCGCACTTTTCCCTGGTCAATATATCCACATTGGTGGAGATGAGTGTTTCAAAGGCTTCTGGAAAACATGCAAAAAATGCCAGAAAAGAATGACAGATGAAAACCTGAAAACTCCAGAGGAACTGCAAAGTTATTTCATCAAACGCATGGAAACCATTGTTAAGTCTAAAGGCAAAAAAATGATGGGGTGGGATGAGATTCTGGAAGGTGGATTGGCACCAGAAGCTACTGTAATGAGCTGGAGAGGAATGAAAGGCGGTATAGAAGCTGCAAAAATGAATCACCACGTAATTATGACCCCTGCCGACAATTGCTACCTTGATCTTTATCAAGGTGATCCTGCCGGCGAACCACCGACTTATTCGATGCTTACCCTGTCTAGCTGTTACAACTTTGATCCAATTCCAGCAGAAATACCTGATCCATCTTTTGTTTTGGGAGGCCAGGGGAACTTATGGGCTGAATCTGTACCAAGCTATAGACACGCAGAATACATGACCTGGCCTCGTGCGTTTGCTTTATCAGAAGTATTTTGGTCGCCAAAAGAATCTAAAAACTGGAACAACTTTATTTCAAGAATGGAAAGTCACCTTCAAAGGTACGATGTGGCAAATATCAACTATGCAAGAAGCGTATACGATGCCGCAATTACCCCTTTAAAAGACTCCGTTAACAAAACGTTTCGTATAGCATTAAGCACCGAGATTAAAAAACTAGACATCTATTATACCTTTGATAACACTTTTCCTGATAATTTCTCTCCAAAGTATACCGACACACTTTCTATACCTAAAGGAGCAGATCATATTCGGGTGTTAACTTACCTCAACAACAAGCCAATAGGTAAAATGATTACAGTAAGTATTAAAGATCTGGAAAAGCGTACCGAAGACTAAGTAAATCTTTGCTAATTTTGGCCCAAAGAAGATATTTACCATGCTTGGATTAAAATTATTGACAGACCCGCGTTGGGCAAACATTGCTGAATCAAATTTAGAGGAGATTTTAACCGATCATGCCTGGTGCGAACAAAAAGCAGCAACGAATGCCATTACGCTAATTGCAAATAATTCCGAGCACATGGACTTGGTGCAAGAGCTAACAGCTATTGCTATCGAAGAAATGCAGCATTTTCAAATGGTAGTTGATATAATTGAGAAGCGCGGTTACACCCTTGGTCGTGAACGTAAAGATGATTATGTGGGCCGGTTAGTTAAGTTTAGTCGTAGAGATGGCAGCAGGAACTCTGCCTTTATCGATCGTCTTTTATTTGCGGCAATGATTGAGGCTCGCAGTTGTGAGCGCTTCAGGGTATTGTCGCAAAATATAAAAGATCAGGAACTTGCAAAATTCTATCATGAGCTGATGGTATCTGAAGCGGGACATTACACTGTTTTCCTGAACTTTGCCCGTAAATATACCATCGATATTGATGTAGATAAACGCTGGAAAGAATGGCTTGAATTTGAAGGTGAACTCATCCAAAGTTTCGGTAATAAAGAAGCCATTCACGGCTAATGATCTAAGGCATCTTTTCAAATACAAACTTTACATTTTGATAATTAATTGGCTTGTTCTTTTTGAAATAGTGGATGTTCATGTAAACTTCCATTGAGCCCTCACCCATAATAAGCTTGCCATCCTTTTTTAACAAAGCTATTGGGGTTTTGTGCCATGCCTCAACTCCATAATGCTGAAAGCGATAAGTCCCCTTTAGTTCGTCTCCTTTTACAATTCCGGTTACATCGCCGGAATCTTTATAGAGGCCATGGTAGTTTATTTCAAGTTGCCCAAAAAACTCCTTGTCTGTAAGGTTTATTCTAAAAGTAGCAGTATCATCTTTACTTATAGCGCGATATACTGTTTTGGTATAATTCTGATCTACGCTTTCGCTTGAACAGCCATACATCGCAAAAACGATAATTAAGCATATAATTTCTAAAAGTCTCTTCATACTAATGGGTGCTTTCAAATATATACTAATTTTTATCTCCATATGAATTGATGGAGTTTTTTCTGATTAATAGTTTATTAAGTAAAAATTAACCAGATTTATTTTATTTGCTTACCAAACCATAATCAAATAAAACTACAGATGCGAAAAATTACTGCACTTATTGCTGTATTGCTAATCACTACATCAATTTTTAATACGGTATATGCTCAATCGACTACAGCGAGCTTTTCAGGCGATAAAACTACATGGAGAGGATTTGATCGCTATGATTTCCTAATGGATACCCTTAGTCTGGAAATAACACCATTTAAGGCTGTTGAAAGTGAGGGTTTCGGTATCAATGCAGAAGTAAAAGGAAAGGTACGATGTCTAGTTGTTGTGCCAAAAACTGCAGCGGTAGGAAATCCATGGTCATGGAGAGGGTTTTATTGGGATCACGAACCTCAGTCTGAAGTTGAGTTGCTTAAAAAAGGATTTTTTATTGGATACATCAATTGCGATGCCGGAAGACAGTGGGATGCATGGTATGCTTTTTTAACCAAGGAACACGGATTCTCAAAAAAGCCTGCCTTTGGAGGAATGAGCAGGGGGGCTATAAATGCCTATGCATGGTCTGTAAATCACCCTGATCAAGTATCATGCATTTATGCAGATAACGCCGCAATCATGCCTGAAAGCCTGGCGAAAATAGCAGAACTTGCCAAACATGATGTTCCATTATTAAGTATCTGTGGTTCCGAAGATTTTCTGTATGAAAAAAACACACTGCCAATTGAAAATATTTATTTACAAATGGGTGGCAGAATGACTATTCTGGTCAAAGAGGGTACAGCCCATCATCCGCACAGCTTGCAAAATCCAACTCCTATTGTCGATTGGGTTGTCGCAAATGTTGCAAATGCTTCTAATCCTTTACAATTGCCAGATTTTATAGACAATAGCTTTACCAAATCATATTACTACAATCCCCAAAATAGCTATCTGTATTTGAAAGAAGAAAACACGTGGATGACTGCAAGAGGTCCCGGCTATACGCCTTATTATGAGCAGTACGAAGTGAAAGGCAAGAGTCGTTATGGTGTATCTTCAATGGTTATTATTGCACCTAATAAACCCGCCCCAGGCAAACCGTGGGTTTTTCGAAGTGATCGCATGGATAGGAATGCCCTTGTAGATCAGGCTTTACTGGCCAAAGGATACCACATTGTTATTACCCCAATTACTGCACAATCCGGTGCCGTAATGGAACAGTGGAATGATATTTACAAAATGTTAATTGATCATGGATTTTCTAAGAAACCAGTGTTAGAAGGATCAGGAGTAAACGCTGGAGAATGTTTTGCCTGGGCAATGGAAAATCCTGAAAAGGTTTCGGTCATATATGCTGTAAATCCGGTGATGCGTAGTTTAATGACCAAGAAAAATCTGATAGAAGGACTTGTTCCAATAGCGAAAGCAAAAGTACCCTTGCTAGTTGTTTCAGGCAGCTTGGATCCCTGGTTTAAAGAGCATACTAAGGTTATAGAACAACAATACAAGAAGCTTGGCGGTAAATTAAAGCTTATTGTAAAAGAAGGACAAGGCCATTTTATTACAACAGATCCCGAGGTTATAGAGGCGCAGATTACTAAATATTAGTAATCTCATTGCCAAGTTAAAGCGTTCGTCATACTGAGGCTAGCATTAGAAAAAATACAAAAAAGTGATAATGAAAATCGTATAAACGGTCGTCATTATTTAAGCGATTGTCATTATTTAAGCGATCGTTATTATTTAATCGATCGTCATCCTGAATTTATTTCAGTTTATATGTTTGAAGTAGCAAATTTCAACGTGTAAATTTATTATAAAAACAGCCATGGGAAATGTAACTTTAGGCAAAAGCCTGGACTTCAGTGGGCAAAACATTTATGTTGGAATGGATGTCCATCATAAAAGCTGGAAAATTCATATTTTAAGTGATGAATTCGAACTGAAGTCCTTTAGCCAAGAACCGGATGTGGAGCGGTTATGTAGTTATCTGGAATATAATTACCAGCATGCAAACTACTTGTTGGCCTACGAGGCCGGTTTTTGTGGTTTTTGGATACAACGGGCCTTTCAAAAAAGAGGAGTACTGTGTAAAGTCATTCACCCAGCAGATGTACCTACCACCGGTAAAGAACACCTGCATAAAACAGATGCTGTGGATAGCAGAAAAATAGCAAAAGGACTGAGAAAAGGAGATCTGGATTATCTG
>NZ_JABSNU010000006.1 GCF_013266735.1 Pedobacter foliorum
GTTTCTCTTCCTCCGAAGCGGGATGCAAAAGTAGGAAAATTCCATCAACCTCCAAACCCTTTCCCATTATTATTTCATGAATTCTCCTAACTCATTAAAGGCTAGGCAGAAAATTAAATTTACCCTCCGGGCAGGCCATGATCTGCCCGGCTCCCGGGGTAACCCGCCGGGGCATCGCCCAGGTTCTACCCAGGCACAACTCAGGCGATTTACCTCAGCTTGGCCTGGGAAGAGCCTGAGAAACCCCTCAGAAAAGCCTGATTTCTCCCCAACCGGTATACAGTCGGCACAGCGCCGGTACCCAATGGATACCTTACTTTTTTATCTTCAGCTATTAGGTGTATTTATTACCAGTGTTTATTGCGGAATGCTGAGCTTGAAGAAGCTGCGAAGCAAAATCAATCACCAATGACAGCGTGCGTTCGCTATACTGAATTCGCCATGCCGGCGAAGGCCGGCATCAGCATCTCTCAAGAGAAAGAAAGCCCTGCTAGTGCGAGGTGCTGACCTCGAAGAAGCTGCGAAGCAAAATAAATTCAGGATGACGATCGATTATATTATATATACACCTATTATAATCTATACCTATATATGGTATACACTATTATATATATACACCTTCACTCTATACATCTTCATTATATATACATCTATATATAGTTATATATATACACCATATATATAAAGGATAGAGCTCCTACCACACCACAACAACTTCCTGTTTTCTGAAGAACCCAACAAAACCATAACCACACAACAAAAATTTAAACGCTCAACCTCCCAAACAGAAAAATGGATTATATTTATATACTGATATAATACAATAACTCAATATGGATCATAACGACAAATCATTGTCTGCATTCCTCCAGGGGAAATCACCTCACGCGCTTGAACTTTTCAATCACTTTGTTTCCTGCTACCAACAAATTGGCGATATAAAATTTCATGCTACCAAAACAATGATCGCCTTTTCCGCCAGAATCAATTTTGCCTACATTATACAGTTTGGCAAAAACTTCATTGATGTTGTATTTCCATTTAAACAGCCATATGAAGAAAACATGTGTTTCCAAAAAATTAAGCTTGTTCCGGGAAGTAACGATTACAATCACCACCTCCGCATATACTACAAAGAAGACATAAATGACGAGGTAATAATGTACATGAGTATGGCTTATAAAAATGGAAACGTTAAATTATGTTAAGCACTTGATAGGATGAATGCCTTTACATAGCTTAGCGTCCTATTATTTTTAATTGACGGTATCGTATTATTAACTTATCTTTGCAGAATGTTTAAAATTAAACACGTATTACTATTAAGTTTCACCATTATAGCCCTTACTATTGCAGGTTGTAAAAGTCAGTTTGAGAAAATCAGACTGAGCAACGACGTAGCTAAAAAGTATCAGGAGGCTATGAAGCTATACAACAAAAAGAATTATTCTAAGGCATTGATCTTATTTGAAGACTTGTCTCAAAAATACAGAGGAAGAGCTGAAGCAGAAGAATTGAACTATTATTACGCTTTAACTCTTTACAAACTAAGAGATTACACCACTGCAAGATATCAATTTAAATCATTCGCTGATAGTTATCCGACTAGTAAATACGCTGAAGAATGTAGATATATGAGCGCTTATTGCTATTATCTGGATTCTCCAAGACCTAGTTTAGATCAGGAAAATACTTACAAAGCGATTGATGCATTACAGCTTTTCATCAACTTTTATCCAAAAAGTGAACGTGCTGTTGAGGCCGCAAAATACATTGGTATTCTACGTACAAAACTTGAAGATAAAGCCTACGCTAATGCTAAAATGTATTACGAAATAGGTGGTAATGGTGGTGAAGCATCTAACTACAGAGCAGCTGTTATCGCATTAAAAAATGCGCAAATCGATTATCCAGATATTAAATATGCTGAGGAAATGGATTTGTTAATGATCAAATCGCAATATGCTTTTGCAAAAAATAGCATCGAGGATCGTCAGGAAGACCGTTACAATGAAGCTATTACATATGCTAATGAATTTGTAGAAGCTCATCCTGAAAGTAAACTCTTAAAGGAAGTAAACGGCTTAAAAAAAGACAGTGAATCTGGAATAGAAAGTGCTAAACGCTTTATAGCTGAACGCCTTGCTAATTACGAAAAATATAAATCTCAATTAACAAAAGAAGCTAAAAGAGATAGTACTGCAACTAATACAATTAAAACCCCCAACAGATAATGAATACGAATAAACCCGCAATACCAAATACTACGGTTACTAGAAATGTTAATGATCTGGATCAAAAAACCGGAAACATCTATGAGTCTTTAGTAATTATTTCTAAAAGGGCTAATCAGATTTCTAATAACATGAAAGAAGAGCTTCACGGCAAATTAGCTGAGTTTGCATCTTCTAACGATAATCTTGAAGAGATTTTTGAGAACAGGGAGCAAATTGAAATCAGCAAGCACTATGAGCGTTTACCAAAACCTTCATTAATTGCTATTGACGAATTCCTGAACGATAAAATTTATCACAGAAATCCTGCTAAAGAGCAACAATAATATCACGCATAGGTATTAACCATGCTAAAAGATAAAAACATCATTCTAGGCGTTTGCGGCAGCATTGCGGCATACAAATCAGCAACACTGGTAAGATTACTGGTAAAAGCTGGCGCAAACGTCAAAGTAATTCTTACTGCAGACGCGGCAAATTTCATTACTCCGCTAACTCTTGCAACCTTATCAAAACATCCTGTCTACACTCAATACTTCGAAGAAGAAACCGGAGTTTGGAGTAATCATGTCGAGTTAGGTCTTTGGGCCGACTATATGCTGGTTGCCCCTGCTAGTGCAAATACATTAGCCAAAATGGCTACAGGACTGTGCGACAATTTACTTACCGCAGTTTACCTTTCTGCAAAATGCCCTGTATTGGTTGCTCCGGCAATGGATCTGGACATGTGGAAACATGAAACCACCCAAACTAATATAGAAAAGCTTCTATCCTATGGCAACCTCCTTATTGCCCCAGGCAAAGGAGAACTAGCTAGTGGTTTGTATGGCGAAGGTAGAATGGCTGAGCCCGAAGAGATTGTTTCATTTCTATCAGAAACAATCCGCAAAGACCTTCCCCTATTAGGAAAAAAGGTATTGGTAACAGCCGGCCCTACTTACGAGGCTATAGATCCTGTACGCTTTATAGGCAATCATTCCTCTGGTAAAATGGGTTTTGCCATTGCTGATCGGTTTGCAAGCTTAGGGGCTGATGTAACATTAATTACTGGGCCAACGGCTGAAAAAAGTACCCAACAACTCAACAGAATTGATGTAGTAAGTGCTGCACAAATGCTTGCAGCTTGCAAAAAAGCTTTCTCCGATGTGCAAATCACGGTAATGAGTGCCGCAGTGGCTGATTATACTCCCGTTACCACAGCAAGTCAAAAGATAAAGAAAACAAGCAGTGAATTTAGTCTGGAGTTAAAAAAAACTGAAGATATCCTTGCAACTTTAGGTAAGTTAAAAACCAAAAATCAACTACTTGTTGGTTTTGCTTTAGAGACTGAAAATGAGGAGGAACACGCTAAGGGAAAGCTTACCAGAAAAAATCTCGACCTCATTGTTCTTAACTCCTTAAATGATAAAGGTGCCGGATTTAAAATGGATACCAATAAAATAACTATCTTTAATAAAGCATTTGAGAAAACAGTTTTTGAAATGAAATCTAAAACTGAGGTCGCCAAAGACATTTGCAGTGAAATTTTAAAGCTTATCTAAGCATGATAAAACGCTACTTACTTATTTTATTTTCCCTTTTTACTTGTCAAACCTTTGTTAATGCGCAAGAACTAAATGCAAGAGTTCAAGTTCAGGCTCCTACTGTTCCTAATATGGACAGGAGAAATCTGGAAGTGCTTGAAACTACGTTAAGGGAATTTTTGAATAACAATAAGTGGAGTAACGAAACCTATACACCTCAGGAACGTATCGAGTGTAATTTTGTAATCACGATAACTGACTGGGACGGTAGTTCTGCCTACAAAGCAGAAGCTCAGCTTCAATCGAGCAGACCCGTTTATGCATCTGCTTACAACAGTACTTTACTTAACTTAAGCGACAAAGATTTCGATTTCAATTATGCTGAGGGGCAGTCTTTAGACTTTTCTGATCAGACCTACATTTCTAACCTTAGCTCTCTGCTGAGTTTTTATGCCTACACCATTATTGGATTAGATAAGGATAGCTTTAGCAGCCTTGGTGGCACTCCGTATTACAAAAAGGCATCTACCATTCTAAACAATGCTCAAGTATCTCCAAATAAAGGCTGGAAAGCTTTTGATGGATTGCGTAACCGCTACTGGCTAAATGAAAACCTGTTAAATAAGTCGTTTGAAGATCTTAGGGCTTTCATCTATGATTATCATTTCAATGGGCTTGATCGCTTGCAAGACAATACAGGCAGAGGTGTTAAAAAGATGATTACCTTACTAAGCGGGTTAAAACAAATGGACAAACAAAAGTTGGGTTCTATTTTCCCTAACTTTTACTTTTCTACTAAGGCCGATGAGGTGGTAAATGTGTTTTCTATCCCTACCGGAGATCCAACAGATCGTATAAAAGCCTACAACTTGCTTGTGCTAATTGATCCGGCTAACATCAACAAATACGAATCGCTTAACCAAGCGGTGGCTCCTCTTAATCAAGGGCTTAAAAAAAATCAGTAAAAAAATGTTAAATATATTTTGTTTATACGAATACATTCGTACATTTGAATACGAAACAATTCGTATAAGCAAAATATGACTATATCCACAAACCTTAAGCCTACAGAAAGCGAATTAGAAATCTTACAGATACTATGGGAAAAAGGTAATTGTACGGTAAGAGACGTTCATGAAATCTTAGAGAAAAGTAAAGATTCTGGTTATACTACTACATTAAAGCTAATGCAGATTATGCACGAAAAAGGATTAGTAGCTCGTGATACCTCTTCTAAAACTCACATCTATACTTCACTGGTAAATCAGCAAAAGACTGAACAACACCTGGTAAATAAAATGATCGATAATGTTTTTAACGGATCGGCGGCGAGATTGGTAATGCAGGCACTTGGAAACCATACTGCAAGTAAGGATGAAATTGATTCGATAAAAAAATATCTTGATGAATTAAGCAAATAATCAACCTTAAGAACCAAACTCAAAGATATGGAAGCAATAGTAAACAGCCTGATTAAAGCTACCGGATGGAGCATTTTCCACTCCTTATGGCAGGGCGCAATCGTTTATGGCGTACTTATAGCCATCACAAGTGCATTTCCTAAAATAAATGCAAAAATTAAGCACAACCTTGCCTATGGGGCATTATGCCTTATATTTTTAGGGTTCTGTATCACCTTCTTTTCAATATTTAAGCTTCCTACAAATAGCGTGGCCGTTGCAACAAATCAAGCAACCAACATTGCACAGAACGAATACCTGATCCATTTACCTCAGGATATGAGCAGCATAACGGAAAACTTTTTCCCTTATCTGGTAAGCATATATAGCATAGGACTATTATTTCAACTGTTTCTTTTAGGTGTTGGCTATAAAAAACTAATTGATTTAAAATGGGCCGAACGTAATCCAGTACCTGCTACATGGCTTCCTGTTTTTGAATCAATGGTGGCCAAGCTAAATCTTCGTCAGAATATTGAATTCTATTTGTCTTCAAGAGTGAATGTTCCCTTGGTTATCGGTTACTTGAAACCTGTAGTACTGTTTCCGGTTGCCCTGGCCTCACAACTTGATATAAAACAAGTTGAAGCAATATTAATACATGAGCTTTCGCATATACGCCGAAACGACTACCTATTAAATCTTATAAAAACCGGTATTGAAACAATACTATTCTTTAATCCATTTGTATGGTTAGGTGGCCGATTAATAAATATAGAACGTGAACATGCCTGCGATGATCTTGTATTAAAGTTCACCGGCAATCCGCTAACCTACGCACATGCGCTTTTAAAACTTGAAATATTAAAAAACAAAACCACTCCTGCCCTATCTATGGCGGCAACAGGGGATAATCAACATTTGTATCAACGAATTAAAAGAATAACTGATATGAAAACGAATTATATGAATGCCAAACAACAGATTTTGGCAATAACACTAACAATAGCAACTATAATATCATTAGCTTGGATTAGTCCTGCTAAAAAAGCACCGGTTGTAAATAAGGAGCGCAAAATCAGCAAAAAAATAGAAGTTGAAGGAATAGCTATAAAATCCAAAATACAAATCTTGCCGGTAGCTGTGCATACTAAAGATTGTGATGGAAATTTAGCCAAAACAGATACCACAAAGAAAAAAAACAAGTTTAAGATTGTTACAGTTGATGCTAAGGGGAATAAAGTAGAATACAATTCTCTTAAAGAAATGCCTGACAGCTTAAAACAGGAAGTAGTAAATGAGTCGTTTATAAATGATTTCAAGTTTGACTTTAAATTTGATATAGACTCAATAACAAATGCAAGTATGGCATTTATGAAATCTCCTGAGTTTAAACAACAACTAAAAGATGTGCAAAAGAATGCAGCTGAAATGGCTAAACATTTCAATTCCGCTGAATGGAAAAAACAACAAGCTGAAATTCAAAAGAATGCATCTGAAATGGCTATGAAAGTTGCTCAGGATATGCGCAAACAATTTAATTCTCCTGAATGGAAAAAACAGCAGGCTGATATTCAAAAAAGTGCTTTAGAAATGAGCAAAAAATTCAACTCTGATGAATGGAAAAAACAACAAGCTGATATCAAAAAAAGCATGGAGGACTTACATTCAAAAATGAACTCACCTGAGTTTAAGAAAGAGATGGAAGAAATAAAAGAACTAAAAAACTCAGATGAATATAAAGAGCTAAAAAGCAAATTTGAAAAAGGAGTTGACAGCATTAAAAAGAAAAAAGGGATCAAATCAGATATGCAGGTAAATTAATTGCACTTAAATATCAAGGAGATTGTTTCCTAATAAGCATTAAACCACACAATAAAATTAGATTGAGGGCAGAAGAGAAATCTTCTGCTTTTTTGTTTGCAAGAATAAACTACCATTGGTTAAGTTTTCATAATTTAGCAGAGTAATATGCTACAAAAACTTTCTATTCGTAACTATGCTTTAATAGATAGTGTTGATTTGGAACTTAATAAAGGTCTAAATATCATCACTGGTGAAACAGGTGCAGGTAAGTCAATCATGCTTGGTGCACTATCTCTAATATTAGGTCAACGTGCTGAAACCAAATACTTCTTTAATCAAGCTAAGAAGTGTATTATCGAAGGTCAGTTTCTGCTTAACGATGCTGCACTGCAATCTATTTTTGAAGAAAACGACCTCGATTTTTACAAAGAGAATATTTTAAGAAGGGAGATATCAACAGACGGTAAGTCGAGGGCTTTTATAAACGACACCCCCGTTACACTTACCGTAATGAAACAGGTTGGTGAGAAACTCATCGACATACATTCCCAGCATGCTACTTTAGAAGTAAACGATCAGGGTTTTCAGTTACTCGTTGTAGATACTTTAGCAAATCATCAATCACTGTTAGCACAGTATCGCGAACAGTATAAAGTTTACAAAAAGGCACAACAACAGCTTACCGTTTTACAAGACGCTGCTGCAGATGCACGCAGTCGCCAGGACTACGAGCAATTCCTCTTTAATGAGCTTGAAACCGCTGCTTTAAAAGTTGATGAGCAGGAACAACTCGAAACGGAACTGCAAATGTTAAGCAATGCCGAAAACATTAAAAGAGGCCTCTTAACTAGTTACAATCTATTAAGCGAGCAGGAAACCTCAGTACTCCCTTTATTGAAAGAAGCCATCAATCAACTTCAAAGTATTGAGAAGTTTAATGCAGACTATGCTTCATTAAATGAGCGTTTACGTTCATCGCTGATAGAGATTAAGGATATAGCTCAGGAAGCTATCGCTTTTGAAGAAGCTATAATCTTTAACCCTTCAAGAATTGAGGATATAAATTCACGTTTGGATAGCATTTATAGTCTTCAGCAAAAACATAGGGTAAATACTATTGAAGAGCTTTTGGCTATTGAAGAACAGTTATCCAAAAACTTAAGTGAGATATTGAGTGGCGATGAGGAGATTGAGCGCCTTGCCAAAGAGATTAGCCTGATGAAAGAAGATCTGGAGGAGAAAGCCATTGAACTGTCTTCTAACCGCAGCAAATCTATAAGTAGTGCAGAAGATCAGGTAGCTAAAGTTCTTACCCAGGTTGGTATGCCTAATGCTAAAATCAAGATTGAACGAGAGGTTCTTCCCGAATTAAATAAAGACGGAAAAGATAGTATTACATTATTGTTCTCTGCTAATAGCGGGCAGGCCCCCGCGCCTGTTGGCAAGGTTGCTTCAGGAGGTGAACTTTCCAGACTAATGCTGGCCATTAAGTCTATCATGGCTAAACACACTTCGTTACCTACCTTAATATTTGACGAAATAGACACCGGAATTTCAGGTGAAACAGCAGTTCGTGTTGGTAATGTTATTGGAGATTTGGAACAGAATATGCAGGTAATCTGTATCACCCACCTTCCACAGATTGCAGCCAAAGGCGAAGCGCATTATTTTGTTTATAAAAACGAAGAAACTGATCGGACTACTACAGGCATTAGAAAATTAAAAACTGAAGACCGAATAAAAGCCATTGCTGAAATGCTTAGTGGTAAAGACCCAGGAGCCTCCGCACTTAAAAATGCACAAGAGTTACTCGGCATCAGTTAATTTATAACTGCCCCCGCATATCTTTCATATTTTTATTACTTTCGATAAATCATAAGAAGAATCAAAAATAAAAGATATGTATAATTTACTAAAAGGTAAACGCGGTATCATTACTGGAGCATTAGATCAAAACTCAATTGCATGGAAAGTTGCAGAGAAAGCGCATGAAGAAGGTGCTCAATTTGTTTTAACCAACGCTCCTATTGCAATGAGAATGGGCGAGATTAATGGTCTGGCTGAAAAAACAGGTTCTCAAATCGTTCCTGCCGATGCTACCAATGTTGATGATCTTACCAACCTATTTACACAGTCGCAAGAAATACTAGGCGGTAAAATAGACTTCGTATTGCATTCTATTGGTATGAGTGTAAACATCCGCAAGAAAATTCCATACACAGAATTAAACTACGATTATTATCAGAAAGGGATAGATGTGTCCGCTTTTTCATTCCATAAGATGCTTGCCGTTGCCAAAAAACTTGATGCAATAAGTGAAGGTGGTAGTGTTGTAGCACTAACCTATATGGCGGCTCAACGCACCTATCCGTTCTATACCGATATGGCCGATATTAAAGCAATGCTTGAATCTATTGCCCGTAGCTTTGGGTATCATTATGGCTTAGAGAAAAAAGTACGTATCAACACGGTTTCTCAATCTCCAACTAAAACCACGGCGGGATCAGGTATTAAAGGTTTCGGTGATTTCTACGATTATGCAAATTCAATTGCACCATTGGGTAATGCCGATGCTGAATCATGTGCCGATTACTGTATCACCCTTTTCTCAGATTTAACCCGCATGGTAACCATGCAAAACCTTTTCCATGATGGAGGATATTCTTCGACCGGGGTAAGCGATATTGTTATGCAAAAAATGGGATTAGAAGAATAACTAGTTAGCTTTATATCCATGATCCGTCAATTATTATTAGCCATTTCTCTGATATGTTTTTCTTTTAATGTTTACGCACAAAATTCATATTCAATTAGTGGGGTTGTTAGAGATCAGAAAGAAACTTTGCCGGGTGCCGGCATTTATATAAGTGGATATAAAATAGCTACAGCAGCAGATAATAACGGAAACTTTAAGATCAACAATCTTCAGCCGGGAAATTACGACCTCCTGGTTCAGATGGTAGGCTATCTACCCTATTCTAAAAATGTTGTTATATCTGATAAGTCTGTAGAGGTGGTATTAACTTTAAAGGAAAACACCGTACAATTAAATGAGGTTGTAATCCGCGCGGACCCTAACCGTGCAAAATATATTGAGCAGTTTAAAGAGTTCTTTATAGGAAAGTCCCCTAACGCTGCTCAATGTAAAATACTAAATCCCCAGGTTCTTAATATTGATTACGACCCAACCAAGAGCCTACTCACAGTAAAAACAGATGAGTTTTTGGTTATAGAGAACAAAGCTTTGGGCTATCGACTAAAATATATGCTCGATAATTTCGAGTACAATTCCCGCACTCATATAATTTATTATTCCGGACATCCATTTTTTGAAGAATTGAAAGCTTCTTTGGCCAGAAGAAAAAAATACATCGCAAAGCGAGAAATTGCATATTACGGATCCTCTCAGCATTTCTTTAAAGCACTTTTTCAAAACAAAACCAAAGAAGAGGGCTTTATTATTAACAAAATGGTTAAAGTTCCTAATCCAAGCCGCTACCCCGATAAAGTAATAAACGACAAATTAGCCAAACTGAGAACCATCCCTCCGAGAACCGGAATCTTTAAAACTGACGCTAAAATAGATACTGCCCAAGTTAGCTTCTGGTTAAAGCAACAGGATATGCCAAAATATCTGGAGAAAATGGATCGTGCGGAGGTAATTCCTGATACCTTGGTTCATTATTATAATCAAAATTTAAAGTATCTGGATTATACAGATGCACTATGCATCGTATATACAAAAGAAAGGGAGTCATTAGCTTATTCTAAAAGCGGCTTTTGGATTTTTCGTCCACTGGATATGCCCGATCACGAAATTTCTGTGGCCAATTTAATAGGTGGGCCAATCAGATTTTATGAAAACGGAGGAATCCACGACTCAAGATCCTTTTTATATGAAGGTTTCTGGGCTTACGAAAAAATTGCAGATATGGTGCCCATGGATTACATCCCACTCAAATAGCCCGCAGACATGACCAAATCGCTTCTCATAACCATATCCTTATTACTTATTGCTCTTTTTGCCAGCAGTCAAAATTCAGTCTCCATATCCGGAACCGTTAAAGATGTTAAAGGAGAAATCTTACCAGGAGCAGGCATCTATTTAAGTGGTTATAAGATTGCAGCAGTTTCAGACAATAGTGGGAAATTCACATTAGCTAATCTGAAGCCGGGCAACTACGATGTACTTGTTCAAATGATGGGTTATTTACCCTTCTCAAAAAATGTGATCATTTCTGATAAGTCAGTTATCCTTGAAGCTACCCTGCACGAAAGTGTTACCCAGCTCAAAGAGGTGGTTATTAACATCGATCCTAACAGGAAAAAGTATATTGAACTATTTAAGGATCGTTTTATTGGAAAAACACCAAATGCAGAAAAATGCAAAATTCTAAACCCGGAAGTTTTAATAACAGAGTATGATAAAGGCAGAAGGATTTTAAAAGTTACTGCCGATGAATTTCTAATTGTCGAAAACCAAGCATTAGGCTATCGGATTAAATATCTGTTAAAGTACTTTGAGAATGATTTCAATTCAAACATTATATTCTTCTCAGGGCTTCCGCATTTCGAAGAGCTTGATGGCTCAAAATCTAAAAAGAAAAAGTGGCTAAAAAATAGGGAGATCGCATATGCAGGTTCTACTCAGCACTTTTTTAAATCGCTTTACAACAACAAAACCAAAGAAGAAGGTTTCATTATCTACAAGCTTAGAGAAGTAGAAAATAAGAACAGATTAGCTGATAAACTTATAGATAATAAGATAAAGCTTTTTACATCTCAATCCAGAACTGCATTCTTAACAGATTCAAGTAATGACTCTCTTATTTATTGGCAAAGAAAAAAGAATGAGCCAAAAACGGTGCAAGTATTAAACAGGTCAGAAGTATTAACTGACACATTGGTAAAAACAATTTACAAGGATCTAAAAACGATAAATTACACCGATGCCTTGTATATCATGTTTACAAAAGAAAGGGAAACGAAACTATATACCTCTACATCGGGTCATGCGGTAGGTAGGCCCGCTGACATTCCCAATTACCAGATATCCGTTATGTCCATGATAGATGGCCCTGCTAACTTTTATGAAGTTGGTGCTGTACAAGATCCAAAATCATTATTGTACTCTGGATTTTGGGGATACGAAAAGGTAGCAGATATGGTTCCATTAGATTACGTACCCGCTCAAAAAAGTGAGTAACTTTCTTGTGAAATTACTAATAATATTAGTAATTTTAACTAATGATATTAGACAAAGAAACACCGGACAATTACCACAAAGGTAGAGGGGCTCAATTTAATCCTCATAATCGCTTTGCTAAAAATGATTATGTAAAAGAGCATGATGAAGGAATTGATGAGTGGGAAGAAGAAGATCATAAAACGACTTTCATTTTAGGCAAATCAAAATCTATTGTTAATAAGGTTGACAGCCCCGATGTGGGTATGCTCTATTCTCTTAATCCCTATCAAGGATGTGAGCATGGCTGTACCTACTGCTATGCCAGAAACGCACACGAATATTGGGGCTTCAGTGCAGGTTTAGATTTTGAACGCAAAATAATTGTAAAAACAGATGCCCCCATTCTATTTAAGAAGTTTCTTGAACGCAAAGGCTGGGATGCTTCTACCATTTCCTTATCCGGCAACACAGATTGCTACCAACCTGCAGAACGGAAATTCAAAATAACCCGACAACTTCTGGAAATTGCCCTGGCTTATAAGCAACCCATAGGCATGATCACCAAAAATGCCTTAATTCTTCGCGACATAGACATCTTACAAGAAATGGCTAAGCTCAACTTGGTTTTCGTTTATGTTTCTATTAATAGCTTAAATGAAAAGCTCCGTTCAAAAATGGAACCGAGAACAACTACTGCCAAACAACGCTTAAAAATAGTAGAAGATCTTAGTAAAGCAGGAATACCTATGGGCGTTATGGTTGCTCCTCTTGTGCCCGGATTAAGTGATCATGAAATCCCCGTTATCCTTAAAACAATTGCCGGCTGTGGGGCAATATCAGCAGGGTATACTGTTGTACGACTTAATGGAGCAATAGGTGGTATATTTGAAGATTGGCTACGCAAAAACTATCCGGACCGTTTCGAAAAAGTATGGCATATGATTCAATCCTGCCATGGAGGTAATGTAAACGATAGTAGGTTTGGGGATAGAATGAGGGGCGACGGCAACATTGCCAAATTAATAAGGGATAGCTTTAAACTTCATTGCCGCTTAAACCATCTTAACGAGAAAAAAATGGAGTTGAACTCAGGTCTTTTTAAAGTACCGCAAGCTCAACTCGATCTATTTTAAAATTAAGAAAGGAAATTATCCTCTTCTCTGTATGCTTGTATTACGCGAAGCTCCCCTTCTTTACCCGATTTAGAATTACCATGTTCCATACCCATAACACCTTTGTATCCTTTTTCATAAAGATGTTTAAATAAGTTCTTATAGTTGATCTCTCCGGTTGTAGGCTCATTTCTACCCGGGTTATCACCAATTTGAAGATATGCAATCTCATCCCAGCATCTGTCAATATTCACCATTAGCTGGCCTTCTGTTTTTTGCATATGATAAATATCATAAAGGATTTTGCAAGATGGGCTTTTTACCGCTTTACAAACAGCATAAGTTTCGTGCGTTTGCTGTAAAAACAACTCAGGCGTATCACTTAAAGTTTCAAGTACCATAATTAAACCATGTGGTTCAAAAATCTCAGCGCCTGCTCTCATTGCATCTACAACGTTAGCAAATTGATTTCCATAAGGCAGGTGACGCTCATAAAATCCAGGCACAACTGTAAGCCATTTTGCATTACATCTTTTAGCTGCTTCTACAGATCTTTTACAAGTCTCTACAAACTTATCTTTAAACTCTTTTTTACCCGTTGTTAAAGATGTCTTCCAGTTGTCACCGCCATCAACAACAAAAACGCCCATTCTCATGCCCAATTTGGCAAGCAAATCTCCAATCTTTGTTTGTTCATCAACAGATCTTCCTAAAAAGCCATTGTCCTCAATAGAACGAAAGCCCTGATCATGCATAAATTTAATCTGATCTAGGAAACTGTTACCAGCACTGTTCTTAAACATTCCCTCATGAGGTGCATAATCAAGATTAAAAGTTTTACCAGCCAAAGCTGAGCCTTGCCCTACTGTAGTTTTATCTGCAGCAATTCCATTTAATGAAGATCCAGCTACAAGCGCACCAGTGGCTACAAAGCTGTTTCTTAAAAATTCTATTCTGTTCATATTTTTGGTATTTGGTTAGGTACTTATTTTAATGATGGATTACTCTATTATCATCTTTTTAAACCCGGCGGTGAGTGTATCAGCAACACTCCCATCCTTACGGCGATAAATAATGTAAGCTTCCATGTTTTTTTTAGCTGATATAAAATCAAGCGCTTCATTAACATTCATGGCCATTACAGGACTATCATATCCATCGGCAGTAATAGCATCCTTAGCATAAATAGTTACACTAATCAATGCATTATCTAAAGGATATCCGGTTTTAGGATCTATCAAATGAGCTACCTTTTTAGCGCCCTTCTGTAAAAACTTCCGGTAATTGCCTGCAGTGGTTATTGCACCTTCATTAATAGCTATTACATGTCGTACTACAGGTTCAGCATTTGGAGAATCGGCTGGCCCCTCAATACCTATATGCATTGCGGTACCATCAGGTTTTGGCCCTTTCATTCTTAACTCGCCCCCTATTTCTACTACAAAAGATGTAATTCCTTTGTTTATTAAATAGTCAGCAACCACATCAACGCTGTACCCTTGTGCAATCCCATTAAGATCTACGTTTACACATGACTTCTTCTTTTTAAGAAAATTACCCTTTAAGCTCAGGTTCTGCATCCCAACGCACTTAAGCAATTCCTTAATCTTAGCACTATCAGGAAACTTATCTATTGGTTTTGCCCCAAAACCCCATGCTTGTACCAATGGTTCTACCGTTACATCAAACTTGCCCTTTGTGGCTTTATAAACCTCAAAAGATTTTGCCATTACTTTAGCAAAATGAGGGTCTACAACCAAACCATCCTTAGAAGCATTAAACTTATTGATTAAGGAATATGATTTATACAACGACATAGAAGAATCTATAACCATCAGAATACTATCAACATTCCCTTTGGTTACAATGCTATCTCTCGCAAAATACTTGATAGAATAGTCAGTACCCTGAGCATATCCATGAATAGCATACTGTCGCAGATCTTCCTTCTTAAAAAGAAGAAAAATTTGCGACAGCAGCAATAAAATAAAAGCTTTATTTATAGAAAACATTACGTTAGTAACGTTTAGATCACCTTAGTTTGTCCTGGTGTAGGAATTGGATACAATCCATTAGCATCAGGTAATAACTTTGGTTTTGCAGTCCAGCTCAACTCGTCAGGGAATAAACTGTTGTCTGCTTTTAAAGCATCATCCCATTTAATGGTCTTTCCAGAATAGGTAGCATAACGACCAATAATTGCGGTCATACAGCTTTTTGCACCACGTTCTGCATCCCAGAATTTGTACTCACCTTTAGCAATTGCTGCAAAAAGTTCGTCATGCTCAGTTTGGTACGGATTAGGATTTACTTTTGAGTTATAGTTATAGATTAATTTATTTTTTGAATCGTATAACCTTCCTTCGTTACCTGCCGATAAGAAAACACGACCTTTAGTTCCGTGGAAACTTTCATCAACGCGGTTATCAATACCTTCAAAGTGACGGCACTGGCTATTAATCACAGATCCATCTGCATAAGTTAACTCTACAGAGTGATTGTCATAAATTTCACCGTAATCTTTTCCGGTTCTCCATGCGCGACTACCTGTACCTTGAACAGAAACCGGATAAGCATTTTTAACCCAGTTAGCAATATCAATATTGTGTACATGTTGCTCAACTATATGATCACCACATAACCAATTAAAATAGTACCAGTTACGCATTTGGTATTCCATTTCAGTTTGGCTCGTTTCACGTGGCTTTACCCAAACTCCACCACTGTTCCAATATACCTGACCGCCAGTGATATCGCCTATAGCTCCATCCTGAATGCGTTTAATAACATCTCTGTAGTTATTTTGATATCTACGTTGCAGACCAACAACTACGTTTAATTTCTTAGTTTTTGCAATTTCAGCAGCAGCTAAAACTTTACGGATACCCGGTGAGTCAACAGCCACTGGTTTTTCCATAAATACGTGTTTACTCTGGTTAACAGCCTCTTCAAAATGACTAGGTCTGAAACCAGGAGGAGTTGCCAAAATAACAACATCAGCTAATGCAATTGCTTTTTTGTAAGCATCAAAGCCTACAAACCTACGTTCTTTAGGAACATCAACTTTAGCACCAAATTTATCAGAAATCTCTTTGTAAGCACCTTCTAATCTATCGCTAAAAGCATCAGCCATAGCAACAAGTTTAAGGTTTTGCTTAGTACTCAATGCCTGAAAAGCGGCACCGGTACCACGACCGCCGCAACCAATCAATGCAATTTTGATGGTGTCATCAACAGATGAATGAGCTCCGCCGTTAGCAAAAGCAACTCCATTCAACATAACACCTCCGGCAACAAGAGCCGAAGTTTTTAAAAATTCGCGGCGTTTGTCGCGCAGTTCTTCATTGTTCATTGTAATTTAGGTTTATATATGGTTCTTAGTATGTGTGATTGATCGTTTAATAATCTTTAATCGGCGCTTTGCTGTAATAAGCTTCTATCTCTTCTTTAGATGGTGGCGTTACAGGTCTAACTAACCTCATCCCAACAAAAGGAGCTTCAGGGAACCACCAATTACTTTTCGGAATCTGAGGGTCCAACTGTTTCCAGCTTGGGTCTGATGCTAATCTTGATGCTGAACGTGCATCTTTCGCTTCATCATTATATGCGCCACCTCTTACTGCATTTGGATATAATTTCTCCGGAACAGCGACAGGATCATTTGCTTTATCTCCTTTTACAGAAGCATAGAAATCAGGAATATACTGGTCATAAGTCCATTCCGCTACGTTTCCATACATATCGTATAATCCCCACGCATTTGGTTTTTTCTGACCAACAACATGTGTTTTACCATCGCTGTTACCGTTAAACCAAGCATAATCACCTAGTTTAGAGCCGTCGTTACCAAAGGAGTATTCTGTAACAGATCCTGCACGACAAGCGTATTCCCATTCTGCTTCAGTAGGAAGTCTGTAAAAAACTCCAGTTCTGGCATAAAGCCATTTGCAATACTGAATAGCGTTGTAGTGAGTCATTGCAAGAGCAGGCTGTCCTTCTTTACCCATGCCAAAAGTCATATCCAAATATGGCTTAGTAGGTCTTGTTATTGCATCAACATTTTTTGGAATTGGAGCAGTGCTATGCGCTGCTTCATAATCTTTATATAAAAATGGTTCATAATTATCCCAGATCACTTCGTAGGTACTCATCCAAAAAGGAGCAACCTTTACTTTATGAACCGGCTGTTCGTCTGCATTCCCTTTTTTACTTCCCATCATAAATTCACCGCCGGGAATGGCAACCATGTCGAAAGACAGCTTCGTCCCTTCCAATTGTTGTTTATAAGATGCGGGTTTCTCCTGTGCTAAAGTTGTTTGAACAGCAAGGAATGCTAGAGGCACTAATAATGATAATTTCACTTTCATTTATAAAATTTTGATACAACAAATATTTTAACCTAACCTATTGATTCTCTAAAATAGAGTCAATAATTGATAAACCAAAATCTGCGCCCATATAATTTCACAAAATGTGTAAATTAAACACTAAGCCAATCTCAAAAAAAATAAAATTATAACAAAAAAACGGCTGCTAGATGATCATCTAACAGCCGTTTCGTATTAACCGGAGGTATTTTATTCTACACTTCCTTCTTCTTTTTTCTTTTTCTTACCCGGACTTCTATTTTCTACTACAATTACGTCTCCTTCTTTGTCGTAATCAATCTCTAAAATATCTCCGTCATGAATCTCTCCTTTAAGAATTTCTTCTGCAATCGGATCTTCAAGGTATTTTTGTATCGCACGTTTCAATGGTCTTGCACCGAAGGCCGAATCAAACCCTTTCTCAGCTATAAAATCTTTCGCTCTCTCAGTCAATTTAACCTCATACCCTAAGTTATGAACACGACCAAATAACGATTTCAATTCTATATCAATGATTTTGAAGATTTCTTCTTTACCTAATGAGTTGAAAACAACTACATCATCAACACGATTAAGGAACTCAGGAGCAAAAGCACGTTTTAAAGCACTTTCAATAACGCCTCTTGAGTGTGCATCAACCTGATTAACTTTAGCTGAAGTAGAGAAACCAACACCTTGTCCGAAATCTTTTAACTGGCGTGCGCCAATGTTAGAAGTCATAATGATAATCGTATTTCTAAAATCCACTTTACGACCTAAACTATCGGTTAACTGTCCTTCATCAAGAACCTGCAATAAGATGTTGAATACATCAGGGTGAGCTTTCTCAATCTCATCCAAAAGAATTACTGCGTAAGGTTTACGTCTAACTTTTTCAGTTAACTGACCGCCTTCTTCATAACCCACGTATCCCGGAGGCGCTCCCACTAAACGTGATACCGCAAATTTCTCCATGTACTCACTCATGTCAATTTGAATTAGTGAATCATCACTATCAAACATAAAACGAGCAAGCTCTTTAGCCAATTCAGTTTTACCAACACCTGTTGGGCCTAAGAAAATAAATGAACCAATTGGTTTTTTAGGATCTTTTAAGCCGGCTCTGGTACGTTGAATAGCTTTTGTAAGTTTTTTAATGGCATCATCCTGACCAATAATTTTCTGTCCAACAGTCTCGTACATATTCAATAGCTTAACGCTATCAGTTTGTCCAACACGTTGCAATGGAATACCGGTCATCATTGAAACAACCTCAGCCACGTTATCTTCTGTAACAGTATAACGTTTAGTTTTTGTTTCATTTTCCCATTCAGCTTTAGCACGCTCAAGCTCTTCCAAAAGATTCTTTTCAGTATCTCTTAATTTAGCAGCCTCTTCGTATTTCTGGCTTTTTACAACTTTATTCTTTTCAAGTTTGATCTCTTCAATCTTGTTTTCAATCTCAATAATGTTTTCCGGAACATGAATGTTGGTTAAATGAACTCTTGAACCAGCCTCATCTAAAGCGTCAATAGCTTTATCCGGTAAAAACCTATCAGTAATGTATCTTGATGTTAAAGCCACACAAGCATGAATTGCTTCATCGGTGTAAGTAACACCGTGGTGATCTTCGTATTTTTCTTTAATACGGTTTAATATCTCAATAGTTTCATCTGGTGTTGCAGGCTCAATCATTACCTTTTGGAAACGACGATCCAATGCACCATCTTTTTCTATATACTGACGGTATTCATCAAGTGTTGTGGCACCAATACATTGAATTTCGCCCCTTGCCAAAGCAGGTTTGAACATGTTAGATGCATCTAATGAACCAGAAGCACCACCTGCACCTACAATTGTATGAATCTCATCAATAAATAGAATTACATCGGTCGATTTTTCAAGCTCATTCATCACAGCTTTCATACGCTCTTCAAACTGACCACGGTATTTAGTACCTGCAACTAATGATGCGAGATCTAAAGTAACCACGCGTTTGTTAAAAAGAACCCTCGAAACTTTGCGTTGTACAATCCTTAAAGCCAAACCTTCAGCTATTGCAGATTTACCAACACCAGGCTCACCAATTAAAATTGGGTTGTTCTTTTTACGACGAGATAAGATCTGAGACACACGCTCAATTTCTTTTTCACGACCAACAATCGGATCTAATCTACCTTCCTCAGCCGCTTTCGTTAAATCTCTACCAAAATTATCTAAAACCGGAGTTTTAGATTTTATGTCTGAAACTTTTTTAGGGCTACTAAAGCTTTCCTCTTCACGATAATCTTCATCACCACCTGTCGATGCACTATTTTGAGTCTCGTCTTTGAATCCGTTTTTATTCACTTCAACCTCCTGCTTAAAGATTTCGTAATTTACGTTGTATTGTAATAAAATCTGAGACGCAATATTATCATCATCACGAAGGATGGACAACAATAAGTGCTCTGTTCCTATCAAATCGCTTTTAAAGATTTTAGCTTCAAGATATGTTATCTTTAAAACCTTTTCAGCCTGCTTGGTTAAAGGAATATTACCCAGATTTACTGTTACACTCGAGGTACCTCTTACAGAATCCTCTATTGAACGGCGAAGTTTTGAAGTATCAACTCCTAATGATTTCAATATCTTAATGGCCATACCATCGCCTTCGCGAATAAGGCCTAACAAAAGATGTTCTGCGCCTATGTAATCGTGACCTAATCTCAGGGCTTCTTCCCTGCTAAAAGAAATCACGTCTTTTACTTGTGGAGAAAATTTAGCTTCCATATATACCTTTCTAAAATCCGGAATGCTCTAAACTATAAAAATTGTCTTAATAAAAAGCATCCCTGATTTTTTTATTTTATCAACAATTACGCCATTGGCTATTAATTAGATGTTACGACTGCCGTTATTTCATAAATCTTACTAATCTTTGACTAATTTACTGATATTTGCAAGTTAAGAAGCAATTATGTCAGAAGAAAAAATAATATTTTCAATGGCGGGGGTAAATAAGATTTACCCTCCCCAGAAGCAAGTTTTAAAAAACATATACCTTTCCTTCTTCTATGGTGCCAAAATCGGCGTTATTGGTTTAAATGGATCAGGAAAATCATCGGTTTTAAAGATTATCGCCGGTATCGACAAAGCCTTTCAAGGTGAGGTTGTTTTCTCTCCTGGCTACACTGTAGGTTATCTAGCACAGGAACCCGAACTAGATGAAAACAAAACAGTTAGAGAAGTTGTTGAAGAAGGTGTAGCTGAGATTACCGCTATCCTTAAAGAATACGAATCTATTAATGAACAGTTTGGCCTGCCAGAGATCTATGAAGATGCTGATGCAATGGATAAACTGATGACTAAACAAGGTGAACTTCAGGATAAAATCGATGCTGTTAATGCCTGGGAGCTAGATAACAAATTAGAGCGTGCAATGGATGCCCTTCGTTGTCCAGACCCGGATGCAAAAATCTCAGTATTATCAGGTGGTGAGAGAAGACGTGTGGCCATGTGCCGTTTACTACTTCAGGAGCCGGATGTTTTATTACTTGATGAGCCTACCAACCACCTTGATGCCGAGAGTATTGACTGGTTAGAGCAGTTCTTAAAAGAATATAAGGGTACTGTAATTGCAGTTACTCACGATAGGTATTTCCTTGATAATGTTGCAGGCTGGATTCTTGAATTAGACAGAGGCGAAGGTATTCCATGGAAAGGTAATTACTCATCATGGTTAGATCAGAAAGCTAAGCGTTTGGCTCAGGAAGAAAAAACTGAAAGCAAACGTCAGAAAACACTTGAGAGAGAGTTGGAATGGGTACGTATGGCACCAAAAGCACGTCATGCTAAATCTAAAGCTCGTCTATCAAACTATGACAAGCTGGCATCCGAGGACTCAAGAGAGCGAGAAGACAAGCTGGAATTATTTATCCCGGCAGGTCCAAGATTGGGAAATGTGGTAATCGAAGCAAACAATGTTACCAAAGCTTATGGTGACAAATTGTTATTCGAAAACTTAAGTTTCTCGCTACCTCCGGCAGGTATAGTAGGTATTATTGGCCCCAATGGTGCAGGTAAAACCACGTTATTCCGCTTAATTACTCAACAAGAAACTCCTGACACCGGAACATTCCGTGTTGGTGATACGGTTTCTCTTGGTTATGTTGATCAAATGCACAATGACCTTGACCCAACCAAAACGGTTTATGAAAATATTACTGATGGTTTAGACAATATTCAATTGGGTAACAAAGCGGTAAATGGCCGTGCATATGTTTCTAAGTTTAACTTTAATGGTGGCGATCAGCAGAAAAAAGTTGGTATTTTATCGGGTGGTGAGCGTAACCGCGTACACCTGGCTATTACACTAAAGAAAGGCGCCAACGTATTGTTACTGGATGAGCCAACCAATGATATCGACGTAAATACTTTACGTGCACTAGAAGAAGCCCTAGAAAACTTTGGCGGCTGTGCTGTAGTAATCAGTCACGATCGTTGGTTCTTAGACCGTATCTGTACTCACATTTTGGCTTTCGAAGGAAACTCGCAAGTTTACTTCTTTGAAGGTAATTACAGCGATTACGAAGAAAACCGTAAAAAACGCCTTGGCGATGTAACACCTCATCGCATCAAGTATAAAAAATTAGTATAATACCCTTTAAATGAAACGAGTGTAATCATGATTAATAATTACACTCGTTTTTTATTTTCGTCATTCTGGCGCAGGCCAGAACCTCGCACTAGCAAGGCTTTCTGCCTCTTGAGAGATCCTGAAATAAATTCAGGATGACCGGCTTAGCTTTCTTTGAAAAATCTGTTACTTACTTATATTGCTTTTGTATTCTTAACAACAGCTCTTTTGTTTTTTTGATTCCCGCATCTTCCGACAAGCCATCACCTTCATATTCAATCCCGACAATGCCTGTCCATTTTGCCGCATTTATAATTTTGAACATACGATCATAGTCAATATCCTTTTCATCACCTTTATCGTTGAAATTGAAAGTTTTGGCACTAATTCCTTTTGCAAATGGAACCAGATCAGCTACCCCTTGGTACATATCATATACCCTATCAGCGCTTACTCTAAAGTTGCCAAAATCAGGCAATGTACCGCAATAAGGGCTGTTAACCTGTTTCATCACATCCGACAACCATTTTCCATCAGAAGAATAGCCACCATGATTTTCTACAATAATGTTGATTTTATGTTGCTTACCATATTCAGTAAGCTTACTTAAACCATCAACTACGGCAGTTTTCACGTCCTGCTCAGACCCGTTACCGGCAGCATTTACACGAATAGTTTTACAACCCAATGTTTTGGCCGCATCTACCCATTTATAGTGATTTTCAACAGCTTTTAAGCGTGCTTTCTCATCCAGGTTACCTAATTCGCCCTCCCCATCAATCATAATCAGATGGTTTTGAATTCCCTCACCTTTGGTTATACTTAATAGCTCCTTAAGATATGCCGGATCGGTCTCTTTTTTATTAAAAAATGGACTTACGTATTCAACTATATCAATACCGAAATCTCTTTTTGCTTTTACTGGAAACTCGAGATTTGTGAGTTTACCCCCAAACAATGATTTATGTAAAGACCATTGTGCCAGAGATATACTGAAAAACTCCTTTTTAGGAAGTGCCAATGCATCAAACGGAATTAGAGAAGAAAGCCCTGCAGCAGCAGACAGCATTCCTAAATCTTTGAGAAAACTTCTGCGGTCTTTAGTATCCATAGTTAATAAGTGTATAGTGGTTCTAGTTTATGTTTCTTATCGTCTAAAATAGATAATAATTTCATTTTTTTGAAAAAAATAAAATGCTGTATGCGCTTTACAAGCCAAGATTTTGGGTCATTTCACCTCAAGGGTGTGGTACCCCCCCGCCACTGCCAAAAGCAAATAAATATTCCTTCCTTTATTTTCTAATACGAAAAGGCATCAAATAGTAATGAATAACATCTGAAATCTTGTTGGAGGAGCTAACACCTTAGACTCAACTCAGACTCAGGTCAGACTCACCTTATACTTAGGTTAGACTTTTGTCTGAAAACACGCTCTATTGAGTCTTTTTAAAAACTGTAAAGAAGCTGATGTATTATAATGACTAAAAATAAAAACATAAAACACAAAGAATATGGCAAACATTAGAAAAGGAATTTTAGGACCTATTTCAGGGCAAATAGGTCCAGTAATTGGTAGTAGCTGGAAAGGAATACCATACGTCCGTGGAGAATCGCAAAAGGAACCAAAAGAAAGGACTCAAGGGCAGCTCGCTACTCAACAAAAAATGAATTTTATAAACAATATGCTAGTCCCCTTTCACCCCTACATCAATATTGGTTTTGCGAACAATGCATTCCAAAAAACGGAAATCAGCGCTGCGTTTTCTTTAAATTACAACACAGCATTTCTTGGAATTTATCCAAATTTAAGTGTTGATTACAGTAAACTGATTTTAAGTGTTGGCAAACTACCAATGATTGAAGACATTACCATAGCATTGATTGATCCGGAAAATGTAAAGCTTACCTGGTCTCAGAACAATGTTCAACCTGCCTCTTTTAACGACCAGTTAATGCTGATACTTTACTGCGAAGAACTGCATAAAGCTGATGGAATGGTTGGTGGTTTTAAGCGTACAGATACTCAATGTACGTTCAAATTTAACCCAAAATTTGCAGGAAAAACCTTGCATATTTTTGTTAGTATGACTTCAGCAGATAGAAAAAAAATAGCTAACAGCGTTTATTTTGGGACGCTTTAATAAGCAGCCAAAAAGATTGTTGATTTAAAAATCTTATGTTTTTTAAATCAACAACTTTAGTTTAATAAGGTTACTTTGAGGTTGAATTACTTTTTAACGAACTGATTGTTGAAGAACATCAGCTGAAAGCCGATGGCATTTTTCCAGTAATCCCAGTTATGCGATCCTGGTCTGATGGTAAAATCGTGCGGAATGTTGTTGTACAGCAGCTTTTCGTGCAGTTTTACGTTCACATTGTAAAAGAAATCATCAGAACCACAGTCGATATTTAAAGCCAATTTGTTGGGTACAAGCAAATAAGTTAAGTCGATAACAGAATTTGCGACCCAGCGCTCTGGATATTTATCTTCAGGTCCTAGGCGTTTTGCGATGTCCCAATTTAACGGAAAAGGCTTAATATCAACACCACCACTCATACTACCGGCCGCACCAAATACATCCTGATGTTTAAAGGCCAAATACAGTGCGCCGTGGCCACCCATACTTAAGCCTGTAATTGCACGGCCTTTTCTATCTTTTATGGTTTTGTATTTCTGATCTACCCAATTAACCAATTCGGTAGCTACATAAGTTTCATATTTCCAGGCAGGGTCTTCCGGACTATCAAAATACCAGCTGGTCACATTTCCATCAGGGCATACAATGATCATCTGAAAATTATCAGCATAGTCTTTAATTGCAGGCACTTTATTTACCCAACCGGAATAAGCATCGCCTGCTCCGTGAAGCAAATAAACCGTCGGGTAGGTTTTGCTTTCGCTGTAACCTTCGGGTGTAATCACAACCGCTTTGATATTTTTCTTCATCGCAGCGCTATAGGTTGATACTGTATCAACCTTAGCTGCAAAAACAGACTCGACACTTAAAAATGATAAGATGCCGATGAGAAAACCCCATTTTTTCATTTTCTAATTACTTATCCAGGTACATGCAGCACCAACAAGAGCGGCATCTTCCCACATCTCGCTTTGCTTTATTACCACGGTTTTATTAACTAATTTATCTTGCAATTTAGTAATAAAATAATCCCATGTTTTAGCAATGTTTCCACCAATTACTAACACCTGAGGATTTTCATCAGCAATAAAATCATTTAAGAAAGTGGCCAAATTTGTAGAGAATTCTTCAAACAACTGATCTTTTATAGATTCGTCTGCGGTAGCAAGCAATTCTTCTACGTTTTTAGCATCTTTTCCAGTTAACTCTTTATAGTGTTTTAGGAACCATCTGGTTGAGATATATTCTTCGGCAATACTGTCTAAGAAAGGAACAAATGCACGATTTACATCAACAACTCTACCATTACAGTTACTTGTTGAGCCTAATCCTGTACCTAAGGTTACCCCTATTGCTCTTTCAAAATCTGAAGCAGCGCCTGAAGCAAGTTCGCCTCTTAAAAATGCTTCTGCATCATTTATAAAAACGATATGATCGCCGGGAATACCTAATTTTTCAGATAAAATGGTGCGGATGTTTAATCCATATAATGAATCGTATTTTTGCTGGCCTTTCATTAAAGAGATACCTTCCTGATAATCAAAAGGTCCGGGCATAGCAATACCAATTCTTATTGTTTCTTCAGACGACTTTAAAATTAATGAAGAAAGTGCATCAACCCAAGATTGAATAATTACCTCAGAATTTTCGTCCATTGAAGCAACGCGCAAACGCTGCATGGTACTATCAATAACTTTATATGTTGTACAATCTACGTGTGCTGCTGTGATGTGAGATCCGCCAATGTCAACCCCGATGAAGGGAAGTCTAGAGGTTTTAGTGTTCATTTAGTTTAGGTCTATTTGGTTACAATAGAATTGATTTCATTCTATAACCCAAATAAAGGCATTTAAACCGTTTTAGCAAAATTTATTTGCATTTTTTTATTGGTAGTTCTGAAGGAGATAATTAAGCTAATACGATTGGGCTAATCAAAACAAACCATTGCACTAAAATTCTCTTTATGTTACAACAATGGCGATTCTGCTAAAGCGTTTGTTATCCAGAATTTATTTCAGGACCTCGCAAAAGAAGGTCATATTTCGCACTAGTAAGGCATTCTTTCTCTAGCGAGATACCGCGTTAAATTACCGACAACAAACAGAATTCGTCATCCTGAATTTATTTTGTTTCGCAGCTTCTTCGAGGTCAGGACCTCTCAAGAGAAAGAAAACCTTGCTAGTGCGAGGTCCTGAAATAAATTCAGGATAACGAACACTTATACCTTTACTTCAAGTTTTTAAACTCTGTTCTTCTGTTTAGCTGATGTTCAGCTTCTGTACATTTTACACCATCGGCACATTTATTTAACAGCATAGTCTCACCGTAACCTCTGGCCGTTATCCGGTTTCTCTCAACACCTCTATCTAACATATACTGCACTGCAGAATTCGCTCTTTTTTGCGATAACCATTGGTTGTACTGAGCATTACCTCTACTATCTGTATGAGAACCCAATTCAATATGAATCTCTCGGTTTTCTTTCAATATGGCTATCAGTTTATCTAGTTCTTTAGCCGCATCAGGTCTGATATTTGATTTATCAAAGTCATAATAAATATTCTTCAACACATAGGTTTTACCCGGTATAAATATCTCTTTTTTCAAGAAAGCCTGTATGTTTAAAGTATCAGATTTAGTGATCCCTTTGGTACTTACCGGAATGGTTGCCGATGAATAATGAGGCCTGCTAAATTCTACATTATAGGTTTGATCTTTTTCTAAGCCAAAAAAGAAGTTCCCATCTGCCCCAGTCACTTTCTGACTAATAGCCACGCCTTGTGCATCTTTCAAAATCACAAGCACCGAATCAAGCGGCGACTTTGTTTTAGTATCGGCAACTGTACCCTGAAGGGCAAGTATTATCTGCTGAACAATCTCTTGATTAAAGCTATAGATATCATCGTCGCCAGCGCCACCTTGGCGGTTCGAAGACAAATAGCCAGATTTACCATCAAGTGAAACATAGTAAAAATCATCACTGGTTGAGTTTGCAGGATACTTCAGATTTACTGACGTTGTCCACTTAGCTCCCGAACCTTTACTGGTGTAAATATCATAGCCACCCATCCCTACTTTACCTTTAGAGGAGTAGTACAAATCGCCATCACCGGCAATAGTCGGAAAAGCTTCTTCTTCTGTTGAATTAATCTGCGGGCCACAGTTTGCAGGAGCACCCCAGCTGCCATCAGTTTGTTTTAAACAATACCAAATATCAGTTTTACCTAGTCCACCAGGCATATCTGAAGTGAAATACATTACGCTTCCATCCTTAGAAATTGCGGCATGTCCTACAGAAAACTCTTTCACATTATTGTAAGCAAAAGGTTTTATATCCTGCCAGTTACCGTCTTTTTTCACTGCAATCATTATTTCTAAACGACGGGTATACAAGCGTTCTCTCGACTTTTTACCCGTCGATTTATCAATTGGCAATTGGCGGGCTGGCGTTCGGGTTGCTATGGTTACATAGGCCGTATCTCCCGTTGGGCTCAAAACTAATGGAGCAACATGGTAATCAACCTTAGATGGAAAGTTCTGCTTGGTAACAACCGGAAGTTCCTTTTCCACGTTTTCTTTTAAAGAAGCCAGATACAATTTTAACCATGAATTACCTGTCCAGGCATAAACATCTTTATTGTCTTCGCCCGCCTCAGCAGTCCTGTCAGATGTAAACACAATCCCTTCATTACCGTAAAAACTTGCGCCCCAATCAGAGTATTTACTGTTTAAACCTTGTGCGTTTTTAATCTTTAAAGCTGTTGGGTTTTTGATCCAGACGGCAGCACTATCACAAGAAACCATTTTAATGGCGGCTGCCTGAGGTTTTCCTGATTTAACACCATAGATTGTGTATTGTTCCTTTGCTTCTTCAAACTTTTGATTTCTTTGAAGTACTTCTCCATAGTAAAAATGGTCTAACGGCTCTGACTTAGGATTTTCTATGATTTTAGCATACCATATTGCCGCATTATCATACTCGTTCATCATCCTGTAACAAGTAGCCAATTGCTTCAAAATCTTTACATCAGGATTCTTTTTATCGGCCAATATTAGATATAATCTTGATGCGTTATAATATTCATAACGCTCAAAAAGCTTATCTGCTTGTTGTTTACGACTCAACTGTTCTTGTCCAATGGCATAATAGTTACCAATGAAAACTGTTATTATGGTGATGACAATACTTCTGCTCATCAGGTTTTTAATTGCTATTCTGTTCATATAATTATGCTCAGCTTAAAAATAACGTGGACTTAATACTCTTTCTTTTTTACCCGGGAGACTGATGCTCACAGATATTTCGTGCGAACCCTGCTGATAATTGGCCAGCTTACTGGTGGTATAATCATATGAATAACCAACCCTAAAACGTGGTGTAAGGTAAAACTCAACAATTCCGGAAATGGCATCGCTTTGATCAAGGTCTTTTTGCAGATTGTTCTTTTTCCAAAGCTTAACACCGGTTCTGTAAGAAGCACCCAACCAAACAGTTTTATTAATTAGTAAAAAGGCATTAAGATCTAAATTGGTTGGCCCCTTAAAATCTTCCTTAAGCATAAAAGTCGGCTTAAGATCCAAAGATTCCGAAAGAGGCAGCATTAACCCACCAGTTAAATACAGGTGACGCACTTGTCTTAGCACTTTGTAATTATCGGAGGTAACGGTATCCTTTCCTAAGCCAGATAAAAGATCCATTACTGATGCGCCCAAATAAAAGGTAGGCGTATAGTAATAAACTCCGAAACGGAAATCAGGGGTTAGTTTACTTTGATTTCCTAATGGAATAACTCCATCCCCAGGGTCTGTTGGATTAAATTTAGTTCCGTCGAGATTGTACTGTGTAACTCCAAATCCCAATCCAAAGCTTAGCCTTTTAGTATCCTCATCATCTAACTGTAAACGGTAAGCATAGTTACCGTATACAGAAGATGTATTTTGAGCACCTAGCCGGTCTGTAGTTGCTACAAGACCCAACCCTACTTTTTTATTGGGGTTTCTCGTTAATCCGTCAAATGATGCCGTACCGGTCCGAGGCGCACCATCAATCCCCACCCATTGCGAGCGAAAACTAAGGCTTGCCGTCCAGTCTTCCTTGTATCCGGCATACGCCGGATTAACCGCCAGACCATTAAAAACATATTGACTAAATTGTATTGTCTGTTGCGCATATCCGCTGCTTATACTTAGTAAAAGCAGAAATAACAACCCGTATTTTCTAAATCCTTGCATGTCCTTATCTTAAATTCTACCTTTTAATAAATAACCAACCTTTATAAACAGTAACCTTTCCTGATTTCTCTTTTCTACTTATAATATAGTAGTAAGTACCTTCATTAAGATCGCTTCCGTCCCAATCATTCAAGTAATTTTTAGAGTGATAAACTTCATTACCCCATCTATTAAATACCGCGACTTCGGTTCCCGGATAGTTTTCGAGCCCTTTGATTTTGAAGGTATCATTATTACCATCTTTATTCGGGGTAATAATATTAGGTATCACAAAATCAGCTTCGGCTACAATCGTTTCAACGGTATTACTTAAAGCCTCTATCGGAGGACCGTCTGTCGTTTGTGCTTTTGCCGTATTTACAAGTCTGCCTGTAAATGTTTTAGACACTTTTCCTGTAATTGTGATCTTAATTTTATTATCCTGCCCTGATGGAATATCAGCCAGCAAACTTACATTATTCCCGCTACCTATTTCTCCAGATATGATTTTTGCCGTACCTGCAATGGTAGCTTTCCAGGTTACATCTACAATATCTATTGGAACACGATCGGTAATGTCGATGTTTAATGCATTGCTCTGTCCTGTGTTAGCAAGGTCTATTGTATACGTAATTGCCTCTCCAGATTTAAGTTCAGCAGGTCCAGCTTTAACAATTGCAAGTCCAGGGTTTCTGGTTACCGTTGTTTCTGCTGGCGGAGTTACCACTGGCGGATTACCCGGTTCAGATGGTGTTGCCGTTGCGATATTGCTCAACTTACCATTAAACGATGGATCAACTGTTCCTTTTACGGTAATCGTGATCTTGTTGCTTGCTCCTGCCGGAATGTTTCCTGTTACCGAAATCGCATTACCATCGCCACTTGCGCCAACTGTTATCGCTGCACTGCCTGCATTTGTGGTAGTCCATTTAACATTACTAATCTGAGCCGGTACATTATCGGTAATCACCAGATCTTTAGCGTTACTTGATCCTGTATTGGCAGCTTCAATCACATAAGTAATTTCATTACCGGCATTTATGGTTGCAGGTCCAGTTTTGGTAATTACAATGCCCGGTTTACCACCAACTATAGTTTCTGATGGTGGAGTTACCACTGGCGGATTACCCGGTTCAGATGGTGTTGCCGTTGCAATATTGCTCAGTTTGCCATTAAACGATGGATCTACTGTTCCTTTTACGGTAATCGTGATCTTATTGTTTGCTCCCGCAGGGATGTTTCCTTTTACTGAAACAGCATTACCATCACCACTTGCACCAACTGTTATCACTGCACCACCTGCATTTGTGGTAATCCATTTAACATTGCTGATTTGAGCTGGTACATTATCAGTAATCACCAGATCCTTGGCATTGCTCGATCCTGTGTTGGTCGCTTCAATCACGTAAGTGATTTCATTACCGGCATTGATCGTTGCAGGTCCAGTTTTGGTAATTACAATACCCGGTTTACCAGTAACTGTGGTTTCAACAGGTGGAGTTACCACTGGCGGATTACCCGGTTCAGATGGTGTTGCCGTTGCAATATTGCTCAGTTTACCATTAAACGATGGATCTACTGTTCCTTTTACGGTAATCGTGATCTTATTGTTTGCTCCCGCAGGGATGTTTCCTTTTACTGAAACAGCATTACCATCACCACTTGCACCAACTGTTATCACTGCACCACCTGCATTTGTGGTAATCCATTTAACATTGCTGATTTGAGCTGGTACATTATCAGTAATCACCAGATCCTTGGCATTGCTCGATCCTGTGTTAGTCGCTTCAATCACGTAAGTGATTTCATTACCGGCATTGATCGTTGCAGGGCCAGTTTTGGTGATTACAATACCTGGTTTACCAGTTACTGTGGTTTCAACAGGTGGAGTTACCACTGGTGGATTACCCGGTTCAGATGGTGTTGCTGTAGCAATATTGCTTAACTTACCATTAAACGATGGATCTACAGTTCCTATAATATCTACAACAACACTTCCATTTACAGGCAAATCTGCTGTTAAGACTACATTATTAGTACTACCGGTCGCACCCGCACTGATTACTGAACCTCCGGTTACTGAACTACTCCAGCTTACATTTGTAATTTGTGCAGGCACAATATCCTCTAATTTCACTCCCGTTGCTGATGATGGACCTGAGTTAGTAAGAACCAAGTTATAAGTAACCTTTTCTCCTGCATTGAGTGCCGCTGGGCCACTCTTAACAAGGGTCAGGTTTGAGTTCTTAACAATCGCTGTAGTGATCTCATTTGATGGAACAGGTGGGTTACCCGGTTCTAATGGCGTTACTTTAGCGGTGTTGCTGATGCTTCCAGCGATTGCACTTGCAGGTACTTGCCCAACAATGTGAACAATCACCTTGGTACTGCCTGCCGGTAAATCTGCATTTACACTCACTGCATTGCCTGTACCGCTTGCTCCGCTATGGATCACCCCTCCTGAAATCGCTTCTGTTGTCCAGCTTACATTGGTTAATGTTGCAGGAACAGCATCAGTAATCACTGCGGCCATGGCATTACCTGGACCTGCATTGCTCACCTCTAGCATATAGTTTACAGTTCTGCCTGCCACTACGATGCCTGGTCCTGATTTCACAATACTGATACCTGATTTGTTCACCACTTTGGTGGTCACATTTGATGAGGTAACAGGTGGATTGCCCGGCTCTGATGGGGTTACCGTTGCACTGTTTACCAGCTGACCGGCAAAGCCTGCATCAATGGTTCCTTTCACAAGGATGTTCACCTCATTACCTGCACCCGCCGGAATATCGGCTTTCACATTCACCATATTCCCTGTACCGGTTGCACCACTATTAATGGCAACTGCTCCAGATCCGGCAGCTGTCCAGCTTACATTGCTGATACCTGCCGGTACTGCATCGGTAATCACCGCCTGATTGGCATGACTCGGACCATTGTTCACTACCCTGATCGTGTAGCTGATTGCTGATCCTGACACACCATTCTGTGGTCCTGATTTGCTGATCGCCAATCCCGATACATTGTTGATCGTGGTTTTAACTGTACTGCTGTTGTTCGCTGTATTGAAATCGGTAATCCCTGCCGGAAGCTGTACCTCAGCTGTATTGCTGATACTGCCTGCAGGGGTACCTGCTTTAACTACACCATTTACATTGATGGTAATATAGTTGCCTGCGCCAACAGAGATGTTACCAATTGTCTGGATTGTATTGCTGTTACCACTGGTGGCACCGGTAAGTACCGCTGACCCACTGCTTACTGCGGTCCAGCTTAACTGCTCTATCGCTGCCGGTACATTGTCCCTTATCGTCAGACCACTCACATCAATCGGCCCAGCATTACCTACTTTTATGCTGTAGGCAATTGCCGATCCTGCTGAAGCTGTTTGTGGGCCTGTTTTATCAATATGGATATCGGTCGACTCGTTTACTGCAGTCACTACCGAACTTTCCCTTACCCCATTCGCTGTTACCGTTACTGTATTGGTGAAACTTGCATGGGCAGTAGTTTTTACCGTACCTGTGATGTGAATCGTAATCGCGGTATTCTGATCACCATCAGCAGGGATATCTGCGGTGGTCGCAATGGTGTTCGTTGTTCCGCTTGCTCCGGTTTTTACTACAGCGCCTCCTGTAGCTACAGCGGTCCAGCTGCTTACCGCTACATCTGCAGGTACAGGATCAGAGATCTGTGCACCGGTAATGTTACCTGCACCACCATTTCGGATCACAATTGTATAATTGATCGGATCACCGATATTGGTGGTCGAAGGTCCGCTTTTCGATACTTTAAGTACAGGGTCGTTGTCTACTTTGGTACTTACTGAACTGCTGTTTGAAGCCGGTTCAGGATCTGTTACCGGACTGCCCGTCGGGAAGTTGGCCGTAGCCGTATTGGTAAACACCGTGCCATCGGCATTGCTTGCTTTTGCCCTGCCTTTGATCTCGATATCGATCTCTCCGGTGCCCGAAGGAATGTTTCCAGTAATATCGATATTACCTGTTCCACTAGTGGCACTCACTGTTGCCCCGTTTTTAACCGTCGCTGTCCAGGTTATATTTTCAACATTCGAAGGAATAGCATCTTTGATCTGTACACCAGGGGCATCACTTGGACCGTCGTTGACTACCCTTAAATTATAGGTCAGCATCTCACCTGCCCCAATATTTGCAGGACCCGATTTGATGATCCTTACATTGGCCACTCGGCTGATCGCCGTAGTTACCGTACTGGTAGCCGGGCTAGGATCGGTAGTGCCTGCAGGTGGGGTAGCCGTAGCCGTGTTTACAATTGAAGGATCACTATAACCAGCGGCTATGGTTCCATTTATCGTAACCAGCACACTGCCTGTTCCTGATGGAATATTTGCACTGACATTGACCGTATTCGTGGCACCACTGCTTGCGCCATTGATCGTCGCCCCATTCTGACCTGTTGCGGTCCAGCTCACATTGCTGATGCCTGCAGGGATCACATCCGAAATACTCACATTGCCTGCATCTGATGGGCCTGCATTGCTGACAGTAAGGCTATAAGTAATCGCTGATCCTGCAACAGCGGTCTGAGGACCGGTTTTCTGAATGCGCAGATCTGCTGTTTTACCAACATTGGTGGTCACCTCTTCTGATGGAACAGGTGGATTACCCGGTTCTGAAGGGGTAGCAGTAAAGCTGTTTTTCAAGGTGCTGCCTGCAAAATTCGCCGCTACTGTACCTTTAATCACTACTGAAACCGAGTTGGCTGCACCTGCAGGCAGGTTCACCTTCAGGTTCACCGCATTACCGGTACCTGTACCGTTCTCCACTATTGTTGCCGTACCATTATTGATTGTGCTCCAGCTTACATTGGTGATACCTGCCGGAACCGCATCACTGATGCTTAAGCCCTTCGCATCACCAGGCCCATCATTAAATACCTGCAGGGTATAAGTAATCCCTTCTCCTGCTGAAACCGTTGATGGTGCTGATTTAACTGCACGAATGTTTACTTTATTATTGATGGTGGTGGTAATCGTATTCGAGTTCACCGGTGGAATACCAGGCTCTGAAGGACTCGCTGTCGCCACATTGCTGATCGTTCCTGGTAAGGCCGACGATGGCACTTTTCCACTCACGGTAATCACAATGCTGTTGCCTGCTCCTGCTCCAACATCTCCTTTTACTACAATACTGTTACCTGTACCATTGCCTCCAGAACTTACTACCGCAGTACCTGTTGTGGCAGTGGTCCAGCTCACCTCGGTTAATCCTGCCGGAACCGCATCGGTAATCGACAGGTTCTGTGCATTGGATGGTCCATTGTTGGTAGCCGTTAAAGTATAGGTTACCGACTGCCCTGCTGAAACTACTGATGGCCCGGTTTTTACCAATGCTATTGATGGTGACTGGTTAACAGCTGTACTTACCGTTGAAGTTACAGGACTTGTACCCGGTTCCGATGGTGTTACGGTAGCACTGTTTTCTAAACTGCCACTTGCCGAAGCATTCACTGCTCCATTTACCGTTACACGGATCACATTGCCAGCACCCGCCGGAATGTTGGCATTCAATGATACCGAATTACCTGTACCATTTGCGCCACTTAAAATAGTTGCAGAGCCTTGTGCTACTGCTGTCCAGCTTACATTGTTTACATCTACAGGTACAATATCAGTAATCGCTGCATTGTCTGCATTTGCAGTTCCTGTATTGCTCACATTAAGCGTATAGCTGATCGCCTGTCCAGCTGAAATACTTGACGGACCATTTTTAACAATTGCTAAAACAGGAACCTTATTTACCACTGCTGTACTTGTTGAACTTACCGGTGTCGTATTTGGTTCCGATGGTGTAGCTATCGCCGTATTGGCAAGGTTACCATTAAACGATGGCGCAATGGTTCCTTTCACCGTAATCAGGATGGTATTGCCACCTCCTGCAGGAATATTTCCTTTTACAGTAATTGCATTGCCTGTACCAGTACCACCTGAAGTAATTACTGCCGATCCGAAAACACTACTGCTCCAGCTTACATTGCTTAATGTAGCCGGCACAGCATCACCGATGGACAAACCAACTGCATCACTTAAGCCGGTATTACCTGCCGTGATGGTATAAACAACCTCTTCTCCTGCATTAGCTGTTGCAGGTCCTGTTTTACTGATCACTACTCCCGGTTTAGAACCTACAGAGGTTTCAACTGGCGGAGTTACCACCGGTGGATTGCCTGGCTCTGAAGGCGTACCTGTTGCGATGTTGCTCAGTTTGCCAACAAATCCAGCATCAACCGTTCCGGTTATACTGATTGTGATCTTATTATTTCCAGCTCCTGCAGCCAAATCACCGATAACCAATACTTGATTTCCAGTTCCTGAAGCTCCAGAATTTACTTTTGCTGTGCCAGACGCTGTAGCTGTCCAACTTACATTTTTCAATTCTGCTGCAACAGCATCTTTTATAGAAAGTCCGGTAGCATTGCTTAATCCATTATTTACTGCTTCAATGATGTAAGTAACCTGACCGCCTGCTGTAGCAGTTGCAGGACCGCTCTTAGTAATTACTACAACCGGTTTCTGGCTCACTTCAGTTTCTACCGGTGGTGTTACCACTGGCGGGTTACCCGGTTCTGATGGGGTAGCCGTAGCAATATTGCTCAGCTTACCTGCAAACGAAGGATCTACTGTTCCTTTTACCGTGATGCTGATCTTACTGCCGTTACCTGCAGGGATGTTGCCTTTTACAGTAATCATATTTCCTGTACCTGCACCACCTGTACTTACTATTGCAGTACCTGAAGCGGTAGCTGTCCAGCTTACATTACTTAAACCAGCCGGTACATTATCGGTAATCACCAGATCTTTGGCATTACTCAATCCGGTATTAGCAGCCTCAATCACATAGATAACCTCTGCCCCGGCTACTGCGGATGCAGGACCGGTTTTAGTTAACGTAATAACAGGTTTCTGGTCTACAGTAGTTTCTACCGGCGGTGTTACCACTGGCGGAGTACCCGGCTCTGATGGTGTAGCTGTAGCAATATTGCTCAACTTGCCATTAAACGAAGGATCTACTGTTCCTTTAATTGTAATAATTACCTTATTCCCTGCTCCAGTAGGAATATTACCCATTACAGAAACTGAATTTCCAGTTCCGTTTGTACCCGCTGTAATCAATGCTGTTCCGGCAGTACTGCTGGTCCATTCTACATTGCTCAGTTGCGATGGTACATTATCAATAATTGATAGTGCTTTAGCATCACTCAATCCTTTATTAGTTGCTTCTATCACATAGGTAACTATATTACCTGCCGTAGCTGTAGCCGGACCTGTTTTAGTAATCACTATTTCCGGTTTACCTGTCACCGTTGTTTCCACTGGCGGCGTAACTACAGGTGGATTACCTGGCTCTGATGGAGTTCCAATAGCGATATTACTCAATTTACCAGAGAATGAAGGATCTATAGTTCCACTGATATCAATGGTAACACCATCATTTGTTCCGGAAGGAACAGTTGCAGTTACACTTACGGAGTTACCGGTTCCTGTTTGTCCTATAGTAACAACTGCATTTCCAGAAGTTACTGCTGTCCAACTTACATTGGTTAAACTGGCAGGAACAGCATCTGTTATTACTGCGTTTGTTGCAGTACCCGGTCCACCATTGCTAACATGAATCTGGTACTTCATTACCTGACCCGCGGTAGCAGTTCCTTGTCCTGATTTAGTGATACGTAGACTTGTAAGATTACTTACAGTTGTATTTACTTCTGAGGTCAGGTCTGGTTTTCCTACCTCTGAAGGTGTTAGAATAGCTTTATTTGTTAAGACACCTGCATAAGTTGGGTTTACCTTACCTACTACTTTAACCACAATACTTCCATTTACAGGAACATTGGCGGTTAATGCAACGCTATTATTGTTGCCTGTAGCTCCGGTACTGATTACTGAACCAGCTGATGTTACACTTGTCCAGCTTACATTGCTGATTTGAGCCGGAACTGCATCTGCAAGTTTTATACCTATCGCATCTGATGGGCCTGTATTGCCTATCGTTAAAGTATAGGTAATCTCTTCTCCTGCATTCAGTGCCGCCGGGCCACTCTTAACAAGGGTCAGGTTTGAGTTCTTAACGATAGCTGTAGTGATCTCATTTGATGGAACAGGTGGGTTACCCGGTTCTGACGGCGTTACTTTAGCAGTGTTGCTGATGCTTCCAGCCGTAGCATTTGAAGGTACTTGTCCAACAATGTGAACAACCACCTTAGCACTGCCTGCCGGTAGATCTGCATTTACACTCACTGCATTGCCTGTACCGGTTGCTCCGGTATGGATCACCGCTCCTGAAATCGCTTCTGTTGTCCAGCTTACATTGGTTAATGTTGCAGGAACAGCATCAGTAATCACTGCTGCCATGGCATTACCAGGACCTGCATTGCTTACCTCTAGCGTATAGTTTACAGTTCTGCCTGCCACTACACTGCCTGGTCCTGATTTCACAATACTGATACCTGATTTGTTCACCACTTTGGTGGTTACATTTGATGAGGTAACAGGTGGATTGCCCGGCTCTGATGGGGTTACCGTTGCACTGTTTACCAGCTGACCGGCAAAGCCTGCATCAATGGTTCCTTTCACAAGGATGTTCACCTCATTACCTGCACCTGCCGGAATATCGGCTTTCACATTCACCACATTCCCTGTACCGGTTGCACCACTATTAATGGCAACTGCTCCCGATCCGGTAGCTGTCCAGCTTACATTGCTGATACCTGCAGGTACTGCATCGGTAATCACCGCCTGATTGGCATGACTCGGACCATTGTTCACTACCCTGATCGTGTAGCTGATTGCTGATCCTGACACACCATTCTGTGGCCCTGATTTGCTGATCGCCAATCCCGATACGTTGTTGATCGTGGTTTTAACCGTACTGCTGTTGTTCGCTGTATTGAAATCGGTAATACCTGCCGGAAGCTGTACATCGGCTGTATTGCTGATACTGCCCGCAGGAGTACCTGCTTTAACTACACCATTTACATTGATCGTAATATAATTGCCTGCGCCAACAGGGATGTTACCAATGGTCTGGATTGTATTGCTGTTGCCACTGGTGGCACCGGTAAGTACCGCTGACCCACTGCTTACTGCGGTCCAGCTTAACTGCTCTATCGCTGCCGGTACATTGTCCCTTATCGTCAGACCACTCACATCAATCGGCCCAGCATTACCTACTTTTATGCTGTAGGCAATTGCTGATCCTGCTGAAGCTGTTTGTGGGCCTGTTTTATCAATATGGATATCGGTCGACTCGTTTACTGCAGTCACTACCGAACTTTCCCTTACCCCATTCGCTGTTACCGTTACCGTATTGGTGAAACTTGCATGGGCAGTAGTTTTTACCGTACCCGTGATCTGAATCGTAATCGCGGTATTCTGATCACCATCAGCAGGAATATCTGCCGTGGTCGCAATGGTGTTCGTTGTTCCGCTTGCTCCGGTTTTTACTACAGCGCCTCCTGTAGCTACAGCAGTCCAGCTGCTTACCGCTACATCTGTCGGTACAGGATCGGAGATCTGTGCTCCGGTAATGTTACCTGCACCACCATTTCGGATCACAATCGTATAATTGATCGGATCACCAATATTGGTACTCGAAGGTCCGCTTTTCGATACTTTAAGTACAGGATCGTTGTTTACTTTGGTACTTACTGAACTGCTGTTTGAAGCCGGTTCAGGGTCTGTTACCGGACTGCCCGACGGGAAGTTGGCCGTAGCCGTATTGGTAAACACCGCACCATCGGCATTGCTTGCTTTTGCCCTGCCTTTGATCTCGATATTGATCTCTCCGGTGCCCGAAGGAATGTTTCCAGTAATGTCGATATTGCCTGTTCCACTGGCCACGCTCACTGTTGCCCCGTTTTTAACCGTCGCTGTCCAGCTAGCATTTGCTTCTATTGCCGATGGCAATACATCTTTGATCTGTACACCAGGTGCATCACTTGGACCGTCGTTGACTACCCTTAAATTATAGGTCAGCATCTCACCTGCCCCAATATTTGCAGGGCCAGATTTGATGATCCTTACATTGGCCACTCGGCTGATCGCCGTAGTTACCGTACTGGTAGCCGGACTAGGATCGGTAGTGCCTGCAGGTGGGGTAGCCGTAGCCGTGTTCACAATTGAAGGATCACTATAACCAGCAGCTATAGTTCCATTTATCGTAACCAGCACACTGCCTGTTCCTGATGGAATATTTGCACTCACATTAACCGTATTCGTGGCGCCACTGCTTGCGCCATTGATGGTCGCCCCATTCTGACCAACTACAGTCCAGCTCACATTGCTGATACCTGCAGGGATCACATCCGAGATGCTCACATTGCTTGCATCTGATGGGCCTACATTAGTTATGGCAAGGCTGTAAGTAATCGCTGATCCTGCAACAGCGGTCTGAGGACCGGTTTTCTGGATGCGCAGATCTGCTGTTTTACCAACATTGGTGGTCACCTCTTCTGATGGAACAGGTGGATTACCCGGTTCTGAAGGGGTAGCAGTAAAGCTGTTTTTCAGGCTGCTGCCTGCAAAATTCGCCGCTACTATACCTTTAATCACTACTGAAACCGAGTTGGCTGCACCTGCAGGCAGGTTCACCTTCAGATTCACCGCATTACCGGTACCTGTACCGTTCTCCACTATTGTTGCCGTACCATTATTGATCGTGCTCCAGCTTACATTGGTGATACCTGCCGGAACCGCATCACTGATGCTTAAGCCCTTCGCATCACCAGGCCCATCATTAAATACCTGCAGGGTATAAGTAATACCTTCACCTGCTGAAACGGTTGATGGTGCTGATTTAACTGCACGAATGTTTACTTTATTATTGATGGTGGTGGTAATCGTATTCGAGTTCACCGGTGGAATACCAGGCTCTGATGGAGTAGCTGTCGCCACATTGCTGATCGTTCCTGGTAAGGCCGACGATGGCACTTTTCCACTCACGGTAATCACAATGCTGTTGCCTGCTCCTGCTCCAACATCTCCTTTTACGGAAACAGTATTACCTGTACCATTGCCGCCAGTGCTTACTGTTGCACTACCTGAAGCTACTGCCGTCCAGCTGACATTGGTTAATCCTGCCGGAACCGCATCGGTAATCGACAGGTTCTGTGCATTCGATGGCCCATTGTTGGTAGCCGTTAAAGTATAGGTAACCGACTGTCCTGCTGAAACTACTGATGGTCCGGTTTTTACCAATGCTATTGATGGTGACTGGTTAACAGCCGTACTTACTGTTGAAGTTACAGGACTCGTGCCCGGTTCTGATGGTGTTACGGTAGCACTGTTTTCTAAACTGCCACTTGCCGAAGCATTCACTGTTCCGTTTACCGTTACACGGATCACATTACCAGCACCTGCCGGGATGTTGGCATTCAGCGATACCGAATTACCAGTACCATTTGCACCACTTAAAATAGTCGCCGTACCATCCGCTACCGCTGTCCAGCTAACATTGTTCACATTTACAGGAACAATATCAGTGATTGCTGCATTGTCTGCATTTGCTGTCCCTGTATTGCTTACATTAAGCGTATAGCTGATCGCCTGTCCTGCTGAAATGCTTGCAGGTCCGTTTTTCTGAATCGATAGTACCGGGGTTTTGCTCACCACGGTAGTACTTGTTGAACTTACCGGTGTCGTGTTCGGCTCTGCCGGGGTAGCTGTAGCTGTATTGGCAAGGTTACCATTAAACGATGGGGCAATGGTTCCTTTCACCGTAATCAGGATGGTATTGCTGCCTCCCGCAGGGATATTTCCTTTTACACTAATCGTATTTCCTGTACCAGTACCACCTGAGGTGATTACTGCCGATCCCGACACACTGCTGCTCCAGGTTACATTGCTTAATGTAGCAGGTACAGCATCACTGATGGTCAAACCAACTGCATTACTTAAGCCGGTATTGCCTGCTTCGATCAGGTAAATCACCTCTGTACCTGAAACTGCCGTTACAGGACCTGTTTTATGGATGGTTACTCCCGGTACAGAACCAACTTCGGTTTCTGCAGGTGGGGTTACCACCGGTGGGTTGCCCGGTTCTGAAGGTGTACCTTTCGCCGTATTGCTCAATTTGCCTACAAATGAAGGGGCTATAGTACCTTTGATAGTGATGGTGATCTTATTGCCGTTACCTGCAGGAAGATTACCGGTTACACTGATTGTGTTACCTGTACCTGTTCCTCCTGAAGTCACTAACCCTGATCCGGTTACACTGCTGCTCCAGCTTACATTGCTCAGCTCCGCAGGTACATTGTCAGTAATCACCAGGTCTTTTGCATTGCTCAATCCGGTATTGCTGGCCTCAATCACATAAGTAAGCTCGGCTCCGGCAACCCCGCTTGAAGGGGCTGTTTTAGTGATCACGATAACCGGTTTCTGGTCTACAGTAGTTTCTGCAGGTGGAGTTACCACTGGCGGATTACCCGGTTCTGACGGGGTAGCCGTAGCAATATTACTCAGCTTACCTGCAAACGAAGCATCTATGGTTCCTTTTACGGTAATGCTGATTTTACTGCCATTGCTTGCAGGGATATTACCGGTAATGCTGATCGCATTGCCCGAACCATTACCTCCTGCACTTACCATTGCAGTACCCGATGCAGTTGCGGTCCAGCTTACATTATTTAAGCCGGCCGGTACATTATCGGTAATCACCAGATCTTTGGCATTGCTCAATCCGGTATTTGCGGCTTCAATTACATAGGTAATCTCTGCTCCGGCTACTGCTGTTGCAGGACCGGTTTTAGTTAAGGCAATAACAGGTTTCTGGTCTACAGTAGTTTCTACCGGCGGCGTTACCACTGGCGGAGTACCCGGCTCTGATGGCGTAGCTGTAGCAATATTGCTCAGCTTACCTGAGAACGAAGGATCTACCGTTCCTTTTACCGTAATAGTAACCTTATTCCCTGCCCCAGCCGAGATGTTACCATTTATATTTATAACATTACCACTACCTGTTGATGAGCCATTGATACTGCTATTACCCGTGGTGATTGCTGTCCAGCTTACATTGTTTAATGCAACCGGAACCTCATCAGTAATTACCAGATTACTGGCATCACTTAAACCGGTATTACCTACCTCAATTACGTATGCAACCTCAGCCCCGGCTGTTGCGGTAGCCGGACCGGTTTTAGTTAATGTTATTGAAGGATGACGGCTAACATTTGTCTCTACCGGTGGAGTTACTACCGGTGGATTACCTGGTTCTGATGGTGTAGCTGTAGCCATGTTACTCAATTTGCCTGAGAACGAAGGATCTATAGTTCCACTAATGTCAATTACAAGTTCATTACCTTGTCCGGCAGGAATAGTTGCAGTTACACTTAGTGCATTGCCTGTTCCTGTAGCCCCGCCAGTAACCTGTACTGATCCTGTTGCGTTTGTTGTCCAACTCACATTACTTAATGTTGTTGGTATATTATCAGTAATAATTGCGGCCTGAGCAGTACCAGGTCCATCATTACTTACATGGATTTGGTATTTCATTACCTGACCTGCGGTAGCAGTTCCTGCACCGGTTTTGGTAATACTCAAAGCTGATACATTTTTAACTGTAGTAGTTACCGCTGATGTTAATGCTGGTTTTCCTGTTTCTGAAGGGGTAAGTGTTGCAGTGTTCGTAAAGTTTCCGGCAAATGTTGGATCTACTTTACCTGTTACACTCACCAATATGCTTCCATTTACAGGAACATTGGCGGTTAAACCTATCGTACTACCAGTTCCTGAAGCTCCGCTACTAATTATAGCTCCGCCATTTACAGTACTGCTCCAGCTTACATTTTTAATTTCGGAAGGGACAACGTCACTTAACACAGCTCCGCTTGCCACTGATGGACCTGCATTGCTAATGGCAATAGTGTATGTAATCGTTTCTCCTGAATTTAATGTTGATGGCCCATTTTTAACAAGGGTCAGGTTTGAGTTCTTAACGATAGCTGTAGTGATCTCATTTGATGGAACAGGTGGATTACCCGGTTCTGATGGCGTTACTTTAGCAGTGTTGCTGATGCTTCCAGCGATTGCACTTGCAGGTACTTGCCCAACAATGTGAACAATCACCTTGGCACTGCCTGCCGGTAAATCTGCATTTACACTCACTGCATTGCCTGTACCCGTTGCTCCTGTATGGATCACCGCTCCTGAAATCGCTTCTGTTGTCCAGCTTACATTGGTTAATGTTGCAGGAACAGCATCAGTAATCACTGCGGCCATGGCATTACCAGGACCTACATTGCTCACCTCTAGCGTGTAAGCGATATTAGTACCTGCATCAATGCTGCCTGGCCCTGATTTCACTATACTGATACCTGATTTGTTCACCACTTTGGTGGTCACATTTGGTGAGGTAACAGGTGGATTGCCCGGCTCTGATGGGGTTACCGTTGCGCTGTTTACCAGCTGACCGGCAAAGCCTGCATCAATGGTTCCTTTTACCAGAATGTTCACCTCATTACCCACACCTGCCGGAATATCGGCTCGCACAGATAGGGTATTACCTACCCCACCAGATCCATCTGTAATTGTAGTAGCCCCTGATCCGGTAGCAGTCCAGCTTACATTGGTTATACCTGCAGGTATTGCATCGGTAATCACCGCCTGATTGGCATGACTCGGACCATTGTTCACTACCCTGATCGTGTAACTGATTGCTGATCCTGAAACACCATCCTGTGGTCCTGATTTGCTGATCGCCAATCCCGATACATTGTTGATCGTGGTTTTAACCGTACTGCTGTTGTTCGCTGTATTGAAATCGGTAATGCCTGCCGGAAGCTGTACATCAGCTGTATTGCTGATGCTGCCTGCAGGGGTACCTGCTTTAACTACACCATTTACATTGATGGTAATATAATTGCCTGCGCCAACAGGGATGTTACCAATGGTCTGGATCGTATTGCTGTTACCACTGGTGGCACCGGTAAGTACCGCTGACCCACTGCTTACTGCGGTCCAGCTTAACTGCTCTATCGCTGCCGGTACATTGTCCCTTATCGTTAGACCACTCACATCAATCGGCCCAGCATTACCTACTTTTATGCTGTAGGCAATCGCTGATCCTGCCGAAGCAGTTTGTGGGCCTGTTTTGTCAATATGGATATCGGTCGACTCATTTACTGCAGTCACTACCGAACTTTCCCTTACCCCATTCGCTGTTACCGTTACCGTATTGGTGAAACTTGCATGGGCAGTAGCTTTTACCGTACCCGTGATCTGAATCGTAATCGCGGTATTCTGATCTCCATCAGCAGGGATATCTGCAGTGGTCGCAATGGTATTGGTTGTTCCGCTTGCAGTTCCAGTTAGTGTTGCCCCGCCTGTAGCTACAGCAGTCCAGCTGCTTACCGCTACATCTGCAGGTACAGGATCGGAGATCTGTGCACCGGTAATGTTACCTGCACCACCATTTCGGATCACAATTGTATAATTGATCGGATCACCGATATTGGTGGTCGAAGGTCCGCTTTTCGATACTTTAAGGACAGGGTCGTTGTTTACTTTGGTACTTACTGAACTGCTGTTTGAAGCCGGTTCAGGATCTGTTACCGGACTGCCCGTCGGGAAGTTGGCCGTAGCCGTATTGGTAAACACCGCACCATCGGCATTGCTTGCTTTTGCCCTGCCTTTGATCTCGATATCGATCTCTCCGGTGCCCGAAGGAATGTTTCCAGTAATATCGATATTACCTGTTCCACTGGCCACGCTCACTGTAGCCCCGTTTTTAACCGTTGCTATCCAGGTTATATTTTCAACATTTGAAGGAATAGCATCTTTGATCTGTACACCAGGTGCATCACTTGGACCGTCGTTTACTACCCTTAAATTATAGGTCAGCATCTCACCTGCCCCAATATTTGCAGGGCCCGATTTGACGATCCTTACATTGGCCACTCGGCTGATCGCCGTAGTTACCGTACTGGTAGCCGGACTAGGATCGGTAGTGCCTGCAGGTGGGGTAGCCGTAGCCGTGTTTACAATTGAAGGATCACTATAGCCTGCGGCTATGGTTCCATTTATCGTAACCAGCACACTGCTTGTTCCTGATGGAATATTTGCACTGACATTAACCGTATTTGTGGCGCCACTGCTTGCGCCATTGATCGTCGCTCCATTCTGACCAACTGCAGTCCAGCTCACATTGCTGATGCCTGCAGGGATCACATCGGAGATGCTCACATTGCCTGCATCTGATGGGCCTGCATTGCTTACAGTAAGGCTGTAAGTAATCGCTGATCCTGCAACAGCGGTCTGAGGACCGGTTTTCTGGATGCGCAGATCTGCTGTTTTACCAACAGTAGTTATTACGTTATTTGAAGTCACAGGTGGATTACCCGGCTCTGTTGGTGTTGCTGTGAATTGATTATTAAGTGATGTTCCATTAAATGAAGCATTAACAGTTCCGGTTATTGTAACTGTAGCACTGTTCGTTGAACCTGCAGGTAAATTCACTTTCAGGTTCACTGAACTACCCGTACCTGTACCATTCTCCACTATTGCTGCTGCTCCAGATACTACAGTATTCCAGCTAATATTACCCAATCCTGCCGGAAGGGGATCCGCGATAGCCAAATTAACTGCATTAGAAGGGCCATCATTAAATACTTGTAAAGTATAGGTCAACTGTTCTCCTGCTGAAACACTTGATGGTGCTGATTTAACTGCACGGATGTTTACTTTATTATTGATGGTGGTGGTAATCGTATTCGAGTTCACTGGTGGAATACCAGGCTCTGATGGAGTAGCTGTGGCCACATTGCTGATCGTTCCTGGTAAGGCTGAAGCATCTATGTCACCAGTGATGGTAATTACAATATTATTGCCTGCTCCTGCCCCAATATCTCCTTTTACGGAAACAGTATTACCTGTACCATTGCCGCCAGTGCTTACTGTTGCACTACCTGAAGCTACTGCCGTCCAGCTGACATTGGTTAATCCTGCCGGAACCGCATCGGTAATCGACAGGTTCTGTGCATTCGATGGCCCATTGTTGGTAGCCGTTAAAGTATAGGTAACCGACTGTCCTGCTGAAACTACTGATGGTCCGGTTTTTACCAATGCTATTGATGGTGACTGGTTAACAGCCGTACTTACTGTTGAAGTTACAGGACTCGTGCCCGGTTCTGATGGTGTTACGGTAGCACTGTTTTCTAAACTGCCACTTGCCGAAGCATTCACTGTTCCGTTTACCGTTACACGGATCACATTACCAGCACCTGCCGGGATGTTGGCATTCAGTGATACCGAATTACCAGTACCATTTGCACCACTTAAAATAGTCGCCGTACCATCCGCTACCGCTGTCCAGCTAACATTGTTCACATTTACAGGAACAATATCAGTGATTGCTGCATTGTCTGCATTTGCTGTCCCTGTATTGCTTACATTAAGCGTATAGCTAATCGCCTGTCCTGCTGAAATGCTTGCAGGTCCGTTTTTCTGAATCGATAGTACCGGGGTTTTGCTCACCACGGTAGTACTTGTTGAACTTACCGGTGTCGTGTTCGGCTCTGCCGGGGTAGCTGTAGCTGTATTGGCAAGGTTACCATTAAACGATGGGGCAATGGTTCCTTTCACCGTAATCAGGATGGTATTGCTGCCTCCCGCAGGGATATTTCCTTTTACACTAATCGTATTTCCTGTACCAGTACCACCTGAGGTGATTACTGCCGATCCCGACACACTGCTGCTCCAGGTTACATTGCTTAATGTAGCAGGTACAGCATCACTGATGGTCAAACCAACTGCATTACTTAAGCCGGTATTGCCTGCTTCGATCAGGTAAATCACCTCTGTACCTGAAACTGCCGTTACAGGACCTGTTTTATGGATGGTTACTCCCGGTACAGAACCAACTTCGGTTTCTGCAGGTGGGGTTACCACCGGTGGGTTGCCCGGTTCTGAAGGTGTACCTTTCGCCGTATTGCTCAATTTGCCTACAAATGAAGGGGCTATAGTACCTTTGATAGTGATGGTGATCTTATTGCCGTTACCTGCAGGAAGATTACCGGTTACACTGATTGTGTTACCTGTACCTGTTCCTCCTGAAGTCACTAACCCTGATCCGGTTACACTGCTGCTCCAGCTTACATTGCTCAGCTCCGCAGGTACATTGTCAGTAATCACCAGGTCTTTTGCATTGCTCAATCCGGTATTGCTGGCCTCAATCACATAAGTAAGCTCGGCTCCGGCAACCCCGCTTGAAGGGGCTGTTTTAGTGATCACGATAACCGGTTTCTGGTCTACAGTAGTTTCTGCAGGTGGAGTTACCACTGGCGGATTACCCGGTTCTGACGGGGTAGCCGTAGCAATATTACTCAGCTTACCTGCAAACGAAGCATCTATGGTTCCTTTTACGGTAATGCTGATTTTACTGCCATTGCTTGCAGGGATATTACCGGTAATGCTGATCGCATTGCCCGAACCATTACCTCCTGCACTTACCATTGCAGTACCCGATGCAGTTGCGGTCCAGCTTACATTATTTAAGCCGGCCGGTACATTATCGGTAATCACCAGATCTTTGGCATTGCTCAATCCGGTATTTGCGGCTTCAATTACATAGGTAATCTCTGCTCCGGCTACTGCTGTTGCAGGACCGGTTTTAGTTAAGGCAATAACAGGTTTCTGATCTACAATAGTCGTTACAGGTGGCGTTATTAACGGTGGATTGCCTTTTTCAACTGGTGTAGCTATCGCGATATTATCTAGCTTACCACTAAACGAAGGATCCAATGTTCCCTTAAGAGCAATAGTGATCTTACCCATACCTGTAGGAATATTGGCATTTATAATTAACTGGTTTCCATTACCTGTAGATGAGCCATTAATACTGCTATTACCAGCAGCTGTTGCTGCCCAACTTACATTGCTTAATGCAGCCGGAACCTCATCAGTAATTACCAGATTACTGGCATCGCTTAAACCGGTATTTACTACTTCAATTACGTATGCAACCTCAGCCCCGGCTGTTGCGGTAGCCGGACCGGTTTTAGTTACCACTATGAACGGTTTCTGATCTACCTGAGTTTCTGCAGGTGGAGTTACTACCGGTGGATTACCTGGTTCTGATGGTGTAGCCGTAGCCACATTACTTAAAATACCGACGAAAGAAGGACTAATTGTACCTTTTATAGTAACAATGATTTTATTAGTTGCTCCTGCAGGAATATTTCCCTTAATGCTAATATTGTTGCCTGTTCCTGTTCCGCCAGAGGTTACTAATCCTGTTCCTGCAACAGCTGTCGTCCAGCTTACATTGCTAAGAACGGCAGAAACATTATCTGAAATCAACAGGTCCTTCGCATTACTTAACCCTGTATTTGTTGCTTCAATTGTATAGGTGATCTCAGCACCGGCTATTGCAACTGCCGGTGCTACCTTAGTGATCACTATAACCGGATGTTGCTCTGTAACCGTTTCAACAGGAGGAGTAACCACTGGTGGATTACCCGGTTCTGAAGGGGTTGCAGTAGCACTGTTACTCAATGTTCCTCCAAATGAAGGATCAATAGTTCCTGTTATGTTGATGTGTATTTTATTGGCTGAACCTGCCGGAATATTTCCTGTAACGCTTAAAGCATTTCCGGTACCAGTTCCACCAGCTGTAACAGCGCTTGTGCCTTCAACACTGGTAGTCCAGTTAACATTAGTAATATTAGCAGGTATATTATCTGTAATTACCAAATCCTTGGCATTACTTAACCCTGTGTTGCTTACGTCAATTACATAAGAAATCTGACCGCCTGCATTTGCTGTAGCAGGGCCCGATTTTGTTATTACAATAGCCGGTTTCTGATCTACCTGCGTAGTTACCGGTGGTGTTACAACAGGTGGATTACCTACCTCAGATGGTGTTGCTGTAGCTAGATTACTTATTGTTCCTGCAAAAGATGGATCAACGGTTCCTTTTACTGTAATTGTTATTTTACCATTGTTTCCAGCTGGCAAATCTCCTTTAACACTTATAGCATTTCCGGTACCAGTAGCTCCCTGGGTGATACTACCTGTACCACTTACAAGTGCTGTCCAACTAACATTGGTTAAGTTCGCGGATACATTATCCGTTATTACCAGATCCTTGGCATTGCTCAATCCGGTGTTCTCAACTTCAACAACATAACTGATTGTTGATCCGGCAGTAGCTGTTGAGGGGCCTGTTTTGTTAATCACAATAACAGGGCGTTGCTCAACAACAGTCTCAACAGGCGGAGTTACGACAGGTGGGTTATTAGGATCAGCAGGTGTAGCTTTGGCGGTATTGCTTAAAGTTCCTTTAAACGAAGGATCAATAGTTCCCTGCACATTAATTACTAAACCATTTGGCTGTCCTGCCGGAATTGTGGCAGTTAAACTAAGCGCATTACCTGTTCCAGTTGCACCAGTAGCAACAAAGGCATTTCCTGAAGTTACTGTACTCCAGCTAACATTTTTTAGTTCAACCGGTATAGCATCCTCAATTTTCAAAGCCAGGGCTGTACTTGGTCCGTTATTAGAAACTGCAATCTGATAGGTCAGTTGCTGTCCGGCAGTTGCCGTTCCAGTAGCGCTCTTGGTTATTTTTATGTCTGTTAATCTAACAGAAGTTGTTGTTACTGTAGCCTCAATTGGAGTTTTACCACTTTCTGACGGAGTAAGAACAGCTTTATTTACAATGTTACCTGCAAATAATGGTTCTACTACCGCATTAACGGTAACGGCGATGTTTCCACCAACCGGAACATCAACATTCATATTAATGTTTCTATCCGACCCTGTAGCACCACTATTGACTACAGCTCCACCACTTGTGGTTGAGGTCCATGAGATCACTCTAACCACTGAAGGAACAAGATCTGATAACTGAGCCCCTTTCGCATTGGACGGGCCAGTGTTTCCGATGTTTAAAGTATAGGTAATAAACTCACCTGCATTAATAGCAGATGGGCCATTTTTAGTTAAAGTTAAACCTGAATTCTGAATTACCTCAGTAACAACAGGATCAGACGGTACTTCAGGATTATTAGGCTCCTTAGGAGTTACTTTTGCTGTATTGCTAATGTTCCCGGCAATCGCATCTGCAGGAACCTGAGCCGTTACTGTGACAACCACTTTACTGGCCCCGGCAGGAAGACTAGCAACTACAGACAATGCATTACCACTACCCGTAGCTCCCGATGTAATTGTAGCACCGGCCTCTGTGGCAGTCGACCAACTTACATTTGTGAGTGCAGCTGGTATAGCATCTGATATTTCAGCATCCACTGCATTTCCAGGTCCGGAGTTTGTTACTTCCAGTTTATAAGTAAGCGTTTTTCCAGCATCAATTGATGAAGGCCCAGACTTAACAATACGAATACCGGACTTATTGGTTACTGTTGTTTTTACATCATCTGATTTTACCGGTGGATTACCTGGTTCTGTAGGCTTAACTGTCGCATTATTTAATAGCTCACCCGTAAAACCTGGATCTATAGTACCGTTAACAACTATTGTTACCTCATTGCCGGAACCCGCAGGGAAATCTGCGGTTACAACTATAGTAGATCCTGATCCTGTATTACCTGCGGTTACCGCAGCAGCCCCCGTACTACTTGTTGTCCAGGTTACATTGTTAATACCAGCAGGAACAATATCCCTGATTTCGGCTTGACTTGCATTACTTGGACCAGCGTTTGAAACCTTTATAGTATAAGTTATTCCTGTACCTGATAAAGCATCTTGCGGTCCCGACTTCCTAACCACAAATCCAGATTGAGACGTAACAGCAGTGGTTACATCACTGGTATTGTTATCCATGTTAAAGTCGGTTACACCAACGGGCAATACCACAGAAGCAGTGTTTTTAATACTTCCAGATGGCATAGCCGGATTAACAGTACCTGTTACACTAAATAAAATGTAATTTCCTGAACCAGCAGCAATATCCGCTGTAGTTTGGATCACGCCCGTATTTCCATTTGCTGTACCCACACTTGCTAAACCATAGGCAACAGCCGTCCAGCTTACATTTTGGATATTAGTTGGAATATTATCATTAATAGTTAATCCCGCAGCGTCAATTGGACCTGCATTAGAAACTTTGATAGTATAAGCTATATTCTCGCCAGCTTTGATCGTTTGCGGACCAGCTTTCTCTACTATAATATCAGTAGAAGTGTTAACTGCCGTTACAACAGAACTTTCTCTTTTTCCATTAGCCTCAACTGATACGGTATTGGTAAATGTTGGATGAGCTGTTGTTTTAACTTTACCTTGAATAGTGATACTAATAATTGTCGAAGGATCACCGGCAGGGATATCTCCCATTAAAACAATTGAAGAGCTAGTTCCTGTAATTGTATTATTAAGAATACCATTCAAAGAAGCTCCACTTTGTGCTGTGGCAGTCCAGCCTAAAACTTCAATATCGGCAGGTACATTGTCTGTAATCTCTGCATTGGTGATATTACCTGCTCCACCATTCCTGATGATAATTGTATAGTCTATCCTATCGCCAATATTTACATTGGAAGGCCCACTTTTTGAAACCTTAAGTACAGGATCATTATTCACCTTGGTAGGAACTGTACTTGAATTAGAGGTAAGATCAGGATCAGTTATAGGGCTTCCTGCAGGGAAGTTTGCAGTAGCAGTGTTACTGAAGCTAGATCCATCAGTACTCGCAGGATCAACCGTTCCATTAATTGTAACATCTATTTCTCCTGTTCCTGATGGGATACTACCGATCAAGTTCACATTACCACTACCAGTAGCTGCACTTACTATAGCGCCATTACTAGCTGTTGCTGTCCATGTTGCATTTAAAACCTGAGCAGGCAAAGCATCTTTGATTTCTACTCCTGATGCATCACTTGGACCGTCATTAATTACACGAAGGCTATAAGTGATTGCACCTCCAGCTCCAATGTCTGCAGGTCCAGATTTAATGATCCTCAAATTAGCTACACGGTTAACCGCTGTGGTTACTGTACTTGTAGCCGGACTTGGATCCACTACACCTGCTTCAGGTGTAGCTGTAGTTGTATTTACCAGACTTGCAGCGGCATAGTCTTTTGATAAAGTTCCATTAACAACAATGGTTACCTTACCAGTATTAGATGGGATAGCAGCAAACAGATTAATGTTACCGGCACCACTTGCAGGGCCTGATAGCGTTGCACCATCAGTAGCTGTTGCCGTCCAAACAGGACTAACAATACCAGCAGGTATGTTGTCAATTATATTTACGTTTTCGGCATTACTTGGCCCTTGGTTATTTACAAGTATTGTATAAGTTACTGCAGAACCTGCAACGGCAGTAGCCGGACCTCCTTTAGTAATTTGAATATCTGCCTGCTTGCTGATCTGAGTTGTAGTGGTATTAGAATTTACCGGTGGATTACCTGATTCAGAAGGTGTTGCTACAGCAGTATTTACAAGCTGAGTACCATTATATCTGGCATCAACTTTTCCTTTTATTGTAATTGAAATTATATTGGCATTCCCCCCAGGGATATTTGCACTTACATTAAGTTGGCTACCTGTACCTGTTGAACCAGATACTAAAGTTGCGGCTCCCTGAGCTGTCGCGGTCCAACTTACATTGGTTATTCCGGCTGGAATCTCATCAGTAATGGATAAGTTTTTCGCATCACTTGGACCAGTGTTGCCTACTAACAACGTATAAGTAATATCTTCTCCGGCAAAAAGTGCAGGCGGAGCAGATTTTTGTATCGTAACTGCTAATTTTTGATCAATAGTAGTCGTAATTGTATTTGAATTTACCGGTGTAATACCTGCTTCTGAAGGCGTTGCTACAGCAGTATTTGCGAATGTTCCAGGAATTGCATTTGCAGGAACTGATCCACTGATGTTGATTAAGATTGTATTTGCAGATCCTGCAGGTAAATCGCCGCTAATGGAAACATTATTTCCTGTTCCAGAACCGCCTGTTGTTACAGATGCAGTTCCGGTAGCTGTAGCTGTCCATGTTACATTTGTAAGAGTGGCAGGTACAACGTCTGCAATAGCCAAAACTCTTGCATCAGAAGGACCATTATTTATTGCTGTTACTGTATAGTTTACTACTTGACCTGCAGAAATTACTGAAGGACCTGTTTTAACCAATGTTACTGATGGCTTACTGTTAACAACAGTCGTTAAAGTAGAAGTTCCAGGTGTTGTACCGGGTTCTATTGGAGTTACAGTTGCCGTATTTACCAAAGAACCGGTTGCCGAGGCAATAACAGTTCCTTTAACATTAACAGTAATTGTATTACTTAAACCGGCAGGTAAATTAGCGTTTAACGCTATACTGTTACCCGAACCAGTTGAACCACTGGTTATACTTGCTGTACCACCCACAACACTCGTCCATGTCACATTAGTGATATTGGCAGGTACCGCATCGTTAATAGTTGCACCAATAGCATTTGCGGTACCGGTATTGCTGACAACTATAGAATAGGTAATTTCCTGACCTGCCGAAATTACTCCAGGGCCTCCTTTTTGTATGGCTAATACTGGTGTTCTGCTAACATTGGTAGTGCTGGTAGCAGTTTTAGGACTTGTTCCAGGCTCAGCTGGTGTAGCTGTAGCACTATTGGTAAGTGTTCCGTTAAATGCCGGATCTACTGTACCGTTAACCGTTATGGTAATTTTGTTTGCAGAACCTGCCGGTAAATCGCCTGTGATATTAATAGCATTACCGGTTCCATTTGAAGGATTGTTAACAAGAGCAGTTCCTGCTACACTTGTCGTCCAGCTTACGTTAGTAATTTGCGTCGGCACATTGTCCACAATTGCCAATGTTTTAGCATCTGATGTACTTAGGTTTGTTGCCTCAATTGTATAGCTAATCTGTTGTCCGGCAATAAGAGATGCAGGGCCGCTTTTACTTAAACTAATAATTGGTGTTCGGCTAACCTCTGTATTCACAGTAGAATTTACCGATGTAGTTCCAGGTTCATGTGGAGTAGCAGTTGCAGTATTGATTAATGTACCACTAAATGAAGGATCAACGGTACCGGTAACCTGCATCGTGATCTTATTGCTTACACCAGATGGAATACTTCCCTTAACGGCCATTGTGTTTCCACTTCCATTAATGCCTGTAGCCACGGTAGCCAAACCAGCTGTTGAGCTAGTCCATGATACATTCGTTAATCCGGCAGGTACTATGTCATTAATTGCAACATCGATAGCATCAGAAGAACTTGTATTTGAAATATCAATAGTATAGGTAATCTGCTCACCAGATTTTATAGTTGCCGGTCCACTTTTTTGTATAACCAGAACAGGCTTTCTACTAATCTCTGTTATTCCTGTTGCCGTTTGAGGAGTTGTACCTGGTTCTGAAGGGGTAGCGGTTACGGTATTCTCTAAAGAACCACTGAAAGAAGGGTTTACAGTTCCTGTAACAGTGATCACAATTTTATTTGCGGCACCAGTTGGGAGATCCCCTGTTATACTTATTACATTACCTGTTCCATTAAAAGTTCCACTAACAGCTGCCTGACCAGCAGCACTTGCAGTCCAGCTAACATTACTAATCTGAGCCGGCACATTATCTTTAATCACTAAAGCCTTTGCATCAGCAATGCTGGTATTTGTAGCTGTTATTGTATAAGTAATTGGCTGTCCTGCGGTTAAGGTTGCTGGTGCAGCCTTAGTAACGCCTACAATCGGAGTTCTTGTTACTCTTGTTTTTGCAGTTGAACTTGATGGTAAACTTCCTGTTTCTGATGGAGTTGCTATTGCAGTATTTGTAAGTACGCCGCTGAAAGATGGATCAATGGTACCATTTACAGTAACCTTAATTGCATTAATTCCACCTGTTGGTATGTTGGCGTTCAGGTTAATTGAATTCCCTGATCCGTTCGCAGTTCCGTTGATCAAGGCTCCACCCTGTGTAACAGCTGTCCAGCTTACGTTTTTAATTTCCGCTGGGATCAAGTCATTAATGATTGCATTTCGAGCATCACTAGCTCCGTTATTGGTGATGGTTAAGGTATAACTGATTGCTTTACCTGCTTCGCCAGATGATGGTCCGTTTTTAAGCATAACCAAACCAGTTACACTTGAAACATTAGTAGTTACAGTATTTGAATTAACCGGAGGCACTCCTGGCTCAGCTGGAGTAACTTTTGCAATATTGTCGAAACTTCCTGTTGCTGATGGCAAAACTGTACCTGTAACATCTATCACAATAGTGTTTCCACTACCTGCAGGGATACTACCGGTTAAATTTACAGCATTACCCGTTCCGGTTCCAGCTCCGATAAATGAGGCAATACCTGTTTTAGAAGCTGCCCAGGTAATATTTGTAATCTGTGATGGTATGGCATCAGTAATAACGGTAGAGATAGCATCACTTATACTCGTGTTGCTAACTGTAATTTTATAAGCTATAGATTGACCGGCAACCACATTTGCAGGACCGTTTTTAACTACGGCTAATACCGGTACTCTGGTAACCGGAGTAGTAACAGTAGAGGTTGCTCCATTTGGATCAGGTTGATTTGGAGAAGTAGCAGTTACAGTATTGGTTAATGAGCCTGCATAGTCAGGACGGATTGTTCCGGTAACAGTTATGGTTACTGAATTTCCTGTTCCTGCGTCAATATTGGCAGTAACATTTACTGAATTTCCTGCAGATGTATTTTGAACAACTGAAGCAGAACCACTTGTATTTGCTGCAATTGAAGTTACGGCAATATCTGAAGGAACAGCATCAGTAATAATTACGCCTGTAGCATTACTAGGACCATTGTTACTTGCAACAATCTGGTAAGTAATTGACTGTCCTGCGGTAATAGTTCCAGTTGTAAGCAATGATTTTGCCACAACTATATCTGCGCTAACTACATAATTGATTGTCACTTCATCGGTTGAAACTCCGCAAGGCCCGTTACTTATGGTCCAAACTAAGGTTGCTGAGGTATTAGGTGCAATAGTAACCCCGGTATTTGGGTTTGTAGGATCTGCAATTGTTGCTGTGCTTCCTGCTTTTACAGTCCATTTTCCCGATCCAATACTAGGCACGTTACCTTGCATGGTAAATACGCCCGAATTATTTTGCGTAACATCTTGTCCGGCATTTGCAGTACTTGGAGAGGCATAATTTGTAAGTGTTACCAAATCAACAGATGGTGGGCAACTTCCATTAGTTATTGTCCATGATAACGTTGCTGTACTTCCTTGAGGAACATTAGCAGTAGATGTTGCTGAATTAGGAGCATCAATAACCGCCTGCCCAGATACCACCGCCCATACTCCGATACCTACAGTAGGAGTATTTGCCGAAAGATTAAATAAATCCTGCACGCAGTGCTCCATGTCGGCACCTGCATTTGCAACAGTTGGTGTTTTATTTATAGTAACAGTAATCGGAGTACTAATAGCGTTACAAGTACCTGATGTTACTAAACGGCGATATTGGGTTGTTACTGAAATGGCATTTGGATCGAGGTCTTTACCGATTGCACCAGCTACCGGACTCCAATCTGTACCATTTGTGCTTTGCTCCCAGGTATAAGTATAAGTTCCACTACCTCCTATCGGAGTTGAGCCAACAATAACACCAGGGTCGCCTGTTTCACAGTATTCATTTGTAGCTGGAACAGTTATACTATTATTAGTAATTAAAGGTTGAATTGTAACCGAAACCGAAGCACTAAAAACCGGACCGCAACCAACTCCGGCACTAGTAACTACTCGTCTGTAATAAGTTGTTTGAGTAATGGCAGACGCATCGTAAGTAGCTGCAGTAGCTCCTGAGATATTAGTGAAATTAGTATTATCTGTACTTATTTGCCATTGATAAGTATAAGTTCCATTACCTCCGGTTGGAGCAGTTGCTGTAAAAGCAGCAGGATCTCCGTTTACACAGAAGGTTTGATTTGCGCTTATAGCCCCAGGAGTTAGTACCGGATTAACGGTAAAAGTAATAACATTGCTACTTGCCTGAATTGAACATACTCCAGATGTAACTAAACGCTTGAAGTACGTAGTTTGACTAATTGCAGCCGGATCATAATTTGTCCCTGTAGCCGATGCAATATTAGTAAAGCTAATGTTATCCGTACTTATTTGCCATTGGTAAGTATAATTTACACCATCTCCACCTGTTGGTGTTGATCCTGTAATTAGTCCTGGATCTCCGTTAACACAGAAAGTGATCGCCGCAGGCGCAGTTACTGCATTGTTAGCAATAGCTGGTTGAATGGTAACCGTAATAACATTACTACTCTGGTCTCCACATGTTGACCCGGTAGAGCTAACCACACGTTTGTAATATGTTGTTTGCGTAATTGATGGCGCATCGTACGTAGCCGAAGTAGCTCCTGCAATATTTGTGAAAGTTACATTATCAGTACTAATTTGCCATTGATAAGTATAAGTGCCATTACCTCCTGTTGGAGCAGTTGCTGTAAAAGCAGCTGGGTCGCCGCTTACGCAGAAAGTTTGGTTACTACTAACTGTTCCCGCAGTTAAAGCAGGGTTAACAGTTAAGGTAACTACATTACTAAGCAAAGGAATGTTACATGCTCCAGAAGTAACAATACGTTTGTAATATGTTGTGCTTGTTATTACCGGTGGATCGTATGTTGCCTGAGTAGCTCCTGAAACATTGGTAAAGGTTACATTGTCGATACTTTTTTGCCATTGATAAGCGTAAGTTCCGCTTCCACCTGTTGGTGTAGATCCTGTAATGATACCCGGATCTCCATTAATACAGAAAACTGTAGTTGCAGGTGCAGTGACCGCATTATTAGCCAGCGATGGCTGAATGGTTACTGTAATAACATTACTACTCTGATCTGCACATGCCGACCCGGCAGAGCTAACCACACGTTTGTAGTATGTAGTTTGTGTAATTGATGGCGCATCATAAGTGGCGGCAGTAGCTCCTGCAATATTTGTAAAAATTGCATTATCAGTACTACTTTGCCATTGATAAGTATAAGTGCCATCACCCCCTGTCGGAGCAGTTAATTCTGTAAAAGCAGCAGGATCGCCAGTTGCACAGAAAATTTGACTACTGCCAACTGTTCCCGCAGTTAAAGCAGGGCTAACCGTTAAGGTAATCGCATTACTAAACAGAGGAACATTACATGCCCCGGAGCTTACCTGACGTTTGTAATAAATTGTGCTTGTTATTACTGGCGGATCGTATGTTGCCTGAGTAGCTCCTGAAACATCAGTAAAAGTTATATTATCAGTACTGCTTTGCCATTGATAAGCATAAGTTCCGCTACCACCCGTAGGTGTTGTACCTGTTAAAATAGCAGGATCGCCACTTCCACAAAAGCTGGATACCACAGGATCACTAATGGTATTATTTGCAACAACGGGTTGAACAGTTACATCAATAGTGAACGCAGCTCCACTACAACCACCAAGGGTTGGTGTTACTGTGTAACGAATTACTCCGGCAGTATTACTTGTATTGCTTAAAACTTGTCCTATAGGGGCTGCTGTAGCAGTTGCTTGATCGCTAAAACCTGTCACAGTTCCTCCAGATTGCTGGGCTGCTGTCCAGGTATACTGCATTCCACTAACATTGCTTGTTGGAGTAACACTGAAAGCTGTACCAGAACAAATGGCTGAAGGATTTGTAGCTGATGCAGTTATAGGCGGAACAAGCGTTACTACAATAGTAAACGGAGCACCCGGACACGAAGCATAGGTAGGAGTTACGGTATACGTTAAAGTTCCGACACTTGACCCTGCTATGCTTAACGTTCCACTAGCTATTGTGCTCTGATTTGTACTCGCTACCCCGCCAACTACAGCCGCAGAGGACCTAACCGGGGCTCCCCAGGTATAAGTTGTACCACTTGGCACTCCTGCTGGCGTTATTGTAAATGAACCCGTAGTACAAATACTTACAGTTTGGTTATCTACAACCGGCACAGGAGTTACTGTTATCTTGCCTTGTAAAGAATAAGTATCCGGACAATTTGCTCCCGGAGCAACTACTGCTGCCCGATACAAAGTTGATGTTGCAAGGTTTGAATAATTTAGACTCGTAGTTGTATTAGCTATTGGCTGCCAGGTCATCCCATCATCGATAGAAGACTCCCATCTTGTGATGGTGCTTCCTGGAGTCTGTCCTGACAAGGTCAATGTTCCACTATTACTTCCAGAACAAACAGTAGCACTACCATTAACAGCCCCTGTAGAGGTTACGGTAACTGTATGTGTTGAGGATTTTGGAGAACAGCCCGCAGCAGCAGCAGTAATTGTAGCACTGCCAGTAAATGCAGATGACCAGGTTACCTCTCCACTTGTAGTATTAATAACCCCAGCCGCTGCCGGAGCAAGAGAATAGCTTATTGAAGTGGAATTTGCCGCAGTTGCAGTATAGGTTATTACCTCTGAACTCTGACAGCGAACAGACGTTGTTCCTAATGTAAATACAGGAGTACCAACATTATCATTTACTGTTATAGTTCCCTTAACTGATACGTTTGGAGTTCCTCCTGTGGTTGTTACTGTATAAGTTAATGCACCATTAGTTGTTCCGGTTGGAGTTCCGGAAATCGTAAATTTCTTACCACCACTTGTTGAATAAACCCCAGAAACACCCGGCGGCAAACCTGTTACACCTGCACCGGTTGCATTACCTGATATAGTATAAACTATACTTACAATAGGATTTCCTATACAAACCGTTTGAGCATCTGATCCTCCAGGAGTTACACTAATAGAGGTAGTAGGCGTAACTACTACTGTACTAGTATTATTGGCAGGTACGTTATCTGTTTGAGGCCCACTAATTGTTGCCGTATTATTATAGGTACCAGTAGCTAAAACCCTTGCAGTTATAATTAATGTCTGCTCCTGATTGCTTGCCAATGATCCAATAGACCATAAGCCAGTGGTGCCATCATAAGACGTTCCACCAGTGGCAGTACTTGAAATAAAAGTATAACCAGATGGGAGTACATCTGTTACCGATACCCCAACCGCATTACCAACACCAAGGTTTTTAGCTTTTAAAGTAAAATTAACCGTACCACCGGCTGATGGTGTAGTATTATCTACAGTTTTAATAATAGATCGGTCGATATTACAAAGCGCAACCGCGATGGGCAGTGATTGTCCACTAATTCCGCAATCAAGCTGTGAGGTAACCGTATAATTACCCGAAGCAGTAGCTACAAGGGTACCATTTGTTGCCCCAGGAATAGGCACTCCCTCCAAAAACCATTGATAGGGAGCTGAACTAGATGGATCTACACTTAAAGTGGCGGTAGCACAATTGGCTTGAGAAAGCGTGGGTTTTAATGCCTTTTCAGGAAATGGAGACAAATAATTTGCCATCGAAAATCCACCTCCCTGCTGTACTGCGCAGACTGTTAACCTGGTTCCACTGGTAAGCGTTAAAACCGCTGGTGTTCCAATATTTGCTTCAGTAAAGTCAATAAGATAAACACCTGAACTACCTAACTGCCTTCTAATACCTACTCCGGCAAGTGTTTCTATATCAACATTTGTATAATTTGGACTTCCTCCGGTGGTTGTTAAAAAAATCTTATCAGTTAAACTTTTTGTAAGAATAAAAGCAAAATAAGGAAGATTGCCGCCCCCATAGTTCCGAAACTTATAGGTTTCAGCTCTCAATGAACCTCCGCAAGAAGCAATTGGAGCTAATGTAGCCACATCAACTTCGCAACTAATCGCAGTACCTGCATAGGCCACTACATTTTTAGTCGCCAAAATTCTTGAGGCAGAGTATTGAACATTGGCAATTCCGTTAGGAATTTGAACAAAACTACCTCCGGCAACTAAATTATAGGTCTGGGTAGTTTGCAGAACTCCATTAGCATTAAAATTGGAAACAGTTACACTTGTATTTGGTTCTGACGCGACAATAACTGTTTGTTCGGCAATAGTATTACCTCCACCCCTAACCACAACATACTCCGACCCTAACGATGAGACAGGAGGAATTGGATTATATGCACCATCCCCACAGCCTCCCGGTGCATCAACAGTTGCAGAGGTATTCATCACAGCGGGACCGGAAGATTCGACAAGAGTCCCCATAGCTGATTGAAAAAGATAACTCTGCCCTGCATTTAGTGTAGTTGTTGCAACTCCCGCAATCTTTATTGTGGTATTATTCTCTATTGCTAAAATAGAATAAATAGGAAGCGTTGGGGGTTGAGCAGTTACAGGATTTTTCAAATTACCATCCCTATAATACCCTACTCTAAAAGAGGTACCAATTGCTGCATCGCCAAAGCTAAATAAGGATGCATTTCCTTTAATGAAAGAGTCATTACCATCACTACCAAGTGCATCAGACGCCACATTTCTAACATTAACAGAAATAGGTTTTGTGCCTGTCACAATCATACCTGCCCCATTTACAACCGTATTTAGCGAGTGCATTGGCAATGTATTTGGAAGCGCCGTAAAACGATATACTGCAGGATTACCGGCAACAGCGGTTAAAGTAGCCATCAGTGTACCATCACTCTTTTGGATTGTTACCGTGACCGAGGTTGTACTATTTGTAGCTACAACTACTTCATTTGCCTTGCTCCAATACTGCCATGGCGCGGGAGCGATATAATGTTTAGTATAAGTTTGAGCATTGGTACTTAAAGCGAATAAGCATGAGAGCATGAGAATTGCGATCCCACAAAAAAAATTAATTTTGCGAGGTTTCACAATAAATTCCACTAAGGTAGAGTAGAGTTTATTCATATAAGAGATTAAGATAGATAGATGTGTCGCTAACAAAATGTTATTAACAATTATTAAGTTACTAACATTTAATCGAAAGTGAGAAAATTATTTCACATATTTTTTTATCCATCTAGTTCTTGTCTCCCAGCTACATCAGTTCAGTATCCAACTGAATCTGAGAAGAGTCTGAGCAATTCACCTTCCAGCAGGACATGATTATACACCAATTACACTATCCAAAAAAACAAGCACAAAAAAAGGATAGTGAAGATTTTCACTATCCTTTAAAAGCTATAAAGAAATCACTTGCAGGTTTGCAAATGAAAATAAGAGAACTATTTTTGTTTTTCTGGTCTTGGTCCACGTTTGTAGATAACCAAGCCATTTAAAAAATTACGAAGAATCTGATCACCACAAGCCTTAAAATTTGGATGATCATCACTCCTAAAAAAAGAGCCTAGTTCACTCTTGGTAATTTTAAAGTTTACTAATTCCATGATTTTAATAATATCATCATTAGTTAATTCAAGTGCTACCCGCAACTTTTTAAAAATGTCATTATTGCTCATAATGTTGAGTATTATATGCTAAATTTCCCTAAATATTTTGAATTCAATTACATTGCTACCTCTATCTTAACCTTTTTACCTTTGATTTTCTCATTGGCCAAAGATTTTAAGATTCGGTTAACCATGCTACGCTTAACTGCAACATAAGAAGATTGGTCTTTAACCTCAATTAATCCTACATCTTCTTTCTGCAAACCACCCTTTTTAAGCAATAAACCTACAATATCAATTTTATTTACTTTATCCTTTTTACCGGCAGCTATATATATTGTCTGCCAATCACTATCTCCCGGCAATTTAAAGTCACCTTTCAGATTTTCAGTTTCAATATCAGATTTTAGAAACGGATACTTTTCATCATCAGCTATAATAAGGTATGCAGTGCCTTTTGCATTCATTCTGGCGGTACGACCATTACGGTGCAAAAATGCATCCTCAGTATAAGGGAGTTGATAATGAATGATACATTGTACCTCAGGAATATCCAAACCTCTGGATGCAAGATCAGTAGTAATAAGAATTTTTATACTTCCATTTCTGAATTTCAATAAGGCTCTTTCTCTTTCATCTTGCTCCATTCCTCCATGAAAAATATCGTGAGCCAGATCTTTGTCGATTAACAGATCACTAATACGATCAACAGTTTCCCTGTGATTACAAAAGATCAAGGTATTTTTATTTCCGATCTTACAAATCAACTTTAGCAAAGTATCCAACTTATCTTCAGCAGTAGTCAATACTTTCTTAAGTTTTAAATCAGGAACAACTTTTACATCCTTTAAAAAGTTAATTTCAACAGGTTTACTAACACCTGTAAAATCTGGGATCTCTTCCATTGCCGTAGCTGAAGTAAGCATCCGTTGTTTTAAAGAAAGTAGTTTTTTGATGATATAAGACATATCTTCCTTAAAACCGAATTCTAATGCTTTATCAAATTCATCAAGCACAAGTGTAGTTATGGTAGATTCATCAAAATTCTCATGACGAAGGTGATAAGCTATTCTGCCCGGAGTACCAATAAGTACCGCAGGTGGCTGCTCAAGGTTATTCCGTTCCGTTCTTACTGCATGACCTCCATAACAGCAATTCACCTTAAAACCAGTAGCCATTTGCTTAAAAACGCTTTCAATTTGTAAAGCAAGCTCACGCGAAGGTACGAGCACCAAAGCTTGCACTCCCTTAACTTCAGCCCTTAAATTGTTTAGTATAGGCAATAAGAATCCCACTGTTTTACCAGATCCTGTTGGAGCCAGCAGGACTACATCCCCACCTTTTTTCCACGCAGCAACAGATGCCTGCTGCATTTCATTTAGTGAAGCTATTTTTAAATTCCCCAATACCTTTTCTACCATCATGGCGCAAAGATAGTGGAATTAACGCATTAAAACTTTAGATACTTCTTTCTTAAGTGTTTCAATGAACTATTTAACTTAACATCCAGATTCATTAGCATACGTCCTCTTTCACTAATCCATGTGGTCATTTTCCAATTGGCATGCTTCATAGGCCTATAAACTCTTTCATCCAACATTTCATTATAATCTACAGATGCCCTACTCCGTTGCATCAAATAAAACTCATTTATCAATTCTGTCTTCATAATGATTTCAATCTGATTAATTTATTATTGGTACATTTATATTATACAATCATATTAAGCGCTGTTTTGTTTTAACGAATATTCAATTTACAATAGTATAGCCGGAATATATTAAATACGCGATCCCCAAAACAAAACACAACACTAACATGTTGACAACTAAGTAATTGTTAGCAATTAAACAACAAAGAATTAACTTCATTTTAATTTAATCCTCTTATTTTTAAGAAACCTGAATACGGGTTGTTTATGATAACACCAATTAGCGTATGATCTGGAAGAAATTTAGTGGTGAGGTAATCCATTCACCCATATTAGAAGAAGTAGAAAAAGCCATCATCAGAGAAACTGAGAAAGGCTACCACCTTAAAGTCTGCATTGGTACAGATTCGCAGGTAAAGGGAGCTTTAACCGATTTTGCGACTGTAATAGTCCTGTTAAGAGAGCATCATGGAGGTTTTATGTACATCCATCAAGAGAAAACTCCGCAACGAATGAGCATCAAGGAAAGAATGCTTATTGAAGTCCAAAAATCTATTGAAACAGCTTACTCAATTTGCGATCTTTTAGATCTGTATGATGTAGATCTGGAAGTACATGCTGACATTAACACGAACCCCATGTTTAAATCAAACAAAGCTTTAAACGAGGCTATGGGTTATATTTTAAGCATGGGCTTTATTTTTAAAGCAAAACCGGAGGCTTTTGCCAGCTCTACCTGTGCAGATAAAATGGTGCATTAAACTACTACCATGTTGCGGTAGAGACAGCGGCAGGTTTCTTTGCTTCAGGCTTTGGATCCTTTATTGTATTACTCATTATAGTCTTTAACTTTTCTGCAATCTTTCTGGATTCTGTGGCAATGAAAGCCATATTCTTTTCCCATTCAGCATTATTTAGTTTGCCAGGAGATTTTTCAAGGGCTGTACTAACGGTTACCGGAACAAAATTCCCGTAACGATCTCTCTCATATGGAGTAACTATAAAATCGGTAAGGATCAATCTATATTTACCATTTCTAAGCTCCAAAGAGATGTTGTATTTCGCTTCGCCAGTTGGGTGACCTACTCCAATGAGGTTTTTGCTTAAAATCATCTTGCCCTTTCCATAAAAAGCAGTATCTCCTTCTGAAGAATTTAGCTTAATAGATTTTGAGTAACCCTTAAAAAAGCGTTTTGCATTTGCTGACATTACATCTTTTTTAACAACAGGGAGCTCTACAACTTCTAAAAAAATATATTTACCACGTTCATCCATCGGCAAAACACTTGTTTGGGAAAATCCGGCAGCACTAAACATTAGGAGAAGCAAAGAGAACATTATTTTTTTCATCGGTATATACATGCTAGTTTCTATAAAAGGGAACAAAAAAGAGGGCGTCCAAAAAGGCAAGATCGTCATTCTGAATTTATTTCAGAATCTTACAACTGCTATTCAAAACTTGCTTAACCAAGATTCTGAAATAAATTCAGAATGACGATGAGCACAATCAAACAGCAATTAGACCTTTTTTGGATACCCTCTTTAAAATTAAAAAATATTTCTTACAAACTCCTAGAATGCGTAAACCGCAGCCAAAGAGAATTGTGATGCAGTTTTAGACAGGGCACCGCTTGTTTTCACAAACTCCTGAGAAAAATCTTTATCACCATCTAAACGAATCTCAGGGATAAAAGTTAATCCCCCGGCTTTAATATTACCAGATAAAGTAACAGAAGTTATACTTTTATCCGACATCTCTCCTTTGCCTTTAATGTTAAAATACTCGCCTCTTAATCCTAATGAAACAGCAGGGGTAAATGCATATTGTGGGTATAAAGCAACACCCGAATAACCGCCATTGTCATTAGTAACCGAGTAATCGGCAGCATTTAAGCCTAACTTAAATTTATCAGTTACCTGATAAGCAGTAGTTAAGTCAAAGATCGTACCTGTACCTCCGGCACCAGCCGAATAACCAGATAGGAAGTTCAAGTATGCAGACCATCCCTCAACCGGAGCAACCATTAATTGAGCTCCTACATGAGAAACTCCATTAAGATCCTGATAAACATTCCAGTCATTGAACAAGCCAACCATCAAACTAACTTTCTCAGAAAAAGCATAAGTACCTTTGATACCTGCATTTTGAAAAGGACCTGCACCAAATAGATACGAGGTTGAATAGTTAAAGTTAGCCGCAGGTGATATTACCTCATATCCTACAAACGTTCCCATGTAACCAGCGGTCATACTAAATTTATCAGTAAACGCATAATTAACATACAAGTTCTGGATATGAAAAGAATCACCGTCAGGTCCATTTGGAATAGACTGAGACTGTCCTCTCGGACCAAAAGATAACTCTCCAACAAATGAAGCCTTACCTGTAGTTTTCTTTAAAGCCAAATCGATCATCCCTATAGAAACCGAGTTTTGCTCATTAGCAAAATAGGTTTTAATATTTGGGGCTTTCGCAAAATCATACTTAAAATACGTATCAACAGATCCCGAAATTTGAAGCGGCGCTTCAGCGGCTTCCTGTGCATATGTAGCCGAAACAATAGATAATAGTGCTATGGTTAATATTGATTTTAATTTCATAATTTTCGGTTTGAGGTTGATAATTTAGATAGTTCGTGGTCGGTTTAAAATGTATTTTCTATTTCTACTCCAGTTGAAGCAACAATCAATGTACCTTGAGAATATTTCTCGTTATGTTGAGATGCATCCAATCCTTCTTCTTCTTCTTCTGAAGTAACACGGATTGGTTGTACCAGATTAATTAGTTTGAAGATTATGAATGACATTACAAAACTGAATATCACTACAATAACAACACCTTTTAACTGAGTAATAAAGAAAGATGGGTTTCCGTATAATAAACCATCTACACCTGCACTGTTAACGGTTTTAGTAGCAAAAACACCTGTTAACAACATACCTACTATACCACCAACGCCATGGCATGGGAATACATCTAAGGTATCATCAAGACTGGTTTTTTGTTTCCATGAAACAGCAAGATTAGAGATTACAGCTGCAATAACACCTATGAAGATACTTGATGGAATGCTAACGAAGCCAGCGCCAGGGGTTATAGCAACCAAGCCAACTACTGCACCTATACAAAAGCCTAATACCGAAGGCTTTTTACCTCTTGATACATCAAAGAACATCCATGACAGACCAGCTGCACCGGCTGCAATGTTTGTAGTAAGGAATGCAGAAACCGCTAAGCTATTTGCTCCTAATGCAGAACCTGCATTAAAACCAAACCATCCGAACCATAGTAAACCTGTACCTATTAATACATAAGGAATATTTGCTGGTGGAACTTCATTGTGCTCAATATGAGATTTTCTACGTTTTAACACTAAAGCACCAGCCAAAGCAGCCATACCAGCCGAGATATGAACTACAGTACCGCCTGCAAAATCCAACACTCCCATTTTAAACAGAATGCCTTCAGGATGCCATGTCCAGTGTGCTAACGGAGAATAAACAAATAGAGAAAACAATACAATGAATAAGATGTAAGAAGTAAAACGAATACGTTCAGCAACCGCACCTACAACAAGTCCTGGTGTGATAATCGCAAACATTAACTGAAAAACAGCAAATAATGAAAGCGGGATAGTTGCAGCAAGACTCCATGAAGGGCTAGAATTTACACCATGAAAGAATAAGAAAGTCCTTGGATCACCAATAAAGCCCCCAATTGAATCTCCAAATGCCAAGCTAAAGCTAACTACTACCCAAAGAACAGTAATTACTCCAGCAGACACAACACTTTTTATCATCGTAGAAAGAACATTTTTACGATGAACCATTCCTCCGTAAAAAAATGCTAAGCCTGGAGTCATTAAAAATACAAGGGCTGCAGCGATTAATACAAATGCGATATCCGGGGCACTGTATTTTCCCTCGTCAAAGTTGGGAAGTAGAGGAATAAAAAGAGCTAGAATTGCAATTATTAATAAAACTGCAAACGGGCCCCACTGTTTAAATAAAACTTTTGCCATAACTGTTAGATTTTACTAGTTTATAATTATACTTTATCTGATTTTTTGATAAAACTAGACATAATTTTCAATTATTCATATTTTTAATCAAACAAAAACACAAAATCACATCAATAAATTCAAAAAACAACAACAAAAACATAAAAAAATAACAAAATCACATACTTATTTTTAAATATTCGTCATTTTACACCTAAAAACATCTTTATATTTTAACAAAACAACAAAAATTAACCAAAATCAAAAAACAAACACAAAAAACAAACAGCAAAGCAATATTATTCAACAAAAACACACAAAAGCACAAATCCGTACTTTTCTAGTATCTTTAAATACATTATGAAATCTTATCATTTAATTTTCAAACAGAAACTGCCTATATCAATAAGAGAAACATGGGATTTTTTCTCTTCACCAATGAATTTGGCGCAAATAACCCCAAAGGAAATTTCCTTTAAGGTAACTTCAGCCCCAAACCACCTGGATGAAATGTATCCGGGAATGATCATTACTTATAAGATATCTCCTATAGCAGGAATCAATCTCGATTGGATGACCGAAATCACTCAAATTAGAAAAGAAGAATATTTTATTGATGAGCAGCGATTTGGCCCATATAAGTTCTGGCATCACCAACATCACTTTAAAGCAGTAGAGGGCGGAACAGAGATGACAGACATACTAACCTATGGCCTGCCAATGGGCATCCTGGGAAGAATAGCCAATAAGATATTTGTTGCCGATAAACTGCAACAAATATTTAATTTCAGAAAAGAGAAGGTTATTGAATTATTTGGAACTTATCCGAAGATTACTAAATGATCTCCGGATAAGCATATTATCAATGAAAGAAAACGGATGCATCTACATCCTTAAGCTTACCAGATGGGGTTTTATATTGTAATTTTAGCATATAACCACCTCCACCTTCTAAAAACATAAGTTCAAAAGGATGATAACCTTTTTCAAGAGCTATTTGAGCAGATTTTTCAATTGATGTGTGCATTCCATCACTATCTATAAACACTTTATCACCCAGTTTCAGCACACTCCCATCATCTGAACGTAATGCAAACGAATAAATACCGGTTTCTTCTGCATAAAAATAACCTTTGTGACGGGTAGCAAAGCTTCCTGCTGTTTTCTCTACAGGAATTTCAATTGCCTTGCTAATACTCTCGCTAGCAAGATCCTTTTCATCAATTGCATTTACCGTTTTATAAAAATGAGGATAATAAGAGAACTTCAAACCTTTCTTTGGAGACGACAACTGCGCAGGCTTCATATAACTTTGCTGCTCATAATTGATTATATAGACATCTCCTCTATTACCATTTGGCCTAAAGGCTGCTACTTTAAACTGAACTGGCTTAGTTACCGTCAAGTCGCTCTGAAAAATCTTAGATTGTATAGTAGGCAATGTTCCATCAGTAGTATATCTTATCGTTAAACCTGCAAGTGGTTTATTAATATGCAATACGCCTTTATTAACAAATACACTCTGAGTAGTAAACCCCTCCAAATCCGGAAGGCGATAATTTATGTTCATAGCATCTAACAGCGAGAAGTGCTTTTGAACACGTTGTTCAAAATTACCCCAATCCACACCACCTTTATACCACGCTACTTCAGACATAGCCAACATTCTTGGGAACACCATATACTCCAACCTTCTTTCAGAAGGGATATACTCCGTCCAGATATTAGCCTGCACACCTATTACAAACTTCTTTTCACTCTCATTTAGATTAAACTTATAAGGATCAAAAGAATATACCTTTTTTAATGTCCCTCCATCTTGTTGAGCATCAAAGTAACAAAACTCACCCGGAGTCATAATTAGATCATTCCCTTTTTCCGCTGCATGTTTAGGTGCCGTAGGAATCCAGGTTCTCCAATACATCATTGTTGCGGTTGGCGAAACGCCACCATCTAATATCTCATCCCAGCCGATTAGCTTTTTCCCTTTACTGTTAAAGAATCGTTCCATCCTGCGTACGAAATAACTTTGCAACTCATCTACACTTTTCAACCCCTCCTTTTTCATCAAAGCATCGCACTCAGGAACATTCTTCCAACTGCTCTTTTCAACCTCATCAGCTCCCAAATGAATGTATTTACTTGGAAACAACTCCGCAATCTCTGTAAACACATTTTCAGCGAACTCAAAAGTTGTTTCTTTACATGGACACAATGGTTCAGAAAAATCTTTAGCTTGTCCGCCTTTACCATGAGAAGTTAACCAAGGCATCAGGTTGGTTGCAGCCATCATATGTCCCGGCATATCAATTTCCGGTATAATTTCTATTCCTTTTGAATCAGCATAAGCAATAAGCCCGCGCATTTCATCTTGGGTATAAAACCCTCCGTACATCCTTTTGCCATCAATCATTTTAAAATGCTTTTCAGGAATAGCGTAATCAGGATTTGTTTTAGCAAGCGCTATACAGCTTGAATCCTGACCGTTCATCTCTCTCCAGGCACCTTTTGATGTTAGCTCAGGATACTTTTTAATTTCTATTCTCCAACCCTGATCATCTGTTAAATGCAAATGAAACTTGTTGAATTTATAATAAGACATCCTATCAATCATTGTTCTCAGATAAGCAAGATCAAAGAAGTGGCGTGATACATCCAGATGAATACCTCTCCATGAAAAACGTGGCGCATCTTCAATTTTCACACAAGGAATAGTGATTGCATCCAATGCGGATTTTCGCAAAACTACTTTACGTCGAAATATCTTAGTTCCGGCCAATTGTTTTAAGCTGGTTATAGCCCAAAAAGCTCCTTGTACTGACGCAGCCTTAATTACAACTGCTTTTTTTTCAACCGACAACTGATAACCTTCGTTTGCAATGGAAGGGTCAAGAATTAAAGTAACTGTATTTACCTCTGCCTTACCTTCTTTAAGCCCCGTAAAAGTGGCTTTCAATTCTTTAAAAGCTGGCGACAGGCTTTCAGAATTTGCAGCAAGAACCAGTTTTGTAGCAGTTGTCCACTTAAAACTACCTGCAACAGGAACGAGTTTCACCGGTTGAGGTATAATCGCATAAGCAACATCTTTTTGCTGAGCAAATGTAGAAAGCACACAAATAACTAAGACCAAAGTGATCTTAAGTTTCAAAGTAATAAAGTTATTCATAAAGTTTGGTAATCTATTTAGCTATGTATTCAGATCCTTGTACTACACCTCTGCGTTCAATTTCCTTATCAATATAAGTTTGAATAGCAGATTTATTTAGGCCCCAGTTAGGTGCGATTAACAAGTCCCAGTCCGATATCCCGAATAACCGTTGAATCACGATATCCGGTCTCAATAATGGAATTAACTTGCAAAGCAGGTCGGTATACTCTTCTAATGAGAACAATTTGAATGGTTCCTTTTTATATTTCACTCCCATGATAGAACCTTCTACGATGTGAAGGTGGTGAAATTTCACAAACTTGATTTGTGGGAAACGATTAATTTCATGGATATAACCTAACATCATCTCTTCAGTTTCCCAGGGAAAACCAAAAATAGTGTGCACACATAGATCAAGTTTACTGTTTTCAAGCAATTTTACTGCTTCTACAAACTCTCCGTGACTGCACCCTCTGTTAATCTGGTTAAGTGTTTCGTCGTATATTGACTCCATACCCATTTCCAAATCTACATCAAAGCGATCAGCGTAACTTTCAAGTAAAGCCACCTTTTCTGCATCAATACAATCAGGTCGGGTACCTACAGAAAAACCGACAACATCTTCTGTATTTATAGATAATGCCTCATCGTACATCATTTTTAAATAATGTACCGGGGCATAAGTATTCGTATTAGGCTGGAAATAAACAATAAATTTATCGGCTTTATAAAAACCTTTACCTCTTTCCATACCCTGTTCCAATTGCTCACGTATGGTTGGCAGTTTTCTGGAAAGCTCAGGTGTAAAAGAATCTACATTACAATAGGTACAACCACCATAACCTTTACTACCATCACGGTTAGGACAAGTAAACCCACCATCAACTATTACCTTAAACACACGTTGGCCGTTATATTTCTCCTTAAGGTGTGTTCCGTAATTTTTATACCCTTTTATTCCTTGATCCAGTAAAGTTCCCAATTGCTTTTTTCTTGCAAAAATACAGCTTTTAATTTATTTCTAAGAAAGAATGATTGTTAGCCTTTAGAGAGTTACTACTAAAATGGAAATTAAGCTGCTTTTAGTTCCTTTACTTTTTTAATTGGCCAAAGTGTAAAAACTACAGACAATGTGCCGGCTAATACACCTAAAAGAATAGCGAGTAAATCTCCGTTAAAACTATAATCTTTAGGAACACTAAATTGCACAAGCAACATAAACACCAAAATAACAGATGAAGTAATTACACCGTTAGCCCCTGCCATCTTAAACATGAATTTATTCTTCGTAAAGTTCTCAGGCAGCACAAAACCTGCTTTTCCCTCTTCAGAAAGCGCAATAGTTTTTTTTAAAATGTCAAAAGTGATGATAAATGGAAGTAACAGTGCCATTGGCAAAAGAAACCTCGCAACACAATTCTCACCTTGGAACAAATGAACTGCATCGAACTTTTTAAAGCTAAAATATGGAATAATAGTATTGGCGATAACATTAGGAATGAGATAAAATAGCAGGTTTCTTTGAACAAGCTTTCTCAATCTCACATCATCACTTTTTAATTCTTTAAGCATAATTCATCATCAACTCTTGTTCTAACAATTCAAGCGCTTTATTTTTAATTGCGGCGGCCTCACTTTCAGGCAAAAAAGCATCATTGGAACAGAATGTAAAGTCCATTACTCCTTTAAAAGTACTTACCACTATAGTATTGGGATTTCTCCAGGGAAAACCTACTGTAGGACTATAAATTGCTTCTACCTCAAAAGAATCATATTTTTCAGGAATCCCTAATCTACCCATATTCGAAAAAGTCACATCATGTGTCCCATCGGTGCTTAGCAGATACTTCACCATCTTACTTACTGAGCCATGAAAATACTCACTCATAACTAGCAGTTCATGAACTTTCATAGCCGCAATTTTTGCATTCAGATCATCCTTTACTTTCTTGGCCTTTTCCCAAAAACCAACAATCTTATCGTCAACAGATAATTCAGCAATAGGCGCAAAAGCAAACATGTTATCCACCTTTATTTCAGTAACAAATTTCCTCACATCAACCGGACAAATGACTTTCCCATTTGCCTTATTTCCCCTGATTGCTTGAAAAGCGTTTAATAAAATGACACACAACGCCGCATGAACACTTGCACCCGCAGCCTTACATTCTGCAGTAAGCACAGCAGTTTTACTTGCATCCAATCGCCAATGCAATAAATAATTTTGCCCTGTCGGTTTCTTATTTTTTGTCGATTTAAAAAGAAAAAATAGTTTAGCTACAATTGAAAAAAACTTCGCTTTTAAAACCTGTCCTTTAGTTGCTTTAAATGACTGTGAAAGCAACCCTTCCATAGAATTAAATGGCAGATAACTCGACAGTTCCTTTTCAGGCTTATCCAGTAACTCCAGCATTTCGCTCATCAAAGTTACAAAGGTTGTTCCATCACAAATACAGTGTGGACAGACCAAAATTAAATCAGAAACATCAGTATCCTTTAACCACACCAACCTAGCCAATGGAGCACTCTTCTCATTAAAGAGTTTTCCCCATTCAATTTTAGACTGCACCTTCCAATCATTGTCATAAACCCGTTCAGTAATCCTAATGGGAATTTCAGCAAGCTTATTGCTGGAGACGAAATAAGGGACACCTTTAGCATCCTCCTTTATAGTTGCTCGCAATAAAGGATGTTTTTGTTGCATTTTATTTAATGCATTACGCAACCTTTCAAGAGTAAAACTACCACGAATAGTTACTGCAAACACACAATTTAAAGGAGTAGAAGAATCCACATACATGATTCGCTCTCCCATGATCAGTCTTCTTCTCATAGCTTATTCAGTATTTCCATCATTTTTTCTTTAATGGTCTGCGCCTCAGCATAAGGAATAAAACCTTCACTGGCAATGAATGTAAAGTCCATTTGTCCGAGATAAGTTGAGGTAACAAGTGTTGTTGTATTTCCCAGCGGGCCAATCACAGAAGGGCTAAAAATAGTCTCTACAGCAAAGTGTTTATATTGATGAGGAATATCTACCCTTCCCAAATTAGAAAACATGCAATCATTACTCGACTTACCGTACTTTAAAAAATTAGTGAAATTATTTAATGAGGAATGAGATTCTTCCATCATCATAATTGTTTCATACGGATCTAGTTTTGCTGTCTTCTTATCGATATCCTCCTGCATTCTTTTAGCATCGGCAAAAAAAACAAGATCTTTATCTGCAGAAACTACCAGCATCAAACCAAAAGCAAAAATGTTATCTCTCTTTATCTTTGGAGCAAACCTCCGAATATCAACAGGCAAGGAAATTTTATTATGAAAATCCTCTTTGCGGACTTCCTTAAAAGCATTTAATACCGCTACACATAATGCAGTATTAACGGTAACTCCTTCAGATTTACATTTGCGGATTAATCGATCACTGAGTTCTTTTTCAAGCTTCCAGTGAATCATGTAATCTCGTTTTCTTTCAATGAGTTTCTTCTTACTTACGGGGAATAACTGCAAAAACAGATTTGCCACACCACCAATTAATTTAGCTTTGACGATCTTTTTCTTACTATTTAGGATGGAAGCTGGTATAATATCTTCAATCCTTAATATTGGATCCTCTTTACCTATATCCACCGAACCATCATCAAGAAGTAATAGTAACTCTGCCAAAATTGCCATAGCAGAACCTCCATCACAAAGACAATGATGAATAACCATGATAAATTCAGAAAACTCCTCACCCTTTATCCACACCAACCTCATTAAAGGCCCTGATCTTGTATCAAAGACTGTAGCCCACTCCTTCATCGACTCTGTTTTCCAGTCATCATCACTAGTCCGTGTAACAATTCTTAAAGGAATCGGTAGCTCAATCTTTTCACTAACTACAAACCATGGCATTGATTTCTCATCATCCTTCACAAAAGCATTCAACAACGGATGTTTGTCCTGAAGCTTTTTTAATGCATGATGCAAATCCTCAGCCTTAAAAACACCTTTTAATTTAATTGGGATTACAGCATTAAATGGCAAGTCTCCATTTCCATGGAGCATTCTTTCGGCAAATAGGAGCTTTCTTTTCATCAGTATTAATTAACCGTTACCAATACTTGTTCTGCATCTGCAAATTCTTCAAGAAGCTGTACTGCTTTATCATTTCCACCTGCAGCGAGAAATGTCTCTTTAATTCTTAAGGAGGCATTTCTGTAAACCGGATTTTCAAGTAATTCAAAAACTGCCTTTTTCATATCCTCGATGCGCAATCTCTTATAGCGAATTTTAATACCGCAGCCCGCGTTCTCAATAAGCTTGGCAGTATGAAAATGATCGTACGCAATTGGAGTGATCAGCATTGGCAAGCCATTAATGAAAGTATCATTAACAGTATTAAAACCCCCATGACAAATCACAGCATCCATTTTTGGCATCAACTCAGCCTGTGGCACAAAGCCATTGACAATAAAGTTATCAGGCCATTGTTCAAAAATATCTGGATTGGTTGCCGCCACAATAGTTACCGGAGCATCGGCAAAAGCTTCAATCAGCTTACCAAAAAACTCTTTTCTAATGTCAACCAGTAAAGTTCCTAAAGAAACAAATACCTTAGGAGTAGTTGCTTTTTCTAATCTCTCCCAATCAAAGGCAGCATGATTTGGTCGGCCCTTAACAGGCCCAACAAATTTCATATGAGGCATCCAATTCTGATCCCCAGCAAACTCCTCAGAAGTGAAAACGATGTTCATTTTATGAGAATGAATCACAATCTCATCACCATATACACCAAACTCCCTCTGTAAGCCTTTAATCAGATTTTCTTGCCATTCAAATATTTTAGGTGCACTATTAGCTGTGTCACCCATCACATCTGGTGGAACAGGCGTACTGGTAACACAGGGAATCCCTTTAATATGAGCACATAAAGCTCCTGCAAAAGTGATACAGTCGTTTATAATTACATCCGGTTTCCATACATCTACAAAGTTGCCTAAACCTTTCATCATAATGCGAGCAACCGGAACATAGGTTTCTTCAAGCGCAAGCTTCATTACTTCCGGTCCAGAGCAGGCAGGGCCATCATCCTGACGTTTTAATATTTTCTGAAGTTCTTCCTGGTACTCAACCAAGTCATCCTCCGGATAGATGTATTCACCACCCTCAGGGATATGAGAATCTGCAAGAGGCGTGATCCCAAACCATTTTACCTCATGCCCCCTGGCAATTAAACTAGCTCCTATACTTAATGTTGGGCTTATATGACCAAAAAACGGCGGCACAACAAACAAAAACTTTGACATAATTTCTTTTAATTATTTAATACTTCAGCATACCTCACCGCACTTAATTGCACCAGCAAATCTGCAGCAGTCTCGGTTCCACCAGCTTCTTCAAAAGAAGCCCTCATTTTTTGCGCTGCTTCTTTAAAATCACTATTGTTTAAAATCTCCTCAACAGCTTCTTTTAGATGTTTTGACTTGAATCGATTGAAATTCAACCTCAATCCAGCCCCTACTCTAACCACCCTGCCAGCAACATGCGACTGGTCATATGCAATAGGCACTACCACCATTGGCAAACCATTAGTTAAAGTTTCACAAACAGTATTGTGGCCTCCATGACAAACTACTGCATCTAAATGAGGCAATAATTCTAATTGAGGAACATTGCGTTGAACGATAAAATTCTGAGGCCATTCTTCAAACAATGATGGTTCAGAAACTACTACTACAGTTAAAGGTTCGTCAGCAAAGGCTTCAATTACCTTAGCAAAAAAGCTCTTCTTGTGCTCATGATCAAAAGTAGTCCCAATACTGACCAATACTTTTGGCTGTTCGCTCTGTTCTAGTTTTAGCCAATCGAAGGCAGTTTGCCCGGCTCTTTTATGGATAACAGGACCAACAAACTGATAGTTAGAGGGCAACTCCATTTCTCCAAAAAATGCTTTCGAAGTCAAAACCATTGTTAACAAATCTGAACAAGCAATAGAATTTTCGCTTTGAATACCCAATTCCTTTTGAAGGGTTACAATCTGATTTACTTCCCATTCATGAATCTTAGGCAGTTCATCCATAACCTTAATCGCAGCAGGTGCCGTAACAGAAGTTGCATAAGGAATGTTTTTATTAACAGCAGCTATAGCTCCGGCAAACATCTGATGGTCTGTAATTATCAGATCTGGCTTAAACTCATCTAGTAAAGTCAGAATCCCCTCATAGCTATGCCTGTTCAAAGGAATCAACACCTCCTCATAAAGGAATTTTATACTATCGATACCATAAACAATCTTCTTGGTAATGATGTCGAGATATTTCTCGCTATCCTGCTTTTGCTGATCACTTTCATCGTACTCGATCAGCAGCAGTTGTCCACCTTCAGGTAAACGTAAAGCCAAAGATTTATCCAGACTAATCCAGGCTACTTCATGCCCGCGACGCAACAAAACTGCACCGATACTTAATGTAGGATTAATGTGCCCAGTTAAAGGCGGGACTATAAAAACGAATTTAGCCATTATTAAAAAATGTTTCCATGATATTACCAACACTTACCGGCTCCTGAATCGGAATATTGTGGTCGCCGTTTACCTCAAGCAAAGCCGCGCCTCTTATCTTTGTTTTCAATTTTTTACCTGCCCCCAAACAATTCGACTGCGAACCATACAGCAACAAAGTGTCCTGTTCGATATCAGAAATCTCAGCAGCACTAAAAAACTCTTTTTCAAGAATCATATCGCTCTTTATGCTGGTTTCGTGAAAAAGATATTCGTACATACGATGATTACGTTCCATCTGTCGTTTACCCATTTTCACCTTTGTAGTATCAGTAAAATTGGTTACATAATGTTCCAAAAACTCTCTGCTATAATCATCAATGATATCCCTTGTCTTATCATCATTAGGATCTGGCGCTTCTATAACAGCAAGCTTTTTTACCTTTTCGGGAAAACGTAGTGCCATTTTTAAAGCAATAAGTCCACCAAAGCTATATCCTGCCAGATGTACCTTATTAATCCTTAAACTATCCATCAAGCTCACCAGATCATCAGTCATGCTGTTAAGATCGTACCCCTTTGCTATTCTTTCACTCAATCCATGGCTTTTAAGATCATACATCACCACATGAAAGTGCTTAGCCAAAATGGGGGCAATATTAAAATAGTAAATAGAAAGGTTACTAAACATTCCATGAACGAGCAGCACCGTTTCTGCAGCTCCCTTGTTTAGTTCTTGAATGTGCACCCCTCTGTTATTTACCTCTATTACTGGCATTCCTCTATATAATTAACAATCGTACCTAAATTCAGATTGATAAGCTGATCAAGATCCATGTTGGACAACCATCCTGTAAAGTCTATCTGCTCACCAAAATGTGCTTTAATTTTCTCAGAAAAGGATACAATTTCAATACTATCCATCTCAAGATCTTTAGTAAAAGAGCTTTCCATGGTGATATCCATTTCTTCTACAAATTCTTCACCTATCACCTCAGTAATAAATTGTTTCATAAGATCAAAGATCTCGTTGCTATTCAGTTTTGCTGTCGATACTACTGCGTCCATCCGATTATATAATTTTTATGTTTTATAGTTTTTATGAATATGTCGTTAATTCTTAATTCTTCTCCTCTAATCTCCTGTATGGTATATGCTTTCGGATTGCCCATTAATCCCTTTCCAAGATATTTCCCATAAGCCTCCTTTGCCACCCAAAAACGGGTTGACCATTCTGCATTGTCCTTATCAGCCAATAAAGCTTTTTCTTCTTCAGAGAAAACAAGATCACCAAATCCTTCACTACGTTCCTCAATCCTTTCTATGTCAATACCCACAGAGCGATCATACTGGGCAATACCCACCGCATCAGTTCCTTTATGAGCAATAGAAACATGTATACCATCTGTCATGCTACCATGAGGATAAGGTTTTCTGAATTCGTCAGATCTGATTTCAAAAGCAATTGGATAATATGCTTCCTGTTTGGTCTTGTTTAGCAAATTGCGGACTGCATCTTTTACAGCCACTCTGCTAATCATCCATTCTTTACGCTTATTCGGCAATAAAGAATTATGATGCTTTTTCTCATCCTGATTGAAATAGCGTTTCAAGATAAAGTCCCAGGAAACAACCCTGCTATAAGCATTATGGAACATGAATACACCCGGTGCAATCTCTTCAGAAAGTCTGTTGTGTAATGGCGACATGGATACACTCCACAAAGCATCATCAATTTCCAATCTTCTGTTTTGCCAGCCAGTTATTATTGCCCAGATCTTACCACCTCTTTTCATCACAAAATCTGCCGTAGCAAATTCATCATTCAAATCAGTGAGCACACAAGTACATTCAAAGCTTCCTTTCTGATCTTTAAAATCACCAAAAAACTCTATCTCCTGTATTTTTACCGGGAAAGCGATACGATCCTTTGTCAGTGTAAGTTGTAGCCATAAGCCAAAAAGTTGTCCGGCATTATCTAAAAGCGATCCCTTTCCTGCATCACCTTCAATGATACCCGTTATACCCTTCTCGCCAACTGCAATTAATTTCTTTATACCCTGGTAGCCCGGACCATGAAACATATGTCCATCATAAATCTGCTCAGTTGTTCTATCGATATCTAAAAGCTTACCTACATCAAAACTCCTCAAAGGAGCATCAGCAAGTTTGCCTGTTAGCAGTACTTCTGCATTTGCAAATCGTTCCAGATTCAGGTATACCAGTTGCTGACTTTTCCACTCTCCGACAACCGTTTCTACAAATGGCTTTGCAACATTCATCCATTGAAACACTTTAATGTTCAAGATCTTTTGCACCTGTTCTTCAGGCGACTGTTCCGCTGCAATTTCAGCGAACATTTCAAAGATCATTGTCATGGGAATTACCGGATCCATATCATCAACACAATGCCATCCCTTAGGTTGTCTAAGTAATGAGTGGTCTACCAGATATGGGCAATTATCTAAGCTAACATCCAGTTTTTTAGAAAACGGAACTCGTTGCCCAGAAGTCCTCACTACCTGAGCAGGAGCATTTACAGTTTGAGCAGGATATGTTGTCTGCACCGAAGGGAAGGCCCCGTTCCCAGAAACTCCATTCTTAAACAATTGAAGTAATTCAGATTGAATATCAATCATCTCTTCAACATTCTCATTAAATGCTTTCATTAAAGGGTGAGCAGCAACATCCTCTAAAATCACTTCTTTACGGTAAGCACTCTGTTTTACGGCCAGTGCTTTAATCCCTTCAATATTATTAATGATAGGTAAACCAAGTTGAAGAACCATGCCTTTTCTAGAGACAACATTCTTCTTCTCATAGCCCATAAACTGCATTCCCGCTTCTTTACCTTCTATAAACAATGCAGCAAGCACACGCTGAAGCTGCGCAATACCAGAACGTATCGGCACATTTGAAGATACTGTACTGAAGTTTTTACCACGCAAAGTATCATCAATAAAACCAATCAAACCACCAGATCCAATTTGTACAAATACCCTTGCACCCTCATTATAAAGTCGCTCGGTTAGTTCACGAAAGCGAACCGGTTTTATCAAATGTTCTACACTTAATTGTCTTATTGCCTCAAAACCTTCTGGATAAAGCTCCAGTGTTGTAGCCGACCATAAAGGGAACTTCGTTTTCCTGAACTGCATATCTTTCATGCCGTCCAACATCACATCTAGCTTATCTGCCACAAAAGGCGAGTGAAAACCAGACTGAAAAGGCAATATCTGATGAAAGATCTGCTGAGTCCTTAATATTGGAACAAGTTCATCAAGCGCCGCATTGGTTCCGCAAAGAATAACCTGTTGCGGACAATTATCATTAGAAAGATATAACTGATCTATGTTTTCAATAATAGGTTGCAGCTTATCAATTCCACATCCTACGGCAATAAATTTGGAATCTTTTAACTCAAATGTTTCCGGATTGAGGTAATTCAACAATTGCATTACCGATGATTCTTCCGCTAATTCAGAAGATCTTGCGGCAAGCCATTCGCCTAAACTATGTCCTGCGTTCATATCCGGCAGCACACCTAGCTGTTTAATGGCAGTATCCAGAATACTACTTTTCTCCAGAATCTTCAAAGCCTCATCCAATAAACCACCAGAAACCGAGGCTTCTTTATGTGCAATATTAAAATGCTCGGCAACACTCAAAACCTCTCCTCCTGCTAAGCCATCAAGCCCCGGAAACACAAAAGCAACTTTACCGCCATTGCTTAAAAGAGGCTTATTAGTATACCATATATCTTGCTTATTTCGCCATGGATTGTCTTTCCCTGCAATTTTAAGCGCTTTCTTTATTCTTTCAGGAGTTGGATCAAACACCGCAATGCGATATTGTCCTTCACCAGGGTCTTTATCATTGGCTTCCAAAGCGCTTAGCAAAGCCTCGTGACTATGGCGGGCAATTAATAATACCTCATCAGTTTTAGCATTCGCTGAAACAGAATTAGTTTCTGGTTTATTCGCTCCATACCCCTCAAGTACCACATGTGCGTTTATACCTCCAAAACCAAAGGCATTTACGCCTGCAATTCTTGGCAAGCCTGAAGCTTCCCAATCTTGAGCATCTTGAACTGCTTTAAATCTTGTTTCTTTTAATTGTGCCAAAGGCACTTCACAATGTAATGTTGGCGGAATAATACCATGATACAATGCCAATGATGTTTTTATCAACCCGGCAATACCTGAGGCAGGCATCGCGTGGCCTATGTTAGACTTTACAGTACCTATCCCCGCCTTTGGCAATGAAGCATCATTACCAAAAAACTGTAATAAGGTCTCTATTTCAGTTTTATCACCCAATGGAGTACCGGTACCATGCGCCTCAATATATCCTATATCTTTTAAATCGACACCTGCATTTTCCCATGCTTGGGTAATCGCTTTAATCTGTCCTTTTACTGAAGGGCTCATTACACTAGTACCACTCCCATCACTGCTAACACCAATACCTTTTAGTACTGAGTAAATCCTGTCACCATCAGCAATTGCATCTTCTAGTCGTTTTAATACTACAAACCCGCAGCCTTCTCCAATAAGTAACCCATCTGCCCCTTCATCAAAAGGAGCGATCTTTCCTTTTCTGGACAATGCACCTAGTTGAGTAAAAATACTCCAAAATGCTGCATTCTGACCAACATGAACGCCTCCTGCAATAACCATATTGCAGCGGTTACTATTCAGTTCCTGCACCGCATGATCAATTGCAATAAGAGAACTGGCACAAGCAGCATCTAAAGTATAAGCTACACCACCAAGATTCAATCTGTTAGCAACTAAAGAAGCCACCAGGTTAGGAATAAGCCCCATTGCAGTATCAGCACCAAAACGGCCTTTACGAAGTTGAAACTCTTTCTTTACCTTATCTATTTCTTCATCGCCCAGATGTGGCAAAAGGTCTTTTAATACGCTCGCAATCTGCTCTCCTGTTCTAACAATTTCTATTGCACGCGTAGCTCCCGGCCCGGCATAGTTACCTTTACCTATAATGATGCCGGTTTTATCAAGAGAAACATTCTTTTCAAATACTCCGGCATCTTCCAATGCTTTTTGCACCAGACTAAGCGTTAGCAAATGATCCGGCTCAGTACCTTCAACTGCTACCGGGAGTATCCCAAAATTTGCAGGATCAAACTCCACTTCCGGGATAAAACCACCGCGATTACAATAAAAACGATCTACGCCAGATGAACCCTTTTCAAAATGTACCTGATCAATTCTATTCGCAGGAACAACCTGCGTAGAATCTACCTTATTAATTATATTTTGCCAGAATGTCTCCACATCACCCGCACCCGGGAAAATGCAAGACATTCCTACTACAGCTACATCTGTTTTTTTCATAATGCCCTCCGGCTACCAGTTACTTCCTGCCATGATGAGTACCTGACTCTCATTTCCGTATTTAACTTCATTTACAAAGGTTTCCATACCATCCTTCAATGGTATCATCGAAATACCTCTGCGTTCATATTCTTTTTCAAGTGTTGATGAAACCATTCCGGCACCTTTCCAAGGCCCCCAGTTTATCGCCATCACCTTACCTTTTATTTTTGCGTTTAATGCCCAGGCATATCTGTCCATTACACTGTTTGCTGCAGCATAATCTGTTTGTCCACGATTTCCGTAAACGGAAGCGATGCTCGAGAAGAAAATTACAAACTGAGTTTCAGGTCTTAGTTGCTCTGCAAGCACACGTAAAGGCGTTACCTTAGTTTCAAAAACCCTCTTGAATGATTCCACTGTTTTACCATGAAACAATTTATCCTCCAACAAACCGGCACCATGAACTACCCCATCTATCCTTCCGTAAGCTGCATAAACATCTGCGATAAATTTGCTTAAGCCTTCCTCATCACGCAAGTCAAGCGAAGCATAGGATACAACAGAGCCTTCTTTTTCAAGTGAAGTAATAGTTTCCAGAATCTGATTGTTTTTATAAATTCGACTCGTTTCCTTTTCTATTTCTGAAGGTTTTTTAATCTCACCCTGTTTGATTAGGTAAGCTCTAATCTCTTCTGTGGTTTTCATAGCAGCAAACTGCTCCAATCCATTAGTTCGTGGATCAGGAGAACGACCGACCAAAATATATCTGCAAGGATATTCTTTTGCAAAATGCGTTGTTAACTTAGCAGTAATACCCTGTGCACCCCCAAGAACCAACACCACAGCATCTTTACTCAATTGAATATGAGAATCAGATAACTCTGTCACCAATTGTGAAGGAATAAGTTCAAGCGTTTGCCTTTGAGCTCCATCATATATAACCTCAGATGGTACATCAGGATTCAGAATCTCATTTAAGGTAATCACAGCAATTTCCTCTGCAGAAGATTTTGTTGTTAAACTAACAATCCTGCATTTGGTGTTTTCGTATTCCTTGTCTAAACTTTTAAACAAGCCAGAATAACCTTGAAAATGCCTTAACATTGCAGTATCTGCTTCATTATTCATATGACCTTTGGTATCCGAAATCAAATACACCCATTTCATCTCCTCAAAGTTCAACTCCTTAATCATTGCAATATTGTCAATAATAGTAGCCTTATCCGGCGAGGCAAACATGTTCAGCATGATTAAACCTTTATAGCCTGTTAAGCTATCTTTAGCAGAAACAATATCTACAGTTGCACCTTGCGCCTCAAACAATTCTTTAATAGCTCCCGCTTGTAAACCGGCATCATCAGTTACTGCAAAACGAATTCCTTTTAAGGCCGAAGTATCTTTATTTACAAGCTCTGAAGGCGTAAGCTCAAAGCGAAGTCTTGACAAAGCCTCATCATAGCTGTTAGCACTCTCTTGAATAATCTTTTTAGCTTCTGTAACAGTTTCTGCACTTTCAGATTCTATTTCAGAAATCCAATTTACCAGACCATTAAGCGTTTTAATCGCTGCAAGTTTTTCCATTAAATCATCGCCGCTATCCTCACCTTTACTAAAGCCTATCTTTACTTTCAGCTCGCCAATGATTTCCATACGCTTAATAGAATCTATACTTAAATCCGCTTCCAGATCAAGATCCATACCTAGCATATCCTGAGGATAGCCGGTTTTGTCACTAACCACCGAAAGTATAGCTGATTTAATATCGGCAAGTGTAAATTTCACATTGCTTACTGCTACGTTTACATCTAATGCTTCAACCTCCTCCGCAACCGGCACTGCTGACGCTGTATTTTCATTAATCCAGTTTACTAAACCATTTAGGGTTTTAATACCTGCAAGTTGCTCCATAAAAGCATCTTCGTTTTTATCAGCATTACTAAAACCGCCCAGTTCTGTGCGCAAAGAGCCAATAATCTCCATACGTTTAATAGAATCGATGCTTAAATCGGCCTCTAAATCCATTTCCATTCCAAGCATTTCCTGAGGATAACCAGTTTTATCACTTACAATACTCATTAAAACTGCTTTAACATCAATTTTTACGGCTACCGATTTTACAGGAGCGGCAACTGCCGACTGAACCGCAACTACTTGTGGTGAAGCTGCAATCTGTACACTTGATGTAGGTTGCACTACGGCTGGTGCAGGAACATACATTTGCTGAGGCATTTGCATGTTAGGCGACTGCTGAGCTAAAAACGTTAACATTACATCACGTTGTGCCTGAATCATCATTTTCATGCTGTTCAGATACTCCTGCATCATTTGTTCGGCCCCATTTGAGGGTGCATTTATATATTCTGTTTTCAATTCTGTTCCTTTTAGTTTAATTGGCTGTACTATTGGCAACGCTCCGTTAGCAGGTAGTTTTCCTACCGATGGAATAGCGTGCTGCCCATTTACATACCAAACTGTTTTACTCCTTTTGTACTGTCCCGGTTCATCAAGATTTAAAAGCTTACCATTACGTCCTTCAAACAATTTTTCCAATTTAACATCACGTCCTGTCGCCATATAGGTAGCAATTGTACAAAGGAGGTGTGTAATCTTATTATGGCTATTGTCCTCTGCGTAAAGCAAAAGTTCATCTCTGCCTAAACATGCTTTTGCAAGAGCAGTCAATACCTTCCCAGGCCCAACCTCAATAAATATTCTTGCCCCATCCTGGTACATCTGTTCTACCTGCTCAACAAATTTCACAGGTTTCACAAGGTGATCGGTAAGTCTTTCCTTTACGGCCTCAGCTCCTGTAGGATAAAGAGCCGCAGTGGTATTAGACCAAACCGGCAGGTTCAGGTTAGTAAATTCAACCTCATCAAGTACATTTTTATAAAGTGCCTTTGATTTGGCAACCAACGGGCTGTGGAAAGCACAAGCAACTTCCAGCGGTCTGAAAGAAATTTTAGCAGTCTTAAGTACCTCAGCCAGGTTTTTAATTGCCGGAGTTGTACCCGCAATTACCAATTGAGTGGGCGAATTATAGTTTACAGCATAAACATCCTTCATTCCATCAATCACCTTAAATATCTCGTCTTCCTTACTCGTTACCGCAATCATAGCTCCGGTATCTTCACCTTCTACAGCATCCAGAATAGCTTTAGCACGTTGTTCACTTAAAAACACCAGTTGATCTTCATCAAAAGCACCTGCAAAACACAAAGCAGGTAACTCACCATAACTATGCCCGGCAACCATATCAGGCTCAATACCTAAATCCTTGAGGAAATTGGCAATTGCCAGATCAACAATACCCAATAGCGGCTGTGCCATACGGGTATCCTTAATTCTTTCTTTTTGCGCTTTTAAAGAAGCCTCATCAAATACGGTATTAGGGAAAAGAACTTGCTCATATTCAATCTGGTTCTTTAACAGTTTGCGCATAGCAGGGAAAATCACAAATAGATCTCTAGCCATATTAATACGCTGACTGCCCTGACCAGGGAACATAAACGCAACCTTACCTTCTCTCTTTTTAGTGATGTAAGTATCTTTACTTTCAACACCTGACAAAGCCAAATCAATCTTCATGATCAGGTCTTCAACCCTGTCAGCTACAATACTTAATTGTATCTGTTTAGTGTTTCCAAGCGCCAAACTGAAGGCAATATCTTTTAAATCTATGTTGTCATTTTCATCCAGTAAAGCCTTTACATTGCTCAATTGCTTTTTGGCCTCATCATAAGTATCACCTCTAAAAACGAAAAGCTCAGATGGCAATGAAGTTAATGCCGGAGCCCGCTCAGAAACTTTATGATCACTTTCAATAACCGCATGGAAGTTAGTACCTCCAAAACCAAAAGCACTTACACCTGCATAACGCTTATCTTCCATCCAAAGGCCAGCTTCAGTATGGAAAGCAAAAGGACTTGTACTACTATTATAATAACTGTTCGGCTTTTTTAAATTAATGGTGGGTGGCTTTACCCCATGGTAAACAGACAGCGCGGCTTTTATTAAACCAGCTAAACCGGCAGCACATTTCGTATGTCCGATCTGAGTTTTTACTGATCCGAGGTGAGTTTGATTAGCCCTTGCGCCCGATTCATTTAACATATCAGTTAACGCACTAAGCTCAGTTCTATCACCTACTACTGTACCCGTTCCATGAGCTTCAACTAACCCAAGAACTGACGGCGAGATACCAGCCTGGCCATACGCACGTTCAAGTGCCCTAACCTGACCCGATTTACGCGGGGCAGTTAAACCAAGACTCTTGCCATCACTAGAACCACCTATCCCCTGAATTACAGCATAAACCCTATCTCCATCTCTCAAAGCATCTTCATGCCTTTTCAACACTACCATAGCAACACCTTCACCCAATGCAATACCATCTGCCTCAGCATCAAAGGTTGCACATCTTCCCTTGCGGGATAAAGCATGTGTGCTAGAGAACATCAGGAAGTCGTTGATGCCATTGTGTAAGTCGGCACCACCGGCAAGTACCATATCTGATTTTTCAAGAAACAATTCCTGACAAGCCAAATCAATAGCTGCTAAAGATGAGGCACATGCCGCATCTACAGTATAATTACGCCCACCAAGGTTTAACCTGTTGGTAATACGTCCTGAAATCACATTCGCTAAAATCCCAGGGAAAGAATCTTCTGTTGTTTTCGGCAACAGTTCATCCAACTCAGCTGGCATTTCGCCAAACACCTGCTTAAAAAACCCTCTGAAACTGTAGCTGTTCGCAAGGTCATTTCCACCTTCAGCACCAATAATTACAGATACATTCTCTGCATTAAAGCTGCCATCTTTATAGCCGGCATTCTCCATTGCCTGTTTGGCCACCATTAAACTCAATAACTGAGTTGGTTCAATTGCAGCTAACGACTGTGGAGGAATACCATATTCCAGTGGATCGAAATCAATTTTAGGAATAAAACCGCCCCACTTAGAGTGAGACATGTCCTTATCTGTTGATTCCGGATTATAATACAGCTCTTTATTCCAGCGCTCATCAGGCACCTCAGTAACCGAATCATTGCCTAAAATAATGTTACGCCAGTATTCTTCAATATTTTTTGCTCCCGGAAAAATACAAGCCATACCTACGATGGCTACATTTAACGATTTTTCTTTAGCCTCAGGAATTGCAGACAACTCTGCATTTTCAATATATTTATAGTTGCCCTCAGCAACATCCTTATGTAAATCTAAAACAGAAACAACCTCATTACGCATTGCCGCTATCTGGCCAATCATGTACATACCAAGATGTAACTGATCCTTTTCAGCAATTGTCACCAACTTATCACCCTGGCGTTCAATCCCTTTTGCAGCAATACGAAGACGACCAACATTTAGGCCTTCCAGTTTTGCCCAGATTTCTTTTTTATCTACACCCTCTTTCTGAAGCTTTTCTTTTTCTTCATTAAAAAAGGCTGCAAATGGAGAATTTAAGCATCTGGTTTCATGACCCGGCGCTGTTTCAAGCAACACTGTATCGTTAGATGCCATAGCTTGCTCCTGAAATTTATCCTGGATAGCGCCTGTAGCAACTGCTTCTTTAGTATATAAATAAGAAGTCCCCATTAACACCCCAACCTTTACACCTTTTGCCGCCAGTGGCGCCGCCATTACAGCAATAAATGCAGTAGATAAAGCATCATGGATTCCTCCCGCAAAAAACACACTGATCTGTTCCGGCTGGTCTTCTTTTAATAGTCGCTCAATTTGCTTCTCCCAAAGCACCATGCTCGACAATGGACCGACGTGCCCACCACATTCTCTTCCCTCAAAAACAAAACGTTTGGCACCTTCCTTTAAAAACATATCCAAAAGAGATACCGATGGCACATGAAGAAAAGTTTTAATGCCTAACTTTTCAAGCGGTTTAGCTTGCGATGGTCGGCCACCTGCAATTAATACCACAGGAGGCATTTCTTGTTTTATATACTCCAGCTGCTCATCGCGCAGCTCTTGAGGAGCAAAACCCAATATACCAACACCCCAGGTTTTATTTCCGGCAAGTTTTTTTGTTTCACTAATCAGTTCCTTTGCACGATCACCTTTCAGCAGTGATAATGCCACAAAAGGCAATGCCCCTGCCTCAGCAACCGCATTGGCAAAAGGTGCTACATCACTAACCCTTGTCATTGGCCCCTGTGCAATAGGATAAGTAATATTTAAATCCTTAGCCAAAGCATTACCAGGACTAATCACATTGATTGATTTAGCCTGATTAAGGTGACCGTAAACAGCTTCCTGTATGCCAAATACTAGCTTATCTAATTTTTTATAACGATTTACAAGATCTAATGAAATAGAGATGTCTTGTCCCATTGGGAGGAACGATTTCTCCAAATCAAAACCATTGAAATAGGGTTCAAGGTCTTTTTCTGTAGCATTATCAACAAGCACAGGTGAATTTGGGCGTACCAATACACGACAATTCCCAATAAGTCTGGTCTCATTACCGCTTAGTTTTTCGCAAGCTTGCTTTATGACTGTCGGCACACTGCATTCAGGAAACAATGCAAGCTGACTATCTAACACAATTCCTGTTGCACCCGAAGCAATTAAAGCAGCAGCGGTATGTACACCAACTCCACCCTGTACATATATATCTATATTTTTAACTTCTTTAGCAATGCGCTGAAATAATACATACGAAGATTCGTAAGCTACCTTTCCGGCACCTTCATTACCTTTTACGATGATACCATCAGCACCTTCTGCCTGGGCTTTTTTAGCCTCTTCAACGCTGCAAACCTGATAAAACAGTTTTACCTGCTTTTTTCTGGTGATTTGTATTCCGTAAGGTAAGATGATCATTGTTACCTGTTCAGGTAAAATGATATCCTTAAAATCGTCCGAAATCAGGCACACACCAAATCCTTTCGAACATTTGTTTGACAACTGCTCTAATGCATCAGCAGCTACGGCTTTATCTCTTCCGAGGTGAAGCACAGGAAATGCCTTCGCATTTGACACCGCATGAGCAAGATTTACATCAGGCCGTTCAAATGGAGTTATTCCAATAATTATGGGAGTTTTCATGTTGTTGAGGGATGATTAGGGTTCAACTTCGAGTATTCATTGAATATCAGTTAAGATATTCTACAGAAGCAGGATTTTTATACAGAAAAACACCATGATTTTATTCAAAGTAGCTCTATATCAAGAAAATTATGCGTTTTCAACTAAATATTTCAACAACATTTTAAAAAACACATTGAAAAGCTATAATCCTACGCTCTTGTATGCCCAAAACTACAACTATAAAGAATCAATACCTCCAAAACAACAAAAATGAACAAAAAGAATAAATGCAAAAAAGGCCAAATAAATGCATTTGAAGCGATAATTTAACAAACCTTTAACTCCCAGATTAAACCTGACAATAAAGACAATAAAAGTTCGTTTTGGCCGGTGCTTAACTAAGGATTTAAGCCTTTATTTTCAAATAAATTCAACGAAACACAAGTTCTTAATATAAGTCGCGTTATTAATGCACTAATGTATTTGCATTTTAAGATATAATTAATACCTTTTGTGCACATAACAAATGAACTAAATTTTATAAAACTCAAATGAAAATTACAAAAACACTTTCGCTCCTTGCAGTTATCGGACTTTTATCAATCACGATGTATTCGTGCAAAACAAAAAAAGTAATAGCGAAACCAACTCCGGCTCCAGTAGAGAAGCCAGCACCTGTTGAAGAAAAACCAGCACCTGCCCCGGCACCGGAACCTGAAAAACCAGCTCCAGCACCGGAACCTGATTTTAACTTCAAAAACATCCAGTTTGAATTCAACTCTGATGTTCTAAAAACGGCTTCTTTCCCGATTTTAGATAAAGCAGTTGCAGAAATCAAAAAAGACCCAACAGCTAAATTTGTTTTGAATGGTCACTCTTCAGCAGAAGGAAGCCCGGCAAGAAACATGTCGTTGTCAGTTGACAGAGCAAACTCTGTAAAATCATACCTTGTTAATGCAGGTTTAAATGGCGCAAACTTTACAGTTAAAGGTTATGGAGAAAGTCAGCCAGTATCTTCAAATGATACCGAAGCTGGAAGAATGTTAAATAGAAGGGTTGAAATTAAAGCTAATTAATAACCCCATTAAAATTTAAAAAAGGAGGGAATATCTTGCCAAAATCAGCTGATTAATCAAACTTAATCTGCTCCGGTCCATCAACTTTGGATATATGACAAGCACAATTCCCTCCTTTTACTTTTATTATTACCGACTTAGTTTGAGCACCTAGCGTTCCGCTAACTTTAATCTCATCCCCAGTTTCTGAAAGTTTTTTAATATAGTTATCGTTAACTACTCTATATATACCTGCCTCAGAATTAATATCACCACCAGAAGCAATGCTTAGCGTATCGTTGGTTCTTTGATTTACGCCACTGTATTTTTCAACAGCCACCCCTTCTCCATTCTTGTTTACAAACTTCACAATTACCGTTGCAAAGCTTTCATCGCAAATTTTATCCTCACAATTTGAATTATCCGTTTTGCTACATGCTGTTAGTAATATCATCCCGATTCCCAAAAGAGGAATAATTGTTTTCTTGATCATAAACGACTATTTTACCCTTAAACGTTAAAAGTAATCAAAACGCTACCGGCAAAATTTGTGATTATTATTCCCAACTATAATATGTAGGACTCTTAAAGGAGTTTCATAGGACTTTCGTAGGACTACAGTCTAACAAGGCCCAATTTTAATTCCCAACAAACTCACATGTTATTCCTTTTTGCCTCAAGCTCAGAAAAGATTCATTTATCGATTCGCATAGCTTCAATTTCCAACATATATTTGGTCAAAGCATCTTGATAGGTAAGTTTTGCATGCTCAGGATCTGCTAGGAACATCTTAAAATCTTCGAGATCATTTACAGTAAACCCCATTCTTACAAACAGTTCTTTATCTGTATCCCACTCATCCAAATTCACCTTTTTCGCTTTCATAGTCCTATAAAGCAGCATGCCCTTCGCGAAATCTTTATAAGATTCGGTTTCCCTAAACGTAGTTAACATTTCGATCAATGTCCTATAGGTAGCAGGCTTTCCTAGCCTTGCCTGATCCAGCATTAAAGCCCCCAATATTGGTCCTTTAAAAAACGTACTGTCAATGCTATCAAAATTACCACAATGCTTTAAGATTTGTATATCTCTCTTAAGCATCACATCCTGCTCCGCAGTTTTATGTTTTACAAAATAGGGCTCAGTATCAAGTATTTGCTCACAATCTATTTTATCTTGCTGAGCAAAAGAAGAAGAATTTAAAGACGCCACTAAAAGAGGCACAAGTAGAAAAAAGACAGATAATTTCATAAGGCACAACAAAGTTAAGTAACTCCGCCATACTCCCAACACAAAATGATCGTTGTAATTGTTAAATCTTAGAGATCACTGACCAGGAGAGAATTATTGAGTTCTAAAGACACGCCGATTTTTTCTCCATAAATTTGGGGATGAGAAGCGCAATGTTTTTTTTCCTTATCTTACGATCTAATTTATTACAGCAATTATAAATGAGTACAAAACCTTCTATATGGCAGCGCATGGGCATTCAGGATTGGTTCTTAACCAATAATGGAAGCACATCATCGGGCAAGTCGAAACCGCTTACACCTAACCTGGTTTACAAATATATTATTGAAGAATTTCGCAAATCCATTGCAGAATTGTCATTTGCAGAACGCATAGTTTTTTATCATGAATTTATTGTGTGTCTTAACCCGGATGACTATCGTGAATTTATAGACAATAAAAAAGGTATTCTTGGCTTGATATCACAGGAGTCTGTAAACAACTTCTACCAAATACTTAACAAGCAAGCTGAAGACGGTAAAAAGGTTGAACCCTCGAGTAATAAATGGGTATTCAGGTTTGTGTCTCATCCAGATTACAAACCGGGCGACATTAGTTTTATTGGAAAACTATTGCCAGACAGCCAGCAAAAGGAAGAGAACCTCAGGGTTACTTTTATACCGCGTCAAACCGGCCTGGCGCAAACATTTGACATCAATAATGACATCCTTAAAGACTTCATTTTTTATAGTGAAGGTTATTATGAGATCCCTTATGTTGACATCCAGAAGCCTGAAGATAAAACACCAAGTGATAGTCAGAGAGTTGTTTTGGCACGCTTCGAAACTACCATACCAGATAAAGCTTACTCTGGTCAGAAATTAGAATATCTGATGAAAGCAGATGATATTGTGGTTTCGGGCAACGAAGAAACGAGAGAAGAAAGCAATGTATTCAAAATCCCATCCGAATGGGTAAATACGCCTCATTTAAAAATAAGGTACAACAGAGCTGAAGATAAATTCTACCTTGCTTCTTTTGGTGAAAAAACAATCCTAAATGAAAATCTGATTGAAAGAAGTGATATAAACGGACCTAAATGGTCAGAATTACCGGTTAATTCTCGGATTATATTAAATGGAATTATTGGTGTTAACATATTTAAGTCTTAATATATGTCGCACATCTTATCTATAGCGTTATTCATCATATGCATCATTTTATTGATTGCACATTTTAGAGACATAAAAAATTCGCCCAAGTAAAATGGATAGAAATTATTTTGGACTAACCGATACAGGAAAAGTAAGGGATAATAATGAGGATACCTTTATTGCCGAAACAACGGCAACAAACGACCTTGTTATTGCCTGTGTTATAGATGGCGTTGGAGGTTATTCTGGAGGAGAAATCGCTTCTGGGATTGCCAGACAGTCAATTTTGCGACATCTGAACAGCGAACGAAAAGATTTATCTGTGCTGATGAAGGATGCCATTATTGCCGCTGACGAACAAATTATGATCGAAAAGCAAAAGGTAAAGGAACATGAAAATATGGCCTGCGTACTTACTTTAACGGTCATCGATCTTCAAAAAAACCAGCTGCATTATGCTCATGTTGGCGACACCAGATTATATCTTCTACGCGATGGATCATTGGTTAAAATATCAAAAGATCAATCTTTTGTAGGCTTTATGGAAGATAGCGGTCGACTTACTGAAGAGCAGGCTATGAGCCATCCCAAGCGTAATGAGATTAATAAAGCTTTAGGTTTTGGCGCAAAAATAGCAGCACAGGACGATTACATTGAAACCGGCCAATCTCCTTTCCTACCCGGCGATCTATTGTTACTATGTAGCGATGGGTTATCTGACATGGTTAACAAACAAGGGATTACCGATATTCTAATTAAGAAAACCACTTTACAAGAGAAAGCGACTGAGTTGATACAAGCCGCTAACAATAATGGCGGACGAGATAACATCACTGTTGTATTGGTTCAAAACAACAAGCAATCACTGGTACACGAGGCTACGAAACCGGCGGTAAAAATGGAAAAACCAAAACCTGCTGTTAATCATCAGGCGCTTGCAACATCTCCTATAGCAAAAGACATTGCGATACAGAGAGATCTCTCGCCTACTGTAATTCCTGTTGCCCATAAAAAGAACACAAGCTTGGTTGCTTTATTATCTGCATTGTGTTTAATTCTGTTAGCATTCTCGCTTTATATGCTTTGGCAAAACCACATTCGTGCGAACTCTATAAAACAACAAAAGCTTTCAGCATTACAGCCGATTCGTAATGCTCAGGAAACGAAACTTCAGGACACGATTAATAAACTGATTGGAAACACGCTGATTATCTCAGATTCGCTATTCAAATCGCCAATTATATTGAATGAGGATATCCATTTCAATAAGGATACGCTTTTTATAATTGCCAAAACTCCTATTATTATCAGAAGTGATTCTGCATATAAAGGAAGCGCAGTTTCCATTAAACCCATCAGTAAATATGTGTATTTAGAGAACATTACATTTGAGAACTTTCCTACGGCCATATTATCGCAAAACAATGTGTTGCAGCTAAAAAATGTACAGTTCAACAACTGTATTAAATCCATAGAAACTACTTACACGTTGCCTCCAAATAAGTACATCAACGGAAAAATACCTGCCACTACTTTTAAAATAGATTCTTTACCAACAACTGTAACTCACTAGTATGGAGAGCAGGAAAATAGAGCGTATTTTTATTATACTGATATCCATCGTATTAGGATCATTATTCTTTACGCTTTTTAATACTTTACAAAATAACTTTTCAGATGTGGATACCCGTTTAAACAATGGGACCATGATGAATCTGAATGAGAAAAACCCGGGTGAGCAGATAAGGACACTACTTGAAAAGGGTTATTATTTTGAAGACAAGAAGGATGTTAACCTGATAGCTCAAACTGTAGCAAAAGGGGTTAAATCTTTTAAAGAGCCTCTGGACAATGTTGGAGAGCTCAATAAAAGCAAGTTCTTTGTTGAGGCAGATTATGCTTTTACCGTAGGTGGGCAAAACTTTAAGAAACGTGTTAGTGACTCGAGAGCGTTACTTGGATATACAGGAGAGGATTCTTTACGCTTTACTCAGGAAAAAAACCACCCTCCTCAGCTACCCTCTCAAACCGACCTTAAACTCGGCGTTCATAGCATATCAGGCAATATTATAGACACTGCAGGCAAGAATGTATCGGGCGTTCTGATTAAATTGCAAATGATACTGCCTCAGGATAGCGCATACATTGATGATGAAGTAGAAGTAAAATCAGCAGGATTAACCGCATACGCACGAACAGATGCCAACGGAAAGTTTGCATTTTTAAACCTCCCGGAAGACAAAGCTTTTGAGTTGTTACCACTAAAACCCGGCTTTCAATTCGGGAGATCACAAGGTATACAAGAGCTTCAAAAAGATGCCTCATTCACATTTAAACAAACACAACATACCATAAGGCTATTTTCGGCCAGAGACTTTAAGATTTTAAAGAAAGAAAAATCATTAATCGTACGAACGCCCGTTGAGTTTAATAAATGGTTTTGGATCATTACAGGAAGCTTTTTCGCTGGTTTTTTAATATTGCATTTTCTATTAAGTGTTAAATTCACTCAAGCTGACCAGCTGATTTTACCCATCATTATGCTGATGACGGGACTGTCATTTATTGCCCTCCTCAGTTTACAAGACCCGTTAAGAGATCGCTTTTTAGCTAAGGATACACTTGTTTTCTTTGGAATGGGCATTCTCACCATAATAATACTGATGCTGGTTAAATTCCGGAAATTTAATGTCGACTCCAGATTTTACAGAATGCTGGTGCTCAATAAAAACTCTGGGAAAGCCAACGGATGGCAATGGGCAGGATTAGCTTTGGCGCTACTTGCCTTAACAATCGTTTTTGGTAGCGGCCCTGAGGGGAGCGGTGTAAAAGTTAACCTATTTGGTGTTCAACCCAGTGAAATTGTAAAATATGCTATTATTTTATTCCTTGCAGGCTTTTTTGCCAGTAATGAACGCTTTATCACCGAGTACCGCAGCTGGCAAAAAAGATGGTACTTCTTCTCTTTTGCTTTGGTTGCAATGGGCATTGCTATTCTGATGTACCTGATTCTTGGTGATTTGGGCCCTGCAATGGTGGTATGCTTTACATTTATCATTCTATTCTCTTTCTCACGAGGGGATTTTATGATGATGCTTATCGCCATCATTACTTATACATTAGCAGTTTGGTTTTTAAACATCTGGATAGCCAGTCTAATAACTGTAGGAGTGATTGGACTAACGATGTTCTTTAATAAAAAACAGACCAGTGAATCGGCAATAATGGTAATCATGATTATCGCAGGTTTTTTATTGATAGATCAGGTTCCATATCTTGATAAACTTATCCCCGGCCCTGTTAACCGACTTACCGAGCGTAAATCTATATGGCAAGACCCATGGAATAATGAGGTTTATGGTGGAGACCAGGTAGCAAATGGTATATGGGCAATGTCGGGTGGTGGCTTAACCGGTCAGGGTGTTGGCGAAGGTTACGCTAAAACAATACCAGAGGCCCATACCGATATGATATTACCTGCCATTGGCGAAGAATTTGGTTGGACTGGCATTGTGAGCATATTCGTGCTATTCCTCATTTTCCTGAACAGGTCAATAATTATAGGCCGACAAACGGGCACTCCATTTCTATTTTACCTCTGTGCGGGTATTGGCATAAGTATGTTTGTTCAATTCCTGCTCATTGCGGGAGGTTCCACAGGAGCCTTACCCCTATCTGGAGTGGCTTTACCTTTTATCAGCTATGGAGGTTCATCACTGGTAGCCAATATGATGGCAGCAGGCATTTTACTTTCGGTTTCTTTAATTAGAGGAACCAAGGTGCAAATGGACTTCATCACCAAACAACAGGACAAGAATTTGGTACCGGCTCTTTTATCGGCCAGTATTGCAGTTCTTCTTTTAACTGTAACGATATCAAAATATATTGCCAACAATAAGAAATGGGTGGTACAGCCATCACTTGTTGCTGATAAAAGTGGTTCGCGTATGTTTAGCTACAACCCTCGTATTGCTATTCTCATGAATAAACTAGAGGCAGGCCAGTTGTATGATAGAAAAGGGAGAATCCTTGCAACAAGTAACCCTGATTTGATAAGAAAACAGGAAGATACATTAAGAACCTCAGGCATTGACTACAACCTTGATTCGGCAATGCATAAAAGAGTTGACCGATATTACCCTTTTGAGGAGCAAACTTTTTTCTGGGTAGGCGATGCAAATACAGGAGTATTTAACGGCAGTACCAACGGCTATTTTGCCGAGTACGAGCATGCGGCAGAGCTTAGGGGTTTCCATACACCGATTACCTCTTTCAATACAAAGGCAAACAAATACAGGGAAGATCGTTTTCTGCCAAGGGGTGTAAAAGAGATGACGGTAAGCAAAAGAGACTATGCTGCGCTAGCACCTTTATTACTCGCAGGGATTAACAGTACTGAAGTTGCATCTTTCAAAAAAAGAAACAGGGATGTAAAACTAACTATAGATGCGCGTTTACAATCAACCATACAGCATTCTGTCGCATTGGATACCTCAGTGAGAAAAAGCAGAGTATCGGTTGTCATCATGGAAGATTTGACAGGAGATGTACTTGCATCATCTGTTTACCCCTTGCCTCCGACTAAGGATTGGGAGCTTTTAAACATGACCACCAACGAGCAGAATAAACTGGCGGGATGGTATACCAATGCCGATCTTGGATTTACTTATGCCACGCAACCTGGTTCCACTGCAAAAGTTTTAACAGCAATGGCTGCCTTCAACAAACTAGGTATAAATGCGGCAAAAAGATCGTTTACGGTAAGCTCTTTTGAACGGATAAGAACCAAAGGTATTGAACCTGATGAAACAGGAAATATTAATCTGGAACGTGCAATTGTAAACTCAAACAACGTTTATTTTATTAAATTAGCTAATGAGGAGCATTTGCAGGAAGACATGGCTGCACTATATATGAAAACCGGGATGTTCCTTAGAGGTGTAGGTGGTTATTACTTTGATAAAGACACCAATAATACCAAACAGGAGAACAAATGGATGGATCTTTGGCGTAAAACTGAGTTTAATACCAAACCAAAATATGACCCTTCAAATATCCGTCGCACCAGAGCTAAAGGTATTTCGGGAATGGCCTGGGGGCAGGGTGAGCTAATTGCAACTCCGGCATCTGTAGCAAGATTGATATCGGGTGTAGCCAATAAAGGCACATTAGTTGCTAATCGTTATGTTTTAAAGATCAGCGATTCGACTACTTCTGTTAATCCGGGTATTAAATTGGCCAATGATCCGCAATATGCGGCCTTGCTTACAGATTATATGCTAAAGCAAAGCGCTAATAAACGATATACTTTAGGTATTACTGTAGCCGGGAAAACAGGGACACCTGAAAGGATCTGGAAAAAGGAACGAATTAATGATGGCTGGTATGTATTCTTTGCACCAAAGAAATCAGGACCCGGACATATTGTTGTTTGTATACGCATTGAATCAACCAGAGGCTCTAGCAGAGCTGTTCAACTTGCAGGAAAACATGTAGTCCCAGCATTATTGAGCCTTGGATATATTAAAGATTTTAAGCAGGAGCCTGTTAAGGTTATTGCAAAAGAAAACATAGAAGTTAAAAAAGACAGCATCAACTAGTATAAAGAAAGGATATAAAATATGTTTAACCTATTTAATAAAAATGCCTCCGAAAAGCCTCAAGATGTAAAAGCCATCAGAGAGGCTATACTTGTTTTCATAAAACAGGAACTCCAAAAAATGGAAGGCGGAGAAGGAAAACATATTAAAGGTTTCCAGCTATACATTGCCTGTATGCCGGTAGAAAAATTCATGTACGAATCGGCCGTTTTTGCTGAAGAGGAGGATCACTTTAAAAATGAAGTGCAAAGGATAGCAGATGATTTTGCTATCGACCTACCTCATACCTGGACAATGGAAACAGTTTTTATTGATGAATTGCCTCCGCAGTCTATTAAAATGGCTAACCTGGAAGTAGCACTTCATATAAAAACACCTGAACATGCTGCTGTGCAAAAATCAGGAACTGCATACATCAGAATTTTAAATGGGGAGGCTGAAAAAGTAGAATATGTTCTTAGTTCTGCAGATGGTAAGATTAATATTGGTCGCGAAAAACAAGCTCAGGATAGTGATGGCTTCATTAGGATCAATAACATTGCCTTTCCCAATGCCAGTACCAACGATTGCAACAAATATATCAGCAGGCAACATGCGCATATTGAATGGAATAATGACAATGCAGCTTTCATGCTATTTGCTGATGAAGGTGGTGTTCCTCCGCGAAATAAGGTAAAAATAAGATCCATCAAAGATCATAATTCCGTAAAACTTACGTTCACTGAACTTGGGCATGCCTTACACGAAGGAGATCAAATAATTTTAGGAGAATCGGCTGTTTTAGAATTCAGTTATCACTCAAACCAGTAATTAATAAAACCAATGGCAAAAGTATTTACGATAACAGAAGGGTTGGAAAATATGGGCGCATTACGCACCGGTGGGCAGGGTTCTGTATATAAAGGTAAGAGGATGGGTGCTATTCTTTCTGCCGTAAAACTACTGCCTACACCTATCCACGCAGAAAATGCAGAGGATAAGAATTTTAGGGATTTCCAGAATGAGGTAGAGAAACTAAAGAAAGTTAACGAAGATCCTAGCCCTAATGTGGTAAAAATATTAAACTCAGGGCTTACAGAAAGCGGGTCGCTGCCATTCATAGAAATGGAATATATAGAAGGCCCTGATTTGGAAGATCTGTTAAAACCTCCGCATAGTCCGATATTCACCATAAGAGAAACCATAAAACTGGCTGATCATTTGGCCAATGCCCTTGCGCATTGTCATAAAGTAGGTGTTAAACACGGCGACATTAAGAGCAACAACATTAAATTTAATACAGAAACAGGCAACTACATACTTCTTGATTTTGGTTTGGCTGTAATGTCTGATGAGCAGCGTCGTTCAAGTTTGCGTCATGCAGGAGCAGTAGAATTTATGGCCCCTGAACAGCATGATGGCATAATGCTATTCCAGTCGGATATTTATAGCTACGGCATTATTCTTTATGAACTATTAGCCGGCGCTGTGCCTTTCCCTCTAATCAATAGAGTAGAAACATCACGTAATATGGTTATGCTTTCGCATATTGAAAAGCAAGTACCCGATTTGATGGAGCTTCGCCGAAATCGCTTACCGGTAGAATGGTCGGAAGAAAAGAAAGCGAATGAAATGATGGTTCCTGCATGGTTGCTTCAGGTAATTGAAAAATGCCTCCAAAAAGATCCGGAAAAAAGGTTTCATGATGGTGTTAGTTTGTACGAAGCCGTTAACAATAACAATCAGAACGTACTTAACAACGAACAGGTTACCTCTGTAATAAATGAGTTAAAAACTGAGAATGAACGACTAACCAATTTGGTTGAACAGTACCAAAAAGCAAGCAAAGCAAAAGCGTATATGATTACCGGAATTATAATATTTGTTTGTTTAACTACCTTTGGCATAAATTTAGTCCTGAATAAACGGAGTACAAATGCGGTGACTGATAGCACCAATATTGTGAATAAACCAACACAACCGATAAAGAATCATTCTAAAACTGCACCTAAAAATACAGTTTCACCCGTTATACCGAAAGAGAACAAGGATAGCCTACGTACTGTTCCGGTAAGTAAAAAGGATTCTATCAAACCAAAAACAACCAAGGACGGATTGAGCAATGATGTTCCAGAATTTTAATAAAATAGCAAAATCACTATGAGCAAAGTATTTACCATAGCAGAAGGATTAGAGAACATGGGCGCCCTACGTACTGGTGGGCAGGGTTCTGTTTATAAAGGTAAAAGAATGGGGGCCATCATTACTGCGGTAAAGATACTACCCACTCCTATTCATACTGAAAATACTGATGATAGAAATTTCAGGAATTTTAAGAATGAGGTTGAAAAACTAAAAAAGGTAAATGAGGTTCCAAACCCAAATGTGGTTAAGATTCTCAATTCGGGCTTAACAGAAAGCGGCTCTTTCCCTTTTATTGAAATGGAATATATTGAAGGGCCAGACCTGGAAGAGCTGTTAAAACCACCACACAATCCAGTATTTACCATAAGGGAAACAATAAAACTTGCAGAACAACTGGCAAATGCACTTACCCACTGCCACAGGGTTGGTGTTAAACATGGTGATATAAAAAGTAACAATGTAAAATTCAATACGGATACCGGCAATTATATCTTACTGGATTTTGGACTGGCCATCATGTCCGACGAGCAACGCCGCAGCAGTGTAAGGCATGCAGGTGCCGTTGAATTTATGGCTCCTGAGCAACATGATGGTGAAATGTTTTTTCAAACTGACATCTATAGCTATGGGGTAATACTTTATGAACTTCTGGCCGGAACAGTTCCATTTCCACTCATAAACAAAGGAGAGACTGCACGCAACTCGGTTATGCTTGCACATATGGAGAAGCAGGTTCCGGATTTGTTAGCACTGCGCAGAGCACAACTGCCGGAAAACTGGTCTGATGATGTAAAGACCAGAGAAATGAACGTACCTGGTTGGCTGCTAGATGTAATAAAAAAGTGTTTAGAAAAACAACCTGAAAGGAGATTCGCTAATGGAATGGACCTTCAAGAAGCGATATTGCACCATAGCCATCACAATCCACCCGTAATTGCAAAACCTACAGAAACAATAGCGAGTGCAGTTTCTGCACCAAAACCTTCCGGAGTACGCGTTTCAACACCTGTTTTTGTTTTAATGATATTGGCAATTGCAGGGCTAGGCATCGTTTCAGCCTATTCTTTATTTTTTAAAAATATTGAGCCTAAAAAGGAGCTGGCAATCGATTCTCCACATGTTCTTCAACAGGACACTACTGCTCAAGCCGAAGAGGTTTTTCCGGATACGACCACAGAAATTAAGCCTATTATTTTAGATACTGCAGCTCAACAAGCAGACCAGGATAGCTTAAAAAAGGAGTTTGAACGTCAAACAGGTGCTAACACACCTAAACCTACACCTCCACCAGCTACTAAGCCTAAAGAAGGGCCTCAGGAGCCAGTGATATTTAGTGAAGGCAAAAAATACAGAATCCCTAAAACCACACTTTACTTCCATGAATCCCCAAATAATGATGCGCCAAGACAAGGAATATTCGGCCTATGGGTTAATTCAAAATTTGAGGTAATTGATGAGCAGGGTAACTTTATTTATGTAACACTTACAGACAATGATGGACAGGTAACAAAGGGTTGGTTAAAAAAGACAGACTTGAAGGAAGTTCCACAATAAATGCTTAAATTTCAGTACCAAATATTAAGCATCTCATTCTATGGCAAGGACTACTCCGCTTTCCGTCAATTATGCTGTACTTAAAAGTGCGCTGGATCGTCGTTTCCTTATACTTAATTCTTCTGTTAATAAAATAATATTTATTAGTCTGGTTACTGTAATCAGTCTGCTTTTCATGTACACCTTTGTTCCCTTCAACATTAACAAATGGTACGAGGACGTAAGTAAACTTGATTTACTTAAAATATTTAGTCTCTTTTCTCTTACCGGAGGCTTGACTCTTGTGCTTAGTCAATTTGGATTGAGGAAATGGCTCCACTTCGAAGACCTAACTTATGGGCAGTATTTCTTCTGGTTTCTTTGTGAAATAGTGATTTTAACCTTCGGCATAATGGGTTGCGACTGGCTGCTTAACAATCACCCTGATCTATCAATAAGCAATTACCTGGATACCTTCAATTACACCCTGCTAATAGCCATCCCTCCGTATATAATTTCACTTCTTATTTTGTTTGGTGCACAGCAATACAAACTAGCACACAACCTATCTTTGATAGCAACTGAGCCTAAAACATTTTCAGATAATCTATTGATTGGTGATGAGAATGGGAAAATCATATTAACCCTTCATCCCAATAACATTTTGTTCTTTAAATCGGAAGACAATTACGTAGATGTTCATTATCTGCTGGGTGGAGAAGTTAAAACAGAGCTAATCCGCACCACGTTAAAAAAGATTGAATCAACTTGTAGTTATTCCGGACTGATAAGAGTGCATAGGTCGTATACCATCAATATTAAAACAGTTTCTTCCTCAAAGAAAACACATAAAGGTTACGTGCTTCAGTTTGATCCTTTACCTGAGTTACAGATCCCTGTATCGGCCTCACATCAAAAACAATTTGAGCAATACCTTAGTAACACAACTTCTACGTTCCCACTCACCCCATTATAACCCTATTTCGCCCCAAACACATTCTAATCATTGTTAGGAGATGGTTTTGTAATCTATATTGCACTAACCAAAACCAAACACAATGAAAGTAACCAGACTATTTTTATTGATCCCTTTTCTCTTTTCATTTGCCAACCTAAACGCTCAGGTTATCAAAGGAACGATTAAAAACAGCGCCACACAGGAGGCTGCACCGGCGGTATCGATTCTTGTAAAAAACTCCTCGGAGGGCACTTACTCCGACGACAGAGGAAAGTTTCAACTGACCATTAAAAAGAAACTACCTGTTGTGCTCATCATCTCTTCTATTGGTTTTGAAACTAAGGAAATCGATGTACAGAGTACCTCTACCCCATTGGAAATCTCTCTTAATCCGAGCTCTATACTTGGGCAGGAAGTGGTAGTATCGGCCAGTAGAGTTGTACAGAAAAAGCTTTCATCTCCTGTAACGATAGAACAAATCAGCAGCAAGGAAATCAGCAACTCACCCCAACTAAACTACATGGACATGATTCAGGGTTTAAAAGGCGTTGATGTAACTGTTTCCAGTATTGGTTTCACCAGTATTTCTACCAGGGGGTTTAATACCAGCGGTAATACCAACTTTACCCAAATTGTAGATGGGATGGATAATCAGGCACCAGGTCTTAACTTCCCTTTAGGTTCTGCTATTAGTTTAACCCAACTTGATGTAGATAATATTGAGGTACTTTCAGGTGCATCATCTGCTCTTTACGGGTCAAGAGGTTTAAATGGAACTATGGTAATGACCGGAAAGGATCCATTTAAATACCAGGGCTTAAGCGTACTGATTACACAAGGGGTAAACCATGTTAAAAACAGTAATTCTTATGATCCCGTATCTCCTTCTCCATATTACGATTGGGCAATACGCTATGCCACAAAGATCAACGAAAAATTGGCCTTTAAAATTAACTCTCAATATACTCAGGCAAACGACTGGGTGGCTACCGACAGCACCAACAAAAACGGTCCGGGAAACAGATTTACAGACCCAAACTACAATGGTGTAAACTTTTATGGAGGAGCTACCAATGCAGATATTAATCCGTTCTTACAGGGAGCATTAGCAGGGGATCCGTCCCTTGCTCCCCTCATTGAACCTTTACTTGCTAAGCCTAACTATGTAGCCAGAACAGGATATCCGGAATATGGATATCTTGATAACAAGGCCAAGTTATTTAAGGTAAATGCAGAATTAAGGTATAAAATAAACTCTAAACTAGAAGCCATCGTGTCTGGCACTTATGGTACAGGAAACATTGTATATACCAATGACACCCGCTACCAACTAAAGAACTTTAAAGTTGGCCAATACCGTGCTGAACTGAAAAGCAACAACTGGTTTGTACGTGCTTATACTACTTCAGAAAACTCTGGAAACACCATAATTGCCGGCCCAACAGCCCAATACATTAATGAAGCATGGAAAACAAGTTGGGATGGAGCTACAGGAGGCTGGTATCCTGAATATACCGGCGCTTTATTAACTTCACTTGCCGGAGGAGCCAGTTTAAGTGATGCACATTTAGCTGCCAGGGCATTTGCAGATCAGGGACGTGCACAATTAGGCTCACCAGAATTCCTTGCACTTAAAGATAAAATCACCAATACCCCAATTTCACAGGGTGGTACTTTATTCTTAGACCGCAGCAAGCTGTACAATGCCGAAGCGCAATACAATTTTACAGATGTTGTTAAGTTTATGAGTGTAATAGCCGGAGTTAACTGGCGCTTATATAGCTTAAACAGTAAAAACACTTTATTCCCTGATAAGGATAAACCAATTAATGTAAAAGAGTACAGCGCATACATTCAGCTTGCAAAAAAACTGGCAGAAGACAGATTGAGTCTAAGCACCTCTTTCAGGTACGACAAAAACACGTTATTCTCTTCGCCTAAAGTAACCTCAAGAGCTTCGGCTGTATATGAACCTGTTAAGGAAAACTTTATCCGTTTCTCTTATCAAAATGCTTATAGCTTTCCATCAAACATTCAAGCTTTACAGAATACCCTTAGTGGATTTAACAGCTACTCATCAGGAGGTTCTTCATTCTTGCTAAACGACACTTATCAATTCAATAAATACCCGCCTTACACACTTGAAAGTGTAGGTAAGTATCAACAATCAGGCAATGCATCAGATTTAAAAAGATTCGAGTATAATGATATCAAACCTCAATCTGTAAATGCTTTTGAATTAGGTTATGCGGCATTAATTGGCAAGAGAGTAATGTTTGATGTATTGGGATATTTCTCTACCTGGAAAAACTTTATCGGTTATGCCAACGTAGCAAATACCCCCGGAACTGATGATGTAAATGCCTTTAAAGATCACAGCACTTATGTGCAGTATAACATTGCTTTTAATGGTGGCCAAACGGTAAATACCTATGGCTATGCAGCAAGTGTTAGTGTAGACTTATCGCATAACTTCTTAGCCAAAGTAAACTACTTTTCAGACAACATTAAAAACAAAAACAACAGTCAGGTAAATAACTTTAACACCCCTCATTACCATGTTAACATGGAATTTGGCAACAGTGGTTTTGGTAAAAAGCAGGAATGGTCATTTGGCACTACCCTACGCTATAAACCAGGTTACTTCTACGTTGTTTCGGGTGGTTTAGCTGAAGGCAGAGTGCCAAGTTCGGCAGTTATCGATGCTCAGGTAAGTTATAAACTTATCAAAGCACGTTCTGGAATTAGACTAGGCGCAACAAACATTACCAACAAATACTATTCAACCGGCGTTGCCAACCCAAATATTGGCGCTGTCTATTATGTAACTTATGCATACAACATCCTTTAATATGAAAACCATACCATCATTACTAATAGCGTTTCTTCTTACAGCTGCCTTATTTTCCTGCACAGGAGATAAGTCGAAGCAAAATGGAAACTACAAAACAACACTAACCTTTAAGCCAGGGGAAGAGCAAAAAATTGCCGAAGCTTTCTTGTCGATAAAAGACAGTACCCAGATTTTATTAAAACAGGGCACTTATAAATTCGACAACCTTAGCATCGCACAGGTAAACCACATTATGATCCAAGGCGAGGGACATGACAAAACTATTCTTGATTTTAAAGAACAGAGCCAGGGTGGCGAAGGCATCAGGGTAACCGACGTAAAAGGTTTTGTAATTGATGGCATGACTATTCGCGATTCTAAAGGAGACTTGCTAAAAATCAACAAGAGCCGTGATGTAACAGTTACCAATCTACACGCCGTTTGGAGTAAAGCCGATTCGACCAGTGGTGGTTATGCTATCTACCCAGTAATGTGCAAAAATGTACTGATAGAAAACTGTTATACAGAAGGTTCTTCTGATGCAGGTATTTACGTAGGGCAAACAGATAGTGCAGTAGTAAGGAACTGTAAGGCGGCCAAGAATGTTGCCGGTTGTGAGATCGAAAACACTTCTAATGCACAGGTATATGACAACGAATTTTACAATAATACCGCAGGTTTCTTAGTATTCGACCTACCAGATCTTTCCAAAAAAGGTGGTCATGTTAAAGCCTACAACAATTACATCCACGACAACAATTTCAGAAACTTTGCTAAAGCCGGCAGCTTTGGTACCTCATGGGGCGTTGGTAATGCCTCGCCAGGAAGTGGTATCATTATATTGGCAGCATCAGACATCGAGATTTATAACAACAGAATTATCAACAACAATTCATCTTCTATAACCATCGCTTCCGGTTTTGCAGTTGATGAGAAGGCCGCTGAGAAAATAAACGACAACTACTTCCCTATTTCTAAAAACATTAATATTCATGGCAATACAATTGAAATGGGACCTAAATTTCCTGAAGCAGCTTATGAGCACCGTATCGGAAAAATTCTGGTAGCAGTTGAGCAACAGCTAAATGCAAGTGATCCAACAAGAAAAAACAAACGAATCCCTTTCATTATGTATGATGGTATTTCGAGCAATATGTTAACTAAAGGAACAGGGGTTAATCCGGATTCTATTTGCATAAAGCAAACGGGCGACAACCTATTTGTAAACGCTGACTTTTTAAACATCAGCAACCCTAAGAACTGGAAACCAAACACCGACATCACCCCTTATATCTGCAAGTAAAACTAGTATCAATGCGTAAAACTTATCTTCTGGGGTCTATTCTCCTTTTCAGTATCTCACTTTCAATTTTAAGCGGACAGGGATGTAAAAACAATACAGGTCAGGCAGTACAAAACAATGGCTTTGTTTTTAAAGAAAAACTATCTGATTATGGTTTCTTTAAAAACAAGCTAAAGGATCTTAATCCTAATGAAGGGGTTTTGCACTACGACATCAGCACTGCTCTCTTTACTGATTATGCTGTTAAAGACCGCTTCATTGTTTTACCAAAAGGCACAGCAATGAAGTATACCAAAGAAGGTGCACTTGATTTTCCAGACTCAACCATCATTGTAAAAAACTTTGCCTACACGAATGTTAATCATGAGAAGATAATGATTGAAACCAGATTGCTGGTTAAAGACCCAACTGACAAGAACTGGAAGGTTATGAATTATTTATGGAATAAGGAACAAACAGAGGCAGTTAAACACATTACAGGAGCTAAAATCCCTATTACACTATTAGATAATGATGGCAACAAGCTCTTAACAAATTATCAGGTGCCAAACACCAATGATTGTAAGCGCTGCCACATTAAAAATGATGTATTGATTCCAATTGGTCCAAAAGCAAGAAATCTTAACATTACCGTTGCGGGGCAAAGCATCAATCAACTTAAGTCATGGGCAGTAAAAGGAGTGTTAAAAGGATTACCTGATACAGGAGTCGTAGCTGCTTTACCAAACTCATTTGATGCAAAGCACTACAGTCTGGATCAGCGCGCAAGGGCCTACCTCGACATCAACTGTGCACATTGCCATACCAAAGGGGGCGATGCATACAACACAGGATTGTTTTTAGAATACGAGCAGACCAATCCTAATCATTTAGGAATAAGAAAAGCCCCAGTATCTGCCGGTGGTGGTGCAGGTGGATTAGATTATGATATCATTCCTGGAGATGCTACTCATTCTATTTTGGCCTATAGAATGAATAGTATTGAACCAGGTACAGCAATGCCTGAGCTTGCCAGAACCCTTCCTCATAAAGAGGGTATAAAGCTAATCAGGGACTGGATCAACAGTTTAAAATAATTTCATAAACACTTCACTATTTAACCACCATTTCCTTTTTGCTAACTGTATGTGCACTAAAGTACCCCAAAGCATTACCGCTAATATTTGAAGGTGGATTACCCGGTGTTATTCCTCCAGGACTACCTTGCGTTTGCTGACTTAGCGTATTCCAATAAGTAAATAGATTCTTATCTATACACTGCATTTCAACATCTACATTATCCCCTGTTTTTAGCTCATTATCATCATCATTTTTCCCCGCATAAAACAAAACAGCAGGTACATCATTTCCATCAGTAAAACGATCATTCTCTGCATAAACACGCTTTGATTGATTGCCATTAACTTTTAACACAAATCTGTACTGATTGGCAACTCCGGCAGGGTCTTTATAATGTACTTGCGCCTGCTTCTGTTTTTTGCTTCCAAACGTAAACACCTTAACATCGAGCGAATCAATTACCACTGAGTCGGGCATGGTTGAAGAGGCCGTATAAAGCGTATTGTTTACATTTACTTTAAGCGTATAAGTACGCCCTGGCTCCCCTTTTAACGGCCCAAAGGTATAGCTACCAGGAGCACTTTCAGTAAAGATCCATGAACTACCTTTGTCATCAGTTACATTTACTATAGCCCCCTTAACTACAGGATAAGTATTAGTTTCAGTATAAGGTACCGACTGGCTTATTTTTATCGTTTGTTGCCCCAATTTATTGGTTATATTACCCTCTATCACCAATTGGTTTGCAGAAGTATTAAGCTTAACATCTATTACCTTTTCACATGAGCTGATGCTAAAAGACACAGCAATTAATAGACTTAAATATTGGATTTTTTTTAGCATCACTGTTAAAATTTAAAGTTATAGGTTACTGAAGGAATAATACCAAAAAGACTGATTTGTACTGCTTCAGTACGTGTTGGATCATTCTCTTTATCTCTGAATTGGATAGCATAAGGATTCTTACGGTTTAATGCATTGTACACGCTAAATGTCCAGCTTGATTTGAATTTCTTAGTTTCCTTAGCTTTTAATGTTGCACCGATATCCAAACGAGAGGTGTACGGCATTCTGTTTGCATTTCTTTCAGTATAATAATAAGTGGTAAGTCCACCTACATTATATTTTCCGGCAGGATAGGTAACAGCATTACCTGTGCTATAAATGTAGTTGGCAGACAACGACCATCGGCGACTAAGGTTGTACATGGCAACTAAAGCCAGGTCATGTGTACGATCTTGTTTTGCATTAAAATACTTGCCGTTATTGATTTTATCAAACTGACGCTCGGTTTTTGAAAGCGTATAGCTAAGCCATCCGGTAAGTTTACCTTTACTTTTTTTACCATAAAGTTCCAAGCCATATGCCCTTCCTTGTCCATACAACAATTCAGATTCTACATCTTTATTTGCTGTAAGTTCGGCAGCATCTTTATAGTCTATTTGGTTTTGCAGCCATTTATAATAAACCTCGGCCGAAAACTCAAATGTATTGCTCTCACTATTTTTGAAAAATCCTAGTGCTACCTGATCCGCAATCTCCGGCTTAATATTATTACTGCTCATCACATATTGATCTGTTGGAGAGCTAGTGCTCGAATTAGTAAGGATATGAATATTCTGTGTATTGCGGTTGTAAGATGCCTTTATTGAGTTTTTCTCACTCAAGCTATAACTCGCTGAAAAACGTGGCTCAAGATTAAAGTAATTTTTAACAAACTCACCGCTTTTATAGGTTGATGATGAACTAACCTCTCCTGAACCGTTGTAAGTATTAATTGTTCCGGGTCCTAGAAGGGAAAATTGACTAAGTCTTAAGCCATACAAAATATTGAATTTATCACTGATTGTCCATTCATCTGATACGTAAGCTGCAAACTCCAAACCGTAACGATTCTCTATTGAAAGTGGGTTAAAGCTTGAATTGGCCGATGTAGTAATATCAGATGGTGCTATTCTATGATGTGTTGCGTGTAGTCCGAACCTTAAAATGTGATTACTACTGTAATACTGGAGGTCTTCTTTAAAATTAAAATCTCTGATCAGCGATTTTACCTCCGCACTGCTTTTTTCGTCGAGCAATTGAATGGCATAACTGTACTTGTTAAAAATTAATGATGTATTTGAAAACAATCTGTTGTTAAACACATGATTTAAACGGACGGTGGCTGTTGTATTACCCCAATCATTAGCAAAAAGATCTTTGATTCCAATATTATCCTGTCCAAAATAGCCTGAAAGAAACAATGTATTTTTATCATCAAACTTATAATTCACCTTGGCATTAATATCATAAAAGTTCAATGTATTGTTCTTTAATGCTGAATCGCCTGAAGCTTTAAGCAAAAGATCTATATAAGTTCTTCGGGCACTAAACATAAAGGAGCTTTTATTTTTAACGATTGGCCCCTCTGCTTTTATCCTGGAAGCGATAAGCCCTAATCCACCTTCTAACCCATATTCCTTATCATTACCATCCTGCATTTTAACATCAAGTACAGAAGATAATCTGCCACCATATTGTGATGGCATCCCTCCTTTGTACAAGCTTACATCCTTTATCGCATCGGCATTAAAGGTTGAAAAGAAACCTAAAAGGTGTGATGAATTATAAACTGTAGCTTCATCTAAAAGTATCAGGTTTTGATCTGCTGCACCTCCACGAACAAAAAAGCCGGTATTTCCTTCTCCACCAGCCTTTACACCCGGCAATAATTGTATGGTTTTTAAAACGTCTTTTTCTCCTAACAGTACAGGTACATTGTCCAAATCTTTCATATCGATTTTATTCAAACCCATCTGAGGACTCTTTACATTTTCATTCTTCCGTTCAGTGGCACTTATTACAACCTCCTGTAAATCTGAAACCGCTTTAAGTTCGATATTAAACTTTAACGCTTTGTTTAAGGTAATGTTTTGGGTATTCGTTTGATAACCACTGTAACTTATAACGAGGCTATACTCACCTTCAGCTGCGGTAAGCGAATAAAACCCATATGCATTTGTTGCTATACCTGTATTTTGAGACGGACTTTGCAATTTTACAGTAGCTCCAATTAATGTTTCTCCGGTCGAAGCATCCCTCACGGTACCGCTTATGGCAAAACGTTGTTGTGCTGATAAATAAAATGGAGTAGAAGCGACAGAGAATAATAGAAAAAAGAGAAATAGTTTCATGCTGTTTTAATAATTAACAGCACAAAACTATCATATTAACTCATTATCACACTCAAAAAAGTGATGAGGCAAGTAAAATAAGTGATGAAGCGTACAAAAACCCTTTCGAACTGTATTTTAAAAGAGCTGAATACAATAAAACGCCTAGCTATTAAGAAAAAGTAATATTTAAGCTTTCATTAGCTTTAACATTAATCTTCTTATTACTCATAATCCGCAATTCAGCACCATCCTGCTTTAATTGAACAGGAATATTTTGAGCACCTAACATTACAGACACTGATTTAATAGTACCCGAACCTATTTTATTAAAGGCTAGTTCCTGTAATTGCAACTCACCATATTTCAGGTTTATAGTGTGCAACTGCTTAGCTCCTGTCTTTTTCTGCCCATAACTGCCCCAGCCATTGGCCGAAGTAAATGGTGCTTTAAAGTTTTCTGCATTCCAGGCCGGTGAGAATTTAATATAGCCTTTAGGGCCATGATACTCAAAACCACAGGCATTAATAAATGTGCCATAACTTGCCATAGCTCTGGCATAATGATCACTACATTCAATCTCATTAAATGGATTTCTTTTTGCTGCATGATATCTATCATGAATAGATCTGGTTAGAACCAAACTTTCTTCAACCATACCTTCTGCCATCAAATGCGCAGCTACCTGATGTTCAAATCCGCTCATACACTCATGGAAGTATCCCAGTTGCCAGGTTACATTCTCTCCAAATGGTTTAGGCTCATTATGAGGGTTCGTGTTCATTATCATTCCCCCTTCGCCCGGCAATGCATACGGCCTGCCGCCTACATGGGTTTTTATATATGCACCTACATCAGTAGTATAGTTATATTTCCATAAAGCTTTTAGTGCTGCAACGGCTTTATCCTTGCTCAATACTCTTGGCAACCCTACCTGAAATGCCCAGCTCTGACCATAAACCTGATCTATATGACAGGTGTTATAAGAACCCAAATTTTTACGCCCCTGCACCTTATCCGGTCTATGGATAAAATATTCACCATTAAATAGTTCCTTTTCCATATTCTTACGGCCATTGGCTACATAAGTTTCGCAAGTTTTAGCAAATGAAGTATCATTCATTTCTTCTGCCATTGCCTGACCAGCCCTTGCTCCGGCAATACAAAGCCCTACAATCCATGCAATCTCACCTTCCCATACTGCATCCAATGTATTCTCCATTGGCGTATCGGTCATACCATCCCCATTCTTATCCTGATCAAGCATAAACTGCGTTGCTTTTTTAATTCTTGGCCAGTTGGTTTGCAGAAAAGTATTATCGCCACTCATTTGGTGCTCACGATAAAACCTAAGAACAGTACCTGCCTGTCCGTCAATTGCCGGTCTGCTTTCATTTTCTGCGCGGAATATAATCGCTCCGCTATCCTCCTTAAAACCAACACCTAAATCTACACGATGTCTTAAGTCTCGCTCCAACTCCGGGAATATTCTGGCTACAGCCTGTGCATACTGCCACACGTGAGTACAAGTTCCGGCACAAGCACCTACACCTTCCCAACTCCAAAATCTGCCATCAGCGAACCGATAAGTATTGGCTGTTGCGAGAGTATCAATATTAATAAAAGTACGTTCCAGGAACCAGTATGGCAGTGTAGAGTCATTCCATGTGGTGCTCCACAGCTCTGTTGTCTTTGTTAATTTTTCAAAATTCGACTGCAAATAAGAACTTACTGCTTTGGCGTCTTTAAATCTGGTAGCATAATGAAATCCTTCTTCGGCATCCTTAACTATTTTTTTCAGGTTAACATTTGCATTGTTAAAATGCCAGCTAATTGAATAATCAGCCTTAACTGACTTTCCGGGGCTAAGCGTTTCTGTAATTTCAATTCCCCCAACCAATTTCCCCGATGCATCTTCAGATCCCGAACTGGTAACCGCAGCATTAAAATGTTTGTCGGTAATCGGCCAAGGCTCAATATCAGCATAAGTTTTTCCCTTTGCTTTATGTAGACTAAAACACATGGTTCCGCTGTCCTGTGCATTTTTCACCTCATCGTTAGCTGCGTCAAATGAAGAAAAAATACTACTTGAACTATCGGCTGTTAAAACTTCATTCTTTCTTTTCCCTGTATTTACCTTTCCGGTTAGTTTGTTAACCCCATTTTCCATCCAGCCTAACACTGAAACATTAATATTACTAGTGGTAGTATTTTTTACTTCTACGCGCAGAATGGTTGCCGGTAATGCAGAATTCTGTGCATCTAAGGGAATAAATGGAGAATAAACCTTTAGTTGCACTGCAACAGGAAAATCCTTACTAATGTATTTTATGGTAGCCATTGGATAAGCAGGCTTAAAAACTATCTCATCCCAATGCTCTTCGCTTAATTCTTTAATAAACGTTTTACCGTTAACAACAACTTTTACAGCAAAGCCCTGCTCTAAAACTCGTCTATTATTAGCAATAGCAGGTTCTATATAAGCAGAGCCATCCCTGGCACGGATTTTTCTAACTTCGGCTCCGTCATTCCAATTCACAGTTTTAGGATCTATACCTTCCTGTGCACCTTCAAAAGTTTCGTTATAGATTTGCCATAACCATAGTCTGCCATCTCCGCCAACATACACTGTTCCGGCATGGAGGCCGCCAACCGGCATTCCAATATATTGAAATTCATTTTTACTTTTAAAATAAGCAGTCTCTTCACCCCTGTTGTAAAGTGACCTTACCCATTTAGCATCTAGTCCCTTATTTGTGGGGATGTTGTGCAATGGGTAATCCAGGGCAAAAATACTTTTACCCCATACCGGGAATTGTACAGCAGCCAGGCCTGCAGTAAGCAAGCCGGCTTTTTTAATAAAATCTCTTCTATTGGATGATTGGTTAGGCATATAGATATATCTGGTTCAATTAACTAAAACTAAACAGTTTATATCAAATTATTTTGGATTTGCCAAAATCGCTTAACATTATGGCAATTTCATTTTATGTTCCGTACAATGCCATCCGTCTTTCCCACCAGCACCCCTGCTGAATGCAAATCGCATCAATATTCCATTTGCCGCGATGAACAATACAATCGCCAGTATGGCGGCAACTTTTGTGAGCGAAACAAGGGTCGGATTTCCCGAAAACCCACCAAAAATATAACCGATAATAAATACCATACAAACACCAAATAGTATTCGTACGAACATGATAACTGCGAATCCCATGATCTTAAATTTTAGTTATTAATGATTATTTGTTTTTACCTAATAATTCCTGATTCTCTGTTTTGCCCCAGTGTGGTTGAACGTCTGATTTCTCATTTTGGAGCAAAGCAAGGCTCTTGGTAGCCAACTGCTTTCCAGCCTCCTTGTCACCTCCCCACATTTTTGGGGTCTTATACATTTCCCAGGCTTTTACATAGATTGCTCTGGGGTTTTCAGGATTGAGCGCCTGTGCTTTTACACGGTACTGCTGAGAAAGCACTCCGTATTTTCTTCCGTGCGTCATAGGATTAATGAACACCTTTGTACGGTAAACCATACTCATCACAGTGTACAGCTCTGAAAGCTCCTTTTTTTGCTGTACTGTATCGAGTAGCGACTTAGCCATTTGTACCTGCTTTTCTGCGCGATTGCTAAATGGTTCTATACTTTCGCCATCGTCCTGATTGATAAAACCTACCTTTGCATTACAAAATGCGGCATAATAATACGGCAGCCAGTCTTTTTGTTGTTGCGCTGCAATTCCCAAAAATTCTTTTTCCAGCAACTCAAAATCTTTTGCCTTAGTTGCCTGATCTAATTTTGTTACCGCACTTTGCAATGCGGCGTTTCGTTTTCCTTGTTCCTGTGCCTCTGAAGTAAAGTAAACTGATACTACAGCCAGGATAATTAATGTTAACTTTTTCATGTTAATGGTTTTTAATGGTTAATAAATATTTATAGATTTTTGTCGAGGAAGTCGCTGGTGCGATCAATACCGAAGCTCATGAATATACCCGCATAGAAAAATCGGGTAGCAGGCAATGTTATGGGCACTTTATTGGCTCCATCCAAACTATAGTTATAGCCGAACACCTGTTTAGTCCCTAGAACATTATTTACGCCTACACTAAACCCGGAAACAGGTCTTTGCTTCCAACTGCCGAAGATTGAAAAAAGATGAGCAATCTGTAAGTTCATTACACTATAGGCTTTCGTTTTCCCCTGATCGAAGATTTTGTAAGCATTCTCGTCAATACTGTATCTCAAATCATAATACGGCCTTCCTGTAGCAACTGCATACGACACATTCACATAAGTATTGATCTCCTGAAAGTTCTTCTTAATGGCAACAGTTGCTGTATGTGGGGTAGCAAAAGCAGGTTGCAACGCAAACGGATAATTGAGGTAATTACGTTTGGTATCCAAATAGGTATAAGTTACCCAGTAATCAAGATTTTTAATCGTTTTTTTATCTCTGAAAAACAATTCTACACCCTGGGCATATCCACTTCCTTCGTTACTAATAACAGGCACCGTTTTTACCAGGTCGGCATACTGCTTGCGGTATACCTCTATTCTCAGAAAACGGTTTCTTGCTTTTTTAGTATAGTTTAGGATGTAATGTGTTGCCTTTGAAAATTTCAGATTAGTGCTCTGGTACAAGATTTCGTTTAAAGGTTCCTGGTAAAAAATGCCATAAGCCAGATTGAATTGTCCGCCGTCATTTAAACGATACGCAAAACTTGCGCGTGGTGCTATAACTGCCTTGTTTAACAGTGAGGAGTACTCTATACGAGCTCCAATTTTAGCTGCCAGATCTTTTGCCATATAAATATCCCCTTCAACAAAAGCAGCCGATAGATTGTCGGTAACAGACAAAGTGCTGTCCTTAGAAAAACCCCTATCTTGATTATAAAAATGTTCTGCTCCGAAACGTATTGCCTGGTTGTTTGAAAATGCATTGGTAAATACTATTCTGGCCTGCGCAAAGTTAGATCTGATTAGCCTCTGGGCATTCTTATAACTTAGTACTTCATTTTGAGGATTTACGGGTTGCCCGTCGGCATCTAAAAGGCCATTAATGGTATGATCTTTATTGTAACTATAGGCCAAGCCTGCATCAATTTGCCAGCTATCTGCTAAATAATCTTTATAACTAAGATTATTGTAAATGCTCGTTCCTTTTACCTGATAGCTGGATTTTAATGCAGCACTATCAATATCAGCATTACGCATACCAACATCACTGATGTTCCAGTTGGTATAAAACTTAACCATTCCGGTCTTCCCGGTTTTTATCCTAAAATTTGCATCACCCTCAAAGTATTCCGGACCACTAAAATAATCAGGCTTTTGCCTAACAATAGAATTATAAAATGTTGCATTACTGTAACGCAGCGTAGCGCCATAGCTACTTCTCTTGTTGCTCGATAACTGTTGTATACCTGCATTGAAACTGGGTGGAAAAATAGCAAAATAGGCTGATGATTTTTCAGGGAGCTCATTGCTTTCGAGGATCAAAGCGCTACTCATTGCCTGACCATACAATGCAGAATAACCTCCGGTGCTAAAAAGTATGCCTTTAAACAGAATTGGATTAACACGCGCGTACTGCTGCACACCCGGTACCTTTGGATAGTTCGGATTTTTAAGAAGCGTACCATCTATAAACTGTTTAGTTTCGTCGCCTGTTCCACCGCGAACAAACAAACCATCCAAATCACCAACTTGCTGCGCGCCAGGCAACGACCGTAAGGCTAAAGACAAATCAGCATTGTTACCTGCAACAGTAAAGGCATCCATTGCGGTAAGCGAAGCTCCTTTAGCCTTATCGCTCGCCTCAAAAGAACCCGCGCTAATGGTTACTTCATTAAGCGTTCTTGCATCTGGCTTTAAAATAATGTCCAGATAAATGGATGAATCTAAGCTGAGATCTTTTGTAAATAATTTATAACCTATTGAAGAGACAGACAGTATCTGTTTCCCTTTTAAGCCTTCAATACTGAATTTACCGGTGCTATCTGTTTTCCCTCCTTTATTTGAAGGACTTAATAAAACACTTGCAGATGGAATGGCCTTTCCTTGATCACTTTTCACGGTTCCTGAAATCCGGTACTGACCATAAGCAAAGGGTGAGGCCAATGCCAGCAAAATTATGGTTATGTATTTTACAGAATTTGTTTTCATTACCTGCGAGTTTTGTATCACTTACAGGCAAACTTATACTGAAAATTGATGCAGTTTTTAGAGAGTAGACTACATCAGTAATTGTGTAGACGAGACCGAAGATTCTCTTTATAAAACTCACTAACAGGAACTTCTTTATTGCCTATACACACAACGTCCCGTTTCAGAGCAGTTATCTTTTGCACAGCTGCAAGAAAGGATTTATGGGTTCTTACAAAGGTATTTGATGGAAGCTTTTCTTCCATTGCCTTCATAGTCATACGGGTAAGCACAGGTTTATCAGCGGTTGACAAATGAATCTTGATGTAATCTTTTAGTCCCTCAATATATTCAATATCTGCAACTACAATTTTAACAAGTGTATACTCTACATTTACAAAGAAGTCCTGAATTACATTTATCTCTTCATTCAGATTATTCTGCAAGCGAAATAACTCATTGGCACGGTTACAGGCTTTTAAAAAACGTTCAAAACTGAAGGGCTTTAACAGATAATCCACTACCTGCTGATTGAACCCTTCCAGGGCATATTGCTCGTAAGCTGTTACCAGAATCACCATTGGTGGGTGCTGTAACGATTGCAAAAACTGTAGTCCACTTAACCCCGGCATTTGTATATCCAGAAAAATGAGATCTATCTGTTCCTTTTGTAAAACTTCATACGCTTCAAACGCATTTTTACAAGTTTTAATCAACTCTAAAAATGGCAGCTGCCGGATGTTATCTTCCAAAAGATCCCGAACCAATTTTTCATCATCAATGGCAATACATTTGATCATTTAAGCATTAAAGTTAAGGTAATATGGAACAAGTTGTTTTCCGTTCTTATTTTTAAGTTGTGCTTGTCTTTATAAAGTAAATCAAGTCGGGATTTAACGTTGGCTAATCCAATGCCTGAGTTTTCATCTTTACTGGAGTCGTGCTCATTATCAATATGATTTTCTACTTCAAATATAAGCACATCATTCTTTACAGAAATATTTATGCTGATTATCGGATGATCCTGGTACCCAACACCATGTTTAAAAGCATTTTCAACAAAGGGAATGAGCAACATTGGCTCAATTTTATAATCTCCCTTTTCTACATTCGGATCTACTTCATACTTAATTTCAACGTCGTTGCCAAAACGCAGGTTCTGTAATTCTATATAATTATTAAGATAAGAAACTTCTTTGCCAAGCGCTACCCTTTTCCCCTGTGTGTCATACAACATATAACGCATTAGTTCTGAAAGCATAATCAGCGAAGGTTCCATCTGATCTGATTTCTTTCTGGCGAGCGACACAAGGTTGGTAAGCACATTGAAGAGGAAATGTGGACTGATCTGAGACCGTAGAAACTTTAATTCGGTTGACAAATGTTCTGCTTCAATCTTTTGTTGTTTCCTGTCATACGCTATCTTATCGACTACCTTACGGTAAATAATGCTAATTATAAATATCCCAATAGAAGGTGCAAAGACAAATTTGTAAGCAGACATGTCTTTTAACACATCGGGGAACCACCATAAAAGCAGGTGGTATTTTAACTGAAAGGAACTTATTATAAGAATTACCGATGCAATAATGTATAACCACCACCATCGCCTGTTAAGCAATCGGGGCATCAGGTAAAAGGCATTAAAGTAAAATATAAAAAGATGTATAAAGCCCGCAAGGGTAAAGAAATGCCCTGGAATAGGCCCTATTTTATAATCATGTTGTGCCGAGGAAACAAAATAAGGTAACAGTAGAATCATTCCCCAAACAAAAACATGAAGGGCGAAACTGATGTTTTGGAATTTAACAGATATTTTCATTAGCCTATAATAGCAAACTATAAAGCTACTTATTCATAAATGTAATGAAACAAAGAGTAGACAAAGCAGGCAATTGTATCGACAACATCCTGCTTTTATTACCCTACTAGCTTCTCAGATGCCAGGCTTTAGGTTTGGTAAAAGCACGTAAGCCCTGATGGGACAAGGTAGCTCCGATACCAGAATGTTTTCGACCACTCCATGGCACGCCGGCACTTACCCTGTCGCAGCAATTCCAATATCCTGTACCGGAATCAATTTGCTCAAGGATATGTTCAGCCCTATCTCTGTTGTCAGAATAAACCGAAGCTGTAAGCCCGTAGGCGGTATCTTTCATCATCTCTAAAGCTTCATCATCATCTCTCACTTTCATAATTCCTATGATGGGGCCAAAGCTTTCTTCCTGCATCACTTTCATATCATTAGTTACATCGGTTAAAACGGTAGGCTCAAAATAATGCCCAACGTGGCCTTTGCGCTTACCTCCATGCAATAGCGTGGCTCCTTTTTCTAAAGCATCCTCAACCTGCTGTTTCAGTACACTAATCTGCTCCTTTCTTGTAAGCGCACCGATGTAAACTCCTTCTTCTGTAGGTAGTCCCGATTTCCATGACTTTACTTCCTTTACAAAAGCATCTACATAATCATCATATACGTTTTCATGTACATAAATGCGCTCAACAGCACAGCAGCTCTGTCCATTATTATAAAAAGCCCCGTCGGCAGTGCCTGCAGCAACCGAAGCAATATCTTTTACATCATCGGTTACATAAAGCGGATCTTTACCACCCAGTTCAAGCTGACAAGGAACCATCTTTTTTGCTACCTTTTCATAAATATACTTTCCTGTTTTGTAAGACCCCGTAAAGAAATAACCGTCGAAATCCATATCCAACAAATCCATTCCTGTTTCTTTACCACCTATAGCTATCTGAAAAACGTTTTCAGGAATGCCTGCTTTTTTAAGCAAGCCCTCAATTTCCAACCCTGTTAAAGAAGCATACTCCGAAGGTTTATACATTACCGTATTTCCGGCAAGTAAGGCAGGTACAAATACATTTACACCAACAAGATAAGGGTAGTTCCAGGCAGATATATTACATATTACACCAAGTGGATCATAAGAAATTTTTTCCTGGAGTTCCTCCGAATCAGTCACCAATTCATCCGAAAGATACTTCTCTGCATTGTTAATCATCCATTGAATCCTTGTCCTTGCACCATTAAGCTCATTCCGCGACTGCTGCAAAGGCTTGCCAACTTCGGAAGTAAGTATGGATGCAAGCTTTTCCTTTTCAAGATCCAACAGATCATAAAACCTCTGGATGACTGCTATTCGCTCTTTTAATGATTGCTGAGCCCAATGTTTTTGAGCAGCTTTAAGCAAGTTGTATTTCTTATCTAACGATGGTCTGTCGTTTTCTATTAATAGGGTAATAATTTCTTCGGTAGCCGGATTTACAACATTCATCTTTTATGATTTTTAACTGCTTCTATAAACTGTTCTTTAACTTTTTGAGAGAGCGGATTGGATTCCTTCTCTTTCATTCTTTCAGGATGCCATTGTACACCGAGCATAAAAGCCTTATCGGTTTTGTCTTTAAATTCCAATGCTTCAATAATACCATCTGGGGTATCTGAGTAGGCACTAACCATTAAATTATCACCTAAATAACCAGGATTTACACCTTGATGATGGGCGCTATTTACCTCACCTTTTTCTACACCTGTTACGCTATACAACAAGCTGTTTCGTTCAATCTTTACGCCATGAACTTTATCCTCAATACCCTTTTTATGGATCTGATTTTTCTCTTCCCCATTATCCTCAAATACTTTCCCGCCCTCAAGGATATTCACATACTGCATCCCCCTGCAAATGCCAAGAACGGGCACCTGATGATCTTGCGAATAGGTATAGATTTGCAATTCAAATTGATCCCTTTCCGGCAAAAACTTATCTGGCTTGTGCGGGTAATCCTGCGCACCGCCATACAATTCGGGCACAACATCAATTCCTCCCGTTAAAACAAAGCCATCGCAAAGCTGAAAATCGTAGATGTTATCTTTTTGAAAAGAAAGCTCAATGAGTTCAATTTCATCGCCCAACTCTTGCGAAGTAAACCAATTCCAGTAGTTCTGAAAATTGGTTTCGGTATAGCTTATTCCAATCTTTTTTTTCATCAGAATATATTGTTATTTAAAGCGCCTTTAAATACAGTTGTTTAAAATCCTCTCTACTTACCGGCTTAGGGTTATTTGGATGTGCAAAATCGGCTAAGGCTAGATCTGCAAGTGTTTCTATGTGTTCAGGTTTTACACCAATATCTCTTAAATGATGAGGAATATTTACTTTGGTATTGAGTTCGAAAAGATATTTCACAACAGCTTCACCCGTTTCATCCTTTAATTCCAGAGTTCTGGCTATTCTGCGGAATTTATCTTCAAAACCCGCGATATTAAATTCCATTCCATAAGGGATGTTGACCGCATTAGCCAAACCATGATGTGTATCAAGCAGCGAAGAAAGTGGATGTGCAAGAGAATGTACCACACCTAATCCTTTTTGAAAAGCAATTGCACCCATCATAGATGCCATCAGCATTTTACTTCTGCTTTCTATATCAGGCTTGTTTGTAGCCCTTTCCAACGAATCCTTTATTAACGAGATGCCCTCTAGCGCAATACCATCGCACAAAGGATGCGGATTTTTTGCCAAAAAGGCTTCCATATTATGGGTAAGTGCATCCATCCCTGTTGCAGCGGTAATAAAGGGAGGTAAGTCCATTGTAAGTACCGGATCGGCAAATACAATCTGGGCCATCAGTTTTGGTGAGAACAGAATCTTTTTTTGATGTGTTTCATCGTCAGCAATAATGGCACTTCTACCTACTTCACTACCAGTTCCTGAAGTGGTTGGAATGGTTATAAAATGGGGAACATCATTGGTCACATATATATCACCCCCAATCAAATCATCGTACTTAAATAGATCCTCTCGGTGATTTACTCTTAATACAATTGCTCTGGCTACATCCAAAGCTGCACCACCCCCAATACCGATAATGCTATCTCTGGAAGTATTATCCCACACATCTCCACCCTTATAAACATCACTTTTAACAGGGTTTTTATGAATATCACTAAATACCTCTACAGAAATATGATGCGCTTGCAGATCGTTTACAATAGCTTTAAAAAATGGCAATGAAGCAATTGTTGGGTCGGTAACGATCATTGGACGCTTTAATCCGTTCTTTTGTAAATAGGCTGGTAATTCCTTTATAGCTCCGGCTCCAAAACGAATGGTAGTTGGAAAATTATACTGATATACTTTATCGAATGTCATATCTATTATTACTAAATAATCACTTAATGTTTGGGGTTAAATAATTTCAAAGTAGCGTTTAAGCTCCCAATCTGTTACTACTTTGGCGTACTGTTTCCATTCCCACTCTCTTGTTAACGTAAAATGCTCAACAAACTGATCGCCAAACAGCTCTTTTGCTACTGCCGAATGCTTCATTTTTTGGGTTGCCTCATGAAGATTAGGTGGTAATACGCCGTTTGAAAGATCTTTGTAGCCGTTCCCTTCTGTAGCCTCCTTTTCTAGTTTCATTTTGTTTTTAACTCCATATAAACCAGCTGCAAGGCAAGCTGCCAAGGCCAAATAAGGATTGGTATCAGAACCTACAACTCTTGTTTCTAAGCGTGTGGCTTTTGCATTGCAAGGTAATGCCCTTAAGGCAACTGTTCTATTATCGATACCCCAGGTTAAAGTAGTGGGTGCCCATGCTCCTTCTACCAATCGCTTATAACTGTTAATAGTCGGAGCAATCATTGGCAAGATTTGTGGCAGACAATGCAACTGACCAGCTATATAGCTTTTCATCAGATCACTCATTTTATGAGGATCCTTTTCATCGTAAAACAGGTTCTTCTTAGCATCCTTATCCCACAAACTTTGATGTACGTGACCGCTACAACCCGGTAAATTTTCGGTGATTTTTGCCATAAACGTAGCCAGTACACCATGTTTATAAGCAATCTCTTTTACCGAAGTCTTAAACAACACTGCCTGATCTGCAGCCTGCAGAACCGGAGCATACTTAATAGCAGCTTCATAAACTCCCGGTCCGGTTTCTGTATGCAAGCCCTCTATAGGTATTCCAAATTTGCAGAGCAGATCAAAAAGATCGCTCATGTATTCATTTTTTAATGTGCTACGTAAAATAGAATAGCCAAACATTCCCGGAGTTAGCGGTGTAAGGTTTTGATACCCTTTTTGATGAGCCGTTTCTGGGGTTTCAGCAAAATTGAACCATTCAAATTCCTGTGAGAAATAGGGAAGAAAACCATTTTGTTCTGTATCTGCCAATACCTTACGCAACAACTGTCGCGGACAAGTGTAACCTGCCTTTTCAGTGTCATCAACAAAATCGCCTAGAAAAAAAGGAATATCATTTTCCCACGGTATTTTACGGAAAGTGCTCAGATCAAGTTTTACCAGTGCATCCGGATATCCCGTATGCCAGCCTGTAAACTTTACGTTGTCGTAAGCAACATCGCCCATATCCCATCCAAAAGTAACATCGCAAAATCCTAGTCTACCTTCTGCAACAGAGGTAAACTTTTCTGCAGAGATGTACTTGCCCCTTAATACGCCATCAATATCGGCAACGGCTAATTTTACTTTACCTGATGGATGCTGCTTTACATATGCTAATATTTCTTGTGTTGTCATGCATGAGATGGTTTAAAGATTCTGTACAGCAAAAAGGTTACTATCAATATGGAGAAATAAATAAGTCCTAGTTTAAAATTGAAAATGAACATCGCAACAATGGATACCGTTGCAATAATTAATGAGATAACCGGAAATGCCGGATAAAATGGAGCCCGAAAAGGTCGTGGAAGCTCAGGTTCCTTTTTTCTCAGAATAATAATAGATATCATGGAAATGATATACAGCGTAAGCGCCCCAAAAACTGAGACTATAATAATCTCTGCAGTTTTACCCGAAAGCAATGCCAGAATACCAATTACCATATTTCCCATCAATGCATTTGCAGGAGTATGGAAACGTGGAGATATTTTGCCCAAAAACGACGGTATGTTATGCACCCTACCCATTTCATAAGTTGATCTTCCGGCTGCAAGTATCAATCCATGAAAAGAGGCAACCAATCCAAACAAACCAACGGTAATCAGCAAATGATACATGAGGTGATTACTTCCTGTAATTTTCGCCAGTGCAAGGGGAAGCGGTGAGTCTGAGGTTTCTCCACTTATTCCATTTTTGTAAACTATTGCTTCCCATCCGGCAATGCCTGTTGCCGCGATGAATATTAATATACACAGTATTGCTAGTGTGAATATGGCCCATCCAAATCCTTTACTTATATCTTTTTGCGGGTTCTTAGTTTCTTCGGCCACATTAGCAATCCCTTCAATCCCCAGAAAGAACCAGATGGCGAAAGGAATAGCGGCAAATACACCTCCCCAGCCATTAGGCATTGCGTTGTGGGTAAGGTTTGCAACTTCAAACTTTGGCAATGCGATTCCCGAAAACAGAAGCAACTCTCCTACCGCAAGTACAGTAATAATTACCTCAAAAGATGCTGCGGCTTTAACCCCGTAAACATTGAGGCCTGTAAATACAAAGTAGATGGCTATTGCACTGGTTAAAATTGGCACTTGCGGAAAAAATGCATTGAAATATGCACCAATTGCAAATGCGATGGCCGGTGGGGCAAGTATAAACTCTACAATCTGTGCAATACCGGCTATAAAGCCAATATTTTTGCCCATCGCTTTGTTTGCATAATCAAATACTCCACCTGCTTTGGGTATGGCACAGGCGAGTTCCGCATAGCTAAATGTAAAAGTTACATACATTACCATAATTACTATGGTGGCTATGGCCATTCCCCCTGTCCCGCCCTTTTCCAGGCCGAGATTCCATCCAAAATACATACCCGAAATGACATACCCAACTCCAAGTCCCCAGAGCATAAAAGGGGTGAGCGTTTTTTTTAGACCTTTGTTTTCTGTCATTTGACGATTTTGGTTACATGATTATAAATATAATTTTAATAGCACCTTAACAATCTCCGTTCACAAACATTCTCTAAATTCCAATCAGAAACGTGGTTTCCAATAAGAATTAGATCAAAAACAGGTAATCAGCATTAAACTTGAGGTATTTAATTTTACTAAAAATAGATTTTTTGTCAGGTAAAACCAAGAGATAACCCGTTGAAAAGGAATTATTTAAAATTTATTTTCAAATAAAGAAACTTTTTCACAATATCAAACGTTATAGTAGTGGTTTGTTTGGTTTAGGTTGATCTGTGGTGGATCAACCATCTTAAAACAGGGATAGCTTCAAAAGCTTATCCCTGTTCCTTTTTAACGAGCAACTGCTCTGAATTTCAAAACTTTCGCATATAATATAACAAATAGTTGGTTATAAATAATACCCATTAATGGGTATTTTTTTAGTGAAGGTATAGCGCTTAATTTGTGGTGGATAATTTTTACAAATCAAACTTCATCATGAAACTAAAATCTTTACTAATCGCCTCCGTGTTTTTAGTTGCACCTTTTGCAATTAAAGCTCAAACCATCCAAATTTCAGCATCAGAAGCTGATGCAAAAATCATTGTAGATGGTCAAATTTTAGGTACTGGAAATGCAAAAATCAAAGTACCCAAAAACTCTTGTGTTAATGTAAAAGTCCAAAAAGCCGGGTTCTTAAAATACGAACAAACTTTCTGCAATAAGAAGGGAATGGCTGAACCACCAAAGAAACAGTTTTTTGATTTGAAGAAGGATGATGCAGAAGAAGCTTCAATAAAAACTGACCAGGCCAATATCGATTTCTCTATTGAAATCAACAAAAAACAAGATGTAGCTGAAGTTTGGAAACGTGCAAATCAAATTGTAACTGATTATTTTGATGCTATTGAAGTTGCCGATAAAGAAACATCTTATTTACGTACATCATGGAGTATCCAAAGTTTCCAACAAAATACGATTAGAACAAGATTAATCATTAAGCTATCTAAAAGCGAGCCTCTTACTTATAAAGTTAAACTTGTGAGTGAGTTTTCTGGAGCTCCTTTAACAAGTGTAAAAGCTGATGAGCAGTTTCACGATTGGGATCGTGTATTGAGGAAATATCAAAATGTGATTTCTGATTTTACCACCCGTTTAGGAAACCAATAACTATTTAATACGCTCTTTACGCAATCGCCACACTGACTTCGTTTCAGAGTGGCGATTGCATTTATAACCTATCTGTTCTATTACTTTACGGCTTCGGCTTTTTTTGTTAGGTAATATACAGGTATTCCTATTAGCATAATTAGCACCCCCCAACCACAAGTGTCTGTCTTATAGATTAGCAATGCAATACTAAGCGCAGAGGCTACAATGATATAAAGCATAGGGAGAACCGGATATCCAAAAGCACGGTAAGGACGCTCTGCATCAGGCATTTTTCTTCTTAAAATAAATATCCCGTAAATGGTAAGAATATAGAATATCAAAACAATGATCACTACAAAATCCAAAAGGGCACCATATCTTCCTGTTAAACACAATGCAGATGCCCATGCACCTTGCACCCATAACGCCCATCCCGGTACATCAGCCCCATTTAAGGTAGCTGCCTTTTTAAAAAACAAACCATCTTTTGCCATCGTATAATATACTCGGGCGCCTGCCATAATTAAACCATTGTTACAAGCAAACGTAGAAATCATAATCATTACAGCGATGATAATAGTGCCTGCCTGCCCAAAAATGTATTGAGCTGCAACAACCGCCACCCTATCAGATTTTGCGGTAGTAATCTGATCTAGTGGCAATACAGCCACGTACATCAGGTTGGCTAAAATGTAAATTATGCTGACAATTAAAGTTCCTAAAAACAGACTTAAACCAACATTACGCTGAGGGTTTTTAATCTCACCGGCAATAAAGGTTACCCCTGCCCATGCATCACTCGAAAACAAGGACCCAACCATTGCTGCAGAAATCCCTGAAAGTAACAAGCTTCCGCTAATAGGGCTCCAGTTCATTGTTTCTAAACTGAAAGACCGTGTTTCCCAGGCGTTGGCCCAGTTTGCGTTCCAAATCTCAGCCTTTGCCCCAAGAGTAAACCCAAAAATGATGAGGCCAAATAGTGATAGGATTTTTATAATGGTTAAAACGGTTTGAAGAATTTTACTGTCTTTAACACCACGACTATTTACGAACGTTAGAAAAACAATGGTTACAATAGACACCAATTGGGCGGCACTAATTGCATAATGCTCTGGCACCCCTTTGTCGCTCACTCCGGTTTGAATTTGCCACAGCACATTGTTCTCGCTAAAAGGTTCATACAAATAAGCCGCAAACTTAGAAAAAGCAACCCCCACCGCAGCAATAGTACCTGTTTGTATCACCGCAAACAGACTCCATCCATATAAAAAGGCGATCAGCTTATTGTAAGCTTCCTTTAAATAAACGTATTGTCCGCCTGCTTTTGGAAACATTGCACTAAGTTCTCCATAACTCACTGCGGCAATAATGGTAATTATGGCTGTAACAACCCAGATAAGAATTAGCCAACCGGCAGAACCGACTTGTCGTGCTATATCGGCACTTACTATAAATATCCCGGACCCTATCATAGAGCCAACTACGAGCATAGTGCCATCTAACAATCCCAGTTCTCTCTTAAAAGAACCGTCTTGATTTTCTTTATCCATATGGTTGGTTTGGTTGGTTGGTTTTTTGCATAATTCAAAAACACTGATTTTATACAGGGTAAATCTGATACTGCTCTGCTAAGATATTTAAAAATACAGAACAATGGGATACCCTGAATATTAAAATTTTTTAGGAGAAGTTGTGATTTGCGGAGTTCCGTAGGATCGGATAACCGCAGGCTGATCAACAAGGGGTAAAGCAGGAACAACGCAGGAGCTTCCGAGGCGTTTTGATACACTTAGGCCTGAGAAGAGCCTGAGAAACCCCTCAGAAATGCCTCATTTTTCTCGACGGGGTATACAGCCGGTACAGAAGCGGCACCCGAGCCAGACCGGAAAAATCATTGCTTCTTTGATCGCTAATTAGATGAATAACTCTCTGTTCAAAAAACCTGATTAAAAGCAACCAATGGCATAAATCCTTAGTATCTAAAAAAGGTTAGTAATCAATTCATTAAAAATTTGGTAATTTCAGAAACACGCTTATTTTTGTAAAGCCCGGTCTTGCCAGCTAAATGACTTAAGTGCTTTAAGGTAATGGCGAAAAAGGGCAACCAGCCAGCTACAAACTAATGACTTTAGCCATTCTGTGAGCAACTAAAGTCGACAACTAACAACCAAAAATAAACTAAACAATTAATCAAAGTATGGAGTTTTTACAGAACAATTTAATCTATTTTATTCCCGCATTGGGTTTAATTGGCATCATTGTGATGGCAATTAAAAGCGCATGGGTAAACAAACAGGATGCAGGTGATAAGAACATGCAGGAACTGGCTGGCTATATTGCAGATGGTGCAATGGCATTTCTAAAAGCTGAGTGGAGGGTACTTAGTATTTTTGTTGTATTTACAGCAGCTTTGCTTGCCTACTCAGGAACCATACATGAGGTTAATGGTGTAGCATTACACTCTAGCTGGATTATATCTATTGCTTTTATTATTGGCGCTGTGTTTTCTGCAACCGCAGGATACATTGGTATGAAAGCAGCAACAAAAGCAAATGTGCGTACTACCCAGGCAGCAAGAACTAGTTTAAAACAAGCTTTAAAAGTTTCTTTTACTGGTGGTACTGTAATGGGATTGGGTGTTGCTGGTTTGGCTATTTTAGGTTTAGGTGGTTTGTTTATTGTTTTCCTTAACATTTTTAATGTTGTTGAGCCAAACAGTACTGAAATGAAAACTGCGATAGAGGTACTAACCGGATTTTCACTTGGGGCCGAATCTATTGCACTTTTTGCACGTGTTGGCGGTGGTATTTACACCAAAGCAGCCGATGTTGGTGCCGATTTAGTGGGTAAAGTTGAAGCTGGTATTCCAGAAGATGACGTTCGTAACCCGGCAACTATTGCTGATAACGTTGGTGACAATGTTGGTGATGTGGCAGGTATGGGCGCAGATTTATTTGGTTCATATGTGGCAACTATCCTTGCTACAATGGTATTAGGACAAGAAATCGTTGTAGAAAAAATAAATGGTATTGCAGTCGACAATCTGAACGGATTCTCTCCTGTATTGTTACCAATGGTAATATGCGGTCTTGGTATCTTGTTTTCTATTGTCGGTACTTGGTTTGTTCGCATTAAGGGCGAAGATTCGAATGTGCAAACAGCTTTAAATCTGGGTAACTGGGGTTCAATTGTAATTACAGCAATTGCATCATATTTTGTAGTAATGGCTATGTTACCTTCGAACCTACACTTGCGCGGTGTAGATTTCACTAGCATGGATGTATTTTGCGCAATCATAGTTGGTCTGGTAGTTGGTACTTTAATGAGTATCATTACTGAGTATTATACTGCGATGGGAAAAGGTCCTGTTAATTCAATTATTCAACAATCTGGTACCGGACACGCTACAAACATTATTGGTGGTTTATCAGTAGGTATGAAATCTACTGTTGCTCCTATTTTGGTTTTAGCTGGTGGTATCATTTTCTCTTATGCTTTTGCAGGTTTGTATGGTGTGGCAATTGCCGCAGCAGGTATGATGGCAACTACAGCCATGCAATTGGCAATTGATGCTTTCGGTCCGATTGCAGATAACGCAGGTGGTATTGCTGAAATGAGTCAATTACCTCCAGAAGTACGTGAGCGTACTGATAATCTGGATGCTGTTGGAAATACCACGGCTGCTACAGGAAAAGGATTTGCAATTGCTTCGGCAGCTTTAACTTCTCTTGCTTTGTTTGCAGCCTTTGTTGGTGTGGCCGGCATTTCTGCTATCGATATTTATAAAGCGCCGGTTTTGGCTGGCTTGTTTGTAGGGGCAATGATTCCTTTTATTTTCTCTGCATTGTGTATTGCGGCAGTTGGTAAAGCGGCTATGGATATGGTACAGGAGGTTCGTCGCCAATTCCGCGAAATCCCTGGTATCATGGAATACAAAGCAAAACCGGAATATGAAAAATGTGTAGCCATTTCTACTAAGGCTTCAATCCGCGAAATGATGTTACCTGGTGCAATTGCACTTTTAGTTCCTATTATAGTAGGCTTTGGTTTCAAAGGTGTTTTCCCTTCGGTAAGTTCTGCTGAAATATTAGGTGGTTTATTGGCTGGTGTTACCGTATCAGGAGTACTTATGGGAATTTTCCAAAGTAATGCAGGTGGTGCATGGGATAATGCTAAAAAATCATTTGAAAAAGGTGTGGAGATCAATGGCGAGATGCATTATAAAAAATCTGAACCACATAAAGCATCAGTAACAGGTGATACTGTTGGAGATCCTTTTAAAGATACTTCTGGACCTTCAATGAATATCCTTATTAAGCTGATGTCTATCGTTTCGCTGGTTATCGCGCCATATATTGCTGTTAGCCCTGGTAATGCTACCACAGCAAAAGCAGAAATCACCAATTCAATTCAGGTTTCTCCAAAAATATCGGCATTAACACAGGAAATAGCCAAAAACTTAAAAACTTTACCTAAGGAAATATCTAAAAGCTCTGAATTAGCTCAAATCAAAGTAGACAACGCTCCAGAAACGGCAAACAAACGATTGAGAAAGTCAATTACCGACATTAAAACTCAACCTTAAACATCATTAGTATTAAAATAAAAGGGATTTTGAAAAAGAATCCCTTTTATTTTTAGATATATTTTATTTAGGTTTGAGACTTGTAATATAAACTAGACGAGTTATAGATACACTTTAACTAAACTTTAAACTATGAATTTTAGAAAGTCAATTGACTTACTTACACAAGAAGCTGCTGAAAGTGGTGAAGGAACCTTAAAACGGACCCTTGGCCCCGTCAATTTAGTGGCTTTGGGTATTGGTGCAATTATCGGAGCGGGTCTATTCTCGATAACCGGATCTGCGGCAGCCAATAACGCCGGACCAGCCATTACCATCTCTTTTATTATTGCAGCTGTTGGTTGTGCTTTTGCTGGCTTATGCTATGCAGAATTTGCATCAATGATCCCGGTAGCAGGTAGTGCCTACACCTATTCGTATGCAACAATGGGCGAATTTATAGCCTGGATAATAGGCTGGGATTTGGTTTTGGAATACGCCCTAGGTGCCGCAACGGTTTCCATTAGCTGGAGCCGGTATCTGGTCAAGTTTTTGGCATATTACGACATCCATCTGCCCGCCCAGATAGCCATGTCGCCATTTGAAACAGCAACATTATTGGATGGAACAGTAGTTTCTGGTATGTTTAACTTACCTGCTGTATTTATTATCGTCTTAATGTCCTTTGTGCTGATAAGAGGAACCAGCGAATCAGCATTTATCAATGGTCTTATTGTAGCAATTAAAGTTGTTATCGTATTTATTTTCATCTTGTTAGGCTGGAAATATATCAATGCAGATAACTATTCGCCATATTTTATTCCTGCTGATAAACCAGGTCACGAAAGTATGTTTACGCATGGATGGGGAGGTGTTATCCGAGCCGCCGGGATTGTTTTCTTCGCTTATATAGGCTTTGATGCAGTTTCAACCGCTGCTCAGGAAGCGAAAAACCCTAAGAAAGACATGCCTATCGGTATCCTTGTTTCTTTGTTCATTTGTACTATTCTATATATCCTTTTTGCACACGTAATGACAGGGGTTGCTAATTTTGACATGTTTAAAGGTCAGGATGGTATTGCTCCGGTTGCTGTTGCAATTGACAATATGGGTGTTAAAAATGCTGCAGGTGTTGTAACTCCGGCTTATCCTTGGTTAAACAAATTGATTATCCTTGCAATTTTAGGTGGTTACGCTTCAGTTATTTTGGTGATGCTATTGGGTCAATCGAGGGTATTCTTCTCGATGAGTAAAGATGGCTTATTACCTAAAGTATTCTCAAAAGTGCACCCTAAATACAGCACTCCGGCAAGAAGTAACATATTGTTCATGGTATTTGTAAGCTTATTTGCTGCCTTTGTACCTGCAACTGTAGTTGGTGAGATGACCAGTATTGGAACCTTGCTTGCTTTTATTTTGGTATGTATTGGTATCGTTATTTTAAGGAATAGAATGCCTGATCTGCCTCGCGCATTTAAAGTGCCTTTAGTACCACTTATCCCTATTTTAGGTGTTGCAGTTTGTTTAGGTATGATGGTGTTTTTACCTCTTGATACCTGGGTTCGTTTATTGGTATGGATGATTATTGGTATTAACGTGTACCTTTTCTATGGTATTAAAAACAGTTTATTATCCGACAATCTTCAAACCACGATTGCAAGAAGCAATAAAGTTGTTTCTTATGTGGGTATGGGACTTTCTGTATTGCTGATTATAGTGGCATTAATTCACCACCACATCACTGATGGCAGAGATGTTGGTTTGTACTATTTCTCTTTAGTTTTTGCAGTTGCACATATCGTGTTATATATATACCGCGCTTTAACATCAAGTCAGGTTAAAGCAAAGTAACAAAGCATAATTGTATAATAATAAAAGCCACCTCTACAGGGTGGCTTTTTTATTGTTAATTAATTTACCTTTGTAGCGTAAATTAACTGCTATGGAATTCAATTTTCGACAAATTCTATCTACTTCAATGGTGCTATTTGCAATCATTGATATCCTGGGAGCTATACCAGTAGTAATTGAGCTTAGAAGGAAAGCTGGACACATTCAATCGGAAAAGGCTGCCATAGTTGCAACCGTACTTATGGTTATCTTTTTATTTGCGGGAGAAACCTTACTAAAAATTATCGGACTTGATGTTGAATCGTTTGCCATTGCAGGTTCCTTCGTAATATTTTTTATCGCGATGGAAATGGTACTTGGTTTAACTATTTTTAAGGAAGGTGATGCTCCGGAAACTGTATCTATTGTGCCACTTGCATTTCCTCTAATAGCGGGCGCCGGAACCATGACCACCCTCCTTTCATTGAAAACAGAATATGCCACTCAAAACATCATTGTCGGCATTATCATCAATATGCTGTTTGTTTATTTTGTGTTAAAGAATACAGAACGTTTAGAGAAACTCTTTGGTAAATCGGGCTTAAATGTTTTAAGAAAGGCCTTTGGAATTATTCTTCTTGCCATTGCCATCAAATTATTCAGAAACAATACCGGCTTGTAACAAAACGCCGTTTTGATGGTCTAAAATAAAAAAAGGCTATGAACAGCTTCGAACAATTCACGTTGATTATTGGTGTGCTGGCCATATTATTTGAAACCATAGGCCACATGAAGGGGAAGATTAAGCAATGGTTTGGTACCCAAGGGCAAAACCATTGAGTTATTTCTTAATGAATCGGGCAATGAACATGGTATCGGCTTTATCTTTATAGCCTTTAATCACTTCCATTGTTTCGAGTTCTAATGGTAAGTTTTCTTCAATCCACGCAACCACTTCTTCATTTTCCTGTTTAAATACTGAACAGGTGATGTACACTAAAGGCTTTCCGGATTTTAGATACTTAACAACATTGGCTGCAATTGCAGTTTGCAGTTTGGAAAAATAACTGATTTTATGGCTATCAAAATAGTAAAGCATTTCAGGCGTACGTCCCCAGGTACCTGAACCTGAACATGGCGCATCCAGAATTATCCCATCAAATTCGTAATGGTGAAGATCCTGGTCGTTATTCTGAAGCAGGTCTAATACTTTTTTCTGATACTTTTTTAATCCAGCTTCTCTGAAACGCTCTTCAAGGTTATTTAAGCTATTTTCTCTTACATCGCTAACCAACAACTGCACACTAGGCTCAAGATCGTGTAGAAGCAGAGATTTGCCTCCTGAGGCCGCACAGCAGTCCCACCAGTAATCCCAGGTTTGAGGCTTAAAGAAATTCCCTGTTTTTTGCGAGGATAAATCCTGTATCTGATAATATTGTTGAGCGGGCACAATCTGCTCCAGTTTAGTACCATTTGGCAAAGCCAATGTAGTCTTACTAATTTCTTCAACAGCTACTTCCGCGTCTTTTAAAGTTTTAACCAGCTGATTTATATAGCTTGATTTAACTCTTATAAATAAGTCGGGTTGTATAAAAAAAGACTCATAAAAATCTTGCTTTTCGACTTCCTTACTCAGGTTTTCATTAAAAACAAACACCTCAGAGAGTTTAAAGGCAGGAAATTCACTCGTTACCAAAGCTATCTTCTCTTGAACAGATAGGTTTATGTGCTCCTTTAAGTTTGGCAATTTCTCTTCAACAACCAAACTTAAGGTGTGATTGCAAAGGAAGTCGGCAATTGCCAAACGAAGTGTAGTATCTTCATTTATTAGCGCCTTACCTAACCTGAAAAAGCTATAAATATATCTGGTAGCCCAACGCCTATCAGACGAGCCCATTTGTTTATGCTGTTTAAAATAGGTAAACAAAAAACGATGTAATGGCTGGGTGCCATCATAGTTTTTAAAGACTTGTTCAAATGCTCTGATTTGGTGTTCTAACCTCATTCAATAAGATTTAAAGAAAAATTCTGGTAACGTAACAACATTAAACTTGCATTAATATACCCTAATTTTTCATCATGATAAAATGAAAAATTATTGTGAAGTCCCTTATATTTCTCTTCTGTGATGTGTTTTAGATAATCTTTCCCATACTTGGAAATAAGGTTACCAAAATAAAAGCCTATATCGAATCCTTTAAAAGAATATTCGCCTGGTTCAAAATTAAATGCCGATCTGTATTTCTTAATAAACGAAATCACAGCACTACTCTTATAATCTACCTTATAAGATGATGTTACAGCGGCATTTAGCAACTGAAGCTTATCAGTATTGTAGTTCTGTTTTATCCAGTCCGGATGGCCATACAGGTCAATATCAAGCCCTGAATTTTTCAGTTTCACCAACTTATCTAATGTTGGAATCACAAACTTTCTATCTTGAGAAGCTACAATAATGATGTATTTTTTGTTCTTAATCAGATTAAGCTCCATAGTAAAGACTGAAGCATATTCCTGAAATGTGAACTTTTTCCTGTTACTTTCTAAGTAGGCTTTTAAAGGTGCCGATAATACTAAGCTGCCAGGGTCCTTTGGATTAATAAGTACTAAAACCGAGTTTTCAGGATTGTAATGCTTGGTAATATAATAACCTAACTTCTCAGCATGAAGGTCTATATTATTTACAATTGAAATAAGGTTTGGGTTATTAAATTCTTCAGGGTGTGAGGCCGCAAGAGGATTAACAACAGGAACGCCCTTGGCTATTGAATAGTCTTTAATATACTTTAAACCATCAGGGTAAACAGGCCCAACAATTAAATTACTAGCATTTAATGCATCGTTTTTAATCAAGCCCTCTATTTGAGAATTGTTATCACGAGTGTCGTAAACATTCAGTTTAAAGTTAAGACCTTGTGCTGCTGCAGAATCTACCCCAAGCTTAAAGCCCTGATAGAAATCTATAGCCATAGCCGATTTCTCAACCTCTGCTTTGGTAGCAGTTTTAAGTCGTATCTCATTTAATTTAAATGGGATAAGTAGAGAAATGTTAGCCTGCGTAAATTTAACCGCAGGCTTTTCTTTTTTCTCTTCTACCTTTTTAGGAACATCGGGTGCTTTAGTATTGTTCTTTTGAATTTTAGGTGAACATGCTGCTAAAAAAAGTCCAACAAAAGCGATTAGCCAATATTTACTCCCACTCAATTGTAGCGGGTGGTTTTGAGCTGATATCATATACAACGCGGTTAATTCCTTTTACCTTGTTAATTATTTCGTTAGAAATTTTTGCGAGTACGTTATATGGTAAGTGACACCAATCAGCGGTCATACCGTCAACTGATTCAACTGCGCGAAGGCAAATTACGTTTTCGTAAGTACGCTCATCACCCATTACACCAACAGATTGAACCGGAAGGAAGATCGCTCCTGCCTGCCAAACTTTGTCGTAAAGGCCAGCTTCTTTTAAGTTGTCAATATAGATAGCATCTGCTTCTTGTAAAATAGCTACCTTTTCAGCAGTTACTTCACCAAGAATTCTGATAGCCAATCCTGGACCAGGGAAAGGGTGACGACCGATAATAAAGTCCTCAAGACCTAATGATCTACCCACTCTTCTTACCTCATCCTTAAATAATGTATTAAGAGGCTCTACAACCTTTAATTTCATGAAATCAGGTAATCCACCAACATTGTGGTGAGATTTGATTGTTGCTGATGGGCCTTTAACAGACACCGACTCAATAACATCCGGATAAATTGTTCCTTGTGCTAACCATTTCACATCCTGAACTTCGTGTGCCTCATCATCAAATACTTCGATGAAAACACGACCGATTGCTTTACGTTTTAATTCAGGATCTTTAACTTTTGCAAGCTGGCTTAAGAAACGTTCTTTAGCATCAACCCCTTTTATGTTTAAACCAAGGTGTTTGTATTGTTCTAAAACTGCTTCGTACTCACCTTTACGCAATAAACCATTGTCTACAAAAATACAGTGTAGGTTTTTACCAATTGCTTTATGTAATAAGATAGCAGCAACGCTTGAATCAACACCGCCTGAAAGGGCAAGAACAACTTTATCATCACCTAGTTTAGCTTGAAGCTCAGCAATGGTAGTTTCAACAAATGCATTTGGAGTCCACTCTTGTTTACATCCACAGATGTCTACAAGGAAGTTTTCTAACAATTGTTTACCATCAGTACTATGCGTTACTTCCGGGTGAAACTGGATTGCATAAGTTTCTGAATCCTTAACCTGGTAAGCAGCAACTTTTACACTATCAGTACTTGCTATTAATTCAGCATTTGCAGGCATTGCAGTAATGGTATCACCATGTGACATCCATACTTGTGATCCTGTACTTATGTTTTTAAATAACTTATTATTTTCTGCTACGAAGTTTAAATTAGCTCTACCATATTCGCGTGTTGAAGAAGCTTTAACCTCTCCACCCGAATGTTGAGCAATATACTGAGCACCATAACAAACTGCTAAAACAGGATAGTTTTTATGGAACTTTGCAAGGTCTATCTGAGGTGCATCTTCCTGACGAACTGAGTATGGACTACCTGAAAATATGATGCCTTTAACGTCAGTTGAGATTTCAGGAATATTATTGAAGGGATGAATTTCGCAATAAACATTTAACTCGCGTACCCTACGGGCAATTAATTGTGTGTATTGAGAACCAAAATCGAGAATTATGATTTTTTCTAGCATGGCCAAAGTTAAGAATATTTAATTACCTCCACACCAAATCTTCGCAGAAAATCAACACCTTCATCGCTAGGCAGCCCCTTGTACTCCGCATAGGAATCTTTATAGTAAACTAATTTAATGCCAGACGATAAAATTAACCTCGCACAAGCGATGCATGGAGACAAGGTGGTATACAAAGTTGAGCCTGATATTTTTGACCCATTTTTTATGGCATACAAAATCGCATTCTCTTCAGCATGTAATGCCAATGAACAGCTACCACGAGAATCTCTATCACATCCTGTTTCCGGCCATTCTTCATCACAGTTATGGGTACCGGCAGGCGGGCCATTATAACCTATAGAAATAATTCGGGTATCTTTTGTTAGTACAGCACCAACATGAGCACGCACACAATGTGAGCGGGCCGCCAGGTCGGTAGCCAAATTCATAAATATATCTTTAAATCCTTTCTTCATCTGATACGTTTTAAGTCAAAAAACAGGCTGGCAAATATAGGGTAAAAAAAAACTTCCCTCCTTTATACAAAGAGGGAAGTTTTTATGTGGAGGAGATTATTCTAGTGACCTCCTGCTATTTTTTTATCGAAATCAATTCCTTGCTTTCTAAGGATACCACTTACTTTCCATGCATAAAATGCAAGGTATGCGAAGCAAAGTACTCCTACTATATAACTGAATTGGATACCTGTAAACTCAGAAACATATCCTTGTAACCAGCTAATAATACCGCCACCCATGATCATCATGATTAAGAAACTACTTCCCTGACTTGTATTTTTACCTAAACCACTAACTGCCAAAGTAAAGATACAAGGCCATAATGTACTGCAGAATAAACCTACACTTGTAAGTGCATAAACACTCACCATACCTTTTGTAAACATACCTATCATGATTGCGATGATACCTATTACTGAAAATATCAACAACATTCTAGCAGGGTTTCCTTTACTCGCCATATCAGCAGCGATTAATACCAAAATAATTAATCCGTAAACATAAAAAGGAGCTAAATCATGGTGAAATATTGCATTAACACCTAAGAAGATTCCAAAAGCTAAATAAGGTGCTATAAATCTTAATATTTTTTGCGTGTTTACATTATCTGTAAAGGCCTCAACAGCGCCTGTCCATCTACCAATCATCATACTTGCCCAATATAAAGATACATATGGTGCAATATCTTTAATTGAGAATCCAAGATCTTTCTCCATGTAAGCAGGTAAATTACTTGCTGTAGATACCTCAACACCAACATATACAAAAATGGCGATCATACCCAATACCAACTGAGGGTATTTTAAAGCAGAACCTTTATGGCTTGAATCTTCATCTGTTGATTCAACTAAAGTAGGTCTGTCTGGCAAAGAAGATAACTTTAAAAATATAGCAACCGCAATAAATGCAACTCCTAAAATTAAGTAAGGCACTTTAACACTTTCGATACTTACATCTTCACTTGCAGTTGATAATGAACCAAAAATGGCAAAACTAACAATCAGTGGCCCAATAGTAGTACCAAAGTTATTAATACCACCGGCTAAAGTTAAACGTTGCGAACCTGTTTTAATTGGACCTAATGCAATAGCTAGTGGATTTGCAACTGTTTGCTGCAATGAAAAGCCTAATGCTACGATGAATAATCCAGATAACATTAATGGAAACGAGCCCATATTTGCTGCAGGATAAAACAACAATGTTCCAACAGCAGAAATAACTAAACCTAATGCTAATGAATTTTTGTAGCCTAGTTTATTTACAAGATCCTGCTTAATTAAAACTGAAATTCCATTATAAATTAATGCTCCAACTGTATAAGCAATATAAAATGCAAGTGATACCCACTGGCTCTGGCTTTGAGTTAAGTCGAATGCTTTTTTAAATACCGGTATTAATATATCATTACTGGCAGCAACAAAGCCCCAAAAAAAGAATACGGTAACTAAGGGAATGAACTGTCCCCACTTGGTTTGAGAATTTTCTGAACTCATTTTTAAACTTGGTTTTTTAGAACGCTAAACATAAATAAAAAAAACTATAAGCTAAAGTGTAATGTTTACACATTAGAGGGACTTACCTAGATGCATGAAAACTAGTAAAAAAATAAGACCACTTTATGTTTAAAATCGCATATTAGCGCATTATATATGTTAAACTGAATGTTTGAAGCAATATTACAAGGGATTGGTGCGGGGATTTTATTTTCGTTTTTAACGGGTCCCGTATTTTTTTCAATGATAAAAACCAGCATAGAAAAGGGCTTCAAAGCTGGGTTCTCTTTAGCTATTGGAGTAATTTTCAGTGATATAATCTTTATCTCGCTCACTATTTTCAGTTCCCAATTTGTAGATTATAATTCTGAATACAATCAATATATTGGCATCATTGGCGGGTTATTTCTTTTCGGAATTGGCTTATACTACCTTTTCAATAAAGTGAAAGTAAGCTATGATATTTCGGAAACCGTAAAAATTAAAAAAAGGGGCTACATCTTAAAAGGGTTTTTAATGTGCCTTTTATCTCCCTCTACTCTGATGTTTTGGATTATGGTTGGAGGTATTATTTCAGTACAACTGCATTACGACATGGCCGAAAAGGTTGTATTTTTTGTAATTGCAATGACTACGCAACTATCTGTTGATTGTGTTAAAACTTATTATGCTGCCAAATTAAGGTACCGCATTAAAGAGAAAAGCATCCAAAACTTAAATAAAATAGCAGGAGCTGTAATTTTAATCTTTGCAATCAGACTATTTATTCAGGTGATTATAAAATATCACATGTAAATAGGGCTAATAAAAAAGAGGGTATATCATAAATCATGATTACCCTCTTTTTCCATTTTCGTCATTCTGAATTTATTTCAGAATCTCTCTTGAGCATGTTTTTGAATAGTTGTTCTGAGATTCTGAAATAAATTCAGAATGACGGACAACTTATGATACACGCTCTTTTTGTATCTACTAGTAAGCTCTTTGATTGTTTCCTTCTTTCCAGTTTACAAAGGCTTTGTTAACAACCCTATTTCCTCCTGGAGTTGGATAATTACCTGAGAAATACCAATCGCCAGAATGATTTGGACAAGCTACATGCAAATTATCTAGAGTCTGATAAATTACCTCTACTTCTGCATTGATATTTTCTGGAGTAATAATTTTGGTAATTTGTGCCGAGATTTCTTCTTGTGTAAATGGTCTATAAATATCTTTCACATGATTTACAATCTGCTCTTTAGGAAGCAACAATGAGGCTTTACACTTCTGATATACCTCTTCTATCACATTCTCCATACCACGAGCTTTTAACAGCTGAATTGCTGCTTCAAAAGCTACAAACTGTCCCATCTTAGACATATCTATACCATAGCAATCAGGATAACGTATCTGAGGTGCTGATGAAACGATAATAATCTTTTTAGGATGTAATCTGTCGATGATTTTGATGATACTCTGTTTAAGAGTTGTACCTCTAACAATTGAATCATCAACTGCCACTAAAGTATCAGTATGATTTTTGATTACTCCGTAAGTTGTATCGTAAACATGGGCAACCATATCTCCTCTATCTGCATCCTGAGTAATAAATGTTCTTAACTTAACATCCTTAATCGCTAATTTCTCAACTCTTGGAGTCATAGATAATAACTCATCCAATTGCTCATCGTTCAAGGTATCTTTACGATGTAATAAGGTGTCTTTCTGTACAGTTCTTATATAACTATGCAGCCCTTCTACCATTCCATAAAATGAAACTTCAGCTGTGTTAGGTATAAAAGAGAATACGGTATTTTTTAAATCAGATTTTACGGCATTAAGTATCTGCTTACAAAGCAATGCACCTAAATGCTTTCTTTCTCTATAGATTTCTGCATCACTGCCTCTTGAGAAATAGATGCGTTCAAAAGAGCAAGCTCTTTTTTCTTCCGGCTCTCTAAAGATCTCTTGAGTTACAGTTCCATTCTTCTTAACAATAAGTGCATGGCCTGGCTCAATTTCTTTAACATCTTTAAATGGAATATTAAATGCAGTTTGAATTGCCGGGCGCTCAGAAGCAGCTACAACAATTTCATCATCCTGATAATAAAAAGCCGGACGTATGCCTGAAGGATCGCGAAGAATAAATGCATCTCCATTTCCAACAATACCGGAAATCGCGTAACCGCCATCCCAGTTTTTTGCAGAACGTTTTAAGATTTTAGCAATATCTAAATTCTCTGAGATTTTATGAGTGATCTGAACATTGTCAAGCCCTTCTTTTTTGTATTCATCAAAAAGCTCTTGATTTTCATCATCAAGGAAGTGACCTATTTTCTCTAAAACAGTAACAGTATCTGCCTGCTCTTTTGGATGCTGACCAAGCTCATAAAGTTGCTCCAATAACTCATCAACATTAGTCATGTTAAAGTTACCGGCAATAACAAGATTACGGGTCATCCAGTTGTTCTGACGTAAAAATGGATGGCAGTTTTCTATACTGTTTTTGCCATGTGTTCCATAACGTAAATGGCCTAGTAAAACTTCACCAATAAAACTCACATTAGATTTTAACCACTCCGCATCCTGCATCAATTCAGGAGTTTCGTTTTGAATATCAACAAATTTATTCTGAACGTAACCAAAGATATCCGCAACAGCATTTTGTGCCATTGAACGGTATCTGCTAATGTAGCGATGACCTGGTTTTACATCTAGTTTAATTGTTGCGATCCCTGCTCCATCCTGCCCACGGTTATGCTGCTTTTCCATTAACAGATAAAGCTTGTTAAGTCCGTAAAGTGCAGTCCCGTATTTTTCCTGGTAGTATGAGAGAGGTTTTAAAAGGCGAATAAAGGCTATTCCGCATTCATGTTTTATCGAGTCACTCATTAGTTGTTATTTGAGCGGCAAATTTACCGTTAATAATAATTAGAACCTAGAAAGAAATACAATCTTTAGGTCAGATTATAATTATCGGATATTCAAGCTGATACGTTCAGAAACAACATCTGCTCCAAAAAATATCGAGGCGTGTGTATTAAACACTTCCGCATCTCCTGAGGTAAAAAATGACTTCTTACCCTCTACACCAACCTTTGAGGCAATTTCAGGATGATTTTTTAAATATTGAACTAAACTATTCGCAACGATATCCCCTTGCCCCAATAGGCTTACATTTTCGGGTAACATTTCCTTTATTTTAGGAATAAGTAATGGATAATGCGTGCAGGCTAAGAGGATACAATCAATGTTATTATCCTTATCAAGTAATTCATTAATGTATTTTTCTACAAAATAATCCGCTCCCGGATCCAGATGCTCATTGTTCTCTACCAAAGGCACCCACATCGGACAACTTTGCTGTAACACCTTTACTTCAGGAAAAAACTTATTGATTTCTATAAGATAGGATTCAGAATTGACGGTTCCACGGGTTCCCATAACACCAATAGTTTTTGATGAAGTAAATCCTCCAACTACTTCGGCGGTTGGTCTGATCACCCCAAGAACTCTATTATTGGGATACTTAACAGGAAGCACTTTCTGTTGTATGGAACGTAGGGCTTTTGCAGAGGCAGTATTGCAGGCTAGGATAACCAACTGGCACCCCTGAGCAAATAACCATTCCACGCACTCTAAAGTGTACTGATATACGGTATCAAATGAATGATCTCCATAAGGCGAACGCGCATTATCACCAAAATAGATATAGTTGTATTGTGGCAACTTTTCAGCTATTGATTTAAACACAGTTAAACCACCATAACCTGAATCGAAAACACCTATGGAATGCTTAATATTCATTGTAAAAAAAACGGGATTGAGTTTTATCACTCAATCCCGCAATTTAAATATTTTTTCCTCTACAAACTGTCTTCTTTCGAATGTTGTGACAGAGGTGTGATTTTGATTATTTCTTAGGCGCTGGAGCTGTTGCAGTAGCAGTAATACCTAATTTAGTTTTAACAAGTGGAGTGATATCTTCACCACCATCCCAATAAACTAAAGATTGGTTTGCAGTATCAAATACATAAGCAAAACCTTTTTCTTTTGAAACAGCTTTAATAGCTGCATCAGCTTTAACCTGAATAGGGTTAAAAAGTTCTGCATTTTTATTTTCTAATTCTTGTTGAGCTTTTCCTTTTGCGTCAGTGATACGTTTCTCTAAATCCTGCAATTCAGCACCTGCTGTTTGTAGTTCTTTACCAACAACTTCTTTGTTTGCTTCGCTCATCGTTTTTTCTTTGGCCTGAGCTGCTTGATACTTAGTCTGATATTCAGTAATCATTTTTTCAATATCAGCTGTTTTCGTTTTTTGAAACGCTTCTAAAGTAGTTCTGGCAGTTTTAACTTCCGGCATTGCTTCAATAATTGCTGCTGAATTTAAGTGTGCCAATTTTTGTTGTGCATTTGCGATGTTGACAGTGAACAATAACCCAGCTGTTACAAAAAATGCGTTCATTAACTTTCTCATCTTTATTTTTCTTAATAATTGTTTTTAATTTATCTGTTTGTGTGTTCTATTTTAACATTGTTCCAGGCTTAAAACCCAGTCTTACTATAACGTCATTACTTACATCATAAGTACTACTTGCATAGATCATCATTGTTGCCTCGCTACTCTTATCAAAAATAAAATCGAGAATTTTAACTTTCGCTACTTCAGCAATGGCCTTTGTTACCTTCTCCTGAATAGGGCTTAGTAATTTTGAACGGGTCTGGAAAAGATCCCCTTCAGGGCCAAATATCTTACGCTGAAAATCTTTAGCTGCTTTCTCTTTTTCTATGATCTCGTTCTCTCTTCTCTTGCGCATATCTTCAGTTAACAATACCTGATCGGCCTGATAAGCTTTATACATCTTATCAATTTCTGTAAAGTTCGCATCAACTTTCTCTTGCCATTGTTGCGACAATACATTCATTTGATCAAGAGCTGATTTATACTCAGGTAAATGTTTAAGGATATACTCAGTATCTACATAAGCAAACTTTTGCGCAGATGCCCCAAACCCTACTAAAAGCAAAAAGCATATTAAAAAGTATTTTTTCATTTTTAAAAGCATTAATTAATTAAAATCCTCCCAATTGTTGAGCAATACTGAAAGTAAAGTTTTGTTTTCCTCCATCAGCAATATTAGGAATCTTATCAAAAGCATGCCCGTAATCAATACCCAACATTCCAAATATCGGTAAAAATATTCTAGCACCAATACCTGCAGTCCTTCTAACGTTAAAAGGATTAAAATCAGCGAACTTATTCCATGTATTACCACCCTCAGCAAATGCCACTATAAATGCTGTTGCTTGCTGACTTGCAATCACAGGGTATCTTAATTCCATTACATACTTGGTAAAGATAGGACTTCCTGAGTTTTGTGCAATATTAGCATCAGATCCTTGCGGTATAACTGCATTATTTGCATAACCACGCATTTTAATTACTTCTGAACCTTGTAAGAAATCGAATCCTTGCATACCATCACCCCCTAATTTAAAACGCTCAAATGCTGATTGACCAACTGCTGAGTTATATGTTCCAAGGAAACCAAACTGAGCTTGTGCCATCACTACAAATTTTCCTGCTAATCTTTGGAACCACTGAGATTCAAACTTCCATTTGTGGTACTCAGTAAATTTGTAACGCTGCTTATCAGATGCTGTTGCATAATTAAGACCATTTATAAGAGAGTATGGTGGCGTTGCCTGAATAGTAAACTTAAAGTACGATCCTTCAGTTGGGAAAATCTGGTGGTTTCTTGAATCTCTACTCAACTCCTGAGTTAAGTTAAGGTTATAAGAAGTACCAGTGTTAAATAAATATCCAGGATAGTTATTTAGGATATACTGTTGAACATTGATCGCATGAGTTAACTGGAAATAGTTATCAGGGAAATTCAACCTTCTGCCTAAACTAACCGTAACACCATTTAAACGAATCTTCTGGAAGTTAGAATTCCCAGGTTTCAAACCATTTGACTGTAATGAGGTAAATGCACTAACACCAAAACTTATTGGTTTCTTACCACCAAGCCAAGGCTCAGAGAAAGAGAAGCTATAAGATTGATAATATTTACCATTGGTTTGTCCACGAAGACTTAACTTCTGACCATCACCTTTTGGTAAAGGTTTATAGGCATCAAGATTAAATATATTCTTTAATGAGAAGTTATTAAAAGTTAATCCTAACGTTCCAATAATGTTACCACCACCAAAACCACCTGATAATTCGATCTGATCTGAAGGTTTTTCTTCAACCGCATACTCAATATCAACAGTACCATCGGCAGGATTTGGCTTAGGAGTAGGAACTGTTTTTGATTCATCAAAATTACCCAATTGTCCAATCTCACGAACAGTACGTATTAACAGTTCTTTAGAAAATTTCTCTCCTGGCTTAGTACGAATTTCTCTTAATACTACCCTATCATTTGTGATGGTATTTCCTTTAAGTGTAATACGGTTATTGGTGTACTGAGGTCCTTCATAAATGCGCATTTCAACGTCAACTGTATCACCATGGATTCTCGTCTGTACAGGATCTACGTTAAAAGTCAAATAACCATCATTAAGGTAAATGCTGGAAACATCATCTCCATTTGCACTACCTCTTAATTTCTTTTCAAGCTTTTCCTCACTAAATACTTCTCCCTTTTCAATACCAAGAGCCATCTCCAGCATTTTAGTCGTATACTTAGCATTACCAGCCCATGTTATATCACCAAAATAATATTTAGGCCCTTCATAAACATCAATATCTATACCTATCGACTTATCATTATATTGATAAATACTGTCTTTCAAAATAACGGCATCACGGTAACCTCTGTCTTGCATTTTAGCAACCAGGGTAACTTTATCCTCATCATATTTTTCCTTATTGAACTTACCGGATCCAAATACTTTATAGAATGCCTGTTGCTTTGTTTTCTTTAAAAACTTGCGAAGCTTAGCTGATGAAAACTCTTTATTTCCTGTAAAGTTGATCTCATGAACCTTTACCTTTCGGCCCTTATCAACATGTACTTCTAAAATCATCCCATTTTCCAGACTAGGATCAGGTTTGGTTTTATATTCAACAGTAGTAAAGAAGTAACCCTTTCCTAAAAGGAATTTCTTAATTGTTGCAGTTGTTGAATTGTATAAATTGTCATTGATAATAGATTTCCCGCTCTTTTCATTTAATTTCTCCATGATGTCAGTCTTTTGCGACTTACTTACACCACTAATCTCAAATGAACTTAAACGCGGTCGCTCAACAACTTCAATATCAAAATAAACAGTATCCTCTACAATTTTAGCGATATCTAACTGCACATCATCAAACAAGCCCTGAGCCCATAAGGTTTTTATTGCATTGGCCGTTGCTTCACCGGGCAATATAATACGCTCTCCTTTTATCAATTTAGATAGAGTGATGATTACATCCTTATCAATGAAATGAGTTCCGGTAAGCGTTGTACCTCCAATAATGTACTCTTTTGGGTTAAAATAATCCAAATCCAAGCCTTTAACTTTAAAGCTTGGTGGTGCAGTATTGGACGGTCGGGTAATTTGTGCCATTGATGGTAAACCAATCAATAACAATAATATGAGTTGATATATTCTTTTCATTTACAATCTAAAAATCGATGCTAAGTTAATTTAAACACATGTTAAAAAGTGTTAAAAGTAAAATTAGTTCAATTGTTCACTAATTTTACCAAAGCGGCGTTCGCGTTTTTGATAGTCTACAATAGCCTCAAAAAGGTCTTCTCGCCTAAAGTCAGGCCATAAGGTTTCTGTAAAGTAAAGCTCCGTGTAAGCCATTTGCCATAACAGAAAATTACTAACCCTATGTTCACCGCTCGTCCTGATCATGAGTTCAGGATCTGGGATATTTACGGTGGTTAACTCAGCTGCAAAATTTTCTTCATTAATGTCTTCTATATTTATCTTTTGATCTTTAACCTTCTGTGCCAGCTTCTTAGCTGCATCTATAATTTCCCATTTTGCACTATAGCTTAAAGCCAATGTTAAAGTACAGCGAGTATTATTTGCCGTTTTTTCCATAGCACTATGCAAATCCTCAATACATTTTTGGGGTAGCGAAGCAATATCACCTATAGCATTTAAACGGATATTATTCTTGTTGAGAGTAGCTGTTTCCTGATTAATTGTCGATATCAACAACTCCATCAAAGCATTAACCTCTTCTATAGGCCTATTCCAGTTTTCTGTAGAGAAAGCATAAACAGTTAAATATTTGATACCTATATCAGCGCAACCTTCAACAATGTCTTTCACAGACAGAACACCACTTTCATGTCCAAAGTGTCTGAATTTACCCTGATTTTTAGCCCATCGGCCATTTCCATCCATGATGATGGCAATGTGCTCTGGCAAACGTGTTACGTCGATTTGTTCTTTAAATCCCATTAATTTCCTGCAATATGCCTAAAATGTATAACATTTTTGGGACACAAAGGTATAAGATATGCCTATACCTACAAACATATATGTATCTCTTTTTCTAAAATCACCTCTCTGACTACCTACAGGGCCATAACCAGTTGCCCCTGTGGGATTTGAAAGGTATTGATTAATGGGAGTAGAGGGATATTTCCCACTAACATCGTCCAAATAATCAGTATAAGCGGTACGGTAACCAATCTGGCTAAATAACCCCCAATTTTCTTTTAATCTCACCTTTACCCCTACCCCATATGGAATAGTTAAACTATAATTCTTATAAGGAACTGCATCCTTACCATCTTCCTTTTCTGTTTTATATGGCCTCAACTTAACATTATCATACTTAATGCCATTATATTCAGGATAAGTAGCTCTGGGATTATACAATACACCTCCTACTCCTGTAAAAATGTAAGGAGAAAATATCTTGGTTCCGCCTCCTGCAAAGTATTCAAAAAAATTAAAATCAACTTGCAGGCTTACTTCATTTAGAGCTGTACTAAAATTAAGCCCCCTATCCCGAAAATCCTGATTATCTGATTTCGTATCATCCCCTTTTATCTTTCCATAAGTATAGTGAAGTCCAAAAGCCCAATATGGATTTATATTCGCTTTCACAAATGCACCAGCAGAAACACCGCTTATCTTTAGTGGCTTGTTTTGATTCAAATCACCCAAATAGCCTGAGCCTCCGACAACAGCACCCACTTCAAAAACCTGGGCCTTTGCACTAATTCCGCAAAGGAACATAGCAATAAAATAAACAAGTTGTTTTTTATACATTCTAATAATTCCGCGTATCAATGCCCCAAAGCAATTTATTTCTTAATGTAGTTAAGTAGGTTTCATTATTAAGCCTGATTAAATTTACGTGAAAGCTCGCTTTATTCAGTATTATTTTAACAGACCTATCTACCGTCTCTGTTCTTGAATCACAGGAAACCAAAAATTTAGAACTTCTGGCCTCAATTTCAAAGGTTAACGACACATCGTCAGGAATAATTACAGGCCGTACATTTAAGTTATGAGGTGCAATAGGAGTAATTACAAAGTTCTGAGAACTAGGATAAATAATTGGCCCACCGCAGCTTAAGGAATAAGCCGTAGAGCCTGTTGGAGTAGCTATAATTAAACCATCCGCCCAATAAGAGTTAACAAATTCATTGTTCATGTAGGCATGGATAATCATCATCGCTGAGTTGTCTCTTCTATGAATAGTTATATCATTCAGAGCGAAGTTTTCGTCACCAAATAAGCCTTGTTTAGAAGCGACACTCAATAAAGTCCTTTTATCAAGCGTGAACTCTCTATTGTGCAATGCTTCAAAGGCCTTCTTTATCTCATCCTTATTAATACTTGCCAAAAAACCTAAACGGCCAAAGTTAATCCCTATTACAGGAATTCCTGAATCACGGATTAACGACAATGTATCTAATAAAGTTCCGTCTCCTCCTAAACTCAGCAACACATCCGTTTCTCCTAAAAGATCATCGTGACATGTAAAAACCTGAATATTAGCAGGTAATTTTATTTTATCCTTTATATAATCAAGGTATTTATTATAAACAAGAATTGGGTTTTTATAACTATCGAGGACATTAAATACTTCCTGCACATACGGCAATACACTATTATTGAACTCTCTACCGTAAATTGCAATCTTCATTAATGTATTTTCTTTTGGCTGTTCTGAAATCTGTATAAGCTCAGGCTATACATTTAAATAATTCATAAAAGAATTAAACCTATCTTCAGTACCATTGTCGGATATGGTACTATTAAATACTGCCTTTACCTGGTAATCATAACGCTCAAAAGAAGCTATAATCCCTGAAAGTTCAGTTTTATTAATTTTCAAAGTAACTTCCAATCTGGTAGAATCTGGAAAGGATTGCACATATGATGAAAGAATCTGAGCATTATCTGCCTCCACAATCTGAGCCATATGCGATAATGAATTGTTTCTGTTACTTATTTCCAGAACAATTATACCCCCATACTCCTTCACTGCAAAGATATTTGAGGTATACTCTAAAAGATTGTTTATCGATATCAGACCTAAATAATTTTTCTTATAATCCAATACAGGCACTACAGAGAGGTGCAACTGATTAAACAATCTTATAATGTCATAAACATGAACATCTTCAAATACAAATGGATTTAATATGGATAGGGACAAGCTACCGATAGCCTGCTCCACATCTCTTACTTCAATTAAGTCGTCCTCTGAAACTAAACCTAGAAATTGAGTTTCGTTAACAATTGGTAAATGATACAATTTGAACTCAGCCATCCTGTCCAAAGATTTCTGAACAGTATCAGAAGTCTTTAGCGGTGGTATTGAATTAGATATGAGTTCAGATGCAAACATTATTTAAGCAAAATTCTATTTAAAAACTTATCCAGATACTCATTAAAAACTTGCGGTCGCTCCATCATTGGTGCATGGCCACATAAATCTACCCAATTCAATTCTGAATTCGGCAAAAGTTGGTGAAATTCTTCTGCAACTTCTGGTGGTGTTACTTTATCTTGCTTACCCCAGATCAAAGAAACAGGAATTGTGATGCGTGCAAGGTCTTTAGACATGTTATGACGAATAGCAGATTTTGCCAACGCGAGAATACGAATTACCCTCGATCGGTCATTAACACTTTTATAAACCTCATCAACCAATTCCTTTGTTGCTGTTGCCGGATCATAGAAAGTAAATTCTACTTTTTCCTTAATGTAATCATAACTTTCTCTTCTTGGGAACGATCCTCCAAATGCATTTTCATATAACCCAGAGCTACCGGTTAACACAAGAGCCTTTACATGTTCCTGATGAGAAACGGTAAACACAAGGCCAACATGGCCACCAAGTGAATTACCTATCAAAACCACTTGTCCTAGTTTTTTGAACTTAATAAATCTATGTATGTATTTAGATAAACTCTTTACCCCGAGTGTAAGTATTGGCAGCTCATAAATGGGCAAAATTGGTACTATGACATGATAATTCTGCTTAAAGTGATCAATCACATCCTCCCAATTGCTTAACTCTCCCATCAAACCATGAAGTAATACCAGGGTCTCACCTTTTCCAGCTTCTACAAATTTAAACCCATCTTCTTCTATTACTTCGTATCTCATATTGAATATTTTGTAAGGTATGCTACTAAGTTAGTAGACTAAAATTAAATTAATGTAATTTTAAAACATTATTTTAAGAAAAAGGCTTAATGTGCTTAATGCAGCACAATTTATGCCAATTGTGATTTTACAATCTCAGCAATTAACTTACCATCGGCTTTACCTGCAAGTTCTTGATTAGCTAAGCCCATCACCTTACCCATTTCCTTTACAGAATTTGCTCCAGAGTCTTTAATGATTTGTGCAATGACAGCTTCAATTTCAGCTCTATCTAGTTGTTTAGGCATAAACTTGCTGATTACTTCAATTTCTTCTTCCTCAACAACACTAAGATCTTCTCTACCCTGTTGTTTGTAAATATCTGCCGACTCCTTACGCTGTTTAATTAGTCTTTGCAAGATCTTAAGTTCAGCCTCTTCGGTAATTTCCTCGGCCGATCCCTTTTCAGTTTTCGCCAATAACAAAGCTGCTTTAATTGCTCTTAAACCTCTAAGCTTTGCCTGGTCTTTAGCCAGCATTGCTTGTTTTATTTCCTGATCTATTGTATTAGCTATCATATGATTTTCTGTTAGTATTCTATTTTCTATTAATTATAGTTCCTGTTGCCTGTGCAGTTGGCATGATCAACATGTCATTTATATTTACATGTGCAGGCCTACTCACTACAAACCATATTGCTTCGGCAATATCATTAGCAATAAGAGGTTCCAATCCGTCATAAACCTTTTTTGCTCTGCCTTCATCTCCTTTAAACCGGACTTTAGAGAATTCTGTTTCAACCATCCCGGGATTTATTGCAGTAACCTTTATGCCATGAGGAAGCAAATCAATTCTCATGCTTTTGTTTAGAGCATCTACGGCATGTTTGGTTGCACAATATACGTTTCCATTAGGATAAACTTCTTTACCCGCTATAGAGCCAATATTTACAATATGACCTGATTTTTGTGCAGTCATCCAGTTAGAAACTATTCTGGTGGTGTACAACAGCCCTTTAACATTGGTATCAATCATCGTATCCCAATCATCAACATTACCTTTATCAATTGGATCAAGCCCCTGACTCAGACCAGCATTGTTAATCAAAACATCTACTTTTTTCCATTGTGACGGTAAAATTTCCAGATGATAGGATAAGTTTTCGTAATCCCTCACATCAGCAACTATCTTTTTAACTTCAATAGCATATTTATCTTCTAAATGCTTAGCTGAATCTATTAATAGTTGTTCTCTTCTGCCGAGTAAAATTAAATTATAACCCTGAGCCGCAAACAAATGCGCACAAGCAGCTCCAATACCTGAAGTTGCTCCTGTAATTAATGCAATTTTTGACATCCCTGATTTTATTGATTATTAAGCAAAGCTATAATTTTTTTGGGAGTCGCATCATTCAAAAAATAAACTGAATGTCACATGTCGCAGCATTAATTTATCAATTGGATAAGAATATCGGTTAAGTTCGGGCTTTAAAACACTATTGAAAGAGTATGACAATTTAATCTCTGGAGACATCTTAAAATACTCGAAGTAGAGGTCAAAACCCAAGCCGGCTTCATATGACAAGAAGTTCCGCTTGTTGTTCACCATTTTTTCGGCTGCATCCGTTATATTCGAGTTATTCGTCTTTTTTTTCGATGAAATATCCATTGAGTATTTAGCGCCACCCAATACGTAAGCCCTAAAATTATTACGCCTATCCGATTTAATCTTTAAGCCCAAAGGAAACTCAACTAATGTAGAGGATATTTTCCGTTCCACATTATCCTTAATCTCACCGTAGTGATAGGTAAGCACCCTATCATTAAACACAAGTATTGGTGTAAACCTTAAATCTGCGTTTTCAAGCAGACGTTTATTTACAACAAAGCCAATCCCAAATCCCGGAGACGAATCTGAAGATATTGCTGTAAGTGATTTTGGCTCGGGGTCACCAGCATCAAGATCAGCTGTGTAAGGCACGCTCCACCCAGGTTTCTTTAAAATCTTATACTCCGATGAAAGATATTGAAATGTAAATCCAAAATGCAGATTGGTGTCATCTACCCCGCCTCCCCAATTTTGGGCTCTGGCCGACAATCCTACTAATAAACATAAAAAAAGTAAGCCTGATTTTATTTTCATTTTATACCGGTATAGATGGCACTAATTCCAAATGTTAAGCGTCGGTCCTTAGTCTTTTTAAACCCTACTTTATCCATTAAACGAATAAAGTCTTCGCCGTCCGGAAATGCAGCAACAGACTCCGGCAAATAACAATAAGCTCTGTTATCCTTAGAGAAAATTTTCCCGAGTGTTGGTGTAACATGTTTAAAGTAAAAATTATACCCTTGTTTAATCGGAAAGTTTCTTGGTTTAGAAAACTCCAGAATTACAATTTTGCCTCCTGGTTTTAAAACCCTGTACATATCTGCAAGACCTTTCTCCAGATTTTCATAATTTCTTACACCAAAGGCAACAGTTATTGCATCAAAATGATCGTCACTAAACTGTAATCCTTCAGAATCACCTGTCTGCACAGAAAAAACATGCTGTAAATTCCTCTCATTAATTTTCTTTCGTGCCACATCAAGCATACCTTCAGAAATATCTACACCAATAATTTTCTCTGGTGCTAAAATTTTTATCGCTTCAAAAGCAAAGTCGCCTGTACCGGTAGCCACATCAAGCATAATGCGTGGTTTAATGGATTTAAGCTCTTTTATTGCCTTTTTACGCCATAAAATATCAATACCTAAGGACATAAAATGATTTAAAAAATCATAAGTTCCAGATATATTATTAAACATGCTGGCAACTTGTTCCTTCTTTGTTGCCGTTTCAGATTGGTATGGTGTGATGTTTTCGTTCATGGTACGCAGCAAAGATAAGTATTGTTGAAAACTAATTTTCTACCTTTGTAAAATGATTATAAAATCAGCAACATTTATTTGTAGTAATACAAAGGTTTCAGCACTGCCTGTTGCCAATATGCCTGAGTATGCATTTATTGGACGTTCTAACGTTGGTAAATCCTCGTTAATTAACATGCTTGTAAATCAGCATGGATTAGCAAAAACCTCGCAAAGACCAGGTAAAACACAGTTAATCAACCACTTTCTGATTAACGAAAAATGGTACATTGTGGATTTACCCGGCTACGGCTATGCCAAAGTATCCAAAAGCAGCCGCGAGAATTGGGAAAAATTCATCCGTAATTACATTACTAAGCGCGAAAGCTTGCAGTGTGTATTTGTTTTAATAGATAGCAGGCTTGAACCTCAAAAGATAGATTTGGAGTTTTGCTGCTGGATGGGTGAAATCCAAATCCCTTTTGCACTCGTATTTACCAAAGCAGATAAACAAGGTGCGGTAAAAACCGATAAAAATGTTTCTGCATTTAAAAAGGCATTAGGTGGGTGGTTTGAAGAAATCCCTCCATGCTTTGTTACTTCAGCAGAAAAAAGTACCGGAAGAGACCAGGTTTTGAGCTTTATAGAAGAGGTAAATCATGACTTCGTAATGCCCATTTTAACCCCACAATAACGATTATTAATGAAAAAGTATTTTTCACTGGTACTATTCGCTCACTCCATTTTTGCTTTACCATTTGCACTGATAGGCTTTTTTCTGGGGGTAACTACTACCTCAAATCCATTTAACTGGCTGTTGCTTGTATTGGTGCTGCTGTGTATGGTTTTTGCCCGTAATGCTGCAATGGCCTTTAACCGATACCTGGATAGAAATATTGACGCAAAAAATCCGCGCACTCAAATGCGCGACATCCCTGCCGGTAAAATATCTGCTAATGAAGCCCTAATATTTGTAATCGTTAACTGCGCTCTTTTTATTGTTACAACAGCATTCATTAATAGTCTTTGCCTTTACCTTTCGCCTGTAGCACTCTTTGTGGTACTATTTTACAGCTATACGAAAAGGTTCACCGCTTTATGCCACATGGTACTGGGATTAGGCCTTTCGCTTGCCCCTATTGGCGCGTACATTGCTGTAACCGGAGTATTTAACATCGTTCCGGTGCTTTATTCTTTCGCCGTATTGTTCTGGGTTAGTGGATTCGACATTATATACGCCCTGCAGGATGAAGATTTTGACAGAAATGAAAAATTACATTCTATCCCTGTAGCCATAGGTATTAAAAATGCCTTAAACCTTTCAATAGTACTACATGTTTTTTCTGCACTATGCGTAATCCTACCTGTAATGTTTACAACATTCAGCTGGGTATATTATGTGGGAGTAGCCTTCTTTTGCTTTATGCTAATTTATCAGCATTTACTTGTAAAGCCTAACGACATTAGTAAAGTAAATAAAGCATTTGCCACCACAAATGGATTTGCCTCTGTAATATTTGCTACCTGTTTTTTAATCGATGCCTTCTTAAGAACCAACTTTAACTTCTAAATATGATTAACCTTACCATACCTAAAAAGAAAAGAATCTATATCCCTCAAGATCTCGAGATGCAATGGGATAATCTTGAGCCAATACTTAGTGAACTTTTGGAGCGTCCTATAGAGAACGTAAATGAATTAGAGCAATGGTTAAAGGATAAAAGTGAATTAGAAGCTGCCTTAGAAGAGGATTTTGCATGGCGATACATTAAAATGAGTTGCGATACTGCAAATGAGACTTTGGTAAAAGAGTTTCAGTATTTTGCTACAGAAATTGAACCTAAAATTTCGCCAATTGCAAACCAGCTTAATCAAAAATTTAACGACAGTCCATTTATTGATGAACTGGATCATGATAAATATTTTGTTTACATCAGGGCAATAAGAAAAGCTTTGGAAATTTATCGCGAAGAAAACGTTGAGCTTTTAACTAAACTTCAGGTAACTCAGCAAAAGTACCAGGCAATTACCGGCGCAATGAGCGTGATTATCAACGAAAAAGAATATACGTTAGAACAAGCTGCCAACTTCATTAAAGATACAGATAGAGCTGTCAGACAACAAGCTTGGGAAACCATACAACAACGTAGATTAGTAGATAAAGACGAATTAAACATTTTGTTTGATGAGCTGATCGTTATGCGTCATCAGGTTGCATTAAATGCAGGTTTTGAGAACTATCGCGACTATATGTTCCAGGCTTTGGGCCGCTTTGATTATACCCCTCAGGATTGCTATCATTTCCACGAGGCTATTGAAAAACAAATCGTACCCATCTTAAAGGAACAAGCAGAGAAACGAGCGGAACTGCTTGGAATTGACACCTTGAAACCATGGGACATGGATGTGAGCACTACAGGTAAAGCTGCGCTGAAACCATTTAAAGATGGAAAAGATTTAGTCGACAAAAGCATTGACTGTTTTAATGCCATAGACCCTAAATTGGGTCAAATGCTTTCTATAATGAAGGCAAATAGCCTTTTTGATGTGGAAAGCAGAAAAGGGAAAGCACCTGGTGGTTACAACTACCCTCTTGCAGAAACGGGAGCTCCTTTTATTTTCATGAACTCGGCCAATTCATTAAGAGACTTAACTACTATGGTTCACGAAGGTGGCCATGCAATACATACCTTCCTTACTGCGAATCTGGAATTAAATGATTTTAAGCATTGTCCTTCTGAAGTTGCGGAACTTGCATCGATGAGCATGGAACTTATTTCTATGGATAACTGGAACATCTATTTTGATAACGAGGAAGATCTGATCCGTGCCAAAAAAGAACAACTCGCTGATGTACTAAAAACCCTGCCTTGGGTTGCCGTTATAGATCAGTTTCAGCATTGGATTTATACTAATCCGGGCCACAATGCAGCCGACAGAGAAGAAGCTTTTAAACAAATATATACCCGTTTTGGTGGTGGTTTTACCAATTGGGACGGTCTGGAACATGAATTTGGTAATGTTTGGCAAAAACAACTGCATCTTTTTGAAGTTCCTTTCTATTATATTGAATATGCCATTGCACAATTAGGGGCTATTGCAATCTGGAAAAACTACAAAGAAAATCCTGAACAGGCATTACAACAGTATTTTGCAGCATTATCATTGGGATACACCAAACCAATCAATGAAATTTATGAAACGGCCGGTATTAAATTTGATTTCAGCTTAAAATACATCGAAGAATTGGCTTCGTTTGTAAAAGATGAATTACATAAATTAGGTTAAGTTTACAACATTATATTTAAGTTTGAATATCAAAACCCGACCTAAACGCTAGTGTATGTTTGAAAAACTTTTCAGAAAAAAGTCAATAGCCAAAATATTAGAAGATGCTGAAAAAGGCTATGGCGATCATGGAGCCTCGCTTCATAAAACACTTGGTGTACGGGATTTAACGGCTTTTGGTATAGCGGCTATCATCGGAGCAGGTATTTTTAGTACCATTGGAAAAGCCAGTGCTGACGGTGGTCCGGCAGTAATTTTCTTATTTATATTTACTGCTGTAGCCTGTAGTTTTGCCGCATTTGCCTATGCAGAATTTGCCTCAATGGTTCCCGTATCCGGCAGTGCGTATACATATTCTTACGTTGCTTTTGGCGAGTTGGTGGCATGGATTATAGGCTGGTCGCTCATTATGGAATACGCTATTGGTAATATAACTGTAGCCATATCCTGGTCCGACTACTTTACAGGCCTCCTCTCCTCCATACGAATACCTGCATTCAATATAAACGGAATTCACTTGCCCGATTGGATGACTATGGACTATTTAACCGCGTACAACGGTCATAAGCATGCAGAGGCACTTGTAAACGCAGGAAAAAGCTTTGCCAACCTGGATGACGCAACAAGAATAGCAAACAACGCCTGGATAACAGCTCCCAAAATTGGAGATTTTCATATTGTTGCAGATTTACCTGCTTTAGGTATTATCATTTTCATTACCTGGCTGGTATACAGAGGAATGAAAGAATCAAGAAACGCCAGTAATGCAATGGTTATAGTAAAACTTGCTGTGATTTTGCTTGTACTTGCTGTAGGTGTGTTTTATGTTGATACTGCAAACTGGGATCCATTTGCGCCCAATGGTGTATCCGGAGTATTAAAAGGGGTATCAGCAGTTTTCTTTGCTTATATCGGCTTTGATGCTATATCTACCACAGCCGAAGAATGTAAAAACCCTCAAAGGGATTTACCTAGAGGGATGATGTGGGCTATTATCATCTGCACTGTTTTATATGTAGCAATTGCACTTGTGCTTACAGGCATAGTTAACTATAAACTTCTTGCTGTTGGTGATCCGTTGGCATTTGTATTTGATCAGATAGATCTGAAACTAATGAGTGGAATAATAGCGGTTAGTGCTGTATTTGCAATGGCAAGTGTGTTATTGGTATTTCAAATGGGCCAACCAAGAATATGGATGAGCATGAGTCGTGATGGCCTATTGCCTAAATCTTTTTCAAAGATTCATCCTAAATACAAAACCCCTTCCTTTGCTACCATTGTAGTAGGCTTTGTTGTAGCCATACCTTCTCTTTTCATGAACCTTACCATTGTAACAGATCTTTGCTCAATAGGCACATTGTTTGCATTTGTACTGGTGTGCGCGGGGGTGCTTGTGTTGCAAAACAAACCTGACATTCAAAGAGGAAAATTCAGGATACCGTATGTAAATTCTAAATTCATTATCCCCATTTTATTTATTGGGTCATTATTTTTTGGGTTTAGCTTCTATAAAAAAGAAACAACAGCGTTTATATTAAATACGCCAAAAATATATGAGCCGGTAAATTTTATTACCTCCTTAAATGATCAGGAACTAAGTACAATTAAAAAAGAAATAGAGGTGGCTCAAACTAAAGCCAATCTTATTGAGAAGAATACAGATTCGGAGGCATATTTAAATCAGCTATCTGCAGAACAATATGAACAGTTCATCAATAACTCTGAAATCTCTCAGGAAAAGAAATATGAAAGTGGATGGAAATTGTTTAAACATAAAATCCCTATGTGGATTTTCTTCTTTATCTGCCTTGTAATTATCTATTACTGTATCACTAAAAATCTTTCGCTTATTCCTGTTTTAGGCTTAATGAGCTGCCTGTATATGATGTGTGAATTGGGCATTTCTAACTGGATAGGATTTGGCATCTGGCTAATTGTTGGTCTATTTGTTTATTTCCTTTATGGATTTAAACATAGCAAACTGAGACTGGCCGATAGCAATTCGTAAGCTATCGTCATCCTGAATTTATTTCAGGACCTCCCAAGAGAAAGAAAACTTTGCTTGTACGAGATTCCTGACCTCGAAGAAGCTGCGAAGCAAAATAAATTCAGAATAATGAGGATACAAAAGAGCCTTATCAAACTATTTGATTAAGGCTCTTTTTATGATCAAAAAACCTTAATCTGTAGAAAATATTGCCCAACTATATAATATTTTTAAAATAAAAAATAAATTATTAAAAATAATTCCACAATTTGAGAATATATCTCTACATTTATAATAATAAAAAACAAATAGTACTCATAGAGATGAGAACTATTTAAATTGCCCTCCTAATTATCCCTATAATTGTCTGATTGGAAGATCGACAATAGAGGCTCCTCCCCGGAGCCTTTTTTATGATTAAACGGGAAGTCTATTAAGCTCTATATCATCAGGAGTTACAAAGATCAACGGAACTTTTTCTACATCAACATAACTGGAATCAAGCCCAAAACTGCGTTCTTCTGATAAACTTAAACGCTTCAGTACAAAGTAATAATTCATTATTGAACGCTCATAAAAACTCAACTTTGAAAACTTCGATAAATGCTTCTCTAAAAGCACGAATCTAAAATCACCAGCAATCTTGTGCTTGTTTAAAGAAGTATACTGACTTGTAATATCAACCTCACCGTTCTTTACTAATTCCTCAATCACTTTACGATACAAGAGATTAACACTTTGCTCAACCCTAAACCCAAGCTTAAAGTCGATACGAATTAGTTTACCAGGAATCAGAAATTCAACCTTATAATCACGAGTAAATGGCTCATCAACCACATCCACATGAACCAACCAATACACATCTGCGCGCTTAGGTTCCTTCTGTATTATAGAATAAATGATTTTTGATTCTATCTCTGTCTTAAAATTAGCACTCGTAAGATATACCAATTGAGAGGAATACTTTGGAACAGAAATATCACTGCTCAGCTCACTTATGATCTCAAAATAATCTTCAATTTCAACATACTTAACAAACCTGTTTTTAATTTTCCTCGCAACATACCAACACCACATTACAGTAAATAAAGCAGAACCGATCATAACAGTTACCCAACCACCATGAAAAAACTTAGCCATATTTCCAACAAGGAACGTAAGCTCAAGCAAAACATAGATCAACAAGAAAACTGCAATCACATATATCGGAACCTTTTTGCGCTTCATATAAGCTGCAATTAATATCGTTGTAGATAGAAAAGTTAGGTTTATAGCCAAACCATAAGCCCCCTCCATTGCCCCTGAGTTTTTGAATATAAGCACAATACCTATACAACCTGCCCAAAGTATCCAGTTTATCGATGGCACATAAATCTGTCCTTTTTGATTGCTGGGGTAATTGATCCGAACCTTTGGCCAAAGATTTAACCTCACAGCTTCAGATATTAATGTAAATGAGCCGGTAATCATCGCCTGACTGGCAATTACAGCCGCGCAAGTCGCCAAAGCAACCATAAACAACAGATACTCTGCAGGAACTATTTCAAAAAACGGATTCAAACTGGTATTGTATTTACCATGCTGCAATACCCAAACACCTTGCCCGAGGTAGTTAAGAATCAACATAGTCTTTACAAAAACCCAACTTACTCTAATGTTCTTTCTACCACAATGCCCCATATCAGAATATAGCGCTTCAGCTCCTGTTGTACATAAAAACACACCTCCTAATATCAAAAGAGCCATTGGATTATTTACCAGAAGATTAAAGGCATAATACGGATTTAAAGCCCTAAAAATGCTTAGATCCTGTACTACAAACAGCAAACCCAATACCCCTAGTATGCCAAACCATAGGAACATTACGGGTCCAAATAACTTCCCAACCAAATCAGTCCCGAATTGCTGTATTACAAATAATGCAGTAATAATTGCCAAAACTATCGGAATCACCGATACATTAGGAAACTTTAATTGCAAACCTTCAATTGCAGACGTAACTGTAATACTAGGAGTAATAATACCATCAGCAAGCAGTGCACAACCTCCAATTATCGCTGGCAATACCAGCCACTTTGCATTTTTACGAACGAGAGAATACAATGAAAAAATTCCTCCTTCACCTTTATTGTCTGCTTTCAAAGTAACCACAACATACTTCAGTGTGGTCTGCAAAGTCAAGGTCCAGATAATACAAGAAAGGGAACCAAGTACCAGATCTACATCTATTGATTGCCCACCATTAACTACAGAATTAAAAATGGCTTTGAGGGTGTAAAGTGGTGAAGTTCCAATATCCCCATACACAATTCCTAAACTTACCAGTAATCCTCCGGCTGTGAGGGCGCTTAAATTCTTTTGACTAGACACTTATTTAATTTTAATTTGGTGGGTAAAATTACAGTAATTCCTATCTATATGCACAGTTTTCAGGCTTTTTTTAATCCCATTAGGTAGTTCTAACATTGTTATTCAGGATTCGGTAAACGTTAATACTTGTTAAATATTGTTAAATAATTTTTTATTGAACAAAATGATTGATTTTTTTGTTTTATTATTTATATTTTTGGCAGTACCAAACATGAGCACGAAACACAGAATAGCGCTTCTCTTTAATATTTCTTGCATAATTTGCCTGAGTGTTTTTGGCAGCGTTAATGTTTTTGCCCAAAGATCCGACAGTACATCCAGTGGGATCAGAACAAAAAGAATTAACAAAACACCTCAAATCAAGGTCAACATACCAACTTATAAGCCTAAATACAACTTAGGATTTATACAGTATAATGATGTGATCTCTAATGCTAAAGTTGCTCCTGCTACCCAAACTAAACAAGAGAAAATCCTTTCTGTTTTAAAAGTTTATCCTAATCCTGTTGACGACCAGGTAAATTTGATGCTAAGACTAGATCGTGAATCAAATCTTTCTGTGAAGATTATGGACTTATTAGGCAATGAGGTAGTGACTCTTTCAAATGAACGTATTTCGGCCGGTGAACAAACCAAAAGCTACACCATTCCAAACCGTTTAAATCCTGGCATCTATTTTCTAAAAATTGTAGCAGGCTCTGAAACAGTAGTTAAACGTATTTCAGTTTTATAAGCTTAATCGATCTTCCTAATTGTTTCATCTGCGCAGAATGCATAATTTAGCAGCAGGTTAGTTTTATTCACAAAACATCATACAAATGAAGATAATCGCAATTGGACGCAATTACGCTGCGCATGTTAAAGAGCTTAATAATCCGATACCCCAAAGTCCTGTTATATTTCTAAAACCGGATACAGCTGTTTTAAAGGACAACAAACCCTTCTACATACCCGAATTTTCGTCAGACATCCATTATGAACTTGAAGTTGTTCTAAAAATCTGTAAAGAAGGAAAGCATATTTCCGAGAAATTTGCGCCCAACTATTACGAAGAAATGGGATTGGGGATAGATTTCACAGCCAGAGACATACAAACCCTACATAAAGAAAAGGGCCTTCCCTGGGAACTGGCGAAAGCTTTCGATAACTCTGCTGTCATTAGCACCTTTGTTCCGAAATCCCAATTCAAAGACGTCTACAACCTCGAGTTTGAGTTAAAGATCAACAATGAGAACAGACAGACAGGCAATACTAAAGATATGCTGTTCCCGTTTGAAAGAATAATCTCCTTCGTATCTCAATACATCACTTTAAAAAAGGGCGACCTTATTTTTACGGGTACCCCAGAAGGCGTAGGAAAAGTAAACCCCGGAGATAAATTGGAGGCTTGGTTATCAGGTCAGCAACTACTTAATTTCGATATAAAATAGCATTAATGATTAAACTGAACTTAACACTAATACTTATTACACTCTCAGTAGTATGCTCTAACGCTCAGCAGGTATTTAGTGGCAACAAATATCCACTTGTCGATTTCAGAGCGCCTCTTGACATTACGCCACCTGCTCTGGCTGGTTCATTTGGAGAACTAAGGGCAAACCATTTTCACTCTGGCATGGACTACAGAACTAATCAACGTGAAGGCTATCCTGTATATGCAATTGCTGATGGTTATATTTCACGCCTTCGAGTGCAAAATAGCGGTTTTGGTCTTGCACTTTATATAAACCACCCTAATGGCTACACTTCTGTTTACGGACATTTACAACGCTTTAGCCCCAAAATTGCCCAGCAAGTAAAAACCATTCAATATCAAAAGAAAAGTTATGAGATTGACTCATTTCCAAGCCCTACATTGATCCCGGTACGTAAAGGTGACATAATTGCCTATTCAGGCAACACGGGAAGCTCCGGAGGACCGCATCTTCATTTTGAGATCAGAGATTCTAAAACAGAGGCAACCATCAATCCGCAGCTATTTGGGCTAGAGATCCCTGATGACATCCCTCCTGTACTTTATTCGATGTACGTGTATCGCTTAAACAAAAAGCCTTTTAACGAGTTTACGCCTAAACAATATTTTCAAATCACAGGTAGCCCCGGAAACTACCACCTTAATAACATAAGTACCATCAATTTAAGTGGTGAGGTGGGATTTGGCATTGTTGCTACAGATAAACACAATGGTGCATCGGGAACAAATGGCGTTTACTCCATTCAGCTTGAGGTAGATGGGAAACCTGTATATACCTCAGCTCTGGAGAAATTTCAGTTTGAAAATAGTAAAGCCATCAATTCTCATATAGATTACCCGACTTACCTAAACACAAAGAGAAGTATACAAAAAAGTTTTGTAGATCCGGGTAATCCCTTAACTATCTATAGTAATCTAATTAACAACGGCAGGATAGAGTTTACAGACGGCAAACTACATCAGTTAAAATATATTGTATCAGATGCAACCGGAAATAAAAGCACATTATCGTTCAATGTTCAGGCAGATGATAAAGCCATAATTAATACACCTGAATCAACCACAAGCACCACATACTCCTATGCAACTGTCAATGAGTTTAACAATGCAGAAGTAAAAGTAATACTTCCAAAAGGCACTCTATATAACGATCTTAATTTTACTTATAAAATGTTGCCAAAGCCATTATCAAATGCTTTCTCTAATGTACATCAGATTCACAACCCATTAACACCGTTGCATGTAGGATTTGAATTATGGATAAAAGCGGACAGCTCGCTTAATAAGTATAAAGAAAAGGCACTTATTGTAAGTACGTCAAGATCATCACAAGGCGGATATTTCGAAAATGGCTATGTAAAGGCTAAGCCACGCACCTTTGGCAGCTACTTTATAGCTATAGATACAGTTCCTCCAAGCATTGCTCCAGTAAATATATCTGCAGGAAAAAGCATGGTCGGGATAAGCAAGATGTCATTTAAGATGAGGGATAACCTATCGGGCATTAAAAATTTTAATGGCTATATTGATGGAAAGTGGGTATTGATGGAATTTGACACCAAAACCGCTTCCCTATGGCATACATTTGACGACAGCACCGGCCCTGGAAAACATACGCTGGAGGTAATTGTTTCAGATATGAAAGATAACATCAAAAACTATTCAATTTCTTTTTATAAATAGCATTATGAGTGAATTAAAAGAAGGCCAAAAGGCCCCTGATTTTACCAGTAAGGATCAAGATGGCAACAATGTATCGCTATCACAGTTTGCAGGAAAAAAAGTTGTTTTATACTTTTATCCAAAAGATGATACCCCTGGTTGTACTGCAGAAGCATGTGATTTTAGAGATAACTATCAGGGCTTAACAGCAAAGGGAATTGTGGTTCTAGGAGTAAGTGTTGATGATGAAAAATCTCACAAAAAATTCGTCACCAAACATAGCTTGCCATTTACTCTAATTGCTGATCCTGACAAGAAAATTGTTGAAGCTTATGGCGTATGGGGCGAGAAAAACATGTACGGTAAAAAATATATGGGAACCAACAGAACTACATTCCTTGTTGATGAAAATGGTGTAATTTCTCATATCATCAAAAAAGTTGACACCAAAAATTCTACTGCACAGGTTTTAGAATTACTTTAAGCATTACTTGAGCGCATACCCAGCAACATTAAACCGTTGATTTGGGTATGTCCTCAGCGTAATTTTCAGCCTCATTGTCAGAGCGGTTTTTCTTAACAAGAGACTGTATTTTCGCATTAAGGTCTTCAGGCTTGAAAGGTTTAGAAACATAATCATTCATACCGATCGCCATACACTTCTCTAATTCTCCCTGTATTGTATGTGCCGTCATTGCTACTATTGGAATATCGGCTTTACCCGCATTCATACGACGAATAAATTTTGTTGCTTCATACCCATCCATTTCAGGCATTTGTAAGTCCATCAAAATAATATCGAAATCTTCATCCTTATATTTCTCAATCGCAATTTTTCCATTTTGAGATATTACTGTTTCGTATCCTCTCTTTTGCAACACCTTAATAACCAAGAGCTGGTTAATAGGATTATCCTCAACAATTAACACCTTAATCCCTTTTCCAGATTCCTCGAGAGCATCATGAACCGCTATATTTTCATAGCCCTTTTGGGCCTCATTTAATTTAACAAAAGGCATCCTAAAATAAAACTCTGATCCGGTTCCCGGAGTACTTTCAAGAAATATTTTGCCATTTTGCAGTTCAACCAACCGCTTCACCATGCTTAGCCCCAAACCTACACCACCAAATTTGCGTGAAGCACTATTAGCAGCCTGTTCAAACAATTCAAATATCTTCTGTTGTTTTTCTTGCGGGATTCCAATTCCAGTGTCCTTAATTCTAAACTCAATAACTACAACATCCTTATTTTCTTCGATTGTATCAGCAGAAATAACAACCTCACCTTTTTCAGTAAATTTTATAGCATTGGAAACTAAGCTTACAAAAATCTGTGAAAGCCTAATAGAATCTCCTATAAAAACCTTTGGAACTCTTTCTGCTATAGAATAATGCAATTCAATCTTCTTAAGCTTAGCATTAGACTCAACATAAAGACAGGCATCCTTAATCACGTCTCTAACCTTAATAGGTTGCTTCATGAAATCCACCTCGCCATTCTTCAGTCCTGAAAAATCAAGAATATCATTAAGTATCCTCATTAAATGATCTGCAGACTTTATAATCATCTCAATTGCTACAAGATGTTCTTTATCTGTTAAAGAGTCTTTTATGTAATTAGCAAAACCTTGAATCCCATTCATCGGAGTCCTTATTTCATGACTCATGTTCACCAAAAATATATGTTTTGCCTTATCAGATGACTCAGCCCGCTCTCTTTCTGTTACCAGCTTAGCTTCTGTAAGTTTGGTTTCAGCCACATTGTGCTCAAGCGTATCTGTCATTTCATTAAACACAGTAGCTACACGTCCTATTTCATCATTGGCAAAAACCTTAACGCGAGTTTCCAGCATACCTTTCTTAACTAATTCGGCGCCCTCAACAATAACATCTAACCCCTTTTTAATGCTTCTGTTTATAGATATCGCTATTACTATACTGGTTGTACCAATAGTTATAGAAAGTGCAAGTACAAGTCTTAAAACTACCCCTTCCAACCATCTTGCGCCCTCGCCTAGCGTATATGAAAAGTCATCCTCTAAAGCAGTGAGCTGAGTATTAAGTCTTTCTATTTCATCTAACAGAAATGAAATTTTCGCCTTATCCTTTATTGGGGCATTAATCAGAGTATGAAGCTGACGCCCAATCCCCATGAGTTCATCTAAAACAGGCTCAGCCTTTTGCCATGCTACAAAAGCTTTATTGAGATAGTAAACCTTACTAAATCTCCTCGTAAGACCTATCATATTATCAATATCATCAGGATGATTTCTACCTTGCAAAAATCCATCCCTCACTACATCTAAATCAGGATTTGGCTTTCCCATTTCCATTCTGGCTATTTTATCACCAAATGGAACCTTCAGAAATTCATTAAAAGCCTTGTAATTTTTTTCATTGTAGGTATAACCATACTCCCTTAAATTTAGAATGGCATCCTTTTGGGCTTTAGACCACAACCCCTCTCCTCCAACGTAAGATCTTACCGCCGATAGTGTAGTAATTGAAAACCATAAAGTACACAACTCTACCATGACCAAAAAAGTTATAATGCCAATGGTAAAATATAACTTCCTGGATATTGATATATTATTGAGCTTCTTTCGTAAGGAAGAAATAAGCATAAATGGAGCTTTTGTTAAAATGCAAAACCCTATTATTTACATTTTTTTAAAAATAATCGTTTTAGCCCAAACAAGACACCTATTCACCTTATTCATTTTGTTCAAAAATCACCTGATTTCAATCGCCCGGAAACAGAGGTAAGCAAAAAAGAGGCTATCTGTTACGATAACCTCTTTTTTTGCATATTTTAGTTGACACTATTTAATCTTATGCCCATAGGCTGCAAAGAACCAGATATATAAATAACATGGCAATACACTAACAAAGAAAGCCAACTGGAAGTGCATACCGGCATAATCTTTAAGGTAACCATAAATCAATGGCCATATAGCTCCTCCAGCAATACCCATAATCATAATAGCAGATCCGGTTTTAGTAAATTTACCTAATCCTTTAATTCCTAGTGGAAAAATGGCAGGCCACATTAACGAATTTGCCAATCCTAAAAGACCCACGAAAATAACCGAAGTATAGCCAGTAGTTACATAAGCCGCGCAAATAAATATAACTCCTAAAATTGCACAGATTTTTAAAGCAGCTTGTTGAGTAATATATTTAGGAATAGTAATGATACCCACTACATAACCCACCAACATACTTGTTAAGGTAAGTGTAGTGAAGTACTTACTAATATCGGCACTGATACCCAATGCTTTTCCATAAACACCAATAATATCACCTGCCATTACCTCAGCAGCTACATAAACAAAGATACAGAAGGCCCCTAAAAACAAGTGTGGAAACTGAAAGATTGAAGTCTTTGTGCTTTTTACCTCTTCTCCATCAACTACCTCTTCTTTATCTACGTCAACTTCAGGTAAGTTAGAGTATTTGATAAACAATGCAAAGGCAGTAAACACAACGGCCAAAGCAATATAAGGTGTATAAACACGTCCCAAAACCTCTGCTAGTAATGCTTCCTTTTCTGCCAAAGTAGTAGCAGCATCATTAATTTTTGCTTCTATACCGGATGCATTTTTAAGAAACAAAGTACCCATGATGATAGGCACAATAATACCTGCAAACTTATTACACAAGCCCATTATACTAATGCGTTTCGCGGCACTTTCAATTGGCCCAATAATACTGATGTATGGGTTTGATGCTGTTTGCAATAATGATAATGCCGCACCCTGAATAAATATCCCGGTTAGGAATAAACCAAAGCTTCTTGAGCTTGCCGCTGGAATAAAAATTAGCGACCCGAAGGCCAAAATAAGTAATCCAATAATGATACCATTCTTAAAGCCCAGTTTCTTTAGTATCCATGATGACGGTAATGCTAAAAAGAAATAAGCAATATACGAAGCAAATGTTACTAAAAAGGCTTCAAAATCAGTTTTCAGACCACAAGCTAGTTTCAGAAAGGGAATTAGGGTACTATTGGCCCATGTTACGAAGCCAAAGATAAAGAACAGCGCCCCAATAGTTACGATAGGCGAAATTACAGGAGATTTTGTTTGGTTGGTCATAATTAAATTCAGGTTTGTTTAGGTTTTATTATTGCTTTTATTGTTTTATCACAAATAAATTAGTTTTACTTTCTAAAAATAGAAAAATATACCACAAGTTACTAACCTGAGGTATTTATTAAACCAAAGTATGCTATTTACAACTAATATTCGCGCATTATTTTTGCGCAAACGTTTGTGTATCCTATCAATTACCCTATTAAAAAAAGAAAATGGACTGGCAGCAAGAATGAGATTCTTACTATTGCCTAGATTGAACTAAAATTCGCCTTCCCTCAACCTTAAACTTAGCAGGCCCGGTTCTTTCAAGTTTATTCAATAGTGAGGCGATGTCACTAAATCTCGAAACCGAACCGGTACATAATTTTTTACCTATATTACTATCTGCATAAACTACATCGACATTATACCAATGTGCAATTTTACGCATAAGAGATTCAAGTGTTTCACCATCAAATACAAAAAAACCTTCTTTCCAAACTATACCTTCATCAGGAGTTTGCCCAAAAATCATACTCATCTTATTACCAATTAATGATTGCTGAGTTGCATTAAGAACCATTGTGGGATTAAAGCTCTTTTCCCTGGCAGTAACATTAGATATTGTTGCAGTTACATCTTTCTTGCCATCGGAAGCAATATCTTTTAAAATCAATGCACTTAGTTTAATATCATTTTTAATCGCACTTTCATTCTTCAAATAAAGAAAAAATCCTATTGAAAGTGTAAGTAAAACAATCACAGCTGCTGCATATTTTAAAGACTCGTAATTCCGCTTCTCTTCAACCTCTGGCTTAGGAGGAATGTAAACATCATCCTCTACCCTGACACGCTCACCATACTTCTCCATAAAGTTTGCAAATGCCGATGAGGCACTGGTAAAACTTCTCATTTCCATTAGTTCACCTTGCCTATAAGCAGGATCTGTAAGCTGATCAAAAAGGATTTTGTTGGATTCGCTTTCTGAGATCCATATATCCAAATCTCTTTCATCAATCGCATTTAGCTCTCCCCTAATCTGTTTACCAATTAGAGTTATTATTTTTTTTGTATGCTCTTGTGATTGCATCCTTTTCGATTGATGCTATTATTACGATATGAATCTCAAATCGTACCAATCAAACAGAAAATATTTTCCTATCTATATCCCATTGCTTGTAAATCAAACAATTCGGCATACCTACCTTTTTTAAAAATCAGTTCTTTGTGACTGCCAATTTCTATCAATTGACCCTTTTCTAGTACAAGTATCCGATCGGCCATGCGTACTGTAGAAAACCGATGAGAAATCAGCACAGCAGATTTCCCTTTTGTTAGTTCAGCAAAACGCTGAAAAACTTCATACTCGGCCCTGGCATCAAGTGCTGCCGTTGGCTCGTCAAGAATCAACAGCTGTGCATCTTTCATATAGGCTCTGGCTAATGCCACTTTCTGCCATTCTCCACCTGAAAGCTCTACCCCCTGTGAAAACCGTTTGCCCAGCATTTGATCATAATGAAGTGGTAATTTTTCTGCGAGCACATCAGCCAGACTTTGCTTGGCTGAAGCCTCTATCAATGTCCTGTTATCCTGTTCCTGTATGTTTCCTACTGCAATGTTCTGTGCAAAGGTCATTTGGTAACGCAGGTAATCCTGAAAGATAATACCAACATTCATCCGCAGCTCATCAAGATCATATTCTTTTAAATCTATACCATCAAGCAATATTCTTCCCTCCGTTGGGTCATAAAGTCTTGCCAATAATTTAACCAGTGTAGTTTTACCGGAACCATTCTCTCCTACCAATGCCAACTTTTCGCCTGGGTGAAGCGTAAAACTTAAGTGTCGGTTTGCCCACCGTTCTGAATGTGCATATTGAAAACCAACATTTTCAAAGGTAAAACCTTGTCTGATTGGATTAGGAAAGGATTTTGCATTGGCCCGCTTTCTAATCTTAGGCTCAATTTCAAAAAACTCAAAGAAATCGCTGAGGTAAATTGCTCCCTGAGAAACTGCAGTAAAACGCAATAACACTCCTTCTATCAGACTCCGCATCTGTCTGAATGAACCAGCCAGAAATGTGAGTTCACCAATAGTGATGTTGCCATTAATAGTTCTATAAATTATATAAACATAGGCCAAATAATACCCTGTACTGCCTAAAAAAGCAAAAAAAGTTCCCCATACAGAACGCTGTAATGACAGTTGTTTGTTCTCATTATAAAATCTTTCTGATAGCGTTCTAAAACGACTTATAATGAAACCCGAAAGGTTAAACACCTTAACTTCCTTTGCCGTTTCATCGCTAGCACCAAGGTAACGAACGTAGTCAAGCTCTCTTCTTTCAGGTGTTCTCTTCCTGGAAAGTGCATAGCTTTGATCATTAAAATAGGACTCTCCCAAAAATGCAGGAAGAATAGTAATGAGCAATACAACAATCAACCATGGATTAAAAGCTATCAGCCCAACAGCCAGAAATCCCATAGTAATCAAGTCCTGAATCTGGCTCATTACCTGCGATAATAATACTGTCCTTCCAACTGTTTGTTGTCTTGCGCGCTCAAGCTTATCATAAAAAACTGAGTCCTCAAATTGATCCAAATCCAAGGTTGCTGCATGTTTCATAATCCTAACGGAAGTATAATTTGAAAACAAATCACCAAGTAAACCGTCCATCAAATTAATGGCTCGACTTAAAACATCGGTTAAAATTGCTAATCCAAATTCCAGAACCACCAATTTCCATAAGTAGTCGTGAGAATGTGATGCGTCAGAACTACTCAACAACACTACCTCATCAATAATATGCTTACCCACCCACAAAATAGCGAGAGGCATAATTGACCTGGCAATCCGCAGCGCAAAATTGCAAACCGTCATCCACTTACTCGTTTGCCATACCAGTTTAAAAAACTCCGGCAGGTTTTTAAACGCAGCAATACGTTCTTTAAAGGTTAAAGATTTTATGTTTGTGTCAGCAAATGCTTTACTAGGATTCAAAAGGCTTTAATTTTGTCCTAAATTAGGAAAAAGACACTTAAAGGTTCTCGTTACATCAGAAAATTCTCATAAAGTTTAAACCCCAAGCCATCCTTTCACTTGTTCTAGATAGCTTTCTCCAATTGGAAGTAAAACATAGCTCAGTTGTATTTTCTTATTCTGAACTGATCTGATACGAGAAACAGGTATAATATAACTCCTGTGAATTCGTCGAAACTGTTGCTCTGGAAGTATCTCCAATATTTTCTTCAACGACATCAATGTTAAAACGGATTTATCATATGCCAAATGGATTTTTACATAATCCTCCATACTTTCAATATACTCTACATCTTTTAGTAGAATCTTGATCATCCTATACTCTGAATGAACATAAATCACAGATTCGTCCTGAAAAGCATGTGCGTTGGCTTTATACTTCTTTAGATCAATGGCCTTATATACAGCTCTCGAAAACCGTTCAAAATCAATTGGCTTCAGTAAATAATCAACGGCTTCCAATTCAAAACCATCAAAAGCAAATTGCTTATGTGCGGTAGTAAATATGATCATTGGTTTTTCTTTAAGCGCCTTTGCGAGTTCTATACCAGAAATATCGGGCATATTAACATCTAGAAAGATCAGGTCAGGATTCTTACGGTCCAGATATTCAATACCGGAAATTGCATCTTCAAAGACCCCTAAAAGCTGTACATCTGGCATGCGGGCCACATAAGAATGAATCAGTTCTAAAGCCAGAGGCTCATCATCGATTGCCACGCATGTTAAAGGCATAATTAGTTTTTAACTTTAAATATAGAGAGATCCACCTTAAAAGTCCCATTTTTATCATCAATGTCTAACAAATACTTATCGGGATACAAATGATCTAGCCTTTGTTTAGTATTCTTAATTCCAACCCCCAGCCGATCATGATCCAGTTTACTCTCGAATATTCTGTTCTCCGATTTAAATAAAATTTTATCTTCAAGTATATTGATGCTAATCACAATAGGAGCTTCCAAATGATTACTTAGTCCGTATTTAAACACATTCTCTATAAAAGTCATTAAAATGAGGGGCGAAATAAAATGTCCAGAAGGATCTCCTGTCACTTCATAACTCAACCTTACTTTTTTACCTAATCTCAGCTTTTGGAGGTCAATAAAATCATTAATACAATTCAGCTCTCCCTGAAGGGAAACATAGTTTGCCTCTGCTTCGTCAGTAACATATCGCATAATATTTGATAACTTCATTATGCTTTCTGCTGCATTTACACTTCCCGTTATACATAAAGTGTAAATATTATTGAGAGTATTGTATAAAAAGTGAGGATTAATCTGTGCCTTTAAAAAAGACAGTTCCGCATTTGCTCTATCGGCCTCTGCAATAATTGCCCTTTTCTCAGTTAGCTGTAATTCTTTAATGGAACTCAAAGCTGCCCCCATCCCCATCACCATAGCAAAAATAAAAAAGCTAAGGATGTCAAACTTAAATGGCCTGTCTTCTGGTGGTGCCGGTCTATGATCCATTCTAAATTCCGCCATGGGAGGCCCCATAATTGGTTTGGGATGAACGGGCCTATCATAGCGCTTCCCCTCTTGCATCATCCTATCAAATGGCTTTATTGTCATTACCATAATTAATAATACCAGCACCGACAATGTATAGATCAAATACTTTTTCTTCACATAAAGCTTTGGAAACAAATAGTATGCATTGATGTAAAAAACAAACATATACACCAACGGATACTGTAAATATACCCAGGACAGCCCCTCTGTCCAATTACTTTGAGCATTACCTCCCTGACTAAAAAACAAGAGGGGAAAACTCATAAACAGCAACCAAGCTACTGCATGGACAATGACGGTTGAAGTTTGAAAACGTATCATATACAAATCAACATCTTTTGGCTTTAATAATAGAAATGTATCGGTGAACCCTTCAATTCTATGGATGAATATAATTAATAAATCTATTCATCGATACAAAAGTCCTCTTTATCGAGACTTCACTGGCTCGATAGCATTTACAATGCAAATTTGTTTTAAATAAGATTAATCAATAAACAGAAATGCCATGGAAAGAAAACAATTTATAAAGAGCCTAATGGTGGGGATAATCTCAACACCTATATTGTGGGAAGCCTGTAAAAAGGATAGTCTGGATGTTGTAAGCAGTGAATCCGTTACAGATTCAGGATCTGGAACCAGCAGCAGCACTTGTTCAGCGGCTCCATCAGAAACAGAGGGACCATTTCCGACAAAAACGCCCTCAAGCTATATTAGAAGTGACATTACTGATGGTCGTAGTGGTTATAAGTTAACCGCCAAAATTACAATTGCAAATTCAAATAGCGACTGCACTCCTATTACCGGGGCAATGGTTGATATTTGGCATTGTGATGCCGAAGGAAACTATTCTGAATATGGTGGTTCTGGGATGCAATCATCCAATTACCAATCTGTTCACTTTTTAAGAGGCAGACAGATTACTGACGAAAGTGGCTTGGTAACCTTTACAAGTATTTTTCCTGGGTGGTATAATGGTCGCGCCACACACATACATGTCCACGTTTACAATGCAGCGGGTAATTCATTAAAAGTTACGCAAATTGCTTTTCCTGAAGGATCAGGTACTGCGGTAGCAATAGTTAACGGATACAAAAAAGGAATGTCGGGATATACATACAATGCGCAGGACAATGTATTTAGTGATGACAAAACCAATTCAGAAGTCGCAAATGTTACAGGTAGCATTGCCGACGGATTTAACCTTACAATGAAAATTAACGTACCAGCATAAGTTTATGAATCCAGGAAAGATCTTTTTAAATGAACAGCGTGGCATCGAAGAATCAAGTACATCTAAAACCACAATGACGTTTAATAGTAATAGTTACTATGATGAGCATAAACAACCAATTAGAAATCTGACTGCGCTGAACGATGAATTACTTGTACCTCGCGGCAAACTTGAAGTCTCTGTTAAAGAGGCTTCACATTTACTAATCTTACCGATAACAGGTGATCTGTTTTATCAAGGTACAAGTAATGACGAAACTGAAGTTAACATTGGTGAAGTTAAAATTTGTAGCTTCATAGCCGACAGTAGATTTACTATCCATAACCCGTATGACTCTGATATCATTAATTTCCTACAGATCTGGATCAAAGACGATTCTATTTCCCAAAACGAAATACCAAAGCCAATACGTTTCGATATAAATAAAAACATTAATCAAATAGCAAACATCATAAATAAAGGCACTCTGCAACACTCTCCATTCCCTTTCAAGGTAGGTATTGGCCAGTTTGGTGGCCGCTCAGAAACGGCTTACAACTTACAAAACAAAAACAGCACTTTCTTTGCATTCATTATAGCTGGAGCTTTTGAAATTAATGGGAGATTAATGCATCCTAGAGACGGGTTGGCACTTTGGGATGTCGATTCTATTGAGATAGAGGCTTTGAGTAATGAAGCGACACTTCTTTGTTTAGAATTAATTAGCTAAATGGCAATTTAACTTACCAAAAGCGCCATAAACAACACAAAAAGTTCCAGAGGAATTCTGCCACGAAGGATGGAAACACCCCGGGTTTTCTGATTTTTAACTGTTTGAACAGAAAGGCCAAGTTTTTCGGCAATCTCCTCATTCCTAAGCCCTTCAATATAGCTCATAGAAACAATTCTACTACATTGATCTGGCAAATTCTCAATTTCTAAATAGATCTCTCTAAATACCTCAGAGCGAATCATTTCATAAATAAAATCAGGTTCCTGATCTCCAACCTTTACAGCAAATTTCAGTTGCCTTTCTTTTGCATGCAAATTCTTACTCAAATGATCCATACAAATACGCTTGGTTGCCATATACAGATATGACCTTAAGTGTTCAGCGCAACTGATGTGATGGTTACAATTCCAAAGCTTTTCAAAAACCTCCTCAACAATATCTTCGGCTTCCTGTGAATCGTATACATACTTATTAGCGAAATAGCATAAGGAAGAAAAATACTGTTTAAACACTTGCCCAAAAGCTCGCTCGTTTCCTTCACCGAGTTTCACAAAAAGATCTGTCTCACTCCAATATTTTAATTGATTGGTATGCATCTATTTCTTTGTTTGGTAAGCGCTTACCATAAATATAAACAAATATTTTCTAAATGTTAAAAATTTATTTTACAATTTTCGTAATAGTTTAATTATACAATCCCTGAGTTTAGATCAACAAAAACATTTTAGTAGCCATCAAAAAGCAGATTTTACGTGTTGTTTTTTAGGCAGTGTGTCTTTTAATATTCCTTTTTATTATTATCTGAGCACTTTTTAAAATATAAGCGCTAATATTGGGATATTTATTTTAACTGTACATATGAATGCTTGCACAGTTTTAGCTAAGTTTGTCATATTAATCAACAACCCCAATTAATGAAACATACAATCAATGAATTAGAAGATATTGCTTCTCAGGTAAGAAGGGATATTGTTAGGATGGTACATGCCTGCCAATCTGGTCACCCAGGAGGATCATTAGGCTGTGCAGATTTCTTTACTGCACTGTATTTTGAGGTAATGAACCACTCTACTGATTTTACAATGGATGGAAAAGGAGAAGACTTATTTTTCCTATCTAACGGACACATTTCACCAGTTTTTTATAGTGTTCTTGCCAGATCTGGATACTTTGATATTAGCGAACTAGCTACTTTCAGAAAATTAAACTCAAGGTTACAAGGTCACCCGACAACTCACGAAGGACTTCCGGGCATTAGAATTGCCTCTGGATCTTTAGGTCAGGGAATGTCTGTTGCTATTGGTGCAGCCCAGGCTAAAAAGCTTAATAAAGATCATTCAACTGTATATGTTTTACTGGGAGATGGTGAATTACAGGAAGGACAAAACTGGGAAGCCATTATGTATGCTCCTCATAATAAAGTAGACAACCTTATTGCTTCAGTTGATTATAACGGACAGCAAATTGATGGTCCTACTGAAAAAGTATTATCTCTTGAAAACCTACAAGCTAAGTTTGAAGCTTTTGGATGGCATGTGATTAACTCTGATGGTAACGACATGGATTCAATTGTTAAAGCATTACATTATGCTAAAACATTAGCAGGAAAAGGTAAACCAATTTTGAATTTAATGAGTACTCAAATGGGTGCTGGTGTTGATTTCATGATGGGATCGCATAAATGGCATGGTGTTGCTCCAAATGACGAGCAACTTGCTACTGCCCTTGCTCAATTGCCAAGTACCTTAAAAGATTATTAAATAGCCTTTAATGAAAACCTGCGTAGCAAGCTTGAACATCATTAATTAAAAATAGAGAACTCGTGAAAAAATATACATACACTGAAAAAAAAGATACCCGCTCTGGTTTTGGAGCAGGATTACTTGAAGCAGGTAAGAAAAACCCTGAAGTAGTTGCACTTTGCGCAGACTTAGTGGGCTCTTTAAAAATGGATGCCTTTATTAAAGAATTTCCTGAACGCTTTTTCCAGATCGGTATTGCTGAAGCAAACATGATCGGTATAGCAGCAGGATTAACCATTGGTGGTAAAGTTCCATTTACCGGAACTTTCGCTAACTTTTCAACAGGAAGAGTTTATGATCAGATTCGTCAATCAGTTGCTTACTCTGATAAAAACGTAAAAATCTGTGCTTCGCACGCTGGTTTAACTCTTGGAGAAGATGGTGCAACTCACCAAATCCTTGAAGATATAGGTTTAATGAAAATGCTTCCTGGCATGACTGTAATTAACCCTTGTGATTATAACCAAACTAAAGCAGCTACTATCGCTATAGCTGAGCATCATGGCCCGGTTTATCTACGCTTTGGTCGCCCGGTAATCCCTGTATTTACTGATCCTGATCAGAAATTCGAGATTGGTAAGGCATGGATGGTAAACGAAGGTACTGATGTAACTATTATTGCTACCGGACACATGGTTTGGAAAGCAATTGAAGCTGGCGAAAAACTAGCAGAAATGGGCATCGATGCTGAAATTATTAATATCCATACCATTAAACCTTTGGATGAAGAAGCAGTCCTAAAATCTGTAAAGAAAACAGGATGTGTGGTTACTTGCGAAGAGCACAATAAATTTGGTGGATTAGGTGAAAGCGTTGCAAGATTACTTTCAACTGAATTGCCAACTCCTCAGGAATTTGTGGCTGTTAACGACAGCTTCGGAGAAAGTGGTACTCCAGATCAATTAATGACTAAATACGGATTAGATTCAATAAATATTATTGAAGCAGCTCAAAAAGTAATTAAAAGAGCAAAAAAATAATAGTATCTATCCAACCAAAATATAATAGATGAAGCAGGTTGAAGATTCAGAGATTTTAGAAAAGTTCGCTAACACAAAAACTCGTAATGAAGCCTTTAACCTGCTTTTAAATAAATACCAACAAAAAATATACTGGCATATCCGCCGTATGGTAATAGATCACGACGATGCGGATGATCTTGTACAGGATGTTTTTGTTAAGGTTTGGAAAAACCTAGAATCTTTCCGCAGTGATGCTCAGCTTTACACCTGGATCTACAGGATTGCTACCAATGAGTGTATCACTTTCCTCAATAAAAAGAAACAAAGAAATAATACCTCATTAGATGAGGTTTCAGACGAACTATCGGAAACACTGGTAGCTTCATCTTATTTTAATGGAGATAAAATACAGCTAAAACTACAGCAGGCACTACTAACTTTACCCGAAAAACAAAGACTTATATTTAACATGAAATATTTTGATGAACTTAAATATGAAGAAATTTCGGAAATTACAGGAACCAGCGTAGGCGCGTTAAAAGCCTCTTTTCATATAGCCGTAAAAAAAATTGAAACTTTTATGCTAAATGAAGACATTACCTTTTAAACCTTTTGGCAATTAATGCATCAATACATTTGTAATGAAACAAGATTTTGAAAACGATGAATGGATGAAGGGAGTTCGGGAAACCGGATTTACTACCCCTGCACATTATTTTGATGAATTGAGCGAAAGCATCAATGCCCGAATTAGTGCAGAAAAATTCAAAGCCGTTATTCAAAATGACGGGCATACAGTTCCTGATAATTACTTTGAAAAATTACAAGCTAACATTTTAGCTAAAACCATAGCAGAACCTGTAGCAAAACCTAAAGTAGTACGTTTATGGAACTCTAGCCTCTTAAAATATGCTACCGCAGCCTGCTTTTTATTAGTGACGGGCTTGGGTCTGTATTTCAACCAAAGAAATCCGGTTCAGCAAACTGCCTCTACAGATTTAGCAACAGACCAAATGTTATATGACATTGACGAGCAAGTTATTATAGATCATATTAGTAGTGCCGATATTATACAACCTAAATCGACAGCTGCAGATACCGACTTAGAAAACTATATACTAACTAATTATTCTCAAAGCGAGCTTGCAACAAGTTTATAATCTATAGAAATGAAAAATTTAACCATTATAGCGCTCCTTTTTATATTCCCTATTCTTGCAATGGCACAAAGACCAGACAACAAGAAACGTGAGGAAATTGAGTCTTATAAAATTGCTTATTTAACCCAGAAACTAGAGCTATCAACTGAAGAAGCGAAGATCTTTTGGCCTATCTATAACGACTATCAAAAAGAGCTATCTGAACTGCGTAAAGAGCGTGGACAAAAAATGATCAGCTTTAAAAAGATGCCTGAAATTGACGAAATGTCTGACAGTGAAGTGCAAGCTTTGATCGTTAATGATTTTGACTTTAAACAAAAAGACCTGAACCTTGACAAAAAGTATTATGCAAAACTAAAGTCAAGCTTACCGATTAAGGTTATAGGAAAATACTATAGAGCTCAAGAAACCTTTAAAAGAGAGTTACTATCAAGATACCGTAATAACAAGCCTTAATTCTTACCTTTGTGTATGCTTACACAACGTCAGTTATTTCTTCAACATAACGCTCAAACAACATTAGAACCTCTCCTTTTAGAATTTAATAAAGCCAGCGGAATGTATCTTTATGATACTGAGGGCAAAAAATATCTGGATTTAATAGCAGGCATTGGCGTTAGCAATGTTGGCCATTGCCACCCTGCCGTTGTAGAAGCTGTAAAAAATCAGGCAGAAAGCTATATGCACATTATGGTGTATGGCGAGTTTGTTCAAAGTCCACAAGTGAATTTTGCAAAAGCACTTGCCGATGTTTTACCATCAAATTTAAACTGCACTTATTTTGTAAATTCAGGAGCCGAAGCTGTTGAAGGTGCAATGAAGCTTGCAAAGCGTTATACGCAGCGAACCGAGATCATTTCCTGCAATAATTCTTACCATGGTAGCACTCAAGGTGCATTAAGTTTAATGGGTAACGAAGAGTTTAAACAGGCCTATCGTCCCCTACTACCTCACATTAAATTTATTGAATACAATTCGTTACCTGATCTGAATCTGATCACTACAAACACCGCAGCTGTATTTGTTGAAACCATACAGGGAGAAGCAGGGATTAGAGTTGCCGATAAGGCTTATTTTAAAGCCCTCAGAGAGAAATGTACTGCCACTGGCACATTGTTAGTGCTCGACGAAATTCAATGCGGCTTTGGGCGCACAGGCAAGCTATTTGGCTTTCAACATTTCGACATTGTACCGGATATCCTATTGTTAGCCAAAGGCATTGGAGGCGGTATGCCAATTGGTGCATTTATAAGTTCAAAAGAAATTATGATTGCGCTGGCAACCAACCCGATACTTGGCCATATTACAACCTTTGGCGGTCACCCGGTTAGCTGCGCAGCAGGCTTAGCAACATTGCAAACAATTGTTAATGAAAACATAGTTGATGGCGTAACAGAAAAAGGAGAACTGTTTAAAAAATTACTCGTACATCCTGCAATAAAAGAAGTACGTGGCAAAGGATTAATGATTGCAATTGAATTTGAAAACTTTGAAACCAACAAAAAGATCATTGATGCGTGTATTGCCGATGGCGTAATAAGCGACTGGTTTTTACATTGCAGTAATTCAATGCGGGTAGCACCACCACTAATCATCAGCAATGAAGAAATAGAATACGCTTGTTCCGTTATTTTAAAGAATGTTGATGCTTTAACTTAGTCATCCTGAGAGCCTAGCATTCGAAAGAATGCAAAAAAGTGGCAATGACAATTTTGTATACTCGGTCGTCATCCTGAATTTATTTCAGGACCCCGCAAGAGAAGGGAAGCCTCGCTAGTGCGAGATACCGCTCTTCAGCGGCATGACGACTGCTGCTAGTGCGAGGTGCTGAACTAAATTCAGCATAACGATTGGCTTAAGGAAGGTTTAGCAGACTACTTAATGTACCCTAGCTCATCTTTTGTCGTTTAATCAGATAAGCTTGCAATATGGGATAAAATCCTGCTGAAATATCAGCATCGATCATGTCTATTTTATACTGTGTACACTTAAGTTGTATGGCTTGCCTATAATGACTCATTTTTGAAAGATAAGCCTCTTTTACTTTAGATGAATGCGCTTTAAGCTTTGCCCCTGTCTCCATATCAACAAACTCATAAGGGCGATTTTCAAAGTTAAAATCTACTTCCTTTGATTTGTCGGTAACATTAAAAATAATCACCTCGTGCTTATTAAACTTTAAGTGCTGCAAGGCAGAAAACAAAGCTTCAGTATCATTTTCATCCTGCATTGTATTTAGCATATCGCTAAAAATAACTACCAACGACCGTTTATGAATCAATTCAGCAATTTGATGCAACGCCTGCTCTACATTGGTTTTTACGTCCATCTTTTGAGATTTCAATATCCCCTCCAGATGGGTAAATAAATATTTTTGATGTGTAGTAGTAGATTTTGCGGGAGTATTTAACAACAAATGATCCGTAAAAAGACTAAGCCCAAATGCATCTCGCTGCCGTTTTAATAAATAAATCAAGGCAGCTGTAGCCTGTATAGCAAAATTGAGCTTATTGTATTCGTTTACCGGAAAAAACATAGACGAAGAAACATCTATTATGAATTGGCAACGAAGGTTGGTTTCCTCTTCGTACCTTTTACTGAACAATTTATCTGTTCTGGCATACAGTTTCCAATCAATATTTTTAACGCTATCACCAACATTGTAAAGTCTGTGTTCGGCAAATTCAACAGAGAAACCATGAAACGGACTTTTATGAAGACCGGTAATAAAGCCCTCTACTACCTGTCGTGCAAGAAGTTCTAAATTACTGTTAAAGTGTAAGGCTTGTTCATCAAATGGCGACTGCATAGTGTAAATATAAAAAAAGCGTTCATAAGTTATGAACGCTTTTTAAACTAGTGTATTTTGAATTACGCTAATTGCTTATCTAATTTCTGCGCTAATACAGATTTTGGAACTGCACCAACTTGCTTATCAACAACCTGACCGTCTTTAAAATACAACAAAGCAGGAATGTTGCGGATTCCGAATTGAGTTGAGATCTGTGGGTTGTTATCTACGTTAACTTTACCAACGATTGCTTTTCCTTCGTATTCTTTTGCTATCTCATCTACTGATGGTCCAACCATGCGACATGGACCACACCATTCTGCCCAAAAATCAACCAAAACGGGTTTATCTGATTTTAATACAAGTTCTTCGAAGTTTGCATCTGTAATTTCCAAAGCCATAATTCTTATTTTAATTTTGTTTATTTTTCCTATTGAAATCAACTGTTAAAAGTCTGTAGCATAAACTCTGTGAGTATAAATTTACAGGTATTGTTGATGCAAAGATATAATCAATTGTAGTGCCATCAACTTTACTAGTGCCAAAATGACATTAGTTCAACTTAGGGTGAACATCCAAACTCTTCAATTGATCTAAAAAATGATTACTAGGATTGATTTTAACCGACTTAGAAGGCATTTTAATGTTCACATTCTGCTCCCTATCATAAATTTCAAAAAGTAACTGGCAATTTTGCTGATCAGTATTAGCCTTATTGTCTTCTAATATTGCATTAATTTGAGTCATAAAGTCATCATCAATCCGTTCAAGTGGCACCTGGATGGTTACAGACTTAGCCAATTTATCTCTTAATTCCGAAAGCAGGTTAATAGAAGTGATCTTAAACTCCCAATCGCCCTCTTTTCTAAATCTTTCTCCAACCCTCCCGCGAATTTGTAAATAATAACCATCAGTTAGAAACTGTTTAAACTTAATGAAGTCATCACCAAATAAAGCAAGCTCACAAGTATCCTCATAATCTTCAAAAACCATGGTTCCAAAAGGCTTTCCGGTTTTAGTCATTCTTTGCGCTGCCACCACTACCAAACCACCTACAACCAGTTCTCGGTTCTTTATTCCCTCAAACTCAGCAAGCACCTCTTCATTGGTATCTCCGGTTCTTATCTTGTTAACAATAGAAAGATGTCTAACCTTTTGCTGGCAAAATTCATTTAATTCTAAGCGGTAATTATCCAAAGGGTGGCCACTCAGAAAAATTCCGATAGCATCCTTTTCAAATTTTAAACGATCAATTAAGGTCCATTCCGGAGCAACCGGAAGTGATGGTTCCGAAATCATATCGGCCACTGAACCTCCAAATAGAGACGATTGCGATGACGATTCGTTATTCGCAAAATCATTGGCAAATTTGATGAGCTTCTCTATTCCGTTCATCTTATCATTAATACCTACAAAAAAGTACTGCGCACGGTGATAGCCAAAGCCATCAAATGCACCACTGTAAACGAAACTCTCATATGCTTTTTTGTTTACAGTACGCGTATTAGACCTTTTAGCAAAATCATGAACGTCTTTATACATTCCATGCTCATTCCGATCTACAATAATACTTTCTACAGCTTTATCACCAACCCCTTTAATACCGGATAATCCGAAACGGATTTCGCCCTGAGGATTTACGGAGAACTTAATACCTGATTCATTAACATCCGGACCAAGCACCGGAACCCCCATTTGCTTACACTCTTCCATGAAAAAGGCAACTTGTTTAATGTCGCTCATGTTGTTCGACAGTACTGCAGCCATATATTCAGCAGGGTAATGCGCCTTTAAATAAGCAGTTTGGTAGGCAATCCAGGCGTAACAAGTAGAGTGAGATTTGTTGAACGCGTAGGATGCAAAAGCTTCCCAATCTTTCCAAATCTTTTCAAGGGTAGTTGGATCGTGCCCTTTTTCTGCTGCCTGAGCAACAAATTTAGGTTTCATCTTATCTAGTACTTCCTTTTGCTTTTTACCCATTGCCTTACGCAAAACGTCGGCCTCACCTTTAGTAAAACCGGCAAGCTTTTGAGACAGAAGCATCACTTGCTCCTGGTATACAGTAATACCGTAAGTTTCCTTTAAATACTCTTCGCAGGCATCAAGGTCATACTGAATTTCTTCCTCGCCATTCTTTCTGCGCACAAAACTTGGAATATACTCCAATGGTCCCGGGCGATAAAGTGCATTCATGGCAATTAAGTCACCAAAAACCGTAGGCTTTAGCTCCTTCATGTATTTCTGCATCCCGTTACTCTCGTACTGGAAAATACCTATCGTTTCTCCTCTCTGGAAAAGCTCGTATGTCTTTTCATCGTCTATTGGGAAGTTATCAGGATCAAGCTCTACACCATGCCCAAGCTTTACAAGCTTAACAGTGTCCTTAATAAGGGTTAATGTTTTTAACCCTAAAAAGTCCATTTTTAGCAATCCGGCACTCTCTACAACAGAGTTATCAAACTGTGTTACATACAGATCGGAATCCTTAGCTACAGAAACAGGAACGAAATTAGTAATATCGTCGGGCGTAATAATTACCCCACAGGCATGTATACCTGTGTTACGTAATGACCCTTCCAAAATTTGCGCCTGCAGAATGGTTTCGGCACTTAAATCTTTAGCACTTGATAAAGCTTTTAGCTCTAAAACCTTTTCGTATTCATCAGCCCTTAAGGCCTCTTTTAATGTCTTTTCATCAAGATTAAAAATCTTGGCCAGCTTCATATTAGGAATAAGCTTGGCTATTTTATCAGCTTCAAAAAGTGGCAGATCTAATACACGGGCGGTATCTCTGATAGAAGATTTTGCCGCCATGGTACCATAAGTAATGATTTGCGCAACTTGATTTGAACCATATTTTTTGATTACATAATCCATTACCCTTCCACGACCCTCGTCGTCAAAGTCAATATCAATATCGGGCATGGAAACACGATCCGGATTTAGGAAACGCTCAAAAAGGAGGTCGTACTTAATCGGATCTATATTGGTAATCCATAAACAATACGCAACTACCGATCCTGCAGCAGATCCACGGCCCGGTCCTACCGAAACATCCAGATTCCTGGCTTCGGCAATAAAATCCTGTACAATAAGGAAATAGCCGGGATAACCAGTTTTTTCGATGGTTTGCAACTCGAAATCTAGTCGTTCAGTAATTTCAGGTGTAAGCTCTCCGTAACGTTTCTTAGCCCCTACATAAGTAAGATGACGAAGAAATTTATTCTCTCCTCGTTTACCACCATCTTCCTCATCCTCGACAACTAAAAACTCTTCCGGAATATCGAACTTAGGCAAGAGCACCTCACGTGCAAGTTTGTAGATTTCAATTTTATCTACAATGGATTGTATGTTTAAAATAGCTTCAGGGACATCGGCAAAAAGCGCCTTCATCTCATCAGCAGATTTGAAATAGTATTCCTGATTAGGCAAACCATAGCGGAAACCACGGCCGCTACCTATTTGAGTGGCTTGTTTCTCGCCATCTTTTACACAAAGTAAAATATCGTGCGCGTTTGCATCTTTTTTACCAATGTAATAAGTGTTATTGGTTGCCACCATTTTAACCTCATGCTTGCGCGCCAACGAAATCAGAGAAATGTTTACGATGTTCTCATCATCCTGATTGTGGCGCATCAGCTCGATATAAAAATCATCACCAAATTGTTCTTTCCACCACACCAAAGCCTCTTCAGCCTGGCGCTCTCCGATGTTCAGCAATTTACTGGAAATCTCTCCGTAGAGGTTTCCAGATAGTACAATGATGTCTTCTTTATATTGTTCAATAACTGCCCTATCTATCCTTGGAACATAGTAAAATCCTTTTGTATAGGCAATGGACGACATTTTTGCAAGGTTGTGATAACCGTTCTTATTTTTGGCTAGCAACACAATCTGATAACCATTGTCTTTGCGTTTTTTATCTTCATGGTTATCACAAACAAAAAACTCGCACCCTACAATCGGCTTTAAAATTACGTCTGTAGGTTCTTCTCCTTTTTCTATTGCAGCGGCATTTTTAGCCTCAATCCCTTTATTGTGATTAAGTACCTGAGCAACAAAATGGAATGCGCCCATCATATTCGCATGATCGGTCATCGCAACAGCAGGCATTTTCTCGGCCGCTGCCGCCTTTATCAGCGCAGGTATATTAATAGTCGACTGTAGAACAGAAAACTGTGTGTGGTTATGCAAATGCGCAAATGCGGCATTTTTAAGTTCCTGTTTATTACTGGCAAGCTCCTGTTTAGAGGGACCGCCACTTGTTTTTTGCAACCTTTTTCTGATATCATCAGAAGCTGATTTAAGATTGATGTGTGTTAAACCAATTCGGTTTATTACTCCCGGATTCTTTTCTTTAAAAAGGCGAATATAACTTTGATCGGCCTGTAATTGTTCAGGTCTGAAAGCATCAATTTTAAGTAACTGAAAAAAGCAACGTGTAGTTGCCTCCACATCCGCAGTAGCATTGTGTGCCTCAGAAAATGGCTCACCAAAAAGGTACTGATGAAGCTCAGTTAAATTAGGTAATTTAAACCTACCTCCTCTACCGCCTGGAAGGCGTAATAATTCGGCTGTAGTTTCAGTACAGGTATCCAAAACCGGCATTTGTGCCATAGGGCTTTCCACTCCCATCCGGTGAAATTCGCAGCCCATGATATTAACATCGAAACCTATGTTTTGGCCTACAATGAATTTCGCTTTAGAAAGTGCAATGTTAAATTTCTCTAAAACTTCTTGCAATCCAATCCCTTGCTCCTGAGCAAGCTCAGTAGAAATACCATGAATACGCTCTGCATCATACGGAATATTAAATCCGTCAGGATTTACAAGATAATCTTGATTTTCGATCAAATTACCTAACTCATCATGTAACTGCCATGCAATTTGGATACACCTGGGCCAATTATCTGTATCAGTAATTGGGGCATTCCAATTGCGTGGTAAACCTGTAGTTTCGGTATCAAAAATCAAATACATATTGTAATTAAATTACTCGTTTTGGAAATCAAAAATGGAAGTCCAAAAATACGTATTTTTTGCCTGTGATGTAAGGGGTTTCTAAATTTAAAGGTCAGGCTAGTGCCGTTTCATCGAATGAAACAATGTGATGTTCCTGAGAGACAAGCTTTGAGGTGTCGTAACCACGTTGCTCACATCTGTTAATAATTCCGGTAAGCAATTCATCCGAAAGCACGGGCTTGCGTGACAAGACAGAAAGATGTCTGTGTTTAGGATGGCCAACCACAGCATACGAGTAATCGTCAGCTAATTCTATTACCCAGTAATCAACCTTAAACGGCCACACGTATTGCGCCTTTAGCGTAGCATTATTACTACCTCTAGTTACAAACAGTTTAGACCGGGTGTACCTTTGCTCATCAGTTCCAACCACTTTGTAAGTAGTAAAAACTGCATAGTAACCATCCGGATGAATAACATATGTTTCTGTGGTTTGATACCAGTCTTTATCCATTATAGTGGGTATCGAACATATAGAATACCACTTGCCTGCATAAGACATTATATCAACCTTTTGTACTGGTACATTTTCCATAAGCTCCCCTAATTTTTCGCCCGATCAGCAAATGTAAATTCTTTATCATAAAACCAGCAATAAAGAATAAAGTTTTAAAAACCATTTTTTAAACTCATGTATTTTTCTAACTTCGAAGGGAAGGTAACATATGTAAAAAACTATATTTATGAAGATAACGGTTGTAGGTGCAGGTGCCGTTGGCGCTACCTGTGCAGATAATATTGCCAGAAAAGAATTAGCTGAAGAGTTAATTTTACTGGACATTAAAGAAGGTTTTGCAGAAGGCAAGGCAATTGATATGATGCAAACGGCCGCTTTATTAGGCTTCGACACTAAAATTACCGGTGTTACAAACGATTATGCCAGCACGGCAGGATCCGAAGTTGTGGTAATCACCTCGGGCCTACCCCGCAAACCGGGCATGACTCGTGAAGAGCTAATTGGCATTAACGCCGGCATCGTAAAAGGTGTTGCCGAAAATATCTTAAAACACTCGCCTGACACCATCATTATCGTAGTTTCCAATCCAATGGATACCATGAATTATCTGGCTTTAAAATCTACAGGCCTACCTAAAAACCGCGTATTAGGAATGGGTGGAGCACTAGATTCATCCAGATTTAAATATTACCTTAGTCAGGAATTAGGCTGCTCTCCAGCAGATTTGAACGCTGTTGTTATTGGCGGCCATGGAGACACCACTATGATTCCTTTAATTAATCACGCTACATGGAATAGCATTCCTGTTACTCAATTCTTATCTAAAGAACAGCAGGAAAAAGTTGTTGCCAGCACTATGGTTGGGGGCGCTACTTTAACTAAACTGATTGGCACATCGGCATGGTACGCGCCAGGAGCAGGAACTGCTGCAATGGTTGAAAGTATTGTGCGCGACCAGAAAAAACTAATTTCATCGGGAGTGTATTTAGATGGCGAATATGGCCAAAAAGATATTTCGTTAGTTGTTCCGGTAATTATTGGTAAAAATGGTGCTGAAAAAATACTAGACATTAAATTAAGTGATACAGAACAAGATACATTTAACAAAAGCGCTGATGCTGTTCGTAATATGAACGCAGTGCTTCATGAAATGAAACTCGTTTAAACGAGGGTATATAGAATAGTTTAAATGAGACCAATCTCAATACCCTTAATTTTAATAAGCTTACAAGACGACGGTTTCCACCTATTGGTGGAAATTGTTGTTTTTGGACAAAAGTTATTTGCCGTGGTTGATACCGGCGCTTCTAGATCCGTTTTTGATAAAACTTTCCTTAAAGACCACCTTAAAGACCTGGAGCACAGCGAAGAAACTCAAGCTACAACATTATTTTCTACCTCAAGCACTTTGCAGGCTGTAATACCAGCTATAAAGATTGGCCGTCTGGCATTGAAGAACTATGAAACTGTTGCCTTGGATTTGGAAGCTGTAAACCAAGCCTACGAAGGTCTTGGGCACCCCCCCATTATAGGCATTATCGGTAGTGATCTGTTATTGAAATATCAGGCGGTCATCAACTACAAAAAAATGAAGCTCTACCTTTATAAATAGATTTACTAAACTACAAAAATCATTTTTTTTTGCATTTTTTTTGGTCCGAAGTCTGCATCGGCTCTTCGACGGCTTTTGTTCGGACCTCGTTCGACTATGGTCGAACAAGGTCCGAACAAGGTACGTTTAAACGTGGTGTCAGAGACGACTATATTTTAGGTTGAAATTCGAATTTTTTCCAAATCCAAAGCTAAAACAAGCCAAATTTTATTGAGTTGCAAAACCAATTTCATTCAAGCATCAATTGAATACTATTGATGTTTGAATGAAACTTACATAAAAATACAAATACTAATTAACAAAAACCAATCTATCACTGGTAATTTATTTTGCCTGGCAGCTTGTTCGGCATTAGTAGGATGATGACAAAGTAAACATGTCACAAAAAAAAGAGGTCTGAAAAACAGACCTCTTTAATTTATATTCTTGAATGCTTAATGACTAAGCATCAATCTTAGCATATTTTGCATTTCTTTCGATAAACTCTCTTCTTGGAGCAACATCATCGCCCATAAGCATAGAGAAGGTATGATCGCACTCTGCAGCATTTTCAATTGTAGCTTGCATTAGTGTACGTGTTGCAGGGTTTAAGGTAGTATCCCACAATTGTTCTGCGTTCATCTCACCCAAACCTTTATAGCGTTGAATATGTACGCTTTCTTCTTTACCAGCACCTTTTAAACGCTGTACAGCAGCATCACGTTGCTTATCGTTCCAGCAATATTCAAACTCTTTACCTTTTTTAACTTGATACAACGGTGGCGCAGCAATGTAAACATAACCGGCCTCAATTAACGCCTTCATATACCTAAAGAAGAAGGTAAGAATCAAGGTAGTAATGTGAGATCCGTCGATATCAGCATCCGTCATGATTACAATTTTATGATAACGAAGTTTTGTGAGATTTAAAGCTTTGTCATCCTCTGGAGTACCAATACTTACACCAAGAGCGGTAAACATATTCTTGATCTCGTCATTTTCGTAGATCTTATGTTCCATTGCTTTTTCAACGTTCAGGATCTTACCTTTTAGAGGAAGGATGGCCTGAAAGTTACGATCTCTACCTTGTTTAGCAGTTCCACCTGCGGAGTCTCCCTCCACCAGGTATAATTCGCATTTTTCCGGATCGCTATCTGAACAATCGGCAAGTTTACCAGGTAGGCCTGAACCTCCCATAACACTCTTACGCTGCACCATTTCGCGAGCTTTACGCGCCGCAGCACGGGCAGTAGCCGCAAGAATTACTTTATTAACGATTGACTTTGCTTCTCTAGGATATTCTTCAAGGTAAATACCAAGTGCCTCACCTACAGCAATATCAACCGCACCCATAACCTCAGAGTTACCAAGCTTAGTTTTAGTTTGACCCTCAAACTGAGGCTCCTGAACTTTTACTGAAATTACTGCGGTTAAACCTTCTCTAAAGTCATCGCCTGTGATTTCAAATTTAACCCCTTTAAGCAATCCTGATTTATCAGCGTAAGCTTTAAGTGTTCTGGTTAAACCTCTTCTGAAACCGGCAATGTGTGTACCTCCCTCATGTGTATTGATGTTGTTTACATAAGAGTGAACGTTTTCTGCATAACTGTCGTTGTATTGCAAAGCAAGCTCAACAGGAATACCGTTTTTAATTCCTTCAACATAAATTGGCTCAGCAATTAATGATGGACGGTTACCGTCAAGGAATTGAACAAATTCTTTTAATCCACCTTCAGAATGGAAAAGTTCTGTACGGAAAGTTCCGTCGTTATTTACTTCACGTTCGTCTGTAAGTGTTAATTTGATGCCCTTGTTTAAGAAAGATAACTCTCTTAATCTCGAAGCCAAAGTATCATAACGATACTCTGTAGTTTGGGTAAATATGGTGGCATCCGGTGTAAAGGTTACAATTGTACCACGTTTATCGGTTTCGCCGATAGATTTTACTTCGTATAATGGCTTACCGATGTTGTATTCCTGAACCCAGATTTTTCCTTCTCTGTGTACTTCTGCTTTTAAGTGAGTTGATAATGCGTTAACGCAACTTACCCCCACACCGTGCAAACCACCAGAAACTTTGTAGGTATCTTTATCGAATTTACCACCGGCGTGTAGTACCGTCATTACGATTTCTAGTGCCGATTTTTGTTCTTTCGTGTTAATTCCTGTTGGAATACCACGTCCGTTATCTTCAACCCTTATCGAGTTATCTTCAAGAATATTTACATAAATGGTATCGGCGTGTCCTGCCAATGCCTCATCAATCGAGTTATCTACAACCTCATACACCAGGTGATGTAAACCTTTAACTCCTGTATCGCCTATATACATCGAAGGGCGCTTACGCACCGCTTCTAAACCTTCTAAAACCTGTATATTATCTGCCGAATAATTTGAATTAGGATCCTTTTCTTCGCTCATATATTTAAATAAAACAATTAGACTCAAATTTAACCATTTATGGCCAATTAACGGCAAATGTGGATAACTATTTGACTTAAAACTGAGGAAAAACATCCGAAAAAAAACAGTTCTTTAGGATACTAAATTTGAAATTTTATATTTGTTGAAATTTATCACTCAGGAATGGGCAGGAGGATAGGTTTATAACCCAGAAAAAACAAATTAAATACTAATGAAAACAAAAACAACATTAGGCAGTATTGCTACTGCTGTAGCCATAGTTTCTTTAATGGCATCTTGTCAGAATAAAGATGAAAAGACCGGTACAGCTGCAAAATCGGAACCAGCTACTGTTTCAAATAACGAGAAGATTGTTTATGTGAACTCTGATTCATTACTAACAAAATATCAGTATTTTAAAGACATTAAGGTAAAATTAGAAGCAAAATCTAAAACAGCTCAGGCTGATCTTGGATCTAAACAACAAGCGTTTCAACGTGAGGTTGCTGCTTACCAACAACAGGCAAATACTTTGCCAGCTGACCAAAGAGCTGCTACCGAAGAAAGACTTGCTCGTAAACAACAAGAATTACAAGCTTATCAGCAAAATGCAGGTGCTGCACTTCAAACTGAACAAGCTGCTGAAAACGAAAAACTTTACGACAAAGTTGCTGATTACCTAAAAGGTTACGCAAAAAAGAAAGGCTTTAAAATGGTGTTAACTTATTCTAAAGGTAACAGCGCTATCTTATTTGCTGACGAAAGTTTAGATGTAACCAGCGAAGTAATTGTTGGCTTAAATGATACTTACAAACCAGCTGCAAAATAATGCAGGTTTAATGAACATATGGAATGCCCCGAATTATCGGGGCATTTTTTTTGCACCTCAAATAACATGGACAAATTAAAAGAACACGAGAAATTCATGAAACTGGCGATTCAGCTTTCTGAAGAAAATGTTTTAGATAAAATGGGCGCTCCATTTGGTGCCGTTGTGGTAAAAGATGGAAAAGTTATTGCCAAAAGTGCTAACATGGTTATAGCCGACAACGACCCTACTGCGCATGCAGAGGTTGCTGCCATAAGACTGGCTTGCAAGAAACTGAAAACATTTGATTTGAGCGGTTGTGTAATATACACAAGCTGCGAACCATGCCCTATGTGCCTAAGCGCTGTTTATTGGGCTAGTATCGACACCATTTACTACGCAAACACCAAAATAGACGCTGCTGATATTGGTTTTAGCGATAAATTCATTTATGATGAAATGCATAAATCGATGGCAGATAGAGTGCTCCCTTTTAAGCAAATGATGAGAGATGATGCACAAAGGGCTTTTAAACTCTGGAACAAATCTGCTGAGAAAACAGATTTATAGTCTTTTCTGTAACTTGTAACTCCTTTGTGGCGTCTTATATCTAATCAAGCAATTAAACCCTCAGAATGGATAGTTACAGGCAAAAAGTAGAGATTGAACTGGAATTTTGGAAGAGAGATATCCTAAAAAAGCCGTCTGTTTTGAACAAGGTTACCGATGGTATCCAGAAAAAGATAAACGGTTATATTCCGGATAAGGTTCATGATGCCATTACTGCAGCGATTAAGGGTATGACAAGGGCTGTTCTTTATGGCTCTACGTACACTACTTCATCTACCCCTCCTGAAGAAATGAGCTTGATTCATCGGGAGGCACTGGTGCGCGAAAAAATAGACAGCTACTCTAAAACCGGCGCTGCAGAAGGTGGTATAACCGGGGCTGGTGGCTTTTTGATGAGTATGGCTGATTTTCCAATACTTGTAGGTATAAAAATGAAAATGCTGTTTGAAATTGCAGCCCTGTACGGTGTTGACGTGAAAGACTTTAGGGAACGTTTATACATTCTTTATATTTTTCAACTTGCTTTTTCTAGTAAAGAAGGTGGCCAAAAAGTGTTTGCACACATTCAGGATTGGGATGAGAAGCTTCACATACTTCCTGAAAACTCTGATAATTTCGACTGGAAAACATTTCAGCAGGAATATCGAGATTATATAGACATTGCTAAACTAGCGCAATTATTACCTGTAGTTGGCGCTGCAGTTGGCGCCGTTGCCAATTATCAGTTAATTAAAAAGCTTGGAAAAACGGCTACCCAGGCTTATCGGATGCGTTTGAAAAAAGCGGAATAGCTATTCTTCTTCTTCAAAAAGTCCGCCTATTAAATCGTCGGTTTCGCGTCTATCTTTTTTAGTTGGCCTTCCAGTTCCCCTATCTCTTTTTAAAGCTGGTGCATGAAACATAGATTTGAATCCATGTGTTTCTTCAAGTGGAGTAATGTCTTTGTATTTAGTTACGGCAATTTTAGATTCTACTCTGTTGTACAAAAGCTCAACAACTTCTATTACTTTTTTTTCTATCCCTCTTGATACCTGATAAACTTCGCCGGGTTTAACGATGGCAGATGGCTTAAGATTTTGGCCATTAAATTTAACACGACCAGCCTTGCAGGCTTCTGTAGCTAAACTTCTGGTCTTAAATAATCTTATTGCCCACAAGTACTTATCGATACGTAATTTTTCCTTTTCAGTCATAAAAAATCAAAAATACATAAGAAAACAATGCTCAATACATAAAATTCATTTATTTTGTCAAAAATTAAACAAACAACATGATAGCAGAATTAAAAAAGTTAGTAGAAGCCGCTTGGGAAGATAGAACTTTATTAGAATATACGGAACATTGTGAGGCAATTGAAACCGTAGTTATGCAGTTAGATAAAGGTGAATTGCGCGTTGCTGAGCCTATTCTAAATTCATGGGGTGTAAATGAATGGATCAAAAAAGCTGTTATTCTTTACTTCCCCATCAGACAGATGAAAGTAAGTGAGTCGGGGCCTTTTGTGTTTCATGATAAAATGAAACTAAAAACCAATTATAAAGAACTTGGTGTAAGAGTAGTACCTGGTGCGAGTGCTCGTTATGGTGCTTTCCTTGCTAAAGGTGTTATCATGATGCCTTCTTATGTAAACATTGGTGCCTACGTAGATGAAGGCACAATGGTTGATACTTGGGCTACTGTTGGTTCATGTGCGCAAATTGGAAAACATGTTCACTTAAGTGGTGGTGTTGGTATTGGTGGTGTTCTTGAACCTATCCAGGCTGCTCCGGTAATCATCGAAGACAACTGCTTCTTAGGCTCAAGAGCTATTGTAGTTGAAGGTGTTCGTGTTGAAAAAGAAGCTGTATTAGGTGCTAACGTAGTGTTAACCGCTTCAACAAAAATTATTGACGTTACTGGAAGTTCTCCTGTTGAATACAAAGGTATTGTTCCTGCTCGTTCAGTAGTTATTCCTGGTAGCTATGCAAAACAATTCCCTGCAGGTGAATATCACGTTCCATGTGCATTAATTATTGGTAAACGTAAAGAATCTACAGATAAAAAGACTTCACTTAATGATGCATTAAGAGAAAACAACGTTGCTGTATAAGTTGTAAAACTGTCGTCATCCTGAGGTTAATGCGGTGGTCATCCTGAATTTATTTCAGGATCTCGCATAGGCAAGGCTTTCTTTCTCTTGAGAGATCCTGAAATAAATTCAGGATGACGTTTGCAAATTCAGGATGACGTTTGGAAATAAAAGAGCCTGATCATTAAAATGATCAGGCTCTTTTATTTCTTGCTAGTTATTTCTTGTTAGCAGTCTTCCTTACTACTATCGAGTTATCATTACTGTTTGGTAAGTTTTCATTACCTGTGTTGCGCAATTTTTATTGCTAAACTTCTCTGCATGTACAAATCCTTTTTGAACCATGGCTTGCACATCTTCTCCTCCTTTTAGCACCGTCAACATGCAGTTGGCAATTTCTTCTGGCTTATCTGGATTAACATATAACGCTGCATCACCTCCTGCCTCCGGCAAACAACTAACTGAGGATGTGATAACCGGTACACCTACACTTAAAGCCTCAAGCACTGGAATACCAAATCCCTCAAAATAAGAGGGATAAATTAAGGCCTCGGAAAGGCTATATATTGCTGGCAAATCTGCCGAGTTAACATCTTTTAGAAAGGTGATTTTACTACTGAGGTTGTTCTTTAAGATGAAACTATCGATTTCACTCTTGTATTTACCACTCCCCTTTCCAATTACCACTAAATTAACTTCTGTGTCCTTTTCTAACAGTTGAACCGCCTTGCAGATATTCAGCAGATTTTTCCTTTCAATAATTGACCCAACTGAAAGGAAAAACTTGGAAGGTAAACTAAACTTGGCAGCAGTTAATTCTTTCTGTTCTTTAGATATTGATGGATTAAAACTGCTATCGCAACTTTGGTAACATACATCTATTTTATTAGGATCTGTTTGATAGAAATCGACAATATCCTTTTTGGTTTGCTCACTAATGGCAATTATTCGGTCGGCATGCTTACAGGCGTGTCTGAACTTTCTTTGATATAATTTAACATCCAAAGGATTATATTGCTCGGGATAGTGTTCAAAAATTAAATCGTGAATGGTTACAACAGATTTTATGTTGGTTTGATGAATATTCACAGGGATTTCATGACTTAATCCATGAAAAAGTTCTATATCAAGATCAACAAGATCTTTTGTCATCCATTTACTTCTCCAAAAAGAAGAGAGTTTACGGGAGAAAAATCCCTTTGGTAAAACCTCATGAATATTCTTGTCATCTAAAGAATACTGCTTTGATGGCTTTGGATTGAACATAAAATATTCGTTATCAGGAAAAAACCGGGCAAGATCCAACACCAGTGTTCTACTATAATTTCCTAACCCTGTATTGTTATGATAGGCTCTCTTTGCATCGAAGGCAATTCTCATATCACATTTAAAATTGAGGCGAAATATACAACAAATTAAAAACTGAGCCTCAATAAAAACGAATTTTGCCTACTTTTATAGGCTAAACAAACTCTATATGTTAAACGATCAGATTAAACATGCGCTTGCGGTACTTAAAGATGGTGGTGTAATTCTTTATCCTACCGATACTGTATGGGGTTTGGGCTGTGATGCTACTAATGAACAGGCTGTAGAAAAAATTAACGCCATTAAAGGTCGTAGTAGTGATAAAAGTTTTATCATTTTGTTGGATACAGATGCTAAGCTACAAAGTTATGTTACCGAAATCCCCGAGGTTGCTTATGATTTAATTGAATACACTGAAAATCCTTTGACTATTATTTTTTCGGGAGCAAAGAACCTGGCAAAAAATGTAATTAATGCTGATGGAAGTGTTGGAATTAGGATTGTTAAGCATGATTTCTGCGATCAATTGATACATCGTTTTCGTAAACCCATCACCTCTACCTCTGCTAATTTATCTGGCCAGGCTACTCCAAAAACCTTTGATGAGATAAGTGATGAAATTAAAGATGCTGTTGACTATGTTGTAGACTGGGAGCAGGACTTAAACGTTGATAAAAAACCATCAACCATAATGAAATTAGCACCTGGAGGACAGTTTTCCTTTATTAGAAGGTAAGTTTTACTACTTTTGCAAACTCAGCAATGGAAAAACACCTACAACATCCTGTTTTTAAAGTTCTGGCAGGTATAGCTGCTAAACACAACATTGAAGCCTATGTTATTGGCGGATATGTTCGTGATATTTTCTTGAAAAGACCATCAAAAGATATTGATGTTGTTGTGCTAGGCAATGGAATTACTTTTGCTGAACTAGTGGGTGCGCAACTTAAAACAAAAGTGGCTGTTTTTAAGAATTTTGGGACAGCAATGCTTAAGTTTCAGGATTTGGAAATTGAATTTGTAGGCGCAAGGAAAGAGTCTTATCGTGCGGATTCGCGCAAGCCAATAGTTGAAAATGGTACAATTGAAGATGATCAGCTTAGGCGAGATTTTACCATAAATGCGCTTGCTATTTCTTTAAATAAAGATAATTACGGAAGTCTGGTTGATCCTTTTGACGGCACAGAAGATCTTACAAATAAATTAATCAAAACTCCACTGGATCCGGAGCTTACTTTTTCTGATGATCCTTTGCGCATGATGCGCGCCGTTCGTTTTGCCAGTCAGCTTAGTTTTACTATTGATGAAGCGGCAATAAACGCAATCAAAAAACAAAAAGAAAGAATCAGTATCGTTTCAAAAGAACGCATCACTGATGAACTTAATAAAATCATTCTATCTCCCCTACCTTCTGTCGGCTTCAAGTATTTATTTGATACGGGCTTATTGCACTTGATTTTTCCACAAATGGCCAATTTATATGGCGTGGATATTATTAATGGAAAAGGACATAAAGATAATTTTTATCACACCTTACAGGTTTTAGATAATATTTGCACAGTAACCGATGACCTGTGGTTGCGCTGGGCCGCTATTCTTCATGATATTGCCAAACCGGCAACAAAACGTTTTGAAGAAGGTCATGGCTGGACTTTTCATGGTCATGAGGATAAAGGTGCAAGAATGGTCCCTCAAATTTTTGCTCAGCTTAAACTTCCTCTTAACGAAAAGATGAAGTATGTTCAAAAGCTTGTTCAATTGCACCTTCGCCCTATTGTATTGGCACAAGAAGTAGTAACAGATTCGGCAGTTAGGCGTTTATTATTTGACGCCGGAGAGGATATCGAAAGTTTGATGTTACTATGCAATGCCGATGTAACTACCAAAAACGAATACAAGGTAAAAAAATACAGAAACAACTTTGAACTGGTAAAACAGAAGCTCAAAGATGTTGAAGAGCGCGATAAGATCAGAAACTGGCAACCTCCAATTACAGGAAATGACATTATGCAAGTATTTGGTTTGGGGGCAGGGAAAGAAGTAGGAATCATCAAAAATGCCATTCGTGAGGCCATTTTAGAGGGAGAAATAACAAATTCCTATGATGAAGCGTTACAGTTTATGCTCGAAAAAGCAAAAGAACTGGGCCTTTTACCAGTAACTCGTTAATACAATTATATAAAGTATATTTTATTTTTTAATTTTATAGCTAGAAAATAAGCTCAAATGGCAATTTATAGATTTAGAATAAGTTTCGAAGATTTCGATGAAGTAGTAAGGGAAATAGATATTAAATCGACCCAAACATTTGAAGATTTGCATAAAGCAGTTCACCGTTCAACGGGTTACTCTGCCGAAAAATCTTCGTCCTTTTATGTGAGCACAGATAATTGGATAAAAGGTGATGAAATAGCTTATTTACCAAATCAGCGTAAAATAGATAGAGGGGTCGCTTTAATGGAAAACTCAAAATTGAGTAGCTTCATTGAAGATCCACATCAAAAATTCTATTACATATACAATTTTGACCGCCCTTTTGATTTTCATGTTGAACTGATAAAGATCATCCTGGAAACAGATCCGAACATTGAATATCCTTACCTGGTTAAAAGCACAGGAGAAGCTCCTAAAATTATCGAAAAGAATAATTTTGGCTCGGTTGCTGTATCCTCAAATCCTGTTTCAACAGATTTCGATTTCTTAAATGAAATGGATTTTGTACCGGAAGACACGGACGAACTTGAAGCAATGGGTGGCAGAGGCATTAATACTGAAGAAAAAGATGAGGATGCTGAAGAGGAATCGGAAGATGAATCAGATGAATTCTCTGATAATGACAACTACGAAGACGAAGAATACAATAGTAAAGAGGATTACTAATGCCGAATATGGCATCAGCTAAGACTTTAATTGTTATTGTAGGTCCAACGGCAATAGGGAAAACTGCTTTAGCTATCGAGGTAGCAAAGCAGTTTTCTACTGAAATCATTTCCGCAGATTCCAGACAATTCTTTAAAGAAATGGAAATCGGCACTGCTAAACCTTCTGCTGAAGAGTTAGCTGCCGCCCCACATCATTTTATTAATTCCCACAGTGTAAAAACACTATTCAGTACCGGCGACTTTGAAGTGCAGGCCCTTAAACTAATGGATGAATTGTTTAAAAAACATGATCTTTTAGTTATGGTTGGCGGTTCTGGCCTCTATATTGATGCCATTTGCAAAGGTCTTGATGATCTTCCTAACACAGATATCAACATTCGAGAACAGCTAAATGAGCAGCTTGCATCACAGGGAATTGAATCTATAAAAGCTCAACTGAGCGAGAATGATCCTGAATATTATGCAAAAGTAGATCAGGCCAATCCTCAGCGTATGATAAGGGGGTTAGAATTTTTTCTGTCCACAGGAATGAAACTATCTTCTTTCCTTACTAATAGTAGAAAAAAAAGACCTTTCAACATTATTAAGATTGGTTTAAATACAGACCGCGCTGTACTTTACAATAGAATTAACCTAAGAGTTGACCAGATGATGGATCTGGGCTTACTAGATGAAGTAAAGTCACTAGAGGACTATAGAAGCTACAACGCCCTAAATACAGTGGGTTATTCGGAGCTTTTTGCTTATCTGGATGGAGAAATAGACCTGGAACAAGCTGTTGATAAGATCAAACAAAATACGCGTCGCTTTGCTAAAAGGCAATTGACTTGGTTTAGAAGAGATGACGCCACCACCTGGTTTGAGCCAAACCACACTGATGAAGTCATCACTTACATTAAACAAGCTTTAAGTTAAGCTTGGGCGGTTGGCCCGCCAAAGTTCATTGGGAAACCCGGAGGCTCCTCCTGAGTCTTAATACGTCCGTTTATAGCTTCATATTTTTCTATATTATCTTGCATTGCTGCCAATAATCTTTTTGCATGTTCCGGTGTAAGAATAATACGCGACTTTACTCTTGCTTTAGGTACACCAGGCATTACTCTAATAAAGTCAAGTACAAATTCTGTATTTGAATGGGTAATAATAGCCAAATTAGAAAATATGCCCTCTGCAATCTCTTCAGAAAGTTCTATGTTAAGTTGGTTTTCGTTGTTTTGTTCTTCCATATAACAAACTTAGATATTTTTTATAGTAAAAAAAAAGTCCCCCGACTTTTAAAGGAAGGGGGACTTTTTAGAAAGATTTATTTAAAATTAAGCTCCTATTTCTTCTTGTTTAGAAGCTAATAATTTATCGTATTCTTCTTGAGAACCAACAATGATACGCTCATATCCACGTACACCTGTACCTGAAGGGATTAAGTGTCCAACAATTACGTTTTCTTTCAATCCAAGCATACTGTCACGTTTACCAGCGATAGCTGCTTCGTTAAGTACTTTTGTTGTTTCCTGGAACGATGCTGCAGAGATGAATGATTTCGTACCTAATGATGCACGAGTAATACCTTGCAATACTGAACTCGCAGTTGCAGGTCTTGCATCACGAACTTCAATTTGTTTCAAATCTTTACGTTTCAATTGAGAATTTTCATCTCTTAATTTACGTAAAGAAAGAATTTGACCAGGTTTAACTGTGTTTGAATCACCAGCTTCTACTACAACTTTTTTGTCATAGATCTCATCATTCTCGATCATAAAGTCCCAACGATCCACAGAGTTGTTCTCTAAGAAACTGGTATCACCTGGATCTTCGATATGTACTTTCTGCATCATTTGGTGTACAATAACCTCGAAGTGTTTATCGTTGATTTTCACACCTTGTAAACGGTAAACCTCTTGGATACCATTAACAAGATATTCTTGTACAGCCGCAGGGCCTTTAATTGCTAAAATATCAGCAGGAGAGATAGATCCATCAGATAATGGCATACCAGCTTTCACAAAGTCATTATCCTGAACAAGGATGTGTTTAGACAATGGAACAAGGTATTTTTTAACTTCTCCGTCTTTAGATTCGATAGTCATCTCACGATTACCACGTTTCACACCGCCTAAAGTTACCACACCATCAATCTCAGTTACTACAGCTGGGTTAGATGGATTACGTGCTTCGAATAACTCAGTTACACGTGGTAAACCACCCGTAATATCCCTTGTTTTTCCAGTTGCACGAGGTATCTTAACTAAGATCTGACCAGTTTTAACTGCATCACCTTCATCAATAGCAATGTGAGCACCTACAGGAATGTTATATCCTCTGATTAGTTCACCTTTTTTATCAACAACTCTTACTGAAGGGTTTTTAGTTTTATCACGTGTATCTATAATTACTTTTTCACGGTGACCAGTTTGCTCATCTGACTCTTCACGGAAGGTTACACCTTCAATAATTGCATCAAATTCGATTTTACCGGCAAATTCCGAGATAATTACAGCGTTATATGGATCCCACGAACAAATTCTATCTCCTTTAGCGATTTTAGCTCCATCCTCAACGTACAAGAATGCACCGTAAGGAATGTTGCTCGTCATGATAATCTTATTTGTTTCCGGCTCAACAATTTTAAACTCTCCTGAACGGCCTAAAACAATTTGTTTTACTCCATCTTCAGTATCGTTCTCAACTGTACGAACATTTTCAAATTCGATAACACCATCAAACTTCGCCACAATCTGAGATTCAGCAGCAATGTTCGATGCAGTACCACCCACGTGGAATGTACGTAGTGTTAACTGTGTACCCGGCTCACCGATTGACTGTGCAGCAATTACACCAACAGCCTCACCTTTTTGAACACGTTTACCAGTAGCTAAGTTACGTCCATAACAAAGGGCACAAACACCTCTTTGATTTTCGCAGGTTAATACAGAACGAATTTCAACACCATCAAGAGGAGACTCTTCAATTGTTTTCGCAATTTCTTCAGTAATATCTTGTCCGGCTCCTACTAATAATGCTCCATCCAACGGATTGAACACATCATGTAGAGATATACGTCCTAAAATTCTGTCATATAATGGCTCAACGATATCTTCATTGTCTTTCAACGCTGTAGTATACATACCTCTCAATGTACCGCAATCCTCAGAATTAACGATCATATCCTGTGCCACATCATGTAAACGACGTGTCAAGTAACCAGCATCGGCAGTTTTTAACGCCGTATCCGCCAAACCTTTACGAGCACCGTGAGTAGAGATAAAGTATTCTAATACCGATAATCCTTCTTTAAAGTTAGATAAGATCGGGTTTTCAATAATCTCACCACCAGAACCTGATTTTTGAGGTTTTGCCATCAAACCACGCATACCGCACAACTGACGAATCTGTTCTTTCGAACCACGGGCTCCAGAATCCAACATCATGTAAACTGAGTTAAATCCTTGGTTATCGCTCGATAACTGATTCATCACGAATGATGTTAAACGGTTATTGATACGAGTCCAGATATCGATAATTTGGTTGTAACGCTCGTTGTTGGTAATGAATCCCATGTTATAGTTATTCCTTACCTCTTCAACTTCTGCGGAAGCTTGTTGTAATAAAGTATGTTTTTCAACAGGAATGTTTACGTCTTGTAAGTTAAACGATAAACCTCCTCTGAATGCCATTTGGAAACCTAATTCTTTAATGTCATCAAGGAATCTTGATGCACGAGCCATACCAGTGATTTTAACAACCTCACCGATAATATCTCTTAAAGATTTTTTAGTTAACAATTCATTGATGTAACCAACTTCTTCCGGAACCATTTGATTAAATAGTACACGTCCAACAGTTGTGTCAGTCAATTTATTAACTATAGTTCCATCCTCAATTTTAACATTTACTTTAACTTTAATAAATGCGTGAAGATCAATACGTTTCTCATTATAAGCAATGATAACCTCTTCTGGAGAATAGAATATAGAGTCTTGTCCTTTAACTACACGTCCTTCGTCAGTTCTACGGCCTTTAGTAATATAATAAAGACCCAAAACCATATCCTGTGAAGGTACAGTAATAGGAGTACCGTTTGCAGGGTTTAGAATGTTGTGTGCAGCAAGCATTAATACTTGTGCCTCTAAGATTGCGGCGTGTCCTAATGGTAAGTGTACTGCCATCTGGTCACCGTCAAAATCCGCGTTAAATGCGGTACAAACTAACGGGTGTAATTGAATTGCTTTACCTTCAACCAATTTAGGTTGGAAAGATTGTATACCCAATCTGTGTAACGTAGGTGCACGATTCAGTAATACAGGGTGTCCTTTTAAAACATTCTCTAGAATATCCCAAACTAATGGGTCTTTTCTATCTACAATTTTCTTAGCAGATTTTACTGTTTTAACGATACCTCTTTCTATCATCTTGCGGATGATAAATGGTTTAAATAGCTCAGCAGCCATATCCTTAGGTAAACCGCATTCGTGTAATTTAAGGTTAGGACCTACAACAATTACAGAACGAGCAGAATAATCCACACGTTTACCTAATAAGTTCTGACGGAAACGACCTTGTTTACCTTTCAGAATATCTGAAAGAGATTTTAAAGCACGGTTACCTTCAGTTTTTACAGCGTTTACTTTACGTGAGTTATCAAATAACGAATCAACCGCTTCTTGTAACATACGTTTTTCGTTACGTAAAATTACTTCTGGAGCTTTGATCTCGATCAAACGCTTCAAACGGTTGTTACGGATAATTACACGACGGTATAGATCATTTAAATCTGAAGTCGCAAAACGACCACCTTCTAGAGGTACTAATGGACGCAATTCTGGTGGAATAACCGGAACGATCTTAATGATCATCCACTCTGGATTATTCTCAATACGTGATCTTGAACCACGGAATGCCTCAACAACTTGTAAACGTTTTAATGCTTCGTTTTTACGTTGTTGTGAAGTCTCATTAGCAGCCTGGTGACGTAAGTTATAAGATAAAGTATCTAAATCAATACGTTTTAACAAATCTTCTAATGCTTCAGCACCCATTTTGGCTACGAATTTATTAGGATCTTTGTCATCCAGATATTGGTTCTCTTTAGGTAATTTATCAAGAATATCTAAATATTCTTCTTCAGTAAGGAAATCCATATACTGAATACCTTCTTCAGCCATTAAACCTGGTTGAATTACTACATAACGCTCGTAGTAAATAATCAGATCTAATCTTTTAGTAGGCAAACCTAATAAGTAACCGATTTTATTTGGCAATGAACGGAAATACCAGATATGCGCAACAGGAACTACCAGGTTGATATGTCCCATACGCTCTCTACGTACTTTCTTTTCAGTTACCTCAACACCACAACGGTCGCAAACAATACCTTTATAACGGATACGTTTGTATTTACCACAATGACATTCGTAATCTTTTACAGGACCAAAAATACGCTCGCAAAACAAACCATCACGCTCAGGTTTGTAAGTACGATAATTGATAGTCTCAGGTTTCAACACCTCACCACTTGAGCGCTCTAAAATAGCCTCAGGCGATGCCAAACTAATGGTAATCGATGTGAAATTGCTTTTTAATTTATTATCCTTTTTGTAAGACATAGCTCTTTTGTTTTAGTAGCTAGTAATTAGTAGTTAGTATTTAGAATTGGGCGTTTAGCTTATCTAATTACTAACTACTTAATACTATATACTTAGTCTAACGTAATATCTAAACCTAATCCACGTAACTCATGTACCAATACATTGAATGATTCTGGTACACCTGGTGTAGGAAGGTTTTCGCCTTTTACAATCGCTTCGTAAGTTTTAGCTCTACCGATAACATCATCTGACTTAACAGTTAATATCTCTTGTAGAATGTTGGCAGCACCAAATGCTTCCAATGCCCAAACCTCCATCTCACCAAAACGCTGACCACCAAACTGAGCTTTACCACCCAATGGCTGTTGTGTAATTAATGAGTATGGTCCGATAGAACGAGCGTGCATCTTATCATCAACCATGTGTCCTAGTTTCAACATGTAGATAATACCTACAGTTGTTGGCTGATCAAATTTCTCACCTGTTAAACCGTTATTTAAGTAAGTTCTTCCAGAAGCAGGTAATCCAGCCTTAGCGATCCAGTCTTCAACCTCATTGTGCTTAGCACCATCAAAGATTGGAGTTGCAAATTTAACACCCAATTCTTTACCGGCCCATGCCAATACAGTTTCATAGATCTGACCAAGGTTCATACGTGAAGGTACACCCAGTGGGTTCAACACGATATCAACAGGAGTTCCATCTTCTAAGAATGGCATATCTTCATCACGTACAATACGAGCTACAATACCCTTATTACCGTGACGACCAGCCATCTTATCACCTACTTTTAACTTACGTTTTTTAGCTACATAAACCTTAGCCATCTGAACAATACCTGAAGGCAGCTCATCACCCACACTAATCGCAAACTTATCACGTTTGTAAGCACCAAGTTCTTCGTTTACACGAATACCATAGTTGTGCAATAACAATTTGATCTGCTCATTCTTGTCATCATCAGTAGTCCATTTGTATGGATTAATGTGCGCGTATTCTAAATCAGCTAAACTCTTTTGAGTAAACTTAGCTCCTTTAGGGAATAATAATTCCTTATAAACGTTGTACACACCTTGAGATGTTTTACCGTTTACAATCTGGAATAATTTATCTACAAGCTCATTTTTAAGATTTGTTGTAGCAAGGTCGTATCTCTTGTCTAATTTCTCTATTGCTGATTTCTCTTCAGCTTTAGTAGTTTTCTTAGCTCTCGAGAACAACTTAGTATCAATTACCACACCTTTAATAGATGGAGGTGTTTTTAATGATGCATCTTTAACATCACCAGCTTTATCTCCAAATATTGCACGTAATAATTTCTCTTCCGGCGAAGGATCAGATTCTCCTTTAGGAGTGATCTTACCAATAAGGATATCACCTTCTTTAACTTCAGCACCGATACGGATAATACCGTTTTCATCTAAATCTTTAGTAGCTTCTTCAGAAACGTTAGGGATATCTGGTGTTAATTCCTCTTCTCCACGTTTTGTATCACGTACTTCTAATTCAAACTCTTCAATGTGTAATGAAGTAAAGATATCTTCACGAACAATACGCTCGTTAATTACGATCGCATCCTCAAAGTTATATCCTTGCCAAGGCATGAAAGCAACTTTTAAGTTTCTTCCTAATGCCAATTCACCATTTTCAGTAGCATAGCCTTCACAAAGCACTTGTCCTTTTACAACTTTCTGACCTTTCTTAACGATTGGTTTCAAGTTAATACAAGTATTCTGGTTGGTTTTCTTGAATTTGATTAATTTATAAGTTTTGCTATCACCTTCAAACGATACTAAACGATCTCCATCGTTTCTTACATATTTAATAGTGATCTCATTTGCATCAACATATTCAACAACACCATCGCCTTCTGCATTGATCAATGTTCTTGAATCGCGGGCTACGCGACCTTCCAAACCTGTACCAACGATTGGAGCCTCAGGACGTAACAATGGTACGGCCTGACGTTGCATGTTCGATCCCATCAAAGCCCTGTTCGCATCATCATGCTCAAGGAAAGGAATCAACGAAGCAGCGATCGAAGTAATCTGATTAGGTGCTACGTCCATTAAGTCTAATTTCTCAGGCTCAATAATCGGGAAGTCACCCTCGTAACGCGCTTTTACACGTGGAGTAGTGAAATTACCTTTATCATCATACTCGGCGTTTGCCTGAGCAATTGTTTTACCATCTTCATCCTCAGCAGAAAGGTAAATAACTGGTTCGTCTACAGACACAACACCATTATCTACTTTTTTATAAGGAGTTTCAATGAAACCTAAGTTGTTTATCTTCGCATGAACACAAAGAGACGAGATCAAACCGATGTTTGGTCCCTCTGGAGTTTCAATTGTACATAAACGACCGTAGTGAGTATAGTGAACGTCACGTACCTCGAAACCGGCACGCTCACGTGAAAGACCACCTGGGCCTAAGGCTGACAAACGACGTTTGTGCGTAATCTCTGCCAAAGGATTTGTCTGGTCCATGAACTGAGACAACTGGTTAGTACCAAAGAATGAATTAATAACCGACGATAATGTACGGGCATTAATTAAGTCTGTTGGAGTAAATACCTCGTTGTCACGAATGTTCATACGCTCGCGGATAGTACGCGCCATACGTGCTAGACCAACACCAAATTGAGCGTACAATTGCTCACCTACTGTACGAACACGACGATTCGACAAGTGATCAATATCATCCACTTCTTCTTTAGAGTTGATCAATTTGATCAGATATTTAACAATAGCAATAATATCAGCTTTTGTTAAAACCTTTACGTGATCAGGAGTATCCATTTTCAACTTACGGTTGATACGGTATCTACCTACATCACCTAAATCATAACGTTTATCCGAGAAGAACAAACGCTCAATAATACCTCTAGCAGTTTCCTCATCAGGTGGTTCTGCATTACGCAAAGCACGATAGATGTTTTCAACAGCCTCTTTCTCAGAGTTAGAAGTATCTTTTTGTAAAGTATTATATATAATGGTATAATCAGCCTGGCTTGCACCATCATCTTTAGATAAGATAATAGTTTTAACACCAGCATCAATGATCATATCAATATGGTCATCTTCTAAAACGGTATCCCTATCTAAGATCACTTCATTACGATCTATAGAAACTACCTCACCAGTATCTTCATCAACAAAATCCTCAACCCATTTTCTTAATACTCTTGCAGCAAGTTTACGACCGATATATTTCTTCAAACCTGATTTGCTAACCTTAACCTCATCAGCTAAGTCAAACAATTCAAGGATGTCTTTATCAGAATCATAACCAATAGCACGCAATAAGGTGGTAACCGGGAACTTTTTCTTACGATCAATGTAAGCATACATGACGTTATTTACGTCAGTAGCAAACTCAATCCAAGATCCTTTGAAAGGAATTACACGGGCAGAATAAAGCTTAGTTCCGTTAGTGTGACGGCTTTGACCGAAGAACACACCCGGAGACCTGTGCAACTGAGAAACAATTACACGCTCTGCGCCGTTAATCACAAAAGTACCTTTAGGAGTCATATAAGGTATGGTTCCTAAATATACATCTTGAATGATGGTTTCAAAATCTTCGTGTTCAGCATCATTACAAGAAAGCTTAAGCTTTGCTTTTAATGGAACACTATAAGTTAACCCACGATCAATACACTCAGGTATATCATAACGCGGTGGGTCAATAAAATAATCAAGGAACTCAAGAACAAAGATGTTTCTTGAATCAGTGATTGGGAAGTTTTCAGCAAACACCTTAAATAAACCCTCAGTGTGACGGTTATCCGAAGTTGTCTCTATCTGAAAAAATTCTCTGAATGATTGCAACTGCACATCTAGAAAATCTGGGTAATCTATGATATGCTTACTACGTGCAAAATTTACTCTTTGGTCGACTTTATTTGCCAATGGACTAAAGTTAATTTACTTTAAGAATAAACTATTTGTTTGGTTAGCCGTTAAACAATTCCACCAACCAAACAAGATGAAATGTTTATAAACAGGTATAGACTCCGACTATACAGTCGGAGTCTATGGTTAAAGTTATATTAAAATTAAGTGATTACTTAATTTCAACTACAGCTCCAGCTTCTTCTAATTGAGTTTTCAAAGCATTAGCTTCGTCTTTAGAAACACCAGCTTTTAATTCTTTTGGTGCACCGTCAACTAAGTCTTTAGCTTCTTTCAAACCTAAACCAGTTAAGTCTTTTACCAATTTAACTACTGCTAATTTAGAACCACCAGCTTCTTTCAATATAACATCAAAAGTTGATTTTTCTTCAGCTGCAGGAGCAGCATCACCAGCAGGACCTGCAACAGCAACTGCAGCAGCAGCTGGTTCAATACCATACTCGTCTTTTAAGATTTGAGCTAATTCGTTAACTTCTTTAACTGTTAAGTTTACCAATTGCTCAGCAAACGCTTTTAAATCTGCCATTTTTATAGATTTTAAAAATTTACGTAATAATAATTTATTTAATATGAACTTTTAAGGTGTTCCTTAACCTTCTCTTTCTTGAAGAGTTTTAACAATTCCTGCAATTTTGTTACCGCCAGACTGTAATGCCGAAATAACGTTTTTAGCTGGTGATTGTAATAATCCAATGATGTCTCCGATAAGCTCTTCTCTTGATTTCAAGCTTACTAAAGTATCAAGTTGGTTATCACCAATAAATACTGTTGAATCGATATATGCAGCTTTTAGCTGAGGTTTATCAGTTCCTTTTCTCAAGGCTTTGATCAGCTTAGCTGGACCGTTACCTACTGTTGAGAATAATAATGCTGATTGGCCTTTTAGCGCAACAAAGATCTCTGATGCATCACCTTCTAATCCTTCAATCGCTTTTCTGATTAAAGTATTTTTAGCTACTTGCATTTCAATCCCGCTTTCGAAACATTTACGACGGATACCGTTAATTTTCTCAACAGATAAGCTTGATGTATCGGCAATATAAAAATTACCGTATTCCTGCATCTTCACTTGAAGAGCCGAAACGACTTCGTGTTTTTCTTCTCTGTTCATAATTAGATCCCCGCTACTGATTTAGTTTCGATTGCAATTCCAGGACTCATAGTTGAAGAAACATGAATGCTCTTAAAATAAGTTCCTTTTGCAGCAGATGGTTTTAATTTAGAAATTACTTGAAGAACTTCTAAAGCATTTTCATATATTTTCTCTGCTGGGAATGATACTTTTCCTACTGAAGCGTGTATAATACCACTTTTGTCAACTTTAAAATCAATCTTACCGCCTTTTACGTCAGTTACTGCTTTACCAACTTCGTTAGTTACAGTACCTGATTTAGGGTTTGGCATAAGGTTACGTGGACCTAAAACGCGGCCCAGTTTACCTACTTTTGCCATACAAGCAGGAGTAGTGATAATAATGTCAACATCAGTCCATCCACCTTCAATCTTGGCTACATATTCGTCTAAACCTACAAAATCTGCGCCAGCCGCTTTAGCCTCTTCTTCCTTATCAGGAGTACAAAGAACTAAAACACGTACAGTTTTACCTGTACCGTGTGGTAAAGTTGCAATACCACGTACCATTTGATTGGCTTTACGTGGATCTACACCTAAACTAACATCGATATCAACCGATGCATCAAATTTAGTAGTAGTTATTTCTTTAACCAAAGCAGCCGCATCCTTTAAAGAATACGTTTTACCAGATTCTAGTTTAGCATGTGCCTTTTTTTGATTTTTTGTTAATTTAGCCACTGTTGTAAACTGTTTTTTGTTAATTAATTTGTCCAAGGTGCATCACCACTAACGGTGATTCCCATACTGCGTGCTGTACCGGCAACCATACTCATCGCCGATTCGATAGTGAAAGCATTTAAATCAGTCATTTTATCTTCAGCAATTGACTTAACCTGATCCCAAGTCACCGAACCAACTTTCTTACGGTTGGGCTCAGCAGAACCACTCTGTAATTTAGTAGCATCCTTTAACTGGATAGCAACTGGAGGGGTTTTGATGATAAATTCGAAAGACTTGTCAGCATAAACAGTAATTACAACTGGTAATACTTTACCGGGCTTATCTTGAGTACGAGCATTGAATTGTTTGCAAAACTCCATGATGTTCACCCCCTTAGCACCTAAAGCAGGTCCTACTGGTGGCGACGGATTTGCAGCTCCACCCTTGATCTGTAATTTAACAAGTGCACTGACTTCTTTTGCCATTTTCTGTTTTGTTAATTTGTAATACTCAATGTTAAAATGTTGGAAGCATGTAACATTTAAGATCTTTATCTATTCCTTTTCTACTTGCATATAGTTAAGCTCTAATGGAGTTTTTCTTCCAAAGATTTTAACCATAACTTTTAATTTCTTTTTCTCTTCGTTAACCTCTTCAATAACGCCGGTAAAACCGTTGAACGGTCCATCCATTACTTTAACGTTTTCTCCAACATAGTAAGCAACGTTCATGGTTTCGCTTTGTTGGCTCATCTCATCAACTTTACCTAAAATACGGTTAACTTCTGCCTGGCGCATAGGAACCGGGTTTCCACCTTTATCTCCTAAGAAACCAATAACGCTATTAACATTCTTAATTATATGTTCTAATTCACCATCTAAAATAGCTTCAATTAAAACATAACCTGGATAAAAGTTGCGTTCTTTTGCAATCTTTTTTCCGTCTTTCATTTGATAATACTTTTCCATCGGTATTAATACCTGTGGAACCAAATGCGAAAAGCCTAAACGGCTAATTTCAGAATCAATATACTGTTTTACTTTCTTCTCTTTTCCACTAACGGCCCTAACTACATACCATTTCAACTGATCGTTCATTTAGCTATATTAATTAGAAAGTGATTTATAAAAAGTATCCAAAACGAACGTAGAACCCTTATCCATTGCAAATACAACACATGCAATAATAAGCGAAGCTACTAAAACCAACACTGCAGAATTTTGCAATTCTCCCCATGTAGGCCAAGTAACCTTCTGGGTCATTTCTTCATATGATTCTTTAACAAATTGAACTACTTTAGCCATAATTAATGTTTTGCACGGGAACAAGGATTCGAACCCTGATCAAAGGTTTTGGAGACCTCTATTCTACCGTTGAACTATTCCCGTGTATAATTTACGCCTTTCCGAGCGAATTGATTTTGGTATTAGAACAAAGTACTTAGGCAATCAAAGCCCAAGTACTTTGCTTTATAAATTTGTTCTGTATCTATTGATACTTAGAACTATTTTACGATTTCAGTTACCTGACCAGCACCTACTGTTCTACCACCTTCACGGATAGCGAAACGTAGACCTTTTTCCATTGCGATTGCGTTGATCAATTTAACATTGATAGTAACGTTATCACCTGGCATAACCATTTCAGTTCCTTCAGCTAGTGTAATCTCACCAGTAACGTCTGTGGTACGGAAATAGAATTGTGGACGGTATTTGTTAAAGAATGGAGTGTGACGTCCACCTTCTGCTTTTGATAATACATAGATCTCAGCTTTGAAATCAGTGTGAGGAGTTACAGAACCTGGTTTACAGATAACCATACCACGACGGATATCAGTTTTCTCAATACCACGTAACAATAAACCTACGTTATCACCTGCTTCACCATAATCAAGGATCTTACGGAACATCTCAACACCTGTTACAGTTGATTTAAGATTTTCTGCACCCATACCTAAGATCTCAACTGGATCTCCAGAGTTGATTACACCACGCTCAATACGACCAGTTGCTACAGTACCACGACCAGTGATCGAGAATACATCTTCAACAGGCATTAAGAATGGAAGATCAGTTAAACGTGGAGGAATTGGAATGTAGCTATCAACAGCATCCATTAATTCCATGATTTTACCTACCCATTTTGGATCTCCGTTCAAGCCACCAAGAGCTGAACCTTGAATAACAGGAATATCATCACCAGGGAATTCATAGAATGATAACAATTCACGAACTTCCATTTCTACTAATTCTAACAATTCAGGATCGTCAACCATATCCACTTTATTCATGAATACTACCAACGAAGGAACACCTACCTGACGAGCCAATAGAATGTGCTCACGAGTTTGTGGCATCGGACCATCTGTAGCAGCTACAACAATGATAGCTCCATCCATTTGCGCAGCACCAGTAACCATGTTTTTCACGTAATCCGCGTGACCTGGACAGTCAACGTGTGCATAGTGACGGTTAGCTGTTGAATACTCAACGTGTGCTGTATTAATGGTGATACCTCTTTCTTTTTCCTCAGGAGCTGAGTCAATTGAATCAAATGAACGCGCCTCAGATAAACCAGCATCAGATAACACTTTAGTGATAGCTGCTGTTAAGGTTGTTTTACCGTGGTCAACGTGACCGATTGTGCCGATGTTTAAGTGCGGCTTGCTGCGGTCAAACTTTTCTTTTGCCATGTTTTTATACTTATTAGTAGGTTATAACTTTTTATTTATTTATTGTTTTGATACAATTCAATACAAAAAACCTTGTTCACTCTGCGTTTAAACAGATTCAACAAAGCCTATTACTTTTGAGCCAAAGATGGGACTTGAACCCACGACCTCTTCCTTACCAAGGAAGTGCTCTACCGCTGAGCTACTTCGGCTTTTAATCTCTAGCAGCTTATTATTTAATCCCGTTAAGAATCAACTCCACAATCTCTGCCGACTGCCCACCTTTTTCCATTTAAGAGCGGAAGACGAGGTTCGAACTCGCGACCTATAGCTTGGAAGGCTATCGCTCTACCAACTGAGCTACTTCCGCTTCTTTTTATTGTGGGGAGAGAAGGATTCGAACCTTCGAAGTCTTGCGACAACAGAGTTACAGTCTGTCCCATTTGGCCACTCTGGTATCTCCCCAAAAAAAGAGCCTCCTATCGGGATCGAACCAATGACCTACTGATTACAAGTCAGTTGCTCTACCAGCTGAGCTAAGGAGGCTTATATCATATGCTGCTTACAAATGAAGCAACAAATTTTATAATATTAATCTTTCATAGAACATTCCATTTTAGTTGTTGAGGTAACGCCCTCTCTGAAATGGAATGCAAATCTACAAGAATAATTGATAGACGCAAAATTTATTTTAAAAAAAAATTGGCGAAAGTAACTTCGCCAATTCAATATAAAAAAAATGCTAAAATATGTCCTTAATAATCAGATACTTCATTCGCATTTAAAATTGCCTTATGTTCACTTAATTTTATTCGCGTCTTGTCTTTATGTTTGGTAATTTGCTTTCTTAACGACTCAATTGCTAAATCTGTAGCTTCCTCAAATGATTTACATTGTTCTTTTGCGAACATTGTTCCGCCCGGTACGATCAATTTAATCTCACTTATTTTATTAGCCTCATCATCTACATTCTCTAATTTTAAATAAACTTCGCCACTTATAATCTGATCAAAAAACTGATCTAGCTTATCTACTTTCTTCTGAATGAAATCTAATAACTTCTGGTCTGCATTGAAATGGATCGATTGAACTGTAATTTTCATATTTTCCTCCTCTTTTTTATGCCTTTGGATGGGCTTGTTTATATATTGATTTTAATCTTTCTACTGAATTGTGAGTATAAACCTGGGTAGCAGCCAAGCTTGCATGCCCTAACAACTCTTTTATCGCATTTAAGTCCGCCCCCCTATTCAACAGACTGGTAGCATAAGAATGACGCAACACGTGCGGGCTTTTCTTATCCTGCGTTGAAATGAAACTTAAATAACGCTGAACTATTCGGTATATCAATGTAGGATATGCATCCGCTCCTTTATCTGTAACGAATAAGCCCCCCGTTTTGTTATCAAAATTTTGTAATGTTTTTAGCTCAATATAAGCTCTTAACTGATCCTCAAGTAGTTTGCCTATCGGAACTACCCTTTCTTTATTTCTTTTACCTAAAACTCTGACTGTTGATTCATAAAAATTAACATCAGACTCTTTTAATGACAACAATTCCGCAAGCCGCATTCCGGTTCCAAACAACGTTTCAATAACCAGCCTGTCTCTTACAGACGAGAAACTTCCATCAAAAAACTCATCAGAATCAAGTAATACATCCAGTTTCTGATCATCAACAAATACAGGAAGTCGCTTAGGAACTTTAGGAGCCTTAACAAGAGTCATAGGGCTTGATCGGATAACTTGCCCCCTAACAAGATATTTATAGAAGCTACGCAATGTAGAGAGCTTCCTACCTATTGAATTCTCGGTAATCCCCTCCTCCATCAGCCAAACCATAAAATTCCTCACATGAACGTATTCTACAGCCTCAAGTTCTATTTCAAATGTTTGAGACATAAAATCTCTAAACTGAATCAGATCGGTTCGGTAGGATTGTACGGTGTGTGGAGAATATCGCTTCTCGTGCTGGAGATATGTTAGAAATTGTTCAACAGTCATAGAAACTATTTGTATTGCTCGATAGAGTGAATATACAAAACATTATCTTAACAATTCCTTTTTATTTGAACAAAAAAAAGCCATCAAAAATTGATGGCTTTTAATACTATTATAGTAAACTATTAGAACTAAATTGTTCCTTCTAGTTGCATATTTTGCTTATAAATAGCGTGTTTAACTAACGTACGACGTGCTACAGATTTTTTCTCGTAAGCTTGGCGGCTACGCAATTCTCTTAACACACCTGTTTTTTCAAATTTCTTTTTGAAACGTTTTAACGCTTTATCTAGTGATTCACCGTCTTTAATATTAATGATAATCATAACGTAAAATACCTCCTCTCGTTGTTTTTAGGACTGCAAAGATAGGCATTTCATTTGATAATCAAAACAGTATGTTTAATATAATTAATAATATTATTCTTAAAAACACACAGTAGACTTTTTATGTTTATTTTTAATAATAAAATAAATCTAACATGAAATCTAAAAAACCGCTATTCATCACTTTAGCTATTATAATCGTTATCCTCTCAGGATTCATTTATTATCGTTACTACTTCGTATTTGGCGATGGCGTTAAAGCCGGCGAACTAAATTATGTAGTAAGAAAAGGCTATATGTTTAAAACCTATGAAGGTAAGCTGATCCAATCAGGAATCCGCTCAAAACAAACGGGAAATATCCAATCTAACGAATTTGAATTTTCTGTTGAAGACAAAGCTATTGCCGAGAAAATGATGATGAATAGCGGGAAGACATTCGAATTGCACTATAAAGAATATGTAAGCACTCTTCCATGGAGAGGCTACAGTCCCTTTGTTGTTGATCGTATTATCTCAATAAAGTAATCCCTATAAAACAAAAATCCGGCATACTTAAATATGCCGGATTAATTGGTTTTATATTTGGTTAGAATATTCTCTGTTATTTAGTTACACTAATCTAATGTTTTAAAACTTCTCTTGCAATAACTATTTTCTGAATTTCAGAAGTTCCCTCTCCTATAGTACATAATTTGCTGTCTCTATAAAACTTTTCAACCGGAAAATCCTTAGTATATCCATAGCCGCCAAAAATCTGCACAGCCTCAGTTGAAGTTCTCACAGCAACTTCCGAAGCAAAATATTTAGCCATTGCAGATTCTTTAGTCATAGGTAAGCCTCGGTTCTTTAAATCAGCGGCCTGCCTAATTAATAACTCAGCCGCTTCAATCTCAGTAGCCATATCGGCTAATTTAAAACTAATCCCCTGAAAACTTGCTATCGGCTGGCCAAACTGATGACGCTGTTTTGCATAAGCAACTGCTGCCTGATAAGCCCCCTTTGCAATACCAAGAGCCAAAGCCGCTATAGAAATTCGTCCCCCATCCAGAACTTTCATTGCTTGCTTAAATCCTTCTCCTATATTTCCTAAAAGATTTTCCTTTGGGATACGACAGTTGTCGAATATCATTTCCGTGGTTTCAGAAGCCCTCATTCCAAGCTTGTTCTCTTTTTTTCCTGCCGCAAACCCAGGGGTTCCTCTTTCTACAACAAAAGCAGAAATTCCATTAGAATCACCTTTCTCTCCCGTTCTGGCCATAACAACCGCTACATCTCCACTTTTACCATGTGTAATCCAGTTTTTAGATCCATTTAGAACATACTCATCTCCATCAAGCGTAGCAACGGTCATCATTCTTAAAGCATCGGAGCCAGTGTTTGCTTCTGTTAGTCCCCATGCGCCTATCCATTCAGCGGTTGCTAACTTAGGTAGCCACCTTCTTTTTTGTTCCTCATTAGCAAAAGCAAGGATGTGCCCAGTGCACAAAGAATTATGGGCAGCCAAAGAGAGACCTATAGAACCGCAGACTTTTGATATACCTACAATTACATCTACGTATTCCTGATATCCAAAACCAGAACCACCATAAGTCTCTGGTACCAAAACCCCCATTAACCCCAATTCACCAAGTTTCTTAAAAACTTCTATAGGAAAATGTTGTACTTCATCCCATTCCATTACGTTTGCACGAATATTCTTTTCAGCAAAATCATCTACCATCTTTCTTATCATTTCCTGATTTTCTGAGACACCAAAGTTATATCCCACAGAATTATCCATTGTTTCTAACATAATTTACCGATTGAATCCGGACAATTATAAACAAATAAAACAATAGGAACGCAAGTTCCAAACTTGTAAAATAGTAGAACGAAATGGTATTTAGTTCATTAACCTTACCTCTTGATTTTAAGTCAGTCAAATACGTAGAAAACTTTTTTTATTTTTTTTTAGCTTTACCACTTTAGAATTATCTAATTAAAGCATCTCATGAAGTTTATTACGATTAAAGACCTTATAGCTCAATTAAAAAATGACCTTATAGGTAAGGATTCCTATAGAGGAGTAACCCTAACTTATTCCTGGCTGGCAAACCAATTTGGCCACTTTTCTCTTGGGTTTATCCCCACTATTCTTATTTATAAAGTTTTGGAATCAAAAACGAAACTCTCTCATCCAGAACTTTGGGCAGCTTTTGGAGTTTGGGGAGCCTGGATTCTATTTGAACTGTTTAATTTCCTTTGGCCATTGCTATTTAAAAAAGAATCAAAACGAAAAGCACTTGGAGCTGGTAAATACACATTCCAACCGGCATGGATAAATGTAACTTTCGATACCTTAACAGATCTGGTCTACTTCGGCATAGGCGCTTTCGCTGCTAGCCTAACCTGCAAACCTAATGATGGTATGGTTATAGGGCTTATTGTACTAATCCTACTAGTTACCTACCCATTCTATTATTGGTACACAACCAAAATGTTCCTTCAAAATGCTGACTATCCTTTTCAATTACGATTAAGCCAATGGAATCAGCAAATTAAAGAAGAAAACAAAGCTGCTATACTAAATTTCCTTAGTCATAATGAACCCGGCAAGCACATGTTACTATTTGGCTCCAGAGGTAGCGGAAAAACAATGCTATCTGTTGGGATTGCAACAGAATCATCCATTAAAAATAACAGTTGCAGTTATGTAACTGCCGTAAAACTACTTTGCTTATTTTATGAGAATGAAGATAATCCACCTATTACTAAGCCAGGAGCATGGTCGTGGAGAAATTCTTCCTTATTGGTTATTGACGATATAAACCCTGGCGGGCATGTTGAAGGAGATATACTAAGTGCAAAGCAATTCTACAACATCCTTAACAACCTTGCATGTGGCGAATTAAATAAAAAAGCCATTAAGGAGAAAAGCATCATTTGGGTTATGGGTAACGAAGACCCAACAAGACATGCCGAAGAACGCTGGGAAACATTATTGGAAAACATAGGAATAGAAAAATCAAATATTACAACCGTAAATCTGGATGTAGTTTAATTAAGGAAGTATATTGTTATCATATGCAAAACTAACCAGGTGAGTTAAGCTCTTCACATCAAATCGTTTATACAAAGGGATTATTCTTTTTTCAATTGCCGAATGTGAAACACCAAGTTCATAAGCAATCTCCTTAAAAGAATACCCTTTTGCAACAAATGAAAGAGCTTCTTTCTCTTTATTTGATATTGCCAAATGATAAAATAAGATCTTATTTAACTCTTCTTCAAACTTTTCCTTATCAGGCCCGTAAGCTGCATACCTCATTATTTTCCCAAAAATAAGACTTCGGTTAATTTGGAAACGGCCTATTATAGATTCAATTTTACCGTTTTCAGAGCTAAAAACGCCAACCCTTGCCGAAATAGGAACTTCACTCCCATTTTTATGGATCTTTTTCAGTTCAATAGTAAAACTATACTTTTCTAGATCCTTTGTTTTGTTGTGAATAAATTTTAGTGCTTTATCATTGAGATCATGCGAAAAAGGAGCAAATTCGGGAGCCGACATATTAACTATTGCCAGCATATTTATCTCATCATCTTTATAACCAACAACCTCTTCCCAACCGCTGGCAAAAATCATTCTGTTCTCTTTAAACGAATAGATATAGATGGCTTCTTCCGCAAATCTGGGGATTGTCTTTTCAAAGAATAACGACTGCTCGCTCTTCAGATCAGTAGGAACATCAGTAATAAAGTTCCTCGAATAGTCTCCAAAATTCCCTTTCGTTTTCATTTTATATCCGTTTAGAGAGTTCTTCTAATTAAAACCTGCGTATTTACTCAGTTGATTATAAGTAGAAGTACTACTAATTTTGCAACAAGTTTAAAAAAAATACCGCTCATTTCATCATCTTCCTTTCACTTTTCTATTCTCCTTCTAAAACTAATTTCACTTTCTCTGCAAATCTTGTGTTTACGTCAAGTGCCAGTAATTTAGGGTGAAACAAAAATTGCGTCTGTTGTGGGGGCTTTGCTGGGGCCCTGATAGGGTGTTGCTAGGGCCTTGATAGGGCCACAGCCGAAGTAACGTCCTGTTAACACCCCATCAAATACACCAACTCACTTGCAAACCAATCAGTTTGCTTAGTACGAAGCCAAAGAAAAAACCTCATTGCCATAAGGTTTTAGTCGCTCTCTGCCGTGTAAGAAATCCAGCGAAATAATAAAAGAATAAGCTGCCACAGTTGCTTCCATTTGCATAATCAACTTAGATGCGGCAACCACCGTTCCTCCCGTCGCCAATAAATCATCGTGCACCAAAACTTTCTGTCCTTTAAGCAAGGCATCCTGATGACACTCTATTGTAGCGCTACCATATTCAAGATCGTAAGATTGCTGAATAGTTTTATAAGGAAGCTTACCAGCCTTTCTGATCGGTATAAAAGGAACATTTAGCAACTGTGCCAATGATGGACCAAATAAAAAACCCCGGCTTTCTATACCTGCAACCACATCAATATCCACATTAGAAAGTTGTTCGGCCAGCGCGACCGTAATATCCCGGCATAAACCTGGATCTTTTAATATCGGCGTAATGTCTTTAAAAATGATACCCGGCTTTGGAAAATCATTTACATCACGTACAGTTTGTTTTATTCTCGATTCAATCATGACTAAAAAGTAAGGTAAGGAGCCAAACGTTCAATCATATCCTGACTTACGATGGCTACCTTATTTAAGTCAGCAATATTACTATAATTTCCGTGTTGTTTTCTATACTCAATTATAGCATTTACTTGCTTATACCTTATATAAGGATGTCCCTTAAAATCTTCCAGTTTTGCAGTATTGATATTGATCATTTTTAACCCGTTAGCATTTACAGAAATCTGACCCTTAATCTCTTCAAACTTTGCAGAGTCCAGTCCGAACACTTCAAGCAGTTGCTCCTTTTTATAAAATCCACCAACTCTTTCTTTATACTTTATTATCCTTTTGGCAAAACTGGCACCAATACCTTTTATCTGGGTAAGAGTTGCACTGTCAGCCTCATTTATTTCAATTACTATTTCTTTGGGAACAGCATATGCAGTTTTGTTGTTAAACTTTTTCACTGGCTTTATTTCATCACTACTTTCAATTCGCACATAAGGATATATCTTGGCGTACATCTTTTCATTAATAGTGTACATCTTCTGTAAATCCTCTACTTTCCTAAACCTCCCCCCTTTTGCCAAATATTTTAAAATAGCTGCCGATTGTTTAAATGACAGACCGAGCCTTTGCCAGTCATCAGCATTAATCGTATTGGGATCAAACAAAAACAACGAATGCTTAACTTCATTCTTAACACGATGCTTTAAATTGGCCTTCCTAAACGCAGTAGTCTTTTTAATAGGCAACGATAGCCTTTTAATTGCCAAATGCTCAATTTCTGAATTATCTTCTTCGGGATTTACATATTCATATATATAAGGAATAGCGCTAATCATCAGTATTAGTACTATTAAAACCATAAGGCCATTGAATTCACGTTTACTGAAATCAAAATAAGCATTCAACAACTTTCTCATTGCCTAATCTATATCAGATTATTTTAAATAACCACCTGTTAAAGTTTTAGTCAGTAAACCCTTTTCAAATTATTACCTGTTCCTTACAGTGAATCCCTTTATATTTCAGGTTGTCGGCGATGATTAAAAATATAAATCTTACTTTTGAGGTTGGATAATGTTTCACAAACCGGAATTTAAATGAAGATCATAACTACCCAAGAGTTTGCAAAAGCTACCAAAATAGATAAGTTGGGCGTACCCGGACTTGCGGCTTTACTCATGGAGATGATGAAACTCAATGACATCAACAAAGTTTTTTCACAGAATGAACACTTTAATGGTTTAGAATTTGTCGATAAAATTCTAGAAACCATTGGCGTTAGTATAGACTTTGATGAGGACGACCTTAAAAGCATTCCCAAAACCGGAGGTTTTATTGCGATTGCTAACCATCCTTATGGTGGTATTGAAGGTCTTGCCCTTGTAAAGTTACTTTGTACAGTAAGGCCAGAGGCAAAAGTAATGGTGAACTTCATACTTAAAAAAATTCCTAACCTAAGTGAATTCTTTGTAGCAGTAAACCCATTCGAAAATGTTCAGCACTCATCAAGTATCAGTGGTTTAAAGGCAACTTTCGACCTACTACAAAGTGGTACACCTATAGGAATATTTCCAGCCGGTGAGGTTTCTACTTTTAGCTTAGATAAGCAGGAAATTACAGATAGAATATGGCATCCGGTAGTTGGTAAATTAATTGCGAGGGCTAAACTACCTGTAGTACCAATCTATTTCCATGGCAACAACGGAGTGCTATTCAATATTCTTAGCTTTATTCATCCAACATTAAGAACAGCTAAACTGCCTTCAGAATTTTTAAACAAACAAGGTTTAAAAATAAAAGTAAGAATTGGCAAGCCTATTAATATAGAAGATATCTCTTATAGAAATAACACGAATAAGTTACTAGATTTTCTTAGAGCCCGTACCTATGCTCTTGGAACAGGCTTAGAACAAGAGAAAAAATTATTTAATCCAATCAACCTCTTTAAGATAAAGAAAAAGCCTGAAGAGGTTATTGCAGAAACGGATCGTAATAAAATAGTAGAGGAAGTTGACCAGCTTGAAAATTTCAGAGTATGGCAAGAAAAGAACTACGAAGTTTATATCGTTCCTACAGTTGCCATCCCAAATATTTTAAGAGAGATTGGCCGACTAAGGGAAATTACTTTTAGAGAAGTTGGTGAAGGAACCAATAAAAAGATTGATCTTGATAATTACGACATCTATTACCACCACCTTTTCATCTGGGATAAAGAAAAACAAAATATTGTAGGTGCTTATCGTATAGGAAAAGGTGATGAAATTTTAAACACAATGGGCAGACGAGGTTTTTACCTTTCTGAACTTTTCAAAATCAAGGAACCTTTTTACCCAATCTTAAGGCGAGGCATTGAACTTGGAAGATCATGGATAAGAAAAGAATATCAGCAGAAGCCACTTCCACTTTTCTTGTTGTGGAAAGGCATTTTAAAATACTTGCTCGATAATCCACACTATCGCTACATGTTTGGCCCTGTAAGCATCAGCAATAATTTCTCTAAATTCTCTAAGTCGTTAATAGTAGACTACATTACTAAGAATCACTTTGACTATGAGCTTGCACATTATGTGAAGCCTAAAAATAAGTTTAAAGCAGATCTTTCCGCTATTGATAAGGATCTATTAATTGAAAGCAGCGATTCACTAAAAGATTTGGATAGTTTAATATCCGATATTGAAAACTCTCATATCAAGATACCGGTATTGCTTAGACAGTACATGAATCTTAACGCCAAGATCATCTGTTTCAATATTGATCCTAAGTTTTCTGATTGTCTTGATGGCTTTCTTGTTGTAGATATGCAGAATATCCCGCCTGAAATGCTGGAGAAGATTGGTAAGAATTTTTAATTAAAAAAGCCCTGACATCCATCGGGGCTTTTTTTATCAACTAAACCTAAACGTATATAAATACTAACCAAATATTTATGTCACAAAAGTACTGGCATAATGTTAAGTACCTGTTAACTGTCGGTTACTATATAATTTTATACAGACAAAAACTTAATATACAATCACTGTTAATTCTGTGTATATTTAATGTTACCATAATATTAATTAATCCACAGAGCCATGGGCCGTTTGCTAAAAATATTCGGTACACTAATTTTACTTCTGGCTACAAACATTGTATATAGTCAAAACGCTAGTTACAATATTAGCTTCGAGTTCTATAATGACACCTTCAATCTTGAAGTTGATTCTTCTATCATCGTAAATACCCCTACGGAGCTTTCGGAGCAGTATATTAAATCGAGCTACAATAAGGTAAATGCAGGCAAATACGCGTCTATAATAAAAGCTCTTACTACCTACAAAGAGAAACATCAGCTAAACGATTGGCTTTACTATCAGCTGATCAGAAAAACAGCCCAACAGATTAGTCCTAAAAAGGATAATTATGAGCGCTACACCTTTTACAAATGGTTTCTTTTAGGTAAATCAGGCTACGATACAAGACTTACCATTGCCGACAATCGAATCATATTTTATGTTTATAACGATGAGGATATTTCTGACATCCCTTTCATCATGTTTAAAAACAAAAAATACATGTGCCTAAACCATCATGATTATGCTTATGCCGACCTCAATAAGGTTCCTCCGCATGATATGATCAGCATTCCTGAAGCTAAGGAGGCATTTTCGTACAAAGTAACCAGAATGCCTGATTTCAAGCCTGAAGACTATTATGAAAAACAACTCCAGTTTAGCTATAAACATAAAACTTACCATTTCAATATTAAGCTAAATCCTGATGTAGAAACTATTTTTGCTAACTACCCGGTAGTTGACTTCGAATCCTATTTTAACATTCCTTTAAGTAAAGAAACTTATGGTTCATTAATACCTCTTCTCAAAAAAAATGTAAGCGGAATGAAACAAAAGAAAGGTATTGACTACCTAATGCGTTTTACCAGATATGCATTTCTTTATGAGAACGACGAAGAGAATTTTGGAAAGGAAAAACGACTCTCTCCAGAAGAGACGCTATTTTCTAAGTACAGTGATTGCGATGATAGGGCTGCTTTGTTTTTTTATCTTGTAAAAGAGATATACGATGTCCCAATGATTGCCTTGTTATATCCAACCCATATAACCATGGCAGTTCAGTTTGACACCCCTATAGGAGGTGATCCTATAGTCTATAAAGGCAGAACCTACTCTATTTGTGAGCCTACACCACAGAAAGAGGACCTTGGTATCGGGCAAATGTCTGCTAAACTAAAAAAAATCCCCTACCAGGTTGTTTATGCTTACGAACCCAAACACTAAAATAATATTCGCTAACATAGCTGCAAAGCTGCGTTAAATAAAAAGGTCTTTTTGCAATGCAAAAAGACCTTTCCAAAATTTTATAATTTAAATCTTATTTTACAGCTCCAGGAGTTGTATAAGGCATTACCTGAGGATCAAAATTAGCCCAACCAGCAGTCCAATCGGTAGTACCGAAAGCGCCTTTATAAGCTACTTTCTCAAAGAAAGCATCAGCAACCTTAGCGTTTGTAAATAAAGCACCTGCTGCAGCAACAGAACCTGTAGCCAAAGTAAAATCAGGTCTTCCCGTACTAACCGCGGCAGCAATATCTGATGAATATTTGTATGGAGATGCAAGCAATGCACCTGCCCAACTACCTGCAACAAAAGAATTAGTTGCTCTCAAAGTAGCTTCAATAACACCTTTATTTCCTTTAATCTCTTGGCCTGTTATACCATATATTAAGTTGTTTTCGAATGATAAACGACCTGCAGTATAATTTGCAGTAGTTGCTCCAGCAGTAGCTACTTTTGTATCATCAATATAGATACCGTCAGGGAATCCAGTAAAGATTGAATTAAAGGTGCTGATAGCTGAATTTCTTCTGATTTGAGCAGCATGTTGAAAGAAACCATTGATTTTAGTATTTGCAGCTGATAATGGACCAACTACAGTTACGTTAGAGAATATAGCGGATGTTTGAGGAACGATGTCTAAACCATCAGGATCATTATCTGATTCGAAGCCATTTGAACCCGATTGATCAGCTATTAAAGGAAAACGTTGCGCTAATGCAAATTGAATTTTTCCACTGAACCCATTGTCAGTATCAAAATCATCATCCCATGTGCCTGATGCAATAAGGTGTTTAGCATTTACAGAACCTCCAAACCATTCGAATGCATCATCACCTGAACGATAAACCTGAACATAGTCAATAGTAGTTCCAGAACCAACTGCGCCAAATGTAATACCATTGATCTCATTATCTACTGAAAAAGGGATACCTGCATATTCAACACGCACATACTTAAGTGTACCAGAGTTATCAGCATCATCAGTACCTCCAAATTGGATATACTTAGCCTCATCTCCTCCCGCAGTTGGAGTTAAACCACCTTCAACTTTAGCAGTACCTTTGTTATGCTTAGCTTTTCCAAGAAGAACTAATCCACCCCAGTCACCCTCTCTACGAGCACCTGCTGCAACACCTGAAGTGAATACAATTGGTTTATCAACAGTACCTGTAGCATTAATTTTTGCACCTCTTGTAATAATTAAAGTTGCTTTCGACGCTTTATCGCCTTTAATGATTGTACCTGGCTCAATAGTCAATGTTGCACCATCAATAACATATACATATCCTTTTAAGTTATATATTTTATCAGCAGTCCATGTAGTATTAGTTTTAATATCACCAGACACGACTACTGAACCTTCAACAGGAGTAATTATTTCCGGATCCTCATTATTATTTTTAGAACAAGATACAGCCAGTAAGGTGAAGGCTAAACCAAGAAGAACAAAATGTTTTTTCATGTTTTCGTATTTTTATTTTTTTTGTAAAGGAATTAAATTAGAATAAACTGAAAGTCAATTATATATTAAATTACTGTTATGTAAATCTGATTAGAATGAATAAGAAACTGACATTGAAACATTCGTTCCTGTCTTGAATCTTGACAAAATTTCATCTTTTGAAGTCTTACCAGTTTCTGAATTGGTAACAACATTATTTGGACTAAACTTTTTATCGTTATTATAATCAAAGTAGAACACAGCTTGATTGTTTAACAGGTCATTCACATTAAGCTTAATCTGTGCTTTCTTTTTATAGAAACTATAGCTGGTTTGGAAATCAATTACATTTCTAGGTGCTTCCCAAACATCACCAAAACGTTGACCACCTGCGTTTACTATTCTTCTGCCAATTCTATTATAAAGCAAGCTGAAATTCAGATTATTGTCTAAAGCACCATATTGTAAGCCCGCGTTAACAGAATATGGAGACTGGCCTACCATCGGACGTTCTTTTGCTAAATATTGTTGGTCAGTCGGATTGGTAACTTTCGATTTAACGATAGTTCCGTTAGCATAAAACATAAGGTTTTTAAATGCTGATTCTTCATCAATGAAAGCTAAAGAATGCCTTAACTCAACCTCAATCCCATAATTATTTATTTTAGGAGTATTAAAGTAAGAAAATGCTGGTGTTGAATTCTGATCATAAATGCTTGGCTCTATGGCATTTTCAAAATGTTTATAGAATGCAGATACAGAGAAGATTTGACCGGCTGCAGGATAAACTTCATATCGAATATCTGCATTGTCGATTAATGTTCTTTTCAGATTTGTATTTCCTGAAACATTACCCAGAAGCTCATAATCATAATAGTCAAATGGAGCCAGTTCTCTAAACTCAGGTCTAGCTAATGTTCTGTAATAAGAAGCGCGCAAATTTGCTTTTTCTGTTAGTGCATATGTTAAATTAACAGATGGTAAAACATCTGTATAATCCTGCTTAACTTTTATAGGAGAACCATCAATCCCTTTTGAATTCAAATTCAAATTGAACTTTTCTGCTCTCACACCATAAACCGCTCTTAACTTATCGGTAATTGGTTGATCAAGCATTAGGTATGCAAAGCTGGTTAACGAATTAGCATCATATTTATCAGTGTTACCTGTTATTTCACTTAATTCATATACTCCAGACTTAATTAATGCATTCGAATACAATGAGCTTATTGGCAAAGATTGGATATCTTGGTCTGCATTTTTTAATGTAATCCCTAATAAACGGGCGCCAAAATCACGAGTACGATAATTAGCTCCTAGTCCACCTTTTAGAGTTGCGTTTTTATCAAATAACTTGATGCTATACTGATCATTAACTGCCCCACCATAAAGACTTTCATTTAAGTCAGAAAAGAATCTGTTATTTTCTTTAGTTATTGCTGTATTAGCGGCTAAAAATGGTTTGGTTGGATCATCTCTAAAACCAACGTTTCTTAAATAACCTATTTTTCTTTGGTCTGGTTGGTTATTGGTAATATTTGCATAAGATAGGTTCCAACTCAATTTATTCTTTTCAGTTAACTGATGATCTCCATCCAATGAAGTTTTAAGGATCCCTTTCTGCACCATATCAAATGCATAATATTTTAAGTCACTCGACCTTCCATCATCAGTTCCTGTACGATACGTAAACTTATCTTCCAGTATTCTATTGTATAAATTTTTAAAACTAATTTTATTCTTTCCTTGCACATAGGCGAAATTTGCCATTGCGCCAATGTTTGAAGAAAATGTATTTACCCTATCTGAATAGTGGTAGGTATAATAATCACGTTCAACTTCAGGCTTAGTTAATTCAGAGTTGCGATAAGTCAATGAAACAATCGCACCAAGCTTTCCTCCATTTTTAAAATCTTTCACTCTACCCAGACTCAACTGGTGGTTTTGAGAAAGTGGGGCATTATGCTCTCCAATTTTCCAAACTTTCGGCAATTGATTGATAGCATTTATCGTTGCCGCCTCATTTCCTCTTAATGCCTCAGTAGCATTGGTATTTTTAGGAAAACTTTTTGACACTGGTAATTGTCTATAACCTCCATCAAATCCAAAGTAATTCTCAGTATATCTTGGTCCATAAAAAAACTCTTTAAATGTTGATTGACTATTGTATCCACCACCTAAACTAACTTCAAAGAAGTTGTTATCTGGAATATCTTTAGTGATGATCTTAATTGATCCGCCTGCAAAATCAGCTGCCAAATCAGGAGTAGCTGTTTTATTAACTACAATGTTATCAATCAAACCTGATGGTACTATATCAAAAGAAAATGCTTTCTTATTAGGTTCAGTACTTGGTAAACTTGAGTTATCTAAACTTGCATTATTATATCTATCCGCAAGGCCACGAACTATAACAAATTTATTATCCTGAATTGTTGTTCCACTTACCCTTTTCAATACATCTCCTGTACTGCGATCTGGACTCTTTTTGATCATATCTGATGAAATACCATCAGATATTACTGCACTATTTTTCTGTCTGGCATAAAGCGCATTTACGCTCTCCTTTTTAAAGCTTCCTTGAATAACTACCTCATTCAAATTTTGTCCGCCAGCTTCATCTAGGATAATATCAAATATTGTGTTCTTACCACCAGTAACTTCTACGTCACTGATCTCTTTTCCGTTGTAACCAACATATTGAAAAATCAAGGTATATTTTCCGTTGGCTAATCCTGTTAATGAATACTTACCATCAACATCTGTAGCCATACCTTTTGGGGTATTCTTTATCTTAACCGTAACACCAATAAGTGTCTCACCGGTTTTCTTATCAGATACCTTTCCTGAAATTTTGCCTGTTTGTGCAAATACTGCTGTGCCGATAATTACAAATAAGGCTGTAATTATTGCCTTTTTAAGATTTAGTTGTGATTTCAATTTGCCGTATATTAATTTTCAGCAAAGCTATTACCACAATGTTAGGTATATGTTAGATGTAAATTACCATTCGTTTATCAGAGTGTTAACTGTGCGTTAAGTGCTATTAGGGTCAGTATCTTAGGCCAACTTTTTTACAAATAAAGTGCAATAACCAAATTGGACCGATTAATAGAAACTTAACATCATCTAAAAATGAGGGCTTCTTTCCCTCAATTTTATGCCCTATAAACTGTCCTATCCATGCAACCACAAAGATTACCAAACAAACAAGCCACAATGCCGGGCCACCACTGGCTTCCAGTTTCTCCAATTGAACAATCCCCATGCTCATACCAAAAATAAGTAACAACATAAGGTACGACAATACGGGAGAAAGCTTTAAGTAGTAATAGATAGAAAATGCAATTAAGAAAGAAGCCCAGTTCAAGTAACCATTATACTTACCCAAAAATTCCAAATGCGGAAAAGGAATTGCCCACACTAAACCCAATAAACTAAATACAATTAGCGGAACACATATCCAGTGAATAATCTCATTTGAAGGGTTTTGATGACTCTCTGCATATTTATCAAAAAGGACATCCACTGCACTTCTTTGCTCCGTTTTCATATTGTTATAAGTTTACTGAGTAAAAATAAAAAAAGCGACAGAATAAACCGTCGCTTTTATGAAATATTAATAACCTACAACAATCGCATAGGCTTGTTTATACTATTTTGCAAAAGAAACCGATCTGGTTTCCCTGATCACGGTTACTTTAATCTGACCTGGATAAGTCATTTCAGTCTGAATGCGATTCGAAATATCTGCTGCTAATAACTCAGCTTGCTGATCAGTTACTCTTTCGCTTTCAACCACAACTCTAAGCTCTCTACCTGCCTGGATTGCAAATGTTTTCTCTACACCGGGATAAGAAAGAGCAAGTTCTTCTAATTCTTTTAATCGCTTAATATAGCTTTCAACAACCTCGCGTCTTGCACCAGGACGTGCGCCAGATATCGCATCACAAGCCTGAACGATTGGAGATATCATTGAAGTCATCTCTATTTCGTCGTGGTGAGCTCCAATAGCATTACAAATTTCAGGATGCTCTTTATATTTTTCAGCCAATTGCATACCCAAAATAGCGTGAGGTAATTCCGGATTGTCATCAGGTACTTTACCTATATCGTGCAATAGACCAGCACGCTTAGCCATTTTAGCATTTAAACCAAGTTCTGCAGCCATTGTAGCACAGAAATTAGCAACCTCACGTGAGTGATGTAATAAGTTTTGTCCGTAAGATGAACGGTAACGCATACGTCCAACCATTCTGATCAACTCAGGGTGTAAACCATGAATACCTAAATCAATTACAGTACGCTCACCAATCTCTACAATCTCATCCTCAATCTGTTTCTTTGTTTTAGCAACTACCTCTTCAATACGGGCAGGGTGAATCCTACCATCGGTAACCAAACGGTGTAATGCCAAACGTGCAATCTCTCTTCTTACCGGATCAAATCCTGATAAGATGATTGCTTCCGGAGTATCATCAACAATAATCTCAATACCTGTAGCAGCTTCTAAGGCACGAATGTTACGGCCTTCACGTCCAATAACACGTCCTTTAATTTCATCACTTTCAATATGAAAAACAGAAACTGTATTCTCTATAGCAGCCTCAACAGCGGTACGCTGTATGGTCTGTATAACTACTTTCTTTGCTTCTTTTGTTGCAGTTAGTTTAGCCTCATCAACAATATCCTTAACCTGGATCATTGCCTGAGTACGCGCTTCCTGCTTCATAGTTTCAACCAACTGGCTTTTTGCTTCATCAGCACTTAAACCTGCAATAGTTTCTAATTGCTTTACATGTTGATTTTTTAACAACTCAACCTCTTCCTGTTTCTTTACTGCAATTTCAGTTTGTTTCTCCAGGTTCTTTTTGTGGTTGTCCAGCTCTTGGTCTTTGCGGTTAGCATTTTCAAGTTTCTGGTTTAAAGACTGCTCTTTTTGCTTTAATGTATTCTCGCGTTGGTTGATCTGATTGTTTTTTGTATTTACTTCTTGCTCATGTTCAGATTTCATTTGCAGAAACTTCTCTTTTGCTTCTAGTAACCTGTCTTTCTTTAAGATCTCGGCATTACTTTCTGCATCTTTAAGTATTTTCTTCACTTTGCTCTGAACTGCAATCTCCTGCTTTTTAAGCAAGCTACGCAGCAGGTATCTGCCTATCAAAATGCCGATTACTAAGCCGGCAAGTACGTATCCCAATATTTCCATTCTATTTTTCTATATAAAACAGCTTACACATGATGTATCGCTGTTAAAAATTGTTTAAAAAAAAGCCGCAACTAACTTTATTAAGTCCCAAAGTTTTAAAAACCTCAACGAATTATAATTAGGATTTAAGTCATTTTCAGGTACATAAATGCAAATGAAATACACCTTCTTAATCCTATAAATATTGAAGTGTTAAGTTTTAAAAATAATGAAACTCAAAAACCTAGCTACGGCTAATATCTTTGTTATCTTAACTAATATAAAGAACGATCTTATTTTGAGAAAAAATCACTTAATAAACTATCCAGTTCTTCCACCTTCTCGGTCACAGCAGTATCCTGATCCTGAACCTTGTTTTCTACCCTCAATACTGCGGTTGCATAATGCAGTACTGCCATAGAAAGCAAATCCTGTTTATCGCGAACGGCATAATTTTCCTGATAGTCCTTTATGCGCTCGTTAATAATCTTGGCTGCTCGCCTTACAATTTCTTCCTCCTCCGTATTAACCTTTAAGGGATAAATACGATCGGAAATAGTTATTTTTATAGAGATTTCTCCCATTTCTTAGCTTTGTTTCACCTTCAAGTATTGCTTATTTTTTAAGTAATACAACACACTTGTCTATTTCACGCACAAAATCGTTAATTTTTTGCTTTATATCAAGTGTCTTTTCACTTGTGCCATCAATACTTTTTGCAAGCTTCAAAACTCTAAGCTTTTCTTCGAGCTCATTGTTCTTAACTTTCGAGGTATCAAGGGCAACTTTTACTGATTGGTTTTCAAGCTTTAATAAATCGTTTTCCTCTTGCAAAGCATTACAAAGCTCTATTAAACGAGTTGTTTTTTGTAATACTGAATTTAACTGATCTGCTACAGAAGACATTCTATTAAAGTTGTTTTTTATTTAAAATTTTTATTTCCCGGAAAATACCAATCTATTTTCTGATTTCTGCTTTCGCTGTTTGCGCTAAGTTAGATATAATCTTTTGCATAACGGAATCAATCTGTTTATCAGTTAATGTTTGCTCTTCATCTTGAAGCGTAAAATTAAGTGCATAAGACTTTTTACCGGCCGGCAATTTATCTCCAACGTAAACATCAAACACCTGTACATTCTTAATCAGTTTTCGTTCTGTTTTAAATGCAATAGTCTTTAAATCATCAAAAGTAACGTTTGTATCTACCAGCATCGACAAATCTCTTCTTACTGCCGGATACTTTGAAACCTCTTTATTTACGATTTTATTTTTCTTAACAATATCCAAAAGCTGTGCCCAATCAAAATCTGCATAATAAACATCTTTATCAATATCTGCTTTCTTTTTATCTGCAGCAGTTACCGCTCCAAAGGTTACAATCGCTTTATCACCTCTAAAGTATTTTAAACCAAAAGCAAAGTTTTCGTCTTTAACTTCTTCAGTTTGATAGTTAGTTATGCCTAAACGACCTATAACTGCATCAACTGCCGCTTTTAAATTGTAAAAGCTTACCGGAGAAGCTTTATGATTCCATTGCTCAGATTGATTAGAGCCCGACAATAAGATCAATAAACGCGGACGCTCTACATATTTCTCATTTATCAAATGGTAAGTTTTACCAAATTCATAAAACTTAATATCTGCAGTCTTCCTATTCAGGTTATAAGCAACGCTCTCCATGGCAGGTAAAAGCAATTCCTGGCGCATTACATTTAAATCTGAACTTAATGGATTTAAAATCTGTACTGCTTGCTCAGGCAACTTTGAGTATGCTCCCTTTGTTAATGAATTACACCAAATCTCTAAAAAGCCATTAGCTGTTAACATATCAGCAATAACATGCTGTGTTTGCTCTCTATCCGGTTTAGCGCTATAAGATAATGAGGCATTTATTTTACTTGGAATTTCAATGTTATTGTAACCATAAATCCTTAAAACCTCTTCGGTAATATCACATTCACGGGTTACATCAACTTTAAAACTAGGTACTTTTAAATCCAAACCTTCAGCTGTTTCCTTGGTTACCTCAATACCTAAAGCAGTAATTATACTTTTTATTTCTTCAACAGGAATATTAGCTCCAATTAGTTTGTTGATGTTTTGATAGCTTACTTCAACGTCAAAAGGCTTTATCGGATTAGCATAAATATCTGAAATCGTAGATGCAATTTCGCCACCTGCCAATTCCTGAATTAATAAAGCTGCACGTCTTAAAGCAAAAGTTGTAATCTCTGGATCTGCACCACGTTCATATCTAAACGAAGCATCAGTTTTTAAACCATGACGCTTAGAAGTTTTACGGACAGATACAGAATCGAAATAAGCGCTTTCAAGGAATACATTTTTGGTACCTTCAGTTATTCCTGAGGTTTTACCTCCAAAAACACCTGCAATACACATAGGTCCTTCCGCATTACAGATCATCAAATCCTCTGCTGAAAGCTTACGCTCAACCCCATCAAGAGTTACAAAAGGCGTTCCTTCTGCACATTTCTTAACAAATACCTGAGCTCCTTTTATTTGATCTGCATCAAAAGCATGAAGAGGTAAACCTAAATCATGTAAAACATAATTGGTTATATCAACAATGTTATTGATTGGTCTGATGCCTATTACTTTTAATTTATCCTGAAGCCAATCCGGAGAAGTTTTAACTGTAACACCACTTATGGTAACACTGCTATAACGTGGACAAGCGTCAGTATCTTCAACCTTAACATCTATTTTAAGGTTTTCATTATTGGTTTTAAAACCAGAAACATCAGGCATCTGAATACTGGTACGGAAATAAGCAGCTAAATCTCTGGCCACACCTAAATGTGATGTAGCATCTGCCCTATTAGGAGTTAAACCGATCTCAAAGAGATAATCATCATCTAATTTAAAATATGCTTTAGCTGCAATACCAATTTCGGTATCAGCTGGCAAAACAAGAATTCCATCATGAGAAACGCCCAAACCAATCTCATCTTCAGCGCAGATCATCCCTTCAGACACCTCGCCTCTTATTTTTGATTTGTTAATTTTAAAAGGCTCTCCTTCATTAGGATAAACAGTTGTACCAACAGTAGCAACTATAACCTTTTGTCCTTGAGCTACGTTTGGAGCACCACAAACAATCTGTAAAACATCTGGCCCACCAACATCAACTGTTGTTACACGAAGACGATCTGCATTAGGGTGTTGTGCACAAGTTAATACATGACCTACAACCAATCCTTCCAAACCACCAGCAACAGGCTGAACAGTTTCTAAGCTTTCTACTTCCAACCCTATATTTGTTAATATAAGAGAAAGTTCCTGAGGTGTTTTATCCGTTTGAATGAACTGCTTTAACCAATTGTATGATATCTTCATTTTTATTCTATAAAACGCAAAGATATTATTTAATGCCGAAAGCAGAAAGCTAAGGCTAGCCTATCCCCTATTAATTTTATGAAATATCACTAATGCATGCTAATACCGCCCAAAATTGCAGCACAAGCACCAACTCCAATCACCAGCATAATCACCGAAGCGATCACCAGTTTTAATCCTGGCTTTGTTGGAGTATTATTTATGGATGCAGCAATTATCTTAATAACTCCTATCAATAAGATTACACCAACTACCAGCCAATATATTATCGATAATACAACAATTCCTTCCATATTTCCTGACTTTAATTGAGATTCAACTTTTCTCTGATTGCATCGATTTTATTATCCCTGTAAAAAATATTCATAGTTTCAAACGGAATGATTTTCATCTTATCACTCACAATATGAACACAAGATTTTTTCACCGCTCGTACATCAAAATCCAAAGGATCCATAAAATTCATAATGATAATTCGAAACAGGTTATTATAGTTCAGGTGGTCTGATTTTACCCTCGGCAAACAACACATAAGTTCACCAAACTCCCCCTCTGCACAATCAACAGATATGCCTGTACTAAATAAATTTAGCAAATGTTCCTTTAATTTCTCATCGTGTTCAAACACAATGGTATTTTTCGAATTGTTAAGTAAATCCTCAGGGTTAATCAAGTGCGTCATTGGGATAACATCATCACCAATTTTAAGCGCATAAGCCATACAAAGTGCATCAGGATTACAAGGCACTGGAATCAAATCCTGAGGAGTGAACAATGGATATTGCTCATATATTCTTCGTCGAACTTCTGTTAAAGTTATCCTACCCTTCTGATCACTGTAATTATCATTCCTACCAGCTACCTGGGTTGGCTGAAATGTTACTCCCCTAACACATTTCTGTTTCAACGCGTAATCTAAGATATCACCAATCTCATGATCATTTAGTCCCTTTTGTAAGGTAACCACCAACGTAGTCGAAACATTAAATTTATTTAGGTTTTCTATAGCCTTTCTTCTTACCTCTGTAAGATCTTCTCCCCTTAGTTTTTCTAAAACATCTGGGCTGAAACTATCAAATTGAAGGTAAACCTCAAAATCGGGCATATAAGTTGCCAATTTCTCCACAAAGTTGATATCCTTTGCAATTCTGATTCCATTGGTATTCAACATGAGATGTTTAATTGGCTTACTCTTTGCAAGATCAAGAATTTTAAAGAAATCCGGATGTACAGTTGGCTCACCTCCTGAAATCTGAACTACATCGGGTTCTCCTTCATTCGCCACCACAGTATCCATCATTTTATTGATCTCATCAAGAGTACGATGTCTGCCATAAGTTGGGGATGACATTGCATAACACGTTGGACAACTTAAATTGCACCTATCTGTCACTTCAATTACTGTTAAACAGGAGTGTTGCTCATGATCTGTACATAGCCCACAATCATAAGGGCAACCATAATGCACTTTAGTATTAAACCTTAAAGGCATTTCAGACTGCTTATTATAATTTCTGATCTGCTTATAATATTCTACATCATCAGCTATTACCACTTTACTATCACCATGAGTCTTACAATGCTTTAACATGTAGACCTTCTCATCCTGAAAAACAATTTTAGCATCTATTAACTCCAAACATTCGGGACATAGGCTTTTCGTGTAGTCGTAATAAATATAATCTCTCGTTTTCATTTGAAGATTTCTTTTGAGATGCGAATAATAAACTTATTATAATAGATGAATATAAACAATGAGATCCAATGAATGACACTTAAGTCTAAAAATAACGGATGATAAGGCTTAATGAACTCTACCATAAATCTGTATAGAAAATAAAGAACCATAAATAGTTTAAAGCGGTCGCCATTAATCAATTCCCGCTTTAAAGAATTAAAATATATAAATAGCAACACCATATAAATCATTTCATACAGCGCTACGGGATGTCTTTTTATACCATCACCCAAATCCATTCCCATAAAAAAATCTGTTTCAATCCCAAAGGTTGGCTCATCTATCCCCATCAAAAGACAGCCGATACGTCCAATAAACAGCGCTACTATAATTGGAATAACATACAAATCTCCTGAAGCGACCTTAACATTTATTGCTTTCTTCACCAACTCCACTCCAAATAAAGCTCCAACAAAGCCACCGGCTATTGTTTTATTACTAAAAAATGCGAATAAAGTCAATTGTTTTATAGATTCCGGATCTTCAAGCGCAGCGATTATTCTAGAACCGAATAGTGCGCCAACCATTGCACCAAGCATAATCCACAATCTATTTTCATCAGAAATTGGATCGGCAACTCTTTTCTTTAAAAAATAATAAACTCTAACTCCTATCAGGAAAGACAAGGTTTCAAAAATATAATGCCAGTGATAGAGCTGGCCAAATAGCTCAAACTTAACGGGAAAATTCATTGATTGCTATATTAAACCCTCATCACCAAAACTGTAATAGGCTCTATCTGTTAAAATAAGATGATCTAACACTTGTAAGTCGAGCATTTTTCCGCCCTCAACTAACTTTTTGGTAATATTTATATCTTGTCCACTTGGCTTTAAGTTTCCAGAAGGGTGATTATGGGCAAGAATAATAAAAGCGGCATTATGCTCGATTGCGGTTTTAAAAATAATTTTCGGATCAGCAACAGTGCCTGCCAAACCTCCTTTACTAATCAGCTGCTTTCCGATAACACGATTTGCCTGATTCAGAATCAAAATCCAAAACTCTTCATGATTCAAATCGGCAAAAACAGGAAGTAGCACTTCAAAGGCATCCTTTGATGAGGTTATACTAATCACTTCAGTCGCAGCACTATCTTTTCGCCTTCTACCAAGTTCCAATGCTGCAATGATAGCTATGGCCTTCGCTTCTCCAATACCCTTAAACTGAGAAAGGCTTTTTACAGAAACTTTCCCAAGAGCATCCAAATCATTCCCATACTCGGCAAGTATTCGCTTACTCAGATCCACTGCGCTTTCATTACGGCTACCCGAACCTATTAAAATAGCAATAAGCTCAGCATCTGTCAAATGCCTCCGACCATTCAGCAACAACTTCTCGCGGGGCCTATCTGCCTCTGCCCATAATTTTATGCCTAGTTTTGGTTGGTATGGCTTCATTGAATCGCTTTTTTAAACATAAAAAAAGGGATATGCAATGCATATCCCTTTTACAATATTGTAAAGCTATATTTATTTTAAGCCATTAACAAACTTAGTTAACTTAGATTTGTTGTTAGCTGCTTTATTTTTGTGAATAACGCTCTTTTTGGCTAAACGATCTAACATAGAAATTACTTTAGGAAGTAATTCTAATCCTGTTTTTTTATCTTCAGCACCACGCAGTCTTTTGATAAACGTACGAGTTGTTTTTGCTTGATATCTATTACGTAAACGTTTAGTTGCGTTTGCTCTAATTCTCTTTAATGAAGATTTATGATTTGCCATTTTTTGTTATTAAAATATTTTATGTTGAGACCAGCTCTTTTTAATTCTTCTTATTTTTCGGACTGCAAATATAGAACTAATGTTTTTAAAATACAAAATCAGAACATAAATATTTTTTATTAATCTTCTCCAACATAAATACTTGTCATTACTATATCGTTAGCTCAAGGTTAAAACAACGCTCTTTCTGCGCACCTTCTGCGGAGCTTTAGCGCAGCTAATGCACAAAAAAGGACTTTTCTCCGCAGAAAGTGCGCAGGAGCTACGCATAAGGTGCGCAAAAGCCCCAATGCAAAACACTACCGATATTCAAAAAACTCCTATTAAAAAGCTTTCAATAAAGGCTTAAAATGCTATTTTTGGACATAATGATTACATTACTACCTTTGAAAAAGAATAGATAGCCTCAATTTAATATTGCCCAATGAAAAAACGTATAGCCATATTTGCCTCAGGGTCAGGATCTAATGCTCAAAAACTAATGGAGCATTTTAAAAGTAATCCGGAAGTAGAAATTGCATTGGTGCTAACAAACAATCCTGATGCCTATGTATTGCAACGTGCAGACAACTTTGAAATTCCCTCACATATTTTCGACAGGAATGAATTTTATCAAACAGACAATATAATAGATCTGTTAAAAAACCTCGACATTGATCTTATTGTATTAGCTGGGTTTTTATGGCTAATCCCTAAAAATTTAATTAATGAATACCCTGGACGCATTGTAAACATACACCCTGCTATCTTACCTAAATTTGGCGGAAAAGGAATGTATGGCGACAATGTACACAATGCTGTTATGGCCGCCAAAGAAACAGAAGGTGGTATAACCATACATTACGTTGATGAAAATTACGACGAAGGGGAATACATTTATCAGGCAAAATATCGCATTGATAAAGATGATAATCTGGAAATGATCAAATTCAAAGGCCAGCAATTAGAACACCTACACTACCCTCGCATTGTAGATAGTATTATTAAAAAGATAAAAAAATAATCATCTACATCTTTATGCTTCAGATTGGATGGATAAGGAAGCTGTATCCTATGTATGGTTACAGCTTATTATTAATAATTGCTTGTCTGGCGGCCTGTAGTAATCCTGACGTTAAAACAATACCACAAAAAATAGACTATATCCGGGCAATATCAGGAAAAAATGATTCTATCCCTGTTGCAATAGCCCAAAAAGGAGAAGTACTGATTGCTTATTCAGATTGTTACACTTGCCATAAGGAGAATAGAAAATCAATAGGTCCGGCTTTTAAAGATATAGCTAAAAGATATCCCGTTCAGCGTGTATTCATTGACATGCTTGCTCAGAAGGTAATTAGTGGCGGTAAAGGAGCCTGGGGAAGCGCCACGATGAGCGACCATCCAAAAGTACCAATTGAAGATGCTAAAGTAATGGTTAGCTACATTTTATCTTTAAAATGAATACCATAAAAACAAAAAGGGTATCTCAGTTTACAACACAACAAATAACCATTTGACATTAAAAGAAAAATAGGTACTTTTGCGGCTCAAAATTTTTCTCTAATGAGTCAATCTATAAAGATCAAAAACGCTTTAATTTCAGTTTATTACAAAGATGGTTTAGAGCCTTTAGTTCGCCTTCTGGCAAAACAAGGTGTTCAATTGTTTTCTACCGGAGGTACGGAACAATTTATTAAAGATTTAAATTTACCTGTTACCGCAGTTGAGGACCTTACCGGTTATCCTTCAATTTTAGGTGGGCGAGTTAAAACTTTACACCCTAAAGTTTTTGGTGGTATTTTAAACCGCAGAGCTTTAAGTTCAGATCAGGAGCAAATTACTCAGTACGAGATTCCTGAAATAGACCTTGTTATTGTTGACTTATATCCTTTCGAAGAAACACTAAAAGCTGGTGGTACTGAAGAAGAAATTATTGAGAAAATAGATATCGGTGGTATCTCTCTAATCAGAGCTGCTGCTAAAAACTTTAATGATGTAGTAATTCTTGCTTCTAAAGATGATTATTCAACTTTACAAGAGCAACTGGAAAACCAGGACGGAGAAACTACTTTAGCTCAACGTAAAGCATACGCTAAAAAAGCATTCCATACTTCATCTAACTACGATACTGCAATCTTCAATTATTTCAATACTGAAGAGCCGCTTAACGTATTTAAACAAAGTATCAGTAAAGCGCAAGTTTTAAGATATGGTGAAAACCCTCATCAGCAAGGTGTGTTTTATGGCGATTTAGATGCAATGTTCACCAAATTAAATGGAAAAGAGCTTTCGTACAACAACCTTGTGGATGTTGATGCTGCTGTTGCTTTAATTGATGAATTTGAAGCACCTACATTTGCTATCTTAAAACATACAAACGCTTGTGGCGTAGCTTCAAGAACTAATCTTTTAGATGCATGGAACGTAGCTTTAGCTTGCGATCCGGTTTCTGCTTTTGGTGGTGTATTAATTGCCAACAGAGAAATTGACCTTGCTACTGCAACAGAAATTAACAAATTGTTTTTCGAAGTATTGATCGCTCCTTCTTATCAGGCTGAAGCTGTTGAGCTTTTCCGTGCTAAAAAGAACAGAGTAATTTTACAACGTAACGATGTAGAATTAAGCCAAAAACAATTCAAAACTTTATTAAACGGAGTTATTGAGCAAGATAAAGATTTAGTTATTGAAGGTCCTGATCAAATGACCACTGTAACTGAAAAAGCACCTACTGCTCAAGAGTTAATCGACTTACATTTTGCAAATAAAATTGTAAAACATACCAAATCAAACACTATTGTTTTTGTTAAAAACGATCAGTTATTGTCAAGTGGTGTTGGTCAAACTTCAAGAGTTGATGCATTAAAACAAGCAATTGTTAAGGCTGAAGCTTTCAATTTCGACTTAAAAGGTTCGGTTATGGCTTCTGATGCATTTTTCCCATTCCCTGATTGTGTAGAAATAGCAGCTGAAGCTGGTATCGCTGCAGTTTTACAACCAGGTGGCTCTATTAAAGATGCTGATTCTATAAATATGGCTAATGAAAAAGGTATTGCAATGGTTACTACTGGTGTCAGACATTTTAAACACTAACTTTATTTGTCTCTCAATACAATAAAAAGACGTAGTTTTACATTACTATAGTACATAGAATTTTTAATACTTAAATTATCACCTATAAATGGGTCTATTTAACTGGTTTACACAAGAGGTTGCTATCGATTTAGGTACAGCAAACACCTTGATTATACATAATGACAAAGTAGTAGTTGATGAACCTTCAATCGTTGCTTTTGACAGACAAACAAATAAAATTATAGCGATTGGTAGGCAGGCCATGCAAATGGAGGGTAAAACCCATGATAATATCAGAACAGTAAGACCACTAAAAGATGGTGTTATTGCTGATTTCAATGCTGCTGAAGCCATGATCAAAGGTATGATCCGCATGTTAAATGGTGGTAAAGGCTGGATGTTCCCTTCGTTAAGAATGGTAATTTGTATCCCTTCTGGTATTACCGAGGTTGAAAAACGTGCGGTAAGAGACTCTGCAGAAATTGCAGGTGCCAAAGAAGTTTACCTGATCCATGAGCCTATGGCTGCTGCTGTGGGTATCGGTATCGACGTGGAAGAACCAATGGGTAACATGATCATTGATATAGGTGGTGGTACTACAGAGATCGCGGTAATCGCTTTATCAGGTATTGTATGCGACCAGTCTATCCGCGTTGCGGGAGATAACTTTGACTCTGATATTGTTAACTATATCCGTCGCCAGCACAACATCATGATCGGTGATCGTACTGCTGAAAAAATTAAAATTGAAGTAGGTGCTGCTTTGCCTGAGTTGCAAGATCCACCTGCTGATTTTGCAGTACAAGGAAGAGATTTGATGACAGGTGTTCCTAAACAAATCACTGTTTCTTATACCGAGATTGCACACTGTTTAGATAAATCTATCTCGAAAATTGAAGAAGCTATTCTTAAAGCTTTAGAGATTACCCCACCAGAGCTTTCTGCTGATATTTACCAAACTGGTATCTATTTAACCGGTGGTGGTGCATTACTTCGTGGTTTAGATAAACGTGTAGCTGCTAAAACGAAATTGCCAGTTCACGTTGCAGAAGATCCTCTTCGTGCAGTTGTACGTGGTACAGGTATCGCCTTAAAAAACATTGGCGGTTTCAAATTTTTAATGCAATAATTAAATGAAGATAAACTAAGGGCTTCCCTCTTATATTTAGAATATGCGTAACCTTTGGATTTTTATAAGCAGATATAACGCATTTTTCTTCTTCATCATATTCTTTACTATAGGAGTTGTTCTTACTGTAAGAAACAACTCCTATCAACGTAGTGTAACCATCAACTCAACCAATAAAATTGTGGGTGATGTTTACAACAACCTTAATGTGTTTAAAAAATACATGAACCTTGGTTCTGTAAATGATAGCCTGGCAGTAGAGAATGCGAAACTGAAGACGGAGATACTTGCCCTTAAAAATATAGACACAGCTAAGGATGTTGTCGTAAAGGACTCTATTGGAGTACCTCAATACACTTACCTTTCGGCCAGAGTTATCAAAAACTCTATTACAAACCGAAATAATTTCATCACTATTAACCGTGGTAAAGCTGACGGTATTGAAACCAATATGCCCGTTATTTCTCCAGGAAAAGGTGTAGTAGGTTTTGTACAGGATGTTTCAGACCATTTGGCAACTGTACGATCTTTATTGCATAAAGACACTCACATCAGTGTGAGCCTTAAAAGGAACAATGCAGTTGGTTCATTGGTATGGGGAGATAGAAACTCAGATTACAGAAAAGCTTATATTAAGGAGATACCTAATCACTTTAAAATAAAACTAAGGGATACTGTAGTTACATCAGGTTTCTCATTTTTTCCGTCAGGTATTCCTGTTGGTACAGTTAGCAATACCGGTATTTCTACCGGAGATAACTTCATGACTGTTGAAATTAATCTTTTTAATGATTTTAGCACTTTACAATATGTTTATGTCATTAAAAACAAACTAGCTAAGGAACAAACAGAATTAGAAGCGAAATTGCCCAATGAATAGTAGATTAGTATTAACAAACGTAGTTAGGTGGTTCATACTACTTTTATTTCAAATCCTAATACTTAGGAATTTGAGTTTCTACAATATGGCAACTCCTTTTGTTTACATATTGTTTTTGCTATTGCTTCCATTTGGCATTCCAAATCTGTTGCTTTATCTAATCGCTTTTGCTACAGGCTTAACTCTTGATGCATTTTATGATACATTGGGTGTGCATACCGCAGCATGTGTAACCTTAGTTTTTGTAAGAATACTTTTCATCTCAGTAACAGTAAGCAGAGATGGTTTTGACGAACCTGAACCCACTCTTGGAAACATGGGTATCAAGTGGTTTCTCTTATATGCTTTTTTATGCACATTTGCGCACCATATTGTACTGTTCTTTTTAGAAACTTTTAGATTAACAGAGTTTTCATATACCCTTCTGAAATGTCTTTTGAGTGGTGTTTTTACATTATTCCTCGTTACCTTAATTGAGTTTATATTTTATAACAGAAAGGTACGCTAATGGATAATCTGTTTAATCGAAAATACATAGTACAAGGATTATTTATTGTTGTTTCACTAATATTATTAGGTACTCTTTTCTATATACAGGTATTTAGCGACAAATATTTCCTTTCTGCAGAGAGTAACGTATTGCGCAAACTCTATACATTCCCCGCTCGTGGGGTTATTTTAGATAGGAACGAGAAAGTTCTTGTACAAAATGAGCCTGTATACGATTTGATGGTTATACCAAACGACGTGAAGGAGTTTGATACCATTTCACTTTGTAATATTATCGGCATTGATACTGCTAGATTCAAAAAAAGCTTCAAGAAAGCTTTAAATCAATCCAGGTTTCAGCCAAGTATATTTGAAAAGCAGCTTTCTGTAGATATATATCAATCTTTGTCAGAAAAACTATATCGTTTCCCTGGTTTTTTTGTACAAAGCAGAACGATAAGGCAATATCCGGATAGCATAGCCGGCCACTTTTTAGGGTATATAAAAGAGGTAAGTCCTACTGATATTGAAAGATCTGAAGGCTATTACAGACCCGGAGATTATATTGGGAAAACAGGTGTAGAGAAATCTTACGAAACTGCTCTAAGAGGAAAAAGAGGGGTTGTAAATATGCTCTATGATGTCCATAATGTACCTAAGGGTAGTTATGCAGAAGGCAAATTTGATACTTCTGCTGTATCCGGAGAACAGCTCATATCCTCACTCGACATAGGAATTCAGAAATTAGGAGAAGAATTACTCAAAAATAAAGTAGGTAGCATTGTTGCAATAGAACCTGCAACTGGCGAAATACTAGCATTTGTGAGTAGTCCGGGTTATGACCCTAATCTAATGGTAGGTAGGCAGCAGGGGAACAATTATATGAACCTGCTTAAAGATCCAAACCGTGCACTTAATATTCGTCCTATTCAGGGTTATTATTCACCAGGGTCTTCATTTAAGCCACTGGATGCTTTGATTGGCTTACAGGAAGGAGTTATTGATGAGAATACTACATTCAATTGTCCTGGGTATTTCAAGGTTGGAAATCACGTCACTAAATGTGAGCACGTAGATGGAAATATCGCATTGCGAAGAGCTCTTGCCAGATCATGTAATACTTATGCTTGTTATGTATTCCAGAAATTATTAACACAGAAAAAGTTTAATAGGAATTCGCGAGTAGCCTATGATTACTGGCAAAAGAAAGTAAAACTATGGGGTCTTGGAGACACGCTTGGTATAGATTTGCCGGGAGAACGTAAAGGTAGGCTATATGATGGAGCTTACTATTCGAAAAAATATAGCAAGTACTGGGGCTATTCAACGGTTATTTCATTAGCTATCGGGCAAGGAGAGATGGATGCTACACCACTACAAATGGCAAACATTATGGCTGCTATTGCTAATAAAGGTTATTTCATAAAACCACACCTGGTTAAATCTATCGGAAAAGACCATGTGATTAAAAAGGAATACCTAAAGAAAAACTATGTTGGTGTTGATGCAGCACGCTTTGGACCAGTAATTGACGGGATGGAAGAAGCGGTGAATTCTCCATGGGGAACAGCTGTAGCTTCAAGAATAGATGGAATTGTGATGTGCGGAAAAACCGGTACAGTACAAAATCCACGTGGTAAAAACCACTCTGTATTTATCGGCTTTGCTCCGCGCGATAATCCAAAAATTGCCATTGCTGTTATTGTAGAAAATGCAGGTTTTGGTGGTACCTATGCCGCGCCAATTGCAAGTTATATTACAGAAAAATATCTTAAAGATAGTATAGCTCCTAACAGAAGAGATAGAGTAGAGTGGATGAAAAAACAGGTAATACTTCCAGCTCCTCCAAAACCGAAGGTGAAGCCTAAGGCTGCCATTTTAGATTCTGCCGGTAAAGCAGATTCTCTAAAAAAAAGCATCAATAGTGCTGAGCCTAAAAAAACGATAGATTTACCCAACATAAAAAACCCAACTTTAATAAAACATGAGCAACCAGCAAAGCAATAGATTCTTCTTTAATGTGGATTGGATTACTATTCTGATCTATATTGCTTTGTGTACGGTCGGTTACGTAAACATCTATGCTTCGGTACCTTCACATAACAGTGCAGATTCTTCTTTGTTTAATTTTGGAAGCAATTATGGTAAGCAACTGATCTATGTTATCGCAGGTTTAGTTCTTGGCTTTTCCATTTTGTTGTTGGACGCCAAATTCTTTAGTGTCTTCTCTCCCATTGTTTATGGTGTTACGGTACTACTACTCATCATAGTTTTGATTGTTGGTCGAAATGTTGGAGGAAATCAAGCTTGGATATCCTTAGGAGGCGGGTTCAGACTGCAACCCTCCGAGTTTGCAAAGTTCGGAACAGCGCTACTGCTGGCAAGGTATATTAGTAGCTTCAGTCCTAAATTCAGAGATTTAAAATCAATAGCATTTGCAGCCTTAATTATGGGGATCCCTCTCATTCTTATCATGCTACAGCCAGACGCCGGATCAGCTTTAGTTTTCCTGGCGTTTATGTTTCCAATGTATAGAGAAGGGCTATCGGGTTATTTCTTATTGATCTTTTTAGGGATGATCGTTTTATTTGTGGCAGATTTCCTTGTTCCACTACAAATATTAATCCCTATTATCCTTGCAATTGGAGGCATCTTTGTTTATCAAAACAAACGAAAACAGAAGGTGATGTTTTCTGCCATCATTGTAACAATAGTTGCCATTGCTTATTTATTCGTTGTAAGGATAGCTTATGAAAAAATTTTAAAGCAGCACCAACGCACTAGGATAGAGCTAATTTTAGGATTAAAAATGGACCCCAAAGGAGTTGGATATAATGTTATACAATCTAAGATTGCCATTGGTTCAGGTCAGCTAACGGGCCGTGGATTTTTACAGGGTACACAAACAAAATACGGCTATGTACCGGCACAAAGTACAGATTTCATATTCTCTACAATTGGAGAGGAATGGGGCTTTGTAGGTTGCTTTGTAGTAATTGGCTTGTACCTATTCCTATTGCTCCGTTTAATAAACCTTGCAGAACGACAGCGATCCACATTCTCCAGAGTGTACGGCTATTGTGTGGCCAGTATCTTGTTCTTCCACGTATTTATAAATATCGGTATGGCAATAGGCATTGTGCCTGTAATTGGTATCCCATTACCTTTTATCAGTTATGGAGGATCTTCGCTTTGGAGTTTTACAATATTGCTGTTTATCTTCCTGAAGCTTGATTCAAATAGAATGGGCTTTATCTAAAGTCTACGAAAAACGCTGATTTAGCAATTCATAGAATTTATCAACAGTAGTCTGTTTTGCGTCCCAGTTATTTTTCTCTGCATAATTATTTTTCAAGAACGTGTCGGCCGTTTTAAGGTCCGGCATTTTATTGATCAGATCTATTGCTTCAGAATAGGCCAGGTTATAACCATTAAACAAATCCTTAATGTACAACAGTTTCTCATTAAGAGTTATTCCCTTTTTAAGATCCGTTATTGCAGGCTTACTACTTTCTAAATTCAGGTTAAGAGAGTTATTATTACTCTTCCCTGCCAGAATATCGTTTATGGTTGGCTTAAGATTGCCTACAAGCTCTTGTTGTGTAGGCTCCGGCGTACTTTCAACTACAACAATCTTAACAGGCTCAGGGGCTTTAAAAAGCGTAGGCTGCGGAACAGGTATCGGAGCAGGTTCTGGAGCTTTTACTTCTTCCTGAATCTGAACTATAGGTTCTTGCTTATAAACAACTGGCTCAGGGATCGGTTGAGGTTCAGGTGTAGCTTGAGGAACATAAACAGGTTCAACTATTGGTTCTGGAGTTACTTGTGGTACAACTTGCTGCTCAGAAGCCTCAATCTGAGCTTTACGCTCCATTAATCTTTGTTTTTCGGCAATAATGCGCTCTTCTTCTGCACTTAATGGTCTGTCAAAAATACTATCAACAGATTTTTCCTCAAAATCAAACTTATCACTTGATGAGGTATCATTCAAAATAAATTCAAAAGACGGCCTGTTATACTCAACTTCTTCTACTTCTTCCTCAACAACTACAACATTTTGCGCAACCACAGGTTCAGCAATTTCTGTAACTGTTTCTAAAGTATGTTCAGGTAATTCCTTTACAGGTTTACTGTTATTTAGTTTTCTTACAATTTGAACATGATCCGACAAGAAATTGGCATTCGCCAGAAACAACTCCAGCTCTAATTCATTAAGTTGTTCAGGATTTTGGGCTAAAAACTCGTACTGATCTTGAAGTTCGTTTAGTATTTGTCCGATTTTTTTGAAAATATCACCTTGGTTCATCATAGTTTAATAACGGAAGAATTGACTTTTTATGTTGGTAACTTGCCATTCAAAAGTACTACAAAATTTCGATATTAGCAGGCTATAAGTACTACAATACAATGTTATTCAGCGAACAAAATTACAGAAGAGGAGAGTTTTGCGGTAGCATAGAGGTAATTTGCGGCTCTATGTTTTCGGGTAAAACGGAAGAATTATTAAGGAGATTAAGAAGAGCTCAAATTGCTAAGCTGAATGTAGAAATTTTTAAACCTAAAACAGATACCAGATATGATGAAAATGCAGTGGTATCTCATGATTTAAATTCAATTCAATCAACGCCTGTCGAAACTTCATCAGCAATTTTACTTTTAGATGCAAACACTCAGGTAGTTGGTATTGACGAAGCTCAGTTTTTTGATGAAGACCTTCCTGAAGTTTGCAACAAACTTGCTCAAAAAGGAATCAGAGTTATTGTAGCCGGTTTGGATATGGACTTTCAAGGCAAACCTTTCGGGCCTATCCCTGCTTTGATGGCCATTGCCGAATTGGTAACTAAAGTAAATGCAGTTTGTGTACGGTGCGGTAGTCCGGCGATGTATTCTTTCCGTACGGTTGCCAGCGAATCAAAAATATTACTGGGTGAAAAGGATAGTTATGAACCCCGTTGCAGGCGCTGTTATCACCTAGCCGACAATGTGAGCTTAAATTAAAACTGGCAGAGTAAAGCCAAAGCTAGGCTAAGGGGCAATTTTTACATCGCTTCCCTCTAAGATATTTCTCACAGCAGTCTTTTTTCTTTTTATCTTTTTTATCCTGCTTAGATTTTTTTTTGTCTTTGTTTTTCTTTGACATGGCCTATATATCTATTAACAAAAAAAGGTACATACTGTTTTACCAGTATGTACCTTTATTATACCAGGGTAAACTGGCTAAATTAGATTAAGCCTCTCCTTCGTATTTGATCTGACCAACGTGTTTGTCAATCTGCCATCTTCCAGTTCCCTCTTCGCCGATTACATCAAACAATTCAACCGCGCGACGAGCTTTATATTCTTCTTCTCTTTGCTCTCTAAAGAACCAGTTTAAGAACTCAAGAGTTACATAATCCTGTTCTTTGTGACAACGAGCTGCTATACTTTTAATAGACTGAGTTACATTAATTTCCTGATCCAAAGCTTCTTCAAAAACCTCACGGAAAGAATTATATTCAATTTTGATATTTGTGACATCAGGAGAAATTGCTGTTCCACCCATATCCAAAACATATTTATAGAATTTAAGCTGATGCATTCTTTCTTCTTCTGCTTGCTTGAAAAAATAATCTGCAGAAAAATCATATCCATTGCGACTACACCACGAGGCCATCGAAAGATAAATAGCTGATGAGTGGGCTTCTTTTTTAATTTGCTGGTTTATAAGTGTCTCTACATCTGATGAGAGTAAGCACTTTGCGCGAATGATATCTTTCATAATTACTATCGTTTAATTGATATTGTAACATCAAAATTAATGCAATAAATTAAGAAAAGATAATATTAGAGTAATATGGAAAGATTCTAATTCTAAGTTAATCAGGCAACTATACGATGCAAACGATCAAATATGATGTGGTTAAGCTCTAACATTACGAACGTACCTTGCAGAAGCTCTTTTAATGCAATAATCTCTAAAATGGAAAGTACATAGCAATGATCACATGCACAGATAAAAATGATTTCAAGATCAGGAGCTTTAGTACTATTTAAAAGCAAGTCTTCTATATCGATGTTATAAACTGCTTTCTTAAGTTTAAGTAGGTTGCGGTAATCAAAACGGGCAAGTTTACCGGCAAAATCTATATACCAGCAATTCTCACTGTCTGATTGATAAATGGCACCATTCTTAGTATTAAATACTTCTGTAAAATTTATTGAAGGTAGTACAATTAAATCCTGCATGTTCACATTAAACTCTTGATATTACAAAGGTTGCTATTATTTAGAATTAATCCAAATCGTTTAGCGATTTATTTCAAAAAAAGGAGATAACTGTAAAAAGTCACCTCCTTTTTCAATCAGATTGAGAGCAAATTAGTTTATTCTAAAATCAATTCAATAACCGGAACTGCAACATTTGGCTTTTGAACCGGAAGGTTTAAGATCACATCTCCTTCATTAGTGGTTTCTGTAGTATGGCTACCAGCTTGCGTTGGTGAGTAGAACTTTACCTCAGAACCATCATTTAGTAACTGAGCGTACTTGAACTTACCTTTATAACCCTCAAGGTGCAGCGATTTAAATGGCCATTGCATCAGGTGTATATATAATCTTTTGCGTTCAGGATTATAAGTAAGGAAACAATTTTGAGGAATTTTAAATGAATCCGGAGCTTGGGTACATCCATATATCGAGCGACTATGTTGTTTCATCCACTCTCCTATCCCTTCCAATCTTTCATTCGCTCTTTCATCAAATTCACCTCTTGCAGTAGGCCCAACGTTTAGCAATAGGTTACCTCCTTTACTAACGGTTTCAATAAGCATCGCAATTAACTGCGGAACGCTTTTCCATGAGTTCTCATCCCTGTTGTAGCCCCACGACCCTGAAAATGTCTGACAGGTTTCCCATGGCACTTTTTCTCCATTTACCTTTATCCATTCACGCGGCATAAACTGCTCAGGTGTTTTAATGTCCCATCCCCAGTCAGTATTATCTAAATCCAAACGGTCGTTTACAATAATGTTTGGCTGAAGTTTGCGTACAAGTTTCAATAGGTTTTCAGAATCCCATTCTGCATGACCTTTACCCGGATAAGAAAAGTCAGCAAACAAAACGTCTATCTGACCATACTGAGTAAGTAACTCAGTTAGCTGATTTTTCATAAAAGCCTGATACTTTTTCATATCTCTGCCTTTATTTGCTGCATCGCGCTCAGCCTGTCCTGTTGGCGTTGGCGGATGAGTAGCATCAAACTCAAAATCAGGATGATGCCAATCTATCAAAGAATAATAGAAACCAACTTTTATACCTTCTGCTCTAAAGGCTTCAACCATTGGTTTAATCAGATCTTTCCCTATTGGCGTGTTTGTGGCTTTGTAATCAGAATATTTCGTATCCCAAAGGCTAAACCCTTCATGGTGTTTTGTAGTAATTACAAAATATTTCATCCCTGCTTTTTTAGCCATTGCTGCCCATTGCTTAGGATTATAAAGATCTGGTTCAAAAATGTTAAAGTACTTCTGATACTCTTCATCAGAAATCTTTTCATACAGCTTTACCCATTCGTGGCGTGCAGGTACAGAATAAAGTCCCCAGTGAATAAACATCCCAAATCGGGCATCTGTCCACCACTTCATTCGTTTAACTTTTTGTTCTTTGGTTTCTGTTGCCCAGGCAGGGCGAGTTTGTGCGCTAGCGAGTTTTGACTGAGAAATCATCAAAATCATTAGGACTAGGGCAATTCTTAAGGTTTTCATTAATGTGCTTGGTTTTTTAAAGATCAAAAATCATCATAAGCAGCTCTTTAAAAGCTTCACTCATGATGATTTCGCGGTTAGGTTTTATTTGTGTCTCGGTTAACTCAAAGAAAGGATGATTTACCTATAAAAAACTTTACACAATTGCCTAAATATTAAGCGATTTTGACATTTATAGTTTAGCAGCCATTACCTCATTTATCTTTCCATTTACTTTAACTTTTACCTTTTTTGGACTGCTCGACTTAATGCGATAGTTGGTAATCTTACCATCTTTCCAGTCCATATCCACAGTAAAATTCCCTCTTGCTCTTAAACCTTTAACTGATCCGTAATCCTTCCACGCATCAGGCACGGCCGGCAAAAGATCAATAAATCCGTCATGACTTTGTATTAGCATCTCTGCAATTCCGGCAGTTGCACCAAAGTTTCCATCAATTTGAAATGGAGGCCCAGCAGAAAGCATATTAGGATATACACCGCCACCAGCACCGTAATTGATGTCAGTCCTCAGTGTAGGCTTTAAAATCTCCTTAAATAGCTTAAAAGCACGATTTCCGTCATGTAATCTTGCCCAGAACAATAATTTATAAGCAATAGTCCAGCTAGGCCCATCATCACCCCTTACTTCAAGCGTTTTTTTAGCAGCCTCAGCAAGGCCTGGTGTTGAAAGCGGTGTAATTAAAGATGCTGGATATAAACCGTACAAATGTGAGATGTGACGGTGTTGTAAGTCTGTTTCTTTATAGTCCTCTATCCACTCCTGAATCCTTCCGTCTTTACTGACTACTCCTGCCGGAGGTACTGACTTCAGTTTCTCTTGCAGCTCATTTCTCAATTCCGCATCTACATTTAAAAGCTTAGAGGCAGTAATCACATTGGTAAACAATTCCCGAACAATCTGATTGTCGATAGTTGGCCCCATAGATATGCTCGCTGTTTTACCATTTGGGAGATAAAAAGTATTTTCTGGTGATACTGAAGGAGAGGTAACCAACCATCCTGTTTTAGGATCTTTTATCAATACACTTTTATAGAATTTTGCAGATCCTTTTAAAACAGGATAAATACTTTTCAAATAATTAACATCCTGACTAAAAGCATAATGATCCCACAGATTATTACACAACCAGCCCGAGCCTGCATTAGTTGCTCCCCACGAAGCACTTTCTCCTGGCTCTGTAAAGCCCCAAACATTTGTAATCACATGTGCAATCCAACCTTCAGCATTATAATACGCTTTTGCTGTTTTTTCTCCTGGTTTTACCAGACTCTTAACAAGTTCCGCAAGCGGCAAATTCAACTCAGAAAGATTAGACACCTCAACAGGCCAGTGGTTCATTTGAACATTCACATCTAGATGATAATCACCATTCCATGGTGTATTAATTTGGTTTGCCCATAATCCCTGAAGGTTTGGCGGAAGCAACCCTACTCTAGTGCTACTGATACTTAAATACCTTCCAAATTGAAAAAATAGCGCTGGCAAAGATTTATCGTCAGCAAAGTTCTTGTAAAAAAGATCTAATCTTTTATTGGTTGGAAGTTTTGCAGATTGTCCCTCTCCTAAATCAATGCTGACCCTCTTAAACAGTTTAGTATAGTTTGCAATGTGCTTGCTTTTTTGAAGTTCATAAGGAGTTTTTAAAGCAGTAGACAACAGTTGCTTTGTTTTTTCTTTAAATGGAAATCCTTTAAAATCTGTTGCAGCCGAAACATAAATTATTAGTTCGGTAGCATTTTTTACAACCAGAGCATTGTTATCCGCAGTAACTTTTCCTCCTTTTAGCTTTGTGTTAACCCTTGCCTGATATTGCATTCCTTTTCCGTCGGTTCCATTATCCAACTGTCCATACATTTGCAATTCAGTTCCTTCAGTTTTTACCGTAGATTTTTCTGGTCTGCTTATAGATATCCTGCAATTTAATTGCCCCGGTTTATCTGCTGTTATCCTAATCACATCAACATCACCTCCAAAACTTGTAAAATACTCTCTCTTATAATTTACCCCGTTTACTTTAAAGCTGCAGTTAGCAATGGCTTTATCCAAAGATAATTCTCTATGATATGCCTCAGCAACTACTTCATCAGGCTTTAAACTTCCATAAGTAAAATCAATTTCTAAATCTCCTAACACCTGGTATTTACCCCATTGAGCACCCCCAGAACCAGGTCCTTTACAAACAAAATCCTTATTTACAAGATCCTGGGCTTCATCATTTTTCCCTTGAAGTATCAGCTCTCTAATTTTTGGCAAGCTTTTATATGCTTCGTAATTATTGGCATCCTGAGGTCCGCCCGACCAAAGTGTAATGTCATTTAATACAATTTTCTCTTTGGATACTCCACCATCAGGCGTCATACCTAACCTTCCATTACCAAGAGGCAGGGTCTCTTCCCACATTTTGGCAGGTTTATCGTACCATAATTTTGATGCTTTTTGCTGGGCACGGATATTTAAAGTGGCTAAAGCCAACAAAAAAAGTGATAATAATAGTTTTCTAGTCATTTGTGTGGTTATACTTGGTTATCATTTAATTCCTAAATTATGGAGGAAGCATCCTTAATTAATCGAATTATCTCTCATCAGGCTACTAAATGTGAAGGTAAAAATACCTTACGTTGATTTCTTTTAAAATGCACAAACTTTAAAAAAGGATGGATTAAACTATCTCACCATCCTTTAAAAAAACTTACACTGCAAACAAAAATAGAACCTATTCATAGCTAAAAAAATAGTGTAAACATTCATCAGCATGAATTATACACTTACCAACAACACCTTTATCCACAACAAAAGCAATGACTAACATATATTTACAAAATAAGAATGTTCAATTCAATCAAACAACAAAACTCTACTAAACAGAATAATTCTTATACTTGTTTTACACAAGCGTATGAACGAGAAAAAAATACAGGATGGATTTGAAGGTGAGAAATACATCTGCATCCCAGAATCTGCATGGAAAAGTACCATCAAGGGAAACCCTGTAATGAACCAATTATATGTTACCTATATTGGGTATTTCCCCAAAGCCGCCTACCATTACAGAGAGCGGATGGATGGTTGTAGCGACAATATTCTAATCTATTGCACCAGAGGAAAGGGGTGGTTTGTAATAAACAACAAACGCCTAGAAGTTGGTCCAAACGAGTATATCATCATACCTGCCACAAAAGCACCCATGAGTTACGGAGCAGACATAAATGATCCCTGGACAATACATTGGGTACATTTTAGCGGAAAAGATATCGATTCTTTCAATAAAGGCTTTAACATTAATCTCTATGATGGCGCACAACAGATTTTACTAAATGAAAAAGGTATTCAAATTTGGGAATCGATGTATCAGAATTTAGAACTCGGCTACAGTAAGGAAAATTTAACTAATACAAATCTGTGTTTGTATCATCTGCTGGCAACTTTTCTTTATCCCGACAAACATAGCAACATTAAGGTTCAGGACGAAAAGAACATGATAAAGGAAACTGTAGCCTATATGAAAAACAGTTTAAGTGAAAAATTAACGGTCGAGGATTTTGCCAGTAAAAGCGGATTATCTACTTCACATTTTTCCAAAATGTTTAAAAAGTCGACAGGGATGTCTCCAATGGACTATTTAATTCACTTAAAACTGCAGCGAGCTTGTGTGCAACTCTACAATTCAGAAACCAAAGTAAAGGACATCGCTATTATGCTTGGATATGATGATCCTTTTCACTTTTCGAGGTTATTCAAAAAAAATATGCGCATCTCTCCAAATCAATACCGCGCTAACAGAAGGAAAAAGCTTGGATAACGAGCAATTTTTGAAGTGAAGCAAAGAAATTTCAAAAAAAATTAAAATAGTTTAGGTGGCCCTTTTCGTGATTTTACGAAAGCACAAAATTTATATAAAAATTAAACTCGCAGATAATCAGCGACTAATGCACCAAATTCAAACTATTTTAAAAAAAGATTTTGTGATCCAAAAAAAGACACTACATTTGCAATCCCAAAGGGGAAGTAGGTACGGTAGCTCAGTCGGTAGAGCAATGGACTGAAAATCCATGTGTCGCCGGTTCGATCCCGGCCCATACCACTTAAAAAGCTTCAGAGAAATCTGGAGCTTTTCTGTTTTAAAGCGGTTTTTGAAGTGTTTAAAAACTCTTTTGGATCAATTTACAATCAGTTCAACTTTATAAAGCAGTCGTTTATCATACCCCAAACACTTTACTAAATACTTACCTCTCCCAATTTTAATTGGAAATGTATTTTTCTTAGTAGGAATTACTTTTACAAAAATGGGCGTTACGGTAGAATCAATTACATAATTTGCATGGTTATAAATCGAAAACGCTGCTACACTGTCTTTTTTAGACGATAAATCCGGAATATCAATTTTAATCCCTTTAACCTCTCCAGTTGCAGGAAAACCTATTGGTTTGTTTTGCATATTTATGTTATTCCAGATTACCAGATCAGTTCCAGTCTTTAAATCTTCACCTGAATAAAGGAAAACATCTTCCATATTATTTGTCTCCAAACTCTTACATGAGCTTGTCATCAATGTAGTCTGATCAATTGTAAGAGGGTCTATTCCGGTCATCTCCTTAAAAAAAGCTGCCATTTTTTTTGGCGTTGAGTTTTCTTGAATATGGGCATACCCTGCCAGCACAACAACCCTGGAATCTTTATTTAATTTAAGCGACTGATCTACAATATTCTGAACCTGTCCCTCTTCTCGGTCGTCTGAATCGGTATCATACCCAATAATTTTAAATCCAATCGCCCTAGCTTTACAGACCAGGTTTGAGAACACAGGGTCCCGGATATAAATTCCATCATTAAAACTAACGAACCCATTCTTCATTACTGTTGAGGTATCACCAAGGCCTTCGAGTGCCAAATAAGTAAAACCCTGTTTATAAAGCCTATCCAAAAGCTCACCAAGAAAATAAGCATGCTGAGGCACGTGATGAGCGGTATTAAACATCACCACTTGCTTGTTAACTGTTTGACTAAGTATTCTTGCTGCTGCAGGTGCCAAATCCTTAGCATCTAGATTTTCCTTTTTAATACCCATAAAAGCCTCTGATGCTTTATTTGCAAGATCAAGATCACCACAAAACGAATAGTAAGTTGCTAAGGCCTGATCTGTGAAATTGCTCACGCCATAATTACCTCGCCTTTCAATCAACTTAAAAGGCGTCAAATAGCCATGGTCACTAAACAATTCCTCCGCATCCTCAAAAACATTTAATACAGACAACATGCTTTGCCCCTCTTTTATTCGTTTGGCACTATACAACATGATCGTATTGAATTCCTCTACCCTGCCTGTGGCCTTCTCGGATGGCAGATAATAAATTATTGATAAAAATCTGTTCTGATCTATGCGGATTAACCCTTCATAAGCATCCCGATTTTTATATTGTATTGTTTTAACCAGAAAAAAGGTCTGACCTTCTTTAGCATTTTTGTAATCAGAGAGCTGCATGGCACTCGAATTTCGAACTAAACCTATAACACTACAAGTAGCATTATCTTTTCCCTTAAAAGAAAACAAAAGAGCATCTGATTTATTAATATGAAATTTCTTAAGAACTTCTTTATCCAAATGATGCAGATTAGTAAGTGAAGTTCCAATTCCTGAATTTGCTGTATCTAATGGCATATTGCCGTAAAGTACTGCTCCGACCTTTAAGCTGTCATTAAAGTAATAGGTCATAAAATTACTTTCAACCCTCCCGCCTTTACTAAAAGTATAAGAGCGACATCCATACTGAACAAAAATGATGACCATTAGAAAAACACTGGATAGTTTACACATAAGTCATGTTAATTTAGAGTGATCCCTTTTGCTGTTCATTCCACACGCTTTTGCTCGGCTCCCTATTATTCGTTTAACACCAGCCACTTAAAAGTACCTGATTTATAGGCGTTTTCCAAAATTATCTTACGCTGTTCACAACTTGGCGCACTAAAAAATAATTTTTCAACGAAATCGAGAAAAGAATTACCTTTCTAACACTAAATAAAACAGTTATTCTTCAAAAAGCTCCTTTAATTTAATTTCGAGTTCTGCACCTCTCAAATTACTTGCTACTACCTTTCCTTTATCGTCAACCAAGTAATTGGAAGGAATTGCTTTGATATTCAATTTTTCGGAAATCGTTTTTTTCGGATCTTTTAGGTTTACAAACTTTTGCATTTTATCCATATCAACTACAGCCCGCCACAATTTGTCGTTAGCCTCCTTATCTATTGAAATAGTAATTATTTTAAACCCTAAGACACTATATTTATCAAAAGCCTGTCTCAAATTAGGCGTTTCTTCCCTACATGGCACACACCATGTAGCCCAAAAATCTATCAAAGTGTATTTCCCGAAAACATTGGTACTTTTAATTAGCTCATCGTTAACATTGCTCAAGGAAAAATCATACATCGTGTCATTTTTGCTAAGCTTAGGAGCTGTAGGATAAATGGTCTTAGTCACTTTTTCCATTTCAGCGATTGATTTATTTATCTGCTTACCTCCACCTGAATTTCTTAGTTTTTCTGAAAACATATTAAAGTATTCTCTTAACTCCCCTGGAGAATACCCTCCTATTAAAGAGGAAAGCCTAAAATGACTAAGTGCTACCACAGAACTCGTATTCTTTAAAACGGATGCCAAATTAGCGCTATCTGCTATTTTCATATAACGCAGTCTAACAATTTTCTTATCCAGTTTTTTCAATTCTTCTCCAATATCTGTCTTATCGATAACCCCCTGAATGCTATCAGCCTTTTTGTTGTAAAAATCACCTTGCGCTATAAAGGTATTTTCAAATTCATTTAGAGGCCCTCCAGACACTGAGTATTTTAAACTCCCTGAATTAAACACTACTTCCACATTTGGTTCAAAATAAATGACACGAGATAGGCTAATATCTGCACCTGTAACTGTATCGGCGTTGGCACAATAAACGTAACATAAAGGCCAATGACCTATAGAATCCGTTTCTCTATAGATTCCTGAAAAGCTAAATTCCTGATTTTTTATTGGCACTTTACCCAACAATTTCATTTGGCGATCAAAAAACAAGGCATTCTTAACAGCGTACTTGCCTACAACTTTACCTTTAATTGTATAGGCCTGGTCTTGAGAAATGGCATTTGATGCTATAATTAGCAAGATGAATAAATAAAAATATCTCATAATTGTTTACCCCCAATAAAATTCCGTGAATGATCTTTTTTAAAGAACTAAAAGCTTAGTACTAACTTAAAACTATTTATTTAGTTTTCAAAACAATCCCAAAACTTTCTGTTCCGAACCAGAAAATTCTATTTTTTACAAAAATTAACACTTCAATTTTTGTGAATTGCAGTAAATCTCTAGTTTTGTATCTATGAACGCGTATAAAAAAGAATGGATCGATTTGCTTTTGAGACAAAACTATCCAGGTTGGCTAATTGCCGACGATCGGAATCACATTTTTATAAATATTCCTGAAGATCAGGATTTAGAAGTTGTAATGGTCGATTTCAAGAAAAAAGTTCGTTCATTATCCCTAAAAATCAAAGCGAAACCCGATAAATTGGGCTTCTTTATTGGAAACAGTAAAGACAGTAGGTTTTATGAGTTAAACGCTTAACATATCGCATTTTTCTCTGCTTATTAAAGGACTTTTATCTCTATTTTACTGGATGCTTATTCATATTCGCCCTTAAATCGCCTTTCATTTGAATATCATTCGTCTCTGGCCGAACGAAGGGCGAACGAGAGTCCTAAACAAGTCCTAAAAGACGCGACTAAATTATAGAGTTAACCCGAAACCCCATTAGGGTTCTATTGAAGTCTAAAGATTAGGGAAAATTGATTTTATAAGCCTCCATTTCGGCGCACAAATTTTTCGCAGCTGGCCAGCTTTTGATATCCTGAAAATCTGATATGATTTCAGAATAATAGTCAATATACAGATTTAAAATTAAAAAACACAAAACACTCAATCCCTCCCTATATTTACAGGCATGACAACTTTTGCCGACAGGATTATCGAATTTAATAAGCAATTGGATTTTAGTGGTTCCCTTCCAAACAACATCAGGATAATGAATCCTTACAAGGAAAATCCACTAGCTCTGGCCTGTTCATCTACCTTTTACAAGAAATATTATAACGATAACGAACCAAGACACCTTATCTTAGGTATCAATCCTGGCCGTTTTGGCTCAGCCATGACAGGTGTTTCTTTTACCGATCCGAAAAGAATGGTTGGCAAATGCGACATTTCATTTTCGGGACAGATGACACATGAACCTTCATCAGAATACATCTATGAAATGATTGCCGCTTACGGGGGGATTAAAGAATTTTACAGCAAATTCTACATCCACTCTGTGTGCCCACTGGGATTCACTATTAAAAGCGCAAAAAGCAAAGAAGTTAATTACAATTATTATGATAATGCTGAACTTTTAAAAGCAGCTTACCCATTTATAATTGAAAATCTGGAGAAGCAAATCGCAATTGGCTTCGAAACTGACATTTGTTTTTGTTTTGGAACAGGAAAAAATGAAACATTTTTAAGAAAACTCAACAACGAAAAACAATACTTTAAAGAGATCATTGCATTGGAACACCCCAGATACATAATGCAATACAAATCAAAAAACAAATCTGACTACATCAAAAAGTACCTTAATGCATTCGAAAAATTCTAATTTTATGCATGCATAGCAATTTGTTTTGGCAGATTTATTTTTAACTTAGCAACACTAATAGAAAATCAAATGATAGCACAAATCATATTTATAGCAATTACACTGGCCGCAATAGCCCTGTTTAGCTATAATATCAAAAAAGTTATCCGAAATATACAACTAGGTAAGTCGGCCGACAGATCTGATCAGCCTCAAAAAAGGTTGATGACGATGCTCAAAGTAGCATTTGGTCAAACAAAGATGTTTTTCAGACCAATACCTGCTTTTCTCCATCTAATAGTTTACGCTGGCTTTGTTATCATCAATATCGAAGTTTTAGAGATTTTGATAGATGGAATATTCGGATCGCACAGAATATTTTCCGGTCTGGGTTTTATTTATGATTTTCTAATTGGCTCATTTGAAATATTAGCCTTTGGTGTTTGGCTTGGTTGTGCAATCTTCTTAATCAGAAGAAACGTGATTAAACTTAAGCGCTTCAGTGGGGTGGAAATGACCAAATGGCCAAGATCTGATGCCAATTACATCCTAATTTCTGAGATTTTGTTAATGACTGCTTTCTTACTGATGAACGCAGCAGATGCAAAACTTCAGGCTCTTGGAGCACATCACTATACCAACGCAGGAGCTTTTCCGATAAGTCAATATTTACAAAATCTTTTACCAAATTCTGAGGGAGCTCTTGTTGCCATAGAAAGAGGTTGCTGGTGGTTCCACATCATTGGAATACTTGCATTTTTAAATTATCTGCCTTATTCTAAGCACTTCCACATCCTGTTTGCATTCCCTAACACTTACTTCTCCAATTTGGAGCCTAAGGGCGAGTTTACAAACATGAAAAGTGTTACTAATGAGGTAAAAGCGATGCTTGATCCTTCATTTACACCAGAAGAGGCTGAACCAGGACGATTTGGCGCCAAAGACGTAAACGACCTTACCTGGGTAAACCTGATGAACGCTTACACTTGCACAGAATGTGGAAGGTGTACTTCCGTTTGTCCGGCAAATATTACGGGCAAATTGCTTTCACCTCGCAAAATAATGATGGACACAAGAGATCGAATGGAAGAGGTTGGAAAGAACATCGACAAAACGGGAAACGGTTTTGATGATGGCAAATCTCTTATCGATAGCTACATCAGCAGAGAAGAAATATGGGCCTGCACCAGCTGTAATGCATGTACCGAGGCTTGTCCTATCAACATAGATCCTCTTGCAATTATTACCGAACTTAGAAGATATGCGGTAATGGAAGAGTCTCAATCGCCGGCCAGCATCAATACAATGCTTGGCAATATTGAAAACAATGGTGCCCCGTGGAAATATTCTCCGGCCGACAGGTTTAACTGGGCAAAAGAAAGTTAACTAAAATATTAAATCTATTATAGCTTAAAGATGAGCGAGCAACTAAATTTTGAAGTGCCTACAATGGCAGAATTGATAGCTAAAGGCGAAGAGTCCGAAATATTATTCTGGGTAGGTTGCGCAGGCAGTTATGACGAAAGAGCACAAAAAACCACTCGCGACATCTGCAAGATTCTACATCATGTGGGCATAAAGTACGCTGTTTTAGGTACGGAAGAAAGCTGCACAGGCGATCCTGCAAAACGCGCAGGAAATGAGTTCCTGTTTCAAATGCAGGCTATGACCAACATTGAAGTTCTAAATGCTTACAACATAAAGAAAATAGTTACCGGCTGTCCGCATTGCTTTAATACTATTAAAAACGAGTACCCTGGTTTAGGCGGAAGCTACGAAGTAATCCACCATACCCAGTTAATCCAACAATTAATTGACGAGGGTAAGCTAAAAGCAGAGGGCGGAGAGAGTTTTAAGGGCAAAAAGATAACTTACCATGACCCATGTTATTTAGGTCGCGGAAACGGCGTTTATGAAGCTCCTCGTAAAGCGCTAGAAGTTCTGGATGCACAGCTTGTTGAAATGAAACGCTGCAAATCTAACGGCTTATGTTGCGGTGCAGGTGGTGCACAAATGTTTAAAGAACCTGAAAAAGGGATTAAAGACATTAACATTGAACGCATTGAAGAGGCTCTTGAAACTCAACCAAACATTATAGCTGCAGGTTGTCCATTTTGCATGACAATGATAAGTGATGGTGTGAAACTAAAAGATCAGGACCAAAATGTACAGGTTTTAGATATTGCTGAAATTACAGTCCGCGCAAATGGCTTGTAACAAGCTATATATTGCCTCTTTAAATTCTGGTAGCAATGGAAATTGCTACTATGTTGGAAACGAAGAGGAAGCAATTCTTGTTGATACCGGTATCTCATGCAGGGAAACTGAAAAGCGAATGTTGCGCTTGGGTTTATCGATGAGTAATGTTAAGGCAATTTTCATTTCTCATGAACATACAGATCATGTTCGTGGGCTCTCTACCCTATCGGCCAAATACAATCTGCCTGTTTACATTACACAAGGCACTTTAAATGGCTGCAGGTTCAATGTCCGCGAGGATTTGATAAGACCATTGTCTAGCACTCAAACTATATCTGTTGGCGCCCTTGAAGTAACCAGTTTTCTTAAAATACATGATGCTTCGGAACCACATAGCTTTTTGGTTTCGCATGGAAGTACCAAAGTTGGGGTGTTTACAGATATAGGCGCAGCCTGCGATCAGCTTATTTTTCATTTTAAACAATGTCATGCGGCATTTCTTGAAACAAACTATGATGATGAGCTTTTAAGCAAAAGTGCTTATCCATATTTCTTAAAACAACGCATTAGCGGTGGTAAAGGTCACTTATCGAACAAGCAGGCTTTGGATATTTTTGTAAACCATAGGCCGTCACATATGACCCACCTGTTGCTCTCACACTTATCAAAAGACAACAACAATCCGGATTTAGTGCATACCTTATTTAGTGAGCATGCCGGTGAGGTTGAGATTGTTGTAGCCTCAAGATTTGTAGAAACTGAGGTGTATACTATTTTCGAGCAAGTAAGCGAGCATTCATCTTTTTAATAGCCTCAGTTAACTCTGTAAGGTCGTTGGCCTCTATATTTTTTACAGGAATAGACATGTAATCGGCCATACTATCTACGTCCTCCTCACTCCTATCGCTATAGGTTTGCACTATTACATCATCGCCTTTGGTGTATAAAAACAATGCTCCGGTTGTGTCTGTTTTCTGATAGTCCAGATCTCTGAATTTTATCAAATTGAAGGAGAAATATTCAATTTTACCGCTCTTAAAAAATCGCTTGTATCTGCAAAAACCACTGTTAGTAACATTGAGTTCATAATGCTTTATTTGTGAAATTTCAGGTTCCTCGTTATAGTGATTTACAAGCAGTTGTTGAATATAAGTTATCTGTTCATCAAGCAGTTTAATATTGGAGAATGCCATAAAAATGCTGCACATTGTCAGTGTGATGCATATTTTCAAGTTTAATGTAAACTTTTTCATGGCGATAAGTATTTAGCATCTTCAATTTAAATATTTTTGTATTTTTGACCTATGAGTTTTTCTCCACAATCGAAAGTTTGGATATACCAAAGTAACCGCGCATTCACGAATGACGAGGGACAGGCGATACAGCAAAGGTTAAATGAATTTACTGTACAATGGAAAGCGCATGGCCACCAGCTAAATGCGAAGGCTGAAATACTTTACGATTTCTTCATTGTATTTTTTGTAGATGAAGCTTCAGCAGGTGTGACCGGCTGTTCCATTGACTCATCTGTAAGAATTATCAAAGAAATTGAACAACAATATAACGTTGATCTATTCGATAGGTTTAACATGGCTTACAAGTTAAACGACAAAGTTATTGTAACCAATAAAGAAGATTTTGAAACCCTGGTAAATATTAAAGCAATTGGGCCACAAACTATTGTGTTTAACAACCTTGTACAAAATTTACAGGAATTTGAAACCAAATGGCAAATACCATTTGAACAAAGCTGGCACAGTAAAGTGTTTGCACATTTACTGTAACCAGCATTCAATATCAATTATTTAACGTAAAACACATCTCCTTCTGTAAACATATTAAAACGGAGGCTCTCCATTTTTATGTGTCCGGTTTTTGTGTTTTTTAAGTTTTTAGGATCAGCTATCCTTAATACCTGACTTTCGCCGGCAACTTCAATCTTTTTTCCTTTTACAATTATTGCCGTTCCTTCGTCGATACCTACACAGTCAAAAGTTGGATGCGCCGCCAAAGCAGAGATCAATCTGTTATATCTGCTTCTTCTAACAAAATGCTGATCAATGATAACCGAAGTAAGAAGACCCAAACCTTGCTCAAATTCGATATTCTTATCAAGCAGTTTATTAAAGGTTGCACTATAAGCTGTATCGCCAACCAATTGATTACCGGTAATCATGTATTTACTCATTACCGCTGCCCCGGCACTTGTTCCTGCCACTGTTGCGCCATTGGTATAAGCATCATGAATAGCTTTATAGATAGGGGTATTTAATACAACCTTCATAAAACGGCTTTGATCGCCACCAGTAATAAAAATCAGTTTTGCGTTCGACAAAGAATCAAGCCATTGCTTGTTATTCGCAGTCTTAGCAGTAAAATTAAGGTATCCGATACTATTTGCTGCCTGAGCGGATAGTTCGCCTTTAATGGCTTCAAAAGAGCCCTCTGGATCACCGCTAGACATCGGCAGAACAACCATATAATCTTTAGCCGTCATATTTGCTGTTTTAATCAGCTTTTGCACCAATTCAGTAGAACGTGAGCCACCACCAATTATAAACAAACTTCCTTTTGGCAAGGCTTTTTGCTGTGCTACTGAAGCACATGAAATCAACATCAGTGCAAAAACAAGAACCTGCTTTTGCACTGTTTTATACAATATATTCAAGATCATTATTTATAAATCAATATTTCTATTTTACCATCTTCGGTTACTGTACCCCTATACATTCCTTCTGTATTAAAAGGCATTGCCACGTTTCCGTTCTTATCAAGTGCTATTAATCCGCCGTCTCCACCAAGTTTTTCCATTTTATCAAGTGCCTTTTTTGACGCATCAGCTACAGGAAGATTTTTATATTCCATCATTGCAGAAACATCATAAGCCACAACACTTCTGATGTAAAACTCACCCCAGCCTGTGCAAGAGATACCTGCAGTTAAATTATTAGCATAGGTACCTGCACCTATAATTGGCGAATCACCTACTCTTCCATACCTCTTGTTTGTCATGCCTCCTGTTGAAGTTCCCGCAGCGAGGTTACCCATTTTATCAAGTGCCACAGCACCAACGGTACCGAACTTATAATCTCTATTAATGGTTCCTAGCTTCATGGATTTTTTATTGCCATGATCTAGTACGGTTTTTATTGAATCTTCTTTTATAGCTTGCTGAAGCCCATCCCAACGCTCTTTAGTATAGAAGTATTTAGGATCCACAATCTCTACCCCAACCTGCTTTGCAAATTGTTCGGCTCCCCTGCTTACCATCATTACATGTTCAGATTTTTCCATTACTGCCCTGGCAGCAGTAATTGGATTACGGATTATGGTTACTCCGGCTACAGCTCCTGCTTTTAACGTTTTACCATCCATAATAGCAGCATCCATTTCGTTTTTACCATCGTGAGTAAAAACAGCTCCCTTTCCAGCGTTGAACAATGGCGAATCTTCAAGCACATGTATCGCAGCCTCAACAGCATCTAAGCTTGTTTTTCCAGATTTTATGGCATCATAACCTTGCTGTAAAGCTTTGGTTAATGCAGCCGTATATGCTGCCTCTTTTTCAGGAGTCATGTTTTTCTTTAAAATTGTTCCGGCACCGCCATGTACAACAAGTACATATTTTTTTTGTGCCTGTAAGTTTAAAGATGCGAGCAGCATTAAAATAGAAAAACAATATTTAAGCTTAAGATTCATGGGTGTTGAGTTTAGTATAATGGGTTTTGTTTAACGTTAGAGTTGGCTTTAATTTCGGCATTAGGAATAGGATAAGCATATTCCTTATTTGTTGAGGACAAGTTTGTAGCTCCTAAAGCATTAATTGCATCTGCCGGTTCACGAGTAATTGGCAAGTTGTTTCTTCTAAGATCAAAAAATCTGTGGCCTTCAAAAGCAAGCTCTTTGTATCTTTCTAAAACAACTGCCGTTAATAAAGCCTGTTTATCTGCAAACGCAGCATCATTATAACCATCAATCCTTGCTTTCCTAAGTTCATTTAAATCTTGTGCTGCTAGAGAAAGATTGCTCTTCTCAGCATAAGCTTCTGCTCTTATCAGATACATCTCTCCGGTCCTATAAAGCTTTACATCTGTAAGATTTGGTAAACCCGAACTTCCTGCAAGATATTTGTTTACGCTGTATTTAGACTTACCGGCACCACGTGTGTCATCAAATTTTATGTACGCCGAATATCTAACGTCATTTGCTTTATCAAAAGTGTTTATCAACTCAAATGCAGGTGCATATACAACGATGTTTTTGATATCATAGTAGAAATCACCCAAACGACTATCGCCTGTTACTCTTTTGAGTTTCCAAATTACCTCGTCGTCGGTTCCATCTTTCCAGATATCTGCAAAGTCATCAATACTTGCTAAAGGCGCGGCATTGATTGCTTCTGTACTATACTTAAGGGCATCATCCCAATTTTTTTCGTACAATGCAACTCTGGCTTGTATTGCAGAAACCGCATTAAGTGTGATTCTTGTGTTGTCATCAAAATCTGATGGTATTAAACCTTTTGCGGCTAAAAGATCAGCTTTAATTTTACTTATTGTTTCTGCAAAAGTTAGTCGGCTAGGATTAGAAACTTTAGATTCTTCCATATACGGAACACCCATTGCAGAAGCTTCATATTTAGATGCGAAGTTTCTAAGTAACTCAAAATGGCAATATGCCCTTAATGCCAATAGTTCTCCCTTATATTGATTTTTAACTTCCCCTTCTGATGGTTTCGTTTTTACCTTATCCACATAAGCAAGCACTCTATTTACCCTGTCGATAGAGATATAATTGCTTTCCCAGCCTGCTGTAATTGTACCACTGCTGCCATCGTACTGCCAGCGATAAGTAGCCACGCCACGACCGGTACTATTTTCACTTGGCAAAGTGCACTCATCAGAGGTAAGAGATACATTGGTTATTGTAGTAGCATCTAGAGAAGCATAAGCTCCAATTAAACCGCCATTAAGATCCGGTACCGTCTGAAAAGCCTTTGAATCATCAATTGTATCAGATGGTTTCAAATCCAGTTCTTTGGTACAGGAAGCTGCCAAAAAGGCCACCAGAAAAATGGCACAAAGAGAAAGTTTATTGCTATAATATTTTAACATGATTGTACGATTAGAAGTTAACATTTAAACCAAAAGTGTATGTTCTTGAATTTGGATAGTCGAACATAGCTTCTCCATTGTTGTCCTCCGGATCAAAGCCTTTCCACTTAGTCCAGGTAACAAGGTTACTTGCCTGAGCAAATACGGTTACACCACTAATAAATTTAGTACCTGCCAACAATGATTTTGGTAATGAATAATTTAAGTTCACATTTCTAAGTCTGATGTAAGAAGCATCCTGAATGTCTTTTGATGAATAGCTTCTTTTGGCATCATACTTTGGTAAAAGAGCATTATCACCTTCTTTCTTCCACCTGTTATAAAGCATTCTTACCGATTGTCCGCTGGTTCCAAAACTTGGATTTTCATTATAATAATCTTCGTTATTATACCTATACACATGATTTGCAAAGCTGAACAGCGCAGTTAAATTAATTCCTTTATAGGTTAAAGAAGTATTAAACCCTCCTGTAAACGGTGGATAAAGACTGCCAAATTCGGCAACACTCATTGTTGTAGCATTATAATCTGATGTTTTAGTTCCATCAGGATTATAATACAATGGATCACCTGTTTTCGGATCTACTCCTGCCCATTTAGGTGCATAGTGTGATCCATAAGGCAATCCTTCTCTTACAATTTCGGTTGTATTTTTCTCAAAACCCTCAGATCCCGCCAATGAAATAATCTTATTCTTGTTATAAGCAAAATTAAGCCCTACATTCCATTTGAATGATTCATTCCTAATCACATCTACTCTTAATTCAGTTTCGATACCTCTGTTGCGCATAGAGCCTGCATTTAACGGCAGTGCTCCAACTCCTGAAGTAAGCGAAACCGGAAGATCTAAAAATAGATTTGCAGTTTCTTTGTTATAAATATCAGTTACCAAATGGATGCGGTTATTCCAAACATCAAGGTCAAAACCGATGTTTAAATCTTTTGCATATTCCCAATCATAGTTTGAACTACCGTAAGCAAAAGGATAAATACCGCTGTTGCCACCATAAGAAGTGGTTGCAAATGTTGGCAGGTAGGTGAAGTTACCCGGAAATGGACTCGCAGTAGTTCCATAACTTGCGCGGAACCTTAAATCGTTGATAAACTCGCTGTTGGCAAGGAAATTTTCTTTCTTAACATTCCATGCGAAACCTACTGAGTAAAAGCCATGCCATCTGTTTTTCTTAGGCAATGTTGAAGATCCATCGTACCTGTAACTGGCATTAACAGTATAACGATCATCAAAAGTATAACGTCCAAGAGCTATGTATGAGATCAGTGCGTTTCTTGTTCTTCCTCCGTTAAATTCAGGGATAAAAGAGTTTTCGTCAGAACCTGGAGTTGCCCCTGCCGGAGTTTCAGGCAATCTTGGATCTATACCATAAGCAGTATAGCCAAAGCTTCTGAAGTGTTGCTTAGTGATCTCATAAAGTCCACTTATTTCGAAATTGTGCTTATCAATAACCTTAGCATATGTTAATCCTGAGGTAGAGATCATAGAGAAATTACGTCTTAAGTTTTCACCAAAACTTCCTTTTTCTCCGTTTTCGTTCGATCCGGAGTAGGAATCAGGTCTAATAAAACGTTCGTCAGCTGATTCTCTAAAATCTATGCCTAGTCTGGTTTTAACAGTCAGATCGTCGGTTATTTTATAATTTAATGCACCACTTAATATTGTTTTGTATTGATTGGTTTTATTAGTTGTATTTAACAACCTTTCTAAAGCATTACTACCCTCACGTTGGTCATAGATTTCATAGTCATCAGAATTACCATAATGTACTAATGTTCCATCAGACGCATACGGATACTCATATGGGAGCGCATAATACACTGCTGCCAATGGATTAGCTCCTCTACTTGATCCTTCACGCTCAATAAAACTGGATTCTGAATACCCAAGACTTGTGTTAATGGATGCAGAGAACCTACCTGCATTAAAATCTACATTGTTTCTTAAGGAATAACGTTCCAGACCAGACCTAACTGCAATACCATCTTGCTTATAGTAATTTAAAGAGCTGTAAAAACGCACATTTTCGTTGCCTCCGCTTGCATCAACCTGTTGTTCTGTAAACTTGCCTGTTCTAAAGAAAATATCTTTCCAATCGGTGTTTATCTTTCCAATACTATCCAAAATAAAGTCTGCTCTACTTTTTTCTGCAGAACTCATATCAGCATACTCAGGGTTCTTTTTAGAGAATGTCCAACCAGGTCCAATTTCTGATCCTGTTTCAAGTCCTATCTCTTCTTCAAACTGCAATCTCTGTGCAGTGTTCATCATATTAAACTTTGGCGAGGTTAACTTAGAAATACCGTATTGAGATTTATAGTTAAACTGAACTTTTCCTGATTTGCCTTTTTTTGTGGTGATCACAATCACACCATTGGCACCCTTTGAACCATATTGTGCTTTCGAAGTCGCATCTTTTAAAACTGTTACACTTTCAAAATCTGATGGATTCAGCGTTTGAAAATAAGCATCTTCAACTGGTATTCCATCTAGAACATACAGCGGCGAGGTGTTGCCATTGATTGTTCCTATCCCTCTTAAAATTACCTGAGCACTGGTACCAGGCTGTCCGGAACCCGAGGACACCTGTAAACCGGCTACTCTACCTTGTAGGATCTGATCAAAAGTTGAAAGGGGAACCTGACTCATGTCCTTACCTGACACTACAGATGAAGCACTTGCAGATTGCTGTTTGGTGTAACTTGTATAGCCTGTTACTGTTATTTCTTCCAAATTCTGGCTATCAGTTTTCAGCGTTACATTGATTACTTTTCTGTTGCCAACACTAACAAGTTGCTTTGCATAACCTACAAATGAAAACTCCAGACTGGACGAGTTATCTGGCACACGTATGCTGTAATCCCCATTGATATCTGTTACCGATGCAATTGCCAAGCCAACCACTTTAACTGAAACTCCCGGAATTGGAAACCCTGTATCGTCGACAACCTTTCCACTTACAGCAATGTCTTTTTTATTGGCTAACGCCGTTGGATAAATTACAACGAGATTGCTCTCTTTTAATGCATAGGTAAGCTTAGTATCTTTTAAGATCTGGCTCATTGCCTCATCTAGTGATACATCCTGAACATTAAGGGAGTTCTTATTATTACCGGAAATTGTATTGCTACTATATACAAAACGGTATTCTGTTTGCTTTTCAACTGCTTTTAGTAATTCTTTAATGCTGAGCTGACTGGCATTAATGGTAATTTTCTGCTGCGCAAACCCTGCGGCAGAAACCTGCATACATAAAACAAGCAAGATAAATCCTGTAATTTTCATACTCAATAATATCCGGTCGGTTAAAGAATACTTACTACAATGTTCTAAAAGTACATATTTTCTCATATTTGTTGGTTTAGGTTATTTTCTGTGTTGGATAGCCCGGTTACAGCTATTTTTTTATTGTGATTTTATTGTTTTTAATCTCAAACTTAAAGGGATAGGATAATTGCAAAGCTTCGAGAGTTTTAACAATAGTCTCATTTTCAAATGTTCCTGAATATCTGTAATCCTTTACTTCGTCATCTTCTATTTTAACTTCTATACCATACCAGTTTTGCAATTTCTGGGCAATAACTGATAAGGGCAGGTCATCAATATCAAGCCTGCTTCTGATCCATTTAGTTTCTACAGGTTGCTTCGTAAGCGTATCATTTTGCAACGAAGAAACCTGATATTCTTTATTAGCAGACACATCAACACGCTCAGGCTGATTGCTACTTATCACCTTTTGGTTAGGCTTTAGAACCACAAAATGACCCGGGTTGGTTTTAGAATCTACACGAACACTTCCATGTATTAATGAGGTTTCGGTGATTTTTGAATTAGGATAAGCTTTTACATTGAAAGTGGTTCCTAAAACGCTGACGTCATTAAAAGAGGTATGTACAATAAATGGGTGGGTAGCGTCATGTTTTACATCAAAAAATGCCTCACCAGTAAGCCATAGTTCCCTTTTCCCAGTATCAAATGATTTATCTAATTTAATTGTACTTTCCTTAGCCAGAGTAATAACTGTTCCATCACTTAGAACTATCGTTTTACGAACGGACTTTCCGGATGAGAAAATTTCAGAAATATCGTTATCAGCCTTATCTTTTGAATAGGGGTTTAGATAGAAGTATAAAAATAAAACTGCTAAAACAGCGGCTGCAACACCTATTGTATATTTTAGATATGATGGCTTAGGGTTAAGCTTAACCTCTTTATTAAGTTCAATTTTCTCAGCAAAGGCGTTTCGATTTTTTATTCCTTCCTTTAACTCCTTTATTTGAATTAAACGGCTTCCTTGTTTAACGTTTAATATATTGACTATTTTTTTTGCTTCTTCAAAATCAGCTTTTCTATGTGGAATCGTTTCTATCCATTCACTCCATAAAATCTGATCTTCAAGGCTAATACCCAGACAATACTGTTGAAAAGATTCGTTACAAATCAATTCTTCAATGTAAAAATCATCTTTAAGCCCAATCATAGTAATTACTTTTACTATACAGACGGAAGAATTGACCGCTTTTCCTAAGGAAATCTTTATTATTTTCTAAAACAACTACTTTAAGAGTTTTTTCAACATCTTAATCGCATCGTAAATAGTATTATAGGCTGTTTTTACCGTTTGTGAATTGCGTTCGGCTATCTGTTCGTAGGTTAAACCTTCAAAAAATTTTAACTGTATCAACTCCATTTGCCGTGGGGTTAATTGTTTAATTGCTAGTTGCAGCTTATGTTTTAGCTCGTCATCTTGCTGAACTGCGATCATTATTTCCTCATATGAGAGCTCGGCACTTTCTTCCTCAGCCCCCATTCTGCTAACGGCCATATTCATTTTATCCGTATATGCCAATTGATCGAGCATACACCTTCTTAAAGAAGTCATGAGGTATGATTTTACGTTATCTACAGCATTCAACCGAGATCTTTTATCCCACAAATTCAGAAACACCTGATTAACGCAATCCTTCACCAATTCATCGTCAGCATTAATTTTTAATCCAAAACGAATTAAGTGAAAGTACATGTTATTGTACAATTCAAAGAGCGCTTGTTTATCACCAAGGCGCATTTTTTCCCAATAACTTCTAACATCTTCCTCGAACAGCATAGTCAAGGCTTAATATAGGGATTTTATAAGCTTTAGGAAATTAAAAATCTAAAGGACCTAATCTTCTCATATTTTTCATAATAAGAAATTGCCTATGTCTTATATACTGAGTAGCTTTTTTAGGTGTCCACCTTCTCGGATTAGGGAAACAGGCTGCAATTAAAGCTGCCTGGGACTTAGTTAGCTTACTACAGGATTTACCAAAATATGATTGAGCTGCTGCTTCGGCTCCATAAATGCCATCTCCCATTTCAATTACATTTAAGTATACTTCCAGTATTCTTTCTTTGCTCCAAAGCATTTCAATTAATAAAGTAAAATAAGCTTCAAACCCTTTACGTACCCAGGAGCGACCCGGCCACAGGAATACATTTTTGGCAGTTTGCTGCGAAATTGTACTTCCACCCTTTATCTTTTTACCTTTCTGGTTGGTAGCAAAAGCTTTCTCTATTGCTTTTAAATCGAATCCAATATGTTTGAGGAATAGTTGATCTTCAGCAGATACGGCTGCGCGTTTCATATTATCCGAAATATCTTCGAAATCGACCCATTTTTTCTCCATTTTAAATGGCTTATCATCAGAGCTACGCTCTATATTTCTTTGGATCATGAGCAGCGTAATTGGAGGATTAACAAATCTGTAAATCAACACCCAAAGTACTGTGACCATTAAAAACCAAAGAAACACTTTAGTAACAATATTTGTGATTTTTTTAAGAAGGGGAGATTTTGAGTTTGTTTTACCGGTTGCCGGTTTGCGCTTTGCCATCAGTCAAAGGTAAGGCAAAGGCCGATAATTTTAAAACCTGCTTACAAGATTATATGCAAAAAAAAAGCGTCCCGAAATGGGGACGCTTTTTAATATCCAGAAGATAGATGATTACTCAGCTACAACCGCGAAAGGAACTTTAACTTTCACTTCTTTGTGTAAGTTTAAGTTGGCAACATATTCACCAACAAATTTAGGCTCAGTTTCGAAAGTGATACGGCGACGGTCAACATCAAAACCTTGTTGTTTTAATGCATCAGCAATCATAATGGTATTTACTGCACCAAAAATCTTACCTGTTTCACCAGCTTTAGCACCGATAGATAACTTAACGTCAGTTAAACGTTGAGCAATACCTTCAGCATCTTTCTTAATTTTATCTTGTTTAAAAGCAGCTTGCTTTAAGTTTTCTGCTAATACTTTTTTAGCTGAAGGAGTAGCTAACTGTCCAAATCCTTGAGGGATTAGGTAGTTACGGCCATATCCTGGCTTTACAGAAACGATATCATCTTTTTCCCCTAGGGATTTGATATCTTGTTTTAAAATAATTTCCATCTCTCAGCTCCTATTTTAATTGGTCAGCAACGAAAGGCAACAAACCGATATGGCGAGCACGTTTTACCGCTTGAGCCACTTTACGTTGAAACTTCAATGAAGTACCGGTTAAACGGCGAGGTAAAAGTTTACCTTGATCATTGATGAATTTCAATAAAAAGTTTGCGTCTTTATAATCAATATATTTAATCCCGTTTTTTCTGAAACGGCAATATTTTTTTCTGTTATCGTCCACTTTTGGAGCGGTAACATATTGTATTTGATCTTTAGCCATTATCCTGCAACCTCCTGTTTAGGTTTTTTGTTAAAAGCACCACTGCGTTTCTTTTCGTTATAAGCAACCGCGTGACGGTCTAATCTTATAGTTAAGAAACGTAGAACACGCTCATCGCGCTTAAGCTCTAACTCCAACTTGTTAATTAATTCACCTGAAGATTTGTACTCTGTAAGGTGGAAAAATCCGCTTGCTTTTTTTTCAATCGGATACGCTAATTTTCTCAAACCCCAATTGTCCTCTTGAACAATTTCGGCACCGCTGTCAGCAATGATTTTGCTAAATTTGGCAATAGCCTCTTTTGCAACTTCTTCTGACAACAACGGGGTTAGAACGATAACAGTTTCGTACTGATTCATTGTTATTATTTGTTTTTAATTTAATCCACGTCTTTTAATACGGGGTTGCAAATCTAGGAATAAAATTCTATAAATCAAAACCCTTAATGCTTACCGAACAAGTAATTAACACCAACCTTGTACCTTTGCATAGTAACACTGTAAAAAGTATAATTAGTTATTGCCGCTGAACCAATATAACCTAGCGAAATTTCGATCTTTTTATTTAAGACAACACCTGCCGTTCCCTGATAGGAAAAATTAAAGTTCTGCATGTCTACAAAATCCTTTGTTACGTCCATACGCATTTTAAAAGGATTGTATACAGCGGTCTCATTATTGCTATAACTCGAAAGATTTAAAGAAAAACCGATTCCACCGAAAACTTTAATACGATTAGAATTATAGAAATTATAAATCACTTGTGGTGTTGCTGCAACTGATAATTGGTCAAAAGAATGTCGTTGTACCGAGCTGCTTATTTCATTCTTGCTCATCAATAACGAAAGTTCAACTCTATAGATCAATTTGCCTATTGAAGGATTTGAAAAAAAATCAATTCCTGTAGTGATTAATGGCATGTAGGAGGTTTTACTTTTTGCATCAGATCCTGCAAGTAAATGACCACCATTATAGCGCGCTTGACTAATATTTAAACCAGTACCTGCAAAAAACCTGGAAGCAGGAAATTTTGACTTAACGGGCTGCTCGTCATTTATCTTATAAATAACCTTTAAGAGATCTTTATCTCCATAATTAACCCTTAAGAGAATTCTTTCGTCTAAAAGATCAGGAACAATAAATAATCTCATTTTTGACCTTAATTGTCGAACATAAACATTCTCTGTAAGCATCCTACCCGGCTGATCTGGCTTGAAATAAAAATTACGAACAAGCTCAACAGGCTTAACTTCATTCTTATCCATAATATAATACCTCTTCTTTATATCATCCTTGTAGGAAAACAAGGTAACGTTTTTACCACGATTCAACACTTTAAGCAATACAGTATCAATCCTAAAAGATGAGTCTCGGCCAACTAAAATATTAGACAACTCTTCGCGACTAGTACTAACTGAAACAATGTATCTTTCATACTTTTCTAGACTATCAATTGAGTAGGCTGTGCATTCATCAATAGTAAGAGTTCGTGGCTTACTTTCAGGATTGTCTTTAAATTTAATTGAGCTTGGATTCAAGGCAGACTCCTTATAGTCTATATATCCTCTTAAAGTATCTTTTGAATTAGTAACCACATATCCTTTTTGAAAATTTGATTGAGCAACCGACAAAAAAGGAAGTACCCAAAAAAGGGCTAACAGTGAGCGTTTCATATAACTATTTTGATTTTTGCACAAAACTAAAAATAAATTCAATTATAAATATCTTATCGATAAATCAGCTTGTCTTTACTTAAACAAATAATGAACTCCGAATGTAAAACGGCTAACCGAAACCCTAAATGTCTGATAATCTGTAGTTGTTGAATTTACATAATAACCAGCTGAAAGTTCTACCTTCTTATTCACAACAAAACCAGCAGTAATTTTTGGCAAGAAACTAATCACATTAAAATCTACCTCGCTCTTTTTTGGGACAGCACCATGATCCAGAGTAGACATTACATTGTTGCTATAACTTGATACATTAGCTGATATCCCTGCTCCTGCATAAAACTTAATCATTTGGCTGTTGTAAATATTGTATATGATCTGAGGAGATAATCCAAAAGTAAGCTCATCAAAAGAATGCTTTAAATTACTGCTCTTCTTATAGATCTCATTTTTGCTCATAAATAAAGTTGCATTAACTCTATACACCATTTTACCAATCAGTGGCTTTGGAATATAATCTACCCCAACTATTACTATCGGGTTATTTGATTTTTTAGCCACAGCCGTGGCGTTTGCCAACGGGTGGCTCCCTTTATATACAAAAGAGGTTAAACTCAGTCCTGCGCCTATAAAAAATCTGGTATCTTTCACCGTAAATTCTCTAGCTGACTGATTATTTATTTTAGACACAACCTTAATTAAGTCGTTTGCATTATACTTTGCCCATTCTAATTTTACATCCTTAAGTGTCAGATTCTTCTGATACTTCTGCATCAACTGGTATAATTGAACTTGAAATTTATTCTCGGTCTTGGCCAACCCCGGGGCCGTATAAAAAATGTTTCTAATTAGTTCCAATGGAACAGGATCTTCTTTCGATTGAATGTAAAACCTAGTCTTAACATCATCTCTGTACATAAACAAGGTCGCATTTTCTCCTGATTGCAATATTCTTAGAAATACTATATCATTTTTTGCTGAAGTATCCCTTCCGGTTGATATTCTATTTAGATCATCTTTACTCATGCTTATATTGACAGTTTCCCGCCGATATGAATAAAAATTCTCGACAACATAGGCCTTGCAATCCTTTAAAGGAAATACTTGGGTTTTATCATCTAAGGATGACCTGAAATATACCGCAATTGGATTTTCAGATTCTTCCTTAAAACTAATGAAGCCCCGAAGGGTATCTTGTGCGTTGGTTATCAAATAGCCGCTACGGTAACTGGTTTGGGCAATAGACAGGAATGGAATAACCCAAAAGAGGATTAAAAGAGAGCGTTTCATACGTTTATATTTTTGTTAGCCGTAAACATAAATATAAATTCAGACATTTTATTTTCCCACATTCCTATACAGCTCCGTAAAAAATTTCTAATTTCGTTGGCGAATGGAAAATTTTATAGTATCAGCCCGTAAGTACCGTCCGGCAACGTTTGAAACCGTTGTTGGCCAGCACCATATTACAGGTACGCTAAAAAATGCCATTAAAAACAATCAACTGGCTCAAGCATTTTTATTTTGTGGGCCAAGGGGTGTAGGTAAAACTACCTGTGCACGTATCCTGGCTAAAACTATTAACTGTACTAATTTAACTGAAGATCAGGAAGCTTGCGGAACATGTGATTCATGTGTTTCATTTCAAACCGGTCACTCTTTTAATTTTCATGAACTTGATGCTGCCTCAAACAACTCAGTTGATGATATCCGCAGTTTAATTGAACAGGTTCGTATCCCGCCACAGGCAGGAAAATATAAAATCTACATTATAGATGAGGTGCACATGCTTTCTGCTAATGCATTTAATGCGTTTCTAAAAACGCTTGAAGAACCACCATCTTATGCTATTTTTATATTAGCTACTACAGAAAAGCATAAAATACTACCTACTATTCTATCAAGATGTCAGATTTTTGATTTCAACAGAATACAGGTCGACGATATCTCTGGCCATCTGAATAAGATTGCACAGCGTGAAAACATTTCAGTAGAAGCTGATGGATTACACATTATAGCTCAAAAGGCTGATGGTGGTTTAAGGGACGCACTTTCAATGTTCGATCAGATTGTAAGTTATACCAATAAGAACTTAACCTACAAATCGGTAATCGACAACCTGAATATTCTTGATTACGATTATTATTTTAAGCTTACTCAAAATCTGACAAGTGGAGATGTGAGTAATGCACTAATCTTATTTGACGAGATTTTAAATAATGGTTTTGATGGCAACAATTTCATCAATGGCTTAGCAGGTCACCTTCGTAACCTATTGGTAGCCAAAGATCCGCAAACTACAAAACTATTAGAGGTAAGTGAGAACATTAAACAGAAATACATTACGCAAAGTCAACAAACACCTGTTTCTTTTATACTTACAGCGTTAAATCTTGCCAATCAGTGCGATCTTAATTATAAGAACAGCAAAAACCAACGATTGCAGGTAGAACTGGCTCTAATAAAAATGTGCCACATACCTTCGGTACTTCAACTAGCCCAGCTGCCTAACAATTCCGCCACTGACATAGATCAGATTAAAAAAAAAACTAATGTAAGTTCTGTTGTTCCTGCAAATACACCACCAGCAGAAGTACAAAATAAGGCACCAGAGACTACTCCAATACCTGAAGTAACGAAGCAACTACAACAGGATTCAACACCTTTACCTTCAATTCCGGTAGCAAAAACGACTAGTCCTCCACCATCTACCAAGATCGCACTAAAGCCTCTTGCCGACAGTAAAAAAATTGCAACATTAATTCCGTCGTTAAATGATATTGGACGTACAGAAGAAAGCGAAGAAGGTGATGAGCCAAAGTACATTAGCGGAGATGCAAGAGAAGCTTTTACATACGAGCAGCTGTTTACACTCTGGACTCAATATGCGAACAAAGCAAAAGATGATGGCAAGATCAATATATACACCTTGCTTAGTAGCTCAGATCCAATACTAGACTCTCCGGAGGAAATTACGGTACATGTAGAGCACAAGCTACAGGAAGCTTTATTGCAAGAAGAAATGATAGATTTTCTAAATTTCTTAAGACCAAACTTGAGAAACTTTAATCTTTCAATTAAGGCCAAACAAGTGGAAAGGACAGTGGTTAACAGACTCTATACCAATAAAGAAAAGTACGAGTATCTGATTGAGAAAAACCCTAAGCTAGAAGAAATGCGTAAACGTTTCAACCTAGACGTTAATTCCTAGAAGGTTTCCCTGGCGGCGGTGTATCATTAACAGGGTATCCCTCTTCATCCAAATCATCACGATCATCTTCAGGAGTACGTGCCAACAACTGATCTTCCGGTTCTAGTTCAAGACTCTCTAAAGTATCAATATGCATAGCTGCACTTTCAAGATTTTCTCCTATTTGTTTATCTTCATCATAAGCAGATCCATTATATGGATTTGCCTCATCGTATGTCGAAATACTATCCTCACCATTTGGAGCAGAAGTATCATAAGGAAGTGGATGATCATACTCACTATCCTCACCTCTTACATCAAATTCAAAACTATTTCGGTTCTTATCGTATGACAAATTATCAAAATCTTTAGTTTCTCCTAACTCAGTAGGATGAAGTTTGTCGAGTGCTTTTCTATCTCCTGGAACATTGTTTTGGTCTGCGCTCATAATGGTAATTTTTAAATAAACTTAGATAAAATTGTTTTTATATACAATAAGGCTTTCATAGACATGATGTGTAATTACAACCTCAAAAAACATAGAATTGTTTTCGGTTTTTAAATGAAAAAAAGAGGCCTGCTTGCAGATGCAAACAGACCTCTTTTTTAACCTTTTCTATCTTATAAACCTGCTAAAGCAGTATTTAATGTTTCGCTTGGGCGCATTGCTTTAAATGCCAAGTCATCATTTGGATGGTAATAACCACCAATATTTTGTGGTTTACCTTGCGCACCTATTAATTCTCCGGTAATCTTTGCTTCATTCTCAGCCAAAGCTTTAGCTAGTGGTGCAAATCTTGCCTGCAACTCTGCATCTTTGGTTTGTGCAGCAAGGCCTTCTGCCCAATACAACGCTAAATAGAAATGTGAACCTCTATTGTCTATCTGACCTACTTTACGAGCAGGAGACTTATCGTTTGCAAGGAACTTCTCAGTAGCTAAATCTAAAGTTTCAGCCAATACCAAAGCTTTTGGGTTATTCTGTGTTTGACCTAAATGTTCAAGAGAAACAGCTAACGCCAGGAATTCACCTAACGAATCCCAACGTAAATACCCCTCTTCAATAAACTGTTCGATATGTTTTGGTGCAGAACCACCTGCTCCAGTTTCGAATAAGCCACCGCCATTCATTAATGGCACTATAGATAACATTTTTGCAGACGTACCTAGTTCTAAAATTGGGAACAAATCTGTTAAATAATCACGTAATACATTACCCGTTACTGAAATGGTATCTTCTCCTTTTCTAATTCTATCAAGAGTAAATTTAGTAGCTTCAACAGGTGATAAAATACGAATATCTAAACCAGTTGTATCATGATCTAACAAGTACTTATTTACTTTTTTAATAATCTCTCTATCATGTGCTCTGTTTTCATCTAACCAAAAAACAGCTGGTGTAGCTGATAAACGAGATCTGTTTACTGCCAACTTAACCCAATCCTGAATTGGAGCATCTTTAGTTTGGCACATACGGAAAATGTCGCCTTTTTCAACCTTTTGGTCGAAGAAAACCTGCCCATTAGCATCTGTTACACGAATTGTTCCCGCAGCAGTAGCCTGGAAAGTTTTATCATGAGAACCATACTCTTCTGCTTTTTGTGCCATTAAACCTACGTTTGGCACAGAACCCATTGTAGTAACATCAAAAGCACCATGAGCTTTACAGTCGTCAATAGTAGCAGTATAAACACCTGCATAGCAACGATCTGGAATTATAGCAATAGTATCTTGTTGTTTGTTGTCCTTGTTCCACATCTGACCAGAAGTACGGATCATTGCAGGCATAGAAGCATCAACAATCACATCAGAAGGGACGTGAAGATTAGTGATTCCTTTATCTGAATTTACCATTGCTAAAGCTGGGCCATTTTCAATTGCTTGTGCAATTGCAGCTTCAACTTCAGCTTGTTTAGGGTTTCCTGCTATTTTAGCATAAACATCACCTAAACCATTACGGGTATCAACATTTAATTCTTTGAATAAATCAGCATATTTAGCAAAAACATCTGCAAAATAAACTTCTACTATAGCACCAAAAATGATTGGATCAGAAACCTTCATCATGGTAGCTTTTAAATGTGCTGAGAGTAAAACTCCAGCAGCTTTTGCCTCTTCAATAGCTTTTGCAACGAAAGATTTTAAAGCAGAAAGACTCATTACCGAACTATCGATAACTTCACCCGCTTTTAAAGGCGATAATCCTTTTAATTCAGAAACGGCTCCATTTGCATCAACAAACTCAATTTTAAATTGAGTAGCTTCTTCTACTGTTACTGATTTCTCAGACCCATAAAAATCGCCTTCAGTCATACTTACAACCTTAGTTTTTGAATCTGCAGACCAAGCACCCATTGAATGCGGGTTGGCTTTTGCATAGTTTTTAACTGCTTTTGGTGCTCTGCGATCAGAGTTACCTTCGCGTAAAACAGGATTAACCGCCGAACCTAAAACTTTTGCATATTTTGCCTTGATTGCTTTTTCTTCCTCAGTCTGTGCATTATCCGGATAATTAGGAATAGCATACCCTTGAGATTGCAACTCTGTAATTGCGCCAACTAATTGTGGAATAGAAGCCGAAATATTAGGCAACTTAATAATATTAGCCTCTGGTGTGGTAGCCAATTGGCCCAGTTCTGTCAACGCATCTCCAACCTTTTGGTCTTCCTTTAAAAACTCAGGAAAGTTTGCCAAAATTCTTCCGGCCAAAGAAATATCTCTGGTTTCTACATCAATACCAGCTGATGCTGTAAAAGCTTGTACAATTGGTAATAATGAATAGGTTGCCAACATTGGCGCTTCATCTGTTTTGGTATAGATAATTTTTGATGTATTCGACATATTTTTATAAATACGATTATATGAATAAAAAAATAAAAGCAGTATCGTTTATGATAAACGTGCTTTCTATTAAAATCGCCTAAAGATATAATAAACAGATGAATTTCATGGTGTTTATTTTGTCACATCGACCTTACTTATTGACTAAACATTGTGCTAAAACTAATGATGTCCTATTATTTTTGCCATTAAATTTTAGCTTTGTTAAAGAATGAAAATATTTTTAACAGGCCTGATAGTACTTGCAGGAATTACAGCTTCAGCCCAGACACAACAAGATTCAACCAGAAGGTTAAACGAGGTTACTATAAGACCTTATTTTTCTAATCAATCTTTAATCAGATCCACTGGATCAATTGGCCTTATCGACAGTACAATACTTGATAGGCAATTGGGCAATTCTTTTGTATCAGCGCTAAATACTGTTGCCGGAGTTAGAATGGAAGAACGTTCTCCTGGAAGTTACCGATTATCTATAAGGGGCAGCTTATTAAGATCTCCCTTTGGAATAAGAAATATAAAAATATATCTGGACGATTTCCCTTTAACTGATGCAGGAGGAAATAGTTACCTAAATGCTTTAGATGTTGCCAGCGCAAGCCAGATACAGATTTTAAAGGGGCCTCAGAGTAGCATTTATGGCGCTAACTCGGGAGGTGTTGTTTTAATACAACCACAGGGCTCCAATGCTATAACAAATAATAACTCGATAGCACTAAAGCTTGAGGGAGGATCTTTTGGTTCTTTTCATCAAAATGCTGTATTACAACATCAAGCTGAAAAATATAGCTTAAACATCACTCAAGCTTATCAGCGAAGTGATGGCTATCGTGATCACAGTGGCATGGAACGTAAATATTTCCAAGCTCTTCAAAAATGGGACTATACTAAAACTGCCAGTTTAAAAGCCCTGCTATTTTATTCTGATTTACATTACAATACCCCAGGCGGACTAACGGCAGAACAGTATTTACAGAACCCATCATCATCTCGCCCTGCGGCAGGACAAACCAAAAGCGCTATAGATCAAAATGCCGGCATTTACAGTAAAACCATATATGGTGGGATTTCGAATAACTGGATCATCAACAGTCATTTTAAACACGTAATTTCCGTATTTTCTTCTTACACGGATTTTAAAAACCCATTTATTACTAATTATGAAAAGCGCAAAGAATTTACGCTAGGCCTACGCTCTTATTTGGAATATGCCAGAAGTTCATCTGATGTAGACTGGAAATTTAATATCGGACTAGAAAGCATGAAAACAGGTACTGATTTTGACAATTATGATAATAACTTTGGTCAACCAGGTGCAGTTCAAGCTTCGGATAAACTAAATGCCAATTCAAATTTTGCGTTTGCCCATCTTGGCATCGATATATCTCAAAAGCTATTAATTGAGTTATCAGCAAGCGCAAACTTATATGGCTACAATTACCGAAGCATTGCTCCGATCGCTATCCCTAAAAAAACAAATAAATTTGACGTACAATTCATGCCAAGGATTGCTTTATCTTATTTATTAGACGATCAATTTTCTCTAAGATCATCCGTAAGTAAAGGCTACTCTCCACCAAGTCTTTCAGAAGTACGAGCTTCAAATAATGTAATTAATATTGACCTCCAACCTGAATATGGCTGGAATTATGAAACCGGGGTAAGATATGAAGGTTTAAATAAGAGGCTTTTTGTAGATGTTACCGGATTTTATTACAACCTTAAAAATGCGATTGTAAGGCGAACAGTTTTAATAAATGAAAAAGAGGCCGATTATTTTATAAATGCAGGAGGCACAAAGCAATGGGGCCTGGAAAGCTCATTGGCATTTTGGATTATCCGTACCAATGGAAATAATTTTATAAGAGGATTACAATTAAGAAATTCATATACCCTAAGTCATTTTAAATTTGACAAGTATATAGATAAGACAAAAGATTTCTCTGGCAATAACCTTACAGGGGTACCCAAAGTAACAGTTATTAACAGTACAGATGTTCGGTTACCAAAGGGATTCTATTTGTTTTTACAGCACAATTACACCTCAAGCATCCCATTAAATGACGCTAATACTGTATATGCTAAAAAATACCATTTAGTCCAGGCAAAAGTTGGCAAAAAGAACCTCCGTATAGGTAAAACCCTCTTCGAAGTTTATGCAGGAGCAGACAATTTGTTAAATGAAAAATACAGTTTGGGCAACGATTTAAATGCTCTGGGCGGCAGGTATTTTAATGCTGCAGCAACTCGTAACTTTTACGGAGGCTTAACAATATGTTTATAACTAGTTAATAACTATTCTTATATCACCTTTTATTTTAAATCAATTGTTCGTAATTTTCTGTTAGACAATACGAAACAATGAATTCTAGCAACGAAACCTTATTTTCAGAAAAGCAGCGCTTTGGTCAAAAATGGATTTGGGCAATTCTAATTGGAGCCAATTTAATATTTTTCTACGGTGTGTTTTATCAGGTCTTTGAAAGAAAATCTTTTGATGATAACTCCATGAGCAATATGCAATTGATAACGGCTTCAGTACTTATGTTTTTATTTACACTTGCATTTTTAGTACTGAAACTCGAGACCTACATTAAAAAAGATGGGATCTATGTACGTTTCTTCCCATTCCATTTAACAGTTAGAAAGTATTCGTGGGACAATATTCAAAGATTTTCTGTTAGGCAGTATGATCCTATTTCGGAATATGGAGGCTGGGGTTTTAGATTTGGATTCTTAAAAAAAGGGATGGCCTTTAATGTTTCGGGAAATAAAGGAATACAACTTGTTTTAAAGAATGGATCAAGATTGTTAATAGGCACTAATAAACCAGAAGAAGCTTCAGAAACACTTCAAAAGCTAAAGCTTGGATCTAATGTCAATTATTAAGGCCTTACTTTTTGAATATAGGTTTTGTTGGATACCTCCTGTGTCTTAAATTATTGAACACTAAAGCTACCAGAAACAAAATCATTATCCCTGACAACACCGGAGAGAGCACATACATATAACCTAACGCTTTTATCTTTTCACCTCCGATTACGGCTATCAGTGCAGTAGCTCCACCAGGAGGGTGTAATGTCTTGGTAATTTGCATCGCTACTATTGAGATTGAAACCGCTAAAGCACAGGCTAACCAGACTTCGCCAGGAAAAAATTTGGCAACTGTCACTCCAATTATTGCCGAAATCAAATGGCCTCCTATCAGGTTTCTTGGCTGTGCCAAAGGACTATTGATGATCCCATAAATAAGTACCGAAGAAGCACCAAAAGAACCTATCAGGTACAAATTATCATTAGCCACCAGGTATTTACTATTTAATAATCCAATTAAACCTATACCAACAAATGATCCAATAAAAGTAAGGATATGCTCCTTAGCATCAATTAAAGTTTCACGATACAGTACATACCTCGCCCTACGATAGTGCTTCCTAATTCTCTTTCTCGGCATTGCTCTTTAAAATATGGCGCAAAAGTAAGGTTATATCTAGCTAATTACTAGTAATCATCTTAATATCACCACTTTTTACAAACCACTAACTAAAAGTCGAACTCATATTTCACTAATCGATTTAGCTTCTAATTAGTAGCCGGCTGTAAAGCGTTGCTGAGGATGTTTAGAGCTTTCAACCTCATCAACAATAACCACAGCCAAATCCTGTACTGACAAGGTGCTCCTTCCCTCTTCACCAAATACAGGGCTATTTGCTCCTAATCGAAACTTTCCTGTGCGACCTGTAGTAATTCCAGGGTGCATCTCAATAGCCGGGCTAAAGAAACTCCATTGCAAATCTTTTTCTTGTTTCAGCGTATTTAAATAATCTCTGGCTGCAGTAGCACCTGCTTTATACGCCGCGGGAAAATCTGGTCCGTCAACTAATTGTTTTCCGTCAATTTCCAAACTACCTGCACCTCCAACAACAATTAAACGACTTACTGCTGCGGTTTTAACTGCTTTCTGTATAGCTTCAGAACCTTCAATAAAATCATTGTACAAATTGGGATTAGTCCACCCGCCATTATAGGCGCTGATTACTACCTCAGTTCCTTTTAATGTTTCTGTCAATAATGAAGTATCATTAACATCAATCCCTTTAACAGTCAACTTATCGTTTTCAATTTTGATTTTTTCAGGACTACGTACAATAGCCGTAACCTCATGTCCACGATTAAGTAATTCATTTAAAATTGCAGTTCCAACAAAACCACTTGCGCCAATCAGTGCTGTTCTCATAACCTTATTATTTTTTTAAATATTAATCTACGTTTTCGCATTGTAAACCTCTATTAGGTCCTATTTGTTTCATGATTACATAAACTTTTATTAACTAGCTTTTATTATTAGCAAGTATCGGGTTTCGAACCAGTGTACATAGGTGTAATTTTGACTAATAAACAAAAGATCATGGAAACATATAGTCAGATTGATTACAATAGAATTGCACAAGCAATAGCGTATTTAAAAGTAAATTTTAAGCAACAGCCTTCACTTGATGATGTTGCCGAACATGTTAATCTTAGTCCTTTTCATTTTCAACGCATGTTTAAAGAATGGGCCGGAGTTACACCAAAAAAATTCCTCCAGTATCTTTCAATTGAATACGCTAAAAGCATCCTTAAAGATAAACAAGCTACCTTGTTCGATGCGGCTTACGAGACAGGTCTATCGGGCACCAGTCGCCTCCACGACCTTTTTATAAACATAGAAGGAATGACTCCTGGCGAATTTAAAAATGGAGGTGAACAGCTCACTATAAATTATAGCTATGCTGAAAGTCCTTTCGGATCTCTGATTGTCGCATCTACAGGAAAAGGCATTTGCTATATGGCATTTGCAGATGATCAAAATGAAGCATTGGAAGCTTTAAAAAACAATTTCCCCAATGCCCAATATCATCAGCTATTGGATATGATACAGCAGAATGCACTTTACATATTTACTCAGGATTGGAGCAGAATAAATGAAATAAAACTTCATTTAAAAGGAACCGCTTTTCAGTTAAAGGTATGGGAAACCTTACTAAAAGTGCCAATTGGAGGTTTATCCACTTATGCTACTATTGCTGCATCTATTAATAACCCAAAGGCAAGCAGGGCTGTAGGATCTGCAGTCGGAGATAATCCGGTTGCATTTTTAATTCCATGCCACAGAGTTATCAAATCTACTGGGGAATTTGGTCAGTATCATTGGGGTAGTTCACGTAAAACGGCAATTATAGGTTGGGAAGCTGCAAAAACAACATTGGGTAAAGTTTAGCACTTCGTTGAAAGACTTCGCCAAAGATAAAATACCAAATAGCTCTCCCACCCTGGATAATTACTAAAAAACAGCTCAATTTCCTTGTGCTGTTTTTTATCTGCAATAATTTTATGATTTAACAATGAATTCAGAAGTCCCGCATCCCCATAAGGAACACATGAATGTTCTTTTAAAGATTTCATAAGTGCATAGTTAGCGGTCCAAACACCTATGCCCTTAATGTTATTCAAAGCTTTTTGTCTTGCAATAAGATCCGGCAAGGCAAGTAATTTATCTTTACTAATTTCTCCGGAAGCGAATGCTTTTGCAATATTAATCAGATACTCTGCCTTGCTTTTAGAAAACTGCATTTCCTTCAGATCATCAGGATAAAGTTCAGCTAGTACCTCGCAATTTGGAAACACATGATAATTGAACCCATTATAAGACATATAGGCTCCATACTTTTCAACCAGTCGTCTCTTTAATTTATATGCGAAAGTAAGGTTAATCTGCTGACCTATTATTGCCCAACAAATGGCTTCAAATAAATTAGGTATGCCAATTAAACGGAGCCCATTATAAGCCGTTGCCATATAAGCTAACCTTTCATCATTTTTTATTAACAGATAAAAGGACTCCATATCTTTCTCAAGATCAAACCAATCAGATACAAATTTCTTAAGCTTATTTAAATCAGGCTGCTTAAGATTGCCATCAAGTAGCTCAATCTGCAATTTATGCTCATAAAAAGCGACACTAACCAATAATTGCTGACCTTCAATTTCAACAACTTTTATAACCTGATCTGTATCTACCTTATGCATACAGTCGTCAAAATTCCTATCCAGAAACCATAAACATTCTTGAAAATCAAAATTCAAAGGGGCATCGATTGATATGATCTGCTTACTCATATCTCAAAAGTATTCATTTGTTTGAACAATAAAATCTGTTTCTTGCTCAATATAAAATTCAGGTAACCATAAAAATGGCAGGGCTATTGCAGGAAGAAAGAAGAACAATTAATGTCAATATGAAAAAATCACTCATCCTATTAACCGGCATCGCCTTGCTAGCATCTGCATGCAATAGCAGTAATACCGACAGCAAAAGTGTCGATAGTACTTCAATAACATCGGTTGATACTACGCTTACACCAGCAGTACCAGCTCAAGTAAAAATCACAGATTGTTACATTTATACCAAGAACAGAGACACCATAAAACTCAAGTTGAATACTGAAAACGAAGAATTAACTGGAGATTTAAGTTATAATCTGTTTGAGAAAGACAGTAACAAAGGCACTATTGCTGGAGAAATTAAAGGAGATACTATCCTAGCAGAATATACTTTTGATTCAGAAGGAATGCGATCAACAAGAGAGGTTGTATTTTTAAAAAGGGATGGAAAATTATATGAAGGTTTTGGTGATGTAGAAGAGAAAAGTGGCAAAACTGTATTTAAAAATAGAGCGAAGTTAAAATTTGAAGACGCAGTAGTACTTTCTTTAACAGAATGTAAATAATCTAAAAATTCTCAAAACGCTCCCAAAAACCATCAACAGGTAGCTTTGCAAAAATATTCACAGGTTCTTTCTTTACCGGATGGATAAACTGTAACCTGCGAGCATGCAAGCAAATACTTCCTTTACGGCTACCTCTAGGATAGCCATATTTATTATCACCTACAATTGGGCATCCTAATGTAGACAACTGCACTCTGATTTGATGTGATCGTCCGGTAAGTGGATCAACCTCTATTAGATAATAACCTCCCAGTTCCCCTAGCAACCTGTAACTTAATTCTGAACGCTGGCTCCCTGGCACTTCTATATTATGTGGAGTAACCACATTCTTTTGAGGATTTTTAACCAGCCAATGCACTAATGTTCCAGAAGGTTTAGCTGGTTTATTTCTAACTATAGCCCAATAAGTCTTTTTTACTTCGCGATTTTTGAATACTGCATTCATCCGCTCAAGCGCCTTACTTGTTTTAGCAAAAAGGATTACACCACTAACCGGCCTATCTAGGCGATGTACAACGCCCAGAAAGGCACTATTAGGTTTGTTATATTTTTTAGCTAGATACTTTTTTACTTGCTCGTCAAGAGGCTCATCACCTGTCTCGTCAATCTGCACAATATCACCTGCACGTTTTAATACTGCTATCAGGTGATTGTCTTCGTAAAGTATATCTTTATCGGTTACCGGCATTTAATACTGCTCCTTTTCGTTCGGGAAATCTTTTGCTTTAACATCTTTAATATATGATTGTGCTGCGTCTAATATGCCATCATACAAATTTATATATTGACGTAAAAAACGAGGCTTAAATCCTTTTGTTAAACCAATCATATCATTAACGACCAATACTTGTCCATCACAATCCGGACCAGCACCAATACCTATAGTCGGTATTTGTAAACTTTCCGAAACTATTTTAGCGAGTTTAGCGGGTATTTTCTCAAGTACAATAGCAAAACATCCTGCTTCTTGCAATGCAAGTGCATCAGTTTTTAATTTTTCTGCTTCATCTTCATCTTTCGCTCTAACAGTATAAGTACCGAACTTATAAATAGACTGTGGAGTTAATCCAAGATGTCCCATAACAGGAATTCCTGCCGTAATGATACGTGATATTGATTCAGCAACTTCAGTTCCCCCCTCAAGCTTTACACCGTGCGCACCAGATTCTTTCATGATTCTGATTGCCGAATTTAATGCTTCCTTAGAGTTACCCTGGTAGCTGCCAAAAGGCAAATCGACAACTACAAATGCACGTTTTGCACCTCTAACTACACCTTGAGCATGATAAATCATCTGATCAAGAGTTATTGGCAGAGTAGTTTCATGTCCGGCCATTACATTAGAAGCTGAATCACCAACTAATAGTACGTCCAAACCTGCATCATCAAGAATGGTCGCCATCGAATAATCGTAAGCGGTTAACATGGCTATTTTTTCTCCACTAGCCTTCATTTCCTGAAGTATATGTGTGGTTATGCGTTTAACCTCTTTGTTTACTGACATAGTTCTATCGTTTTGTAGCGACAAAATTAGTTTTTACATTCGAAATAAACACAGTTTTATCGTTTTTGTGACATTTAGTTCATGCCTTGTTCGTTTCCGTTATACTATATATAACATGAAGTATCCGTTAACTAACAGAAGTTCCTTAAAACATTCTTAAAAAAACTCTTGATTTAAATCATCAAAAACGTATCTTTGTATCCCGAAATGAGGGGGTCACTTAACAGCACATATGTTAATTACAATAACGGCATCAAAGCCGTACTAGAACCATCATTTTCTCCTTTTTTAATCCCAATAATTTCTCTTAATAATTACCATGACTAATTACACCAAGTTACCTGCAATCTTGTTACTGGCTGACGGCACAGTTTACCACGGTAAAGCCGCTGGAAAAATAGGCACAACAACAGGCGAAATCTGTTTTAATACAGGTATGACAGGATATCAGGAAATTTTCACTGATCCCTCTTATTTCGCTCAGATTATGGTAACCACCAATGCACATATTGGAAATTATGGTATCCACAAAGATGAAACTGAATCGGAAAACATAAAAATCGCTGGTTTAGTTTGCAAAAATTACAATATCGGTTTTAGCCGTAAAGAAGCTTCTGAATCTATACAGGATTATTTTCAGAATGAAAACATCGTAGGTATTTCTGACATCGATACGCGTGCTTTGGTTCGTCACATCAGAAATAAAGGAGCAATGAATGCAATCATCTCTTCAGAAATCACTGACCTTGATGAATTAAAAAGCAAATTAGCTGAAGTACCTTCAATGGATGGTTTAGAATTATCTTCTAAAGTTTCCACAAAAACTCCCTACTTCTATGGTTCTCCGGAGGCTACTTACAAAATAGCAGCTTTAGATTTAGGAATTAAAAAGAATATACTACGTAACTTCGACGCAAGAGATATTTACGTTCAGGTTTTCCCTGCCAAAACCACTTTTGAGGAAATGGATAAATGGGGTGCTGACGGTTATTTCATCTCTAATGGCCCTGGTGATCCATCAGCAATGCCTTATGCGATCGAAACCGTAACTAAAATATTAGCAGCCGACAAACCTCTTTTCGGAATTTGCTTAGGCCATCAATTGCTTGCAGAAGCAAATGGCATAGGCACAATGAAAATGTTTAACGGTCACAGAGGTTTAAATCACCCGGTTAAAAACATCATTAAAAATCACTGCGAAGTAACATCACAGAACCATGGTTTTGGTGTAATCCCTGAAGATGTTAGAAAATCTGACAAAGTAGAGATCACTCACATCAATTTAAATGATCAATCTATTGAAGGTATCCGCGTGAAAGGCAAAAAAGCATTCTCAGTACAGTATCACCCTGAGTCTTCTCCAGGCCCACATGATTCACGTTACCTTTTTGACGATTTCATAGATATGATCAAAGGCGAATTAGCCTGGTAATATTTACCGGTTCAAAACTATCATTTTACCGACATTTTAGAAGGTTTAGCAGAATAGCGTTTTCTATTCCTCTAAACCTTCTTACATTTATAACATGGATAAAACGAATGCCATTATCAGTGTAAAAGAACTGGTAAAAAAGTATGACGATTTCACTGCTGTGCAAGGTATCAGCTTTGAAGTTTATGAGAATGAGATATTTGGCCTTCTGGGGCCTAACGGTGCAGGAAAAACAACTACACTTGAAATTATCGAAACGCTTCGCGAAAAGACTTCAGGCGAAATCATAGTTGATGGTTACTCTGTTGACAAAGATGCAAGTAAAATCAAAAGGATTATTGGAGTACAATTACAGGCCGCTGGCTACTACCCTAACCTCAATCTGATTGAGTTAATGGAGCTGTTCGCAGGACTTTATGGCGTAGACATAAAACCTATGGAGATGCTTGAAAAGGTAAATCTTCAGGATAAAGCAAAAGCTAAGTACAAAGCCCTGTCTGGTGGTCAGAAGCAACGTTTCTCTATTGCCACTACACTTATCAACTCTCCTAAAATCATTTTCCTTGATGAGCCTACTACAGGATTGGATCCTCAGGCACGTCGTAATTTATGGGATTTAATTATCGATATCAGAAATAATGGCACAACTGTAGTGATCACAACCCACTATATGGATGAGGCAGAACAACTTTGTGATCGTGTTGCTTTTGTTGAACGTGGTGAAATCATTGCATTAGATACACCAGACAACTTGATAGACAACCTTATAAATAGTGGTTTTGAACGCCAAAAAGAAGTTAAAAAAGCTAACCTGGAAGATGTTTTCATTAACCTGACAGGGAAAGAATGGCGTGAGGATAATTAACAAAGAACATGAGCAAACCTTATAATAATACCAAAGCTACGTTGGCCCTTGCAAAAGCAAGTTTTCGTTCCATTATGCGTAGCCCTTCGGCAGTTGTTTTTACACTTGCCTTCCCTTTAATCTTCATTCTTGTTTTTGGCTTTTTAGGAGGTGGTGGTGTAAAGGTTGATTTGGCTATTGCGCCAGGTTCTGACCTTCAAAACCCGATTATTAATGCAATTGAGCAAATCAATGTCATACATATCGTTAAAGACAAAGATGCTGATGAAATAAAGGCGGAACTTGAAAAGGGGCACATAGCTGCTGTAATCAACGTTAAAAAAAATACTTCCGGTACGCCAGCCTATCTTGCCAACGTTCAATATACCTCAGCGTCTATTGATAAAGGGAGCATCCTTAAGTCTGTACTGGCCAACCTAATGTATACTTTAAATTCAAAAGACATTAAACCTACCGTAGCTCAGTTAAACGAAAGCACTGTTCAAGGTAGAATTTACCGTACCATAGACTTCATTTTACCGGGACAGCTGGGTTTCTCTTTATTAAGCACAGGAGTATTTGGAACAGCATTTGTATTTTTTAGTTTAAGACAAACCCTGGTTATCAAACGCTTCTTTGCTACCCCTGTAAGCAGAGCGAGTATTGTTTTTGGCGAAGGCATTGCAAGAATAGGTTTTGCACTTTGTGGAGCCGTATTTATTATTCTTATTGGGCATTTCTTTTTCCATTTCACCTTAATACATGGCGTGATCACGGTACTAAATATGCTTTTACTTGCCATCATTGGGCTTGTAGTATTTATGGGCTTTGGCTTTATCGTATCCGGAATAGCAAAAAGTGAAAGTACTATCCCTCCTATTTCAAATATCATTACGTTACCCCAGTTCTTATTATCGGGCACGTTTTTTTCTATCGATGCATTTCCGTCATGGCTTCAACCAATAAGTCGTGCATTGCCCTTAACATACCTTAACGATGCCATGAGAAAGGTAGCTTTTGAAGGTGCTGGCTTATGGGATGTGAAACATCAAATCCTGATTATGGCTATCTGGGGAATCGGAGTCTATATCGTTGCTGTTAAGGTATTTAAGTGGGAGTAAACTACTAATACCTCTGCTTTTTTTCTAGGAAAAATGAATATTTGTTTTTAAATTTCATAATAAAAAAAACAAATATTCTACCATTAATTTAACAACCGGGTAGTGATAAAAAATCAATGTCGCTGCCTAAACTAAATTAAACTCCTATGAAAAAACTAGCAGCAGAATTTATCGGTACATTTTGGCTTGTTCTAGGCGGCTGCGGCAGCGCGGTTTTAGCCTGTAATTATCCAAGTGCAGGCATTGGCTTTGCCGGTGTAGCACTCGCCTTCGGACTAACAGTAGTGACTATTGCTTATGCTCTCGGCCACATATCCGGAGCCCACCTAAACCCCGCAGTTTCAATCGGCCTTTGGGTTGGTGGACGCTTTGACGGAAAAGATCTTATCCCATATATTATTTCACAAGTATTAGGAGGCATCGTAGCCGCTGGAGTACTTTACATCATCGCTACCGGAAATGGAAATCCTATTGGAGGCTTTGCCGCAAATGGATACGGAGACCTCTCTCCGGGAAAATACAACATGACTGCAGCGCTGGTTACAGAAATAGTAATGACCTTCATTTTTTTAATCATAATATTAGGTGCAACTGATGAAAGGGCTCCAAAGGGATTTGCAGGTTTGGCAATTGGTCTTGGATTAACACTAATTCACCTAATTAGTATCCCTGTAACGAATACTTCAGTTAATCCGGCAAGAAGTACCAGTCAGGCCATTTTTGTTGGCGGTGAAGCTTTGAGTCAACTTTGGTTATTTTGGGTTGCACCCATTGTTGGTGCCATTTTAGCCGGAATTGTATACAAAGCTGTTTTTGCTGCGAAGTCAGAAAGTGCATAAACTTAACTAACTACAAAACAACTCGATAACAACAAAACCATTAAATAATCAATATTCAAAAAGTCGTAATTAAATTAATTACGACTTTTTTGCGTTTAATTTTTAACTTTGGATATCGCCTTAGTAATTGTAACTTTTACACTAAGGGTTATTTACAAATAAAAACCAATAAAAATGAGTTTAATAATTGATGTTCGTGCGCGGCAAATACTTGACTCCCGCGGCAATCCTACAATCGAAGTAGATGTAATTACAGAAAATGGTATCCTTGGTCGTGCAGCAGTACCATCAGGAGCTTCTACTGGTATGCATGAAGCTGTGGAGTTAAGAGATGGTGATAAAAAAGTTTACTTAGGTAAAGGTGTTTTAAAAGCCGTTGCTAACGTGAATGATAAAATTGCTGATGAATTAAAAGGTGTTGATGTATTTGAACAAAATGCTATCGACAGCTTAATGATCAAGCTTGACGGAACAGAAAATAAAGGAAATCTTGGTGCTAACGCTATCTTAGGTGTTTCTTTAGCTGTTGCTAAAGCTGCAGCTCAAGAAAGCCGTCAGCCTTTATACCGTTATATCGGCGGTGTTAATGCTAACATTTTACCTATTCCGATGATGAACATCGTAAATGGTGGTTCTCACTCTGATGCTCCTATTGCTTTTCAAGAATTTATGATCATGCCAGTTGGCGCGTCTTCATTCTCTGAAGCATTAAGATGGGGAACAGAAGTATTCCATAACTTAAAAGCTATTTTACATGATAGAGGTCTTTCAACAGCTGTAGGTGACGAAGGTGGATTTGCTCCAACTTTTGCAGGTACTGAAGATGCAGTTGAGACTATCATCCAAGCTATCGAAAAAGCAGGCTACAAAGCTGGCGAGCAAATCTTCTTAGCATTTGACTGTGCTGCTTCTGAGTTCTACAAAGATGGTAAATACGACTATACTAAATTTGAAGGTGATAAAGGTGCTATCCGCACAAGCGCTGAACAGGCTGATTACCTTGCATCTTTAACTGAAAAATATCCAATTATCTCTATTGAAGATGGTATGGATGAAAATGATTGGGATGGTTGGAAAATGTTAACTGATAAAATCGGTGACAAAGTTCAACTTGTAGGTGATGATTTGTTTGTTACCAATGTAACTCGTTTACAAGCAGGTATCGACAAAAACACTGCTAACTCTATCTTGGTTAAAGTAAACCAAATTGGTTCATTAACTGAAACTATCAATGCAGTTTCTTTAGCACAAACTAATGGTTATACCTCAGTAATGAGTCATAGAAGTGGTGAGACTGAAGATACTACTATTGCGGATCTTGCAGTAGCATTAAACTGTGGTCAGATTAAAACCGGTTCAGCTTCACGTTCAGACAGGATTGCAAAATACAATCAATTGCTGCGTATTGAAGAAGAATTAGGTGATGCAGCACGTTTTATTGGTAAAGACTTCAAATTCTTAAAGAAGTAAGAAATACTTATCCTAAGTTTACGATAGGATAAATACGCTAATAACAAAAATCCCCGATGCCTAAAAGCTTCGGGGATTTTTGTACTGATCAATTTCCAGGCTCATACAGCATTAAGTCTTCTATTATAGTTGAAATCTTTTCGTACGGATATTTATGTGTAAGAAAATAATGTCCGGCATTAACATCTGCATCCCATAAATTAGATCCATCTTTATTTACTATAAATTTACCAGGGCCATTAACATAAAAATATTTTTCAGGCTTTCTGATTGCGCATAAAACTGCTGTTTGATCCCATGAGGGTCTATTAGCCGGCTTATTTTTGTCATAAGTAGCCAGATTATACTGATAAGCCCATGCAGCAGGGTTTTTACTAATATTTCTCTTTGCCAATTTGCTACCGGTATGTATTTTATCTCCTATTTCAAAGCCGCTCAATAATAATGGTTTCGGCCATCTACTAAAAGCTTCATAAGCTGCTTCCTTATGCTCATTTACATTAAATTCTACCCCATTTGGTATCATTCCCGCCATTGCAACCCAATTTTTCACTTTCTTTTTTACAAGATCCATTCCCGAAAGACTGGAAAATTGATCCGGCTTAGAGTTAAGCAAGTCCATGATATTTGATAAGAAACCAACGGTCACTATGGTTACGCTATTATCATCCTGCTTTGCCAATACTTTCCTATAAACTTCCAAAGCGCTAGGATAATTAGCAATCTGTTTATTTTTAAGGAAGTGTGTAACCAATGAATCGTTCCAATTGTTGGGAGATATAAAACCTGGGGCCTTTACGGAAGCAATACCTATAGGAATATTAGGTTTCCTAAAATATTGGTTAAAAACCTCAATAGTAGGAGCAACAGAAGGATGGCTATCAGATGAGACTGTTGCTAGAATTTCGCATTCACCTTTAGCAGCTAATGCATGCAAAACAGTTATTGCACCTACATCATCAAAATCCGGCCCCATATCAGTATCGAAAATAACTTTGACTCTCTTATCTGGTTTCCCATGTTTAACAGACCAGCCAGACGATGTAAGAACAATTAGTATCAATAATGAGTAAAAAATAGTTTTCATTTGTTTGCGTTTAATTTAGGGCGACGTTTTATCGTTTCTTTACAAGCTATATACAATATCTGATCTTTACACTAATTAACTCTTATTGAAACATATAATTTACTTTCATTTAGATCTAATATGTTGATAAGTGGAGAATACTCATTTGATTAAAAGCCAAAGCTTTTAAATCTTCGTGTCTTATTTTATATCTTTGTCAATATGAATCGCCTGCTAGAACTTTTACGCAACAAATACTTCCTTAGTGTAATGGCATTCGTGGTATGGATGTTATTTTTCGATAAGAATGATGTAGTAGCTCAATACGAATACAGATCACAGGTAAATAAACTTCAGGAAGAAAAGGATTTCTATGTAAAAGAAATTGCCAAAGTTAAAAAAGACCTTAACGAGCTAAATACCGACCTAAATACTGCAGAAAAATTTGCCAGAGAAAAGTACTTCATGAAAAAAGACAATGAAGATGTTTTTGTCATTATCCAGGAAGCTCCTAAAAATTAATAGCCAAACCTAGGTAACGTCAGCTTATACCTTACTACTACTATTCTTAAGGTAAAAATAAATGCAATCACCGCAACCTTTGCCAGATCTTCTTTTAAATTAAAATACAGAAGAGTGAAGTACAATGTACCCCCCATAATACAGGCAGTAGCATAAATTTCTTTTCTGAATATTATCGGAATAGTATTCAATAGTGTATCCCTTATAATACCACCAAAACATCCTGTAATGGTTCCAAGTGCAATGCAAATACCCGGGCTCAATCCGAAAACTATGCCTTTCTGAATACCTAGCATAGTAAACAAGCCAAGACCTAAAGAGTCAAACAGGAAAAGAGTCACTTTAAATTTCTTAATGTGAGTTTTAAAAAAGATGGTAGCAATTGAGGTAAGTAAAATCAGCAAGCAGTAGTTTACATCCCTCATCCATGCAACAGGTGTATCGCCTAGTAAAAGGTCACGAACAGTACCTCCACCAATTGAAGTTACAAAAGCGATAATGAGTACCCCAAAAGGATCTAATCTTCTCTGCATGGCCGCAAAAGAGCCAGATATCGCAAAAGAAATGGTTCCCAGGATCTCAATGGCATCCATAGTGTTTATTTGCATACTTCAGGACTTAAATTTCTCCGTTTCTTTTTCTTAAAAACCATTCAAGAGTAAGCAATGTAACTATCAGTGCAAACACCCATTTAAAGTTAATCAATTCCTCATATTTACGATCCTCATAACTCAAAGTCTTTATCTGGTCATTAGTACTTATGTCATTTAAAATATGAGATAAATTCTGTGGCATATACATTTTACCGCCCGTTTGAACCGACATAGTATTTAGCAACTGGTGATTAGCAATGGTTTGCTGATATTCTGCAACTAGTGCATTTACATAAAAAAGTCCTTGCGCAGTATGCTTTTTATTCCCTAAGGTGGTGGTTGCAGTATAAGTATAATTTCCGGCAGGCAACATTCCTGCATCAAGCTGATAAGCAGTCTCAGTTCTCGAAAACAAGAAATTATACGCTTTTCCTTCTTCATTTTTGATCTGAATACTTACATCAGGTGTATTTACCGAAACGTAGCTATCATTATAAAGAACCGCATTGATCAACACATTTTCATTTTCATCAAATGTGTTTTTGGCAGTATAAACTTTAAATTTACGTTTGTCGTCCTTTACAGCAAGGTATTGAACTGCGTTTGATATCAAAGTATTAAAAACATCTGTCTTTTGCTCGTTCTGGGCTTCTGCCAACTTCCAACGCCATATCCCCTCACCTATCAAATACCCTGTCTTCTTGCCATCAGCATTCATAAAAAACAACTGTGGAGATTCAGTCTTGATCTTACCTATTCGCTGTTTTAAAGCTACCTGCGCTGTACCATTTATTTTTATTTCACCAAATGGCGCTTGGAGAGGATCAAATCCCTCCATCTGCTTATCTAATGATGCATTCATTTCGAATGTAGTAAATCCAGTATTTACAACCCCAAAAGCTTCCTGTATGGTATTATTACTCCCATTAAAGTTAACCGTATTCTGCATCTTATTAAAAGCATACAAATTACTTTGAGCACCTAAAATGTACCACAATGGCACATTACTCTGTTGAAGTTTATTAATAAAAACTCCTCCATCATTTTGAAGAGCAGGCAACTGATACAAGATAATTAAGCTATAATCATTAGGATTAATTGCATTTAAGTCATCACCCAAGGCAACCTTTAGATCGTAATGCTTATTTAAGGTAATCGCCTGTTTTAATGCTGCAATATCAGGATGCGGGGCAGCTGAGGCGAGTAATATCTTTTGCTTTGCATCAATTACTTCTATAAAAATGTTTTGAGCATTATTACGCTCTGATATTTCATCTTTTAGTGGATTTAACTGAATAGTATATTTTTGAAGACCAAGCTTAGTAGCTTTTAGCTTAATTGTTATGTTCTTTACAAAAGGGTTCGAATTAATCTGAAGCTCTTCATCGTAAATCTTTTTGCCACCTTCAGTAACTGAAATTCTGGATTGTTCCCCTTTACTTTCAAAAGCTTGCACCTGAACCTCTAGTGTAAATTCATTATCAAGATAAACCAAACTATTGTGGTTTACATTGGCAATCACTAAGTCCTTCTTTGGAATTGTATCTCCCAGTGCAATGGTATAAACCGGAGCTTTCAACTTGTTTAAATCATAAAGCGGGCTGCCACCACGATTAAAAATACCATCTGTAGCTAAAATAACTGAGCCAACATTACGGTTCAGCAATTCATCATTTAATTGACTAATGAATTTTGAAGCGTTACTTAACTGGCCTTTATTTTTAAAGTCGTACCCTGATTTAATGCTATCACTAAAATTGTAAATCTTAACTTCATATTTTTCCAACAACTTATCCGCCAAATCCTGCATCTCCTTTTCATATTGTTGTTTATTGAACCCTTTAGGTTCAATCGCTCCAACAGACAAAGAATTGTCTTGCCCAATAATAATTACCGGTTTTTCGAGATCATACGAGATACTCCTTACCAACGGAAAGAACAACAGTGAGGCTATTATGGTTACTACAATAGTGCGTATTGCAAATAGTCCATACCGTAGCCTTTTATCTAAGTGCTCCGTTTTACGGTACAATAACCAGGCAAAAAGAGCCCCTGCAAGCAAGCACCCCAGTAAAGCCAATAAAGTGTATAAGCTAAAAGAATCGTTCATACGTGTTTGGGTAAAGATGCTAAATTTTAAAATGCGCGCACAATTTTATATAAGTTTGTTTATAGTAAAACATTATGTCAATTCCTACACTTGCCCAATCTAGCTTTAAAACGCAGCAATTAACATTTGAACGTGTTAGAGAGGCTTATGATGTAAAGTGGGAAAACTTGCAAAAAGAACTCGCTAAGGAGCAGATAACAGGGAAATTCATTTTGTATATAGCTGCTTACAAAGCAGAGAGGAGATTAGAAATTTGGTTAAAGCAAAGTACTCAAAAGCAATACAAACTGTTTAAAGTATATCCATTTTGTACATTATCAGGAGTATTGGGACCTAAATTAAAGGAGGGAGATTTACAAACTCCGGAGGGATTTTATCACATTGCAGCATTTAATCCTAAAAGCAATTTCCACTTATCTTTAGGAATAAATTATCCCAACAGTGTTGACCTGTTGAGGAGTGCAAATGAAAAGCCCGGCAACCACATTTACATTCATGGCAATTGTGTAACAGTGGGCTGCATTCCATTAACAGATGAAAAAATAAAAGAGGTTTACATATTAGCAGTGGAGGCAAGAAACTCAGGGCAAAATGAGATTCCTGTTCATATTTTCCCATTCAAAATCACAGATGCCAATCTAAATAAACATCTCTCAGCGTTCCCTCAGTATAAGGCTTTCTGGACAAACCTTCAACAAGGATATGCTTATTTTAAAAAGTACAGACAAGTACCTGATGTAACAGAGCTTATGAACACATATCAATTTAAATAAAAAAAGGTATCAGAAAATCCTGATACCCTTTACAAATATTTATAGTTAGCTTACAACATTCCGCCGCAAACAGACAACACTTGTCCGGTTACGTAAGCACTCATATCAGATGCAAGGAATACACATGCATTTGCTACATCATCAGTCTCGCCTGCTCTTTTCAAAGGAATACCATCTTCCCAACCTTGTACTACTTTAGGGTCTAATACATCTGTCATTTCAGTACGGATAAATCCTGGAGCAATAACATTGGTACGGATATTACGTGATCCTAACTCTTTAGCCAATGACTTAGAGAAGCCAATGATACCTGCTTTAGATGCAGCATAGTTAGCCTGACCCGCATTTCCTTGAACACCTACTACTGAACTCATATTAATGATAGATCCTTTACGTGCTTTCATCATCACTTTAGATGCAGCTTTAGACACGTTAAATACAGACTTAAGGTTAACATTAATTACCTCATCCCAGTTCTCCTCGCTCATGCGCATCAATAAACCGTCTTTAGTGATACCAGCATTGTTTACTACGATATCTAATGCACCGAAGTCAGCAACAATATCACTAATCAATTTCTCTGCTTCATCAAATTTAGAAGCATCAGAACGATATCCTTTAACCTTAGTACCAAAACTTTGCAATTCTTGCTCTAAAGCCTCTCCCTTTTCTACTGATGATAAATAAGTAAAAGCTACATTAGCACCATGCTCTGCAAACTTTTCCGCTATTTTGCGGCCAATTCCTTTGGATGCACCCGTAACAAGTGCTGTTTTTCCTTCTAATAACTTCATCTGTATTTCTTGTTTGGTTATATTCAATTAATTTATGTCGATTATAAAAGCGATTAAATAGATGGTTCCTGCTGACTAAGGCAATGGAAACTACCCAATCCCCAAATAATATCTGTAGAATCTATTCCTACAACTTCTCTATCAGGGAAAACACCTCTTATGATCTCCAACGCTTTCTCATCATTTACATCTCTAAAAGTTGGTACAATTACCGCAGCATTTGCAATGTAAAAATTAGCGTATGAAGCTGGTAGTCTTGTGTCTTCGTGGATCACTGGAGAAGGCATTGGCAATTTCACGATATTTAAAGGTTTCCCGCTTAATAATCGCATGGCCTTTAGCGCTTCTAAATTCTCTTGTAACAGCAGATAATTTTCATCCAGAGGATTACTCTCCACAACTGTTAAAACGGTATCCTCGTTAACGAAACGAGTAATGTCGTCGATATGACCATCGGTATCATCACCAACTATCCCGTCACCTAACCACAATACTTGATCTGCACCATAAAATTCTTTTAGGTATTGCTCAATCTGTTCCTTATTTAAATGAGGATTTCTGTTCTCATTTAATAAGCATGCTGTAGTTGTAAGGATTGTGCCTGCACCATTAAACTCAACAGATCCACCCTCCATCACAATATCAGGATGGTAAACAGGTAAGTTAAAATGCTCAGCTATTTTGGTTGGAATTACATCATCAAGATCATAAGGAGGATATTTATCTCCCCATGCATTATATCCCCAGTCTACTATGGCTCTTTTTCCCGTTTCCTTGTTTAACAAAAAAGCAGGGCCATGATCTCGGCACCAGGCATCATTACTTGGATTAAAATAAAACTCTATCTGACTTAAATCAGCACCAACCTTTTCCAATTCAGAAATAGCAAAAGCCTTAGTTTCTTCATCGTTAATGTTAATTCTAACCTTTTCACCGGTTGCTACAATTTTAATAAACTGGCAATACGGTTCAAATATAGTTTCTAGTTTTCCTGGCCATGAAGCCTCTTTATGCGGCCAGCTTAACCAGGTTGCGTCATGTTTTACCCATTCGGCAGGAAAAGCGTATCCAGTCTTTTTAGGACTATTATTAAATATTACTTCGTTAAATGATGACATTTCTAAATCTTAATCTTCGTCAATAAATCTTTTAGTGATCGGCTGATAAGAGTCTATTCTACGATCTCTTAAGAAAGGCCAATGTTTACGGAAGAAATCAGACTCAGATAAATCTAATTCTACTACTTTAGTTTCTTCATTTTCATGTGAACCCAAATAAAGCAATCTGCCCTGAGCATTTGTTGCGAAACTTCCACCCCAGAATTTCATAGCTCCATTTTGTTCAAGTCCAACACGGTTTACACTCACTACAGGCACTCCATTAGCAATAGCGTGAGAACGCTGAATGGTCTGCCATGCATTATACTGATCTTTATTTGTTTCTTCATCCTGATCTGTAGCCCAACCTATAGCAGTTGGATAAAACATAATCTCAGCACCCATCAAAGCTGTAATACGTGATGCTTCAGGGTACCACTGATCCCAGCAGATCAATATGCCGATTTTGGCAAATTTTGTCTGAAAAACCTTATAACCTAAATCACCCGGAGTGAAGTAAAACTTCTCATAAAAAGCAGGATCATCAGGAATGTGCATTTTACGATACTTGCCAAGATAAGTTCCATCAGCATCTAAAACAGCTGTTGTATTGTGATACAAGCCTGCTGTACGCTTTTCGAATAAAGAAGCAATAATTACCACGCCCAACTCTTTAGCGATAACTTGTAAAGCATCTGTGGAAGGACCGGGAATAGCCTCAGCCAAATTGAAGTTGTCATAATCTTCAACATCACAAAAGTATAGGGAAGTAAAAAGCTCTTGCAAACACACAATTTGTGCACCTTTTGCTGCTGCTTCCCTGATTTTTAAAATTGCTTTATCTAAATTTTCTTGCTTATTATTGGTACAGCTCATCTGCACCAACCCAACTTGTACTTTTGCCATTCTTTGTTAACAAATAATTTGACGCAAAGTTAGCCAAAAAAATAGATTTTATGAAGCCATGGCGTCTCTGTACTCTTGCTGAAGTTCAAATAAGCATTTAGCACACAAACACCCATCATGCAGTTCACTAATGTACTGCATCTCATTTAAATCAAGCTGTACAACACTGCACTGGCATTTAGTGTATGAGTTAGCCTTACACTCTATTGGTGTTCCACAACGCTCGCAGGGTATGATTTCGTGTTTAGCCATTAGCTACAAAGATACAAGATCAGAAACTAATGATAGTTAATCCCTCCTTAAAAATGACAAAGCCCTTATATCAATGTATTATACTCTGACTAAGGCATTTTTACAGCATATAAATAACCATCTGCGCTACCAAAATAGATTATGCCATTAGCAATGATTGGCGATGATACAATAGACCCAAGTTTATAAAATTTATCCATTACTTCGATTCCTGTTTGAGAAAGTGCAGGATTACTTTTTCCTGCTGAATGAACAAAGTCAAGCTTACCCTCTCTATCCAAAACTTCTTCTTTATATTTCAGTCTCGATGTCGTTTCAAATTCACCCTCAATTTTTCCATGCTCAGCATTAACGGAATAGATTTTCCCACTAAAATCTCCAAAATAGATATTGTTACCGTTTACCAAAGGTGATGAAAAATTGTATCCTGAAGTTTTAATACTATATTTTTCCTTTCCGGTTAAGATGTTTAATGCGATGAATAAATAGGAATCTGAAGTAGTTAGATAAACTGTTTCATTTTTAACCGCTGCTGAAGCAACTATCCACGAGCCTTTTCCATCATACTTCCAATTTAATTCACCTGTTTCAGCATCTAAACAATAAAAGAAACCATCGCGTGAACCAACAAATAGCTTACCACCATAAACAACAGCCGAAGCCTGTATACCTTCCATTAGGTGAACTTTATCATCTTCCCCCGTCTTGTACTTCCATACTAACTTACCTGTCTTTTGGTCTAGGGCATAGATATATGTGTCCCAACTTCCAATATATAATTTACCATTATTTAGAACCGGAGACGCTCTAATAATCCCATTGGTTTTAAATTTCCATATCAATTCACCATCCGCTGCATTCAATGCATATATGTAACCATCACTACTGCCAAAATAAACAATAGGAACTTTACTTTTCATGTCTACTACCGGCGAAGACCTAATAAGGTCATACTGATCTTCCATATACAAATCTGAGGGCTGCATGCCCCATAGGCCCCTTGCTCCCATCCTTTTCTCTCCGTTTGTTGCAAACTTCCATTTTATCTTTCCATTGTTTACATCAAGCGCATACAAATGCCCATCAAAGCTTCCTACATAGACTGTATTTTTAAATACTACTGGAGATGAGTTAACTGAGCCATCAGTTTTATATGCCCATGCTTTCCTTCCGGTTTTAATATTAACAGCATAAATAACAGAATCATTACCACCTATAAACACCTTGTTACTGGAAACAGTTGGAGAAGAGAAAAACTTACCGTTACTTTTAAACTTCCACTTAAGCACGCCAATTTTTGGCTGAGCAGGATTTTGAGCATAAGCGCTAATCTGACTAAAGGAAATGCAAAAGAAAACTATTGAGAAAAGAGCCTTCATTATATTTTAAGTTAATCTTAAATTTATAAAATTAAACACAAAAAAAGGAGTAAGAAAAATCTTACTCCTTAAATATATTTAACCTGTTATTTTAAGATCAGATAAAAGGCAATTGATTAACCTGAACAGCTAATGCAACCTTCTTCCATTGAGCAAACCGGGCCTTCAACAATTTCTTCAGCACTTTGTTCAATATGCTCAGGAATTACCGGCTCCATGTTTTTACCTGCCTGATTCTCTACTGTGAATTTAACAGCCTGAGAAGCAGCTTGAGTACGCAGATAATACATACCAGTTTTTAATCCTTTTTTCCAAGCATAGAAATGCATTGAAGTTAATTTAGAAGTGTTTGGAGCATTAATGAACAAGTTTAGAGATTGAGACTGACAGATGTAAGCACCTCTATCGGCAGCCATATCAATAATACTACGCATTTTAATTTCCCAAACGGTTTTGTATAATTCTTTGATATAATCAGGAATCTCAGCAATATCCTGAACAGAGCCATTCGCTAAAATAATTCTGTCTTTCATTGCCGGTGTCCACAAACCTAAGGCAACAAGATCTTTCAACAAGTGTTTATTTACTACCACAAACTCACCGCTTAACACCCTTCTGGTGTAGATATTAGAAGTATATGGTTCGAAACATTCGTTGTTACCCAAAATCTGTGAAGTAGAAGCCGTAGGCATTGGAGCAACAAGTAATGAATTGTAAACACCATCTTTAACTACTTTTTCACGTAAAGTTTCCCAATCCCATCTGCCGCTATCTGGTTTCACATTCCAAAGATCGAACTGGAATTTACCTTCTGATAAAGGAGAACCTTTAAAGGTTTGGTAAGGACCATTTTTAACCGCAAGGTCATGAGAAGCAGTCATTGCAGCAAAGTAAATTGTTTCAAAGATTTCTTTGTTCAATTCACGTGCACCTTCACTTTCGAAAGGTAAACGCATTAAAATAAATGCATCAGCTAAACCTTGTACACCTAAACCAATTGGTCGGTGGCGCATATTAGAGTTTTTAGCTTCTTCTACAGGATAATAGTTATAATCGATGATTTTATTCAGGTTTAAAGTAGCCTGATAAGTAACATCATATAATTTTTGGTGATCAAATTCACCGTTGATTACATATCTAGGTAAAGCTAAAGATGCAAGGTTACAAACTGCAACTTCATCTTTAGAAGTATATTCAATAATCTCTGTACAAAGGTTAGAGCTTTTGATGGTACCCAAGTTTTGTTGATTAGATTTGCTATTTGCAGCATCTTTATACAACAAGTAAGGAGTTCCGGTTTCAATTTGCGAATCAAGGATGGCAAACCACAATTCCTGAGCTTTGATGGTTTTACGTGCTCTTCCTTCTTTTTCGTAACGCTCATATAAAGCATCAAATTCTGCTCCAAAGCAATCAGCTAAACCTGGTGCTTCATGCGGACAGAATAAGCTCCAGTCGCCGTTTTCTTCTACACGTCTCATAAACAAATCGCAAACCCAAAGGGCATAGAATAAATCACGTGCACGTAATTCTTCTTTTCCATGGTTTTTACGCAAGTCTAAGAAACTGAATACATCAGCATGCCAAGGCTCTAAATAAATTGCAAAGGCACCTTTACGTTTACCTCCACCTTGATCTACGTAACGAGCGGTATCATTAAATACCTTTAGCATTGGTACAATACCATTACTTGTTCCGTTAGTACCACCAATGTAAGAACCTGTAGCGCGAATGTTATGGATACTTAAACCAATACCACCTGCACTTTGAGAGATTTTGGCAGTTTGTTTTAATGTATCGTAAATACCTTCAATGCTATCATCCTGCATGGTTAACAAGAAACATGACGACATTTGAGGTTTAGGAGTAGCGGCATTAAATAACGTAGGTGTAGCATGTGTAAACCAACGCTCACTCATCAAGTTATAAGTCGCGATTGCGCTTTCGATATCTCCTTTATGAATACCAACAGACACACGCATAAATAAATGCTGAGGACGCTCAACAATTTGTCCGTCAACTTTTAATAAATAAGATTTCTCAAGAGTTTTGAAACCGAAATAATCAAACCCAAAATCTCTATCGTATATAATTGTGCTGTCAAGTGTGTCAGCATTTTCTTTTATTACTTCCCAAACATCATCAGCTATAAGAGAGGCGGATTTACCTGTTTTAGAATCAATATAATTATACAGCATCTCCATAGTTTTGGAGAAAGATTTAGTTGTATTCTTATGAAGGTTAGATACTGCAATACGTGAAGCAAGTAAAGCGTAATCTGGGTGTTTGGTAGTTAAAGAGGCTGCGGTTTCAGCTGCAAGGTTATCCAATTCAGAAGTTGTAACCCCATCATATAAACCTTCAATCACCTTCTTGGCTACATCTATCGGATCTACAAGTTCAGCATTAAAACCATAGCATAACTTTTCAATACGGGCAGTTATTTTGTCAAACCTTACCGCTTCTTTGCGGCCATCTCTTTTTATTACAAACATATTTTTCAGGTATTTATGGTGCATATTGAGCTTGTGATGAGCAAACCCAGCATAGGCACCTAATTAATTATTTATTTATATTCCTTATCGCCTAACCCGATAAGTATTAAAAATCATCATCTAAAGAGAAAGCCGCAGCTTTATCTTCGGTAGAGGTTAATACACCACTTTTTTGATAATCACCAACTCTTTTTTCAAAGAAGTTCGTTTTACCTTGTAATGATATCATCTCCATAAAATCAAATGGATTGGTTGCATTATAGATCTTAGTATAACCAAGCTCCTGTACCCATCTGTCGGCAACAAACTCAATATATTGCGACATTAATTTTGCATTCATTCCAATCAGTGCCACTGGAAGGGCATCTGTAATAAATTCTTTTTCTATTTCCACAGCATCTTTAATGATACCATGAACTTGCTCTTCAGTAAGCCTGTTTTTAAGCATGCTGTACAATAAGCAAGCAAACTCGCAATGTGATCCTTCATCTCTTGAGATCAATTCATTACTGAAAGTTAAGCCCGGCATTAAACCGCGTTTTTTTAACCAGAATATAGAGCAGAAACTTCCGCTAAAGAAGATACCTTCAACAGCTGCAAAAGCTACCAAGCGCTCAGCAAAGTTACCACCTTCAATCCAACGTAGTGCCCACTCCGCTTTTTTCTTAACACAAGGAACAGTGTCTATTGCGTGGAACAATCTATCCTTTTCATCAGGATCTTTAATATAAGTATCAATTAGCAATGCGTAAGTTTCAGAGTGGATGTTCTCCATCATGATCTGGAAACCATAGAAGCAACGTGCTTCAGGTAACTGAACCTCACTCATAAAATTCACTGCCAGGTTTTCATTTACAATACCATCACTTGCAGAGAAGAAGGCCAGGATATGAGAAATAAAATGTCTTTCGCCATCATTTAGGTTATCCCAATGCTTCTGATCGTCTGAAAGGTCAATTTCTTCTGCAGTCCAAAAACTAGCCTCACTCTTTTTGTACATTTCCCAAATTGCCGGATATTTAATCGGTAAAAGAACAAAACGATCTTTGTTTTCTTTTAATAATATTTCTTCTTCTTGCATAAGCCTTTGTTTAACGTAGTGAATGATTTGAACAATAAAAACCTCTTTAATAAACACTAACAGTCGGCGAAACCATACTTAATTTAAAGATTTTAAAAGCCTTGAAACTCTCGGACAACCTTAACCAACTAAATATTAAACCTTTAACTGAAAACCTAAGTGTGATTTATTAAAGAATTTTACTTAAACAAATATAAAGTATGAGGTCTTTTTAATAGAACAAAGTTGTTAACACGTTGTTAGATATCGTCGTTTAAAAGATCAGAATTCCGTCATAATCAACCAGTAAAAAAGCTAATTATTTCTTTTTTAGGGGGTAGTAAAAACTTTTGAATGTTAATAATTTAAAAAAAGCTGACTTTATACCCCCTAAAGTTTAAAAGTTACTCGGTTTCTGGCAGATAGCTAATTTCAAGTTTAGCAACCCCTTTTCCATAAAACCCAAGCTCTTTTGCTGCAGCTGCAGAGAGATCTATTTTAAATTTTCTAGAGTGCGGACCTCTGTCATTTATTTCCACATCTACAGATTTTCCATTTACTGGATTGGTAACCGTTACGATTGTTCCGAATGGTAAGGACATATGGGCCGCAGTCATTTTTTTACCCCGATATCTTACACCGCTTGTAGTCCTTCGTCCTTCAAACTTCTTTGCGTAATATGTTCCGTAAACGGTTTTAGAGATTAATTTAGAAGATAGATTGGATGACGATTCTGCTATTGTTTCGGGAGCAGAATCTGATGTTGCTCCGTCAGTAATTCTTTGAGAAAAACCCAAGGAAGAAATTAGCATACCGCATAACAATAAACAATACTTCATATTTACTATAGTTGGTGAACGTGCAAACATAAGTAAACTAATTACTTATAAACAAGTAATGCCCGACAAGTTATCATCGGGCATTATACTTATGTCATTCCAAAAGATTTTATTTCTTATCGGGCACAAAACTCATAGAAATTGAGTTCACACAGTTACGAGTATTTTTAGATGTGAAGCCTTCGCCCAAAAACACATGACCTAAATGTGCTTTACAATTTGCGCATACAATTTCGGTACGTTGCCCATCTGCATCAGGAATTCTTAGCACCGCTCCTTTAATTTCGTCATCAAAGCTTGGCCATCCGCAATGCGATTCAAACTTCGACTCTGAGCGGTATAAAGGTGCATTACATCGTTTGCAGATATAGGTTCCTTTTTCCTTGTTATTCAACAACGCTCCAGTTCCAGGATATTCAGTACCCTTGCGTACAATCACATCCTCTTCCTCTTTAGTTAGTTTATTCCACTCCATATTGTTGGTTGTTTTTTTTACTTCTTCTTTTTTGGGCTTTTGAGCGCAGGCTACAAAACTAGTTATCACTAACAAGCCGGCCAGCATAAATGTTTTATTGATTAAAGCTTTCATTTGCATTATCATTATTTAATACAAGATACGGACTAAAGTTTCCTCCGGTTTCATAATAGAAGTAATAATAATGTCAGTTCTAAAAAAAAAGCTCCGATGAATGAAATCACCAGAGCCTTTGCATTATACAAGAAGATCTTTATTATTTCTTTAACAAGGCAGCCATAGCTTCGCCAATTTCAGCAGGACTAGCTACAACATGAATACCGCATTCTGCCATGATTTTCATCTTAGCTGCAGCAGTATCGTCAGCACCGCCAACAATAGCACCAGCATGCCCCATTCTACGTCCAGCAGGAGCAGTTTGACCAGCGATGAAACCTACAACTGGTTTTGTGCCATTTTCTTTAATCCAACGAGCAGCTTCAGCTTCCATACCACCACCAATTTCACCAATCATGATGATACCTTCAGTTTCCGGATCGTTCATCAACAATTCAACTGCTTCTTTGGTAGTAGTACCAATGATTGGATCACCACCGATACCGATTGCAGTAGTAATACCTAAACCTGCTTTTACTACCTGATCAACAGCTTCGTAAGTTAAAGTACCTGATTTAGAAACTACGCCAACAGTACCTTTTTTGAAGATGAAACCTGGCATGATACCAATTTTAGCTTCATCAGCAGTGATAACACCTGGACAGTTAGGACCGATTAAACGGCAATCTCTGTCAGAAATATATTCTTTAACCTGAATCATATCCTTAGTAGGGATACCCTCAGTAATACAAACAATAACTTTAATACCTGCTTCCGCAGCTTCCATGATAGCATCTGCAGCAAATGCAGGAGGAACAAATATAATAGATACATTAGCACCGGCCTTATCAACCGCATCCTTTACAGTATTAAATACTGGTTTGTCTAAATGAGTCTGGCCACCTTTACCTGGTGTAACACCGCCAACAACGTTCGTTCCGTACTCAATCATTTGAGAAGCATGATAAGTACCCTCATTTCCTGTAAAGCCTTGAACAATAACTTTTGAATCCTTATTTACTAAAACACTCATGTATCTTTATTTTTTTGTGCAAACTTAGATAAAACTGCGGAGCATTCATGAAAACAATTGAAAAAAAATATTAGGCTATCTTTTTTTCTACCCGTCTTTCTGGTATAAACCAGATTATAGCAACTAAAATATAACATACAATACCTATCCAGGAACTAATAAAACTGCCTCCAATTGCAATAACATACAATAAACAAGAAACAGTATCCTTTAGACTTGTTCCAAATGTATTGGCAAATTCGGAATCCGGGCCATGTAACTTTTTCAATGTACTTTCCAAAATAAAATAAGCCGTAGCTGCCATAAGCATTATACAACCATAAATTACCACAGGCCAGGTATCATAATGGTTTTCGCCCATCCATGCAGTAGCAAAAGGAAACAGAGAGAGCCAAAAAAGCAAATGCAGATTAGCCCATAATACTTTTCCATTAACCTTTTTAACCATTTGCATCATATGATGATGATTATTCCAATAAATACCAACGTATACAAAGCTCAGCAAGTAGCTCATAAATACGGGGACTAGTGGCTTTAATGCCGACAAGGAACTACCATGAGGAACTTTTAATTCCAAAACCATAATGGTAATGATGATAGCCAAAACTCCATCACTAAATGCTTCTAATCTGCTCTTGTTCATAAATTAAAGATATATTAATTCATTATTGTTTCAAACTAAGCTTAAATACTCATTTATTTGCAGAGATAAGATTAACCTTACCGCAAACAACACAAAATGAAACCACTTAAAATCTATTTTAAAGTATTGCAAACAGGAAATGGAAAATACCTGAAAACGAAAAATGAGGTAAGTAACCTTATTGTTGATGTGATTGACAGGAACCCAACCAAGTCGTCATCAGCAATAAGGGAAATAACTATTGAGGATTTTAAAAACAATGATAAAGCGCAAAAAGTATTACGCACCAGCGAACGTTTCTTTATTGAAAGTATTTCTGACATTGAAGTTGCCATCACTTTCTTACCACAGGAGAAATTAGCACCGGAGCAATTTTACACCCAATGGAGATATATCCAAAAATCTGAAGCTTACAGACTAGTACAATATTTAGATGAAAACAAGCTTGTGGTATACAGCGAAAAGACAAAAGTGCTGCATACCGTAAAGCTAGATAAAGACGTTTCAGTAATAGTTGAAGAAGAATAATCCTCTTACTTTTTAGCCACTCTCTTTAAACGAGACAAGTCTTTTATTTCGACGTTCTTAAAGTCAACAGGTTGACCTTCGCTTTGCAGCGCGATAAAACCACTGCTCAATAGCTTGCCATCTATTTTAATTTTAGGATCGTAACCATTTGCCACGCCACCACCAATTTGCGGTTTAGAGTATTGTAGTACAGTATCGCCATTAATAATATGTGTAATTAAAGAATCGCCAAGCACGATCAACTCTCCGCGTACCCATTGATCACCATCATAAGTTTTTGATGTAGAATTTAAGCAGTGTGAATCGGCTATCTTTCCCTTATAAACCACATTGGTTCCAGGTGAGCACATGTTGCCAGTAGGTCTTGGGTTTCCGTCACCTAATCCACCTAAAAGCTGCATCTCAACTGAAATTGGCCAATCTTGTTCTTTTAACATTGTTCTTGGATCCTGCGAATGAAACATTACCCCGCTATTTAACAACGTATAATCCGGAGCGCCTTTTTGCAGTTTTCCTACAAAACGATATTCAAATTTCAGATGATAATAAGAGAATGGAGTTTTATAATAAAGGTGAGCAAACTGGTCATTAAAGTCCCCATACTGATCGTATCTAACTTTAATTATACCATCTTCAACCCTAAAGGTATTTCCAAAATTTACGCCAACTTCATGATGGTGTACTTTTACAAACCAGTCATTAATATCTTTGCCATTAAACAACTTAACCCAGCCTTTTTTATCATCAGATTGGTTTGAGTTCTGTTTAATCCCTCCGCAGCCAGCAAAGATAAAACAGGAAATTAGGGCAATAAAAGTGGTTCTTTTCATAATTGTGTGTGGTTTATTTTAGTTGGAGGCAAAATACAATAAAAAATTAAATATCTAATTCCTCTAACTTCTCAATAGCTGCAGGTTGAATTGCCAGCTGATATTTTTCTTCATCGAACTCATTCTCGCTTTTGGCAATCACAATAGTGGCAATTCCATTTCCAATCATATTGGTTATAGCTCTGGCCTCCGACATAAACCTGTCTACCCCCAACAAGATGGCAATATGCTCAACAGGCATTAATTTCAAAGCCGTTAAAGTAGAAACCAACACAATAAACCCACTCCCTGTAACTCCCGCAGCCCCTTTAGATGTAACCATCAAAACAGCCAGCACACTTAGCTGTTGCCCAATGGAAAGATCTACACTAAAAACCTGACACAAGAATATCACCGCCATAGAAAGATAAATTGCTGTTCCATCGAGATTAAAGGAATAGCCAGTAGGAATAACTAAACCAACTACAGATTTATTACAACCAATAGCTTCCATTTTTTGCATCATACTAGGCAATACCGATTCAGAAGACGAGGTACCCAGAACAATTAAGATCTCCTGACGAATATATTTAAGGTACTGCCATAAGCTAAACTTGTAGTATTTGCAGATAGCATTTAATACTACAAAAATGAACAAGAAACAGGTTAGATAAACCGCCCCCATTAATTTCGCCATTGGTAATAAGGTATGTAATCCATAAGTACCTACACTAAATGCCATCCCACCAAAGGCACCAACCGGGGCAAGGCGCATCACTACTTTCATAATATTAAAAAACACCTTTGCCATTTTATCAAAAAAACTAAGCAATGAGTCTCCGTTTGGCCCCATCTTATTTAGCCCATAACCAAACAAAATGGCAAAAAACAGTATCTGTAAAATATCCCCTTTAGTAAAAGCCTCAAAAACATTATGAGGTATAATGTGCGCAAAAAATTCAGACCAGTTAATTTCTCCGGCCTGCTCAGTGTATGCCTTTATTTTATTTACATCTCCGGTAACCGGATGTATTCCTACCCCGGGTTTTAATAAATTAGCCACCACCATTCCAATCACAATAGCCAATGTGGTCACTATCTCAAAATATAAAAGTGCTTTCCCCCCTACGCGTCCAACTTTCTTCATATCACCCATATGGGCTATTCCCAATACTATTGTTAAAAAAATGATCGGAGCAATGAGCATACTGATCATATTGATGAAACTCTGGCTTATCAATTTGGCGTGTGGTGCAAAACCCGGGAAAAATGCCCCTACTGCAATACCTAATGTAATAGCCACTAAAACCTGAAAAGTAAGGTTCGAAAGAATAGATTTCATTGTACTATAATAGTGAAATTTTGTTTAATGTACTTAGCTTTATGGCATGGAAAACAAAAATGAAAATCCCTATGTACAATTCAATCATAAAATTCTGAAGGACTGGAAAGACAATGGGGTAAAATACATCAAACTAGTAGAGCTGGAAGCCGATCTCGCTATTAAGTTTTTTGAGCTTATTCCTGATTCTGAAATTCCTGATGCAGGCGAAACAATATATCATATCGACTCAGACGATATCACTGAACTTTTAGAGCCGGTGGCTAAAGTTAAATTTTTGGTACACGAAATCTACCTTGAAGAGGAGGAGTAAATGTATCCTGAACTTTTAGCCCACATCAGAAGATACGTACAGCTTGAGCCGCATGAAGAGCAATTGCTATGTGACCATGTGGAGTTTAAAAGCCTTAAAAAGAAAGAGTATCTTCTGGAAACCGGAAAATTATGCAAAGGCGATTATTTCATCCTCAAAGGATGTTTAAGGCAGTTCTATATAAATAAGAAACTCAACGAGCAGATTATAAACTTTGGTCTGGAAAACTGGTGGATAGCAGATCAGGACAGCCTGCTAAATAAACATCCATCTACAACTAATATTCAGGCTATAGAAGCTTCTGAGCTTTTACTTCTTAGTGAACAGAGTAAAGCTATCTTATTTGAAAACATACCGAGATTGGAAAGTTACTTCAGGATCATGATGCAAAAAGCATTTGTTGCCTCCCAACGCAGAATAGGATACATTTTCAATCAAACTGAAGAAGAGCGTTATAGACACTTCTCAAAACTATTCCCAGATTTCATGCAACGTGTACCACAATACATGCTGGCTTCTTACTTGGGCTTTACTCCTCAATTTTTAAGTCGCTTACGAGCTAAAAAAGACTAAATTTTCTTAACCACAGTTCATTTTTTGGAAGCAACTTATTACTCAACTTTGTTATAACAAAAAACAAATAGTTATGAGCAATAGAATTAAAATTAATGAGGCAGAACCTGCGGCATACAAAGCTATGTTAGCGTTTGATAGTTATGTAGAACACAGCAGTCTTACAACTAAACACAAAGATCTTATCAAAATAAGGGCATCCCAAATTAACGGATGTGCTTACTGTATAGATATGCACACCCGCGATGCACGCAAAGCGGGTGAAACAGAACAAAGAATTTATGCACTGAATGCATGGAGAGACACTCCATTTTTTGATGAGCAAGAACGTGCATTATTAGCACTTACTGAAGAAGTAACCTTAATTACCAACAAGATATCTAACGAAACTTACAATAATGCAGCTGCACTTTTTGACCATGCTTATCTTGCGCAGATAATCATGGCCATAATTATTATTAATGCATGGAACAGAATTGGAATTAGTACTGGGTTAGAACCCAAATAACTATACTCCCTCCATGCCGTATTGTTTCAGTACATCTGCAGGCACGCCTTCCCAACGGTTAGGCACGTTACCAACATAACCGAGGTCTTTAACACCGATCTCGGTTGTAAAGAATCCAGAGGCGGTCAGATTACGCATCAAACTAAAGAAAGATACACCCTGCTGCATTCCTGGTTTTACTTTTGCAGGATAAGCAATGTCATCAACCATCTCAATTTGTTGAGCGGATGATGCTTCTTTAAATGTTTTCTGATAACGGGTTAAGCATTGCATATCAAGCCACTTTAATCCCCCGCGCATTGGAGTTTGATGTCCCGGCATGTCTTTAACAATAAACTCAATGAAATCAGGAACCTTAGCATCCGAAGCGCTTCCTGATTTGTCATCTTTAGGAATAATAATATCCGCCAATAGTGTTATTGTTGCCATTTCATGTTCCGTAAAGAACTTCCAGGAATTTAATTTTTTATCACGTTCTACTTCAAATTCCTGTCTACCAGGGGTGGCCTCACCATCGGCACCGGCAGCAGCAACTACAGGTTCTTTTCCTGGTTTGCAAGCTTCAAGCACAACACCGGCACTAATTGCAGTAAGGCCCAAAGCTTTTAACGAATCACGTCTGTTCATATATATAGATTTGAGATCAGCTAATGTTTAAATTTTTCTTTTGTTCTAAAATGTATTCTGCAGTACGCATAGAAAGCGCAAGAATTGTCCAGGTAGCATTTTTATCACCTTGCTGTACGAAAGGGGCAGCATCTACTACAAATAAGTTTTTACAGTCATGCGCCTGACACCATCTGTTTAGCGCAGATTTTTTAGGATCATCACCCATTCTAACTGTACCAACTTCGTGTATAATTTTACCTGGAGCTTCTAATCCGTAATTAGTATCTGCACCAGGAGGCTCAGAAGCAACAGCACCCATGGCGTGCATGATCTCCTTAAAGGTTTCCTGCATATGCTTGGCTTGTTTTACTTCTTCAGGTGCCCATTTATAATTGAATCTAAGAACCGGAATTCCGTATTTATCTACTACGTTAGGATCTATTTCGCAATAGTTGCTCTCTCTGGCTATAGCAGTCCCCCTACCAGCCATCCAAACACCTGTTCCGTAGAAACGCCTATAATCATCTTTCAAACCAGCCCCATACCCGCCGGCTTCTTTCTTTTTTCCATCTCTACCAGGTATAGTTCCATTTTGTCCCTCTATACCCCATCCAAATCCATAACCTGGCATATCAAGTCCGCCACCATATTCTATATGGTACCCTCTCGGGAAATCAAGTTTTTTATTATCAAGCCACCATGGAGAGTATATATGTATACTTCCTGCACCATCTTCATTATATCTTTTACGATCTACCAGCTGAGGTAAATATCCACCCATACTGGCTCCTGTAGAATCATGTAGGTACTTACCAACTACTCCACTGCTATTCGCAATTCCATCAGGGTGGGCAGCAGATTTAGAGTTAAGTAATAGCCTTGCAGATTCACATGCACTAGCGCCCAGAACAATGGTTTTACCATTAACCTGATACTCTTGCATATCTTTTGTATTTACATAAGATACACCGGTAGCTTTTCCGGTTTTATCGGTAAGTACCTCTCTTACCATGGCATTTGTGATAACGGTAAGATTTCCTGTCTTCACCGCAGGAATAACCAAGCAGGAAGAAGATGAAAAGTCAGCGTAAACTTTACACGACCTACCACACTGACCGCAATAAAAGCATTGTCCGCGATCTTTATTATCTTTTAATCCTTCTGTAAGCACAGAGCCTCTTCCCGGAATAACACGCACGCCTACCTTTTGTGCCGCTTTTTTTATAAATAACTCATTTAGCCTTGGCTTTGGAGGAGTCATAAATATACCATCGGGTTCACTTTCAATACCTTCTACAGTACCATAAAGGCCAATCATCCTATCTACTTTATCGTAAAAAGGTTTTAGCTCTTGGTAAGTAATAGGCCAGGAATCTGTAAGTCCATCTTTAGGTTTAAAATCATCTGGCCCCATTCTCAAAGAGATACGCCCCCAGTGATTTGTTCTTCCACCAAGCATCCTGGAACGGAACCAAGAAAACTCCGAATTATTTTTCTGAGTATAAGGTTCTCCTTCTAGTTCCCATCCGCCATAAGCGGCATCAAAATCACCAAAATGTCTGGTAGTACCAGCACCTCTTCTAGGAGATTCCCATGGCCATTTTAATTGCGCAGAATCAACTCGCGGATCAAAATAAGAACCAGCTTCTAGCATTAACACTTTCAAACCTGCATTGGCAAGTACATATCCGGTCATACCTCCCCCGGCACCTGATCCTACAATGATAGCATCATATTCGACGCCTGATTTCTTAATTTCAAATTCGCTCATTTACAATTTGGTTTTTTTTAAAAGTAACGATTTACTATCCATTTTATTCCCAAAACAGCCATCTGTAACAACAATAATGGTTTGGGATAAAAGTTAAGAACGTAAGAATAAGTAATATACAAATTTTAGAATTCCACTGAAAAATCTAGGCTTATTTATAACGACTCTAATTAATGAATTCATCACACAAAACTCATAATTAACAACATAAAGCGATAAACAAATCCATATCTATAAATTTGCACCTATGAAAGTAGATATCTGGTCGGACGTGCGTTGCCCGTTCTGTTATATAGGGAAAAGAAAATTTGAGACTGCTCTTGAACAGTTTGAGCATAAGGATAAAATTGAAGTTGAATGGCATAGCTATGAGCTTGATCCAAATGCTGAAACCACTCCTGAAATCAGCGCCTATGAATACCTGGCTGACAAATATGGCAGATCGAAGGAATGGGCTATAGAAACTCATGAGCAGGTAAAGGAAACTGCTGCAGCTGTTGGGTTAGATTTCAATTTTGACATCTCCGTAGTCGCAAATTCTTTTGATGCACATAGATTAATCCAATTGGCAAAGTCGATGGGATTGGGTGATGAAGCTGAAGAGCAATTATTTAAAGCTCATTTCACAGATGGCGTTAACATCAGTGATCATCAATCACTAGTTGAAATCGGTGTTAAAATTGGCATTGACAAACTTTCGGTTCAAACCATGCTGAGCAGTACTGATTTTACTGACGAGGTAAGATATGATGAAAATGCTGCACAAACTATCGGAATTAAAGGTGTTCCTTTTTTCATATTCAATCAAAAGCTTGCTGTTTCAGGAGCACAATCACCGGAAACATTTTTAGGCGCGCTAAATCAGGCGTTTCAAAAAGGTTAAAATAAGTATTCTCTTCAAAGTCTGGAATCTTTTGTCCCTGAAAAAGGGACAAAACTTCCTAGGCCTTTTCTGAGAAACTGATTTTAAAGTAAAACCCACCGTCTATTTCACATAACAATTTAAAATGGCGATGCATTGCCTTCAACCTTGCATTTAGCCATTATGCATAACTATTTTACTGAAAAAAACCGTGTTCTTCGAAGACATGCAGATTTTTCCCTTCAAAAATCTGAGGATGAGAAGAATCATGATTTTTTTCCCTTTAAATTGAGGTAGAAATACCAGTTGAGTTAAACTGCAAATCGTACAGCTTCTTATAATAACCATCAAGCTTAAGTAATTGCTGATGTGTTCCCATTTCTTTAATCTCACCTTTCTCCAATACAAGAATCTTATCTGCTTTCTGTATTGTTGATAATCGATGGGCAATCACAATAGAAGTACGGCCTTTCATTAAATTCTCTATTGCACGCTGAATAAGCATTTCAGTTTCAGTATCAACAGACGAAGTAGCCTCATCCAATACCAAAATTGCAGGATTATACACCAACGCTCTGATAAAAGAAATCAGCTGAGCCTGTCCTGCCGATAACGTTGCCCCACGCTCCATTACATTATATTGATATCCACCCGGCAATCGCTCTATAAAATCATGAGCGCCTACCTTTTTTGCTGCATCAACCACCTCTTCCATAGTGATCGAATCATTATTAAGCGTTATGTTATTAAAGATGGTATCCGAGAAGAGGAAAACATCTTGCAATACAGTAGCGATTTGATTCCTCAAATAGCCCAATTCGTAATCTTGTATCCTTACTCCATCAACTTTAATCTCTCCCTTTTGAATTTCATAAAAGCGGTTTAAGATATTGATTGTTGATGATTTCCCCGCACCGGTTGCTCCAACAAGCGCAATGGTTTTACCGGCTTCAACTTCAAAGGATATATCTTTCAACACATAATTCTCATCATTATATGCAAACCAAACCTTATCAAACGAAATATTACCTTTCATCACTTCCGGCGCATACGTGCCCTTGTTCTCAGTAACCTCATCGGTATCTAAAACCTTAAATACACGTTCGGCACCAACCATACCCATTTGGAGGGTATTAAATTTATCAGCAAGCTCTCTAATTGGTCTGAAAAGCATACCGATATACATAATAAACTCCGTGATAATTCCTGGTTTAATATCAGGATTACTAAGGATTGTTCTGGCACCATACCAAACCAATAAACCAAGTGACATTGCCGAAATAATCTCTACAACCGGGAAAAATATAGAATAATACCAATTAGAGCGAATGTTGGCATCGCGATAGCGACCATTAATTTTTAAAAACTTATTGTACTCTTGCTTTTCCCTGGCAAAATATTGAATAATCGAAACACCTGTAATGTGCTCTTGTAAGTATGTATTTAAATTAGACACTTCGGTTCTGATTTCCTGAAAAGCTGATTTAATTGCTTTCTGAAAAATCGAGGTAGCAATAATAAGTAAAGGCATAGGTAATAACACCACAAGTGATAAAGCCCAGTCCTGATATATCATCACTCCGATAATTACAATCACCATTAAAATATCACCAATAATTACAATTAAACCCTCAGAAAAAATCTCTGCAATGGTTTCAAGATCTGAAACCGTGCGGGTAATCAATTGCCCTATCGGTGTATTGTCAAAATATTTAAGCCTTAATTTGGTGATATGATTAAACACATTAATCCTGAGATCACGGATCGCCGACTGCCCCAAAGTATTTGTAAGCAAAGTATGACTATACTGCACTCCTGTTTGTACAACAAGCAGGATAACCATAAGTATGGTCATGTTTAGTAATCCACTATAATCCCCGGTAATAATATGATGATCCAGTGTGTAGCCGATAAGAATTGGCCTTAAAGGAGCCAAAACAGCAAGCAGTATAGTAAGTATTACAGAAATAATAAAAATGCGCTGGTATGGTTTTACGTATTGAAAAACCCTTTTCAACAAGCCTACATTAATTACATCACCGGTTATTTTAGACATATTTTATTTTACAAAGGGATAGACTACACTCACAAGATATAAACCGCATGCAGGTACTGATTGTCCGGCATTACTTCTATTTTTACTTTCAATTATTTCTTTAAACTGCTCCAGGTCAATTTCCTTTTTACCAATTCGCACTAAGGTACCAACAATTGCACGAACCATATTTCTTAAAAATCGATCTGCTCTTATGGTAAATAATAAAGATTCATCTTTTACCTGAAAGTGGGCTTCTGTAATTTTACAATTATTAGTAAACGTTTGAGTATTCGATTTACTGAAACAAGAGAAATCAGTATGTTTAAGTAAGATTTCGGCAGCCTCATTCATTGCTGTGACATCAAGATCTCCTTTATAAAGCCACGACCGATCAAGCTTAAACGGATCTTTATGAAAATGTATATGATAGTGATAAGCTCTTTCTGTTGCACCAAAGCGAGCATGAGCCATATTTTCAACTTCAAAAATGCGTTTTACTGATATTTGATAAGGCAATAGAGAATTTATACCTGTTACAGAACGGCCAAAATTTAAAGGTTTAAGTTCATTCGCTTCACTTTCTTGTACAATATCAAAGTGTGCATAAAATTGAGTTGCGTGCACACCGGCATCTGTTCGACCGCAGCCAAGTGTAACAATAGGCTGTCTAAAATATGTAGACAGTGCCTTATCAAGGCATTCCTGTACAGTAACGGCATTAGGCTGTACTTGCCAACCATGATAATCCGTACCATTATACGATAATTCGATAAAATAACGTTGCGTGTTCAATGTTACAAATCTAATATTCTAAATCTGTTTTTAGATTGCTTAGTGTTTCGCTTTTAATATCTTTGCTAAAATTATGGAATTGATATGATACAAAGAGTGCAATCTATATGGCTTTTATTAGCTGCCCTAACACTTACTTGCATGTTATTTTTGCCTTTCTTAACTAAAAATGTTAATGGAAGTGAATTTAGTATTTATACAAATGGTCTTCATCAGACAATTTCTGGAGATAGCGGAACAGGCCAAAAAGTAGAGCCGTTTTTACCACTGTTTATTTCAAATATTGCAATTGCTGTGCTTTGCATTGTTACATTATTTAGCTTTAAAAACCGAACTATACAGAAACGTTTAGCTAGTGTAGCCATCATATTAACCATAGCACTGTCATTTTGGGGCTTTAATTATGCTCAAAAAATCCCCGGTGGAATTGAAGGTGCAACTTACGGTATAGCAGCATTTTTACCTATCTTAAGCATCTTATTTTGTGCACTTGCGATCCGCGGAATCCGTAAAGATGAGCAATTATTAAGGTCCGCAGATAGACTAAGATAATTAATTAGCTCATTTTTATTTAGTTACGCATCAGTAAAATACCAAATATTAAACTTACCTTTGCGGCTTAATAAATAATATACATGATAAACCCATTTAGTAAATTGGGGATAAGTGATGACGTTGTTAATGCTGTAAAGGATTTAGGTTTCGAAAATCCAACACCTATTCAGGAACAAAGTATTCCTGTGCTGTTAGAGGGCAATAACGATTTTGTTGGTTTGGCCCAAACAGGAACAGGAAAAACAGCCGCATTTGGTTTGCCGCTGTTAGAATTGATAGACTTTAAAAGCAATAAGCCTCAGGCATTGATTTTATGCCCTACAAGAGAGCTTTGCTTGCAGATTACCAGCGACATCAAGAATTTCTCAAAAAACATCTCTGGAGCTAATGTAGTTGCCGTTTACGGTGGCGCAAACATTATGCAACAGTTGCGTGAAATTAGAAACGGTGTACAAATTGTAGTGGCTACACCCGGCCGTATGTTGGACATTATTGGCCGTAAGGCTATAGATTTCAGTAATGTGAAATTTGTAGTTTTAGATGAGGCTGATGAAATGTTAAACATGGGCTTCCAGGAAGACATCAACGACATCTTGTCAACAACTCCTGACGACAAAAAAACATGGTTATTCTCTGCAACTATGCCTCCAGAGGTTAGAAGAATAGCTAAAAACTACATGGATCAGCCAGTTGAGCTAACCATGGGAACAAAAAACACAGGTAACGTAAACATTGAACACGAATACTATATCGTTCGTGCAAGAGATAAATACGCTGCTTTAAAACGTATTGTTGACTTTAATCCAGAAATTTTTGCAGTAGTATTCTGTAAAACCAAATTGGATACTCAAGACGTTGCTGAACACTTAATTAAAGATGGCTACAATGCTGATGCATTGCACGGAGATCTTTCTCAGCAACAACGTGATAAAGTTATGCAACGTTTCCGCGATCGTAACATGCAGTTGCTTATTGCTACTGACGTTGCTGCCCGTGGTATCGATGTAAATAACGTTACTCACGTAATCAATTACTCTTTACCTGACGAAATAGAAAGTTACACTCACCGTAGTGGCCGTACCGGTCGTGCTGGTAAAACAGGTGTTTCTATCTGTATCGTTAACTCTAAAGAAATTGGTAAAATCCGTCAAATTGAAAGAATCATTGGTAAACAGTTTACTAAAGCTGAACTACCTACTGGTTTTGATGTTTGCGAAAAACAATTATTTGCTTTAGTACACAAAGTTCACAATGTTGAAGTAAACGAAAACCAAATCGAGCAGTACATGCCTCGTATTATGGATGAGTTTGCTGAACTAAGCAAAGATGAGGTAATTAAACGTTTTGCATCTTTAGAGTTTAACCGCTTTTTAGAGTATTACAAAAATGCACCTGATCTTAATTCATCTGCTGATGACAGAGGTGAGCGCGGAGAACGTGGTGAACGTGGAGAAAGAAGTCACAGAGGTAGCGATGGTTACACCCGTTTATTCATAAACTTGGGTTCTGTTGATGATTTCACAAGAGGTGATTTATTATCTTTTGTATGTAACAACGGTAAAATCAGCGGAAAAAGCATTGGTAAAATCGACTTAAAAGGTGTTTATTCATTCTTTGAGGTTGAAGATGCAACTGTTGAGTCATTATTCAGCAACTTTAAAGGAGTTGAATTTAACAACCGTGGTGTAAGAATCGAAAAAACTGCTGACAGTGATGGCGGTGGTCGTAGTCGTGGTGGTTCAGGCGGTGGTAGACGCGAAGGCGGAAGCTACGGTGGTGGAAGACGCGAAGGCGGAGGCGGTGAGAGAAGAAGCTACGGTGGTGGCGGAGGCGGAAGACGTGAAGGCGGAAACAGCGGTGGTGGTTTCAGAGATTTCTCTGGAAGAAGCCGTGAGGATAGAGGTGCAGGTGGAAGCGGAAGACGCGAAGGCGGAAACGACAGAAAACGCAGATCTTAATTTACAGATCTTCTTAATACAAAAAAGGCCCTTCAGAAATTCTGAAGGGCCTTTTTTTATATCATTGTTATTATTTAATCGATCGCGATCCTGAATTTATTTCAGGACCTCTAAAGAGAAGGAAAGCCTTGCTAGTGTGAGATGCTGAAATAAATTCAGCATGACGAATCCTTCCTTCCATAGTAAAACATTTTCTTATGGTTTTACAGGTCTTTCTTTAATCTGAGATGCTTTAAGATAAATCTTAGCTCCTTTTTTATTGATATAGTATTTTTTGTTTTTACCGTCAATATATACGTCTGTCCCATCCGGAGCCATTTTTCCTTTGTAAACCTTATCAACCACTTTAGAGCTGCCCTTTACAGCAACCTCTGCAGTTTTATTACCAACTTTCGTTGCCGTTTTACCGATGGCTTTGCCTGTTTTATCAAGCACCGATTCCTTCTTCTTATCTTGTGCATTACTGCTAAAAGAAACTGCTGCACATAGAGCGAGAGCTAATAAGCCCGTTGCAAATTTTGTTTTCATAGTTACATGTTTCTATAAAAACAACTACAGCCACAATTTGTTTTTCTAGTTCAACTGCTCAGTAAGCAAACGCATTTCAATATGAGGAGAATGCTTTTCGTACAAAATAGCATAAACTGCCCTGCAAATAGGCATATCAACCTTGTACTTTTTATTTACATGATGCATAGAATTTACCGCGTAATAACCTTCGGCAACCATATTCATCTCCAACTGTGCAGATTTCACGGTATACCCCTTGCCAATCATATTCCCGAAGGTACGATTACGGCTAAATTGAGAATATGCTGTTACCAGCAGATCTCCAAGATAGGCTGATTCCTTTATGTCTCTCGAAATAGGATGAACGGCATCAACAAATCTTTTTATCTCCCTAATTGCATTTGATATCAAAACAGCCTGAAAATTGTCACCATACCCCACACCATGACAAATACCACTGGCTACAGCATATATATTTTTTAGAACAGCAGCATATTCAGTACCAAAAATATCATCAGAAATATTGGTTTTAATATATCGTGTGCTTAAAAGCCTTGAAAATGTTGCTGCAAGATCCAGATTAGTGGAGGCTATTGTTAGATAAGACAACTTCTCTAAAGCCACCTCTTCAGCATGACAAGGTCCGCTTATTACTACAATATCCTCATAAGAGACATTATATTTCTGATTTAGGAACTCGCCAATGATAAGATTCTCATCAGGCACTATCCCTTTAATGGCAGAAATGATCTTTTTGCCCTTTAATTGCTCAGGAGTTATCCCATCCAAGGTTGCTTTTAAAAAAGCTGCAGGCACATTTAAAATAATGTATTCGGCCTTTTCAATAATATCCGAAATATCATCTGAGATATTATCTTCAGGAATCCTGATTTCAACAGAACTCAGATAATTTGGATTATGCTTATATTTCTGTAAGTGAACTATTGAATCCTGATTCCTCATCCACCAATAAATTTCCTTTGCGGTGAAATTATCTGAAAGCATTTTTATGATTGCAGTAGCCCAACTACCGCCACCAATCATTGCAACTTTAGGTATCATAATTTATAAATAAAAAGCCCCGGCTTATTGTTTTAAACCGGGGGCAATTTACTTATTTTAAATGACTGATATTGCTTACTTTCTATTTAGGAGCGGCAAACAATTGATCCTTAGTGGTTTTTTCTACTTTCATACCATCCTTTAATCTGTTTTGAATTGCAGAGTATGGACCTGTTACCACTTCCTGATTCGCTTTAAGTCCAGATTTGATAATGATATATTGATCATTTTGAATCCCTGTTGTAACCTCAGTACGTTTTACTGTGCCATTATTAAACACATAAACATATTGTTTAACGGTTTTATCAGAAAGTTTAGATTTCTGCTTATCTGCATTTTCATTATTGTCAGCAGGTTTATCAGATTTAGTCTTATCTTCTGTAAATACAGATTGAATTGGAATAGCCAAGCCTTTTACAGACTCGCTTTCGATATCAACAGTTGCCGACATACCTGGTCTGAATGGAGAAGGAAGATCTTTGGCACCAGTTTTAATACTACTGTATGATTCAGCCAGAATACGAACCTTAACATTAAAGTTTGTTACCTGATCAACAGAACTTGTTGCAGCGCCAACATCTTTAGACGAGCTTGCAATTTCAGTTACAATACCTTTAAATTTAGTATCTCCAAATGCATCTACCTCAATAATCGAGCTATCTCCAACATTAACCCTATTAATATCATTCTCATTCACATCAACGTTTACTTCCATTGATGATAGATTAGAAATACGCATAATCTCAGTACCTGCCATTTGAGCTGTACCAAGAATACGATCTCCCAATTCAACAGATAATTTAGAGATTACCCCATCAACAGGAGCATAGATAGTTGCTTTGGCAAGATTAGCCCCAGCTTCCTTAACATTAGCACCACCTTCAGCTAAACTATATTTAGCACCAGTAACCATAGCTTTCAATCTTGCAATATCAGCTAAGGCAGAGAAATATTGTGCTTTAGAAGCATCAAACTCCGAAGCAGAGATCACCTTTCTGTTAAAAAGCTCCTGACTTCTTTTAAAAGAAGCTTCAGTATTATCGAAGTTTGCATTTGCCTGTTTCAATTGTTGCTCTGCAGCCACAACCTGAGCTTTTTGAGTGTTGTTTGAGGCAACAGCTCTTTCAAATCCAGATTGAAGCACATCTGGTCTAACTTTAATCAGCAATTGGCCCTTTTTAACCACATCACCTTCTTTAACCAAAAGTTCAGTAACCTCACCCGATACTTCAGAGCTTAGTTTCACTTCGGTTTCAGGCTGTACCTTACCACTGGCAGTAACAGTTTCAATAACTTTCCTATCAGCAGCCTTTTCAATCGTCACCTTCTCAGTCTTATCACCTCCTATTAAGCCGGTAAATTTTGCTCCGGCCAGCAGGACAATGATAACGCCTATTACAATTAGTATCGGTTTTAGTTTCATTTCAATTTATTTATTTTTTATTATTTATGATCCAGGTGCATTAAATTGTGCGAATTTATATCCTGCTCCTAGAAAACTATTTGTTGACCTAAGTAGTAATCAATAACTTTTGCTTTGAAAAGTAAATCATACTTAGCCCTAATCATGTCTATTTCTGCTTTATTCTTATTTGTTAATGAGGTATTGTAATCTAAAGAGTTAACTAAACCAACATTATAGCGTTGCTCTATTACTGAAAACGCCTCTTTTCTGGCAGTAAAAGTATTGGTTGTCGACTCGAACGTACCACTTGCAGCTTTCAAATCAGCAACTGCCTGATAAATAATTTTATTCAAATTATTTTTAACAAGTTGTTCTTCAGTCTGATTCTGCATATAAGCTATTCTAGCTTTCCTTACCGTTGATCTTGCAGAGAAGCCATTAAAGATTGGAATCTGTAAGCTTAACCCAACATACTGACCAAAGTTGTCTTGAATCTGATTCTTAAACTTGTAATTTTCTGTAAGGGTGGTAAAGTCTGGAGCTACTACTCTTGTTGTAGTACCCTCTACTACTCCAACCACTTTGTCTTCCTTAGGAATAACACCAACTATTGATTTTCTACCGCTTGAATAATTAGTACTCAATCCCGCTCCAAATGATAAACTCGGATAATAATTACCTTTTGCTATGTCCATTCCTCTTTTTGAAGCTTCAGTTCTTAAAGCTGCCAGTTTAATATCAGGAAAAACACTTAGTGCCGAGCTATATACTTCATCAGGATTAACATTGGTTAATGGCTTGCTAAAACTTTCCAATAAAGGCGCCTTAACATCATATTTAGTAGCTGATGGTATATCCATTAACTGAGCCAACGTGAGGTAAGAAATTGATAACGAATTTTCAGCAGTAACCACATCAAGATCAGCGGTAGCAACCTGTGCCTTAGCCTCAGCAAGATCAGCAAGCGTCTTATTACCTACATCCAAAAGCTCTTGTTGTTGCTTAAGCTGTTGTTGAGCAACCGACAATTGTTGTTTTGCAGCTACCAAAAAGTCTTTATTATATAGAATATCCAAATAAGAAGTAATCACCTTTAAAATCAAGTCATTCTTAACCTTAGCGGTATTGGTTTTATCAGCATCCAATAAAATTTTGTTTTGTTTTATTTGATTTAGCTTTTGAAACCCTTGAAAAACATTAATACTGGTTGACACCCCTCCGTTAAAAGAAGAAAACTGCTGACTATTGAACTGATTGGTTGAAGGATCGACGCTTCGACCGTAATTTATATTGTAGCTCCCGTTACTATTTAACGTTGGTAAAAGGGCATTTTTTGATTGCTTAAAGTTCTCATCAGACAAACTTTCGCTCAATTGAGATTGTTTTACCTGAAGGTTATTATGTAAAGTTTCATCTATTGCTTGTTGTATCGTAATGATTTCCTGAGCGTTAGTTTTTTGCACAAAACCTGTAATAAACATAAAGGAGAGTGCCAATGTAACTTTAGGTAATGTACTATAAGGGATAATTTTTTTCATAATTTAATTTTCACTGAGATTTGATTCTCTTTTTAGTTGTGAAACTAATTGAGCATTCTCAAATGGTTTCACAATATTAATATAAACAACTTATTCATTTTGTAAATTTTCGGGTACAACAACCGTATTTTTTCAATCTTCTCATCCTCCATTTTTCTTCTATTTGACTTAAAAGAAGCCAATAGATTTAAAATTTTCTCTAAGTTTGGGCATGTACCTGATAAAATCCCCGCTTTTATTAAAATGGTATTACCCATCATTAACCTGGCACAAGAGCCGGGATCAAAAAGTTATTTATTTAACCTTTGACGATGGACCTATACCAGATGTTACAGACTTTGCATTAAAAACTTTAAAAAGCTTTAATGCAAAAGCAACATTCTTTTGCATTGGAGATAATATTCACAAACATCCTGATATTTTTGAGAAGATAAAGAACGACGGCCACCGCATCGGCAACCATACTTTTAACCATTTAAAAGGATGGAAAACGCCGGATGAAATATACACCAAAAACTTCCAAAAGTGTCAGGAAATAACTAACACAAATTTATTTCGTCCGCCTTACGGCAGAATTAAAAAATCTCAGGTCACCAGCATCAGAGCACTAAACCCTGAAACCCAGATCATCATGTGGGATGTACTAAGCGGTGATTTTGACATCAACCTTGCCCCTCACAAATGCTACAACAATGTGATAAAACATACTGGCAACGGATCAATTGTAGTTTTTCATGACAGCTTGAAAGCCTACGACCGAATGAAATATGCATTACCCAGAGTGTTGAAACATTTTTCTGATCTCGGTTATCGCTTCGATTCTCTTTAATTTTTCATGATCGCAACAGCTAAGCTTAGGCCAAAACGACAATCCAACGCAACAGACTTAAAAACAACACATTACAGCAAACAAAAAACACACAGGTGTTCAAAAACGAACAACACTGTTCAAAAATGACCGCCTCTATTTTGCAAAGATTTAAGCGAATAATCAGCTAACATTATTTAGAATAGGTATAAATAATATAATGATAAGCAGATGATGTCCTACCCCTATTTTTTTTTGTAAATTCGCTACAAATAATAAGAATAACTTACCCTTTTAACACATATTATCAATGGCTTTTGATATAGAAATGATCAAAAAGGTGTATGCAAACTTTGGCCCCCGCGTTGAGGCGGCTCGTAAATTAGTAGGCAGACCTTTAACACTCTCAGAAAAAATTCTTTACACCCACCTTTGGGATGGAAATACAAATACCGCTTACACAAGAGGTACTGATTACGTAGACTTTGCTCCTGACCGTGTGGCCATGCAAGATGCTACTGCACAAATGGCTTTATTGCAATTTATGCAGGCAGGCAGACCAAGGGTTGCTGTTCCTTCTACCGTTCATTGCGATCACTTGATCACGGCAAAGAATGGTGCTGAAATTGACTTACCGGCTGCAAACACTGAAAGTAAGGAAGTATTTGACTTTTTAGCTTCAGTTTCTAACAAATATGGTATTGGTTTCTGGAAACCAGGTGCAGGTATTATTCACCAGGTTGTTTTAGAAAACTATGCTTTCCCGGGTGGAATGATGATAGGTACCGACTCTCACACTGTAAACGCAGGTGGTTTAGGTATGGTTGCAATAGGTGTTGGTGGTGCTGATGCTTGTGATGTAATGGCAGGATTACCATGGGAACTAAAATTCCCTAAACTAATTGGTATTAAACTTACCGGAAAATTAAGTGGATGGGTATCTGCAAAAGATGTTATTCTTAAAGTTGCAGGCATTCTTACCGTAAAAGGTGGAACAGGTGCAATTGTTGAATATTTTGGCGAAGGCGCAACAAGCATGAGCTGTACCGGTAAAGGAACCATTTGTAATATGGGTGCTGAAATTGGTGCAACTACGTCAACATTTGGTTACGACGAGAGCATGGAGCGTTACTTACGTGCTACCGATAGAGCTGAAGTTGCTGATGCAGCAAACGCAATTAAAGAACACTTAACCGGCGATGCTGAAGTTTATGCAGAGCCTGAAAAATACTTCGATCAAATCATCGAAATTAACTTATCTGAACTTGAGCCTTATTTGAATGGTCCATTCACTCCAGATTTAGCTACTCCTATCTCTAAAATGAAAGAAGTTGCAGCTGCTAACGGATGGCCAATGAAAATCGATGTAGGATTGATCGGTTCATGTACCAACTCATCATACGAAGATATTTCTCGTGCAATCAGTATTGCAAAACAAGTATCAGAAAAAGGCTTAACTGCTAAATCTGAATACTGTATCAATCCTGGTTCTGAGCAAATCCGTTACACCATTCAACGTGATGGATTCTTAGACGTATTCAAAAGCATCGGTGCTAAAGTATTTACAAATGCTTGCGGACCATGTATTGGTATGTGGGACAGAGTTGGTTCTGATAAACAAGAGAGAAACACTATCGTTCACTCGTTTAACCGCAACTTTGCGAAACGTGCTGACGGTAACCCTAATACTTTTGCTTTTGTTGGTTCTCCGGAATTAGTAACAGCATTAGCTATTGCAGGTGATTTAAGCTTTAACCCGTTAACAGATACTTTAACTAACGATAAAGGCGAACAAGTAAAACTTGATGCTCCAACTGGATTCGAATTACCTACTCAAGGTTTTGCAGTTGAAGATGCAGGTTATCAGAAACCGGCTGAAGACGGAAGTAAAGTAGAAGTACTTGTTTCTCCAACTTCACACAGGTTACAATTACTTGATCCATTTACTCCATGGGAAGGTACAGACCTTAAAGGCCTTAAGTTGTTAATTAAAGCAAAAGGAAAATGTACTACTGACCATATCTCAATGGCTGGTCCATGGTTAAAATTCCGCGGTCACTTAGATAACATTTCTAACAACATGTTAATCGGTGCTGTAAACTACTTTAATGAGAAAACTGACTCAGTTAAAAATGAACTTACTGGCGAGTACGGTCCTGTACCGGCAACCCAAAGAGATTATAAAGCTGCAGGTTTAGGTTCTATCGTTGTTGGTGATGAAAACTATGGTGAAGGATCAAGCCGCGAGCACGCAGCTATGGAGCCTCGTCACTTAGGTGTACGTGCTGTATTGGTAAAATCATTTGCCCGTATCCACGAAACCAACCTTAAGAAACAAGGTATGCTTGGCTTAACCTTTGTTAACAAAGAAGATTACGATAAAATATTAGAAGGTGATGTTATCGATATTATTGGATTAACAACATTCACTCCTGATGTTCCTCTTACTTTAGTATTAAACCACGCTGATGGAACTAAAGAAGAAATATCTGTTAATCACAGTTATAACGAACAACAAATCGAATGGTTCAAAGCAGGTGGTGCATTGAATATCATTCGTAGAGATGCAGCAGCTAAAAACGCTTAGGAGCTAATATCTCAGTAAAATACCTTAATACACAAAAGGCCTGAATCAATGATTCAGGCCTTTTGTGTTGAACTATTTTTTATACGATCGTCATCCTGAATTTATTTCAGGACCTCACATAAGCAAGGCTTTCTTTCTCTTGCGAGGTCCTGACCTCGAAGAAGCTGCGAAGCAAAATAAATTCAGGATGACGGATCGTGTTACTTTCTGCAGCTGCTTTTCAATTATTGAATCACCGCAGCCCATCCGCCATTGCGAACCATCTTAATATCCATCTTATCTCCAGATTTCACCTGCACAGTTTTCTTTCTATAATCCATAGCCTGACGACCTGCATTAATTCCATCTTCAAAATAAGTCATGGTATAAGTCCTACCTTTTTCAAGAAAATCAAAATCTAAAGAAACAGTTCTTTCCTTTTCCTTACCATTGGCAATTGCACCTATAAACCATTTATCCTTTTTACGCTTAGCCACTACCGCAACCTCACCAATCTTTGCCTCTAGCGCCTTAGTTTCATCCCATGTAGTTGGCACACTTGTGATAAACTCTGTGCACTCCAGATTTCTGTAATATAACGTAGGATTATCAGCCAACATCTGTATACCACTTTCAAAAACTACAAACAAAGCCAATTGATAAGCACGCGTGCCAATGCTTGCAGCATTTGGCCTGTCGGCTCTGTAAACATCAGGCTGCATACTGATCATAGCACCCGGAGTATAATCCATCGGACCAACGGCATTACGCATAAACGGAAGATACAAGCTATTATCAGGATAACAACCACCCATCTGCTCCAATCCCCTAACCCCTTCGTAAGAAATCACATTTGGATATTTATATTCCAGTCCTGCAGGTTTAAACGCACCATGAAAATCGACAAACAGTTTATGCTTTGCCGCTTCCTTAGCAACATCCTCATAGTAATTAACAATCCATTGATCGCTACGATCCATAAAGTCTATTTTAACGCCTTTTACACCCCATTCCTGGAAAGTCTTAAACAACTCCATGTTTTTATGAACAGTTAACCAGGTTAACCAAAGCACCACACCAACATTCTTCTCTTTACCATAACGAATCAGCTCGTGTACATCAACATCCGGATTTGGCGTATAAGGATCTCTGGTGCTCTTTGCCCAACCCTCATCCATAATGATATAAGGTATACCAAATTTAGCAGCAAAGTCTATGTAATACTTATATGTAGCCAGGTTATAGCCCGAAACAAAATTCACATCGGGGCCATATGGCGCAGCATCATTCCACCACTCCCAACTTGCCTGACCAGGTTTAACCCAGCTAGGATCCTTAATTACACTTGGCGAAGCCAACTTTAAAGTCATGGTGTTTTCTAAAAGCTGCTTATCATTAGAAGTTACTACAAAATATCTCCATGGGAAACTACGCGTTCCCGAAGTTTTTGCAATGTAATCAGCCTCTTTAAGAATTTTCAAGCTACGGTCGCCATCATCTCCAAATTTAAGCGGAACCTTAGGAAACGTAGCCGACATCCCATTATTTCCAGTGCCTTTAAGAAACATACAAGGATAATCAGTCAGGTCAGACTCACTTATCAGTATCTTGTATTTCTTCTTGGTATCAATAAGTACAGGAAGAGTCGACATCTTATTTTCAGGTTTCCATTCACTTGATTTTACCTCCGAATACAGCTCTTCGTAGGCTGTTTTAAAACCACCCGGTTGTTGCAAATGAAGCGCATACTCTGCCGGAAAGTTAACTGCAAACTCCTCATTCAATACCTCTATGCTATCCTTCTTATTGGTAATAAAGCGATAAGCAATACCATCATCAAATGCACGAAACTCTACATTATACCCGCCCTTAAAATTGAGCAACACAGCGTTGTAATTATTTTTAACAGTAGAAAATTTTAAAGAAACATAAGGTTTAATGGTTTCATTACCCTGTCCCTTTTTGCTACCGGTTAATTTTGGATTTTGCCCCAAAACCTCATTTCTAAGGCTCATCTGCAAATGGTTCTTTTCCAACAGCAAATCATCGCCAGAGGAAATAGAATAATATATCTTGTCGGATACATTCACTGAAACTTTCAATCCCCCACCAGGAGATTTAAGCTCAATATTTTTTGCCTGAGCATTTACCGCAGCCGAAAATCCGAACACGGCTACAAGAGTTAGTACGAGTTTATTAAAAAAATTCATGAAAATAGTGGTTTAGTCTATACGGTTGAGTTTGTGTGATTACAATATATTTGGTTCAGTTTTGTAACATTAAAGGTAGCAATTTTATTTGCTAAAACCATTTACTCAACCCCGTTTGATGGTAAAGTCTTTCTTTCAGCATTAAAGCTGGAAATGATTATTTTTTTTAGTAAATTCATTCAACCAAATACTAAGATTATGAATGTACTCACTAAAGTTCAAAACTGGGGTAATCATCATCACCCAAAATGGATCGACTATTTTAGGATTCTTTTAGGCCTTGTACTTATCTGGAAAGGCATTGCGTTTGCATCAAATCTACAAGCCTTTACCAACATGATGAAAGATGCCATGCTAGGGGTAGCAGTATCAATTAGCCTAATGGCGCACATTATTATTGTGCTCCATATCATTGGCGGAATACTGATTGCCATAGGTTCGCAAACGCGTTTATTTTGTGCGCTCAACTTGCCTATACTTATCGTGGCTGTATTCTTTGTTAATCTAAGAGCAGACATATTTAGACCATATGCTGAGTTTTGGGTGTCATGTATTGTCCTAGTCGGCTTAGTCTGCTTTTTAATTGAAGGAGACGGAGTATTGTCTATAGAACACGAAAAAAAGGTGGTTGTTTAATTGATATTGGCTTTTAATTAAAGCTAAAACTCATGCTCGCAATCAAAGCAATGATAAGTTTTCTTAACATGAAAAGGATAAACCATTAGTGCAAAGGAAACTATCATTGTTAGCAGGCCAAATCTCTTTTTAGTGGCCTGTACAAAGCCTACATGATTTGAACCACAGTTAGGACAAACCTCAACTCCTGGCTCAGTTTCCTCATCTGGTAACTGAACATTTTCGTCTTGCAGAATGCTTTTTGCCAGAGGGATGTCCTTTTCAAAAACATGCAGCCTAACCCCTCCATAAGCCTGAGTATACAAAGGATTTAATGTGATTGAATTCTCATCAGATAAAAAACATTGAACGCCGCTATCCAACAATCGTGCTTTCACAATATTGGCCTCAATTGGATTGTAAAAAGTTGTTAATACTATAATTTTATCCACTTAATCTCCTTTGGCAATAAATATACTGAAAAGCATCTAAATTGGGCTATTTTGGACAAACCAACAAGAAAACTAGCTGTAATAATTTAGTGATTTCCTATATTAGCTCAGCTTTTAAAAAGCAAAGCCAAATATATCCAATCATGAACACAACCATTAAACCTTACCTGCTAGCAGCTTTATTTCTTACCAGTGCATTCGTATCCTGCAATCAATCAGAAAAAACAGGAGATCAGCGATTCGACCAAAAAGCGGTTGTACTTAATGATAGCGCAGTTAAGATACAGATGAATTTTATTAGCCGAAACATATCTAAAGATTCAGTTTTAAAAATAGCTAGCCTTTGGAAACAGGCCATAGAAATTGATCCTACTTATCAAATTGCCTACTTGAACCTCTGGAATTTCAATAACTCCATGCAACTGTTTAATGAAAACATCCCCCTATCTTCTGATTGGTTAAAAAACCAGCCAAACAATCCGGATATTTTAATAAAGCGAGGATTAGTATACGAACAGCTAGGCAAAACCGATCTATCAAATAAGGATTATGAGGCAGCGTTACAAATTATTTCGGCCAAGCCTGCACCTGCAATAAACAAAAACATGACTCAGGAACAAATTGCTGAAGCAGTTTCAAGAGCCTTCAATATTTTTATCATTAAAAAAGATAGTAAAGAACCATTGGACGTGCTAAGTAAATTACAAGCACTGTTCCCAAAAGACACCAAAGTTGAATCGGGATATGAAGCACTTAAAAGTAGCACAAGAGCGGAGTATATAAATACGGTTTTAGGTCAGGATGGTTTACTAGCTCATACCTAAAATCTTCCTATAGTCAGTCCACGGTGAGTCCACACTGAGTCCACGTCTAGTCCACGTTTTGCTAGAAAAAAGGTGGACTCAGTGTGAACTCACCGTGTGGTCAATGTGGAATAACTTCATCTCGATTTTAGAGCCGTATTAAATCGCTTTCAAAAATTGCTGAAACCAATAACCGGAGTCCTTAATGGTTCTGTGTTGAGTTTTAAAATCTGTATGAACCAATCCAAAACGTGCATTGAAACCCTCTGCCCATTCAAAATTATCCATCAATGTCCAGGCCATGTATCCTGAAATATTTAACCCTTCATTTTTAGCCTTTAGCAAGGCTGCTAAATAAAGTTCAAAATAAGCTATCCGTTCCGGATCGTGAATATGACCGCCGGAAAGCTTATCATGATATGCTGCCCCATTTTCGGTAATCATTAACTTTTTAATACCGGGATAAGAAGCAAATTGTTTAATGATATTATAAAAACTATCGGCGTTTATTTCCCATCCCATTGCGGTATGAGGTTTCTTTCGGCTTTTGGCCTTTACTTCCCATGCTTGCAAAACAGGAATAAACGCATTGTATTTTATAGTTAGCGGGAAATAGTTTTGCAAACCAATAAAATCGAAGTCAAAAGTTAGGCGTTCGGTATGTCGCCAGGTAGAATGCTGAATAGAAAACTTCTCCATCAAATCCCAATCTGCCCCTGGATAGCCCATTCCGAGTGTTGGCTCAATAAATAGCCTGTTCATTAAACAGTCTATCCTTTTAGCGGCGGTTATATCGGCATCGCTTTGCGTATAAGGCATAACCTCCGAGCAAGAGAAACTGGTTCCAATATTAGCATTCTGAACTTCAGCCCTTAATATTCGTCCACCATCGGCTTGTGCTATTGCGGTATGATGAACGGCTGAAAAGAAATTGGTTAAACCTGTTTTTCCGGGGGCGTGTATGCCCAACATGTAGCCAAGCGAGGTAAATCCGAAGGGTTCATTTAAAACTATCCAATTCTTAACCTTATCGCCATATTCTTTGGCGCAGATGGATACAAAATTATTAAAGGAATCGTTTACGCTGTAAGCGGTCCACCCTCCTTCTTCTTCCAATGCATCTGGTAAATCCCAATGGTAAAGAGTTACATAAGGGATTATGCCGTTAGCGAGGCACTCATCAATCACATTGTGATAAAACAAGATACCTTCTTTATTTATTACGCCTTTACCGTAGGGAAGGATTCTGGGCCAGGATATTGAAAACCTAAAAACGGAGAAACCAAGTGTTTTAACAAGCGCAATATCCTCTTTGTACTTATGATAAAAATCGCAGGCCTGTGTAGGCTGATGTCCTCTTTTTATTTTGCCTGATCTTTTAGAGAAGGTATCCCAAATTGATGGGCCTTTGCCATAACCATCCGCAGCACCTTCAATTTGCGCCGCAGCCGCTGCTACGCCCCATAAAAAATCGGCTCCAAAATCAGACGCTTTAATCATACTTTTAGTTATTAAAGGCAATATGGCATTATGGTATTAACTTAATGTTAAGCCTATCTGTTTGAGTAACAGAGCGGCATTAAATGTTTTGCAAGGGCCATGCTTCAATTTATAATCAAACTTCATTTCGTCTTCTGCAATCTGAATATCAAAATGGTAGTTTCTAACTTCGTGGCTATGGTCGGCTTCCATTTCTGAAAGCTGCAGATCGTGAGTGGCAAACAGCGCAGGTGTTTTTTGTGCAATTAGCCTTTCTATGAACACCTTTGAACCCAGGTATTTATCCTTGCTATTTGTTCCTCTAAGCATTTCATCAATCAGTACAAATGAATTTTCGGAAATACTGATCGCATCGAGGATCATTTTAAGTCTGTTTAGCTCTGCTTTAAAAGTTGATGTTTGATCGTTCAGCGAATCCTTGATACGCATATATGAAAGCACTTTAAATATAGAAAGCGACATTTCTTTAGCGCAAACCGGGGCGCCTGAAAAGGCAAGCACCATGTTAATACCTACTGTACGCAGGAATGTGCTTTTTCCGGCCATATTAGAGCCTGTAACGATATCAACCGTCGGATGTCCCTCCAAACCAAAATCGTTCGCTACGCGCGCGCTTTCGTGAATTAGCGGATGTCCTAATTCAGTACCATGTAAGGTAAAGGTATCTGCAATTGTTGGAAAGTTCCAATCTGGCTGATTATGATTAAGTGTTGCAAAGGAAATAAGTTCTTCGAACTGGCTGATCCTATACAGGCCTCCTACCAAATTAGCTGAAGATTTTGCATACCATTTAATTAAATCGAAAGAGCATTTTAAATCTAATAGCAAAAACAGGTTTAAAAGAAAACCTAAAAACGGATTTAGTCTCACATCAAATGCCTTTATGATGGAAGCTAGTTGTTTGATTTGTTTACTTACAGGATCGTTTGTTTTATTTTTCTCGTCATTACCCTTAAAAAAGTCTTTAATATAAGGGCTCCGCCAAACTATATCTTCTGTCCACTTTACCGTGCCAGAAAAGGAGTCTAGTAAATTTGAGCTTCCTGTAAACCCATAATAAATCTGATTAATGTATTTGAGGTTGAAAAAGATGATCCCCATATTAAATATGGCTACAAAGCCAAATATCTTCCATACATAGCCGCCAAATATAGCACCAAGTATAAGCAGGCCGATGGTAATATAAGGTCCTATTTTTACGTATAACTGAAGTGCTTTACTTTTAGTAAATGTTAGGTGATTGGGTAGCTGATGCTCCAGCTTATCCTTAATAACATCAAGTTGCCCTGGTTTGTGGTTTTGTAATTCGGCCCTGAAGTGAAAGGTTTTATCTATATGCTCAGTTAATTCGGCAATAGCTTCCTGTCGCTGTAAAATAACTTCCTTTTCATTTGGCCTCCCAAGATTTTCTGCAAGGATATTTAAGCCATTATTGGTATTGCACCTATTGATGTGAGCAAACAAAGTCCCTTGTCCGTAAATATCCAAATCAGATGAATATGGATGGTACTCGTCGGCATAGTTTTCGCCATTGCTATATCCATTAATGTTTGAAGTAATGTGATTTACTTCATTTTGGTAAACCCACAAAAGCTGCTCTGCATAGGTTAGCTCCTGTTGCACCTCACTTTGCTTTTTTACCAAAATCATAAAAAGGATTACCGGGATAGCGGTTAGTGCTATTAATACCCAAGAAAACCCCATATTTATGATGAGGGCAACTATTAATATCTCGGCAATAAAAAGGCCTAAGCGGGAGAATGATATTTTATTGAGTTTACTTTTGAGGCCATCAATTTGGGCTTGCTGGCTCTCTACATTATTTCTGTAATCGTTTAAAATGCTATCTTTTGTTCTTATCATTGTATTTTTCTCCGTTGAACTGTTTTGCTTCGGCTCGGTTTGTTAAATATAGGGAATTGATTATTACTCCGCTAATTAGATGAAAATTACACTACTTGTTACAGGAAAAACTGAAGAAAAATACCTTATTGAGGGTATTGAAAAGTATTTAAATCGATTAAAACATTACATCGGCTTTAATATGATTGTTATTCCTGATGTGAAAAACACTAAAAACTTAAGCGAAGCACAGCAAAAAAGCAAAGAGGCTGAGATGATGTTAAAGCACATCAGTAATCCGGATACTGTAATTTTACTTGATGAAAAGGGCAAAAAATATACTTCTGTTCTTTTTTCTAATTATTTAAACAAACAGATGATTGGAAGTGTTCAGCATTTGGTATTTGTAATAGGCGGGCCTTATGGCTTTGATGAGTCTGTTTATAAACGGGCTAACGGAAGCATGTCGCTTTCTGATATGACTTTTTCTCACCAAATGGTACGTTTATTCTTTGTAGAACAGCTGTACAGGGCTTTTAGTATTTTAAAGGGTGAGCCATATCACCATGAATAATCTGTATTAATTTTATGGAAATTTAAAACGGCTGTCATCATTATATAAAAGGAGATTTACTATGCGCTTACCATCAGATTATAAAAGAAATTATAGGTTTAAAAGTGACAAGAGAAAGGATCGTTTAAGCTACATTATTGCTATTGTTATTTCGGCAATAGCGTTTTTGCTGATCTGGTATCTAGCTTAAAACAACAAGGGGATTTGGGGGTAAAACTGATAACCTTGCCGTCATCATAAGTTTGCAGGAACTATCAGTTATGCAGGAACTAATTAATCCCGCCGTCATCCTGAATTTATTTCAGGACCTCGCACTAGTAAAGCCATCTTTCTCTTGAGAGGTCCTGAAATAAATTCAGGATGACGGCCGTTTTAAAAGACTATGCCCATATATAACAAAACAGGCTGCTCAACTTAACATTGAGCAGCCTGTTTTATTTAATATTATATCAGCTAACTACACGCCTTTTTTACTGGTCATGTTTGCTTTTTTAGCTGGCTGTGATGTTTTAGCCGGAGCCTTTGCATTTGCCGGTTTTGGCGTTGCTTTTGGCTTTTTATCGCTTTTCTCTTCTGCTTTTAAAGCTTCTTGCTCTGGTGTTACTGAAGGTGCTTCCTCTGAAAACAAAGGCAATTCTTTTAGTAAATGATACCAAGTAATGATCTTTTTCATGTCAGAGGTATATACTTTCTCTTCATCATGAGCTGGAGCTACTTCTTTAAAGAATGCTTTTAAAGCCGTTATTTCTGATTTTGCATCAGGAACGTTTCCTTTAGCGGCAGCAATGTTAGCCAAAACATCTACAAGTTTCAGATCTTCATCTTCACCGTAAATGGTAATGTCTTCTAATGATGCAAGTTTGGTTGTAGTAATATTGGCTACAATTTTAACTTTTTGAGCATCAAGGCTCTCAAGAACATATCCGCCTTTATTTTGCCCTACTAGTTTAAATAGGCCTGGTCTCCCAGATACTGCTACTATTCCTCTTAAATTCATATTAATCCTCTATTACTTCTATTCCTAAAATCTTGTCACCTTGTTTAATATCATCAACAATATCGACATTTTCTACTACTTTACCGAATACAGTATGATTTCTATCTAAGTGAGCAGTATTGTCTCTGCTGTGGCAGATAAAAAACTGTGATCCACCAGTGTTTCTTCCGGCATGTGCCATCGATAAAACACCACGGTCATGATATTGGTTCTCACCAGAAAGCTCACAATCAATTTTATAACCTGGGCCACCAGTACCTGCTAAGTGTGCTTTTGCAGGATCTTTAGAGTTTGGACATCCAGCCTGAACCACAAAGTTTGGTATTACTCTGTGAAATGTAATCCCATCATAAAATCCTTCGTTAGCTAATTTTTTAAAGTTAGCAACTGTATTTGGTGCATCCTGATCATAAAACTGAACAGTCATGTTCCCTTTCTCTGTTTTAATTATTGCTTTACTCATGTTATTTTTTGTAAACGCCAAACTTAGATAAAATAGTTTTTATATGCAATTTATACTAAAAGCGTTATATGTACATTATAATTTTATATTGGTATACAAAAAATATACATTCGTACTCATTGATACAAACGCATGATTTTAAGCTTTAAAAAATTTGGCCTTCTGTTTTTCTTAATTGTAGTTACAATAGCTGCCAAGGCATCGTCTATTCTTATCTACATGGATGAGGACCAAAAGAATCATTTAAAGGCTTATGGCATTGCCTATTGGAGCATAAAGCAGAAAGCGGATGTTAGCTGGCTTTTGAATTATAGAGGTGGCAGCTTTTTAATCGGCCACAATAAAGCCATTGAAGATGAATGCAAAACAAGAGGCGTTTCTTATCAGATACTTGCAGATGGAAAGGTAACGGGTATTTTAAATGAGATCAGCGATCCGCAGGTAAATATGGAAATGGTAAAGCTTGAAAAAGCTCCCAAAATAGCTGTTTACTCGCCCAAAAGTAAATTGCCATGGGATGATGCCGTGACAATGGTACTTACTTATGCGGAAATCCCATACGACGTAGTATATGACGATGATGTTTTGAAGGATAAACTGTCGGCCTACGACTGGCTACACCTTCATCATGAGGATTTTACCGGTCAGTACGGTCGTTTTTGGAGTTCATTTAGAAATGCGACATGGTACCGTGAGGATGTTAAAAATCAAGAAGCTACAGCTAAAAGAAATGGTTTTACTAAGGTGTCTCAATTAAAACTTGCCGTGGCAAAACGAATAAAGGAATTCTGTACAGGTGGAGGTTTTCTTTTTGCCATGTGCTCAGGTACTGATAGTTTTGACATTGCATTGAGCGCTGAGGGTGTAGATATTTGCGAAAGTATGTTTGATGGTGATGCTGCCGATCCGCAGGCTCAGAGTAAACTCAACTACAATAACACCTTTGCTTTTAAAGATTTTAAGCTTGATGAAAACCCGAATAATTATGAGTTTTCTGATATTGATGCTACCCAGACAAGAACGTTGGTACAGTCGAATGATTTTTTCACTTTGTTTGATTTCTCTGCAAAATGGGATCTTGTGCCGACTATGCTAACTCAAAATCATGATAAGGTTATCAAAGGCTTTATGGGGCAAACTACCGCATTTAAAAAGCGTGTTGTAAAACCAAGTGTAACTGTTCTTGGAGAAAATAAAGGTGCTGAGGAAGTGCGTTATTTAAATGGAGAGATTGGCAAAGGCCAGTTTACTTTCTATGGTGGTCATGATCCTGAAGATTATCAGCATGCTGTAGGAGATCCACCAACGGACTTAAACCTGCACCCTAATTCGCCAGGCTACAGGTTGATATTGAACAATGTATTGTTTCCGGCTGCTAAAAAGAAACCGCAAAAAACTTAGTAGCTATAATCCTGAATATATTCCTCGTCATCCTGAATTTATTTCAGGATCCCTCACATACTAGGCAGCCTTTGTTTTGAGAGGTCCTGAAATAAATTCAGGATGACGACAAGAGGTTTTTGCATGATTGCAAGAGCTTTTTTCATGACGGCGAGAGACTCTTCATGACGGCAAGCAACCTCCTAATGAGCGCAAAAGGCCCAATTTAATCGCAATAAACTAATTGCAATAAACCAATCGGCAATAAACTAATCGTAAAAATTCCAGCTTACACCAAATTTGAACAGTAAACGATCTGGCATTGGATAACGGTTAACAGTATAGTATCCTTTGTAAATTAACCCTTGGTTTACATAATCGCATTTCACAAAAAGATTAGCTCTTCTTAAGCTTGCTTTTACCCATACATCTACAATTGGTGTGGTATCAAACGTTATGTCTTTACCTACATAAAACTGACCTGTTGCTGTTGAATAAGAATATGCCTTATATGGAGTGTTATAGCGCACATCAAACCCAACATTTGTCTTTAACACTTTAAAAAAGGTTTGATCCAGATAAAAACTATTGAAAGTATAAATTTCCGGAGTACGTAACTTATCAGGATTATCTGTTTTTTGGTAAACCACATAACTTTCCAGATTAAACTTACCAAACTTGAACTTTTTACCGGCAGTTATTTTAAGGAGATTTATAGAAGAACCTAATTGAAAAGGCTTTATACCGCCTAAATCATCCTGACCAAAATACAGGTAATTGTCTATTAAATAATACTGTGCGCCTGCATCAAACCCGAACTTATCGTTAATAAAATTAAAAGACAGATTGATGGTTTTAGAACGATCAAAATTATTTTCCCAACGGTAATGATTACCAAAATAATTGACATAAGTTTCATCAGGCGACTTATTTTGGAAATAAGCACCAAGCACAATACGCCCCACAGATTGACTTAACTTCACATTACTTTTAGCTTCGTATAGAAAATCACCGATGTTACGGCCCTGGAAGATTTGTTGCAAATCAACATTAAAATCTATCTTATCACTTAACCGATAACCGGCGTTACCCAACAGGGTAATGTTCTGGAAGGTTGATGAATAATCATAAAATCTTGTCCTGTCTCTGTACAACACCATTTGATTATACTTATAAAAGTCGTGCTTTATACCTACGTCCAATTTCAGTTCATTTTTGATAATTGAACTTCCTTTTGACCTTAAGAAAAAGCTGTATATAAATTCATTTTGTATATGGCTGTATCTGGTACTGTCATTGGTAAAAGTAGTATCGGCAATACCAATTCCATTTGGAAAAACAATATCCCTATCAATCGTACTAGGAATATTTTCATCCTTTTGAAATGCGTAGGAATTTGCATCGTACTTTAAAGTATAGGATATCTTATTTGTAGGAAGGATTTTTTTTGTTATTTCCTGAGCAACGCTATCTATACGACCAACAAAATAGGTTTGTTTAAGCATAAAGCCCGTTTGCCGCCAGAGTCGCTTTCCTGTTTGCAACCTAACTGGTTCAGTAAGCTTATCTACCGAATTATTTGCGGCTGAACCTGTAAAAATGGATTCATTAATGATTGAACCATTCTCTTGAGTTTTAAGGGTATTAAATACAACACTCGTCCATAGGTTATACCTTTTGTTTGGCGATTGATACCAACTAAAGAGTGCTCCATTGAGGTCATCTCCCCTTTGCCTTCTATAATATCCGTTTGCCCCTATTCTATTAAAATTAAGGCCAATATTAAAATTTGGCTTAATGTTTTGGGAGTGTACAACTTTAAAAACCTGTTCTGCTTCGCCGGCACTAACATAATATAAACTGGTAAATGGTGTTCTGGCCTGGTAATACTTAATGTCGTCATGCGTCATCGCATAATAATCCAAATTGTGCATCCCTATATCAAAACCTATGGTTTTTACGGGCTCAAAAAGCATAGGTCTGGCTGATAGGCCTAAGTTACCAACTCCAACAGTTGGTGTTCTTGGTTGTACTAACACATTAAAGTTCTGGAAACCAGTTAAGGTTGTATCCAGAGCTATAGTTTGTATGCTATCTTTTGTGAGCCTGAGTGTAGTATACCTAATGTATTTTGAGGTAAATATTACAGAGTCTCGCCCTTCCTCTTCCTTTTTCCTTAAGGAATCCATCTCTTTATTCTCTCTAACGGAAGTTTTTAAATCCTGCGCAAACAATTGTGCACCACCGAAGATGACAAAGCAAAAAACAAGAAAGGCAATGTTTTTATACATTATAAAGTTGAAATTAACTGGCTCAATATTTTTGTCATTTTAGGCTCGGCTATCTTTGCTGTCTCTATTATTTCTTCGAGACTTACCGGCTCTAACACTTCGGTAAATCCTTCATCTGTTAATACAGAAATTGCAAACACCGGAACACCCATATGATTGGCAACGATAACCTCCGGCACAGTACTCATTCCTACGGCATCACCTCCAATAATTCGTAAATAGTTGTACTCTGCTTTTGTTTCTAAATTAGGACCCGTTACGGCAATGTAAACGCCTTGGTGGCAAGTAATGTTGTTGTCGTTAGCAATATTAATTGCTTGCTTTATTAACGCTCTGTTATAAGGCTGGCTCATATCAGGGAAACGAGGTCCCATATCTGAATCATTACTACCACGTAAAGGACTCTCAGGTTGCAAATTGATGTGATCATTGATCACCATTAGGTCGCCTTTTTTAAATTCCGGATTTAATGACCCCGCAGCATTTGAAACAAACAAATGAGCAATTCCTAAAACTTTCATCACTCTTATCGGGAATGTGATTTGCTGCATAGAGTAGCCTTCGTAATAATGAAGACGGCCTTGCATCGCAACTACTTTCTTACCGTTAAGTTTTCCGAAGATCAGTTTTCCGGTATGAAACTCTAACGTTGAGATTGGGAAATTAGGAATATTAGAATACATTAACTGGTATTCTACCTCAATATCATTAACAAGACCACCTAGTCCAGTTCCTAAAACAATTCCAATTTCCGGAAGGAAATTATCAGTTTTTCTCTTTATATATTCAACGGTTTCGTGTAGCGCTTGAAACATAATCTAAAATCTTTTGATCAAATGTAGCTTTATCTTCTTCTTGTAATGTTATTTTAACTGGCAAATAAAAGACAGGCAAATTTAAAAGTAATTCTTTTAATACATCATCTAATAAACGCTGCGCATCTTTTTCTGTTGTTATTATTATTTTTTCTTCAGATGGATTGTTATTAAAGGCATTTACCAGTTGTTGAATGTTTTGTGTGGTAAACCGATAATGGTCGGGATAATCATGATGATCTATCTGTGAGGTATATTTCTGCAACTCAGTTAACAAAGGTAAAGGATTGGCTATACCTGTTATTAAAAACACAGCTGTAGTATTTGAAACTGAAGCCAAAGGCTTTTGCTCTTTACTAATAAGATGTGTAAGGTTACCATAAGTTAGAAACGAGAATGATAGGTTTTCTTTTGCATTAGTATCAAATCTATCTAAACAGGCTTGCTTTTGGTGGATATCCATCTTAACCGGCCCTTTGGTAACCAATAACGCCTGTGCACGATGATAGCCCGTAAATGGTTCTCTTAAATTCCCGGCAGGAAGCAAAAATTGTGGTCTTAATAGCTTTTGATACTCAAAAAGAAGAATGCTAAAACCTGGCTTTACACTTCTATGCTGAAAGGCATCGTCGAGTATTATAATGTCGTGATTGTTTTTTAAATGGTTAATGCCTGTTACCCGATCTTCGCAAACAGCCACGGTTACATTAGAAAACTTATTATAAAACTGCATCGGTTCATCACCTATTGTCTCGGCGGTGGCGGTTTTATCTGCAAGGATATATCCCTTGGTTTTACGTCCGTACCCCCTACTTAAAATGGCAATTCGCCTATCGGAAAGCAGATTTACCAGGTATTCTGTTACAGGGCTCTTACCTGAGCCACCAACAACAAGGTTGCCCACACAGATAATCGGCAAGTTGAAGCTTGTTTGCTTAAACATACCAGTATCAAATAGCTTGTTCCTGATAAGAATCACCAAACCATACAGGGCAGAAAACGGAAGTAACAACAGTCGGAGGTATTTAATCATCTGAGCTTTCAAAAATAAGAATTATTACCGCTCGTTTTATCACGTTTATAAGGATTGCTCTTTACCAGTGTAATAAATAAAAGTTTACCTTTGTAAAAATAACTTATTATAACATGCTTAAAGGATTTTTTAACGTACCAGCTCCTGTAAATGAACCCATTTTGGGTTATGCTCCGGGAAGTAAAGAACGTGAACTTTTGATGGCTGCTTTAGCCGATGCCCGTTCCAAACAGATTGAAATACCTATGTATATTGGTGTTGAGGAAGTGCATACAGAAGTTAAAGGAAAGGTTACCCCTCCGCACGATCACCAACATGTATTGGGTAAATATAGTATTGGAAATAAACACCATGTAAAGCAAGCTATTGATGCTGCTTTGGCAGCTAAGGCTGACTGGGAGAATTTAGCATGGGAACATCGTGCTGCAATTTTTCTGAAGGCTGCTGACTTAATTGCTGGCCCTTATCGTTATAAATTAAATGCGGCTACTATGCTTGGGCAATCAAAAAATGCTTACCAGGCAGAGATTGATGCAGCATGTGAGTTGATCGATTTTCTTCGTTTCAACGTTAGCTATATGGCTGAAATCTATAAACAACAACCTCCTGTTTCTCCTAAAGGATCATGGAACAGAGTGGAACAACGCCCATTAGAAGGTTTTGTGTTTGCTTTAACTCCTTTTAACTTTACTGCTATTGCTGGAAATCTTCCTACATCAGCTGCCATGATGGGTAATGTTGTAGTATGGAAACCGGCAGACACTCAAATTTACGCTGCCAATGTTTTAATGCAGATTTTTAGAGAAGCCGGATTACCGGATGGTGTTATCAACCTTGTTTATGTTGATGGACCTGAGGCTGGCGAGGTGATTTTTAGTCACCCTGATTTTGCAGGAATTCACTTTACAGGTTCTACCGCTGTTTTCCAAAACATCTGGAAAACTATTGGTAATAACATCCATAAATTTAAAACTTATCCGCGCATTGTTGGAGAAACCGGTGGTAAGGATTTTATCCTTGTTCATGGTTCTGCAGAGCCTGAAATTTCGAGCACAGCAATTATTCGTGGTGCTTTTGAATACCAAGGCCAGAAATGTTCAGCAGCTTCTCGTGTATATATTTCAAAAACAGTATGGCCAGAGATTAAAGAACTGATGCTTCGTGACCTGGCTACCTTTAAAATGGGCGGAACCGAAGATTTCAGCAATTTCATTAATGCGGTTATTGATGAGAAATCTTTCAATAAACTAGCTAAATATATTGATGCAGCTAAAGAAGATAAATCTGTAGAGATTATTGCCGGTGGAAATTATGATAAGTCTAAAGGTTACTTTATTGAGCCGACAGTGCTTGTTGTTAAAGATCCGAAATACACTACAATGTGTGAAGAGCTTTTTGGTCCTGTTTTAACTATTTATGTTTACGAGGATAAAGATTTCGATAAGGTTTTAGATATTATAGATACAACTTCTATTTATGCTTTAACAGGAGCTGTTATTGCTCAGGATCGTTACGCTATAGAAAAAGCTACTCAGCGTTTAAGAAATGCTGCCGGTAATTTCTATATCAATGATAAATGTACTGGTGCAGTTGTTGGTCAACAACCTTTTGGCGGTGCCAGAGGATCAGGTACAAATGATAAAGCCGGATCGATGATTAACTTATTGCGTTGGGTTTCTCCACGTACTATTAAGGAAACATTTGATCCGCCAAAGGATTATCGTTACCCGTTTTTAGGATAATAAAAAACTCCCGGCTCATCGCCGGGAGTTTTTTATTTAGCACCGAAAATCACTTTCTCAAAAGAGAATGATTATTTTCCTGTATTCATTTTAAATACTGGAGAAATATCATCTGGTGCCGATGCACTTACCTGCAAATCCTTAATTAATCCGGTTTCGAGACTATACACCCAAGCATGAACAGCTAGCTCTTGCCCTGAAGCCCATGCATTTTGTACAATAGAAGTACTCATAACATTTGCAGCACCTTCTATTGCATTAAGTTCAACCAAACGATTAGATCTCTTTTTAGGATCTTTAATTGTTTGCATCTCACGTTCGTGCATTCGGATAACGTCTTTGATGTTCCTTAACCAATTGTCAATCAAACCAACCTGTTTATCACCCAAAGCAGCATTTACACCGCCGCAACCATAATGGCCACACACTATAATATGCTTTACTTTTAATACATTAACAGAATAATCCAGCACACTCAGCATATTCATATCTGTATGTGCAACCACATTTGCAATGTTACGGTGCACAAAGATATCACCAGGCATTGTATTGGTAATTTGATTAGCCGGCACACGGCTGTCAGAACATCCAATCCAAAGAACTGGAGGAGCCTGCCCTGCAGAAAGTCTGTCGAAAAATGTCGGATCCTCTTTAAGCGTATCCGCTACCCAATCCTTATTCCCCTGTAATAATCCTTCGTATGTTATTTCTTTTGAATCTTGTTTTTCTAATTTTGCGCACATAATATTTTAATTATTAATTTCTTCAATTACTTTATTATTTAATTTAGGTACGGTATATTGTTGCTTAATATTTTCTAAAACTACAATAATACCTTTAGTATAAGCATTGTGCTTATAATTAAAAATGGTTTCCAATACATCGGGATCTATGTACCTTGAATTAGATCCATCAATGATTACATTGGTTTCTTTAGGGATTTTATTTAATACTACCTGGATGGCTGCCTTATTTAAGAAAGACACTTCTTCGGCCAGTTTTATTCTTAAATTCTTTTTATTACCCTCTTCCTGTATTTTATAGAAATATGGATTACGCATATTGGTACGTAACAAATAGAATATTGAGAATAGCATACCTATTGCAACACCTTTTAGTAAGTCTGTTAATAAAACAGCAACAATAGTAATTACAAATGGCACAAACTGATCCCAACCTTTATGGTACATGTGCTTAAATAATGCTATACGTGCCAATTTATAACCTGTTACTAATAGAATTGCGGCCAAACACGCCAAAGGGATCATATTTATGATACCAGGTATAAAAAGCAATGATAAAAGTAACCAGACACCATGAAAAATAGCTGACATTTTGGTTCTTCCTCCCGCATTTACGTTGGCAGAACTTCTTACAATTACTGATGTTAAAGGCAATCCACCTAATAAACCACTAACCATGTTTCCTGTTCCTTGGGCCATTAATTCTCTATTGGTAGGCGAAACACGCTTAATTGGATCGATCTTATCTACCGCTTCAATACTTAAAAGGGTTTCAAGACTTGCAACTACCGCAATTGTGGCAGCAACAACCCAAACTTTTCCATTCAGTATCTGTGAAAAATCTGGAACTGCAAATAACCCAGTAAATTCCGACCAGCTGCTCACAACAGGAATCTCTACCATTTGTTTTGCTTCCAAAGCATATTGACCGCCTTGAAACACTATAGCAAGCACAACTCCTATTACCACTACCACCAAAGGAGCAGGAACAACACTTAACTTTTTAAATTTTGGCCATAAAATTAATACGGCTATCGACAATCCACTGATTATAATGGCCGCCAAACTGAAATGACTTAATGCACCACTAATGGCAGAAAAAGTATTTTCATTGTCTTTCTGAAAAAAACTTTCATCACCAAAAAAATCTGAATCCACGCCGAGCGCATGGGGAAGCTGCTTTAGAATCAGCGTTAATCCGATTGCTGCCAGCATCCCTTCAATTACACTTGATGGGAAATAATTACCTATAGTTCCTCCTTTTAACAATCCAAGTATAACCTGCATTGCACCTGCCAGAACTACAGCAAGTAAAAATATCTCGTAACCACCTAGTTGACCAATTGCTCCCAGAACTATTGCAGTTAACCCCGCGGCCGGACCGCTAACACTTAATTGCGATCCACTTAACGAAGCAACCACAACACCACCAACTATACCTGTTATAAGACCCGCAAACAGAGGTGCGCCAGAAGCTAAAGCGATCCCTAAACATAAGGGAAGGGCAACTAGAAAGACCACAACACTAGATGGCAAGTCACGCTTTAAATTCTTTTTTAATATATATTTCTTCACTTCCAATCTTGAAAAGACTGAGTTTCCACTTTGCATAAAACTATGTTTTAATCTATTAAACTAATTATAAAAATTGCGCAACAATCCACTAAAGATGATTGCACCTGATAATTTAGCTCAAGTTAGGCGGCGGTGTAGGAACCGACGGATGGAATGGATCGAAATACCTTTTGAAATGATCTATAAAACTATTTTTGATTCCATAAAAATGGAGTACTGACGATGATACATAGTCATGCTGAAAGTCTACCTTATAATCGAAGAATTTCACTTTAGCTTTACCAGCATCTCCATCAGTGCTGTGCTCGGCTTCAATTTGCATAATTACAGAAATCATCATGTTCTTGTCAATATGACTGAAAAATACCGGTGCACCCGAAATAACCATCTTCGCAGAGAAGATACTTAAGAAGGTAACAACAATTAATAAACGGTATTTTCTTATAAACATTTGGCTTTCGCTTTTCTGTAACTCTTCAAAAATAGCTCCAAACATTCCTTAATTACAAATTATCATGTAAAAAAAATGTAATTTAGTTGTTGCCGTTCGATGTTTTCTATCCTTATTTTTTAAAAAACAGACTCATTTTAAAGAAAAATGCTTCATTTACCGTAATTTAGGCGATCAAAAATTCTTTTACTTATTCATGAAAAAAATACTGTTAAGCCTGATTTTTCTTTATCCGGTTATTCTTTTTGCCCAAAGTAATAATGCTCCATCGACGTATGACCCTCATGAAATTGCGATTACAGGATATCTGCAAACACAATTTCAGAAAGCTCAGTCTCCGGGGATTTCTTCTTTTTCGGGTGGAGACTTCTCTAAAAACTCTGACAGTCGCTTTATGATTCGTCGAGGTCGTTTAAAGATTGACAGGGCGGACAAGTATTCAAGCATTGTTTTTCAAATTGATGCGACACAAAATGGCATTCAGTTGATGGACGCTTTCATACAGCTACACCAACCCGATTCCAAAGTATTATTACTCACTGCAGGTTTGTTTAACCGTCCTTTTGGCCACTCAATTGTTTATTCTTCGGGATATAGAGATTTCCCTGAGAGAGCGAGAGTTTTTCAAACCCTGATGCCCAGGGAGCGTGATATTGGCGCCATGGTTACTTATCATCCAAAGGGTGCATTTAAGTTTATAACTGCAGAGTTAGCTGTAGTAAACGGCAGTGGCTATAATGCCAGAGACTATGACTCAAGAAAGGATATAATTGGAAACCTGGGCTTTAAATTTGATAGCTTGGCAAATAAAAAGCTTCACCTAGGTTTTGGTGCATCTATCTATGAGGGATCGGTACGCAACGATACGGAAAGTTATTACTCTCCTGATGGGGTGGGATTCAAAAAAAATACCAGTCCTGATAATGTTGGTTACTTCGGTAAACGCGAATACTATGGAGCAAATTTACAGCTTCAATATGACAATACTTTTGGCAGAACCATCTTTAAAGCTGAATATATTCAAGGCACTCAACCAGGTGTAGCTGCATCCGCCGGTGTGCTTGGCCCTGTTGCTAGTACCAGTTTCTCTGCACAGCCTGCTACAGATTTATACCTTCGGGAGTTTTCGGGTAGCTACTTGTGGTTAACCCAACAAATTGCCAATAGTAAATTTACTGCATTAGTGTCTTATGACATCTATGATCCAAACAGGAAGGTAAGTGCAATGGAAATTGGTACTGCAGGTAATAATACTACCGCAGGCGATATTAAATATAGTACTCTTGGTTATGGCCTTACTTATCTAATAAATTCAAGATTTAAACTTACATTGTACAACGAGCATGTTGTAAATGAAGCTACTACATTGGCAGGTTATACTACCGATTTAAAAGATGATGTATTTACTACTCGATTGCAATATCGCTGGTAAAAATTAAAATTATTCGTGTTTAAAATGAAGAATAAAATAGATGTACTTCAGGACAAAATAAAGAAAGCAAATGAAGGTGGTGGTGCAGCAAGAATTCAAAGTCAACATAAAAAAGGTAAACTAACTGCTAGAGAACGTATTCATTTTTTATTGGACGAAAATTCTTTTGAGGAAATTGGCATGATGGTAACCCATAGAAGTGTCGATTTTGGAATGGAACGTGAAAAATATTTAGGCGATGGTGTAGTAACCGGCTATGGCAACATCAATGGCAGGCTAGTTTATGTGTTTTCTCAGGATTTCACGGTTTTTGGGGGTTCTCTTTCTGAAACTCATGCCGAAAAGATCTGTAAGATAATGGACATGGCCATGAAAAATGGAGCTCCTGTAATTGGACTAAATGATAGTGGAGGCGCAAGGATACAGGAAGGTGTAGTTTCATTAGGCGGCTATGCTGATATATTTTATAGAAACGTTCAAGCATCAGGGGTTGTCCCTCAGCTATCGGCTATAATGGGTCCATGTGCAGGCGGAGCAGTTTATTCGCCAGCTATTACCGACTTTATTCTGATGGTAGAAAACACCTCTTACATGTTCGTTACAGGACCAAATGTAGTAAAGACTGTAACTCATGAAGAAGTGAATTCTGAAGAACTTGGTGGTGCATCTACTCATGCTACGAAATCGGGCGTAACTCATTTTGCTTGTTCAAATGAACTCGATGCCATCAATCATGTTAAGAGGTTATTGAGTTATATGCCACAAAATTGCGAGGAAATCCCAATGCAATTGCCATACACTTTAAGTGATGAAAATCGCTTATCTCTTAATACCATCATGCCTGAGAATTCAAATCAGCCATATGATGTAAGATCTGTAATAGGTGAAGTAGTAGATACAGATAGCTTCCTTGAAGTACATAAAGATTATGCTGAAAACATTGTAGTAGGATTTGCCCGTCTGGCCGGAAGAAGTATAGGAATTGTAGCCAATCAACCAGCTTATCTTGCCGGCGTATTGGACAATCATGCTTCAACTAAGGCGGCTAGATTTGTCCGCTTTTGTGACTGTTTTAACATCCCTTTGCTCGTTTTTGAGGATGTCCCTGGGTTTTTACCCGGTACAGATCAGGAATGGAACGGAATTATTACCAATGGTGCCAAATTACTGTATGCTTTTAGTGAAGCAACAGTACCTAGAATTACTGTAATTACCAGAAAAGCCTACGGAGGTGCTTATGATGTAATGAACTCTAAACATATTGGAGCTGACTTAAATTATGCTTGGCCTACTGCTGAAATTGCCGTTATGGGTGCTAAAGGAGCAGCCGAAATTATCTTTAAAAAGGAAATTACCTCTGCACAGCACCCGGAAGAAAAATGGCTGGAAAAAGAAAAACTATATTCAGATATTTTCGCAAATCCTTATAGGGCTGCAGAACGTGGTTTTGTGGATGAAGTGATTGAACCAGCACAAACCAGAGCTAAGCTAATAAAGGCTTTTAAGATGCTGGAGAATAAAGTGGTTAATACACCTCGTAAAAAACACGGAAATATCCCTTTATAAATGAAACTTAGTCGTACTGATGTGCTATTGATGGCCTTTTGTACAGGGCTTATTGTAGCAAATATTTATTACTGTCAACCCTTGGTGATTTTGATTGCCAAGGAGTTTGGCTTAACCGAGAGCCATGCCGGGAAGATTACTTACCTAACTCAAGCAGGTTATGCTTTGGGCTTATTTCTATTGGTTCCATTAGGTGACATGTTTGAACGGAAGAAGCAAATACTTTTAATAACATGTCTGGCTATTGGGGCACTGTTACTGGCCGGTTTTGCTCATTCATTTCTTTTGTTAGAAATTGCTTGTGTATTAATTGGCGCAAGCTCTATTATTCCCCAGCTTATTTTGCCAATGGCGGCAAATCTTAGTTCAGATGAAGAACGAGGGGCCACCGTAGGCATAATTATGAGTGGCTTATTAATTGGCATACTTGCATCAAGAGCAGTTAGTGGAAGTATTGGATTCATATGGGGCTGGAGATCAGTTTATTTTATGGCCGCCAGTATATGTTTTCTATTGTTGTTGCTAATGGCCAGACGCTTTCCACAAAGTCGACCATCATTTAAAGGAACATACAACGAGCTGATGTCGTCAATGTGGCATTATATAAAAACAGAGCCGATACTTAGAGAAGCATCTATTATAAATTTTTTGGCTTTCTCAATACTTAGTGCATTTTGGACAACAATGGTGTTGTTCCTTGCCAATCCCCCATTTAACCTACAAACCTTACAAATAGGTCTATTTGGCATTGCTGGTGCCGCAGGCGCATTAGCAGCTCCGTTGGTTGGTAAATTTAGTAGCGGAAAGAATCCACGCAAAAATCTATTCGTAGGTCTGGTTTTACAATTACTTAGTATTGGGGCTTTTTATTTTACAGGGAGTCATCTTTACCTATTTGTAATAGGTATCATCTTGATAGATATCGGTCAGCAAGCTATCCATGTAACGAATCAAACCAGAATTTACGCTATACTACCGGAAGCTCGGAATCGTTTAAATACTGTGTTTATGTCTGTAAGCTTTATTGGTGCATCATTTGGTTCAGCATTAGGCTTATGGTTATGGGAACAAGGCAAGTGGCCTCTATTTTGTTTAGGATGCTCAGCTGTTATAGTTCTCAATATCTGCATATATAAATTTTATAGTGGAAAATTAAAGAATAGCATTGATGCAAGAAATTCAAATTGAGCAAATCAGACCTGATTTAACCTGGAGGGTAAGGCATGAAGTAATGTATCCAGACCTTCCTTTTGATGTTATAAAATTAGCCAATGATGATGATGGGATCCATTTTGGATTGTTTGCTGGTAATAAATTAACTTCTGTGGTTTCTTTATTTAATAAAGGTAACATTTATCAGTTCAGAAAATTTGCAACTCTTGCCGAATCACAAGGAAAAGGATACGGTTCGTTATTACTGAATCATATCATCAACTATGTTAAAACTTTTGATGCAGTAAAACTATGGTGTAATGCACGTGTTTCAGCTATCCCCTTCTATAACAAATTCGGTTTCATTGAAACTGATAAAATTTCTACTAGCAATGGCATTGACTTTGTCATTATGGAGTTAGAACTCAATAATTAACTTGGTGCTTAGGCAGTAGTTTATATATTTGTTTAGAATAAATTTTATATAATGGCAAAGAAAAAAGAAGACAAAAAGAAGCACGTAAGTGTAGTAAATAAAAAATCGCTTCAATTTTTTGAAAAATATATCAATAACCCATCTCCAACAGGTTTCGAATACCCTGGTCAAAAATTATGGCTAGATTATTTAAAACCATATATAGATGAAAGTTTTATCGATAATTACGGAACTGCAGTTGGTGTGATTAACCCAAAAGCAGATTTCAAAGTAGTTATTGAAGCTCATGCTGATGAGATCTCATGGTTTGTGAATTACATAACTCCAGATGGCTTAATTTATGTAATCCGCAATGGAGGTTCAGATCATCAAATAGCTCCTTCTAAACGAGTAAATATCCATACTGACAAAGGAATGGTTAAAGCTGTTTTTGGATGGCCTGCTATTCACACACGTAATGGTGGTGAAAAAGAAGAGGCACCTGCATTAAAGAATATTTTCCTTGATTGTGGATGTACAACCAAAGAGGAAGTGGAAAAACTTGGTGTTCATGTAGGTTGTGTAATTACCTATGAGGATGAGTTTATGATTTTAAACGACCGCTATTATGTTGGTCGTGCACTTGATAACAGGGCAGGCGGATTTATGATTGCTGAGGTTGCCAGACTACTTCAGGAAAATAAAAAGAAATTACCTTTTGGGCTTTATATCGTAAACTCTGTACAAGAGGAAATTGGACTTAGAGGTGCTGAAATGATAGCTCACAGAATTAAGCCTAATGTGGCTATTATTACTGATGTTACCCATGACACTACCACCCCAATGATCAGTAAAATTACTCAGGGAGATTTAGCATGTGGTAAAGGCCCGGTTGTTTCTTATGCTCCTGCTGTTCAAACAAACTTAAACAAGTTGCTTATTGAAACTGCTGAGAAGAACGACATTCCTTTCCAACGTCAGGCTTCGTCTCGTTCAACCGGTACTGATACTGATGCTTTTGCTTATTCTAACGGTGGAGTACCTTCCGCATTGATTTCTCTTCCTTTAAGATATATGCATACCACAGTTGAAATGATTCATAAAGATGATGTTGATAACGTTATTAACTTGATTTATCATTCATTATTGAACATTAAAAAAGATCACGATTTTACTTATTCAAAGTAAATTTTAATAATCTATTTTTTAAGCGTGCCCGGTAATTCCGGGCACGCTTTTCTTTTGTTTGTATTTCGGAGGCTTTTCTTACTTTTATAAAACATGACACCAATTGTGGCAAGATTATGGTAAGTCAAATGCAGAAATAAAATACTAAAAGAAAAACTATCCTTTCCTATGGGCGATCAATCAGCAAAATTTATAGAAAAAATTAAGGCCTCTTATACACCAACTGGTTCATACATTTATCTGGGAGCAGGTATTCTGGATGGACAAGTGATAGCCGAGGCGGAAGTAAATTTGTCTTTAAAAATGATGAATAGGCATGGTCTTGTAGCCGGAGCAACTGGTACCGGAAAAACCAGAACATTGCAGTTACTTGCCGAGCAACTGTCTGACGCAGGTGTACCTGTGTTTATGCTTGATGTTAAAGGTGATTTATCAGGTCTTAATCAACCAGGACCTATCAACCCTAAAATAGAGGAAAGAGCCGGTCAATTAAAGAGACCTTTTAATCCTTCCGGATTTCCTGTAGAGATTTTTTCTTTATCCGGAAAACTAGGTGCTCAAATGCGGGCTACCGTTCTTGAATTCGGCCCCACTTTACTTTCCAAAATCCTTGACTTAAATGATACGCAAGCAGGTGTTCTGGCCGTAATTTTCAAATATGCAGACGATAACAAGCTACCGATTATTGATCTTAATGATCTTAAAAAGTTAGTTTCATACCTGGCAGAAGGACAAGGTGCCGAAGAGATTAAAAGCTCTTATGGTAAAATATCTACATCTACCTCAGGGACAATTTTAAGAAAAATTGTTACTATTGAACAGCAAGGCTTAAGTGCCATGTTCGGTGAAACCTCATTTGACATTGAAGATCTTTTCTCCAAAACTGATGGCAAAGGGGTGATTAGCTTGCTAAATATATCTGATGTACAAAATCAGCCAGTCCTTTATTCTACTTATCTCCTGAGCTTACTGGCGGAGATTTTTTATAATATGCCGGAAGTTGGAGATCTTGATAAACCTAAACTTGTGTTCTTTTTTGATGAAGCACATTTATTATTTAAAAACTCTTCGAAAGCTTTTCTTGAGCAAATAGAAACCATTATCCGATTGATCAGATCAAAGGGTATCGGTGTATTTTTCTGTACCCAAGCACCTAGTGATGTTCCTGAGAGTGTATTATCTCAGCTAGGGAATCGTGTTCAACATGCTTTGAGGGCATTTACTCCTAATGATGTTGATGCGCTTAAAAAGACTGTAAATACTTATCCAAGATCTGAATTTTACGAAATTGATAAAATGTTGACCTCTTTAGGAACCGGCCAGGCACTGATAACTGTTTTAAATGAGAAAGGGATCCCTACCGAAGTAGCTGCAACAATGCTTACACCGCCTAGGGCAATCATGGGGCCACTAAGTGCAGCTGATTACAATAACCTTATACAATCGAGTGACCTCACAGCCAAATATCAGGAATCAATTGATCCCGAGAGTGCTTATGAGATCTTAACCAAGCGCGTAAATGAGAAGTTAGTCGAAGAAGAGGAAAGAAAACAAGAAGAAGTTCCTAAAAAAAATGAGAAAAGTTTAGTTGAACAGGTTATGGGTGCAACTATAACCAGGCAAATAGGAAAAGAAATTGTACGTGGCCTATTTGGTATGCTTACAGGCAAAAAACCTCGCAGTAGCAGCGGAAAGGGAATATTTGGTTTTTAACTACCTCAATATCCATAGGATACATTGAAAATTATCATCAAACTAATGAAAAAACTCTCTTACTTTTTACACTGAATATAAATTGAATCATTATTTTCGCTGAATGAAAAAACCTACCTTATTAATACTAGCAGCTGGTATGGCAAGTCGCTATGGCAGCATGAAACAGATTGATGGCTTTGGCCCCAATGGAGAAACAATTATTGACTATTCTATATATGATGCAATTAAAGCTGGATTCGGCAAAGTGGTGTTTATCATCAAAGAAGAGTTCGTAGAAAACTTTAAGGCGATATTTGAACCTAAGCTTAGCGGAAAAATTGAAACCGACTATGTGTTTCAAAACTTCGATTTAAAACAATTTGGCATCGAAGAGGAAATTTACCGTGAAAAACCATGGGGAACAGCACATGCAATTCTATCTGGAAGAAATGTGATAAATGAGCCTTTTTGCGTAATAAATGCTGATGATTATTATGGTTTTGACTCATTTAAAAAAATGGTAGGTTTCTTAACTAGCGAGGCTACCGACAGCAACTATTCTATTGTTGGTTACCAAATTGGAAAAACTTTATCTGATTTTGGTTCTGTATCTCGTGGGGTTTGCAAAACTAACGAAGCTGGATATTTGGAGGAAATTACTGAACGTACTCAAGTTTATAAAAAAGATGGCGGGATTGTTTATGAAGAAAATGGTGTTGAATATCCATTAGAATATAACACTCCAGTATCTATGAACTTTTGGGGATTTACTCCTGCCGTGTTTAAACTAACTGAGGACTTGTTTAGAGTATTTGCTTTAGAAAATAAAAACAAACCAAAAGCTGAATTCTTTATTCCTTTGATTGGTGAAAACCTTGTAAAAAACGGTACTGCATCTTTCAAAGTTATACCTACCGATAGCCAATGGTTTGGAGTAACATATAAGGAAGACAAGCCTTTTGTACAAGAGTGCATTGATCAACTAGTGAAAAACGGAACTTATCCTGAAAATCTTTGGAACTAGACAAAGAAATTAAGGCATAAAAAAAGCTCCCTGGTAAATTACCAGGGAGCTTTTTTTATGCCTTAAAGACTATTTTTTATCGTCTTTAACTTCTTCAAAGTCAACATCAGTAACGTTGTCGCTACCATCAGCTGGCTGAGCTGTATCTTGAGCCTGAGCACCGCCTTCTGGTTGTGCACCATCTTTATACATCTCTTCTGAAGCTGCGTTCCATGCATTTTGCAATTCTGCTTGTGCTGTATCAATATCAGCAAAGTTTCTTGCAGCATGTGCATCTTTAAGTTTTTTCAAACCTTCTTCAATAGGCGCTTTTTTATCCGCAGATAGTTTATCTCCGAATTCTTTTAATTGTTTCTCAGTAGAGAAAATTAAAGCATCAGCACCGTTGATTTTTTCAGCTTCTTCTTTAGCAGCTTTATCAGCTTCAGCATTTTGCTCAGCTTCTTCTTTCATCCTTTTGATCTCTTCGTCAGTTAAACCAGATGAAGCTTCAATACGGATTTTTTGCTCTTTACCAGTTGCTTTATCTTTAGCACTTACGTGTAAGATACCGTTGGCATCAATATCAAATGCTACTTCAACTTGAGGAACCCCACGAGGTGCTGGTGGAATACCATCTAATATGAAACGACCAATTGTACGGTTTTGAGCCGCCATAGGACGCTCTCCTTGCAAGATGTGAATCTCTACCGAAGGTTGATTATCAGCCGCTGTGGAGAAAGTCTCTGCTTTTTTAGAAGGTATGGTTGTGTTAGCTTCAATTAATTTAGTCATTACACCACCCATAGTTTCGATACCTAGAGAAAGAGGTGTTACATCTAATAACAATACATCTTTAACTTCTCCAGTTAATACACCACCTTGGATTGCAGCACCAATAGCTACTACCTCATCAGGGTTTACACCTTTAGAAGGTTCTTTACCAAAGAAAGCTTTAACCGCTTCCTGAATAGCAGGAATACGTGTAGAACCACCTACTAATATGATCTCATCAATATCACTTGTTTTTAAACCTGCATTTTTCAAAGCTGATTTACAAGGATCAATTGTACGTTTAATTAAATCAGCAGCCAATTGCTCAAATTTAGCACGGCTTAATGTTCTTACTAAGTGTTTAGGTCCTGTTGCATCAGCAGTGATGTAAGGCAAGTTAATCTCAGTTGAAGTTGTACTTGAAAGCTCAATTTTAGCTTTCTCAGCAGCTTCTTTAAGACGTTGTAACGCCATTGGATCTTTGTTAAGGTCCATACCGTTTTCATTCTTAAATTCATCAGCTAACCACTCAATAATGATATGATCAAAGTCATCACCACCTAAGTGAGTATCACCGTCAGTTGATTTAACTTCAAATACACCATCACCTAATTCCAACACTGAAACGTCATGAGTACCACCACCGCAGTCAAACACAACAATTTTCATATCCTTGTGTGCTTTATCTAATCCATAAGCTAAAGCAGCTGCAGTTGGCTCGTTAATGATACGTTTAACAGTTAAACCTGCAATTTCGCCGGCTTCTTTCGTTGCCTGACGTTGAGCGTCATTAAAATAAGCTGGAACAGTAATAACTGCTTCAGTTACTTCATGACCTAAGAAATCTTCTGCAGTTTTTTTCATTTTCTGCAAAACCATCGCAGAAATTTCTTGTGGTGTATATTTGCGGTCGTCAATCTCAACCCTTGGTGTATTGTTGTCACCTTTAACTACCTTATAAGGTACTCTTGATGATTCTTTAGAAACTTCAGCAAAGCTGCTTCCCATAAAGCGCTTAATTGAAGAAATCGTTTTTGTTGGGTTAGTGATTGCCTGACGCTTTGCCGGCTCACCTACTTTACGCTCTCCATTTTCTGCAAACGCAACAATGGAAGGTGTAGTACGTTTACCCTCGCTGTTGGCTATAACTACAGGTTCGTTACCTTCCATTACGGCTACGCAAGAGTTTGTTGTTCCTAAGTCTATACCAATAATTTTTGACATGTTATTTTATCTATGTTATTATTTATGAAATCTTGTTTATTTACATCTGTTCAACAAGCAATGTGCCAATAGGGATTTGGCAGAAAAAATAGTTTTTCTATAAGATTTTCAATATAAAATTGTCCGAATTGTACCACAAAAATGTGACAGTATGACAGAAAACCTGTTACATTTCTTCCTTCAAAAGTCTTTCCAGATGATGATAACCTATTCCAAAATAGGTCTTAGTATCATTTAATTGAGAAAGGATCTCAGCTTTCTTTTGTTGACTGACTTCTCCTTTTATTCCGACTACCAAGATATTCTTAGGAGTATGGACATCTGATATAAACTCAAATATCTTTGTCTTATAACCAAAATATTCAAGTAACAAGGCCCTCATTCCATCAGTTATCATTTCAGCTTGTCGCTCCAAAAAAATACCATGCTTAGTTAAGAAAGAAACATCATTCCTAACTTTTCCCTTTTCAATTTCTCTTCTGATCTGCTTATGACAACAAGGTGCCACAACAATTAATTCAGCATTTGCTTTTATACCTTTGTAAATAGCATCGTCAGTAGCAGTATCGCAGGCGTGTAGCGCGATTAACAAATCAATTGAATCCGTATTGTAGCTATCTATACTGCCCTGTTTAAATCGCAATTGGTTAAAGGCGGACTTTTCGGCAATACCATTACACAATTGAACCATATCCTCCCTAAACTCTACCCCTACCATATCTGCTTTTACACCCAGAACATTATGTAAATAATCATAAAGGGCAAAAGTAAGGTAACCTTTCCCAGAGCCCATATCTACTACTTTTCGAAGTTTAGCATTTGGCAGTTCTTTAATTAAGGAACTCAAGATTTCAACATATTGATTAATTTGTCTGTATTTATCCTGAGAATTCTTAAATACATTCCCTTCCTGATCTGTAACCTTCAACTCTTGCAAATAGGTCTTACCCTCTGGCTTTATTATTCTTTTCTTCTCTTTATCATGAGCCAAATTCGGCTTACTAGTCGAAACAGTCTCTCTTTCCCTTAAAGAAATAAGTCCTTTCTTTCCATGCTCTATAATCACTTCCTTCTTTGTGGTAAATAGGGTACAAATTTTAAAATCATTACTGATCAAATTTTTGATTAAATCTGTCCCATCAGCGATGCTTAAATTCTTGAATATATCTCGGGTTTTATAACGATAATTAAAAGAAAGCATATCGACCCTCTTAATTTTCACTCTTCTTACATATATATTTTTAAGCTCCTTTTCATTGCCTTGATAATTCCCTAAAGACGCTTTAAGAAATAGATTTGAAGAGATGCTTTCTGACAATTGCTCAAGAAATAGCTGGATGTTAAGTTGATTCGACATGAAATAAGATTACTGTGCAAAGATAGCATTTGAAAACTATGCCCGTCGAGTTAACCTTCTTTAACGGGCAAAAAAAAAGTCGGTTCAAATTGAACCGACTCTAATATTTTGATTAGGAAAAACTATTCTCCTTTATCTTCTTTTGCTTCTTCAGCAGCTGGAGCTTCTTCAACAGCTTCTTCAACCTTCACTTCTTCTGCTTTAGCAGCTGGAGCATCCGATTTTTTTGCTTTGCTTCTACCACGACGAGTAGTTTTCTTCTCAGCTGAATCTGCTTCTTTACCGTAAACCTCGTTATAGTCAACTAATTCGATTAATGCCATTTCAGCATTATCACCTAAACGATTGTTTAACTTAATGATTCTAGTGTAACCACCTGGACGGTTAGCAACTTTCGCTGCAATATCACGGAATAATTCAGTAACAGTTTCTTTATCTTGTAAATAACCAAAAACAATACGACGAGAATGCGTAGTATCAGTTTTTGATTTAGTGATAAGAGGCTCAACATACATACGCAAAGCTTTTGCTTTTGCTAAAGTTGTTGAAATTCTCTTATGTTTAATTAACGATGAAGCCATATTAGCCAACATCGCTTTACGATGTGAATCTGTTCTTCCTAGGTGATTTACTTTTCTACCGTGTCTCATTTTTAAATTTATTCAGTGTATACCGTCTCTATGAAATTAATCTGAGGGAATTACACACTATTAACAATATATAATTTATGCTTGTAGCTTATTATTCTTCGTCTAATTTGAACTTAGACAAATTCATTCCAAAAGATAAACTCTTAGATTTAACAAGCTCTTGTATCTCTGTTAAAGATTTTTTACCGAAGTTTCTGAATTTTAACATATCAGCAACATCATAAGAAACCAAATCAGCTAAAGTACGGATATCAGCTGCTTTCAAGCAATTTAATGCACGAACTGATAAGTCTAAATCTACTAATTCAGTTTTTAAGATCTTACGCATATGTAAGATTTCCTCGTCAACTTCTTTAGTTTCTTCTTTAGCTTGAGATTCTAATACCAAATTCTCATCTGAGAACAACATAAAGTGCTGGATTAAAATCTTAGCAGCTTCTTTTAATGCCTCTTCAGGATGGATAGATCCATCAGTAGATATATCTAATATTAGTTTTTCGTAATCTGTCTTTTGTTCAACACGATAGTTCTCTATCGTATATTTCACATTTTTCATTGGAGTGAAAATCGAATCGATTGCAATAACTCCAACTACAGCATCATTAATTTTATTCTCTTCTGCAGGTACATAACCACGTCCTTTATTAATGGTCAATTCCACCTCTAAAGTAACAGATTTCTCCATGTTACAGATAACGAAATCTGGATTAAGAACCTCAAAGTTATTAGAGAATTTAGTAATGTCTCCTGCGGCAAATTGCTCTTGGCCATTTACTACAATAAAAACCTTCTCAGAATCACCTGAATCTCCTACTTTTTTAAAACGTACTTGTTTTAAGTTAAGTATGATTTCAGTTAAATCCTCTACAACACCTTTCATTGTAGAAAACTCATGAGATACGCCAGAAAAACGAATACTTGTAATGGCATAACCTTCTAAAGAAGAAAGTAATATTCTTCTTAAGGCATTACCAATTGTTACACCGAAACCGGGCTCTAAAGGACGAAATTCAAATATACCATCGAAATCAGTAGATTTCTGCATGATTACCTTATCGGGTTTCTGAAATGCTAAAATTGCCATTTATAATGTTTTTAGATCGTTATTAAAATTATGTAACGTAAAAAATTAATTGCCCGTAGGCAATTAATTAAATATATTACTTAGAGTATAACTCTACTATAAGGTTTTCTTTGATGTTTTCTGGTATCTCATCACGATTAGGATAAGTTAAAAATTTACCAGTTAACTCACTCGCATTCCAATCTAACCAATTGAATTTATTGATTACTCTTCCTGCTACAGAATTAGTGATTGCTTCTAATGTTTTTGATTTCTCGCGAACTGCAACAACATCTCCAGCTTTTAATTGATATGATGGAATATTTACTACTTCACCGTTAACTGTTACGTGTTTATGGCTAACTAACTGACGAGCAGCTGAACGTGTAGTAGCAATACCTAATCTATAAACTGTATTATCTAAACGAGCTTCTAATAATTGCAATAAGTTATCACCTGTAATTCCTTCACGTGAAGACGCTTTGGTAAACAAGTTACGGAACTGACGCTCCAATACACCATAAGTATATTTAACTTTTTGCTTTTCCATTAATTGAACTGCGTACTCAGATTGTTTCCCTCTTCTTTTTGAGGCTCCATGTTGTCCAGGAGGATAGTTTTTTCTATCTAATACCTTATCAGGGCCGAAAATTGGCTCTCTGAACTTACGCGCGATTTTGGACTTTGGTCCTGTATATCTTGCCATTGTTTCTTGTTTTAAAGTATCATGCAACCTTAAGCTGCAGACTCTTAGCTTTAAAAATTAATAAATTAAACTCTTCTCTTTTTAGGAGGACGACATCCATTGTGTGGAAGCGGTGTAATATCTTTGATTGAGGTTACTTCAATACCTGAAACCTGCAATGTTCTAATTGCAGACTCACGACCTGAACCTGGACCTTTAACAAAAACTTCTACTTTACGTAGACCTAAATCAAATGCTACCTTACCGCAGTCAGATGCTGCTTGACCTGCTGCATAAGGAGTGTTCTTTTTAGAACCCTTAAATCCCATTTTACCTGCAGAAGACCATGAAATAGTTTGACCGTTGTTATTTGTTAGGGTAACAATGATATTGTTAAAAGTAGCATTGATGTGCGCCTGACCAACAGGCTCAATAACAACAATACGCTTTTTGGTAACTTTTTTACTCTTAGCCATAATTATTATTCAGTACTAATTTTTATTTAGTAGCTTTTTTCTTGTTAGCAACTGTTTTTCTCTTGCCTTTACGTGTACGAGAGTTGTTTTTAGTACGCTGACCACGCACAGGTAAACCTTTCCTGTGACGTAAACCGCGGTAACAACCGATGTCCATTAGACGTTTAATGTTCAATTGAACTTCTGAACGTAAAGCACCTTCAACTTTTACGCCATCGTTAATGATGGTACGGATTGCTGATAACTCATCATCAGACCAGTCCTGTACTTTTTTGCTTAAATCGATACCTGCTTCAGTTAATATACGTTGTGCAGTTGATCTACCTATTCCGAAGATATAAGTTAATCCAATTTCGCCTCTTTTGTTTCTTGGTAAATCAATACCTGATATCCTTGCCATATTTGTACTAAATGTTTGATTATTTGATTAAACGACAGATTGAGTAACCTGTACATTCAATCCAATCATACTTCAATAATTTCTTAACCTTGACGTTGCTTAAACTTAGGGTTTTTCTTGTTTATAACGTAAAGTTTACCTTTACGACGAATAACCTTGCAATCAGCACTACGTTTTTTAATTGATGACCTAACTTTCATTTTATTTATATCTATAAGTAATCCTGCCTTTTGATAAATCGTAAGGCGACATCTCTAATTTTACTTTATCTCCGGGTAAAATCTTGATGTAGTGCATCCTCATTTTCCCAGAAATATGCGCTATTATCTCGTGTCCATTCTCTAGTTCAACTCTGAACATGGCATTCGATAATGCTTCTTTTATTACACCGTCTTGTTCAATTGAGGCTTGTTTAGCCATATAATATTGATTTTTACTTAATTAGCTGCTATTAAACAGGGTTGCAAAATTAAATAAAAAATTTTAATTATTTACTTTTTTTCTATTAAAACTTCTTCAATTAAAGAAAAGGTAGATAAAACATCTGCTTTTCCCTTTTTTACAGCCACTGTATGTTCAAAATGTGCAGAGGGTCTGTTGTCATTACTGGTTACTGTCCAGCCATCAGACCAAAACTTCACTCCGGCTGTGCCGGCATTAATCATTGGTTCTATTGCTATAACCATCCCCTCTTCCAGTTTAATCCCACTACCACGCTTACCGTAGTTAGGAACCTCTGGCTTTTCATGCAATTTAACCCCTACTCCGTGTCCTACCAGCTCTCTTACAACACCAAATCCATTTCTCTCTGCCAGATCCTGAACAGCGAAACCAATATCTCCGATCCTAGATCCTACAACAGCCTTTTCTACAGCTAATCGTAAACACTCTTGAGTTACTTCTACCAATTTCTTCTTTTCTGCATCGACTTCTCCTATTGAGAATGTATAAGCAGAGTCACCGAAGTAGTTGTTTTTAATAACTCCACAATCCACTGAGATAAGGTCACCTTCCTGAATAACATAGTCACTTGGAAATCCATGGACTACTTGCTCATTAGGTGATATACAAAGCGAATAAGGAAAGCCGTTATAATTTAAAAAAGCTGGTATCGCACCATGATCTTTAATAAAAGTCTCAGCCAGCTGATCTAACTTTTTGGTTGTAACACCTGGCTGAATAACTTTTGCTACTTCTGCTAGTGTCTTTGACACTAATAAAGAGCTTTCTCTTATTAATTCTATCTCCTCAAGGGATTTATAATAGATCTTTGACATCAGTCTTTACTATATCACTGCATTGCTTCCACTAGCAGCAGGAATCCCTGTTCTGCCAGTAACTCTACCTGTCTTCATTAAGCCGTCATAATGACGCATTAACAAATAACTTTCGATCTGCTGCAATGTATCTAAAACAACTCCTACAAGAATTAACAAAGAAGTACCGCCATAGAAATGAGCGAACTCTGACTTAATTCCAAACTTAACAGCAATTGAAGGAAGAATAGCGATGATAGCTAAAAAGACAGCACCTGGAAAGGTAATCTTTGAGATCACATCATCTATAAAAGAAGAAGTAGATAATCCTGGCTTAATACCTGGAATGAATCCACCATTCTTTTTCATATCATCCGACATCTGAGTAGGGTTAACTGTTATAGCCGTATAGAAAAATGTAAATGCAATAATTAAAAAAGCAAATGTTAAGCTATACGCTAACGATGTATAATCACTGAACTGAATTAACCATGTATTTTGCAACGATGGGAAAAACTGTGTTAAGGTTGCTGGAATAAACATTAATGCTTGAGCAAAAATGATTGGCATTACACCTGCAGCATTCACCTTTAATGGTATGTACTGTCTTACACCTCCAAATTGTCTATTACCAACAATCCTTTTAGCGTACTGAACAGGCACTTTACGTACCCCTTGTACTATCATAATAGTGAACATTACTACTGCAAAAAGCGCAACGATTTCAATAACCAAAGCAATAAGTCCGCCATCACCTACAAATCTTGAGCTAAATTCTTGCTGCAAGGCAATAGGTAAACGAGCAATAATACCAACCATGATAATTAAAGAGATACCATTTCCAATACCTTTATCAGTGATCTTCTCTCCTAACCACATTACAAACAATGTACCTGCTGCCAGTACAAAAGTAGCTAGCACAAAGAACAACGTATGATTAATGATAATCGCTTCCGGAGGAACCTGAGTTTTTACATAACCAACTGCTTGAACAGCTGTAATAGCAACAGTTAGATAGCGTGTAATTTGATTCAGTTTGTTTCTTCCACTCTCACCTTCCTTTTGCATTTTCTGAAACGAAGGTACAGCGATACCTAATAGCTGAACTACAATTGATGCAGAAATATAAGGCATAACTCCTAAAGCAAGAATAGATACTCTGGAGAATGACCCTCCAGCGAACATATCCAAAAGACCTAAAAGGCCAGACTTCTCATTATCGCCTAAAAGAGTCGCATCAACACCTGGCAAAACCACATGTGATACAAATCTATATACCAAAAGAATCATGAGCGTAAATACTATACGCTCTTTTAATTCTTGAATTTTCCAAATATTACTTAAAGTAGTAAACAGCTTCTTCATTAATTACAATTTTTCGATTGAGCCTCCAACAGCCTCAATAGCTTTTTGTGCGGTAGCAGAAAAAGCGTGAGCTTTAACTTCTAATTTAGATTTAACTTCACCACGACCTAATACTTTTACTAGATCATTTTTTGATGCTAATCCGTGTTCTTGCAAGGTAGCAAAATCAATGCTTGTTAAGTTAAATCTCTCAGCTAAACCTTGTAAAACATCTAAGTTTACACCTACATATTCAACACGATTAATTGGCTTGAAACCTACCTTAGGCACACGACGTTGCAATGGCATTTGACCACCTTCAAATCCAATTTTAGTTGAATGTCCTGAACGCGATCCAGCACCTTTATGTCCACGAGTCGAAGTACCACCACGACCAGAACCAGTACCACGACCTATCCTTTTATTATTCTTAACAGAACCTGCTGCAGGTTTTAAATTACTTAAGTTCATTTTTAAAACTTATTGTGTTGCCCTTCGCTTTCACTAATCAGGGACAACGGTTAAACAATATACAAAGGTTGCAAATGTAGTCATATAACTCACATTTGCAACCTTAAATAATTATATACTCTCGATAGCTATTAAGTGATTAACTTTTCTTACCATTCCAATAATGGCAGGAGTAGCTTCAACTTCTACGCTTTGGTTCATTTTAGTTAAACCTAAAGCTTGCATCGTTCTTTTTTGGCGTTCGCTTCTATCGATAATGCTTTTTACCTGGGTTATTTTGATCTTCGCCATAATATTATCCGTTAAAAACTTTATTTAAATCTACACCACGTTGCTGAGCTACGGTATAAGCATCACGCATCTTAGTTAAAGCATCAACAGTTGCTTTTACCACGTTGTGTGGATTAGATGAACCTTTTGATTTTGCTAATACGTTGTGCACACCAGCACTCTCTAATACAGCACGCATTGCACCACCAGCAATAACTCCGGTACCTACTGCAGCTGGTTTGATTAAAACAAAACCACCTGAGAATTTACCTATTTGCTCGTGAGGAACAGTACCGTTTAACAAAGGAACTTTTACTAAGTTCTTTTTAGCATCATCGATGCCTTTTGCAATTGCTTCTGTAACCTCTTTAGCTTTACCCAATCCGTAACCTACGATTCCGTTCTCATCTCCAACAACTACGATTGCTGAGAAGCTGAAAGTACGACCACCTTTGGTTACTTTGGCTACACGCTGTATGCTAACTAAACGATCTTTCAATTCGATTTCGCTAGTCTTAACTCTTTTTATATTGATAGTTGACATTCTTATCCTATTTTCAGATTAAAATACTAAACCAGCTTCGCGAGCACCTTCTGCCAACGATTTTACACGTCCGTGGTATAAATAGCCGTTTCTATCGAAAACAACTTCTTTAACACCCGCTGCGATTGCTTTTTCTGCAACTAATTTACCAACAGCTACAGATTGCTCCGATTTGTTTCCAGTACCTGAAAAATCTTTAGATAAAGATGAAGCTGATACAATTGTACTACCGGTTACGTCGTTAATGATTTGAGCATAAATTCCTTTATTGCTTCTATAAACCGATAAACGTGGACGGCTTTCAGAACCTGTTAATCTTTTTCTGATTCCTTTTTTTATACGATCTCTACGAGATAATTTTTTCCCTGCCATGATGATTATTTTTTAGAAGCTGATTTACCTGCTTTTCTTCTTAACACTTCTCCAACAAACTTGATACCTTTACCTTTATATGGCTCTGGTGCACGTAACGAACGGATTTTCGCTGCTACTTGTCCTATCAGTTGTTTATCAATACTTTCCAAAATGATTTTTGGAGTCTGACCTTTTTCTGAAGTTGTCGTTACCTTAATTTCTTCCGGCAATTGGAAAACATAGTGGTGAGAATAACCTAAAACAAGATCCAAAGTATTTCCTTGGTTAGTAGCACGGTAACCCACACCAACTAATTCTTGTTGAATTTTATAACCTTCTGTTACACCAACAACCATATTGTTTAACAAAGAACGGTACAAACCATGTAACGCTTTGTGTCTTTTTTGTTCTGAAGGACGTTGTACAGTTAATACACCATCTTCCTGACTTACAGTGATATCTGAATCTACTGCTTGAGTTAATTCACCTTTAGGACCTTTTACACTTACTACGTTATCTTTAGATACAGTAACTGTAACACCTGCAGGGATATTAATTGGGGCTTTTCCTATTCTTGACATTTTGCTATCCTCCTTTAATTAATAAACGTGACACAAAACTTCGCCACCAATGTTTAGTTTGGCAGCTTCTTTATCAGTCATAACACCCTTAGATGTAGATAAGATCGCGATACCTAAACCATTTAATACTCTTGGCATATTCTCTACGCCAGCATATTGCCTTAAACCTGGTTTACTGATACGTACTAATGTACGAATTGCAGGTATTTTAGTAATAGCATTATATTTTAACGCTATCTTGATAGTACCTTGCACAGTAGTATCCTCAAATTTGTAATTGGCAATGTAACCTTTATCAAAAAGTACTTTAGTAATTTCCTTTTTAAGGTTTGATGCAGGAATCTCTACAATTCTGTGATTTGCCTTGATGGCATTTCTTACCCTTGTAAGATAATCTGCTATTGGATCTGTATTCATTTTTTATATAATTGTGATAGTGGTTTCCTTCCTGACCTATTCGGGACGACCTGCCATCGGTTAATATTTGTTTTACTACTTAAGGAACAAACCTTAAGCACAAAGAAGCTGTATTACCAGCTTGCTTTTCTAACTCCAGGTATTTTACCTGCTAAAGCCATATCGCGGAAAAGTACCCTTGATATACCGAAAGTACGCATGTAACCACGAGGACGTCCAGTTAATTTACAACGATTGTGTAAACGTACTGCAGATGAGTTTTTTGGTAACTTATCTAATCCTTCATAATCACCAGCAGCTTTAAGTTCAGCACGTTTGTCTGCATACTTAGCTACTAATTTCTGGCGCTTAATTTCGCGAGCTTTTACTCCTTCTTTTGCCATTATAGATTTGTATTATTTTGATTTTTAAACGGTAATCCAAATTGTTTTAAAAGTTCCAATGCTTCAACATCAGTAGTAGCAGTAGTTACAAAAGTAATGTCCATACCTAAAATCTTACTGATTTTATCGATGTTGATCTCTGGGAAGATGATTTGCTCGGTAATACCTAAAGTATAGTTACCTTTTCCATCAAAACCTTTATCATTGATACCTTTGAAATCACGGATACGTGGCAAAGCTACGGAAATTAAACGATCTAAAAACTCATACATGTTATTATCACGCAAAGTAACACGTACACCAACCGGCATACCTTTACGTAATTTAAAGTTTGAGATATCTTTTTTAGATTTTGCTCCAACTGCTTGCTGACCTGAAATAGTAGTCATCTCTAAAATAGAGCTGTCCATTATTTTCTTATCAGTTACAGAGAAACGCCCAACACCTTGGTTAATAGCGATTTTCTCTAACTTAGGAACTTGCATAACGCTCTTATAATTGAACTTATCTTTAAGTGCAGTTACAATTTCCTCTTTATATTTACTTTTTAATCTTGGTACGTAAGCCATTATTTGATCTCCTCTCCTGATTTTTTACTAACCCTAACTAATTTCCCATCAGCATTAAGCTTTCTGCCAACGCGTGTTATATCACCTGTTTTAGGATCAATTAACGCAACGTTAGAAATATGAAGAGCAGCTTCTTTTTTAATGATACCACCGTTTGGTGTAGCAGCATTTGGTTTTGTATGTTTTGATACAAGGTTAACACCTTCTACAAGGATTCTGCTTTTAGTAATTAATACTGAAAGAACTTTACCTTGTTGGCCTTTTGAATCGCCAGCTATAACCTTTACTAAATCTCCTTTACGGATTTTTACTTTTGGTGTAGTTACTTTATTTTTCATTTTATAATACCTCCGGTGCTAATGATACAATTTTCATGAATTGTTTTTCACGCAGTTCTCTTGCTACCGGGCCAAAAATACGTGTACCACGCGGCTCATCTTGTGCATTTAATAATACTGCTGCATTGTCGTCGAAACGGATGTAAGAACCATCTTTACGTCTGATCTCTTTCTTTGTTCTTACAACAACTGCTTTAGAAACTGTTCCTTTCTTGATGTTTCCAGAAGGCAATGCACTTTTAACGGTAACAACGATTTTGTCACCAATAGAAGCATATCTCTTTCCAGTACCACCAAGTACACGGATAACCAATACTTCTTTTGCGCCGCTATTGTCGGCTACGTTTAATCTTGATTCCTGTTGTACCATGTTATTTAGCCCTTTCTAAAATTTCCACTAATCTCCAGTTCTTGTTTTTACTCAGCGGACGAGTCTCCATGATCAGTACTGTATCACCAATACCGCAATCGTTTTTCTCGTCATGAGCCATAAATTTGGTAGTTTTCTTAACAAACTTACCATAGATCGGGTGTTTCACTTTACGCTCTACCGCTACAACAATAGATTTATCCATCTTGTTGCTTACTACCAACCCGGTTCTTGTTTTTCTTAATTGTCTTTCCATTTCGACTCTAAAGTTATTTTGTTTCAGTAGCTGACTGAGCTTTACGCTTAGTCACTTCAGTGTTTAATCGGGCGATATCTCTTCTTACCTTTTTAATGCGGGTAGGATTCTCTATAGCCGAAATTGTATGAGCAAATTTTAACTTTACTAAGTTTTCCTTTTCTTCTGCAATCCTGACTACTAGTTCTTCTTGTGAAAGCCCTGTGATTTCTGAGTTCTTCATTTTATTAATTTTTATGTTGTGGGTCTAGCGGTTGTAATAACAAGTTACTTACAACATTCAACCCATAACTTTTTCTTATGCCTCTACGTAATCTCTACGTACTACAAATTTTGTTTGGATCGGTAATTTTTGAGCGGCCAATCTCATAGCTTCTTTAGCAATTTCTAAAGGAACTCCTTCGGCTTCAAAAATAATACGTCCGGGTCTAACTACAGCTACCCAGTATTCTGGAGCACCCTTACCTTTACCCATACGTACCTCGGCTGGTTTCTTAGTTACCGGTTTATCCGGGAATATTCTAATCCAAACCTGACCTTCACGTTTCATGAAACGAGTCACGGCAATACGGGCTGCCTCTATCTGACGACTGGTAATCCAAGTCGACTCTAAAGATTTAATCCCGAAAGATCCGAATGATAATTCAGCACCACGTGTTGCTAAACCTTTCATTCTGCCCTTTTGCATCTTTCTGAACTTCGTTCTTTTTGGCTGTAACATTTTATTCTAATATTATCGTTAAACGATCTGTTAACTAATTATTTACGAGGACCTCTATTCTGAGTATTTCCGCCTCTATTATCTCTTCCTGCACCAGGACCGCCTTGACCAGGACCTCTTCCGCCACGACCTTTGTCGTTTCTTCTGTCTCCACCGCCACGGTTATCTCTGTCTCTACCACCACCTGCAAAAGCACCTTCTGGTCTTCCACCTTTACCAGGAGCATTGCTCGTAGCACCGATGTTTGGAGAAAGATCACGTTTACCGTAAACTTCACCTTTACAGATCCATACTTTAACACCTATTTTACCATAAGTAGTCAAAGCTTCTGCTAATGCATAATCAATGTCAGCACGGAAAGTATGCAAAGGAATTCTTCCTTCTTTATACTGTTCGCTACGAGCCATCTCAGCACCACCTAAACGACCAGAGGTCATAATTTTGATACCTTCAGCACCCATACGCATTGTTGATGCGATAGTAGATTTCATTGCTCTACGGAATGAAATCCTTGCTTCTAATTGTTTTGCAACACCTTCTGCAACTAATTGTGCATCAAGCTCAGGACGTTTAATTTCAAAAATGTTGATTTGAATTTCCTTTTTAGTCAATTTCTTCAACTCTTCTTTGATCTTGTCAACTTCCTGACCTGCTTTACCTATCACAATACCCGGACGAGCTGTGTGAATAGTAACAGTGATACGTTTTAACGTACGCTCGATTACTACTTTAGCTACACCGCCTTTTGCGATACGTGCAGAAAGGTATTTTCTTATTTTTTCGTCCTCAACTAATTTATCAGCATAGTTGTTGCCACCGAACCAGTTAGAATCCCAACCTTTGATGATTCCTAACCTGTTACCTATTGGATGTGCTTTTTGTCCCATTTCTGTTAATTAGTTTGAGTTTCAACGTTTTTACTATCTACTACCAAAGTTACGTGGTTTGAACGTTTACGTATTCTGTAACCGCGTCCTTGAGGTGCTGGTCTTAATCTCTTTAACTGACGACCACCGCCTACCATTATCGTTTTCACGTATAATTGGTTTTCTTCAGGGCGAGAACCTTCATTTTTAGTTTCCCAGTTTTTGATAGCTGATAATAAAAGTTTTTCAACTTTTATTGCTGCTTCTTTATTGGTAAACTTTAAAATATGTAAAGCTTTCTCAACACGCTCACCTCTGATAAGATCTACAACCAAACGCATTTTACGTGGTGAGGTTGGACAATTGTTTAATTTCGCTACTGCTTCCATCTCTTAATTATTTTTTCTTTTCAGAGTGACCCCTAAATGTTCTGGTTGGAGCAAACTCTCCCAGCTTATGACCAACCATGTTTTCTGTTACGTATACCGGTATAAATTTATTACCGTTGTGTACTGCAAATGTATGACCCACAAAATCTGGTGAGATCATTGATCTGCGTGACCAAGTTTTAATTACAGACTTCTTGCCTGAATCATTCATAGATACTACTTTCTTCTCTACGTTATGGTCAATATAAGGTCCTTTTTTAATCGAACGAGCCATTATTTCTTCCTTTTCTCTATGATGAAACGATTTGAGTATTTTTTAAGTGAACGGGTTTTGAAGCCTTTAGCATACATACCGTTTCTTGAGCGAGGCTGACCTCCTGATGAGCGACCCTCACCACCACCCATAGGGTGATCTACCGGGTTCATCGCTACCGGACGTGTTCTAGGACGACGTCCTAACCAACGTTTACGACCTGCTTTACCTAATACCTCATTTGCATGATCTGAATTGGAAACAGCTCCTATTGTAGCCAAACATGCAGTCAAGATTAATCTTGTCTCGCCTGAAGGCATTTTCAATGTAGCATATTTACCATCACGAGCTGCTAATTGTGCATAAGCACCTGCACTACGTGCTAACTGAGCTCCACGGCCTGGGTGAATCTCTACGTTATGTACAATAGATCCCAAAGGAATATTGGCCAATTTTAGAGTATTTCCTACCTCTGGAGTAGCTGTTTCTCCCGAAACTACTGTTTGTCCTACTTGCAACCCTTCAGGTGCAATAATGTAACGCTTCTCACCATCTGCATAATGTAACAATGCGATGCGTGCTGTACGGTTAGGATCGTATTCAACAGTAGCTACTGTTGCAGGAATATCAAATTTCTCACGTTTAAAATCAATTAAACGATAAGATTTTTTGTGACCACCACCCATGTAGCGCATAGTCATCTTTCCTGTATTGTTACGTCCTCCCGACTTTTTAGAAGATACAACCAATGATTTTTCGGGCTTGGTTGCTGTAATCTCCGTAAAACTGGCACCAACTCTAAAGCGGGTACCCGGAGTAACTGGTTTAAATTTTCTTAAGCCCATAGTTATAAATTATTCAATTCTTATTAAATATTCGCGTAATAATCTATTGTCTCACCTGCTTTCAAGGTTACAATAGCTTTTTTATATTTCGGGGTACGACCAGTAACTAATCCACCTTTAGTATTTCTAGACTTAAGTTTACCATTTACTATCATAGTGTTGATAGCTAAAATGTTAACACCATACATCTTTTCAATAACTTGCTTAATTTGCAATTTATTGGCTTTGTGATCTACTTGAAAAGTAAAGCGGTTAGATTTCTCTGTTAATGCCGAAGCTTTTTCTGTTAATATTGGTTTTCTTAAAAGTTCCATATTACTTGGCAAATGCCTCCTCCAATGTTTTAAGAGAATCAGTAGTCAACAAAATTTTACCACAGTTCAATACATCATAAGTATTCAATTGATCTGCTGTAATAACTTTTGCTTTCTTAATGTTTCTGCTTGATAAATAGATATTGTTATTTTGTGAAGGTAAAACTAACAATGTCTTTTCGCTAGCTAAGTTTAATGCGCTAACTAAATCCAAGTAGTTTTTAGTTTTGATTGAATCAAAAGTGAAACCTTCTAAAACCACAACACTTTGATCTTGTGCTTTGTATGATAATGCAGACTTACGAGCCAACACTTTCAGTTTCTTGTTCAATTTAAAACTATAATCACGTGGCTGAGGACCGAATACACGACCACCACCGTTAAACAATGGCGATTTAATACTTCCGGCACGAGCACCACCAGTACCTTTTTGTTTATATAATTTACGGGTTGAACCAGCAATCTCATTACGTTGTTTAGACTTGTGAGTACCTTGACGTTGATTAGCCAAATACTGTTTAACATCTAAATAAATTGCGTGGTCAACAGGCGTAATGCCAAATACCGACTCAGGAAGCTGCACCTTGGCACCTGTCTCTTTTCCTGAAATGTTTAATACTTTAACTTCCATCTGCTTACTTATCTAAGATTACGTAAGAACCCTTAGCTCCTGGTACGGAACCACTAACTACAACTAGATTTTGATCAGCATAAACTTTCAAAACTTGTAAGTTTTGAACTTTTACTCTGTCTCCACCCATTCTTCCCGCCATACGCATGCCTTTAAATACACGTGAAGGATAAGAAGCAGCACCTAATGAACCTGGCGCACGCATTCTGTTATGCTGTCCGTGAGTTTGACCACCAACACCACCGAAACCATGGCGTTTTACAACACCCTGGAAACCTTTACCTTTTGATGTACCAACTACATCCACAAAATCACCTTCGTTAAAGATGTTTACCGTAACGGTATCACCTAAATTTAACGACTCTTCAAATGGCTCAAATTCAACCAATTTACGTTTTGGAGTGGTGTTTGCTTTTGCAAAGTGCCCTTTTAGAGGCTGAGTGGTGTTTTTCTCTTTAGCTTCGTCGAAACTCAACTGAACTGAAACGTAACCGTCTTTTTCTTCGGTCTTTACCTGTGTAACTACACAAGGCCCAGCTTCGATCACCGTACAAGGAATATTCTTCCCTTCGGCGTCGAAAATGCTGGTCATTCCTACTTTTTTTCCAATAATACCTGACATTTTCTATTTTAATTTAACACCCATCGAAGCAGTAGGGCTTCGTTCAAGGTGGATACACATCCCTATTAAGGGAGGGCAAAAATAAGAAAGAAATCTTAATTTTCAAATAGTTAGCTCATTATTTTTTCAAATAACTGCAAAAAAATATTTACACAGGGTAACGCGTGATTAAAACAACATTTACCCAACCAACTTATTACTCAAACTAAATAGAATAACACATAAAACGAATGCGCCAATTAAAACGTACAAATAATCACGCTCAATTAAGAAGCTAAAAATCGAAAAAACTACACGCATTATAGGTGTAAATATCAGTAACAGAATACCAAATTGAATTATAGCACTCCCTTTTAAATCACCCAATTCAATAAAAATTTCGGAGATTGTAGAGAATCCGGACTTAGCAGAATCGAATTGGCTATAGTTTACTACCTCAGAATGATTGAACGCAAGATAAACCAACCCTCCAATAAAAACCACTGACATAGAAGCAATTACGCCAACCCTAAGTAACGTTCCCAGGATAATCTGAATATCCCGGTCAGCGAAGAAATTCTTATTTTCTTTACTCATAATTTACCTGTTACTCCATTATAAATCATCTGCAACGCTAAAAAAGCTACAACAACAGCAAAAATAACTTTAAGCTTATCTGTTTTTGTTTTCACTAAAATCTTAGAACCAACCGTAGCGCCAGTTAGAACCCCTAATGCCACAGGCATCGCTATCCCCGGGTCAATCTGCCCTCTATGTAAATATACAACAGCACTGGCCGCGGCAGTAACCCCCATCATGAAATTACTTGTTGTAGTAGATACCTTAAATGGTATTCGCATAATATTATCCATTGCTATCACCTTTAATGCGCCAGAACCTATCCCTAGCAATCCAGATATAATACCGGCAATAAACATCATTAAAAAGCCACCTATTACATTATGCACAGCATAATTCTTCATTCCATTTTCGGTTGGATAAGCACCATTGAGCTTAAAAAAAACAGCTAGCTTCCCCGAAGTATCATTGTCAGAATGATCAACCTTTTTTCTAACCATCATAGCGGCTGAGAATAAAAGAATTATACCAAAGATTACAGCAATGTAACTTGGGTTAATAAACACAGTGATAACGGCTCCTATAATTGCACTTATTGTTGTAGCAATCTCTAAGAACATTCCAATGCGGATATTTGTAATTCCCTCTTTCACATACGCAGCAGCAGATCCTGAAGAGGTGGCTATAACAGAAATAATTGAAGCCCCTATTGCATAATGAATATCAACACCTAACACAAGAGTTAATAATGGTATAATTATTACCCCGCCACCCAAGCCGGTTAAAGACCCAACTAATCCTGCCACGAAAGCTCCAAGCAAGACAATAATTGTAAATAGTAATACCGACATTGGTACAAATATACTATCTCCGAACAAAACACAATAAAATTAAAATATGAATGTTAAATTAGACGTGATTCAGTTCTGAAATACTGAAACTGAATAAACCACTTCTATTGTTAAAACAAAATATCACCAATGAAAAAAATCATACTACCAATCATCGCCATTTTATTAATGAGTATTTCTGCAGAAGCGCAAATAAAGGCAGACTCAACTAAAATTGATCCTACTCTAACAGGTCAATACCAACTAATGCTTTCTAAGTCTAAAACTCTAAATGGATATAAACTGGTAAATCCAAGCAGATTATCTTTATTCTGGAAAAATGTTAGAGATAGCTTAGCTGTAAATCAAAAGCAATTAGTAGTAACCAGAAAAAAAATCCAGGATCAAGGCAAAGAGATCTCCGAACTTAATAAACAAATTACAGGAACAGAATCATCGCTTGCCAACTCCAATGCCAAACTAAATGAAATCAATTTTTTGGGAATAGGTTTTACTAAAGGCAACTATAATCTTATTGTGTGGGGCCTAATAATTACACTAGCTATTGCCTTAGCCTTCATCATCCTAAGATCAGCAAAGCATATCCACGAAGCAAAGTACAGAAGCACGCTGTATGAAGAAATATCTCAGGAATATCAAAACTACAAGACCAAGGCTAATGAAAAAGAAAAGAAGCTAGCCAGAGAATTGCAGGATGAACGCAACAAATTAGACGAATTTAAAAATCGTGGAAAATAACAATTGGCAAACAAAACGCTGTAATACAAAAAGAGCCTGTATCATAAATCGTGATACGGGCTCTTTTGCGTCTACCCGTATTCCTATCGTCTTGATTATTAACAATTTAAGTTGTTTTTTTTCGTTTTAAATTTGGTTTAACTTATTGATTTTCATACATTTATGATGTAAATCAGTAGTAGATATGGCCAACAAGAAACCCGTTTTTAAGCCCTATTATCAACATCAGCTCATGGCGTTTCCGCCTACTTTCGATG
>NZ_JABSNU010000007.1 GCF_013266735.1 Pedobacter foliorum
TTGTACACTTCAAGAAATATTCAAAGAAAAAAGGCATAGTAAGGAAATACTCAGGACGGATCTCACAACAAACAAAAAAGGAAGCCGTATCATCTTTTGATTAATGATACGGCTTCTTTTCAAAGTTTATGAGTAGCGATTATTGCATATCCCTTTGTACTTTACGTGCGGTACCTTTTCCTGGTAAGTAAATTTGAAAACCTACCCCAAGACCAAGGTTATGCGCATAGGCACTACTGCCAAAACCTACAACACCATTGTATTTAAGTAATGCTTCCAAACCGATACTAGGTGTTACAAAATATGTCCAGCCTGGTCCGAAACTAAAACCTAAGCCATTAGTAGAGCCACCAACGGAAGGATTTATACCTGAAATACCAACTGTAGCTTCACCAAAGAATCTTGAGTTTTTAACCACTTCATTAGCTCCGGTAGCACCGTAGTAACGACCAAGAGCGCCAACCCCGTAGCTGATGTCAGTACCGGCACCTTTAGCAGTTGCCAAACCAAATGAAACATCACCACCCAACGCCAAACCATCTTGTACAAACCATGCGGCTTTAGGGTTTATTTTTAAACTGAATACATTTGGTTTATCCAATCCGAAAGAAATGTTTGAGAGGTTAGCACCCATCATTACATTGCCTTTTTGTATCTGTGCATTTGCTCCAAATAACACCGCGATACCTAAAATAAGAGTTAAAGTTAATTTTTTCATAGCTAGATTTTTTAATTATATAATAAGTTAACAAATCCGGATGTTTTTTGTTTGCGAAATGGAAATGTGGACTTAAAATATTAAAGCCTAGTTAGGTTAGCTCAATCAAATAGTTGCAGTTGGTATGGGTCTCCGGAACGGGGATGAAGCTGGATTTCATTGAAATTAGAAAGAGATATTCCAAGTAGTCTTACCTTTTTATCTACTAAATCAATATTTTCCAAAAGTTGTTTGGCAGTGTCTATAATTATCTGGTAATCAGAAACAGGATGAGGGAATGATTGATTTCGGGTAACTTGTTTAAAGTCGCTGTATTTTAATTTAAGCGTAATGGTTCGTCCTTTTAGCTGATGTTTATTTAAGCGAATAGCTACTTTATCGGCCAGTTTGCTTAATTCGGTATGCATTTCCTCTATCGTAATCAAGTCATGCTCAAAAGTATCTTCAGCTGCAAGAGATTTAGTTTGTCGTTCAGGTTGTACAGCCCGGTTGTCAATACCTCTAACAATTGTAAAATAGAATTTGCCTGCTTTGCCGAAATACCTGATAAGGTCTTGTTCAGTGAGTCTTTTAAGATCAGCGCCCGTATGAAGTTGCATGCTCTTCATTTTCTTGGCAGTTACTTTACCAACGCCAAAAAACCGCTCTACCGGAAGTTTCTCCATAAAGCTTTCAATTTTCGAGGGGCCAATAAATGTTAAACCATCGGGCTTATTCATGTCTGAAGCAATTTTTGCAACAAACTTACCTGAGGAAACACCGGCAGATGCAGTTAAATTAAGTTCATCTTTTATGGCTTGTTTAATCTGTTTGGCAATTTCAAGTGCCGACCCTATATTCAATTTATCTTCTGTTACATCAAGATAAGCTTCGTCCAGTGATAAAGGCTCAATAAGATCGGTATATCGACTAAAGATCTCTCTAATATGTATTGAAACTGCTTTGTAAGCTTCAAATCTCGGTCTGACGAATATAATTTCTGGACATAGTTGCAGTGCCTGTATCGAAGGCATTGCCGATTTAACACCAAATTTACGTGCTTCGTAGCTTGCTGTTGCTACAACACCCCGACCATCAGGAGAGCCTCCGACAGCAATTGGTTTACCCATGTATTCGGGGAAATCACGCTGTTCAACTGATGCATAAAATGCATCCATATCAATATGGATAATTTTTCTGATCACAGTTTAAATTTAGGCATAACATTTACAAATGTATTTCAACTGGTAAACAATAACGTAGTTTATGTGTTTTTAAATAAAATAAAGACATTATTATGGAGAAGGACTTGAACCCATATGAATTTACGATTGAGATTAGCGGCCAGCCAAGCGCTATTCGTATTGAAATGCCAAAAGGAGGGGACTATATCGTATATATTAATGGCGAAAGAACAGGGCATATCTATTGTATTAAGGGAAGCAGTTCAGTACAATGGAAAACAACAGATCATATAAGTCAGGAATTGGTTGATGAAATAGGAATGCATATTGTAGCTTTGGAAAAATAAAAGCTACAATATCAATCTATGGAAGAAATTAAATGGGGTATTATAGGTTGCGGTGATGTAACTGAAGTTAAAAGTGGCCCTGCCTTTAATAAAGTGCCAAATTCGTCAATTGTAGCAGTAATGCGACGAGATGCGGCGAAAGCTGAGGATTATGCGTTAAGACATGGAGTTCCTAAATGGTATGACGACGCAGAAAAATTAATTAACGATCCTGATGTAAATGCTATTTATATAGCAACACCACCTTTACAGCACGAAGAGTATACATTGTTCTCATTAGCAGCAGGTAAGCCGGTTTATGTAGAGAAGCCCATGACTTTAAATGCTGAATCGGCCGTAAGGATGCAGAACGCATCACTAAAGTATAATGTTAAATTAAGTGTAGCTCATTATCGCAGGGCACAGCCAATGTTTTTAAAGGTTAAGGAACTATTGGATAAGAATGTAATAGGAGAGGTTCGATTTGTACAATTGCAAATGCTACAATCTCCTGCTCGTAATTTAATAGCTAGTACGGGAAACAATTGGCGACTAGATCCTTCTATTTCCGGAGGCGGGTTATTTCATGATCTGGCACCACATCAATTAGACTTAATGATTTATTACTTTGGACAAGTAAGCAGTTCTTCAGGGATTTCAATAAATCAATCTGGAGAATATCCGGCAGACGATCTTGTTGTTGGGCAAATTTTATTCGAAAGCGGAGTGGTATTTAATGGAACCTGGTGCTTTACCGTATCAGAAAATGATAAAAAGGATATTTGTGAAATAACCGGTTCTGCCGGAACAATTAGCTTCCCAATATTCGGAAATAAGGTATCAATAAAAAAAGATGGGTACGAAGAAGAATTTGTTTTTGAAGCATTACAACATGTTCAGCAACCAATGATAGATAAAGTGACGAATTATTTTTTAGGTAAGGGAGATAACCCCTGCTCTTCAGAACAAGCAATATTATCTATGCAGTTAATGGATAGCTTTACAAAAAAGGGGTAACTTATTGTAAGCTAATTTGTTTAGTATTATTGGTGGGATTGGCTAAAAATATTCACATATTTATTTAGTAAAAACTAATATTATTAGTATTATTGTGCGTTAATAAAATGTATTATGGTACTAATTAATGATATCTTTTTTGGTAAAGTTGAGCTTCCAGGAATATTTGATGATTTAATTAACTCCTCCTGGGTTAAGAGACTTGGCCGTATTCACCAAAGCGGCGCTATTTTTCTGGTTAATCCAGATATATGCCATACAAGGCTTGAACATTCAATAGGAGTGATGCTGTTGATCAGACAGCTTGGAGGATCTGAAATTGAGCAGGTCGCCGGTTTGTTGCACGATATATCGCATACTGCATTTTCGCATGTAGGCGATTACGTGTTCGACAATACTGAAGAAAACTATCATGAACAGATTTTTGAGGAGGTATTGAAATCATCTGATATTCCCGAAATCCTATCTTGGCATGGCTATCATGTTGATGAAGTTATTAAAGGAACTTTTAATATTCTGGAACAGCCAATGCCTAAGCTTTGTGCAGATCGTTTGGATTATACCTTGAGAGACTCTTACCATGCGGGTCTTGTTTCAAGAAAAGAGGTTAAGGATTTCATTAGCAGTCTTACCATTGAAAAAGGAGTTATTATAGTTGAAACTCCCGAAAAGGCCGAATGGATCAATAATCTATACAAGAAGCTAATTGAGGAGGTCTTTAATTTTCCTTTGCATGTTTATGCAAATAGAAGGCTTACAGAGCTAATTAAAATTGGCCTACAACGAAATGAGTTGGTACATAGTGATCTTTTTAAAGATGATACTTATTTGCTTAATAAGATCAGAAGCACTACTGCGGGCTATGAGGGCATTAAAGCAATCAAACAACAAAGAGGTTTTGATGTGTTTGTTAAAAAGGGGATGGGTTTAAAGATGAAGAACCGACAGCTAAATGCTTTAATTTAGTTCTTTGAGAACCTTAATCCCCTTGTGTGTTTTAATTATGCTTAGTGATGTGCTGCGTCTGCGGTGTCTCTCTGTTTACGAAAAGTTAAATAAAATGCTACAACTGCAATAATCACTGATAAAGTTACTAGTACAATTGTTATTTGAAGACCGTGTGCTGACTGATGTTGTTCCATGATATTAAATTTTTGATGAAGGTAAAAATAAAATAATAGTTCGGGGAAAAAAAAAGTAAAAACCCGGCTACAAGATTTGCAACCGGGTATCATCTAACCATAAGCCTGAACAGGCGCTATCCCTTTTTTTTGCCTTCCTTTGGTACTTCAATTTTTTTAACCTCATTAACCGGCTCTTTTATGCCGCCCTGCATTATAGGTAGTTTTACTGAATCAACTTTAGTTTTGCCTGGCTCTGGTGCTTTGGAGTCGCTCGGTAATGAGGCGGAACCCGAATTTGACACTTTAGCACTTATATTACTTTTACGAGCTATTGTTGGACTTGACTGTTTACTATAATCTTGAAATATCAGATCTCTGAAGTTTTCTTTTGTATACGATTTAGGTTTTTCATTTGTACTCTCATTAATATTCGCACGAGATTCAGCTCCGTATTTCAATCCGGGAACAGTACCTTTTTTTAATTGATCTTTAATACTTTCATTAGTCTTAAATTCCTGTGCATGCGCAGCAGAATAGCTAAATAAAGCGATGCAAATAATGGCTGTGATGTTGATTTTATATATTGTTTTCATATTTGTTATTATTTGATGCTTACTAAAACTTTGATTTTGTTTACTCCGAAAGTACTATAGCCTTCAAGGGCTTTGCCTAGAACCTGTCCAATTTTAACTTTATCAGGGTCAGCTTTCATTGCAACACCAGGGATAGAAGAGGTAACCAATAGGTCACCTCTTGAAATCACACCTCCCTCTAAACATACTTTGGTAGGAATTACTCCAATTACACCCATTGGAACCTGCCCACTTAAGTCACTATCTATGTGTTCTTCGGCTAGCAGCACTCCAGGTCTTGTCGCGTAAACGCCTGCAACCAATGTAGAGTATGGCTCATTTGATTTTTCGACAGATCTATCTTTTTCGGTTGAAATAACCAATATGTCACCTGGCTCGTAATGAGCAACATTACCTGTCACTTCAAAAGATTCGGCTAAATCGGCACCACCAACCTGTGTGCCTCCATTAAAGAAACCTCTTCCTGCGGCATTAATACGCGCTACATTAACCGTACCCGGGTTACCGGCTTTAAATACTGCAATAGATCCGGTACTATGTTGTTCAACAGTCATTACCGGATTAAAATTTGCATCATTAAAATTAACAAACCTGGCCGCTCTTCCAGTACTGAAATTTGGAGTCCATGCGAATAGTGCATTTCCGCTACCATCAGCAGTGGTTTCAACTCCATCGCCCGAATTGGTTGCATTAGCTGTAATACCATTGCCATTTCCATCGGCAATTGCAAGAAGTGCCGGGCCATTACCTACTGGGTTTGAGGCATGGAATAAACCAGCAAAGCCGCCGGTGCCTGAGGAAATTCCGTATATGCCCGCTGTACCAAAGTTGGAAAACTGAGAATTCACTTCTCCTTTCACGGCGGGGGAAGTACCGCTTGTGTTATCCACCTTAAACTCTCCTGCAATACCATTACCCACTGTTTTAGCAGAGAGCACACTTGTGTTGTTGGCATCATTGTAATTTTCAAACCTTGCCGCTTTACCGGTTGCAAAAGTGGGTACCCAGCCATAAATGGCGTTACCACTGCCATTAACATTAGCTTCCACCGCATTCCCATCCTTTTTAACATTGGCGGTGATAGCATTACCATTACCGTCAGTAATGGCAACAAGTGCCCGGGCATTACCTGCAACATTGGAGGCATGGAAAAGCCCTGCAAAACCACCGGTGCCGGAAGCAATACCAAATACTCCGGCGGCACCGAAATTGCCGAAGATGGTGTTTACCTCTGACCTTACACCTGCAGCAACACTATTCGTGTTATTTACAAGAAAGGAGGCTGCATTACCCTGTGTATTATCTGGGATATTACCGTTTCCATTTGTTTCCACTTCAAACGTATTCCCTTGAGTGTTGGTTGCATTCGAGTTTTGAAATCTTCCGGCACGACCAGTACTTCCGCTTTGTCCAACCTGTCCGAATACACCTATTCCCGTGCCGGTGGTATTTGTAGCAACAAAGCCTCTTACTCCATAACCGCCTCCATCATTACGGCCAACTACAGCTCCTGCAATATCGCTGGTAGTAATTCCCACAACAGCTTCACCTGCTCCGTTATTGAAGCCAATTACTCCAGCCCCTGATTGTACTGCGGTTGTACCTCTGACGCCATGACTTCCATTACTGCCTGCATTTACAGCCGTTCCGTCTGCACTAGTCACATTAACACCAATGCCACTGCCCAGTGTATTAATATTCAAAACAGTACTAGGATTGGCATTATTCAATATCTTTATGTCGGCAGCGATACCATTGTTACTAGTGGCAGTAAGTCCTGTACCGGTATTGCTATTGGCAAAAACCCCTGTTCCTGCGCCAGATGAATTTCCATATACACCAAGACCGCTTGGAGTTGTGCCATAAACTCCCCAGCCAGATCCTGCCTGAGAACCCCATAAACCAATACCTAGGCCGCCTGTTCCATTATTGATACCACGTACTGCACTTGAGAAACCGCCTGGAGCAACATCAGAAACAATACCCCTTATTGCAGCTATACTACTACTTGTACTCCCGCTTGTACCTTCAATTGAGGTTCCATCTCCTGCGTTATTGATAGAAAACAAGGTGGCTGCATTGTTTTCATTTGCATTAAAAGGCAATGCAAAACCACCACCGCCAATTGCACTAGGTGCCCATGACACGCCGTTGAACTTTAGTACATCATTTAATATTGGTGCCACCGGATCAATAGGTTTAGATTGTAACGCTGCCACTACCGGATTTGGATAAGTACCTGAAAGATCACCACCGGCAGGGCCGATTGGAGGTAGGGTGGTGGGTATAATTCCAACAGCAAGTTTAGGAAGTGTTACCGATCCATCTGCTATTTTAAGTGTAGTCACTTTATTGTTGCCAATTGTGGGATTGGGATAAGAACCTGTAAGATCTCCCCCGGCTGGTACTGCATTAATATCTCCGGGAATTCCCTGAGGACCTTGTGGCCCAATAGGGCCAATTGGACCAACAGCACCTGGATTACCCATGGCACCGGCAAGTCCGGGATCACCTTGATCTCCTTTCAGACCCTGAATACCTTGCGGCCCAGCGGGACCAATCGGGCCAACTGCACCTGGATTACCCATTGCACCAGCAAGTCCGGGATCTCCTTTCAGACCTTGAAGGCCTTGTGCCCCGGCAGGCCCAACATTTCCAATATCACCTTTATCTCCTTTTGCTCCTGCGATACCTTGAGTACCCTGAGGGCCTGCAACACCCATGGCACCCGCAGGCCCAACATTTCCAATATCACCTTTATCTCCTTTTGCTCCTGCGATACCTTGAGTACCCTGAGGGCCTGCAACACCCATGGCACCAGCAGGCCCAACATTTCCAACGTCACCTTTATCTCCTTTTGCTCCTGCGATACCTTGAGCACCCTGAGGGCCTGCAATCCCCATGGCACCAGCAGGCCCAACATTTCCAATATCACCTTTATCACCTTTTGCTCCTGCAGTACCTTGAGCACCTTGGGGGCCAGGAACACCCATCGCACCGGCGGCCCCAACATTTCCAGCATCACCTTTATCACCTTTTGCTCCTGCAGTACCTTGAACACCCTGTGGTCCGGCAGGCCCAGCAGGCCCCGGATTACCCGATGCTGCATATAAAGCATAAGGAACACTCATTAATTGAATACTGCCGAGAGCATTATAAGAACCACCACCAACTGCCAATTCAACTTTAGCAAATTGATTAGCATTTTGCCATGGGATAGCAGCAAACGTACCAGTGCCCGGATTTCCTTTACCAATTTGTAAAGTAAATAGCCCCAGTTGATTTGTATTTACTGAATGCTCTTCCATGTACTGAACAGTGCCATTGGCCGAGCCTCCTAAAATGGAGATTTTAACCTTCACAGGCTGATTTGAAAGGACTGTACCATTTGTATTTCTGGCAACAGCCTGATAGTTTATCCCTTTAAAACCATCCTGAGCGCTGGCCCATTGCAGTCCTGCAAAAAGAATAAATACTAGAGTAAAAAATGTACTTCTCATGGCTTATGATTTTAAATGCGTTCTATTTTATTAGTTGTTGGGTCTTTTTGTAAATGATATTGTTAATTACCAGGTACTTTGCCTGCTCCCGGAGTAAAACTTAGCGTAAACCTCATTGAATTTCTTAGTACGTAGCGATCAGCAGTTGGAAATACGTAGCTTACATCTACTCGGATAGGGTTGATATTGAAACCTAAGCCGGCTGCAAGATGCTGTCTGTTGCCTTTCTCCGGATCTTCATAAAAATATCCTGTCCTGATAAAAAAGCGGTTGTAATAAGAAAACTCTAAACCTCCGGCGATGGTGAATTCCGATAGTTCTTCCTTAAAACCTCCCGGTGCATCAAATAAGGACGTAAACAAAGCACTGGTAACACTTCTGTTCGGATCTTTACCTTTTTCTATTTCAGTGGTAAAATTGCCCTCAGCATCTTTCTTGTACCTTGGTGGCGTAGGCACCATTAACTTGTTGATGTCGAGTAAAAGGGTAAGTCTGCTTTCCGGAGTTGCATAAAAATTATACCCAGCGCCAATCCTGAGGTTCATGGGTAAAAAGGAAGTCTGATTGTCCGAATATTTAAGCTTAGTGCCAATATTACTTAAGTTTACCCCCCAGCTAAAACTTCTGGTATATCGGCCACTTTGTAACTCTCTGTTCGAATAAATAGAAATATCGGCTGCAAAAGCATCAGTTGGATTAAGTTCAAAATTGTTATAGGTTCCATTTCCTATATCACTTCTCAGGTATCTGGCCGTTAAAGCCATACCAAAAGTTTCACCAAATTTGCGGGCGTAGCTGGCATCAATGCTAAATTCGCTGGCCTTATACTGATCTATAAGTGCGCCCGCATCATCTCTAAATGAAATAGACCCTAAGTCAAGGTATTTTACAGATAAGCCAATTGCTTCTCGATCATTTAGTTTTCTGTAGGCAGAAAGGTAACCTAAATGAGAATCTTTGCTAAGCTGTTTCATCCAGGGCGTATAAGAAGCACTGATGCTTATTTGTTCTCCAAAAGTGATTTTTGCCGGGTTGATGTATAATGAATTGGCATCAACATCCAATCCTGTACCCGCTTCAGCTACTCCCGAATTTCTGGCATCTGCACTTAGCATCAGGAAAGCCGCGCCACTTTGAACTACTCTGTTGTCTTGCTGTGCAAAACCATTCTGGTACCAACATACCAGGCAGACCATTAGGCCTGCAACAAGGTAAATGTTTGTTTTCATAAGCTTATTGTATAACCAGTTTCTCTGAATAGGTTCTTCTGCTAGCTGTCAGAACTACATAATATAGGCCTGAAGGATAGCCGCCTAAAGGCAAAATGTAATTTGCCCTGCCTGCTAACATTTTTAAAGAAATGTTTCTGACTGTTTGCCCTGCATTATTTACCAGCTGGATGTTTACCAAATCGTCCATTACCAGATCAAATTCCAGCTTGGTTTGGCTACTTGCCGGATTCGGATAAACAATAAATCCGGTTATTAAGGGAGCTTGCGGCGTGGGAGTGCTGCCATTCACCTCTGGTTGCTGGAAACCTTGAGTAACCAACAGGGGAGAGTTCTCTATAGCGCTTACTAAAACGTCGCCAATAGTGTACTGAAAAATGGTGTTGTTTATGGTAGCTGAGCCTCCTGTGCTGGCTACAACGGAGCGTTGAAGTTCTACTTGTTGGGCATTGGCTACGGCAGAAATACCGAGCATACCCAAAAATGGTAAATATCTTTTTTTCATCGGGAGAGGGATTAATTGTAGATATAAATCAAAATTACATATTAGTAAAGCTGAGCTGCCTAGAGAGTATGCAAGCAGCAAAATCAGCTTAGTAAATTGTAGTTTTTACTTAGTGAACTGCATCCCGGAAAGAAAAAATAAGTGAAATACTAATCGTATTTTAATGCATCAACCGGGTTCGCTCTGGCAACTTTAAAAGTTTGGAGGCTTACTGTTAACACGGCAATGAGTAGCGACAAAACAAATGCAATTATAAATGGCCAAACATTTAAGCTGGCCTTGTAATCATACTTTTGCAGCCAGTTGGTTACGATAATATAGGCGAGGGGAATTGCTACTATATTTGAGAAAATAACAAGCTTAATGAAATCTTTGTTGAGTAAAATAAGGATATCCTTTAGGTTGGCGCCAATTACCTTACGGATGCTTATTTCTTTGCTTCTTTGTTCAGCAATATATAATGCCAACCCTAGCAAACCCAAACAAGATATAAAAATGGCGAAGCCACCAAACACGTTCGAAAATATACTCAATAACCGCTCACTTTTTAATTTTTCAGCTACCCTTTCGCTTACAAAATCAGCCTGAAAAGGATAATCAGGATTTAAGGTTAAAGCTAAATCCTTTATCTTCTGCATAGAAGCAGTAATATTTTGTGATGGGTTTAAGCGCATCACAATAGTACTTGGGTCGGTTTCGTTATAAAAAAACAACAAGGGGCTTACCTTTGTTCCGAGCGATGAATAGTTATAATCTTTCATTACCCCAATAACTGTAAAAGTCTCTTTCCAGTCGTCGTTTCTAATTAAGGAGCCAATAGGGTTATTAAGGTTCATTGCTTTTACAGCAGCTTCATTCAAAATTACTTTGGTCGAATCGTTTCCAAACGATCTACTGAAATCTCTGCCCTGCAACATTTTTGCGCCAATAGTTTTGGTGAAATCATAGCCCGAAAATCGAATTTGCATAGCTACCTGTTCATTTTTTAATTGCCCTGGCCATTTTATCTTTTCAGTGCTTACATAGTTATTGGTGAGTCCATTTGTAGTTTCTGTAGCAGAAACTATAGCTCCTGATTTAATTAACTCCGATTTAAACAAATCAAGTTTTGCCGGATCTTTCAAAACACCAAGTCGTGAAGTTTGAACAAGATTATCTTTATTGAAACCAAGTGGTCTGCTGTTCATATAGCCAATTTGGTTGTGTATCACAATTGCACAAATGATCATGCAAATAGAAAATCCAAACTGAACTACAACTAATATTTTACGAACCGGTAATGAGGCTTTACCCGATCCTTTAATGCCTTTTAGTATTTTAACAGGCATAAATGACGATAAATACAAAGCCGGATAACTGCCTGCCAATACACCTGTAATTAAGGTAAGTCCAATAAGCATAGCCCAAACTTTATAAGAACCATAATCAATAGCCATGTTAACAGCCAATAGATTGTTAAAATAGGGAAGCGCAGTTTCCAGTAAAATAAATGCTGTAAGGAGTGCAATAAAAGATAGGAGTAACGACTCTGCTATAAATTGCCAGGCAAGTGCTTGCCTGCTAGAACCCAGTGTTTTGCGGATACCGATCTCTTTTGCGCGTTTTTCGGAACGTGCCGTTGAAAGATTCATATAGTTTATACAGGCTATAACGAGTACACAAGCTGCCAGTAAGAGATATAGTTTTATCTGATCTATACGACCACCTGCAAGTTTTCCGTTTTCAAATTGATCGTACAGGTGAGTTTTTTTAAACGGAAATAGAAAGAACTCTATATAACTGTCGTTTGTATTTTGCTTAAATATTTTCCTTACCTGCTCATCGGCTGCGGCAAACTGCTGAGGATCCTTAAGCATTACAATAGTGTTTAATGCCCCATCCGACCAATCCATTTTTTTATACCATGGACTTTCATTTTCTAAAAACCTCCAGGGAATAAGTATATCAAAGCGATAGGTTTGATTTTCAGGATGATCGGCGATTACGGCAGTAACCATCAACTCAGCGCGATTCTCGTACGTTATAGTTTTACCAATAGGATCTTCCTTACCAAACAATATACTGGCAGTTTGATGAGTAATAATTACTGAATTAGGATTTGATAATGCCTTTAACGGATCTCCTTTAATAAAGGTAAAATCAAATATTTTCAGGAAAGTTGGATCTGCAAAAATGATGTCTCTGTTAAATGCATTTTGCTTGTATCTTATTAAGTTATCAGATCTTTCGGCCATTCTGCTTACCTGCTCAATACCAGGCACAGTTTGTATAATGGTTGAAGCAAGCTGATTAGGGGTGCAGTATGAGCTATTGGTGGTAATGCGATCGCTCATAATGTCGTTGTCATAAACAGAATATATTCTGTCTATGTTTTTAAAGTGCTTATTGTAACTCCACTCATAGCTAATGTATAGCAGCAACATCAGGCAGCATGTTAAGCCGATGGACAATCCCCCGATATTGATTAGCGAGAAACCTTTGTTTTTCCAAAGGTTTCGCAAAGCTATTTTTATAGTGAGTGGAAGCATGACTTTAATCTTCTTTAATCGCTGTAATAGGGCTCATTCTTGCGGCTCTAAATGCCTGATAAAATACCGTAACAAGTGAAATCACCAACGCAGTAAATCCTGCGCCTATAAAAAACCAAAGTTTTAAATCTATTCTGTAAGCAAAAGTATTTAGCCAGTATTGTGTAAGTACATAACTCAGCGGTAAGGCTATTAATATAGCCGCAATTACAGGTTTGGTAAAGTCTCTCGACAAGGTGTATATCACGTTATAATTGCTGGCACCTAATATTTTCCTGATGCCGATTTCCTTTAACCTTCTTTCGGCAGTAAATGTAGCCAGGCCAAATAGCCCCAGGCAAGAAATCACAACAGCCAGAATAGCAAAGTATCTAGAAAGCAGCGCTACCCTGTTTTCGGCAGCATACTGAGCCTGAAAATCCTGATCAAGGAATTTAAAGTCAAGAGTGAAGCCTGGATTATAAGTAGTGTTAAAGTTTTTAAGTGCTTCAATAACCTCTTTTTCCTTTCCATGAGCAACTTTTACCATAATCCTGTTGGTGTACTCAGGTTTATACCTTAAATACATTGGCCTTACCGGCTGATGCATGGATTCGAAATGAAAATCCTTTATTACCCCAATAATTTCAAAGTCGCTGCCCCATAATTTAAATGTCTTGCCGACAGGGTTTTTCAGTCGCATTGCTTTTATGCCAGCTTCATTGATCATAATTTTTGAAGTATCGGAACCGAACTTTTTAGAAAAGCTGCGGCCTGCAGCCATTTCCATCCCAACGGTTTCAATAAAGCCTGCATTTACATCCCCATTTTGAAATTTAATGTTCTCCTTAGGATCTCTACCTTCCCAGCTGAAATCTCCAAAAGTATAATTCAAATCGCCAAGTAATTCCCTGTTTATACTGGATGCATTAAGTACACCTGGTATTTCTTTAATTTTTTCTATAGAAAAGTCTGCCTTGTTTTTAAGCTTTCCTTCCGTTTCAAAATACAATACATTGTCCTTTTTAAAACCAGGGTTAGAGGTTTGTACGTATTCAATTTGTTTGTAAATCACAAATACGGCAACAATAAGTACAACCGAAAGGGTAAATTGAAACACAACCAAACCCTGACGTGTCCATAATGCAGACGAGCTGAGGTTGAGCTTTCCTTTTAGTGCAGCAGATGGTTTTAATCCTGAAAGGTATAATGCCGGGTAACTACCCGAGATAAGACCTGTAAAAATAGCGATTCCCAATAAGGCAGCAATAAGCGTTGCATCGTAATGCAGCGTTACCTGTTTGCCTATTATCTGGTTAAATTGTGGTAACAGCAGCTCAACAACTAGGAGCGAGATAAACAGCGCCATAAAGGTGAGTAACATAGATTCGGCCATGTACTGCAGTATAAGTGTACCACGCTGTGCACCCATTACCTTTTTTATTCCAACTTCCTTTAATCTCCTGGAGGCTTTTGCTGTAGAGAGGTTCATGAAATTGATGCAGGCAATAACCAGAATAAAGACAGCGATGAGCGAAAATAATTTTATGTAATCTATTCTGCCACCTACAAGAACACCGTTTTCGTAATTGCTGTATAAATAGCTATCGGCATATGGCCTGATAAATAGTTCGCGGTTTTTCTCATCTTTATTATTTTGTTTTATAAAATCACGAATCTTTGTATTAAATAGCTTAGGATCGGCATCTTTTTTTAAGGTTACAAATGTATTAGGTCCAACATTACGCCAATTTGCAAAGTTAGAGCCAGGGCTCATAATTGCATCAAGCGATACTAAAAAGTCGAACTGAGTTGAAGAGGTTGCAGGTAAGTCTTTAAAAACACCGGATATTAAAACCGGATTTTCTTTATTGACCTCAATATTGCTCCAGGTCATTTCTTTTCCAACTACATCAGTTGTCTGAAATAATTTCTTGGCCAGGCTTTCTGAGATAACAATTGTGTTTTTTTCTTTAAGTACTTTGTCTGCACTACCGGTAACAAGAGGAAAGGAAAACACCTTAAAGAAGTCAGGACCAGCAAATCTGCCTCCGGCTTTAAGGGCTGGTTGGCCATTTATGGCAACCTTGCTTTTGGCCAGCCAGTAATCTGGCGATACTGTAACAGCGTTTTCTACTTCAGGCATTTCCTTTGCCAAAGCCTCAGCTAAAGGTCCTGATGTGCCATCAATGGTATTGATCCCATCAGAGGTGCGCTGGTTTTCCATCGCCTGGTAAATGTTTTTAGTATGAAACTTGTCCATACTCATTTCAGAATTTACCCAAAGGTAGATAAACAGGGCACAGGATAGCCCAGCGCTTAGTCCTATCAGATTGATAAAGAAAGAACTTTTATATTTTTTAAAGTTTCTGAAGATCAGTAACAGATGATGCTTAAACATGGCTTGGTTGTTTTGACAGTTAATTCAATCGGTATGCCATTCCAAAAATGTGATCTAATATACTAAAGGGCAATTAAACAACAATATTAACTGTCCGAATATGAACAATGTATGTTCAGATACGGACAAGAAAGTCAGTTGTAAAGGGAGCACATTGGACGCTGTACTTAGTGCACAAAGAGGAAACATTGAATCCAGGTCTAGTCCACCTTTTTCCTAGCAAAACGTGGACTCACCGTGGACTGACTGTGTACTGACTCCTGCAAACAATTAGGTAGTTTTTAGTGTTCTTACTAAATACACCAATAGAAAAATAGATGACAGAGAGACACACATATCATACGGGGATTATTGGCAATTGTGCTTACCTGGTACATATTAATAAAAACACTAATGTTGATTGGCTTTGCTGGCCAAGGTTTGACAGCTCATTCGTTTTTGGCGGATTATTAGATGAAGACAAAGGCGGTGAGTTTTCTATCCGCCCAAGTGGCGAATTTACTTCGGAACAGTTTTATCTGGAGAACACCAATATTCTTTGCACAGAAATAACCAATACCGAAGGCAGATACAGAATAACCGATTTCTCGCCCAGATTTTATCAGCATGAGCGGTATTATAAACCTTTAATGCTGATTAGAAAAATAGAAACAATTGAAGGAAATCCAAGAGTTAGAGTAAAATGTAAACCCGTATATAATTATGGTTCTACAAAACAAAAAGGACATCGCGGAAGCAATCATATAGAATTTAACGGGGCCGACGAGGATATGCAGTTGAGCACTAATATCTCGCTCAGCTATATTGAAGATGAGAAATTCTTTGCCTTAAATGAGCCTAAATATTTAATATTAACCTATGGCCATGAGCTTGATGCCCCTATAGTAAGCACTGCCGAACGCTTTTTAAGGGAAACAACTAGGTATTGGAGAACATGGATTAAACATTCTACAATCGCAGGTTTTTATCAGCATATGGTGATCCGCTCTGCGCTGGTATTAAAAATACATCAGTATGAAGATACGGGGGCAATAATTGCCGCCAGTACTACAAGTTTACCGGAATCGCCGGGGAGTAAAAGAAATTGGGATTATCGATATTGCTGGATGCGGGATACTTATTATGTAATCACCTCTTTAAACCACATTGGCCATTTTGAAGAAATGGAGAAGTATTTTGGTTACATCACCGATATTTCTTTTAGAGATGATGTAAGGTATCAACCTTTATTTGGTATTGCCGGAGAAAGGGTGCTTACTGAACGGGTACTGAAGAATATTAAAGGTTATCAAGGAAATAAGCCCGTCAGAGTAGGTAATCAGGCATATGAACACATTCAAAATGATATTTACGGACAAGTTCTGGTTTCTATGCTGCCGCTTTACACCGACTATAGGTTTGTTTTTAAAGAAAGACAGGATTCGGCTCAGTGGTTAGATTATTTGTTGGGCAAAATTGAGCGGACTATTGATGAAAAGGATGCCGGATTATGGGAGTTTCGCAATATTGCCAATGTACACTGTTATACCAATTTGTTTCAGTGGGCTGGTGCAAATGCTGCTTTGAAAATGGCTAAGATGATTGAGAATAAGGATTTTGAGGACAGGGCAATAGTGCTGATCGATAAAGCGGCCAAGCATATAGAAGACTGCTATGATCCTGAGCGAAAGGTGTATACCCACGCGGTTGATAGTCCTTATCTGGATGCCAGTACTTTGCAATTGATATTGATGAATTATCTGGATCCGCATTCTCAAAGAGCCAAGGATCATTTGATTGCTTTGGAAAAAGAACTGAAAGCAGAAAATGGATTGTTCTACAGGTATTTGCATACCGATGATTTTGGTAAGCCTAAAACAACCTTTTTGATCTGTGCTTTCTGGTATATCGAGGCGCTGGCTTGTGTGGGCAGGTTAGATGATGCGATAAGAGAATTTGAATCTATTATAGATTATTGCAATCACTTGCTCTTGTTTAGTGAAGATGTGGATGAAAAGGATGGAAGCCAGTGGGGCAATTTCCCACAGGCTTATAGTCATGTTGGCCTGATGAATGCAGCTCATCGCATTGCGATTAAATTAGATAGACCAGTGTTTTTGTAAATTAAAACAAAGATTTAAGTAGCTCTCTTACTTCTTTGTAATCTCTTAAGTAATATCGGGCAGCTGAAATAGTGCTGCCCACTTTTATAGTATAGGCTTCTTGTGGCAGGGCTTTAAAGATGTCTTCATCCGTGTGGTCATCGCCAAGTGCGATTATAAAATCAGGGTGTTGCCCGTATAGCCAGTTTTGTGCTGCCTTGCCTTTGTTTACTTCTATATTCTTAAATTCAATAACCTTGTTTCCTTCCATCATTTGCAGACCCTTATCGGCAATAAACAGACGCAGGTGATTGGTGATTTCGTTTGCGCGTAATTCGCCTAATCCTTCTTCCACTTTTCTATAATGCCACACTAAGGAGTAACTTTTTTCTTCAATAAAAGAGCCCGGAGTTCTATCGGTATAGGTATCCAGTACAGCTTTAACTTCTTGTTTCCATTTATCGGTTAATAGCGGAAGTGCTTTCCATTCTTCGCTAAGCTGTTTTTGCCAGGCTCCATGTTCTGCAATCATATCAATGTTTAAGTGGCCAAACCATTGTTCCAGGGTTTGATACCTGCGTCCACTGATAATCACTACGCGGTTTGCAGGATCGGTACTTAATTTAGTTAGCAGTTTGTATAGGTCTTCATCAGGCGAAGCCTTATCAATGTCACCCTGGAAACCTACAAGGGTTCCATCGTAATCTAAAAATATATACCTGTCCTTTGATTTTTTATAGTCCGCAGCTATTTGATCTTTTACTGATTGTACCGCATGTTTTGTGAATAGAGATTCTTGCAGTTCTTTCACTTCTTTTAGTTTATCCATAAAATTTTTAACCCATAGGTTGATGTTGAACTTTTTAACAATATGCCTCATACTGGTCATACGCGTAATTTGTTCTTCCATCGGCATTTCTATTGCGCGTACAATTGCGCGCATGGTCTCGCCAATATTGGTTGGGTTAACTATTAATGCATCGTTTAACTCTTTAGATGCGCCCGCCATTTCACTTAAAACCAGTACTCCATCGTTATTTGTGCGTGAGGCTACATATTCTTTGCTCACCAGGTTCATTCCATCTCGCATGGGCGTAACCAGACAAATGTCGGCAGTGCTGTATAGCGCCGAAAGGAATTCAACCGAGAAAGACCTGTAGAAATAGTGGATAGGCTGCCAGTCCATGGTACGGAAACGAGCATTGATATTACCTACCAGCTGATCTATCTGATCTTTTAACTCCTTGTATTTGGGTACGGTATCTCTGGATGGCACCACCACCATATATAGCGCTATCTTTTCTTTATACTCTGGATGGAGCTGTAGTAATAGTTCTACAGCTTGTAAACGCTGAGTTATGCCTTTGCTATAGTCCAATCTATCGATGGTAAGCATAATTTTAAGGTCCTTCTGACTGGCTTTAAATGAAGCCGAGTGCTTAGCTACTTTTGCGTGTTTGGTTAAGCTTTCAAATTTATCGGCATCAATTCCCATAGGGAATGCTTCTACAACAACCTGTCTGTCTTTATGAATAATCACATTGTCTGATAGTTTGCTGGTTGATAATCTGGATGCTGCACTTAGAAAATGCCTCACATCATCAAACGTATGGAAGCCTAGTAAATCTGCGCCAAGCATTCCTGAGATGAGTTCTTCTCTCCAGGGTATTAGTCTGAATATTTCATAAGAAGGAAATGGGATGTGTTGGAAGAAGCCTATGGTAACCAGCGGCTTTTCTCTTCTGATGAGGCAAGGTAAAAGGAGCAGCTGATAATCGTGTATCCATATGGTATCGCCATCGCTAATTGCTTCTATTGCTGCATCTTTAAACTTTTCGTTTACAGCTTTGTAGGAATCCCAGTATTGCTGCTCAAAGTTTGCGTAAGTGGTGAGGTAATGGAATACTGGCCATAATATCTCGTTAGAAAACCCCTCATAGTATAAATTGATTTCATCGGTAGTTAAGAAAACAGGGATAAGATTAAGAGGGGCAAGTAGTTTTTTGACTTCTCCTTGCCTTTCTTTTGGTATGTCGATGCCGGGCCAGCCGATCCAGACATTGTTTCCTTGCTTATAAACGGAGCCTAATCCTGTTGCCAGGCCACCCTCACTTGATCGAAGTATGTACTCACCGTTTTGTTCTGTAATCTTAACTGGTAAACGGTTTGATAGAATGATTGTTTTGTTATTAGTTAGCATATTATACTAAAACAACCAAGACGAAGCTTGATTGTTTTAATAAATTAACTAAAGATTCTTAAGAAGTGGTTTTCGAGGTGATTCCTCATACCATTTCTAAATAGTTCAGGAGAGCCATTTTCGAGGATGTCAACTAGCCCTTTATGAGATACAAATTTCTGTATTTGAGCTTGTTTTTTTAATAAACCGCTGTTGTGCACATAGTCAAAAACAGGTAAGAGCATTTTCTGAAAACGTTTTAGCGTTTCATTACCTGCTATTTCATATAGCTTGCCATGAAATACTATTTCGTGGTCTATATTAAAGATGTGGTCTTTTGCTGTATCAGGTTCGTTCTTTACAATTTCTTTTAACTCTTCTATGTCTTTTGGAGTAACACGTTGGAAAAGGAAATCGGCCATTCCTATTTCAAGTACTAGTCTTAATTCAAATATCTCTTTAAGTGTACCCTGATCTAAAATATGAGGATTCATACTTTTGCTCATAATACCAAAGATATCTGGGCTGGTAATTATAGAGCCTTTCTTTTTCTTTGTTTCTATTAGTCCCATCATTCTCATTCTTAGTAAAGCTTCGCGCACAACAGTGCGACTTACTCCAAGACTTCTTGATAGGTCTAGTTCAGTAGGGATAAGGTCGCCAACTTTTAATTTCCTCTCTACTAAGAGGTTTACAAGGTTGGCTTCAACTTTATCAACCAGCGAGCTGGTATCTAGTTGCATTAATGATTCGGTAGCGTCAGTTGTCATATTATGTATTACATATAATTTTCTTGGTTAGAATAGCTAAAAATAAAGATTTAGCTTGTATTTCAATACAATGTTAATAAAAAATTTGAAAATAATTCTTGCATTAAAGAAAAATAAGTCACAACTTAGAGTCATTATGTTATACATAATGCTTAACCTAACCAATATAGTAATGAAAAGACTTTACCAAAAGTACGTTAGCAAAGTCCTACTAACGTTAATTACAAGCATGACAATGCTTACTGCACTAGGCCAAAACATTAAAATATCTGGACGGGTAACAGATGCCAAAGGGCAGGGTATACCTATGGCCAGTGTTTTGATTAAAGGAACAAAAATCGGAACTGCAACAAGTGAGTCTGGTAACTACACACTTTCTGCAAAAAGCGGAGATGTATTAGTAGTTAGTTATACCGGATTTATCAGCCAACAGATAATAGTTGGAAATCAAAGTACTATAAATGTAGGCCTGTTAGAAGATACACAGGGACTGGATGAGGTAGTGGTAGTTGGATACGGAACTCAAAACCGTAGAAATGTAACCAACTCTATTGCTAAGCTGGACAAAGAGGTTCTGGCAAGTACACCTCGTTCTAATATAGGTAGTGCATTGCAAGGAACTGTTTCTGGTTTACAGGTGGTTAATACCACTGGTCAGCCGGGTGCCTCTCCTTTAATTTTATTGCGCGGTGGCGCTTCAATTAATAGTCCGGGTGCTCCATTGGTTATTGTAGATGGGGTTGTTAGGGCATACAATGACATCGCTTCAGAGAATGTTGAATCTATAGAGTTACTTAAAGACGCATCTGCTACTGCAATTTATGGTGCACGTGCTAACAACGGGGTAATTTTGATTACCACTAAAACCGGAAAAGCAGGATCAGCTCAGATCTCTTATAAGTTTACTGGTGGCTACAACAAAAACAGAGAGGGTTATAAATATATGGATGCTAAAGATTACATCTATTATACCCGTTTAGGTTATTTAAATGCCGGAAGGTCACTAGATCAGGTGAATTCTGCAAGAGGCTTAGGTCTTTCTACAAATGCTGCTGACCTTGCAACATTTGATATTAAAAAATATGTAGAAGGTACTACAACTTTGCCTTCGGGATGGGGAGTGCTTGATGATCCTTATGGTGGTAAAATTATGTATAGAGATCACGGTGGTGAGGTTGAGAATGTATTGTTCAGAAACACCTACACCAAAGATCATTATGTAAATGTTAGCGGCGGAAATGATAAAGGAAAATACTTTGCCGCATTTGATGCTTACAATGAAAACGGTGTAATTGTAGGTTCTAGCTACAAAAGATATACTGGTGATATAAATGGTTCTTATAAAGTTAAACCTAATGTTGAAGTAACCAGTGGTGTAAGTTTATCAACTTCATCGCAAATAGGTGCTATTGGTGGCGATGTAAATACTTTATATCGTAACATGGCCATCTGGCCAACTTTCAATCCTTGGTTAGATGAGGCTAAGACAGTTCCAAACCCAGGTAATGGTGTTACTGATGGTAACCCTTTGTATTGGTTAAATCGTTTAGATCGTACCAATGAAGTAAATAGGGTAGTAGTTAATGGAGCCGTAAAATGGGATATCATTCCTGGTTTATACTTTAAAGCTACCGGAAATGCTTATCTAAATGAAAAATTGGATCAATCTTTTCAGAAGTCTACCCAAACCTATGCCAACGTTTTTTCCGGAACTATAGGAAATAGCACAAGAAACTCAATCTATGCTTTTACCAGAGATTTTCAGACTCAATACAATGGTATTTTAAATTATACCAAAACCTTGGGTGGCAAGCATAATTTCAATGTAATGGCTGGCGGTGAGTATTTCAATGTGAATTCGTTTGCACAGCAGGTTTTTGGTCAGAATGCACCAACAGATGATATTCCTACTGCAAATGCTTCGACAACTTTTGCTGCGGGAAGCAATTTTTCTAATAAATCTCAATATAAAATCCTTTCAGCTTTAGGACGCCTTGCTTATGACTATGATAACAAATATTTGTTCACTGCTGTATTTAGATTAGATGGTGTTTCTAGTTTAGCTGCTGATAATAGAAATGGGTTTTTCCCGGGTATGTCTGCAGGATGGAACGTACATAAAGAAAACTTCTTCATGAATTCAGGTATCAGCAATTACATTTCTTCTTTAAAACCACGTATCAGTTATGGAGAAAATGGTAACGTTGCAGGTTTAGGTCGTTATGAGGTTCAAGGTGTTTATGCATTGCAAACCAACTATAATGGTGCTGCAGGTTTCTTAAATACAGGAGTAATAAACGGAAACTTAAGATGGGAAAAAAGTAAAACTACTGACGCAGGTTTAGATTTAGGCTTATTTAAAGACAAAGTGAGCTTAACTTTTGATTACTACGACAGAAGAACCAGCGATTTGTTAACTAATCTTGATTTACCTAGTTATGTAGGCTTCGGATCACTAAGAACTAACCTTGGTACTTATCAGAATAAAGGTTATGAGTTTGCTATTAATGCCAGCATATTGGATAAAAATGATTGGAAAGTTAATGCCGGAGTAAATGCTTCGTTTGTTAAAAACAAGATTTTGCAATTGCCTTACAATGGTAATGAGAATAACAGACAGGGTGGTTTGCAGGTTTTTGATCCTAAATCAGGAAAGGTTGTGTGGGTAGGCGGTTTGCAGGAAGGACAGGCTTTAGGTGATATTTATGGATACAAACAGTTGTCTATTTTTAAAGATGACGCTGAGGTTGCTGCGGTTGCAGGAAACCGTACTGATGCTGTAGCTGGTATTACCGGGCCAAACTTAGCTGCAGGTAAAAATGGCCGCATTACTCCTGGTGATGTGAACTGGCAAGATGTAAACGGTGATAACATTATCGATTCAAGAGATCAGGTTTATTTGGGTAACATTTTCCCTAAATGGACTGGTGGTTTTAATACCAGTGTTTCTTACAAAGGCTTATCAATGTATAACAGATGGGATTTTGCAATCGGTCATACCATTTATAATGATTTAGTCTCAAGAACTTTGGGTAACTATCAAGGTACGTTTAACTACATTGAGTTACAAAAACAGGCTTGGTCGCCAACGAATACGGTTACCGATATTCCAAAGGTTTATTATGCAGATCAGGTTGGTGGTTCAAAACAAAACTATACCAGAGCAAACAATGCTAATGGTGTATTGAACGGTAACAACTCGAGATTTTACGAGAAAGGCGATTATCTGGCTTTAAGAGAGGTTACACTTGCGTATACATTACCTGAAAATTTAGTGAAGAGATCAAAGGTTCTTTCGAATATGAAGGTTTATATAACCGGTAGTAATTTGTTTTACATTACCAAGTTCTCGGGGCCTTCTCCAGAGCCTCCTGTTAATACAGATGGTGTAGTTACCGGTATTTACACAGGTACGTATCCAACTGCAAGATCATTTATTATGGGTGTACAAGTTGGTTTCTAATATTTAAGATTTAGCGATATGAAAAAGAACATAAAAAATATTCTAATCTGTTTAGGGATTAGTGCAATAGCCTTTAGCTCTTGTAAAAAAGATCTAAATTTAAGTCCGATAAGTAACTTGAGTGATGCAAGTTACTGGAAAACTGCTGATCAGTTTGATGCTTTTCTAAGTGGTGTACATACACGTTTTCGTGAGCATACCAACAATTTTGAATTTCTTGGTGAGGTACGTTCAGATATATATGGAACGGATCCGGGTACAACAGCTGCATTTACAGGTGAAGCGACCCAAGGTATGGAGCGCATGTGGTTGCATACCTTGGATGCAGATAATTCGGGAGTAAGTAATTTTGGAGGGTTTTATAACAACATTAATCAGATCAATCTTTTGATTAGTAAATTAAACTCTACCGCCATAGTATCTGATGCTACAAAGAAGAATTATTTAGGTATAGCTTACGGTATGCGTGCTTACTATTACTTCCAATTGTATAGAAGTTGGGGTAAGGTTGTGATTGTAACAGATCCAACCGTTAATATTGATATTTCAAATTTAGCTAAACCTGCATCTTCTGAGGCAGATGTAATGAGCCTGATTAAATCGGATATTAACCTTTCAAATGAAAACTTTGGATCAGACTATTCTTTTTCTGCTAAGAACAAAAAAGGATTCTGGTCTAAATCTGCTACTCAGATGTTAAATGCAGAGGTTTATTTATGGACCAGCTACAGAGGTGGTGGTACTGCTGATGCAAATGTTGCAAAAACTGCATTGACCAGTATTCAGTCTGGCGCTCCGGCATTAACATTGTTGCCTAACTTTGCCGATGTATTTTCATCGACCAGTAAAGATAACAATGAGGTTATTTTTGCTTCAAGAAATAAGCTTAACGAAGCTACTTTGCCATTTATCGGAAACTTTGTGCCGCAGACAAGTTTAATTGTTAACTTCTACGATTCTTTAGCCAACAGAAAGTTTGATGTAGTTACTGATAATTACGGTGGATTATTAAGAGTTCCTACTAAAATAGCTACCTACAGAAAGTTTGATGATAAAGATGTTCGTAAAAACTTAACTATTCAGGCTGCTTATTCTCAGCCTTCGGCAGGTACATTTAAAATTGCCGGTGCATTCTTGAAAAAATATCAGGGGGAACAAAATGCAGGAAGCAGAGCGTTTACTAATGATTTCCCGATTTATCGTTATGCTGATCTGTTGTTGCTCTTAGCAGAGGCTAAGGTAGCTTTGGGTGAAAGTCCGGCAGCCGAGATTAACCGTGTGAGGTTAAGAGCTTATGGCGCTAATTACAGTGAAGCGGTGTATGGTTATCCTAATCAGGCTATAGATAGTGATCCTAAAGAAGCGATACTTCAGGAGCGTTTATTAGAGTTTATTGGAGAGGGAAAAAGATGGTATGATTTAAGACGTATGGGTAACAACTATGTGTTCGCTAAAACAGGTTTGTCATCATCGGAGGCTTATAAATTATTATGGCCAATTGATAGAACATCTTTAACTAATAACAGGGCACTTACTCAGACTGATGGTTATCCCGCGTTTTAATTGATAATTTTAAGAGGGTGCTCCTTTTTCGGACACCCTCTACCACTAATTTTACACACTACAATAATAATATACACATATGATTTTCAATAAGCTAGAAGGCTTAATTGCCGCTCCTTTTACTCCTATGACTGAAAGTGGAGCCATCAACTTAAATATTATTCCAGATTATTATAGATTTTTAAAACACAATAAGGTTACCGGTGCTTTCATCTGCGGATCTACCGGAGAGGGGGTTTCAATGTCTACCGAAGAGAAAAAGCAAGTTGCACAAGCATGGGCTACATGTACTAAAGATGATCCGGATTTTAAAGTAATGTTGTTTTTAGGTGGCACAAGCATTACAGATTGTAAGGATTTAGCCTTGTTTGCTAAACAGATTGGGCTATATGCCATTTCATTTACAGCTCCGTTTTACTTTAAACCAGCAAATGTAGATATGCTTGCTAAAGCTTGTGCTGAAATTGCTGCGGTAGTGCCGGATATGCCATTTTACTATTACCACATCCCTGTATTAACAGGAGTAGGTTTTGCAATGTATGATTTATTAAAAGCGGTAGACGGTAAAATTAAAAACTTTGCTGGCGTAAAATATACGCACGAAGACTTTATGGATTTCTTATCTTGTATGAGCTTTAAAGATGGAAAATATGATATGCTTTGGGGCCGTGATGAAAATATGCTTTCTGCTTTGGTATTGGGTACTAAGGGCGCGGTTGGCAGTACGTTTAATTATGCCGCACCATTGTACTACGATATGATTGAAGCATTTGAAAATAACGATCTTAAAAAGGCGCAGTCATTACAACAGCTGTCGATTGATATGATTAGGCTACTTGGTAAATACGGTGGTATAGCGACAGGAAAAGCCTATATGAAAGTTGTAGGAGTAGATTGCGGCGAATTTAGGTTGCCGGTTAAGAATATGGATAATGATCAGTTTGAACTGTTCCAATCTGATGTTGCCGGGCTTGATTTTGATACTTTTAAATCAAACGCGCCTCATTAGTTTTTAATAACGTAGGCTTATGAACAAATACTTATTTTCTTTATCAATCCCTTTTATGCTGATGTTTACTGATGTTTCTGCCCAGGAAACCACTATAGAGCAGGTACAATGGCGTACTGCTGCAAAACTGCAAAATGCAGATGGCAGTACATCATTGGGTTTTGCAGGTGCAATTAATGCTGTTTTTAATGATGCACTACTGGTAGCCGGCGGGGCTAATTTTCCTGATAAAATGCCCTGGGAAGGAGGGAGTAAGTTTTATTCCAATAACATTCACATCCTGCTTAAGCAAAATGGAGGTTATGTTTGGAGTACCAAAACCTTATCTGCAAAATTACCTCATCCAATTGCTTACTGTGGCAATACATCCACTGATTTGGGGGTTGTATATGCTGGTGGAGAGGGTAAAGATGGCTTATCTAACAAGGCTTACCTCGTTAGTTGGAATGCTGCGGATATAAATATCAGGATAAAACCATTACCTGATCTGCCTGTTGCAATTACCAATACCGGGCTAACCCATATTGGTAATGTGGTTTATTTGGTTGGTGGTGATATGGAAAAGAGTTCTTCTAGTGCTTTTTATAAGCTTGATTTGAATGCTAAAGATGCTTCATGGCAGCAATTACCAAGCCTGCCACTTCAATTGGCAAATGCCTTGGTAATTGCTCAATCTGATAGGATCTTTGTAATAGGTGGTCGCACTAAAACTCCATCAGGAATTAGTGATTTAAACAATACTACTTTTGCTTATGATATAGCTAAAGGTAATTGGCAAAAAATGGCTGATATATCTGATGGCAAACATACAACAACCTTTTCGGCCGGTGCCGGAGTTGCTGTAAGTAACAATTTAATATTGGTTTCTGGAGGCGATAATGGTTCGGTTTTTCATAAGATAGAGCACTACATTTCGCAAATTTCAAAGACAACATCCCAGGAAGAAAAGGATAAACTTACTAAGGAAAAGAACAAGTTAAATGTTAATCACAAAGGGTTTTATAAAGAGCAATTGGTGTATAACATTACTACAAATAAATGGAGTAAAATAGGCGAATTGCCTTTTCCCGCTCATGTTACTACTACTGCAACAAAATGGGGAAGTGATATTGTTTTATCTAACGGAGAAATAAAACCCGGTGTAAGAACACCATCGGTAATGATTGGCACGATCAAAATTGGTCACATAAAGAAATAAGCAATGATGGTTTCATTGGGCTTCAAAACAATAATGATATGCTAAAGAAAAATACAAATAGTTATGCCTGGGTGGTTGTTGGATTGCTGTGGGTGGTGGCATTATTAAATTATATGGATCGACAAATGTTGTCGACAATGAAGTCAGCAATGCAGGTTGATATTTCCGAACTGCAGTCGGCTACCAATTTTGGCTATCTGATGGCTATTTTCCTATGGATATACGGCTTGATGAGCCCTGTTTCAGGAATTATTGCAGATAAGTTTAACAGGAAATGGTTAATTGTAGGTAGTTTATTTGTTTGGTCGGGCGTTACTTTTTTAATGGGGTATGCCGAAACTTTTAATCAAATTTATTGGCTAAGGGCGATTATGGGTGTAAGTGAGGCATTGTATATTCCAGCTGGTTTGTCTCTAATAGCCGATTTCCATTCGCCAAAAACAAGATCATTAGCCATAGGTATTCACATGACAGGGTTGTATATGGGGCAGGCCTTAGGTGGTTTTGGTGCTACTGTTGCAAGCATGTTCTCCTGGCAGTCAACGTTTCATTGGTTCGGAATTGCTGGTGTTTTCTATTCATTTATATTAGTTTTCTTTTTAAGAGAGAAAAAAGTAGGGGATGGCGAAGTGGCCTCTGATACGATAAAATTAACAATTAAGCCCTCACTTTTTAAAGGATTAGCCTTGCTGTTTACCAATATTTCCTTTTGGATTATTTTGTTTTATTTCGCGGTTCCAAGTTTACCGGGTTGGGCAGCAAAGAATTGGTTACCTACACTATTTGCACAAAACCTCAATATTCCTATGGCAACGGCAGGTCCGCTATCAACCATTACCATAGCCGCTTCTTCTTTTTTAGGGGTAATTTTTGGAGGGATTTTGTCTGATAAATGGGTGCAGAAAAATATTAAAGGGCGTATTTATACCAGTGCTATTGGTTTGGCATTAACCATTCCATCGTTATTATTACTAGGTTTTGGCCATTCCCTCTTTCATGTTGTAGGGGCAGCCGTTTGCTTTGGGATAGGTTTTGGAATTTTTGATGCCAACAATATGCCCATTTTGTGTCAGTTTGTTTCGGCCAGATATAGGGCTACAGCATACGGATTAATGAACATGACCGGTGTGTTCTTTGGCGCTTTTATAACTGATCTGTTAGGGAAGTCATCAGACGAAGGTAATCTTGGTAAGGATTTCGCCATGCTTGCCGGAATTGTAGTGATTGCATTAGCTGTTCAGCTTTATTTTTTACGGCCAAAGCATAATGATTTTGTAGATGCTTAGTTTTTTAGTTAAATAGATTTATATAAGATGAAGATACAGAGAGATATAAAGAAAGGCTTTTTAGCTATGGCCATCGCCTTAGCTATTACCTCTTGTGGTAAAAAAATATACCAGGAAACTGGTGCCAATGCTGTAAAAATAAGCGCTGTTTCAACAGTAAATCCAATATTCAAAAGGATGGAGTCGAACTCCTATCTTCGCATTGAGGTAAATATACCTGTAAGCGACAAAGAAATTACTTATAAAGCCCTTTCCGGGTCTTTAAATAAAGAATCATTAAAAGATATCGCTAAACTCGAAGTTTATCAGAGTAATGAAAAACCTGACTTTGGTAGTGCTGCATCAATTGGAAGCATTGTTCCTTCAGGTGATAAGTTTAGCGTTCCACTTGATGCAAAACTAAAGTCAGGGACTTATTATTTCTGGTTAAGTGTTAGTTTAAAAGACGATGCCAATATTGATGATCGATTGGTTGTTAGGGCAGATGCCTTTACCGATTTATCAGGTATGGTTTATAAAATTAATCAAAGTAAGACTGTAGCAAAGCCTATTGGTATTGCCTTGCGTAAACCCAAAGATGAAAATGTGCATACCTACCGCATTCCGGGAATGGTTACTACTGATAAGGGGACTTTAATTTCGGTATATGATATCCGTTATGACCATAGTGGCGATCTTCCTGCAAATATTGATGTTGGGATGAGCCGTAGCGTAGATGGAGGAAAAACATGGGATGCCATGAAAAACATTATGGATATGGGAGGCCCTAATGAAAATAGTGGTATTGGCGATCCTTCTGTACTGTTTGATCCAGCTACTAAAACTATATGGGTTGCTGCCTTATGGAGTAAGGGAAACCGCTCTATCTCCGGTTCAGGGCCTGGACTTACGCCTGATGAAACAGGGCAGTTTGTGGTGACCAGCAGTACTGATGATGGAATTAGCTGGAGCAAACCTTATAGCATAACTGCTCAGATAAAGAACCCTGAGTGGAGAATCTTTTTCCCTGGTCCCGGAAATGGTATTGCAATGGTTGATGGTAAGATTGTTTTTCCGGCGCAATACTGGGATGCTCAAAAAATGCCGCACTCAACATTGGTTTATAGTGATGATCATGGTAAATCATGGAAAAGTGGTATTGGTGCGAAATCTAATACTACCGAAAGTCAATTGGTAGAGACCACTGCTGGAACTATAATGCTTAATATGAGAGATAATAGGGGCAAATTTAGAAGTGTTGCTACAACAACTGATATGGGGAAAAGCTGGACAGCGCATTCAACTTCGTACAATACACTTGCAGATCCGGTTTGTATGGGCAGTTTTATTAAAGCAAAAGTTAAGGTGAAAGGCGTGTTGAAGGACGTATTGTTCTTTAGCAACCCAAATGTTTCAAAAGGGCCAAGAAGAGATATTACCCTAAAAGCTAGTTTAGATATGGGCGAAACATGGCAACCTGCAAATCAATTATTAATTGATGAACGTGAATCTTTTGGCTATTCTGCACTTACAAAAATTGACGACAATACGATTGGTATTTTGTACGAAGGCATCAGTAGTTTACTATTTGTTAGGGTTCCGGTAGATGATATTATTAAATAATTATGTACTCAAAAAGATTAATCTTCCTATTGGTACTGCTATTGCCGTTTGGATTGTTTTCGTACAGCCAAACAGTAAAAGTTGCGTGTATAGGAAACTCTGTAACCTTTGGCTATGGTTTAAAAGACCCTGCTACAGAATCTTACCCTTCGGTATTGCAGGGGTTGCTAGGACAGAAATATGAGGTTAAAAACTTTGGATTAAGTGGTGCTACGCTTTTAAAAAAGGGGCATAGGCCTTATTTTAAAACTAAGCAATTTGAGGATGCAATGGCTTTTAATCCAGACATTGCCATTGTACACCTTGGTTTAAATGACACTGATCCCAGGGATTGGCCGGAATTTAAAGGCGATTTTGAGGCTGACTATGCATGGTTATTGGATACGCTTAGAAAGCAGAACCCTAAGGTAAAGTTATTTGTATGTAAGCTTACGCCCATATTTAATGGTCATCCACGTTTTAAATCGGGTACAAGAGATTGGTATTGGCAAATTCAGGAACGCATTGTGGAGATTGCTAAAAATAACAATGCAGGTTTAATTAACCTGACAGCCGCTTTGTACAATCGGCCTGATTTGTTTGCTGATAACCTGCATCCTGATAAAGAAGGAGCGGCTATTATTGCAAAAACTGTTTATGGGAACTTAACAGGTAATTACGGTGGACTTAAGCTTCCAGAGATCTTTACAGATCATATGGTAATTCAAAGAAATAAACCCATAAAAATTTATGGTATAACAAATAGCAACGAGCAAGTAAAGGTTGTATTTAATCATAAAAGCCTAAATGCTATGGCTGATGGTTATGGCAAATGGAAGGTTCAGTTTCCAGAAATGCAACATGGTGGGCCATATGAGTTAACTGTACAATCGGGTAATAAAACCATTTCATTAACTGATATTCTTATTGGTGATGTTTGGTTATGTTCGGGTCAGTCAAATATGTCATTCCCCTTAAGTGCGGCTAAAACCGGAAAGTCGGAACTGGCTGGAATGAAGCTTGATAAGAATATAAGGTTGTTTAAGCTTAGCCAGTATGCAGAAACAAATGATGCAGCCTGGGATGCTCAGACTTTGCAACAGGTAAATCAGCTTAATTATTTTTCAGGAAAGTGGTCTGCAGCTACTTCAGAAACTGCAGCTGATTTTTCGGCAGTTGGCTATTACTTCGGGAAAAAAATAGTCGCTGAATCTGGAGTGCCTGTTGGCTTAATACAACTTGCAGTTGGTGGTTCAACTATAGAATCGTGGATAGACAGGTACACTATGGAACATGATGAACAGTTAGTTGATGTGCTTACTGATTGGCGCAAATCTGATTTTATACAAGAATGGGCCAGAGGTCGTGCAGATGTTAATTTAAAAGAAGCAACAAATCCTAAACAACGCCATCCTTACGAGCCAATATACAATTATGAAGCGGGTGTGGCTAAACTAACTGACTTCCCAATTAAGGGTGTAATATGGTATCAGGGCGAAAGCAATGCTCAAAATGTAGATTTGTATGAGCATACAATGCCCGTATTGGTAGATAGTTGGCGTAAAAAGTGGGGCTATAATTTTCCATTTTATTATGTGCAACTGTCAAGTATAGATCGTCAATCGTGGCCATATTTCAGAGATGCCCAGCGTAAATTACTGCAGGTTATACCTAACAGTGGTATGGCAGTGAGTTCTGATGTTGGTGATTCATTGAATGTTCATCCCAACAGAAAAATGGAGGTAGGGCAACGACTTGCACTTCTTGCGTTAAAAAATACCTATCATAAATTGGTAACTGCCAATGGTCCTGTTATTTTAAATGCTAAAAAAGAGAATAATAACATTGTGCTTTCTTTTACCAATGCTAGAAGTCTTTCTACACAAGGAGGAACTGCTTTAGTTGGCTTTCAGTTGATTAACAAGAAAGGCTATTGCTTACCGGCAGAAGCCAGTATTGTTAAAAAGCAGATAATACTAAAAATACCAAAAGGCGAAATTGTAAGAGAAGTGCAATACGCATATCAACCATTTACCCGTGCCAACCTGGTTAATGAGGCAGGTTTACCAGCTTCAACTTTTTCAATCCCATTAAATTAAAACACTACATTATGAGCTATACCACCCAGGATTTACAGAACCTTAAAACATTTTACAACAATCAATTGTTAAACGATACTGTGCCTTTTTGGTTTCCAAGATCAATAGACACAGAGTATGGGGGCTATTTATTAATGCGTGATGAGGACGGAAGTTTAATTGATGATGATAAAGCCGTTTGGATACAAGGTAGGGCAGCTTGGCTATTGTCAACTTTGTATAATACCATAGAACCAAAACAGGAATGGTTGGAGGGGGCTAAGTTAGGAATAGACTTCTTAAACAATCATTGCTTTGATGCGGATGGGCAGATGTTTTTTCATGTAACCCGTGAGGGACATCCTATTCGTAAAAGACGTTATTACTTTTCGGAAACCTTTGCCGTAATTGCCAATGCAGCTTATGCTAAAGCCAGTGGCGATGAGGAAGCTGCAGCTAAAGCAAGATATTTGTTTGGCAAATGCATAGAGTACTCAACCACTCCAGGCTTATTGCCAACAAAATATGCAGGTACCAGACCAACAAAAGGAATCGGTGTTCCGATGATTATGATGAATACTGCACAGCAATTAAGGGAAACTATTGGCGACCCGCGTTGTGATGAATGGATTGATAAATGGATTGCCGAAATAGAGCAATACTTTGTTAAAGATGACATTCAATGTGTTATGGAGCAAGTAGCACCGGATGGAAGTATTGTAGATCATATTGATGGACGAACCTTAAATCCGGGCCATGCAATTGAGGGTGCGTGGTTTATACTTCACGAGGCTAAATACAGAAATAACGATCCTCATTTAATTGCATTAGGATGCAAAATGCTTGATTATATGTGGGAACGTGGATGGGATAAAGAGCATGGTGGTATCCTGTATTTTAGAGATGTATACAATAAGCCCGTTCAGGAATATTGGCAGGATATGAAGTTTTGGTGGCCTCACAATGAGGTGATTATAGCTACCTTATTAGCTTATACAATTACAGGGGACGAGAAATATGCCAAATGGCATAAAATGGTGCATGATTATGCTTATCAGCATTTCCATGATCCAAAGAATGGGGAGTGGTTTGGTTATTTGCACCGTGATGGTAGTTTAGCGCAAACAGCTAAAGGGAATCTATTTAAAGGGCCTTTCCATTTACCTAGGCAAGAATGGTATTGTCTGTCTTTATTGACAGATCATTTGAAATAATATAATTAACTGAAAATAAGTAAATAAACTAAGCTATGTTAAAGTGTCTTCTCTTTCTTTCATTATCGTTTACCTCAAGCTTAATCTTTGCTCAGGATACACCGGTTACGGTGTTTGAATCTGGAAAAGATGGCTATAAGAATTTCAGAATCCCAGCAATGATCAATCTTCCTGATGGACAAATACTTGCTTTTTCAGAAGGAAGAGTAAACAATGCAGGAGACTTTGGTGATGTAAATGTGGTACTTAAACGTAGTAGCGATAAAGGAAAAACATGGGGGCCGCTGCAACTCGTTGCCGACTATGATAAGCTGCAAGCAGGCAACCCTGCACCGGTAGTTGATTTAACAGATCCGCTTTACCCGAAAGGCAGAATCTTCCTGTTTTATAACACAGGAAACAATCATGAAGCAGACATTAGAAAAGCCAATGGCTATAAGCAGGTTTGGTATAAAACCTCTGTAGATGGTGGTAAAACATGGTCTGAAGCAGTTGATATTACCGTTCAGGTTCATCGTTTAAAACAACCTTTAATCAATCCGTTGTGGAACTTTAGTGAGGACTGGAGGTATTATGCCAATACGCCCGGCCATGCCTTGCAATTTAGGTATGGTAAATACAAAGGCCGCATATATGTAGCTGCCAATCATACGACAGGCGATCCGAAAAACAAATTTGAAGATTATAATGCGCACGGGTTTTACTCCGACGACCATGGGAAAACCTTTAAGATTAGTGAGAATGTGAGTTTTCCTGGAAGTAATGAGTCTATGGCTGCTGAATTGGATGGGGGTAAATTGATGATGAATAGTCGCAATCAGCAAGGTGACGTTCGTGAGAGAATTGTTTCTGTAAGTTCTGATGGTGGGGTCAAATGGGATACTACATATTTTGATCACAACCTTCCTGATCCTGTTAATCAGGGTAGTATCTTATCTTTTAAAGATAAAAATGGAAAGCTGCTTCTTGCATTTTGTAATGCTGCAGACACAAAATACAGAGACAATCTGACTTTAAGGATTAGCGATAATGAAGGTAAAAGCTGGTTTAAAAACATCGTTATCAATAAAAATCCTTCTGATACAAAATCAGATTACACAGCTTACTCAGATTTAATTAAGCTTGATGATAGTAAAATAGGGGTGCTGTATGAATTTAATGATTATGGTAAAATAGTTTTTACAACTGTTAATTGGAGAAAAACGAAGTAACATGATTAAAAGATTTCTAGTGCTACTGCTTGTATTAGGCATAAATGCAGGCGCACAAACGGCTGTTAAGGAGAAACCATCATTAATTCCGTTACCTCAGAAATTGGAGTGGAAAAATGGTCAGTTCGCACTTAAAAACTATAAGGAAATTGTGGTTAAAAATGCTTCTCTTTATCAGGAAGCTGAGTTATTGCAAAAGCAGCTAAAGGAACTGGGACTAGTGGTTCCAATTAAAAAGGGGGTGGATAACAATTCTAACCAACCTAAAATTGTTCTTGAATTGGGAAAGATTGAAACGCAGGATTCAACAGCAGAAGCTTATAAACTCAATATAGATGTCAAGGCAATAACAATTAAAGGCTCCGGTAATTCGGGTGTGTTTTATGGTTTGCAAACCTTAAAGCAGCTTATTGGTGCAGCGAATAATGTACAGGCTTGTAGCATTACTGATTGGCCAGCTTTTTCGTGGAGGGGGTATATGATTGATGCTGGACGCAATTTTCAACCTATGGATTTGTTGAAACAGCAAATTGATGTGATTGCGGCATATAAACTCAATATTTTTCATTTCCATTTTACAGAAGATATTGCATGGCGACTGGAGAGTAAGCTGTATCCACAGTTAACCAATCCGGAAACAATGATTCGTAATAAAGGAAGTTTTTATACTCAGAATGACCTTAAAGAATTAATAAACTATTGTAAAGAACGCCACATTACTCTGGTTCCTGAGATAGATATGCCTGGCCATAGTGCCGCGTTTAAAAGGGCTATGAAAATGGATATGCAAAGCGATAGCGGTTTGGTTATTGTAAAGAATATCTTAAATGAATTTTGCGATACTTTTGATGTTCCTTATATCCATATCGGTGCTGACGAGGTTAAAATCACTAATAATAACTTTCTTCCGGAAGTAATTGCTTTACTGGAAAAGCGCGGTAAAAAAGTGATAGGATGGGAGCCAGGAGGGAAATTTAAAGAAAGTACCATCAGACAATTATGGATGGAAGACGCTACAAAAGTTAGTGCCAATCATAATGTGAAATACATAGACTCACGTCATTTGTACATTAATCATATGGATCCACTGGAAAGTGTGGTGTCTATATTTAAAGGGAAAATTGCCAATCTGGATAAAGGAAATGATGCCGCATTAGGTGGAACACTTTGCGTATGGCCAGATCGTAGGGTAAGCAAACCTGAGGATGTATTTATGCAAACCGCTGTATATCCGGCAGTGTTGGCTTTTGCCGAAAGAAGCTGGCGTGGTGGTGGGCAACCGGGCTGGTTAACCTATGTAGGGTTGGATGGTTCAAAAGAGGTTAGCGTTTTTAAAGAATTTGAGCATCGACTACTGAACCATAAACAGCGCTACTTTTCAAAAATGCCATTCCCATACCAGGCGCAATCACATTTGAAATGGCAGTTTTATGGCCCATTTAATAATCAAGGCGATCTTTCTAAGCAGTTCTATCCGCAAGAAGCAACAGAAATAGACACCAACAAAGCAACACTAACGGCTATTGGTGGCACTTTTATTTTAAGGCACTGGTGGGGGCCTGTAGTAACAGGATTAATAGAAAAACCCGAAGAAAACACAACCTGGTATGCAAGTACTAAAATATGGAGCGATAAAGATCAGCTACAAAATTTCTGGATAGGCTTTAATAATATTTCCAGATCGTATGGTTCAGATTCTCCGGATGAGGGGACCTGGGACAATAGAAAGAGCGAAGTATTGGTTAACGGGAAGCTCATAGCACCTCCGCACTGGAAACAGGCAGGAGCTAAGGGCAATTTAGAACTGCCACTTATTGACGAGGGATATGAATTCCGTGAACCTACCAAGGTTCAGCTAAAAAAAGGATGGAACACTATTTTAGTTAAGCTGCCTGTAGGGTCTTTTAAAGGCAAAGATTGGCAAAATCCGGAAAAGTGGATGTTCACTGTGGTACCTTGGCTTTAAATTTGATAGGCTCCAAAGTATTACGTGAAAAGTGATCCTTTATATGATTAAAAACTACAAACTCCTATTATATCTATCTCTTGTATTTTTCGCCTCTTGTTCTTCTGTTTATATGCCCAATGTGCCTAATACACCGATGCTAAGCCAAAAAGGGGAATTTAGCGGGGGTGGACATATCTCACTTCGTGGTAATATGAGCTTAAACGGGGCCTACGCTGCTTCGGATCATATTGGTGTACTGTTTAGTGGTTCGTATATGAACAATGAAAAGAACAGCAAAGATTATAGACATAAATTAGTAGAGATCGGCGGTGGATATTTTGACACTTTTGGTCCGGACAATAACAGGATCATAGAAATATATGCCGGATTTGGTGCTGGAAAAACGAACCGTGCATTCAGGACGTTTGATGATAATGACATACTAACAAATACAGATCTGGAGGAAGTTACCTACAATAAAACCTTTCTTCAGGTAAATTACAGTTCTAAGAAAAAGAACAACTTAAGGCTTTTTGGTACAGATTTTCCTATAAATTATGGAACGGCATTGCGCATCAGCAGTGTGCAAATGAAAACATTTATGCGCAATTCTATTGGGCAAACCAGAGAAGGAAATACTTTTCTGGAACCAATTTTCTTTACCAGAATGCAGTTAAGTGACGCTGTACAGCTGCAATATACATCAAGTGGTAACTTTGGCCTTAACAGCCGTAAATTTATGAGCGCCGGTAATTCAATATTTACCATTGGCGCTGTCATAAGTGTTGGTGGAAAAAAGAGCAAATAACTATTGCTCTTTTTTCTTTAGTGAAGAAAGGAACTCCAACAGGTCAGAAAATTCCTGTTTAGTCATGCTTTCATGCAATCCCTCAGGCATCATTGATCCGGGAACTTCTTTTATTGAGTTAACATTTGCCGACTTCAGCTTTTGAATGGCCCCACCAGGGTATTTCAATTGAATGTCGGATTCTGTTCTGCTTGATACAATACCTACAAGGCTCGATCCATCTTTCATATCTAACTGAGAAGTTTCATATCCAAAGCTTACTCCCGCTGATGGCCTTACTATGGCATCAAAGAGACCTTCTTTTGGTAGTTTAGCTCCAATTTCAGATAGATTAGGTCCAAAATCCATACCTTGCCCATTTGCCTTGTGGCAGATGAAACATGCTTTATTATAGACAGCTTTTCCTTTTAATGCACTTCCTTTAAAAGCAATTATCTCATTGAAATTAACCATTGTGCCCTTTTTAGCCTCATCTGCTTTAGCGTCCGGTAAGTAGGTTTTTGCTTCATCATACAGACCTTTGACACCTGATCCGCTTAATCCCTTCACTGCAAATGGAATTAGCTCAGCGGTTAGCGCTTTGGTTTTTAGCATGCCTAATACGGCTGTTTCCCCAGTGCGACTTTTGCCCATCATCTCTACTGCTTTCTGACGTATGGATTTATCATAAGAGTTGTTGGTTACCACACTTGAAAGTATGCTCATCGATTCTTTATTGCCTATAGTTCCAAGCGCTTCAAAAATTGGTGTCGTTTTATTAAGGTCTTTAGCCTTTATCGCATCTTTGATTCGCTGGCTGTCCTTAGATTCAATTAAAAGTCTCGCAGCATCAATTCCAATAGAATTATTTCCATTGGCAATAACCATATCCAATAATTTAGCACCTTCTGTTTTTATTTGATACTTTGTTATCATGCCAATATATTCAGAAGTTCCTGATTTTGAATTGAGCACTTTTTTTACTGCATTTAAAGATACCGGTGAACTTGATACTTCCTGGGCATCCATTAGACTAAGTATAATAGAAGTAGTAGTAAGGTCGGTATTGTTATTTAACATCGATAAGAGTGCTTTAGTCCTCTCAATGCCCTTAATAAAGTCAAATGCACGGAAATACCTTAGTCGTTTATCTAATGGTGTATTTTGGTCTGATGCAAGTTTTTCTAGAAGGGGTAGAGCCAATGCAGTTCTAGAGCGCCAAATAATATCTTTTCCTCCAGCGGTAGCTAATGGATCTTTAATTTCCTTTAAATAGGCTGCAAGAAAAGCGTCCCATTGTTTATCTGCTCCAATACCTAAGGCTTCCAGATACCATCTGTCAGTTCCATTGTGTTTAGCTGCTAGTTTAGCCCAAAGTTCAGCCGCCTCTGCTGTTTTATTGTGTCTAAGGGTGATTGCGCATTCTCTTAAAACGTCCATGCTTGGATCATTTACCAATTGCTTCACATAGGTGGCAGTATTTAAATTTGTTTGTCTTGCAGCCCTTAAACCTGTAATACGGATATCCGGATTTTTATCGGCAATGGCTTCATCTATGTATTTCTTTGAATCGGCTGACTTAGATAGAATCCATAAAGCTCTGGCTCTCATGCGCTGATTGCCTGTTGAATTCCATAATTTCTTTAGTGCAGGAATGGCTTTTTCATTCATACCAATCAATGCTAAATAAGCATGTCTGCGGACAGCTAGATTAGGATTTTGAAGGGCGGCTACAGCACCAGTAGGAGTATCGAAATTAAACTTAGGAACCACATATTTAGATGCCAATGCAGTAGGAGCAACTCTATAAATACGCCCACGTTCAAGATCTCCAACTCTGTGTCCACCAACTCCAGGATCATACCAGTCTGCAATAATCAATGAACCATCCGGTGCTATACAAACATCCGCAGGGCGAAACCATTGATCTCTGTCATTATTTAATATATTAACAATATCAGCAGTATATCCTGCTCCGTTTTTCTTTACCGGATATGACCTTACAACATTATGCCCTGGTTCTGAATGAATGATTTGATTGTGGAATTGTGCTGGTAATAGTGATCCTTCATAAATGAGTATTCCTGTAGGAGATCCTGAACCTGTCTGTAAAAGATTAGGTACTACACCCGGATCATTTAAGTGCCAGTGACGTAGTGGTATAGAGTCTTCCATGTTAATTCGTTCTGAAGGCCAGTAAGCTCCTGTCATTTCATCTTTAAAACCGAAATTACCATGCTCCATTACATAGTTTATCCGAACTCCTTTATTGCCATCATCATCGTTGTCGCTTTGCCATACGGTACCGTAACTATCCACTGCAACCTCAAATGGATTTCTAAAATTGTGTCCAAGAACTTCAACATTCGAACCATCAGGATCGCACCTGAAAGCCATACCTTCTTTATATTTTTTTGGCCCAATTTCATCGCCATCCTGATCCAATACTGTTTTGTTGTTTTTATCTTTAAGCGTTTCACCCATATTCCCGAAGTTGAAATATAGCTTGCCATCTGGACCAAAAGTAAAGGAGTGGATTCCATGATCGTGCTGCTCACCACCAATTCCCTGGAAAAGAATTTCCTTACGATCGGCTTTGTCATCACCGTTATCATCATAAAAAGCCCATACATAAGGACTTTGGGAAACAATAACTCTGTTGCCAAGCACACAAATACCTAGAGGGGCATTAATTTCAGCGCCTTGGTAAAATGTTTTGCTGGTTTCCAGAGTTCCATCGCCATCCTTATCTTCCAGTATTAAGATTCTGTCGCCCTCTGGTTTAGGTTTGTTGTTGTTAATTTCGAATCTGTAATTATAAGCCTCAGTAACCCAAACTCTGCCTTTTTCGTCTACATCAATATTCGTTGGGTTAATTAATGTAGGCTCAGTAGCCATGGTTTGTACATGCAAGCCTGGAAAGGTATGTAAACCGGCTAAACTATTGCCGGGGAGGTGTTTTGCAGACTCCGTTAATGGGGAATCAATTTGAACCTTTAGTCTTGAATTCTGTTCACTAGCAGGCGCGTTACACGTTTTAAATAGCAAAACAGGTTGAAACAATACAAAGATAATCTTGGTAGCGAACAGAGAAGTTCTGGTAAAGTTAATAGCCATTCTTTTTACGGTTTAAAGTAATCCTACATTCAAATGTGGTTGATTATCTGAAAAGGATCACAGCTTATTTGGTACAACTAATTTATAAAAAAGATCTAATAAAGCAATCGATTGCTTTATTTTTATTTTACTAGGACGTTTAGTTTATTAATGTGTTTTTTACAGCTTGGTTTTATACGGTTTTAAAAAAATGAAAACAAAATATTGGTCGCAATGTTCTTATTTGTGAAGTAGTTATATGGTATACTATGGATTTCAAAAACAAATTAAAATCAGATGAAAAAGTTGTTAATTGTTTGCGGATTGTTATTTAGTATAGTAACATTAGCACAAGCACAGAGTGGTCATCACAAAAAAATGGAAAGTCCTGAGGCCAGGGCGAAAATGAGTGCCGAAAAGTTGGCCAAAAAGTTAGATTTGAGCAAAGATCAGAGAACCAGGGTGGAGGATATCTACTTGGAAGAGTCGACAGCCATGGCTAACGAAAGCAAAGATGAAACTGGTGATAAAGAGGCAAAAAAGGCTGCTATGATGAAAATTCATAGCGAGTCGGATGCTAAGATTATGACAGAATTAACGGAAGCTCAAAAACAAAAGTACGAAGCCTGGAAAATGGACAAGGAAAAACATATGAAAAAAATGGAATAGGATATAGTTATTTCAACAAAAAAGCGACCATGGTCGCTTTTTTGTTGAAATATATAGTTACTAAGCTTAGGCTTAATATTTATGAAGCTTAAATAGGCTTCACAGTTACTGATTTTAACAGTGGTCTGTCTTTCACGTCTTCACGAGCAGCTTTAACCACTATATATACATCATGGAATTTGCCATCAGTAACAGGACTAATAGTTACACCTGTTGTAGGAGAGCCTTGTTTTCCAATAACTTGTCCATCTTTACTATCCAATCTAACTTCTACAGTGTAATCTGCATCTGCATTAGCTAATCCAAAGTTAAAGGCAGCTACGTTAGTTAAGTCAATACCTTTTAACTTAACCCATCCACTTTTTTCAGGGAAAATCAAAGATTGAACTCCATCAGCATCTTTGCGTCCGAAATCAGAAATATCTTTGAGATCACTTGCATCGATAACATTGCTTTTTAAGTTCACAACTTTAGTGTTCGATAATGGTCTTAATCCGGCAGCACCTAAATCAGAGTAAGTAGCTTTAAGGTTTAAAACAGATTTGTCTTTATTTGTTTCTGATGGAGGAACAATTTTACCAACTGCAGGTAAAGAAGGACCAGTAGTAGATTTAGCACTTAAAGTCATAATCCACTCCGTAATTTCTTTAACATCAGATGGCTTCATTGTAGGGTGAGCTGGCATTGGAACTTCGCCCCAAACACCTTTGCTACCATTAATCACTTTAGAAGCAAGGTAATCGGCTGCTTTTGCTTTTGTCTGATATTTAGAAGATACAAGAGTAAATGCAGGGCCAATTGACTTGGTCGAAATTTTATGGCAGGTACTGCAATCAGCTTTAAGCATTATAGCTTTACCAACAAGCGTTTGTGCAGCCTGCTGATGGCCTAATTTTGCGCCTGCCATATCCAATCCTTCAGTATAGGTATTTGATACATAGATTCTGCTTTTATTTACTGCAGCACCTTTGTCAGAAACCAACACCTGATAGTTGATCGGTTTTCCAGGGAAGTAGAAGCTTTTGTTACCCGTTAATGCAATATCAACCTTAGGTTCTTCATTTCCTGCATAAACAGTTACAGTATTGCTTTTTGAAGAAGCTTTAGCTTTATCTAATACCTGAACACTAATAGCATATTCTCCGGCAGTAATAAAGGTATGTTGCAATTCAGGAGTTGTAGTAGTCTTTTTAATACCTTTTCCTAAGTTCCAAACGTAAGTTAATGCATCTCCATCTGGATCTGAAGCATCTACCTTCGCTATAAGCTTGTATGGTAGTAAGCCACTGGTTTTTTCAATTTCCAGGTTTTTTACTATCGGAGGTCTGTTTCCTGCCATGTAATCAATTCTTACAATACCGGCATCCGGGTTTTTAGAAAACCATCCTTTACCATATTCTAGGATATATAATTTATTGTCGGGACCAAGTTCCATGTCAATCGGAGCAGCCAAAGAAATCTCTCCTAACATTGGTTCCATACTTAAGTAATCACCGTTTGGCGCCATGGTTACCGCTTTTACCCATCCACGAATCCACTCATAAATGATAAGTTTACCATCATAATAAGAAGGGTAGGGCGAAGCACCTGGTCTTGAATAGTAAACCGGACCGGCCATTGCTGTACGGCCACCTGCACCAACTTGTGGAAATTCTTTAGATTCTCCATAAGGATACCATATAAATGCAGGGTTAGCAGGAGGTAGTGTAGTTAAACCAGTGTTGTTTGGTGAGTTATTTAAACCAGCTTTAGGGTCAAATGCATCTCCGTTTTTACCATCAGTATAATCATAAGCCTTGTATGGGTAGTTGTTACCAATAAATAATGGCCAACCATAAAAGCCTGCTTTACGAGCCTGGTTCACTTCATCATATCCTCTTGGGCCTCTTAAAGCATCATCATTCGATGCATCAGGACCAACTTCACCCCAATAGAGGAAGCCCGTTTTCTGATCCACTGATATTCTGTAAGGGTTTCTATTTCCCATTACAAAGATCTCAGGTTTGGTTTTTTCCTGACCTTTAGGGAACAAGTTGCCGTCAGGAATGCTGTAGGTGCCATCCTCATTAACCTTAATTCTTAATACTTTACCTCTTAAATCATTGGTGTTACCTGCTGATCTTCTGGCATCATATTGCTGAAACCCTTCACGGTTGTCTAATGGCGCATAACCATTGTTTACATATTTAGATTTCGGTGCATCAAAAGGAGTGGAGTTATCACCTGTTGATACATATAGGTAGCCTTCTGGACCAAAAGCGATAGAACCACCAGTGTGGCAGCAAATTTCGCGTTGAGAGTAAAACTCAAGGACAACCTTTTCTGAAGCCAAACTTATTTTATCATTTACCAGTTTAAAACGTGATAATCTATTTACTGAAGGTTTTACAGGGCTATAAAATGCATATACGTACTGGTTCTTTGCAAAGTTAGGGTCAAGGGCAATACCTAATAATCCTTCTTCAGCATTTACATCAGGAGTATTTAAAGTTTTAGAATACACCTCTAGCTTACCTGCTTCTTTAAGTGTTTTAGTGCTATTCTTATATAGCATGATCTCGCCGCGACGCTGCGACACCAGAATATCATAATTAGGTAATACCGCTAATTCAGTGGGCTCTGTAAGCTGACCCTGAAGAAGGGTTACCTTAACAAACCTATTCTGATCAGGAGTATCAATTCTAAGTTTTGATTTGAACTTACTCTGCTGTAGGTCACTTAGCAGCAAAGTATCTGTTTTTTTTGTTCTGGTTAGCGGCGGTAATAAACTTAGCGCAATACCAGAAATTAACAATGCAAAAGAAGTTTTCATTAAATATTATAATTATCGTGTGTTGTTTGGAGCACTAAATATAAATGAATATTTGATAAAACTAATAAATTTTACGCAATCGATTTCCAAACTTTTTTTAAAACTCATTTTGTGATGCTTTTAGCCCACTTATTGCCCATGTTAGTGTGCTTAATACACACAATTCTTAGTGTTACAAATACACATATTGAATATGGTAAACAAAAATCCCTTACTTTTTTAGCAAATTTAGCATTCAAGTTGTTTTGAGGACATCCGATAAAAAATGACGTTTTCCGAAAAAAGTGGTATTTTCATCCACTTTCATAAAATGTTGATAAATAGTTTTAGCAAAACTTTCAGCGCTTATTTATTGATTTTAAGGGGGTATTGTTTATTGTAACAAAATCATTATTTTGCAAACCTTTTAAACCAACATGAAATTATATACATTTAATTTTTTTTAACCAAAAAACACAACATGAAGCTTAATTATTTAAGGTTTGGAACAACCGCTTTTATCTGGTTGTTAGGAACTGCACTTGTGTCTGGTCAGCAATTAGCCGATCAGTCAGAAATTGATCTGAAAGATCTTTCTTCATTTAAGACTCCGGGAAAGACCTGGACTCTTGCTGGTGGCGTTACAGCCAATTTAAACGAAGCAAACGTTTTAAACATTGCAAAAGGTACTGGAATTTTAGTTAATGTACCAACCAAAAAAGATCATGGATCAGACCTTTTAACAATTGGAGAGCATGGTGACATTATTCTTGAGTTAGATTATTTACTAGCAAAAGGATCGAACTCAGGAATTTATCTTCAAGGAGTTTATGAAATCCAGTTAGAAGATTCATGGGGTTTATTAAATCCAACATCATCTAACAATGGTGGTATTTACCAACGTTGGGATGATTCAAAACCAGAAGGACAAAAAGGATACCAAGGATATGCACCACGCCAAAATGCAAGTAAAGCACCAGGTTTATGGCAACATATTAAAATTGCATTCCAAGCTCCGCGTTTTGATGCATCAGGCAACAAAACAGCTAACGCAAGAGTTTTAGGAATAGAATTGAATGGTGTACTTATACAAGATAACGTTGAATTGTTTGGCGCAACAAGAGGTGCAAATGATAAAGAAAAAGCAATCGGTTCTTTACGCTTACAAGGCGATCACGGTGCTGTAGCTTTCAGAAACATTAAAACTTCTAAATTGCCTGCTGAAATGTTAAACGGTGGTCAAAGAAACGGTAGTGATACTGATCCTATTTATATTGATGTCACTACCACTCCAAACATCCGCAGTTTTGTTGATGTTCCGGGAGGACCTAAAGTAGTTCACGCTATTTCTGTAGGTAGCCCTGCTCAGGTTCACTTTAGCTATGACTTGGACAATGGTGCATTGTTTCAGGCTTGGCATGGTGAGTTTGTTGATGCAACTCCAATGTGGCATGATAGAGGTAATGGTACCTCAAGACCTCGTGGAAGTGTAACAGCATTCACTAAAAAACCGGTTCCTACTTTAGCTAAACTTACCGATCCTAAGGGAGCATGGTTAGTTGATACTACCGGAACAGGATTTAAAACTAAAGGTTATACATTAGATGCTCAGGAGCGTCCTACATTTAACTACAACATCTACGGCACTAAAGTTTCTGACGCAATCAAAGCTCTTGAGAACGGACGGGGATTAAGCAGAGAGATTGTTCTTGAAACTCCGGTTGATAACATTTATGCATTAATAGCTGATGCTTCAAGCGTTGAAGAAGTTTCTAAAGGACTTTACCTTGTAGACGGACAATCTTTTTATTTAAAATTTGACGATACCAAAGACAAACCTGTTATCAGGGATGTAGACGGCAGAAAACAACTTGTTGTTCCTGTACGTGGCAAGTTAAATTATTCTATTTTATTTTAAAAAGGGGTTAGATAATGAAATACACTTTTAAGACGCTGGCAATGCTGGCTTTAAGCTTTAGTTTTACAACGGTGTTTGCTCAGGAAACACCAAAAGAAGAAGATTTCTTCAAAATAAATAAGGTAAGGGTACCTGAAGGACCTATTTTAGAGGTTGGTGGATTGGTTACTTTACCAAACGGAGATCTTGGTATCTCAACCAGAAGAGGAGAGGTTTATATTGTAGAAAACCCTACAAGCAAAAACCCTTACTTCCGTAAATTTGCATCAGGCTTACACGAAATATTAGGTCTTGCTTACAAAGATGGTGCATTTTATTGTGCACAAAGAGGTGAGTTAACCAAATTGATCGATAAGAATCAAGATGGTAAAGCCGATGTTTATGAAACTGTTTATGCATGGCCATTGAGCGGTCACTATCATGAGTACAGCTTCGGACCAAAGATTGCTAAAGACGGTTCATTCTTTGTAACCGGTAACGTAGCTTTTGGTGATGAAATGTGGTACCGTGGTGAAAGTCGTGTACCAATGCGCGGCTGGACTATGAACATTACTGAAGATGGAAAAATGCAACCATACGCAACAGGTATGCGTTCTCCTGCAGGTCCGAATGTAATTGACGGACAACTTTACTATACAGATAACCAAGGCGATTGGTTCGGTTCTGGTGCAATCTGGAAAGTAGATAAAGGAGATTTCTTAGGTCACCCTGCGGGATTAAGATGGACTGGAAGAGCTGATTCTCCAGTTAAACTTACTGAAGAATATTTCAGATCTAAAATCGACGAGAGAAGAGATAAAGATGCTCAAGGAAGAGCTATCAAACCTGAAAACAGAGTGAACGAAAACTTCAAGATGTTATGGGAAATGAAAAAAGACTTCCCTGAATTAAGATTACCATCTGTATGGTTACCTTATGGTATCTTGGGTATCTCTACTTCAGAACCTGTTAAAATTCCTCAAGGAGCTTTTGGTCCTTTCGAAGGTCAGATTTTAGTAGGTGATCAAGGTATGAGTATCATTTCAAGGGTATTCTTTGAAACTGTAAATGGAGTTGAACAAGGTGCTTCATTCATGTTCAGAAGCGGTTTCCGTTCTGGAGTATTAAGAATGGCTTGGGGTACTGACAATTCATTATTTGTTGGAGAAACTAACCGTGGTTGGGGATCAGCAGGTGATGCAAACGAAGGTCTTGAGCGTTTAGTTTACAACAACAAAATGCCTTTCGAAATGAAAGCTGTTAGAGCAATGCCTGATGGTTTTGAAATCGAATTCACTAAACCTGTTGATGTAAAATCTGCTGAAGATTTAGCTTCTTACGATGTAGAAAGCTACTTGTATAAATATCACCCGGTTTATGGTTCACCTCCAATTAACAAAGAAAAGTTAAAAATTAAAGGTGTTAAGGTATCTGCTGACGGTTTAAAAGCAAGACTTATCGTTGATAATCTTCGTCAGTATTATATCCATACCATCACTGTTGAAGGTGTTCGTTCACAAGAGAATTCTTATCATTTAGTTCACCCGATTGCTTACTATACTTTAAACAGTATTCCAAACGGAGAGAAATTATCGATGAGTGGTGTAAGTACCAGAAACTCTTCAAATGATCCGGTAGCTAATGCTGTTCCTGGAAAAGCAACTGGTAAAAAAGCAGCTGTAGGTGCTAAAGCAACTGCTACTGAGAAAGCTGTAGAAGGTGGTGCAAAAACTACTGCAGCCCCAACTTACGTTCAGGTTAAAGGTTTATTAACTAGCTACACTTGTACCGCTTGTCATAACCCAACAAAAAAACAAATCGGACCTGCATTTGTTGACGTTGCAAAACGTAAATATACTGCAGAAAAGATCCTTTCTTTAATTCACAATCCACAGCCTCAAAACTGGCCAGGTTACGCGACAGAAATGCCGCCAATGCCTCAGGTAACTAAAGAAGACGGTATCAAAATAGCTAACTGGATCAACTCTTTGAAATAATAAGAGCGCTAACAACTATTGTCCAATAAATTAAATCGGCATTTCCCTTGAATATCTGTGGGGAATGCCGATTTAATTTATATTTTAGTACCTCATTTTAAAAAACCAAAGTAAACAATGAACAAACTAGACTACCGCGATTATATTGTATTCTTTATATACTTTATAATCGTATCAGCTTATGGCTTTTGGATCTACTATAAAAAGAAAACCAAAACTGCCGATTCAAAAGATTATTTTCTTGCAGAAGGTTCCCTTACCTGGTGGGCAATTGGTGCATCTCTTATAGCTTCAAATATATCAGCTGAACAGATGATAGGCATGAGCGGATCTGGATTTAAACTCGGTCTTGCAATTTCTGCTTATGAGTGGATGGCAGCAGCAACGTTAATTATTGTAGCTGTATTCTTTATGCCTGTTTACCTTAAGAATAAGATATTTACCATGCCTCAGTTTCTCAGTCAGCGCTACAACGAGAAAGTAGCTATGATTATGGCTGTATTCTGGTTAATGCTTTACATTGTGGTAAACTTAATGTCTATCCTATATCTTGGTGCATTGGCCATTAGTGGTATATCCGATCTTCCGCTTACCTTCTGTATACTTGGTTTAGCTGTATTTGCTATTCTGATCACTTTGGGTGGTATGAAGGTTATTGGCTATACAGACGTTATTCAGGTATTCTTCTTAGTACTGGGTGGTTTGGTTGCTTCCTATATTGCATTGAACATTATCTCTGGTCAGCAAGGTATTGTAAAAGGGTTCTCTATTTTAACTAATGGCGCATCGGAGCATTTCCACCTGATCTTTAAAAAGGATAATCCTAACTATATGGACCTTCCGGGCTTAAGTGTATTAATAGGGGGTATGTGGATCGCTAACTTGAGTTATTGGGGATGTAACCAGTACATTACTCAAAGAGCACTTGGTGCTTCATTACCGGTAGCAAGAGCAGGTCTATTATTTGCCGCTTTCTTAAAAATGCTAATGCCGGTAATCGTGGTTATACCGGGTATTGCTGTTTACTATATCATTAAAGAAAAGATACCTGCCATTAGTCCTGAGAGCTTATTAACTTCTTCAGGTGTTCAGGATCCAAATAAAGCCTATCCTGCATTGTTAGGATTATTACCAGTTGGTTTAAAAGGACTTTCATTTGCTGCACTTACTGCTGCAATTGTTGCTTCATTAGCTGGTAAAGCAAATAGTATTGCAACTATTTTCACATTGGATATTTACAAGAAAGCTTTCAATAGAGAGGCTGGCGAAGGAACATTAGTAAACGTTGGTAAAATTACTGTAGTAGTTTCTATGTTGCTTGCAGTAGTATTGTCTCTAATTGTTGGTGATGCATTAATGGGAGAGGGTAAACAAGGGTTCCAGTACATTCAGGAGTATACAGGATTTGTATCTCCGGGTATTTTTGCCATGTTTATCTTAGGTTTCTTCTGGAAAAAAACCACATCAAATGCAGCATTGTTTGCGACTATTGGTGGTTTCGTAGCCTCAGTAGTATTGAAGTTCTTACCAGGATGGATAGATTTATCTTCATTGCATGATTTAGGATGGTCTGTAGCTAATGCTAAAGGAGTATTTGAAATGCCATTTATGGATAGAATGTTGATCGTATTTGCAATCTGTATTATCGGAATGTACATCATCAGTATCTATGAAAACAAAAAAGGCGTGGTAACTAATGGATTAGAAGTTGATGCCAAAATGTTTAAGGTGTCTACATCTTTTGCAGTTGGTTCGTTAATAATTGTAGCAATGTTAGTTGCATTGTACAGTGCCTTCTGGTAGCATTTAAAGAATATAAGTAAAAAAAAGGAGCATTGATGATTCAATGCTCCTTTTTTGTATAATCGTCATCCTGAATTTAATTCAGGATGACGGATTAGGTTAAAACTTAGGCAAACCTTTTAGTATTTAAATACCTTACCGCCAACCATTACTTCCTGTTTGGTCTCATCAAACGTAGCCTTCTGACCGGTTCTTGCTGATGCATTAGTCATAATGTTTGCTATTGAATGATAGTATCCGGCTTCAACCGGAGCATTGGTTTCCTGTCTGCTTCGCACACATTCCATCCAGTTTCGCATATGTGCTGACGTTAGTTTATCACCACCTGTATTAGCCGAAGCAGATACCTTTTCTACAAGATCAGTGAGCTTAAGCTCTGGCAACAAATTTGGTTTCATATTCATGGCAGCGGCAGCATTAGCTGTAAGACCACCTTTAGGAGATACAGTATTGGTGTTCAAATTCATTTCTCCACCATTAGAATAATATATCTCAGTAGGGTTTTCATCGCCGTTGTGCATTCTTGAAGTAAACACAACCTGAAATCCGTTAGTAGGATCGTTTTCTTTACCATAATCAAATACAGCGGTGGTAGTATCCCAGTTTCTGCGGCCGTCTTTCCATTGGTAAATACCACCATTGGCAACAACGCTTCTTGGGTGTTTTAAACCTGTAAACCAGTGTACAGTATCTATCTGGTGTGACATCCACTGTCCGGGCATTCCAGACGAGAATGGCCAGAATAAACGATACTCTAAGTATTTTCTGGGATCCCACTCCTCAAAAGGGCGGTTTAACAAGAAACGTTTCCAATCAGTATCCTCTTGTTTTAGTTTAGCTACGAGTTCTGGTCTACGCCAGCGGCCTGGCTGATTTACATTCCAGCTTAGCTCAACCATGGTTACATCGCCAAACTTACCTTCTTTTATAAATTGAGATGCTGCTTTGTAATTAGTGCCACTTCTACGTTGGGAACCGATCTGTAAAATCTGTTTAGAAGCTTTCACTGCTTTCAAAGTAGCTCTTGCATCTTCCATTGTTTCGGCAAAAGGCTTTTCGCAATACACATCACACTTTGCTTTAACCGCCTCAATTGCATGAGAAGCATGCGCAAAATCAGGAGAACTGATAATAACCGCATCAATGTCTTTTAACCCATATAACTCGTCATTGTTACGACAAGCAGTAATGTCATGACCAAATTTGCTCTTTAAATGATCAACCCCCAACCCGCGGCGATAATTCCAAAGATCAGATACCGCAACCATATCAAAATTGAGTTCTTTATGGTGATTTAAAAAACTAGGTAATAACGAATCCTTAAAACGGTCAGAGAAGCCAACAACACCAACTCTTACACGATCATTGGCGCCGATAATATTTCCATAACTCTTTGCACTTAAACCCATGGTACCCAGATAGGTTCCGGCAGCTGCAATAGCAGATTGCTTAATAAATTTTCTTCTTGATTCTAACATTGATCTAAGTTTAAAGTTGTTTTAGTTTTATACTTCTAAATGAAACGTTATCTCCGTGATCCTGAAGTAGGATGTGGCCTTTTGGAGCCATACCAAAATCTTTCCAGTCTTTATATTTACTACCTGCAACAAGGTCCAAAAATTCTTTAGTTCCTCTGGTAAACTCTACTATTTTGAAGCCATTTAACCAATATTCAATTTTGTTATTGGGAAATACCCTGATTAAGCCCTTGTTCCATTCGCCAATTCTTTTTTGGGCATGAGGGATTTTTTTACTTGCAATCAGGTCATAAAGTGAACCAAGTGTACGGTTGCCATTTTTGCCCAGTTTAGCGTCAGGATGTCTTTCATCATCAAGAATCTGATATTCCATACCAATAGCAGAACCTTTGTTTTTCTCCGAAAGCGTTACAAAAAACTTAACACCGCTGTTGGCGCCTTCAGTAAGTTTAAAATCAAACTTCATTTCAAAAGCCCCGTATTCTTTAACGGTAACAATATCACCACCATTGGTAGATTCCGCGCCGTTAGATTTTACTACACTAAGCACACCATCTTTAATTTCCCATCCTTTTTCTGGGAATTTCGTTTTGTAAGCACCAATCCAGCCATTCGTGGTTTTTCCATCCCATAATAAAGAAAAACCTTCTGCCTTCTCCTGTTTAGATAAGTCGTTAGGAATCATATTTACTACGTAGATGTTGTCGGGTTTAGAAGGCTTAAGGTTTTCTGTCTGGATACGTATGTTGCGCCAGCGGATCTTTTTGCCTGCAGTTTCATCACTATGCACCTGCAAAGCAATAAAGCCCGAAGTAGTCGCGTCATCTACAACATTAACTGTAGGGATACCGTTAACCCAAATTCTTATTGAAGTTCCAATACATTCAATATGGTATTTATTCCAGTGTTCCTTTTTAAATGCGGCTTGACCTTTAGGATTAATATCTAAAGGATACAGCCATCCGCGACGATCCTCATCATACAAACCACCGCTCCACCTTCTTTCGGATGGATCCACCTCTGCCTGATAGCCAAAAACTCTACCGTTCTCATGATCTGCTTTGCTTTCACTTCTTATCTGAATACCCGAATTCATAGTATTGTCAACCAATAAATCTACTTCAAGTATAAAATCACCATAATTTTTTTCGGTTACTAAAAAAGAGTTAGGAGTATTTGTAACTGTAGTACCTACAATTTCACCGTTAATCACTTCATATTTAGCTTTACCATTTAACTGTTTCCATCCCTTTAAATCTTTTCCATTAAAAAGACTTTGCCATTTCCCTGTTTGCGCCTGTAATGTAAACGGAGTGGTTCCAAACATTAGGGCAGCAACAATCAGTAACTTTGTTTTTTTCATTAGTGTATTTTGTTTTAGTCTATGTTCAAGTTTATTTTCCAAAATTAGCGGCTTGCTTGTTCAGCGATTCCGAAGAAACCTGCGTGCCTGAGGTAATAATAATTCTGTAACGGAAGGTGACTGACGCTCCAGGTTTTAAGCTAAAATTTAAAGTTTCCTTTCCTTCGCTAAATATAGCCTGTCCAAGCGGATTTGCAGCAAACAAGCCATAATCACGGGCATGCCAGTAAGTAGGGTAGCCGGGGTTTTTCGGATGATCAATTATGGCAATCGAAAGTGGTTTAGTTTCTTTAACTCCATACAGTACACACCAATTACCTCTGGTCCCCCATGCGTCGTTACCCTTTTTACCTTCACTCGTTAAATAAGTTCCGTTAGCGCCATTACCTGACGCAGAAACCTTTGTTATATTGCCTTGACTGTCAGTAAACTCTTCTACCTTATCTGAAGGGAATTCCAACTCTTTGGTAACCCTGATACCAAGCATTCCATCTTTAACATCTTTAAAATTTACAGTCTCTTTTTGGGCCGTTAAAGTTGTTATTCTGTCAATAGTTCTTTCATTTTCAATACCAGAAAAAACAAATGTAGTTTGCTCTTTCAGCAACACATCTTTGGCTTGATTTTCCCAATTAGCACCATAACTTAGTTTGCCATTGGCTTTGCCATTTTCAATTTTTTCTACTTTTACATTTCTTATCCATCCGTATTTTGCTTTTTTATCGGCAGGGATAGCGAACGAATTATTCCAGAAATCAAGCCCATTAACACTTTCATAGTTAAACCATAAGCCCACATGATGAGGATGATCCACCCGTTCACCTTCTCTCTTATCAAGGGGGAAGCCTCTGGTTACAATTGCACCATCAGCAGCAAGTATTGGATAGAGCACTGGCTTTTCCATGTTAAGAGGGTAAATAAAGCTGGTAAATGGTTTGCCGTCAATTAATACATCAACTTTACGCTCCTGATCATTTCTTACAAAAGCCACTTTTTTTGTTTGTGCATTGACACTTAAGCTAAAGTAACAACAGGCAATAATCAGATATTTTTTCATTCAGGTTGTATAGGGGTAAAACATATTTGGTAAACTAATATACCGCTCTTGAAATACAATCTCCCCAGAAAAATGCATTTTGGTATTGAAATATTACGAAAACGATTGCGAGGAATGCTTAAAGATTTCAGCAATTAGCCTTATAATTGTACATAGAAAAAACTATCCTAAATGAACCGTAAACATTTCCTGTCCTTTCTTGTAACAGCTGGAGTATCTGCTTCATCATCAAACGTATGGGGTAATTATAAAGGGATAAATGGTAGTTTTACTGCTGAGCTGGCCAAATCAAAAATACCACCATACCTTAAGCGCGGCGACACTATAGGGATAACAAGTCCCGCTAGCTATATCTCATTGTTAGACATTCAGCCGGCTACTCAAGTGATACAGAGCTGGGGTTTTAATACGGAAATAGGTAAAACAATAGGAGCAAAGGATTTTTCACTCGGAGGAACAGATGAAGAACGAACAGCCGATTTTCAACAGATGCTGGATGATCCGGATATCAAAGCAATTATGTGTGCCAGAGGTGGCTACGGAGTAGTGCGGATAATTGATAAACTGAATTTTGACAAGTTCAAAGCAAATCCAAAATGGATTATAGGATTTAGTGACATCACGGTTCTTCATGCACATATAAATAGTAATTACAACATTGCGAGCATCCATTCTAAAATGTGCAACAGTTTTCCGAGCGACTGGGCTTTGGCTAAACCTATGCAAATAGAAACCCTGCTTTCCATTAGACAAGTGCTAAGCGGACAGGATGTAAAATATAGCGCTCCACCTGTAAGTTATAATCGACCAGGTAGAGCTGAGGGTATATTGGTAGGAGGAAACCTTAGTATTATTGAAACTCTTGCAGGAAGTAGCTCCGACCTAAAAACAGATGATGCAATCTTATTTCTAGAAGATACACATGAAGAACTTTATCGTGTTGACAGGATGTTTTGGAACCTTAAACGTAGTGGTAAGCTAGACAAACTGAAGGGGCTGATAATTGGAGGCTTTAGCCTGGAAGAAGAAACTCCGGGCGAAGAATTTGGTAAAACAGTTTATGATATCGTTACTGAAAAAGTAAAAGAATATAATTATCCGGTGTGTTTTGATTTTCCTGTAGGGCATCAAATCAACAACTTTGCACTCAAATGTGGCGCTAAGCATATCCTTAATGTAGATAATAATGGAAGTTCCCTTGTATCCATCTAATCCTTCTTCCATCAAACTCTCAGAGCTTACCGGTCAAATCCAGCAGGCAATGGATGGGGTATTTGGGCAAAAAACCTTTTGGGTAATAGCCGATGTAACCAACTATACTTACAAACCACAAAGCAACTACCATTATTTTGAACTGGTAGAGAAAGAAAAGTCATCTAATAGAATACTGGCAAAGATTGCCGGAAGGGCATGGGGGAACGCCTCAGTAAATATTGCCAACTTTGAGCAAGCCACCGGACAGAAGTTTAAAAACGACATCAATGTATTGGTACAGGTTTCTGTACAATACAATCCTGCTTTTGGCCTTCAGTTAAACCTGATAGATATAGACACCAACTTTACACTCGGATTATTTGAGCAACAGCGAAAAGAAACACTTGAGAAATTAGTAAGAGAAAACCCTGAATTCATACAAAAAAGGGGTGAGCAGTACTTCACCAAAAACAGTAGCTTACAGTTAAATAAAGTGCTGCAGCATATTGCGATCATATCCTCAGATACTTCTGCAGGATATACGGATTTTATGCATACACTTGAAAACAATTCATTTGGTTACAAATTCCAGATTGATAACTATTTTACCTTGGTGCAAGGCGATGTTAATGCAAAACAGATTCTCAATAAGATCATCGAAGTATATCAGTCTGCCAAGCCATATGATGCAGTGGTTATTATCAGAGGTGGAGGCTCGCAAATTGATTTTTTGATATTTGATAATTATGATCTAAGCAGGGCCATTGCTAAATTCCCTATCCCTGTAATTACGGGAATTGGACACCAAAAGAATGAAACCATAGCCGACTTGATGGCACACACTTCTACTAAAACGCCAACTAAAGCAGCTGAACTAATTATAGCGCACAATAGAGCCTTTGAAGAATCGGTTTTGAGCATTCAAAAGATGATGCTGATTAAAACCTACCAAATGATCAATCATCATAAAGACAGGCTTAATCATCTCAATCAGATTACTATAAATACCACAAGAAACCTGTTGCATGAGCATCACAGAAGTATTTTGAACTTGTCAGGGCTAATACTTACCAACCCTAAAATAATTATCTCAAACAGGCGTAAGGACTTAAGTAACCTGAATAGCAACCTGCAATCGTACAGCAGAATGTATTTTGCTAATAAAAGAGGCTATATCGGGCACTTCCAGTCGCTGGTTAAATTGATGAGTCCGCAAAGTATACTCAATAAAGGCTTTGCAATAATAAAAATAGAAGGAAAGATCGTAAGCAATGCCGATCACGTAGAGGTGGGTCAGGAATTAACAGTCAGACTAGCCGAAGCGGAAATAAAAACAACAGTAACATCTAAATCCACATACAATGGGAACGAATTTAACATATGAGGCTGCCTATAAGGAGCTAACAGAGATAGCGCAGGAAATAGAAAATGAATCTGTTTCAGTAGATGTACTTGCCGAAAAAGTTAAGCGTGCATCAGAACTAATCGAGTTTTGTCAAACCAAACTTCGTGCAACAGAAACAGAAGTAAACAAGATTATTAAACAAATGGAGAACCAATAACCGGCCTACAGCCAGTTATTGTCTTTATACCACTTAACGGTATCATTTAGTCCTTTTTCCAGGTCAAATTTAGGCGAATAGCCCAAATCGAGCTTTGCCTGGTCAATATTACAGGCCCAGTTAATAGCAGTAAGCTCTGCCATCTTTTCTTTATTTAGGGTAGGTGTATCTTTACGGTTTTTGTAAATGAAATCCATAACTGAAGCCATAGCACCAACAACAGGTACCGGCAAATGGAATTTAAAGGTTTTTTTATTTAAAGCCTTTTTTACAAGCTTTGCAAGTGCATAACGGTCGTACACATTGCCATCTGAAACATTGTATTGCGTTCCATTAATTTTAACAAATAGTGAGTTCACGATAACATCAGCCAAGTCTTTTACATAAATAAAGCTTAGCTGTTGTTTAAAGCTACCTATGTGAGGTTCTAGACCTCTGCTTATGCTCTTGAACAAGATAAATATATCCTTTTCTCTTGGGCCGTATACCGCCGTAGGACGAATGGTGATTAATGGTAAACCAGGAATTTCATTTAAGTATTTTTCAGCAAGCAATTTACTTGCGCCATAATTAGTTACCGGATGTCCGGGAGTGTCCTCTTTAATCTCCTTGCTCAGATCATTTAAGGGACCTAGAGCTGCCAAACTACTTACGAAAACAAATTTTTCAAGCCTAATACTGGCTGTGATTGTTGCAACAGCAAGATTTTCAGAGTGTTCTGCGTTGATCCTATTGTACTCGGCTTTGGTTTTAGCTTTAGTAATACCTGCAGCATGAATGATATAGCTAAATTGATGCTCTTCAAGCTGGGCTCTTAAAGCATCCACAGAACTATAATCTAAATCAATGTACTTGATGTCGAATTCGCTTAGGTGACTCTTGTTGCTGCTTTTACGAACAGCTGCATAAACCTCCAGACCGGCTTTTAGGGCTTTTTCAATAAGGTGATATCCTACAAAACCTGTAGCACCGGTTATTAATACCCTTTTACTCATACAGCTTTCTCGTAGATCCTGTATTTTTTGTAGGGATCGCCTTTAATAGCAATAATTGCATTATTAACAAGGTCATTGTGTTCTAATGTCCAGCCAGCCTCAGCATATTCAAAATTCTTAGCGCGGTAAGATTTAATGATACTACCATAAATACAAGCTTCAATACCCATTTTACGATAGCCATCAACCACTCCAAGCAATAAAATTCTGATACCTTTTACGTTTTTCTTACCAAATAAGAGTTTAAATATACCAGTCGGAAGAAGTCTTCCTTTTTTTATTTTAATTTGAATCTGGTTCATATCAGGAATGGCAGCGCCAAAACCGACAAGTTTACCATCTTGTTCAGCTACAAAGCAGAAATCAGGATCAAGAACCAGCTTCAAATCTTTAGCTTGGTAATCAAACTCTTCATCATTTAGAGGCACAAAACCAGCATTTTTATCCCAGGCTTTATTATAAACTTCACGCAGGTTTGCAGCTTCCTGTTTAAAATTTTTCATGTTGATCTTACGGATGGTAATGTTGTTTCTATTTAAACGCTCTTCCAATCTGTCCATAAGTTTTACGGAACGATCATCATAATTATCGCCATTAAATTTCCAGGCAATAAGATCTACCTTCTTTTTCAAGTTCCATCCCTCCATTAAAGCAGGGTAGTAGGTAGCATTATAAGGCATCATTACAACAGCAGGAGAGTCAAAACCCTCAATTAATAAACCGCACGATTCGTTGGTCGAGAAGTTTACAGGACCAATAATAGCACCCGTAACGCCTTTATCTTTTAGCCATTTGACCGATGTATCTAGTAGTAAATTAGCCGCCGCAGGATCGTTAATACAGTCAAAGAAACCAAAGAAGCCATCATTAGCACCATTAAAAGTATTATAGTTATTGTTTAAAATAGCTGCAATTCTACCTATAATCTTGTCTCCATCAAAAAGCAAAAAACACTGCAATGAAGAGTGTTTATGAAAGGGATGCGTTGTAAGCAAATCCCTTTGAGCTATAAAAAGCTCCGGAACATAATTAGAATCTCCCTTATAAAGGTCATGAGGGAAATCGATAAACTGAGCTAATTCCTTTTTATTGCTAACTGCAACTATTTTTCTCATATAGCTACCTGCGAAAAGTTAACTTGTACTTCTTTTGCAGCAGCAGCAATTTTTTCAACAGCTTCTTCTATCTGAGCAAATGTATGATTAGCCATTAAAGAGAATCTTAATAAAGAAGAATCTGAAGGCACAGCAGGAGAAACCACAGGGTTTACAAATATTCCGTTTTTACTTAAAATATTGGTAATCATAAAGGTTTTATCGTTATCTCTGATGTAAACCGGAATAATTGGACTATCAGTATGACCGATATCAAAGCCGGCTTCTACAAGTAATTTCTTTGCATAATTGGTGTTGGCCCAAAGCTGATCTATACGTTCCGGCTCCGACTCAATAATATCCAATGCTGCGATAACGCTGGCAACAGCTGAAGGGGGCATACTGGCACTGAACATCAATGAGCGTGCTCTGTGTTTCACAAATTCAATAGTTTCTTCAGAACCGGCAATAAAACCACCAAGAGATGCAAGTGATTTACTGAAAGTACCCATAATCAAATCAACTTTATCAGTTAAACCGAAATGAGAAGCAGTTCCAGAACCGTTTAAGCCAATTACACCTAAACTATGCGCATCATCCATCATGATGTTTGCGCCAAATTCATCAGCAATTTTTACGATCTCCGGTAAATTAACCAAGTCACCTTCCATACTGAAAATGCCATCTGCAACAATTAGTTTAGCAGCATCCTCAGGTAATCTGCTCAATTTCTTTCGCAAATCATCCATGTCATTGTGGGCATATTTTATCGAACGTGAAAACGACAACCGGCTACCATCAATAATAGAGGCATGGTCGTATTCATCAAGTATAAGGTAATCGTTTCTATCAAGCAGGCAAGATATTACACCTAAATTAACTTGAAATCCAGTACTAAAAAGAACGGCAGCTTCTTTGCCAACGTAGGCAGCTAATCTTCTTTCCAGTTCAATGTGAATATCGAGTGTACCATTTAGGAATCTTGACCCGGCACAACCTGTACCGTATTTATCAACAGCAGCTTTAGCAGCCTCTTTAATTTTTGGGTGATTTGTTAATCCCAGATAGGAGTTAGAACCAAACATCAGTACTCTCTTCCCATCTATCATCACTTCAGTATCCTGTGCTGATTCTATTGCTCGGAAGTAAGGATATAGTCCCTTTTCCTTAATTGCTGTAGCATCTTTAAATGCTGCTATCCTATCGTGTAATTTTTTGCGCATGCTAGTACTATATGTTTAGATTACAGGGTTGGTTATTGTTGATGTCGGTTTATATTTCAAGAAATGATTCCTTATCTGTATAATCCCCTTTTGTAATTGGTTTAAAAAATCAACATCTATGCCAATTTAAAAAACTGTTCAAATCTAAGATCATAAAAACAGAAAACAAAACTTGAAGTCAACCAAGTTTGAATATATTAATTTTTAAAACAAAAATTACAATTTTCTTATAATTTTAATTCGGAGAGCATCGAATTAGCAAGAATAAAATTGATTTTGCCCGCCAAAGATAATGATTTTTATAATCCTACACTCTGACTTCAGCAGTATTTTAGTCAAATGAAACTCTTTTTTTACGACAAGGAGTTTTTGTAACATGTTTTTTAAATGTCTTCCAGCTGAGTATTATACTGCTCCTATGGTGAAAATAGAATTAAAAACAAGGGGGAGAGGGCGCAAATATTAAATTGTAGCGTTTCTTAAAGTAAATGAAAAAGGAGTAAAAAGAAACAGGGATGAATCTGGCGATTATCCCTGTTATTAGATGGTTGGTCCACCACAGACCAACCTAAACCAAACAAACTACACACATAACGAGGGATATTGTCAATTTGTTTTCAACGAAAAAAATAAAAACAATTTCATGACAAATCTCCATTATTCAATAAGGTTTTCTCTTGTAACGTAATTGATGAAAACCCTAAATAATGGTCAGAAAGCATTATATTAGTATATATTATTCATACTTTAATTATTTACCTATGGATCAGAAAATCATCAATCTCTATGATGAATACACTCACAGTAAGCTAAATAGGAAGGAATTCATGAGAAAGCTGGCTATAATTACAGGTAGCACAGCCTTGGCGTTAACGGTATTGCCCTTGCTTGAAAATAATTATGCATCAGCATCCAGCTTTAACGACGATAGTGTTCTGACGGAACATATTACTTATCCCGGAGCTGATGGGGATGTAAAAGCAGTACTGGCCAAACCTAAAGATAAAAAGAACCTCGGCTGTGTACTTGTTATTCATGAGAACAGGGGGTTAAACCCGCATATTATTGATGTGACCAAAAGAGTGGCGGCCGAAGGCTTTATTGCTTTAGGGGTTGATGCACTATCGCCATTTGGAGGAACACCGTCTGATGAAGACAAGGGAAGAGAGTTGATTGGGAAACTGGATCCGGTAAAGAACCTGCAAAATTACTTAAAGGGATTGGCGTATTTGAGGAGTAGAAAAGACGGAAATGGGAAAACGGGATGCATCGGCTTTTGTTGGGGTGGAGGTATGGCGAATAAACTTGCAGTAAGCGATCCTAAATTACTGGCAGCTGTTGCTTATTATGGAGCTCAACCGGTAGCAGAAGATGTTCCTAAAATAAAAGCAAGTGTAATGCTCCATTATGGTGGGCTTGATGAGCGTATCAATGCAGGGATTCCGGCATATGAGGCTGCCTTAAAACAAAATCATATCGATTACAAGGTATATATTTATGAGAACGTAAATCACGCGTTTAATAATGACACTTCACCGACAAGGTACAATGAAGCGGCTGCGAAATTAGCATGGAAAAGAACCATATCACTGTTTAAAGCTAAATTAGCCTAGTTCGGCTCAGTTGAATATAATTTTTTAACAAAAAAGAACAGTATTTAAACGATTTCTAAAACAAAATTTTCTTTTGCCTGTTGTGAGATTTATTAGATAATTATACTTATAACTGACACTAGCATTGGAATTTAAGCGAAAAATGCTTAACTTTGTGCAAATTTTTAGAAATTAATGAAGATATTTATTACAGGCCTTCCTTTAGAAGTAGGGGAAGATGAATTAACAGCCGTATTTGGTGATTTCGGTCAAGTAAAATCACTAAGGATTATCAAAGATCGCGAAACTGGTCAGAGTCGTGGGTTTGGTTTTGTGGAAATGCCAGTAGAAGAAGAGGCAAAAGAAGCAATCAAACGCATGAATGGCGGCGATTACAATGGTAACCGTATTAAAGTTGCTGAAGCACAAGAGAAACCAAACACCGGTGGTGCTGGTGGAGGTGGCTTTAAACGCAACAACCGTACAGAAAAAAGCTATTAATTAGCTTTTTCTTATTAAAATTAGTTACTGATTCTATTTTAATATACTAGAGCAGCAGTGGTGATATGCGTCATCTATTGCTGCTTTTTTATTTAATTCAAAATTTACAATCTGCTTAGGTCGTTTATTTTATTGTATCCTCAAGACAATGATTTATATGGAAAATAAATGTTTTTATTTATTATTCAGTAGCAATAGGGGTTTAAAACTTTAATTAAGCAAAACACTAATGGTCAGTACGGTGTTTATATAAAATAAATAGCCTATCGATATGAATAAAGTGATCTTGTTAAATAAACGTCCCGTTGGAAAACCTACAGCGGATGATTTCAAATTTATAGAAGAAGAAACCCCAGTTACACAAGAAGGGCAAGTATTATTGAAAACTCTTTATGTTTCTGTCGATCCCTATTTAAGAGGAAGAATGAGTAGTGCGAAGTCTTACACTCCTCCATTTGAATTAAATAAACCAATCCAGTCCGGTATTATTGCTGAGGTTATAGAATCTAAGAATCCGAATTTCAAGGTAGGTGATTTTGTTTCAGCAATAATGGGTTGGAAGGAATTACAAGTTTCGGACGGAAAGAACCTCCTCAGGGTTGATGGAAGTGCAGCTCCATTATCTGTATATTTAGGTATTTTGGGAATGACCGGTTTAACTGCATATTTGGGCTTAACTGAAATTGGGAAACCAAAAGCCGGCGAAACGTTGGTGGTTTCGGGTGCGGCTGGTGCTGTAGGTAGTGTTGTAGGACAAATCGGTAAAATTTTAGGCTGTAGGGTTATCGGTTTAGCCGGCTCTGATGAAAAAACTACGATGTTGACTTCTAAGTTTGGGTACGATGCAGCGATTAACTACAAAACTACAACTGATGTGCAAGCGGCGATAGCAAATGCTGCCCCTAATGGTGTCGATATTTATTTTGACAATGTTGGCGGTAGTATTTCTGATGCGGTACTTGCAAATGTAAACCAGTTAGCCCGCGTACCAGTATGCGGTGCAATCTCTGTATATAATGAAACTGAAGTGCCTATGGGACCAAGAATCCAGACAACATTGGTGAAAAATAGTATATTAATGCAGGGGTTTGTGGTTTCTAACTATGTCGCAAAATTTCCTGAGGCCATTAAACAACTTACCTCCTGGTTACAGGAAGGCAAATTAACTTATACAGAAACTATTGTTAATGGTTTCGATCATATTCCTCAAGCTTTTCTTGACTTATTTGAAGGTAAGAACGAAGGTAAAATGATTGTTAAAATATAATTAAAGCATCAATTGATGTTGCTTTATGCAAAACTTTGTTTGCTAATTCATTAGATTAGTGAAATGAAAGTGGACTATATCGCATTATCGGTTCCAATATTCTTTATCCTAATCGGGATAGAGCTTGCCTATACTTTCTACAAAAAACTAAACTACTACCGATTAAATGATTCTATAGCCAACCTTAGTCAAGGCATAGGCCAGCAAGTAACCGGAGTTTTTATGAAAACCGCCTTGTTTTTCGGCTATATGTATATTTTTGAGTATTGGCGACTATTTGATCTTCCGCAAACTATCTGGACCTGGATCATACTTTTCATAGGTGTCGATTTTTTCTACTATTGGTTTCATAGAATGAGCCATCAGATAAACGCACTTTGGGCGGCACACATTGTTCATCATCAATCCGAGGAATACAACCTCACCGTAGCATTAAGGCAATCCTGGTTTCAGGGCTGGTTTTCATGGGTGTTTTATCTGCCTCTCGCTTTTATTGGTTTCGATCCAGTTATGTTCCTTACACTAAGTGCTTTCAATACTTTATATCAATTTTGGATTCATACCAGAGCAATAAAAAGTATGGGGCCATTAGAGTGGATACTAAACACGCCATCACACCATCGCGTACATCATGGCTCCAATCCCAAATACATTGATAAAAACCATGCAGGCACTTTAATTATTTGGGATAAAATCTTCGGCACTTTTCAAAAAGAAGAAGATGAGGTGTATTATGGCATCACAACCCCGTTGGCCAGTTGGAATCCTGTTTGGGCCAACGTACATTACTGGGCCGAGTTATGGAATACCGCAAAACAAAGCCCTAGATGGAGTGATAAGATAAACGTATTTCTTAAGCCACCAGGATGGTTTCCTGCACATTTAGGAGGCTTTAAGCCGGCTCCTGATATTAATCCGGCGAGCTATGCAAAATACAACCCTCAGTTTCATCAAAAGTTCTCTGGATATGTTTTATTGCAATTTCTGGTAAGTCTAGCTACGGGATCGGCAATTCTTTTTTTAAATGCAACTTTGCCCGTAACCCCACTAATTTGTGGTTCCATCTTTTCAATACTCACACTCTTAACCTGTGGTGCACTGCTGGAAGAAAAGAAATGGCTAATTTATTTTGAATATTTCCGACTCGTATCAGGTATTTTGATAGTTTTGCTGCTTAAATTCCCTGTAGGATATCAGGTCATATTCGCTGGCTTACAGATCGTTTCACTAGTCTGGTTTAATAATCTAAACAAACCGAATGCACATGCTCAAGAAATACCTGAAGTTTAACCTCATATTTGTCCTGATCTTCATCTTCCAATTGGTTGCTGAGTATTATCAGCTTGAAAGGTTAAGGTACGTTACTAAGCCATTGATCGTAATATCTCTGCTTGTCATATTTGCGATGAGAACCAAACTAAAGGGGCGCTTTCATAAGCGATTGTTTACAGGTTTAGTTTTTGGCCTTGCCGGTGATGTATTGCTGATGTTTGTATGGAAAAACGAATCGTACTTTATGTATGGCCTGATTGCCTTTTTACTTTGCCATATCTTTTACATCCGTGCTTTTTACCTTGATTTTCAATCGGCACCTGAGCTCGATAAAAAAGGAGCCAGGATAGCCATTGCCATATGTGCGGTATTTGCCATCGGTTATTATATTTACATCAGACAGGACCTTGGTGCCATGAAACTCCCGGTAATGGTTTACACTTTTATCATTAGTTTAATGATGATGATGGCGGCATTTAGAAACATGAGGGTAAATAAAATGAGCTTTAATCTTATCCTGTTTGGTGCAATGTTTTTCCTGATTTCAGACTCAATACTTGCTTATAATAAGTTTGTTAATAGCTTCGACCTTGCAGGATTGTTGATAATGGGAACTTACATGATTGCACAGTATTTAATTACCATTGGAGGCATAGAACGTAAGCTTATAAAAAGAGAAGACTAGTTCTTTTCCTTCTCCAATACTGTGAAACTTTGCACCAGCCTTTCGCCTTGCTCATCAACGAGGGTTAAAGTATGCTTACCTGGTGATGGGCTAACAGCTAGTTGATGATAGTTTTTAGTGGTAGCAACATACTCATTATCGATATGCCAGTAAATCTTCGCATTTGCATTTCGATGGGTAGCATTTAGCACAATTTTACCTCTGGTGCCATCCAGTTCTATCGGGATATAAACTGTAGCATAGTTTCTAGGGTAGATCATTTCCATGGCAAAATTACTTCCAGCATCGCTACAACCGGGTTTAAATGGAGGTAATTCCTTATAATCGCTATTTTTGATCTTATAATAATACTCCATGGATGGCGGTAAAATAAACCACGATTTATGCACCATCTCTGATGGAGCCTCACACTCATCTGTAACTCTGTAAGTTCCGGTACGATCCAGGTGGATCATTTTATGATAGGGGCAAAGACCAGTTTTTTCTCCTGCCGGAGAAACCAGTTGTACCATTTTATCATTGCAATATTCGCCTGCTTTATAGCCGCTTTCTTTACAAACTACTATCTTCTTTAGCTGATTTTCTGGAGTTTTAAACCATTTAACAGTTGGAAGGAGCTTGAAAATATCAAACATAACCGGCGCTGCAGCGTCAATACCGGTTAAACCCGGACGGCCTTCACCATCGGCATTGCCAACCCAAACACAAACTACATAATTCGGATTAAGTCCAATAGCCCAGGCATCCCTAAAGCCAAAACTTGTACCCGTTTTCCATGCCAGTCGTTGCGAAGAGGAAAACTGCTCCCATAAACCTTCTTCGCCCGGTCGCATCAGTTCTTCCATTGCATTAAAGGCGTTCCAGATGGAACCATGATCTATAACCGAGTTTACTTCTGTCTCAAACTGATCAAAACGCTTGTCGCGTTGCTCATTCACATACAAAGGCTCATCGTAATCATGCGGATTATACCTGCCTTTGTAATCATTAAAATGGTTCAGCGTTCTTGCCATGCCCATATAAGTTCTTGCCAGATCCCACATGGTTACCTCACTGCCACCAAGAATAAGCGAAAGTCCATAATGATCTGCCGGTTTATTTAAAGTAGTAAAGCCAAGTTGTTTCAGTTTATCGTAAAACCGCTGGTACTTGTAGTTCTGCAGCATTTTAACCGCAGGGATGTTTAGAGAGCGGCTAAGGGCTTTATCTGCTTGTATTGCACCATCGTAGCCCATGTCGTAATTTTGAGGCGAATAGCCGCCTATTTGAGTTGGTACATCTGGTATTAAAGTTTTGGGCAGTATAAAGCCATCATTCAGCATACTGGCATATAGAATAGGCTTTAAAGTGCTCCCCGGACTCCTTTGCGCCTTAATCATATCTACATGACTTTCCAGTTCAGTATTTTCAGGTTGATAGATATTCCCTACATAACTAAGCACGGTACCTTTTTTAACATTCAGAACCAGAGCTGCTATGTTGTTGATGTCGTTTGCCCTGTATCGGTTATTGTAACGCTTAAGTAAAGTACTTACCCTCAGTTGCAAATCATAATCAAGGGTAGAAGTGACCCTTGTAGAGCCTGTTTTTAGTGCAGATCGTTCGGTTTTAAACCTGTTTAACAAATGTGGAGCATTTTGAGGAAGCTGTTGAGGCTTGCCGGGAATAGGCTCTAGCTTAGATAGATTAGCGGTAGATTGGTCTATAACCTTTAACACGGCCAGTTTATCCAGTAAATCGTTCCGTTTCTTTATCAGCTTTGGAGAGTTTTTACCGGGATGCACTAAAGAAGGACTATTTGGAAGGACAGCCAATGTAGCCATCTCACCCCATGATAAACTTTCGGCACTACGACCGAAGTACCTCCAGGCAGCAGCATCTAAACCGACCACATTACTTCCAAAAGGCGCATTACCGGCATAGAGTTTTATTATCTCCTTTTTTGAATAGCCTAACTCAAGTCTTAATGCAAGAATAACCTCTATGAGCTTCTGCCACAACGTTCTACTTTCGCGTCTTGAAAGCCTGATTACCTGCATGCTAATAGTGCTTCCGCCACTTACAACGCTTTTGGCTTTAAAATTTTGTCGCATGGCTCTGGCCATAGCAACCAGATCAACACCTGGGTGCTGATAAAATCGTTTATCCTCAAAAGCAACTAAGCACTGTGCAAATTTTTCAGGTATCGTATCAGCTACTGGAAACCGCCACTGCCCATCTTTAGCAATGGCTGCGCTTAATAAATCGCCGTTTGATGCTTCTACAACATAAGAGGTTGGGCTAATGAATAGCTTTGAGGGCAAAGCAAATAGAAAAGCCAGTAGCAATACGCCACAAACGAGATCTGAAATTAAAACGGCTTTTAAGTTATTAAGCATTATTTTTTTGTTTCCTCATCCTGAGGTGAATTACTGATGATATACAGGTTTTAGCGGCCCCCTAAAGCGCTCGTCATTCTGGCGAAGGCCAGAACCTCACAAGAGAAAGAAAGCCTTCCTAGTGCGGGGTCCTGAAACCGGCCTGCGCCGGCATGACAATTCAGAATGACGATCGATTAAAAAAGAACGACTGATACGGATGTATTATGAAAGGTAACATTTTCTGATACCAGCTGATATATAACAAATCAACTAAATCATCAATATAAGCAAATCAACGATTATGGAAAAGTTTACTATGTTCTTACGGTTCTCTATTGGCTTCATTAAATACCTATTAATTAATGTTTGGCCCAGGTTATAAACCCAGGCCAAACATCTATTTAATTACTTGAACCCATTTACCTCCCTCAGTAGCACTAATGTTGTTGTTGTACATGGCTTCGCACTGCACAGCCGACAAATAATACTTACCGATGTACGATGCATTTAAAAGCACCTTGTAGGTAACCATTTCATTTTCTCTCATGTTAAAATAAGTGAACACACGGTCATCCCTAATATCCCTGTAAGTATATGGCGACGAAGCAATGATGCTTTCATTGTCATTTACGCGGGTATTAATGATTTCCCACCCCGATGGGAAAATCTGTGTAAGCGCCATTTGCTCATAGTATCCATTTTTACCCGGATTTTTAACCACAACCTCTGCATAAAAATCGGTGCCCTGCTTTAATACAGTAGGATCAAGCACTTTGCCGTTCAACAATTTATAGCTGATGCTCATATCCAATACATCAGGGTTGTTCGGCTGGAAGTTATTTTGTCCGGCCGAAGGTTGACCTTGTAAAATCAAACGGGCAAACAACACCCTGTCGCTGGTATTGGTAACATTCACATTGCCTTTAAACGCTAATGGGGTACTAATAATGTACTGATTTGAATTTACATTGCCTTTTTTACCATCAATAGTGTAGCTGTATTTAAGGTTATTTGATGATGAATTTACCCCACAGAACTTAGCGATAGCCAATAAGCTATAAGCGGTTGTTTGCGTGCTGTACCAGTCATCCTTACCCAATCTGGCTGCTACCGACTGTAATAATTGCGCTGCTGTACCTTTACGGCCCAATAACGTTAGTGTTTCCAGTATCATGGCCTCATCTCTTAACTCAGTACCATAAGTACCCCCAAGCTGATTATATGGTTTTATTTCGGTAGGTAAATTTTGTATTAACTTATTCGCTGCATCTGCTTGTCCGGCAAGTTTATATGCAGCAGCCAAACGCCATTTAGCACTAACCGAAAGATACTCAAATGCTCTTAATCTGTTCATAGCCGCTATTTCCGGTCGCTTAGCCAATGCAAGCACGTATAATCTGTATGATTGAGAAAGATCGCCACCATAGAAATTACTGCTGTTTGGAGCCCAGTTATTGGCCTTAGTTTTTAAATAACGAACCAACTCTTCCATCATTCCCACAGGTAGGGTATAGCCTGCATTTTGCGATTCTACCAAGAAATGCGCTGCATAGTTTGTTCCCCATTCGTCAGAAGAGCCTTCGCCCGGCCAGTAGCTTAAACCACCATCTGTAGTCTGGAAGCCTTTTAACCTGTTGATACCCGCTTTTATATTTCTCTCTGTAGTTGCTTTTTGCTGTTCATTCATTGCGGTTAATTTATTGAGGAACAACTGAGGGAACACACCCGATGTAGTTTGCTCAACACAACCATGCGGATACTGCATCAAATAACTCAAACGCTTTTTAAGGTCGATAGGGGGGATAGACGAAAGCTCTACAGCTCCCGAATTTGTACCCGCCATACCAATAGGCGCATAGTTTAACGACCAGTTGGCACCCGGTTCTACAACTGCCGATACCACATTGGTAACAAACGGATTAGGATTACGGATGTCCATTTCTACATCGTAAACCGCTTTTTCAGAACCACTTTGAGCGATGATCTTAACTTTGGCAATACCTGTTATCTCAGGAGCTTTTATTTCAAAATAGGCCATTTGCTCGCCCGGTTGTTTAAACCCAAGCTGTTGTGTTTTGCTACCAACTACTTGTAAATTCTGCGCCTGTAACTGTACGGTAACGTTTTTAAGGTTGTTTTCAGTTGCAAAAACGGTTGCAGGTAAAGTAAAGCTTTCGCCCGGACCAATAACACGTGGTAAAGTTGCCAGCAGCATTAAAGGTTTTTTAACCTGTACCGATTTCTCTGCAAAACCATAAGCACCATCTTGACCGGCAACAACCATCGCCCTTACCGCACCAATATATTGTGGAAGCGTAAACTTATGTGTTTTGCTTTCTCCTTTACCCAATGCAAATGGGCCTAAGTATTTAACCACAGGTACAAACCTGTTGGCCTTTGCAGGATTTAGATTCTTGTTGATGCTACCATCACCACCGATACTTAAAATACGCTCCAGATTGCCACCCCATGCACCAAGTACATAGTCAAATAAGTCCCAGGTTTTAACACCCAAGCCTTCACGAGCATAAAATGCACTATGAGGGTCAGGAGTTTTAAACCTGGTCAGGTCAAGTAAACCTTCATCTACAATTGCAATTGTATAAGTCATTGCCTTACCATTTTGCTCTGCAACGGTGATGCTGTTTTCGGTTTCAGGCTTAATCTTGTCGGCCATTTTAATTACCGGTTTCAGTATCGTCTCCGGATCTTCAATCAGCAATGGAATAGCACCGTACATCCTTATTGGCAAGTCATTTACCGTTTGTGCATGTGGCTGAAGCAAAGTAACAACTGCAAATACGTTAGGAGCCATGTTCTTTTCTGCCTTAAAGGTAAATTGTGTTTGTCCGGGTTTAGTGTCTGTCCAGAAGGTTTTTAATACCCTGCTGCCGTTTTCTATAGAGATTAATGCCCTGCCGCCTTTACCAGATGGAATGGTTAATACCACATCTTCGCCAACATTAAACTTGGTTTTATTGGCTGTAAACGAAAGCATCGAAGCTTCGGTAGGGTTGTTCGCCTGTTCGCGCTGTGCCCATCCCGGCCAGTCTACGTATACAGATTTACCGGTTACGTGCCCGCCATTAACATCGCGTACAAGAATTAAATAACGACCCCATTCAGGTTCATCTATTCTTAAATTCCAGTTTCCCTTACCATCTGATAAGGTGATGTTTTCTTTTTTAACCAGTTTATTATAAGAGTTTTGAGTGAAGTTTGCATACGAGTTCTGATCGTCCTGATCCCACCACCAACGCCATTGTACTTTGTACAATTCAACCTCAACAGTTTTGCCACCACGTACCAGTTTTCCGTTTCTATCTACGTTAACGATATTCACTTTATGATCCTGACCAGTTACCAGCATTCCGCTCAGTTTATCGCCATCTGGTGTTTTAATACCGTAATAGTTGTTGTAAACATGATATGGAATACTAAAGTTGTCGATACTGAAATTACCACCAGCCTCAAATACTTTAGTGGTAAAATTGGCCTTAAGCATCCCCGGAGCAGTATTATTTTCGTTTAAACTGGTATTTACTACAGCAGTTCCATTTTCATTTAAAGTGCCTTCAAATATGGTTTTAACCTGCGATTGGAATACTACAGTAGGGTTGTCGAAAGTGTACTCATCAAAACCTTTAAACGTAGTTTTCATGGTATTCAGGTTCACATCAACTTTAGCTTTAAGGTTTTTACCAACTGAACCAAATAGCCAGTTTGCCGAAAGCGTAGCTGATGACGCTCCGCCAACTCCTAAATAAGTAGCATTACCGATATTGAAATTAATCTTTAACCTATTAGGCATAACGGTTTCAACCTTAATGGTTTTACTGAACACCGCACCACCTGCTTTTACTTTAGCAAGCCAGTTTCCGGTAGGAGCAGTGTTTTCTGTAGCCGTTTTAAAGGCGTAGAAACCATTTAATGGTTTACCATTGATGATTCTTTTAATTAATTGTCCCTGAGGGTTATATAATTCGAATGTAACCGGGTATCCACCAGGAAGTTTCTTTAGCTTATCTTCAAGAATAAAGGATACGAATATAGAATCACCCGGACGCCAAACGCCGCGCTCTCCATAAATATAGCCCTTCAATCCATTCTGTACCACATCGCCACCAACATCAAAACGACTCAAAGGGAGTGAACTGCCATCATCCATTTTCAGGTAACCACGCTCATCACCATTTTTGGCTATTAATAAGAAAGGTTTTCTTTTCAGGTCAAAAGTAGCCATACCATCACCATCGGTTTTAACCGTGTGGATGATCTGACGCTGGTAATCCAACAGCTCTAAAGTAACCCCGCTCATTGGTTCAGCTGTAAGCAAATTGGTAGTTACAACAAGCATGCTGTTGTCATTGCCGCGTTTGGCAATAATACCAATGTTCGAAGCCATTACATTTCTGCTGGCCCATTTATCGTTGGTATAATAGGATGGGGTACAAGGATTATCTCTGTCTTCCCATCTGTAATTGTTTGGATAGTAACTATTGTAACGCTCCCAAAACTCATCATCCTCATCAATCTTTTCGCCATAACCACGATAATCATCTTCATCAGAATTACCATCTTCGCTGGTTACTTCAGCGCACTTAAATACATTGTATTCGTTTCTGAAACCGATTGTTATGCGGTACATCGCACCCGGTTCAGTTTTAATCAGCTTATCCAGATCCAAAGTAAAGCGGTTCTTTTTATGCAGATTAAGCGCTTTATCCTCATCTAAACGAATAGTTTTTTGCACTACAGGCTTACCAACACGACGAATTTCACTTCCATCTTTATAGCTGTTAGTTTGGAAAAACTGAGGGATATTGTTCTCGTAAATCTTGACAACAGTAACGTCAACTGCTTTTAAATTGGTTGCTTCAAATGGCAATACCAGTTTTCCTGAGTTGGGAAGGATGGTGCCACTACCAGCAATAACTACCGATGGCAGTTTGTTTTCAAATACGATATTAGCCGTTTTTCCTGCTCCAAGCTTTTTGCCATTGATGTTTTCAATGCCTGAATTTACTGTAAACGTATAATTACCTTCCAAAGCCAAGGCCGAATAGACCTTTACCTGACTGGCATCTACAGTGAACCTCAAATCTGATAAACCACTTAATGAGATTAAGCCTGCCAAATCCTGAGCTACGCCAACAGGTTCAGAAAGCTGTATTAGTGCATAATCTTCCAGATCCTGCACTGCTTTCATGTTCAGGATTTTAAATACACCTTTGGCTGGAACAGCAACCGTTTCTTCGCCTTTGCTGTCTGCATCAATAGCGTCGCCAGACCATTTTAAAGTCAACTTCGTATCCTGACCAGTTTTCTTAATGCTATCAATTGTAAAGGCAGATGTGTTTTTTTCTGGATTGTGCTGCCATTTTACCTTTAAAGTTTGAGGGAAGTCAATTGCCAATGCTTTTTCAATTGCCTTTGGGTCTTCCTGATCTGAAGTTGTAATCTCGCCCTTAAGCTTCATGTAATCAAGAGAAGTATTGTTTTGAGATACCAAACCATCCTGACTCAAGCTCATGCCGGGTTTAATGACCCTAAAGCCAAACTCAAATTCTTCGAGGTCTTTTTCGGTTTCAGTAACCTTGCTTAAATCGAAGTTGGCCTCATAGGTCTCGCCTGATTTTAAAGGTTCATCCGGTCTAAATTCGACAGTTTGCGCGTCGATCCAGAATGCTTTTCCTTTTACAGAAGGAGAGAAGCTAAACAAATCTCTGTTATCGGCCACACCAACATCACTCATTGTTTTTACTTCACTGGCCAAATGCACTCTGATAAAACTCTTTTTAGAGATCGTTCCAGAGGTATAAGCCTCAATATATTTAGAATATTTTTGATTGTAGTCCTTAGGTTTTTCCTTTTTGAGGAAGAAAATTGATGCAATGCCAAGCAGCACAACAGCAACAGAACCAATAATTAGGGGTTTTTTATTCCTTTGAACAAAGGAAGAGCGGGATGATTCCATAACAAAGATTTTTCATAATAAGATGTTTACGAAAATCAACAAAAATCACCGGAAACGAAAATAATTATTATCAACAGAAGAAAATCACTGTTATGGGGGCGGTTACTTAATCATTACACCCGGCATATTAACCAGGGGAACTCGGATTAAGTTTTCGTCTACGATGCTTTCCGGAAGAAATATAAACTTCTTATCATAGATAACACCGTTCATGTAATAACTTAACCAGTATTCATTAGTTAAACCAAACACTTCAGTATCGATTGCCTCTACTCCTTTAAAGGATTTTGCTTCAATATCTCCCAGAAAATGTCTTAGCACTGATGTTTTTACCAGTTTTCCATCTTTTTCACCATATCCTTTAGAGCTGATGAGCACATTGTTTAATGGCTCATCTTTAAGATTAATGAGGTAAACAGTCCAGTTTTTCACCTCTGGACTCTCATTTAACAGCACAACGGCCATTGCTACATCTTCAACTATGTTTTCAGGAAGGTCTTTTTTCATAATACCTACTTCTTCGCTACTGCTTTCTTTTTTGCAGGTGCTTTAGTTGCGGCTTTCTTTACAGTAGTTCCAGTTTTCTTAGCTGCAGCTTTCTTGGTTTTAGGCTCAAAAGCATTAGGCACTTGCTCAACTATCAATTTTTTAACCTCATCTAAAGAAATCACTTCTAATTCCTCCTGAGTATATTTATCATTAGTTACCGGATTTTTACGCAATTTAAGCATGTCTTTGCCGAAACGAATAAACGGTCCCCATCTGCCATTTTCAATTGCAATTTTTTCATCCGTCCACTGTTGGATAAACCTATTGGCTTCTTTCTCTAACTTCTTGCCAATCAGTTCTTCAATGTCCGACTGTTTAAGGTTATCAAAATTATAAGCCTTAGGAACATTGATAAACAAATCGTTCCATTTAATAAACGGGCCGAATCTGCCTTTTCCTTTAGTAACAGGCAATTCTTGATAATGAGCAACAGGAGCATCAGCAGTAATTTTCTCGCCAATAATCTCAATCGCACGATCCCTGTCAATAGATAAAGGATCTTCATTTTTAGGAACTGATATGTAAGCATCGCCCCATTTAACATAAGGGCCAAAACGACCTACACCAACAGAAACCTCTTTGCCTTCATAATCTTCAAGTTGGAAAGGCAGTTTGAACTGCTCTAGCGCACTCTCCAAAGTAACGGTTGCCACAGATTGTGACTTAGACAAACTCGCATAACGAGGTTTCTCTTCATCATCATTCTGACCAATCTGAACCAATGGCCCAAATTTACCAACCTTAGCATAAACATTTTTACCACTTACCGGATCAACACCTAATAAACGTTCGCCATTAGCTCTGTCGGCAGTTTCTAAAGTAGTTTCAACCTCAATATGGAAAGGCGTGTAGAAGGAGTGAAGCATCTTTGTCCATTCCTGCAAACCTTGCGCAATCTCATCAAATTCCTTTTCTACGTTAGCAGTAAAGTTAAAATCTACGATTCCTTTAAAGTGTTCAACCAGAAAGTCATTAACAACCTCACCTATATCTGTTGGAAATAATTTGCCCTTTTCAGCGCCTGTTATTTCCGTTTTAATTTGCTTTTTAACTGAACCATTGTTTAAAACAATAGCGCTAAATGAACGCTGACGGCCATCGCGGTCTTCCTTAACCACATAACCGCGATTTTGGATGGTAGAGATAGTTGGCGCATAAGTAGATGGTCTACCAATACCTAATTCTTCTAGTTTTTTAACCAAACTAGCCTCAGTATATCTTGCAGGAGGTCTTGAGAAACGCTCAGTTGCATTCATCTCTTTTAACGTCAATTCCTGACCTCTAACCAACGGCGGCAACATGCTGTTACCTTCTGAGTCTTCAACATCCTCATCGTCACTAGATTCAAGATAAACCTTTAAGAAACCATCAAACTTTAATACCTCACCTTCAGCAATCAAGTTCTCTTTACGAGTGCTGATGCCAATCTGAGCGGTAGTTTTTTCAAACAAAGCCTCACTCATTTGCGAAGCGATGGCACGTTTCCAGATCAACTCATATAAACGTTGCTCAGAACTATCGCCAGGTACTGTATGGTGATTAAAATATGTAGGACGGATGGCCTCGTGAGCCTCTTGTGCACCTGCAGATTTAGTTTTATATACTCTTAAGTGGTGATATTTATCGCCATAAGCAGATTTGATTTCACTTGCAGCAGCCTGTAATGCAGTTTCCGATAAGTTTACCGAATCGGTACGCATATAGGTGATTCTTCCACTTTCATATAGCCTTTGTGCAATTTGCATAGTCCTCGAAACTGAGTAACCCAGTTTGCGGGAAGCCTCTTGCTGTAGGGTAGAAGTGGTAAACGGAGCTGCCGGATTACGTTTTGCAGGTCTGGTTTCTAAACTATCAACCGAGAAACCGGCGCTGATACAGTCGTTTAAGAACTGTTCTGCATCTGCTTCTTTTTCAAAACGCTGAGGTAGCTCTGCTCTTACAATTTCCTTTCCGTTTCCGGTTGAAAACTGAGCAGTTATTTTAAATGCTGCCGAAGCATTGAACTTATTTACTTCTCGTTCTCTGTCTACAATTAAACGAACAGCAACAGATTGTACACGACCGGCAGAAAGTGATGGTTTAATCTTTTTCCATAATACAGGAGAAAGTTCAAATCCCACTAATCTATCTAATACACGACGGGCCTGTTGTGCATGAACAAGGTTATAATCAATAGTACGTGGAGTTTCTATAGCCTTTAATATAGCTGGCTTAGTGATCTCATGAAAAACAATACGTTTTGTTTTAGCTTCTTTAAGTCCTAAAGTTTCAAATAGGTGCCATGAAATAGCCTCTCCCTCGCGGTCCTCATCGGATGCTAGCCATACCATTTCGGCTTCCTTAGCTAGTTTCTTTAATTCAGCAACAACTTGCTTTTTATCTGAAGGAACTTCATAGGTTTGAGCAAAATTATTAGAGATATCAATCCCCATATCCCCCTTAATTAAGTCACGGATGTGACCGTAACTAGATTTAACAAGGAAATCTTTGCCCAAATACCCCTCTATGGTTTTCGCTTTCGCAGGTGACTCAACTATTAGTAAATTCTTCGCCATTCAGAACGTTTTTCTGCAAATAAAGCTATAAATAAGCCTAATTTCAAAATCCGATCCTATTTTTCTAACAAATTTATTTAAAAATGACCTCTTTTACCCGATGAATTGCAAGCCAAAACGCTATTGGATTTGGGTAATAATAATCAGCTAATCTTATGACATTAAATTAATTCTGCCTATGGAAACACTATTGAGAACTCTTTTCCATTGCCAGTAGTAAAAGAAATATGCAGCGTAAAACATTTTACTTAAATAGTATAATTATCTAAGTTTTTTGTGCTTAACTTCGTTAGTATAAAAAAAACTTAAAACCATGAATACATTACTCATCCTGTTAAGCCTTTTCTTTACGCCTCCTGCTAAAAGTGTTTACGATTTCTCTTTTAAAACCATTGATGGTAAAGAAATTAAGCTTTCTAAGTTTAAGGGTAAGAAAATCCTTATTGTAAATACAGCATCAAAATGCGGTTTTACGCCTCAATATGAAGATCTTGAGAAGCTACAGAAACAATACGGTAAAAATGTAGTACTGATAGGTTTTCCAGCTGGAAATTTTGGTGGTCAGGAACTGGCTACAAATAGCGAGATTAAAGAATTCTGTACTGGAAAATATAACGTTACCTTCATGTTGTCAGAAAAAAGCAGCGTTAAAGGTGATGACATTAGCCCATTGTTTAAGTATTTAACCAGTCAGGAAAACCCTGATTTTACTGGTGATATTCAGTGGAACTTCGAAAAGTTTTTAATTAACGAAAAAGGTCAGTTAGTGCACCGTTTCCGTTCAAAAGTGAAACCTTTAGACGAAGCTATTACAAAGAATTTGTAAGTTTCTTTAACGTAAGAATGTAAAAAAAGAGAAATCCTTAATAGGGATTTCTCTTTTTTTTAACACCATATTCTAATGTTTGCCGTACTTTTGTAGGCACAATAAATATGGATTATACCAAGTTATTCCGGAATTATTTAGCACTATCAGTGGTTCTTTTAGTGGCATCCTGTTCCTCAGGATACAAACTAGTTAGGGCCAATCGTGCTGAATACAATGTCAATAAAGAACTTGCAGTTGATAGTTCTATCATTAAAACCTATTTGCCTTATAAGGTTCAGCTTGAAGCTGATATGAACATAGTAATAGGGCATTCAGCATCGCGGATGTCTAAAAAAAGTAGCGATACCTTACCTGAAAGCTTATTGAGTAATTTCTTTTCTGATGCTGTTTTAGAACAGGCGCTCAAGTATGATCAGGATATTGATTTTGCATTGCCGGCTACAAAAGGAGGCTTACGCGTAGATTTTCCAAAAGGGAATATTACCGTCTCTAATGTATTCGAACTAATGCCTTTTGAAAGTCAGCTCGTTGTTTTTACACTGAAAGGCACTGATGTACAACAAATACTAAATTATATTGCATCTACAAACGGACAACCAGTTGCCCGTTTACATATGAAAATAGTAGATAAAAAACCTGTAGATGTACAGGTAAATGGTAAAACATTTGATGTAACTAAAACTTACCGGGTACTTACTTCTGACTATATCGGGAGTGGTGGCGACAATGTTCCTGCTTTCAAAAATGCAATAGAACAAAAGGTTATCGGCCTTAAAGTGCGCGATGCATTAATGAATTACGTTAAAGAAACTGAGGCTGAAGGCAAAACAATTAATCCAAAATTAGATGGAAGAATTACTAAAAACTAACCGACGAGATTTTATTAGAACCGGTGGTATTGCTGTTGCAGCTTTGGCATTAAATCTAAACGCATTTGAAGCAGAAGCTGCCGGAGGGGTAACAAAGTTGACCATCTTACATACCAATGATGTTCATAGCAGGATAGAACCATTTCCTATTGATGGATCTAAATATGAGGGCTTAGGCGGTACAGCGAGGCGATCTGCGCTTATCAAGAAAATAAGAAATGAAGAGAAGAATGTACTGTTGTTTGATGCAGGTGATATTTTTCAAGGTACGCTTTACTTTAACAAGTTTGGAGGCGAGCTAGAAATTAAGCTGATGTCTGCTATGGGATATGATGCAGCAACCATGGGAAACCATGATTTTGACAACGGCATGGAGGGTTTTTATAAGCAATTGCCTCATGCCAATTTCTCTGTTTTGTGTAGTAATTATGATTTCTCAAATACGATATTAAATAAATCGACGCTGCCGTATAAGATATTTAAGAAAGACGGATTAAAGATTGGTGTTTTTGGTATTGGCGTAGAATTGAAAGGTTTGGTAGAAGGGAGAAACTATGGTGATACGGTTTACATTGATCCGGTGGTTAAAGCCAATGAAGTAGCCGATCTTTTAAAGAATGACTTAAAGTGCGATTTAGTAATTTGCTTGTCTCATTTAGGTTATAAGTATACTACAGATAAAGTATCAGACCAGGTTTTAGCAAAAAATAATAAGAGCATTGACCTGATAATTGGAGGGCATACGCATACTTTTATGGCTCAGCCAGAAGATGTGCAGAACCTGAGCGGGGGCATAACTACAATAAATCAGGTGGGTTTTGCCGGTATTAACTTAGGCAGAATTGATTATTACTTTGAAAGATATAAAGGCAAGAAGGTGAAAACGGCTTCGCCCTATTTGATTTCTAATCAATTAGAAGCCTAAGGATAAGGCGTTAAACTTAAACACCTCATCCTAGACTAGTTTTTTTGTTGATTAGCAAAGGAAACCACCACCTAGCAGGTCATTTCCTTCATAGAAAACTGCTGATTGGCCCGGTGCAATTGCTGATACATTATGGTCGAATACTACACGCATTTTGTCATTTTCCTGAACGATAGTACTTAGCATGCCTGCGTCTTTATATCTGATTTTAGTAACCACATTATCTAATGGCTCTAAAATACTTCCGTATTTTACAAGGTTAACATTACGTACTAAGGCTTCGTTTCTTTCTAAATCTTCCGCTCTGCCGAGTACTACTGTGTTGCTTTCGGGCATGATTTGGGTTACAAACATTGGTTCGCCAAAGGCAATTCCAAGTCCTTTACGTTGGCCTATGGTATAAAAAGGATAACCTTTATGCTGACCAACTACCATTCCGTCTTTAGTGATGAAGTTACCACCGGCAACTCTGTCTTCTAAATCTTCAACTTTGTGTTTTAAGAAAGCACGGTAATCATTATCTGGTACAAAACAGATCTCATAGCTTTCGCTTTTCTTAGCCAGTTCTTCTTGTCCCATATCTAAGGCCATTTGTCTGATGTCAGATTTAGCAAATGATCCCAAAGGGAATTGCGTACGCGCAAGGTTTTCCTGAGAAACGCCCCACAATACATATGATTGGTCTTTGTTCTCGTCTTTTCCTTTAGAAATTACATAACGACCGCTATCTTGTTGTCTGATGTTTGCATAATGTCCGGTTGCAATAAATTCGCAATCCAGTTTGTTAGCACGTTTTAGCAGTGCTTCCCATTTGATGTGGGTATTGCACAATACACAAGGATTTGGTGTACGTCCGGCAAGGTATTCATCAACAAAGTTGTCGATTACGAAATCGCCAAATTCATCGCGTATATCCAGGATATAATGAGGGAAGCCATAGTTTACCGCAAGTGTACGAGCATCGTTTATGCTGTCAAGACTGCAACATCCTGTTTCCTTGCTACTGCTACCTGAAGTGGCATAGTCCCACGTTTTCATGGTTAGTCCAATAACTTCATAACCTTGTTCGTGTAGCATTACTGCTGCTACTGAACTATCAACACCGCCACTCATGGCTACCAAAATTCTTCCTTTTTTACTCATGTTATTTAATACTGCCTCGGGTTCAAAGCCCGGTGATTAGAAATAAGGTGCAAAAGTAAGGGATTTTAATGAAAGTTTCTTGCTTGGGAGGTCAGTGTGTTGTCAAAGTAAAATTCAGTGATCTGTTTTCGGGCTGGAACAAATTGCGCTGAAGGGCGCAAATGGTTCCTAGGCCCTCTTCCAGACACTGAATTTTAGCCGAATTGTGAGGTAAAAAAGCAGAATTTTATGTTGTAGCGTGTTCTTTGGGGTTTGGCTGACCTTTTCCTGTTGTAATTAGGTTGCGCAAACTGTCGTTAATATAACCAGTCCAGGCATCGAAGCAAATGTCATAGCACTCATAGGATGGAACAAGGCCATGGTGGGTAAAATGAACTTGAGTTAGGCCATCCTTTTCTGAGATATCAAACTCAATCTTGTTACCAATCCACTCTGTTTCATCATTGGTAAAGCTGAAATAGTTATCAAGCACTAACCAAACGACCTTTTTATCGGGTATAACCTCAATTAATCTCATGGTACACTTATGAAGGTTACTTGCCTGATAGGTGAACTCATCATTAAGCTGCTGTGTACCGCCATCAATATTTTCGGACCACCATCCGCGTACGTTATTAATAGCATTGAATACGGTATTCGGGGTTTCATCCACCGAAAACGTCGTGTTAAAATCTGAAGTTGTCATAGTCTTGGGTTTTTAATAGGGCATTTTGTTGTTTAATATTTAGTTTGGTAATTTTTTGTTTAATAAGGTTTCTAGCTTTGTCAGTTTCGAAGCCCAGAACTGGTCGAAATAGGAGAGCCATGCTTGTAACTCTTCAAAGCCATCTTTCTTTAGGGTGCAATAACGTTCACGGCCGATGTCCTCGATTGAAATAAACCCAGCGTTATGCAGTATTTTAATGTGCTTTGAAACAGCAGGACGACTCATCTCGAAATTGTCTGCCAGATTGTTAATTGTTAAACTCTCTTCAGAAAGGAGCATCAGCATCTTCCTTCTGCTTGGGTCTCCTATGACCTGAAATGTATCAAGAGCTGGTGTTGCCATGTTGTGCAGTGTTTAAAAGATCGGCAATGTTGTTTAATTTTTCTATCCAGCCCTGGTTTAGACCATTGTAGAAGTCTAGGTTTTCTTTTTTTGCGAAACCTTTATGTTCTAAAAATACCTCAGTGCCTTTGTCTGTTGGTTGTAATTGCCATACCACAACAGAATCAAGTGTAATTTTACCTTCGCCAGGCCCACTTCTCCAGGAGTAGGAGAGTTTTTTAAAGGGAATAATTTCTAACACCTTGCAATAGAAGACGCCATCGAAATCAAGGCTCGGTATTGGGCCTGTCCTGAATTCAAACTCAAAACCTACTATGGGCTGAAAGTTATTTTTCATAAGCCATTGCTCCATCAATTCAGATTTAGTTAGGTATTCCCACACAGTCTCAACTGGATGAGAGAAGGAAAATTGGTGTTTAATAAGTTTTGCCATAATTAAGTAGCTTTTAAATGGTTTCGATAAATAAGTAACCTAAAGGTTACGTAAATATATAAGTAACTTTTGGGTTACGCAAGTGATTTTGTAAAAAAGCTTGACGCTCAGTAAAAACGATAGGAAATATGCTTATTGAGTATAAGACAAGCTTTAGAAAAGCGTCCACAATAAAGTATAGTTACTGTTCAATACTTTATTTAAGTCAAACGTTATAGCAAGACAATAAAGCTGTTTTTTGTATGATTTTTTTATACCTTAGACACTCATAAAAAAAAGAAACTAAAGTTAAATATGAAAAAACTCCTACTGTATTGTTTATTATCGGCTCCAGTGCTAGTAAATGCGCAGCAAAGTCTGGTAAAATATGTGAAGCCAATTATTGGAACACAGAAAATGGGACATACTTATCCTGGGGCAACGGTTCCTTTTGGGGCAGTTCAGTTAAGTCCTGATACAGATACTTTGTCCTACGAACTGAATGGTAAGTATAATGGTGATGTTTACAAGTATTGTGCAGGGTATAAGTATGAAGATAAGACGATTGTAGGGTTCAGTCATACGCATTTTAGCGGAACGGGACACTCAGATTTGGGTGATTTCCTGATTATGCCAACGCAAGGCAAACTCCAATTAAACCCTGGTACTGCCGATGACCCTAAATCAGGTTTTAGATCGGCATTTTCTCATAATAATGAGGTTGTAGAAGCTGGATATTATAAGGTTAAATTAGACGACGACAATATTTTAGCTGAGCTTACCGCCACAAATAGGGTAGGTGTGCATCAGTATACGTTTCCAAAGTCAGATGATTCGCATATCATATTAGACCTGATGTCGGGTATTTACAATTACGACGATAAATCTGTTTGGACTTTTGTACGTGTTGTAAATGATACTTTGGTTACCGGTTACAGACAAACTAATGGCTGGGCACGCACACGTACGGTTTATTTTGCCATGTCGTTTTCAAAGCCCTTTGCTTCTTACGGACAAAAGAACTTCGATAAAGCTCAGGCTTATAAAGGTTTCTGGAGAAAGTTTGATCAGACTAAGAACTTTCCGGATATAGCTGGTAAACGTATTAGAATGTATTTCGATTTTAAAACTGAAGATCAGGAAAAGATTAAAGTGAAATTCGCCCTTTCTCCGGTTAGTCAGGCAAATGCGTTAGAGAATATGCAGGCAGAGGCTCAGGGATGGGATTTTGATAAGATAAAGCAACAGGCCCAGGCCGATTGGAATAAAGAGCTGAATAAGATCAAAATTGATGCTTCTGAGGATGATAAGACTAATTTTTACACTGCAATGTATCATGCGTTCATTAATCCTACAAACTATAGCGATGTAAACGGAGAGTATAAAGGTTTAGATCAGAACGTGCATAAGGCTGCTGATTTTAACAACTACACCACGTTTTCGTTATGGGATACCTATCGCGCACTGCATCCTTTCTTAAACATTATGCAGCCTGCAAGAAATAACGATATTGTTAAGTCTATGATGGCTCATTACGATCAGAGTGCGCTTAAAATGCTCCCAATATGGTCTCACTATGCAAACGACAATTGGTGCATGAGTGGTTACCATAGTGTTTCGGTATTAACGGATGCAATTATTAAAGGTGTGTACAATGGTGATGCTAATAAAGCGCTAGACGCTTGTATAGCTACCGCTAATCATCGCGATTACGAAGGGATAGGTGATTACATAGATATGGGATATGTTCCGGCAGAACGCAGCGGAACCTCGGTTTCTAACACATTGGAGTATGCCTATGATGATTGGTGTATTGCTCAATTAGCTAAAAAACTGAATAGAAAGGATGTTTACGATGAGTTTACCAAACGTTCTGGAAACTGGAAAAATGTGTTTGATAAGTCTATTGGCTTTATGAGACCCAAAATGCTTGATGGTACATTCAAAAAGGAATTTGATGCTTTAAGTACTCATGGACAAGGATTTATTGAAGGTAACACCTGGAACTATAGTTTCTTTGTTCCTCAGGATCCTAAGGCTTTAGTTGAGCAAATGGGTGGTAATAAGAAGGTTGGGTTGAGATTGGATTCTTTATTCTCTATGCACCTTCCTGATGAGTTTTTTGCTGAAACAGAGGATATTACCAGAGAAGGCATTATTGGAGGATATGTGCACGGTAATGAGCCGGCTCACCACGTTGCTTATTTATACAATTGGATTGGTCAGCCTTGGAAAACACAGGAAAAGATACGCATGATCTTAAAAATGCAATATAAACCTACTCCTGATGGACTTGGTGGTAATGATGATTGCGGACAAATGAGTGCCTGGTATATGTTTTCTTCTTTAGGGTTTTACCCGGTATCTCCAGGTTCAGAAGATTATTCATTGGGTAGTCCTGCTGTTAAAAACGCAGTGCTGGCTCTTGAAAATGGAAAAACGTTTACTGTTGAAGCAGTGAATCAGAGCGATAAGAACGTTTACGTTCAGAAGGTTATGTTAAATGGAAAGGCTTTAGCCTCTAATACTATAAAGCATTCTGATATTACAGGAGGCGGCAAATTAACGTTTTACATGACTTCTAAGCCGGTTAAGAAATAGTTGGTTTGTAGCTTATTAAAACAATTAAACAATAAAGGTCGATACAGAAGTATCGACCTTTATTGTTTAACCGCTAGCCATTTGTTTAACCGCTCGTCATCCTGAATTTATTTCAGGACCTCGCACTAGCAAGGCTTTTTTTCTCTTGAGAGATGCTGAAATAAATTCAGCATGACGAATTCGCTGTCTGTCATCAGCATCAATTATTTGTGCATAACAGCATCAACTTAGCTCCTAAACAAACGCCGGAACATCCGATCTTGGATCATTCCCTTGAATCTGGTTTCTTCTCATATCCGATATCTCGGTTGGTTTTTTAACTATTTTCTTATTCAAACCGCTTGCTGCGTTATACAACAGAATACTTCCCAGCGCTACTTCTTCAACGGCTATAAACGGATGTTTACGGATATTTCTGATTCCTTTTTGTAGTATATATACACCTGCTAATACAGATATCAATCTTTTTCCCGTGTCCAGTTCTTTCGCTTCATATCCTACCAGCGAAGAATTTATAGCTGATAGTGTTAATCTTTCTTTTATTTTCCCAAACATATTACTTCATTTAATTCTATTTATAGTATCTCATTCCTATGAAATGTACACTCTCTCTCATTGAACGCATATTTCTGTTGAAATAATATTAATCCTTTTGAATAAAACATTATTTCTAATGAAACTTACATTAATCATACCGAATGAACATTAGAGATACTATTTTTGTTTGCTTATTTTCTCTAAAACCATTTTTATTGCCTTATCTACAACTGCTGCAGGGTTTTTACTGAATTCGAAATTTACCCGACTTGCAAGTATCGCATTTACTGACAGGGCTTTATGACCTAGAGCTTTTGCCAAAGCGTAAATTCCAGCTGTCTCCATTTCTAAGTTAGTAATTCTATTGTTACCATGCTGAAAATTATTTAACAAATTGATAAAATCAGGCACAGCATTTTTTGCCCTCACTTGTCGGCCTTGGGGGGCGTAGAAACCTGGGGCGGTTACAGTGATTCCTTTTGCCATCTCACTGCCTATGGTATTTAGTAAGGTATTATCTGCCGCTGTCAGATATGGGTTGATACCTTTAATGTGAGAAAATCTCGATTTAAAAGCATCCAAAATGCTATGCTCATCGCCAGATAGCTCATGAATATAATACTGCATTAAGGCATCTAATCCTAAGCCAAAAGAGGAAGCAAGGATAGTACCCATAGGGATGTCCGGTTGTATTGCACCCGAGGTGCCAATGCGAATTATATCTAATGAGGTTAAGTCTTTTTTAACTTCCCGCTTATCAAAATCGATGTTTGCAAGCGCATCAAGTTCATTAAAAACAATATCGATGTTATCAGTACCAATACCCGTAGAAATTACGGTAATGCGTTTCTTACCCAAGTATCCGGTATGCGTGATAAACTCGCGTTTCCCTTTTTTAAGCTCTATACTATCAAAGTGTTTAGATACTTCAGAAACCCTGTCGGGGTCGCCAACAGTAATTACGGTTTCAGCTAAATCTTCGGGCAGGAGGTTCAGGTGATAAATACTGCCATCCTGATTAATGATCAGGTCTGCTTCTGATATTTTGTTTCCCATAAAAGTGGAGATTGATATAGCAAACCTATGAAACCTGCACGAGCTTATCAATTTTAAGCTGTGAAAAGATACTTAGTTTTTAGGTTGTCAATCTTTTCCAATTTCCCCAGCACAGCATTTAAATTTGCTTTTCTTACTTCAAACTTAATAACGCAAGAATTGTCGAAGTTTTGATCGAGAATGTTCAGTTGCTCTTCTTTCATTAAGCGCATTACATCGTTCATAACCAGGTAATCGAAGGTGATTTCGTAAACATCGTTTACCGTTTTCTCTATTACATTAGCTTCTTTAATTGCTTCTGCAGCAGCTGTTTTGTAAGCGTTAATTAAACCTGGAACACCAAGCAGCGTTCCGCCAAAATACCTTACCACTACAATAAGGATATTTGTAATGTCTGCCGAAAGCAGGGTATTTAGAATAGGGCGACCAGCGGTGCCTGAAGGCTCTCCGTCATCTTGAATCCGGAATATGCTTCTGTCAGGACTTAAGCGTAAAGCCCAGCAGAAATGTCGGGCTTTTGGGTGTTCAGAACGAAGATTCTGAAGTATAGTTTTTACCTCCTCATCTGTACGAATAGGGTAAGCATAAGCAATAAATTTGCTTCCTTTATCCTTAAAAACCCCTTCGGAAGCAGCGGATATGGTTTTATAAGTATCATCAAATAGCATAGATTTTGGATAGTGTTATTAAAATAATGGCGGCAAGCGCTAAAAACAGCCCCCAGTAGTTTAGTTTGTTTAGGCTCTCCTTAAAAATAAAAATACCTATTACGCTACCTAAAATGATTACGCCCATATTCATACTGGCAAATACGGTTGATGGGTTCTCGGCCATCGCACCATGCGCTTTAAGGTAAAACAGGATATTAAAAAAGTTGAAAAAGCCCAATACGCATCCACAAATAAAGTTAACCAGTTCCAGTTTTTGGTTTTTAAACGCTCTAAGGTATAAGATAGAGACAATTGAAATGATAAAAGCCAGGATAAAAACGATGGTTAAAGAGGTTGTGTAGGGGATTGATTTGATTTGTGCTACCTGCTTAAAAAGTATGTCGATTAGCCCAAAACCAACAAATACGATAAGTGGGTAAAACCAGCTGCCTATTGTGCTTCTTTGCTTAGTTTTCTTATATAAAGTAAAAAATATAGCTATAAAACCCAACGCAAGTCCACAGATTTTAGTGATGGTAAAATGCTCTTTAAAGAGAAAATAGGAGGCCAGGATGGGAATAAACAGCGACAACCGTTGTGCAATATCTGTTCTGGCAATACCGATGTTTCTAACGGAACCCGCTAAGAACCAGAAAATAACAGGTAGCAAAACGCCAAGACCTAAATAAATATCATAGTGCGCAGTAGAAGCAAGGTCTTTGAAGCTGGGTTTGAAAAAGAAAATACTTAAACCAATTGCAAAAAGGTAATTCCAGGTAACTGCTTGAGGGATATTGATTTTATATCTCTTTGCTAGCTTTAAAAGTACTCCGACAGTAACACTGCAGAGAATGCTTATGAGCAGGTAAATCATTTGTTTAGGTATTTTGGTAGATTGTTAATTTGTCGTTTTCTAGGTAATGTTGGTCTGTTATTATGCCATTGATTGCGGGCGATGCAATACCATCTTGCCATGATGTGGCTGAGGTAAAAACCCTTGCTTCGTCCCATAAATTGGCCTGAATAAACTGATTCAGAATATTTGCTCCGCCTTCAATAATAACAGATTGTATATCCATGAGGTACAACTGGAAAGCTATTTTCTGAGGAAGATAATACTGCATATCTTCCATTTGGATGAAGTGAATGTTGTTTTGTACTTCCGTTTTTACTTCGTTTATAATGATGGTTTTTGCACTGTCGTTATAAATATGATTATCTGCTGGAACCTGCAAATCGCGGTCAATAAGTATCCTTACCGGGTTTTTACCGGGCCATTCTCTGGCATTTAATTGAGGATTATCGGCAATTGCGGTTTGCTTTCCAATAAGTATGGCATCCTCTTCAGTGCGCCATTTGTGCACTAGTTTTTTTGCCAGCGGACCGCTTATCCATTGTTGTGCAGTATCTTTTGGTGCAAAATAACCGTTTGCTGTGGTTGCCCATTTGAGTATAATAAAAGGACGCTGTTGCTTTATTCTGGTAAAAAAACGGCGGTTCAAGTAACTACATTCATTTTGCAGAACACCGGTTTCTACTTTAATGCCAGCATTTTTAAGCTTTTCAATTCCTTTCCCATTTACATCAGCAAAAGGATCTGTATTGCCAATAACAACCCTTTTTAATCGGTGTTTAACCAGTAAATCAGCACAAGGAGGGGTTTTGCCAAAATGAGCACAGGGCTCTAAACTTACATATGCGGTTGCGTTTGCCAGTAATTCCGCGGCTTTATCGCCATGGTTTTTAAGCACATCATTTATGGCGTTTACTTCGGCATGGGCTTCACCAAATTTTTTATGGTATCCCTCGCCAATTATTTTATCATTATTTACTATTACACAGCCAACTAGAGGGTTTGGGCTAACACTTCCGATCCCCATTTTTGCCAATTCCAGGCAACGCTGCATATATAGTTCATCTGTCATTAAAGCAAAAGTAAGGTATATTGTTCGATTTACTTACTTTTGCATAGCATGAATTTAAAGCAATTATTGCATCATTTTACGAAAGAGTTAATAGAGATTTACGACGAACAGGAAATAATTTCTATTTTCAATATTATTGTGGAGCATATTTCGGGTTTCAACAGGAGTCAGTTGATGTTAAACGGGGGTGCTGAGGTAGAAGAGGTTAAATACAATACCTATCTGCAGGCATTAGATAGATTGAAGACGGGAGAGCCTCCGCAATATGTAATTGGCGATACCATTTTTTATGGATTAACTTTTAAGGTTAACCCCGCTGTATTAATTCCTCGCCCGGAAACCGAAGAGCTTGTTGATTGGATTATTGAAAGATGCAATTCAGCTTCATTAAAACGAGGGAGCCTACTTGATATTGGAACGGGAAGCGGCTGCATTGCTATTTCCTTAAAAAAGAATCTGGGACCTGACTTTAAGGTAAGTGCTATTGACGTGTCGGAGGGTGCTTTGGCCACTGCAACTGAAAATGCACTGTTAAATAATGCTCAAGTTAACTTTATTCATGCCGATATTCTGAGTTATAGTAGCAACGAAAAATACGATCTGATTGTAAGCAATCCTCCTTACATAACAATGGAAGAGCAAAAGGAAATGCACCACAATGTATTGGAAAACGAGCCTCATTTGGCATTGTTTGTTTCTGATGAAAAGCCGCTTATATTTTACGAAGCAATTGCAGAATTTGCCCTTAGCAACCTAAATAGTAATGGTCTTTTATGTTTTGAGATTAATGAGTATTTAGGTGAAGAAACTATGCAGATGTTAATTGATAAGTCATTTATAAATATAGAGTTAAGAAAAGATATGCAAGGTAAGGATAGGATGATTATCTGCTCACATCCTAATTAGTTGTTTATTGCTATACTTTAGCTTCTTGGGTGAAATTCTGTAATTACTCCTTTTAAATAATCTCTGTCCAGGTGGGTGTAAATCTCGGTGGTAGTAATGCTCGAATGGCCTAACATTTCCTGTACAGCTCTTAAATCGGCACCACCTTCTATTAAATGTGTAGCAAACGAATGCCTAAAGGTATGCGGACTAATGCTTTTGCTTATTCCGGCTTTTACCGCCAAGGCTTTTATAGTGGTAAAAACGGAAATTCTTGACAAACCAGTTCCTCCACGATTTAAAAAGATGTAATCCTCGTATCCTTTCTTAATGCTAATATGAACTCTTGATTCTTCAATGTAGATTTTAATGAACTTAAGTGCAGCTGCTCCAATTGGCACAATACGTTCTTTATTGCCTTTTCCTATTACTTTAATATACTCGTTTTCGAAATAGATGTTGGATATTCTCAGGCTGATAAGCTCTGTAACCCTTAAGCCACAGCCATAAAGCGTTTCGAGCATGGCTTTATTTCGCATCCCTTCAGGCTTTGAAGCATCAATAATATCAATTAACTGGTTGATTTCTATGGTATTGAGTGTGTCAGGTAACTTGCGGGATAGTCTTGGCGATTCCAGTAGTTCCGTCGGATCTACAGAGATAATCTGCTCAAGCAACATAAAGCTAAAAAAGGATTTGAGCCCAGATATTACCCTTGCTTGCGTACTTGGAAGCATCCCTAGTTCATTTACCCATGTTATGAATAGCTTTAAGTCATCTTTTGTAACTTCCTTAAAATTAACTGGTTTATCAACTGATTCGAGATACTGCGATAACTTATCGATATCAGTTAAATAGGCATCAATAGAGTTGGCTGATAGCGAGCGCTCCAGCTTCAGATAGTCTTTAAACGATTTTAAATAGGGGTTTTTAATCACACAAAAATTTTCTGATGTAAGTTTTTAGCTTTAAGTTTGAACTGATGAAGATACAAATTATTAATGGCCCAAATTTAAACCTTTTAGGGGTTAGAGAGCCCGGTATTTACGGAAATTTAAGCTTTGATCAATATATTCCGCAATTGCGCGAAATGTACAGCATCATTGAAATTGATTATTATCAGAGTAATGTTGAGGGTGAGCTTGTAAATAAACTGCATGAGGTTGGTTTTGACTATGATGGTATTGTACTAAATGGCGGTGCATATACGCATACTTCTGTAGCTATTGCTGATGCAATTGCAGCTATCAAAACTCCTGTAATTGAGGTTCATATATCTAATATTTACGCAAGGGAAGAGTATAGGCACATTTCGCTTACCGGCAAGAACTGTAAGGGCGTTTTAACTGGTTTTGGTATGGATGGGTATAGATTGGCAATCGAAAGTTTGCTAAAGGGTTAGAAATATGCAGATTAAGACTTGTTTACTAACGGCTGTTTGTTCTGTTGTCGGGTTTGGTGCTATTGCGCAAACAGATGTTACTGAGAAAGAGATTTTAGGCCATATTTCGTTTCTTTCCTCACCAAAAATGGCAGGTCGTTTTCCTGGAACTAAACAGAATAAAAAGGTTGTTAATTACCTGATTAAGGATTTTAAAAAGGCTGGTATTAAGTCAATTAATGACAGTTACCTACAGGAGTTTGTTGCCAAAATAAGGGTAAAAAAAGGGGTTACGGATACGCCTAGAGTTAAAACACAGAATGTAATTGGTGTTATTGAGGGTAGCGATCCTGTTTTAAAGAATGAATTTATTGTTCTTGGTGCTCATTATGACCATTTGGGAATGGGCGGGCCATCCTCTAAAAAGCCTGATACGGTGGGTATTCATCCTGGTGCTGACGATAATGCAAGCGGAACAGCTGCTTTATTGGAAATTGCTGAGAAACTATCGGCCAATAGAAAAGATTTGAAGCGCAGCGTGCTTGTAATTGCTTTTGGTGCTGAAGAACAAGGTTTATTAGGATCGCGCTACTTTGTTGAGCACCCTTTAATTCCGTTATCATCTATTAAACTGATGTTGAATATGGACATGGTTGGTCGTATGAATTCAGAAAAGCAATTGTACATGGGCGGCGCAGCCTCCTTTGATGGCGGTATGGATTTAATGAAAAGCCTTGGACCACAGGTAGGTATTAACCCGATTGTGATTCCTTATGATGTTGGTGGTTCTGATCATGTTTCATTTTATAAAAAGAATATCTCCGTGCTTGGTTTTCATACCGGCGGTCACCCGCAATATCATACACCGGAAGACGACATTGCCCATATCAATATCGCTGGCGAAAAACTGGTTTGCGAATATATTTACAAAGCAATTGTGAGTGTAGCAAACAGGGAAGGTGCAATATCATTTGTTCCTGAAAAGAAAAATTAAGTAACCTTTACATCATCCCGGCGAAGGCCGGGATCTCCCACAAAATATCACTTCATTTTACACCAATCTTTTCGGTACCGCTTCGGAACCGGCTCGGTACCCGGTTTGGAATAATGAGGCTTTTCTCAGGCTCTTCTCAGGCCCCCCTCAGGCCTAAGTGAGGTAAATCGCCTGATATACCCCTGGCTTAAGTCTCCTTTATGCCTGAGTAATTTGCACTAGGCAAGCGCGAGGAACTAGTGCTCTCTATGAACAGAATCTTGATAAAAAAACGGAATTGTATGTAGTATTTTAAACGATCTGATATGTGTTATCTCTAAAAACGTAATACACACTTAATATCTTATTTATATCCCTTGTCGAGTTTTGAGATTAATATCATGGGGTCAAACAAAGAGCTTATTAATTTTGAGTTGCTCTATAAACGCTGGAGTGGCATGCTACATCAGTATGCCTGTTATTTTGTAAAGGATGAAGAAGCTGCAGCCAGTTTGGTGAATGATCTATTTGTACAATTCTGGTTTAATAAAACAAAACCTGATAACCTTAAGGGCTACTTGTTTAGGGCAATAAAGAATTCCGCCATCAATTACCTGAAGCAGCATAAGAACAAATCACTCACTTTACTTGATCAGGAGGACCTGACTGCAATTTCTGATCTTTCCTTTGGCGATGAAATTACGAATGAATCTGAGCAATCGGCTTTTCTGCATTTTCTCATTAGCAAACTTCCTGAACGGAGGCAATTGGTTTTTAAAATGCACAGAATAGAGGGCTTTAGTTACGCAGAGATTGCGGACTTACTCCAAATCTCTGTTAGAACTGTGGAAGACCATCTTTCGAAAAGTATGCAGTTTATCTATGATCAGTCCCAACATTTAATTCATAGAAAGTTAACAGAAGCTTAACTGATCCCAACCCGTATTTTTTGCGCACACAATTGTCTTTACTGTTGAATGAGGATAGTTATGGATAATAAATTATGGGATTGCATCACCAAGCGCTTGTCTGCTGAAGAAACAGCACAGACAGCAGCCATGCTGGATGCCTGGCTTGCCGAAGATGCAGCACACCTGGAAGAATATATAAAGATACAGGAGCTCTGGGCGCTGTCGGAAAAGCTACCGGTACAAGAACCGTTAGATTTTGGGTGGGTTAAGGATCAAATTTCCGAAACCAGTCTGGTGCTACAGCTTGCCCAAACAAATAAAGCTGGTCTATGGTGGAAGTATGGTTTGGCCGCAGCCATGACCGGTATCTTCCTACTGACAGGGCTATTTTATTATCGCTCCGCACAAATTTCAACTCAACCTGAAAAGTGGGTACTGAAAAGTGCTGGAGCCGGTAAGATCATTAAGGTTTTACTACCAGACAGTACCACTGTATGGTTGAACTCGGGAAGTGAGATTAGCTATAAGGATGACTTCAAAAAAGATCAGCTGCGCTTGGTGAAGTTGAGCGGAGAGGCATATTTTGAAGTTACGCATGATGCGTCGCATCCTTTTGTGGTGAGCAGCTCCGGAATGAACACTACGGTTTACGGAACCAGTTTCAATGTACGGGCTTATGGTGGTGAACAATTAATGGTAGTTGCGGTTAATTCGGGTAAAGTGGGGGTAACCACAACTGAAAATAAAAAAGCAGTGTTCCTATTGCCAAGTGAAAAGTTAACCTACGACAGGAAAAAGGCTAAAACTGAAAAGACCATCATGAGTAAAAACGATGTAGATTCCTGGGTGTCAGGTGAACTAATCTTTGAACAAACCCCATTCAATGAAGTTTTTGAAACTTTAGCCCGAAAGTATAACCTGAAGATCAAGACAGGAAAGGTTAACTATACTGATTGCAAGCTGACTGCAAGATTCAGAAACAAATCTATACATGAAGTGCTGAAAACACTAAATCTCTCTATGAACATACAATCAAAATTTGTTGGACAAACCATTTACATAGAAGGAGGAGCACCATGCAGTAGTACCAAATAAAAAAGCCGTTCCTGTTTGCCCAGGGACGGCCTTAATTCTTAGCCAAACTGCGGCGAACCGTTGACTATCATTTTATTATTTAAATCGTTAAAATTTAAACAACTCAAATTTATGAAAAAAATTAATGAGGCTAACCGCCTTATGAAAATAATTATGCGTACAAGCTTAATAATTAGTGTCATCTCATTGATCTCCATTCAGTTGGTAGTGGCTTCTGCAGTACGTGGTCAAAGCGGATTGGATAAACGCATCAGTATCAACATGCGTAATGTGGCTTTCGCAGACCTGCTTAAGGAAATTGAAAAGAAAACAGGGGTCAGTTTTGTTTATACCAACAAGGAAACTATAGATACAAAAGTAACTGTTAACGATGAGACCAAAACTGCAAGGACGATATTGACTCCTTTATTGCAAAAAAACAACCTGCGACTTATTGAAGACGGAACAATGGTTGTACTTAAAAAAGCAGAATTGCAGGTACGTGCTGCAAAGCCAGGTGCGGCTGTAGGCTATGTAAAGGATAAGGTAACTAACCAGACTTTGCCTTATGCAACTGTGATATTGAAAGAAACCAACCAAAAATATGTTACCGATGCCAATGGCTATTTTGTAATCAACAACCTAAAGCCCGGAAAAGCAACGCTTCTGGTAAACTATATTGGTTACGTAGCAACATCGTTTCCGGTGGATATACAAGATGGTGAAACTGCAAAATTGGAGTTGAAACTGGAGAGCCAGAGTAACGACATGAAAGGCATTTCGGTAACCGGGATTAGGAGAGGGGAAGCCATTGCTTTGAGTAATATGCGCAATGCAGATAACATTAAATATGTACTTTCTCAGGAGCAGATTGAGCGTTTTCCTGATGCTACTGTTGGTGAAGCGATGCAGCGTGTACCGGGTATTGCGATGGACTATAGCTATGGTTTACCAAGAAACATCATCATCAGGGGGCTGGATCAGAGTATGGGCTCTATCACACTAAACGGAAACAGATTACCTTCTACACAAACCAACTCCAGGGATATTGACCTCAACGGTATTCTATCGTCGACAGTTGAGGCCATAGAGGTTAATAAAACACTGACTCCTGATATGGATGCTGATGGAACTTCAGGTTCGGTTAACATCATTTCTAAAACACCAAAATCGGGCAGCCAGCAAATGCAGGTGAAAGGTTCTTTTGGTAATAATTTTCTGTTAGGCAAGCAAAACTTTGATGGCTCATTTGATTTTGGCCGCAGAGATAATAAATGGGCTTACCTGATTGGCGTAAACTATAGCAATACCTATAGAGGGGAAGACAGGGTTCAGAAAGATTATGATATGTACGAGATTGCAGGGGTAGAGAAAATGAAGCTATCTAACCTTGAACTGGAAGGATCAGATCTGCATCGTGAGAACCTTGGACTGCAAGCTGAACTGAGCTATTTCCCTACGGAGAAGATCCAGATTTATGGAAGAACTTCTTACAACAAGTTTTATGAACTACAAACAAGGGGAACGAAAAGTTATAACATTGGGGAGTACACAGATGAAAATACTGCTACAGGCATTAGTATAGGCGCTAGTGGTTCACCTAGAGACTATCATAGAGATCTGCTTAGTTTTTCAGTTGGGACTAAAGCGATTGTGAATAACTGGAGGATGAATTTGGACCTCACCTATGCTAGTGGTTTATACGATCAGCCAATCTACTATGACGGATATTTTACTTATGGTGGTTTAAATGCGGGTATCGATATCAGCGATCCACGTGCTCCGCAATTTGCTTTTACCAATGGTGATGTAAACAATGCTGCTAACTACACCACCTCTTCTTATGTAAACAGACATCAGATCGCTCATGACAAGGATGGTCAGGGATCGTTTAATGTGCAGCGAACTTTTAACCTCAGCCAAAAAAACAAACTGATGCTTAAGTTTGGCGGGCGTTACCGGTATAAGGAAGATGATCATACCAGAGATTATTTCCAGTATATATTGAAGACAGGTAAAGTATCAATGGATAATTTCTTGTCTGATTATTCCAGAAAGGATTATTTCAATGGTAGATATGACCTTTCTGGGGCTATTGCCAATGGTTACCTGATGGAAGACTATTATCAGAAAAACCTGTCACTTTTTGAAAGTGACGAGACCTATATCAGACAAAATACAGATCCGGATTCTTATAGTGGTAAGGAAACTATGGGAGCAGGTTATGTAATGGGTAAATTGACATTGGATAAGCTTGACATCATTACCGGGCTGAGGTATGAACGCACAGGCTTTGACTACAGAGGTAACATTGTATCGTTTGACAATCAGGGTAAATATGTAAGCACCAATAAAGTGAACACCAAGTCGGCATTTGATGGCTTCTTTCCTAGTCTGAACCTGAAGTACGCCATCGATCAGCGTACCAATGTAAGGGCAGCAGTTACGAGGTCACTTTCCCGTCCCGGTTATTATGACTTGGTACCATGGCAGGAAGTGGAGCCAAGAAGAAAGCGAATGAAGATGGGAAATCCTGAGTTGGATCAGGCTACTTCCACCAATGTGGATTTCATATTTGAGCACTACTTGAAATCACTTGGTTTATTATCAGGAGGTATCTTTTATAAGAACATAGAAAATTACATTTATCAAAGTATTTATACCCAACAAGGTGGTCAGTTTGATAAGTATCAGGTAACGCAGACTGTAAACGGTGCAAACGCACATGTCTACGGTTATGAAATTGCCTGGCAGCAGCAGCTAACTTTCTTACCTGGATTTTTGAATGGTTTGGGTATCTATGGAAACTTTACACAAATTCAGTCGAAGTTTAAGGTACCTGGTATTGTGAGTGAGCGTACTGTACGTTTGCCGTCTATGCGACCTAAGGTAGGTAATGCATCATTGTCTTATGAGAAATATGGTTTTTCCGGCCGTATATCGCTGAATTTCTATGATACTTTTATTAGTGAGCTTGCAGAGGAACAGGCCAATGACCTGATGGAAAAAGGCAGAATGCAGCTTGACTTCTCCGCTTCGCAGCGCATTAATAAGAAGTTTACCATTTTTATGGGGATTAGCAACATCAATAATGCCCAAACTATCCTGGATTATGGTGATGGAAGACCAAATGATCATAAATACTTTTCTACATGGGCCAATGCAGGCTTTAAATACAATCCTTTTTAATGATGAAGAACATTACCAGAGAAATTATCACGGTCATTATAGTCCTTCTAGGCTTTCAACTAGCTAAAGGGCAATCACTCAAAGCGTCAGCTTTTCCTGATCGCATTATTCTGACCTGGTCGGCGGATCCTACGACCACTCAGTCGGTTACCTGGCGCACCGACACTACTGTACATAAAAGTTATGCGCAGGTATTGATGGAAGACAGCTCACCTGATCTTGAAAAAGACAATTCCGGAGAATTTGTTGCCCTTACAACTTCCCTGCAGGGGGCCGAATACGAAAAAGCGAATTATCATAGTGCCACCATGATGGGCTTGAAACCTGATCAGGTTTATACCTACCGCGTAGGGGATGGCAAGAACTGGAGCGAATGGTTTCAGTTCCGTACTGCACCTGCAAAGGTGAAACCTTTTTCATTCATTTATTTGGGTGATGCTCAAAATGACATCAAGTCAAAATGGTCGAGGGTAATCAGAAGGGCCTTTGCTACTCATGGTGATGCGCGCTTTATTGTTCATGCAGGCGACCTGATCAATCGCTCAAATAATGACAATGAATGGGGAGAATGGCATTTTGGCGCTGGTTTCATTAATGGAATGATTCCGAGTATTCCTTCATCGGGAAATCATGAATATTTTAGAGATGAACAAAAGGTGTTGACCCTTGATCCCCATTGGCGGTCTCAGTATACTTTGCCAGAGAACGGCCCTAAAGGTTTGGAAGAATCTGTTTACTACATCGATTATGCCAATGTTCGTCTCATTTCATTGAACTCTCAGATGATCGTACTTGATTCCAACTCCATGAAGATTCAGGCTGAATGGTTGGAAGGGGTATTAAAGAACAATCCAAAGCAATGGACCATGATCACTTATCATCACCCAATCTACTCAACAGCAAAAGGCAGAGACAATAAGGAATTCAGGGACTTATTTAAGCCCTTGTTTGATAAATACCATGTAGACCTATTGATGCAGGGACATGACCATACTTACAGTCGTGGGCAGAATTTACCTACTGGTGTATCAGGAAAGGTTGGAGGCCCGATGTATGTGGTTTCAGTGGCCGGGCCAAAAATGTACAAAATAGATGTGTCACCAAGGTGGATGGACGTATTTGCAGAAAATACCCAACTGTTCCAAATTATATCGGTTGACAATGATAAACTGGTCTATACTGCCTATAAAGCTTCCGGAGAGGTTTTTGACTCTTTTAGTCTTAAAAAAACGAATAAAGAGAAAGCAGCTGTATTTACAGATTTAAAAAAGTAAAAGGATGGACTCCCAGATACCCGCCAGACGCGAAGTCTAAAGAAAAATTAAAGGGTTGCTGTTTATGGAGCAACCCTTTTTTGAGTATCAGTAGGATAGCATCGTACGATGGGTTCATCCAGGAAATTCTAAATGATCTATTTAAAGCAGAATGTATTTTAAAGTAAAACCTCCCGCTAAAAAAAGAGGAAACGCTAAGGCATTTTCTCAAATTCTACCCGGCGGTTATTTGCTTTGTTCTGCGGAGAACTGTTGGCTAAAAGTGGCATTGTTTCACCTTTGCCATCTGTTTCAAAAGCTGCTGTATTTACACCGAAGTCTTTACTAAGGGTATTTTTTACTGCAATGGCTCTTTTTTTAGAGAGTTCTAAATTGGTCGCAGCATCTCCATCGTTATCAGTATGGCCAGTTATTCTGATTTTTATATCTCCAGCCTGCGTCAATACACCCGCAATTTCTTTTAGCGCACCAAATGATTCGGGTTTAATCACATCCGAATTCACATCAAACAAAATAGCTGTGCTTACCAGTTTCCCCTGGGTTAAAAGTTTGCTTTTGGTATCGGGGTTGCCAATTGCTAAACGGATGTTAGAGATAAATAACAAGCCACCCCAACTCAGTGAAGGAGCTTTAAAGAGCAGGGCATTTAGGTTCGTATTGTCGGCCAGAATAGCATTTAGATCTAAGATTTTATTTTCATTTACATATACCCTGACGCGCTGTTTTTGCCTCCAGATGGATATTTTTGCCAGTCTTTCTTCTGGAGTAGACCTGAAATTTGGAATGGCATAATCCCCTTTTGCATCCGGCTGTCCCGGAGAAATATATTGATAGTTGCCATAAGCTTTTAGGCTTTCATATTCTGCCGAACCTGGTTGAAGATATAGCCAGAGCACAGCATTTTTAGGGTCACCTAAATTTGAATTGTTGTTATCTTTATAAAACGAATTGCCATTTTTCACTTCTGCTAAGGCCAGACTAAAGGGAAAACCTTTTGGGTAAGGCGATGAGACGAGTAGATCAAATTGTATGGTGAAATTTTCGGGCATTTTCTCTATTTCCTTGATCATAAAATTGGATTGCGTTCCAAGTTTTAACCAGTTGCCAGGTTTGCCATCCACCGTAACCACCTCACCCGAACCATTGGTGTACCAGCGGTCTGGAAAATCGCCAATGGCATCTGAAGCAAAATCGTCCCAAACAATTATTTTTTCTCCGGGTACAAAATCAAATTTGGAGCGATAACTTTTTTGATTGACAGGGCCGCTGGGTGCTGCCGGCACGTTCGTTTCTTCATGAGATTTATCGACAGGCATGGCCATTGACTGCTCGCTGTTGGTTGTTGTAGCTTTCGTAGCAACTCCTTTTATATTGTCAACCACCTCATCTGCTTTTTTATCGAGCTCCTGGTCGACCTTAGCATCAATCTTATTCTTTTCGTTAGCTATTTTTTTATCTACAGCCTGATCTACTTTCTTTTTGATCTGGTCACCAAGTTTTTTAAATATTTGTGCTTGTGCTGTATTTAACATCAACAAACAGGCAATTGCCAATATCGATTTTTTCATGTCTTTTTAAATTAGATGTTTTGTATAGGACTATTTTCCGAGCATATTTTTTAATGTTGAAATCTGAATGGCCTTCAGCATTGCCGCTATATTGCTGATGTACACTTTGTCTGTTTTATCCACGTTGACACATACTTCAAAAAACTGGACTGAGGATTTCGGTAGTTTGGTGTTGAAATAGTTAAGATTAGGGACAATAGGTATTGTTTTATATTTGCTGTCTTTATCCGTAAATCCCTTGAATTCATTGGCAAATGGTGCACCTTCAATTACGGCTATTTCATCGCGCTCCTTTGCAGAAAGGCTGTTTAATAGTTCTTCATTTTTTTTCAGCAGGTCCTTATTCAACACATTCTCATAGGGAAGCTTGATTCCTTCTAAAATGGCTGCTCGCCGCCATTCTAAATAAGCCTGTTTGGTTAAATAATTAAAGGGCAATTTGCCATCATAGGTAATCAACCATGAATATGCATTCCGGTCATCGCCTCCTCTTAAATTAAAAAAGTAATAGCCCTCTTTCTGAACCGGAAATTCTGTGATATAGGCCAATGGCTCATTGGGTTCGTTCAAAGTGAAAGCCTCAGAACCATTGGCAATTATACGAATGTTGGTGTTACTGGATGTAGTGGGTTGATAGGGTTTTGCGCTACCTGCTTCATTTAAATTGTATTTTAAAAAATAAACCTGGTAACTGAAATAATTGCAAGGATTTGGTGGATTGTTTTTAACATAGGAAAAACTGTAATCGGCCAGCATGCCCATGGGGCTGAAGCTTTGTTTAACCATGTTGTGTATGGCAGCAGTGATGGTCTTTTCTTTGGCAACTTCTGCCGCTGTACCGCTGATGGAATTACCCAAGGCTCTGTTTTTCCAGATACCAGGCTCTTTGATCAGGTCCGTTTCAAACCTGCGCTGCGCTTTTAAATGGATTGTTGCCATTAACATGATCAGTATGGCTGTTAAATATGTTTTCATTGGATTTTAATTAACTGGTTTTTAAATGCTTTGTACATGGCTATTTTTTTTGAGCATATTTTTTATTGCTGGAGTTTCCTATTGGTTCGGCAATGTGATAACTATATTGTTTGTAGAAATGGGGGAATAATACCAGGCATTGGCAAAAGTTTTATTATTGCTGTAGGGGCCGTCTCTTTGTGTTGATGTATTGTTTTGTAAAACGAGATTCCAGACTTGAATCCCAGAGAAATAATGTTTGGTAAACTGGTAAGTTGTTTTTTCCAGGTTTCTTTTTTGAGAGGAGATCAGCTGGCCCCATTTATCACCTCCATCTTTTTTACTCCAGGCTTCAATCACACTTTCTTGCGGTATGATGGTCATATGGTTGCCACTGATCTGGTAAGTACCGGTTTCTTTTACTAAAAGAATTTTAGCCATCGACATACCGAAAGTTTTGGAAACAAAATGATAAGTACCATTTTTATTAAATGAGTACTGGTCAGCGGTGTAACCTGCAATAGAGGTGGCGTAGGCATCATGGTAAGATGGATTTACACTTCCTGTTTTTCCCCAGGTTCCAAGGATAGAATTTTCATCGTTGTTAGTGTTTGGGGTTTGTGCAGCAACAATGTCGGGTTTGATTAAATCAACTGATGCCAGTAATGTTTCAATATCTTTTAGATAATCCAGGCTGTTGGTGGTAGCTACAATGCTTGTGCAGCGGTTGTATCCAGTCGCAGTAGTAAGAAATACGATCGCTTCATTTTGATTAAAAGCAAATTTTGCAGCACCTGCTTTTATTTTCCAGCCCTTGGTTTCTGAGCGCTCATTTAGCATTGGAGCCTGGGTAGGTTTGTAATTTTTCACAATCAGTTCCTGCCATTCGCTTTCAAAATCCTGTTCAATACTTCCTTTGCTAGTGGCGCTTTTTACGATATTAATACGGGACCAGTTTTGGGTTGTTTCATTTGTTATGGTATAACTGATTACATTTTCGGTCACCTCTTTTTTCCAATTTATCGGTGGAGTGTAAGTAATTATATCAAAGGTCTCCTTTTGCGCAAACAAACAGTCCGAAAAGAAAGTGAGCAGGAGTAAGAAAGTAATTGATTTCATCATCTTTAATTTTTTATTGAAATAAACCTTTTATAGGGGTGATTGTTCCGGGTGTTTGTATCCCATTGCTGATGCTTGGTTGCAGTCCATTCTGTTTTATGTTTTGCAATACAGGCAAGGCATTATCCATTTCATCTACCAGTTGCTGAATTTTAACTTGTTTTTCCTTCAGCGCTTTTTTGGCATCCATCGCATCTATTTCTTTCATTATCTTTTCTATTTCTTTTTTGGATTGCTGCATGGTTTCGTATTTGTCCATTTTGTCTGCCTCCTGTTGTATTTTTTCTATTTGTTTTTTTAGCTGTTCCTTTTGTGCCATTGTTGCGTCCATCTCTTTAACTGCATGATCAAAGTCCTTTATCTTCTCATGTAATTCACCGTAAGCATCCATCTCTTTTACACTTTTCATCATTCGGTCTAACTGTTCATTCAATTTATCTTTCGGACTTTTTACATTGTTGCAATCTGCCGTTGTCATTTTATTCAGCAGGTCTTTAAGCAACCTGCTTTTGCGTAAGTCGGGCAATGGTGTTAAGTCATTGTCCGGTAAGTTTGGCAATGGGGTCAACTCATCTAATGGAATAACTGATAAAGGCGCTAGATCGTCATCACTGTCGTTTATCATTCCAGGTGTTACGCTTCCATTAGTCGTTTTTACAAATGGGGCTACTCCTGGTTGCGCTATTGATTTATTATCGCCGCCAAAGGCTAGGGTCTGATTGGGTATCGGATTAGACTTGCTGGTTATTCCCAAACTGTTGGTATCAAAATTCTTAGTAGCGTTGCTCAGTTCCTGCCAATCCTTGCCAATTGGCACTTTCAATAATGTGGGGCAACTAAAATTTGGGATTTCGGGTGTAGGTACAAACACTGCTTGATCACCATTTTGAGCAACACATGATTTTGCAATAACTTGCTGGTCATTAATAGCATTTTCATAAAGCGTTTCCAGGGCAGCTGTCCAGGCAATACAACTGGTCATTATCGTATTTTTAGGATTGCCGGCTGTATACCAGGACCAGGTACAATAGGCATTGAGCCAGCTGCGAAATTCCTCTATTTTTTTTGCATGAAATTTTCGTATGACAGGGTTTATATAGGCCAGGAATTCATTGTTTTTTCTATCGAAATCGGCGCATTTATCATGCTCACCAGTCTTGGTCATAACTGCTCTTTTGGCATCAATTTCATTTTGTAACTCAGCATATTCTTTTACATTATCCTCGTTCCATTTGGCTATGTATTGTTGTAATATCATTTGTACGGTAACTGCTGTTTTGCTCATTACATTGTAGCCTTTCACCGAGGCCAATCCCATTTCTTTTATAAAATCATCCTGGTTTTTTTCTGCTAAATTGCTTGCTTCTGCATTGCTAGCTTCCAGAAGGGTTTCTATTTTTTCTTTTAATTCAGTAAACATTTTTGAATGCCCATTTTGTATTTTTCTGTCATTTTCATATTCCGAAACATGATCAGATAATGCAGGGATTTTAATCCAGTCTTTCGGGAAGTATTCATAAATGGTAATGCTGCGCTTTATTTTATCAAAGTCAATTTTTTCAAAGCCTTTATCACCCATTTTGTTTTTCGCTATTTTTTCTATCAGTGAATTGGGATTGTTTTCCATTGCTGCTGTATAATCTTTCCCCGCTTTGATTGGGTCTCCATTTAATTCTTCCATCAAACCTCCACATACTGTTGTTTCAGGGTGATATGGATTGACCCGCATGGTAAGGCGGGCAAACTTTTTGGCACTGTCCAGTTCGCCTAAGCTAAACCAGGCCAGACATAAGTTATTCAATACAGTACTGTTGACCGGGAATTCATTTTTCAGTTTGTTTAAAACAGGCAAGGCTTGCTCGGGGTAGCCATATTGCGTTAACATTGCGGCCATGTTATTTTGCATGTTTACATTAGCTGGATCCAACTGAAGCGCTTTCATGCTCAAGGCCATAGCAGCTTGCTGATGCCCCTGCATCATGGCTAACACCGCTCCATTTGAGATATCATTCGCTTTTTGGGCTTTTGCAATAACCGATTTTACCAAGGTGTTTTCGGCTGCTTCTCCTTTGGCCATTAGTTTAGCGTAAAGGTTAGCCGCATAGGTTGCGATATCCGCTTGCGTTAATCTTTTCTTTGAAATTGTGGCAATTCTTACCATATCTCTTTTAGGTACCAATTCTTCATTACGGTTAAAATCCGCATAATCAGCTGTTTTTGCCGTCTTATCTGTAAGGGTCGGCATTATGCCTTTCATCAGTTTTTGCATTTCTGCTTGTTCTTCATTACTCATCCCTTTCATGGCATCCTGCATCATTTTATCCATATTGGGTGCTGCAGTCTGTTTTGGTTTTTTTGCTGGCTGGGCAAGAGAAACGACACTGATTAATATAGAAATGAAGAGTAGGGTTAAATGTGGCTTCATGATGATCAGTTTTATTAAAGGTTTTTGTTTTAGCAAGTGATAGATTAAAGTTGGGAAGGATTAAATCGTTAACCTATCCCCTAAAAAGAGGATATTATGTATCCATGAAAAATCATAGAAAAAGAGGAGCTAAAGTGTTAGAGATCAGTGGTAATTTGCATAACTTCATAGTAAGATCATTTCCTTATGAAAAAAAAATATTCAATTCTCCTTTTCTTTTTTCTAATCGTGGGTCTGGTCAATGCACAATCGAACAGCGTTATTGATAGTTTACGAAATGGGATTAACGCCGCCAAAACCGATAGCACGCGTATAGAAGCGATGTTCGAATACATGCGGGCAACTTTAAATGACAACACATCCGATTTTGAACCGTACACAAAAGAAATGGTGCGTCTGAGTAAAAAAATACACTTTAAATGGGGGCTCAGTACCGGCTATATTTTATCATTATCCTATTATAAAAATATTGGCAATTACGAGTTGGCATTAAAATTTGCCGATTCTGCCGAAGTACTGCTGAAAAATGATAACGCTGCCAACTTATTATTAAACAAAGGTCACCTTTACACCAACAGAGGCAATTTATACTATGTTATTGGCGACTTTAAAAAAGCATTGGATGATTACTTTAAGGCGGAAAAAATCCTAAAAAAACAAAATTTCAAAACGCTCGCCAGTATTTATTCCTCCATAGCAAATTGTTTTTCAGAATTAAGTAATACCCAAAAAGCATTTGAGTTTGATGATATGGCAATTGCCACAGCCCGAAGGTTTGAGGACAAACGATTGCTCGCGACTACATTAATGAACAAATCTTCAAGATTAATGGATGTTCATAATTATAAATCAGCAGATTCCATCTTAAATATTGTACGACCTATAGTAGAGAAATTGCAGAATACTAAAAGTCTGTTTGCTTATTCTTTTAACAAAGGCGACATAGAGGCGTATTATAAAAAAGACACATTAAGTGCATTAAAATATTACCATCAATCTTACAATTATGCTAAACAAAATAGCGATGTGTGGCAAGTAGCCAGAGCCATTGTTCCACTTGCACAGTTTAAAATTGACATCAATCAAAAAGATGCTTTACCACTGATCAAAGAGTTGTCGGAAATGGCGGATAGCAATGGAATGAATAAGGGAAAAGCAGATGCAACACAATTATATTCAGCATGGTATGCACAAAATGGTGATTTTAAAAAGGCTTATGAGCAGCTACAGCTGTTTCAAAAACTCTCAGACAGCCTAAATTCTGAAGAGAGCAGAGAAAAAATTTCTATGATGGAAGTACGATTTAGAATTGAAAACAAAGAACAGGAAATAAAACAACTTAAAGCACAGGATCAGATCAACCAATTCTCTATCCGTCAAAAAAACACGCTCAACTATATTTTAATGGGTGGTGCGTTAGTCCTGGTAATTATTTCAGCGCTGGGATACAGGAATTATCAGCATAAGCAAAAGCTGCAACAGGTACGCATTAGTGAATTGGAGACCGAAAAGCAGTTAACTGCCACAGAGGCTGTACTAAAAGGAGAAGAACAGGAACGTACCCGTATGGCCAAAGACTTACATGATGGTTTAGGTGGCATGCTCGCTGGTATTAAACATTCATTTGGTAATATGAAACAAAACTTAATTATGACGCCTGATAATCATCAGGCTTTTGAGCGGAGTATGGATATGCTTGACAGTTCAATCAAAGAGATGCGTCGAGTTGCTCACAATATGATGCCTGAAAACCTGCTTAAATTTGGCCTGGACATTGCCCTTCGGGATTTTTGCATAGATATTAGTACCAGTACTCCTTTGCGGGTGAACTACCAATCTATTGGTTTAACAGATGTACAGTTAGACCAAACTAAATCCATTGGTATTTATCGCATTGTGCAGGAACTAATTCATAACAGCTTAAAACACGCTTCGGCTCAAACAGCGCTGGTACAAATCAGTAAAACTGATGAACAGATTGTAGTAGAAGTAGAAGATGATGGGGTTGGATTTAACATCAATGAATTAGACCGGACCAAAGGTGTCGGCTGGAGTAATATCCAAAGCAGGGTGGATTTTTTAAGGGGCAAATTAGATGTACAATCTGAACCAGGAAAAGGAACTTCTGTACATATCGAATTTACAATAGAATGAAAACGAGCATATTTATAGTTGATGATCACTACATGGTGATAGAGGGCATTCGGTCTTTATTGCAACATGAGAAAAATATTGCATGGCTGGGCCATGCTACGACCGCAGGTTCATGTATGGCCTTTTTGAAGGGCCAGCAGCCTGATGTGATTTTAATGGACATCAGTATGCCAGATAAAAGTGGTATAGACTTATGTCGGGAAGTAAAAGAGAAATACCCTTCCATTTCCATTCTTGGGTTAAGTACCTTTAACCAGCAAAGCTTCATTCAAAAAATGGTAGATAATGGCGCTTTGGGCTACCTGTTAAAAAATGCTTCAAAAGAAGAACTCCTGGAAGCTATTGAAGCCGTGAATAAGGGTCAAAAGTACTTTAGCGGGGAAGTGGTCGAAACACTTAAATTATCCCAAAATACTGTCGCCCCAATTTTAACTCGAAGAGAAAAAGAAGTGCTAGCGCTTATTGTTGATGGAATGACCAATAATGAAATCGCTGAAAAACTATTCGTGAGTGTAACCACAATTAGCAGCCATCGCAAAAATCTGCTTACCAAGTTAGCCGCAAAGAACACTGCTGCCCTGGTTCGGATCGCAACTCAATTGAGGTTCTGAGTAGCATTTCCGTTTTCAATATGCAATTGACTGCTTTAACGATATCGGTCTTTTTATCTGATGAAGAGCCACCGTCTGCGGAAGACACGTGGGGTCTGTTAAACCTTTTTAAGTTCATCAATCCTCTGTAAATGAAGAATAAATGTCAAAATGAAGCTGAGCTTAAAAATTAACCTACGAATTTTTTTGTATGTACAAAATTATTCGTAGGTTTAGGTATGAAAACGAATCAACCCGAGGAAAAAAGGAAGGTAGAACCGACCAAAGCGGAGCTGGAAATTTTAACAGTTTTGTGGGAACATGGGCCTTCACCGGTGCGTTTTGTGATGGAAGAACTCAATAAGATCAGGGTGTTGAATTATACCGCCACATTGAAGCTCATGCAGATCATGGTGGACAAGGGAATTTTAAAGCGCGATGAGCGCAAGATGCAGCATGTGTATCATGTGGTGGAAGAGGAGAAGAAAACCAAGGCGCATTTGCTGGATAAATTCCTGGATACTTTGTACAAGGGCTCTGCAGCCAGCCTGGTGATGCAATTGTTGGGCAATCAAAAAACGACAAAAGAAGAACTGGCTAGAATGAGGGCACTGCTGGATCAGGCGGAGCGGGAAAGCGGCCTTTAATACATGGGAATATGGAAAAGCTGATCAGCAGTTATTTACCTGTAAATGTAACCGAGGCAATTACCTATACCTTACTGCATAGTCTATGGGAGGGAATGTTGTTGATGGTTGTTGTGTCGCTGATGCTGCGTCTGACTGAACGGACTGCTCCGGTATGGCGCTATCGCCTGTTGACCGGAACTTTATTTGTGTTTGCTTTGGTGCTGGGATTGACTTTTACCCTGGAACTTTCTGCAGGTCCTGACAGCAGTTTTAAGCGCTCTGGTTTACTTAACTCAGGTGCTGATGGTTTTGCAGTGGAACTTTGGCGGCAATTAAACTTTTCCTTAAAATACATCCATGAACACGCCGGGCTTGTGGTTCTGCTATGGCTGTTGGCTATAGGGATACAAATTTGCCGTTTGTCATTGGGCTTTTATGTCCTGCAACGCATGAGGGTAGTTAAAGCAACACCTGCAGACCCATTTTGGGAGCAGCGTTTAAATGAATTGGCAGGGGATTTGAGGATTCACCATGCGGTAAGACTAGTGGAATCGGGTATTGCCCGGATACCGATGGTGCTCGGGTATTTTAAGCCGCTGATTCTGATCCCTGTAGGATTGCTGAACGCTTTAGATCAGGACCAGGTAGAGGCCATACTTTTGCATGAACTCGCGCACATCCGCCGTAAAGATGGGCTGATCAACCTGATGCAGACCCTGATGGAAACATTGTTGTTCTTTAATCCGGCAGTTTGGTGGCTGTCCTCACTGATTAGGGCAGAACGGGAAAACTGTTGTGATGAGGTAGCCGTTCAACACTTAAAAAGCCCGGTAGTGCTCATGCGCGCAATGGTATGTTTTGAGCACTATCGTGACCGGAAGCTAAACTTGGCATTGGCTTTTTCAACCACCGGAGCGGGACTCGCCCTGAGGATGGAGCGACTGCTGACCGGGAAAAACCGCATGCCCGGAAAACTGGACCTGCTGGCTATTGTGCTGATCCTGGTGATGGGGCTGTTGGTTATGGTACGTCGTCCGGAAAATCAGATCCATTCCCTTGCTAAAGCCCCATTATCACTTGGCAAACCCAACGCAGTATCTAGCCATGAAGCGCTGGAGGATAAAAAAAGGGCCGAAGCCGATGCCCTCCGCCGAACGGGGCGACATCCTGCTCCTTAATCTTTAGGCTAGCGAAGACAGGGATAGTTTCCCAAATCTTTAAAATTTATTTGCTCGTATTGGCACACCAAAATGGTGTCTCTGGCTGGCCATTGTCTCATTTTTTTAATTCATCAGCTCATGTTTAGGAATTATTTTACGGTCGCAATCCGGAACCTGCACAAGCAGCTTTCACTTTCTTTGATCAATATTCTGGGTTTAAGTATAGGCCTGGCCTGCTGCCTGCTGATCTTACTGTACATTAGCGATGAGCTGAGTTTTGACCGCTTTCACCGGCAGCGTACACAGCTTTACCAGCTGACCTGCCTCCGGACTGAGCAGGACGGGACCAGTGAAAAGTTCGCCATTTCGGCACTGGTGCAGGGACCAGCCTTCAAACAGCGTATTCCGGAGATCCTGGACTTTATCCGGGTGAATACCCGGGAGACGGTACTGAAGAAAGGTCAACAGGTGGCCAATGAACAGATCAGCTGGGTAGATGCGCATTTCTTCCAGGTCTTTACTTTTCCACTGCTGGAAGGGGATCCCCGAAATGTACTGCAGGATCCGCATTCAATGGTACTGACTGAGCCTTATGCCAAAAAATATTTTGGTTCAGCCTCGGCTGCCCTTGGTCAGTCACTTGGCGTTGAGGTGAATGGTAAGTTTGAACTTTTTAAAATCTCAGGTATAGCCATGCCAGCACCGGAAAATTCGAGCATTCAGTTTTCCATACTGCTTCCTTTTTCTTATTTTCAGACCGCCTATCCGGATAACGGATGGATGTGGGTTTCTTTCCCAACGTACTTTTTGCTTTCTGCAGGTGCAGACATCGCTCAGGTGGAACACAAGATGAACCAGATTTACGCGGCCAGTGCCAAAGAGGAGATTGACCTGAACCATTTGGCAGGCTATGGGAATCAGTTCAGCTGGGGGCTACAGCCACTGACCAGTATGCACCTCAATACAGATTACCAGGGGACACCCATGGCTAGCGATCCGTTGTATGCTTACATTCTGGCTGGGGTAGCACTGTTTACGCTGGTCATTGCCTGTATTAATTTCATCAACCTGACCATCGCACAGTCCCTGAAAAGGACCAAGGAGATTGGCATGCGGAAAGTCATTGGAGGCAGTCGAAGGCAATTGCTGGTCCAGTTTTTAGCTGAGGCCTTGCTCATCTGTTTGCTGGCATTTATCCTTGGGATCTTTTTAGCGGGTTCGGTCTTGCCGGTGTTCAACCATTTATGTGGTAAAAACATCAGTTTAATCGGACTATGGAACTGGCAAACGGGGCTGGGTTTACTGTTTTTGTTGCTGATTACCGGATTGTCTGCCGGTTTCTATCCTGCACTGGTGCTTTCGGCCTTGAGTCCTATAAATGCCCTTGCCGGTAAAACCGGACTGATTGGCAAGAACTACCTGGCTAAGGGTCTGGTGGTATTTCAGTTTGCACTGGCTACTTTCCTGATCATTTCAACTTTGTTCATTTATGCCCAATTTAATCTGCTGACAAAAACCTGGGTCGGCTATCCGGATCAAAACCTGCTAAGCTTAAAAATACCTGAAGGAATCAGAAACAGACAGGTGATGGAGCGTTATAGGGTGGCATTTTCCAGGATTTCCGGGATTAATGGTGTGGGTTATAAAAATATCGGACATTTTGGAGGCAAGACTCAGGCTGCAGGTAAACAGTTTACGGCCACTTATGAGCATGTGAATGAAAGTTACCTTTCTGTTCTTGGTGTGCAGCTTATCCAGGGCCGGAATTTTTCTACACTGTTTGCCTCGGATTCCCTGTCTGCGGTTCTGGTGAATCAAAGCCTGGTCAAAAAGGCAGGATGGAGGGATCCTTTGGGGCAAACCATTGACTACATGAACCTGCCCGGATGGGGAAGCCGAAAGCTGGTAGTGGTAGGGGTAGTGCGGGATTACCATAATGAATCTTTAAAGGAAAGGATTCAGCCGATGGTCTTTACCGGAGAACCATCGCTGCCTTTAGGGGAAATGATCATCAGGATCCGACCTGAAAACAGAATGCAGACTTTAGCCGAACTGGAAAAGGTTTTCCATCGGCTGAGTCCGGATCATCCTTTTGAATACCAGTTCCGGGAAGAATACAACCGCAATAGTTACCGCCTCGAAGCGCAGTGGAAAGAGATCATCTCTTTTGCTGCCTGTTTAACGATTTTTATTTCCTGTATCGGTCTGTTTGGCTTGACTATGCTGACAGCGAAGAGGCGGGAAAAAGAGATTGGTGTTCGTAAAGTACTGGGCGCTTCAGTGAGTTCTCTGGCGATGATGTTGGGCAGGGACTTCTCTGGTCTGGTACTACTTTCTTTCCTAATGGCCTTTCCTCTGGGTTGGCTGGCAATGCAGGCCTGGCTCGAACATTTCCCTTACCGGGTGGCTTTGTCCTGGTGGCGGTTTGCACTGGCGGGTGGAGGGACCATGCTGGTCGCACTGCTGACCCTGAGTTATCAGGCCATCAAGGCAGCACGGGCAAGTCCTGTGACCTCACTCCGAAAAGAATAGATTATTATTTAACAATTATATCAATAAAATCAAGGATCATGAAAAAAGTAATTTTATGCAGTGTTGTTTTTTTAGCCCTGGGTGCTGCCCGGGTATTTGCACAGACTCAGGAGCCTGGTAGCAAACCGGTAAAAGTTGGCAATCAATGGCAGATGCCCAAAGATGTGCTATTGCGGGCGAAGACCTTTGCTGACAAGCTGCAAAAGTCTTTACAACTGGACGAACCGACCACAAAAAAAGTATTCAATTCGTATATGGGTAATGTCAAATCAGTGGATGAGATCCGGATGGGTAAGGGCTCTGAAAAAGAAAAAAAAGATGCCTTACTGGTCAATCAAGAGCACTTCGATCAAACACTGAAGGGGATTCTTTCCGCAGCGCAGTTCAGCAAATACCTGAAAAGTAAAACTTAAAACGGTATTTCACCAATTCAAGCCGGGTTAAGGATAGATTTATGGCAAATAAAAATTGGATAGGAATGATCTTCATTTATAGCGAGATTGAATTTGGACAAAGCATCGATTCCACTGCAATAGCAAAGCAAGGTGCTTTGGCCCGGCAATATCTGCAATTCGTTTATAACCTCCTGCAATGAGGTGTTCAACTGTGAGATGGGCTCCCTGATGTTGTGATGCACGAAGTCAATGATCCTGCCGTTATCATTTAAGCCATTTCTAGTCTTCCATATCACCGACTAAAGTATTGAACTTTATTTTAATATGGGTTTTGGCTTGTTTCTGAAATTCTTCAGGTGTTTGTCCGGTTTGTTTTTTAAAGAACCGGCTAAAGTACGGGCGGTCTGAAAAGCCTAAATCATAAGCAATTTCCTTGATTGTGTTTTCGCTATGAATAATACTTCGTTTTGCCTCTAAAATAATTCTGTCATGAATCAGTTGCATACCTGTTTTATTTAGTTTGTCTTTCAGAATCTGGTTGAGTCTTTTAGAGCTAATTCCCAGTTTTCCGGCATAGAAATCTGTGTTGCGGACCTGCTGATAGTTGCTTTCGAGCAGCATTAAAAATTCATATATTCTTTTTTGATGGATATCATGACTGGTGAATTCATGCTCTTTTACCTGGATCAGTTTGAGTAGGAAAACTTTGAGCAGCGCCCTTACGATAACGAAGTTACTGTTTGTGTATTCCTTTTCCAGTAAATGAAATATTCCGGAAAGTTCATCCGCCGCGCTTTCATTCAGCCTGAGACAAGAGAATTCTCCTTGTACATTAAATATCTTAAAAAGATCAAGAAGAAATTCTTTATCTTCTTCTTCTAGCATACTTCTTTTAAAAGAAATCAGTTCGCCATTTTTCCCAGCTTTGTTCAATTGATGAACTCTATATGGGGGAATTAAGTAGATCCAATCACCCTTCGACTCCAGTTGTGTGTCCTTTAATGCGTGCAGGGCATCTTCATTTTTCAGCCAGACAATTTCAAAAAAATCCTTCCTTCCCGGATCATTGAGATAACTAGGGGGACAATTACTTAAATTCCGTATATATATCAACGATTCTTCAAGTGCCGGTCTAGGTGCTGCATTCATCATCACATAAAGATACGCGCTATGAATTTGATGAGTTGGATGATTGGGAAATTATGGTGGACTATTCGGAAACTCATTCTTTTTTATGGCTTATTTATGACTTTTTAACCCTTTAATTTCCTGTTTGTCCCACATAATGCGCTGATTGTGTAAGCCTGAACCGATCAGCCCTTATTACTTTTACAGCGGATTAAACAATAAGAAAATGGAGATTAAAAACATAAGTGAGCAGCAGATTGCTAATGATATCCGTGCCAATCTGGAGATGATTTTAGTTGAAAACACCTGGTTGTTAAAACAAATGGATTTCAATGAAGTAGCTGCTCTGGTTAATTATATAGGGGCAGCGAATCATATTTTTATTATTGCGGCCGGGCGTTCTGGTTTTGCGATGCGCTCGGCAGCAATGCGGTTGATGCACCTGGGGCTGAAAGTTTACTTTGTGGGAGAAACCACGACGCCCGCTATAATAAAAGGAGATCTGTTAATTGCAGCTTCCGGATCTGGTACAACCAGTACGATTGTAAAGGCAGCGCAGAAAGCTAAAGAAGTGAATGCCATGGTTGTTGCGATCTCAACGCAAGGGCGCTCCTTACTTTCTGATTTTTCTGATCACTTGATACTTATCCCTGCAGCAGGAAAACAAGATTTTGAGCGTAATCGCTCGGGGCAATATGCAGGAAGTTTATTTGAACAATTTCTGCTGCTATTAATGGATTCCGTATTTCAGTCACTGTGGAAAGTTGAAGGTATACCAGCTGCAGAGCTGTGGGAAAGACATGCAAATCTTGAATAAATACAATTAATCATTTTATATATTATCATTATGGCAAAATTACAAGTAGCAATAGATTTATTAACGACAGAAGAGGCATTGGCATTAGCGGCTAAGGTAGCTCCTTATGTAGATATTATTGAATTGGGAACCCCTCTGATTAAGAACATGGGTTCAGCAGTGATTACTGCCATGAAAAATGCGCATCCGGATAAATTGGTTTTTGCCGATCTTAAGACCGCAGATGCAGGTGAACTGGAAGCTGATATTGCCTTTAAGGCTGGTGCGGATTTGGTCACTGTAATGGGGGCAGCGGGGGATGCTACGATCATTGGGGCTGTTAAAGCAGCAAAAGCCCACAACAAAGGGGTTGTTGTAGATACAATCGGCTATCCGGATCGTGTGAGACGTGCGCAGGAAGTGACTAAACTTGGGGTAGAATTTGTAGAGCTACATGCAGGATTAGATGAACAGTGGACCGCTGGTTACTCTATCCAGGTATTGATAGACGAAGCAGCAAGAGTGGGCGTTCCTGTTTCAGTAGCAGGTGGCGTAAATATCAATAATGTGACCGCTGTTGTTAAAGCGGGAGCAAAAGTGGTTGTTGCAGGGGCTGCAATTTATGGGGCAGAAAATCCTGCAGAAGCGGCAAAGGAATTGCGTGAAGCAATTGATGCAGCATAGTGCATATGAGTTTAGATAGCTAACAATATACGCATCTTCAGACAGTTCTTTGTTAAGAATATACCGCTTCATAAGTAAAATTATGAGGCGGTTTCTTATTTTCAAGACGTTTGGTTAGCGGGAGCCTATTGTTTGTCGTCTACAAATTTCCTCTTTTATCTGAATTTGACTGATGGAGCGCAGCTACAGCAGCAGCAATTTTAACCAAGAGATCATTATTTCTTATAGTTAGATCTCAATCATAGCAATTAATTTGCATCCCCCAAATGAGGTATTTCCTGGATAAAGGATAGCCGTAGTTTAGTGTCAGCTATTATAACCATGGAGGCATCTAAATTATCAATACCAGAAAAACCGCTTAAACTCTTAAAAACAGTTAAGGTAAAGCAGTATTCTTTTTATGCAGGTTTTTTATTACTGATTTTCTTTTTCACATCCTGCAGCACTCCTTACTACAGTACTGTCAACAACATGAATGAGCAACCAGCTTCGCTTGTACTGGCAAACGGCAGTAAGCTAAACGGTAAAATAAGCGTGCGCACATTTGATAACTACAGTTCTGTAAGTCGCATTCAGTTTAGCGAAGGTGCAAGTAATATTTACAAGGATTATTTTGTAAAGGACATCAAGTCAGTTTACATCAATGGCAGTACGTATTGTGTTAAAATAATCATAGGCAGCAATTTCTGGGGTGGCAGCGCAGTGCGTTTTGTGAAGCGGCTTACCCAACCCGGCGGTAGAATGGATCTGTATCAAAATGAGGTAGTAAATAAGAATAGTCAAAGCGGAAAATCCGAAACCGTTACCGAGTATTACCTGCAGCTACCTGGTGATAACCGTAATGAGATCTATAACCTGGAAAGTAAAAAATTCACTCCCGATTTCAACATTAAAATGAGTTCCTATGTACAAGATTGCCCTGTACTTGCAGTAAAAATCAAAGAAAAAGACAGAGACTATTTCTATCCTTTTATTGTAAACAATGGGGAATTGCGCCGCAAGGCAGTATTGCTCCAAATTATAAACGACTATAACAATTGTAAATGACCTATGAAAATTAAAATTCTATTAATCGGATCGTTACTTACCATGCTAATGCTCGGTACTGTTACTTGTGTGCAGGCGCAGTTGCACCCTCAACCCAATCCCATTCCCAAAACGAAAAGTTCGGGCTCAGCCGGAGGGCTTGCTGGCTCCTTGTTTGCCGATACATTGGATGTTTACATAAACATCGCCAATGGTACGCTTTCAAAAGAAGAAATTATAGGCCTCTATAGCTCGTCACCTCAATTGCTTAAGCTGCAGTATTCTGTAACTACGGCTACGGGTAACTTACTGTCCGAGCAAAGAATGTCCTCAGATGCAAGAATCATACATGATTTTATAAATCCGCTCAGTGGTCCTGTGTCTATCAGGAGCGGTTTTACCACCCTAAAATACAAGGTTGCTATAAAAAGGGTAAAAACCATATTTATCCCATCTGCCGCTTTGGTGACGGTAGCAGTTAACAAAGATTTTCTAGCAGAAAAGAATCTCTCACTTGGTTTTTTTAACAATTCCAATATGAACACCTGCATTGGCTATATTAAAATACCATTAAACTTTGGTTTCGAGGATAATTATGAGTGCGCCTATAAACAGTTTAACACTTATGGCTGCCCTTACATTAAGATAACTGACAGCAATAAGATACTGGAGTTCGTAATTAACAGGCAAGTTCACGACAAATAGTTATAACCAATAAAAATCAAATGCTTACCATGAGAAAAATAACAAACATACTATTATTAGCTACGCTTGTAATGGTATCAGTACATGTCAACGCACAGATTAACCGCCTTGGAGGAAGTAGGGTGATAGGTGTCGCAGCTGGAAATCAAAATGACATTGCAAACTTAATTAAACAAAAATCAAGATTGTTAAACTATGGCAATGTGCATAGTGAAAGTTCGGTTATGCGGCCAACAGCTGGTTCAGGCGGATATTTTTTACGTTATGAAAGAGGTTGGGTCTATTACAATCCTTTGTTAAAACAAGCCTTTGGAGTAACCGGTGATATCATGACCAAATGGGGGGCTACAGGTTATGAAACGGGTGAGCTTGGTTTTCCTGCAAGTGACGAGACTATTGCGGACAAAAGCAGCTTTAAGCGCATGGCTAAATTTGACAAGGGTACAATTTACTGGAACGATGGCAGAACCGAAGTTGTTAAAACAAGCCGTTTCGCCGCCGCTGCGCCAGTCAAAGTCAGTATCTCCGCCTTTACCCCAGCAACATCAATCAGAAACATTGGTGGTTTGCAAATGTCTATTGTGAAAAGGACCGACAAGGACATCAGCTCTTCACCTAAGTTTTCCACCCCCAAGAAGGTAAGAGAGACGGTGGAGAAGTCTGAGAATGATTCGGTTTTATGCAAAACTGAGTATAGGAGTTATTCGGTAGAAAATATGAATCAGGAAATTCTAAATCCCGAAGCCATGGCTAACTTATGGTTAGGTGGAGTTTATGATTTAAATGAACTGGCAAAAGGAAATTTTAATGCCATTAACCATAACCGTACTGCAGTGGTCTTCACCATGTCGAATAAAGACAATCTAATTGAAATTCCTGTGCCTGATAAATTTAATCTTAAAAGTAAGGTGGAGGAATTTCGTAAACAGCCTTTTGCATCCTCACCCCTGGGCTTTGGCCAATACCTCGAATCCAGTATGATAAACAGCGAAGCTGCCTTAAACATTGCAGCAGGTGCTTCTTACACGGGTTATGGAGTCAGTTTAAAAGATAAATTCAACTACAATACCAGCACAAAAAAGCGGAAGTTCCTGCTGAACTATGTTAACCCCATGTACACCATTTCTGCAGGTTCGAAAACGGACAGCTTATTTAATACAGGCGATGCCAATAATATAAATGGCAACCTGGTATATATAGATCATATTACCTATGGGGTAAAATTGATGGTATATTTTGAAGCCGAATTGGAAGAAAGCGAAATTGAAAATAATTTTAAAGGTGATGGCTGGGGTGCACATTTAACTATTGATGCCAAGGTTGCAAAAAAAATGGAGAACACCATTTTTAAGATATTTCTTTATGGTTCAAGGCAGCCCATATCGACCAATGCCAAAGGTTATACAGCCATGCTACGCAAAACAGACGACCTGTTAAAAGCGATCGTTGCTGGCAATAAGAAAAATCCGCAGGAGCTCGGAGAACCAATAAGTTATTCACTAAGGTTTTTAGATGGAAAAATAGCTGCAACATCTTGCAAAGTTGAAAATATTCCTGAGCAAAACTGCAGGGTAAACAACGATCGTCCTATGAACCTGAACATCGCTTTGATGAAGATTAAAAACTCAAATAGAGACATGTGGGGTTGGGTTGATGCTGAGCTCTTGGACAAAGAGGGGATAAGCATTGCTAATCAAACTATTTTTGATTTCGGCAAAAGCGCAGCTGTATCATCCAATGAGGTTTCAACGTCTCCAATATATCAAAACGTGTTTAGAAATATTGGTGCTGCCGATAGAGCCGCCGGAAAAGTAAGGTTATGGTTTTGGATCAATAGCTCAAAAGGCAATTACAGTCCACTTCAGGGCTATAGCCAACAATCTTACACGACCAGACCGGGGCATAGCGGTAAACATTATTATGTAGATATTCCTATGGGCGATGTGTTAATGGCAAAAGTTGGACAACCCTTAACAAAAGATTACACGGCACAGGAGAACTCCGGAGACAGATCTACGTATAAACTTACTTTCAAACTGGTATTCGAATAATTTTTAACAAACAACTCTTATGAAAACAATAATATTGGTATTAGGCCTATGCCTGATAAACGCGGCTTCATACAGCCAAAGCGGAAATGCTAAAATGGATGCCATTCTTAAACAGATGCGCAACCAAAATAGTAAAGGGACGATTCATTTTGAAACAAAAGGTACCTCGGTTACCGATAATGCTACGCTGATAAAAGATGCTAAAGGCATTTATGTCCTTGGTTCAAGTATGCTTACCGGTAAAGGTGACGGCTCACAGGTACATCTGTTTTTTGCAAAAATGCAAAGCGGTACCCAGCCGATATCTCAAAATAAAGATGCTAATGCGACAGCGATCATAAATGGCACGGGATATCAGATAAAAGGTATAGCAATGTTAAAGGTTTCAGGCAAAACAATTGGCGGAACGTTCACTGGGCTTATATATGAGATACCTAATGGTAAATCAAAAGCAAATGTAGTGGCATCAGGTAAAATAAGTGGCAGTTTTAAAAACCTTAATATACCACAGTGATTACTATTAACATTAATATCATGAAAACAACAAATCTTTTCTTAATTGCACTATTCGGCGGATTACTTATGATCACATCTTGTGGGAAGGATGGCCCAGCGGGGCCTAAGGGCGATATCGGTGCCTCTGGAGCGAGTGGTGTAATTGGGCCCGCTGGACCAGCAGGTGCAAACGGACAAAATGGTAGCATTATTTACAGTGGCGCCAAGGTGCCTGATGCAGTAACAGGCAGTACAGGTGATTTTTACCTGAACAGTGTTACAGGTTTATTATATGGCCCAAAGACTACCAATGGCTGGGGGACTGGCTTCTCATTAAAAGGTACCAACGGCGTAAAGGGCGCAACTGGAGCCGCCGGAGCGAATGGTGTTGCGGGAAGTCAAATATTGACAGGAACTGTTGTTCCGGCCGCAGATCTGGGGAACCCCGGTGACTACTATCTTAATAAAACAACCTATCTTTTATACGGCCCTAAAATTGATCAGGGATGGGGAACAGCTATTTCATTACAGGGGCCTCCGGGAACAGCTAATGTATGGTATTCTGGCTGGCTTTATGCTTATAGATACACGGACAGTCTTATTGATAATTCAAATGTTAAGGTAGCCCATGTAGGTGCCGGGATACTCAATTCTAGTTTACTGAAGACTGCAGCAGTACTGGTTTATTTTACCTATGATGGGAAGTCGACACCGCTGCCATATACCAGTAATGCCGGGGGGAAAGTAAATACCATTGCGTTTATTCCTACCTCAAAGGAGATAATTATCTATCGCTTTACACATGATAACTCCAGTTCTATTGCCCTTTCGGGTGTCCTGCAATACCGGTTTATAGTGATACCAGGCGGCATTTCAACTGCTGAGGCAAAAGGTTTTGACATCAAAGACATTAACGCTGTAAAGCGATACTACCGCATAAATGATTAAATTCCAGAATTAAGCAAAATGATTATTAAAAACAAGAAGCTTATTGCTGCTATCGCCCTGATTTCAGGTATAGGAATAGCTGTTTTTAGCGCCGCTGAATTTTGTAATTATACAGCTGTTGCTGTGACAGGCATAAAAACGACAGGTCGTATAACAGGCTATAAAAGAACGAGCGGAGCAGGTAAAACACATCCTGCATTTTCATTTATATTACCAAATGGGGATACCATAAATGGGATAAGCAAAACCATGTCATTTAGAATAGTAAGGAAAAGCTATAGTCTGGCTGAGGACATTAAGGTGAGCTATAATAGCGATGATCCATCTGGGGCTGTTATATTAAGCTGGCGCGAATGGCCGGGCAGTCTATTCGTAATGCTATTTGGTTTATTACTTGTTCTTATTGGCTGGCAAATGCTCTATGTTAAAAACCAAACAATATAAACAAACCTAAGATGAGAAGTTTTTTATTTGTCTTGCTTATACTTTGCTATGGTAATACACCTTTCAGAAAACAAAGGAATTGGGCAGGAACCATGGTCTTTACCTTTAAGCTTCCTCCTCCATTATCGGGAAACAGATTTATTAAAGCTAATGTCCTATATAAAGGTAAATTGCTTTCACCCAAATCCCGCTTAATAGGCGGGATGAAAACAAACATTCAGTCTTCATTTTCTTATAGCTCAGGACTGACTCAAAAAGTTGGCAAAGTACAGATTCCGGTATCCATTCCACCCAATGTATACGCCTGGTTATGTGACGATGATATGCTGACCGAAATGGTACTATACCCAGAAAGGTATAAAATACAAATCACCAACACAGCTAACTCATCTGATTTTTTGTACGAGCTCCCTGTTTCATTTGATTTCATTGCTGACAATGCCCTTAATCTAGCTTTTCTTCAAAATCAACCTTTAAAACAACGAATTTTATTGTTGCTCCAAAAAACCTGGATGTTGTCCTTATCACTTAAAGATAGCGGCAAGAAAAACAAACCGGCAGTTACAGATACCAATTTATATTATAGGTTGCAAAAAAATGATATCCCGGCAGGTTTAAAAATGAAACCGTACAGCAACCTTTACAACGACAGATCAAGAGCCGGGCAGCAGTTTGTAATCACTAAAGCATATTTGTACAAGGGTAAGATTTTTATCAACAGGATGTTAAAGAATAGCCATTTACTACCAAGAACCGATGATTGTAAGGGAAATTTTATGGGACTAGATGGAGAAATATGCGCTTCAGAGGGCTGCATTACAGGTTACGGTGCAGGTAAATGTGCAGGGATGTTTTTACCAGGTAGTAATGTAAAAGAATTGGAAATCACAGTTGTAATAGATCCGTAAAAGGTTTTGTATATTGCTATATATAAACATGAACCTTACCAAGCGCATTTTACTTTTACTAGTTTGCAACTGCCTGTGTTTTAATTCTATTTTATTCGCCCAAAATAAATTCACGGCTGATCTGTACAATGCGGAGCTTGGCTTACCCTCAAACCATATCGAGGCATGTACCATGGATAGTACAGGTTTTTTATGGGTAGCGACAAAACGGGGCATATGCCGTTATGATGGTTATAATTTTCAGTCATATCCCACGGTTAGCGGTAACATCCTGAGTCTTTTTAATGTTGGAAATAAAAAGTTTGTTTATTATACAAATACTGGTGGATTGGCAGAATTCGACCCTTATCACAAATTGAAAGGTACAATAGCATCTACTCAATTCAAGGATAGCGATCCCTCGAATGACCACTATAACAATATTTTTGTGGATGATGCAGGACGGATATGGTGCTGCGATTTTTCTCATATTAAATTTTACAACGGCAAACCAAGGAAGTTTAAAAGTTTCGCACTTATTAACTATGACAGCCCTACAGACAGGCTTGCCACTTTTACGCAGTTCAGAAAAGGGCAGATATGGGTAGCCAGCCTATTTGGTCTCTATACATGGAATGAGCAGACGAACAAATTAAGTGTTAGTAAAGATACGCTGCTTAGTAAATTAAACTGCTCAACATCTGCCAGAATTGGTAGCGACTCACTTTTAATTGCAGCAAAAGGCAATTTAATACTTGTTCAGCCATCTTCACAAACCATCTTATCAAAGACAAACATAGGATTTAATGATGCTGTAATCTCCATAACCACTACGCTTATAAGTGGTAAAAAATGCATTTTAATAGCATCCAGAGATAAAGTGTATACTTTAAGTATGTCATCTGGCCAATTGACTGAAATATTCACTGTAGGCCCTAATGGGGGAATGATCAACAGTCTTTTCTGCTCAGGACAGGATGATTTCATCTGGATAAGCAGTACTCAGGGGTTAATAAAACTTACCCCATCATCTAATGCCGTGAAAAATATAATGGTGACACCACTTCTGAGCAGGCCTGGTGAAAACGCGGTTACGCAAGTGATAAAATACAGGACCGGCTATTTTGTGAATACATCTATTGGTGAGTGCTATTTTACTTATCTGGATGGTTATTGGGAAAAACTACCTATCCCATCACACGTTAATCATATCGCCCTGGCTGATGATAAATTGATCGCAGGGACATCAAATGGACTTTTTACCTACAATGGAAGTTATGTAAGCAAAGTGGGTAGTTTATCGGCAATTCAAAATCTTTTTATAAAAAAGGTATTGGTTACAGAAAAACACATCTGGCTGTTAACTAAGAATAAACCATTGGTGTTAGACAAAACAAGCTATTCTATAGCCAGTGATCTACTCATAAGAGATAGCCCAATTTTTATTCAAGAGAACTTATGGAAAGACATTCATTCAGATGTGGCAGGAACTGTATACCTGGCGGGATGGATGAGAAGCGGTTATGGTTTGGCCGTTTATGATAAAAAAGCACAGACTTTCATTCCCATTTCCGCGCGTACAAAAGAACAAGGCCTTTTCATTGGTGATTACTACAACCGTATTGCCGATTCAAAGAATTTCCATCTGTTGTTTTCTGGTTATGGTGGTTTTAATACTGTAAATGAAAAAGGTATAGTAACACAAATGATATCTGCTGATCATTATAATTTAGCCAATGACCATGTAGAAGGAATAGCTGAAATGCCCAACGGCAGCATTTGGTTTGGTACCGAAGAAGGGATACAGGTTTGGAGTCCCAAAACAAATCAACTGACTCTGGTTACTTCGCTAAATGGTCTGCCTTCCAATAACGTTACTTACGGTTTTGATGTATTAAATGATAACACGATTGCTATTGGTTCTAATAAAGTAATCAGCCTTTTAAATACGGATAAAATATTAACAAGCAGTCTGAAAAATAAGCTGGTGCTTTCATCACTACAGGTAAATGGCGAAAATCGGAAAATTGTTGCCAACCAAATCGCCATAAATCCGAATGAACGTAACCTGCAAATGTCGTTCTCAACCCTTAACTTTTGCAATGCAGGTAAAATAGAATACCAATACAGTATAAATGGAGGAAAATGGCTAACGCTAGGACACAGCCCAGTTTTAGTTTTCTCTAATTTTAAGCCAGGAGATTATGCGATTAAAGTGAGGGTCTCTGATAATCAGGATCAATGGCAACCAAAACAATTACAGTTTAATTTGGTCGCATTACCTGCTTTTCACGAAACCATATGGTTCATCATTGTGGTTATATTTATTATTGTCATAATTATTTGGTTGCTTTTTTCTTTCCGACTTAGGCAATTGAAAAAGCTTAGTGCATTCCGTTCGTCCGTTTCACAGGACCTGCATGATGATGTGGGTGCAACATTGAGCAGTATAAATATCCTTTCGGCAATGCTTGCTGAACAAACCAAACTGCCTGAAAAGTCTTCCTTATACCTCCAGAGAATTAATACGGATGTTCAGCAACTACAGTTAAAGCTTGATGAAATTATTTGGAGCTTAAAAAAAGAAGATAATTCATTGCACCAGATATTTACCAAACTTGTGAATTATGGATATGCCATTCTTGATGCGAAAAATATTGTTTTTGAGCATCGTATTGACGGTGTTCAGAAAGATTACTTTTTGCCCTACAAAATTAACCGTAACTTATACCTACTGGTAAAAGAGGCACTAAATAATATTGCCAAACACAGTACTGCAACAAGAGCATCGTTTACCATCAGCCTTGATAAAAACAGGATATCAATTATTGTAACTGACAATGGCAAGGGAATAGCCGAAGACAAGACTTATAAACGTAACGGTATTAGCGGGATGAAGGAACGCGCTTCAGAAATAGGCGCTGTCATGTCAATCAGTACGGTCGAAAATAAGGGGACGGAAATTAGAGTTCAAAAAAAAATGTAATATGATAAAGGTATTGGTGTACGAGGATAACAACAGTTTAAGACAAACACTGCAGCTTTTAATCGCTCAGGATGACAGCCTGTGGCTTGTTGGTGCCCATAGCAATTGTAATAGCATTAAAATCAATATTGAAGATGGGATAAAACCAGATGTTATCCTGATGGATATTGATATGCCTGGTATTGGAGGTATAGAAGGGGTGAAAATAGCGAAATCGATTATTCCTGATGTACAAGTAATTATCTTCACCGTATACGAGGATGATGAAAAATTATTCAGGTGTTTGATGGCAGGAGCAAATGGCTACTTACTGAAAAAGAACAGTGCCTCACAAATTGTTGCCGCGATAAAGGATGTGTATGGTGGCGGGGTGCCTATGAACCCAGAAATTGCCCGTAAGGTAATGCGGCTTTTCAAAGAAGAAAAAGCTACCATTACCCATAACCTGAGCGATCGTGAAGTGGAATTGCTCGCTATGTTGTCACAAGGTTTACCATATAAGATAATTGCTATCCAAACAGGAATCTCTGTTGAAACTGTAAAAACACATCTTAAAAACATCTATCAAAAAATGCATGTAGCAAATGGTACAGAGGCTGTTGGGAAAGGTTTACGGATGAGAATCATAAGGTAAAATTTTATCAAATCTTATGGTAGTGGATGATACTTTGGTAGATAAATTACTGCGAAACCCATAATACTTCTTGATTTTACTACAATGAAAATCAAATTACTGCATTTTATGGATTTAGGATCAAGGATGCTGCTTACTTTTCTTTACTAAGATTTATGTATTATCTATCGAGCTATTTTTAGTATTCGAGAGATAAGGAGAGGGTGTTTGGGTGCATTTTTCATCGATTTCTTCTGTTTTATCATCAAGATGAATATGGTAGCTGTAAAAAAATGACACAAACAACAAAATAATAAGATATATTTCATTAAAAACTAAGTAAAATAACAATTATTGAGAATATTTATACTAAATAACTCTAAATAGAAGGGTATTTTAGTTTATTTAATAAATAAATTAAAATATAATACCCATTAATTTAAATTTATACTACTTTAGTCTCAATAAATCATTAAAATATTAGCAGGTACGACTTGAGTCACCTGATTCTAATCTCTGTTAATTAATAACCAAGCTTTTTTTGTTCATTTTTCCGAATACCGAGAAAATTTAATCAAAAAGCTAAAACGATTTACCTAAAAACATATTGAAACCTAGAGAGAAATAAAAAAACAACTGATCATAAACAACTAAAACAATTTAGCCTATGGAATAACCTAACATTTAAGATTAAATCAACTAAAAGAAACTTCAATGTTTCAAAACCAAACCAATCAATCTGAAACTCCTAGACTTCTGCACTGAAAGCAGGAGCAGGTCTTAATTCAAAATTCATGAATGCAATTTTATATAAGAATAAAATACTGGGTATCCTATTGCTATTGCAGATAGCAATAGGGACTACATTTAGTGGCTATGCCCAATCCACCACCACAATCCAAATTAACGGAATCGTTAAAGATGCAACTGACAATCAGCCATTACCTGGGGTTTCCGTAGTGAATAAGCTTACCAACAAGGGAGGTTCAACTGACAATAAAGGAAGTTACTCGATCAATATACCTGTTGGAGCTACAATAGTGTTTCGTATGCTTGGCTATAAGGCAAAAGAAATTGTTGTAAAGTCGGGCGATACCGATATCGAAATCCATCTGGAATCTGATCAAACGACATTAAATGATGTAGTTGTAATCGGTTACCAAAAAGTTTCCAGAAGAAAGGCGAGTGCTGCCATTACCTCAGTAGATCCTAAATCTATTGCAGATGTTCCGGCACCATCCCTGAGTACATTATTACAGGGGCGTGTTGCGGGATTAAATGTACAAAACTTCTCAGGTGAACCCGGCGTAAGAAGTACAGTTGTATTACGCGGAAATACTGCCGTGAGCAGGAACATTGACAATAATCCCAATTCTGCTTCTGGTAAAGCCAGTTTGGCAAGAGCAATTAGCGGACCGCTGTATGTAGTGGATAATGTAATGCAGAGCACAGAAGATATTGCTGCCTTAAATTTTGGGGGTGGTACTGGTACAGATGTCTTAGCAGGCATCCCTATTAGTGATATTGAGAACATCGATATCTTAAAAGATGCATCAGCTGCAGCGGTCTATGGATCCCGTGGGGCCAATGGCGTTATCCTCATCACCACAAAAAAAGGATTAACCGGAAAAACGCAGATTAATTTCTCTACCTATCATGGTATTACCCAACGTCCAAACCTTGACAAAGTATTGATAGGAGCAGAAGAAGGGCGCGCAAAAATGGAACTGATCAACCATTACGGAACGTATGATAACCTAAAAAACATTCCTCAAATACTTACTGATAGTTTAAATAGTGCTTTTAACAACGCCAATGACTATAGAGGCCAACTTTACCAGACTGGTAAAGTAGATAATTACGATTTGTCATTTACCGGTGGTACGGAACAATTTACTTATCGTTATGGCTTAAATTATTATTCAGAAGACGGTATCATTAAAAAATCCGGCTTCGACAGGTATAGCATCAACAGCAGAATGGGGGTAAAGCTTGCCCCAAAATTAGAGGTAGGTGTTCAAATTCGCTATAACCGTCTTGACAGGCCAAGGTCCGTAAGTGATTTAAGTGGAGGCAATAGCCCATTTAATGGTGGCTACTACGCAAGCAGCCCGCTGCCATCTTCAAATCTCTTTCTTCCCGATGCAAATAGAGATTTCATCTTTGGGAATACCAACATCCAAACAGACGCTAATACCAATAATAGTTTAAGTATAAGCCCGACCATCGATTGGAAAATCTCGGACAAGTGGCTATTTAACACCATTATATCTTATGAAACTGCGAATAGCAGGAAAGATACTTTTACCCCGGGAACGGTTCGCAGAAGTGGAACAGGGTATGCAACAAGTTTTGTAGATAACTCTGCCAACTATTTAATGAGCAATACCATTCAGTTTTCGACCGCCATAAATGATACCCATCATTTAAATTTACTTGCAGGACAGAACACGGAGTTCCATCAATATAGGGCCACTTATGCGGAGGCCGATGGCATACCAAACGATCAGATTAGCGTAGTAAAAGTCATCAACAAGATGGGATCTTATGCCTATTCGGATTTGATTGAAAGTGGTATCCAGACTGCTTTTTTCAGAGCCAACTATGATTTTAAGGGGCGCTACCTGTTTTCAGGAGTAATAAATGCCGATGCCTCCTCCAAATTTGGTAAAGGCAATCGCGTTGGCTTCTTTCCTTCATTCTCTGCAGGATGGATCGTTAGTGATGAGCCGTTCATGAAAGCTGCGAGCTCCTGGTTAACCTTATTTAAAATTCGCGGTAGCTATGGCATCACAGGCAGACAGCCGGACGGTGGCGATAGTTACCTATCATTCAACACTTATAATGTAGGAGCTGGTAGTTTTCCAGGCAGTTCCAATCCATCTACAGGTCAAAATGAGTCGAATACTTATAACGGGGTTCCTTCAGTATCTCCAAACTTTTCAGGGGGTCTCTCAAACAGCAAACTTACCTGGGAGCATTCAAAACAAGCAAACATTGGTGTCGACCTTACTTTCTTAAATGGCAGATTTAATTTTGTGGCCGATGCTTATGTCAGAAACACGACTGAAGGCATATTTACACTTGCATTGCCGATTACCACCGGTTACTCCACCATAACTTCAAATGCTATTGGCACCAGAAATAGCGGTATTGAAACCCAGTTTATTGCGCATTATTTCAATCCATCAAAAGCGTTTCAGTGGGAAACCAATTTCAATTTTGCTTTCAATAAAAACCTGATCACATCGCTGCCAAATGGTGGCCGTGATATTTATTTAGATAAATTCCTTTTGCGCCAAGGGCAATCTATCAATCAGTACAATGTGTTCGAACAAACAGGCATATATGCCACTGACAAAGATGTTCCTGTGAACCCTATCGATGGAAGTGTGCTTAGCTTTTATGGATATCCATTTAAGGGCGGAGACCCTATATGGAAAGATCAGAACGGAGACGGGATTCTTGATGCTACAGATTATGTTCCAGCCGGAAATCCGAATCCAAAAATGACAGGAGGTATGGTCAATACCTTTAGCTATAAAAACTTTAGTTTTTCGGTATTTGCCACATTTACACTAGGTAGAGATATTTACAATGATTACCTGGTAGGAAAGCTTTCGCATTTAGTGCCTACAGATGATGGTGATCCTGATCCTTTGCACGCATTAAGCAACAATGCATTTCCATACTTAAATGGCATTAATTATTGGAGGAATCCGGGAGACAATGCGAATTACCCTTCATTAAGTTCATTCTCCGGTACCCGCTACAAATATGCTGCAGTAAGCTCAAGATGGGTTGAAAACGGGTCGTATGTCCGTATAAAAACGGCCACTTTAGCCTACGCATTTAAGCCAAAAGTACTACAAAGACTTTCATTAAGCAGACTAAGGGTATATGCTATGGCAGATAACCTGCATATTTTCCAATCGGCCAATTTACCAGATGCTGAACAGGTAGATGCCTTTGGCATTTACAATGGTAGCGGTTACGCCATACCTAAAAAGTATACGATAGGTCTGGAAATAGGGCTTTAATAGTTTTATCATTTATTAAATATGAAATCATGAAAATACATTTCAAAAAACATATTGCAGGGCTTTTGCTTTTTATGCTAGTCATCAGCGCTGTTGCTTGCAAGAGAATTCTGGACCTCGAACCTCATAATTCGACCTTTACCGGAGCTTACTTTACCAATGGACAAGATGCAAATAGTGCCATTTCCGGAGCATACTCTTCTGTAAGGCGGGTACTCTTAAACAATTATTCCTGGCATGTGTATGGGGATGCACCTTCAGGTGAATTCAGTATCAGATCTGACAGGGATAATCAAAATTATAACATTTCAAATGGAGAATTTACCGGATTAAACGTAGGTTCCGGGAACTGGAACTGGCAATCCTATTACCAACTGTTACAACAGCTGAATTTGATAATCAATAAGGTTCCAGGTATCGGAATCGAAAAATTCACCAATCAGGATGACAAGAAACGCATCATAGGCGAAGCTTATTTTCTTCGCGCTTTTACCTACTTCTATATGAGCAGAATATGGGGAGATGTTCCATTAAGACTTGAACCTGATCTTGACATTAACCAGGCGAAAAATATTCCGCGGACACCTGCAGCCCAAGTGCTTGCACAGTGTATTAAGGATCTTGAACTTGCCAAAGCCAATCTTGTTTTTGGCTACAGTGATGAGAATCAAAGAGCTGTAAGAGCAAACAAAGGAAGTGCCCTTGCTTTGGAGGCACACATAAAAGCATGGACCGGAGATTATGCGGGGAGCGAAATCGCTGCTGATGACGTGATCAAAAATGGAGGATATGCGCTAAGTGATTCCTCGCAGTATTCAAAAGTATTTATAGGTAAATCACTGGAAGGAATTTTTGAGATTAATATTAGCTATGGACAAAGCGAAGGTATTTCTTTAAATGGAGGAGGATATGCGCCGACACTTAGAAGACCTTATGTAGCCAATAAGGCAGACATCCAATGGCCGGTAAATACCTCTTATATCAATAAAATCTATAAAGATACCGCTGATATCAGGTATAAAACCTTTTTCTTCCAGGCGCAGTCATCTGAAGGGCAAACCATCAAATTTTCGAATGTAACCTATGCTGATGGTTCAGCTAAAAATGATCCTAGGTTATCGAACAATCTGATTATTTTCCGTTTGGCCGATATTTATTTGCTCCGTGCAGAAGCACTTAATAAACTTGGCCGTGATGGCGAAGCGGTAATACTACTCAATGCCATCAGGAAAAGAGCTAAAATCGCAGATTATGCAGGAGGAGGTACTGCTCTGGGCACAACAATCCTGGAAGAAAGACTTCGTGAACTATATTTCGAAGGCCAATCTTACTACGATATGGTTAGAACCAAAACACTTCCTGCCTATAACGAACGCTTTAAAGACCAGTTCATGAATGGTGCTCCAGAGGGCGGCTGGTTATGGCCGGTAGACCCAGGGATGTTCAAGGACGATTTTACGTTAACACAAACTCCATACTGGCAAGGAAGACTTTAAATATTAAAAGAAACGGACATGAAAAAATTAACTATGATATGCATTGCAATAGTCACCATAATTACGGTCTACTCTTGCAAAAAAGATTATGTGATCGGGGGTAGCCTTTATAACCCTAAGGTTGATATGACCACTTACGATTACCTAAAAACTAAAAAATTATTTGATACACTCATCATCATGGTGGATCGCATGGGCTTAAAAGATGAAGTAAATGCGAGCGGGACAGTTTTTGCTTTAACCAATTACACCATCAGTAATTATGTTAAGGAAAAACAAGCGCATCTGCGCATTAAACTGAATGACGAGAACCTTGTTTTTACATTCGACTCCCTAAAGCTTCCTGAACTTAAGGATTCGTTGAGGGCTTACTTATTTAAAGACAGACTTCCTGTAGAAGCATTAAGTGAAATCGGAAAATTAAGAAAATCTAACGATGGGGAGTTCAGGTTAATTCAGGCTATTCCAACAACAGATTATACTGACCCTAACATTTTTCCTGTCAAACCAAAGTATGTTTACCTCACCAAAATAGTTAAAAAAGAAGATGGAACGGGAACCATCCCCACAGACTCCACTCAACTCCCATTGGTTGATCCTGCACAATTGCTACAGGCACGCGTGCAGACTTCAGGAATCATCACCAACACAGGTGTGGTACATGTGGTAAACAACAATCACACCTTTACCTTTTTCGGTGACATTAAGAATTAATGATTTTAAGCTAATAATATGAAAAGATATATAAAACTTATAGCATTCGGCTTTGTAGGGATAGGCATCATATTCTCTTGTAAAAAAGTAGAAAACGGTTTTCTCAGCAATCAGATCAGATACAGAGATAGCCCGATAAAAATTCAAAAAGGTATAACGGTTCAAACTAAGCCGGTCGACAATGATGGCTCCAGTGCACCTGTAACTTATGAACTATTGGATATACGTGATGCTGTAACAAAAAAGCATGCTGATTTACTGTATGCAAATTTCGAGCGGTATATTTTCATCTCTCAGTTCGATGTGAATAGAGATACCACAGTGGAATTACTAAACAAGCATAGAAAACTGCTAAATGCACCTCCAGTAGAATTTAATACGCACACAGGAGCATTTACTTTTTATGGAACTACAGCGAATGCAGCGGTGGGAACCTATGAATTTGATATCCGGGCAACCAATGAGAATGGCTCAAAAGATTTCAAAAACATCGGCCAGTTTTCCCTGTATGATGGACCTGTAGCAGAGCAGTCTGCCGGTGGCGGCGCCTGGTTTAAAGATGGATCGAGTCAATCAGGTGATATCGGAGAGCCGGAAGTTAAAATCAAAAAAACTTCCAATGAGGGTACGCTAATTATTCTTAAAATAGTAGATAAAAATGGTACTCCATTTAATCCTAAGAAAAATGAATTTATTAAGCGCGGAGATAGAAATAGCTTTGATACTTTCGCCAGATTCCATCCTCTTGTATTAACGGATTCTACAATGGCCTGTAACTTTGAGGTAACCCCATTCCCACTTGTTGCAGGGCCTCCGGGACAGGGTTATACCATTTATTACAGAATTCCAGGTAACTTTGCGAAACTCGATGCTGGACTTACTCCAACTCCGGATAGGGGATATAGTATTAATCCAAGGTTTACTTTCCGAATCTATCAGGAGGGAACATATGAGGTAACTGTTAGAATTAAAAATGCAACAAGAGACGTTCTTTAACTAATAGATTTAAGCTACTAAAAGATAGGCCAAAATTACAATCCCCCGGCAAGTTTGATGCTTTGCTGGGGGATTTTTGGCAGTATAGGCTCGGTTTCCTGATGAAAAATAACATAATTATTTCTAGTGCTTTAATGTTGTCGGCATTTATTGGGATTCCATTCTGCTTTTATAACAATCCAGTTTTTCTCCATAATCAGGTGCTAACTTGAGGATTTAAATTTAATGAATTGTGGGCGGGACAAGATATTTCGGTAAACATTGAACTGGAAGCGGCAACGCTTACTGCAAATTCAGAACTCATTGACATCCTGCTGAATAACTTGTTTAGCAATGCGAGCCGGCATAACGTAGAGAAAGGAGGGATTCAGATCGTGCTCAGGAAACACTATATGAGTATTTCAAATACTGCTAAATTGAATGCCCTGGACACGGCAAAATTATTTAACAGGTTTTATAAACAAGACCCATTCAGCCAAAATAATGGACTTGGGCTGGCTATTGGCCAGCAAATTGCGCAGTGCTCCGGGATCATCATCCATTATGATTTCAAAGACCAGCAGCACGTTTTTAGTGTCCAGTTTAAAAATGATCAACTGACCAGAAATCTACAGTAATAATTCAGAGTCTCGGACTTAATTTATAAAAAACAAAGATATCTTTTATATTTTAGCTAGTATTGCTCTGTCTGGTTGTTTACAGAAAAATCAGTCAATTTATTGCTGTAATGAGGAGTAGACGGTTATAGCGTAAGGTAATGGATGTTTTTATCATCTTCCCATACACATAAAAGTTTAGCATTGTTCAATGTATAAAGACGGATAGAACTTCCTTTTCCAATCTCCTTTGAAGTGTTTTTGTTTAAATTCATCACCATGACATTTCCCTTTTCCTGCCATGCAATCATCGGGTTATCGGAATTTTGGGTCATCGTCACACCTCTTCCTGTAGCTACTTTTTTCTCAGTCTGATTTTCTGTCCAATAATAGATATCACCATTACGTTGCCATGCTGCAGAAATCAACCCTTTATCACTGATTGACAATCCACCTCCATCCATTGGGCATCCATCCAGTTTCCAGGTACCATTCCCGGATTTAAGTGGTTTTGTGAAGGTTTTGCCTTTATTGGATGAAGAAGTGTAGTAAATGTCACGCGAGCCGAGTAACCAGTTCCTGAAACTGATGACCAGTTTATTCCCATTAAAGGCGATGTTAGGTTTGCAACATTCGCACACATGCTCATCCGGTGATTGATAGACCAATGTGTTCTTAGTCCAGTTTTGTAGTTTGGCATCAAATGAGGAAAAAAAGATGTTGTTTTTATCAGCTAACCTTACATCCAGCCAGGTTGCATAAAAATTATTTTCTTTGTCTGCGGTAAGGGCCATCAAACCTTCCGGGGCAGATCGCGGAACGTCATTCAACGTCCCTGTTTTTGTCCAGATACCTTTAGTATGGTCAAGTTTATAGCTCGTTATATTGCCTTCTTTATCCATGGCAGTAATCATGCTGAATCTGGTAGAAGAGGCAATTTGCGGCCCACGTGAATGGCCTAACTGCATACCCGGCAATGTGGCAACAAGTACTGGTTTTAAAAATGTATTCCCATTGTCAGTAGAGGAAGCGCAGTAGATTTTTTCCCCTGCACCATAAGCCATTCGTATTGTACCTTTGGAGTCAACCGCAAGGTTGGGCTGCTGTCCGCTGATCGGGGCATTAGCAATTGCAGCTGGAACATTGATTACCGCAAGGGCAAGAATCAGTATTAAGGTAAGTCCAAATGATTTCATGTCAATTTCTTTGATGAGGGGCTGTCTGCTAAGATGAATAGCTGATGGCTGAATCTAATCAAAAGTAAGCAAAGAACAATGTAAAATAAAACTGTGGAGCCAGCTCCTGATCCAATGAATTCCTGAGCGTACATGGGTGAAAAAACAAACAATATTTTTCTTGAACTGTTATGCGATGGAATCCTTATTCCTATTCGCTGAATCCGCAGGTAGGAATAATGTAAAATAAGGTTGGAATTATGTAAATCCTTCCATGTTTGAGTACTTACTTTTAGCATTAAAATTATTCACGGTGATAATGCTATATTTATAATTAATGAAAAGAAACCGTTCCATACCTTTAAAAGCAGTGTTTTTACTGGTCGTGTTTTTATTAAACACAGTGGTCGGTTTTGCATGTACTGTTGGTTTGGAAGAGAATCATGATCATCATCTTCACAATGCTTCGGTAGCAAACCCGCACAAGCACAACCATGAGGAGGCCGAACATCATCATGATGGTTTGGCAGCCGATCACCATTCTGCGAAAAAAGATAAAGAAAACTGTTGTAAAGACGAGGTCGCTAAGTTATTAAAGGAAGATAAGTTAGCTGCTGCTAAAAGTGCTGTAAATCTACAACCAATGGTTTTTATTACAGTTCCTGTATCTTTTTATCAGTTTGATACCTTGGCGTTATTGAGATCTGCGCCAAGCATCAGGTATTTTGTACGAAGCTATCATCCGCCCATTGGGGATATACGGATCAGCATTCAAAGTTTTCAGATTTGATTTAATGTGTTCATAATTTTTTGCGTGAGGGTTTTACCTCTATGCCTATATCTTATATTAAAACATTAAAATCAAATCATCATGAAAAAGATATTTCTTTTAGTTGCGTTCTTCGCAACTGCATTTGTGCAGTACAGCTTTGCACAAAACCAATCTAACGATGCCCAGTCTGGCGATCTGTTAGGTCTTTACTACAACATTAAGGATGCACTGGTTACCGGCAATTCCACTACGGCAACAGCTAAAGCAACGGAATTTGTAAAAATCATTACCGCTGAAGATGCTAAAAAACTTCCCGAAGCCAGCAGGTTAGCGCTGTCTAAAGATGCAGATGCTATTGCCCAAACAAAAGACATCAAGAAGCAAAGAGAACACTTTGCGAAATTCTCTGATGACCTATATGAATTGGCTAAAACCAGTAAATTAGGTGCTGAGCCAATCTATAAAGCCTATTGCCCAATGAAAAAAGCAAGCTGGCTCAGTAAGGAATCCACCATCAAAAACCCTTATTATGGAAGTGCCATGCTCACCTGCGGGAAAGTTATGGAAACATTAAAATAAGCTTTAAATCCTATTCAACTTACACTTTACCCATTTAATCAAAAGATAATGAAAACATTAATATATAGCCTGCTATCTTCAGTTTTGTTCTTTACCGCGTGTAACAGTACCTCAAAAAAGCAGGAGCGTACCAGTGATACTTCCAATTTAGCTAAAACGGATATCAAAGCAGTAGAAGCAGCAACTGGTACTCCAATAAGTGCAATCCTATCCGCTTATTTTGAACTTAAGGATGCATTAACCAAAGATAACGACAAAGATGCGGCTTCATCAGGCAAGGCATTGGAGCGTGCATTTGCAAATGTTAATCAGGCTTCCTTGGCAACCGATAAGGCTAAGATTTTTGAGGACATTGCAAATGATGCAAAGGAACATGCAGAACACATTGGCGCAAATGCAGGTAATATCAAACACCAGCGTGAACATTTTGAAACATTAAGCGAGGACATTTACGATTTGGTAAAAGCATTTGGTGCAGGACAAACGCTTTATGTTGACCATTGTCCAATGTATAACAATAACAAAGGAGCCAATTGGGTCAGCCAGCGAAAAGAGATCAGCAATCCATATCTGGGACAATCTATGGCTACCTGTGGTACTGTTAAAGAAGAACTAAATTAATAAGCCATGAGCCGGATAAAAGCAGGGCTTTTGGCCCTTTTGATTATTTTATTGGCTATTCAACTGATACAGCCTGCCCGCAATTATAATGGGCAGGCTGTAAATGAAGATATCAGCAAGATTTCCAGAGTTCCTGAACAGGTGCAAGGAATACTCAAAAAATCCTGTTACGATTGCCATAGCAACCAAACGGAATATCCATGGTATACTTACATCCAGCCTGTTGGTTTGTGGATGAACTCTCATATCAGAGAAGGGGAGGAGGAATTGAACTTTAGTGAGTTTGCAGCGTACTCCAAAAGAAGGCAGCTCAGTAAACTGAAGTCAATTGGCGAAAGTATTCAGGATGGGAAGATGCCCTTAAGTTCATATACTTTTATTCATCAAAACGCGAGACTTTCAGAAAATGAAAAGGCCCTGATTCTGGACTGGGTTAAAAATACCAGGGACAGTTTATCTCTAAATCATTAGTTTATGAAAACGATATTAACATTGGTGTTTGTGTTTTGCTTCGGTCAGTTGGTATTTGCCCAACATCAAGGACATACACCGTCAGATCAAAAGAAAGAACCCATTACTTATACCTGCCCTATGCATCCCGAAATTCATACCGACAAGCCGGGTAATTGCCCTAAATGCGGGATGAAACTCGTGCCCGAAAAAGCTAAGTTGAGTACAACCAAGCCTGACCACCTGGAAATGCCTATGAAGGATACTTCCAAAAAAAATGATGGAAAGGAAGATATGGACGGTATGGATATGGGTGGGAATAGTGTGTCACCACGTACGGTTCGTTATGATCTTTATATTGCTGATACGATTGTAACCTATGGGAGAAAACCAACAAGAGCAATTGCTGTAAATGGACAGATTCCAATGCCCACACTCACCTTTACTGAAGGTGATACTGCAGAAATACATGTACACAATAATCTGAATGAACCTACGGCACTGCATTGGCATGGCGTATTTTTACCCAATCAATATGATGGGGTACCTTATCTTACGCAAATGCCCATCGCGCCCCATACCACATACGTTTACAAGTTTCCAATCACCCAGAGTGGTACCCATTTTTATCACAGCCATTTTATGTTGCAGGAACAGATTGGTATGAATGGTATGTTCATCATGAAGAAAAGAAACGAATGGGATATACCTACAATCCCAATTACGCTAACGGAGTGGGCAGACATGAAGCCAGAAGAGATTCAACGTAGCCTGAAGAGTGCTAACGACTGGTTTGCTATTAAAAAGGGAACCACCCAAAGTTACGCTGAGGCGATCAGAACAGGGCATTTTAAAACAAAACTTACCAACGAATGGAAGCGTATGAATGCTATGGATGTAAGTGACGTATATTATGATAATTTTTTGATCAATAACAAAAACCAAATTGAACACTCAGAATTTAAAGCAGGCGATAAAGTAAGGTTGCGTGTAGCCAATGGTGGGGCCTCGGACTATTTCTGGTTGACTTATTCAGGCGGTAAAATAACCGTGGTAGCTTCCGATGGAAATGATGTAGCGCCAGTAGAGGTGGACCGGCTGATCATTGCTGTATCCGAAACCTACGATGTAGTAGTGACCATTCCTGAAAATAAGAGCTACGAATTTTTGGTAACGCCTGAAGACCGTACCGGCTTTGCTTCCTTATGGCTGGGCAAAGGAGAAAAAGTACCAGCTCAGAAACTTCCTAAACTTAAATACTTTGCCGGAATGAAAATGATGAACGATATGATGGATATGAGTGGAAACATGGTCGAGATGGAAGGCATGAAAATGCAAAATCAAGTTATGGATATGAATACTGTAATGTACCCGGAAATAACTGGTGAGGAGCGCCCGAAAGTAGAAAGTAAAAAAACAGCCATGTCAGGTATGCAAATGTCAAATGATAAAAGCATGGCAGGAATGGACATGGGTACTGACAAGCCGGATATTGTTACCTTAAATTACGGAATGCTCCGTAGCCTCAAAAAAACAACTTTGCCCAATGGACCTTTGAAAGAGTTGAAGTTTGATCTTACCGGGAACATGAACCGCTATGTATGGACGTTGGATGATAAAACCATTTCCGAAAGTGATAAAATATTGATTAAAAAGGGTGAGAATGTACGCGTCATTTTATTTAACAACAGTATGATGCGACATCCGATGCACCTGCATGGCCACGATTTTAGAATATTGAATGAGCAAGCTGAGTATGCCCCGTTAAAAAATGTACTGGACATTATGCCAATGGAAAGAGATACGATAGAATTTGCTGCAAATACAAGTGGTGATTGGTTTTTTCATTGCCACATCCTGTACCACATGATGAGTGGTATGGGTAGGGTATTCAGCTATGAAAACTCCCCTCCAAACCCTCAATTACCGAATCCTGAGCATGCTTTTAAAATGCTTAAAATGGATGATAAGATGATCCATTCTATGGCCAGAATAGGTATTGAAACCAATGGTAGCGATGGAGAAATCATGCTGGCCAATACCCGCTATCGCTTCACAACTGAATGGAGAGTGGGATTTGATAAAGAGATGGGGTATGAAAGTGAAAGTCATTTTGGAAGATATCTAGGACGAAATCAATGGCTGTTCCCTTATGTTGGCTGGGACTTTCGGAAAAGAACGGTCGATCCCATGGATAAGAATATCTTTGGACAATCCCTATCTCCTGGAAACAATCTTTTTGGGCAAGGCAATACTAAAAATTTCAGGCAGGTGTTTCATTTAGGACTACAGTATACTTTACCCATGCTTGTCGTTGCCGATGCTTCGGTTGATCATAAAGGGAATGTCAGATTTCAATTGATGAGAGAAGATGTTCCGATTTCCAAGAGATTGCGTTTTCAATTTATGGTCAATACCGACAAGGAGTATACGGCCGGATTCAGGTACATTGTTACTAAATATTTTGGTCTGTCTACTCACTATGATAGTGACATGGGCTATGGTGCCGGATTAACCTTAAATTACTAACCAATCACTCACTGTTCCGAAATCCGCCGACAAAAGCTAACCCAATTTCAAATAAATCAATGTTTGAGTAGCACATAATTTCTTCTAATTCTTCAAGACGCGTAGATGAATAAAACTATTACTCAATTGCCCCAAGTTCTTTAATGATCGGTGTACCTGCTGAGTTCTGCAAAATGAGTTTAATTTTAGAAAGTCTGGAAGGCCTGGTCAACATTTCGATTCTTTTATGCCCAACCGAACTACCGCCACCAATTGTTTTCCAGTTTTGTCCGTTAAACCCTTCTAAACGATACTCCCGGATTCTTTCCCCTTTTGCGATGTCTTCTTTAATCAGCACTCCTTTCACCAATTGCATCTTGCCCAGATCCAGTAAAATCTCCTTGCCGCTTCCAGAGGTTGTTGCAATTGGGTGATATTTCACTTTTACTGCATCACCAAAATCCTTCAGCAACGCTATATCTTTCTTTGGAACCAGTCCGCTGCTATCCACTACAATTCCAATTAGCATATTGGAATTACGACCTACACTGGTGATGTAATTATCCAGGAACTTTTCTTTACTAATCATGTCCTGATTCTCATCAACCCAGAACCAGCCACCCTGGAAACCACCAGTTCTCAATGGAAAATCAGTTTCACCGGGGCACCAGATTTTACCTCCCGGAACGCCGGAAAAATCATTCTCCTTAAATCCTTTAGTGGCATCAATACCATTGGTCGTACTCCAATTGGGATATGGCGCTAATCCATCTTCGTTTCCGATCCACCTGATCAGGCTTTTAGCGGAGGCTGGCCCCTGAAAGACAACCGCATCAGGCTGGAGTTTTTTAAGCAAAGCACCTACATCAGGCCCACCTTCATTAACTGGTATCACCCCTCCATCAAACCAAATCTCAAACAACTTCCCATAATTAGTCCATAATTCCGTTAGTTGCTGTATTACAATCTTATTATACGTTTTCTGGTCAACTGGGCCGCCCTTCTGAACTACGCCTGGATTATCGGCCCATAGATAGCCATTTGTCGATGCACTAGCATAAATGCCAGGACGCAGACCATATTTTTTACAGGACTCGACGAAATCCCTCACCAAATCTCCCTTACCATTTTTCCATGGACTATTTTTCACACTGTAGGCATGAGCAGCTGTAGGCCATAAACTAAAACCCGACCCATGCTTTGCAACCAGCACCGCGTACTTCGCGCCCCCGGCCTTAGCCGCAGCAATCCACTGATCTGTATTCACTTTCGAAGGATTAAAAACCGATGCCGGAGGATGCGAACCATAAACCCGCCAATTGTAGTCAGGCTTAAAAGTGGGCATATCAAAGTGGAAGATTGCACCAATCTCGGCATCCGACCACTCTTGATGCGCGACAGTCGGCAAAGCTAACTTGCCCTGGGCCGCAACAATAATACTACTGAAGGTAGCAAAGCCAAGCAGTGTTGCTTTCAGCAAATGTTTTATCATGGTGTTATTTTTCATTTAGTTGGGCTAGTGAGTACATTAATTTAATTAAAAAACTTATTGCAGCTCCAGACTGGAAAGACGATTTAACCAGCCGGCCTTTATTCTTTTACATCATCCTTAAAATGCTCAATAATCCGCCTAAGACCACCACCACCAATATAATGAGGTAAAAAACAGATGGATAAAATAGGCTGTATAAAGTCGGTTTTTCTTCAACAGTTGAGAATGCCCCGGTCTTGGCCAGTTTTCTAGTAAGAAGCCATTGTTTGATGGGGTGACTACTAATTACAGATGAGGAGCGGTGATGGAGCATGATCTAAAATACTAATAATTTTTGTAAAAGATACAATTTTACCAGTTTTGAATTCAGGCTCCCGTACAAAACAAAATACCTGGTCACCCTCAAAGGCCCTCAGGTCATATAAAAAAGAGAAAGCGATACCCGTCAGGAAGACAAGTACCGCTTTCAAAATTAACGCTCTCAATGCAATAGTAAATAAATTTAGTCGAATTACAAAATTTACTAAAAAAGGAAAGGTCAGCCAGGGTTGATGAGGAAAACTACTTGCAATCCGGAACTGCTGTCAATACGTCCAATGAGGCATCCATGGCTTTTTTTACCAGTTCTTTTAAAGAATCCAGATCATTTGATTTAATTGCTTTATTTCCGAAAGTAACGGCATTGAGGGCATAGTTCTTAGCATTGCCGCAATTACAGTCAGGAGTTATTGAATATGCGGATGACTGGGTAGCTTTCTTTACACCAGTTTTAATCAGTTTTTTCGCGTCATCTAAAGAAGTTGCTTTGTAAGCTTTTTTAAAATCCTTAAAAGCCATTTCGGCATAGGTTACGGCCATTCCACATTTGCCCTGGGCTGGATTTCTATCGCCGAAAAATGTTAACAAAAATGGGGCAGTACAGATCACAAGAAATATAGATAGAGACTTCATAGCGGGATAGTATTAAAAATTCACCTAAATATATGAAATTCCCGTATCGCTTCATGCTGAAATTTCAGCAACTATTGAGGGGTAATTTGAATAGCTCATTATTAATTTTATATTAGATTTTTCGTGACTTAAAATTATTGACCTTTAAAATATGTGGAAACCCTTCTTTAACTATACCTGTTTGCTTTTGCTGTTTGTTTTGACTTCTTTTTCAGGGAAAAAAGAGCAAAAAATAAATATTGTTTTTATTGGTGACAGCATCACAGAGGGCAGTGCTTTAGCTGATCCAAAAATCGAAGCTGCACCAATCTATGTGGCAGAACTATTGAGACATCGTAAAAATATCAGCTCAGTGAACATTAACAATAGCGGGTTTAGTGGACACACCACTGTCGATTTCTTGCCGAAGAATAACATTGATTTCCCAAAAGTAGTGCAGGCAGCTGATGCCTTTGCACAAGATAAAACAGCTGTGTTATTGTTCTCTATTATGTTGGGTACAAATGATAGTGCCATGTTCGGACCAAACGGTGCACCTGTGCAGGCAGTTCAGTACAAGGATAATTTGAGTGTTTTAATCAATACCTTGATCGACAAATATCCGGAGGCCAGATTTGTCATACAATATCCGCTTTGGTACAGTCCAAATACACACAATAATGCAGGATACATGCAGGAAGGGCTCGATCGCTTAAGCAGTTACGCTTCACAAATAGAAACCTTATATGCAGCGTATAAAGTTAGCCATCCAAATAAAGTTTATCTAGGCAGTAAAGGTGTTTTCAGTTTTTTTCAGAAGAATCATAAAAAAATGTTTAAAGCTGAAAATGGCAAGCACGGAGTTTTTTATTTGCATCCCAATGCTGAAGGCTCTAAAGCTTTAGCTGAATTTTGGGTAAAAGGAATTCAAAAAGCAATTATATGATTTTTGGCCATTGGGGAATGGTTTCTTCAACTAGATCCTCCATCTGTACTTTCCCCGGTATTTACCTGGATCTTGTATTGCAGTATGAAAATAACACCTAGTGATTCCGCCAAATGCTCCATGCCCACCAGATCAAAACAAATTGTAATGGCAGCCTGATGTAAGCGAGTAACTTGGAACCGATTGCCGGGTTTTCTTTGAAAACATCAAGGGTATGAAGGGGTAGGAAAATGATCATAAGCAGGAGTAATCCAAGGGCTCCATAATGCCTGAAGACAGGGATGAGCAGGCAGGCACCTAAAGCAACTTCAACAGCACCTGTAATATAATTTACCGGGAGTAAAGGCAGCCAGCCTGGAATGAATGCTTTATAGAAATGGGGTTTCACAAAGTGGTTTATTCCGGCAACAATCATTAGAACTCCATACAGCCAGGTGAGATAGGTTTTCATTTTAGTTGTGTTTATTTAGCAAACAAGTGCTCATGATTTAAGTTTTTTCTTTCTTTTACTACTCGGTAGATTGATGGGTATTTACGCTCAGCAGAGCGATTCGGTTTTTTATAAAATGAGATAAGGTTTACCAGTCGACAATCTTGTTTAAGCAAAAAAAGTATCAGTATTTGTGTAAAAAGTGGTGGTTTTCTCTACTTCAAATTTAGAAGTTTGTTTTCCAGATGACTTTTGTTTTATAGAAAATTTTGTTTGCAGGATTTGATTAGAAACTACAGTCTTTAATCGTAAACAAGTCATGCTCCGTATAATTTAAGAAACAAAACGATAAAATACCTGCAATTAAACATAAATGAAGAAACATCTTTTACTTTTGTTATTACTGATGGGGTCCCATGTACTGGTCGCCCAAACCAAAAACCAACACCCTTTAATTTATACCCCTGACAACGGTAATGGAACATTTACTAACCCGCTAATGTGGGGAGATTGGCCAGATCCAGATATTATTCGCGTTGGAGATGATTTTTATTTTGTCTCTACCAGTATGCATTATGTCCCGGGTAGTCCTGTTGCAAGGTCTAAAGATTTGGTTAACTGGGAAATGATGGGTTATGCAGTGTCGCGATATGATGAAGATTCACGCTATGATATGAAGGCTGGCAATGCCTATTTAAGAGGCTCATGGGCAAATACAATTCGTTACAATAATGGAACTTTTTATGTTGGCTTTTGTACACCACGCAGCTCTAGCACTGAACCTGGAAATTTTTCAATAGCCACAGCAAAAGACCCTAAAGGCCCTTGGACGAGAACCATTTTTAAAGAATACATGTACGATCCGGGATTGTTTTTTGATGACAATGGCAAAGTGTATGTTGCTCATGGACAAGAAAGATTGTTTATCACGGAATTAAATGCAGATGCATTATCTGTGAAAACCCCTCAAAAAGAAATTTACAATAATCGTAGTTTCCCATATCTGGAAGGGTCTCACGTATATAAAGTTAATGGGAAGTATTACATCATGGGTTCTACGGGAGGGACGCAAGGTAGGCAGATCTGTTTGAGAGCAGATCATATATATGGTCCTTATGAGTCAAAAGAAGTGATGAACGATGACCATACTTACCCTGGCAATGGCTTACATCAGGGTGGGATGGTACAATTAAAAGATGGCAGCTGGTGGTTTATCATTATGCAGGATCGTGGCCCTATTGGTCGTGTGCCTAATCTGGAACCGGTTACCTGGGTAGATGGTTGGCCGATGTTGGGTGAGAAGGGAAAAGGAGTAGAAACTTATAAGAAACCAAATGTGGGCAAAACTTATCCTATTGTTGTTCCTGCAGCCTCCGATGACTTTAATACCGCTAAACTTGGCTTGCAGTGGCAATGGAACCACAATCCAGATGATCAAAAATGGTCTCTTAATGAGCGTAAAGGTTATTTACGCTTGAAAGCGGGTAAAGCGACAAAACTTTCAGAGGCCAGAAATACACTTACACAAAGAGTACAAGGGCCAACTTCAAGTGGTACTGTCGAAATGGAGGTAAGCGGTTTGAAAGATGGTAATGTTGCCGGGTTCGGAATTTTTCAATTTCCTTATGCTTTTGTCGCAGTTCTGCAAAAAGGTGGACAGAAATCAATTGTCATGATAAATACTGATAGTACAGTCAGTTCTATTCCATTTAAAGGGAATAAAATCTGGGTTAAGGCGAGTGCTACCCACGTTGGGTACACCGCTTCTTTTGCTTATAGTACAGATGGGAAAAAATTCCGGCCTATTGGAAATACTTTAAATATGGGACTAGGATTGGATTGGACTGCCAATCGCTTTGCCTTGTTCAATTATAGTACTGAGGATTCCGGTATAGCCGGATATGTGGACTTTAATTGGTTTTACTTTAATAAGCAATAGCGTGTCCTTTATATTCTATTGAAATAGAACTATATTTACCTTATGTCAGCTCTTAAACATCAATCAGATCCTTCGGATCCCCGAGATTATAAATTACCAGATCGTCCTGTTGATTCTCCGCGATTAGCTACTACAGTCGATTTACGGCCTTATGCACCACCTGTTTACAGTCAGGGAGGCCTTAATTCCTGCACTGCAAATGCTACCGCTGCACTCCTTGATTTTGTTAGAAAAAAGGATGGACTTGAATTTATGTCCCCATCGAGAATGTTCCTTTATTATAATGCCCGCTTACTTAATGGAAATGCAGACAAAGATGAGGGGAGTTGTTTCAGAGATATGTTGAACAGTATTTACGAAACTGGAGCCTGTAGTGAATCCATGTGGGATTACAATAAAGACTTATTGTTTGTAAAACCTGTTGATGAGTGTTATGCGGTTGCGGCAAATAATAAATTTCAGTATTATGCTTATATAGCTCAAAGACTGGAAGCATTAAAACATTGTCTGGATGATGGTTTCCCTTTTCTATTTGCTTTAATGGTTTACTGGCCGCTACAAAATGACATTGGACTGCATGAAACAGGTTTCTTGACTGAAACCCCGGAACGGTACAGAAATCATAAAGGTAGACATGCACTATGCTGTGTTGGTTATGATGATGAGAAAGAAGCTTTTTTAATTCGTAATTCTCATGGTCCCGATTGGTGTATGGAGGGGCACTTTTGGATTAAATACAAGATGATGATAGATCCTGTTTATTGTGAGGCTTTTTGGACATTGCGTACAAGCGGCACCTGGGAATCGACAGAATATAATTAATCACAAAATAAAAAAAACGACAGATCTGGCCTTATACAGGTATAGCTATACAATACCTATAATTTTAAAATAAAAACTAGAGTGACCTAAGACGATTAGACGGAGCCAAGCTTTGTAGCTTTGCTGATGAGCATCGCTGTATTTTTTGCCTCAAATTTTTCTAACAGGCTTTTGCGATGGGTATTTACCGTTGGAATGCTGATGAAAAGTTTCTCAGATATCTCTGCATTGGTTAGTCCTTCGGCTATTAGCAACAGCACTTCTTTTTCTCTTCGGGTAATCAAAAGCTGATTGGGTGTTGGTTTTCTCAACGAATTTAGAACTTCCAAACTATAATATACTTTGCCTTTCTGTACACTGATTATCGCTTCCATCAGTTCTTCTTTTGTGGCATTTTTTAATACATAGCCTAGGGCACCATTGTCCATCATGTTTTTGATAATAGCCTGCTGATTAAACGTACTAAGCCCCAGTACAGCTATTGCAGGATATAGTTGTTTGACTTCTTTACATAAATCTATTCCACTTTTATCGGGAAGGTTTACATCCATTAAGATCACATCAGGTTCGTATAGCTTAAGAAAACTCAAGCAAGACTCGGCATTGGTAGCGTGCCCCATCCAGTCAAGTGTCTTTTCGTTTTGCAACAAAGAACGAATACCTTCTATTACCATATAATGGTCGTCTACTACGAAAACGCCTATTTTCATCTCCTGTGTTTAAATAGTAATCTCTATCATTACTGAAGTGCCCTTGCCGAGACCGGATTGCAAATCTATTCTGCCTTTTAAAAACTCCACCCGGTTTCGAATATTTAGCCAGCCCATTCCATTAGATTGTTTCAACAGGCTGGCATCAAATCCACTTCCATCATCTTCTACCGTAATTGCCAATAATTTTCCCTGCTCTGATTGATGGAGCTGTACCAGTACATTTTTGGCATTGGCATGTTTAATTGTATTGTTAAGCAACTCTTGAATAATACGATAAATGGCGACTGATGTAGTTTGCGGTATGCCTGCTTGCTGCATCCCCACCGACTGGTAGTTTACATGTAACACAGCACTACGATCCATCTCCATGCAAAATTCTTTCAATGCAACATCCAGTCCATATTTTACCAGTATTTCGGGCATCATGTTATGTGCTACGCGGCGCATTTCCTGTATAGAGCTGTCTAACATGTCGATGCTGCGATTAAAAGCAAGAGCATTGTCCGGGGTCATTATTAAATTCTCTTTCATATTATTTAATGAAAATTTTATTCCACTTAACATGCCTCCTAATCCATCGTGCAGGTCTTTGGCCAGGCGGGTACGTTCCTGTTCTTCACCTTTTAGTACTGCTTCTGTAGCGGTAAGTTGTTTTTCGGTTTCTAATTCATCAATTTTTAATTGCTGTAGTTTCTGGCGATGAGTATAGTTGCGATAACCTAGCAGTGAAATAATTAATAAGGCAAGCGCACTGCCGACAAGAATATAATTGAGGATAGATTTTTGGCGAAGCTGCGCTTGTTGCAGTTTAATCTGTGCTTCTTTTTTTTCAAATTCGTATTTGGCTGCTAGGTTTGCTACAGTATTTTTGGTGTTTTCTCCTAATATAGTGTCTCGTAGTAACTCAAACTTTTGACGATATGCCAATGCGCTATCAAGTTTTCCTACTCCTTTGTACAAATTAGACTGATATTCGTATAAGCTGCTTAACTCATTTTTTGAACCAAATTTATGAGCTAAGTTGATTCCCTCATTGAGATAAGGGACTGCTTTTAAATATTTTCTTGATTCAATTAAAGTTTGTCCCATGCCCATATTGGCATACAAAGTATATTCAGGCAACTCTTCATGTCTTGAAAAATAAAGTACTGTATCATAATATTTTATTGCCAATGCATACATTTGTTTACCCTTTAAGGCATCTGCTATACCTAACCACCCACTTACAATGTTAATGTTGTCCTTTTCTTCTTTACCTATTTTTCCTACTTCCCGAAATACGCTTATGGCTTTATCATAATTTTTAAGGTTATTAGAGGCGGTTCCGATATTGCAGAGTGTATTAGCCTGCGCAGTTTTATTATTTAATTCTACAGCGAGTTTGTATGCTTTTTCTGCATACTCAAGACCTTTGGCATATTCCTGTAAATTTATAAATACAGAAGCCAAATTATTGTTTGCTATTCGTAACATTTTTTTGTCGTCAATTTCTTCTGCATATTTTTTTGCAATTAAATAATATTCCGACGCAGTAGAAAAATCGGAAAGATATTCCCACTCACTACCTACATTTAAATTGGCAACCGACAAGTCTTTTTTGTTCCCATATTTTTCAAAAATATCAAGGGCATCAAGAGTAAGAGACAAAGCCTCTTTAAATAAACCTCTGTTATTCAATATTACTATTTGATAGCTTGCATAAGTTGCAACACCCTTTTTATATCCTATATTTTGAGAAAGCTCTTTTGCTTTGTTATAGTAAAAAGTGGCAGAATCAGGGTTGTCTTGCCTGTACGTTTCTCCATATTGATATAAAACATTTACAGTATTGCTATCTTTTTTGTTATAGTTAATAGTTCGTTTTAGACTGTTTCTATTCAATCCTTGTGCCTGAGAGGCAAAACTTATAAAGCCTGCAAATAATATCAGCAGTGATTTTCTCATACACTAATTTACATTTTTCTACAACGCAAATAAAATGTTGTGGATCCATATTTTCCATCGTCTTTTTTAATGATTTTTTAAAAGCGTATAATAAAAAATCATCTTTTTTAATGATTACGTCGGTTTGGTAAGTTATCTACTTTTACTCCATAAAAAATGAAATCATGAGAGATTTAAAATTCCTGCCGTTTGTTTTGATGTTATGCAGTACGCTAATTATTTCCTGCACCAAGATTAAGGATAATGCAATCTTACCGGCAGCAGATTTTTCTGCAAGTGTTACTAGTATTAAAACAGATTCGGTGGCCAGCTTTACAGATTTATCTACCGGCAATCCTACATCGTGGTCGTGGAGCTTTGCGGGAGGTACGCCGTCTTCTTCTACTTTGCAAAATCCGGTCAATATTCAATACCACGCTGCGGGAACATACAATGTAACGCTTACTGTAACAAATGCCGACGGCAGCAATACCAAAACAAAAACCGGCTATATTGTAGTAAGTGTAGCGCCGCAGTTGCCTATGGTAAGCACCGTAGCCATCAGCAGCATTGCCAATACGACAGCCGTTTCAGGCGGCACGGTCAGTAGCATAGACAATAGTGTCGTTACCGCAAGAGGTGTGTGTTGGAGTACAAACAACAATCCTACTATTGCCAATGATAAAACAACAGATGGGAGCGGCGCAGGCAATTTTACAAGCAACCTTTCAGGCCTAAACAGTAATACTACTTACTATGTACGGGCATATGCAACCAACAGCATTGGTACCGCTTATGGTAATGAAATAAGTTTTACCACAACAGGCTTGGCTAATTGCGGAACTGTCACTGATGTGGACGGTAACGTGTATCATACCGTTACTATCGGTACACAATGCTGGATGGTGGAGAATCTGAAAACTACGCATTACCGAAACGGCGCTGAGATACTAACTGCTCCTGATTCGCAAACATGGGATGCCTTTACAAAAGGAGCCTATTGTTACTATAACAATGACAGTAAAAATAATAATCCTTATGGTAAACTGTATAATTGGTATGCCGTGAACAACAGCGACAATATAGCACCTGCAGGATGGCATGTACCTACAAAGGATGAATGGATAACATTGATAACATTCTTAAATGGCAAATACTCAGCAGGGGGGGCCTTAAAAGACTTGCTTTATTGGAGTACGCCCAATGTGGGTGCAACCAACAGCAGCGGGTTTTCGGCTCTTCCGGGTGGATACCGTTTCGCCCATGGGAACTTTGATAACTTGTCTTTGATTGGCTATTACTGGGCTTCTACAGAGGATAGTGGAGTACCTGGTGGAGTAGCCGGCGATGAAATTCGATTGTATCACTCATATATAGAAGTTGATATCTCATCTGGATTTAAATATAATGGCTATTCCGTACGCTGTGTAAAAGATTGATGTTATTATTATTAATGTATAACTGCTGGTACTTTGAAATGATTTTTCAGAAATGATAACCTTAAAAAGATGAAACTTATAAAAAACATGCTCCTGTTTAACCTGCTATTGATGGTAAGTTATACTTGTTTTGCCCAAAAGCAGGCTTTTGATGCAGTAAACTATACCTTACCCAGTGGTTGGGATAAAACAGAAATGGCAAACGGTATTCAGTTGTCCACCAAAAACGATGGTAAAGGAAACTATGCAGTTGCTATTATTCTGCGTTCAGTCGCAAGCACAGCCCCGGCAAGCGAAAACTTTACTGCCAGCTGGGAAAAACTAGTAAAAGGCACCGTATCTGTTTCTGAAGAACCAACCATGCAGGCACCTGCTACTGAAAAAGGATGGAGTGTCATTTCGGGGCAGGCGGGTTATACCGATGGTTCCAATAAAGGATGGGTAACGCTGATAAGTGCTACAGGAAATGGCAAAATGGCTAATGTGGTAATCATGACCAATACCGATAAATATCAAAACCAACTATTGGATTTTATAAAAACCCTCAACCTAAACGAAACGGCAGCTGAAAAACCTGTTATTGAAAATACAGCTTCGCCTACAAGCTATACAACTGGTTCAGATAGCAAAAATATTTATTCAATTACTGTTCCGCCCACCTGGAGTTTAAATGCGGGGCAAAATAGTTTAACGTTAGAAAAAACGACAAATACCGGAAAAAGAATCATTGAGTTCATGAGCATGGTAAAATCATCGGGGAGTTTAGAAAATGATATGGAGCATATTTTCTTTGAGGTTTTTGATGGTTGGAGTTTGTATAACAGTTCTAACAACCAGTTATTCGAAAAAGGTGATCATGAAAAAGGGGTTACCAGCCAGGGGCTGCCCTATTATATGTTAAGCAATAGCATTACTAAACCTGGGGGTGACGTTATAAAAGCTACCGTGCTGATTATACAGGTAGGTGCAAACGTAGCCATCATTAATACTGCTGATAAGATACTGGGCAGTGAATCTGAAATGGCTCTAAATTTTCTTTTGTTCACTTTGAAAATAAATGGTGTTGCCGATAAAAATGTGGATTATAAAAAACAGCTGACAGGCACTTGGGCTTCAAGCAGCGGGTCGTACGGAAATAGTTTAATTGCTGCTACCAGTTACACCGCAGAAGGAAAATACTATGTGTTAACACAATCTTCTTATACGGTGGGTTATGACTATTACAATGACCTAATTAAAAGCAAACAATTTAAAGGTGAGGGTGTGTTTACTTTTAAAGGAAATGTACTGGAAAGAAAAACTAGTTCAGGTGCAGGAAGTAAATACTTCATTAGATTTTATTCAAAGAAATATGGTAATAATGAATGGAGAAATTTAATGAATTTGTATAAGGGTGATTATGATCAAAACAAAATAGAAACGGTATTTCCTTTTCAAAAGATTTAATTACTATGCCAATTTGAAACAGGAAAGCAGCAATAAAAAATTAATTCTTCCTTAATCGGATAAAAACAAAACCAAGGTATGAAATATTTAATCGCAGTCATGCTGATGTTCATTAGCAGCATTTCTTTTGCCCAAAAGCCTTCTAAAGAGCAAATGGAGGCAGACAGAAAAAAAATGGCCGAAGCCCAAAAACAACTGGAGGCCAAAAAAGCATCCATGAGCCCAGAGGCCAGAAAGAATTTTGAAGATATGATGGAGAAAATGGGTGCCAATAAGGCCATGCAAAGTGCACAGCAGGGTTTGGACTATAATGCAAAGGGAAATACGAATGTAATGCTGCGGAGTACCGATCCTAATCTTGTTCCGGATAAAATTTCTGAACTTAAAATTGCCGCCACACCACAGACCAAGCCACAGCTAACGGCTTATCTTACATCCATTTTTACCGAAACGGATAAACTGATAAAACCTGAAAGTAAAGGCGCTCTAAAAAACCTAATGAACAAAGGCGAAAAAACCGGAAAGTATGCCATGGTATTTTGGGCAAATAATGAATTGGACAAAGCATTATATCTCTTGCTGAATGCCTGCATGACCAATCCTGATGATTTGGTTTCCTTAAATAACCTGGGGAGCCTGCTTACCATTTCGGGCTATGCACATAAATCGCTTCCTGTTTTATTGTATGCCCAAAAGTTGCTACCCAATAGCGGCACCGTCCTCAACAACACGGGACAGGCTTTGCTTAGTGTAGGGAATGTAGATAAAGCAAAAACAATGTTAGTTGCTGCAGTTACAAAAGATTCGACCAATTCCGAGGCATATAGGTCATTGGCATTGATTGCACAGAAGCAAGGTGATAAGTCGCTATGCGCTGGTTATCTCGAGAAAGCCATTGCACATGGTGGTGCTACTACACAAAATATTAACCTTTTACAGCAGGTATCGCCCACAGCCGATAAGCCAGCTATGTATCGGGCTATACGCAATAATTTTAAACAATTTTACAAAGACCATAGCATTACCAAACGATTTATTATACCTGATATACCGGATAGTTATGAAGGTGCAGTAGCCGCTTATCCTGCTATAAATAGCTTTTTTTTGAACCTCGATGCTACTATTGCTGAAGCAAAAAAAGCAGGTGCACAATTTCAAAAGAATTATGAAAAACAATTGACAGACAACGTGAATAAACGAATGGCACAAGCACAACAAGTAGCTGCCAATGTGGGTAAACCTGGTGCCGCTAAAATGGTTCAGGATATGAAGGCAGGACTTGCCAGTCCGTTTATGGCTCAGGCCGCACTTATGCTCAATGCTATTGATAACTCACAATACAGTGTTTCTTATATAAGCCGTATGAAAAAAGAAGCAGCTAGTGCGAATCAACGCATTGAAGAATTGAAACAGGGATTAACAACGGGTTTTGATAATAAAATTGATGCACTTGTAAAAGAGAAAAGTAAACTGGATGACGGAGAAGGAAAAGGTGCAGCAAATACAAGGGCTGTTCAAATTGACAATGAACTCTGTAATCTAAAAAAAGAAAGACAAAGTACCTGGTTGAGAAAATCTGCGGAGATATACAGTCAATACATCCGCAGTATGGAAAACCTGATGAATCAGCGTTTGCAGGAATACCTGTTTTGGAATACAATAATAATGCAGTCTATGCAAGACCCTACAGCTGTAAATTATCAGGCTTATGTTGGATACCTCAACGATCTGTATAGTTTCCGTAAACTTTTTCCGGTGTATGTTGATGGAGGTTTGTCAAAACCTTGCGGAGATTATTTAAAAACAGATAATATAACAAAAGGTAAAATACAAGTATGGGAAAGGGAGCATTGCGAAGTGAATTTTGGATTTGATGCCATGGTGTTTGCCGGAAAGTTTAATTGTGAAGGATTGAAGATGAAAGCTGATTTTAAAGCCGGAGAATTTTCCTATAGTCAAAACTATGACCCCGTAACATGGGAAACTACCGGGCATAGTTTGTCTGCAAAAGCAGGTAAAGACAAAGACTTTGAGATAACCAAGAATATTGGAGGAAAAGTTGGTGCTTCTGTAGAGACTACTATAAAATTTGATGGCAATATGAACCCGGTAGATCTGATAGTGACAGGATCTGCAGGAGCAGAAATTAATGATGGCGGATTTGGAAGTGCTTCTGCAGATTTAGGTTCCGTAACAGTAAGTGTAAATGGTGGCTTCAATTCCGCTGGTCCCGGCTTTACAAGTTTTGGTAGCAGTTTTTTGAAAAATTAAACAGTTGACACGCTGTTGATTATAAATTTCATGGCCTGTTAAATCATTCTTTTTAATGATTGACATGCTTTGATAACCTTTCTATTTTTACAATGAAATATGTATTAAAAATGAAAAAAATATTTTTTATCAGCTTGTTGTTTTATGGTTTTGTTGCTCAGTCACAGACCAGTTTTAAAGCATGGGAGGCGCAAATCAATAAAGATAATTGTACCGCAGAAAGTGTATTAAAAGAACCGGGCAGGTTTTGGGATAATCATACCGGTGGTGCTACAGGTGGACCCAAGCAGGGTTTTTCTGCAGTGGAAATTGCCAATGCAAAAAAAATGATGCAGGCTTATGAAAACGTTTGCAAGCCAAAACTGCAATTTACCGGCGGGTTGGCAAAAGCCAGTTTTGGATTAAACTCAAAGCCATTTTATAACCAGGAGTTAGTAAACAGCTATACATACAATCTCGGCTTTCATAAGTTTGTTTGTAATGTGCAAACACATAAGCTGGCCATTGTAGATGAATACGATGGCGTGCTTAGGGTTAATGGTAATCCGGGGTTTAGTACGTCATTTCATTCTATGGAAGGCAATGTCGCTGCTTACAGGATACCTGCAAATACACAGAATAACAATGACCCTTTTATTGCCATATATAATTACTATGGTTTTGCAGATAGCAGGGTAGTAAATGCTATCAATAAAGGAGATGGCTTTATTGATCTGAATGGTGAAGTAGTAGGCGGCAACATGAGTGATCACCCGGTAGTTGAGAATAAACCGGGCAAAGGATATGGGATCACATTCCCCAATTCAGGCTTCGTTACAGTAAATAACGATTTGGTATATCGCCATGCATTTATTGCGCATACTGATATCCCTTTTTTCATTCCCATTACAAGGAAAAAATTCCTTACAGACCTGCTTGAATTTTATGATCGGGAAAAACCCGAACTGATAGCGAATATGCAGAATAGAATAAAGAACCTTGCAAAGACAATAGCCGAATCGGAGAAGAACAACAGCAGTTATTTGCAAGACCAGAAAAACAGGCAGGTTGTTCAGGAACAAGCTGCCAAAGATATACTTAGAATAAGTGAACAGAAAAAACAAACAGTCACTAAATTGCTGCAATCCAAAGATGAAAAATGGTTAAACCAGCAGGCAATTGTTCAGGGGGATAATAAAGCTTTTACCGTTCCTTCTAACCGCAACATCAATTCAAAGGAAATATATGGCAATTTTTACTTCACCGAATTTTATACCGGCAGCGAAGGTTCCAGCCAATACCAGATCAATCCGGAATACCTGAAAAAATATCCGCCCAATGGTGCCAAACCGACATTGATAGATGTAATGTTCCGATTTAGACCAAGCGACAAATTTTTAACGGGAGTAAATGAATCCTTTATCAACCAACTTAACCTGGATGAGTTTAGGAAACTGTTACAATAATCCGATAGGCAAAAACCTATAAAAATATTTTTACTGTTCAATATGATGGTAGCGATGAGCTGTACAAGCTTCGCCCAAAAACAAACTTTCGATGTGGTTTCATACGCCTTGCCTAAAGGGTTATCCATACCGGCATTTGGAAGCGATTTTTTGAAATAGAAAAGTACAAAAAATCATCCTTTTTAACGATTAAATAGGCTGTTTGAATGGTCTACTTTTATATCATAAAACTTAAGACAATGAAAAAACTACTCATTTTATGCTTGTTTGTGGTAAATACAATAGCAGTAAGCGCACAGACAAAAACAAATACTATTTTAACAAAGGGGCAAAATACAGGTAAAACCATTGATATTAGGGTGCCAGTAGGAACGATGAAGGTTGGACTAGTAGAAGCAAAGGTTATCCCGGTACAATCCTTAAAAATGAAAGTGAACGCTCAGATACTTGCTAATCAAAAGTTCGCAAAAGACATTGCTATAGAATTAGTTTCTATTGCCTTTGAGCCTGCAAACAAGCGTTATATTCTTAAATGTAGAATTTTTAATTCCGGTACTACCGATATAGATTTAAATCTTTTGAAGTATGCTGTTGCAGGTGCACCCAATCACTTACTTACAGAAGTAACCAATACTGATCCCTATTTGTGGAATACGTCAACATACCCTCCCGATATAAACTTCCCTTTCGATTTAGAAACGGAGCTGCCAGGTGGCGGGGTTTATACTTTAAATGGAAGAAGTTTTTTATTGCAAGAAAGCAGTTGGTTTTCGTCGTTTAGCAGAGACCCAAATGTTAACGTTGGTGAAATGATATACACTAATACTATCCTTAAACCAGGAGAATCTGCTTATGCTTTAGCAATTGATAGGGCAGTTTGGAATAAAGCTACTGGTGCTGGTGGGGCACACAGAATGTATAGCATTAAAATTGATCCCTTGAATAAAATTGGCGATCAAAACCTAAGCAACAATGTGATACATTTTACAATGGATAATATTGACGTTCAGTAATTCAGATTATACTTATAAGTGGCTGATTTGTAAATGTAAAATTGATATGAAACTGCTGAAATTTTTATTTCTGTTTTCCCTGTTGTTCGTATTGAGCTGCACAAGCTTCGCCCAAAAACAAACTTTCGACGTGGTTTCATACGCCATGCCCAAAGGCTGGCAGGAATTAAAAAACGATGCTGGTATACAATTATCCTTTACCGATAAAAAAACAGGCGATTATGCAATTGCGGTTATTACCAAAGTAAAAGCATCAGATGCATCAACAACCGAAAATTTCGATAATGACTGGCTCCGGCTGGTAAAAGGCTCGGTGCAGGTAAATGCCGAACCAATGATGCAGGAATCCACAAAGCAAAACGGCTGGGCGGTAATTTCAGGCGAGGCAAACTATACCGATGGTGCAAATACCGGTATGGCAACTCTGCTTACTGCAACAGCTGGCAGGCAAACCATAAGTGTGGTATTGATGACTAACAACAATAAATTTCAAGAAGAAATTTTGGCATTTATTAATTCATTGGAGCTGGCAAAGCCAACACAAAGTGAAACCGGTAATTTAATAGCTGCAACTAAAATTAATGTTGTAAATCCTGCTATGGTAGGTTTGTGGATAGATTATAATGCAGAAACAACTGGGAACTATGTTAATGGCAATCCACAATACACTGCAGGTTATACAAGAAAAGAATATGCTTTTTATCCCAATGGCACTTATTTGTTTCGCAGAAAACAATGGATGACCAGTATGAAAGAAATTTTATTCGTTTATGAAACCGGCACTTACTCCTTGGCTGGCAACCAGCTGACTATTAATCCTAAAAAAGGCATGGGCGAATGGTGGAGCAAAGCAGGCCAACAATCTGATGCATGGGGAACGCGGCTTAAAGCAGCCGACTATAAAATGGAAAAAGTAACGTATGCATTTGAGCTAAAATATTTTTCGGGTAGCCAGGATCACACCCTCATCCTTAAACCCCTAAAGCCAACGCAACGGGATGGTGGAAGCTTCAATAACGCCAATGACCCTTATGAATTTCACTATTCACTTCGGGAAAAATTCGGGTCATTAATTGATAACCCTCCGGGGTTTAAACTTTAAAAACAACCTCCACCTATGAAACAGATCAACATATTGATTATTGCTACTGTAATTGCAACGGTTGCTTTTGGCCAGTCGAAAAATCCAACCAATAAAAAGGAATTGGATGATAAAGTAAAGCAAGCTCAACAGCAGTTGGACAAGCTAACACCAGAGCAAAAAAAGATGATGGAGCAGATGGGCATCTCCACCAAAGTTATTTCAATGTCTGATGGGGCTACAGATGCAGATGTGAAGGCTGCGGTAAGTGGAGGTGGAGCATTTGATGTGCCGTCAAAAAACAATACACTTATTGGTGCTATTCCTCAAATCACATTGACTGCCGCTAGGATTCCCGCTTATATCAAAACCTTAAACGATTATATTGAAAAGGGTATTGCAAATGATGAAAAGCAGATAGGACAAAATGTTTACTCCTATTTTAAAACCAACAAATATAAAGCTGAATTAATAGGTAATGAAAGTGTCGGTTTTTGGACAGTAGGTCGACCTGAAATTGCGGTGTACATCATGGGGAAAGCTTGTGCCGACAATGGTTCTGATGCAGACCTGCTCAGCAACTTCGCTGCTATGCTAAGCATGGGTGGTGCACCGCATCGCGCCATTCCGCTGCTGGAATATCTTAATAAACAATATCCTGATAATACAACCATTCTGAACAATTTAGGGCAGGCCTGGTTTTATTTGGGCGAAACGGATAAGGCCAATGCCAACTTGGAAAAGGTGGTAAAAGCATTTGCCTATCATCCACAGGCAAATTATACCCAATGTCTTATTCAGCAAAGCAAGGGCAATACACCAAAGGCTATTGAGAAAATGAAAAACTCTTTAGCGTATAGTTTTTCATTAGATAAAATAAACATGCTGCGCAAATTGGGTTACAAACTTAAAGCCAGCGATATGCGGAAACCTTTTCGCCCGGATCCTAACCCTTTGGGTTTGCGAAATTTTGTACGTCCGGATGTTCCGGCAAACTATGAAGATGAAATAAGGCTGAAAGTAGATTGGGATGCCTTTCAACAACAGGCAGGTGATCAATCAATGGCTTTGGCAAAAGAAATGATTCCGTACCAACAGGCGGCCGCAACAAAGGCAGCACAAGCTTATAAAAAATTCGACAATAAAGGCGTAAAAGAGATTAGTGGAATGAAAGCAAATGGAATATTGCCTGATAACCTTTATCGAATTGTTGCTGAAAAAAACCTGGAAGAAATGAATAAAGATGGTGGTCTAGGTTACCGTTTAAAAAAAGCAAAAGCACAAATTGACTCCTTGATGAAAGATTTTATGGCGAAAGATGAGGCACAAAGAAAAACTTTGGAAAAACAAACCAGCACCATCGCCGACAAGGAAACAGAGCTAGCTAAAAAAGGAGAAAATACTGGCTATGACAACTGCAAAGTACAACAGAAATATAGTGAGTGGGTATACGAAAATTATAATAAACCGCTAGAAGCGGCCTATCAAAACTACCTGCACCAGGCGTATTTAAAAATTACTGAAGAATTGTATTGGCAACAATTTACAATAGATGATGCCGCATTTGAAGCGACAAAAATAGCTGTAAAGAAAGAATGGCTTGGGATCATCAGCAGTACAAGATACATCGCTACCAATAAATACGGCAACAATTGTATACCACCTCAAAACAAGGGCTCGCGCTATAAGTTGGCTGATTTTGACGAGACGCACTGCACTCATATTTCTACTTTGGATTTTGTAATGTATAAGCAAATAGTGGAATGTGGTAAAATGCGTACAGAATTTACTGCAGGAAAATTGTCGGGTAATCTAAATTGGAATATGGATAATAATGGAAATGCCAAGTTTATAAAAGGCACTTTAGAAGCAACCGTGATTGACAAATCGATAGGCGTAGGCCCGTTAGAAGCCTCTGCCAAAGCAGGTATGGGCATGGAGTTTACCAGCCATGGTGTGGAAGATGTGTATGTAAGCGGCGAAGCATCGGTGGCAAATGTTTCCGCTTCTGGTCGTATGAGTTTGATTTCTGGAAATATGTCGGGCGCGATCAATGGGTTTGGAAAGTAAAAACAAATAAAATGAAGAAGGTAATTTTTATCCTGTTCGTCTCATTGTGTGCAGGTACTAGGTTATACGCACAACTCCCTAATGACAACGTAGATGCAAGAGAAGCTGCGATTGCCCGCTTGCAAAAAGCTAGCCCCTGCAAATTGTGCAATGATATTCCTGCAGTGTTTATGCCTTATGGCACAAGCTGCAACAGTCGGGAGTTTCAGGCTCCTCCGGTACTGAATACTCCTAAAATCCAATGGGAGCTAAACCCCGGTTGGTGGAGTATCTGGAAGCCTGTATCGATTGGCAATTTTATACTTACCGGCAGTTGCAATAACGAGACTAATGCAGGGCTTTCGGCCATTGATAAAAAAACGGGAAAAATTGTTTGGCGTATCGATAATATTTGTGCTATTGGCAACCGTCGCGGTTCGATGGGTGCTGTGGCGATTTACGAACTTCCATCAGGCGAAGTATTAATGATATATCCTCGGGAAGATGGAGGGCCTACCGACTACTATGTAGTGAATGTAAAAGAAGGTAAGATCACACGTACACTTAGCCCTGTAAAAACAGGTCCTATGCGCTATAGGAGTGGCATATTTACTGTGCTGAACCAAAGTTCAAAGGAAGGTTATAGCTACATCAGTGCCCTAAGTGCCGATTTGAGTAAGGTTTTATGGCAAAATAAAGAATTTGGATTGGCAATGACCGACAAACTTGATCCATTATATACACCCACTTTTACCGCACCCGCATCGTACAACGGTATCTTGTTTCAAACAGCCAGGGGGCTGAATCAAAGTGGTCCCTCTCGCCATTTATATGCCATAGACCTTAAAACAGGGAAGACCCTTTGGCAGCATAATGAACAAGCTGTTATATTAAAGCGTAGTGGACAATCCTATTACTCAGATGATGGTATACCTATGGTAGCCGACGGAAAAGTCATCATCAGAGTGCAGTCAATGAATTGGCCCAGGTCATGGACTACAGGTCTACAAGCATTAGATCCTAATACCGGAAAAATTCTATGGACTACCAAACCTGTATCAGATCAACAGATTTTTAATCGTGTAGCTGCTTGCAGCATACTGGTAACCGAAGTGCAGCTAAATAACAAAAGGGAACTTTGGGGTTACCGGCTTAGTGATGGAACTGTTGCCTGGCGCCGCCCTGTGTCTAAAAACGCCCGCCTTATGGCTTCCTCTGGTGGCGCCTTTTACGTAGCCGAGCGAATTCCGGATGACAATAACAACTATAAAGACCACCAGCTACAGGGTTTCGACGGACTAACAGGAACTTTACTTTGGACGGGTAGCTATCCCGACTATTACTTAGGCCTGGGTAATGCTAACACGGGATGGGATATTGAGAATGTAAATGACACTACTCCTATGTGGACCATTGATAAGGATGGTGCTATTTATGGCATTACGCTAAAAGGTGTTTATAAATTGAAATAAAACTTTATCTCAATAACAAAGAGAACCTTGTAATCATGAAACAGCTAATTTCATTTAAAACAGTTATTGCACTGCTTGTTTTAACGCAACACCTATATGCGCAGGATTGCCAGTCGGCAAAAGACCTCGAAAATCTTCAGGGAAAACTAATAGATGCTGCCCATTTTGAATGGCCTCAGCAAAAGTCAAACTGGTTAGACGAGTTGGGTACTGCGGCTAATAGATCTGCTGCTTATGCGGTACTTACAAAAATAGAAACGCTCGAAAAACAAAGCCGAGCCAATTATAATCTTAAAGGCTGTGTTCTCAAAACTTCCTTTTCGGGCAAGGTATTAACTACCATAGCTAACAAATATCCATTGGCAATTTATGACCTTAACATGGGTTGCTATGAATACATCTGTATCAAAAATAAGTTAATGGTAAATAGTGAATACGAAAATGTTTTTAGAGCCTATGTAAACCATTATACAGGAATAGAAAATGCTTTTTCCTTTCCCGATGAAGCTTACTATTATGAAACACCCAAAAAATATAATGGAAAGTATATCGCATTATATAATTTCATAAAAATGGATACCTCTAAAAACACCAACTTTGATCCAGGCTTTTTTCAGGATATTCCAGAAGCGGGTGTAAAACAAGGCAACCGGAGTGTATATATGACCCGTCATTGGTATTGTACAAAACCAGGCGCTTTAGTGTATGTACCAGTTACACGTAAAGAATACCTCGAAGCACTGCTGGTTTATTATGAAAGAGAAAAACTTTTAATAGCCGATAAAATAAAGGAGATTGAAATTGAATGCGCAGGGGTGATGAAAGACCCTCAAAAGTATCCTCAGTTGTATGAAAATGGCAAAAAAAACCTTGTGGTTAGAAAAGCCAAATATCCCGATTGGCAACATAAAATAGAAACAAAAAAGGCCATTGTACTAAAAGTACTGAAAGAAAACACCGTATCCTGGTTGGCGCAAGCTGCAATAGTGAAACCTAAAGCTGAAACCTTCTCCTGGAAAAGCAGCTATGGTTCAGGCCCGAATGATAATGTGTGGATTGATACCTATAATGCCGACACTAAGGAGGATGCCCAAAAAACCGGTTCATTTACTTTTAGCGGTTTTTGGGACAATAAAGGAGGCGTAATGCTAAATAAGTATAATCCAGACTATTTTAAAGGAGCTGAGAAAAATCCGGCAAAGCCTTTTATGATAGAGCTTACCTACAGGTATGTAAAAACTCCACTTGGCCAAAGTCTTGTCGAAAATTTCACAGAAAATTTTGATTTTGATGCCCTGAGAAACATGCTATAAAATTTACACTATAAAATCCTGACCATGAAAAAAATCATTTCCATCTTAGGCTCATTGCTGTTTATAACAGCAGTTAAAGCGCAAACCGTTGTAAAAAAAGAAACAACAAATCCAGGCAGTAGTCAAACAACCAGCACCGCTACTTCATCAAAAGATCCCAAGGCTTCACATACTGACCTTAAAGCAGAAGAGGCTAAAAAAGCTGCGGAAGAAAGAGCCGCGAAAGATGCAAAAATTGCCCATCAGGTTGACCCCAAAACACTCCCTGCAAAAGATCCGAAGGCCGCACATACTAACCCTAAAGTAGAAGCAGCTCAAAAATCAGCAGCAGAAAGAGCAGCGAAAGATGCAAAAATTGCGCAACAGGTTAATCCTAAAACAATCCCTGCAAAAGATCCGAAAGTCGCACATGCTGATCCTAAAGTTGAAGCAGCTCAAAAAGCAGCAGCAGAAAGAGCTGCCAAAAATGCGAACACACAGCAAAAAGGGAACTAATGTGGTTTAATGTAAAGATTCAGCAACCACTGCACATTGAAGTAAGAGAAAGCCAACTTCATGGTAGGGGTGTATTTGCCAAAAGCAAAATAATAAAAGGGAGCCTTATAGAACAGGCTCCCATTATTTTTTTATCTCCTCAGGAAAAGGAAATATTGCGGTTTACCAAGCTCTTTAATTATTATTTCTTACTAGATAACCTAGAAAACCCTGCAGCATTTAGTTTTGGCTATGCTTCGTTTTACAATCATTCTCCAGAAGCAAATGCCTTTTATACATTTTCAGGAAAGAGAAATACCATTAATATCTACGCTTACAAAACCATTGAACCGGATTGCGAAATAACCATTAACTACAATGGCAGGCTAGGTGATAATAGTGAAGTCTATTTTCCTAATTCGGATGAATCATGAATAGACAGTTGTACTTAAAAACAGTAAAGGGAAAGGGCAGGGGTGTTTTTTGTAATACAGACATTGCTGAAGGAGAAGTTATAGAATCATGTCCTGTTGTTATTATTCCTGCTGAAGAATTTTCTGCACTAAGTACCACAGCTCTTATGGATTATAGCTTTTATTTTAATAAGGAGGATAATACATTGTCTTTAGCCATGGGTTTTGGTTCAATTTATAACCACATGCAATATCCCAATGCCGTATATCTACTCGACAGAGAGAATAGACAAATGATATTTACTGCTCACGAAAATATCAAGGCACATACCGAAATATGTATTAATTATGGTGGTGCGTACGGTATAGATTACAGTAAATGGTTTGTAGATAGGGACATTATTCCGTTTGGATAAAAAATCATCTTTTTTAATGATTGACCTACATGTATTTCTAGGCTACTTTTATTAGAAAAAAAGTAAAACTATGAAAAAAATTATTTTTATCCTCTTCCTTACCCTTGGTATAGGAGGGATAGCGCAAGCACAGATCTTTAGTAAACTGAAGGCAAAAACAAAAACTGCTGTAGGGAATTCGGTTGACCGATCAACAGACAAAGTTGTGGATAAGGCGGTAAATAAAACCGCTGACGGTGTTACCGACAAAGCATTAAATAAGGCCAGTGAAAAACTGAATAATTTATTCAGAAAGAAAAATAAGAAACGTACCGATACCATACCACCTACTGTTCCCGATTCAAACAAAACTGCAATCGGATCCGAAAATCAGAACAAATAAGCTTACACTACTAAACAACCTTTACAGAGCCTAAAACGGTGTTTGAAATAGACAACTATTTTCTCGGCTACAGCTAAAATGAAGAAAGCCCAGGGTTCATTTTTTAACCCTGGGCTTTCTTCATTTTTTAGATTGATCAAGACCGTTTGAACTTGCAAAATATTGGTTTATGAAATTTTGAATACCAGCGCATAACTCAGTTTCGACTTTACACCCGGAACCTTAATCGCCAGTCCCTCCGTTGTTTGTTGAAAATTCAATATAGCTCCTGTTCCTAGCAGCTTTACTTTTTTTATGGCTTTCGCATACAGGAGACCTCCTTTTGCAAGGCTTTTTATGTTGATTTTTCCGTCCTCCGGCCAACCAAGTACCGTCGCATACAAATCATCTCCTTTAGCGGTAAATCTGACATCTTTGGATTCAAAAGGTTTTCCTTTGCCTTCGTTAAATCCGGGGCCGCTTAGTGGGGCAACATTTTCTATTGCAGGTCCTTCTCCGAAGATTTTCCAGGGTTTAGTCGCATAAATTGCCTCACTGTTGATTTTCATCCATTCTCCTATTTCCTCTACTACAGCGAGCTCATCAGAATCAATGGTTCCATCACCTCGTACAGGTATATTCAGCAACAAATTACCGTTTTTGCTGACTACATCCAAGAGGGTATGAATTACGGTTTTAGCCGATTTGTAATGGTGATTGTCAAAAATTCTCCGGTCATAATGCCAGGCGCCGATACAGGTATCCGTCTGCCAGGTATATGGTTCGATCTCATTGCTTTGCCCGCGTTCGATGTCCCAGATCATGCACTTACGTTGCTGTTCATCTAAAATCTTACCATTGATGACAGCGGTAACTTTGCCATTCTTCTTTATGCTTTTGTTATACAGGTGGGCGGCAATCCTTAGTCCGGCATCGCTGATTGGCCACAATGGCAAGACCGTATCGTCAAAATAGACCAATTCAGGGTTGTATTTATCAATAAGATCTATGGTTCTGTTGTAAAACTTCTCAATATACTCCTTTGAAGGTTCTGCCACTCCGTTACCCCAGCTCCACTGGCTATGTATGGTGCTGTTGTTTTCACTGTTTTTGCTCATTGGGTGGTTCTGTGCATATAAATCCTGTGGATCTTTTCCTTCCCACCACGTGCCTTTACCATCTTCTGTTTTGACTTTTCCATCATAGGGAATACCTGCCTTTGGACCCTGTTTGTCTGTTCGCTGAGCAGTCTCCATCCAGCTCCATGCATGTGCTGCATGAACGCTTACCCCAAATGGCAATTGATATTTTTTTGCAGCTTTGGCCCAGCCGCCGATGAGGTCTTTTTTGGGCCCCATATTCACAGAATTCCATTCCTGGTATTTACTGTCGTAAAGATCCATGTTGTCGTGGTGATTGGCCAGGGCGACGAAATATTGTGCTCCTGCCTTTTTGTAGAGTGCAACCAGGTAGTCAGGGTCCCACTTTTCAGCTTTCCACTTATGGATGACGTCCTTAAATCCAAATTCGCTTGGATGTCCGTACTTTTCCACATGATAGTTGTACTGATCAGAACCCTCTTCATACATTCCTCGGGCATACCAGTCGCCGCGTTCAGGTTCACACTGCGGACCCCAGTGAGCCCAAATGCCAAACTTGGCATCTTTGTACCATTGGGGAACGACGTATTTTTTAAGAGAATCCCAGGTCGGCGAAAAAGGCACCTTGGTGAATTCCTTACTTCCCGTAGGATCTAAAATATAAATGGTCGCAGCTATTGATTTAGATAGAGCCATTGCTGGAATAACAGTTGCAAGCCCTTTAATCAGATTTCTTCTTTTCATAAGATTTGGTCAATAATGGTTATTCAAAAGAAGCAATTTAAAAGCTTGCTTCATCAAGCATGTTTATCCATTTCATAAGCTATATTAACTTATTTTTGTTTTAACAGCTATCTTACAGCTATTATCACATATACCAGAAGGGTTAATATTAAATAGATTGTATTGGAAAATAGCACCAAGCACAATAAAAGCCCATTTCCTACGCTATATTTGCATTATGAATTTACAAATGCGCATCACTTTTGATGAAAAAGACTATACCTATGTTGTTTTAACGAAGGGCATAACAAGAGAAACCAATGCAATCCGGATTAACCTGAAAGACATGGAATATGAGCTTGCCTGCAACTCAAAAGGAGATTGGGATGCTGTTGATGCTACTGTAAACGATCATCCTGAATTACTTAAAGCTATAGGAAGAAACATCAAACTTCGGTATCGGTTGTAAATAAAACGATATCATTTCGCCGGCTCTGGATAAGAATTTTAGGTTTCCACAACAGGCTCACTTAAGATAGTCCTCAATTTTTCAGATGCAGTCTTATTAAAGTCGGAGAGGTAGATTTCGTGGCTGTTCTTATTTTTTATCCAAAAAAAATCTGACTACTGACAACGCAATGGCAGTCTCTTAAATTAATTAAGATACATTTGTTCATCAATCGTTGGAATGCATATAGGTCAGTATGGTTCCAAAAAGGGGCGACATCAGTTTAAAATATGAAAGAGGTCTGGTTACAAAAGTGGGAAGAGCGCTATGGGCAGGATGAATTTGCCTACGGTATCGCACCAAATAATTATTTAAAATCGCAGCTGGAAAAGTTGGAGCCTGGTAAAATCCTGTTTGCTGCGGAAGGAGAGGGCAGGAATGCAGTTTTTGCTGCAGGTCTTGGCTGGAAGGTTGCTGCTTTTGATATTAGCATTGAAGGGAAGAGAAAAGCGATGTCACTTGCAGAAGCAAATCATGTAGAGATCGACTATCAGATTGGTTTTCTACCGGATCTGGGATATACAGAAGCGCATTTTGATGCCATAGCACTAATCTATGCCCATTTCCCTGCTGATATAAAGTCTGCATATCACGAGCTATTAAGCGAAAAATTGCGCAAGGGAGGTCACGTTATATTTGAAGCTTTCAGCAAAAATCACCTCAGCTATCTTGCGAAAAACAAGGATGTGGGTGGTCCCACAGATGCCGATATGCTGTTTTCAATTGAGGAAATTAAGAATGACTTCATTGATTTTGAAATCCTCGAATTAGCTGAAGTTGAAGTTCAGCTCAGTGAGGGGCTTTATCATAATGGAACTGGTTCTGTGATCAGGTTTCTGGGCAGAAAAAAATAGTCAACCAGCATTTATTTGTAATTTTAAACCAAGATAAAACATGAAGCCAAACGAATTAAGGATAGGGAATTACGTTACTCAGAATACAAGGATCTATACCGTAAACACTGGGTTGGACATTGACACTAGTGAAATTCTCGAACCAATTTTATTGACCTCAGATTGGCTGGTGAACACGTTTGGCTTTAAGGACAAAGGTGGTGGTTACTTTCAACACCCGGATTACAATTTCTTCTTATACCATATTGAAGAAGATCAGTATTTTGAATGCTACAAGCAGGTTCCGGCAAATGATGATACAGGTGATTTTAAAACATTACAGCATGTTCATAAATTGCAAAACCTGTTTTTTGAGCTGTTTGATGAGGAATTAACGAATATTCAAAGTCAGGTTGATCAAGGTTAATGCCCTAAGTGAATTATACCGCCCTAAGGGTGTATTGCTTAAATAATTCCAGCGTGACCTCCCAGTAAAACACAAGATGCCTGTAGATAATCTCCGTTGGGAAATTACTCAGCGTGAGTGTTAATATGGTCTGATCTTCATTTGGCACTAAGGCAAATGTGATCAGAGAATAATTTTGGTGCAGATCTGGTAGTCCCGACAATGAGCTCAAATGACTATATTGAAGCAAGCGTTCAGGTTCATATTTTAAAACTATCCCTTTATTCTCAAATCCCTTCTTGTAGGCATCTGGCTCAATTTGAATGGTGATTGAATTTCCAATTCCCCAATCGGTGAGGATCACAATTTCGGAATCAAACATCCACTGTTGCATAAGCTTAACGTTTGTGAGTGCTTCCCATACTGCCGTAGGGCTGGCATGGATGTCAATTGTCTTATTAAATACCTGATCGTAGAATACTTGCATAGCCTGAATCCATCAACACCTTCGCTACCTAAAATTGGCAAAAAGGGAAGGATCAAAAATACATATTGTATTCAAATTTCGGAATGATCATAACCTGTAGTTGTAAACTGAACAAACTGAACTTGGCAATAAGGAAAATATTGTTTTATATTAGTCAATGAGAGCGTTAATTAAGCGGGATGTTCGCACCAAGCGATGCCCGCTTTACTTTTTATCGTGCAACATGATCCGCATCAGCTACTGTCAGCACTTGTTCGAACCTGGTATTAAGGAGAAATGATAAAACGTACAACATTACAATAAAAGGGTTTTATCCAAAAAATGTGAAAATATTTTAACCCTTCCTCTCCACTTGTCCGTCTTACTACAAGATCATCCCAAACGAACTCGTATGAAGGAACAAAAGTTAACGGAATTATTAGAAAAATATCGGATGGGGACATGTAGTTCCGAAGAATTGCATTTACTACAGAACTGGATATCGGACAGCACGTTTGCTGAGTACCAAATTTCGGAATCAGAACTTCAGGAAGAGATGGTCTTACTGGATAAAAAGCTATCACTTTCTGTAAAAAGGCGCCGCCTCTGGCTACAGACTGTTTCGGCTGCTGCAATATTGATTTGTTGCGTTGGGCTTTTTTTTTACCTTAAAAAGGATACCAAGTCTAAAATAATGTATACCCAAAAACAAGAGATTGTATCGGGAGGAAACAAAGCAACATTAACACTTTCCAATGGAAAAAAAATCTCACTGACTGATGCGCCAAGTGGAGAACTCGTTCAGCAGACTGGGATAAGTATTACGAAAACAGCGGATGGACAAATAGTCTATAAAGTGACTGGTGTACCAACGGCATCATCATCGGATTACAATGTCATTGAAACACCTTCCGGGGGACAGTTTAAAATCAATTTACCAGACGGTACGGAGGTCTGGTTAAATGCAGCTTCTTCATTAAGATTCCCTGCTGTATTCAAAGGAACGGAAAGAAACGTCCGGTTAACCGGTGAGGCTTATTTTCAGGTAGCTAAAAATCGAGCAATGCCTTTTAAGGTAGAAACTGAGAACAGCACCATAGAAGTTCTAGGTACTCATTTTAACGTCAATGCTTATGCAAACGAGCGTTTTATGGAAACAACACTACTGGAGGGGTCAGTAAGTGTTTCGAGCCCATCGGGATCGGTTAAAATAAAACCTAATCAACAGGCACAGTTTGATAAAAATAATGTCCAGATAAATGTAATTCCTGTTGACGCAAGTGATGTAATCGCATGGAAAAACGGTTATTTTCTTTTTGAAGATGAAAGCATAGAACGTATTATGCGAAAACTGGCACGCTGGTATGATGTAGATGTAGAATACAGGGGAGACTTTTCAAAGATTTCTCTTTGGGGAAATATCTCACGTTACAAAAATATATCGGAGGTTCTCGGGCAGCTTGAACTTACCCATGCCGTACACTTTAAAATTGAAGGAAGGAGGATTATTGTAATGCCTTAAAACTAATTATGGAAATCTACAGAAAGAAATGAATATATAAAGCCAGGAGCGCTCGTAACGCCCCTGACAAATATTCAGGCCTTTAAAATTTAATCTAGTCAACCAAATATTCACGACCTAAACAAACCAAATGTATGAATTTTTATACGCAATTTGAGCGCGGTAAAAAAGCTGAATTATATCATAAAGTTCTAAGAATTATGAGACTCATAATAGTTTTGATGATTACCGGACTGCTCCAGGTAAACGCAAACAGCTTTGCACAAAAAATTACACTGTCAAGGAAAAATGTATCGCTTAAGCAATTGCTTAAAGAGATCAGAAAACAAAGCAATTTGAATGTTCTTTGCGATTCCAGAATTTTTGAGCAGATAAAATCTAAAGACATAACCGTAGAAAACACTGATGTCCGAAATGTTTTGGACCAGTTTTTCGCCAACCAACCGGTTACCTATACCATTAGCCAGAATGTAGTTATTATTAACCGTGTTCCTTTTGATCCAAATGCCTGGCAAAAGTCTGCCTTTGTTTTGATAAAAGGACGAATCATTGATGAAAGTGGAATGGGAATTCCCGGAGCCTCGATCGCGGTTAAGGGAACTACTATAGTTTCACAGACAGATTCAATGGGTCATTTTTCCATTAATGCCAGTCCGTTACAAACTCTGGTCATTTCTTTCATTGGGTATCAAACCACAGAGTTGCAGGTTGGTAACAAGACCACACTAGAAATAACCATGAAAGAACAGATTAAAAATCTGGATGATGTTGTGGTTATTGGTTACGGCAGTCAGAAACGTAGGGATGTTACCGGAGCTGTATCCTCTATTAAATCCGAAGACATAAACCTAGGTACTTCGTCCAACTTTCTTCAGGCAATTCAGGGCAAGGCTACGGGTATCCAGGTGATGCAAACAACCGGCCAACCGGGTGCAGCTGTAAACATAAAAATAAGGAGTAATCCTTCAAACGCAGACCAGGGTGCCTTGTTTGTTATTGATGGCGTGGTGGTCAGCAATGACCCCGGTACTCCTGGCGGCGCCAAGTATGGCAGCGGAGGGGTAAGCCAATCTCCTCTCAACTTCATAAATCCAAATGACATAGAAAGTATAGAAATCTTAAAAGATGCCAGTTCAAGGGCAATATATGGCGCCCAGGCTGGGAGTGGAGTGGTTTTGGTAACAACCAAAAGAGGGAAAACCGGAAAACCGACTGTTCAATATACCGGAAATTATGCTACACAGAAAGTTGATAAAATGTATGAGGTGCTAGGAACACGCGACTATATGGAGCAGCGCAATCTGATAAATGAGGAAATGTGGATGTTCAAAAACAAAATCGCCCCATATTACGGAACTGTAGACATTAACAGTGTAACAACACCCTTCAAGCCATTCTATACACAACAGGAGATAGACAATACAAAGGTACAGCCAAATGCGATGGATGCGATTACCCAGGGCGGCTATACACAACAGCACAATTTGTCGGTGTCGGCAGCTAATGGTAAAACCTCTTATTTTATCTCTGGTAATTATTACGATCAAAAAGGGGGCATCATGGGCACAAATTACAAAAGGTGGAATGGAAAAGTAAATTTAGATCAGAGTATCTCTGATAAAGTCAAGGTCGGTATTAACCTGATCGGCTCTAATGGCACTTCACAGAATGCGGTAACAGGAGGATCATTTGAGAACGGGGGAATCATAACTGCTGCTATGTACTACCCTGCAAATTTACCACTTCAACTACCAGATGGTTCTTATCCGTTAAACCCAACCTATGCCAATACGCCTAACCCGATTTCTTTTACTACAATTACTGATCAGATAATTAATCAGCGTCTGTTGGCAGCTGCTTATGGTTCATGGGAAATTATTAAGGGGCTTACGGCTAAAGCAAACTTCAGTTATGACCAGGCTACGGCAAAACGCAACAATTACCTGCCTTCCACTTTTTCTTACGGCGCCCAGGTAAATGGAATAGCGAGCCTTACTAACGACTATTCGAATACCAAACAGTTTGATTATACCTTAAATTATAAAGTACCACTTGGCGAAGAGCAATCGCTAGATGCGCTAGCAGGTTATACTTATCAGTTGCAAAATAACGGTGGTCTGTTTGCCAGTAACCAGAACTTCATATCAGATGCCATTTCGTATTACAATCTTGGTGCCGGACAGGCAGATAAGCCAGGTGTATCATCTCGTCAGAGCCAGATCACTTATGCTTCTTATTTTGCAAGAGCTATTTAACATGTAAGAAAGCAAGGTTAAGAGACACATAAATAAACATCACAATAAGTGCCGCAAAGAATAAAGATCTTGGAATATTTTTTCCAGGATTTTTATCTTCTTCTGCGAAAAAACAAGCCCCCATCCATCCATCATAAGTGCCTACAATCAATTGCAGGGATTTTAGAAAAGCGATTAAAATTCCACCTTTTACTATTGAACCGGATACATCCTGATCAGAAAAATTATGAGACTTTACTCCTGAAAAAACGAAAAGTGAAAAGATAAGAATAGCAAATAAGATCACCTTTGTAAAACTGGCGATTTGCTGTATAATACTTCCTGTTTTTATATCCCTTAGGTGAATTAAAGTGAATAGTATCAAGAGCGTTAACGAAATGATTAACTTTAAATCTTTAAGCGGCGGAAATAACATTACCAGGTATTCACCAATTACCAAACAGAAATAAGCCGGACTGATCGCATTTATAATGTAGTCAAACCAGCCGGTTAAAAAGCCCGCATAATCTCCAAATGCCCGTTTTACATAATTGTAAGCTCCGCCGGCCTTTGGTAGCATAGCTGCCAATTCTGCATAAGAACCGACACCTAATAGTACATAAATGCCACCTAATACCCAGCAGGCAATAATCAGCCATGGATTATTTAAAAGCCCGGCAATATCTCCAGGTGTTCGTAAAATACCAACACCAATTGTTCCTCCAATGCCTACTGCTATTCCAAAAGCTACTCCAAGAATAGATTTAAGTTGGTACTTAACCGGCTTAGTGGCCATAGGCTAATCATTTACTTAAGGAGTTTTGGCACAGGAACTCTAACCTTAAAATTAGTCAAAATTATCTTTAAATTCTCCAATTGGCGTCATTTCTCCACAGCGGTTGGATGTCCAGAAATAAATAACTATGTTAAAAAAAGTTAAATAACGGTTTTGAAGTTAGTTTGATTGGTAACTTGGCTGTGATGAATCTAAATTTCGCACTCAGGATTGTATTTATCTTAATGTTTGTCTCTGTTTACAGCATGGCACAAACTGCCAATCGGATACGTGGTGTTATTTTACAAGACGGCACAAAAGCAAGAATAGAGCAAGTAGAAGTTCGCAACCAACGCAGTGGCCAGATGGTCTACTCTGATAAACTTGGATTGTTTGTGTTGATCTGTAAAATAGGCGACACCCTGCAAATTGAAAGGATTGGATACCAGTCGCAAAAAATAGGTGTTCAGAATTTTACTGATGTGGTTATTCATCTTAAACTCACCAATCAGCTTAGAGAAGTTGCAATTACTAGTAAACTTGCTTCACAAAACTTTAAGGAGATCAGCACTGCCTATAGTAAAGAAAAAGGGATATTCTATGGTGGAAAGCCGCCGATAGGGCTCTTGTTACCTTTCGGCGGCAGTCCTATTACCTTTTTTTACGAGCTTTTAGGCAAGGACGGGCGCAGGGTAAGACGATTAAATCAGCTGGCAAAACAAGCTGCAGAAGCAGAGGAAATTGACAGATACTTTAATGATCTTATTATTCAGCAGGCTGTTCCAATAGACAGCGGTCAGCTAGAAGCGTTCAAACTGAACTATACTCCCAAGCTGGACAAACTGAAGAAATGGTCGGACTACGATCGGGCGAACTATATTAAAATTTCGTTTGAAGAATTTGAGAAAAAGAACCAGCCTAAGTGATGAGCTACACCTAGCTGTCCTCGATACGAATAAACTCAGTTGCTTTGGTAGATCGTTTAAGTGAAAATATCGTCTGTAAGATTACTGATGCCATAACGAACAGTAAACCTATATAAAAAGAAATGTTAAGTTCCTTACTCTCATTAAAAAAGAGAAAGGCAATGATGATCGCATATACCGGTTCCAGATTAAAACTTAGGTTAACTGTAAATGCAGAGAGGCGTTTTAAAGTTTCAGCAAATAGCACATAAAGGCCTACTGTACAAAAAGAAGCCAGTAATAACAAGTAGACGGTATCTTTCAGACTAGGAAGGAGTGAGGGTGCCGGAAAATAATGCAGATACAGGGGAAGAGAAACGCCTAACGCAACAGTACCTCCAATCATCTGGTAGTAATTGATGATCCTACTGTCGTATTTTCTGACCAGCCGTTCATTATAAATGGTGTACAAGGCGGCAAAAGCAGAGGAGATGATGCCCAGAACTATTCCTAACTGATAGGAAGAATCGAAATGGAAGATCAGGGCTATCCCAGCCAGGGTGAACAGGCTTAATAAAAGCTCCCTGAGATTGATTTTTTGCCGGTTAATCATCGGACTAAAAATAGCGGTGAAAAAACTGGTCAGGCAGTAACATACCACACCTACAGAAATGTTAGCGTACTTGATACTAGCGTAAAAAAACAGCCAGTGTATGGTAATGAAAACCCCAATTTTTGCAATGTCAAATTTCTCTTTGGAGGTCATGGCAGACCGGATTTTAAACAGTTTTAAAATCAATAAGAGGATAATAGAAGAGAAAAATACTCTATACCAAACCAGGAGTCCTTCGTTAAGTGAGATGAGTTTACCGAATACCCCGGTAAAGCCCGCAAGTAATACAGCGAAATGTAGTACCAAATATGATTTTTTCATAAAAGAATTGTCTGCCTGTTCTTAAAAACAGGAACTAAAAATTAATAAATAAACTAAATGTGCATACCAAGGCAATAGCTGCAAATCGATTGACCCGCAAAAACCTTGACCTTACAGTGTAGGTTAATAATTAAGGTGTAGGGGGAGGAAGACAACTCTTTCTGTTCATATCTGTTTTTTTTGATAAAACTAATCAAAAATATTTGGAATATCCAGGTTGATGCTACGCTTCACTAATTCCTGATTGAGTAGGCGATTATTGCAAACCGGCGCTCTAACTCAAACAGGATAATAATTTTATACTGTATGGTAACTACACGATAATGTAGGAGCTTGTATTGGGATATATTTGGATCATTGACATACAAATATTTTAAAAATGAAGGTTAGTAAAAAGCATCTTTTGGGATTGCTAGTTCTTTCAGGAGTTCTCCTGGCTTATAAAAATGATAAAATTAGGTCCATATCCATTTCTTCTTACGGCACTGCTTTTGCAGATACCGCCGGTAAGTATAAAAGCTGGAAGGTAACCGGCGGGAGCAGGGAAAATATTAAATATGCCAATCTACGGCAAATTGACACCACCAATGTAGGTAAGCTGGAAGTTGCCTGGGTTTACCATTCTGAAAATAACGATAAATCCCGGTTTGGTTCCATTCAATGCAATCCCATTATCATCAATAATGTTTTATATGGTGTTTCTCCCAAACTGAAACTTTTTGCCATTGACGCAGCAACCGGTAAGGAAAAATGGCATTTCGATCCTGCGGATTCCATAGCGAATAAGACCTGGCACCGCAATAGCGTGAACATGAACAGAGGTGTAGCGTACTGGGAAGAGGGGGCAGATAAACGAATCATTTATACGGTGGGTCCTATTGCTTTTGCCGTAAATGCAATTACAGGAAAGCTGGTTTCCTCATTTGGAAAGGATGGAGGAATAGACCTGAGAAAAGGTTTGGGCAGGGATGAAAGTAAAATTTTTATTGCCCCAACTTCCCCGGTAATGATCTTTAAGAATTTGTTCTTTCTAAGCGGATACGTTGGAGAAGAAACGCCCGGTTATATCCGTGCATTTGATGTGAAGACCGGACAGCAGAAATGGGTCTTTCATACCATTCCTCACCCAGGAGAACCAGGTTACGAGACCTGGGAAGATAAGACGGCTTATAAACGCATGGGATCAACAAACAGCTGGTCGGGTTTCAGTTTGGACGAGAAAAGAGGGCTTCTATTTGCCGGCACAGGAAACCCTACTAATGATTTTTACGGTGGTGATCGTTTAGGAAAAGGACTTTATGCAAATAGTGTGCTTGCAATTGATGCGGTGTCCGGGAAATTAAAGTGGCATTTTCAAACTGTTCACCATGATGTATGGGATATGGATATCTCAAGCCCTCCGATTCTGGCAACGATAAGTCATAATGGTAAAAAAGTAGATGCCGTTGCACAAACCACCAAAACGGGATTAATCTTTGTTTTTGAGCGTGCAACAGGCAAGCCGCTGTTTCCTATTGTTGAAAGAAAGGTTATGACAAATACCCCAATTCCAGGAGAGAAACTTTGGCCAACTCAACCCTTTCCGGTTTTACCAAAGCCATTCGCAAGGCAGATATTAACTGAAAATGATTTAAACACCCTGGTGAGTGACTCCTCTTATCAGGATATAAAAAGAAGGTTTAAAACCTATCGCTCTCAAGGTATATATACGCCACCTACCAAAGAAGGAACAATTATCTTTCCGGGATATGATGGTGGCGGGGAGTGGGGAGGGCCTGCTTTTGATCCTGAGTCAAATATTTTATATGTCAATGCGAACGAAATGGCCTGGGTGCTAAACCTCATAGAGAACGAGGCACCGAAGACTGCTGCACGCACAAATCTGGAAGCTGGAGCTGCACTTTATAACAAGCATTGTATGGTTTGTCATGGCCCCGAACGTTTGGGAGCAGGTGATTATCCTTCCATAGTTGGTGTTGGCAAGAAATATAACCTGAATCAGTTCACAGAATTGCTGTCAACAGGAAGAAGGATGATGCCTGGTTTTAACCACCTGACAAAAGAGGAAAAAACTGCAATTGGCTCCTTTATACTGGATCTGAAATCTGAGCAGGAGAAACCCTATACTGGACCTTCAGATGTGAAATCGACTAAAAAAGCCAAACCGTCATTTGGGTCAACTGGCTATAATAAATTCCTTACTAAAGAAGGATATCCTGCCATTAGCCCACCATGGGGAACTTTAAATGCGATTAATCTTCAAACTGGTAAGTATGTATGGAAAGTTCCTTTTGGGGAGTTTGAAGAATTGAAGAAAAAGGGAATACCTACTACGGGACGTGAAAACTATGGCGGTCCGGTTGTCACTTCCGGAGGGCTGATCTTTATTGGCGCAACCGCTGATGGTAAATTCAGGGCAATCAATAAGAAGAACGGTAAAATACTTTTTGAGACTGATCTTCCTGCTCCTGGAGTAGCCACTCCCGCGGTATACGAAGTGGCTGGCAAACAATTCGTTGTAATCGCCTGCGGAGGTTCAAAATGGGGTGGCAATTCAAGTGATGCTTATGTTGCATTTGCCTTGCCAGGAAAATAATGGTTACATGAACAATAATTTTAACTCATAAACACCTAAAAAAACAATGAAAACAACATCTAAGTACCTCTTGCTGGTATTGGCAGCATTCGCCTTTATGGCATTTACTTATAAAGACAAATTTGTGGGTAAACCTGCAAATGTAAAATGGAAAACGGGAGTGGCTCTTTACTCTTTCAATCAGCATGACCTGAATAAAGCATTGACCATGGCTGCTCAAAGTGGCGTAAAATATGTCGAGGGATTTTCTTTTTATAACCTGGGTCCCGACTTCAGGAATAAAGCAATGGGGGATCTGGATGAACAAGGAACGGCCTTAATGCAAAAAATGCTGAAAGATAAAGGTCTCACCATGTCCTCAATGTATGTTGGTGATGCCAATAATGAAGCCGAATGGAAAAGATATTTTGAAATGGGCCGCAAACTGGGTCTGAAATTTCTGGTTTGTGAACCAAGGCAGGATCTTCTCGATATGGTCGATAGTTTGGCAGGGGTATATAAAATTAAAGTTGCCATTCATCAGCATGTTAAAGGAAGTAGTCCGTACTGGCATCCTGATACAGTGCTTGCTGCAACAAAAGGACATCCAAATATTGGTGCCTGTGCGGATTTGGGTCACTGGGTTAGAAGTGGTTTAGATCCTGTTAAATGCCTGGAAATTCTTGCTGGTCATGTTTTTGCAGTGCACCTTAAAGATGTAGATCCATCTGGAACAGATGTTGACCTTGGAACCGGTTCTATTAATTTCTCAGGGGTGATTAGGGAACTTAAAAAACAAAAGTTTGATGGCTTTATTAACGTTGAATGCGAACAGAACATGAGTGATAACCTTGAGGATGTTAAAGAAGCATTGGCTTATTTCAATTCAGCAGCCAATAAAATTAAATAGTAAAGTAGCTGAAAGCCGGTGATGTAGAGCAGCCCGGCATAGATGCAGCCATGATGTCCCGAGATTTGTAACTTTTACTAGAATATTTAGTAGTTTTGAATAAGGAATAAGACGTTATGGCCAATTTAAGTATTTTTAGTGATGAAGACTTATCACAGGTAAAGAGATTAATGTTTAACCAAATGTAAATGAGGTTATTGAAAACGGAATTAACGCCTTTGATAGATGATCTAATGAAGGTTGACCTGAGAAGTCAGCCTTTTCTAGCTTCTCCATTTCATCACCAACCTGCTTTTCATTCGCACCCGGAACTTGAACTTGTTTTTGTGATCGAGGGATTCGGAAAGCGGATAATTGGAAATACTGTAGAGCCTTTTGAGGCGGGAGATATGGTCTTTATCGGATCAAATGTCCCTCATTTGTGGCTGAGTGACCCTGTTTTTTATGAAGAGCATTCGACCCTGCAATCTAGGGTGATCGTGACCTATTTTAACCCAAAAATCTTCACCCAGATGTTTGATTCCATTAAGGAATTTCATCAGATCAGGGATATGATCCGCCAATCTTCCAAGGGAATCAGGATTTGCGGTGAGACCCGTAATATTATTGCAAACAAGTTAGTGGAACTTTCTGAACTTCAAGGATTCAGTAAAATAGAGGGATTATTGCAGATTATGAACTTAATCTCTGTTTCGGAAGAAAAGAGCTTTATTGTTAATGATGATACTGACCACTATGATGACCTTTATCCTGACAGATTAGTGAATGTAATTAAGTTTATCAAAGATAACCTTCACAATCAGATTACCTTGCATCAAGTGGCTGACATTGCCTGTATGACGGAACAGAGTTTCTGTCGCTTCTTTAAAAGGAGGCTTAAGAAAAGTTTCTCACAATTTCTGAATGAACTTAGGATTGCCCATGCCCGAGAATTGTTAATTCAGACGGACAAATCAGTTAATGACATTGCCTATCTCTGCGGATTTAAATCGAGTTCACATTTTTGTCATGTCTTTAAAGGGCACTCCGGCGAGAGCCCCGTGCAATATAAATTAGCTATTAAAAGAATGGATGATTGACAAATTAAAGTTCAGCTTTTTTGTAAAAAAATAGAATCTACCTAAACAATCATTATAAATTTGGCAGCTTTATTAATATTAAATATCTTGCCGCACCAACACATCAGGCTATTGCTACATTAAATTTAACCTGATAGGATACACATTAAATGGATACGAACAAAACTACCACCACAATTCTTCAAACAAAACAGCATTTCACACTTCTAGATGGATTAAGGGGCGTTGCAGCCCTCGCCGTTGTAGTATTTCATTTCATGGAATGGGTTTACACCGATCCCAGCCAGAACTTTATCGGACATGGCTTTTTAGCTGTCGATTTCTTTTTCTGTCTTTCGGGATTTGTAATCGGATATGCCTATGACGATCGTATTGCAAAAATAGGCGTTCTTGAATTTTTCAAATCAAGGATCATTAGGTTGCATCCCTTGGTTATAGCAGGATCGGTACTAGGATTGCTGGCATTTTTATTCGACCCATTTGGCGGCCATCTTGAATTGTACAGCGCCGGGAAGATCGCTCTAACATTTTTGTGCTCAGTATTACTTATTCCCTTGCCAATAATAGAAGACCGTGGATTTAACCTATTCAGCTTCAATGCACCATCATGGTCCTTATTTTGGGAATATGTTGCCAATATCTTTTACGCATTTATTCTTTACCGTATCAAACGCAACTATCTGCTGCTGTTAACGCTACTTTCGGCGGTGGCCATTTGCTTCGTAGCTTACCGTTCAGGAAATTTATTAGGCGGCTGGAGTGGTCCGACCTTTTGGGATGGGAGCGCCCGGATATCCTATTCTTTCTTAGCAGGCTTACTTATTTATCGTTCCAACTGGATCATCAAAAATAACCTGGGTTTTGTTGGGCTGTCTATATTATTGCTGCTGGCCTTTATCATGCCATCCTCTAAATGGAATTGGTTATCAGAACCATTGGTAGTACTGTTTTACTTTCCCTTGCTGATCGCTTTGGGTGCCGGAGCTGCTTTAACACCTGGCTTAAAAAAGCTTTGCATATTTTCCGGAAAAATCTCTTACCCATTGTACATGACGCATTATGCCGTGTTATGGATGTTCGGTAATTATTACCTCAGTCATAAACCAGATGCTATGCAACTGACTCTTATCATTGTAGTCGGACTTATTCTTCTGGTTGGCGCTGCGTATTTAGTTATGGTAATTTATGATATTCCTGTAAGGAAATATTTAAGCGATAGGCGGAAAGAAAAGCTTGCCAAGCTTTAGCCCAAGCGCTGTCGATATCCGGTTAAGCTTATGCCTTTCTGCTTCTTAAAGAATTTGTTCAGGTGACTGCCATCGGCAAAACCGAATTCATCTGCCAATTCATTAATCCTTAGGTCACTAAACTTTAACCGCCATTCGATCAACCGGATTCTGTAGCTGGAAATGAACTGCTGAATCGTTTCTCCGCATTGCTTTTTAAAATAGACACCCAGGTAAGCCTGTGAAATCCCAAAGGTCTTACTTATTGCAGCGGCAGTCAATTGATCTGGCATAAAAATATGACGTTCAATATGGTTGATGATTTGGAGTATCCGCTTATCCGTATTGGTACGGACATTTTCAGGCCTTACCTTTGAAATATTCCTTGCCGCAATAACAATCAGCGCGTTCACCAGGTTCATGTCAAGATCCTGCTGATAAACACCGCCAACCTTCATTCCAAACAGGAGTGATTCAACAATCATTTCAACCAAGCGGCTGTCGTCCTTGCAACGCATTACGCAACCCGACAAATGAGTGGCATAAAAGAGCAGACATTCCAGGTGATGAATACTTTTCCAGGGGTAACTTCGAATATAACTATCACTAAACCGGATCAGCAGGAACTCCGTTACTTCAGTAATCTCGAAGGTATGACGGTCGTTGGGAGTAAGCAACAACAGATTCCCATCACGATAAGCCATGCGGTTGCCGTTGATGCTAACGGTGCCCTTACCGGAAATAAGGTACACCATTTCGAAAAAACTATACTGGCGATCACTTAACGGGCAATGATCAGTTTTGAGGTATTCCAGCTCTACATGCTGGTGCATATTCTGTTGAACCATAATGCAAACATACCTATTTATCATAGAAATGAACCGAACATACGTCAGTATTTCGGTCTATTTTTGTTAAAAATTACCTCGAAGAAGAATATGCTTAAAGACAAAAAGAATACATTAACCCTGGCCGCCGTTTGCCTTTCCTCACTGATGTTTGGATTGGAAATTTCAAGTGTACCGATATTGCTGCCTACACTAGAAAAAATATTAAAGGGTAATTTCAGTGATGTACAATGGATTATGAATGCCTATACTATTGCTTGTACCACGGTACTGATGGCGTCCGGCACGCTTGCCGACCGCTATGGCCGCAAACTTGTTTTCATAATCGGGCTTGTACTTTTTGGTATAACCTCCCTGCTTTGCGGACTGGCTTCTGCAATGCCTTTACTCATTGCCGGACGTTTCTTGCAGGGACTCGGAGGGGGGATTATGCTGATTTGCCAGGTTGCGATTCTTTCTCATCAGTTTCAGGATGGGCGCGAACGCAGTTTCGCCTTTGCCGCCTGGGGTATTGTTTTTGGGATAGGCTTGGGCTTCGGACCGCTAATTGGCGGCTTAATCCTCACATTTTTAAGCTGGAAATGGGTTTTCCTAGCACACGTCCCACTAAGTATCCTTACAATAGCACTTGCATGGGCCGGTGTACGGGAATCAAAGTCCATTCAAATACAGCGATTGGATACCTTAGGGATGGTTAGCCTTTCCATAAGCATTTTCACACTGATCTATTTCATTACCCAAGGACCTGAAGTGGGTTTTACAAGTATCCACGGCCTAATGATCATTGGCTCATCTGCAGTCTGCTTTCTACTTTTTTTATATGCAGAAAAGACAAGTATTCAGCCTATGTTTGATTTTACCGTATTCAAAATACGGGACTTTTCCGGAGCCATCATTGGTTCTATTGGAATGAATTTCTGTTTTTGGCCCTTTATGATCTACCTTCCCATCTATTTTCAGGGCGTCCTGGGATATAGTAGCCTCATGGCTGGTACGGCACTGCTGGCCTATACTTTGCCTACATTAGTGATTCCACCTCTGGCTGAGCGGCTTCTGTTGAAATATCGTCCTGGTATTGTCATTCCATTAGGCCTCTTTATCATCGGATTGGGATTTATACTGATGTGGTTTGGCATTCATGCTGCGCATCTTGGGCACTGGAGTATGATGCCAGGTATGCTGTTGTCCGGCATCGGCCTGGGATTGTCCAATACTACAGTTACGAATACCACCACAGGCTCAGTAAGTCAAGACCGTGCAGGTATGGCCTCGGGGATAGACATGAGTGCGAGACTGATCACTCTTGCAATCAATATTGCTTTGATGGGACTTTTGTTAAGCAAAGGTGTGTTCATCCATTTAAAGCTTGCATTTGTGGAAACTTTCAGCACCCTTCAGCTCCATTTAGCAGCCGAAAAAATCGCAGCCGGCAATTTCACAGACATTCTGGAAAAAATACCCGGTATTGCAGCTGCAGACCCAACTGGTGATATTACACATGAGGCATTGGCCAACGGCTTTAAACTGCTGACTTTGTCCAGCGGGATTGGGGTAATCTCCCTGGCACTGATCAGTTTCTTTGTATTTAAACCAATTTCACAGAAGAAGTAGTCAAACTTCTTTTGTGTTTCCGCTGAAGCTTCAACGTGTTTTTAAATTCGGGGTTTATTTTCTCTACAGCGGTAGCAAATGCTACGGGATGAAGAATTGTACAGTATTTACTTAAAAAAGCCATTGTTTCATATGGATAAACATTTCCAATTTCCCTGAGTGCCCAGCCCAGTCCTTTCTGAACAAAATAGTCCTTATCAGTAATTAAAGGTTCAACCATATCCAGTAGTTTTATTGCTGGGAGTAAGGTCTTACGTTTTTTACTGTAAAGGAGCATACCCACTAAGGACTGCCTTCTTTCCCAGGGATTTTCTGACTTGTTCCATACTTGGTACTGACTGTATATTTCCTCTGGCATCTTTTCCATCAAATGCGCATAGATATCAGATAGTCCATCAGAGTGTGCCCAGTTGTCAATCTTTTTTACCCAGGTTCTTAGGATCGCCCAGAGTTTATTCGTATCAAATCTCAACCAGTTTTTTTCGATAAAGTAGATGCATTGGCTCAATACCTCATATACGTCTGCACTTTCCCAGATTGCATTCCAAACAGACAGTTGATCCTCAAGAGACAAGATGTTGAAAGTATAGCCGGTTTTAAAAATTGATCGCTGCATTGGTACCGCCAGACCAATGAGGTCATACTTGGTGCCAATGTAGCTTTTAAGATCTGAGTGCCCCGATATTTTATCGTACGCCTTTTTCTCTGTTAGCTTGTTTATAATTTCAGATATATATGCTGATGTTATCAATACCATTTTACCTTGTTTACTAAATTATTTTCAATCGTTCTTCTTCCAGATCGATCTGGTACAATTGCTGACGAATGGTTTCTTCATTAATGGAAGGGTCTTTATTTAGTTCTGCCAGAAATTGTCTTTGGCTTTCGAGCATCTCAACAAATATAGCTTTGGTCTTGTCATTCATCCAATCGTCATCAGCTGCTTTAGTTTTTTCTTCCCAATGATGTAACATTTTCTCCATTCCCTTATTCCCCTGCAATTCATTGTCATATTTGCTTTTCAGGAACTGATAAATATGTTGCCTTAGTTTTTGTTTTATTTCATGACCCGTTTCGTCTTCCTTCCCTGCATTAAGTCCTACAAACAATTGTGTTCTTGATATGAAATAGGGAAGTGTAAGCCCCTGTACCACCAGGGTGACTAATATAACCACAAAGGTGATAAACAGGATCAGGTTTCTGTACGGAAAAGCAGTACCATCGGCAAGCGTAACCGGTATAGCTAATGCGGCAGCCAAAGATACCACCCCTCGCATTCCTGTCCAGCCTAATAGGAGTGGCATGAGCATTTGCCTTTTCCTGGAAGTAGCACGTGGGGCTACACTAGGCCGAAAAATAAAGGTGGTCACCATTGCCGCATAAGAGCTGATGATTCTGGCGCCGACTAATACGCCTGTTACCAATAAGCCATAGCCGATGGCCGTACCTAATGGGATGCCTTTTGAGCGTAGTCCATCTACGATTTCCGGAAGTTCAAGTCCTATGATTAAAAAAACGATACCGTTGAGTATAAACACAAAGCTTTCCCATACACTGTAGCCTTTGATCCGGCTGGCGCTGTTCAAAAAAATCAACCTTTTCGAAGACATAAACAAACCACCTGCTACAACGGCTAGAACGCCTGAACTATGAACCTGTTCGGCTATCCAATACATAAAGTATGGTTCAATCAGTGTAAGTGCAATGTCTGAGGGTGCATCCGTCGGCAGGCGTTTATGAGCCTGAACAAATATCCACCCCAATAATAAACCAATGCCCACACCGCCAATTACCATCCATAAAAAACTGAGTGTTGCTTCTTGCCAAATGAATTGACCTGTCCCAACTGCTACTAAAGCAAAGCGAAAAATGATGAGTGAAGAAGCATCATTCAATAAGCTTTCTCCCTCCAGAATGGCTGAAGTGGATTTCGGAATTTTTACAAACTTTGTAATTGCTCCAGTACTCACCGCATCGGGAGGCGATACAATACCACCTAATAAAAACCCTAAGGCAATTGTAAAGCCCGGAATGATGTGATTTGTAACCAATGCTACAGAGAGTGCCGTAAAAAATACCACCAGAAAGGCAAAACTACCTATGATCCGCCACCATTTTTTCATTTCCTTAAAAGAGATTGACCAGGCAGCCTCAAACAGTAAAGGTGGAAGAAATAGGAAAAAGATGAGGTCAGGATCGATTTTTACGACTGGCAGCCCAGGAATAAAGCTGATCAATAACCCAGCGATAACCAATAGAATAGGGTAGGCGATTTTCAGTTTCGTAGCCCACATATTCAATAGTACTATTGCGGCTACCATAGCCAGTAGAAAGGGTAGAAGTGTGTGCATATGAAATAGGCTCTATAATAACATTCTTTAGTAAAACCAAAATACTAAAATAAAGCCTTCTAACATAGTAAATCCTCATTATCAAATTAAGGGGATAAGCATTTTGCCTTTCTCCCCATAAAGTTTTAAGATAATTTGCCCTACTTTATTCTTCACATCCACATGCTCATTAGGGTAAGCCCAATTATGAATGCTGACAGCGGTTGAAAGTGACTTTAGCGTATGGGGATTGTAGAAAAACATAGGCAATAGGTTATAGATTTGCTTATTCTTTATTGCTGATATTCCACCCAGTTCTTTCTTTTTATAAAACTTGTATTTCATTATATACCTTTTTTTATTTCTTACAAAGAAAAAAGAAAGGCATTAGGCTATAATAAGAGCTATATTAAAGCCAAATAAGAACTTTAAAGTAGTGGGTTTATAAACTTTGGAGGTTTGGTTCCTTTAAATAGTCTTCCAATACCGTTGCCAATTCAGCAGAGAGCTCCTTAATACTATGGTTGTTTAATGTATGCTGAGCGGAATTGTACTTTTCTATAAAGGTAGCCTGAGTGCTGTTGAATTTTAAAAAACCTTGTTCGAAATATCTTTCTTCAATTTCGCCCGAAGAATCCAATGAACGAAACCATAGCTTTAACAGTGCCCCGTTTTGTTTATCCAGATAGAGCCAATGATAAATCTCCGCATTTACTGCATCTTCAGGTAAGTCATTGCGCTTAATCTCAATAATCACCAGTTTAGCGCTTTCGAAAAGGTGGAGGATCTTAAAATTCATTACCTTTTCACTTTATAGCTATACAAGTCAAGCTCTTTCCACTGAATATAGCCTAAATTGCCACAGCACTTTGCAACATTATTCTGAATTGACGAAGGAACATCATTAACAATCTTCCAGCGCACTGCATACTTACTGTTATAACTCATATAGATTACCAAATCTTCGCAAGTATTTTCATGAGAGAATTCCTTTTGTAAAGATTTTTGAAGCTCTTCTGCCATAACAGCAAGGCGATCATTCATTACCTTCACCAAAGGAGTCCCTGGTTTTGGCATCACATCAATCATTGGAAGTACCGTAACATCTATCATCAGCAATCTATTGTATTGCAATATGTCACAGTTAAGGGGAATCTGCAAATTAAAATCCCGCTTAAACCAATAAAGTATTCACTACAAACCAAATAAAATTTTCACCGGAAGTCAATTGGTTTCAAATTTAGACCTAAAATGTATGTATTTCCTATCCTTCCTAAAGGCAATAGCAACCATGTAAGTAATAGTTTTCGTATCTTTAGCATCAAGAAAATCACTACAAATTTTATCTATTTTTCTATCCTTTAAACATTTCTATGTTTAAAAAGGAAGCTTTATTGAACACGAAATCCCCGTATGCAAAAAGAAGATACTTTATCCAAACCCACTTTCATAGAAGCTTTAAAATTTTGGTTTAAATTAGGATGGATCAGTTTCGGAGGGACTCTTGGACATATCAACATTATGCATGATTTTCTGGTTGAAAGAAAGAAATGGATTAGCAGCAGCAGGTTCTTTCATGCGCTCAGTTTGTGTATGCTTTTACCGGGACCAGAGGCACAGCAGCTGGCGATTTACATCGGCTGGCAGCTTCATGGTAAGCGTGGAGGGCTGTTGGCGGGTTTGTTTTTTATTCTGCCATCTATGTTTATCCTGCTGGGGCTTAGCCTACTTTATGTAACATTCGGAAATCAGGGCTGGATGGATGCTATTTTTAGTGGTTTAAAGCCCGCGGTGGTAGCCATTATTTTTCATGCAGTTTGGAGTGTGGGTAATAAGGCGCTTCATGGTATTTTACATTATTTACTGGCTGCAGTAGCTTTTTCCTGTATTTTTTTCTTTAACATCTCGATGCCTTATATCATTGTCGGCACTATCATTTTGGCCTTGCTGTTCAGGTATTTCTGGCCTGCCCTTGTTTACAGAAAGCGTACGGATCAAGCTGAAGAGGAGTTGAATGAGGAGGGGTATTACATTAACAAGAATACCGAAGGGTTAGGCAAGGATTTCAATGCCAGGCTGTTAACCAAACAAGGTTTAATCTTTCTACTGATTTGGGGATTGCCATTGTTGTTGTTTTACCTTTTTAGCGGAGATTTTTCCTTCTGGAAAGGTTTAATCTTGTTTTTTACACAAACCGCGCTTTTTACAATTGGCGGCTCTTATACGGTTTTACCTTATGTAGCCCAATTTAGTGTTTCAAAGTTTAACTGGTTAAGTAAATCACAGATGGTAGATGGATTTGCCCTTGCCGAGACTACACCAGGACCTTTAATCATTGTGGTTTGTTATGTTGGTTTTATGGCTGGATTCAATCATTTTGATGGCTCTTTGTTGATGGGGACTGTAGGGCTTTTTGCAACTACGTTTTATACCTTTTTACCTTCGTTCCTGTTTATCTTTGTCGGCGGACCAGTGTTAGAGCATTCCAGAGGTAGTGTAATGATCAGCGATGTATTAACTTTTGTAACTGCGGCAGTTGTTGGCGTGATCTTAAATCTCGCACTTTATTTAGGAAAAGATGTACTATTTCCTCACGGTCTTTCGTTCGGAAAAATAGATTTAATGACCTTGTTGTGGATTGTAGTTTCTATACTACTGATCTTTAAATTACGGATAAACATCGTTTACTTAATTCTACTCAGTATGATCTACGGACTATTTCAGTATTATGTATAACTATATAGATAATAGCATTACCTTTATTTTCAGAATAAACCAATAAACAATAAATGAAAATAAAATTAAGTATTGCCCTGCTTTTATTGAGCGCAACAACCTTTGCTCAACAGGTAAAATTAGCAGCAACACCACCAATGGGATGGATGAGCTGGAACATTATGTCTGAGAACCCGAATGAAAAAGACATTAAAGAAATGGTGGATGCGATGGTGTCTACCGGTATGGTAAAAGCCGGCTACAAATACATATTTCTGGATGATTGCTGGCAGGGTGGAAGGGATAACCAGAATAACATTATCGCTGATCCTAAAAAATTCCCCTCAGGCATTAAAGCATTAGCAGGATACATCCATAGTAAAGGAATGAAAATGGGTATTTATTCAGATGCGGCTCCGTTAACCTGTGCAGGATATACGGCGAGCTTAAACTTTGAAGAGCAGGATGCAAAAACATTTGCTTCCTGGGATATCGATTACTTAAAATACGATTACTGTAACGCGCCAGAAGATGTGGCTACAGCAAAGCAGCGCTACGGAAAAATGGCAAAGGCTTTACGCAACTCTGGCAGGGATATTACTTTGGGTATTTGCGAATGGGGACCTCGTGAGGCTTGGAACTGGGGTGCTGAAGTTGGTGGACAAAGCTGGCGTACCACTTTTGATATCAGAGATAAATGGAACGATACAGATGGTAAGGGTGGAGTTGGTATTTATAATGTGATTGATAAAAATGCTGGTTTGGCAAGCTTTTCCGGCCCCGGACATTGGAATGATGGCGATATGCTAAATGTAGGTTTAAAAGGAGTGAAGGGTCCATCGGGTGCGTTTGGTGCCAATGGCTGTACTGATGCAGAATACCAAAGTCAAATGAGTATGTGGTGTATGTTAAACTCGCCATTATATGCAAGCAGCGATATCAGAACGATGAATGAAACCACTAAACGGATTTTATTAAACGAAGAAGTTATTGCTTTGAATCAGGATTCATTAGGCAAACAAGGAGAGCGAAAAATTAAAAACGATACATGGGATGTGTTTGTTCGTCCGCTTGCCAATGGTGATTTTGCAGTTGCGATACTTAATAAGGCTGCAACAACTCAAAATGCAAAAGTTGCTTTCAGCGATTTGGGCTTATCTGATAAATATGAAATCAGAGATTTGTGGCAACATAAGGTTGTTGGAAAAGGCAATAAATGGGCCGGTAAAGTAAGCGCTCATGAAACCAAGGTTTTCCGCTTAAAGAAAGCATAGCAAATATTATTAACGCCTGTAGTTTGTTTGTAAGCTACAGGCGTTTTCTTTTAATATGCTGATTTCCAGATTTTAAATGTATTCTGATTATTCCCACCAATCTCCCTTATAACCAGGCAAAGGTGCTCTTCTCGTTGAGGGAAGTATTTGTCGATGATTTGCTGAGTCTGTTGTATCAACTGCCCAAGGTGCTGTTCAAAATCAATGTTTTTAACGTTTAGAATAACCTGATTCATTCTTGATGAAATGGTACATTCGAAGGTAAATTCTCTTTTCAGTGCTTTTACTACTTTTGACCTTAGTTTTTTCATTGAATTCTGATTTTGTAAGTTATTGAATCGGGTTTCCCCATTAATTATTATCAGTCTAAACGCTGGTTACATTTTATAATTGTGTTGGAAAATGTCATTACTTTATTTCCCGGAACTTCTTTAGCAACGTTCTAAATTAGTAAAAAAAGTATAAGAGTATGGCTTTAGCAAGTTGTTTTATTGTAACAAATTTGAGTGATATACATTTCCATTTTACCTATATGCAGATCAATAAATAATTTATAAATTGGGGGCATAAACGCTTGTCATATGCTTCAGTTCAAAACAATTAGTATTTTTATTTTTAGCGCCTTAAGTATGGTTTTTCTTTCGTTATTTTTCTCTTGTGCAAAGCAAAATGGAAAAGCAAAAGAGAAGCGGATAAAGGAGGGGGAAACCATTGAAATTGGTCTTGTTTTTCCTGAAGTAAGAACCGCAAAGAATGACACTGTTATGTTAGCTCTTTATCCTCATGCCCGTTTTTTCTATATTGATCTTGGATTAAAGAATAGTGATTCATACATCGATTTGATTAAAAAAGCAAATAAGGCTGATGTTCCGGTTAAGGTGAAGGTTTATAAAGACAATCAAGCTGAAGTTGCAGAAATGATTCCTGCAACAAGTCAAGAAATTGAAAAGTTTCGAAACCATTAGTAATCTAAGTCCGATAGCATTACCTACTAAGGGTGCTCCCTAATGGTTTTTATGAGATACTTGTCTGTTTAAAATTGGCAAAACCGTATCGATACCAAAAAATATTGGTAATTTAGATAATGCTCCAACACCGCTCTCCATCTGTAATTACAGGACACTCAATCAAACAAAGGCTTCTAGCGAAGAAAAAAACCAAGACTGGTGCATTGTCAACTGTTGAAGAAAAACCGACTCTATACAGCCTATTTTACCCCTCCATTTTTTATCTCATCATATTGGTGGTAGTTGTGTTAGGCGGGTTATTGTGCATTGTAAAGATTTTATAGAAACTAAGATACTCCATCACTAAGTTACTTCGAGGTTTCAATTCTAATTGTAACTTTAGATTAAAAAATAAAGAGAATGAAAAATTTACTTTCTATCATCTTAGCCCTTTTCATAACAGCGACAGTCCAAGGTCAAATTCTTAAACCTGTTACTTGGAGTTATCTTGCAAAAAAGACATCTGCTAAAGAAGCTACTTTATATATCAAGGCTAATATTGAGCAGGGTTGGCACGTTTATGCTCAGAATATACCAAAAGGAGATGGTATTCAGACTAATTTTTCATTCAAGTCTAATTCTGATTACAAGGTGATTGGCAAGACCGCTCAGCCTAAACCTGTAACGAAATTTGATAAGAATCTCGATTTAAATGTAAGTTATTACGAAAATTCAGTTGTTTTTCAGCAAAAAGTAACGCTAAAAAAGAATGCTCCCTTGACGGTGAAGGGCGAGGTTGAATTTATGGTATGTGATGACACTCGATGTCTTCCTAAGCAAACCATTGAATTTTCAATTCCAGTTAAATAGTTCGTGTTGGTGTTTCGTCGGAAATCATTCTTCCCACTTTTACCAAAATGTACATTATTTAATAAGTTTATCTGAATATGCTGCAGTTAATATTTTAAGCGGCAAAAAAATCACGTGCAAATGCCCATTCAACCATTGCATCCAGGATAGGCCTCAATTCTTCTCCTTCAGGGCTTAAGCTGTAGGTTACAAAAGGAGGAACAATGTTTTCGGCTTTACGGATAACCAAATCCTCTTGCTGCATCTGTTTTAGGTGCTGTATCAGCATTTTCTCGGTTATTGCTGGGATCAATTTCTTTAACTCGCTATATCTTTTTGGACCACTCATGAGGTGGTAAAGTATAATCGGTTTCCAATGACCACCAATTTTGCTCATTACAAAACTGATAGGGCAGGTAGCCTTGTTATTTTCTCTGTTGGCGTTTAATGTTGAACTTTCTTTGATTGCTGTCATGTTACATACTTTGGGGTAAGTACTTGTATAAAAGTAAGTACAAATATAACTTTGTCATTAAATAAAAACAGAATAATCATGAAAATAATTATAACAGGATCGCTGGGAAATATCAGCAAACCACTTTCAATTAACTTGATCTCTGAAGGACATCAGGTAACTGTAGTTAGCAGTAATAAAGATAAAGCAGATGAAATTACAAATCTTGGCGGTATACCGGCAATTGGATCTGTGACTGATGAGCGCTTTTTGACTGATGTTTTTACTGGTGCAGACGTAGTGTATTTAATGGTGCCCAATGATTTTTCTACTAATGACCTTAGGGGGCATATTAAACAAATTGGTGAGCATTATGCCAATGCAGTAAAAGCTGCAGGTGTTAAAAAAGTAGTTTTATTGAGTAGTATAGGAGCGCATCTTCCTAAAGGTACAGGCCCCATTGCCGGACTTTATGATGTTGAGCAGACCTTTGCTAAACTTGAAAATATCGATATCCTGATTTTGCGTCCGGCCTATTTTTACAATAACCTGTATGGGAATATAGATATGATTAAACATGCTGGAATCATTGGTGCTAACTATGGAGCAGATCAGGCGATTATTATGGTAGATCCAAAAGATATCGCTGCCGTTGCTGCAAGTAAAATTCAGGAAGGTTTTAGCGGAAAAAGCATTGTTTACATTGCAAGCGACAGGCGTTTGCTTAAAGAGGTTGCTGAGCAGATAGGAAAAGCTATCGGTAAGCCAGAACTACCTTGGATAGCATTTGATGATACTCAGGCATTTGAAGGAATGGTAGGAGCGGGACTTCCTGCAGAAATAGCAAAGAATTATGAAGAGATGGGTACGGCCATTAGAAGTGGTGTACTTTGGGAAGATTTTGATTTGAATAACAATGCTCCAATTGGTAAGATAAAGCTAGAGGATTTTGCAAAGCAGTTTGCTCTTGCTTATAATGCATAAAACAGATAAATCCTCGTCATCCGGACGCAGGTCAGGATGACGAGGATTATGTAATTAAACTTTTCTGGACACGCTCTTTTCTAGTTTAAAACTCCCCATTGTTTATTGGGTTCGTCCTGCAGAAATAGCTCTATTAATCCTCCTTTATGTATGCCTTCATAAGTAAGGTAGTTTTTAGCGTAAACCTTGCCATTCCATTTCACAACGGATATATGGCCTGAAGTTTGGGTCTTCTTGTGCGTAACAATCCTTAGCGTTTTATTTGAAGGTAGTTTAATGGTAATCTCATCAAACAAAGGACTGGTAAGCTGGTAATTGTTCGATACCGGATCAACTGGATAAAAACCAAGAGAAGCAAAAACATACCATGCAGACATTTGCCCTGCATCGTCGTTTCCACTTAAACCACCCGGACCGTCACTATATTCGTTTGCCAGGATTTCCTTAACCTTAAGGTGCGTTTTCCATGGTGAGGCTGTATAATTGTACATAAAGGGAATCTGATGCCCTGGTTCGTTTCCGTGCCAATATTCGCCTGTTTCAAAAAGTTCATCCAGCGATTGTTCCAGTTTGGCTTTTCCACCCATTAATGTAGCCAATCCACTAACATCATGCGGCACGTAAAAAGTATATTGCCGAGGAGTGCCTTCGGTAATGTAAGGCTCTTTGGTATTGGCTTTAAAGGGTTGATACCAGGTTTTATTGACATACCTGCCCCGCATCATATTTACTTCGGAATCAAATACATTTCTGTAATTCTTACTTCTGTTTAATAATGTAGTATAGTCACTCGTTTTATTTAGGCCTTTAGCTACCATTGCCAGTGCATAATCATCGTAAGCATATTCCAGTGTACGACTTACCTGTTCTTTTTTATGAAAAGCTTCGGGCACGCTGTCTTCCATTGGGATGTAACCGTATTTCAAATAGGTATCCAGTGCTCTTCGGCCTTTTCCGTTCACATAATCTTCATGGTTAGGTAATTCAAAAGCATTTTGTCGCATTAATCGATAAGCCTCATTAACATCATAGTTTCGGATACCTTTGGTGTAGGCAGATGCTATAAATGCAGTACCATGATCTCCAATCATTGCCGCAGTGTAACTGTTCCAGCAGGGAAAAATGGGTAGCCAACCACCTTGAGTTCCCTTTAAAACCATAGATTGAACTGCGTCATTGATGAGCTTGGGATTTAACAATTCAAATAGCGGCAACTGAGCTCGGTAGATATCCCACATTGAAAAGTCATCGTAATAATTGCCATTGGTCAATTTCTTTAACTTATAATCTCCAGCGAACTGCGGATAGGTGCCGTCTATATCGCTAAATAAACGGGGATGTTGCATGGCATGATAAAATGCGGTATAAAATATGCGTTTGTCTTTTTCAATCCTGGTTTCTACCTTGATCTGACTTAGGGCCTGTTGCCAGACTTGTTTGTTTTTGGCAGATAAGGCTTCAAAATCCCAGTTGTTGATCTCTTGTTCCAGATTCTTTTTTGCACCTTCCAGACTGCTGAAAGAGGTGCCAATCCTGATGCGTAAGACATCTCCTTTGTTAACTTTAAATCCGAGGTAAGCACCAATGTCTTTTTGATTGCTGATGCTATCTGTTGTAAATACTTTTGTTTCATTGAATGTTCCGCTTTGGCTAACAGTCTGTTGAATTTTGATGTAAAAGAAGCCACTGAAGCCTGCTGGCTTTCCCCAGCCCTGGTAAATTCGATGAGCAGGGTTGTAGCCCCAGATTTCTCCATTCTTTTTATCTACGCTTATGTAACCTTTGCCCTGATCACTATTTGGCATAATCAGCAGGTACAGGCTATCTGCCCGTTGGGCTGTAAATTGCATCATTGCAGCACGAAGGGTAGCGGTGATTTCTGCATCCAGCTCATAAGCGGATAAAGTCACTTTATAATAGTTTGGAGTGCTGATTTCCTGCTCATGTGAAAAACCTGTTCCATAATTCTTAACCGTTGTTTTTAAACTACCCATGAGTGGCATAATGGTAAAGCTTCCATAATCTTGTGTGCAGGAGCCACTAAGCCAGTGGGTGCCACGGAAACCTGTAAGTACGTTATCCTTGTAAAAATAAGGTGGCTGGCATTTTGTTTCTGATTGACGTGTTTGCGGGGAATATTGTGTCATGCCAAACGGTAGTCCTACAGCAGGGATGGTGTTTGCGTTCAGTTCTGTTCCGTTTCCATGTTTTAGTGCGCCAGTAGTGGTACTTGCAGCAGTACCTGCCAATGGTTGTACGTATTGTACGAGGTCTTGCGCCTTTGCTGATGAACATAGAGAAAAGAGCAGGAAACTGCTCAGGATACAACGTAAGGTAAAATGGGTATTTCGCATAATTGATCAGGTAATATTTTTTGAAAATAATGAAAAATCCTACCTGGATATAGATTCCAGATAGGATTTGTAATATATTATTGATATCCTGGGTTTTGCGTTAGTTTTGGATTTAACGTACGCTCCCTTTGTGGGATTGGATATAGGCTTAAAGTTGGTACAATGTTACCAATACTTCCGTTTGCCGGGGTGTAATTGGCTTTATGTGCCTGCATAACTTCCACCATAATATTCCATCGGTTAAGATCAAACCATCTTTCTCCTTCGAAACAAAGCTCTATACGTCGTTCGTGACGAATAACAGTTCTTGCATCAGCTTGTGATAGATCTGTTTTTTCAGCAAGATTTGATCGTTTACGAACCAGGTTAAGTTGAGTAAGGGCATCAGGTGTTTTGTTATTCTCGTTTAAAGCTTCTGCATACAATAAAATAATATCGGCATAACGTAGTATTGGCCAGTCATTATCTCCCTCACTGTTGGCTCCAACGCTTTGATAGATGAACTTTTTAGGATAATAATATATCAGTGTACCGGCACTGTATACCCCAATGGCAGTGTTTAAGCGGCTATCGCCTGTTTCAAAAGAGTTGTAAAGATCAGGCGTGCCGGCATTATTACTATTGCCCGTAACGGCTGTAATTGTGGTGCCTGATGGCTGTGGTACAAAACTCCTTGCGAAAGTATTACCCTCGCCAAAACCACCGCCAAGATATTGTACTGAAAATATAATGTCCTTGTTGTTATCCTTACCCAGCCCGAAGATCTGATCGTAAGGTAGCAGTGTACCGGCAGTAGCCGCAACTGTTGCTAATATACTTTCTGCCTGAGGAAATTTGTTTTGGAACATGTAAACCTTTCCTAAAAGTGCATTGGCTGCAATACTGGTTGCCCGGCCTATATCAGATCCAGTATAGCTTGGCGGCAATACCGCTGCAGCTTCTGTTAAATCCTTTTCTATCTGGGTATAAACCTCGGCAGCACTAGCCCTGTTATATGTGTAAGCTTGTTGCTCAGAAGTGATTTCGTTTAGTACCAGAGGAACGCCACCATACATACGTACCAGGTTAAAGTACATTAAGGCCCTGAGAAACTTGGCCTGTCCGGTATAAGCATCTCGGTTGGCCTGAGTCATAATAGGGGTGTTAACGTGTTCTAAAACAATGTTGGCATAGGCTATAGTGGCGTAAAAACGGGTCCAAGCATTTTGTAAATTTGTTGAGGTAGGTTGCCAGGTGAGTTTATCTTGTTCTCCATACAGCACTTCGCTTTCGCCATAAGTCTGGGCATTATCTGAAGGGAGTTCACCAAAGCCATATTGCTCGTTGTAAATAGGTCTAAGGCTACTGTAAGTGCCTATAAGTGCATTTTTGATGTCTATTTCAGTATTGTAATAGGTGCTTACAGGAATGATGCCTTTTGGCGTAATGTCAACAAATGCTTTTTTGCAGGAAGCTATACCCACACTTATAATAAGTATGGAAACACTATATATAATTAATTTTTTAACTTTCATGATCTTTAGTATTAAGGCAATTAAAATCCAAAATTGATACCTAAAATAATTGTACGCGCTGTAGGATAAGTCCCTTGGTCAACACCAGGAGTAGTGGGATCACTTCCCATGATGTTAGCCTCCGGGTTATAGCCGGTGTATTTAGTAATCAGAAAAGGATTTTGAGCTGTCACATAAATTCTTGCTGATTTTACAAAAAGCTTATTCAACAGGTTATCGCTTAAACGGTAACCTAGTGTAATGTTTCTTACCCTTAAGTAAGATCCGTTTTCTACACTTAAACTCGATAACGCAGGGCCCGGAAGTGAGGCCGTAGAAATAGGGCTAGGGTATAAAACATCTCTGGTTGGGTAAGCGGGGTCAAAGTAATTGTTAAAATACTTGCTTAATGAATTTTGGTTATGGTTACCTGTTAAGGTTTGCCTGTTGTTACCATTAATGATATTAACGCCTTGTACGCCTTGTACCAATATGCTCAGGTCAAAGTTTTGGTATTGTAAAGTATTGGTTAAACCATAAGTGAAATCGGGTAGACCATGACCTAAAGCAGTCACGTCATTGACATCTATTTTATTGTCGCCGTTTTGGTCTTTGATCATTAAATCACCAATTTTGTTTCCTGATACAACTTTGGGGTTGTTGGCCAGATCGTCGGCATTTCTAAACACACCTGCAATTTGATAGCCATACATAATACCCAAAGGCTGACCTACTTGTACCTGATAAACATTGTTCCATCCGTTAATAGCCTGAACTGCAGGTAATGCTTTTGGACCACCTAAATCCAGTACTTTAGTTTTATAGGTAGAGAAGTTGGCATTCGTGTTCCAGGTAACCTCGCCAATTTTAAAATTGGTACTGGCCGTAAATTCAAAGCCCTTGTTTTGCAATTTACCTAAGTTTGCCTGATAGGATGTGCCCACGTTAGGCTGGCTGGATGTGGCATAACCAACAACAAGTGGCAGTGCTTTATTCAATAACATTCCGTTTGAATTACGGATAAAGTAGTCGAAGGTAAGTGCAATTTTGTTTTGCATAAAACCAATGTCGGCACCAATACTCGTCTGGTCATTCTTTTCCCAGGTCAGATCGGGGTTTGCAAAGCCTGTTTGTTGCGTGCCAAATACACGATTGTTTCCAGAGGCATAGTTTCTATTTAAGGCAATGGCATTTACATAGGTAAAACTACCAATGTTGGCATTACCCGTGCGGCCGTAACCACCTCTTAGTTTCAATTCATTAATACTGAGTTTGGCGAGATTCTCTTTAAGGAAAGCTTCCTCTGCTAAACGCCAACCCATAGAAAATGAAGGGAATATGGCATATCTGTTGTTAGGGCCAAAACGGGATGAGGCATCCTGTCGAACTGCTGCTGTGAATAGGTATTTACGGTTGTAATCATAAGTGAACCTACCTGCATACGACAGGAACGTATTGGCATCAAACGCTTCTGTACCAACGGTATTTGGTGAGGCTAATGGGCTTTGTACGGTGGTTGTAACAAAGGTACCAGGTAAGCCTGCAGTATAATTGATTTGTGACTCATATTTCTGGGCAGAAAATAGACCCAAAACATTAAAGTGGTGCTTTCCTACTTGTTTATCATAGGTAACTGTATTTTCCCAAACCCAGTCAAAACTATTACGCACATTGTCTGAGGCGAAAATACCAGCCAACTGAGGATTTGAAGCAGCAGCAGTAGGTGCTGAGCTATAAGCCATAGTGCCGGGTATGTAACCGTGCACCTGCTCATTCTCCAGGGTAGCGCCTATATAACTCTTTATTTTTAACGCTGGTATTGGATTGTACTCCAAAAAAGCACTACTTAAAGTACGGAATGCTCTGGAGCGGTTAATTGATTGGCTTAGAATGCTTACAGGGTTGTAAAAGTTACTGGCAGAAAAAACTGCAGTCGGTGATAGATTATAACCCAGTTCACGATCGTAAGGTTGAGCAAAATCGCCATTAGCGCGGTAAACAGGTACTATCGGTTGAAATGTTAAAGCTTGGTTAAGAGGACTTGGTAAATTTAAACTAGCCACTAAGCCCGGTACCCCCATGATAAAATCACTAGGATTGGCACCTGCACCGCTAGCCTGTCCCGATGAGGGCTGTCTGAATTGCTCAGCGTAAGATGGAGAAATTGAAAATCCAAATTTCACATTTTTAACAATGTCTGCATCCAGATTTACTCGGGTAGTGTAGCGGCTGTAATCAGTACCAACTAGTACACCTTTTTGCTTAAAAATACCAGCTGAAACGTTGTAACGCACTTTTTCGCTACCACCAGAAGCATTCAGTTCCAAATTTCTGATTGGTGCAGATCTGAATATTTCCTTTTGCCAGTCGACATCTGGAAGGCCAGAGATGTCACCATCTAAAATACTAGGATATTGCAAGCCTTTAATACGGCTTAGGTCTTTAACTTGCTGTACATACTGATCCTTACTTAAAACATCAATATATCTATCTACGGTTTGTATGCCGGAATAGGCGCTTACACCAAACGTAGTTTTACCGGCTTTGCCTCTTTTGGTAGTAACCAGTACCACACCATTTGCAGCACGAGAGCCATATATAGCTGCCGATGCCGCATCTTTTAATACTTCAATAGATTCAATGTCACTTGGATTGATTAGGGTGAAATTAGCCGGATTTTGCAAAGGATATCCATCTACTACATATAAAGGATCATTGGATGAACTTAAAGAGCTCACCCCACGTATCCGTACAGTAGGGGCAGCACCTGGTTTTGCACCTTGATCTGATTGAATTTGCACACCTGCAGCTAAACCAGCTAAAGCTTCACCTGCGGTACTTACCGGTTGGTTCGCGATGCTTTGGCCATCAACCCTGGTAATAGATGCTGTAACTGTAGCCCTTGACTGTTTACCATACCCCACAACAACTAAATCACTTAAGGTTTGACTTTGCTCTATAAGTGTAATGGTAAAGGTTGTATTGTTTCCTACCTCAACCTCTTGATTTACATAGCCTACAAAACTAAAAACAAGGACACTTTTTGCATCAGGAACTCTGAGCGCAAATGCGCCGTTTGTATCCGTCATGGCCCCAACAGCAGTACCCTTTACTTTGATACTTACACCAGGAATAGGCTGACCATGATTGTCTATTACCTTTCCTGTTACATTAATTACCTGTAATGAAGGGATTACAGCTAGTTGTTTCTTTTGTTTGATTAGTATAGTGTTGTCAGTCCCGAAAATAATATCGACAGTTTGTTTGTTAAAACACTGATCCAGTGCCTTTTTAAGCGCTACATTGGACACATTGATGGTGATGGTATTTGTTGGTTTTATGATGTTTGCATCACAGATAAAGTTATAGCCGGTTTGTTTGGTAATCTGACTAAGCACTTCTTTAACAGTGGCATTTTTTACATTAATGCTCACTTGCTGTCCATAGCTCGATGCATGAACTTGCAAAAGGTTTAGTGTTAAAATCAGAATAATTAGTTTCATTGTTAAAATGAATTTATGCGCAGCACAAGGCAGTTCGCCGCATTTAAGTGCAGTAAAAATTTTATACATTTGGTTAGGTTGAAAATTGTTAGCGTATTAATATTTTTTTGATCCAGACAAGCTTTGATAAGCCGGTCGACTCCGGGGGTGCTTCCAACACTCCCGGTTTTTTAGATCATCTCGTTTTTTTGCTCTTTAAAGAGCCTACCCGGTTATTACAAACGGGTAACGGTAATCCTCCTTCCTTCAATTGATATATTTACATTTTCCATTAATTCTATATTTTTAAGTAAGCTGGCCAGACTTTTTGTACGGGAGTAATTCCCAAGGAAGTTCACATTTTCCATGTTCCCTTTAAATACAACTTCTACATCGTACCATCTTGAGATTTTTTTCATCACAGTGGTAATATTCTCGTTGTTAAAAATAAATAAACCATTTTTCCATGCCATTGCCTCATCTATATCTGCTGGTTTTATATCCAGATCAGTGCCCATACTATTAATGGCTACTTGTCCGGGTTTGAGTATGGCTTGTTTGTTTTTGTATAGGATTTTTACGGAGCCTTCTAATAATGTAGTATTGATAACGCGTTCGTCGGTGTACGCTTCTACATTAAAATGAGTTCCCAATACCTGGATTTCCTGTTTATTATTCACATTAATGATAAATGGCATTTTAGGATTTTTAGCCACTTCGAAATAAGCCTCTCCACTGAGGGTAACTTTTCTGTCTGTACCTGCAAATTTTGTTGGATAAGTTAGCGAAGAGGCAGAGTTTAAGTAAACCAGCGTGCCATCTGGAAGGGTTAACTGGTATTGCCCGCCTTTGGGTATGGTTAATGTATTTAACTGATCGGCTGAAGATGTACTTTTTTGACCGGAATGCGCCGAGCTATATGCAATCTGTCCATCATTTAATTTACTGATTACGACCCCGCCTTGATTGGCTATTCTTCCACTTTGAGTATCATCCAGAATTACTTCATTGCCGTTTGAAAGTGTCAATACAGCCTTGTTTTTCCCAGGCAAAAAGTCTTGAACTTTAGGTTTTGTTGTATTGATTACAGTTTTTTGCTGTGATTGTGGTGTGTAACTACGGTAAATGATCAATCCAATACTCATGCACAATAAAATGCTTGCTGCGATGCGTATGGCCCATAACTTATAGGTTCTTTTTTGTTGAGGTTTACTTTTGATAATGGAATTATAGATCAGATCGGCTTGTTCTTGGGAAATGTCTTTAGCGTTAAGTGTATCTAAATCATCCCATGTTGTATCAAGTAATCCTGAAATAGCATCTTCATTGGCCAAGTTTTTTAACAGCGCTTCCAATTCCTGCAATTCTTCAGCAGAACTACGGTTTGATATATACTGTCGATATAAATAGGTCAGTCGTAACTCGTTCATCATTTATAATTGGTTTAAGAAACTAGACTGGGTTATCAGTACCTGCCCCTTTATTACATAGACCCTTGAGAAAAAGGTTCGGGGGAGGGGAATGAAAAATAATTTTAATTATTTTCTTTCGCTAATGATTTGTAAGAAAATTATCAGCATCGATAGATCGTTGTGTTTACCTACATGGGTTCTCAAAAATTTAAGAGCCTGTTTCATGTGGCTTTTTACTGTTTCGGTAGAAATGGACAATCGTTGTGCTACATCAGCATATTTTAAACCTTCTTCCCGGCAAAGGGTATAAACAAGTTTCTGTTGTGGAGATAAGAGATTAATACCCTGATTCAGAATTTCTGCTGTGTCTTTTAAGAGAATTGCGTCTTCTGTTTCATTATGGACTTCTTCCCAATCGTGTCCCCACTCATCATTTACTCTTATTTCGAGCTTAATTCTTCGTAGTACCTTAAATGTGGTGTTTTTAGTAACTGTTCTTAGAAAGAATTGTAGGTTCTCGATTTCGGTAATATTTTTATGTTGCCAAATTTTCATAAAAACATCATGCAGAATTTCTTCAGCATAATCCTCGGATTTTACAATTCTTAGCGCATAAGTATATACCTTTTTTCTATGTCGGTCAAACAAAATCCGGAATGCTTGTTCATCACCTAAGGAAATTTTTGTCAACAGCAATTTTTCAGCACTAGCTGAAGCTTGTTCAACGGCCTTAAATTTAGAGGCATTCGGGATCATAAAGGTTAAAAATCTACTTGTAAATATAACGGAATATTTCCTGAGTTTAATTGACCCTATGCGGTTTCCTATAAATCCATAAAATAACAAACCTTAACTCATCGGGATACGCTTTGCCTATATTGCAAGGGTGATCGTTCTTTTAGTCGTTTAAACTGACGATTAAAATTGGACATGTTATTAAAGCCACTTTTGTAGCAGATCTGAGCTATACTTTCCCTGTCTTCGAGAAGCAATCTGCAGGCATGACCTACTCTTATCTCATTTACAAAATTAGAGAAGGCCTTTCTGGTAGAGGACTTAAAGAGCCGACAAAAAGATGGGATGGACATATTTGCAATCTCAGCTACTTCGGACAATGAAATATCTTTTTGAAAATTTTTCATGATATACTCGTGTACTTTTGTGATCCTGTCATCATCCGAAACCAGATGCTGTTGAACAAACCCGGGATTGCTAAGGAGCTCAATTTCATCCGAATTGGAAAGTATTTCAAGGATAGAAAGTAATTGCAGTATTTTTTTATGCCCGGTCACAGTATGCATTTGAAGCATGATGTCTGAAATCTGCTGACGGGTATTTCCTGTAATCTTTATTCCATATTTAGCTTTATTAAACAGTTGCACTACTTGAATCATCTCAGGAAGATTAAAAAAGTCTTTCCCCAGAAAGTCCTCTTTGAAATGAATAACTATAGCTTCAGCCTTAAGCGAAGAATCGTCTCGATAATATATAGCATCATTTTGATATGAATGTGGCAGGTTTGGACCTAAAAATACCAAATCCCCATCTGTGAAATGTTCATTATGATCGCCAACCGTCCTCATTCCCGAACTTTTTACTACAAGCACCAGTTCATATTCAGGATGGTAATGCCATGGTGTAGGATAATAGGGGTATATATCTTTCTGTAGAACAAAAGAATTCTTTGGCTCTAGAATTAACTTTTCATGCAATGGTTTCATAAGAGTAACACTCAGACGACTTGTAAAATGGATATTTGGTTAAGGCTAAAGCTACGAATATATTTTATTTAGTTTGCCATAGGCAGATCAGACCGGGGAAAAGTGACAAGCTGATTCGAAAGCGCCGGGTAGGTATGCGCAAGAAAATTGCAACAACTGATCAGAAAGTATCAGAATCAAGGATGGTGTATCTTTATATTCGTTTAAATTATAATTTAAACCCTGAATGATGGCCGGTGAAATTTTAACGCAGCAACAACGGGAACAGTATCTGAATGACGGATACCTGATTATACCGGATTTTCTTAGTACAAAAGGTGTAGAATTACTTTACAGTATTGCAACCGAAGATCAGGTGATGCGCTCCAATGCAATGGACTTTAACGATCAATCGAACAAAAGCACCAAACTGACCTTATGGTTTACACCTGGTGATGATGTTTATGGTTTGCTAATCAGAAGTGAAAGAATTATAAATGCAGTACAAACTTTGCTAGGTGAAGGCGAAGTATGCCATTTTCATTCTAAATTGATGCAGAAGGAACCTAAGGTTGGGGGTGCATGGGAATGGCATCAGGATTATGGATATTGGTATAAGAACGGATTTTTATATCCTGATGCCATGATTAGCGTTATGCTTGCGCTCACCGAAGCCAACAGTCAAAATGGATGTTTACAGGTTTTAAAAGGTTCGCACAAAATGGGACGTCTGGAACATTCTTTTGCAGGCGAACAACAAGGTGCTGATATGAATTTTGTAGAACAGGCACTTGAACGGTTTGAAAGGGTAGAAGTGGTACTAAAGCCTGGAGATGTCTTGTTTTTTCATAGTAATCTGTTGCACATGTCTGAAGCAAATTTATCAGAAAAGCCGCGCTGGTCACTTATTTCCGCGTATAATTTAAGTTATAATGTACCTTTCAGGGAAAAAAATACATCCTGCATCACTCCGGTAAAGGTTGTAGCAGATGGTGCATTTTTGGCATCAGGTACAACCGGATTATCAGCCGATACAGACTTCCTTAAAAAAGAGAACGAAATCACTTTAAAAGAAAATTAATGATCCATTCTGCATCAGATGTTGTTTTAAATTACCTGCCACAATTGCCAAAAAACAAACATTTTGGAATTGGATGTATCGGTGCTGGTTTTATTATGGCCGATTGTCAGCTGGTCGCTTATAGGCAGGCAGGATTTAACCCAGTTGCTATTTCATCCCGCTCTCCGGAAAACACACGCAAAGTCGCAGCACGTCACGATATCAGTAAAATTTACGATTCTTATATTGACCTGCTTAAAGATCCTGAAGTGGAGGTTTTAGACATTGCTGTGCCACCTGATATTCAGTTGGAAGTGATTCGTAATGCAGTAAAATATGCTGACCACATCAAAGGAATTTTAATTCAAAAGCCTATGGGGACAAGTTATGCCGAGGCGAAGGAAATCGTATCACTTTGTGAGGAAGCAGGAATTAAACTTGGTGTGAACCAAAATATGCGTTACGATCAGTCCATCAGGGCATGTAAGTCGGCTTTGGATCAAGGCTTTTTAGGTCTTCCGGTATTTGCTTCCATTGATATGCGGGCTATACCACACTGGGCACCGTGGCAGGAAGCTTTGGGCTTTGTTACCTTACGTACCATGAGCATTCATCATCTGGATACATTCAGATATCTGTTTGGTGATCCGGAAAGAGTTTTTACCAGTGTATGTAAAGACCCGAGGACAAGCAAAAAGTTTGATCATGAAGATGGAATAGCGCTTTACATCTTAGAGTATGAAAATGGATTCAGGGCATCTTCGTGGGACGATGTCTGGACAGGTCCTTCAAGAGAGGGAGCAATGCAGGACAACTATATCAACTGGCGTGTTGAAGGTACGGAAGGAACGGCAAAGGGGTCGATAGGCTGGCCATTTTACCCTGACCGTGTGCCAAGTACATTAGACCTCACAACAACTCAGTTCCCTGGCCAATGGATACAGCCCAGATGGGATGAAGTATGGTTTCCAGATGCATTTGCAGGTCCAATGGCACAGTTACTTTGTGCAGTAGAAGAAAATTGTGAACCGGAAATCAGTGGAAAGGACAATCTAAAAACAATGGCCTTAGTAGACGCCTGCTATCTTTCTGCAAAAGAACATAGGGCGGTAGAAATAAACGAAATAACTGATTAATGATACAAACTGGCATATTTACAGGGTATTTCCCTTACGCTTTGGAAGAGACTGCCAAACGGATAAAAGCACTCAATTTTAACACCGTTCAGCTCGACCTGAGTTTTAAAGATATGGATTTGGATACTGACAGTATTACTAAGGAAAAGTGTATGCTGATCCGCAATACTTTTGAACGATATCATCTGCCTATCAGCTGCATTTCGGGATATACAAACCTGGTTCATCCAAATTTGGCTAAAAGAAAGAAAAATCTGGATCATTTGAAGCAGATCATCCGTTTTGCAAATGAACTGGGTTCTCCTTATGTGATCAGTGAAACGGGGACCTTTGATCCTGACAGTGATTGGGTACATCATCCTAAAAACAAAACTGAGGAGGGATATGAAGAATGCAGGGCAGTGATAGCTGATCTTGTTGAGCATGCAAGAGCACATGGGGTTACATTTTTGACTGAAACTTATGTGAACAATGTGATTGGCTCTGTTGAGGAAACACTTAGATTATTTGCCGATGTTGATGATTCGCATCTGGGACTGCTGATGGATCCTACCAATTATTTTGAGGATCATAATATTGACCAAATGGATCTTACGTTAAACCAGATCTTCGATGCACTATTTGATAAGATTAAAATTTCTCATGCAAAAGATGTAAAACGTTCTTCAGGAATGAATGGTGTAAAGATGGCCGACATTGATGCAAGTGAAGCGCATGCTTTAAGGGGAGTAGGTTTGATAGATTTACCTGCGCCCGGTTTAGGGTCGTTGAATTATGACTTGTACCTGCGTCGTTTGAGTAATGATCATCCTGACATTCCTTTGATTATAGAACACCTTGATGAAAGTGATGTGCCACGTGCCAAAGCATTTATTGAAGCAAAACTATCGGCAAATGGTTGTTAATGTAAAATAATTCCTAGATAAAAATGAATAGGAGAGAACTTTTAAAGTTGAGCGCAGCGGGATTTAGTATGAGTACGTTTGGCAATCTGGCTGAATTGTTTGCAGCCAGTAAAAACGTGATCAAAATAGGTGCCTGCGATTGGTCTATTGGTAAGGCAAATGATGTTGGGGCAATGGAGTTGGGCAAAAAAATAGGTCTGGATGGCGTACAATTGAGCATGGGGAATACAGACAATCAAATGCATTTACGGCAAAAGGCTGTGCAGCAAAATTACAAGACTGCTGCTGCTAAATTAAATATGCAGTTTTCCGGTCTGGCATTGGGAGAATTGAATGAGGTTCCTTATAAATCTGATCCTCGAGCAGAAGAATGGGTAAGCGACAGCATTGATGTTGCCAAAGATTTGGGAGTTAAAGTTGTACTATTGGCATTTTTTAACAAGGGAGATTTAAAAAATGATGCCGCTGGTCAAAAAGAGGTGATAAACCGGCTTAAAAGAGTCGCTCAAAAAGCAGAACGGGCGGGCATTGTCCTTGGTATAGAATCATGGTTAAGCGCTGAAGAGCACATGAGGATTATTGATGCTGTCGGTTCTAAAAGTATAAAGGTATATTATGATGTGTGTAATTCTGAACAAATGGGATATGATATCTACAAAGAGATACGCTGGCTAGGTAATCAGGGTCAGATCTGTGAATTCCACATGAAGGAGAATGGGTTTTTGCTAGGGACCGGAAAGGTTGACTTTAAAAAGGTCCGCTCGGCTATTGAAGACATTGACTATAATGGATGGATCCAGATTGAAGGTGCTGTTCCGGCTAATCAGCCCATTTTTGAAAGCTATGTAAAGAACCTTGATTATTTACATTCCATTTTTCCTGAAACAAAATAAAACGAGACCACTATCAGGTCGAATAAGAAATAAACTATTATGATAAAATATCTGTTACTGATTTTGATTGCCATCTCATTTCTATTTTTCAAGTTAGAACGTGATGATCATTCGGATATTCCCGGCCTGGATTCGACTAATCTTCATGCAGGTCTATACCTTCCTAAAGGCTTTACGGCTACAGTTTGGGCTGAATCACCACAATTCTATAACCCAACAAATATGGATGTAGATGCCAAAGGACGCGTTTGGGTAACTGAGGCGGTAAATTATCGTAATTACAACAACGATTCTACTAAGTTCATTCATCATGCTAAAGGGGATAGGGTAATGATACTTGAGGATACCGATGGTGATGGGAAGAGTGACCGATCTAAAGTTTTTGTTGAGGATAAGGATTTAGTGTCGCCATTAGGAATTGCCGTAATAGGTAATAAAGTAATCGTTTCATGCGCACCTTCAATTATTGTTTATACGGATAATGATGGGGATGACAAACCAGATTCAAAGGAGATATTTCTTACCGGGTTTGGCGGAAAAGACCATGACCATAGTCTTCATTCTCTGGTAGCCGGTCCTGATGGAAAATGGTATTTTAACGTCGGGAATGCTGGTCCACATGAGGTAAAAGACAAAGCGGGATGGAACCTTCGTTCTGGAAGCCTTTATACTGGAGGAAGCCCTTATAACAAAGAAAATACAGGTGGACAAAAAAGTGATGATGGCAAAATCTGGGTAGGAGGATTGGCTATGCGTATCGGGCAAGATGGAAAAGGACTTGAGGTTATGGCCCATAACTTTAGAAATGCTTATGAGCTGGCCCTCGATTCTTATGGCAATATGTGGCAAAGTGACAACGATGATCAGGTAGTTACCTGTCGCACTAGTTATGTAATGGAGGGTGGTAATGCCGGTTATTTTAGCGCAGATGGCAATCGGTACTGGCAGGCAGACCAACGTCCGGGACAATCAACTTTTACAGCACATTGGCATCAGGAAGATCCGGGAGTAATGCCTGCTGGTGACAATACAGGAGCCGGATCACCAACTGGAATGGTAGTTTACGAGGGAGACGCCTTTGGTAACCAATACCGGGGTATGCTTTTAAGTTGTGAAGCTGGTAAAAACGTAATTTATGGATACAAGCCTAAGCCTAAAGGGGCAGGTTTTGAACTCAAAAGGAAGAATTTCATTTCTACACTAAAAACAGTGGATGATAATTATAAATGGGATGAAAAAGTAACCAGTGAAAGTAAATGGTTCCGTCCTAGTGATATCTCAGTTGGTACAGATGGCGCGCTGTATATCGCAGACTGGTATGACCCGGTTGTAGGCGGACATAAGATGGATGACCCAAAAGGTTTTGGCAGAATTTATAGAATTACTCCAACCGGAAAAAACCTTAAGCTTCCTCATATCGATTTAAACTCGGTAAATGGTCAAATTCAAGCTTTATTAAATCCCGCCATTAATGTTAGAAATGCTGGCTTTGTGGCATTAAAAGCTCAGGGCACTCAGGTGATTGATCAGGTAAGAGAGGTTCTGAAATCAACTAATGCATTTCACCGAGCCCGTGCAGTATGGCTGATGGCACAGTTAGGTGAAAGTGGTAAAGCTGAAGTAAAGCAGTTATTAAATGATAAGGATGCAGCTATTCGTTTGACTGCATTCCGGGCCTTAAAGCAAGATAAAGCCACATTACCAGCCTTATTAAAGATTGCAGTAAACGATACTTCTGCAGCTGTAAGACGTGAAGTAGCTATTGCTTTAAGGGATTTACCTGCAGCTGAATCGACAAAGTTAATTGTAAGTCTTGCTACCCGATCTGATGGAAATGACCCTTGGTATTTAAATGCTTTGGGGATTGCTGCTACGGGAAAAGAAGACCTGGTGTATACCGCAATAAAAAAAGCCATTGGGAATGATGATCCCTTACAATGGAGTAATAAATTCGCTAAAATCGCCTGGAGGATCCATCCGGCTACGGCTATCAAAGACCTGACTGCAAGGGCAGGGAGTCTGAAAATAAGTAAGGAAGAACGTAAGAGGGCAATAACTGCGCTGGCCTTTATCAATACAACAGAAAGCGTAGAATCTATGCTGGAACTTCAGAAGAGCACACTTGCAGATGTAAAAGAAAATGCAGGATACTGGATCAATTTCCGGAAGAGCAATGACTGGTTTTCGTTATACGATTGGTCGAAAATTTCTGAAAAGAAGGATACTGACTCAAAAACCAATAAGGAACTGGAGAAGCTGCAGGCTAATCTTGAAAAAACAAGATCTTCGCCTAAGGATCATGAAAGTATGACCTTTTCTATACCAGAGATCAATAAAATTGCCGGGAATATTAAAAAAGGTAACGTTATTTTCAATACCAAATGTGCAATTTGCCATAAGGTGGGTGATTTCGGAAAAACCATTGGCCCCGACTTGACTAACATTAATAAGAAATATGATAAGGGTAGTTTACTGGATGCCATCATTAATCCAAGTGCTGCTATAGTTTTTGGTTACGAACCATGGGTAGTTACAATGAAAGATGAAACTGTTGTTTCTGGATTTATGTTATCTCAAGGAAATACCTTGGTGATTAAAGACCTGGCAGGGAAACAGCACGTTTTAGATGTTCAAAAAGTGAAGGAAAAGAAACAGTTGACCACCAGCATTATGCCAGATCCACGAGGACTAGCGCTTTCCAAAAATGACCTGGCAGACATTAGTGCCTACATTTTCAGCTTGGGGAAATCTTCAAAGATAAAAAAGCGATAAATGAATTTTTTCAGCTGACCACTTTTTAGACATTCGGAAATTAATTTGCAGTCAATTCGTAACTGATCAATAGTTGAACTAGCTTATTTCTGTCTTTCTTGCGCATAGCAGGGTAGGCTGGCAAATAAACAATATTCTCCAGCAACAAATCTTCAGGATTCGGGATAGTCGATGGCGCGCTCAGCTTTATTAAACTGGATGCTTTTTGTGATGCATCAAAACCATTACTGCGTAGGAAACTGATAAGTTTCTGAGGGTCTCCGGTTTCAATAGGCAAAACCCAATAGGTATGTTTTGTATTGAGCATCCCAATTTTGGAATTGTCAGGAAGATGTGGTAAAATATCATTCGCTAATTGCTTTCTGGCAACAATGCTATTCATGCCAAAGTTACTCAGTTTTTTACGGAGTAGTTTATTGTTTGGCAAGCAAGGGCGATAACGAATTTGTTTAAAAATATCATCACCTGGAAAACCCCTGGTAAAGCTAGCCAGCACTTCATCAAAATCTTTCCCAGCGGCTTTTACAAGATGATAAAAAGCGGTATACACCGTTTTAGTATTAATCAGCTTTATCAATAAAACCTTAAACAGTTTATTTAAAAAGCTTGAAACATCTTGCTTTTTATACTGCTCACTTCTATTTAAAACATCTTCATATAAAGCAGGGTTTTTTATGTTAATTACGGCTCCACGTATGGCAGTGTTAGTTTTAATGAGGCCAAAGCTAAACATTGCTACATCTGATGTAGGATTACCTTCATAGGCACTTCCTGCATAAGCCTGGGCACAGTCCTCAAACACAATTAGGTTGTGCTTTCTGGCAATAGCATTTATTTCATCAGTTTCGATAATTCCACCAAAAAGATGGGTAATCAATATGGCTTTGGTTGCTGGTGTTATTGCTGATTCCAGGTTGGCTGGCGATACGTTTAATGTTTGCTTATTTACCGGTAAAGGAATCGGGATTAAATTATGAGCGGTGATGATCCTAAACATATCCGGAATATTGATGTCCGTTACTAGAATTTCAGAGCCATCAGGGAAATTTAAAGCACTTAAAACCAAGTCGAAACCTGTGCGTAAAGAAAGACAGAACAGCTTACTTGTATTTTGCTCAGCGATGTCTACTTTTTGAGGTTTAAAATAATCAGTAAAACAATAATAAATGCCGGTAAATAAATCTTTATTGCTGATGTATAGTTTGCCTCTGGGGATCATGCCTGCAAGATATGGATAAAGTTATATTAATAGTTTTCAACGCCGGTTGGTGGTAAGAAAAGAAAACCATTTGTAATGGTTCTTGTTCTACTTGCAACAAATAAGATTTATTATGGAAAACCCGATAGAAATGAACACCCTTAGTCAGATCTTAGAGAAACTAAGGATCAAAGGTTTAGACAACGAAATAAAGATGACGGATCACGGTAAAATGCAAGGTGTAGGGATTAATAAAATTTATAATCCTGATGATCTTACAATAATTAAGACTTATCGCTTTGAAGGAGATTCTGATCCCGCTGACAACTCTATTCTTTATTTACTGGAAGATAAGGATAAGCAGATAGGCTATATTTTGGATGCTTATGGGATGTATAGTTCGCAGGAAAATGCCGGATTTGATGATTTTCTTAAGAAAATACCTACAGCGGATCGTGATATGCAAGAATTATTTAGCTAATTACATCCAAGCAAGACTTCAGGCTTCATGAAGCCTGAAGTCTTATATGGTTTCTTTGAATGGAGAAAAACACTAACTTTCATCATGTTAAAAATTATCTCCCTCATACTTCTTATCAATTTATTAATAGTAGGCAATTGCAAAAGTGAGTCGTTTACTATCGATACTAATTATGAAAATACTGACACCGTAAAAATTATTACTGATAATCTTTTTACAGGTGGTATAAATTTGGTTGGGGTAAGCTCATCTGATCCAAAACCTATTGAAGTGCTTTATCCTTTTGGGAAGGCTAATTTACAACCAGTATGGAAAATGCCGCAATGGGCTAGTAGATTTAACTTACAGGGAGTAAAACCAGAGATGAAAAATGACAGTGTTATCTATAAAAATGAAGGAAAAAAGGTATCCTTTTTATTGAAAAATGGAGAGGCAATTGTTAATATGGAAGTTTATGCTTCAAAAGAATATTTAGCCCCTCGGAAAGAAGGTGAATCATGGCCGCATTTATTGTTAGAACAAAAAACCAATCCCATCAAACTTGTTAACCTAAAAAAGTTAACTTATAGCATTGGTGCCAAGTTAAATTATGTCCTCAATAAAATGGGTGAAGATTACAATCCGGGTTTACACACCTGCCATATCACAGTGTATCTGTTAATCCAAAACACTAATAATCAATCCACAGGCCATGGTGACTATTTTTGGTTTGGTCTTCCTTTATATGACTACCGATATCGGGATCTGGAGGAGTATGGCGCACAAGATCTAGGCAAAGAAGACGCTACCAAAAAATATATTTTGAATGTTGCGTCAAAAACGCTGTTTTCCGGATCTTTACATGATAAACAATGGATTTTCATTAATAAAGACATCTATCCTCAATTGCTGGCAGCTTTCAATCAGGCAAAAGAAAAAGGATACTTAAAAACTTCTTCCATCAGTGACATGAGTATAGAAAGCACAAATTTAGGGTGGGAGGTACCCGGAACATTTGATTGTAGTATACAGTTTAAAGGACTAAAGCTAACTGGTACTACCAAATAATTCTACAATAAAAGCGAATATGGCTTTTGTTGTAGAATTATTTAAATGGATATTGTTTCCAGGCAACCTTTTTACAAGGTATCCCGTATTGTATTGTGAAGCGAGGATGACAGCACAGCCCTTAAAGTCAGCTAAAATTATCGCCCTTCTTGTACTGTCAATCGGAGTAATTAATAGATAATTTAATTTATCCGCAATGAAAACTTATTCAGTCAAACCCCTTACTGCAATTTTTGCAATTGCAGCCATCTTCTTATCCGTGTTTTCAGGTTGTAAAAAGAAAAACAACATGCCTGAAATTACCTACCGGACTTATTCAGCAACGGTTCAGTTAACTGGTGGAAATGAGGTGCCTATGGTTACCACAACTGGTATGGGAACAGCAAACATTACTTATAGTGAACAATCTAAAACTATTGCCTATACCATTAACTGGCAACTCGGTTCTTCAACTGCAACTACAACAGGAATGCACTTTCATGGTGCAGACAACGGATCAAATTCGGTAAGCTCTCCGATTGTAATTGAAATCACTGGTTTTAGTACTGGCAGTTCCGGCACACTAACTGGAACAACAAGAGCATTAAACTCAACAGAGATCAGTCAGCTCTTGTCAGGCAAATGGTATGTTAATATTCATAGTTCAAATTTTACAAGTGGCGAAATGAGAGGTAACATTGTTCTAGTTGCTGCCAGTACCGGAGGCGGTAATGGTGGAAACAATGGAGGTGGCGGGTACTAAAAAAGAAAAGCTTCAGATTTTCTGAAGCTTTTCTTTTTTATTTAAAACTTTTTCCGGTTTATTTTATTTTACCTCTAAAGGAGGTATTGAAATGAAACTTAAGAAATCAACCAGGGTAATATATTTTACCCCAAAAGGTGATCAAATTTATACTGTCATTAAAGAAGTTAATGATAAAAGAGAATTGTACACATTAGATTTCAACGATCAACTAGTTAGTGAGAACGAAGTCAAGTTAAATACGCATTCGATCTTTAGCGTACCTTCTTCAATGCCTGATGATAATATTGTTAACTATCACTATAACCACCTTGTAAATCATATTCTCTTTTTTTTAAAAAGCAATAACCCATATCATGATATAAATGTATTTAAAGAAAATGCCAGCATTTATTTTGAGACTACAATTGACCTCCCTAAAACGCCAGAAGAAAAAAAACATTTTCGTGAACAAATTGATAAACTAAATGGGTTAATCGGTCAGGTAAACAGTCAGATAAAAAGTCGTTTTAATAAACATATGGAGGTTAATTTGAAACTTCCGGTCAGTATTCATCATTTACATACCATAAGAGTTTAAATCTTGCCTGTTAAAAAACTCGACGTTTACCAAATGAAATCTGCTTGGGAAATGTAGGATAAAATGAAATAAAAAAAACGGCTTAAATTTCTCTAAGCCGTTTTCTTATTCACTAGTACACGTTATTTTACACGTTCAACATATTCACCAGTGCGTGTATCAACTTTTACTTTATCTCCTTGATTCACAAATAAAGGAACCTTTATTTCAATACCATTTTCTGTAGTTGCATATTTTAACGCTCCTGAAGAAGTATCACCTTTAACTGCAGGCTCAGCGTATGTAATTTCTAATTCCACAAAGTTCGGTGCTTGTGCCATAATAGGCTCTTCACTTTCAACAGACACGATTACATCCATTCCTTCTTTTAGAAATTTAGCTGATGGTCCAAATAATGCTTTAGGAACATTGAATTGTTCAAAAGTAACATTGTCCATTACTACAAAATAATCACCTTCCTCATATAAATATTGAAAATCATTAGTTTCCACGCGGCAAATTTCAACTTGCTCATCAGTTCCTAAACGGGCTTCTACAATTTTCCCTGTTTTAATATTACGAAATTTTCCCAAATAGAATGCACCACCTTTACCTGGTGTACGGTGTAAAATCTCTGTAACCGTTACCAGTTCGTTATTGAAACGTAAGATATTTCCAACTTTAATTTCGGATGCCTTTGCCATAAAAATATATTTCTAAAAATTTGAGCCCAAATATATATGCTTTTTTGTGTATTTCTATGCTTAAATATTCGAAGATTTCTATATAAATTAAAGATGATAGCAGGCATCTAATTAGATAACCTGCTTCAATAAACAACTTTAAGCTTAATTAACTAAAAATCAAAGAGGTCCTCTAAAAAGGATTTTTTCTTTTTAGGGTATCCATGACCATTCCGGTAATTATGCTGATCGCTATGTTGTGGTCTGAAAGACTCATGGTCTTTTACATACCCGCTTTTAGTACCTTCTTGTGATAACAATTTATCTAATTCACCTCGGTCTAACCATATCCCTCTGCATTTAGGGCAATAGTCAATTTCAACGTTGTTTCTTACAGTCATTAGTAAAGTTTCCTGACAGTTTGGACAATTCATAATTCAATTTATCTCTTTGTATATAAAATAGTTAATTAACTTCTGCTGTAGTTTTTAAATACAGTAATTCTTTCGCTGAAAATAACAGCGCTGACAAGACTAGAATAGCCTTAATTTTACATTCAGAAAATTAAAAAGGAGTAAATCTAAATAAGAACTTGTACTCGCCATGCTGGGGCCAGCTCCAGGATGCTATAGTTACTTTTGAGATAGAAAAAAGATGCTTATAATACCATCTATCAGCATTTATTCTGTGGAGATGCTGTTTGAAATGGTTTATCTTTTTAACAGAAAATGAGTATCCGAAATCCATAGGGATCTCCTCAAAAAATGGATCATGAGAACAAGTTTCAGAAATTAGATCTTGTGGTATGATTCCTGAATCAAAGAAAACAGCACTTTGTGCAAAACAAAAAATGAGTGCAAAAATAAACGAGGTAACAAGTCCTTTCTTTAATCTAGTTTTCTTTTTCAATTGTATCCAGATGCAAATTAATCTGCTTCACAATATAACAACTATTCCAATGTTCAAGTAGGATCTTTGTTTCATATATCATTTTACAAGGTACAAATTGCTATTGCATGACGATATCGTTCATTCACAGTACAGGAGAAAATCACATAATGCACAGGAATGAACTAATTTAAGCTTGGTCAGATCGTTTTTCGGGATGGAGTAGTTTCTCTGATTCTTGAATTAATTTGGTGAGCTTTTCACTTGTCTGATGAACCTTCTCTTCTAAGTCGGCTCTTTTATTCATTAATTTCTGAATAGTTAAACCAAGGCCCTATTAGCCAATCTCATTTAGTAGATAATCTTTTAACACAATAGCATGATTAAATTGATGATCATGAGCTGCATAAAGAAGTGTAACTGGAGCATTATTTTCACATTTAGAAAGAATCAATTGTACTACCTTATTAGCTGACAACTCATCTAAGTACTTATTTTTAAATTCCTGCCATTTTTGCGGCTCATGGTTAAACCACTTACGTAGCGCTGTTGAAGGTGCAATTTCTTTAAGCCATAAATCAATATTAACGTTCTCCTTTCTTAATCCACGTGGCCATAATCGATCTACAAGAATTCGGAAACCATCTTCATTTTGCACTGGGTCATAAATTCTTTTAATTTTAATCATAAAGCAGCACAATATTTGTAACCCTTTATTGGTTACTGCTCTCTAATATAAGAAAATAGCCATTGTTATGGAAGATTTAAATAAGGAAGACAGACATATCGTTAAAATACTAAGTATTGAAGATATAACGCATAATGTAAAACGTTTCACTGTTGAGAAACCGTTGAACTATCAATTTATACCTGGACAGGCAACTGATATTTCTATTAACAAGCCAGGTCTTGAATCTAACGTTGGTCCTTTCACTTTTACTTCCCTTAATCAATCGGAGTATCTCGAATTTACCATTAAAATCTATAAAGAACATGATGGTCTTACCGCAAAACTATCTACATTAAATCCAATGGATGAACTGATTGTTCATGATATATTTGGCACAATACAATATAGAGGGCCAGGTCTTTTTATCGCAGGAGGAGCTGGTATTACTCCATTTTTAGCGATCCTCAGACAGCTGAAGGTTGAAAATTCCTTATCAGGCAACACGTTGTTGTTTGCCAATCATAATGAGGACGATATCATCAATAAAACCGAGCTAAAATATATACTTGGTGAAAACTACATAAATGTATTAAAAGCCCCATTACATTCCGAAAACCAAAGTAAAACTATTGATGAAGCTTTACTAAAAGCATATATTGGGGATCAAAATAAATGGTACTACATCTGTGGCCCGGATGCATTTACAGCTGCCATGGTTGATTGTCTTCAAAACCTGGGAGTTCAGAGAACAAAAATTGTGATAGAAGAATGATCTTTTCCCTTAACGCTTAATTAGTGTTTATTCAATCTTGCTTCTTCTAAATCCAGGTTATCTTCCATATCACGAAGAACTTCGTGATCATACTGCTTTGTAGCTTTAAGTCTCTCAAGGCCAACTCTTCTCAGTGTAACTAGCTCAAGCATAATCTTCCTGTATAATTTCCTTACGGATCCCACCTCTTCTTTTTGAGTTTGCTCAATTAATGTTCGCTCTGTTGCTCTGATACTTCGCTCAAGTTGCTCTTTAATTCTTGCAATGGTTTCGAACTGATTCATCTCCTTATCATATTTATCATTAAGATAGTTGACGCAATCTTTGGCAAGCTGTAAACGAATAGATTCAATCTGCTCATCCTCAGGTACACGCTCTTCGGTTTCCTCAATCTTTAACCATTTCAAAAACAAAGGCAAGGTTAACCCCTGGAAAACAAGTGTGACTAGTATTACTACGAAAGTGATGAAGAGAATCATGTTTCGATGAGGAAATGCTTCACCTGTATTTAGTGTTAAAGGAATTGCAAGTGCTGAAGCCAGAGAAACTACTCCTCGCATTCCTGCCCATCCTATAATAAAAGGCAATTTTAAACCGGGACTATTTTCCTTTTTTCTAATCTTTGCACTCAAAAATCTTGGAAGATAACCGGCAACATACACCAAAATAATTCTAACCAAAATCACGATGGCACTTATAACTAATGCATCCTTTATTGCTTCTTCCATTGAATAACCTTCCAGCCCCTGAACAATCACAGGCAGCTCTAATCCAATCAAAATAAAAACAAAACCATTGAGTAAAAAGCCTACTGTAGCCCATACTTCTTTAGTCTGCAAACGGGTATGGTAGTTGAGAAAGTCATTTGATCTGAACGATAAGAATAGTCCACCACTCACAACAGCCAAAACACCTGACCAATGAAACTCCTCAGCTACGATATACATCAGATAGGGTGCAATTAAGGTAATTGGTGTAGTGATACTTGAAGATTTAGCCCAGTAGCGCAACACAAAATAAAGAATATGAGCAATCGCAAGACCTACTACAACTCCCATAAATGCTAAAACGAAAAAATCGGTTACGGCTTCCTGTAAAACAAATTGTCCGGTCAGAATGGCTGCAATAGCAAATCTAAACACTGTTAATGAAGCAGCATCATTTACTAGGCTTTCACCTTCCAGCATCGTCAACCCTCTTTTTGGCATATTTAATCCCTTTAATACTGAGGTTGCAGCTACTGCATCAGGAGGAGAAATAATCCCTCCCAGGAGAAAACCAAACGCAAGGGTAAAACCGGGAATAATACTTACTGAGAAGTAGGCGATAGCGAGTGAGGTAATTAAAACCAGTCCAAAGCCTAATAAAAAGATGGAACGTTTCCATTTCCAAAAATCATTCCATGAAGTGTACCACGCTGCTTCAAATAGGAGCGGAGGAAGAAAAATTAGGAATACAATATCTGGGTTGACACTTATTGAAGGTACCCCGGGAATAAAACTAATTGCTAAACCACCTATAACCAGAAAAATTGGATAAGATATTTTCCAACGCTGACTTAAAAGATAAAGCAGCGCCATTGCGAAAAATAATGCCAGGATTAGAAGTAGGTTTGCATGTATCATAAGAAAGTAAATGTAAATAGAATTAATATTTTACGGCTGAACAATCGATTTAAATTGTTACAAAGTATAGTAATTGTGGTGCTTTACAGGAAGCAAAATAATATATATTTGTTGTTAAGCCGCTAATAACCAAACAGTAGCCTAAACCAAATATAAATGAACCCTGATTTAAAGCCAGCCCCACTGGCTTTAAACGATCCTAAATCTGTAATGGACATGAACAAACAAAACCCACAATTTTCGCGTAGAAATTTCCTGATGTCGGCCGCAGCCGCGGCTATCGCACCATCTTTTTTAATGAACACTGTAGCCTCGGCAAAGATCCCGGCTCGTAAGCTCAGACATGCCTGTATTGGCGTTGGAGGAATGGGAGCTCACGATTTAGGCAATTTCAAATCTCATCCTGATGTAGAAATTGTTGCTATCTGTGATGTTGATAGTAACATTCTTAAAGCTGCCGCAGAAGGTCTTCCTGGAGTTAGAACCTATACAGATTGGCGCGAACTTCTTAAGCAAGAAGGAAAAAACATTGATTCGGTTAATGTAACGGTCCCTGATCATACCCACTTTTCTGTTGCCTATCAAGCCATTAAAGCAGGGAAACATGTTTATTGTCAAAAACCAATGTGCCATAACGTTGCTGAAGTTCGTTCACTTACTAATGCTGCAATAAAAAAAGGAGTAATCACTCAACTCGGAACGCAAATTGCGTCTACCGCCTGCGATCGCACTGGGGTTCAGTTAATAAAAGACGGTGTAATTGGTAAAATCAAACATGCTTATTTATGTTCCAATCGTCCTGGCGCTATAGATTATCGTCTTGCTGGCCCTCGACCAGCAGAAAGCCAGGAGGCTCCTGCAAACCTGAACTGGGATTTATGGATAGGTTCAGCACCAATGCGTCCATATGCACCAGCCATCTATCATCCCGCCAAATGGAGAGCTTGGCAGGACTTTGGAACCGGATGGTCTGGCGATATCGGATGTCATATATTTGATGCGGTATGGAAGGGCTTGGGCCTAAAAGCACCGATTTCTGTAATTGCTGAAGTTCAGCAAAGCTGGAAGGATTCTCCCGAACGAAGAGGAGATACCTGGCCACAAGGAGATCATATGACCTGGATTTTCCCCGGTAATGCTTACACAGAATCAAATAAGCTTACACTAGAATGGTTTGATGGAGAAATATATCCACCAGCAGAAGTTCGCGCGCTCTATTCCTTGGATAATTATCCTGGCGAATGTTCGATGCTTATCGGAACTGAGGGTGCACTGCTTATACCGCATGGTGGTGAAATGCCAGTACTTTTACCTGAAGCTAAATTTAAAGATAAACCTTTCAAAAAATTTGAAAGTCGCAACCATTACCATCACTTCGTAGATGCATGCTTAGGGGGAGAAAAAACAGAGTCTCATTTTGCGCAGTCGGGACCAATGACTGAAGCAATACTTCTTGGCACTGTAGCCATTAAAGTTCCAAATCAACTTTTAGAATGGGATGCTGCTAATATGAAATTTCCTAATTATCCTGAGGCCGATAAGTATCTTCGTCGAAAATATAGAAAAGGCTGGGAAATTAAAGGAGAGTTTTAAACTCACCCGAACGAAAAGGATTATCATTTATTTGTCAGTTTAAAGCAATTGCTAAATAAGGAATAATCCTTTTCGTTTATATCATGTCATATAGTAAAAATTGATATAATTTATTATTATGGAAACCTCAAAGTTTAAATCGTTAATTATAGCAGGAGCCATCATCCTTATTAGTGGTTTTACTGCTGATAGTGTTTGGGCTCAAAGATCTGCACGAGGAGGCGGTGGTGGAGGCGGAGGTAGTCATGTTTCTGCTGGAGGAGGAAATAGGCCTTCCAGACCTTCTCAGGGAGCGATATCTCCCGGAAATAGACCTTCCAGACCATCAATAGGAACAGGCTCACGTCCTGATTACAGGCCTAACCGACCAACACGTCCGGCAAATCGTCCGGGTTATGGATACAGGCCAGGCTACGGATACCGTCCGGGCTATCATTACAGACCCGGGTATAATTACCGCAGACCTTACTATGGCTTTTATAACTACTACAGACCATTTTTAGGCATTAGTTTAAGTGTTTTGCCATATGGATATTATCCGTTTTATTTTGGATCTGATCAGTTCTATTACTCAGGTGGATTCTTTTACAGACAATATGACGACGGATATAAAGTTGTGGTGCCTCCCGTAGGTGCCCAAGTACCTAGCATCCCTTCAGAGGCAAAACAAATAGTTATTAATGGCCAAAGTTATTACGAGTATAAAGGAGTTTATTACAGCACATCGGTTGATGCAGATGGCAAAACAGTTTATACAGTAGCAGGTAAAGATGGAGTATTAGATACCGACAATGCGACCGTGGCAGATGATGCAGGCAACTTACCTCAGGTAGGAGATATCGTTGATCAGCTTCCAGACGGAACTAGAGATGTGATGATTAAAGGAGCTCAATACTACGTTTCAGAGGATGGTGTTTACTATGAAAAAATTGCGGACGGAGATAAAGTAACTTATAAGGTTATCGGCATAGGAAACTAATTTACAAACACTTATTTACAGAAATATAAAGGTTGCCTTCATTAAAAGGTAACCTTTTTTATTTTTAAATTTACAATATGATAAGACCAGCTATACCTACCGACGCAGCTCAGATAGCAAGATTAATTATTCATGCTATGGAAGATTTGGCTTTAAAATTTGTTGGACAATCGGGTCCGCTAAAAGCCATACCGCTGTTTGAACATTTCGCAGCATTGCCAGGCAATCAATATAGCTATGAGAACATACTGCTGTATGAAGATGAGTCAGGAATATGTGGAGTTATAAGTGGTTATGATGGAGCAGACCTCAACCTTCTTAGAGCCCCATTCTTAAAATATATTGCTTTAAACTATGGCTTTAAAGGCGAACCTGAAGATGAAACCCAACCCGGGGAATACTATATTGATTGTATTAGTGTTGCAGCAGACAAGCAGGGGCAAGGTATTGGTAAGAAGTTAATCAATAGCCTAATTGAACAATTAAAAACAACAAAACATACCAGAGCTGGACTATTGGTTAGTAAAGATAACCCAAATGCAGAAAGACTATACACAAAGTTGGGATTTCAAATCGTTAATGAGCGACAATTTATGGGCGGAACCTATTATCACATGCAGTACATCATTCAGTAAAACCTAATTAAGTCCCAAAAACTGACATATATCAGTTTTCCACTTGACTTATTTCTATAATACCTAAATCATTTTAGCGGTAACTTTGCCTCATCAATTAAACGGCAATGGTGTTAAAGGAATATGTGTCATTCACTAAACTAAAATTAGAGAAAGCACAAAACTACGGGCAAGTAGATTCTATAATTAATGAATCTATAGAGCGTATAAGTAATAAGCGTTCTATTCAAGAGTATTTTTCGGAGTTAGAAAAGAATTTGGAGCAATTATCACCATTGGAATGTAGCAGCACTCAATGGAGTTGTTTCCGCTATGCAATTTTGTGTTTGCATTACCGATCAAACCCACATTTTCAATTTTAATGAGTGATTTAGATTTAGCTGAACTGAGATCGCAAATATGTATTAAAGCCGGCCTTAGATCAATTACTCCCGCAGACTGCAAAAGAATATCTCTGGAAATTAATAAAGCGACCAGCAGAAATGTTAGTGAAACTACTTTAAAGAGGTTATTTGGCTTTGCCAATGCTAAATTCAATTTCTCCAGATACACAATTTCTTCTATTTTCGAATACACGGAAAAGATATAAATCTTGTACATTTGCCTAATGAGCCTCGATGCAATTTTTCCCATCAAAAATTGGTATTTCAGCACGCAGTCTGTTCTCGATTCACTTTCTGAGGAGGATTATGCTTTTCTTATTTCAAGACAAGAAAAACAGAAGTATAAAAAGGGAGAAGTCATTTATAAAGAAGGTGTTTTCCCATCAGGACTATTTTTCATCCATTATGGCAAAGTAAAGAAGTATAAAGCCGATCAAAATGACAAAGAGCAAATTCTTTATATTATTAATAAAGGAGAATTGATGGGTTATCATCCCATTCTGGCGGAAGAAAGATATACTGATTCGACATCAGCTCTGCAATCGTGCCTAATTAGCTTTATCCCTAAAGAAGACTTTTTAACTATCCTAAACAGATCACCACTTTTTAGTAAACGTTTGCTTAAAGTTTTAAGTAATGAATTAGCAGTCTTTGCCAATAAAATTTCAATATTTGGTCAGCGAACAGCCGTAGAGCGATTGGCAATTGCCTTAATTATACTTCGTGAAAAGTTTAAAATTGACACCATTGAAAATAAAGTCATTCAAATAGATATATCCAGAAACGATCTTGCAGGAATTGCTGGAATTGCAACAGAAAATGTTACTCGCTTGTTAAAAGACTTCAAGTCTGAAGGAATTATTTCCACAACTGGTCGCATCATTCAGATTTTAGATATTATGAAATTGATACAGCGTTCCAACTACGTTGGCTAATACAATTCGTGTTATAGTGCATTTAAAAAGCTAGTACAAAAAGCTAAAAAACCGCCTCATAATAAATTATGGACGGTTTTTTCGTCGAAGGTAGACTGATTTGTCTTAATTAGGCATTAATACCGTATCTACTACATGTATCACTCCATTTTTCTGATAAACATCTGCTATAGTAACAGTGCTCATTCCACCTTTTTCATCTTTAAGAACTAATTTCTTACCATCCATCCATGCCCACAATTTACCTCCTTGAACAGTAGTAAGTTCTGCTTTACCATTACCGGATTTGATAGCTTTAGCAATCATTTTAGAATCCATTTTACCGGCAATCACATGATAAGTTAATATTTTAGTTAGCGTAGCTTTGTTTTCTGGTTTCACCAATGTTTCAACTGTTCCAGCCGGTAATTTATCAAAGGCTTCATTCGTTGGCGCAAACACCGTAAATGGCCCTGCACTTTTTAACGTTTCAACCAAACCTGCAGCTTTTACAGCTGCTACAAGTGTAGTATGATCTTTTGAATTGACAGCATTATCTACAATATCTTTCGTAGAATACATAGCTGCTCCGCCAACCATTGGATTTTTTTGCGCATAAACTTGTGTTGAAAATGCCATAACTGTTACAGCAAATACAGATAGAATTATCTTTTTCATTTTTATCTTTTGATTTGAAAACATTTACGCAAACCAATGGAGCTTTGGTTTTTCTAAAGCAATGTTTTTTATTTAAATCCTTAGATATCGAAACAAACTACCTAATGCATCATAGATTGTGCATATTTATTAATCCAAAAATAGAAAACCAGCTCTTCATAAATCACAGAAAGAAAGAACTATTAGGGAATTTAAATGTTTTAACCAGCAAAAACTTACTGAAAAATATAGAGATATGGACAATTATCTAGAAAGTATAAAAAAGCAATTTCTTTACTATAAAAAACTAGGGGAACAAGCCATAGCACAACTATCAGATGAGGATATATTTTGGCAGTATAATGAAGAGAGCAACAGCATCGCTACCATAGTTAATCACTTATCAGGAAATATGTTGTCTCGCTTTACTGATTTTTTAACTTCAGATGGAGAAAAACCATGGCGAAACAGAGATGCTGAATTTGAAATACACGCAGGGGGTAGGGAAGCGCTAATGAATAATTGGGATAAGGGATGGGGTTGCTTGATGAGTGCGATAAATCAGCTTGACAATAAAGATCTCAGTATCATTATCTACATTAGGAATGATGGCCATACTGTCACAGAAGCACTCAATAGACAACTTGCCCATTATCCTTACCATATCGGCCAAATTGTATTTATAGCCAAGATGAGAAAAAATGAAGAATGGAAAACTTTATCTATTGCCCGAAATAAATCTACAGATTATAATGCACAGAAATTTTCAAATGAGAAAGGGAAGCGGCATTTTACTGATGATTTATAATCCTCATCAAGCTAATTCAGTTAAGCTTTCTTTGTGGCGATCACAATTCCCGTTGCCCAACATTGCTTGGTGATTATCAAATCATTTCTGTTTTCTAAATCCTCAATCAATTTAGTTGCCTTTTCCTGATGTCCATCTGGCCAGTTTGGCTGTGGCAACATATCGTCAATAATATACAAAGCACCAGGATTTAGCATATCCATTACCTCATCAAGCATTAGGTATTTGCCATGCCAGGTATCGGCAAAGATATAGTCAAATTTCTTTCCCTTATTCTCTTCAACCCATTCACCTCCATCTATACAATGCAAATCTAAGCGTTTGTCCTGAATAAGGAAACGAGCTGCAATTGATAAAAACTGATAGTCATTATCGATTGAAATTAAGGTCGAATCCTTATCCATACCATCCAAAATCCACGAAGTTGACAGTCCTGTTCCAGTCCCTAACTCTAAAAAACTACCTCTTGGTTTAGTACAAGCCAGTGTTCTTAATAAGGAGCAAGTTAATGTATCAGATGCCATTGAAAATGCAGAATTCTTTGTTGCCTCATTGATAGCCACATAGGCCTTCGGATAGGTCTGTTTGATTTCTTCGATCACAGGTATTTGGTTTATAGGGAATCAAATATTTCCGTGAAGATAGTCTTTGTTTAGCTTTCCTACCTATTATTTCAGCAAGAAATACTGATTAACTGCGCAAAAACGCAGATTCTGTGATCAGCTAAGGGCGTCATGAAAAATGATCCCAAGGCTATGACGATTGCCACTATGAACCGGACTAACACCATGTTTCATATTTACACGATAATAGGCAGCACTTCCTTTCACTGGTCTGAAATTGGTAGTAAAGACAACCATCTCACCTCGCAGTGGTTTTAACACATTTGCCTTAGATTGCGCTCTTGGAATTTGTTCAGTAATCACAAATTCACCTCCCTTATAGTCCTCGTCTATCTGATCCAGCATAAAAACCATTTGCATGGGGAAATAGATTTCACCATACAAATCCTGATGAAGGGTATTAAATCCACCTTCACCGTATTTCAGTATCAGTACGGTAGGTTTAGTCTGCTCGTGATCCCGGCAAATATCCTTAAGCTCGTGGTGAGTTAAAGGAAAACGCTTATCAAGTCTCAATTCTTGCATCCACGCATTGGCTACCGGAACAATTTGAGTGTATACACTCTCTCTCAATTCAACAATGATTTGAGGAAGGGGATAGCTGAAATATTTATATTCTCCTAATCCAAAGCGATAACGCTCCATTTTTATTGTCTTCCTATAGGTGTCTTTTTTATTATAAGTTGCGATCAGATTGTCACATTCTTCTTTTGTAAGTACATTCTTTACAATAGCAAAACCTTTATCATGCAACTCTTGCCTTATGCTTGGCCAGTCAAGATCAACAATTCTTTCATTTATTGATTTCATATTTTCGATGTTTATAAAGCAAAGTAACCGGTTAAATTAAAGGTATTCAACCCGATTCTTGCTAAAGGATAGCTAATATTAAACACAGAATTGAAACATCAGTTTGAATGCTAACAACAAGACTGATTAATTAGCAGCGCAAACCTTCAAGCCCAAAACCAACCTAATTTTAAAAGCTAAACTTTTTAAACTAACTTTAAAATAATTAGAAATAATATTATTAAAAGAAAATTATGCGTAAAAATCTCTTTGTATTTGGTATGAGTTGGTTGTTGATGCTGGGTTCGGTTGAATCTTTATTAGCGTCAGGAATCAATGCCGCTTTAAGCTCTAAAACAGAAGTAACTCCTAAAGATTTAATCGGTCGCTGGGACATCACAATTGATGAAAATGGAAAATCGGCACCAGGCTGGTTAGAAGTAAAGCTTTCAGGAATCAAAACATTAGTAGGTTACTTTGTGGCACCCAGTGGAAGTGCTCGGCCAGTTGCAAAAGTAAATTTCGACAATGGGAAATTCAGTTTCACTATTCCTCCACAATGGGAAGCCGGAGATCAGGATTTCGTTATAGCAGGAGAAGTGGTGAATAGTGGAATTCAAGGTACTATGACTACAAGTGAAGGAAAAAAATATAGCTGGAAAGGAGTAAAGGCTCCATATTTAAAAAGAACTGCTGCTCCGATTTGGGAAAAAAGCATTAACCTGTTCAACGGAAAAGACTTAACCGGATGGAAAGCCATGGGAGAAAACCAATGGGAAGTACGAAATGGCATTTTAACCAGTCCAAAATCGGGAGCCAACTTAATTTCTAACCAGAAATTTAACGATTTCAAATTACACGTAGAATTCAGATACCAAAAAGGAAGTAACAGTGGTGTATATTTAAGAGGCCGTCATGAAGTTCAGATTGAAGATAGTCCGAAAGACCAACATCCATCAAATGTACTGTTTAGCGGCATTTATGGTTTTCTTACACCTAGCGAGATTAATGCTCTTGGCCCCAACACCTGGCAAACTTACGACATTACCTTAATTGGCCGAATGGTTACTGTGGTAGTTAACGGAAAAACTGTAATCAACAATCAGGAAATCCCTGGTATAACAGGAGGTGCCTTAGACAGCAATGAGGGCGAACCTGGACCGATATATATACAGGGAGATCACGGCCCAATTGAATTCAAAAAAATAGTGATTACGCCGGCTAAATAAAATCATTTTCACGTGTACCTCATTTAACAAAAAGCGAATGAGGTACACATGAAACGAAATCTTTAATGGAATTAAGGGAATGACACTGTAGCCAGAAAATTAATCTGTTTACCCTTATTACTTTCGTAAATAAAGTCTCTTAGGCTATTACTATCGTACTTAGCAAAATCCCCGACAATTACCAACCGCAGCCTATAATTAGAGAATTTCTGTAAAAGTTCTCCAGCTATTCCGGTCTTCAAATCAAAGAATTCAGGTGTAATATTTTTTTCAAGAATGATAATCTTATCGAAATCCTGATAGTAAAGGTCAATCATTATTTGCAGACCATCTTCAGCATTCTTTATCAGTATTTCATCAGAAATTACTTCTGCTATTTTTTCATCACCAACCTGGTGTATTTCAATATTCATAGGGTTTATGTTTTGGGCTATAAATATACTCGAAAAAATAATCTTTTAATTTGCTCGCTGGTAAACAATTTTTCCTTCTTTTATAGTTTCCAATACTTTGATGTCTCTTATTTTCTCTGGATCAATAGTTGTAGGGTCTTGATCTAAAATCACCATATCGGCCAATTTACCTACTTTTAACGACCCCTTCGTGTCCTCTTCATGGTACTGGAAAGCGGCATTAATGGTAATTGCTTTTAAAGCCTCTATTGGCTTTATGCGTTCATTAGGACCAAGAACCATTCCTGACCGTGTTTTTCTATTTACTGCAGCGTAAACAGCAGTAAGGAGGTCTGGTGGCGTAACAGGGGAGTCGTGGTGCATGGTAAAGAGAATGCCTGCTTTTAGAGCAGAATTTGCAGGACTGATGAAAGCTACTCTTTCTGGACCAAAAACACTGGAATAATGCCAATCTCCCCATAGGTAAGCATGGGTAGAGAAGTAAGAGGGAATTACACCAAGATCTTTAATTTTCTGTATATGATCAGGGCGGCTATTTTGAACATGGATTAGCGTCACCCTTAATTCTGGCTTATAAATCCCCTCGTCTTTTAATCTCTTAATTACTCTGATTGCCTGATCAATAGCTGCATCCCCATTAACATGTAGTTGAGCTGTGATATTGTTCTGGAAAAGGGTTTTTAAGTCATTATACAGAACATCATCGGTGAATATTGGAAAACCTTTATAGTCTGGACCTTTTCCAGCCGGAGGCACAAAATAAGGCTTGGTTAACCAGGCTGTTTTAGCCTGTGGGGAGCCGTCATCAGAGAATTTAAAACCTCCTAACTTTAGCCTGTTGTTGTACTTCATATATTCAGGCTTAAATTTATCCAGCTGGCTTTTGAACTGTTCGTAATCAGGAAAATATACAACATCAGCTTTAAATAAATGTTTAGCTGCAGCTTCTTTTAAAAGTGACACACTTTCGCCCATTGTCCTTCCGTCACAGATTGTGGTTTGTCCGTAGCTCAACCATTCTTCCTGCGCTTTCATTAAGTCTTTAATCGCTTGAGATTCGCCCTCAGACTTACTTGCGGGCATTTTCTTCATCAAGGCAATGAGCGCCCCAAAACTGGCATTCTCCTCTAATTTTCCATTTAACTTTTTCGTCTTTGGGTCACGCCCAAAATGCCCACCCTCAGGCTCCTTTGTATTTTCGTCAATATCAACTAACTTCAACATGGCTGAATTGGCAACACTGGAATGACCAGAAGCATGTATCACAATTATAGGATTAGTTGTACTGATTGCATCCAGTTCATCGCGTGTTGGATGTCTATGCTCAATCATAATAGCATCATCATAACCATTCCCCATAATGGGCTGGGTGGATGGTATTTTCTTGTCTTTGATATATTTTCTAATCGCCTGCTGTAAGTCCGGAATGGAATTTACGGTACCATAAGGTGTAGGAGATAAATCTACTGCCTGTATCATCCCCGCCCTTGAGGTAATGTGACCATGTGCATCTATAAAACCGGGCAATAGCGTTTTACCCTTAAGGTCGATTATTTTCGTTTTATCACCGACAAATTTGTCGGCTTCAGCTTTTTTTCCGGTAAAAAGTATTTTTCCGGCTTTTACAACCACAGCCTCTACAGTTGGATCCGTATCTTCCATGGTTAAAATTGAACCGCCGTAATAAATAGCATCGCCTTTATCAGTAGTCGATTTGCTGTTACAGCTAAGCAATAAAATTGTAAAGAGTAGATGGAAATAGGAGCTTATTTTCATAGTACTTTAATTCGTATTTAACTCAGAAAGATTACCTAAGTAGTATACCTTTTTTTCCTATGATTTGTTTTACAATTCGGATAATAGCTACCCATCATTGTTGAGTTACGATCAAGCACGTTGGAAGACCATTCGAGTTAGGATGCTATTTTTCTAACCAACTTTTTATAATCTTCAAGTAATGCGATGTATTTTTCCATCCAATAATATACTGAATTCGAATGGTCTGCATTGATCTCATTTTTGAATGCGGGCATGTCTTCCATATAAGTTAAACCAACAAGCTCTCCTTCAAAATCACGCGAAAAATCATAATCAATAGCCTTTCCGATCTCCACAATCACTTCTGTATGCAGTTTCTTCTGGCTAAACCAATTATATAAAGTCCGTCTGTTTACATGTAATCGTCTTGATAACTCACTGATGTTTACATTTTTTCTGCGAACTGCAAGTTCAACAATTTCTCCGGCATTGTGTTCCATAACTTTATTTTATTAAATAATCATTTGATCAAACGCTAGGGACGTTTCAACAATGTATGGCATATTATATACTAGGCAGGAAACAGCGATAATTAATTAGGTGAGCGGCATTAATATTCAGGTCTCTTATACTCAAAGGTATTTAACAATAGAAAAGAAATAAACCTGCTGGTTGTCATAAACTTACTTTTTATTCTCATTTTTCTATTATGAAGAAAACAAAAGCATTGCCTCAGTTAAAGTGCAAAATCGATTTTTAAGATTAATTTATGCTAAAAGACTTCATTTAGCCCTAAAAATAACCCTTTTGCACCAAAATTACCAAAAGCGTAATCTACGCATAAGTTTGTCCTGGTAGCCTTGTTGAACAAGATACGTAAACCGGCACCACCAGCAGGTTGCCATTTTTGAAACAGCTTAGTGCCCGATTCATCGTTAGCGGTCTGAACATTAAAGAAAGTAACACCACTAATAAAATTATTTCTAGTTATTGGGAAGCGATATTCCAATTCAGAATAACAGTACTGAGTGCCTTTAAAGTAACCAACGGTATACCCTCTGCCACTCCTAAAATTAGCATCTTTTCCTGTCCCCGGAAGTTCCAGATAGGGCAGTGTACCACTTATCAGATAAGATCCCCAATTCCAAAATGCAAGTACATGTTCGGGATTTCTGGTAGAAAGGCTCCAGTATTTTCTAAAGTCAGTTGTTACCTGTACTGCATTTTTTGTACTTCCAATCCAGGTTTGGTTCACTCGAAAGCCCGCATCAGCATATATGCCTTTAAAGGCACGGTTCTGATTGTCGCGAGTAGTGTATTGTAAGTTCATTAAAAAGCCATTGGCCATATAGTGGTTTTTATCAAAACCATGTTGTTCACTATACACATGGTAAGGTGTTTTGCCATCAGCATTATTCGGATCTTTAAGATTTCTTCTGATCTCAAATGATGCACCAGCTCCAATAAATAAGTGATCCTGAATTTGCTTATAAATTTTTTCTCTAAAATTATAGTACTCCCCATGGATAGCATAGCCTTTACGGTCTGGATTGGATAGTATTACTTCATCTTCCGTACCGGTTGCGGGTTTACCAATACCTAATCCAAAATCCGGAGTAACAGTTTTAGCTGCTACCAAACTTCCTTGTAAGTTCCATCTATTGCCGGGAGTGTATACGTTGTGGCTAAGGTAAAAATAAATAATCCCTTTGGTAGTAATTGAAGCAGATGTTGCAGCAACCGACATCAGTGTTTTTGGTTCATGTCCCAATACCTTTCCAATTACTGCTTTAAGCCCTATCTGAGCGCCAATACTCGGATTATAAGCAATACTTGGCATAGGAGTGATACCTGATGCTTTATGCGCTGGTTTAGGTGGTTTCCCTGGGCGAAAAATACTACGGCCTAAGTCAACCACATCATACTCCTTTACTGTTGAATCCTTCTTAACCGAATCTGTGGATGCGATTACTTGCCCATAGCCATATACCTGGACACTCATAAATGAGACCAGTAGCAATACCTTTATTTTTATGGAATGTTTAATTTCTTATGTATTTAAATGAATACTGGCAAATAGACTTAAACTTATTGATTCTTTTTTAATAAAACGATTATCAGACAATCAATCAGACCAATTAATTTAGCATATGAGCTAATATCGGAGCGCATTTTTCTAAACATGGCTGATAAAAATGACCGTGTTTCCAATTTGCTGATTTAGGAGATAAACCCCACCAAAATTCTGCGAGAGCCAAAGGCTCCATTTCATGACTAAAAGCATACTGCAATAATTTTGGAGCCGCACATTCTCCGGCACCTGCAGGCGGTTTTCCGGCTGATGTATTCTCAAACGCTTGAATTAAACTTTTCGATTCACCTGCTTTATTTAAAAAATGATACTGTTCAAAAATTTTATTCTGTAACGAATGCGAGTGCTGTTTCCGTAATGATTTTAAGCTATGAATCTCATCTTCACAAGAATTATTCCGATAAGATTCAAGTTGGTTAATTTTTTCATTTAACTGTGTCAACATTTCCATTCCGGCATTTAGAAAGCCTCCTTGCTCCAAGCCATCAAAAATTGGTGGTACAAATTTGGAGTGATGATTTTTTCCAGCCAATTTCCCTGAAAATGCAGCAAGGTAACCAAGTCTGCCAGCTTTTGTCCGAACAATTAATACACCAAACATTTTTCCTATAACCATTCCTTCAATCCCCTCAGATAAACCAAAATTATGAATCCAATCTTGCTGATGCTGCAAGTGAAATTGCAATTTATCTACAGCAAGTAAGCAAAGTGGATCGACTTCTTCTTTTAGAGAAAAGACTAGTCCTTCTGCCAGTGTATTTATTTCCGCTGTTTCTTCGAAAGGGCAAAACACTGAGTCTTCATCAATTAAATCTTGCATTATAGCAGCAGTTGTAGCATAAAAGGTTTAAGAATTATAGAAATCTTATGCGATTGTTAGGAACAAAGATCAGACAATTTTATTAAAATCACGAAAACATGTTAGTAGTGGTGCATTGATGCATTACTACCTTCGCGAGCTCATAGATGGATATATTCACCATGGGAATCTTAAAATAAATCTCAATTTTTACGTATTATTGAGTTAAAATCCTTTTAAGTTATGACTCTTAAGAAAATAATCATTTTTTTTCTATGTTGGACATTTGTTTTAAGCCCTTGTTTCTTGTATGCTCAGAAGAAAGATAGCCTAAATTCAAAACCTACACCAGACAGCTCACAACTTAATTTTGTGGCCAGGATGCAGGCCTTTGCAAAAAATGCTTCAAAGAAAAGTGCCGATGAATTTAGTGCTGACAAAGCAGCTATCAGCCAGATTAAGACCTTTGAAGAAATAAAGCAAACCATGCAAAAGGCAAAGATCTACCTGAAAGGAAAATTAGATACCCCCGGAACTAAGGTTGAGCTACAGGAAATAGAAAGGGATTTTGCTTTGGCAGGAGATGGAGTATTCACAAACAAGGGAACAACACAAACCTTTCGTAATTTAACTGCTACCTCTAAAATATTGGCTGAGTTACTTAACAAAGCAAATGCACGAAAAGTCAGACTAGAAGTCCGTCAACAAGAACTCCATGAATTCAGATATCAACTGGATTCACTTTTGAGTGTACCTGCTTTATTTAAGTTTGCATCCGATTCGACTACGCTGATGAAGTATCTGCAAAAAATCAAAGTGATTGCTTATGAAACAGGGCCAATAGATACCGCCCTCAATGTAGCTAGTAATAATATCCAGGCACTGCTGAATCAGGTAAATATGACTGTTTTTAAATTAGAGAGCAGTTTAGAGGAAATAGATTCTTATCAAAAGGAGATGGCTACCCATACCTTTAAAAGGGAATTTAACAATTTATGGGAACCTCAGGGTTATTACCGTCCATTTGGAGAGATACTCAATTTTTCAAAAATAAAAGGTTTACTCACACTTAGTTTTTATGCGGAGAACAATACAGGAAAACTAATCGTTTTGCTATTACTTATGATGACTTCCTTTATCTATCTACGCTCACTTAAACATATATATATTGACAATAAGCTACTAAAATCGAATTTTGATGGACAGCTGGTATTACGGTATCCACTGCTCTCTGCCATACTGCTTGCTATTAGCTTTTTCCAGTTCTTTTTCATATCACCGCCATTCATCTTAAATGTGATCTTTTGGTTGGTTTCCTGCGTTTGTCTCAGCATAATCTTCAATGCTTATGTGAGTAAATACTGGATGCGAATCTGGTTATTAATGGTACTACTTTTCCTAATCTCAGCCTTTGGAAATCTCGTACTGCAGGCTTCTAGAATCGAAAGGTGGTTCATGTTGCTTACTTCAATGTTTGCAGTAATTGCAGGATTGACTATACTGCTCAAAGGGCATCGCGAAGAGCTGAGGGAAAAATGGATTATTTGGTCAATCGCTTTTATGACATTCCTGGAATTGGTCTCTACAATCGCAAACCTTTTTGGTAGATATAATATCGCGAAAACATTGTTTATCAGTGGCTTTTTAAATGTTATCATTGCAATTCTTTTTTTATGGACTATACGACTCATTAACGAGGGACTATTCCTTGCCTTCAACGTATATTCAGGACAAGACAGAAAACTTTTTTATCTTAATTTTGAAAGGGTAGGCAATAGGGCGCCGGCACTTTTTTACATCCTGTTAATTCTAGGCTGGATAGTTTTATTTGGCCGTAATTTTCCTGCATTTGATTACCTTTCAGAGCCTTTACAAAACTTTTTTAGTCAAGAAAGAACCTTAGGTAATTATACTTTCAGCATCAATAACATGATCTTGTTCTTTACAATCATGGGCATTTCGGTGTTGATATCAAAAATTGTATCATTTTTTGCCTCAGACAAACAGCTTTCCGGAACAGATAGCAAGCATGAAAAACGAGGAATAGGGAGTTGGCTACTATTGGTGCGTATCTCGATACTTTGCATTGGGTTATTTTTAGCCATTGCCGCAGCAGGTATTCCAATAGACAGGATCACCATCGTTTTGGGCGCACTCGGTGTAGGTATTGGTTTCGGATTACAGACTTTAGTCAATAATCTGGTAAGCGGACTTATCATCGCATTTGAAAAGCCTGTAAATGTAGGAGATATCGTAGATGTTGACGGACAAGGCGGCAAGATGAAATCCATTGGCTTTCGAAGCAGTGTCATCTCAACCTGGGACGGTGCAGATCTTGTTATGCCTAATGGCGACCTGCTTAATTCTCATCTCATCAACTGGTCACTGGGCGGAAACCGTAAGCGTATATCCATTCTGATTGGGGTCGCCTATGATGCAGATCTTGAAAAAGCAAGGACAATACTCGGCGAGATTCTAAACAATGATCAGCGAATTAGTAAGAGTCCTGAACCTACGGTACAATTTGAGCAACTTGGTAATAGTTCAATTGATCTGAGAATATATTTCTGGACAAAACATATTGGAGACACTTCTGCTACAAGAAGTGATTTAATCATAGCTATTGTGGCTGCTTTCAAAACCAATGGTATCAGCATTCCATTTCCTCAGCAGGATATTTATCTTCATCATCCAAATGCGACAGAGAAACCTATTGAAGAATAGTTATAGCATAAATTACCAGGAATAGGATTGATCAGTAGTGCCCAGTCCTTTAATTAGATTTTGTGATGAAGTTGGGGCGTAATCAGGCTGAACACTTGGATTAGATGGATAAGTTTTTCCATTAAACTTCATCAGGTGATCTTTTCCTTGGCTATGAAGTATTAAATCTCTCCATCCCATTGTAAAAGTGTCTGCTATTAAAAGTGGCGACTCCGTAACAGTAAATTTAGTTACTAATTCTCCTTCAGGATTAAGCAGCAAAACTGTACACCCTCCGGATCCACAAAAGTAGGGGCCTGTTAACCCAACAAAAATTTCCTTTTTAGGTTCTTCATTAATGTTATATTCAAAAACTTTAAACTTTCTACTTTGTTCATCAATCAAATTTTTAGAGAGGTCATCCTTAAACATTTTACCTAAGCCTAGCTTTATTAGGTTAAGTGTATGCTCACTAACCATTTCTTTTTGATTACCAACAGAATCCTTTCTAAGCTCTTTTGGTTGATGAACTGTAACTAAAGTATCACTATTCTTAACCTGGTTTTCTGAAGAGTTACAGCTAAAAAATAACAGGCTGCCAAGCATACCAATAATTGGAAAAAATGTTTTCATAATATTGCTTTTAATGTGGCTAAATTAAACATTTGCTTTAAGTGTTCTACAATCATATATGCAGAAAATGTAGTTTGATAACATTGAATATGTTAAAATAGTTTAGGTAACAGGTAAATTTGGTGTACAAAATTCATGTTGAATTAATGAATTTTGGAGAAAACATTAATAAATATGAAATGGCAGACTGACACTGAGCTTTTTGAGATCATTCGTAGAGAACTTTATACTGCAGTAATCGGTGACATCATGGATAAAATGGGACTGCTGCATCAATTTTTACCAGCAGCTATACAGCCGCTTAGAAAAGATATGTTTGTAGTTGGAAGGGCAATGCCTGTTTTAGAGGCAGATGTTCTGGAATCAACGGGGTATACAGGTAATAACCCTACCTTAAAGAAATCTTTCGGCCTCATGTTAGAGGCACTGGATGACTTAAAAAAAGATGAAGTTTATATCTGTGGCGGAGCCTCTCCAAATTATGCATTATGGGGCGAACTAATGAGTACAAGAGCCTTGAAGCTAGGTGCAGCAGGAGCAGTTGTGGATGGGTATTCGAGAGATACAAAGGGAATTCTGGAACTTAATTTTCCAACATTTTCTTACGGTAGTTATGCTCAGGATCAGGCGCCTCGGGGTAAAGTAATTGATTATAGGGTTCCAATTGAAATAAGGGGAGTGCTTATTAATCCGGGAGACATTGTGGTTGGTGATATTGATGGGGTTTGCATCATTCCTAAGATTCATGAAGTCGAGGTTTTCAATCTGGCCATTGAAAAGGCAAGAGGAGAAAAGCTGGTTCAAATTAAAATTCAAGAAGGAATGAGTGCCACAGAAGCTTTTGAGCAATATGGAATTATGTGACCAAAAGTGTATAAGAAAAAGTAATATTAAAGAAATGAAGACATCCTATATTATAGTTTTTGCCTGTTTGTTGTTTTTTGGAAATAATGCAAGCGCACAGATTCAAAAGATCGCTCTTCCAATTGCAGGGGGTAAAAACATAGAAATTGCCCGTTTATCTCCGGTTCCCTCAGACAAGAATTTTAAGCTTTCGCTAAATGGAGAATGGTTGTTTTCTGAAAATTTAGAAAGTGGCTCCCACAGGAAACCAATTCAGGTACCCGGAGAGTGGGTGATGCAAGGTTTTAATGTAAACACAGGAGAAACCGCAACCTACAGTAAAAACCTCGTCATACCTGCCTCATGGCAGGGCAAGAGAATGAAATTAAAGTTCGATGGCGTTAGCTCTCATGCTGTTGTAAAAATAAACGGTCGCAAAGTATCAGAACATGAAGGGAGTTTTGTGCCTTTTGAATCTGATGTTACAGACTTTCTCCGTTCAGGAGATAATTTGCTTGAAGTCGAAGTTCAGGCACAGACTATTAGTGATATTCTTGCTTGTACTTCTCAGTATGCAGCACACACAGTAGGAGGTATTCTTAGAAAGGTCACTTTGTTTGCATTACCTGAAGTAAATATTGCAGATATAAGTGTAACTACAAGTTTTGATGGTAATTATAAGAATTCAATGCTGCGGCTTAAGACTAAAATCATCAATGAATCCAGGACAACCTCTAGTGCTCAAATAAACTATGTGCTAACTGATAACGAAGGTAAAGTTGTTTTCAAAAAGGCAATGCCTCTGGGTAAAACGCTCGCTCCAGGGGAATCAACTCTTTTGGGCCAGAGTTTCTCTGTCAAAAATCCTAAACAATGGAATACCGAGCATCCTTATTTATATAACTTAACAACTGAACTGATTGTTAGTGGCAACGCCATTCAAAAGAATACTCAAAAAATTGGTTTCAGACAGGTGGAGATTAAAGGAAATCAGCTTTTTGTAAATGGTTATCCGATTAAATTAAGAGGGGTAAACAGGCATTCTGTTCATCCGCTTACCGGTCGAAGCATAAGTCCTGAACTTGAAATAAAAGACGCTGAACTTTTTAAGCAGGCTAACTGTAACTACATACGCACTTCTCATTATCCACCGTCACAAGAATTTCTGGAAGCAGCAGATAGCATTGGTTTGTTTGTGGAAAATGAATCTTCATTAACCTGGATTCAGCACCATGCTTCTCCAATGTGGGGCCTATGGGATTATAAAGATGAAAAATTCTTACCTTATATGATCTCGGCAAATCTGGAAAAGATGCAGTCAGCAAAGAATCATCCTTCAGTTATCATCTGGTCGCTAGGGAATGAATCCAGATGGAGCCCTTTGTGGCAAAAAGTGTTGGATAAGGTGAAGGAATTTGATAGTACCCGGCCAACCTCTTTTCATGACCAATGCTGGGGTGGTTTCAACAATGCGGGAAGCAAGGCTGATATTGCCAATTATCACTACCCGGGCATGAATGGCCCGGCAGCTACCGATACCATGAGCCGACCTACCTTATTCGGCGAATATGCGCATGTTAGTACCTATAACAGACGAGAACTGGCTACCGATCCTGGTGTAAGAAGTGCGTATGCACTTCCATTGGTAAAAATGTACGATTCAATATACTATCATAAAGGCAATCTGGGCGGCGCAGTCTGGAGCGGAATAGACGATACTTTTCATCTTCCTGATGGACGCATTGTAGGTTATGGTCCTTGGGGTCCAATAGATGGCTGGCGCAGGCCAAAGCCTGAATACTGGGGTATGAAGAAAGCCTATGCACCGGTAGTAATTAAAAATTTAAACGATCTGAAAGTACAAAACGATCAGTTGATCCTTCAGGTAGAAAACCGCTATGACTTTATATCGCTTCAGGATGTTTCCATCAGCTACAAAACAAATGTTACCTCAGGAAAAATCAATTCACAGATAGGACCACATCAAAATGGATATTTAAAAATACCTGTTAACGAACAAACAAAAGAGGTGTACATCACTTTTAAAGATCCGGGCGGATTTATTACCAACGAAGAACATATCGTTTTAAAGAAAACTGAAGAGGTGCAATATAAAATGACTGAATCACTTGCCCTGGAAGAGAATTCTTCTGCTTATTTTATTCAGCAGGGAGCTATCAGATATACAGTTGATAAAACGACCGGGATAATATCAGCCGCAGAAAGTAAAGGGCAAAGGATACTTAACCAGGGTCCCGTGTTTTGTGTTGTACCAATGAATAGCGAAGATGGAGGAAAACCAAATGTTGCAGGAGAAACTTATCAGAATAACATTTACCCAATTAAGAATTATCCCTTATATACTTTGTATGTAAAAAATATAACCACTCAGAAAACTGAAGATGCCATCATAATCTCTATGGAAACTACTTACAAAAGTGCAAACGGGAGCATAAAGTATTCTTTTATGAAGAATGGGAATGTAAAGGTAGACTATGATGTTAAATGTTGGGATGAGGCCACCGCAACCCCATATCAGTATGGTATGTTATTTCAGTTACCTAAAGTTTTTGATCAGTTGAGCTGGAAGCGTAGCGGAGATTTTACCGTTTATTCTCCAGATGACATAGCAAGGGATAGTGGAACCACAAAACTGAATGCAAAATGGCTGTCTTCGGTAGAAGAGCCGGGCAAGCAAACCTCAGCGCTTTGGAAAGATGATGCAAACGAAATGGGGTCTAATGATTTCAGGTCAACAAAACAGCACATTATTCGCGCTGAGCTAACTAACAATAACAACAATGGCATTACAGTACTTTCAGATACAAAACAATCTTCAAGAAGCTGGTTGCAGGATAGCAACATACAGTTTCTGATCGCCGATTACAGTAACAATGGATCTGAACCATTTTATGGATCTCCATTTACGGATCAAAGAATTAATATTAAGGGCAAACAATTAAAAGGAAACGTGATATTCCGGTTGCGTTAAAAATAAAATTAGATATGAAAATTACAGATGTAAAAGTATGGCTGGTTGAGGGCGTTAAGTACAACTGGACTTTACTCAAGATTTATACTGATACAGGGCATACTGGAGTTGGAGAAGCAACAAATTGGCCGGGCAGTCCAATTGTATACCATGCTGCAAAACATGTAGGAGAAAGAATTATTGGACTTGATCCAATGAGAACAGACTTTATATGGACCAAGCTGTACAGAGATCTGAATTGGATGGGACCGTTTGGTGCCAGCATGTGCGCGATAAGTGGGATTGACATGGCTTTACTGGACTTAAAAGGTAAAGTGCTGGGGACGCCTTGTTATGAGTTATTAGGAGGAGCGTTTAGGACGGATATTCAGCTATATGCAAACTATTGGTTTACCGGAGGTGGACATAATGCAGAAGATTATGCTGCTCAGGCTATAAAAGTAAAGGAAGCAGGATTTACAGGGCTTAAATTTGATCCATTTGCTCACACTAACTATTTGTATGGTGAAGACTTGTCGTCAAATCTGCAACTCACTAATGAACAGCAGGATCTGGCGTTCAATGTAAGTAAAGCTGTACGCGATGCTGTGGGACCAAACTTTGACATTATGATCGAGACGCACGCTATGCTTAATTATAGTGTGGCTGTTAAAATGGCTCAGCGTCTTTCGGAACTGAATATTACCTGGTATGAGGAACCTGCGGGACCTGAAAATGCAAATACACTCAGAGCCATGCGAGACAGAATTCCTTCGAACGTTTCTATTTGTGTTGGTGAGCGGCATTATACCCGTCATGGCATACGAGACCTACTGGAAAAACATGTGTGTGATTTCATGATGCCTGACATTACACGTTGCGGCGGCCCCTCAGAAATGAAGAGGATGGCTACAATGATGGAGGCATATAATGTATTACTTGCCCCACACAATCCTAATGGGCCGCTTTCTACCTTGGCTTCGGCTCATGTATGTGCGTCTGTTCCTAATTTTTTCAGACAGGAATTTATGTTCAATGACGTGCCATGGAGAGATACTATTATCAACCATCCGATAAAAGAAATGATCGTAGGAGGGCATTTGAAATTGAGTGATCGTCCGGGGCTGGGAGTGGATTTGGTTGAATCAGAAATGGAGAAACATCCGGGAGTTTTAGAAGCAAGACCTGGATTTTATGTGTAAAGTTGTTAAAGGTTAGAATTAAATTATGGCACTACAAATTGACTTAAAAGGGAAAGTGGCCCTTGTTACGGGCGTTACTTCTGGTATTGGATTGGGTATTGCAAAAGTTTTGGCCAAAGCCGGCTGTACGATTGCCGGTTGTGCGGAACATCCAAATAATAGTCCGGAAGCAAGCAGTTTTTTAGAAATAATAAGGAGTGAAGGGGGCAACGCTAGCTACAATAAAACAGATATGCGCAATCCGGAAGATATCAGAGAGCTTGTTCAATCAGTTACTGAACGAGAAGGAGGTAAAATAGATATTCTTGTCTCAAATGCAGGTAAGAATGTTTTTGACAGGCCTGAAGGGTGTAGTGAAATGGATTGGGATTTTAATATGAACCTGAATCTTGCTTCACATTGGCGGATTGCAAAACTTTGCAGGCCATATTTAGAGAAAAATAACGGAGTAATCATTCTCATGAGCTCTAATCATGCTTATTCAACCATGCCCGGTTGTTTCCCATATAACATTACTAAAACAGCACTAACAGGACTGGTAAGAAGTTTAGCCATTGAATGGGGGCCTAACATTAGGACTGTAGGAATTGCCCCGGGCTTTATTGATACTCCCGGCAATCAACTATGGTTCGACTCATTTCTGGATCCTGCAAAAGAAAGACAAAGAACCATTGAGTTACATCCGGTAAAGAATTTAGGTACTCCCGAAGAGATAGGAGGCTGGTGCGCTTTTCTGGCAAGTGAATATGCTGCTTTTGCATCAGGTACAACCTATTTGATTGATGGTGGAAGAAGTGCACTAATGCAGGATAGTTAACTTAAGTTTTATTATATTTGTACATACATATATACATGAAAATCAACACAAACCTAAGTCTATGCGTAAAATTTCAGTCTTTTTTTGTTTTATATTTCTAACGCTAATCCTGTTTATAAGCTCATGTGCATCTAATAAGCAAGTAACAGATCATAAATTGGCACAATCGATCTTATCAGATAAATCATTCCAAAAGGTAGATAGCATGGCAAGAGGGGTGATAAAAGAGGGTTTTAATGCCGGAAGTGGCTACTCGCAAATCTGGGCACGTGATATGAATACATTTATTGAAACTGCACTTGAAGAAACATCTAAAGAAGAAGTAAGAGGCGCTATTCTTCTTTTTTTTGCACTTCAGCAAAAAAATAATGAAATGGTGGATGGTTATGTCCTTAAAAAGGATTTTACCTGGAATGATGATACTCCATACTATTCAGATGCGGCTCCTAATCATGTAGGGTTCAAGAATACTGTAGAAACAGATCAGGAAACTTCTTTAATTCAACTGGTTGGTAAGTATGTTAAAAGGACCGGAGATACAAGCATTTTAACAGAGAAGGTTGCCGGTATATCTGTACTCAACAGAATGGAACTTATGATCGACTACTTACTTAACAACAAATACAATAAAAAATACGGCTTATTAAATGGAGCGATGACCGCCGATTGGGGTGACGTACAGCCCAACGACGACTTTGGTTGTGATTGGAATAAGCTATCTGATGAAGCTATAGATGTTTATGATAATGCGATGTTGATTATTGCATTAAACTATCTTCAGGAAATGACCACAGACAAGGGGCAGAATGAAAAATGGAAAGAACTACAGAAATCGGTTCGATTGAACGTAAGAAAGTACTTATGGGATGAAAAAAGAGAGAAATTTATCCCTCATATCTATCCTGATAAATCTCCCATTCCAGCAGGATTTGATGAAAACAACATTCATTATCACGGAGGAACAGCTGTCGCTATTGAAGCAGGTTTATTATCAAAAGATGAAATTAAAACTGTAAATAAGCAAATGGTTGAAAACGTAAAATTATCAGGTATGCCAAGTATTGGTCTTACAATTTACCCAACTTATCCAAAAGGCCTTTTTCGTGGAGGTATGTCAGCTCCTTATTATTATCAAAATGGTGGAGATTGGACATGGTTCGGAGGTAGGATGATCCAACAACTGATTGCAAATGGGTTTGTAAAGGAAGCTTACGAGGAAGTTCAGCCGATGATTGACCTTGTCATTAAAAACAAAGGTTTCTACGAATGGTATGGAAAAGGGGGAACGCCTAGTGGCTCTGGTAAATTTAAAGGTTCGGCCGGTGTTCTAAGTAAATCAATTGCACAATTTAAAGATTGGGCCAAGGAACAAAACAAACAATAGCAGTATTTTAGCTGGAATACTCCAACTTCTCCTAGAATATTTAATTTAGTTTAACTTTGGCTTGTTGTCAATTATTAAATGAAACCAGAATTAATCGAAGTAAATCCTTTAGGAATAAAAGCAGTTAAGGTAAAACGTCTGGAAACGAACTCCTTAATCGCGTCCTTTCATTTTCACGAGTCATGTGAATTGGTTTGGGTAGAAAAGAGCTATGGTAAACGTATTGTTGGAGATCATATTGGTAATTTCGAAGACAATGATCTTGTTTTAATGGGCCCGGACTTACCCCATATATGGCAAAACGACAACAACTTTTTATCGGAAGAACACAATAAAGTAAAATCAACTGTCATTTATTTCCCTCCGGATTTCCTTTCTGGATTAACCGACGACCAAAATGCACTAAACCTGGTGCAGGATTTGATAAAAAAGGCGGGGAGAGGCATCAGGTTTTATGGTAAAACAAATAGTAAGGTTACCAGATTACTGGCTAAACTGCATCAAAAAAAAGCAATTGATAAGGTAATATCCTTTCTCCAGATTATAGATATTTTATCACTTTCCCACGAGTATGAATACCTGGCCAGTGTTACTTTCAAAAATCCTTATGACGAAAAAGACACCAATAGGATCAACAGGGTATATCAGTTTTTAATGCAGAATTTTCAACGTGATATAAATTTGAAAGAGGTAGCAGATCTGTGCAACATGACAACAAATTCATTCTGTAGGTTTTTTAAAGACCGATCCCAAAAGTCATTAACGCAGTTTGTTAATGAGATTAGGATTGGTCATGCTTGTAAATTATTGCAAAATGCGGAGCATTCTATTGCCGATGTTTGCTACTCAAGTGGCTATAATAACTTGACAAACTTCAATAAGTTTTTTAAGCAGATAACAGGTATGAAGCCCTCTGAGTATAGAGGACACCTAAGTAATAGAACTATTTAGATGAAAATATTTTTAAAATTAAGTAGCTTAATCTTTCTCCTAACAATTGCGTTTAACAAAAATACCCATGCGCAGCAAAAGCCTAATATCATCGTTTTTCTTGTAGATGACATGGGCTGGCAAGACACTTCCTTACCATTCTGGGACAAGGTAACTCCGCTTAACAGACGATACCATACGCCAAATATGGAGCGGTTGGCCAAAGAAGGGATGAAGTTTACAAACGCCTATGCCATGCCTGTTTGTACACCATCAAGAACAAGCATGCTAAGTGGAATGAATTCGGCTCGTAGTAGGATAACCAATTGGACGTCTCCAGCTTTTAATAACCCCACAGATAATCAGGACGAACAATTTGAGGCACCAGACTGGAACTACAATGGTTTGAGCCCTATGGACAATGTTCCTCATACCCAATATGCTACTACTTACCCTGAACTGTTAAAGGAAGCAGGCTATTTTACAGTACACATTGGAAAGGCCCATTGGGGTTCGGCAGGTACAGCAGGAGCAAGCCCTTATAATATGGGATTTCTGGTAAATATCGGCGGTCATGCAGCCGGACATCCCCAAAGTTACCTGCCAGCAGATAACTACGGAAACCAACCAGGAAAAGCTAGCTGGCAAGCTGTACCAGATTTAGAGGAATATTATGGCTCATCAGATTTTCTTACAGAGGCACTAACCAAGGAAGCAATAAAAACTTTGGAAAATCCCGTAAAGAACAAACAGCCCTTTTACCTCAATATGTCCCATTATGCGGTACACGATCCTTTACAAGCCGACCCAAGATTCTACCAGAAATACATCGAGCTGGGGCTAGATGTTCAGGAAGCAAAATATGCCTCTTTAGTTGAGGGGATGGATAAAAGTTTGGGTGATATAATGGATTATCTGAAGCGTAAAAAAATAGATCAGAATACCATAATCATATTCATGAGTGATAATGGTGGCTTAAGTTTAACTCCTCCAAGAGGTGGTAAGCCTCATACACAAAATTTGCCATTAAAGTCAGGCAAGGGATCAGTAAATGAAGGAGGAATACGTGAGCCTATGATTGTGAAATGGCCTGGAACAACAAAACCTTCAAGTATCGCTCATCAATATGTGATTATTGAAGATTTCTTTCCTACTATTTTAGAAATGGCAGGTATTAAAAACTATAAAACAGTACAGCAGGTTGATGGTAAAAGTTTTGTTCCTGTATTAAAGAAGCCTGATTACAGTGATAATAATAGAACACTGTATTGGCACATCCCCAACAAATGGACCACTAATGATGGCCCGGGAATTAATTACCGCAGTGCCATAAGAAAGGGCGACTGGAAATTGATTTATAACATGCGAGACAGGAGCACTAATCTTTATAACCTTAAAACAGATATAGGAGAAGAAAATGATCTAGCCCTGAAGTTTCCAGATAAGGTAAAGGAGCTGACTACTTTGCTTGGCACGTGGCTTAGATCTTGTAAAGCCAACATGCCAATCATTAAAGCATCAGGAAAATCTGCTCCTTTACCTGATGAGAACTAAATCTTTTGATAAGGTATATTTACCGCCTTTACTTGTTTTAAAATCAGCGCTTTTACCATTGTAATTAAGCTTTAAAGGATTGCCCTGTCTGGATACAATGGTAACATTTATTAGTTCTCCATTTTTCCAATCCAAATCTACCACAAAACCACCACGGGCAACAAGTCCATTCATTTGACCATTGGGTATAGCTCCTGGTAACGCAGGCAATAAACGAACGGTCCCATTGGTGCTTTGCAAAAGCATTTCTGCAATACCTGCCGTTCCGCCAAAATTACCATCTATCTGAAAAGGAGGATGGGGATCGAACAAATTGTTCAGCGTAGATTTGCTTAATAATACATTGATGTTTTCATATACCTTGTCGCCATCCAGCAAGCGAGCGTAAAAATTAATGATCCATGCACGGCTCCATCCTGTACCGCCACCTTTTTGCGATAAACGACGGGTAATGGTTTTTTTAGCGGCCTCAAAAAACTCAGGAGTCTCAGGGTTTATTTGACTTAAAGGATACAAGCCCAAAAGATGAGATATGTGGCGATGGCCAATTTCCGTTTCTTCATAATCATTTATCCATTCCTGAATGGTCCCTGAAGAAGATATTTTTACCGGAGGAAGTTTCTTTTGCGCAGCTTTGATGGTTGCGATAAAGTCTGCATCAATACCCAAAATCCCAGCAGCCTCAATGCAATAATCAAAAGCTGCGTTTATGGTCTGAATATCTATAGTTGCTGCGTAAGTAAGTGTTGAGGTTTCGTTGCTATTTGGGAGCTTGAATCTGTTTTCAGGTGAAGTGGAAGGGTTTGTAACCAGGTAACCCTCAGGTGATAAAGTAAGAAAACCCATTAAGAATTCACAAGCCCCTTTTAATATTGGGTAGGCTGTGGTTTTAAGATATTTCTTATCGCCGCTGAACAAATAATGCTCATAAACCGGGAGTGCCATCCATGCACCATTCGTCGGCGTCATTCCCCAGGTACCGTCACATATACTCGTGCGGCCAAAAGGGTCTGTAAGGTGGTGCATGGTCCAACCTTTAGTTCCATAGCTTTCTTTTGCGGTAGCCGCTCCGGGGATGGTTATTTGCTGCATAAAATCAGCCAGTACTTCACTCGTTTCAGAAAGATTACAAATTTCTGCCGGCCAATAATTCATCTGTAAATTGATATTGGTGTGGAAATCGGAATTCCATGGCGCATCCATTTCTTTGTTCCAAATGCCTTGCAAATTAGCCGGTAATACTCCGGGTTTGCGTGAGGATCCCATCAATAAGTAACGTCCATACTGAAAATATAAGGCTATTAGTCCATTGTCAAGCTTTCCTTGTTTCATCAGATTTAAGCGAACATCAGTTGGATATTTCGCTAATGAATCTGCACCAAAATCCAGATTCACACGATCAAACATCGCACGGTGTTCGGCTGTATGTCTTAGTATAATGTCACTATTTTTTACTTTGTTCAGTATCGCTTTGCAAGATGCAATTGGACTAATTGAGCGATCGAAGTCTAGTTTAGCCAGGGAATAATCGGTAGCGCCAGTTAACACGATCTCTACTACCTCTGCATTGCGAATAATCAGATTACTTCCGCTCACTTCGAAAGTTCCTTTTTGAAGTTTTACTCTAGCTTCAGCTGCAAACTTCATATGCGCTCCAGCCGGACCATTTGAGTTGTCTTTATCACTAACTCCATCAATAATCTGGCCTTCCATCTCTATGCGACCATCAGGATAGGCTTTTACTTTCACGTCTTTCTCGCGACTAAGGGAAATAGTAGTAGTGATTAGGGCGTTTTTACCACCTTCAATTCTATAGAAAACGCAATTGTCAGGAGCCGAAACCAGGACTTGTTGACTAATTGGATTTCCATTAATACTGTATTTGGTAGTTGATATTCCAGTTTGGATGTTTAAGGAGCGAGTGTAGTTTTCTGGTTTAGTATTCCACTGAAAATCTAACTTTAAATCTCCTAAAGGTTGGTAGGAGCGAACACGAGATGGTGTTCCAACCATATATAGCTGAGCTAAACTATCAGCTTGCTTAAATTTATTGTCAAAAATGGCTTTTTGAATTTCAGGCAGATATTGCAGTGCTTTGGGGTTATTGGCATTCACCTTAGCGCCTGCCCAGACACTTTCTTCGTTCAATTGCAAAAGTTCGTGTTCGGGGTTCCCAAAAACCATTGCACCTAACCGGCCGTTTCCTACAGGCAAGGCTTCATTCCAATTACTTGCAGGTTGTTTATACCACAATGTGTTTTTGTTCGATTGAGCAAAGGTTTCAAACCCAGCTACTAAAAGGATACTATAAAAAAGGAAAGCTCTTTTCATTAATTTGTGATTTGCTATAATAAAGGGTCTGTTAAACAGTATTGTAATATAATGAGTCTATCTTATAGTCTTATATTTTATTTCCTTTTTGATATGTTGGTATTCATCAGGTATTGTGTTTTCCAACAAGTATAAATAGGGAAAGAGGGGCAGTGTGCGAAGGACGACTATATTATAGTCAAAAGTTCGAACCAAATTCCGGTTCAAAACTAAAGCGACAAAATTTCGTCGAACAATAAATTTAACTTTTCTTTTTCAGGTCTTTGATGATGTATTCAATCCATTGCTTTGCAGGCATATTAAGCTTTACATCAGGGCTAAAACCACTTTCATCAATTGGATTTTTATCGGTCCAGCTGGATTTTGAAACTGGCATCATTAGGATTAGCTCTTTGCAAGGGAGTGGGGTAGTTGACGATGGCCCTTCGTAATCCATCATTCCAACACTATTTGCACCATATCTTGTCGTTTTTTTGCTTTGCTTCATCAATTGAAAAAAGTATTCGGTAGAACTTCCGCAATAACCATCAGTAATTAGTGCCACTTTGAATGGACTACCGAGAACTGAGTCGACTGGAATAGTTAATCCAGGAACCTCATAAAAGGTATTTCTAGTAGTTGGTAGTTCCTCATAGATCCTTTTAAGGTTTGCTACATACTCATCAGGATAATATTTCTTTGCCTCTTGAGGTACCGGATTTTTGACGAAATATTCAAGATCAGCTCTTTTAAGTTTCACATTGTCTTCAGAAACGCGAAGTAACGGCGAGTCCTGTTTAATGGGATTTGTCATCACATAGGGCAAAAGGAAACTCCAACCTGAATTTCCACCACCATTTCCACGCAGATCTATAATCAGAAACTTACTATTTCTAATGGCCTTATCATGAGTAGCAACTAATTTTTCTATCTTATTATCATTGTTAAAGAAGGTAGGAATTTTAATACAACTGGTTTCTTTATCCAATTGATTAAAATCTAATCCATTGTTATTGTTTCTCCATGTATTTAATTCTTTTTTTTCACTGGCAGTCATTTCTTTAGGGAAAATTCTTCCAAAAAGTGAAAAGTTCCATAGTTGAAGCAAGCCTTCTCTTTGTTGAGCATAGAAATCTATACTATTAAATACATTGTACTGCTTTAGCAAATAACCTTTCTTGTGCGGCTTTAGCGTGAAATACACTAAACCTTTTGGTAAGTTTTCGTCCTTCGCTTTAAGAATAATGGCTTTGTATTCATTGTTCGAATCCTTTTTTATTCCAAGAGTGATTGAGCTATCCGGGTTGGTCCATACTCCTTGCACATCCGTACCGGGTTTCAGTGTTTTAAAATAAGAATCATCGATAGCTACGATCTCTTTATCGTAATCATTTTTATTCAAATAGGTTAATGAAAAGTGTTTATCCTTAAAAAATCTAACATAGTCTTTTATAAGGTAGAAACAGGCTTTTGCGTTGCTTTCATTTGCTGCTTTTTTCCTGAGATTGCTGACTAAGTTTTCATAACCCGGTTTTGTTTTTACATTCACTTTAGTCGGAAAACCAGCATAGTTAATTTCAGTTTTAGCAATAGTTTCGTTTAAATTAACCAGGCAGTTACAAGGTATCTGTTGCGCTATTAATAAAGTAGGAAAAGCAATGGCAATAAGAAGAATATTTAATTTTTTCATTAACAGCAATTTGGTTTAGTACTAATAGATTTATAGTTTCAGTAATTAAGGTTCAACTTGTTTAAACAAAATAACGAAAGGCTGAGCATGCATAAAATCAATACGCTCATAAAATTTCATTGCAGGCATATATTTATGAGTCATTAAAGTTATAGTGCCTAATCCCTCAGTTAATGCAAATTGCTCTGTAAAATGGATGATTGCTTTCCCATATCCTTTTTTTTGTTGGTTAGGCGCAATGAAAAACTCATCAATGTACAATTGAGGGCCTGTCCACCAGGTTTTAGCATGGGCAAATATAGCACCTGCCAAAACCTCCCCATCATATATAAGAAAACCCTTAAAATTCGGAGATTCATAGTATTCCTTTAAATATCTCAATGCATCGTCAAACTTCCACTGATAATTCCATGGTGGTTGATTATAGGCTTGCATAAAAACCTTTGTACACATTTCAATATCATTCTCAACAATGGGTCTGATGGTCATTACATATGGTTTAAGGTCATCATATTAACAATTATTAAGGGCATCTTGCAGTATTCTTCCAAACTCAGCAACATTAGGATACTGAAGCATAGTTGCATGGTCTCCGGGCACTTCATAAACTTTCACACCCTTTTGAGCATATTTCCTCCAACCCATAAATTTAAAATCATCTACAAAATAGAGTCTTTTTTTTGCTTTAAAAAGATGTACAGTATTATTAAATGGTTGTAAAGTATAGGTTTTAAATGCATATTGGTGTCTTTCATTAATCAATTTGATGTGATTAAAAACCCCATCTGTCTTGACAGCTTTTTCCAGACCAAGTTTTCTTAGTAATTTATGAAGCCTTCTTAAAAATAGCCTACATTGATAATCCATAGTACCCGATGGATTTCTAACGAAAGATTTAATTACCCAGATCATTTTAGGAAATTGCCGTTTAATCTTTCTTGGGAGTGTAACCTGCCAAGATTTGCTATAGAAATTATTTTCTGCATCAGTATCAAAAATCCCTAGCATTTTGATTTCTTTACCCATTGCTTTTAGCTGCTTTTCCATCTCAATTGCAACATATCCGCCAAATGAATATCCAGCAATGGCATAAGGACCATTCGGATTATGTTCCAATATTTCTGCTACATAATGTCCGGCAATGTCCGCCATAGTTTCAATACTCCTATCCAATTCATTGAGGTCTGCTGGCTGTAAACCAAATAGGGGTTGCTCTGCGTCTACATGATTGGCCAACTCTCTGAAACTTAATACATAAAGGCCGTCTCCATGGACAATGTATAGAGGCACCTTACTTCCATTTGACTTAATTGGAATCAATGATTGCCATTTCTTTTCTGCATCCCCATCATTCACAGAATTTAGTAAATGTGCAATACTAGGGTTCTTAAACAATGCCGCAGCAGGTAGTTTTATTCCGGTTTGCTTTTCAAAACGAGACATGATCTGCAAAGCCATGAGTGAGTGGCCACCAAGCTCAAAGAAATTATCATTTGTGCCAATCTTTTCCTTATCAAATACCTGTTCCCAAATCGCTGTCATTTGCATTTCAAGCTCGCTTACAGGTTCAGTATATAATCGATTCTCTGATTCGGCTTGAAATTCAATACTAAACAGCGCTTTCCGATCAATTTTACCATTAATATTAAGTGGCAAACTTTGCAATTCAACCCAAATCGAAGGGATCATATACTCGGGTAGCTTAGTCTTTAGATAATCTATGGCACCAACTTTATCAAAGGTGTGTACAGGAACCACATAAGCAATTAATTCCTTTTCACTATCTTTATTATCCTTGGCCAGCACAACTGCATTTTCCAGAGGTTCAAAATGGTGTAGTACATGTTCAATTTCCCCAAGTTCAACTCTAAATCCTCGTATTTTTACCTGATTATCTTTTCGTCCTAAAAATTCCATATTCATATCTGGGAGCATACGCCCCAAATCCCCGGTGCGATACATCTTACCACCACATGAAGTATTAAATGGATCAGGTAGGAAAGATGATTTTGTTTTTTCCGAATCATTAGCATAACCTCTGGCTACACCAACACCTCCTATAAACAGCTCCCCAGTAACTCCCTGAGGTACTGCCTTTAGTTGATCATCTAGAATATAAAAAAAGTTATTAATTATGGGTCTGCCATAAGGAATACTATTCCATTCTGGTTGTATTTTTTCGACAATAAAATAATTTGACCATACCGTAGCTTCCGTTGCTCCTCCAAGACTAATTACTTGTGCTGATGGAAAAAAATGTTTTATTCTATCAGGGAGGCTTACTGGGATCCAATCTCCACTTAAAAAGACTATTCTTAATGAATTTTGTCTGTAATTAGTATCTGTTAATTCCAATTCCTTAACCAAATAATCAAGAGTAGAAGGTACAGAATCCCAAAAGGTAATTTGATAATGCTGCAGCATGTATTGTAACTGATTGATATCATTTACCTGTGCCTGTTCTGCAATGACAAGCGTTCCACCACAAGCTAAAATTCCAAATATATCATAAACGGAAAGGTCAAAACACATTGAAGTAATAAACAGTAAACGGTCTTTCTCACCAATATTGAAACAGTTGTTTACCCATAAAATCAGGTTAATAGCCGAATGATGTTCAATCATTACTCCTTTAGGTTTCCCGGTAGAACCTGAAGTATAAATTGTATAAGCCAGCTGTCGGCTTTCAATATGTAAATTTAAATTCGTGCAATCATATCCGGAAAGTCTTGTCTCCTTAATGTTTAAGATCTTAATTTCTGGAGCAAGCTGACCGGGTGCCAGGAGTGAATCTGTAAGTAGTAAACTGATATTAGAATTTGATAGAATATAAGCTTGTCTATCCAAAGGATAGTCAGGATCCACGGGTACATATGAAGCACCGCTTTTTAAGATTGCATACAGGCCAATTATCATCTCAAAACTGCGATTAACGAGTAATCCAATCTGATCTCCTGGGTTTATCCCTTGTTCAATTATCAGTCTTGCCAATTGATTGGAGCGGTCATTTAGCGCTTTATAGGTTATGGACTGGTCACCCAATTGTAGCGCTATTTGCTCCGGAGTTTTTAGTACTTGTTCTTCAAAAACACTGTGCAGTGTTTTATCCATTGGATAGGGTGCAATTGTATCGTTGAACTTGGCCTGAGACCTCAAGTCGCTATCACTAAGCAGCAGAGCAGATAATTGTTTATCTGGCATTAAATTTATGTTTAAATGACCAAGAATCGTTTACAAATTTACTTTTAGCCCTCAAAAAGTAAGTAAAAGGAAATTTTTCTGTTTATATATTACAAGTTAGATAAATGTTTGCAGTTTGCAATAAACTTTTGTAACTGATATTAAATTATTTGAATATATGCTGTCATACAGAACGTATCATCAAGAATTTGAACCTCCTGAAGAGCAAGGGGATACCATAAAATGTTTTTGGTACCATAGAAGAGAGCGCCAGCGTTATACTGACTTCATAGAATAATCGGCCAGTGTATCAGAAATTTCCTTTATTATTTTTATACTGAAAGTATGCCTACCCATCAGCCACCTTTTGATTTCGTCTGGATTAATGTCAAGTGAGACAGCAAGATCATTTGCCGAAAGGCCTTTTTCAGCTAACGCTTTTGTGGTTTTAGTCGCAACATCCAGATTCAATTGTGTTAATTCCTCTATAGCCGGGTTTCCGCTTTCTTCCAACCAGATGGATACAAAATCGTTTTCTTCCATTTATTTTTTTGTAATTGTTTAAAGGATTTCGGAGCAACAGCGCCGTTTATTCATTTGGGTGGCAAATTTAATAACATTTATCGAAAGACAACATGTAAGCTAGGCCAACAGAAAGAAAAATAATAAGAAAAATATGCGTCTGTAAAATATTATTTTTACAATTAAGTAATCAATTATTAATCATAACGCTCATGCTCAATTTACCATTCCTAATAAAAGAGATTAAGTTATTAGTTTTCCTATTACCATTCTTAATTGGAGTATCCTGTAAAAAGGATAAAAACGAACAAAAATGCTATCAAGTACGCTATATTATGAACTACTGCCCGCAAATGGGTGTTTTAGTAGATTTTATTAAGCCAAACCCCGATGCTACCGAACATAGACTTGATAATGGAAAAATAATTTATCAAGCTGCCTTTTTAAATATACCTGACCAATATCATGTCAAGGATAAAATTTTTTATGTAAAATACCACTATGATAAGAACAAAGAAAAAGAGCTGAGGAAAAATATTTGTCAAGCAATTTTTAGCCCTGTAAAAATTTTGGTTGGCGATTATACTTCTGTTAATGATTGCGAAACACCCTAAACCCAATTGGCACTATTTTTTGCGATCTATTAATTATTGTTTTCAATACCCTTATAAATTGTACCAGATCCATCAATAGCATCAATATTCAAATTAAGATTGCCATCATGTGTATCAATAAACAACCTAACCGCATCGGTCTCGTCATCATAAATTATTCTATTACCCATCACATTTGTAATGGCACTAATTTCCTTAACAATTTTATATGTACCAGATTTTATTAGTTTTTGGCCAGAATAATTCTGATAATTACTTTTAGTAAAAACAATGATATTTCCGTTGCCGTTAGGGTAGTCCGTTTTTTGCCCTGTCAAACCATTAATAACTGTTCTTAATTCCCATTTCCCTACTATAGAAATCATATCTTTCTCCATCTCTTTCTTTTTGCAGGCTATTAACAATGGTAAAATAAACAAAACTAAAATTTTTGTTTTCATCGCTATTGCCTATCTACCATGTAATTCAATTCAGTTACTCCAGAAGTAAATTGTCGGGTATTCAATAAATTTAGTTTTATTTTGTCTTTAACATCTAAAAACAATGGAATGCCACTTCCAAGAACAATTGGATTAACAAATAACCAATAGCCATCAATTAAGTTCAGTTGAATGAGTGAATGCGTTGCTGTCGGGCTGCCAAAAAGCAAAATATCATTACCTGCCTGTTGTTTTATTTCATTCATTCTGTCAAAAAGGTTGTCGCTAATAATTTCAGTGTTAGCGAAACGCTCATCTTTCATCGTTTTTGATAAAACGACTTTATGAACTTTGCTATACCACTTTGAATGTTCAATATCGTGCTTACTCGCTTCTGGTTTATCTCCCGCGGTAGGCCAGTAATTTTCCATCATCTGATAAGTTAATCGTCCATATAGCGCAGTATCACCTTCACTTATTCGATTACCGACATAATCAAAAATTTCTTCATCAACTTTAATCCAATTCATTTCGCCGTTTGGTCCAGCCACAAAACCGTCAAGCGACATGTGCATAAATGAAATTATTTTTCTCATATTATTTTATTTTCATTGTTTTTACAATTTGTCTATTAGTTAAAATCAGGAAAAGATATATTCAAATTTACAGCAATATAATATACGTGCAAATGCGAAAAACGACAAATTAAGGGGGTAATTGTGACGTGCGTTAAATCAAACCAAAGTTTACAGCTTTTGAACTTTGGTTTGATTTAAAGATAATTGATTGGAAGCAATGATGGGACAAGGCTTTTTATTTCCACATGTTTTTTACTTATAAAGTTACTCAGCCGTTATCGGATCAATAACCACTGAAACCCTATTAATCGAATTTGCAGGAAATCCGCCTTGTTTTGCATGCTCAAGAACCATTTCCTCATTTGGAGCATTGTATATGCAATAGATTTTATCAGTCGTTACGTAGCTGTTTACCCATTGTATTTCTGGTCCCATTTTACTTAGAACTCCGCAGGATGTTTGCGAAATTTCTTTCAATTGTTCGGCGGTTAATTTTCCTGCACCAGGAATTTCCCGTTCAATTACATATTTAGGCATGGCAATAGTGTTTAAATTATCTAATAATCCAGTTTAACAGAGAAAGTTAAAGATTGTAACTGCAGGGGTGAGAGACTTAATGCTTAGTAAGCTGGAGAAAATTCAGGATGCCTGCAGCAGAAATTCGTTACCTAAATTTACGAATTAAATATGAAAAGTTAAATAATCTTGTTGCTAACCGTATAAGAAAGTGCTTCTACCATGTTACTCACACCTAAACGCTCAAAAATTCGCCTCCTATAGTACTTCACTGTATCAGATGAAACAAATATTCTTTCTGCAATTTGGTTAATTGTTAATCCTTGTGCATGCAAGCGCAATATCTCTATCTCTCTTTTTGTGAGTTTCGGTTTCTCTGATTTACGCCAGGCACTATTTTCTAAATTTAGTTCCCAGGTCTCATCGGTGCCTTGTTTATGAATAAAAACATTACCTGCATTTTTATGGTGCGAAATAGAAACGATGCACATTGCTTTCCATAATTGATCATCACTTGTCAAAAACAACGGAGTAAGCTTATGATTGATGAGAATATGCTTGCCATCCGTATTAACTAAATGAAAATCGTAAGTTATGCTATACAATTTTTTCGCATTGCCAGGCAATTTCTTGTAGAAATCAAATCCTGCATCATTAATTAGACTTAACAGTTCCAAATCACTTTCAGGAACATTTTTAAAATAGAAATCATAGCCCATATCCATCACTTCCTCAGCAGAATGTCCACATAAAAACAATGGATTTTCCGAAACGTATTCAAAGGCCATCTTTTCATAATCAATAACATATATACTTTCATACGTTAACCTTGCAAAAGATTTTACGACATCCAAATAATGTTGCTGTTGAAGATGGTCCTCTTCTGATATTTTCCAAACCCTATTCTTGGTAAGCAGGCTTGAATTAATGTTGTTTTTCATTAGTAGCTAGGACTTGGTAGCAAATTTACACTAAAGTGTAGTCTTTGAAAATTTTTTTGTACCCATTTTTACAAGAAACAATTTTTGTACGGGCAAGAGACGGCTTTCCTAAGAAGGTGTGTTGGCCGTTATTATATAGAACTGTACTAACAACCAAAATACAGACAGAAAAACAGATGACGAATTGTAGATCGTGCAACATCGAATTAACTTCAAAATATTGCCCAAACTGTGGACAATCTAGTCAACTTAAAAGGATTGATGGGCATTACATCATTCACGAAATTGAACATGTTTTGCATTTTGAACGTGGAATTTTATACACGATAAGAGAACTTATAGCAAATCCAGGGCAAAACGTAAGAAATTATCTTTCAGAAAACAGAAGTCGACTTGTTAAGCCAATAATTTTCATTATTGTTACTTCTCTTATTTATTCAACATGCAGTCACTTTTTCCATATCGAAGGTGATTATATAAACTATTCAGGCAGCAAAGAATCTTCAACCAGTACAATTTTTAAATGGATACAGGGACATTATGGCTATGCAAATATAATCATGGGTGTTTTTATAGCGTTATGGACAAAGCTATTTTTCAGAAAATATAAATTAAACATCTTTGAAATTTTAATACTTCTTTGTTTCGTGATTGGAATGGGAATGTTGATTTATGCCTTTTTTGCAATTATTCAAGGTTTAACACATTTTAAAGTAATGCAAATTGCAGGTATTATTGGGTTTGTTTATTCGACTTGGGCAATTGGACAATTTTATGAAAAGGGAAGAGCTATCAATTATGTTAAAGCGTTTTTCGCTTACATTTTAGGCATGATTACTTTTGCATTGACAGCAATAATAATTGGGATAATAACAGATCTAATAATTAAATATTAAAACTTATGGGCAATAAAAAAGGTCTAACATTTGTATTCGCAATTATAGCAATCGTATTAGGATGGACTATTTTTAAACAATTCGATTTTGAAACTTTAAAATTCGAAAAACCAGCATTGGTTATTGTATATGTATTAACCTTTATAATGTCTGTTTACTTTCTTGTTAAGAGCTTTAAAGAAAAAGAATAGGAGCCAGGCATGTGTTTGGCAATAGGTTTCTACTTTAGGATATGGCAATAGGTTTTAAATTATTCGAATTCAATTTTACTATAATAAAAAGGATCATCATGCTCAAGATCGATCCGAAGAAACACCATACTGAAGTGAGATAGTGTGTATAGAAGATTGCAGTGAATATATAAGAAACTACAAGAGGCCAGCCCAACAGTTTAAGCAATTTGTTGCTAGAAACAAATGGTGAAATAGCTGTTGCCAGCATATATGGAATGCCTCTGAGCAGTTTACTCTGGAAAGGGAACTCCAGTGAATATCTGATATGGTGTTCCTCAATTATAGCCGAGGCTTTAAAGTTCAATAGGGAATAACCAAGGTATAGGGCTGCCAGTATACCTGCCCCTAATAGGCCGAACAAAATTTTCTTCCTATGGGGGATCTTTCTCGAACAGCAACATAGATAAAGGAACCAATATGGGCCAGACCGTCTGGGCAAATGCCAGAAAAAGGTACATTACCAGGTCACTCCATCGAGCATATGCCGCGTGGGAAAGTGCTAGCCACAATACCCCCTCAATAACCTGTTGCATTGCAAAAAAGATCGGAATACAGGCCAGTACACGTTGTGCGGCAGTTTTAGCCTTAATCATGGCAATACTGCCCACCAATAGCAGACCGACACCTGCCGCAAAACTAGCCGGAGCGGAAAAACACATCAGCTATTTCTTTATATCTGAAGAAAATTCATCAGGTATTAAATAAACGCACAAGCGTAATAAAAGTTTAAGTTTTTACGATCAAACGAATTTTGTTGATCAAGAAAAAGTGATAAGCTGTCCGGTAGGTAGCACAGTAATTTTTATTCCCTTTTGCGGTAGTAAAGTGCTACGCAGCCGTTTTTGAAGATCTTTGTTTCTACCAGTTCCAACTTAAAGGTCTCCGGGAGGCTGCCGGCACTGAGTAAATGTCTTCCACGGCCCGCCATGACGGGGTGCACCACTAAATGAAATTCATCGACCAGGCCCGCTGCTACCAATTCCGGCAAGATGCTTACAGTGTCCACCGAAATCGTTTTGCCGGGCCGCTGTTTCAGTTTCCGTAGTTCAGCTACCGGATCTTTCTGGATGATGGTTGTATTGCCGTCCACGTTTTCCAGGGATCGCGAGACCACCACCTTATCAATGGAGACAAGCCTTTCCGCGAACCGTACCTCAGCGACAGAACCGGAACGGTTTTTTGCAACATCGGCCCAGTAGGGAAACATGAGCTCATACATAATGCGACCATAAAAGAGCAGATCCACATCATCCATCATTCCAACGAAATACTCCATCAGCTCTTCGCTTGGTTCGCCTAAGGTGTGGTCGCAATAGCCATCCAGACTAATATTCATACAAAATGATACCTTTCTCATACTACAAAAATAAGTGATGCACCACATAGGGGCGAGGGGTATCCGCGACAAAAAGAGGGGGTTTTAAGCCAAATAGACTAGATCATCTCCAGTAGCTTATTTTTAATACTTGCTCCACAATTTGGATTGTTTACCTGTAAAAAGACAGTAACAATAATACAAGAACAGCGAAAGTAATTATGCATCTTACTGATGGCCCAGCCGATTTTGATGCGGTTTATCTGAATGTGCAACAGGTACAGGTTAATCTGAAATTGCCTACGAATTGGGCTTTGAAGATTTGCCCTACTTCTCATGGCTTTTAAAAAGGAGACGTAAAAAACTCTCAACCAATTTAAAAAAGGTCTGCTTACTAATTATCGAAGGCTATTATATACTTTATCCTCAAAATAAACGTTGCCATCAAGTATGAGCACTGTAAAACCAATTCTTAGAATATTTGATTATGATAAAGCCATCGAGTTCTATATAAACTGGCTTGGTTTTAAAATCGATTGGGAGCATCCACATGACCATGGTAGCCCGAAATACATGGAAGTCACATTAAGGGGCATTACTTTTAATCTGTCAGAACATCATGGTGATGCAAGCCCGGGTTCTCACATATCTATTGTAGACTTTGAAGGCCTTCGCACTTATCATAAAGAACTAAATGCCAAGAAATATAAATATAACAACCCAGGTTTGGAAGTCCCCGAATGGAACCCTAAAGCCATTACGGTAACTGTTCACGATCCATTTGGCAATAGGATCACTTTCACTGAAGAAGAATGACAATTTTGATAGTGTCGCAAAAATGCAGGTCCTGTCTAGGTCGTTTATTCGCCCGTTTTAACCCCGCAACAAAAACATTCCTTTGATATTAAAAAATATAGAATCGATACCAACATCATAATACTTACACTAAGCGATTCTTACCAGAACTCGGCCCGCTCAAGAACCAGTTTCTATCCCGGCCGGCCCTTCTGTTCGAATCCTTTTTATTGTAAACAAAAAACCTCAGATTTCTCTGAGGTTTCCTGTGATCCCGCTGGGATTCGAACCTAGTTCAGAAATCAGCGTTTAAATAGTATTTGGTGTGGTTTTTAAATTCGACTCACCGAATCGCTTACCATTTTTTCAATACGTTTTAGCTGCATTTGCTATAATTAAATATACAATTCTTATTTTTAATATTCAATTTTTCATTAATTATTTTTAACGATTACAAAATCTTGAATTTTCAAAATACTATAGCCTGTTTTAAATTTGGGAACTTCCAGTGACCTCCTCAATTGCCTTTAATAGATAAGACATAGATTTAAATTTCGTTAAATAAGCAGTTTTTATAATACCTAAATGTTTTTTGCTATCATATTGAATCACTTTATCAATTGCATTTAACGATGTAGGTGTATGTATATCCGTGTCTCTAAATATTTGTCTAACATCATTAAACCAGCTTACTCTATTGTCTGCTACTTTAGCAGAATATCTGTTTCTAATCTTAAATATCTTATCCCAAGCACTAATTTCATCAGTTGACATATTGAAGCTAATTTTAAAATAACCTTTAGGAAGAGTGTCTATACTAGACTTCTTTATAAGCAAAGGCAACTTGGATGTGTCAAAATCTATGACCACATTTATTATAGGGTGTGTAGTTGCAAATGGATAGAATACTTTTTGACCGTTTTTAATTATATCTTTCTCTCCTTTGTTATCGGAGTTACAGATATGACACATAGGAACGAGATTATCAAAATTGATAGTTGATAGGGGATAATACTTTTGAGGAAGATAGTGATCAAAAGGAGAATGTCCATCTGAATATTCCGTTTTTATATCTCCAAAACCACAGCAGGGACATTCTATAAAATTGTTCTTGGAAATTAATTCATCGTAGTAGTCTTTTTTTTTCTTATATGTATTATATATTAAGGCCCATCCTAAAAACTTGGTGTATAATTCAGAGAAAAAATCCGTCAAAGGTTTTCTCAGTTTCGAATGCAAAGTCTTAATGTAAATGGGTTTCAATGTCCCGTCGCAAAGTTTTTCTATTTGATTATTATTTTCAAAGGCATTTTTAAACGCTGTAATATCCTGAGCAGTTAAATCATTTTTACAAACACTATAAATTTTGTTTACACGATCTTTAAACCAATCATATTCGTCAAAAATCGCCTTAAGTTCATCATTTAATCGAGTTCTGCATCTCTGCTTATTAGGCTTACACCATACATCCAGAACAAGGGATTCAACTAAAATTTGAACATCCTTTAGTTTATAATTGATGGGTTTATAAGCGTAAAGCATATTATTTCTCTAACTGATTAAGTTTTGCAAATAGTAATATTTTCTCCATTGAGTCCCCAAGATGATTTGTCTTGTTCTTTAATTCAGTAACTTGTGCCTTTGTTAATGATTTTTTATTCTTTATCTCAACTTGTATTTTATCAATTTCATCTTTTGATTTGTCGCCAATGGTATTGTTTTTTTTGAAAACATTTTCCATTATTATATCAATTGAAGTTCCATAAGTTCTGAATCCCATTTGTTGTGCGCTTATAGGCTGTTTACCCTTCTCAAATACAATCACTTTATCTGGAAAGCAATCTGAAATGATAAAAGGAGAATGAGATGTAATTAAAATATCTTTCATCATATTATTACTGCCACTTTCTTCTAAACTCTTTTGTAATATCTGAACAAACTTTGATCGCCAGTCGGGATTAAAATGTGTTTCTGGTTCATCTAAAAGAAGTAATGTTGTCTTATCTCTAAGCATAAGACAAATACCTAGTGTATGAAGAAACTGCTGTTCTCCATCGGAGAGATTTTTCATTAATAAAAGAGATACCTCTTTTGTGATTTTATCCTCCTTTTCAATATAATAATCCAAAAAGTAAAAAACCTTATCTTCTGGAGAAGGATTAGGGACTTTACCATCTGTATAAAATCCTTTTGATTCGTAAACGTCACTTTTAATGCCTTCTGAAACCATTTTGTAATTCAGTGTATAAAGAATTTGAAAGGCTCTAAATAATTCAAAAATACCATCTTCAAAATTCAATTTAAAAGCGTCTTTAGTCTTAGGGTTGATCCAAAAATCCAATATTATATGATCTTTATCTTCATAGTATGAAGTTGAACAGCTCTTGAATTTATCAATAACAGTCTGATACCTGCTCAAAATACCTATACTATCTTCAGGATGAAGATTTAAGTTCATCCTAAATCTTTTTATATCTTTTATACCTAGTTCAGTATGTAAAGGATCTAAAACTTTTTGATCCTGAAATATATAATTTGAAAGCAATACTGCTTGGCTCATCTCGTAGTCAATATAAATTAAGCTGCTTTCTGGTTCGTTATAAGCCAGTTTGTTTTTAACAGCTTCATAATACTCATCAAAATGAATTAATCGTGTTTTTAAAAAAGGAATACTTAAAATCTCGTTTTCTCCAGATGAATAACCAACTATTAGGTCAGGTAAGTATTTTTTTGCTTCCGCTTGTATTTTAGAGTACTTTTCAGCAACTACTGTAACAGGTATCGGTTTACTATCAAAAGGAAATGGTTGATGTTGCATCACAGGAATCTCGTTTTCTTTTTTAGTGACTGTTACCAATGTTAAGTCATTGACCTCTTTTGAGAAACCTTTATCTCTCTGGATATAATATTGCAATTTAAAAGCTGAGGGTTTTGCGCTCGAAGGGTCGAATGTAGTAATAAACATTTCAGGTTGGCTAACGTTAGCACAACATTCTATATGATAAAAAATATTAGCTAATACCTCTAATACGTTTGATTTTCCACTTCCGTTCAGTCCAGCAAAGCAAAATGGATGGAAGTGCTTCCAATCTTGCGTGGAATGGTTTAGATTATCGTAAGGAATTCTAAATTGAAGCTTAAATCCACTTTTTATGCTTCCATATTGTGAATCAATTTCGAGGGATAACAATTTCATCGTTTGATTTTTAGTACAATGTTTTTATCCACAAGGGTTTGTTCAAGTGAATTCTCTTCTAACAATTTAAGGACAATTTTGTATGCTTCATCGTATTTTTCGAAAGATGTAAATCGGGATTGATTTTTATTCATCCAATCGATAAGAATATTCAGCCTCTTTTTTTCTTTAATCTCATTTAAACTAAGATTGGCAACAAGGTCTTCGAAAAATAGATTTTCATCTATTTGAACATTTTCTATGAATGCACTTTGCAATGTTGACCTGAAAATCGTTTCTAAATAATTCAGTGATAGATGTAAACAGTCCTTTAGAGACTCCAATTGAATATAAAGCTGTTCGTGTTTTATTTGTAAATCGCCTGGTGGGATCAGTATTTTTTGTTTTAAGAGAGTTGTTGCACTAATATTCGCTAAATTTCCAGAAAGTCGTGCTTTATTTTTTAATACCTTCTTGCCAAACTCTGAATTAAAATAACTATTAAAAAAATAAGGTCTTAAAATACTTTCGTCAAGTTCAAGGCGTATTAAGTAACCTGCAAAAACATAACCAGGGCCATTATTCCATACAGCTGTTTTTCCAACCAAGTCGGGACTATTGGTTCTGTTGAATAAAATGTTTCTATTCTTTATTTCATAGCGTTGAAAATCTTCCTCGCTTATTTCTACATTTTTGAGCTCAGTTAAATCTATATTTCCAATATAAGTTAGGTTATTCATCCTAACCATTGAATATCCATTTTTGTCAATATTTGATTTGGTGGCTAATCCATACATGGAACTTATCACCGCTTCAGATTCCCGAAGACTGACATATTTCCATTTTTTTGAATCTACATTCTCTAGAAAAAGCTCCAAGAACGCTGCTTGTTTAATCTTCTCGATAATGCTGATAGATTCGATTCGTAAATCTATTGTTCGTTGTATGTTATTTAGGTATGAAACAAAATTCTGCTGATCTTTTAATTCTTTTGGAAATTTTACATTAATTTTCCGGAGTAACTTATTGTTTAAAATTGAAATGACAGATTTATTTGCTTTATTAGATAGTACGTTTTTGTTCAGTTTTATCCAGTAATAAAAAAGTTCAGGAAGTATTTTATTCCTATCTACTAGAACGCCAGTTGTCTGATCATTTGAAGCGGCTGGCTTTTCTATGTATGCAACCTTACCAATGTCACCTTTAGTACCAATTATGACTGTTTCTTTTTGATGCAGAAAGACATGCTTGTCAGTAATTGCAATATTTGATAGTTTGCGAGTTGTGCTCTCTATAACTTTTCTGCCATCTAAATCTGTCGGCGTAATCCAATTTATCTCATCATTAAAATATTCTGCCTTTTCCGATGGTGGTGTTTTACCTGTACGGATAGTAAGAGCTAAGTCTTTAATGGTATATTCAATAAATTCCATTCTATAAATTATTTAATTCGGACAAGCCATTAGATATTTCCACCTCAAGCTTCTTAAGTTTTTCTAGAAGTGAAGTTGTAGATTCAAAGTCTTGCGATTCATAAATAAACTCTTTATATAGATTGAAATTCAGTTCGTAATCATTTTCAATTATCTCTGATATAGGAACATTGAAATGTTCAAGTTTTCTATCCGTTTGATTACTTGATTTTCTTTCTTTCCATTGTTCGATTGTATCAAGAAGTGGCGTATCAATCTTTCTTCTCCTAGCATTATCTAAGGTGTAGCCGTCAGATTGCATTCCATAAAACCAAACGTCTACGCTTTGTAACTCATTTTCTGGATTCCTCAATTTCCTTTTTTGAAATATCAATATTGAAGTCTTAACACCTGTATAGGGAAGAAATGTACCACTAGGTAGAGATATAACACCTTCCAAAGTACAATCAGTCAAAAGTAATTTCCGAATAGATTGATGAGTTTTACCAGAATTAAATAAAACACCTTCAGGAACAATAACACATGCTTTGCCCCCTTCTTGAAGCATATATATAATCCTTTCAAGAAAAAGTAATTCCGACTGGACTGTTATTGACTTCCTGTTGCTATTCTCATCCAGTTTTGGTGGATATATTCTATCTAAATTGTCGCTAATCCTCTTACTGTCAACTTTCCCAGTAAAAGGTGGATTAGCTAATATATATTTGTAAATACCTTCAATTTTTTTGTCATTAAGTAATACTTCTTTTTTTAATTTCAATCTATTTATTTCTATTTCTTCATAGTCATTAGATAATGAATCGACATGTACAATATTGGGTATAGTTATCCCATGCATCATTAAATTCATGACACCTATTCTAACCATTGTATAATCCAGATCAAAACCGTAAAATGTGTTTTCTTCTAGAATTCTTCGTTTTTCAACATCAAGTTTTCTACCATCCACACCTCTAAGTAACCCATCATCATTTATTTCTTTGTTATCAGAATACTTAGAAATAAGGTATTGATATGCCCCAACTAGAAAGCCGCCAGATCCAGAAGTAATGTCGCAAATTTTACCATCGATGTCTGGATCCAAAATCTCTGCCATCATGCTAATGATATGCCTTGGCGTACGAAATTGACCATTTTTACCAGCCTCACTAGTCTGTTGTAACAAGTGCTCATATACATCACCTTGAATATCTTGAAAGTAATGTTTTTTGTTTTCTATTTCTTCATCTATTTCCTTGTAGATATCATCTATGTACAAGATCGCGTCTTTAAGTAGTGACGAGCTGTTGATCTTAAAAACGGCATCGTCCATTGCTACTGCAAATGGATCATTTTCTTCTCCAAGCTTATTTTTAATAAATGCGAAAACAACGTTTTTTATATGACTTGTTAACTTTTTTTCCTCAAATTTTGTATACACGCTCCACTTCAGTTCATTTGCAATTTCAGGCCTAAAAACCTCTAATCTTTTCATGAAAAGTAAATATGAGATTTGTTCTATCGCCTCAATTGGATTTGATAGACCTCCCGCCCATAACCTATCCCATAATGTTTGTACTTTACTTTTTATTTCAGCTGTAAGCATTTTTATTTTTTTTTATTAGAGACAATTAAATCTTTCACATCAACATCTAATATATTTGCAATTTCATTAAGAATTTCAAGACTAGGCTGTCTTCGATTTTGGACATAAGCATTCACCATATTATAACTCTTTGCTAATCTTTCCGATAGCCAAGTTTGTTTGATTCCTTTTTGTTCCAGCACTTCTTTGATGCGATTCATTGCTTCAATGATTAGAGCCAAATATAATAATTAGTTTATAGGAATATCATATAATGAGATATTTATAGTTCTTATAATGATTGAAACCAATTATCAGTCTAGCCCCCAATTGAGATATGCCAATGCTTTTATGGAGTGAAATTAGAATATTGTTAGCTTATACTTTAAAAGATTAGTTATTTTTAGATTTGACTTATTTTAAGTAAATGAATATGAGGAATCTAGCTTCTTTTTTAATCAATCTACAGACTTTTAAACTCCGCATCATAACTAAGGCCGAATTGAAAAGCCCAATTAAAGAAGATGGACAGAAACAAGCTTATAGCCTTACCCATCAAACACAGTATTATGATTCATTTAGTTATAAAAGTGAAATTAGGGTATTAAAAGACATGGCATTGGTCGATCTGCTATCTCTTAATGACATTAGTTTAAAAAGAGGATTAGACCAGCTCAAAAAATTGAAGAATAGGTTTAAACTATTATGGTCAAATTTCCAAAAAAGTTACAGGGAATTACAGACAGAATATCCACGTAATTATATCTTTTCAATTGGCCTTGATCATTTATTTATTGTAAAAAACCTACAACCTGATCACAGCGATATTTTTATTGGAGATGAATTTGTAGAGAGCCTGAATGATTCTGTCAAAATCAGGGAAAAATTTTTAACCGAGCTGATTAACGAAATCGAAGAAATATTATATCCCCATGAAACATTCGAGGAATTTAGTGCAAGGATGAAAAATCAGGAACCGAGCAAAAATGCAAGTGAAAATATATCGGATAAAATTCCGTATAATGAAGATGCAGGCATGCCAAAATTCAGCGAACAGTTCACAAGTGACTTCCTCCAAGTGATGAAAAGCTATTTTTCAGAAACGCATCATATACAGCTTACTACATTAATCAACACTAATACCCAGCCTGAAAATCAACTCATCTTTAGAGGTAATGGTAACCAACTTGCAGATGCCTTTAAACAGCTTTATGAAGCCAACCTGATTGCAGGTTGTAAAAAATCCGATCTCGAAAAATGGATTGCCAAGCACTTTTTATATGCTACTGGAGATGTACCAAAAGAATATACAGAGGGTTGGTTAAGCTCCATCATCTCTACCGACACCAAATTTTGTAAATCTCCGATAATAGAGGTTAGAATAAAAGATAAGATGCCTACTATTGTTCCGACTGTCAGAAACAAAAAAAACAGTAAATACTAGTAGGGAAACGGTAAGGATGCGGTTTAACCTATTGTAACCGTACAAAACAAGCTTGTACCATTGCAGTATCAAAATAAAAATACTACATATGAGGTACACATTCGAACAATTGCCGGAAGCCATCAGCATCTTACACGAAAAGGTTGACAGCATTAAAGACCTGTTAATAGAAAACCAACAAGGGCAACATTCGCACCATTCCGATTTAATGACCATCGGGCAGGCTGCTGAATTTATCAACCTTTCCGTACCCACTCTCTACACTAAAGTAAGTCGAAGGCAAATCCCTGTAAACAAGCGTGGAAAAAGACTTTATTTCTCTAAAGATGAATTATCTGCCTGGATAAAATCGGGCAGAAAGGGAATTCTTGAAGAAACTCCAAGAGACATTAAAGCATCTGGTACAGACCAGTTGCTGAACGCCAGAGAGGCAGCCAAGCTAATCAACTACAGAAGACCTACGCTTTATGGTCTTGTCAGACAGAACAAAATCCCTTATTCCAAAACAGCAGGCAAACTGCTGTTCTCCCGTAATAAGTTACTGGAATGGGTCGGCCAGTACAAAGGCGAACCAAAGGACGAAAGTCCCCCTGTGAAATAGGCTACATATCCAGCTATGGTATGTACCTGGTTTATATATCGCGATATATAGTTACATCGGGAAAAGCACTCGATATCCTGCTGATACAAGAGCCTGTTATGCCTAGTTTTTTGTATTACAAAAACTAGGCATGCAGAACTTTAGACAGTGCTAAGGAACCCTTAGTTAAGCGGTAGAACGGCGCTCCCTGAAGTCAGCCCCTTATTCGGGGGCTGAGCAAGCCGAAGTTGGGCAGAGCCCTACTTTGCTTGCCCCACACTAGCGCCAGTGGGGTTTGCTGTATACTCCGGGTATACAGCGAGGCAGGCAGAGCCTTGCCAAAGGCGTTTTGCGTATACATCGCTGTATACCGCAAAACAGGCATTAAACCATGCCATTTTTAAAATATTTTAAACGAGAAAGGAGCATTACATGAGATTAGACATCATCACCAAAGAGGATTTACAACAGTTCAAGACCGAATTGTTCACCGAACTAAAAGACATCATCGGGCAGAAAAAAGAGACTAACGAAAGGCAATGGCTCAAAAGTGCCGAGGTCAGGAAAATGCTGAACATATCTGCGGGTACGTTACAAAACCTGCGCATTATCGGGACTTTGCCATTCCGCAAGATCGGGGGCAGTATGTATTATAACAGGTCAGTGATCGAGAAAATAATAGAAGGAGATATGTATGAGAAATAATTTAAATTTACAGAATCACCCACTAAGTAATTACTTTGAACGTCTGGCAACAGACCCACGCTTATTTTCTTCGCACATTGCACTGTTTGCGGCATTGTTTTACTTTAGTAATGATAAGTGTCCCTGCTTGTCCTTTCAGGTCAGCAGGCCAAAGTTAATGCGTTTTTCACGCATCAAATCTATTGCAACATATCATAAGAATATTAGCGATCTGGTGCACTATGGGTACATTGAGTACAACCCCTCATGGCATCCTTTAAAGGGTACTCGCGTTAGGTTGATCATTGAAAACTAAGCTATGGAGGACAACGGCATCAAATCTATTCGTTATCCGGTTGAGGCAGACGAAAAACTGGCAAAACTTGCCCTGAAACTAGGGCGAAGCAAAAAACTGCTTTTCATGCAGATGATAGATTATTTCTATAAGAGCAAGAAAGACCCTGCAGACCTGAACGATGAATTGCTGAAAAAAGAATTGGTAAATGGTGTAAACCGTATCATTTCTTCTATCCGCAGGCAGGAAAGCGATTTCCTGCTCCCTCTCATTACCGATACTGCAAAACTGCTCCAGATTGCCCTTAATAATAACAAGTACCTGAACGGGCTTAGCGTATATGCCCTTGATGATGAAAAAAAGATCAAGGATATTATTTATCGTATGGGACTGCTGGATAAGGCCGTCAGCAGAATACATACTTATTATGAGGAAAAAGCACTGCTGAAAATCCGTTTCAGGAAGATAATGGAGCATTACATTACCCAGCGGGAAACATTTGGTTGGCCTGTTTCCAGCGCAAAGAAAGAGGAACTGCAAAGTCACGTAAGGCAATCGCTTGAAAACCTGTAGCATCATGTTTATCAATATTACACCATCGGCAACGGGGGACAATAAAGGAAGTAGCGGGGCGCTGGTCAATTATCTGGAAAAGGAAAACCACCTGCAAATTGAAAAAGGCTGGGGATATGGGCAGGAAAATTGGTTCAACGGTTCCGGGAATGAAATTCCCCGTCAGGAAGTCAGAGCAAAGATCGACCGCAATATCCGTAAATTGGGCCGTAATGAAAGTAAGTTTTTCCTGATCAATATCAGCCCCAGTCAAAAGGAAATCGCACATCTGATAAACAGATATGGTGAACCGGGCGCAAAGGAAAAGCTAAAGGATTATGCCGTAAAGGCAATGGATGAATACGCCCGTAATTTTAAAAGAACCGGTATCGAAAGCCATAAAGACCTGCTCTGGTTTGGTAAGTTCGAAAATTTCCGTTACTACTCGCATAAGGATAAAGCAGTGAAGAATGGGACAAGGCAAAAAGGTGAACGCAAGGAAGGAAAACAGATGCACATCCAAATTATAGTAAGCCGTAAGGATATTACCAATACCATAAAATTAAGCCCTGAAAACAACTCAAAGGGAAAGAATGTAGCACATTCAGCAAAGCTTGGGCAGTTCAATAGGAATGCTTTTAAACAGTCGGGAGAGAATTTGTTTGACGATTTTTTTGATTTCGACCGGGGACTGAAAGATACCCTAAAATACGCCAATACCATGAAAAATGGGACTGTCCAGCAAAAAGCGCAGATGCAGTTATTAAACGAGATCTTCCAACAAGATGCCGTTCAAAACCACATCATTGATGGTTTTAGTAAAGATGTGGTTAACGGAGCATTTGAAAGTGTGGGACAAATGGTTGCTTCTATGGCACCGTCAGGACTAAGTTTACTTGATATTCTACTGGAACCTGTTTATGAAGTGCCACAAGTAAATCCAATGGAGCTACCAAAACGTAAAAAGAAAAAAGGTATAGATCAAAGTCATGGTTTTCACCGATAAGATGATTATTTTGCCCGGCTTATTTATCACGATAATAGTAAATTAGAACATAAAAAAACTGGAGCAAAGTCTTTAGAAAATTTTTACTCCGGTAAAGTGCTCCCCGGTGTACTCCGAACACACCAATTTCTTAACAATTTGAGGATTGTTGCAGATGTGAAAAGATATATTTAAGCCATGAGAAATACGCGACTACGGTTCCAAAAACCCTGAATTTCCTTCAAAAATTTAAGAGAAAATGACAGCATGAAGTGACTTCCATATGGGGGATTTGGGAGGTCAGGATTTTCCATCTGGGATTTATCCTTAAAGTATCTCTGACTTTACAATAAAATCTCCTACCACAATCGGTTTTGTGTAACTAATATCTGTAAGTGTTTATTGTCATACTCATTTCCCGCACACAAAGCTGACTTTGTAAACAATCTCACATTACACTTGAACCTTCGTTTTATTTTAATAGTGATCTTATAAATCTCATGCTTTATTATTTCCTATGTTCCTCATTACACCATCTTTGAAAGTCGGTCCGATTGGTAAGTTAATGTTATTAATGTGTACATAATTACCTTCAATAAATTGGATCCTACTAATGTTAATGATGGTCGATCTATGTATGCGAATAAAGGTGGAGTTTGGCAGCAAAGTAAGCATTTTACTCATTACCATATATGTAACATAAGTATTATGGTGCGTATGAACCTTCAAGTAGTCGCCTAAAGCCTCAATATATATAATTGACAACAGTTCAATCTTTACCAAGCGTCGGTCAACTTTAAGAAAAACACTACCCGTCTCGGAAGTAGCCTGACTTTCTAAAGTGACATTTGTAGAACTGCCAATTTTTCGCACCGTTTTGAGGAATCTTTCAAAAGTCACAGGCTTTACCAAGTAATCAGTAGCTTCTACTTCAAAGGCATCAACAGCATATTGAGTATAAGCAGTTATAAAAACAACCATTGGCGATACTTTTAGAGACTTAATAAAATTTAAGCCATTGATGCCAGGCATCTCAATATCTATGAAAATTACATCCACCCTATGCTCGTGCAACGCAACAAATGCCTCAGCCGCGTTTTGATAACTTCCTAGGCTAAGCATCCCTGGCACCTGATCTATATATGAGGATATCAGTTCTCTCGCAAGCGGTTCATCATCAACTACAATACAATTTATCATACATTTAGTCGAATAGTTATATTTACAGTAAAAGTGTCATTCTCATCATAGATGAGTAATTCGTGGCTATCAGGATATAGTAAATTAAGGCGCTTGCGAACATTTACTAAGCCAATGCCGCTTTGTGTTCTTTTAAAGCTTCGGTCTTCCTGTAATTTAGGATTAGAGGCTTGAAAAATCAATTCGTCATCGTCTACAGTCAACACCAATTTGACCCATTTGTCAGATATATCCTGATGAACTGTATGTTTAAAAGTATTTTCAATCAGCGGTAAAAATAGTAAAGGTTCTATCTCAACCTGATCAATATTCCCTTGAGTCTCGAAACTAATTATATCAGTTTGCGTGTGTCTCAAATTTTCTAAGCTAATATAGCTTTTGATGAAGTCCACTTCCTGCCGAAGTGGGACCTTTTCGCGGCTAGTATCATAAAGCATGTACCTCATAATTCCTGAGAGATCGTTGATCATTAAAGGGGTTTTAGGAGAATTTTGTACACTTAAAGAATATAAGTTATTAATTGTATTAAAAAAGAAATGTGGATGAACTTGTGATTTAAGCTGATTCAATTCAATTTTAAGTTTTTCCATTTCCAGTGACGATAATAAGTGTTGGTTCTTAAATAGTAGCTTAATTACATATAAGGAAGAACCTGCCAACAGAATAAGAAAAGTATATCCAATATTAGTATTAAAGTAACCTTGTGTAAAATCCCAAGGACGAGCGCCACTGATGTTTTCCCTATAAGCTTCGAAAATAAATGGCATCGCCATAACTGCGCCAATACCTAATCGCTCGCTCAATCCGTAAAGAGCTATATAAAAGGGCATTAGTGCGAAAAATAACAAATAGCGCTTTTTTCCAACAGTATGTGGAAGATATAATCTGTAAAATAAAATGATGACAGGAAGTTGTAATATACTTACGGTTACATAACCAAGTGAATTGGGAATTTTATCCTGACTCCAGGTTTGAAGGCCAACTGCAAAGGGACTTAGTATACCAATAATAGATAAATATAATAATTCAGCAATGTTGCCTTTTTGCTTATAATTTAAGTTTTCGAAAGAAATTAGCATCGTACAATTTACGCTTTCTTATTAGGAACTAAATAGCTTTTCGATGAATAGACCATATTGCTCGTTGAATAGTAAGTCGGGGATTTCAACCTGTACAAATGTAGATTGATCGAATAAATTTACTAGTTGTAATTACATATTGCAGATTTGAATCATACAATATGGTCTTTCATTAAATATCCAATCATCGTATGAACCCCTTTAGAAACTTAAAAATTTATCATGCTAGCTTGTTGATACTTCTGTTTAGTTCAAGCGTGTCCGGTCAAAGCAAAATTGAAAAGATTGAAATTTTCACTAAAATATGGGGGTTTCTAAAATACCACCATCCGACCGTAGCTACTGGCAATATAAACTGGGATTCAGTGTATGTAAATAACATATTGAAGATCAGTACGAATCTATCTAACGCTTCCTTTAATACTCGTGTACTTTCCCTAATTAACAACTTAGGTCCTATTGAAAAAAATGCGGCCACAACATTAACTGATACACTATTTGATAAAAACTATAACCTAAAATGGTTAAAAAGTAGTCACATACTTAAAATCAATGTCAAAACTAAGTTGATGGAAATATACACCTATCGTAATCAGGGAGAAAATAAATATATAAAGTTGGCAAATTTAACTGCTGACTATAGCGGTGAAAGTAAATACGAAAGCATGGCTTTCCCGAATGAAGAATATCGTCTACTTTTTTTAGCTCGATATTGGAACGCGATTAACTATTTCGCACCCTACAAATACGTAATCGGAGAAGACTGGGGTAACATATTAAGCAGGTTTATACCTGGGATGATTAGTGTAAATGATTCAGTTGATTATTACAAGTTGTTGCTCCAACTTTCTGTTTCACTGAACGATGGTCATTCACAAGTTGCCTCGGCAGATAATAATGACAAGATAAATAATTTGTTATTTGGTAAATATACCGCCCCAATTTATTCAGACATCGCAGATGGAAAAATCATCGTGCGGAAAGTGCAGAAGGATTCTTTAAATCAAATCAATATAAAAAGAGGTGATATGATATTAAGTGTTGATGATGAACCTATTTTTAAAAGGATGAAACGAATTATCAAATATATCTCAGCGTCCAATAAAGTTACGAAAACTAAGTACCTTACTTGGACTTTCTTTAACACACACAATGAATATCAAAGGATTAGAGCAAAAAGAGGTAGTCAGATAATCGAGGTAAAAATAAAATGCATTTTAAGTTCGAAAAGAGATTGGGAGGAACTTACAAATTATACTAATAATGAAACTGGCTATAAATCAATCGGAAATTCGATTGCTTACGTATATGCCTGGCAGATGTGGAAAGGCAATATGGACACTATAAAAGCATTAATAAAAAGCAAAAAGGCGGTAATATTTGATGTTCGCAATTATCCCCGCTCTGATTACTTTTATAACATCTTTGATATTTTCTTCAAGAAGCCAACAGCCATAAACCAAACACTGTGCATTTCCATAAATAATCCCGGGCATTTTCAATGGAAATTATCACCTAAGATAGGCAATACCAACCCAACGCCGTATAGTGGTAAGGTGTTAATCCTAACTGATGAAAGGAGCCAAAGTCAGGGAGAATATTCCGTTATGTGTCTTCAGACGATTCCTAACTCAGTTACTATCGGAAGTCAAACAGCAGGTGCAGATGGTGCAGTTACAAGCATTCCGATGGGTGGGAAACTGTCAATTACCTATTCAGGATATGGGATATTCTACCCTGATAAAAAACCTACTCAAAGACGTGGAATCAAAATAGACATCCAAGCAAAGAAAACAGTTGAGAGTATTAGTAAAAATGAGGATGTTGCGCTCCAAAAAGCATTGGATTTTTTGAAGAAAAATGGTATTAATTAAATGACGTTATTTGCCACCTTGATTAGTAATAACGTACTAATTCCCTTACACGAATACCTTCGTTTTTTTGTACCGCTAAAAGTTTGTCAATAAGTAAATAACAAACAATTGAAAATTCCCGAAGGTAAAAAGTTAAAAATATCGTTCCAACATTATCTCATTTTAAACCTTTACTTTTTGCGTCAATAACTTCGTCTATTCGGAGAATGTTATTACAAGCATGTTAATGATTGCGTTAGCAAAGTCCTGGGTATCAGTCAAAATTTTTATTTACAAAATTTACATTTTTATTTACAATCAAAATCCCCCTTCCAAATGATATCAAAGTAATTTCGGGGGATCGATTTGACAGGTTAAAATAAATACAACTGTGCACTTATGAAATACCCACACATTTATCCGATGTTCCTGATGCTTGTCTTTTACATTTCTTGTAAAGGACAAAACAAAACAAAATAAACGAAACAAAACATAACATCAAGTCCGAAACTAAAGATACAGTCACTTCCTATGGGCCTCCTGGGCAGGTTCGTAATAAAAAAAATGGGAGCAACGGGATCATCTTGATTGCCTCATGGCAGGGTATTTTTCGGTACGATGGAAAATCATTTACTAACCTAACAAGTAAAATAGGCCCGCACAGATTCTGGGATGTTCTGGAAGATCGCCGTGGTAATCTTTGGATAGCTTCTAATACCTCTGGCGTTTATTATTACGATGGGAAATCCTTTCAACATTTTACCACCAATGAGGGACTTGTTGATAATCGGGTTATGTCTATTCATGAAGATAAAGCCGGCATCATTTGGTTCGGAACTATGGGTAGTTTAAGCCGTTACGATGGGAAATCTTTTCGAAATTTCACGTCGAAAGAAGGACTTCCAAATAGTAATATTTTTACTGTCATGGATGACAAAACTGGGAAATTATGGATTGGCACAAGTGGCAAGGCCTTCGTTTATGACGGAAAAGCATTTACCACATTAACCAATAAAGGCAAAGCTTTTAACAACGTTTGGTCCATAATTGAAGATAAAAAAGGCAATATTTGGCTTGGTGCCGATGGTCTTTGGCGCTACGACGGTACCACCTTTACTAAGGTATCGCAACGGGGTGTTTATGCCATAATCGAAGATAAAAAAGGGAATATCTGGACTACGGGTGTAGTAAATCCTAATGGGCTTGGTGTCTGGGCACTTTCCCGTTATGATGTAAAGACCTTGAACAATAAAAAGCCCGCTGTGACAGAAATTTCGTCAGGAGAAGCAGGTGCTTTTTTGGCGATTAGGGAAGCTAACGATGGAAGTATTTGGATTGGTGCAAGTGATGGAGTATATCGTTATGATGGAAAGACCATCATGGACTTTAAAAGTAAGGACGGGCAGCAATAATAAATCAGCAAAGTTCTGTAATAATTTAACTAAATGAAATCCACAATACAATCAATGCATTACACCAAAACCTTCGTTTTTATGTAATGGTAAAAGTAATCTGTCATTTAATCATTCTTGCTGGACTAACTCCTTTAAGTACAATCAGTGCATCAAAAGGGAGACCCTCCTTTCTTTTTTGACTTAATAGGTAGTAAGTCCCAACTACATCTATGCAGTTTAGATTGATATCAGATGTGGTTTTTTTAAAGTCTTTTTTAAACAGCAAAAAGCTCTTTGTAAACTTTTTGTCTTTTGCATAATTATTTACAAACGATTGCTTTTTGGAACTAAATGTGTTAGGTAAATAAACAGATTTATTTGTACCAGGCTCTTGTTTTCTAACCATCACTTCAGCAGATCCAAAGAAATCTGTTGCAATCATGTAATAGGCAGTTCTATAATATGAATTTAAATAAGATCCCAAATTACGATTTTCTTCCCGTGTGCTGATACTTTTCATTAGATGATTGTTGTGTGCCCAAACCACTGATAGATGTCCATCGGACAGCAACTTAACATTTTCAGACATGCAACTATCCCGCATCAAAGGGCTCCATTTAACATTTTGCATAAGGTACGAAGCCTTGGCCGCTTTTATGTCATAGTCGAAGTTCAGAAAATTGTTTTCGGTTATTTTAGGATGTGGTTGGCTTTTATCATTCAGCATCCAGGCTCCTACCTGATGGAGTAATGCTGTATCTGGGATTTTCCCTTTTAAGCTTAACAAAGAATTTGCTGCATCTTTATCGGCCGGCGTTACATATGTTGTTATTATATAATCTATGGGAGGAAAAATCGTTGGACTGATATCAATCCCTCTCAACTGGACTTTCACTTTATTAGACAAATTATGTTTTTTAATCATCATACATAATTTAACTATTTCTTCTGTTCGGTATGAACTGTTTAAATTAAGAAGTATCAATGACCTGGCCGCCTCATCCGAGTAGGCTTTGTCTTCAAGCAAATAATAATTAATGTACCTAAACATGATATCAGGAAATTCAAAAAGGACCATTTCTACCCCCTTATTTTCAATTAGGTATTTGATAATATCATTTTTTATCTCAAATACCTCCCGGGCTCCATGTGTAAATTCACCTAAACCAATCACCCGAGTGGATTTGTTAATCTCCTGATTCAGGAGAGATCTATCCCAATCTATATTTGTGTCACTCGGATCAAAGTAAAAAAGAGTATCTAAATCTTGCGCCATAATAGGGGCAGCAGATAAAATCATGCAGCAAATTAAAAGCAAGAATCTAGTAAGTTTTACGTTTACACTTTTCATTGTTAGAGGTCATCAATTTAGTTAGCAAAAAGCATTCAAAATGCAGTAATCATTATATCCATCTGTGTAATATTCGCTTGTTCATAAAAATAATGCAAAAATCTTGATGCAAATACTTATCGGATCTTTTTAACAAAGATTAACACCTTAGTCTTGTCACTTGTGCTTAATTTCGTTTGTATGAACGCAATCCAACTTAGGTCTTTCCTCACTTTATTGCTAATTTCTACCTATAGTATTGTTTCAGCACAAACGCTCAAACAGAAAGAAAAGAACCTCAAAGCATTCACCGAACTATATGGTTATGTCCGTTTTTTTCATCCCTCAGACGAAGCAACTAAGATTAATTGGTTTTTATATTCTTTGTATGGTGTCCATCGAGTAATGTCTGCCCAAAATGACCGACAGCTAATAACTGAGTTAAAGGCGTTAATGTTGCCAATTGCACCATCGGTCATTATAGATAGTATTCCTATACCCAAACCTAGGGTTTTGAGTAAAATTATTCCGGAACAGGTAATGAATTACAAGCTGGTAAACTGGGTTCATAAGGGTTTATCTTTGCCTAATGGCTCACCAGTCTACAAAAGTCAAAGAAATAATAGAGATACAATCGAGACGAACTACATCGACTATCCTTTATCTACGATCAAATTAGACGCAACGATTGATGGTTCTTATGACTTTACTGTGGAAGTGACAGGAGACGAAACTGATTGTTACCAGAACAATCTATTTATCGCAGCCTTTGATGGTTTTGAGCGACTCAAAAACAAGTCAAATACAAACAAAATCACTGGAAAAACAATTCGATACAGATTCCAGGGAAATCTTCCCAAGGGAGAGAAGAATGTCAATTTTACGCTAAGAGTCCCCAAATACAGGATTGTTAGGATAAATAAACCTAACATTCAAATTTTCTCTGGAGAAAGCAAGAGAACATTCGACTTTAAAGCGCCATTCGAGGAGAAAAATACTGCTGTAAATATCGTTTTGAGTATTGCTGAGGATAAAAAATTCTATTTTACAAAACCTGCCTCGATTTCACAGATTACTTCTTTAAAACTGGCTAAGAATATTTATGCCGCTATTCCACATACCCTTTATGCGACAAAGAGCGCTACTTACCCTCAGTCTGATACCCTGTCACTCATGGCCTTTAAAAATAAGATCAAAGATTATTGGTTGAAAAAACCGAAAGAACATAGTGAGGAGGCTAGACTAGCAAACCTGGTCATTACTTTATCAGTCCTTAAATTTGCTTTCCCCTATTGGGATGATACGAATACCAATCCTGAAAAATTATTTTCTTTCTTATTTGCCAGAACTGCAGGAAATAAAAGTCATCAAGATTTTTTGGAGACACTAGGATTGATGGCTGCCCAATTAAATGATGGCCACATGGGAATTAGTTATTCCGGTCCGGATCGGATAGAGATGAAATCGGTTGCTATAGAATCCGAGATAATTGACGACAAAATCTATGTCAAACATGTTTTAGATTCCTCATTGATGAATATACCAGTTGGTAGCATTATTGATTCTATCGATGGCGAATCTGCGCAGAATACATTTTATTCCAAGTTCAGGCTTATTTCAGGTTCCCCCCAATGGAGAAGTTATAAATCCCTCCTAGGATTATTTGATAGTTTTTCTGATTCCCTAAAGCTTATAATCAATGACAATGGCAGTCACAAGATTTTCAAAATCTCGAGACTGAGTACATCTCAAGAGTATCGTCCGGTAGCTTTACCGGCATATCTTCCTAAAGACGGTCAAATCTCAGACAATATTTATTATTTCAACCTCACAGGCGATTCTGTGATGAAAAACATCAACACCTCTTTATCCAAGTTAGAATATGCCAGGTCAATAATTTTCGATATGAGAGGCTATCCAAAAGAGGACGTCAGAGCCCTCTTGGGTCATTTGCTTCGATGTTCAGAACACACAAAATGGATGCATGTTCCAATATTAAACCCAGATAACAGCAAAAAAGATTTCGAAAGTAGTGGATGGAATCTAGGGCCTAAAGTCCCCTACTTTCATGGTAAGATTATCTTCCTTTCCGATGCCTGCGCAATGAGTCAATCTGAAAGTATCTTAGGTTACGTTAAAGGATTAAAATTAGGAACAATTATTGGCAAAACAACAGCAGGTACGAATGGAGATGTGCAGACTATTAATTTATTTGATGACTTCCGAGTCTTTTTTACGGGATCGAAAGTTACCAACGCCGATGGCTCAAAAAGCCATGACAAAGGAATAATACCGGATATAAACGTACATTCCACTGTGTCTGGTCTAAAGAAAGGAAGCGATGAAGTGCTCGAAAAAGCTTTGGAGTTTGCAAAAAAATAAGTAAAACCAATCGAATAAATTTTGAACTTCACGCACTATCTGTTTATTACATCTAAACCTTTGTTTTTATGTAATGCGGTATTTTATGATCAAAAATCACTAATCTTATTAAGCTAATAAAAAGTTAAACCAGGAAAATTTACTTTTCGTTATTTGTGCCTTTAAGTAATTCTACCTTTTCACGTTCGCTTTGAAGCAATCGTTCATAGAGTTCGACTATCTTTTCAACTGTATTGAATGTAGGCTGATAATTTAAGGAACTTGCTATCAATGTAGAGTTATCACTGCTCGTATTATGGAAAGTATTTGAAATAATATTGAAAACAGCCTCATCGGAGTATCCTTTGATAGCCTCGGAGGATACGCCCAAAACTACAGCAATCTTTTCTAAAGTTGAATCTTCAATCTCCTCACTTTGTTCCAGTTTGCTAATGGCCTGCTGGCTAATGCCCAGTTCAGTCGCAAGCGCTTCCTGCTTCATGCCACGCAGTTCACGGATTCGGCTTATTTTTCTACCAAGATGCATTTTGTTAGTTTTTTCTGAGGTTTCCATGTCCAAATATATTTAAAATTTTCCGACAGTTAAAAACAACCTAAGACTTGTATTTAACAACCCGTTATAGTTCGGTACACTCTTTTTCTAATCGAAATTGGTTTCACAATAACCATGAAGATATGAAAAAGAAATTATTAAAGCCAGTAGAGGGCCAGAATGTAAGGTTCTCCAATTTTGTTAGAGCTCTTGCAGAGCGGTTCAAGCCCCTTAATATTCTGAAGTTTGGAGAAATTAGTTTCAACAAGGATTCCTGCACTTCATTCATGCCCGAACAGACCACTTCCAGTTTTCATTACTATTTGTTGATGGTAATTGAGGGAACTACGCGAATTGAGCATGGGGTTCAGGATTATGTGAACACACATTTTAATTTCGGGAAGATTACGATTTTGGTGCACAGTAGGGAAAGCGTAGATACGGCTATTGAAGGCAACAACAGGTTTTTTATAACGGTGTTCAATACGGGTTGCCACCTTTACAGCCATGATGGTACATTCAACCTATTTCCAGAATATCAGTTGGATAAAAATATAGCCCTTGAAAAAGCGAAAAAGCATCTTTATCACAGGATACCCATGGCACAGGGGTTTTTGGACGGTGCAGGAGAGTGTTTTGACAACGAAAAATTTAATGTTTGTGTATTTATGCTCCATCAGGTTGTTGAACAGTCATGCATTGCAATGATTAGAGTTTTTATGGCCTACAGATCTGATATACACCATTTGGGTAGGTTACTGGATATTTGTGCCTGTTTCTCGGAAGAGCCACGAGAACTATTACTCGGCACGCCTGAGAACAGGAGGCTTTTCGAAAAACTGATGAACAGTTACAGCCATTCGAGATATAAGGATAATTTCAATGTCGAAATGGGTGATGCAGAAAAGCTTTATAGCCTGATACATAATTTTCTACTTCTTGCAAAAGGTCTTTGCGATAAAAAAATATACCTCCTCACCACTGAGTGCGAAGATTCTGAATTAGTGAAAGGAGAAACTGAAAATGACTAATCAAGTTATGGTTGCTGGAAAACCAATTTCCCAGTTTTACAAACTCCCATTTGAAAAGAACACCCGCATATTGAGATTAAATGTTCTTGAATCCAATACCGAACATAGGGCTGGTAACAGACCATATTATCTCGTGAAAAGAAAACCGATTTCCTTTAAAAAGGGTGTATTGACAATTCGGGTAAAGCTCGAAAATGAACCCTTGGTAAAGGTTTACCTTAAGGTGGAATATGATCATCTTCTGGTAAGCTGTAGTGTTGATACGGATGAATCCTATCTCGGAAGATATGCATACCGAACTTTAAGAGCTATGTTGTGGAATGAATTCCATGACTTTGATGAATACTATTGGCCGGAATGCTTTAACGAAGTAACGGGAAGATCCAAATATCTTGATGTAATTTGTGACCGCTATGGAGTAGACATCAAACTAAAGAAGATGTTCAAGGGCTTTTTCAGGCCTAATGATTATTTTTTGGATGTATTGGAACGAAGTGTTTTGAAGAGGGGGGAAGCATTGAACGGGTTGACAAAACTAAAAAATGAAAATGGCATTGGTTACTGTCTTGCAAACACCGATTCCTTGAGGTTTCATTCAAACCATTATCCTTTTCTGATACCCTATACTTTTTCTACCAATGCAGATAACAGAACGGTAAAGTCCTATAAGAGTTTTCTCTTTGAGAATAATGATTTTCACGAATCTGATCTCACTTCAAATCAACTTAATCTGAACAAGATATGCTATCAGATGAAGAAAATTGCAAAGATTCAGTTCGTTGAATACGGGGATAATGAGGAAAGATCAGATGAAATTGCCAGTATGAATCTGGACAAGAAGAGAAAGATTTTTGAACTTTTTAATAAAGCACTGCCAATGCTTACCCAGGAACCGTTCACCCATTATCTGTTTACCTATGGTATGAGGAACATACAGAAGAGGCCAATGAAAATGTGTATGCAGGTGGCAACTTTTTCAATGGACATACCAAGCTTAAGCTTTCTTTTAACAGACAAGGGAGATTATTACGAACTTAAGCTAAGGTTCAGGGTAAATGGAAAGGCCTTGCTTTTTTGTGAAGATCAAATTGCTAGGTTCTTTATTTGTTCCTCATCAAAGCCCAATGTATGGTATCTTTTGGAATCTGAAATGGACTCTGAGGTAGTTTTGTTTTTTAGTGAGAAAAACTTCAGAATACAGGTTCCAAAGGGTTATTATAAAGAGCACTTTGAAGCTTATGTTGACGAGATAAGAAAACACTACGAACTTGAAGTCAAGTAAATATCGTAACATAGAGCTGATCAAAATCTAATGAACCTTGCATCGTGGTAACAAGTCAAATTCCAAATAAAAACAAAAATCAGGGCAATCATTTGATTTTTTTATCAATTGTAACAAGTCAAGTATTAATCGATCATAACATAAAAACTAAATTTGCTTAGCACGACGAACATCAACAAAAAATACGGTAGCCATGAGGTACTAAACTTTAATGAATGGAAAATTGATGAGGGAATTTATTGGTTAAAAGGAGGGAATGGCACAGGCAAGTCAACCTTATTTCGAATCATCTCTGGGCAAATACCGTTTAAAGGTGAGGTGAATCTGAATGGAATTAACCTGAGAAAAGACCCCATTAAATTCCGTTCTAGAATTAGTTTTGCTGAAGCTGAACCACAATATCCCACCTTTGTTAAAGGAAGAGAATTAATTGATTTTTATATCGAAACCCGAGAGGCTCAAAGAAAACAAGTTGATGAGCTTGCTGATTATTTCGAAATGACACCTTTTCTTGATAATACAATCGGCAGTTATTCTAGTGGAATGCTAAAAAAACTTTCATTGATTTGCGCTTTCATCGGGAATGTTGATTTATACATTTTAGACGAACCACTGATTACAATTGATATTAGCTCATCGGATAAACTCTATAAACTGATTAAAGAAAAAGCCTTGCAAGGAAAGAGCTTTATTTTGTCATCGCACCAAGAAGTTAGCAACGATCAACTAGAATTAGATGGAGTATTCCAAATCCTAGATAAACAAGTTATTCAACTTTAAATGCTGAGGTTATTAATTAAAAGTTTAGCAAGAGAATTTTATCAGCAGCATGCAGGTTTCTTTCTTGTAGGACTTTATGTTTTGTTTGGAGTGGTTGAACCTTCACAATTAATAGGTTACCATAAAGCCTTATTATTAGCTGGAATTTCGTCTCCACTGGGAATGGCTATAGTATTTGCCTCTTGGTTTTTATATAGTGTTAAAGTTCACTTTTTTATTAAACAAAAATTGGCCCTAGCTCAGTATAATTTTATTAATGAGATAGGTACTTTGGATAGGCATACACAGTTAAAACTATGGCTGACCTTATATTCTGTAATTCTTTTACCTATTATCATTTATGTGTTTGTGTTGATTGGCATAAGTGTTTATAGCCACTCATTTATTAGCCTGATATGCATTTTGATCGTTTACTCCGCCTTAGCTTTCGGCTTATCTTTTCTTTCTTATCAATCGGTAACGTTTGGTTTTTTAAAACAAGAAAAAAAACAAATCAATTCAGGCATAAAAACTAAAAGATCTTTCTTCAGCTGGCCACTATATTATTTATTTAATGAACAAACATTAATGCTATTGATGTGCAAAGTTTTGTCGTTAGTTTTCTTTAAAAGCATTCTTTGGATGTTTGCAGATGTAGGCAACGATACACGGGTGTTATTAGTTGCTTTATTGGCATCCGTTTTATGTCATGCGGTTCTGGTCTTCACATTGTTAAAGTTCGAAATAGTGTATCTGAATTTTTGCAAAAGCTTGCCAGTTTCAGTTTACAAAAGATTATATCGCTGGTTATTAATTTTCGCAATCATTCTGATACCTGAATGGATGTTATTAATTATATCATCCGGGTACAACCTATATTCAATTACTAATGGTTTTCTATTTGGTCTAACTGGATTATTTTTCCTTTTAGTGATATTATATATTGTAAAATTAAATATGGATAACTATCTAAAATGGTTGCTGTTTTTCTTCTTTGCGTCGATGTGGTCAATTCTTGGGCACCATTATTTGTTATTTAGTATAGGCTTACTGAGCTGTTGCACAATTTATTACTTAATAAACTTTAATAGAATTGATTTGAAAGTTGAAGAATAGTAATCATAACGGGTCAGGGAGGGAATCATCAAACTATGCACAGTATCAAAAACGGTGCAATAATAATAACTCCCAATACATTTATCAGAGAACGAGGGGTTTTTGAAAAACTGTTTGCTATGGTCAATAGTCTGAGCGCCATGCCTAAAGGTTGTGAAGCCTTTAGAGTCGATTGTATGGCGAAGAGTGCAAGAGAGAAAAAATGCACTTAGTATACTTGTCTACATTTTTGTAAAACGCACCTGCTTATAATTATTAAATAGTATTAATTTGTGTTTGGATTACAGATTTGAAAATTTCGGCACCGTCAGAATTAAGATGCACACCATCTATTGTCAATTGCAAACTGCGCTTGGAACTTAATTTTTTAGCACCATTTGTTGTATTGCAAGCTTTGCGGTCAAAATATACTGAATTCCAAAAGCTCTTTAAGATATAGTTAGTCTGATTGCGTTGACTTAGAACGAATTCAAATTGCTGTCCGACATCAGCTAATAAGCAACCTTTTTCTTCTGCGATTTCGCGTATGATTTGATTGAATTCCAATCTCTTAATATTTAATTCAAACTGAAGATTTTCATTAATACACCCAAGGGTCATCAAAACTATTTTAGCACTAGTTATCTCCTTCATCTTCCCGACTATTTTTTTATATTCAGCTTTAAATGCAATCGGATCGGATAACGGATTTCTGCCTCTAAATAGTAAAAATTTTAAAGCAAGTCGGAACAGAAATCCACGTTTATTAAAATATGGTAGAATAATATCATTGTAACCCGATTCAAATACGATAAAGTCAATGCCAGCATCATGACTTAATTCAGTAATCACTCTCTCGCTAACGTTGGTTAAGGTGTCCCCACCAATCCCACTGTTTTTAATTATCCAATTAGGATTTTCACGTGCGAATAATTTCACGAAACTCTCACCAAGAACTCCTTGTATAATACTATTCCCTATAAAAAGTATTTTCATTCTGATTAATTTTTCTTGTAGTTGAGTTATAGCCGAAGTTAACAAAAGTACTACAACCTTTGTATTCCTTATAACAACAAAAATCATTCTAGGTATGTTTAGGACGCTTACACAACGTTTCGTTGAGTTTGTAACACGGATGTTCCACGTAATACAAAAAAATAACTGCCGTAAAATCAGAAAACAGTTGTTTTCTCGGAATTTTTCGCATGGATTTCTTTTTAAAATTAACATTCTCAATTAAGATCAGCTGCTGTAGTCTCGCTGTATATATAACCAAGGCAGTCATATCAAAAACGGTGGTTTCTTAATTATGCTGATGACGGAGGCAATAAATGAATCGTGGAACAGACGCTAAAATCCTGTAAAATAACTTTATAATAATCTCTATTTTTGTTCAGTTTAGCACATAAATTTATCCCCCACGCACGATGTGGCCTGCGAAACCCCAGCGCCTGTTGCCACCCTGTTGTTCTCGCTTTTGGTAGTTACGGTGCAGTATTCTCCGGTTTCTGCCTGTCGGTGGGAGCATTGTGATGTCAACATTCAATATAGTTTTTTCAACAAAAGAGATCATACAAGGCTAGGATCATATCCCGGCCTTGTATGTAAATTATTAAATTGCAAGCTGTAGCTTTTCTCTTAGTCGCATCATTTCTGGCATAATCTGTTGATCTGTAGCATCCGACTGGAGAAGTTCTAATATTGATTTTACGTTTTGGTCTGTCACATCCAAATTTGCCACATTAGCTTTAGCTTGCGTTACTTCTGTATCTGCTTTCAGTCCAGTAAACATTTCTCTTAACGGTGCCATATCATTGCCTACTTTTTCATCTAATATTTTAGCATAAAGCTGGGTAGTACGCAGGCTAGTATGTCCCAGCATCTTCGATACACTTTCAATAGGTACACCATTGCAAAGGGTTATCGTAGTTGCAAAAGTACGTTTGGCGATACGGTTGCCCAATGTCTTTCGCACATCGGTCAAGGCAGCAACTTCTACCAAGTACTCGTTCATTTTCTGGTTACTGGAAACTGGCAGGGCTTTGTCTTGATTGATGCAGATAGGATGATCTTTATACTTATCCAGTATCGCTTCTGCTACAGGGAGTAAGGGGATTGCCGCCCTTGTATCGGTCTTTTGTCTATAGGTAACAATCCATCGTTCCCCATCGCCACCAATGCAAATATCCGAGGGTTTCAGTTTTTGTACGTCGGCATAAGATAACCCAGTATAGCAACTGAACAGGAAAAAATCCCTGACCTGTGTTAATCTTGGGGTACTAAACCTTTTTTTTGCTATTCTTTGCAGTTCATCGGCAGTAAGGTAATCTCGGTGTACATCTTTGGATTTTAGCTTGTAGCCAAAGAAAGGGTCGCTATTGATCCATTTGTTGCCGATACAAATACGGACAATCTTACCAAGGTTTTTAAGGTGCTTAACGGCAGTATTGTTTCTGTTTTTCTTTTCGTTGCGGAGGTAGAAGTCAAAATTTCCGATAAACTCTTTATCAATCAACCGTACATTGATGTCGCTTTTTTTGTACAAATGAACTAGAAAGTCTTTGACATGTCTTTCCAGCACCTCAAAGCGCCTAAGTGTACCCGGCGCATAGTCCGTGTCCAATAAAGCTTTCATTTTCTTGTTATGGTCTTTAATGGCCTCAAGTAAGGTATGTGTTTTTTCTTCCTTGCCAAGATACTTGCTTTTTATTCTTTCGGCAGTAATTTCTACACCTTCCATACACAGTAAGGTGTGGGAGGCGGTAACCTCGGCCTTCATCTTGTCCAGATAAGTGTTTAAGATTTTGGCTTCTTCTTTGGTGCCAGTCATGTGTCCGGCTTTGGTGTTCCATAATTTCGGCTCACATTCCCGACTGGCTGAAATTTCAGTACGTTTACCGTCAACAGTAACTCTTAAATAAATGGGAATAGTGCCTTTAATATAGTTTTTAGGCTTTTTAAGGTAGAATAAGACACTGAAGTTCGTTTTCATAATCAACTGATTTAAGGTTAACAAAATTAGCCTTGCAGTTTAATCGTATCAAGTCGTTCAATGGTTGAACTTTCTGTATAACAGCTGGTTATACTTTATTCGGTGAGTAGAACAGCCCCTTAAATTATTCACCTAATCACTCACTTTTTTTTAGTGATTTAATGCATATTTTGTGGTCTGTGCTAAAAACAAAAGCCTGCAATCATTTGATTTGCAGGCTTTTGTACGTTTTTGTTACTATTATTTGTGATCCCGCTGGGATTCGAACCCAGGACCACTACATTAAAAGTGTAATGCTCTACCAGCTGAGCTACGGAATCAAAGTTCTTGTTTGAACTTTTCTCTAAAGCGTTTCCCTTTAAAGTGATGCAAATATAGGATTACGATATATATTCTGCAAATAATATATCCTTAAATCGCATAGAACGCTGATTCCTAGCCAGATTATTTATATTTAACCTTTTCTTCATATCCAATTAATACCCTCTGCAGTATAAAAAATGAGTTTTTCCCCATAGAACATGAGGAAAAACAATGCTTATTTATTCAAAAATTTAATCAGCGCTTTGTTTACCTCGTCCTTATGGGTAAAGAATAATCCGTGAGATGCTCCCTCAATTACATGATAATCTGAATTAGGCAACAAAGAAGCCGTTACCTCGCTGGTAATATTAATCGGAACTATCTTATCATCGCTACCGTGAATAATCATTACCGGAATAGTAATTACATTCAAATCTGTTCTGAAATTAGTTTCAGAAAACGAACGAACACATTGTGTTGTGGCACGTGGACTGGCAACCATAGCTAGCTGATGCATCCAATTCTGAATTCCCTGGCTTACCGGCGAGCTATCTGCAGCTCCACTAAAAAACTGCTTACCAAATTCACTTAAAAAAGTAGGTCTGTCATTTTGCAGACCGGCTATCATGCCATCAAATACTTCCTGAGGCACACCATCTTCATGCTCTTCTGTCTTTAAAAGCATTGGAACCACTGAACCCAAAAGTACTGCTTTACTTATTCTCGAGGATCCGTATTTACCTAAATATCTAACTACTTCACCACCACCCATAGAAAAACCTACCAATGCAACATCTGTAAGGTTTAATGCGGTAATTACTTCGTGTAAATCGGCCGCCAAGGTATCGTAATCATAACCATCCCAAGGTTTATCTGATTGACCAAAGCCGCGTCTGTCGTAAGCTATACATCTATATCCGGCATTTACCAGTGCGTCAATCTGATATTCCCACATTTCATGAGAAACTGGCCATCCGTGTATTAAAATTACAGGTTGACCAGAACCTAAATCTTCAAAAAATATATTAACCGATGAGCTACTCTCAGGGTTCTTTTTAATGTAAGGCATAAAATTTTATTTAATGTTTAACTCTTTTAATAACATAAGCAAAGGTCATTTGTTTAATAAAAACAAACAATAGCTGGCTATAATAAACTTTATATTCCCATATTTGGGGCAATAAACTAACACCGTAAGGTATAATTAATACCGAAAGGAATAACTATAAATAATGAATAAAGCTATTTTTTTGGATCGCGATGGCGTCCTGAATCACGAAATCTACGACTATATTACCAAATTAGAAGATTTTGAAGTATTAGAATACCAGATACCTCCTCTAAAGAAACTATACGACGAAGGTTATTTGTTAATCGTAATCACAAATCAGGGTGGAATTGCACAAAAGCGTTACACCGAAGAAACATTGGCAGAGATGCACAAAGTATTAGCTAATAAGTTTGAAGAGCAAGGGGCGCTTATAACACACGCGTACTACTGCCCGCATCATCCTACAGTATCCGGTGATTGTGAATGCAGAAAACCTAAATCAGGAATGCTGTTAGAGGCTATTGCAACATATAACATTGATCCTGCTCTTTCTGTAATGATTGGTGATAAACCAAGAGATGTAGAAGCCGCAAATGGGGCAGGAGTGAGAGGTATAGAGATTCTGCCTGACGAACAAATAGATTACGACTTAGTTAAAGAAGTACTTGCGGGAAGTGAGTTTCAAACGCTTAGCGCAGGATTGAAGAATAAGTAGTTACCCGATAATCAAAAAGGGCTTTATCGTATGATAAAGCCCTTTTTTAATGCATTAAAGAAATACTATTTCGCTTCAGCAGCTTTTTTGTGATCCGCAAGGAACTGAGCTAAACCGCTATCAGTTAATGGGTGTTTTAATAAAGCAGTAATTGCAGATAAAGGACCTGTAATTACATCAGCACCTAATTTAGCACAGTTAACAATATGTAATGGGCCACGGATAGAAGCAGCTAAAATTTGAGTTGGGTATTCGTAGTTATCAAATATTAATCTGATATCTTCAATTAATTGCAAACCATCAGTAGAGATGTCATCTAAACGACCTAAAAATGGAGATACATAAGTAGCACCTGCTTTAGCAGCCAATAATGCCTGTCCAGCAGAGAAAATCAATGTACAGTTAGTTCTGATTCCTTTTGATGAAAGATATTTAATTGCTTTAACACCATCTTTAATCATAGGAACTTTAACAACAATCTTTGGATCTAATTTAGCTAAAGCTTCACCTTCTTTGATCATTTCATCAAAAGTAGTAGAGATTACTTCAGCACTTACATTGTCATCAACGATAGAACAGATAGCTTTATAATGTGCAAGTACATTAGCATCACCTGTAATACCTTCTTTAGCCATAAGACTAGGATTAGTGGTTACACCATCTAAAACTCCAAGATCTTGTGCTTCTTTTATTTGATCAAGATTAGCTGTGTCAATAAAAAATTTCATGTTATTTAATTTAGAAAATTGGTTAATGTTATAAGTTCTCAATTATTAAACGCCTAAATTAGGTAATTACATTGAGGTCTTCGTAAGAAAATGTGGAATAAATGGGAGAGGAGTGCCTTTTTTTACATTGAAAGTAAAAAAAGGGCAAGCACCTCTTATCGCATCGCTACAACTTTCTACCCTTGCTTCGTTCCCGACCTGGGGGAGTTCAAAAGGAGCTGATCGTAAAAGACTTGCCCGCCACAAAAGTAGCAAAAGACCTGAATCTACGAAAGGAAAATCATTAAAAATTTAAACTTTTTTAGGGAAATAAAGGTAATCAATTGACGTTAAAGAGATTGAGCTGAGAAAAAAAATAATATTTCCTTTATAATTTAATAACCTAAAGAAAGAAACAGGCTAATTGTACTAAGCCGGATCGGAAAAACATGGCAAATAAAAGCAGAAAACAACATTTGCACCTCAAAAACCTCATTGTAAATTTTTTGTTATGCGAAATAATTCTAAATAACACCATTGTTAAGATCGTAAATTAAAACAAGGTAATTTGTAAATATGGCAATTAAGCATTCGCTTTGTTATGAAGTACTGCTTTTTTTCTAAAAAATATGTAAATATTATAATTCATTGATTTTTATTCGTATCTTAGTGTCCTAAATACACTATACCAAAACTAATATTTAAACGAGACTTATGGAACCAAAACAAGATAACCAAGGGTTATATGACCAGCGTTTTGAGCACGATGCCTGCGGTATCGGATTTGTTGCCCACATTAAGGGTAGAAAATCACAGCAAATAATTTCTGACGCTATAACCATTCTTGAAAATCTTGATCACCGCGGGGCTGTCGGTGCTGAAATCAATACGGGCGATGGGGCTGGTATTATGATACAAATACCCCATGAATTCCTGTATGACGAGTGTCTCAAAATTGGATTCAGCTTAAATGAATCTGGAGATTACGGCGTCGGGATGCTATTCCTACCCAAAGATGTGAAGGCAAGAGAAGAATGTAGGGAAATTATTTACCGCGCTGCAGAAAAACTAGGACTGGAAGTTCTAGGCTTTAGAAGAGTATTAACCAATACTAATGGTATTGGCGACATGGCTTTATCAGTTGAGCCGGAAATGGAACAAGTATTTGTTGCCCGTCCTCACGCAATTGCAGCAGGTGCTGATTTTGAACGTAAACTTTACGTATTTAAAAACTACCTGTCTAAAACCATTAACAGTACTGTAAAAGGTATTAACGGCGACTTTTATATAGCTTCTTTTTCATCAAGAACAATAGTATATAAAGGTCAGTTAACTTCGTTACAGGTTAGAAGCTACTTTACTGAGCTTAGTGATAAGCGCGTAGTTTCTGCATTTGGTTTAGTTCACTCGCGTTTTGCTACAAACACTTTCCCGTCATGGAGGTTAGCACAACCTTTCAGGTACATTGCCCATAATGGAGAGATCAATACTTTGCAAGGTAACCTTAACTGGTTCAGAGCAAGTGTTAAATCTTTTGCCTCGTCTTACTTTACTCCTGAAGAATTAAATATTTTACTTCCTGTTATTGATGAGTCTAACTCTGATTCAGGATGTTTAGATAATATAGTAGAATTGCTACTTCACTCTGGTCGTTCTTTACCACACGTTCTTATGATGTTGATTCCTGAGGCCTGGGATGGTAATGATGATATGGATGAGTTGAAACAAGCTTTCTATAAATTCCATGCTACTTTAATGGAGCCATGGGATGGACCAGCTGCAGTTTCATTTACAGACGGAAACCTGATCGGTGCTACATTAGACAGAAACGGACTTCGTCCACAAAGATATGCCATCACTGAAGACGACCGTGTAATCATGGCTTCTGAAGCTGGTGCGTTAGCGCTAGATCAAAGCAAAATCATTGAGAAAGGAAGATTAACTCCTGGAAAAATGTTTGTGGTTGATATGGAGCAAGGCAGAATCATTAGTGATGCCGAAATTAAACAACAGGTATGCGGCAGCAAACCTTATGGCGACTGGATCAATAAATACCAAATCAGACTGGAAGAACTTCCTGAGCCAAGACTGGTATTTAGCAACCTATCTCAGGAGTCTATTTTTAGATATCAACAAGTGTTTGGTTATAGCAGAGAGGACATCGATCTAATCTTAAAACCAATGGCTCAGGACGGCAAAGAACCAATCGGTTCAATGGGTACTGATATTCCATTGGCTGTTCTTTCTCAAAAACCTCAACACTTATCTTCATACTTTAAGCAGTTATTTGCTCAGGTTACTAACCCGCCAATTGACCCGATCAGGGAAAAAGTGGTAATGAGTTTAGCCGGCTTCATGGGTAACAACGGTAACTTATTGGAAGAAAACGCTATGCAATGTCATTGTGTAGGCATTAAACATCCAATATTAACCAATCCTGAACTTGAGAAAGTAAGAAGTATAGATACCGGAGTATTCCAGGCTAAAACACTTCAAACTTATTTCAGAGCTGACGGTAAACCAGGCGCATTAGCTAAAGCTATAGAAAGACTTTGTCGTTATGCCGTTGATGCTGTTGAAGATGGTTTTCAGGTAATTATCCTTTCGGACAGGGCTTTAGATTCTGAGCATGCTGCCATTCCTTCTTTATTAGCTGTTTCAGCAGTTCACCATCACTTGATCCGTAAAGGATACAGAGGTGCTGTTGGTATTGTTGTTGAGGCTGGTGATGTTTGGGAAGTTCACCACTTTGCAACCTTAATTGGTTTTGGTGCAACTGCAGTAAACCCTTACCTGGCTTTAGAAACTATCGCAGGTTTTGAAACTGAGTTAGAAGAGAAAAAGGAAAAACTATTCCAAAATTACGTATACGCAGTTAACAACGGTTTGTTAAAGATATTCTCTAAAATGGGTATCTCTACATTACAATCATACCATGGTGCTCAGATATTCGAAATTCTTGGATTAAATAAAACTGTAGTAGACAACTACTTTACCGGAGCTGTTTCAAGAATCGGCGGATTAGGTTTAGACGAAATAGCTAAAGAAACGTTGATTAAACACAACAGAGTATTTAAACTGGCTAACCGTCCTGATCCAATTTTACCTACAGGTGGTAACTACAAATGGAAACGTAAAGGGGAGCAGCATTTGTTCAACCCTCAAACCATCCACTTGTTGCAAAATGCGACCAGGAAAAATGACTACGGTACCTATAAACAATACTCTAAATTGGTAAATGAGCAAACAAATCAAGCTTATACCATTAGAGGTTTATTTGAATTCAACTACAACCGTCCGGCTGTTTCTTTAGAGGAGGTTGAGCCAGTTGAAAACATCTTTAAAAGATTTGCTACCGGAGCAATGTCATTCGGTTCCATCTCTCACGAAGCTCACTCTACATTAGCTATTGCAATGAACCGTATCGGCGGAAAAAGCAATACAGGAGAAGGTGGTGAAGATGAACTGAGATATGAAACGCTTGAAAACGGCGACTCAATGCGCTCGGCAATTAAGCAAATCGCCTCTGCACGTTTTGGTGTAACCAGTTACTACCTAACTAATGCAGATGAGTTACAAATTAAAATGGCACAAGGTGCAAAACCTGGTGAAGGTGGTCAGTTACCTGGACACAAAGTAGATGACTGGATTGCAAAAGTTCGTCACGCTACTCCGGGAGTAGGCTTGATCTCTCCTCCGCCACACCACGATATTTACTCTATCGAGGATTTAGCACAGCTAATATTCGACTTAAAGAATGCGAACAGAGAAGCAAGAATCAACGTAAAACTAGTTTCTAAAGCTGGTGTTGGTACTATCGCTGCCGGTGTTGCTAAAGCTCACGCTGATGTAATCCTGGTTTCAGGATTTGATGGTGGTACTGGTGCATCTCCGTTAACCTCTATTCAACACGCTGGTTTACCTTGGGAACTTGGATTAGCAGAAGCTCACCAAACACTTGTTAAAAACCGTTTGCGTAGTAGAGTTGTGTTACAAACAGATGGTCAGCTAAAAACAGGTAGAGATATTGCTATTGCAACGTTACTTGGAGCTGAAGAATGGGGTGTTGCAACTGCAGCATTGGTAACCGCTGGATGTATTATGATGCGTAAATGTCACTTAAATACTTGTCCGGTTGGTGTTGCTACTCAGGATCCTAACTTAAGAAAACTATTTACAGGTGAGGCTGATCACGTAGTTAACCTATTCTATTTCTTAGCTCAGGAGTTAAGAGAAACAATGGCTGAACTTGGTTTCAGAAGTGTTGAAGAAATGGTTGGTCAATCTGATGCATTAAAAGTACGCGCTGTAGATCAGGAAGATTGGAAACAAAAAGACCTTGATTTTTCTGCAATTTTATATAAAGCTCCAGATAATGGATTAAGCTTATTCAAAACAGAAGATCAGGATCATGGTTTAGCAGATATTTTAGATCACGAATTAATCAAAGCTGCACAACCTGCACTATTTAACAAAGAGCCTATATATAAAGAGTTCGAAGTTAAAAATACCAATCGTTCAATTGGTACTATGCTTTCAAACGAAGTTTCGAAAGTTTACAAATCTCAAGGTTTACCTGCTGATACCATCAATTTCAAATTCAAAGGTTCTGCTGGTCAGAGTTTCGGTGGGTTTGCGACAAAAGGTATCTCGTTACATCTTGAAGGTGAGGCCAATGACTATGTAGGTAAAGGACTGTCGGGAGCAAGGTTATCAATTTTCCCTTTCAGTACTACTAAATATGTACCTGAGCAGAACATCATTATCGGTAACGTAGCACTTTACGGTGCAACTTCTGGTGAGTTGTTTGTTAGAGGACAAGCAGGTGAAAGATTTGCTGTTCGTAACTCTGGTGCAACTGCTGTTGTTGAAGGACTTGGTGATCACGGTTGTGAGTACATGACTGGTGGTGAAGTGCTTGTAATCGGTGATACAGGTAGCAACTTTGCTGCTGGTATGAGCGGTGGTGTTGCATGGATCTATAATGTTAAAGGTGATTTTGCAAACAAATGCAATAAAGAAATGGTTGATCTTGATCCTCTTGATGAACAAGACGAATTACGTATCACCCAATTATTAAAGAAACACCTTCAGCTTACCGAAAGTACAGTAGCTAAATTCTTATTAGACGACTGGGCTACTCAATCTGCACATTTCATCAAAGTATTCCCTAAAGAATACAAAGCAGTATTAATGAACAAAAGTAACAAACTGAAAATATCTTAAATAATGGGAAAAGTAACTGGATTTTTAGAATTTGAAAGAACTGCTCCTTTAAAAGAAGATGCAAAAGAGCGTTTAAAACACTATAATGAATTCGTAAAGAATTTTGAACTGGAAGAAGTAAACAAAGAAGCAGCCAGATGTATGGATTGCGGAGTTCCTTTCTGTCAGTCGGGTTGCCCTCTAGGTAACGTGATTCCTGAATTCAATGAAGCCGTATATAAAGGCGACTGGCATTTAGCTAGCACTATCTTATTGAGCACAAACAACTTCCCTGAATTTACAGGTAGAATTTGCCCTGCGCCATGCGAGTCAGCATGTGTGTTAGGGATCAACAAATCTCCTGTATCTATTGAGGAAATAGAAAAACACATCATTGAAATTGCCTTCGAAAAAGGTTACATCAAAGCTGAACAACCTCTAATTCGCACTGGTAAAAAAGTTGCTGTTATTGGTTCAGGACCTGCAGGTTTGGCTGCTGCTGCTCAATTGAACAGAGCCGGACATGAGGTTGTTGTTTACGAACGTGACGACACACCGGGTGGTTTGCTTAACTATGGTATTCCTGATTTTAAATTACAGAAAGATGTTGTTACAAGACGCATCGCTTTAATGGAAAAAGAAGGTATCGTATTTAAATGCAACTCAAACGTTGGTGTAAATGTTGAAATAAATACATTACTTAGAGACTATCAATCGATCATTCTTGCAGGTGGTTCAACCATTCCAAGAGATTTGCCTGCAACAGGAAGAGATGCGAAAGGGGTTCACTTTGCTATGGATTTCTTAAAACAGCAAAACAAACGTGTTAAAGGTTTCGCAGTTGGTGGCGAAGACATTTTAGCAACAGGAAAAGATGTGATCGTAATTGGTGGTGGTGATACCGGATCTGATTGTATCGGTACTTCTAACCGTCAGGGCGCTAAGTCGGTAACTCAGTTTGAGATTATGCCGATGCCAGCTGAAAAACGTACAAACAATATGCCTTGGCCAACTTACCCAATGCTTTTAAAAGTAACTTCTTCGCACGAAGAAGGATGCGAAAGAGGGTGGGGAGTAAACACTAAGGAGTTTATCAAAGATGAAAACGGGAATCTGAAAGCTGTAAAAGTAGTTGATGTTGAATGGGAAATCGATGCAAACGGTCGCCCGATGAATTTCAAAGAAAAAGCAGGAACAGAACGTGATCTTCCTTGTCAGTTGGTACTTTTAGCGATGGGTTTCTTACATCCGCAAAAAGAAGGATTAATTGAAAAACTTGGTGTTGAACTTGACAACAGAGGTAACGTAAAAGCTGAAGAAGGTAAATACCAAACAAATATTGCTAAGATTTTTGCTGCCGGTGATGTGCGTCGTGGACAATCACTAGTGGTTTGGGCAATATCTGAAGGAAGAGAAACAGCCAGAAAAGTTGATCAATACTTAATGGGACATAGCAGTTTGCCATCTAAAGATGGAATTCCATACGCTTAAGTTTCTATAAAAATTATAAGATAAAGAGCCTGTATCATAAATCGTGATACGGGCTCTTTTGCGTCTACCTGTATTCCTATCGTCTTGATTATTAACAATTTAAGTTGTTTTTTTTCGTTTTAAATTTGATTTAACTTATTGATTTTCATACATTTATGATGTAAATCAGTAGTAGATATGGCCAACAAGAA
>NZ_JABSNU010000008.1 GCF_013266735.1 Pedobacter foliorum
ATGCAAAGGTCAAAGCTTTCAGAGCAACTTCTAGAGGGGTAAGAGATGTCAAATTCTTTCTGTTCAGACTTTCTAAAATCTATGCTTAAAGTTTCATGCCCCCAAGAATTCCGCTTGATCCTTAGCTACTTAATTGATATTGAATTAATTTGTATATTGTATTATTGAATTTCATCTGTAAATAATACGTTATGAATCAAAAAGAAATCAAAGACGAATATGTTAATGCAGTTAACAAGATCGAGACCATTCTTAAATTCGATAAGCATGTATACCCAACCGCAACCGATTTTATAGGTCATTTGTTAAAGCTATCTAAAAGCCATCATTTTGAAGTATTAACAAAAGATGGATCCAAGTTGGAAGATGCTATTAATGGTTAAAGCTTGTTAAAAATCAAGACCTTAACGGTACGAAAAAGAGAGTAGGTTAAACGTATTGACTGATGAGTTGTTGCAGTTGCGTAGCCTGAATAACTCCTGATTGTCTCCATAGAATCTTGCCTTCCTTAAATAGGATAAAAGTAGGTACGCCCTGGACGCCATATGCAGCGGCAGCGGCCGGATTCTTATCGACATCTATTTTTAATATAGTTGCAGTCTCTCCAACCTGTTTCTTTAGTGTATTGAGAATTGGAGCCATAACTTTGCATGGGCCACACCAGGTAGCATAAAAATCTACAAGAACCGGTTTATTGCCTTTGATCATTTCTGAGAATGTAGCCATACTGTTATATTTTAGTTTACAAGTGTCAAATTACATTAATCTAAGCTACAAATGGGATGCCATTAACTGTAAAGTTATATTTTCTAATATATAAATCGATAGCTTTGTCGGCTAGATTTTAATAATATGATTAGATATTTCTTTATACTGTTTATGATGATTCAATTGAACAGTTTTGGACAAAGTTATAAGACGCAGATTGAAAAGCATCGTGAGCATTACAAAGAGGATTTCTTAAAGGATTTTCGTTCTCCTTTAAAACAGGATGACCTTAAGAATTTACATTTTTTTGAAGCTGATAGTAATTATAGAGTAAATGCGAAAGTAGAGCTTTTAAAGAATGAAATCCCATTTCAGATGCCTACGTATACAGGGACAAGCAGAGAGTATATCCGTTATGCTATTCTTAGTTTTAAGCTGAATGGAGTGGATCAGAAGTTGACGGTATATAAAAGTATTTCTTTATCCAAGGTTGAGGAATATAAGAATCATTTATTTCTTCCATTTACTGATGAAAGTAATTCTGAGGAAACGTATGGAGGAGGAAGATACATTGATTTAAGTAGTCAAGATATTTCTGGAGATGTAATTGAGGTAGATTTCAATAAAGCATACAATCCGTATTGTGCTTATAGTGATGGATATCAGTGCCCTAAACCCCCAGTAGAAAATGATATTAAGCTTAAGGTCAAGGCTGGTGAAATGATTTATACGGGAGATAAAAAGCATAAATAGTTTTTTAGGCCAGTATCCAGAAAACTGTGTAAATGAAATTAGGGTTAATTGATATAATCAATTAACCCTGGTAAGCATAAACCATATTTCGATTTGCATTCTGCTTATCTTTAATACGCTTTAAGTGATCTTTAAATTGCTCATGCTCATCCTGTGAGGCAGTGGCTAGCGCGGCTCGTTTATAATGCTCTTTTGCTGTAGTAAAGTCTTGCAATTCCTCTGCATTTAAGCCAAGGTTCTCATAGATATGAGATTTACAAACTCCGGGAACAGCTAATGCCTTATCAGCTATATTCTGAGCTAGCTTATGCATCTTTAAAGTAATCAACAGCTTTAGATAATGTTCATAAACATCAGGGAAATCTGCCTCAAGTTCTATACACTTTTTATAATAGTAGCCGGCAGTCTGATAATTTTTAAATTGATAATAGTAAAAACTACCCAACTGGTAATATGCTCTGGCATATTCTGGATCTGAATTGATGATTTCATGAAAAAAGTGAAGCGCTTTTGGCAGTTCGCCATAATGAAGTTCTTCTATTGCCTGTAGATATTTTTCTTCTACAGTGTATAAAATGTCCATAAGGATATATGTATAATTTGATAAGTATTACCTCAACAAATTGATGTTAATAAAATAAATGAGTTTTGTTTAGATCTTGAGATGTTTTAGTTAAAACTAAAATCCATACCCAAGTACATGAGCCAAAGAGACTGGCTAATGTTATTTATTTGGATATGTTTAAGGCGTAGCATGACTTTATTTTTTACAAATATAGTGAAATCTTTTCTATTAAAAAACGGACTGCCATAGGGTTGTCAGTGCGACTGGTTTTCTTTGTGTAAGAAATAAAATTAATCACTAATAACTCTAGATTATGACTACGATTAACACAACCACCGAAACAACGATCGCTCCTTTGTTTATGAATTCACTAGACTTGTTAAATCACTGGCAAGGACATAGAAGACTTACAAGACGCGTAATTGAAGCTTTTCCTGAAGAAGAATTATTTAAGCACACTATCGGGGGAATGAGACCATTCTCGGGTATGGTAAGCGAAATTAATAGTATATCCGGACCAGGCGTAAAAGGTATAGCCACAGATGTTTGGACAACGATTAATGAAATGGATCATCATTCTGGAAAGTCTGAGGCAAGTTCAAAAGAAGAGTTGTTGAGGCAATGGGATGCAGTTACTGATGAAATCAATACTTTTTGGGCGCAAATTCCTGAAGCAAAATTTCAGGAAATAGTATTGGCTTTTGGCCAGTATGAAGGGGAGGCTTATGGCACCATTCTTTACTTTATTGATAACGAAATTCATCATCGTGCACAAGGCACAGTCTATTTACGCAGTTTAGGCATTGAGCCACCTGCATTTTGGAATAGAGATTAACCTGATTTGTAATTAAGTATTTTTAGCATTAGTTGCCCTCATGGATGTGGGGGTAGCTAAATTTATTAAACAATACTTAAATTGCAGACATGGAAAAAATCTATGGCGATCATATAAATCTTTTAACGTTACCTGGTGAGGCATTTTTTCACCCTGAGTTTTTTACAGAAGAAGATAGCTATATGTATTTGGATAGATTAACTGAAGAGGTTGAATGGAGACAAGAGCCAATAAAGATGTTTGGTAAAGAAGTTTTACAACCTCGGTTTACAGCTTTCTATGGTGATGATGGTGTTAATTACACTTATTCTGGCATTACGATGTATGCGACGCCATGGACGGCTACGCTTCTAAGAATAAAAGAGAGCATTGAAATGATGCTAGAAACTAAATTTAATGCTTGCTTGTTGAATCATTATCGGGATGGTAAAGATTATATGGGCTGGCATAGGGATAATGAAAAGAATCTGGGCAAATTCCCGGTTATTGCTTCGGTAAGCTTTGGTGCTTCAAGAATTTTTCAATTCAGAAATTACAAAGATAAGTTGCCAATTGTGTCAATTGAATTAACCCATGGAAGTCTGTTGATTATGAAAGGTGGGACGCAGCAATATTGGGAGCACAGACTGCCGAAAACAGTGGTAGAGACCCAACCAAGAATCAATTTAACTTTTAGAATGATTAAAGGATAATATTCGCAATATTATGGCAGTTCAGGTTAAGTAATTGAGGTTTGTTGTAATTAAGTCAGAAAAGCATTTGAAATTTTAATTGTATATTAAACCCATTACTTTTGTTAACACTGTTAACTAAAATTAAACTAGTATGGGAATCGCGGAACGTAAAATCAGACAAAAGGAAGAATTCAGAGCTAGTATTCTTGAAGCTGCATGGCTGCAAGTGCTAAACGACGGCTGGCAATCCTTATCTATCCGTAAAATTGCGGATGCTATTGAATACAGCATTCCCGTTATCTACAATCATTTTGAGAATAAGGAAGCTATTCTATTGGAATTTACCAAAGAGGGATTTCAAAAGTTAGCAGATACTCTTCTTGAAGTGAAGAGCAGATACACCAACCCATCCGAACAGCTCGAAGCTATGGCCCATGCTTACTGGGACTTTGCTTTTGAACACAAAGAATATTACCAATTGATGTTTGGGTTAGGAATACCTGCATGTGAAATGGTAAACCAGATTGCCGAAATGAAACTCATGACAAGCGTTATGATATCCACCATACAGGAAGCCATTGCCTCCAGTAATAATACTGAAACTAACTATTTTTTGAAATACCATACTTATCTTTCGATACTTCATGGGCTAGTTTCAATAGAGATGATCCAAAAGGTTGGTAAACCTGATCCAGAAAAGAAGATGATTCTTCAGGATGCTATTTCTGGGTTCATTAAATCACTAGTAATTAATTAATCACCAAAATTTCTATATTTATCACCAAGAGAAAACTTAAAATTTAAAGATGAGAAAACTATTTAACACTAATTTCAACAATGAAGGCATACATTTCATGCTGCTTGTTACACGTATTGCTATTGCTGCATTTATGCTTACCCATGGACTTCAAAAATTGCCATGGCTTTTAGCAGGAGGAGAAATTCAATTTGCCGATCCAATAGGAGTAGGCCAGGCTACATCTCTTGTGTTAACTGTATTTGCTGAAGTGGTATGTTCTATTTTAGTTTTATTAGGTTTGGGAACGAGATTGGCGGTAATACCTCTAATTATAACTATGTTGGTTGCTATTTTAATTATTCATGCACCTGATGCATTTGAGAAAAAAGAACTTGCAGTACATTTCTTAGTTACCTATTTGTTTTTATTAGTGGCCGGTTCCGGTAAGTATAGTGTAGATCACTTAATAAGCCGTAGTATGAACAGTCGCAGACGATAATTGAAGTCTATTTGTATAATTTCACCGGATAATCCGTTATAGCTGTTATGAGAAAGATATTATTAGTTTGCCTGATGGCGATAGGGTTAGCTGGCTGTGGTATAAACAGGCAGGCGCAACAAATAAAAGCACTGGAAAGATGTAAGTATAGGGTCACTTCGGCCGATGAAATTACGCTTGCCGGAGCTGATGTGAAAAAGATGATCCTTAATCAGGATATTAATTTGGGAAGCCTTCCCGGACTTGCTTTAGGATTACTAAGAAGAGATATTCCTTTAAGGGCCAGACTAAATTTAGAAGTGAAAAATCCTTCTGGTAATGATGCTGCTATTAATCAATTTGAATATAAAATATTGATCAACAGACAAGAACTAGCTTCTGGATTTGTAAATCAGGAAGTAAACATTGCTGCTGGTCAATCTACAGTCGTTCCAGTTGATATGGAGGCAAACATTTATCCGTTTATTTCAAATAGCAAGGTAATGAAAGAGATTACCGACTTTATACAATCTGGAAAAAATGGGCCTGAACAGAAGGGGATACTTACACTGAAAATAAGACCAAGTATTAAAGTTGCTGGGGGATTGGTAAAATATCCAGGCTTTATTACTATAGATAAAGAAGTAAGCAGTAAAATTCTCCTATAAGAAACGTAGTATTTTTGCAGGATTGTTACGGAGTTTAGTTTTTAATAACACTCCGGATTGATGATTTTTAGTTATTTTCGAGCTATCATGAGTTTGTAAAGAATGTAATAATTCAAACTTATGATAGCATCATAATAATTAAAAAAAGATTATCTTCCAAGGATAATCTAAGATCTGTATATGAAGTTACGTTTATGCCTGTTACTGCTAACTGTTCTGGTTCCTTCTTTAATTAAGGCTCAGAATATGCAGCAGCTTAATGCTGCCGAGATTAAACAAGGCCTTGAAGGATTAAATGTTGTTGGCAGTGTTTTATACGTTGCCGCACATCCCGACGATGAAAACACCCGTTTATTAGGCTATCTCGCAAAAGAGAAAAAGGTGAGAGCCGGTTATTTATCATTAACCAGAGGAGACGGAGGACAAAATCTTATAGGAAATGAACAGGCCGAATTACTTGGCTTAATCCGTACTCAAGAGTTATTGGCTGCCAGACGAACAGATGGAGCTGAACAATTCTTTACAAGGGCAAATGACTTCGGATTTTCGAAAAACTCTGATGAGAGTTTTAAGATATGGGATAAGCAGAAGATATTGGCTGATGTAGTATGGGTAATCCGAAAATTTCAGCCCGATGTAATTATTACTCGTTTTCCTGAAGATGCGCGTGCTGGCCATGGACATCATTCTGGCTCTGCAATACTTGCTCACGAGGCTTTTTCAGCTGCTGCTGATCCGAAACGATTTCCTGAACAGCTTGCTTTTGTAAAACCATGGCAGGCAAAACGTATTCTTTGGAATACCTTTAATTTCGGGGGTAACAATACTACTTCAGAGGACCAACTTAAGATTGATGTTGGGGGGTATAATGCCTTGCTGGGTAAAAGCTATGGCGAAATTGCTGCTGAAAGTAGATCTAATCATAGAAGTCAGGGATTTGGTTCTTCAAGACAACGAGGTTCGGCAATTGAATATTTTAGCTATGTGGCAGGTGAAAAAGCTACGAAGGATATATTTGATGGGGTTGATTTTACCCTTAACCGAACTCCTGGAAGTGGAGAAATACAAAAGCTTGTTTCTGAGATTAATGCGGAATATGATGTTGCTGATCCATCTAAATCAGTTATAAAACTTTTAAAGCTAAAACAACTGGTAAAGGGAAAACCTTTTAAGCAGGGTTTGTTAGATGACTTAATTTTAGCTTGTGCCGGAATCTGGTTTGAAAGTGCAGCAGTAAACTCTTCATATGCCTTAAATGAACCTGTTAATGTAAGGGTTCAGGCTATAGCAAGAGCCAAACAAGGGTTTCCTTTAAAAATTAGCATTGAGGAGATCAATAGTAAAGCTTCTTTCGATTTACCTCTTAATCAATTTGTATCTCAGGATAAAACAATATCAACATCCGGCTTTGGGATTACTCAGCCTTATTGGTTGGAGAAGAAACACACTTTGGGTTCGTATGTAGTCGATTCATTATCAAAAATAGGCCTTGCCGAAAATCCTATTGGGTTAAATGGTCTGTTTAGGATTAAAATAGGTGATCAGGTGATCGAAAAGAAACGAGCTGTTGTGTATAAATATACTGATCAGGTGCGTGGTGAAATCTACCAGCCTTTGGTAATTGCTCCACCTGTTACGGCAACTATGACCGAAAAGGCATTTGTATTTAATAATAATGAACCTAAAAAAATACTTGTTCAACTCAAAAGCTTTAAAGACAATGCAGCAGGATTATTAAAACCTGAATTGCCGGCAGGGTGGAAAGCTTCTCCGGAGAGCCTGAATTTTAGCCTTTCTAAAAAAGGCGAAGAAGAATCTGTTGAATTTACAATTACTCCTTCTGGAGATGTTAAAAGTGGTAATTTGATTTTGAATGTTGTTGTTGATGGTAAAACTTACCATCAAGGTTTACACGTGATAGATTATGATCATATCCCTACTCAAACACTTTTCCCATTTGCGGAAGCGAGGGTAGATAAGGTAGATTTAAAGTTGGCAGGAAAGCGTATTGGCTACATCGCCGGTGCTGGGGATCTTGTTCCCGAATCATTAAAGCAGATTGGTTACGATGTAGTTAATTTGACTGCAGGACAGGTTATTAACAGTGATCTTTCTGGCTTTGATGCAATAGTAGCCGGGGTGAGATTGTATAATGTAAGCGAACAGATTAAAAGTATGCAGCCCAAGTTGATGAAGTATGTGAACGATGGGGGTACTTTTTTGGTACAGTACAATGTAAATGGGCCACTGAAGTTGGATAATTTAGGCCCTTATCCTTTTGGTGTATCGCGTGACAGGGTAACTGAGGAGGATGCTAAGGTTACAATATTCAATCCGTCAGATCCTGTTTTAAATTACCCTAATAAAATTACGGACAAAGACTTTGAAGGATGGGTACAGGAAAGAGGATTGTATTTTGTTACGGATGCTGACCAGAAGTATAGAACCCTATTAAGTATGCATGACAATGGTGAAAGTGATAAAACAGGATCTTTAATCATAGCAAATTATGGAAAAGGTAGGTTCGTTTACACTGGTTTATCCTTTTTCAGACAGCTACCTGCAGGTGTACCTGGTGCGTATAGATTATTTGTGAATTTAATATCAGTTAAGAAATAATATCATTACAACATGGCAGAACATGACAACCCGGTACCAGAGAACCCAGAGCAAGAGCTACCGCCTTTTGTTAAAACCTGGAAACAGTTTTACCGGTTGCTAATTGGTTGGCTTGTATTTTTGATCCTGATCCTTTACGCATTTACAAGATATTTCGAATGAGTGTTATAGATTGGACAGTATTAATTCTTACACTCGTTGTAATTGTGGTTTACGGCATTTATAAAAGTCGTGGGGCACAGAATATTAAAGGCTATTTACTTGGTAATCAATCTTTGCCTTGGTATCATGTATGCCTTTCTGTTATGGCTACGCAAGCCAGTGCAATTACTTTTTTGTCGGCACCGGGGCTGGCTTATTCTTCAGGGATGAGTTTTGTGCAGTTTTATTTCGGTGTACCATTGGCTATGATCGTGTTGTGTATCACCTTTGTACCTATATTTCATCGGTTAAAAGTTTACACTGCGTATGAATATTTGGAGCAAAGGTTTGATCTTAAAACAAGAGCTTTAACAGCTTTTCTTTTCCTTGTTCAAAGGGGGCTTTCTACCGGTATTACTATTTATGCCCCTTCAATTATTCTTTCTACCATTTTAAATATCAATACAACTTACACTACTTTGTTTATTGGAAGTTTGGTGGTGTTTTATACTGTTTACGGAGGTACAAAGGCTGTTTCCTACACACAAATGCTTCAAATGAGTATTATCTTTTGTGGTTTGTTTGCTGCAGGTATTATGGTAGTTCACTTATTACCTGCTGATATTGGTTTTGTAAAAGCGATAAGCATAGCTGGTAAAATGGGCAGAGCTAATGCAATAGACTTTACTTTTGACCCTAATAATCAATATACGGTATGGACAGGATTAGTGGGAGGTTTCTTTTTGCAATTATCGTATTTTGGAACAGATCAGAGCCAGGTTGGTAGGTATTTGTCGGGGGCTTCTATTAGTCAGAGCAGACTAGGGCTATTGATGAATGGCCTTGTTAAGATACCTATGCAGTTTCTGATATTGCTAATTGGGATATTGGTGTTTACTTTCTATCAGTACAATAAACCGCCTATTTTCTTTAACAGTTTTGAGTTGAGTAAACTTGAAAATAGTAAATATAATCCGGAGCTAAATAAAATAAAGGCCGATTATGATAAGGCTTTTGAAGAGAAGCAGGTGGAGGTTAATAAAATGAACTCTGCTTTAGACAAGGATGATCGGTTGTTGATTGATCAGCAGCGAAAGGCTTTGCAACTGGCAGACGAAAAAGAGAAATCGATTAGAAAACAGGCTACAGACCTGATGGTGAAGAATGATGAGCACGCAAATACTAAAGACAATAATTATATATTTTTAAGCTTTGTAACTCAATATCTGCCCCAAGGACTAATAGGACTGCTAATCGCAATTATATTCCTTGCATCTATGGGGTCAACGGCCAGTGCATTAAACTCTTTGGCATCCACAACAGTAATTGATATTTATAAAAGACTAATCAAAAAAGATGGTTCAGATCATGAATACCTGCAAGCATCCAGGCTTGCAACTGTATTTTGGGGGGTAATCTGTGTTATTATGGCACTCTATGCAAGTAAAATAGGTAATTTACTGGAGGCAGTGAATATACTTGGTTCATATATTTATGGTACCATACTTGGTGTTTTTTTGGTTGCCTTTTATGTGAGACATGTGAATGGGAGAGCCGTGTTTTTTGCAGCTTTAGCAACTGAATTAGTGATTGTTATTATTGGTAAACTTGATCTTGTTGCTTACTTATGGCTTAATATAATTGGGTGTTTGTTAGTCGTTTTATTATCTGTGATTATCCAGAGTACGATGAAGAAACCTAAAATTGTTGAGGAGAATAATAATGTGTAATATGATACGAAGTTTTTTAACTGTTTTTATCTTAACTATTTCAACAGCAATAGCATTTGGACAGCAATCGTGGAAAAAGACAACTGATGAACTAATATTTAATAATCCTCCATTTGATCAATGTCATGCTTCTACATTGGTTGAGCTAGACGGGGGAAGATTAATGGCTGCCTGGTTTGGCGGTAACCATGAAGGAAGTAAAGACGTAAGAATTTGGATGTCTATAAATGAACGTGGAAAATGGACTAGTCCTGTTGCTATTGCCGATGGTAAAGTAAATGGGGAATGGGCATCTCCATTATGGAATCCTGTGTTGTTTAAAACAAAAAAGGGAAAACTTTTCCTGTTTTATAAAGAGGGGCCTTCGCCAAGGGAGTGGTGGGGCATGATGAAAACTTCCGATGATAATGGAAAAACATGGTCTGCTAAAACTCGTTTACCTGATGGTGTGCTTGGGCCAATAAAAAATAAGCCAATTGAGTTAGCTGATGGTACAATTTTGTCTCCATCAAGTACTGAAACAAATGATAAATGGAGTGCGCATATAGAGAGATCTGTAGATGGGGGTAAAACATGGACAATTATACCTGTTGACCCGGAGAGTAAGTTTGAAGTAATTCAGCCAAGCATATTACTTCATAAAAATAAGAAGCTGCAAATACTATGTAGAAGTAAGCAAGGGGCCGTAGTTGAATCATGGTCAGAGGATAATGGTAAAACCTGGAGTGCATTGAGTGCGACTAGTTTGCTTAATCCTAATTCAGGAACTGATGCCCAAACGTTAAAAAACGGAACATTTATGATTGTCTATAACCCAACTGTTCCAGGTAAGGAATGGTTTAATGGGCGATTTAAGTTAAACGTCGCCCTGTCTGTAGATGGCAAAAAATGGAATGATATTTTGATACTGGAGGATGGTGATACTAAGAAAGAGTTTAGTTATCCGTCAATAATCCAATCTAAGGATGGGAAGGTGCATATTACTTATACTTTCGATAGAAAGAACATTAAGCATATTGTACTTGAATAAGTGAGAGTCTAATAAAAAACCCGGATACTGTAAATCAGTATCCGGGTTTTTTATTGATTTAGTAATCCTGATTGTTACTTTTTAGCCTCCGCTAATAAGCCTGTATGTAATCTAATATATTCAGGGTTTTTAATTTCAGTAGCTAATTTTATTCCTTCTTCAGCAGTAGCAGCTGCAGCTTTTTTATCTCCAGATTTTAATTGAATACGTCCTTTTAATAATTTAACCCAAGGAGCTTTAGGATCAGCAGCTTCAGCAGCGGTAGCCCATTCAAGTGCTTTTTTTAAGTCTTTTCCACTATCAAAATAGTAGTATGAAGCCTGGAAGTAAGGTTTTTTATCACCTCTCATTGCTTCGTCAATGCTAGCCATTACCTTAGCATCAAAATCAGTTGATAGATCAACAGTTAAACCAGTGTTTTCCCACATTAACTGCAATTTGGCAGTACCAGGATAAACATCTGCAAATTGAATGGTAAATGTTTCTACTTTCTCTTTAAGCTTAGTAGGCTTAACTTTTACACGTAATACATCATCACTTTCTTTATACTCATATGCACCCCATTGTTTTGATCCTTTGTTTATGATTATTGTCCACTCGTTTTCACCTGGTATAGTAAATAATTCATATTCGCCGGCAGCAAGATCTTTTCCTCCAATTTTTACTGCTTCTGTAAAAGCGATAGTAGTTGCAGAATTGGCGCCTGTTCTCCAAACTGATCCATATGGCTCTAATCCTCCAAATATTTTACGGCCTTTAGTATTCGGACGTGAATAATTGATGGTTACTTTACCAAGACCGAAATCCTGAGAAATGGTTTGTCCAGAGCTGGGCTGAGGCATTTTTATGCCCTGAGCCTTAAGTTCAGATTGTAACGATACTGCTAACGCAATAAATAGTACTGTTGTTAATGTCTTTTTCATGATCATAAAATTGTTTTAGGCGATCAGTGGGCGTAAGCTGAGCTGATCTAAGTTTTGCTGATGCTAAATTACCACTTATTTGACTCTTTAATTCAACAAAACCTTAAATTCGTTGCTATGGTTAATTTGCGTAATTCAATAGCAGTTTTAGCGTTTCTTTTTGTCTCATGTTCAGGCGTAAGATATGTATCGGAGCCTGTCTTGGAGGTAGGAGTATCTAAAAATCTAGCTGTTTATCGTAAATCTGTTTTGAGTAATATCAATTATAAACTGGAGTTGGATATTCCAAGAAACAGAGATGAAATTATAAGTGCTGTAGAAGAGGTTACATTTCAGCTTAGTGCTAATAAATATCCACTACAGATGGATTTTAGAGAAAATGCAAAGAAAATAAAAGTTTTGCAGGTAAATGGAGTGAATGTAGGTGTAAATCATAAAGATGAACACCTTATTGTAGAGTCCAAATACTTAAAGCAAGGAGTAAATGTAATAAGTCTAAGCTTTGAAGCAGGTGAGGCTGCACTGAATAGAAATAATGATTATTTATATTCTTTATTTGTGCCGGATAGGGCCAGAACAGTTTTCCCTTGTTTTGATCAGCCGGATTTAAAAGCCACTTACAGCCTTACTTTAAAAGTTCCTAACGATTGGAAAGCAATGGCTAACGGTACATTAAAAGATTCTGTAATTACTGGTGACCGTAAAACGTATAATTTTAATAAATCGGATACTTTGAGTACTTATCTGTTTGCATTTGCAGTAGGGAAATTTACGTTAGCCGAAGGAAAAGTTGGGAATATGGTAACTGATTTTCTATATAGAGAAACTGATACCTTGACCATAAAGAATAGTGTGGATGAAGTTTTTAATATTCACACCAAATCCTTGAAATATTTAGAGGATTGGACTGGGATTCCTTACCCTTTTCAAAAATTTGGCTTTGTAGCTATCCCAGATTTTCAATTTGGGGGAATGGAGCATGTGGGCGCAATTCAGTATAAGTCTTCGGCTTTGTTTTTAGATGAAGGTGCAACTAAAGATCAGTTAAATGCACGGAATAATTTAATAGCTCATGAGACTGCTCATATGTGGTTCGGAGATTTGGTAACGATGAATTGGTTTACTGATGTCTGGATGAAAGAGGTTTTTGCAAACTTTATGGCTGATAAGAGCACGGAGGAGATTACAGGAAAGGAAGTGTTTGATCTTAAGTTTCTTACAGATCATTTTCCTGCGGCATACAGTATTGATCGGACTAAAGGCTCAAATCCGATAAGACAGGATTTAGACAATCTAAAAGATGCCGGAACCCTTTATGGTAATATTATTTATCATAAAGCTCCTATTGTTATGAGGCAATTAGAACGATTAATGGGAAAGGAAAAGTTTCAGATGGGTGTAAGGGAATATCTAAAAGAATTTACCAATAAGAACGCTTCCTGGCCTGATTTGATAAGAATTCTGGACAAATACACGGAGGCTGACTTACAAAAATGGAATAAAGTTTGGGTAAATGAAGTTGGAAGGCCAGTAATAGATTATACAATTGAAAAAGCTAACAATAAGATTAAAAAGTTTGTAATTACGCAAAAGTCTGAATACGGGGCTGATAGGATTTGGCCTCAACTAATGGAGGTAACTCTTTATTATCCTAATCGTAGTGAAGAACTAACGGTTAATCTTAATAGTAAAAGTGTAGAATTGAAAGCTGCTGAAGGAATGGAACTTCCCTCTTATGTTTTATTTAATTCATCTGGGCAGGGCTATGGTCTTTGGCCATTGGATAAGTCAATCTATAGTGAAATATTTTTGATTGGAAAGGCTGTAAATAGATCTTCTGCCTATATCTCATTATATGAGAATATGTTAAATGGCAGATATATAAAGCCATTGGAACTGTTAAATCTGTTTGTTAAAGGTCTCGATCAGGAAAAGGAAGAGCTAAACCTGAAGTTGATTACAAACTACATCAGTAATATTTATTGGGAGTTTATTTCTGAACATGAACGGGCCAGTATGTTCGCATCTTTAGAAAATGCTTTATGGAACTCAATGCAGAAGCAAAGTTTGCCAAATAATAAGAAAGTGCTTTTTAAAACTTATCAGGATGTCTATCAGTCTGCCGAAGCTGGTAAACGACTGAATGCGATTTGGGAAACTCAAAAAGTTCCGGCCGGAATAAAACTTACGGAAGATGACTATACTTCATTGGCTTTTTCTCTGGTCTTGAGAGATGGAGATAGTTCTATTTTAGATAAACAGCTAAAACGGATAACCAATGTTGATAGAAGAAAACGGTTTGAATTTATTATGCCGGCGGTGTCTTCTTCAATGAAAAAAAGGGATGACTTCTTTAAAAGCCTTGAGCTAAAATACAATAGAGATAAAGAATCAAATGTTGGGGCTGCTTTATATTATCTTCACCATCCTCTTAGACAGAGAAGTTCCTTTAGATATTTGGAGAAAAGTCTTGATATGTTAAGTGAGATTCAAAAGACTGGTGATATCTTTTTTCCTCAAAATTGGTTGCAAGCTACGTTTGGATATTATCAGAGTAAAGAGGCTTTAAAGATTATTGAGGACTTTTTAGAAAAAAATCCTCAATATAATCCAAAGTTGAAAGCCAAAATTCTCCAGTGTTCAGATAATTTGTTTAGGGCACAAAAGTTACTGAGCGAATAACATTATTGTTGAAGTTCAATGTAGGTGATCTTAAATGTTTGCTTGCTTTTGGTTATTGTGAATTGAGTTGGATAGCCGTCAGCATTGTATTGATATGTGAAGTTAGTATTTTCACCAGGAGTACCTGTATTTGAATAGCTTAATCTATTATTCACATCGGCAGAAAAAAGCTGAAAATTTATTGCAAGAAATAGAAGCTGACAATGTTGTACATTTTTGAAAATTCCATTTTTCTCATCATAAGTATATGTAATGGAGGTGTTATTTGTAGGAGAGTTTTTAATTGTAATATCTGACAAGTTACCTGATGAGGAGTAATGACATTCGCTTTCTTTGTAGGGGTATGAATGACCACTACCAGAAGCAAGTATAGAGCTTATCTGATTTTGAAGATTTTGTTTTAATACAAGTGAGCCTGTAGGTGAATAGGCTTGGCCGTCAATATTAAAAAATGTAACTTTTAAATCTTTATTCGGAACTCTAATACAATAAATTGATTGAATAAGAGTCTTGTTGGCGTATTTGTCATATTGAGAAGGAAGCTCATCCTTGTATGTGGGCTTGAAACGATATCCATCAGAAGTTTTAACTTCTGAAATAAGAGTTGAATTCTCATTGTATTTTAGGTTAATAACGAGGTTGCCTGATTCTAATTTTATTGGTAAGAGTACCTTTTTTAAAGGTTCTTTTACAACCGGTGTGTCCTTCTCTTCTTTAGGAGGTTTGTTTTTTGTACATGATGAGATTAGTAAAACAACTCCACTGATAATAGCAACGCATTTAAATTTTAAAATAGTCATCGATTCTTTTTTGAATTGTAAGCAATTAATACTCATCAAACATATTTATAAATATCTCATATAACAAGCTTATTTTCTTTATAGTTGGTTTTATATTTCTCTGTGGGAAATATAATTATTTTAAATGAATTGAAAATATGTTGAAATAATGATAAAAGTATTGGTTTAAATGCAGCCCTAAATTGCATTCCTGTACTTAAAAAATGTACTTTTGCTTGACTATTTCTTTTAGCGACTAACGTTTATTAAACCCTTAATATGGACGATTTTTTAGCTGCCCGACTTCAGATGGCCTTTTCTCTTGGCTTTCACATTGTATTTGCTTGTATTGGTATGGTGATGCCCTTTTTTATGACAGTTGCTCATTTTTATTGGCTAAAAACTAAAAAAGTTGTTTATAAGGATGTTACTAAAGCCTGGAGTAAAGGTGTAGCTATATTTTTTGCCACAGGGGCAGTTTCAGGGACGGTGTTGTCTTTTGAGTTAGGGTTGTTATGGCCAACATTTATGGAGCATGCAGGTCCAATTTTTGGAATGCCATTTTCTTTAGAGGGAACAGCATTTTTTATAGAAGCAATAGCCTTGGGGTTTTATTTGTATGGATGGGGAAAGCTTAATCCATGGTTTCACTGGTTTACAGGTATTGTTGTTGGTATAAGCGGACTATTATCAGGGATACTGGTAGTTGCTGCTAACGCCTGGATGAATAGTCCTGCCGGTTTTGATTTTGTAGATGGTAAGTATTTAAATATTGATCCTATAAAAGCAATGTTTAATGATGCCTGGTTTTCTCAGGCACTTCATATGTCCATTGCCGCATTCGTATCTACCGGATTTGCAGTAGCCGGTGTGCATGCATTAATGATTCTTAAAGGCAAGAATGTAATATTTCATAGTAAAGCGTTTAAAATAGCAGCCGTGTTTGGAACAGTGGCGGCCTGTTTACAGCCAATAAGTGGAGATATTTCTGCTAAAGATGTTGCCCATCGTCAACCTGCAAAACTAGCGGCAATGGAGGCTCATTTTCATACAGAGAGAAATGCACCGTTAATAATTGGAGGAATACCTGATACTGCCAATAAAAAGGTTGATTATGCAATTAAAATTCCAGGGCTCCTTAGCTTCATGACTACAGGAGATTTTAATGGTGAAGTGAAAGGATTGGATACCGTTCCAAAAGAGGATCAGCCACCCGTTGCAGTAACTCATTATGCGTTTCAGATTATGGTTGGCCTTGGAATGGCTATGGTATTGATTGCTTTATTGTACTTTATTGCACTTTGGAAAAAGCAGCAATGGCTTAAAAGTAACTGGCTATTGAAACTTTTTGTGATTGCAACTCCGATGGGATTTATAGCTTTAGAGGCAGGGTGGACAGTGACGGAGGTGGGCAGACAGCCCTGGATTATTCAAGGTGTTATGCGTACTGCGGATGCTGTAACTCCAATGCCAGGGATTGCTTATTCTTTTTACCTCTTTACTGGGGTATATATATCATTAGCCATTATAGTGTGTTTACTCCTATACCGTCAAATTGCTATGGTTGGCAAATTATACGATTCGAGCACTAAACCTCATAAAAATTAAGATTATGATCTATGTTGTTATAGTTTTCCTGTGGACATCAATTTTACTCTATGTTTTATTAGGGGGTGCGGATTTTGGCGCGGGAATTATAGAACTTTTTACTTCCAAAAAGAACCGTTCTAAAACGCGTAAAACGATGTATGAAGCAATTGGTCCTATTTGGGAGGCAAACCATATGTGGTTGATCATTGCCATCGTTATCCTTTTTGTAGGGTTTCCTAAAATTTATACTACTGTTTCAATCTATTTGCATATTCCATTGGTATGCATGCTTCTTGGTATTATTGCCAGAGGTACAGCTTTTGTGTTTAGAAATTACGACGCCGTTAAAGATGATATGCAAAAGGTATATACGCCTATATTTATCTATTCGAGCTTAATTACGCCATTCTTTCTAGGTATTATAGCCGCAAGTTCAGTATCCGGCCAAATAGATATGCAGGCCCAGGATTTTCTGTCAGCTTATGTTTTTAGTTGGTTAAACTGGTTTTCTGTTGCCGTTGGTATATTTACAGTTAGCATATGTGGCTTCTTAGCTACTATTTTTATAATTGGACAGACTGCAAATGATGATGACAGAAGCTTCTTTATTAGGAAAGCAAGACGTACGATATATATAGTTATGTTTTGCGGAGCATTAGTTTTTGTTGCTGCATATCATGAAAATATTCCATTAGCTAGCTGGATTTTTGGGGATACCTTAGGCCTAATAGCCATTATAGCTGCAAGTATATCGTTGGTTATTATGTTTTTCTTACTACAACGAAAAAAGCCAGTCTTTCTTCGTTTGTTAGCTGGATTTCAGGTTACCATGATCTTGTTCGCAGCCACGTATTCTCATTTTCCAGACATAGTGCTAATAAAAAATGGAGCGAATCTGTCACTGCTTATCCATCAGGGACAGGCAAAAGCGATTGATACCCTGGGCTATGCCTTATTGATTGGCAGTATATTTATTCTCCCTGCATTGGTATATCTGATTTACATATTCCAACTGAAAAAAGAAGTACAGGAAGTTCATTAGTCACTGTATTTTTTATTGTGTTTGCTAGATGTATTTATCTATGTTGTAGTGAAATGCCTTGGTAATATTAATTGTAACAAGAATATTAAGAAACAAACTTGCTCCTCAGGTTAAACCTAAATATGTTTAGTGAGTCATAATTCTAAATTCACAGTTAATGACCAAACTTTTACTAAATATGAAACCTACATTCTTAAAAATTGCAGCAAGTACTTTATTAATTGCTGGTTTTTATATGACTGCGCAAGCTCAAAAGCTTAAAGATGTACAAGAAGTAAGTGTTACTGCCCCGGAAAACATAAAGATTGATGGAAGAAACACGGAATGGAATGATACTTTTCAGGCAGAAAATAAACGCACCGGTATTTTTTATACGATGAGTAATGACGATAAGAATTTATATCTGGTTATTAAATCTACTGACTTAACTACTAATGCAAAGATTCTGGCTGGTGGCATTACATTGGCTATAAATACTGAAGGAAAAAAGAAAGAAAAGGAAAGTATTACGCTTACTTATCCATTGATTAGTCGCCCTGCTCAAGGTGGTGGACAAGGAGGAAGGCGTCAAATGGGGATTATAATGAATAATGGTGGCAGAGGTTCACAAACTCCTGAACAAAGAGATTCTGCAATGGCCGTAATGCAAAAAAGGCAACTTGGTCAAGTTAAAGAAATTAAGATTAGTGGGTTTAAAAAAACTACTGATACGCTTATCTCTGTGTATAATGATTTAGGAATAAAAGCATTTTCCAGTATAGGAAACGATAAGGCTTTCTTTTATGAACTGGCAATCCCATTTGAAGAGTTAGGGATTTCTAAGGATGCACCAAAGGAATTTGCTTATAACGTTAAACTGAATGGTCTGCAGTTGCAAGGGTTAGATGGTGGTGAGGGTGGAAGAGGTGGTTTTGGTGGTAACAGAGGTGGTGGTGGAGGAAACTTCGGGTCAAGAGGTTCAGGTATAGATTATCAGGCATTAACTAGTCCAACAGATTTTTGGGGAAAATACACCATTAAATAATCTATACACAAATTCAACACACATACAAACCACATAACGAGAATGAATTATTTCTATAATGCATTGAGACCCGCTATTGTACTATTTCTACTGATATTCAGTTCTATAGTTCTTTATGCCCAAGTGCCATCAAAGGAACAAAATCCACCGCCGCCACTTCCCACACGAGAAGTGAGTGGAATTGTAAAGGACTCAACCGATCTGGGGGTAATTGGAGCAACTGTCAGCTTAACATCCGATAAGGATACTTTAAAAACAAGTACAAATACTGACGGTATATTTGTATTCAGAAATGTAAAGTCAGCAACTTACATCATTACAGTTCAAAGCATTGGGTATGTTAAAACTCCTGCAATGCGTTTTAAACAAAACGATACCAGTCCTAGAATTGTAATGGATCCAATAGTTCTTAAAGAAGAACGTAATACTTTGAATGAGGTGGTTATTAATGGCACTCCATCTATTACCTATAAAACAGATACAGTTGAGTATAAGGCTAGCGACTATATTGTTCGAAAGAATGCTACTGTAGATGAGCTGCTTAAAAAAATGGAGGGTATGGAGGTAGGTACTGACGGAACTTTAGTTCACCAGGGAGAAACAGTTACTAAAGCCAAATTGAATGGAAAGGAATATCTTGGGGGCGACATCGCAAACGCAATTAAAAACCTTCCAGCTGAGATCGTTGATAAAATTCAGATTGTTGATGATTATGGTGATCAGGCGGCTCGTACAGGCGTAAAGGATGGTGACCCTCAAAAGATACTGAATATCACTACAAGAACGGATAAGTCTGTCGGGAATATGGTGAATTTGAACACTGCAGGAGGTAGTAACGAAAGAAAAGAAGCAGGATTGTTTGCTACACGCATTAACGGAAATCAACAGATCGGGATAAACGGTAATTATAGTGATGCGATTAATCTTAATGCATTAAGTGGCTCTACAAAGAATACAAATACCAGATTCAGTTTGCGCGATAAAATTGGGAAAAAAATAGAGTACAATTTGGGTTATCAATTTCAAAATTCTAACGGAGACAATTTGAATGAGACCGAATCCCTAAGTATTTTAAGTAATGGACAATTGCATGCCAATAGTTCGAATACCGGCTTGCAAAAATCAAATAATCATAATTTTAAACTTGAATTTGAAGTAAACCTGGACTCAAGTAATTATCTTAAAGTTACCCCGACCATTCAATCCAATTCTACCGATAATGATGGTTCTTCTACGTTAAGTCAAAGGGGTAGCAGTCTTTCAATGGGACTGGATCAGGACCGTCGTATAACAAATTCAAATTCAAGCACAGCACCTCAATTTGGTATTTCTACTTTTTATCAGCACTTATTTAAAAAATACAGAAGGAATTTTTCGGCACAGATAGATTTGAATAAAAATAATCAGGATAACGAGCAGGAAAGATATAACTTCACAACTTATTATACCGATGCGGCACCAGACGGTAAAGATTCCGTAATTAATCAGATTATAGCACGTAAGAATCGACGTGATAATTATCGCGGAAGTATGACCTATGTTGAGCCTCTAGGAGTTAATACTCAATTCGAGGTGAATGCACAGGTGAATTATAATGGTTATGACAATACCGCAACCACAAGAGATATTTTAGATGGTGGCTTTTCCGGTATTATAGATTCGTTAAGTAATATTTATAACTATTCCTTTACACAGGGGCGGGTTGCGTTAAATTTTAGGTACGGAATGTCTAATACGTCCAAAGTTCGTTTCTCTGTTGGTTTAACAGGTGTGCCGGCTTTATTATCCGGAACTAAAATAAGTCTGGGTACCACAACAAACCGGAGTAGTTTTAACCTAATACCTATCGCAAGATTTGAATATCGTTGGAGCAGACAACAAAAAGTATCTTTGAACTATTCAGGGAATGCAGTAGAACCAACTTTTGATCAAATACAGCCTGTAAGGGATGTTACAAATCCAAATAATCCGGTTATTGGTAATCCGGACCTGATTGCCACTTTTGTGCATACTTTAAGAGGTGATTACAATAATTATATTGCAAACTCGAAGCTTAACCTTTCCCTAAATGCAAATGGTTCTTATACTGAAAATGCCGTAATCAGAAATGTGGAAACTGTTGACAATCCGGATCCAAATCTCCCTGGTAGTAAAATTAATGAAACACACTTTTTAAACGTTAGTGGAGTGTATAGATTGACTGGTAATTACAACATCAGTAAGCAGCTCAGCAATAGAAAATATAATTTGCAACTTAATGGTACAGTGAGTTATAATCATAACCTGAGTATGAGAGATGGTATTTTGAATACTACTGATATCACTGTTCTCGATCAACGTTTTGGCCCAAGAATTAACCCTACGGAATGGTTGGAGATCAATACAAATATTGGATACAAACACGAAAAGTCTAATTCGACGCTTCGTTCGGGTAATAATAATATCAACACGCTTTCTCTTAATTTGGATGGAAGAGTGTATTTATGGGATGTATGGATGTTTGGGTACAATGGTAGTAAGCAGTTCATAAATGGTATAGTCGGAAATACAAATAACAGCCCCTTAGTAATAAATGCAAGTTTGGAGCGTCAGTTGTTTAGTCGCAGAGGCCAGATCACATTTCAGGCATTTGACATTTTAAATCAGAATAATTTTCTGAGGACACAGCAACCGGATGATGGCGGTTATGTAAATACGAGAGTAAATCCCGTTAGCCGATATTTTATGCTTAAACTGAGTATGAGGCTGCAAAAATGGTCAGGTGCTCAAGGGCGTGGTGGCAGAGGCGTTATGCGCCGTGGCGACGGTAGCTTTATGTAAGATTTGATTTGTAGGTTAGATACCTATGTTAATCAAAAATCCGTATTTTGGGTAACTAACCAAATACGGATTCTTATGATCAATGGCATAAAAGCTTCAATTATATTTTCAGTTACATTTGTATTATCATGTTTTGTAAACATTCATGAAAGTAAGGCCCAAGGGTTTTTAAGGGCAGATGGGAAAAAAATTGTCAATGAAAATAACGAAAACATACTGCTCAGAGGAGTTGGGTTAGGTGGCTGGATGTTGCAGGAAGGTTATATGTTGGGGATTAACAATGAAGGCCAGCAACATAAAATTAAACAGCGAATAACTGATTTGGTAGGTGAGCAGGAAACCAAGGTGTTTTACAATAATTGGCTGTCTAATCATACCAGAAAAGCAGATGTTGATTCAATGAAAGCATGGGGATTTAATTCGGTTCGTCTACCTATGCATTACAATCTTTATACTTTATCTATTGAAGAAGAGCCTGTAAAGGGGCAAAATACCTGGCTTGAAAAAGGTTTTTCGATGACGGATTCTCTACTTGCCTGGTGTAAGGCTAACAAGATGTATTTGATATTGGATTTGCATGCAGCACCAGGTGGACAAGGTAATGATTTCAATATCTCAGATCGGGATCCCTCAAAACCTTCGTTGTGGGACAGTGAGGCCAATCAGCAAAAAACCATAGCGCTGTGGCGTAAACTAGCCGAAAGGTATGCAAATGAACCATGGATTGGAGCTTATGATATTATAAATGAACCTAATTGGGGGTTTGAGGATCCTACCAATGATAAAAATGGACTAAAGGAAAAAAAGAATGCACCTTTAAGAAAACTGATGTTAGACATCACTAAAGCAATACGTGAAGTTGACCAAAAACATATTGTAATCATAGAAGGTAATGGCTGGGGCAATAACTATAATGGAATCTTTCCTTTATGGGATAATAATATGGCCTTAAGTTTCCATAAGTATTGGGCATATAATGATCAGGCATCTGCCAAAGGGATGATAACTATTCGAGATGAGCACAACGTACCCATATGGTTAGGCGAAACTGGCGAAAACTCTAATGTTTGGTTTACAGAAGCTATCAGGTTGTTCGAAAAAAACAATATAGGTTGGGCATGGTGGCCTTTAAAAAAGCTGGGTAATAATAATCCGATTCAAGTGAAATCTAATCACGAATATGATGTAATTCTTAACTACTGGAAAGGGGATGGTGCTAAGCCAACTGCTGAGGTGGCAAAATCGGGATTAAAAAAGCTTGCCCACGATTTGAAGATAGAGAATGGTATTATCCACTATGATGTAATTGATGCAATGATGCGTCAACCCTTCTCAAATGAAACAAAACCTTTTAAAAACAATACAATAAAAAAGAATACTACCATTTACGCTGTTGATTATGACCTGGGGATAAATGGTATTGCATATTTTGATAAAGACACTGCCGATTATCACGTTTCTACAGGTATAAATACTGCTGGGAATAAAGGCAGAGTATATAGAAATGATGGGGTGGATATAAGTAGAACCCCTAATGATTCATATTATGTTAGTCATATTGAAACAGGCGAATGGCTACAGTATACAATTGATGTAGAAAGTGCTGGCGTTTACACTATAGTGTTAAATGTAGCTGCTAAGGATGCTAATGGTCGCTTGTCCATTGCCATCAATGGAAGGCAGATGGAGCCAATCGTTAATGTACCCAATACAGGTGATTACACCACTTTTAAAACAGTTCAGCTAAAAAAGATTAAGCTTAATGCCGGTAAACAAAAATTAAAGGTTTTCGCGAATGCAGGTGGTTTTAATTTTAACTATATTCGATTTATCGAATAGAATAACTAAAATTAAAATATGAAAGGAAATAGGCGTTTAGTGCTGATTTTCAGTGTTATCTCAGTATTTGTTTTCCTGTTTTCACAATGTGTTGATTCTGTTAAGAAAGTCCCTGTAGCTGAAAATGCAGTTGCAGGTAGTAAAACGTGTATACAATGCCATAAAAATGTGTATGAATCGTACTTGAAAAATCCACATTTCTCTACTACATCTCCAATCACAGCAGATAGTCAGTTGCCGAAAGGGGGTAATACAAATGTTTATAATTATGATAAACATATGAAGGTTGCTGTAGAGAAAAGGGATAGTGGGCTGTATCAGGTTGTTTATCTCGATGGTAAAGAAAGGCTTACCAGAAGATTTGACATAGTTTTTGGCTCAGGAGAAAAGGCTTTCACCTATGCAACATGGAAAGGGAAATCGTTATATCAGTTACCATTGTCCTTTTTTAAAAGTCAAGATAGTTGGGCTAATAGCCCCGGTTTTTCAGGCTCTAGACCTAATTTTGGTCGAGTTATTGAGCCGAGATGCCTTGAGTGTCACAGTTCATTTATAGATCATAAAGTAGTAAAAAATGGAGGATTAACTGTTTCAGATGAGTTGGTTAAATCGTCCCTCGTTTATGGAATTAATTGTGAAAGATGTCACGGCCCCGCTGCAAAGCATGTTGAATTTCATATAGAAAATCCAAAGAAAAAAGAGGCTAAGTTTATTACTTTATATAAGTCGTTGTCAAGAAAGCAAAAGGTGGATGCCTGTGGTGTTTGCCATTCAGGAAATGATGCTGAAAAGTTGAAATCTACTTTTTCATTTAAACCAGGAGATGATCTCAATGAATATTATGGGAATTTTTCTGCATCCTTTGATGAGTCATCACTTGATGTTCATGGAAAACAAAATCAGATGCTTTCAGGCAGTAAATGTTTTATTAAAAGCGAAAGCCTTGACTGTTCAACATGTCACAGTACCCACAACCAAAACAAAGTAGGTTTAACGGCTTATTCAAAGAAATGTATGAGCTGCCATTCTACCATTAAGCACACTGATAAAACTCTGGCAAATGCGATGGTTAAAACTAACTGTATAGATTGTCATATGCCTTTAAAACCGTCCAAGCTAATTAGTTTTCAGCAAGCAGGTCAATCGAATGTAAGTCCGTATATGCTTAGATCACACCGCATAGCAATTTATTAAGTGTAAAAAAAATGTAGTGCACTTCGGATTATATTTGTTAAATTTGGTTTAAGCCGACATTAACTTAATGGATTGCAGACTCTTATCTGATGACGAATTAATTGTTCTTTTTAAAGGAAGTTGCCAGCATGCGTTTAAAGAGATGTATTTGCGGTACTGGCAAAAGGTATATCAGATTGCGTACAAGAAAGTACATCATAAGGAATTGGCAGAAGAGTTAACTCAAAATCTCTTTACGGAATTATGGAGAAGAAGAGAAACAGTTGTAATAAACTCATTAAGTTCTTATCTGTTCGGAAGCCTAAAATACTGCATTATCAACCATTATAAGTCACTCTTAGTTCAGGAAAACTATCATAACTACGTTAAGGCATCCACTAATTACGGTGTAGTTAATAATACAGACTACCTGCTGATGCTTAATGAACTTTCTGATGCACTTGCAAGAGGCATTGCTTTACTCCCTAAAAAGACAGCAGAAGTATTCAGGATGAGCCGTATTGAACATCGGTCTGTTAAAGACATCTCCGAACAGCTCCATATCTCCGAGAAAGCTGTAGAGTACCATATCACCCAGTCACTTAAGTCAATTAGATTCTATCTTAAAGAATACCTCTTTATACTGGTTGCTTTTAGTATGTTTCTATAAAATTCAACTTTTTTCAAATATTTTTTAGGGGTAGAGGCTACTTAGCTTACATATAGTTTAAAAGCTATAAAAATGAGCAGAGAAGCATTTCATCTATTGTTAGAAAGATATTTGGAGAACAGGTGTACGGATGAAGAAAAGGAAATTATTGAAAAATGGTATGGAATGCTTGATAAGCATGACATGGAAGATATTGCTCCTGCACAAGTAAATGCGTTGGAACAAAAGCTATGGGATAGAATACATGAGGATGCCTTAATGGTAGAAGACGATGAAATTCCAGTTCGTAAACTCAAACCTCGTTTCAAACTATCAAAAACTTTAATTACTGTGGCTGCGGCTGTAGTTGCAGGCTTTGTGGTGATTACTGCTTATCTATTCTTTAATGTAGGTAGTAAAAAGCCTGAATTTATGACAGTTGCAGCTACAAATAGCATTAACTCTGTTACAAATAATACAACTAATTCCATGGTTGTTTCTTTGGAAGATGGAAGTAGGGTTACGCTTCAGCCAAAATCTTTATTGAAGTATCCTAAGCATTTTTCTAAAACTGTTCGTGAAGTATCGTTAGAAGGAGAAGGCTTTTTTGAGATCAGTAAAAATCCAGCCAGACCATTTTTAGTATACAATAGCAATGTAATCACCAGAGTTGTTGGTACCAGTTTTATCGTAAAAACAAACAGCGCAGCTAGGGAAACAGAGGTTACGGTTAAAACGGGTAAGGTAATTGTTTCTCCAAATTCAGGTAGCCTTTCCTTCAAGGTGGATGGGCTATTAAAATCTGATAAGGGAGTGGTGCTTACACCGAATCAGAAAACAGTTTACAATGCCTCAGAAAATACGTTTGCAACCTCACTTGTTGATAAACCACTGCCAATAGCAAAAAATAATAAACAGGTTATAAAAGAAAACTATTCCTTTAATGATGCCAAGGTAGCAGATGTATTAAATCAACTTCAAAAATCATACGGTATTGAGTTCACTGTCGAAGACAAGGAGCTGTACAATTATACATTTACAGGAGATCTTTCTGAACAGGATTTATACAGCCAACTAGACTTTTTATGTGAATCAATCCAAGCAAAGTATGAAGTAAAGGGGACTAAAATAATTATCAAAGAAAAATAACAACACCTAAAATCAACCAAAACTAATTATCTAACCAAACAGCTTATGAAGAAAAAGGAATTTTACTAACTAAAAGCTAAAAAAAAACTGACAATGTTGCGGGACATTGCCAGTTAAGAATTCTGTACGAAAAGTTTCATATTAACGAACAAAACTCCTAAAGTTATGAAAAAAAAGCGATTTGTTGCTTTAATAAAAACAGCAATGAGGATATCTATAGCCCAAATATTTCTAGTAGTTCTATTTACTTGTGGTGCGATGGCAAAAAATGCCGGCGCTCAGAGAATATTGAATAAGGAAATCTCAATCAGCATTAATGATGCTAAGGTTACAGAGATATTAAACGAGATACAAAACCAAACAAAAGTTAAATTTATTTACAGCCCATCAGTAATTAAAGCTGATCGGAAAACATCAGCCAACTTTATAAAAAGACGGCTTGGAGATATCCTAAACGAAACATTAAACCCACTAAGCATCTTTTATAAAGTGATCGACAACAGAATCATTTTGTATGATAAAGATGTTTCTAAAAAAGTAAACGAAGAGAATAACAATAAAGCACCAATATCGGTTAAAGGCAAGGTTACCTCTACTAAAGGAGAAACATTGCCTGGTGTAAGTGTAAAGGTAAAGGGTACTGTAACGGCTACGATTACTGATTTAAATGGAACTTTCGTCATTAATGTGCCAGATGCCAATTCAATTTTAGTCTTTTCTTATATAGGTTTTACCTCAAAAGAGATTCCTGTTAATGGACAGAGTACTTTAAGCGTCCAACTTGTTGAAGAAGAAACGTCACTAGGTGAAGTGGTTGTTCTGGGGTATTCTACCCAGAAGAAAAAGGACCTTACTGGCGCCGTTTCTGTAGTAAATGTTGCCGATATGATCAAGCAACCTAGCCCATCAATAAATAACTTGTTGCAAGGGCAGGCTTCAGGGGTTACCATTTTAGGATCTGGGCAGCCGGGAGAAGAACCTCAGGTGCGTATCAGAGGAGTAAATACCTTTGGTAATAACAACCCACTCTACGTGGTTGATGGGGTGCCAACACTTAATGTCGCCGATTTGAACCCTAACGACATAGAATCAATGCAGGTGCTAAAAGATGCAGGCTCAGCTTCAATATATGGTTCCAGGGCTGCAAATGGAGTTATCGTAATTAGTACAAAAAAAGGAAAAGATAGGGTTAAGGTGCAGTACGATGCCTATTATGGAACTCAACGTCCTAAAACAGGGAATGTTTGGAATATCCTATCACCTCAGGAGATGGCAGATCTAAAAAGGCTTGCCCAAACAAACTCAGGTGATACTGAATTTGATGATCCAATCTATGGAAATGGTCCTAAATATGTTTTACCTGACTACATCTATCCATTTGGAGCTAAAGAGGGAGATCCATCTGTAAATCCATCATTGTATAAACTAAAACCATTGTTTACTTCTGATGATGAGTATAAAACCTTTTACAGAATTAATAAGGCAAATAAAACGGGGACAAACTGGTATGATGAAATATTTAATCCAGCTCCAATAACCAGCCAAAATGTTTCTATAAGTGGTGGCTCAGATCAAGGTAATTATCTTTTTTCTGCAAACTACTTTAATCAGAAAGGAACATTGGATAGAACTTATTTAAAAAGATACACCGTGCGTTCCAATACTCAATACAACATTGGTAAATATGTTAGAGTAGGAGAGAATTTATCATACACAATTACAGCAAATCCTAAAATAGATGGACTTAGTGGCGATAATGCTATTGGTCATGCTTTCAGGGAGCAACCTATTATTCCAGTATATGATATAATGGGGAATTTTGCTGGTGGCTATGGAGGGCAATTGGGTGATGCCTATAACCCGGTAGCGATGTTGTACCGGACAAAAGATAATAAAGCTACTGACAATAGGCTATTTGGAAATGTATTTGCGGAAGCTGATCTTATGCCATTTTTGACTTTAAGGACAGCATTTGGTGCCGATTCTTATTCTGGGGCATCCAGATCATTCGTGTATCCTCAATATGAAAATGCAGAAAATACAACTAGCAACAGTTATGCAGAGTCTTCTTATACCGGTTTAGAATATACCTGGACAAACACATTGTCATTCAATAAAACTTTTAACCTTCATAGCTTAAAGGTATTGGTAGGAACGGAATACAATAAGAACCGCTACAGTACAATGAGTGGTACTAATAAAGGTTATTTTTCGTTTGATCCCGACTATACAAATCTTTCAAATGGCAGTGGGCCAATGGAAACCACAAGTGAAAGAACTGCAGATGCATTATTCTCTTTAATAGGTCGTGTTGATTATGCTTATAATGATAAGTATTTAATTGGTGCGACAGTTCGTCGTGATGGTTCTTCAAAATTCCTTAAAAATACCTACGGAGTGTTTCCTGCAGTGAGTGCGGCCTGGAGAATTTCTAAAGAAAGCTTCTTATCCGATGTTAAATGGATTACAGATTTAAAAATTAGAGGGGGATGGGGCATTATGGGTAATCAGGTAAATGTTTCGGGTTCAAACTCTTTTACAACATTTGGTAGTTCAATTGGTCAGTCGTACTACGCAATTGGTGGTGGCAATGCTGTGGTTGCAGGTTTTTATCAAAATCAGACAGGAAATCCTGATGCCAAATGGGAGAAAAACGTGAATTCAAATTTTGGTTTTGATGCTACATTATTTGGGGGAGGAATCGAAATTTCTGCTGATTACTACCAAAAAAATATAAGGGATCTTTTATACAACCCGGAAATGATTGGAACAAGTGGTGGTGCTACAGTTCCATATGTAAACATTGCCCAAATGAAGAACGATGGGTTTGATGTTTCGGTAACTGGACATAAAGATGTAGGTAGTGGCCTCAGACTTAATGCAACTGCTACAATTACCACCTATCGGAATAAGATAAAGAAAGTATCTGGCGACGTTGACTATTATGATGTTGATTCAAGAAGGTTTGATGGAAGTCATATCATTCGTAATGCCGTGGGGCATTCCATTAGTCAATTCTTTGGATATAAAGTGGAGGGATTTTGGAATTCTGATACTGAAATAGAGGCGGCTAATACAAAAGCTCAGGCAGTTACAAACGATCCGAACACCGTTTATCAGGATGATGTTAAAGTTGGTCGATTTAAATATGCGGATATAAATGGCGACGGAATGATTACTGCTGATGACAGAACTTTTTTGGGTAATGCTAATCCTAATTTTAGTTATGGACTTAATCTGGGTGCTAGCTTTAAAAACTTTGATTTTAGTGCTTTCTTTTATGGAGTTCAGGGTAATTCAATATGGAATCAGGTAAAATGGTGGACAGATTTTTCACCTTCTTTTGAAGGGGCAAAGAGCCATACAGCCCTTTACGATTCATGGACAACCTCACATCAGAATGCAAAAGCTCCAATACAGGAAACAACTCAATCTTTCAGCACAAATAGTGTCCCAAATTCTTACTTTGTAGAGAAAGGCTCATACCTAAGGCTTAAAAATGTGCAGATTGGTTATACACTTCCAGCAAATGCACTTCAAAAGTTTGGAGTTAGCAGGTTAAGAGTGTATTTGTCTGCTGCCAACTTGTTTACCATAACAAAATATTCAGGCGTGGATCCTGAAGTTGGAACTTCAAGCGAAACCGGACAGCAAACAGCATATGGGGTTGATGACGGTTCCTATCCAAGTCAGCGGACTTTTTTACTAGGTTTAAATTTACAGTTTTAATTACCTAATGGTTTAAGGAAATGAAAAGATCAACATATATATACTTAGTTGGACTGTTGTTTACAACACAACTATTTTATTCTTGTAAAAAAGCATTAATACAACCACCGTTAGGCTCTTTGTCAGAAGATCTTGTTGCTAATAAGAACGGTGTGAATGGATTGCTAATAGGCGCTTATGCTGCTTTAGATGGTATGCAGGGTGGCGATGTTGCCCTTGGGGGAGGAGATGCCTGGCAGGCTTCGCCCACAAACTGGGTTTTCGGATCTGTTGTTGGGGGGGATGCTTCCAAAGGAAGCGATGGTGCCGATCAGCCGGCTATTGATCCAATTGCCAATTTTTATTCAGGAGCTACTAATGCCTTTTATAATGGTAAATGGAAGGCCCTGTACGAAGGTGTGACCCGCACTAACAATGTTTTAAAATTCATGGCAAAAGCTGCAGATTTAAGCGATGCAGAGCGTAAAAATATAAGCGCTCAGGCACGTTTTTTACGTGGTCACTATTATTTCGAATTAAAAAAGATGTGGAATATGGTTCCCTGGATTGATGAAACCACAACCAATTTTAATCAACCTAATAATGTGGATATCTGGCCAAAAATTACCGAAGACCTTAAATATGCTTATGATAACCTGCTCCCAACTCAACCTGAAGTAGGAAGAGCTAATAAATGGGCCGCAGGAGCATACTTAGCAAAGGCTTATCTGTATCAGCATAAATTCGATCTGGCCAAACCTATATTTGATGCAGTTATTACACAAGGTCAAACCAGTTCGGGCTTAAAGTATGATTTGAATAAAAAATTCGAAGACAACTGGCTTCCTAGCGCTGAAGATAATCCTGAAGCAGTTTTTGTAATCCAAATGGCTGCAAATGCAGATCCATCAGGCCCATCAAATGCCAATAATGGCGACATGCTTAATTTCCCTTATGGCGATGGAAGTCCTTTCAGTTGCTGCGGATTCTTTCAGCCATCTATTGACTTGGTAAATCATTTCCGTACAAACCCGACTACCGGCCTGCCTTATCTTACAACCTTCAATAATTTTCCTGTAAAAACGGATATGGGAGTAAATGGTGATGCGGATTTTACACCGGATGCAGGAACTCTTGATCCGCGTTTGGATTGGACAGCTGGACGTCGTGGTATACCTTATCACGATTGGGGGATCTATCCAGGTAAGCCATGGGCAAGAGATCAGAGTTATGGCGGACCATATGGGCCTAAAAAGAATGTTTACTGGAGTGCAACAGCTGACGTTGATGGAGATCAGGGTACTTGGGCACCAGGAACAGCAGTTAATTATTCCATTATTCGTTTTGCAGATGTACTTTTAATGGCAGCAGAGTGTGAAGCTGAATTAGGAGGCTTAGGCAAAGCTGAGGAATATGTAAACCGAGTTAGGGCTAGGGCTGCGGATCATGAAAGTTGGTTATTTAAGTATAAGGATGATGAAGATCCGGCTGCTGGATTTTCTGATGAACCTGCGGCCAATTATAAAATCAATGAGTATCCAGCCGGAAATTTTGCAAGTCAGGGTAAAGATTACTCGTTGAAAGCCATTTATTACGAAAGAAAAATAGAGTTGGCAATGGAAGGTCATCGTTTCTTTGATTTGGTACGATGGGGTATAGCTGATCAGGAATTAAATGCCTATTTTAGCTACCAAGGGAAAATTACTTCTGATGTGAGGAATGGTAAATTTGTTAAGGGCAAGAATGATTACTACCCAATACCACAGCGCCAGATAGATTTAAGTCAATCTAATGGAGCACCGGTTTTAAAACAGAATCCAGGATATAATTAATCTGAACATAACCTAAAACAATGAACCAACCACAACGTTTTTTATCCCTCGACGTATTTCGGGGTATGACCGTCTGTTTCATGATTATCGTGAACACACCCGGTAGCGGAGCACAACCTTTTGCCATGCTGAACCACGCAGCATGGCATGGTTTTACACCAACTGATCTTGTATTTCCCTCTTTCTTATTTGCCGTTGGAAACGCCATGAGCTTTTCAATGAAGAAATTTGCCCAGATGGAAAACTCAGCGGTATTGGCAAAAATATTTAAGCGTACCCTGCTTATATTTCTCTTAGGGTATCTGATGTATTGGTTTCCTTTTTTTAGTTATAATGAGGGTGGAGGTATCAGCTTCTCACCCATAGCGAATACACGTATATTAGGCGTTTTACAGCGAATAGCGCTTTGTTATGGCATTGTCTCGTTACTAATTCATTACCTAACTACAAGGAGTGTAGTCGTTGTCGGTGTTTTGTTCTTATTAGGCTATTGGGCAGCGCTGTTATTATTTGGAGATGCTGCTGATCCATTTAGTATGACTGGAAATGCAGGTCAGTATCTGGATTTATATGTATTGGGAGATAAACATATGTACCATGGCGAAGGCATCGCCTTTGACCCCGAAGGGATATTGAGTACAATACCTTCTTGTGTAAATGTGATTATTGGGTATTTAGCAGGTAAATTCATACAAGAAAAAGGAAAGGGCTTCGAAACAATTTCCAAGTTATTATTAGCAGGCGGTGTATTAATATTGATCGCTATATGCCTGAATCCGGTATTTCCAATAAACAAAAAGCTATGGACAAGTTCATTTGTTTTGATAACCTGTGGGCTAGATCTGGTAATTATTGGTGCCCTGATATACGTTATTGAGGTGAAGTCCTATACAAAATGGACCGGCTTTTTTACTGTCTTTGGGAAAAATCCATTGTTCATTTACATTGTTTCAGAAGTGCTGTTAACCATTATAGGGGTAATTTTCCCTGGTCTTAATTTTAATGAATGGATAAGCAGCAGGTTTTTTCAGGTCATCGTACCTGGACCAGTTGGTTCATTGCTTTTTGCAATCTGCTTTATGCTTACCTGTTGGCTGGTTGGTTACATCCTTGATAAAAGAAAAATATATATCCGCGTTTAGTTATTAATCAAAATGAAGAAATTCTGTATTCTAGTTGCACTAATTTTTAGTGGTTTTAAAGGTGCTGATGCACAATCGGTATCGCCTTTTAAAGTAAGTAACCTTCACATTACAAGAGAGGTATTGAACAATATTGATGACATGGCTCTGTCGGTATTAACAATAACCAATAATGGAAAACAAACCTTGCCCGCTGGAGGATGGAGTATTTATTTTAACTCCAGGCCTATAAATGTTACAGGTACCGACAGCCTTAACGCAAGGATAAAATATGTTAACGGAGATTTATTTAAGTTGTATCCCTTAAAAGGTTTTCCTGCTTTAAAGCCTGGGGCATCTAAAAAGATTAAAGTCCTGTCTACTGAGATCAAAAATATTACGGATCTCTCTTCAGGTTTTTATCTTGTTTGGGATAAAGTACCTTCAAAAGGGTATAATATTAGCAATACCAATGTAAATCCGATTCAACAGGTTGAAAAAGTAGAGGCAGAAGTAGCGGCTCATGTATTTGATCAAAACAAACAGATAAAGGACATTCCTTTGGATAAACTACCAAAAGTTTTTCCAACTCCTGTTTCCTATAAAGAAGGGGAGGGCGTATTTAAACTAACATCTGGAGTATCTATAGCCGCCGAAATTGAATTTAAGAATGAGGCCAACCAATTTGCTGATGAACTGTCGGCCATGTTAGGCAAAAGACCTGCTCTTGTTCAAGCTGAGACTCAGCGTATGATTGTAATCAAAAAAGGAAATGTAAGTGGTAGCGAATCCTATAAATTAAGTGTTACACCTGATAGAATAGTGATAACCGCTGCCGAACCTGCCGGTGTGTTTTATGGTATACAATCTTTAAAAACATTATTCCCTTCCACATCTTGGGGAGCTATTCAAAAAGAAATTGCAGTAGCTGCAGTAGAAATTGAGGATGCTCCCCGGTTTGGATTCCGGGGTTTTATGATGGATGTAGCAAGGAATTTTCAATCGAAAAAACAAGTGCTGAAAGCTTTGGATGTGATGGCGCTTTATAAAATGAATGTGCTTCATTTTCACTTAAATGATGATGAAGGTTGGCGATTAGAGATTCAAGGTCTGCCTGAACTTACTACTGTGGGCTCACAAAGAGGCCATACTGTAAATGATGAGAAAAATATTCTTCCATCTTATGGGTCAGGTGCTGATACGGGCGTAAATTCAGGAAGTGGATTTTATACCAGAGCTGATTTTATCGAGATTCTTAAATACGCCGCTGCAAGACATATCCGTGTAATCCCGGAGATTGAAACTCCTGGTCATGCCAGAGCTGCCATTAAATCAATGGATGCCAGATATGAAAGGTTAATGAAAGAAGGTAAAAAGGAACAAGCCGTTCAATACCTGTTACGTGATTTGAATGATAAGTCCGTTTATGAGTCTGTTCAGGGATGGAAAGATAATGTTATTAATGTAGCAATGCCATCGGCATACAATTTCCTTGAAAAAGTAGTTGACGAAATACGCTTAATGTATAAAGAAGCAGATGCACCTTTAGCTACAATCCACTTCGGTGGTGATGAGGTTCCAAGAGGGGTATGGGAGAAATCTCCTGCAGTTGCCAACTTACTCAAAAAGGATACTTCAATTGAAGGCGTAGATGAAATGTGGCATTATTATTTCGACAAAGTAAACAAGATGCTTAAGTCAAAACAATTGTATTTGTCGGGCTGGGAAGAAATAGGATTACGCAAAGCATTGGTAAATGGAGAAAAGAAAATGGTGCTTGATGATCGTTTTACTAAAGAGAACTTTCATGCCGATGTATGGAATAATTTAAGTGGAAACGAGGATTTAGCCTATAAATTAGCTAATGCGGGTTACAAAGTTGTGCTTACCTGTGTTACCAATCTTTACCTCGATTTGGCAACCAATAAAAGTTTTAATGAAACCGGTCAGTATTGGGGTGGCTATGTTGATGTGGATAAGCCTTATTACTTTGTTCCTTACGAACTATTCAAAAATTTAAAGGAAGATGAAAGCGGTAATCCTATAGATAAAAAAACTTTAGAAGGAAAAACAGTGCTAACTGAATTTGGAAAATCTAACATTGTAGGCATCCAGTCGCCTTTATGGAGTGAAATCATTAAAACTCCAGAAAGGTTTGAGTATATGCTTTTACCAAAATTATTTGGCGTTGCAGAGCGGGCATGGGCAAAAAATCCGGAATGGGCAACAGAAGCCGATGCCTCAAAAAGTGGAGCAATGTATGGTCAGGCTTGGTCAGAATTTGTAAATATTCTTGGCAAAAAAGAATTACCGAGATTAAGTCATTATTCAGGCGGATATAATTACCGTATCCCGACTCCCGGAGTAGTAATTGAGAACGGTAAAGTGGTTGCTAATGTACAGTTACCTGGTTTTATAATCCGTTACACTACAGATGGAACAGAGCCAGCAGCAAATAGTAGCATTTACGCCGCACCTGTTGATACAAAAGGAATAATAAAATTAAGTGTGTTTAATGCTGAAGGCAAATCAGGCCGTTCAGTTAAAATAGAAAATAAATAAAGAGAACAGGACAGCACAGGTTGCTGATAAAAAAATATAATCTGATATTTAGTTAATTTATGAGGCTTTTCAAAAAGGTACAATAGCTAAGCTATTCTACGTCTCGTCATTCTGAAACAAACTATCAATGACAGAGTTTAAGCTTTCGTTATCTTAGCCCGGCCCAGCTGCAGAACCTCAGGGAAGGAAGGCTAAGATTTCGCAACTGTAAGTTCGCCCTTCTTTTGCGACAAGCTGAAATAAATTCGGCAGGACGAGCGCTTAACCAAAACGGTTATTGTTATACTTAGTATCTTTTTTAAGATATTAGGAATTCAGAATGACGAGTTTACTTTTTTGATAAACCTCATTTTTTTGACACCAAATATAAAAATCTGATTATGTTGTTACAGTACCTGGCATTCTGGCTTTGGGATTTTTTAGGGCATTTGCATCCATTGGCAGTGCATTTTCCTGTTGCCTTGCTTTTATTTGCTGCTATACTGGAGTTATTCACTCTAAAAAACTTTAACTCAAAACTCCGACACGGTATTGATGCTTTAATTATAGCAGGATCACTTGCTGGAATAATTTCTGCTGTTCTAGGCTGGTTGCTGTATAAAAATGGCGATTATAGTGGTAATGTGTTGACATTACACCAATGGATTGGATTTACAACCGCTGCTCTTGGTGTATTAACCCTAATTTCTCTTTATCAGATTCGCAAAAAGGATAAGTTTAAGCAAATTATTGTTTATCGCGGACTGCTGTTTTTTACCGCTATTGGTGTTTCTGTAGCAGGGCACTTTGGTGCTAATTTAACGCACGGTGGCGATTTCCTCACCAGCACTTTGCCTTGGAGTAAGGATCATAAAGAAACTAAACCGACTCAAAAGTTTGACTTTGTTGCTTTTAAAGCCAAAGCTGCCGATACGACTAAACTTGATAAAAAACAGGAGGTAGAATTAAGTACTGAAGTAAGAGCCATACTTGCTCATAATTGCTATAAATGCCATGGTGCAGAAAAAGTAAAAGGAGATTTAAGACTCGATGGCAAACATGTTGCCTTTAAAGGCGGTGAAAATGGCCCTGTTATTATCCCTGGAAAGCCAGAAGAAAGTGAATTGTATAAGCGTATTTCCCTTCCTGCCGATCATGAAGATATCATGCCATCTAAAGGAGGAAAGCTTTCGCAGAAGGACATAGATATAGTTCGCTTTTGGATAGCAAAAGGAGCACCTTGGCCAGAAGACGGCAGTAAAGCTACTGTTTTTAGAGTGGCTAAATTGGAACCCCGTAATCCGGTTCTTCCTGCAACTTCAAATAACCTGACAAACCCTGTCGATTTGTGGACAAATGACTATTTTAAAAAGAATAGAATATCGTGGCCGGCACTGGTAGATGACAAGATTTATCTGAGAAGAATATATCTAGATATCATAGGGTTGTTGCCTACACCGGCCGATCAGGATGCATTTTCGAAAGATACCAGACCAAACAAAAGGGCTTTGTGGGTTAAAAAACTTTTAAGTCTTGACAATGATTATGCATTGCATTGGTTAAGTTTCTGGAATGATGCTTTAAGAAACGATTACTCCGGAACGGGATACATTACCGGTGGTCGCTTTAACATTACAGATTGGTTATTTAAATCTCTCAAAGCAAACAAACCTTATGACCAGTTTGTAAAAGAGCTAATTAGTCCTACAGAACAATCAAAAGGATTTGTGGAAGGTATAAAATGGCGCGGCGTAGTTAATTCAAGTCAAAGAACCGAAATGCAGGCTGCCCAAAATGTTTCGCAGGTATTTTTAGGACTCAATTTAAAATGTGCTTCTTGTCACAACAGTTTTATCAGCGATTTAAAGTTGGAAGATGCCTATGCCTTTGCTAACATTTTTGCTGATACAACTCTGGAAATTAATCGTTGCGATAAACCTATAGGAAAATTTGTAGATGCGAGAATGCTTTGGAAAGAACTAGGTACTATTGATGCTAAAGCATCTGTTGCAGAAAAGCGCAAACAACTAGCCGAAAATTTAGTGAGACCAGAAGATGGAAGACTTTATCGTACCATAGTAAACAGGGTATGGGCACAGTTAATGGGACGTGGTTTAGTTGAACCTGTTGATATTATGGACAATGAGCCATGGAGTCAGGATCTGCTCGATTGGATGGCGTTTAATTTTGTTGCCAAGAAAGCTGATTTAAAGGAATTGATCTATCAGATTGCCACCTCCAACACCTATCAGCTTCCTTCAATAGGCTTTAAGGAGGTTGCTATGGTTAATAATCCGAACTATAAATTTAAGGGAATGGTTCGTAAAAGAATGTCGGCGGAGCAGTTTACCGATGTAGTAAGTAGTGTGATCACACCCGTGTTTGTCGATTCAAATTTGAGGTACAATCCTTTTGCAGAAGCTATTAAGGGTAAATTACAAGCAAAACCAACCTTTATCAGAGCTTCTTTAGTAGCAAATAATGGTTTTTTAACCGCTTTAGGTAGACCAAATAGAGAAACCGTTGCAACCAGCAGAGAGTCGCAGGCTAACTTATTACAGGCACTGGAGCTAACCAATGGCGTGATGTTTAATAATGTGTTAAAAACCGGAGCAGAGCGATGGAAAGCAAACTATCCGAACACTGATGTGCTCATCAAAGAAATTTACTTAAAAACTTTAGGTCGCGAACCTGCTGAAAATGAATTTAAAGTAGCCAAACAGGCGCTTGGTAAATCCCCGGATGTTGATGCGATTCAAGATTTATTCTGGGCTATTGTTTTACTGCCGGAATTTCAGATTATCTATTAACCCGAATTATGCTTAACTTAAATATAATCTTATAAAGATGAGTTGGAATAGAAGAGATTTTTTAAAGAATACTAGTGCTGCAACTTTAGCTGCAATGGCTGCTGGTATTCCTCTAACCAATTTGCTATCCTCATGCATTGGCAAAAATAATACTTCAACTGCAGACACTGTTATTTTGCTGTGGATGGCAGGAGGTATGGCACATACAGATACCTTTGATCCAAAAAAATATACGCCGTTTACCAAAGGCATGCAGGCAAATAGTGTGTTAAGTACCTTTAAATCTGTGCCTACTATTTTAGATGGAATTAACTTTTCTGAAGGGCTAGAGTCTATCGGGAAAGTGATGGATAAGGGAACCTTGATCCGCTCATATAAGGCTGGCGATATGGGACATATTTTGCATTCCAGACATCAATATCATTGGCACACGTGTTATAAGCCACCTCAATCTGTTTCAGCTCCCCATCTTGGATCCTGGATCGCTAAAGAGTTAGGTCCACTAAATCCGGTAATTCCAGCTTTTATAGATATAGGACAGCGATTTACACTAGGAGAGGGTGAAGAACTAAAGGCTTTTCACACTGCAGGTTTTTTAGGCAATGAATTTGGACCATTTTTAATTCCAGATCCTTCTGCCGGACTAGAAAGTGTGCAGCCGCCGGTAGGTATGTCGTCGAGCAGATTTGAAAAACGAAACAAACTATATTACGACCTGATCAGCAAAAGCCCATTGGGCGAATATGGTAGTGATTACCAAAAGGAATCCTTAAAAAGATCAATGGAACAGGCTTATATCCTTTTAAAATCTCCAGAAGCCAAAGCTTTTGATTTGAGCCAGGAACCTAAGGAAAGCTATGATATTTATAACACAGGTAAGTTTGGATTAGGCTGCCTAATGGCACGCCGACTTGCAGAACAAGGAGCGCGTTTTATTAGTGTAACAACTGAATACGAGCCGTTTAAAGGTTGGGATACTCATGATAATGGCTATACTCGCCTAATAGACATGAAAAAGCAGATAGATGGCCCGATAGCTCAGCTAATTAAAGATTTAGAGAAGAGTGGTCGGTTAGATCGCACTCTTGTAATTCTTGCCAGTGAATTTAGTAGAGATATGATGGTCGAAGGCCGTCCGGACGCTAAAGTACAGGAACAAGTAGAACAACCTGATGTCATTCAGGATATAAAAAACTATGGTATGCACCGTCATTTTACTGAAGGGGGATCGATGCTGATGTTTGGTGGAGGGATAAAAAAGGGGAGTGTATACGGCAAAACGGCTGATGAAAGGCCATGTAAAACGATAGAAAACCCTATAGTGATAGACCAGGTTCATCAAACCATTTATCATGCACTTGGTATTTCGCCGGATACTAATTATTTGGTGGAAAAAAGGCCGTTTTATACTACGCCTGATGGGTTGGGTAAGCCAGTATTGGATTTATTCGCTTAATTGATATTTAATAAGAGAATAATCTGTAATTACATTGGGCGTTAACAGTGGCTTTGAATAGAGGATAGTCCTATCAGTCTCTGACCTGAGTCCGAGTTGAGTCTGACAAATTATATACGATGAGCATACTCATCGTCATTCTGAATTTATTTCAGAATCTCATATTTACTATTCAAAACCTGCTTAAACGAGGTCCTGATACCGGCCTTCGCCGGCATGACGAATTCAGGATGACGAGGCTTTACTTTTTGGGATATTCCCAATAAAAAACGCCCTGTTTGTAGTTAGCAAACAGGGCGTTTTTCTATTATTTTTCTTAAAATGAAAAGTCGTCGTTTTGAACTCGCGTTCCGGCTCCTTCGTGGTTCTCAGAGTATTCATAACGTTTTTCTACCACATCCTGATGACTTTTAATGTAATCAACAGTCTCATTTAATCCTTCAGCAAATTTCTCGAAATCCTCTTTGTATAAAAAGATTTTGTGTTTTACAAAAACGCCATCTTCAAGTCTTTTTTTACTTTCGGTTAAGGTTAAGTAGTAATCTCCTGATCTTGTTGCTTTTACGTCGAAAAAATAAGTTCTTTTACCAGCTCTTACTTTCTTTGAAAAAACCTCTTCTCTCTCTTTGTTGTCAAATTCTCCCATGGTTGCTATAGCTCTTGGTTTTGGTTCGGGTAAATATAAAGGAATAATTACCAAAGTTCAAAATAGAAATTACACAGATTGACTTTCTTCCTCAAGTAATTGGTTCTGATACATTTCTGCATAAGCACCACCTTTTTGTAATAATTCGTTATGTGTACCGTGTTCAATGATCTGACCATCATCAAGAACTAAGATTTTGTCAGCATTTTTTATAGTAGAAATTCGGTGGGCAATAAGGATACTGGTCTTGTCATTCATGATTCTACCTAGATTATTTAGAATCTCTTCTTCAGTTCTGGTATCAACGGCAGAAAGACAATCATCAAATATCAGAATCTTTGGCTCTTTAATCAATGCACGGGCAATAGAAACACGCTGTTTTTGTCCACCAGACAAAGTAATACCTCTTTCTCCGAGCATGGTTTCGAATTTAAGCTCAAAGTCGATGATGTTGTGATAAACGGCTGCGTTTCTTGCTGCGGTTTCAACCTCTTGATCATTAACTGCATCAAGACCAAAGGCAATGTTGTTTTTTATCGTGTCAGAAAACAAAAATACCTCCTGTGGCACAAATCCTATCTGGTTACGATAATCTTGCAAATTAAGGTCTTTTAAGGCCTTGTCGTCAATTACTATTTTTCCTCCGTCTACATCATACATTCTCATGAGTAGATTGGCTAGGGTAGATTTTCCAGATCCTGTACGGCCAATAATTGCCACAAATTGTCCCTGCTCAATTTCAAAGCTTACATTTTTTAAAGCTGTGATGCCGGTATCCGGATAGGTGAAACTTACATTTTCGAACTTGATATTCCCATTTATGGCTCTTTTTTCCTGAGTATTGGAGGTAATATCTGGTTTGAGTTGTAAAAACTCGTTAATTCTTTTTTGCGATGCAGATGCCCTCTGTATCAAGGTGGTTACCCATCCAAGCATGGAGACAGGAAAGGTAAGCTGATTAACATATACAATAAACTCAGCTATATTTCCGGGTGTTATCGATCCGTCAATTACTTGCTTCCCACCAACATAGATGGTGAGGATAGTACTTAAACCTACCAATAGGAGCATTGTCGGATAAAACAGCGCTTGTACTTTAACCAAGCTCATTGCACTATTCTTATAACCCTCGCTCTCAGCAGCAAAAACTTTTTTGGTATGTCCTTCACGGACATAGGATTTTATTACTCTGATACCCGAAAATCGTTCTTGTACAAAACTCGATAAATTTGAAAGTTGCTCTTGTATCTGCTCACTTTTGTGGTTGATAAGCGTATTTACATAATAAATGATGATAACCAATGCTGGTAAAGGGAGCAAACAAAAGATAGCTAATGTGGCATTAACAGAGAACATCGCATAAATAACCAGTAAAAAAAGAACTCCGGTATTTATAGCGTACATAATTGCAGGCCCCACATACATTCTAACCCTGTTCACATCTTCAGTTGCTCGGTTCATCAAATCGCCTGTATTATTTCTGCGATAAAAGCCTAGACTGAGTTCTTGATAATGGGCATAAATTTCATTCTTCATGTCGTACTCAATATGTCTCGACATGAGAATTATCGTTTGTCGCATAAAGAAAAGGAACAGCCCCCTTAGCAAATAAAGTACTAAAACAAGAGCACCAAAATACAATAAACTGTAAGAGAAAATGTCGTATATAATTTCACGACGCTCAAATCCATTAAATAAGCTGTAAATCTGGATGTTTTCGGTAATTAAATTGAAGGCGTGACCAATAACCTGAGCTGGGATTACACCAAAAATATTTGATATAACCACAAAGAAAACTCCTGGAATAATCCACCATTTATATTTATAAAAGTACTTGTTTAAAAACCGAAGATGTTTCATGAGCAGGTAAAGTTAGCCAAATGGTGATAATTTTTTCAAAGACTTTAGTTAAAACAATGTAAATAATGTTTTTTTGACTAGTTTTGCGGCTTATCTGATAAACAAAATTATATGTCTGGTAATAGTTCTATCGTAAATTCCGTTTTAGATCAAATTGGTGCCTCTGGGCATAAAAAGGTTGTTTATTGTAATGATCCCGATACCGGTCTGAGAGCGATTATTGCTATTCATGATACTACATTGGGCCCTGCAATAGGTGGAACAAGGATGTGGAATTATGCTACCGAGGCCGAAGCTCTTGAAGATGTGCTTCGATTATCGAGGGCAATGACATATAAAGCAGCCATTACCGGCCTTAATTTGGGCGGGGGTAATGCGGTAATCATTGGCGATTCTTACAAAGGGAAATCTGAAGCCATGATGCGTAGCTATGGTAGATTCATTAAAAACCTAAACGGAGAATTTATTACTGCCGAAGATGTTGGTACCAACACAAGGGATATGGAATATATCCAGATGGAAACCAAACATGTTACAGGAGTTCCTGAGTCATTGGGAGGAGCCGGGAATCCTGCGCCAACAACAGCTAAAGGTGTGTTTTTAGGTATTAAAGCTTGTGTTAAAGAAGTTTTTGGTACTGATATGCTTGCTGGTCGTTCGGTAGTAGTGCAAGGTATTGGTAATGTTGGAGAACATTTGGTTGAATTGCTTAGAGCTGAAAATGTAGAAGTTTACATCAGCGATATCAATGAAGATCGTTTGCAGCATGTAGCCCGTACTTATAAAGCTAAGCCAATCTCTGCAGATAAAATTTTTGGTTTAAATGCCGATATTTACGCTCCTTGCGCTCTTGGTGCAACCGTAAATTCTAAAACCATTGAAAAAATGAAGTTTGCTATCATTGCAGGTTCTGCTAACAATCAGCTAGCTGATGAGCAGGTGCATGGTAAATTACTTTTAGATAAAGGGATTTTGTTTGCTCCCGATTATCTGATCAATGCAGGCGGTTTAATCAGCTGTTACTCTGAGCTTACAGGGTATGGTAAAAAACGTACCATGCAACTTACAGAGAACATTTACAATGCTACACGTGATGTAATTAAAATGTCTAAGAAGGATAATATCCCGACTATATGGGCAGCTAATCGCATTGCAGAACAAAGAATAATAGATATAAAGAAAATAAAATCATCATTTTAATAAACAGGTAATTTACCACTCGTTCTTACATTCATGTTAAACAGAAGGCACTTAAGAATTAAAGCTTTGCAAAATATATTTGCTTGGCACATGACAGACAAAAGAGATTTAGCTTCATCTAAGAAGGCTCTTATGCACAGTATTGATAATGTATATGAAATGTACATTTGGATGCTTTCTCTATTAGTAGAGGTTACGGAATATACCGGTGTTGATGCATTGGAAAGGGCTAATAAGCACCTACCTACCGCAGATGACCTTAATCCGAACCTAAAATTGCTGAACAATACGTTCGCCATTACGTTAAAGAATAATCCTGATTTCATTGCTGCTGTAAACAAATACAAAATCAACTGGATGTCAGATCCGGAATTTGTAAAAGCAATTTTCAATACTTTGAAAGTTACTCCAGAGTACACCGCATATCTTGCCGATCAGGATAATAGTCTGGAAGAATCTAAAACAATCATCAAATTTATCTTTAGAAAAATCATTCTAAAAAGCCACAATATTATACAGGCTTTTGAGGATAAATTTATCAACTGGTCTGTTGATAAAGAGGTGATGCAGGGTATGGTTGCTAAAACTATCAAAAATTTTACATCAGAAGATGCATTCGCAAACAAGCTTACTCCAATTAGTCAGGATTGGGAAGAGGATAGCAAATTTGTTGAAGATTTGTTTATCTATACGCTTAGGAATGATAAAGATTATCAGGCACTTATTGCAGAACGTACCAAAAACTGGGAGTCGGAGCGTATTGCTTTGATGGATACTATTTTGATGAAAATGGCGATTTGCGAACTGCTAAATTTCCCATCAATTCCAGTTAAGGTAACTATTAATGAATATCTTGATTTATCAAAAGATTACAGTACGCCGAAAAGTAATTCATTTATTAACGGTATCTTGGATAAAATTATGGGCGACCTTAAAAGAACAAATAGCATTACTAAAATTGGTCGTGGACTTATAGAAGAATAAATATTTATGAAGAAAATCTTGTTACTTGCAGCAGTTGCTTTAACATTAGCATCATGCCAATCTAAAACTAACAAAAACACTGATGCGACAACACCTGTTATTGATACTGCAGAAGCTGCAGCGAAAGCAGACTCTATTAAAGCAGCAGAAATACGTAAGGTAGATGGACCGGTATTAACTTTTGAAACTACCAATTATCACTTTGGTACAATAGAAAAGGGTGAAAAGGTTTCTTATAGTTTCAAATTCAGAAATACAGGTAGGATGCCTTTGATAATTAAAGATGCTATTGCAACTTGCGGTTGTACTGTTCCTGAGGTGCCAAAAGAGCCAATTAAACCAGGGCAAGCTGGGGAGCTTAATGTAGTATTTAACAGTGCAGGTAAAACAGGCAGACAAGATAAAGTGGTTTCGGTTAGATCTAATGCACTTAACAGCGCAATTGAGCTACACTTAACAGGAGAGATTAAAGAATAATAAATTTATAAAATAACAATATGATATCGACAATAATATTACAGGCTGCTGGTGGTAGCAGTATGTTAAGTACTTTAGTGCCAATGGTATTAATCATGGTAGTGTTTTACTTTTTCATGATCAGACCTCAGGTTAAAAAAGCCAAAGACCATAAAAAATTGGTTGAAGATTTGAAAAAAGGAGATAAAATCGTTACTACTGCAGGTATACATGGCAGAATTGTGGATATGAATGATACTACTTTCCTTATTGAAGTTGAAGGTGGTACAAAAATTCGTTTCGATAAAACTGCAATCTCTTTAGATGCTACAAAAGCTGCAGCCCCTAAAGCTGTTGACGCTCCAAAGGCATAACTTAAATAATGTTTTTAAAGCCGCTTCCATCCGGAAGCGGCTTTTTTGTTTTATTTTTATCTAAGTTTGTTTACTTTACAATTATGCCGTTTATAAAGCTTACAAAAATAGAACGCAAACGCTTCCTGGTTTTAATTACCTGTTTATTATTGGCAATTGGAGCATGGCTGTTAATGGCTTTAAATAATAAATACGTTTACACGGCTAAAACGGTATTGGTTTATAAAAACTTTCCTCAAAAGCGCGCTTTCCACGCACTTCAATCAGATACTGTGGATTTGCAGGTTGAAGGATCAGGTTGGCAGTTATTATTTGCACGACTAAGGGTTAAACCTCAATCAATAGCCATCAATCTCGAAAAATTAAACAATCGCAACTTTATTCTTTTTTCTGAGCAATTGTTTAGTGTAAATAGACAATTGGAAACATCACAAAAGATAATTTCAGTAAAGCCAGATACACTTTACTTTGATTTCTCAGAAAGAACCGTAAAAAGAGTACCAGTAAAACTGGTATCAGATTTTACCTTTGTAAAACAGTATGGGGTCTCAGATGATATTGAAATCATTCCTAAATATGTGACCTTATCAGGCCCCGAAGAAGAACTGAAGAAAATTAAAGATTGGCCAACTGATTCTTTAGAACTCAAAGATGCTCAAGGTACCACAGTTTCAAGGATAGCAATGACTCAAAACACGATGAAGAATGTTAGCATTTTTCCGACGAGTGCCGAGGTAAAGGTGCCGATTGATGAGTTTACTGAAAAAACAATAGACCTGACACTGAGAATTATAAACAACAAGGAGTACTATAGTGTTAAGCTCTACCCGAAAAAGGTTAAAGTCACTTTTTTGGTAGCTTTGTCTAAGTATCAGCAGATTAATGAGAATTTTATAGATGCGGTTGTTGATTTAGATGAGTGGAGAACGCTTAAGCACAATCAATTGAGAGTGAAGATAACCCGCTTTCCGGATTACTGTAAGTTGGTAAATATTGTTCCGGATAAGATTGATTTTATAATAGAAAAGTAATGTTAAAAGTAGGGATTACAGGGGGAATTGGTAGCGGGAAGACTACTATTTGCAGGATTTTTGAAACACTGGGGATTCCGGTTTTCTATGCTGATACCGTAGCTAAAGAAATCATGGTAAATGATGCTATTCTTATTAAAGGTGTTAAAGATGCTTTTGGTGACGAAAGTTACCTGCCTGGTGGCATTCTTAATAATAAACATATTGCAGGTATCGTATTCAATAATGCTGATGAACTGGCAAAATTAAATGCATTAGTGCACCCCGCAGTTTTTAGAGCATTCGATAACTGGGTTATTAAGTTGCCCAAAAATGTACCATACATCCTTAAAGAAGCTGCTTTATTATTTGAAAGCGGCTCTTATAAAATGTGCGATAAGAATATACTGGTAACTGCTCCTTTAGCACTCAAATTAGCTCGTGTAACGAAACGTGATGGGGTAACTGAAGATCAGGTTAAAGCAAGAATGGATAAGCAGTTTATCGACGAAAAGAAGGTAGAAATGGCTGATTATCTAATTAATAATAATGAAACAGATTCGCTCATTACTCAAGTAATGAATCTCCATCAGCTGTTTCTTAATACCAAACCTTAAATGATATTAGAAGATTTTATAGAGATCGATAAAACCGGTCTGTTTTGCAGGTATGGTAATTTTTATCTTGACCCAAAAGAAGCTGTAAAAAATGCAGTGATTTCTCATGCCCATGGCGACCACGCTGTTGGGGGCAATATTAATGTTTATTGCACAAAAGCAACCTCTTTGTTTATGCTTCATCGCTATAAAAAGTTTGCGGGTAACGAATTCAATATTATGGATTATCATCAAAGCTTTGATGTGAATGGTGTAAAGGTAAGCTTTATCCCAGCCGGACATATTTTAGGTTCTGCAATGGTGTTAATGGAGTATGAAGGAGTGAAATACCTTTATACCGGTGATTATAAGCTGCAACCTGATAAAACCTGCGAACCTGTAGAGTTTGTTGAAGCGGATGTGTTGATCACTGAAACAACATTTGCGGACCCTGAAACGCAACACCCAGTAGCGGAAGAGGAGATACTTAAATTGAACTCCACTAAAAGCAATATCATGCTTGGGGCTTATGCTTTAGGAAAATGTCAACGTCTGATCAGTTTGATGAATGATTACTGTACAGAAAAAAGGATACTTGTTCACCATAGTATGTTGCCTTTTGTGAAAATATATGAGCAAATGGGCGTAAATCTTGGAAAATATGAAATCTACGACCGTAAGGTAATGAAGAATAATCATACCGATATGGTATACATGGTGCCTCCAATGGTTTTTAAAAGCTATTTTAAAGCGATTAATGTGATCCGGATATTTGCTACAGGCTGGAAACATTTGCAAAGTAATCATGAAATTCAGTTGTATATATCAGACCATGCAGATTGGAATGATATCGTTTTAACCATCGAGAAAGTAAAACCAAAGCAGGTTTGGACAAATCATGGTAATGGGTTCCATTTACAGAAACATTATGAAAAAAGTTTGGTAGTTAAATTGCTTAATTGATGAAAGAAGGTGTAGACTATTACTTCAATGAGAATGGGTTTATGGTTTTTACAGAAGCTTACCACCTAAAACGTGGGTATTGCTGTAAAAATAAGTGCAAACATTGTCCATGGGGATTTGGAAAGGAAAAAGTAAAAACTACACCACCAAACAAATAAATTAACGAAAAGATGCAGTTGCAGAAAGAAACGCTAACCACGCGATTTGAGAGTATTCATCACCAGGCCATTGTAAATGTGTTCCATACCAGCAATTGGTGTACGGACAAATTGAAACAGGCCATTTTACCTTATGAGGTAACCACTCAACAATTCAATATTCTCAGGATTTTACGCGGACAAAACCCTAGTCCATCTACCATAAATCTCCTGAAGTCGAGAATGCTTGATAAAATGAGCGATACCTCAAGGATAGTAGATAGATTGGTGCAAAAAGAACTGGTTATAAAAGAACCTAATGGTACTGATAAACGTGCTGTAGACATTAGAATTAGTGATAAAGGGATGGAGTTACTTTCCCTCATGGATCAGGAAGTTAGCCTTTCTGTATTTATCTCATCAAATTTAACGGAGCAGGAAGCGATGGATCTAAATATATTACTTGATAAAATGAGGGGTTAAAATAACCCCTTTATAGAATTTAGTGCGAATGTGCTGAACTAAAATATCCAATTAATGCGATGCCTATCCCGCATAATACGGCAATCATTTTACGTTTAGATACTTTATGATCTACACTTGATTCAAATAGGATAGTAGTGGAAATGTGTAAGAAGATACCAATTACAATTCCCATAATTCTATTGAAATAGTTTTCGATACCGCCTATGGTGCCATTGCTAAGCCCATAACTTACATAAAATCCAAGTGGTGCCATTACTGCAAAAATACCTATGTAAACAAGTATATTACTTCTTTTGAATTGGTTTTGCATTAAAATACTCGCTAAAGCAAAGGCCGCAGGGATATGGTGAAGTGAAATTCCAAAGATCAGTGCATTGTGCTGATCCTTAGCTAAAGGCATACCCTCAAGAAAAGCATGAAGACAAAGGCTAATCATAATTCCATAAGGGAAAACCTTAGTTTCATGATGTTTATGAATGTGACCATGCTCTACACCTTCAGAAAACTGTTCCAAAAATATCTGTAATAAAAACCCTATAAGGATAAAAATCCCAATTTCCTGCGGGTCTGAGCCACTATATGCATCCGGTATTAGATGTAAAACTGTTATAGCGAACAAATAAGCCCCACTAAAAGAGAGAATCAGTTTTAATAGCTGAGATTTGTCGCTTTTTACTAAAAAGATAGCCGAACCTCCTAAAAATGCACTAAAAAATAGAATCAATACTTTCCAGATTTCCATTATAACTGTGGTTGTAGTTTTTTATAAATTTTTGCTGTTAATAAGCCTATAAGCGTACCAAGTATTGCGCCTACCATAGTATCTATAGGGTAGTGAACACCTACGTAAATCTGAGAAAACGAAATGATAAAGGCCCAAAAGAGCCCAATAGGCAATATTGGCTTCCATCTGTGGTAAAACACAAAGATAAGAAAAACCGCTATGGCAAAATGGTTTGTAGCATGAGCAGAAGGGAAGCTGTAACCACTTCCGCAAGGTACACGATGAATAATGTCGTTTACTAGAGTAATTTCATTACACGGCCTTATTCGGGCCACTAAGGGTTTAATAACTCTTGATGATACTAAATCGCCAATAGCGAAAGTGACTAATAACATCCCGATAATATACCAGCCCTTCTTTTTATACTCAATAAAAGAGAAAACGATAATGAACAGATAGAGGGGTGCCCAAAAAAAACGGTTGCGCATCAAAGGCAACAACCAATCAAAAAATGGATTGGCAAGTCCTCTATGGATCTTAAGGAAAAGTTCTACATCAAATTGCTGTAAACTTTCTATCATGCTTTTTTGCAAATTAGTATTAACCGGTCAGACTTTGTTTCATCAAAGGGGTCTAATCCGTAGCTTCCAAAAGTTGCTGAGATTTTTAATCCACTTTTTTCAAACATACGCTCAAAATCAGCAAGAGTAAAGGCCTGTACACGCTCTTCAAACGCATAAGGTTTACCTCTATGTTCAAAGTTAATGTGTTTGATTATCTTTCCTTCAGCAACAAATTTATTTAAATGAAACTCTATACCTTCAACAGTCTTTGTTTCCTGATGGGTAAGATTTTTAATGATCTTTTGCGTGTTGAAATAATCAATAACTAATGTCCCGTCCGCTTTTAGGCCTTTTCTGAAAGCTTTAATGGCATTTACATGGTCTTTTTCCGTTTCAAAATAGCCGAAACTGGTAAAAAGGTTCATGGCAATGTCGAAATAATTGATGAAACACAATTTCCGCATGTCATGAACAAAGAAATGAAGATTCTTTTGTTCAAATTGCTGTGCATACTTAATGCTCTGCTCAGATAAGTCGATTCCAGTTACATCATACCCCTTTTTATTTAGGTAAATTGCATGTCGGCCCCTTCCACAAGCTATGTCTAAAATTCGTGAATCAGCAGCTGGCTTTAGATAAGCAGAAAGGTTGTCAATTAAAAACTCTGCTTCGGCATCATTACGCTGACTATAAAGTATATGATAGAAAGGAGAGTTAAACCAATATTGGAACCATTTTCGCTGCATAGAGCCTGTATTTTGATGTTTTAGAAAAAAAACAAACTTAGATAAAATTGTTCTCATAAAACAATTTTATCGCTAGCTCCCCGAGTATTTTTTTACGAATGCGTGGTACTCCGTTAACCTGCTTTGCCTATTTTTTGTTATTTTTGGAAAAAAATAATCAACAAATTGACACTAATAAAATCTATTTCTGGAATAAGGGGGACAATCGGTGGTATTGCCGGTAATGGTTTAACCCCAATCGACATTGTAAAGTTTACTGCAGCTTATGGTTCGTGGGTAATCAGCAAAACAAATAACAAAAAAATTGTCCTTGGCCGTGATGCCAGGATCTCTGGCGAAATGGTTAATAATCTGGTTATTGGTACCCTGCAAGGTTTGGGTATTGAAGTAATCGATCTTGGTTTATCTACCACACCAACTGTTGAAATTGCTGTTCCTATGGAAAATGCCGGTGGCGGTATAATCTTAACAGCGAGCCACAATCCAAAACAGTGGAATGCGTTGAAACTCCTTAATGAGAAAGGTGAATTTATTAGTGATGCGGATGGTAAGGATGTTCTTGAAATTGCAGAGAAATCTGAATTTGCATTTGCTGATGTTGATGATTTGGGCAAAGTAGTAAGTAACGACACTTACCTACAAAAACACATTGACATAATTTTGGCTTTGCCATTGGTAGATGTTGAAGCCATCAAAGCTGCTAATTTTAAAATTGCGATTGACTGTGTTAATTCAACCGGAGGTATATTTGTACCTGCTTTACTAAAAGCTTTAGGTGTTGAAACCGTTCATGAATTGTATTGTGAGCCAAATGGTCACTTCCCTCACAATCCTGAACCACTTCCAGAAAACTTAACTGAAATAGCTAAAGTTGTACAAAGTAAAAATGCTGATCTTGGTATCGTTGTAGATCCTGATGTTGATCGTTTGTGCTTTGTTTGCGAAGATGGATCAATGTTTGGTGAGGAATATACTTTAGTAGCTGTAGCAGATTATATCCTTCAAAACACACCGGGTAACTCTGTGTCTAACCTTTCTTCTACAAGAGCACTTAGAGATGTTACTGAAAAATCTGGTGGAACTTACAATGCATCAGCAGTAGGTGAGGTTAACGTGGTTAACAAAATGAAAGCTACAAATGCAATTATCGGTGGAGAAGGAAATGGTGGAATTATCTACCCTGAACTTCACTACGGTCGTGATGCTTTAGTTGGAATTGCGTTGTTTTTAACTCACCTAGCTAAATTTGGTAAATCTATTTCACTGTTGCGTAAAAGCTATCCTGAGTATTACATTTCTAAAAATAAGATCACATTAACTCCAGAAATGGATATTGATGCCTTATTGGTTAAAGTTCAGGAGAAATATAAAGATCAGCCAAACAGTACAATTGATGGTTTGAAAATTGAATTTGATAAAGAGTGGGTACACCTGCGCAGATCAAATACAGAACCAATTATTCGTATCTATAGTGAGGCCGGATCTGAAACTGTAGCTGAAGGTTTGGCTACTAAAATCATCTCCGACATCAAAGAAATATTAAAACTGAGCTAATACAAAAAATGGAAAGAATTTATTTAGATAATGCTGCAACTACACCCCTGGATGCAGTAGTGATAGAGGAAATGGTTAAAGTGATGAATTCTTATTATGGTAATCCATCATCCATACATGCCCAGGGACGTGAGGTACGTACATTGATTGAAAAGGCAAGGAAAACTGTTTCCGGACTTTTAAATGCGACGCCTGCAGAGATTTTCTTTACTTCAGGAGGTACTGAGGCAGACAATACGGCTATTCGCTGTGGTATTGCTGCCTTTAATATCAAACACGCCATTACTTCTAAAATTGAGCACCATGCTGTAGAGCATACGCTGAATATGCTTTTGCAGCAAGGTGTAATTGATAAGCTTAGCTTTGTTAATGTAGATGCTAAAGGTAATATCGATTATGATCACCTAGAAGAGTTGCTTAAAAACAATGAGCGTTCTTTTGTTTCCCTAATGCATGCAAATAATGAATTAGGAACTTTAACTAATCTGGAAAGAGTAGGAGATATTTGTGAACAATATAATGCTATCTATCATTGTGATACCGTACAAACCATGGGGCATTATGTACATGATGTAAGAAAGCTTAAAGCTCATTTCATTGTATGTGCAGCTCATAAATTGCATGGCCCTAAAGGTGTTGGTTTCCTTTATGTTAACCATACCGTAAAAATCAGTCCAATGATTTTTGGAGGTGCTCAAGAGCGTAATATGCGCGGTGGAACAGAAAATGTTTACGGTATTGTTGGTTTAGCAAAAGCTTTGCAAATAGCGTACGGAGAAATGGAACAACATCAAAACTATATACAGGAGTTAAAATCCTATATGATGGAAAGGTTAAGCAATGAAGTGCCTGATCTATTTTTTAATGGAGAAACAGCGCCTGAAAAAAGCTTGTACACTGTTTTAAATGTTTCTTTCCCGGCGATGGATATGGCCGATATGCTTTTGTTTAATCTTGATATTAATGGGATTTCTGCTTCTGGTGGAAGTGCTTGTTCATCAGGATCTAATATTGGGTCGCATGTGCTAACCGGTATAGCTGCTGATCCTAATCGTCCATCGGTAAGGTTTTCTTTTAGCAAATACAACACGAAAGAAGAACTTGATTTTGTAGTTGAAAAAGTAAAACAGATTGTTAGCCAAAATGTAACGGCTTAATTAAATAGAGAATAAAGTATCTTTAAAAGCTAAAACATCATTTTAAGATGTTTTAGCTTTTTTGTTTCAACGGAATATTTATAAGAGTAAATAAAAAAAACTCTATCTTGCTTTACTAAATATAAATGCAGTCAAAATAACTCTAATCTTTATATGATTACTTTGTTACCATCATCAGCTAGGGAATCTTCATTTTATTATGTTTATTTGTGTGCTAAATCGATTAAATTTAATGTTTAATATGAAACGGACCACAACATTATTATGCGCTGCAGCTTTGGTGATGATCTCTGGATATCATTTAAAGGCTCAGGAAAAAGAAACCATTAAAAAAAATGGACTTACGCTTCATTTTACCAGTCAGGATCCAACATTTGACCCTGCACTAAAAAAGAAAATGATAGAAACTTTCTTTAAAGTTTATCCCCAACTTAGTAAAGAGTACAATAAAAAAACCGATAAGGAAGTCTATTTTGAGATAGATACCGCCTATGATGGGGTTGCAGCAACAGGAGGAGGTAAGGTAACTTACAGCTCAGCTTATTTCAAGAAATTCCCGGGAGATGTAGATGTGGTAACTCACGAAGTAATGCACATAGTTCAGAATTATGGCCGTAGTAAAGGACCGGGATGGCTTACCGAAGGCATTGCAGATTACGTGCGATATAAGTTTGGCGTAGATAATCCAGGTGCAGGTTGGGCACTTCCAGAGTTTAAAAACACACACACTTATAAAAATAGCTATAGAATAACCGCAAGATTCCTTGCATGGTTAGAAAATCACGGCAACAAGGGAATAGTTCAAAAACTAGACTCAAGTTTGCGCGATCACACTTATACAAACGAAATATGGGAAAAGGAAACAGGTAAATCTTTAGATGACCAGTGGAAAGCATATTCAGAAAATCCAGCATTATAACCACACTTGATATTTTTTAAACATGATTAAACAATTTTTAACCGCCTCATTAGTCCTGGCATCATCTGCACTTTTTGCGCAGAACGTAGGAAAAATAACTGATCCGGTAGAATGGATCAATCCGCTAATGGGTACTGCAAGTAAACCAAGCTTATCAAATGGAAATACCTATCCTACGATAGCATTGCCATGGGGTATGAACTTCTGGACTCCACAAACCGGTAAAATGGGCGATGGATGGGCTTATACCTACGACGCTGATAAAATAAGAGGATTTAAACAAACACACCAGCCATCTCCTTGGATGAATGACTATGGTCAGTTTTCAGTAATGCCTGTAACAGGTAAAATGAGATTCAATCAGGATGAAAGAGCTAGCTGGTTCTCTCACAAATCTGAAATTGCAAAGCCTTACTACTATAGCGTTTATTTGGCTGATGCTGATGTAACCACCGAGATTACACCTACAGAAAGAGCTGCTCAGTTTCGTTTTACTTTCCCAAAATCAAACGATTCATACGTAGTTGTTGATGCTTTTGATAAAGGTTCATACATTAAAATTATTCCTGGCGAACGTAAAATAATTGGTTACAGTACCAGATACAGTAGCGGAAAGCTTGAAAGCTTTAAAAATTACTTTGTTATTTATTTTGATAAACCTTTTACATCGGCAAATGCCTGGAAAGGAAACAGCCTTGCAAAGGATACGCTTGAATTACAGAGTGATCATTCAGGTGCTATCGTAGGGTTTAAAACTGAAAAAGGAGAGCAAGTAAACATGAAAGTTGCTTCTTCATTCATCAGCTTTGAGCAAGCAGACATCAATTTAACAAGAGAATTATCAAACGATAGCTTCGAAACAACTAAACAAAAAGGAAAAGCGGTGTGGAATAAAACACTAAGCAAAATCTCTGTTGAAGGTGGAACTATCGATCAGGTTCGTACTTTTTACTCAAGCATGTACCGTACGTTGTTTTTCCCTCATAGAATGTACGAGGTAGATAAATCCAATAAAGTTGTACACTATAGCCCTTACACAGGTAAAACTATGCCAGGCTATAGATTTGCAGGTACAGGTTTCTGGGATACCTTCAGAGCATTATATCCTTTCCTTAACTTAGTGTATCCTGCAATTAACAAAGAAATGCAGGAAGGTTTAGTAAACGATTATAAAGAGGGTGGATGGTTACCTGAGTGGTCTAGCCCTAGTTATTCAGATTGTATGATTGGAAACAACTCTGCTTCTGTAGTTGCTGATGCTTATATTAAAGGTATGCGTGGTTACGACATCAACACATTGTGGGATGCGGTAAAACATGGTGCTAACAACGAAGGTCCACAAGCTACTGGTCGTCGTGGTGTTAAATACTACAATGAATTAGGTTATGTTCCTTATGATGTGAAAATCAATGAGAATGCTGCAAGAACATTGGAGTATTCATATGATGATTTTGCGATTTATCAGTTAGGTAAAGCTTTGGGTAAGCCAGCTTCTGAAATTGATATCTATAAAAAACGCAGTATGAACTATAAAAATCTGTTCGATCCTTCAACAGGTTTAATGCGTGGTAAAAATCAAGATGGTAAATTCATGTCTCCATTTAATCCATTCAAATGGGGTGATGCATTTACAGAAGGAAATAGCTGGCACTATTCATGGTCAGTATTCCAGGATATTGACGGGTTATCTAAATTAATGGGTGGTAAAGATAAATTTGTTCAGAAACTGGACTCAGTGTTTACACTTCCTCCGGTATTTGATGATAGCTATTATGGTGGTGTTATTCACGAGATTCGTGAAATGCAAATTGCCAATATGGGTCAGTATGCTCATGGTAATCAGCCAATTCAGCACATGATTTATTTATACAACTATGCAGGTGCACCATGGAAAACTCAGTATTGGGTACGTGAAACTATGGATAGAATGTATAAAGCTACTCCTGATGGATATTGTGGAGATGAAGATAACGGACAAACTTCGGCGTGGTATGTATTCTCTGCTTTAGGATTTTATCCTGTAACTCCAGCAGTAGATCAGTATGTTATTGGAGCTCCATTGTTTAAAAAGGTTACGCTTACGTTAGATAACGGTAAAACGATTACTATCAATGCACCAAAAAACAGTGCAGATAACAAATACGTACAAGACTTAAAATACAATGGCAAACCATACTCTAAAAACTGGTTAAGCCACTCTACTTTATTGCAAGGTGCAACTTTAGATTTTAACATGGTTGAAGCTCCGAATAAAGAAAGAGGCACTAGTGAGTCGGATTTCCCTTATTCGTTATCAACAGATACAAATAAGTAATTGAGATAGATTCGGGTAAAAGGGGGTAAATACTTATTAGTGTTTACCCCCTTTTTATTAGCGTTACTTTTATTAGCGTCATATATGTTAGCATCACGTCATCCTGAATTTATTTCAGGACCCCTCAAGAGAAAGAAAGCCATGCTAGTGCGAGGTCCTGAAATAAATTCAGGATGACGGGGCGCTAACATAGAGCCAAAAAAAAGACCCCTGTTGTAACACAACAGAGGTCTTTTTATATAAGATTATACTAACAGCCAGTAATTACACTAACAATTACCAACTAGTGTTTCATCATTTTAAGGAAAGCAGCAAGTTTTGCTTTCATCATTCTGCGATCTACAATAAAATCAAGGAAACCATGTTCTAAAACGAATTCTGCAGTTTGGAAACCTTTAGGAAGATCTTTCTTTATAGTTTCTTTAATAACCCTTGGGCCAGCAAAACCAATCAAAGCACCAGGCTCTGCGATGTTAATATCACCAAGCATAGCATAAGATGCAGTTACACCACCAGTTGTAGGGTCTGTAAGTAAAGATATGTAAGGAATTTTAGCCTGACTTAACAATGCCAATTTAGCCGAAGTTTTAGCCATTTGCATTAATGAAAATGCAGCTTCCATCATCCGGGCACCACCAGACTTAGAGATCATTAAGAACGGAATTTTATGTTTCATTGAGTAATCAATAGATCGGGCAATTTTTTCACCTACTACTGAACCCATAGATCCGCCGATGAAATTGAAGTCCATACATGCAATCACAAGGTCTTCACCTTCTATCTTGCCATGAGCAGCTCTAATTGCGTCTTTTAAGCCGGTTTTCTTCATGCTTTCCACCAATCTGTCGGTGTAAGGCTTGCTGTCCGTAAAGTTCAATGGATCTCCTGATGTTAGATTAGGGAAAAGCTCCGTAAACTTATCATCGTCAAATAATACCTGAAAATATTCTTTAGATCCTATTCTTAAATGATAATCACAATATTGGCAAACATATTTATTCTCAACCTGATCGGCAGTATGTAAAGCTTTTTTACAATTTGGACACTTGTTCCATAAACCGTCTGGCGCTTCTTTTTTTTCTTCAGTAAGCGTACTAATACCTTTTTTTTCTCTCTTAAACCAAGCCATGTTATTTCTTGAAAAATGCGAGTACAAAGAAACAAAAAAAAATTAGAAGAGTTTAAGGATACTTTAGTTAAACGATTATGAGTCTGTAAATCTTCAGAAAAATATAAAATAACACATGATAGCTTCATTACCAAGGCTAAACAATACGCTTTAATTGAAAATAATCGCCGTATTGGTTTGCCTAAAGTGATATTTTTCCTAACTTCGGCAGATATAAAATTATAAAAAATGAGTTTAAAAGGCTACAAGGGCGTAATTTACGGAGATGCCGTTCAGGAATTGTTTGAACAGGCTAAAAAACATCAATTTGCTTTGCCAGCAGTAAATGTTACCGGTACAAATACCATTAATGCAGTAATGGAAACTGCCAAAGCAGTTAATTCACCTGTTATCATTCAACTTTCTAACGGTGGAGCACAATTCTACGCAGGTAAAACATTAAATAATGATAACTTAAATGCTTGCGTATTAGGTGCAGTATCTGCAGCAAAACACGTTCATTTATTAGCTGAACATTATGGTGTTGCTGTAATATTACACACTGACCACGCTGCTAAAAAATTATTACCATGGATCGACGGATTGTTAGATCATGGTGAGAAATTCTTTGCAGAAACTGGAAAACCATTGTTTTCTTCGCACATGTTAGACTTATCTGAAGAGTCTATCGAAGAGAACATGGAAATCTCTGCTAAATATTTAGCGCGTATGGCTAAATTAGGTATGACCATTGAAATCGAGCTTGGTGTTACAGGTGGTGAAGAAGATGGCGTTGACAACAGCGATGTAGATAGTTCTAAATTATATACTCAGCCTTCTGAAGTAGCTTATGCTTACGAAGAATTAAGCAAAGTAAGTGATAAATTCACTGTTGCAGCTGCGTTTGGTAACGTTCACGGTGTTTACAAACCAGGTAACGTTAAATTACAACCGGTAATTCTTAAAAACTCTCAGGATTTCATCAAAGAGAAATTCAATATTTCTGCTGAGAAACCTATCAACTTTGTATTCCATGGTGGTTCTGGTTCTTCTCAAGAAGAAATCAGAGAAGCTATTTCTTACGGAGCTATCAAAATGAATATCGATACAGATATGCAATGGGCTATGTGGGAAGGTATTTTAGATTATTATAAAGCTAATGAAGCTTATCTTCAAGCACAAATCGGAAACCCTGATGGCGAAGATAAACCGAATAAGAAATATTATGATCCTCGTGTTTGGTTACGTAAAGGTGAAGAAGCCTTTGTTAAACGTTTAACTCAAGCATTTGAAGATTTAAACTGTAAAGACGCAAGCGATAAATTGTAATCCTTGGGTTAAAAGTTACAAAGCGCCACAGGAATTATACTTGTGGCGCTTTTTTTGTTGCATTTTAAACGTAAAATAAATAAAGGTTATGGACGCACTTCAGGTAATTAAGGTAAACAATCCGCAAGATTTGGATAAAGTATTTGCAATTAGAAAAACCGTTTTTGTTGAAGAGCAGAATTGTCCTCCGGAACTAGAATGGGAAAATGAAGATGTTTCTAAACATTTTCTTGCATTGCTAAATAACGAGCCTTGTGGCGCGTGTCGTTGGCGTAAAACAGACAATGGATACAAATTAGAACGATTTGCTGTTTTGAAAAAGTTCAGAGGAAAGCGAATAGGACAGGCCCTGGTAGCAGCAGCCTTGTCTGATTTACCTTCTGATGCAGATTATGTCTATTTAAATGCACAACTGGATGCGATGAGGTTGTATTCAAGGTTTGGGTTTATTGCAGAAGGCGAGCAGTTTGAAGAAGCCGGTATACAGCATTTTAAAATGGTTAAAAAGCACCATCACGCTTAGTACAGTAATCAAAATAGGGCAATCGTTATCCTGAATCGTCATACCGGCGAAGGCCGGTATCAGGACCCCTCAAGAGAACAGTATTTATGTAGTAAAGTGGTTTAGCAAGTGCGAGGTCCTGAAATAAATTCAGGATGACGATAGTTGATAATGAACGTTGATTTAAAGTTGGAAAACCTTTTGCGAAAACACAATAGCTTCCTGCCACTTAGCCATGTTCAAGTTTAACGCCTCATTCCTGCTTTCTAAGAAAGCAATAAGATCTTCAGTGGCCAGATTACCAGTTAAGTCATCAGTTGCCATAGGGCAACCTCCAAATCCTTTTAACGCACTGTCAAATCTACGGCATCCACTTTCATAAGCAGCTTCGATTTTCTCGAAACGCGTATTGGGCGTACTATGCAAATGCAAACCTATCTCTGTGTTTTCAAACCTTTTAACCAAAGAAGGTAAAATCTCATGTATTTTCTCAGGAGAAGAAACACCCGTAGTGTCCGATAAAGAAAGAATCTTTACACCATTAGTCACCAATTCATCCGCCCACTTTTCAACTATTTCAACATTCCATTCGTCTCCATAAGGATTTCCAAAGCCCATCGACAAATAAACTACTGCAGTTTTGCCATGTTTATCACATAGATCTAGCATCTGTTTAACCGTATCCATTGATTGTGCAATGCTGGAGTTGGTATTTCTTTGTTGAAACGTCTCAGAAATAGAAAAGGGAAAGCCCAGATAAGTTATCTCCTCGTGCACAACAGCTTCCTCAACACCTCGTAAATTAGCTACAATTGCCAAAAGTTTGGAGCGTGTAGCACTTAAATCAAGTTTAGCTAATACTTCGCGTGTATCACGCAATTGCGGAATCGCTTTTGGAGATACAAAACTGCCGAAGTCAATTGTATCAAACCCAACCTGCAACAACAAATTAATATATGCCGCTTTAATATCAGTATCTATAAAATCATGAATACCCTGCATGGCATCACGGGGGCATTCTATCAGCTTAATTGACTTTTGGCTCATCTTTAACAAGTTTGGTAGTCTCATCATTAGCAAGTTTGGTGGTTTCCAGTAAAAGTTCTGGATTTCCTCTTAAAAATGGACGAATAATTAGCCTTGTCCCTCTGTCGTAACTGAAATAGCTCCATACCCAGTTCACAAATACTACTAGCTTGTTTCTAAAACCAACTAGTGTCATTAAGTGAACAAACATCCAGGTAAACCAGGCAAATACACCCTGAAATCTTACTTTATGTATATCTACAACGGCTCTGTTTCTTCCAACAGTTGCCATTGCACCTTTATCAAAGTATTTAAAAGGCTCTGTAGGTTTGTTATTTATAATGTTAATTAGATTCTCAGCAAGCTGTTTGCCTTGTTGTATTGCAGCCGGCGCAACACCAGGATGACCATTAGGAAGCTCCTCAGTAATCATGGCAGCTACGTCTCCAATGGCGTAAATATTCTCATGACCATCAATTCTGTTGATCTCGTTAACTTTTACACGATTACCACGCACTACACTCTGAGGGTTTAAGCCTTCAATCACAACTCCTTTTACCCCGGCCGACCAAATTACAGTAGAAGAGGGGATAATGCGACCGTCAACAAGTGTTAATTGCCTACCGTTGTAAGATTGGACGCGTGCATTGGTCATAACCGTTACACCAAGCTCCTTTAAAAATGCTTCTGATTTCTGCTGAGCCTGAACTGACATAGCTCCTAATAATTCCGGAGAGCCTTCAATCAAATAAATATTTACTTTACTGAGGTCTAATTCAGGATAATCATTTTTTAGTACATGCTTTTTAAGCTCGGCAATAGCTCCAGAGGTTTCTACACCGGTAGGGCCACCACCAACCACTACAAAATTCAGTAATTCTGCTTCAGCAAGTTCATCGGTTGTAATCTGTGCCAGTTCCAGATTTTGCAATATCAAACTCCTAAGGTTTAAAGCTTCGGGAATTGATTTCATGGGCATGGCATTTTTCTCAATCTCTGTCTGTCCAAAAAAGTTACTGGTAGAGCCTGTAGAAATTACCAGATGGTCGTATTCGAAAGTGCCGATAGTCGTTTCAACAACATTTTCAAGAGGCAAAACCTTTTTAACTTCGGTAACCCTAAATGTTAAGTTTTTTTGACCTTTAAAGATTCTTCTTAGTGGAAAAGCAATAGAGTCAGCCTCTAAGCCTCCGGTAGCAACCTGATATAGTAATGGTTGAAAAGTATGGTAATTATGTTTATCGAGCATAATTACTTCTACATCTTGATTTCGCAGTTTTTTTGCCAGTTCGATGCCGCCAAAGCCGCCGCCTACAATTATAATTCTGGGTTTGTTGCCTTTAGGAAAACGTTGCTCCATAAAAATCAATTTTGGTAAATATACATAACAAACAAAAAGGCATCCAAAAAGGATGCCTTTAATTATCATTTGTAAGTAATATACTTATTTGTTTTTACCAAGATCGATTACGATAGGTGTAGAGATACATAATGATGAATATGTACCGATGATACGACCAATCAATAAGGCGAAGATGAATCCGCGGATACTAGCTCCACCGAAGATAAAGATTACCAACAATACAAAGAATACAGTTAATGAAGTCAAAATAGTACGACTTAAAGTACTGTTCAATGCAAAGTTGATTAGTTTATTACGTTCCTCACCATGTAAATCTTCTTTACCACTTTCAGCAAGTTTCTCACGGATACGGTCAAACACAACAACTGTTTCAGTCATGGTATAACCCATTACCGTTAAGATCGCTGCAATGAAATCCTGACCAATTTCTAAAGAGAATGGCAATACACCATCTAAAATTGTGTAGAATGAAAGTACAAGAAGCACATCATGGAACAATGCGATAACCGCACCTAAACCATAGTTTAGTTTCTTAAACCTTACTACAATATAGAAGAACATCACTAAACAAGAGAACAAGATTGCTCCGTAAGCGCCGTAAACAATATCGCTCGCAATAATAGGACCTACCTTTTCATTACTTTCAATAGTGTATTTAACACCTGTTTTTGCTAAACCTTCGTGTAAAGCTTTCTCAACTAATTTATCAGCACCTTGATCTTGATCAGTGATGTGGTAAGTAGTAGTGATTTTTAATTCATTATCAGCACCAGCTGTTTTAACGATAGTTTCCGACTCAGGGAAAGATGCATTTAGACTAGCTTTAACATCTTCAGTATGCATTCCTTTATCGAAGTGAACGATATAAGTTCTACCACCTTTGAAGTCGATACCAAGGTTTAATCCGCCATTTTTGAAGTAGAAAATAAAACCTAAAACAATGATTGCAGTAGAAATAGAGTAATAAAGTTTTCTATGACCAACAAAGTTGAAAGCAATATTTTTAAATGCGTGGATAGTGTGTTTGTTACCAAATGTAATGTTAGATTTTTTATCTAATAGGTATTCGAAAACTAAACGAGAGATCAATACCGCACAGAATAGAGACGATAAGATACCGATACACAATGTAGTTGCGAAACCTTGAACCGGACCACTACCGAAGATGTAAAGGATAGCACCTAATACAAATACTGTAACGTTAGAGTCAATGATAGATGACATTGCATGTTTGAAACCTTCTTTGATCGCTACCGGAGTTGGTTTACCTAAAGTAAGCTCCTCTCTAACACGCTCAAAAATTAGAATGTTTGCATCCACTGATAAACCGATTACCAATACGATACCGGCAATACCAGGCAATGTTAATACCGCACCCAGTGATACCAAGATACCCATGATGAAGAATAAGTTGATTACCAATGCAAGGTTAGCAACCCATCCAGCTTTATTGTAATATAAAGCCATGAACACCAAGATTACGATAAACGCAAGCACGAATGATAATAAACCATTGTGGATAGCCGCCTCACCAAGTGAAGGACCAACAACGAATTCACCAACAATTCTAGCCGGAGCTGGAAGTTTACCTGCTTTTAATATGTTTGCTAAATCCTGAGTATCATTAACTGTAAAGCTACCAGTGATAGAAGAAATACCGTTAGGAATTTCGTTCTGTACAGTAGGAGCAGAGTAAACAGTGTTATCTAATACAATAGCAATAGATTTTTTGTTATTTGGATCAGCAGAAGCTTCAGCTGTAATTTTTTTCCATTTTGCAGCACCTTCACCAGTCATGTACATGGTTACCTCAGGACGACCTTTTTGATCGTAATCATGACGAGCATCACTGATTGCATCACCACCTAAATCTGGTTTACCATCAGATGATAAAGATTTGATTGCATACAATTCAAAGATTTTAGCACCACCAGATTGAGCAATGTCCATCGGTTTAACACTCCACATGAATTTGTAGCTATGAGGAATGATAGAAGCAATTTCAGGTCTTTTAAAGTAAGCGTTTACTTTAGCTGTATCTTTTTGAGCAACCCAACCAACAACTGGTCCCGGACGCAATGAAGGCTGTCCGTTTTGACCTTGGTAAGTAGGGATGTTTAAAACCGAGAATAATGGGTTAGATTTTGCTGCGGCAGCATTTTTAACACCTGCAGAATCTTTAGTGTCTTTACTTTTTGATAAACCAGCTAATTTACTTCCTGTTTTTGCAGCAGTAGTATCTGTTGAAGCTTTTGCAGTTGTAGCAGTATCAGCAACTTTTAAAGTTGAAGCAAGAGTTTTGTTGATGTTTTCCAAAACTGGATAAACCTCTTCGTTGTTATAAACTTGCCAGAATTGTAATTCTGCCGAACCTTGTAATAATTTATGAACCCTTTCTTTGTCCTGAACACCTGGCATCTCAATAAGGATACGGTTAGTACCTTCTTGTTTCTGCATGTTCGGGCTCACTACACCAAAACCATCAATACGGCTTCTGATAATAACGAATGAACGGTCAATAGCACTAGTAGCTTCTTTTGATAAAAAGCTTTTTACTTCCGAATTGCTGGCATCAGGTTTAAGAAGTTTAGAGTTGTCTTGATTAGAAAAGAAGTCAGCTAACTTTACACCTGGAGAAAGTTTTTCGAATTCGTTAACAAATAAGTTAATGAAATCTTTTCCACCAGCGTTCAACTGAGTTTGAGCATTTACTAACGCTTTGTTGAAATTAGCATCATCAGTATTATTAGCTAAAGATTTAACTAATTCTGATAACGAGATTTCCATCGTTACGTTCATACCACCTTTTAAGTCTAAACCAAGGTTGATTTCTTTTTCTTTACAGAACTGGTAATTAAATCCAAAAAGAGGATATACCGGTACTGTTGCCATCGAATCTAAATAAGCTTTTTCCTTATCCAGGTCTCCTTTAGCATAAGCTTTTGCGTCTTTTTCAACTTTAGAAGTAACAAAGTTGAATGAGAGAGAATACACACAGACGATACCTAAAAGTATCGCCATAAATTTTATAAAACCTTTACCCTGCATTTGTTTGTAATTATTAGTCTATATGCTATATATTTTTTTAACAAGTCGGCAAATCTAATTATTTTTTTAAATAATAGGCCACGTTATGAAAGTTTTTATTATAGGCCTCCAACTATTTGCTTTTAAGATTGTTTAATACCGTTCAAGTGTCGAAAAAGTGTAAGCTACGGCATTTTTTTCGTCTGGCAGGTAATCTTCTGAATTTATCACTTTCCAGTCCGCTTTATCGATCTCCGGAAAGAAAGTGTCCGCATCGTAAGTTTCGTGAACTGTGGTAAGATGAATGCGATCAGTTTTAGCCAGTGCATCTTTATAAATCTGAGCCCCACCCACAATAAACACTTCTTCGTTCTGATCACAAAGCGCCAAAGCTTCGTCTACACTTGTTACCACCTCAACGCCCTCAATGGCCAGATCAGTATTTCTGGTAATAACGATGTTGCGGCGGTTTGGCAACGGCCTGCCAATAGAATCATAGGTTTTACGCCCCATAATAATGGTGTGCCCGCTGGTTATTTGCTTAAAGTGCTTTAAATCGGCCGGTAAATGCCATAATAGCTGATTGTTTTTACCGATGGCATTATTCTGAGCAATTGCTACTACAATTGAAACGATCATACCGCTACTGCTCCTTTAATATGAGGGTGAGCGTCATAATCCTTCAATGTAAAGTCTTCAAATTTAAAATCGAGGATATTTTTAACATCGGGATTGATTTCCATTACAGGCAGTTTTTTAGGGTCTCTGTTTAATTGCAGTTTGGCCTGCTCAATATGATTGTTGTATAAATGAGCGTCGCCAAGTGTATGAATAAAATCGCCATATTCCAAACCACATACCTGAGCCACCATCATGGTAAGCAAGGCGTACGAGGCAATGTTAAACGGTACACCTAAAAATATATCGGCACTGCGTTGGTAAAGCTGACAGCTCAATTTGCCATCTGCCACATAGAATTGAAAAAAAGCGTGGCAGGGTGGAAGCGCCATATGCTCCACGTCTGCCACGTTCCATGCCGAAACAATAATGCGTCTCGAATCCGGGTTATTTTTAATCGTGTTAACGATCTGTTCTATTTGATCAATATGTCCACCATCAGGCTTAGGCCATGAGCGCCATTGCGAGCCATATACAGGGCCTAAATTGCCATCTGCATCAGCCCATTCGTCCCATATTTTTACCCCATTATCTTTTAAATATTTAATGTTGGTATCGCCGCTTAAAAACCAGATCAACTCATGGATGATCGACTTTAAATGCAGTTTTTTTGTGGTAACCATAGGGAAGCCTTCCTGCAAATTAAACCTCATCTGATACCCAAATACGCTGATGGTGCCAGTTCCGGTACGATCATGTTTTTGTGTGCCATGATCAAGCACGTGCTGCATCAAATCTAAATATTGTTTCATCTGATTAATTATAAAAGGCTATTTGATGCAAAAGTACATATTAAATAGAATCTTTAATAAGGTATCTCTAAACCATCCATAATACGCCATTTTGCTACCGCCCTGTATGGATCTGTTTGTACAGGTGGTACAAAAATTCCGGGGCTAAGTATAGCGCCACAAATAGCTGCAGGGTTAAAATCTTTCTTGTTAAGAACCGTTTTAATACCATTGTAAAGGTAAAAATATTGGAGGTTTATACCTGCAACACAGAGGCAGCCATCCGGAACTTCAAATTTAAATTCCTGAGCTGGTACATGAGTTTGGTTTTTGCCTATTTCAATACTTTGTAATGGGAGCACCCTTTTTAATGATTGATCGAGTACATACAAATTAACGCTAATGTTGATTGTACATGTGTTTGCCAGATTCGGGAACTTTAATTGAACCGGAATTTCAAAAGCTGGTACATATACTGTTAAATCGTTTCCTGATAATGTGGTTTGTGGTTGCACCCATAAGCTATTGGTGACAGGTGATTTGAAGTTAAATTCAAATCCTGCTAGTCTACTAAAGCTGGTTTCATTAAAAACGAATTTTCGCGTATCCTTATCATAGCAGTGTGCTAAAATGGATCTGTTCTGGTTTGTTAAGCGATTAACCATACCTCCATCGTAAAATTGGTCGGTAATTTCTGTCATGCCATAACGAATCGTTTTGGATAATGTGCTTGCAATACCAAATAGATTGGCTGCGCCTTTTGTAGCCGTGGTTTGTGCCATCGAAGCTGGTTTGGGTTGAACAATAGTTGTATTGTTTCTTCCTTTTTTAAATACGAGACCTCCTATGAGACCTACGATTTGTTTTCCGTCAAATTTTGCCATTGTAATTTTAATTTAATTGTTAATAATTCAGTTCTCAAAGGACGCGACAGTCAGTCTACCATCATCCCAGACTGGATCCACTGTCAGTCCACCTTTTCTCTAGAAAAACGTGGACTCAACGTGGACTGACTGTGGACTGAACGTGGACTGACTACCCGATCCTTTTTGTAAGATTTTAAATATATGTAGAATTTTATACTTTATGAAATTAAGGTGTTGAATTACAGTTATTTGTGGTGGTTTTTTTAATGTGTTTTTTGATTTGTACTAAAGTTTTGCGTAGAAACATTAATTTTAAGTTTTAGCATTAATCAGGTGGGAAATTGGAAGCTGTTTTTTGCTCGTAATTAGAAATGGATGAAAATAATGTTCCTATTTGCAATTGTATTTTACTTGCTAGGTTGTGCTCGCCCTGGTTATACTCCTGTAGCAGAAAACATGTCTTGCTCAAAAGAGTATAATTCTAAATTAAAAAGAAATATTTATCAGTTTGTAGATCAGATGCCTGAACCTCCTGGAGGTTTGCGAGAACTCTTGAGGTATGCTACTAGAAACGTGGATTTTATTAATGATGATGGAACCATTCAAGGCTCAGTTAAATTTGAGATGATTATTGATGTTGATGGAGCTATTCTCGAAGAAAAGATTACAGGTAAGGAATTTGAAGCTTATACCTCAACAGATAAAAAGGTGCTCAAAAATATCCGATCAATGCCTAAATGGAAGCCAGGGAAATGTAAAAACCGAAAAGTTCCGGTTCGGGTTGGTTTCCCAATGTCTGTGTGTTTGAGTCAGTAAAATACATTAAATCTGGATATAGATTTTAAGGGTTTAATTTTACAGTTATAGTTTGGTACTCGAACTGCTGATTGTAGTTTTCCTCTCTTGTTGCCATTTGGTATGGGTTTGCATTAGGATCCTCCTGTTCATAATCATATTCTAGTTGCGAAGTACGCACGGTGGTTTTAAGTTTTATTGGCATCTTGTTCTCATTGTAAATGTAGGCGTACGATGCTTGGGCAATTTTTTGACGGTTTACATTTTGTTCTCTATCAGAATAAATACAATTGTTGGGTGATAAAAAAGCGATAAAATTAAATGCGTCTTGGAAAGAGTATTCGTAATGTAATAGTCTTTCGAAGCCATCGATGCCAAATAGGGGATTCACTGAATTATCATATTGGAATGTTGATTCAAATGTTGTTGCGGTAGTGCCTGCCGATTCTTTGATAATATTTCCCCTCTCATCATATGAAAAGCTATAAATAGTGCCACTCTTATAAGTTCCAGAGGAATTAACCTCACACGCTACTAGTGGGCCCTTTGCGGCTATGCTGTCTTGATATCTGAAGAATAAATGACTGGTAATGTCTTCCTTGTTTTCATTGTAATGTTCAATTCTTATAATTCTATTGTTTCTGTAGAAGACCTTGTAGGTGTTTTTAAGCGTCATTTCATTAGACTCATAATTTTGGCCAAACCTGCGGATCTGCGTGGGTTGATTGTCATTGTAGTCATAAATGAGGTATTCTGTAAGTCCTGTTTTGTTATTAAAACGGTTAATTCTCTTAACCTTGCCAAACTCATTGTATTGGTATTCGGTTTTGCCATTGTCTCTTATTATGGCTTTTAAGACTACTTTACTTTCTGTTTTTTGTTCTTGAGCAGCTCCTTTGTGGTTTGTTTTTTTACAACCACTTAAAACAAACAGTAAGAGTAAAGGTGAAACTATTGAGAATTTTAAAAGTGTTTTCATGAGTTCGCTATTGTGTAAAGCTATGCGGAAACGCGACGGAATAAAATACCCAATACTGAGTATTTTGAACTTATTACTGATGCACTATGTTTTTGATTTTTGTAAGTTTGCCAGCTTAACAATAAACGCAAAATCAATGCTTGCATTTGCCAATGCCAAGATCAACCTTGGTCTGTATGTAACTGAAAAACGACCTGATGGGTATCATAACCTCGAAACAGTATTTTATCCGATAAAAATAAATGATGTTATAGAAATTACAGACGCTGAGGAAACGACTTGTGAGATAAAAGGAATCGATATACCAGGCAGTGCAGAGGACAATATTTGCCTAAAAGCATTTGAGCTACTGAAAAAGGACTTTGATTTGCCTTCGCAAAAAATCACATTACTTAAAAATATTCCGGTTGGTGCTGGTTTGGGAGGTGGCTCATCTGATGCTGCATTTCTTATCAAATTGCTGAATGATAAATTTGAATTGGAGCTAAGTGTTCCTCAAATGGAAGACTATGCAAGGCAATTAGGTGCTGACTGTGCGTTTTTTATCAGCAATAAGCCTGTTTTTGCTGAGGGGAAAGGGGATGAGTTTAGTGATGTAGAGGTTGATCTTTCGGATTATAGGGTCGTGCTGGTTAAGCCGCCTGTTCATGTTTCGACTGCAGATGCTTACAGCGGAATTATGCCTCATAACTCTGGCGTGTCGCTAAAGGAGCTGATTCGTTTACCCTTGAAAGATTGGAAATCAAACTTAAATAATGATTTTGAAAGCACTGTGTTTCTAAAATATCCTGAAATTGCAGCGGTTAAAGATTTGCTTTATCATGAGGGAGCAATATTTGCTGCCATGAGTGGTAGTGGTTCGTCAGTTTTTGCAATATTTGAAAATGAGGTTCGATTACCTGAATTGGAAAAGAACAACAAAGTGTTTTATAACATTTAGCTATGCGATTGATGCGACGGTATTGTTGCGTTTAAAAAGATAAAATTTAAAAGTTAAAAAGATATTTACAAATGGAAATCAACCTGATACGTAAGAACAATAAGTTTAATTTTGAAGCTCAGAACCCAAGTGGTCAAACAGTGGAGTTGGATGCTAAGCCGGAAATTGGTGGCGAAGGCAAAGGTTTTAGACCAATGGAGATGCTATTGGTAGGTTTGGGTGGCTGCAGCGGAATTGATGTTGTAAATGTGTTAACTAAGCAAAAAGAACCACTTGATGACGTTAAAATAAAGATTAAGGCTACTCGTAAGGATCAGGAGATGCCGCCAATATTTGATGTGATCAATATTCACTTTGATCTTTATGGGGCGTTAAATGTTCAGAAAGTTGAGAGAGCATTGGCTTTAACTTTCGAAAAGTATTGCTCGGTATCGAATATTTTAGAGCGTTCTGCTACGCTTAATTTCACTTACGAAATTCATCAATAAGAAAAATTATTGTCAGTGATCTTCAGTGGTCTGTAAGAAGTTTTTTAAAACGATCGTCATGCCGGGATTTACGTTATACCCGTAATTCACGTCATGCTGAGAGCCTAGCATTAGAAAAAATACAAAAAAGTAGTAATGACAATTTTGTATACTCAGTCGTCATCCTGAATTTATTTTGCTTCGCAGCTTCTTCGAGGTCAGGACCCCGCAAGAGAAAGGAAGCCTCGCTGGTGCGAGATACCGCTCTTCAGCGGCATGACGACCGCTATATACAACGAGCAGAATAACCTCTTTGTCATTGGTAATTTATTTCAGCATCCCTCAATTGCTAGGCTACATTTCTCTTGAGAGGTCCTGAAATAAATTCACTGTTGTCCGGAGAAAGTTTTATAATAAATTTTAACCGGACAGCCGACTTACAAATGGCTGCAATATTTGGCTTCTGAAATATTATTTTCCTGAATATTGCAGCTATAAAGAGTTAAGAATGCTAAAACACGAATTATAATCTAATTTTCTCCGGACAGCCGGATTTAAATAGGAATTTTAAAAATGGGAAAAACAGAGGGCTTGCTTTTTCAAAAGACAAAAAAAACACTGTTTTTAGCTTAATTTAAATGATTTAATGGTGTGTTTAGATTTTAACCGGACAACAGTGAAATAAATTCAGGATGACGGGTGGGCGATGTGTGTGCATCACCGACATGACGAATTCAGGATGACGATTTTATTTCTTAGCTGATGTAATCGCGATCCTCATCGCTCAGCGTGTTTTTATGATCTCCCGATTTTATCGGTGTATCAACCCTGTCATAAGTGCTCACGGTAGTTTTCGGTCTGCCGGCCCAGTAGCCAAGTACAAATCCCACAAAAGTACATACACCCACTACCAACAGTTTAGAAATATCTTTCTTTACAAAAATGAAGTTAAATTCTACGGCGTCTGTATTGATCATTAAAAAAATGGTAATGATGGCTGTGAATGCGATGATAAAAATGGTTTTGGTCTTCATGACTTAAAAGCTATAGTTTAAAATTAATTCTAATATAGGATTTTGGTTATATACTTTGTTTACAAAAACACATCTTGCACCCACGTCAAAAACCGGTTGATAACGCAGTAGGTTCATACTACTACGCAATTCGAAACCAAAAGTTTTAGGTTCGGCTAAATTTGTGTCACTCCCAATATTCTCGTAATGACAAAACAATCCTGCCCTCAGGTTTCTGATGTAGGCCAGGGGGCCAATCTCTGCGTCCGGAAAAACGATAGGAAAGCGGTAGTTGAAAAGTAGCGTGTTTCTGAGGATGCTTCTTGCCTGGATGTTGCTGTAGCCGTAAACCGTGTTTATTTCCTGGTCGTATTTTCTGATGCCTGATGTGTTTTGGTAATTGAAGTTTACCAGGAACGAATGATTTTTTAGCAAACCGGGGAAATATAGAAATCCTTCGAAAGCAAACAGCATACCATTAAGGTGATCATCAAAGGGTTGGTTCATGTAAGAAATCCTAAAAATTTGAGCCCATTTTGGTGCAATGTCTCTCGGAGCTTGCGCAGTACCGTGATTAAAAGTGAAACTGTATTCCATCGGGAAAATCAGTTTGTTGATAAAAGTACTTGGCAGATTTTCCGGTTGGTATCTTTGGGTGTAACTGGTAAGTGCGTTGAATGAAAAACTGTAAGTGTCATTTAGCGCGTTTAAGCTAATTGGAACGGAAGCCTGGAGTTGGACATTGTTTTCTCTCCAGTCTCCCTGCAGAACGCCTGATTTTGCGTTGTAGAAGGTTCTTCTGGGGCGGTTCCGATAAGTGGCTTGTATGATCGGGTAAAAACTTTTTAGGGTAAAGCCCGCATTGTATTCGAATTTTTTAAGATCACGGTAATAATCCACGCCAGTGAAAAAGCTGAACGTGCTGAGTAAATTGTCTGAATTTAGTTGCAGTCCTCCGCGGTACTCGTTTTCTATTACCGGAATTACGCTGTGCACGTTGAACAGGTTTGCTAGTGCTCGGTATGGTTTGGAAATGTAGGTGCTGTCGGGAATGTTGTTGAAAACGCTGCCGGTGTTTTCTTGTTTTTGGACAGCGCCGTCAAAATAAACGAAATTGTTTCGGCCAATGGGCTTTGGCGATAATGGCATTTCCGAAATTTGGTAGCCGGTTAGTTCGTAGTTGTTGAAAACGATGGCGGCTGTGCTGTCGGCCTGAGTTGGATTAAAGGCGCCGTATTTAGAGGCGCTCAGAGCGCTTATCTTTTTTGAAACGGTATCTATACTGTAAATGTTATCGATTCCGTTGTAGTGCGCGTTAAAAGCTATTCCTCGATTAATGTAAATCGGCCTGCTTATCTGCTGTTGCGTTTCCTTTATCAGCTGTTCTGTTTTTTCTTCTTTGTCGGTTACCCATAAGGCTTTTCCTTTTTCGCTTACGCTGATGTAGGTGATGAGGTTTGCGGTAGGATTGTAAGAGGGAGTTTGAAGAATTAGGTTTTCGGGATTTGGGATGGTGGTTAGGGTGGCGCCGGTTTCTGCGTCAAGCTCTATCAGGTTGCATTTGTTGCTAAGGTCAATTTTTACCGCCACTATCTTTTTTCCATCAGCAGAAATGGAAGGGGAGAAGATCCGGCTTCTTGTGGTTAGTTTTTTCTGCTTCCCGGTTTTTAGGTTGTAACTACAGATGACACTGTAGCTGCGCTGGCGATATCTTGGGTCGTAACGAATCTCGTCCCAAACAATAACTCCGTTGGCGTAGCTGAACCACGGTTGTTCCTGGTAGCCGATGCTTAACAGTTTGGTTTCGTTTTTCGCGCTGTCGATGATTGCGAAATGTGCCGTCTCAGCTTTGCTTTGTTTGAGGGTCAGAATTCTGCCGTCTTTAATTTTTACAGGAAGGAAGTAGTTGGTTGCAAATTTGGATTCGCTGTTTAGAGCAGGGTAGTTTTCGGTTGGTGATTTTTCGCTTTGACTGGTCCATTCTTTCTTCAGAATTTCGGTGGTATGGTTGTACCATTTTTTGGTTCCCATTTTGGTGAACTTTTTTAAGCTGTTGGAAAAGGGGTAAAGTCTGACTGGTCTTTTGCGAATGTCGGTGAGTAGACTGTCGAAAATGTTTTTTCCAAATTCCTTTCTGATGTTCGAAGCCATCAGGTACCCAAGTTGGTAGTATCCGGGGGTGATGTCTTTTTCTGATCCGAAGCTCGCTTTGCTGTAAGAGAATTTCTTGCCTTCGAGTAGGCTGGCTCGGTAAGGCATAACCCATGAAGGTTGCCTGCCGCGACCGGCATTTGTAAGTGCCGTTTCGATGGTGACTGCATCGCCTTCGAAAAACCAAAGTGGGATGCTAACTCCAAACCAGGCGAAGTAAACATACTCAGGAAAAGGGTAGGCTTTTCCGCCGGTTAATTTGTCGTATTGAGCAACGTGTCGGAGCTCATGAACGGCCAGGTTATTTAGCCAATCCTGACTGTCGAATTGCTGCGGTGGGGTGGTGTAAAATTCAGACTTTTTTGGGGCGAGTTGAACGAAGCCATTTGCGATCACTCCGCGGTTTTGAAGGATCAGTGGGATGGTGGTTTTTTGCCTTCCCAGACTGCCGCCAACATGGGGATAAATGTAGCCGAGCGTATTGGCCATTCTTTGGGCTTCTTTTTCAAGTTCGCTCGGAAAGATGATCTTAAACCCCGAGGTATTTATTTGTCTCCATTTTACACTAAGTGGGTTTTGGTCTCCTCCGAAAATCTGAGCAAAAGCACTATGTGAAATGATGCTTAATGTTACTGTAATTATTAATTTGAATATCAGTTGTTTAATATCTTTATTTTGCGTCATTTATCATGTTTGCTAAAATAATTAGTATTTGTAAGTTTTTATCAGTTGATATTGGTGATTTTTTAATTTATTTAAAAGTATTTAATTTACTGATTTTTAAATAAATATATTTATGTGTTTAAAGTGATGTAATTCTGATTTTTGTGAATTATTAGCGCTGAAATGATTGGTTTTTGATTTCTGGAGCTAATTTATTTCAGGTTGTCGGAATCTGCTGTTAAGGTACACTAATTACGCTTAAAATGCAACAAAAATTCTTCGTTAAAATTTGATGATGTATACGGAAATGGTAAATGTGTTGCTGTAAAATACTGGAGAAATGCGCGGTATTTTGAAGCGAAATGGGTTGAGTTATAGCGCTTGGTTTTGGCTTCTGTTTACACTTTGATGTGAGCGTTGTTGGTGAGTTTTACTGTGCAGGATTACCCTCCTCCCCTCTCGTTAGAAGGGGCAGGTTGCTAGTGTAAATTCCTTCTTTTTTTGTAGATGGGCTATAAGAAAACTGAGCCTAAAATGAGGGTGGATCCGAGGTAAAATCCGGTAGATATTGCCTCTTTGGTTCCGAAGAAAATGAAGGCTAAAATGATGCCGTATACGGGCTCGAGGTTGGTGATGGGTGCTACCCTAAAAGCCGACAAAGTACGCATCGCCGACACGCCTGCAACATAGGCGAGGGCGGTGCAAATGGTACCTAAAACGGTCAGGTAAATCCAGTCGGTAACAGTCAAATTGAATGTCTCGGTAAGTAGCGTTTTGTCGAACAAACGATACAGTGTGATCCAGAAAAAAGCTCCTGAAATCTCATAAAATCCAATGATTTTATGGTCGATTTTTTGAACTAATGTGGAGTTTATGGTGGCGAATAAGCTGGATCCAAGGGCTGAAGTAAGCCCGAAAATGATGCCTAAAGTGTACTTTTATTCGAATTTAAAGATAAGATAGATGCCTGTAATGATGGTTAAACCTACGATGGCATTCTGTATCAGGACACGTTGTTTCTTTATTAGAGGCTCTAAAATGGCCGTAAAAAGAGTAAATGATATCAATAGTATTAGAGCGCCGAGGATGCCTGTAAAGCCTTATATGAACACAGTGAAATGTAAGATTAAAAGGTTTTTGGTTACAGATGTTTCTGGTGTAACCGGCACATTATTTAGGGGCTTTTCTCAATAAATAGTAGCCTAACAAGCCAAAAAATATGGTTGGGGCGAGTACTGCAAATAACGGAGAGGCGCCTCCTTTTAGGGAGAACATCTTGGCAAATTGGTTCATTACAATATAGGCAAAGCTTAATAATATGCCTATTCCAAGAGGTAAACCAACACCTCCACGTACCTTGCGAGATGATAATGCTACACCAATTAGGGTTAAAACAAAGGCTGAAAGCGGGTGTAAGTACCGTTTGTACTGTTCAAACAACAGATCGTTCCAAATACCGGTTCCTCTGGTCTTTTCTTTTCTGATTTTGTCTGATAACTCTTTGTTACTCAGGTTTTCGTAGATGTTGTCGTAGGCCGAGAAATCATCTGGTCTCATGTCAAGTATAGTGTCCTTTGGTTTTACCAATTCTCTAACAAAGGTTTCTTTTAAGCCATTGATATACCTTACGGAATAATTGGTAAGCTTCCATGATCTTTTTAAAGAATCATACTGTATTTCCTCTGCAACAAGCTTTTTAGTAAGTACATCGCCTTTAAAATTATCAAGGGAGAACCTTGATCCTTTCTTTGTTTTGTTGTCAAAACTATCCATATAGATGTAGGTATTCGCATCTAATTTCATGTGGATATTGTTCTTGCTTGGTGATGCATTCTTCTTTACATAGGTGTTTTCGAAGCTATTTTTAAGCTGATTTGTATAGGGAAGAATGAAAAGATTTGAAGCCAGATTTACAGAAAATATGACGAATGCAGATACAAAATAGGGTAAAAGGAAGCGGTTAAAGCTTACTCCTCCACTTAGAATTGGTACAATTTCGGTCTGATCGGCCATCTTTGCGGTAAAGAAAATTACGGCAATAAAATTGATCAGGGGCGAGAGCATATTCACGTAAAAGGGGATGGAGCCTGCGTAATACAGTGTTACAACCTGCCAAAAGGTAAGGTTTGCACTTAAAAAGTCATCCAGTTTCTCCGACAAGTCAAAAATAATGATGATCACCACAAATAAGGTCAGGGTATACAGAAATGTACCCAGATACTTACTGATAATGTACCAGTCGATGATTTTAATCCTGTCTTTAAAGAAACTCATTTACAATTTATTCCCTAAGATAGTTACCATTTTGTTTTTCCACGCATAAAACTCGCCTGCGATGATTTTTTCGCGAGCTTGTTTAACCAACCACAGGTAAAAATGTAGGTTATGTAGGGTAGCTATTTGTGCGCCTAGCATCTCTTTTGAGTGCATTAGATGTCTTAAATAGGCTTTAGAGTAAACTTGGTCTGCATATAGATCGCTATCAGCTTCAATTGGCGAGAAGTCGTTTGCCCACTTCTTGTTACCTATGTTAATGATACCGTTTTTAGTGAAAAGCATACCATTTCTGGCATTTCTTGTAGGCATTACGCAATCAAACATATCTACTCCTAACGCAATATTCTCTAAAATATTGATAGGAGTACCTACGCCCATTAAATAACGAGGTTTTTCGTATGGTAAAATATCGCATACAACCTCTGTCATACCATACATTTCTTCAGCAGGTTCACCAACAGATAAGCCACCTATTGCATTGCCCTCACGGTCCATAGATGCAATAAATTCTGCTGATTTTTTCCTTAAATCTTTATAAACTGAACCCTGTACGATAGGGAAAAGGGTTTGATTGAAGCCGTACTTAGGCTCTGTGGAGTCGAATCTGTCACAGCAACGCTTTAACCAGCGGTGTGTCATGTGAATAGATGAAGCTGCATATTTATAATCGCATGGGTATGGTGTGCATTCATCAAAAGCCATAATGATATCGGCTCCGATGGTACGCTGTATATCCATTGCATATTCTGGTGTAAACAGGTGTTTTGAACCATCTATATGCGAACGAAAGGTAACTCCTTCTTCTTTGATTTTTCTTACTTTACTCAAAGAATATACTTGATAACCACCACTATCTGTTAAAATAGGACGGTCCCAACCGATAAATTTATGTAATCCGCCGGCTTGTTCCAGAACATCCAGTCCTGGTCTAAGGTATAAATGGTAGGTGTTTCCAAGAATTATTTTGGCATCGATATCTTCTTCAAGCTCTCTTTGGTGTACTGCTTTAACTGTTCCTGCGGTACCTACGGGCATGAAAATTGGAGTTTGTATCTCTCCGTGATCTGTTGTAACTGTCCCTGCTCTTGCTTTTGAATGTATATCTTTTGCCTCTAAACTAAACTTCATCTGTGTATGATTATTTGATTTTTTACACCTATTAATATATACGTTTAAAAATCTGCGCAAAAGTAGCAAAAAACCAGCTATTTACGGTCTAAATTTTTTATCAACATAAATGTGCATTACAGATTAAAAATGAGAAATTTGCCGGTTACAAAAATACATCGTGGAATTAACCTTAATTGAGAGTTGCCTGCTCGGCGCTTTAATCTTTTGCTTTTTAGTACAGCTATATTTTAGTCTCTTTGTTCACTTAAAACTAGCTTTAGTTAAAATAGATGATCTTCCTGAAACAGGTAGGAAGCCATTAAGCGTTGTGGTTTGTGCCAGAAACGAGGTTAATAACCTTACGGAGTACCTTCCGTCGGTTCTTGAACAGAATTATCCTGATTATGAGGTTGTTGTTGTGAATGATAGATCGTGGGATGGAACGCGTGAATTATTGGAATCATTTCAGAAACAGTATAAGCATTTAAAAGTTGTTCAGGTAAATGAAGGCGAAAAGTTTATTGCAGGTAAGAAATTTGCAGTTACCATGGGTATTAAAGCAGCATCGAATGAGTGGTTGGTTTTTACAGATGCTGATTGTTTGCCAGCTTCTCAAGACTGGTTATTGGGTATGCAACAGCCGGAAGATGATAGCGTAGATATTCTTTTAGGGTACTCGCCTTATATGAAAAAGAGAGGGATATTGAACGCATTAATTCGTTTTGAGACTTTTTTTACAGCAGTAAATTACCTTTCATTTGCACTAAAAGGTATGCCTTATATGGGTGTTGGCCGAAATATGGCATATAAAAAATCGTTGTTCTTTAAGAATAAGGGCTTCGCTGCGCACATGCATATTCCCTCTGGTGATGACGATTTATTTGTAAATGCGCATGCTACAAAGAACAATACAGCGATCTCTATCAATAAAGATGCTCATGTTTGGAGTGAGCCCAATACAAGTTTTGGTGCTTATTTGAGACAAAAGAAGAGACATTTTGGTGCTGGTAAGATGTACAAAGGGAAACATAAGTTCATTTTGTCGTCGCAGATTATCATTCAGTTCCTGTTTTATGCTTTCTTTACAGCATTATTGTTTTTTAAAGCTACCTTATATATAGCATTAGGAGTTTTTGCTTTGAGTATTATAATAAGGTGTTTTGTTTATCCTCGCCTTTTAAAGCGGTTAAGTTATGGTAATTTGAGCTTCTGGTTTCCTATTTTGGATATTCTATTGTTCATTTTTCTAGTGTTTAACGGCATTGTGTCTATATTTGTTAAAAAAGTCCAGTGGAAATAAAGTCTACTCTTATACAGAAATATTTTAAAGAGCTAACTGATCAGCAGATAGCTCAGTTCGATCAATTGTATGAATTGTACAGTTTTTGGAACTCCCAGATCAATGTAATTTCAAGAAAAGACATTGATGAATTGTATGAACGCCATATTCTTCATTCACTTGGAATCGCTAAATTTTGCACTTTTAAAGCAGGAGAGCGGGTATTGGATGTTGGTACCGGAGGTGGTTTCCCTGGAATTCCCTTGGCTATTCTTTTCCCTGAAACTCAGTTTCATCTGGTAGATTCTATCGGTAAAAAGATTAAAGTAGTTACTGAAGTGGCTTTGGCATTGGGTTTAACAAACGTTAAGGCCAGTCATTTAAGAGCCGAACAGATCGCTGATAAGTATGATTTTGTGGTTTCGAGAGCGGTTACAAGGCTTATAGACTTTTACCCTTGGGTAAAAGGTAAGTTTAATAAGGATTCAAAAAACGCCATTGCTAACGGTATACTGTATTTAAAGGGAGGTGATTTGAAGGAAGAGATTTCTGAATCACGACTAAAAGCGGAATTATATCCGCTTTCAGCTTACTTTGAAGAAGAGTTTTTTGAAACCAAGTACGTGGTTTACATACCTCAGTAAGGTTTAGTTAGTTGGCTTTGCCTCGAAGGTAACTGTGCCTTTTTGTACTGTATTAACTCCGTTTTTTGTCGGTTTACCTTGTAGGTCAGTTGCTACCGTTCCTCTTCCTGTAAAAGTTATTTTTTGAGTCTTTACAGCCTTTGTTTGTTCTCCATTGGTGATAAGTACAACATCTTGATTGGTTCCGCTAATGCTTATTGATGTTGGTTCATCTTTTTTTGGCTCTGCAGGTGGTGGAGGTGGAGGCACAGGTTTATCTGGGGTTACAATTGGTGGCGGGAACTTTACTTCCTTAAGTGATTTAGCCTTTTTATGTTTTGCCGGTGGATCTGGAGTTACAATAGGTGGGGGGAATTTTACTGGTGGGAATTTGACATTACCCGCTGGTTTTTTTGGCCTTGGTGCAGCTGGCGGATCAGGTGTTACAATTGGAGGTGGGAATTTTACTGGTTTAGCTTTTGTTCCTGATTTAGTCCTAACGGTTTCCAATTCAGTTGCTTTTTTCTTAGACGTATCCTGTTTTACGGATTGCGTAGACTCGTATTTCTCCGGATACAAGTCTATCATCGCATAATCTTTAGTAAACGCCATGGTGGACGCGCAAAGCATTCCTCCGGCAATTGGCAGTGCAAACAGGAGTTTGAGCCTCGCTCTTCCTGCTGATCTTTCTTTGTTTAACATGTTAATTCTCCTTTTTAATATTGATTGATTGAATATTTGATTGGCGAGTTGATTGGGTACAATTCCGAAGGAGTTCTGAATCAGAAACATAGCGTAATCATGTTTATGAATATCATTGTCCGTGGTAATGTCGTCAGCGATGTATTCATGTAAAAGCTTAATGTCCTTTTTAATGAAATAGGTAATAGGGTTAAACCATGCGATTATTTGAACAATTTCAAAGAAAATGATATCCAAGCTGTGTTTCTGTTGTATATGGACCATTTCGTGCTTAAGAATGGTATGCTTTTCAGCTACAGATGGATTTAAAAATAGTAGGTTAAAGAATGAAAATGCAGCATGTGAATGATTTAGTTCTACATAGGTGACTTTCCCTGCTTTCTGTTTTTTAGCATTAAAGGATAGTAAAATGATCTTGTATATGCTAATGGCCATTTTTACTGTAAAAAATGCAGCGATACTTAGGTAACAAAAGATCAGCAGATCGGTTACTGTGAGTGCTTTACTTGTTTCAGTTACCTGGGCTACCTGAACAGATAAGATTCTGGCTTCCTGTTGATTATTTAAAAGATTATTAAGGTAACCTACCTGCAAAAGTGGGATAATAAAAGCCACAATACTGGTTACAATAAGATAGCCTCTATTTAAGGAATAGAAAGTCTCTTTATGTAAAAACAAACGGTAAAACCCGTAAAACGCAGCTAAATACAGATTAGCCTCCAGCAGATAGTACAACCAGTTCATCATTTCTTGTTTTTAAGTTTTTCAGCGAGTTGGATCAATTCATCAAGCTCGTCCATATCCATGTTTTTCTCTTTTACAAGGAATGATACCAAGCTCTGGTAAGAGTTTTCGAAGTAATTGTTCATTACTTTATCAAATGCAAAGTGTTTGTATTCTTCCTCAGTTATAATAGGGAAGTAGATATGGGTATTACCAATAGCTTTATGATCAATAAACCCTTTACCTTCTAATACTCTGATTACAGTTGACACCGTATTGTATGCTGGTTTTGGTGGGGTCATTTTGTCTATTACTTCCTTCACCAAGCCCTCTTTTATCTCCCATAAAATTAGCATTACCTGTTCTTCCGCCTTTGTAAGTTCTCTCATTACGTATTATATATTGTTGTTAATTAAAGGTACTACTATTTTTATAGTTTACAAACTATTTTTGTAGTTTGTTTTTAATGTGTTGATTGTTAGTTGTTTATTTTGAGTTGTTGGTTGGTGGGTAAATAAATATATAATTTAGCCCATGAGTTTAATTTACAAAATTGGCCTTACATTGATTAAGAGTGTAGGGCATGTAACAGCCAAAAGCTTACTGGAGCATTTTGGTAGCGCAGAGGCTATATTTAAAGCGAGTAAAAAGGAATTGCTGCAAATTCCCGGTATAGGGCCTGTTACGGCTGAGCAGATTCTAGCCAATGATGCTTTAAAAACTGCCGAAGTACAATTGAAATTTATCAAAAAGCATAAGGTTGAATCATTGTTTTATACTGATGATAACTATCCTAAAAGGTTAAAACACTGCTTTGATGCGCCAGTATTGTTATATTATAAAGGTACTGCAGACCTTAATCATAGTAGGATTATTAGTGTAGTTGGTACCAGAAAGGCCACAGAGTACGGCAGAGAGCTCTGTAAGCAACTGGCTGTAACCTTAGCTGATTATGACGTAGTTATCGTTAGTGGACTCGCATACGGCATTGATATAGCTGCCCATAAAGAAAGTCTGTATCAAAATATCCCGACAATTGGTGTTCTAGCGCACGGACTGGATAGGGTTTATCCTTCTTTACATCAGCCAATAGCACAAAAGATGGTGCTAAATGGCGGTTTGTTAACGGAATTTCCATTGTATACCAATCCTGATAAAGAGAATTTTCCGAAGAGAAATCGCATTATTGCAGGGCTTGCAGATGCTACAATTGTAGTGGAGGCAACGGCCAAAGGAGGAGCTTTAATTACCGCAGATATCGCCAATTCGTACAATAGGGATGTTTATGCTTTTCCAGGCAGGACAACAGATGTGAGCTCTGAAGGCTGTAATTTCCTGATTAAAACGAATAGGGCTGCACTCGTTAATCACGCAAAAGACCTGGCTTATTATCTTGGATGGGATGAGGTAAAGTCGAAAAAGACTAAACAAACCCAATTATTAATAGGGCTTTCTGAAGAAGAACAGAAAATTGTGGATCTATTGCAGGTATCTGCGGTAAGGATTGATGACCTGGCCATACAATCTGAAATACCCCAGAGTAAGCTTGCGATGCATCTGTTAAGCCTTGAAATGCAGGGGATTCTGATTTCTTTACCGGGTAAGTTGTATAAATTGAGTGGCTAAGGTTCGGTGTTTACCTATATATTTAATTGTTTGTTAGTCTATTGGAGTACTAGATTAAAATAATATACTGTGTATTTCGTTATTTCAATATTAAATTATGAATTTCTATTTGTAAATAAAATTCCAATCTTCAATCTGTATTTTTGTGTCATGTGGTACAACAATATTTTAGAAACCATTGGTAATACACCATTGGTAAAATTGAATAACATTACGAAGGATATTCCGGCTACGATATTGGCTAAAATTGAGACAACCAACCCTGGTAACTCAATAAAAGATCGTATGGCTGTGAAAATGATAGAAGACGCTGAAAAAAGTGGCAAATTGAAACCAGGCGGAACTATTATAGAGGGAACATCCGGAAATACCGGTATGGGACTAGCTATGGCTGCTATTATTAAAGGTTACAAGTGTATTTTTACTACCACTGATAAGCAATCAAAGGAAAAGGTGGATGCTTTGCGCGCGTTTGGAGCTGAGGTAATCGTATGTCCAACTAACGTTGAGCCAGAGGATCCAAGATCTTATTATTCAGTCTCTACGCGTTTGGAACGCGAGGTTCCTAACTCATGGAAGCCTAATCAGTATGATAATTTATCTAACTCTCAGGCGCACTATGAGCAAACAGGGCCAGAGATTTGGGCACAAACGGAAGGGAAAATTACCCATTTGGTAGTAGGAGTTGGTACCGGGGGTACTATTTCAGGTACTGGAAAATACCTTAAAGAGCAGAATCCTAACATTAAAGTATGGGGTATTGATACTTATGGTTCTGTGTTTAAAAAGTATAAAGAAACTGGAATTTTTGATAAAAATGAGATCTATCCTTATATCACAGAGGGTATTGGAGAAGATTTTCTGCCAAAGAATGTTGATTTTGATGTAATTGACCTTTTTGAAAAGGTAACGGATAAAGATGCTGCCTTGATGACACGTGATATAGCACGCAAAGAAGGGATTTTTGTGGGTAATTCGGCAGGTTCTGCGGTTGCGGGATTGCTGCAATTAAAGGATAAATTGAAACCTGAAGATGTTGTTGTGATCATATTTCATGACCATGGTAGCAGGTACATGGGAAAAATGTATAATGAAGATTGGCTAAGAGAGCGTGGTTTCTTAAAAGATGAGAAACTTACTGCCGCTACGATTATCGATAAAAAAGACAAAACAGAAATTGTAACTATAGATTGTGAAAAGACTATTCTTGAGGCAATTAATACAATGCACATGTTAAATATTTCTCAAATTCCGGTTACTCAAAAAGAAATGGTTGTGGGTAAGTTGGCTGAGGGTGATATATTAAAGGCCTTAATGGAAAATCCTTCATTGAAATCAGCTAAGGTTCAGGAGATTATGTCATCTGGCTTTCCTTTTGTTGATCTCAACACATCAATTGATAGGATTTCTGCGTTAATAAATAAAGAAAATAGCGCAGTGTTGGTTGAAACTGAAGGGGGTAAGATTGAAATTATCACTCAGTATGACATCATCAATGCTATTTCTGCTTAAATAAGCAACCGAGACAAAACCACTATACAATAAAAAAGCCCCGATTTGGGGCTTTTTTATTTATCGTTATCCTGAATTTATCGTCATCCTGAATTTATTTCACTGTTGTCCGGTTAAAATCTAAACACACCATTAAATCATTTAAATTAAGCTAAAAACAGTGTTTTTTTTGTCTTTTGAAAAAGCAAGCCCTCTGTTTTTCCCATTTTTAAAATTCCTATTTAAATCCGGCTGTCCGGAGAAAATTAGATTATAATTCGTGTTTTAGCATTCTTAACTCTTTATAGCTGCAATATTCAGGAAAATAATATTTCAGAAGCCAAATATTGCAACCATTTGTAAGTCGGCTGTCCGGTTAAAATTTATTATAAAACTTTCTCCGGACAACAGTGAATTTATTTCAGGATCTCGCACATGCAAGGCTTCCTTTCTCTTGTGAGGTCCTGAAATAAATTCAGGATGACGATGAACATAATAAAGCTTTTAATGTGTTGGAGCAGAAGCTTCGATACGCGTAATTTGCGCACCTAATGCACGTAAACGAATATCAATATCTTGATAACCGCGTTCAATTTGCTCTATATTGAAGATTGTAGATTTTCCTTCAGCAGATAATGCAGCAATTAACAACGAAACTCCGGCACGTATATCAGGAGAGGTCATACTGATACCTCTAAGTTTATATTTCTTATCGATACCGTTAACTGTTGCTCTGTGAGGGTCGCAAAGGATGATTTGAGCACCCATATCAATTAGTTTATCCACAAAAAACAGTCTGCTTTCAAACATTTTCTGGTGAATAAGTAAGTTTCCTCTTGCTTGCGTGGCAACAACTAACACAATACTTAAAAGATCGGGAGTGAAGCCAGGCCATGGAGAATCGGCAATTGTAAGCATTGAACCGTCTATAAATGACTCAATTACATAGTGCTTTTGAGAAGGAATAAAGATATCATCACCTCTTAATTCAAATTTGATACCCAATTTTCTGAATACATCAGGGATTACACCAAGCTCAGAATAACATACATTTTTAATGGTGATTTCTGACTCAGTCATTGCTGCTAATCCTATGAATGAACCTATTTCAATCATATCAGGAAGCATCCTGTGTTCAGTACCACCAAGTTTTTCAACTCCTTCAATAGTAAGAAGGTTAGAACCAACACCGGTGATTTTTGCCCCCATGCGGTTTAGCATTTTACAAAGCTGTTGTAAATATGGCTCACATGCGGCGTTGTAAATGGTAGTAACACCTTTAGCAAGAACAGCTGCCATAACGATATTAGCTGTACCGGTTACTGATGCCTCGTCTAATAATATATATGCACCTTGAAGGTTTGTTGCATCTACATTAAAGAACTCTTTTTTAGAATCGTACACAAATTTAGCGCCTAGTTTTTCAAAGCCTAAAAAGTGAGTGTCTAATCTTCTTCTGCCTATTTTATCGCCGCCCGGTTTAGGGATTGCGGCAGTTCCAAAGCGGCCTAAAAGTGGACCAACTATCATGATTGAACCTCTTAAACCACCACCTTTAGCTTTAAAGGTATCAGATAAGAAGAATTTAAGGTCAATATTTTTAGCTTCAAAGGTGTAAGTGTCTTTTGATAAGCGCTCAATGGTTACACCCATGTCGCCTAACAATTCAATAAGCTTGTTTACATCTTTGATGTCTGGAATATTACTGATGGTAATTTTCTGATCTGTTAATAGAACAGCGGCAATGATTTGCAATGCCTCATTTTTTGCTCCCTGAGGGTGAATTTCACCCTTTAACTTCTTTCCACCAATTATTTCAAATGCGTTCATACTACTATTAAGGATCTAAATTTTAAAATTGGTAAGGATTAATGTTTTTGTTTAGGATTGTTGTTACGTTGCTGACGGTTGTTGTTGTTTTGTCTGCCTTTATTGTTGTTGTTGTTTTGTCTGCCACGGTTGTTGTTATTAGAAGGTCTGCTAACAACAGGCTTAAATTCAACTTTATTTAGGTTAACATTCTCATCCAGTTCTAGTTGACCGGCAGATAGTTCACGTAAATTTTTGAAGATGGTTTCATCAGCTACGCTATCTTTATTCCAGGTAACATAAGCCATTTTCATGAAGTTTGCTATGCCTTGTACCATTGCCGCTCTGCGTTCCGGTTCATCAACAGCTATCGCTTTTTCAATCATTACTTCAACAGTTTTGCCGTAATGTTTGTATTTGATTCTTTGCTGAGGATAACCAATATGGTCAGGTTTTATTAAAGCTGCTTCAGGAGTAGGCTTAGGATATGGGCTATCCACATCTATCTTATAGCCAGATATGATGTGTAAATGATCCCATAGTTTATGTTTAAAGTCGGCAACATCACGTAAATGGGGATTCAGAAAGCCCATTAGGTCGATTACTGCCTGTGCATATTTATTACGTTCTTCACGATCGGGTAATTCTATAATGTACTTAACCATGTTTTGTACATTACGGCCGTATTCGGCTAGAATTAATTCGTTTCTTGTGGTATTATAGTCGAAATTCATTTAATTTATTTCTATGAAGTAGTCGTTCAGGAATAACGGCTAAATGTCCATTTTTATATAATTCTTGTTAGGATTATTTATAAGCGTTATGATTCTGTCTAAGTTAATACAGATTTAGCAAATATATATCTTATTTAACAATTCGCAATTTAGCAAATTTTAATAATAACTGCTTATTACCCAGTCCCTGAAAAAATACTGTTGCCTTAACGTCAGGTAAAGTGCCCTCTAAACTTACTATTTTACCGAATCCAAATTTCTCATGTTCTACATCCATACCATTTTGGAATAGATTTGCTGCGTCCGGAGCAAAGCCAGGAGTAGGCACGTGTGCCTTTGGTAGTAATGAAGTTGTTTTAGGCCTTGTAGGAGGGGTACTAGTGGTAGCAGATCCTGAACCTGAGCTTGACATTCCAGGTTTTGGCTTGCTAAAACTATCTCTTTGCTGGGTCCAGCTTTTACGCTCGCCATCAAAACTGTCTTGTCCTAAGCTACTTTTTGCTGGCTTGACCACCTCAATCTCTAAAAACTTTGCATTGATTTCATTGATGAAGCGACTTGGTTCACAGTTTGTTAAAGTACCCCAACGATATCTAGATGTTGCGTACGTTAAAGTCAATTTTGTCTCGGCTCTTGTTACTGCTACATAAAATAAGCGCCTTTCTTCTTCCAGATCGGTACGTGAATTTATGCTCATTTGCGAAGGGAAGAGGTTTTCCTCCAGTCCTACAACAAATACGTTTTTAAACTCAAGCCCTTTTGAAGAGTGTATTGTCATCAAAGAAACAGTATCTTTTTCTTTTTCGTCTTGTCTATCATCATTGGTTAACAATGCAATATCCTGCATGAAAATAGCAAGACTTCTGTCTTCAATGTCTTCACGTTCAGCGAATTCTTTAACTCCATTCAATAATTCCTGGATGTTTTCGTATCTGCTACGCCCTTCAATGCTATCGTCGGTATGCAGTTCTTTTAAAATTCCAGAGTGTTGAGCAATGTATAGCGCAGTTTCGTAAGCATCCAATTTCTTTGCTTCAGCAGAAAAGCTTTGTATCATCATAGCAAAATCATTCAACTGATTTGCTATTCTACCTTCTATATATTGTTGAGGATTACATACTACTTGCCACATGGTGATGTCATGCTTGTCGGCAGCAACGATGATTTTCTCAACGGTAGTATCTCCAAGTCCACGACGAGGATAATTGATTACCCTTTTTATGGCCTCTTCATCACTAGGATTAAAGGTTAAACGGAAGTAAGCAATTAAATCTTTTATCTCTTTACGCTGATAGAATGAGAGGCCTCCATATATTTTGTAAGGCACATTTAGTTTCCTTAAGCCTTCCTCCATAGCCCTTGATTGGGCATTTGTTCTATACAGAATGGCAAAGTCATTAAATTTAAGTCCTTTTGAACTGCGATCCTGAACAATTGCTTCAGCAACTAATTTACCTTCTTCATTATCTGTAAATGCACGCTGAACTTTAATTCTATCACCTTCTTCATTATCAGAAAATACGTTCTTTTCTAATTGGTTTTTATTGTTTGCAATGATGCTATTGGCTACTTCAACAATATTTTGTGTAGAACGGTAGTTTTGCTCTAACTTATAAACTTGTAACTCAGGATAATCACGTTCAAAGTTTAATATGTTTTGGATATTTGCACCCCTAAAGGCATAAATACTTTGCGCATCATCACCCACAACACAGATATTCTGATATGCAGCAGCCAGTTTTTTAACAATAGTATATTGAGAAAAGTTGGTATCCTGGTACTCATCAACCATCAGGTATTTAAATTTCTGCTGGTATTTATTTAATACATCCGGATGATTTTTAAGCAGAACATTGGTTTTGAATAGTAAATCATCAAAATCCATGGCCCCCGCTTTAAAGCATCGCTTGGTGTAGGTTTCGTAAATTGAACCCATCATTGGGCGTTTATTGCTTACATCTTCAGCTTGAATTTCAGCGCTTTGAAGGTATTCGGAGTAAGAAACAAGGTTGTTTTTAGCAGAAGAGATTCTACCGTAAACAAAATTTGCATTATACAACTTATCATCAAGCTGCATCTCTTTTAATATAGATCTGATCAGACTTTTGCTGTCGTCAGTATCATATATAGTAAAGTTTGATGGATAGCCGATTTTTTCAGCTTCAACCCTTAGTATTTTAGAAAACACAGAGTGAAAAGTACCCATCCAGATGTTTTTTGCTTCTGGACCAACCACTTTCATGATCCTCTCACGCATATCTTTGGACGCCTTATTGGTAAAGGTAAGTACGAGGATATTAAAAGGATCTACACCCTTTTCAATCAAATGAGCTACTCTATACGTAATTACACGTGTTTTTCCAGAACCAGCACCTGCAACTATCATTGCCGGGCCTTGTGTGTTTTCTACTGCTGCGCGTTGTTGGGGGTTTAAACCTGCTAAATAATCCAAAATCCGTTCCTGTTCTGCTTTGAGGGTATAATACTTAAGAAATTAATCTTTTTAGGTTACAAATCTACATTTTTTAGTAGTTGTTTCAAAAAGTATCTGGTACTGTTTACTGTTTTTGCTTTGGGTGATTTTAGGCAGGAAACTGAAGTTTTTTACTCTATTTTTATTTAGATAGGCTTTTTAATAGCTCCTTAGCTGGAACAGATTTGACATTTCCATCTTTATCGCCAATGATTAAACTTTCGTTATTGGCTGCTGAAGATTCAGCAAGTTTACGGAGCGCCTTGTTAACACCATTAATTATGATAACAGATAATTCATTAAGATCTGTTTTATTACCCTTAATTATCATTGCTTTGAGTTATAATGGTTTGCCAAATGTCGTTATTTTTTATTTCTGCTCCCAATTTACTTGAGCCTTGAGCAATAATCTCAGAAGCTAAGTCCATATTGTCGATTACGAGCCAATTATTACATATTGGAATATACAATTTTAATAGGTTTTTAATACCTCTAAAATATCTACGCTGAATTACATCTCTTGGTATATCATGACCTCCATTACTTACACGTTTTGCGACACGTTTTATTGCCATCAAAGGCGAGTTTAACCAAAAATAAAGTAATGTGACTTCAAAGCCTTTTTCTTGTGCTTTCTTAACCAAGGGAACGTAACTTCTGGTTGCTAATGTTGTTTCAAATGCAAAATCAGCACCTTCATTTAGTAATTCTTGGATACGGTTTAACATTATTCTGCCTGCTTCAAAAGCTACCCCTTCCGGATTAAATGGTGAAATGCCAGCCGCTATATTATCAGCATTGACGAATTCTTTGCAGTTCAGTATTTCGGGTAATATGGTATAGCTAGCTATGGTTTTACCTGCGCCATTGTATCCTGATATAATGTATAGATTAGGCATACGTTACTTTATTTTCTCTAGACATAGGTAAGTAGGAGTGTGACATAGTTAGTATAATTACTAAGTTACCAAATATTGAAGAGGTGAACCAAATTTTAGGATATGAAAATGCGACATAGTGTCTTAAAATGAGACCAAATGTGGAATAAATGAGATTTTATAGGTCATTTAGATTTAATAGATTAACTACTTTTGACAATAGGTTGCCAAATTAAACCAACACACAACTTTATTTTATGAGTTCAATTTCTAATCCAATCCCCGAACGCATCGTTTGGGCGGATGTACTTCGCTTTATTGCTATGTTTATGGTAATAAGTGTGCATTGTACTGATCCCTTTAACATATCTCCTGCAGCGAGGTTAAATCCTGAATATAATTTCTGGGGCACAATTTATGGATCTGTTTTAAGACCATGCGTTCCATTGTTTGTGATGCTTACCGGGATGTTGTTGTTACCTGTAAGACAGGAGATAGGGCCCTTTTATAAGAAAAGATTAACGAGAGTAATATATCCTTTTTTAATCTGGTCTGTTCTTTATAGTTTGTTTCCATGGTTTACAGGCGTTCTTGGCCTTGAACCATCTGTTATCACTAAGTTTTTTGTTTATGCAGGCGATTCGCCATCACAAGCTTTTAGCGATAGTTTGCACAATATTTTAATGATTCCATTCAATTTTACACCTTTAAGTACCCACATGTGGTACATATATATGTTGGTTGGATTATATTTATTTATGCCAATCTTTTCTGCCTGGATAAAGGAAGCTACCGATAAGCAAAAGAGAATGTACCTGTATTTTTGGGGAGCCACGCTTTTTATGCCATATCTACATGAATATGTAGCTAAATATATGCTGGGTTCTTGTCCATGGAATGGGTCGTTTGATATGCTTTATTATTTTGCGGGTTTTAACGGGTACCTGCTTTTAGGCCATTATTTATCGAAGGGCAACGATTGGAGTATCTCAAAAACATTGCTGATTAGCGGGGCTTTATTTGCAGTGGGTTATGCCATTACCTATGTTGGCTTTGGTAAGATGGTGGCCGATCCTAAATCAACCGAAGAGCAGATTGAATTGTTCTTCCTTTACTGTACTCCAAACGTGTTTTTAATGACCATTTCGGTTTTTCTGGTAGCTAAGAAGATTAGAATTAGCAGCCCATTCTGGATTAATGTTTTTGCTAATCTTACTAAATTTGGCTTTGGAATTTATATGGTTCATTATTTCCTGGTAGGACCAAGCTTTATGGTCGTAGATTTCCTTAAGGTTCCAATTCCTATCCAGATTCCTGTAGCGGCGAGTATTACTTTTGCTGGTGCATGGTTGTTTACCGCGCTTGTTTATAGGATATTACCGATAAAAGCTAAATGGATAATGGGTTAATCTTTAATTACATCCAATCCTTTTTGGAGACCTCGATTTTATAGGTCCAATAATTTACCAAACTTTTAATATGGGTGTAATTCCCGTATTTGAAATGAATTACACCGGCTGCAGTGTGGATGATCAAATGACCGACATCTGCAGCCTTATGCCAGAAATACTGTTTGGCTGTTATTGCCTGAATCTTATGGGGTTCAATGATTTCATGTTCTACATCCCAAATGCCGCTTCTTTTAATGATGAAATTCTCATCAACATATAATCTATGTCGTCTGAATTCGAAATACAGCATTACACCAACTACCATTATATATGGTATAATTATTAATAAGTAATTTCTTAAAATTGGAAGGGCATAAGTGCTTAGTAATACAAATACTGCAATTGGAAACGCAATCCATATCATAGTTTGTAAAAAGATGAACCGGTAATTTGGCTTTAGTTCTGCACCGTTTACTGGAACCTGACCAAGGATCATATTTAAAACCTCATCACGTTCTAACTCATTGCAACCGGGGATTTCAATGTCGGATTTTTTGCTGTCCTCTTTATCAGCAGAATCAAAAGAAGCCTGCTTTATTTTCATGTTCAGCAGATCGAACTTCTTTTGGAAATAGTTCTGACTGTAGGCGCTTAACTGTACTTTATTCGGGGTTAATAGTACGTTTTTATGGGTAAACAATCCTGAACTTATGGCAAGAGCCCTTTTTTGTTTAATGATCTTGAAGTTGAAATACTTTATAAATGTCCTTATAATATTAGTGCCTAAAATGATGATTATGGCAAATATTGCCAGAAAACACATGGAGAAAAAGGTGATGCCCTGGTTCAGCATTTGAGTAAACTGTTCGCGCTCAATCTCTAAGGCATCGGTGTAATCCTTAAACAATTGAAGTGTTCCGAAAATAAAACCAGTTAATAATAATAGACTGGCCCCATAATTAGAGGTTATACCAATTTTAAGTAAGGTATTGGTGCTTAATTTAAGAAGGGGTGAAGTGATTTCTACGGTCTTGTCACTTATTTCTGGACTGGTATTCTCTTCTTCTACCTGATCGCGACTAAGTAGTTTTTGCTTAAGTATGGTAGCTGTGGCATGATCAATAGCTTTTATTGTAGCCTCTTTCTTTTCGCTTCCCGCGGTATCAATTTCCAGACTATAAACTCCAACTACTTGCTGCAATAGATTTTGATTTATATTAACCTGTTGGATCTTATTCAGTTGAATGGTTAGGGATGTTTTGCTGAAAATGCCACTATTTATGATGAATTCCTGTTTCTTCTCATCCAGAAAAAAGGTGAATTTTTGGTAGCTGAAATAGGCATAGAATGCAAGGACGATGGTTAACAGACATAGCGAAACAATAAGAATCATTGCTAAATGCCCAGAATCCTTTGATTTAACTATAATCAAGATAAGGGGAAGCGCCAAAGCTCTTACTATTTTTTGAAAGCCATTGGCAAACATGATGATAATGCCTGCTGCTGATTGCTTTCGGGGCTCAGAAAAATCGTATTCCCTGTTAGTTGCTTCGGACATCGTTAATCAGCTTCATTTATTTGTTTCATGAGTAATTCTTTAATGCTTTTGGCTTTCTCGATTTCAATTCCGGGAATATGTAAGCTACCGGAGCTACCACCTGCGGTGAAAATTCTTAATTCGCCTAGTCCGTATATTCTGGAAAACAAGCCTTCATCTAAAGCAATATGTTGTATTCTGGAGAAAGGAACTACAGTAGTAGATAGGGCTATGATTCCACTGGTGTACATAATGTCTTTTTCCCTAACTGCAAATCCCCTTTTTTTAAGGCTAGCACGGTAAAGAGTTATCATTAACAAGGCAAAAACAACATAAATCCCTAGTATTATATATAGGTATGCTCTTATATCAGCATTAAATATTAACACTGCTGTAATTCCAATACCAACAATTAGTAAAAAGATAAAGATATTTATCAGCATTACATTCCAATACTTCTGGCTTAGGGAATTTAACGGTACTTCTTCATACTTCGGTAATGATCCGGTATCTAATGTTTCATTGGTAAATTCCTTCATTCCTGCGTTTTTGATGTGCTGAACGAAGTTAAGGAATTATTTGACTAGAGTAGTATGGTTATCTTTTACCTTGTATAATAATTATTGGTATAAATTTAAAAATAGTTCTTGCTAATTTGTAACGGAATAGTTACCTTTATCGTGAGAGCGTTAATTTAAGGGGGTAAGTCTTAGGATTTATCCCTTTTCTTTTTGCCGCCATTCTAAAGTCGGCAATCCAAAGTCTAAAATAGAGTACGCTGAGTACCATCAACTGGTATAATTTAATTAGTTTTGCTACCACAAAATAAGGACTAATAATGGCTTATTTTTCTATAAAATAACCTAAAAGTGCTTTAAACTAACTTAATAAAAATTCGTAAAAACTAATCTGTTATGCAAGAAATCAAAAAATATGTTGAAGAAAACAAGCAACGCTTTTTAGATGAGTTGTTTGAATTGTTACGTTTCCCGTCGGTTAGTGCTGATCCAAAATATAAAGGAGATGTACTAAAAACTGCCGATTATGTTGCTCAAAAACTTAAAGATGCTGGTGCCGATAAAGTAGAGATTTGTGAAACAGCAGGCTATCCAATCGTTTACGGTGAGAAAATTGTTGATGAGAGTCTTCCTACAGTATTAATTTACGGGCACTATGATGTGCAGCCGGCAGATCCGTTGGAATTATGGAAAACTCCTCCGTTTGAGCCTACAATACGTGATGGAAAGATTTATGCTCGTGGCGCTTGTGATGATAAAGGTCAGTTTTACATGCATGTAAAAGCTTTTGAATTGATGATGAAGACCAATACCCTGGCATGTAATGTTAAATTCATGATTGAGGGTGAGGAGGAAGTAGGCTCAGCAAATCTTGGCATTTTTGTAAATGCTAATGTAGAGCGTTTAAAAGCTGATGTGGTGTTGATTTCTGATACATCAATGATTAGTATGGAAAACCCTTCAATTGAAACCGGATTACGTGGTTTAGCCTATATGGAGGTTGAAGTTGTTGGTCCTAACCGTGATTTACACTCAGGTGTGTATGGTGGTGCTGTAGCAAATCCAATTACTATATTGTGCAAAATGATTGCTTCATTACATGATGAGAACAATCACATTACTATACCAGCTTTTTATAATAAAGTGGTTGAGCTTACTGATGGGGAGAAGACAGCTTTAAACTCGGCTCCATTTGATTTGCAAGAATATAAAAAAGACCTTGAAATTGATGCTGAGTGGGGGGAGAAAGGTTATTCGACATTAGAGCGTACAGGAACCAGACCTACTTTAGAGGTAAATGGTATTTGGGGTGGTTATATAGGAGAGGGTGCTAAAACTGTACTTCCGTCAAAAGCGAATGCTAAAATTTCTATGCGTTTGGTGCCTCACCAAAGTTCAGATGAAATAGCGGAGATCTTTACCAAACATTTCGAAAGCATTGCTCCTGATTATGTTAAGGTTAAAGTTACTGCACATCATGGCGGTGAACCAGTAGTAACACCTACTGATAGTATAGCTTATAGAGCTGCTGAACAGGCTATTGTTGATTCTTTTGGCAAAAAACCAATCCCTACACGTGGCGGAGGAAGTATTCCAATTGTTGCATTGTTTGAAAGTGCTTTAGGTATTAAATCTGTGCTTTTTGGCTTTGGTTTGGATAGCGATGCCCTACACTCGCCAAATGAGAAATATGATATTTATAACTATTACAAAGGAATTGAAACATTGCCTTTGTTCCATAAGTACTTTGCGGAATTGAGTAAAGGGTAGTTGCCTTTTGACTTCGGTCCGCCTATTTAATAAAAACACCAATATTCCTTCTCTCCTCACAGCAGTGAAAAACTGCTGCGCATGTCGATCAGGAACATTGGTGTTTTTATTTATAGTGCTTTATCCTAAGACTGATTTTATTTAATCTTTAGTGTCCGGCTAGTATCTTCGTAACGATAACAATTAGCCCTTTTCTGGCACTTTCATTGTATTCAGTAACAGCCTTGTCTCCCTTAAATACACGAATTGTTTTTAGACCTCTTGGGTATATTACCTCATCAAGTTTAAATCCATTTTTGGTTTTTTTGTAACTTGCTTCCTTACCGTCAACAAGAATTACAGGGTCTGTAAGCGGAGTTCCAGCTAGGTAGTTCACAATTTTTCCAGCTTCTTCTTTTGTCTCATCCTGAGCGATAAACATTGGCAGTTGTTTAGTATATCCACCAAATAACATGTTTGCTTTACTATTTAATAATTTTTTGTCGCTTGGATATTTATCCTCGTTACCTGAATAGATGAAGCCTTTATAGAAATGATATGTGCCTTTTGTCAGTGATACTGTATCATTAAATTCGTTAAGGTAAGCCAAATATTCATCCTGCCATTCAAAATTATCAGATTCTAACATTTTAAAATTACCAGCTTTCTTATTCTCATTAACCTCAAAGGATATAATGATTATGCCCTCCTTGAAGTTTCGGCCAGTTCCCTCCCTTTTGAAATTGTGGGTATAATCACTCAGGTTAATCGGAATATCTTGGCGACGAGATTCTAACTCCTTTAATTGTGAAGCATTGTTTTTTTTCTTCTTATTTTTCATCTTAAGAGCAGAGGTAGTCTCGATCTCGCGCTTTAAATTCCCGATTGGATTGATGTCGGTTTTGGGATGATTTATAATGATTGGGACTACCTTGTCGGTAATCTTAGTGATGATTTTCGCTTCAGCACCGGTGGCTGATGAAAAAATAACCATACCTGCAAAAAGAGGTACTGAGAGCCCATACTTCAGTATGGCAACCTTACGAGATTTTGTTTTGTGTAACATAATGATTCTCCTTTTTAATAATGATTGATTATAAAAACTGTTTGTTAATTGCTGAGGTTGGGTATCAAAAACATTGGAGACCAGCAAGAGCGCATATGCTGATTTACTTTCCAATGTTGAGGCGGCAGTTTCGTCTGCAATAAATTCATGTATATTTTTAACAGCATTTTTATAGAGGTAGGCGATAGGATTGAACCAGTTCATAGCGGTAAAAAGCTCAAAGAAAATCACATCGGCAGAGTGCCATTGTTTTGCATGTACCAGCTCATGTTTCATGATGGTTTCCTGACCTTCTAATTCATTATCTACAGAAATCGTATTAAAAAAGCTAAATGCTTGTCTCTTACTACCTCGTTTTAAAATTTGGTTTAGTAGATAGAGCTTTCTTAAAAAATTGATCAAAAAGATCGCGGTTACCAAGCCGTAGATTATCAAAAACCATTCTACTGCGGACAGGGAAGATTCTTCTGCTTTAAGTGTTGTTATAATAGTGGTCGTTTGGGAGACTGTAACCGCAGCTTCTATGTTTTGAGCTAATTGCTGTACCTTTTCAGTAACAAATAGTTCCTTTATCCAATCTGCACGTAAAAGCGGAATAAAAAGAGCGAGTGCAGCTGAACCAACCAAATAGAAGCGGTTTAGCCTAAAGAAAGTCTCATTACGAAGTAATACAAGATAAAAAAGATAAAAGAGGAGCAGGTAGAGATTTACCTGCAAGAGGTAGGTTAGGGCGTTCATTTTTGGTTCTTTTTAAGGTCTTCAATTAGTTTTAGTATTTCATCAGCTTCTTTTAAGTCTACCTTTTCTTGCTTTAGAAAGAAGGAAAACATCTTTTCAACAGAATTACCGAAATAGCTATTCAACAATTTGCCTGTAGCAAATTCCTTATACTCATCTATACTGATAATAGGGAAGTACCGATGAGTAGTGCCAAATGCCTCATGATTTACAAAACCCTTACCTTCTAATATTCTGATGATTGTAGATACTGTTGTGGTTGCAGGCTTGGGATCTGGAAGGTATTCTATTACATCCTTTACAAAAGCTTGTTTAAGTTCCCATAGCACTTGCATGATCTGTTCTTCTGCCTTGGTCAATTCTTTCATCATTGGAGCTGGTATAAATATATTTGGTTAACATTTAATTTTAATCCTAATTCAATGTATTAAAACATAGTGGGTTAGAATATAAATCTAATATAGAACTAATATTTTAGTTGCGCAACTAAAATATTAGTTTCTTCAAATATTTTTTTTACAGCCATCCAAAATTGGCTATATAATGTATTTTTGCAGCATCATGCCGCCAGCACAAAGAAAAACACCTGTTTCGCAAAAGACAGCCATTCCCCGAAAAACTACTGTACCGCGTAAAAAAGCTGCTCCAAGAAAAAAGCAAGTGAAGAAAAAGCCCTGGTCTATGCAGGTTAAGTTCTTGCTTGTGGTCGTATTGCTTGTTCTACTGTCTCCTTTTTATTATGCCTATATTATTAGAGGGTTTACTTCAACATGGAGGTGGCTAAAGGATCTGGGAGAGGATCCTGCTTATCGTACTTATAGGAGTTTTAATATCCGGATACCAAAGAATTACAATATACATGGCATAGATGTTTCTTATTATCAGGGTAAAATTGATTGGAAAAGGGTTAGGGCAATGGAAGAAGATGACGTGCGCGTACACTTTGCATTTATAAAGGCTACAGAAGGGATGCTGAGTGTTGATCCTTACTTTCAACGAAACTGGCGTGAAGCAGCTAAGGTAGGTATTGTCTGTGGAGCATACCATTTTTTCAGACCCCAGAAATCTGGTAGCTGGCAGGCTAAGTTCTTTCTGCAAACGGTAAAATTTGAAGCTGGTGATCTTCCTCCAGTTGTTGATATTGAACAATTAAATGGGACTTCTCCTGCTAATATGAGAGCTCAATTAAAGGAGTTTGTTTCTTATGTAGAAAAGAAAGAGCAAGTGAAGCCGATTATTTATACCGGTTTGTCATTTTACAACGATTATCTTAAAGGGTATTTTGATGATTATCCTTTATGGATTGCACATTATCACCAACCTAAGCTTAAAGTTAATGATGCCACTAAATGGTTCTTTTGGCAGCATTCTGATAAAGCCAGAATCTCTGGCATTAACCATGCGGTGGATTTTAATGTTTTTAAAGGTGACAGTACCACTTTTACACAAATGTTGATTAAATAAAATTCTTTCTGAGTTTAGAAAGCTTTCTTTTATCATAAAGAAAAATAAGTGCAGATATAAAAATATATTGAATCATTATTTCTAATATTACTAAAAATTAGTTTTAAATATTGGGATATGCAGGAGCTGGTCATTCGCATTCGGGAAAATGAGGACGAATCTGCATTTAATGAGCTTTATGAGAGGTATGCACATAAGTTTTTCCAATTCGCACAATCATTTGTGGGAGAGCGAGAGATTGCCGAAGAAATTGTAAATGATGTATTGGTAAAGCTTTGGATGGAACGTAATAAAAACCTGCACATTAAAAATATGCAGGTTTATCTTTATGCATCCATCAAGAATGGCTGTTTAAATCATTTGCGTAGTGTATCTTCAAAAAAAAATAATGAGATTAAGGTAACTGAGGCTTATTACTTCCATCTGTCTATAGATCCATCTCAAATACTGATTAGTAAAGAACTATCTGACAATATGCTAAAGGCTATCAATGAACTACCTGCCAGATGCAAACTCATTTTTAAAATGGTAAAGGAAGACGATCTCTCTTGTAAAGAGGTGGCGACTATCCTTGGGTTATCCGACAAGACCATTTTTGCACAACTATCTATTGCGCTTAAAAAATTAGACTCAGCAATTCACAGTAAATAGATATTAAAGTAATACTACGGTGTTGTAGTCAGCACGCGGTTTTGTTCATCCATGGCACCGTTCCTGTCCCTAAGCCTTTTATTATCCTTTGCATTTTTACTGATCTTGTAACTGAAAGACAGGATTACCGTCCTGCTGTCTCCACGGTTTTTATAACTGGCACCAGATCCTGCTACATTTATGATTTTTCCACGGGTAATTGCTGAATAAAACAAATCGCTGCCGCTGATGCCAATTGAGCCATTTCCTTTAAACAATTGTTGTTTAATGCCGGCTCGCCATGCCATTATTCCCTTAGTTGTATTCTGTCCTGAAAATGATCTACCCCCCCAGTTCATAACTAGTTCTGCTGTGCAACTTTTGCTGATCGCAAAATGATTGAACCAGTTGAATGAATACGCAAAAAATGTGGTGTCTATACGTTTATCATCCAAAAGCACGTTCATATGAATCCGTTCTGGGTTTATCGAAAAATCAGCATTCCACCATTTAAATACGTCTTTATTATAGGTTACCATTATTCCGGCAATCTGGAGGTTACCGGTATTCTCTAGGCGTTTTACATACACGTCATTCATAGGCCGAATTACGGATCCGCTGATGTTGGACAGGTCGGAGTAATATAGTATCGTGTTCAGTTGCTCTTTGAATACATGTGTAAACTCAAATGTATTTGTAAAATCGGGTTTTAAAAATGGATTTCCTACTACTTGATTGTAACGCTGCACCAACGAAAGGAAGGGGTTAAGACGATCATATCCAGGACGCCCAATTCGTCTGCCATAACTGAAAAAAAACTGGTTGGTATTTGTGGTGTCTGGTTTAAAAGAGATAAACAGTGTAGGGAAAGCATTTAGATAACTTCGGTGGAAGGAAGAGTCGGCAACCATAGCATTTCCAAGCTGGTGCCCATTAGATTGTGTATGCTCCGCTCTTAAACCAGCCTTTACTCCAAATTTGCCAATTTCTTTAAATCCTTCCAGGTAAGCTGCAGAGATCGTTTCCTTATAATAGAATTGGTTGCTGCGGTTATAGTCAACTTGCTCAGCGAGCTCTTCGCCCGTAAAATAATTGGCTTTGTTGTCCGTGCTAACTTTGCTGATTTTTAGGCCCATATTGAGCTTGATCCTGTTTTTTAGCGGTATGGCTAAATCTGTCTTTGCCGAATAGATATTGATTTGCCTCGGTAACATACCGCGTATCCTTTCTTTATTCAATAGTTCACCCTGTGGAGTAAATGTGTGGTTACTAAATATCTGGTCAATTTGTGTATGGTATTGGCCATAATCCAGATCTACACCCAGTTCTGTACCTAGTGAATCAAACTGGTGTACCATATTCAAATTCATCAGTTGGTTTCGGAATTTATTATTGGCGTCATTTGCCGAGAAGATTGAAGAATCCAGCTGATGCGCAGCATTGAAAATCCTGTTGCGGTTTTCTCCTCGCTCAGTTACTGAATTCCTGGTAGCGTTTGCTATAAATCCAATAGTGGTCTTCTTGTTGAGGTAATAATCTGCTCCAAGTTTGATGTTTCCATTACTGCGGGTATAAACGATTTCACTTTCTTGATCTAATGTTGTCATGGGTGTTCCATCAGGGTTCAGAAAACGCCTGAGGGACGAGGCATTTTCGAAGTCTTTGGGACTACCGGCCCCGACATTGGCGAACAGGTTTAGCTTACCTACCCTATAGTTCATATTTAAAGAGCCGTTCGCTTTTCGATAGACGCCTGTTCCCAAATTACCGGATAGGGAAGCATTATATCCTGGTTGGTTGTTTTTTTTGGTAATAATATTAATCACTCCACCACTGCCTGCTGCATCATATTTGGCAGGCGGATTGGGCATTAACTCGATCTTGTCTAGCAGGTCGGTTGGCAGGGACTTAAGATAAGCGGCAAGGTCTGCACCTGATAGGTAAGTTGGTTTACCATCTACATAAATGGTTGCACCTTTACCCATCAGGTTAATGTTTCCATCATCGTTTACGCGCAGTCCGGGCAACCGTCCTAGCAAATCAAAAGCATCGATTCCTGCAGTGCTAATGAAACCCGAAACGTTGACTATTGTCCGATCTATTTTTCGTTCTATCATTTTTTTTCGGGTATTGATGATGACCTCTTTTAGTAGTTTCGTTTTAGTTACCGTGTCCTTTTTCAAAGTATCATTCTGTGTTTTTTTGTCTTGTGCCTTTGTAGTAAGAGCCCCGATAAAGAAGAAGAGAATAAAGTATTTTTTCATAGCTAATTTATATGGTTATTCTGTCCAAATTACTTTTGATGAGGTGTTGTAAAGAGTATAATCGTTGAACCCTTGAATCACCTCGATCAACGCCTGAAAATTCACAGTTTATTTTTTAGTAAATAATGTAGTTTTGAATTATGAAGAAGAAGACAGGGATACTAGTTGTTGCTTTCCTGGTGTTTTACAGTATGATACATCTTGGGTGGTATTTGCCAGATCTTTACAATGGCAAATTTAGCCTGGTAGATGAGCGAAGTTATGATGTGCGTTTAGCTAGTTTAGTGGTTGATGTAATACTGTCTTTTCTGTTTGTCTGGAGTACTTACTATACTTTATATATATTCTATCCCGTAAGAAAATATTTGCTCCTGGCAGTTACCTTAATTGCTACTTTCATCGCTTGCTTCATCATCAGTTATATAGGCTCCCGATGGTTTTCAGAGGATCATGTCCGTTTATCGCAGTTTTTTAGGGGGCAAATTTTGTACAGTGCCTTCTATGTGGTTTTTGCTATGGTGTTTTATTTTGTGCAATATGCACAGTTTAAGGAATTGCGGGAACGGGAGCTGGCTGTTCAAAACCGGGATTCGTCGCTGGCTTTTCTCCGTTCGCAAATTAATCCTCATTTTTTATTCAATAACCTTAATAATATCTATTCATTAGTCTACCATCAATCAGATCAATCTTTGGCAGCTATTTCCGGCTTATCGGAATTACTGCGATATATGTTGTATGATACCAGTGAGACAATTAGTTTGGAAAAGGATGTTTATTATCTGGAAAAATATATTGAATTAGAGCAGTTACGCTTTGAAAAACCTTGTAAACTCAATTTTAACTATACTAGCACTTCTTTGGTTCAATTGCCTCCATTTTTGCTCATCCCTTTTATAGAAAATGCATTTAAGCATGGAGCAATTGCTTATGACCATGCCTGGCTGGACGTCAGTATCTGTACTACACCTGATCGTGGGATGATTTTTAGCTGTACCAATGATATTGGTGTAAAGAACAAAGATCATGTCGGAGGAATAGGGATTGAAAATGTCCGTAAGCGCTTAGAGTTACTTTATCCCGGTAATCACCGTTTGGATATTGAAGATGAGGATAATACCTTTAAGGTCGAATTGAAATTGGGTGCATATGAAAACCGTTAATTCCATATCCTGCGTTGTTGTAGACGATGAATTTCCAGCGGTGAAGTTGTTGGCAGACTATGTGCAAAGAAGTAGCGGACTTGAGCTGCTACTCAAAACAACTTCTGCACTGGAGGCTCTTGGCTTCATCAATGATAATCAGGTCGACCTGGTTTTTATGGACGTGCAAATGCCTGAACTTAGTGGCATGGAGTTGATGAACATCATCAAAAGCTCAAATACTAAAGTTATTCTCACAACGGCCTATTCAGATTATGCTGTGGCAGGATATGAGCAAGATGTGGTAGATTACCTACTTAAGCCCATTACTTTTGAGCGCTTCCTGATGTCAGTCAATAAAGCCCGGGCACGCATATCCAATGAAAAAGCGATCACGATGCAAAGTCAGGTAGCAATCCCCTTATATATTTTTTTAAAAACGGAATACCGTATCCAAAAGGTTTCCCTCGCTTCAATTCAATATATCGAAGGACTTGGTGATTACATTAACCTGCACACTACGAACGGAAAAATTCTATCTCTGGAGCGTATGAAGAATATAGAAGAAACTCTTCCTCCAAGTTTTCTTCGGATTCATAAGTCTTATATCATCAATATCGACCAAATTGACTTTATAGAAAAAGGTCGCATCATCATCAATAAAGAATATCTTCCTATTGGCGACTCTTATAAAGAGAAAGTAAAACGCCATTTAGGTTTATAGTCGCAGCGGAGAAAAAATATTTTTATTTCTTTTAGGAATATCGATGTACTCAGGTGTCTTTACCTTAGAACACTATTTATACATATGATAAAATCCAGGTTTATTGAATTAATGGCTAAAAGCATATCTAAATCTGCAACAGTAGAAGAATTAGATGAGCTCGAAGTTTTTTTTGTTCATTTTCCGGAATATAGAAAGATGCAGGCTTTTACCGATGCATTAACAACAGAGGAAAAACAATCTGATACTTTAGTTAAGCAAAAGGTTATTAATAAAAAGATTGATGGCCTTTGGGATAGAATCAGAGTAGAAGAAAGTATTGTAATGCCTGTTAAAGAGGCAAAGATAATGCCTTTAATGTATTGGAAATGGATAGCTGCGGTATTAATTGTGGGTGTCTTAGCTGTATTCTTCTACGTAAGAAAGCCAACTGCTCCAGATCAGTTTGCAGGTTCAGAAATGCATCGGATCGACGTTCCTTTTGGGAAAACCAAAGAATTGAAATTGTCGGACGGTACAAAAGTTAAATTGAATGCCGGAAGTACATTTATTTATCCGGAAGTGTTTTCAGCAACAAGCAGGGAGGTTAGTCTTAAAGGGGAAGGTTTTTTTCAAGTAGAAAAAAATCCGAAAAGACCGTTCCTGGTACATACAGAAAAGTTTATTGTAAAGGTATTGGGTACTGTCTTTAATGTTAAGGCTTATTCAACGGATAAAAAGACAGAAACCACATTGCTTAGTGGGAAAATTCTGGTTGAATTAAATGATAAGCCTGAAAAGAAGATTGTAATGCTACCCAATGAAAAGCTCACTGTTGCTAATGATTTAGATCATGGTGCAAAGACTAATACAAAAGAAGCTGTGCTGGAATATCAACTGGAAAGGTTATCCGAAGCCAATACGCAGGATGTTAAAGAGATCGCCTGGTTAAGCAATAAAATGATTTTTACGAATGAGAATTTTGAAGAGGTTGCTAAGCAGATAGAAAGGCGATTTGATGTGAAAGTTGCATTTGACGATGAAACCTTGAAAAAAGAGGAGATCAGTGGGGTGTTCGAAGAAGAATCACTAGAACAGGCACTCTCATTGATAAAAATGACTACACCATTTAAGTTTAGAAAAGACAAGGGAGTGATCCATCTCTCTGCACCATAAACGCTAATAATTAACCAATAATAAAAAACCAAATTAAACTAAAAATGAAGAAATTTTATCTGACCGATTCCTGAAGATCCGCAAATAAATAAGGGAAGAATTGCAGTTCTTCCCCTTAAAAATCCGGATTTAATTCACAAGAGTAAGCGTTGTAAATGGACTTACTCTATTCCTTAATTTTCAAAAACAAATGTAATGAAAAAGATTACAAAAGCTTTTGCGTGGCTTTATATGCAACCACCTTTTAAAACAATTTTGCTAATGAAAGGAGCATTATTACTAATTATGTTCACCTGTTTACAGGTTTCGGCGAATGTTTACTCTCAGGAAAAGTTCTCACTTGATTTAAAACAGACAGAAGTAAGTAACATTCTGACAAAAATTCAAAAACAAAGTAATTATCGATTTTTTTACAATTACTCCAGCATTAAGAAACTGGGTAAGGTAAATCTGCAGGTAAAAGATGCGAGTATCCACGCAATTCTGGAAGCACTAATGGGCGATAAATTGCCTTATAAAATAGCAGATGACCACGTGGTCATCATCTATGAAGCCGGTGCCCCTGCAGCTCAAGCTCTTATAAAAGGTAAAGTTGTTGATTCAAAAGGAGAAACCCTTATAGGGGTTAGCGTTAAATTGCAAGGAACTAATATTGGTGCTACAACCGATGTTAATGGTGAGTTTGTAATTAATGCTCCTGAAAATGGGATTTTAGAATTCAGTTATGTTGGCTATGAAAAACAGACTGTTCAGTTAACAGGGAAACCTAATTTGACCATTACTATGGTTGAAACCAACTCTAACTTAGATGAGATAGTAGTTGTAGGTTATGGTACCTCTAAAAAAATTGACGTTACCGGGTCAATAGCAAGTATTAAAGGTAGTGATATTCAGAATTTACCTGTAAGCACAGTAGCCCAGGCATTAGATGGAAGAGCAACAGGTGTTAGTATTGTACGTAATGATGGATCACCTGGGGCAGCGCCAAGTATTCGTATTAGGGGTACAGGTACTATAAATAATGCCAATCCATTGGTGGTAATTGATGGGGTACCTTCAACAAATCCGGATGCATTGAGTGATGTGAATCCAAATGATATCGCTTCTGTTGATATATTAAAGGATGCATCATCAAGTGCTATTTATGGAACAAGAGCAGCCAACGGGGTTATTTTGGTAACCACCAAGAAAGGCAGCTATAGTCAGAAATTAGCTACATCCATCAATGCATACACAGGAGTTTCTAAATCGACTAAATATATTGACTTGCTAACTGCACCTGATTTGTATAAGCTTAAAAGAGAAAGATATACTAATGATGGGGTTGCAATTGAAGCGCCTTGGGAGGATGCTTACTACGCTACTCAACGCACAGATTGGCAGAAAGCCATACTGGGCAGTGGAAAAGTAAGCAATATTGATGTTAACCTTCAGGGAGGTAATGATGTTTCTACTTACTACTTCTCCACTTCTTTTTATGATGAAAAAGGTATTATTGATCAATCTTATTTTAAGCGTTTTAGTACCCGTATTAATTCAGAGCACAAAATTAAACCCTGGTTGAAAGTAGGCCAAAACCTTCAGTTAACTTATGTAGAAAACAATGGTTTTAATAACAGTAGCTCTCAGACTGGACTACTCTTTTCAGCATTGAGGTTTAATCCTGCTATTCCTACTGTGAACGATGATGGAACATATGGAACATCAAAGGCTTTTGCTAATCAGTTGGGTGATATTAATAATCCTTACTCAACAATTCATCAGGCTGATGCTTATAACCGTAAATATAGGGCTATAGTTAATGTGTTTGCCGAAATTCCTATTTATGAAGACCTAAAATTCCGCGCTAATTATGGTTTTGATGGTACAATTGGTCGTACTTATTCATTTAATATAGAAGACCAAAACCAAGCTAGACAAACTACAAGTTCAACGTTAACAGAAGGAGAGTCGGATAATTACTCACAATTGCTCGATCTTGTTCTTACCTATGACAAAGTAATCAGTAAAAGCCACATTACTTTTATGGGTGGATATTCCAATCAAAGTTATAGAGGAAGCTTTTTCTCAGCCGGAAGAGTAGGCTATGATGATACCTCAAAAGGTCAGCGGACTTTAAATAAAGGAAATGCATTTTTAAATGCTGATGGTGGTTATGATGATCCATGGGGTTTGGAATCGGTTTTTGCAAGAGGATTTTATGACTATGATGGCCGTTTTTTAGCAACATTGACTTTCAGAGCAGATGGATCATCAAGATTTGCTGCAGGAAACCGCTGGGGTTATTATCCTGCTTTCTCTTTGGGATGGAGGTTGTCTAATGAGAAATTCATGAAGGATATTACTTGGATCAGTAATTTAAAGTTAACAGGAGGATGGGGTGAGTTAGGTAACCAGAATGTCGACGCCTTTCAGTATGTAAGTAAAATTCTTGTGGGTAATACTTATGGTACAAATGGTTATACTTTTGGAGGCGTTGGCGTTAACGGTGCTGCAGTAATAAAAAGTGCCAATCCGGATATTGCATGGGAGCGGGCTGCAATGACTAATGTGAGTTTGGAAGCCGGGTTTTTAGATAACAAACTAAGTACTACAATCACTTATTTTGATAAAAACACAAAACAAATGCTTGTTCCTGCCTTATTGATAGGAACAACTGGAAAAATACAAGCACCTGATATTAACATTGGGAATATGAACAATAGAGGGATAGAAGCTGAGGTGAATTACCAGTCTGGTGATAGTTTTAAATATTCCTTTGGTGTAAATGGTTCCTTCATTAAAAATAAAGTAACTAAGCTGTATGGTGTAAATGCCTTTATCCCTTCATTAGTGTATGGCCGTTCAAGTCAGGAAATTTCAAGAACTTATGAAGGTCAATCTATAGCTTCTTTTTACGGATGGAAAACCGCAGGACTGTATCAAACTCAAGCTGATGTTGACAATGATCCTTATTTGAAAAATGACTCTAGAAAAGGCAGTATAAAACCAGGAGATGTTCGTTTTGTTGACATTAACGGAGATGGAATAATTGATGGGGGAGATAGAACCTATCTGGGAAATCCTAATCCAAAAGCAACTTTGGGCTTCCAAACCAGTTTGTCTTACAAAGGATTTGACTTAGCAGCAAACTTAACAGGTGTATTTGGGGTGAGTTTATATAATGCCGACAGAATGCAAGGCATAGATCCAACATACTCTTTTAATCTTTATGCAGAATCATTAAATAGGTGGACTGGTCCTGGAACCAGCAATTCAATGCCTCGTATGACACTAGACCGTGCAAACGAGAACTACCGTACTTCTGATCTTTTTGTTGAGAGTGGCAATTATGTTAGCCTGAAAAACTTAACAATCGGCTATACATTGCCTGATTTTATCATTAAAAAAGCCACTTTTAGCAGCTTAAGAGTGTATGTAACTGGTCAGAATTTATTTATGATTACCAATTATTCAGGTTTTACTCCTGAGCTGGGTTATACAGACGGTAACAAACAGAGAGGTGTTGATGTTGCACAATATCCATCTGTACGTTCATTCACATTTGGTTTAACTCTTAAAATCTAATCTCCATGAAAACAAAATATATAATATGTACATGCTTATTTATGGTGGCGGTTTCCACTGCATGTAAGAAAAATCTGGACCTTACTCAAAAAGGTGTTTACAATACAGGTAACTATTTTAGGAACGAAACAGATGCAATAAATACCATTTCCGGTATTTACAATCTATTGGCACAGGAAGATTACATTTCTCATGCTGAGACAACATTTGATGTTGCGTCGGATGATTATTGGCGCTCAGGTGACCATGCTGAGGATGAGGCGATAGAAAATTTAACTTATAATGCTTCAAACGCACAGGTGAATTTTAGCTGGACTTATAAATACGAGATGGTTAATCGTTCAACAAATGCGATTATCAATATTCCGAAAATTACTAGTATCACCCCGTCGATAAAAGATCGCAGTATGGGAGAAGCCTATTTTTTCAGAGCTTTCGGCTACTGGCGGTTAATGGTAATTTATGGTGATGTACCTATAGTTAGTGAGGAGAATTATGCTAAAAGTAACTTTAACCTTCCAAAATCGTCTACTGAAGAGGTTCGTAAACAAATTGAAACAGATCTTTTAAAGGCAATAGACTTGTTGCCGGAGAGTTATGGTGGTTCGGATTTTGGAAGGGTAAGTAAAGGTACAGCCTTAGGATTGCTAACTAAGCTGTATATGTATTGGGAAAAACTACCTGAAGCAATCACTACCGGTGAGAAATTAATTAGCAACAGTAAATATGCTTTGGCAACAACTTATCAGGAAAACTTTACCAGAGCGAATAAGAACAGTACGGAAGTTCTAATGTCAGTACAAGGACTTCAAAATATTCTTTCTAATGATTATACTGTCTATTACATTCCAAGAGCTTGGGGTGGTTATGGATTTAGTCAACCACTTAAAGGGCTTGCGGATGAATTTGAAGCAAATGATTCACGTAAATCTGCTACGCTATTAAGTGTCGGAGATAAGGTGGATTTAGGTGATGGTAAAGGTCTGACTGAGTTTACATCGGATTTATCATCTACTGGTTTTAGTTTTAGAAAGTACGCGGTATTTTTCCCCGCCGGTTCTTCAGAAGGAAATGGTGTAGATCATAATTACGCAGTACCATTAATGCGCTCTTCAGATATCTATCTTTTAGTTGCCGAAGCAAAAATCCGTACACAGGGAGCCGGAGCCGGAGATGCTTTGATTAACCAGGTGAGACGCAGAGCTTCGTTATTATTACCTCCGGTGGTAAATGCAGGTATGACAGAATTGATCCATGAAAGACGTGTGGAATTGGCAGGAGAGGGCGAAAGGCATCAGGATTTAATGAGATGGGATAAAAAGAATTTAGTTGATATTGCTGCAATATATAATCTGGCTAAGTCAAAAGCTCCCGTTGATCAAGGGAAAACAGTGACCTTTATCAGACCAAAGCATTATTATTATCCGATTCCTCAGGTTGAGATTGATAAAAGTAATGGTGTGTTAAAGCAAAATGTAAACTACTAGTTCTACTCATCGTCATCCTGAAATAAATTTGCTTCGCAGCTTCTTCGAGGTCAGGATGACGATGAGTAAATATATTCTAAAATTATACGACTCTTTTATGCAAGAAAGATTCACTACCCTGGATATTTTCAGAGGGATGACCATCTGTTTCATGATCATTGTAAATTCCCCAGGTTCCGGAGCAACGCAATGGGCTCCTTTAGATCATGCGGCATGGTTTGGTTTTACACCAACCGATTTGGTTTTTCCATCATTTCTATTTGCTGTTGGAAATGCTTTGAGCTTTTCTAAAAAGAAATTTGAGAGCGACAGTAGCTTCCTGTTTAAAGTATTCAAACGATCTGCAATCATCTTTTTGTTAGGTTATTTGATGTATTGGTTCCCTTTTATGCACAGGGATAATGGCGAATGGGTGTTTAACTCGATCAGTAATACCCGCATTATGGGAGTGTTACAACGCATTGCTCTTTGTTATTTATTTGGGTCTTTAATTGTTCATTATTGTTCAAAGAAATCAGCTTTGATCATTTCAATAATTCTTCTTTTCGGGTATTGGCTGTTTTTATTGTTATTTGGAGAGCAAGGTCAAGAATATACTATGCTTGGCAATGCCGGTACTCGTTTGGATATCTTCATTCTGGGTGATGCGCATCTTTATCATGATAAAGGAGGGCCGATTGCATTTGATCCGGAAGGGTTATTAAGTACATTAACGGGTATTGTGAATGTAATAGGTGGTTACCTCGCAGGAGCGTATATTCAGCAAAAAGGAAGGAATTACGAATCAGTTGCTAAATTACTTCTTGTTGGTGCATTGTTGATTTTTGGTTCCTTATTTTGGGGTCAATTTTTTCCAATAGCTAAAAAACTTTGGACCAGTTCATTTGTGTTGCTTACTATAGGTTTAGACCTGGTTATTATAGCCGTTCTCATTTACGCTGTGGAGATTAAGAAGATTAAATGGGGAAATAACTTTTTTCTTGTATTCGGCAGAAACTCACTGGCTATCTATCTTTTGTCGGAACTATTATTGGTGATTTTTCAGTTGATATGGGTGAAACCTGGTGTCAGTTTTTATAATTGGATCAACAATGTTATTTATCAGCCGTTATTTCCAGGTGCTTTCGGTACACTGGTTTTTGCGGTGAGTTTTATGATGCTTTGCTGGTTTGTTGGTTATCTCATGGATAAAAGGGAGATTTACATCAAAATTTAAATCTACTAAGGTAATGAACATCAGAGAAGCAGAACTTAAGGACGCCGCGGCTATTCAGGTTTTATTGGAACAGCTTGGCTACCCTACAGACGATGGGTTTATTGCTAAAAGGCTAGGCGAGCTATCTAAGTTGACTGATCATTTCGATATCGTTTATGAACTGAATGAAGAAGTACTTGGCTTTGTTTCCCTTCATTTCATTCCTCAGATAGCTTTTGAAGCTGATTATGCAGTAATTAGCTTCTTTATTGTAGATGATAATTCGAGAAGCCTGGGAATTGGTAAAGAGCTGGAAGAGTATTGCACCTCATTGGCTGTTGAAAGGAAATGTAAGCGAATTCTGGTCCATAGCAATGCAAGGCGAACAGATGCACACAGGTTTTATTTAAGGCAAGGTTTTGTTGAATATCCAAAGGATTTTGTAAAGTTCTTGTAGTTGATAACGAACCTTATTCATAAATCCATAGTAACATATCTTTTTGCCCTGATTTAATTAGCTCATCTATTTTGCGCATAGTTGCATTTGCAATTACCGGACAACCATAACTCACATTAAATACTGGGAGAGGATAACTTTCAAAGGCAGGGACGTGTGTGTAAGAATGTAACACTACGATCCTCTTAAAAGCATTGCTGTTTGTTTTTTCAAGACCATGCATTTTGTAATGAACATTAATACCCCAGTTGCTATATGCTCTTTTGCCTAGTTTATATTTACCGAGTGAAGTGCAATTACTCCCGATTTTATTGCTGTAAACCGGTTTGTTTGCTGAACTGCCCCCACCATTTCCATGTGCACAAACACCTTTAATAACTACCTCTTTTTTCTTGAAATCATAAACGAAAAGGCGGTTTTTGCCAGAATGTATACTCATGTCAACCATAATGCAATAGGAAGTATTCATTTTATGAGTTTTCGAATATTTTAAAGCTTCTTCAACCTTACTTTCAAATTTTATATTCTCATTCAAGGCATATTTATACGACTCAGCTTTTCCTGATAGAAATATAGATAGCGTGATTAAAAGTAAGAAGATACTTCTTTTTTGCATGGAATAAATATACAGTTTTCCTTAATGGCATAGAGATTGCAGCTTTGATCTTTTGACTAACAAATTAATAGGATTATGAAATTTTCCAGTTTAATACCAGTAGTACTAGTCGCGGCCGTACTAACCCAAGGCTGTGTAAGTAACAAAAAGTATAACGATCTCCAATCTAATTATGATCAGTTGAAGGAAAAGACTAAGGATTTGAATCAGAAATATCAAACCAGTCAGCAGGATCTTTCCGGATCATCAACAAGAGTAAAAAGTTTAGAAGAGCAAATCGCATCTGAAAAGGCAAATTCAGCTTCATTACAGTCGGCGCTCGACAAATGCTTGAGTTCTACCAGCCAAGGGAATGTAAACATTTCTAAATTGGTGGATGAGATTAATGCCTCTAATAAATACATCCAGCATCTTGTGAATACTAAAAACACAAGTGATTCACTTAATTTGGTGTTAACCAACAACCTTACTCGTTCATTGAGCAGGGATGAAATGAGAGATGTGGATGTAAAAGTGCTTAAGGGAGTAGTTTATATCTCTTTATCAGATAATATGCTCTATAAGTCTGGTAGCTACGAGATTTCGGATAAAGCAGGGGAGACACTAAGTAAGATTGCCAAAATCATTAAAGATTACCAAAGTTATGATGTGTTGATTGAAGGTAACACAGATAATGTGCCTATCTCGCAACCAAATATTCGTAATAACTGGGATCTAAGTGCTTTAAGGGCATCTTCAGTTGTTCAATCATTACAGAACAATTATGGAGTTGATCCGAAACGTTTAACGGCAGGTGGTAGAGGTGAGTATAATCCGATTGCAGGAAATGATTCACCGGATGGTAAGGCAAGAAACAGACGTACTCAGATTATTATAACCCCTAAATTGGATCAGTTTATGGAGTTAATAGGTAAAGCCCCTGAACAGGCAACTGAACCAGCAAAACAGTAATTGTAATAAAAATGCCTGATGAAATCGTTCATCAGGCATTTTTTCTAACTCGCACATTTCGATATCTTATTTTTGGCTTTGTTCAAAATTTACCATCCATTGGATGCCGAATTTGTCTTTAAAACTTCCAAAATAAGCACCCCAGAAAGTATCTTCAAGAGGCATTTCAACTTTTCCTCCTGATGATAATCCATTAAAAAGACGCTCAGTTTCTTCTCTGCTCTCAGGATGAAGTGAGATTTGAATATTGTTTCCTTCGTTTAGTACATGTCCGCAAGAAGGAAGGATATCTGAAGCCATCAATGTCGTATGTCCATCAATGGGCAAGGAGATATGCATAATTCCGTTTCTTTCATTTTCTGGTAGTTGCGAAGCTTCGGGTGCTTCAGTCATTCTATGAACGGCGCTAAATTCTCCGCCAAAAACAGATTTGTAAAAATTAAAAGCTTCTTCAGTTTTTCCGTCGAAGTTTAAATAAGGATTCATTTTAGCCATGTTTTCTAAGTTTTATGTAAGGTCAAAAATTGTTTTGGTTGTTAAACAAATTTATAGAATACAGATGGGAGCTAAGCGGTGCGAAAAGGTCAATTTTAGGGGTCGTTTGCGACAAGCTTCAATCTGTATATTTGGTTAACGGTAAAATAACATTTTAGAAGTACCTTTGGTTCTTAATTTCGTATTGTTTGTGCCATGATTAGATTAAATAACGAGACACCATCAAGTGTATTACAAGATGTTAAAATTGGTAACCTGGTTACCGATACATTTAGTAAAACCGGATTGGTAGAGAAAATTGAGATTACTGATGACGGCCTATACCGGATTTATAAGTTTATTCTTGTAACCGGACGAAGCATTACCATTAAAAAGTAGCCCTAATTTGTAATCAGCTTGCTTATCGTATCATAAGATAAACCTTTATAGTCATGTATATAATGGTCGCAGGGCGGAAGTTCTTCTTTGGTATGTGAAGTAAGTACGCCTACTACTTTCATACCTGCGTTTAAAGCTGCTGAAATTCCTGAAAATGAATCCTCAAATACAATACACCGGTTAGGAGATACCCCAAGGTTTTTTGCAGAAGTAAGGTAAACTTCAGGATCAGGCTTGTGCTTTTTTACATCTTCACTAGCCATTATTGAACCTAGTGTTTCTCTGATGGGCACTTTGCTAAGTATCAGTTCGAGATTGGCATATGGGGCTGATGTGGCAACTCCGATTTTTGCGCCATTATTTTTTAGATCATTGATGAATTGAACAAGACCATCAATAGGTTCTACATGCGGCTCATATATTTTTCTGAAAAGACCTTCTTTTTCTTGTTCTAATTGTAGTAGTTCTTCGCCTTCAATTTTTCTCTTTAAGAAATGACTTAAGATATAGCTGTTCGACTTGCCAAACATGTGTTGTGCAAATTCTTCATCTGTAGGGGCTAGGCTTCTTGTCGAAAAAAACTCACGGAAAGCAAGGGAGTGATAAGGGTTGGTATGACATATTACGCCGTCCATGTCAAAAATGACTGCAATTTCTTTATTCATGCAGCAAAGTTAACACTCTACAATCCATTCAATGCCATATTTATCCCTGAACATTCCGGCATAGGTACCCCATGGACTGTCGCCGATGGCCCCTTCCACTTCTCCGCCTGCTGATAATCCGTTAAATATTTTATCTGCTTCTTCACGGCTTTCGGCATTCACGTGTATTTTAGATCGGTTTTCATTTTCGCTTACGCGCCCCAAAAATCCGGGAACATCGTTGGCTATTAACACGTTGTTTTTGCCAAGCGGCAAGCCGATGTACATTATTTTATTTGCCTCATCTTCGGGTACCTCAAACTCGGGGCCTGATAAGTCTTTAAAACGGATGATTTTTGTAAACTCGCCGCCAAAAACTGATTTGTAAAAAGTGAATGCTTCTTCAGCATTGCCATTGAAGTTGATCCAGGGATTAATTGCTCTCATAATTTCCTTTATTTTATTCAGTTTTTTTCTTGGCGTCTTTTTTATCTGCTTTCTTTTCAGCTTTAAATTCTTTGTAAGCTTTGCGCTGAGTATCATTTAAGACAGCATTTATTTTAGTGTCTCTTTCATCTTTAACGGCTTTTATAGCAGCTTTGTCTTTCTTTTCTCCTTTAGGATTGCTGTCCTTTATTTTTTTAAAACTCTCCATATTAATTGCCTGTACTTTTGTTTTTTGATCGGCAGTTAGCGATAGCTTTTTAGTTAACTCCTCAGTTGCAAACTGGGCTTTTTCTTCAGGTGTCTTTTTTACCTTTTTATCACCTTGTTGTGCAAATGCCATAGTACCCATACTGATGAATAGTATCGCTGTAAAGATTAATTTTTTCATATACAATTTTTATTATTCTAGAGTTATAGAGACATAAATATAAGAATGGTTTAATTGAAAATAGTATTAATTATTAATCCGTAATACTTTGGTGTGTTTATTGCTATGCAGATGTTTTAATAATTTTATACATGCTTAAAAAGATATCAATTGTTGTTATAGGTTTATTCGTTGTTCTGTTTGCTGCTGCGGCCGCTATTCCTTTATTCTTTAAAAAGGAGATTGATGCAAAGATTAAATCGTCAATTAACGAGAGCGTAAACGCTAAAGTAGATTTTAAGGATCTGGACTTAACCTTGATCAGTTCGTTCCCTAACATGGGAATAAAGATCAACAACCTAACTGTTTTAGGTATTGATAGTTTTGCTAAGGACACATTGGCAAACATTAAACAACTTCAATTGAATGTGAATTTAATGAGTGTGATTAAGGGAGAAACCTATGAAATAAAGTCAATTAACCTTGAAGAACCAAGAATTTTGGCAAAGGTCCTGAAAAGTGGGCAGGCTAACTGGGATATTGCAAAGAAAGATAGCATTGTTGCCGGAACTGATACTGCTAAAACGGCTTTTAAAGTAGCCTTGCAGAAATATGCAATTGAAAAAGGTAAGATTATTTATGATGATGCTTCTTTAGGTTTCTTCATGGAAATGGATAATTTAAACCATACTGGTACAGGGGATTTTACACAAGATTTGTTTACCCTTAAAACCCAGTCTGATATAGAAAAGTTAACAGTTAAATATGGAGGTATCCCGTATTTGAATAAAGTAAAGCTTGATGCTGATCTTCCTCTTGATATTGACATGAAGAATATGAAGTTCACTTTTGCTGAGAATAAAATTAAACTGAATGAATTGTTGTTGTCAGCAGTAGGGTATCTGGCAATGCCAAACGACAAGGATATTGTTATGGACTTTAAGTTTGATGCAAAGCAATCGGAGCTTAAAAACTTCCTTTCTTTGATCCCTGCAATCTATGCAAGCAACTTTAAGGACATGGATGCAACTGGTAAATTTGCAATGGACGGAAATGCAAAGGGTACTTATAATGAGAAGTCGTTACCTGCATTTAATGTTAATCTTTCTATAGAAAATGGTAAGATAAAATATCCTTCATTGCCATCTGCAATTAACAACATACAAGTTAAATCTCAGATCAGTAATCCTGATGGAGTAATGGATCATACCGTTGTAAATGTACCTGCATTTCACATGGAGTTTGGTCAGGCGCCTATTGATGGAAGGTTGTTGTTGAAAAATCCGACTACTGATCCTTTTGTGGATTTAGCACTTAAAGGAAAGCTTGATTTAAAACAACTAACTGCTATTTTCCCGATGAAGGATATGACATTAAGCGGGATTTTGGATGCAGATGTACAGGCTGCAGGTCGTAAGTCATCAATTGATAAAGGACAGTATGAGGCTTTTAAAGCTTCAGGACAAATGGTAGCAAGCAATTTCAATTATGCGGGTAAAAATGTGCCAATGCCAGTTAGTGTGCCTTCTGCAAAAATGACCTTTAGCCCTAAGAATATTAACCTAAGTAATCTGACGGCTAAAGTTGGCAAGAGTGATTTTACAGCCAATGGTACCGTTAATAATTACTTAAGCTATTTCTTTAAAAAGAATCAGGCATTACAGGGAACATTTAATGTTTCATCAAATTTAATTGATGTAAACGAGTTGATGGGGCCAAAAAGTGCTGCTGAAACAGAGAAAAAGAGCGATTCGAAATTGTCTGTATTTGAAGTGCCTGGTAATATCGATTTTGACATGACTGCAAAAGCAGGTCGTGTTTTGTATGATAATTACGACATTACTAATGCAAAGGGTGCTTTGGAAGTTAAAAATAAGACCATATACTTTAAAGATATGGGCATGAACATGCTTGATGGTACAGTAAAAATGAACGGTTCATACGCAACAATAGACCCAAAAAAACCAAAGGTTGATGTGGATTTTGGGATAGAGAAAATGGACATCCAAAAGGCTTTCACAGCCTTTAATACTGTAAAATTATTGGCACCGGTTGCCAAATTTGCTAAGGGAGTATTCTCTACTAATTTAAAATTCAATTCGGATCTTGATCAGAATATGATGCCTGTTTATTCTTCTATAAATGCTGAAGGATTAACTAATATTATTCAAGCAGTGCTTGATGGATTTGAGCCATTAAATAAACTGGCTTCTGCTTTAAGTTCTGATAAATTTAAAAAACTGGAGTTAAACAATGTATTAACCAAGTTTAAAATTAAAGATGGCCGTTTAAATGTTGCGCCTTTTGATATTAAAAAGGAAGGTGTTTTAATGAATGTTCAGGGTTCAAATGGTTTGGATCAGAGTATGGATTATCAATTGGGCTTAAATGTGCCTAGAGCTATGTTGGGTGCAAAGGCAAATGAAACTGCAAATGCTTTCATTGCAAAATTGAATAGTAAAGCAGGAACTAATGTGGCTATGAGTGAAACGATTAAGGTGAATGCGGTGTTGGGTGGAACGATTTTAAAACCTACCATTAGCCTTAAATATGGTGCAGGAGATACAAAAGCAGGCGCAAAAGATGCCGTTAATCAGGTTGTTGCGGAGAAGAAAGAAGAAATTAAAGCGGTTGCACAAGCTAAGGTTGATACGATAAAGGCACAAGCAACTGAAAAAGCTAAAAACGCTATTGCTGATAAGATTAATGGTCTTTTCAAGAAGAAAAGCCAATAAGATATGATATGTTCGTTGTCATTCTGAGAGCCTAGCATTAGAAAAAATACAAAAAAGTAGTAATGACAATTTTGTATACTCGGTCGTCATCCTGAATTTATTTCAGGACCTCGCAAGAGAAAGAAAACCTTACTAGTGTGAGATACCGCCCTTCGGCGGCATGACGAACGCATTAGCAGAGTGTTTAAAAAACAATCTGTCATTCTGAATTTATTTCAGAATCCCTCAAGAGAAAGAAAGCCTTACTTGTGCGAGATTTTGAAATAAATTCAGAATGACGATTTTAATCCAATTAGTTGTTTTTACACTACCCATTTTTCGCAGGTTTTCAGGAATTTAGGATCAGCATCTGCTCCGATTCCTGGAGTGTCTGGGACATCTACATGAAATCCATTGTAAGTGATACCCCCAATTACGGGATCAATGAGGTGACCAAGCAAGCAGGAATCCAGATCAAAGAATACTACATTCGGGCTTGCCAAGGCAAAATGCATATTTGCACTAATTCCTATTCTACTTTCCAACATCCCACCAATCATACATTTTGTGCCGGTTTGCAATGCTATTTCGTGAATTTTTTGCGCCTCGAGTATTCCTCCTGATTTGGAGAACTTTATGTTCAAATAATCTGTTGAACCGCTGTTTATAAGTTTGCGGGCATCGTGATGGTTGTAGCAACTTTCATCAGCCATTATCTTAATGGGAGAGTTTGCTTTTAGCTCTGATAATTTATCGTCAAACCAGGTGCGCATAGGTTGTTCGCAAAATTGGATGTCTAAATCCCCCATTGCATCAAGTGCAAATAAAGCATCATCAAAACTCCATCCTTGGTTTGCATCTAGTCTGAGTATTGTCTCGGTACCCACGGCTTGCCTGATTAACCTTACCCGGTCTATGTCGCTGTGCACATCTTTGCCAAGTTTTATCTTGATGATATTACAGCCTCTGGCTTTAAAGCCTATTGCAGCTGCAGCCATGTTTTCTGGTGAATCGATACCTATCGTCATGTCTGTTTCTACAGTCCGTTTCTCGCCACCCAGGAATTTATAGAGTGGTTGTTTGTCATGTTTGGCGGCAATGTCAAATAAAGCCATGTCAAATGCACTTTTGATGGTGCTGTTGTGAGCAGCATATCCCAAAAGTTCATTCATTCTATCGGGGATTTCCAGCGGGTTTTTACCTCTAAGTATCGTCGCAAATTCCTTTGCCATTGCAAGGCAGGTATCCTGACTTTCGCCAACAATCATTGGAAAGGCAGAGCATTCTCCAATTCCGCAGATATTGTTGCTTGTATATATTTTAATAAGTACATTCTGAGCGAAATACATAGTGCCTGTAGCAATTGTAAATGGCTCTGTTGGTATGCTGAAACGATAAATTTCGGTGTGAGTAATCTTCATGTTGTCAGAGGTATACTATAAAAGTACAACTTATCTTTTTACCTTTATAGTATGAACTTGGAACCCAATAATTTAATTAAAGCCTCATCACCTTACTTATTGCAGCATGCCTACAACCCCGTAAATTGGTACGAGTGGGGAGAGGAAGCTTTGCAAAAGGCTAAAAATGAAAATAAATTAATATTGGTTAGTATAGGCTATTCAGCATGCCACTGGTGTCATGTTATGGAGCGCGAGAGTTTTGAAAAACACGAAGTTGCCGAGGTAATGAATCAGCATTTTGTGTGCATAAAAGTGGATAGGGAAGAGCGCCCTGATATTGATCAGATTTACATGATGGCCATACAATTAATGACAGGTAGTGGTGGTTGGCCGTTAAACTGTATTTGTTTGCCAGATCAAAGACCAATTTATGGTGGCACCTATTTTAAAAAGGACGATTGGATTAGTGTTTTATTGAGCGTTGCTAATTTGTGGGCTCATGAACCGGAGAAGGCGCATCAATATGCTGATCGACTTACCGATGGAATCCGTAATTCAGAGAAGGTTATTCCTAATGTTAGGGTTGATGGATATACCAAAGCTCATTTAGCTGAAATTATAGAGCCCTGGAAAAGGCATTTTGATATGGCCGACGGTGGTTATAACCGTGCTCCAAAGTTTCCATTGCCAAATAACTGGCAGTTTATGCTAAGGTATAGTCGACTGATGCAAGACGACGCTACTCATGTATCTACCATGCTGACACTTGAAAAAATGGCACTTGGCGGTATTTATGATCATATTGGAGGAGGCTTTGCCAGATACTCAGTTGATGGAAGATGGCATGTTCCTCATTTTGAAAAAATGCTTTATGATAACGGTCAGCTGATAAGTCTATATGCCGAAGCCTATCAATACTCTAAGCACTTATTATTTAGAGATGTGGTAGTGGAGACGATCGAGTGGCTGGAAAGAGAAATGACCTCGCCGGAAGGCTTGTTTTACTCTGCTCTGGATGCCGATAGTGAGGGTGTAGAAGGTAAGTTTTATATATGGGATAAAGAAGAATTTGATGCTGTGGTAGGAGAGGGTGCACACTTACTGGCAAATTATTATAACGTTACAGAATCTGGAAACTGGGAGGACGAAGAAACCAACATCCTGTTGAGGAAATTTACGGAAGAAGAATATGCTGATGTAAAAGGAATAACTGTAATGGAGCTTCAGCAAAAAATAAAGGACGCAAAAGCGAAGTTATTGGAAGTTCGTAGCAAAAGAGTGCGACCAGGATTAGATGATAAATGCCTTACCTCCTGGAATGCAATGGCTATAAAAGGCTTAGCTGAAAGCTCAGGTATATTAGCTGTTCCACATTATTATGAATTGGCAAAAAGAGCAGCCGATTTTATTCTAACTAATTTACGTACTCTGGATGGAGGCTTGTACCGTAATTTTAAGAACGGAAAGGTAACTATTCCGGGCTTTTTAGATGATTATGCTTTGTTTATTGACGCCTTAATTGCACTTTATCAATGCGATTCTGATGAGCGCTGGCTTAATAAGGCTAAACAATTAGCTGATTATGTGCTTGCAAATTTTGAAGATCCGGATAGTCCGATGTTGTTTTATACCTCTGCAAGTGGCGAAGTTTTAATTGCCCGTAAGCACGAAATAATGGATAATGTTGTTCCATCCTCAAATTCAGTTATGGCACAAAATTTACATCTTTTAGGGCTGTTGTTTGATGAAGAACGATATATAGAGAAGGCTTCCGCAATGCTTACGTCTGTGCATCCGCAAATAAAAACATATGGTTCGGCATATTCAAACTGGGCAATTCAATTGCTTAATGAAGTGCATGGAATTAATGAGATTGCGATAACAGGCAGTAATGCAGCTGAGGTAAAAAAGGAGTTGAATACACATTACATCCCTAATAAAATTACATTGGCAGGAACAAATTCAACCTTACCTTTGTTAAAAGATAAGCAAAGCATTGAAACAAAAATCTATATTTGCCGAAATAAAGCATGCCAGTTGCCGGTAACTACCGTTGATGAAGCATTACAATTGATAACTAAAATAACATCATAATGAGTATTAAACCCAATACAGTAGTATCATTAACGTACGAATTGCATACGACTAATGAAGAAGGACAACAAGTTTTTGTAGAGAAAGCAGATGAGCAAAATGCATTAGTATTTCTTTATGGTACAGGAATGATGTTGCCAAAATTTGAAGAGCATTTAGATGGTCTAAATGTTGGAGATGAATATAGCTTTGAGCTTAGTGCTGCTGATGGTTACGGTGAATTAGATCCGGGTGCTTTTGCTGACTTGCCAAAAGATATGTTTAAAGATGTTGACTTACCTGCTGTAGGTGATGTTATTCCATTACAAGATAATCAAGGTAACCACTTCAGAGCTGGTGTTACTGGTGTTCATGAAGATATTATCACCGTTAATTTGAACCACCCAATGGCTGGTAAAAACTTAATCTTTGCTGGTAAAATTTTAACTGTACGTGAGGCAACCGAAGAAGAATTGAGTCATGGTCATGCACATGGTGCTGATGGTCATTCAGGTCATTAATAGCTAATAGCTTAAAAGCCCCTTACCTTATTTTTCTCCCTGGATTCAGAAATCGGATCCGGATGTCGAAAAATAAGGTAAGGGGTTTTTTAATGTATAGCGCTGCTGTTGCACTTTTCGCAAATACCGTAGGCCGTTGAGGTCACAGTAGTTGCAGTAAAGCCATTAGGCATTTTAATCCTTGGCACATTAACCTCTAAACAATAAATTTTAAAGCAGGTTGTACAGTTAAAGTGGACGTGTTCATCATGGTGGTGATGTTCCGTACAGGAAGCCGAGCAGATTGCATAATTAGCAGTCCCGTTCATATCCATTATCCTGTGAAGAATCCCCTTGTCTTCGTAAGTATTCAGTATCCTGTATAAGGTAACGCGATCTATCTCTTTACCCAGTTTTTTTTCAAGCTCAGGTTGCGAAATAGCAGCAGTATCCAAAGCAATTTCCTCTAGTACACGCACCCTTTGTTTGGTGTGTTTTAAATCATGTGTTCTTAATATGTTGGCCGGATCTATCATCTTTTGTCGATTTATATAGGTTTGGCAGCAGTTAATACAATTGGAGGATTATCCATTGCATTACCGGTATTCAATTTTAAAGTTCCTTTAACCGTTATGGTTTGGTACGTGAATTTTATTGGTTCTGTCAGCTCTACCAATACCATAATTGGAACTCCATTTTTTCCACAGAAATAGCACTGATTAATGGGTAAAGTAGATAGCATGAACCTGGTTTGTTTCATCCCGTCTTTAATAGGAACGATGTATCCTTCCAACTCAAATGGCTTATTCGCAAATTTCTTGATGTTGTTATTATAAATCGCAAACATCTCTGTGTCCTTAACGATTTTAAAATCCACACTACCAATAACATCCCAATTGTCGGACATCACCTGATCATCAGGATTGTGTTGTGCCTTAACCGCGAGACCAGTAAAAAGCAATAAGGCAAGAACAATGTTTTTTATCATGATATTGTGTTTTAATTCTTTGATAATATTTTAGAAATGTTCGATCTGTAAGCCTGTACAGCAGGTATGATAGCAGCAAATATACCAATAGCAAGTCCGGCAACAAATAAATATGCTTCTTCACCCAGAAAAATGAGTCCGGATAATCGGGCCTGACTGCTTTCTTGATTACTGCCTATAAATTGTAATGCCAAATGACCCAATACTATTCCAATTATTGTGCCCGCTAAAGTCAGCATAATGCCTTCTGCAATTACAATTAGAAACAACTTGCCTCTGGATGCACCCAGCGTACGCATAATGGCCAGGTCATAACTTCTTTCCTTTAATGAATTGTATAGATTCACAAATACACTTATCGCTGCAATAAACATAATAAGTACAGCAAACCATTGTAAAGTATCTACTCCAACACCTATTAAAGAAAATAACCTTGTGCTTTCCTGAGCTGGTGAAGCAGCCTGCATATTTGTAGATTCATTTACCATCCGTGGAAACATCACCACCGACATTGGCGAACGGTACTGAATTAGTAAAGAGGTGATTTCTTTGTTTTCAATTTCTGGAGCTTCACTTTTTTCATCATGATTATGCGCTTTCTCTTCTTCATGATCGTGCATTTTCCAAACGCTTGATATATTGGTTAATATCAGATTGTCTGTTACATTTCCTTGCGGTGCTAAAATACCTGCGACTTTGTAGGCATGCGTTTTATGAACATCAGTGCTGCCCGTAAGGCCATGTGCACCATAAAAAGTATCACCTATTTTAAGTTTTAGGTTTTCAGCAACTGAGGTTCCAATAGTGGTTTCAAAATCATTTTGCCAGAACTTACCCTCTTTAACTTTAAGCTTATAGATGCCAACAAAATTTCTATCGGTACCCACAATGCGAACCCCGTTGTAATTATCTCCTAATGCCAAAGGTACCGCCTTTTTAACAAAAGGGCTCCTGGCAAGTTCTTGAGCTTCTTTCAATGGGATATTGCCAGTAGGGAAATCGATGTAATAGATGCTGCTCAATATAAGCTGTAGGGGACTGCCTTTGGCTCCAACTACCAAATCTATGTCCTTCGAATTGTTTTCCAGCTTATCGCTAATTTGTGTTGAGGCAAGTAGTAATATGGTTAATATACCCGTTCCAAAGGCAATCAGCATAATGTTTAGTGCTGATGACAATGGTTTAGACCATATGCTTTTCCAGCTTATTTTTAAAGGACTCATGATAGTTCGTAAGTATTTGTAAATGCATCCTTAACTCTTTTGTCGTGCGTAGCCACAATAAGTGTAGCCTGATTAATGCCTGATTGATCTATTAAAAGCTCCAGCACTGCTGCAGCATTTTTATCATCCAGACTTGATGTTGGTTCATCAGCAATCAGTAGGGTAGGTCTGTTAATTACCGCCCTTGCAATAGATACGCGTTGTAATTGTCCATGACTCAATTCGCTTGGATAAGCATTCTTTTTATCGGCTATGCCTAAAGAGGTTAATACTTCCTTTACCCGATTTAAGTCGGTAGGAAGATTGGCAAAGCTTTGTGCCATAACCAGGTTTTCCTTTATGCTAAGGCTTTTTATCAGGTGAGGACGTTGGAAAATAATACCAATATTCCTGCCTCTAAACTGATCCAGATCTTTTGATGATAAATCATAAATAGAAGTGCCATCAATTATAACACTACCTTGCTGAGGCTTCAAAATGCCCGTTAAAATATGAAGCAATGTAGTTTTGCCGCTTCCGGACGCACCGAGCAGCAGCCATTGAGATCCATCATCAACCTGCCAGTCTTTAAAGCCAATCTTGTGGCCGTTCTGATAGTTATGAGATACTGCATTTAATGCAATCATACTTATTTCCTTATTTTAATGTGGCTTTTTAAATAGTTCATGTAAAGTTGTTTGCCATTTACTTTATCATGTTTGCAACCTGGGTTTATCATGCTTATAAAAAGCAGAAACGCACCAAATATCAGCTTTTTGTTCATCATCCGCGTCGTTTGTAAAGTTAGTAAATGCAATTTCATTGCAAAAAAGTATTCATGTAAAGTAATTGCTACTGCCCGTTAACCTCAATTTTACTTGTGGCTGCAAGTGCGACTGTATTTCCAGTTTATGTAATGCGCTCCGGCAATGGTAAAACCACCCATTGGGATCAATATGGCTTCTATACTTTCTATTAAATGATGTCCGATTGCTATCAATCCAAACCCTGTTGCTAATACCATTATGGGCAATAGTTTTTTGTGTTTAGGGTAGGAGGTACTCAATGAGTACACACCTATGATGAGCGATAAGCCTATCATAACAAGCTCTACCCAGCTATGGGCTAAAAAGTTTAGGCCAAATAGGGGGAGTGCGGTAAGCACGAAAGGCAAAACTGCACAATGAACTGCGCAGGCTAAGGAGGCTGTCATTCCTAGTTGATCTAATTTTTCGGATTTAATAAAGTGCTTCATGTTGTTTAAATGTATTGTTCTCTCAGTGTTTAAATCGTGCTTGCAAATATAAACGCAATTTAGTTGCATTTGTGATAAATAATGAAATATATTTGCAACATGATTGCATTTGAGAAACAAAGAAAATTACCAGTAACCGTTCTAAGTGGCTTTCTTGGTAGCGGTAAAACCACTTTATTAAATCATATCCTTAATAATAAAGAGGATTTAAAAGTCGCACTGATCGTAAATGATATGAGTGAGATTAATATCGATGCCAGAACTGTTCAGAACGAGCACAAGTTGTCGAGAACTGAAGAGCGGCTTGTGGAAATGAGTAATGGATGCATTTGCTGCACCTTAAGGGAGGACCTGATTGCTGAAGTGGAAAAACTAGCCAAAGAGGATCGCTTTGATTACCTGATTATTGAAAGCACAGGGATATCTGAGCCAATTCCGGTAGCTCAGACTTTTAATTATGTTGATGAAAATCTCGGTATAGATCTTAGTCAATTCAGCAGACTAGACACCATGGTGACTGTAGTGGATTGTCATAATTTTAAAAAGGACTTCGGTACTAATGAAATGTTGACGGATAGGGACTGGGTTGATGATCAGGCTGATGGACGGACTATAGTAAATCTGTTAACAGACCAGATAGAGTTTGCTAATGTGATTATCCTCAACAAAACTGACCTGGTTAGCGAAGAAGATCTGAAGCTGCTAAGGGCCGTGATCAGAAGGCTTAACCCCTCTGCAAAACAGATAGAAAGTACATATAGTAAAATAGACCTTAAGGAAATCCTCAATACCGGGTTGTTTGATTTTGAAGCAGCCTCGCAAGGGGCAGGCTGGATTAAGGAATTAAATGAGGGACATGAGTCTGAAACCGAGGAGTATGGAATTAGTAGTACGGTATTTCGTTCAGTCAGACCATTTCATCCCGAGCGTTTGTGGAACTATTTAAATGAAGATTTTCCTAATAACATTCTAAGAACAAAAGGTCTGTTCTGGATTGCTGCTTTACCTGATTATGCACTCAACTTTTCACAGGCCGGTGGTTCTCTTAAAATAGAAAATGCAGGCAATTGGTGGGCAAGTATGTCATTGCAGGAACGACTTACTTATACAGATTACCAGGAAAACCGAAAAGAGATTGAAAGCAGGTGGGATATGGGGTTCGGAGATCGCTTAAACGAGCTTGTTCTTATTGGGCAGGATATGGATAAAGATCGTCTAAACCATGAGCTGACTTCTTGCTTGTTGAATCATAAAGAACTAATCTGCTACTGGCAGGGAGAGAAATTCGAAAATCCATTTGAAAGTGTTCTTTAGTCGGCCTTTATGAAGAGAAGCATACTTTTATTGATTGCCCTTACTTTTTTATTGATCTCAAATGTTTATGCTCAGGAGGATTCTGTGAGGTTGGATAGCACTGTTAAAACGCAGGCTAAAACTATTAAACTAAAGGAAGTAGGTATTGTAGAGAAAGGAAAACCTGTTAGCCGGACCAGTATTTCTGTAACGTTATCAGAAAAGCAACTTCAGCAAACCAAAGGTTCCGGATTGGCAGAAACCATTAAAGAAATCCCAGGTGTAAGCATATTAAAAACCGGGTCCACCATTTCCAAACCTGTCATAGAAGGGATGCATGGCAACAGAATACTGATTCTCAATAATGGGATCAGGCTCGAGGCCCAACAATGGGGATTAGAGCATGCTCCGGAGATAGATCCTTTTCTCGCCAAAAGAATTCATGTAATCAAAGGAGCCGAGTCTGTAAGGTATGGTGCGGAGGCAATTGGAGGTGTTATTATTGTTGAACCACCTACTTTACCGACTTCTGGAGGTATTTCCGGAGGACTTAACTTTATCGGTGGATCAAACGGAAGATCAGGAGCTTCATCTGCTATGCTAAATGGCGGATTAAAATCATTACCGGGTTTTGGCTGGCGAATGCAAGGGACTCTTAAAAGGTTCGGTAATGTACATTCTGCTGATTATTATCTTGGAAATACCGGAGTCAGGGAGTTAAATTATTCCGCAGCGGCGGGATACCGTACCGGTAAAGCTAATTATGAAGTTTACTGTAGTCGCTTTGGTACTGAACTGGGTATTTTATATAGTGCACACGTAGGTACGAAGGAAGATATCGACGCCCGAATTGCAATTGGCAGGCCGTTGGAGAATTATGGATTTTCCTATGACATTACTGCGCCACGCCAAAAGGTTGTTCATGATTTGTTTAAAGTAAAAGCTCATTATGATTTCAGTAATCAACAGTCTTTAGCTATTACTTATGGTTTTCAAAAGAATCAGCGAAAAGAATATGATTTCAGAAGGGGGTGATAGGGAAGCACTTCCTATTACAGACCTGGTTTTGAATACCCATACACTGGATCTGGTTTTTGAAAAGCAAGAAACAAGCAGATCAAAGCGTCTGTATGGATTTAATGGGATTGTACAGGTGAATAATAATATCCCCGGAACGTTAGCCAATACTTTCATACCAAACTATGATGGCTTTACGGGAGGTGTTTTTTTTATACAGCGCTGGGTAAAAGATAACTTCGAGTTTGAGGGAGGACTGCGCTATGACTTCAAATTATTTGATGCTGCGGGATATAGATATGGTAGTGATGGGGAGCAGTATTATGGAGGACAGAGTAAGTTTCATAATGTTACTGGATCATTTGGGACGTTTTGGAAAATTGATAAACAATGGCAACTGGGAAGTAATTTGGGGTTAGCCTGGAGAGCACCTACAGCAAATGAACTGTTTAGCAATGGTCTCCATCATGGGGCTGGATTGTACGAAATAGGAGACCCAAATATTAAAACAGAGCAGGGGTATAAATGGGTTAACTCTTTAAAGTACTATAAACAGAAACTAAATTTTACGCTCGATGCTTACGCTCAATATATTAACAATTACATCTATTCTGAGCCGGATAAAACCTTTAAACAAACAGTAAGTGGTATCTATCCTATATTCAGGTATAAACAAACTAATGCTTCGTTTTTTGGGGCAGATTTCTTTGGGACTTATCACTTTTCTGAGGTGCTTTCCTATAAAATTAATGCCGCATTAATCAGAGCGCGAGACTTGGACAATCGTAAATACCTGCCTTATATCCCATCCGATAGGGTAGATCAGGGTATTCGCCTCGATTTTCAATTAAAAAATTTTGACGACACCTGGTTACAAGCGGGTCATAGTTTCGTCCGTCGGCAAACGCGTTATGAGCCGGAAAGTGACTATGCGGCTCCTCCCGGAGCTTATCACCTTTTTCAGCTTTCAGGTGGAACAGCGATGAAAATTGGGGGGCAGGAGCTGGTTTTCAGTCTCAGTGTCGACAACTTATTTAATAGCCTTTACAAAGAATACATGAATCGCTATAGGTATTACACACACGATATGGGGAGGAACATTACCATACGTCTGGCCTATAAATTTTAATCGAATTAATCTTATCAATTAACATATAATACTTTACAACATGAACAAATTACGCAATTACTCTTTAGTCGTTTTAGTAGGGCTTATCGCTATCACATTTAACGCCTGTAAGAAAGATCCAAAGCCAGAAGTGCCGGAAGAAGAGATTGGCAAGGCAGAACTCACTTTTCTTGAAGTTGAGCGGGAAGCCCACGGGGATCATTATCATTACAACCCTATTGCTGAAGCAAAGCCAACCAGTATTACTTTTGATAGTAAAGGATTACCGCCGGTAGGTACGCATCTTCATCTGATTGAAGGTAAAACTTACAAACTAACACTTAGGTCATTTGATTTTGCAAATCGCGAAATGCAGCAGGAATTCCTTGAAAAACACAATATCCATCAGGCGTTTATCTTAGGAGCCCCTGATGGCATTTTAACTTATGCTTATGCCGATAGGGATAAAGAAAATAAGAAAATAAATGTTGGTGTTACCGGATATTTAACGGTTGATGAGCATACAGAAACCGGGTTTACTTTTCGCTATGTGCTTCGTCATCTTAACCCTGGAGTAAAAGCCAGCGTAACGGCAGCAAACTGGAATGATGTAAATTTTGCTGCTAAGTTTGCCGGAGCAAATGATCTGGACTTGAAATTTGAGTTACACCCAGTACATGAGGGTGAGCACGAGCATTAAGAAATAATCGGATATTGAGTTGTTCAGGCATTGCATGGGCAATTCAATATCCGATTATTGCTTGTAAATCATTGTAGATATTCACTAATTTGTATCTTGGATTAGCTATTTGAATTGCCCTCATGACAAGTGAACAAACCTTTACTCTAAACTTAATTAATTCGTTAAAAACTGTCGGAAGTAAACGAACCTATTCTAAAGGTGATTTTATACTTAAAGAAGGAGAGGTAGAGAAGAACCTGTATTATGTAGAATCCGGGGCTATCCGAGTATTTCTACTATCAGAATATGAGGAGCAATCCATTCGTTTTGGCTTTGAAGGTTCAATAATCAATTCTCTGTCTTCCTATTTTAAGGCAAGTCCCTCTGAATTTTATGTGGAGGCGATTAGAAAAACTACATTGTTGGTGATATCTAAAGAAAAGGTGCAGGAGATAGTGAATCAGGATATTGAAAGCCTAATTGGATACAACCATCTACTCGAAACAGTAATTAGCCAGCAAATGGAAAGGGAGGTCGATTTGCTTACCGTATCGCCAACTGAGCGGTTAAAGCGCGTACTGGAAAGAAGCCCAAATCTGTTTCAGCATATTCCCCTAAAGTATATCGCTTCTTATTTAAGGATGACTCCTGAAACGCTTAGCAGAATTCGAAATTCTTGATTTCAATCAATTGCCAGAAAATACTTTGTTTTCATCTTTGTGTAAATTAGTAACAACAATGAAGGTAAAGAATAACCTGCTTATAGAAGAGCTGTTGGCAACAACAGCATGGTCAACTCGTACGGTTGAAAAACTTAAGGAACTTGGTGTTGACCAGTTAAATGTAAAAAGCAGCCCGGCAGAGTGGAGTGTATTGGAATGTGTTGAGCACTTAAACCTTTATGGTAATTTCTACCTTCCAGTTATAGAACAAGCAATTCTATCTTACAAACCAAATAAAACTCCGGCATCATTTAAAAGTGGTTTCATTGGGGGGTATTTTGTCAACATGATTAGGGTAAAACCAGGTAAAATGAAGAAAATGTCGACTACAAAGGATAAAAATCCATTAGGTTATGTATTAACATTGACCACAGTCGATCGTTTTTTAAAGCAACAACAACTGTTAAAAACCTTGCTTGAGCAAGCGAGGTATGTTGATATGACAAAATTGAAAACTCCAATTTCCATTACAAAAATGGTCAGGTTGAGACTGGGTGATACCTTACGTTTCGTGGTATACCATATCGAACGTCATGTAATTCAGGCAGAGCGGGCAAACATCTAATCATTGATCGATAAATCATATCCCCCGCCTATAATCGCATTCAAGCAAGCACCAAACGCTGCTTCTTCCTGGTAATTTGAACAGATTAGTTGGGTTTTAAACTGCTCTTCGAATGCACTACATAGCAACGGATTTCTTTTAAGAGCATTGCCGGAACCTATAATAATATGCTTTTCATTTTTGATTTCCGCCGGTAAATGCTGATAAAAATTAAAAAGTTCAAGGCTAATGCCTTTTAGAAACCCAAGAATAAGGTTCTCTGGAGTGAAATTATCAAATGAAATATTTTCGATATGACCTCTCTTCTGCGAATTAAAACGAGCACCATTAAAAAGGGTTTCAACGATGGGAAGATCATTCGAATTATCTTTATACTCAATATCAGTCATGATTTGATAAATATCTAAACCTAAGGGGATCTTTGCTGTAAACTTCTTCAATGTTTTCTCGAAAAAAGTCTTCAGCATTGCAAAAGCTTGTCCGCCGGATAAAGCTGCGCCAACTAGAAGGTATCCGCCGCCAGGGAAAGGACGCGTATCCAATGTCTGAACATTTAGAAAATGTTCAGAATACACTGAAATCTGGCTACTTGTGCCCACTGTAATATGAATGGATTTATGGAGATCTTTTACCGAGCCTAAAAACGCAGCCTGATTATCTCCAATAGCAGAGTAAATAGAAGTACTGTCTTCAAAATAGCCGCAGCAGGTGGTTGATTGAGTTAATTCTGGCAATAATGTACAATCGATGCCTGCCTTTTCTATCGCGGCGTGGTCAAATTCCAACTTTTCTAAATCGAAGAATCCTAGGCCTGCTCCATTTGAATAGTCAGTAAGGGGAGTCTTTTTGTTGGCAAGTTTCATGACTACATAATCCATAATTGTACAGATTTTTTTAGCCTCCCTAGGCACCAAGCTATTAATGCTATTAAAGAAGTGAGTCGTAAGTCCGTATCCTGAGGCCAAATCGTATCCTGTTAATTCAGAAAGAAAAGAAGCATAGGTTTTATCTTCTAAATAGGATTGGTTCCCTCTTCCGTCCTGCCAGGTATAAAGAGGACTGATAGCCTCCCCCTCATGGTTTACATAAAGTATTCCGTGCATTTGTCCTGTAAGGCCAATCCCTTTAATATTCGGATAACGCGCCGAAAAGTCCGCCAATATTTCCCGTACCTGTTCCATAATGCGGTCAGGAGCTTGTATTTTCTCCCAGCTTTTTGCTGAAGGAAGGTTGGAATCGTTATCTCTTGTTATTGATTCTACTTCTTTGTTTTCATAATCATAAGCTACACCACTGATTGAACTGGTGCCAATATCTATTCCAACAAAGTGCATATTCATACTTTTTATTCTCTACCTAATTTACTCTAAATTTCCACCAATCTTGTTTATCGGTCTACTGGCGCAAATGTATAAACTTAGTTTACGTTAGCAAACTTAAATGTGCTTTTTTTGTAATCATAAGTTTACATTTTTGTGTTGTAAAACTTACATATTATTGGTTTTATGCTGGTTTGTATGTTGATGTATTGTTTTAATGTACTGATTTATAGTTTTTTAAATTATATCATTGGATGATTTAAAGTCTTTGTTTGTAGTTTTTAAATGTAAACAATTGTTGTTTTTAGTGCTTAATAATAATGTTTTACGTCACTTAATCAAATAGTTTTAATTGCATTAAATATAATGTAGAACAAATTTGTTACATTTTTGTAAGTTTAAATGTAATGTATAGTAAATATAAATATTACATTTGAAAACGAACCATTATAAATTGCCTATAGATATGAAAGGTAAAATTAGTAGCAAGACTATTTACGATACAATAAAAGATCAAATTCATAAGGAGAGGTTTCCTCAGGGCTCAATGTTACCAGCCGAACTAACTTTGGCTCAAAAATATTTAGTTTCCAGACCTACTATTGCGAAAGTTTACAATCAGTTGCAGGATGAAGGCTTAGTTCAGAAAACCAAAGGTCTTGGAACAATCGTTACCCATCAACATTCAAATACCACTTACACCTTTGGGTTGTTATTGCCAGGTGCCGGCGAATCGGAGATATTCTCGATTATTAACGATCAGCTGTTGAGCCAGTCAGAAGCTGGAAGCTTTAATTGCTTATGGGAGGGGGCAACAGCAGGTAGTGCTGAGATTCGAAAGATGTTGATCGAAAGCTATTGTGAAAGTTACATCAACAAAAAAGTAGATGGAATCTTCTTTTCTCCTTTAGAAAGGGTCCAGGATGCAGATGAGTTGAACTTAAAGATTTGCACCGCAATACAAGATGCCGGCATCCCGCTCGTTCTGATAGATCGGAATATCCGAATTTCTCCGGAACGCTGTGCGTTCGATGTAGTGTCAGTTGATAATTTCAATGCCGGTTCTGTCATGGCTAAACACCTCCTTGATCAGGGATGTGAGGAACTACATTTTTTCTATCGCCCGGATTCTGCAAGTTCTATCGATTTACGTATTTCGGGAATTCGAGACATGGTAGAAAAGCAGGGACGTTTATTTACGGCCAATAATCTGTTTTGTGGCAATCCTGAAGATTTGGAGTTCGTTAAGAAAATGAAAATAACTTCAGGAAAGACGGGCATCATATGTGCAAATGATTCTACTGCTGCCGTTTTAATGTCCTCTTTAGATGCTTTAGGAGTGGAAATTTGTTCGGATGTTTTGATTTGTGGCTATGATGATATGAAATATTCTAAACACCTCAAACATTCATTAACATCCTTTAGGCAACCTTGTGAAGAAATTGCCAACATCAGCATTGAATTATTGATGCGAAGATTAAAGGACAATAACCGTTTTCCAATAACAATAAACTTAGCAGGAGAAATTGTCATTCGTGAGTCGAGCCAATTTCTATAAGAGCATATGCATGGTCTTTGCAGTGATGCTTTCGCTGTCAGAAGGCCTTAATTGTAAACTTTAATAATAAATCAATGAAAAAAATTTTACTTAATTCCTCTTTGGTAATATTGATGATCATCGGCAGTCTGCTCTTCCATGGCTGCGCGCCAAAGCGAGAGGCTGTTAAGCTTGTGTTGCGTTCCACACCCTGGCATTTTGCGGAAGGTTCAGCACTAAGTGCGCTTTCGCCGAAAAATATGAAAGGAACTTTTGCAGTACCGTCAGACAGTAGCAGTTTTACCATCAAAATGTTGGTTAACCTAAAAACGGAAAACTCCATCAAGGATCTACTTCAAATTCCAAATGTATTGACTGTAAAGACTTTTAAACATGATGCGAAGGAACGGAAACTGCAAAACTATCCTGCTTTTCCAATGCCTGATGGGTCTGTTCCTGTACTGGAAGCGGCCCTTCGACTGCATTCTCCTACGGAAGCTAAGGGGCCACGCGATATGCCTATAGGGATTCCTCTGGCGATGTTGAAAAACCCACGGGGAGCACATGAAGTGGTGCTTCATTTTTCGGGGGTTCGATGGACTTTGTATGTAGACAACGAGCTTCTTGATAACGATTTTGCCCTAGGCTATCCAAAATGGGGAAAACAAAGCACCTGGGAAATAGATCCTTCAATTGTTTCGAAGGCAGAAATCTTCTTCCCGGGAATTGAGCCACAAAAAGTAGCATTGCAGACACCGCGCACTTCAGCTGACATTCAGTATTGGACACCTTCAGGGCATAATACCTGGGTGGGTGATGTTGCTACTTTCTATCATAAAGGACGTTATCACTTATTTTACTTATTTGATCGTAGGGGGCATGCCAGCAAATTTGGAAAAGGAGCGCATTATTTCGAGCACCTCTCCACAACTGACTTCAAAACCTGGACTGAACACGATGCCGCGACCCCAATAGAGGAACAGTGGGAAACATTCGGAACCGGCACGCCTTTTATCTTTGATAATAAACTATGTATTAGTTACGGCCTGCACACGACAAGAATCTATCCGAAGGAACAAACTACCTTGCCATTACAATGGGATTACTACAATAAACACGGTGTTACGGGCTCTTTCCGCTATGATACTATTTCAGGCTATCCAGCCGGATCAACTTATTCCATCAGTGAAGATGGCATCAGTAATTTCAAGAAAACAAAAATATTATTCCATCCTTGTGAAAACCCAAGTGTTTATACTGATCCTGAAGGACGCTTACGCATGTTAGCGAATTATGGAGCGAAAGGAACCTGGGGATCAAATTCCATCGATGGAGGTTGGCGATCTATCAATCCTGATTTCCCTCCAGGCGGCGATTGCACATTCTTTTTCCGTTGGGGAAATTATGATTATGTTATCGGTGGTTTTACCGGCTTTTGGTCAAAGCCGGCAAAAGCATCGGAAGATAAATTTGTCGATGGTGTTAAAGCCGGGTTAGACTTTTACAATGGGATGAACGTACCGGCTGTGACAGAAATAAACGACGGCCGTTTCTTATTGGCCGGCTGGATTCCTATGGCGGGATGGGGTGGATCATTGACTATCCATGAAATGGTACAATCCCCTGATGGTAGAATTGGAACAAAATGGATGGAGGAAATAATTCCTGCGACCCAAAAAGAAAAATCATTGGCGAAAGAAATTAAAGAGACTTCTTCCTTTGCCACAGGATCTTCCTCTTTCCTGCTAACATTTGATGTAGAGCCGGGCACAGATTTAAATGGAAAATTAGGAGCTCTTTTTCTAGGTGCAGACGGAGAAAATCATGCCTGTGAAGTCCAAATTAGCCCAAAAGCAAGAAAAGCACAATATGGAAAAGGACAACTTCAGCATTTCTCAGCTTCGGAGAAATCATTGCGTGAAGGAGGTTCTCCAACCGGTGTTCGTAATTATGCTATTGAAAATTTGGCCAATACAGATAAACTGTTCACTGTTCGGATGATTGTTAAATATGAAGATAAGTTTGGCGGTTCACAGATCGACACTGAAATTGCAGGCCAACGCACTATGATCGCTTTCCGTCCGGACTTAAAGGTTGAAAAACTCTTGTTCAGATCGGATGAAACCGGAATCAAAAATGTCAAAATAGCGGCACTTAAAAATTAAGAAAATCTAAATCCATATATTGACCTGCTTTTTATACTAACCAAATAGATGAAAAAGGTAAACCTTAAAGACATTGCAGAATATGTTGGCGTTTCGACCGCATTGGTATCTTATGTACTCAATGGTCAGGCAGTGGAAAAGCAGGTCAATAAATCTACAGCTGAACGCATCTTAAAAGCTGCACAAAAATTTAACTACCAGACAAATCAAATAGCCAAAAGTTTAAAGACTCAAAAGACGCATACGATTGGCCTTGTTGTTGCAGATATAAATTTTAGGTTCAGTACCGGAATAACCAAATCAATTGAAGAAGAGGCCGAGAAAAATAACTATACAGTAATTTATGGCAGTTCCAATGAAGATGCCGAAAAATTTGCCAAGCTGATTAATGTTTTTGTTAACCGTCGGGTAGATGGATTGATTTTAGTTCCTACTGAAGGTTCTGAAAACGAGATCGAAGTGCTTCAGCGTTCCGGTATTCCATTTGTACTTGTTGATCGTCACTTTCCCGAAATACAGTGCAATTATATTTCATTAGATAATTACAAAGCCGCATATAACGCAACTCAATACCTGATTGATAAAGGACATCGCAGGATTGCTTTTGTAAATTATCGCACAACGCTTTTTCATCTGTTAGAGCGTAACAAGGGGTATGCTGATGCATTAAAGGAGAATAATGTCAATTTTGAGGAATTTTGGCTTCAGGAGATTGATAGCGTCGGAGATAATGACGTTACCACTTGCATCGAACTGCTCATGAAAGCGCCTATGCCATGTGATGCAATCTTTTTTGCTACCGATATACTGGCAATCAATGGGCTTAAATACCTCAGTAATAAAAAAATAAATGTGCCTGAACAAATTTCTGTGCTAAGTTTTGATGAATCAGAGTCATTTGATCTTTTCTACACTCCAATTACTTTCTCCCGTCAGCCGCTGATGGAAATGGGTTGTTTAGCAGTAAACAACCTGATGGAGTTGATGAATGGGAGTGATCATATCAAACAGATAAGCCTCGAAGCAAAGATCATTTCAGGTGCTTCATGCAGGGAGCAATAATTTTTTTATAGGAAAATTTAAACGATTAAAGTGATGCTATGACGATGTCTATTTTTTAAAACTGATAATTTAAACGATTAAAGTGAGTGCTTATGAGAGCACATTTTTTTAAACATAAAATTTAAACGATTAAAGTGGTGCAGCATACTTAAAAACAATTATCCAGGGGTCGTCTACCGAGCGGTTTTAGACCCTGCTGGATTCAAATCGGAAATCAGAAGTTATGAGCCTGATTAACGATTTAAGATTATAACCAAAAAACCAAATATTATGAAAAAAATCTTAATGATGATTTTATTGTTTTTTTGCGCGGGTGCATATGCTCAGCAAAAAACATTAACGGGTACCGTTTCCGACAAGGATCTCCGAGTTCCTATTTCAGGAGTAACGGTAAAATCCAGTCGGCAGACTGTAGTAACCGGTCAGGACGGGAAGTTCAGTATCAGCACTGCTGTTAATGAAACGATTACGCTATCCTACATCGGAATGAAACCTGTTTCTATTGTTGTTGGAGCAGAAAATGAAATTTCTGTTTCAATGGAATATGATGCAGGTAATCTAAATCAGGTGGTAGTTACAGGCTACTCGACCCAGAAAAAGGCAGACCTTACGGGTGCTGTCTCGGTAATTAAAACGGAGCAAATTAAGGATGTTCCGCTTGGTAACCCTATCAAAGCACTTCAGGGAAGAATCCCCGGAGTCTACATTACTACAGATGGTTCTCCAGGTGGAGGTGCAACAGTCCGGATCCGGGGAATCGGAACATTGGGGAATAACAATCCGCTTTATGTGATAGACGGGATTCCGACAGAAAGAGGGTTGAATGAGATCAACCAGGCTGATATCGAATCTATGCAGGTGTTAAAGGATGCGTCATCTGCCTCAATTTACGGATCAAGAGCTGCCAACGGGGTAATCATTGTAACCACTAAAAAAGGAAAACTGGGAACTACGAAAATCGATTTTAATTCTTCAATCTCAACCCAATCCTATGTAACGAAGGTCTCGGTGCTCAATGCCGAGGAACGCGGGAGGGCATATTGGCAAGCGGCAGTAAATGATGGCCCTGGCAATGATCCCAACATCAATCCGATTTATAAATATAACTGGAATGGGGATTTTAATAATCCAATACTGAATAACATCATCTATCCCGAATTTATTGATGCCGCAAAAACAATGAGGCCGGCAGATACCAGGTGGTTCGACGAGATTTCACAGACCTCTTTTATTAAAAGTAATGACCTTACCATTAGCAATGGGAGTGAAAAGGGTAGCTCGCTTTTTTCAGTAAGCCATTATGATAATTCAGGGATTATCAGAGGATCTTCTCTCAAAAGGACAACCATAAGGTCAAATTCGGATTATAAAATGTTTAATGACAGGTTGGTTATAGGCGAAAACCTCTCAGGAACCTACAGTGTAGGAACATCAGTTCCGGCAGGCTCTATTGTGGACTTATCTCTTTTAGCGCAGCCTATTGTTCCGGTGCATACGATTGATGGAGGGTGGGGCGGACCAGCTGCGGGAATGACTGACCGTCATAACCCTGTAAGACTAATTGAAGATAATATGCAGAACAAATCCAGGTTCTTCCGTGTTTTCGGAAATGCTTATGCGAGCCTTAAAATCATTCCTGAGCTAACTTTAAGATCTAGCATCGGCATTGATTATAGTGGAAATTATGATAGAACATTGAGGAAGTCCTATGTCTCCGGCTTTTTGGTAGATCCCTCAAACCAGGTCACAACCAGTCAAAGCTACAGTGGAAACTGGGTGTTGCAGAATACCCTGGATTTTAGGAAAACAATCGGATCGCATGATCTTCAGGTACAGGTAGGAAGTGAACAGATTAAATTCACCGCGCAAAATTTTTATGGATCGAGGCAGGGGTATGCACTGGAGAATATTGACTACGCCTATCTTGATGCTGGGTCTACTCTAAAAGATAATGGAGGCTCTGGCAGTGGCAATTCACTTTTGTCATTTTTTGGAAAGGCCAATTATAGTTTCAAAAATCGTTATCTGGCATCCTTTACCATGCGTAGAGATGGCTCATCAAAATTCGGATCTGAAAACAGGTATGCTTATTTTCCTGCATTCTCACTGGGATGGAGATTGAGTGAAGAAGAGTTCATTAAGGATTTAATTCCGGCACTGTCTGATTTTAAACTTCGCTATGGTTGGGGAAAGAATGGAAACCAGTCTATAGCCAACAATGCTATATATGATCTCTACTCTGCTATCTATGGTACAGACAATACTTTTAATAGAGATAAAGGAAGTGCTTACGACATCAATGGGGGTAATTCCGGTCAGCTGCCTTCAGGTTTTACTAAAACTCAAAGGGGGAACAGCGCATTAAAGTGGGAGACTACAGTTCAATCAAACTTCGGAGTAGATTTTGGTTTCTTTAACCAGAAACTTTCCGGTTCTGTTGATTATTTCATCAAAAATACAACTGATATTTTGCTGACTCCGCCAAGTTTGGCTGTGATTGGGGAGGGGGGAGATCCAACCGTAAATGGTGCTTCCATGAATAATAAAGGCCTGGAGTTTATGATCAATTATGATGGTAAGATAGGCGACGATTTCAATTTCTCACTATCAGCAAACCTATCCACCTACCGCAATAAGATCACTGAGCTTCCTGAAAACTCACTGACTGCCTTTCCTGGTAATGGAAATGACAAAGTTATCCTGGGGCGATCTGTTGGTAGTTATTATGGTTACGTTGCTGATGGATTGTTTCAGAATCAGGCGGAGGTGGATGCACATGCTACTCAGAACGGTAAAGGAATTGGAAGGATCCGCTATAAAGACGTTAATGGTGATGGTGTGGTGAACGGTTCAGACCGCGATTACATTGGCATAAGTGATCCGGATTTTACGTACGGGCTAAATGTAACTGCAAACTATAAAAAGTTTGATGTTAGCTTTCTGCTACAAGGGGTAAAAGGTGTAATGGTAAATAATGGAAGCAAGATCTATACTGATTTCTCTTCAATATGGCCAGGTACAAACTGGGGAAGCAGAACGCTTGATGCCTGGACACCACAAAACACAGGCTCATCAATTCCTGCACTAACGCTTGTGAACAGGAATGATGAAAGCAGATTCTCTACTTATTTTCTTGAGCCCGGTTCATATCTGCGCTTAAGAAATGCACAGATCGGCTATGACATTTCAAGTTTAGCTAATAAAATTCACATTAAGAGGGCACGTTTTTATCTTCAGGGGAGCAATCTGCTGACCATAAAAAACAAAAAATATACTGGCCCGGATCCTGAAGCACCAGGCAGTACATTCCCAATCCCGGCAATTTATACACTTGGATTAAACATCACCCTTTAATCAGATAAACAACCAGATAAAACAAATATGAAAAGGTTTAAATATTTAATACTTGGTATGGTTTTGCTTAGCTCTGCCTGCCAAAAGGCGCTCGATGAAACACCTCAGGGCGTAATCTCCGGAGCAGAACTTAATACTCCGGAAAACATAGATAAAATGGTTATTGCCGCTTATTCCGGTCTTGGAAATGATGATATACATACTTCGTTTTCGCTTTGGCCTTGGGGAAGCATGCGCAGCGGCGATGCCTATAAAGGCGGCGATAGCCCGGGAGACAATACCGATTGGCATAGCTACGAGCTTTTTTCAGCCAATCGCCCTGAGCTTGGAAATACCGATAAGATGTGGTATTTCCTGTATGTTGGCATTTCCCGTGCAAATGATGCACTCAGGAGGATAAACCAGATAGATGAAAGCACCTATCCTTTAAAGAAAGAAAGACAAGCCGAAGTACGGTTCATTAGGGGTCACTTTTATTTTATGCTCAAGATCCTTTATAAATATATGCCCTATATCGATGAAAATCTTCCTGAAAAAGAGTATGCAACAGTTTCAAACAGAACATTAACCAATGATGAACTGTGGAACAAGATCGGCGACGATTTTAACTTCGGTGTAGCCAATCTTCCGGTTTCTCAGGATCAGGTAGGTCGCGTAACTAAACAGGCAGCCATGGCTTACTTAGCAAAAGTCAGGCTTTATCAGGCCTATGTACAGGATGAGCAAAATAACGTAACCTCGGTTTCGAGCGTAAGACTTGAAGAGGTGATTTCTTTGGTTGACCAGGTTTCAGCTTCTGGCAGGTATGAGTTAAATCCGGATTATGCCAACAACTTTCTCACCCAGTTTGATAACAACAAGGAATCCGTATTTGCGGTTCAATTTTCAAAAGATGACGGTACGCCAAAAGGACGATTAAATATGGGCGTTGCACTTAACTATCCTATGAACAAGGAATTTGGGTGCTGCGGTTTCCATTTGCCTAGCCAGAATCTGGTCAATTCTTTTAAAACGGATAATACCGGGCTTCCACAGTTCACTACTTTCAATAATAGCGATGCAAAAGAGGGCGACGATTTTAAGAACAATACTTTTGATCCCAGACTTGATCATACAGTTGCTATTCCGGGACATCCCTATAAATACAGTTTAAATTTTGTTTATCAAAAAAGCTGGGCAAGGGCGCCGCAGATCTACGGATATTTCTCTACGCTGAAGGAAACCGTGGCTCCGGATGATCCTTCATTTCAGAAAATTCCGCCATTCATGTCCAGTTCAAAGAATTTTGACGTATTGCGTTACGACGATCTGATACTTTGGAAAGCGGAAGCACTGATAAAACTAAACAGGCACAATGAAGCATTGCCTTTAATTAATAGCATCAGACAAAGAGCGATTAATAGTACTTCAAAACTGAAATTAGCAGATGGTACATTTTTCTCTAATTATAAAATGGATGTATATAAGCCTGGTACAAACTGCAACTGGACACCGGAGTTTGCATGGCAGGCATTGGTATGGGAAAGAAGACTTGAATTTGCTATGGAAGGAAACAGATTTTTTGACCTGGTAAGATGGGGGATCGCCTCGGAATACCTGAACAAATATTTTAAGGAAGAATCATCGAAAAGAACTTACCTTAAGGAAGCTCAATTTAAGAAGAACCGTGATGAGTATCTTCCTATTCCGTTAGCCCAACTCAACTACAGCAGAGATGTTTATAAACAGAATTTCGGATGGTAGAAGGCTAATGTAATTGTGCATTAAAAATTTTTTATTTATTAAACCCACACAAATGAAACTAAAAGCAAATGTTCTTTTAATCGCCATCATTGCCGCCACAGGCGGGCTTTTATTTGGATTTGACACCGGAGTAATCTCCGGTGCACTTCCTTTCCTTAAACAACACTGGCAGCTCAGTGATTCCAGCGTAGAATGGATTACCACAACTGTGCTCATCGGTGCGGTTATCGGAGCCCTCGGCAGCGGTAAGTTATCAGATATTATCGGAAGAAAGCGGATGATCATCATCAATGCCGTAATTTTCGCTATTGGTGCAGTGGGATGTGCTTATGCACCAAATGTAACCACATTGATCGTTATGCGTATCCTTATTGGTGTGGCCATCGGTATTACTTCCTTTGTAGTACCGATGTATATTGCTGAAATTTCTCCTAAACGCTCAAGAGGAGCCTTGGTAACACTGAATCAGTTAATGATTACCATTGGTATTTTAGCCTCCTACATCACTGATTATGCATTGTCTGACGATAGCAACAGTGAATCATGGAGATGGATGTTTCTGGTAGGTCTGGTACCTGCAGTAATCCTTCTTGTCGGAATGTTTTTCCTTCCGGAGACACCCAGATGGTTAATCAGCAAGAACAGAGTGGAGGAGGGAAAACGAGTTTTGGAACAGGTAGAGGATCCTGAACTGATTTCTGCAACACTGATTGATATTGAGAATGAGGTTAAGCAAGAGTTGCAAAACAAAAGCTCTGCCATGGATATATTTAAGCCCTGGCTTAGAGTTCCTCTGATGATTACTATCGGGATATTTTTCTTTCAGCAGTTTTCCGGTGTCAATACGATTATCTATTATTCGCCTATTATCTTTAAAATGGCTGGGATTGTAAGTAATACCGAATCCATCATACCTGCAATTATCATCGGAACGGTAAATGTGATGGCCTGTTTTCTTTCCATTCTTTTATTGGATCGAATTGGCCGAAGAAAGCTCTATATCATTGGAATTTGGGGAATGATTCCTTCACTGATCCTTTTAGGTGCCTGCTTTCATTTTAAGGAAGCGCTTGGGGCAAGTCTACCTGTATTTGCGGTCCTTAGCATCGTTTGCTATATTATCTTTATCGCTATCAGTCTGGCTCCTTTAGGCTGGCTGCTCATATCAGAGATCTTTCCGCTAAACGTTAGAGGAATAGGAATGAGCATTGGCTCACTTGCACACTGGGCGTTTAATGCCATCATCGCATTTACTTTTTTAAAGCTGGTTAATGGGCTGGGCATCGACGTCACCTTTTGGTGTTACGCCGGAATATGTCTGATTGGTGCCATTTGGGGGTACTATTACATTCCTGAAACTAAAGGTAAATCACTAGAAGACATCGAGTCATTCTGGCGCAAAAACAAAGATCCAAGAAAACTTTAATTCACATTTAAGCTTTAATTTATATTTTATGAGACACTTCTTATTCGTTATTACATTGCTCTTCTTAAGCTCAGCGGTTTATGCACAGCTTGGTGTAAAATACGACCCCACCATTCAATCCACTGGAAACATGCAGTATTGGCGACCAAAGGGCGATTTATTTGTAGGCGATTGTATGCCTTATTTCCGTAACGGAAAGTATTCTTTTTACTGGCTTCTGGATTCCGCCCATCACGCCAGCCTTAAAGGGCTTGGTGGCCATCAATGGGCACTAAGTACGACCACAGATTTAAAAACATGGAAACAGGAACCTGTGGTACTTGGCATCGATGAAGAATGGGAAAAATCCATCTGCACAGGTTCAATAGCTTATCACAAGAATACTTATTATGCATTTTATGCCACAAGGTTAATTGATAAGGATGGAAAGGTAAATGAGCAACTAAGCTACGCTACCAGTAAGGATGGTATCCATTTTGATAAACAGAAACCAAATCCGTTTTACACGTCTGCCACAGGTTATAGTAAAAGGGATTTCCGCGATCCAAAAGTTTTTATTGATGAAAAGACTGGAGAATTTCACCTGTTTGTTTCCAGTTGGCAAGAAAACTCTACACTGAAACATGCCGGAGGGGCTTTGGTACACCTGGTTTCTAAAGACCTGAAAAAGTGGGACCTTAAAGAGCCGGTTTTGACAGGGCAGTCTGCTGTTCCGGAATGTCCGGATTATTTTCTGTGGAAGGGATGGTACTATTTGGTTTACGGACATGACGGGGATACGTATTACGTAAAATCTAAGAGCCCTTATGGTCCATGGGAAGAACCAAAATTTCAGGCATTTAACGAATCCTGGTCTAATGTGCTAAAAACAGCTTCTTTTAAAAATGACAGGCGGATAGCAGCATCCTGGGTTCCTTCAAGAAGAGATAATAAGGATAATAACAGTGAAATGTTTGGAGGCAATGCTCTTTTTAGGGAAGTAATACAGCGTCCTGACGGTACTCTTGAAACTAAGTTTCCGGAAGAAATGATACCTGCTCATGGTGCACCTATGAACATCGCATTTGTGAAGGATTCCTTTTCAAAAACTGAAGGAGAAAATACATTGCTTATTAATGCGCCCAATGGTATAGGAGCGGCCCATATTAAAAATGTTCCGTTGAATGCGAGGGTCACCCTGGAGGTTGAACCACTCGGCCCTAACACGGAATATGGTTTCTACCTGAGGTCAGATGAGCATGCAGATAAGGGCTACAAGACAACTTTTTCTGCTGTTAATCAAACGGTATGGTTGGGGAATACTGACATTAAAGCAGTTCAGGGTTTAGATAAGGCGATTAAAATTGATCTGATCATGACAGATGGTATCATAGATATGTCTATAGATGGTAAACGCTGTATTGTTAACCGTACTCTTGAACAAAAAGGGAATGTTTTATGGTTTTATGCCAAGCATGGAGCTGTAAAATTTAAATCAATAAAAGTTAGTCCCTTGTTAGAGCAAACCAGATAATAATATGCTTTTAGGTTTTGATATAGGTGGTACAAAATGTGCTGTTGTTATAGGGAATGAAGATCATCAGAAACAGATTCAAGTCTTAGATAAGCGCATTCTGGTTACTGATCAGCCGGTTTATGAAATGATTGCTTTGCTGTTTCTTACAGCAGAGCAATTGCTAACGGATAATTCAATAACGATCGAAGAAGTGACAGGTATTGGGATTAGTTGTGGCGGACCATTAAGCAGTAAGAAAGGGCTTATACTTTCGCCACCAAACCTCCCTGGTTGGGACAATGTCCCTATTGTTGAAATGGCAGAAAAAAGATTCGGTAAAAAGATCCTGCTTCAGAATGATGCCAATGCCGGAGCCGTTGCCGAATGGAAGTACGGTGCCGGAAGAGGCGTTAATAATATGATTTTTCTGACCTTTGGGACAGGAATGGGTGCGGGTCTGATTCTTGATGGAAAACTATATTCAGGTATTTCTGATCTTGCCGGAGAAGTAGGACACCTCAGGTTATCAGAAACTGGACCTGTGGGGTTTGGTAAGGCAGGATCATTCGAAGGTTGGTGTAGCGGAGGAGGAATAGCCCAGATTGGACAGATGCTGGCAAGGCAGCGTATACAGATGGGCGAAAAGGTGCTTTACTGCAAGAGCCTGGAAAATCTTACCAGCATTACTGCCAAAACCATTGCTGATGCGGCACTTATGGGCGATGCCACCGCAAAAGAGGTATATATTTTATGTGCACAATACCTGGGGAAAGGGTTAGCGTTACTTATTGATATTTTAAACCCTGAACTTATTGTGCTTGGCAGTATATTTGGCCGTGCCAGAATACTGCTTGAGGAGGAAATGACAAAGACAATCAAAGTCGAAGCATTCAGAGATTCCAATAATGTTTGCCAGATTGTATCGGCCGAACTGCAGGAGCAAATTGGCGACATTGCTGCGCTTTCTCTTGCCCTGATCGTTAGCGAAAACACAAAATAATTGCCAATTGTTATCTAGAAGGTTTTCAGCAACGAGATTTAGGGTGCAAAAACAACCCTGCTGTCTCCTTTCGCCAGATTTTCACCTTTGATTTTTACCTGAGGTAGCGGAGATCCTTTAGGAGATGTGATCTCCGCTTTCATAAGTTTACCATATTTCCATTCTATGTTCACGGTATAACCTTTTCGGGCAACCAGGCCTTCCACTTTGCCTTCCGGCCATTCAGTTGGTAAGGCGGGCAAAATATCTAAATAGCCATCTTGCGATTGTAACAGCATTTCAGCAAAAATGCCGCAGGTGGCCATAGTCGCATCCAGCATCATATTGCCCGATTGGTTAGACATCATATTTTCATACCCATTCTCCTTAATCATTGTATTGAATACTTTTACAGCCCTATCTCCGTCCTTTAAGCGGTTCCATAATGCACTTTTCCATGCCATCGACCAATTTCCACCGGCATGAGGCCAACGTGTTTCCTGCTTGCCTTCACCTCTCATCTCTAATGACTTTTTCGCTGCAAATGCAAAATCTTTTGTCTTATCCACTGAAATCATATTACCTGGGTAAAGCGCATACAGGTGAGACATATGGCGGTGATGATCTCGAGGATTATCCGCATCGATAACCCATTCCTGCAGCTGACCATACTTGCCAATTTTTAGTGGCATCAGTTTGTTGCGTGTTTCTGTTATTTGCTTACGTAAATCAGCATCTATACCCAATACTGTAGCAGCCTCAATTACATTTGTGTAAAGGTCATATACCATTTCTATATCCTGATAAGCAGGTACGGTTGATATTTTATTGGCATAAACTTCTCCGTTTACTGTAGAGTACTCTACTGGCTTTCCGTCTTTAGTTTCTATACCATGTTCGGCCGAAACGGTAGGTGCAATTACAAATTTTCCCTCATATTCTACCATGTTTTCCAGCCAGAACTGTGCGGCTTCTTTCATGATAGGGTAGGCGCGGTTTTTTAAATAAGTTTTATCTCCGGTAAAAAGATATTGCTCCCATAAATGACGGCTATGCCAGGCATTTGCAGATGGATAAATACCCCATAGGATATCAACTCCAGGGGCCGTGAAACCCCAGATATTACCCGTGGCATTGCTTACCCAGCCTTTGGTGCCATAATACATTTCTGCCGTTATGCGCCCTGGTTTCACTAATCCTTCTATCCATTCTATATACGATTCCTGACATTCTGGTAAGTTGGTTGAGCCACAGCCCCAATACATTTCTTGCAGATTTATGTTGCTTTGAAAGTTACCACTCCAGGGTGCAGACTCAAATGTATTCCATGCCCCTTGTAAAGTAGAAGGCAGTGTCCCTTTTCGCGAAGCACTTATAACCAGGTATCTGCTCAGGTTGAACCATAAAGCTTTGAGTGATGCATCATCGGTGTTTCCTTTTTTCAATTCGGCTATACGCTCATTTGTAGGCATTTTTTCTACGGCAATATCGCCTCTCAGCGTCAACTTAACACGATTGTATAAATTTTGATAATCGGCCAGATGGCTGGATCTTAGTTTATCATAGCCCTTACTTGTGGCGTCTTTAATTGTCTTTTGGGTGTTTTTATCCGGATCTTCGCCTTTAAAGGTTGGATACTCGTATTTATATTCTGTGTCTACAGCATAAAAAATGGATGCCTCATTTGCATTTTTTACCTGTATATAATCATCGCCAACGGTTACTGTGCCTCCATTTTGCACTACTTTCATCCGTATTGAATAGCGCAGCCCGTTAGCGGTGATGAGGCCTGAATAGATCAGCTCGTCTTTTTGTTTTATTATTTTATCCGCTTTGTATGTGAGTATATGGGAGAGTTTAAATTCTACTTTGTGCTGCTCATTGGCCGATAGGTGGAGTGCCAGTGTTTTGTCGGGATAGCTACATAGATACTCTCTGTTATAAGTTACGCCCTCATACTTGTATTTTACAAAGCCGGTTGAGTTAGATAGGTCGAGTCCCCTCACATAATCGGTAGCTTTTGTTTTGTCTTGATTAAAATCGATTTCAAGGTTTCCTACAGAGGAAAAGTAGCCATAGTTCTTAAAATCACCTATCATGTGGATGGCGGTTAATGAGTCGGCCGCTCTAAACTCATGATTTTTAATCTTTTCGCGAATTAGGTTTACTATCTCTTTTCCTCCCGGTCTGTTACCAAAATTATAATTGGGAGAGATGATAGGTCCACCTGCCCAAAATGTTTTTTCAGCAATGTCTAGTCGTTCCCTATCCACACCTCCATAAAAGGATGCGCCCATATATCCATTACCTAAGTGTAATGTTTGTTTAGACCAGTCGGTTGCCGGGTAGCGGAACCAAAGGGTTTGATCGGGGGTAATTGGGGTGGAAGCAAGTAATGGACTAGAATAGAGTAATACGCATATAATTGAAACTCTTCTTAGTAATGATTTCATTTTGTTAGGTTTTTTGTATGGTATAAAGCGACAATATTGGACACTAAAGTGCTCCTGGTTAGTTGAGCAATTTTGGATCAAACTTAAGATTATTTACTACAATTTTATGGTCTTCATTGAAACCCTTGCCTGTCTTGTGGTATAGGGGTTTGCATTTACACCTGTTAGATGAGGAGGAGGAGGAAAAATCAATAATGCCAAATATTTTAGATAGCAAATTTGAATTCTAATAAGATTGGTTTGCCTTTTGGGGATATTGAAAATCGTCGCTATCAGTCATCCTGAAAGCTATGCGGATTGCAGACACAAACAAAAGCAGTATTAGATGCAACGAGATACTTGTGTTTCCCAGAGAGGACGTTTAGGCTATTACGCATAATGTCAAGATTTTATTTACAAAATTTACATTTTTATTTACAATCCAAATTCGTCGCGTCGAAAAATATCAAAGTAGATTCGCTGAATCAATTCTAATAGGATCAATAAATAAAAAATTATGAAATACATACAAGTATATATTTTGCTCTTGATGTCCGTTTTTCTTGCTTCCTGTGGACAAAACCAAACAAACGTACCAAAAGATAACATCAAGTCCGAAATTAAAGACATAGGGCCTAACATAATGGTTCGTAATATAAAAAAAGGCAGAAATGGCACCATTTTGATTGCTGGCCCGAACAACTTATCATTTGGTGATGTTTTTCGATACGATGCCAGCCTGCAGGAGGGGCAGGGGAAATCTTTTACTAATCTTACAGGTAAGATAGGTTCACACCGATTCTGGGATGTCCTGGAAGATCGACGAGGAAATATTTGGTTCGCTACTACTGATTCAGGTGTTTATTATTACAACACGTCGGCTCCGTCTAGTGCAGGAGGGAAATCCATTCAACATTTCACTACCAAGGAGGGACTTGCCAATAATCGTGTTATGTCCATTTATGAAGATAAAACCGGTATTATTTGGTTCGGTACTGGAAGTGGAGTAAGTAGTTACGATGGGAAATCTTTTCGAAATTTTACCTCCCCGAACGCCCCGCTTTTTTATAAAGAAGGGCATTTGAATAATGATATTACTACAATCATTGAAGATAAAACAGGGAAATTGTGGATTGGCACAAGGGGCGACGCCTTTGTTTATGACGGGGGAAAATTTACCACTTTAAACCATAATGGCGAACCCTTTCTCGACGTCTGGGGTATAATGGAAGATAGAAAAGGCAATATTTGGCTCAGCGGTTTCAATGGTTTTAAAGTAAGCCAGACCGGTGGCCTCTGGCGCTATGATGGCAGTACCTTTACTAAGGTATCGGAGAGAGGTGCTTATGCTATAATCCAAGATAAAAATGGAAACATCTGGACTACTGGTTCAGTAAATCCTGCTAATCCGCGTATTCAGGCAGTTTCCCGTTATGATGCAAAGTCCCTGTATAGTGCGAAGCCCATTGTAACCGAAATTATGTCGGGAAAGGCTTTCTTTGGGATTTTAGAAGCTAACGATGGAAATATTTGGTTTGGAGATGCGACCGGAGTGTATCGTTATGATGGAAAGACCATCACGGACTTTTATAATAAAGCGGGGCAGAAAAAATATATCATAGATACGAAGCAAAGTGTTATAGTATGGAAAGGTTCTATGCTACTTGGTGGATGGGAAGGTACTAAGCTACTTAGTGATGGTACCATTACAGGGGACGTAAATATATTAAAAGGAGAATTGTTGATCGAAAACAGTCATCTAGTGGGCGGTGCAGTTGAAGTGGACATGAATACAATTGAACGAAAATTTGAGGATCAACGTCCACACAATAAATTTCCTGATTTTTTTGATGTCAAAAAATTCCCTGTTTCTACATTCACAATTACGAAGGTTAAAGCAGGGAATGATGGAAGTATAAAAGTTACAGGGAACCTGACAATTGAAGGTATCACGAAGGCGGTTACTTTTCCAGCCAAAATGGATTTTATGGACGGAATGGATGGAACTGTCGTGCTGAATGGCAAGCTGATCATTAATCGAACAGATTGGGGTAACGATTATAGATTAGAAAAGTTCTTTGATAAGTCTGGTGATCAAACTATTTCTGACGACGTTAAACTCTTTATGAAAATCATAGCAAAAAAATAAAGATTAGTTTAAACCAGATATTCCCGTTCCATTTTATCAAGATCAAAATAAGGGACGGATTCATTATATTGCGTGATAAAGAAAGAAATCATGAGTAGGAATCTCCTTGTTTTAGGCATAAGCTGTTTACTGACCGCAGGTTTAAGTGCGTCATCATCAGCGTCAGTAAATGCCAGGTATGTATACAAAATTGAAACAGATACTACAAAATTGATTCGTTCTGGATTGACCAAATATGCAAGTCCGCAAAGCAGCAAAGCAATAAAGGTTGAAATTAAGAAAACAGAGACTGGTTATACGTTCATCAGAAACGGAGAGCCTTATTTTGTAAAAGGGGCAGGTGGGACTTCAGAAGCCGAAGCCTTAAAAACCGCAGGCGGAAATTCTTTCCGTACCTGGGGTACCGAAGGTGGGGCGGCAAATCTGGAACAGGCAGAAAAGCTTGGGTTAACAGTTACAATGGGGCTGGATGTAGCACGTGAACGTCATGGTTTTGACTACAATGACGCAGTTGCGGTAAAAAAACAACTGGACCACCTGCGTAAAGAAGTGCAGAAGTATAAGGGCCATCCAGCTTTACTGGCCTGGGGTATCGGAAATGAACTGAATCTGGATTATAAAAACCCAAATGTCTGGAATGCGGTGAATGACATTGCTAAAATGATCCATCAGGAAGATCCAAACCACCCTGCTACTACCATGCTTGCAGGGATCAATCAAAGAGAAATAGACCACATCAAAGCTAAATGCCCAGACCTAGATTTCCTTTCGGTACAGGTATATGGCGGATTGGCCAAAGTCCCTGATCAGCTGCGGACTACAGGCTGGGATGGTCCTTACCTAGTCACTGAGTGGGGGCCCACAGGGCATTGGGAATGTCCGAAAACATCATGGGGCGCTCCGGTTGAAGAGACCAGCACAGAAAAAGCTGAAGTCTACAAAACACGATACGAATCATCCATCCTGAAAGATAAGAATTGTCTGGGTTCCTATGTATTTCTATGGGGGCAGAAACAGGAGCGTACACCTACATGGTATGGTTTGTTTACAGAAGCAGGAGAAACTTCTGAAGTATTTGACGTCATGCAATATGAATGGAGTGGCAAATGGCCTCAAAATCGGGCGCCTAATATCAGTTCATTCACCATAGACGGCAAAACTTCGCTCAGTTCTATTTATCTCAACCCCGAGGAAAAATATTTAGTAAAGATTTCTGTTTCAGATCCGGACAAAGACAAGCTAACGATCAGGTGGGAATTGTTGCCTGAAGCAACAGATCTTGGGCAGGGTGGTGACAGGGAAAGCAGGCCTATTGCGATCCCCAATATGGTGATGGCAAATTCGCTGACAAATGCATTGCTCAGCGTACCTACAAAGCTTGGCGCTTACCGTTTGTTTGTTTATGTAAGTGACGGTCATAATCATGTGGCTACTGCAAATATTCCTTTTATGGTACATTAAGCCATTCTTTTGCTGGCTATTAACGCTAGCCTACCCAAGCACTATTGCTAATCGCGCTTGAAATAACGTACCTGTGGTAACATAGGTACGTTATCAATGTGACCAGTCAGCATAGCTCATTTCAAATTTGATCTCTCCATTTGAATAACTACCAACCGGAGTCCAGCCTTGAAGGGTATAGAACTGCTCGGCGCGAGTATTCGGAGCTGTTCCTAAAACTACCTTATCTTTAGTTTGCTGAAAATACCAATCTAGCATTAATCTATGCAATTCCTTTCCAATTCCTTTTTCCGCAAAGTCTGGATCTACGAATAATGCCCATACACTCTTTTCTAATAGGTCTATAATGGAGAAGCCTACAATCTGGTCATCCACCTCACAAACCCAGCCTTTTCCTTTCTCGGATATGTAATATGCAACATCTTTATCAGGTACCAGATCTGGGTTGCTCAAGGTATTCTCTTTAACCAGATGTCTTACAACCTGTATCTGTTTGATATCTGAAAGTTCTGCAATTCTAAAAATCATATTTACAAACTTACCAATTGTTAAAATACATTAAACCTCATATAAAGAAAATTAGGATAAATTAAATTGATTAGCAGGCTGTTCTTTAAATTACAATATAAAATAAATGAGAATGCAGTTAAGCTATACAAGAAAGAACTGTTGGAATTACTTTTAGTGGTAACATTCTGCGTGATTTTGACAAGTTCCGTTGGGTAGCAGAATTATAGAATACTAAGGCGTTTTATTGAATTTTTGAAGCTGTATTTTTAGAAATTCAACAGTGTGTTCAAGTTCCTTTTCGTCCATAGAAGCAAACCCGAAACGAAAAGCATTTTGTTCTGCACTGATTCTTTTGATGTTTAGCCCGTGCATTTCTTTTAATTGACTGATAGGATATTGAGGCAGTAGCCTAATCCAAATTGCCATTCCGCCGGTAGGCAGCAAATAAGAGATGTATTTGCCGAGCTTCTCTTTCAATAGGGCATCCAGGAAATCCCGTCGATGATGATAGATTTTTTTCGCTTTTTTAAGATGTCTTTTTAATTCTCCATCTTTTATCATTATTGCCAGTGCATTTTGCATGTATCCGTCACCGCCTACATCAATTACATTCCGTAAAGCGGTGCATTGCGATATGAAATTCTTCGGAGCGACCATAAAGCCTATTCTTATGGCAGGGTCTAACATCTTGGAGAATGAACCGATATATATTACACTCCCCGTATGTCTGGCACTTGCTAAAGGTAGATAAGGAGATGAACTATAATGATAATCATAGTCATAATCATCTTCTATGATAGCGAAAGAAAACTGCTTCGAAAGCTCCAGTAACTTCATCCTTTTCTCTACGCTAAGAGTAACGGTTGTTGGATAATGGTGATGGGGAATAACATAAACGGCGGTGATTTTTTTCTTTTTGCATAATTTTTCGATGGCATCCACATCAATGCCATCATCATCAATATTTACCTCAATAATTTTTGTTCCTGTTTCCTCAAAAGCCCTATTGGCAATTGGATAATTGGGTTTGGCTACGACAATAGTGGTGGAGGTATCTAAAAGTAGTTGAGAAGACAGATAGATGCTCATTTGTGCCCCATGTGTAATCAACAGATTGTCCGGTGTTACATTTAACCCTCTAGTCTCCGATAAATATGCAACCAGTTCTTCTCTTAATTTCAATGTTCCCTGCGCAGTCCCAACATGAGCATCCTTTACAGTGTGCTTCCTCGAGGTGAGTGAGCGGTAAGTTTTTAATAAATTGTCAATCGGAGATAGGCCCACATCCGGATATCCGTCATCAATGAGAATATCTGAAGCGGATGTAGTCTCTTTTATAAATCCATTTCTCTCAATAATTCTAAATGGCAGGTCGAAACTATTTTTATAAGATACCGAAGGATCTGCCTGGCTCCAATCATGGGGTTTTAATAGCGGAATATGTTCTGACACGGCAACGTGCTTTCTTGGAATAATCACAATCCAATCCTGTGCATTCAATTCATCATAAGCTGCAATTACTGTTTTTCGGTGTACTCCCAAAGTTTTTGCAAGCTCCCGACTGCCAGGCAGAAGAGTTCCGGCTTTTAATACTCCGTTCCTGATTGCATTAGTGATTGATAAGGCTATTTGTCGATAAACCGGGATTTTATTGTTTTTGTCGACGAGAATAATACGGTCGTAAGGAAACATCTGGACTACTATATATATTAAAACTGGATTACAAAGGTAGTCCTTATTGAAAATAAATTTGCAGTATTAAATAAAACACTTTTAACAATATCGAATTTTCTACCGTCAACAGCCTGATTATGAAAAATGTAAGGCGTTTATCCCAAAATCGGTATGAGTCAATGGGAGCAGTGCTACATATTGGACAATGTAGAAGATTTGAAATAGCATAACTTAATGTTGGATTAATTCGGCTTCTATGATGAGCCCTTGTTCATAGTCGAACAATATTGTTCAGTAATGAACATTAACTAAGAGAAGTTTTATTTTAAGTGTCTTTAAGACAGTTGTTTAGTGTTTTTTGAGCCGTTGGCACTTAAGTTGATTAAAAACAAAAGTCAAGCCTACAAGCTATAGTTAACGATAATATGATTCCATGCCCAAAAAGGTTCTATACCGCAAGGCCACAATTTAAGTTATTTTTGTATTGTCTTAAATACTCCATAATTGGATTAATCCTATTAAGTACACCAGCATTTGGACAAACATCGACCATTAAAACTTTTGACAAGGAGATGCTTTTGGCCGACGCATTGCTGATGATCAATACTTTTGAAGAAGTGCAGGTTAATTCTTACTTACACATCTCCAAATCTGAATTGCAGCGAAAAAAGGACAGCATTTTTAATGCAATTCCTCTGCGAGTTGATGAAAAAAAAGCCTTTGTTGTTCTCAGCCAGATTGCAGCATTGGTTAAAGACGCTCATACCTATGTTGACAACTATGCCGCCATTGTGGAGTCATTTCAGAAATCGAGGGTTTTTCCTTTAGGTATACACTATAAAGCAAATTATAAGTCACTAAAAGTATTGAATAAGTTTAGTGAAACTAGCAGTGTCAAACTAGGGGCTACTCTGATTTCTATTAACGGTTACAATGCCCGACAACTTTTCCAAAAAGCAGCTAGTTTGCAGGGAGGTCTAGACGCCTATCGGTTCAATGAGGCAAAGAACAATTTTTCTTACCATTTGTATCTTCTAGGTATCCATGCGCCTTTCAAGATCACCTACAAAGAAGAAGGTAAAGCAATACAAAAGGAAACACTTGATGGCATAAGCTACCAAGATTATTTAGTCGCCAATCAAGTCACACCCATTGCTAATTTCAGTTTTAAGCTTTTGCCTAATCATATTGGCTATATCAATTTTAATGCAATGTCCGGTATGAAGAAATTCAAGACATTTCTTGATAGTACGTTCACTGCACTGAAAATGAACCAGGCTAAAGGACTAATTGTTGATCTTAGATACAATGGTGGTGGAAATTCTGACCTTGCAGAACTTCTTTTAAGTTACCTTACTGCGAAGCCTTATCGTCTATCTTCAGGCAGGAATTTTAAAGTAAGTGTGAAATATCAAATGTTCATGAAAGAAAATTACCCTGATCAAACCACAGCTCAGGTAATCACTTACCTCAATGCTAAGCCGGGAACGGTGCTTTACTTCCCTTATCAAGCAAAAAATTTTATGCCAAATAATCCGAATCGATACTTGCTTAAAACAGCTTTTTTGATCGGGCCTCAGAACCTGTCGAGTGCAACAATGCTTGCTGATGGTGCTCAGACCTATAAACTTGCCACATTAATTGGACAACCTACCGGGGCCCCGGCCAACGATGGAGGCGAGTCATACAACTTTAGACTTCCCAATACTGGTTTTGAAGTATACACCTCTAGCACGTTCGACATTCGGGCAAACTGCCGCAAAAAGGATGCTACGGCTATACTTCCCGATATTTCGGTTGTCGAAGATAAATCAGATTCAAAGGATGCCATTTTAGACTATGGAATTAGATGGATCTTAAAATAAAAATTTCTCTCTCAAACTATGAAGATGATGATTCTGGCTTCTGTTGCCCTTGCTGCTTACCTTTGGCAAGAACATAGAAAAACGATCACCTGTTCACATGAAGTTGATTGGGTGAGAACCCGTATTTCTTTTTAAAGATAAATGAAAAATGGGAGAGGTCTTCAAAACCGACTTCTAGATAAATCTCAGTCGGTTTTTTCTTTTTTTCGGCCAGATGGTAATAGGCCAGTTCCAACCTTTTATCCGTTAGCCACTTTTCGGGTGTGGTATTGAATTGTTTAACGTGTCAGCTTTTGTGCAGTAAATTGACATTGAACTATAAATTTGTTAAATTAGGATTCAATGTCGATTGAAATCGTAAATTAAATCATATTGCTTTAGTCTTGGATAGGAATGGGATTCTAAGTTTGACCAATTATATAGTCGGCCTTTGCACACACTTTAAAGGGACCTCGTTCGGCCTTCGTTCGACGAGCGCCGAATGAGGTCCTAACAAGATCCGTAGAAAAGCCGAAGCATTTTTAGGACCAAAAATTTTTTTAAAACCAAGATCTCAGAATGATTGTGAACATAATTTGAAAATTTCGCGATAGCTAATCGTTAGAAAGCAAAAAAAGAGGTGTCCTAACTAGGGCACCTCTTTTTTATTAATAGGAATTGTATCCTCGCACGCCATAAGGCTGTTTAATGATACAATTATTTCTTAGCCAGCTTGTATAATTTGCCGCTGTCTGTTGCTGCGTAAATGGCACCATCTTTACCTGTTGTTATGCAGCGCCAACGTTCATTCTTATCAGAAAGCAAACGTTCTTCACCCACAACTTTGTTGTTTTTTAGGACCAAACGAACGATGTGTTGTCCACTTAGTGCGCCTATAAATAGGTTGTTTTTCCACTCAGCTATGTTACCGGTATAAAACATCATGCAGCCTGGCGAGACAACGGGATCCCAATAGTAAACCGGCTGCACGGTACCTTCTTTTTGTTGTATACCTTCATAAACCTTCTCACCACTGTATTCAATGCCGTAAGTTACATAAGGCCAACCGTAGTTGCCACCCGGCTTAATTAAATTGATCTCATCGCCACCGCGAGGGCCAAACTCTGTTTCCCAAAGGTCGCCGTTAGTGGGGTTTATGGCTAGACCATCCGGGTTACGGAAGCCATAGGCATATATCTCTGGCTTAGCATCAGTCTGGCCTGTAAATGGATTACCTGCAACAGGTTTGCCATCCTTGGTAATATGAATAATTTTACCGGTGGTTGCGCTTAGGTCCTGCGCCTTCTCACGGATGTCGTTAGATTGGCGGTCACCAGAGCTAATAAAAATATTACCTTGTTTGTCAAACACTAAACGTGAACCAAATTGGCCGGCACCTTTAAAGCGAGGGGTGGCTTCAAATATAACGCTCACATTTTCCAGCTTTGTTTCATCAGCCGATAACTTACCTTTAGCTACGGCTAGGGTAGCTCCCTCGCCCGGTTGTGCGTAGGTCCAGTAAATCATACGGTTTTTGGTGAAATTGGGGTCAATATTTACATCCAGCAAACCACCTTGTCCCTGAAATTGTACTTCCGGGAAACCGGTAATGGTTTTATCAATTTTACCGGCAGTTGTCAATATTTGCATGGTTCCCGGCTTGCTGCTGATCAGTAAACGGCCGTCGGGTAAAGCATGCATACCCCACGGACCTTTTAGCTCAGTGCTGATGACTGTAGCGGTATACGGGGTTTGGGTTTTAACGCTGCCAATACGGGTTTGTCCTGCAAAAGCAGGTTTATAATCACTATTGGCCTTGTTTTTTTCAACCGGCTTACCGGTTTGGGCAATACTAGATGTATGTAATGATAGAAGGGCAATGCCTAGAGCTAAGGGTTTATAAATTTTTGAAAACATAATGCGATTTGGATTAATGTTGAGTAAGTTACAACCTTACAGGCTTTATGTTTCAATACAACATGTTTTTTACAATAATTAATTCTTGAGTTATACACAGCGACATTGATCTGGATGACGGATGCATTGGCAGACCTTAAGAAAATAGGTGATGTCGCATGATTTTTTCGAATCCAGGCTGCTCATCTTTGATTGATGAAAATGAACGCTTAAAACTTCAATACTATGAGAACCTACATGAAAAACTATGTAACCTGCTTGCTTATGCTGATTAGTACCTTAAATATCGCCTGCAAAAAGGACAGCAATAAAGAAGCAGAAGGAGCTCAGGATGGCTATGTAACCGGAAGGATAATTGATGCTCAAAACAATCCATTGGCAAACATTGAAGTTGTTTTTGAGAATATACTGGTAGGTAATCACAGTTATGTTGCGGGTGTGTCTAACGAAGAAGGCATGTACAAGATCAAACTACCAAAAGTAGGTACGTATCACGGTGCGGCTTATATTAAAAAGACCTTTAATGGTAAAACTTACGAAATGTCACTCCATCCTGATAATGATGAAGTTATTGGTAATACCGGTGCGGTTGTAAACTTTCAGTGGAAACTTTCTGGTTCCCGCCCCAACGGGCTTGACGGTTTCTATGGAGGCAGTGTGGAGATTCACAACCATCCTGGTAGGCCCATTGTTGACGAACAGAATATCGAATTTACATTTACCCCAATCGGAAAATTAATAGATGGCTCAGACGGTCAAACCATCAAACGCAAAAGTGGACTGCCCCAAACAATCTACTATGGTCGTCTTACCGACATTCCCATTGGCAGGTATCAGGTCTCAGCGGTTTATATCAATGGTGGGCAACGCATTCCGCTTGGACTTCGGGAACTGGACTCTGAAGATCCTTATTCAGCTAAGCATACCTTAAATTTTGAGCCTGCAACAATCGCAGGTGATAATATGGCCTTTATACAATATGATTATCAATAAGAGTCAAACTCCATATCCTCCTCCGCCAATACTACCACCCGAGTTACCATCATGGAGCACAAGGCTGAGGATGGTTAAGGGAATAACAAGAAAAGATAATTTCAAAATAAATTTATTGGGAATAATGTTGGCCATACAGTAATATAGATCTTTTTTGTTGGGAAAGTAAGACTTGTTTATCTTTATCCTTGTACAGGATATTCTGAAAATAAAGGAGTTACTCAAAAAAGTAAAGCGATGGACAAAACACATGAAACTGAAGCAGCTATTCAGGATGCTTTTAAACAAACTTTTTTTCATGGAACGAAAGCTAATTTGGTAATCGGGGATTTTATAGAAACAGGTTTTTCTTCAAATTTTGTGGAAAGGAAATTAAAGCACATTTATCTCACTGCAACACTTAACGCTGCTATTTGGGGAGCGGAGCTTGCCTCCGGGACGGGTAGAGAAAGAATATATCTGGTAGAAGCGACAGGCCCGGTACATGATGACCCTAATGTAACCGACAAAAAGTTTGCTGGAAATCCCACCATGTCGTATCGCTCCGAGCATCCATTTAAGGTTATTGGTGAGGTTACGGTATGGAAAAGTCATTCGTTAGAACAAATTAAAGCGATGAAAGATGGTTTGGAAAAGATGCAAAAGCAGGGTGGCGTGGTAATAGAGGAGTAAATTAAATCCTTGCCATGTCTGTAACATAGTTTTGAATTAGGCGTCAAAATACATATGTAACGTCAAATGAAAAAAACATTAACAATAGCTTCCCTACTAGTAGTGTTTTTCACCAGCACCTTTGCACAAAACACTTCAAGTACAGGAGACACCTACCTCAACCAAGAATTGGCGGCTAAAGATAGCCTCTTCTTTGATATCGCATTGAATAGCTGCAAAGTGCAGTTGTTACCTGATCTGTTTACAGCCGATTTCGTTTTCTTACATGATCAGGGACTTCATCACCAAACCTTTGCCCAATCTGGAGCAGATTTTTTTAAACGAATAGCGGCTACCTGCGGGAAAGTAAAATTACGCCGTGAGGTGGCTGACTTGCAAAGTTTTCAGTTAAATGATGTGGCTGCTATTCAAACCGGAGTGCAGCGTTTTTATGTGGATAACAAACCGGTCGAAGAATCGAAGTTTACCCGTCACTGGCGCAAAGAAGAAGGGATTTGGAAAATGGCAGATGAGACCGACTACATGGTTAACAATCAGCCTAGTGCGGATGTTGGTAAGCGCTATGTGCCTGGTGCTTATGTGCCCGCATCATCGGAATTGTATAAAACTATTGTTAAAATGGATAGTGTTTATTTTGATACATATAACCATTGTAAGATTGGTAAAATGGATTCACTTACAGCAGATGACATTGAATTTTATCATGACCGCGGGGGCTTTTCACACTCAAAAAAGGAGCTTCTGGCGTCTATTCAGAAAAATATATGCGGTAAGGTTACGCGTATCCTCACACCGGGTAGCATAGAAGTTTACGAAATACCGGGCTATGGTGCGGTCCAATTCGGCTACCATAGCTTCCGTAATATCAATGAGACCGGAGAAAGTCGTCCGAGCAAGTTTGTTACCCTGTGGCGACTAAAAGATACCCATTGGCAGATCGCACGGGTAATCAGCTTGCATTGATAATGTTTGAACATTCTGTATTCATTGAGATCATTTCCGTAATTATTCGTAAGTTACCTTCGAATATTTAATTAAATTTTGAGGAAATATAGTTATAGTTTTTATGAGCATCAATTCGCAAAATGTATTAGATTATCCTAATAACAATACCATTTTTATGGTATGGAATTTTACCCAAAAAGATGCCATAAAAGATTCGTTCAAGAGGCTTTGTGCACTGATTGGCAATCTTAACAATTCAGCCAATACTCGATTTCCAAATTCTAAAGCCAGTATAGTTTTGGGTATTGGCTATGAGGCATGGCAATTATTGAATTTACCTGTACCACTTCCCAAAGAATTTGAAGCCTTTGTCCCAATAGCTGGTACCAAACATACAGCAGTGGCCACAAAAGGCGACTTACATTTGCATATTCGCTCTGATACATACAGCTTTTGTATAGATGCAGCTTCTACGATCTCAGAAATTTTAACCGATGTGGCAGAAAGTGTTGAAGAAATTCACGGATTTAGATACTGGGATAGTCGCAGTATTTTAGGTTTTGTGGATGGAACTGAGAATCCGCAGGGTGAAGACAGACAATATTTTGGGATTATCGGAGATGAAGACCCTTATTATAAAGGCGGCAGCTATCTTTTTGTACAGAAATATATTCATGACATGAGGGCATGGAAATCTTTGAAGGTGGATGAACAGGAAAAGGTAATTGGAAGGTCTAAAGCTGATGATATCGAAATGCCCGATGAAGTGAAGCCCTCTAATTCTCATTCAGCTCTTGCGAACGTGGGAGACGAATTAAAAATAGTTCGGGATAATATGCCTTTCGGAAATGTTTCAACTAATCAAATGGGTACCTATTTTATCGCCTATGCAAGCTCATTTAATACTGTAAAAAAAATGCTGACCAATATGTTTATAGGTTCGCCAATAGGAAACTATGATAGGATCTTAGACTTTAGTACTCCCCATACGGGAAGTTTGTTTTTTGTTCCAACTTTCGAGATGTTGGATAGTTTTGGAAGTTAAATTTTTGTATTACCAATTTAGATGTGATATTTATTATTGGAGCGATGTAAAACACAGGCCACTACTTTAAAATCGGTAATAGATAGATTATGAAAAAAACACTTTTTACCCTTGTACTTTTTCTTGCGACGTTATCGCTATATGCCAATATTCGTTTGCCCAATATATTAGGTAGCAACATGGTATTGCAACAGAAATCAACTTCTAAGCTTTGGGGTTGGGGTTCACCTGGTGAAAAGATCAAAATTACTACATCATGGGACAAGAAAATTGTTGAGGCATTAACAGATGGAAATGCACATTGGCAAATTAGTATTGAAACGCCACAAGCAGGCGGGCCATATACTATTGTTTTTGAAGGCGAAAATAAAATCACACTTGAGAATATATTTATTGGTGAGGTATGGGTGTGCGGTGGACAATCTAATATGGAGTGGAGCCACAATAATGGACTGACTAGTATTAAGGAGGAGTTTTTGCAACTTAGCAAGTTAAATATCAAACTATTTAAAGTACCTAAAACAACTTCAAAAACACCCCAAGATAATACTGAAGGTAGCTGGGTGGTTTGCGATAGCAATACCTTAAAGGCGTTTAGTGCCGTGGGTTATTATTTTGGGAAAGAGCTGAATAAAGATTTAAATGTACCGATAGGATTGATTAGTAGTAATTGGGGTGGCACACCTGCCGAAGTTTGGACACCCGAAAATTTAGTGGAGGGTAATGCGGGTCTAAAAGAGGCAGCAGCCCAAAAAACACCTGCTCCGTGGTGGCCCATCTCCCCGGGTTATGGTTATAATTCAATGATTGCACCCCTTGTTAATTATAATATAGCAGGTGTAATCTGGTATCAGGGAGAAAGTAATACGGCAACTGCATCAAGCTATACTGAATTAATGAATACCATGATAAGTGCGTGGCGTAAGGCCTGGGATAATAATTTTCCATTTTATTATGTACAAATAGCCCCTTATAAGTATGATAGTAATAACATCGGGGCATTATTGAGAGAAGCACAGACGAAGAACCTTTCTACAGAAAAGACAGGAATGGTGGTGGTTTCGGATTTGGTTAGCGATACGCTAAACATCCATCCAACCAATAAGAAAGATGTAGGCTTGCGTCTAGCTAACCTCGCTTTAGCAGAAACCTACGGTTTGAAAAAAGGTCCATATAAAAGTCCAATTTTTAAATCTTTAAATGTCAATGGCATTAATGCAGAGGTAGATTTTGATTACGCAGAAACAGGGTTAATACTTAAAGGTGATAAGCCAAAGGAAATTTATATTGCCGGAGCGGACAAAGTATTTTACCCCGCAACCGTTAAAATCAAAGGGAATAAAATCATTGTTTCAAATAAGCTAGTAAAAATACCGATGGCAGTCCGCTACCAATTTAGCAATGCAGGATTGGGTAATCTTTTTAGTAAAGCTGGTTTGCCAATAGCACCTTTTAGAACTGATAATTGGGAGGTTGATACAAATAAGCTGAAATAAACTTGGTAATAGTAAGTAAATGAATTTATCAATGGTTTGATCATCAGTTGATTAATTTATATATTAGCTAGGTATGATAACAAAAAACGCTCGGTTATTATTTCTGCTTAATACTGTAATGCTTTTCACCTCATTTATGTCTGGAGCAGTAGCACAGATTGTTGAACAAGAAAAGGTATATATTCACACCAACAAGCCTAATTATAACCTTGGAGATACGCTTTGGTTTAAAGCATACATAACCCAGGGATCAAGAAATGTTTTATCAGCATTAAGCGGGTCTGTGTATGTTGATTTAATCAATGAAAAAGATTCTATGTATAGATCGGTAAGACTCCCTGTTGCGGACGGTGTTGCTAGTGGGGACTTGATATTAGGTGATGATTGCCTGGCTGGAATTTATCGAATTAGAGCCTACACACAATGGATGAGAAACAAGTCTCCCGATTATTTTTTTGATAAGAGTTTTGCTGTAAGCAACACATATGTGAACGAAGCTAAGGTCGTTACCTCTACCAGATATGAAAAAATCAACGGTGAAACTCATATTACAACTAAAATTAACTATACGGATACTGAAGGCAAACCTATCTCAGGGAAAGTTGTGAAGTACAAGGTTGTTTCAGAATACAATACCATCAACAATAAATCGATTAAAACAGATGGGGAGGGTAGTATAGAAATCCTAGTGGTTAATGATGAGCGCATTTTAGCTAAAAAGGTTTATGTTGAAGCCTACTTGAGGCTTAATGCAAATAATGAAATCACTAAGATTGTTCCATTAAATGTAGAACACATTGACACTGATGTTCAGTTTTTCCCGGAGGGGGGGAACTTAATTAATGGAGTCACTTCAAGAATTGGATTTAAGGCAGTAGGTGTCAATGGAGCTGGGGTTAAGATAAATGGAGAAATAATAGATGATGAAGGGAAGGCTTTGATCAGTTTTTCGAGCGTCTATGCAGGAATGGGTAGTTTTGAGTTTAAACCGCAATTGGGTAAAGTTTATAAGGCTAAGGTTGTATTTTCGGATCAATCTGAACGAACAATCAATTTTCCTGTTGCAGTTAATGATAATTTTGCACTTTCCGTATCTCAGCCCGCGGACGATTTTATTGCGATCAAAGTTAAAGCCCCTGCATCACTTACTTCAATACCTTCAGGGTTAAATTTATTGGTGCAATCCGGAGGAGAGCAGATTTTCTCATCTTCTGTATCGGCTGATCAGTTGAATTCGGAAATAAAAGTCAAGCGAAGTCTTTTTCCTCCAGGGATTGCCACTGTTACACTTTATGAAAAATTGGACACTCCACTAAGCGAAAGGGTCTTCTTTGTGAAGAAAGAGAGTCCGCTAAAGCTTGAAATTACATCTGACAAGCTGACTTATAAATACAGATCACTGGTACAGATGCAGGTTGCTCCTGCAAATATTGTTGGTAAATTGGTAAAAGGTAGCTTTTCTGTCTCGGTAGTGAGTGAAGCAGTGGTGCCTGATACGGGAGATAAAGAAAGCACCATCTTATCTAATCTATTACTCTCCTCGGACCTGAAAGGGTACATTGAAAATCCGAACTATTATTTTAACAGAAGCGGAACTGAAATTGATGGCCAATTGGATAATTTAATGCTGACTCAGGGCTATAGAAAGTTTATATTAAATGACTTCTATCATCCATTACCTCCAAAATATCCTGCCGAGAGAATTGGTGTAAATGTTGCCGGGGTGGTGAAAACACTTGGAGGTAAGCCTGTTTCGGGTTCCAGGGTTACTCTAATTGCATTAAATTCTGGGATTATGGAAGATGCTCGTACTGACCAGAACGGGAGGTTTAAAGTTGAAGGGATGATGATTAACGAGGGTGTTAGATTTAATGTTCAGGCCAAAAGCCCAAAGGGTGGAGATAGGGTAGAAGTGTCAATTGATCGACCGGTTTTTCCTGAAATTAGTATCAACAAAAACGGACCCGACTTTAATGATCATCAAAATCAAATCATCCAAGTTCAAAATGATCCATTAACGCTTAAAGCAGACCGCTCCAGGAGATTGAGGGAAATAATCATCCGGGCAAAAAAGTTAGAGAGTATAAAATTTACACCTCAAGGTTCTGCCCAAATTCCTGAGGGGCACGCAGATCAGACTTTTGTATTGACTAATCCTGAAAGTTGCGCGACACTTGGTATTTGTTTGCAAGGAAAGATTCACGGAGTGACATTTATGAAACTAGAAAATAAAAATGTTATTAATTATCCTCATTGCAGACAGATGGATATTCATACTAATGCGCAAATGTTGGTGCCAATGGATGTTTATGTTGACGGGCGTAAAATAGTAGATACGGTTGAAATGGCAGAGATTTTTGACGGCAATAGTATTGACCCTTCGAATATTGGTAAAATTGAAGTTGTTAGGACAAACATTGCTTTAATTAATAGCCTTGTTAGGGATTCCGAAAATGGAGTCAAATCGGCTCTGCTAATTATAACCAAACGGCATGATAAACGAGATCAGGTATATACTCCCAATATTGCTAAATTCATGCCACAAGGATTTAGCAAGTCCAGAGAGTTCTATTCGCCTAAATATGAAGTGGCAACTAATGAACGTTATTCTGATTTAAGGTCTGCTGTATATTGGAATCCGGACCTAATTCCTAATGAAAACGAACCCATGAACTTCAATTTTTATACCTCAGATATGAAAGGTAATTACCGTGTGACTGTAGAAGGTATTGATGAAGAAGGAAATATTGGAAGGCAAGTATTTAGATTCAAAGTTGAATGATCCAGTATATGAAAGTCGGATTTTTTCTAATTATGTTGCTTATAGTTCCATCTGTATTGTACGGTCAGTATCCTGTATTTGGAGATGAGCGAAGGCCAAAGGGAAACATTAAATCCTTTATGGAAAGTTGTTATGATACCTCTCAGGGGATAAAGATGTTAGTTAGTAAGAATAAATTTATTTATGATCAAAAGGGTGTGTTGATAGAAAGAATAGTTTATGATACTATTGACAGTAATAAGGTTAGTCAGAAGGTCTCTTATATTTATGAGGATGATGAACTTTTTGAGGAATTAGGAGAAACCTACAGAATAAGGCATGTATACGATGATAAGGGAAAGAAACTTGCTGAAAAATATACTTCAGTAAACTCAGATTATCTGAAGCGGTATGATTATAGTATTGATGGTGAGCTTGTTAGGATGACTAGTTATAACTCTAAAGGGAAATTACTGTATTCTGAATCATTTAAGTATGATGATCAGAAAGCATTGCTAAAATTGATTCATATCGTACCTGACTCATCTGATAAGAGCTTTCAGGCTATTTATACGTCGGATATTAAAGGGAGGCATTTGAGTACGCGGGTATATGCAACCAATGGTTATATACTTTATACAAATAAATTTAATTATGATTTTGAAGGTCAGTTGAATGAGGAGATTCGTTATAATTATAGCGGTGCCTTTCTCTTTAAAAAGCGCTTTAAGTATGTTTATGACAAAGCAGGTAACTGGACTTTGCTAGCTAACAAAAATAAAACAAGCTCTTATCTTACTATAAGAGAAATTCAATATAATTAACCTAGGTATTTCGGAATGATATTGATGGCCAGAAACTAAAGCGTTATCTTTATAAGCTTAGAATTTGTTATACCATGAAAAGATATCTTCTGCTACTTTTATTATTCGCGACAGTGTCGGGGTATGCTCAAAACACGATTAACAACTACAAATACGTACTGGTGCCGGAGCAATATAGCTTTTTTAAAGAGGTGAACCAGTATGGTCTAAACAGCCTAAGTAAAAAACTGCTGGAGGAAAAGGGCTTTACGGTTTATTTTGATAATAAAGACTTACCAACTGAGATAGCAAATAATAAATGTAAGACGATGACCGCCGATCTTATAGAGAAAAAAGGGATGTTTACAACCACACTTACGCTGATATTAAAAGACTGCCAAGGTAATGTGGTTTTTAAAGGCAAAGAATGTAAAAGCAGAGAAAAGGAATTTGGTACGGCTTATAATGATGCTTTAAAAAACACTTTTGCTTCTTTAAATGAGCTTCCTTATGCTTTTGCCGGTGAAGTAGCAAAGGTTGAAAGCGTAAAAGCACCGGAAGTTGCTGTCGTACCCGCAAATCAACAGACAGTAGCAGTTGAAAGTACCGAGCCCTCAGGAACATTATATGCCCAGGTAACTGCAAATGGTTTTCAGTTGATAGATACTACCCCCAAAAAAGTACTGACTCTATTTAAAACCTCTATACCGGATTGTTTTATTGCAGAGAATGGCAAATACAAAGGAATCGTACTGAAAAAAGACGGAAAATGGTTTTTTGAATATTACAATAATGATAAACTGATTTCCGAAGAGTTACTGATTAAGTTTTAGTGTTGATAAATTAACATTCATATTCCTGGATTAAACCTAACAAACAGTTAACATACATTTAACCTATCGTTATTTACTTGTGCCGTACTTTTGGTAGAAATAAAACTGGTAGAGATGCCCTCAAACCCGATAGACGAACGTGAATTGATTAGCCTTTGGAAAAACGGGGATGAAAGCGTATTCAACCAATTATTTAAACTTCATTTTCATAAACTGCTCAGATTTGCGTCCCGTTACACTCCTGATTCGGAACTGGCAAAGGAAATGGCAATGGACGTAATGTTTAAGGCCTGGCAGAAAAAAGATACTTTAGCTAATAACAGTCAAAGTCTGGAACCATTCCTTTTTCATTTACTGAAAGCTGCGATTGTTGATCAGTTCAGAAAGAAAAGCCTTCTTTTTCTACCCATCGAGAAGATGGTCACTGAGCCTATGTCGGTTGAACAAACTGATGACCGGATCAACTATCGTGAACTAAATACATTATATCAGGAAAGCTTAGATTGTCTTAGTCCTCAAAGAAGACTGGTCTTTGAAATGCGTCAGCAGCAAGGGATGAGCTATCAGGAAATAGGAGATGAATTAGGTATCTCTCCAAAAACAGTAAACCGTCATCTTACAGATTCTTTTTGTACGGTAAGAAACTTCCTTCGAAAAAATGGGGAGATCGCCATTTTTTTTCTAGCCACTATTGAGATTTTAAGTTTTTAATAAATTTTTTCGTTTCATTATCAGTGTTTTATGGCTTTATTGAATAATAATCTCAGTTCCTATTGGGTATAAAAGCCATTTCTTACGGTATGTATAGATAGAGCACCTTGCTCTCATACCATAAGCATGAAGAAAGAAATTGACAAGAAACTTTTAATTCGCTACATCAATGACAGATGCACGCCTGAGGATATGATCCAGGTAAAGCAGTTTCTTCAAGATCCAGAATGGCAGCAAGCATTGGAAAAGTTACTTGAAGTTGACTTTTCTGCTATGGAAAATGAGCAGCCCGATGAAACAGCTGTGGAAGAATGGAATCAGCAGTTCCGTGACAAATATTTCAGAAAAAAATCCGTCAGATTCTGGTCTACACAGTGGACAGGCTATGCTGCTGCTTGTTTGGTGCTATTGGGTATTGGTGGGTATTTTCTTGCAGGGCCGTTGGGAGTGACCAGGCAAGCCACTACAACAGTGAATGCTATGATAGAGAAAACGAATCCAAGGGGTATTCGTTCTAGGATTATGCTGCCAGACAGCTCGGTGGTTTATCTGGGCGCGGGTAGTAGTATTAGTTTTCCAGAGCGATTTGCCGTGAAAGAACGAATGCTAACACTTACCGGGGAAGCTTTTTTTGAAGTATCAAAAAATCCAGAGCGACCTTTTGTGATCTATACAGATAAAATACGGACCACAGTATTGGGTACCTCATTCAAAATCACCGCATTTAAAGGAGATCCGCTATCTGTTGAAGTAGCTACTGGCAAGGTGAGGGTGTCAAGAATGGAAAGAGGAAAAGGCGCCACTGAACTTGCAGTACTGATTCCGGGAGAAGGCATAAGGTGGGATGGAAAGAGTGAAAAGGCCGTGGCAATATCTGCCGACATCCGTGCGGTTAAAGGTTGGGCAACAGGAGAAATATCTTTCAGAAATCGTTCGCTGGCACAAATTGCAGCTGAACTGGAAAACTGGTATGATGTAGATATCAGTTTCGCTAAATCGGTAAGGGGAAACAAACGCCTCTCTTTGAGCGTAGACGGGAGGTTGGCCCTTTCGGATGTTCTCGACATTATCTGTAATACAGCCCATCTGGAGTACTACTTTAATGGAAGGCAGAAAGTCGTTATATCTGGGAGCAAATAAGACAAAAAAGGAAAGGAGAAAAATGAACGGTTAATCTTTACTAAAACAAAAAATCCGTTCCCGGTAATCCGGAAACGGAAGATGTGATCACATGCAGTAACATGTTTACCAAGACGCTGTACTGCAGGTGAAATGCTCCAGGCCAGGCCCGGATACAATTAAAGTGCTTTTATCAAACAACATTAACATTCAAAAATATGCATAATGTAGGAAAACTACGCCCAACAATTCCATTTATCATGAAATTATCCCTGATTATTGCGGCCCTGCAGCTCACCTTCATAGGTGTCATGCTTGCCAGTGATGTACGGGGCCAAAATCTCGATCAGCTAAAGATTGAGATTAAACTTAACCACGCTTCTGTAGAGGAAGGGCTCATTACACTTTCGCAGAAAAGCGGCATCAGGATTTCCTATGAAGGTGACATGCTCGAAAAGGAAAGAAAAAAGATCACGTTAAACAGCAATAATATTACAGCAGCAGCTGTTTTAAGAAGCATTCTGGAGAAAACCAATCTCAAATATCGGCTCTTTAAAAATTACATTATTATTGACGCAAAGTCGGTTCCGCAACAGCCCGGACGTATTAAGGGCAAAGTAGTGGACGACAGGGGCGAAGTGATGCCCAGCACCAGTATTAAGATTGTAGAAACCGGTCAGACTGTGCAAACTATGGTAGATGGAAAGTATAGTATAAGCCTTAAGTCAGGGACTTACACCATGGAGGTCAGTTATATCTCTTATCAAAAACAACGCATAACCGATGTTGTGGTGAGGTCTGGGGAAAACACGGCGCTGGATATTTCCATGAAACCGGATTCAAAAGGCTTATCCGAGGTAACGATCACATCCAGTTACAAAAAAGCATCGGTAGTGGGTTTATATGCGCAGCAGAAAAACATGTCCAATCTTTCAGATGGAATCTCTGCAGAACAAATCAGTGCAACGCCGGATAAACACGTAGGAGAAACCCTGAAACGGATCACCGGGGTATCTACCAACGAAAATAGGAAAGTAGTTATCCGTGGTATTGCCGAGCGTTATAATGTGTCGTTGCTGAACGGAAGCGCATTGCCGAGTACAGATGTGCAAGAGCGTGACTTCGAATTTAACCTGATCCCAACGAATCTGGTTGACAATATTGTGGTTGCCAAATCCATCACAGCTGACATGCCTTATGGATTTGCCGGTGGTTTGGTTCAGATTACTACTAAATCTGTACCTGAAAGCAATTTTCTTTCCGTAAGTGCAGGTACCTCTTTTAACAGCCGTACCACCGGGAAAGATTTTCTGGGTTATGGTCGCAGCAAGTATGACTACCTGGGTTTTGATGATGGAAGCAGAGATCATTTCCCGAATGGATTGCTGAACCTTGTGGGCAAATTTGACCCAACAAAGGATGAAAGTCAGAACGAAATCAAAGCTACACAGGTAGCTGAGGAGAACAAACGTATAGGAGGAACAGAGCGCTTAGGTGCACGTCTTTTTCAATCAATGCCATCACAAAATTACCAACTGAGTTTGGGCAGAGTGTATTCGCCTAGCAAGACCAAAGAACATAAAATTGGTTTTGTGGGTTCGTTGAGCTATCGCAACACGCAAAGCAATGATTACGTTTCTTCCATGCGCAGGGGAGATTGGTCTCATGAACCTACACGCGGAGATGATCCTACGGATGTAAATACCGGGAATATATATGGGTTTAATACCACCTTAGGATTATTGCTAAATGGTGGTTTTAAAACAGAAAGCCACCAGATCAATACCTATAATTTATATACAAGGATATTCGATAATAGGTTTAGTCGTTATACCGGATGGTCTTTTGAAAATCCAAAAAATGAAACGGACATGAAATATGGGGGTATACTGGAAGATGACAGGCCTAAATTTACAGATTTGCTGCAAAACAAAGTAAGTGGTATCCATCGTTTTAATTCAATAAAGATTGAATGGGGTTTAGCCAGAACTTCTTTGAAATCGGAGGAACGGGATGCAATTTCGGCCTCGATGGGCGCCAGAGAAATCGGAAACAGAGTACTGTACACTTATCAGCCAGGTACCGTAAGCGACCCCGGCCCTGGTGCGCTGCACCGTGATGAATACCTCTACAAGGAAAATAATATTGATGGTGTAATTAGTGCCGCATACGATTTTAAACTCGGCAAAACCAGCCATATCTTTAAAACCGGTGTTAACTATTTAAAAAAACATGCATTTTATGACTGGCAGGTGCTTCCGATAGTAAAAGGGACAAATTCAACGGTTCCGGTAGAACTGATTCCTATTCAGGACTGGGGCAATTATATGAGTATGGAGAATGCGGAAAACAGTTTGTTCTACTTCAAGAAAGATTACACTTCAAATAAATTTGAAGCTAAAAGCATAAATAAAGGCGGATTTGTGATGTTGGATCATAAATTGCTACCAAGCCTTCGGGTGGTTTGGGGTGCCCGGGCCGAATACTTTAAACTGGATACCATAGTTAACTCTGCCAGTTTGCTGAGAGACAAGAATGTTAAGATCTTTTTTGAAGAAAAGAAGGATTGGTATTTTCTGCCTTCGGCAAATATCACTTACTCACCTTTAAAAGACCTGAACCTGCGTGCATCCTATGCCAAGTCGGCCGTTCGTCCGGGGCTGATGGAAAATTCGAGATTCTCGCGTTACAACCCCAACTACGGATCGGTTGTAAGGAGCAATGGGGTTAGCAGTACTCTTATTGATAATTACGATGCCAAGATAGAACTGTTTCCCGGCGCAGGCGAACTTTTGTCGGTGGCCTATTTTTATAAGTATTTTGATAAACCAGCCGAATATTACAGGATAGATAATGAAAATAATGGGCGTGGCTACATAACAATTTCCAATTCCGACTGGGCAAAAGTAAGAGGATGGGAATTTGAGCTTCGTAAAAGTTTAGGTTTTGTGTATGACGGACTTCCTTTTCTAAAGGATGTATACGTTAGTGGTAACCTTACTCTTCAAAAATCAGAGGTAAGGGCACGGGAGATACAGTTTGAAACGACGCCCGCTGGTGTCGATACGGTGTATTATAAATACCTGAAATATCCACGTGCTTTATATGGACAAGTTCCATTGCTATACAATGCAGGAATACAATATGCCGGTAAAAAACTAGGGCTAAACGTTACCTATAACCACGCAGGGTACAAAACATTCATTACAGGGATTGACCCTAGTCTGGTAGAGTATGAAAGACCGCGATCCCAAATGGATGCGCAGATTAGTTATAGATTTCTTAAAGGAAAACTAGAAACCAAATTAAATATGAGCAACCTGCTTGATGCTCCTTTCCGCTATTTCATCAATGATCCAACAACTTACGACCTAAAACCCGGAAATGAGGGTAAAACGAACTTGGAATGGAACGACAAATACGAATATAAATTTGGTTTCTCGGAGAAATTTGAAAAAGGGTATAAGGATAAGGCTACGAACAGGCAGGTTGGCGACCGGCAAACATCCACCCGTTATACAGGCCGTACGTTCAGTCTTTCTTTATCCTATAACTTTTAATTTTTGTAAACCATGATCAAAACATTTAAAATAATTTATCTGGTAGCTATCCTGCCTATATTTTTATTCAGTGCCTGCGAAAAAGACGGGAACCATATAATGCCAAAAATAAAAGCTATTAACAAAGATTTCAACATAAGTGGTTTTGTTATGGGTGATACTGTTGAACAATATTTTGACGGTGTTAAAATGCGTGAGTATTATGGACAAGTTAGGACCGTATATCCTTTGGATCAGCTTGCCTTTGAAAAAGACGAGATCAACATGGAATTGAGAAGAAAAAGCAATGGAGAGACCATCTATCGTCAAACATTTAATATTAATGACAAGCAAAATACCGTTCCTCGTTTTTATTTCGACGGATCGAATTTCAACAAAGGATACACTTACCCAGATTCCCAGGGAGATGAATATACCGTGAATTTTTATTTGGATCCCTCGGGCGGTTCTACTTCTGTAGATATCAACATTGATGTACTCGAATACTATTATGACAGTACCAAGCCCGACCCCATTATAGTGGTAAATACAACTACCATTCCAATCGCCGAAAATGTTAAGCCGGGAGAATGGACGCCTTACCTTAAAGTTCAAATACCGATGGCTCATCAACAACAGGATGGGACGGAGTTATATCCGATTGTAGTGGTCAGGGATTCGAAAACCAAAGACTACTATGTCAATAATAAGAGGGACCAAAGTACGGTTACTATGGAATTACCTTATGATGGTGTTTCTCCAGGTAAGGTACAGAGTATATATCTGAATAAGAAAACAGTCACTGCAAAGATGTTTTATCTGGAGGTGTATGATCTTATTCCCTTATTTCCGCGTTAATTGTAGCTTTAGCAGTTGTCAAGGATTCCTTGACAACTGTTTTTTTGTCAATTCCTCTTCTTTTGATGGAATGGAATATGAGAATATAGCTCCATTTGGTTCTACATTCTGAGCCCAAATCTGTCCACCAAGTTTTTGAATAAAATCCTTACACATGGAAAGGGCTATCCCTGCTCCATGTTGTGTAGAGGAACCGAAGTTACTGGATACTGAAAACAGTTTACCTAGGGTTTGCTCATCCATTCCCTGTCCTTCGTCTGTAACGGATACTGTAATCAAATGATCGTCCTGTGTGCAACTAATTATAATTGTTCCGCCGTCAGGAGAGAATTTAATGGCATTAGATAGTAAATTTCGATTAACGAATTGTAGCATTTCCTTATCTGATACGGCAGTTGCATGCATTGGTATTTGGTTTAACAATGTTATTTTTTTTGCGCTTATTTGTTGCATAACAATATCAGCTGATTCGCTGAAAAGGTCGTGGAGCACCAGTGTTTCAGCTTTGTATTGGTAACCGGAAAGTTGTTGTTTGATCCATTGCAATATGATGTCGAATGACTCCAGCATATCTGAAGCTCGTTTTTCTATATCCCCATAAAAATGTTCCATTTCCTCTTTTGTAAATTCTGGATTGTCCTTCATTAATCCTGCAATACTTATTGTAGAGATAAGTGGTGTCCTGAAATCATGTGCTAGAATAGAGAAGAGCTTGTTTTTGAATTCATCTGCTACCTGTAAAGTCTTGTTTTGTTCCAATATTTGCAAGTTAAGTTTCTCGAGTTCAAGTTCATGCTTACGTGAAACCTGATACAAACGGTAAATGAAAAGGAGTAAAAATAAGCTGACTACACAAATGGAAACCAGCAACCAGATTTTGGTTCTACTATTTTTATTTACGATACTTAAAACAGCATTATCGCCTTGTATGGTATTGTACTTAATGTAATCTCCAACAAATTTTTTCAGATTCTCATTCTCTTCAGCCATTGTGGCCTCCAATAGCTTCTGAACACTGATAATTTTGTCTTTATTTCCCAATAATTCAGTATGGGTTAAAATATCCTGCAACATTGGGATTAAATCCAATACATAACCTTTTTCTTTAGCCAATTGGTAACCACGCCAGGCATAATTTAATGCGCTATCTGGCTGATTTTTATAATATCTGGCGAAGGAATTAAGTATGTAAATTTCCTGATCATCAATCTCATATTTTCGCGCCTCAGCTAAGGCTGCAACGAGTACTTTTAGCGATTCTTTATTGCGGCCTTTTTTAAAAAGAAAATCGGATTCTAACTCATTTACTGCAATTAATACTCGGTGATCATTATATCTGGAAGCAATTTCCCGAGTTTTATCTATATAATACTGACTACTATCATCAGAAAGCCTTGGATTACTCATGCAATAATTGGCATTCACCAGGCTCATAATACTGTCTTTTCTTCCTGTTCGAATAACCTGTCTGAAAAGATTAAGACCTTTTGTAGAATCACCAAGACTTAGATATACATTACCCATGTTCATCATTACTTGACTAACGTTTGCACTATCCTGTTGAACCCTGTAAGCGGCCAATGCATGGGTGTACAATTGAAGAGATTCCTGATACATTCCCCTTATGTAGAGCACAGAAGCGATCACATTATCGGCATCTGCTGTTCCTTTCGCATACTGCAATCTAGTGGCTATCTCTTTAGCCCTGATACCATAATAAAGAGCGCTATCCACATTCCTCATATGATAAAGCATTCCTAAGCGGTTTATGGAATTGATATAATTAATACTGTCCTTAGCTGAAGCCAATTTCTGTTTTTCTGCTTTTATTAAATTGGACTGTCCCTGTATTGGGCCATAACAAAAGAGTAGAACGGGCAAAAGGTAAGGCAATAGTTTTGGTAAGCGCATGGTGAAAATAGGAATAGATTAATCTAATTTAGTTTTTAAATTAAACAAACTCAGTTAAATATAAACCTATTCATTTCATTTATTTAAGTGATTGCGCTTAGATATGGTTATAGAATTTGCATACGTTTATTCAAGAGTGGTCTATAAGTATCAGATACAGGAATCATAGTGTGATTAACGATTAATGTGCCCCCCTCGATAGAATCTATTTTCCCGAGGTTAACAATAAATGACCTGTGCACTTTGAAAAATATATTTTCTGGTAATTTTTGTTCTACAGATTTTAAGGATGAGTGAATAGAATAAGTTGTGTTTGAAAGGAAAATTTTTATATAGTCTCCCTTAGCTTCAAAGTATAAAATATCAGATAATTTAATCCGTTTAATAATATTTGAATCTCGGATAAACACAAATTCATCCGCTTCATTTGCAACTGGCTTTCTAGTTTTGATCAGATCCCGAGCCTTTTGTACTGCTTTCAGAAACCGAACAGAACCTATTGGTTTTGTTAAAAAGTCAACCACGTTTAGATCAAAAGCTTCTATAGCATAATCGATTTGAGAAGTAGTAAAAATAATCATAGGGTTTTTACCCTCCAATAATCTTGCTAGCTCAATTCCACTCATTCGGGGCATCTCAATATCTAAAAAAATGATATCAATATCGTTGTTAAGGATAATCTGATGTGCTTCGGCAGCATTTGTGCATTCACCAACCAAAAATAAGGACGGATCTAAACTTATTAATTTCTTTAAGACGGCTCTAAATACCGCCTGATCATCGACAATTAAGCAATTCATCAGAAATGATTTATTTATTAACCCAATATACAGTAATATTTCTATTCAATAAAGACACTACCGGTGTTAAACATCACTATTAAATTACAACGCTTCAAATCCCCATTTCGGCGAAAGAATTTGCCTTTCTGTCTCCTATTCATTTCGGAGATCATTTTTCTGCGATAGTTTTGATCAATCAATTCACTAAAATATAAGCTATTATGAAAACCATTAAAAATTTTATCATCTTAATTATCTCAGTATTATCTATCCAATTTGCGAGTGCTCAATCTACCTCAATGCAAGATCCCGTTAGTTTTAAACTAAAAAATGGTTTGACTATAATCGTTGCAGAGAATCAGGACAGTAAAAAAATATATGCAGGTTTTACAGCAGATGAAGAATCCGCTGAAAGCAGTAAAGCTGGTGTGCAGGACGTATTTAACGCTATGATGAATTTTAGTGATAAAGGTGGGAATATAGCTGCAAATACTTCCGATTTTGCTGCCACCTTAATGACATTCTCAAAATCAATACAAGAACCTGTCTTAAACCAAGCTTCTTTTGAAACAGCGTTGGCAAAAGTAATTACAAGTGTAAATGCCAGAGATCGTTATTACCCTGAAACAATTACTGAAACATCAGTTAAGACCATAACTTTAAACGATATTAAAGCATTTTATAGCAAGAATATTATTCCTTCAAATACATACCTAACTATTGCGGGCAATATCTCTGCCTCCGATGCTAAAGCTTTAGCAAAGAAATTTTTTGGGGAATGGAACACCCGCTCTGCTTCGGAACTATTAGTTAGCAAATAGTTGAAGTTTAAGGGTTGAGTTATTGACTTGCTGTCCAGAATTCTTTTTGGACAGCTTTTGTTATTTAGAAGTATAGTGGATATATAAATGTAGCAAATTCCACTATCTTTGCTGCTCAATTTAATATCCGCATTTCGTGATTAATGTAAATAATATCTCCGTTTCATTTGGTGGAACTACCTTATTTAGTGATGTAACCTTTTCGATTAACGAAAATGATAAAATAGCCCTGATGGGTAAAAATGGTGCTGGTAAGTCGACTATCTTAAAAATAATTGCCGGTGCTACAAAACCTACTTCCGGTAACGTAACAGGCCCAAAGGATGCTGTAATTGCTTATTTACCACAACATTTGCTTACACAGGATAATGTTACGGTTTTTGAAGAGACGATGAAAGCTTTCGAAGAGGTAAACCAGATGCAAAAAGAGCTTGATGAGCTGAATGAGCAACTCACTATTCGTACCGATTACGAAAGTGATGACTACATGAAGCTGATCGAACGTGTGTCTGAACTGAGCGAGAAATTTTATTCAATTGAAGAGGTCAATTATGATGCTGAGGTAGAGAAAGTGTTAAAAGGCTTAGGTTTTGAACGTAAAGACTTTACTCGACAAACCTCTGAGTTTTCGGGCGGATGGCGTATGCGGATTGAGTTGGCCAAGATTTTATTAAAGAAACCTGATCTGATTTTATTGGATGAGCCGACCAATCACATGGATATTGAAAGTATTCAATGGTTGGAAGATTTTTTAATCAACTCAGCAAAGGCCGTTGTGGTAATTTCGCATGATCGTACTTTTGTAGATAACATTACCAATCGTACAATTGAGGTTACCATGGGCCGAATTTATGATTATAAAGCTAAGTACACTCACTACTTGCAGTTGCGTGCCGACCGTCGTGTACATCAATTAAAAGCCTACGAAGAACAACAACGTTTTATTGCCGATAACCAGGAATTTATAGATCGCTTTAGAGGTACATACTCAAAAACTTTGCAAGTGCAGTCGCGGGTAAAAATGCTTGAAAAACTCGAAGTTATCGAGATTGATGAAGTGGATACTTCGGCATTGCGTTTGAAATTCCCACCTTCACCACGTTCGGGACAATACCCTGTGATGGTAGAAGAGCTGACCAAAAAATATGGCGATCATGTGGTATTCGAAAAAGCATCGATGGTGATTGAGCGGGGAGAAAAAGTGGCTTTTGTAGGTAAAAATGGTGAAGGTAAGTCGACCATGATAAAAGCCATTATGAGCGAGATTGACTTTGAGGGAGGTTTAAAAGTTGGCCACAATGCGAAGATTGGCTACTTTGCTCAAAATCAGGCAGCATTGCTTGATGAGAGCTTAACAGTATTTGAAACTATTGATCAGATTCCATTAAGTGATGGGAGCATAAAAATCAAAGACCTTTTAGGTGCCTTTATGTTTAGCGGTGATGATACCACCAAAAAGGTTAAAGTACTTTCTGGGGGTGAAAAAACCCGTTTAGCGATGATTAAACTGTTGCTAGAACCGGTAAATGTATTGATTTTGGATGAGCCGACCAATCACTTAGACATGAAGACTAAAGACATTATTAAAGAGGCTTTGCAAGATTTTGATGGTACCTTAATTTTGGTATCACACGATCGAGATTTCTTAGATGGACTGGCGCAAAAAGTATTCGAATTTGGTAATAAACGTGTTCGCGAGCACTTTGAAGATATTAAAGGTTTCCTGGCCTACAAGAAAATGAGCAGCTTGAAAGAGATTGAACAAAATTAAGTTTTTTAAGGTGTAGCGTTTTGGCTTTTGGATTCGTTTAAAGAATAAACCAACACTCTAACTATGAAAATCTTGACTTCCACAATTTCAGTATTACTTTTATTTTCTATTGGCTTTTCTTCTTGTAAAAAAGATAAAAAAGTGCAGCTCCAAAATCCTATAAATGGCAATTGGGAGGAAATAGGTTTGGATGGACTGAAGCGATCTGTGAATTTTACCAAAAACAATACCTTTTTTCTAACGATTGCATATAACGATGGAGGTAGCAGCCAATTTATTGGAACGTATCAGATTAAAGGGAATGAATTAACTGCAACTAGTACTGAAACGCTTGAACAGAAACCAGGAAAACCTGTTGAACGAACCTCTACGAATTTTACGCTTTATGAAAAAGCCACCTTTAGTATAGTTGGTGATACTCTTAAGTTGAATTACATTAGCTACCCAGCTGATGCCCCAGTTAATACAACTGTAAAATTTCGCAGATTGACCACAATTGATGAAGGTGGGTTGACACGATAAGATAACTATGGTTTCATCTCCTTTTTAAACAGAAAGGTTTGTCCTCCTTGCTTCAGTACAAGATCAGTATTTACAGGGTTAAATTCCAATACAATGCCATCCGGTTCAAACTTAAACTTGTTTTGTTCGAAAGCGTCTAATGGCAAAGCACCCTGTCCTGTTGCCTGTGCGATCAAAGTGGTTCCATTACTAGTAATGTCCAATTTCAAAGGGAGTTGTGCACTACTATACACTCCCACATAATTATCAAGTTGTGTGGGAGTCAGGCTCAACGATTTAAATGAGGGGATCTCATAAGGGCCGTTACTAAGAATATGCAACATCGCAATGTTAATGTCATTTATGGGGTAACTCACTCCATTCATACAAATGGCCACCATCAGCCCCTGTTTTTCAAAGTTTTCTAATACACAGTGTGAACCGTATGTATCACCAGCATGGCCGTAGCCTACCATTGAGTAAAAAGGAATAACCATAAAACCCATTGCCAGGTCATCCTTCGGCCCGGCAGTTTTCATTTGCTGCAAATTTTTAGCACTTATCAACTTTCCTTCAGTTAAAGCCTTTATAAATTTAAGGAGATCAGTTGGGGTCGATAGGATATCTCCAACCCCGATAACATTGGTAAAATAGATATCTTTAATCTCGGACCAGGGAGATGCGAAACGATATGGTATGGCCTCATGCAAACCAGTTTTATTGACTACGCCCGAAATGGTATTTTTTAACCCTGCTTTTTTAAATATCTTTTCCTCGGCAACCTTAGCATAAGGTTTTTTATAAAGCTTTTCTACGATATAACTTAAAAGCAGATAACCTGAATTGCTATAACGCTTTTCTGCACCTGGAGCAAAAAGTGGTTTGATTCCAGAAATTGAATCCAGCAGTGTTTTTTTTGTTCTTGGATTTGTAATCCACATCAGATCACCAGAAGCATAGACATAATCACCCAGGCCACTATTATGTGCAAGTAAATTGCCTATGGTGATCAGTTTTGAATTGGGTACTTCAGGAAAGAAATGTGCCAACTTTGTGTCGAGCGACAATTTTCTTTGATCAATCAGTTGATAAATAAGTGTTGCTGTAAAAACCTTGCTGATTGACCCTATACGGTATCTGGTTTCTGGCGTTGCAGCAATCCTTTTGTCTCCTTCAATTAAGCTGTATCCTATGGTTTTCTGGTAGACAATTTTACCACCTTTTGAAACAGCAAAACTGCCCATCCCTTTGTTGTTGACATTTAAAGTATTAAAGAAGCTATCTAACTTCGCTGTGTTAATATCTTGAGCAGATAGATTACCTATAAAAAGAAAAACAAGTAGTAAAGAGGCATTAATTTTATTCATAAATAAACGGCAGATCTTATCCTCAAATCTAACTATTTGTTTTGCTTTATTATCTACTTTATCAATAGTTTTATGGTGTTAGGAGACTATTACGGAGCTGGTATTTTTGACACAAGGCCTCCATCTTTTTTGCGAAAGCCAGTCGATAATACAATGGCATCTGCGAGCCGTTTGCGAAAAATTTGCGATATTTTTCAAGCAAATGTGGATAGTGCTTTTCTACGGCTCTTAGTACAAGTGTTTTGCTATCTGAAGGTTCGGAACCATACAATGTCAGGGTTGCTGGGAATATATAATCTATATGGGTTTTCTCAAATAGCTGAAACATATTCTCAAGCTGTACCGCGGTATCCGTTATGAATGGTAACAAAGGCATTAAACTTACACCTGTGCTGAGCCCTGCTTGAATAGCTGCCTTTAAAGTCTCCAGACGCATTGAGGGCGGTGTGGCGCCAGGTTCAAAAATGTGAGCAACTGAATCCTCTACAGTTGAAAAAGAGAATGTAAGGAAGGCTTTATGAGATAGTTTAGCACGAAGATCATCCGGGAGTATTGCTTCATTTTCAATGGCTTGAAGAAGATCAAAATCTCGGGCAATTAAATCCGATTTAGTAATCATATGTACCGGAAAACGATAATGTAGAATCACTTCCAGAAGACTCCGGGTAAGCTGTTGTGTCTTCTCGATTTGAAGATAGGGGTCTGTAGCTGAGGACAACACGATGATGCCATATTGTTTTTTACGAGCGCGGATCGATAGCTGCCTGTCCAGTAGTTCAACAGCATTACTTTTGATGCTTAACCTCTCTTCCATATTGACCCCATATTTACTCCCCCTGATATAACAGTACAAGCAGTTAAAGGAACAGCCACTATAGGGATTTATCGTGTAATCGTCCAGAAACCAGGGATCACGCCGTTTTGTTTTGTTGAGTATTGATTTAGCTATGATTGTTCGTGTCATTTTTTTTGCTGCGGCCAAGGCCTATTCTAACTTTAGTCTTGAACCATTGTTTTGTTTCAGACGATGCAATATTTGAGTGATAACGATCGATAATATCTGGGTGAAATCTGGCAACAGTTTTGGCACCCCATCCAATCCCTTTTTTTGTATGAAAATCCGTTGTGCCTGCCAAGGACAAAAGTATGTCGAATACTGGCGCTACAAAAACCGTAGCCAGGCCTTTTTTAACTGCGTAATGCGTAGCAACACCAACCGCCCTGACAATCCATTTGTCTTCGTGAATGGCGAGCTGCCGTAGTAAGGGGATGGCCTTGTCTGGTGTGCTGAGTAAGGCATAGCCAAGTACCCGCTCTCCAATTATATCACATACATACCATTCATCACCGAATTGGATATAGTCACAGGCTTTACTAATCGATTGCTGAAAACCCTGAGACAAACGCTGCTGCAGTATGATTCCGGCTAATACCTGACTACCAATCTCCTTCAATTCGATTATCTGGTCCGTAATACTGATTTGTTCTGCATAAGGGATTGTCGAAGCTATTTCCTTAGCGGCATACTCTAACAAAGGAAATCTAACTTTCTTTTTGAGGAGGGTGTGATGCAGGACGGTTATGAAAGCATTAGCTCCCTTCTGGTTCAAAACTGACTTTGCTTCAAGTAAGATTTGCTTTACAGTTGCTTTACTATTGATCGTTTCCATTTGGGGCTGATTAATTGAGATAAAGATAAAGATTATTGAGATTCACTACCAGGTGTTACTGCGGCAACTGTAGTTATCTTATTCAAGGTTTGATTACAAGTGAAGAGAAACCTAACTTAGGCGGATATTTATAAAGTATGCGTTTGCAACTGTATGATGTTATCCCAAAACTGCAGCCTTACATAAAGCTGATATGCACTATGGACTGTGATGAGGCAGCAGATACCCATCATATTCGTGTACTACCTGATATTTGCGTTGAACTTTTTGTGAACTACACCAGCTCACCTGTGGCGATCATTGGCAACGAGTTGCATAAACGAAGTATCATTACTTTTCGCATGAGTCGCCCCATGGATGTGCAGATGCGAAAGGGGGCAGGTTGCTTAGCTATTTGTTTTTATCCCGGTATGGCATATAGTTTCTTTCAAGTCCCGATGCATACGCTAACGGATACTACTATAGCCCTTTCAGATGTATGGAGTGGAGTGTCGGCAGAGATAGAGGATAAACTAGCAGGGATTTGCAATAATGATGAACGTGTAAACTTAGTGCAAAAATATTTGCTACAACAATTGATCTCCGATAAAAAGGACTTGCAGATAGCGTATTGCCTGAATCAGGCACAACTCTCAGGTGGTTTAGTATCTTTAAGTAAGCTTACAAATGATATTGGCCTTAGTCAACGTCATCTTTCGAGAAAGTTTCAGCAGAGTGTAGGTTTATCCACAAAAGAATATCTGTCCGTTTGTAGGTTCATTCATTCATTGAACCATTTGAAAAAATACCCCACCCTTTCACTTACCGAAGTTGCCTACGAAAGTGGTTATTATGATCAGGCACATTTTAATCGTGACTATAAAACTTATACAGGTCATTCACCTGGCGAGGTGGTACATGCACCGCACATTTTGTATTAATGTCCGTTTTGTACAATTTGGAATACTTGAAATCTTGCAGTTTTGTAGAATTAAAATATTAACAATATGCGAAAATTAGTATTAGGATTAGCAGTAACATTGGATGGATACATTGAAGGGCCTAACGGTGAGTACGACTGGTGCTTTACAGACCAGGACTATGGTTTGAATGAGTTTTTTACTCGTGTAGATGCGATCTTCATCGGTCGTAAAAGCTATGAAATGGCTCAGCAATATGCGGATAGCAATAATGGAGAATTAGTTCCTGGTATGCCATCGATGACTGAATATGTATTTTCTAAAACGCTGAAATCTGTAAAAGAAGGGGCAATGCTTGTATCAGATGATAGTATTGCCGAAGCACGTAGGATAAAAGAGCAACCTGGTAAAGACATATGGTTGTTTGGTGGTGCTTCACTCACTGATGCCCTGATGAAAGAAGGGTTGGTAGATGAACTATGGATGTCAGTACATCCTATACTTCTTGGTACTGGCAAACCATTATTCCGTAGCCAGGAGAGTCGAACCAAACTAACGCTCCTGGAAAGTAAAACTTACGAGACTGGTTTAGTGTCGTTACGTTACAGTATCGATAAGAAGTAACGTATAAGAACTCATCTACTTCCTAATGGGAATAATGGCTTTATAGTTATTATTGTTTCTTTCTTCGGTAGAAGGCCTTATCTTGTAGGTTATTAAGTGTTTTGAAATCTTAAAATCTTATAATTATGCAGTTTTCTCTATCTGGAAAGTCTTACACGATTACCGCACTACTAAGTTTTGTTATTATTTATAATGGCTTCTCACAAAGTACAGAAACTAAATATTTCAAGGATGTAACGACAACCCATTTACCCGTAGATGCGGGAGCACATACTTTGGATGTGGTATTGGTTGATGTAAATGGCGATCGACATTTAGACGCCATATTGGCCTTAGAAAATTTACCCAACCGGCTGTACATGAACGATGGTACGGGGAAATTCACATGGAAGAAAGGTGTTTTTGCAGAAAAATCACACGATACAGAACATGTACGGGTAGGAGACTTTGATAAAGATGGGAATTTAGATGTCATCTTCGTTGCGGAAGATGATCAGAATCATGAATTTTATTTAGGAAATGGAGACGGAACTTTTAGAGATGTAAGCGAGCGATTGCCTGCGAAAAGCGAAGCTAATGGCTTGGACATTGGAGATGTAAATGGAGATGGTTTGCTGGATATTATTGTTGGAAATACAGGTCCTACCCCACAAAATTTCTTGTGGCTCAATAATCCGGAAAAACCCGGACACTTTATTGATTATACCAAAGAGGGGCTACCTGCGCTCCGTTGGGAAACACAATCAGTTAAGTTGATTGATTTAAATGGTGATGGACATCTGGATTTAGTTGTAGGAAATGAGGTGCCCCCAAATCGTTTATTCTTTAATGATGGGAAAGGACATTTTATCGAAAAGGCAGAAAAGCTGGAATTGACGGTTCCTTTACATACAAGGGAAGTTTTAGTATTCGATGCAAATGGAGACAAGCGCCCGGATATCCTTTTTCTTAATTTAACAAGCAATGGTGGTAAATTTGAGAAAGACCCTACTGCTCGTTTATTGATTAATGATGGTAAAGGAAACTTTAAGGACGAAACGGCGAAAAGAATTCCTAAACAGGAATATTCTACTTATGCAGGAGCAATTTTTGATTTTAATCATGATAAGCATCCGGATATTATATTAAGTGCACTTAAGATTCCTCCTTTTGAGCCAATGCAGGTTCAGGCATTGCAAAATGATGGCAAAGGGAATTTTAAATTGGTTACCAGTGAAGTTATTCCAGAATCTACTGTAGGCAGAAGCTGGGGAATTGCCGTTGGTGATGTAAACGGAGACGGCAAACCAGACCTTTTTATTGGCCAATGGGGAACACAAGCGAGATTACTTTTGGGAAAATAAGACCGCAAATTACATGTTCCAATACGTACAGCAGCTGTACGGTTTCGGACAGTGGCTGGTTTGATAATGCTTGTTTAAGCTGTCTATTTGCACTATGTTTAAGTTTTGTGTTTTGGCATTAGCTTGGTAGCCTACCTACTAAATCAAGTTACGTTTATGAAAATACCATTTCTGTCGCTGCTGTCTTTCTTAATGCCAATGGCAGCTTATTGCCAGCTATCCGAACAAATATCACCAAAGGTATCTTTGAGTGTAAATACAAATATTGAAACTTATTTTATTGCCGAGAAACTGGCTGTTGATCATATAGGAAATTATGTATTTAGTAATAAGGAAACCAGTTTTGATCACCAGCCCATCGTATATTTCGGTTATAAGGAATTTAGAAGTTGGAAGGATCGACCAGTTATCTTAAGAATATCAGAAATTCTGAAGCAATTAAGGGACATCCAGCATGACAATTCTCAACAAATTGAATATCTACTATATCTTCATCAATTTCCCAAAAAAGGATTCAGATGGGCTGTACCTAATGACCTGCCGATGTATAATGAAACTCAATATCCTGGTGCAAAAGCGCTTGGCATAGAGTTGGGAGATAGTTTAGCTTCATTTTATAAGCAAGCACGAATAGGAGATTTCCTGAAAAAGAATACTGCTTTTTACAAAGGTGCGTTGGCAGAAGCTAGAAAGTACATCAATATTAAGGCTATACCTTATATGGAAAAATGGTATGGTCAGCAGTTTGCAGGCTATGAACTTTACCTCATGCCTGGTATGCCCATTACTGCAGGAGATGATAATTATCGTGCTTTCGGACCGATGATAACCAGTCCAAAAGGCAAGGTTTCTGCTATGGTATTTAGCTCCAGTATTCAGCTTCCACTCCTGAAATCGCTGAAAGATTACCAGCATTTTGGGTTCGATAACGCAGAGGTAACCCGGTTTTTAACTGTTCATGAGGTTGGACATTCCTTTGTGAACCCACAATTGGCAAAGATGAAACCTACAATACTTCAGGACAGTGCTTTATTTACTCCTGCCTTGGCTAAATCTTTGGAGAATTCTTATATAGGAAATTGGGACGTATGCGTAATTGAGCATCTGGTTAGGCTAGGGGAGATAAGGACCGCCGTTGCCATGGGTGATGAAACAGAGGCTAATCGGTTAAGAAAGATGCATGTTAATGAAATGGGTTTTATCCTAGTCCCGATGCTCGAAAAGCTAGCTGTTGTTTATGAAACTGATCATACAAAATATCCTGATTTTAAGAGTTTTTTGCCAGTTATATTTGAAGCGTTGCACCGCCTTACACCTCAGGATATTGATAAGTTGGTTCAGCAGAATTTAGGATCTTAAGGATTAAAAATTAACATAATAAATACTACAAAAAGCACCAGGTGCATTAGGCCAGCAATGGGGGGTGTTCTTTTGCCTAAAAAGGTCATCAAACTTAGTAGCAACGTGATTACAAAAAGAATCATTTCGGTTGCGGTAAGGCCAAATAATACGGTTTTCCCTGTAATTAGGCCTACAATAAGCACCGATGGTACTGTTAAACCTACAGTAGAAACAAATGCTCCATGGCAAAGATTGATCGCCCGTTGAAATTCATTATTGATTGCTGCTTTTACAGCTGTCATAGATTCGGGGGTAAATACAATAATCGCAATCAATACCCCACCAAGTAAAGGCGGTAAATTAGCCGCTTTGATGCCATAGTCAACAACTGTTGCCATGTTGTGCGAAAGCAGAACAATGGGTAATATCATTGCAACTAGCACAATGGAGCGGATCAGTATTTCATTCTTATTTCCTTTGGATGTTTTATTTAAGCTATCGGTTTCAACAGGCAACGCTGCTGTATGTCTTTCAGCAAAAGGTATTTCCATGAACCCTTTTTTGGGTTGTACATAGAGGTGTCGGTATCCTTTCATCTGAAAAAAGAGAAAAAATCCATATAAGACTATAATTAACGAAGAAAGTACAATAGCCTGAGTATTGCTGAACATCCCGTTTCCGGCTCCCTCAATAAAATTAGGTAACATCATTCCAATACCTCCCAGCATAATAATCATTCCCAGGTACGACATGGTGCCCTGTGCATTGTATTCCTGTTCTCCATATTTCAATCCTCCTAACAAAATACACAGACCAATAACAAGATTCATAATAATCATCATTACCGAAAAGATAGAATCCTTGCCGATGGTTGGAAATTCTCCAGGTCCTAACATTACAGCCGAAATAAGGATTACTTCGATGGAAACGATAGATAGCGTTAGTATTAAAGTACCGTAAGGTTCTCCAAGTTTATGTGCTAATTCATCGGCTTCTTTTACCACACCAAAAGCCGCTCCAGCAATTGTAAAGAGTAATATAAAGAAAGCAATCACAGCAGTACCAGATGACATTGCATCACCTAATAATGAATGTCCAAACACCGTGAAAAGTCCAACAATTAGCCATATTATTGCAAGTCGAATACGCGTTTGGGTAGGGATGATTTCAGCTATTGACAAAGTGCTTTTTATATTTTTGCTCGACATAATTAATTTCTGTTTTAAGATTGTTAATAAACAGAGCAAAATTATCGAGAATAAATCATAGCAAAATTATCTTATGATAAATAATAGCTTTTTAAGATGCTATTTTTCCTTACGGATTCTGCTTAGACTAACAGGTGTGATACCAAGATATGAGGCGATATATTTTAATGGGACCCGCTGGATGAGGCTTGGAGAATTTGACATTAATGCATCATAACGCTCCTTTGCAGACAATAATTCTGTTGATATAACTCTACTTTCTATTTTTAGTAATTCTTTTTCAGCTAGTTTTCTTCCCCAATTGGCAATGTGAATATCCTGGTTGTAAAGATTGTTTAGATGTGCTACTTTTAATTCATAAAGTTCACAATCTTCCAAAAGTTCAACATTTTCATACCCTTTTTTACGCTCTACGTAACTTTTCATTGAAAGAATCGTTTCTCCTTCTTCGCCAAACCAAAACGTAATATCTTTTTCCTTTTGTGGTGCAAAAGCTCTTACTATGCCTTTTTTAATGAAATAAATGTTGGCTTCAATCTTATCGGCTTTTAATAAAATATGGTTTTTTGGATAGGCTACCTCAGAAATGTTTTCTTTTAGGGCTACTTTTGAACTTTCGGGTATATTATATATCTGATCTAGGATTTCGTCTATCTTCATTGAGCTTATTTTTACAATTAGTGTTTTTGAATATTATCGCAATGGGAGATTCCAATACCATTGTTTCAGTATAGTACAACTGCAAAATAATTATGATACAAAATAAGGTAAAAATCAGGGCTTTTTTATTATTCGGATTCTTCTTTTGTAAAGCATACTTCACTTGAATATATGGAATGGCATATCCATTAAGTATGGTTTTGATCCTGAGTGAGTTATTTAATTTGATGTTTTGTAACAAAAATCATTTTTAAGAGACAAAAGGGTGTGTCAAATACATAGTTTTGAATAAAGAATTGCATATGAAGATCTCATATTTAACCTCGGTAGTTTTTTTGCTCTTTATTGGTAGCCCGGCTTTAAAGGCCCAGCAGATTAATAAAATTGATGGAAGTTCAATTAGTGCGGATTCTCTTCGCAACAAGATATTATTCTTGATTGAGAAGGCAAAAGTTAAAGGGCTTGAACTGGCGATTTTCAATAAGAATAAAATAGTCTATAAAGAGGCTTTTGGCATTGGAAATGATTCAGGGATGAAGCTCCATCCTTCGATGAGTATTTATGGTGCATCTCTAAGTAAAACAGTATTTACAGTATTGGTATTAAAACTTGTAGAAGAGGGGGTACTTGAATTAGATAAGCCTTTACAGGATTATTTGTCAAAGCCGATCTACGAATATCCCCAAAAAACCAAATGGCAGGATAATTATAATGACCTTAAAACTGATACGCTTTATAAGAGGATTACAGCTCGAATGTGTCTGGATCATACCAGTGGATTTCCAAATTGGCGTTGGGACAATTCTGATCAAAAACTAAGAGTTGCCTTTATGCCTGGTAGCAGATATAGCTATTCGGGAGAGGGAATGGTTTACCTGCAAACGGTAATTGAGAAGATTACGGGAAAGTCATTGGAACAACTTATGCAGGAAAAAATCTTTACACCGTTTAATATGACTAACTCTGCATATACCTGGTTATCTAGGTTTGAAGTAGATTATGCACTTGGGTACAACAATGATGGTAAAGCTTACGAGAAAGACAAAGATAATGAGGCCCGTTCTCCAAGTACTCTTGAAACTACTCTTGATGATTATGCCAAATTTGTAGAAACTATACTGCAAGGAAAAGCGCTTAAAAGGCAATCTCGATTTGAAATGTTTAAGCCACAGATTCGCTTACGTTCTGTTAATCAATTTGGTCCATTGTCTATGAAGGACACCAGTGCAAATGAGGGTATATCCTTAAGCTATGGATTGGGATGGGGCTTACTTAAATCACCTTATGGTTGGGGTGTTTTTAAGGAAGGTCATGGAGATGGATTTCAGCATTATTGTATTGTTTTTCCTGAAATAGGTATTGGGATAGTTATAATGACCAATAGTGATAATGGCGAAAGTATTTTTAAAGATCTACTGGAAATAGCTATTGCGGATAAGTATACCCCATGGAAATGGCAAAATTATATTCCATATAACGACCCTTCTTCTCAAAAATAATTATTTGCAGGTAGTTTAATTTGGGTTTGATGGGGGTGTAAATAGAACTGAAATAAAAAAGCATCCCTTTTGGGGATGCTTTAGATAAAACATCAATAAATTAGATGACTTTAACGTTTGTTGCATTTAGGCCTTTTTTGCCGTTTTCAACCTCATAGGTAACTTTGTCGTTTTCCCTGATAGGGCCTGCTAGTCCTGTAACATGTACAAAAATTTCTGCATCTCCGTTCTCAGGTACGATAAAGCCAAATCCTTTTGACTCATTAAAAAATTTTACTGTTCCTTGTGGCATTGTATTTAGCTATTAAAGTAAGTTATTATCGCTTTCGAAAAGTAGTTGCTCAACGAATAACAATATCAGCGTAAAATAAGGATTGTTTAAAAGAATTCTAAGTTTTTTATAAAAAAAATAACAGCAGGTTATTTTTAAGTGTTGTGAGCCTATAACTATCAGCTAAAGCGTGAGTAATAAATTTCATAGAGTGATACATTAATCATCATGGTAATCAATGTCCAGGTTAAATTGGTAAAGTAGTCCGGAAAGGTTCAGTGCAGAAAATTTGGCCTGTTTTACTTTATTAACTGATGGATCCAGACTAAAGTTTCTTGCAGTGCGGAAATCTGTTTTCTCTAAAACGGATCTTACAAAAGTTGCCCCTGAAAGATCGCAGTTATGAAATGTGCTGGAGGTTAAATCCGATTCTTCAAAATCAGTTTCTTTGAGCGAACAATCTGTAAATTTTGTCTTCTTAAGTTTTGTACCGTAAAAGGTCGAATAATCAAGATGGCATTGTTCAAAATTGAAAGAAAATAGAAACTTATTGCATTTTGAAAAGTCGATACCCAGTACCTTACAGCCGGTAAAAGTTACATCCTTAAATCCTGTACCTGTAACAATGGTAAGTGAAAAATTGCACTGTTTAAAATGACAATCCATGAAATCGTTATGGCTTAAATCACTTTTAGAAAAATCACAATTTACAAATTCACATTTTATAAATTCTCGGTTCTCCAATCTCTTTTCAGCATAATTAATAGCGGTGAATGTTTTGCCCTCGTGGACTGTAGTTTCGTTGGAATTGTTCATGAGATTAATTTAAGTTGAGTAACTTGTTTACTATCTGTTCTTTTTTTTCGGCACTAATGCCATAGAGACCAAGGTTATCTGCATACCAAAGTCCATCAGCAACGAGCATAATGATCAGGCTGTTGACATTCAAGTCGGCAACTGGACCGCCTGAAATATGTGCCGTAAACCATTCATCCCACATTTTTTTATAGTGTTCATTAATTAATGCTGCTTGTAAAATGACTTTCATGGTTCTCCTATAACGGATATCGCTACTTTTTTTGATAACAAACTTCAGAAAGGCAATGGGGGCGATGTTGTTTCCCGAAGTTCTTTTTTCCTCAACAGTCCATTCTGTTAGTTCAACAAGGCTCTGGCGTACCAGTTCTTCTAGGAGCTCTTCTTTATTTCGAAAATGATGGATAATACCGCCCTTACTTAATCCGGTTTTGTCGGCAATAGCTTGGAAAGTAACCTGATGCCAGTCTGCTGTTGCCCCTATTTCTGCAGCAGTATCAAGAATTAGCTGCTTACTTGCTTCTGGATCTTTCTTTCTTTTATATGGGTTTTCCATATTTCAAAGATACCGAACGACTGGTTTGTTTGCAAATTATTTTATACATTTGTTCCCTCATTCGGCCTTCTTATGTCTAGATACATTATCATCTCAACAGTAATTAATACACCAATTGATTTACAGCATATTTACCAGACCATCAATGCTTTTTTAGGTATCTTAGAGTGGTCTGTTGATCTTGAAGATAGTGATAAAGTGTTGCGGGTTGTGAGCAATAATGATGTTGGTCCGGAGCTGGTAAAAAGTCTGGCGGGGGTGGGGATAAGATCTTCTGTAATGGAAGTTTTTGATGAAAATGGGCTTTCCTTGGGAGCAGGTTTGTCTTTTGTTCATTAGCATCGTACCTTTATACAATTAAATAGAAAAGTCATATGAATACTGAGAAAGCCATTCTTGCAGCCGGTTGTTTTTGGGGAGTAGAAGAACTAGTTAGGCATCAACCAGGTGTTATTTCAACAGTAGTTGGATATACGGGTGGCGATGTTCCTAATGCTACTTATCGGAATCATGGAACCCATGCCGAAGCTATAGAGATCGTATTTGATCCATCACTTTTATCTTATCGTGGCTTGCTTGAATATTTTTTCCAGATTCATAACCCGACAACGCGTAATAGGCAAGGAAATGATATAGGCACTTCTTATCGTTCAGCTATTTTCTTTGTAGATGAAACACAAAGAGAGGTTGCCAATGTTTTAATTGCTGATATGGAGGCCTCAGGTAAGTGGCCTGGGCAAATTGTTACAGAGGTTGTGCCGGCAACTGATTTTTGGAATGCGGAGAAAGAACATCAGGATTATTTACAAAAGAATCCGTACGGATATACCTGCCACTTTGAAAGACCTGAGTGGAAACTGGATTAAGTTCCTTTCTCTCTCAGTTCTTTTGCGAGCCCCTTAATGAACAAATAATTTATGGTGCCGCCAATTACACCACCTGCTACCGGGATGAGTCTGCGACTTGCTCTGGAGCCTAAATTCATAAGGATTTTTTCTGCAACCTCCTCCATGATGTTCTTGCTAATGGCAAGTTTGGCATCTGCCTTTACAGATGAGGCGACTATCTTAAAAAAGTCATCAAAACTGATTTTATATTTTCCGGTGTTGTGATAGGAGATAGCGAGAGTTACCCGGAATTGTTGTGTAATAATGTTGATCACATCCAAAGGGGTACCAACAAGCATGGTTCCTACTCCGCCTATTCCAGTAATTAAGCCTGAACCTGCTGCCAGTAAGGCACATTGATTGATAAATTTATCGATCCCCATAGTGTCAACACCTTTTTTGATGTTAAGTTGGTCAATCTGATTAAAAATCTGCTTAAAACCACCCGCTGCGAGATTCTTAAAACCTGCTCTTACGTCTGTTTTCACCTTTTTAAAATTAACCCTACTAAACGATGGTAAATTCATTCTTATTTATTTTATACAAATGCTTGTACTACTTTCATGCCAAAGCAAAAATCATGACATCCTGAAATTTCTCTTTGTATACTATAAATTCGACAAATTATTTAGGACTGTTTAATTTTCCCTGTAGTGAGAAAATTAGTATGTTTGATTATCTCAATTACTCAGTTAATAATTGCAACTTTAAATCAAAAACAAACAAACTTATGAAAAACAATAAATTGTACGTGCCGATACTTCTGCTTTTTCTAGCTGCGACTTTAAATATGGCTAATGCACAAACTAAAATTGGTGTAAGAGCAGGTGTGAATTTTTCGAATGCAATCATGAAGATGGAAAATGGAGAAAAGGGAGAAACAGAAGCGATTCCGGGCTTTCACTTAGGCCTTACTGTAGATATCCCTATTGCCGGTGATTTTTATGTTCAGCCAGCCGCGTTGTATTCAACTAAAGGATTTAAGCAAAAGGGGAAAGGTTTTGGTTACAGTAATGACTTTAAAGCTGATGTTTCTTATTTAGAAGTGCCCATTAACTTACTTTATAAACCAAAATTAGTTGGTGGAAATTTAATATTGGGTGCCGGTGGTTATTTAGGATATGGAACTGGAGGTAAATGGAAGTCTGCATCAAGTGTTTTAATTGGCGATATTCAGATTGGAGACAGCGGAGATGTTATTTTTCAGAATGATGCATCAAAAGGTGAATTTGGAACGTATTTGTATGGTAAACCGCTTGATTATGGGGCCAATTTTTTACTAGGATATGAGCTCTTTAATCAATATTCGATTCAATTCAATGGTCAGATTGGCCTGGCCAATTTGCAAACAGAGTTTAATGGAGTAAAAGGGAAAGGCAAAATTAAAAACCAGGGATTTGGCATTTCTCTTGGATATAAGTTCTAGTTAGGAGACTTAACTCCTAAGTATTATTTGTCTTTTCATTTTCTTTCATCCAGCTTACTTTCTGCACATTATTATGAGCTTGTCCAATAATGTTAGAATAGAGCGTGGGTCTTCTTGCGTTAATATATCGATACCCGCCGGCCAGTGAAAGTTTGTCTGAGGTAAGTTCAGCAATAACGATCTCATTACCCATAGAACGGCATTCATTCAAAATATCGCCGAAGGGATCTAAAATCATAGAGCAGCCATTTTTAAGCTGATCATCATCCATTCCTATCGGGTTGGAGAAAATGGCATAAATAGCATTATCAAAGGCCCTTGCGGGTAGCCATTTCATAAGCCACTCTCTACCCTTTGGACCATCAAATTCTTTTCGGAGTAGCTCTGGTTCCCGATCTCTGTTTTTCCAAAGTTCGGGGTCAACAAAGCCTGCTCCGGGTCTGGTAGATGGGGTACACATGGTTACATGGGGCATAAAAATAGCTTGGGCTCCCAGTAGTGTTGTTGCTCTAACGTTTTCGATAACATTGTTGTCATAGCATATTAGTATACCACATTTCCACCCATATAGATCAAAAACAGTATACTGATCCCCTGAAAGAAGGTTGGGATTGATAAAGGGATGGAGTTTCCTATGTTTAGCTACCAGACCATTTTTATCTACACAAACATAAGCCTTGTATAGATTGTCAGAGCTGTCTTTCTCAAAAAGGCCTGCTAATATGGCTATGTCATTTGCTTTAGCATGTTCCTGAAGTATGCGTATGCTGGGGCCCTCAGGAATGTATTCTGCAATATCCAGAAGTTGTTCCTTCGATAGTTTTCTTGCAAAGGTATAACCTGTAATGGAACATTCATGGAATGCAATGGCGTGTGCACCTATACGGGCAGCTTTGGCGGAAAGCTCACCAATGATATCAAGGTTATAAGCTTTGTCGCCACTTTTGTTTTCGAACTGGGCAGTCGCTACAATTAAATTTTTCATATGATAGAAGTATTTTAAATGCCAAACTTACCAAGGAGAAAAAGGACTTCCTTGTATAAAACCGACAAATTATCTTACACAGGAAGTAGATTTATGGAGAGTTTCCCTTTTATAGATAAGTATTGTGAGGGAGCCAACCCTGTTTTTTGTTTAAAGCGAGTATTAAGATGTGCCTGATCATAATATCCACATTCATAACTAAGCTGTCCCAGATTTGTCTCCTCACCGTATTTTTGAAGGCACTTGAGGAAATTTTGAAGCTTTACCGTATCAGCAAAAGATTTAGGTGAGATACCAACACATTCTTTAAACTTGCGTTCGAGCTGACGCTCTGTTGTGGAAAATATGCGACTAAGTTGTTCTACGGATACATTACCTGCACAGGATTTGATGTAATCACTTAATTTATTAATGAATTTTTCCGAAGATTGTAGAGATGCATTTTGTTTGATTAAGAAATTTTCCAGGCAATTTATAGCATCAGTAGTGTTTTTATTGGTGATATGTTCTTCTAGTAGACGTCCTTTTGTTCCTATAAGTTCTTCAAGGGCTACTGTTTTGTCCTTCATCTCGTTCGCAGAAATTCTAAAAAGTCCTGGCAGTGCAGTCGGATGAAGCACTGCAATGAGCATTTTGACACTACTTGCTTGTAGATTTAAGTAATTGGGAATTTGACCATATATAAAACTAGAGGGCTGTGCTTGTTCGCCTAAAGAATTGCTGATGTAAATAGGATCTCCTAGCCGAAAGGCAATGCCGGGATTACCATCAGAAAAGAAACGGTAAAGGAGGTATTCGCTGCTTTCAATAACCAGATAGTGCTTTACAATATTTGATAATAGGGGGCTACAAGGTATTTGCATTATTCTGGTATGTGAATCAATTATTAAATAGTTTTATTGAAATTACTGTAAGCAGATTCCAAAATCAAACTTATTGCATCTTTTATTCTTTTCATCCCTTCTGGTTTATTGATGTCAATTTCACAGAAAAGACTATCTGTCGTTTTAGCATGAAGTACCATATGATAAATGCCCGCGACTAATAGGCCTACTATTGCTCTCAGATCGATGTCTTTACCCTTAAGTTCTTTATCTGTTAATGCGAAAAATTTAGAACTTAGTTGTTCTCTCTCTTCGCAAACTTGAAACATGATTTGGCTTCTCTGACTTATTTGCCAAAGGACAATTTTCTGCATTTCTTCGTTCCCATAAAAGTAATCTAATTGATTAAGAAGAAGTTTTTCTAATACCTGTTTCGTGTCTTTTCCCTGATTGTCCTCGGTAAGATTGTTTACCTCGCCTGAAGCCGCAACCCAGTAATCTTTGCTCTTAATGTAAATTTCAATCAGGTTATCTACTGATCCAAAATAAAGTGTAACTAGTTTACGATCTAAACCGGCGGCTTTTGATATGTTTGTCGCCGTTAATCCTGTATATCCTTTAGCTTTTACTACAGTTCCAACTGCCTGTATTAATTTCTGCTTTGATCTGTCTTTATCGTTTGATGCTCCCTGATATCTTTTCTTTTCCATAACAAATCAATTGTAATCCCTAATTTACAAATTATCGTAATACTGTTTCTCTTCAATTTTATTTGCTTTAATGCAATAAAACAAAGCTACTAAGCTCCAGATGCATACAAGAAATTTATCTGTACTGTAATCATCGTTTATTATTTCAAGTGCTTTTGCAATAAGGGTTACTATAGCGGATATTGAAATAATTATTAGAACAATTTTACTTTTCATTCGGCTAATTTAGGGTTTTAGAGGCTAAAAGATCTGTTAATTGGATGATGTAGATTATTTAGATGTTTTTTCAATAGATTTAAACATTAGTGGGGGTAACTTGTTCTTATATTAGTAGCAATGATGCTGCAATTTTATAGTTGTATACATGGAAACTGTAGTTCAAAAGGAATGGGAGGTTGTTGAAAATAGGCTACACAAAATATTAATATTCAAGGATTTTCAAGAAACCTTTGCTTTCATGGTGAAAGTGGCATTTTTAGCTGAAAAGAATAATCATCATCCTAAATGGTGTAATGAATGGAATAAATTAGAGATTTGGTTAAGTACACATGATGCCGGTGATATCGTGACAGAAAAAGATAGGGTGCTAGCCAAACAGATTGATGAACTAATGATTTAATACTTTTAAGAATGATTGCAGGCATCCCGTTATTTGTTAATTTATTTTTTGTTCTAACGGTTCTGTTTACGCTTTTTTTATTTCATGGCGTAGTTAAGAATTCTTCGAGCATTACTGTTAGTGCTAAAGCTAACCGTCTTTTAATTGTTTTGATTATATGGCTTATAGTTCAGTCAGTACTGGCCTTAAATCATGTGTTTAGTATCGATACTACTTCTTTTCCACCTAAAATTGCATTGATAGGGGTGTTGCCTGCTATCTTGACTATCATATTGGTCTTTTTGACAAAGTCGGGTAGGAACTTTATAGACGAGCTTCCAATATTAAACCTTACTTATGTACATATGGTGAGAATTCCTGTTGAAATCACTTTGTATTTGCTGTTTATGTATGGGGCTGTTCCGGAGTTAATGACATTTGAAGGAAGGAACTTTGATATTTTGGCTGGAATTTCATCTCCTTTGGTGGCTTATTTTGGTATAACAAAAGGAAAAATGGCAAAGGGATCGTTATTGGCATGGAATGTTATTTGTCTTTTTTTATTACTCAATATTGTAGTGAATGCACTTTTATCGGCTCCATCACCACTCCAAAAATTTGGATTTGATCAGCCTAATATTGGTGTTTTGTATTTTCCATTCAGCCTGCTTCCTGCTTTTATAGTGCCTGTTGTACTTTTTAGTCATTTGGTTAGTATCAGGCAACTGCTAATTAATAAAGTAAAAGCATAAAGTTGATTTGTACAACTATTATTAATAAAACACCTAGAATGAATTTCAAAAAATCAATGCTTCTCTTGCTCCTGTCAGCAAGCTCTCTATTTTGCTCTGCGCAGGATTATATATTTTTTCTTCATAACAAATTTGCAGAAGACCATCCGCTTACAGAAGAACATCCTGAATACGGAAAAACCCAATATTTAGAAATTTTAAGTAAGTTTAAGCAAGCAGGGTTTCGAGTAATCAGTGAAAAAAGAGCTCCTAATACGGATGTAGGTGCCTACTCTAAAAAGGTCGTTTTGCAAATAGACAGTCTGCTGAAATTGGGCGTTAAATCAGATCACATTACAGTTATTGGGACTTCAAAAGGAGGGTATATTGCTCAATATGTATCTAGCACTTTAAAAAATCCTAATCTTAATTTCGTATTTATTGGTTGTTACAGAGATAAGGATCTGATTGCTTTTCCAGGAATTAATTTCTGTGGGAATATTTTAACCATCTATGAGCGATCGGATGAGTATGGTGTTTCTGCTGTTAGAAGGAAAGAGACCTCTAATTTAAAAATTTCGAATTTTAAAGAGATAGAGTTAAATACGGGTTTGAAACACGGCTTTTTATTTAAGCCAATGAAAGAATGGATCAATCCTAGTATACAATGGGCAAGGCGCAATTATAAATAGCTAAAATTAGGCTAATTAGCTAATTTTTTGTATATTGGCATATCAAAAGTTTCTTATGGAAAAGCAGGGTGTAACCGCTCTGAATGAGCCGGTTGAAATAACAAAAGACGAAGTTATCCTGACTACTGAAAGGGATATCGAAACATTCTTTAATGCATTGATGTATCCTCCGGATCCGCTAAAGGATTTGTCGAAGCTAGCAGACTATTATGAGCAATTTCTTCATCAGGTTCACAAGAATCTGGTTATTTGATTTGTTCTGATAAAATTCGTTTCTTCAAAAAAATATTTACATTTGCATTGTAAACGAATAATTACTCCAATGAGAATATCTAAGTAAAATGATGGTTAAGACCATCTTATAATTCCGAATCCCACGGAACATTTTTGCTTGTAGAATTTCAATCATTTATCTTTTACTTAAATGTAAACAATACACCTGTATTTCTTTAACCATCTCGTGCTCACGCGCAGTTTAAATCTTATTCATTTACTTTTTATCAATGATGCTTTTATGGGTATTGTAGTTAAGCAACTATCATATATACATCCCAATAGGGAATATCTTTTTAATAATATTAATTTTTCAATTTCTAAAGGAGAAAAGATCGCCTTAATTGGCGGCAATGGTGCTGGGAAATCGACTTTGTTAGAAATTATTGCAGGACAAATTCAAGCTGCTTCAGGTGATGTTTCATCCGGTGAGAAGCCCTTTTATGTCCCTCAGCATTTTGGTCAGTACGATGATTTTACTGTGGCCCAATCTTTGGGTATTGATCAGAAACTGGAGGCTTTGCAGGCCATAATAAATGGTGACGGTTCACTATCCAATTTTTCTAAATTGGATGACGATTGGAGTATTGAAGAACGGGCTCAGGCGGCATTAGAATTATGGGATATCCAACATATAAAATTATCTCAACCAATGCACAAACTTAGCGGTGGAGAAAAAACAAAAGTGTTTTTATCCGCCATTTCAATTCATTCCCCATCTATTATCCTTTTTGATGAACCCTCAAATCATCTTGATGCTGAGAGTCGAAAGCAGTTACATCACTTTATTGAAACGAGAAAGGCAACAATGGTTGTGGTAAGCCATGATAGAAACTTGCTTAATCTTCTCGATTTAACTTATGAACTAAATAAAAATGGGATAGAGGTTTACGGTGGAAATTATGAGTTCTTTAAAGATCAAAAAAAAGAGGAACTGAGAGCCTTAGAAGCACAGGCTGATCATAAAGAAAAAGCATTGCGCCAGGCTAAACAAGTAGCGAGAGAGGCTGCAGAGCGCAAACAAAAGGAGAATTCAAGGGGGAATAAGAAGCAGATTAAGAAAGGTGTTCCACGAATTTTTATGAATACGATAAGAAACAAGGCTGAGCAAAGTACGTCTAAATTGCAGGAAGTCCACGCTGATAAGGTAAATGGCCTTTTGCAGAATCTCCAGCAGATTAAGCAAGAATTGCCAGAGCTAAAAGAATTGAAAATGGTTTTTGAGAATGCCAGCTTGCATGTAGGTAAAATACTAATAACTGCTCAGAATGTGAATTTTGGCTACCAATCAAAATACATTTGGAAAAATCCTTTAAGTTTTCAGATCAGAAGCGGGGATAGGGTTGCCATAACCGGAAGAAATGGCGCTGGTAAAACCACGCTTTTGAAATTGATGATGGGGGGCTTAAAAACTTCAGCAGGAATATTATCCATCGCTGATTTTAAATACCTTTATATTGATCAAGAATATTCGTTGTTAAACAATAAACTGACTGTTTTTGAGCAAGTACAAGAGTTTAATACTTCACATTTGCCAGAACACAGACTTAAAACAATGCTACATCAGTTTCTTTTTAAAGTTGATATGTGGGATAAGACTTGCGGGGAACTTAGTGGGGGAGAAAAGATTAAGTTGATATTTTGCTGTCTATTGGTAAGTAATAGTTCTCCAGAGCTTATTATTTTAGACGAACCGACTAACAATTTGGATATTCAAAGTCTGGAGGTGATTACCTCGGCAATAAAGGATTATAAGGGAACTTTGCTGGTGATTTCTCATGATGAGTATTTTATCAATGAGATTGGAGTAGAAGAGGAGATAAGGCTGTTACCAGCTTAAAGTACGGGGCCTTTAGTTAAAAAAGCCCCGTAAATAATTATTTCGTGCGGTTAAAAACAAATAGATCTTTAAACACCCATTTGCCATCTTGGAGGTTACCTCTGGCAATAACAAATTGATTAGCAGATCGTTTTTCGTATAGAATGCGTAAACTTTCGCCTTCTTTCTGGAAGATAGCGCGGTCTTTACTCGCTTCCACAAAATTATAACGGTCATGCTTGTCTTTTTCTTCTAAGCCCAGTAAACCCGGCTTAAAATGCTTTACCATCGAGACTAAGCCCAACTCGGTTTGTTCGTAAGCCAGTATTTCATAAAGGTCGGCTTTACCGGCTTTCATCATACGCATAAAACCAAGTATGTTTTCGCCTTCGGGCTGTAACCAAACACCTTCTATTGTTAATCCCTCAGGAGTAGTTGCTTTCCAGTTACCTTGAATAAAAGCAACATCAGCAACCGAACCACCTTTTGGTTGAGTTTGGGCATAAGTTTTAGGCAAAAAGCCAGTTAATAAAAATAGGAAAAGAAAAGTACAAGCGTGTTTCATAGCAATTAATAAAAAATTTAAGAAACTTAAATATACAGAATCATTTTAATTGCCAGTAGAATTTAGTAACAACTACAAAAATAATGAAACAAGGTTCTCCCATTCTTTTTCCAAAGAGATATTAGGCCTTGATTGACTTGCTCTATTATACCAATAATCAGCATTCCATATGTCTCCTTCCTTTCGATGCAGATAGGCGTGGACATGAGCCGATCGTTTATCATTTAAATGATCAATGAGATCATGGGCTGTTTTCCAGTCACCTTTTCCATCATGCCAAAGTGCCTGCAAATGAACTGATAGATTTGAAGGTATTGTCTCGCTAATTAAAGAGTCTTTAAAATCTTGAATATTGATTATCATATTTTGTTTACAGCTCGTTAAACAATAGCCGTTTAGCTTTGCTTACGTACATATTTGGTAAGGATAACAATCAGCTGACCTTCAACACGGCCTTCAATTTGTTCCTTATTGTCCTCAACTAATTTAATGTTTTTAACCACGGTACCAAGTTTTGCACTTATACTAGAGCCTTTAACATCAAGTGTTTTAATGATCACAACTGTATCTCCATTTTCAAGCACATTGTTGTTAGAATCTTTATGAAATTCAACTGCTGAATCGTTCTCATGATCGCCTGTAGCTTTCGCCCATGTTAGGGTGTCGTCATCAAGGTACATCATATCCAGATTATCAATAGCCCAGCTTTCTTGTCTTAGCCTGTTTAGCATACGCCAGCTAACTACCTGTACCCCGGGAACCTCACTCCACATACTCGAAGTTAAACATTGCCAGTGTTTACTGTCTAACACTTCTTTTTTTTCAATTTGTGCTAAACATTTTCCACAAGTCATCACACATTCTTCAGCTGTGTTTTGAGTTTGAGGTGGTACTTCATAAATACTAAGGTTCTCTTGAGAGCCACACAATTCGCACTTATTTTCACTTCTTTCACGTAGTTGTTCTTCCAGTTTCATATTCATAATTCACAAAACGCGAAGATACTCATTTTAACTAGTTCCTTATTCAAGCCAATTGCTATAAAATGTTTAGTTGTAAAGACCTTGTATCTTTACCAAATCAACTGTGTTTGATGGTTTAAAATTAGAACTGCTCATATATTTTTTGAGACTATAAAGTAATTGTCTTGCTTCAGGACGTGTATTCTGATTAGAAATCAGGTCGATAGAAGAAACCATCAATTTGCCATTTCCAACCTTACATTCAAAAACTAAACCAAGTGGGGTAGCAGTAACCCAGTCATCAATAACCCTTACAATTGGATTTAATTGAGGGGCAACTGCATCAAGTTTGATGGCACTAGAATGCGTCATGGCATCCCACCATTGCCAGTTGCTATGATATTGAGCAGGGAAGTCTGTCAACGCAGGGTGTTTAGGGTTGCATAGGATACCTAAAGTAGTTGGTGGTTGCTTGCGTGTCCATGCTGTATTCCAGAATATAGAAGAAAATCCAATCTGTACACTGCCACCCATTTCAGGCTTAACTGTTCCTTTTTTTAAGGTAAGCAGTACGTTCCGACCTTCATTAAGTGCTTCAATAGCTTTTGTATCCAGTGTTTGTGTTACCACAACGCTGTTTGCAGATTCGGGTAAAGTTGTGGGGTACACGAATATATCCCATTGGTTTGCATGACTTCCTATGTTAGCTTTTAAAATCAGACGTTGTGCTTTTGTGATTGATTTGATCTGTTGCTTTATTGTGCCCAGTTTTATTGCGTTTCCTAAAGGAATACCGTCGCTAGTGAAGCTCCCACTGAATAGTTTATTTCCATTTTCTGATTGGATACTCCAGTTTATTACTGATTTTTTTATTGGTCCGTCTCCAAAATTTGCTATTTCTAATGGGACTACCAATTCCTCATCATTGGTGTAATTCATTTTTGGAAATCTGGCTAAAAGCACTACTGAATTACAGAATTGACTGTATTCGGTAGCAGTTATATAGCCTTTTGCCTCCCAGAATGGATCAAGAACGCCTACTAGAGCTGTACCTTGTCCGGGGAAATCATTTAGGCCTAAAAGCTGGAAGCCTGCAAATCCAGGAGTGCGTAGTGCAGCTTCAATATCAGCTTTATAACATAGTGCCTGAAGTTTTCCTGAAGCCAGAACAAAGCTATCTGCTAACTTCTCCATTCCATTTTCTTTAAGCTTATCCTGAAATATTTCAAAGTTTTTAGCTTTTAATACTCCATCATATTTCTTAATCTCTCTAAAATTAGGATAGACACACCACTGACCAATTTCATGACTAACTGTAGGTTGTTTCCATTTAGAAATGATACCAGTCCAATCATAATCTGATCTTGGCGCTCCCTTGTTGATGATACTGGTTAATCCTGCGCCCCAACCCTGAATTCTTGGGTCAGGAGTATTGTTGAAATCGCTGGCCTCTACTACTGGCCATCCTGCTGCGGTAGTATATAGTCTTCTTTTATCTTTTACTTTCCAGTAGTTCACAAACTCGGTTAAGTAATTTACCATGTTCTTACCACCTGGTTCATTTCCATAGGTCATCATTACAAATGAAGGGTGGTTACCGTATGCCTTAACCATTCTCTCGCTTTCCTCATAAATGTATTTGTCTAGCGGCTTCCCATCTCCAATTACTGCTCCTTTTTCGCCATTAGACCATGCAGAACATTCTGCCTGTACAAAAATACCTAACTTATCTGCTGCTGTAAATGCGGCTTCCGGTGGGCACCAAGAGTGAAATCGAACATGGTTTAATCCATATGACTTTACCTGGCTTAAAATTTTTGTCCATGAGGTAACATCTGTTGGTGGAAAACCTGTTTTAGGAAATGCAGCACAATCCAAAGTTCCACGCAGAAAAATCAGATCATTATTTATACTTAACTGAGTACCTTTTGCTTTAAAATCGCGCATGCCAAATGATATTTGTTTGCTATCTGCTTCTTTTGACTCGGCTTGCTTTAATGTTACATTAAGGTTGTATAAATTAGGGTGAAATTCATTCCATAATAGGGGATTACTTCCCATCGGGTAAGTTATTTCTATAACTTGTAGATTTTCTTTAGCACTCAGGCTTTTTGTAAACGGTTTTAGTTTTTCGGCGCCTGATTTATTGGTCGAAGCCATCAAATCTATTGATACGTCCTTTGAATTGCCTGTTGTGTTGGTAATTTCAATCTTTACCAGAATCTGCTTCTTATCGATATCAGGATAGAGTTGTACATCAGAAATAAAAACCAGAGGTCGCGCTTTCATACTTAACTCACCGATCATACCATTCCAGTTGGTTTGTGTGTGATCAGTAACACTATGGGCATTGTCACCCATATTAATGTCTTTTATTTGATTGTCAACTCTTATGGTTAATCGATGTGTTCCTGAAGTTAATTTGCTGCCAATATCAAACAAGTGACTTGTTCCAAGGCTATTTTCCATGCCTATTTTTACATCATCAACCCATACTGTAGTTTCCCAATGGCTTCTTTCAATAAAAAGCTGGATGTGTTTACCTTTCCATGAAGCTGGAACATTTACTGTCTTTTGGTACCAAGCAGCACCTCTGTAATATTTAGTTGGTTGCAACCAGAAAGGGATTTTGATGTTTCCTGGCTGACGATATTTTGCATATTCGTCATTTTTAAACCAGGACATATCCAGAATATCCCCAGCCCATGGAGTTTTCGTCGAAACTTCATCTCCTTTACCATTTGTAGTCATCGATCCCGGAAGTTTAATCTCTTCGTTTAACTTACGGGTGTACCATTTCTCCGAAACTCCCTTATCAAGTGAGTCTGTTTGAAATGACCATGTGCCTGAAAGGTCAATACGGTCTTTGTTCTCTTTTTTTGATTGAGCAAAGGCATTAATCGTTGTGAGTAGAAGTGCTAAAAGGATAAATTGAAGACTCTGGAAATATCTGTTCATAAGGGTTCATTTGGATGGTATAAAGTTTGAGGTTTTATTAGAAATTTGGATGGATTAACTGTTAAAAAAGATGGACTATTTTACTAAATAAGTTAATGATTATAAAGCTAATAAGCAGAAAGGCCATTTTGTGATACGATATCACAAAATGGCCTTTCTGTTTTTTAATGAAATAAGAGGTTTTCTCTATTTCGTTTTATATAATGAAGCGCGCAAAGCTGCAACATCTTCACTTGTAATATACTCGTCGTAAGTCATCATTTTATCAATTGTTCCATTAGGAGTCAATTCAATGACGCGTGTTGCCACAGACTCAGTTAATGCATGATCTCGTGAAGTAAATAGAGCCGTTCCTTTGAAATCCTTTAAACCATTGTTTAATGCAGTAATAGATTCAAGGTCAAGGTGATTCGTTGGCTCATCAAACATTAAAAGGTTGGCGTGTCTTAACATCATTTGAGAGAACATGCAACGCATTTTCTCACCTCCTGATAGTACTTTTACATTTTTAAGTACCTCTTCTCCAGAGAAAAGCATTCTGCCAAGGAAACTTCTTACAAATTGCTCATCCTGATCAGTACCTGAATATTCACGAAGCCAGTCAACAAGGTTTTCGTCTTTACCTTCAAAATAAGGAGTGTTGTCGTTAGGTATATCAGCAGTATTAATAGTTATACCAAACTTAAATTCACCTGTATAGTTTTTCTCACGACCTGTTAATACATTATAAAATGCAGTAGTAGCAAGACTGTTTTGAGAAAGGACAGCAATTTTATCACCTTTATTAACCATGAAGTTGATGTTTTTAAACATTACTTCACCATTTAAAGTGCATGAAAGGTTCTCTACCTGTAAAATCTGATCGCCAGCCTCTCTGCCAAGGTTGTTAAACAGGATGGCAGGGTATTTTCTGCTTGATGCCTTAATCTCAGAAATGTCGATTTTATCTAAAGCCTTTTTACGCGAAGTTGCTTGTTTTGATTTAGAAGCATTGGCGCTAAAACGCTGAATAAACTCCTGAAGCTCTTTAACTTTCTCTTCCAGTTTTTTATTCTGATCACCACGTTGTTTCAATGCAAGCTGACTTGATTCATACCAGAAAGAGTAGTTACCAGAGTAAATACTCATTTTGCTGAAATCGATGTCGACGATGTGCGTACAAACCGCATCTAAAAAGTGCCTATCGTGAGATACCACCAATACGATGCTTTGATAATCAGCTAAGAAATTCTCTAACCAGGCAATTGTATCGATGTCCAAATCGTTGGTAGGCTCATCCAGTAATAAGATGTCCGGATTTCCAAATAAAGCTTGTGCCAATAATACACGTACTTTTTGGTTACCATCAAGTTCTTTTAGTTGCTTATAGTGATGTTCTTCTTTAATACCTAAGTTACTAAGCATGGTAGCAGCGTTGCTTTCCATGTTCCAGCCATCCATTTCGGCAAATCTGTTTTCCAATTCGCCTGCACGTTCACCATCTTTATCAGAGAAATCTTCTTTTAAATAGATGGCATCTTTTTCTTTCATGATGTCATACAATTCCTTATGACCCATCATTACAGTTTCAATTACGGTAAATTCATCAAACTCATAGTGGTTTTGTTTTAAAACTGCCATTCGTTCTCCGGGAGTAAAAGCTACACTACCTGTAGTTTGATTTACCTCGCCTGAAAGAATTTTAAGAAATGTTGATTTACCTGCTCCGTTGGCACCAATTACACCATAGCAGTTGCCATGAGTGAATTTTAGGTTAACATCTTCGAATAAAGTGCGTTTTCCGTAACGGAGTGATAAATTAGAAACTGAAATCATATTGCTGAAAAATAAGTCGCAAAGGTAGGCATAATTTATAAAATCATTAAGATTTTTAGCTATATCGGGGAATGCTTGTTGGTTTTATATAAGTTTGAAGTTCAAAATTTCTAAATTAGAAAATCAGAAACCGATTTTTAATACAATTTAAGTGAACAAGGAAGAGTTAATTGCAAGACTAGGTGCTTCGATGGAGTTTCAGATGGTGGCCAACTTAACCAGCATTGTTGAAAGTAATGACGTGAAAGTGGTTGATTTACTAGCTATTAGTTTTCATAAGAAAAAGGAAGTTGCTTTTAGATCTGCATGGATATTGGAATATTTTGCTACCCATAAACCAGATGTGTTTATTGAACACATAGCGGAACTTATGTTCTTACTGGATAAACAGAAAAACCCATCGGCTATGCGTCATTATGCCAAAATTATTGCTCTAATAACTGATAGGAAGGCTAATGATATTTACAAGGAAAAGGTAGCAACGATAGATTTTGAACCTATTGTTGATGTCTTGTTTACCTGGCTGGTAGATACTGAGGTATTGGTAGCCACTAAAGTGCATTGCATGCAAACCCTGGCAAACCTTGCTCCCAGATATGACTGGATTAAAGATGAGTTGTTGGAAACAATAGATCATTTGGTAGATATTGAAAGCGTTGCTTTTTTTGGTCGGGCCAAGCAAATCAGGAAGCAGTTAAAAAGAATCCCAAAGACCGTTTAGTATAGAAACTATTACATCACGCAAACACTTCACTAAGGCATAAGTTCTATTTTTGTGACTTATGTGCTTTTTAAAAAATTAGCATAGCATTTGGTAGAGATTATGGGAATGGAACAAGAAATAGATATTTTAAGCAGGATTATTAAACGGAGACGGAGCATTTTTCCTGTAAGTTATACTGAACAGGAGGTACCTGTTGAAGTAATAAAACAAATTTTGGATAGTGCTAACTACGCACCTACACATAAGTTAACGCAACCGTGGCGATTTATAGTTTTCAGAAATGAAGGTAAGGCTAAGCTTGGCCAGGAGCTTGCACGTTTATATAAGGAAACTACTCCGGCTAATCAGTTTTTACAAAAGAAGTACGATAGCATTTTAGAAAAGGCAGGACAGGCAAGTTGTATAATTACATTAAACGCGGCATTAAATTCAGATAAAGTACCAGAATGGGAAGAGCTTGCAGCGCTTGCCTGCGCGGTTCAGAATATGGCGCTTACGGCTGAGGCCTTAAATGTTGGAGCATATTGGAGTTCACCGGGAATGATTGTAGATCTGAAGTATTATCTTAACTTAGGGGAACAGGAGAAATGTTTTGGCCTTTTTTACATGGGATATCATAATGAAGAACCCAGAGAGGCACAACGTGGTCCAATAGAAGATAAGATTAAATGGATAGAATCATAATTTATGCAGGATATTAAAGAAACACTATACCGTCTTTGTTTGAATTTTATGGAACAAAGAATCCAGACTGCTGAAGTTGCATTGCAACAAGCACGCGAAGCTAGTAACGATGATACTAAAAGCAGCGCAGGCGATAAATATGAAACCAGCAGAGAAATGATGCAGCAAGATATTGACAGAAATAAACGTCTTCTTATGGATGCACAAGAGAATTTAAGACTGTTAAAGGTTATTGAGGTAAATCATGATTCTGAAATCATAAAGCACGGTAGTCTTGTATATACCAACAACGGTACATTTTACATTAGTGTTAGTGCAGGTCAGCTTACTGTTGATGGTAAGGCTATATTTGCTATATCCCCTTCATCTCCCATTGGCAAATTGCTTTTGGATAAGAAGAAAGGGGATGCATTTAGTTTTAACGACAAGAAATTTGTTGTAGAGGCTGTAGCCTAAAGCTATTTAAAACTCTTATTTATACTATTGTTAAGGTTCTTAGCGGTATAAGTTCCTGGATCAATAATGCGTCGGATAGTGAAAAGCGGATTAGTCTCGTCTCTTTTGGTTGACAAGATGAAAGCCGCTTTAAATCCGTGCTCCTTTAACTTATGTAAAGTTTCCGGCTTCCAAACCCCATAAGGGTAAGCAAAATATTCTACTTTTTTACCGGTAATGGTTTCCAGTGTTTTCGTGGGCTTATCTATTTGTATCGCCCAATCCTCATCAGTAAACTGAGTAAAGTTTTTATGATTCCAGGTATGGCTGGCAATAACATGGCCCTCATCTGAAAGTGTCTTGATCTGAGCTTTACTCATGTATCGCGGCCTTCCAATAGATACGGTCATGATAAAGAATACGCCTTTAAAACCGTATTTTTTTAGTTCAGGTGCTGCAACAGTAAATTGATCCAGATCCGTATCATCAAAACTAATAATGATTGGTTTCTCCGGAAGTTTAGCTCCATAATTTAAGTAATCATAAAGCTGGTCAGGTAAAATGGTATGATACCCACTGTCGGCAAGCATTTTAATGTGCTGCTTAAAATTAGCAGGAGGAATGATGTCATCATGAGCACGCTTGGAATCACTGGCTTTCCAATCCCTAATTTGATGATAACACAATACAGGTACCTCCTTTTTGCTGAGCACTTCTGTAGCAGTGGCTTCTTTTTTAGCCTTAGCACCAGTATCTATGGTGTCCTTTTCAGTTTTAGAATTTCCTGTTGCCGAAGCCGTTTCACTAAGACTAGTATTTACGCACCCTGAAGCTAATATCAGTAAAACAGTGCATAGACTTAAAAAGGATCTCTTCATTTTAGAACGATTATTTTTACCTTTAAATAGTATTAGAAGCTTTTTACAATGCTGTTGTGTAGCGTTTTAGGGCTCCAGTATCCACTTGCAATAATTCTTCTTATGGTAAATAATGGATCATTTTGGTCACGTTTATCAGCAAGAGAGAAGGCCATTCTGAATCCACGTTTCTTTAATTCAGGGAAACCTTGAGCATTCCATAAACCAAATGGATAAGCAAATTCAGTCATCTTTTTACCGGTAATTTCCTCCAGTTTTTTAGTCGGCTTATCTAACTGTTCTTCCCAATCTTTACCAGTATATTTTTTGAAATTCTTATGGTCGTAAGTATGACTGCCAATTACATTTCCTTCATCAGAAAGCTGTTTTATCTGTTCTTTAGTCATGTAGTCAACAAATTTACCTTTACGGCCAATAGATACGGTCATGATAAAATAAACTGCTTTAAACCCGTATTTTTTTAAGGTTGGAGCAGCAATTGTAAACTGATCCATATCGGTATCATCAAAGGTAAACATGATGGGCTTACTAGGCAATGGAGCGCCCGTATTCAGGTAAGCATATAATTGATCCGGTAGTATAGAATGATAACCGCTATCGGCAAGCATTTTAACCTGATCTTTAAAGTTTTGTATTTCAACGATGTAGTCTTTGCCCACCTTGCCATCTGTTGGTTTCCAGTTACGAACCTGGTGGTAACATAGAATAGGAACTTGTTTACGCGCAAGTATGGTTTTAGCATCAGCAACCTTAATCTTGCTTACATCAATTTTTTCGCCTTGTACTTCTTCCTTTGATGAAGTTTGCGCTAAAGTATCTTTAACATCTGCATTATCAGTGTTAGTTTGAGATTTAGACTGACAGCTGGCCGTAAAAATTGCTGCTGCAGCTAGTAGGGGTAGAAGATGCTGTTTCATTTATAAGTATTTGTGGCAAAACTATGAAATCAACGGCTATTTTATTGTATTAACTATCATATTTATTACAAATAAAGATTTCTCCTTCTTTAGTATTAATCAATAATTTAGGCGTTTTAATTAACAGTTCAAATGAAGAAACTTTACATCGTATTTTTATTACTTATTAGTGTGGGTTTTAGTGCTATTTCGCAAACTAAAACCTTTACAATAACAGAAACTATTACCGCGGCACCTAAGGCAAATTACCAGCTTGCCTCCAGATTTTCGCCCAACAAACTTAAAAAGATTGTTTACTCAACTGCTGTTGATCCGCATTGGCTAAAATTAAGCAATCGCTTTTGGTATGAGTACGAAACGCCAAATGGAAAACTATGGTATCTGGTAGATCCCATCGCAAAAAACAAAAAGCAAATCTTTGATAATGCAAAACTGGCTTCCGAAATAACTACAATTATTCGTGACCCATTTGATGCTCAGCATCTACCATTGGAAAATCTTAAATTTTCAAGCAATGAAAAACAGATCAGTTTTGAGGTGAAGAGTACCATTGATGAATTGAAAAAGGATCGTAAGGATAAAAAAGATGCGGATTCAATGCAGAAAAAAGTATTCTATTTCAATTATGATATTGCAAGTGCAAAGCTTACCGAGGTTCCTAATTACACCAAACCTAAAGCAAAGCCATCATGGGGTTCTGTAGCTCCAGATTCTTCTGCTATCATATTTAGCCGCAATTATAACTTGTACTGGATGGATAAGGAGAACTATAAAAAGGCAGTGAAAAATGAAGAAGACAGTACTATAGTTGAGCATCAGTTAACCAAAGACGGGGTTAAATTTTATTCATATGGTAGTGATGGAGATGGTGAGAATAACGAAGAACAAGAGAAAAACAATAAAAAGAGACGTGGGGCTTATGTGTTATGGTCGCCAAACGCTAAGTATTTTGTGCTCGACAGAACAGACTCTCGGAAGGTAAAGGACCTTTGGGTTGTAAATAACATAACCGGAGGTAGGCCGACATTAGAAACCTATAAATATCAGATGCCCGGTGAGCCGGAAGCTCCAATTGATGAGTTATTGCTATTCAATTTCGCCGATAAATCATTTAAAAAATTGAATACGGCTGCATTTAAAGATCAGAGTGTATCAGTTTGGGGAGCACCTTCTTTGAATAAAGATCGTGACAATGAATTTAGGCCATCTATATGGTTAGGTAATAACAGCAAGATTTACTTTTCGCGTACCAGCAGAGATTTAAAAAGAGTTGATGTATGTACTGTAGATATCAATACAGATGTTGTAACTCCGGTAATTGACGAACGTTTTAATACTTATGTAGAAATTAACCGTCCAGGGTTGGTAAATGACGGAAAAGAAATTATTCACTGGTCGGAAAGAGATGGGTGGGCGCACTTTTACCTGTTTGATGGTAATGGTAAATTGAAAAATCAAATTACTAAGGGTGCTTTTCACTGCGAGAATATTGTGAAAATTGACGAAAAAAACCGAGTGCTATATTTTACAGCAAATGGTAGAGAAGCGAAAGAAGACCCTTACTACCTGCACTTATATAGTATCAATTTTGATGGATCGGGAATTAAGTTATTGAATTCCGGTGATTTTGATCATGCCGTAAATATGAATGATGAGAATAAGTTTTTTGTAAATAACTTCTCAAGAGTTAATACCGTTCCTAAATCAGTATTGATGGACAATACCGGTAAAAAAGTAATGGATTTGGAAACTGCTGATCTTTCCTTATTGATGGCAACCGGTTATAAGTTCCCGGAACCTTTTAAGGTAAAGGCTGATGATGGGATCACTGATATCTACGGTGTAATGTATAAGCCTTTTGATTTCGATCCTAATAAGAAGTATCCGATTATTGAATATGTGTATCCAGGCCCTCAAACAGAGGTTGTTAATAAGTCATTTAGCAAAAGCATGGATAGAACAGATCGTTTAGCACAGTTTGGCTATGTAGTAATTACTGTGGGTAATAGGGGCGGTAATCCTGCCAGATCTAAGTGGTACCATACTTATGGTTACGGAAATCTGCGTGATTATGGTTTGGCTGACAAAAAGGCTGCGGTTGAACAGTTAGCTGATAGGTATGCTTACATTGATGCAAGCAGAGTTGGTATTACCGGGCATTCAGGTGGTGGTTTTATGTCAACGGCAGCAATGTTGGTTTATCCCGATTTCTTTAAAGCTGCGGTATCAAATGCCGGAAATCATGACAATAGTATTTATAACAGATGGTGGAGTGAAAAGCACCATGGTGTAAAAGAGGTTATTTCTGCTAAAGGAGATACAACATTTAAGTATAGCATAGATAAGAACCCTGATCTAGCTAAAAATCTGAAGGGTCATTTACTATTGATGACAGGTGATGTAGATAATAATGTACATCCGGCAAATACCATTAGGGTAGCTAATGCTTTAATGAAAGCAGGCAAAAGATTCGAGTTTGTGATTATGCCAGGACAGAGGCATGCTTTTGGTGATTTAACTGAGTATGGTTTCTGGAAACTTGCAGATCACTTTAATAAATACCTGATAGGTGACTTTTCTCAATCAGATCAGGTAAATATTCTGGAAATGGATAGGGAAGTGGAACAGAAGAAATAGTAAAAAGGGGTGTCCAAATTTAATCGATCGTCATGATGCTGAATTTATTTCAGCATCTCTCAAGAGAAAGAAAACCTTGCTAGTGCGAGATGCTGAAATAAATTCAGGATGATTGTTATGACTCATACAAGTATTTTTTTAATATAATTTATAAAGATATTATGCAGCAATTAATTGGTTATTTACATAGGGTTTTTGGTGGTTCACAACCGCTACAACCCTTAGAGCGATCTTATTTCGTATTGCGTTTAAGATGCTCATGGGATGTTTGCCTTCTTCCTTTTTACGGTTATAATACGTCCTGAACTCAGGGTAGTATTGTATGACCGATAAGGCACTAAGATGAAACATCTTTTTCAGGTCTTTATTGGCCATATGATGCACGCGGTTTCGCCCCTTTATACTGATGCCACTACTATGTTCAAACGGTACAACACCAGCATAACAGGCGAGCTGCTTGCCACTGATCTTAGCGGAGAAATTAGTCGTACAGCAGATCAGGTAAACAGCGGTTAGGTGACCAATGCCAGGTACAGTGATCAGCAGGTCATAGTTGTTTTTTAACTCTGGATTTTCAGCTATGATTTTATGAATCAGAGCTTCAATATCCTTGATAGATCCGGCAATGCCTTTGATCGCTGTTTTGTGAGCTTGCTCTATTGCTTTTTGCACCGTAGGATCATTAATATTTTTAAGTTCTTTGATATACTGTTTATTACTATTGATTTGCGAAAGCAGTCTTGATCTGGAAGCCATAAAGTCTTTCAGCTGCATTAGAGTAGGATTTAGGGCGGGTGAGGCTTTCAATGTGTCGGCTTCTTTCCAGGCATATTTGCATAGACGGATACTATCTATCTTGTCGTTTTTACCCCTGGCAATACCAAAGCTCCATTTGATGTGGGCAGCATTGCCAATATGCAAAGACAGCCCCTTTTTGTTGCAAAAAGACCAGATCAGCCGATGGTAGATGCCTGTGTTTTCGATCACCACTAAGGTGTTCTGATCCATAGCTACCTTGAAGCTTTTAAGCCATTTAAAAAAGGCTTTAAGTCCATCCAGGGTATTATCAAAACGTGCTGTTTCAATAGCTTGTTTCTGGTGATCGGTAACTACCATCAGGGAAGCATCGAAGAAGGGTTTTGAGACATCAATGCCAATGAAAAATTTGCTGTTCGCATTCATAGTATTAAATTATAATTTTGTAGCAAGACCTAACAGTTTTGCCCCATCGGTCCAAGTCCTTAATAATGGGTATTACCCTAATTGTTATATGGCCACTAAGGGAAAACACGGCAGCGGATTTCATCATGCTATAGGTATCAAAACCTTTACGACCGATTAATTCGCCGCTGCCGTGGTTAGGCAACTTCCCTGCAAAATTCTGTATATCTGAAGAATTAAACATAATACTAAATAACAATTGTTTTTTAGGTTCTAGACCACTGGTCAAATCTAAAGGACGACGATCTTACCTTTTTGAACACCCTATTTGTTTAATAAAACAGAATTCATTTAATAAAACAGGCTTATTGTAAGCCTAACTTGCTTTTCAATTCTTTTGAAAGTGCTGCCTTTGGCACAACTAAACTTACGGTGTTAATTGCAAAATAAGGCTCCGATACTTCAATGTAGCCTTTAAAAGGACCTACATCACCCCACGAATTTTTCACTTTAAAAAATAGCTTGCCACTTGCTGTTTGTTCAAGACCAATAAGGTGCATCAAATGATCATCTTGAGTGGTTAAATTCTCATACAGCTGCTGACGCAACTCCGGTGTATATGCGATTTCTTTAACTTCAGGGTTTAGCTCTTTTTGTTTTGCATCAGTTGTATCAGCAAATAAAATAGCATAACCTTTTTGCTGCTGGAAATTTCTGTTGCTTACATCTGCATCCCACATAATGGTATATCCATTTTTTACTGCGGTAGTGGTTAATGATACCATTTCAGATAATGGAAGATTGTAAAATGATCCATTTGCAAAATTATCAGGTGCCTCTAAAACAAACTGACTGTAATAAGGATGGTGAGTAAAAGAGGTGATGTTTACATAATCGTTAGCATCAAACTTTAATACCTCCTGAGCAAATGTTTTTGCAGTATAATTTTTGCCTTTATATTCAAAATTAGTTGGAGGAACTCCAATTTTTTCATCAAGAATCTGTACGTAACCTTTTAGCCAATCACTATCAAGAGGACGCTTTTTAAGTACACCATCAAGATATGTTTTTAAAGCAGTTTCTAATCCAGTGTGGTTAGGTATTTCACCGCTTAGACCCTGAAAAGACGCCTGAGGCATTGCACCATACAGTGATATTGAGTGTATTAAGTCATGACCAAGACCGCCTTCTCCGAACTGTGCTTTCCCCTGACGTAGAATATAGTTTTTTGCTTTTTCTATATACACATTGCGAGCGGTAAACATTTCCGATAAGTTCAGCGCTCCTAAACCTTTACGGATTCCTTCTGATTCGATAAGGGAAGTGGTTGAGTAATTCCAACAAGTACCCGATTGACCCTGATTTTTAATGGAAGTAGCAGCATTTTCTTTTACAGGTTTTAGCACATTGTTTTGTGCTTGTGCGGATAAAATAAATCCAAACCCAATTGCAAATAATATGGTTTTTTTCATTTTTAAATTAGCTAGTTCATTAAAAGTAGGAAACCATCATGAGTTTTTATGAAAATAGCCATAAAAAAAGCCCTCGCAAATGCGAAGGGCTCTTTATCTAACCAAATGTAAAGTCTATTAAAAGTGGAATTGGATACCTAAATTAGGTTTGAAAAAGTTAGCTCCAAGATCGAATGAATCAGAACCAGCACCTTTAATTTTATCGCCATTACCATTCTCATAACGAGTGTTGTTGTAGCTTAAACCATTAATTCCAAACTCAATACCAATTCTTTTAGTTGGGTAGAAAGCAAAACCTGGAGCTAATGCAACACCAATGCTTGTAGAAGAACCTACTTTATCACCTACTTTACCTGCAGCGTCAACAGCTTTAGCAGTTCCAAATTCCATTGGTACAGATAACTGACCGAAGAATTTGAATGACTCAGATAAATTAGCATAGTAACGACCAAAAGGGCTAACTACAAATGCCTGGTTTTCAAATTTACTAATTTGTTTATCGTAGCTGTAACCAACACCAGTACCAACTGCAATATTATCACTTACAAAATAACCAACGCTTGGTACAATTTTGAAGCTTGTGTTTGATTTAGCACCTTCTGCATCTGATTTGCTAGTGCTAAATGCTGCATTACCACCAACAATAATTTTTCCTTTTTCAGTTTGTGCTTGAGTTGTGAATGCTAATGCAGAAACTGCAACTAATGATAATAATAATTTTTTCATTTTCTTATTTTTTAATTTATAATCTGGTCGTTTGCTAGTTTTTATATTCTGACCATTTCCGTTATATAGTCAACACCTGTGCCAAACACAATCTGCTTCATTTTTCTTGAATCGCAATTTTTTGTAACTCGCTAACTAATAGTGAAATAAAATTAAAGAGGTATTTCAATATTATTTTAGGGTGACAATTAACTATTAATTGTCATTTAATTAACATGAGAATATATAGTCAGTTTGACTATTATTGTATAATTGTCAGGAATTATGTGTGTGTTTTGGCAGAATTTCAGCCACTATATTTTAAGTATGCCAAGCCAAATTGGCGCTTTCCGTAAAAAAGATAATTTCATAAAATCATTGTGGCTACTTAAGTGTTATAACTATATGAGATTATTAATAGAGCGAAAACCAATTAAGGTATATCCTGACCCAAAGCGTGTAATTGCCAGATTCTTTTTTAATGGAGAAGAGCGCGCGGTAGAAGTAGTAAAACATGTTATGAGTCTTACAGCGGTAGAGGTTTTCGATATTATCTCTCCATTGCTACAGGAATATTCCAAGCGGCACAGAAGCATTACCAAAATTCTAAATAGGCATTGTAAGAAAGTAAAAGAATGCATAGAGACAGCTGGGTTTGATTATGAAGAAATGGATAAGTATCATAAGTTGCTAATTGGTTCTTATTTCACACATGAATATTCTATAGAATCTGCGGCCTTTTTTAATCCATCTATTGTTGATGATCCTGATCAATCTGATCTTGTTGAAGGTGAAAGACGCGTAATTATTAGTTTTAGGGCAGTTGGAGAAGGCCATATTTCATCTGTAGTATTCAGAAGAGCACTTATAGATCGTAATCACGACATTACAGTAATACCTGTAGGCAATTATGTTGATGAAGCCGAGGTAGTAAAGAATGCTATTTATAACAAAAAACTATTTCTTAAAAAGGCAGCCGACTCAAAGATTAATTTTGAAGTACTGGATGAGATAGGTTTAAAGCTTGAAGAAAAATTTGATTATGCAACCCTGCGTAGAATTATTTTGGACTCTAAAAACCTGCAGGAAACAGACTTAATGAAGCTTGAGTATGATAAAGTGCTGTGGCTATCTGATACTTACCATGAGATTAGTTTTTCAAGAGATACGGATATATCTGACCGGGTTATCTTTCCTATTTCTGAATTTGAACGCAAGGGCATAGAAGATGCAAGATTTGTCCGCTTTGTTAGAGATGACGGTTCAGTAATATATTATGCTACTTATACCGCGTTTGATGGCGCCATGATTATGCCTAAATTATTGCAGACAACAGATTTTTATGAGTTTAAAATTAGTCCTCTACATGGCATAGGGGCACAAAACAAGAACCTTGCACTGTTCCCAAGAAAGATCAATGGTAAATACGCGATGATGTCGCGCATTGATGGCTTTAATAATTATTTGATGTATTCTGATAGGCTTACCGTTTGGGATAATCCGGTTAAGTTGCAGGAACCCAAGTTCTGTTGGGAATTTATACAGATAGGCAACTGTGGTTCGCCAATTGAAACCGAAGCAGGCTGGTTGGTGATAACGCACGGTGTTGGCCCTATGCGAAGGTATTGTTTAGGCGCCAGTCTTTTCGATCTAAATGACCCCTCAATAGAAATTGGCAGGTTAAGGGAACCTCTTGTTATTCCAAATACGGATGAGCGGGAGGGATATGTGCCCAATGTTCTGTATTCATGCGGTTCTATTATCCACAATGGGGAGTTGATTATCCCGTATGGCCTGTCCGATTACTGTTCTTCATTTGCTGGAGTTAAAATAGATATCCTGCTCGAGAAGCTAAAAAACTCGAACCAAGGAGATTTATAGCGCTAAAATTTGATGGTAAAGGCTGATGTAATCAGCCACCATTTTTTCCTGAGAGAAGTTGCTAATTGCCCAATTTCGGCAGGTCAGCCGATCAATAGAAGATATAGATGAAACTGCTTTAATAGCTTCATCTACATCTTTTACCAGAAATCCGGTTTCATGGTCTTTTATCAGTTCAGGCATTGCTCCCTTGTTAAATGCAATAACGGGGGTTCCACAAAGCATAGCCTCAGCCACACTTAAACCAAACGGCTCTTCAAAACTAATGGGATGTAATAATGCATAAGCTTTGCCCAACAATTCATTCCTTTGCTCTGGTCTGGCAGCGCCTATAAACTTAATCTCATCGTTTAAAAAAGGCTCAATCCTTTCGTTGTAGTAATTCTGATCCTGTACAATGCCAGCAATAATTAACCTGCGTTTTGTTTTTAGTGCTATTTGTATGGCTTCCGAAGTACCCTTGTCGGGATGTATTCGCCCAAAGAATAACAAATAGTTTTCAGGCGAAGCATTGAAATCGAAATTACCAACTTGAATTCCATTGTATACCGAAGCGAGGTATTTTAAGGAGGGATGTCTGTTACTATTGCTTATAGAAACATAATGGCTTGTAGCGTTGTATTTTTGATAAACAGATAATATCTTTTCTGATGAAAAGCCATGGATAGTGGTTATTAATGGAGTTTTTATCAAGCGGGAATAGGTAAGTGGTAAAAAGTCGAAATGGTTATGAATCAGGTCAAATTGGTGTGCCTTTTCCATCAGGTTGCTAATGTGTAGGCATTCAACAACCTTGGCGTCAACGGTTTTATCTTCTTCGTATCCTTTATTTACCACAGCATCCAATTTTGCTGCCGTGATGGAATCTGATGTAGCGAATAAGGTTACCTCCAAGCCTTTACTTACCAATCCTTCAGTTAAATTCGATGCCATTTGTTCCCATGGCCCATAATGCCACGGTGGAGTTCTCCAGGCTACGGGTGCCAGAACTGCTACTTTCAATTAAAATCCTGTTTTTGAGCAGCCAGAAGGTCGCTGCTTTGGATAAATTCGTATTCTGATTCCAAGGCTTTCAACACAATTAAATGCGAAATCCAATAAGCCAACGTGCTTTCTGCTCCTTGATTTCTATTGATACCATGCGATTGTAATCCATCTCCACAACCTTTAGTCTCATAGTCATACAAGGGGATTTGAAGTGAGTTTTCTCCTAAAAACCATTGGTAGCTTAAATACATTTGTTTAATGTAGGTTAAATCGTGTGTAATTTCATACGCTTTAAAGTACACCATTACCATTCCCATAGTTTCAATGGCTTGTTGGTCGTATATGGCCATTTCTCCTCCATCTTTAAATAGCCAACCATCATTTCCAACTGGATTTAGGTAACCATTTGCCAATGTTTTTTGAGTTAGAAACTCCAGGCTCTCAAAAGCAATATCTTTTGATTCCTGATCTTTGCTGATTTCATAGTGAGAGATTAAAGCAAGTGGTAGTATCGCATTATCGTATGTTAGTTTTTCTTCAAACCAATGCCAATCTTCAGCTCGGTGGGTGCGATAAGCAGTTTTTAAAGGCTCTGCAAGCTGATCCAGTAAGTTTTTTATATGCTCATCGTAAGGATGGGCATGGATAAAATGTGTTAAACCAATTATAGTATTTGCTATTCCTCTTAAATGCTTTAAGCTAGCAAAATGAGGAATTGATTTAAGGAATAATTCTTTTCCAAACTCCCTGTAAGAGTTGTTAGGTGCATTGTTAATTAAATAACCCAATGCCCATACAGTTCTTCCAAATGAATCTTCGGTACCAACTTCATCCAGATACTCTCGCTTAAAGCTCAGAAAGTTTCTGAAATTGCCATCCTCGAGTTGCATGTATTGAATGTAGCTTAAATAAATAGGCAGCAGATCTAAAGCAATTTTACTTTTGTTTTGCTGGTAGGCAAGGATAGTTAGTATTAAAGCTCTTGAATTATCATCTAAACAATAGCCCTCTTTAAGATTTGGTATCCCATATTTTGCATGTTGAACAATACCTGTATCATCTGTTAAACGTTGTATGTGTGCCAGAGTAAAGGCCGGCATCATATCTGGATCTATGATTGGCTTATTGTTGATTTCTTTTTCAGAAAGGTATTTTGATACTGCTTCTTCAAGTACATCAACAAATACTTGTCCTATAGTTGGCCAGCGTAAATGCATTCCATACTCATAAGCATTAGCTCTTAATTGATTCAGTTTGCTATCGTCTTCAAGTAACTCATTTACTATAGTGGCAATACCATTGGCATCTTTAAAATCAAATAATCTACCACGATGGTCGGCAAGTAATTCCTGTGCATGCCAATAGGGGGTTGATAGTATTGCAGTTCCTGCCCCAACAGCATAAGAAAGCGTTCCACTTGTAATTTGGGCTTCATTTAAATAGGGCGTGATGTACATTTGGCAGGCCGTCAGATAATCGAATAACTCTTCTTCCGACACAAATTTGTTGATGAAGGTAAGGTTATCTTCTACATTAAGCTTTCTAGCAAGTTTCCTTAGGTTGTCTCTGTATTCTTCTCCTGAGCTTCGTATAACTCCTGGATGAGTGGTGCCTAAAACCACATACATTACGTTTGGGTTTTTAGCTACGATTTGTGGTAGGGCTTCAATAACGGTTTCCAGACCTTTGTTTCTGCTGATCAAACCAAACGTAAATAGTACCTTTTTGCCTTTGAAGGCTAATGTGTTTTTAACAGGGTTCTCTTGTTTAGGCTCTAAATCTGGCACACCATGCTCAATCAACTGGATTTTATCAAAAGGGATTCCGTAAATGCTGGTTAAAAACCCTACGGCTCTATGACTCATCACTATAATTCTTGAAGAGTGTTTTGCAATTTCCCGTAAAACAGTAAGTTGTACGTAGTTGGGGTCTTTTAGTATGGTATGAAGAATTGTGATCAGAGGTTTTTGAAGCCTGGCTATAAGGGGCAAAATATAGATTCCGCTTTCGCCTCCGTAAATTCCGTATTCGTGTTCCAAAATGCAGGCATCGGCAACACTGGTGTTAATGTAATCTGCTGCACGAATGTAGTCCTTTTGGTTTTCTTGCCTTATGATGTATTTTACCTCTTTAGGGTATTCATATTGATCCAATGAATCAGAATCATTCATTGCCACAACAAAGCTATCCTTGGAAATGGATTCTTTATTAAATCCGATGGCTTTTAGTAAGTTGTTGTTGAAGGTAGCGATGCCGCATTCACGAGGTGGATATGAGGATATATAAGCAATTTTCATAGTTTTAGAGGAATGTATTACTTATATAACACAAGTTAGAGTGGAATGTTCTGTTTTTTAGGTCGGCAAGGGAATTAAGATAATTTCTGGGCGAAGTTTATATTGTGTTAGACTCAACTCAGACTCAACTCAGACTCAGGTCAGACTCAACTCAGACTCTGGTTAGACTTTAGTCTGTTTGGACGCTATTTTTACACAAAATGCTATCGGATATTAGTCTTTTATTTTATAGGGGATTGTAGGGATGCTTATATGTTGTAGCGCGCGCAGGTCGTGCTGTAACACACGCACGTCATCCTGAATTTATTTCAGGATCCCGTTTAAGTAGGTTTTTAATACCTTGTGAGGGGTCCTGAAATAAATTCAGGATGACGTGTGTGTTAGTAATGCAGGTTATGTTTTTTACAACTCTTCTTTCTTATTTGCTAAGCAGAGTTTTTTAAACTTTTCCCTGATTTTAAAAAAAGCTCACGTGTTGTTTAAAGCTTATTTGTTGTTTAAAAAGACAAACTTGTGATCAAACATATCCAGTTTAATTTTACTATCCTTATCGATCTTGCCAGCAAGAATCTCTTTAGATAGCTCATTAAGGATACGTTTCTGTATTACACGTTTTAACGGGCGGGCACCAAATTGAGGATCATATCCTAATTCTGAAAGCCAATCCAAAGCTTCAGGTGTTGCCTCTATTTCAATTCCCATTTCCGCAAGTGTATCCTGTACATGTTTAAACTGTAAGGTAACTATGTCCCTAAGCTCATTGCGATTAAGCGGTGTAAACATGATCAGCTCGTCTATACGATTTAAAAACTCGGGTCTGATGGTTTGTTTCAATACCTCAAACAATTCGCTTTTGGTTTTTGCAATTATCTCATCACGGTTATTATCGTTAAGATCTTTAAAGTTATCCTGAATCATATGTGCCCCAATATTTGAGGTCATGATGATGATGGTGTTTTTAAAGTTTACCACGCGACCTTTATTGTCGGTTAACCTTCCGTCATCCAACACCTGTAACAGAATGTTAAATACATCAGGATGTGCTTTCTCAATCTCATCCAGCAATACCACTGAATAAGGTTTTCTACGCACAGCTTCAGTTAGCTGACCGCCTTCATCGTATCCTACATATCCTGGAGGAGCTCCAATTAAGCGAGAAACCGCATGACGTTCCTGATATTCACTCATATCTATTCTGGTCATCGCATTCTCGTCGTTAAACAGAAACTCTGCCAATGCTTTGGCTAATTCCGTTTTACCAACACCCGTTGTACCTAGGAATATGAATGATCCAATTGGTTTACGTTTATCCTGTAAGCCCGCTCTTGAGCGACGTATAGCATCTGATATAGCCTCAATAGCCTCATCCTGTCCGGCAACACGTTTGTGTAACTCGTTTTCCAGGTTTAATAATTTCTCGCGTTCGCTAGAGATTAGTTTGGTTACCGGAATACCGGTCCATCTGCCTACTACACCGGCAATATCATCAGCAGTTACTTCTTCTTTCAGCATTCGGCTTTCGCTTTGCATGCCTTCGAGTTCAACTTTTAGCTTTTCAACATTGTCCTGCGATTCTTTTATTTTACCATAACGAATTTCTGCTACTTTGCCATAATCTCCGGCACGTTCTGCTTGCTCCGCTTCCAGTTTATAGTTTTCAATCTGCTCCAGTTCATTGTTGATATTATCTACCAAATCTTTTTCGCCTTGCCATTTCGCTTTTATTTCGTCACGTTCGGCAGACATATTGGCAATTTCTTCGCCAAGATCTTTAACTTTTTTACCGTCATTCTCTCTTTTAATGGCTTCGCGCTCAATTTCCAGTTGCATGATCTTACGATTCAGCTCATCAACCTCTTCAGGCACGCTATCCATTTCCAAACGTAGTTTAGAAGCAGCTTCGTCCATTAAGTCGATAGCCTTATCTGGCAAAAAACGATCTGCAATATAGCGTTGAGACATTTCTACGGCGGCAATAATGGCTTCGTCTTTAATCCTCACCTTGTGGTGGGTTTCGTATCTTTCTTTTAATCCACGCAGAATTGAAATTGCATCCTGAGTATCAGGCTCATTAATCATTACCTTTTGGAAACGACGCTCAAGGGCCTTATCTTTTTCCAGATATTTTTGATATTCATCTAGCGTAGTAGCTCCAATTGCACGTAATTCTCCACGAGCAAGGGCAGGTTTAAGGATGTTTGCAGCATCCATTGCACCTTCGCCACCACCGGCACCAACTAAAGTATGGATCTCATCGATGAACAAAATAATGTCTCCATCGCTATGAGTAACCTCTTTAACTACTGCTTTTAAACGCTCTTCGAATTCGCCTTTATATTTTGCCCCGGCAATTAATGCACCCATATCAAGCGAGTAAACGGTTTTCGTTTTCAGGTTTGTAGGTACATCGCCTTTTATGATTCTAAAAGCGATACCTTCGGCAATGGCTGTTTTACCAACACCCGGCTCTCCAATCAAAATAGGATTGTTTTTGGTACGCCGCGAAAGGATTTGAATTACCCTCCGAATCTCTTCATCACGACCAATAACGGGGTCTAACTTGCCAGATTCGGCATATTCGTTAAGGTTACGCGCATATTTATTAAGGGCATTATAAGTTGCTTCGGCATTTTGATCGGTAACATGACTATCGCCTCTTAAAGCAATAATTGCTTTTTTAAGGTCTTTTTCATTTACTCCCTGATCTTTTAAAAGTTTCGATGTATTGTCGTTAACTGATAAAATACCTAGCAAAAGATGCTCTACAGACACAAACTCGTCTTTAAATTCTTTTAGGTACGACTGAGCTTTTTGTAAAGCAGAGTTGCTGCCCGAAGTTAAATAGGCATTGCTTCCACTAACTTTAGGGAATTTCTCAATCTGACTATCTAAATGTTGGTTTAAAACATTAAGATTTACGTTTAACTTTTTTAAAACGTATGAAACTACGTTTTCATCAACAGTAAGCAAACCTTTAAGCAGGTGTGCTGTTTCAATAGCCTGTTGCTGATTGCCTTGGGCTATTTCAGAAGCCTGTTGAACTGCTTCCTGGGCTTTTATAGTGAAATTGTTGAAGTTCATGCTAGCAATTAAACAAAGCAAATGCCATCTTGGTTTTTAGTTATTAATCGGAAATTTTGTCGGTACTTTTTGTTTTGAACTGCATAATTGTCTGATAAATAGTTGTTTATGATGAAAAAATGTCTGATCCTAAGAAATCTGATTTAATTTTACGTCCTTTGTAACCATCTACCTTTTTCATAAATGCTGACTCCATTAGATAACTTTTACCAGCAAAAAGAAGAACCCGTACGAGGTTGTTTACTTGCGTTAAAGGATTTTATATTGGCTTTGGATGAAAATATTACCCCTGAGTGGAAGTATCATCTACCATTTTTTTACTACAAAGGAAAAATGTTTTGCTACTTATGGATTCATAAAAAATACCTTAAACCATACATAGGTATTGTGGAAAGCAAGCATATCGATCATCCTGATCTGATTATTGAAAAGAGGGTCAGAATGAAAATAATGTTGATAGATCCTAATGAGGATTTACCAATTGAAACGATAAACGATATACTAAAACAAGCGCTTGCCCGATATTAAATGAAGGATTTTATACGATTATACTTAGATGCTTACCGCGGGTTGTCTACCCCAGCCTGGATGCTTGCTTTGGTTATGCTTATAAACAGAAGTGGAGCAATGGTGATTCCTTTTTTAGGAGTTTACATGATTAATCACCTGCATTTCTCATTAGAAGATACCGGAATGGTGTTAAGCTGCTTTGGTTTAGGTGCTGTTTCAGGAAACTTTTTAGGCGGATGGCTTACCGATAAAGCCGGACACTTTAAAGTTCAGTTGGTTAGTTTAATTTTAACTGTACCTATGTTTTTTCTGCTTCCAGAGTTGGATACGGTGGTTAAGTTGGCGATTGGCGTTTTTACTTTAAGCTTAGTTTCGGAAACATTTAGACCTGCAAACTCTGTTTCTATAGCCTATTATTCGAAACCGGATAATATCATCAGGTCGTTTTCATTAAACAGGATGGCCATGAACCTTGGCTTTTCTATAGGCCCTGCTTTGGGCGGTTTTTTGGCGGCCATATCTTATGCATTTTTGTTTTATGGAAATGCAATAGGCGCATTATTGTCGGCCATTCTATTTTTTATCTATTTCCGTAATCGTAAAGGGAATGAGAAGAAGAAAAAGGAGGTGGTAGAGGATGAGGGAGATCGTGCTAATTTGTCTCCTTACAAGGATGTTCCTTTTATGCTTTTCAGTGTGCTTTCCTGCATTTTTGCCATTTGTTTTCTGCAATTATTAAGCACACTTCCTTTGTACTACAGAAATGTTTACAAAATGACTGAAGCTGAAATAGGAATTATTCTTGCCTTTAGTGGTTTGGTGGTGTTTTCTTTGGAGATGCTTGTGGTTCATATTGCCGAAAAGAGATTTACTGCCCGCACCATAATTGTGGCTGGTACTGTACTTTGTGCGGTGTCATTTCTGGTGCTGAACCTTGCCAAAGGGATTCCTGTGCTTTACCTTTCTATGTTTATAATCTGTTTGGCGGAGATTCTGGCGATGCCTTTTATGGCAACCATTACACTTCAAAGATCTTCCGTAAAAAAGAGAGGTGCTTATATGGGTATAAATGCGCTGTCTTTTTCTGTAGCCCATATATTTTCTCCGCTTGTAGGTACTAGGGTTGCTGCTGAATTCGGTTTCGAAACTTTATGGTGGGGTACGGTAGTGGCTTTAACCGTTGCTTCGGTAGGTTTCTATTTTGTGATGAAAATGATGAAGTTATCAGCATAGTGTCATCCTTTTTGTATTAATTGGTATATCGGGAAAAGTCGATATATCTTTGTGCTATGGATCAGTTAGAGATTTTCAAAGCACTATCAAATAAAACACGACTGCAAATCTTGCAGTGGCTTAAAGAACCGGAAAAACATTTCCCAGCACAGGAACACGCTTCATTTGATGAGGTAGGGATTTGTGTAGGGCAAATACAACAAAAGGCTGGTTTAACCCAGTCTACCGTTTCAGAATATCTCTCTATTCTTCAGAAATCAGGATTGCTTGAATCAACCAGGCTAGGGCAGTGGACTTATTACCGACGTAATGAGGAAGCTTTTGCTGCGCTAAGCAATATCATCAAATCAGAAATATAGAACTTATTAAAAAAACAATTATATGAGTACAGAAAGTTTGTTCAGACCTTTTAGTTTGAAATCATTAAATATAAAAAACAGAATAGTGATGGCACCTATGACGCGTTCATTCTCGCCAGATGGAGTGCCAACAGCTGATGTTGCTGCATATTATGCAAGGAGAGCAGCCGGAGAAGTAGGGTTAATCCTATCTGAAGGAACGGTTATTGATCGTGTTTCATCATCAAATGATGCTAATGTGCCACATTTTTATGGAGATGCGGCTTTGGCAGGATGGAAAGATGTAATCAACAGTGTACACCACTCTGGTGGAAGCATGGGGCCACAAATATGGCACATGGGTGTAATGGATAACCACCATTCAGGATGGGTTCCTTCGTCGCCTTTTGAAGGGCCATCTGATTTAAACAGACCAGGTTTCTCAAATGGAGTAGCAATGACTCAAGAGGATATCGATGCAGCTGTTAAAGCTTACGGAAGTGCTGCTGCGGATGCTAAAAGATTGGGTTTTGATTGTGTTGAGCTTCATGGTGCTCATGGTTATTTAATTGACCAGTTTTTTTGGGATGGCACCAATAACCGTACAGATAGCTATGGCGGTAAAACATTAGGTGAGCGTACTAAGTTTGCGGTAGAGGTTATTAAAGAAGTGAGAAGACAGGTAGGTGTAGATTTTACTATAATTTTGAGATTATCACAATGGAAACCATCTGATTATACTTTGCAAATGGCTAAAACACCACAGGAAATGGAACAATGGTTACAGCCTCTGGTTGATGCAGGAGTTGATATTTTTCACTGTTCGCAACGTCGTTTCTGGGAGCCTGAGTTTGAAGGTTCTGATCTTAACTTTGCTGGATGGGCTAAGAAAATCACCGGAAAAGCTACCATTACCGTCGGTTCTGTTGGTTTATCAGGAGAGTTTTTAGCAGCATTTAGAGGCGAAAGTTCTGAGCCAAGTTCTTTAGAAGAGCTAATGAGAAGAATGGATAGAGGAGATTTTGATCTGGTTGCTGTCGGCAGACCTTTACTTGCAGATGCCAAATGGGTTCAGAAAATCCGTGATGAACGTACTGCTGAATTGAAAGGATTTTCTAAAGAAGCATTAATGCAATTACTATAGTATTTGCAAATAGAGGTAAATAAAAAAAGCTGGTCATGTTGACCAGCTTTCGGACGATTATTAAGGGTATACTACTTACACAAGTGCAAGTATGTATTATTTTAATACTTCAGCTAATCTTGTTGTTTGATGATCAGCAAGCTTTTGCAGGGGACCTGCAGCAAGCATTTTCATCATCATGTTAAGATCTGCAGAAATAATATGTTTTGCGATAGTTCCGCCATTACCATTATCAGCCACTGTCCATTTTAATTGAACATCAAAAGGAGGTTTTTCTGTAGGTATTGCAGTTAATTCCTTGTTTTCTACGCGATCAGAGATTTTAATGGCCAGTTTAGCCATATTCTGAATGGTAAAGCTAGCATCATCTGTTGTAGAAGACCAGTTGTAAATGTTCTCAGGCATTAATTGCTGATGATTGTTCATATCAGCCAAAAATGCGTATACTTTTTCAACCGGTAGGTTTAACTCTACGGAGCTTTCAATAACTGTCATTATGATTTTACGTTAATTGTTCTAATTCTTTTCCCCAATTTGCTGGGTCTCTACGCCATTTGGTAAGCAAATCAACATCGTTTTGTGCAATGAAGCTGTGCTCAGCAGCATATTCTATAAGTGTGTTATAGTTAGAAAGAGTCGAGAAGCGACATTTTGCTTCTTTAAAATTCTCTTCAGCCTGATCGAAGCCATAAGTAAAAATGGCAACTAATCCAGCAACAGAAAGTCCTGCATTTCTTAAAGCATCAACAGCTTGAAGGCTGCTTTTTCCTGTTGAGATTAAATCTTCAATAACAACTACGCGTTGTCCTTCAACTATTTCACCTTCAATTAAACTTCCGGTGCCGTGTTCTTTTGCTTTTGCTCTAACATAAGCGAAAGGCAGGCCAAGTTCTTGGGCTACTAATGCACCTTGAGGTATACCAGCTGTTGCTACACCTGCAATTAAATCTACAGAACCATATTCTTCCTGTATCAATTGCGTAAGCTTTTGTCTGATATAAGTTCTAACAGAAGGATGGGAAAGTGTGATCCTGTTGTCACAATAAATAGGAGATTTCCAACCAGAAGCCCATGTGAATGGGTTATTAGGTTGTAATTTTATTGCTTTAATTTGTAATAAAAATTCAGCTACTTTTAATTCAATATCACTTTTATTATACATGTCTCAAAATTACGGAATTTCTCGCGTTTTGCTGGTAAGCGTAATAAATATTTTATCTATCGCTTATTAGAAAAATGCTGAAAACTCTTGTTTAATTTATTTTAGAACGAGCAAATATCCGTAATAAAAATCAATGCTGAAAGTCTTTTTTGTGATCGACTGTGAATCAGTGATATGCGTTGGTTTGTTTAAGATATTGACTTGTTTTTTGCATACCTATCTGCAGATCTGAGTATTTTTGCGCGTCTGAGTATATACGGCCGTTGAGTATGCACGGCCGTTGAGTGTTGTATACATCGTCATCCTGAATTTATTTCAGGACCCCTCACTAGCTAAGCTCTTTTTCTCTTGAGGGGTCCTGAAATAAATTCAGGATGACGATGTGTACAAAACACGATGTGTACAAAAGACGATGAGAGCAATTAAAGATGCCGATGAGGCCATTAAATAAATGTTTTTTGATGCCCTGATTTTTTCTAATTGAGTTCCTGTACGGCTTGGGAACCGGCTCGGTATCGCCTGTATACCCGGTCGGGAATACTGAGGGGAAAATCAGGCTTTTCTCAGGCTCTTCTCAGGCCTACCTGAGGTAAATCGCCTGAGATGTCCCTGAAAAATACCTGATCTATCCCTGGGTAATCTGCCTCTGAAAACCACCTGGAATTAGCTGGATTCGTAACTGGCATTAGCTGGTTTCATAACTGGCATTGCCTTACTTCATAAATTGTATTATTAAATTTTAAGTAATTATTTCTGCTATAATTCTGTACTTTTAAACCTCGATTTTATTAGGGGAACAGCCTAACTAAAAAGGGCGCTTTAGTGTAACTGCTGCGGGGAATTAAATAATAACGAAAACGACCATATTCTGATGAAGACTTACAGGATTTATATTAACGATAACACATTGTTTATTGCCGACTTAATGCCTAAGCAGGTAAAGAAAATTCAACAGCTTGATAAGCAGGATTTTGATTTTCCATTGTTCTATAAGAATTTAGAAAAGGTATCCGGTAAAGACTATATTCTGATTGATTCAGATCCGAAACAATTGTTTCAGAAGATTAAAAAAAGCTGTGAACTTATTAAAGCTGCAGGTGGTTTGGTTAAAAATGCCAAAGGCAATTATCTCTTTATTTTTAGAAATAAAAAATGGGATTTACCTAAAGGGAAGGTAGAAAAAGAAGAGAAAATGAAAGAAGCTGCGCTTCGAGAGGTTGAAGAGGAGTGTGGTGTAAAGATTTTTACCAACGATGAAAAGTTATGTAAAACCTATCACGTTTATACGCTAGGTAGTAAATTGGTACTTAAGAAAACCAATTGGTACAGCATGACTGTAAAAGGCGAGCCTAAACTTATCCCTCAAAAAGAAGAAGGAATAACAAAGGCGAGTTGGTTAAGTAAATTGGAGCTTAATCAGGTATTGAAAAATACCTACCCCTCAATAGTTCAGGTTTTAGAGGTAGGCGGACTTTTAGAAAATAATATTGTAGTAAAACCAGTATTACACGCTATAAAAAAGGTATAGCCTGTTGCGGTAAAAACTTACTTACATCACCATTGTTACGCAGTATATCGCGTACAATGGTTGAGCTTATGGCCGAATATTCGGGCTTACTCAAAATAATGATGGTTTCTACTTCGGGCATCATGGTTTGGTTAATCTGTGCAATTGCCTTTTCGTATTCAAAATCGGAAACCGAACGGACACCTCTAACCATGTACTGAGCATTAATCAGCTTGCAGAAATTTACAGTTAGTCCTTCATATAACTCTACTTCTACTTTTGGTTCATCTGCAAAAACAGTTCTAACAATTTCTTCACGTTTATCAGCAGAAAGAAAACCTTGTTTAGCGCTATTTAAGCCAATACCTACCACTATCTTATCAAACAATGGTAAGGCTCGCTTTAAAATATCAACATGAGCTATAGTAATTGGATCAAATGAACCTGGAAATAGTGCAATTTTCATACTTAAATATTGGAGGTCTTTTCAAAAAAACTAAATGAAGAGTTGCCATATCTTCTTGTTTCGGTATAACCCGGCTGATCTTTTAGTTTTAATAATGATGGATGTTCTACTATAAGCATACCATTATCGGCTAACAGGTTGTTTTTCATTACCAATTCCGGAATTAGAGGAATGGTAGGTAAGTCGTAAGGCGGATCAGCAAAAATGATCTGGTATGATTTGGTATGGCTCTGTAAAAACTTAAATACATCGGCTTTTTGCACATCAATTTCATTCAAGTCATATTTTGCGATTACTGATTTTACCCAGTATATACAGCCAGAGTGCTTATCAACAGCAGTTACCTGTTTAATACCTCTGGATGCAAATTCGAAGCTGATGTTTCCGGTGCCACAAAAAAGATCTAAAACTGTGCAGCTATCAAAATCATAAGTATTGTAAAGAATATTAAATAGGGCTTCTTTGGCCATATCTGTTGTTGGCCTTACCGGCAAGCTTTCGGGTGCATTAAAGCGTATACCCTTTAATTTTCCACCAATTATCCGCATTTATCAAGGGCTAATAGACTGCTGTAATAATGAGCAGGCATGTCATCTAAAATTTTGTTGTCAACATCATTACCAGCTGTTGGAATGAAGTTAATTGTTTTGAAGTATTTCTCAACGCATTTGTATTGGCTATCTCCTTCGTTGATAATACCACTAAGGTGGATGTCAGTTTTTGAAGTATCAATACTAAGCTGGTTGATAATGAAGAGCAGGTAATAGTTAAATTCTTCTGAGTTTTCGATTTGAAAATAGTTTTGGAATATCAACTTACCACCATCTGTATATATTGCATTGAATGACCCAACCGTAAAGTCGAGTACAAGGCTGAGGTTTTCTTTGTCTTTAGAAAGCGCTAAAACCGGAGCTGCATGATCAAATAACTTGCAATTTGAAAGAGATACATTTAAAGTTTCATCAATAAACTTATTTAGCGTAAAGATGGATGTAAAACCAAAATTGGCGAAAGGTTGGGTATAAAGGTTATTGGACTGCTCTTCTGTAAAGAATTTAGCGTAGTCGTTTAAACTCTGCTCGTTGAACAGGTCATTTGGGATAGCTATTGAATTTTCTGTATGTACAGAAGCTTTAATTTCTTTAAATGGTAAACTCAAATAGCAGTCAGTTCTTAATTTTTCGGAAAGTTCTTTGCCTACATTCTGGCATTCCTGCTCATCGTAAACTGCTTTAAGCTGATTGCTGCTTTTATCTATAATAGCATACGAAAAACTATCGGCAGTAATTTTTATTAACAGGTTGCAGTCTGCCGCTGTATTAGGGTCAAACTCCGGATCAACTAATAATATGCTATTTTTGCTGTTCATATGAACAAAATTAATCCTTTTTTCTATAACATCACCATTGCATATTTGTTAAATGGATAAAGCGACACTAATAGCCCAGTCTTATCAATTTACTCCTACAGCAGAACAACTCACTTTTTGTAGTGAAATGGCCTCATTTTTATCGCAACAATTGGATGGGCAGTGTTTCATTTTGAGGGGATATGCAGGTACAGGAAAAACTACTTCTGTAGCCGCATTGGTAAAAGCTTTACCCAAGTTTTCTTTGCGTTCTGTTTTATTGGCACCAACCGGTAGAGCGGCAAAGGTAATGAGTAACTATACTGGCAGAAAGGCATTAACCATTCATAAAAAGATCTATAGGAAAAGAACAGCTGTATCAACAGATATGTCCTTCCAGATTGCTCCAAACCTTGCAGAGCATACCTTATTTATAATTGATGAGGCTTCTATGATTGCTGATGAGTGGAATACGCAAACCGGGTCATCATTTTTAAAGGATCTGATGGAGTTTGTGTATAATGGAAAAAACTGTGCTGTAGTTTTTGTAGGCGATACCGCTCAGTTACCTCCGGTAGGCAGTATTGATAGTCCGGCGCTAAATAAAGAATACATCTTCTCCAATTTCGGAATGCGGGTAAAGGCTGTGGAGCTAAGAGAAGTTGTACGCCAGGAAAAGGAATCGGGAATATTGGCCAATGCCACCATGCTTCGGAAATTGATTAATGATGATGCCGAAGAAGTTGAGTTACCTAAGTTTATCACTAAAAACTACAAGGATATCTTTAGAATGACCGGCGTAAAACTGGTTGAGGGATTAGAATACGCCTATAATAAGTTCGGAATAGAGAATTCTTTGGTGGTTTGTAGGTCTAATAAATCTGCAAATGTTTATAACCAGCAGATCAGAGCTAGATTGTTATACCGAGAAGAAGAATTGACAGGGGGGGATCAGATTATGGTTGTTAGAAATAACTATTTCTGGTTGCCCGATAATGAATCGGCGGCTTTTATTGCCAATGGAGATATGGCGCGCATCCGTAGGGTAAGGGGTATCGAAGAACGCTACGGCTTTCGCTTTTGCGAAGTACAGCTGGAGTTTCTTGATTTTCCGGAGGCTGGTGAAATTACCTGTAAGGTGATGTTGGATACGCTTACTGCCGAAAGTCCCAATCTTTCTTATGAGCAAAGTAATAAGCTTTTTGAGAGGCTCAATTTAGATTATGCCCATATCACCAACAAAAGAGAACGTTTAAATAAAATTAAGGACGATCCATATTACAATGCATTGCAAATTAAGTTTGCCTATGCGGTAACTTGTCATAAGGCTCAGGGTGGTCAATGGGATGCTGTTTTTGTAGATCAGGGCTATTTAACAGAAGAAATGATTGACATGGATTTCTTAAGATGGCTTTATACTGGCGTAACAAGAGCGAAAAGAGAATTATTTTTAGTAAATTTTGCACAAAACCTTTTCTCCTCTCCGGCTGAAGAGCAATTTTAGACGCTAATTTGAACTGACTGTTATGAGATTCGCTTATTCTATTAAACAAAAAATGAAAATTGCAGTGCTGTTATTTTGTATAATGGCTTGTACAATATTGATCAGGTTTTTAGAAGATAAAAGTGTGAAAAGCATGAACGAATCATTCGTTTCTATGTATAACGACCGCTTAATTCCTGCAACAGATTTATTTTATGTAGCAGAGAATGCTTATGCAAAGAAGTCGATGATTGAAGAGTTTTTAAATACAGCGGCTGAGCAATCTTTTAGTTCAGCAGCTTTTAAGGAACAACTTGCTGATTACAACAGAGCAATAGATTCTTTAATTAAAAAGTACGAGAAAACTTTCCTGGTTAAGCAGGAAAAGGAAAAGTTAATAGTTTTAAAAGATGGACTTGAGAGTACCGGACAGATTGAAGATAAGATTTTAAAGTTTGCTGCTAATAAGGATATTGCTAATGCCAGGAAGCTTTATGACCAGGAAGGTAGGGCATCTTCAAAGGGTACAATTCAAAAATTATCTGAGCTAATGAGAATCCAAACTCAGGTCGGTGAAGAGCTGATTAAAGATTCTGCATTTATGGTTTCAGGAAGTAAATTGTATTCTACATTGCAGGTTGCTTTGGCCATTGTTATCGGTATTTTAATAGTCGGAATTGTTTTTACATCTAATGTTGTAAAGATCAATAATGATAAATTTAACCTTAATTAGCCATTTATTACCCGCTTTTCCATTACAGATTATTATGTTTGTCACTGCAAAAAGTAACTATATGACATCAATAGCCGCCATTGAATTTAATAGCGCTTTCTTTTTCAAGTTTTTAAAATTCGGGTTGGTAGGTTTTTCGGGTCTTATTGTTGATTTCAGCATTACTTATCTATGTAAGGAAAAGCTGAAAATCCATAAGTATATTTCCAATTCATTAGGCTTTATAGTTGCTACCGGTACAAATTACACCCTTAACCGATACTGGACTTTTGATAATCATAACCCCGCAACTATTATTCAGTTTGGGAAGTTCTTTGTGATTTCGCTTGTTGGGTTAGCCATAAGTAATGTAATTATCTATCTGCTAAACGACAGGTTGAAATGGAACTTTTATGTTGCCAAGGCTTGTGCAATAGTACTGGTGTCGCTTTGGAACTTTTTTGCCAATTATCTTTACACATTTACCGGATAAACCCCTTTACCAATGCTACAAACAAAGAAAAGTTCTGAACAGATATTATTTATATTTCTGGGTGTATGGACTGTGCTTAATATTATTCAGGCAGGTTTTGTAGAGCTTCATGCTGATGAAGCTTATTACTGGGTTTATTCCAGGTTTTTAGACTGGGGATATTTTGATCATCCACCAATGGTTGCCTTGTTTATTAAAATAGGGGATGCTCTTTTATCTTCAACTTTAGGTTTAAGACTCTTTACAGTGATAACCAGTACGCTTTCGGTTTATCTGCTGTGGCAAATTGTAAGTCGTTATGCACAAAATATAAAGCTTTTTATTCTGCTGTTTTCAGCGATAGTATTGTTCCATGTTTATGGTTTTATAACAACTCCGGATTCCCCGTTGTTCTTCTTTACAGTACTGTTTTTTTATGTGTATCAGCGTTATGAGGCTGAGAATAAGATAAAATGGGCTTTAATATTGGCATTGGTTATAGCGTGTTTGCTGTATAGTAAGTATCATGGTATACTAGTTCTGTTATTTACAATATTATCTAATCTGAAATTGCTGAAAAGACCATCTTTTTGGCTTATAGTGGTTATCTCTATAATTGCTTACATACCTCATATTTTATGGCAGGTTCATAATAATTATCCGTCATTCTATTACCATGTTATAGATCGTTCTGCTGCTTTTTATAAGTTTAATTTTACCTCGGAGTACTTGCTGGCTCAGTTGGCACTGGCCGGGCCGCTTGTAGGTTGGTTTATGTATAAATCGGCGGCGGTATTGAAATCTGAAGATACCTTCGTTAAGGCCGTTAAGTTTAATTTCTTTGGCATATTTATATTCTTCCTAATCAGCACACTTAAAGGTAGAGTAGAGGCGCATTGGACGTTGCCGGCAATGTTGTGTCTCTTTATTTTGGCCTATATTGCAATGGCCAAAAAGCCACTACCGAAATGGTTTGAGCGACTTGCTATGGTTAATATTGGTTTAATTATTTTGGTGAGGTTAGTGCTTATCATACCAATAGATGCGTTAAAGAAAGTTAAAGCGGTTGATTACTATTTTGGCACTGAGCAATGGGCTAAGCAAATTCACGAAAAGGCAGGCGATTATCCTGTAATCTTTAACAATTCGTTTCAAACACCTTCCAGATATAATTATTATACCCGTAGTACGAAAGGCTTTAGTTACGATTCGAGGTATTATAGGAAGAACCAGTACGATATATGGCCTCTTGAAGATAGTCTTATAAATAGAAAAGCTTACTTTGTTTTGTCGGATAGCCATGGCGATAACGTTAAGCAAGATACCATTAACACGCGTAAAGGGGTGTTTTATGGATTATGGATAGATAAGGTTAGGATGTATCAGAAAGTTTCTGTTAACCCTGTTGTCGTTCCTGAAGAATGGAAAAGCGGTGAGGTTAAAACTTTGAAATTGAAGATTACTAATCCGTATAATGAGCCTATAGCGTTGGGTAATGCAGGTGAAACCTGGAAATGCTATCTAGAATATGCATTTAAAAAGGGAGATAATATAGATGAGTTTAAGCCTGTTTTAGCAGATATTGAAAATGTTAAGATTGGAGCCGGAGCATCTGTAGAAATTGAAGCGGGTATAAAAGTACCTGTTGAGGCCGGTAAGTATAAAATGATTTTGTCTTTGAGGACTGAGCCTTTTTCAGGAGGCAGAAACAGCAACATGATTAGTGTTGATGTGAAGTAGAAATTACGTTTTGTGATGTATTCACTCGTCATCCTGAATTCACTCGTCATCCTGAATTTATTTCAGGACCTCACACTAACAAGGCTTTCTTTCTCTTGCGAGGTCCTGAAATAAATTCAGGATGACGAGTTGTTGAGCGCTACAATCTAGTGAGCGTCGTATATAATCACTTTTTCAAATAGACCACGGAACTCATCTAAAAACGCAGTGTGTAAATGATGCACCTGATAAACATCATGTCCTGCAAGATCTTCAAAAAAGATAGTTAGCGAAAATGTGTATGTAGTATCAACAACAGCACGTTCTATAGGTGCAGGTGTGCCGATATGTAATGTTTTAACAGATTCTACATTTTCAAGGGTTTCAAGGCTTTTTCTGAAAGCAACTTTTTGTTCTTCAGTAGTGTCGGCTTTAAGCCAGAATAAAACGTGATGAGCTAACATATGATATATTTTTTTTGGTAAATATAAAAAAGAATCGGGGATAGGTCCTAAGATCTATCCCCGAATTCTAACTAGCGTGCGTAATAGAAACGAGAAGTAATATGAAAACGCTACAGTACAATGAAAATAAAACTATCTTCGGTCTGCCTGATTTAAGTTAAGTAAGATGAGAAATTGAGAAGGCTGGCGTTTTAAATCGTATTAAAAGCAAGTTTTAACATATTTTAACATTAAACAGGGCCTTATACATTTGCGAAAAGATTAAGGTTTGTCTAATTTTCGCAGCGAAAATAAATGGTTCTAAATGGAAGAAGTAAATAATACCACTGAAAGTTTGGCGTATGGAACTGATATCCGCGCGCTGAATGAAATGATTCAAAAAGAAAGCGCATTTATCGATCTGCTTTTTATGGAGATGGATAAAGTGATTGTAGGCCAGAGATATATGGTTGAGCGCCTAATGATCGGTTTGCTTGCAGACGGTCATATTTTATTAGAGGGTGTACCCGGACTTGCAAAAACTCTTGCAATCAATACATTATCTAAAACTATTGATGCAGGTTTTAGCAGAATACAATTTACACCAGATCTTTTACCGGCAGATTTGTTGGGTACAATGATCTATAATCAGAAAAAGGAAGAATTCGTTATCAGGAAAGGTCCTTTATTCTCTAATTTCATTCTTGCCGATGAGATTAACCGTGCTCCGGCAAAAGTACAAAGTGCATTGTTAGAAGCAATGCAGGAGCGTCAGGTAACAATTGGCGACACTACATTTGAATTACCTAAACCATTTCTTGTTTTGGCAACTCAAAATCCAATAGAGCAAGAAGGAACTTATCCATTGCCAGAAGCGCAGGTTGATAGGTTTATGCTTAAAGTAGTTATCGGCTACCCTAAAAAAGAAGACGAAAAACTAATTATGAGAGCCAACATAGCACCTCAGGGAATGGCAAAACCTAAAGCTATCCTACATCCTGATGACATCATTAGGGCTAGAAAGGTAGTTAGAGAAGTATATATGGACGAAAAGATTGAGCAATATATTATTGATATTGTTTTTGCAACTCGTTACCCTGATCAATACAAACTAGCTGATTATAAAAACCTGATTAGTTTTGGTGCTTCACCAAGAGCAAGTATCAATCTCGCCCTAGCTTCAAAAGCTTATGCTTTTATAAAAAGAAGGGGATATGTAATTCCAGAAGACGTAAGAGCTGTTTGCCATGATGTGTTAAGACATAGAATCGGTTTAACTTATGAGGCCGAGGCTGAAGACATCAATACAGAAACTATCATTACAGGAATATTGAACGCTGTAGAAGTACCATAGCTTATGGACACCAAAGATCTCTTAAAAAAAGTAAGAAAGATTGAAATTAAAACCCGCGGGTTAAGTAATCAGATCTTTTCAGGTGAGTACCAGTCGGCCTTTAAAGGTCGTGGTATGGCTTTTAGTGAAGTTAGGGAGTACCAGGTAGGTGATGAGATTCGTACTATTGACTGGAATGTTACCGCCCGATTTAATCATCCTTATGTTAAGGTGTTTGAAGAAGAAAGGGAAATGACGGTGATGCTGCTTGTTGATGTTAGTGGTTCCAAGAATTTTGGTACACAAGCCCAGCTAAAGCAAGAACTTGCTACTGAAGTATGTGCTGTTTTGGCATTTTCTGCAATACAGAACAATGATAAGGTGGGCGTATTATTCTTTAGTGATAAAGTAGAAAAGTTTATTCCTCCTAAAAAAGGAAGAAGTCATATTTTGATGATTATCAGGGAACTGATTGATTTTAAACCTCAAAACAGGGGAACAAATGTGGCTGAGGCTTTAAGGTACTTTACCGGTGCTATTAACAAGAGGTGTACGTCTTTTCTGATCTCTGACTTTATGAGTAATTCTTTTGAGAATGAGCTTAAAATAGCCAACAGAAAACATGATCTTATTGCACTTAGGCTATATGACTTGCATGAGGAAGAATTTCCTAATCTTGGACTTATTCCTGTACGTGATGAAGAAACTGGTGAGTACGAATGGGTAAACACAGGAGATAAACGTGTAAGACAAGCCTATAAAGTAGCTGCATTGGAACGAAATGGTAAACTGGAGGATCTTTTTAAGAGATCAGGAGTAGATTATACTAAAATTGGAACCCATCAATCTTATATTAAACCATTAATGACATTATTTAAAAAACGCGAAGCCAGAAGGTAGAGATATGAAGCAATATTTTAATTTTAGCTGGTGTTTAATGTTATGCTTAGCTTGCTTTACTTATAAAAGTAACGCTCAGGATATAAAAGTAGAGGCTAAACTGGATAAGTCGACCATTGTTTTGGGAGATCAAACGATTTTGCGCTTAAGCGCTCAGTTGCCTGTAAATGATAAAATTAGCTTTCCAACTTTAGCGGATACCATATCCTCTAAAGTACAAATTGTCGAGGTTGGCAAAACAGATACAATAGCAGATAAGAATAATCCGGCTGTAAGAACAATTAGTCGCCAATACACCATCACTTCTTTTGATGCTGGCTTACAGACTATTCCTGCTTTCTTGTTTCAGGTAAACGCGCAAAGTTTTAAAACTGATCCGGTACCATTACAGGTTACATCTGTTGTGGTTGATACGACAAAAGCTATTTATGACATTAAACAGCCACTAGCTGTTCGCTATTCCTTTTTTGATTGGTTAAGAGATCATTGGCAATGGGTGGTAGTTTCACTATTGGGAGTTGTACTGATTGCAGGATTGCTTTATTATTTCTGGCAGAAAAGAAAGAATAGACCAGTTGCTGCGGTAGTTAAACCATTGGTGCCTGCAGATGTTACAGCAATAAATAAGCTGGTTGTATTAAGGGATAAGAAATTATGGCAACAGGAAGAAGTTAAACAATACCATATTGAGCTTACCGATATTCTAAGAGAGTACCTTGAAAAACGCTATCAAATTAAGGCGCTTGAGCAAACCTCTGATGAGATATTTGCAGGTTTAAGACATATGGAAATTACGGACCAAAACAGAAATAAACTACATCAGATATTAATGTTGGCCGATCTTGTAAAGTTTGCTAAAGGGAAACCTTTAAATTCAGAAAATGAGCAAAGTATAGAAAATGCAATCAGTTTTGTAACTGATACTAAAGAGACTAATCAATTACCCGATAATAAAGCGCAAAATGAAACTGTTTAGTGGAATCGAATTTGCCAATCCAGGGTTTTTCTGGTTATTACTGCTGGTACCTTTGATGATTGGCTGGTACATTTGGCGCAATAAGAGACTTCAGGGGACTATGAGAATATCATCTGTTAAGTCATTTATGGGTGCTAAGAAAAGCGGTTATGGAGTTTTAAGGCATTATAGTATCGCATTAAAATCGTTAGCGCTAATTGCAATAATTATAGGTTTGGCCAGACCGCAAAGTGCATTAAGCTGGCAAAACTCGACAACCGAAGGGATAGATATTGTGATTGCTACTGATATTTCAGGTAGTATGCTTTCTGAAGATTTAAAACCAAACAGATTGGAGGCCGGAAAGAATATCGCAATAGACTTTATAAAAGACCGACCTGATGATCGGATTGGTTTGGTTGTGTTTAGTGGAGAGAGCTTTACGCAATGCCCGCTTACCATTGATCATGATGTGTTAATTAATTTGTTTAAAGGAATTAATAATGGAATGATTGAGGATGGTACTGCAATAGGTATGGGCCTTGCAACTGCAGTTAACCGTTTAAAGGATAGTGAAGCAAAAAGTAAGGTGGTTATTCTGCTTACGGATGGTTCAAATACCACTGGTTCTATACCTCCGGTTACTGCTGCCGAAATTGCCAAACAGATGAATGTAAGGGTTTATACAGTAGGAGTGGGAACTAAAGGGTTTGCACCTTATCCTGTTAAAACACCATTTGGTGTACAGTATCAGCAAGTTCCTGTAACCATTGATGAAGGAACGCTTTCTAGCATTGCTAAAATTACCGGAGGTAAATACTTCCGGGCTACAAATAACGATAAGCTAAAAGAGATTTATCAGCAAATAGATAAATTGGAAAAGGCAAAGATTGATGTTACTCAGTACCACAAGAAAACAGAACGTTTTCTGCCTTTTGCATTGATTGCCCTAGCACTTTTGCTGGTTGAATTTGGATTAAGAAATACAATATTTAAAGGAGCTTTAACTTAAGATATGTTACGTTTTGAACACATAGCGTTTTTATGGGGGCTAGCTGCCATTCCATTGTTTATCATTGTCTTTTTTCTGGTACGCCGATGGAAAAGAAGGGCGTTGGCCAGTCTTGGAGATAAGATTACTGTTAGAAAGATGATACCGGAGGTTTCTTTTACCAGACCAGGTTTAAAGTTTATCCTTTTTACAGTTGCTTTTGCTTCATTAGTTATTGGTGCCGCCAATCCGCAGATTGGAACCAAAATAGAAGAAGGTAAAAAGAGCGGTGCAGATTTAATGATTCTTCTGGATGTTTCTAATAGTATGCTTGCAGGAGATCTTTCTCCAAACAGGCTTGAGAATGCAAAAAGAGCAATATCTCAGTTAATAGATAACCTACACAATGACAGAATAGGAATTATCATTTTTGCCGGAGAGGCTTATGTTCAATTGCCGATAACTACTGATTATTCGGCCGCTAAGCTATTCCTAAATAACATCAGTACTGATATTGTACCAACTCAGGGAACTGCTATTGGTGCGGCTATTGATATGGGAATGAAATCTTTTGATTTCGTAAATGGAACAAGCAAAGCCATGGTACTAATGACTGATGGTGAGAATTTTGAGGATGATGCCATTGCATCTGCAAAAAGAGCAACAGAAAAGGATGTGGCAATTCATGTTATTGGCCTCGGTTCTATTGAGGGAGCTCCGGTTCCAATCTATCAGAATGGTAATCCAACAGGTTTTAGGAAAGATGAAAAAGGTCAGACAGTGATTACAAAGCTGAACGAGCAGATGTGTAAAGAGATTTCTGATGCCGGTAATGGAGTTTATGTAAGGGCTACTAATGCAAACAGTGGATTGGGAATTGTAATGAATCAGATAGGGAAAATGGAGCAAAAAACATTTGACAGCAAAGTATTTAAGAACTACGAAGACAGGTTCCAGTTTTTCTTAGGCTTTGCACTGATTTTATTAGTTGTTGAGTTCTTTATCTCCAGTAAGAAGAACCTGAAATTAAGTGAGTTGAATTTGTTTGAAGTGAGGAAATAATGAAGCAGTTTATCATCGTTATATACATATTATTACAAGGCTCTTTGCTTTTTGCACAGAAAGAGAAGAAGTATATTCATAAAGGAAATCAGCTTTATCAGGAAAAGAAATATGCTGAAGCTGAGGCTAGTTACAGGCAGTCTGTAGATAAATCGAAAGCTTCTGTAGAAGGGAATTTTAATCTTGGGGATGCTTTGTATAAACAGAAGAAGTTTGATAATGCTGTTCAGAAGTTTACAGATATTGCGTCTTCTTCTAATGACAAAGCAGTAAAGGCAAAAGCATACCACAATCTTGGTAATTCATTGTTAGAGTCTAAGAAGCTGGAAGAAAGTATCGAAGCTTATAAGAAATCATTGATGAGTAACCCTAAAGATGATGAAACAAGGTACAATCTGGCTTATGCGCAAGAAAAGCTGAAACAACAGCAGAATAAAGACAAAAATAAGGATAAAAACAAAAAAGATCAGGACAAGAAAGACAAGGACAAACAGGATAAGGATAAAGATCAAAATAAGGACAATAAGGATCAGCAGAATAAGGATAAAGACAAGCAGGATAAAGATAAACAAGATCAAGATAAAAAGGATCAGGATAAAAAGGACCAGCAGGATGGACAACAGCCTCAGCCCGATAAATTGTCTAAAGAAGATGCGGAGAGGATGCTTGAAGCCTTAAAAAATGAAGAAAAGAACACTCAGGATAAGCTGAAAAATAAAAAGGCTAAAGGTGTAAAAGGCCGTATTGTTAAAGATTGGTAGACTGAGTATTTTTGCGCAAAATGAAAATGAAACACTATATATTATCGGTATTATTACTGTGGACCGGTGCCTTGTTTGCAAACGGAATAAAAGCGGCTGCAGACGATATTAAAGTTACTGCAACTGTAAGTAAAAATGTAGTTGGTACAGGAGAACCGTTTGAAATTAGTTTTTCTGTAAATGGAAATATAGAATCGTTTACTCCGCCTACACTTAACGGTTTTCAGGTTGTAGGTGGCCCTAATCAATCTTCAAGCTATTCATCCATCAATGGAAATACAACTGCGAGAATGTCACTTAGTTATGATTTGGTAGCCGTTAAAGAAGGAGAATATGTAATAGGACCAGCAGTTGTTGTGGTTAATGGCAAACAGCTTAAATCGAACTCTGTTAAAATAAAAGTGGTAAAGGGAAGGGCGGTTCAGCAGGGTAACCAAGGTAATCAAGGAAATCAGGGTAATGCAGCGCCACAAGGTGATAAGGTTGCCGAAGGAAATAGTACTGATATATCAAAACGCTTGTTTTTAAGAGCCGTTGCCAATAAAACTAATATTTATATCGGTGAGCAATTCTCGGTTTCTTACAAGTTGTATACTAATATTGATTTGGTAGATAATGCGCTTGATAAATTACCCGACTTTAACGGGTTCTGGAGTCAGGAGATAAAAAATAATAGCCAAAATGTACAGTGGGAAATAGAGAATTATAATGGGGTTAAATATCATGTAGCCACACTTAAACAGATTATCCTTTTCCCTGAGCGATTTGGTAAGCTTACTCTTGATCCTTTAGGAATGACGTTTGTAGTAAGGCAGGCAGCACCTTCAAATGATCCTATAGAACAGTTTTTTGGAGGCTCTTATAAGGATACAAAGTATAAAATTAAAAGTTCTCCGATTACGATCAATGTAAAACCTTTACCTGATGCAGGTAAACCAGAAGGTTTTACGGGAGCGGTTGGGAATTTCTCAATAAGTGCGATTCTGGATAAGTCTTCGGTTAAGGCTCATGAAGCATTAAATTATACGCTTAAAATCTCAGGAACAGGTAACTTAAAGTTATTAAAAGCACCGGAGTTGACTTTACCTGCCGATATTGAAAAGTACGATCCTAAGGTAAATGACAATATTAAAGAGACGATGAGTGGAGTTTCGGGTAGTAGGGAATACAGTTACCTGCTTATTCCAAGACATGAAGGGAATTATACAATTGAACCACTTAAATTCTCTTATTTTAATCCGGTTACAGAAAAATACATGACCTTAAGTTCTGGACAATTTCCTGTTAAGGTAGCGAAAGGAGATCCTGGCTCAAATGTTACAGCGTATGCGTCAGGTGATCAGCAGGATGTTAAAATGCTGGCCAAAGATATTGCCTATATTAAAACAGGAAACCCTGGCTTGACTAAGGATGGCGAAGGGTTTTATGGCTCTGCATTGTACTATATCCTTCTATGTACTGGTCCTGTTTTATTCTTAGCTGGATTTGGTTACAGAAAGTGGTACAGAGAAAACAATAAAGATGCAGTGAAAATAAAAGGGAGAAATGCTAATAAAATTGCGGCCAAGCATTTGGCAAATGCCCAAAAACAATTGCTCAGTGGGGATAAAAAAGCTTTCTATGAGGATGTTTATAAAGGCTTGTATGGTTATTTAAGTGATAAATTAAACATCTCGGCCGCCGATTTAAATAAGGATAACATTAGGGAGCAATTAAAATTAAGAGCGGTTAATAAACCAATAATTGACCAATTAACAGAAACGCTGGATTTGTGTGAAATGGCAAGGTATGCTCCAATTTCAGGAATATCTGAGCAAGAAGTATTTGATAAAGCGAAAACTATCATTAATGATATTGAAGACAATGCATAATCGTTTGAAACACCTGTTTTATAGTTTTTTACTACTGGTAATATCTCCTTTGTTTTTATTTGCAAAAGGGAATCCGGAGGAATTGTTTGCAAAAGGGAATAGTCAGTATGCGAAAGCGCAATACAAGGAAGCTGTACAATCCTATCAAGAAGTATTAAATACGGGATACAAATCTGCTGCCGTATATTTTAACCTTGGCAATGCCTATTATAAACTTGGAGAGATGGCACCTGCCATTCTTAATTATGAAAAAGCTTACAAGATTACACCCGGTGATCAGGAAATTCAATTAAATCTACAGCTTGCTAATTTGAAAATTGCAGATAAAATAGAGGTAGTTCCTGAGTTTTTTATGGCAAAGTGGTGGAAATCGTTGGTTTTGTTTTTCTCTGCCCAGGTATTATCCATATTTGCAGTTACATTTTTTCTGTTGGGCTTTGCTTTATTGATTGTATACCTTTTTGCAATTTCAGTTTCAATTAAGAAGCCTGCTTTTTATGCCGGGATTGCCTTATTGGTATTGGGGTTACTGTCCATTTTTATTGTAAATGCACAAAGTAATTACTTGAACAGCAGCAGTCAGGCAATTGTGTTTAATGGTACGGTGAATGTAAAGAGTGGTCCTGATGATAAGTCAAAAACGCTTTTCGTTATCCATGAAGGAACCAAAGTTACCATTAAGCAAAATGACGACAACTGGCTTAAAGTTGAGCTGCCTAATGGAAACATTGGTTGGATTGAATCTGTTGCTATAAAGGAGATTTAGTCCCCTTTACAGTTATTTAGTTTCCGGATGTTCCTTTCCATTGTGGCAGGTAACACAAGAGATTGCTATGAGTGCTTTTCCGTCTTTATCTTTACTGCCAATTGGATGAAAATACTTTTTATTGATTTTCATTGTCATACGCATCATATTTCTGGCTGTTTCTTTTTCCGGTTTTTCATCACTTGCAAAATCAAGTTTTTTAGGGTCATCAGTTCTGGCGGCATGACAGAAATTACATTTTACCCCTAAGGCTGTTTTAAAGCCATCCATGACTTCTTTAAGTTGATCATGACTAATGTCTTTAGGTAGGACCTTTAGGTTTTTAGGCTTTTCATCTGCTTGTGGCATAAATGCACTCAGCATAACAACTGTACTTAATAATACAGATAAAGTGATGGTTTTTTTGTAGGTCATTTTAAGTGGTTTGATAAACTAATATACTAAAAATCAATTAAAATATCTGCAAGTAAGATTAACGTTTAATCTGCACTAACTTCTGCCAGTTCCTTTACTTTTTCTAGCGCTTTAGGGAATGTTTTGTCAAAATAATCTTCAAACTCTTTAACCCTGTTTATGTCAACCACTAGTTCGGTTTTACCATCTACAGGTTTAAGGGTGTAGTTTTCCAATGAGTTATTCCATTCGCTTCCTTTGCCACTATTTAAATCCTTTACCCCTGCCTTAACCTCCCCGAGGTGTTTAAATGACATGTATTCATGAGGGATACTTTCTTCGATAGTTGAAAACATGCCATCATTTTTATCGTTAAGGAATAGTACTTCACTACCCTTTTTCCAATCAGTTTCTGCTTTAGAGCCCTCACAAAAAACAGCGGTCCACGCCGGATAGGTGGTGTCACTCCATAATACATTCCATACTTTTTCTTTTGAGGCATTGATTAAGATTTTAAACTCTTGCTTTTCCATCGTTTTAAATTCTAATAGTTAATTAACCTTTGTACTACTTTAATTGTTTCGCTTAACAAATATGAAGCTCTTTTAAGATAGTGGAAGGGGGTGATTGCGACAATTTAGAGGGGCAAGAAGGCTAAGTCAATTAATCATTGGTTTTGAATGCGCAAGAATTATATTTACATTTTCAGATTGTACACATACTTTACATTTAAATAAAATGAGATTTAAAAGGCGCCTCTATTATTTTGCACTACTTTTTTTTGCTGTTCTTATTGGTTGTCTGCTATATTTCAAGCCTTTACTTAAATCCGTATTCGTTAATGAATTTAAAGATAGGTCTTATGAGAAATTGCTTGGTGTTTATGATGAGAAGAATAATGCTAAATCTGATTTAGTAAATAATATTAAACATTATTCGGTAATATGGAAATCTTTTGCGCTACGTTCTAATAATAATGCTTTGCAAAAAGCAATATTAGACAATAAAAACCTTCTGCTCACAATTGAAACATGGCCAAGCTTCTATAATGGGAATGTCTCAATATTAGATGAAGTATTGAAAGGGAGTTATGATAAAGAGATTAAGGAATTAGCAGGTTTAATAAACCAAAGTAAAGGTACTGTTTTTGTACAATGGAATCCGGAAATGGAAATTCCTGCAACGCAATATCCCTGGCAGTATCAATCACCGGTGATGTATATAAATGCGTTTAACTATTTTGCAGATTACCTAAAAAGGCTTGCACCTAAGGTACAACTTGTTTGGGCACCAACTGGCTATCCCGGTGATTCAGAGTTCTGGCCTGGAAAAAAGCATGTTGATGTAATCAGTATAAGGATGGGCAATGATGCTGAGCAATTAAGATTAAAGCTTCATAGACTTCGATTTATGGATAAACCAGTATTTGTTTTGTCTGTAGATGGGACGGGTGACATAAAGAGGACTGATTCTCTTCTAAAAAAGATTGAGATAGAGAGAAACAGATATAAAAGCACCATTTATTCATCAGAAAATTTAAATGAGCCTGTTAATAATCAAATCAGAAAGAGCCTGCTTTTAGGAGTTTTCGATCCGACTAAAAAGCTAATAGCTGAACCAGAAATAACTGTAGAACATTTATTTACCGATTGGGGAGAGATACAAAGGGGAGAGTTTTTGAAGAAATTTAACGATGTAATTGATAGAAAACACGAGGTAATTGTTACTATGGAGCCTTGGAAAGATATTAGTAATGTTGCTGATCCAAACGTACTTGAGAATACATTAAATGGAAAGTATGATAAAGAGATTTCTAAATTATACGGTATAATTTCTAATGTTAAGCAAACGGTGTACTTACGTTGGGCTCATGAAATGGAAATCCCTATTCATCGCTATTCCTGGCAGAGCCGGGATCCTGTAGTTTATATAAATGCATATCGCTATTTTATGAACTTTGTAAAAGAGAAACCCGAAAATATTAAAAGAGTTTGGGGACCAGCGGGCGACAGAGGTTCTGCAGATTGGTATCCTGGTAGTGATGTTGTAGACTATATCAGTATAGCAATTTATGGGTTGCCTGATAAGAACATTACTGATGAAAATATGCAAGAATCTTTTAGTACCATATTTCAGCGCAAAAGCTATAGGATGAGATTTTTTAATAAGCCAATGTTTATAACCGAATTTGGTGTAAAAGGTTCGGAAAAATATCAGGATAAATGGTTAATTGATGCGGCTAACACTATTAAAAATAACAAGCAGATTTTTGGAGTTTGTTATTTTAATTTATTTGATAACCCCAAAGCATGGGGACACATAAAAGCTCCAGATTGGAGTATAAGTAAAAGCTCATTGAAAAAGTTCTATTTGGAATTAAAATAAACTTTTGCTTTATGATTATAAAGTTTTAAGTGTTTGTTTAGATTTATTATTTTAGCTCCTTATGAATTTGAAATGCTTTTGATTCAAAGGAAATATTTCTTTTTTTTTCTCCTTTTATGCACATTATGTGCGTGCTCTAATAACCGACAAAAACCATCGGGTAAAGTTTTTATCGAGCAAAAAGATAAGGCTTTCACATTACTTAGAAATGGTAAGCCATTCGAGATCAAAGGGGCTTCTGGTTCTTCTCATTTAAATTTGCTGTCTGAACTGGGAGGAAACACCATTAGAACCTGGGATACAACTCATATCGATTCAATACTGAAAAAAGCCAACGAGGCAAATATTGCAGTCATAATTGGATTGCCAATCCCTGAAAGTAAGCATATGTTTTTCTATAATAACGATGTAGAGGTATCCAAACAATTTAAATCAATACAGAAGCTGGTGAATAGGGTTAAAAATGATCCATCAGTTTTAATGTGGTGCGTTGGCAATGAACTTGTTTTTCCTTATAAACCTTCTTACAATAAGTTTTATAAGGCGTTTAATAATATTGTGGATATGATCCATCGAGATGATCCTGATCATCCTGTTACGACTACCATGATTAATTTTCAACGTAAAACCATTTTTAACCTCAAAATGCGGACTGACATAGATATTGTGTCTTTTAATGTTTTTGGTGGAATTAGATTATTGAGCCAGGAATTAAAAGATTTTTCCTGGTTTTGGGATGGTCCCTACCTGTTAACTGAATGGGGCATTGATGGGCCATGGGATGGAGCATTAGAAACGGCATGGGGTGCAAAAATTGAACCAACAAGTACAAAAAAAGCAGCGCAATATTATTCGAGATATAAAGAACAAATACCTTTCAATGATCCAAGATTGTTAGGCTCATTTATTTTTTACTGGGGCCAGAAACAAGAAACCACTCATACCTGGTTTAGCATATTTGATGAAGCGGGAAATAAGACTGAAGTAGTTGATGCAGCAGAGGCCATTTGGAAAGGCAAGCAATTAGCAAGCGCTGCGCCTCAAATAAATTATATGCTTCTGAACAGTAAAGGTGCTAAAGACAATATATTTCTTAAACCAAATGAAAAAAATACTGCTGAAGTCTTTATGTTAAAAGGCGATGTAAGTAATAAAAGAATTCTTTGGGAGATTTATCCAGAAGACTGGTATAAGATCAATAATGTAAATAATATTAAAAAGCCTTTACCTATAAATGGTCTTGTTGAGCAAGCGCAGGGCTTGAAGGTTATCTTTAAAACCCCTAAAAAGGAAGGGCCATATAGAATATTTGCAACTATATATGACGACAAAGGTTATGTAGCCACTTGTAATACACCATTCTACGTATTGAAAATAGATGAAAGTAGTAGAGCCAGTAATTAATCCGACCAGGAAGCAGAATTTCACCTTACGTCTAATGATTATCATTGGTTTATTCTGTATGTTCTTGTTTCTTAGAGAGCTACTGTTAACTGATGCTGAAAGTAGTACATTGTATTGGATGTTGATGGCTACACTTGTTTTTATGTGTATGAAAATACTCCATGAATGGATTCATTACTTTTATATAACTGTACCTGATACCCCTAAAAAGGAAAAAACGTATACTGTAGATATCTTTACTACTTTTTGTGCAGGAGAGCCTTATGAGATGATTAATGAAACATTAATTGCTATAAAAGCTATAAAATATCCGCATAATACTTTTTTATGTGATGAAGCTGATGATCCTTATTTGAAAAAAATATGTGAGGAGCTAAATGTAATTCATGTTACCAGAGTAAAAAAAATCGATGCAAAGGCTGGGAATATTAATAATGCCCTGAAACAATCAACGGCAGAACTTTGTGTTGTATTAGATCCTGATCATGTACCATTTCCAGATTTCTTAGACCCTATAGTAAGTCATTTTAATAATCTTGAGGTTGGATTTGTTCAGATAGTACAATCATATAAAAATTACGACGAAAGTTTAATAGCTAAAGGAGCTGCCCAACAAACATTTCAGTTCTACGGTCCAATAATGATGACCATGAACAAGTATGGGACAGTGCTTGCCATTGGAGCTAATTGTACTTTTCGGCGAGCGGCTTTGGATTCTATAGGTGGGCATGCCGCCGGATTAGCAGAAGATATGCACACTGCTATGCAATTGCATGCAAAAGGATGGAAATCAGTATATGTTCCTGCGGTATTGGCAAGAGGTTTGGTGCCAAGTACTTTGTCGGCATATTATAGCCAACAGTTGAAGTGGTCTAGAGGGGTGTTCGAATTATTGGTTACTTCTTATCCAAAATTGTTTAAGAGTTTTACCTGGCAACAAAAACTGCATTATGGAATTGTACCGATGCATTACTTATCAGGGGTAATTTTTCTAATTAATTTTTTAATACCCATATTCTCATTAATCTTTAATACCAGCCCAATAAATATTGTATTCTTTAATTTCATAACCATCAGTTTTCCATTAGTGATGTCGATCATTCTAATACGGCATTTTGTGCAAAGATGGGTAATGGAAGAGGAAGAACGAGGATTCCATGTTGTAGGTGGATTACTAATGATCGGGACCTGGTGGATATTTATTATAGGATTGTTCTATACAATTCTGCGAAAAAAAGTACCTTATAATCCAACTCCTAAGGATGGAAGAGATGAAGATAACTGGAGCTTAAATATTCCGAATCTAATCGTAATCGCGATATCTGTCTTTTCAATAATATTTGGATTATATAGAGATTGGAATCCTTACAATTTAATTATGTCTGCATTTGCGGGAATTAATTGTATGATATTGTCCTTTACAATCGCAGCAAGCAGGCAGAGTCAGTTTAGAAAATTAAAGCAAAGAGTAAAGCCCCTTAATTGGGCAATGGAGCATGTTTCGGATTTTAAGGCAAGCTTTTGGAAGCTTAGGAGGAAGATATACAGCGGAGTTAGGAGTGCAGCTTTGATGATAACTACATTAATTGTTTGTACCGTTGTGTATTTTGTAAATACGAGATCTAATACCGAGGTAAAACAAGTACCTTATAACTATCATAAAGACATACTGATTCCAGGAATATTTGCCCCAGAAACAGGCAATGGACTAAGTTCTATGGGGTTGGTTAAACAGTATGAAAATCAGAGTAAGTTGCAGTTTGGTATAGTTTCACTTTATATTCCCTGGGGAGATCAGGCTGAATGTCATTTGCCAACAGCATTGCTTGACTCAATTTATAAGATAAATGCAGTTCCAATGATTAGTTGGGAACCATGGCAAAGCTTGTTTGATAAGGTGAAAAATATTGAAGACTCTAAAAAGGAGGAAAAGATATTCGCAAGAATCATTAAAGGGGATTATGATGATTATTTAAAGAGATTTTCTGAACAAATAAAGGCGCTTAATCGTCCTGTTTTTATCCGCTTTGCGCATGAAGCAGACAATCCGCAATATCCTTGGTCAGCTAAAGGTGGAAATACTGCAGAAGAGTTTAAAGAAGGTTGGAAATATGTTCATGATTATTTCGCAAAAAATAATACATATAATGCGATTTGGGTATGGAATCCTTGGAAGCCTGATGCAGTTTCAACTTATTTTCCGGGAAGCCAATATGTTGATTGGATAGGTGTTACCAACTTAAATTATGGTACAAGAAATGGAAGTAATAGCTGGTATACTATGGAACAACTTTATCAGCCATTTCACGAGAATCCTGTCTTTAAAACAGATTTACCTGTAATGCTTGCCGAAATGGGATCATTGTCAGCTGAAGGAAAACAAGATCAATGGTTTCAAACAGCGTTTAAAAGTATAAAAAATAAATTCCCTGAAATTAAAGCGGTTGTGTTCTTTAATAGTAGCTTGGATAAGAATACAATAGATACGGCTATTGGTAAGCCTTTAAATTGGAAAGTTGAAAATTTCAGTAAAGTAGGATTAGCCATTAAGAAGTATAATAAAAAGTTAAAATGGATAGATCATAAGATTATTGCTAAAGCTCCTGTGGGTGCTTTGGAGGATTCGCCAAATAGTAAAAAGCATACATCTTTGTTTGATATACGAGGTGTAAATTATGCTAAAGGCCAAAATTGGTCTACTAATTTCCATGCTTTAAAAAAGAAGGAGATTGCTGCTGATATTTTGGAGATAAAGAAGGTCGGCTTTAATACTATAAAGTACTTTGGTCCTAGTGTATATGACCGAAATGTGCTAAGTGTTGCTGGAGAAAACGGGCTTAATATTGCTTATAGCTACTGGTTTCCAGATAATGTTGATTTTATCTCTCATAAGAATGAGCTTGATGAGTATGCTGATAAGGTAATTAGTACAGTCTCTAAATTCAAGGATAGAAAAGATATTATATTATGGAATATTGCAAATACTCCATTGCGTAAACTGGATCATGACTATTATATGCCGGATCTGTTTTTTCCCAGAGAAGCATACATTTCATGGTTGCAAAAGTTAGTAAGTTCGATTAAAAAGATAGATCCAAATAGACCAGTTACCGTAGATCTATATGTAAATGACAAATTGAGTAATAATATAGCTATGCTTTATAAAAGAATTCCTGCTATTGATTATTTTGGTTTGGTCGTTGATAGTTATTCAGACTCAGCTGCTGTGGCAGAATTAAGTAGTTTAAAAGAACCTTGGTTTTTTAGCAAAATAAGTACTACAGATTTTATAAAAAACAAGAATAATAAAGCTAATCTATTTGTAACCAATTGGCAGGATGAAATAACTGATGGATTTGTCACATTTGATGGGCTTAAAGATTATTCTGGAAAGAGTAAATTCGAATTTTATCAGTTGTCAAATAAATGGACCGGTTCAAAGTTGCCTTCAAAAATACCACCAATAAAGGTTTTGCTCCCAGCAGTTACTATATACCCGAATGCATATGTAACTTACAGAGCAATGGTGTTTGATTCAAATGAGTGGGGCTTAGCTAAACCTGATGGTGACTTGAAGTTTAAATGGAATCTTGTAAGAACTGATGCTTATGGCAATCCTATTGATTTGAAAGAAGTAGGAGAAGGTAGTAGCATTACCTTAAATATACCAGAGTATCCTTCGAGCTATAGGCTATACCTCTATGCAATGAGTAATAATGAGGTGAAGATTGTTAGCACAAAGCTTAATATTCCATTGAAGTAAAGAAACAAAAAAGGCAGAGAAGTTTTAACTTTCCCTGCCTTTGAAATCAAGTATAATTGATGCTTGTTCCTTATCTTTTGCTTTGCAACACTAAATTAGCTTTACCTTTTTGTACAGCTGATTTTGCTGCCTGTAAATTACCGGTTTCACCTGTTTTATTCTCTAAGTAAATTGCACAAAATCCAAGTTTTTCAAAATACCCCATTCCAATAAAGGTATCTACATTGCCAAATAGATATAGGTCATCCTCTATACCTAGATAAGTGTATCGCTCTGAGAAAAATTTTATTGATTCTTTAACTACCGCTTCTGTATCTGCAAAAACGAGAACCATAGACTGTAACAAGTTATTATCAAAGCCATAAAGTGCATTTTTTATTTTAGCATTCTCACCTCGGTAATACAGAGCTGTAGCTGTTTCATCTTGCAATGTTCTGGTTTCTTTACTCTTTACGGTGCTTTTTGTTGCACCATATTTTATATAAGGTTCTGCACAAAGTGTACTGTATGGTGCTATGGTTACAACGGACGTTAATGTTACGTTAGCTCCAACTGCTTTAATTGTTGTTTTCCCAATTCTATAAGCATTAAAAAGACCTGAAGCAGATACAAATCCAACAGTTTCGTCTGATAATGACCATTTGAACTCAGACTCTTCAATGTCTTTGGAGCCTAATTTAATTACGAATTGATGTTTCTTGTCGTAATTCAACTCAAGGGCAGTCTGATCAAGAGAATACTTAGGTTCCGGGTCTTTTTTACTACATGATGTTAATATCATGGCAAGAGCAAGTAGCGCTAATAGCTGTTTTTTCATATTTGTTATTTGGTTAGTGAAGACTGTAATGACGTTTACGATCTACAGTTGTCGTAAATATATAAAAATGACTCCAGTAATTCGGTAGACCTGGCTCATGGAAATATCAAAATCAACCTTATTAAAAGCCAATAGCTCTTAATAAGGTTAGTTAATTGTATTATTTATAAAAATGACTTATTTTAATAGGCGTAAACTTCTGTAAGACAATAAAGTAGTGAAAAATGAATAGTAAGTTATCAGCAATAATGATTATGATTTGGGTATTTGCTGCAGAAGTTGCTTATAGCCAAAAGAAAGTCTCTTCACAAAAAATGGAGGAGGTGTACAATGAAGTGAAAACACCATTTAAGTATGGGATGGTATTGGTGCCAGATAGTAAATCTAAAATGGTTGATAGTCCAAGTATTTTTTATAGCAATGGAAAATGGTGGATGACCTATATTGTTTACGATGGCAGAGGTTATGAGACATGGCTGGCGGAGAGTGCCGACTTGTTAAACTGGAAAACACTGGATAAAATTATGTCGTTCAGTAAAAATACCTGGGATGCTAACCAAAAGGCCGGATATCTGGCGCTTCAGGATTTTGAATGGGGAGGTTCTTACAAGCTGGAGACTTATAATGATAAATATTGGATGTCTTATCTGGGGGGCGCGGATCAAGGTTATGAAGCCGGCAGATTAGGTGTTGGCATAGCCAGCACAATTAATCCAACAAAGGCTCAGGAATGGACCCGTGTAAGTAAACCTGTCATGTTACCTACAGATAGCAATGCACGATGGTACGACAATGGGTCGATATTTAAAAGTACAGTGATACATGATAAAGCGAAAAGTTTGGGGTCTTCTTTTGTGATGTTTTATAACGCAGCTAATCAATCTTCAAGCGAAAGATATCCAAGAGCAGAGCGTATTGGTTTAGCTGTGTCTGATGACATGGTACATTGGAAAAGACATGGTGAAGAGCCTGTTATTGATCATTTTTATGGTATATCTGGCGATGCTTATATTACAAAGATGAAGGACCTATGGGTGATGTTTTATTTTGGAGCAAATTGGAAGCCTGGTGCATTCGATCGCTTTGCCTGCTCTTATGATTTGGAAAACTGGACGCTATGGAATGGCCCTGATTTGATAGCACCTTCAGAAACATTTGATAAAACCTATGCCCATAAACCTCTTGTTATAAAATACAATGGAGTGGTGTATCATTTTTATTGTGCTGTAAATATAAACGAGAAAGGTGAAGAGGAACGAAGCATAGCTCTAGCTACTTCAGTGGATCTTGGCAAGAGCCCGGTTAAATTCCCTAAATAGAAAAGCGAATTTATAAGTTGTATAAATAAAAAGAGCCTGTATCATAAATCGTGATACGGGCTCTTTTGCGTCTACCCGTATTCCTATCGTCTTGATTATTAACAATTTAAGTTGTTTTTTTTTCGTTTTAAATTTGATTTAACTTATTG
>NZ_JABSNU010000009.1 GCF_013266735.1 Pedobacter foliorum
TGTTGATAATAGGGCTTAAAAACGGGTTTCTTGTTGGCCATATCTACTACTGATTTACATCATAAATGTATGAAAATCAATAAGTTAAATCAAATTTAAAACGAAAAAAAACAACTTAAATCGTTAATAATCAAGACTATAGGAATACGGGTAGACGCAAAAGAGCCCGTATCACGATTTATGATACAGGCTCTTTTTTATGCGCCTATTTTTTAAGATCTATAAACTGAAGGAATTTGCTGCTTTTTGGGTTCTATCTCTCCTTCGACTTTGCTACCTATCTGGTTCGCCCTTTGTTCGGCTGTGGTCGAACGAGGTCCGAACAAGGTCAGTTTAAAGGTGGTGTAAAAGACGACTATATTTTAGGCCGAAAATTAAATCCTTTTAGGACCTGAAACCAAACCAGTACATCGAAAGAACGCTACGAATTCAGTTCATTTTTCAACTAACTGACATTCATTTACGTTGCTAAAATAAATATAAGAAAAATATATTATCACACAAAAAAACACTCCATTAAGTCGCTATTGCTGAACGGATTAAGCATATTTTAAACCGGAGTATGAATTAGGCGAACCAATAGATCAGCCAAACCCTCTTCTACTGACAACTGATACTTTAACTCACCAAAATATGCAAACTCTTGTAATTGTTCTTTAAATAGAAGCAAACGTCCAGGTTGCTTTAAAGCTTCATGGGCATCAATAGCCAGTAAAAATACCTCATCTCCTTGCTTTATTTCAGCATTGGTAATGGCTGAGCCATCTGTTTTGAGATACCCAATGCTTGCAGGAGCCGTTAACATTGGCCCTGGTTGGTTGGAATTGTACAATATAAGACTCTCATTTTGTACCAATACACTAATTGTTGTGTCGCTTAGCACATCATGGATTACTACCTGCGAATAATCAAATGCCCCCTCTTCTTTATTTTGGATACTTTGTACTATACCCTGACCAAGTAGACAAGCTTTTCTTTCATTCACAAAACTCAAACATCCAGCGCCAATTTGAATTCCTTTTTGGAGGCAATCAATTATTTCTCCACAAGCCATAGCATAGCTCAACGAATTCCTCACTGCATATTTTAATAACGAATCTATCCGCGACGGCCATAAAGCCAAACTTCCTGAATTTCCAAATAATGCCAATCCGGTTATAGGACGAAGCATACTATCTAAGTCGGCTACCTTATCAATTTGCAACAAAAGAAAATCACCCTTATCATTCGCTATTACAGCCGGACAGGGTGGTAATTCACTAAATGTAGCAAGTGGTAAAACTGGTACTGCGCGTCCGGCACCATCAATATCCAATACCGGTACACCATAATGCGCCGCTACAACAAACGGCACCATGCAATTCTCCGGTCCCGTTTCTATAGGTAAAACGAAAGCTAAAGAGGCTCCAATTGTTCGTTGCATTTGTAGCGACAATTCATTAAATGCTGTAGCAATTGCCTCATACTGTTTTTCTTCTTGAGCGGAATTTGCACCAATATCGGCAATCACACACCCCATTGCAGAGGATTCAAAAGAATGGTCAAGTGCACTCAACAATTGCACTTTTCCTGAAGGCGCTGTTTCTACGATATATTTAAGTAAAGCATATGCCGCAGCTTTATTGCCGCCACCTCCGCTTCCCAATAATGCCGCTCCTTCAATGATGTGATGAAGTTTTTCGCTACTTATTTCCATAGTCGTAGATAATAATTAATTTCACTAAATTAGTTTCTTACAAATTATACATTTTTCGATAAATGTCTTGCTTTTTCACAAATTTGAATATGACTAATCATGTACGTACTTGTAGATAACAATTGGTACCTGCCTTATCAGGAAATAAAAGATGATTTTCAAACGGGTGACGTTTTATTAGTCCATGGCCGCTACGAATTCAGTATTGCTATTGAAGCAGTTCAGTGGTCGCCCTTTTCTCATGTTGCGATGATTGTGAGGGCAGAAGACATCGGACTTGCAGGTAAAGCTCCTGAATTACTTCTTTGGGAAGCAAATTCTTTGACTAATTTACCCGACGTCATCACAGGACAGGCAAAACCAGGCCCTATGCTAGTTGATTTTGAACAACGTCTTAGCACAACGGCCAAAGATTTTGAAGACGTGAAATTTGCATTCAAACCCCTTTACTTACCAAAAGAAACAGTAATAGGACCTGCATTACAACAATTGATGCCAACCGTTAATCAAGCTGGATTTCCTACTGATGAAGAAATGGCTAGTCGTTTTTTCGACGGGCGTTACCGAGGCATAGCCGCTCCTACCGATGCCTTTTTCTGTAGTGAGCTCTTAGCATATACATTCATGGAAATGGCCATATTGGGAACTAAATATCCAATTAATGCTTACGCACCTAAAGACTTTTCTGATGAGGGGACAGTTCGTTTGCGTCAACGTGCTTATTTCGGAAACGAACGTTTCTTTTACCCGCCATTATAATATTTGCAATTGTGTTTTGATGTTATTGTGATTCTGCCAAAAAGCAAAACCACAATAGTTATAACATCAAATCTCTGAAGAAGAAATATAATTAGTAGGATAACATCCAAACGCAATCTTAGCTACTCCCTTCGTTTTAGGAAGATTGCTAGCTGGATCGATAACTGCATAAATCGAATAGTTAGTTATACTGCCTGTTAAAGGCAAACTTACGGCTTCGAAAACACCTACGGCTGAGCTTCTCGGACCTATTGGATTTAGCTGTATTTGTTTGATAAGGACGCCACCAGCTGCTGGATTCCCATTGTAAATGGCAACTGGCAGTTGATTTGTTGCAGCATAAGTATCATTATGAACAGTAACAAAAACATCTGTCAAAGATGTATTTAGTAGATTTTCGGCAAAATCAATATCCCTGCTAAATTGCTTAAATGAATCAGTTTGACCCCAGGGAAGATAAAAGCACGGATCAGGATTACTGAACTGCTTTGCATACCATAAACTACTATTTGGAATGGTAACGGCGTAATCTACCTTTAAATAATGTCCTGTTTTACTCCAATATACAAATGGCTGAACGGTGTAGGTTTTCTCAAGATCGATGGAATCTGCCGGCATATAGGTCATATTGATGTTAGTCGACTCAGTAAACTCAATATCATGAGTAGAAGTTTTACTTTTCGAATAATCATCATCAAAGTTGTGATCCAGACCAAGACTAAACCCTTGTAGAAAATCAGGAGCAATGTTAAGCGATTGATTGGTTCCGATGTTTAAATCTTGAGTATAAGTTGTTTGAACAGAAGAAGATGTTTCATTGGTCCAGTTAGCATCTACACTAACTTGCAGTCCCGCAACTTCCATTAACATATTACAGAAACTACCGTCCGAGGGATTGTAATCTTGTGGTCCAAGAGCGGAGTAAGACAGTACATCTTGCAGGAAATGAGACGGCTTATACTGTGAATCCAAATCAAGACCCTGGCATATCTTCAAGTCGCCTGTTGATTGCGGAAAAATAACTAAAAGGCATCCCTTTTTACCTGTCTGGTCTATTACCGGATATTCCCAGGTATTGTAAACATTCACATTTAGAATGATAATATCGTCTTTTTGTGTTAATACATTGATGCTGGTAGTTATATCCTCAAGTTTTTCAGTTGACTTACCAAAATCCTGTCCATAAGTGTTAGTCATGGATTGGTTAAGACTCCCCAGCATATCCAGGCCAAAATTTGCGCTTAGGGAATCTGAAGTGGTATAAGTTCGGTTTGTATGTAAAGCAAGCGAAGTTTCATTGCTTTGAGATTTATCAAAACTAGTTTGCACTGAAGATCCAGCATCTTCGAAGTCTTTTAATAATGGTACAACGTTTACTACGGCAATAATTGAATTGACTTGATCTAGTGTGAATGGTTTAGGTGGACCTACTCGGATACTTTTCCCACTATAATCCCCCAAACAAAGCCCCATATTCATATTAAATCCCTTATTGCTATCATAAGCTAAATTCTGGGAAAATACGCCCGGTATTTGGGTTGGTGTGGTATGATAAACAACAGGTAAATTGAGATCAACATCTACCTGAACAACAGCTATACTAGTACGTGCATAGCCTTGTTGCGTCCATAGCGAATAGTCCGTACCGATTGCTGCAATAACAATTCCGATTCCGGTCGAGTTTTCTAAATAAGCAATTTTCAATTTGAAATCTAGGGAAATGAAACTGTAGCTCGAATCGCCATACATATACCCTGTAGATACAAGAGTTGGTTCCAGCGTATTGGCAAAGCTAAATACTTGTAAGACCAGATAGCCCTTAGTACTTTCATTATTTTGAACTGTTCCAACCACCAATTCCTCGATGCCATTGTTATTTAAATCTCCTACTGCTATTCGGATGAAGCCAAAATTAGAGGATTGCTGAGACTGCCACACTTGCTGTAAGATAGGTGCAGGTGACGACTGAAACTGCCAGGTTTGAAGCATAGTCGAGTTGGTACTATTGTTCCAAGCCAACGCAATTCCATCTTGAATAGTAGCAGAAAGGAATGCACCTGCAGCAATATTGAGACAAGAGATTTCTCCATTTATACAGCCCACAGAGGCAGAAGATTGAAGTGCTAATTGATTGTTATCGAATGTATAGACATCTAGGGACAGATTTTTTCCTTCAGCATCCATCTCCCGTTCATAGAAAATTGCAAATTCATCGTTAACCGTTCCTGTAAATACACCAGTTGCAATGTCAAAAATATAATTTCCTGCAAGCTTTGGCCCGGTATAACTAACTGGCGAAATCGGATTCAAATCTGCTGAAAAAGTGCTCGACCAGAATTGAATGTTTCCATCCATATTAACCCAGGCTACCACTAAGTTTGCTATAGTTTCTGGTTGCGTATAACCAATCCATACATTTGAATTCATGCACGCCCCCAATGAAATTGATATCGAGGCCGTTATTGCTCCTCCAGGTTCCTCAGTGTAGTTAGCAATTGTTAAAAATAATTGCTGATCATTTTCTGTATAAACCATAGCAACTTCTTCCTTCCCATCTCCATCCAGGTCGGCTGCACAAAGCGCTACTTTCTTTTCTGTACCAGGATTACCCGTTGATACCTCAATCTCCTGTTGTATTTCAACCTCCGAGCCATTTTGTGTATTGATTAGCGAGGTGCTAAGTGCTACCAAACTTACCTGGTTGTTAACCCCTTGAAATGCGGTCATTATGCCATCAACTTTTACAAGTGTATAATTACCCATTAACGGATCTGCTGTGGGATCATCCTTTAGTATTTTATCCAGGTTGGTGGTTTTACCGACCAAACCCGCTTTGTGTCTTAATATCTTAGAGTTTGTGTGATGCTTAATCATATTTGAATTTTTTAGCAATTAACTATCGGCCGTCAGGATTTTACTCTCCAGGACGGCCGATTCAATTTTAACTGTATGTATTACATAAACCTCACATTTAACACTGTGTCCTCTATGTTATTAAATATTACAGACTCACCGAACAGCTTCACTCTTTTGACCTGAGCCGGGCTTAATGTGGTTTGTTGTGAGGCTCCATTTTGAAAAGTGATTCTAAATGCGCCTATCTGGTTTTGATTTTCCACGACGGTCACTTCAATACTTTGATGTCCCTCTGGAATTTCTAAATTGTGATGTGGTTGAACAAGTGGCATGATATTTTAATTTAAAGGGTGAAAAAATTACCAGTTACTTATCTGGCTGTTAACTGATGAAACAAAATCTTGAAACTGTTGCGAGCTTTGCTGACCGTTCATTAAATCCGATCCAATAGAAATAATTTGCTGCTCGCTGGTACAATACTGATCGATCTGTACAATTTTAAATTCGAGTGTTGGATCATCTCCAACAGCATCCCCTATTTTCATAACATTATTGTTCAGCAGCTGCCAGGTTGTACTACCTGTTGCCCAAAACATATAATATGGCTGAGATGTTGGATTCGTAATTGACGTATCCCACGTACTTTGAAACTGTAACCAAAAATTTGTTGTATAACTATTTCCAAAAGGCACATCCTCTGCACGGGCCATAAACCAAAGGGTCTGGCTCGTACTGCCTAAATTGTAATGTGCATCTGCCCCGTCATCGCCGGGATCATTGGTGCTAAAAAATGGCTGCGCATATTCTACATAGTAGCTTGAAGCACTGTTAGCGTTAATTGATGCAGGAGGATTCCAATCATTCATCTGGTATTGATGTTTGTTGGTCAACGACATTTGAATTGGTGTCGCGTTGTAAATTTTGAGTGTGGCACCTTGTCCCATAACTATAAGGATTAAATTGTTAATTAATCAAGCTTCTGTTTATATAGCTATCATGCTATTTCAGAAGCTCATTTGCTGTATACCAAAGTTGTGGAGAAGATGAAAAAATGGCTGTCAGATATTGGACAATGATTCAATTATATTGGACAATTATGCACGTAAAGCACATATGGCCTCAATATTTGGACATTTCTTCTTAAAAAACGGACAGACTTTGAAAGCCTAATAATTTACTGTTCGCGTTTGTTTAATAAATTCTGAAGGTGTGATCCGATATTGCTCCTTGAAGCACTGACCGAAATACGACACGTTTTCAAAGCCTGACATGTACGCTGCTTCAGAAACAGAGAATCCGGTAGTTAAAAAAGTTGCCGCTTTTTTTAAACGATAATTGCGAATCAGTTCGCTCGACGCCATTTTTGTGAGGCTATTTAATTTACGATTTAACGTTCTCGAGCTCATCGCTAATTTATCAGCCAGATCGGCGATAGAAAAATCGGAATGATCCAGGTATTGATCCAGGATCCCATACAGTTTAACAAGGAATGGATGGGTAATATCTTCCGTCTTAAATTCATTTGCAGCAAATACATGCTTATGATAGTATTCCTGAAGTGTACGTTGATATTTAATTTGGTTGTCGACCCTAAATTTAAGTTCGGAAAGCAAGAAAGGCTTCGTTAAGTAATCATTAGCCCCCATATCTAAACCTTTCAACCTACTATCTATAGTTGATTTAGCCGAAAGCAGAATAATCCCTATATGGCTTGTTAACGGGGAATTCCGTATTAAACCCGCTATTTCATACCCATCTTTTCCCGGCAACATAATATCGGATATGACAATATCGGGCAGATCTTGTTGGATAATGCTCCAGGCTTGTTCGCCATCGGCGCAGGTATTTACTTCGTAGTATGGTCTAAAAAAATTGGCGATGTATTCTGCCAGACCGGAATGGTCGTCAATTATCAATATTGCAGGAAGGTCGCTGGGCCTCTCATCTTCGGTTACGGTCAGCAAAGTACTAGTTTCAGAGATATCTGATCTATTTTCAGATTCTGATTCCTCAATCAATTCAACCGGAAGTATGATGGTAAATGAAGAGCCTATACCTTGCTTACTTTCTACTTGTATGGTCCCATTAAGTAGGGTAACTAGCTCCTTTGTGTAGGAGAGTCCTAGTCCCGTTCCATTTGGATTGAGAAAAGATGTCTCTGAATCCTGATAAAAAGGTTTAAATAAATTAGCCTGCGTTTCATCAGACATCCCTATACCAGAATCCAATAAGGTAAGTTGAAAACAGTTTTTTCGATCAAGTTGCTTAAAATTCACCTTTAGTATTACATTTCCACCATCCGAAGTAAATTTAATGGCATTTGACAAGAGGTTATTTAGAATTTTCTCTAGCTTATCGCCATCAAATAAGCAATAATTATCAGGTACATCTTCCTCAACAAATTTTAGTTTAATGTTCTTACTGGAAGCAAGTGGCTGAAACGAAAGCAGTAATTCATGACTAAATTCTTTGATATCTCCTACCATTTCGGTTTTCGTCATTTTACCAGCATTCGACTTAGATAGGTCCATCATCTGGTTCACCAGACGAAGCAAATGACTCGCATTTCTGTAAACCGTGTTTAGCAGATTTTTCTCTTTACTATCAGTACTAACCCTAAGGAGATATTCTGTAGGAGCCGTTATAAGTGATAGAGGTGTTTTAAATTCATGAGTGATGTTAGAAAAGAACTTAGACTTAAGTGATTCAATTTCTATCTGTTCTTCTGCTTCACGACGGCCAAGTACCATTTGTTCATAAGCGACGTTGGATGTAGCCAGTTCTGTAGCTAAGCGCTCGGACCCAGATAATGCCCCCGTAAAACGAAGTGAAAGAACAATTGCCTGAAGCAAGAGCAAAATCAAAAAAGCAAAGGGCAACAGGAAGCCAGTATTGATTAGCTTAGCCTCATACAATGAATCATTAAGCAGACCAATAAAACAAGCTAAAATACCCAATAAGAGCAGAGCATTATCCAGAGGATTTTCTCGCAGATGTTTGATAAGAAAATAAACTGTAAAGCACCCCATACACACCGCCATGATGATCACAACGATCAGCAAATTGCCATATATTGGATTTGGGCTGAGCCATACCAACCCCGTATATCCTAATCCAACAACCAGAAACATGCGTTTCATAAAAAGAGGGAAGCGCACAAGTTCTGTAGAAGTTAAAAAGTAAACAAAGCCCAATAAACAGATTGGAAAAAGAGTGTACAGAATTTTGAGCCCAAGTGAATAACTAAATTCAGGCATAAAATAAAACAGAAGCGGTGTCATCGAAAAGCAGGCTCTCAATGCAAGGGCCAGGCATAATATGGCAAAAAACAGTGCTGCTTTTTCCTTTCGTCGCATTGCAAATATAGCAAGGTGATAAAGTCCCATTATCAATAAACTTCCCACTAAAAAGGCATCTGCAATAAAAGATTTATCCCTGATATCATTCATCTGCTCCGGGCTACCAAGGGTTATTGGCGACCACATTCCGCTTGATGAAAAATGATAATTGGATAATTGAAGGAGCAAAAAAGCTTTATCTGATTTTGCAGTAAAGTAAACTACTTTTGAAACACTTTTCGGAATCATATTAGAACCGGTGTCTACCTTCCCCATCGCCGCTACGGGTTCACCATCTACAAACAACCTGTAGGCGGAGGGTAATGGCGGCAACAAAAGCGCCAAGTTTTGACCAGCCTTTGGCAACAATATTGTAAGCCCGTAAGTGGCATAACCAAATCCCTTGTTAAAAAAACTAGCGTCAGAATTATACGATGTCCAATTTCCCGGAACTTCTGTGTATTTGCCTACCTCCTTCAATTCTTGCTCACCTACAAGCTTCTTCCAGAGAAAAAGCCATTCACCTGATAATTTTACGGGAGGATCTTGTTGCAGGCGGTATGACTTTAAATTAACAACACCCTTTTCACATAAAGCAGAGTCTTGAGCACTTACTGAATTTATAAGAAGAATAAAAGCAAGGAACAATAAACCGCTAATTCGCTTCATATAAAAATCGATAAGTATTATTTAAACTTCATAAAACTATAAAAATTAACATCAACGAAAGAAACAAAATTATGCCACTTTAGATAGCGTATTCTAAAAAATGATCAATGTTCGCTTGAACATGGTCATTTTTTTTATGCTCTCCTCTGTTCAATTGAATTGCTCTGATTTTCACACCATTTCTTTCCAATAACAACTCTTCGTAGAAGCCTTTGTAATAAACATCTTTAACCTCAAAACGTCTGCTGTTCCACGAACTTTTTAAATCTACCCATTCAGGATAAAATACAACGTTGTCTTTGGTGGCGTTAATACCTAATTTCAAAGCATCCTCTGCACTTAAAACAACAGCATTACCTAATATTTGGGCGGTATAAATATGATCAGGATGGTGATAAATATCTGCTGGCTTTCCTTTCTGTAAAAGCTTACCATCTTTCAGAATTAGTAACTCATCCGATAGGAACAAACCATCCGCAGGATCATGAGAAACCATGATAACAGTAACACCTGTATCAGCAGCGATTCGCTTAATATCAGCGCGTAGCTGGTTTTTCAACAACGCATCAACCTGACTAAAAGGCTCATCTAACAGTAAAACGGAGGTATCACTTACCAGCGCTTTCGCTATGGCTACACGCTGTTGCTCTCCCCCACTCAACTCGGTAATTTTCTTGTCTTTAAGATGCATGATGTGCAAATGCTCCATCATATCCATAGTTTTGGATTGCTTCGATTGTACGTTCGTGTTAGACAGCATGGAAGCAATATTATCATATACCTTGGCGTAGATATTAAGAGAGAAATCCTGAGTGACCATTTTCATTTGCTTATGGCCAGGAATCAGCTGTTCATCAGGACCAAGAATTCTTTTACCCTCAAAAAGTACCTCGCCACTATCCACCTTTAGCAAACCATAAATGCATTTTAATAATGTCGATTTTCCGCTTCCACTCTCTCCAATAATGGCTACAATGTTTCCTCTTTTAATATCAAAGCTAATTTCTTTAACTCCCGAAGCTTGTTCAGTCTGATATTGCTTGGTCAGGTTTTTTACGGTAATGATCTGTTCTTCCACAGTTCAAAGATAATATAAAAGTGGCGGTCATTAAACAAAAAGGCTGTCCAAAAAACTACCATGGTTATTCTGAGTAACATCGTCATTCTGAATTTATTTCAGAATCTCGCACAAGTAAGGCTTTCTTTCTCTTGAGTGATTCTGATACCGGCCTTCGCGGCATGACGAATTACCAATGACAAAGAGGTTATTCTGTTCGTTGTATATAGCGGTCGTCATGCCGCTGAAGAGCGGTATCTCGCACTAGCGAGGCTTCATTTCTCTTGCGGGGTCCTAAAATAAATTCAGGATAACGATCGCTTAAACAAATGTCATTACCACTATTTTGTATTTTTTCCAATCCTAGACTCTCAGAATAACGTGCGTAAACTATAATAAAGTGGCGGTCATTAAACAAAAAAATCCCGCAGTAATTTACCACGGGATTGGTTTTATTTGTGTGTTGTGTGTTTTAATTTAAGCCAACTGTAAGGCCGAATGACATATTCTTTAATCCTTTTTGAGGCTCACTAGCAAACATATCGCTAGCAGAATATTTTGCGAACACTCCGAATGAGCCATAACCTAACCTCAATGTACCACCATAGCGGAACGACTGGAAGTTATAATCATCGCTAACTTTCACCTTACCTCTTTCGTCGCTGATCTGTTTAACTTTTCCATTTAAAAGGAAGCCAACCTCTGGTCCGAATACAAAGTAAAAGCGGTTGCCATGTTCATTCTCTTTAGTGCGCAATTCAAAGTTTAAAGGTATGTGCACATAGCTGCTAGAGAAACGGTTTTTAGAGAAATGTATATCTTCCTGAATATAAGTAAGCTTGTTTTGGTTTTTCTGAATGGTAATATCTTTATTTAATCTGATGTGTGTCCAGTCGAAACCACCTGCCACATAGATTTTAAAATTAGAGTTGAAACGGTAACCCAATTGTAATATATCAAAAGAGAAAGTACTTGTTTTACCACCTCTGTAATCCAGAAAGTCGTTTTCCGGAGACAAAGTAAAGCTTCCGTTATCTATTAGTCTTGAAAACCCCAGATCAACTCTTGTTATTGTTATTCCGCCAATAAAACGACCCTTCGACGTATTGGTTTTTCCTGTAGAATCCTTTTTACCAATACTGATACCAACACCAAGATCCATATCGAACTTTTTCATTTTACGTTCTTTGGTAGTAGTAGTGTCTTGTTGTGCGCTTGCATTTTGAGCTATAGCACCGGTAAGTCCGCTTACAATAAGTGCTGTTAATAATAGACGTTTCATTATATGTGTAGTTTGTGTGTTTGCTAATTCTATTTGTCTGACTTCTTATTAAACTTGATGAACCCTATGTTGATGGATACTAAAGATGAATTGTCATCATTGGTATCAAATTGTATAAGCTTCTTTTCTCTCTTATCTACTTTGTTTACTACGTAATTCACCAGGTCGCCTACATTTCTAATCCCTTTATTTCCCTCCGGTTCAGTTTCAGTAATAACATTGGAATTTTCTACAGGTAGATCTACTTTTGCCAATACTACTTCCTCTTTAGGTGCCTCTTCTTTTGGTTGAACTTTCGCTAATTCCTTAACAACTTCCGGTTGCTTATAAACAGGACGATCGGTTGTTGTATTTGGTTGCAAAGCGGCCAATTCTTTTTCTCTGCGGCTTAATTTTACACGAGGAGCAATAATTAATGGCGTGCTTTCTACTTTATCTGCTACAGCTGAGCTTACATCACTTAATTGCGATGGAGCTTTAGTAACCACAAGAGAACTATCTGACGCAACCCCCTTATTTACCGCGGCTACTGCCTGCAATCTGATTTTTTCTTGTTTTGGCATCAACAGGCCAACTGTTACGGCAATTACAGCTACTGCTGCTGCCATCCAGTAAACCGGTAAACTACGTTTAGGCTTTGGCGACAATTCTTCCGATATACTGTCCCACAAGTTTGCAGAAGGTTGCATTTCCGCCCCATCAAACCTATTCCTAAACAACTGATCAAACTCTTTATCCTGCATGTGTTGCATAATTTATGCCCTCCATTTTTATTATTTCGTCTTTTAATATCGCTCTTGCTCTCGACAATTGCGATTTACTTGCTCCCTCAGAAATCCCCAATGTTTCGGCAATTTCTTTATGAGAATATCCTTCTATGATATACATGTTAAACACCACTCTGTAACCGTCGGCCAGCTTTTGTATCAATTTTAATAAATCCTGCATCCCTAACCTGCTAAAATCAAAACCGGTAGATGGTTGATCATAAGCATCTTCAATAGGAACAACATTTAGAGATCTTAAATTTTTACGATAGCTTTCAATTGCAGTGTTTACCATTACTCTCCTAATCCATCCTTCAAATGCTCCGTCCCCACGGTATTCATTTACTTTCTGGAAAACTTTAATATATCCCATTTGCAATACGTCTTCTGCCTCCATCCTATCTTTCGCATAACGCATACAAACTACCAGCATTTTAGACGCAGTTTGCCTATACAGGGCTTCCTGCATCTTCCGGTTGCCTGCTTTGCATCCTTCTAATAATTCGTTTATACTATATTGCGTCAATTTCATTTGTGTGTTTGGTATATAGTAGATGAGACAACTATATAAAAGGTTGCACGCAATTTAAAAAAAAATAAAGGGAGGAAATTTAGCAGTCGTGCTTTTTGCGGTAATGTTTGTACCACTTTACACCAAGCATAATTACTACAGAGAAAATAATAAGCCCAACAAGGCCGTAAACCCAATCAACAGCACTTTTTAGCACTACGGTGAACACAATAGCCACAAGTAGGATTGTTGCTACCTCATTCCATAACCTAAGGTTAAATGAGCTTATTTTGCATTTGCCATGTTTTAGCTGCTTCATGATATTCTGGCAAATAAAATGATAAATCAGCAGGGCTACTACAAAGCCTAGTTTTACATGAAACCAGGAGGCTTGCAACAAATCAGGTCGTATGCAAACCATTCCTACACCTGCAAGTACAGTAAGTACCATTGCAGGTGTAGTGATGATATTCCAAAGTTTAGCCTCAATCTTTTCGTATTCCTTTTTCAGGATGTTACGCTCAATTTCGGGCCTGTCTTCGGCTTCAGTATGATAAATAAATAAACGGACACTATAGAACAAGCCTGCCATCCAGCTTACAACAAAAATGATGTGAACCGACAGAATGTAGTAATAGTAACTCGCCATCTTTATATTAGTATTTAAAGTCTTTGATTACTTCAATTGCATATTTTACATTGTCGAATGGAATATCCGGCATAATACCATGACCAAGGTTACATATAAATCCGTTCTCTCCGCGCATGCGCTCGAACAAACGATGGATTTCTCTTTTAATAACCGTTTTATCAGCATATAAGATATGTGGATCAAGGTTACCTTGAACAGCAATACCTGCTGGTAAGCTTTTCTTGATATTTAACAAATCAGCATTCCAATCTACAGAAATAACATCTGGCTTTGCTTCAGCCATAATAGGTGCAAATACAGAACTACCTTTACAGAATGAAATTACAGGAATGTCTTTTCTGTTTAAGTTAGCAATGATCTCCTGGATATAACGATGAGAAAACTCTTGATAATCGTTCCAGGATAAAGCCTGAGCCCAGCTATCAAAAATTTGAATAGCATTAACGCCAGCAGCAATTTGAAGGTTCAAATAATCGGCAGTAACTTTCGCTATTTTAGCCAATAGTTTGTGTGCAACCTCTGGTTGATTGTGAATCAACAATTTGGTTGTTTTAAAGTCTTTTGATGAACCACCTTCAACAAGGTAGCTCATAACTGTAAATGGAGCACCAGCAAAACCAATTAAAGGAATGCTTCCGTTTAAACGTTGTTGTATTACTTTGATGGCATCCGCTACATATTGCAAACGATCTAAAACATCAACCTCTAATGCATCTACATCTTTTAATGTACGCACAGGATTAGCGAACTTTGGTCCAACGCCTTGGGTAAAGCTTAAATCTCCGCCCATTGCTTCGCCAGTTACTAAAATATCCGAGAATAAAATAGCAGCATCGATACCAAGTAAATCAACCGGTAACATGGTTACATCAGCAGCAATTTCAGGTGTTTTGCACATTTCAAGGAAGGAGTACTTGTTTTTGATCTCCCAGTATTCAGGCATAAAACGACCAGCCTGACGCATCATCCATACCGGTGGGCGTTCTGTTTGCTTTGAAAATGCTGCATCTAAAAATAACGTGTTCATGTAATTCTAATTTGTTTATAAGCTGTTCGCTTCTATCTCAATCTTGTTAATTATATCTATTGCTTTTGGGGTAGTAGCCAATTCTTTTGCTTTCGCAATATAGGCCCTGCTCCGCTCTCCATCTTTCTTTCTAAGTGCAAGATTAGCCAGATGGATCAATACAAAAGCTTTATCATTTTTTCCACCAAGCGGGAAACGACTTGCTATCTGAAAATGATGTTCTGCAACATCATACTCTTCTTTCTTTAAGGCAATATTAGCACGCATAAACTCGTAATATCCCCTGCGGTTTCTCGCTAGTCTATCCGGATTTGGTACTTCTGCCAAAATGCGTTCTGCTTTTTCATATTCTCCATTCTTAAAATACTTAGAGGCAAGTAGCACAGAACTGTGCTTAAAATGACTCCAAAGTACAAAAGCGAAGAAAAGACCACCTAATGCGGCCAGCTGATATTGCTCATAAAAAAGGCATGCTAAAGCGGCAATAATAAAAATTGCCATCAGTGCATACCTGCCTTTGGTATTATACATTAATGAATATCAGTAAATTTATAACCTACGCCTCTGATAGAGTGAAAATAAACCGGGTTTTTCTGATCTGGCTCAAAATACTTACGGAAGGTTAATATAAAGTTATCGATAGTACGTGTTGATGGATAAACATCGTAGTTCCAAACTGTTTCTAAAATCTGCTCACGTGACACCGCTTCGTTTTTACGCTCAATCAATAATTTCAACAGCATGGTTTCCTTTTTGGTTAAAGGAACAATAACACCATCATCCTGTTTCAATTCAAAAGAGTTAAAATAGATCGTTTTATCACCGATTTTGTAAGAATTAAGTTCTTTCAAATCATCAGCTTTCATGCTGCGTTTAACCAAAATACCAACTCTTAAGATCAGTTCTTCCAAATTAAATGGTTTAACCAAATAATCGTCAGCACCTTTCTTCAGACCCATAACGCGGTCTTCGCTTGTATTTTTAGCCGTTAGGAAAAGAATAGGAACCTCAGTGTTTTCTAAACGAATTGTTTCACAAACCTGGAAACCATCCATTTCCGGAAGCATTACGTCTAAAATGATCAGGTTAAAACGTTCTTCTTTAAAAACCTTTAAAGCCGTTTTACCATCTTTTACCGCATGAACTTTATAACCTTCAAGTTCAAGGTTCAATTTTATTGCATCTAATAAGTGGTCTTCATCCTCAACCAGTAATATTCTTAATTTCTGTGGCATAATCAACTAAATGTTATTTCAAAAATTGCACCCTGCGGTGCGTTATCTTTAACGCTGATGTCAGCGTCATGGCTTTGTAGAACTTCCTTAACAATAAACAGGCCTAAACCTGTTCCTTTCGATTTTCTGACATTCTCATCACCAACACGATAGAATTTATCAAAAATAAGCATCTTTTCAGCGTCAGGGATACCTGGCCCTTTGTCAGTTACCCTTAAAAAAGGATGCCCATCTTTATTTGTCAATTCCACACCAACCTCTGCACAAGGTCCAGAATATTTAACTGCATTTTCAACCAGGTTCGTTACCACAGACGACAGTGCAAACTGATCGCCTACTACTTTAACTCCCGGTTGTATTTTTGGATTTATTAGCTGTTCACAACCACATGAATGGATTTGTAATCTATCAGTGATTCTTGTAACCATTTCCGAAAGGTCAAATTCCTCTTTAGGGAATGAATAAGACCTGTTTTCGATCTTGGTAGCCAGCAGCATATTTTCAACCAAATCATCTAAACGCTCAATATCCTTTAATGAATTATTCAGCAAAGAAGTTTGTCTGGCTTTATCCAGATCACGTTTAACGATAGTTTGTATAGATAATTTTATAGCCGCCAAAGGCGATTTTAACTCATGTGTTACCGAAAGCAAAAAGTTTTGTTGCTGCTCTCTAAGTCTGTCTTCCTTTTTAATGGATTGGTGCAAAAAATACGCGCCAATACACAATAAGAATAGAAATACCGATCCCTCACCCATTACCATAGCCATTCTGGACGGCTGTAGTTTAACTACAAGCGTGCCCCAAGAAATCAATTGCACTAAAGAGTACAATAGCAGGAAGTAAAATATAACGATTGATTTTTTCAAGACAGTTACTAGTTATTTACTATAAATATACCCAAAATTTACTTATTCCTGAAAACAACATCGAGACTATCAAATATTGCTCTCTTTGCTTTTTCAAGCTCTATTTTAGTATGCGCAGCAGACACAAAGCCTACTTCATAACCCGATGGGCCTAGGTAAATACCTCTGTTTAATAGCTCTCTGTGCATTATTTTAAATTTCTCCATGCTTGCCGGATCAATATCCTCAGCACATTGAATTTTATCTTTATCTGTAAAAGCCAACCAGAAAATAGAACCTACATGGAATACTTTTAATTTGTAGTTCCTTGCAGTTGCGAAACGCTGGATGCTTTCTGCAAACTCAGAAGCTTTATTGTTTAAATCTTTATAGAAACCAGAACGCAATAACTCGGTTAACTGAGCAATACCTGCAGCCATAGCAACCGGATTTCCAGATAATGTACCCGCCTGATAAACACCTCCATCTGGAGAGATATGAGACATGATTTCGGCTGATGCACCATACATTCCAACAGGCAAACCACCACCTATAATTTTACCATAGGTAACTATGTCAGGCTTTATGCCATAATGTCCTGCAGCACCTTCAAATCCTAATCTGAAACCAGTGATTACCTCATCGAATATCAGTAATGCTTTATTCTCTTTACAGATATTCTGTAAAAACTGAATGTATTCAGCATCCTGCATTAGTAATCCATTATTAGCAGGAATACCTTCAATAATTACCGCAGCAACTTCATCTTTAAATTGTTCGAATGCTTTTTTCAAAGCTTCGGTATCATTCAAAGGAATTACAATGGTTTCCTGTGCAAATGATTTAGGAACACCTGCGGAGGAAGTTTCGCCAAAAGTAACCAGACCTGAACCTGCTTTTACCAATAACGAATCGCTATGCCCGTGATAGCAACCTTCAAATTTGATGATCTTATCACGACTTGTATATCCACGCGCCAATCTGATAGCCGACATTACTGCTTCGGTACCAGAGCTGGTAAAACGTATTTTTTCTACAAGTTTATTGTTCTTAATAATCAGTTCGGCAAGTTCATTTTCTAATGCTGTAGGAGCGCCAAAGCTCATCCCGTTTTGCATTACTTCTGTAACCTTCTCACGAACTTTAGCATTGTTATGCCCTAGAATTAATGGACCCCAGCTTCCGCAAAAATCTATAAATTGATTTCCATCAGCATCCCATACAAAGCATCCATCGCCTTTTTGAATAAACAATGGTGTTCCGTAAACAGATTTAAAGGCTCTAACAGGAGAGTTTACACCCCCAGGGAAATAGTTTTTAGCCTTCTCGTACAGTTCTGCCGATTTCTCTCTGGAAATATCCGGTTTACTTCCTGTATTTACAGGCATATCACCTTCATTTCCCGAAAACATTTTTTTTAAAGATTCTAACATATTACATCCAATTCTTTTCTACAATATCTCTTATATGGTAAGTTGTTATAATGCTTGCTCCTGCGCGTGCAAATGCATGCATGGTCTCCATCACTACTTTTTGTTCATCTATCCAGCCCTTCTCTGCCGCTGCTTTTACCATAGAGTACTCTCCTGATACATTATAGCATGCTATTGGCACATCGGTATGCTGTTTTAGGTTATGTATTACATCAAGATACGCCAAAGCAGGCTTAACCATCAATACATCTGCTCCCTCACTTTCATCAAGCAACGCTTCTCTTAAAGCCTCGTTACCATTTCTGAAATCCATTTGATAGGCTTTCCTATCTCCTTTGCTTGGTGCACAATCAGCAGCCTCTCTGAAAGGGCCATAATATGCAGAAGCAAATTTTGTAGCATGCGACATGATTGCCGTATTTACAAAACCTGCACCATCAAGTACACTTCGCATTGCTCCAACCCTACCATCCATCATATCAGATGGCGCAAGCATATCAGCACCTGCCTGAGCATGGGTAAGTCCCATTTTGGCAATTACCTCAACAGTTGCATCATTTTGTACGTAATCATTTTCTAATATACCACAATGTCCATGTGTTGTATAAGAACAAACGCAAACATCAGTAACGATATATAAATCATCACCAAAATTTTTCTTAAGTAACCGAACAGCCGAAGGCACTAATGAATGATCATGATATGCAGAATGTGCATCCTCACTTTTCTCATCTCCTACACCAAACAGCATTATTTTGTTTACACCTAATTTAAGGCCCTTTTCAACATCTTTAATCAATGTATCTTCAGAGAAATGGCTGATACCCGGCATTGCATCTAAAGCATGTACAACATTTTTTCCCGGTACAACAAAGTATGGGTAAATGAACATATCTTTCGACAGCCTTGTTTCAGCTACCATTTCCCTAACTACAGGGTTTTTCCTTAATCTACGTGGACGGTGTAACATATCTCTCTCTATTTTATTTCTATTCCAAACACTGCCTCTGCCAATCCGATCTCATCTGGCGAGTAAGGTAAGGTATATTTTAGGCCCATTTCATCAAATTTCTTAGCTGTAGAATTACCAATAGCAATAATTTGTTGTTCCGGTTCTAATAAATTATCTACAAAATAAGCTTCAACATTAGATGGACTGGTAAAAATCAGAACATCAGCATTAGTCCTATCTATATCGTCTTCAAATACAGTTTCATAAATAGGTAAGTCAACAACTTTTGTATCTGGAGTTAAAGCTTTCTGGATGCTTAATAAAGAATCTTGTGCTCTAGGGAATAAAACTGTTGTTCCAGCTACTTCTTTAGCAAAAAGTTCAGCAACCTCATCAATGTCTCCACCTTCACCAACATAATCAGCTAAATAGCCAAACTTCCTTAGTGAATCTTCAGAACCTCTTCCTGCAACGCCAAATTTAACGTGTTTAGGCAGTACCGGTTTTAGATTAAAGAAATAATCTACCGCGTTTCTGCTACTAAAGAAAATCCAGTTTACATGTCTGAAATGATATTGATCTAATACAGTTACAACAGGGAAAGTGCGGATCAATGATCTTGCATCAATCTCTATATTGTGTTTCTTTAAAGCTTTTCTAAAATAATTATGCTCTCCAACCTCTCTTGAAATAAACACCGATGCCGGGAATTTTCTATCTGGAGAAAATCTGCTGACAATTTTTTCAGCTAAACCATCAAGGCTTTCTACTCTGTAAAATAAGCGATCAGGAAAATCTTCGTCGGTTTCAGCTTTAGAAGTCCAAACCTCATATAATCCATCCTCTTTTTTGCAGTAACAACCTAATGGCATATGACAACCGCCTTCAAATAGGTTTAATACCTTACGCTCAATTGCAATTTCTTCTGCAGTTGCCGGATCATGTATTTTTTGAAGCAGGTCAAATAGTTCAGTATCGTTTTCTCTGATCTGAATAGCCAAAGCGCCTTGTGCAGGTGCCGGAACCATTTCTGTAGTATCTATTACCTCTACATGGAACTCCGAAAGGTCTATATTTAAACGGTTCACACCAGCTTTAGCCAGCAGAATCGCATCGTAATCTTCGTCTCTTAATTTTTGGATTCGGGTAGGTACGTTACCCCTTAAATCTTCAATATTCAAATCAGGGCGTAATGCTAATATCTGAGCTTTACGTCTGTTAGATGAAGTACCCACCATTGCACCTGTTTTAAGCGATAGGTTTTGAGTAACATCCACACAGTCTTTTAAAATTAAAAGAAGCTCTGCCGGATCTTCACGTTCTGTAACCGCAGCAATTGTTAATCCTGCCGGATGTACGGTAGGTAAGTCTTTATGAGAGTGTACAGCTATGTCGATGGTTCCACCTAAAAGCTCTTCTTCAAGCTCTTTAGTAAAGAAACCTTTACCTTCAAGTTTATCTAATCTTAGATTTAAAATCTTGTCACCTTGCGTTTTGATGATTTTTAAATCTGCTTCAACGCCAATTCCAGCAAGTTTATCTTTAATGAAGTTGGCTTGCCATAAAGCCAGGTCGCTGCCTCTTGTACCGATAGTAAGTCTTTTCACGTTGATGCTAATTTTTTGGCAAATCTAGCTATTCTTAACCAATATCTCTTTAGCCATAACCATTGGTACACTGATGTATTTCTTTTCCATATAATTCATCACGCGTTCTAGCACCATTCTGGAGTTTTCATCCAGGTTATTGATTTCTTCGGCAAAGATACCATTGATAGCAGTATGCTTAATTTCCTTGATTTTCTGAGGAACGCAACTCATAGCGATCTCAATTTCGCGCTGGCGCAATACCAGTTCAAAATCTTTGATGTTCTGTTCGATGATGTGTTCTGCGTTAACCAGTTCATCATAGCGTTCTTGTATATTTTTGCGGGCAACTTCTTTTAAAGATTCTACCTCTATGAAATGTATTGGGAAGTTTTTCACCACTTCGGGAGCAGTGTCATTAGGGATGGCAAGATCTACAATTACCTTTTTACCGGTATCACCATTTAATAATTTCTTATAGATGGCTTCAGTAATGATAGGTTCTGTAGCGCCGGTACAGGTAATAATTACATCAAATCCCTGATCGTAATTTTCCAGTTCTGAAAGTGGATATGCGGTGCCATTTAAATCTTTGGCCAGAACTTCTGCATGTTCTAAAGTTCTGTTAAACACAGAAAAATTAGAGTATTTGTGTTTTTTAAGGTATTGAGCTATGTTTTTGTTGGTTTCTCCGGCTCCTATGATGAGCAATTTTACATTGCCACACATTTTTAGATCACGAAGTTTACGATAGGCAAGAGATACTATGGAGACGGGATTCTTGGAGATGTTGGTATGTGTATAAACCTCTTTAGCTGTTTTTACCACACGATTCATAATCATCCGCATATAGTCGCCCGTAAATCCGGCAACTCTACATGCCTCATAAGCCTTACGAATCTGAGCAAGGATTTCCTTTTCTCCAACAACCAGACTTTCTAAAGAACATGATGTACGAAGTAAATGATTAAACGCCTCACCCTCTTCATAAACAGAAACATTTTCTATAAACTGATCCATATATTGATCAGGCAATCCCATATCTAGTACGGTAAGAAAATGACGAATAAAATCTTTGTCAACTTTTTCTGCAGCAGTGAATACGAATTCAACACGATTGCACGTTCCAACATAGAATATTTCTTTAACACCTAGCACAGATTGAATGTTTTTCAATCTGTCATCGAGCGTATGCTCACATATCACCAATTTACCTAAAGATTTGAGGTCAATCTGTTTATGCGTAAAAGCAATGATCTTTAAATATTCCAAAATCTATTATCCTGTTTATTTTTAGCGAAACAAAAGTAATAAGACCACCTTGTTCCACTGTCATTATGCTGTAATTAAGAGTTATTTAGAAAGATTTTAAATAATTAGATTCATTTAAACATCCCGACATAAAAATTGTTATATTGGCTAAACACCATAAATGCAGTCATATATGATACGAAAGGGGCAATTTACAATAAAAGGAGCAAACGAAAAAACCATATTTGGTGACACTACATATGACGATAAAAATACAAACATTGGCACCATAATATTTGTTCACGGCTTTAAAGGCTTTAAAGATTGGGGTGCACACAACCTAATTGCTGAATGGTTTGCCAAAAATGGCTACCGTTATGTTAAGTTTAACCTTAGCCACGGCGGAGTAACAGCGCAAAATCTGAATGATGTAACCGATATGGAAGCCTTTGCTGAGAATACATTTAGCAAGGAGCTTTTTGATGTTGCTCAGGTTGTTAACTATGTTTCGAGCACCTACCCCTCCTCTCCTATTTACCTGATTGGACATAGCAGAGGTGGAGGATTATCAATAATAAAAGCCGCAAACGATGCCAGAATCAGTAAATTAATTACATGGTCATCAATAGCTGATTTTTCAAGTCTCTGGAAAAAAGAACAGGAAGAAGAATGGGCTAAAACAGGCAAAATCTATGTAGAAAATGCACGAACAAAAGAAAAGATGCCTTTAAACAGCACTTTGCTAGAAGACTTTAATAAACACGAAGAAGAGTTTAATATTCTTAATGCAGCCAAGCGAATAAGCATTCCTTGGTTAATTCTGCACGGCGATGATGATGTAAATGTGAAATTTAGTGTAGCACAGCAATTGGCACAGAAACAACTGAGTGCAAAAATACAAAAGATTGAAGGAGCCAATCATGTTTATGGAGCATCACATCCGTATACTTCATCAAGCTTACCTGATCACTTACAGCAGGTAGTAGAAAAGACGCTGCAATTTATTAGTTAAGTTCTTTGTGTTTACACACATAACTTCATAAACCACGTCATCCTGAATTTATTTCAGAACCTCTCACAGAATATAAAACCTGCTTAAACGAGATCCTGAAATAAATTCAGGATGACGTGGTGCACAAAACAACGTTTGCATTACAAAACACCATGCATAAAAAAGGGTGTCATCAACATTGATGACACCCCTTCTTCATTCGAATTTCTTTACCGACTACTTAACAGTAAACGGCACTACTACAGTACCCCACAAAAGGCTAACTTTTCCTGATTTTTCAATTTTAAAAGTCATTTTCTCTGTTGCCGAAGCTGCTTTACCAGGTTTTACTTTTACTGATAATGCATCATCTGCTGCATTGTATTCAGTGCCAGACTTATCCCATTTCTTGTTAAAAATGATAGTCCATTCATTTTCTCCAGGAATTGAATGCAAAGCGTATTTACCTTTAGGCAATGCTTTACCTTCAACTTTTACATCTTTACTTACTTCAAATATGGTAGCTTCATTAGCTCCTGTACGCCATACTTTACCATAAGGGGCAATTTCGCCGCCAATTTTACGACCTTTAACTGAAGGCTGACTGTAATTAATACTTACAGTAGCTCCAGATGCAAGGGTTTCTTTTACTGCATCTGGTGGGCTTGCTCTTTTGCTTTTATCTTCCTGAGCAGAACTAGTCATTGCGGTAAACAAACCGACAATTAATGTTAATACAAATATTTTTTTCATACTATTAGGTTTTTACCCCCAAGATAAGAAAATAACTTTAATAAAATAACCACCTTTCATAAAGGCCAATGCTAGTCCCTTTGAGCATTCATGTTGTGAAATTCGTGCATGGTATCCTTTAAGTCAGCATAAAGCTTTTTATAAATGATAAAATTTCTCAAGTAAATTTCTGTGCTTGAAAAGTTCGCCTTAATAGTTTTTAAATCAGTCGCTAACAAATCAGGGTAGTTACCAATTAAACCGAGAGTTTTCATTGCTAATAAAGCAGCACCGACAGCCGAAGCATCTTCAGTTTGTGTAATCACCACATCTTTCCCGGTTATGTCTGCCATTATCTGCATCCAGATTTCTGATTTCACAATTCCTCCACTAATATTGATCTGTTTAACCGGGGCGGAATTTTCTTCAATAGCAACAAGAACATCGTACATGGCATAGCAAATTCCCTCCAGTACAGCTCTCGAAAAATGACCTTTATCATGTGCTAATTTTGCACCAAAAAACACACCGCAGCCTTCGCTATCCCATATTGGTGCGCGATCTCCTGTGAGGTAAGGCAGAAACAGCAAACCATTACTCCCTGCTTTTATTGCTGCAACCTCTGCAAAAAGCTGGTCATAATCGGTTTCTTCTAATTCCTGTTTACTATTGCTTTTTAGCCACCATTGCAAAGCAATACCACCGTTATTTATTGGGCCGCCACATATAAAAGTTTGTTTATCTAAAATGTAGCTAAATGTCATCGCCTTTTCGTTTGGCAAGGGCCTATCACTTGCAATTCGTACAGCACCGCTTGTGCCAATAGTCATAACAGCTATGCCAGGCTTAATACCCCCACTCCCCAGATTGGCCATGCAACCATCACTTGCACCGATTACCACAGGCACACCCGACTCAAGAAATTTCATATAATCTGTTGGTACAGGCTCCGAAAGCAATTCATCGCCTATTCCCGCCATATTCAGTGCATTTTTATGCCAAATTAGCTGATTAACATCAAACAAACCTGTACATGAGGCTATAGAATGATCTATCTTAAATTCTTTGAAAAGCTTATACCAAATGTATTCTTTTATGGAAATGAACTTAGATGTACGAGCAAACAAATCCGGATCATTCTCCTTTAACCAAATGATTTTGCACAAAGGAGACATTGCATGTAGTGGTGTACCGGTTGCCTTATAAATTGACAAGCCAATTTCAGACTGCCTTAGTTTTTTAGCGATTTCGGCACTTCTGTTATCTGCCCAGGTTATCATTGGAGCCAGTGCGGCACCAGTTTCATCAACAGGTATAAGGCTATGCATTGCACTGCTAAGACATATTGCTTTTGGCATATTGCCAACTTCAACGATCATCTCATCCATACTTTTCTTAAAAGCATCCCAGATTTCTTCTGGATTCTGTTCATGAAACCCAGGTTTTGGTGAGTTAAAAGAATAATACTGCTGAACAGCCCCAAACGACTTACCTTCAAGATCGACAGATACGGCCTTTACACTCCCCGTACCGATGTCTATCCCTATAACATAATCCATAATGACAATTTAATACTGCAAGATAATCAATCTCTATAAACAACGAGACCTCCATAAATAGTACCCAACCATTTACCTCCCTTTCTATCAATTGCCATACATTTAATGGGAGAATCAGTATCAGGCGAAGATAAAACAGCACCATTTTTATCACCAAATTGATAAAGATCGAATCCGCCAACCCAAATTCTATCGTTATCTATTGCTACTGCATTTAAGCCCCTTGCCATTTCTGGACCAGCAATCTCATCCCAAATTGTACCATTAAAGCGAATTACCGATTTCTCAGCTGTACCTGTTAATGTAACCAGCACTTGATTCTGTTTATCTATAGCTAAACTATAGGGAAAAGCAGACCTATAACCAAGTTCATCTAACTTAAAAGTGGTCCAGTCATTTTCATCAAATTTTCTAATTCTCCCTTTAAATGCGAAATGATTAAAGGTAGCCAACCATAAGGCGCCATTACGATCTACTTCCATATCGTATATTGCTTCGTCCCCCAATTCATCGTATACCTTCCAATTGTTCCGCTCATCTATGCTTACAAAACCATTGGCTGTTGCTATCCAGGTAATTTTTCGAACCGAATCATAGGTCATACAACTAATACACTCATCAGGTAGAGCACTATTGTACTTTTTATAAACAGTCCATTTCTGATCATGATATTTAGCCAATCCCTTATCAGTGCCAATCCAGACTACCCCATTATTTTCTGTTAAAACCGATGTAATATAAAATGAAGGGAGAGGAGAACTCTGGACATCAAAAACCATCCAATTACTGCCCTCTATTCTCGTCAAGCCGTTAGCAGTACCTACCCACTTAACATTATTGTTATCAATAGAAAGAGCATTTATCTGATTATCGGCAATTTTAGAGTTTGATGCATTATATATCCCCCAACCTTTTGGAGGTTCAAGGCCATCATCAATTACATCCGGATCAGCTACTAAACTCTTCTTTTTACACCCACTCAATAGAAGCGAAAGGATCAAAATAGAGCTTAATAGCCTTTTCATAAATACCGGACTTTATGTTTTTCAGATAAAATGCATTAGGCAAAATTAAACAACCCGGTATTCAATAAATGTGCAGATAAAATCAATATTTCATGAAAGACCATTAGATTCCGGTAACATCAAATACTTATTTTTACGAGTAACTACCAACATGTCAGCGCTTAGCATTCAAACCATTTTCAATTTTGTTTGTTAACCTTAAGTACATTAAAATTTAAAACAAATGGGATTATTTAAAACTGCACTAATAGGAGCCGCCGTATACGGGATAGTTAAATATGTAACTAAAAAAGACATCACCGGTCGTTCAATAGTTGATGACATTAAAGATAAAGCACCCGAATGGATGGAAAAAGCTAAAAACTTAAAAGACGAATTAAAAGTAGAGCTTGAAAAACAACGGCACTAACGTTACTTAGTTTTTTGAGGTACCCAAATAAAATAAACCGGAACTTTCTTAATGTCCTTAGGCATTCCTGTAGATGATTTTCTCCAGCGTTTTTGCAATTCCGATGCAGATAGAGCCCTAAATTCCGGCGTTATTGATATACCCTTCATAAATCAGTAAAATTATATTCATTAAAATTACTAATATTTTTAGTAATCAGGAAGTGTAATTTTCAATATTTTGACAATTAATCCTTGCCACTTTCTTGTATTCACATTAGGGTCATCTCTGCGCAAAGTCCGCACCTAATGCGCACCTCCTGCGCAGCTTGCACACAAATTGGTACTTTCGTGCGCAGAATCTCCGTAGCAGGTGCGCAGAATCTCCGAATAAGCTAACCATCTATTAAAAGCAAGTACACAGTCTTAGAAATGTCAGGATACACTACTTTATTTAAAAAGATTTTGTTTTGCATCTAATACATCGTAATATTGCGATACATAATTATGGGACTTACAAAAACAGAAATATTTACTGAAGAACAAAACCGCTTAGCGGTAATGCTCAAAGCTATGGCCCACCCCGCCCGCATTGCTATTTTGCAACAGATTATTAAAGCCAATGCCTGTATCTGTGGAGATCTGGTTGAAGAACTTGGGCTAGCACAGGCCACTATCTCTCAACATTTAAAAGAGCTGAAAACTGCAGGCATTATTCAGGGGACAATTGAAGGCGTAAGTGTTTGTTACTGCATCAATCCAACAGTATGGAAGGAGCTTCAACAACAACTATCCGGATTCTTTTCAACCTATGAATTAAAGACAAACTGCTGTTAAAAAAATTTGCACCAATCTATCGCAATATTGCAATTAAACAATTAAATAAATTATCATGAATACAACTGAATTAATCAACTGGCAAACATTTAAAAGTAAACTACAGGAAAACCCGGAACTTACTTTACAATTTCAGTACGCAGAAGATAAGTGGGTTGATGCTTCTTATCATATCACTGAAATTAAACAAGCTCCTATCGTATCTGTGGATTGCGGAGGTGTTATGAACACTTGGACTGAAATTATAGTTCAACTTTGGGAACCATCTGTTAGAGATAGTGATAGAGCAATGCAGGTTAAAAAAGCACTCTCTATTGTTGAACTTGTAGAAAAAAGCTTGCCATTAAATCCACTGGCGATAGTAAAGATAGAATTCGGAAACTCTCAGTTTGATACCCGTCAGATGTACCCCGGAGAATTTATCATAGATAATGGAAACTTTATTGTTAACCTGAGCCCTGATTTCACCCAATGCAAAGCCATCAATAGAGGCGGAAGTTGTGGCACTACAGAAACAGGTGAAGAATGCTGTACTCCTGCTGTTAAAGAAGAAAAACCAAAAATACAATTGATAAACTTTGCTGCTGAAGGTGCCACTTGCACTCCAGGTAGCGGTTGCTGCTAATTAAAATATGAAAAAGATACTTGTATTATGTACCGGCAATAGTTGCCGCAGTCAGATTGCTGAAGGCTACCTGAGACACTTTGCCAACAACAAAGCAGAGATTTATAGTGCTGGAATAGAAACGCATGGCGTAAATCCGAAAGCTATTGAGACCATGAAGGAAGATGATATCGACATCTCGTCTCACACTTCTAACAACATCAATGAGTACATGGATATTGATTTTGATTACGTCATCACAGTATGTGACAATGCTAAAGAAAGCTGTCCTTACTTTCCGACTAAAGCTCAGAAATTCCATTACAATTTTCCTGATCCAGCAAAAGCAACAGGAACTGACGAAGAAATCAAAGCCCAATTTAGAACTGTAAGGGAGATGATCAAACAGTATGCACAAACCTTTATAAAAACAAATATCTAATTATCAATGTCCGCTACTAATTGCTTCCCGGCAAGGGAAAGGAGAAAATTAAGCTTCCTCGATCGCTACTTAACCTTATGGATATTCCTTGCTATGGCCGTTGGTATTGGAATAGGATATTTGTTTCCATCCTCATCCACACTTATCAATTCATTTTCCAGCGGAACTACAAATATTCCGCTGGCTATCGGATTGATTCTCATGATGTACCCTCCCCTGGCCAAAGTTAAATATGAAAATATGGGAAGGGTATTTAAAGACACTAAAGTGCTCTCGCTATCCCTAATATTAAACTGGATTATAGGACCGATCCTTATGTTTATTTTAGCTATCGTTTTTTTACACGATTATCCAGAATACATGGTAGGCCTAATTCTTATCGGCCTTGCCAGATGCATTGCGATGGTAGTTGTATGGAACGAGCTTGCAGAGGGTGACAGAGAATATGCCGCTGGTCTGATTGCCTTAAACAGCATTTTTCAGGTTTTACTATACAGTGTATTCGCTTACATCTTTATCACTGTTTTGCCTCCTTTATTTGGATTAAAAGGACTAGAAGTTAATATCACTATTGGCCAAATTGCTGAAAGCGTAGCTATTTATCTCGGGATACCTTTTGCAATGGGTCTTATAACCCGTTATGGATTAATAAAACTAAAAGGGGAAATCTGGTTTCAGACTAAATTTGTCCCGCTCATCTCCCCCATCACCCTTATCGCATTGTTATTCACAATTGTGATCATGTTTAGTCTAAAGGGCGATCTGATCATAAAGATTCCTATGGATGTACTGCGGATAGCAATACCATTGGTTATCTATTTTGCTATCATGTTCATCTTTAGCTTCCTTATGGGTAAATATTTGGGTGCAGATTATGCTAAAAATACGGCAATTGCCTTTACTGCAACCGGCAATAATTTTGAACTGGCAATAGCTGTCGCAATTGGAGTTTTTGGTATCAATTCAGGACAAGCATTTGCAGGAGTAATAGGACCATTAGTTGAGGTCCCGGCTCTCATTGCATTGGTAAATGTTGCTTTTTGGTTTAGGAAAAAGTATTACAAATAAACTATTGCAACACCTTCACTCCTTGCTCCTCAATTTCCATTTTTAAGGTAGGTTCCAGTTGAGTATCGGTAATTAAAAAGTCTATTGTTTTTAGGGCCTCAAATTTAACATAGGCATCTTTTCCAATCTTTGAAGAGTCGGTAAGTAAATAAACCTGCTCCGCATTCCTCAGAAAAGCCTTTGTTATTTGAGACTCTTTCTCACTATGAGCTGTTAAACCATTTTTTACAGACACACCATCCACTCCTACAAAAGCTTTGACAGCATGAAAATTATCAATGTGCTGAACTGCCATATCCCCATGCACAGCTCTACGTTCTTTATCCAGCTCACCTCCAATCAGATTAATGCTAATGCCAGGCACATCTACTAATTCAGCCACTATTGGCAGAGAATTGGTAATGATCTTTAGTCTACTAAGCTTCTTTAAATGGGCGCACATTGCAAATACTGTACTTCCACAATCCATAAATATAGTATCTCCATCTACCACATTCGCAGCTGCCACTTTACCTATTTCTTGCTTGCTCCCTGCGTTGGCAGTTTGTTTTTTATTGAATGCAACCAATGGCAGATTGTCCAGTTTCATTGCACCTCCATGCGTTCGCTGCAACACGCCCTCTTCAGAAAGATCTTGCAAATCCCTTCTAACTGTTGCCGGAGATATTGATAATTTCTCCGAGATCTCCATTACAGATAATGAATCAAACTCATCAAGTATCATTAAAATCTTTTTCTTTCTTTCCAGAAAACTCATATTAATAAATTACATTTGATCAAAAATAATCATTATTAATCACAATCAGTCATGAATAACACTGTAAATATTATTAAAGAAGAAATTTTATCAGATGACTGGTATGTTCTAAAGAAAACCACATTCAATTTCTTGACCAAAAAAGGGATACAGGAAACATTAAGCAGAGAAACCTATGATCGTGGAAACGGAGCTACAATCCTATTGTATAACAGGCTACTACAAACAGTTATTCTCATTAAACAATTCCGCTTTCCTACTTATGTTAATGGCAACGTTACTGGAATGCTCATCGAAACATGCGCCGGTTTACTTGATGAAAATAGTCCGGAGGAAGCCATTCGCAGAGAAACAGAGGAAGAAACTGGTTACGTATTATCCTCTGTTCAAAAAGTATTTGAGGTTTACATGAGCCCAGGTTCGGTTACTGAAAAACTATATTTCTTTATTGCCGAATACACTACGGATATGAAAACAAATGTAGGGGGCGGCGTAGAAGATGAAGATATTGAAGTATTGGAAATACCATTTAATACCGCAATGCAAATGATCACAACAGGCGAGATTAAGGATGGAAAAACGATCATGTTACTTCAACATCTTGCACTTTCAAAAATTATGGAGCAAGCTCCTTAATGAATGAGCTTACAATTTTAGCGGAATCTTTTTACCTGTTTTAGCTGCAAGATAAATAGCTTCTATAATTTTCAGATCCTTTAATCCCTCTTCTCCATTTACAGGTACAATCGGTTCCTTTCCTTCTAAAATAATTCCGGCCATTTCTTCCATTTGTACGGTTTGATGGGTAGTATGTGGCTGTGTTAATTCACCTTTATGTGTACGCCCTTTTATTGGCCCATAGCCGGTAGAAGGTTGCATTTCGGCAAAACCTTTTTCACCTGACAAGAAAAACCTATCAAGGTAATTGATGTTATAGCTCGACAAGTAAGAAGCTACTGCCCCTCCGGGAAATCCCATTTGGAACTGAATAGTTTCATCTACCCCTTCTTTAAATATTTGAGGATTTGTTTTAGTTTCCTGTGCAGTTACCCACATCGGCTCTTCACCAATCATGTATCTGGAGCCATTAATGGCATAAATACCGATATCCATCATTGAACCTCCACCTGCAAGTTGTTTATTCAATCGCCATTGGGTTGGATCACCTATTTTAAAACCACATTGACCCTGAAAAAACATGACTTTTCCGAATTCACCGGCATTCCTCATTCTGATAACCTCTAGTGTTTTAGGTTCAAAATGCATTCTATAACCAACCAGCAATTTCACGTTTGCTTTTTTACAAGCATCAATCATTTCTTGTCCTTCTTTAGGACTTATTGCCATGGGTTTCTCACAAATAACATGTTTTCCAGCTTTAGCAACACGAATTACCTGATCGTGATGCAGCGCGTTGGGAGTTATTACATAAACTGCATCGATATCCGGATTGTCCTTAATCTGGTCAAAGTTCTGATAGTTATAACAGTTCTTCTCTGGAATAGCATACTTGTCCTGCCAGTTCTTAATTTTAGAGGGTGTTCCACTAATAACACCTACCAGTTTAGCTTTTACACAAGACTGCATAGCATCGGCTACACGGCTTCCATAACCGCCTAACCCCATAATGGCAACACGTAATACAGGTCCGTCATAAGTTTCAGGTTCAATTAAACTTTCTGCCCAGCCCGAAAGCGGTACAAAAGGCAAAACAATAGAAGAAAGTCCTAGTTTCTGTAAAAAGTCACGACGTGAATCCATAATTGCGTTATTTAAAACACAATTTACACATTTTTTACTTCTACCCAATTACCATCTTCTCTAATCAATTCAATCAGATCATCAAGTGCACGAGCAGAATTCACATTTTTCTTTACAACCTCTTTTCCACGATATAAGGTGATTTTATCAGGACCAGTACCAACGTATCCGTAATCAGCATCAGCCATTTCGCCGGGACCGTTTACAATACAACCCATAATACCTATTTTGATCCCTTTTAAATGATCGGTACGTGAACGGATAAGTTGAGTAGTTTCCTGAAGGTCGAACAATGTACGTCCGCAGCTTGGACAAGAAATATATTCAGTTTTAGAAATACGAGTACGTGTAGCTTGTAAAATACCAAAACTTGTAGAGTTAATTAATGATAAGCTTATCGCTTCATCCGCACTGATCCATACACCATCACCAAGTCCATCCGTAAATAAAGCGCCCAGATCAGTGGCTGCAAATAGCATCAGATCATCAGCATTAACACCCGGATATTCTCTTTTTATGATAACCGGAACTTGCAGATTATTCTTTATTAAGGATACAAAGAACTCCCTTTGCATTGCCATACCGTGTGCAGCAGTAGTATCTAATACCACAACAACGTTAGGCTGCAACTTAGAAAGGTCTTTATCAGCAGCCTCTTCAGCTTTTATACTAACTAGGTTTAAATGCTCATCTTTAACATCAGCGGCAATATATTCATCAAATAAAAACAAAGGATGACAGTTGTTCTTATCCTTTAAATTTAACCAGGTTTGATAATTGTAAATCTGCTTTAAATTCCCTGGAAAAGAGAATGAAGGCAATGCATCACCAAGATAAACCATATCAGTAGCCTGATCGGCCATGTTATACTTATCTAATCCAGCACTATATTTATAACCAACTGAAGTTAAAAAATAAGGGTCTTTTAAGTTTTCTTTAGATACATCAATCATCACTACAGGATGATGATGACCGCCAATATGTTGTACAGGTTCAGTATGCCTGCGATTGTACTCGTAAGGATTATAAGGAAGGTCTTTAACAGTAATGCTTTCCCGTTGTTCGGCGATATTTGAATTCTCTTCACTTAACAACGCTCTGGTTTCATACCTTAAAGCCAATGCTTTTGCAACCGGAGCTTCAAATTCAGGATCTTCAGTTAGGGAAACTCTAATGGTATCACCCAATCCGTCTTCCAATAATGTTCCGATACCAACTGCCGATTTAATACGACCATCTTCTCCATCACCTGCCTCAGTTACTCCAAGGTGCAAAGGATAATTCATCCCCTCTTTCACCATGGTTTCTACCAATAAACGGTACGCCTGAACCATAATCTGTGTATTACTGGCTTTCATTGAGATTACCAGATTGTAATAATTCTGGTCTTCGCACATGCGGATAAATTCCATTGCCGACTCAACCATCCCTCTCGGTGTATCGCCATAATGGCTCATGATACGATCGGATAATGAGCCGTGGTTAGTACCAATGCGCATTGCCGTTCCATATTCCTTACAGATCTTTACCAGAGGTGTAAATTTCTTGTATATGCGATCCAGCTCAGCCTGATAAGCTTGCTGGGTATATTCAATATTTTCGAAGCGTTTCTTATCTGCGTAATTTCCCGGGTTTACCCTTACCTTTTCAACAATACGGGCCGCAGCTTCAGCAGCATTTGGCGTAAAGTGGATATCGGCAACCAAAGGCACATTATAGCCACGAAACCTTAGTTCTTTTTTAATATTAGCAAGATTATCTGCTTCCTTCATACTTGGAGCAGTAATACGAACGTACTCGCAACCTGAGTTTACCATTCTAATGGTTTGCTCAACCGTACCCAAAGTATCCATGGTATCAGTTGTAGTCATAGATTGGATACGGATTGGATTTAATCCTCCCATAGGGATATCCCCGATACTAACCTCTCTGGTTAGAAACCTTGAATACTGGGTTAAACTGTTACAATACCCGCCTTTTAACTCTTTCTGTAACGTGCTCTGATCAAATACTTTTTCCATGACTTACTAATGTGCTACAAAGATAAAGATTATGTTTATAACTGTAATGTCAGATCAATCGGTCTTTTATAACCAATGTATCAGCCGCCAAATCATGAAAACATTGTTGTTTCTTATTCAGAAAGCTATATAAATAGCCGAAAAAGAATGGTGCTACAGATAATATCTTAGCAGCATTTCGGCCATAGGCGTTGTTTAAACTGATCTTATTTCCACCAAGGTCTGTGACTTTAATATTAAGCAATCGCTTACCAATAGTAGCTTGTTTATCAGATGCTTCAGCTATACTGCTATAAATGAATTTAGCAATAGAGATAAGCGGTAATCCTGCTAATGCTACCATAATGCGCTGAGTTTTCTCTTCTATAAAGATGAAACTTAACAGTACCAGCAATACGTAAGCGAGTGTTAAGAAAAAATAATCTATAACAGAAGCGAGTAAACGCTGATCAAAAGAAGCAAAGTATTGAGGTGCGGTTTTTTGAAATGTAAAACCAAGAAGCTCACGCAGTTCTTGTAACTCGTGAGCTTCTTTATAATCATCCATCCCTGGCTTCCTGATAAAAGTTTCAGGGCGGATATTTAGTGACTTTAATTGTTCTAATTGATATGGGCCTTCCGGCTTTCCGTTTATTACAACGGTATATTCAATTTCATTCTGCATTATTTATCATTTGTTGTCATCCTGAATCAAGATTTGCGAATCGCATTTTATTAACCGTTTAGCTAAAGCAATCGTCATCCTGAATTTATTTCAGGACCTCTCACTTGCCAGGCCACCTTTCTCTTGAGTGATCCTGAAATAAATTCAGGATGACGAATTGGTGAAGGATGACGGACTAGTGTAAGATGACGATCGGTTAATAGCGATTTACCTCAAAGCTACTCAATCCTCCATCTAAATTGATAAATATCTTTTTTACTGATGCTTTATAGTTTGGAGTTTCATAAGTACCATCCTCCAATTTAGTAAATCCGGTAAAGTCTTTTGATGAAAGACCTGTTTTGGTTTTAATCCTGCATCCTGAATTTGTTGGGATTTTAATTTTAACATCTGCTACACCTGTTTTCACATTCACATCTGTGATAGGCAATAAATCTCCAATCTTAATATTCAAAGCTGCTGCACCACCATCAAAAGTGAAAGCGCGTACTTTGTATTCCGAAAGATCGAAATCTACTTCTCCGGCACCCATGCTCATATGAATTTCCCAGGTAGGCTTGATATTTAATTTCATATCAACGTCATTCCCCCCATCACCCATATTCCATTTAGAGTTGCCTTTCATTTTAAAATTAACCGTAGTTACACTATCAGTTTTTTCTGTTTGCAATGAAAAGGTTCCTCCTCTTTTTTGTACATCAGCAGTGATTAAGCTATCCGTTGGACCTTTAAGATCAAAAGATGTTCCGCCGCCAGAGATATTCAAAACAGTTTTGGTAGATGCAGAGTCAGTAAAAGGGTGCGAAAAGCTTAAATGTTCAGATTCATTATTATCAAAATTTACATCTTCTTCAATATGCGAATTCGACCATACTCTATCTTCCGGGGCTTGTCTGCCTTTGTAAAACAGAACGCCTAAAGTAATCACAAGAATCCCGATAGATATCATTCCACCCACCTGTGATTTGTTCTTGTTAAAAAGAATATTTACACCCGCAATGATTAAAAATATTGGCCAGAAACGCCATACATTACGCCAGTAAAAATCGATTATATGAAAGTTCTCTAAAAGGAGTACCCCACCTATAAAAAGCAGTACAATACCCCACATTACTCTATCCAGTTTCATCTTATATATCTTTTTTGGTGAATCTATCGTCTATTTTACTTTCGCCTGTAGCTGGGTTTTCAGGAACATCTGTAGGTGTAGGATTTAACGGTTCAGCTGGGCTATCCTGAGTATTTTGTCTTTTCCACTCTTCCCACGCATCTTTTCTTTTAGATTTAAGAATAAAGCTTACCCCTATTGCAACAAATACCAGTGGCCACAACTTACTTATGCTAAACCAGAAAGGGATAATATTAAACTCGTTCATTAAAAAATACATACCTATTACGAGTAAAAACAGTCCCCCTATTGTTCGGCCAGTATCACTTTTTTGATAAGGCTTAAACTCAGGTTGTTTCTGTTCAGTAGTAAAACCTCCTTCATTTACTGTCGATGAAGTCCAACTTTGCGATTGCGCGGGGTTTGGAGTTTCAACCGGGTTTTGAAAAGGTTGCGAGAACGCATTTGGCGAGTTAAAAGGGTTGTTTTGTGGCCCTTTATAAAAGTCATTAAATTTTGAAAATCTTTTTGCCGGATCGTTATTTACAGGTACTACAATCCACATGATGACATACACCAAAATCCCTGTTCCAACTAAAAAGATGGTTGAGAGTACGAACAATAATCTGATTATCGTCACATCCACCTCCATGTACTCTGCAATTCCAGATGACACACCTGCAATTACTTTCTCATGCTCATTTCTAAATAATCTCTTGTCCATAATATATTTCCTCCTATATTTTAAAACTGTATCGGCTTCATAGTTATCTCATCAACATTTACGCCACTGCTTAAATTTAAAATGGTGTATATGGTATTGGCAATATCTTCTGGTTGTACAAACCGATCAGCTGGGATTTCTGTTCCCTCCCATGATGAGGTTAATGTAGAACCTGGTAGTACGGCCGTTACCTTAACGTTGTATTTTGATAATTCATCCCTAAATACACTATTAAGACTTAGCAATGCCGCTTTAGTTACACTATAGCTACCTGCATTTTCTGCATTTTGTTTACTGGCTACCGAACATATGTTAAAAATATGGCCTGACTGCCTTGTACGCATCATTTTACCAAAAAACTTAGATAGGTAATAAGCTGCATTAAGATTGAGATTTAGTTGCTTTTCAAGCTGATCATCAGCCTCATCAAGTATAGACCCCTGCAAAAACATGCCTGCATTATTCACTAAAACATCAACTTCCGACATTTCATTTTTCACCGCATTGCAGAATGCATACACTTCATCTTTCACAATGCAATCTGCCTGATAAGTAAATACCTTCACCCCGGTATACTTTAGTTCTTCAGCAAAACGCTCCAGTTCGGTCGTACTTCTCGAACACACTGCTAAATCATACCCATTCTCTGCCAGCTTTATTGCAATGGCCTTTCCAATCCCTTTAGTAGCGCCGGTAATAATTGCTTTCATTGTTTAAACATCTTATTTAACACAATAATACAAAAAACCACCACATGGCAAAACATTAATAGGCAAAGATTGGTTAGAAAAAGGGATTAGTACGATTTCAACTTTTTATTGTTTCTTTGTAATAATATTGCACAAATACTTTAGCTAATTTTTCATTGAATGAATTTCACCAATTTTGGCAGGTACCTACTTTTATTGAAAGCGGTATTTAGAAAGCCCGAAAAGTTTAAAATATACTTGAAGGCCATCTTTAAACAAATGGATTTTGTAGGGGTAGGTTCCCTTGGGCTAATCGCCATTATTTCTACTTTTATAGGAGCGGTAATGACATTACAAATTGCCTTCCAGTTGGTTAGTGATTTTATTCCTAAAACCATCATTGGTTCTGTAAACAGAGATTCAAGTATTCTAGAGCTTAGTCCTACCATTACGGCAATTGTTTTGGCAGGTAAAATTGGTTCTGCAATTTCATCTGAAATTGGCACAATGCGTGTAAGTGAGCAGATTGATGCACTAGAGATTATGGGGATTAACTCTCCCGGTTATCTTATCCTACCAAAAATTATAGCAGGTATTACCATGGTTCCGTTATTGGTTATTATGTCAATGTTCTTAAGCATTACTGGCGGATACATTGGTGGTACTTTATCTGGTGCTGTTACTCCTGCCGAATATATTCAGGGTATTACTACTGATTTTAATCCTTATACCATTGTTGTTGCCCTTGTAAAGGCCTTTGTATTTGGTTTTATCATTACCTCTGTTCCTGCATACGAAGGTTTTTATGTAAAAGGCGGTGCGCTTGAAGTAGCGCAGGCAAGTACCAGAGCTGTTGTTGTGAGTTGTATTACTATATTGGCATGTGATTACATTGTAACCCAGTTATTATTATGATCGAGATTAAGGACATACACAAATCATTTGGCAGCAACAAAGTACTACAGGGAATTTCCGGTAAGTTTGAAGCTGGTGTAACTAACCTGATCATTGGTGGTTCCGGTTCCGGTAAAACCACATTACTTAAATGTATGATCGGCCTACACCACCCTGAACAAGGCAGTGTAGAATACGATGGTCGTGAGTTTACTTCAATGAACTTCGAAGAGAAGATAGAGATCAGAAAAGAGATCGGTATGCTTTTCCAAGGTTCTGCATTATTTGATTCAATGACTGTTGAGGAGAACATTATGTTCCCTTTAAATATGTTTACCGAACAGGATCGTAAAGAAAAGCTGGATCGTGTAAACTTCTGTTTGGAACGCGTAAACCTTGAAGGAAAAAACAAACTTTTCCCAGCTGAGCTTTCGGGTGGTATGAAAAAACGTGTGGGTATTGCCCGTGCTATTGCCATGAACCCAAAGTATTTGTTTGTTGATGAACCCAACTCTGGTCTTGATCCGAAAACTTCTATCGTAATTGATGAGTTGATTAAGGAACTTACTGAAGAATACAATACAACAACAATAGTTGTTACCCACGATATGAACTCTGTTATGGGTATCGGCGACTATATTCTTTTCTTGCACGAAGGCAAGAAATTCTGGGAAGGATCTAATAAAGAGATCGCCCATACTGAAATTCAAGAACTAAATGATTTCGTTTTTGCAAGCCGCTTTATGAAGGCTGCAAAAGGAAAGTTTTAATATATAATTATGATAAGCCTGCTAACACCCACGCATTGGAAAGATTATGAGCTGATCGACTGTGGTGATTTTGAAAAATTAGAACGTTTTGGTAATCTGGTATTGTCCAGACCAGAGCCTCAAGCCGTTTGGAAAAAAACCTTGTCTGAAAACGACTGGAAAAAACAAACCCACATCAGATTTAAAGGTCGTTCTGCTACCTCTGGAGAATGGGTTAAAAACTCTGCTCATTTACCTGATCGTTGGAATGTTGAGTATAAAAATGATGATGTAACTATTAACCTGCGTTTGGGATTAACCTCATTTAAACATGTTGGTGTTTTCCCTGAACAAGCGGTAAACTGGGATTATATTTCTTCGTCAATAAAGAAATTTAAAACTCCAAGTCCTAAAGTATTAAACTTGTTTGCCTATACCGGTGCTGCTTCGCTAATTGCGAAAGCTGCCGGAGCAGATACAACTCACGTTGATTCCATTAAACAAGTAGTAAACTGGGCTAATGAAAACCAGGAGCTTTCTAAACTTAAAGATGTGCGTTGGGTAGTTGAGGATGCTTTAAAGTTTGTAAAGAGAGAGCTTAAACGCGGTAAAAAATATAACGGTATTATCTTAGACCCTCCTGCTTTTGGTCATGGGCCAAATGGAGAGAAATGGAAACTGGAAGACCATATTCAGGAAATGATGCAAGATGTAGTGCAGTTATTAGATGAGGAAGAACACTTCCTGATCTTAAACACCTACTCTTTAGGTTTCTCATCAGTTATTGTAGAGAACTTGATTAAAACTTCGTTTCCTCAGGTAAGAAATTTAGAAACTGGAGAATTGTATTTACAGGCTACTTCTGGCATTAAATTGCCATTAGGAGTTTTTGGTAAATTCAATACGTTTAAATAAGCAATTTGCTATCCGCACTACCGTCATCCTGAATTCAACCCTGAATTTAGCATGACGAGGCTACCCTATCATTCGTAGTCTATTTCAGGACGACTGAAGAAAGAAATAAAAAAGACGCCGGGACCTAAACCGGCGTCTCTAAACACACTTAAACCCAGTAACACCTTACTGCTTAAGTTTCTTTCGCTGTTTATGCAATTACAGCTAATTCATTTGCTATCATTCTCCAGTTTTCATTTTCAGGAATACCTGGTTTACGTTTTCCAAAGAACTGAACAATGATATTTCCATCTTTATCAAACACTTCAATACTAGTTACAATACCATCACTTGTTGGCTTTTTAACCAGCCATACATTAGCGATACCATCTTCACGAAGGTGCATGTTAAATTCAGGGTCTAATACATTAAACCACGGACCAGTTTGAACAAGTTTCTTCACTAAACCTGTGTGAATCTGGATACATCCTGCACTTGAAGTAAAGACCATGATCTCCAAATCTGTTTCAGAAGCTTTGGTTAAAATAGCTTTTAGCGAGTCGGTTGTAATTTGTGTAGCATGACCTTCAGGTGCTAAACGCAAACCCTGAGTACGACTCAATCCATAATTTCTTAACAAACCATGAAAATCGTGCGTATCCTTTAATGCCAACCATTCTTTCTTAAATGATTCTGCATCAACTTCCTGATCCGGTTTTTCTACAGCAGCAACTTTCTCAGTAATTATTTCTAATGCAGCAGTCTGATCTTCTGCCGTATATTTTTTAACCAATGCCTCGTAAGCATCAACATCGCTTGTATCTGTTATGTAGATTTTGTGAATAGCCTCACCATCCTTACCAAAAAACTGCAAGCTTTTGCGAGCATTTTCATCAACAGCAAAAGCCGATTTCCATGCATTCATAAATAGCCTTAAATCGATATCAGGATTTACTGCCAATCCCATCATTCCATTAAAGGATACTTTTTTATATATTCCTTTACGCTCATGAACACAAAAGTCATTACGGGTCAAAGCCATTACATAGCCTAAACTTTCAACTTCTTTTAATATTTCCTGGAACTGATCCTGCAAACGGATAGCAGTTGAATTTACAGTTGTTGCAATTAATTCAGCTTCACTAGTACCCAGTTGTTTTGCAGCATCTCTGATACGTACTTTTGGGTTTTCTGTTTTAAATGCTTCCCATTGGCTTTTTAAATCTAATATCTTTTCCATTTTATATTGTTTTAATTAATTCGTTCTATTTTTAAATATTATTCCTTAACTCACACTTGTAGCCGGTATAACCAGCGGACAATTGTAATCTTCACATGCCATAAGCTTTACTTTAATACTAAAAGTCTCATGTATATTATCGCAATTGATAACGTCAATAGGCATCCCCTCGGCAACCTTTTTACCATTTTTAAGCATCAATATCCTATCAGCAAAGCGAGAAGCATAATTGATGTCGTGTAAAATACAGATTACACAATACCCTCTGTCGGCCAGCTTACGTGCCAATACCATAATCTGTTGCTGAAACTGAATATCCAAACCATTTGTTGGCTCATCCAATAACAAACAAGCATTCGGACTATCATAAACCTGCGCAATAACCCTTGCCAATTGAACCCGTTGCTGCTCACCACCTGAAAGCGTATTGTAATCGCGGCCCGACAAATGACTTATCCCTGTATCCTGCATTACTCTCCTTACTACTGAAAAATCATTGGAAGCAGGTTTCTGATCAAAATGTGGATAACGCCCCATCATTACCAATTCATCAACAACAAAAGAAACAGAAATAGTATTGTGTTGAGAAAGCACAGCTCTTGTCTTTGCCAGATCTTCAAGCCTGTAATTCATCAACTCTTTTCCCTTAATAAAAACCTTGCCTGCCGATGGCCGTATTTCTCTGCAAAGCAATTTCATCAAAGTACTTTTACCGGCCCCATTTGCACCCAATATGGCAAGCATTTCTCCAGAGTGAGCCTCAAAGCTCAGCCCATCTACCAGTTTTCTATTCCCAACTTTATACGTTAAATCTTCTACTCGGATCATCTATAGGTTGTTTTTATTTTTCTCAGAGATAATAATATATATAAACACAGGCACACCAATCATGGCAGTTAATATGCCTATTGGAAGTTCTGCAGGAGCAACTATTGTTCTGGCAATAAGGTCGGCGCCAGTTAATAACGCAGCACCAAGCAATGCCGATCCCGGAATTACAAGCCTATGATCAGCTGTAAATGTCATCCTTATAATATGAGGAATAATTAAACCAATAAACCCAATTATTCCGGCCATAGCAACAGAAGCACCAACAGCCATAGTAGCCAAAATAATGATCATCCGTTTAACTACTTTAACATTTACACCCATATGCAAAGCCTGCGGTTCTCCAAGCGCCAATGCATTTAAAGATTTCGCAAAAAAGGGAAGCGTAACAATCGGGATTAAAACAAAGGGCAACAATGCACTCACTGTTTGCCAGCTGGCACCGCCTAAACTTCCAAGATTCCAAAAGGTAATGTTTCGTAATTGTGCATCGGTAGCCATGTAAGTCATCAACCCAATAAACGAGTTTGCAAATGCATTAATTGCCAATCCGGCCAGTAATAAAGTTGTTATAACAGTTTTACCATTCTTCATCGCAATGCGATAAACAATCATTGTGGTAATTCCGGCACCAATAAATGCGGCAATTGACAAAGCGTAAAAGCTTAATGTGCCTGTAAGATTTTTAAAAATGCTAATCTCCAGCACAATCATAATTACTGCAAATAACGTAGCACCCGATGATATACCTATTAAACCGGGTTCTGCAAGTGGATTACGGAATAAGCCTTGAATCGCAGCACCGGAAACACCCAAAGCCGCACCAATAAGCCCACCCAATAATACTCTTGGCAAACGAAGATTAAAAAATACGGATGCCTGTTGCGATGTAAAACCCTGATGATCGGATAACCCAGTATGGTAACTAATCATAGATAACAGTTCAGAAAAACTGATATATACAGCACCAATACAGGAAGAAACCACCATCGTTACAATCAGCACCACTGCAAGCAGTACAATAATATATCCTGTTTTTTTAATCACCCCTGTTGCTATTTAACTACCTCGTTAATTTTGCCTGATAATTCTGTTATTGCCTTTCCTAAACGCAAACCGAAACTGGTAAGCAAAGCACCATCCATGGTAACGAACTTCTTGTTTTTACCAGCATTTGTTTGTGCAATACCCTGAACCGTTTCCAATCCTTGTGCACCACCTAAACTTTGCAAACCATCATCAAACAATAAGATTACATCAGGATTGGCTTTAACCAATGCTTCGGAGGTTAAAGGTTTATATTCAGAAAACCCTGTTACTGCATTTTCTGCACCAGCTAACTGAATTACCTTATCTACCTGTGTACCTAAACCACCAACCATCATTGTTCCTGTACCGCGGGCATAAATAAATAGTACTTTGGCTTTTTTAGTATTGGTAATTTGTTTTTGAGCTGATGCTACTTCTACGTCAAATACTTTAATTAAAGAATCTGCTTTAGCCTGTTGCAATAAACTATCGCCAACAGAACGGATTAAATTTTTAGCACCATCTACAGAGAAATCCTGCTTAAACAATAACAATTTAATTCCGGCAGTTTTAAACTGAGCTGCAAGTTGTGGAGATACTTCTTTCTCAATGCCTACAACAATGTTAGGCTGTAAAGACAAAACACCCTCTACATTGATCTTACTATTGTGACCAACCTTAGGCTTACTTTTTAAGCTTTCCGGATAGCTACTTGTTATATCCGTACCTACTATGTTTTTTTCTAAACCTAGTCCGGCAACAATTTCGCTTACCGTTCCATTTAAAGAAACTATTTTCACACTATCAGGCAATTGTCTTGCTGTATTGTTTTCACTAGTGTTTCTGCATGCACTAAACATGGCAGCGGCCATCGCCAGCATTACTATTTTTTTCATAATCAGTGTTTAAAAAGAGGAGCTTTCTGGGGGCAGAAAGCATCCTCATCTAACCAAACTAAACCAAACGTTTATCCTTTTTTAACTAGTTTATATTCTACTACAGGCTTACCACGAACTCCGCCATCGCTTGCATGAAAACTGTTAAATTTCAATTTATATATATTGCCAGCACCATCTTTTACAATGTAAAACGAATCGGTTTTTACACCTATCGCAGTACCGGTTGTATTTCTCCACTTATCACCAATTGCATCTCTCTTTGCATTAAATGTTACAGCACTAAGGTTCGACTCAGAGAAATTCGCATAACTTACTACCGAAGTTTGAACCTGAGCTACCTGAACACCATTAAGGCTATTGCTGAAAACTATATCAGAAAAGCTGTAAGGGAAAATACCGTCCTGATTTGTACCATAATACATCGTCCAGCTCCATACAAGATCCCAATTGGCTTTCGCAGGCTCAACACTTACCGGTTTACCATCTGTAAGAGAGAAAAAGTTATAGTTTGAATTGGCATCTTTAACAATGTCAACAGATTTAAAAGTAGTTTCCTTTAGCTTAGCATATTGCAAAGTATAGCCATTTGCTTTGCGCAAAATTCTTACTTTGTAAACAGTCTCAGCACTTATTACTGCACTATGACTACCACCAATTGGACTTACCAGATATACTTTATTTTCAGAATCTGTTGAAGAAACAGTTTCAATTGCAGTCTTATTCAAAATATTGGCTTCTCTTGGATCATCAAATTTCTTAAACTCAGTCTCTGCATCAGGGCCTGTTGCACCAAGAGCGATGGTTAAATCAGACACTTTAAAATCTGCCTCAGTTACCGCGTTTAAATCTGTTTTATCTAATTTCTTTGCCGAAGCTCCTGAAGCTCCATTCAAAACAACTTTAAATTCATTGCCCGAATAAAAACCTAAAGCCCAGCTGTTTCGAAGCACTGCAGTTTGCTGTGCACCGCTTAAATCTATATAAACACTGTTAGCAGCACTACTTCCTGCTTCAGCACCTGCTATGCCATTTAATGTTAGTGTTGTGCCATCCGACACCGGAACCTCTACTAGCGGATTTTCATCTTTACTACAAGAAGTAAAGGCGGTGGTAAAACACAATAGGGCAACGAGTTGAGTAAATTTGTTCATGATTTTATACGTGTTATAATTAATAATCTAATTCTTGTTCCAGTTATAGCTTAATCCGACCACATAAGAGCGTCCGTAATTCAAAGGAACCGGGCCACCTGTTGAGTGTGCCGAACCCGTTGCAACCGATGTGCTGCTAATGGTGGTTACATCGAACAGGTTTTTAACTCCTGCATTCAGATTAAGTGATTTAAATATTTTTTTGTTGATCATCAGATCGGCCGTGCTGTAAGAACCTGTTCTTTCAAGACTAACCTGATCAACTCCACCAACTGTATTTAGCTGATAAAAAGGTCTTCTTCCCGAAAACTTATAGGCTAGATTTACAGTGGTACCAATCTTAGAAAATGTATAAGTGATATTGCTATTCACCTCTGGTGTCCATGCAAATTCATCAGACTCCCCTGGCTTTGGTGCATCGGCAACAAAGCGATTGTTAATACCGATGTAAGAAAGCCCCAGGGAAATCTGCAAATCATTAAGCGTTAAAGTGTTTTCAAAAGTTCCTCCGGTTGTTTTGTAGCGGGAAACATTTATAAGGGTAGTAATTGTAGGGTCGCTTGCAGAAAGACCGAAGTCTATTCTATTTCTGAAAGTATTATAAAAGCCACTTACAACCGAGCGGAAATCAACGTTTTCATTATCCGATCTGGTAAAAGTTAACGATCCGGTAAAACTATGCGACTGTTCTGCTTTCAGGTTCTCATTTCCTAAAATAGAATGGCTGGCATCAAAGAAATCATAGTACAACTCACGCAAAGCTGGAGAACGGAAGCCACTTGCATAGCCTAAACGTAAATCGAAATCCTTATTTAACCTGAACTTCGTATTTAGTGATGGAATTACCGGAGGTGCATCGTAAACCGAATTTTTAATAAAACGAGCTCCCGGTCTTATCGTTATGCCATCTGTAACCTTCCATTCAGAAGAGATAAAGAAAGCATAATCATTAATTGAAGGATCTCCTTTAATTCTTGCCCCGCTTGAACCGTCCAGATTAACCTCTATACCAGGTTGAAAAGACAACTGATCCGAAAATCTATACTGAGCTGTTGCACGGATGGATGTAGATTGAAATTTGGCTACATCCTGCTCGCCGGCACCGCCAGACAGCTCTTCTGTTCCTGTAGAATAATCGTGCAGCACGCTTTTGGTTGTACGTTTTAAATTAGAATAGCCCAATATTCCGCTAAGCTGTAATTTATCAGTTAGCTTGTAATCGCCCTGTAATTGCTGTGTATACCTGTTGGTAATGTATTTTTGATTAACCGCTTTAAAAATGTTTGGGTTATAGCCGCCTTTGCTTAAAATAGTCTCATCAGCATAATCCATTCGGTACCATACATTTAACTTATCACTATTATAACCCAGGCGACCATTCCCCAACCATTGCTCTTTAGGCTTCCACCTGTTGATATCAGCTGCAATCTGTGCTGAAGTAGCCAAAGCAGGTGCACTGTTAAAACCGTTAAAATCGTTATGTGTTACTCCTCCAAGAACACTCCAGCCCTTGTTCTGCCAGCTTGCTCCTACATTTTGCAGGTGAGATCCTTTTTTGCGGAAAGGTGAATATTCATCCCCTACTGTTTCCTCTTGCACCCTTGCATTAATGCTTAATATTTCTTTAGCTGCTCTTTTTGTTATGATATTGATTACGCCTGCAAGTGCATCAGTACCATAAGACACTGAAAGTGGCCCTTCAACTATCTCTATACGTTCAATCGAGTTGATGTCAATCTGATTTAAACTTTCTCTGGTATCACCCCTGTCTATCATCGGAACACCATCCAAAAGGATTTTAACATTCCTCCCCGACATCCCCATTAACATCACATCACTTGTTCCAAGTGTCATATCATTAGAAAACCTGAAGCCCAATTCTGTATTTAATACCTGTTGAACATTTGTTGCGGCACGTAAACGAATACGTTCTGAATTAATGATGCGAGTTCTGTAAACTGAATTTCTTAATGATTGAGGTTGATATTCGCCTGTAACCACAACTTCCTTTAGGCAATTAGCTGTTGTATCTCTTTTCAACTCTCTGCCCGCGCGTTTCTCTTGCGCCTGCGTTGTTGAAACGATAAAAAATACAGCCATTAATAGTAAACCAATTCTCATTAAACGATCTATTTAGAATAATTTTAAATAACACCGCAAGTATAAGAACTTATTTAGACTAATTCCAAACAATAAATAGAAATATTTTAATTAACCCTGATAACCAGCTTTTTTATTATACAGGAGAGTGGTATACTTGTAAAAGTTTAATAATGTAAAATGTTACCCAACATTAACATCTTATCTTACCATAAAAAACAAGTATAAAAAATGAAATTATCTCATCTAGCAGGGATGCTTTTAGTCGGAATGGCTTCAGTTGGTGTGTTTATAAGCTGCACCTCGGACGTTAAAAAGGCCAATGGCCAAACAAAAACTGCCCCTGGAGATTCGACAGCATCTGAAACAAAAGAAGATTTGCGCGGACCGATTGATACTGCAAAGTATGATTCAATTATGGCAAAATTAGCCAATGGCGATACCACAGGTAAATGGCCGGTTAAAAAACAACCATATCCATTAGCGGGTGCTATACTTCCATTTAAACGTATTGTTGTTTATTATGGAAACTTACACTCTAAAAAAATGGGTGCTCTTGGAGAATATGCTCCAAAAGAAATGTGGAAAAGACTAGATGCCGAAGTTAAACATTGGGAAAAAGTTGATCCTTCTACTCCGGTACAACCAGGTTTACACTACATTGCTGCTGTAGCAAGTGGTACTCCGGGTAGAGATGGCAAATACATCAACCGTATGGCCAACTCACAGATTGACTCTGTATTAAAGATCGCTAAAATGCGTCCTAATACCATCGTATTTTTAGATTTACAGGTTGCACTTAGTAACATTAAAGCTGAGTTACCTCACATAGAAAAATACTTACAATTACCATTTGTGCATTTAGGCATAGATCCTGAATTCTCTATGAAAGATGGTTCATTACCAGGTAAAAGAATCGGAACTTACGATGCTGCTGATATCAACTATGTTTCTCAGTATTTAACTAACTTGGTAAAGAAATACAACTTGCCTCCAAAAGTATTTGTAGTTCACCGTTTTACAAAAAAGATGGTAACCAATGCGCAGAATATCAAACTTCGTCCGGAAGTTCAAATTGTAATGCACATGGATGGATGGGGTGAGCCAGAACTTAAAAAAGGAACTTACCGTCACTTTATTTTCTCTGAGCCAGTTCAGTTTACAGGTTTCAAATTGTTCTATAAAAATGATTTGAAAAAAGAGCCTAAGCGTTTAATGACTCCAGAAGAATTGATGAAATTGAAACCAGTTCCTGTTTATATTCAATACCAGTAATCGTCTAAAAAAGGCGACTGTATCACCTGAGATACAGTCGCCTTTTTTATACAGTATATTTAATGCCTACCAGCCATATGATAGCTGCTGAAATAAGTACAAATCATCAAAAAATCAACCAGCCCCTACCCACATTTTATTCATCCCAAACTGGACAATCACTGGACGACCACTGGACAATGCCTGGACGACGTCTGGATAATCGTTAAAAAAACCATAACCTAACGCCGAACTTTAACAGGCTCAATAAGAAAATTCTACAGACCTTTCAGGGTTATCAAGTTTGGTGCTTTTTCTCTTCCCATTTACCGTTGCATGAATCATATTGATCTGAGAATCGTGCTGTTCAAAGAGTATGTCGTTTTGAATATTTAGCTTCTGCACACGCTCTACTTTTTCACTTTCGAAATAACACCATGCAGCATCCTCTTCAATCTGATACCCTAAATATTTTAGGGTAAGCAATTTGTTATTAGCCTTAATCTGTAAGTGGTTTTTAACATAGTCAGAGATCAAGCCATCTACCTGCTTACGATCTTTAGGCTTCAGAATATTGATGCTTGTTTTATAGCGCTTATCAAGTGCGCTTTCAAAATCATCAAAAAACACACGAACACTTACCTGTACAGTTTTTGTTTTTGGACTATAATCTACCTCAGTTACGCTAACGTAAAACGGATGAAATATATTTAACCAAAAAAATAAAATAAGTTGTAACATTTTGTATAGGTAGATATAAAATAGAATATTTCTTGCTATTCTGTATTCAAAATTACAACTTTAAACTACAATGCAAGATTTCAAACTCTATTTTGATCTTGGCTGGCACCATATTTTAGATTGGCAGGGCTACGATCATATACTTTTCTTACTTGCTCTTTGTGGTATTTATACCATCTCCGACTGGAAAAGAGTACTAATTTTGGTTACCGCATTTACCGTTGGCCATAGCATTACTTTAGCCTTAAGTGTGTTAAATGTTGTGCATGTAAATTCTGCGCTTATTGAGTTTTTAATCCCTGTTACTATCCTGATAACAGCATTATCCAATATCCTTAATAAAAAGCCTAAACCTAAGGCCATAAGGTTAAAATACACTTTAGCGCTTTTCTTTGGATTGATACACGGTATGGGTTTCTCTAATTACCTGAAAAGTCTGCTTGGCAAAAGCAGCAGCATCGTTGTTGAATTACTGGGCTTTAATTTAGGATTAGAATTTGGTCAGGTGCTGATTGTTGTTGGTGTACTCCTACTTTCATTCATCCTGATTATGATCATAAAAATTAAGCGCTGGGACTGGAATTTCTTCCTTTCATCCGCTATATTTGGTATATCATTTGTAATGGCCGCCGAGCGCGTCCATGCAATCCTTAACTAACAAAATGAAGAAACTTTTACTTCTAGCTACTGCATTAGTTTTTAATGCCGGTGTATATGCACAATCATTAAATAATCCGGGTTCAAATCATGGTAATAAATTTGAACAGCTGGGCACTATGCTTTCCGACCCCAATTATTATCGCTCTGCTTCGGGCGCACCGGGACCAGCCTACTGGCAGCAAAGGGCAGATTATGAGATCAATGCCGAACTGGATGAAAAGAATCTTAAGTTAAATGGATCTGAAACAATCACTTACTATAACAATTCACCTGATCCTTTAAGCTATTTATGGGTGCAGCTTGATGAGAATCAGAATAAAGCTACTAGTGATAACAAGCTTACGCAGACCAGCAAAATAAAAGAGAAAATGACATTGGATGATTTCTCTGATATTATTGGTCGTAATGATGATCTTGGGGTTAAAATCATTAAAATTACTGACGAGAAAGGCACTCCTCTTCCGTATGTAATTAACAATACCATGATGCGAATTGACTTGCCTATGGTACTTAAACCTAAGGAAAAATTTAAGTTAAAGATAACCTGGAATTATAACATCTCTGACCGTAAAATTGTGCACGGAAGAGGTGGTTATGAGTATTTCCCTGAGGATGACAACTACCTGTTTACCATCACACAATGGTTTCCACGCATGGCTGTTTACTCCGATTTTCAGGGGTGGCAGAACAAGCAATTTGAAGGCAGAGGTGAGTTTGCCCTCGTATTTGGAAATTACAAGGTGAACATGACTGTTCCGGCCGACCATGTGGTTGGTGCAACGGGCGAATGTCAGAACTATCCACAGGTTTTAAGTGCAACAAGTTTAAAGCGTTGGAATGAAGCTCAAACAGCAAAAGCTCCTTTGGAAGTTATAAATCTTAGTGAGGCTAAATCGGCCATGACGAAGAAGAGTACTGCAAAAAAGACCTGGACTTATGTGGCTGAAAACGTAAGAGATTTCGCTTGGATATCTTCAAGAAGATTGGTTTGGGATGCCATGGCTACCTATATTGATGGTAAAAAAACAATGGCCATGTCGTATTATGGTCCAGAGGCCTACCCTATTTACAGCAGGTATTCCACTAAGGTTGTTGCCCATACTTTAAAATCCTATTCTAAGCATACTATTCCTTACCCATACCCGGTGGCCATATCGGTTGAGGCTTCTAATGCGATGGAATACCCTATGATTTGTTTTAATCATGGTCGTGCAGAAAAGGATGGTTCATATACTGAGTCGCTTAAATATGGCGTAATCAGTGTGATTATGCACGAGGTTGGCCACAACTTCTTTCCAATGATTGTGAACTCTGACGAAAGACAATGGACCTGGATGGATGAGGGTTTAAATACATTTTGCCAATTTATGGCAGAACAGGAATGGGATAACAATTATCCTTCGCAAAGAGGTCCGGCGCATAAGATTGTTGACTACATGAAAATGCCTAAAGATCAACTGGAGCCTATCATGACTAATTCTGAGAACATCGTGAATTTTGGCCCTAATGCTTATGCTAAACCTGCTACAGCCCTAAATATTTTAAGAGAAACCATAATGGGCAGGGAGCTTTTTGATTATGCTTTTAAAGAATACGCAAAGCGATGGGCTTTTAAACACCCTACCCCTGCAGATATGTTCAGAACATTGGAAGATGCTTCGGCAGTAGACCTTGACTGGTTTTGGAGAGGTTGGTTCTTTGGTACTGATCCTGTAGATATTTCATTGAATAGTGTTCGTTACTATCGCATGAACAGCATGAAACAGGCTACTGAAAATGCGGAGAACAAGAAAGCTTATGATAAAGACAACAAATACCTAAGCAGAGAACGTAATAAGGCTGAGGGTGTAAAGTTCGCTATTGAACAAGACACCAGCTTGCAAGATTATTACAATAAGTTTGATCGCTTTGAGGTTAGTCAAACTGCTGATGAGCAATTCCAGGATTATTATAAATCTTTAGGTGCTGAAGAGAAAAAAATCTATGAGAGCAAAAAGAACTTTTATGAGCTTGATTTTTCTAATCTGGGCGGTTTAGTGATGCCTTTAATTATTGAATGGACATTTAAGGATGGCAGCACTGAAACGGACAGGATTCCTGCTTATGTATGGAGAAAAAACGAGAACAGAATAACCAAGGTTTTTGCTAAGGATAAGGAAGTTGTTTCTGTACAATTGGATCCTAACAGAGAAACAGCTGATATTGATGAAAGCAACAATTCATGGCCAAGAAAAAACCAGGCTACCAGGTTTGAATTGTTTAAGGAGCAAAACCTGCCTACATTAAACCCAATGCAGCAATCTAAAAAACAGAAGTAATTAAAAAGCCATCTCGCGATGGCTTTTTCAAAGATACTAAAACAAAAAAAACTAACTATTTAGACTTCTCTTTCAAGAGGTTTAATTCTTTTTTAAGCAGGTCAATTTGTTCCTGCTGCTCCTTAATTGCGGCTACTAATACCGGAATCAGGTTTTCTGACTGTACTTCGCTATATCTGGCAACTTTTGCATTGTTCTTGCCCTTGTCATATATTTTAGTGGCCTCGTAAACCATAGCCGGGTATTCTGATTGTACGTTACTTGCAAGGAAGCCATACTGCTCGCCAGCAGGTAATTTAAGATGCTTGTACTTCTGTACATCATACTTAAAAGTTACAGGTTCTAAGTTTTTTAAGTGTGCTGTAGAATTAGAGATCTTATCTACGTTAACTTTTAATTCTTGCTCTTCAATTTTTTGTGCATTTACCGACAATGCAGTTGCGCTTAATAAAATGCCTAATACGGCACCTTTTGATACTAAAGGATATCTCATAAAAATAAATTTATTGTGTAATGTGTGAATTTTGATTGTAATATATTTACAATCAGGCTTCTGGAGGGGGGTATGGTAATGAAATCTCTGAGGATACGGTACGCTTTACATAAGTATAATTAACCTTTTTTGAGGTTAATGTATGCGCAAGTTCAACAGTTGGCTGATGAATAAACACATCATCAGTAAGTTCCAGATTTTTTAATTCTTTTTCTTCCTCTGAGGACTCAGAGTCGTGATCGGTTTGATGGATTGCTACTGTTTGTTTATCGTTAGTTACAGGAAATAACGAGGCATGCTTTACCAGCAAAAATGAAAGTAAAATAAGAATGCCCGTCAACTGTTTCAACATAAACTAAGTAGTATCTATCTTTTAATTGTGATCTGTAATCCGACAAATATATTTATCTAAATTAAAATCACGCTATGTTTAAGCAGAAAATGACATAAATTTAATGATGTGAAAATAGCGAAGATCAGGATGTTAGGCTTAAAATAAGCCTAACTGTCCTTTATCATCAATTTCTATATCATTAGGATTTGTGATCTCAAACTTGATTTCCTTTGTTGGAGTTTCGGCTTTTGGTTTAGCTTCAGGTTCCTCTTTAGTTGCTTCCTTTTTAGTCTCCACAGCTTCTTTAGGTTCCGGTTTGGCTTTAGGCTCTTCCTTGGCTGCTTCTTTCTTAGTCTCTACTACTTCCTTAGCCTCAGGCTTTGCTTCTGGCTCTTTTTCAGGTGCTTTTGGAGCTCCCCATGCTTTTTTAGGTTTTCCTTCAGCAACTGGAGCCGCTGCTGGTTTTTCCACTGCTTTTTCCTCAACCTTTTCTACAGGTTCTTCTTTAGGTGCAGGTTTTGTTTCTTTAGCAACAACAAATGGTTTCTTTTCAACAGGCTTCGGTTTTTCTGCAACCTCTTCTACTTTAGCAACAGGTTCCTCTGCTGCTGTTTCAACTTCCGTTTCTTCAGCTTCAGCCTCCGGTTCTTCTGAAGCTTCAATTTCTTCCGGAGCTGCATCTTCTACCTCCTCCGATTCAGTTTCTGTAATAGTTACCTCATCAGTTGATTCAGTAATTTCTTCTTCAGATTGTTCCTCATTAGAAGAAGTCTCTGAGGCAGTAGCCTTACTTTCTAAAACCAGTTCCGCCTCTTCATGATTGGAAATACTCAGGTTTTTCACATCATGTTGGCTCAGTCTGTTTCCGTTAGCCTTTATACCCTTTACATCAATAAACTCTGCCAGCAGAATTTCTAACGTTTCAGGAGTTTGTGTTTTACCTTTAAGTACATCAACGGTTAAAACTGCTTCAGGATTACTAGTTAAGTAAAGGAATTTTGATCCTTGCTCTTCACTAATCAGGTTACCTTTTTTACCTACAGCAATTGGTTCAAATACAAACCTCTTGACAAAATAGTTTTTAGCTTTTCCTTCGTATTGTACAACTGTAAATGGTTTTTCAGGATCAAACTTCTGGATGAGGATCAGGTCAGCATCAAAGTGATTGCTCAATTCGAAAGTACTTAGCTCATACCATCCCTCTTTATGAACCTGTAATATTTTATCGTCGCCATCAAATTCGCCAAGGTATTTACCTCTGCCGTCAACGTTAAGTCTTCTAAGCAGATCATCGTACCATATTTTAAGTCCGGAAAGTGTAGATACGCCTTTGGTTTTTAACAGTACCTTTTTGATAGGATATTTGGATACAATATTACCTTGAGATCCACGCCCTTTAATTGCTATTTCGGCATAATCCAGATCAAACTGAAGCTTTTTAAGCTTGGTATGTGGTTTTAACTGTACGGTAACTACTTCTGCTTCTCCGTTAGGATTTGCAGTAAAGTACAACACTTTAGAGCCTTTACTTCCTTTGGTAAGGTCATATTCTTTATCGCGAGTTACGCCTACTACGGCGAAACGTTTAATGTACGATACCCCACTGGCACCGTCCTTATAGATCATGTTATAGATGGTACGCTCATCGCCCTTTTTAAAGACCTGAGCATGGAGAATTCCTTTACCCACAAAGGTTTTATCAGCTACTTTGGTGATGATGCATTTACCATCTTCTCTGAAAACGATGATTTCATCAATATCAGAACAATCCGCAATAAATTCATCTTTACGCAAACCAGTACCCACAAAACCGTCTTCGCGGTTTAGGTATAATTTTACGTTAGCCAAAGCAACTTTAGAAGCTTCTACCCTATCGAACAAACGAATTTCCGTTTTACGTTCTTTGCCCTTACCGTACTTATCTCTAAGTCTCTGGAACCAGGCAATCGTATAATCAGTTAAATGACGTAGGTGGTTCTTTACAACTTTGATCTCATCAGCTAAAGCTTTCATCTGATCATCCGCCTTTTTAACGTCAAAGCGGGTAATACTACTCATTGGTTTATCAATAAGTTTCTTGAAATCTTCAGGCTGAATCTCTCTGTATAAATCTGGCTTAAATGGCTCGAATAAGCGGTTTAAGACCTCAACAACTATTTCAAAGTTACCAGAGTTCTCGTAGTCTGAGTTTTTGTACATGCCTTCCTGAATGAAGATCTTTAGTAATGAACTAAAGAATATTCTTTCCTGCAATTCATGCAACTTAATTTCCAGCTCCTGTTTTAACAGGTTCTTGGTATTGTGCGTGTTCTCAGTAAGGATATCATTAACACTCAAAAATTGAGGTTTATCATCCTTAATTACGCAAGTATTTGGAGAAATAGAAACCTCGCATGAAGTGAAAGCATACAAGGCATCAATGGTTACATCGGGCGAAATACCGGGCGCAAGGTGGATAACGATCTCCACATGTTGCGCGGTATTGTCTTCAATCTTTTTGATCTTGATTTTACCCTTATCGTTAGCAGATAATACGCTATCAATTACTGAACCTGTTGTTGTACTGTATGGTATCTCGGTTATTACGAGTGTTTTCTTGTCTTTTTCTGTAATTTTTGCCCTTACCCTGATTTTACCTCCACGCATACCTTCGTTATATGCAGAGAAATCGGCCATACCGCCGGTAAAGAAATCAGGAAGGATATTTGGTCTGGTTCCTTTTAATACTTCAATAGAAGCATCAATAAGTTCCAGAAAATTGTGAGGCATAACCTTGGTAGCCAAACCTACCGCAATACCTTCCGCTCCTTGCGCCAATAGTAAAGGAAACTTAACAGGCAGGGTAATAGGCTCGTTGTTACGACCATCATAACTCAATTGCCAAACTGTAGTATCCGGATTAAACACTACTTCGTTTGCAAATTTAGATAAACGCGCTTCGATGTAACGGGCCGCAGCAGCACTATCACCAGTTACCGGATCACCCCAGTTACCCTGGCAATCTATCAGCAGTTCCTTTTGTCCAATTTGTACCATCGCATCGCCAATAGAAGCATCACCATGAGGGTGATATTTCATGGTATTTCCGATAACGTTGGCGGCTTTATTAAAACGTCCATCATCCATCTCTCTTAGAGAGTGCATGATGCGTCGCTGAACCGGTTTTAAACCATCGTTGATGTGGGGAACCGCGCGATCAAGAATTACGTAAGAGGCATAATCGAGGAACCAGTTTTCATAAAGCCCGTTGATAGGGATTATAGTATGCTTGCTTTCTTCGTTTATGTTGTTTTCTATTTCGTCGCTCATCAAAAAAGGATTGGATTTTGTAAATATAAGGGTTGGAATGAAATATTAGGAACAGAAGTTTTTAACAGTTCTTAGTTAATAACCTATGTTTTTGGGCTTAATTGACTAGGTTTTCATGATTTTTGGGCATTATTTCATTAATTGACGTTTTATCTTTCCAATCGTTCTTCAACAAATACAAAAGGTAATAGATTTTTAATTCCTTTTACTTTTATTATTTCGCCTCCGATACAGTAAAAAAGCACTTCAATTTCTTGCTTTTGTCTCTGTTCAAACTCGGCCATTACCTGTAAACATGCACCGCATGAGGTAATCGGTTTTTGGATTACAAAGTTACTGCTTTTTGCAGTAATTGCCATTGTTTGAACTGCTAAATCCGGATAAGCAGCCCCCACTGTAAACAGGGCAACACGCTCTGCACAAAGTCCGGATGGATAAGCTACATTTTCTTGATTACTACCCAAAACTATTTGCTTATTACTTAATTTTAAAGCTGCCCCAACCTTAAAATTGGAGTAAGGTGAATATGATGATTTTAATGCCTCCTCGGCCTTTAAACATAGTTCCTGATCTGACGCACTTAGCTCATTTAAGGACTTAAAAGTTTGATAGCTAACAACGAAGTTTTTCTGATCCATATTTAAACATACGTATTTTTATAACAATAGGTTAACAACAATTTTATCACTTGATTTAAACAATTTAATTATTTAGATTGTAGATATAAGTAAGAAGCCTAATTTTGATGCCAGTGGCATGGTTTTAGTATTGAAACCACAGAGTAAAAACCCTATAAAACGCATTTCAATTGAATATATATATTCGTAAAAGTCTTAAAATCATACTTTGGACAATCGCAAGCATCATTCTGCTGGTTGTCCTTATTGCACTTTCCCTGAATATTCCGGCAGTACAAAATTTTGTTAAAGACAAAGCAATAAGCTATTTAAAGAATAAAACTCAAACCGAGGTAAGTCTGGAGAGTATAAAAATAGCACTGCCAAAGGATGTGGTATTGAACAAGTTTTATATTGAAGATAAAAAGGGCGACACACTACTTTACGCACAAAAACTTTCTGTCGACATTAACTTATTTCAGCTTTTGAATAATAAAGTGGAGATCAATGACATTTCATTGCAAAAAATAAGAGCCAATGTTACCCGCATAAACCCAGACACTGCATTCAATTTTTCTTTCCTGTTAGATGCTTTTATCTCTGAACAGAAAAAGCCGGAAGAAGAGGTCGCAAAGGATACCACATCGACCCTGAAGTTTTCTATTGATAAAGTGTCTTTTGAAGACATAGGTATCGTTTATCGTGATGATGTTGCAGGCAATGATGTGAAGTTACATCTGGGTGAGTTTACTGCGAAGATTAAAGATTTTGACATGGATAAGCAACACTATGTGATCAAATCTTTAGCCTTAAACAACACTTCATTAAAATATTTACAACAGAAACCGCTTACACAGTTACAGGCTCATATAGAGAATAGCCTGGATACGGCTAAAGCAGAATCGGGCAAATTGCCACTGGTAGAGATACAGGATTTTGCTTTTAATAATATCAAAATAGGATTCGACGATAGGATTTCGGGCATGAATGCTGATGTTGATTTGAACAAGCTGGCCTTAACTCAGCTGTTTGTTGACCTTACCAATAGCAATTATAAAATTGAGGATGCTAAGCTGAATGACACTAAAATTGATTTCAGCTCGCTAACCAATAAGGCCAATGTAAATGTTAATGAGCTATCGTTAACCAAGCTTTTAGCCGATGTTAAAAATGGCAAGTACAAGGTTAATGATGCAAAGCTTAACAAATCAAATATCCTTTTTGCGTTAAAACCTGTTGAGCCTACTAAAGAAACAAAAACGGATACTGCGGAAAAATCTTCGCCCCTATCGTTATTGGTCGACAATATAAGCTTAGCAGAAAACAATGTGCAGTTTGATAATCTTGGCGCCAAGCCCACAAAGGGAATGGATTTCAATCATTTAAAATTTACCGATCTAACCTTGCTTGCGGAGGCACTTTCGTATAGCGATACAGGCATAAAAATAAACGTTAAAGAAGGGTTGTTTAAAGAGAAAAGTGGTTTTCAGTTGTCTAAACTAAGAGGTGATGTTGTTTATTCTGACAAGGCAATTAAGGTGAATAACTTCTTATTGCAAACACCTAACACTACGATAGAAAACGTTACAGAATTAAACTACACCTCTCTTGAGGATTTAACAAAACATCCTGAAAGGGTAAAGCTTTCTGTAGTGGTTAAAAACACAACTATTGGTTTAAGAGATGCCTTTTACTTTAGTGATGCTGTGCCTGAAAACTACAAGAATGAGAAGATAAAAGTTAATGCCAATGTGAGTGGCTACATGAATAATTTGGTTATTCCCAGGCTACAAATCTCGGGGTTAAAAAGCACAAACATTGATGTTAGCGGAAGGATAAAAGGACTCCCAGACATGAACAAGGCTTACTTTGATATGAATATCAAAAGGTTTGCCATGACTAAAAAGGATCTCTTGGTAGTTATTCCTAAAAAAACTTTGCCTTCCAACATTGAGTTGCCAAATGTGATTATTGCAAACGGAAAGTTTACTGGCTCAATGACCAATTTCAACACTGGTTTTAACATCAATACGGATATGGGATCGGCTAAGTTATTGGCCAATATGAAAGGTCCGAAAGGAAAGGAAAGTTATGTTGCCAATGTAGACCTGAATAATTTTAATGTAGGCAAGCTGCTTAAACAACAGGCTCAATTGGGTAAAATTACAGCTAAAGCGAGTGTTAAAGGAACCGGACTTGATCCTAAAACTTTATCAGCACAGTTTAAAGCACAATTGGTAAGTGCATACTATAACAAGTACACTTATAAAGACCTCTTTTTAACCGGCGATTTTAAACAGCAGAAACTGAATTTAAAAGGCAATATGGCTGATACCAATTTGAATTTTGATTTAACAACAGCTGTAAATATTGCAGGCAAATATCCGGCAGTAAAAGCCGTTATGGACTTAAAACAGGTTGATTTACAGAAACTACACTTTAGTCCAGGTGAATTTAAGGTAGCGGGAACAATTAATGCTGATGTAAAAACTGCTGATCCGGATTACCTGAATGGTGACATTTTTGTAAATGGCTTGCAGGTAGTTAAGGATGGTCAGCGTTTTAATGTAGACACCATTATTGTACATTCTGAAGCAAGTGAAACTCATAACATGCTTACACTGAAGTCTGAGTTTCTGCGGGCTAAAATAGATGGTAAATATCAGCTTACCAATATCGGTAGCGCCGTAATTAACCAGATCAATAAATACTATCAATTTGGAGAGGTTACTAAAATCCCCGATCAACGATTTAGATTCTATGTGAATTTCTACAACCCTAAGATCCTTCAAAACTTTGTACCGGAACTAACCACCTTCGCCCCTGCCAGAATGAATGGTTTAATTGATACCCAGAAGGATAGTTTGCTAATGAATGCTTCTTTCCCTCAAATAGTTTATGGAGGTTTTAGGATTGATAGCTCGAAATTGAATGTAAACAATACGGATCAGAAACTTAATTATAAGCTACAGATAAAAAGCTTCCAAAGTTCTGCAGCTAATTTGTTTAACAGTGAGATCAGCGGTGATGCCGTAAACAACAACCTTGCTTTAAATATCTATTTAAGAGACAGTAAGCGAAAAGACAAATATGTTTTGGGTGGTAATTTCAAATCCATTAGTAAAGATTTTCGCTTTAGCTTCGATCCTCAAAAGCTATTGCTCAACTATGAAAAATGGGCTATAGCTCCTCAAAATTATATCCAGTTTGGTCAGTCGGGTATTATAGCCAGTCAGTTTAACCTGAGCAAGGGCAATCAGCTTTTAGGGATTAATAGCACTGATACTGTTGCCAATTCTCCTTTGAAAGTAGAGTTTAAAGATTTTAAAATAGAAACGCTTACAAAGTTTGCTGAGCAGGACAGCTCTTTGGTTGGCGGTACTATTAATGGCACTGTTGATGCAAAGGAACTGATGGATACGCCTAAGTTTGAGGCGAACTTAACAATAGACCATCTAAGGTATTTAAAAGATGAGTTTGGTACTTTAAGAGTGGCGGTAAACAACAATACGGAGAATGCTTACGAAACAAATATTGCATTATCTGGGGTACATGAGTTACGGGTCAATGGGTTTTACTACACTTCTCCGCAGAGCGCGCTTGACCTTACTTTAAACATTGATAAGATAGACCTTAAGGCCATAGAAAGCGTATCCATGGGGCAGATAAAGCATGGCTCAGGTATCGTGTCTGGTGAACTATCAGTAAAGGGACCATTGGATGCACCTAAAATTTTAGGGGATATTAAATTTAATCAGGCCGCATTTACGGCAACCTATGTGAATTCTTACTTCAGAATGCCAAATGAGACCATAAGTTTTACTGATAAGGGAGTGAACTTTAACAAGTTTACGATTATCGATTCTTTAAATCAAAAAGCTGTTATCACAGGTGGTATCCTCACTACTGACTATAAGGATTTCTCGTTCAACATGGACATCAGAACCAACAACTTTAGGTTAATGAATTCTACTGCTGCTGATAACGACATGATATACGGTACTGTTTATGTTACGAGTACCATTAAAGTTCGTGGAGATTTAAACCAGCCTGATGTGGACATGGATGTTAGAGTAGAAGATAAAACGAAGTTCTTCTTTGCGATGCCTCCCGATGATCCGTCGATTATTGATCAGGAAGGTATTGTACAGTTTACAGATTTTAGTGCTCCCCCATTTAATGGCAAAAAGGCCTTAAGTGTAAATGATTCTATAAGTAAACCTCCGATTAAAGGGCTTAATTTAAGTGCCACTATTAATATTGATGAAAATGCAGAATTGAATGTTGTTGTAGATCCAACTAACGGTGACGCTTTAAAAGTTAGAGGGCAAGCATCTTTAACAGCAACGATGGATCCTAGTGGCAAGACCAGTTTAACTGGACGATACCAGGTATCTGATGGTAGTTACAACCTAACTGTTGGGCCTGTTAAAAAAGACTTTAAGCTACAACAAGGAAGTAGCATTGTGTGGACAGGTGATCCAATGGAGGCCAATGTAAACTTAACGGCATTGTATGAAGTAAATACTGCTCCAATAGATTTGATAGGCGATCCAACGCAATATGAAGCTAAGACAAAGCTTCCGTTCCAGGTTTACCTTATGATGACTGGCGAATTGTTAAAACCGAGTATCAAATTCAGATTAGATTTACCGGAAAATGAGCGGGGCGCAGTTAATGGTCAGGTGTATGCCAAATTACAGAATGTAAACACAAATGAAAGTGAGCTAAACAAACAGGTATTTGCGCTATTGGCGCTTAACAGATTTATTGCGGATAATCCATTCCAAAGTTTGGCTGGTGGTACAAGTGTTTCTTCCATTGCCCGCTCAAGTGTTAGTAAACTGTTAACTGAACAGCTGAATAATCTTGCTTCTGATTTGATTAAGGGTGTGGATATAAACTTTGGTTTAAATTCATCTGAAGATTACTCAGCATCGGGTAGTAAATCGCAAAAAACAGATCTGGAGATTGGTCTATCTAAAAAACTTTTGAATGATCGATTAATTGTTACTGTTGGTAGTTCTTTCGGACTAGAAGGGCCTCAGCAGCAAGGTCAGAATACTACCAATATTGCAGGAAATGTTAATGTAGAGTATCTACTTTCGAGTGATGGCAGATACAGATTGAGGGCTTACAGACGCAACCAGAACGAGGGTGTAATTGAAGGGCAGATTATTGAAACAGGGCTTGGTTTTGCATTGGTGGTTGATTACAATAAATTCAGAGAGGTTTTCCAGAATTTCTCTAAAAAGAAAAGATTTAGAAATGAAGAGAGGCGTAAAAATGAGACAACAAATTAAATCCAGCTTATTTATACTTGCGTGTTTAGTTTTTGGCGCCTGTAGTAGTACCAAAAACCTTAAACCCGGAGAGATTTTATATACCGGCGCAGATATTAACATCAACCCTGATTCAACAGCAAAAATTGAGAATCAGAAAGAGGTTAAGGATATCTTGCTTGGTAAAACAAGGCCTAACCCCAATAAGTCGATTTTAGGAGTAAAGTTTAAACTTGCCATGTATAACCTTGCCGGTGAGCCTAAAAAACCAAAAGGGATTAGGCATTGGTTACGCACAAAAGTTGGCGAACCACCGGTACTTTTAAGTGAGGTTAAAATACCATACAACAATGCCGTACTTAAAAGCTATTTGCTTAGTCAGGGCTATCTGCAATCTGAAGTAAATGGAGACACCGTTGTTAAAGGAAAAAAGGGAAAAGCACTTTACACTGTAGTTACCGGTGAAAGGTATAAGATAAATAGTGTTGAATTTCCGAAAGACAGTACCGGTGTCGTTGCCGCAATCAATCAGAATAAAGACAAAACTCTATTAAAGGTTGGCGACAACTATGATCTGGAGACTTATAAAAATGAACGAATCAGGATAGACAACGATTTAAAGGAACGTGGATATTTTTACTTTAGTCCGGACTATTTAATTTTACAAGTAGACAGTACAGTTGGAAAGCATCTGGTAGACATCAGGATAAAAGTAAAAGACATTGCTCCTGATGCCGGCTTGAAACCTTATACCATTGAGAAGATTAACATCTACCCTAATTACTCTTTAAGAAGGGATAGCGCAATAAGGCACTCGATTCCTGAAGTGTATAAGGATTTCAATATTTATGATTCGCGCCATACTTATAAATCGGGGTTATTTGACCGTTTGGTATTCTTTAAAAAAGATGAAACTTACAATAGACGCGATCATAACCAATCTTTAAACAGAATGGTTAACATAGGAGTTTTCCAGAATGTAAAGGCAGAGTTTTTGCCAGTTGATAGTTTTAGAAACAACAAACTAAACCTAAATATTTTCCTTACCCCATTAAAGAAAAACTCTCTTTCGTTTTCTCTTACAGGAACAAGTAAGTCCAATAACTTTGTTGGATCGGAAGCCAAGTTAACACAAACTACCCGTAACCTTTTTAGAGGTGGAGAGCAGTTAGATATAAGTGTGAGTGGTGGTTTTGAAACTCAGGTAAGCGGGCAGACAAGTGGATTAAACTCTTATTCTTTTACTACTGAGGCAAAACTTACTTTCCCAAGGTTTATCCTTCCCTTCTTTGATTTCAATAGTACCAATGCGTTTATACCTAAAACTGTTGCTTCATTATCTTACCAATCTTTAAACAGAGGATCTTTGTATAGCTTGAATTCAATTAAAGGAGAGTTTGGATATATTTGGAAAGAAAACTTGTATAAAGAACATACGTTTAATCCGATCTCCATCAATTACGTAACATCTAGTGTAACAAATGACACAGCTAAAAGAGACAGCTTATACCTTGCCAACCCTGGTTTGAAAAACAATCTGGAAAGCCAATTCATTATAGGAAGTAATTATAACTTCACTTTTACCAACCAGATGGAAGATTTTAGAAGAAATAACATCTACTTCAATGGAAGTTTGGAAACCGGAGGAAACGTTTGGGGTATGTTTGCAGGTAAAAATAAAGAGGGCAAAAAAACAGTACTTGGCATTCCAATTAATCAATTTATAAGAGTTGAAGCTGATTTTAGAGATTATTATAAAATCACAAAGCGACTTATCTGGGCAAGTCGTTTAAATCTTGGCTATGGTTATGGCTATGGAAACAGTACATCTATTCCATTTGTGCGCCAGTTCTTTGCCGGTGGTAGTAATGACATCAGGGCATTCCCTGCCAGATCATTAGGCCCGGGTTCGTTTAAGCAAAAGGATATAACTAACGGCCTTACAGACCAAAGTGGAGATGTAAAGGCAATGATCAACACCGAATTACGTTTTAAACTATTTAGTGTTCTGTACGGAGCATTATTTGCAGACGCCGGTAACGTGTGGTTAAGAAAAGAAGATCCTGATAGGCCGGGGTCTGGATTTAATTTTAAAGATGCACTTGACGAAATTGCAGTAGGTACAGGTGCTGGTCTTCGAGTTGACGCCTCAATCTTTGTGATCCGCTTAGATGTAGCATTCCCTATCAGAAAACCTTATCTTGAACCAGGAAATCGTTGGGTAATAGATCAGGTAGATTTTGGAAGCAGTGCCTGGCGCAAAGAAAACTTAATTTATAACATAGGTATTGGATATCCTTTTTAGTATTAATTATGACATTTTTAAAAAAAGCTATTCACTTTGTTAAGGCAACAACGCATTTATTTATAGCTGCCGGAAAAGGGTTTATGGAAGATAGGGTAATGAAGCTGAGCGCTGCACTAGCCTACTACACCATCTTTTCTCTTACTCCTCTTATCATCATTATCATTGCCGCAGCCAGTCTGTTTTTAGGTGGCGACATTGCTCATACGGTGGAGTATGCTGCTGATGGATCGGTTAAAGCATATAAGATGGATCCGAGAGAAGAGCTTTTCTCTGAAATACAAGATTTAGTTGGCCCCGAAGCCACTGCTCAGTTAAAGTCATTTGTAAAACAATCTAACGTTTCTGGCAGAAGTACTCTGGGATTAATTATAGGCATCACCACGCTTATTATTGGTGCCACCGCTATGTTTATAGAGATTCAGGATAGTATTAACCTGATCTGGAAAGTAAAGGCTGTGCCGAAAAAGGGCTGGAAGAAGCTAATTACCAACAGGCTGCTCTCCTTTTCACTAATTGCATCACTAGGATTTTTACTGCTCGTCTCCCTCGTTATAAACAGCGTTGTAGTTGGTATAGGTGACAAGCTTGTGGGCCTTGCCTCTAAGGTTGGGGTTGAAAAGGTATCTGAACTTTTTATGCTAATCCTAACCAATGCCTTAACACTAGCTGTTGTGACCTGCATCTTTGCAATCATCTTTAAAGTGCTGCCAGATGTAGATTTAAAATGGAAACCGGCAATTGTCGGCGCCTTATTTACTGCACTACTTTTCAGCTTGGGCAAATATGTAATTGGAATTTACATTGAAAGAGGCAATCCTGCTTCGGCTTTTGGCGCTGCTAGTTCCATCATTGTAATTCTTCTTTGGATCTATTATACCTCTATCATCTTGTATTTTGGCGCTGAATTTACTCAGGCTTATGCAGAAAGATACGCTAAAGGTATTGCCCCAAGTAAGTATGCAGTGCATACTAAAATTGTAGTAGTGGAAAAAAAGGTGGATGTGTTACCACCTCAACATCCGGAAGATACAAAGATAACCTGACAGGGCTAGTTATATGTATTTAATCATCTGATCCATCAGCTCCTTCTCTAAGAACGGCTTTAATACCAGATCATTCATTCCTGCTTTTAAATAGGCTTCCCTGTTCTCCTGCATTACGTGAGCTGTTATTCCTAAAATTGGAATTCTAGACTTTGTAAAATCTCCATTGTACCTGATTTCGTGTGTAAGCTCTACCCCACCCATTACAGGCATTTGAATGTCAGTTAGAATAATATCGTAATCCTTTTTCTTGTATAATTCCAGTGCTTGCTTTCCATCATAAGCAGAATCGTATTCCATTTTCCACCTTTTCAGTATTGTTTGAACCAGTAGAATGTTCATTTTATTATCGTCGACTAGTAGCACTCTTTTTCCTGCCAATTCCCCAACACCAGACACTCCTACATTAACACGTTGTTCCTGCTCGAATTCTGAAATAAGATAAGGGATTTCAAAACTAAATACTGAACCCTTACCAAGTACACTGCTTACATTTATTTTACCGCCTTGCAGTTCTACTATCTTTTTACAAATTGCCAGCCCTAAGCCTGTTCCCTGAAGCTGTGTTTTAGCGGATGAATAGATTTGTGAAAATTCAAGAAATATTACCTCTAGATCTTCTTTAGCCATGCCTATTCCGGTATCTTCTACTTGTGCTTTTAACACTGCCTGTTTTTTCCCATCTAACACCAACTGAACCCTAAGCGTTATCTTTCCTCTTTTAGTAAATTTAATGGCATTGGTTAACAGATTCATAACAACCTGTTTTAAGCGAAGACGATCGCCAATTAAGTGAACATTTTTATCGATAGATATTTTATTCTCTAAGTGCAACCCCTTGTTCTCAGCAAGAACATTCATACTGTGAAAAACTTCAGCAATCTCTAATTCTGGAGAGAAGGGTTCAGACTCGATATTTATTTTACCAACTTCGTATTTAGAAAAATCAAGAATCTCATTAACCAATTCCAATAGCATTTCTGAGGAATTCCGAATGGCATCTACCTGCTCCTGCTGCTCCTCATTCAGGTCACTCTTGCCAAGTTGCTCAGAAAATCCAACTACTGAATTTAATGGAGTTCTTATCTCATGGCTCATATTAGCAAGGAAACGACTTTTTGAATGTGAATCCTGAGCTGCCAGGCTATTCATACTAATTAACTGGCTTTCATTTTTATAAAGCTTATAAAGATTGTATAGTATAATGATGGCCAAACTAACTAACAATAATGCATCTATTAGTTCCATTCCACTTAATGCCTTAAGTTCTCCTTCAAGCTCTTCTCCTAAGGTTACTCTGCGTTTGCTAATATATTCAATATCATTTCGCTTGAAGTCTTTTAGTACCGTAATGATATCTTGGATCAATTTATTGTTTAAAAGCAAAATCGCTTGTTCGTTAGTCTTTATCTTATTGTTATTAGCATAAAGCTTACGATAATATGCTTCTACTTCGTCCAGTAATTTATTATTGAAATTTGTAACCTCATTTACAACGCCTTCATTTTTAGTTGTCTTAACAATTGTAACTGTACTATCCTTAGAGCCCTTATTGGAAATTGCGTCTGCCAGTCTACCAAAGAATTTTTTACGTGGAGCTATGGCTTGCTTAATGGTATCTACCGTTGCAACTGTTTTAAACTTTTTCTTTATTGAATTGAGGTTAATTTTTGCCTTAGCTCGGTTTTCTTCCAAACCAAGTTTAGAGAATCCGGCGAACAAGCTATCTGTTAACCGCCTAAGTTTCAAATAGCTTTCTGTCTTTAGTTTTTTTTCATTTACAAGGCCTTTTAAATCCTTACGCTTTACATCATTCTCTTCTTGCTTATTCAGGTCATTTAAAAGAAATGAAATTCGTTGAATTCCTTTTGAGAATTGATTGAGGTAATACTTGTCGGCAGTTACCGCATACATACGCGAATTGTTCTCTGCCTGATAGAGAATATAAATGCAGCTATCTACTTCGGAATAGCTCTTTTGAAGAGTTGTTAGTTTCGCAATATCCCCCTTAAGCCCATTAACTTTGTTGTTACGAAGGTATAATAGAAAGGCATAGGTAAATAATGCAATTATTAAAAAGGCTACTACAAAGTAACGAAATGGATCTCTTCTCTTAGCGTTGAACGGCATATGATTTAATTATGCTGTAGTTATAACTACAGGATTTATCAAATAATTATATCAAGAGGGATCTGATTGGAGTACAATAATAAACCAAAAATTTCAAATAACCGATACTTTAATGAATCTTAAGCAACATCTTGTGTTGTTTCGTCAGATTCATCTACTGCAACAACTTCTTCAATAGCCAATTCTTCTATTGTATCTTTTTCTACTCTAAGGTTTCTGATGATATGCTGCTGTCTATCTGGAGTGTTTTTACCCATATAGTACTCCAATAAGTTTTTGATCGTCTGATCTTTAAGGATTACAGGATCTAACCTGATATCCTTACCTATAAATAAGCCAAACTCATCAGGAGAGATTTCACCTAATCCTTTAAATCGGGTAATTTCGGGCTTATTGCCAAGCTTCTCAATTGCACGTTTTCTTTCATCATCGCTATAGCAGTAAATAGTTTCCTTTTTATTACGTACTCTAAACAATGGCGTTTGTAAGATGTAAACATGGCCTGCACGTACAAGATCAGGGAAAAACTGAAGGAAAAAGGTCATCATTAACAGCCTGATGTGCATACCATCCACATCGGCATCCGTAGCGATTACGATGTTGTTATAGTGCAACCCTTCCAAACCATCCTCAATATTTAGCGCATGCTGAAGTAAGTTGAACTCTTCATTTTCATAAACCACTTTTTTAGTAAGCTCATAACAATTTAGGGGTTTACCTTTAAGACTAAAAACAGCCTGGCAATCCACATCTCTGGATTTGGTAATTGAACCTGAAGCAGAATCACCCTCGGTGATAAACAAGGTAGTTTCGTATCTTTTATCGTGGTTACTGTTAAAGTGAACTTTACAGTCTCTAAGTTTCTTGTTGTGTAGGGATGCTTTTTTCGCTCTGTCGTTAGCCAGTTTCTTGATGCCGGCAATATCTTTACGTTCTCTTTCAGATTGTAATATTCTTTTTAGCAATGCATCAGATACATCTGAATGTTTGTGCAGGTAATCATCAAGCTCCTTTTTAACAAAATCGTTAATGAAGGTTCTCACAGAAGGTCCATCTGGCCCCATATTCTGTGACCCAAGCTTGGTTTTAGTCTGCGATTCAAACACAGGCTCTTGCACCCTAACAGAAATAGCAGCTATAATTGACGCCCTGATATCAGAAGCATCATATTCTTTTTTATAGAACTCTCTGATCGTTTTCACTACAGCCTCGCGGAATGCAGCCTGGTGTGTACCACCTTGGGTAGTATGCTGACCATTAACAAAAGAGTGATAATCCTCTCCATATTGCTGGCCGTGAGTCATTGCAATCTCAATATCATTACCTATTAAGTGAATAATGGGATAACGCAATTCTTCGGCTTTATTAAATTTAGAAAGTAAGTCGTATAACCCTCTTTCTGAGAAATATTTTTGATTATTGAAGTTAACAGTAAGCCCTGTATTCAGGAACACATAGTTCCAGATCATGCTTTCTACAAAATCTGGTATATAATGGTAATTTCTGAAAATAGTTTCATCCGGATAAAAAGTAATTGCAGTACCATTACGTTGAGTAGTGTCAATAATGTCGTTTTCTAAAACAACTTCACCTTTAGAGAATTCTACTTTTTTCGTTTTTCCATCACGATAAGATTGAACCACAAAATTAGTAGAAAGTGCATTTACTGCTTTAGTACCCACACCATTTAATCCTACCGATTTTTGGAATGCATTGCTATCGTATTTACCACCGGTATTTATTTTAGAAACACAATCTATTACTTTACCCAATGGAATACCCCTACCGTAATCCCTTACATTCACTTTATGTTCGGATACGGTAATTTCAATTGTCCTGCCAGAGCCCATTACAAACTCATCTATTGAGTTATCCACAATCTCTTTAAGCAAAACATAAATCCCATCATCCTGCGCAGATCCATCACCCAGTTTACCAATGTACATACCGGGACGTAATCTGATGTGCTCTTTCCAGTCGAGGGAGCGTATACTATCTTCGTTATAATTCGGTTCAGCCATAATGTAAGTGAGTATAATGCAAAAATACGATAATGCAGTAAATTTACTCGAATAAGCTGGGGAATCAATTACAAAGTTTCAACAAATGCACATTTTCATGTATATTCAAATAAATTAAATCCAGATTTAATATGCGACCTGAAAAACAGCTCTCCATGCTTGACTTGTCAATGATCGTTGTAAGTCTGGTGATCGGGATGGGCATCTTCCGCACCCCCGTTAACGTGGCAGCAGGAGCGCAAATACCAGAACTGTTTTTCTTAGCTTGGATAGCTGGTGGGTTAATTGCTTTATGTGGAGCCTTAACTTATGCCGAAATTGGATCCCGCTTTCCGGTTACCGGAGGTTACTACAAAATATTCTCTGCATTTTATCATCCTTCCATTGCATTTGCCATCAACTGCATTATAGTAGTTTCAAACGCCGCGTCGGTTGCAGGTGTTTCCATTATTGGGGCTGAATATTTAAGTAAAATCATTTTGCCGCTAGAGATGCAGACGGAGTTTTCGAGGATCGCAATTGCGGCTGTTTCTATTGGCCTGTTTTATTTCATCAACTTATTAGGCTTAAAAGTTAGTTCCAAAGCACAAAACATCCTTTCTTTAGTGAAGATTGGTATGGTGCTAGCATTAATTGGCGCTATATTTATGGGCCCTGCAGCACACTCTGCTCCCTCAGTTTTCAACACATCTACCGGTGCAGCACCCACTTTATTTGATTATGGTAAGGCTTTAGGCATTTGCTTAATTGCAATCTCCTTTACCTTTGGCGGATACCAACAAACTATAAACTTTGGTGGCGAAACAAAATCACCGGGCAAAGTTATACCTCGTGCAATTATTACCGGCTTATCTGTCATTTTTGTACTCTATCTGGCAATTAATTACGCGTATGTAAGAGTTATAGGATTTGAACAGCTAAAAACAGCCGAAAGCATTGCGGCGATACTAGCAGGAAAGATCTTTGGACCAATAGGCTTTACCGTTTTATCCGGTTTAATTTACCTTTCTGTTTTGGGGTATGTAAATGTCAACTTATTAAGCAATCCACGGGCTATGTTTGCCATGGGCGAAGAGAAAGCATTACCGGCAATCTTTACCAAAAAGAATAAAAAAACAGATGTGATGTTCGTAAGCTTAACTGTATTTACCATCATCTCAATAAGCACTTTATTTTATGCCCAAACCTTTGATAAGATTTTAAATTACACTATATTTTTAGATTGTATTGGTATGGCTACTTCGGCCGCCACCATATTCTTTTTAAGGAAGCGGACTGCACACCTTGATAAGAAAACCATTTACAGCATGAGCCTTTATCCGCTAATGCCATTAATATTTATTGCTGCCTATTTGTTCGTGGCAATTAGTATTTATGTTGATGATCCGGAGGCAGCAATAAATGGGCTATTGATATTTGCCTGCTTTATCATTGTATATTTCGTAAACCGATTGTACCGTAAAAACCGAACGTAGAAAGCAGTATAACAACCAGAATTAACAAGCTCAATCCATTACCCTATTATAAGATGCCGATAAAAGAATTACCCTTTAAAAAAGAAATTGCCTACGCAGCAGGAATGATGGGTTGGAGCATCATGACCAACATTATTATTGTAATGCTGCCCTATTTTTATCTCCCACCGAACAACTCAGGACTCACTCCTCTAGTACCTCAGTTATTGGTATTTGGCGCATTTAATATCTTATCGTTAATTGCAGCATCGGGCAGGTTGTTTGACGCGATATACGACCCATTCATAGCCTCTATAAGTGATGCCAGTGAAAACCCTAAAGGCAGACGGATCCCCATTATGAAATATGCTATCATTCCGGCAGTGATATGTTGTTCGCTGGTTTTCTATCCAATGGTTAAGGGCGAAAGCATTACCAACGCCTGGTGGCTTACCGTAGTACTTGCTGGCTTTTTTATTTCAGTAACCACTTATATTATTCCTTACAATGCACTGTTAGCCGAACTGACACATAGTGCCGATCAAAAAGTTAAGCTTTCTACCTTTCAGCAAGTAGGTTTTGTTTTAGGGATGATAATTGGAGCCATGTGCAATAATTATGCAGATCTGATACAGGATGTTTTTAAAATTACTGACAGATCTGAAGCACTGCAATACACCATCTTTTGTCTCAGCATCTTCTCTGGCCTTGTTATGACCTTACCCGTTATGTTTATAGATGAGAAAGAATACACAGATACGAAACCAACTCCTATTGAACTTATACCGGCACTTAAAAACACGTTTAGAAATACCAATTTCAAATATTACCTAATCTCTGATTTCACTTATTACATTGCCTTAAGTATCATATCAAGTGGCTTACTCTTCTTCGTTACCGTGTTGTTGGGTTTGCCGGATTCTGATGGTGGTAAATTTATGGGGATTATGGTAATTTTATCCCTCTTCTTTTATCCTTTTATTAATTATGGGGCTAAAAGATTTGGGAAAAAGCCTCTGGTATTGGTTGCATTTGGCATACTCAGTTTAATATTTGTCACCATCTATTTCTTAGGTGAGTTGCCCTTTTCGCCTGCTGTACAAATGTACATCCTGGTAATTTTTGCTTCCTTCCCTTTGGCCTCTTTGGGTATTTTACCCAATGCAATTTTGGCTGACATTGCACAAAATGACACCAAAGAAACAGGAGAAAATCATGAAGGGATGTTCTTTGCCGTGAAATATCTCTTTGTAAAACTAGGTCAAACTATGGGAATAGCCATCTTCGCTATGCTAACGGTATATGGCAAAGATCCTGGAAATGATTACGGACTGCGTTTAAACGGTGTTGTAGGCTTTGTACTTTGTGTGCTGGCACTTTTGTTTTTTAGTCGCTTTAAAGAAAACAAAGCTTCTGATTTATAACTACATACCTATAAAAGAGTGAGATGAATAAAAGCCGGAAGTTTATATGTACCTTTGCCGTGAGGTGATATTCTTTTGCCTCGTATTATACATTAAAATACAAACACATTGTTATTCGAAGAATTAAACCTGATTGAGCCAATTTTAAAAGCGCTGCAAACAGAAGGTTATACACAACCTACCCCAATACAAGAACAATCTATTCCATCCATACTTCAAAACAGAGATCTGTTAGGGTGTGCTCAAACTGGTACAGGTAAAACTGCCGCGTTTGCTATCCCAATGCTACAGTTACTTAGTAAACCTCACACCAATACAAAAATACACAAGGCGATAAAAGCATTGGTATTAACCCCAACTCGTGAGCTTGCCATACAAATTGAAGAAAGCTTTAAAGCTTACGGAAAAAACCTACCATTAAAACAACTGGTAATATTTGGTGGTGTTGGACAAAAAGCACAAACTGATGCATTACATAGAGGTGTTGATATCCTTGTTGCTACTCCAGGAAGATTATTAGACCTGATGAATCAGGGCTTTATCAACCTGCGCGACATTGAGATATTTGTTCTTGATGAAGCTGACAGAATGCTAGACATGGGTTTCATCCATGACGTAAAGAAAGTTATTGCTAAACTACCTGTTAAAAGACAGACTTTGTTTTTCTCGGCTACCATGCCTAAAGAGATCCAAACTTTAGCTAATACGATCCTTACTGATCCAATTAAAGTTGAAGTTACCCCTGTTTCATCTACAGCAGAGAAGATCCAACAAGAGATTTTCTATGTAGAGAAAAACGACAAGAAAGATTTATTGCACCATATTTTAAAAGATAAAACCATTCAAACTGCATTGGTATTTTCTCGTACAAAACATGGTGCTGATCGTATTGTAAAAGATTTGATTAAAGTAGGCGTTAAAGCCGAAGCCATTCATGGTAATAAATCGCAAAATGCGAGACAACGTGCATTAACCAATTTCAAAGCTAAAACCACACGTATTTTGGTTGCTACTGATATTGCTGCACGTGGTATTGATGTTGATGAATTGACTCACGTAATCAATTACGAACTACCAAATATCCCTGAAACTTATGTACACAGGATTGGTCGTACTGGTCGTGCCGGCTTAAGTGGTATTGCCCTTTCGTTTTGTGATTCAGAAGAGAAAGAATTTTTAGATGATATCGAGAAGTTAATAGGTTTAAAAATTCCTGTTACCGAAGATCATCCTTTTGCGATGAGCTGGCAAAGCCTGATGTCAGGTGCTGCCGCAGCGAAATCAAAAGGAAAAGCTAAACCAGCAAGAGGTCAACGTCCTCCAAGAACAGAGCGTCAACCTAACTTAAGTGGAGCTAAAAGAAATCCAAGCAGTGGAAGCAGACGCTGGAGCGGTAACAAAAAATCAAATTAAGTGATCTGCTCTCGGGCTGGAAAAAATGCCTGAAAAAGGCAATTATTCCTATGCCCTCTATCAGACACTGAATTTGCTGGAAAAATAAAAAAGGGCAGGATCTTACTTACGAAGATCCTGCCCTTTTTTACGAGGTTTATCTTTTATATTGATAGTGATATATCTAATATTATAGCTCTACTGGCTATTTTAATATTATCAATTGCTATCATTTAGTTCAACCTTGTACAACTACTTGTTCAAAGCTACTGTCTTTCCTTCCTTTACTACAAATTCGGTGTCTGGGAGAGGGCCTAGCGTTCGTTTGCGCTTCTTCAGCGCAAATTAATGCAGCCCGAAAACAGATCACTTAATTTGACTTCCTTATCTTAATAATCCTCATCCAGTGCATCATTTTCATGATCGGATAAGTTGGGTCAAACTCAAACCATTTGCTTGCAAAGTTCGGGCTATTAGGTTTTTTGTGGTGGTTGTTTTGAAACAACTCCCCTAACATCAGAAAATCAAGAGGCAAAGAGTTTTTGCTATGATCATTATTATCATGATTCGAATAACCGTATTTATGACCACACCAATTTACGATTGCACCATGAAGAGGTCCCATCAAAAAGTGGATTGGCAACAATAAGAACATCCACCATGCCGTAGCAAAAGTTACATAGAACCAAATGTAAAAGCAGATGAACACTGAACGTGTAATCCATGAGTCCCCTATCTTATCAATAATTGGCCATGAAGGATAGTTATCACGAAACTGCTCTTCAGGCTCATGGTTATACTTTGAATAATTCAGATAAATGTTTTTTGTCTGAATCATCATACCCCAAACATCTTTCACAAAATGTGGAGAATGTGGATCCTTCTCTGTATCACTATAAGCATGGTGCATGCGATGTAAAATCGCATACGCTCTTGGATTTAAAAAAGAAGACCCTTGTGACAAAAAGGTAATTGCATAGAAAAACTTCTCCCAAAAGCCATTCATTTTAAACATCTTATGTGATGCATAGCGATGTAAAAAGAATGTTTGAGAAAATAGCGACAAAAACCAATGCGCCAGAAAAAATATTAAAATTATCATATTAGATATTAACGAGTATTATAGGTGTTTAGATACAATGATGTCATTAAATGACAGGAAGATGCGTTATCTTCCGAAATCGTCCTGAACCCTAACAATATCGCTTTCATCAGATGGGCTAGCCGGATCTGTATGTTGCCAGATTTCTGAAACAATACCCCAATCTTCTAAACCAATTAGACGGTGTCTTTCACCTTGTTTTAATTTAATGCTTTGTCCAGGAGTTAATTGTTTTACGTCTCCTTGTTCGTCAGTATCACTAGTGATTACACCAACAGTACCATTAACTACTCTCCATATTTCAGCACGACGGTGGTGATATTGCCACGATAAACGTGTATTTGGAGCAACTATTAATATTTTAGGGCTTAATTTACCTGAAATTTTAAGATCATCTACATTTAAACCTTCAAAATAAACGTTTGCAAATTGTTGTGCTTGTTCTTCATCAATTACAAAAAAACCTCCCCATGGACGGGTCTCATCACGGTTAACGACATTAAATCCTTCAATCTTTAAGCGTTGTGCAACGCCTTCAAATATTTCTTTTTTTTGATCTGACATTTTATAAGTGGTATATTTTAAATCCCAAACTTACTTAAAAGTGCTTTAGCTTTCATTATCAGAGCTAAAAAAAATCAAAAAAACAGACAAAAGAATTACTCTGCTAGATTATCAATATCTGACAGATCATTATTTAGTTCAATAATTAGGCTATACAGCAGTGAAATATTCTTATCATCTGGATCAAAATTCCCTCTCAACAACTCTGAATATTTATCAATAAATTCATCATACATTTCATCAGGTATTTCTACTTCATCAAGTTTAATTTGACAAGTGGTATGATACAGCAATTGGGAAATAGAAAAATAAACAGCATTTAAGTTATAGAGTAAATCTTTGTAACTTTTACTTTCCCAATCAATAATATAAGCATAATAGTTATCGGAAGCCAGCAGACTGTACTCTTCATTTTCCATTACCTCCATCTCATCAAGGTTATTTATTAGAAAATAAGTCTGAGAGCATTTAACCACCTTATCAATGGAGCTCAATAAAATTCGAACTACCTCATCATCAACAGCCTCTAAAAGCTCCAAATCATCCGGCGAAATAGAATCTGGTTCAATCAAGCCTTTTAAATCCGAAAGATCTTTTTCATAGGCAATCATAAAGCCATTCTTGCAAAGCTCGTTTATAACAAAACTCAAAACATGAGGTACAAGCCCTTTAATGCTATCTTCCAAAATTTTAACTTTTAGATCTTCTTCGTTGAAGTTAATTACATCTCGGCAGATTACAAAATAAAAATTTCGTTAGTTCTTGAGACTAGAATATCACCATTAATACTTATAGGTAACCACAAGTGGGAGATGATCTGAAGCGTGAATATCATTTAATACCTGATGCGACTGTACTTTCAAAGGACTACCTTTTTTTAACATGATAAAATCTATTTCTTCTGTAGGGTCTACATCTGGAATTGTCGGCGCACAATTTTCCTGGCAACTACGTTCAAAATACTGTTCCAATATTTTCATGGCAGGAGTTGTGGCTGTAAGGTTCAAATCTCCGGCAAGAATTGCAGCACCTTTACGATTACCTAAAATTTTATTAATCTCTGCAACCTGTAGCATACGATGTTCATCTTTCAAATCCAGATGTGTACTAGCAAAATCAAGCTTCTTACCATTTGTAAGGGTAACATTAATTACCGCCAGAGAACGAGGCTCAGCATTTAATCCTTCCTTAAAAGGCAAAGTAAACCGCTCTTCTTTATTGATTTTAAATTTCGATAATATGGCAACACCATATCCCCCACCACCGAAATCAATACTTTTTGAAAAGAAACTATGCATCCCTGTTAGTTCTGCAAGTTTTTTCACTTCATCAACATTACCGCTACGACTTGTTAATACATCTAGTTCCTGTAGGGCGACTAAATCTGGTGATTGACTATTTATTACATCGGCTATAGCTTGTAAATCAATGACACCTTCTTTTGCAGGTGGATTACCATGATGAATATTATAGGTCATCACCTTAAGTTCCTTTTCTTTGTTATTAACAGAAAGCGAATCAGTATTATTTTTAGCCGAAACTTTTACTGCAAAAAAACTAAATACTGAACATATCATCAGTGTAGCTAAAGTTGTATGGGAAGATCTCATATTGGTTTGGTTATTATATGTGCCTAAATTAATAAACTATTTATAATAGTTGACATTTTACTAAACACAATAGTCGCATTTCACCCCTAATAATGCCGTATTCGTACCCGTTATTGTTGACTAAATCACGGTAACTTTAAGTATAAACTTAAAACTCATGAAAACAGAAACCTTAAATAAAGTAACCGAAACAACAGACGAATTGTTAAAGCTCATTTCTTCTCTTTCAGAAGAACAGCTCAACAAAGTTCCTTTTGAAGGCAGCTGGACTGCCGGGCAAGTTACAGATCACATTTCGCAATCATTTGGAGGGATAATAGAAACAGTTAATGATAAAGCAGTTCCCACAGAAAGGGACCCTGGTAAAAAGATTGACCTTATTAAAGGTATATTTTTAGACTTTACAACCAAAATGACTTCACCGGATTTTGTTCTTCCTTCTCCACCTCCTCATAAAAAGGAAGTACTGGTTGCAGATCTCAACACAATGAAAGATCAAATTACTGAAGCCATTAAAACGTTGGATTTGACAGAAACTCACATGAATTTTGAAATCCCGGGGTTTGGGAAGTTTACAAGGTTAGAATGGATCAACTTCCTTATTTACCATATGCAAAGGCATACACACCAAATCAAGAACATACAGCAGTTGGTATAAAAAAGGGCTTTTTAAAAAAATCGTCATTCTGAAATAAATTCAGAATGACGTAAAGACGTAATAAAATCGAACCTCGTATTTACTTCGCCAATTGCGAATTAATTCGTTTTACGATGTAATCGATATCAAATGGCTTACTGATATAGTCATTTGCGCCTGCATCTAAACTTTTCTGTTTATTCTGATCATTTGCCGACATCACTATAATTGGGATATGTTTAGTAAATGGGTCACCTTTCAAATCGCTGCAAATATCAGTACCATCACCATCAGGTATCATTACATCTAAAATGAAAAGATCAGGCAAACTATCCTTTAATTTACTTTTAAGTTCTGTAAAGGTCGAGGAAAGCTGTAACTCATAGCCTTCATCTTTAAGTAAAACTCCAATTATATACCTTATATCTTCATCATCTTCAAGGACGTGCACTCTTTTTATCATAACGGGATTCTTATTAATATGGATTTAGTTATTCATAGCAACAATTTGGCCACGCATAATAAGCCGCTATATAATTGTTACGAAAATGATACAGGATACTACAGGTTGCCGAAATAGAAATTATATACTTACTTCAATAAATCTTTAGAATGCACTGCTAAAACAGTAATGCATCCCAATGATTAACAACCAAATATTAACACCATTTACAACAAGGCAATCCATATTGGACAAAAGGGTAAATAATATCTAAACAGCAAATGAAGTCAGGCCTTTTAAATATTGACGATGATAAAATGTTACTTCAGCTCATGCGCGATGATTGTAGAACTGCATTTGACACCCTCTATCAAAAATATTGGAAGCTGGTACTCAACACAGGATACAAAAGGCTAAAGGATCTCAGTAAAGCAGAAGATGTAGCTCAGGATGTTTTTACACAACTCTGGTTAAGGAGAAAAGATGTTGTTGTTAAAAACGTATCGGCCTATCTATTTACAGCTGTTAGAAACTGTACTTTTACACTTTTAGCTAAAGAAAACAGGTACATCCCAATTAATGACCTCCTTCTTGAATTAAAGGCCGACAGAGCGAGTGCAGATGCACAAATATTGCTTAAAGAGTTCATGAAAGCTTATGAAGCAATGGTTGATGCTTTGCCTAATCAACAAAAAACTATTTTTAAAATGCGTTATCATCAGGAACTAACTACAGATGAAATCGCGGTTCAACTACAACTTTCACCAAAAACAGTTCGAAACCATTTAGGACGTGCTATTACTACATTAAGAGCTTCTTTAATGATGGCTTACATCCTTGTATTCTTTTAAGCATAGAGGCATCTATATCTATTAAAAATATTTTTTCATTTCGACTGGGCTAATTTCAATCTCGATAGTCATACTTATAATCAACCATGCTATCTGATGATCTAAAACCCTATGAGCAATTTAGAAAAAGAAAAAATTTTAGAAATTCTAAAGAAACACTATAAGGGTACAACTACCCCTACGGAAGAAGAATTTTTAAATGCTTATTTCAAGATTTTCGAGCACAATTCAGATTATACCAGCGAACTAAACGTTGAAGAAGAGAATAAACTAAATGTCCGGTTAAAAAATAAAATCAATCAAGCAATAGATCAAAATGAAGGCAACTACTCCTCTACTGCAAAAAAACTAAATATAATCTGGCCAGCAATTGCGGCCACCTTAGTCTTTATCACTTTTATAACTTTTTATTCCAACAGAAAGGCTACATATAACAAACCTAATTCCATTGGCAGTACAGCAGCGTTCAATATACCCCCAGGAGGAAATAAAGCAGTATTGACACTTGCAAATGGGTCTAAAATCTTCCTTACAGATGCGGATAATGGAGAAATATCAAATAAGAGTGGTGTTAAGATTATAAAAACCAGAGATGGTGAACTGGTTTATGAAATTACAGGAAAAGTAGAAACAGACACAAAAGCTCTAAACACAATAGAAACCCCACGGGGAGGACAATACAGGATAAACTTACCTGATGGAACAAAGGTTTGGTTAAATGCAGAGTCCTCCCTTAAATTTCCAATCACATTTGAGAGCACTGGCGATAGGTTAGTTGAATTAACTGGAGAAGCCTATTTTGAAGTTGCCCATAATAAAAATCAACCCTTCATTGTTAAAACTTCCAAACAAGAACTCGAAGTTCTCGGAACCACCTTCAACATCAATACTTACGAAAATGAATCATCCACTACTACTACTTTACTGGAAGGCTCAGTAAAAATAACTCACGATAAACAGGTCAGAGTCATTAAAAAAGGGCAACAGGCAAAAGTAAAAGATGAAATAAAAGTAGGACCAGCTCAAGAAGATGCAATAGCCTGGAAAAATGGAATTATATCATTTACAAATGCGGATATCAAAACAATCATGCGTCAGGTTTCCAGATGGTACGATATCAATGTAAACTACGAAGGAGAAATTCCTACCAGACTATTTACCGGAGAAGTATCTCGACAAGCAAATCTTTCAGAGTTAATCGGGATACTGGAAACAAGCAAGATAAGATTCAAGTTCGACAATAAAACCATCACAGTAATGCCTTAACTAAACAATCAACCAAATAATAAACCAAACCAAACCAAATATGAAAAAAAGCTACAATTCCCCCTAATATCCGGTTAACATCAAAAAACCGATAATGCGCTAACATTATCGGCTACACTGTTTTTCAACAGTTGTAGGGATTAACCATTCTTATCTATTGACTGATATTCACTTAAACCCCAACAAACAAAAGTATGGATTTTTATTCTATCTATAGGCCCCACCATGAAAAACACCGGGGCCTATTCAAAATTTTCATGGGTATGAAATTAACAGTATTCTTCGTAATAGTTGTTGGCTGCCTTCAGGTAAATGCTTCAGGGCATGCTCAAACAATTACACTTTCGGCCAAAAATGCACCGCTTGAAAAGATCTTTAAAGAATTGAAAAAGCAAAGTGGCTATTTGTTTTGGTATGAGAATTCATTACTTCGTAACACAAATAACATCGATGTTAACCTTGAAAAGGTAACACTCGATCAAGCCCTTAAAGAATGCTTTAAGGATCAACCGATATTCTATAGCATTATTGGCAAAACCATAGTAATCAAAAGCAAAGAGACTGAAATAAGCAGAAAACTAGAGAAACAAATAAAAGGTATTGTTTCTGATTCTGCAGGGCCTATCCCCGGAGTTTCTATAAAGGTAAAGGAAAAAACAAGTATAGGAACTACAACTGATGGATTTGGCAGGTATTCAATAAGTGTCCCAAGCGAGGAAAGCACCCTTATATTTAGTATGGTTGGCTTTGTAAGCCAGGAAATTAAAGTAAAAAACTTAACAACAATTAATGTTACACTTAAAGCGGCTGACAATACCCTTGATGATGTTGTTGTAGTTGCCTTCGGAACTCAAAAAAAGACGGAAGTAGTTGGTTCAGTAACAACCATTAAAGTAGCTGACCTTAAAGTTCCATCCAGCAATTTAACAACAGCATTGGCTGGTCGGGCTGCCGGGGTAATTGCCTATCAGCGGAGTGGAGAACCAGGACAAGATAACGCCGACTTTTTTGTACGTGGTGTAACGACCTTTGGATACAAAACTTCTCCCTTAATATTAATTGACGGAATGGAATTGACCATCAAAGATCTGGCACGACTACAACCGGATGACATCTCCAGTTTCTCAATTATGAAAGACGCCACCTCCACTGCATTATATGGTGCACGCGGAGCAAACGGTGTAATTCTAGTTACTACAAAACAAGGTAAAGTTGGCAAAGCTAATCTGTCATTACGTTTAGAAAATTCTCTTTCTGCCCCTACTGAAAATGTTGAGCTAGCAGATCCTGTTACCTACATGCAAATGAGTAATGAAGCAATACGTACACGAGATCCGCTCGAAGCAATATTGTATTCGGATGAAAAAATTGCCAATACTGTTAATGGGGCAAATCCTTATGTATATCCGGCAAATGACTGGAAAAAGATCATGTTTAAAGATTACACCATGAATCAGCGTGCAAATCTAAACATAAGTGGTGGTGGCGGTGTCGCTAAATACTTTGTATCTGGATCTTTCAACAAAGACAATGGAATAATGAAGGTTGATCGTCGTAACAATTTTAATTCAAATATCGACCTAAAGAGTTCAACCTTACGTTCAAACGTCACAATTGATGTAACTAAAACAACAGAAATGATTGTTAGGTTAAGTGGAAATTTTGATGACTATACAGGACCTATTGCCGGTGGAGGGGATATGTATAAAATGGTCATGCGATCTAATCCGGTACTTTTCCCAGCCTACTTCCCTCTTGATGAAGATCACAAGTTCGTAAAGCACATCTTGTTTGGAAACTATGATAATGGCCAATACATCAACCCCTATGCAGAAATGACCAAAGGGTATAAAGATTATTCCAGCTCGTTAATGCTTGCCCAGTTAGAGGTAAAACAAGATATGAGTTTTTTAACCCCTGGACTTTCTTTCAGAACCATGCTAAACACAAACCGCAATTCTTACTTTGATGTTAGCCGATTCTATAACCCCTATTGGTATAAACTTGCGGGCTATGATAAGATGACAAACAAATATGGCATCACTCTTATCAACGAAGCAACGGGCACAGAATATCTGGGTTATCAGGAAGGGCCAAAAACTTTGAGTTCTACTTTTTATATGGAATCAATGCTAAACTATAGTCGCAGCTTTAATAAGCACGGACTAAGTGGTTTGCTTGTTTACATGATGCGAGAGAATGTAACTGCGAACGCGAGTAGCCTTCAATTATCATTGCCATTTCGTAATCTTGGAATATCCGGTCGTGCGACATATTCCTATGACAATAGATACTTTGCCGAATTCAACTTTGGTTATAACGGGTCGGAACGTTTTTACGAAAGTAACCGATTCGGTTTTTTCCCATCTGCAGGTTTGGCATGGAGTATTTCAAACGAAAAATTCATGGCACCACTTAAAAACATCTTCTCTAATTTAAAACTGAGAGCAACATATGGCATTATCGGTAATGATGCTATTGGATCACCAAGCGACAGGTTCTTTTATTTATCAAATGTAAATATGAACGATCCCCTAAGGGGAGCTTACTTTGGACGTGATTTCGACAATGGCCAATATTCTACAGGAGTCTCAGTATCAAGATATTCAAATCCGGAAATTACCTGGGAAACTTCAAAACAAAAAAACATAGCTCTGGAAGTTGGCCTATTTAACAAGCTAAATATCATTGCCGAATACTATACCCAGAATCGTAACAACATATTAATGACCCGCGCATCTATCCCTGTTACAATGGGTTTCTCTGCTCCAATACGAGCTAACGTTGGAAAAGCAACCGGAAAAGGAACAGATATTTCATTGGATTATACTGAAACGCTGTCCAATGGATTATGGCTATCGGCAAGGGGTAATCTTACCTATGCTATAAGCAAATTTAAAGTATATGAAGAGCCACAATACGTTGAATCTTACCGCAGTCGAGTTGGACAATCATTATCTCAAAACTACGGTTATATTGCCGAACGTCTATTTGTTGATGATGCAGAAGCAGCAAACTCGCCAAAGCAGAATTTTGGAATTTACGGAGGAGGTGACATAAAGTACACTGATGTAAATCGTGATGGCCAGATTACTGAAGCAGATATGGTTCCAATTGGAAATCCTACAACTCCTGAAATAGTATATGGATTTGGATTTTCAGCCGGATTTAAAGGCATCGATTTCTCTGCATTCTTCCAGGGGTTAGCAAATGAATCTTTCTGGATAGACCCGATAGCGACCGCTCCATTCCAAAATGAGACTCAGGTTTTAAAGGCCTATGCAGATAGTCACTGGTCAGAAGACAGAAGAGATGTTTATTCTTTGTGGCCTAGATTAAGTAACACACTTAATACGAACAATTCGCAAGTTAGCACCTGGTTTATGCGTAATGGATCTTTCTTAAGGTTAAAACAAATAGAACTTGGTTATACACTCCCTCAAAAACTTACGAAAGCAATACATACCACGAACTTCAGAATTTACCTTAACGCGAGCAATCTACTAAACTTTAGCAAGTTCAAACTTTGGGATGTTGAAATGGGTGGAAATGGATTAGGATACCCTGTTCAGAAGGTCTTCAATATAGGATTGAATATCAATTTTAACTAGATAAAAAGGTAATGGTATTGTTCAATTATATAATAAACTAATGATAAAAATCATGAAAAAATATATGCTTTCAGGATTAACCGCACTGATTATGGTTTTGGTGCTGAACTCCTGTAAAAAATATTTAGATGTAGTACCAGACAATGTTGCTACCATAGATAATGCATTTACAATGCGCAGTCAGGCAGAAAAATTTCTGTTTACCTGTTACTCTTACATACCCAGAGAAGGCAATGTTTATGAAGACCCCGCAATGCTTGGCGGAGATGAATTATGGCAAGCGGTAGGCCTTGGAGGGACTTATCCCAATATTGCACGTGGCTTTCAAAATTTGGTGAATCCGTATGGCGATAACTGGGAAACTTATTATAGAGCATTAAGAGACTGCAATATATTCCTAGAGAATATTGATAAAGTGCCTGATTTAAAAGAAACAGAAAAAAGACGCTGGATAGGAGAAGTGAAATTTTTAAAAGCATATTATCATTATTACATGGTAAGGATGTATGGCCCTATTCCTTTAGTCAAAAAGAACTTACCGGTTGATGCAACTGTAAGCCAGGTTCAGGTTTTTCGGGCTCCAGTTGATTCTTGCTTTAATTACATCACAGAATTACTAGATGAGGCCATTCCTTCTTTACCGGAATCAATAGACAACCCAACAAGAGAATTAGGAAGAGTTACGCAATTGATTGCACTATCAGTAAAGGCAAAAGTTCTGGTTACCGCAGCAAGTCCATTATTCAATGGTAATACAGATCAGGCAAGTTTAAAGAACTCCAATGGCACCCAGCTTTTTAGTATAGAAGAATCTAAAGAAAAATGGGATAATGCAGCAAAAGCATGTAAAATAGCCATCGACAAAGCCCATGAACTAGGCCTAAAACTCTACAAATATCAACCAGATTTTCAACAATTTGAACTCTCTGATACGATTGTAACTCAATTGAGTATTCGAAATGCAATTACCCAGAAGTGGAATAGTGAAGTAATATGGGGCAATACCCAGGTTAACACTTCAGATCTGCAAGCTTTAGTTACCCCATTCTTAGATCCAAGATATCTTGATCAGACCGCGACTAAAGGCCTGCATTCGCCGACTTTGAAGATGGCCGAATTATTTTATTCACAACATGGTGTGCCAATTTCTGAAGACCCAACATGGGACTACGCAGGTAGATACAAATTACGTACAGCTATAGCAAAGGAAAAAAAATACATTAGAGAATCAGATGTAACCGCTGCACTAAACTATGATCGGGAACCACGTTTTTATGCTGATTTAGGATTTGATTCAGGAATATGGTATGGCCAGGGAAAGTATGATGATTCCAAGGACAAAGAGCTATTTGCACTGGAGGCTAAATACAGGGAGGCTCAGGGAGCCGGTAAAGCTGGCTATTCAACTTTTACTGGTTATTATGTCAAAAAACTAGTCCATTTTCAAAATGTAGTTACCCAAACAGGGTATTCTGTAACGTCATATCCATGGACAGTAATTAGACTAGCTGACCTTTACCTGCTATATGCTGAAGCGTTGAATGAGTTTTCAGGTCCTAGTCCAGAAGTACATACTTATATCGATAAGGTTCGCGAAAGAGCTGGTCTTAACACTGTACAAGCATCCTGGACACAGTATTCAACAAACCCTGATAAATTTAACTCTCTGATTGGTATGCGCAATATTATTCACCAGGAGCGCTTAATTGAACTCGCTTTTGAAGGCCAACGTTTCTGGGACTTACGTCGTTGGAAAGAAGCATCAAAAGAGCTAAACAGCACCATTACTGGCTGGGACATAAGCCAAAGCAATACTGCAGCTTACTACGTACCAAAGGCAATCTTTAACCAAACGTTCAATGTTAAAGATTACTTCTGGCCCATCAAGGAATCAAATATCACTGTAAACAGAAACCTTAAACAAAACCTTGGCTGGTAGTTTTTAATCAAAATAACAGTACAATTTTTTGAACAATAAAAATTAAAACTATGTATACTAAAATATTTATTACTGCAGTAGCCTTATTGATAGTGATATCTTATGGCTGTAAAAGGGAAGACAGGCTAGATCATATTGATAAAAATGCCCCAGCCCCGGCACAAATAAGCAATGTTATTGTAAAGGCAATACCGGGAGGCGCGTTATTAACCTACAAAATTCCATCCGACCCAAATTTAGCCTATGTAAAAGCAGTTTATGAAATTCAACCGGGGGTTTATCGCGAGGCAAAATCTTCTTTTTATTCGGATACATTATCTCTGGTTGGTTATGGAGATACCAAAAGTCATGAGGTAAAAATCTTTAGCATTGGTAAAAATGAGAAAGCTTCAGATCCTGTTTCTGTAAGTGTTATACCATTAATCCCTCCGGTTATATCAGCTTTCGATGATTTGGATATTGTTGCTGCTTTTGGAGGAGTTAAAGTCCGCTTTAAAAATGAGTCGCAAGCTAAGTTGGCTATCCAAGTTATGGTAGATAGTACAGGATCAGGAACCTGGGCTCCCGTAACCACATTTTACACAGGGGCATTGGAGGGAGCATTCTCTGCACGTGGACTTAAAACAATCAAGAAAAAATTTGCCGTTTACCTGACTGATCGCTGGAATAATAAATCAGATACACTGATCAAAGAGCTAACACCCATATTTGAAGAACTGATCCCAAAAAACAAATTTTCTGCATTACGCTTACCGACCGACACCTACACACCAGCGGATGCCAATTACCCTTTAGAAAAGGTCTATGATGGTAAAATCGGTTGGGCAGGATTATTTGCTTCTGCAAACGGATCAAAAATGCCTCAATGGTTTACATTAGACCTTGGCCAAAAAGTAGTACTAAGCAGATTCAAAGAACATCAACTGGAATCAGAACATTTTTATAACAGTTCTGCGCTAAAATCATTTGAGATGTGGGGATCTAATAATCCTGACGCCGATGGAGGCTGGAACAACTGGACATTGTTAGGCACTTTTAAATCATTTAAGCCTTCTGGTTTACCGTTAGGACAAACAAATCAGGACGATTACAACTACGGATATTTCAATGGAGAAGATTTTGAGTTTGAAACCATTGGCCCAGCCATACGCTATATCCGATTAAAATCAACAGAATCTTATAGCAGTTCGGGACAAATAACCATTTCTGAACTTACCTTTTTTGGTAAAATAGAATAAACAGTTTTATTTATTTAAAGATAATAATACTATGAAATTAATAAATTGGTACCTCTCATTAATATTGGTTTTGTCATTTACATCCTGTAAAAAAATGGATAGCACGTATAGCCAGTACGTAGTTAAAGGTGGAATAACCTATACAGGTAAAGCTAAATCGCCTATGGCTTATTCCGGGCGAAACCGAGTCAAAATTGCCTGGCTCAGAGGAGCAGATCCAAATGTAAACGTTGCAAAGATTTTTTGGAATAACTTTATAGATTCTGTAGTAGTCCCTATTCCCGTTTCCGGCGACACAATTAGTGTAGTTATTAACGATTTACCAGAAAAAGCCTATTCGTTTATTATTAAAACATATAATAACAGAGGTGATTCTTCAATCCCTGTAGAGCTGATCAGTGGTTCTTATGGAGAAAGATACCAATCACAACTATTATCGCGTCCGATTAATCAATTGGCATTAAACAAAGATGATAAGATTGTTATCGATTGGGGGAATGCAGATATTACAAATGGCGCCGTTTATACTGAAATAAAATATACCGACATTTCAGGCACCGCCAAAACAGCACGCATTCCTACCTCCGAAGCAGCTTCCTCTCTTTCAGGGGTAAAATGGGAAATGCCATTTCAATATCGCACAGTTTTTAAGCCGGATTCTTTAACTATTGATGATTTTTATACCGATTATACAACTAGCGGGTTAATATCATTAGATAAACGTGACTGGAAGATTATCGCCTTCTCAACTGAGCACGACAGTGGCACAAATGGTGTAAAAAACTTTATTGATGGTACAGCTGGAACCCGTTGGCACAGTAGAGCAGGAGGTTCAAGCTATCCGCACTATGCTACTATTGACATGGGTGCTGAAAGAACTATCAATCAGTTTGGAGTGTGGAGAACTACTTTCGAAAATGGTGGGGATAACCGGGCACCAAATAAAATTCAATTCTTAACCAGCCTAGATAACATAACATGGACGGATCAGGGGATATTTGATTTTAATCGTTTAATAAATGGGGAACAGACCTTTTTATTACCATTAAAACCAAAAGCAAGATACTTTAAGTTTGTAGGAGTATCAGGCCCTGAAAACAACATGGTTATTGGAGAAATCAGTGCCTACGGATTATAAAACCCTTAGGCCAAAACAATATTAAAACCCCTTATGCTTTCGGTTGCCCACGAGCAGCTAGAAGCATAAGGGATTACTTATCTAAGGCTTAGCCTTTATCCAGGTGGCAATATCCGTTATCAATCCTTCTGAAACATTAACAGGAACCCTGTATTGTTCCATAGTCCCTTTTTCAGTTTGCGGACTCAAAAGATGATTAAGCTCTGGGTACAATTTTACCATTGAACCCTTTTTCTTCCCAATAGCCGCGTTCCATAAATTATAGTCAGTGGTCGAAACCTGAAAATCATTTCCTCCTTGACCAACAAAAATACGCTGTTTGGCTAATTTCTTTGCTGTTGCAACCTGATCATTCAAATTAAGATCAGCCCAATAAGAGGCCGGTAACCCCAATAAAACTGAATCAGGCTTCATTGTACCAAGCTTAGTTATCCTTGTAACATCCAACTCCTTGATTACAGTATCCAAGCTTTTCTTACCTGCCTCGGAAGTATCTTTAGAGAAACTAAACATATATTTATTTTGCTCAACCAGAAGATCTGTAAACTTCCTTGCCGGCGCTGCTAGCATTATAATCCCATTTAAATCCGGTGCCAATGTAGCTATCCTTGGAGCAAGCATCCCTCCCAAACTATGTCCAAGTAAGTAAATTTGTTTCTTATTTACTTCTGGTAAAGTTCTGGCAAGAGCAATTGCACCAAGAGCATCATCCATTACTTCCTCTTTAACAGTAAAAGCTTTTCCAAATTCACCTGAGTAAATCATTGTTCTTTTTACGTAACGAATAGAGGCTATACCTTTTGAAGCCAAACCAACGGCTATATCTTTCAACGGTTTATTTGGGCCAACAGTTTCATCCATATCAGCCGGTCCAGATCCATGAACTAACACCACAACAGGATAGCTTTTAAGCTTTTTAGGTACGGTTAACACCCCGACTAAAGTATGTCCCGGCGTTTTAACGTTTATTTCAGTTTCCTTATACAAGGTAGTATCTGCATATGCAGGGAGTGTATAGGTAGGTGCTGTAGACTTTGGTTGAAGAAAGAAACCAACAATTTTTTCGGCTTTGTTAAATGCTAAAAGAAAGTTCTGGTCCTCATTAGTAAATTTCCCTTCCAATGTAACTACAAAAAACTCCCCTTGAGTTTTACTACTAATTACATCTAACGTTTCAACTTTACCTAATTTTTCTGAAACTTGAGTCCATAGTTTTTTCAAATCCTCTTCAGGAACTTTGGCCTGAAAGGTACTATCCAAATATCCATAAGCTTCGGTATATTTCTGGTCTTCCAGGAGCTTAAAAAAATCTTGCGAACGACCTAATAAATTTAATACGCCTTGTGAGAACGCACTCGTTGTAACAAACAATGCAAAGATTAACAGAATTACTTTCTTCATTTAAATAATAATTGATTTTCAAGCCTTTTGATTTACAGACTCCAAACCAAAGCTAACATTATTTAAGAAAACAAATAACAGCAGAACAACAATTTAGTGTAAGTCCATGTTGAGTCCATGTTTTTACTGAAAAAACATGGACATGACGTTTACTTAAAACTACATTGGAATCCTATTGAATTATTCTTACACCTTTAGGGGCACTTACATCCGTTTTAATTTTGCCGTTGGAAAGTTTAGTGTGTTTAACTTTTAAAACACCATATGGCGTAGGATATGTTCCTTCAACGAATTTTAAATCACCTAAATGTGGCTCTATTTTAATTGCTTTACATCCTGCTTCAACTACTTTTATTCCCAAAACATGTTCTGTTAGCCATGCTGTAGGTCCAGAAGCCCATCCATGACATAAACTATGTCTGAAACCGATATAGCAGTATGCTCCATAATCACCATGCACATCCTTTTTACCTTCAGGTACCAACTCATCAATACGAGAAGCATTTGGGATCCAATCCATATTGAAATCTTCCCAGAAAGTTGTAGCGCCTAAGTCAAGCATTGCACCCCAATATTGGCGGATTACATCGATAGCACCTTGATGATCTCCTGCTTTAGCTTTTGCCTCAAGCATGTAGTATCCATAAAAAGTAGAGAAATTTGCAGCTCCTCCAACAGATAGAACATCTTTATTGGCTTTCTCTGCAGGCATTAAACCGGTAATAGCAAGTAGAGCTGCAGCTTGTTTTGAACCATTAGGATCAGGTACATATTTGCGCATTCTAGCTACAGTTTTGTTGCAAAGGTCTGCTGTTTCTTTATCGCCAACAAGTGTACTTATTTTAGATGCTGCCGACAAGGACCAAACCGTCATGGCTTGTAAACCTGCATGAATTCCTTTTGGATTTTCGCTTGATGGCCAATCCAGAAAGCGAGTTCCATCCAGTTTCTCTTTATTATCGTCGCCAACTTTTGCAACTATTTGCTTTACTAATCCACTTAAATATGACTTCTGTTGCTTCAAGTAATTTAAATCACCATTCTGCATATACCAATCGTAATGAAGGATAATCCACCACATTGAGTATGTGCTTATTCCGTTCATCCAGCCTGGTAATGGCGTAGTTTCTCTGGATAAATCTAAACTTTTAGGAACCACCTCATTGTATCCAAAAACAGAATTAACGGTAGAGATTTCAGGGTGAAGATCTCCAACCCAAACCAGTCTATCACGTTTAATTCCATCCCAAAGGTATTCCTGCATATTTAAGTGTACTGTATAAGCTCCGGTTTCCCAGATTTTATTTAAGCGTTCATCACTACTTTTAAACGAGCCGATATATGGAATATCTCGATACGTAAAAATTGCACGAACTTCTTTCAATTGGAGTTCAGCGTTTTCTTCTTCAAGATCTATACGCACAAAGCGAAATCCGCTTTCAGCTAATTGGATTCTGCCCAACCAGGGAGCCACTGTAGTGAAATCTCTGATTGCATGATCATTGGTTGCTCCTTTTGGACCGCCAACATCCGACATTGCTTCACTCGCAGATTCTCCATAACGTACACGGATCTTAAGAGGAAGGTTCTTTGGCCCCCACATGCCAGTTACAATCTCCAATCCACCTTGCAGTTCTTTACCAAAATCAAGTAGTATGGATGCTTTTTTACCAGAACCATCATTTTTCAAGATTGCCATATTACGGTTGGCTAAATCAGCCTGACTAATTCCCGGTTTCAACAATTGTTCAAGATTACTAGTCTGGCCTTCTTTCCATAAAATCTTTACAGGAGAAACATATTGTCTGGTTAAGGGACTAATACTACCGGCTTTAGCGGTATTGCTAAGTTTCTTACCCGGCTGTGCCTGTATTGCAGTGGCTAGTAAACAAACGGTAAAAAAAGGATATAAAAATTTCTGTAACATGTTTTTAATTTATAATGATCTGTTTAGATTTTCTGTGTTTTAATAGTGTGGTTTCCCGAGGTAAGCTCAAAAGTTCTGAAGCCATCTTTGAGGCCTAAGTCCTTAATATATTTTGATTTGTCTGCTATATCTACAGCTTCTTTTTCTTGTAGCTGAAGTATAGCGGTACAGTTTGGTGGCACATTGATATTCATCACAAGCTGATTTCCTGTACGTTTCCATGCCGTTTTAATTAAACCTGCAGGTGACTGCATATCGGCTTTAGCCCATTCCATTTGAGTAGCCGTTAACAGTGGTGGGCGAACAATGAAACGCTGAAATCCTGGCACTTGAGGATCGCGTTTTATACCAGCAACTCCATCAACATACCATGCACCTGGATACAGATAAGAGCTGTGCAATAGAGAATGTCCCGGCAGGTCTTTTTCCCACATTTCCCAAATGGTGGTTGCATCATTAGCTTTCATATAACCCCAACTTGGATAGTCAGTTTGCGATGTCATCGAATAAATAAGATCGTCTCGCCCTGCATCCCTTAGTACTTTAAAAAGCATTGCACCGCCTGTTATACCCACATTGATGTGCCCTTTACGAACAACCAGAATTTCGTTTTCCAGTCGTTTCATTATTAATGGTTTTAAATCTTGAGGCATTACTTCACCTAATAAAGCCGCAGCCAAATTAGACATCGATTTATCAGAATAGCTATGATCGTCTGCATTGTAAAACTTGGCATGAATTGCTGTGCTAGATACATCAGCTTGATTTTCCCACTGTTCTGCTTCTTTATCTTTATGAAGCACACGGGCAATTTTAGCGGCAGTACGAAGGTTAAACACCCGGTAGCAGTTGTTTAAAAAGACTGTTTGAGGTTTATCGTTGTTCATTCCTTCAGCAGTTGCCCCCGGCCATAACCAATCGCCTAAAAAATCCCATGCTCCGCCAAAGCGAACTAGCATATCATCTTTAGTATTAAGATCTAAAAACGAAAGCCAACCTTTTATCATTTCAAAATTCTTGTCAAGCACTCTTTTATCGCCTTCATGCTGATAAATAAACCAAGGCAAGGAAACTACTATGCCACCCCATGGCGGACCACCACCGCCCATGTAAGTAGGTGCAGTATGCGGCAAAACTCCGTTGTTCATTATACGACCACCCATTATACCTTTGCGGGCAAAGTTTTCATCGTACATATTGCCCACCAGAGATTCTGTCCCCTGCACATCTCTCCAGTCTTCCATCCATTTAGTATAGAACGCCGCCATGTGATAATTGAACATCCCTGTCTCGCAGGTTGCATGTGCATCGCCACCATAACCAAGCCTTTCGCGCTGAGGGCAATCTACAATGTAGCCGCCTATTGATAGGTTCTGAAAAGTCCATTTAATTCTATCATACATCCAGTTTTGCAAAGGATCAGAACATACAAATGTAGTAGCTTCTTTGTAATCGGTACGCACCATCCATCCACGGATATCAGCCAGAGATGGTTTACTTTTTAAACCTTTAATGGTAATCCAACGACCTGAACTATAGTTAAACCGATTATGAAAAGTCCCCTCACCAGTTTTTCCGATAATAAAAGCACTGTGATTGCTAAAGGTGATGTCGGCCTGTTCTCTTTCTGAAAATAGAAATTCAATCTTATCACCTTGTTTACCCTTTACTTTAATCTCCGTCCAACCTGCAAAATTCACACCCATATCAACGCGATAGGTTCCATCGTTTCTTTCTGCAATTCCAATTGGCTTTATTTCATCAAAAACACGATTACCTTCTATTTTTTGAGCAGATAGAATTAGCTTAGGCTGATAAACTATTGCTTTATCCCAGGTTGTTTCATCACAAGCTGTGGTATTCCAATTTGGAACTTCTTTATTCGCATCCCAGATCTCTCCTCCCATTCTGTTAGAATCCCATACACCTAATAATTTATTAGGGCTTTTATGAGTTTTCCAGGTTTCATCTGTACTGATTAGCAGTTCAGGCTTTGATAGTGGTGTGGTATTTTTGCTGGTATAAATTGAGGCCTGAGCAATTACAATTGGGGTATTCGGTCTGTCTTTCACAATGTATGGACCAAAAATAGACCATGATGTACCCAACCAAATGGTAATCACATTTTTGCCTGCTTTTAGTTCCGGAGCAATATCATAAGCAACATAACGCGCCCTTTTCATATGATCGGTTACACTTGGTGCCATAACATCATTCCCTATCTTTTTCCCATTAACATATACTTCATGAAAACCTACAGAAGCTACAAAGATGTTTGCTTTACCCGGTTTTGTTTTAAGCGTAAAGGTTTTTCTAAGCCATGGATCGGAGATGTTACAATCCTGCTGTTTGGGATCAAAAATCTGGTCAGTACCAATCCATTTTGCTTTCCAATCCGTTGGATTAAGTAAACCTGTTGTCCAGTAAGCTATTTTACTCCATGGCGAGATTTTTCCATTTTCGTCCTTAACCGATACTTTCCAGAAATAGTTTTTATCTGATTGAAACGCTTTTCCTTTATAGGTTATCTGTTGCATTTCTGCAGAATTAACCCATCCTGAATCCCATATATCTCCCTTATTTATTTTAAGTCCACTCTCTGTTGAGGCTACGATAATTCTATAAGCAGTTTGCTTTTGTCCAAATGCAGCAGTATCTGTTGCAGTAAGTGTCCAACTTAAACGAGGCTGTAATTCATCTAATCCCTGTGGATTTATGAGATACTCACATCGTGTATTTACCGGAATAACAGAACTTATCTTCTCTATTATTTTGGAGGCGAAAGCTGTCCCCGAAAAACAGAGAAACATCAATGCAATAAATATATTTTTAGTTGGTATCATTGGGAAATATTTGGTCTTTTAAAGTAACACAATTACAGCTTAATGGCAACCTGTACTGTCCAGTATAATATTCTATTCCTTAATATACCTGTAGGCAAACCTTGCATTTGGGGCAGTGTCTCCTTTATCTAACCAATGCATTGCATTTCCATCAATAGGCGAATTGTCAGCCCATTTAAAATCTAAAGTAAACTTGTTCCCGGCAATCCCAAGCTTGTTTTTAGGAATAACCAACTCTAGTTCATTTTTACTGGTTCTGTATTTTATTGCAATAGCCTTACCAAGCTTTCCATCTTTTTTTAGGCTATGCAACGTAGCACGATTATTACTTAAAAGCTTCTGATTTACTACATACTGAAATCCCTCCCAGCCTGCACTGCCAACTCCTTTTACACCGATAAACAAATGCATCCAATCCGGAGAATTACCTGGAGTTAATTCATCCTTTGTTTTTACATAAAAATATACATTCTGTTCGTCTGAGGTAATTCTGGATTCTACAATATCATTACGCCCGGAAGTATTTACATATTCGCTTATTCGACCCCAGCCGGGATGCTTACGATGGAAGGTATCTCCGCTATCATCTTTATACACTGCTGGTATTTTTTTCCAATCCTCAAATTTACCATCGATAGTAACCGAAGCATTGGTTTTGTAAGTGGGTAATTTTCCGGAGCCTTTAAACTTTCTTACATAATCCACTAACTGGTAATAATAATTGTCTTTGGTTACTCCATTTTCAGGTTCTGCATCTCTGCTAAATTCTGCATTATAAAGATCCACAAAATATGTTTCTCCCTTTTCTATGGACTTACCTAAAAAAGTCTTAGATGCACCATCATTAAAGCGCATGGCCACCCATTCATTCCATCCAGTTATAAATACAAACTCAGGATCTACTTCAAGCGCTCTTTTCCATTGTTCTGCAAAATAAAGTCCTTTTTCGGTCGAGAATATTTCAGGTTGTTTGCCATTATGAAAGCTCCTACCAATGTTCGACATAGGGTGTTGTGCAATTGAAACGGCTACTTGCTCAGCTTTATCTTTTGTGTCATGCCAGCCATAAGACTGAGGATAGTGATCAAGCCATGGCCATTTGTCTTTACCATCAGCAAACCATTCCTGCCCTTTACTCCAAGCCCATGAATGTCGGGTAGTAAAGAAGTTGCCAATTTCAGGTGTAACAGCCTCCGGCGGACACAGCAGTAATGGCTTTCCTTTCCACATGAACCAAAGATTGCTGAATAATCCCTTTTTGTAAATCTGTTCGTAAAGATTATTAACCGTTTGTTTTGGCGCACTGTTTACGATAAAAGAAATAGAAGGTGTGCTTAATCCTTCTGCACGCATTTTCATGTAAGTATTTGCTATTTTAGTAAGCTGAGGCAAGTAAATTGCAGCATTGGTTACATCGAGAATAATCACATCAATACCTGCATCCGACAACATTTGTGCATGCTTGCGGATTACCCATTCATCATCTGCAAGGTAGTAACCAAAATAAGGTTCCCCCCAATGGTGAAAAGCATGAATTGGTCCATATTTAGGACCCGTTGGGTTAGCCTTTAACAGTTTAGTAATGTCGTAAGGGCTAACCGTATCTCCCGGTGTTTTAGGCATAATTCCGCCATCTGCAGCACCACCTTTATGTTGATCGTAACCATGAGCGCCCTGCCATATAAAATAGAATATACCTGCATATTTATCTTTACGTATATTTTTATAATTGGCAGGATCAATAGCACGACCAAGCTCATCTTTTGCCACCCATGTATCTGCATTAGAGGAGGAGATTAAATGTTGGGCACTTACCTGAAAAAAAGCAACGCAGAGTATTCCCAATAAACAAATCTTAAATCTTGCCTTTTGCACCATACCTAATTTTTTAAAAACATTATCAATTGGCTGAACTATAAATAAAATTAAAGCGACCTCCAGGTGCTGTGTCACCATTCACATACCAGTCCAATGGGTCACTATCGTCCTGCATATTATCAGACCATTTAAATTCAAAATTGAGCGGTTTGCCTACATTTCTAAGGTAGGTTCTTGGAACAGTAATCATCATTTGATTACCCTTAACCTGGTATTTTAATGTTTGTATATTTTGCCACTCTCCATCCTTATACAGTTGTAAAATGCTTCCGGCTGCAACTCTAAATTCATATCCTTTCCAACCTGTTTTAGCACTTCTGTCTACATCCAGATATAATCTCATCCAATTACTACCTGAATTAGTAGTGATATTGGCAACGGTTTTCACCAAGAAGTAAATGTTTACTTTGTCACGTGCAACCTTCATCTGCTCGAAATCATTTCTACCTGTTGTGTTGGTATAAACAGTAGCAGGCTCTATAGGTGTACCCGAATGATTGCGTTCCTTTGTGTCGCCTGTATAATCTTTATAAATTAATTGTACTGATGCCCAATCACCGAGCCCTCTAATTGTTTTAGGCAAACCAGCCGAAGGATTAGCAGCCACACCTTTATACCTCCTTATATTGCCAACCAATTGCATATAATAATTATCCTTTAAGCCTGCAGTAAGCGAGGGTTCAATATCTCTGCTATATTCAGGACTTGCCTGATCACAAAACCAGGAATGTTCTGGATTATCATCTCTGCTTGGAAATTTTCCCGCTATCCACTCATTCCAACCTGTTACATACACAAAAGGTGTATTTTGTTTTATAGCATAGTCCCATTGCTCCTGAAAATTATAGCCATAAATTACATCTGTTGCAGGATTTCCTGGTGATCCTTTATGATAACTCCTGCCCCAATTGTCCTTATTACCGTAAAATGCAGAGCCTCCCATACCAGCAGTTGGATTAGGATGCTGAGCGACTGAGACATTGATAATTTCTACTTGACCTTTGGCATTCTTGTATGTTTTTTGCGGCCTTACAAATTCAATCCATGGCCAGCTATTTGTTTTTTGAGGTTCATTTGGCCATTGCGACTCTCTATATGTAAAAGCATTCTCGTAATCTTTTCCTTTAGCTTCCGCTGATATGCCAATTATAAGCGGCTTGCCATCCATTAAATACCAGCATTCTGGATGGCGATACGGTGCCTCTGGTTTGTAGAAATTATTATAGGCTTCCTGCATGGTCTCACCCGAAGAAGTGTTGGTATAAAACACAATCTTTGGAGGAATTTTACCCTGAGCACGTACCGCATTCATCGCCTTCATCAATACGTCCGCCTGTTTTGGATAAGTTAAACGGTTTGTTGCATCAATTACAAGAATATCTACACCTGCGTCAGTCAGCAGCTGGATACTTCTTAAATGCACCCAGTAATCATCCGCTTTATAATACCCGTAAATAGGCTTTCCCCAATAATACATCCCTCCACTTCCCCAATATGGATTATCAAAATCATTGAGTACTTCCGGATGAGTATTCACTATTTCACTAAGGTCCCAATACTTACGTGGTGCAGTTTCATGCCATAAAAAATAGAACATGGCAACGGTTTTTTTTCTTGGATTTCCAACCTCGTTATTTTGAGGAAGAATTCTGCCCAGATCATCAGTTCCGGCAAACGGCTGAGCACTTAACGAACCTATACCAATTAGTGTAAATAGTATTATAAGATGAACATACCTCATAAGATTTATTTTTTAACAAATGCCTTTTTTAACACATCAAGATATCCCATTTTATATAATGTATCAGGCTCCAGATAACTTCCTTCCGACCATTCATTCCAGGCGTTGATTGTAATCAATTTGCGTTGTTTTGGATGTTCATCTGCAAATACTTTTGCCTTTGCAACATACTTTGCAAACTTATCTGGAGCAGGGTTATTTATGTAACCGGTTCTATACGGGAACCTTGGATTCGCATCCCAACTTATTGTCAGATTAGGAAAATATGGAATCGTAAAATCTTTACTAAACCCCTGCCACATATTAGTAGACAAATCTGCCCATTTCTCGTAATCTCCATCTGGATTTTGTAAATGTGCCCAACAATAGTTGGTAAGGCTGTTAAAGCCAAAATACTCCATTACCTTATTCTGTGTTTCAATTTTTTCACCAGGCACTCCCGCAATACTCGATGGTAATGCCTGCCAAAGAATCCCTTGTAAATGCAGCCCAGGGAATCCAGCAGCAATGGTTTTTTGTCTGAAGTAATCTAAAGCTTCTTTAGTTTGCTCTGCACCTCCTAATCCGGCAATGAGCGTATGAAGTTCATAGATACAGAATACCGGGGCACCATTAATTTTGTAATAAGCAGGGTTTTTGAAGTACTTCTCTATTACACGATCCACTACGACATTAAACTGCTTACGATCGACACTCCCCTTCCAAATCACAGAATCCTTTTTCGGGTTTTCTCGCTCCCAGTAAGTTGTAGCATCATGATTGGCCCACATAAGGTAAAATTTCATGCGGTTTTTGTTAGCTTTTAAAAACCCTTCATTGATGCAATCTTCAAGGAAGGGTTTCCCCTCGTACCAATACCAATCGAAAATAAATGTATTCACTCCGTGGTCAACAGCGGCAGTGATTTTTTTATCCATATCCTTTGGATTTGCCTCATCAAGATAGCCCCATAATGGAACTTTTGGTTGGGCATGTCCTTTATCTTTCGCTTTTGATTTGTAAATGATTTCCCATTCTCCTTTTTTCTCAGGAAATAAAAACTCAGCTCTGGGTTCATAATGATAGGCAGGCCAATAAAATGCAGCCACATCATATTCCTGAGTAATTTTCTTTTTGATACTGCAAGATTGAAACATGGTAGAAACAACTAGACCTATTCCTAAAAACAAGACTAATCTTTTATAAGAGAATGATTTCATTATGCTTATTGTAAATTTTAGTAAGGATTTATTTCAATTGATACGGGCCCGGTTAACCCTGATGTATGAAGTGGGCTATCGGCATTGTATGGATTGATATAAGTCCAGGTTTTACGCTGATCTTCTGGTAATTTTAAATCGCCAATCAATCGGTTTACCCAGGTATTAACTACTTTTATTTCCAATTTATTTTCTCCTCCCATTACTGCATCAGTAATATCTACCTTATAAGGAGCAGTCCACACGCCACCAACATCTTTACCATTAACTTTTATTTTAGCCAATGCGGTAACTGAGCCAAGGTTTAAGTAAATACGCTGTCCGGATTCAGGTTTCTTCATTTCAAATGAGGTATTGTAAAAGGCGCTTCCAGAATAGTGAGCTATTCTTTTATCAGGATGTTTTGACCAGTCTACCAGAGTTTTAAACACCACAGGTTCTTCAGGGCCTCTTCCTTCTTTATCAAACTTAACAGTCCATGGATCGCTTAGTTTAACAACATTAATCGGCGAAGGGAAATTAACTCTCTTTTCCGTTGACGAATTGGTGAATGGGTTCTTTTTGAAGACCACAAAAGCACTTTCAAACGCATCCAGTTTTAAAGGAACAGATGTGGTAGTTGAAGTTGAGCTATATTCTGGTAGATCACGCATTTTTCCGGTTATGGCATTCCATAATTCAGGAGCTTTTCCAATAACACGGAAAGCTGGATTAATACTTATCGGCTTGTCGCTTTGATTAGAGACAAAATAGATTTCGCCCTCATTAACTTTTCTATGGATAAACAAGGCCAGATCATTATCAACTGTTTTAAAATCAGGAATTACGCCTATCTTATCTAAGGCTTGCTGTAAATCAAACCCAGTCATTACTAAACCCTTACCATATTCATTTGTTTTAATGTTCTCACCATCAATTTTACCCCAGATTTCACCCGCAAGTTTTTTCACTTTCTCATCTGCGGTTGCATAGTTTTCTAAACTAGGTGAGTGTTTTGGTTTTGGGCCCAAAATCACTCCACCTGCTTTTACTAAACTTGCTATTTTTTCCAACAATTCTGGTCTCATGGATTCCAATGCTGGCAATACCAATACACGATAAGACATTCCATCAGGAAGCATAAATTTGCCGTCCTTAACAGATAAACGATTAATAATTACTTCGGCATTTATATAATCAAAAGAATAACCTGCGGGAAGTTTAGGATCTTGTACTCCTGTCATTTTTGGTGCATCCTCGCCAATAAAATAAGCTACATCAGCAACATATTTACCTTGTTGAAGCATAAAATTACAGCGTTTAAGATACTGGATAAACATATCCATATCGTAATACCAGGTATTAAAACGGTTAAATTCATTCCCAAACCAGGCATTAACGCCCGGTTTTCTATCTTCATAAGCCTGTTGAATATAAACGTGCAATAATGTATTGTTGATCCCTTCTGTAAAGAAACGGTCGCCGCGTTGTTTCATCATTGCAGGATACCTTCCAAAGGTATTTCCCGCAGCAGTAAACGACTCTGCTGAAACTTTTGTTTTACCATAAATGTGCGCTGCCGAAGATGCTGCTCTATTTTCGATATTACCAAGTTCTCCCTCACTCCAGAACTCCCCTGCAACCTCATCAGACTGGCCTCCATACTGAAGAAACTCTCCAGGAAAACCCCAATGTCCATAGTTTTCTAGCCATATATTTAAACCATGCTTATGACTTATGTCACGTAATCCACCTACATATTCATAAGCAACATTATCAGCTACAAAACGTCTCAAATCCCATAAGAAACGATCTGATTTATCCTGACTCCCTACCACATGACCATACATAACAGGCATTAATGGCATTGGGTCATAGCCGTAACGTTTTTTAAACTTTCCAATAAAATCATCCGTCCAGTTTTGCCCACCCATCTCATAACTATCCTGAACCGCAACTTTCCATGTTTTACGATCTTCAGCAGGTATACGTCGTTGAATTTCGCCCATAAATGCATCAAAGTGTTTTAACACATGCTCATGGTTCATTTTATCGATCTCTAATCCAGTTCCTTCCGGAGATGCCGGGCCATTTTGAACACCTGTCGGCAACATTCCTGTACGCATAACAATCCATTCGCCCTCCGGCACATCCCATGTAAGCGTTCCATCGGCCGACAAATTTGAGCTGATATCTTTAATTGAACCTTCTTCTACAAGCAAGGCTTTATCCGTTACTTCTTTTTGCTGAGCCCATTGATATTCATGCCAGTATGGAAGTGGCGTTGGGTGCATTTTAGCCAATGTTTTCTCTACAAAGCGTTCAACTTTAGGCACCGATGATATTTCTACTTCAGCAATAGCTGCATCATTTGATTGATTGGTAATCGTTAAGCGGAAAGCCTTTGAGGTTATTGCATCAAATGAAATAATAACAGGGGCAAACTGCGCAAAACCTACATTAAGCGCATTGTTGCTACGATCTAATCTGAACTGTTTTACCTCACGATAAGTACCATTATCCAATGCTTCTATCTTCACATCCATACTCATGTTCTTTTTTGAAGGATGAATAGTTAAGCTTCTGGCAGTATAATTTTCTTTAGCAGTGATGTTAATCACAACAGGTTTACCACCAGGTAATGCAGCCTCTGTCTGCTTATTTTTATCAAGGATATTTCCTATATTTTGAATGGCAGGTTCTGAAGTAATAACAGGTTTTAAATCTGCAATGCTACTTCCATATCCTTTAGGCGCTTTAAAAGCCAGCAACTTTACATCTTGAAAACTGCCTTCAGGTCTTTCAAGTTTTTGCGAAATCTTTGCAGGCCCCTTAAATACTGTTTCTGAAGATGCCAGATAACGCATTGCCTGTTCAGGTTTAACCCATGGACCACCTGATTGGCTCCAGCCCGGACTATTAAACATTCCTATTTCTATACCTAGTTCAGACGCTGTTTTTAAAGCAGTATGGGTAATATCCCACCATTCATCAGAAAACAATTTCACTTTTCCATAAGGCACCTCTCCGGTTAAACCTATATTCCCAATAAAAGCACGATTTATACCTACCGCTTTCATTGCTTTTAAATCGTTTATTACCCCTTGCTTAGAGATATTGTCGGAAATCCAATACCAATAAACACTGGTTTGTATGGTATCTGGAGGAACAATAAAGCCACTCTCAACTTTAGTAAAAGCAATTTCTTTATTTGTACTTGAACAAGCTGCAATAATTAAAATTAATACCGGCAGGACAAAGCGGGCAAGGTGTACCCATACAGGTCCATGAAAAGATCTGATGTTAGAATTCATAAATGGTTTCATTTGGTTGTGTCAATAGTTCTCTTTAAAAAACTATTAGTTAATCTACCAATACTATTAATTATTTTAATAATCAGCAACCTGTACTATACTGCTCTGCATTGTAACTTTTAGGTTGCTATTAATCTAACCAACCTGGGTTCTGCCAATTCTGCCCTGTAAGATTAATCATCTTGTCAACCTCAGCCTGATCTATTGGATACAATAAATATTTAGTAGACCAAGCGTTCCTATCCGCAAATTTGAACCGGCTATAAGTAAGGTTTGAACCTGTTTTGGTAATTCTAATTCCTGTGACTATTTTATCCGTTTGATCCAGAATTTTCCATCTCCGAACATCAAAAAAACGATGCTCTTCAAACGCAAATTCAACACGTCGTTCATTACGATATTTTTTCTCAAATGCCTCTTTAGACATCCCAGAAGAGAAAGCAGGCATACCAGCCCTTGCACGAACAATACTTACAGCCTCACGCGCGCTCATCGTAAGTCCACCTGAAGACACAGAGACATCTGGCCCAGCCGATTGATATGCAGATTCTGCAAAGTTCAAATAAAGTTCTGCCAAGCGAAATAATCTAATAGAACCATCAGCATCATTATTAATTCCAGATTTGTAATTATTAAACTTACGTAGATAATATCCTGTGCGGGTGTGTTTCCTATCGGTTTCTGAAATACCTTCAGTGCCTCCCACAAATGATTCAATTTTCTTTCCATTAGGATCGTTCAGATTCCTTACTGCTCCATTATAGTATATAGACGCATAAAATCTTGGATCGCGACCATTATATGGATTATTTGGATCATAACCGGATGCTGCATTTAAAACAGGCACAAGTTTATTTGCATCGGTATAACTTGTTATTGGGGCCTCACCATTTGCCATCTCATAACTATCAACCAAATCCTGACTTGGACATGGACCAGTTCTCTCTAATCCGGGAGTTGTTGGCATACCAGCCCATTTCCACACCTGCATTTTTGTACCACCCTGATAAATTGTTTCTTTATCTGTTGATCTCTGATCGTTAGATCCGATAAGATTGTAATAAGCATAGGCATTCTGCGCTATATCTGCCCCAGGAGTCTGATTAAACAGTTTATAATCATTTGCCAGACATTGGGCTAGTGCCTCGGCATTTATAGCTGTTGCATCTGCCCAAGTGTATGTGCCATCCGACCATAAGGGGCTCGCCGCGTAGGTTATTGACTGAGACTTAATGGCATAAGCCACTGCACGGGTCATGATTCCGTATTGATTATCATAAATATTCCATGAAAAACCTTCACGTGTTGCCGGATAAGAGAGGGCTTTATCACAGTCTGCCTGGATAAGTTTTACTACGTCTGAAAAGCTTGATTTTTTATCTTTAGAAAAATCATGATTGATATCTAAAGGCTTCTCAAAAATTGGCACACCTCCATAACGTTTAATCAGTTGCAGATAATAAAGTGCACGTAATGTATGTGCCTGTGCTGTCCACGCTCCTTTTTCTGCATCAGTCGCAAATGCAGTTGCTGTTTTTATATTTTCTATAAATACGTTGCACTTACGAATTCCCTCATAAAGCTTTGACCATGGACTTCCATCTGCTGAGTATCGGGGATAAGATGCAGAAGTAATAGATCCGCTATACCAAATTGCATAATTTGATTCCGAAGAATTATCATCAGCATCCTGAGCTTCATCTGTATAAGAGGACCTGTCCATGTATGGAGTCGGGGAAAACCCATAGCATGAATTAAGGTATCCTCTTGTTCTGTTATAGTCGCTGAATATCTGTTCCATAGATATGCGGCCGTCGGTTGGTAAATCTAATTGCTTGTTACAAGAAAAAAATGTTCCTGCAATAATTATGATTATAAATTTTCTATACTTTCTCATTGTAATAATTAGTTAAAAAACAACATTTACGCCTACGTTATACACCCTGTAAACAGGAAAGGAAGTGTAGCCTCCACCTTCCGGACCAAAATCTTTAGATTTCATTTTATCCCAGGTAACCAAATTTTGCCCGCTAAGTAAAAACTTGATTTTGTCCGCAGAGATGGCTTTAGAAAGTGATTTAGGCAGGGTATACGACAATTCCACATTTTTCAGCCTGATGTAGGACCTGTTATATTTATAGTAATCATTCGCTTCGTGGTTTACAGATTTAACCAAAGAAAGTGCAGGCGAGGTAATTAACTCCCCATTATTAAAGCGTTCCTCTGTCCATGCGTTTTGATGTAATGCACCGTATACACCATCAAAATCTGTTTCCCAAACTCCTTGTCCACCAATCATTGAGGAGTACTGGCCAATGCCTTGAAATAAGAAATTAAGGTCAAAGGATTTAAAAGTTATACCGCCCGATATTCCGTAAGTGAGCCTTGGCAAAGCTCCTGTGCCTACTGGAGCTTTGTCTGCTTCGTTGATTAAGCCATCATTGTTTAAATCCTGATACTTAAGGTCTCCCAAACGTGGTGTACCAAATCCATAAACGAGTTTATTATTGCTAAGTTCCTGCTGAGTATTAAAGAAACCATTACCATTACTATAATCAACCAGATAACCAAATCCTTGCCCGTAAGAATATCCTTCCTGCTGAGTTCTATAAGCATAATCGGCATTTCTAAGTGGCTCATTTATCTTGATCACGTTGTTTTTTGCATATCCAAGCAAGCCACCTAATGAAATTTTCAAATTGCTATTAATGGCTTTACTGTAACTGGCAGTTACTTCATAACCTTTATTCTCAAAAATACCTGAGTTCGTTTGCGGATAATAGTTTAGCGGAATTCCCTGATAGGTTGGAATTGCAGAAAAGGCACTCACTACCATATTGTCCATTCGCTCTTTGAACACATCCAAAGAAAAAGAAAAGGCGTTAAATAATCCTAGATCCAAACCGTAGTTCTGTTTTTTAGAAATCTCGGCCTGTATGTAAGGATTCCCGACTTGCCTTTCGTTAATAATATACTGTAGCGAACCAATTGGTCCGCCCCCATTAACGGTTACATTATCAAGATAGGCAAATCGACCTAACCCACTTTGATCATTTGCTGTTTTACCATAAGATGCCCTTAATTTAAGATTGCTTAACCAGGTTGCGTCCTTCATAAAACTTTCGTTTGACACCTCCCATGCAGCCGACACTGCAGGAGTATATATAAAGCGGCTTCCTCTGGCGTATTGTTCTGAACCAGAATACCCTACATCAAATTTAACGTAGTATCTATTATCATAATTGTAGTTTGCTTCTGCTCCTGAACTTACACGATTGTATGGAAGCAATCCTGGAGAACCTGTATCTGCCTTGGTAAGATTTTGAAAGAACATATAAGCCATTCCACTTACATGGTGTTTTCCAAAATCTCTGGCATAATTTAATGCTCCGTTGTAAGTAAGATGATAATAATAAGAATGGCCTTTACTATACGCTAATGGCGTATTATTTTGCTCACCTTTTTTATTAAACACGAGCTCATCAAGATTGCTGGTTCTCATCCAACGTTCGTAGTCCTGAGTTGTACTCAGACTACCTACTGCGTTTGTTTGATAGGCTACTATACCGGTTAGATTTAATCCTTTAGTTAAGAACCCCATATCCAAATCGAGACCGAATTGAGAAGTGATGTTTGTAACAGTATGCCTAACATAACCGGAACGATTAAGCATTCCAAAAGTAGGTGAACCGACTCTTTCGGTAGTAATAACCTTACCATCAGGAGTTAGTGGACCATAAACTGTTGGCGGAATTTGAAACAAACTACCATAGATCGTTGAGTTTCCTGAACCTGGTGTACGTTCTCTTTTTATGTTACCACTTAAACGAATAAATGCTTTAAGATATCGATTAAGGCTCATATCAACATTACTGCGATAGTTAACCCAGACATTATTTGCATTAGGGTTATACTTGTCCTGATCTGTGATAAACTGCCCTCCCTGATGCATGAGGTTGATATTGGAATAGAATTGAACCTTATTATTTCCACCGGTCACATTTACACTAGCTCGCTGCATTGCGGCATAGTCTTTAAAATAACTGTCATACCAGTTGTTATTGGGATACAGGGCATTACCGCCTATACGGTAGTTTTCGATTTGCTGGTCAGTAAATACTTTCCCTTTTCCATCATTAACTGATGCCTGATTTCTAAGCCCTGCATATTCAGCCGCGCTATAGAAAGTCGGCGTAGTTGTTACCTGTTGTATGGACTGATCAAAGCTTGTTTTGATTTTGACGTTACCTTTTATACCGCGTTTGGTGGTAATTACAATTAGTCCGTTTGCACCCTGGATGCCATAAAGTGCTTGCGTAGATCCATCCTTTAAAACAGAAACAGATTCGATCTCATTTGCACTGATGTAATCGAGTGTTTGATTGCTGTTATACGCACATATAATTCCATCAATAATTACAAGTGGTCCGTTACCTCTAGCAGCTGAAAGCCCCCTTATGTAAATATTAGTGTTTGCTCTTGACAGTTCTGAATAGGTTTCTTGTGTGGTTAAACCGGCAAAACGACCGGCAAAAGTTTGGGTAAGATTTGCTACGGGAGATTTTTCAAGTTCCTCGCCGGTAATTGTCGATACCGATCCGGAAATTTCATGTCGTCGTTGTGATGTGTACCCGAGTTGAACCACTTCATCTTTTTTATGCCCATCGGGTTTTAGCTCAACATCAATCTGTGTTTTCCCATCGGCGACTATTTTTTGTGTAGCATATCCGCTGTAAGAAAATATCAAGTGGCTATTTGCATCCAGAATTATGGCATACTCCCCGCTTGCATTTGTAGAAGTCCCTGTTTCCCCATCTGTAGAGTTTATCGTTACACCGGCAAGGGGTCTTCCAAATTCATCCTTCACTACACCTTTCACAGAGACCGATACTTCCTGTGCGCTGACGCCTGTTCCAAAAGAAAGCAAGAGTGCCAGCAGCAATGTTATTTTGATCATTAATTTATGTATCATCTGATTTATCATTGATTCTATTAAAAACTATTACTACCAACCATTACTTTGCCATTTAACCCCTGTAATTGCTTGCAGGCGGTTTGCCTCATCGAGCGGGATAGGTACCCAAAGGAATTTATTTGTATAATTCTTACGCTCATTAATACGAACAGTTCTCCGGCCATAGGTAAAGCTGCCATCCGTAGCTCTTGTGATCTCCATCCCAGTTATCCATTTGTCAGTTTTAGAAAGATCACCTGTTGGCAGAGTCCATCTGCGAACGTCGAAATATCTATTTTCTTCCATAGCCAATTCCACTCTTCGCTCGTTTCTGACCCTAAGTATTAATTGCTCTTTGGACAAACCTGAAGGTATAACAGGCATACCTGCTCTTGCCCTTATTTCGTTAACTGCAGCAATTGCTTCTGGTAATTTATCTGCCTCGGCGGCAGCCTCTGCAAAGTTTAATATTACCTCTCCAAGGCGAAACATTTTCCAGTTAGCACCACCTACCGGATTATCGTTTCCTGAATTTGGATGCAAGAATTTTCTCTCGAAATATCCTGTTCTCGTTGCTTTTCTGGTAGAGGCATGAATACCTGTTTGCGGTTCACCTACATAAGTAGCAATGATTCTTGTTCTGTTACCCATTGGAGCCGGATAGTTTTCAAATGATTCAGGAGCTTCTGCAAAATTCCAGAATGCTTTTCTTTTTGATCCATTGTAATAGATAGAAGCATAAAAACGAGGATCTCTGTTTGCATACGGTTTTTTAGGATCATACGTTTTATTTTCAGAATTGTAGTTCGGCTGCAAATGCTTCTCGTCAAGATATGGGTTTTCCAGATTTAGAACTGGTTTTCCATCAATAGTTTCATAAGCATCCACAAGTTCCTGTGTTGGACAGGTTCCCGATTTATATCCATCCTGCGCACCAATACCATCAATATCCCAAATGTTGCCTTGCCCATCGCGACTTTGAAATATTGTTTCATGATCTACACTTGAGGTGTAGCCCATGTTTTGAGTAAAATACTCATTATAGATGGCAGTTTTTTCGTTCTTATCAGGTCCAAGATATGCATCATCCGAAAGATAGGTTTGTGGATAGTTTACTTTATTATAAAGCTCATAGCCATTTTTTCTTAGATTTTCTAAAGATGTTTTGTTTACCTGATAGGCCTCTTCCCAGTAATTTTTTCCTTCATTATATAATGGACTGGCGGCAAAAAGAATCATTTTTGATTTAATGGCTTCTGCCATCGCTTTATTTACACGGCCGGCTTGCTGATCTTCAGTTATTCTCCACTGCAATTCATCTGTACTGAGAGCTACGTCACAATCTTCCATAATAAACTTAACTACATCATAATAAGTCTCCCTTTTCACTTTCGAAAAATCACCTGAAAAATCGTATGGTTCACGTTCAATAGGTAATGAAGGACCAAACCATTTTAGTAGTTCTGAGTAATAATAGGCCCTTAAAAGATGAGCCTCAGCTTTCCATCGTTTTCTATCTCCATCGCTGCTTACTGTTGCATTGTTTATGCGGCTTATAAATATGGTACAATTACGGATAGCGCTCCAATAGCTGGCCCAATAATTTCCATTCCCGGCATCACCACTTACATTGGTTATTGGATGATTACCTGCAGATGCATTACCATTATACATCCTGCCACTCATCAGCCCTGATTCTGCTTCCGCATCTGTATCCCAGGATTCGTCGCTCCAGTTAACGGGTCCTCTTTGCCAAAAAAAGTATCTGGTTCCTTTTACAGGCATATTTGCATAGCAGGTATTCAAAAAAGCTTTTACCTTTTCGTTATCGGCAAAGATTTCGTCCATGGTGATCTTGCCATCGGGCGCCATATCTAATGCTTTCTTGCACGAACCAAGGAAAAGCATGGAAAGGGTTACTATTAAAACTATATATTTCTTTTTCATAACTTCTTGTATTAGGGATTAGAAAGTAACATTTAAGCCAAAGCTTGCCATTTTGGTTACAGGGTACCCAAGAGGATCATTGTTTTCCGGATCCAGGTGGCCCATTTTTAAGTGATCCCAGGTGTAAAGATTTTGTCCGCTAACGTAGACCCTTAATCTTTGAACCCCTATTTTGCTTAATATTCCCTGAGGAAGCGTATATGCGACCTCAACGTTTCTAAGACGGATAAATGAACGATCCATAATGAAGAAATCATTAGCAGTATGATTGGTATTGTTCAATGTACTTAATGCCGGGTAAGTGATCTTATCGCCATTAGCATATCGCTCAGGAGTCCATGCATTTCTATGGTAATCGAAATAGGTACCCAGTTTTGTAGTTTCATAAACTCCCTGATCTGCATAATTACTAGAGTATTTGCTTACACCCTGCAAGAAAGCGGTAAATTCAAATCCTTTATAGTTAAGGCCTAATGTGAAACCATAGGCAACCCTCGGGATGTTGCTGTAGCCAATCGCAACCTGATCTTTATCATTAATTACACCATCGCCATTAGCATCTACATACTTAAAATCTCCAACCCTTGGCGTACCAAAGCCATAAGTAGTATGGGAAAGGTAATCGTCCAACTCTTGTTTAGAATTAAAATAGCCATTGCCATTACTATAGTCTATTTTATAACCAAGACCTTGACCAAGGGAGTAACCGGTAGAGCGGTATCTGGTTGCATAAGATTCATCGCGGATCTGTTCATCTATAAACTTAACCACGTTATGGTTATATCCATAGTTTCCTTTAACCATTAAAGAAAGGTCTTTGGCAAGTGATTTATTGTAGGTTATCTCAACTTCATATCCCTTATTATCAACCAGTCCCATATTTACTCTTGGAACGTTACCCAACGGAAGACCTTGAAATTCGGGCACAGTATTACGCGAGATCAGGATGTTGCTTCTTTTTTCAATAAAATAATCGAAGTTGGCAGTTAGGTCTCTGAATAACTGAAGATCTACTCCGTAGTTTTGCTTTGCTGCTACTTCCCAGGTAAGATTTGGATTACCCATCAATCCCTGATTGATTCCTCCCCCAAGACTACCAAGCGGCCCACCTCCCACGGTGATGTTACTTTGATATAGAAAACGTGCAGATCCCATTCGATCGTTACCTACTTTACCATAAGATGCACGGAGTTTAAGATTGGTAATTATCTTGTTGTTTTTTAAAAATTGTTCATTACTAATGACCCACCCAACTGAAGCAGCAGGAAAAAATCCAAAACGCTTGCTTGGTGCAAATTGTTCTGAACCATTATATCCCATATTAAATTCTGCCAGATAACGATTGTCATAGCCATATGTAGCTCTGGCAGCCACACCTATCACATTAAAAGGAATCTCACCAGCCGTAGTTTCCCAATAATCACGCTGACCTAATACCATTGCAGTTACGTCATGCTTTTCTGCGAATGTGCGGCTATAGTTAACCGAGGCTTGCATGTTAATGTTGTAACGGGAATCTGCTCCTTTAGATAGAGATAGAAGTTGTTCATCCGGACGTTTAGTTGCATAGCTTAACTGGTCCGTTTCCGGATTCACAACAGCAAGGTAAAGACGTTCGGTTTTCGCCCCTTGAGTAGCAGTTGTAGATTTAGAATCATAAGAAATCATTCCTTTAACACTCAATCCTTTGGTAACGAAACTACCTAAATCCCAATCGAGCCCAAAAGTAGAGTTCAGGTTAGACCTAACTTCGTTGCGGTATCCAAACCTGTTCATAATCTCAAAGGCAGAGCGATCAAGATATCCCGGATCTACTATTTGACCGGGTGCTACTCCAAATCCTGCTATGGTTGTTGGTCCGGGAGTAATCGGAAGAATAGTTTGAGCCTGATACAACAAATCTCTCATCATCCAGTTTGTATCACCCCCGTACAACCATGCCGAAGGCATATTAACTTGTTCAATATAGCTTCCGATATTTAAGAATGACTTTAATGAATTGGTAACTTTATAATCCAGGTTTGCCCTAAAATTAAATCTATCCATCTTTGCTGCAGGGTCATAACCTAATACTGATTTAGGCTCCGTGTTAAGGTTACCGCCCTGATGAAGATATGCCGCATTTATAAAATAAGAAGCTCTTTCTGTCCCCCCGCTCGCGCTGGTATTAATTCTTGTTTGTGGCGAATAACGAGATATAAACTCACGATAATAATCATGATCAGGATACATATATTTTCTTACCGCTGCTTTTTGCGCATAGTCCGGATCATTAGGATTCAAACCTGCCAATGGATTAAGATATTTATCCATGGTTTCCTGACTAAAAGGAAGTGGTGAGATGTTGTCATTTTGAGAAGCTTCATTCCTTAGCTTCATATAATCTATTGAGTGTAACCGTTCAGGCTCCCTAGTAAAAGAAGAGTAACTCTGATCGAAATTAACCGACAGCTCCGGCTTACCTTCTGAACCACGTTTTGTGGTGATCAAAATAACACCATTTGCTCCACGAACACCGAATACTGCTGTTGCAGATGCATCTTTCAAAACTGAAACAGATGCTACCTCACTAGCGTCAATAGTTCTAATATTATCTCGAGGAACTCCGTCAATAAGGATAAGAGGGCTTTTACTGTTAGTTGTTGCGGCACCGCGCAGATACATAGTTGCATCATCACGACCTGGTTGGCCACCACCGGACTGAATAGAAGTTAAGCCTGATAATTTACCCGCCAAGGCATTGGCAAGACTCGCAGACGAGCTTTGCTTAAGTTCCTTAGAAGAAACAGAAGAAACTGCCCCTGTAACCGAAATTTTCTTTTGCTGACCATATCCTACAACTACCACTTCGTCCAATTTCTGATCAGAATTTACCAGAGTTACATTAATTGTTGATTTTCCATTTACAGCGATTTTCTTCTGAACATATCCTATAAAAGCAAAAATTAATACAGCGTTTGATGGCGCTTTAATAGAATAGGCCCCTTTTCCATCAGTTTGGGCACCCACTTTGGATCCCTGAACCATAACTGTAACCCCAGGTAATGGGCCAAGGTCCAGAGAATCCAATACCTTTCCGGATACAGTTATCTGTTCCTGAGAGAAAGCATTAAGTGAACTACATATTGCCAGTAACAGCAACGGAGTCCAATAGAGCTTTAAGAGTAGTCTTTTTTTTCTCATAATGAGCATTTTAGAGATGTTTGAATTAGGTTTATTTTGGCTAGGTTTCAGAAGTGTTTTCATTTACTTTGGCTTTCTGTATATGGATAATTGAATCTTCCCGATGGCGCCACATCCCCGTTAATCAAGAAATCAATGATATCTCCATCAGTCTGCATATTATCAGACCATTTAAATTCAAAATCCAATGTGTTTTTTGTGACTAAGAATGTCCTCGGGATACGAATTTCCAATTGGTTATCTATATACTTATAATCCACCTCTGCAACCTGTTTCCAATTCCATCCTCTTACAGATTTTTCTAAAAATGCTTTTTGACCGGGCATTTTTCTATTCACAATCAAATCATATCCCTCCCACCCTGTTTTTTTATCCTTATCGATATCTATAAACAAGCGCATCCATGCCGGATCTGTATGATCGGTTAGTTTATTCGCTGTTTCCACATAGAAATAAACATACTTATTGTCTCTTGCTACTTTTGCTTTTACGATGTCATTTCGCCCGGTTGTATTTGTATAATGTGTTCCTGCAAAGCCATCAGCATCACGATGTACTGTATTGCCCTTGTGAGCCATAAATTCTGGCTTAACATTTATCCATTCATCAAATTTGCCATCAATACCGATGGTTTTGGCCGCAGACGGTTTTTTTGGAGCAGGCATCCCTTTAAAGCGACGGATGTTGGCAATTAACTGGTAATAATAATTATCCTGATGTCCTCCCTTCATAGGCTCTATATCCCTGCTATGCTCGGTATCGAACTGATCAGGAAAAGCATTTGGTTGATCCTGCCATTTTTCATATCTACCCGCTATCCATTCGTTCCAGCCAGTAACAAATACCAATTCTACATTCTGTTTAAGGGCGTGATCCCATTGCTCCTGAAAATTCAGACCGTACTGATGTGCATCTTTACTTGTGTCCTGTCCATTTTTATCAGTGTAACTTCTGCCAAATGCACCTTTGGCATTCATTGGATTTAGGCCATTTTCTTTAGTCCAGTTTTGCGAAGTACCAACAGTCATTTGTTCAAAACTTCCATCATTGTTTTTCACGAAACCATGTTGAGGATATATCTCCAGCCATCCCCAATGATCTTTACGTTCAGGACCTTTATTGTACACCGGCTGTCCAGGACGGAAGGTAAAAAAGTCCCTAATCACTGGATCAATATTATCCGGGTAAGCCATAATTAAAGGCTTACCTTTCCATTGAAACCACAAATCCTTATAAAGCCCGGGTTTGTACAAATCATTATAAACCTGATCAATAGCACTTTTGCTATCTTTAGAAGCACCAAAGCCCATCATAAAAGCTATTTGTGGGGTACGGATGCCATTTTTTCTTGCTTCTGAAAACACTTCACAAAGAGCCATGTAAGCAGGCTTCCATACAAGATCTCCATTGGTACAATCGAACATAATCATATCAACACCCGCATCTGCCAGCATTTCTGCATGTTTCCAAAGCACCCATTTATCCATATTGATGTAATAACCAAATAGGGGCTCGTTCCAGAAATTCATAATATTTTGAGGCCAGGCAGGATGCTTAAAATCATAAAGCGCATCAGGATGCTTTTGCAAAAAGGCGGTAGTATTATTAGGTTTTAGCTTAGCCTGTGCATAATGCCATGTCCAATAGAACATCCCGACAAACTTGTCACTTTTCTCTTTACCTACTTCACTAAATGTTGGCAATTTTCTGCCTAATGCATCTGTCGCAGGCAGTGCCGCGGTATAATTGGTTAGTGATTTCTGCGGAAAAACATTTGTTACAGCAGCACACAGCACCAATAAAAGACCAGCACAGGATCTGATATTAAAGCTCATAATAAATCTATATTTGGTTAGGCACAATTGTTTTCGGAGAGAAAACAATTAGTTGCTGATCAATACTATTAATAGTTTCATCGAACAGCAACCTGCACTATACTGAATGGCATCCTGCACTCACAGGTTCTTAAAGATTAAATTATAAGCACAGATACGTGCTAAATCCTATTAGGAAGAAAATAAACTATTATAAAAAGAAATACTTTTTTAATATAAATATTCCGTTAATACTATTATTTCTTAACCGGTAACCATACCTGCATTTCCGATTTACCTCTATTTGCCCAGGAATAATATGGAACAGCAGTAACAAATTCATTTTTAACCCCTTCAGCTTTCACCACAACAACACCTCCTAATAGGTCTTTTTGGAAAGATGAGCTGAAAATAGGATTTTTAGGAAGTGAGAGACCTTGCATTTTACTTAAGTTATCAGGTTGCTCAATGCAATAAACCAAAGGCCCTCTTTGAAGGGCAACCTTATTATTATTTTCTTTTATGCTATCAATTGCAGCAATTTGACGAACCTCCATTGGTAGATTTAGTTTTACAACATCTCCCTTTTTCCATTTATTAATAATAACAGCATATCCATCTTTAACAGTGTATTTAGCAGGTTTTCCATTTAAAGTTAAATTGATATTCTTACTCAATTTATCAGCATACTGATAAGTAGAACCAGGTACAGGCTGATTATTTGCCCAGCCCGGAATGCGAATATGCAGAGGAAAACTTATGTGCACCGATGGATCTATAGAGACATTAACCAGACCATCCCATGGGTAATTGGTTTCCTGTTTAATTTTAACACTACCTTTTTTTAAAGGTATAGTGGTGTTACTACCTACAAAAAGATTAACCAGAATTGAGTTATCAGAAGAAGCATAAATATAATTACCTAGCGATTCGACTAATCTGGCAATATTTGAAGGGCAACAAGCTGTTCCGAACCATTCACTGCGACCGTACCCTCCTTTTGATGCCAATGGATTACCGTAGAAAAATCTATCACCGCTAAGTGATAATCCAGCCAAGGCTCCATTGTATAAACTTCTTTCCAGCACATCTATGTATTTCGCGTCATTGGTTAATAAGTTCATACGTTCGTTCCACAGAACCATACCAACGGATGCACAAGTCTCACAATACGCATTTTCATTTGGGAGATCATAATCCACTGAAAAACCCTCGTTACTCCCAGATGAACCTATGCCGCCAGTGATGTACATATTCCTGTAAACTACATCTTCCCATACTGTTTTCATAGATTTCATATACCCGAGATCATTTTTTGCAGCACCTACATCGGCTGCGCCAGTATAAAGATACATGGCTCTTACAGCATGTCCTTCTATCTGTTTCTGCTCTTTAACAGGCACATCATCCTGACAATATTTCTTTCCCATATGAGGATTAGTCCAAATGGCACCTTTACCGTGGTCATGCCCACGTTGCTGTAAAAACCAATCGGCCAGATCCAAGTATTTTTCTTTACCTGTTGCTTTGTAGAGTTTTACTAGGGCAAGCTCTATTTCCTGATGTCCGGTTACCCAATTACGATTCTTAAGTCTAAATGTGTTATCTATATGATCAGCAAAACGGGTAGCGACATCAAGGAGTTTCTTTTTTCCCGTTGTATTATAGTATGCTACAGCAGCCTCCATTAAATGCCCGGCACAATAATCTTCGTGCTTTTCCATATCAGTCCACCTTTGATCGAGCCCAGTAAGTGTATAGTAGGTATTTACATAACCATCAGGTAACTGCGCCGCAGCTATTTTGTTAATCCAATCGTCAGCTTTTGCTTCTAGCTTCGAGTCAGGATGGTTTTTTAGTGAATAAGCTATGGCCTCGAGAGCTTTGTAAACATCAGAGTCATCATAATAAATTCCCTCATGCTTTTCACCCTGCTTACGAGCTACCTTTTCAAAATTTCTGATTCGAGGTGTTTTAACCTCTGTCTGATCGATACATACGGGAATGGTTACCTCACTTACAGTTTTAATTTTAGGTGCCCAAAAATTATCAGTGATATTAACCTTTGAAAAATTAACGGATGAGATTTTAGAACTTGATTGCTGAGCGAAAGTCGGCTCAGACAATAAGCCCAGCAAAACACAAAAACCAAAACCACATTTCATTAAATTTCTCATATTACTTTGATTAAAACAATTAACATCTTCTGCCTTTCGACAAATCGATTAAGTTAAATCTAGTGTTTAAAAGGAAAAGTTTAAGTAAAATGTTTATTATCTTAAAATAAGATAGCCATCTTCTGCCCGCTGTGGTGCCCGGTTTATGTAAAACTGTCGGTCTAATGGAGCAGTTGTTCCCAAACCGTCAACATAACGATTGAACATACAAAATGCCGCTGCAATTAGCACCGTATCATGAATTTCTTTGTCTGTAGCATCTTCTAATTTTGCTACCAAAATTTGCTCCTCACTTACCATTTTACCACCTTTTTGTACACTTGCAGCAATAGCAAGCAGACTTTTCATCTTAGATGAAAGGTCTGCTGTATTAAAATCATTTTTAATCTTATCTATCTGATTGATGTCACAGTTTAAATAATGTCCGGCCAATGCCCCATGTACATTCTGGCAAAAGAAACAATCATTTAGATACGAAACATAAGTTCCTATCAATTCACGTTCGCCGCGAGACAAAGTGTTATCAACATTTCTTAGTAGCATCTCTGCAAGTGCATTTAAAGGATTAGCCGTTTCAGGACGATACTCCATTAATCCCCTGATGCCGGGTAAGTCATTATTTAAATTAATATGTGCCATCTTATTTTATGATTGTTGTTGTACTGGTAAATTATATCCCTGAACCATTCTCTTTCCCATTTCCTTATACGCTTCAGGATCTGTTGGTGTAAAGCTGGCTAAGCCATCTACATAACGATTAAACATACAAAACGCAGCTGCAATGAGCACTGTATCATGCAGTTCTTTATCAGTAGCACCCTCATCTTTGGCCAGTTCTATATCTGCAGAGCTTACCTCTTTACCAAGAATCTGTACTTTACCTGCAATATTCAGAAGTGCTTTCATCTTGCTACTTATGTTAGCTGCCTCCATATCATTCAAAACATCATCTACAATTTCCTCATCATCATTGTACAAACATCTTGCTGCTGCTGCATGACTACTCATACAGAAAAAACAATCGTTTCGTTTTGAAACATATGCGGCAATCAATTCCCTTTCTGCTTGTGATAAGGGCGACTCTCCTCGCAACAATTCCTCAGCGAGGTCATAAAGGTATTTTCCTGTTTCAGGTCTGAACATAACCAGAGATCTTATTCCTGGAACTCCTTCAGGTACGTTAATATGCGCCATTTCTTATAAGTTTTAAAATTTCAAATTATCCGGCAGTAGACTCTAATGGAGTAACCGCTATTACTTCTTCTTTCTTTTCTTTTATAGATAACACGACTACAAAACCAACTACGAATACAGTTGAGAACATAAAAATTGCGTTACCATATCCGCCAAGTGATACTACAAGAACCCCTATAAACAAAACCGCAGTTGCGGTAAACAACCTACCAATATTAAAGCAGAACCCTGTAGCTGTGGCCCTTATACCGGTATGGAACAATTGCGGAATATAGGACGATAAAACACCCTGACTAGCCCCGAAGAACAAAGCCAGCACAGCAATTTCTATAAAAATCAAAGGAGAAAAAGTGGTATTCAGTTTAAACAGCACGAAGGACATAATGGAGCAAACGGCAAAACACAGCATCATTGATTTTTTTAAACCAAGTAGATTGACTAAGTAACCTGAGAAAAATCCTCCGACCAGTCCACCCATTCCCATGCACATCATACTCAGACCGCGTTCTTTTTGTCCGTCACCACTGATTAGACTTTGCACCCATGTAGGCAGCCATGAAAATATGGCCCATAATCCAATGAGCATAGTACCAAACATCAGGGAACCAACTATCAGTTCTCTACGGTTTTCGGCAGAATACCACAGGGATAGTTTTTGGGTTACCGCCTTTTGCTCCCGATGCTCCAGCCATTTATCCGACTCTTTAATCACAATGATCCCAATAAGTGCCAGGATAATAGGGATGGCTCCTACAAAAAAGGCTTCTCGCCAAGAGGAAACCACAAAGTTGATGAGGCCTGCTGAAAATATCCCTACGGGGAAAGCAATAGAAATAATCCCCGTAACTACAGCTTTACTTTTCTGAGGCCATACTTCACTAAGCAAGGTGAAGGAAACAACCAATACGCCCCCTACCCCAAATCCACTCATGAACCTGCATGCTACCAGACCAATCCATGTCGGCATGAGGCCTGTTAACAGGGTAAATATGCCATAACAGGCGATAGCAGACAATAAAGCTTTCCTACGTCCGATCCTGTCGCTAATTAGTCCCCAGGTAAAGCCGCCAAACGCCCAGCCAAAAATGAACAGCGCGTTGACAAAACCGCTTATAGAATTCAGTTCTTCAGCACCCAGATCTCCCTGCAGGTCTTTAACTACTACCGGGAGATACACTGACATGAGCGTAGAAACTGTTCCACCGAATGCGCTACTCAAAAAGCAGAGAATGAACAGTAAAGTCAGGTAGGTATTACTTAATTTTATTGCACTCATAATTTTTACTTTTAAGGGTGAATACCAATTATTTTAAAGGGTTATCAAATACCAATGATACATAATAAATTGCCCCTACAGCAGGAGAACCATATGATTGCGAAACGTATTTATTCAGGATGTTACTACCTCCCAGTTTAATCGTGGTGTTTACAGAAGGAATTTTTTTATTAATCTGAGCATCCACCATTGAATAAGCTTTGATGCGCCCTGGTCTTACTCCATTAAAAGTTCCATACCAGTCGAACGCACTCTGCCAGTGCCACGCAACATTAAATCCAAAATCACCACCTAGGTTTGCATTACCAAATGTTGCATTGGTACTGTACTTAGGTGTATTAAACTGGGCAATGTTATTGATGTTTGCACTGCCAAGGTTGAAATCGGACCAGGTTGCATTGCCTCCAAGGACATAACCACCGTTAAGCAGGTAGGTTAGACCAAAACTTACACCTTGTGCTGAAACCTTATCCTGTGCGTTGGTATACAATTGAAAGGCACTTACTGTGCGTGCTGCTACTTCAGCTGCTGCTGCAGGATTAATTTTACCATCGGCTCCAAGTACCGGGCTTGTTGGCCTTAATACTACGGTATTGAGTATAAAATCTGTGTATGAGCTATAATAATAGTTTAGGTCTACCAGTAGTTTTTCGTTAATCAAACCTTTATAGCCAACCTCAAATGCTTTTTGCTGCTCTGGTTTTATATAGGCAACATTAGACTTAACCAAAAGGTCTTTATTCTGGTTGATTGCAACTGGTGGAGGTGTTCCGCCACCAATAGCCGCACCTACAGCAGGGCCGAATACATTTACTGAAGCTGCAGTGAACGAATTCTCATATACATTTAATCCGGCGCTGTTATTTGGAGCTCCTCCCAATATGGTAATAGGGCCAACGTTGAGGTGGATAAACTGATCTACAGGGGTAGGATTTCTAAAGCCTGTCTGATAAGAAGCCCTGAAATTATGAGATTTCGCAACGGTATATACCCCTGAAAAACGAGGAGTAAAATTGCCGTCGAAATTTTCGTTCTTATCATATCTTACAGACGCGGTTAACTTCAGCTTTTCATCGAAGAATTTTTTACCTATCTGTGTAAATGCTCCGTATTCTTTGATCCCGATTTTATTTGTCTTGTCATCGAACAAGCTTCCATTGGTAAACATTTTATAATTACGGAAGCTACCCCCGGCAAGTAGTTCAAATACCTTTATTGCACTGGAGAAATCGTACTGACCATCAGTATGATAAAACTTACTGTTGCTAAAAACGCCGGCACCGCTTAAGCCATAATTATGAATAGAGGCATCCTTTGATTTGTCAAATGCTTCTGAACCCGGCAGGAATCTACCCTGATCAGCAAAAGTACGTGCGGCGGTATGACTATTTCCAGTAACACCAGCCTGGGTACCATTAAAAGCGGCTGCATATCTTGTGAACCAGGTATCATCAGCCACATTAGGCGCTACAACTTTTCCGCTAAGATCCTGTACCCAGTCTCTACTAATAAATTGAGCAAGGGAACGGGTATTGTAAGAATCGTGAGAATTTTCAGTTACCACATAACTGCGCAAAAAGAAATTGCTTCCTTTTAGTTCTGCACGGTGTGTCTGAAGCACAAAATTATTCAGATCAAAGCGGCTGCTTCCGGTATAGCTGGCAGTACCTACGCCATAATTGTATTGGTAAATGGCTTCAAGACCGTTCGTGATACGATAATGCAAAGCACCGTTCAATTTCAAACTATACACATCATAATTCATCAGGTTCTTTTCCTCATAACCAGTACGGGATACGACTCCAATACCCGTTAAGTTTCGGGAAACCTCATCACCATAAATATTTAAAGCATCGCGTGCCGGATTGTTGGGGCCACGCTGATCTAATGGAGTGCTGGCACTGACATCAGTATAATCGTTAGCATACCAATCGACCCCTTTTAAATAAGAAACATTGATTTTAAAGGCCAAACGGTCATTAAATGCATGGGCAAACCTGAGTGCAACATCATTCATTTCTTTTGAGCCTGTTGCCGGATCATTAATGTGATTTATTCCGGTTTTTACCTGAAAAGACAGACCCTGATAAGCGAATGGATCTTTGGAATGGATGTACAACAGGCCATTAAAAGCCACTGGTCCGTAGAGCGCCGACGCTGCTCCGGGGATAACCTCTGCCGATTCAACGTCCAGATCAGATGCACCAAACAAGTTACCTACTGCGAAGTTAAGGCCTGGTGTCTGATTGTCAACTCCGTCGACAAGTTGAAGGAAACGGGAGTTACCGGTGGTATTAAAGCCACGGGTGTTTACCTGTTTGTAAGTGATGCTGCTGGTAACAGCCTCCATTCCTTTCAAACTCTGGAGGCCATCATAAAAAGTATAAGATGGATTTTCCTTAATAGTTTTGAGCGACATTTTTTCAATACTGACAGGTGATTGCAGGATATTTTGACTTACCCGGGAGGCGGCAGTTACCACCTCATTAAGCATAATAGTTTTGGCAGAAAGTAAAACACGGATATCCTGACTTTCAGAGGTAACCTGAATTTCCTGGGACTCATATCCGATAGCGGAAACAACGATAACAATTGGTAATTTACCTTTATAATTTAAGGTGAAACTTCCTTTTACATTTGTTGTGGTGCCAGTGACCTTGTTTTTAATATTGACACTTGCATTGCTTAAGGCAAGATTGGTATCTGTGGCGGATACATCACCTCTTATTTTCAGTTCCTGTCCGAACAAGTTAACAGCATAGAGCAATAATACTATTAGTAAGTTTCTCTTCATTTTGGTTTGGTTTATTTTGGTTTATTTTGGTTGGTTTATTTCTTAAGGTGATCATACCCATTGGGGAGACGGGTATACCCATGGTTAACAAGTCTGTCGGCCAGGGTGAGGTAATACGCAGGGTTTTCAGGGAGTGCAGTTCCTAGTCCGTCCACATAACGATTATATAAACAGAATAAGGAGGCAATCAATACCGTATCATGAATCTCCACATCAGTTGCGCCAGCAACCTTTGCTTCTTCAATGTGTTCTGCCGTTACGCTTTTTCCACTTTGCCTGGTTAGGGCCGCAATGGTTAATAACGCTTTCATTTTTTGACTAACAGGAGCTGTACTAATATTTTCTTTTACTTTTTGCGCCGTTTGCGTTTCTCCGGCTAACAAATCCGCAGCAGCAGTATGCGCTGTTGTACAAAAAACACATTCATTTCCGTGTGACACAACAGTAGCAATTAATTCCCTTTCGGCTTCAGTTAAAGAAGATGGTCCACGGAGCAAAAACTGTGTTAGTTCCCGAATAGGCTGAGCTGTTTCTTTACTATACTCTAGTAATCCGGTAATTCCAGGCAAGTGGCTTTCTAATGAGATATGAGGCATTTAAATATTGTTTAAAATATAAAGTTCTAAGCCGCAAATTGTAACAATACTATATAAACAACTTCTATTCCAGAAGCCGACCGATCAGCAAGAAAACACACTTACCGCTATATATCAGTATTTAAATACAAAAAACAGCTATTAATTAAATATTACTCCTTTACCCACAGATAGAATGTAACTATAAGTTTACAAACTTTATTCGTTACAACAAAATAAAAATGCTAAAAGGTTTTAAAATAAATTTTTAAGCCCATTCAGATCTAAAACTGAAGTATTCCTTAAAGATCAAGAACTATTGACAATATTCTGACAGTTTAAAAAGATTAACCAGCGTTAACTCTCACAGCTAATACTATTTTTGTGGCGAATATGAAAGCGGTTATTCTATTCTTACTTTCTCTGTGTTTCCTTCTATTAGGCAGGTATGACCATGCTTATGCAGAAGCTAATCACAATCCCTCTTCCTATTCATCTACTCAGAATATTGAGAAACTGCAGCAAGCAAAACTCATCGGCACAAATCAAGAGCTGCCAGTAATTAAGAATAATTGCTTCAGTGAACAAAGGGAAGATTTCATCTCTGTTGAGAATGAGGATGAGGACTTTGTATCTGCAAGGAAATTGGCATTACCAGTTAAGTACATTATCACACTTGCCAATTCTTCCATTTTAAGTAATTCCAGTAATTATGTCAAAAACCGTTTGCCATGTTGCAAACATTTATCTTACACCTCCTCTTACAAATACATTCTACAAAGAGTTTTAAAAATATGATCAAAAATACGCTTCAGTTACCGAGCGTATGATCATCTGTGCCCAATAAGGGTGTACTAAGAACATCTTTCTTTCAGCATAATCATTCCGGTTCCATACCCGGCAACTGAGCTATTTCTCACTTCCAGGAATTTCTGATTCCTGATCATTACACCATTTTACAACCAATTAACACCAAATGAAGAGAATTGCAATGCTCGCGGGCTTGTGTGCCATATTGTGCCACACAAGCTGTACATCTGAAAAAAAAGAAGAAAAGGAAGAAGCCAGTAAATATACGGTTACTACCCCTTTAAAAATCGACACCTCCTTTACCAAGGAATACGTTTCGCAGGTAAAATCCGTGCGAAATATTGAAGTCCGGGCACTGGAAAAAGGTTATCTACAAACCATTTATGTAGATGAAGGCCAAACCGTAAAAGCCGGTCAGCTCTTATTTAAAATTATGCCTAAGGTATACGAGGCCGAATTACTGAAAGCTCAGGCCGAGACCAAAGCTGCAGAGATTGAGGTACAGAATACCAAAACCCTATCTGATAAAAATGTAGTTTCAAAAAATGAGTTGGCTATGGCTCAGGCAAAGCTTGATCAGGCAAGAGCCGAAACATCTATGGCTAAATTCCACCTTTCGGCTACTGAGATCAGAGCACCATTTGATGGAACCATAGACCGTATCCCATCAAAACAAGGAAGTCTTATTGATGAAGGGCAATTGCTAACCAGCCTATCGGATAACAGTCAGATGTTTGCCTACTTTAACGTTTCTGAACCTGAATACCTTGATTATCAAACCAACATAAAAGGTCGTGCCGACAATAAAGTAAGTCTACTTTTGGCAAACAATGAGCTTTTAAAATATAAAGGCCAAGTAGAAACCATTGAAAGCGAATTCAATAATGAAACCGGCAGTATCGCTTTCCGCGCAAGATTCCCCAACCCAGACCGTCTTTTAAAAAATGGCGAAACTGGTAAAATAAGAATGATTGTACCCCTAAAAAACGCACTTGTTATTCCTCAAAAAGCAACTTATGAGATTCAAGACAAAACTTATGTTTTTGTAGTTGATAAGAACGGTGTGGTAAAATCAAGAAATATTACCATAGCTGGTGAAATGCCTGATTTGTATGTGGTTGGCGCTAACCTTTCTCAAGATGACAAGATCTTGCTTGAAGGCGTTCAGAAGGTAAAAGATGATGACAAAATCAAATTTGAATACACTGCTCCTGCTGAAGTTATTGCCCATTTGAGATTAAAAGCAGAATAGTGATTCACTCCTTAAACAAGAAAATTAATGTTTAATAAATTTATACAGAGGCCCGTCCTCTCGATAGTAATATCACTCATCATTGTGTTCCTTGGGGTTTTGGCCATGACCCATATGCCGGTAACACAGTTCCCTTCGATTTCGCCCCCAAAGGTGAACATCACAGCAGAATATCCGGGAGCGAATGGTGAGCTCATGATCAAATCAGTAATCATTCCACTTGAAAGGGCCATCAACGGTGTTCCTGGAATGAAATACATGGCGTCCGATGCCGGTAACGATGGAGAGGCCAGCATACAAGTAGTATTTAACCTGGGAACAGACCCAAATCAAGCTTCCGTAAATATCCAGAACAGGGTGGCCTCGGTAGTTAACAAGCTTCCACCACTAGTGGTTCGTGAGGGTGTAAAGATTACCCGTGAGGAATCTAACATGCTTATGTACATCAACCTTTACAGTAAGGATCCTAAAATGGATCAGAAATTCCTATTTAATTTCGCTGATATCAACGTATTATCGGAATTAAAACGCGTGGATGGTGTTGGGGTTGCGGATATTCTTGGTAACAGGGAATACGCCATGAGGATCTGGCTAAAACCAGACCGCATGTTGGCTCACAAGATCTCTGCGGACGAAGTATTGGAAGCGCTGAATCAACAAAGCTTGGAGGCTTCACCAGGTAAAACTGGCGAAAGTTCAGGTAAACGTTCTCAAACATTTGAATATGTATTGAAATATCCGGGTAGATTTACCACTAAAGAAGGATACGAAAATATCATCTTAAGGTCTAGTCAGAATGGTGAAATCCTTAGGCTAAAAGATGTTGCCAATATAGAGTTCGGAAGTTCAATGTACGATATCTACTCTAACCTGAATGGTAAACCATCTGCTGCGATTACCGTTAAGCAATCCTACGGAAGTAATGCCAGCCAGGTAATTAAAGATATAAAGGCCAAAATGGAGGAGATCAAAAAGAGTTCCTTCCCTAAAGGAATGGATTATGAGATCAGTTATGACGTTTCCAAATTCTTGGATGCATCTATTGACAAAGTAATACATACCTTGATAGAAGCATTTATTCTAGTAGGATTGGTTGTATTCCTGTTCCTTGGCGACTGGCGTTCTACCTTGATCCCTGCCATTGCCGTACCAGTATCGCTCATCGGAACATTTGTGTTCATGCAATTCTTTGGTATTACGCTAAATCTAATCACCCTGTTTGCACTCGTACTCGCCATTGGTGTGGTAGTTGATGATGCCATTGTGGTGATAGAAGCCGTCCATACCAAAATGGAAGAGGAACATCTTTCGCCCCTTAAGGCTACTAAAAAAGCAATTCACGAAATCAGCGGTGCAATTATTGCCATCACCTTTTTAATGGCAGCGGTGTTTATCCCTGTTGCATTTATGTCCGGGCCCGTCGGTATATTCTACCGGCAGTTTTCTATTACAATGGCAACTGCTATCATTTTATCAGGTATAGTAGCGCTAACACTTACCCCGGCACTTTGCGCCATGATTTTAAAGAATAACCATGGAAAACCGCAAAGAAAAACCGCTGTAGACAGATTCCTGAGAGGCTTTAATAATGGATTTAACAAACTTTCCGACAAGTATCAGAGAATACTGGGTGCGATAGTGAACCGTAGAATGGTTACCTTCCTGATGCTACTAGCTTTTTGTGCCGGAACTTATTTCATTAATAACACATTGCCTTCAGGCTTTATCCCTAACGAAGATCAGGGGATGTTTTATGCTATTATCCAAACTCCACCGGGTTCATCTCTGGAAAGAACCAATGAGGTAGCTGAAAAGCTACAGAAAATAGCAGAGAAGGTTGATGGCGTACAATCAGTTTCTTCTCTTGCAGGCTATGAAATTCTTACTGAAGGAACAGGTTCCAATTCAGGAACATGTCTGATCAACCTGAAAAGCTGGGAGGATCGGAAACACTCTGTTCAGGAAATCATGACTGACCTGGAGGAGAAATCCAAAGACATACAAGGTGCCACAATCGAATTCTTCCAGCCTCCTGCTGTGCCAGGATATGGAGCTGCCGGCGGTTTCGAATTGCGCTTGCTGGACAAAGCAGGGTCAGGCGACTTTAAGAAAATGGAAACAGTGAGTAGAGACTTTGTAAAAGAACTTAGCAAACGCCCTGAGTTGTCATCAGTGTTTACCTTTTACAGTGCCAGTTTCCCTCAATACATGTTACGCGTTGACAATGACATTGCCCAACAAAAAGGGATTACTATTGAAAATGCAATGAACACGCTTTCTACATTGGTAGGTAGTAACTACGAAACCAACTTCATTAAGTACGACCGACAGTACAAAGTTATGGTGCAGGCACTACCGGAATATAGGGCATTGCCTGAAGATATCCTGAAACTTTATGTAAAGAATGACCATGATGAAATGGTGCCGTTCTCTGCCTTTATGAAGATGGAAAAAGTATATGGATTGTCAGAAATAACACGCCATAATATGTACAATGCATCAGAGATCAGCGGTTCATCCGCACCTGGTTACAGTAGTGGTGCGGCAATTAACGCCATCAATGAGGTAGCTCAAAAAACCTTACCAAGAGGATTTGGGATAGACTGGGCGGGTATTTCTAAAGATGAGGTCTCACGTGGAAACGAAGCCATTTACATCTTCCTGATCTGTCTGGGATTTGTATACCTAATCCTTGCTGCTCAGTACGAGAGCTTTATTCTGCCACTAACCGTAATCCTTTCACTACCTGCAGGTATTTTCGGAGCCTTTTTATTATTAAAATTATTAGGTCTTGAAAACAACATCTATGCACAGGTAGCCATGGTGATGTTGATTGGTTTACTCGGCAAAAATGCGGTGTTGATTGTGGAGTTTGCAGCCCAGAAACATCGCGAAGGAGCTACTGTACTCCAAGCAGCTCTTGAAGGCTCGAAAGTTAGGTTTCGCCCTATTTTGATGACCTCGTTTGCATTTATCGCAGGGTTAATCCCATTGGTTATGGCAAATGGCCCGGGTAAAATTGGCAACAGAACTATAGGTACTGCCGCTGCTGGAGGTATGCTTTTTGGAACTATTTTCGGGGTTCTTATTATACCCGGACTATACTACATATTTGCCAAAATATCCGAAAAACATATTCTTGTTAAGAATGAAAACGAAAATCCGTTAACAGAAGAAATTGATCATAATGTATAAACACAAGATATATAAATGCATTGGCCTGGTGAGTATTTCACTGGCCATCGCAAGCTGTAAGATCCCTGCGTTCGTACAGTCTGTTGAAAATAAATCAGTTCCTGAATCCTATACTAATAGTAAGGATACCGCCAATATGGCAACGCTTGAATGGAAGAGCTTTTTTACCGACCCCAAACTGGTAAATCTGATCGACACAGCCATCAAGCGTAATCAGGAGCTGATGATAACACTTCAGGAAGTTCAAATAGCAAAGAACGACATCAAATTTAAACAGGGTGCCCTCTTGCCTACCGTAACTGGAAAACTTGGTATAGGTGTTGAAAAAGTAGGGAGATACACCAGCCAAGGGGCTGGTGATGCTTCAACAGACATCACTCCCGGCAAAGAAACTCCAGACCCTCTAATGGACTATACCGCTGCAGTATCTGCAAACTGGGAAGTGGACATTTGGAAAAAACTGCGTAACTCCAAAAAAGCAGCCATCAACAGGTATTTATCTTCTGTAGAGGGTAAAAACTTTGTACTCACCAATCTAATTTCTGAGGTTGCCAATTCGTACTATGAGCTACTTGCTTTGGATAATCAGCTGGAGATTGTTAAACAAAACATCCAGCTTCAAAAGAATGCACTGGAGATTGTGAAGATTCAAAAAGAAGCGACAAGAGTAACCGAATTAGCTGTTCAGAAATTTAAAGCTGAGGTGCTAAACTCTCAAAGCATGGAGTTTGAAATTCTTCAAAAGATCAAAGAAAGCGAGAATAAGATCAACTTTTTACTTGGCCGATTCCCTCAGGAAATCCCGAGAGATAAAGGCAATTTTTTAAATCTGGTGCCCGCAGCTGTTCACACTGGTATTCCTTCGCAGTTGTTGGCCAACAGGCCGGATATCAAACAAGCTGAGCTGGAACTGGCTGCTGCAAAACTGGATGTAAAGGTGGCTAAAGCAGAATTCTATCCTTCTCTGGATATTTCCGCAGCATTCGGGTTTCAGGCATTCAATCCAACTTATCTGGTTAAATCTCCGGAATCGATGCTATACTCCCTTGCCGGAGATCTTGCAGGGCCGCTGATTAACAGAAACGGGATAAAAGCGGAGTTTAAAAACGCAAACCTACGTCAGCTTCAGGCCATGTACAACTACGAGAAAACCATTTTAAATGGATATTTAGAGGTATCTACTCAATTGTCGAATATAGATAATTTGGAAAAGGGTTATCGTTTGAAGTCTGAACAAGTAGATGCATTAAACAAATCCATTGAAATCTCTAATGATTTATTTAAATCGGCAAGAGCAGATTATTTAGAAGTTTTAATGACGCAGAGGGATGCTTTAGAATCCAAGCTGGAACTTATAGAGACAAAAAGAAACCAGCTCAATGCTGTGATCAACATCTACCAGGAGCTTGGTGGAGGTTGGAAATAACTTTCCATTTTCAGGGCCTTATTAAGGGGAGGTGCTACAGCTGAAGCACCTCCCCTTAATAAGGCCCTTTTAAATTATTTTCTTTTCATTTTAATTTTTTCTATTTGGTACTCACCAATACTCCTTCCCTGAATTTGACCATTTTCAATAGCTGGTCTATAATGAATACCTCCATAAAGCCTACTAATGGACGCCTCTTTAGCAGCCTGATCAAAAGAAGTAAAGCCTCTTATTGGCAACCCATAATCAACCTCCGTATCATCTTGAAATTTAAAATTATCTCCAAATATTTTAGTTAAAATATAGGCTGCTGATGTTGAAGCAACACTATGCCCACTTGGATATTCTGGGAATGGTGGTGTTTGCAAAATTGGCTGCCAGTTTTCATCGATATTAGAATTTATGAATGTTTCTGGCCTGATATAATTGCTCCTGTATTTTTCATCCCAACAACTAATAAAGGCATCAAATATCGCAATGCAGGTAGATGTGTATGCAAAACTACTTTGAACATAATTAAAGTCTTTTAGTTTGCAGGCAATGCCAGTAATTGAAATCCAGTGTGCACCGGGTGATATTTTTTTCGTTGCATAATTCATATGCCCATTTACATTTAAAAAGAAAGGGTTACAATCCCAAAATTTAGCAATGTCTAGTTGTTCTCCATTTAAATTTTTACCGGTTAAATAAACTTCATTTGCATTTGCGTAAAACTCACTATTCTTATCCTTACTATAAGGCGGAGGAGGAGAAGGTTTAAACTGATCGGCTGTTTTCATAAATAGTGGTCTAATTTTATCCCAATAAGGTTCCACAGCCGCCATATAACCAGGAGGAGTAGGTGCCCAGTTACCTTCTTTTTTTACAATACTATAGCGTCTTAATTTACGTGTTTCCTTATATTGGTCTTGATCAACCCATTTTAAAACAGAATCTGACACCTTTTTACCATATACAATTGAGTTTTGAACTACGGTATCTGGATATCCTTTTACTTTATACCATAACAGTATACTATTTAAACTATCTAAAGCTACCTGATCGGAGAATACAAGGCGTTTTGCAACCTGCCAATATGCATAGGTAGCAGCTAGTGAATAGCTAATTTGCTTTTTATCAGCTTTTGGAATTCCATTAAAGCTATTCAATTGTCCTTTTAAAGATTGAAACTGATTATTACTCTTAACCTGAATTTCATATGCAGCAATGTTTGCATAAACAAATATTCTACTTGCAACAGGTGGAGAAAATATATCGCTTACAATAATATCAGAAAGTGCTTTCTGCGATCTGTGCAAAGGCGATGGATCATTTTCATTTTTACGCCATTGGGCATTGACATGGACTGATATACAGAAAACAACTAAAAACAAATATATTTTCATGATGTTCGTTTTAATTAACAACCTTTAAAAGCTGAACTTTATCATTATTTTTAACAACAACAATTTTTTTGGTTTCTCCTTTAATCTCAATGATATTTCTAACATCGCCATCTATATACAATCCAGAATCGTAGGGAGGCACTGGTTTAAAGTTACCTTTACCATCTCCAACTAAAAGTAAGCCCAAACCGGCATCTTCTTGACCAAGCTGAACCCGGTAGGGATAAAAATTTCCAGACAAAAGGATGTCACCATGTCCATCCTTATTAAAATCATCCACAACTATACCCCATGTCCTCGAAAATTGCGCTTCTATTGGAAGAGGTTTAATCGTAAATTTCCCGGTTCCATCATTTAATAAAATAGATGTTTCGAGTTGTTTGCAGTAAAATTTTTGACTTTTGCTCAACTGCTCTGGTGTAAATAACTTATCTATTGTTATATCCGAGTAGGAGCTATAGTTTAAAAAACGTTTTTTTAATTGGACCATCTGATCAAGCAGCTCATCTCTAGATGCCATTGGATAGTTTTCTCCCTGAATGTAATAACACATAATCGGATCCAATGCACCATCATTATTAAAATCTGAAGCATAAATGGTCATTGGCTGCTTACTACTCGCTTTAAATTGATTGTTTAAGCCACAGTTCCCTACAACAAAATCAATTGCCCCGTCATTATTCACATCCATAGGCACGATTTTACTCCACATACCGTCCGAATTTTCTAAACCCGAGTCTTTATCATATTTCAAAACTCCTTTTTCATTATTAAACTTCTTTAATGGCATCCAATCTCCACCAATTAATAACTCTGGATACCCATCTTTATTCAAATCTAGCCAAGAAGCTGTTACAACCATACCTGCGTACTCCAAATCAGGAGAAAGTTGGCTGGTTACATCGCTAAACTTTACTTCTCCTCCTTTTGATTCATTTCGCAATAAGTAGCTCTTACTGCATAATGGGAAAGACCCCGCTTTACTCATTCCGCCAACAAAAACATCTAAATCTCCGTCCTTATCAAAGTCACCAACACTAATAGCCTGTTTACTACTCCACATTTTTGGCAATGCATCTTTGGCCTTACTAAAACCACCCTTCCCATCATTTATATACAATCGATCCTGATATTCAGGAGCATTTTCATCGTATTCATTTCCACCGCTTACAACCCATAGATCTGGTGCCCCATCTCCATTTACGTCAAAAAAAACTGCATTTACATCTTCACTCACTTTGTCTTCATCCCAGGGCTGACTTGATGAAGGGTTAAAATTCCCTTCTTTATTACCTAAAAATAACTGACCAGCCTGGCCAATTGCCCCTCCTATAAAAACATCTTCTATTCCATCTTTGTTAACATCGGCCTTGGCTAAGGCCGGGCCAAATTTTGATAATTGATATGGCAAAAGGGTTTCTACTTTAAAATCTATAAAATCGTTTTCGTTATGTTTAAATTTTAGCCCCGACTCTAACGTATTATCTACAAAAAGAGGTTTTATTTTAGCAATATTCTCCTTTTTAATTACTGCCTCTTTCTGATTAAAAGTTAATGTCTGATTCGATTGTACATTTTCAATAAAACTCTCTTTTCCATCCGGCCAAATTACTTTAACCGAATTTATTTTAGTGTATTTACCTACACCAAAACAATTGACTTGACTTACACTAGATTGATAACCACGTACCACATACTTCTCCTGATACTGTAGGTTATCGTTTGTTTTAACATAAATTTTAGCACCTATTGCAGCCGTATTTAATCCTTCCCCGATAAGCTCAATTTTTAAATAATTTGATTTTAGTAATTCTGAATTATTCCTGTACACCATTACAGGTGCGTTTATGTTACAAACAATTAAATCCAGATCACCATCATTATCTAAATCGGCATAAGCAGCACCATTTGAAACGGAAGGTGCTGAAACTCCCCACTCTACCGTTTTGTTGGTAAAGGTTAAATCATGATTGTTGGAAAAAATATAATTTGAGATTTTGTTTGAGGGCATTTTTTTCACCAAATCAAAGGTTTGAAAGTTTAAATTTCCCTGTTTAAGTGATTCCTTTTGTGCATTGGCAACAGTATATTTTAAGAAATCCATGTCGGTAAAATCTCTTAAGTAGCCATTGGATATAAATAAATCTTTCCAACCGTCGTTGTCAAAATCAGCAAATAAAGATGCCCAACTCCAATCTGTATTAGAAATGCCCGCTAACTGGCCTATTTCACTAAAACGCAAACTACCATCCTCAGCAACACCTTGATTTAAGTGTAACATATTTCTCATTTGCTGGTTATAATATCCACTGTCTATTAATAGGTGATATTGATCGTATTCATCCGGTCCTTTAAGCAGTTTTTGTCTATGGTTATCCTCTGGCAGCATATCAAGAGTGACAATATCAGGTCGACCATCGTTATTGTAATCGGCAATATCCGAACCCATTGAATATTTTGAGATATGCTTAATTGATTTCCGGATACTTTCGGAAAAAGTCCCATTCTTATTGTTAATGTAAAGGCAATCTTGCTCGGTATAATCACTAGTGGTATAAATATCAGGCCAGCCATCATTATTTAAATCACTTACCGATACGCTTAGGCCAAAATTTAATGCATTGTTTATAATCCCCGAGGTTAAGGTAACATCAACAAAATGAGGTTGATTGTTTTTAGAATCATTTCTAAATAAACGATTCCCATATTTCATATTTGGGGTAGATCGTACTTTTTTAGTATTTAAAAAAGGTTTATAAGTTTGGTTAGAATGATTTAGCAAAAACATATCTAAATCACCATCATTGTCATAATCAAAAAAAACTGCCTGTGTAGATTGAGTTCCTATTGCATCAAGGCCATAAACTTCAGCCATGTTTTTAAAAGTGGGTATCCCTCCTTTTATTCCCTGATTAATAAACAATTCATTTTTGAGTTTATCATCTGGAAATTTCCCTGAATGACAAACATATATGTCAGGCAGTCCATCTCCGTTTACATCAGCTATACTAACTCCTGTTCCCCAAGTACCATTCCCTCTTACACCTGCTTTATTGGTAATGTCTTCAAATTTTAAATCACCCTTATTAAGGTATAATTTATGATCTGCTCCATTTGCTGAAAAAAAAATGTCAGGCAGACCATCGCCATTAAAATCGGCTACACCAACTCCTGATCCGTTATACAGATATTCGTAGTTCATAACATGTAACGAATCAGTTTCGATTACTCTATTTACAAAACTGATATTTGTTTCTTTTGCAGGCAGTAAGGTAAATAAAGGCTGTTGTCCATTAGCATTATTAACAACAACAGTTAGCATTAAGAAAAAAAGTGCAGATAGCCATATCCTTATTTTCATGGTACTTATTATTAAATCAAGCCAAAATTGAATTAAATGGGTAGTGGAAAGCCTTTATTTCAACACTATTTTTTCATCATTTTCTTTATAAGGTAAAAACACCAGCAACATGGTCATCATCTCATCGGTAGACTTCATATCATTGGCCGAATAAACATTTCGAGGCGGATTACTGGGATTGTTGGGATTACTCTTTGTATTGTCGTAAGTACCCTCTATTGTTAACACAGAGCCCTTAGGGATTTTCACTAAACTTTTAAATTGATAAATTTCTTGCCATCTAAAATCCCAAGAGGGGATTGAGACAAGCTGTATTGTATCCTTCTGAGGTGTTACTGCATATGATTTGAATATTTTACCCAAGTAATGCATATGTGGCCAAATGTATAATAACGATTGATCTTGTGGTGTCGTGATTTTTAGTTCGAACTTTCTTATTGAATCAGCAGGAATGAAAAAATAAGGCTCAATAGAATTTTCGCCTACGCCGGCAGAACCTAAGCTAATGACCTCAACTTTTCGCTCTATTGGTGTTTTTTTGAAAAAGAAATTTATTCCGGAAATACATTCTTCATCTTTTGAAACCGGAGCATAATGTATAGTTAATAAAATGACACCCCTTTTAGGCATAACCCATCCAAAATTATTTGGATAAGATTCATAAGATGTTCCTGGAATCCATCCTCCATAATAGGTCATTGTTTTTTTAAAAGGAAAATACTGCGAGTATTTGGTCCTATCATCCTCTGTTAAGTTTAAATAATCGGCACCCTGGTTAATTTCAATATCGTCTGCTACAGGGTGAATGGCAAAGTTGGCGTGATGTATTACCTTTTTATTGGATGAAAAAAACTCCATTGCTTCCACGTTGTTTTCAGCACCAATATCAAAAGGAATTTTAAAAACAATAAACCGTTCCTTATTATCACCTATAACTTTAAATGGTTTAATTGTTTGTAAAACAAGATCAGGCTTCCTGGAATACTGGGTACCCTCTATAAATGTTTTAGCCGCTGTTTTGGGCATTTCGCTGATATCGCCCATCGGCATTTTTGCATCAACCCATTTAGATATAGTTAGTTTTTCTTCATTCGTTAATGATCTATCATTCTTAAATAATCTATAGTGATTATCTGGTTTCCATGGCGGCATATAACCAGATTGTGTTACTTTTTTAATAAAAGAGCCTCTTTTCGCAACGTCTTCATAAGTTAATAAAGAAAATGGAGCAGATTCTCCAGGCCTATGGCAGGACTGACACTTATTCTGAATAATGAGTGCAACATCTTTATAGTAAGTTATTTTTTGGGCATTTACGTTGTTTGTGCAAATGAATACCCCAATTACAATGGTAATAATTTTTGATAGCAGTAAAGATTTTGAGCTCATTATATATCGTTAATTAGACAGCCTACAGGAATAGTTTTTTTAAATGTTTGTTTACCATCTAAGAGGTCTTTTATAGCTTGCTCAAGATATTTTTCGGTAATTACCAAGCGTTTTTGCCCTAACGCCGAAGACCAATTATCAATTAGTCCGCTATAAGTTACTGCCCCCATTTTATTGATTAAAAAAACCTCAGGTGTAGTCGTTGCTCCTAAATATTTTGACAATCGTTTTTCCTTGTCAGTTAATAAATCGAAGTTGATACCATATTCATTTTTAAGTTCATTTATTTCTTTTAATGAATAACTGGTACCTGGGATTATACCGTAAAAATTGATGTCTTTATTAGCATTGTGAAGTTTTACCAAACCGGGTAAATAGTTTTTACATAATGGGCATTCGGGGCTTAAAAACACAAAGACTACTGCTTTACTTAAATTGATTCGACTTTCCTTACCAGCTAAATCAATTAATTTAATCGAATTTATTTTTGCAGGAGAGATCATTTTTTCCTGAGCTTTTATAAAAACAGGAAGAACGGCTATTGAGAGCAAAAAACTTAAGCGAATAACAATAAACAATCTCATGGTTTTTGATTAAAAAAAGCCCTTAATAAAATTATTAAGGGCTTTTTAATTTAACAATTATTTTTTATCCCACCAAACACGACCAAAAGCATCATTTGGACCACTGCCAAAATCTGGATTCTTAGCCATTTCTGCCAATGCAGTTTGTTGATTTGCATAGTTTAAGTTAGTTGTGCTTAACAAGTCTATACCTGCTCTACGCGCTAAAATAAGTGGTGTTCCATTCGCTTTTAGTTCAGACCATGCCAAAACTGATGTAGTATTAGGGAAACCAGTTCTTTTCCACCAAGCCCAAGCTTCTAACGGCTGTCTGTAAAAATCCAGATAAGCTTGACATGCGATTTGATCAGTAGCTTTAGCTGCATCAAATTTAACTCCAACTTTATTATAATAAGCATCAATTGCAGGACCAGTTACAGCGGTAAAACCTGTTACATTCGCATCAACTGCTCTATCACTGTAAAATTTAATAGATGCATATACGCCATTTTTATACCATGTTTCAGCCACATCTGTAGTCACGTTACGGGCTGCAAGATCAGCACGGAGAAAGCAATATTCGGCATAAGTTAGTACAGGAAAAAATCCTTTGCCTTTACCAGCACCCTCGCCGTCAAGCTCATTATAATTAGGTGTAAACAACCTGTGTTGCAATTGCGAAAAATTATCTAATGAAGCATACAACGGTGCATTAGCAGGCAATTTTGCTTCATCAGGACTGGTAAAACTTCCCACATAATTTCCTGCCGCATTTGGACGATAATAGATAGCCAATCTAGGATCTCCTTTTGCTACAAGAAAATCTAAAACAGGTTTACCTGCAGCAAAATTTCCAGGGTTAAAGTTTCCACCACCATCTGCATAGGAAGGTCCAACCTTAAGCATCCACGAATCGTTAACATCAGCCATTTGCATAGGATCAGCTAGTACTTCCGTTGCAATTGTTTTCATTTTAGCCGGATCAACTTTCATTAAGCGAATAGCTATTTTCAAGCGCAAAGCATTTGCTGCTTTAGCCCAATTCGCTACAACTCCATTGAAATACGGATCATTTGCACCAAGACTGATTTGGCCTCCTGGCGTAGTCTCCAAAGTAGCTACCGCTGCTTTCAACTCTTCATCCACTTTTGCAAATATTTGCTGTTGTGTATCATAAACCGGGGTTATGGTACCACCATACCTTGCTTGAAAAGCCTGGGTATAAGGTATACTTCCATTGATATCACTCACATAAAATGCATAATACGACAAGAGTATTTGTGAAATTGCTTTCATATGCACTCTAGCATTTTTATCAGCATCAGGCATTGATTCTATGTTTTTTATCCCATCAATTAAAGCTGGGCCCAATCTACCATAGAATATTTTACCGTAACGCGTATTAAATTGCGAGCCTACATTGTTAAAATTCAATCCATTTCCAGTGCTTGGAGTACTGTATTGCATCCAAAGATTTGCAGCGCGGTACACGTCAGCAAAGTACTCGAAATCATCTTGAGAGCCTACTGCAGCTCTAAGAAATTGATCTTCGGGTTTAACTTCGTACAGTGTATTAGGGTTTAAATTTGCCTTTACAAAGCTATCCTTTTTACAACCATTCATTGCAAGCAAGGTTGAACCCATCAGGAAAAAATATTTTGCTTTATTTATAATTTTCATATCTGTATTATTTAAATAATTAAAACGACGCTTTGACATTAAAACCTAAGCTTCTTACCAAAGGCCAACCGCCATACTCCGCAAAAGCACCTGCTCTATTGCTAAAAATGCTTTCAGGATTTATACCATCTTTAGCTGTCTTATATAGATAAGCTATATTTCTACCGGTTAAATTCAGGCTTAAAGTATTTATTTTTAATTTAGTTAAATATTTACTTGGTACTGAGTAGCCTACCGTTACTTCGCGAAGTGCTACCCAAGAATTTTCAAATACAGAATACTCTCTTATACCACTAGACCATTGACTTAAATTTTCATAATACGCATAAGCTGGTATTGGTTTTAACAAGCCTTGTTTAACTGCATCGGCATAGGTCATTCCGCCTAAATCTACTCCATTAGCTTTTAACCCATCGTTCAATACCCCATCCGGAATGATACCATCATGTTGTACTACGCCATTTGCATCGGTATAACTTACTCCTCCTGAACCTTCATCTCTACCAAATAGTGAATTTTTAAATGAACCATTTGCTGATCCATATTGATGGGTTCCTGAAGCCATTAACCCGCCAATTTTGGCGTCAATTTGAAAACTTAAATTAAAGTTTTTGTAAGATAGCTCTTGTCTTGTACTGGCAAGGTAATTTTCCATCATGGTTCCTAAATTTTTCTTAGTACCATCATAATCTTGTGATCTAACAAAAGTGTAATAACCACCGGTAGTTCCGTAACCAGTGTTACCTATTACTTTTTTACCATTACTTGGGCTGGCAATTGGATTACCGCTCGCATCTTTCTTTTGATAATATGAAAAGGCAGAACCTGTAATCAACGATCCATATTGTTCACCTACTCTGGCAACAGAAGTAATATCGTTACCAAAAGCTAAATCTAAGTCATAATTATCAACTCCAGGGGCCAATTTTATTATCTTGTTTCTGTTACGTGTAAAAGTAACCGACGCATTCCAATTAAAATCTGCTGATTGGATTGGCTTACCGGTTATCAATACCTCAACACCTTGATTTTGGATATTACCTGCATTTAAAGCTTGTGAACTAACTCCTGATTCCTGTGGTAAAGAGAAGCTTAAGATTTGATTGTAAGAGTTTTTCTTGTAATAAGCAACATCAAAACTCAAACGGTTTTTGAAGAATCCTAAATTGGTACCAATTTCAAGTTCTTTGGTTAGCTCATTCTTTAAATTGTTATTTTTAAGAATATTATCACTAAATCCATAAACTGGTTGATTACCGCCATTAGCATTATTAAAAGTACCATCTTGTAGTTTAAAGTAACCATCGCTATTAGTACTCTGTGGTCTAGCTGATAATCCCGTATAAGAGTATGATGCTCTTAACTTACCAAAAGACAATATTGAATTATCTTTGAACACCGGTAATTCAGTAAATATCCATGACAAACCAACGCTTGGATAAAAGTATGAGTAATTACCATGACCATCTCTATACGTAAGTGTAGACGACCAATCATTTCTTGCACTAAAATTTAAGGTTAGCATGTTTTTCCAGGTAATATCTCCATACGCATAAACTGCATCCGTACGTTCACCAAGATTTGGATAAGCAGTTGTTGATGCTGGGTTTAAAGAATTTGAAATGGAATAAAGATCAGGAATTTTAAGTCCGCCATTAGTATACGATCTGTTATAAAATGCAGAGTTATTAAGGTTTTTTTGATAAGTTTCCCCTCCTATTGAGGCATTCAATTCAAAATCACTTGAAAGTTGTTTAGTTGCGTTTAACAAGCCTTGAACACGATAGGATTTATTCGTATTTTGCAATACTTCATAATCTCCACCTGCAAATGCAACACCAGCTCCTCTGTTTTTTCTTTCGTAAGCAATATTGTAAAAGTTAGTATTTGTTCTTACCAAAGCCGAAAGCCAAGGAAGAATTTTAATATTTACATCAATATTTGCTAATAAATTATTTTCCTTTTGAGTCCTATTGTCATTATCAAGTGCATAAGCAAATGATCCTATCCCGTAAGGATCGTAGTGATTTCTATCACTCGAACCCAGCGCTCCCCCGGTTACAGGATTGATATTGTTGTATAAATAGGCTGCTAAATCAACGTTTCTAGGTTTATAGTATGTCAGTGCAAACAAGGGATTACTAGCGCTTCCTTGTCTTGCCGGATTAAATGAATTCGACATCGTGTAGTTTACACTCGCATCAACTGAAACTGATTTTGATATTTCTCTGGTCAATCTTAATGCAAATGCATCTCTTTTTAAGCTATTTCCAGGTGAAACACTTGAATTATTTAAATTGGTATAGGCTAAACGATAGGTTGTATTGTCAACAGCACCTTCAACCGATAGGCTTGTATTGATAAACTTTCCAGTCTCAAAATAATCTAAAGGGTTATTGGCTACCCAAGGTCTCATTACGCCGTCTAAATCCTTTACCATTCTACCATCTAACTTAGGACCAAAAGAATAACCACCTACGTAGTAACCCGCAGATGGATCAACAATATCTACCCCGTTAGCATCTTTAGCAAATACCGGAGAAATTCCACCTCCATATTCATTCTGCAGGTCTACAAATTTATAGGCATGATCAAAAGAACTAGTTTGAGATATGGTTACCCCCAAACCTTTCGTAGATTTACCCTTTTTTGAAGTAATTAGTAATACTCCACCAGCAGCTCTGGAACCATACAATGATGATGCAGCGGCTCCTTTTAATACAGTAATACTCTCAATATCATCAGAGTTAATATTTTTCATAATATTACCGAAATCTGCAGCGTCACCCCATGAGTCGGCTCCTGAAGTACCTTGATCCAACAGTATTCCATCATAAACGATTAAAGGCTGCGTATTTGTACCCAACGACGTATTACCCCTTATTCTAATTCTAGAAGAAGAGGTAGGGCCGCTCGCACCTTGATTAATCATAACACCAGCTACTTTACCTTGTAAAGCGTTTACCACGTTGGCGTTATTTGCTTGAGTTAATTCGGCACCACCTACAGCTGTTGCTGAATAACTTAGTCTTTTTACTTCCTTTTTAACACCAAAGCCAGTAACAATTACTTCAGAAAGCGATTCGGTATCATCAACCATCACAATGGTTTGATTGGATGTCGCCGCAACTTCCTGACTAACTAAACCAATAGATTTAAAGATCAATTTGGCGCCGTCTTTTACCGATAGCACAAATTTACCTTCCGCGTTGGTTGAAGTTCCATTTTGAGTTCCCTTTTCGAGAACACTTACCCCAGGGATGGGATTACCAGCCGAGTCTTTTACTGTGCCAGTAATATTCTTTTGTGCAAAAGCTGTTATTGTTAAGAAACATAACAACAGCAGACTAAAGCACTTTAAGTACATTTTTTTCATAATTTTAATTTGTTTAGTTTAACATTAGTTTAGGATAATTAGGGATAGTTCATGAATCTTCTTTTATTTCTGCATATACTATTGGTTTTGGTTAAACATTTATATTAATTAGATTTTTCAATTGAATAAACTATTTTCCACCATTAAACTGGCAGCTGCTAATAACTCAGCCTCATCATTTAAAGTAGAGAAGATTATTTCGGTTTGCTCAGCTATTCGAGGTATACAAAATTCGTTAAGTGCTTGTTGTATAGGAGGAAGAAGCATTTTTCCCGCTTTGGCACCCCGTCCACTTAATACAATTCGTTCAGGATTTAAAATATGAATTAGAGTGGCCAAACCTTTACCAATCTGAAATGCTGCATCAGCTAAAATAGAAATGGCAAGAGGATCTTGCTTTATGACTGCATTTAAGAAATGATCCGCATGGCTTTTACTTTTATCTTCAAAAAGAGTTTTCAAACTGGTTTCTTCACCATTTTTTACTGCTTTTTCCGCTTTCTGAACCATTATCAAAAGAGATGTTTCAACCTCAAGACATCCCCGCTTACCACAAGAACATAAAGTATTCGAATTAGACAAGGGTATATGGCTGAATTCTCCTGCGTAACCGCTACTGCCCCGATATAATTTACCATTAACAATCATACCCAAGCCTGTACCCCAACCAATATTAACCACTAGCACATCTTTTAAATTTCTTGCTTCCCCAAAATTTAATTCAGCCAAGGCTATCAAACTTGAATCGTTATCTATATAAACCGGTAAACCTATTTTTTTAGAGAGATAAGCTTGCAGACTTATATCATTTTCAACTTGCATAAAGGAATAGTTCATCCCTTTTTCTGCATTAATAAAGCCAGGCATTCCAATACCAATACCTAAAAAATGTTCCTTATCAATTGATGATTTCTTTATGCATTCATCAATAAATGCAATCAAAGCATCTGCGCTTTTACTCATAGTCATGTCCAAATCGATCACCTGAGTTGGCAAAACCTGCTGGTTCGACAAATCATATATTGTTAACTGAGTAGTTAATTGATCCATGGCTACAGCTATTATATACCGTTTATAATTGGGGTTTAATAAAAAAATTAAAGGACGACGCCCCCCCGTAGATGGCGCTAACCCCTGTTCGATAATTAAACCCTCCCCCATCAAAGCATTTACAGCTGATGTTATTAAAGGCAAACTCTTTTTAGTCCGTTTACTTAAATCAATGAGCGACGATTTCTTTTTATAATAAAGCTGCTTGATTATGTCAGCCCTTAATTGCTGCGCTTTCTTAATTGTTGCTGACATTTTTTAGTTTAGTTTCCATAAAACTAGAAAAAAAATAAAAGAAATGCAAACTTTTTAAAAAATTTAATTACATCGCCTGTTTTGGATAAATAATTAATCAGAAACCACAATTATCTCACTTAGCGCTACAGCTTACCATCAAAAAAAGAAAAAAAGCAATTAAAAAGGATAAAGCCTCCATCAAAATCACCGAGATGAGAGACGTCTTAAAACGAAAAAGCCTTCCAGTTTTCACTGAAAGGCTTTTCTATTTGAGTGGGGGGAGAAGGATTCGAACCTTCGAAGTCTTGCGACAACAGAGTTACAGTCTGTCCCATTTGGCCACTCTGGTATCCCCCCAACTTATCTTTTCAGTTCTCGACTGAGAACGTTTTCCAGCAAAGTTAAGCTGGTTAAAAAAGAAAGCTTCAGGAAAACCTGAAGCTTTCAATGGGTGGAGAATATCGGATTCGAACCGATCACCTCTTCACTGCCAGCGAAGCGCTCTAGCCAAATGAGCTAATCCCCCTTGGTTAACGGTAATTAAAATTACCTGAGCGGCAAAAGTAATTAAATTTAGAAACCCTGCAAATTAAATATGTAAATAGATATCAGAAGATTCTTAACGCCTTTGAAAAAACCATTATACATTATTAACACCGGCAACGCTATGCTTAGTCCACTTAAAGCAATTTATCCCGACCAGATTTCCTCGATCGAAGTTATTAAAAACAAAGCTGCCATACAATTACATGGTGAGAAAGCAAAGGACGGGGTAGTTATTATCACAATAAAGGAACAGGATCTAGATAAGGTTCTTAAAAAACTAAAAGAAGACCACATGATAGAATAAAATTGTTCTTACTTTAGCAACACACACAAACAGAACAATAATTTATGCGTCTTTCAATATTCCTGGTAACAGCATTATGCTTCCTTTGCACTACAGGCTTTGCCCAAACTATAAAACAAAATAGCGCATGGCTATTCTTAATGAATACTACCAAAATAAACGATAAATGGGGTGCCCACCTTGATGTCCAGTTAAGATCAATTAACTATATGGATAAGCTAAGGAATTTCATGTTCAGACCCGGAGTAACCTATTACATAAATAATAAAAATGAAGTAACATTAGGATACTTATTAAACGAAACTTTTATAGAAAAAAATGAATTCGGCGACAATAAATTAACTGAGCACAGAATATGGCAGCAATACATTTATAAACATAAAATAAGCACCATACTTACCACTCACAGGTTCAGAACAGAACAGCGCTTTATAGAAAGATATCGCACAGATGAGTTATTTTCACAACGCTTCAGATATTTCTTAAGATTTATTCTTCCACTAAAAAAGGGACAGCAGGACTTTCAAAAAGGCCCATTTGTTGCCTTACAAAATGAAGTTTTTTTAAACCTTCAAAATAAAGAAGAACTTAACGGTCATGTATTTGATCAAAATCGTGCCTATGGTGCAGCAGGATATAGATTCAACAAAAAATTCGATTTAGAAGCTGGATATTTAAACCAAACTTCCAAAGGGCTCAATAATTCTACAATGAATCACGCTATTCAGCTTGCTGTTTACACAAGGTTTTAGATATTATTTCGTTATTTAGAAAAATAAAAATTATTTAAGATAAAGATGAAGAAGACATTTCTGTTTGCCGCCTTACTATGTACAGTTGGGTTCAATGCAATTTCTAAAAATACTGTTTCAACCATACCTCATATCGATAAAATTACTCGTCCTTCTTCTGATGACAGAGATGTAAAAAACTTTACCGGTATAGCTGCCGGTGGGCCAATTCATGTCGTCATTAAAATGGGCAATACCGAAAGCTTAAAATTTGAAGGTGATGCCGAAGCTATTTCTACTTTAGTAAGTGAAGTTAAAGGCAACATCCTTGTAATCCGCCCGAAAACAAGCTGGACAAGCTGGGCAAAAAAATATGAAGGCAAAACCATTACTGCCTACGTAACAGCAAAAGACATTACCAGTTTAACTATGAGCGGCAATGGCAGCATAACTGTAACAGGAGCTTTGACCAGTGGTGAATTTACAACGACCCTAAGTGGCTCAGGAAGCATAAAAGCGAGTATTAATGCAGATAAGCTAACCGGAGTTATTAGTGGCTCAGGCGATCTAAACATAAGCGGTAAAACAGATGTTGTACAAATTACCATCAGCGGATCAGGACATCTAAATGGAAAAGAATTAGTTACCAACAGATTGTCGACAAGAATCAGCGGTTCAGGCACAGTTAGCATTAAAACAGACGGCACAATTAAAGCATTCATTAGTGGTTCGGGTAATGTTTATTACAAAGGAAATCCAACTATCGAAAAAACTGTGATAGGCTCTGGAGGAGTAAGCGAGCTATAATGAAACAGGCTTTATTCCTTTTAACTTTTCTGCTTGTTTTTTCTTCTGCCAAAAGTCAGGATTTGGCTCATTTTGCAGATAGCATTAGAGTTAAAAGTGAAATACCGGAGCTAAGTTACGCCGCGCTTACCGCCGATAGTGTGTTGATAAAAAACACCTTAGGCTTTAGAAGATCCGATCTTCAAAATGCAGAGACAAAAGCTAATGCTAACGATTACTTTCACCTGGGATCAAATACAAAAGCAATAACCGGCTTTATTGCCGGTTACTTGGTTGAAAACAAAAAAATTAGCTGGACAACAAAGTTTTTTACGCTATTCCCTGAGTGGAAAAAAGATGCCAACCCTGCTTTTTATGAAATTACACTGCTCGACTTATTGTCGCACCGAGCACACGTTAAACCATATAACAGTGGTGTAGAGTTTCAATCATTACCTAAATTTACAGGCACCAAGGCTGAACAACGTAGATTGTTTGTAAAATACCTGATCGAAAATGATGCATTGGAAAAGAACAATGAAACCTACAACTATTCAAATGCAGGATATAGTGTTGCTACTACTATGCTCGAAAAGGCAAGTGGAAAAACCTGGGAACAATTATTAGATGAGGTTCTTTCAAAAAAACTTCATCTCAATTATAAATTAGAATGGCCCAACCGAACTGATGTGAACCAGCCATGGGGACATTGGATTGAGAACAACAAGCTAACTCCCCTATCCCCTCACACAGATTATAATTTAAACCTTATTGAGCCTGCCGGAGATATCAGCATGCCAATAGCAGATTACATTAAATTTGTTCAGATGAACTTAGCCGGTTTAAGAGGTAAAAACAATCTTATAAAACCAGAAACTTATAATTTCCTCCATTATGGATTAAAGGACTATGCTATAGGCTGGCTTAATGTAAATAAACCAGACAACCACTCATCTGAACATGCTGGCTCTGCAGGCACTTTTTATTGCTATACATTAATTAACAAGGATAAGAATGTTGCCTACATCATTATGGCCAATTCTGCAACTGAGGATACCTTGAAAGGAATATTTAAGCTCCTTGAAAAACTGATAAAAACCGTTGAAACAAAAATATAACTATATAACCTTAACCGCTCTAACTTGAAACTTTTCATTACTGCCATTTTCCTCTTAGTTATTAATGCAACCCTTTCGGCTCAAATCAAATTAACAGGAACCGTAAATGACGCCGTCCAACTTCCACTACCACACTCCGGGGTAACTATTATAAACTTAAGTACCAACCAAAAGCAATCTTTAACTACAGATAACAATGGATCATTTACTTTCAGTAACCTAACTACTGGCAATTATTTAGTAAGTGCATCTTTTACCGGTTACCATAAAAACGAGGTAAACATTAAAATATCAAGAGACACCACATTAAAGATTATTTTAAAACAGACTAGCACCTCATTGAACGAGGTTAATGTTGTTGTTAACAAATCGACTTTGGAAAACAATGCTGAAAAGCTAACCTATAACCTTTCGAATAGTATTACTGCAACAGGAGCTGATGGACTAACAGCTGTAAGTCAAATACCTGGTGTGAAGGTTAATAATGATGAGATATCGAGTGCAGGAAAAGGCCAGCTTAAAGTAATGGTTAATGGGCAATTAGTTCAATTGACAGGAATAGATTTAATGAGGTATTTAAAGTCTATGTCGGCAAACCAGATCTCTAAAATTGAGCTTATAAAAAATCCTTCAGCCAGTTTTGATGCTGACGGAAATGCCGGTATCATAAATATTGTGACCAAGCAAAGCAAAAAGCAAGGCTATTCTGGAAATGTACAAGCAAGTGGTAAACACTGGATTCATGACCAAAGATCCATTTACGGAATCAATAATTTTTATGCCCTTAATGGTAGTGCAAACCTAAATTACAACTCGAAAAAAGTATCGGTTTACGGGAACTTAAACCTTGACAAGGATCATCACCTTGAAGGGTTTCAGACCGACCTGTATTATCCGAAGCAAACATGGATGCAAACTGATACCGGAGTTTATTCTTATCGCAACATTAACCTAATTGCCGGAGCAGACTTTATTGTAAGTAAAAATGCATCATTAGGCTTTTCTTACCAAGGCGGCAGAAATGTCTATGATGGGTATGACCGAGTAAATAATCCCATCTATAATAATTCGACGGGTGGTTTAGATTCGACGCTAAAAACCTTTGCTACCTATCGCCCTATTGCACGAAGCAATTCTATCAACATGCATACCCTTATTAACTTTGATACTACAGGGAAAAAGCTCTTGTTAAATGCCGATTATTACAAATATTACCGCACAGATGTATCCGATTTTGAAAGCAAAACCTTTTTACCTAACTCATCTGTTCCAGACGGAAATACACGCTACTACGACACCAATAAACAAAGCATAAATATTTATACTTTTAAAGCTGATGCCGAAATACCTACATTCATGGGAACCTTGGCATTTGGTGGTAAACTAAGTTTTATTGACAATTACAGTAATGCATTTTATTATAAAAAGATTAGTAATGAACTTATTTACGATACCAATTTGAGTAATGAGTTTGATTACAAAGAGAACACTCAGGCCGTGTATACAAATTTTAATGGCGAAAAAGGTAAGTGGAAATATCAGGCCGGTTTAAGAGCAGAACTTACACAAACTAAAGGATATTCTTACACTGCTAAACAAACTACAGCGGTAGATTACATTAGGCTTTTCCCTTCGTTATTGGTCTCTTATCAATCGGACGCAGACAACAGTCTATCTTTTTCTTTTGGCAGACGTATTAACAGGCCTTCTTTCTGGAACCTGAATCCTTTTAAATCGTTGTACACGGCATATACTTACGGTCAGGGCAATCCTTATCTGCAACCTGAGTACAATAGTAATTTCGAGTTGACGCATGCTTATAAAAGTGTACTCACCTCTTCTGTTTTCTTAAACATTACCAATAACGGGTTTAATTATGTTACAATAGCCAGACCAGATACAAATCTTGTTTATACCACACCTATAAATTTCCTAAAAACGTATAGATATGGCATATCTGAAAGTTTTTCTTTAACTGCTTTTAGCTGGTTACAAAACAACAATCAGTTTACATTTTACCGTACCAACTCCTATTCAAACAATAGCAGTTTTGTAGATATTAAAGGATTTGGCGCATACCTGGCTACCAATAATACCATTTACTTTAATGCAAACAAAACCTTCGCCGCAGCAGCTAATTTCTGGTATCAGTTCCCAGAGATTAATCACATCGGAAGTTCAGATGCCTACTACAAATTAGACTTAGGGCTAACTGCTTTAGCTTTTAAAAAGGATCTTAATATTACTTTAAATGTGAATGACGTATTTAGAAGCAGCGCTATGGCAACAACAACCGTTGTAAATGGCATTAAACAAAAATTCACCAACTTTCAGATTAATAGATTTGCCCAGTTGAGCCTTAGCTATCGTTTTGGCAATAAGGAGTCGAAAAGCAAAGACCGTCAGACAGGAAATGAAGATGAAAGGAAAAGAAATTAAATATGGTTATCCACTATTTTAGCGGGATAACCATATTCCAAGATCTTTCTAACTGATAAGGTCTGCTTCCTGCTCCTGTAGCTGCGAATAAATGTGTTGGTTTTCCATCTTCAAACAGTAGGAATGGTCTTTCAAAATTACCTTGTTTGGTTGTTGTACCGTCCTCCCATTTAACAGTTCTAGAGTAGGCCTTTACAGGGTTAGCAAGATCCCATTTTATCCCGTCTTTAGATAAAGCATGGATACCTCCGCCCTCCTCGCCACAAATATGACCAAAACGATCTTTCATGATTAGCTCAAAATGATCCTTGGCCCACCATACAAATGGATCCTCTACATCATTATCCATTTGTCCGGCAGTGTGAAATTCAAAGAGAGGCTTGTCTGATAACCGCTCATATGGACCTCGAAATGATTTAGCTCCCGCAGCTCCAAGCAACAAAGGTGGATCATAATTCTTAGGAGAAGATTTGTACATTAAATAAACTTTCCCTCCTGGTAGCACCACCGGTGACGGATTAGAAGTTATAGATGCATCCCAATGTCCTGGTCTTGGTTCAATGATAGGCTTTTCGCTTCTGGTCCATGGCCCGTAAACTGATTTAGACCACGCCATCCCTACGCGCTTATTCATCCATGATCTCTTGGCTACTCCGTTATCCCAAACATCATCGCCCGGTTTTGGAGCGGGATCAGAATAGTGAGTACCAAAATAATATAGCACAAAGTACTTTCCATTTTTCACTATACGTGCATTATGCGTTGCACAACCATCAAAAAACTGCTTACCTCTTGCAGGTAAAACAACTTCTGCAAATTGATAAGGTCCGGCCGGGGTTTTAGATACAGCTCTAACGATTTGCGAATTGGTTACCCAATTACCAAAACCATATTCTTTACTCCACCTTGATGCAAACATATGATAAAGACCATCCTCTCCCTTTACCACCGAAGGATCCCATACCCAATAATCATCCATAGCAAAACCACCATTTAAGGGGGCTGGCAACATTCTGTCGGGGAAAGAGAGCTCTGTATTTTCCTGACCGAGTAAATTATCGCTAAGTAGCAGGCCTGCAGTTAACCCTGCAGCCCCTTTAAGAAAGGTTCGTCTTGTAAAGTGGTTCATGTAATTAAATGGTAGTGCGTTTAGGTTCCCAATTTCGGGTGATTTTATAAATATACTAACAATAATCCCATGAGAAAATAATTTTCAGTAAATTAGACACGCAAAGTGCTTGAACGATTGAGCTGTTCTAAATCGCACAATGCATGTTCATTTTTGAACAGAAATAACCCAATAATAAATTAAACGGCTACTCGTAGTCTTATGCGCATTAATATTTTAACTGGCATACTGTTGGCTCTACCAGCCTATGGAAAATATACATCATGACTGCAACAATTAGAAAGTATCAACTCTTAAGAAAAGAGGTGATAAAACAGCTGTACTACAGCAAAATGCTCACTTTAACTGAATTGAGCACCCTTAGTCATAAAAGCTTACCATTAATTACCAGTGCGGTTAATGATTTGGTAAACGATGGTTATGTTCTTGAGCATGGTCTTGCACCATCAAGTGGAGGACGCAGACCACTGACTTTTTCTTTAAACCCTCAAAAACAGATGTACATCGTAGCTATCGCGATGGATCAGTTGGTTACCCGGATGGTTATTTATGATTTATTAAACAGACCACAAAACATAACATATACCCTCTCTCTCAATTTGACGGATGATGCTAACGCTTTAACAAAACTAATTGAGTTTATTAAATCAAATATTGCGAATTCAGGAATTGCCGCTCAACAGATTCTTGGCGTGGGAATCGGGATGCCCGGTTTTGTAAATACGAACCAGGGAATTAACCATTCTTTCCTTAAATCACCCAATGACAAAAGCCTAAAAGAGTACCTGAAAAAATCAATAGGCTTACCTGTATTTATAGAGAATGATTCCAGCTTGGTTGCTTTTGCTGAATTGAAATTTGGAATAGGTAAAGGTTATGATGACATTATGGTTGTAAACATAGGCTGGGGTACAGGTTTAGGTATGATCATTAATGGCAATCTGTTTAAAGGCCACAATGGCTATGCTGGTGAATTTAGCCACATACCTTTATCTCAAAGCAACAAATTATGTTCCTGCGGAAAAAGAGGCTGCCTAGAGGTTGATACTTCTTTACTGGTTTTAGTTGAAAAAGCACGCATTCAAATGGCTGAAGGCATTAGCTCAAGTCTGGAGAATTTATTTAAAGACGAATCAAAGTTACCGGGTGATCATTTCCTTGATGCTGCAAAAGCGGGGGATCCTGTAGCGATTTCTATACTTTCTGATGCGTCATTTTTAATAGGAAAAGGGCTTGCCACATTAATCCACATTATGAATCCGGAACTTATAGTTTTAAGTGGAAGAGGAGCCATAGCAGGTAAATTCTTAATGGCCCCAATACAACAAGCTATCAATGAATTCTGTATCCCAAGGTTGGCTGAACATACCGAAATAAAAGTTTCAGATCTCGCTTCAGAATCAGAGCTTTTGGGTGCAGCAACACTCGTTGTAGAAAACTGCGATTTTGCTTAATCAATTATTTTATCTAAATTCATTTATTGACATCTATAGAGCCTAACTTAGGTTGAAATTAAATCGGAATTGGATCTGATTGACAACCTATAATATAGTCGTCCCTGTTACCACGTTTATAGGGACTTTGTTCGGACCTCGTTCGAGCAGAGCCGAACAAACCCCGAATAAGATCCGTTCAAATACCGCCCCATCTTTCGAACCCAAAAAAAATTACAATAAAAGGGGTAATGAAAAATATCATTACCCCTTTTATATGTTTTTTCTAATGGCACATATTTAAAATGACCACAGTATAAAAACTATTACACTAAAAGATGTGGTTTTTCTTTGTAAATTTTCCAAAGTAACTCTCCGAAAATTGTGTTCGACCAAGCAAACCATGATCTTGTAAAGTCTTTAGCATTGTCTTTATTGAAAGATTCATGCATAAAGCCTGTTCCACCATGGCAGCTTTGCAATGTTTGTAAACACTGTTTAATTTCTGCGTCGTTGTTACTGGTTAAACCTCTCATTACAACACTGATTGGCCAAATTTTATCTAATCCTGTATGTGGACTGCCTATTCCTTTTCCGGCCTTACCTTCAAAATAGAAAGGATTTTCTAGCGAAAGAATCAGTTTACGCGTGTTGATGTATACCGGATCATTAGGTTTTACCGCACCAAGATAAGGTAAAGCCAGTAAACTTGGAACGTTAGCATCATCCATAATATTGAAACTACCGTAACCATTTACTTCAAACGCATAAACTTTACCAAACTGAGGATGTGTTACAATCGCATATTTCTGTAATGCATTTTCTACCTCAGTAGCCAAAGCACGACATTCTTTTGCCAAAGCAGCATCTTTGTTTACAGCCTCTAATATTTCAGCTGCTTGTCTTAAACTGATAACAGCAAAGAAATTTGATGGAACCAGGAAGTTATAAATCGTTGCATCATCACTTGGACGGAAAGAAGAACAGATTAACCCAACCGGTTTTACTGGATATCCATATCCGCTTAAAGGCACACCATCAGTTGCCCAAGATGTTTTACGCTGAAAATGATATGGCCCCTGACCATTCTTTCTTTGTTGCTCTTTAAAGGTCTTAACAATTAAAGCAATTGCATCTCTCCAGTAAGTATCAAATGGAGCTGTATCTTTTGTTAATTTCCAGTATTGATAGCTTAAACGGATTGGGTAACATAATGAATCAATTTCCCATTTACGCTCATGAATACCAGGTTTCATGTCTGTTAAATCCGTCATCCACTCCCCTTGTTTTGTTTCATCACCATAAAAGGCATTAGCATAAGGATCTTTATGGATACATTTCATCTGATGATTAATTACACCAGCAATCATATCATGCAGTTTTTTATCATCTTTTACCAATGATAAATATGGAGTTACCTGTGCAGTACTATCGCGCAGCCACATCGCATCAATATCACCAGTGATTACGTAAGAATCAGGTTTACCATTTTGTTCTGTATAAGTTACTGTAGTATCTAAAGTATTAGGGAAACAGTTTTCGAACAGCCATCCTAATTCTTTGTTTTTTACATTCTTTTTAAATTCAGCAATTGCACTTTCTACAGCTTTACTTTGAAAGTGTCTTTTTGATTCCGGTATTCTAACAACAGGGAAATCAGGTGCCGCAGCAAATGATACTTTGTCTACCATAAGTCCGGCTGCCAATAACCCGGTGTTTTGTAAAAAGATTCTTCGTTTCATTGTTTTATTTTGATAAAGAAAAAGGCTTATCATCAACAGAAAGGCCTCTTTGCAGATTTGGTTTATTACTCATTTCAAATTTCAGTATACCTCCGTTGGTGATATCGCTATGTGTGATAAAATTTTTGGTATATATTTTCCCGTTCAGCGTTGCTGTACTAATGTAAACGTTTTCTTTGTTATTGTTAGTCGCATCTATGATAAATTTCTTGCCATTTTCGAGACTGATTGTCATCTTTTTGAACATCGGACTACCGATAACATATTGATCTGTACCCGGGCAAACGCTATAAAAACCCATAGCACTTAATACATACCATGAAGAAGTTTGTCCCTGATCTTCATCACCCGGATATCCATCTTCAGTAGAATTGTAAAGCTTATGCATTACGTTACGTGCGTGGAATTGTGATTTCCATGGTTGTCCGGCATAATTGTATAAGTAAATCATATGCTGTATTGGTTGGTTACCATGTGCGTACTGCCCAAGATTGGCCATAACCATCTCTGTCATTTCGTGGATTAAGCCACCATAGGTTCCAACTTTAACAGTATTAGGTTCTGAAAATACGGAGTCTAGTTTAGCAGTAAAGTTCTGCTCCCCTTTCATCAGGTTTATTAACCCCTTAATATCTTGAAATACCGACCACTGATAATGCCATGCATTACCTTCTGTAAAAGGGCCTCCCCACTCAATAGGGTCAAAATTTGGCACCCATTTACCATCCTTTTGTTTACCGCGCATAAAACGGGTACCAGGATCGTAAACATTTTTATAGTTATACATTTGTCTGCTAAATACATCTGCATAGAAATCGTTGCCGGTCATTTTTGCTAAATTATAGCCACAAAAATCATCGTACGCATATTCTAGTGTTTTTGCCGTAGCCTCTCTGTATTCAGGATATGGAACATAACCTAATTCGTAATATTCTTTCCATCCGTGACGACCGTTAGCTGGCCCCCAAGGACCTTTGTTGGTTGCCTCATGAAGATATGCCTTTAAAGCTTGCTCCGGATTAAATGTTCTGATTCCTTTTGCCCAGGCATCTGCCAATAACGAAATGGCATGATTGCCAATCATACTTCCTGCTTCGCCAGGGAATGACCAAGATGGAAGCCATCCGCATTGCTCCTGTGCATCTAGCATTGCCTGCATATAACGACCATGCATTGTAGGCTGCATAATTGTATTTAGTGGGAATTGTGCTCGGAAAGTATCCCAGAAACCGGTATCGGTAAACATATATCCTTGGTGGACTTTGCCATCATAAGGACTAAAATAATATGGTTTACCATCCTTGTCATACTCAAAAAACTGTCTTGAGAACAAACTTGCTCTAAAATAGCAAGAATAGAATGTTGCCTTATCTTCATCTGAGCCTCCTTCTACAAGGATTTTACCTAAATGATCATTCCATACTTTAGCAGCTGCAGCTTTTGTTTGCTCTAAGGTTTTAAATTTCCCTAGTTCAGTTTTTAAAGTTAAACTAGCCTGCTCTTCGCTGATGTAAGATGATGCTGTTTTTGCTTGTACTGTTTCACCTTGTTTAAACTCGATATAAGCACCCTTACCTTTTCCTTGGGCTGTTAGTGTACCTTCTTCAACCGTATTACTTGTATTGTCCCAGGTGCCGTACTTTACAAATGGTTTGTCAAATACAATTTCGAAATAGCTCTTAAGATCTTCTCTTATGCGGCCGTTGTGAACATATCCTGTGATTTTTCTTTCTTTTGGATAAATCTTTACTTCACTTAAGCCTGTGTATCCATCCAGAACAAGGTAACTTTTGCCGTTCTTAGGAAAGGTAAAACGCAAATGTGCTCCTCTATCTGTCGGGGCCATTTCAGTTACAATATTATTATCAAGTTTTACTTTGTAATAATTTGGTTTGGCTACTTCATTTTTATGATCAAAACCAGCTTGTCTGTCGTTTTCATTTACGGTAAGTTTTCCGGTAACGGGCATTAAAGAAAATACGCAGTAGTCATTTGACCACGAACTACATTGATGCGCTTGCTGAAAACCACGAATGGTTTTCTTAAAATACTGGTACTTCCATCCGTCTCCATTATTTCCTGTTTGAGGAGTCCAGGTATGCATTCCGAAAGGCAAAGCTGTTGTGGGATATGTATTACCCCTGGTAAGTTCATGTTTGGAATTGGTACCCTGAAGGGTATTTACGTATTGCACCAGATCTGGTTGTTGTGCCAATGCTACATTGGCGAGCAATACAAATGCGATTAAAATAGATTTTAGTTTCATGTGTGTAGTTCACCCTTATTACCTATATAAGGGGGCTGATATTTGGTTTAAAACGATTTAGTATCCCAATAATATGAAAATAAAATTACTTTTAAAAACAGAACGGGTGATTGTTGTTAACAATCACCCGTTCTGAATACTCAGGAGAATCCTAAGGAATTATTATTTAATTATAACCTGGGTTTTGGCTCAAGTTTTTATTTAAATTACGTTGCTGTTGTGGAATTGGATACAATGCACGGGTAGCCGCGGTAGGACTATGATCCCACCATGATCCTGTAGCAAATTTACCAAAACGAATCAAGTCATCTCTTCTATAACCTTCAAAGATAAACTCACGTCCGCGTTCAGCCAACAATTCATCCATTGTAAGTGTTGATGTAGTATATGCATTAGCAGCCCAATCAGCATCAGCAAATGCACGTTTTTTACAATCGTTAATTAACTGTACAGCTTCTGCATTTGCAACACCACCATTTTTACGCATAATCGCTTCTGCTTTTGCAAAATAAATCCCTGTTAAACGATAGATGTTCCAATCAGTGTTGTTGTAATTAGGATCAATTTCAGGCTTTCCGCCTGGTCCCGGTACTTGGTTACCCAATTTGTACTTATTGAAACGTACGCCACTGTTCTCCTCACCTTCACTCATGTTAGAAAGAGTAGATCCAGATTTAGCTTTACGAATATAATCTACAAACTCTAATTGTTCATCTTTATATTCTTCTGAAGCCAAAACCGGGGTTTTACCATCAGAAAACTTAACCATTTTTCCGATAAGCAACCAATCTGATTTACGCTTATCAGCATCTTTATAGTTTGTATAAACACCAGGAATAACTACGATACCATCGTTACCATTACGGCCACCTCCATAGATTTCCTGTTGTTTGAAGTGATAAAATTCTGAGGGAAATCCTGTAGCAAAATTAGCAATTTTGTAATCGTAAGCGATTGAAAAAATTACTTCTTTAGATAAGTCATTCGTGCTCTTAAATTGATCTGAGATATTCGGATCTAAAGCCATATTACCATTTTGACCTCCAGCTTCACCGCTGATTATTTTATCACTTGCAGCGATACAATCATCCCATCTAGGAGTACCTATCCATGCCTCAGCATTTAGATAAAGTTCTGCTAACATTGCATAACCAGCTGCTTGATTCATTCGGCCAAGCGTAGCTCTAGATGCTTTAGGGGCTTTGTTTATATTCTCTTGAATCTCCCTCTCAATAAATGCGAATACTTCAGCTCTACTAGATGTAGGAGGAAGTGGTGCTGATGCGCCCTCTGGGATCTTTGTTGAAATCGGAATGTTACCAAATAGGTCCATTAATTTTAAATAATGGAAAGCACGAAGCAATTTCAATTCAGCAATATATGCATCTTTCTCTATTTGCGTGATGCCCATTTTTGCAATATCACGGCTCTCAATATTTGTAATAGCGCTATTACAAAGTCCCATACCCCAATACATCAATACCCATGCTTGGTTAATTCCGCCTTCGTCAACAGTCCAGGTATGGTAATGTAATCTTTTCCATTTACCTCCGTCTTCACCATGGCGACCTTTAGTAGGCCAAGCCAATTGATCTCCGGATAACTCTGCGAGTCTCCACCAGCCATCTTGGCCCGAAGGTGAGACCCATGCATTCGCATGAGTATATGGTCTTAAAACAGCAGATATTACTTCAGTTTTATTGTTATAGAAATCATCTGCAGCGAACTTGTCATATGCATTTTCATCAAGTTTGGTACAAGCACTTGTCAAACACAATGCACCAACCAATGCGGTATATATAAGTGATTTACTTTTCATTTTTTTATTAATTAAAATCCAACATTTAGACCTACTAAGAAAGAACGTGTACTTGGATAAGGGCCTCTTGTATCAATTCCTAAAAATCTACCATTGTCCTCATTACCAATTCCTGTATCCAACACAAAATCTGGATCATTACCTGAGTAGCCAGTAATTGTTGCTAAGTTCTGACCAGTAACATATACCCTCATGTTTCTCAACCCTTTAACTTTCAAATTAAAGTTGTACCCTAAAGTAATCTCATCAATTTTCACAAAGCTTCCACTTTCTAAATAATAATCAGAATACATGTAAGTGTCGTTGATTTGGCTGTATTTTGTGAATGCATCCTTCAACACATTCCCACTCCAAGCTGATTTATTACCATAGCTAAGCGCTGTAGTATTTAAAATATCAAAATCAAACTTTCCTCTTAAGAATATACTTAAATCAAAGTTTTTGTATTTGAAATTGTTACCCCATGATGCGTAATACTTAGGCACTGCATTTCCAATTGGAGCAAGATCTGTTGCATTTAAATCATCTCTTGAGTTATTGATCTGATCGTTAAGTACCTTTTCCCCTTTTCTGTTGTAAAACAACCATTTTCCTTCAGGTGTAAAACCGGCGAATCTCTTTCCGTAGAATATACCAATTTCTTTACCCTCATAAGTAGTAAAAGCTTGTCCTAAGTCACCTGCTCCCTGTATATCTCCTTTTTGAATAAAGTTAACAACGTATTGAGAATTAGAATAACTATCCATAACATTCTTAGTTGTACTTGCGGTTAAATTGGTATTCCAAGAAAAATCAGTCGTAGTAATTGCTTTAAAGCCTAATGCCAACTCAATTCCTTTTGACGAAATTGTACCCACGTTTGTCCAAATTCTCTCTACTACGAAAGGTGGCTGAGGTGACCTATATCTATCAAGAAGGTCTTTAGTTTTACGATTGAATACATCTAGTGATCCAGTTAATCTATTGTCAAACATGGTGAAATCGACACCAATATTTAGTTCTCTTTTAGTTTCCCACTTCAAATCAGGGTTATAGTTGGTAGTTGGACCATAAGTTTCATAATAGTTACCATCAGGGAATAGATATTTACCACCTCCACCAAGCATAACTCTTGAAACATTGTTGTCATTAGGAGCATTACCGGTAACGCCATAACCAGCTCTAAATTTCAAATAATTGACAAATTTAACATCCTTCATGAAATCTTCCTGAGACACATTCCAACCAAGTGACACTGCAGGAAAATTACCCCATCTGTTATTTCTACCAAATTTCGAAGATCCTTCATGACGTAAAATAAATTGCGCCATGTATTTATTGTTATAAGCATAATTGATCCTTCCAAAAAAGGCAATTAATCTATTATCAGCTTTAGAGCTAGACATCCCAGCTTTCCCTACGCCTAATGCTGCACCACTGCCTAAATTATCCTCATGGCTTAAATCATTGATAAACCCTCTATTTTCTGCACCAGATGCTTCATTAATGTCGTATCTAAAACTATAACCACCTATCGCAGTTAATTTATGACTATCTGCAAAAGTGTTTTCGTAGGAAAGGGTTGGCTCAAAAGCATATTTCTGCTCTAAGAAATCACCTTTATAGGCATATCCCCCACCTGGAAAATCGGTATTTTCCATCGAGTCTTCACTAGCTTTAAAACGATACTGTCCGTCTGTATAGCTATTGCGCTGAACTGATCCGAAAAGTGATGCTTTTAAACCAGTTACAATCTCTAAATCCACTTTAGCATCAGCAGAACTAGTTTGTTGTTTCCTATAAGAAGTTTGTTGTGCTAATCGAGCGAATTCATTTGTACTCGTTAAATCAAAACGATAAGTTCCATCATCATTAAAATTAGATAATGTTGGGTTTTTAGTTGATTCACTTTCCCAACCACCACCACCTAGCAGGTTTGCTTTGTTGATATTGGTAGCTAAATTGATCTGTGCATTTAATCTATCATTTAATCCTTTTTGATTTATATTTAAACGCAATCCATATTCTTCACGACCATTTTCACGAGAAATACCTTCAAGATTTCTGTAATTTAAACTAGCGCGGTAGCTGGTATTCTTGGAACCACCAGTTAAGGCTAGGTTATGATTCTGAGAAAAATTGTTGTGATTGATCAGGTCATCAAAAAAATCAGTACTATGACCGAAATCCTTTTGTTTAAGTTCACCCGTAGCAATTTTCTGTCTGTACTCATCAGCAGTTAAGAAATCTGGTCTTTTTTGAATATACTCTTTTCTAAAGTATGAAGAGTAATCAAATGTAGCAGGGCCTTCCTTACCTTTTTTAGTAGTGATTAGGATTACCCCAGCGTTGGCACTTGTACCGTAAATTGCAGCACCTGATCCATCCTTTAAGATATCAATTGAGGCAATATCATCTTGCTGCAAAAGATCAGGATTACCACCTGGAATACCATCAATTACATACAAGGGACTTCCATTACCAGTAGAAGTTACTATACCCCTTAGCTGAATACTAACTCCTGAGTTTGGATTAGATCCTCCAGGACGTGAAATCTGAAGTCCAGCAACCTTACCCTGGATCAAATCTAAAGGATTTCTTGAACCACTCTGTCTGAACTCTTCTCTACCCACGTGAGCTACTGCAGAAGTAATCTCTTTCGTTTTCAAAGTTCCATAACCAACGCTTACGATAACAACATCATCAAGGTTTACACCTGAATCAAGCGCCATTTTAATAGTTAATGGAGCAGTACCATTTCCTGCAGCTTTACTTTGAGTAGTATAACCTAAATATGAGAATGAAATTAATTCTGTAGCGCTTTCAGCTTCGATGCTGAACTTACCATTAGAATCTGTTACCGTAGATTTGTTTGATGCAGTTTTAATCCCTACACCAGGAATAGGTTGAGAGTTCTCATCTAGAACTACCCCAGTAATTACCATTTTACGTGCAACGGCTTGCTTACCCGCAATAGATAAATTAGCCCGACTTAAATTCTTCGCTTCCAGGTAGCCTTCTGTAGCAGAATAGCTTCGGAAACTCATGGAACAGAGTAGACATACCCCTGTGCCAATTAGTAGCTTAATGTTCATTGGTTTTTGAGTTAAATTATATTTAGTGTTTATTAATAGTGTTTAAAAATTTCAAATCCTGTTACGGATGCGCATAAAAAACCCATACTTATCTCAGAGCATAAAAACGAATGACAAAAAAGTCAATGGTCATGCTTCAGAAAAAGCTTGAGAAAGAGAGAAAATTAGATTTATTGAGAGAGGGGGTAGATTATACCCTGAAGCGATTATTGATTAAAAGAAAATACTTATTTAACGAAATCACTTGATTGTCTTTTGAGAGAGCAGCGGCTAAAAATAATTGTTGAGTTTTCATGAATATTTGGTATACGTAGTTTTCAGTTAGTAGTTTTCAGTAAAACGTTTTATCAACGCCAATATTAAAGAAAATTGTTTAAACCCACCTGCTTTTTTTATTTTTTTTGAGAACAATTCTGTTACATTTCAAACTCAAGAAAAGTTAAAACCACAGCTAAGTACACTTAAAACAAAGCAATTACTAGAGGAATTTAAGACAAAAAAAGATGCTTTCAGGAAGCTGTAAATACTGGGATTTGACCTGGATTTTACAGAGATCTGACAGAGGGATGAAGGGAAATTACCCTTCATCCCTATTTTAGGTCTTTAGTTTAATGGTGATTTCCCTTAAGGTAAGAAGTTATGAGCTTAGCAGTACGCTCCGACGCTCCTGCTGTTCCCATTTTTGAGGACAGTTCTTTATAGTCGGTCAGCATTTTTTGTCTACCTTCTCCATCTACAACAAGATCAAGCTCATTAGCAATATTTTGAGTATTGCAATCTTGCTGAATCAATTCTTTTACCACTTTCCTATCCATAATTAAGTTCACTAAAGAAATGAATCTTATTTTAACCAGCATTCTGGCAATAGCAACGGAGATTGCTCCTCCGCGATAAACCACAACTTGAGGCACATGAAACAGCGCAGTTTCAAGTGTTGCCGTACCCGATGCTACAATAGCGGCGGTGGCAACATTCAGCAAATCATAGGTTCTTTCAAAAACCAGGGTTACATTTTCTGAAGAGATGAATTGCCTGTAATAACTTTCATCAAAAGTAGGGGCCGCCGCAACGACAAACTGATAGTCTGGAAAACGACCTGTAACACTTAACATATCAGGCAGTAAACGTTCTATTTCTTGCTTCCTGCTCCCTGGAAGCAAGGCTATAATCTTATCATTTAAACCGTAAGTACTTTTGAAAGAAGAATCGGGTTTGAACTGAGCAATTGCATCTAATAGAGGGTTACCAACATAGTCTACCTCCATGCCCCAGCCTTTATAAAAATCAACTTCAAAAGGCAAAATACAGAACAACTTATCAACTATTCTTTTAATTTTTAAAACCCGCTTTTGGTTCCATGCCCAAACCTTTGGAGATATATAATAACACACACGAATTCCATTCTCTTTTGCAAATTCTGCAATCTTTAAATTGAAACCCGGAAAATCTATCAGAATCAATGTATCAGGATTATACTCCAATACATCTGCCTTGCAGGCTTTCATATTTTTAAGGATGGTTCTGAGATTTAACAACACCTCAGTAAACCCCATAAAAGCCATTTCAGCATAATGCTTTTTAAGCACACCTCCTTCAGCCTTCATTTTATCGCCTCCATAAAATCTGAACTCAGCATCAGGATCCTGAACCTTTAGCGCTTTCATCAAGTTGGCGCCATGTAAATCTCCGGATGCTTCTCCGGCTACTAAATAATATCTCATTATTTGGAAACTTTATAAAAAAAGAAGACGAATGCCCAGAGAAAGGTAGCACTGATGATCCCCCTCCCTACATTTTCCTTATCCTGCTTAAAAAAATAATGCATTAGAATAGCATTAACTGCAATACAACCGATTAGCAACAAATCTGCTTTAGCTAAAAAGGCAAATTTATGCATCAGGTACCATACTCCTACTATCAATACTCCAGGTACCGAGACCCCGATACCCAAGCCTATTAGCACAGAATTCTTAACATTTTTAAACATCAAATGTCCAGGTGTTTAGAACAGGAATAGCATGATGAGCTGTTAAATCAAACTGAACTGGAACTACAGAAACAAAGCCATTTTCCAATGCCCAAACATCAGTATCTTCACCTTTGTCATTGTTTTGAAAAACACCGGTTAACCAATAATATGGACGCTCATATGGATCTTTTCTTTCATCGAACTCTTCTGCCCATTTAGCATTGGCTTGTCTGCATACCTTAATACCTTTTAACCCATCCCCTTTTGGGAAATTAACATTCAACAATGTCGCTTGTGGCAAGCCATGCTCCAGTACTTGTAAAGAAATAGCTTTAATAAACTTTTTACAATGACTAAAGTCAGCTTCTTGTGAGAAATCATCAAGCGAGAAACCAATTGACGGAATCCCCTCTATTGCTCCTTCTACTGCGGCAGACATAGTCCCTGAATAGATAACATTGATTGAATTATTTAATCCATGATTAACACCCGAAACACACAAATCAGGTTTTTGACCTTTAAATATCTTATTTACGGCAAGCTTTACACAATCAACAGGTGTACCAGAGCACTTATACATCTCCACACCCGGATACAAATCAACCCGATCAAAACGTAATGGCTTACCAATTGTAATTGCATGTCCCATTCCGGATTGAGGCCCATCAGGTGCAACCACAACTACATTCCCTATTTCCTGAACAACCTCAATTAGATTTTTAATTCCCGGAGCGGTTATACCGTCGTCATTTACCACTAAAATGTTTGGTCTGGATTGTTGCTTTTTCATTGTAAGATATATCTGTTTTTATTATGAGAATCAAAGCCTGTCGGGATGTCAAAATCACCTATTTAAGCAAAACTGATATGCCTACAGTCATTGTTGATGTAAAAGTACAAGAATTCGGTCTAAAGTTCAGGACTTAATGTACAATCCACATATATTTGATGTATAACTTAAAAGTTACGGAGCAGTTTTGAGGTTTTTTAGATAGCGCATCTGGACTGCTTTGTAACACATAAAAAATCAATTTTAAACATATGAAGAACAAACTATTAGCATTGTCCCTTTTCCTTTTAATCGGATCTGGGGTTTTAGCTCAATCTGGCTATCAATGGAAAACAGCCACCACTGATGGATACACCTATAAATATGTAACAAACGACCCAACCAAGTCGCGTTTTTACACATTAAAGAATGGATTAACAGTTATTTTATCTCAAAACACAAAAGAACCAACAATTGAGTTCAGATTGTCTGTAAGAGCCGGAAGTAATACAGATCCCCGTACAGCTACTGGTTTAGCTCACTACTTGGAGCATCTTCTGTTTAAAGGCACCGATAAATTCGGCACGATGGATTATGCAAAAGAAAAGCCTTTTTTGGATAAAATTGATGGCCTTTATGAGCAGTACAACAAAACCAAAGACCCTGTTAAACGTAAAGAAATTTATGCAGAAATAGACAAAACATCAGGACTTGCATCTAATTATTCTATTGCAAATGAATACGACAAGATGATGAAAGCCATAGGTGGTCAATCAACCAATGCCCATACATGGTATGAGGAAACCGTTTACAATGAGGATTTCCCAGCTAATGCAACTGACAAATTTTTAGCTCTACAGGCCGAAAGATTTCGCAACCCTGTATTCCGCATCTTCCATACAGAATTAGAGGCTGTTTATGAGGAGAAAAACCGCGGACTAGATAATGATGCTTGGAAGATGAACGAGAAAATGTCAGCGCTTTTATTCCCTACTCACAATTATGGTCAGCAAACTACAATTGGCACCATTGAGCATCTTAAAAATCCATCTTTAGTAGAGATCAGAAAATATTACAACAAATACTATGTGCCCAACAATATGGCAATAGCTATGTCTGGAGATTTTGATCCTGATGAAATGATTAAAAAGGTAGATAAATCATTTGCCTATATGCAACCAAAGCCTGTAGCGCTTTATAATCCTGCACCTGAAAAACCTTTAACTAAAATCCAAAAGGTAGACATATATGGCCCCAGTGCTGAAAGTATAGAGATTTCTTACAGAGGCTATGCAGAAAACACAAAACAAAGTATGCTATTGGATTTGATATCCAGCATTTTATCAAACGGAAAAGCGGGTTTATTCGACATCAACTTAAATAAACAGCAAAAAGTTCTCCGTTCAAATGCCGGCTATCAACAAATGAAAGATTACGGAGTTTTCAACATGACTGGACAACCTAAACAAGGACAAAGCTTAGAGGAAGTTCAAAAACTTCTAATGGAGCAAATTGAGATCTTAAAAAAAGGTGATTTTGATGAACGCCTTATTAAAGCAACCGTTGCCAATAGTAAATTAGGTTTGCTACAAGCATTTGACAACAATAGTTTCCGCGTTGAGTCGGTAACTAATGATTTCATTTTAAACCGTGGAACTAAATGGGATAAATCATTAAGCAATCCTGATGAGATGGCTAAAATTACTAAAAGTCAAATCACTCAATTTGCTAAGCAGTTTTTTATAAATAACTATGTAATTGCATTTAAGCACAAAGGCGAAGACAAAAATATAGCTAAAGTTGAAAAACCAACCATCACCCCTGTAAATACAAATGCTTCTGAAACATCTGCTTTCACAAAGAATTTACTTGCAGCACCAACAAATCCGATAGAGCCTAAATTTCTGGATTACAAAAAAGACCTGAATTTTGGAAAAGCTGGCATAGCTGATGTGATTACTGTTCAGAATAAAGAAAACAGTATTTTCCGTTTGTCTTACCGTTTTGATATGGGTACACTGAACAATATGCTGCAGCCATATGCATCGCAATATTTAACATTTTTAGCTACAGATAAATATACTGCCGAAGAAATCAGTAAAGAATTTTACAACATTGCCTGTAACTACAGCATTAATGTTGGCAATGAAGTTACTACCATTAATATTAGTGGCTTGCAGGAGAATTTTGATAAAGCAGTAAGTCTGGTTGAGCATATTTTAGCCAACTGTAAACCTAATGAGCAAGCACTAGTAGAACTTAAAAGCCGCATTCTTAAATCAAGAGAAAACAATAAACTGAATAAGAGTGCGATTCTTGGTGGGTTGATGAATTACGCTCAATATGGTTCAGCTAATCCATTTAATACAACTTTGAGCAATGAGGAAGTAAAAAACATTACTTCAGGTCAATTGATAGACATCCTACACAACATCGATAACTTTAAGCACACCATTACCTATTATGGGCCACAAACACTAGAGGCGTTTACAGAAAGCATTGGTAAACTTCATAAACTGCCTTCGGCATTTAGCGCGGAAAATCCAGCTAAAAAATTCACTTATACCAACAACGCAACAAATCAGGTTTATTTTGCCGATTATGACATGGTTCAATCTGAGATTCGTTGGGTAAGAAATGGTGGCGTTTTTAATCCGGATCTAACTTCCAAAATAAATTTATTCAATAGCTATTTTGGTGGTGGTATGGGATCTATAGTTTTCCAAACGATCCGTGAATCTAAGGCTCTGGCTTACTCAACATTTGCAGTTTATTCATCACCTGATAGAAAAGATAAAGAATATGCAATGGTAGCTTATGTTGGCAGTCAGGCAGATAAAATGAATGATGCTGTAGCAGGAATGAATGAGCTGCTTAATGATTTGCCACAAGCAGACAAATCATTCGATGCTTCGAAATACAATGCATTAAATGCGCTTGAAACGAGTCGTGTTACCAAGGATGATATTATACAAAGCTATTTTGCAGATCAGAAACTTGGAATTGATCATGATTCGAGAATTGATGAGTATAATGGCTTAAAACCTTTAACGTTTGCTGACATCAAAGAATTTCATGCTAACAATGTTGCCAATAAACCTTACAACTATTGTATTGTTGCCTCTGAGAAAAAAGTAAAATTAGAGGATATGCAGAAGTTTGGAACAGTTACCAAACTAACATTAGAGCAGATATTTGGGTACTAATATTCAAAAATGCGCATAAATAAGAAGCCCCTGATCAATATATTGATCAGGGGCTTCTTATTTATAGTTTTAAAGGGACTTTATCCACGTTACCAGTTCATCTCTGGTTTTTCCAGTTTTCTGCTGTAACTTACCTAGCAACTCATCATCTTTACCTTCTTCGTGTTTCAAGTCATCCTCGGTTAAGTCAGCATATGCTTGTTTCACTTTCCCCTTAATTTCATTCCATTTTCCTTTTAATTCTAACTTATCCATGATAGTTTTATTTTATGTTTTACAATAAATAGATACTATACGAACAGGATTAAGGAATAATTGTTTGTTACTTTTTTGCTTTTTCAATAATCTCATCAACTACTGCCGGATCTAGAAGCGTTGTAATATCTCCTAAGTTACTAGTATCTCCTTCAGCAATTTTCCTTAAAATACGGCGCATGATTTTGCCGGATCTTGTTTTAGGTAATCCTGAAACGAAAAGTATTTTATCCGGTTTAGCTATCGCCCCAATAACACGGGTAACGGTCTGAAGAATATCCTTACGTGTTAAGTCCTCGTCTGAGTGTACATTAGGATTGATCACAAAAGCATATATACCCTGGCCTTTTACCTCATGAGGAAAACCTACAACAGCGCTTTCTACAACACCAGCATGCATGTTAATTGCGTTTTCAACTTCAGCTGTTCCAATTCTATGTCCAGATACGTTGATTACATCATCTACCCTACCGGTAATTCTGTAATAACCATCCTCGTCTCTTAAGCAACCATCACCTGTAAAGTACATATTCTCATAAGTAGAGAAATAAGTTTGCTTACAACGTTCATGATCTCCATAAGTTGTGCGCAACATACCAGGCCAAGGGAATTTAATACAAAGGTTACCACTTACTCCATTACCTTCAATTTCATTGCCTTGCTCATCAACTAAAACCGGCTGTATACCCGGCAAAGGAAGTGTTGCAAAACTTGGTTTAGTTGGTGTTACAAAAGCTATTGGAGAAATCATAATACCACCGGTTTCTGTTTGCCACCAGGTATCAACAATTGGGCAATTGCTTTTGCCTATATTTTCATCAAACCAATGCCATGCTTCTTCGTTTATAGGTTCTCCTACCGATCCTAAAACTCTTAGCGAACTTAAGTCGACCCCTTCAAGAGGCTGTAGTCCAAAACTCATTAGAGAACGGATTGCAGTTGGCGCAGTATATAAAATGTTTACTTTATGTTTTTCTACTACCTGCCACATTCTAGAAGCGTCAGGATAGGTAGGAATACCTTCGAATATTACAGTTGTTGCTCCTTGCGAAAGTGGACCATAAACAATATAAGAATGCCCTGTAATCCAGCCAATATCTGCTGTACAGAAGAACACTTCATCAGGCTGATAATTAAACACATTAGAAAACGTGTATCCGGCATAAACCATATATCCACCAACAGTATGCACTACACCTTTTGGCTTACCTGTAGAGCCTGAAGTATATAATATAAATAACAAATCTTCGGCATCCATTTCTTCGGCCGGACAATTTGTATCTACCAGTTTTATCTCATCTTCCCACCAAATGTCACGTCCCTTTAACATAGAAACAGGAGTTCTGGTATGGGTTAAAACGATAACTTTTGCAACCGAAGGGCAACCAATAAGTGCATCATCAATTACTTCTTTTAACTGAATTTGTTTATTCCCTCTAAATGCACCATCGGCAGTAATTACTACTCTACATTGTGCATCATTAATACGATCTGCAATAGATTTTGCAGAGAATCCGCCAAATACAACAGAATGGACAGCGCCTATACGTGCACAGGCAAGTACGGCAACAGCCAACTCCGGAACCATTGGCATATAAATACAAACGCGATCTCCTTTTTGTACTCCGTTCTTTTTTAGAACGTTGGCAAATCGGCAAACCTGTTCGTGTAATATTTTATAACTTAAAGTGATACTATCTTTACTCGGATCATTGGGTTCCCAGATGATAGCAGGTTTATCCCCATTTTCAGCCAGATGGCGGTCGAGGCAATTTTCAGTGATGTTCAGTTTGGCGCCTTCGAACCACTTGATATTAGGTTCAGAGAAATTCCAGGAAAGTACTTTATCCCATTTCTTTTTCCAAAGAAAATTATCGGCTATACCTGCCCAGAATTGTTCAGGTTGATCTACGCTTAACTGATAAGTCCTTTGATATTCTTCAAATGAATTAATTTGCATATTTGGTTTATTTCAACAACTAAAATCCAAACTTAGATAAAATTGTGCTTTATAAAAACAATTTTATTTATCTATATTATAGTGGTAAAAAAGAGTGTTCAGAAAGATACTTGGCTTCGGCTTTCTGCACAGCTTCTCCATACCTTCTGCGCACCTGATACACAAAAAGGTACTTTTTCTCGCAGAAGCTGCGCAGAACGTACGCAAGAGGTACGTTAAAAGTAATAACGAGGTCTTTATATTTACCACGGCTACTGCTAACAAATAATAAATGAAATTATTTTTGACTCTTACTTGATGATTACAAATATTTTACTGATATTTGCACACTCTTAAAAAATAAAGAAGAACAATTAATAAATATATTTAAAGGCATGTCTAGAGTTTGTGATTTAACCGGAAAAATGGCAATGACAGGTTTTAATGTTTCTCACTCAAACGTTAAAACCAAGCGTAAGTTTTATCCCAACTTACAACTTCAGAAATTTTATATTCCTGATGAGGATCGTTGGATAACACTGAAAGTATCTACTTCAGCTATCAAAACCATCAATAAAATTGGTATTACAGAAGCGATTAACCGCTTCATGAAAAAAGGATATTTGTAGAAACATTGGTTGATGTGAAATCAACCTTAATATTAATAAAATGGCAAAAAAAGGTAACAGAGTACAAGTTATTCTAGAGTGTACAGAACATAGAACCAGTGGCATGCCTGGTGCTTCTAGATATATCACTACTAAAAACCGTAAAAACACTACTGAGAGATTAGAGTTGAAAAAATTCAATCCAGTGTTGAGAAAAGTAACTGTACACAAAGAAATTAAGTAATACATTTAGTATTTAACTAAATACAATCTATTTAGATCATGGCAAAAAAGGTAGTTGCTACCCTGAAAACGGGTAAAGGAAAAGAATATTCGAAAGTTATTACAATGACTAAGTCGCCAAAATCTGGTGCTTATTCTTTCAAAGAAGTTATTGTTCACAACGATCACGTTCAAGATGCTATTGCATCTAAAAAATAATTTTAATATTTTATAATATTAAAGCCGTCCCTTTATACTGGGAGGGCTTTTTTTGTTTTTCTATACATTCTTATGGGTTTATTTGATTTTTTTAAGAAAAAAGAGACCGCGCCTGAAGCGCAGGAAGCTCTCGACAAGGGATTAGAGAAAACTAAAGAGGGTTTTTTAAGTAAAATCACTAAAGCTGTAGCAGGTAAATCTACTGTCGATGATGATGTACTTGATAACCTGGAAGAAGTTTTGGTAACCTCCGATGTTGGTGTAACTACCACATTGAAGATTATCGATCGCATACAGAAACGTGTAGCAAAGGACAAATACTTATCTACCTCCGAGCTAAACAATCTTCTGCGTGATGAGATCCAGTTGTTACTGGCAGAAAATAACAGCAACGATTTCAGAAGCTTTGAATATGGTAATCATAAGCCATATGTAATTATGGTAGTTGGTGTAAATGGTGTGGGTAAAACCACAACCATAGGTAAACTTGCACATAAACTTAAAGCAGAAAACCTTAAAGTTGTTTTAGGTGCCGCCGATACTTTTAGAGCCGCAGCGGTTGAGCAAATTAAACTTTGGGGTGAACGTGTTGGAGTGCGTGTTGTAGCTCAGGCAATGGGTTCCGATCCAGCCTCTGTAGCATTCGACACTTTACAGTCGGCCGTTGCCAATGGCGAAGACGTGGTAATTATAGATACTGCCGGTCGTTTGCACAACAAGGTTGGTTTAATGAACGAATTGGGTAAAATTAAAAATGTGATGCAAAAGGTAATACCTGGTGCACCACACGAAATATTATTGGTGCTTGATGGTTCAACTGGTCAAAATGCTTTTGAACAGTGCAAACAGTTTACTGAAGCAACTGATGTTAATGCCCTTGCTATTACGAAATTAGATGGAACTGCTAAAGGTGGTGTTGTTATCGGCATCTCTGACCAGTTTAAAATACCTGTAAAATACATAGGCGTTGGCGAAAGCATGAACGACCTGCAATTATTTGATAAAAAGGCTTTCGTTGATAGCTTGTTTAAATAAAACAATCGTCATCCTGACCTCGAAAGAGAAAAGCTATCATGCATGTCCAAGATCCTGAAATAAATTCAGGATGACGTGAAATACAGACAAGCATAAAAGAAATAAAAAATATACTGACTTACAAAACATGAATACAAAAACTTCCACAAAAATAATCCCTGTCAAAAAACCAAAGATCAACGTAATCACACTGGGCTGCTCCAAAAACACTTACGACTCTGAAGTTTTGATGGGTCAGTTGCGCGGAAACAGTTTAGATGTTGTTCATGAATCGAATAAGATTGGCAAAGACGATATCGTAGTAATCAATACTTGCGGTTTTATCGACAATGCAAAACAGGAATCAATTGATACCATACTGCAATACAGTCAACTAAAAGATGAAGGTAAAGTAGGAAAAGTAATTGTAACAGGATGCTTATCGGAACGTTACAAACCTGAATTAGAATCAGAAATCACCAATGTTGATGCCTTCTTTGGTACCAACGATTTAAATAATTTATTGCACTCTTTAGGTGCAAATTACAAACATGAGCTAATTGGTGAACGCTTGTTAACCACTCCTTCTCATTACGCTTATTTCAAAATTGCAGAAGGCTGTAACAGACCTTGTTCTTTTTGTGCTATCCCACTGATGCGTGGTAAACACGTATCTCGTGATATGGAAGAATTAGTAAATGAAGCTAAAATATTAGCAGCTAATGGCACCAAAGAGCTGATCTTAATTGCTCAGGATCTTACTTATTATGGTCTGGACATTTATGGAAAACGTAATCTTGATGAGTTATTACGCAGATTATCTGACGTAAAAGGAATCGAGTGGATCAGACTTCAATACGCCTACCCTTCTGGTTTCCCAATGGAAATTCTAGATGCCATGAACGAGCGTGAGAACATCTGCAAGTATTTAGATATGCCTTTACAGCACATTACAGATAACATGCTGAAATCTATGCGTCGTGGTATTACTAAACAAAAAACCATCGACATCGTAAACGAGATTAGAGCTAAAGTACCTGGTATCGCTATGCGTACTACTTTAATTTGCGGATACCCTGGAGAAACTGAGCAGGATTTTGAAGAGATGCTTAGCTGGGTTGAGGAAACTCGTTTCGACAGATTAGGATGTTTCACCTATTCTCATGAAGAAAAAACACATGCACATAATTTAGTTGATGATGTCCCTGATGAAGTAAAACAGGAACGTGTTGATGCTATTATGGAATTACAACAAGGTATCTCTTTCGACATAAACCAAGATAAAGTAGGTAAAACCTATAAAGTTTTGATAGATAGAAAAGAGGGTGATTTCTTTATTGGCCGTACTGAATTTGATTCTCCGGAAGTTGATAATGAAGTTCTAATTGATGCTGCAACAGGTTATGCAGCCAATGGAACCTTTGTAAATGTTAAGATTGATCGCGCCGAAGATTTCGATCTATATGGACAGATTGTAAAATAAAGGCTTCATATTTAGATTTATAGTTTATTAGCTTAAATTCGTAACAATGCAAGCTAAATACATCTCTTATCAGGAAACTAATGCGTTCTCTTCCACCGTACTAGATTACATTGGAAAAAATGAGAAACTGAGCTCTTTTTATAAGTATAAACCGGATTTTTCTGGTTTTGCTAAAGCTATTGCTGAACGAAATTTTAGTGCTGACAGAGCAACTCTGGTCAGCACTTTACAAAAGCAGTATTCATCAATTAGCCTTTCGCCTCTAGTAAAAGCCAACATTGAGCTATTAGCTGACAAAAAAACTTTTACCATTACTACCGGCCATCAGCTAAATATATTTACCGGTCCCTTATATTTTATCTATAAAATAGTTACAGCAATTAACCTTGCTATTGATTTAAAACAGCAATTCCCTGATTACAATTTTGTGCCTGTTTATTGGATGGCAACAGAAGATCATGATTTTGAGGAAATCAATCATACAAAGGTTGAGGATAAAATGCTTACCTGGAATAAAAATGCTAGTGGCGCAACCGGAAGGTTAGGCACTGCTGATATTGCTGAAGTGCTTACCGCTTACAAAGGATACCTTGGTATAAGCGAAAATGGCATCAAGTTTTCTAAAATAGTTGATCAGGCTTATGCAAAAAACGAAAAACTCAGTGATGCTACCCGCGAACTAGTAGATTCACTTTTCAGTAAGTATGGTTTAGTTTGTGTAGATGCAGATGATCATAATCTTAAAAGTCAATTTGCCGAGATTATCTATAAAGACATAACTGAAGAAAACAGTTTCAAATACATCAGTAAAACTAATGCTGATCTGGAAGCTCTTGGTTACAAAACTCAGGTTAATCCCAGGGAAATCAATTTCTTTTACATGATTGATGGCTTAAGAGAGCGTATTGTTGAAGAAAACGGCCTCTATCAAGTGATGAATTCTTCTATCGAATTCACTAAAGAAGAACTTCAAAAAGAAATAAATACTTATCCTGAAAGATTTAGCCCTAACGTAGTAATGAGGCCGGTTTACCAGGAAGTAATACTTCCAAATCTGGCTTATATCGGAGGAGGTGCTGAAGTAACTTACTGGCTACAGCTAAAAGCAAACTTTGATCATTATAAGGTAGATTTCCCTGTCTTGCTATTGCGTAATTCCGCTATGGTTATCGACAAAAGAAGCGAGGCCAGAATGGAAATCTTAGGAATCAGTCATAGAAATTTATTTAGCGAAACTGAAACCTTAAAAAACGAATGGGTTAAATCTCACGTTAATTTTGAATTCTCTCTTGATAACGAAGAACGATCAGTAGCAGCTATTTTTGATCAAATAAAGCTTAATGCTTACAAAATAGATAAAAGTCTTTCTCAGTCCGCAGATGCGGCCAAAACCAGGGCTTTAAAACTAATCTCTACTCTGGAGAAAAAAATGTTAAGAGCCGAAAAGCGAAAGCATGTTACTTCATTCGCTCAAATAGAAAATCTTAAAGAAAAATTATTCCCTACAGGGGTGTTACAGGAAAGGGTGCTTAATATTGCTCCAATGGTGGTGCTTTATGGTGATGATTTTATTGATTCATTAGTTGCCACCTTTAAACCTTTAGACCACCAATTTACAGTTCTTTTTGCTTAAAAAATCCAATGACCTTTTACACTTTTACAGAAAACAAATTACGCCAGTTTACAGAGAACGTATTTCTAAAAATGGGATGTCCGCTAGTAGATGCTCAATTGGCGGCTGACGTACTATTAAAATCTGATTTAAGGGGCATTGATTCTCATGGTGTAGCGCGCTTGAGTGGCTATGTTCGCCTATGGGAAAAGCAACGAATAAATGCAACGCCTACAATAAAAGTTGTTCATGAAACTGCCACAACTGCCACTGTTGATGGCGATGGCGGTTTAGGTTTAGTAGTTGCACCTTTTGCTATGAAAATTGCAATTGAAAAGGCGCGTATTTATGGTAGCGGATGGGTTGCAGTTAAAAACTCAAATCACTTTGGTATTGCAGGCTACCATTCATTAATGGCAGTTGAACAGGAAATGATTGGTATTAGCATGACTAATGCGAGCCCCCTTGTTGCACCAACTTATTCTAATGAACGTCTACTGGGCACCAACCCAATGTGTTATGCTTTTCCGGCAGGCAAATACCCTCCTGTTATAGTTGATATGGCAACTGCCGCAGCTGCAAACGGAAAACTGGAGATTGCCCAAAGATCAAATCAGCCTATTCCAGAGGGATGGGTTCAGGATTCTTCAGGTAATACTTCTATAAATCCCCATCAATTAAAAGAAGGTGGTTCTTTGTTACCATTAGGTAGTGATAAAGATCATGGAAGCCATAAAGGTTATGGTTTGAGTGCTACCGTAGATATTTTATCAGCAGTGTTATCAGGTGCAAATTATGGCCCTTGGGTACCACCATTTGTTGCTTTCCTAGAGCCACCTACCGATCCGGTTGGTGAAGGTATAGGACATTTTCTTGGTGCAATGAGAGTCGATGGCTTTAGGCCAGCACAAGACTTTAAGGATCATCTTGACAATTGGATTGAGCGTTTTAAAAGCGCTAAAACTGTTGATCCTGATAAAAAGGTAATTATTCCGGGAGAACCGGAATTTGCTTATGAACAAGATCGTCGAATTAATGGCATACCGTTAATTGATGTGGTTGTTAATGACTTAAACGAACTTGCCAAGAAACTTGAAATAGAGGGGCTATAAAGCCCCTTTAAATGAAAATGCCAATGCCGGTAGATCTTTCTGGATATTTTTAGGCAACCATACTTTTACAGTTGTTCCCTTGTTTTCCCATTTAACCTTTTGTCCGGTTTGTATTAATGTGATTGCTGTTCCTTTAGCAGGTATGTTTCCGTTCCAAACAACATATTCAGGTGTTTTATCTTTAAGACAAGTTAATGCATACTTGGTTTTCCCGTCCTTACTTTGAGTAAACCAGTTATCTCCATCATGGTAGTCTTTAGTGATTCTGGTATTGTAAATTGCTTTTCCATTTACATTTAACCACTTACCTATATCTTCAAGTCTGGCTATCGCATCCTGAGGAATGGTTCCGTCAGCTTTAGGTCCAACTCCCAATAATAAACTACCCCCTTTTGCTACAACTTCAATTAGCGTATGTATAACCTTTGTAGCAGATTTATATTGATCATTTGGAACAAATCCCCATGCACCGCCTAAAGTCATACAGCTTTCCCATGGGTTTGCTAATTGTTTTTGAGGTACACTTTGTTCAGGTGTCTGATAATTTTCATATGGTCCGTGAACCGTTCTATCTACCATTAATAAACCTGGTTGTGCTTTACGTGCCATGTTAGCAATTGCAGGCATATCAATATCTTGGCTCCATTCAGGAATTTTCATTCCCCATGCAAGCACTTCTTCATTAACCGTTTCTAATGGCCTAACCCATCCTCCATCTAGCCAGAGAATATCCACTGAGCCGTAATTATGCATCAATTCACTAATCTGATTAAATGTTTGCTTTTTAAACATGCTCCATCTCCATGGATTTTTCCTGATGTCGTAGTTATTATTTCTATCTGGAGTTGCATACTTAGGCCACCAATAATACTCAGAATGCCAATCGGGCTTCGAAAAGTAAGCACCAATCATAAAGCCTTGCTTACGGAACGCATCGAATACATATTTTGCAACATCAGCTTTCGGATTGTCTTTAAACGGCCCTGCCGAGATTTTAAAATCTGATTCTTTAGTATCAAACATATTAAAACCATCGTGGTGTTTAGTTGTAAATACCAGGTATTTCATACCTGCATCTTTACCTACTTTAGCCCATTGCTCCGGATTAAATTTAACCGGGTTAAATTCTTTACTTAAACCCCAGTACCATCTCTTATAATCTTCGTAGTTACTTGTACTATCTCTGGAAATCCAATCTTCAGAACATATACTCCAAGACTCTATCATACCTGGAACAGCATACAAGCCCCAATGAATAATCATTCCAAACTTCTGATCCTGCCATTTATCTAACTTCTGACTAACTAATGGATCTTTAGGCCATTCGTAAACGGTTGATTGGTGATGCACACCGTTATCCTGGGCTTTTAGTACATTAAAAAGAGTAACTAAGCCTAATATTATAATGCTTTTCTTCATGCTGCCTTAAAAGTAAAAAAAACTCAGTAAAAAAAAGAGGAAGCCCTACTGAACTCCCTCTTTTTACGCATTAAGTATCTATTATACCTAGTTTATTCCTCTTAACAATCTATTCCATCTAATTTTACTAAAGAAAGATCCATTGGTATTATAGCTCATCCAAATAAACAATGCTTTACCAACAATATGGTCTTCAGGAACAAATCCCCAATAACGAGAGTCTAATGAATTATGTCTATTATCTCCCATCATCCAATAGTAGTCCATTTTAAAGGTATAGCTTGTTGCGGGCTTACCATTAATTAACCAACCATTACCTGATTTTTCCAATTTATTCCCCTCATAAATCCTAATACTTCTTTCATAAAGAGGCATAGTAGCACTGTCAAGTTGAACCGTCCAACCCTTTTTAGGGATAACAAACGGGCCAAAATTATCTGCATTCCAATTTCTTTTTGGATCAAAAGGGAAAACATCTTTCTCCTGATATCCTTCTGGCTGCGTTATTTCTTTAACAGATTGCACAAAATCAAGCTTGGCAACACTGGCCATCATTGGCTCAGTTCCTGTAAAGGTATAGACATTTGGAGATGACTGACTAACCTCCTCTGATATATTGAAACCAAGGTCTTCAAAAACAGAGAAATTTATGTCAGAGGTCTTAAATGTAACAGCATAAGTCATCTGTCCGGTACTTTTAAGTTTCTCTGGTTTGCCATTTACTGAGACAAGTCCGTCTTTCATACTTATTGTATCGCCACCAATACCTATACATCTTTTAATATAGTTTTCCCTTTTATCTACAGGCCTGGTAACAATAGTGTAATGCTTGTTGATTGCATCCCACCCTTCAGATCGTACCATTTTGTAATAATCAACATCTTGAATCTCAAGAGCAACAGTATCACCCTGAGGGTAGTTAAATACAACTACATCATTTCTTTTAATTTCTGACAAACCTGGCAGTCTATGATATTTCCACTGCACACCATCCCAATAAGCCTTAGTACCAGTTAAAGGCATTGTATGATGAGCAAAAGGAAATGCTACCGGTGTCATTGGAATACGAGGCCCATAATTAACCTTACTAACAAACAAAAAATCACCAATTAACAATGACCTTTCCATTGAACCTGTAGGAATTGTGTATGCTTCTATAAAGAATACTCTAATAATTGTTGCTGCAATTACTGCGAACAAAATAGCATCAACCCATTCACGGCTTCTGGACTTTTTCTTTTTCGGCTTGGCATCCTTATTTTCCTTTTGCCAGAATTTCCAATTCATATTTCTTTCTTATTTAAAATTAAATATATCAGCTATATTATAAAAACCTTGTTTTTTCTCTAACCATTCAGCAGCCACAACTGCACCTAGAGCAAAGCCCGAACGATTGTGAGCAGTATGCTTAAACTCAATTTCATCAACTTCCGAACTATATACAACAGTATGTGTACCTGGTATATTCTCTATCCTATGTGATTCAATAAGCAATTGTTCTTTCTTTAATACATCGTCAAACTGTGTTCCCACTAGTTCATTCACCCATTCGTTCTTTCTATCCAGATTCTCAATAATATCTTCTGCAATAGTCATTGCTGTACCGCTTGGCGAATCTAACTTCTGAGTATGGTGTATTTCTTCAACCTGAACTTCATACGCAGGAAAGCCATTCATCAACTTTGCAAGCACTTTATTCATATGAAAGAAGATATTAACCCCAATGCTAAAGTTTGACCCGTAAAGAAGTGAATTGTTACGGGTAAGGCACTCATTCTTTACTTCCTGTAACTGTCCATACCAACCAGTAGTACCTACCACAACAGGAACATTGGCATCAAAACAAGCATAAATATTATTTATTGCTGCATCTGGAGCGCTGAAATCAATAGCTACATCAGCCTTTTTTAAATTAGAGGTTGTTAAGTCTTCGAGGTTATCAATATTTATCTTTAAGACTACTTCATGCCCTCTTTCTAATGCAAAACGTTCAATAATCTGACCCATTTTACCGTAACCTAGTAATGCTATTTTCATTGACTGTATTCTTTTGTTTCTTTTGATTCAAGCTTAAAAATAAGCCGATTCATTTAATATTTCTTATTTTTTGCTAAAGGTATTAAAAGCCAGCATATCCCAATCAAAACATGCATAAAATATGCTAGAATCTTACAGTAAGCTTTATTCCTGGAGTTACATTATTATAACCATACATATACTCAGTATTAATTAATCCTGGAGATAGCTTCATACCAATATCATCTACATTAAAGTATTTTAATCGGGCATCTATGTATGCTTCAACAACGTTAAGAAGATATAAGCCTATATAAGAGAAAATGATTACCTCTTTATTTCTTCTAAAAAGGTCTTTGGCCGTAATCAAGCCTTGCTCATCCATATTGTTATACGGAAAATCCGGGCTTTTCTCTCCTAGATGCGCAGGGTCTCTACGATAAACAATTTCGTTGTAAAAAAGCTTGTAATTCTTACTATTATCTATAAATGAAATGGTAAGAAGAGTAAAACCAGTATATAAACCAGCAACTTTTGCAAGTCTGTAAACCGTAACACCATTTCTAATTTGACCAAGACCAGGGAGCATTAATGAACTAAGGACTGCCCTTCTTCCCGCAATCTTACCGGGATTTATATAGGCAGGCTTTTTAAGCGTATCCACCTTTTGAGGTCTGATCGGCTCAATCACTGGTTTTGTTTTATTAATCAGTGTATCTTTTTTTACTACAGGATTTTCTTGAGCACTAACCGTCACTCCAATAAAAAGAAACAAGACCGATAGCAGCAGACTTTTGTACATTACCAATCTAATAATTCCAAAATACGACTCAGGTCATCTTCCGACATGAACGGGATTTCAATAGCACCTTTCCCATTTTCACCTACCTTTAATTTAACTTTAGTAGCAAATCTGGAGGCTAAATCCTTCTGTAGTTTTTGATATTCAAACGGAACACCAATAGGTTGTCTGTTTGTTTTTGGTTTTACCTGAACACTGTTTATACTTCTAACCAACTCTTCAACCTTACGTACAGATAGTTCCTTATCTATAATTTCGTCGTGAATAAAAAGCTGTTTTTCTACCTGCTCAACATTTATCAAAGCACGGGCATGTCCCATTGAAATCTTTTGATCTCTTATGGAAACTTGTATCGCCGGTGGTAATTTCAAAAGACGCAAGTAATTGGTTACCGTAGAACGGTTTTTACCAACTCTTTCACCTAGTTGCTCTTGTTTTAGATTACATTCATCTATCATTTGCTGAAAACTCAATGCAATCTCAATGGCATTAAGATTTTCACGCTGAATGTTCTCGATAAGTGCCATTTCCAGCATTTGCTGATCATTGGCACTACGTACATACGCGGGGATTTCGGTTAGCCCTGCTAATTTAGAAGCTCTTAATCTTCTCTCCCCAGAGATTAACTGATACTTACCACCAGGTTGTTTCCTTACTGTAATTGGCTGTATTAGTCCTTGTACCCTGATGGATTCAGAAAGTTCGTTTAAAGCAACCTGATCAAATTCAGTACGAGGTTGATACGGGTTAGTCTCAATATCACTAATATTGATATGTCCGATATTGTTGTTATTACCGCCCTCTTGCTTTGTTTCGCTTACCGGATTAACTCCGTTCTTTGGCGGGTTTACAGCATCTGAGTCATCCAAAAGCGCACTTAACCCTTTACCTAAACCTGTTTTTCGCTGAAAAGATGTCATTAAAAATATTTTTAAATAATTGCTGTAGTTGTATTCTGTACTTCTTTAACCATTCCGTTTTTATGAACAATCTCACGAGCAAGGTTCAAATAGTTAATTGCTCCTTTACAAGTTGCATCATGCATAATTACCGATATACCGTAACTTGGCGCCTCGCTTAAGCGGGTGTTACGCTGAATGATCGTATCAAAAACCAACTCCTGGAAATGGGTTTTAACCTCTTCCACAACCTGATTAGAGAGTCTCAAACGTACATCGTACATGGTAAGTAGAATCCCTTCTATCTCTAATTCAGGATTTAAACGGTTTTGAACAATTTTAATTGTGTTCAAAAGTTTCCCTAAACCTTCAAGTGCAAAATACTCACACTGTACAGGGATAATTACTGAATCAGCAGCAGTTAACGCGTTAATAGTAATTAAACCTAACGATGGAGAACAATCAACAATAATAAAATCGTACTGATCTTTAACTTTTTCCAGAACAGCCTTCATTTTATATTCTCTGTTGTTGAGGTTGATCATCTCAATCTCAGCACCAACTAAATCGATGTGTGCAGGAAGCAGATCCAGATTAGGTGTTTCAGTTTTCTGAATCGCGTCTACAGCATCAATATCATTAATGATACACTCGTAAATGCTATTTTTGATGCTTCTTGGATCAAAACCAATACCTGAAGTAGAATTGGCTTGAGGATCAGCATCAACTAATAATGTTCTATATTCCAGTACGGCTAAACTTGCGGCTAAGTTAATTGATGAAGTAGTTTTACCTACGCCACCTTTCTGATTTGCCAATGCAATAATTTTACTCATCTATCTTATTAATAATTACAATTATTCTCTAACGGCTTGTATTTACTCGACGTAAATCTATAAAAAATGCTATTTTTGTGTTTATTTAGGCATATTTTAACGAATAGCTAAGATACAAACTAAATGGCAAAATTAGTATTAAAGCCTTAAGTGTTTTACACATCTTATTAACAATTTACACATGGTAACCATCATATCCGGAACCAACAGACCTCAAAGTAATACGCTAAAAGTAGCCCAATATTATCAGAAAACACTGGCATTAAAAGGCTTAGAATCTACCGTCTTTAACCTTGAAGATTTGCCTGATAACCTTATCGCCTCTGACTTGTATGGAAAACGGAGTACTGAGTTCCAAGCTATTCAGGAAATGGTTACAAAAACCACAAAGTTTCTTTTTATCATACCAGAGTACAATGGTAGTTTCCCTGGGGTCCTTAAAGTTTTTATTGATGCTTGCAATTTCCCCGATAGCTTTTACGATAAAAAAGCAGCACTTGTAGGTGTATCATCTGGAAAATATGGAAACATTCGCGGTATTGATCATTTTGGTGGCGTATGTAGTTACCTGCATTTAAATGTTTTACCACTAAGGCTACACATCGCCACAATAAAAGCTGAGTTAAATGAACAAGGTGATTTCTTTAAAGAAGACACCCTTAAATTTACCGACCAGCAGATGAATAAATTTATTGCGTTTTAAAGCTTATCCAGGTTTTACCTTCGTTACCAAAAATAAAGTATCCCGGATATAACATTTCGGCAATATCTTCCAGCGCATTAACGGCAACCTCAGCTTCATCTGCCACCGCAGCCTCATCGTCCCATAAATAAACACGGTTATACTCAACCGAGGGCCAATCTTTGTTCAACAAGGTAGGCACAACCCCCATTAATTGCAGCATATTAGTGCTTTTCTCATAATAAACAACAACTCTGGCTGTGTTAATGTCATCTTGCAAAACGCCACCAGCTTCATTAATAAGCCCCTCAAGATCTTTGCTCAGCTTATTCTCCGTATCCAGAAAAGCCACTGCAACTTTATCCATGAATTTAATTTTATGCTGAATTATATCTACCCGATCCTGAAGACTCTCACGTAATTGTTCATCCTCTACCCTACTTATAACCGCATTTAAAAAAGACATATTGATTTATTTATTACTTTGTGCAAAATTAGTATTCCTAAACTGATGCATCGTATTATAATCAATATTTTTTGCGGATTGCTTCTGCTTACTATCTTTTCATGTAGTGGTCCTTCTTCAAATAAGGACAAAAAAGTATTTAACATGAATCTTGATCAGAATTTAACTTCTCTTGATCCAGCCTTTGCTCGTAACCAGAATGCCTTATGGATGATTAACCAGGTTTTCAACGGGTTAGTGCAGGTAGATAGCAACCTTAACATTCTTCCTTGCATCGCTAAAACCTGGCAAATTTCTTCTGATGGATTGACTTACACCTTTAACCTCCGTAATGATGTGTACTTTCATAACGACCCCATTTTCCCAAAGGGAATAGGCAGAAAAGCTGTAGCATCCGATTTTGTTTATAGTTTTTACCGTCTCATTGATCCCAAGGTCGCCTCTTCCGGCGGTTGGATATTTAGCGACAAGGTAAAAGACATCAACAATTTTATTGCAATAAATGACACTACTTTTCAAGTTAAACTCATAAAGCCATTCCCAGCTTTTATGAAACTGCTTACCACTCAATATTGCTCAGTAGTACCAAAAGAGATTGTTGAGCATTACGGTAAGGACTTCCGTAGTCACCCAATTGGTACAGGCCCATTTAAATTCAAATACTGGAAAGAAGATGAAATTCTGGTTCTCCTTAAAAACGAAAATTACTGGGAGAAAATAAACGGCACCAAACTCCCTTATCTCGATGCCGTAAAAGTTACATTTATTACTGAAAAGCAAAGTGCCTTCATGAACTTTCTAAAAAAAGATCTTGATTTTTTTGACAAAGTCGATGGAAGTTACCGGGATGATATATTAACAAAAAGCGGCAAAATGACCGCAAAATATAAAGGCAAATTCAACTTAAGAAAGGGGCCATACCTTTGCACCGAATACGTCGGAATACTTGTTGATACCAACATAGCCATTACCAAAAACTCTCCCCTAAAATACCAAAAAGTACGACAAGCAATAAATTATGCGATTGACAAACCCAAACTAATTAAATATCTACGCAACAGTATTGGCATCCCTGCAACCGCAGGATTTATCCCCCAAGGAATGCCGGGTTTTGATAGTACAGCAGTTAAAGGCTATCATTATAATCCAGAAAAAGCTGCCGTGTTGTTAGCGGAGGCGGGATTTCCAAACGGAAAGGGAATGTCTAAGGTTACCCTCAGCACTTCTACTACTTATAAAGACCTTATAGAATTTATACAAGGCGAGTTGGCAGCAATCGGCATTAAAGTAAAAGTTGATGTGAGCCCTAATGCAAGCTTAAGAGATTTAATGTCTAAAAATGAAGTGAACTTTTTTAGGGGTTCCTGGATTGCTGATTATCCGGATGGGGAGAACTACCTCGCGATGTTTTATTCCAAAAACAAAGTACCAAATGGGCCGAATTATACTGCTTACTACAATGATGATTTCGACAAACTATTTGAGCAAAGCTATTATGTTAGCGACAATGCCAAACGCTATTTATTATATCAAAAAATGGATCAGATGGTAATGGATTATGCGAACATAGTTCCCATTTACTACGATCAATCAGTAATCATGACTCAAAATAACATTAGTGGATATAGCATAAATCCACAAAATCTAATGATTCTAAAAACTGTTAAAAAGAAATAAGCCTCACCAATTTATTTAGTGAGGCTTATTATTACTGTAATGAGCAACATTTATTGCTGCACACCACCTCCCATTCCACCTTGCTCTTCTTTTTTCAAATCATCATTTTTAATAGATTTCTTTTGGGTAAACTTAAGCTTACCAAAATTATAGCTAAAGTTTAAGCCGAAAGATCTCAGTGGATAATGAATATCAGTATTCTGAGTTGATGTTGCCGTATTGTTTACTGTTTTAATATTTAAATCACGACTAAATGGATTCAAAACATTTAAACCAATAGTTGCTTTTTTATTAAAAATCTCCTTTTTCACAGCACCGCCATAAAAATACATAGCATCAGTTTTTCCCTGGAATGTTCTTCTTGGTGAATTAATCACACCCCAAAGTTCCGTATTCCAACCTCCAGACAACGCGTAAGCAGATCTGGCAAAAGCAGTATAATTAAGGAAAGTCCCTGTATTTATGTTATTTTGAGCATTACTAACGTCATAAGTATTCATACCAAAGTTAGCCATTAAGGTCCATTTTGGCTTTGGATTATATGAACCAAAAACATTAAAACCATACGACTGACTAGTACCCACGTTTAAATATGAGGTTAAGTTTTTACTTACACCATCCTCTACAATTGGCTTAATAAAACTTTCAATAACATTTTTCGTGTTACGATAAAACACTGAAGCATTAATTACAGAACCTTTAATAAAGGTTGAGTATCCTACCTCAATATTATCACTCAATTCAGGAGATAACTTCGGATTACCTTGCATTGGATTGTAAACATCACTTTCATTTCTAAAAGGATTCAAATAAAACAAACTTGGCCTCTGTATTCTGCGGTTATAGCTTACCTTAACAGTAGTCATTCCCTTTAAAGTTTGCGACAAAACTAAACTAGGGAATAAATTAAAGTAATCATTTTTAAACGGTACAATATTACCTGCAAGCCCATCAATCTTAGTATACTCAGCTCTTAAACCTGCTTTAGCAGTAATTTTTTTAGTCAATTTAAATCCAAGCACTCCATAAGCAGAGCCTACATTCTGATCGTAATCAAAATCCTGAGCATTCTGATCATAGTCACTTATTATGTTTCTAAAAATACCTTTCAAACCGGTTTCGAGCGTTGTTGTTTTGCTAAAAGGATAAGTATAATCTGTTTGCAAAGTGTACTCATTATTTTTACCAGTATTACCTCCAATTAAAGTAAAATCAGGAACGCCCTCAGATATAAACCTGTTCGAGAAATCACTGGTATTTCTTCCTCTCGAAAGCTGTGCAGATACGCTCAATTCTTCTCCCTCTTTTTTACTTGTCTTTCTGTAATCAACATTCCAATCCATGTTATTAAAACCCATGTCCATATCTCTGATATTCTGAGAAAAGACATTATTTGTTAGAATATCCGAACTACCAGGGCCACCATTTGAAAACCTGTTAAACTTAACTGTAGAACTAATGTTATGATAACTATTAAAATCATAATCAAGACCAGCACTTCCATTATAGCCAACTCTTGACCATTTAGAAAAACCATTTTGTGATACAGTATTGGTTACCCCATCTACCACAGAGCTATTAAATACCACCACTCTTGAATTCTGTGGATAAGCATGGTTTACACCTAAATTCCCTGTCAAAGACAAACGACCTGTTTTAGCATTTAAATTAAAAGCACCGTTATTTGAACGAGTACCTGCAGATGTATTTAAACTTCCACTAACACCCTCAGCAGTTTTCTTTTTTGTTATAATATTGATAATTCCACCAGAACCTTCGGCATCATATTTTGCAGAAGGACTAGTAATTACTTCAACACTTTTAATTTGTTCTGCGGGGATCATCTTTAAAGCATCAGCCACGCTGTTTGCCATTGTTCCTGAAGGTTTTCCGTTAATTAAAACACGCACTGAACTTCCACGCAATTGCACATTTCCGTTAATATCAACAGAAAGCATAGGGACTTTACGCATTACATCTGTAGCATCTCCACCTGCATTAGTGATATCTGCTTCAGCATTATAAACCAACTTGTCAACTTTGTTTTCAATCAAAGCCTTTTCCCCTACAATAGAAACCTCCTTAAGGTTACTTTCTGTAGGACTTACATATATAGTTCCCGCATTTAAATCTGGTTTTTCAGGACTGGTTTTAACGGTTATAGATTTGGTTTTATAGCCCATAAACCCAACCGAAAGCTTATACTGATCTGGGGCAACATTTTGCAAAACCACTTTTCCCTTTTCATCGGTTACTCCACCGTTTACTGATTTGTTGTCAGCTATTTTTATTAAAGATACTGATGCGTAGTCAATAGGTTTTTTAGTGAGCGAGTCTAAAATCAATGCTGTAATACGTCCAGTTACTTTGGGTTTTTGCGGTGCACCTCCCAAAGAAAACTGAGCATTTGCATTAAGCATCATTCCCAATCCCACAAGTAATAGTAAAATTCGTTTCATATAAATAATATTTCTTCAATTAGTCGGCGCAAGGTCGGTTTTGTTACACTTTCTATCAAGAGAAATTAGATTATATACAAATTGGAAGCGGTGAAATGCTCCTTTTTATCGGTCAAATTAATCGCCGCCTTCCAATTCAAACATTTCTTCTACCGATACACAAAATACTCTGGCTATTTAAATGCCTCTGCTAGCAATTCATACGAACGCAATCTTGCATTGTGATCAAAAATATGCGAAGTTGCCATAATCTCATCAACTTGTGTTTGATCTAGAAACTGTTGTAAATCCTCTTTTATCGTTTCTTTACTTCCGGTAAAAGTACAAGCCAACATTTGCCCTGCCTGCTCCTCTTCGTAGTCAGTCCAGATACCTTCCATACTTTCAACAGGAGGTTGTAAAAGTCTACGCTGACCGGTTACAATCCCTCTAAACAATTGATACAAGGAAGTAGCCAGTTTGTTGGCTTCGGCATCAGTATCCGCAGCAACAACATTTACACACGCTAAAACATAGGGTGAAGCCAAATGCTCAGAAGGTTTAAAATTTTGTCTGTATATATTTATTGCAGTAAGAAACTGTGCTGGAGCAAAATGACTTGCAAAAGCGTACGGCAAACCTAAAGCCGCAGCTAATCGGGCGCTATCAGTACTTGATCCTAATATCCATATAGGAATATCAAGCCCCTCGCCAGGAATTGCTCTTACACTACTTCTATGATTATCAGCCGATAAGTAAGCCTGTAATCTCAATACATCTCCCGGGAAATCCTGTGCAGCATGCATACGTTCTCCTCTGATCGCAGCGGCTGTTGCCTGGTCAGTACCTGGCGCTCTTCCCAATCCCAAATCTATTCTATCAGGATACAAAGAAGCCAGCGTGCCAAATTGTTCTGCAATAACCAATGGCGAGTGATTTGGCAACATTATGCCACCAGCACCAACTCTTATTGTTTTTGTTCCTCCGGCTATATGCCCTATCACTACAGAAGTCGCTGAACTGGCAACGCTAATCATATTATGATGTTCCGCCAACCAGTAGCGGTTATACCCCCACTCTTCAACATGGCGGGCAAGATCTAAACTTTTCTTAAAGGTATCGGCTGGAGTCTTGCCTTGAATTACAGTAGCAAGATCTAATACAGAGTAAGGAATAGTATTCAGTAGTTTTTTCATATTGCTTAAAAGTAGGCTGCAAAACTACAGCCTATTTCTGCCAAACTCTGTTTCCTTATTACCTTATGACTTTAAATCCACCGAACTTGTAAAAGCAGGCAACTATTTAAAACTCATCTACGTATTTATAAATATGCAGTTTTATAAAACCTAAATCACAAACGTCATGAAAACCTACCTAACAAATCGTGTTTGCATCTACATAGCAATAGCTGGGGTCTTTTTCCTACTTTTCTTTATCTGTAAGTAGAATTCTGGAAATAATCCATTTACTTCAAAAGCGCAATACTAGCTTCAAGTTCTGCGATTTCATTTTGCCGTTGCTCAATTAGAGTTGTTTGACTGTTAACATCCTTGTTCAGGTTTGATATCTCGAGTTTAATATCAAATGTCTGTTCTTCCTTTCCCAGGTCACTAACAAGATTTTGAACTTGTTTCAAGTTACGTTGCTGATCTGCTAAACTTGCCTTTGCCACCTCTAATGATTCAGCTAACTCCTTAATTTCCATGATTTTTCAATTAACTGACAATGTACGCATAATAAACCGTTAAAAAATTACAGTAAAATTCTATCTTGCAGGTTATGAGACTATTTAAATACCTACTTCTTGTAGCTGCAACACAATTTACTGCAGCAGTACAACCATTATTTGCCCAGGAGATAACGGCAGTTATTCCAGGAGACTTTGCAGACCCTTCAATTATTCGAAAAGGAAACGAGTACTATGCCATCGGTACTTCATCCGAATGGGCTCCGCACTTCCCTATGTTTAAATCCACAAACTTAAAAAACTGGAAGCAAACAGGCTATGTATTCAAACAAGCTCCCGAATGGGCTAACGCTTCTTTCTGGGCACCTGAATATTACTACCACAACAAAACCTACTTTATTTACTACACCGCAAGACGGAAAAAAGACGGCATATCCTGCATAGGTGTGGCCACTTCCAAATATCCTGACAAAGATTTCAAAGACCATGGAATCATTATTGAGTATGGAAAAGAAGCCATTGATGCTTTCGTATTTAACGACAATGGGCAATTGTATATCACCTGGAAGGCTTACGGATTAGATGGCAGGCCAATAGAAATTCTTGGTAGTAAACTATCTAATGATGGGCTACATCTTCAAGGCGAAGCATTTACTATGATGAAAGACGATAAAGGCATTGGACTTGAAGGACAAAGCATCCTTAAAAAAGATGATTACTATTATATGTTTTACTCTGTGGGCAATTGCTGTGGTAGTAAATGCGATTATAATGTTAGAGTTGCCAGATCTAAAACCTTTCAGGGACCCTATGAGAACCATACCAAAAACCCTATTTTACAGGAAAATGAATGGTGGAAATGCTCTGGTCATGGCACTTTTGTAAATAGTCCTGATGGCAAGTTCTACTACATTTATCATGCTTACAATAAAGCCAGTAGTGTTTTTACAGGCAGACAAGGGATGCTTGCAGAGCTTATCTGGTCAGGAAAAAATGAATGGCCTGAATTCAAAGAGCTATCCCCTGCTTCAAGCAATCCATCCAGCAATAACTTCAAAGCTAACTTTACAACAAAAAGCCCATCTGTAGATTGGCAGTGGGATTTCAGAAACTCCAATCCCAAATTCGCACAACAAAAAGGAAACCTTCATTTATCAGGCAGTATTAAAAAAGATAACAATACCGGTATTGCTTTAACTGTCCGTCCCTCTCTTTTAAATTATGAAATGACCGCAACTGTGGTAAATAACAACGATGCTTTAAAAGGGTTAGTAATTTATGGTGATGCAAATGCTGCCATTGGTATTGGGGCAATAGGTAACAAAATCCAATTCTGGGCAGTGAAAGATAATAAAGAGACTGTCCTTGGCACCACTGAGATTGCTACCCCTGCCCTGCCCGTTCAACTGAAGATGATTGTAAAACCAGATCTTACATGCAGTGTTTACTGGAAACAAAAATCTACAGATTGGAAAGAAATAGCTGCTGGTGAAAAAGCATATTCTATTGATTTTCTTCCACCTTGGGACAGAAGTCCTAGACCAGGCCTAAACTTTAAAGGTAGCCCTGCAGAGAATGCACAATTCTCCTCATTTGAACTTAACTATTTAGATAAGTAAATAGAGATTTTGCACTCTTTCATTGCAGAAATAGGACTATCGTTTGTATAACCCTATTTCTGCAATAGCAGGATTTAATCTTGATGAAACAATCCTTAATCTAACTTCTGATGCTGTAACAGGTGCAAAGCGTATTAAGCGTTTATAACCAATCGTAGTTCCTTCGGTAGCCACTTTCCATTCATTACCGGTCTTATATTCCAGCACAAATTTTTCTGCCCGTTGCCCTACCTGCAAATTCTCTTGTAATTTCAATAAATCAAATTCCTGAGCCTTGGCAAGTTTAAGTTCAAGAACAAGATTACTATCTCCAGCTTTTGTTTTCCAGGCAGTATTATCTTTCCCATCAAGCAATACACTTGTTTTCTGACTAGTACTACCTTTTACAACAGCACCTGCTAATAAATTCTCGGCAAAAGTAAGGTCAAGCTGTTTTCTAAATCCTTGCAACGATTTAATATCACTATCACTAATCAAGCCTCTGGTATCCGGAGGAATATTCAACAGCAATACACCATTTCTTCCAACCGAACTGTAATAAATATCCATTAATTTCTCGGGAGTTTTAACATCCTTATCTTCCTCTGTGTGATAAAACCAACCCGGACGAATAGAAACATCTATCTCGGCAGGATACCAAACCAAACTGCTTGCTTTTGCAATTTTCGATCTACTACCCAAATCATTTGCCACCATATCTCTTGGAGCAAATTCAGCTTTTTGCTGAGAGTTCTCCGCTATTTTTTCATTTTTAGCTTCGTCACCCGGCACAACACTCCATTCTGTTTCTCTTCCGTATCCACTTTCTGTTCCTACCCATCTAACATCGGGGCCCGAAACAGCAATAGTAGCCTTAGGCTGTAATTTACGAATCAGCTCATACCATCTGTTATATTCATAAACCTGTTTCTTGCCCGTAGGTCCTTCTCCATTTGCACCATCAAACCAAACTTCATCAACCTGACCATATTGAGTTAAAAGTTCTGTAAGCTGATTAATGAAATAATCATTGTATGCCATGCTACCAAAATACTTGGAGTTACGATCCCATGGAGAAAGATAAATCCCAAATCCGATACCAAATTCCTTACATGCATCAGCTGTCTCCTTTACAATATCACCTTTACCCTCTTTCCAAGGACTGTTTTTCACAGAATGTTCAGTGTACTTACTTGGCCACAAACAAAAACCATCATGATGTTTGGCTGTTAAAATGATTTGTTTAAAACCAGCGTCTTTACAAACCTTTACCCATTGTCTGGCATCAAAATCCTTTGGATTAAATATCTTAGGATCTTCAGATCCATCTCCCCATTCCTTATTGGTAAATGTGTTTACCCCGAAGTGAAGAAAAGCAGTTAATTCCAACTGTTGCCATCTCAACTGTCTTGGAGCAGGCACTACATTTGCCGCTTTTCTTACTATATCCTGCTCTGTATCTCCAGGATTAATTTTAACATAGTTTTTATTCGTATAGATTTGGGCGGAACTACTACTTGATAAACCGATACAAATAATCAATTGAAGCCCTACTGCCAGCCCCCAGTTCAACTTGTTAAAATAATACCTCTTCATAATATGATTAAATGAAATAATGATCAACCTCAAAGAAAGCTGGATTCCCCCTATCAATAGTTTATTCTTTTGTCAAAATGCTAAGTGATTTTGTCAAACAAACATTCAAACCTACTTACTCAACAAAGAGTTCATTACTTCTTCAAATTCCTTTTTGTACTGCACATAATATTCGCCGGTACTTGGCCCATAAAATGAAGTATTAATATGGTTAACCAAACCTTTTCTATCTAATATGATACTTGTTGGAAACACCTTAATTGCAGTTAGCTGAGGTAACGTTTTTTCTGTTTTAGCAGCATCTCCGGCAGTAACACCAGTAATTAACATTGGGTATTCAACCTTAAATTGATGTTGAAACTTCTGTAGACTTTTTCTCGATCTTGCCTCATCAGTTGATAGCTCATAAGCCAATGCAATAACCTCAACCCCTCTATTTTTATTTTTACGGTAATAATCGCTCAAAAAAGCCATCTCATCCATACAGTTTGGGCACCACGACCCCATTAACTGTAATATCACAACTTTATCCTTAAATTTCTTATCATTTATTGATACCACATTACCTTCAAGATCTTTAAAACTAAAATCCAAACGACCACTTTCTCCATCTTTAAGAGCAGTAACCGGAGCTTCCAGTTTAACGTTCAAATCTCTAACAGCAGTCCATTTTTCAAATGACTTGGCTCCACTATACAAGCTACCAATAAGGCTGTCTCCTTTAATTTTAGCAGAGAAATACATTGCATGTATTCCATCAAAGGTCGAAATCAGCAAAGAATCACCAATAATGGTTCCATCAAGATAACGATAGTCGCCACCAGTTGTAAGCACAGAACCGCCTACTTTTTGGCCACTTTGCGTAAACTCACCAATTGCCAGTCGTTCAGATAAATCAGCTTTGGTAAACTCAATCTTCCATTTTCCCTTAATAGAAAAATTACCGGCAGCACCTTTCGGAAAACGGCTTGCTTTTGATGATGCAGAAAAAGGCATAACCAAATCCTTAACAGATCCACCTTTTATCCATACCCCATTTAAACTGTCTTTATTAATAATTTTAACTCTAAACGAAGATTCAAAAACCGGCATTTTAATTAAAACCGAATCTTTAGAAATCAATGTCATTTCGGTTTTAAGTCGCTCAGCACCATTTACCACATAACAAAGTGTAGTATTTCCTTGTCGCTGAATTCCAAGTTCAAACGGAATCTCCTGCCCATCTTCCCGATGCAATGAAGCTTTCCATTTTCCTTGTTGTAAATTGATCTGCGCATTGCAGAATAGAGAAAAGGCCATTAAAATGGCCACAAAACCGTATCTTATCATATCTTTCGTTACTCTTAATCCATGCAAAGGTAGTCGAATCAACCCTCCTCAGTATAAAAGTATTTCATACGAAAGTAAAAAACGGACATATAGCCTATAAAATCTATAAAAAGACTAGAGTATTAAACTCTCACGATGATTTTACCTTGAGTTTTTCCTGTTTCAAGAGATAAATGAGCTGCCCTCATCTCATCAAAACTAAACACCTGCGACACATGAGATCTCACAGATCCACTTTCCAACAAGGCCGCAATTTTCTTCATATCCTCTCCATTGGATTGCACCATGATTGGATAACCAATAGCACCTACAGCTTCGGCTTTTATGCCCACTGCATCATTTAGTCCCGATGGAATACTAATGATTGTCCCTCCCTTTCTCATCACTTTTAAAGAGTTGTCAATACTATCACCCCCAATGGCATCCAATACAAAATCAATATTACTGGTTGCGTCTTCCAGAGTCTGACTGGTATAGTCAATATGTTCATCAGCACCTAAGCTTAAAACAAAGTCCCTTTTACCTGCAGATGAAGTTCCGATAACGTAAGCACCAATATGTTTTGCAATCTGTACAGCATAGTTCCCTACACCACCCGCAGCAGCATGAATTAAAACCCTGTCACCCTTTTTAATTTTCGCATGATCAACAAGTGCCTGCCATGCAGTTAAAGCAGCTAAAGTAGCCGCGGCAGCCTCTTCATGAGTAATATTAGAAGGTTTTAATGCAACATGGCTAGCCGGGGCAGAAACGTACTCGGAATACGCCTTGCCATGTCCAGGAAAATTTATCATTCCAAACACCTCATCACCTGCCTTAAACAATTCAGATTTTGATGCCGCAACTACACCTGATACATCCCAACCCAAAATTATAGGATGCTCATCTTTTAACTTTGCTGCACGCCCTTTACCAGAACGCGTTTTTACGTCAACAGGATTTATACTAATTGCCTTTACCTGTATAAGAACCTCACCGTCATTTATTGATGGCATGGGTAACTCTTCGTAAACTAGATTATCTACGCTGCCAAAATCCTTTAATACTATGCTCTTCATTTTCGGGACTGATTAATAATGCAAATTACAACAATATTCTCTATTCCAGGTGGAAGCACATGGCTAACTTAGAATATTAACTGATTTGAAGATGCAGTCTAATCTTAGCATGCAATTCTGTTGGACTAAATGGTTTTGCAACATAATCATCAATGCCCGCTTCCAAAATCTGCTTACTAATTTCAGTAAGCAACGATGCGGTTAAAGCAATAATTGGAAGTTGCTTAAACTTATCATCGGCAATTGAGCGTATAACCTTAGTAGCTTCAAAACCATCCATCTTTGGCATTTCCAAATCCATCAATACAAGATCGTAATGGTTTTCTATAACTTTCTCAACAGCTTCAGTACCTGTCCATGCACAATCTATGTGGAGCCCCCACTTTTGCATAAATTTACTAGCTACAATAACATTTATCTCATTATCCTCAACCAGAAGAACCTTGTAGCCGGCAAGACTCGAAAAATCCATAGATGATTCAGGCAAATGCACACTATCTCTCTTCTTTTTACTTTTCTTGAATTGTAGATTAAACGAGAAGCTTGATCCAACTCCAATTGAGCTCTTAACAGAAATCTCATTTCCGAGCATCTCTATTAACCGTTTTGTTATTGCTAAGCCTAAACCTGTTCCACCAAAAACTTTGGTGGTATTGGTACTTTCCTGAGTGAAACTTTCAAATATATAATCCTTCCTATTTGGGTCTATTCCAATTCCTGTATCCGTTACCACAAAATTAATATCAACTAAGTTTCCTAACAAACTATTTAATGAAAGATCAAGAATAACACTTCCATCATTAGTAAATTTAATTGCGTTGCTTACCAGATTGTTTAATATTTGTATTAGCCGTATTGGATCTCCAATTATCATTGCCGGCAAATCTGAATCTACCTTTATTTTAAACTTCAGCCCCTTTTCTTTCGCCTTTAAATAATGAGTCTCCTTAATGCTGTTTACCAGCTCAATTAAATTAAAATCAATCTGCTCAAATAACATCTTCCCCGATTCGATTTTATTGTAATCCAGCACATCATTTATCAGATCTAGTAGATTCTCACTTGAAACCTTTAAAATCTTTAAGCTATCCACCTGTTCAGGTTTAGGATTTTCCTGCAAAAGCAAATTAGTCATTCCAATCACCGCATTCATTGGTGTTCTTATTTCATGACTCATATTAGATAAAAACTGTTGCTTGGCCATGGCCGCTTTCTCCGCTACCTGTTTTGCCTTTAACAATTCCTTTTCGACTTGTTTAATTTCAGTAATATCTGTTACCGCACCTACAACCCTAACAGTTTTACCATTTTCAACTATTGGGATACCAATACTTCTAAAGCACTTCTGCGTACCTTTTGGTATAATTTCAATGTCATAAGACATCTGATTTTCGATTGCATTCTTCATCCCCTCTCTAATCAGCTCAGCACCATCATCTTCATATAAAATAGCAGCATCATTTAGGGAAGTTGTTTCCTCATTAATCCCCAATAGCAGTTTCATATTTTGGGTCCGATAAACCAGATCCGACGCTACATCATATTCCCAACCACCGGTCTTGCTTATCTCTTCTCCGGTATTTAGCAAATCCACTGTTTGCCCCAATTTAATTTTAGCCTTTCGAAGTTCCTCCTCTACGCCATTTTGTTGAGTGATATCTAAAAGGGTCCCAATAACTCCTCCTTCATCGAAAGGATCGGGACTAAGCGTAACATCAAGGAATATTATTTTTCCTTGAATTTCCATATTTGTGATAAATTTAAGCGATTCGCCTGCCAGTGCGCGTCGCATTCGTGTACCTGCAACAGGATACAATTCAAATATGTTTTTACCTACTGATTCATTATCCTTAACACCAAATACCTTTAATCCTAGCCCAACCGACCTGGTAAATATTCCGTCTTTATTAATCCTAAAAATGACAACCGGAACGTTGTCTATTAGCATCTGAAAAATATGAGTTCTCTCTTCTATTGATTCTTGCATTGTTAGCCGCTCGCAAATAACAGTTTTTTATATCCACCCTATTGCAATTTGCCCGCCAAAGTTTTATAAGCACAAAAGCCAGCTATAAAAGCTGGCTTTTGTATCATTCATGTATGCTGTGCCTGCCCTTCGTGGATCACCCACTCACAGGACTTTTTTGTCAAATCAGACTTGAATTATTTTATGTATCTAATTTAACGAATCTTCTTTATCCTTTTAACAAATGTTATAAACAAATTAACATCTTACCATCATAAAAAAAGCAGGGTATCCATCCGAACACCCTGCTTTTGAACCTAAATTAACCAATTACGAATAATTGTTTATCATTATGGATATACTTCAATATTGCTAAGCATATCTTTTACCATTCTCTTTAAATCATATGCAGGCTTCCATCCCCAGTCTTTAGTGGCAACACTGTCGTCAATACTTTGAGGCCAGCTATCAGCAATCTGTTGACGGAAATCAGGAGTATAAGTAATCTCAAAACCCGGAACCTCCTGTGCAATTGCGTCATAAATTTCTTTTGGAGTAAAGCTTAAAGCACTCAAATTGTAAGCCGTACGTACAGATAATGACTCCCCAGGAGCATCCATAAGCTCTAATGTTGCACGTATTGCATCATGCATATACATCATTGGCAATGCAGTATCTTCTTTCAAAAAGCAAGTATACTTTTCGCCTTTTACAGCACTATGAAAAATATCTACCGCATAATCAGTTGTACCACCGCCCGGAGCACCGGTATAACTAATTAACCCCGGATAGCGTACACTACGCACATCAAGTCCATGTTTTTCAAAATAATACTTACACCAATACTCACCCGCAGCTTTACTGATTCCATAAATTGTACTTGGTTCAGTAACACCTTGCTGAGGACAGTTTTGCTTTGTAGAATCAGGACCAAACACAGCAATACTACTTGGCCAGAAAACTTTTCCTACTTTATACTTAACAGATAAATCAAGGATACTTAACAAGCTATCCATATTTAATGCCCATGCCGCTTGCGGATTACGCTCTCCACTTGCCGAAAGCATAGCCGCTAAATGATAAATCTGAGTAAACTTATTTTCAGCAATAAGGCTTTCAAGCGCTCCCTTATCCATTACATTTAATTGTATATAAGGCTGTTTTTCGAAAGAAACATCTTCTTTCGGTCTGATATCAGCAGCCAATACATTTTCCTTCCCGTATCTCTCTCGTAGTTCATCAGTTAACTCTCTTCCAATTTGTCCAAGTGCTCCAATGATTAGTATATTTTCTTTCTGTTTCATGTTCATTTTATAAATATTGTCTGAGTCGCCTCACCCCCTCCTCCTTACCAAGATTATGCAGTGCCTGGTATTTTATCTTTCTAACACTTTCTTTGCTAAGCTCAAACAGATCAGCAATATCTTCCAGGTGCATTGCTTCGTTTCCCTGCAAGCCAAAGCTGAGCTGAATTACTCTCCTTTGCCTATCCGGAAGCTGATTTAACAATTGCCTAAGGCTATACTTTAAATCCTGCGATTGCAGTATAGCATCCGGCGCATCTACTGAGGTGTCTTCAAGAAACGTCATTATACCCGGCTTATCTTCTTCATCATTTTGATTATCTAAAGAAACCGTATGACCAGGGCTGTACTGATAAGCTTTTAATCGATCAAGCGGTATCCCTGTAAAATCAGAAAGCTCCTCATCAGTAGGCAATCTTTCTAATTTCTGTTCCATTTCCATCTCCGAACGCCACAAATCCTGTATATCATTTACCTGATTCATTGGCAGCCTGATCATGCGCTTATAGTTTCCAATAGCCATCATCATCGACTGGCGAATCCACCACACCGCAAAAGAGATAAACTTAAATCCCCTGCTTTCATCAAAGCGTTCGGCAGCTTTAACCAAGCCAGCGTTTCCTTCCGAAATCAAATCCGCCAGAGGCAAGCCTTGTCCTTCGTACTTTTTAGCAACCGACACCACAAACCTAAGGTTCGAGTTTACCAGCCTTTGTAAGGCAGCAAGATCTCCTCCCTGAATTTTACGTCCAAGCATCACCTCTTCTTCTGCACTTAACAATGGGAACCCGGCAATATCGTTCAGATATCTCCTAAGGGAATCATGGTCACGTTTAGTAAAAGATTTTTCTATCTTGATTTCTCTCATGCTTAGCACATTGCAGCCTGTAGTTGCAAGGGCTAAGTTCTATAGTTGATTTGTTATATCCTTGGATATGGATTTAATCCGCAAATTATTCATAACACGCCCTCATGGTCAGAATTAAATTCCGCGCCAAAAAAAAACTGTAAGTAATCCCCAAATATTGTTGTCTTCCATTTGTTATTATGGGTTGAATGTTCTTTATTTGCACAGCAACTAAACTCATAAAAGCTGTCGTGGTTATATGAATCCAACCATCTTAGATCAGACAGATCTGGACATTCTTCGTCTATTACAAAAAGACGCAAGGCTTACAAATAAAGAATTAGCCCTTAAACTACATAAGGGTAGTAGTACTATGTTCGAACGCGTAAGTCGACTTAGAGATCTGGGCTATATCACCGGAAGTGTAACACTTATAGACCGTAATAAATTTGATGAACTGTGGATTTCTTTCACTCAAGTTCAACTAAACGACCATAGTGGCGAAGCACTTATTGCCTTTCAAACTGAAGTAATCCAATTTCCCGAAATATTAGAGTGCTACCATACTACAGGAGCCTTTGATTTTCTACTTAAAATTGTTGTTAGCGATATGTCTGGGTACAACAAGCTAATTGTAGAGAAACTTGCCAAGCTTAAAAACGTAGGATCACTACAAAGCTGCTTTGTAGTTAATGAGGCTAAAAGAGAACTGGCTTATCCGTTAAAGGATAGGATATAAGCTAAAAAAGAAGGTGTATCGACGATACACCTTCTTTTTTATACATTCTTTTTACACATTCGTTATGCCGGATTGCGCTCGTCATGCTGAGAGCCTAGCATTAGAAAAAATACAAAAAAGTAGTAATGACAATTTTGTATACTCAGTCGTCATCCTGAATTTATTTTGCTTCGCAGCTTCTTCGAGGTCAGGACCCCGCAAGAGAAAGGAAGCCTCGCTGGTGCGAGATACCGCTCTTCAGCGGCATGACGACCGCTATATACAACGAGCAGAATAACCTCTTTGTCATTGGTAATTTATTTCAGCATCCCTCACCTGTCAGGCTTCCTTTCTCTTGAGAGGTCCTGAAATAAATTCAGGATGACGGACGCATTATAACTATGACGAATGTATTATTACGATGACGAAGTGCATTATCAATCCAAATTACAATACCCTAAATCACAATATTCACAATCCGTCCTTTTACCACGATCACCTTTTTAGGTGCTTTACCTTCAAGATACTTCTGAACATGCTCATCAGCTAAAACAACTTCTTCAATCTCTTTAGGCTCTAAAGTAAGGCTTAAGTTCATATTCAAACGAGTTTTTCCATTTACAGAAATCGGATAACTAAACTCATCCTCTACCATATAAGCAGGATTAAACTCAGGATATTTAGCATAAGATAAACTACCTTCCTCATGGCCTAATAACGCCCATAGCTCCTCACAAATGTGTGGTGCATAAGAAGCAAGCACAATTACTAAATCTTCTAATACCTGACGGTTCTTACATTTCAAATCTGTAAGCTCATTAACAGCAATCATAAAGCTCGACACCGAAGTATTGAACGAGAAACGCTCAACATCATCCTGTACCTTTTTAATGATTTTATGTAAAGCTTTCAATTCAGTCTTTGTTGGTACCGAATCACTAACATTAAACTGCCATGCCTCATTATGGAACAAACGCCAGAATTTGCGTAAAAACTTAAACACACCTTCTATACCGTTAGTATTCCATGGCTTGCTTTGCTCTAGCGGACCAAGGAACATTTCATACATTCTCAAAGTATCCGCACCATAGCTTTCAATTAGTACATCAGGATTTACAACATTGAATTTAGACTTAGACATTTTCTCTACTTCCACACCGCAGATGTATTTTCCATTCTCCAAAACAAATTCCGCTTCCGCAAATTCAGGTCTGAACAACTTAAATTTCTCAATATTCAGAATCTCGTTTTCTACAATGTTAACGTCAACATGCAATGCTGAAGTTTTATAATCCTTCTTTAAACCATGAGAAACTAAAGTATTAGTACCGCGACCATCCTCATCAATCACACGATATACAAAGTTACTTCTACCCTGTATCATCCCCTGATTAATTAGTTTTTTGAAAGGCTCTTCTTCCTGTACATACCCTAAATCTTTTAGGAATTTGTTCCAGAAACGACTGTACAATAAGTGACCAGTTGCATGCTCGGAACCACCTATGTACAAATCAACATCTTTCCAATAAGAAATAGCCTCTTTAGATGCAAAGTCCGAATCATTCTTAGCATCCATATAACGATACCAATACCAGCTTGACCCAGCCCATCCCGGCATTGTGCTCAATTCATATTCGTACTCATCATCATAGCTCCAATTCTCTGCGCGACCCAATGGAGGTTCGCCCGTTTCAGTTGGCAAATATTTATCAATCTCAGGAAGTATCAATGGCAATTCCTCTTCTTTAATTAAATATGGCAAGCCATCTTTAAAATAAACAGGAATTGGCTCACCCCAATAACGCTGTCTGCCGAAAATAGCATCACGCATACGGTAGTTAACCTTTGCCTTACCTGCATCTTTTTCTTCTAACCAGGCATTTAAAGTCTGAGTAGCTTCAGTATAATTCATTCCGTTAATAAAACCGGAATTGATGTATTTACCTTCTTTAGTAGCATCAGCCTGATGTTCAACATCTTTTTGAGCATCAAGAATCTGAACAATTGGTAAGTTAAAATGCGTAGCAAAAAGCCAATCGCGCTGATCGCCACTTGGCACACCCATTACCGCACCAGTTCCATAACCTGCAAGCACGTAATCCGCAATCCAAAGCTGAACGCGCTCTCCGCTTACCGGATTAATTACATAGCTACCAGTAAAGGCACCAGATACAGTTTTAGTATCAGCCATACGGTCAAGCTCAGATTTCTTCTTGGTTTTGGCGATGTAAGCATTGATATCATCCAGTTGCGCCGGAGTAGTTAACGCAGTAACAAGCTCATGCTCTGGTGCTAAAACCAGGTATGACACACCAAATATAGTATCTACACGCGTAGTGAAAACTTCAATATGACTAGGAATTCCTTCCGGAGCATTTTCGATAGCAAATTTAACACTCGCCCCAACGCTTTTACCAATCCAGTTGCGTTGCATTTCTTTAACCGGCTCTGGCCAGTCAATAGTATTTAAGCCTTGCAATAAACGCTCTGCATAAGCAGAAATACGCATACTCCACTGCATCATTTTTTTCTGTTCAACAGGATGTCCACCACGTTCCGAATAACCATCTTTCACCTCATCGTTAGCAAGTACAGTTCCCAATGCCGGGCACCAGTTTACAGTACTTTCTCTTAAATAAGTAAGACGATATTTCAATAATTCTTCTTGTTTTTCTTCGCTGGTCATTGTAGCCCAGTCGCTAGGCAAGAAAGATTTAACCTCTTCATCGCAAACCGCCTTTACATCAGCGCTGCCCGAAGCATTAAATTTCTCAATTAAAGTAGTGATATCTTCAGCTCTGTCAGTTTCAAGGTTATACCACGAATTAAACAACTGCATAAAAATCCACTGTGTCCATTTATAATATCCCGGATCGCTAGTGCGAACCTCTTTACTCCAATCGAAAGAGAAACCAATTTTATCCAATTGTTCTCTATAAGTATTGATGTTAGTTTCGGTAGTTAAAGCCGGGTGCTGACCAGTTTGAATAGCATATTGCTCTGCAGGTAATCCAAATGAATCGTATCCCATTGGATGCAATACATTGAACCCCTTTAATCTTTTGTATCTCGCAAATATATCGGAAGCAATATAACCGAGTGGATGACCCACGTGTAAACCTGCCCCAGATGGGTAAGGAAACATATCGAGAACGTAAAACTTTGGTTTTGTTGTATCTTTTTCTGCTTTAAATGTCTGATTTTGAGCCCAGATCTTTTGCCACTTCTGTTCTATTTCTTTAAATTGGTAATCCATTACTGCTAATTCCTTTATATCCCGCGAAAATAAAGAAATTAAGGTGGTTACAGAAAAGTTTGACTAAGAAGTTTTTATTTGCTTCTTACGATGAACATCGGTAAGCGAAAATTTACCAAACAAAAAGTGCTTTGGCGACTTGTTTTCCGAAGCATTATAGATACTATGAGCCCCCGAAACGAGGTAAGAAACTACGCAGGCAATTACCACATAAACACCGCACGAAACCCCAAAAAGCTCCATTGCCATGATGCAACAAGCCACTGGTGTTTTGGCCGCCCCCGCAAAAACTGCAACAAAACCCATCCCTGCCAGCAAACCAACAGGTAGCGGAAGCCAAAGTGAAAGTGCACTACCAAGGGTAGTCCCTATAAAAAAGAGCGGGGTAACCTCGCCGCCTTTAAAGCCTGCCCCAAGGGTAATTGCCGTTAAAAGAATTTTCAAAGCAAAATCTTGCGGTTCTGAACTTTGCACAAAAGAATCGACTATGGTTGGTATCCCTAAGCCAATATATTTATAAGTACCCAACAATAAAACAATACCAACAACTATAAACCCACCAACAAAAGGGCGTAATGGCGAGTATTTAATCTTCTTAAAGAACACGGATATTTGATGTGTTAACCTTACAAACAATATAGCGGCAGCACTAAAAACCAAACCTGCGAATATGCTGTAAGCAATCCCTCTTAAAGATAGTCCCGGTACAGTGTCAATATGATAATGTGTATGCCCAACGCCCCATAAGCTGGTAACATAAGCGCTTAAAAATGCTGTTGCCAATGCAGGGAATATTGCTTTATAAGGGATTTTAGCCAGCAATAAAACCTCAATTCCAAAAACTGCACCTGCCCATGGAGTTCCAAAAACAGAAGCAAAACCGGCACTTAACCCTGCAATAAGAAGCACAATCCGCTCTTGCTTACTTAAATGAAAGATCTTATGAAACTGATCGGCCGCAGCTGCCGACATTTGTAAAGCTGTACCCTCCCTACCTGCAGAACCACCAAAAAAATGGGTTGCCACAGTGCCTAACAAAACCAAAGGAGCCATCCTAAATGGAATAACATCTTTTGGGTTATGAATGGTATCAAAAACAAGATTATTCCCACGTTCAATACTTTTACCAGAGTAATGATAAATTAACCCAATTGCTAACCCACCTAATGGCAATAGGTAAAGCACATAAGGATGTTGTGTTCTAAAATTTGTTGCAAGGTCTAATGATGTTAAAAATAATGCAGACATGGTGCCTGCCACGAAACTAAGTAGTATGATTATTAGCAACCACTTGCCTAATTTATAAATGAGCTTTTTATCAACCATAAGGGAAGTCAAATATAAGGTATTTTTGTATTACCACCATTTGGTCAAAGTCCATGTTGAGTCCATGGTAAGTCCATGTTTTTGGGCATAAACATGGACACGGCATGGTGCCTACTTTTGTTGATTATCGAGTTATATAGAGTTAGCCTAATACAGCAGTTTAAAAATAGTTTGGCAATTATGCCTTTTCTATGAACTTTTTTTTGCTGTAATCCGTTATAAGTTTTTTACGAATTAAAAGTATAAAAGGCATATAATTTAAATTAGTTGCTTATATTTTTTATTTTCGCAAAACATAAAGACAAATACATGGAAGAATTTGAAGTGAGCGATGCTTCTAAGAAGACAAAAACCATTTATATTTCTACAATCTTCAGTATTGCATTGGTTTTATTGATGCTGGGTATGTTGGGCTTGATATTGGTACATGCAAAAAACCTTTCCAACTACGTGAAAGAAAATATTGTATTAAATATCATTGTAGATGAAGGTGCTAAAGAAACAGACGTTTTAGCTTTTCAAAAAGAACTCAACGCCAATCCGGCAGTTAAGAACACACAATACGTAAATAAAGAAATGGCAGCCAGAAACTTAACCAACGATCTGGGTGAAGATTTCGTTAATTTCCTAGGCTACAACCCTTTACTATCAACAGTTGATGTTTATTTAAAAGCTAATTACGCGAATAATAAAAGCATAGATACATTAAAAGCAAGTATTGCTAAAAATCCTGTTGTTAAAGAAGTTATCTACCAAAGTTCATTAATTGACATGGTAAATAAGAACATCAATACTATTGGGTTAATCATTTTAGCCTTTGCTGCCATTTTGTTGATCATATCTGTTGCCCTTATTAATAATACCATAAGATTGGCCATTTATTCTCAGCGATTCCTTATTAAAAGTATGCAATTGGTTGGTGCCACAAGAGGCTTTATCCGCAAACCTTTTATCTTATTAGCAGCTCTACACGGATTAATTGCGGCATTTATTGCCATTCTAATCTTATTAGGTATATTGTACTATGCTCAAAGAGAAATACCTGAAATTGTAATTCTTAGAAATTATACTGAATTTGGTATTGTTTTACTTGGCCTTGTTGGTGTAGGGATCTTTATTACAGCTATTAGCACTTCATTTGCCGTTAGCAAATATTTACGTTTAAAAATTTACGACCTTTACAGATAATGATAGAAAAAAAATCAACTCCTGCACATCAGGACTCTAAAACTGAATTAGTTTTCTCTAAAAAAAACTATCAGTTATTACTTATCAGCATTGCTATTGTTGTATTCGGCTTCATTTTAATGATTGGCACAACAGATATTTACGACTTCAGAAAAACTTTGCTTGCTCCTATGGTAGTATTGGCAGGTTTTGCTTTTGGAGTTTATGCCATCTTAAAAAAATAGGTTAATACATGAATTATTTTCAAGCCCTCATTCTAGCGATTATAGAAGGGCTAACGGAGTTTCTACCGGTTTCATCAACCGGTCACATGGTTATTGCCAGTTCTTTTATGGGAATTGGAAAAGACGAATTTGTAAAGCTTTTTGAAGTTGCTATTCAACTGGGTGCTATTTTAGCCGTAGTTGTACTTTACTGGAAAAAGTTTTTTGACTTTAGTAAATGGCAATTCTACATTAAGCTAATCATAGCGGTTATACCTGCATTGTTTTTTGGCTATTTATTAAACGACTTTATAGATAACACTTTAGGCAACCCCATATTTATTGCAGTAGTATTGCTGCTTGGTGGTATTGTATTATTGTTTATCGATAAATTCTTTAAAAACCCGACCGTCAATCATGAAAGTGAGATTAGTAACCTAACCGCTTTTAAAATTGGATGTTTCCAGGTTTTAGCTGTTGCATTTCCAGGGTTGAGCAGAAGTGCGGCAACCATTATTGGTGGTATGCAACAAAAACTAAGCAGACATGCTGCTGCTGAATTCTCCTTTTTTCTGGCAGTGCCGACCATGTGCGCTGCTACCGGCTACAAGCTATTAAAAGGGCATGAATTGTTGAATGCTGAAAATATTAAATTATTGCTTTTCGGAAATGTTATTGCATTTATCGTAGCAGTAATCGCGATAAAATCTTTCATAGGATTTTTATCAAAACACGGATTTCGGATTTTTGGCTGGTACAGAATCATCATAGGTGTTCTGCTATTGGTACTATATTTTTCGGGGGTTGAAATGAATGTATTGTAATGGGTGAGGATAAAGAAGAACAAATAGTAACAAAAACATTTCCTGAATTTAATTTTGCTGAAGGTGAGCTATTGCTCATCAATAAACCGTACAAATGGACTAGCTTTGATGTTGTAGGAAAAATCCGCAACTCACTAAAGCCTTTGAAATTAAAAGTTGGCCATGCCGGAACTTTAGATCCCCTGGCAACTGGCTTATTAATCCTTTGTACTGGAAAACTGACTAAACAGATTGACACTTTTCAGGCCGAAGAGAAAGAGTACACCGGAACAATGGTTTTAGGTGCCACTACCCCATCTTTTGATTTGGAAACTGTGGTTGATCAGGAATTCCCATTAGACGGAATAACTGAAGAGGCTATTTATGCCGCGACAGCTCCTTTTACGGGCGACATACAACAATATCCACCTGCACACTCTGCAGTAAAAGTTAATGGCGAACGTTTGTACGTGAAAGCCAGAAGAGGCGAAGAAACAGAATTACGTTTACGCTTTGTTACCGTTTCTGCATTTGAAATTACCCGAATTGCACTTCCGGAAGTAGATTTCAGGATTGTTTGCAGTAAAGGAACTTATATCAGATCGCTGATTTCTGATTTCGGCAAGCACCTTAATAACGGTGCTTACTTATCAAAACTTACCCGCACACGTAGTGGAAACTTTTTACTTGAAAATGCTTTTGAGGTAGCAGATTTAGTTAACTATCTTAGACTTAAAAAAGAGTAGTCATGCGTGGCCAGGTAAAATCCAAAAAACTAAACATCGCCAAGAACATATTTCTAATAGTATGTGGCATTGTTTCGGCTTGTTTTGGATTGAAAAGTTTTTTGCTGCCCAGTGGATTTATAGATGGTGGTGTAACCGGTATATCTCTGTTAGTTAGCAACATCACGAAGCTAAACCTGTCATACCTGATTATTCTGATTAATATTCCCTTTGTTATTCTGGGGTATAGGCAAATTGGTAAGGTATTCGCCATCAAAACATCCATTGCGATATCACTGTTGGCTATTTTACTGGTTATTGCTCCCTTTAAATCTATTACTCATGATCCCCTACTGATTGCCTTTTTTGGAGGACTCTTTTTAGGTGGTGGAATTGGATTAGCCATGCGTGGTGGCTGCGTAATTGACGGCACCGAGGTATTGGCGCTATATATCAGTAAAAAAAGCACCCTTACTGTTGGTAATATCATCCTGATTTTAAACATCATTATCTTCTCCTTTGCTGCTATATTTTTAGGAATGGATAAGGCGTTGTACGCCATCTTAACCTATCTATCGGCCTCTAACACGGTTGATTATATTGTAAATGGCATTGAGCAATACACAGGCGTTACGGTTATTTCTGAAAAGAATGAACACATTAAAAAGTTCATTATCAACCAAATGAAACGCGGTGTAACTATTTATAAAGGCGAAGGCGGATATGGAGTTAAAAAGGATATTGACATACTTTATACTGTAGTTACCAAACTTGAAATGAGTAAGCTGCAGACTGCAATTAGACAGATCGATCCGGATGCTTTTGTGATTCAACAGCAAATTGCCGACATAAAGGGTGGCGTAGTAAAACGTCCGGCTTTACATTAATTTATACTACCTTGAAAATATATAATCACTTTTCGGAATTTAAGAAGCTAAACAACGCAGTTGCAACTATTGGAACTTTTGATGGGGTACATTATGGTCACCAGAAAATTATTAAACGATTGTGTGAATTGGCTAAGGCAACTGGTGGTGAAAGTGTAATACTGACCTTTTTTCCGCACCCAAGATTAATCATTGACCCGGAGAATCAGGATTTAAAAATGATCAATACGATTAATGAAAAGGCTAAAATGCTGGAAAGCCTTGGAGTTGATCATTTAATCATCACTCCTTTTACACGCGATTTCTCGAACCTTACTCCTGCTGAATATATACAGAACATTTTGGTTGATACAATTGGCATTAAGAACCTTATTGTTGGTTACGACCATCGCTTTGGCAAGGATAGAAAAGGCGGTCTTCAGGATTTAGAAACCTTCTCTAAGAATTTTAATTATAAAATTGAGCAAATACCTGAGCAGGATATTAATGATGTTGCGGTAAGCTCTACAAAAATCCGCACGGCTTTACTTGATGGCGATGTTGCGCTTGCGGCCAATTACCTTGGTTACAACTTTTCATTATATGGTAAGGTGATTAAAGGCGACAAAATAGGCCGTACCATTGGCTTTCCTACTGCGAATCTTTTTATTGAGGAAACCTACAAATTGATCCCTTCTGATGGGATTTATGCTGTTACTGTTGAAATGAACGACGAGGTTTTTAAAGGGATGGCATATATTGGTCAGCGTCCTACAATTAATGGGATGACCAGAAACATTGAGGTAAATATTTTTGATTTTAATCAGGAAATATACGGTCAGGATATTAAGATGAACTTCCTTGAATTTCTGAGATACGATGTTAAATTTACTGGCTTAGAGGCCTTAAAAGAACAACTGCAAAGAGACAAAGATGATACTTTAGCTTATTTCAAAAAAACGTCATAAGCTCATTTTAAACCCTCATTTATTCTAAAAAAAGGCATTATTTTCGTATATTTACGACAATGAGGTCATTATTTACTCTGATACTAATAGTTTTTATTCATCTTTTTTCTTCCCATTTAGTAAACGGGAAAGGGCTTGATGCGGAAAAAACTAAGCATAGAGAAGTAAGTATTAATGCTAAAAAGAAACACTTTGTTTTTAGCAAAAAAAGCAAATCATCATTTCAAAAAACCTCATTTGAAGATCTACCGGCTTTACAGCAAGTTGTAAACAAAACATCTTTTGGCTTGTTTGTTATTTCTAAAAAACAGGATATTCAGGTAGCTTCATGCCCGTTAATTGCAAATTATTACAGCTCCTTTTCATTTTCGAGTTACTCTTATATCTTTAATTTTCTGTACCCAAAACATGTTTTTTGGTAATTATAATTTAGCCCCAATACGTTAACACAATAAATTATACATTAAAAAATACGCGTTTCTATGATACATTTACCAGTATTAATTACTGATTTAGGCTTAATACTTGCAGCTGCTGGAGTAACTACACTCCTTTTTAAAAAAATTAAACAACCATTAGTACTTGGCTATATTTTAGCAGGATTATTGGTTGGTCCACACGTTAAATTTATCCCAACTGTTACAGACAATGAAAGCATCAATATTTGGGCAGAGATTGGGGTAATCTTCTTATTATTTAGTTTAGGGCTTGAATTTAGTTTTAAAAAACTGGTAAAGGTTGGAGGCTCAGCCTCCATAACAGCCATTGTTGAGGTTGTGTTTATGTTGATAATTGGTTTTGTGGCCGGATTGGCAATGGGCTGGTCTACAATGGACAGTATATTCCTCGGTGGTATATTATCGGTGTCATCAACAACAATCATCATAAGGGCCTTTGAAGAGCTTGGGGTAAAGCATAAAAAGTTTGCTGGACTGGTATTTGGAGTACTTATTGTTGAAGATCTTGTTGCCATCTTATTATTGGTATTGCTATCTACTCTTGCTGTTAGTCAGCAATTTGCAGGTGCAGAAATGCTGATTTCTATATTAAAGCTTTGTTTTTTCCTTGTTTTATGGTTTATAGGTGGAATATTCCTTGTGCCTACTTTTTTAAAAGCGACTAAGAAATTAATGAATGATGAGACCATGCTTGTGGTTTCTATCGCTTTGTGTTTATTGATGGTATTGTTGGCTGTTAAGGTTGGCTTCTCTCCTGCTTTGGGTGCATTTATTATGGGCTCGATATTGGCAGAAACCACTCAGGCAGAAAGAATAGAGCATCTTACAAAATCTGTGAAAGATCTATTTGCTGCAATTTTCTTTGTATCGGTAGGTATGTTAATCAATCCAAGCATTCTGGTTGACTATGCTGTTCCCATTGTTGTAATTACCTTGGCCACTGTTTTAGGCAAGTTTTTAAGTTCGGGATTAGGTGCTTTGGTTTCTGGACAACCTTTAAAAACATCGGTACAAACGGGTTTAAGTTTGGCTCAGATTGGTGAGTTCTCGTTTATCATTGCAACTTTAGGATTAACACTTAAAGTTACCAGTGATTTCTTATATCCAATAGCGGTTGCAGTATCGGCAATTACAACTTTTACTACTCCTTATCTGATTAAATTCTCTGAGCCGTTTTACTTCTTCTTAGAACGTAAACTTCCTAAAAAATGGGTTGAGGGCATTAACCGTTATAGTTCAAGTACGGCAGGTATAACCACTTTAAGTGATTGGAAAACGTTGCTTAAATCGTACACCTTTAACCTCATTATACACTCGGTTATTCTTATTGCTATAGTATTTTTGGGTTCAAAGTACCTACAACCATTTATCACCCAAAACCTGATTAATGGCAACAATGGCATTATTGTAAGCTTGATACTTACTTTGTTTATCATGACTCCTTTCTTATGGGCGCTTGCGATTAGACGAATAGAAAGAAAGGCTTATTCACACCTGTGGTTAAACAAAAAGTATACACGTGGGCCGCTAATTGCACTTGAGATTTTACGTATTTCTTTGGCCATCTTCTTTGTCGGCATTTTAATTTATCAGTTCTACAGCACATGGGTTTCAATTGTTATTGCAATTGCCTTAATTGTATCCTGTATGTTTGTTTTCTCGAGAAGGCTACAAGGTTTTTACAACAAACTTGAAAGCAGATTTCTACTTAACCTTAACGCTAGAGAAGCTCAAAATGCCCAACCTGAGATACTACCGTGGGACACACACTTAGTAGAACTTACAGTTGCACCGGAATCAACCCTTGTTGGAAAAACCCTTATTGAGTTATCTGTAAGAGAGAAATACGGTGTCAACATTGCATTAATTGAACGTGGAAAAATCATGATCCCTACTCCAGGCAGAGATGAACGCCTTTATCCTAATGATAAAGTTTTAGTAATTGGAACTGATGATCAGCTGGCCGCAGTGAAGGAATTATTTGAAGGAAGTATAGATGAAAGTGTACAATCCAGTTTCCCTAAAGAAGATATGGCTCTTCAAAAAATAGTAATCAATAGTAGTTCACCAGTTTACGGTCAGACGATTCGTAATTCAGGTATCAGGGAAATGACTCAGGGGCTTGTTGTTGGAATTGAAAGAAATGGAGAGCGGATACTGAATCCTGATTCGACCCTTACATTTGAGAATGGTGATATCGTGTGGATTGTGGGTAACAACAAGAAAGTTCCTAATCTGCTAAAGTAATCTGTAAATTTTGATTTTACTGTAACAGAATGTACCTTGTATATCAATGAAAGTAGACCAGGAAAAGAGCGACTTTTTAGACGAAATGCTCAATCATTGGCAGGAAGAGAACCTCTTATCGCCAGATGACGTTAAAAAGTTACGTAACAGTTATGAGACTAAAAGTTTCGACTGGCGCCGATTAGCTCAGTACTCTTTTTGGATTGCAATGGCCTGTGGCGTTATATCACTGGGTGCTCTTTTAATTGACAACAAGGTTTTAAACTATCTGGAGCACATTTTTACTGCTTCTGATGTGATGATAAGTATTTTATCGGCAGCTGGTGCAGCTGCCTTATACTACTTTAGTTTTAAAAGAAAGAAGCTCAAATCGCATCTGGTATTTAGTAATGAGGCCATGGTTTTTACAGCGGTAATGTTAACGGCCAATGCCATTGCTTACCTCGGCAAGGCTATCGACAATGGCAGTTCGCACTTCTCTTTACTCATACTGGCTTCTGTGTTTATTTATGGAGTACTGGCCTATATCTTTAAATCAAGACTGATATGGGCTTTTGTATTGATTTCATTAGGTGCCTGGTTTGGTACTGAAACCGGTTATTTATCGCGCTGGAACTGGTACTTTCTTGGGATGAATTACCCGCTTCGCTTTGTGATTTTTGGCTTATGCCTTACCGGATTTTCTTTTCTAATTAAAGACAATAAAAAGATGGGCATCTTTTTCCAGACAAATTATGTCTGTGGTATGGTCTATTTATTTGTTTCTCTGTGGTTACTTTCGGTCTTCGGTAACTTCAGTTCATTAGAAGAATGGTATTCTGTAAAACAATTAAGTTTGTTTTATTGGGGTATACTGTCGGCCGCCTTCTGCCTGATCAGCATTTACATCGGTTTGAAACACAGAGATGATATTGCCAGAGAATTTGGCATTACCTTTCTGTTTATAAACCTCTACACAAGGTATTTTGAATACTTTTGGGACACCTGGCACAAGGCCTTATTCTTTTGCGTACTCGCCGCTTCATTCTGGTTTATTGGCCGCAGAGCAGAAAAGATCTGGAATCTTGAGTTTCTAAAGAAATAGCTTATTACTTTAGAAAATGAATGTACACTATTTTGCATACATGATATGCCGATAATGCAAAAAATAATATGGCAATTCCTTTATTAACTATATAGCTGCTCAGCGCAAATTTCTCTTGAATATACTGGGCAAAGCGTGCAAATCCGTATAATGCTAACCCGGCACCAATACCCGAACCGATACTAAAAACAGACAAAGAAAGGTATCCAATATCTATCCATTCATGTGATATCAGGTAAGTACCCACAAATAACCAGTAAGGTATTTGCATTGGGTTTACAACGCCTAAAATCAAGCCGTATTTTATACTGTCTTTTTTTGAATAATCGGCCTTAGGCATTTCCTTACGAGATCTCCAGGTAATTACACCTAGTATCCCGAACATGAAAACCATGATAACATCAATGATATTATCGAGCTTAATTTCGCTCGATAGCCATTGTACAAAACGCATCACTCCGAAAGTAAAGAATATCTCGACAGTTGAAAACGCCATAATAAAGTATAAGGCCTGACGTAGCCCTCTCGTAATTGTTATCTGAACAACCGTTAAATTAATATTTCCCGGCGGTATGTAACCAATCATGTTCAGAATTACCCCTAAAAAGAGTGTTAAAAAAAGCATGTGCGAAGATACAATTATTTCAAATGAGCTTTTAAATACTTAGCAGTATAAGATGCTTTTACTGCTAAAAGATCTTCAGGTGTGCCTTCAAAAACAATATTACCCCCTTTATCTCCACCTTCAGGGCCAATATCTATTACCCAATCTGCAGATTTTATCATGTCCATATTGTGCTCTATTACTAAAATTGTATTGCCCTGCTCTATTAAAGTGTTAAGCGCAATTAATAGTTTTTTAATATCATGGAAGTGCAAACCGGTAGTTGGTTCATCAAATATGAACAAGGTTTTATTAGCATTATTTCCTTTGATTAAGAAGGAAGCCAGTTTAATACGCTGTGCCTCACCACCTGAAAGGGTATTAGAGGATTGTCCCAAATGTACATAGCCTAAGCCCACATCAACCAGAGGTTGTAGTTTGTTTAATATTTTGGGTTCATTTTTAAAGAATTCTACCGCCTCTTCAATTGTTAAGTCTAATATATCCGCAACGTTTTTATCCTGATAAGTTACATCAAGTACCTGTTGCTTAAATCTTCGGCCTCCACAAGTTTCGCATGGCAGGTAAATATCTGCCATAAACTGCATTTCTATTTTAACTTCTCCCTCGCCTTGGCAAACATCACAACGACCACCCTCCACATTAAACGAAAATGCTGCTGGTTTTAAGCCCGCGGCCTTTGAAGCAGGCAAAGCTGAAAACAAAGCTCGTACATCATCCCATGCTTTTACGTAAGTTACCGGATTAGATCTTGATGATCGGCCGATTGGATTTTGATCGACCATTTCAACCTGGCTAACCAATTCATAATTACCATAAATACCATCATAAGCTCCTGTTTGTTCTCCAGAGTAGTTCCCTATTGCTTTTTGTACGGCAGGGTATAGTATTTTCTTGATTAAACTTGTTTTTCCTGATCCCGAAACGCCACTTACAACTGTAAACACGCCCAAAGGGAATTTTACATCTATATTTTTAAGGTTGTTTTCTCTGGCACCCTTAATTAGAATATGGTCTTTCCACCCTCTTCTTTTTACTGGAATCGCGATTTGCTCCTCCCCAGAGAGGTATTTTCCGGTTAAGCTATTCTTATCTTTTATGATTTCATCGTATGTACCACTAAAAACAAGGTTACCGCCGTGAGTTCCGGCTTCGGGACCTATATCAATAATATGGTCAGCCGCCTTCATCATTTCCTCTTCATGCTCTACCACAAGAACTGTATTTCCTACGTTTCTGAGTGAAACCAGCACCTCTATCAGCTTATTGGTATCTCTTGGATGTAATCCTATACTTGGTTCATCAAGCACATATATAGAGCCCACTAAGCTACTTCCTAATGAAGTAGCAAGGTTAATGCGCTGAGATTCTCCACCTGAAAGTGTATTAGACAGCCTGTTAAGTGTAAGGTAGCCTAAGCCAACATTGTTCAGATATAGCACGCGACTACTAACCTCTGCCAATAACCGTTTAGCTATTTTCGCATCGTTTGACGAAAGGGTTAGGTTGTCAAAGAAGTTAAGGATAGTTGATAAAGGCATCAAAACGATATCAATAATTGATTTATCGTTGATTTTTACATACGATGCATCTTTACGTAATCTTGAGCCTTTACAATCAGGACAAGAAGTTTTACCTCTATAACGAGATAGCATTACACGGTATTGGATTTTAAAGGTCTGCTCTTCCAGTTCTTTAAAAAAAGCATCAAGTCCTTCAAAATACTTATTACCTGTCCATAATAACCTCTGCTCCTTTTCGGTTAATTCATTAAATGGCCTGTGAATCGGGAAGTCAAATTTAGCAGCACTTTTAACAAGCTTAGCAAGCCATTCCTTCATTTTCTCGCCTCGCCAAGGCGCAATTGCATTGTCGAAAACACTTTTACTCTTATCAGGAATAACTAAATCTTCATCTATACCTATTACGTTTCCATAACCTTCGCACCTTTTACAGGCACCATAGGGGTTATTGAAACTAAAGAAATTTGGAGTTGGTTCGTCGAAACGAATTCCATCAAGCTCGAAACGATCACAGAAGTTTGTTAGTTTTCCATCATGATCTACATAGCAATCTCCTTTTCCTTCGAAGAAGGCAGTTTGCACTGAATCAGCTATGCGACTTAAAGTTTCCTCTTCTGTATTAACTACAATTCGATCAATCAAAATCTTGATTGTGTTTTCGTCTTTTAGTTCGAAATCTTTAAAAGATTCATCTTCAAGAATAGCTTCAATTTTATGAACTGCATCATTATAAAAAACTCGTAAAAAGCCTTTTTGCAACAATACTGCCAACTCTTCTTTTACAGATCTATTGTTGTGAGGGAATAAAGGACAAAATATAGTAACAGTGCTATCCTCTTCAAGATTAGAGATAAAATCGACTACTGTAGTAACTGTGTCTTTTTTTACCACATTACCAGAAATAGGAGAATATGTTTTCCCAATTCTGGAGAACAGCAGCTTTAGATAATCATAAATCTCGGTTGAGGTACCTACTGTTGATCGCGGATTTGACGTGATCACCTTCTGTTCGATGGCAATCGCCGGAGCAATTCCTTTTATGTAATCAACATCAGGTTTATTCATCCTGCCCATAAACTGACGGGCATAGGAAGACAAACTCTCAACGTATCTCCTCTGACCTTCAGCGTATAGGGTATCAAATGCTAAAGATGACTTACCTGATCCCGACATTCCGGTTATTACAACCAGCTTGTTTTTAGGAATTGCTACATCTATATTCTTTAGGTTATGAACTCTGGCACCCTTTATGATAATATTTTTGTGTGGATCTTTGTCGATTTCGTTATTCATTGATTTCGTGATAGAATACTGCTAATATACCTCAAAAAACGAATATTTGGTTTTTTGAGACATTGCAAAAATAAGGCTCTCAGACCACTTTTATTTTTTTTTAACACTTTTTCTATTGAATTCTAATAAAAAAATGCTTCTTTTGAAATAATTAACTGAACAACAACACACCACCATCATAAAAACCAATAGGAGAAATCATATCGAAACAAACATCTACTAAGTATTTTTTAGCAATATAAGAGCAAGGGATTTAGTAAGGATACTCCTATGAAATTACAACAATATAGTGATCAGGATTTGGTGAAGTTATACCTTACCGGCAACGAAGCCGTTTTGGAAGAACTTTTAAGAAGACACAAATCAAAAATTTATACTTCAATCTATTTATTGGTTAAAGACCAATACTTAGCGGAAGATATATTTCAGGATGCCTTTATTAAGGTTATTAACACATTACGATCTGGACGTTACAATGAAGAAGGTAAATTTTTACCGTGGGTGATGCGTATTGCGCATAATTTGGTTATAGATTATTTTAGACGTGAAAAACGAGGTCCGGTAATTACAAGTGCCGACGGTACCGATGTATTTAATATGCTGCAATTTCATGAAGAAAGTGCAGAGGATAGAATTTTGAGGGAGCAAACTCATTTTGATTTAAGAGCAATGATACATTTACTGCCTGATGATCAGAAAGAAGTTTTAATTATGCGACACTATGCAGACCTCAGTTTTAAAGAAATAGCTGATTTAACTGATGTAAGTATAAATACCGCTTTAGGACGTATGAGGTATGCTTTGAGCAATCTTCGTAAAATGATGAAGGTTAAGGAAATATCATAATATCACTAAAAATAAAAAAATATAAATAATTGTTGTTAGGGTTAAAATAAATTAATAACAATAGCGTTAATTAGTAAAACTAATATACGCTTATTGCTTATGATGGAAACCTCTACTTCAGTTAACAAACTAAATTACGGACAGCAAAAACAGGAAATGATTCCTGCAGATGATGTTGAACCACAGGATTTATCGTTCTATGAGAACATAAAACCGCAGTTGGACAGCTTAGCTAAAAACCCTTCTGATACAACTATATCGAAGATTTTAGCCTACTCTAGAGCCAAGTAATTTACAAACGAATTAAAGCTGCCAACATTTTGGCAGCTTTTTTTATTCCTTTAAATGAAAATCGCCTTATCGGATTTTGATAAAAGACGTTTTTATCTCGTCATTAACAAGAAGAATATCGTTAAAATGAAATTGAGCTTAATACTTTCATTTATGGACAATCGATTCAAAATTGAAAATTAAGAGCAAAAATATATAAGTTTGCAAATGCTCAAAAAAGAACGATATAAGCTTTTTGTGTCACATTTTTCTGCCAAGCAACCTGATGCCGAAACAGAATTGCACTATAACAATCCATTTCAGTTACTTGTTGCAGTTATTTTATCTGCTCAATGTACAGATAAGAGGATAAATCAGGTTACTCCTGCCCTCTTTCAACGTTTTCCGGATGCTAAGGCACTGGCCGATGTTACTCCTGATATTGTATTTGATTACATTAGAAGTGTGAGCTACCCAAATAACAAAGCAAAACATTTAGTGGGTATGGCTAAAATATTGCTAAATGATTTTAACAATGTAGTACCTTCTGATGTTGATGATTTGCAAAAAATGCCCGGCGTTGGAAGGAAAACTGCCAATGTAATTGCATCTGTAATTTACAATGCACCGGCTATGGCTGTGGATACACATGTTTTTAGGGTTGCAAACCGAATTGGTTTGACCACCGGAAAGACTCCTTTGGCTGTTGAAAAAGATCTGGTAAAGAACTTACCTGAAGAAACGATACATGTTGCACATCATTGGCTGATATTGCATGGCAGATATGTTTGCCTGGCAAGATCTCCAAAATGTAGTATTTGCGATATCACAAGCTTTTGCAAATATTATCAAAACAAGAATAAAATAACTAAAATACTTAGTGATTCAGAGCTAATAACAAAAAAATAATAATTTATTTGTTATTTTAAATTAAATAATAGTTATGTTTGCTAACATAATTAGTAATAAGAAAATCATTTTACGTTAAGAAATGTAAGCCGTTACTTTCTTACAGAATTTAATAATATGAGCACAAACGCAAACGCAGACAAATTAAAGGCATTACAGCTTACTTTAGATAAGTTAGAAAAATCATACGGTAAAGGAACTGTTATGAAATTAGGTGATAATGCTGTAGAGGCTATCGAATCTATTTCGACTGGATCTATTAGTTTAGATATTGCCTTAGGAATTGGCGGTGTACCAAAAGGAAGGGTTATTGAAATATATGGCCCTGAATCTTCAGGTAAAACAACTTTAGCAACTCATATTATTGCTGAAGCACAGAAAAAAGGTGGCTTAGCAGCTTTTATTGATGCTGAACATGCATTTGATAAAGGTTATGCAAAAAAATTAGGCGTTGATGTAGATAATTTATTGATATCACAACCGGATAATGGTGAACAAGCTTTGGAAATTGCTGACAACCTAATCAGATCCGGTGCAATTGATGTGATCGTTATTGACTCGGTTGCGGCATTGGTACCTAAAGCTGAGATTGAAGGGGAAATGGGAGATTCAAGAATGGGCCTTCAAGCTCGTTTAATGTCTCAAGCTTTACGTAAACTAACAGGAACTATTGCTAAAACAGGATGTTGCTGTATTTTCATTAACCAATTACGTGAAAAGATTGGTGTAATGTTTGGAAATCCAGAAACAACAACCGGTGGTAATGCACTAAAGTTTTATGCTTCAGTTCGTTTAGACATCCGTAGAACTTCGCAAATTAAGGATTCAGATGAAGTAGCAGGAAACAGGGTTAAAGTAAAGATTGTTAAAAACAAAGTTGCTCCACCTTTCCGTATAGCTGAGTTTGACATTATGTTTGGCGAAGGAATATCTAAAACCGGTGAAATCATCGATTTAGGTGTTGACTTTAACATCATCAAAAAAGCTGGTTCTTGGTTCTCTTATGGAGACACTAAATTAGGTCAAGGTAGAGATGCGGTTAAACAGTTATTACTTGATAACCCGGAGCTATCTGAAGAAATTGAAGCAAAAATCAGAGCTGAAGTTACCGGCGAAAAACTGGAAGAGAAAGCTTAAATTATAATTTAAACCATAAAGAAGAGCCCGTACCATACGTGGGCCGTTGTCCTGAATTTATTTCAGGACCTCCCACTAGCCAGGCTTTCTTTCTCTTGAGAGATCCTAAAATAAATTCAGGATGACGAACGATATAAAAAAGGGGGTGTATCATAAATTTATGATACACCCCCTTTTTGTATTTAAGACCTTTTACTTATTTATAGCTTGGAGCCTGATTATTTGGATTCATTCCTGGAGTATTATTCTCCATAAAATGAGCGTCGATCTTTACAATAGCAACAATAGCTATAACCGTCATCAATACCAAAACCACCAAACCTATATAGTTTCTGTTCTTATCCTTTTTAATTAACCAGATTAAAAAGATGATTAATGGCACAAGCATTAAACCAAAGAAAACAAAACTCATCACACCCATAATTATACTTTTTATATGTTAAAACTCCATTCTAGATAATGGTGCAACATCTTGTTCCACAAAATCCCTATTTAAATATTTAAAATGACCTGCAATAGCAATCATCGCTGCATTATCAGTGCAATACTGGAAAGCCGGTATATACACATTCCAATTTAGCTCCTCCGCTAAGGCAGTTAAACCTGCTCTCAATCCACTATTAGCTGACACTCCCCCAGCTATAGCGATCTCCTTAATTCCATATTGCTTCGCCGCTTTCTTTAACTTATTTAGCAATATGTGAACTATACTGTGCTGAACAGAAGCACAAATATCATTTAAGTTCTCTGAAATAAAGTTCGGATTCTCCTTTTCCTGATTTCTGATAAAATACAATATGGAAGTTTTAAATCCACTAAAGCTATAATTGAGATCTTTGATTTGAGGCTCACCAAATTTATAAGCCAGAGGATTCCCTCCTGCTGCATATTTATCAATAAGAGGTCCACCTGGATAAGGTAAACTTAAAATCTTTGCTGTTTTATCAAATGCCTCACCTGCTGCATCATCAAGGGTTTCACCTACAATCTCCATATCAAAATGGCTTCTCACGACGACAATTTGAGTATGTCCGCCGGATACTGTTAGACAAATGAAAGGAAATTTAGGTTTAGGATCATCAATAAAGTGAGCCAAAATATGGGCGTGCATGTGGTTTACCGAGATTAATGGTAAATCTAACGCTAACGCAAATGACTTAGCAAATGAAACACCTACCAACAACGACCCTAATAACCCTGGTCCCTGAGTAAAAGCAACTGCATTTAGTTCCTTTTTACTAACTTTAGCATCACCTAATGCCTGTTGTATTACCGGAACAATATTTTGTTGATGAACCCTTGAAGCTAATTCAGGAATTACACCTCCATAATTTTGATGAATTGTTTGGTTTGCAATAACATTGGCAGTAATTTTGCCGTTGTTACATATAGCAACGGAGGTTTCATCGCAGGAAGATTCTATAGCAAGTATTACAGACACGTTTATTATTATTAAGCTACAAAATTATTAAAAAACTATTAAAAATACTTCTTTGGATCGTTGCATCAGTATTATTACTTGCTGGTGTCATTTTATTTGCAATCCAATTTAGGCCTGTTCAAACTTTTGTAGCAAAAAAAGCGGCCGCATACTTATCTAAAGAGCTTAATACAACGATTTCCTTAACTGGCATATACATAAAACCTTTTAAGTATGTTGTTATAGAAAACTTACTAGTTCTGGATCAACAGAAAGATACTTTGCTAAATACGCCTAAATTTTTAGTAGACATCAATCAACTTTCGCTTAAAAAACGCATAGTTGACATCAATACTGTGCAAATTAATAATGGTGCCTTCTATTTGAAGTCGTACAAAGACAGATCTACTAATCTTGATTTTATTATTGACTATTTTGATTCTGGTCCTCCCACTGTTAAAACTAAAAAGAAGCCTTTTAAACTATCTTTTGATAGGGTTATATTGAACAACATGGATCTGAAGTACAAAAATCAGAGAGTTGACACCATTATAAATGGGGTTAATTTTGATGATGTTCACCTAACTAGCTTTAACGGAATCTTTGAAAAGCTAAATACTACTGATCATATTCTTCAGGCCGACATCAAAAACCTTACTTTTAAAGAGAAGAGCGGCTTTTATCTTAAAAACCTTACTGCTTTTACTACTGTTGACACGAATGCTATAGAGCTAAAGAACTTAATGCTGGTAACCAACAAGAGCAGGTTATCTGATTACTTTCAAATGCGGTTTAATAAATACCGCGACTTTAGAGACTATGTGAATAAAGTAAGAATGAAAGCTAATTTTAAGGATAGTCATTTAGCCTCACGAGACGTTGCCTTTTTTGCTCCGGAATTGAATGATATGAACCTGGAAATTGATGTTGATGGAAAGGTTACAGGTTTAGTTAACAACCTTAAAGCAAAAAAACTAGCCGTAAAAGCTGGAAAAGCAACTTATATAAAAGGTGATTTTATCGTAAAAGGACTGCCAAATCTTAAAGAGACATTTATGGATCTTAAAATAGAAATGGCAGGAACGAATAAAGCCGACCTGGATGAGATACTAACAAGTACAACTGGAAAAAAGACGAAAGTGATCCCTGCTGTCATTGGAAAATTTGGGAACATCAACTTTAATGGCTCATTTACTGGATTTCAAAATGATTTTATTGCCTATGGGGAGTTTAAAACTAAGCTAGGCAGGTTAGTTTCTGATGTTAACATGAAAATAGATAAGAAAGGAATTCCGTCTTACTCTGGTAATGTTAAATCATTCGACTTCAATTTAGGAAACCTGCTAGATGAGGATATGCTTGGAAAAATTTCCGCTTCTTTAAATGTACAAGGAAGAGGAACCGAAATAAAAAGTCTATCAGAAAAACTAAATGGAGATATAGATTACATTGACTTTAATCAGTACCGATATAGGAATGTAAAAATTGACGGGACATTTGATAAAAAGTATTTTGATGGTCGCTTGAAAATTAATGATAAGAATGTTCAGCTTGTTTTTGATGGCGGAGTAAATTTAAATCCCCAATTGCCAGTCTTTAATTTTAAGGCCACTATTAATAATGCGAAGTTAAAAGCCTTAAAACTATACAAAGATTCTTTAAAGGTTGATGCTACATTTAGCACCAATTTCTCTGGAACTAACCTAAATAACATTCAGGGTAAACTTTTAATTCAACAAATTAGATTAGATAATGTTAAAGGGATTTACAATATTGATTCCGTAGAGCTAAAAGCTTCAGGTATAGGAAAAGATAGGGACCTGACAATTCATTCAGATATCCTGGATGCCAGCTTAAAAGGGCAATATAACCTGAACACCATTCCTTCATATTACAAAGCACTAGCGAAGAAGTACATCCCTTCTCTTAAGACTGTCATTCTTCCCTATGGTGATCAAATCTTTCAGTTCAATCTGAAAATAAAAAGATTTGAGCCTATTGCAGAGCTTCTTGCCCCTGGCTTATCAATTGAAGATGAGGCAGTTTTTATAGGCAACTTTGACTCTCCAAACAACATAGCTACTTTAAACGGCTTTATAAAAAAGCTAAAATACGATGGTATTACAGCAAACAACATTATCATTGACGAGAATACTTCTGTAAATCAGATTCAGGCAATTATAACTTCCGACAGGGTAGATTTAAATGATAGCTTGTACATTAAGAATGTCAACATCTCAAATATCCTTAGAAATGATAGCCTTTCACTCAACTTAAAACTTGCCAATTCAGATGATGCGAATCAACTGGATTTAAACGGTTTGGTAGAGTTTGCAAATGATACAACGGCTAGAGTTAGTATCCTCCCATCCCAGCTTACTGTGAATAATGAAGATTGGAAAATCCAGGAAAAAGTTAGAATTAACTTTCACGAAGGAAAAACAGAGATTACCAATTTTGATTTAAGCAATGGCAATCAATTGCTCACGGTAGATGGAGTTCTTTCGGATGATCCAAAAGACCTACTGCTTGTTGGCTTTAAAAATTTCAGTTTAAAGACAATAAATCCTTTTGTTAAGGCGTATGGAGTTCAGTTGGCGGGTAACATCAATGGAGAAACTAAGTTATACAACATCCTAAAATCACCTAAAATAACTGACAATATAAAAATCGACTCTTTAGCCTTTAACAACACTTACATTGGTGATTTAACAGATACTTCATCCTATGATCGCGCAAATAATGTCGCGAACATTTACACCAATATAGTCTCTTCCGACAGAGAAACTCTTCGCGTATTAGGAGCGCTAGATCTTGAGAAGAAAGAAATGGACCTAAACATCAACCTTGACAAAAGTGAATTGGCTGTTTTGGAACCTTTTGTTAATGAACTTGTGTCAAATCTTAAAGGTCATATTTCTTCATCTCTAACTGTTAAAGGCCCTTTTAAAAAGCCTGAAATCAACGGTGAGGTTTCTTTTGACAAGGGTGAAGTGACGGTTAACTATCTTAAAACAAGATATACACTAAACGACCGTGTAGAGGTTCATAACAGCGTGATCGATATTAATGATCTGAAGTTACTTGATATTGATGGTAACCAGGCAATCGCAAATGGCACTGTTGACCTCAATAACATCAATACGCCAACTCTGGATATCGACATTGATGCTAAGGATTTTATGGCCTTAAATACTACTGAAAAAGATAACGGCATATATTATGGAAAAGCCTATGGCACCGGTACTTTTAGGTTTAAAGGGCCAACAAATAAGTTATTTATAGATATTAACGCCAAAACGGAAAAAGGTACTGTTTTTAACCTCCCTCTTAACAGTTCTGAAACTGTATCAAATAAAGATTTCATAACTTTTGTAAGCAAAGACACCACTAAGGTTGTAAAAAAAGCAACGAGTTTTGACGGTCTTACAATGAGTCTAAAACTTGAGGTTGATGCAAACAGTACAGCAAATATTTATACTACATTAGGAAATCTTAGTGGAAAAGGATACTCTAAAAACCTGGCGCTTAACATCAACAGCCTGGGCGATTTTGAGATGTCTGGTGACTATATAATTGAAACAGGAAGTTTTGATTTTACAGCTCAGGAGATTATAAACAAGAAATTTAACATTAGGCAAGGTGGTACTATCCGTTGGACAGGAAACCCTACTACCGCGCAAATAAACCTAAAAGCGATCTACTCTCTTCGTGCAGGACTTAGTGATCTTTATACTGCAGCTAACAGGGATGGCGGTAACAATGCTAATGAACGCGTTTTAACTGAGGTTGAAATGGGTTTAAGTGGATCACTATTAAAACCGGACATCAAACTTGACATCTTCTTCCCATCAAATCCTGCCATTAAAGAAGAAATGCAATCTTACTTTAATGATGACAACAACAGAAACCTTCAGGCGCTTAGTTTGATCATAAGACGTAGTTTCGCTCCTGGTACAGGAAAAGAAGCGCTAGGTAAGCAATTAACGTCCGGGGTGGCAAGTACTGCCACTGAGCTGTTGTTTAATCAGTTTAACAATGTTTTATCTTCACTTAATCTTGACTTCGTGGATATTAATATCCGTTCGTTAAGTGAGGCCAATGCCTCTTTCAGATTTTTTAATGACCGCATTGTTTTAAATGCCGGAATTGTAGACAAGCGCAGTACCAACGATTTATCACCAATTGGATTTACCAGAAATAATGTTGGTGGAGAGGTTGAGGTTTTAGCATTAATTAAGAAGGATGGTACTCTAGTAGGTAAGCTTGCCAACAAGCCGCCTACTCAACAAAATACTTTCTTTAACACTGGTATTAGTCAAAACAACAATGTAACCTCTTTTGGACTTATTTATAGTCAGCAATTTGACAGCTTCAGAGAGTTCCTTCAGAGAATAACGGGCAAATACAACCAAAATCTGAAGAAGAAGACTGAGGAAGAACTTCTGAAGAAAAAAGCAGAGGAGGAGAAAAAGTCAATCCCGGTTAATAAGCCCACAGCAAATAAGGAAGCTGTTACTCCTGAAAAAAAGAGCAAAAAAAAGTAGGTTATAAATAACCTACTTTTTTTCTAGCCTTTCATTATTTGATGCCCCATCTTGTCACGCTTAGTTTTAAGATAAAGCTCATTATGAATATTACTTTCTATTTCTATTGGAATGTTTTCTACAATCTCCAAGCCATAGCCAATTAAACCGGCACGCTTGGTTGGGTTATTAGACATCAATCTCATTTTAGTGATACCTTGTGCTCTTAGTATTTGAGCTCCAACACCGTAATCTCTTTCGTCTCCTTTAAAGCCCAATTTAATGTTTGCCTCAACGGTATCCAAGCCGGCATCTTGTAAGTTATATGAACGCAGTTTATTAACAAGTCCGATTCCTCTTCCTTCCTGATTCATGTATACGATTACACCTTTCCCTTCTTTATCAATCATCTCCATAGCTTTGTGCAATTGAGGACCACAATCGCATCTGCATGATCCAAAAATATCGCCGGTAACACAAGAACTATGTACTCTTGTTAATACTGGTTCATCTAAAGACCACTCTCCTTTACTAATTGCCAAATGCGTTGCACCAGTATCAATTTGAGTATAGGCAGTCATTTTGAAATCTCCCCATTGTGTAGGTAAGTTTACAGTTACCTCTTGTTCTATCAGACTTTCTTTGCTTAATCTGTATTCGATAAGGTCTTTTATGCTGATTATTTTAAGCTGATGTTGTGCTGCAATTTTAATAAGGTCAGGAAGTCTTGCCATTTCACCATCATCCTTCATAATCTCAACTAAAACCCCCGCAGGTTCCATCCCAGCAAGTCTGGCTAAATCGACAGAAGCTTCAGTATGTCCTGAGCGTCTTAAAACTCCTCCATCTTTAGATCTTAATGGAAAGATATGTCCAGGTCTACCCAATTCAGCAGGATCAATATTGGGATCAATTAAAGCTTTAATAGTTTTTGATCTGTCGGAAGCAGAAATACCGGTTGTACAGCCATGGCCTCTTAAATCAACAGAAACCGTGAAATTAGTTTCGAAAGCGGCTGTGTTTTTTCCCACCATTAACTCCAAACCTAATTCATCACACTTTTCTTCTGTTAACGGCGCACAGATTAAACCTCTACCGTAAGTTGCCATGAAATTTATCATTTCAGGAGTAGCATTTGCAGCAGCTGTAATAAAATCGCCTTCGTTCTCTCTATCTTCGTCATCTACAACAATAATAGCTTTACCCGCTTTTATTTCTGCAATAGCTTCTTCTATTGTATCTAGTTTGATTTCCATTTTTCTGAATATATCAATAATCAAGTAACACAAACAAGTTGCCTGATTAGTTAGTAAGATTTACAGTGCAAAGTTACAATCTTCAAATCCAATATCACGCTACAAACTATCATAAATAAGTAATGAATATTAGGTGTTTACCTCAATTAGAGATTGTAAATGCTATTTTTTCTTTTTGAAAAGATTTATAAATACCTGTTTAAAATAACCCACGTCGAATAAAGCGGAATCAACAGTTGCCTTATAAGTTAAGAATGCACCTAAAGGCGACAGAATAAATATAGCCAACCACATTCCAAAGAAAGGAAGTAAAGAGCCTGTAGTTGCCGACTTTTCAGAAACTGTGGCTATAATGTGGTACAGAAGAAAAAATACTATTGCCATTACAACAGGTAATCCAAGTCCACCCTTTCGTATTATAGCTCCCAATGGAGCTCCAATAAAGAACAGTAAAACACAGGAAACAGCTAAGGTAAACTTTCGTTGGTATTCCAGTTGTACCTTTATTATACTTCTGGTTCTATCTTCATAATCGCCAACCCTATTGGAGGTAGCTTGTTTTACGGAGGTTGCTAAATCTAAAGCGCTTTGAACAATTGCAAGCCTTTGCTTTTCAGGAAATGTCTTTAAAATATCTCCTTTTATTTCTTTTGCCGGTACTTTAACTTTAGTGTACCCTTTAGCGTAGTTGTTTTGCCTATAGTAGTTGTTTACAGTAGCAGAGGCGAATTTATTTACGCTATCCAGCTCTTTCACTAAGGAGTCGCGTTTCTTCGTCAGACCCTTTAAATTTAGCATCTGAGTATTGTTCCTAAAATCCTGTTCGTCTGTTCTGGCCATTTTAAAACTAGAAATATCAAACTTCTGGTCAGTTTCAGTAAATCTCATCCTAGTTAATTCCTGCCTTGGGTTATTATAGGTATTACGGCCGCTCGACTCTTCGTACCTTACGCCATTTTTTAATTTCAGAAACAGGTACTTATCATTGCTGTACATTTTACCTTCTTTGGCAATAATGATCTTAGCCATTCCATTTGTATTTGTATGATCATAAATCATTACATCATACAATGAAACCCCATCGTCTCCTTTTTTGTTAACCCTGATAGAATAGCCTGGTATACTGTTATTAAAAACCCCTTCTTTAATTAAAAAGGATAGTTTTTTATTAGTTATATCCCATAAAAGCGATCCGTATTTCAAATTCGCCTTGGGTAGCATATAATCTGAAAAAATGAAGGAGCTTATGGCTATACATATAATGAGGACAAAAAGAGGCCTCATCGCTTTCTGAAGCGACAGTCCTGCAGACTTAATAGCAACCAGCTCATAATTCTCCCCTAGTGTCCCAAAAGTCATTATAGATGACAATAAAATGGACAAAGGAAGTGCCATCGACACATTTGCCGCAGAAGCATAATACATTAACTCTAATATAATGTACCATTCGAATCCCTTTCCTATTAAATCATCTACATATTTAAATAGGAAAAGCATTAACAAAATGAACATCACAATAAAGAATGTGACGAAGAAGGGCCTTATAAATGCTTTGAGTAGAAGTAAATGAATCTTTTTCAATATACAAATGTAGACAAAGCTATTGAAAAACTAGGCACCAATTACACTGTGCAGGTAGTTAATCTGATTATCCCAAATTAGTGTACGCTCGGCCAATGTATCATCAGTAGCGAAATCTGTTATAGAAAGTGCTACATCATTTGTCAATTCGTCTTGTACAATTTCCATCTCAAAATAACAGTGTGGCTCATCTTCGAGCCATTTAAACTTTACTGACTTATTTTCTTTAACACTTAGCAACTTTGCTTTCTGGACTTCATCGTCCCATGTAAATGTGTACATCTGATCTCTGAAAATCACATCATCGGCAAACCATTGAGACAACCCATTTGGCTCACTAATAAAACTAAATAAAATACGTGGAGACGACCTCAATTCATATTCTAACGTAAATTTTTTCTTTTCTGACATCGTTGAACACTTATATTCTGAATTATTAGACAATTTTTTTAATTTATATTTCTAAAGAAAAGTAATTTATTCTATATTTGCAACTCTTTAGAAAAAAGACGCCCGGCGGGGTAGCTCAGATGGTTAGAGCGCAGGATTCATAACCCTGAGGTCGGCAGTTCGATCCTGCTCCCCGCTACTTGAATGAAAGCTCACAGAAATGTGGGCTTTTTTACGTTTAAAGCCATTTAAACAGCATTCTATACAATAGTGCATTGAGACTTTCATGAATTCAATATACTAACAATAATCTATTACTTACGTAAAAACAAACTAAAATCGCTTGTCTTTGACGCATTAACTGACGCATAAGATTCAATACTTATTCCTTAAAACAAAAAACCGGTCACCTTTAATTTCTATTTCCTTTATTTTGTAGATTTGAATTAAAGATAAATTATGGAAATTCAACACGATTCTTCAAAAGATATAGACTTAGCAGGATCTTCTGTAATCACCATGACGGAGATTTCTACTCCTTTAGGTCCGATGTTGGCTGGAGCGACTTCTGAAGGCGTCTGTTTATTGGAATTTACTAACCGTATTAGATTAGAAAAGGAATTTACTGATTTACAAAAATTGCTTAATGCAGTTTTGGTGACTGGAAGAAATCAGCACTTAGATCAATTAGAAGACGAACTCATTGAATATTTTCAAGGAAAGAGGAAAATCTTTTCAGTTTCACTACATACGCCTGGTAATGAGTTTTCGCAAGCTGTATGGAGAACACTTCAAAAAATCCCATACGGGAAAACCTGGACTTATAAAGAACAGGCAGAAATGATGAACAATCCAAAAGCCATTCGCGCAATTGCGTCTACAAACGGGAGAAATAGATTGGCAATTATAATACCCTGCCATAGGGTAATTGGCAGTAATGGGACTATGACAGGATATGCTGCCGGAGTCGACAAAAAGAAGTGGTTATTGAAGTTTGAAAGAAATAATTCAGAAATACAAGAAGGTACTTTGTTTTAACAACAAGCGCATAGGCTATTTTGACTGATACGTTGCGGCAAGTTTTAGTGCCTCATAAGCATTTGCAATACCTCCACTAACACAAAGATCAGAGAAAGGTATACGAACAGTCTCACCTCTTTCATTCTTATACTTAACCTTCTGTAAAACCTTAGTCGCAGATTTCATTATGATCTCTCTTACCTGGTGAGGTTTAAGATCTGGATAATAGCTTAGAATTAAAGCAGAAAGACCTGATACAACAGGGGCTGCCATACTTGTTCCATCAAATTCTTCATATTTAGAGCCTGGAACCGTAGAGTTAATCATAAACCCAGGAGCAAAGACATCAACGTTATTTTTACCATAGTTAGAAAAAGATGCCTTCAAATTTGCATCATTTGCATAAGCACTGGCTCCAACCTCTATCCAGTTATTTGCATGTGGTAATTTAAATTTGGCAGTATCCACTACTGCTTTTTTAATTATAGTATTGGCCCCTCCTCTCATAACAGGGCCTTGTGCCTGATTTTGATTTAATTTAATTGTTGCCGGTAGATCTTTCTTAATAGTTTTTTTGTAAGCGATAGCTTCAGGTCCATCAAAGTATTTATTAGGATAATTCTCTTTCACATCAACATCCTCATTATCATTTCCTGCTGCATGTACAAGTAATACACCCTTCTCTTCCGCATACTTCACGGCTTCATCAACAACTTCCTTATTCCATTTAAAGCCCTTACCAAAGCTCATATTGATAACTTTTGCACCATTGTCAACTGCATATCTGATTCCATTAGCTACATCCTTATCTCTTTCGTCACCTTCTGGTACAACTCTAATTGCCATTATACTTACACTATTGGCTACACCATTAATACCAATCGAATTGGCTCTATTAGCACCTATAATACCCGAAACGTGAGAGCCATGTTCTGCATTGGGGCCTGCGACATCGTTATTCCCATACAATCGTTCTCTAGCATTCGTATAATCATCCCCAACCAGTTCTTTTCTTTGATCATACTTCACATTCAAATTAAACTTAAGCATCACATCGTATTGCTTATATGCATCCTTCATCTCCTTGTAGAACTTATCAATCCCCCCACTATCTTTAGAGCCTCCACGTATAATCTTCTTCACTTGCTCCTCATCTTCATTGTCGGCCACATATTTATCAATATCATCCAATGTAGGAATCTTCTTATTGTTTATAACAGCTACTGAATCGAGAACCTTATTTATCATACTTACAATTCCAAACGTGTAGTGAGCATCATTATACTTTCTTCCAAATTCGGCATTCGCTTTAAGATATAACGCATATTCTTCTTTTTGAGCGCTATCCAATACGGTAGATCTTATGGTTGATACATACTTTGGTCCATATTCCCTAAGTATCCTAACTAATTCAAGATTGTCATAAGCAAGATTACCATTTTTCGAACCTATAAAATTCCAGCCATGTATATCATCTACATATCCATTGCCATCATCATCTATTCCATTGCCTGGAATCTCCTTTTTATTAGTCCACAAAACATCTTTTAAATCTTCGTGATTTATATCAACACCGCCATCTATTACAGCAACAATTACATTTTGTTTAGGCTTTCTATCGCTTAGCAATTCCTTATATGCCTTTTCAGTACTTATTCCGAAATACCCATCGGCAACTAAGTCCAAATTATACCAATTAGGAGGAAGCTTAATATCTTTACTTTGTGAAAATGCAGATCCACTTAAGATAAAGCTAAGTGCAAACAGCAATATATATCTTAATTTCATTAAAAGTGCTTTTATAAGATTAACGTAAAATACAATTATACGGTTTTATTGTATCTCTGATGAAGATTTAGCATTTTTTAACACTAAATCTAATCGATCGTCATCCTCAATTCGTCATGCCGGCGAAGGCCGGTATCAGGCCCCCTCAAGAGAAAGGAAGCCTTACTAGTGCGAGGTCCTGAACTAAATTCAGGATTACGACGGGCATAATTATAAGACCAAACTGTCTATAAACAAATAGCATAGGAATAGCTATAAACAAGAAAACCCTGTAGTATTAACTACAGGGTTACTTTAAGATTTGGCACCGACCTACTCTCCCACGTGTTACCGCAGTACCATCGGCTCTGGTGGGCTTGACTTCTCTGTTCGGAATGGGAAGAGGTAGACACCACCGA